>CAWEYH010000019.1:0-23787 GCA_963813275.1 uncultured Actinomycetota bacterium | reverse complement strand
AGTACTCCACTGTGGACATACCGGCTGACAAGCCGGACAGACTTGGCTCTGCCAAAGACAATTCAGGCGGACGCTGGGATCATCCGAAATGGTCAGGCGGCGACCCATCCTCCGTATCGAGCACGGACGAATCTTCCGGACCCGATAGCTCGTGGCCTCGATGCCGCGTGTCGTTGATCGCTGGCACCGACGACTCCTCCCCCGGAGTCGCTGCAGTCGCGTGTATTTCGATGCGGCCTTGCCCTGCTCGCTGTCCTCGGTCGCGGGTAGTAGGAGTGGTGCCGGCGCGAATCATGGGTGCTACGCCCGATGGTGCGTCTTGCGACTCGCCATCGGACGCGGCAATCGATGCACGGGTCACCGCGCTACGAGCACCGCGGCCACCATGGTGCCCGCCCTCGTTATTTACTCCAGTCTCCGGCCGGTCCCCGATTGCTGTCCTACCACCCAACCCCGGCACCGGATCGAAGCCTGGCTGCGGCACCCCATGCACGACAGCCGCCTTAGCGTCCATCCGTTCCCAGGGCGCGATTTCGCCTCGCGAACCTGGTCGCCGCCGCAACCCCCGAATCCCCTGCGCCGCGGCGCTCCCCGCTCCACCGAGCGCCGCGGTCATGCCCATCCCGACCGCGACGGAAGAGGCTTGACGCCACAGGCCGCCACCGGACCGTCGCCCTGATATGTCGGTCCGGATGTGGCGCAACAGCATCAGCGCGGCGAGCGCGACGCCGCCCATCATCAGCACGTGGGCGAACGGGTTGGTGTCGCCCAGTTCTGCGGGTAGCGGCGCCGAGACGATCCGCTCGACCGCGAGCCCCACGACGCTGACGTAGACGATGTAGATCATCGTCTGAATGCCGTGGGAGAAGAACTGCCACACCACATCAGCGGCGCGCCGCTGTGGGGCGCCGGGGATGGCGCCGAGCCACAGCGTCGGAAGCACGATCACGGTCGCCCATATCGCCATGACCGACACCCGCAGGACGGCCCAGCCGGAGACGACCATGAACCATGCCAGCAGGGCCGCGGCGATCACGAACACCGAGCCAACCCAGATGTTGGTGCCGTCGAGGTGCTGAGCGTAGCCGACCGCCGCGTGGTCACCGCACCAGCGCATCGCGTCGATCGGGCCGTTGGAGACGCCCGCACGCACGGCTGCCGACCATGCCGTGCCGCAGCCGCCGACGCGGTCCACGACGTGGCCGAAGTTCCACAGTTGCAGGGGCTCTCGAACGGTGTGGGTGATCAGGCTGGCGGTGAGGCTGTCGACCTGGCCGGTACCACCGGAGGTCACCAGCGCGCCGTTGTGGGTGGCGCCCGACGCGACGGAGAAGCCGATGCGGCGCCCGAACGCCAGCAATCCGTCGGGCCCGTACATCAACCCCGCCGGGTCGCTGAATACGGCGATCGAGGCCGCGGGCATGGTCAGCGCGAGCCCGATCATGGTCCAGCCGCGGCCGGCCTCGCCGCGTTTGACGGTCACCACGCCGGCGAACACCCCGATCGGCACCGCCAGCATCAGCAGGCCCAGCGAGGTGGTCACCTGGATGACGGCGCCGGCGATCGCGCGGGCGATCTCGCCGATCACGGTCAGCCAGTACGTGCTGACGGTGACCTTCAACAGCCACATTGCCAACGCGACGATGCCGATGAACAGGCCTGCCTCCGAGGTGAGAACGCTCGCCGCGACCAGGCCCGACGTCACCGACGCCCACGCATGGGTCATCCACGCCGCCCAGGAAGCCGGGTCGACACCCAGATGCGGTGCGCCGTCGATGATCTGCTCGCGCACCGAGGCGATCGCCAGGTAGTAGTCGCCGATGGGCACGCCGTAGGTGTCGCGCAGTCCGGTCCAGCTGAGCACCATGCTGTTGGTCGACGCAGACGCTGTCGGCGCGGCGCACACCGCCACGATCGCCATCGCCTGCAAACACAGCACCACCAGTGCGGGCCAGCCCAACCGCGGGTGGGTGACGTACCAGAGGTACAGGCGCGCGATCATGACCCACCCGCGGATCGGCGTGGGTTGGTGTCCAGCGCGGCGGCGAGCGCGGCGGTGGGCGCCCCGAATAACCCGACCTTGCCGAACCCGCCGAATTCGTCGAGGAACCACGCCTCACCCTCACGGCCAGGGATGACCGTGCCGTGCCGAGTGGTGGTCGCGTCGTCGTCGTGGTCGAACAGCGTCACCGGGCTGGTGTTCTCGACGTAGGCGCGCAGCAGCTCGGGGTGCCGGTCAAGGTCGCGGCCGCACCACTCCAACGTGGCCCGCGCCAGCCGCGGATCCCGGAACGCCAAACACAGCCGCTGATCGATGAATTCGTCCTCCAGCACGGCGAAATCCTTGACTGGGTGCTGGCTGATGCCGACGAACCCGGTCTGCGACTTGCGGCCCTGCCGGATGATGCGGTTGCAGCACTTCTGGCCGCCGGGCGAATTGGTCAGCGGCGCAGCCTCTTCCACCACCAGGATGTCGGGCCGATGCGGGCGGGCGAAGAAGAGGTTTTGGGCCAGGTCGGCGGCCAGCCCGTAGACGGCGGCGCCGGCGCGCTGTCGCGGGGTGGTGCGGTCGTGCAGGTGCGCGACGTACTCCTCACCGACGGTGGGCAGCTCGAGCCCCGCGGTGTTCCACACCACCGCGGCCGTGCCGCTGAGGTCGGCAACCGGCAGCGACTCGTCGAACACAGCGCGCAGGTGGCGATCGGTGCGCAGCCCCTCGAGCCCGACGAGTAAGTCGTCGTCGGCGCGGTCTCGGCCTTCGCGCGAGGTTGCGCAGGTAGCTGATCAGGCCGCCGAGGCTGCCAATTCCGTTGGTGTCGCGGGTTTCTGCCGCCAGATGGGTGCGCAGCCGGGCGGCCTGCCGGCTCATCGCCGCGTACCCGAGCAGCGGCAGCAGGTGATCGACGGCATGTTCGGCGGCTGCGGCGTAGGGGAAGATCCGCAGCGGGTCGATGCATATGCCGGGGTCGGCAAGGTCGATGACCACCAGATCCTCGACGTCGGCGAGGGCGCGTTGGTGTTCGCGCGGCTCGCCGGGATCGAAGATGTGCACCCCGGCTCCCAGCGCGAGCCAGGCGCGAATCAGCAGCTTGCCGATGTGGGACTTGCCGCGGCCCGGTGATCCGCAGATGACGAGGTTGGCCGGGTTTTCGCGATCGGGCGCTCCCAACAGGTCCAGCAGCACCACGTCGCGGATGCCGGGGCTGGTGAGGTTCATGCCCAACGGCACTCCGGTCCGGTTTCCGAGCGAGTGAGACAGCAGCGGCACGAATTTCGCGAACCGTTCGGTGGTGGTGGGATTGCGAAACTCCCCCAGCGCGGCGCCGCGTTCACTGCCCGGATTGAACGCGCGCCACAGGGTGCTCTGGCTGCCGCGCCAGCGGCGGGCACCGATGTTCTGGCGACGGTAGACCCGCATCACCATGGCCACAGCGGCATTCACGGTGTCGGCGTCGGCCCCGGCAGCGGCGATCACGATGGCCGGGTTGACGCCCCGCTCGGCGGAGCCCCGTTTGAGCTCGGAGGCCAGCTCCTTTCCCGACGCCAGCTTGCGGATCAGTTCGTCGTCGGAGTCGGCGTGCCGGCCGCGCTGGCGGTACTGGTCGCGGATGTTGGTGATGACGTTCTGCGCGACCGACACCGCGGTGTCGGTCGGTGTAAACGTGGTGTGGATCGTCCAGTCCAACGTTGTGTCGCTGCCGGTGAGGTCGTCGAGGACCTTGAAGATGGTGGCGCGCGGCCACGCAATTCCGGTGTCGGGGAAGCTGTCCAGCGGGACCAGCGCCTGATACGAGTCGGGCACCCCGTCGTCGGCATTGCGGTAGGCGCGGACGAACACCTCGGTGTCGGTGCGGGCGGCCCGCCATCGTCTGCCCCGCAGCGTGCGCGGCGGACGGATCGAAGTGCACCGGGGTGAACGCCGAGCCCGGCAGCCCGCGTGCGGGTCGTGGTGCCGTGCCGGGAGCGGCTGCTGCCACACGCCGCGGCTGGCGGTGTAGTTCCAGTGCCACCAGATCTGTTCGGCCGACACCGGTTTGGGAAAGAACGCAGCCGGCAGAGCGGCCACCAGTTCGGCAGCCCGCTGCCGGTAGTCGGCCAGCGCGGCGTCGGTGTCCCTGTCGCGCCCGGCGACGATGTCGAACGCCCGGCGCCGCCCGTCGTCCAGCGGGATGCTCAGCCAGTAGATCCGCCGCCGTGGCCGGTGTGCGTCGACGGCGTGCTGCCACATGCGGCAGTGCCGCACCCAGGCAACCGCACACGGGTCGCCCGGGTCAGTGCGCAACGCCGGGTGGGCGTGCAACATTCGCCGGGCAAGCTCCCGCGTGGGGACGGGGACGGTGAGCCCGCTGACCGAGGAGCCCGACGGCAAGGTGCGCCACAGCTCGGCGTGATCGGCGGCGGCGGTGTTCTGCCACTCCTCGGACAGAAAGATGAACGGCACGCCCGACAAGAGGTACTCGGCGTAGACGCCGTCTGCGGTCAGTCGCAGATTGCCGACGACGAGTTGCGGTGCCAGAGCCAACATCTCACGGTCTCAGCGCGTCGGCCGATGGGAGCAGCTGATTCGAGGACGCAGGTTAGCCCACAGCCATCGGCCGCGGACGACTAAGGACGGACGTGTGGTCGGCAGCTTGGACAGCAGCCATACCGCGGCGGCAGTCGCCACGACACCGAGGATCAGGATGCGCAGTGCGTAGCCGCTGGTGAGGTTGGCGGTGACGGCCGCGCTGGTGGCGATGAACCCGATGACCGCGGCCGCCGCGTCCGGCGCACGCCACTTTTCCTTGAACGGCAGGGTGAACCCGTCGCCGGAGTCGCCGAGATGGATGGTGACGGTGCGCTGGTCGGAGTAGATCTTGGCCGGAGCGTCTGCCAGGCATGGTCACTGTCCCCACGGGCTGTCGACGTGGACGGTGTTGCGGATGCCGTGGTTGTTGAACTCGCGGGTGACCATCGCCGCGATGCCCACCGACAGCAGGATGAGCACCGCGAAGACGATGGTGCCGATTTGGGCGGTGATGCCCGACCCGGCGCCTTCCCGCGCGTGGGTGCGGATCGCCGACACGGTCCCGATCACCAGGGCGACCGCCGCCAGGAACCCGATCGTGGCGAAGGCGAGATCGCTGCCGGAGGTGAACAGCCCGGCGGCCGCCAGCAGATGTGCGTTGTCGTTCAAGACGTCTCCCGTTGGGTCAGTTGTGCGGTGGCGCAGGAGGGTTGGGATCGACGTTTCCAACCTGTGGAGTCAGGTCGATGGCGGCGACCATCCAGGTCCCGCCGCTGTTCTCGACCGTCAGCGGGTAGCTCATGGTGAGGGTGGCGAACTGGGCGGTTTGCGCCACTACGGTGGCGAGCACATGAATACGGATGGCGGGCGGCGGGGCATCGGGCACCGCATGGTCGGCGACCGCGCTCGTGACGGTGACGCTCTGGTAGCCGCCGATCGCGGTGAGCCCCGACCCGGCCATGGCGAAGCGGTCCAGGCCGCCGGTGGCGGTCAGATACGTTTCGAGGAATCCGCGCACCAGCGCGTAGATCGGGCTGTCGGCCGCGAGGACCTGGCGGTAGTCGGTACGGATGTCAACGCCGGGGCCGGGGCCGTTGATGCGGGCCGGCAGGGTCACGGCGCGCGGTTGGTGGTTCCACATCGACACCGGCACGAGGTAGAACGCTCGGGTGGATTGCGCTGAAACGTAGGGCCGTTCGGTCACCGATACGGTCGCGGCATACATGTCGGTCTCCCCCAGTTCGCCGGTGCGGATGACCGACACCGTCTGCGGCGCGGTCACCACGGCTGCCGGCGTGCTCGGCAGGGCGGGCGCCGGATCGGGGAGGCTGATGAAACGCTGCAGCGCCGCCCGTTGCGACGTGGTTGCGGTCAGCCAGGTCACGACGAAGTCGCAGGCGAAGCCGCCGACTTGGTCCTGCTGGTTGCCGACGCGCTGGGCGATTGCCGCGATGTCGGGTCGGTCGGGGGCGAGGAACACCTTGCATCCGGCGGCCGCGCCCAGCACCGAGGCGGCGCTGAGCAACAGGATTCCCGCAGTTCTCGCGTGGCCGCGAAGTCGCCGAAGCCGACCTCGCCAGGTATGTGTCAGACGCATCGCTGGCTCAGTTCGGCTCGTGTCCGAGGAATTTCAGCTCGCTCATCGCGAACGTCGCATCGACGGGATCGCCGTCTTGGTTGTCCGGCGCGAGAGGTTCCGTCGTTGATACCGCGTCCGAGGACAGCGGTGCGCCGTCGGTGCCCAGCATCGAATCGCCGAATCCCGGCGCCCCGAATGCGTCGGGCTCAGATGTCGGCAGCGGCGAGGCCGGTGGGCGGGAGGTCTGCAGGATCACGACGGTCACCGCTGACGCCATCACCTTCCTGGGCAGCGCGGTGGTCACCGGCCCGTGGGTATTGCCGGTGTCCTGGGTGACGATGGTGCGCTCGGTGTCGTTGAACATGTACTGCAGGCGGCTCACCACGCGGTGCTGGAGCCATTCGTCTTTTCCGCCTGGGGTTTTGGCGACCCAGCCGGGTGTAACGGACACCGCGGAGAGCACGTAGCTTCGGCCGAAGTCGACGTGCAGCACCTGGCCGTCGACGGTGGCGCCCTGGTCGCCACGCACACATACCCAGGCCGAGTCGCTGGCGACGTCGGTCAGCGCCTGCGCCGACGTGGACCCGGTCGGGCAGTTCGCGCTGGCGGTGAACGGAATCGCTTGGTCAGCATCGCGCATCGCTGCCCGACGTCGCCTGCGTCGGGGCAGCGGTGCAACACGGGCGGCGGCGATGCGGACGGCGGTGCGGGCGCGGTGTCGCGGGAGGTCGACAGCGCAGCGACGATCACCCCAACGGCGCACACCACGCCGACGCCGAGCACGACCGCGGTCTCTCTTCGCGCCGGCGTCGACGTCTGCCGGATCCGATTCGTCGGGCGGGGTTGAGTCCAGCTCAACGGTTCCCGCGCGCGCATCGGATTCCGTTGGGCTGCTGGCAGACTCCACGCCATCATCGACGTCTCGACGTTCGGTGAGCGGAGCCAGCGACGGTTCCCGGCCGTAGAGCATGTCGGCCGCCCATTCATCTTCGCCGACGAGCCGATCACTCACCGCGGTTCCTCGATGACTTCGGCGTCGATCACCGACATGGCCGGTCGCGGCGATGCGCCGACCCACACCGGGACGTACACCCACTCCCCTTGCGGCGCGTGATAGCGCGGCACTGGCCGGGGTGTAGCTCGATATGCCGGTGCTCCGGCGGCGACTCGATGTCGTCGCGTCCGTGATGTGATGACCGCTGCGACCACGCACCCGATGACGACGTACGGCAGCAATTCGATCGCAAGCGCAAGGATCGCTGCACCCAACAGCAATGCGGCGAAGGCGAACGCCGCCAGCCCGGATATTAATGTCCTCATAGGGCCAACCCAGACTCGGCCGCCGACAGACGCCGGTACTGAATTCCCTTCATTCGCAGCCCCGTTCGTTTCCGTCGTAAAGCGTGGGCGCGTTGGGCGATCTGGGTTCGGTCAAGTCGAATTCACCGAGGATGGCGAGCGCCTCTTCGGGGGTGATGGGCCGCTTGGCCGGTGTCAGTGGCCACCAGAGCTCAGAACCTCGCACAGCGAGCCATCCCTCGGCGATGCCGTAGATCCCCGCCACCACCGGCACCGCCGCAAGCTGTAGGCACAGCCACGGTGTGACGACGATCTGGCAGACCGTCGATGCCGGGTCATACAGCGGCACGATCACCAAACCCATCGCGACCCCCGACCACAGCAGCGCCGCGATGGGAAACGCACACAGTGTGTGGGGAATGAGTTTCGAGACAACCCGTTTGAGAACCAATCCTCCAAGCCAGCCGGCGGGTGCTACCAACGCCACGATCATGACGATGAGTAGCTCGATCTGGGACGCCGGCGATTTGGCGGTCCGCAGCCACAGAGGCGGAATGACTGTGTCGTCGTGCGGGTCGGGAGCAGCCGACACGAACTGCCGCTGCCGCGCCCGCAACCGGCGGCCGAGCAGCTCGGCGCGGCGACGTTGCGTGGTCGAGACGCCTTGGTGCGCAGCGATCCACGCGCGTCGGAGCTCGTCAAGCCTGCCGTCGCCACATGCGGTCATGAATTGAAGCGTAAGACGGCCCTAAGGGGGGCTCTGTGCACTTTTCGCGGCCGACGCTGAGAGATCAGTCGACGTGTCGGATCGCCGGCAGAGACGGGCGCGGATGTCGAAGCGGTACTTTCAGGAGGGTGCGGATCCGCTTGTCAGCGACACCGACAGGACCTGTTCAAGCGCCCCGCCGACTCGCAAGCTGACGGTGGAGCGCAATCCCATTTCCTCAAGCGCTGCGCGGGCCGCCGACACGCTGACTGCGATCACTTGGTGGACCTCGCCGGGAGCAGCTTGGCCGATCTCTTGGCGTGCGGCGTCCAAGGCGCGCGATGAATCGCCGATCTGCTTGATCAACTCGTCGCGGCTCGGCGATGCGGTGAAGGCTTTTGGCGTATCGCGTCTGATTAGCCGAGAAATCGCCGAGGCAATGCCATCCAAAGCGGCGACCGTCGTCTTCTTGCTCCATTCTTCGAGGCCACCACAAATACCCTTACCGATCGACGCCAGCAGCGCGCACGAAACGAGCATGGTGACTGCCGTCGGGTCGAAACGGGCCTCCCCTGCCGGCGCGAGCTGGATTGCGTCTGAGCCGAATGCCTTGGTGACAACCAAGGCATCCGAGTATGCGCGCGTCTCGTCCACCGCCTCTGATACCCCTCAGATCTTTGGAATCAACTGTAGTCCGCAGCGGTTTCGTTCGACAGTCGCCGAGGGTCGACGGCCGGCTCGCGCCCGGTCCCGTCGAAGAAACCTTGGTAAGACTCGGGCCAATAGTTCGCCATAACACCGTCGCTGATCAGTAAATCGGCGGTGATGTGGTCGCCGGTTGCCCTCGCCGCGAGCACGCTGTCACGGATTGTCGATAGCTCATTGTTCACCCGGTAGAAATACTGGTGAGCAAGGCCGGCGGATGCACGCACCGCGATCTCTTCGGCCTGGGTCGCGCGATCGTTCCACGGCGGCTTCGACGCTCGGTGGTCGAGATCGAGATCGCTCACCCACCTGCAAATCAGCAGCGCCGCAACGGCGTAGGGCGGCACACGATATAGAAGCTTGCTGAAGGCCAGCGGGTCCGGCGGAGCGTGCAGAGCCTCGTCACGTTGACGTTCCGCGCTGGCGAGCAGCTGATCGGACAGGAAGTCGAGCCGTTCGATGTAACCGGCGAGGGCGGCCGATGCGACGAGGGTGTGGATCGAAAGATAGTCCCCGGTGCGGAGGCCGCTAGCGGCTTGCGTAAGCAGGACTTCGAGAGTTGACAACTTGCCACTGCGATCGCTGTCGCAGGCAAGCGCGCACTCCGTAGGGATGCGCGCGGCAAGCATCAACACTGCGGCCGACGACGCGTCCACGGCAAGGTGGTCACGCAGCATCTGCATGCGTTGCAGGATCGCAAGGGACGACGGCAGCAACAGCGACGCGTCGCCGACCGCTGAACGCAGGAGTGCATCAATCTGCACAGCCGCACCTGTCAGGGCGACGTCCGGCGCGCTCGGGCTCTGCTCCGCGACTGCCAGAGCGTTGAAAAAGATTGCCACGTCGGTCCGGGGAACCGACGACGTCAACGCATTGATGAGCTCACGCAGCCGGTTGGTGGCGAGTCGTTCCGTGAGGTCGACCGAAATTTCGACCGCGCCCTGCCGCGCCTCCGCGTCAATACTGGCATTGCTGCGGCCGGTCCCGTGGTCAGATGCGTGCTGCCAGCTGTCGCCGACGATTTGGCCGTCGCGGACGTACAGTGCGTGCACAGCGGTGCCCGGCGGGATCGATGCGGCGCGATAGGCGGCGTTGTATGCCATGGTTTTGTCGAGGGAATTTCCGCCGATACCGCCGACGATGGCTCTGCCCAGTAGGTTCGCTTCAACGAAGTGCGTCAAGTCCTGACGGTTCCCGCAACATGCCGGTCACACTGACAAATGTATCGTAGTCAAGCGGCCGACTACTTGACGTTTGCGGTTTGTTGGGACGACGGTCGTTGAAGGCTGAAGTTCGGCATCGGGAACGAGAAGCCACAGGTCGCCGCGCGGCATGTTCGATCGCATCGTGCGCGCGGATTCACTGTGCCACAGTCATTTAGCGCGGATCCGTGACATCTCGGACTCTGCACTTAGCGAAATCTCTCACGTTGGTGTGGGCGGATCTCGGTTGAGACGGTGACCCGCCCGTTGAGAACGTGCTCATCGGCGGGCTTCCCATAGCTCGTCGAGGTATCCGACGAAGTCGTGCCATTCGAGGAGCTCCACCATGTGACCCGGTGACCCACGGATCATCAGGCGCGCCTCGCCGAGGTGGCGCGGGACGAGCTCCTCAGGCTCCAGGACGTTGCCAAACTGGGGTGAAGTGGTCTTACCGTCGAGGTTGTGGTCGTAGGACTGGTGACTGCGCGTCGTCTTGCCCGCCCAGAACGCTGCTGAACGCATCAGCTCCTCTTCGTGCGCGCCATACATGATGAGGGTCGCCGGAACGACGTCGCGGATGGCGCGGCCCTGCAGTGGGCCATACACGACGTCGAGCTGCGAACTTGCTTGCGCTGCAGCGCAAATCGACACACCGAGGCCCCGTGCCTCGGCGAAATACTGCAGGATCTTCGGCAGCGGCGTGTTGGGCAGCTCGTCGAGAAACATGCCGATCCGTGGGTAGTGCCCCGACCGGGCAACCTTGGCGCGCTGCCGGCGGATGAGCTGCTCCATCAATGTCACGGCCAGCGGTGCGACCGTGCCGTCAGACGGCGACAGGATGTAGAGGGTCGTGCCGGGGTCGTCGAGAACGGCGGGGTCGAGTGTCGGCAGATCACGGTCACGGATCGACGTGCGCAGCCAAGCGGTGAGCGCCTTGGTGACCGTCATCTTCACCGAATCCCGTTGCTTGTCAACCATGTTGAGGATGCCTCGAACCCGCGCCTCGAACAGTGTGTTGCCGCACCACAGCGCCGCCGTCACCCAACAGGGATCGGTGCTGACCTGCCGAGGCCACTGCAGCGGAATATTGACATCCTCCGCGGCCTCCAGCACCCACTCCATGCCGAAGCCGACCGCTGCCGGACTTCCGGCGTAGAGCAAGCACGTCAACGGCGCGAACGCCAGGTTCTCCCACATACCGTTATCGGCAGGAGGCCGGGCTTGCGAGCCGGCGAAGCCGACCGACGACATGCTGAGCAGGGTTTCGGCGACGGCCTGAGCGTCCTCGATGCTTCGGATCAACGCGGTGGGATCGTAACGGCAAGTGGTGAATTCGCCGGAATAAGCGGGGCGATCGATCGGCCGGAGGTCCAACAACATCGCCCTCCCCCGCCGCCGCGACGACACCAACCGCATCAAGTCGTCCTTACTCGACGACACCACAGCGGGCCCAGGCCACAGCACCGCGCTCTGGGCCAACCAGCGCCGTGTCTTACCAATGCCCGGCGGTGCGAGTCCAAGGATGTGCGGAGCGGTCGGTGACGGCAGTAGGCGACCCAGCCGAGGGTCTGCCACCCATCCGCCGAAGGGCGTTACGGGCTGGCGGTACTCGTCGCGTCCCACGATCTAACGCTAAACGCGTCACAATAGAGCTTCGTGCAGAGATATGTGCTGGTTCAATCCCAGTATCGCGCACCACGTTCTAGCTGCGGTTTCTCGGTCGCAAACAGACCGCGTGACCTCAATATGACCTGACTCAATCGGCAAGCTGGCAACCTTGAGAGGTAGCTAGCTCATGACCACCACAACCACCATCAACCATGGGTCTGACGTAACCCCTCGGCCCGCCACTCTGCTCCCGACGGTGGCGGGCCCATTTTTCGCGGGATTTCCGATGAGTTTGGCATGCAATCGATCAGGGCATAGATAGCATCGCGTCGCTGAGCAAACGAGCGCGTGTGCTCTGATGGTTAGCCTGTGAGGCGGGGACACCTACGTAGAGGGGGAGAGTTTCGGGATGATGCGCTGTGGAAGATGGTTCGTGCTGGCTGTCGGCGCAACCCTTATGGTTGCGCCGCAAACGGTTTGTGCTGCAGTCGCGCACGGTGACTCGATCGCGCCGTACAAAGCCCGCGCCGGGACCGTTGAGATCTACACGGAGCCTGGCGATGGTGGAACAAATATTGGTGTCAACATCACCAACATGCCTTCGGCTCCGATCGATCAACCACGCTGCGTTTTTGGCGTAACCAATACAAAGTTGTTCGGGCATCCTGAGTTTGCAGGAGATCCCAACATCAGCTTTGCCGGCGATGCGAAAATCGACTACCAGACGGGGTCAGGAAGTGGGCGCCTGGGTCCGGTGCCCAACGCTACCTACAGCTTCCAGATCGATTGCTACACCGGAAAGCAGTTTGAGACCGTCGCCGAATCCCAAAACTCACCAGAGCCGTACCAGCCGACGAACCCGCTTGTCCAAACGCAGGGCGTCACAATCGTGGTGGACGGCAAACCGACCCACCCGTTGGCGATGGTTGACCCGGGGCTGAAACCATTCGATCCCGGCCCTCTGGCGCCGATACCGTCGGGGCCTACGTCCCCGACCAACGACGTCATCGATGACGTGAGCCCATCGTGCAGTGACGGAGTCAAGGCGGCATTCGACCAGGACCAGATCGGTGGCAACCTTCTCGAGACCGCGCTGCAGGCGCTGAGGAAACCCAGTTTCGAGATGACCGCTCAAGATGTTTGCGCTCTGACAGCGACCAACCCTGAAGACGCGGTCCGCGCCCTTTGCCGCGCTGGGAAGTCCTTCCTACCAGTCGACTGGGTGGCTGCCTTTTCGAACTGGTGGCCAAGTGACAGCCGACGAGCCGACCGAAGAAGTTGGCCGACGCCTGGGTAACGATTGGGCGCGCCAATGCGAGGGCCGCCTGTAAGCGCATTGGGAACGTAAGTTCCACCCTGCCCTTCCGCGGGCGTCGTCTACCTCGCCTCTGTGCGACGAAATCCAAAAGGACGGAATCGACTGGCCTCTGACTTGGCTGTCTCCCCGTCGGCCCGCCACCAACTCCCCACGGTGGCGGGCCGAACTTCTGTCCGAGATCAGTCCGCCCAGGCGCATGATGTGCCGGTGGGCTTGCACCGTGTCCACGCTGAGGAGCGGCCGAATCCGTCATGCATGCACTGCGGAGGTTCAACCGAGCTATCTCGTCGGCTTACAGGCGGGCTCGGAGTTCCGAAAGTGCTCGAGTGGTGGCGTTGTGTTGATTCGTCTTGCCGGGTTACACGGATCGATCCCGTTCAAGCGGCAATATCCACTGGATGACTACTCACCTGGGGGTGATGAGCCACCTTTCTAGCGGGACGATCGCCGCTAGTGCGGTGTGTTCGTTCGTACCTGTTGTCGGAATCGTCCTCGTCACTCCGCAAACCCGGTAAGTTCCGGCGAATGAGCACATTGAGATCAGCTGGGAAGTTGATAGGCGGCATTCTCGCTGTGCTTGCCGCGGTTGTCGGCATTCTGGTTGGAGTACCAGATTTAAAAAATCGGATTCAAACGGCCATCGAAGAAAGCACCCCGATCACGATTACTCAGCCAGGCGGCGACATGTTCCGATGCGCAGTTTTTGAAGGCACCGCTGGCCGACGGCATGGTCAACAACTTTGGTTCGCGCATCGGGACGACCGGGACCCCGTCCACTACTTTTTCAGCAAACCCTGGCTGTTCGGCGAAAACGGCTGGAAAAACATTGTCCATCTGGGCCCCCCGGACACAGTTCGATCTAAGTATTCGATTTACGTCTTCTATGTGTCCGATGACACGAGTCGGTTTCTCGACGACCTGAGCACGTCCTCGACTAACGGCCCAGTCGGAACCTTCTGGATGGCGCGTGATCTCCCGCCCACTGTTAAGGGCACTGAGTCAATCGATGTCATGAGGGCGGGCGATCCAAGGGATTGCCCGTCAGTAGACACCAAATTGGAAGAGCTTATTTGGCAGTGGCTCGCCGAGTGTCTATTTCATCGCGACGCGCGCGCAAAAAATAGGGGCGCCTGCGGGAAAAAAACCGACTTGTCAGTGGCCACCGATACGGTGACCGTTCATGAGCAACGCAGCGCCCTGGGCCGCAACCGCCGGCAACAAATTCCGCGAAGTCGCCAGGTCAACCGAGAACCCGAATACGAGGCTGCTCGCCGAAGGGCTGACAGCACTTACCGAAGCCATTCGAGAGTTGGACGACAAGTTGGAGAAGGTTGAACAGGAGGTGCGCTCAAGCGCCGTCGGGTGAGCGACTCGGCCTGCCATCAACTTCCGAGGGTGGCGGGCCGGTCCAATTACCACCGCTGATCGGGGTGCCGATGGTTCCCGGGCGCCGTTAGCGGGTTCCATCGCAGTGAGTCGGTCGGGCGGCCAACTGTGAGCACATCGAAGAATTCGGGTAGTTCTGCCACGGTGCGCTTTTCGCCTTCGGGCAGGAGTGACTTGTTGTCCTCGGCCAGGCGCGTTTTGGGCGACTGGTGGCGGAATGAACTTGGTGTTATTTCCTCGTCGAGGCCGTCGGGGAATTCGAACATGACCACTCTAGGGTTCTGCGGGTCGTCCTCGATCATCGTGACCTCTTCGGTCGCGTTGAACGCCATGCGCCACCACTGCGCGTCTTTTTCGGCTTTGGGCCTGTCTGGACCCACGATCGCTCTGCTCATGTCATCTATTAAATTCACTGACGCATGACGTACGAACGCTATTCGACGACACCCTCTGGGACATCAAGTCCGAGCACCTTGCACAGCTGCAGGTAGTGCTGCGGCAGCCACGTGTGCCAGGCACGCTTGGCAGGTGCAGCCCTGATCGGCGACGAGATGCAGCGCCGGCACCCGCACCCGCTCCCTCGCTGAATCCTTGCGGTACACCGTGCTTGCGCCGCAGGGCGCGTCGGTGGCGACAGTCACCCCGCCATTGTCGCCGAACAAGTCGCGAACGGCAGAAACGACGCCACCGGCACCGGGCATAGAGAGAGGTCGTAATGCATCGTCTCTACTGGAAGTGGCCAGCGGTCGCGCTTGACAGAGTCCTAATCGCTAGTCGGTTGGGTGGGCGTCCCGGTTCCGGTTCGTTCCCACGGGGTGCCTTGCGCGTCAACGAAAAGGAACCGGATCTGCTCAATCTCCGGAGACCCCACGTTCCACGGTCTGAACATCATGGTGCGCTCGCCCGGTGCCAGCATTGGCACCTCCAGCGTGTCTTCTGTTTCGGGGCCTGAGCCGTGGTACACGACCAGCTGACACGAGTTGACCGTCGTCACCTTGAGCTTCGATATCGGGGCTTCACTGCCGTTCGTGATGACCCACCCGGTATTTCCCATGATCACCGGCGATGTCGCGATGTAAACAAGTAGGGCTTGCTTGTTCACTTCAGGCGCGTATCGGGCTTCAAGTGTCGATGCGATCCGCCCGATGTTGGCGGCGCCCTGTTGCGCGGCCTCGGTTGCCTCTTTGGCTTGCTGCTCTGCCTGTCCCTTGGCAAACCTCGAGCGCCACGCTCCCACCCCTGACGCGATAGCGGCAGCTAGCGCAACCAGGGCACTTAACCAGCCAGCTAGGGCACTCCAGGCCGCTGAATCCACAGCAGCAGGCTAACGCCAGACGTACCGGATGTCGGTTATCGGCGGCCCATTAAGGCCAGGTGCGACGAATTCCTGTAGCCGACACCCGCATAACAGGCTGCGCCGCAACGTAGGTTCGCGCCGAAATTGACATCGCCGTCCGTGTGACCTGATGTGCCAGGGCGACTCACGAGGCGGCCAACACCAGCATTCTGCTCCGGGTCAGAAGATCCCGTGTAGCGATAGGCCCTTCCCCACATCCGGCATTTCGCGGGCGGGTCTTACGGGAATCCGCGGGTCAGGGGCGAGCTGCGGAAACCCCATGTCAGCCGCTCAATGGCGCGTGAGCGCGTGCGGTGGCGGTCCGACTTGCGAGACCGCTTCGGAGTTCGTAGCTGCGGTGTCGGGGCAGGATGCGACGATCGGTGGATCCGTCGAATTCGCGTTGGAAGGTGACGCCATGGATATGCAATTCATCACGAGCGTTGCAGTGATCACCCCCGAGCCGGCCGTCAGCCGAAGGTTGTACGTGGACGCGCTTGGCCTGCCACTGACCGCGGAAGCCGACGGCTACCTGCACAGTGAAGACATCGACGGTTGCAAGTCCTTCGGCGTCTGGCCCCTGACTCAGGCTGCGCAAGCGTGCTTTGGCACGCCTGACTGGCCAGTTGAGCGGCCGGTGCCGCAGGCCAGCGTCGAGTTCGGTCGCGGACGCCGACACCGTCCAGGTCGCAGCGGACGAGTTGAAGGCGAAGGGCTTCACGCTGCTGCACGACGCACATACCGAGCCGTGGGGACAAACCGTCGCTCGACTGCAGTCCATCGAGGGCGCGATCATCGGCATCTCTTACGCGCCCACGATGCATTCGTAAAATCGAGAAATGGGATTCCCTCGGGTCGTGAAGGTTTCCTTTATGCTGCGGCCGGTTGGTCTGCGGCGAGTCTCTCGTATTGGATGGGCGACTTCAATGCGGCGGAGCTGTGTCGGCGTCGGCTGTTGTAGAAGTCATGGCACCACGCCACCACAACCTGGCGTGCGTGGGCTTTCGTGGTGAAGTGGTGCCGGGACAAGACTTTCATCCGAGTTGTTAAAGCTCTGGCGCGTAACCCGAATCGCCGTCGCCGACGAGGAAGTCGCGCCAGGCCGCCCAGCAATTGGCTCACCACGCACTGCACCTCACTTGTAGGGCCGACGATGATTCGTAACTAAAACCGCGCCACTTGATCTCTACGGTGGCCACTCGACTCATCTAACCAAGATGGCCCGCCATCCCGTCCCAGAACTCCTTGCGTGACAACTGCATTGCCTCATTGCCGGCTGAGAACAAGTCGTTGAGTTTCTTCTCCAGGCCCAGTCGGGTGAGGGAGGCCGCGACGAAATCGTCGATGAACAGTCTCAGTAGACGGCCGTCATCACCGAGCGTGAACCGCACCAGGCCGTCGGGGTCATCGACATCGGTGCGCAGCGACGCCAGCCGCGCGATCATGTCGTCGAGTCTTCCTACCGTCGCAGCGATCTCGGTCTGGCAGTACTTGACCTTTTCGGCGTCGCCCAGATCGTCGAATTCGGACGAGCGGGTCACGAGTCGGCCCTGCCGAGCGTCGCGGCCGGCCGCACAAGGGCGGCAATGGCGGCGGGCAGTGTCATCCGGGCATCCGTCATCTCTACATCGCCTCGAGGCGTCTGCGCGCGGCTGCCAGGTCGTCGTCGGTCGGCATGCCATCGGTGCAGACCGAATCCAGCCCCGCTTCCTCCCAAAGGCTGCGAAGAGCCACCTGGCCTTGAAGGTAGGCAACGTCGGCGCACGCCATGATGCGCTCAGCGATCTCGCTGCCCGGTTGCCCCATAACGCCGGGTTCGAGCTGCACACCGAGTACGTGGCCGCGGACCGCCACCCGCACGAACACCAATTCGTCTGGGGTGCAGGCGATGAAGGACCGCGCGCTGAGTGGCACGCCGTCGTCAGTCAAGGGTCAACCGTTCGGCGTTGAGGTCTTCCGCCGATGCGAAGCTCACGGCCGCGCGGCGCAGCGCGTCGGCGGCGTCGCGGTGGCCGGTGTCGTGCACCCGAAGTTCCCTGTCGCGCAGCCCCAACAGGTCCGCCGCCGCGGCCTTGGTCCGGTGCATGATCGGTCCGTAGCAGCGCAGCGCGGCCTCGATCTTCGGCCCGGCGAGGCGTGACTGCGCGATAATGTCTGCCGCCTCGTCGTGGCGGGTAGCCACGGCGCCCAACACCTCGGGCGTGATCCGGATATGGTCGGTCATTCATCGGCTCCTTTGGACTCGAACTCTGAACTCGTTGTTGGTCAGGCGGTTTCGCTTATCCAGTGGCGGCAGGTGCTGTCGGTGCCGTGGCGGGAACGTGGGTCGCCGCCGGGTCCATCCACCCGAGAAAGCCCGGGCCTGATGCGACCGACGACAGCGGCACCACTTGCCCGTCCTGCAGCGCCTTCGCCGAGCTGACCGCGACGACGTAGTGGTCCTTGAACATGCCGATGGCGCCGCAGGTCAACGTCGACGGGTCGATGGGGTCGGTCACCGGGGTGCCGGGCGGGGGCAGGCTAACTCCGGCGTCTCGGTACGCCGCGTCCACCGGGGTGCCCCCGAGATAGGACTTAACGGCCTCGGCGAGCGCGTCCGTCCGCGCGGTGCCCGTTGAGCCGTCGGGCAGGGAGACCGTCGTCGACGGGCCCGCCGCGGCGGAATCCGATGTCGGTGACGCAGACGGAGCCGCGGATGGTGAGCCTTCCGCGGGTGTGCCGTGCGGCGGCGGTTCCGCCGTGGACTCAGAGGCTGCGGTGTTGGGTTGTGCGTCATCGGGTTTCGGCCGCTCGTCGCGGTCGTGGCGCGGTAACGGATCTGCACCTGAATCGCGTGAGGATCCATCGCCGTGGTCGTCGCGACGGGGCTGGTCGGCGAGTTGGGACATCAGGCCGGCCAAGGGCGCGGCCGCCCCGGTCAGCGACGACAGCGGCTCGAGCCCGGCGCCCAGGCCGGCGGACGGAAGTGCCCCCAGTGCTGCGGGCAAGGCCGAGGCCAACGAAGCCAGCGGATCGGTGGCCGGCGGCGCACCGGCCCCGTTCAGGCCCAGATCGGACAGGGCCGGGTCGGGCATCGGTTCCTCGGGTCCGAGGCCGACGTCGGGTGGCGCACTCTGCGCCGGTGCGGCCGCAACGGGTGCGGCGCTGGTGGGCGGCGCCGTGGACGGATCATCACCGGGTGTGGCTGGCGACGGGTCGGCTGTCGGTGGGTACAGATTCGCCAGCGCCTCAAGGGCTTTGGCTTGGTCGTCGGCGGCCATGGTCCCCGACTTGACGATGTCGCCGATCGCGGCGACCTGGCTGCGCAGGAACTTCAGGAACGCCTGCTCGCCGGCCGGGGTGTCCAGCGACATCGCCGGGTTGTTGACGGCGCCGATGATCTTCTGCTGGATGGCCTGAAGCTTCTGCTGGCCGTCCGCGGTGGTGGCATGGGCGTTGAGCAGCACCTCGGACAGCTTGCTTTCGGCGTCGCTGATCTGGCTGTACCGGTTGGCCAGTTCCTCGTGCAGTTTGCGCACCGCGTCGGCGGCGCGGCCAGATTGCTGCTCGTCCGTCGGCAATGTGGGTCCACTTGCGGATGCCGGGCCTGAGTCAGCGAATTGTGCTGCGGTGATGGGCTTTCCGTCCTTGTCGAAATAGTCCCGTTTCCCTGTCGCGGGACTGTCGACGTAGTAGGCGCCGCGAGCGTTCTTGGGTGTCAGGGTCCCGTTGCCGTCGTGATAGCCGTGCGGCGCGACGGGTGGGCTGGCGGTCAGTGGCGCCACTTGATGTCCCGAGGAGTCGACGGGCGCGTAGCCGCCGTCGGAGCTCCGGCGGAATCCCGCTGGCGCGACGGGTTGTCCTGCAGCGCCGTTCGTATCAAGTGGGGACACTGTTCCGTCATTGTTGAGCAGGTAGGTGCGGTGGTTGGCGGCGTCGCGGTAGGCCAGCGAGCCGTCAGTGGGCACCGTCGTTCCGTCACCGAAGACCAGCCGGCGTTCTTGGCCGACGTCGTCGGTGTTGAAGTGCACGTTCGGGTCGCCGTAGGCGGTGCGGGCCTTCGCGAGCACGTGTCCCCAATACGGGTCGGCGCGGTCGATGAAGAAGTTCGCGCCGGGCGGCGCCCAGCCGGCTCCCCCGGCCCGCAGCCCGCCGGGATCGTGATCCCAATGCGTCTGCTCGTCGAACCTGCGCGTCTGCGTCATGGCGTGCGCTAGAACCAGCCCCCGCCGAGGTTGTGTTCCAGATCCGGCGGCGCAACGAACGCGGGCGGATCAGCCGGTGCCGCAGTGCCGCCGAAGAGCTGCTGTGCGTGTGAGAGCAGATCCAGTGCGTTACTTGCCTCGTGGTGAAGAGCTGAATACACGGCCCCTCCTTTCCGTGCGATGAATTGAGCGTACGGTCGGCCGACTGGTCGCCCGTGCACTAATTCTCGGCGCTTTGAGACACGGGAACGGGCCGGCGCGCGACGTAGGCCGTGGGCATCGGCGCGATCCGCACGACATCGCCCGTCTGCGGTGCGTGCACGACCTCGGTGGACGAAATTGCCAGCTGCACATGGCCGGGCCCTCTCCCGTCCCACGAGTATCTCGGAAAGATGAGGTCGCCGGCCCGTACCTGCCCGGGAGCGACCGGAACTCCCTGCTCGACCTGCGAGTAGGTGTCGGATCCGAGCCGCACGCCTGCCTGGGCCCACGCCCACTGGGTGAGGCCCGAGCAGTCGAACCTGTTGGGGCCCTTGGCGCCCCACACATAGGGAGTCCCGCGCTTGCTCAACGCGGCGGCCGCCGCTTCACCGCCGGGGCCCGACGGTACGGCGTCGGCTCGGGGATCAACCCGTGACGCCAGCTCGGCATCCGATTTCTCCGCGTCGCGCGGTGATCTGATGCCGGAAAGTCCGACCGCAGGGCGAAACGAGGGACGGCTGACTGCGGCACCGGATAGCGGCATGGCCAAACCGCCTCGGGGAACCGATATTCCGGCTCCGCCCGAGGCTCGTGTCGAATACCTCAGGGACCGCAGCAATGACGCCATGGCGGCATCACGCCGCCGGTAGGCCAACACGACCCTCTGCTGGTGCGCCAGCCTGGCGCGCAAGGCGGTGATGAGCGCACGTTGGCCCGCAGGGGTGTCAGTGTAGGGGGCGAGAACCGCGGTGTCGGCCGCGGCACCGTTCAAGACACGACCAGACCTCCTATGCCCTGCGCGGTCCGCGTGGGCTGCGTTCCCCAAATAGGCGTCGAGCCGTCGGTCAGTGCCGGCCAGCCGCGACAGGTTAGTGGCGGCATCGTCACCGAACGTTGCGTAGTCGCTGGCGAATTCACCGGACAGACCCGAAACCTGCGGCAGTCCGTCACGAATGAGGTTGCCAGCCGCGGCCAGGGATGAACCTGCGGAGAGGCCCGTCGAACCGGCCGATTCGGGTGGCTGGCCGAACAACGAGTGGGCGCGCCCCAGCACTCCCCCAACCTGCTCCACGAACGCGTCCAACGTCATGGACTCAGTATCGAATCGTTCAACAGGTGGTTCCGACACAAACTTCGGGGCGCCGAGCGCGCCTGCACGTCGACGTTATGGGCTCACACTGTTCTCGCCACCTTGCTGCTCTAGCTGTCGTTCAGTTCGCCGATCAAGTCCTCGACGCGAGAGTGCGCGTCAGCCGGCGGCGGGATCTCGTTTTCGATGGACACGATGAGTTCGGCGGGCGCGCCCAGCGCGGCGGCGGCCTCGGCCGGGGTCACGTTGGCATGGCGGCGGGCGGTGTAGAGCCGCTGGCCGAGTGTCGCACCAGGTGCGCCGGCGGCCCGGGTCATCAACGCGTCGTACTGACGGCGAATGGCGATCAATGACTTGATCACCGATGGTGACCCGTGGCTGGAGCGGATCGCGCGGGCAGTGACCGTCTCCAAGCGGCGCAAATCCGAGAGCACCGCCTGGATGCGCTCGGCGAATTTGGCGTCATGCTCGCCAGGAAGGTGAGCGATCGCAGCAGTCACCGAGCCCATCGCCACGTCGACGGCTTCGACGATGGCCATCTCTGGCGACGTCGGGGCCGAGACGGTGGCGGCTGTTCCCGGAATGGTTCCGCCCGCAGCGATGTCTGCTAGTGTTCCCGCCGGCCAGCGCACGATCTCTTCGAGCGTGGCGCGGGTGCGCTCGCGCGGCCAGCTGCGCCCCTTCTCGAACGCGATCAGCGAGCTGGCGGTGATGATGCCTTTGCGCGCGAGTTCGCGCTGGGTGATCGCCAATTCCTGACGGCGAGCAGCGAATGCGGCACCGGCACGCGCAGACCCCGGCGCGGGCGCGTCGTCGTGCATCGCGTCAGTGTATCCGCGGTCATCCCGGCCAACGTGCTTCCCCAACGCTAAGCAGGCACCGACGGCGGGCATTGAGTAACACTAGCACTTTATCCACAGGTACTGAATATCGCGAGCTTTGGTGCACTCTTAGCTAGTGTTATGGCGCTAGTGTTTTCTCGTGTGGTCTTTCCCCTCGAACCAGAGATCGCGGTCACGATGACGCGCAAGATAGCGCGGCCGGCGCGCAAACCTCCCTGCCTCGCCGATCCCGATCGGTGGGTCGAGGGCGGCGATGATCCTGAACTCAAGGCGCTCTGCCGCGGGTGTCCTCGCCGGTGGGTCTGCGCCAAGGAGGCGCTAGAGACTCCAGCCGCTGTCGGAATGTGGTCGGGCGTCCACCTTCCCAAGGATGGCCGCGGCCGCATGTTCGCGCTGCGTCAACTGCGCTCCTTGGTCGCTCATGGCGGATACGACGTCGGCGGCTCGGGACATGCTCCGCCGGTTACGGGGCATGAGTGAGGATCGTAGGTGGCGCCCAGTCGGCGATGGATGAAGCTGCGGGTCAGCGCATTTCGCGGGTTCAACCACCGGCCGATGACCAGCACGCTCACCCTGGCAGCGCCAGTGCGGTGCAGTGTCAGAGCTGCCGACTGGGCGTTGGATCCAGTTGTCCACACGTCATCGATCACCAACACGTGTCGATCGGCTATCCGGTTCGGGCGCTCGACCGCGAATTTGTCCAGACGTACCGTCCGGTCGCAGCGTGGGTCAGGCCCGGGCGTCAGCACCGGTTCGTGCAGCAGCCCGACCGACTCGGCTATCGATATCAGTGGATGCGTGCCGGATCGCCACGTGAGCGACGGAACCACGGTCCGCACGGAAACCGGAAGCCCCGCCGCAACGCCGAAACACGTTTCGTGCAGCCGAATCGCCTCTCCTAAGAGGTCGGCAATGATCGCAGTTCGCCACTCCCGGTGCGCGCGCACTGGGTGGTTCTTGTATTTGCTTAACAGCTCAGCTGATTCGGTGCTAGCGACGGCATAGGTAAGTGGTGCAACAACATCAGCGACGCCTGGGATGCGCTGGTGCGCCGCACACGGCCAACACAGTTCGAAACCACACACCGGTGCTGTGCAGACCCGGCACGTCGACGGTTCGCGCACGACATTGGAGACCGTTCTCAGAACCGCCGAGCGCTGCTCCTGTGAGGGCACTGCTCTCTTGAGCGAGGGCACCACATTCACCACATCCTTTCCGCACGGTTGGGTCGCACGAAGACAAGTTAGGAATCACTGACGACACGCGCCGGTTGGCTCGTGCGTTGGACTAACAACGAAGCAACTGTCCACAGCCAGCCTTGTGAAGCGCTTGCGTCGAACCGCTCGGCGCACATGTGCGCTCTCAGTCTTGAGCGCGCGGCAAGATCGCGCGGTGCGCGGTGATGCGGGGATCTCGCACGCGCGCCGCAGGCCTTGCGGCGCGCAGCTGAGCGGCGCGCATGCGCCGTTGGGCCACGCTCTACGACCGGACGAACAGCCTTTCGGGAGACGCGGCGGGCAACCTCAATCTGGCTTCGCCGTGGTCCCAAGCGGGCACGCGTGGAGGCCGACTATGAGTTGCCGTTTATTCGTCGAATATGGACGAGAATCGGCCGGAAACAGGCGGCATCATCGCGATGCGATCGACTTCGAATTTGCGCTGGACCAGCGCAAACACGAGGGTTTAGGGAGCGACGAGATTGAGCGATTGCTAATCAGCGGGTCCGGGGTTCGAAACCCTGACGGCGCACCACCCCATCACCGCAGCTCAGGCGTGGTTTTTGTCTCGGGAAGCGCGTTGTCTGTGGCCGGATTTCGCCGCCAA
>CAWEYH010000018.1:0-25237 GCA_963813275.1 uncultured Actinomycetota bacterium | reverse complement strand
GCGCCCGAAGGGATTCGAACCCCCAACCTTCTGATCCGTAGTCAGATGCTCTATCCGTTGAGCTACGGGCGCTTGTCTTCAGTTGTGCGTGGCTGAGTCAGCCCGGCGGAGGCGAGAGGATTTGAACCTCCGGTCGCCTTTAAGGGCGACAACTCATTAGCAGTGAGTCCCATTCGGCCGCTCTGGCACGCCTCCCGACGGTTACCGCCGATCCGACAGCGTACACAGGGGCAACGCCACCAGGCAAAGCGCGGTTCGACCACCCATAGACTGGTCGGGTGACCGCCCGTCTGCGCCCTGAACTGGCCGATCTGCCGGCGTACACGCCGGGCAAGACGGTGCCGGGCGCGATCAAGATCGCCAGCAACGAGACGGTGCACGGGCCGCTGCCGAGCGTGCGGGCGGCCATCGAGAAGGCCACCGACACCATCAACCGCTACCCGGACAACGGCTACGTCGAGCTGAAGGAGCGGCTGGCCAAGCACGTCAACTTCGCGCCCGAGCACATCGCGGTCGGGCTGCGGGTCGGTGAGCCTGTGCCAGCAGCTCATCCAGATCACCTCGACCGTCGGCGACGAGGTCGTCTACGGCTGGCGCAGCTTCGAGATCTACCCGCTGCAGACCCGCACCGCCGGCGCCACGCCCGGTTCAGGTGCCGCTGACCGACCACACCTACGACCTCGACGCGATGCTGGCCGCGGTCACCGACCGCACCCGGCTGATCTTCGTCTGCAACCCGAACAACCCGACCAGCACGGTCGTCGACCCCGACGCGCTGGCCCGCTTCGTCGAGGCGGTGCCGTCCGACATCCTGATCGCGCTCGACGAGGCCTACGTCGAGTACATCACCGACGACATGCTGCCCGACAGCTTCGGGCTGGTCCGCGCGCACAGCAATGTCGTTGTGCTGCGGACGTTCTCGAAGGCCTACGGGCTGGCCGGGCTGCGCGTCGGCTACGCCGTCGGCGATCCCGACATCATCACCGCGCTGGGCAAGGTGTACGTGCCGTTCAGCGCGACGAGCATCTCGCAGGCCGCGGCGATCGCGTCGCTGGACGCCGCCGACGAACTGCTGGCGCGCACCGACGCCGTCATCGCCGAACGAGCCCGGGTGACCGCGGCGCTGCGCGAGGCCGGCTACACCGTGCCGCCGTCGCAGGCCAACTTCGTCTGGCTGCCGCTGCCGGGCCGCGCCCAGGAGTTCGCGAACGACTCGGCCAACAGCCGCATCATCGTCCGGCCCTACGGCGACGACGGTGTGCGCGTCACCGTCGCGGCCCCGCACGAGAACGACGCGTTCCTGGAGTTCGCCGAAGGGTTGGATCGCCGGAGCTAGCCGCTCGGGCGGCGACCGGTGTAGGCGACGAGTCGGTCCAGTGCGCTCGCGTCGTCGGGAACATCGACCGGGTCGTCGAAGCCGGCGGTGGTGCGGCCCTGCGGGGTGATGATGTTCTGCGCCAGCCCCATCACGTAGTCGGCCAGTGAGTCGGGTGCATTCACGGGCCGGCCCATGGCCGTTGCGTAATCCCACGCATGGATGAGGAATTCGAGCGACAGCACACCCGCCATGACCGCGCGCGGGCGCTTCGTTCTCACCGAACGGCACGGTGCCGTCGAGCCCGCGTCGGTGCCAGGCATCCAGTGCGGGCCGGGCGGCCGCGACGACCTGGCGCTCGACCGAGTCGGCGCGATCCCGCTCGGGCAACTCCGCACCTGCGACGCCACCGATCACGGTGATGGAGTTCATCAGATGGTCGGTCAGGCTTGGCGATGTCGAACTCCCGGCACGGCGTCTGCCTGGACCAGTCGTCGTTGGCGATGGGATGCAGCACGTGTCTGCAGCACGCCGAGGCTGGCTTCCGCGCAGGCGAGTTCGTCGGTCGGCGGCGAATCCGGACCGGAGGGCAAATCGGGAGGCATGCGCCCACGCTACGTCGCGCGTGCGCCTATCGTTGCGCAGATGAGAACCCATCTGCGGGTGACGGCCGCGGCACTGGTATTCGTCGGCCTTGCCACCGGATGCTCACACACCACGACCGGCACTGTCGCGATGACCACCGAGCCCGGGCCGCCGATCTCCTCACCGTCGCGGACGCCGAACGCCGAACCCGGCTTCCCTGGTATCCCCGGCCTGCCGAGCATCCCCGGCCTACCGCAGATTCCCGGCCTGCCGATGCCGGGCAACACCAACGTCCCGGATGTGCCCGCGCCCGCGAACGCGCTGACCATGACGTGCAGCGAGTTACACCAAGCTGGACGAGGCTACGCAGAAGGCCGTCATCAAGGCGATCCTGAAGGACCAGGGCGCGCAGTCAGGCGCGCAGGGTCCCGAGTCCGAGATGGTCGCGGGAATCATGGCGACCACCATGTGCAGTTTTCTACCCAGCGCCGTCGTGAAAGAGGTAGTGCTCGGCGGGTCGCCGCCGTGAGTGGCTAGCCTTCTGGCCATGGGTGACACATACGAGTCCGTGACCGTCGACATCGACGGCCACGTCGCGCAGGTGACTTTGGTGGGGCCGGGCAAGGGCAACGCGATGGGACCGGCGTTCTGGGCGGAGATGCCCGACGTGTTCGCCAAGCTCGACGCCGACCGCGACGTCCGTGCCATCGTCATCACCGGCTCCGGCAAGCACTTCAGCTACGGGCTCGACGTGCCTGCGATGGGCGGGTCGCTGTCCGACGTGATGACCAACGGCTCATCAGCACGGCCGCGCGCGGACTTCCACGCCACGGTTCTGCGGATGCAGGGCGCGATCAACGCCGTCGCCGACTGCCGCACACCGACGATCGCGTCGGTGCACGGCTGGTGCATCGGCGGCGGCGTGGACCTGATCTCGGCCGTCGACATCCGCTATGCCAGCGCCGACGCCAAGTTCTCGGTGCGCGAAGTGAAGCTGGCGATGGTCGCCGACGTCGGCAGCCTGGCCCGGCTGCCGCTGATCCTGACCGACGGCCACCTGCGTGAGCTCGCACTGACGGGTAAGAACATCGACGCCGCACGCGCCGAGAAGATCGGGCTCGTCAACGACGTCTACGACGACGCGGAGGCATCGCTGGCCGCCGCGCATCAGACTGCCGCCGAGATCGCGGCGAACCCGCCGCTGACCGTCAACGGCATCAAGGACGTACTCGACCAGCAGCGCATCGCGCGCGTATCGGAGAGCCTGCGCTACGTCGCAGTGTGGAATGCGGCGATGTTGCCGTCCAAGGACCTCACCGAGGGCATCACCGCGACCTTCGAGAAGCGCGAGCCGAACTTCACCGGCGAATAGTCGGACGACGATCAAGCGGCGAGGGACGAGCCGCGTTGAGGAGTCAGACCCGAAGCATAGGCATCCAGACGCTGGTGGCACCTGCAACCAGGACGCATCACCGCGCACCCACCTTCTCGGCATTCACGCTGGCGCGCAGCGCCATCGCCAGTATCACCGTCGTCACGACCAGTCCACCCGCCTCGATCCAGCCGATCAGATCACCTGCGCCGTGGTGCGGATCGATGATGTGGCTGAGCGAATGCAGCGCCCAATGCAGTGTCGCGAACGCCAGTGCGGGCACCCGCCACGACTGCTTGCGCACGGCCGCCAGCAACAGGACACCCTGCGGCACCTCGAACGTCGCGTTGTCGAAGATGTAGTGGTCGTTGCGGACTCCGAACGTCCCGAGCGTGTCGAAGAACGCCGCAGGCGCGACCATCATGAACAGCCCAAGGCCGAGGCCGTACAGCCCGAAGACGATCAGGGTCACCTCGACGAACCCGCCTCTTAGGCGACCAGGTGTTGTTGTCATGAGTTCACGCTAGTTCGCCGCTGGCCCTGAAATAGGTACCACTTTGATGACTATTTCGGGTGCCAATTCTGTCCCGGAGCTAGTCGTCGAGCTCGACCGTGCCGCTGCGCAGCTGCTGCCAGACAGCGGATCCGGTTTCGGCGCTGGCCCAAGCGGCCGCCTGACACTGAGACACTGGCTTCATGGCTACGGTCGACGTCGAGGTCCACACGACGATCGCCCGGTCCCGTCCGGAGGTCGCAGCGTACTGCTGCGATCCCGACAACGTCACCAGGTGGTACGCCAACATCAAAGCGGTGCAATGGGAAACGGCTCCGCCGGTAGCACTCGGCTCCCGGTTCCGCTTCACCAGCCAGTTTCTCGGCCGGCGATTGGAGTACACCTACGAAGTGGTCGAGTTCGTCCCTGCGGAGCGGTTCGTGATGCGGTCCGAGCACGGCCCCTTCCCGATGGAAACCACGTACGCGTGGGAGGACGCACCGGACGGCACCACCTGGATGACGCTGCGCAACCGCGGCGAGCCGACGGCGTTCGCCGGCCTAGCGGCGCCGCTGCTGGCGACGGCCCTCAGGCGGGCGACAGGCAACGACCTCGCTCGGCTCAAGATTGTTCTGGAAGCGCACTGAGCAGGCCTTTTGCGAATTCGGCCGGGGTCAGCGCGCCGCCAACTTGTCTCAGAACACCAGCTTGTTACGCTCCCTCGGGGAGCTGGGGAAATTGGACCCAACTGGATTCATCACGTAGCAGGAGCAGCATGACCGAGCGCGGGGCGGCCCACCCGGGCCACGCGACCCCCGACGCGCTGAGGCAGACGCTCATTGAGCATGCCGCACCCGAGCGTCTGGTGGTGGCACGCGGCCTGTTCACCGGCCCAAGCGCTGCGGTGATCGACGACATGTATGCGCGCATCGTCACCGGTCAGGCCCATCGCGAGCGCTACGCGCTGCACCTCGAAAAAGGCGCGACCGTCGACACCAACACCTACTTCGGCCGGCTCCCGGCGAGCTATTTCCAGCGGTGGACCACCGCAGACGAAGTGCAGCTGAAGTTGGCGTTCGACACGTCGACACGGGCGCGGATACTGCTTCGCGGGTCTGACATCCACGGCGGGGCAAGGACCGTCGACAGCACGGAGGTCGACGGCACCGGCACCGCGGTGTTGTCGGCCAGGCTCAACGAGTACGTCGACGGCGGCGCGCTGTGGATGGAGTGCACCGCCGTGGGCGGCCCGCTGACGATCACCGATCTGGAGTGGACGGCTCCTGCGCCCCCGACGATCCGACCCGCCGCCATCGCCATCTGCACCTTCAACAGGGCCGACGACTGCGCGACCAACGTCGCGGCGCTGTCCGGCGACAAGGGCCTGCTGGCAGGTATCGACGCGATCTACGTCGTCGACCAGGGCTCCGACGCCGTCGAGACCAGGCCGCTGTTCAACGACGTCGCCGCGCAACTCGGCGACAAGCTGGTCTATTTGCGACAGCCGAATCTCGGTGGTGCGGGCGGGTTTTCGCGCGGAATGTTCGAGGTGTCCAGCGTCGCCGATCACGCGAACGTGATCCTGATGGACGACGACATCCTCTGCGAACCCGAGACGATCCTGCGGCTGAACGCATTTGCGAACCTGACGCCGTCTCCGACCCTCATCGGCGCACAGATGCTCTCGCTGCAGAACACGCGCGAACTGCACGTCGGCGGCGAGCAGACACAAATGACGAGGCTGCGGGCAGGCAGGTGGGCGCCCAGGGCCCTGCACAGGGCCGATGTCGTCAAGCACCGCCAGCACAAGCGCGTCGACGCCGAATACAACGCGTGGTGGTCATGCCTGATCCCGTCTGAGGTGATCGCCGCGATCGGCCTGCCGCTGCCGATGTTCTTCCAGTGGGACGACATCGAGTACGGCCAGCGCGCGCTGGCCGCGGGCTTCCCCACCGTGACGCTGCCGAACGCGGGCGTCTGGCACGCCGACTTCCACTGGAAGGACCGCGACGAGTTCATGCGGTACTTCAGTGTCCGCAACTCGCTGATCACCCACGCCCTGCACGGGGACATCGACACCAAGACGACGGGGCGATGGCTGGCGCGAGAGATCTCCGAAGCTCTCGTGTCGATGCAGTACGGCATGGCGTACACGATGATTCGCGGGATCGAGGACTTCCTGGAAGGCCCCGACGTTCTGCAAGACGGCGGAGTCGCGGCGCTCGCCGCGATCCGAGCCGAGCGGTCCGACTACGGCGAAACGATAGTGCACCCCGCCGTCGACATCCGCGAACTGACCGACGTCGTACCGCGATTCGTTCCGGTCGGCCCCAAGCCGCGCAAGGACCGGATCAACCTGGTGCTGGCCAAACGAATGGTGTTCCAGTGGCTCGGGCGCGTCATCCCCGGACCGGTCGCCATCGCCGCCGAAGACAACCAGTGGTGGCACGTATCGCTCGTTCGGGCACGCGGTCGTCACCGACTGCATCGCAGGCAGGCGTGCGGGTACGCCGTCGCGACAAGAAGAAGCTCACGCGACTGACGAAGCGAATGCGCAAGGCGCTGAAGCAATTCGGCGCACAGGCGCCGTCGCTTCAGACCCGCTATCGGGAGGCGATGCCCGAGCTGACGGGTCGCGAGAACTGGGCACGCCTCTACGAGAGCTGATCAGTGCAGGCGCACCACGACCTGTTCGTGGTTGCCCGTATAGGCCAGGTACTCGAACGAACGGCCCGTCCGCGCGACGAATTCGGTCCACGCCCGTGACTCGTGCTGCTGCCAGCCCGGGATAGTTGAAGAACTCGTCGAACACCAGCACCGCATCGGGCGCTAGTCGCTCGCCCGTCAGGTCCAGCACCGTCTTGGCCGACGAGTACAGGTCGCAGTCGACATGCATGAACGCGATCGCGTCGTCGGTCTCCGCCAGGAAGGCGGGCAGGGTGTCCTCGAAGAGGCCTGCGACCACCGTGGCGCCGGGCACGTCCGGCGGCTCCTGGGCGAACTCTCCTGCCGGGAACCCGGTGCGCCACGTCTCGGGCAGGCCGGTGAACACGTCGAACCCCGCGACCGTGCGGTCGGCGGCCACCACCTCGGCGATGATCCGCAGCGTGGTGCCGGTCGCCACCCCGAACTCGAGCGCCAGCCCTGGCCCCTTGATCTCGCCGAGCGCGTACCGCAGCGTGTCCTGCGTCTCCCAGAACACCTTCGCCGTCGGCATGTGCTCGAGCACGAACGCCGCGCTCTGCTGCGCCGCCCGGGCGTCCTGTGCATACGAAAGATCCCGCCGGGCACGGTATTCGGTGTCGGCGATGCGGGTCACGACGGCGTTGACCGAGTCGTTCAGCCGGTCCAGCGCGGCCAGCAGCTCGGCATGCTGGTCCTGCTGCTCCTGTCGGGCACGGTCATGCTCGGCAGCCACGACTTCGGCCAGGGCTCGCTGCAGCTTCTCCCGGGCCGACACCTTGAAGCGGTCAAGCATGCACCAACCGTAACGCCTGGCCCATATGATCCTCGCCGATGACCAAGTTGGAGGGGCGCCAGGCCGTCGAGGCCGGCCGGCAACCCGAGCCCACCCGGCGCAGGGGCGGCGACCTGTGGTGGGCGCTTCCCGGGGCGCTGGTCGGCGCGGTCGTCTTCTACGTCGCGCACCGCGGCCTGGTCGATGACGCCTACATCACGCTGAGCTACGCCCGCAACGTCGCCGAGCATCTGCACTGGGGGATGATCCCGGCGGAGGAGTCCAACACCGCTACGTCGCCGTTGAACGTTGTGCTGCTGGCGGTCGCCACCTGGATCACTGCGGTGACGGGCGCAGCTCCGGCCGATCCTCGGCCTTGGCATCCTGACCGTCGCGCTGTCGGCGGCCATGGCCGTATGGGCCGCGCAGATAGCCCGCCGGATCGACGTCTCGGGTGCCTGGTCGCTGACGGTGGTGGCCGTCGTCTTCGCCAACCCCTTCGTGAACTCTGCCCTCGGGCTGGAGGTCGTGCCCATCGCCGCATTCCTCACCGGCCTGACCGCACAGGCCGTCTGCGGTCGCCGGATCGCCTTCGGAGTGCTGGCGGGACTGCTCGTGCTGACCAGGCCGGACCTGGTCATCATCGTCGCCGTCGTGTACCTCGTCACCCCGGCCCTGCGCCGCCGACTTCTGGGTCGTCCCCGCTCACCGCCACTCGCCGTAGCGCTGCCGTGGTGGGCGTTCAGCTGGTACCACTTCGGCTCCGCCGTCCCGACCACGCTGGTGATCAAGACGCTGCAGAAGTCGTTCGGCGATGCGACGTTCGGCAACGGGCTGTGGAAGATGTGGCAGTCGGGCATGACATTGCCGCTGTTGCTCGCGATCGTCCCCGCTGCGGTCGGGCTGGTGACCGTGGTGTGCCTGCTGGTGACAGGCGTGCTTGGCAAGCTCCCGAGACAGCACTGGCCGCTGGTCGGGCTCGGTGTCGGCGGCCTCGCGGACTTCGGCGCGTACTGCCTGCTCGGAGTGCCGCCCTACCACTGGTACTACGTCAGTTCGACTGTTGCCCTTGGTATTACGGGTGTCTTCGGACTGGCGCTTCTTCTGCGTCGGGGTCGTGTGGTGCGGGCCGGCGCTCCCGTGATTGCCGCCGCGGGTCTCGCTGTCGGCGCCGTGGTGTCGTTCGCGGGCCTCGGGATGCCGTGGAAGCACCCGGTGATCTTCGGAAACTGGGCGCTTCCCGAGGAGTACATGGCCATCGGCAAGGAGGTCGGCGAGCTTGTCGGTGACGCGACCGTGAAAGCCCCGCCGGAGATCGGCACCGTGGCCTACTCGTGCGACTGCAATGTGGTGGACGTGTTCTCCGATCCCGGCATCACGCTGCCGTCGATCGAGAAGCGGATCCGCGAGGCCGGGCCGGTGATGAAATTCCTGCTCGAGGCGAACTTCAGCCGACTCGACCGCACCCAACAGCCGCGGCAGCCGGAGTACCGCCTGGTTTGGACGCGCGAAGGAGCGCCTGCAGGCCTTCCCGCCTGGCACACCGACTCGCCGTGGACCGACGCGGCGACGATCTACCTCGAACCGGTCAGAGACTGAATCACAGCGGTGGCGGAGGGATTTGAACCCTATCCGACCTGCTGGCCAGTTGGCTGAAAGCGTCTGGAACTGCGGAGATAGATCACGCTGAGTCACTCGCGATCACCATGTTTCGTGGGCAATTGTGGGCAATTGTGGGCAAAGTGTGGGCACAGTCGAGAGCTATGCGTTGGTGGGTAGGCGGTGCCGTCGGTGGCCGTGGTGCTGGTCTTGGTGTTGGAGCGAGTCGGGTTTGCCCGAACTGGGCATATAGACCCGACCGCGCCAGCCGGCAGACCCGGGCCTTGTTCGTGGACTGTACGGTTTACTGCCACGGCTGGCGGTTGCGTAAAAGCGCGGCCAGCGGGTCCGCCTCGGGCGTTTAATTGACGGACGAGGCAGGAGAAGCGCCGATGAAGTCGCACCGTTATGCCAATGGGCTCAAAACCGTTCTGCTCCTCGGTTTCATGTCGGCGCTGATCGTGTTCATCGGGTCGCTGTTTCACAACCGGTCGATCCTGGCGCTGTCGATCGTGCTTGCGGTCGGCATGAACGTGTGGACCTATTTCAAGAGCGACACCCTGGCGCTGCGGGCCATGCATGCGCAACCGGTCGCCGAATTGCAGCAGCCCGCGATGTATCGCATCGTGAGCGAGCTGGCGACCACGGCGCATCAGCCGATGCCGCGGCTCTACGTCAGCGACACCACATCCCCGAACGCCTTTGCCACTGGTCGCAGTCCCCGCCACGCCGCGGTGTGCTGCACCGCCGGAATCCTGCAGATGCTCGACGAGCGCGAGTTGCGCGCGGTGCTGAGCCATGAGCTCTCGCACGTGTACAACCGCGACATCTTGATTTCTTGTGTTGCCGGCGCGATGGCGGCGGTGATCTCCGGCATGGCGAACATGGCTTTCATGGCGGGTCGGTTCGGCGGCAGCGGTGGTGGGGGGCGTGCCAATCCGCTTGCGCTGCTGCTGATCTCGCTGCTCGGCCCGATCGCGGCGACGGTGGTGCGGCTTGCGGTATCGCGGTCGCGGGAATACCAGGCTGACGAGTCCGGAGCTGAGCTGTCCGGCGACCCGCTGGCGTTGGCGTCGGCGCTGCGTAAGATCGCCGGTGGTGTCGAAGCGGCTCCGCTACCGCCGGTGCCGCAGCTGGCGAGTCAGTCACATCTGATGATCGCCAACCCGTTCCGGGCAGGCAACATGATGGGCAAGTTGTTCTCCACGCACCCGCCGATGGACAAGCGGATCGCCCGGCTCGAGGAGATGGCCAGCCCCTAGCAGCCAACCCGATTTGATAAGGGGCGCATCATGACCGGCGAGCACCGCACGTATCCAGAGGGCCGGGCTGTCTCGGCCTAGATCCGGCCGCCGGGGAACATTGTCTTGACGGCCTGGGTGATTGTGTTGCGCGCGGTGCGGTCGTCGGTCGGTTGCCGGGATTCGATCACCATGACGTAGCGGTGCCGGGTCAGCTGACGCCGAGCGCGCTCTTCACCTTGGCGATCGCCTCGGTTTCGGCGGGTGCTACACCCTTCGAGGCCTCGGCGACCTTGTCACAGGCATCCACGATGAGCGCCTTGAAACCTTCGACCTCATCGGGGCCCTTCTGCTGCAGGATCGCCACCGCCTGCTCCACGGACGTCAGGACGGCCTTGTCGATCTCTTCCGGTCCACCCTTCGGCGGGCTCGGCATCCCGCCCGTTAGCAGCCCCCGTAGCTCGGGCGACGCCTTGGCGAGGGCCTTGGAGCCGGCCATTGACTCCTTGAACATCGCGAAGAAGCCGGGGTCGGCCTTCGAGACGAGGAGCATCGCGCCAAAGGCGGCGGAGCGGACTGTGTCGCGTTCTTCATCGCTGTAATCGGTCATGCAAGACATGCTGCGCCGTTCCGGCCGATCAGTCGAGAGTGATGGACTGGGGCTACGTCGCGGGCCGAGGTGCGCGAGCGCGGATTCACTGTGTGCGATTCCGTTACGAACTTCGTTCAACCTGTCCAAGTTCGGCTTCCATTTCGGGGCCATGGCAGGGCATCTTGCCGTCAAGTCCGCCCAAAGGTCCATGCCAAACATGGAGTAGTCCGTGGCCAGCGCATCGACGTTCGCGTTTGCCTCGGTCGAGTCGGCGCTCTTTCTTGGACTTGCTGGACGCTGACAAACTGCGCTCGCGCACTAAAGCATTGAGGACTCCCGGACCCTGCGGACCCGCCGCCCGAGCAGAACTGAACGCGGTCTCGCATCAGCGGTTTAGCGGCACGCGACGGGTCGAGTTCATGAACCCGTCCTGACAGGCGATTGACCGTCGAAGTCCGCTGGGCGACAAGATCTTCGCGGCGATCCACTAATAACTTGACCTCAAGCGACACCTCATCGTGGCAAGCCATCGGCAGATCCGGCTCACGAAGGATCGCCCGCGCATCGATTGGATCTGACTTCCCAGGGCTACGGGAGACCGCACGGGATCGAGCCGTCAGGTTTGGCGGTACCCGCACCACCCGTTGACCGGCGGCAAGCAGATCACGCTCCAGCCGTCCCGAGAACTGCCGCACGTCCTCGATGCCCCACACCACGTCAACACCGAAGTGAAGCCGAACCCAGTTCAGCGCCTTGCTATGACCGGTACTCGTGGTGTCAACGGTCTTCTCGCCGAGCTTCCTGCCGTTATCATCCACTGCGACAAATGTGTGAGTGCGCTTGTGGACATCAGCCCCTACGATCACCACTTGATTGCCTTCTCCGTGGCGAGAGACGACCGGATCAGCCCGACGCCAGTCGCCCAGTCACTTCGGCCGACGGTCCGTCACCTGGTGTCGACAAGGTCGATTGCGGCCAATCCGAAGGCGGCATCTCCACGTCGAGTCAGACACCAGGTGATCTGTGGACCGCCGTGTTGTGGCACTCCAGGTCGGCGACGCCCGTTCGGGGCCTCATGGCCCCTTAGTTGGAACCGCCCTGCCACCCCATTCGCCTTCGTCGGCAGTGACTTCCGAGCCAGCCTGAAGGCGGCATCTCCCCTCTGAGCCAGACGCGGCGATAGGGACTCTGGCAGCGTAACCCGGCGAGTCGGTGGTCTTCTAGTCCACGGCGGTCAGTTTCTAGGGGGTCAGTAGGGCTGTATGACTCGTACAGTTGTCGGGCTCGTAGATGCACCGTTTTTGGCCCCTAACAAGGCACGGCCCGCCACCTATGGGGAGGGTGGCGGGCCGAACAATCGGTCAGACTGCTACGACCACGATTCGGAATTCTTCCCGTCACCCCTCCAGCACACGCCGGCGCACGGTCTCGACGTCGGAGGGACGGAACGACTCGTCGGCTGTCCACGGGCCGGTGCCCTCCGTGAGGTCGATGATCCCGTCGTCCAGCCAGGCGTACTTGCCGTTGACCAGTGCTGCCGAGAGCTTCCTGTCGGCGGCGTCGGTGTTGTGCCACAGAGCGTGGAACAGCGCGTCGACCCGGACACGTGCCTGCTGGCAGAAGTAGTCGGCGAGCTCGTGGGCCTCGGTGCCACGCGTGCCTCCCTGCTGCATGCGGATCTGCTCGGCCTTCACGATCGCGGCCGACATGGCGAAGAGCTCTGCACCGATGTCCACGATTCGTCCGAGGAACGCCTGCTCGTACTCCAGCTTCGCCTGCCACCGTGACATCCCATAGAACGTGGAGCGGGCCAGCTTGCGGGCGCTTCGATCCACGTAGCGCAGGTGGGTGGCGAGGTCGCCGAACTCGGAGTAGCTGGTGGGGACGAGGCCCTTGCCCACGGCGAGCTGGGGCAGCCACTTCGCGTAGAACCCCGCGGCCTGCAGCCCCGCCTTGGCCTTGCCCTTGAGCTTGACCTCGGGGTCGATGATGTCGCCGGCGGCCTGCAGGTGAGCATCGGTGGCCTCGCGGGCCAGCAGCAGACGCATGATCTCGGTGGAACCCTCGAAGATCCGGTTGATGCGGGTGTCGCGCAGCTGCTGCTCGGCGGGGACGGCGCGCTCGCCGCGCGCCCGCAGCGACGCGGCGGTCTCGTAGCCGCGACCCCCGCGCACCTGGACGAGCTCGTCGGCGACCTGGTAGGCCATCTCGGTGGCGTACAGCTTGGCGATCGCCGATTCGATGCGGATGTCGTTGCGACCCTGGTCGGCCATGATCGCGGTGATCTCCTGCAGGGCGTCGAGCGCGAACGCTGTGGCCGCCATGAAGGCCAGCTTCTGGGCCACGGCGCCGTGCTTGCCGATCTGGCGCCCGAAAGACGTGCGCTGGGCCGCCCACTCCCGCGCGATCTTGGTGGACCATTTCGCACCGGCCGCGGACATCGCGGGGATCGCGAGGCGCCCGGTGTTGAGGGTGCTGAGCGAGATCCGAAGGCCGTCTCCCTCCTGCCCGAGGAGGTTCTCCTTCGGGACCACGACGTCGAAGAACCGGGTCACGCCGTTCTCGATGCCGCGCAGCCCCATAAACGCGTTGCGGTTCTCCACGGTGATGCCGGGGGAGTCCATCTCGACGACGAAGGCGGAGATGCCGCCCTTGTGCCCCTCGCTCGCCGGCACCCACGCCATGACGACCACCAGCTCGGCGATGACTCCGTTGGTCGTCCACAGCTTCAGGCCATTCAGGACGTAGCCGGTCCCGTCCGCGGTCGGCACCGCGGTGCTCTTCATCCGGGCGGCGTCGGAGCCAAACCCGGGCTCAGTGAGCAGGAAGGCTGTGATGGCGCCCCTGGCGCAGCGCGGGAGGTACCTCTTCTTCTGCTCCTCGGTGCCGTAGTGCTTCACCGGCTGCGGGACCCCGATCGACTGGTGGGCCGACAGCAGCGCCCCGAGAGAGCCGTGCACCTGCGTGAACAGCATCAGGGCGCGGTTGTAGGTGCACTGGGACAGACCGAGGCCGCCGTACTCCTTGGGGACCTTCATCCCGAAGGCCCCGAGGTCGGCGAGCCCCTTGAGCACGTGGTCAGGGATGACGGAGGTCTCCTCGATCTCGACGCCGACTTCACGCCACTCGGTCTCGCACAAGGTGCGGAGCTTCTCAACGAAGGCGTCGCCCTCGGCCCGGACCTCGGCGGGCTCCTCGGGGAAGGGCGAGATCAGGTCCAGGCGGAGCCGACCGAGGTACAGCTCCTTGCCGAACGACGGGAGGCTCCACTCGGTCTGGCGACCGGACTCGGCGATCTTGCGGGCCTCGAGCTCGGCCTGGCGGGCGGTGTCGTGCGCCATGACGGTTCTCCTCCTGAGCTGGTTGCGCGGATCGCGCGACGGCGCCCGACGGCGCGGTTACCCGTCAGTGTTACTCGCGAGTAACTCCGAGACAAGAGCCTCAGCCGTAAATCCGTCCATGACGCGCACCAGTTTCCCGGCGGTCAGCCAGTCCTGCGGGTCTCCGGGTTGACCGGCCAGCAAGACCAGCACCGGAAGCTGCGGCTGCGGGTCAGCGAAATACGCGGGCGGCAAATAGATTCTGGCATCACGCGCGGTTCTGTCCTACGCGCAACGGCGGGCCGGTCGGGAACTGGGCTCGGCGAGGGCGGTAGCCGATTCGAAATAGACGCTGCTCTGCACGTACCTGTCTGGGGTGCTGTTGGTCGGGCTTCTGTTGAAGCAATCGCACTAAAAGCGCCCGGCGATAATGTCGGTTCCGGTCACCGCACAGCGCTCGTGGTCACCTGCATATCCGCGGGTGAGCACAACCTCAACTGTGTGGCACCCCGAAGATGCCGGGGGAGCCGAAACGCCGGTGGCGGCTGCAGCCCGGCCCTAGGGACCGGTCGGGCAACTACCGGCAACACAGGCGAATCGGCAACCGAGGCATCAGCGGCTCGGCTCACCGCGGGGTCGCGGCTAAGCGGAGCGCGCCGTGCCCACATTTTGCCCACAATTGCCCACGAAAATGGGTGATCCTACGTGAACGACAGTGATGTGTTTTCCCAAGCAGAGCCGTTTTAGGCCCCTTTGAACGAGCGGTGGCGGAGGGATTTGAACCCCCGGACGGTTTTAGCCGTCTCTCGCTTTCAAGGCGAGTGCATTAGGCCGCTCTGCCACGCCACCGCCGATAAGAGTACGGCCTTCAGACCCGGCCAACCTTCGCCGCCGACGGGGTGCCCTTGAGGCCGACGCTGATCCGACGGCAGTTCTCGCCCATCGCCGCGATCTGTGGCCGCGACAGCTTGCCGAGAAAGTGTTCGCGCACGCCCTGTCCGTACGTGGCCATCGCTTGGCGCACCAGCAGCCGGCCGTCGTCGGTGATGGTGGCCAGCACGCCACGCCCGTCGTCGGGGCTGGCGCCGCGTCGCACCAGGCCCTGGACCTCCAAGCGGCGAATCTGCCTCGTCACCCGGCTCGGCAGTGACATCAGCCCCTCGGCCAGGTCGCCCATGCGCGCCGAACCCGTCGAGGACCTGTCCAGCATGTCGAGCAGCCGCACATCGTTCAGGGTCAGACGATGCGCCTCGACCAACGCCCGATTGAGAGTCGCGTACATGCGCAACGCCGAATCGAGGAAGTTTTGCCACGACCTCTGCTCAGCGATGTCCAAGCCAGGCATATCACCAGCCGTACGCCCGGCAATCATCCCCTCCATCTTCGGAATGGTAAACGACAATCGCATTGCTGAGGGCCGGATTTCGCAGGTAGTAGGCTTTTCCGAATGCATGCGATCGTGGTCGAATCCGCCGACCGTCTGAACTGGCAAGAAGTCCCCGATGTGAAGCCAAACGCTGGTGAGGTACTGATCAAGGTCAGTGCTGCGGGGATCAACCGAGCCGATCTTCTGCAGGCCGCAGGCAAGTATCCGCCCCCGCCAGGAGCAAGCGAAGTCCTAGGTGTCGAGGTGTCCGGGACCGTGGCCGAAGTCGGCGAACGTGTTGACCGATGGTCGATCGGGCAACCTGTATGCGCTTTGCTGGCCGGCGGTGGTTACGCCGAGTTCGTCGCGGTGCCCGCGGGCCAGGTCATGCCGGTGCCCGACACCGTCGAGGTGCACAACGCGGCCGCGCTGCCAGAAGTGGCAGCCACGGTGTGGTCGAACCTGGTGATGACCGCGGGGCTGTCGGCAGGCCGGGTGGTGTTGGTTCACGGCGGCGCCAGCGGCATCGGTACCCACGCCATCCAGGTGGCGCACGCACTGGGTGCCCGCGTCGCGGTCACGGCCGGTTCGGCGTCGAAGCTCGACCTCTGTCGAGAACTGGGCGCAGACATCGTCATCAACTATCGCGACGAAGACTTCGTCGAGCGGTTACGGGATGCCACGGACGGTTCCGGAGCCGACGTGATTCTCGACATCATGGGCGCGGCCTACCTCGACCGTAATGTCGACGCCCTCGCCAACGACGGCCGACTCGTCATCATCGGTATGCAGGGCGGCGTCACAGGAGAGCTGAACATCGGCAAGCTGATGGGCAAGCGCGCCGGGGTCATCGGCACCACGCTGCGGGCGCGGCCCGTCGAGGGGCCGAGCAGCAAGAGCGAGGTCGTTGGCCAGGTCGTCGAGAACGTCTGGCCGATGGTCGCCGACGGCAGCGTCCGGCCGATCATCGGTGCGGAGTTCCCGATCGAGGAGGCCGCGGCGGCGCACGAACTGCTCGACTCCGGCGAGGTGGCCGGCAAGGTGCTGCTGCGCGTCGGGGATTAGCTATCAGCCGAGCGAGGCCAGCGCCCGGATCAGCTGGTCGACCTCCGCGGTCGTCGTGTAGTGCGCGAGACCCACGGTGACCGCCCCGCCGATGTCGTTGACGCCGATCACGTCGAGTACCCGCGAGCTCGCGTTCGCGATGGCCAGCACGCCGTTGTCGGCCAGTCGCTGCACGACCCGTTCGGCGGGCACCTCCTTGACGACGAAGCTCAGCACGGGAATGCGAGACCTCGGGCCTGCCGATGACCATGATGATTGGCAGCGACCGCAGCGAGATCAGCAGGTAGTCGTACAGCCTCGTCATGTAAGAACCCGCGGATTGCATTGAGACGGCTAGCCGTTCGCGACGCGTTCCCTTCGCCGACTCGTCGAGGGACGCCAGGTACTCGATGCTCGCGACCAGACCGGCCAGCAGGGGGTACTGGTGCACGCCGAGTCTCCAGTCGCTCGGCTCCCGTGGCGTACGGGTTCAGGGCGATCGAACCGAACGTGTCGATCATGTCGGGGTCGCGGAAGACCAGTGCGCCGACAGGCGGCCCGCCCCAGGCGATCGCGTTCACCGCGACCACGTCGGCGTCGATCTCGTCGATGTCGATGAGGCGGTACGGCGCTGCGGCCGAGTGATCGACGATGACCAGGCCGCCGTCGACGTGCAACAGCTTCGTCGCGGCCCGCAGGTCCGTGACGGTGCCCAGCGTCGCGGATGCGGAGGTGACGGCGACCAGGCGTGTCGCGTCGGTGATCAGGTTCTCCCACTGCCAGGTCGGCAGCTCACCGGTCTCGATGTCGACCTCGGCCCATTTCACCTTGGCGCCATAGCGATTCGCCGCGCGCAGCCACGGCGCGATGTTTGCCTCGTCGTCGAGCCGGGTGACCACGGTTTCATAGCCCAACCCGACCCGCGACGACGACGCGTCGGCCAGCGAGTTGAGCAGGACGGCGCGGTCGGCCCCGAGAACCACGCCGCGTGGGTCGGCGTTGACCAGGTCGGCGACCGCCTGGCGGGCCGCTGTCCAGCACCGCGGCGCTGCGCTGCGCGGAGGGATGCGGTCCGACCGTCGTCGTCATCGAATTCCGGAACGCCGTCGAGACGGTGGTGGCGACGGAGTCGGGCAGCAGCATGCCGTTCTGGGCGTCGAAGTGCACCCATCCGTCGCCCAGGGACGGATGCAGTCCGCGCACCCGGGCGACGTCGTATGCCATGCCAGCCACCTTAGAGAGTCTGTGAAATCCACAAACCGATAGCACTCGATGGGTGCCCAACCCCACCTGGGCAGTGCCGGACCGGGTCACCTGGGCAGCCATACTAGTCGCAGTGAGCCTGGCCTTCGGAGTGCTACTGGCGGTGTTGTTGCTGGTGGTGCCTGGAGCAATGGTGGCACGCGCGTCCCGGCTGCCGTTGCCCGTCGCGGTCGCCGTCGGCCCCGCATTGACCTACGGCGTGGTCGCATTGGCCATCGTTCCGTTCGGCGCGATCGGCATTCCGTGGAACGCGATGGACCGCCCTGTTTGCTCTGGTGGTCGTGACTGCGCTCGCCGCGTGTTTGCCGACTGGTGCTGGGCCGCTTCCGCGACCGTGACGCCGAGGCGCTGTCGATCTCCCGCGGTCCTGCGCTCGCCGTGGCCGCGGGCGTACTGCTCGGCGCGGCGCTGATCGGAGTCGCGGCGGTCAAGGGGCTGCCGCACTGGCAATCGATCCCGAGCACGTGGGACGCCGTCTGGCACGCCAACACGGTCCGCTGGATCATCGACACCGGCCAGGCGTCGCCGACGCACATGGGCGAGCTGCGCAACGTCGAGACCCACGATGCGCTGTACTACCCGTCGACGTTTCACGCACTCGCCGCGGTGTTCAGTCAGCTGACCGGAGCGGCGCCGACGACCGCCTACACGCTCAGCTCGCTCGCGGTTTCCGTCTGGCTGTTCCCGGCCAGCGCGGCGCGCATTGACGTGGCACCTGCTGCGGAGCCGATTCGATCGAATGGCGCGCAGCCGGCGCCGCCGCGACGGCCGCCGCGCTGTCGGCGTCATTCACCGCGATCCCCTACGTCGAGTTCGACACCGCCTCGATGCCCAACCTCGCCGCCTACGGCATCGCCGTGCCGACGATGGCTGCTTGTGGTGTCGGCGCTGCGTCACCGCGACCGCATCCCGCTTGCGGTGCTCGCACTGCTCGGCGTCTTCTCCGTGCACATCACCGGCGGCGTGGTGACCGTGACTATTCGTCGTCGGCGTGGTGGCTGGTCGACGCGCTGTGGCATCCGGTCCGCGGCCGGCTGTCGGACTTCGTCGCCCTGGTGATCATGGCGGTACCGACCGTCCTCCTGCTGCTGCCGCAGTTCGTCGGAGTGCTGCAGCAGGCCGAGATCATCGTCGGGCACGCGTTCGTCACGCACGAGGGCAAGAAGCGCGGACTGATCGACGCGCTCGTGCAGCACACCCGCCACCTCAACGACTTCCCGATCCAGTGGGTGCTGATCGTGCTCGCCGCCATCGGCGGAGCGATCCTCGTCGTACAAGAGGGTCTGGTGGCCGCTCGTCGTGTGGCTGGGGCTGGTCGGTGCGCATCGTGCACTCGTCGGCTCCGTTCGGCGGCCCGATCGGCGCGCTCACCGGCAAGTATCAGCGACCTGTTCTACAGCGACCCGCGGCGGCTGTCGGCCGTGGTGACGATGCTGTTGACGACGGCGGCCGGCATCGCGCTGTTCACCTTGGTCAGCGTCGCAGTTCGTGGCATCCGCAGGCTGGCGGGAGATCGCGCACGCCCCGCGCTCTGGTACGGCGCCACCGCCGCCGTGCTGGTCGCCGTCAGCGTCATCACCGCCTATCACTACTTTCCGCGGCACCGCTCCTGTTCGGCGAGAAGTACGACTCGGTGATCATCGACGACAAGGACCTGGAGGCGTTCGCGTACCTCGCCACACTGCCCGGCGCGCGCGACACCCTGATCGGCAACGCCAACACCGACGGCACCGCGTGGATGTATGCCGTCTCCGGGCTGCACCCGCTGTGGACCCACTACGACTACCCGGTCCAGCAGGGCCCGGGATATCACCGCTTCATCTTCTGGGCCTACGCCGACGACGCCGACACCGACCCGCGCGTCGCCGAGGCGGTGAAGGCGCTCAATATCCGGTACGTGCTGACCAGCACACCGGTGGTGCTGAAGTTCGCCATGCCCGACGGGCTAGTGTCGCTAGATAAGTCACGGTCGTGGGAGAAGATCTACGACAACGGCGAAGACCGAATCTACGAATGGCGCGGCGACGTAGAGGAATGCGGGACGGATGACTGCCAACACCGACGACGACAACATCGAGATCATCGGCGGCGATCAGCCGATGGACTCCGAGGAGGACGCCGACGGCAAGTCGCTGACCGACCTCGTCGAGCAGCCGGCGAAGGTGATGCGCATCGGCACCATGATCAAGCAGCTGCTCGAGGAGGTGCGGGCCGCACCGCTCGACGACGCCAGCCGCAACAAGCTGCGCGAGATCCACAAGACCAGCATCCGCGAACTGGAGGACGGGCTCGCGCCGGAACTGCGTGAGGAACTCGAGCGGCTGACGCTGCCGTTCACCGAGGACGGTGTCCCGTCCGACGCCGAGCTGCGTATCGCGCAGGCGCAGTTGGTGGGCTGGCTGGAAGGGCTGTTCCACGGCATCCAGACCGCGCTGTTCGCCCAGCAGATGGCCGCCCGCCAGCAGCTGGAGCAGATGCGCCAGGGGGCGCTGCCGCCCGGTGTGAGCGTGCCCGGACAGCGCGGAGGGCCCACGGCCTCCGGGACCGGGCAGTACCTGTAATTCTGAGGAATTCGTTGACTCGGCCTTCCGGACCGCACATCGAGACGCGCAACGCGTGGGTGGAGTTCCCCATCTTCGACGCCAAGGCGCGCTCGCTGAAGAAGGCGTTCCTCGGCAAGGCCGGCGGCACGATCGGCCGCAACGAGTCCAACGTCGTGGTCATCGAGGCGCTGCGGGACATCACCATGTCGCTGGAACTCGGCGACCGGGTCGGACTGGTCGGACACAACGGCGCGGGGAAGTCGACGCTGCTGCGGCTGCTGTCGGGGATCTACGAGCCGACGCGCGGCGTGGCGACGGTGACGGGCCGGGTGGCACCGGTATTCGACCTCGGCGTCGGCATGGACCCCGAGATATCCGGGTTCGAGAACATCATCATCCGCGGCCTGTTCCTCGGGCAGACCCGCAAGCAGATGCTGGCCAAGGTCGACGAGATCGCGGACTTCACCGAGCTCGGCGACTACCTGTCGATGCCGCTGCGCACCTACTCGACCGGCATGCGGGTGCGGCTGGCGATGGGCGTGGTCACCAGCATCGACCCCGAGATCCTGCTGCTCGACGAGGGCATCGGCGCCGTCGACGCCGACTTCCTGAAGAAGGCGCAGACACGGCTGCAGGGCCTCGTCGAGCGCTCCGGCATCCTCGTGTTCGCCAGCCACTCCAACGAGTTCCTGGCCCGGCTGTGCAAGACCGCGATGTGGATCGACCACGGCACCATCAAGATGACCGGCGGCATCGAGGAGGTCGTGCGCGCCTACGAGGGCGAGGACGCCGCGCGCCATGTGCGCGAGGTGCTCGAAGAGGATGCCCGTGAAGGCACATGACTGAGACCGTTTACGCCGTAGTGGTCACGCATCGGCGTCCCGACGAGCTGACCAAGTCGCTGGACGCGCTGACCACGCAGAGCCGCGCCCTCGACCACCTCATCGTCGTCGACAACGATGACGACGAGCGCGTGCGCGACCTGGTGGCCGGCCAGCCCGTGCCGACCACCTACCTCGGATCGCGCCGAAACCTCGGCGGCGCAGGCGGTTTCGCGCTGGGCATGCTGCACGCGCTGGCGCTGGGCGCCGACTGGGTCTGGCTCGCCGACGACGACGGCCGACCGCAGGACTCCGAAGTGCTTGCGACCCTGCTGGCGTGCGCCGAGAAGCACGGCCTGGCCGAGGTCTCGCCGATGGTGTGCAATCTCGACGACCCCGACCGGCTGGCGTTTCCGCTGCGCCGCGGGCTGGTGTGGCGACGACTGGTGAGCGAACTGCGCACCGAGGGAGCCGGGGGACTGCTGCCGGGCATCGCGTCGCTGTTCAACGGCGCGCTGTTCCGCGCGTCGACCGTCGAGGCGGTCGGCGTGCCGGACCTGCGGCTGTTCGTGCGCGGCGACGAGGTGGAGTTGCACCGCCGGCTGGTGCGCTCGGGGCTGCCGTTCGGAACCTGTTTGGACGCAATCTATTTGCACCCCTGCGGCACCGACGAGTTCAAGCCGATCCTCGGCGGCCGGATGCACACCCAGTACCCCGACGACCCGACCAAGCGGTTCTACACCTACCGCAACCGCGGCTACCTGCTGTCGCAGCCGGGCCTGCGCAAGCTGCTGCCGCAGGAGTGGCTGCGGTTCGGCTGGTACTTCCTGGTGTCCCGCCGCGATCCCGGCGGCCTGGCCGAATGGATCCGGCTGCGCAGGCAGGGCAGACGCGAGAGGTTCGAGCGCCGATGACGTTCACCGACGCCGCCGCGCAGTCGCAGGACGATGACGCGCGCATGGGGCGACCTGGTCGACGGGTTCGCCCGCCGCGAGCTCTGGCTGCACCTGGGCTGGCAGGACATCAAGCAGCGCTACCGCCGGTCGGTGCTCGGCCCGTTCTGGATCACCATCGCCACCGGCGTCACCGCGATCGCGATGGGCGGGCTGTACTCCAAGCTGTTCCATCTCGAGCTGTCCGAGCACCTGCCCTACGTCACGCTCGGCCTGATCATCTGGAACCTGATCAACGCGTCCATCCTCGAAGGCGCCGACGTGTTCGTCGCCAACGAGGGACTGATCAAGCAGCTTCCGACGCCGCTGTCGGTGCACGTCTACCGGCTGGTGTGGCGGCAGATCATCCTGTTCGCCCACAACATCGTGATCTTCGTGGTCATCGCGATCATCTTCCCCAAGCCGTGGTCGTGGGCGGACCTCGCCGTCATTCCGGCGCTGGGCCTGATCGTGCTCAACTGCGTGTGGGTGTCGCTGTGTTTCGGCATCCTGGCCACCCGCTACCGCGACATCAGCCCGCTGCTGTTCAGCCTCGTGCAGCTGCTGTTCTTCATGACGCCGATCATCTGGAACGAGTCGACGCTGGAACATCAGGGCGCCGGGCGGTGGGCCAAGATCGTCGAACTCAACCCGCTGCTGCACTACCTCGACATCGTGCGGGCGCCGCTGCTCGGCGCCGACCAGGAGCTGCGGCACTGGGTGGTGGTGCTCGTGCTGACCGTCGTCGGCTGGATCCTCGCCGCGTTGGCGATGCGGCAGTACCGCGCCCGGGTGCCGTACTGGGTCTAATTTTTCAGCGGCGGGGCGGCTGCTGGCGGACCGTCACGTTGATGCGGTTCCACGCGTTGATGGTGACCGCCATCGCGATGACCTGACCGAGCTCGCGGTCGGTGAACACCTCGGCCGCCCGCGCGTACACGTCGTCGGGCACGCCGTCGGTGACCTCGGTGATCGCCTCGGTCAGTGCCAGCGCTGCCCGCTCCCGCTCGGTGAACAGGTCGCCCGCCTCCTCCCACGCGGCGAGCACGTCGAGCTTCTGCTCGCTGACGCCGTGCTTGCGCGCGTCGACGAGGTGCATGTTCAGGCAGAACGCGCAGTGGTTGATCTGCGACGCGCGGATCTTGATCAGCTCGCCGAGTTCGGGCTCGACGTCCTTGGCCGCCGCGGCGCTCAGCGCCATCATCGCGTCGAGCAGCTCGGGCGACGACTTGTAGATCTTGAGGCGGTCGTTGGCGTTCGTGGGTTTCCAGTGTCTGTGTCATGTCACCAACGCTAGTGCGGATAGACCCATCCACATGGTTCAATCTCGGCATGACTTCGTGGGCCAATTCGGGCAGTCGCGATCTCCATCTCGACCTGCGCGAGGTCATCACGCCGGGCGCTCGGGGCGCTAGGGATCTGCTGCTCGACGCGCTGCGCGACGCCGTGCGGTCGGGCCGGCTGGCGCCGGGATCGATGCTTCCGCCGTCGCGCAGCCTGGCCGCCGACCTCGGATTGGCCCGCAACACCGTGGCCGAGGCGTACGCCGAACTGGTCGCCGAGGGCTGGCTGGCGTCGCGGCAGGGCGCGGGCACCTGGGTGCTCAACGCCGGCGGCGCCCAGGCGCCCGCCACGGCCTGCGGGGTGCGCGCGCCGCACCGGTGCACAACCTGATGCCCGGCTCGCCGGACGTCTCGGAGTTTCCGCGCAACGAATGGGCGGCGTCGACCCGCAGGGCGCTGTCGACCGCGCCGACCGAGGCGCTGCGCATGGGCGACGCCCGCGGCAGACCCGAACTGCGCGACGCGCTCGCCGAGTACCTGACGCGGGCCCGCGGCGTCCGCACGACGGCGGAGTCGATCGTGGTGTGCGCGGGCGTACGCCACGGCGTCGAACTGCTCGGCGCGGGTCTTTCGCGGTCGCGGCCCGATCGCCGTCGAGGCATACGGGCTGTTCATCTTCCGCGACGCGCTCGCCGCGCTGGACGTGCCGACGGTGCCGATCGGCGTCGACGAGCACGGCGCGGTCGTCGACGAACTCGACGGCCTGCAGACGCCGGCGGTGCTGCTGACGCCCGCGCACCACAGCCCGTTCGGGATGCCGCTGCACCCGTCGCGGCGCACCGCCGTCGTCGAATGGGCGCAGCGCACGGGCGGGTACGTCTTCGACGACGACTACGACGGCGAGTTCCGCTACGACCGTCAACCGATCGGTGCGCTGCAGGCGTTGTGCCCCGACCGGGTGGTCTACCTGGGGTCGGCGAGCAAGAGCCTGTCGCAGGCGCTGCGGCTGGGCTGGATGGTGTTGCCCGACAACCTGATTGACGCGGTGATCGGACGCCGCGGGCGGGCAGCAGTTCTACGTCGACTCGCTGTCGCAGCTGACGATGGCGGACTTCATCAGCACCGGGCAACTACGACAAGCACATCCGGCGGATGCGGATGCGCTACCGCAGGCGGCGCGACGCGTCTCGTCGACGCGCTGCCGCGTTCGACGTCGGCATCAGCGGCCTGTCGGCGGGCGTGAACCTAGTGCTGACCCTGCCCGACGGCGCCGAGCACGAGGTGATGCGTCGGGCGGGCGAGGCGGGCATCGCGCTGCAGGGTCTGTCGATCATGCGCCATCCGCTCGCCGGGCCGGAGATTCCCGATCCCGACGGCATCATCGTCGGCTTCGCCGCGCCCGCCGACCACGCATTCGCCCGGCCGTTGATGCGCTTTTGGGCGTACTGACGGCCTCCGGGCTGGCAAGCTGATCCGCTATGAGCCCGCAGCAGCGTCGCCACATGGGTGTGTACGAGCGAACGCTGGAGAAGTTCGCGCGAACGCCCGTCGGGGACTGGTACATGAAACGGATCGCGCCGCGGCTCGATCCGCCGCTGCTGCGGTTGACCGGCGGGCGGGTCAGCTCGGTGTATCCGGTTCCGATCATGTTGCTCACGACGACCGGCGCCAAGACGCGGCCAGCCGCGGACGCTGCCGCTGCTGTACGTCACCGACGGCGAGCAGCTCATCTTGATCGCGTCGAACTACGGCAAGACGTCGCACCCGGCGTGGTACCGCAACCTGGTCGCGAACCCGACGGTGGAGGTGCTCGCGGGCACGAAGAGCGGGACGTACACCGCGACCGAGATCACCGATCCCGCCGAGCGGGACCGCGCGTGGGATCTCGCGCTGGACATGTATGCCGGCTACGGCGACTACGAGGGCAGGGCGGGCGACCGCACGATCCCGCTCGTACGCCTGTTGCCCGCGTTCCGGCTGAGTTATCCACAGTCGTAATTTCATCCACAGG
>CAWEYH010000017.1:0-143468 GCA_963813275.1 uncultured Actinomycetota bacterium | reverse complement strand
CGCCACCGCTCGCTCGCGTCGCCGGATCGCGTCGCCGGATCGCGTCGCCGGATCGCGCCGAAAGCGACGTTTTGCAGGCCCTCTCTCGCACTTCTTCTGCAAAACGTCGCTCCCGCGGGCGATGTCAGAAGCAGCACCCACGTCGTCACTCGCCGGTGAACTTCGGCGGACGCTTGGCGAACGTCGCGGTGATTCCCTCCGTCAGATCTTTCGACGGCAGGAACGCCGCATTCCACGCTGCGACATAGCGCAGGCTTTCCGAGACCCGGGCGATCCGCTGTTGGTCGAGCACGTCCTTGATCCCGCGAACCGTCAGTGGCGGGTTGCCCGCGATCTCCGCCGCGGTGGCGTGCGCGGCCGCCAAACACGCCTCGGCGTCGTCGTACACGTCGTTGACGAGGCCGATCTTCTCGGCTCGCGCGGCGTCAATGTCCTTGCCAGTCAATGCCAATTCGCGCAGATGCCCGTCGGTCAGGATCAACGGAAGCCGGGCGAGGCTGCCCACGTCGGCGACCATCGCGAGTTTGACCTCGCGCACGGAGAACTTGGCGTCCGCGCTCGCGTAACGGATGTCCACCGCGGAGATCAGATCGACGCCACCGCCGATGCACCAGCCGTGCACCGACGCGATCGTCGGTGTGCGGCAGTCGGCGACCGCGCTGATCGACTGCTGCATCCGCAGCACCGTGGCGTGGAACTCGGCGCGGGGCCGCGCCGATGTGCCGTCGGACATCACGTCGCCCAGGGTCCCGCCCATGGCCGGTAGGTCGAGCCCGTAGCTGAAGTTGCGGCCGGAACCGGTGAGCACGATCGCCCGCACGTCGCTGTCGGCGTCCAGTTGCGCGAACACGTCGGGCATCTCCGACCAGAACGCCGGGCCCATCGCGTTGCCCTTGCCCGGCCCGACCAGCGTCACTTGCGCCACGTGACCGTCGATGTCGACGGTGACCGATTCGTATGCGTCTCCCATGGGTCAAGAGGCTAACCAGCGGGTGGACACAGCCTCCCGTCAGGGCGGGGAACCCGTGAGCACCTCGCGGACGGTTTGGTCGGGCATGAACTGGCACATCGTGCTGGCCATGGATTCGGCGAACTCGTCACCGAGCGCGCCGAACGGGCTGTTCTCCTGGTCGATGATCTCTTTGACCACGGCCAGCCGCTCGGGCTGATCCAGCTTCGTGAACTCGTCGCACTTCATGGTCGTCGCGTTCGACGGCGCCGGAACCTCCGACGTGCTCTCCGGCGCCGACGTTCTGGTGCGCGACGTCGTCGTAGGCGGGGAAGTGGACGTGGATGTCGCGCCGCCGGGTTCGGTGGTCATCGCGACCGATCCCTCGGTGGTCCGCACGCAGGCCGCGAGTCCCAGACACATGACTGCGGTCGCGACAACCCGCACCGGCACGCCCATCCCGCAACCATAGTCGTAGCGTTGGGGCATGCCCACCGAAATGCCACCCGGCGCCGAGACGCCGCCCGTCGACGAATTGACCAGTGCGGAAGCCTCGTTGGCGGAGCTTCAGCGGGTCGTGCACCCGATCGCCGCGAATGACCTCGGCAAGCAGACACCGTGCCGGGAGTTCGACATCGAAGCGCTCACTGACCATCTGATGAACTCCATCACCACCATCGGCGGAGTCGCCGGCGCGGAGTTTCCTGCGCGCGACGCCACTGATTCCGTGGAGCGGCAGATCATCCTCGCTGCGCGACCGGCGTTGGACGCGTGGCGCAGGCGCGGCCTCGAGGGCACGGTGCAGCTGGGGCCGAACGAAGTGCCCGCTAGCGTGATGGCAGGCATCCTGTCGATCGAATTCCTCATCCACGCTTGGGATTACGCGCAGGCCACCGGCCAGACGGTGGATCCGACGCCGGAGTTGGCCGATTTCGTGTTCGGGCTGGCGCGAAAGATCATCACGCCGCAGGGACGCGGCAACGTCGGATTCGACGACCCGGTGGACGTGCCCGAGGATGCCTCGGCGTTTGACCGGCTGATCGCGTTCACCGGTCGGCGGCCGGGCTAGCGACCAAGGGTCCCTAGAGACGCGCTCCAGGTAGAAGTACAGGTGCGGCCAGTCCCAGAACTAACGTCGACGGCGCCTTTGCCGTTCATGATTCCGATCACGGCATCGTCGTCGATCTTCTTGAAGTGGTCGTGGACTGGTTTCCCGTCGTACACCATGCTCGCCGTCACCTCGCCGCGGAACTCCTCCATCCACAGGCTCGCTTCGCCGTTCATCGCTTCGGTGTTGGAGAACTTGTTGCCGTCGGCGTCCAGGCACACCAGCGGCTTGGCGTCGGTGGCCGAATTGAACGTCTTGCCGAACCAGTTGAGGCGCGCCAACAACCCGTTCCTTCGGTGACCAGTGTTGAACTCGCCCCCCTTCCAGTCCCCAAGGACGAATTCGATGGTCGCGGGTTGCAGCGAGGCCCAGAAGTCGTCGAGCTCGGCGTCGGGAATCTGGCCGGTGCGCTCCTTGAGTTCGGTGAACGTCTTGCGGGCCAACTCATCTGACACGATGATCTCCCATCCAGCGTCGGGCGAAATCCAGAAACGCGTCGTTCTCGTGCGGCGCCGCGATGGTAACGCGCACGCCGTCCTCGCCGTAGGGGCGCACGATGATACGGGAGTCGGCGGCACTCGAGACGAAATCGACCGTGTGCTCAGCCAGTGGGAGCCACACGAAGTTTGCCTGCGACGGCGGCAGGGTGTAGCCGGCGTCGCGCAGCGCCGAACTGACCCGAATGCGTTCGGCGACAACCGCGTCGGTGCGGGCGAGCAGTTCGTCGGCGGCATCGAGCGACGCGATCGCAGCGGCCTGCGAGATGCTGGCCACGCTGAACGGGACATACGCCTTGTTCAAAGCCGTGACGACGTCGGGGTCGGCGATCGCGTATCCGACCCGCAGCCCGGCGAGCCCGTACGCCTTCGAAAAAGTCCTCAGCACAACGACATTGGGGTAACAACGCACCAAACCCAAACTGTCCGGCAGCATTCCGTCCCGGATGTACTCGACGTAGGCCTCGTCGATCGCGATCAGCACGTCGGGCGGAACGGCCTCGACGAAGCGCTCCAGCGCGACGGGCTCGACCACGGTGGACGTCGGGTTGTTCGGGTTACAGACGAACACCAGCCGGGTCCGGTCGGTGACCGCTTGTGCCATCGCGTCCAGGTCGTAGGTGTGGTCGGTCAGCGGCACCTGCACCGGGGTGGCGCCCGCGACGCGCACCTGCAGCGGGTAGATCTCGAAGCTGCGCCAGCCGAACACCACCTCGTCGCCGACGGTCGAGGTGATCTGGACCAACTGCTGGCACAGGCTCACCGAGCCGCAGCCCACCGAGACGTGCTCGGGCGCGAAGTCGACGTGCTTGGCCAGGTGGTTGTGCAGTTCGACGTAGCCGTTGTCGGGGTAGCGGTTGATGCTGTCGGTGGCCTTCTCGATCGCCGCTCGCACCGTCGGCAACGGCCCGAAGACGGTCTCGTTACTGGCGATCTTGATCGCGCCCGGCACTGTCTTGCCGGGGGTGTAGGCCGGGATGCCGGCCAGCTCCGGACGCAGACGGGGAGTCACCCGCCCAGCATAAGTGCGGCTTTGCAGTGCGCCGAGGGCGCTGTGTACGCTGTGCCTTCGGGTTCAGGAGGCGTGCCAGAGCGGCCGAATGGGGCTCACTGCTAATGAGTTGTCCGCCTCAAAGCGGACCGGAGGTTCAAATCCTCTCGCCTCCGCGACACAACTGAACACAAGCGCCCGTAGCTCAACGGATAGAGCATCTGACTACGGATCAGAAGGTTGGGGGTTCGAATCCCTTCGGGCGCGCGCAGGTCAGAGGCGCTTTTGTCATTGTGGACGCGGCGCTGTTGGTTCTTTGACGACAGTTTTGACGATCTGACTGACGGGTGGTCCGCGCGCAGAGACACCAGTGTTCGACGGTCAGGTGGTCGGGTGTCGGGTTTAGCAGTGGATCCATGGCTGTTGAGCGTCACTCCAAATGACAGCTATTGCAGGGTGATTCGTAGTACGGGCTGACCACCATCCAGACTTGCTGTGGCCATCGTGTCCACCATCGGTGTGCCGACGGTACGCGGCCTTGCAGATGGTCTGTTCCCCACGCGTCGGGGCGGAGCGGTTCGGCGCCTGCGTTGCCGGGTCTGCTTCGACGCGTGCACGGACAAAGGGGGCCACGGCGAGCGCGGGCACTGTGTGCGCACAGCGCGGGACCGTGGCCCGGTACAGTCCTGAGAAATGTTGGTTGCCGACCTGCACCACTTCCTCGACCTACCCTCCGACACGCCGGGCCCAGCCCAGCGCCTGGCCGAGCACCTGAGCAACATCGTTCGCGCCGCAACCAGCTGGGAAAGCGCGCTGCCGTGCCTACGCCGGCCAGCTAACCGGCGCTGCCGGGGTCGGATGATCGTCACACCGACAGCGCCGGGAGCACCGATCCGGTGGCAGTGCAGCGTCTGCGGCGACGCGGGAATCATCAGCAACTGGGAGGACTCGCCTTTCGATCTGCGCCGCCGACGGCTGGCTCTCGTGGGCTCTGTCACCCAGATCGTCATCGCGGATGAGGTGGCCGTGGCGCTGCGCGGGTTGCGGTTGCTGGACCCCGACTGCGAGCGACTGGTGTTCGGGATCCGCGCCCACAATGACGGCGCTGTCCTGGCTGCCACCGACGACGACCTCGACGAGCTGATCGGGTTCGTGGCGGCTGAGGCTAACCATGAGCCCAACCGGCGCCGCCAACGGCGACTCGACGCCGCATTCGAGGCGCTCAACACCGCAGCGCAGACTCTTAACGGTCGATGATCGGGTCGCCCTGCCGGAGCAGGTTGTCGCACCAGTGCAGCCGAAGGTCGTGCAGCCGGATGCGTCGTCCATCTGGCCGTCCTACGGCGGGCCAGTGACCGTCTACCGGATCAAACGGCGAGCAGGCTGTCAGCGAAGATGCCGACCGCCAGGATCGCATCCGCGGCTGCGGTGCTCGGATCGACCTCGGGATGGTCCAACGTGATCTGGTTGACGTAGGCCGAAGTCCCTTGAGTGGACGAATCTGCGAAATTGGCCCGTAGATCTTGCAGCTGGGTGCGAATAGCGCCGGTCGGTTCCCCGAACACCTCCCGGACCCGCGCCGCTGCCGTCAGCGCGTCGCCATGTTCGTTGTTCAACAGCACGAAAGCGATGTCGTACCAGTCTTTCGGCTTTCGGCGGCTATGTGCTGCAGCGGTCTTGGCGAGCAAGAAGCCAGCCAGCCCGGTGACGTTGATTTCAGCCAGACGCCACGTCCCGTGATCCTTCGCCCGAAGCTGGTGAATCGTGGTGTCCTTCGCGGCATAGCCCGTACCTCGGAGATTCGCAGCACCAAGCTGATCACACCCGGCGAATTCGACGGTTGCCCCCTCCGGCTCGGTATCGAGGTCGGCGATTAGCTCGAATTTGACAACGGTCCGCACTCCGGATGGGTCGGTGAGGTTCCATCGCCAGACGCGCTGGGCGTCCGGCTCAAACTCGGCGTTGCGCAGCGCTTGTTCCAAACGGGCGGCTTGTACTGCGCCGCCGGCAATTTCAAGGTCGACCTGAACATCAACGTCCGTCGTTCCGGCGTGTCGCCAGGGCGACCCTGCGCATAGCAGCGCGGGCACCAGGCCGCCGAGCAGGACGAACTCGGGACGGCCGCCGTAGTGATGGACCACGCGCACGAGTGCAAGTTCCGCGGCTGCCCGCGCCGCAGCCGATCGTGGAGAGTCCTCGTCATTCATGTCTATCCATCTGCTCGCGTAGATGATCCGCTGCATCCTCTCCCCGGACGCCCGTCGTGCGGAGGTCGGCATAGACGCGGGGCCAGAGCATCGACCGAAAACCTTTCGGGTCTTGCTTGGACAACGTGGCGCCCGCAGGGGTAGGGAACGGACGGAGCAATAGGCGGCCGCCTTCGATCTCCTCTAGGCCACCGACTGTTGCGACTCGGCGAAGATCGCTGGGCGTTCGTCCTGGCACGTAAATCTCCATTGGGGCGATTGCGGTCTGCGCCGGAGCTAACACGCTCGCAGACAGTGCGCTCGTCGCGGCCCAGTCGATATTGTGCTTTCGCCACGTGCGACCAAGCTCGATCGTTCCTACGATCGGGTCGCGCCAGAGCACACCGACGTGAATGGAGATCGGCGACCGAAGCCGCTCGGCGGCAGCGGCGTAGGCGTTCAATAACTCGTCCCGATTAACGATCCGGCGTGCTGCGCCGGGGCCGCGCGCTGCGTTACTCGCAAGATGGCCATCGTGCTCGAGAAACTTCAGTGCAGTCGCGGCACTGCCCGTCGAGATCCCGGTCGCCTTCACGACTGAGGACACGGTCGGGTTTACGTTGCCGGCAAGGAGGGCCTCGCACACAGCCAGGGCGGCGGGCCGCCACCCGACGCGCGTGTCCAGCGGAACGGGTGGAGAGCCCTTTGTCTCGATAACGATCAGCGGGTCCCGAATATAGATATCTGCTGCGCCGGACTCGTCAACCCAGCCGACGCCTGCGTCGCGCGCCGCTTTTCGCGCTCCGGGTGACATCAACGGTGCAACCAATACGTCGGGACGCGGGTGATCGTGCAGGGCCTCGGCGACTTGCCGCGGCCAGCCGACGGACAGCCATCGGACCAAGAAGTCGGCATCGTCCAGCGTCACGACCACGTCGCGGTGAGGCCCATCCGCCGGCCGGGCGCGCAGCGCACTCCGAAGCACGGCTTCGAGCGCGGCTACAGCTCGTTCGGCGGAGGACATAGCACCATCATACTTCAGTCTAGAGCCATACTTCACTATTACACTGAAGTATGATTGTCAGTTGAAGTTTATGACGGCTCACAGTGGCAGTGCCGCTGTTTCTCGCCGTGAGCTGACGACAGTTATGACGACAACGATGACGACAGTCAGGCTTCCGGACACCCTCACCTACGCGACAATTGAACTTGCGTCGAGCCTGGTCACGAATCTGCCCGTGCCTACGGATCAGAAGGTTGGGAGTTCGAATCTCTTCGGGCGCGCAGCTCAGAGGCGCTTTTCGTGATCGTGGAGGCGGCGCTGTTGGTTCTTTGACGACAGTAGCCATCGGCATCCGCTACGGCCCGTGTGACTTCGGCATGGCACGGGGCACTACCGGAGGTCCTCGGAATACTCCAGAAGCCCAGCAGCAAAGGCTACCCATTGCGAATTCGCTCGCCCACCGGTCGGCGACAATATCGCGCGCGCAGCGCTGCTTGACTCAACCGGTGGGTACCTCGTCGGTCCATACCCTAAAGCTCGTCAATGTGGCGGGACCGAAGGTGTTGCTGAGGGCGACGTCGGCGGCGTCGCGGCCGCGCGCGATCAACACCCTGCCGATGCGTGGCGTGTTGTGGCGCGCGTCGAAGGTGTGCCATTGCCCGCCGAGGTATACCTCGAACCAGGCAGAGAAATCCATCGGCTCGTCCACCGGCGGCACACCGATGTCGCCGAGGTACCCGGTGCAGTAGCGCGCAGGGATGTTCATGCAGCGACAGAAGGCCACGGCAAGATGCGTGAAATCACGGCAGACGCCCGTCCGGTCGTGGAAAGCTTCCAGTGCGGTGCGGGTCATGCGCGCGTGCTCGTAGCCGAACGTGATGTGTCGGTGAACGTAGTCGCAGATTGCCTGAACGCGGCCCCATCCCGTTGGCGCCTGCCCAAAGAGATTCCACGCCGTCTCGGATAGCCGATCGGTTTCGCAGTAGCGGCTCCCGAGCAGGAAGACAAGCGTCTCCTCGGGCAGGTCCGGCACGGGAATCTGTTGCGCCTGGGGGACGATGACGTCGGGCAGGCCAGTATCGTTGACGAGCGCATCGGCCGAGATACGCGTGCGGCCCTTGGGCGCAACAATGCGAGTGCACCAGTTGCCGAAGGCGTCCCGATAGGCTGCCATCGGGACCGGCGGGTCGACCACCAGGTCATCACGGCCGAGGAGATCGGACACGCGGGTGAAGTGGACATTAAGGTTGAAAATAATAGGGGTTGGCTGCGGGCTGTCGTAGATCATTTCGAAGCCGACGTGAATGTGCATCATTTGTCTCCGGTTTCCGGCAGGTGAGGTCGCGCATGGCCGCGGCGTAGGTGGTGGAAAAGGTTCTCACTGGTGCTACTTGGCGCAGGGCGTGAATCATGGCGCGCTCACGCGGCACATGCCGTGCGTAACGAATCGATCAGCATGCGCCGCAACGCCGTCCAGCGCCGGCCCGCGGCGATAACGATGCCCTGGTTGACTTCCAGTTCGATTCCGACGTAGTCGCACGGCGCAAAGCGCAGGCGTAGGTGTGAGGTTAACCCGTCTCCTTTGCCGGCATAGGGATAGTTGCGGCGTACACGGAGTTCCGGCGCGATTGCTGCGAGCACTTCCTTCCAGCGGGCACACACCTGGGCCTCCCCGCGCCGACCGGGGTGGTAGAGCAAACCCACGTCGGCGCCGCGCACCCTACCGTCCAGTTCCGCGGTAAAGCTGTGCGACGAAATGTGGATCACGCGTTGGCCGCGCGACACCGCTTGCCCGACTAGACGTTCGACGTGCATGCGATGGGGCCGGTAATACTGTTCGACGATTTGGGCGCGGGTCTCGGCCGGCGCGGCGCGTGTCATCGCCGAAAAAAGTTGCGGGTGTCCGATCGAGCGATTGAGATCGATAAGCAGGCGGCTGACGGTCGAAGCCACCAGGGGCGCCGCGAAGGCACTGGCGAGTGCCTTGGCCATGACCAGCGACCCGGGATCGTAGCCGCGGTGGGAATCCAGCAGCGCCCGTTGTCCCCGAAACAGCCGCCGATAGGGCGCGGGTATGCGGTTACCGCCGTGTTCACAGGTGATGATGAAGTTATCCATCCTGCGACCACGTCACCACCGCAGCTCGGGCAAGTGGCGAAACACCTTTCGCGTACCTTCGCCCCATTCGTCGCTGAGGGCGGTGAAATAGGGGTCCCCCTCATCGAATCGCCGCCGCCACTGCACTTCGAGGCTGTCCCGTTCGTAGCAAATCAGGTCGATGGGCATACCGACCGACAAGTTGCTGCGCATGGTCGAATCGAAGGACACCAGGACACACTTTGTGGCGTCTGCGAGGGGAGTGTGTTGCGTAAGTACGCGGTCTAGGATCGGCTTTCCGTACTTGGTTTCACCGGTCTGAAAGAAGGGCGTGTCGGTCCCGGCTTCGATGAAATTGCCCTCCGCGTAGGTCCGGAATAGCCGTATCGGCTCACCGTCGATCTGCCCACCGACGATGAACGAGGCATTGAAGCGGATGTTGTTCTCTTCGAGGTACCCGGCGTCGCGTTTCTCGATATCGCGCGTCGCGTCCGAGACCAGCCCCACGACGTCGAACATGGTCCGGGCACCCATGAGATTGGTGGCTGCGTCGCCGTCAGCACAACGCTGCGTCAATACGCTGATGACGGCCTGGGTTCCGGCCAGGTTTCCCGAACTCAACAGAACGATAACGCGGTCGCCGCGACGCTCGAACACCGTCATCTTGCAGAACTTGGCGAAGTTGTCCACGCCGGCATGCGTCCTGGAGTCGGAGGCGAAAATCATGCCCTTGTCGAGCATTACGCCGATACAGTAAGTCACGCGATGCGCCTTCTGTGCAATCGACCCCCGTTCTCAATGCCACCAGCTTCAGGATGGTGGCAGACGCGCAGGTGAGCGATTCCCAATCCGGATTTAAGCCTGCCTCGATGCCTTCGCGAACACCAAGCCTACGCGGCTCGACGTGCGGCAGCAGATAATGACGAACCTGCGTTTACTCCCGGCTGCAGTCGTCGCGGTGGTTTGCCGGACGCACGCTAGACACCGCCCTGGCCGGCATGCGGGCTCGCCGAGGCAACTGGGCGAAGCCGTGTGCATGTCCGTCGGGCCGGCCACGTGCCGGTGGAGCCTGACCCGGTTCGGCGGGTACGAGGAAGCGGGGGTGCCGCTGTTTGGCACCGCGAGCTGACGACAGTTCCGACGACAACGATGACGACAGTCGGGCTTCCCGACACCTTCACCTACACGGCAATAGAGCTCGTATCGTGCCTGGTCGCGAGATCGGCCTGTGCCTACGGATCAGAAGGTTAGGGGTTCGAATCCCTTCGGGCGCGCTCATTATTGATCGCATGTCATCGACAACGGCCCCGTGTGTGCTGGTCGCCATCGCCTGCCTGGCGATCACCGGTTGCGGGCACGGAACCCGTGCGCCGGCCAGACCCGCCAATCCGTCCGTTGCGTTTGGGGCGACTCGGCACGAGGGTGTCATCGAGAAGAAAATCGGTGAGCCCGCGGGACTGAACTGTCCAGACGACCCGAACCGGCAGTGCGACCTGAACTTCAATGTCACCGCGATCAAGCAGGGCGTTCCTTGCGCCGCCGCCCCAGATGGACCCAATCAGCAGTTTCTCGAATTCGATCTGGACGCATTCTCGGAGAGCGGCAAGTTCGACTCCGAGGACACCGAAGACGCCCTGCGGCTGGATAATTGGAGTGTGGAGGGCACGAACGGCGCCTCGGACAACGACCTCGTTCGCTATGCCGAATGCGGCGCCGGCGCAGTGCCGATCAGTGAGCCCATCGCGCCAGGCGCACATGCGCGCGCGACGGTCGTGGTGGGCGCTCCGAAACCCGCTTCGGTGCTTCGCTTTTCGTTCGGCGAACTGCAATGGAAGTGGGACGTTCCTCCGAGCACCGCCTAGGGCGGCGGCGGTAGCGCCCCCGGCGGAGGCGGCGGCGGAGCAGGCAGCGTGATCGGCGGCAGCCCGGGGATGTTGATGACGTTGGCATCGGGGGGCGGGGCATCCGGCGGTGGCGGCGGTGGCACGTCGCCGGCGGCCTGGGCGGGTAGTACACCGGCGCCGGGGCGATCCCGTTGCTCGTGTTGATCGTGACGATCGAACCGGGAACGGCTTTGATCCTTCGGCGTGGTGCCGACGACGGCACCCCTCGACGGGTAGCTGTTGATCGGTGTGGGTTGGTCGGCGACCTGGAAACCGGCGTCCTGCAGGCGTTTACGCGCCGCGTCGAGCTCAGCCCGGTCACGCTGGGCACTTCGCTGCCCGGAGCGCCGTCGACATAGCGCGGGTCGGTGGGCGGCAGCGCCACCGGACCGAAGTCGGTCGGCGATCGGCTTCATCGCCAGGAACCAGGTGCGGGCCGGCTCGTTGCCGCCGTACAGGTTGCCGTTGCCGCACTTGCGCAGCGGGTACGAACACAGACCGGACGGGTTTGGGGTGTCGTCGAAGATGTAGTTCGCGGCGGCGTACTGGTTGGTGAAACCGAGGAATCCCGACGACCGATGGGACTCGGTGGTGCCCGTCTTGCCCGACATCGGCAGACTCCAGCCGACGGAACCGGCCGAGCCGGCGGCGGTTCCGCTGATGGTGTCCTTGCCCAGCGCGTTGGCCAGCGTGTTGGCCAGCCCCTCGGGAACCACCTGTTCGCAGGTCGGCCGTCTGGGACGGCCACCTCGCGGCCATTGCGGTCGAAGACCTTGTCGATCGGGTTCGGCGGGCACCACATGCCGCCCGAGGCCAGCGTCGCGGCGACGTTCGACAACTCGAGCGCATTGAGTTCGAACGGGCCGAGCGTGAACGAGCCGAGGTTCTGCCGCTTGACGTAGTCCGCGAGGCTCTCGTTGTTGTTCGGGTCGTAGGCGCGGGCCGTCCCGGCTCGGCGTAGGACCGCAGCCCCAGCTTGACCGCCATGTCCACCGCGCGCGGCACACCGACCTGCTGAATCAGCTTGGCGAAGGCGGTGTTCGGCGACTGCGCCAGCGCGTCGGTGACGCTCATCGGGACTGCGGTAGCTGCCCGCGTTCTTCACACACCAGGTCCGCGGCGGACACCCGGGGGTGTTGCTGCTGCCCAGGCCCGTGCCCTCGAACTTCTGCGGCACGTCGAGTTGAGCGTTGATGCCCATCCCCATGTCGAGTGCCGCCGCCGTGGTGAAGATCTTGAAGATCGATCCGGCGCCGTCACCGACCAGCGTGAAGGGCTGCGGCTGCACCGTCTGGCCCGCGCCGAGGTCGAGCCCGTAGGTGCGGTTGTCGGCCATCGCCACCACGCGGTGCGCGTCCTTGCCGGGCCGTGATGACACTCATCACGCTCGCGACGCCCTGCTGCGTCGGGCTCGCGACGGTGTCGACCGCCTTCTTCGACGGAGTCCTGGACCTTCGGGTCGAGCGTGGTGCGGATCAGGTAGCCGTTGCGCGCCACCTGCTCCTTGTCGATGCCCGCGCGCGCGAGATAGGACAGCGCGTAATCGCAGAAGAACGCACGATCGCCTGCTCCGATGCAGCCCTGCGGCAGCGGTTTGGGCTGCGGCAGCACGCCCAGCGGCTGCGCCTTGGCGGCGCGGAGTCTCGTCGGCGCTGTCGGGCAGGTTCTCGATCATGGTGTCGAGCACCAGATTGCGTCGCGCCAGGGCACCGTCGGGGTTGGTGTACGGATTGAGCGCGCTCGTGGATTGCACCATCCCGGCCAGCAGCGCCGCCTGCTGCCAGTTGAGCTGCGCCGCGTCGATGCCGAAGTAGGTCCGCGCCGCGTCCTGCACGCCGTAGCTGCCGTTGCCGAACGGACACCAGGTTCAGATAGCGGGTCAGGATCTCCGGCTTGGAGAGCACCTTGTCCAGCTCCAGCGCCATCCGGATCTCGCGCAGCTTGCGCGCCGGCGTGGTCTCGACCGCCGCCCGCCGCTCCGCGTCGGTCTGGGCGTTCACCAGCAGGTTGTAGTTCTTGACGTACTGCTGCTCGATCGTCGAACCGCCCCGGGTGTCGTCGCGCCCTGCAGGTAGCCGGCCAGTCCGGTCAGCGTGCCCTGCACGTCCACGCCGTTGTGCTCGCCGAAGCGCTTGTCCTCGATCGAGACGATCGCCAGCTTCATCGTGTCGGCGATCCGATCGCCGGGCACCACCCAGCGGCGCTGCGTATAGAGCCACGCGATCGGATTCCCGGCGGCGTCCACCATCGTCGAGACGATCGGCACCTCGCCCTCAACAGCTGAGCCGAATCTTGGGCCGCCACTTCCGAGAGCCGGTTGACCACCACGCCTGCGCCACCGACGATCGGGAACGCCAACGCCGCGGCGAGCACGCCCGCGGTCAGGATGTACAAAAGCAGCTTGGCAAGCTTAGCCACGCGCTGCTCCGACACGCCATCAGCCTATGCGGCTTATCCTCCACGGCTTGGCAATTGCCGATTCGTCACTCCTCGCGAGGCCGCACGCCCGTGAGCACAAGTTCGGTGACTCTGCGCGGCGCTTCGACAAGCATGGCGGAAGTAGCGCCTCGCTTGGGGAGCCGAACGTGCTTCTTCCCCCTTTGTACGGCCTTGACGATCTCGTCTGCGACCTTGTCCCGGGGAACGTCGACGAACAGCCGCGTACGGTAAAACCGCTCAAAGGATTTGGCCGTCGGGCCGAAGTCATCGGCCTGGGCGAGCATGTCGGTCGGGACCGGCCCCAACTCGACGAGCGTGGTGCCGATCGGCAACCCGCGGAGATCGGCCCGCAGTCCCGCGGTGAAATGGGACAGCGCTGCCTTGGATGCTGAATACGTGGTAAGGCCCGGAAAAGCCGCGATACCGGCCATGGATGACACGTTGACGACATGGCCGCCGCCGCGCCGAAGCATCAGGGGTATCACATGCCTGCACAGTTCGGCCGGAGCCAGGTAGTTGACTTCGGTGACCCGACGAAGCTCTTCGTCGGGCGCATCCGTGAAACCACATGCGAGCCCTGTGCCTGCGTTGTTCACTAGGACATCCACCGGCCCGGCTTCCTGCTCAACCCGCTGGATCAGACCAGCGACCTGTATCGGGTCCGAGAGGTCCGCCGTGTGCGCAGTGCCGCCGAGGCGGGCCGCGAGAGCCTCCAGCGCGGCGCGTGTGCGTGCCACGAGAGCAACGGTGGCGCCGGCGTCGGTGAACTTGTCGGCGAGAGCTTCGCCGATACCCCGTGAGGCCCCAGTGATCAGAACGCGCTTACCCCGAAGCTCCATCGTCGAAGCATAGGGTCAAACGACGCTCGATCGGGCCGCGTCCAACAGCGAAACCAGCGTCGGGATGCGTCGTTCCTCGATCTCGGGGTGCTTCAACACATGACCGGAAATTGCGGCACCGTCAAACGAGTTGACCAGTATCGCCACCAGCGCGGCGAAGTTGTCCTCACCGAACGCTTGCAGCTCGTCGGCGGAGAACACCGACCGCGCGAGGTCGTAGATCTTCGCGACGTACACGGTGAACACCTCTGTCAGCGGGGCCCGCAGCTTTTCGTCGGTTCGCGCGGCGACCATCAATTCGTGCATCACGGTATTCATCGGGTTGCTGGTGAGGTCGCGCATGATGCCCAGCGCCGCCTCCAGATCGGGTTTGTCCGCATGGATCTCGGCGACCCGATTCTCCAGCTCGTCGAGTTGACGACGGCTCACCTCATACGCGGTCGCCGCCATGAAGTCGCCCATCGTGGCGAAGTGCCGGAAGAGCGCGCCGTCGGACATCTGCGCGCGTTGGGTGATCACCTTGGCGGTGGCCCGTGCGTACCCGCTCTCGATGATCGTGTCGATGCTGGCGGTGAGCAGCCTGGCGATCGTCTCCTCGCGGCGCTGCTGCTGCGTTCGTGCCATCTCAGGCGGAGACGCGTTCCCGTTGGGACTGCCCGGCTTTCAGGAACCGGCCGGACTTCACCGTCTCTCCGTATCCGGCGCGGAACTCGCCCTCGCGGAACACGACGGCGCCGTTGACGCCGGTCGCGACGATCGCCTTGTCGTTGCGGTTCACCATGCGGGACAGGTCGCCGTAGAACGGCACCTTCTCTTCGTGATAGGCGTCCACCGAGTCGTCGAGGCCCGCGGGGTCGATGACGACGAAGTCGGCGCGGTCGCCCTCGCGCAGCGTGCCCGCCTCAAGACCGAACCATTCGGCGACCTCGGCGGTGAGCCGGTGCACCGCGTGCTCGACCGTCATGAACGGCTTTCCGGCGAGCTCTGCGTCGCGTACCCGCCGAAGCAGCTTCACGGCGAAAGTTGTAGAAGGCCATGTTGCGCAGGTGCGCGCCGGCATCGGAGAAGCCCATGTGGACCGACGGGTCGACGGCAAGCGCGTTGAGGTGCTTGGCCCGGTGGTTGGCGACGATCGTCGTCCAGCGCACGTTGCGCTCACCGTTCTCGACAAGCACGTCGAGGAAGGCGTCCAGCGGATGCACACCGCGTTCGTCGGCGATCTGCCCGAAGCTCTTGCCGATCAGGGTCGTGTCCGGGCACTCGACGATCGTGGCGTCGTGGAAATCGCGGTGCCACAACGTGGGGCCGAGCTTCTTGCGGTCGAACGAGGCGCGGAACCGGCGGCGGTACTCCGGGTCGGCGAGCAGCTCGTTGCGCTCGATCTGGTCGCGCAGATGAAGGGCGGCGGTACCCGCGCCGAACTCCTCGAACACAGGCAGGTCGATACCGTCGGAGTACAGCTCGAACGGCACGGGCAGGTGCTGGAACCTCACGAACGAGTTGAACAGCCTATTGAGAATCCTTGTGCCGGGACCGAATACATGCACGGCGCCGGTGTTGGACTTGGCGTCGGCCGAGACCAGCAGGCTCATCCGGACACCCCGCCCGCGGCCGAACATCCGGCTGCTGGTGAGGAAGAAGTTCAACGCCTCCAGCGGGTTCTTGGTGTTGGGCGCGCTCTGCAGGATGCGACCGCGCTTGCGCAGCACCTTGATCAGCCTGCGGCGTTCGCGCCAGGTGGCGAACGTCGATGGCAGGGCGCGTGACCGGAACCGGTCACCGTCGAGCTTGTCGATCGCCGCGTCCATCCCTGACATGCCGAGCAGGCCCGCGTCGAGCGCCTGGTCGAGCAACTCGGCCATCCGCTCGAGTTCGGCATCGGTCGGTTCGACGCCCTCGGTGGTGGCGCGTTCGAGTCCGAGCACCGAGGTGCGCAGGTCGGAGTGCCCCAGCATGGAACTGACATTCGGCCCGAGCGGAAGGTCGTCGAGCGTCTGGACGTATTCGGCGGGACCGGTCCAAGTCTTGCGGGCCTCGAGCGCGCCGAGCACGAACTTGCGCGGGACCGCCTCGACCCGGCTGAACAGGTCCGCGGCGTCCTCGGAGTCGGCATAGACCGTCGACAGCGAGCAATTGCCCAACAGCAGTGTGGTAACGCCGTGCCGCACCGACTCCCGCAGGCCCGGGTCGAGCAGCACCTCGGCGTCGTAGTGCGTGTGGACGTCGATGAAGCCGGGGACGACCCATTTGCCGTTGGCGTCGATGACATCGGGGCAGCCTGTCTCGTCGAGCGGTTCGGTGGACACCGTGGCCACGATGCCGTCGCGAATGCCCAGCGTGCGGCGTTGCGGGCGGGCGCCCGTTCCGTCGAACCACAGCCCGTTGCGAACGATCACGTCGTAAGTCATGCGGAAGACCCTATCAAAAATAGCGAGTGGTTACAATCTTTTTTGCCTCTCTTTTGACTACAGTCGTCGGCATGACACCACCGGTGATCGTGCGCTGGCTCGACATCATCGAGAATGGCCGCACATCCGAACTCAGCAGCGTGCTGGCCGAGGACGCAGTGTTCTACTCGCCCGCCGTGTTCACGCCCCAGGAAGGTCGCGACAAGGCGGTCGCCTATCTGACCGCGGCGGCGAAGATGTTCAGCGGCACCGACTTTCACTATGTCGAGCAGTGGTACGGCGAACGCTCGGCGATTCTGGAGTTCGCCGCCACCATCGACGGTAAGTACGTCAACGGCATCGACATGATCCATTGGAACGACGACGACCAGATCGTCTCGTTCAAGGTGATGATGCGACCGCTGAAGGGCTTGCAGGCGATCATGCCGAAGATGGCAGAGCTCCTGCAGCTCGCCTGACCGTGCGGCTGCTGCTGATCGCCGACACCCACGTCCCGAAGCGGGCGCGCGACCTGCCGCAACGGGTGTGGGACGAGGTGGCCCGCGCCGACGTCGTGGTGCACGCCGGCGACTGGGTGGACGCCTGCGCTCCTCGACGCGCTCGAGGCGCGGGCCGAGCCGGCTCGTCGCATGCTGGGGCAACAACGACGGTGACGAGCTACGTCGCGCGGCTGCCCGAACGGGCCGACGTCACCGCTGGGCGGCGTGCGGTTCACCGTCGTGCACGAGACGGGCGGCGTCCGGCGGGCGCGAGGCGCGGATGGCCACGGCAGTACCCCGACACCGACGTGCTGGTGTTCGGGCACAGCCACATCCCGTGGGACACCACCGCCGACAACCGGGCTGCGACTGCTCAATCCGGGCTCGCCGACCGACCGCAGGCGACAACCGTTCTGCACCTACATGACCGCGATCCGTCGACGACGGTGTGCTGTCCGACGTCACGCTGCACCGTGTCTGGGAGCGGCGCAATGCCTGACCGCCGCGCCCGCGTCGCCGACGTGCACGAGATCGCCTGCGGCCATGCCGCACGTGTCACGCGAATCGAGGGCCCGAAGGGCAACCCGATCTACCAGGTGGGCGGCAAGTCGTTCGTGTTCTTCCGCACGCCGCAGCCCGACGCCGAGGATCCCGAGACCGGTGAGCGCTACGCCGACGTGATCATGATCTGGGTGGAGTCCGAGAGCCGACAAGCTGGCGCTCGTTCAGGACCCGCGGTCGCCGTTCTTCACCACCGACCGGTTCGACGGGCACCCGTCGGTGTTGGTGCGCGCCAGCGCGATTACGCCGAGTCGGCCAGAGCAGGAGCTGACCGAGCTCATTCAGGACGCGTGGCTGTCGCGGGCGTCGAATCGCCGCGGCGCAGGCGTGGCTGGCCGAGCACGGCGGCTAGGCCTGCGATAGACGATCTCGAATACGAAGCTGGCCACCAGCACGGCGATCAGCGTGAGCCACGTGCTCGCGGGCCCATGCCGGAAGGCGACGGAGTGCCGGGTAGAGCGGCCAATCGGCGGATCAGTCGCACGATGTAAGGAAGCAACCGGGCAGCTTCTCCGACGGTGATGGCATCGCGCTTGTTGATCCTGGGACAAGCCCATTCATTCACCGGTTGCATAATCGCCATACGCTCGTCGACTACGTCGACGCGCGTCGCGAGCAACGACGTATCTGGGGCCACTCGAACGCCTAATCCAGGGCTGCGTCCTTCTTATCGGTGTCCGGAACGCTGGCTTGCTGCGGATAGAGGATCGGCTGGTTCGGATCGCGGTGCCAATCGTATTCAGCCGACGTCGCGGCGACTTCGGCGACCGCCCGACCGGCCAGCCGCGATACCAGGTAGAAGCCGAGATCGGTGCCGGCCGACACCCCGGCCGAGGTGACGTACTTGCCGGCATCGACCCACCGCACGACGTTGTCCCAGAGCACCCGCGGGCCGTGCTGGGCCACCCACGCGAACACGGAATGGTTGGTCGCGGCGGGCAACCCGTCCAGCAAGCCACACTTCGCCAGAACAGCGGCGCCGGTGCACACCGACGCCATGATGCTCACTTTCTTGTCCATGGCGCGCATCCATTCCAGCAGCGCCGCTAGCCCTTTCGGATCCGCCTTGTCGTCGAGCAGCCGCCAGATTCCCTTGCCGCCGGGCACCATCAGGACGTCGAGCGGCTCCGTGAGCGCCTGCGCGAAGTCCCAGTCCGGCATGACCGAGGGACCGTTGATGCTTTTCACCGTCGCGACCTGACTGGCGATCAGCACGGTTTCGAACGGGTATGGCGGCGACGCCTCATAGCCCTGGCCGAGGAAGCGCGCGATGGGGAAGACTTCGGCAAAACCGAAAACGTCGATCGGCTCGAAACCGTCAAAGACGAGGATGCCGATCCTCTGCGTCGCAGGACGCTCTGAATTGTTCGCCATCGGATTCCTCCCGTTCCGATCCGGCTGAGGATGGTTGGGTCGGGGACTGGCGCGGTGACGCCGAAGCGTTCCGTTTCCAGTCCCCGCCCGTCGAACCGTGCGTGCGGTTCTCCCGCACACGGCTCACCGACGTCCTTCACCGGCGGTGTTCGGTTGTCGCCCGCCAGGCCCGGTGGGGCCGGGGTGCGACGACGATTCCGTTGAGGTTGATCAGACCCAGATCGTCGCCCGAGCAATAGATCTGGGCGAATCCCCAGGCGCGCCCACGCTGGTGGCGTTTCGCGACGAACAGCGCGAGCCGCATCACCGCGTAGCGTCTGATCTTATCGAAGGCGTGGGCGGAGTTCCCGTAGCGGAAGTAGCCCGCCCAGCCGCGCAGGAACAGGTTGATCTCCTGCACGACCTGCTCGACCGGAGCAGCCAGCCGGGCCCGCATCGTCATGAACCGGATGCGGTCTCGGGCGTGCTGCATCGCCTTGCGTGAGGGCCAGCGGGCCAGGAAGGTGACCGCCTGCGCGGTCCCGGCGCGCGCCCGGGATCGCACCAGCCGATGGTGGAAGCCAAGGAAGTCCACTCCCTCGCCCACCCTCGCTCAGGTGCACGATCCGGGTCTTGGCCGCCTTCGGTTCGCAACCCGAGTTCGGCCAGCAGCACGGTCAACCGCGCCAACGCGGCCTCCGCCTGCCCCTTGGACCGGCACATCACCAACGCATCGTCGGCGTACCGAACCAGATCCCGTACGCGCCCCGCCACGCCCGGTCGAGCCGGTGCAGGTAGACGTTGGACAGCAACGGACGAATCACCCCGCCCTGCGGGGTGCCGGTGACCGGACGCCGCACCGTGCCCTGTCTCCATCACTCCCGCGCGCAGGAACGCGCGCAGCAGCGACAGCAGGCGACGGTCACTGATGCGTTCCTCGACCGCGGACATCAACCCGGAGTGCGGAATCGCGCCGAAGCAGTCGGCCACGTCCGTTTCCACCACCCATCGGGCCCCGCGAACGACTCGTCCACGAGCACCTGCAGGCCGTCGTGCGCCGCGCGCTTCGGGCGAAACCCGAACGAACACGGCAGAAAGTCGGCCTCGAAGATCGGCTCAAGCACGATCTTCACCGCCGCCTGCACGACCGGTCACGGACCGTGGGAATCGACAACGGCCTCCGCTCCTGGGTCGCCCGGCTTCGGTATGAACACCCGCCGGGCCGGCATCGGACGGAACGTCCCCGCCTGCAGCTCCGCTTCCAGCTCGTCGAGCAGCCGGGTCACCCCGTACTGCTCGACCTCGGCCAGGGTGATCTGGTCGATGCCCGGCGCGCCGTCGTTGCGGCGCACCTGGCTCCACGCCCGCTGCAGCACGTCCCTGCGGTGGACCTTGTCATACAGCGCGTGGAATCGTCGTTCGGGATCGGCCTTGGCCGCCCGGTACAGCGCATGCTGCAGGGCACGGACCGCGTCGAGTCGACGCTCGACACCTGGGGCGGGACTAGCACATACGGCACTCACCGGCCACTCCTTGTCAACCTGCGCGTGGACGAAGCAGCGGCCCTTCCCTCACCGGCGGTTGTGTTGTCCGTCCGGCTCGACCGGTACTATGGCCGCCTCCGACGCCGTCCCGGCCGGTCGCCCACTTCCCGGCTCGTCACCGGTTATAGGACGCCACGCTCCGACGAATTTCCACAGTCGCCGGGCCGGGGACGGCCTCCCCTGTTCCCGCCGTCACCTTCTGAACGTTCCGCGCCCTCTACGCCGGGGAGTTCCTCGCGGCTGCACTCCAGGCTCTGCACCGCTTCCATGGCCTTCACCCTGAAGGACGGGGCTCGGCTCTCCCTTGATCCCGCTCGCACACGGGCACTTTCACGACGCGGCAGGCTTCGCTTAATGCTGCGGACCGCTCAGTTGCTCCCCCTACAAGGGCTTTCGACACTGCACTTCGACGCCGGGCGTTTCCCCCCGACGCCGGCAGTCTGCTACCGGGCCCCCTGGCGGCTACCCGGACCGGACTCGCACCGGCTGGCGACGACGAGCTTCCAACCGAGTCAGATCACGTCATTACGCAACCCCCCTCGAATTGCAGGGCATACTCCCGGGTCTCGTAGAACTTGAGGTGGCGGTCCCCCGCTTGAGACCTGCCGTGTGGTAGGTGTCGGGCGTTCCGCCAAGAACACCATCAGAAGGGGACCACCACCGTGAAGAAGAGTAGCCAGAATCAGCCCGTGGATGCGACGACGCTCGCTTTTCCCGAGCATGTCAGTGTGGCGATGGCCGAGATCGCCGAGCACGTGGGCGAGGGCCTGCTAGCCCTGGCCGTGGGTGCCGGTCTGCAGGTCATGCAGACACTGATGGACGCCGACGTCACCGCGCTGGCCGGACCCAAGGGCAAGCACGACCAGGGCCGGATCGCGGTGCGCCACGGCCGCGAACACGGCTCGGTGAGCTTGGGTGGGCGCCGGGTGCCGGTGACCCGCCCGCGGGTGCGCGCCGCTGACGGCACGGGTGAACTGCCGATCCCGTCCTATGAACTGTTCACCTCGACGGAGATCCTGGGCAAGATGGCGATGGAGAAGATGCTCGCTGGGCTGTCCACCCGTCGCTATCCGGTGGGCCTGGAACCAGTCGGGGCGCAGATCACCGGAAAGTCCTCGGCGACAAGCAAGTCGGCGGTCTCACGCAGGTTCGTGGCGATGACCGAGACGGCGCTGGCCGAGCTGCTCGCCGCAGATCTGTCCGGGCTGGATCTGGTCGCGTTGATGATCGACGGGGTGCACTTCGCCGAGTCGTGCTGCATCGTGGCCCTCGGGATCGGCATCGACGGTGTCAAGCACCCGTTGGCGTTGGTGGAGGGATCGACGGAGAACGCCACCCTGGTGACCGAGCTGCTGGTGGACTTGCGCGAGCGCAGCCTGGATGTCACCCGCCCGATGCTGGTCGGCATCGACGGGTCCAAGGCTCTTCGCAAGGCGGTCATCGACGTGCTCGATCATCCGGTGATTCAACGTTGTCAGCTCCACAAGGTTCGGAACGTGAAAGATCATCTGCCGCAACGTCTTCGCAGCAGTGTGGGTCGCAGGATGACGGACGCCTACCACGCCGACTCGGCTCTTGAGGCCGAAGCGGCGCTGCTGGCCTTGGCGAAGGAACTCGACCGCACTCACCCCGGGGCGGCGGCCAGCCTGCGCGAAGGCCTCGACCAGACGCTCACCGTGCTGCGCCTGGGCGTGCCACCCACGCTGGCGCGCACGTTGAGATCGACGAACTGCATCGAGTCGATGATCTCGGTGTGCCGCGAACACGCGGGCAACGTCAAACGCTGGCGCGACGGGCAGATGGCGCTGCGTTGGTGCGCGGCCGGGATGGTCGAGGCCGGCAAGCAATTCCGCCGCGTCAACGGCCACCTGCACCTACCGGCGCTGCGGACTGCACTCGAACGCCACATCACCGAAAACGTCGTACCCGTCATGCATGATGAGCAGGTGAGCGCAGCCTGATGCTCACCGGGCCGCCGCCGAAGTTCCACGGAACTCGGGACATCCTCTTCTTGATCAAGGTGTACACATTGGAGCGAGTTCGCATGTGTTCTCCTAGAACGGCTCAGCTTCGAGGCCACGTCGCTGCCCTGCAGGTTGCAATCCGGTCACCCGACAACCGATGAAGTCAAAAGCCACGGTGCCAACCGAGTTCCAGACCGCCACCAATGGCGGCCAGAATCCTGATCGAGATTCGTTCAGTGTCGAGGCAGACACAAACCGGCCGGCGAAGCTTAGACGTAGGCTCAGCAGACAATTCATCACGCCCCCACCCGAACCACCGCGCCGCAGTGTCGCCGAAAACTTAACACGAAAACCGGATCGTCCGAGTGATTCGGTGCAGCGAGTTTTACCCTGCCCGACAATCGGCATTGGGTCATCGCGAACCATCCCAGAAGAGGCCGCAGGACACATCAAATTCGATGCGCCTTCGGCTTCTCCTCCGCCATCGGGGCAACCCAGCGATAAGGACGACGTAATGCGTTGGGCTAGTTGAATTAAACACCAACTGGCTGATCGCAGTCCTGGAGCTGATGACGCGGCGTTGCTTGACCTAGACGGCGGGCAGAGTTGAAAGTCAGCCTTGGCGATTGATTGGGTGTGCGCCCCAAACTTTGTTGGTAGCTGGGCTGCCTTTACTGAGCGCGTTTCTCCCGCGCGCCGCGCTTACCAAATAGTTGCAGAAACCGATCCTTGACTTTATCGGTGATGGCAGCGGCGAGAGCAGCTGCGACGATACCAACGATCCACTTAGCCCAGCGTCCACCACGAAAGATCAACTAGCGCACCCAACAAGGGATTTCGTGCACGAGGACTCACCAGCTCGAGCGACACTACCGAATGCCGTTCTCCCGCTTCGTCATAGCCTATAGGAATCTTCGTTTCTTCGTTACCGGCCTCATCAACATTGGGGCCTGGGCTCAGCACATGCGGCACGGAATTTCTGATTAAGTCCTTCGGGCCAATTATGGTCACTATCGACTGCCGGTCACCGACGAGCGACAAACTTCCGAGCTCAACTTTCGGCGCATCGGCGCTTCGCCAAACCGATAAGGGCCACGAACGCCGCTCGGTGCCCTTCCCGGCTGCACTGGCCGACGAACTGGCAAGACATAGCAAATCACTCGATGGCGAGGTGAACTATATATAGAGTTGTGCTCTAACGCTATTCGTATGTCACTGACTACAGCAGCAACCAGGATCCCGCTGGGGCCGCGCTGCCCCAGCGGCTCGGAGGGTGGCTACGCCTCGTGACTCAGCGTCAGGCCGACGTGCTCGGCGGTTTCGTGATGCCAGCGCTCGTGGCGGTCGAGCTCCACACTTTGCGCTACCTGCTCGGCCTTGATGACGTCCAGTTCCGCCATCACCGCGTCGAACCGGTTATAGATACCGTCGAGGTCAGCCTTGCCATCAGCCATGTCGACGTGGCCGGAACATCTTCGCGTAGGTCTTAGTACTCGTCGCGGTCGGAGACACAGGCGAAGCGCCGGATCGGTCCCGAAGGCACTGTGGTGTAATCCCATTCCACGATCACGTCGAACACAGGAGTGCCTTTGGCAACTCCTCTCTAGTGCACTAGAGAGACGGACCCGAACCTCGACGTCGTACCAGCGTTCGGCGGCGTGGATCGCCTGGTCGCGGATATCGCGGTAGATCTCGCGGGCGAACTGTTCATCACCGAGACGCAAGCTCATGACATTCGACGCGATATCGTCGAGCAGTTCAGGAATTCGCGACGCGCTTCAATCGTCGGGATGGATGGCGAAGCCTTCGATGACAGCGTCGCGCATGGCCGGTGCCTGCTCGTGGATAATCTGACGGAACTGCTCGATGGTGGCGTCCTCTTGGTCCTTGCGAAAGCTGTACTCGAACAGTGTGCCGAGCAGACCGGCGCCAAATGGGGTTCCGCCGAGTTCGCCAAGCGGCAAAGCGTGCAACCAGTTCCAAGCACCGAGGTCGAGTCCGGACAGCCAACCGTTGACCGTGATGAGAACAATGCCCGCGAGCGTCAGGCCCACGGCCAGCAGCGCCGCCTTGGTCTTGCGGAGTCGAAACGCCAGATCTGATCGTCGATGACGCGCCATTGCTTATGGCTATTGTAACAAACCTGCAGGTAAACACCTATATTCGAACGCCGTAGGCACTCGGCGTTTAGACTGCGGCTTCGAGGGCCAGCACGTGCATCGCCCGCCGCTCCCCTGCGTGCAGGTAGCGTCCGCCGGGCGTCGCCTCATGGGTAAATCCCAAGCCGCCGAACAGTTTCAGTGATGGATTATTGCCTTCGACGACCCACGCCTCTAGACGCTGAAGGCCGAGATAACCAGTGTCCCAATCGATGACGTGTTGAACGACGGCGTGGCCATAACCTTTGCTGCGCTCGCTCGGATTCCAAATGCAGACGCCGACCTGCGCCACGCGGTTTCTCCAGTCGATGCCGTGCAACGAGCACTCGCCAACCAGACTGCCGTCCTCTACGGCCAGCACAAACGTGTACTCGGTGCTCAGCTGGGGGCCAGCCGTAGCGGCGACCTTGCGCCGCAGTTCCGCTGGGCTGCGGGGCCGCCAGTAGGGCGGGCCGAACTGGGCCAGCTCCTTCCAATCGGCACATGCGGAGAATCTGCGGTACGTCATCTTCGGCCAACGCCCGAATCGAACCGCCATATTGATAGCCCACCTGATATTGGCGAATCACCCTCTACCAAAGCAACTTTCGGATGACGCTATTTATCAGTAGCGATATTCTCAAGTAGCGGCGCTATGTAGCCGCGTCGCCCAATCGGCCTCCGCGTAGCATCCATCGCGAATAGGCGAGGCAGTTCGTTAACCTATCGAGATTCAATCTCCCGGCCCCGAGCGACCACAGACCACTTCGAAAGAAGCGCGCGCCCAAACACCTGCTCCCCGATGCCGCCCTCCTCGATAAGGGCCCCACCGGAGAGCATGTCGGATGCAGCGTCACCGAGACCCCGTTGTTGCGCTGCATTCGTGGAAAGCCGGAGTCTTGTTGTGGGTTGACTGTGGATCGAGCGAGCAGCGAGTTGGGCTGTTGACTGAGGCAGGAGACCGATCCTATTCTCCTTCGATGCCGTGGCTGGGGACGAGGCGCGTGGTATTCGTACCGTTGGACCGCGGTCAGTACAACGAGTTCGTCGTGCCGCCGGACTGGAAGCGCTCCATTGAGGCGCGGGTCTACTACGATCCCATCCCTACTAGCGGCATCGACGCTTCACTAAGAACCTTCATCCTGACCATGTCTCAGGGGCGAGCCGACATCGTCGCTGACGTCGCCGATCCGATCGTCCTTGTCAAGCCCGGCGACGTGGCGCCCACCGATCCCGATGTGGCCGCGCTGATCGACCCGATCGCGCAGTCAGGCGGTTACGACGCCGGAGCGGTAATCATGCTCGGCGGCGTTGGCGCTGCGAGGAATTACGGCTTCTGGTCCCGGTTCGTCATGCGAGAAGGCGTTGGGTACTGGGCGATGGAATTGATGCACGGACTCACCGGGATGCGTGACCTGTACAGCAACAAGGTCCCGCACGACCTCGGCGGGTACGACACGATGGCGTATTGCCAGTTCGGAACACATCCAACCGCTTACACCAGGATGCTGCTGCAATGGCTGGATCCCGCGGCGATCGCGAGCGCGGTCGATGCCACCTCTAGCTTTGTTCTTCACGCAACATGTCTCGGGCCAGCCCCGGCGGGCCGTGTGCACGCCGTGCAGACCGTGGGAACTGGCGTACAGGTGATCGCCGAAGCGCGGCTACGGGGAGACCAATTCGACGGTCCAAATCAGTACAACTCGGTCGGCATTCCTGGCCAAGGAGTGATCGTTTACGAGGTCGTCGGCACCGAAGACCCCACGCTGCCACTCGCCGATGACCCCCTAATCAGTTTGCTCACACCGACAGCGATCCAGCCCGGTCAAACCGTCACCTCCGAATCGGGAATCACCGTACGTGTCGATGCCGCCGTGGTCGGCGGGTTTGCCATCACAATCCAGAATCCAACCGCGTTGGTCGCCGTACCCAATCTCTTCCAAAACACGCCGATGATGGCCACCACAAAACTGCACGGGCTCGGATTACTCGCGCAGTTCAGTGGCGCTAACGCCGACAACAGCGCCCGCGTCTTCAGCCAGAACCCCACAGCGGGAGACCGTGTACCAAAGGGAGCAACAGTTGCCCTCTACCTGCGATCGAGTACTCAGCCCCTCTAAGCATGGAAAATATCGGCGACGATGGTGTAGAAGGCCTTATGCGGCAGACAGTGAAGAAGACTGGCCAGGTTTAGACCGTCGCGCTGGGCGAGCTGGAAGACGAAAACAAGCCAGTCCGCGTCAGCTACACCTACCGCACCGTGACTGCCGAGCGCGGACACCTCCTCTATATCGATATCGAACAACCGACACGGGGCATCGAGGTCGAACTCGACTACGACGACTGCGATATGGAGCGAGTCAGTGTCCTCAACCTGATCGCGAGCAGCCGAGTAACGCGGGTCGAACGAACACCCGCATCGGTGCCCGGAAGATCAGTCCGAGTCACTTTTGACGGCTGGGCATTTCCGAGGAGCGGTGTCGGATTTGTATGGGTGTCAACAAGCGAGAAGTGAAGCAGTTAACCGCGCCGTCGATGGATATGAGCGGGCGGCAAGTGTTTCTCAAGTCTCAGGCAACTCGAGTAGTCAGCTACTCTTGCGAGCCGCCGTTTCGACAATTTAGCGTCGTTGCTAACGGTGATGCGACGCTAGGAGGCTTCACGCCATGGGCCAACCTGACGAATGGGACGTGACACGACGAGGCTTTCTCCGAGCTTCGCTTTCTGTCGGCGTTGGCATTGCTACCGCCAGCGCGGGATTGAAACTTTCTATGCCCAATGCTGTTGCCGACGCTCCTCATTCGCGCGGACTGCTCGCATCGCCAGGATTCGAAGGGCAACCCGTAAAGGGCGTCTATTTCTTTCCCGGTGATGGCGCGGATGACACGTTGTGGACCACACACCCGAGCGATCCTCGTGATCGGAGCTGGAATCGTGACGATTCACCCCGCGAATGGGTGCTGCAGCGGATGGTAGATGCTCATGTGAACACCGTTGTGGCCAGCTACTGGAGCAATATGCCGCAGTGGTCACCTATGGCATTAGATGCAAACTCGTGGCCACGGCTCGTCGACGCTGCTGGATCAAAGCCGCTCGTCATCCTCCCGGCGATTGAAGGTGGCGGTGACCGCAACCATCCCGAGATCCCGTCCTGGCAGTTCGAATGGGAGTTCCCTTATGCCAACCCGTTTTTCGATGGCTTAGTTGATCGCATCGGCTGGCTGCTCGACATCTTCAAAGGCCGAATGCACTTGTGGGCGCAGCTGTATGACCTTGACGGCATCCCCCGCTACGCAGTCAATATTATCCATGCCTGCTCCGATCAACTGTGGCAAGTGGAAGGTAGCGCGGCGGAGTTTGCCGCGGGCTTCACGCGGGCCGCCGATAAGGTCTGGGACCGGTACGGGATCAATGTGGGTTTCACGCTGGACGCCATCCAGGGCGGATCGTACTGGGCCATCCCGGCCAGCGCCGGGCCATATCTCGTGGAAACCCCATCAGTCCTGGCGATCCACGGCTTCGAGTCAGAAGTTTTCAGCGGTCTCGTATGGTTCAGCCCGCCCGGGCATCCTCCATATGACAATAATCTGCATGTCTTCGACTGGCCGCCCAACATCTCGCGGATGGCCGACTGGAAGCGCGATGCGATGAACGATTGGATCAACACCGGTGTGCCGGTAATCCTCGACGTGTCGAATGGCTTTGACGGCCGCAAGGTATGGCGAGAGAAGGGCTCGGGCTTTTGGGGTGATAATCTCGATTACACCGATGACCGGTGGCGAAACTGGATGTCGCAGTTGAAGAATCCTGGCATTGTCGGCATCAGTGTCGACTGCTGGAACGGCTACACCGAGGGATACGCCACGGTGCCATCGGTTGAACACGGCACCACGGTGGAGAGATGGCTCAAAGACCTCCTTGAACCAGACCCACGGCAATTCAGTCACATGCACTACGTAAACGGCACGGCCACCCATCGCGTGTACGGCGCAATCTGCGAGAAATGGATCAGTCTCGGAGCCGACCGCGGATTCGGAGAGCCGATAACGCCTGAAGTGCCTTCGACTCATGGCCGCGTACAGATCTTCTTCGACGGCGCCGGTTATAAGTGGATCTATTGGGGACCCCAGACAGGCGCCTATGAAGTCCACGGCCTTATCGGCATTGCCTATCAGAATTCTGGCGAGGACGGCGGATGTCTAGGACTGCCGCTTTCCGACGAGCAGGTCGGCGCATTCGGCATAGAGCGATTCAACGAGTTTGAGCACGGCCGAATTTCGTGGTGGCCTGGCCAACCAACGGCATCCGTTCAGTGCACTTAGGACTCTGCGACATCAACCGCGTGAGTGCTCTCATGCCAGCGGAAATGGTCGCCGCGCGGCGACCTGTCTCCGGTCAGTGATTGCGGGCCGGGTGGTCTGGAGTGTCGGATTCTCTGTTTAGGGTAGACGGGTATGCCGTCCAATCTCTTGGGTGTTTTCGGGCACTTCGGGGATTATTTGGTCAGATTGCGCGTTCGGCGAAGGTCCTTTTACGACCAGCCCCGCCAAAGGCGTCAAAACCCTTGGCATTCGACTCCAACCGGACGTTCACGCTCAGCTGAGCTTCATCGCTCAGCTCCGTGACGGCACCATCACCGATGAAATCCAGATCGCCATCGCCGAACACATCGTTCGCGCCAAAGACGATCCGGAGCTGGCCAGCAAGGCAGCCGAAGCCCGCGCCGAAATCGAGCGCGAAGCCGCGGCCCGCCAGCAGGCCATCGCCACCCTGTTCGCCGACGGCGGCGAACCCACCGCAGCCCGGCCTCGCCGGACTGCGAAGGGAGGCGAGACTCCATCGGCCTGAGGGACATAACGCGTCCGTGATCCTCACGGCGCACACCGGGGTCGGCGGGAGGCAGCTCGAGCATCGACGCTCGCCGCTTCCCGACCGGCCCCGTACAACCACCACGAACACCAGGGAGGAGGTGAGAATGAATGAAACACATTGTAAGCCGAGGAGCGAGTCGAATTTGGTCTCATCGATCGCCGCCAAGGCCGCCGTGTCACCGACGATGAGATGACACGCGGCCCGGCGCGCCTCGCGAAGGCGAGCATGACGCTGGATGTGTGCGCCGACCTGGACGACGTGACCGTCAACCTGGACGCGGCGATCTGCGCGGCAACCGACACGGGCCGCCAGGACGTGACCAGTGAGTTTGCCGGACAAGGCATTTCGGAGCCGCACGATGGCCGCCGGGGCAGGCTCTGCGGGTTCTCCTGCGGGCTGACTGCGGGCTGGCCGGACGACCAGCCCCGCGCTAGCTAATCAAGCCTAGTGCTTTGAGCTGCAGATTCTCAGTGTGGAGCTAAGGGGATTCGAACCCCTGACCTACTCGATGCGAACGAGTCGCGCTACCAACTGCGCCATAGCCCCTGGTCGGTAGCACAGGCTACCAGCCAATCCTTCGCCGCAGAAACTCGCAGAACCCGGCGCCGGACTACTGCCCGGCTGCCCTCGGCAGGTGGTACTCGTGGGCTGATGGCGCGTAGTCGAGGTGCTCGAAGATCGGATCCTCGTCGTCGATCTCCAGCACAGCCGCGCCTGGTCTGCGCAATCGCGACGGGACCAGGTCGAGGTCGCGGTCCTCGACGTTGTCGACGCCCAGCCGCGAACGCGCCATCCGCTGCATGCGGCGCCTGCGCACCCGCTCCTCGATACGCGTCTGACGGCGCAGGTAGCCGAGGTACATCAGCGTCACCACACCTGCGCCGCCGCAGGCATACCAAGCCAGGGGCTGCAGGAAGTACGCCGCCGCGGCCGTCGCCATCAAGACCAGCGTCATGAACGCCAGCATCCGCTTGCGGAACTTGTACTTGCGGGCGCTCACGGCCGCGGCCTTCGTCGGGTCGTAGCGGCGCCGCCGCGCGGCCATCAGCGAGTCCGCCATCCGCAGATCGCCCTCCTCGGGCGCCTCGAGGCCCGAGGAGTCTTCGACGTACTCGTACTCGTCGGCTGTGCCGTCTCCCTCGTCTTCGTATTCGTCGGTCGCGACTTGGTACACCGCGGTGTCGACGTTCTCTTCGGGCTCTTCGAAATTCAGCGTCAGCTCGTCTGCCTCGGCGAGCTCCTCCGCGACGTCGGACTCACCGACCGGCAATGCACCCGCAGGCTCATCGATGACGTCGACATCGAGATAGTCGGGTTCGGGGTCTTCGATGACGGCCGCCGCGACGACCACCGCCTTCTGCGGCGCCTCTTCGTCGTCCTCATAGTCGGCATCGTCGTAGTCGTCGTCGAGGTCTTCGTCGTCGAGGTCGTCGTCGGACGGCCGCCAGTCCGGGTCGCTGAGGTGCCCCGAGGCCGGTCCCCCGCGCTTGAGCAGCCTGCCGCTGGTCGCGCCGTTCAGGACCCGCGTCGCCAATGCCACATCACTCGTGCGGCGCACGGCATCACGCTTGCTGATCAGCATCGGGACCAGCACGAAGAGCCAGAGCACGACGAGAGATATCCAAAGAAGAGATTGGGGGATGCTTGGCATGACGCCTGCTCCTTTCCCCATCAGGCTAGGTCCGTGACCTGCGCATCCATGGACGGCGCGCCGAGACAATTACACACCTGTAATTCCCGCCTGACAAGCACCAACAGTCACTTATGTCACATTTGCCACAGGTCTCTTAGGCGCTCGACTGTGCGGTTTCGTTCGCAACACCCCGCGAATGGCTTCGAACCGGCACAGTCGGCGGTGGTGACTAGGTCCAGCTGGCGTGGCCCTCGCGCACCAGCGCCGACGCGACCGACCCCTCTTTCTCCTCGACCGTGATGCCCACCAAGAGGTGGTCGCGCCACGCCCCGTCGACGTCCAGATAGCGCCTCAGCAGGCCCTCCTCGCGGAACCCGACCTTCGCCAGCACGGCGCGACTGGCCGCATTCTCCGGACGCACCGTCGCCTCCAACCGATGCAGCCTGACCGGGCCGAAGGCGTGGTCCATGCCCAGCGCCAGTGCTGCCGTCGCCACTCCCCCGCCGGTCGCCGAGCTCGCCACCCAATAGCCGATCCACGCCGACCGCAACGCCCCGTGGGTGACGTTCCCGATGGTCAGTTGTCCGCTGAACTCCCCGTTGACTTCGATCACATACGGCAGCATGCGGCCCTTGCGGGCCTCCGACCGCAGCCCCGAACACACCGCAGGCCATTGCGAAATCGCATGCCGCGCTTCCCATCCCATATCGGTGCTCGGCTCCCACGGCTCCAGGTGCGCGCGGTCGGCCAACCGGATCCGGCTCCACTGCGCGGCGTCTCGCAGCCGCACCGGACGCAGCCCGACCACTCCACCGGGCACCCGCAGCGGACCGACGGGCAGCGGCCAACCGGGATGGGCGGAGGAGTTCGAACGCCACAGGCTCATGACGGGCTCGGGCGTCGCTCAGCCGCGCTGGGCCAGGAAGGCGACATCGACGATCTCGCCGGTGCGGATCTGTTCGGCCTCGCTGGGAACCATCACCAGACAGTTCGCCTCGGCCAGCGTCGCCAGCAGATGCGACGACGCGCCAGGCGCACCTCCGAGCGCCTGCACGAGATACTCGCCGGTGTCCTGATCACGCATCAGCTGCCCGCGCAGATACCCCTTGCGGCCCGGCCACCGACGTGATCGGCGACAGCGCGCGGGCCTGCACCACCCGTCGCATCGGCTGCCGCTTGCCCAGCGACAGCCGGATCAACGGCCGCACCATCACCTCGAACACCACCAGCGCGCTCACCGGGTTGGCGGGCAGCAGGAACACCGGCACGCCCTCGGGCCCGAGTCTGGCCGAACCCCTGGACCGAACCCGGATGCATCGCGATCCGGGTCACCTCCATCTCGCCCAACTCGGCAAGCACCGAGCGGACGCCTTCGGCGGCCGCGCCGCCGACCGCACCGGCGATCACCACCACCTCGGCGCGACTGACCTGTCCCTCGACCACGTCCCGCAGTTCCTTGGGATCGGTGTCGACGATGCCGACGCGGTTCACCTCGGCGCCGGCGTCGCGGCCCGCGGCCGCCAGCGCGTACGAGTTGACGTCGTAGACCTGGCCGTTGCCGGGCGTTCGCGAAATGTCGACGAGCTCACCGCCGACGCACATCACCGACAGCCGCGGCCGCGGATGGACCAGCACGCGTTCGCGTCCGACCGCGGCGAGCAGACCGACCTGCGCCGGGCCGATGATCGTGCCCGCCCGCACAGCCACGTCGCCGGGCTGCACGTCGTCACCGGTGCGACGGACGTAGGCACCCGAGCGCACCGGCCGCAACACCCGCACCCGCGACTGCCCGCCGTCGGTCCACCGCAACGGCAACACCGCGTCGGCGAGAGTCGGCATCGGCGCACCGGTCTGCACGCGCGCGGCCTGTCGCGGCTGCAGCCGGCTCGGCGTCCGCGCGCCCGCCTCGATCGTGCCCATCACGGGCAGACTGACCTGTTCATCGCCTGCGTCGTCGGCCGCGTCTTCACCGTCGCCGCCGTTCCCACCGACGCCGAGGACGTCGACGCTGCGCACGGCGTAACCGTCGATGGCGGCCTGGTCGAACCCGGGCAGCGGACGCTCGGTGACCACTTCCTCGGCGCACAGCAAGCCCTGCGCCTCAGCGATCGCGACCCGCACCGGGCGGGCGGCCACCGCAGCGGCCGTTACGCGAGCCTGTTGCTCCTCCACCGAACGCACAACACGCCTTTCTCCGTTGCGGGGCCGTCGTGACGTGTCAGCAGTCGATCAGCCCCAGACGTTCCACCAACCACCGCCGCAGTTCGGGCCCGTAGTCGTCACGCTTCAACGCAAAGTCAACCGCAGCCTTGAGGTAGCCGCCGGGATTTCCCAGGTCGTGTCGGTCGCCGCGATGGACCACGACATGCACTGGATGGCCCTCGTTGATCAGCAGCGCGATCGCGTCGGTCAACTGGATCTCGCCGCCCGCTCCGCGCGGAACTCGGCGCAGCGCGTCGAAGATCGCCCGGTCGAGCACGTACCGACCCGCGGCGGCATACAGCGACGGCGCATCCTCGGCCTTTGGCTTCTCGAACATGCCCTTGACCCGTAAAACGTTGGGGTTGTTGGTATCTGGGACGGTCTCGACGTCGAACACGCCGTACGCGCTGATCTCCTCCCTCGGCACCTCGATGGCGCACAGCACCGACCCGCCGCGCTTGGCGCGCACCTTCGACATCGTCTCCAGCACACCCGTCGGCAGCACCAGGTCGTCGGGCAGCAACACCGCGATCGCGTCCTCGTCGGGCGCCAGGCTCGGTTCGACGCAGCCGACCGCGTGGCCGAGGCCCAGCGGCTCGGCCTGCACCACCGACTCGACCTTGATCAGCGCGGGCGCGCGGCGCACCTTCTCCAGCATCGACTTCTTGCCGCGGGCCTCCAGCGTGCCCTCGAGGACGAGGTCCTCGACGAAGTGTGCGACGACGCTGTCCTTGCCCTCGGAGGTGACGATGATCAGCCGTTCGGCGCCCGCCTCGGCCGCTTCCGCGGCGACGAGCTCGATGCCCGGCGTGTCCACCACGGGCAGCAGCTCCTTGGGCACCGTCTTGGTGGCGGGCAGAAAGCGGGTCCCCAAGCCTGCGGCCGGGACGACCGCGGTGTGCGGGATCGGGACCTGGGGCGGTGTCATCGTTCACACACTATCTGGCATCGGGTTACCGCGATCACCTGCACGGCGCCGTGTCATCGTTGACCCGTGGCAACCCGGACGAAGGCCGCGATGCGGGAGGCGATCCTGGCGGCCCGGCGCGCGGTGACGTCGCAGGCTCACGACGCCGAGGCCGACGCGCTCTGCCGCCACCTGCCCGACGTCGTCAGCGGCGGGCAAACCGTCTGCGCCTATGTCCCGATCCGATCCGAGCCCGGATCGATGAAGCTGCTGGACACCCTGTTCCGCCTCGCAGACCGGGTGCTGCTGCCTGTCGCCCGCGACGACGCCGACGGCGTCCCGCAGCCGATGCAGTGGGGCGAATACCGCCCAGGGCGGCTCGTCGCGGCGCGGTTTGGGCTGCGCGAGCCGCACCGAGCCGTGGCTGCCCGCCGAGGCGGTGGCCGATGCGATCACGGTGTTCGTGCCCGCGCTGGCGGTCGACCGCGCCGGTGTGCGGCTGGGCCGCGGCGCCGGGTTCTACGACCGCTCGTTGCCGTTGGCCGATCCGGCGGCGCGGCTGGTTGCGGTGGTCCGCGACGACGAGCTCGTCGACGAGGTGCCCGCCGAGCCGCACGACGTGCGGATGACCCACGCGCTGACGCCGAAACGAGGCCTGGTCGAGCTGGGCTAGCGTCAGCAGCCCGCCAGCACGTCTTGCATCGCCCGTTTCTCGTTCTTCGACACCCACAGCCCGTATGCCGCCTTCACGTCGACCTGCCGCGCGACGAACTCGCAACGGAACGACGCGTTGGGCGGCAGCCAGGCGGTGGCATCGCGAAAAGCCTTGTCGAAGTTGGCTTGTGCGCCGACGGCAAGCAGGTTGCGCGGATCGTTGGCGAAGTCGCGGCGGCGCTGGTCGTCCCATTCGCGTGCGCCCTTGTACCAGGCGTCGGACAGCGACACCACATGGTCGATCTGGACGGCGTCTGAGGTCTCCGGGCTCGCGGGTGAAGGCGATCGTCTGGCCGGTGTACGGGTCGTGCAGTACGCCGCTCTGCGCGTAACAGGTGCCCGGGCGCACGACGAGCTCGGTGAGGTCCCGGCGCAGGATGTCGTCACGGGTATTGCAACCGTTGTGGCCGAACTCGACGTTGACGTCGTCGCTCCACGCCTCGCCGAACCGGTAGCGGGAGAAGTCGGTGTTGCGGTCCCAGCCCTTGACGGGCAGCCGCTGTCAGCGTCGCGCGTGCGGCGTCATATCCGCTGGTCCGCGACGCGGGAGCGGGCTGCGATGCGGTAGTGGGCACCCCGGGTGGGGGCGGCACGGGGGCGCGCTGGAAGTGCAGCCAGATGGCCACGGCCATTCCGAGCACGAACAGTCCCACAAGCACGGGAATGATGCGGCCCACATAGCGGTTCTAGCACTTAAGACGGTAGAGTGCTAAGTAGTTAGATCATCACGGAGGGTTTTTTCGTGCCTACCTATTCCTATGCGTGCACCGAGTGCGACAACAAGTTCGACGTGGTGCAGGCGTTCAGCGACGACGCGCTGACGCGAGTGCCCCAAGTGCGACGGGCGCCTGCGCAAGCTGTTCGGCAAGGTCGGCGTGGTGTTCAAGGGCAGCGGCTTCTACCGCACCGACAGCCGTGAATCCGCCAAGAGCTCGTCCAACGGTTCCTCGAAGAGCTCCGAGTCGTCGTCTCGGCACCTCGGAGAAGAAGTCTGATTCCGGCAAGTCGGACAGTTCCAGCTCGAGTTCGACCTCGGGCAGCTCGAGCTCGACGCCGGCCGCTGCAGCATCCAGCTGACCCGCGAAGTTATCCACAGCCCGGCGTGATCGCACGCCATTACGGGCGGTTCGCTGCCTAGCGTGGCGGCATGGGGGAATCACTCAATCCGTCGGTGTTGAGCCGGCTCGTCCACGGTTGTGCGGCCCGACTGGACCCGCACCGTGGCGGCCCGCCGAGTGGCGGCAGGCGCGCTCGTCGTGCTGGCCGCCGTCGCGGCGCTGCGGTCCGATCCGCGACGGCGACCAGACCGACATCGTGGTGGCCGCGCGTGACCTGTCCCCCGGCGTCGAACTCACCGCCGCGGATGTTCGCATCGAAAAGCGCTCCGCCGCAACGGTTCCCGATGGCTCACAATCGAACGTCGACACCGTCGTCGGTTCGACGTTGGCTGGTCCGGCCCGCCGCGGCGAGGTGCTCACCGACGTCCGGCTACTCGGCCCGAGGCTGGCTCAGTCGGCGGCGGGGCCCGACGCCCGCATCGTGCCGCTGCACCTGGCCGACTCGGCCTTGTTGGACCTCATCCGGCCCGGCGACGTCGTCGACGTGCTGGCGGCCTCGAACAACACGGCCGACGACTCGACCACACACGTCGTGGCGACCGACGCGGTGGTGGTGCTGGTGTCGGAGAAACAGAAGGGCCCCGGCGCGGGCGGTGACCGGGTGGTGCTCGTTGCCCTGCCCGCTCACGCCGCCAACGACGTCGCGGGCGCGACGCTGATGCAGGCGGTCACGCTGACGTTTCACTGACCGCTCGGCGCCTGCAGGAGACTAACGTGGCTTGTCTCTGGTCAGACGTAGGAAGGATTTTCACGCATGTTGAAGGGCTTCAAGGACTTTATTGCGCGCGGCAATGTCATCGACCTGGCGACCGCGGTGGTTATCGGTGCGGCATTCACCGGATTGGTCACCTCGTTCACCGAGCAGCGTGGTCCAGCCGTTGATCGATCGCATCGGCGCGGGCGGCAACAGGGAATACGGAATTCTGAAGATCTCACTCGGCGGAAATCCCGAGCAGTTCCTCGACTTCAATGCCGTGTTGTCGGCGGTGATCAACTTCCTGATCGTCGCGGCCGTGCGTGTACTTCGTGATCGTCGCTGCCGTACAAGAAGCTGCGCGAACGCGGCGAGGTCGAGCAGGCCCAGGACACCGAGTTGAGCCTGCTCACCGAGATCCGCGACCTGCTGGCGGACGAGGCAGGCAAGCCGAAGCAGGTCACCGGTCCTGGCACCGGCCCCAGCCCCGACACCGCCGAGACCACGAGCGCCGACAGAGACTGACCCGCACACCAAACAGCCCCCGGTTTTCGGCCGGGGGCTGTTTGTATGACTGCTGGGAGTTACTGCATGTCCCAGGGCTCGCCGTAGGTGGTGACGCTGTCACCGGCCGACGAGATGAGACGTGCGAACGGACGCAGCAGCACGCCGCCGGCGGCACCGGTCACCGTGCCGTGCGCGTTGGACACCGCGACGCCGCCGGCCGGGCCCTTGACGTCGACCGAGAAGGTCGCGACCTCCTGGATGCCCGGGCCGTTACCCAGGTCGGCGCTGATCGACACACCCGGGAACAGGTTCGGGCGTGATGACCGAGCCCAGCGGGTTGAAGCCGGCGCTCAGCGGATTGATGTTGGTGTCGTCGAGCAGGATGTTCGGCGTGGTGTAGCTGAAGTTGATGCCGACGCCCAGCGACCACGGGAAGCCGATCTGGTAGCCCAGCTCCAGCGTGCCCTCGAAGTCATCGGCGCCGGCGCCGACCACGGTGTACTTGGCGCGACCGGAGTGGAACCACTCACGGGTCAGCCGGTTGCGGTCCAGCGGGAACACGCCGTTGAGGAAGGTGTCCCACTGCTGGATCGTCAGCGTCCGATCCTGGCCGTCGACCAGGCTCAGCTCGTTGTCCAGCCCTGCGTGCGAGGTACCGGTGCTCACGAAAAGAGCCGCGATGGCCGCACCATCGCGATCAGCACCCGACTGATTGCCTTCATGTTCTCCCTAGCTCTGTCGGCGGTGACCCGTGGCGGCTCACCGAGTGGTTTCCGTGCTGGTGACTACTGCTACACCACACACGACGCAAGGGTCACACGTGTGACAAATGAGAGAGTCCACATGTTCTTCTTACGTTTTGCTCATCGTTGACAGGAGGAACATAACGGGACGGCATCGCACCGGCAACGCGTAGGGGTACATGTTCGCATCGCCAGTCGGTGCCTGACACGAGTTTGCTGTCGGTGCCGAAGCAGGTGTTCACGGGAGGCGGCCAGGTACCACGCCGCCAATCCGGTCACCACAGCGGGCTGCCAACTCCGCACATTGCTTCCATCGCCCGGACGCGCGTCACCACCAGGCATTTCACGCGCTCAGCGGGAACTCACTGGTCATTCATGGTGAGGCGGAATGTTGTCCCGCAACCAGTCGTCGTGCTCAGTGTCGCGAGCAGGCGAATCGTCATCGCGCTCGTCGGCTGATTTCTGCGGTAGCTCTTCGCCGAAGATCTTGTTAACTGCGTCGCGGGACGGCTTCGGCGAGCCGGTCACAGCCGCCCTCCACTGTGACGAAGATCACATTTCGGGGGTGCCACCAGTTCACATTGGCGTTAACAATTGCGACCATTGCCCAGACGGTGCCGCCCCTGATCGGGGCGGACGCTCAGTCCAGCGGAGACTGGAATTTATTAGATCTCCAAGCTGGATAGCTGGCCGATGATCTGAGTGGCCAAAGGATTGAGTGTCGCCATACCGTCGCGTACGGCAGACCGGGATCCGGCGATGTTGACGACGAGCGTGCTGCCGGAGACTCCGGCCAGGCCGCGCGACAGTCCGGCGTCGACGATTCCCGCGGCCAGTCCGGACGCGCGCAGCGCCTCGGCGATGCCGAGCAGTTCGCGATCCAGGATGTCGCGGGTCGCCTCCGGCGTCACGTCCCGCGGGGTGACCCCGGTGCCGCCGACCGACACCACCAGGTCGACTCCGCCGATGACCGCCGTGTTCAGCGCGTTGCGGATCTCCACCTCGTCGGCGGACACCACGACGACACCGTCGACGACGAAGCCGGCCTCATTGAGCAGCTCGGTGACCAGTGGACCGCTGTGGTCCTCCTCGCCGTGTGCCGTCCGGTCGTCGACGACGACGACGAGCGCCCGACCAACCAACTCCCCTGGTTGTTCCATGACTGCCACCGTATATCTGGAGGCGGACACCGGCGCAGCCACTCTCAACGTCGGGGTGCCCGGTGCGGTGATCACTGCTGCGCCTTGCCCAGAGTCACCTGCACGGTCTGCGGTTTGCCCGACGAGTCCAGATAGGTCAGCGTGACCTTGTCGCCAGGCGCCCTCGACCGCACGGCGGCGACGAGCGCATCGGCGCTGCCGATCACCCGGTCGTCGACCTTCGTCACGACGACGCCGCTCGGCAGCCCGGCTGCCGCGGCCGCGCCACCGCTGGTGACCTCGACGATCTTGGCGCCGTGGGTCGCCGTGTCGTTGCCGACCTGAACGCCCAGCGAGGCATGCGAGGCACTGCCGCTCTGGATCAGTTCGTCGGCGATCCGCTTGGCCTGATCGATCGGGATCGCGAAACCCAGCCCGATCGAGCCGCTCTGCGCGTCGGCCGAGTCACCGCCGAGCGTGGCAATCGCCGAATTCACGCCGACCAGTTCGCCGTTCATGTTGACCAGCGCGCCGCCGGAGTTACCGGGGTTGATCGCGGCGTCGGTCTGGATCGCGTCGAGCACGGTGTTCTGGTTCTTGATGTCTCCGCCCGCGGCCACCGGCCGGTTCAGCGCGCTGATGATGCCGGTCGTGACGGTGCCCTCGAGGCCGAGCGGCGAACCGATCGCGACCACGTCCTGGCCCACCTTGAGGTTGGCCGACGAGCCGATGGTGATCGGCGTCAGATCGGAGACGTTGTCGGCCTTCACGACCGCGATATCGCTGCTCGGGTCGGTGCCGACGACGGTGAACTTCGTCGTGCGTCCGTCGGCGAAGGTGATCGTGGTGTCGCCTGCGCCCTTGGCGGCCTCGACGACGTGGTTGTTCGTCAGGATCAGGCCGTCGGAGGACAGGATGATCCCGGAGCCCTCTTCGGATGCCTTGCCCATGTCGGTCTCCAGCTTCACGACGCTGGGCACCACCTTGGCGGCGACCTGTTCGACGGACCCGGCGGGCAGGCTGGCCGCGGGAACGCTGGGCGCCGCGGTGATCTGCGTTCCGCCGCTGTTCGGACGGTCGGACTTGGCCACCAGCGCGACCCCGCCGCCGATGCCGGCGGAGACCACGGCGATGGCCAATGCCCCTGCGGTCAAGGCTCCTGCCCGCGAACGCTTCTGCGGCGGTCGTGGTGGGAGCGGGGGCTGATGCGGCTGCTGAGGCGCGCCGCGATAGGGGTCATAGGGCTGGCGGTAGGCCTGCTGTTGCTGCTGCGTCGCGTATCGCCAGTCGTAGGGCTGCTGCTGATAGCCGGTCTGCTGCCCGTAGCGGACCTGGATATCCCGCCGTGCGATCATCGCCCGGCCGACGTCCCGGCTGGGGCGGTGGCGGTGAATACCTCGGGTGGTTCGTCATGTTCGCTACGGGCTCTTTCTACGAGTTCTCGCGGAGATGCCGACTCTTCTACAACGAAGTTCTGCTTCCCTAAGTTGCCCGGTCGGGCTGAGAATCCACTTAGAGAACGTTCGGCACATCCCCAGACTTCCGGTCGGTTGTCTACGACCGTCTGCTCATTGTCCGCCCTATCTATTGTCCGCGCTGATCACCGGTTGCGCCGCGACCTCCGCGGGCCGTGTCGCCGGGACGAGGCGTCCCGGCAGCAGCACGTGGATCGACGTGCCTGGCGGGTGTCCACCGCGCACGGTGTCCTCCACCCGAAGCGCGCCGCCATGCCTGAGCACCACCTGTTTGACGATCGCCAGGCCCAGGCCGGAGCCGGGCATCGCCCGCGCGGACGTGGAGCGGAAGAACCGCTCGAAAACGAGGGGTCGTTCATGCGGCGGAATGCCGGGCCCGTGATCGGACACCACCAACTCGGCGTGCACCGGATCGGTCTGCGTCATCTGCACGCCGACCCGGCCGTTGGGCGGACTCCACTTGGCGGCATTGTCGAGCAGGTTCAGCACGGCCCGCGTCAGTCCTGGCGCGTCGCCGTACACCTGCCACGGAATCACATTGACGTCGAACTCAATGTCGTTGCGGCGACGGCGAACCCGTTCGAGACAGCGGTCGACGATCTCGGACATGTCGACGGCCTCGTGGACGACGCCGCCTGCGTCGTCGCGGGTGAGGTCCACCAAATCGCCTACCAGCGTTGACAATTCCTCGATCTGGGCGATCACGTCGACGCGCAGTTCGGCCATCTCCTCCTCGGGCAGCCGCGGCGCGCCCGGCGCCATCGACGCCATCAGCAGTTCGACGTTGGTGCGCAACGACGTCAGCGGCGTGCGCAACTCGTGGCCCGCATCGGTGACGAGGCGGGCCTGGCGCTCGCGGGACTCGGCCAGCCCCCGCAACATCATGTTGAAAGCCTCAGTGAGACGGGCGAGTTCGTCACTGCCGATCACCGGGATCGGACGCAGATCGTCGGTGCGGGCGACCCGTTCGGCCGCTTCGGTGAGCCGGGCCACCGGTCTCAGCCCCGCACGGGCCACCATTCCGCCGGCGAACGCCGCAATCGCCACCCCGATGCCGCCGACGATGAGCAGCACCGTGCCCAACCGTTTGAGCACCTTGCCGGTCGGGGCCAGGCTCTTGGAGATCAACAGCGAACTGCCGTTGTTCAGATGCACGGCCAGCACGCGCTGGTGGTCGGCCGTGCGCAGCGACAGCAGCAGCTGGCCGGACATCACGTCCTTCTCCTGCTTGCCGATCGGCAGCGTCTGACCCTGCTGATTGGCGGTGTAGATGTAGCGGCCCGGGTTCACCAGCATCGCGTTGACGTCCGAGTAGGCCGTACCTTCGATGGCCTTGCCGGGATCGGCGGCCAGCGAGCCGCTTTCGATCAGCAGCCGGGCCCGGCTGTGCAGCTGATTGTCGATGTCGTCGTAGAGCGCCCTCGACACCACGACGTAGACGGCGACGGCCATCAGCACGACGACCATCGCGACCATCGACATCGCGAGCAGCATCACCCGCCAGCGCAGAGACAGGGAGCTGGGTTCCGGGAGCGAGCTGCCCCGGAACGGGAGTGGTCGAAGTGCGGCCATCAGGGCGGAGTCTCACGCAGCACATAACCCACTCCGCGCACGGTGTGGATCAGCCGCGGTTCACCTTCCGCTTCTGTCTTGCGGCGCAAATAGCCGACATAGACCTCGAGGGCGTTCCCCGAGGTGGGGAAGTCGAATCCCCACACTTCCTCGAGGATGCGGCTCCGGGTGAGCACGCGGCGGGGGTTGGCGATCAGCATCTCCAGCAGCGCGAACTCGGTGCGCGTCAGGCTGATCTGACGGTGACCGCGGGTGACCTCACGGGTCACCGGGTCCAGGCTCAGGTCGGCGAACGTCATCGCCGGCGAATCCGCCGAGTCGTCGGGGGTGGTGCGGCGCAGCAGCGCGCGCATACGGGCGAGCAGTTCCTCGAGCGCGAACGGCTTGGGCAGGTAGTCGTCGGCGCCCGCGTCGAGGCCTGCGACGCGCTCGGACACCGAGTCGCGGGCCGTCAACACCAGGATCGGCAGGTCGTCACCGGTGCTGCGGAGCTGACGGCAGACTTCGAGACCGTCCAGCCGCGGCATCATCACGTCCAGCACCAGCGCATCGGGCCGGTCGCTGGCGATCAGGTCCAGTGCCTCGAGCCCGTCCTGCGCCAATGCGACCGAATAACCGTTGAAGGACAACGAGCGTCGGAGCGACTCGCGAACTGCACGGTCGTCGTCAACGACAAGAATTCGCACGGCCACCAGTGTTAACCCATCGCCTGAGAGTGACCTGAGAGGCGCGCCGCAAACGCGACGTGGCTAACGGCGGTCGAGATCGATCAGACCGAGTCGCGCGGCCTTCTGCAGACGGCGCGGCACCTTGTGCTGCTGGCCTGCGACAGTGACACCGACGAGCTCGGTGCGCTTGGCCTTCCACTGCGCGCGACGGCTACGGGTGTTCGCGCGCGACATCCTGCGCTTGGGCACAGCCATTGATCAAGTTCTCCTCTTGAGGGTGCTGCCGCGCAAACGTTCGGCGTCGGCAATTGCTCTTCAGGATACCGGTGACCTGCGCGACCTCCAAACCAGCGGTTTTGGGCCTACCGGCGTCGCCGCAGACCGGCGAGTCGTCGTTGCTGCGGTGGCAAAGCCGGCTCGTGGCGCGGGTTTTCCCGGTCGAAGTCGCGCATCATGCCGTCGATCCGGCGATTTTCGGTGAGAAATCTGCGCACGAGCCAGACCGCCGTCGCCGTCGCCAGCGCGGCCAACACGATCCATGCAAGCCAGTCCATGCGCACCCCTAGGTAAAGCGTAGCCTCCGAACAGTGCGATCTCGGTGTGGATACCCGCGCTGAGCGCGGTTTATCCCGCCGAAATCGCAAATCGCGAGCCGTGACGGCGGACGGGCTGTCATCGGGGCACTGCCTGTGGTCATATTGTCGTCATGCCAGGTCGCGGCCGGTCATCGACACCTGTCACAGTGGCGGTGATCCAGCACGGCATCGCGGACAAGGCTTCGAATCCGGTAGCCGAACTCATTCGCCAGACGAAAACGCGGCGCACCCTGCGCTGTCCCGACGCTGATTCGGCGAAAGCGCTGATCATGGTGCCACTCGACGGCTCAGCGCTACCTGACGCGCAGACGGTGCACGACACCGTGGATGCGCTCGCGGAACTGGGCTGGTCATCGGTGGCGGTCGCCGGCCGGCTCATGCAACGCGATCTCGACCTCGGCCTGGACGATGTCGAGACGGTGCTGCTCGAGGCCGGATACCGCGGGACCACGCAGGGCGGTAGACCGTACGAGCGGGTCGACGTATCCGAACGAGCCGTCGCATCGCCGTGTCCGGACACGAGTCTGCTCGCAGGCCAGCCGGTCAGCGCGGAATGGGTGCAGGCCGGGCTGCGGGTGGTCGTCAGCCGGTGGTCGGAGGATGCCGAAGACCTGTTCCGGGCTGGGGTCTCCGCCATGCTGGCCTGCGCGGACGCCGTCCGTGGCGCGACCACCGCCGATATCGCAGCCGACATCGCCACCCACCTGCCACCCGCCTTCTCCATCGTGGAAGTCAGTGGCCTCGATTCAACCGCGTTCGTTGGCAGTGCCAGCGTGCTCTTGACGGACGTGGTCACCGCCGTGCTCTGCGGTGTCGACCCGGCCGCGTCCCGCGTCGTGCATGGGCCGCTGGTGTCTCTGGGCCTGCCGGTCGGCTATCGAATGGTCGGAGACGTCGAAGCACTCGCCCCCCGTCGAACCGAAACCCGGGTGGTCAGCGACGCGCTCCGCGCACTCAGCGAGCGGTTGCCCGGCGCGGGCAGGACCATGCGCATCCTGATGTCCGGAGATGACACCGCCGACGATGCGGACACGGACGAGGTGCTGTCCTGGCTGCATCGCACACTCGGCCCGCTGATCCAATCCGAGTCGCCGACCAAACCGTTCGCCGTTGGGGCGCTTGGCTATGGCATCGGTGGTCTTGCGGAATCGGTCGCGGCGTGGCGCACGAACTTCTCGAAAGACGACGTGCCACGCTTGACGGTGCCGTTGGGATTCGACGCCGGGCAGTACCGTCGCTCCGATTACGAAGCCATCCCCGGCTACATCGCGGGATTCACCACCCTGCTCGACGCGGCCCACGAGGACGATTCGTTCCTGCGCTGGTGCTACTTCGACGAATCGGTGCTATTCACGGTCCACCGGGTGGTGAACGCGCGTTACGTCGAGTTCATAGACCGGGTCGACGTGTCAGCGGGCATCAGCATGATGGCCGACTACCTGGGCGGGCGCCGGGTCGGCGTATCTCACGACGACCGTGGGCGCCCGGTCATGCAGGCCGAACGCAACATCTACCTGCCCCAGCCGAACTACCTGGCCTTCTGGGGCGGTAAACCCATCGATGTGTGCAAGATCGAATTAGTGCAGTACACAGCCGAATTCAATCGGCTGTACTGGAAGACCGTTGGCAGCCCGAATGATTCGGCCATCCACGACGACGGTCAGCTGACCTTCTCCGACAACGGAGACGGGCGCACCTCGGTTACCATCTCGGGCCGCCAACACTTCCGGCTGCCGCTGTTCTGGCAGGCCGTCGACCTCGACCGTTTTCCGTCCCTGAAGAACGACCTCGTCACCGATGCGTACCGCCGGTTCTTCTCGGCGACATTCGACAACTTCGAAGCATGTTTCGAGGGCCGCCCATACCGGATCGGTGTCGACGCGCCACCAACGTCTGCAGTCCGGCCGACCGAAGCGCTGTCGGCATACCTGGACATTGCACGCGAATGGGTCGCCGAGCGCGACTCTGCGCTGGGTGCGCCGTACCGAACCGACGAACACGGCTTCCGGCATTTCCCCGGCCGCGCCGAGAAGGACGACGCGACGGGCGACAGACCGTGGCGACGAACCGCTCGAGAATTGGCCGAGGAATACCTGCTGGCCCTTCGCCACGACGCCGAACGGGTACCGCGATGGTGACCACCGCGGTCACCGGTGTCACAGGCATGATCGGCCATGCGGTGGCCGATCGGCTCGAGAAGGCCGGCCATCGCGTTCGCGGTGTCGCCAGGCCGAGTTCGGACACCACCGCGCTGCCGTTCGAAGTCGCGCTTGCGGATCTCGGAGACCAGGATGCGCTCCGCGATGCTCTGCGAGACTGCGAGATCCTGATCCACTGCGCTGCGCTGTACGCCTATGGCAATAGCCGACAGGCCGAATTGGAGTCCGTCAACGTCGAGGGCACCAGAATGGTGGTCGAGGCCGCAAAGGCGGCGGGTGTTCGCCGCGTCGTCGTCACATCCTCGTCGGTGACCGCAGGTTCGAGTGCTGACGGCTCGGTGCGTACGGAGGCGCATCGTGCCGACGGCGGATACACGCCGGCGTACTACGCCACGAAGGCGCGCCAGGAACGCGCGGCCATCGCGGCGGCCGGCGATCAAATCGAGGTGGTGATCGCCTGCCCCACAGTGGTTATGGGTGGTCCATCGGCGCACCTGGTGCCCAGCAACGCGATCATCCTCAGATACCTTCTCGACTACTTCCGGTCGACATTTCCCGGTGGCTGCAACGTGGTCTCCCTGCCCGATGTCGCAGACGCACATCTGATTCTCGCCGAACGGGGTGTGCATGGTCAGCGTTACCTCATCGGTTCGGAAAACCTGTCGTGGCGGAGCCTGCATTCGTTGATCGCCGACCTGGCAGGTGTCGCGGGGCCGCGGGTCGAACTGCCCTCTGCCACTGCATATTTGGTGTCGGCTGCTGCTGAGCTCTGGTCTCAGTTCGCCGAGACCGAGCCGCTGTCGACCCGCGACGAGGCACTCACTGTCGGTCGCTACTACTGGTACAGCCACGAGAAGATCGGCGCTCTTGGGTATTCGCCTGGACCGGCACGCACCGCGATCGCCCAAGGCCTTGCATGGCTGCTTACCAGTCCGCACCTACCGAGGTGGGTTCGCGACGGTATGCGTCCGATGCCGGAAGTGCGGGCGAGCCGTGTTCTGGTGCCGCGTCCGCTCTAGCTCTGCTTGCGGCGTCCGGTGGCCCGCTGCGTCCTGGCTGAGCGGGACGAGGCTTCGCTGGACGGGGCGGCTTTGGTGGCTTTGGCGGACCGGCTCTTCTTGATAGCGGCGTCGACGTCGGCGATCACCAGTCCGGCAGCATGGCTGCCGATCTTGAGTACCTGCGTGGCGTATTGCAGGTTGAGATCGGCGACGGCCTGCCAGTAGTTGCCTGCCTCGCGCCACGCCGACGCGAGGTAAGCGCTGCCGGCGTCGATCGGGTTGCTGCCCTCCTTGAGGGCGAGTTGGGCAAGATCGGCGTAGTCGGCGCCGAGCCGAACCTGGGCCTCGAAAGCCTCGCGGGTGACGTCGACGACCTTGCCGATCGTGTCGAACGGGTTCTGAGTGGATGTGGGCATCAGACGGTCCTTTCCAGTACCGGAGGACTGATCAGGTGACTGTGATGAAAGCCTAGGCGCGGATCGGCCATCGGCGACAACGAACGGTCATACTCCTGCAGGTCGGGCATTCGGACTCGCGTGCGCAGTTCCAGCGTGGGGTAGTCGTAGATCGTTATGTGGTTCTGACCGCGATTGGCGGTGAAGAGCAGCGTCTGGTCCGCGGACAACTGGGTGGCGTATATCCCGTCGAACAGGCTGCCCCTGGTCACCTGGAAAGCAGTTGCGTAGAGATGCGACTCGGTGAAGAAACTGCCGCGCGAGACGGTGTCGAAGACCGTCGAGGAAATCTGCCGCGGATACTCCCACTGACCGAGAAGTCCCGGATGTTCGTCGATCAACCGGTGACTGCTCATGGTCTCCAGGTCGATCAGCACCACCGTCTGGCTGCCACCCGTGCAGAAAATGAGCTCCGTGTCGCTGATACAGATGTCGGAGTTGATGTGTGCGGGCACTTCTCGGCCCGCGGACCAATGCCGAAGAATCTCGCCGGACTCGGCGGATATCTCGTAGGCGTATTCGCGGAAGTACGCCATGCCCCACTGCTGCCAGTCACCCCCTCCGCTCGGCAACACGCGAAATGATATGGCGTAGAAGATGTCCAGAGTCGGGTGGCACACGACGTGCCAGCACGTCGTCGGTAGGGGAATGCGCCTCGCCCGCCCCGACTCGAGGTCGAAGATCCCGATCTCTTTGGCCTCGCCCCGTTCCGGGTGATCCATGCCGCCGTAGACGAGATAGCGGTTCGAGGCCGTCCGCTTCATCGCGTGAGGAATCTTGAGCAGGTGTGGGCCGATCGATTCGGCCTTGGTGAGCCGAGCAATGTCGAACTTCCAGAGATGGTCGCCGATGCTGGCTACGAACTCCGACTCGTTCAGCCACGAAAGATGAGTGGTGGACTTGATCGTGGTGTCGGGAATTTCAAAACGTAATGTCGAGACTCGGTCCACCTCGTCGAGCGTGGCGGGATCGTAGAACAGCAGATGCTGACCCATGTTGCCGAGGAAACCGAAGCTGCGGGTTGGATCGACGTTCGGTGCATGGCCGCCCGCCACTCCTCCGTAGAACTCGATCTTGTAGGCGTACGACTCGGTGTCCGGGTCGTATTTGAAAACACAGACTCCGCCGCGGCCCTCAAGCCCGTTCAGGCCCGAACCGTCGAGAGCGATATGAAACGAATACGGGAGGTCAGGCAATACGCTCCCCCCAGTGTGCGAGAACCTTGCGCAATGCTCTCAACATCTGCTGGCCACGGCAAGGGACCACGCGAAGGCGATGGGTCCGACCTCGTTGACGCGGAACCGGTGGTACCGACTAACCTACCAGTTGGTTGGCGCGCTATCGATGAGGAGGACGCGTGACTTCGTCGGCGGGTAGGAGCGCAGCGACTGGGGGTTCAACACCGGTGCGCATCGGCAACTGCTCGGGGTTCTACGGCGACCGGCTCTCGGCGATGCGGGAGATGCTGACCGGCGGCGACCTGGACTACCTCACCGGCGACTACCTCGCCGAGCTGACGATGCTGATCCTGGCCCGCGACCGGGCCAAATCACCCGACCGTGGCTACGCCAAGACGTTCCTGACTCCAGCTCGAGGAGTGCCTCGGCACCGCACTCGACCAGGGCGTGCGGATAGTCGCCAATGCGGGAGGGCTGAATCCCGCCGGGCTGGCCGCAGCGGTGCGCGCGCTGGCAGAGCGGCTCGGGCTCGACACGAAGGTGGCCCACGTCGAGGGCGACGACCTGGTGGCGCGCGCGGCCGACCTCGGCTTCGGCGCCCCGCTGGCGGCCAACGCCTATCTCGGCGCGTGGGGCATCGTCGACTGCCTCAACAGCGGCGCCGACGTCGTCGTCACCGGCAGGGTCACCGACGCATCGGTCATCGTCGGGCCTGCCGCCGCCCACTTCGGCTGGGCGCGCGACGACTACGACCGGCTGGCCGGGGCGGTGGCCGCGGGCCACGTCATCGAGTGCGGCGTGCAGGCCACCGGCGGCAACTACTCGTTCTTCACCGAGGTGCCCGACCTCACCTACGCGGGGTTCCCCCTCGCGGAGATCTACGACGACGGGGCGTCGGTCATCACCAAGCACGCAGGCACCGGCGGACTGGTCAGCGTCGACACCGTCACCGCACAACTGCTCTACGAGATCACCGGCGCGCGTTACGCGAATCCCGATGTGACGGTGCGGATGGACAGCATCGAGCTGTCGGCCGACGGCGCCGACCGGGTGCGGATCGACGGTGTGCGGGGTGAACCGCCGCCGCCCACCCTGAAGGTGTCGCTGAACAGCATCGGCGGCTTCCGCAACGCGATGACGTTCGTGCTCACCGGGCTCGACATCGACGCCAAGGCCGAGCTCGTGCGGCGTCAGCTGGAATCCGGCCTGGCCGTGAAACCGGCCGAGCTGGAGTGGACGCTGGCCCGCACGGATCACGCCGACGCCGACACCGAGGAGACCGCGAGCGCGCTGCTGCACTGCGTGGTGCGTGACCCCGACCCCGCCAATGTTGGGCGTCAGTTCTCTTCGGCCGCAGTCGAATTGGCGCTGGCGAGTTATCCGGGGTTCACCACGACGGCGCCGCCGGGCGATGGTCAGGTGTACGGCGTGTTCACACCCGGCTACGTCGACGCCGCCGAGGTGCCTCAAGTCGCCGTGCACGCCGACGGCACCCGCACCGACATCCCCGCGGCCACCGAGACCAAGACGCTCGAACCGGTCGCGCCGTTCGCGCTGCCGGAACCCCTGCCGTTCGAGGACACCCAGCGCCTGCCACTCGGCCGCATCGCAGGTGCCCGCAGCGGTGACAAGGGCGGCAACGCCAACGTCGGCGTATGGGTGCGCACCACCGATCAGTGGCGCTGGCTGGCCCACGCGCTCACCGTCGACAAGCTGCGCGAAATGCTGCCGGAGACCGCCGGTTTGGAGGTCACCCGCCACCTGCTGCCCAACATCCGCGCGGTGAACTTCGTCATCGAAGGCATCCTCGGCGAGGGCGTGGCCTACCAGGCCAGGTTCGACCCGCAGGCCAAGGGCCTTGGCGAGTGGCTGCGCAGCCGACACATCGACATACCGGAGAGCCTCCTAACATGAGTATCTGGCACACCCCCGAGCGGGAAGAGCTGCGAAAGACGGTGCGCGCGTTCGCCGAACGCGAGGTGCTGCCGAACGTCGGCGAGTGGGAGCAGTCCGGCATGCTTCCGCGCGAGTTGCACCGCAAGGCCGGTGACGCCGGCCTGCTGGGCGCCGGACTGCCAGAAGCAGTCGGCGGTGGCGGTGGCGACGGCGCCGACGCGGTCATCATCTGCGAGGAGATGCATTACGCCGGGGCGCCCGGCGGTGTGTTCGCGTCGTTGTTCACCTGCGGCATCGCGGTGCCGCACATGATCGCCTCGGGTGACGAGCGGTTGATCGACACCTATGTGCGTCCAACGCTGCGCGGCGACAAGATCGGATCGCTGGCGATCACCGAGCCCGGCGGCGGCTCCGACGTCGGACACCTCACCACCAAGGCCACCCGCGACGGCGACGACTACATCGTCAACGGCGCCAAGACGTACATCACCTCGGGCGTGCGCGCCGACTACGTCGTGACCGCCTCCCGCACCGGAGGCCCTGGCGCGGCGGGTGTTTCGCTGATCGTCGTCGACAAGGGCACGCCGGGCTTCGAGGTGAGCCGCAAGCTGGACAAGATGGGCTGGCGGTCCTCCGACACCGCCGAGCTCTCCTACACCGACGTCCGGGTGCCCGCCGCCAACCTGATCGGCGGCGAGAACACCGGCTTCGCGCAGATCGCCGCGGCGTTCGTCTCCGAGCGGGTGGGGCTGGCCGCGCAGGCCTACGCCAGCGCCCAGCGCTGCCTCGACCTGACCGTCGAATGGTGCCGCAACCGGGAGACCTTCGGAAAGCCGCTGATTGCACGGCAATCCGTGCAGAACACGTTGTCGGACATGGCGCGGCGCGTCGACGTCGCACGGGTCTACACCCACAACATCGTCGAGCGGCAGTTGGCGGGCGAGACCAACCTCATCACCGAGGTGTGCTTCGCCAAGAACACCGCCGTCGAGGCGGGCGAGTGGGTGGCCAACCAGGCGGTGCAGCTGTTCGGCGGGATGGGGTACATGACCGAATCCGAGGTCGAACGCCAGTACCGCGATATGCGGATACTCGGGATCGGCGGCGGGACAACCGAAATCCTCACCTCGCTGGCCGCAAAGACGTTGGGATACCAATCATGACGACGCTGGCATCGACGCTCGACCCACGCTCCCCCGCGTACACGGAAGCGGCCGAGGCCATGACCGCCAAGCTCGCCGAACTCGAGGCCGAGCACGCCAAGGCGCTCGCGGGCGGCGGCGAGAAGTACGTCAAGCGCCACCACGACCGCGGCAAGATGACCGCGCGCGAACGCGTCGAGATGCTGATCGACCCCGACTCGCCGTTCCTCGAACTCAGCCCGCTGGCCGCATGGGGGACCGACTTCGCCGTTGGCGCGAGCGTGGTGACCGGGATCGGCGTCGTCGAGGGCGTCGAGTGCATGCTGGTGGCCAACGATGCGACGGTCAAGGGCGGCACCAGCAACCCGTGGACGTTCAAGAAGATGCTGCGGGCCAACTTCATCGCCCAGGAGAACCGCCTGCCGTTGATCTCGCTCGTCGAATCCGGAGGGGCCGACCTGCCCACCCAGAAGGACATCTTCATCCCCGGCGGCCGTGGCTTCCGCGACCTGACCCGGCTGTCGGCGTCGGGTATTCCGACCATCGCGTTGGTGTTCGGCAACTCCACCGCGGGCGGCGCCTACGTCCCCGGCATGTCCGATCACGTCGTGATGATCAAGGAACGGTCCAAGGTGTTCCTGGCCGGGCCGCCGCTGGTGAAGATGGCCACCGGCGAGGAGTCCGACGACGAATCGCTCGGCGGCGCCGAGATGCATTCCCGGACTTCGGGTCTGGCAGACTACTTCGCCGTCGACGAGCTCGACGCCATCCGGATCGGGCGCCGCATCGTCGCCCGGCTGAACTGGCGTAAGCAAGGCCCCGAGCCGCGACCCGTCGTCGAACCGCTCTTCGACGCCGAGGAGCTGATCGGCATCGTCCCGTCGGATCTGCGCATCCCGTTCGACCCGCGTGACGTGATCGCCCGCATCGTGGACGGCTCGGAGTTCGACGAGTTCAAGCCGCTCTACGGCTCGTCGCTGGTGACCGGCTGGGCATCGTTGTACGGCTATCCGATCGGCATCCTGGCCAACCATCGCGGCGTGCTTTTCAGCGAGGAATCGCAGAAGGCCACTCAGTTCATCCAGCTGGCCAATCGCTTCGACACGCCACTGTTGTTCCTGCACAACACCACTGGCTACATGGTCGGCAAGCAGTACGAGGAGGGCGGGATGATCAAGCACGGCTCGATGATGATCAACGCCGTCTCGAACTCGACCGTCCCGCACCTGACGCTGCTGATCGGCGCGTCATACGGTGCGGGCAACTACGGCATGAGCGGCCGAGCCTACGATCCCCGCTTCCTGTTCGCCTGGCCGAGCGCCAAATCCGCGGTCATGGGCGGGGCGCAACTGGCGGGCGTGCTGTCGATCGTGGCCCGGGCGGCCGCCGAAGCGCGCGGACAGCAGGTCGACGAAGACGCCGATGCAGCCATGCGGGCGGCAATCGAGGGGCAGATCGAAGCCGAGTCGTTGCCGATGGTCCTGTCCGGCATGATCTACGACGACGGGGTGATCGATCCGCGCGACACCCGCACCGTGTTGGGAATGTGCCTGTCCGCCATCGCCAATGGCCCGATCAAGGGGACGTCGAACTTCGGCGTCTTCAGGATGTGAGCACCATGATCACACGAGTACTGGTCGCCAACCGGGGCGAGATCGCCCGCAGGGTATTCGCCACCTGCCGACGTCTCGGCGTCGGCACGGTCGCCGTGTACACCGACCCGGACGCCGGCTCGCCGCACGTCGCAGAGGCCGATGCGCGGGTACGCCTGGAGGGCCGCAACGGGTACCTGGACAGCGCGCAGTTGGTCGCGGCGGCTCGGGCGTCCGGCGCCGACGCCGTCCACCCCGGCTACGGATTCCTCTCCGAGAACCCCGATTTCGCCGCTGCCGTGCTGGACGCGGGGTTGACGTGGATCGGGCCGCCCGTTGCCGCGGTGGCGGCGATGGGCTCCAAGATCGAGGCCAAGAAGATGATGGCCGCCGCGGGCGTGCCGGTGCTCGACGAACTCGACCCCGACACAGTGACGGCGGACCAACTGCCGGTGCTGATCAAGGCGTCGGCGGGCGGCGGCGGCCGCGGCATGCGCGTGGTGCGCGAATTGTCCGAGCTGCCAGCGCAAGTCGAGGCGGCACGCCGCGAAGCGCAGTCCGCGTTCGGTGACCCCACCGTCTTCTGCGAGCGCTATCTGGCCACCGGCCACCACGTGGAGGTTCAGGTGCTCGCCGACGAGCACGGCACCGTGTGGGCCGTCGGCGAACGCGAATGCTCGATTCAGCGGCGGCATCAGAAGATCATCGAAGAGGCGCCGTCGCCACTGGTCGAACGCATTCCTGGCATGCGGGACAAGCTGTTCGACGCCGCGCGACTGGCTGCGACCGCGATCGGGTACACCGGCGCGGGCACGGTCGAATTCATGGCCGACGACGACGGCGACTTCTTCTTTCTCGAGATGAACACCCGACTGCAGGTCGAGCACCCGGTCACCGAGGCCACCACCGGCCTCGACCTCGTCGGGCTGCAACTGCACGTCGCCGACGGCGGCCACCTCGACCCCGAGCCACCTCCGGCGCGCGGCTACTCCATCGAGGCCAGGCTGTACGCAGAAGACCCGGCCAAGGGCTGGCAGCCGCAGGCCGGCTCGGTGCAGTGTTTCGAAGTACCGAACACCGCGACGCAATTCGGGCCGCTCGACGGCCTCGGAGTGCGCGTCGACACCGGCATCGTCGACGGGTCGGAGGTGTCGGTGTTCTACGACCCGATGCTGGCCAAGATCATCTCCTACGCGCCGACGCGGCGGCAGGCCGCGGGCGTGCTGGCCGACGCGCTGGCCCGCACCCGCATTCACGGCGTGCGCACCAACCGCGACCTCCTCGTCAACGTCCTGCGCCATCCGGCCTTCCTGGACGGCGCCACCGACACCGCATTCTTCGACACCCACGGCCTGGCCGACGCTGGCCGCGCCGCTGGCCGACCAACGGGCCGTCGAGTTGTCGGCCGTGGCCGCCGCACTGTCGGATGCGGCCCAGAATCGCCAGAGCGCAACGGTATTCGCTGCCGCGCCGAGCGGCTGGCGCAACGTGGCGTCGGGCTTCCAGACCAAGCGCTTCACCGACACTGCGGGCGAGACGCACGAAGTCCGCTATCGCTTCGAGCGCAGCGGCGTGGACCTGCCCGACCACGACGCCGTCAAGCTGGTGTCGGCGTCGCCCGACACGGTGGTGCTGGCGGTCGACGGCGTGGACCGCCCGTTCGATGTCGCCCGATACGGCGACGACGTGTTCGTCGACTCCCCGCTGGGCCCGGTGCAGTTCGTCGCGCAGTCCCGCTTCCCCGACCCGGACGCCTCGGTCGCGCTCGGGTCGCTGCTCGCCCCGATGCCGGGCTCGGTGCTGCGCGTCGGCGCCGCGGTCGGCGACAGCGTCACCGCCGGCCAGCCACTGATCTGGCTGGAGGCCATGAAGATGGAACACACCGTGACCGCGCCGAGCGACGGTGTGCTCGTCGAACTCAACGTCGAGCCGGGCCAGCAGGTCGACGTCGGCGCCGTACTCGCCCGTGTGGACACCGAAGAAGGAGAGCAATGACCGACAACGCCTTCGTCGAGAGCGAAGAACGCCAGGCGCTGCGCAAGGCCGTCGCCGGGATGGCCGCGAACTACGGCCAGGACTACTACCTGGAGAAGGCCCGCGCCGGCCTGCACACCGACGAATTGTGGCAGGAGGCAGGCAAACTCGGCTTCATCGGGGTGAACCTGCCCGAGGAGTACGGCGGCGGCGGCGCGGGCATGTACGAGCTGTCGATGGTGATGGAGGAGATGTCGGCAGGCGGCTGCCCGCTGCTGTTGATGGTGGTCTCCCCCGCGATCAACGGCACGATCATCGCCAAGTTCGGCACCGAGGAGCAGAAGAAGCGCTGGCTGCCCGGCATCGCCGACGGCTCGATCACGATGGCGTTCGCGATCACCGAGCCCGACGCGGGCTCCAACTCGCACCGCATCACCACCACCGCCCGCCGCGACGGCAGCGACTGGATCCTCAACGGCCAGAAGGTGTTCATCTCCGGTGTCGACCAGGCGCAGGCGGTGCTCGTCGTCGGCCGCACGGAAGAGGCCAAGACGGGCAACCTGCGGCCCGCGCTGTTCATCGTGCCCACCGACACGCCGGGGTTCACCTGGACCAAGATCGACATGGAGCTGGTCAGCCCGGAGAACCAGTTCCAGCTCTTCCTCGACGACGTGCGGCTGCCGTCCGATGCGCTGGTGGGGTCGGAGGACGCCGCGATCGCCCAGCTGTTCGCCGGCCTGAACCCGGAACGGATCATGGGTGCGGCCAGCGCCGTGGGCATGGGCAGGCTCGCGATCGACAAGGCCGTCGACTACGTCAAGACCCGCCAGGTGTGGAAGACGCCGATCGGCGCACACCAGGGTCTCTCACACCCGTTGGCGCAGAACCACATCGAGGTCGAGCTCGCCAAGCTGATGATGCAGAAGGCGGCGACGCTGTATGACCTCGGCGACGACGTCGGTGCCGCCGAAGCGGCGAACATGGCCAAGTACGCCGCCGGTGAGGCGTCGGTGCGGGCGGTCGACCAGGCGGTCCAGTCGCTGGGCGGCAACGGGCTGACAAAGGAGTACGGCATCGCCGCGGCGGTGACGGCGTCGAAGCTGGCGCGCATCGCGCCGGTCAGCCGTGAGATGGTGCTCAACTTCATAGCGCAGACCTCCTTGGGTCTGCCACGCTCTTATTGATGAGCACTCTGGTCCACTACCGCGTCGAGGGCCCGGTCGCGCGACTGACCCTCGATTCGCCGGACAATCGCAACGCGCTGTCCAAGGCACTCGTCAGCCAGCTGCGCCAGGGGCTGTGCGACGCGTCCGACGACTCGTCGGTGCGCGTGGTCGTGCTGGGCCACACCGGCGGGACGTTCTGCGCGGGCGCCGATCTGTCGGAGGCCAGCGGCGGCGATGCGGCCGAGACCGTCGCCAACAACGCGCGTCAGCTGACTTCTGTCCTGCGCTCGATCCTCGAGCTGCCGCAGCCGGTGATCGGGGCGATCGACGGGCATGTCCGGGCGGGCGGGCTCGGGCTCGTCGGGGCGTGCGACATCGTCGTCGCGGGCCGCAACAGCACCTTCGCGCTGACCGAGGCGCGGATCGGGGTGGCGCCGTCGATCATCTCGCTGACACTGCTGCCGAAGATGTCCGCGCGCGCAGCGGGCCGGTATTTCGTGACCGGCGAGAAGTTCGGGGCCGACGAGGCAGCTGAGATGGGTCTGGTCACCATTGCGGCCGACGACGTCGACGCCACGGTGTCTGAACTCGTCGGCCAGATCGCCAAGGGCTCACCGCAGGGCCTGGCCGCGTCGAAGGCCCTGACAACCGCGCCGATTTTGAATGCATTCGACGACCGCGCCGAGGCCCTGACCAGGCAATCAGCTGAACTTTTCGTGTCCGACGAGGCCCGCGAGGGGATGCTCGCTTTCCTGCAGAAGCGCCCGCCGCGATGGATATTAGAGCCATGACGAGCACAGTCCTCATCACCGGCGCCACCGGAACACTCGGGCACCGTTTGGTCGGTGAAGCCACCGAAGCCGGGCACAAGGTCCGCGCGCTCAGCAGGAAGTCTCACTGGGGATACACCGGTGTCCATTGGGCGCAAGGTGACCTGCTCTCCGGCGACGGCATCGACTCCGCGCTGGACGGCATCGACACAGTCATTCATTGCGCAACCCAAGGCACCCGCGGCAAAGACGTGGTGTCCGCCACGAATCTCATCTCCGCAGCGCGCCGCGCTGGAACGGCCAACATCATCTACGTTTCGATCGTCGGGATCGACCGCATCCCGCTGGGGTACTACAAATCGAAGCTGCGTGTTGAGGAGGCATTGGCGGCGTCCGGGCTCGGCCACACGATCATCCGCGTGACCCAGTTCCACGATCTGATCGAGACGATGTTCTCGGTCCAGCGATTCTCGCCCGCGCTTTTCGCGATCAAGGGCGCGCGCTTTCAGCCGATCGACACCCGCGACGTGGCGAGGCACCTGGTGTCCCTGATCGACAAGGGCCCCGCGGGTCGTGTCGACGACATCGGCGGGCCTGCCGTGCACGAACACGACGAACTCGGGCGGATGTATCTCGCGTCACTGCACAGCCGTCGGCGTGTGCTGTCTCTCCCGGTACCGGGCGGCATCGGCGCAGGTCTGAGGTCCGGCGCGAACCTGGTTCCTGCCAATTCGATCGGGACGATCGGCTTCGCTGAGTACCTGGCGCGAACTCCATGAGTTTTGTGTGCAGATTTGCAGCTTCGTCGTAGGCTCGACACTGATGACCACTCCAGCGTCGCGTAACAGGTCGGAACCCGCAGCGGACACCGACCGCATGCAGGCGGCGCAACTGCTTTCCGATGCGGCCGCGCACGGTGCCCTCACCATGGACGAGTACGAGGCGCGGCTGAACAAGGCCTATGCGGCCAAGACGTACGACGAACTGTCGCGGCTGAGTGCTGACCTGCCCGGCGTCACCACCATGACCACCCGCCGGGGTGGACCGTGCCATCCTGCGCCGTCGACGCTGCTGCTGGCCATCCTGAGCGGGTTCGAACGTCGCGGACGCTGGAACGTCCCCAGGAGGATGACGACGTTCGCGCTGTTCGGCGGCGGCGTCGTGGACCTGCGCTACGCCGACTTCACCTCACCCGAGGTCGAGATCCACACCTACTCGATCATGGGCGGTCAGACCATCCTCGTACCGCCCGAGATCAACGTGGATCTGCATGGCCACGCGGTGATGGGCACGTTCGACCACCTCGACTACGCCGAGGGTCTGCCCGGCGCACCGCGGGTGAAGGTCCGCGGCTTCTCGCTGTGGGGCAAGGTCGCCGTCAAGCGCAAGAAGCGCAAGGCCGGCTGACGATCAGTTCTTGAACGCAAATCGGGCGGGCCTCCGAAGACAGCCCGCCCGATTCGTAGGACCTGCTATCCGGTGCTGGCGCCGCCGCTGGTGTCGCCGCCGCCGATGCCCAGCTTCTTGAGGGCCGATCCCCAGCCGCGAATGCCGTTGTCGACGCCAGGGGTTCCGCTCCCGAAGAGGATCGGATTGTCGCCGACCGTCTCGGGGGTGTACTTCTTGGAGTCTCTCGTGACGTTCAACGTAGGCCCACCATTATCCGTCGGATCGACCTTCGGCGGTGCAGGCGGGGTGAGCGCCTCGGGTGCCGAGCGGGGTGAAGTCCTTGGGGTTCGGCGGGGTGAAGTCCTTGGGGTTCGGTAACGCGGCCTCGAACGACTTGATGGGGTTGGAACCAGTAGTCGGCGTCGTCGAAATCGGTGCAGACTCGACCTTCGCCTGCGGCGCGGCGTTCTGAGTAGCGCTGAAGGGCGTGGGTGATGGGGTGAGATACGCCGGAATTGCGCTGAGCGCGTCGTAATTAGACAGCGCGCCGACACCGCCACCGGTGAACACACCTGGACCGAACGGACCGTTACTGTTCCCCCGAAGAACACCGGTAGCGCGCTCAACGCCGCATAACCGCCGTTGCCGTCCGCGTCCGGTGCCAGTGCGTCGATGCCGCCGCCGGTGAACACGCCACCCTGCCCGGTAGGTCCGTCTCCGAAGAACGTGTCCACCGCGCTCAACGCGGCATAACCGCCCAGCGCGGAGGCCACAGAGTTCGGACCTACGAAATTCCCCGCGGCGGCGGCGGTGGCGACGTTCGCGAATACTGGAATCGCACTCAACGCGTCGTAGCCGCTCAGCGCCTGGATACCGCCGCCAGTGAATACGCCATTAGTTCCGAAGAACACTGGTATGGCACTCAACGCGGCGTAGTTGGCCAGTGCATCGATGCCGCCGCCGGTGAACACACCACCACCGTGCCGTTCCAAAGAAGACCGGCAACGCGCTCAAGGCGTCATAGCCGGAGAGCGCGTCGAACAGCCCGTTATTCACCGTTGAGGAAGGCCAGCAGCGGCGGAATCCCGTTCACCGAATCGAGGCCCGCCAGCGCCGTCAAGTTTCCGCCCAGCAAAGCCTGGTACAGCGGGATCGCGCTGAACGCATCAATCTGCGAGAAGTCGACGGCCAGCCGCACGTTCTCATTCGCCATTCGTTCCGCCGCGCTGCCCGCCGCCGGCAAAGTTGCCGCCACTGCGAGGCATGCCGCGCAGGCCATCTTCGTTGCTGAGTTACTGATCTTCGCCCACACGGTCGTACCTCTCCTCGTTGGACCGCAAGCCCGGTTGCCGTAGTCCGGACGGATTTATCCCACCCGTTAAGAGCAACTTACCTTAAGAAACCCTGAGATGCACGGTGACCCAGCATCCAGGCCAGCTAAATTTTACATGCTTGAAAAAACTACCAGCGACTAGCCTTCAACGAGGGTCTGATATCCCGTATCGCAAAGCGGTGAGCGTACAGCTAACGCTTAGAAACCAGCAGGACTCTCTCAAAATTGTTCACAAGCCTGTTGTAGTGATCGGATCATGCTCCGGCCTGCGCTTCGGGTCCGATTTCGAGCCGCATTTGCATACCGAACGCCTACCGCGCCTCAGGTGCCGAATGTCCGCACAGTGCACTCAGCGGACGGCAAAAGCATTTGCTGAATCAACGGCGGCGCCGCGCCCGAAGATAGTCGCCGACGACGGCAGCGCCCAACCCGTCCAGATCGGGCACCACGACGCGCCCCTCGACCCGCCGTGCGACCTGGTCGATGAACCGGGCCAGGCCGGGATCGTTGCCGAGCCGGAAGATGGTGACCTGCGCCCCGAGGCGTGGCCATGTCGTCGAAGCCCTTCACGGTGTGGGCGATCGTCCGCGGATGCGGCGGGTAGTCGAAGAACACCGACGTGCCGTCGCCGTCGCCGAAGCTCTCGAGGTGCGCGGTCGGCTCCCCGTCGGTGACGACCAGCACCACCGGCTGCGCATTCGGGTGCCGGCGGAAGTGCCGCCCGGCCAGCGCCAGCGCGTGATGCAGGTTGGTGCCCTGCTCGTAGACGCCCTCCAGCCCGGTCAGCTCCGCGGCGCTCACCGTCCGCGCGTATCGACCGAAGGCGATGATCTGCAACGCATCCGACCGGAACCGCGTGCTCACCAGATGGTTGAGCGCCAGCGCCGTGCGCTTCATCGGCAGCCAGCGGTTCTCCATCACCATCGAGAACGACGTGTCCACCAGCAGCGCCACCGCAGCCTGCGTGCGCGTCTCGGTCTCGGACACCTCGACGTCGTCGACGGTGATGCGGAGCGGTGGCTCCGCCACGCCCGTACCCGCTTGGCGCAGCACGGCGTTGGTCAGCGTGCGGGTGACGTTCCACGGCTCGGTGTCGCCGAACTGCCACGGCCGCGTCGCGCCCGTCAGCTCGCCGGCCGCACCGGCCCGTCGGGTGTCGCGCTCGCCATGCCGGCTCGAAAGCTGCTGTGCCACATCGCGTAGCGCCGTCTGGCCGAGCTGGCGCATCGCCTTCGGCGACAGCCGCCACTGCCCGTCGGAGCCGCGGTCCAGGAAGCCCTGGTTCAACAGCGCCCGCTCCAGCTCGGAGAGCGTCTGCGCGTCGACCGCCGCATCGTCGCCGAGCTGGCGGGCCAGCATCTCGAGGTCGACGTCGTCCATCGTCGCGCCCGCATAGCTCTGCGACAGCGGCTCGGCGAGCTGTTCGAGCTCGGCGATGTCGGACAGCGCCTGCGTGCCCTCGCCCATGCCCATCGGGTTGTCGCCGGAGAAGCGCGACGAGCCCGTCCAGTCCTCGCCGGGCCGCGCGGCCTGCAGGTGTCCGTCGAGCCGGTTGAGCGCCTTCATCAGCGACGGCGAGCCGAATGCCTGCTGCGCCAACGCATCCAGCTCGGCGCGCTGGTCGGGCGACAGGCTGTTGCGGAACCGCTGCGCGGCCGCCGCCCGCTGGGCCAGCGAGTCCAGCAGCTCGTCGACATTCTGCGGGTTCTCCGGGAAGAACTCGCCGTGCTTGTTCATGAAGTCGTCGAAGTCCTGCTGGGTGTCCTCGCCGCGGGAGTGCTTGTCCAGCAGGTCATTCAGGTCGTCGAGCATCTCGTTGACGCGCTGACGGTCCTCGTCGGTGGCGTTCTCCAGCGCCTGCTTCATCCCGGCGAAGCGCTGGTCGAGCATCTCGCGGCCGAGCAGATCCTTGATCTGCTCGTACTTCTCGCGCGCCTCCTGGCTGCGCCAGTCGTAGTCGGACAGCTCCTGCACGGCCTTGGCCGGCGACGGCGGCAGCGACTCGATCCGCATCTCCTGGAACCGGGCGTCGTCGTCGAGCGCGCGGGCCAGCTCCTTGCGCTCGGCCAGCACCGCCTCGTCGAGCAGCTTCTTGACCTCCTGCAGCGTGCCGTCGAGGTTGTTGCGCTGCAACAGCTCCCGGCGCCGGCGGTTGGCCTCGGCGGCCAGCTTGTCGGCGCCCCGCATGTTCTGGGTGCCGCGCCGCAGCAACTCCCGCAGCGCGCGCCGCGGCGACGAGCCCTCCATCACGTCCTGCCCGATCTGCTCGAGCGCCTCGCGCAGATCGACCGGCGGCGCCAGCGGGTCGGGGCCGCCGGTGTAGCGCGAGTAACGGGACGAGCGCCCGTGGCCGCGTCTAGCCATAGACGGTTTCGCCCTCTCCGGACACCTTGTCGATTCGCTTGGCGAGATACAGTGCCTCCAGAGCCAATTCGACAGCCGCGGCACGCTGGCCGTCGGACTTCGCGCCGAGGCGCTCCTGGACCTGGGCGATCGCGGGCACTTCAGGCACCGCTGCCAGAACGTCGCGCGCCGACACCCGCTCACCGGTGGTGACCGCCGAGCCGCCCTCGATCGCGACCACCAGCGGCCCGACGTCGATGCCGCCGAGCAGCCGCTGCGCGGTGTCCGCCGTCGCACGCCGCAGCAGATGCTCGAGTACCGCCTGCTCGCGGCCCTCCTCGCCGGACTCGAACTCCAGCTTGCCGCGCAGCACGTCGATCACCGTGCCGAGGTCGACGACCCGGGCCACCGGATCCTGCTCGCCGAGGATCGCCGAGCGGTGCCGGGCGGCCGCGGCGACCGTCTCGGCGGCCGCGATCGCGAACCGCGCCGAGACGCCCGAGCGCTGGTCGATCGAGGTCGACTCGCGCAGGTAGCGGGCGAAGCGGGCGAGGATCTGCAACAGGTACTCGGGCACCTCCGCGGCCAGATGCGCCTCCTGCTTGATGACGCCGACCTCGGCCTCGAGCTCCAGCGGGTAGTGCGTGCGGATCTCGGCGCCGAACCGGTCCTTCAGCGGGGTGATGATGCGGCCGCGGTTGGTGTAGTCCTCCGGGTTGGCGCTGGCGACGACGACCACGTCGAGCGGCAGCCGCAGCGTGTAGCCGCGCACCTGGATGTCGCGCTCCTCCATCACGTTGAGCATCGACACCTGGATGCGCTCGGCGAGGTCGGGCAGCTCGTTGACCGCGACGATGCCGCGGTGCGCCCGCGGGATCAGGCCGTAGGCGATGGTCTCCGGATCGCCGAGGCTGCGGCCCTCGGCCACCTTGATCGGGTCGATGTCGCCGACCAGGTCGGCCACGCTGGTGTCGGGGGTGGCCAGCTTCTCGAAGTAGCGCTCGCTGCGGTGCCGCCACGCGATCGGCAGGTCGTCGCCGGAATCGGCGGCCCGCCGGATCGACTCCGGGCGTGATGGGCGAGTACGGGTGCTCGCCCAGCTCGGCGCCGTCGATCACCGGCGTCCACTCGTCGAGCAGGCCGGACAATGCGCGCAGCAGCCGCGTCTTGCCCTGGCCGCGCTCACCGAGCAGCACGACGTCGTGGCCGGCGATCAGGGCACGCTCCAGCTGCGGAAGGACGGTGTCGTCGAAGCCGAGGATGCCGGGCCACACGTCGCGCGCCCTCGGCCAGCGCGGCCAGCAGGTTCTCCCGGATCTCGGCTCTGACGCCCCGCTCGCGATGGCCGGAAGCACGCAGCTCGCCGACGGTCCGGGGCAGATCGTTAGGTGATGTCACTACTCCACGCTACGTCGCGCTCCGCGAGCGTGCGTGTCTGCGGGCGCCACGCCCCAGAAAGTTCAGATTTTGCGCACGGTCGCACAAGGGCCGCTAGCCCGCCGGCGGCAGCATCTGAAAGCCGGTCATGATTTTCTCGGCATCACGCTTGTACGTCGGGTTGTCAGGATCGGATGTTTGCAAGGTCAGCGTCATCGCGAACGTCTTGGTATCGGTCTGCATCACCGCGCACAACACTTTCGCGGGATGCGGCGCGATCGGCCCGATGGGCGGCGTCGTGTACTCCAGCGTTTCGGCGGGCAGGTCGCACAGGGTTGCCGGCGTGGCTGTCACGTTTGTCGCCCCGACACCGTTCTCGAGCACCGAACGCTGACTGTCGAACACCTCTCGGGGATCGTGCTCACCCCCCTGGTTTTCGAGCGTGACCACCGCGGTCGGCGCGAAGCCGTCCTTCGCCAGGCTGGGGTTGCGCATCGTGAACCGGATGAGTTCCGAGTCCATCATCGTCACCCGCTCCCACCCATCGGGTTGCGGGATCTTCATCACCGGCTCGTCGTCGACGTGGAACGGGACCTTGGTCATCTTCGCGTCGACCGACGTGCACGCCGAGGCATCCGCACCGGCCTTGCCCAGGTCAGGAGCGGCGACGACGCGGGCGTCCTCGACGGTGCGCGTGCAGGCTGTGGCCAGCACGATCGCCGTGGCGCCCACCACCACGGCCGCTGCACGCGCCACTATCGCCATGGCGGCAACCTATCAGTGGGCCGGATTCCCCGTAGCTCCACTCAATACAATCCGCCCCCACCGAACCGAAGCTCAGCGGGGGCGGATCATCCGCTTACGGGCTGTTACGGGGCGTTTTGGTCTTGGGTGCCGACGCCGTGCGTGAGAGCGTGCTGGAGGTTGGCGGCGGCCGAACCGGCATCGAGGTTGCCCGCCAAGGCGCTGGCGGCATTGCCCACGCTCAGATTGTCGTGCAGGTTCGCGATCGACTGCGCGGCGGTCGTGGCCAGGTCCGGGATACCGCAGATGCCTCCGTCGGTGGCCGGGTTTTGCGTGCTCGGCGTCGGGAAGTAGGCGCACGGCGTCGCCTGGGCGGCCGGTGCGGCAAAGCCGATGGCGCCCGCGATGGCGGCGCCGGCGATGCCGGCGAGGATGGTCTTCTTCATAGGTCCCTCCAGTTTGAATGTGGTCTGTGTGGTTCCCCACCCCTGTGAATTCTCTGTACTGAGAATCTTGAGCAAAGCGTAACCGCAGTAATGGTTTCGGCAAAGTCGCGCCGATACGAAACTCAGCTAGTATTTGCATGTTCAAGTAGCTTGTTAGCTGGGACATGCGTCTCCATCGCCGTCTTACCAGCTCAAACCCTATCCACGGGCTTGCCGCGGATTTACAGCAAAACAAATTTGCTGGGCACCGACGAGCGTCCCGACCGTGATCGGCGCGTGTCCGCAGCGGCTCCACACTGAGCGTGCTGGCAACTTTTGTTTGCTGACAAGCGCCTGTATTTCGCTGTGACGTGCAACCGCGAGGTCTCGTCAGCTCGACTTCCGTGGTCAGAGCCCTGCGGACAGCACGATCGCCATGGCGGCAACCTATCAGTGGGCCCATCAGTGAGCGAAGTGGCGCGCTCCCGTGACATAGAGCGTGATGCCGGCCTTGGTGGCCGCCTCGGTGACGACGTCGTCGCGCATCGACCCGCCGGGATGCACGATCGCCTTCACACCGGCATTGGCCAGCGTCTCCAGGCCGTCCGGGAACGGGAAGAAGGCGTCGGAGGCGGCCACCGCGCCGCGCACCCGGTCCCCGCCGCGCTCCACCGCCAGCCGCGCAGCGTCGACCCGGTTCACCTGGCCCATGCCGACACCGACGGTGGCGCCGTCGGCGGCGACGACGATCGCGTTCGACTTCACCGCCCGACACGACCGCCACGCGAAGACGAGGTCGGCAAGCGTCGCAGGGTCGGCCGGTTCGCCCGCGGCCAACGTCCAGTTCGCCGGGTCGTCGCCGGGCGCGTCGAGCGCGTCGCGCTGCTGTAGCAACAGCCCGCCGCTGATCGGACGCATCTCGACGCCGCCGGTTAACGGCTCCGACGCCACCAGCACACGGATATTCTTCTTGCGCGCAAGCACTTCCACCGCGCCGTCTTCGTAGGCAGGCGCGATGACGACCTCGGTGAAGATGTCGGCGACGGTCTCGGCCATCTCGACGCTGACCGTGGTGTTTGCCGCGATGACGCCGCCGAAGGCGCTCAGCGGATCGCACTCGTGGGCCTTGCGGTGCGCATCGGCAACCGACACCGACGAAATGGCGATGCCACACGGGTTGGCGTGCTTGATGATCGCCACACAGATCTCCTCGTGGTCGAACGCGGCCCGCCACGCGGCGTCGGCATCGGTGAAGTTGTTGTAGGACATCTCTTTTCCGTGCAATTGCTCGGCCTGGGCCAGTCCCGGCCACGCCGCGTCGTCGGTGTAGAGCGCCGCCTGCTGGTGCGGGTTCTCCCCGTAGCGGAGCACGCCGGCGCGGCGCCACGTCGCGCCGAACCAGGCGGGCAGCTTCTGCGCGGGCTCTTCGGGAGCGAGCGTCTCCCCCATCCAGCTCGCGACTGCGACGTCGTACTCGGCGGTGTGACGAAACGCCAACGACGCCAGGATCTTTCGCTCGGCGAGCGTGAACCCGCCTGCGCGGACCGCCGCCAGCACCCCGTCGTAGCCGAGCGGATCGACGACCACCGCCACGCTGGGGTGGTTCTTGGCGGCTGCACGCACCATCGACGGGCCGCCGATGTCGATCTGCTCGACGCATTCGTCGATGTCAGCGCCGGAGGAGACCGTCTCGCTGAACGGATACAGGTTCACCACAACGAGATCGAATGCCTCGATGCCGAGTTCCTCCAGCGCCGCGGCGTGCTCGGGCTTGCGCAGGTCGGCCAGCAGTCCCGCGTGCACCCGTGGATGCAGCGTCTTGACGCGGCCGTCGAGCACCTCGGGGAAACCGGTGAGCTCCTCTACCGGCGTGACCGGAACACCAGCGCCCGCAATGGTTTTGGCCGTCGACCCGGTCGAGACGATGGAGACCCCTGCCGCATGCAGTCCGGCGGCCAGTGCCTCCAGACCTGTCTTGTCGTAGACGCTGACCAACGCCCGTCGGATCGGCTTGCGCCCGCCGTTGTCGCTCATCCTATGGTTGCCTTTCGTCCGATCCAGGTCACTCCGCTCGTTGCGAGCTCGGCCAGGACATCTGCCAGCAGTTGCCGTTCGACGACCTTGATCCGCTCGTGCAGCGTCGCCTCGTCGTCGTCGTCGAGCACCGGTACCGGATGCTGGGCCAGAAGCGGACCGGTGTCGGTGCCCGCGTCCACCAGGTGCACGCTGCAACCGGTCACCTTCACGCCATAGGCCAGCGCGTCGGCCACGGCATGCGCGCCGGGGAACGACGGCAGCAACGCCGGGTGGGTGTTGACCACACGACCGGGGAAGCGGGAAAGGAACTGCGGGCCAAGTATTTTCATGAAACCGGCCGACACCACCCAGTCGGGCTCGTGCGCCGCCGTCGCCTCGGTGATCGCCGCATCCCATGCATCGCGGTCGGGATGGTCACCCAGCCGCACCCGGTAGCTGGGCAGCGACGCCGCGGTTGCCACGTCGACGGCCCGGCAATCCCGGTCGACGCCGACGGCGACGATGCGGGCCGGGTAGTCGCCGGCCGCCGATTCGAGCAGCGACTCCAACAGCGAACCGGTGCCGGAGGCCAGCACCACCACCCGCGCCGGTGCGCTCGGGGGCACACGGAGGGGTTGCTGCACGCGACGAGCCTAATCGTCAGCCGGGCGTCGCTGGTCGCCAATGGAGCCCGGCGTGGCGTCGTCGTCATCGTCGATGTAGGCCAGGTCCTCGGGGTCGGGCAGGTCGTCGAGGTCGGGCACGTCCGCGTCAGGAGGAGGAAGGCGCACGATGGGCGCGGGCTCCTCGTCGAGGGGCTCCTCGTCATCGGGTTCGATATCCCGCTCGAATGCGGGCCGCAGCTCAGCTTCGGGTTCTGGTTCGGGCTCGAGGTCGGGCTCTGGCTCGGGCGACGGCTCCGGCTCGGGCTCGTCCGGCTCGACGACTCTCGGGCTGCGCGCGATGCCACCGGCCATCGCCACGGTCAGCCCGCCGATCCCGACGAACCACAGGAACACCGCGGGCCCGAACGTCGACTGGTCAACCCCGACGTGGCCGAAGTTGCCCAACTGTCCGCCACCGGCATAGCCGAGCAGCGCCATCGTCACCGCGGCCGCCGCAGAGGCGATGATCAGCTTGCCGAGCGCGGGCACCAACGTCTCGGGCCGCCTGGCGCACTGCTGGCCGACGACCACGGCAGAGGCCGCAGCCACGATCAGCAACGCCACCCATATCGGACCCAGCGGCGGACTCGGAACCGCTGCCAGCACCGGCAGCGCGGGGATGTCTCCGCCGAACACGGTGAACGAGCTGAACGTCGCCAGCCCGACATGCGCGCTGGAACCCACCGCGACGGCGGAGGTGCCGACGATGACGTTGGGCGCGTACAGCATGGACAACACCGTCAGGCTGAACTGGCCGAACGTCGAGTCGGTGATGGCGTACAGCTCGTGCATGGTCGACCAGTGCACCACCAGGGACAAGGCCGTAACCGCGCCGGACAAGCCGAGCAGTGCGAGCAGCCCGGCCACGGCGGGCCTGCCCGCGTCGGCCACCCACTGCGGCACGCCGGATGCGGCCAACAGCCGTCGGCCTGCCTTCGACCCGACGCCGATGGCGGCGCCGATGGCGTGCACGGCCAGCACCCCGCCGAAGGCACGCAGCGCATTCGGCGTCTGCAGCTCGGTCAGCACGGACGCGGCGTCGTGCACGACGGCCAGTGAGATGGCGGCGATGAGCAGCGGACCGCCCAGCGCCGCCGCGACGATCCACCGGATGACGAACCAGGATCCCCGCGGAGGTGTGGCCGCCGCCGTCGTGCGCGCGGTGCCCCACACCATCGCCAGCACGGGCAGCAGCGGCATGACGCCGAGCTCGCGGCCGCCGATCGACACCGGCACCTGGTGCACGCCCAGCCACATGCTCGCGATCGCGCCGAGGGCGCCGGTCATGTCGCTGTTGGCGATGAGCAGCTGCAGCAGCGTCACCGCGGCGATGATGACCAGCGCCACCACCGACGGGCCGAACGCGACCCTGAACAGGTCACGAGCCTGGCGAGTGTTGCCGGCCGACCTGTTCTCCACCACTAGCGGTATAGCAGTTCGGCGCTCACGCACGCGGCATTCACGCGCGGAAGGCCCCGATTATGAGGACGAGTTGCCGGACTGGTTCGACGACGACGACTGCGGAGCCGCAACCTGGCTGGTGGGAGCGGAGCTCGGCGCCTGCGGCTGGCCGTAGGTGGGAAACCCGGTCGGCGGGGTCGGCGGGCCGCTCTGCTGGCCGGGCGCCTGGTAGTTACCGCCGGAGGATCCGCCCTGGTAGCCGCCGTACTGCGTGGGGTAGCCCGGACGCTGCTGATGCGGTCCACCCTGGTGCGGCGCGTGCTGGCCGGGCTGTCCGTAGTACTGGCCGGGTGCACCGTAGCCGCCGTATTGCGGCTGCTCGTACTTCGGCTTCGGCGCCGGCGCCGTGATGATGCCCGCGTCGAGCAGAAGTGCGCCGACCGCGGCGGCCGCCTGCAGGAAGGACAACCCGGCGACGACGTAGAGCGCCCAAGCGATGCTGACCTGGTCGGGCTTGTTCACGATCTCGGCGATCACAAGCAGGAAGGCGAGAACCGAAATCGCGGCGACGACGCCGACGAAGACCTTCTGCTTCGGCAGCAGGCCGACCCCGGCGAGCAGCGCGGCAAGGACCGCAGCCAGCACGGCGAGGCCGAGACCCAGCGACGTGCCGCTGGCCTCACCCAACTGCGGGAAGTCGGTGCTGCTGAGGGTGAACATCGGACCGAAGCTGAACAGGTAGACGCCCAGGCCGAGTCCGGCGACGGCGGCGAGCAGGATGAACGGCAGCCTGCTCGGACCTGCGGCCGTCTGCGCGGGGGCCGGGGCCTGCGACTGCTGCTCGAGCTTGCCGAACTGCTGGGTGGGAGCGCTGAATTGCTGGGTCGGCTGCTGGCCGGATGGATATCCGGGGCTACTAGGCGGGTAGGTCATGACCTCTCCTGCTTTTGTTGGGGCGTCGCTCCCCGCGACGCACTGCGTCGGAACGCCGCTCATGGACTCATGAACTCGGACCGCATGAGCGATTCCACACCACGCTAGCGCACGCTGCGTTATGCGGACGCAAGCACGGGAGCGTCAGCCCAATTCTCCTCGGAATTCTCGATTTCGCGAACCAGCGGCAGCACCCGCGATCCGAAGTACTCGATCTCTTCCTGAAAGTGCAGGAAACCTCCGAGGATCAGGTCCACACCCCGTTTGCGATACGCCGCAATGCGTTCCGCGATCTGCTCGGGTGTGCCGATCAATTGTGTGCGGAAGCCGTCGTTGTACTGCACCAAGTCGTCGAAGCTCGAGTCGGCCCACATGCCGCGCTTGTCCGCGGTGGAGTTGCCAGCTTGTTGTACGGCGGCTCGGAACCCCTCCACAGCCGGGCGGTTGGCCTTCGCGACGATTTCGCGCAGCGTTTCGCGCGCCTCGGCCTCGGTGTCGCGGGCGATGATGAACCCGTTCAGGCCGACCTTGACCTCACGGGCGGCGTTGCGCGCGTGGTCGCGGACGTCGACGACCTGCTCGGTGAGCCCGTCGAAGTCCTTCCCGTTGGAGAAGTACCAGTCGGCGTAGTAGCCGCCGTTGCGCCGCGCCGCGGTCGAGTTGCCGCCCTGGAACAACTCCGGGTTGGGCCGTTCGGCGGTGTTGAGCGGCTTGGGCTTGAGGGTGAAGTCGTGGATGCGGTAGAAGTCGCCGCGGAATTCAACAGGGTCGTCGTTCGTCCACAATTTGCGCAGGACTTGCAGGAACTCCGCGCTGCGGCGGTAGCGCTCGTCGTGCTCCAGCCACGGCTCGCCGAGATGGGTGAACTCGTCCTTGAACCAGCCGGACACCACGTTGACGGCGAAGCGCCCGCCGGACAGGTGGTCGGCGGTGGCGCCCAGCTTCGCGAGCACCGCAGGCTGCCAGAGTCCTGGGTGGACGGCGGCGATCACCTTGAGCCGCTGCGTGGCGAGCAGCAGGGCCAGGCTGAAGCTGGTGGACTCGTGCTGGTACTCGGCGCCGTAGCTGGCCTCGTAGCGCACCTGGGACAGCGCGTAGTCGAAGCCGTTGCTCTCCGCGGTCTGCGCGAGCTTGACGTTGTAGTCGTAGCCCCAGTCGGTGCGCTGCTCGATGTCGCTGGTGACCAGGCCGCCGCTGACATTGGGCACCCAGTACGCGAACTGAATGTGGTCGGTGATCCGTTCAGTCGTCATGGTGAGCCATCCCAACAGCGCGGGCGGGTGCGCGTCGTGGGTAACGCTCGCGCTGAAGGAAACTCAGACTTCGACGATCTTGGTGTGCGGGATTCCGTTGAAGCGTGACGACGTCACCGACGTGTATGCACCCATCATCGGGCTGACGACGACGTCGCCGGTATTGAGCGCGGGCATCGGATAGTCGTGGGCGACGACGTCGGCGCTGTCACAGGTCGGACCCGCGAGCGTGACCGGTTCGAGGCCGCCTACGCCGTCGACGATCTCGCGCAGAGCCAGGATCGGCGGGTGCACGTTCTCGGTCATCACGTTGGAATAGCTGCCGTAGATCCCGTCGTCGAGGTAGTGCCACATCCGGCCGTCGCGCATTGCGCTGCCGACCACGCTGGTCAACAACGTCATGCTTTCGGCGGCCAGGAACCGGCCGGGCTCGGCAACCAACGTGAACTCGTCGCGCCGATCACCGAGCACCTCGTCGATGACATCCGCGATGTCGCCGATGGCGGGCATCGGCTCGCGATACGTCACGGGAAAGCCGCCGCCGATGTCGATGATTTGTGTTGGCACCCCGAGTGTTTTGTCGATATGAGAAATGAGATCAAGGGTCCCGCTGATGGCTCTTCGGTACGGCTCGACGGTCGGGCCCTGGCTGCCCACGTGGAAGCTGAAGCCGGCGAACCGCACACCGGCGGTCAGCACGTGCTTGACCACCAGCTCCGCGTCGGCGGGATGGACGCCGAACTTCGTCGACAGGTCCGATTTCGCCGACGGGTTGCGGAACGCGAGCCTTACCACGATGTCGATATCGGCGGGCAGGCCTGCGAACTTCTGGACTTCCAAGGGGTTGTCGACGACGAACGTGCGGACGCCTGCGATGTAGGCGTGGTCGATCTCCGTCAGCTTCTTGACCGGATTGGTGTTGATGCAGCGCGCCACCGGAAGGCCAAGCGCTCCAACGAGATCGATCTCGGCGTTTGTCGCCACATCGAAGCCGCAACCGCTGGCGGCGATCGCCCGCAACACGGCCGGGTGAGGCGACGTCTTGACCGCATAGTGCAGCCGGAAATCGCGCAGGTGGGATTTCAGCAGCCGGCACTGCTCGACGACGCGGTACGGGTCGAGCACGAGCAGTGGCGTGCCGTGCTGCGCGACGAGGGCGCGCCAACCCTCGGTATCGGCCCTGTCCCGCAGGCGTTCACGCAGCCGCGACCGTAGCGACGGGTGCACCGTCGACCTCCTCCATGGCCTGCCGACCCCCCGCCAGCAGGCCCTTGAACCGCTCGTAGCTGAAGACGGCGAACACGTAGAAACCGATGTCGGACAACAGCTTTCCAAAGATCCAGCCGGCGACCAGGTTGCCGAACATGGTCGGTCCGACGTAGTACGCCAGCGGCCGGATCGCAATGCTGTCGATCAGTTCGGCGGGGCCGAATTCGATGGCGACACTGCGCAACGCGAACAAGTTGGCAGTGACGATGCGTGCCACGGCGGGTCGACCGCTGTGATCGCGATAGGCCCAGCGCAGCGCGCTGGTGTAGGCGGCCGCGTAGTAGCCGGCCGACGCGCCGATGGTCGCGGTGATCGCGGCCGCCGCCATCGACCCGGTGAGCAGGTAGGCGACGGCGGCACCGCCGAGCTCGCCGACCGTTCCCGCGATCTCGCAGGGCAGGTAGCGGCGAACCCATTCCATGAGTTTCCGGCGGGCGGTGCGCCTGGTCTCCATGCCCTGGGAGTTTTCTGGCTGGTGGCCAGCGAGTCGCGAGTAGCGGGCTACCTCAATTCGGCACCCCACCCTTGCCCGCCAGACTGGAACACGTTCTAATTCTGGGTATGGACTATGGGCTCGTACTGTTCACCAGCGATCGCGGAATCACGCCCGCGGCGGCCGCCAAACTCGCTGACGACCATGGATTCACCACCTTCTACGTGCCCGAACACACCCACATCCCGATCAAGCGGGAGGCCGCGCACCCGACCACCGGCGACGAGTCGCTGCCCGACGACCGCTACATGCGCACGCTGGACCCCTGGGTCTCGCTTGGCGCTGCGTGTGCGGTGACCTCACGGGTGCGGTTGTCGACGGCGGTGGCACTGCCCGTCGAACACGACCCCATCACCCTGGCCAAGTCGATCGCCACTCTCGATCATCTCTCCGGCGGACGCGTCAGCCTGGGCGTCGGATTCGGCTGGAACACAGACGAACTCGCTGACCACAACGTGCCGCCCGGGCGCCGGCGCACGATGCTCCGCGAATACATCGAGGCGATGCGCGCACTGTGGACCGAGGAAGAAGCCGAATACGACGGTGAGTTCGTGAAGTTCGGGCCGTCGTGGGCATGGCCCAAGCCGGTGCAGGCTCACATCCCGGTGCTGGTCGGTGCGGCGGGCACCGAGAAGAACTTCAAATGGATCGCGAAGTCGGCCGATGGCTGGATCACGACGCCGCGCGACTTCAACATCGACGAGCCGGTGAAGCTGCTGCAGGACACCTGGGCGGAAGCCGGGCGCGAGGCCGCGCCGCAGATCGTGGCCCTCGACTTCAAGCCCGACCCCGAGAAACTCGCCCACTGGCAGGAGATCGGCGTCACCGAGGTCCTGTTCGGTCTACCCGACAAGTCCGAAGACGAAGTCGCCGCTTACGTCGAGCGCCTCGCGGGCAAGCTGGCCGCGCTGGTCTGACCCGACGCCCGACGCAGCAGCCCGATGAACGCCTGGGCGGCGGCGTCGACACCCTCGTCGTCGTCCGTGGCGACCAGATCGAGCAGCAGACCCCGCGTCACCGCAAGCCCGAGGCGCACGAGTGCGGGATCGGCGCTTTGGCCGGAATTCACGTCCACCTCGACCAGCCAGTTGTCGACGGCACCGGGCAGCATGCCGGCGAACGGCTTCTCCCCCTGCGCTCCGCGGGCGTAGCACTCGAAGAAGAGACGTTCCAGCGGCCGGAGCTCGGGCCTGCGGACGTCGGCCCACATGGCGGCCATCGCGGCCGCAGGCTCGGTGGGGGCGTCGGGCAGCACGGTCATCTGGCGACGTTCGACCTCGTCGACGATCGCCAGTAGCAGCTCGTCCCGAGATCCGAAGTGGTGCAACAGCATTCGGTGGCTTGTTCCGACGACTTCGGCCACATCGCGCAGCGAGCGGTCACCGATGCCGCCGTCGGCGAAAGCGTCGATGAGCGCGTCGAGCAGCTGTCGGCGCCGCTCGACGTCAGGTGGTCGAGCCACGTAGTTGCTCGCTGCGCGCCTTCAGGCCCTGCGCCTCGAGCTCGAGGTAGCGCTTGGTGGTGCCGCGCATCAGGCGCGCGACGAGCCCGCCGATCGGGCCGTGCTGGTCGAGCTGCTGACGGACCAGCGTGCGTCCGCCGGGCTGCCCGACGACCTCGTGGACGGCGATGGTCCGGCCGCCGGGCGAGCGCTGCTCCCACGTCCATGAGCCGCCCTCGTCGACCCTGGTCACCTCCCAGACCAGCTTGGGCAGGCGGGGCTGTTTGATCTCGAACCGCTTCCCGACCGCAAGCCCCGGCCCGTCGAGGGCGGTCAGACGGGTGACCGAGGCGGTCCAGTCCGGCCAGCGCTCCACGTCGGAGAAGACATCCCACACCAGCGCAGCCGGTGCGTCGATTTCGATGGCGCTATCGGTAATCATGTACCGCATGGTACATGAATCTCCCGTGTTGAGGTAGAGGGCCTTCACGTATTCGCGTAGTGGACTACGCGTGCCTTGCCCGGGGCCTGCGGCGAGAGTCGTACTCGACCGAGCTTCTGATTCGAAAGGGAAGACCATGGCTTCCATCAGCCCGATCTTCGCCCGGGTGTTCGTCGACTCACCTGCCGACGCTCGCCGCAGGCGGGAGAACCAGCGGAGTCGCGTCGAGTCCAGGGGACGCGTGGCCAAACGTCGCTCACAGTGACGCGGGCCCCGCGACGGTCGATTGACCTTCGACTGCTTGCGTGGGACTAGGCCAGGCGCGCGCGGTTGCCGTGCTCGGTAGACGTCACGACGATGTGCGCACCGAGCGGATCGCCGTCGGACATCAAGCCGACGAGGTCCTCGTCTTCCGTCAGCGCCATGAACCGGGAGCCGTCGGCGTCGAGCCTGCCGATGATGACCCCGGTGCGCACCGGCCAGTCGTAGTGCACAGAGTAAGTCTCGACCGTCGCGGGGCCGTCAGCAGTTTCCGTCACGGAAACCGTTGGCAGCGCGGCGACCTCGTCGCTCAGCGCCTTACTGCGGTCAGCCCGCCAATCGACCGGCAGGGTCGAGTAGATACCAACCGAATACTTGCTCATCGTTCCGCCGTTGGCGCCGACCAAGCCGAATCTGCCCGGCTTGTCACGCATCTCGGCCACCGTCTCGGCAATGGCGTGCAGAGAATAGCTGTTGCCGGGTCCGCCGAAGTAGGGCAACCCGCCTGTGAGCGTGAGCCCACGCGGGTCGTCGCCGTTGATCCCAAGTGCTTCGCACGCGACGAACACGGGGAACGGGAAGCAACTGTAGAGATCGAAGGTGGCGATGTCGTCGACGCCGACTTGTGCGACGCGTAGCGCTTCCTTAAAGGCGTGGACCGTCGCGGGGCTGGCACCCAGGTCGACGCGGTCCAGCAGGCCCTGCTCGACCATGTCGGAGTGGCCGTGCACGTACACCCATTTCTCCTCGGGCACACCGAGGCGACGCGCGGCGCCCACCGACATCATCACGGCCGCGGCGCCCTGGTTGACCTGGTCGCGCGCGACCAGCAGCCGCGGGTAGGGGTCACAGATCATCCGGTTGTCATCGGTGACGGCGACGATCTCCTCGACGGAGCGCTCGACCGGCGACGACGAAAACGGGTTCTTGGCAGCGACTTTCGACAGCGGCGCGAACAGCTCGGCCATCTGCCTGCGGTAGTCGGCGACGCTCAGTCCGAGCCGGCCGCGGCGCGCGTTGTCCAGCAGTCCGTACTGCACCGCCGCACCGGTCAGCCCGTGCTTGGCGGTGTACTCGCTGATGTACTGCTGGATCTGGTGACCGCGATCCTCGAGCTGCCCGTCGATGTGTTCGGTGAAATCGGGCTTGTCGTCGCGCTTCGCGAAGTACCTGGCCGTCGACCCCGGCTCCGAGCCGATGAGCATCACGACATCGGCCTCGCCGTTGGCGATCGCGCTACCGAACTCGGTGACCAGCTTCTGCGGGCCTTGTCCGCCAACGGGTTCCAGCACCGAACGCGCCGGTTGCGCACCGAGCCGTTGCATCACCGACCGCGGGTAGTTGTTCGACTTGCCGAGCTTGGCAGGCATCGGCCCGGAGATCTCGAACTGCCGCAGGCCGACGACCGCGTCGATGGCGTTGGCGACGGCGTCGACGCCGGCCCCCGTATCGGTCAACGCCGCGCGGGCCGCCTCGGTCGCGAGGTCGACCGCCGACATGCCCCGGTAACCGGGGTTGTCGATGTTCTCGGTGAACTGGCCGACGCCGACGATGACAGGGGTGCGAGGATCAACCACTACGGACCTCCTGACGACTGTTAATTCGTCAGGCTAACTGAAAACTGGAACGTGTTCCTAATCTTGCGGCGCCCGTCACACCGCGGTTTAGAGGCTCTGCAGGATGTCGCGGGCCAGGCCCGCGGTCTCCGACGGGGTCTTGCCGACCTTGACGCCTGCGGCCTCCAGCGCCTCCTTCTTGGCGGCCGCGGTGCCCGACGAACCCGACACGATGGCGCCGGCGTGACCCATCGTCTTGCCCTCCGGCGCGGTGAAGCCCGCGACGTAGCCGACGACCGGCTTGGAGACGTTGGCCTTGATGTAGTCGGCAGCCCGCTCCTCGGCGTCGCCACCGATCTCACCGATCATCACGATGACCTTGGTGTCGGGATCCTTCTCGAACGCCTCGATCGCGTCGATGTGGGTGGTGCCGATGATCGGGTCGCCGCCGATGCCGATGGCCGTCGAGAAGCCGAAGTCGCGCAACTCGAACATCATCTGATAGGTCAGCGTGCCGGACTTGGACACCAGGCCGACCGGGCCGGGGCCGGTGATGTTGGCAGGCGTGATGCCTGCCAACGCCTCACCGGGCGTGATGATGCCCGGGCAGTTCGGGCCGATGATGCGGGTTTTCTGGCCCTTGTCGACGTTGTAGGCCCACGCATATGCGCTGTCCTGCACCGGAATTCCCTCGGTGATCACCACGAGCAGCGGAATCTCCGCGTCGATGGCCTCGATGATCGCGTCCTTCGCGAATTTCGGCGGCACGAAGACCACGGACACGTCGGCGCCCGTCTCCTTGATCGCCTCTTCGACGGTGCCGAACACCGGCAGCTCGACGTCATTGCCGTCTTTGTCCTTGTGCGACACCGTAGTTCCGGCCTTGCGCGCGTTGACGCCGCCGACCAGCTGGGTGCCCGCCTTGAGCATGAGCGCGGTGTGCTTGGTGCCCTCGCCGCCGGTGATGCCCTGGACGATGACCTTGGAATCCGCGTTCAGGAAAATAGACATGGGCCATTGCTCCTTAGAGGTCTTTACTTGCTCGCCAGCTCGGCGGCTTTGTCGGCGGCTTCGTCCATCGTGCCCACCTCGGTCACGAGCGGGTGGTTGGCCTCGGCCAGAATGCGACGGCCCTCCTCGACGTTGTTGCCGTCGAGCCGGACGACCAGCGGCTTGTTCGCCTCGTCACCGAGGATCTTCAGCGCGTTGACGATGCCGTTGGCCACCGCGTCGCACGCGGTGATGCCGCCGAACACGTTGACGAACACGCTCTTGACCTGCGGGTCGTGCAGGATGACGTCCAGACCGGCGGCCATCACCTCCGCCGACGCGCCGCCGCCGATGTCGAGGAAGTTGGCAGGCTTCACACCGCCGTACTTCTCGCCCGCGTACGCCGTCACGTCCAGCGTCGACATCACCAGGCCCGCACCGTTGCCGATGATGCCGACCTCGCCGTCGAGCTTGACGTAGTTGAGGTCGTGCTCTTTGGCCTTGAGCTCCAACGGATCTGTGGCGTCGCGGTCTTCGAACTCCGCGTGGTCGGGATGCCGGAAGTCGGCGTTGGCGTCGAGTGTGACCTTGCCGTCGAGCGCGAGGATCTGGTCGTCGGGTGTGCGCACCAGCGGGTTGACCTCGACCAGCGTGGCGTCCTCCTTGGTGAAGACCTCCCACAGCTTGGCGATGGTCACCGCGGCGGAGTCGAGCACCTCGGCGGGCAGATGACCCTTCTCGGCGATCGAGCGGGCGAACGCCTCGTCGACGCCCTTGACGGCATCGACGGGCACCTTGGCCAGCCGCTCCGGCTTGGTCGCGGCGACCTCTTCGATCTCCATGCCGCCCTCGACCGAGCACATCGCCAGGTAGGTCCGGTTGGCGCGATCGAGCAGGAAGGAGATGTAGTACTCCTCTGCGATGTCGCTGGCCTCGGCGACCAGCAGCTTCTTGACGATGTGGCCCTTGATGTCGAGGCCGAGGATGTTCTGTGCGTGGGTGAACGCGTCGTCGGGGGTGGCCGCGTACTTCACGCCGCCGGCCTTACCGCGGCCGCCGACCTTGACCTGAGCCTTCACCATGACGGGCTTGCCGATTTCCTCGGCGATCGCCTTCGCGTCCTCGGCGGTGGTGGTCACTCGGCCAGGGGTGGTCGGAACGTTGTGCTTGGCGAACAGCTCCTTCGCCTGGTACTCGAAAAGATCCATCAGCTCGCTGTCTGTTAGAGGTCTTTGCACCCGACGGGCTCGGGGGAACTTTATCGACACGTGCGGAGACCTACGGCACCGCCTACCACTCATGTGGCAGATCTCACCGCCCGGTGAACGCGACAGTGATACAAGTCACAATCCTCGGCGGAATAGTCTCTCGGGTTGCCACGATCATTGGGATTTGGTTAACGTCTATCGGTCTAGATAACGTTCTGGTCACGACTAGAAGGATATTTCAGGTTGACGGGGCATCGTTCGTTCAGTTCTCCCGACGGAGGCACGACGAACGCTCGCAACCGGTGGCTCGATCCCGAGGCCACTGCGATCACCGACATCATTCCTTTCAATGAGTTCGGCAAGCTAGCTGACCTGGAGTTTCGCGACAATTCCGCGTTTGACCGGGAGTCCCAGGTCATCCATGCGCCCGAACTCGACGACATGGCGGAATCCGACGATCTGATCCCGTTGCGCCTCGTGGTGCCGTCCGAGTTCCGGCCCGAGCCACGTGAAGAGCGTCGCTCGGCGCACGCCTACCGCGACAGCAAGACCGACGTCAGTAACGGCGTCCGCGGCGACCGACATCATCGACATCAGCGCCCGTCGCGCGGCCCAGCACCGCAAGGAGACCGCCAGCGCGGTCAAGGGCCGGCTGATGATCGCGGCGATGGCCGCGGGCGCAACCGCCGCGGGCGCGCACACGATGATCAGCCACGCAGACACCACGAGCAGCGACACCGTGCTGGCCGCTGATCAGTCGGCAATCGCCGGCGGCGCGGTCTCCGGTTCCACCGACGGCATGCAGGTGGTCACGGTCGCCTCGGTCGAGGACAACGCGGCGCACGCCGAGGAGATCACCAAGGCCGCCGCCTTCGCGCAGGAACGGGCCGAGCGAGAAGCCCGACTGCAGCGGCCGCTGTTCGTGATGCCGACCAAAGGCGTGTTCACCTCGGGCTTCGGATACCGGTGGGGCGCCTTGCACGGCGGCATCGACATCGCCAACGCGATCGGCACGCCGATCGTCGCCGTCGCCGACGGTGTGGTGATCGACGCGGGCCCGACTGCCGGCTTCGGCGCATGGGTCAAGCTCCGCCACGCCGACGGCACCGTCACGCTCTACGGCCACGTCAACACATGGACCGTCTCGGTCGGGCAGCGGGTGTGGGCCGGCGACCAGATCGCGACCATTGGCAACCGTGGCAACTCGACCGGGCCGCACTGCCACTTCGAAGTCCTGTTGAACGGCACCGACCGCATCGACCCGGTTCCGTGGCTGGCGAAACGGGGACTGAGCCCCGGCACGTACGCTCCGTAAGTGTGAGTGACCCGGACCTTTCCGCTACGTCCGATGACGATTCGTCTCCCTCTTCCGATCGACTTTCTGCGCCCAAGACCAGCATCATTCGACGGCACCCCACCGGATCGATGCCCGCGCTCGAGGAGCCGCGCACCACTCACATAGACGTCCGTCACCCCGAGCAGCAGACCAGTTACATCCCCCGCGCGAGGCCGGTGACGATCAGGGGGCACAGTGCGCCCACCCCGAAGTCGGCGGCCGCGACCGCGGTGTCGGCGATCCTCAGCGGATGGGCCACCGGCGTCATCGCCACCGATTTGATCACCGGCTGGTGGGCCTCGGATCGGCTGTTCTGCGTGGCCGTCGGCTTTCTGACAGTGGTCTCCGCGGGGGCTCTCATCGGCGGCTTGATCGCGCTGCTGCTGCGCCGCCGACCGGCACGGCTGCTCATCGTGATCGGGTCGGTGATCGGGCTGATGATCTTCGCGAGCCTGTTCGTGGCCGGCGCCAAGCTGGCGCCCGTGGTGTACGCGATCCCCGCGCTTCCGGTGTTGACGATTCTGCTGGCGCTGCTGCCGTCCACCGCGCGGTGGGCGAAGGCCAGAACCCGCTAGTGGCGCAGTCTTACGCCAAATCCACGTTTTGCAGAGAAAGTGCGAGTAGACGTCTGCAGAACGTGGATTTCGTTGGCGCCGTTGGTGTCCGACTCAGTAGTGGTAGCACGAGTGATAGCAGTGAACGCTGCCGCAGAAGGTGCTCGCGGCAGGTCCGTCTCCGTCGGCTGGCGTTACGCGCCATGTTGTTTCGACTGCGTTGTCCGATGGGCGCTCGGCGGTGTCGATGACGGCGCAGTGGAGTGCGCGACGCGGCTTGTCGCAGCTTTCCATCAGCTCTTGGTCTACGGATATTCCCAGCTGATTGCGGATCAGCCGCACTCCGAACCTGTCGATCTTGCCGTGCGAGCGCAATCGCTGCGCCAGGCCGGCGAGCACCGCCTCGTCATCGGGGCCGATCGGCGCAGCAGGCCCGAAATCCGCTGGTCCGGCGAATTCCATACCGACCAGGCCCAACCCCGCGGAGGCCTTCTTGTCGAATCGAACCGCGGTGGCACGCAATCCGGTTTCGGAGAACGCGGCCCTGTCGATGAGCGTGGTGTGCGTCTGCGGCGGTCTGCTGATGGCACGCTCGACGAACACCTCGCCAGGCTCGGGCACAAAGTGTTTGTGCAGCAACCAGATTGCGAAGCGCTGCCAGCCGTCGACCGAGACGAGGTAATCGCCTAGTTCGTGGATGCAGTATCTGTCGTCCGGCGTCAGCACACCGACATCGCTGGCATCCATATCGGCAAGCTCGGCGTAGTCGTCGACTCCATGGTCCCGGATAGTTAACATCGCGAACTCCTGTCACACGGAGAAGTCCCCCGGACTTGGACAAAGTCCGCACATGGACTTCCAATGTGGCCGGACAGTAACACCGCCAGCAAGGACAAATTGACGCTTCAGCGCAATTCGTACTACCTGTTTCTTGTCATCGGATGATGTCTCAGCAAATGCGCATTAAATACAGAGGATTGTGCTCGTCGCGTCGATAGGCTTTTCACCAACCGGACCGGCGGCGAGACGGGAGCGGTTCATGGAAGTTCGGCTACACCAGAGCGTGGCCGACTTCCGCGGTGCGGCTCTTGGCATCTACGAAGCCGACCCGGTGACGGCGACGGTGGAACTGATGGTCCTGTGCAGCCGACTGGTCGACCGCAACCCCGCGCCGCTGCTGATTACGGTTCGAAACGCAGGCAACCCGGTCGGTGCGGCGTTCCAGACGTTGCACTCCCCGTTGATGTGCGGCGGCCTGCCGGAGTCGGCTACCGGCAGTGTGATCGACGAAATCGCCCCTATGCGACCACATCTCAACGGCGTGAGTGGCCCGCAGGACATCGCCACGAATTTCGCAGGCATGTGGCGGGCGGCCACCGGGGCAGTCGGAGCGGTACGGACGCGGCAGCGGCTGCACCGGCTTGGCGAGCTGTACTCGCCAGCGGAGGTGGCGGGTGATGCGCGGCCAGCCGAACCAGCCGACGAAGGGCTAATCAGCGACTGGCTCGACGGGTTTCGCGCCGAAGCACTGGGCATGCCGGTGGCCTCTGCAGTCGATCCTCGGCACGTGCGCACGGCCAAGGAGTCGCCGGACGAGTTTCTGCTGTGGACTGTGGCGGGTGAGCCGGTGGGCCTGGCGGGGGTGCGCCTTCCCATAGTGGGAGTTTCCCGGATCGGACCCGTATACATCCCGCCCGAGACGCGCGGACACGGGTACGGCTCGGCGGTGACGGCCGCCGCAGCGGCCTGGGCACTCCGAGCGGCCGCGACGGAGGTGGTCTTGTTCACCGATCCCGACAATCCGGCGTCCAATGCGGCGTATCGACGCATCGGCTTCCGACCGGTCAGCGATTACATCCGGATTGATTTCTCGCCGAGCTCATAACGCCCGCTTGGTGGCGATCAACAGTCCGCTGGGCACGTCGATATCGGTCGGCACGAGGTCATCGTGACCGAGCACGGTTCGTCGCCGTGCTCCCAGGGATGTGCCGTCAGGTCCCGCCGCCGTGGTCTTCGCGGGGTTATACGCCAGAACGAGCATGGCACCGGGTGATGACGCGCCCACGATCGCGTTGACGTCGTCGGCCGTCCAGGCGGATGCGTCGGCGAAGACGAGATCGAAGCCGCCCTTGCCGTCGGCCAGCGCCGTCGCGGCGTCGCGCGTCTCCAGCCGCACGAAGGGCGGCCAGCGATAAGTGCGCGCGGAGGCGCTGAGGGTCTCGTCGGTCTCGATCGCCACGATATGCACATCGCCGCGCGATCCGAGGCCGGCGACCAGCCATGCCGTCATGACACCGACGCCGGCGCCGATCTCGAGAATCCTTGCGCCGGTTGGCAAATGCGCGGCCTGCACTGCGAGCAACCGGCCCACGTCATCCGGGCACGCCCTGGGAAAGCGCTCGGCGACAGCTCGCCGCTTGGCGTGAATCACCGGCTCCGGGATGCGTGCCGAAAGCGCGTACAGTTCATCGCTCGCGTTCTCGACCAATTCGCCGACCATCGCGTCCTGGGCGCCGGACTCGCTCATCCGGTAGCCGTCCTGCGATGCCTCGCGCAGACACGTCTCGACGGTCCGACGAATCTGGGGATAGCCGTCGGCGAGTTCATCGTCGACGAAGCCTGCGACGGCGGTGTTCAACGTCGCCAGCGCGAGGTCGGCTTTCAGGTCGCCCAGGATGGCGCGCGTACTCTCGACGTCCTTGCGCGCAAGGCCGATCAGCCCGCGGCGCAACGATCGCGTCTGCGACACGGGATCGGCGAGCATCTGCTCCACGCGTTCGGTCTCGCGATGGTAGCGATCCAGGTACAGGTTGACGACGGCGCCGTCAGGAGCCGGATCCTGGTCGAGGATGTCGAGGAGCGACTGCAGCCAGGCCGCCAGCTCCTGACCGGGCACCCCGAGCGCCTCCCAGCACTGCGGATGCGCGCGCAACTGGCGGCCCAGGTACCCGCACCGGTCCAGCGCGCGGCGGCTGTCGACCATGTCCTCCAACGGACCGTATGTGGCCGCCAACTCGGTTGCCCGCCGCTCGGCCACCGAGGCCAGCAGCGCCAGGTGCAGATAGACGTGGAATGCCGCGAGCACCCGCCAGGCATGCCACCGGTTCGCGCCGGAGAGCATGGACGGGTTCCACGGAGTCAGCACGGGACGCTCGACCCGCCCGCCGTCTGCCTGCATGAGGGTTTCCGCGCCGAGCAGGTCGTAGAGCTTCAGGTGGGTCGACTCGTGGAGCATGTGCTCGGCAACCCACCACGGGCTGCCGAGCGTTTCCCGGAGGAAGAAGGTCCCACCGAGATCGGGGCGGGAGCTCGACCCGAAGAAGGCCTTGTCCGCCGGGACGCACGCGATTGTGTTGGCGTGATGAAGTGCGCTGCGCGCCACCATCGGCAGCAGTTCGCCGAGCAACTCCGCGCCCCTCGCGAGCATGTCGACCCCCTCGCGGGCGGGCGTACTGGGCAACATTCGATAGCGCTGCCTGATCAGTTCCCGGAAGACCCTGCCGTACGGGTCGTCGGGGTGCTCGTCGCGCCAGATCCAGCCGTGGAACGGTTCCGGGCCCAGCGGCACGAGCGAGCCGTCCTGCAGCGGCGTATCGGTGCCGCCGCACTCCACGAAGCGGGCCGCCGCCGCGAATACGGCAGCGCAGTCGGTGAGCCGTAGCAGCTGGGGCCGCCGCGGGGCGCCAAGGACAAGCTGCCTGTGGGCATGGCCAATGGCCGATCTCAGGGTCGTCTCCGTGAATAGCCGCCGATGGTCGCCGTCGGAACGGCACCCGACGGCCGCAACGAGCCGTTCCGCCTCGGGCATTTCGGATGTCAGCTCTTCGAGTTGGGCGATGAGACGGTCGCGCCTGCCGTCGAGGATCGCGACGTCGTCACCGAAGGGCACCTGGGACGCCAGCGCCTGTTCGACCGATTCGAAGACATGCATGGGCGCTCCCTTCGGTGCTCGGGCTAGAGCTTCTGCACGGGCGCGTGGTTGTGCATCAGCTTCACTCGCCCGGCACTGCCAAAGTCGATGAGCGACATGGCCGATTCGCCCATACCCGATACTTCCTCGACGCGGCCGAGGCCGTACTTGTCGTGGCTGACCCGGTCCCCCGCCTCCAGCACCAGCAACGGGCGCTTGCCCGCCGCAACCCGCGACGGTGACGGCCGCGGCGTACCGAAGCGGCCCGCACCGCTGACGGGGGCCGACAGCGACGGCGCCGGGTCGATGCGCCGCCAGTCGATGAGCTCCTGCGGGATTTCGCGGAGGAATCGGGACTCGGGGTTGAGCATCGGCTGACCCCACGACGAGCGAACCTTGGCTCGGCTCAAATAAAGCCGTTGGCGCGCACGGGTTATCCCGACGTAGGCCAGCCGCCGTTCCTCTGAGAGCTCGGTGGGATCGCCCAGCGCCCGCATGTGCGGGAACATGCCGTCCTCCCAGCCGGTCACGAAAACCACCGGGAACTCCAGCCCCTTGGCGGTGTGCAGCGTCATCAACGTCACGACACCGGCCCCATGCTCGGGAAGCTCGTCGGCGTCGGCAACCAGAGACACCCGCTCGAGGAACGACGCGAGTACGCCCGTTTCGGGCACGTCTTCGTCGTCCAGGTCGGTTCCGAGTGCTTCGGCGTTGGCCAAGTCGGTGCTGAATTCATGTGCGACGCTGACCAATTCGTTCAAGTTGTCGAGTCGCGCCAGATCCTGCGGGTCGCTGGACGACTCCAGCTCGGTTCGGTAGCCGGTTCGGTCAAGCACCGCCTCGACCAGCTCGCCGAGTTCACCGTCGAGACGCCCGCGCAGTTCGTCGAGCATCTCGACGAAGCCTGCGATGCACTTCTCCGCGCGGGTGTTCAGCATCGGCACCTTGCCGTCGGCAGCGGCCTGCAGAGCGTCGTTGAAGCTGGCGCCGGTGTTCTCGGCGTAGACGGCGACGCATGCCTCGGCCCGGTCGCCGATTCCGCGCCGCGGGGTGTTCAGGATGCGCCGCATGCTCACCGAATCGCCTGGGTTGTCCAGCACCCTCAGGTAGGCGACGATGTCGCGAATCTCCCTGCGCTCGTAAAACCTAACGCCGCCAACGACTTTGTACGGGATACCGGCGCGGATGAACACCTCTTCGAGGGCTCGTGACGAGTTGTTGGTGCGGTAGAACACCGCGACGTCGTTGTAGGTGATCTCGCCGCGGTCGGCGAGCGCATCGATCTCCTCGGCGACGAATCGGGCCTCGTCGTGTTCGTTGTCGGCGACGTAGCCGACGATGAGTTCGCCCTCGCCCGCGTCGGTCCACAGCCGCTTCTCGCGGCGGCCGGCGTTGCGCGATATGACGGAGTTGGCCGCCGACAGGATGTTCTGGGTCGAGCGGTAGTTCTGCTCGAGCAGAATCGTTGTGGCATTGGGGAAGTCGCGCTCGAAGTCCTCGATGTTGCGGATGGTCGCCCCGCGGAACGCGTAGATCGACTGGTCCGCGTCGCCGACAACACACAGCTCGGCAGGCGCGATCCCGTCAACGGTGGTCTCGGTGCCGACGAGCTCCCGCACCAGCACGTACTGGGCGTGGTTGGTGTCCTGGTACTCGTCGACGAGGATGTACCGGAAGCGCCGGCGATAGTACTGGGCGATCTGCGGAAAGGCTTGCAGCACAGCGACTGTCTCGCCGATGAGGTCGTCGAAGTCCAGCGCGTTGGCCGCGCGCAGCCGCCGCTGATACTCGCCGAACACCTCGGCGACGATGCGGGCCAGCTCCTCCTCCGCCTCCGACGCCTCGGCCGCGGCCTGCTCGGGACCGATCAGTTCGTTCTTGAGATTCGAGATCCCGTTGGCCAACAACCGCGGTGAGTACCGCTTGGTGTCCAGGCCCATGTCCTTGCCGATCATCAGCAGCAGGCGACGCGAGTCGTCGGCGTCATAGATCGAGAAGTTCGAGTTCAGACCCGGCAGCAACGACGCCTGGTTGCGCAGGATGCGCACGCAGGTGGAGTGGAACGTCGACACCCACATCGCCCGTGCGCGCGGGCCCACCAGCGCCACCACCCGCTCGCGCATCTCGGCGGCCGCCTTGTTGGTGAACGTGATGGCAAGCACCTGCCCGACGCCGACGTCGCGGGCGGCCAGCAGGTAGGCGATCCGACGGGTCAGCACCGCGGTCTTGCCCGATCCGGCGCCCGCGACGATGAGCAGCGGAGAGCCCTCATGCAGCACCGCCTGGCGCTGCTGAGGGTTGAGGCCTTCGAGAAGCTGGTCGGCCGGCGAGTCGGTTACGTGCACACTCATGTCGGTCCCAACTTACCGCTGAGATGGGACATTCTTTGCGCTGGCGGCGGCCTAGATGGCACACTTGTTCGGTGCTCAACAGGCAGCATCGATTTTTCTACGGGTACCGGCCAGCGGTGCCCGTGGTCTAGCTGCTTCCAAGAGCCCCGCGGTCCGCTTCCGGATCCGGGGCTCGTCTCTTGTGTGAGGCCCGAAACCGGATGAGACCAGAACCCCCACACAATGAGGAGCCCACAGTGTCTATCGAAACGGAACCAGTGCCCGACATCGATGATCTGCGGATGGAGATCGACCGGCTCGACGCCGAGATCCTGGCCGCAGTCCAGCGCCGCACCGAGGTATCCAAGCTGATCGGCAAGGCCAGGATGGCGTCCGGCGGCACCCGGCTGGTGCACAGCCGCGAGATGAAGGTCATCGAGCGCTACAGCGAGCTGGGCCCCGAGGGCAAAGACCTCGCGATGCTGCTGCTTCGCCTTGGCCGCGGCCGCCTCGGCCACTGAGCTTTCGCGATTTCGGCGTGATAACTGTCGCGCAGCGACGGAAATCACGCCGAAATCGCTACTTGCGCAAGGCGTCCTCGAGCCAGGGCGTCAGCCACTTCACCGCGTCCGGCGTGGGGTGCAGACCGTCCATGCGCATCTTGATGCCGTCGATCTTGTTCGTGTAATCCCCGTCGGGACACAGCTTCCCGTTGAGGTCGAGCACCGTCGCGTTCTTTCGTTGGCCGACGACGCGTCGCAACAACGTGTTCCAGGCGTCGACGCGATCGGGCTCATCCTCCGGATACAGCGACCCGTCGGCCTGCTCGCCGCGCCGGTTGTACGGCGCCGTCGTCACCACCACGCGCGCGCCCGTCGACCCCAGGATGTCCAGCGCCCGCCTCAGCTCGCCGCCGAGATACCCGTCGAAGGACGGATTACCGACGTGCGTCCAGTGCCCTTCGTTGACCCGGTCGACGGTCTCCCAGCGGCCGACGATCAGCAGCACCACGTCGGGCTTGGCGTGGCTGATCCGCTGGGCCCACCTGGCGGGCCAGGTCTCGCATTCGGGCTTCTGCGTCAGGGTCTCGCCCGTCGACCGGTACGGCCCGCCGCGCGCGATGCCACAGCCGATGGTGGTGAAGTCGATGAACTTGAAGCCGGGGGTCGGCGGCAGATACCGCATCATGGTCCACGCCATCGAGTCGCCGAATACGGCGACTGTGCGCGTCCCTGGAGCCAGCGCAGCGCTCCCCCCGACCTCCACCGGCACCTCGGGGTGCACGGCGGCGGCGAGCATGTCGGGGCCGCCCTGACGGGGATCGGAACCCGAGTTGATGCCGACGGGGACGACGACCATCGTGGCGACGGCCGCGGTCGCCAGCGTCGCGGCAGCGAGCCGCAACTGCGGGACGTGCACGGGCCGCCATCGCCGGATGGGCTGTTCGATCAGCCACCACGACACCGTGGCCAGCGTTACCGTCGCGGTGGCGCGAATTGCGAAGAGCGACATGCCCGTTAGCCCAGTGCGTTCACCGTTGAGCGCTAGGAAGACGGGCCAGTGCCAGAGGTAGACGCCGTAGGAGATCACGCCGAGCCACACCAGCGGCGGGAAGGCCAGCACCCGGGCGACGAGCCCGCGCTGCTCCATCGCCACCGGGGCGACGACGAAGACGGCCGCGACCGCGACCACGATCAGCAACCCGCGGCGAAACTCCGGCGCATCGCCGGTCGCGAAGTGCGCCACGACGCCGAGCATCGTCATGCCGATCAGCGGGAGCAGCTGTGCGATCCAGCCGCCCCACCGTGACCGGGACTGCGCGCCGTACCTGGCCAGCGACGACCAGTCCCTGACCACCAGCGCCGCCGCCGCAGCGCCGACCAGCAGTGCCTGCACGCGGGTGTCGGTGCCGAAGTAGACGCGGTTCAGCGACGTGTCCGACACCAGCAGGCACGCCGCAATCGCCGAGGCCGCTGCTCCCGCGGTGGCCAGCCCGAAGACCACGAACCGGACCGTGCGCAGCGTCGGCCGCTCGGATCGGTGCCTGACCAGCCAGGCCAGACCGATCGCGACGGCCACCAGCACCAGCGGCCACACCACGTAGTACTGCTCCTCGACCGCCAGCGACCAGGTGTGCTGCAGCGGCGACGGCGGGTCGCCCTGGGTGAAGTAGTCGGTGTGGCGGAAGACGAAGATCCAGTTGGCGGCCCAGAAGAACGCGGCGACGGCGTCGTCGCGCACATCGGCGACGGCCTCGGACGGAAACAGCTCCCGCAGCACGACGACCGCCAACACCATGACGATCAGCGCGGGCAGCAGCCGTCGGGCGCGCCGGACCCAGAAGCCGGGCAGGTCTATGCCGCCGCTTCGGCCGAGTTCGTCGAGCAGCAGCGAGGTGATCAGAAAGCCGCTCAGCACGAAGAACACGTCGACGCCGATGAAACCGCCTGGGACATAAGGGATTCCGCCGTGATCGGCGAGCACCAGCGCGACCGCAAGCGCGCGAATGCCGTCCAGCGCGGGGATGCCGGCTGAACCGCCCAAGCCACGCCGGGGTCGAGCAGACGCCCTTGGCGCACCCCGGTCGACGGCGCGCTCGGGCGGCGCGACCCATCGCTGGCCACTCACCAGTGGAATCTTTCTGCGCGAGCAGACGCAAAACTCCCCGACACGCCGAGTGCCGGGGAGCTTTTGCGACTGCTCGCGCTACTTGGTGAGCGCTATGTACTTCGTCTCGAGGTACTCCTCGATGCCCTCGCTGCCGCCTTCGCGGCCGAAGCCGGATTCCTTCACGCCGCCGAATGGCGCCGCCGGATCGGAGATCACCCCGCGGTTGACGCCGACCATGCCGGATTCGAGGCCCTCGGCCACCCGGAGCGCCCGATCGAGGTCGCGGGTGTAGATGTAGGCGGCCAGCCCGAACTCGGTGTCGTTGGCGGCGGCCAAGCCCTCCTCTTCGGTGTCGAAGCCGGTGATCGGGGCCACCGGGCCGAAGACCTCCTCCTTGAGGATTCGGGCGTCGGCGGGCACGTCGGCCAGCACCGTCGCGGGATAGAAATTGCCGGGACCACCCGGCGCGACCCCGCCGACAGCGACCGTCGCGCCCCGCGAAACCGCGTCGGACACCAGGTCGGAGACGGTGGCGACCTGCTTGGCGTTGATCAGCGGGCCAAGCGTCGACGAGTCGTCGATGCCCTTGCCGAGCGTGAACTCGCTCATCCGCTTGACCAGCTTCTCGGTGAACTCCTCACGGACGGCGTTGGCAACGTGGAAGCGGTTCGCCGCTGTGCAGGCTTCCCCGCCGTTGCGCATCTTGGCGAGGATCGCGCCGTCGACGGCCGCATCCACGTCGGCGTCGTCGAACACCACGAACGGCGCGTTGCCGCCAAGCTCCATGGACTGCCTCAGCAGCGCATCCGACGCCTGCTTGGCCAGCGCCTTGCCGACGCCCGTCGAGCCGGTGAAGGTGAGCTTGCGCAGCCGCCCGTCGTCGATCAGCGCGGTGGTGACTTCGCCCGGGTTCTTGGTGGGCAGCACTGACAGCACACCCTTGGGCAGGCCGGCCTCGCCCATCAGCTTGGCCAGCAGCAGCATCGTCAGCGGCGTCTCCTGGGCCGGCTTGACGATCATCGTGCAGCCCGCCGCCACCGCAGGCCCGATCTTGCGGGTGCCCATCGCCAGCGGGAAGTTCCACGGGGTGATCGCGTAGCACGGCCCGACCGGCTGCTTGGTCACGATGATGCGGCCGGTGCCCGCCGGACTTCGGGTGTATCGACCGTCGATGCGCACGGCCTCCTCGGCGAACCAGCGGAAGAACTCCGAGCCGTACTTGACCTCGCCCATGCTCTCGGGCAACACCTTGCCCATCTCCAGCGTCATCAGCGTGGCGATGTCTTCGGCGCGTTCGGTGATCTTCTCGAAGACCGCGCGCAGCACCTCGCCGCGTTCCCGCGGCGGGGTGGCCGCCCAGCCTGCCTGCGCCTCTGCCGCCGCGTCGAGCGCGGCGATCGCATCCTCGGCGGTGGCGTTGGCGACCGAGGTCAGGACCGAGTCGTCGGACGGGTCAAGCACGTCGAACGTCGACGATCCCTTGCGCTCCTCACCGCCGATCCACAGGCCGGTGGGAACTGACTTCAGCAGCGCGTTCGTATCCATAACTCTCTCTTACACCTTTGGTCAATTAGCCGCACTAGGGTCGAGGAATGACCGCTGAAACCCAGCAGATCCCCGACATCTCGGCTACCTCAGCATGGCAGGCCCTGGTGCGGCATCATGATCAAATTCGCGGCAAACACATCCGCGAGCTCTTCGACGAGGACCCCGACCGCGGCAGCGAACTGACGCTGACCGTCGGCGACCTCTACATCGACTACAGCAAGCACCGGATCACCCGCGAGACGCTGAAACTGCTGATCGATCTAGCCCGCACGGCGCGGCTGGAGCAGCACCGCGACGCCATGTTCTCCGGCGTGCACATCAACACCTCCGAGGACCGCGCGGTGCTGCACACCGCATTGCGCCAGCCGAAGGGCGTCGAGCTGACCGTCGACGGGCAGGCGGTCGTCGCCGACGTGCACGAGGTGCTGGACCGAATGGGCGAGTTCACCGACCGGCTGCGCAGCGGTGAATGGACCGGGGCGACGGGCGAGCGGATCACGACCGTCGTCAACATCGGCATCGGAGGCTCCGACCTCGGCCCGGTAATGGTGTACGACGCGCTGCGCCACTACGCCGACGCGGGCATCTCGTGCCGCTTCGTGTCCAATGTCGATCCCGCCGACCTGGTGGCGAAGCTGGCCGGACTCGACCCGGCCTCAACACTTTTCATCGTCGCGTCGAAGACGTTCTCGACGCTGGAGACGCTGACCAATGCGACGGCGGCACGGCGCTGGCTCACCGACGCGCTCGGGGACGCGGCGGTGTCCAAACACTTCGTCGCGGTGTCGACGAACAAGAAGCTGGTCGACGACTTCGGCATCAACACCGACAACATGTTCGGCTTCTGGGACTGGGTCGGCGGCCGCTACTCGGTGGACTCCGCGATCGGTCTGTCGGTGATGGCGGCCATCGGCAAGGAGCGGTTCGCCGAGTTCCTGGCCGGCTTTCACATCGTCGACGAGCACTTCCGCTCTGCACCCCTGGAGGCGAATGCGCCTGTGCTGCTTGGGCTTATCGGTCTCTGGTACAACAACTTCTTCGGGGCCCAGTCGCGGGCGGTGCTGCCGTACTCCAACGACATGGCCCGGTTTGCCGCCTATCTGCAGCAGTTGACGATGGAGTCGAACGGCAAGTCGGTACGAGCCGACGGGACACCGGTCACCACCGAGACCGGCGAGATCTTCTGGGGTGAACCGGGCACCAACGGCCAGCATGCGTTCTATCAACTGCTGCACCAGGGCACACGCCTGATCCCCGCCGACTTCATCGGGTTCAGCCAACCCACCGACGACCTGGCCACCGCCGACGGTACCGGCAGCATGCACGACCTGCTGATGAGCAACTTCTTCGCCCAGACCCAGGTGCTGGCGTTCGGCAAGACGGCCGAGGAGATCGCCGCCGAGGGCACCGCGCCAGAGGTGGTGGCACATAAAGTGATGCCGGGCAATCGGCCGTCCACGTCGATCCTCGGCACGCAGCTGACGCCGTCGACGATCGGCCAGCTGATCGCGCTCTACGAGCACCAGGTTTTCACCGAGGGCGTGATCTGGGGCATCGACTCGTTCGACCAGTGGGGTGTCGAACTGGGCAAGACGCAGGCGAAGGCGCTGCTGCCGGTCATCACCGGCGACGCGTCGCCGCCCAAGCAGTCGGACAGCTCGACCGACGCGCTGGTCAGGCATTACCGCGCGGAGCGCGGCCGCAGCGCCTAACACCCGCGAAACGGAATTCCGGCAGACAAATATCGAGAAGAGGCTGGAATTCCGTTTCGCGGAGAGTTACTACGGCGCGGGGATGCTCAGGCAACCCACGTTGGGCACGCAGGCGCTGGCTCCGCCGCGATCGGCCGCGCCGGTCGGCCCATTCCAGAATCCACCGCTGGCCCCGCCGCCGTCGGCAGAGCCGGAAGGACCGTAAGGAATCCCGCCGCTCGCACCGCCTCGATCGACGGACCCATTCGGGCCGTAGGGGATGTTGATGTCGGCACCACCCGCAGTGATGTTGCCGATGCCCGAGCACGGCGAGCCGTCGGCATTCGTACACGGCGGCGGGGGCGGCGGATCGGAATATGCAGCCGGGGCAACGGCAATGGCAACCGCTGCGGCGCCGGCGACCAACACGGGAGCCATTCGCGCAATTTTCGCCATCATGATCTTGGTCTACCACGAATGCACAACCGCGTCAGCAGCGCAGATCACACACCGCTGACGCGGCTGTCGCGTCACGCATTCAAATGTGTTTGCTCCGAGGCAGGTTGGTTACCCGACCGGGATCGTGCGGCACGGCCCGCCAGGAATACAAGCGGTGCCACCGCCAGGCCCAGCCACGGCCCACGGCCCGCCGGGGATACCGGCTGAAACGTCGCCATTGGGCGCAGCCTGCGCACCGGGTCCGCCCGGGACCTCGGCACCGGCACCCTGGGGACCGGCTGCGGGCGTGCACGGTGTGCCGTCGGGGTTGTAGCACGGCGGTGGTGGCGGATCGTCAGCGGCGGCAATCGGTGCGAGCGCGATAGACGATGCCGCAGCGCCCGCGAACAGGATGGACGTCATTGCTTTCTTGAATTTCGCGTTCATGCAAATTGGCTACCACGACCGCGGCCCGCTTAAACCTGAAGAGTGCCTAAGCAAAAGGTTTCGTCAGCCGCGGCGGCAAGACCTTCAGCAGCGCAACCAGGGGGGCCCACGGCCAGAACGGCACCACCGCGCGACCGGCTTCGCGCTCGATCGCGTCGACCATCTTCCGGGTACCCGTTTCGTTGTCGACCATCAACATCGTCGACGCCGACTTCGCCGTCATCTCCGACTCGATGTAGCCGGGCTCCAGCACCGTGACCTTGATCGGCCCGTTGGGATACTCGGCGCGAAGCGACTCACCGAGCGAGGACACGCCGGCCTTGCTCGCCGCGTATGCCGTCTTGATGCCGGGCACACCCTTGTTGCCGAGCACCGACGAGACCAGCACCAAATGCCCTCCGCCGGTTTTCTTGAACATCTCGATGGCGGTTTCGATCTGGACGAGCGCGGCGATCAGGTTGGTTTCGATGGTCTGCTTGTTGGCGTACAGCTTGCCGGAGCCCAGCGGCGCGCCCTTGCCGATGCCGGCGTTGACGATGATCCGGTCGATGCCGCCCAGCTGGTCCTCCAGCTCGGCGAACACCTTCGGCACCTGCTCGTGGTCGTTGACGTCGAGTGCCGCGACGGCCACGGTGATGCCGGGGTAACGCTCGGTCAGCTCGGCCTTGAGCTCGTCGAGGCGGTCCAGGCGACGGGCGCAGAGCGCGAGGTCACGGCCCTTGGCCGCGAATTGGCGGGCCATGCCCGCGCCGAGTCCCGAGCTGGCGCCGGTGATCAAGATCTTCTGCCGAGTCACCCGGACAGCCTAAGCATGATGGGTGCATGACCCGCAATCGAAGTGCGCTACTGCTGGTGGCCGGATCGCTGCTGGTCGGCCCGCTCGGCCCGCCCACGACTGCGAGCGCCGAGCCGGCCGGCCCCCTGTACCGACTCGTGGACACCGCGGCGCAGCGGTTGGCGACCGCCGATCCGGTGGCCGCGTCGAAGTGGATCAACGGCGGCCCCATCACCGACACCGACAGGGCCAACCAGGTGCTGGACACCGTCGGCGCCGATGCCACCGCGCACGGCATCGACCCCGCGTACGTGCGAACGGTCTTCACCGACCAGATCGCCGCGACCGAGGGGCTCGAGTACACGCTGTTCGGTCAGTGGAAGTTCGACCCGTCGACTGCCCCGACGGCCGCCCCTGACCTCTCCGAGTCGCGCACGGCGATCGACGGCTTCAACAAGACGATGGTCGATGAGATGTCGCTGCAATGGAATTCACTACACAGCCCGCGGTGCGCGGCTGAACTAACGCAGGCGACGGATGCCGTCGGAGACGCCCGTCGACTGGACCCGCTGTACCGACAGGCTTTGTCGTCGGCGACCCGGTCCTACTGCCGAACTACTTGAGCAGCCGCGACATTCGCCGATCCGCGAGGATCTTGCCGCCGGTCTGGCACGTCGCGCAGTACTGAAAGGACTTGTCGGCGAACGACACTTCGCGCACGGTGTCGCCGCACACGGGGCACGGCAGCCCGGTCCGGGCGTGCACGCGCAGCCCCGACCGCTTCTCCCCCTTGAGCGTGGCCGCCTGCTGACCGACCGACCGTGACACCGCATCGTTGAGCACCGAGATCATCGCATCGTGCAGCGCGGTCAACTGCGCGTCGGTCAGCTTGCCCGCGGTCGCGAACGGCGACAGCTTGGCCACGTGCAGGATCTCGTCGCTGTAGGCGTTACCGATGCCTGCGATCACCTTCTGGTCGGTGATGACGGTCTTGATCCGGCCGCCCTGCCCGGCCAGTACGTCCGCCAGGCCCTCGGCCGTCAACTCGAGCGCGTCCGGTCCGAGCGCAGCGATGCCGGGGACCTTCGCGGGATCGTCCACCAGCCATACCGCGAGCCGCTTCTGCGTGCCCGCCTCGGTCAGGTCGAACCCCGGTGCTTCGCCGGGAGTTCCGAGGTGGACCCGAAGCGCGATCGGACCCTTGCCCGGCTTGAGTGGGCCCGCCGCCAGCTGATCGGACCAGCGCAGCCAGCCGGCCCGCGACAGATGCGTGATCAGGTGCAGCCCGCCTGCCTGCATGCCGAGGTATTTGCCCCAGCGGTTGGCGCCGGTCACGTCCTGGCCGTGCAGCGCGGGGAGCGGCGGATCGAACGTCTTCAGAACGGACAGAGCGGACACGTCGACGCGTCCGACAGTGAGGCCGACGGCGTGCCGACGGAGGTGGTCGGCCAGGGCCTCGACCTCGGGCAGTTCGGGCATGGCTTCCAGTGTGCCCCGTCAGACGCGGGTGGTGTCCCGCACGATCAGCGACAGTGCCCAGCTGACGATCGACAGCACGATCGCCGCCCAGATCGCCGTCCACCAGAAGTCTTCGATGTACAGGCCCCAGTGGGTGGTGTGCTCGGTGATCCACGAGGTCAGCCACAACATCAACGCGTTGATGACGATGTGGATCAGGCCGAGCGTGAGGATGTACAGCGGGATCGAGATGACCTGCACGATCGGCTTGATGATCGCGTTGACCAACCCGAAGATCACGGCGACGACGAAGATGATCCCGACCCTCTGCAAGGTCGTGTCGCCGCCGACGAAGTCGATGCCGGATACGACCAAGGTAACTATCCACAAAGCGAATCCAGTCAATGCCGCGCGCAGCAGGAATGCCATGCGGCCGATCATTCCATGGCCGCGCCTGGGCTACGGGCTTCGCAACAAATACGTGTCCATGATCCAGCCGTGGCGTGCGCGCGCCTCGGCCCGCAGCTTCGCGATCTGTTCGCCGACCTCGCCGACGCTGCCCGACACCAGTAGTTCGTCGGGGGTGCCGAGGTAGGCACCCCACCAGATGCGGGTTTCCGGCGGGCAGGACCGAAACGCGCAGTCGCCGTCGAGCATGACCACCGCGCTGCCGTCGAGCCCGTCGGCCGCCAGCCGCCTGCCGGTGGTGATCAGCACAGGTTCGCCAATGTCGTTGAGCGGGATGCGATGTCGTGCCGTCAATGCCTGGATCGCGGTGATGCCGGGAACCACGTCGTAGTCGATGTCGACGTGCCCTGCGACCGCATCGAGGATCCGCAGCGTGCTGTCATACAGCGACGGGTCGCCCCACGCCAGAAACGCGCCGACGCCCTCGGGCCCGAGTTCGCGTTCGATGGCGTCGGCCCAGACGGCGGCGCGCGCCGCGTGCCAGTCGGTGACGGCCTGCCGATAGTCGGTGTCCTTGGCGCGCGGTGGATCCGCCAGTTCGACGAATCGGTAGCCCGGCTCGTCGATGAACCGCTCGCAGATCTGTCGCCGAAGCGCCACCAGATCGCTCTTTGCCTCGCCCTTGTCCATCACGAAGAACACCTGGGTGTCGTTGAGCGCGCGGATGGCCTCCGCCGTAACGTAATCGGGGTCGCCGGCCCCGATACCGATGACGTGGATCAACCGCACATCGGAAGAGTAGTCGGGCGCAAGTATCCGGTACCGCGGGTATTGACATCTTTCGGCCGGCATCCGTAACTTTGAGCCAGAGCGTCTAGGTGAGGAGTTGCGGATGACCGCCTCGATGAGGCAGCAGCCAGCACCAACCCGCCAGGAGTTCGCCGAGCGTCTACTCAAAGGCTCGGTGAAGAAGTCCTACGCCCCCGTCGTCGACATCGACTGGGATGCCCGGCTGGATCCCGACAAGTTCTTCCTGCCGCCAAGGTGCGTCTCGCTGTACGACACCCCGATGTGGGACGAGATGACCCGCGAGCAGCAGATCGAGCTGTCGCGACAGGAGCTCGTCAACACGCTCTCGGCCGGCATCTGGTTCGAGAACATCCTGAATCAGGCGCTGCTGCGCAAGATCATGCACCAGGACCCGACCGCGCGCGCCACCCACTACGAGCTGACCGAACTCGGCGACGAGACCCGTCACATGGTGATGTTCGGCAAGGCGATCGAGCACGTCGGCGCGAAGCCGGTGCAGCCGCGGTGGTGGCAGCGCGTCGTCATCAACGCGTTGCCGTTGGGCTTCAAGGGATCCGTGCTCTGGGTGGCGGCACTTATCGGCGAGGAGATCTTCGACTCGCTGCAGCGGCAGATGATGGATGACGATGAACTGCAGCCAATGGTGCAGCGGCTCATGCGGATTCACGTCACCGAGGAAGCGCGGCACATCCAGTTCGCCCGCGACGGCTTGCGCAAGCGGACGCCCAACATGGGCAGGCTCACCAGACTGTGGGTGTCCAACGTCAACGGGTTGGGCGGCTTCTTCTTCCGTTACCTGTTCACCAACAGAGTCCCGTACTACCGCGTCGGGCTCGACGCGGACCGCGCGCGCAAACTCGCACGAACCAGCACGCACCGACACGAGGTTCAGGTTTCCGGCTTTGCACCGCTGGCCGCGTTCATCGAGGAGGTCGGCCTGATGGGGCCGATTTCGCGCCGGATGTGGCGGCGCACCGGCTTCATACCGCGATGACCGAAGCCCTCTACGACGTGGCTGTCGTCGGGGTGGAGCGCGCCGAGCGCCGGCTCACCGAAGCGGGCATCACCGACATCGGGGTCCTCGACGAATGTGACCTCGCCGGAACTGCGTTCGACGAGGCCACCCACACCTGGATGCTGCCGACATGCCGCGTCCGGGTCATTCTGACGAACCAAATCCGTTCCGGCCGTGAGAATGTCGCGCCCTACCTCGGCGTGGCGGTGCACGGTGCCCCCAACTACTTCATGGTCACCGGATCCGACGCTGTGGCCAACGCGCGGCTCGACTACATCGTGGAATGCCTGAAGCTCATGCATTCCACGGGCAGCACACGCATCGAGGTGCTGTTCAGCACCCAGCGCATCGCCGACATGCGCAGCCGGGGCGAATCCGACCGCGCGGACGCGTGGTACTGGGTGCAGATGCGACAGCTGGCGCCGACGGCTTTCGATCTGAGCTCGCACATCGGCGTCGACGACGATCTGTACGACGGCAGTGCACGGATCCGGATCGGAGACGACGAACGCCAGGTGCGGGTGCGGCTGTCCGGCCGTCTCGAGCCGATCGACGGCCGATATCACTGGCAGGGTACGGTTTTCGATGCGCTGCCCGACGAGGTGCTCACGCAGTCGCGGACGGTGACGTTGACGATCGGCAAGCGTTCCGCCGACGGCCGGATCACCGAACGCACGCCGCAGGGCAGGTATTCGGTGGTCGGTGTCGGTGCCCCGCCTTACACACTTGACGAGGTCGAGGTCGTCGTACCGAGCCCGTAGCGCAGGCCGGTGGTCAGCAGCACGACCGCGAACGCCGCGCCGACGACGCCGGACACCAGCAGCGGTACACGACCGTCGGCACCCCACAGCAGGCCCGCCCACAAGCCGGCGGCCAGGACCGCGAAACCGCTGAGACCCTGGAACACCCCCTGCGCGCTGCCCTGCATGTCAGATCCGACGAGCGCTGAAATCCATGCCTTGCCAACGCCGTCGGTGCAGCCGGTGAACAGGCCGTAGACGCCGATCAGCACCCACGCCGCGACGGTGTTGGTGGTCAGGCCGAGCCCGATATAGCCGACGGCGAAGAACACCAGACCGATTCCGAACACCGCAGGCCGGGGTATCCGATCGGCCAGCAGCCCGGCGGGATAGCTGGACACCGCATAAACCAGGTTGTATCCGACGTAGGCCAGTATCACCTCGACGACAGAGAAGCCAATCTCGTTGAGCCGCAACAGCAGCAGCGCATCAGGGAAGTTCACGATGCCGAACGCGATCAGCAGGCCTGCCACCCTCCAGTACCGGCCGGGCAGATCCCTCACCCCCGCGAAGATCGCTTTGCGTTGCGCGGGAACAATGCGGCGGGTTTCCCGCACCAGGAAAACCAGGGCGACGCTCAGCACCGCAGGGACGACCGCCACCCACAGCAGTGGCGCGATCTGGTGGTCCAGCAACTCGTAGCCCGCAAGGCCGAGCAGCGGTCCGACGACCGCGCCTGCGGTGTCCATCGCCCGGTGGAAGCCGAACACCCGACCGCGGGCGGCCTCGTCGACGCCCTCCACCAGCAGCGCGTCTCGTGGCGCGCCACGGACTCCCTTGCCGAGCCGGTCGACCACCCGGCCGGCCAGCACGCCCGGCCAACCCGAAGCCGCCGCGACGATCACTTTTCCCAGCGCCGCCATCCCGTAACCGGAAGCGATCAGCGGCCGGCGCGCGAAACGGTCGCCCAGCGGCCCCGCCGCGAGCTTGGTCAGCGACGCCGCCCCCTCGGCGGCGCCTTCCACGGCCCCGACGACGGCGGCAGGCGCGCCCAGCACCGACGTGAGATAGATCGGCAGCAGCGGGTACAGCAGCTCACTGGCGGCGTCCTGCAGAAAGGAAACAGCCGAGAGCACCGCTACATTGCGGGTCAACCAGCTGCGCATCCGTTACATCATGCCGTGCCGCTACTCAGGCACCACCGAAACCAGGCTGTACTAGAACGCGTTCTAGTATCCGTGGGTGAGGTTCACCTACGCGGAGGCGATGACGGACCCGGCGTACTACGTTCCACTGGCCAAGGCCGCCGAGGGCGCGGGCTATCACGCCATGACGATCGCCGACAGCATCGCCTATCCGTACGAGTCCGATTCGAAGTATCCCTACACGCGGGACGGCAACCGCGAGTTCCTCGACGGCAAGGCGTTTGTCGAGGCGTTCGTGCTCGCCGGCGCGTTGTGTGCGGTGACAGCGACGCTGAAGTTCAACTTCTTCGTGCTCAAGCTGCCCATCCGTCCGCCGGCCCTGGTGGCCAAACAGGCCGGATCGCTGGCCGCGGTGTTCGGCAACAGGCTCGGCCTCGGCGTCGGCACCAGCCCGTGGCCGGAGGACTACGAGGTGATGGGCGTGCCGTTCGCCAAGCGCGGCAAGCGGATGGACGAATGCATCGAGATCATCAAGGGCCTCACATCCGGCGACTACTTCGAGTTCCACGGCGAGTTCTACGACATCGCGAAGACCAAGATGACACCCGCGCCATCCGAGCCGATCCCGATCCTCGTCGGCGGCCACGCGGAGGCGGCGTTGCGGCGCGCTGCACGCTGCGACGGCTGGATGCACGGCGGCAGTGGACGCAAGGAACTCGACCGCCTCATCGACAGGCTCACGGAGATTCGCGAAGACGAGGGCCGCACAGGGCCGTTCGAGATCCACGTCATGTCCGCCGATGCGTACACCCCCGACGGCATCAAGCGTCTGGAGGACAAGGGCGTGACCGACGCCATCGTCGGCTTCCGTGACCCATACATCATCGGACCCGACACCGAGCCGCTCGATGACAAGATCCGAAATCTCGAGGCGTTCGCCGAAAAGGTGATGTCGAAGGTGTGATCGACCCAGCAGTGGGTAACCGACGGTCGATGGAGAATGCCTGCACCTTGAGCGTGACCGCTGACGCAGTGGACGGTGCAACGGTGCTGACCCCCGACGGCGTGCTCGACTCCTCCACCTATCGGTGGCTGCGAGACACGGTCATCGAGGCGGCCATCGACGAGCCCAGAGCGGTCGTGGTCGACGTCGGGCAACTGGCGGTGCCTGCGGAGACGGCCTGGTCGGTGTTCTCCAGTGCACGCTGGCATGTCGGCGTCTGGCCGAACACACCCATCCTGCTTGTTTGTCAGCGCCCGGAAAGCCGGTCGGCGCTCAGCCGAACCGGAGTCTCGCAGCGGGTGCCGGTCCGCCGGACGATCGAGGCGGCGCTGGCAACGCTGCGACCCTTTGGAATCGAAGGGCACCGGGCAAGAGCCGACCTGCCTGCCGACTTGTCCAGCCTGCGCCGGTCCCGCGACCTGGTCGAGCAGTGGTTGACGGCGTGGACGCACGGCGAAATGATCGCGTGTCAGTCAGGTTGTCGGCACCGCCCTGGTGGAAAACGTGTTGAAGCACACGGACTGTCGGCCCGTCGTTCGACTCGAAACCGCCGGCCCTGGCGCGGCCGTCACGGTGGCGGTCGAGGACGCGAGTCATTCGCATGCCAGCATCCGCGAGACCGCCGCGGGAGCCAGTGCACCGCGGGGCCTGCGACTGGTGAACGCACTCTGCCGCCAGTGGGGGAACGCGCCGACACCGTCGGGCAAGATCGTATGGGCCGTCATGGGCCCGGAGAATCAGTTGTAGCCCTACGTTTTCGGACTGGCGCAGCAGTGGACGCGCGCGGCAGCGAGCCTCGGTACCTCGTGGATCAGTTCGTGTTCGGCACCGTGGGCGATGGTCTGCGCCTCCTCGAGCGTGCCGCCCGGCCCGACGTTCACCTCGGCGTCGAGGTGAAGGCGGTGTCCGATCCAGCGCATCCGCACACTGCGCACTCCGGTGATTCCGGACCTTGACGACAGAACGGCTTCCGCGGCTTCGACGAGTTCCGGATCGACACCGTCCATCAAGCGGCGGAACACGTCTCGGGCGGCGGTGCGCAGCACGGCGAGAATCGGCACGGTGATCAGGAGCCCGATTATCGGGTCGGCGAGCGGGAACCCGAGCGCGACGCCGCCCGCGCTGAACAGGACCGCCAACGACGTGAAGCCGTCGGTACGGGCATGTATGCCGTCGGCAACCAGTGCGGCAGAACCGATTCGGCGGCCGACCCGGATGCGATAGACGGCCACCAACTCGTTGCCGACGAAGCCGATGAGACCGGCGGCGGCCACCCAGCCCAGATGTTCGATTGGCACCGGACCGATGAGTCGCACAACCGCTTCGTAGCCGGCGACGACGGCCGACAGCGCGATCATCGCGACGACGAAGAGGCCCGCGAGATCCTCGGCGCGGCCGAACCCGTAGGTGTAGCGCCGGGTGGCTGCGCGTCGGCCAAGCACGAACGCGATCCACAGCGGCACGGCCGTCAGCGCATCGGAGAAGTTGTGAATTGTGTCTGCCGCCAACGCGACTGAGCCGGACAACAGCACGATGACGGCTTGGCCGACAGCGGTGACGGCGAGTGCCAGCAGGCTGATCTTGACTGCGCGGATGCCGATGGCACTGGACTCCAGTGCGGTGTCGACGCTGTCGGCGGCATCGTGGCTGTGCGGAGTGAGGACGTGTGACATTACCGCCTCGCATTCCGCGCGGACAGCGACGCAACGTCGCCGCGGTGATGGGCGGGCACGCCGGGGCTTGCGTGCTCGGCGTTGAAGACCGCGTCGCTGACGAGTTGGCGGACGTGTTCGTTCTCGACGCTGTAGTAGATCGTGGTGCCCGCCCTGCGGGTGCTGACCAACCGCGCCATCCGCAGTTTGGCCAGATGCTGCGAGACGGAGGGCGCAGGCTTCTCGACGAACTCGGCCAGCTCATTGACCGACAGCTCCCGGTCGACCAGCGCCCACAGCACCTGCACCCTGGTCGGGTCCGCCAGCATCCGGAACACCTCGACGATCAGGCCCACCTGGTCGTCGTCGATGCGGGCCGGACCTGAGCTATCTGCATTCATACGTAGATACTAGATGATGCAATTAGCGATCTTGAAGGGCGTGCGCCTTCTACGGTGAGCGGATGCTCATGTCCCGCAAGCTGCTGTGTGCCGTCTACGCCGCGATCGCGCTGGTAGCGCTTATCGCCACCTGGAGTCAGAACATCCTCTTCTTCCGCGGCGGCGGAAACTTCCTGGGGTTCTGGGAAGCCACCAAGGCCAATCCCGCGTCCCGATCGATCACCGTCGACATCGCACTACTGCTCCTGTCCGTGGCGATCCTGATGGTGATCGAGGCGCGCAGGCTCGGCGTGAAGTTCGTGTGGGCCTACATCCTCGGCGGCTTCTTGATCGCGATCAGCGTGGCGTTCCCACTGTTCCTGCTCGCCCGCGAACTGCGCCTGGAGAAGTCGGACTCGACGCAACTGCGCAATATCGACTCGATCCTGCTGGCGGCGCTCGCCGGCTTCACGCTGGCGTTCACCATCTGGGTCGACGTGGTCTGAACCCTAGCCGCCTTCGGCGGCCGCCCTGGCCCGCTCGGTCACGGAGGCGACGACACCGCCGTCGTTGAGGATGTCGGTGCCGGTGAGGTAACTCGCCTTGTCACTGGCACAGAACGACAGCAACTCCGCCATTTCCTCCGGCTTGCCCCACCGGGGCACCGCGGCGTCGGCGACCAGCGCGCCCGCGCCGGCCTCCGCCTCGAGCCTGCCCATCTCGGTGTCGATGGATCCGGGGGAAACGGAGACGATGCGGAGTCCCCTACCACCGAAACGCTCCGACTGCGATATGGCGTACCACCGCACGAAGCTCTTGCTCACCGCATAGGCGATACCCGAGCGCATCTCCTCGGGAGCAATGGCGCAGGCCTCCAGCATCTCCTTCATGAAGGTGTCTTCGTCCTGCAGAGCGTGGGCGAATTGCCCTGTCGGAATCATGTTCTCGGGCAACAGATGAGCAGCCATCGATGCCACGTTGACGATCACGGAGCCCTGGCCGGCGGTCTGGTAGAAGACCTCGTTGACGTTCAACGTGCCGATCGCGTTGATCCTCATCACATACTCCGGGTCCCCCATGGTGGGGCTCACCCCTGCGGTGTGGATGACCGAGGCGACCGTGCCGAGTGCGGACGCGTCCTCCAGCAAACCGGCGACCGCCTGCCGGTCGGTGACGTCGCAGTTGATCGTCCTGCACGAAATGTCGAGGTCCGCCAGCATCGCGGCGGCCTCGTCCAACCGATCCTGCCTGACGTCGCAGAGGACGAGCGCGTGGTCTCGCCCCATGATCTTCGCCGTGGCGATGCCTATGCCGCCTGCGCCACCTGTGATGACCGACACTTTGCTCATGCCGGTGATGCTATCCCTGCCCCTCCCACACGACCTCGTCCGGCGTTTTGTCTGGCCGCAAACCGCGCCAGCTCGGCTGCCGTAGTCGGCCGTCGGAGGTGCGCTCGCTGTAGCGGACCTCCCCTACCAGCTCGGGACGCACAAAGGTGACTCCCTTGCTGTCTTGAGTGGGAAGCCTTGTGTTGAAAGGTGATTCGTCAGTCTCCAGTGGCTTAAGGGACTCCCTCAGCTTCGCCAGCGCCTTCTCCGTGAACCCGGTTCCGACGCGCCCGGCGAAGTGCAGGCCCTTCCCCTCGGGGATGCCGAGCATCAGTGCGCCGATCCGGCTGGTGCGACCGCCGGTACCTTCGCGCCAGCCGCCGATCACCACCTCCTGCGTGTTCCAGATCTTGTCCTTCACCCAGGACGCCGACCTGCGGTCGGGCTGGTATGTCGAGTCCCGCTTCTTTGCGACCACGCCTTCGAAGCGACGGTCACGCGCGTGCTCCAACGCCTCTGGACCGTCGCCGGGCAACTGGTCGGGGACGAACACGCCGCCGCCTTCGGCGAGCGCCTCCAGTACGCGCCTGCGGTCGGAATACTTTGCACGCAAGAGCGATCGCCCATCCAGGTGCAGGATGTCGAAGGCCCAGAACTCGACGCGGGTCGAGCGCGCGCGGTTCTGCATCTCGCTGAAGCTGGGCACTCCGGACTCGTCGAGTGCAACCGCCTCGCCGTCGAGGATCACGTGATGGTCGGCGAGGTCGGCGGCGATCGCTTCGAACTGCGGGTATTCGTTCGTGACGTCGCGCCCGCGCCGCGACCAGACCTTCAACTTGCCGTGATCTGCATCGAGCAGCACCCGATAACCGTCCCACTTGGCCTCGAACGCCCATTGACCCGCTTTGAGTTTCGCCACCGACCCTTCGGTCGCCAGCATCGGCGCGAGATCTCCCGCGTGGGGATGCACCTGTTCCTTCATCCGATGGGCGAGCCAGTTCTTGCCGTCCGTTTGGATCAAGGCGTATCGGCCGTCGATCTTCTCGCCGTTGAGGGTGATGATCACCTCGCCGCCTTTGGCGGGACCGTCGGGCGCATTGTCGTGGAACTTCTCGGCCTGGTAAGTGCCGGTGTCCCAGATGATCATCTCCCCGGCGCCGTACTCGCCCTTCGGAATGGTCTCCTCGAATGTCAGGTATTCGAGTGGATGGTCCTCGGTGTGCACGGCGAGATGGTTGACCGAAGGCGTGTCCGGCAGATTCTTGGGCACCGCCCACGACACCAGCACGCCGTCGCGTTCAAGGCGCAGGTCGTAGTGCAGGCGACGGGCGTGGTGTTCCTGGATTACGAAGCGGTCGTTGTTGCCCACTTGCGGCTTCGACTTCGGCACGGGCTCGGGGGTTTTCGACGCATCGCGCATGCTGCGGTATGTCGTCAGCCGATCAGCCTCGGGAAGCGCGTCGTCGAGCGGTTCGAGCAGGTCGCCGTCCTTGGCGACGCGCTCGAGCACCTCGTCGAAACGCAGGTGCCGCAGTTTGGGGTCTTCGATCTCGTCCCAGGTGCGTGGCGCGGCGACGGTGGGTTGATCGCGTCCCCGTAACGAGTACGGCGCGATCGTCGTCTTCGACCCGTTGTTCTGGCTCCAGTCCAGGAAGATCTTGCCTGCGCGAACGCTCTTGGTCATGGTCGAGGTGACCAGCTTCGGCATCGCTGTCTCCAGTTGCTGCGCAACGCGTTTGGCGAGTACTACGGCACCGCGCGAGCTGACCGGATCGGCGAGCGGGGCGTAGAGGTGCAGACCCTTGCTGCCGCTGGTGAGCGGGTAGGTGGTCAGCCCGATGTCGCTCATCAGGTCGCGGACGGCGACGGCGACCTCGCACAGCTGCGGCATCGTCACGCCGTCACCGGGATCGAGATCGAAGACCAAACGGGTGGCGGGCCCGGGCTTTCCGTTGACGAACCGCCATTGGGGAACGTGGACCTCCAGCGCCGCCTGCTGGCCGATCCACGCCAACCCCTCGACGGTGTCGATGATCGGGTATGTCGTGGTGCCGGACCGGTGTGTGACGCTCTCGCGGTCCAGCCAGGCCGGCGCCGAACTCGCCAACTGCTTCTCGAAGAAGGACGGCTCTTCGACGCCGTTGGGCCAGCGCTTACGGGTGGCGGCGCGACCGGCGATGTGCGGCAGCATCATCTCGGCGATGCTGACGTAATAGTCGAACACCTCGGCTTTGGTGGTACCCGTCGCCGGGTACAGCACCTTGTCCGGGTTGGTCAGCTTCACCCGGCCGATTTGTTCCACCACGCCAACGTAATACCCGTTGTACCGTTAAGTGATGAGGCGATTTGTCGCTGCCTTCCTGATGGCCGTCGCCGCGGCCGTCTTCGCTGTGCCGACCGCGGCCGCAGACCCGGCTGACCTGGTCCCCTATTGCTCTGGAGACCAGACCCCGATGGACAACAACTGTCGCGAGATGCCGCAGCAGGTGTTCACGGACGACGGCGGCGGAGCGAACCCGGGAGTTCGGTCTGGGCACCAACCCGGGCGTCGAGCCGGCAATCTGATCGCGGAGATCTGCACCAGGGCTGTGATTCAGAGTTATCCACAGCCCTAGCGCAGAACTCGCTGCGGCCCAGGCTATTAGTCAGTAGTCGTCGCCAAGATCCTGGCCATGAACCAGCCATTCGTGGGCGTTGAGGCGATCAGCAAGGGCAGACTTACCCGCGGCCAATTGCGTTGGAATCACATTGCCGTGCATCCCGGTGTCTACGTCCCGAAACAGGCCGAGCGTTCGCTCTATCTCAACACCGTTGCGACGTGGCTCTGGACCGGCCGCACGGGCATTATCGCGGGACGCGCTGCCGCGGCCCTTCACGGGGCCAAGTGGATCGACGCATCGACGCCCGTTGAAGTGATTGCCCAACACACCCGGCGGCGTAGGGGCGTCATCGTCCATGAGGAGCGCGTATCGGCCGACGAGATCAGTTACATCGGGCAGCTACCCGTGACCAGCCCAGCCCGCACAGCGCTGGACATCGCTCGCCATCTACCGCGCGACACCGCGGTCGCGCACTTGGACGCGCTGGCGGCTGCGACAGGTGTGACATTCGGTGACGCGATCGCGCTGAGCGATAGGTACCGGGGCGCTCGCGGTATCCGACGCGCCCGCATCGCGCTTGCACTTGATGGACGCCGGCGCCCAGTCGCCCGAGGAGACTCGCCTGCGTCTTATCCTCATCGACGCCGGGTTGCCTTCTCCGCGAACGCAAATCAGGGTCACCGACGGATTCAGCGAGGCCTTTATCGACATGGGCTATGACGAGCCGATGGTCGGCCTCGACTACGAGGGTGCGCATCACAGCCAGAATCGGGGACAATACGTCTATGACATCGGCCGAGCGGATCTGATCGATCGCGAGGGCTGGATCGATATCCGCGTCGTGAAGGAACACAGTCGGCGGTACATCATTCACCGAGTTTCGGAAGCGTTTGCCAGACGCGGCTGGACGCCACCGAAATCTGCACCGGGGTCGTGATTCCGCGCGGGCTACAGCCCTGGTGCAGAATTCGCGCGAGCTAGGGGTCGTCGTCGAGCTCCGCGATGGGCAGTGGCGCTGTCGGCACCTCCGCGACGGCCATCTTCGCGGCCGCGTCGGTGGGTACGACGTCGCCCGTCAACGCCGCGAGCGCGGCCTGGGTGCCGACGTCGCGGCCGGCCTGCTCGCTGAGCAGCCACCGCACTTCGAGTAGATCGCAGTACGCCTGAATGGCAGTGCCTGCGTTGTTCAACGCCGCATGCGCGACGTGCTCGGTGGGACTCACCACTTCCATCACCCACAGCCGGGCGGCGGTGGACTCGTCGACGTCATGGCCCGCCTCCCGGCACAGCTGCGCCTGGTAGGCACGCAGGTCGCCGAGCAGGATGCGGGCCTGCCCCTCGCCGACATCCAGGCCGGTGAGCTCTCGCAGACGGTCCGCGTGGTAACGCCGATCACCAACGGCGACATGGATTCTGAGTCGGCTCGGATCATCGGAGACCGGCTGCAGCGAGACTTCGTCGACAGCGAAGCCGAGATCGTTGAGGCGGCGGACGGTTCCCTCGACGCGGTAGCGGTCGGTGAAGCCGAAGACCGGTTCGGCGTGCAGGACATCCCACAACGCGGTGTATCGATCGCGCAGATGCTCCGCCTCTGCAATCAGGGTGTCCTGCAACTCTTCCGGTTGGCCGAGTCGTTCGGCGAGGTCGACCATTCCCATCGCGACGTTCTCCACCATGATGTCGATGTCGTGCTGCCGTTGTCCGCGGCTCAAAGTGGTGTGCACTTCCGAGGTCTCGGCGTCGACCAGCCAGGCCTGCAGGACCTGGCCATCGCGGGAGAACAGTGTGTTCGCCAGTGAGCAGTCGCCCCAGAACACGCCGCGGCGGTGCAGTTCCACCAGCAGGCCTGCCATCGCGTCCAACAGCCGCCCCCGGTGTTTCGGTTGGTCCGGCGGCAGCCGCATGAACAGCCGCCGATACTGCCACGACCCCTCCAGGTAACGCGTCACCAGGATCGCGGTGTCGAACTCAGGTTGCAGCACCAAACCAGCGGGACGCACTGCGGGAAGGCCCATTTCCTCGAGCCGCCGCAGGACCTCGTATTCCTTGACGGCGATCCGCGCAGGCATGTCCTTGACCGCCCACAGCGCGTCGTCCGCCTCGACGAACTTCACCAGGTGACGACTGGGCCCGACGGCGATGTCGCGCAGTGCAACATCGGGGACGTTCCACTGCGACAACGGCCGGTCCCACGGGAGCGCGAGCAGACCCGCAGACGCTGTCCGAAGCCGGAACTCCGGAGACCGCATGGTCAGTTCAGGCGTTCGCCCGTCTGCGGATGGAACAGGTGAACGGCTCCTTCCGGAGACTTGCGCAGGTTGACGGTGTCGGCCAGCTTGGGCGCCGTCCGCGGATTGCACCGGGCCACGAACTCGATGCCGGAGCCGGAGGCCGCATGCGTGTAGACGTAGGCCTCGCTGCCGAGGTCCTCGACCAGGTCGACGACGACGTCCACTCCGCCGCCGTCGGACACCTCCAGCGCCTCGGGCCTTATTCCGACGGTGACCTCCGACAGACCCGCGTCGTTCACCTTCGCCAGTTGATCGCGCTCGATCTCCAGCGTCGACTCACCGATCTTCACGCCGTCCGCGGCGACGGGCAGAGTCATCAGATTCATCGCGGGTGATCCGATGAAGCCCGCGACGAACACGTTGGCCGGCCGGTCGTAAAGCTCGTTGGGCGAGGCGAACTGCTGCAGCTTGCCGAACCGCAACACCGCGACCCGGTCCCCCATCGTCATGGCCTCGACCTGGTCGTGGGTGACGTAGACGGTGGTGGTGCCGAGACGTCGCTGCAGCGCGGCGATCTGGGTGCGGGTCTGCACACGCAGTTTCGCGTCCAGGTTCGACAGCGGCTCGTCCATGCAGAACACCTGCGGCTCACGCACGATGGCGCGCCCCATCGCCACGCGCTGACGCTGACCACCGGACAGCTTGGCCGGCTTGCGGTCAAGGAACTCCGAGAGGTCCAGGATCTTCGCCGCCTCCTCGACCTTCTTACGTCGCTCGTCGGCGGACACGCCCCGCAGCTTCAACGCGAAGCCCATGTTCTCGGCAACGGTCTTGTTGGGGTACAGCGCGTAGTTCTGGAACACCATCGCGATGTCGCGATCCTTCGACGGCACACCGGTCATGTTCTTGCCGCCGATCTCGATGCTGCCCTCGTCGATGTCCTCCAGGCCGGCGAGCATGCGCAGCGCGGTGCTCTTGCCCGAGCCGGACGGACCGACCAGGACGACGAACTCGCCGTCCTGGATGTCGAGGTCGAGCGAGTCGACCGCGAGCTTGTCCGAACCCGGGTAGATGCAGGAGGCCTTGTTGTAGGTGATGGATGCCATTGCTGTTCTCCGTCTTCTGTTGGGGAAGTGGCTGTTTCGTCTACTTGATCGCGCCGAACGACAGTCCGCGCACCAGCTTGTTCTGTGCGAACCACCCGCAGAGGATCACGGGGAGCGCTGTGATGGTTGCGGCCGCCGACAGCACGGCCCAGTACTGACCCTCACCGGCGATGAAGCCGACCAGGTACACCGGCATGGTCTGAGCGTTCACCGCGGTCAGGTTCACCGCAAAGAAGAACTCGTTCCAGGCGAAGATCACACAGATCAACGCCGTCGCGGCGATGCCGGGTGAGACCAGGGGAAGGATGACCTCGCGCACGGCGCGCCACAGGCTGGCGCCGTCCAGGCTGGCCGCCTCGAGCAGCTCACCGGGCACCTCGAGGAAGAACGATCGCATCATCCACACCGCGATCGGTAGGTTCATCGACGAATAGAGGATCACCAGTGCCCAGATGTTGTCCAGCAGACCGAGATTGGACACGATCACATACAGCGGCAGAATCGCCGCCACAATCGGCAGCATCTTCGTGCTCATGAAGAAGAACAGGCCGTCTTGTGTCTTGCGGACGGGCCGCAGCGACAACGCGAACGCGGCGGGTACACCGAGCAGCAGCACCAGAATCGTCGAAATACCCGTGGCGAACAAAGAGTTCAGCATCGCAGGACCGATGCCTTGTTCGAACACCGCCTTGTACTGATCCAGTGTCGGTGTGAAGAACAGCTTCGGCGGATTGGTCGCCGCGTCGCTTTCCTGCTTGAAGGACGTCAGCACCATCCAGAACACCGGGAAGAAGAACCCGAGCCCGACGAGCCAGGCCACCACTCCCCATGGGCTGAACTTGCTGGCCTTCTTCTTCGAGCGCCGCGGCCGGAGCCGTTGTCTCCGTGGTCTTCTCAACTGTTGTCGTCATGTCTAGGCCGCCTCTTCCTTGCCGGAGAACGATTTGAAGATCAACCGCAGCGCGAAGCTTGCGATGATCATCGTGAAGATCACCACAACCACGCCCATCGCCGCCGCCTGGCCCATGTCGAAGCCGAGGAACGCACGTTGGTAGATGTAGAACGGCAGGTTCGCGCTGGCGACACCCGGCCCGCCCTGCGTCATCATGTAGATGGCGTCGAAGGTGTTGACCAGATAGATCGCGCCGAGCACGACGCCCAGCTCGATGAAGCGCCGAAGGTGGGGCAGCGTCAACTCACGGAAGAGTTGGAACGCGCCCGCACCGTCGACTCGGCCGGCCTCCAGGATGTCGCGAGGCATCGACTGGAGGCCGGCGAGGATCAGCAGCATCATGAACGGCGTCCACTGCCAGATCAGTTCGACCATCACCATCGTCAAGGGGAACTTGCCGATCCAGTCCACCGGCCCGATTCCGACCAGCGACAGCACCCAGTTCAAGATGCCGTTGGTGGGATCGAGAATCGTGGTCTTCCAGATCAGTGCCGCCGCAACGGGCGTGATGAGGAACGGCGTGATCAGCAGCGTCCGCACGACCCCACGTCCCAAGAACGCCCGGTCCAATAGCAGTGCAATCAACAGGCCGACGAACGCCGAGACCAGTACCACGACGACGATCAGGACGACGGTGTTGAGGGCCACCGTCCAGAACTGGCTGTCCTGGACGACCGCGATGTAGTTGTTCAGCCCGACGAACCGCCGGGAACCGGGCCGAACCAGGTTCCACGACAGCGTCGAGTAGTACAGCGTGAACAGGAACGGGATCTGCGTGACGACGATCATGAAGATCAGCGCCGGCAGCAGCGGCGCCCGCCGCCGCCACCCCTCGGCACGACTCACGCCGACGTCCTGCGCTTCCCGGATCTTTCGAACCCGTTCTGCCACTGCCTGTTCGCTGGCAGCGGTGTCGGTATCAGCGGTAACGGTCATCACTTCTCCTGATAGCTTCGGCCGACGACCTCGGCGTATTGCTGTGACTGCTTCAGGGCGTCGTCAACAGACTTCTGCCCGGCGATCGCCGCGCTGATCTGCTGGCTGACCCGCGTCCCGAGATCCTGGAACTCGGGGATGCCGACGAACTGGACCCCGGTGTACGGAACCGGTTGCACCGTTGGCTTGTTCGGGCTCGCATTCTCGATCGACTTCAAGGTCAGCGGTCCGTACGACTTCGAGATCGCCTCGTACTCAGGCAGGCTCGTGTACGTCGAGGTACGGCTGCCCGGTGGGACACGCGCCCAGCCCAGTTTCTCGCCGACCAGCTTCATGTAGTCCTTGCTGGTCATCCATGAGATGAACTTCCAGGCGCCATCGGGATTCTTGGCGCCCTTCGGAATGCCGAGCGACCACGTGTAGAGCCAACCGGAATTGGGCTTCTCGACGATCGGTGCGGGCAGGTAGCCGATCTTGCCCTGCAGGTCCGGGTACGTCTTGGGATCCTCGAGCACCGAGACCGCCGATGTCGCGTCGTACCACATCGCCGTCTGGCCCTGACCGAACAGGTTGGCGCACTCCTGGAATCCCGTTGACGACGCTCCGAGTTCACCCGCGTTGTTGATCAGGTCGACGTAGAAGTTGACGGCCTTGCTCACCTCGGGGCTGTCGAGTTGTGCGTTCCACTTGTCGTCGAACCAGCGCCCGCCGAAGGTGTTGATCACCGTGTCCAACGGGGCCAGCACCTCACCCCAACCCGGCTTGCCGCGCAGGCAGATACCCGCATCCGAGACGCCCTTTTCTTTGATGGTCTTCGCCCACTCCGCGACCTCTTGCCACTGGGGCTGGTAGTTCGGATCCTGGTTGACCTTGATGCCGGCCTTCTCGAACATGTCCTTGCGGTACATCAGGAAGGACGACTCGCCGTAGAAGGGAACCGAGTACATGTTGCCGTCGTAGGACAACGAATCGCGCAGCGACGGGATGAAATCGTTCGCGTCGTAGCCCGGAGTGTTCTTCGCATAGTCCGAGAGGTTCATCAGCCAGCCGTCTTTGGCCCACTGTGGCGTCTCGAAGTTGCTGATCATCACGACATCGAACTCACTTCCGCCCATCGCGGTCGACATCGTGATCTTGGCGCGCGCCTGGTTCTCCGACAGCGTGATGAACTTCAGCTTCGTGCCGGGATTCGCCTTCTCGAACTCCGTCGACAACTTCTGCGCGTCCGTCATCTGCGAGTTGGAGACAAGGGCGATGGTGACCTCGTTGCTCGACGCGCCAAGGCTGCCCGCGCCCGCGCATCCGGCGGTCAGAACCAGTCCGGACGCCGCGGCACACAGTGCCAATCGGTGTAGTGCTCCCCTTAATCCTTTTGATCGTTTCAACTCAACCTCCCTTAGCGGTGCGCCAATAGCCAACGGGCACAATCGATGTCACAAACCAGAAGGCGGGCGAGCTTTCCTCGGAGCGCGCCGAGCGTGGCGTGGTGTTTGGCCGCGCCGCTGGAGATCAGGATCGTCTTCTGACAGGCCTTGACGTCTTCGAGCGGAACCGACACCGCGCGCAGCGCCAGTTCGGTCTGGACCGGGTTGCCGTCGGCGTCGAAGAACCGGCCGCCGATCTCACCCACCGCACCGCGCGACACGACTTCGTCGAGCATCCTGGTGTCGAGATAGCTGCCCTCGAACAGAGTGCCTGCGGTCGACGCCGCGCCGACACCGAAGACCATGACGTCGGCGCGTCTCCCCGCCTCGAGCGTGCGGGATATCACCGAGTCGCTGCGCATCGACGCCACCGTCGAGGCATCGGCATACAGCGGCGCGGGCAGTCGAATCGTGTCGGCACGAAGGACATCGGCGCAGCGGCCGAGGACGAATTCGGTGCCGGTCTGATAGGCGGCGGTCGACATGGCGCCGTCGAGTTGAACCACGGCGCGACAACTGGCCACTCCGGGCGAGAGCGCCGTTGCGACCGCCACCTGTTCGGGGCCCCACGTGAAACCCATGACGTCGCTCGGCGACAGCCGGCGCATCAACAGCGCTGCGGCCGCCCTCCCGACGCTCGCGTATGCGGCGGGCCGCCCCGGTGCGCCGACGTCGACGCCGCTGCCTGCCACGACGGCCTCGGTCAAGCCGAATCGATGTTCGAGCTCGCGCTCTTCATCGGCGTGCAGGCTGTCGCGCATGTCGGGCGGCACGACCACCTCGATGCGCACCAGGCCCTTGGCCTTGGCCCGCGCGATCAGCCGGCCCGCCGTCGGCCGGGACACCCCGAGCCGGTTGGCGATCTCGGCCTGGGTCAGACCGTCGAGGTAGTAGAGGGTCGCGGCCCGCAACGCCAGGCGCAGGTCCTCGGGGGTGGAGCGGTCGGCCGTGGCGGGCCGGGCAGCGACGCGCCCTGCAACGCTCTCGGTCGACGTCGACACGGCCAGAACCCGCCATTCTCTCGGGCACCTGTGAGCATTTGCTCAGGGGTGCGAGTAGATGCTCATCACGTTAGCATGGTGAATGTGACGCACACAACACTTTCCGAGGCCATGCTCGAGCGGGTACCCATCTCGAAGCCGACATATGACCGAAAGCAGGTGCGGATCGGCATCGTGCACTTCGGGGTCGGCGGCTTCCACCGTGCGCACCAGGCGATGTACATCGACCGACTGCTGGAAAAAGGGTCGGGCGGTGACTGGGGCATCTGCGGCGTGGGCGTCATGCCGGCCGATCGCAGGATGAAGGACGTCATGGATGCCCAGGACGGCCTGTACACCCTGGTGTTGGAGAACCCCGACGGCAGCCGCGACGCGCGCGTGATCGGCTCGATCGTCGACTACCTCTACGCCCCCGACGATCCCGAGGCCGTCATCGAGTTGTTGGCCGCACCAACCACCCGGATCATCTCGCTGACCATCACCGAAGGCGGCTACAACGTCGAGAGCATCGATCCCGACGACGTGAGCGTGTTCGGTCTGGTGGCCGAAGCCCTCGCGCGCCGCCGCGACCGCGGGCTGGCCTCGCCGACGATCGTTTCGTGCGACAACATCGAAGGCAACGGCAATGTCGCACGGGAGGCGTTCACCGGCTACGCCGAACGCGTGCACCCGGGGCTGGCGGAGTGGATCTCGGCGAACACGCGGTTTCCCAATTCGATGGTGGACCGCATCACGCCGGCCACCACGCCCGACGTCATCGACGGGCTGAAGGAAGAGTTCGGCGTCGAGGACCAGTGGCCGGTGGTGGCGGAACCCTTCACCTCGTGGGTGCTCGAGGACGACTTCTCCGACGGCAGGCCGTCGCTGGAAGACGTCGACGTGCTGCTGGTGGATGACGTGACGCCCTATGAGCTGATGAAGTTGCGGCTGCTCAACGCCAGCCACCAAAGCCTCTGCTATTTCGCCTATCTCAGTGGCTACCGGCTTGTGCACGACGCCGCGGGCGATCCATTGTTCGCCGATTTCCTGATGCGCTACATGGACACCGAAGCGACGCCGACGCTGCTGCCGGTGCCCGGGATCGACCTGCCCGACTACAAACGCACGCTGATCGAGAGATTCGCCAACCCGGGTGTGCGCGACACCGTCGCCCGCCTCTGCTTCGGCTCGTCGGACCGCATCCCGAAGTGGTTGCTTCCGGTCGTGCGCGCGAACCTGGCCAACGACGGCCCGGTGACGCTGTCGGCGGCGACCGTGGCCAGCTGGGCGCGCTATGCCGAGGGCGTCGACGAGCAGGGCGAGCCGATCGACGTCCAGGATCAGTTGGCCGACAAGCTGGTTCCGCTGGCGCAGTCGCAACAGCACAATCCGACCGCGTTCATCGAGAACACGGAGGTGTTCGGCGATCTCGCCGCCTCCGGTCGATTCGTCGAGGCGTACCTCTGGGCGCTGGAATCCCTGCACCGCGACGGCGCGCGGGTGACGCTGGAAGCCCTGACGCGAAAGGAGTCCACATGAGGCCCCGAAGACGAGCGCGAGTGAGGATCGCAGCAAGGTACGAGCGAGGACCGGAGCGAGGGGGAGTCGAGACATGAGCACCGAACGCGCGCTGGTCATCGGCGAGGCGCTGATCGACATTGTCGAACGGGATGGCGAGGTCATCGGCGAGCACGTCGGCGGAAGCCCTCTCAACGTCGCCGTCGGCCTTGCGCGGCTCGGCCGTGGCGTCGACTTCCTCACCCACATCGGCGACGACGCGCGAGGGCGCCGAATCGCGGAGTACGTCAAGGCTTCCGGCGCGCAGCTGGTTTCGGGAAGCGACACGGCGGATCACACTCCGACCGCGGTGGCGACGCTGAACGAAAGCGGATCGGCCCAGTACGTCTTCGACATCGACTGGGAGTTGGCGGGCACGCCCGAAGTCGCGCCTCCGCTGGTGGCGCACACGGGCTCGATCGCCACGGTGCTGGAGCCCGGCTGCCGAGCGGCCGCGGCGCTGCTGGACGCCTACCACCTCTCGGCCACGATCACGTTCGACCCGAACGTGCGGCCGGCGCTGATCGAGGACGAAGAACAGGCACGCACCCGAATCGACCGTCTGGTCGAGCGGAGCGACGTGGTGAAGGCCAGCGATGAGGACCTGCACTGGATCGACCCGAACCGCACGACGGAACAGGTGGCGAAGACGTGGCTGGGACTCGGCCCGTCGATCGTCGCGGTCACGATGGGAGAGCGCGGAGCGTTCGCGATGTGTGCGGCCGGTACGGCGCGCGTGCAGGCCCGTCCGGTGGAGGTGGTGGACACCGTCGGTGCGGGAGATGCGTTCATGACGGGCCTGATCGACGCACTGTGGACGTTGGGTCTGCTCGGCGCAGACAAGCGCGCGAAGTTGAGGGGCATCAGCGTCGAGACGCTGACCGGAGTGCTGCAGACCGCCGCGCTTTCGTCGGCGCTGACGGTGGCGCGCGCCGGTGCGGACCTACCTGATCGCGCCGCGCGGGATGCCGCGGAGGGCACCTCAGCGAAGCTGCAGGCGGAGCGCGGCTGACTCGGTAGGCCATACTGGGCGTATGCGATCGATCTGGAAGGGCTCGATCTCCTTCGGACTGGTGAACGTCCCTGTCAAGGTCTACAGCGCGACCGAGGACCACGACATCAAGTTCCATCAGGTCCACGCAAAGGACAACGGACGGATCCGCTACAAGCGGGTGTGCGAGGTCTGCGGCGAGGTCGTCGAGTACCGCGACATCGCCCGCGCGTACGAATCCGACGACGGCAACATGGTGGTGATCACCGACGAGGACATCTCCACGCTGCCCGAGGAGCGCAGCCGCGAGATCGAGGTCGTCGAGTTCGTTCCGGCCAGCGAGATCGACCCGCTGATGTACGACCGCAGCTACTACCTAGAGCCTGACGGCAAGTCATCGAAGTCCTATGTCCTGCTGGCCAAGACGCTGGCCGAAACCGACCGCGTGGCCATCGTTCATTTCGCGTTGCGCAACAAGACCCGGCTTGCGGCCTTGCGCGTCAAGGATTTCAGCAAGCGCGACGTCATGGTCATCCACACGCTGCTGTGGCCCGACGAGATCCGCGACCCGGACTTCCCGGTGCTGGACAAGGAAGTCGAGATCAAGCCGGCCGAGCTGAAGATGGCAGGCCAAGTGGTGGAGTCCATGACCGACGACTTCCATCCGGAGCGGTTCGAAGACACCTACCAGGAACAGCTCAAGGAACTGGTGGAAGCGAAACTCGAAGGCGGAGAGGCATTTACCGCAGAGGAGTCGGAGCCCAAAGAGCTCGATGAGACCGAGGATGTCTCGGATCTGCTCGCCAAACTCGAAGCCAGCGTGAAGGCGCGGCGTGGCGGCGGGTCCTCGGACGACGGCCAGGCCGCCAAGAAGGCGCCTGCAAAGAAGACAGCTGCCAAGAAGGCGCCTGCAAAGAAGACAGTTGCGAAGAAGGCGCCGGCTAAGAAGACAGCCAAGAAGACCGCGGCGAAGAAGTAGCGCTCAGTTCGAGGCTGCCCGGCCTCAGCAGCCGAGGTAATTGATCGCGTTGACCACGATCTCGTACGCCGCGGACACCGACACGCCCAGGTCCTTGCTCACCATGACGACGGCATCGGTGGCGGGAGCGCCGGTGTGAATGACGGAGCAGGCCTTGTCGCCTGCAGACAACAGCTGGGATGGGCTCAGGTAGGTGTACCTGGGTTGCAGCTTGTCGAGGTAGTCGCTGGACTCCGCCGCCGCAGGGGCCGCGAGGCCGAGTGTCGTGGCCGCGACCGCAGACAGGACGCCGAGCGTGAGGACCGGCTTGGCCCATCTCGAGGCGGATGTGACTTGTTGCGGCACGCGAATTGACTCCTGTCCAGTGAGCGAAGGTACGGAATCCGTCGCCGTTATTTGACGTTAACACTAATTCCGCACCATAAATCCCCTCACCAGGGGTTTTCCGCATCCCTGTGACCAAAATAACTTTGCTACCCGATTGAATTACCGGTCACAGCCGGCCATTTGCGCAGAGGCGGGTACCGCCCTCGTACAGAGATCGGGAAGGGCGGCCTGGTATCAACTAGAACGTGTTTCAGAAATGCGGCATATCGTGGCGAGCAGGAATCGCGTACGACGAATGCGTTATCGCACAACACTTTCCGCGGCAATCTCCACCTGGGACTGTGTCACCTCGAGGCCCAGCTCGTCCGCGAGGCGACGGATCGTGAGAGCGGGCTCGAGGCGAACGGCATCGAAATCCACCTTTACCGTCGCAGCGTCGTCAAGTGCGAGGTCGCGCGCCTCGATCAGACGTGCCGTTGTCGTAACCCGCTCCTCTTCGTTCCCCCACCATTCGTATCGAGTCAGCGACCCCACCACATCCGCTGCCGGTCGGCCCACCACAACCGGCACCACCGGACCCCAAGTGTCTCGAAGGAAATCAACCGCGAGACAAAGACTTGGATGCTTGGCGCCGGCCGGGCGTCCCGCGACGTGAGCGTTGCGGCGATGTTCGTCGGCCCAACAGCGGAGTTCGGCTTTGAAAGACACCGCATCCATCTGGAACCGACCGCCAGGCTCGCTAAAGGCCCTTCGGCACAAGTCGGCTAGGCGGAAGTCCTCCCACGTGTCGGGCGGATCGCGGTCGGTGAGCCGGCAGAACCCGGTGCCCATGAACACGCCAAGGTGGTGCAGCACGCCGGCGATGGCCGACGTACCGCCGCAGAACGGGCCTAGCACAACAATGATCGGCTCAACGAACGCCAAGACCACCTCCATCGTCCCGTTGCCAAGACGAGTACGTGATGATCTTCCTACTTACGACGCGAGTCCGTCTCAACTCGGTGAAAGTAAGCCCGATCTCAATGACTCCGACATCCGCGGCCAGCCGCAGTCACGAAACTCAATTACGACCCGAGGTATGCCCGGTGCACACAGCCTGAACCGTCATGCATCGCTGATGGTTTCAAGAGGCCGGACACCAACGCCCGGACACCATGCTGGTGCCTGCATCGAAACTGGTTGTCACGCATTGGAGTTCGCGGCTGTTGGCTGGGCTAGCCGCTCCAACTCCGTATCCCACGCCGAACCGGCCGAGCCGGATTATCGTTTCGATGTTCGCGGCTGCGCGCTGCATAACCTGCCGCGAAATGCCTGCACACGCGCGCGGACGGCCGCTATAGTCACATCACTACATCGACGCGTATCACAGGACGCTTCGGCACCGGTCGTACCGCCGAAAAGGGCCGAACTCACTAAGGACCACCGCGATGGCCATGCCCAGCGGCAACCCACTCACCGTCACAAAGTTGGGTCGGCTCATCGGCGCACGCATCGACGGAGTGCGTCTCGGCGGCGATCTCAGCGCAAGCATGGTGGAACAGATCTACCAAGCGCTGCTATGTCACAAGGTGATTTTCTTCAGGGGTCAATACCACCTCGGCGACGAAGAGCAGTGTGACTTCGCCAAGTTGCTGGGCACACCAGTCGACCTGCAGAAGACCCTGCGCGAGCCAGGCAAGCATCCGGTGGCCGAGCAGTCCGCCCACGGTCCAACAGGAATCACTCCGATCGACTCCGACTATGGCAAGGCGACGCGTTGGCACACCGACTTCACGTACGCCGCGAACTTCCCCAAGGCCGCGATACTGCGCGCGGTCGACTTACCGAGTTACGGCGGATCGACGTTGTGGGCCTCCACCGCGGCGGCCTATGCCAGGCTGCCCGAGCCGCTTCGACACCTGACCGAAAATCTATGGGCGTTGCACAGCAGCAACCGCTTCGACCAGGTTGGAGACATCCAGGGTCTGGGCCGCGTCCTGATACCGGCCGGCTCCCCTGCCCGCTACGACCTCAAGGACAAGGATGACATTCCGCGCGACGAACACAGGCCGATGCGGAAGGCCATCGAGACGCAAGAATTCCGCACCGAGCATCCGGTCGTGCGAGTGCATCCCCAAACCGGCGAGCGAGTACTGCTTCTCGGGCAATTCGTGTGTACATTTCCCGACCTGGAAAGCTACGAGTCGAAAGTGATTTTCGAACTGCTACAAAGCCGTATCACGTTGCCCGAGAACACTATACGGTGGAACTGGGAATCTGGCGACGTGGCGATATGGGATAACTGCGCGGCTCAACACCGCGCTGTCGACGACTACGACAACGAGCACCGCCTGATGCACCGCGTGCACCTGATGGGCGAGGTTCCCGTGGATGTTCACGGGAACCCGAGCCGGCCGGTCAGTGGGCGGAAGCTCGAACCGATTTCGGACTGATTCGGTCGGCATGTACGGGTTCGGCGGCGGAGCATCCGGATTTGGCACGACCACCGTCCTCACGACCACGCCTCGTCACCTTCGATCGCGGTGCGGTGCAGAATCCTTCCGGACGAAACGTCGTACGGCAGTGCTCGGTGCAGCATGCCGGTGTTGTCCCAGACGATGACGTCGCCGACCTGCCAGTCGTGCTCATAGCAGAAACGCTCCTGAGTGGCCCAGACGAGCAGTTCGTCGAGGAGCGCACGGCTTTCATCGGCCTCCATTCCGACAATGTGGTCGGCCGACGCACTGATCACCAGGGAGCACCGCCCGTCGCGGCGCTTCCAAACCAGCCAGCTGTCGTGGGTGGGCATGGCGCGCCAGCTCGCAAGTTGCTGTTCGGTGGGCTGCGTGATGACACCCCGTTGCGTCGCTTCGAAACTGTGCACCACGCGGAGGCCCTCGTAGCGCTTGCGCTGGCGCTCCGGCATGTTGTCGTAAGCCGCGTAGGTATTGGCGTACGCGGTGCCGCCGCCCACCGTTGCCACCTGCCGGGCGGTCAGTACGGCCGCCTTGGCCGGGATGTCAGGGGTGTGGCCGTCGATGTGCCACTTGAGATTGCTCCTCAGATAAAGTGCGCCGCCAGTCTGTGTCGGGTCGTGGGCGATCTTGAAGATCTCCTTGCCTTCGGGTCCCATCACGTTGCCCAGCATTCTGCTGAACGCCAACTGGTGCTCATCGTCGAGGTGCACGCCTCGGATCAACACGATGCCGCGCCACTTCAGCGCCTCCAGGCAGCGGCCGATCACGGCGTCGTCGAGGAGGTCCCGCACGTCGGTGATACCGGTGAGCTCCACCCCGAGCGCCGGGGTAAGGGCAATGGACTCAATCGCCAAGAATCCGCCTTTCCAGGATGTGACCGTACTCTCGCCCTCACGGCTTCCCATCGGGAACCGCGCACCCGTGCACACTGCCGAAGAGTCGGCGATGCCGGCTGGCGATGCAGCGTTCGAAGGCCATCCGCGCGCGACCCGATTGATCTGTTGTGCGAGCGCGGTGGGCAGGATGACAAGGTCAGTTCCCGGCGTCCAAGCGCGGAAGCCGTCGACCAGCTGCTGGAGCGGGGGCGCGGCGGGAGACTTTCGAATCCGCGTTCATCAATAGGTGTGCGGCGGTGTTTGCGCCGTCGGTGCGCACCGCGTAGGCGAACAGTTTGGCATTGGCTGCCACACCCGCCTGCAGCGCGTAGCTCAGCGCTGCGGTCAGCGATTCAGTGGTCGGTGCGCCGGGCGCGTGAGCGGTTCCGATGCCGAGGTCGCGGATGCGCATTGCGAAGTAGTGCTGGTCGAACCGTTGGGGTATCACGACCTGAGGTGCCCCTGCCATTGCAGCTGCGGTTGTGGTGCCCGCGCCACCGTGGTGCACGACGGCGGCGACGCGCTCAAACAGTCTCTGTTGGTTGACTTCTCCTATGGACAGGCAGTCGAGCTGGTAGTCCTGAACGACCAGCTCGGCCCACCCGCGAGATATCACCGCGCGACGGCCGAGGGCACGGGCCGCTTGGATCATCGTCTGGCCGAGGTCCTGTGGCGCGGGGACGCTGCCGAAGCCCAAGTAGACGGGTGGTTCGCCGGAATCAAGGAATGCCTGCAATTCTGCGGACAGTGGACGCTCATCGGGCAGTATCCAGGCGCCCGTTTGAACGACACCCTGGTCTGTCGGATCGGGCCAGGGCGCCAGCGTCGGGTCGGCCGCCAGCCACGGCCGGTCGGTGAGCAGGTGACTTCGCAGGTCGGTGACCTGGGCCAGCCCCGCTGACGCCCGCTGCGAATTGAGAATTGCGCCCCAAGTGTCGTTCCAGCGCTGAGCATCCCGATCCCAGAGTCGGCGATGGTCGATGGTTCCGTCGGCAGGGTGCACGGCCAATGTCGCATACACCGGTGGCGAATGGTGCACGGAAGGCAGAACGATTGGGCAGTAGCCGGCGAAGATGTAGCGGATTCCCATCAGCTCGGCCACCGTGCGAGCGGCGAACACCTTGTCGGCCACGATGGCGTCGCAGCCTTCGGCTGCCGCTTTGACCGCCTCGAGCTGGTCGGCCACCATCTGATACCTCTGCTCGGAAGTGGGTGGCGCTGCTAATGGGCTCGCTTTCGCGGTCGAGGCCAACAGCTCCGGTCCAACCGGTGTGAAAGGGATGTCGAGGGATTCGATCCACTCACCGAAGTGGGGCGGTGCGCACACCCGCACTTCCTGATCGAGGCCCGTCAACCGCACCGCCAGCGCCACCAACGGCTGGACATCGCCGCGCGATCCGATCGTCGTCAGCAGTACTCGCATGGTCGGAACTCCTTCCGAGTAGCAGAGCCTCAGGTGCCGTCGGCCTGAATGATGGCGTATGCGAGAACCTTTGGTGGCTGGATGGGCCCTCCGGCGACGCTCCGGTCGATGAGGCGCCAACAAAGTCGTTGTTGCGGTGTCGGGGCAAGATCACTTGGGACAAAGCCACCACTACTACTCCCAGATCAAAACGTTCGGGAGCGAGGGGTCGATCTCCCTGAGAAGCGTATAGCCGACCCCGGCGAGCCCTCTGAACAATCCGAGATTGAAGCGTCGGCTCGCGTTCCATCGGTAGTCGCCGGCGGAGGACGCGGCTGCGACGACGGTTGTCAGACGTCGACTCGCCAGGTTGCAGAGATCGTCCCGCCGCCAGATCGTACCCGCCTCACGAAGGAGCTCAATTCCGCCGAGGGTCCCACAGCACAGCGTGTCCAGGTGGCCCGGCCAGCTACGTTCGACGCCCCCGACCGCGTTCTCGACGTCCTTTGTGATCAAGGCCGGTTCAGGGGCGTCGGCTGTGCTCGCCCCGCGCTTGATCATGCCGACTCGGGCAAGGCCGATCCCGGCCGCACCGTGACACCATTGGCAGGGCCAGTGCGGCTCGCCCTCGTTACGAAGGTCGGGCCAGTTCATCCGGCCCGGATCGTACGTGCCATTCTCGAAGGCCAGGCATTCCGTTGCGGCCTTTGCGAAATCCTCGCGCCCCGCGGCCACCGACAGGGACGCGAGCGCGTATGCGAAACCAGCCGCGCCGTGCGACATCCCGGTGAGCGGATGCGGGCCGACACCGGGTGCGCACCACGTACGAGTGCCCTCAGGGCCGATCCGGCGCTGGCGGAGCAGATGCTCACCGCACCTGACCGCCCGCCTCAACACATGCTCGGAAGCCGTATCGCGGTGGAGGCGCAAAAGGCCCAGTATCCCGCCCGCGCTGCCGTCCAAGACGTCCAGCAGTGTGTCGCCCGCGATCAGGTCGTCGGTGAACAACTCCGCGGCGACATGCGCGTCCTCGAGCAGGCCGGGGTCGCTCAGGTATCTCGACATCACGGCGAAGGCGTACACCACCGAAGCCAAACCTGTGGCTGCGCCGAGGCCCAAGTACCTCGCGGAACGAGCGGCATTGCGGCTCCTGATCGTTTTTCGAAGGTGCGTCACCCCCGCGAACGCGAGCTCGGTCGAAAGCTGGCTTCCCGTCACCGCGGCGTGGGCCGCGAGGAAGACGCCCATGCCCGACTGGCCGTTGTACAGCTCCGGACCCTTGGGCACGAATTGGAACACATCTGAGTCGCCGAGCCAGTCGAGGCCGATCCAGGCCGCAGCAGGACCGCGTCGGATGGCCTGTCGGGCCAGCTCGCAGGCGATCTCATCCGCTTCGCGGGCGCAGAGATCGCGCGTCGACTCCCCCGCTTCGCTCACCAGACCCCACACCGGTGCGGCGGAAGCTTCAGTTCCGCTGGGGCGCGGGGCCGTACTCTCGCGAATGATCTCGCTCTGCCAGGCGATGTCCTGCAAATCGAGGCTTCGGATGCGGGCTCTGGCGTGCGTAATACCCGGCACCGCGGTCGTTTTCACGAGGATTCCTGTCGCATCACGGATCTCGTTCCCGTCGCCCGAAGACGCATAGTAGGGCACGTTCAAACCAACGAGGGCCGATCGCTCGGCCTTGCGCAACGCCCAGAGAGAATCCTCGTCCTTTTCCCAGTTCGACAGCCGCACTGCAAAATCGGCCTGAACCGACCACAGGACACCGTCGTCCATGCTGGTGTGGTTTCTCAGCCGCTGCAAGAGGAGATAGTAGAAGCGGGTCGGATGGACGATCTTGCGTATGAGGACTTCGTCGAACCCTTCGAGCAAGCCCGCTCCGTCTGTACCGTCCGCGGCTATCGCATTCAAGAGGAAGGTCGCATAGTCTTCGAAGCCGCCCACGAAATCGTCGACGTGGTCGCTGAGTTTGGCGTAGCGACCCTCGACATGAGGCAGGTTCGGGGTGGACCCCGTGGTCTGGGCTCCGCGTACCGGGCGCATGGCGTCGGAATTTGGATCCTTCCAGATCACGCGGGGCTTGCTCGGGGTCCAGCTGGATATCAGGCCGCCCATCGCCAGGATCTTGTTCTCCGGTGACCGCGTGTAGGCGGGTAGCAGGCCGACCTTCAGCACCGAGTTTCCCAGCCCTTCAAGGGCGGCTTCGAAGGCCAGGTCCTCCGGATCCCCCGTCTTGTGCTCCTCGATGCTCGCCTGCAGGACCATCTCCAAGTCGATCGGCACCGGCTGATCCCCGGCAGCGATCACGTTCTCATGGTGCATGTCGGTCGCGGCAAAGCAGTGGAACAGCGCAAGCCACGCGCCGTATCGCCTGAACAAGCGTCCGCAGCCGTCCTGATCGGCGCACCCGGTATGCGCGATGTACTCGGCCCAGCCGTAGCCGTCGCGGGCGATCGTCCGCACTGCCCGCAGCTCGATCGGCGGGCTCGCCATGTTCAGTCGCGCAATCAAGCGGTGCCACGCGAAGTCCAGCCGAAGGTCCTTCGGCTTGTAGACGACGCGCGCTCCGCTCTCGAACGTCAGAACACGGACGCTGCGCCCACCATTGTGCGGGTCGGAGAGGTTACCCTCGATCTCCGCGACCCTCCCGGCGGGGACGCCGCAGAGAAGCTGCCTCTCCACGAGATCGCGATCGCGATCGAGACGGGTCACCAGTTCCCCTGTCGCGTTGAGCCATTGACGCGTCATGATCGCCATCAGGCGCAGGAGCACCGGCTTGTCTTCGAACAGCCCACGTAGCCCGCCGGCTCTCATCCCGGCGACGAAGGCCAGATACCGCGAGGCGTCGCCGGTCGCCACCGATTGTGCCGTCTGCCGACGTTCCCTTGACAGCCTCTCGTAGAGGGCAGGCGCGCAGAGCTCCGAAAGGCCTCCCAGGAGCCCTTGCCTCAGGTTGCTGATCGCAGATTCCGTCAGGCCGGCGCGGACGCGCGTATCGAGGCCGGACCACAAAAGAGTCTCCGCTTTCTCGACCGCCCCAATCAGCAAGTCCTCGAAGGCAACTGGCGCAGTTTGATCTAACGGCGCCGTGGGCCTCTCCACGGCTCCTTCCTCCATGGCAGCCGCGATCCAAAGTGCGTCGCCGACCCACTCGGGCCGATTCGCCGACGGGAGGTGGCGCAGCGTCGCGAACCTCGACAGCACCTCAGCCAGCGACAGCCCGTCACGCTCGAGCCGTCGAGCGAACAGCGACCAATCGCCGCTCGCCGACGCGCGGCACCACGCTGCGAGGCGCGCGCGGCCAGATCCGCATCGGCTTTCTGGCCGGGCAGCGGCTCGAACTGGTCAGACAGCAGCTCGTCGAACGTCGCTGCGCGCAGGATGAGCCGCTCGATCCACTCGGCCGTCGCGTAACCGGGCCGAAGCTCACGACTCACGACATCCACGACGATCCTCTCAAGCGGAACGTCATAACCCTCTGGAGCAGATCAACGTCTCCGATGTCGCTGGGACGTCGGCGAGACACGTGCACGTACCGCCTACCCCAGTAAGTGGGCGGCGCGGCCCACGGGTGCCGACGCTAGCAGGTGGAGTAGGCCGGGCAATCCGGACTACAGCCCGTCATCACCGGGCCGATCTCCCCTCCTGCCGCAGCTTCGAGAGCGTCGTCGGAGATGTCGGACACCAAAATGTCATCGTCGAGGTCGTCAAGGTCGATCGCGAGAACCGTGCTGGCAGGCGTCGATCGATGCCCTTCCTCGCTTTGACCTGTTCGTGTCCTTCTCTGTCCTGCAGCACAATCCGCCGCCGTTGGCGGCGAAGCTTCTCGACAAGATCCTGGCCAGGGTCAGGGTCGGCGGAGTGGCGTACTTCCAGTGCCAGACGTACCAGACGGACTACCGGTTTACCGTCGCCGAGTACTTGCAGGAAAGAAGACGGGATCCGGGAGGCGCGTCATGCGGCTGGGAGATGCATTGCCTTCCGCAGCCCGTCATCTATCAGGCTTTCCTGCGCAACGGCTTTTCGCTACTAGAGGTCCGGGAGGACGCCGGTCAGGCCTACGGCATCTCGCAGGTCTTCTTTGCAGTTCGCGAGAGCGAAGAAAGTCACGAGTTCTGAAACCAGCTCTGGCCTGCCGTGAATCGACGCGCAGCCGCTGATCATTGGTCATACACTATCCCGGACACAGATTGTTTGGATGCCAAGCTTTCGTAGTTGCCGCTGAGCCTCGCCCAAGGAGCCCCGGTAGAACCGAACGCCGGGGGTCGTCGGGCAGCACTTGAGCCACGGCTTGACCGCGCCGATGAAGTGCAGGACAGAGGCGTGCCGGGGTCCTTCTATGTCAGGGACAACCCCCCTGGCCCAATCGCTCACTTCGAGGGACCGTTCGATTTCAAACCGATTCAGATGGCCAGGCAAAGGCACCACCTGACCCTGTTCAAGCAGCCAGATATTCATCGCGTCTTGATCGTTGAAGCGGATGTAGCGCCTTCCACGTCCACCCAGCACGCTGACAACACCGTCTTTGACGGTCGGCATCAGATTTGTGTCCAACCAAAGGGCTCCAGCATTGAAATACGGCCTCCCGCAAAACGACGGAAAATGGTCCGCGAAGCCGGGGAGGGCGGAGCACCCTCCTACCGTGGAGTTGAATTCATCTCGAACCAGTCCCACCTGCGAAGCGCCGATGCAGTCGAACGGCGATGCGATGTCGTCGAGCACCAAAAGGTCGCTATCGAGGTAGACAAGGTGACGTCGCTGCACAAAGCCGGGATCAAAGTCGAATCGAAGATAGGTGGTCGCAGTTATATAGTCACCTGTGGCAATCAGGTATTTTTCATGGATTCCGCGCCACTCAAGGTCGAACGATCCGAAGCCCAGTGCATGTGAAAATGCAGCAATTGCGTCGGCATGGGGCTTGGTGAGGTCGTTAGTGAGTACTCGTATCGCGATCGACTTCCGGTCGCGTACTGGTGTTGAATGTGCAACGGACATCAGCGTGACGAGCCCGGGCAGCAGGTAGTTCTCGTCGAGGCAAAGCCCTATCGCATACATCTGGCATCGTCCTGCCTGGACATCAATGAATGCGTCGTCTCCAGTGCGCCCTCTCCGTGCCGTGGGCAAACTCACCATACTGGTAGTCGGGCCGTTGAGCAGACCAAATTGCGCAAGGTGACGTGCCATCGCGACTGCGACCGCGTGCCGGCAACGCGTCGACTGCCCGGTATCACTTCCAACGCTCGTCGGACATACACCCGTCGCCTACGCGGATGCCATCCCGCATCGGCCCATTCCGCCGCGCAATTGGGGCGTGAGCGGTACCGTGCCACCCTCAAGTCCGCCGCAAAGCGCGCCCTCGGCAGGTCGCCGCGTGATCTGGAGATCAATGAGAAGAAGCCGGACGCCAGTTAATAACGGTTGTCGCCATCCGTAAGAGGAGATCGTGCTGTGCGGTTTCAAAAAATCTTCAATGTAAGTGTTCACCGAAGTGGAACACAGAGTGTTCATGATCTCCTCGTAAGGTCTGGTATTTCGTCAGTTCATTGGCCGGGCAATTTCAATGGCGTCGACTACTTGCAGCAGGTTGCGGGCCATGAAGACGACAGGGCGTATGTAGCCGCCACACTGGCGCCAGTTATAGATTCGGTGGCCGCCGTGGGCGATGTGCCTATCGCGGCACTTTACGACGAACTGGAATACACCTATGCAAGCAGTGCATTCATCTTGACGTTTCGGAGCCCTTTTGATTGGGTGCGTTCCGTTCGCGCCCACATCGGCGAGCGCGATTTCGGCGTGTTTGAAAGAGTGCAGTACTGGCGATACTTCCCGAGCCAACCAGCATCGCTGCGCACAATAGAGGATGTAGCGCTGTATTCTGCTTATCTAACGCATCATCGGGATGTTCTCGCGTTTTTTGAGAAGCGCCATAACTGCCTGTTCCTGGATTTGCAGGAATCCGAGGCGGGTCAGAAGATTTGTCGTTTCCTCGGATTGCCCCCTATCGCCCTTCGGCACATCGATTGCCGATGGGGAAACCAAGCATCTACACAAGACTGACGTCCGCTAACCCCGCGAACTGCACCTCGGCGCCATCTCCGTCGGGCAGATGGCCAACGACCTCGACCTCCCCAAATGCGCCTCAGAGCCACCGCCTACCGCACCCCTAGGCTGGAAATGCCCCGGGCTCGATTGCACCGAGTCGTTTTTTCAGTTGGATTCGATGCAGCTCGGCGTAGATTCCGTCGAGCGCCAGCAACTGCTCGTGGGTTCCCTGTTCGGCCACCACGCCGTCTTTCAACGCAATGATGTTGTCGGCGTTGCGGATGGTGCTCAGACGATGAGCGATGATTATGACGGTCCGGCCCCTCATCAGCCGTTCCAGGGCCTCGACCACCAGATGTTCAGACTCGACGTCGAGCGACGCCGTCGGCTCGTCGAGGATCATGAGCGCGCTGTCGCGGATGAGCGCGCGGGCAATCCCGATGCGTTGGCGCTCTCCCCCGGAGAGCGTGCAACCTCGCTCGCCCACGAAGCTGTCGTAGCCGTGGGGCATGCGGGTGATGAACTCATCGGCGTTAGCGAGTTTGGCTGCCTGAATGATTTCGTCCTCGGTGGCGCCCGGGCGGCCGAAGGCGATGTTGTCGCGCACTGTCCCCGTGAAGAGCACCGTATCCTGCAGCACGAAGCCGATGTGGTCGCGGAGTCCGTAGAGCTTGTAGTCCCTGACATCCACACCGTCGATCTTTATGGTTCCGGCGGTCACGTCATAGAACCGAGGGATAAGGCTTGCGACGGTGGTCTTCCCGGTCCCGGTAGGACCGACGACCCCGACCGTCTGGCCCGGCTTGATGCTGAAATTGACGTCGCGTAGCACCGGGGAAGCCGGGTCATAGTCGAAGGCCACGTGCTCGAAGGTGATGTCACCGCGAAAGGGCGGCGGATCTGTCGCATCGGGGCGCTCCGGGATGACGGTGTCGGTGTCGAGGATCGCGCGGATGCGGTCGGCCGCCACCGAGGCCCCGGCGATGGAGTTGGACAGTGTTGCGAAGTCCTGTACCGGCTGAAAGAACCTGTTCAGATAACCGATGAAAACAGTCAGCGCGCCCAAGGTCATGGCGTTTGTCAGGATGAGGTATGAGCCCCGCCAGAGCAGGAGGCCGGTGCACACCGCAATCGCAATGGTGGCTGCCGGCGAGAGTACCAAGATCACCCGCCAGGCCTTGAGCGCCGCCTGCACGCTCGCCTTGCTGACCTGCTGCAGTTCCTGCTCCTTCAGGTCCTGCCTGTTGAATGCCTGCACCACACGAACCTCTCCGAGAGACTCCTGCAGCGAGTCGACGATATCGGCCTGGCGTTTTCGCATCTCGTGGATAGCTGTTTTCATTACTTTCCTGATTCGCGCCACGAAAAGGGCCAGGAACGGGGTCACTGCGATCGCGATCAGAGCGAAATCCCAACGGAGCCAGAACATCACGCCGATCATGCCGACGATCGTCAAGGCGTCGACAACCATGCCGAGAATGGACTGAGAGGCGAAGTTCTGGAGCGTGCCGACGTCGTCGGTCATGGTGCTCAGAATGGTCCCGACCTGATGGGTGTCGTAATAGCTGAGTGAAAGGCGTTGCAGGTGGTGGTATGCACGCAGCCGCAGATCCTTTGCAACCCACTGGCCCACACTCTGGGTGTAGTAGTTCGAGACATAAATCGCCAGGACGCTTAGGACGGTGATCGTTATGGTCAAGATCGCGGCGAATGCCGCGAGGTGCAGTTTGCTCGAGCCGCCGAGCAGGGGTAGAAGCCCGTTGATCCAATGAGGAGGTGGGTGGGTTCCGGCAACGTTGTCGACGACGATCTTGAGCGGCCATGGCCCAGCCAGGCTCATGAGGACCTGGATCAGACTGGTCATCAAGATGAGCGCGAGAAACCTATGGTAAGGCCGGGTCAATTCACGAATCAGGCGCGTCATATCGACCGTCTTTTCTCCATGTTCGCCTATCGGCTCCTGGCTTAAGCACTGAGCCGCCCGATCCCGGGTGGAGACCCCCGAATACTCCCTTCGCGTCCTCCATTTACCAAGTGGATCCTAGCTAATTTGAGGGGGAAAACCCGGGTCTCCCTGACGGTGGCTTAAAGGCGCCGAAACCGTCGAACGGTGATGGATGAGGTCTTTGCCATAGTCCGGGTACAGGCATCAGGACGGCGATTCCGGTGAGGTTGAGGCTGACGACCCCTCGGCCGGTCCGGGCTTCCAAAGAGAATTTTCACAACCGCGACCGACTATCGACCGTACATTCGATGTCGGCCGTATCCACTGCCTGGTCCTTGCCAAATTAGAACGTGTTCCAGAAATGCGGCATGTCGTACAGCGGGCCTTGTTACGGTGTCGCCCGGCGAGAGAAGAGAGGCTGACGTGATACTCGATCGATTTCGGCTGGACGACCAAGTCGCTGTGGTGACCGGAGCCGGTCGCGGGCTGGGTGCCGCAATGGCGCTGGCGTTCGCCGAAGCGGGCGCGGACGTGGTCATCGCGTCGCGCACGCAGTCGCAGCTCGAGGAGGTCGCAGAGCAGATCAAGGGTGTCGGCAGGCGCGCCCACATCGTCACCGCCGACCTCGCCCATCCCGAGGACACCGCCAAGCTCGCGGGCACTGCGATAGACGCCTTCGGCAAACTAGACATCGTCGTGAACAACGTCGGCGGGACGATGCCGAACACACTGCTGACCACGTCCACCAAGGACCTCAAGGACGCGTTCACCTTCAACGTCGCGACCGCGCACGCCCTGACCACCGCCACGGTCCCGCTGATGCTCGAGCACTCCGGCGGCGGCAGCATCATCAACATCACCTCGACGATGGGAAGGCTCGCCGCTCGCGGATTCGCCGCCTACGGCACAGCCAAGGCCGCGCTCGCGCACTACACCCGGCTCACCGCGCTCGACCTGTGCCCCAGGATCCGCGTCAACGCCATCGCGCCCGGGTCGATCCTCACCTCGGCACTCGATGTCGTCGCATCCAATGACGAACTGCGCGAGCCGATGGAGAAGGTGACACCCATGCGGCGACTCGGCGATCCCCTCGACATCGCCGCGGCCGCGGTCTATCTCGCGTCGCCCGCGGGCAGCTTCCTCACCGGCAAGACGCTCGAAGTCGACGGCGGTTTGACCTACCCCAACCTCGATCTGCCCATCCCCGATCTGTGAGGAGAGACCCATGGCCATTCGCGTCGCCCTGATCGGAACCGGCAACGTCGGTAAGCCCGCACTTGTCCACCTGATCAACGACTCCCGGTTCGAGTTGACCGGCGTATGGGTCTCCTCGGACGCCAAGGCCGGCAAGGATGCGGCAGAGCTTGCCGGCCTTGACAATTCGACAGGCGTCACAGCGACAACCGATCTCGACGCGGTCCTGGCGTCCGATCCCGAATGCGCCGTCTACACCGCCCTGGCCGACAACCGCCTTCCCGAGGCGCTCGAGGATTACCGGCGCATCCTGTCCGCGGGCGTCAACGTCGTCGGCAGCAGCGCCGTCTTCCTGCAGTATCCGTGGCAGGTCATTCCCACCGAACTTCTCAAGCCGATCGAAGACGCGGCACAGGCAGGCAAGTCGAGCCTGTTCGTCAACGGCATCGACCCCGGCTTCGCCAACGACCTACTGCCCCTTGCCCTTGCGGGAACATGCCAGAGCATCGACCAGATCCGGTGCATGGAGATCATCAACTACGACACCTACGACAGCGCGGACGTGATGTTCGGCGTGATGGGCTTCGGCAAGCCGCTCGACGAGATTCCGATGCTGCTGCAGCCCGGCGTGCTGAGCCTCGCGTGGGGCTCGGTGGTACGCCAGCTCGCCGCGGGCCTCGGCGTCTCACTCGACGAGGTGACGGAGACCTACGTCCGCGAGCCGGCACCCGAGGACTTCGACATCGCGTCGGGTCACATTCCGAAGGGCAGCGCCGCGGCCCTGCGGTTCGAGGTGCGCGGAATGGTCGACGGCAACCCGGCGGTGGTGCTCGAGCACGTCACCCGGTTGCGCAACGACCTCTGCCCGGACTGGCCGCAACCGGCGCAGGAGGGCGGCTCATATCGCATCGAGATCAGCGGCGAGCCGACCTACGCCATGGACCTCTGCCTGAGCAGCCCCAACGGCGACCACAACCACGCAGGCCTTGTCGCAACCGCGGCGCGCGTCGTCAACGCCATCCCTGCCGTGGTGGCCGCTCCGCCCGGAATCCGGACCACGCTCGACTTACCCCTGATAACTGGAAACGGGCTGTACGCTGGCCGTAAGTCGGGCTGAACTCAATCGAAGGACTGCCTATGCGGACGCCCCTGCGCTACATGACACCGGTTCTGGCAGCAGCCGGCGCCGCAGCGGCGATCCTCGCCGCGCCCGCCGCAGCCGCCGATCCGGACTCGAACTCCGACCTGCCCCAATGCACGACCGTTGGCGGCGATCAAGAAGTCGGCACCGCGACCACCGAATGCGCGACGCCAGGCAATGTTCAACTCGATGCCACCGCCCCGGACGTGCCGGCATACCCCTACCCGTGGGACGACGAGTTCTACGGGCCCGCGCTGATAATCGGCGGCGGCACCTGGGGCAACCACGGCATGGGTGGCGGCGGCGCACCGCTAGCCCACTTTTTTCTTGGCCCGTTGAGGAGGCCAACCATGCATGCCAGAATTCGTTACCTGACAATGCTTTTCGCATCTGCAGGCGCCTGCGCAGCCGTCGCTGCCGCACCCATCGCGGCGGCCGCACCCCAGTGCACGAACACCGGCCCGAATACGACGCAGTGTCAGACGAACGGCAGCACGCAGATCGTCACGTCGCCGCCCCCGAACAACTTTTACCCGTACTGGGGCTTCCCGATCATCGGCTTCGGCGGCTTCGGCTTCGGTTGGTGACCCCCGGCCTGGCAACCGCCAGACTGTTTCGGTTACCCTAACTTTTCTATTCGTAAGTCCGGATAGAAGGTGGGGTTAGTTGCTGCGCGACACCGAGATGCGGTTGCGTCCGAGTTGGCTCCTGCTCGGCCCGGCGTTCGTCGCCGCCATCGCCTACGTCGATCCCGGCAACGTCGCGGCCAACGTCAGCGCAGGCGCGCAGTACGGCTTTCTCTTGGTGTGGGTCATCTTCCTGGCCAACGCCATGGCGGGCCTCGTCCAGTATCTGTCGGCCAAACTCGGCCTGGTCAGCGGGCGTTCGCTTCCCGAAGCCGTCGCCGACCACACCCGCACCCCAACGCGCATCGCCTACTGGCTGCAGGCCGAATTGGTCGCCATGGCAACCGATCTCGCCGAGGTCGTGGGTGGCGCCATCGCGCTGCATCTGCTGTTCGAACTACCGCTGCTCATTGGTGGCGTCATCACCGGCGTGGTGTCGCTGCTGCTGCTTGCAGTGCAGAACCGCCGCGGCCAGCGGATGTTCGAGCGGGTCATCAGCGGCCTTCTGCTGATCATCGCCATCGGCTTTCTGACGAGTCTGTTCGTCCAGCCGCCACCGCTGGCAGACGCCGCCGCGGGCCTGCTGCCTCGCTTCAAGGGTGCCGAAAGCGTGCTGCTGGCCACCGCGATGCTGGGTGCGACGGTGATGCCGCACGCCGTCTACCTGCATTCCGGCCTGTCCCGTGACCGGCACGGCCACCCCGACGCCGGCCCGCAGCGGACCTGGCTACTGCGGGTGACCCGCATCGATGTCGGGCTGGCGATGCTGGTGGCCGGCGCGGTGAACCTGTCGATGCTGCTGGTCGCCGCGACCAACCTGCAGGGGCGGGACAACACCGACTCCATCGAGGGTGCCCACGCCGCCGTGCGCGACACGGTCGGCCCCGTCGCCGCGCTGTTCTTCGCCATCGGGCTGCTCGCGTCGGGGCTCGCGTCAACGTCCGTCGGTGCATATGCGGGGGCGATGATCATGCAAGGCCTGCTGAAGCGCACCTATCCACTGCTGGTGCGGCGGCTGGTCACGTTGATCCCGGCGTTGGTGATCCTGGCGATCGGTGTCGATCCCAGTCGTGCCCTTGTCATCTCGCAGGTCGTGCTGTCGTTCGGGATTCCGTTCGCCCTCGTTCCGCTGATCCGGCTGACCAGTAGCCGCGCGGTGATGGGCGATGACACCAATCACCGGGTGACCACAACGCTCGGCTGGATCGTCGCGGCCATGATCAGCGTGCTGAATGTGGTGCTGATCTATCTGATTGTGACTGGCTGAGGATCATCTACTTTGCGCAGCCGAACAAACATCTGTCCTTGCTCTTATCCCTGAAAATGTTGTCGAAAAAATCCCCTACATCGTGAAGAAAGTTGCGGCCCCGGGGGGTTTCATTGACGCTCGGGGTGGGGTTTGAAGGCCCGTGTCGAAGGGGATTGGCCATCGCAGGGACGGCTGGGGCGAGAACGATGCCGACGGTGGCGGCCACCATTGCGACGGCGAGGCGAGGAGATTTGGACACGACACCTGTTCCTTTCTGTGTGTTGCCTGTATTTCTGACGGGCACTAGCGTTTGCTGGGAGCAGATTAAATGACGCGTCCGACCAACGCGGACGCTTTGCGCAATCAGGCGCCCTGTTGCAGACGGAGGACAGCGCCTCGCTGCCGTGATATTGGCGCCGAGACGCCGTGGTTGCCCTTCGCGTAGCAGTCGGGAGGTTAGCTATGTGCACGATGCATGACGCCACTCAGGTCTAGTGCTGATCTATCTCACGGTCGCTGACATATAGGCTGAATTCAATGCGCAATGGCAGTCACAGCTATTTCGCGTACGGGTCCAATCTGTGCGCGCAGCAGATGGCGCACCGTTGCCCCGGCGCCACCAATCCGCGTCGGGCCACGCTGGCCGACCACGACTGGCTGATCAACGAACGCGGCGTCGCCACCGTCGAGCCGCTCGACGGATCGCAGGTGCACGGCGTGCTGTGGCAACTCGACGACCACGACCTCGCCACGCTGGACAGCGCCGAGGGCGTGCCTGTGCGGTATCGCCGCGACCGGCTCACCGTCGACACCGACGCGGGCCCGGCGGAGGCGTGGGTGTACATCGACCACCGCGTCGACCCCGGACCGCCGCGGCCGGGCTACCTGGAGCGCATCATCGACGGCGCGCTGCACCACGGGTTGCCGCATCGGTGGATCGAGTTCCTTCGGCGCTGGGATCCGGCGCACTGGCCGGTCCCTAGGGACAACTCGAGTTCCGATGCGCCACAGTCGCTTTCACAACTAATCGACGATCCCAGCGTGGTCGAGTCGAGCACGCTGCGTTCGAGTTTCGGCTTCATGGCCATTCACGGCGGCGGACTCGAGCAGATGACCGACATCATCGCCGAGCGCGCGGCCGATGCCGCCGGTGCGTCGGTGTACCTGCTACGGCACCCCGAGGACTACCCGCACCACCTGCCATCGGCGCTCTATCGAGCCGAAGAGTCCGAACGGCTGGCGGAGTTCCTCGCCCACGTCGAGGTCGCGATCTCGGTGCACGGCTACGGCCGGCTCGGCCGCAGTAACCAGCTGCTCGCGGGCGGCCGCAACCGCGCGCTTGCGGCCCACGTGGCCGAGCACGTGGACATACCCGGCTATCACGTCATCACCGACCTCGACTCGATCCCCCGCGAGCTGCGCGGTATGCATCCCGACAACCCGGTCAACCGGGTGCGCGGCGGCGGCACCCAGCTCGAGCTGTCGCCCAGGCTGCGCGGCATCAGCCCGCGCAGCGCGGCTGCCGGTGACGATGGGCTGTCCCCGCCGACATCCGCGCTGATCCATGGCCTTGTCGCGGCGGCACACACCTGGGAAATGTCTTCGATCTAGTGCCATCCGAGGGCTCGACGGCTCCGAATGCCGGATGTGGAACAAACTGACCCAAGCGCACGCTCGATCGCCGTCATCGGGAGCGGAGTAGCCGGGCTGACGGCCGCCTATGCTCTTTCGGTCCGCGACCGCGTCACGCTGTTCGAGGCGGACACCCGGATCGGCGGCCACGCGCACACCCACTACCTCGACCGGGGCGACGGAATCGTCGTCGGCATCGACACCGCGTTCCTGGTGCACAACGACCGCACCTACCCGACGCTGTGCCGGATGCTCGACGACCTGGGGGTCGCCACGCAGGAGACCGACATGTCGATGTCGGTGCGCGACGACGAAAGCGGGCTGGAGTACGCAGGCGCACGAGGCCTGGCCGGCCTGTTCCCGTCCTGGTCGACGCTGGCCCGTCCCCGCTATCTGGCGATGCTGGCCGAGGTCACACGGTTCCACAGGGCCGCAACGCGCCTGCTCCGCAACGAGGCCGCCGACGCCGACGAAACCCTCGCGTCCTTTCTCGACCGGCACGACTTCTCTCGGTACTTCATCGATCACTTCATGACTCCACTGGTCGCCGCGGTGTGGTCGTCGCGCCCTGCCGACGCGATGCGATACCCGGCCCGCTACCTCTTCGTCTTCCTCGAACACCACGGGATGTTGTCGGTGTTCGGCTCGCCGACGTGGCGAACGATCGTCGGCGGCTCGGCGAACTATGTCGAGGCGATCGCGATGCGGCTGCACGAGGTCGCCGCGGGCCTTCCCGTGCGTTCGGTGCAACGCGTGCCGGAAGGTGTGCTCGTCGCGGTCGGCAGTGGTCGGCCTCGGCTGTTCGACGCCGCCGTCATCGCCACCCATCCCGATCAGGCGCTGCTGATGCTCGACGAGCCGACCGCCGCCGAACGCATGGTCCTCGGCGCGATTCCCTACACGTCCAACCAGGCCCAACTGCACACCGACGAATCCGTGCTGCCGCGACATCGTCGGGCGCGGGCGTCGTGGAACTATCTGGCCACACCCGACCGTGACGACGTGCTGGTCACCTATGACGTGACACGGCTGATGAGGCTGTCGGGACCGCACCGCTTTCTGGTCACGCTCGGCGGCCGCGACCGCGTTGACCCGGCGACGGTGCGGGCCGAGATGACCTACGACCATCCGCTCTACACACCGGAATCCGTTGCCGCTCAACGCCGTCTTCCAGAACTCGACGACGACCGAATCGTCTTCGCCGGCGCTTACCACGGCTGGGGATTCCACGAGGACGGCGCGGCATCGGGTCTTCGCGCCGCGCAACGGCTCGGCGCGGCATGGCCCACCCGCGCCCGGCGAAAGGAGGTTGTGGCGTGCTGACTCCCGCCCTCTACCGCACCCGCATCACACACCTGCGCCGTGCGCCGGTGCATCACTACTTCGAGCATCGAAGCTACAGCTGGTACGTCGACGTCGACCGGCTGCCACGGTTGCCGCGGTGGCTGCGGCCGTTCGCCCGCTTCGATGCCCGCGATCATTTCGACGGCGAACCGAAAGACACTCTGCGCGAACGCATCGACGCGTTTCTCGCCGACCGGGACATCGATCTGCGGGGCGGGACCGTCACCGCGCTGCTGCAGGCCCGGGTGCTCGGATACGTGTTCAACCCGCTGAGCCTGTATTGGTGTCACGACCCCGACGGCGTGCTGCGTCACGTGGTGGCCGAGGTGCACAACACCTATGGCGGCAGGCACGCCTACCTACTACCGCCTGACTCGGGCCAACCCGCGATGGCGATGAAGAAGCTTTACGTGTCACCGTTCAACGATGTGGACGGCTACTACCTGGTGCGGGCGCCGCGGCCGGATTCCCAACTGAACGTGACGATTTCGCTGCACCGGGAGAACCAGCCCGCATTCGTCGCCACGATGCGTGGCGACAGACGACGGGCCGGGATCGGCGAGATAATGCGCCTACAACTGGTTGCACCGCTCGCACCGCTGATGGGTGCGTTGGCGATTCGCGTCCAGGGCATCACGCTCTGGCTGCGCCGGGTGCCCGTGGTACCGCGATCGACGGTCGCCGAGAAGGAGAGGGTCGAACAGCTGTGAGTGTCGACATCGCCGGATTGACAACTCAGCGCATCAGCCGGGAGCGCTGGCCCGACGTGGCACGTGTCCCGGCGGGCCCGGCCAGCCTGGTCGGCGCACCGATCGCACATCGGCTGTTCCGTCGTGCGGTGGCTCATCTGCCCCTGCGGCTGGTCTACCCGGACGGAACGGTCGTCGGCGCTGCCGACCCGACGCTGCCGACGATGGTGCTGCATCGTCCGGACCTGCTGGCCCGCAGGATCGGCCGCTACGGCCTGATCGGCTTCGGCGAGTCCTATATGGCAGGTGAGTGGAGTTCGGATGACCTGGCCGGGGTACTCACCGAGTTCGCCAAGTCGGTGGCCGACCTCGTTCCACGGTCACTGCAGCGGCTCCGGCCGATCGCCGTTGTCCGCCAACCTCGTTCGCAGTTCAACTCGCCGGATCAGGCCCGGCGCAACATCTCCGAACACTATGACCTGTCCAACGAGCTGTTCGGGCATTTCCTCGACGAGACGTTGACCTACTCCAGCGCGCTGTTCGACACAATGCCGGCCACCCAAGCTCAGCTCGCCGACGCGCAGAAGCGCAAGATCGACCGCCTCCTCGACGCGGCCCGGGTTGGCGCGGGCAGCCGGGTACTGGAGATCGGAACGGGCTGGGGTGAATTGTGTATGCGCGCCGCCGCGCGTGGAGCGCACATCCGCTCCGTGACGTTGTCCGCCGAGCAGCAGCAGCTCGCCCGCAGGCGGGTCGCCGCCGCGGGTCTGTCGGACCGCGTCGACATCGAGCTGCTCGACTACCGACATGTCGACGGGCGGTACGACGCCGTCGTCTCGGTGGAGATGATCGAAGCGGTGGGCTACCAGTACTGGCCGACGTACTTTCAGACCCTCGACCGGTTGGTGACGCCCGGCGGGCGGGTCGCCATCCAGGCCATCACCATGCCCAACAGCCGAATGCTGGCCTCCCGCAACACGTACACGTGGATCCAGAAGTACATCTTCCCCGGCGGCCTGCTTCCGTCGGTCGAGGCGATCGCCGGAGTCACCGAGCGGCACACCCGGTTGCGAACGGTAGGCGTGCTGTCACTGCGCGAACACTACGCCGAGACTCTGCGGCTGTGGCGCGACCGTTTCCTCGATAGCCGAGACGCGGTGTCGGCCTTGGGCTTCGACGACGTGTTCCAGCGCATGTGGGAGCTGTACCTGGCCTATTCCGAAGCCGGATTCCGGTCCGGATACCTCGACGTGTACCAGTGGACGTTCGCCCCGATCGGAGGCCGATGAGCGCTTGCGCGAAGAGTGGAAGGCTGTGTCGATGAACTTTCTCACTGTCACATTGGCGTCGATCGGCGCACTGGCGATCTTGCACGGCATCACGTTCGCCATCGGCCGGCGTATCGGCCGGTACAACGTCGTCGACGTCACGTGGGGCCTGGGCTTCGTCGGCGTTGCCGCTGTCGCCGCGGTGCTGGGCGCCGGCGACCTCTTCCGTCGGATCCTGCTGTCTATCCTGGTAGCGGTATGGGGGCTGCGGCTGGCCTGGCACATGGTCGGCAAATCGGCGGGCAAGGGCGAGGATCCCCGGTATGAAGCGTTGCTCCGCGGCGACTTCTCCGCAGGCACTGTGCTCAGGAAGATCTTCCTCATCCAGGCCGCTGCGGGCTGGTTCGTCTCGCTTCCGCTGCAACTCTCGGCGACACTGGGGCCGACGCCGCCGGGGCTACGGCCTGTTTTGGTTGCAGGCGTTGCGATCTGGGGCGTCGGGATATTCTTCGAGGCGGTCGGCGATCATCAGCTGCGGCGGTTCAAGGCCGATCCCGCGAACAAGGGCGTCGTGATGGATCGTGGCCTCTGGTCTTGGACGCGCCATCCCAACTACTTTGGCGACGCCGCTGTGTGGTGGGGGCTGTGGTTGGTATCCATCGCCGGCTGGATTTCGCTGCTCACCGTGTTGTCTCCGGTGTTGATGACGTACTTCCTGGTCTACGCGACGGGAGCGCGGCTGCTCGAAAAGCACATGAAGGACCGGCCTGGATTTCGTGAATACTGTTCTCGTACATCATTTTTCGTCCCGCGACCGCCCAGATTGCGAATATGATGACGATGTTCGGCGTTGTGGATAGGCTACCGATCGTGACGACCGACCTCGCCGCGCTGCTGCGCCAGGTGGCACAGCAGGACGTCGACGCGTTCGCCACCTTCTACGACCTCACCCGGGCCAGGGTGTTCGGCCTGGTCACCCGTGTGCTGCGCGACCCCGGCTACAGCGAGGAGACCACACAGGACGTCTACCTGCAGGTATGGCGCTCCGCGGCCAACTACGACCCAGCGGTGGGCTCGCCGCTGGCGTGGCTGATGACGGTGGCGCACCGGCGAGCTGTGGACCGCGTGCGCTCCGAGCAGGCGGCCAGCCAGCGCGAGTCCCGCTACGGGGCCGCCAATGTCGATCCGCCGACCGACCACGTCGCCGATTCGGTCATCCTGCGTGATGAACGCCAGCAGGTCACCGACTGCCTGGGTTCGCTGACCGACGTGCAGCGGGAATGCATCCAACTCGCGTATTACGAGGGCCTGACGTACGTGCAGGTCTCGGAGAGGCTCGCGGCCAACCTCGCCACCATCAAGTCGCGGATGCGCGATGGCATCCGTGCACTGCGCAAGTGTCTGGGGCTCGGATGACCGAACCAGTGACCCCCGACCTGATGGCTCTCGCAACGCCATACGCGCTGCATGCCCTGACCGACGCCGAACTAGCCGATGTCGATCGGCAGCTCGCCGCGGCCCCCGCGGACGTGGCGGCGGCATTCGCCGCAGAGTTGCGTGCAGTGCACGAGACGATGGCCGTGGTGTCGGCGGCGACGGCTGTCGAGCCGCCCGCGCCGCTGCGTGACCGCCTGTTGGCGACCGTCAGCGACGACACAGTTCGCCAGTTGCCGTCTAAGAGGGGAATGCGCTGGCGCACAACGATTCTGGCGGCCGCAGCGGTGCTGGCGATCGGGCTCGCCGCGATCGGTGTCGGACTCGCGATGCGGCCGCCTCCACCCACGTCGACCGCCGATCAGGTGTTCGCCGCGTCCGACGTGCGAACGGTATCGGGCGATATACCGGGAGGCGGAACTGCGACGCTGGTGTTCTCCCACCAGAAGGATGCAGGTGTGCTGGTGATGAACAACGTGCCGCCGCCCAAGCCGGGAACCGTCTACCAGATGTGGTTGGTCGGAGACAGCGGTCCGCAGTCGGCGGGCACCATGGACGCCAAGTCGGTCGCGCCGTCGACCACTGCGGTGCTGCCGGATCTTGGGACGTCCAAGACGCTGGCCTTCACCGTCGAACCGCCCGGCGGGTCTGTCGCGCCGACGAGCCCTGCGTTCGCCGAGCTGCCGCTGACCTGATCATCACTCGAGCGTCGCCGCGGCGGCCTCGGCGAGAACATCGGCGACGTCATGCCTGCGCTGGTCGTCGTCTCGACCTGACAGGTGGTCAACTCGAGTTGAATCGACCCCCACGTGCGTCGGCCCACCGTGGGATGGCTTGCCATGATGAAAAATAGATCCGACCCGTCGGAAACCCACGACGGGCCGGATCGCGCGGTGGCTCCTTATGCGGTTGTACTCCGCGGGGCCGCGAAGTCTGGCGGCTGAGGATTGCCCGAACGGATCGCGGGCAAACATTCGATTCCGACGGATTTCTTCGAGTGCCTAACATCAAGGCATGACCAAGGAGTTCCGGTTCGGAGTCGGCCTGCGCGCCGCCAAGTCGTTGTCCTCCGTGCAGGACGAAGCGCGCCGCGCCGAGGACCTCGGATTCGACGTGCTGCACCTGCCCGACCACATCGGTGCGCCCGCCCCCTTCCCGACATTGATGGCGGCCGCCGCGGCCACCAAGACGCTGCGGCTGGGCACCTTCGTGCTCAACGCCTGCTTCTACAAGCCCGCGCTGTTGGCGCGCGATGTGCAGGCGTTGCGCGATCTGTCCGGCGGCCGGTTCGAACTCGGATTGGGCGCGGGCTATGCGCAACACGAGTTCGAGGCAGCCGAGTTGCCGTACCCGAGCGCTCGTCAGCGCGTCGAATACCTGGCTCACGTGACGGAGTACATGCGCGAAAACCTGCCGGATGTGCCGATCCTGATCGCCGGGAACGGCGACCGGCTGTTGACGGTTGCAGCGCAGCAGGCGAACATCATCGGGTTGACCGGCGGGCAGCCGATAACCGAGGCGGCCGATCCGCTGGCCGAGCGCATCGACTTCGTCCGGCGTGCCGCCGGCGACCGTTTCGACGACCTCGAGCTGAACATCGCGATCACGGCGCTGCCCAGAGACGAGTCGAGGCAGCCCGACCTGTCGATCACCCGCCGCGCGCTCCCCGACATGTCCGACGAGGAGTTGTTGCGGACGCCTGCCGTGCTGTCCGGCTCGCCGACCGAGATCGCCGACACGATCCGCGGCTATCGGAACACCTACGGCGTGAGCTACCTGATCATCCAGGACAAGCACGCCGAGGCGTTTTCGAAAGTCATCGCTGAACTGCGCTGACCGCGTCGACCGAGGGTTTTGAAACCGCGCCCCGCGGGAAAAGCTATTCGTCATGAAGATCGAGCGGGCGTTGACGAAGTTGGCCCGTTGGCTGCGGGGTACCTATCCGATCTGGTCACCGCGGCGCGGACACGTCGCGCTGGTGGCATTGTGCGGGCGTCGAAGGCCCGCTGCTCGACTGGGAGCCTGAGCCCTCCGACTCAGTAGCGACGGCCGCGCAGCGTGTCCTTCACCCGCTCGCCGGTCTTGCGGAGCCTGGCACGCACCTGGTCGGTGCGGCCCTCGTTTCGCAGCCGGGCGTTACCCGTCGCCCCACCGAACTCTTCCTTGGCCCGGCCGACGATCCGGTCGAACTCGTTTCTGGCCTTTCGCGTCGCACTCATGTGTGCAGGGTTTCCGCCGCGCACCGTAGGGAAACCTGACCTGCACGGTAAGCTCCCAGCGTCCCCGCCCTCGTAGCTCAGGGGATAGAGCACGGCTCTCCTAAAGCCGGTGTCGCATGTTCGAATCATGCCGGGGG
>CAWEYH010000016.1:0-30787 GCA_963813275.1 uncultured Actinomycetota bacterium | reverse complement strand
ATTTTTGCGTGCCACGTCGCTGTCGTAGGCGATCACGAACTCGCTGCCCTCGATGGCGACGTCGTTGAGGTCGGGGTGGGCCACCTTCCCGCCGTTTTGGCTGGTGGAGCGCCACCCGGCCACGCCGGGGAGCGAGATGGCGGTCATCCCCCGCTGGGACAGCGCGTCGGCCTTCAGGCTGCCCTCGGTGATCCACTTCATTTCCGTGGGGTCGTCCAGCAGGGCGGCGGTCTCGGGGGCGAAGTCCAGCGGGCGCGGGCCCCACTTGAGTGTCTGGCTCTCGTACTTGATGACCTTGCCCGCCTCGGTCTCGCGCGGGTTGTCGGGGCGGCACTGGTATCCCACGGTCATCCTGCGGGCGTCCATCTGGGGGATGAGGAGTACGGGCACATGCCGCCGAATGCAGAGGTCCTTGGCGAACCTCAGATCCCGAAGCTCCCGCTCGTCGTACACCGTGCGATAGCCGCGCATCTCGGCGATGCCCGCCGAGATCCCGGAGGACTTCAGCTTCTCGACGTGCTGAGGTGCCAGGAGAAGATCGCCCCACCAGGCTTCTTCAATGGCCTGGTCCCCTCCAGTACCATTGCAGGCATCAGCGCCCTGGGTTGCGCCGGTAGTGCTGGTGTTCTGATGGTCGGCCGCTTCGGATTCGTCGGGGCGGCCTTCCTTATAGGTCATGCCGTGTCACCACCCACCTCGTCGATGCGGGCCTTGGCCTCCTGCTCTTCGATCCACTTCAACAGCAAGGACTTGCGGAACAGGATTTTGCGCCCCACCCGGAAATGCGGCGGAAGGTCGCGGCCCTCCCTTATGCCGTTGGTGATGGTGCGCCGGGGGATAGGAATCCACCTGTGCAGGTCATCAAGGCCGATCACCTCGTCGGCTTCATTCATCGTCGTCACCCTCCAAGCGAGCGGAATGGGCTCCACTCGCCTCTTCCGGGGTGCGGGAGGGCTGAAACCAACTGTCCGGGCCAAGCTTTCCTGTATGAACTCCGTCATGGCGACACTGGATTTGGTGTAGCAGGCCCCGAGCGGCATTTCGGTGATCGGCCACGTTCCCCGGTGCTGAGGTAGTCGACAGCAGCCATCGACCACTCGGTGCCCGGGCGGCCTCATGGGCGACGAGGAGAGGGCGTCGGTGCTCACTTCGCGCGGTCGGTCTCGACGCGGTTGGCCGTAAGGTGCGCGATCACATCAGCACTCAGGTAGTAAACGCGCGTGCCCACCCGCGTAAAGGGAACACCACGCTTCAAGTAGCGGTCGTTGGCCAGCGCATCCTCGGATTTGTCCAGTAGTGCGCCGAGCTGCTTGGGGGTGAGCACCGGGGAAAGATCGGCCAGGAGGTTGGAATCGGACATCGGGGAAGCCTTTCGGGCATAACGAAATAGGGTTTTCCCCGCGTGGCTCCAGTCAGTGGAGCCCATCCCTTTGCCGCCCTCGCGGCGAACGGCGCGTGTGATCCGGTCCGCGCGACCATCTGATGCCAGGGGTCCAGGCTATCGCCGCTCAGGGTACCAGAGACGCGGCAACGTGTGATGAAGCACAAGTACCCTGGGTGGTTAGAGAGTCACCCGACAGAGACTGAGAGATGCCACCATGGCTAGCGTTGAGCCATACCAGACCCGCACGGGCGCAAGGCTTTACAGAGTGCGCTGGCGCGGGCCCGACAAGCGCGACACACAGAAGCGCGGATTCACCACGAGGCGGGAGGCGCAGGCGTTCGCGGCGACGGTGGTGGTGTCCAAGCTGCGGGGTGAATACATCCAGCCGACTCTCGGCCGAATCACGGTGGCCGAGTTGGCCAACGACTGGCTGGAGCGGAAACAGCAGGCCACCGCGCCGAGCCACTACAGGATGCTGGAATCGGCGTGGCGGGTGCATGTCCGGCCGCGCTGGGGTTCGGTCTGCGCGGCCGATGTCGATGCCCTCGGCGTTGAGGCGTGGGTCGCCGCCATGGGGCGCAACGGTAGTGGTGCGACCACCGTGCTGCGGGCGCATGGCGTGCTGTCTGGCGTCTTATCCGATGCGGTGAAGGGCAAGCGCTTAGGGGCGAATCCGGCCAACGGCATCGGGAACCTGCCGCGAAAGACCGCGCGCCGACACGTCTACTTGTCAGCTGAGGACGTACGCCGACTGGCCGAGGCGTCCGGGGAGCATCGCGCGCTGGTACTTGTGCTGGCCTACACCGGGATTCGCTGGGGCGAGGCGATTGGCCTGCGTGTGCGTGATGTGCAGTTTCTCCGAGGGCGGCTGACAGTGCACGAAAATGCAGTGCAGCTCGGCGTCAAGCACGCCGTGGGCCCCACGAAGGGCCGCGAGGCGCGCTCGGTGCCGGTGCCGCAGTTCGTCTTGGATGCGCTGGCACAGGAGTGTAAGGACAAGGCCCTTGATGACCTTGTGTTCCCCGGCCGCGATGGGGGCTATCTCCCCCGGCCGAAATCCTCCGGCGGGTGGTTCCGCGTCGCGGTAACCCGTGCCGGAGTCCAGAAGGTCTCGCCGCACGACCTTCGGCACACCTGTACGTCGCTGGCCGTGTCGGCCGGGGTAAACGTGCTCGCTTTGGCGCGGATGCTCGGACACAAGGACCCGAGCGTGACGTTGCGGGTATACGCGGACTTGTTCGATAGCGACCTGGACGCCGTGGCCACGACACTGCATGCCTGCTATTCGGAGCCGAATGTGGCCAAAATGTGGCCACGCGCCCACGCTGAAGGCCGTTAGCCGGTCCAAAAAGCCCTATCTGCCTGCGCCGATGCGTAGATCGACATGGCGGTGGCGGAGGGATTTGAACCCTCGGACGGGGGTTACCCGTCACACGCTTTCGAGGCGTGCTCCTTAGGCCGCTCGGACACGCCACCGTGTGGCAGCGTACCGAACACCAGACGGTCTATCCCAATCGCTGCCGGGCGAAGAACGCCTCCAGCGGCGCCGCGCACTCGTCGGCCAGCACTCCGCCGACGCACCTCCGGCCGGTGCGTCAGCCGGCGGTCGCGCACCACGTCCCACAGCGAGCCGACCGCGCCCGTCTTCGGCTCCCACGCGCCGAACACCAGCCGAGCGACCCGCGCCATCACCAGCGCGCCCGCACACATCGTGCACGGTTCGACGGTCACCGCCAGCGTCGCGCCCTCCAGTCGCCAGCCGTCGCCGAGCACCGCCGCCGCCGCCCGCATCGCCAGGATCTCGGCGTGCGCCGTCGGATCTGCCAGCGCCTCGCGCGCGTTGGCCGCCCGCGCCAACTCGGTCCCGTCGGGCCCGAAGACCACCGCGCCGATCGGCACGTCGCGTGGGCCTGCGCTGCGTGCGGCATCGAGTGCAGCGCGGATCAGGTCTTCGTCGGTCACCGATCGAGGCGATCGAGCACCGCCGACAGCTCGTCGGCGAAGCCCATCTCCCGGGCGATCCGGCCCAGCTGTTCGTCGGCGTAGAGGTCGTACTCGGAGATGATCACGCCCAGCACCGCCTCGGGCAGCCCGACGTCGGACAACAACCCCAGGTCACCCTCCTCGAACGGGTCGGCGTCATCGAGATCCTCGGCACCGATGTCGGCGTCGAGCTTCTCGAGCACCTCGGCGGCGATGTCGTAGTCCAGCGCCGCGGTGGCATCCGACAACAGCAGCCGGGTGCCCGCGGGCGCGGGCCGCACGATCACGAAGAACTCGTCGTCGACGTCGAGCAGCCCGAAAACGGCCCCGGCACTGCGCAGTTCACGCAGCTCGGTCTCGGCCGCAGCCAGGCTGGTCAGCGCGGCGGGACGCATCGGCGAGCAGCGCCATTTGCCGTCCTCCCGGACGACGGCCACACCGAAGCCGTCGGGCGTCGTCGGCGTCCTGCGCAGGTGCCCGCTGTGGTCCCATGGCCGCTTACGCTAGTCCCCGACCAGGGCATTTGACTAGCAATCGACACCAGCCGGACGTCCGCGCGGACTGGATCGTGTGCCACCCTGGAAGCCGTGACGAAACCGCCCGTTTGCGTGCTGGGTCTCGGCCTGATCGGCGGCTCGGTGATGCGCGCGGCGTCTGAGGCGGGCCGCGAGGTCTTCGGCTACAACCGCTCGATCGAGGGCGTCGGCGGCCGCGACGGCCGATGGTTTCGACGCGACCGAGAACATCGAGAAGGCGTTGAAGCGCGCCGCCGAGTCCGGCGCGCTGATCGTGCTGGCCGTGCCGGTGCCCGCGCTGCCGATCGTGCTGGGGCACGTGCGCGACGTCGCGCCCGGACGCCCCGCTGACCGACGTGACGAGCGTCAAGGGTGCCGTGCTGGACGAGGTGAAGTCGGTCGGGCTGCTGGACAAGCTTCGTCGGCGGTCATCCGATGGCGGGCACCGCGCACTCGGGCTGGGCGGCGGGCGACGCCCGGCTGTTCGTCGGGGCGCCGTGGGTGCTGTAGCGTCGACGACCACGTCGACCCCGACGTATGGGCGATGGTCATGGAGTTGGCGCTGGACTGCGGCGCGATCGTCGTGCCGGCCAGATCCGACGAGCACGACGCCGCCGCAGCAGCCATCTCGCACCTGCCCCACCTGCTCGCCGAGGCGCTGGCCGCCACCGCCGGCGAGGTGCCGCTGGCCTTCGCGCTGGCGGCCGGCTCGTTCCGGGACGGCACCCGGGTCGCGGCACGGCGCCCGACCTGGTGCGCGCGATGTGCGAGGCCAACACCGAGCAACTGCTGCCTGCGCTCGACAGGTCGATCGACATGTTGACGCGGGCGCGTACGTCGCTGGCCACGAACGAATCGGTGGCCGATCTGGTCGAGGAGGGTCACGCCGCCCGCGTGCGGTTTCGACGGCTTCCGGCGATCTCAGATCGTCACGATCGTCGTCGGCGCGGGACGGCTGGCGCGAGGAGCTTGCCGCCGCCGGGCGCGCCGGCGGGGTGATCAAATCCGCTCTGCCAGTCCTGGGTAATCGAAGATGAAGCCGTCGGAGTCGACGGTGACGGTCGTCTCGGCCACCGGCGAGTGCAGCTTGATGCCGTCGGATGCGCTGCTGTAGCTGATCGTGACCGGGTTGACCGCCAGGTCCGGCAGCGACACGTAGACCACCGGCATCGTCACCGAGTCCGTGCGCTGATACAACCCGGTTCGCCGGATCGGCAGGGCGTTGAAGAACGGGCTGAAGATCACGTCGACGTCAAGCGCGCCGTCGTAGGCCGCCCGGTTGGACTGGCCCTGGTGGTCCTGCACCAGCCACATGTTCTCTTCGTCGCGGGCGATGGACAGCTGCCGTTCGCGCTCGGCGAGCGTGACCGTCATCGAGAGCCGCTTGGTGGCCCCGCTTTCGTCGGTGACGAGATCGTAGGACGCGCGAGAACGCCGGGTGCGTCGTCGTGGCCGCCGAGACGATCCGGCCGTAGGCCTTGATCCGGTTGCCGGACAACTGCACCCGCACGGATTCCATGCGCGGCACGTCGTGCGCGCGCCATGTCAGGATCGCGGGCCAAGCCAGCGGGCTGTTCTGCACTCACCCATCTACCGTAGGCGAAGGATCCCCTCGTTCGGAACGGGCAGAGAAACTGCTCTGGGTCCTGACGCGCCGCGATTCCAGCGCGACCTCGTCGCCCAGCAACGGTTGCGGCATTTTCCGCAACCGCCCGGTGCCGGGCACCGACGCCCACACCGCGAACGCCAGCGCGGCGTCGAGGATCAACGCCAGCGCGGTCACCATCAGCGCGCCGACCAACGCCAGATAGAACTCGCGCACCTTGATGCCGTCGATGAGATAGCGGCCGAGCCCGCCGAGGCTGGCGTAGGCGGCGACGGTCGCGGTCGCGACGATCTGCAGCGTCGCGGTCCGCAAACCGCCGAGGATCAGCGGCATCGCGTTGGGCACCTCGACGCGCAGCAGCACCCGGCGCTCGGTCATGCCCATCGACCGTGCCGCGTCGACGACCGCCGGGTCGACGTTCGCGATCCCCGAGTAGGTGCCCGCCAGCAGCGGCGGAATGCCGAGCAGCATCAGCGCGACGGTCGGCGGCACCAGACCCAGGCCCCACAACAGCACGCCGAGCAGCAGCACGCCGAGTGTCGGCAGCGCGCGCAACGCGTTGACACCCGGTGACGACGAGGAAGGTGCCGCGGCCGGTGTGGCCGATGAGCATGCCGATCGGGATGGCGATCAACGCCGAGAAGAACACGGCGATCACGGTGTACTGCAGATGCTCGACGATGCGGGCGGTCAGCCCGGCCGGACCGCCCCAGTTGGCCGCGGTGAAGATGTAGGACAGCGCCTGCTGAGGAAGTTCATGCCGGCGCCCCGACTGCGGCCTTCGCCTTCGGCCCCGCGGCGCGCCCGGTGCTGGCCCGGGTCCACGGCGTGATCGCCGCCCGGCCAGCATGATCAACGTGTCGATGACGATCGCCAGCACGAAGATCGCGATGATGCCTGCGACGATCTGGTCGCTCTTGTTCGACCTGGTAGCCCTCGGTGAACCAGGTGCCGAGGCCGCCGATTCCGATCACCGAGCCGACCGCCACCATCGAGATGTTGGTGACGGCGACGACGCGCAGGCTGGCGATGAGCACCGGAATCGCACAGCGGCAGTTCGACTTTCAGCATCCGCGTCAGTGGCCGGTAGCCGACCGCGGTGGCCGCGTCGAGCACCGGCGCGGGCACCGCGTCCAGCGCCTCGGGTACGGCCCGCACCAGCAGCGCCGTCGGTGTAGAGCGTCAGCGCGACGATCACGTTGGCCTCGTCGAGGATTCGGGTCGGGATGATCAACGGCAGCGCGACGAACAGCGCCAGCGACGGAATGGTGAAGATGATGCTGGCGGTGATCGTCGTCAACCGGCGCAGCGCCGTCGTCCGCTGCACCAGCGCGCCGAGCGGCACCGCGATGAGCAGCCCGAGCACGATCGGGATCAGCGACAGCCGCAGATGGATCATCGTCAGCGCCCACGCGTCGTCGAGGTGGGTCAACAGGTAGCGCACGCTCAGCTCCCTCCGGCCAGCTCCGGCAGGGCCTCGCGCCGTTGCGAATTCAGGGCGGCCAGCACGTCGTCGGCGCGCACACCGCCGATCAGTTGCCCGTCGTCGTCGACCGCCACGCCCAGACCGGACGGCGACGACAGCGCCGCGTCCAGCGCCTGACGCAGCGTGCCGTCGGGCCGGAACAGCGACCCGCCGCCGATACGTGCTGTCGTACAGCGAGTTGCCTTTGCGATGCAGTTTCACACCGTCGGCGTTGATCCACGCATACGGCTTGCCGTCGGCCTTGGTGACCAGCACCCAGTCCTCGGGGCCGAGCGACAGCGCGTCGATGTCGGACTCGGCGACCGACCGAATCTCGTGCAGCGGAAGCCCGGTCGCGTGGCGGAACTGCAGCCCGCGGTAGCCGCGGTCGGCGCCGACGAACCCGGAGACGAAATCGTTGGCCGGGTTCGACAGCAGCCGTGCGGCTCGTCGTACTGCTGCAGTCGCCCGCCGCCGCCGAACACCGCGACCTTGTCGCCGAGCTTGACGGCCTCGTCGATGTCGTGGGTGACGAACACGATCGTCTTGCGCAGTTCGCTTTGCAGCCGCAGGATCTCGGCCTGCAGCTCCTCGCGAACCACCGGGTCGACGGCGCTGAACGGCTCGTCCATCAACAGGATCGGCGGGTCGGCGGCCAGCGCCCGCGCCACCCCGACGCGCTGCTGCTGACCGCCCGACAGCTGCGCCGGATAGCGGTTGGCCAGCTCTGGGTCCAGCCCGACGCGCTCGAGCACGCCGAGCGCGGCCTTGCGTGCCGACGCGCCGCGATTCCCCGTTCAGCACAGGCACGGTCGCGACGTTGTCGACGACCCGCTGGTGCGGCATCAGCCCGGCGCTCTGGATGACGTAGCCGATGCCGAGCCGCAGCTTGACCGGATCGACCTTGGTGACGTCGTCGCCGTCGACCGTCAGCGTGCCCGACGTCGGGTCGATCATCCGGTTGATCATCCGCATCGACGTCGTCTTGCCGCAGCCCGACGGTCCGACGAACACCGTGAGCGTCCCGTCGGGCACTTCGAGTGTCAGATCGTCGACGGCGACGGTGCCGTCCGGGTACTGCTTGGTGACGTCGTCGAAGCTGATCATGGATCCTATCCTTGAATCGGCTTGTCGAAGCCGTTGTCTTGCACCCACTTTTCGAGCCGCTTCATCCGGATCGACGCCCGAGTTGCCTTCTGTCGCGGTGTTGAGCTCGATGAGGTCGTCGGTGGTCAGCTTGGCCGACACGGCATCCAGCACGCGTCTTGAGTTCGTCGGACTTCTTCTGCGAGCTGACAAGTGGCACGACGTTGGCGGCCAGGAAGTTGTTCTTCGGATCCTCGAGCACCACCAGGTTGTTCTTCTTGATCGCACGGCGAGGTGCTGAAGATGTCGGCTGCGGTGACGGTGCCGTCGACGAGTGCCTTCACGGTCGCGGGCCCGCCGCCGTCGCTGATCGCGACGAAGTTGTCGGGCGCGACGTCCAGACCGTACTTCGCCTTCAGCCCCGGCAATGCCCTCGGTGCGGTTCAGGAACTCCGACGGCGCACCGAATTTCACCTCGGCGGAATGCGCAGCGAGGTCCGCGATGCGTCTTGAGGTTCCACTTCTGTGCGGTCGTCGCGAGCTGACGGCCACGGTGTCCTTGTCCTCCGCCGGCGACGGGTTCAGGATCGACAGGTCGCCGGGCAGTGCCCGGAACAGCGCCAGCAAGCACGGCATCCGGCGTCGTCACCTTGGTGTTCTTGTCGAAGTACTGCAGCAGGTTGCCGGTGTACTCCGGGATCAGATCGATCGAATGATCCCTGCACGGCAGGGATGTAGGTCTCGCGGCTGCCGATGCCGAACTGCCTGCCCGACGGTGAAACCGTTGGCCTCCAACGCCTGCGCCTAGATCTCGGCGATGATCTTCGATTCCGGGAAGTCGGCCGAGCCGACCTTGATCGACTTCAGATCGCCGGAGATCTCGCCGCCACCCAGCGGGTTCGAACTGCCACAGGCCGCCGTGATCAGGGCGAAGAGGACCGCCAGGACCGCCAGTGACCACCTACGCGTGTTCGGCATACGCTATCGACATACCCAATGTCCTCTCGGCCGCAAGCTCCACCGGACACTATCGAGATGTGGTTTCATTCGCCGCCCGAAAGGGCAAAGATGGACCCATGAGCAGCGATCCCTCTGTATCGCCCGACCGGCCCGGCGGTACATCACCTTTACCTGGCGAGCCGCCGCCTCCGCCGCTGCCTGATCACCCCGACGGACCGCCCGCCCCCATTCCGGGAGCCCCGCCCGAGAACGCCGTCAAGTTCACCAAGGCTGCGGCGCTGTGGTCGGCCCTGATCCCCGGCTTCCTGATCCTCATCGTGCTGCTGATCTTCATCGCGCAGAACACCGAGTCGGCTCAGTTCGCATTCCTCGGCTGGCAGTGGAGTCTGCCGCTGGGCGTGGCGATTCTCGCTGCCGCGGTCTGCGGCGGCCTGTTGACCGTCGCGGCGGGAACCGCCCGGATCATTCAGCTGCGCCGTGCCGCCAAGCAGCAACCTGAAGGCCGGCCTCTAGCGTTTCCCGGCCATCAATGCTTCAGCGCGTTGAGGCCCTCGGCCATCAGTGGGCCGACTGCCTGGTCCACCTCGTCGGTGTCGGCCGCGACGCCGCCACCCATCCGCGCCCGGAATGCGATGCCGGCGGCGATGATCGCCACCTTGAAGTATCCCAGCGCCATGTAGAAGTCCCAGTTGTGCCAAGGCTGTTCTGCGGCAAGCGAATAGCGGTGGGCGAGTTCGTCGGCCTCCGGCATGAGCGGCGAAGCCCACGCCGAACTCGGCGTGGATCACGTTGAACAGCGGATGCCGGTACACGCACATCAGCGCGGCGTCGCTGATCGGGTCGCCCAGCGTCGACATCTCCCAGTCGAGCACCGCGAGCACCTTGGTGGCGTCGTCGCTGTCCAGCATCGTGTTGTCGATGCGGTAGTCGCCGTGCACGATCGAGCTGCGGCTCTGTGACGGAATCGCTTCTGCGAGAGCGGAATGCAGTCGCCGGACATCGGCGTCGAACGGGTCGTCCTCGCGTTTGACCAGTTCCCACTGCGAGCCCCACCGGCGCACCTGGCGCTCCAGATACCCGCTGGGCTTGCCGAAGTCGCCGAGCCCGACGGCCTCCGGATCGACCGCATGCAGGTCGGCGAGCACCTTGATCAATGCGTCGACGCAGTCGCTGATGGTCTGCTTGTCGCCGAGCGCCTCGAGTTCGTCGGCGTGGCGAACCACCCGGCCCGGCACGTACTCGACCATCTGGAACGGCGCGCCGCCGCACCGAGTCGTCGTTGCGCATCGTGACCGCGCGGGCGACGGGAACGGGCGTGTCGTCCAGGGCGGCGACCACCCGGTACTCGCGCGCCATGTCGTGCGCCGACGGCGTCAGACCGTGCAGCGGCGGCCGGCGCAGCACCCACTTCGACGCGTCGTCGCACACCAGGAACGTCAGGTTGGACCGCCCGCCGGAGATCAGCTCGCCGCGCAGCTCGCCGGCGCGCGGAATGCCGACCTGCCGCAGGTGACGGTCCAGCGCGTCGAGGTCAAGCCCTTCGAGGGAAGTTGTCACCGGACTTGTCTACCACCGCTGATTTCTGGGCAGCAGATCCCATACATGTTCGGTTCCGTTGACGGACGCCACGTACAGACTGCCGTCGCGGGAGGACAGCAGCCGGGTGATGCCGGCGTAGTCGACGTTGACGCACAGCATCTTCTCGGTGCGCAGGATGCTGTGCAGCAGCGCCGTTGATCACCCCGCCGTGGCTGAACACCGCGACGGTGTCCTCGTGGTCGCCCGCGGACGCGATGTCGCGAACGCCGTCGTTGATGCGGGCCAGAAACGCGTCCTCGTCGACGGTGCTCGGCAGATGACCGCTCGCCAGTCGCGCCAGCTCCTCGGGGTACTCGGCCGCGATCTGCTCGATCGGGGATGTAGTGCGCGAGGTCGCGGTCGTACTCGGCGATGCGTTCGTCGATGTCGATGGCGACGCCGAGGGCGTCGGCCACCGGCTGGGCGGTCTGCATGGACCGCCGCTGCGGGCTGCTGACCAGCCGGGTTATCGGGAACCTCGTCAGCGCCTCAGGCAGACGCATGGCCTGCTGGACGCCTTCGTCGGACAGATCCGGATCCGAACCCTCCCCGGGTTGGCTGCGAAGCGGCAACGCGTGCCGGATGAGAAGCAATTGCACCGTGACACCATATGGCCATGGGCTACGCCGACGAATTGTTCGACCTCACCGACCGGGTTGCGCTGGTTACCGGCGGCAGCCGGGGGCTGGGTCGGGAAATGGCCTTCGCCGCGGCGCAGTGCGGCGCCGATGTGATCATCGCCAGCCGCAAGATGGAAGCATGCGAAGCGACCGCCGCCGAGATCGCCTCCGTGACCGGGCGCGCGGCGATGCCGTATGCGGTGCACGTCGGACGGTGGGACGAGCTGGACGGTTTGGTCGACGCCGCCTACGAGCGCTTCGGCAAGGTCGATGTCCTCATCAACAACGCGGGGATGTCGCCGCTCTATGAATCGCTGGATTCGGTCACCGAGAAGCTGTTCGATTCCGTCGTCAACCTGAACCTCAAGGGCCCGTTCCGGCTGTCGACTCTGGTCGGCCAGCGCATGGTGGCCGACGGCGGCGGCTCGATCATCAACGTCAGCTCGAGCGGATCGCGCCGTCCCCGCCCTGAGCAGCTGCCGTATTCGGCGGCCAAGGCCGGGCTGAACGCCTTGACCGAAGGGCTCGCGCTGGCGTTCGGTCCGACGGTGCGGGTCAACACGTTGATGCCTGGCCCGTTCCTGACCGACATCAGCAAGGCATGGGACATACCGGCGACGCAGAAGGGCGCTCAGCACTTCGCGCTTCAGCGGCTGGGCAACCCTGCCGAGATCATCGGCGCCGCACTGTATCTGGCGTCGGATGCGTCGAGCTACACCAGTGGGTCGATCATCCGGGTCGACGGCGGTATTCCGTAGCCGCTACGGCTCGACGATGTTGAAGCCCGGGTCCGGCCGATCCACCACCGCGAGGATCGACGGCAGCGCGTCGGCGTCCCCGGTGATCTCCAGCCCCGGCGAGTCGGCATCGCCGACGGCGAACGCCAACAGCCGCATCTTGTTTGCGAGTTTGACGGTCGCCTGCGCGGTGGCCTCGTCGGCGGGCACCTTGCGGTAAACCAGCACACCGTTGCGCAACGTGAGCCGGTAGTTCGTCGCGGTGTCCAGGAAGGTGATGTCGACGGCCACGTCCAGATCCCAGGCGCGTGGGCCGTTGATGTTGATCGCGAACGTGTCGAACATCTGCTCCGGCGTCAGCTGCCCCATGCATCGACGGTGACGCGGTCTGCGTCGGGGTGCCGAAATTGCCCTCGCGCAGCTCCGTCGCGCCTGCGAGGAAGAAGTTGCGCCACACCGCGTTCTCCGCGCCGTATGCCAGCTGTTCGAGGGTGTCGGCATACAGTTCACGGGCTCCCGCATGGTTCTTGTCGGTGAAGATCGCGTGGTCGAGCAGTGTTGCCGCCCAACGGAAGTCACCGTCGTCGAAGGCCGTGCGGGCGATCTCGACCACGCGGTCGATGCCGCCCATGGCCTCGACGTAGCGCGGCCCGATGGCTTCCGGCGGATGCGCCCACAGCCGGCCGGGGTTGCCGTCGAACCACCCCATGTAGCGCTGATACACCGCCTTGACGTTGTGGCTCACCGAGCCGTAGTAGCCGTGGGTGTGCCACGCCTTCTCCAGCGCCGGTGGCATCTGGAAGTTCTCGGCGATCTCGATCCCGGTGTAGCCCTGGTTCAGCTGCCGCAGCGTCTGGTCGTGCAGGTAGGAGTACAGATCCCGTTGCAGGGAAAGGAATTCGACGATCCGGTCCTTGCCCCAGGTCGGCCAGTGGTGCGACGCGAACACCACGTCGGCGCGGTCGGCGAACGTGTCGATCGCCTCGGTGAGGTAGCCCGCCCATCCGTGCGGGTCTCGCACCAGCGCGCCGCGCAGCGTCAGCAGGTTGTGCAGATTGTGGGTGGCGTTCTCGGCCATGCACAATGCGCGGAACTTCGGGAAATAGAAGTGCATCTCGGCGGGCGCCTCGGTGCCGGGCGCCATCTGGAACTCGATCTCGACACCGTCGAAGTGTGCTTCTCGCCGGTTTCGCGGATGTCGAGCGTCGGCACGATCAGCGCCACCTCGCCCGTCGACGCCGACCTGACCCAGTCCGCAGCCCACCTGCCCCTGCGGTCCGCGGGCCAGCGCCGCGCCGTACATGTAGGCGGCCCGCCGCGCCATCGCCGTGCCTGCGTAGACGTTCTCCTGCACCGCGTGCTCGGTGAAATGCTCGGGCGCGATGATCGCGACCTTGCCCGCGTCGACGTCGGCCTGTGTCGTCACGCCGAGCACGCCGCCGAAATGGTCGACGTGGCTGTGGGTGTAGATGACGGCGACGACGGGCCGGTCGCCGCGGTGAGCGCGATACAGTGCCAGCGCCGCCGCGGCCGTCTCGGTGGAGATCAGCGGATCGATGACGATGATGCCGGTATCGCCCTCGATGAAGCTGATGTTGGACAGATCCAGGCCGCGGACCTGATAGATGCCCTCGACCACCTCGTACAGCCCCTGCTTGGCGCACAGCTGGCTCTGCCGCCACAGGCTGGGATGCACCGAGGCGGGCGCATCGCCGGTCAGGAAGGCGTAGGCGTCGTTGTCCCACACCACCCGACCGTCGGCCGCCTTGACGACGCACGGCTGCAGTGCGCCGACGAATCCCCGGTCGGCGTCGGCGAAGTCCGCGGTGTCGGCGAACGGCAGGTTGCTCAGATGGTCGCGGTGCGCGGCCTCGATGACGGCGGTGGGCGGCTTCTGTTCCATGCCGCAGACCTTGCCATCATTGCCGGCTATGCGGACTCAGTTGGCGCGAAAACCTCGATGACGCCGTTGGTTTCACGTACCTCGAACTTCGGCAATGGTGGCGGAGCCATCGGCAGTTGATGCGTCAACGTCTCGCCCTCCAGCGAGAACGAGGTGGAGTGGCACGGGCAGCGCAGCCTGCTGTCCGGCGCGTCCAACCAGAGCTTGCAACCCTGATGGGTGCAGATGCCCGACACCGCCTCCAGTTGCGCGTCGGCACGGTGCACGAACCCGTTGACCGAGCCGAGGTCGAACGCGAGGGCGCCACCCTTCGGCAGGTCGGCACTGGCGCCGACCGCGCGCCAAGTGCCCGCATTCGGCTCCATCACGGCCTGCGTCGTTGGCGATGCCTGCTGCGAGGGCGTCTGCGACGGCGCCAGCAGGTTGCGGCCCACCACGATCCCGGTTGCCGCCGAAGCCGCCGCAAGGCCGGTGCCGATGACAACCTGTCTGCGGGTGCTGATCGGCAGCCGTCGGACCACCGCGTCGTCCTGCTGTCCTTCATCCATGGCCGCCGCCAGCCGGCGATGCAGATCGGTGACGAACTCCTCGCGCGGCGAGTCACTGCCCGTGCGGGCGGTCCGCAACTCGATGGCCGTCTTCATCTCTTGCGCTTCGACGTCGTCCGGGCGTGCCGGTTCGGTGCGCTGGCCGCGCAGCAATCCGTCGACGAAGCGGCGCACTGGTCGTCCGCTCATGACGCCTCCTCCTCACTGATCCGCGCAGCCATCTGTAACGCCCGGTGCTGCAACACCTTGGCGTTCGCGACGCTAACACCCATTTGTTGCGCTGCCTCTCGAACCGAGAAGGCCTGCAGGAAACGGAGTTCCAGAATGCGCCGATAGTTGTCCGGCAGTTTCGCCAGCACCACTCGCACCCGGTCGGGCGCATCCGATTCGACGACCTCCTGCCCGCTCTCGTCGGGTAGATCGTCGTCGATCGTGGTGATCTCGCGGCCCATCCGGTCTCGCCAGTAGGACGCGAGCACCGTGCGGGCCGTCATCTTCAGGTATTTGCGCACCTCAGGCACGGTGGCGGAGACCCGAAGCGGCTTCAGGGCCGTCATGAACACCTCGGCGGCGAGGTCCTCGGCGTCGGGCTGGTTACCCACCTTCGAATACATCAGTCGGTACACCCAGGTGACGTTGTCGCGATAGACGGCATCCCAGTTGGGATACGCCGCATCCGTCACCGGTCGCAGTCCTCCCTCCGGACGGGACCTACGCGCCGGACCGATTCGAGGACGGCGCGCCTCATTCTGGCTCGCGATCACGGCTTACCGTCCTCGAATCGACCTTGGAGAATGCTGTGGGCGTGGCTAGACCGCGGCACTGGTGACACGTGCCGGCGCGGTGCTGCGGTTCATCCGGCCGTCGAACGAGTACGCGCCTGCGCCGACGATGAGCAGGAAGATGCTGCCGCACAGCATGGCGATCTCGAGCCGGCCTTCGTGGAAGAAGTCCCAGAAGCCGTGCTCCTTCGGGTACAGAGCCGCGCTGCCGAACAGCAGCGGCACCTTGGTGAAGCCAAGCGCACCGATCATGTCGATGATCATCGGCAGGGTGGCCAGTCGGACCAGCAGGCCGACCAGAATCATCAAGCCGCAACCGATTTCGAACACCCCGTCCAGGTAAGCGGTGAATGTCGAGAACGGAATGTGGACCTTCGCGAAGCGGCCGGGCCCAAGTGCCTCGGGTCGGAGGAACTTAAGGACGCCTTCGCCGACGAAGATCAGCCCCACGTAGAGGCGGATCCAGACCACGGCACCCGACGCTCGGGTCGCCGTCAGCGAAGCGATTGAGATTTCGCGCTGTGACATGGGAGGTATGCCTTTCTTCGGTGGTTGTCCTTATTCAGATAGGCAGCGGGGTTACACATCGCCTCGCCTGTTTCGCTCCTCGCGTGCGCAGTGATTGACTCTCGGCATGGGTGTGCGCCGAGTGGTGACCGGACATGACGAGTCCGGTAAGTCCGTATTCGCAAGCGACGAGACCGTCGAGCCCGACCGACCCGTGTTGCTCCCCGCCTCGGAGTTCTACCAACTCTGGGGCGGCGATAAGGCGCCGCAATTCCCCGATGACGGGGTGATGCCCGACTGGCACACCTACTTCCCGCCGATCGGCGGCTTCCGGTTCGGGATGTTGACGATCCCACCGGAGACCGGCGCCGCCGAACAGGACTTCTCGAACATCGACGCTGCGGTGGCCGACGTCGAGGGCAAGCTGCCCGGGCTGCTGAGATACATGGACCCGTCGGACCCCGGCATGCATGCCACCGACACCATCGACTTCGAGGTGGTGCTCGAGGGCACCGTCGTGCTCGAACTCGACGACGGCGCCGAAGTCACCCTCAACCCCGGAGACACCGTCGTACAGAACGGGACCCGGCACCGGTGGAAGAACCCCGGCGACAAGCCGGCTCGGATGGCGTTGTTCATCTGCGGGGCCAACCACTCCACGGTTCCTCCGGCGTGACGACCTCCGGCACCGGCTCCATCACCGTCGCCAGCGCGACCGCGATCGGGGTCGGCGGAATGATGGGCGCTGGCCTCTACACCCTGGTCGGGCTCGCGTCCACGACGGCGGGGGTGTGGGTGCCGCTGGCGTTTCTCGTCGGTGGCGCGGTGACGGTGTTCTCCGTCTACTCGTATGCCAAACTCGGCGCCCGCTACCCGAGCCGGGGCGGCGCCGCGCAGTTCCTCATCCGGTGCTTCGGCGACGGCGTCGTCGCGGGCGGCCTCAACGTCTTCCAGTTCCTCGGGTGGATCATCGCGATGGCGTTGTACTGCGCAGGCTTCGCCGGGTATGTCCGCGCGCTGCTGCCGTGGCATACGCCGGAATGGTCCGCGAAGGCCATCGGCATCGCGCTCGTGGTCGCCGTCGTGGTCGTCAACCTCGTCGGCACGAAGTTCGTCGGCCGGTCCGAGATCTTCGTCGTCACCATCGAGCTCGCCATCCTCGCCATATTCGTCGTGTTCGGGTTCCTCAAGTCCGATCCGGGGCGGTTCACCGAGAACGGCGACCACAACTGGCTGGGTGTGCTGTTCGCCGCCGGGCTGCTGTATGTGACATACGAGGGATTCGGCGTGGTGACCAACTCCGCAGGCGATATGCGTGATCCCGCAAAAGAGTTGCCGCGGGCGATGTTTCTGGCGCTGGGCATCGTCATCGTCGTCTACATAATGGTGAGCTCTGTCGTGGTGATGACGCTGTCGCTGCCCGCGATGGACGCCAGCCAGGGCCACGTGCTCTCCGAGGCGGGCCGGCACATCGCCGGGCGGATCGGATTCGTCGTCATCGGCGTCGCCGCGCTGTTGGCGACGGCCTCCGGCGTCAACGCGACGATGTTCGGGGACGCCAACCTCGCCTTCATGGTGGCCAAGAGCGGCGAGCTGCCAAGGACGTTCACTCGAGGTGTGTGGCACGGCGGCACCGTCGGCCTGTTCGTTGCGGCGGCGATCACCGCGGCCTTCGTGCTGTTCTTCCCGCTGGCCGCCGTCGGCCAGATGGCCAGCCTGGCGTTTCTCATCGTGTACGGAACGGTCAGCGCCGGACACCTGCGGGTCTACCGCGAAACGGGCGCCAACCGTTGGCTGCTGGTGCTCGCCGTCGTGCTGAACCTCGCGCTGTTCGCGCTGCTGCTCGGCTACTCCATCCACACCGGGCCTGCGAGCACGTGGGTCACGTTGATCGCCGTGCTCGTGGCGAGCTTCGTGTTCGAGATCGGTTACCGACGGCCTAGGCGCCGTGCTCGGCCAACCACCGCTCCGCCCGACGACTCGACGCCCGGGACAGCCACGCATCCTGAATGAGCTCGGTCAGCTCCTGCTTGCCGATTTCACGTAATCTGCTGGCGCGCAACAACACCGACGGGTGACCGTCGAACCGCTCGGTGGTGAAGAACGGCGACTTCGGGTCCTGGATGAGGGCGAGCTTGTCGCTCTCGGATTCCACCCAGATCATGATCACGTCGCGGTAGCGCTCACCGGTGTCGGGGTCTTCCGCATCGGGTTGCGGCGTTCGGAAGAACACGAACGATTTGCCGCCGACCTGATAGATGGAGTTGCCCTTCGGCCCCTCGATCCGCTTGACGTGCGGCATGCCTGCAGCGATCTCGTGCACGTCACCGACTTTGGCCGCACGGTCACGCATGGCGTTGATCCAAGCGGTGAAGCGTGACGTCGCAGAGCTCGCCGTTGGCCACCATCGCGGTCATGTAGGTGCAGAACGGCTGCCGTCGCCGGTCCGTCGGCGACCCGGGATTGAGTAGTCGCAGTCCGGTCGTCGCGGTGGTGTCCCACGGGATGTGGCTGTGCCCGAAGACGAGCGACGTCGCGATCGGGATACTGCTTGGCCATCCGCGCCTCCCTGCCCGTGGCCCCGCCCGTCTCATGCACGACGGTGAACCGCACGCCACCCAGGTCGGCGTCGGCCCGTTCCGGCAGCCGCGCCCGCAGCTCGGGTCCGTCGTTGTTACCCCAGCACGCGACGAGTCGGTCGGCCCTTGCCTCCAGAGCATCGAGGAGCGTCGGATCCACCCAGTCGCCGGCATGCACGACGACGTCGGCGCGGGCCACCTCGTCCCACAACCGCTCCGGGAGGTCGCGCGCCCGCTTCGGGACGTGGGTGTCGGCTATCAGCAGCAGCCGCACGGTCAGGCGAGCTGCAGCAGCTCGGCCATCTTCGGCATGATCGCCTGCAGCCCCTTGAGCGGCCGCATCATCACCTTGACCGAGACGATCTGCTCGTCGTCGTTCCAATGGATCATGTCGATGCCGTTGACGTACTTACCGTCGACGGTGGCGGCGAACTCGAGGATCGCCGAGCGCTCGCTGTACCACTGCTCGACGTAGTGAAAGTCGGTGCCGCCGAACATCTTCGCCGCCGCAGTCAGATAGGCCATGGTCTTGTCGCGACCTTCCTGGGCCGTGAAGACGGCGGGCGAGAAGAACACCGCGTCCTCGGCCAACAGGTCCTCGAGTTCGGCGACACGGCCGTTCTCGATGATGTCGATCCAGCGCGCGATCACCGGTGGAGTCATGTAGGCGACTCTAGTCATCGCCGAAACTGCGGGGAGATCGCTTTCAGCGCCGAAATCGCGATCTGTCAGCAGGCTCGAGAAAAAGATTGTAAGCACTCACTATCTTTGGTACGGTCGCCGCATGACCTACGACGTGATCGTTCGCAACGGGCTGTGGTTCGACGGCACCGGCGCCCGCCCACAGCGCCGCACGCTGGGTATTCGCGACGGCATCGTGGCCGCGGTGTCGGCCGAGCCGGTCGACGAGACCGGCTGTCCCGACGTCATCGACGCCGAGGGCAAGTGGGTCGTTCCCGGCTTCATCGACGTCCACACCCACTACGACGCCGAGGTGCTGCTCGATCCGGGCCTGCGCGAGTCGGTGCGGCACGGCGTCACCACCGTGCTGCTGGGCAACTGCTCGCTGTCGACGGTCTACGCGAGTTCCGAAGACGCCGCCGACCTGTTCAGCCGCGTGGAGGCGGTGCCGCGCAAGTTCGTGCTCGGCGCACTGGAGGCCAAGAAGAGTTGGACGACGCCCGCCGAATACGTCCGGGCACTCGACGACCTGCCCCTCGGCCCGAATATCAGTTCCATGCTCGGCCATTCCGACCTGCGGACCTCCGTGCTCGGACTGGACCGCGCCACCACAGAGGACGTCCGCCCGACGGATGCCGAACTGGAGCGGATGGCCGACCGGCTGGAGCAGGCGCTCGACGCGGGCCTGCTCGGGATGTCGGGCATGGACGCCCCCGTCGACAAGCTCGACGGCGATCGCTTCCGGTCACGTGCACTGCCATCGACGTTCGCCACCTGGCGCGAACGGCGTCGGCTGATCAAGGTCTTGCGCAAGCGCGGCCGCATCCTGCAGAGCGCCCCGAACACCAAGAACCCGCTCGAGGCGCTGATGTTCTTCCTGACCAGCAGCCGGATGTTCGGTCGCCGCCCAGGGGTCCGGATGAGCCTGCTGGTCTCCGCCGACGCCAAATCCGCAACCGGTGCGGTGCACGTGTTCGGCCCTGGCACAAGGATTCTCAACAAGCTCCTCGACTCGCTCGTGCGGTTCCAGCATCTGCCGGTGCCCTTCGAGCTGTACTCCGACGGCATCGACCTGCCGGTCTTCGAGGAGTTCGGCGCCGGCACCGCCGCCCTGCATCTGCGTGACCAGATCGAGCGCAACACGCTGCTCGCCGACCCCGAGTACCGGCGCCGGTTCCGCCGTTCGTTCGACCGCAAGAAGCTCGGACCGACGTTGTGGCACCGCGATTTCCATGACGCCACCATCGTCGAATGCCCGGACACGACGCTGATCGGCAAGAGCTTCGGGCAGATCGCCGACGAACGCGGTGTGCATCCCCTTGACGCCTTCCTCGACGTGCTCGTCGAGAACGGCGAACGCAACGTGCGCTGGACGACGATCGTCGCCAACCACCGGCCGAAGCACTTGAACGCACTTGCCATCGACCCGTCGGTGCACATGGGCTTCTCGGATGCCGGCGCGCATCTGCGCAACATGGCGTTCTACAACTTCGCTGTGAAGCTGCTGCGGCGGGTCCGCGATGCCGAGCTGGCCGGAGAGCCGTTCATGACGACCCAGCATGCGATTCATCGGCTCACCGCCGAGGTCGCCGACTGGTTCGGCTTGCCTGCAGGCACCCTGCGCGATGGTGATCGTGCCGACTTCGCCGTGATCGATCCCGCCGGCCTCGATGGCTCGGTGGATGCCTACCACGAGGAGAAGGTGTCGTTCTACGGCGACCTGTCCCGCATGGTGAACCGCAACGACGCTGCGGTCGTCGCGACCGGCGTCAACGGGACGGTCGTCTACCGCAACGGCGAGTTCCGCGACGGCTACGGCAAGACCGTGAAGTCGGGCCGATTCCTGAAGGCCGGCCAGCCGCAGCGGGAAGGTGTCACGGTATAGAAATGGCCAGGACCCAGCAGCAGCGCCGCGAGGACACGATCGCCCGGCTGCTCGACGCCAGCATCGCCACCATCATCGAGGTCGGGTATGCCCGGGCATCGGCGAAGGTGATCGCCCAGCGCGCGCAGGTGTCCGAAGGTGCGTTGTTCCGGCACTTCCCCACCATGGGCGACTTCATGGCGGCGACGGCCCAGGAGGCGGGGCGTCGGCTGATCGAACTGGGCATGACAAGGGTCGCCGAGATTCCGGGGGACAAGCCGTCTGTCGAGGACGGGCTGACGATCTTCCGCGACCTCACCGCGAGCCCGACCAACACCGTGATCCAGGAACTGGCAATTGCCGCGCGCACCGACGAGAAGCTCCGGGAAACACTTCGAGATGTCATGGCGATGTACATCGCGACGATTCACGAGACAGTCCGGCCGTTGCTTCCCGAACAAGTCGAGGCAGCAGAAGAAGTGGATTACTTGGCTATGTTCGGGTTGGCGATCAGCTCGTTCAACGGCGCCACCATGTTCCAGCATGTGCTGACTCAGCCGGAATTCGACGAACGGCAGATTCCATTGCTGATATCGCTTTTGGGCGCACCCGTCACCGTGATGTGACCACCCGGCCGTCACGTTCGCCATAGGCTTGTGGCGTGTCAAAGCAGCGCATGGCAATAGCGATGCCTGCCAAGCTGATTCTGTACATCTTGACCGCGGGCCTGCTCGTTGCGGCGCTCGCTTTTCCGTTCGTCGGGGGTACTGGCGCCGTCGCCAACCGGCTTTCCGATGTGGCCGCCCAGGAGTCGGCTCAGCTCCTGGAGGGCGAGGTGCCGATCATCTCCACGATGGTCGACGCCGCGGGCAATCCGATTGCGTGGCTTTTCGCGCAGCGCCGGTGGGTGGTCCCCGGCGACCGCATCGCCGACACCATGAAGCTGGCGATCGTCTCCATCGAGGACAGGCGATTCGGTGTGCACAGGGGCGTCGACCTACAGGGCTCGCTGACCGGACTGGCCGGGTACCTGCGGGGCGCCGTGGACACCCGCGGCGGTTCGACGATCGAGCAGCAGTACGTCAAGAACTACAACCTGCTGGTGAACGCGCAGAGCGAGGCCGAGCGCCGGGCGGCGATCGAGACCACTCCGGTGCGCAAGCTGCGCGAGATGCGGATGGCCCTGGAACTCGACAAGGCACTGCCCAAGGCCGAGATCCTGACCCGGTATCTGAATCTGGTGTCGTTCGGTAACGGAAGCTACGGCGTGCAGGAAGCGGCGCGAACCTACTTCGGTGTCGATGCAACGCAGCTCAACTGGCAGCAGGCGGCGCTGCTGGCCGGAATGGTGCAATCCACCAGCGCGCTCAACCCCTACACCAATCCAGACGGAGCCCTGGCGCGACGGAATGTCGTGCTCGACACCCTGATTCAGAACGTCCCGGACAGGGCCGACGAGATCCGCGCCGCCAAAGCGGAACCGCTCGGCATCCTGCCGAAGCCGAACCCGCTGCCGCAGGGCTGCATCGGGGCGGGCGATCGCGCGTTCTTCTGTGATTACGCGCTGTCGTATCTCGCCCGCGGGGGCATCGACAAGGAGGCGCTTTCGCGCGACGGGTATCTGATCCGCACCACGCTCGACCCGAAGGTGCAGGACTCCGTCAAGAAGGCGATCGACCAGGTCGCGAGTCCCACTCTGCAGGGCGTCGCCAGCGTGATGAACGTCATCAAGCCGGGCAAGGACGCGCACCGCGTGCTGGCGATGGCCGACAACCGCACGTACGGACTCGAGCTCGGCGCGGGACAGACAGTGCAGCCGCAGCCGTTCACACCGGTCGGCGACGGCGCCGGATCGGTCTTCAAGATCTTCACCACCGCCGCGGCGCTCGACATGGGGATGGGCATCAACGCCCAGCTGGACGTCCCGCAGAAATTCGTGGGCGCCGGACTCGGTGACAGCAACACCCCGGGATGTCCACCGCGCACGTGGTGCGTGAAGAACGCCGGCAGCTACCGCACCCCGATGAGCGTCACCGATGCACTGGCACAGTCCCCGAACACCGCGTTCGCCAAGCTGATTCAGCAGGTAGGCGTCCCGCGCGCGGTGGACATGGCGGTGCGGCTGGGGATGCGCTCATACGCCGACCCCGGGGGCGCCACGGCCTACGACCCGAACAACAAGGGCAGCGTCGCCGACTACGTCAAGCAGCAGAACCTCGGCTCGTTCACGCTCGGTCCGCTGGAACTCAACGCACTCGAATTGTCGAACGTCGCCGCCACGCTGGCCTCTGGCGGTATGTGGTGCCCACCGAACCCGATCGACAAGGTAATCGACCGCCACGGCCGTGACGTGCCGTTCCCTCAGGCGAAGTGCGAACAAGTGATTCCTGAAGGCCTCGCCAACACCATGGCCAACGCATTGAGTAAGGACTCCATCGGCGGAACGGCCGCCAGTTCGGCCGGTTCCGTCGGCTGGAGCCTGCCGATGTCGGGTAAGACGGGCACCACCGAGTCGCATCGGTCGTCGGCCTTCCTTGGCTTCACCAACCAGTACGCCGCCGCCAACTACATCTTCGATGACACCCCGACCCCGTCGGACCTGTGCTCGTGGCCGCTACGCCAATGTTCCTACGGCAATCTGTACGGGGGCAACGAGCCTGCCCGCACGTGGTACCTGGCGATGAAGCCGATCGCCACCGACTTCGGCCCAGTGGCGTTACCCCCCACCGACCCGCGCTACGTGGACGGCGCACCGACCGTTCCGTTACCGAGCATCACCGGCCTGAAATTCGATGCGGCCCGTAAGCGACTGCAGGATGCCGGTTTTCAGGTCGCCGACCAGCCCTCACCAGTTGACAGCTATCTGTCCAAGGGTGCCGTGGTGGGCACCACGCCGAAGGACAAGGCCGTCCCCGGCTTTGTCATCACGATCAACACAAGCAATGGCGTCGCACCGGCACCGGTGTACTACCCGCCGAGCCCGCCGAGTGATACGCCTCCGCCGCCTCCGCCGGACGCCGTCCCGCCGCCCGATCCCAACGTCATCAACATCCCGGGGCTGCCACCGATTTTCTTCCCACCGCCGCCACCGCCGCCCGAGGCCGCACCACCGCCGCCTCCTGCCCCGCCGCCTTAGTCCGATCCGGGAATCGGCCACTCCCACATCAGCGCTTGCCACGAAAACCGCAGAGCCGTCGCGGGTTTCGGTGCACGCACCACAACGGTCGCCCGCGCGTGCTCGCCGGGGGCGAGACGACCAGTGAAGGGTACTGCGCCCGTACCGCATTCGGGATAGTCGGTCAGGTCGTGGAAGGAGCCGCCGTCCGCTCCGTCCACGCTCCAGTTCTGCACCAGGAGCGCGTCCGCGGAGTCCTGGAATTCGAAGGTCTCGTTGCTCGAGAACGCCTCGATGTCGAACCGAAGGAACTGTTGACCGGGCCCTGGGCGATCGGCCGAGGCACTGCATCGGGCATCCTGCTGAATCGCCGTCACGTTGAAGTTCAGGTCACAGGGTTTGTCGGGATCTTGCGGACAGTTCAGCCCGGCCGGTTCGCCGATCTTCTTCTCGATGACACCTTCGGAGTGCGCAGGCCCGAACGCCTGGCTCGGCGCGGGCGCCTTGCTCGCGCTGGACATCTGACTCGTCCCCTGAGCGTCGGGTGCGTCACTCGAACCACACCCAGAAAGCGCCACGACAGCGAGCGCCGCAAGCACGCACAGGACCTTCGTGGGCGTCATTTGTCAATAATGGCCGAGCACGGACAGATTCGAGCTCTTAGAGCGAAGACTAATCGGGCACCCTGTGTTTTGGGGTAGCCGACTACTCGTTTCAGATCGTGTCGTCCGGCGAAGGATCTGGACATGAGTATTTCCGATGCGCATCTGAGGGGTATGCGTCGCACGGTTCTCGTCGGCTTGCTGTCGATTGGGACCATCGTGGGAGGCTCTGCGAGTCCCGGCGTCGCCGATGCTGTTTGCAACGAGCCTGATGGGCAAGTCAGCGAGAACGACAAGTGCATGGCTGCGGCTCCCGAGACGGTGCCCGGCGGTTTCGGCAGCAACCCAGCCTCTGTGGATGTGCAGCCCTCGACCATGCGCGCATTCTGTGACGTATCAGCTTGCTTTCTGATCACCGATTGGCCTCGCGCCGGTGTTGGTGGAAAAACCTGAGGGGAGCGCACGCCTGACCTCAGATTCTCGGCGTGTTCCAACCAACGCGAGATGGATTTCCGCTGGAGTGAGCGCGCCCGAAGGGATTCGAACCCCCAACCTTCTGATCCGTAGGCACCTACGGAGCGTCCACAGCGATCCACGAATGTCTGTGCAGTCAGTGTGACCTGCGGGTTGGCGTCCGTGCGAGTGCAGCACCGTCCACTGAAGTTGCGGTGACATGTGACAACGTCGTGACACGGTCAGCCGCGAATGAGTAGGAGTAGCCACGATGGTGGCGGAACAGCGAATTGGCAGGCCATGCGTCGTCGGACTCCCACGACCTCTTCGTCCCGAATGAAGCGACTTGGACGTTTAGCGGGTCCGACGGCGTTGGCTATGCCACAAAAACGCCGGTCACGCCGTTGACAACGTTGACGAGTTGAAGCCGCCGCCGGAACTACTGCGGACTCGCTGCGGACTGGACTCGAAGAGAGAAGTGTCGCTGGCCGCGCAAGGCGATCCCGGCGAGTCGGCGGGGGTCGGCGGGCGGGATGATGGGTTCTAGCGGTGGATGATAGGGCCGCCACTAGACGTTCGGTCTGTGCCGCCAACTCTTCGGATACGAAAGGCCTGCCATGGACCTGGATACGCGAGTTTTTTACGCCGTCAACCACTTCGCCCGCGACACCCCGTGGCTGCATCCCATCGTTTCCGGGTATGCCAGCTACGGGGTTGTGCTGTTCGTAGTGCTGATGTTGACCGCGTGGTGGATCGCACGAGGTGAGGCAAATCCGGCTCGGATGGCGGCGGCGGTGTGGGCACCACTGGGTGTTCTCGCCGCCCTGGCGATCAACCAGCCAATCGCCGACGCTGTCGGTGAGACCCGCCCGTGCAACGCCCTGCACGACATCGTGGTGCTGCACTGCAACACAGACGCCGGGTTCCCCAGCGACCACGCAGTCATGGCGGGCGCGGCCACGGTTGCGTTGTGGTTGGTACATCGGAGCCTCGGCGCGCTCGCCGCACTGGCAGCGGGCGCGATGGCCTTTGCGCGCGTGTATGTCGGTGCGCACTACCCGCAGGACGTCCTCGCCGGATTCGCGCTGGGGGCGGTGGTGAGCCTAGCGGGGTACGCCCTGGCACGACCACTTCTGAAGTGGCTGCTCGCCGTCGTCGCCCGTACACCACTGCGCTTCTTAATCGCTCCTGCGGCAGCGGAACCTGCGCGCATGACCACACGGCAGAATTGAACGCCAGCTCAGCGTGTCGCGGCGCGACCTAAGTCCTCGGCCAGCACACGGTAGACAGTCGCGCGGCTGACACCCAGTGCCGCAGCGATGGTCGTCACCGGCTCGCCGGACGCCTGCATCCTGCGGGCGAGCGCGGCCTTGGAGGGGTCGAGGGCCTTGGGGCGACCAAAGAATTGCGACACGGGTGGGGCAGACCGGTATCGGGGTCGGTCAGTATTGATAGCCAGGAACGAGCAGCGCTCCGGGGTAATTGACGTACCACGCCAGACAGGCGGGGCTGTGTCTGCAGGCGATGATTGCCCCGGCGTCGGGTGCCGCGCCGATGACCTGGTTGCTCCGTTTCGGCAGGTTGCAGTTGATGACGTATGGGTTCAGTGGGACGACGCCGTTGACGCAGGGTTGCGGTCCGGTGGCGATCTGGGTGGCCGGTGGGCTGAACGCGGTGATCACCAGACCCAACGTCGCGATGGCGATGCCGACAACGGCCACGATGCGAATGACGGTAGCCGAAATTAGCCCCGAGTACGGCGTAGCGCGGCGACTGGTCGGCTCGAACATCGCCGAGAAGGTCAAACGGCTCCCGAAACCGCGGAAGGAAATGAGCACATACACGCCCGACGAGGTAGCGAAAGTGCTTCGGGCAGCAGATTGCGACCGAGACGGGCATTTGTGGTACTTGGCGCTAAGCGGTCTACGCCGGGGCGAGGTCGGCGGCTTACGGTGGTCGGACATCGACCAGTCGGGCAAGACCCTGAGCGTTCGAACGTCGCGAGTCGCGGCCGCAGGCAAGGCGTTGGAGAACGACCCCAAGACAACCTCCTCTTCCCGAACGTTGCCACTGGACGAAGGTCTGGCCGCCGTCTTGCGAACAGCTCGTAAGAAGCAAGCTGAGGAACGCTTGGCTCTCGGTCCTGCGTACGGCACCGGCGACTACGTGGCGTGCGACGAAGCTGGACGGCCCTACCATCCCGACACTTTGAGCAAGAGGTGGTCCAAGCTGGTCCGCGCTGCCGGGGTGCGGCACATTAACCTGCACTCGGCTCGGCACACCTGCGGCACCACACTCCACCTCCGCGGCGTGCCGTTGTCCGTCGTCGCAGCATGGCTAGGTCACGCTGACGCGAGCGTGACAGCGAGAATCTATGCACACTCCCAGCCCGACGCGCTAAAGGCCGCATCGGTGACATTGGGAGGAGTTGTGACAAGCACCGTGACAAGCACGGGAACGGCGACGGAGACGAACTAGGCTGGGCCGCAGACGAAGTGCTGATCAGAGTCCATTTTCCTGAGCGCGCCCGAAGGGATTCGAACCCCCAACCTTCTGATCCGTAGTCAGATGCTCTATCCGTTGAGCTACGGGCGCTTGTCTTCAGTTGTGTGGCGGAGGCGAGAGGATTTGAACCTCCGGTCGCCTTTGAGGGCGACAACTCATTAGCAGTGAGCCCCATTCGGCCGCTCTGGCACGCCTCCCGACGATTACCGCCGATCCGACAGCGTACACATGGGCAATGCCACCAGGCAAAGCGCGGTTCGACCACCCATAGACTGGTCGGGTGACCGCCCGTCTGCGCCCTGAACTGGCCGATCTGCCGGCCTACACGCCGGGCAAGACGGTACCGGGCGCGATCAAGATCGCGAGCAACGAGACGGTGCACCTGCCGCTGCCGAGCGTGCGGGCGGCCATCGAGAAGGCCACCGACACCATCAACCGCTACCCGGACAACGGCTACGTCGAGTTGAAGGAGCGGCTGGCCAAGCACGTCAACTTCGCTCCCGAGCACATCGCGGCCGGGTGCGGATCGGTGAGCCTGTGCCAGCAGCTCATTCAGATCACCTCGACCGTCGGCGACGAGGTCGTCTACGGCTGGCGCAGCTTCGAGATCTACCCGCTGCAGACCCGCACCGCCGGCGCGACGCCCGTGCAGGTGCCGCTGACCGACCACACCTACGACCTCGACGCGATGCTGGCCGCCGTCACGGACCGCACTCGGCTGATCTTCGTCTGCAACCCGAACAACCCGACGAGCACGGTCGTCGACCCCGACAAGCTGGTCCGTTTCGTCGAGGCGGTGCCGTCGGACATCCTGATCGCACTCGATGAGGCTTACGTCGAGTACATCACCGACGACATGCTGCCCGACAGCTTCGGGCTGGTCCGCGCGCACAGCAATGTCGTTGTGCTGCGGACGTTCTCGAAGGCATACGGACTCGCCGGACTGCGCGTCGGCTACGCCGTGGGCGATCCCGACATCATCACCGCGCTGGGCAAGGTGTACGTGCCGTTCAGTGCGACGAGCATCTCGCAGGCGGCGGCGATCGCGTCGCTGGACGCCGCCGACGAGCTACTGGCGCGCACCGACGCCGTCATCGCCGAACGAGCCCGCGTGACCGCGGCCCTGCGCGAGGCCGGCTACACCGTGCCGCCGTCGCAGGCCAACTTCGTCTGGCTGCCGCTGCCGGGCCGCGCGCAGGAGTTCGCCAACGACTCGGCCAACAGCCGCATCATCGTCCGGCCCTATGGCGACGACGGTGTGCGCGTGACAGTGGCGGCCCCACACGAGAACGACGCGTTCCTGGATTTCGCGAAGGGTTGGATCGCCAGCTAGCCGCTCGGGCGGCGACCGGTGTATGCGACGAGTCGGTCCAGTGCGCTCGCGTCATCGGGAGCGTCTACCGGGTCGTCGAAGCCGGCGGTGGTGCGGCCCTGCGGGGTGATGATGTTCTGCGCCAGCCCCATCACGTAGTCGGCCAGTGAGTCGGGTGCAGTCACGGGCCGGCCCATGGCCATTGCGTAGTCCCACGCATGGATGAGGAATTCGAGCGACAGCACGCCCGCCATGACCGCCGCGGGAGCTTCGTTCTCACCGAACGGCACGGTGCCGTCGAGCCCGCGTCGGTGCCAGGCATCCAGTGCGGGCCGGGCGGCCGCGACGACCTGGCGCTCAACCGAGTCGGCGCGATCCCGCTCGGGCAACTCCGCGCCTGCGACGCCACCGATCACGGTGATGGAGTTCATCAGATGGTCGGTCAGGCTTGCGATATCGAACTCCCGGCACGGCGTCTGCCTGGACCAGTCGTCGTTGGCGATGGGATGCAGCACGTGTTGCAGCACGCCGAGGCTGGCTTCCGCGCAGGCGAGTTCGTCGATCGGCGGCGAATCCGGACCGGAGGGCAAATCGGGAGGCATGCGCCCACGCTACGTCGCGCGTGCGCCTATCGTTGCGCAGATGAGAACCCATCTGCGGGTGACGGCCGCGGCACTGGTATTCGTCGGCCTTGCCACCGGATGCTCACACACCACGACCGGCACTGTCGCGATGACCACCGAGCCCGGGCCGCCGATCTCCTCACCGTCGCGGACGCCGAACGCCGAACCCGGCTTCCCTGGTATCCCCGGCCTGCCGAGCATCCCCGGCCTACCGCAGATTCCCGGCCTGCCGATGCCGGGCAACACCAACGTCCCGGATGTGCCCGCGCCCGCGAACGCGCTGACCATGACGTGCAGCGAGTACACCAAGCTGGACGCGGCTACGCAGAAGGCCGTCATCAAGGCGATCCTGAAGGACCAGGGCGCGCAGTCAGGCGCGCAGGGTCCCGAGTCCGAGATGGTCGCGGGAATCATGGCGACCACCATGTGCAGTTTTCTACCCAGCGCCGTCGTGAAAGAGGTAGTGCTCGGCGGGTCGCCGCCGTGAGTGGCTAGCCTTCTGGCCATGGGTGACACATACGAGTCCGTGACCGTCGACATCGACGGCCACGTCGCGCAGGTGACTTTGGTGGGGCCGGGCAAGGGCAACGCGATGGGACCGGCGTTCTGGGCGGAGATGCCCGACGTGTTCGCCAAGCTCGACGCCGACCGCGACGTCCGTGCCATCGTCATCACCGGCTCCGGCAAGCACTTCAGCTACGGGCTCGACGTGCCTGCGATGGGCGGGGCGCTGTCCGACGTGATGACCAACGGCTCATCAGCACGGCCGCGCGCGGACTTCCACGCCACGGTTCTGCGGATGCAGGGCGCGATCAACGCCGTCGCCGACTGCCGCACACCGACGATCGCGTCGGTGCACGGCTGGTGCATCGGCGGCGGCGTGGACCTGATCTCGGCCGTCGACATCCGCTATGCCAGCGCCGACGCCAAGTTCTCGGTGCGCGAAGTGAAGCTGGCGATGGTCGCCGACGTCGGCAGCCTGGCCCGGCTGCCGCTGATCCTGACCGACGGCCACCTGCGTGAGCTCGCACTGACCGGTAAGAACATCGACGCCGCACGCGCCGAGAAGATCGGGCTCGTCAACGACGTCTACGACGACGCGGAGGCATCCCTGGCCGCCGCGCATCAGACTGCCGCCGAGATCGCGGCGAACCCGCCGCTGACCGTCAACGGCATCAAGGACGTACTCGACCAGCAGCGCATCGCGCGTGTATCGGAGAGCCTGCGCTACGTCGCAGTGTGGAATGCGGCGATGTTGCCGTCCAAGGACCTCACCGAGGGCATCACCGCGACCTTCGAGAAGCGCGAGCCGAACTTCACCGGCGAATAGTCGGACGACGATCAAGCGGCGAGGGACGAGCCGCGTTGAGGAGTCAGAC
>CAWEYH010000015.1:0-40948 GCA_963813275.1 uncultured Actinomycetota bacterium | reverse complement strand
GCTCATCAACGAGATCGAGGGAGCCGACGCACGATTCGTCGTCGTGATCGACGACTGGCACCGGATCAGCAATGAGGCGACGATCGAGGCGCTGGCATATCTGCTGAACCATGCAGGCCGTCACCTGCAGGTCGTGGTCACCAGTCGAACCCGTGGCGGCTTGCCGATAGGACGGTTGCGCGTTCGCGATGAATTGGTCGAAATCGACAGCGCGGCTCTGCGTTTCGACACCTCAGAATCCCGGGCACTTTTGCTGGACGTGGGCGGTATGCAGTTGGACGATACCGACCTTGCCCACCTCGAACAGACGACCGACGGCTGGGTCGCCGCTCTGCAGCTCGCGTCGCTGTCGCTTCGCGATTGCGACGACCCCACCGCCATGATCAACCGGATGTCGGGTCGTCATCACGCGATCGGTGAGCACCTGGCCGACAACGTGTTGCACATGCTCGACGACGAAATGCTGGATTTCCTGATGGCGACGTCGATCACCGAGCGGATATGCGGCGACCTCGCGTGCGCGTTGGCCGGCGTGAGCAACGGGCAGGCACTGCTGGAGTCGGCGGAGGAGCGCGACCTGTTTCTGCGTCGGCTCGACGACGAGCGGGAGTGGTTTCGCTACCACCATCTGTTCGCCCAGTTTCTGCAACGCCGGCTCGCCTGGGACCAACCGGATCGCATCGCCCACCTCCATGCGATCGCATCGCGTTGGTTCGCCGAACACAACCTGTTGCGCGAGGCCGTCGACCATGCGCTGTTGGCCGAGGACGAGGAGCGGGCGACGACGCTGGTCGAGATGCTCGGCGTTGCGTTGGTCGAACGGTCACAGATGTCGACGGTGCTGGCGGTGGTGTCGAAGCTGCCTGCGCACATCGTCGCTCACAGCCCGCGACTGCAGCTCACCATCGTGTGGGCGAACGTGCTACTGCAGCGACCGGCCGCTGCGCGCGCGGCGATGGCCGCGTTCGAGTCCGCCGTCGGAAGCCGCGTGCTCGGTTCATCCGAGCGCCGGGCGCTCAAGATCGAGGCCGATGTGATCCGCGCCGTCGTCGAGTGCCATGCCGACCGGACCGCGGGCGTGCGGGAGCTGGTGGCCGAATGCCTGTCCGCGCCGGACTCAGTGATGGCCCTGGTGGTGGCCGCGGCCGCCGACGTCGCATCATTCCTCGACGTCTATCGGTTCGACTTCGATGCCGTTCGGACGCAACAGGAGTGGGCGCTTCCCTACCACCAGCGCAGCATTGGCCCGTTCACATTGGTCTACGGGCATTGCCTGGTGGGAATCGCGGCGATGGAGGAGCTCGACGTCTCAGAGGCCGAACGCTGTTTCCGCGAGGCGCTGCGGGTGGCCAGACAGTCCGGCGACACCCACTCGCATCCCACACGCCTGGCCTGCGGGTTGTTGGGCGAATTGTTGTACGAGCGCGGCGAGGTCGACGAGGCCGACCTGCTCGTCGACGAGAGCCACCAACTGGGAGCCGAGGGCGGGGTCGTGGAGATGATGATTGCGCGCTACGTCATCGGTGCGCGCATCAAGGCCGTACGCGGCGACCGCGATGCCGCCGCCGAGCGCCTGAACGACGGTGCCCGCGTTGCGCAGTCCATCGACCTACCGCGGCTGCGCGCCCACGTTGACAACGAGCGGGTGCGGCTCGAGCTGCCGGACGCGCATCGGCGCGACCGTCGAGACGCGTTGCCTGCAGGCGGGCTTGGGGAAATCACGGCTCAACTGCGCGACGAGACCGAGATTCGCCGTCTGCTCGTCCATCAACCGGGTCTCGCGTGCGAGCGTGCCCAAGCGTGGGTCGAGCGGCTCGAGTCTCAGCGGCGCCCACGGGCACTCCTACAGGCCAACCGGTTGCTCGTGGCCGCCCTGGAAGCCGCGGACCGAACCGACGAAGCCAAGCAGACGCTGGCGGGTATCGCCGCACAATGCGCCGACCGCGGCATGGTCCGCTATCTGCTCGACGGCGGACCACGGGTGATGGCGGTCCTCGCGGAGCTTTGCGACGACATGCACGCCGGTCGCGGCAATCCGGCGTGGCACGCTGTCCCGACCGCGTTTCTCGACACGGTGATGGCCGAGGCGCATCGGTGACTCAACGGGCTTTCAACGGATTTTCAACATCGATTCGCGACCGTGGTCATGCCACGCCACGGATTGGAAGGATCCTCATGCCCAACGTTCCCACCCACATCGCCAGGCTGTTGTTCGACGACGCAGGCCCCCGACGCACCAACCCCGCCAATCGCGGCCGATTCGGCGCGCAACCACGCCGCCGCTCGCCGCGCGCACGGAACGAGCGTCATTAGCGCGAAAGGCCGCACCGAGCGAACGGACCCATCGCGTTAGCTGCGACGGGTCCTGACCTTCCAGTGAAGTTGCTGTGCGCGTCTGGTTGCCTTGTGATGGGCCTCACTACATAATCCTCCGGTGACCGCATTGACGATCTTGATGCGCAAGACCTGTTTCCGTGTTCTGGCCCTCGCGTTCATCGCGACGACATTCATCGCCCCGACCACCGCAGTGGCTGAGCCCGCGGCAACACAGGGCGGTGCGTACATCACCGGCATCGAACCGGTCAACGATCGCTGGGAGAAGATCTCGGTCTTCTCGCCGTCGATGAACAAGGTCGTCGTCAACGACGTGTACAAGGCGCCCAAGTCGGGTGCGCCCACCTTCTATCTGCTCCCCGGCATCGACGGCGGCGACAACCTAGACCCCGGTGTGTATTTCGCGCCTGGCAGCAAGAGCTGGTTCGGGATGACCGATGTCCAAGGCTTCTTCGCCAACAAGAACGTCAACGTCGTCTCGCCGCTGGGCGGCCAGTTCAGCTGGTACACCGACTGGGTCGGCGACGGCAGCAAGCAGTATCAGACCTACATGACGCAGGGAACTGCCGCCGCTGATCAACAAGGAGCTGAAGACCAACGGCAAGAACGCGGTCGGCGGTCTGTCGAGCACCGGCGGCACCGCGATCGACTACGCCGTGCAGGCGCCGGGTCTCTACAGGGCCGCCGGCTCCTACAGCGGTTTCCCGGCCCCGTCGGATCCGGAGGCTGCCCAGCAAGTGTCGCTGACGCTTGCCGGCGGCGGCGCGAGCGCCGAGGCCATGTGGGGTCCGCTCGGCGGCCCGACCTGTGGGTGGCCCACGACCCGTCGAAGAACGTCACGAAGCTGAAGGGCGTCGGCGATCTACGCCGCCGCATCCGGCGGCGCGCAGGGTGACGTCGACAGGCTGCCTCCCGGCACCGCCAACTTCACCGGCGGGCTCATCGAGGGCATCGTGTTGAGCAACACCCAGAAGTTCGCCGATGCTGCAGCCGCCGCCGGCGTTCCGGTCAACTTCGTCGTCCGTCCCGAGGGCTCGCACACGTGGGGCCTCTTCGAGTCCGAGATGCAGGAGTCCTGGAACACCACGATCGGTCCCGCACTGGGTGTCAAGTAGGGCTTGACGAAGCCGGGTGACCGATCGGTCACCGCTGTGCGTCGGTCAGCTTTCGCGACGCGTAGCCTGCGGCTTGAGTGCGGTTGTGGACACCGAGCTTGCCCAAGATGGCGTGGACGTGGTTGTTGACTGTTCGCTGGCTGATGAACAAGGTGCTGGCGATGTCTGCGTCGCTGTGACCTACGGCGAGTAGTTCGAGGATCTCCCGCTCGCGCCGGGTCAAGCCGTGGGGATGGGCACGAGTGTCGGCGCGGTGTCGACGAATCCTCCCGCCCCGCAACGCTGACAGCCGTTGCCGCGCTCTGTCGGCAGCAGCACGAGCGCCCAATTGGCGGAAGGTACCCACGGCGGCTTCCACAGCCGGGATGTCGCCACCCAGTTGGGCAACGGCAGCGTCGTAGGGGCAGCCGCGGCGATTCCATGCCTCACTGGCAGCCTTCCAGTCGCCGGTGACTTCCAGGAAGTACGGGGTGCTCGGGCTGGCAGTCGTCGGTGCCGGGGTTGAGCCGGGCAGGTGAGCCCAGCGGAGCAGATGTCCGCCGAGCCACGGATCACGCAGGGCGCGAGTGACTTCCAGTCCTTTCTCGGCTTCTGCCCTTGCGGTGTCGTCGTCGCCCGCAAGCCAGGCCGCCTCAGCGCGCGCTGCCCATACCGCACCCACGCGAAACAGGTCATCGGGTTCCCCGCTGACCACCGCCTCATCCAACAACGGCGTCACGGGCTGCTGACCGCGGCGCGCCCGTACGAGCGCCAAAGAGATCAGCGGCCAAATCCGAAGCAGCGGGCTCAGACCCGGGCGCGTAAGTATGTCTTCCGCCGTCGCAACAGCCTGATCCCAGTCACCCCGATAGACGTCGATGCGTGCGCCTGCGCCCGCAACGAGCAGCTCGAAAAGATCAAGGTGACGCTCTTTACAGAACGCGAGTGCTTCACGGACGTAGCGGTCCGCCCGACGTACGTCACCGTGCGCCGCCGCGGCCCAGCACATGATTCCGCTACCCATTCCGCCCAGTTCGGCCATTCCATTGTTGCTTTTCGCTTCGCGCCAAGCGGCCTGCAGCTCATCCCAGCCGTCGTCTGCGCCGAGCACGCTGCCCAACGTGGCGTGGATCCGAGCTGAGAGTCTTACCTGTGGCTCTCCCACTTGTTCTGCGACTGCGGTCGCCCGCGCCGCGTAGTCTCCGGCCACGGAGTCGTGGTAGCGATAGGCCGCCAGCCCGGCGAGGTTCGCCAGCGACCAGGCCAACTCGGGCGTTGCCCCGAGCGGTTCGAGAAGTCGCAGCGATTTCCGGCCGCTTGCGATGGCAGCGCTCGTGCGGCCAAGCGTCGTAAGGACATTCGACAGCCAGCGCAGATCGTTACCTTCGCCGAGGTGATCACCGAGGCTGTGGCGCAGCGCCACCGCGTCGCGCCAGGAGTCTGCAGCCGCCTCCAGCTGTCCGGATAGGTAGCACGCCAAGGCGCGCCGCTCGAGCCACGTCACCTTGAGGCGCTCGGGTGTAGTCCCTGCGTGGCGCAGCGAAAGCGCGTAGAGCTCAGCGGCATCAGAGTGCGCCCCCAACGCTGCTGCACGCTCGGCGGCGGCAGGCCCGTAGCGGACGACCGCATTATCGTCACCAGCCTGTCGAGCGTGTAACACCAAGGGCGCCAGGGTGTCCGGGTCGATCGGCGGTTGGGCGAGCGCGCGAAGCGCCCGTCGATGCATAACCCGTCGCTCGTAATCAGGGATCTGTTCGAAAGTCGCCCGCCGGGCCAACTCGTGCCGGAACCGGACCAAAGAACCGCTGCCGATCAATACTCCTGCGCGCATGCACTCACCCAGACCGTCCGCAGCGCCGGGGCGCAGCTGCTCGACCAGCTGGGGGTCGGCACGCGGACCGCACACCGCCGCAGCTTCCGCTGCCTCGCGCCCGCGCGCCGATAACCGCGCCAGCCGACCCCTCACAGCTTCGGCGACACTGCGGGGCAGAACGCCGCCATGTGGCCCATGCGCGCCGGCGGCAAGAACTTCGCTGACATAGAACGGGTTGCCCGAGGTGAGTTCGTACAGCTGCTCGGCGTTGACCCCACTGCCCCCGGCCAGCAGGCGCACGGCGTCGGCGCTGAGCGGCGACAGGCTGATTCGCGTCGTGGCCGCATGATTGGACAAGTCTCCCAGTACTACTGCCAGCGGGTGCTCGGGGCTGAGCTCGTCATCGCGGTAGGACATGATCACGAGCAGGGGGAGCGAGTGGATTCGCCGCGCGACGAACCGCAGCAGATCCAGGGTGGCACCGTCGGCCCAATGGCCGTCCTCGATCACGCAGACCCATCGGTTGCCGCCGCCGAATACATCCAGCAGCCCCCGGTAGATCGATTCGCTGTCATGTGCATCGATCGCTGCGCGCAGCCCCGCGGCGTCGGTAGCGGGAAGTTGGGCGAGCATGTCGATCAGGGGACCCAGCGGCCGTGGCGCCGTCAGCGGGTCACAACAACCCAGCAGAACCTGAAAGCCGCTCGCCATGGTGTCGAGGAATCGACGTAGCACGGCCGACTTGCCAACTCCGGCCTCACCGTGTAGCAACAACACTTGGCCGGTGCCGCGCGCCGCCTGCCGAGCCGAGCTCTCCATCTCGGCAAGCACAATCTCACGCTCAAGCAGAGTCGGCGCCAATCCCCGGCCCTCCCAGCTCCGCGAGGCGCCGCCACTCCCGAGCATTGGATTCCGCAAACTATCCGGGTCCATTTACGTCTCCGGCACGCAACCGCTACAAGTCAGCGGCATGCCTTCTGCCAGCCGGAATATCGGTCTAACCAGCATGACTACCAGCATATTTAACGACTCGTTGGTTATGCCTGATACCGGCGAGATGTTTACAAATTTAGCTTGTCGATTTCTTAGCGAATAGTTTACCTGTCGCAAATGACGGCGAAATGGTGGACTTTTTGTGCAAATCTGCCAAGACAGGCAATCTGGATTCGCATTGCTAAACCCAGCAAAAATTAACGAATGGGCAAATAGACCTGAAGGACTCCTTGGCGACGCCATCCCTTGGCACCACCAGTGCGTGGTTGGCCGGACTCACCGCAAACCAGGGGTCGACCGAATGTGACCCCATCCGCTTGGGCGCAGTCACTGCGCTAGCGAACGCAACGACGAGAATTGAGCAAATGCCAGAGCGTGCAACGAAGATGGGGACGCGGTATCCCCACGTCCCCATCCTCCGAACGAACTACTACTACTTCGCCGCCTGCTCTTCAGGCGGATTGTGCACATTGTTGCCTTTGGCAGTGACCTTTAGGTTGTCGGCGCGCGGTTGCCCGGGCACTGCTGCCGTTACCGAGGACGCGGGCTCGGTTGTTATTGCCGTCACCTGCGCGAGCCACGCTGCCGTTGCCGCGCACGGTCGCGGTATTTCCGGCGCCTCCGCCAGCAAAAGCCTGGCTGTCGTTGCCGCTCACGGTCGCGGTGTTGCCGCCGGTGGGGTCGGTCGTGGTGGAGCCGTCGGCGGCAGTTGCGAAGAACCGCGTACCACCAGCGGCGGCGCCGGCGACAGCCCTGCTGTTGTTGCCGCGAACGACAGCGGTGTTGTTGCTGCTCGTGGGACGACTAAGGGAGGTGCTTGCCAGTTCCTGGGTCGAGGGGTCGGTGACGACGCCGCCGCCGAGCCCTCCGGCAATCGCGTGACTGTTGTAACCCCGCGCGATGGCCTTGTTGTTGTCGCCGTTGCCGGCCGCCGCGGTACTGAGATCGCCGACGGCACTGGCGTAGTTGTTGCTACCACCCACTGCGCCCGCCTGTGCGCTCTTGCCGATTGCGATGGCCGTGTTGTCGTGGGGTGCCACGGCGAGTTGATCGGCGGTGGCGGCCATCTCCATCGATATTCACGACGGGGAGCCCCGCACGCGCATAGGTGCCCGTGGGCCTGGTCTTGGCCTGCAGCGCGGCCGCCTGCATCCCGCCACCGCCGCTGCCCGTGGCGGGGTCACCGATCGCGATGGCGGTGTTGTTGTACCCGCCGATCGCCTCTGCCGTCGCCCCGAGACCGCTGCCGACAGCGACATTGTGGAAACCCTGGGCGGTTGCGCTGGCAGCATTACCGAACGCCAGCGCGGTGTTTTCACCACCGGTGGCCGTCGCTGTGGCGCCGCGACCTATCGCGAGCGCGAAATCGCCCGGATCGGTAGTCGTGCACCCGCTGCCGATGGTGAACCATCCGCCTGCGGACACGCAGGTTGCGTTGGCGTCCCCGGCCGAGCCGAGCGCCCCGAGGGCCATCGCGCCAGACGCAAGTGCTCCGATCACCACTCCGCCCGCAAGCCGCCTGCCGTCAGGCCCGCTGACTCTTACCCTGGTGTGTTTACTCATGATGTGCCCCGTCCTGTCGTGACTTTCGCTGGTGACGGGAACCGAGGCGGCCAATCGGGTTACGTATTACTCATGCTCGCTTTGCCATGGAACCCGCGCGCTATGAGCTTGCTCGTATAAGTCGTGGGAATGCATGAGTACAAATGCCTATTTTGCGATTGCGTCAATTCATGTCAAATAGTCGGATTCCCGCTGCTGACCTGTGACAGGTGGGGCTGGCCGGAATCCGTTGGCATGCCCCTCCTCCGCCCCGCCCACCGCCGGCAGGGCGTTGTCAATATCGCTGCAGATTGCTAAAACAGCATTGCTGTGTACGACAACCGTGGAATATGCGCGCGATATCCCTGTTTTGCTAGCGCGCGAGGAGAATTTATCTGCTTGGATCCGGGTTCGGGCTGTCCGTCAAGGACAATGCCGACTAGGACCCTCGACTTTGCCCATTCAGCATCGAGACGCATCAATTAGCCAATGTGACGAGATATCGACACTGCGCAAACACCGGTGGCCAGGGCCGGGATCGAACCGGCGACCTTCCGCTTTTCAGGCGGACGCTCATACCAACTGAGCTACCTGGCCCGACGGCACCGCTGTGCCTTCGCCGCCGTGGCGACCCTGACGGGACTCGAACCCGCGACCTCCGCCGTGACAGGGCGGCGCGCTAACCAACTGCGCCACAGGGCCTCGTTGCACATCTTGCTCCGCGCAACCGCGAAGCGGGTACCCCCTACGGGATTCGAACCCGCGCTACCGCCTTGAAAGGGCGGCGTCCTAGGCCGCTAGACGAAGGGGGCCAGCCGAATCTCTCCGGGGTACTCGCAACGCCATGACGCTGGGAGCCTCGATAGCTTAGGGTACCGGGACCCCAATCCTCAAACGAGAAGCCTGCACCGAAGCGCTATCCTTTTCCATCGCGCCCCTATAGCTCAGTTGGTAGAGCTACGGACTTTTAATCCGCAGGTCCTAGGTTCGAGTCCTAGTGGGGGCACTGGTCAGAAGTGGTATAGAGCTATGCTAATCAAGCTTTATCCATCGTTTATTCATCGCTTATGGCCCGGTCAAGCAGTGCCGCTACCTCTACATGCGTGCGGCCGCGAGACATGTACTTGTCCTGGGTCATTGACACTTTCGCGTGTCCCAGCTGATCGGCGCCCACCCGCGCCGACAGGCCGCCGACATCGATCAGGTCTGCCAAGGACTTGCGGAAAGAGTGCGATGTCACCTCGGGAACGCCGAGATCCTCGCGGACCTTGCGCCATTGCTTGTCGAAGTTGTCTGGGTCACGCCACGTCCCGGCCGCCGAAGGGAACAGCATCTTCTGCTCTCCCCAGAACGCCCGCCCACGCCGTGCGGCCAGCGCCGCCCGCGCGAATTCAGGCAGTGCCACCGTCCGCCGCGACGACGCCGTCTTGCCGCTGTCGTATCGCTTGAGCCCCTCCCCCGCAATCCTGACGAGTTTGCCCGTCACGGCAAGGGTGCACGCCTTCGAGTCATAATCGGCCCATCGCAGCGCTAGCAGTTCGGATCTGCGCATGCCGGTCGCAATGAAGATCGTGATGGGATCGACAAGATCGTTGTGGACGCAGTAGTCGTTAGCGGCGATCCGCGACCGCAGTTCGCGCAATCCTTCAGCCGTGAGGGCCGTTGCACCCTTCGGCGGTGATTTTGGAACGATCGGCGATACGTCCCGCACCGGGTTCGAGGCGAGCACGTTGGCCATGACCGCCAATTGGAGTGCGCCGCGCATCAGTGTGCGGCCGTGGCGCGCCATGTTCGCGCCGTGTGCGGTGCGCATCGACCGGATCGCGGCATCGAGGCGCGCTGGCGTGGCCTCACCAACCCGGAGAGCACCGATGAACTTCGTCAGCTTCCGGTCGGCGCTACGGTACGTCGTCATCGTCGCCGGGGACCTGTCGTCGTCGGCTAAACGCGCAAGATGGACCTGCACAAGATTGGCGATCCTGGTGTCAAGAGTGATCTCCCCACCCGCGCCCGGCGCGCGCCGGCCCTGCAGCGCCTCGACCAACGCCTGTTCTGCTAGCGCTCCGCGCTTGTCCCTCGCCGGGCCGCGGCGCTCAACTATTCGAGTCACGCCGTCTGAGTCGCGAAAACGGCACCGCGCCAACCAGATCCCGCGACCAAGGTAGATGCGCTTGATCCTCCCGTACTGCCCTATGCGGAGCGGAGGCCTACCCGCCATGTGAGAACGCTACCCTTCGTCGGACGGAGTCAACTTGCTTTCGCATTACGCTGATGAGCGCTTGTCGTCAGCCAACTGAGCCTGTTCCCAATTGATTACGTCGCTCATCCGGTATCGCACATGTCGACCGAACTTGGCGTAGCGCGGGCCGGTCCCTTTCGATGCCCACTCGGCCGGTGTCTTCACCGGTAAGCCGTATCGATCGGCGAGGTCCTGGCGAGTTATCCATCTGTCGTCGGCTATGTCGTCCACGGTGATCATTCCTTCTGTCGATCCGGCCCTGCCGGGATAACTCCAATCTAGGCTCGCTGAGTCGTGTCGCCGTCCCATAAATTCTCGATGAGAGACTTGCGGCCGTCGCTAGCAATTCGGCTCCGCTGCCCCTGACCCCTTCATCACCAATCCCATTCCTGCTTACCAACTCTCCCCCCTACTCCATCAACCCTCCGTATTCCCAACCTCTCCTAAAACCACAGCCTCCATTATCATTCCAACCAAGCGTCGACCTACTCCCCCACAGATTTTCTGCACGGCACATTTGCACAGGGGTGCGAGAATGGTTGTGGCGCAGCAAGTGCCACAACGCGCCGGCGGTAGGTGGGTGAGACCCGTGTTGACGATCGCCAAGCTTAAGCGGTGGTCGATCAACTACTACATCGACACCGCCCAGGCTGCCGAGCACGCTGCCAAAGATCGGGCCCGCGCTGGCGGCGGGTTGGGGGAGTACTACTCCGAGCCCGAAACTCGAACGCCGGTGTGGCTGTTGGCCGGCGACACCCGCACCGTCGCGACGGTGGTCGGACTGACCGACGCCCAGCGCGCCGGGGCAGATGCCGACGCGGAGGTGGTGGCGCGCTGGCTCGACGACGGGATTGCTCCCAACGGTGCACATGGGCGCGGGTTCGGTGATCGCGGTGTGCACGGGTTCGATCTGACATTCTGCGCGCCCAAGAGCGTCTCGCTGGTTCGCGCGCTGCGAACCGACGATGTGATGGCTAAGGCGATCGCCGACGCTCACACCACCGCGCTCTCGGAGGCGATGGAGTACCTGGCCTGCCCACGCCGGCTACACCCGGGTGCACAACCCGCGCACCGGCGAGAAAGACCTGGTGCGGCTACCGGGGTTGGTGGCGATCGCCTACCAGCACGAGACCTCCCGTTGCGGGGACCCTCATCTGCATACCCATGTCATCGTCCCGAACCGGCAGGCTCGCGCCGACGGGCAATTGGTGTCCGATCGACGGGACGTCGCTGTATCACGAGGCCCGTGCCGCCGGGGTCATCTACCAGGCCACCTTGCGCCGCGAACTGCACCAATCCGTGGGATTCGAGTGGGCGCCGGTCGACCCATCCACCGGGATGGCCGAGCTGGCCGGGGTCGACCGTGACACCATCACCGCATGGTCGCGGCGCTCCACCCAATTGCGCGAGTGGGCGGCCCACAATCTCACCGTCGTTGACGGGCCGTTGTCGGCGGCCCAGCTGGCGGCCGCGCAGAAAGCCACCCGCCCTACCAAACCCGAAGAGCTCGCCTGGGTGACTCTGCTGGAGCAGTGGCGCGCCGATGCGCGCGGCCTGGCGCTGGACCGCGCCGCCTTCGATGCGGCACGCGCGGCGCGGCGCGCAGCAGCGCGCACCCCGTTCGACCGGGCGCGGCTGGCCGACGCGGCCGAGAAGATCGAGAAGGCGGCGTTCACCCGCGCCGACCTGGTCGAGATCGTCGGCGCACAACTACCCGTCGATTCCGAGCGCACTCCACGTGCAGCTGGTCGAAGCCGCCGTCGACGAGGTATCGATGCGGCTGACCGCGCCCCGCGCCGCACATCAGCGCGAAGGCCATGAGCGCTTCACCCTCGACCGCATCCTCGCCGAAGAAACCGCGGTGCTCGACCTCGTCGACGCCCGCGATGACCGCGCGCTGCTGTGGGTCAAAGACGAAGACACCGCAGACCTCTCGCCGGATCAGAAGCGCGCTGTGGAGAACATCGGTCGCTCACCGTGGCTGATCCAACCCCTGTCGGCGCCGGCCGGGGCGGGCAAGACCACCTCGATGCGCGCGCTCGTAGCGGCCGCGCACCGGCGGCACGGCGGCAACGTCCTGGTGCTCGCACCCACCGGGAAGGCCGTCGACGTCGCAGTGCGCGAAGGTGCCGGAGACGACGGCATGACGATCGCCAAAGCCCTTCAATTGCTGCGCGACCAACCAGCTGGAGCTGGGTCCTCGGACCTTGGTGGTCGTCGACGAGGCTGCCATGGTCGGCACCGACGACCTGCGGCAGCTGCTGACCGCCACCACAGCCGCTGGCACCAAGACGGTCCTCGTCGGCGACGCCCACCAGCTGGCTCCGGTCAAAGCCCGCGGCGGCATGTTCGCCCAACTGTGCACCGATCTGCCGTGGACACAACACCTTTCCGAGGTGTGGCGCATGCGCAACCCCGACGAACGCGCCGCCTCCCTGGCTCTGCGTGACGACGGCGGACCCGCATCCATCAGACGCGCGGTTGAGTGGTACCGCACCCATGACCGTCTGCACTGCGGGGATCCGATCACCATGGCCGCCGACGCACTGGCCGCCTACCAAACGGACACCGCCGCCGGTAAGGACGCGCTGCTGGTGTGCGACACCACCGAGATGGCCGACGCGCTCAACCAGCGCATCCACCACGAGCGCCGCGACACCCAGCGCGCCGACCGTCACCGCGGCGCGCGGACACCAGATCGGTGTCGGTGACCTCATCCTGACCCGCCGCAACGACCCCACCATCGACCTACGCAACCCCAATGGCCTTGCCGGCCACCTAGATTCGGTCCGCAACGGCAACCGATGGCGGGTGGCCGCCATCGACCCGGCCGGAAATCGCGTCGCCGCCGCAACGTCTCGACGACGGGGCCCGCGCCGTCTTCGAGAAGGAGTACCTGCGCGAGCACGTCAGTCTGGGTTACGCCGTCACCGTGCACTCCGCCCAGGGCGTCACCGCCGACACCACCCACGCGGTGCTCGGCGAAAACACCACCCGCTGCCTGCTCTACGTCGCGATGACCCGCGGCCGTCACACCAACACCGCCCACCTCTACGAACGCACCATCGGCGACAGCGAACACGGCCACCACGAACCCGACGGCACCCACCTCACGTCCCGCGGCGACAGTCGAGACGCCGCCGCCCTCATCCGCGCCATCCTCGCCAACCACGACCAAGCACCAGTCACCGCACACGACTACGCCGCACAAACCCCCGGCGCAGCGCTGCCCGACCGTGTCCGCTCACTTCTCAACCGTCGAACGACAGCTGCACACCGTCGACGAGCAACCTATGAGACCTGGCGCACCGAAGCAGAGAACCACGCACAGTCGATGAGTCGGGCCCGCGAACGCGCCACCAGCAAGAGCCGGGACCGCAGCCCAGACACCGGAATCGAGCTCTAACCCAAAAGCCGCCGGCTCCGCGCCTGCGCGCCTGACCTCTTCGTCCCGAACGACACCACCAGCGGGTTTGGCGTCCAGGGCGATATCTGGCGGCGCGGATGCGCGCTTATTGCATGGCGCCATGTGCCCCAGAAAGGTCAGAATGGCGCCGACTTTCTCGCGCTTGGACACAAAGTTACGCGGTCGGGAAATCTTAGATTCAGCACTTTCCCCGTAATTGGGAGCACGGGTGGACGGGCATCGATATGGATTGGGCCACTGTGGTTTTTGGCAGCGGCAATCTGCGACCAAGACGGCATCGGCTCGTAGCTAAGAGGTCGCACCGCTTCAGCCGCGGCGGCGTCGGGACGTTTTCTCTTTGCGATGCCGCGGAGATAATCGCGATTAGCGACGGTGAGCCGTCAACGATCGACTTCGGGGGGATGACCGATGGACGACGGTGGCAAGCCGCGATCAGTTGGTTGGGCTGGAACCACTGGTCGGCTGGCCTGAGCCGTTGCTTCCGCGGGCTCCGAGCTTTGACAACCCATCCAGCGCCGATTTAGCCGAGTTCACGAAATGTTCAAGCCGTCAGAGATGGGACTATTGAGCTTCGGCGCAACAACTTCATTCAGCCGGCTTCGACGGCGCCGATGAATCTCCAGGCGTGATCACGAACGGTTTGGTGATCAGGTTCAGTTTCGGGGCCGTCTTTGGGTCGCTGGGTGGCGGCGTGCTATCAGCAGGCGGCGGCGTATCACCCTGCGGCGGTGCATCGTTCACCGTCATCGTCTGCTGCGATTGCTGTATCGTCGGCTGGATCTGCTGCTGGTGTTGCCTGCTGCTGATTTGTCGTGGGATTCATTGTGACGGGTGGACCGCCGATGTAATACGTGGCGTTCGGGCCAGTCAGATAAGCCGGCGGGGTGCCGGGTTGACGCGCTCCGGTGATGTCCTGGAAGCCGATCACCAAACCCGTCGATATCGCCGCGGCAAGGCTCTTAGCAAGGCTCACGGGGTTGGGGAAGTAGAGGAAGTTAGCCGTCGTGGGCTGGCCGGGACTGATCGTCCGGTCATAGCCCGACTCGACAAGCACGCGAACCACCGGATCGAGCATGTCGGCCGCGATCGGTCCGACGCCCGGGATCGCCTTTACCGGATAGCAGAAGCGGGACCGGATAGGTCGGGATGAGGTAATACGCCGTGTCGCCGTACTCGTCCTGCAAGATCTTCGTGCTCGGATCGGCGTTCTGATAAGTCATTGAGGTGGACCACAAAAGCTCCCACCCCGGCGTTGGCAAGCGAGAACGGGTTCAGCGGATTTGTCGGGAAGTCGGCGGCGGGGTCATATTCGCCGGCGATGTCCGTGGTCGTGATCTGACCCGGGGGTGCGCCGACGGTGTAGGTCGGGGTGGCGCCGTTGGCCGTCAAGTCCAGAATCGGAACGTAGGCGCCGGCGAATCGCGAGAGCACACCGCCGTTGGGCCGATTCGGATTCCCGGTCAACACAAACGTCGGGATGGTGGTGTTCGCCGGGTTTGCGTTGAGAGCTTTCTTGTATTCGGTGGCGACGACCGCGCCCTGGGAGAACCCGAAGATCACCGGCGCGGGATCGTTGGCCGTGTCGTTTTGTAGGTCGATGTATCCCGGCCCCGATGGACTGGTTAAGTGTCGGATCGGAAAAGAAGCCTGGCGAGACTGGTCGGCCACTGGCCGGATACTGCACGACCATCGGGGGACTCCCCGGCGTGCCGACCCCGTAGAGGATGGCCTCCTGTTGAATCGCCTGATCGCTGGTGATGTTCAAGACGACAATCTGTGTGCCCTTCAGCGCGTAGGTCGCCAGAAGTTGCACTGTCGTCGTCATCGTGACCGACAGACTCAAGAGGACCGTACCGAGAAGGGCCAGAATGGCTACGACGACTGCACGCACAACATTGCGCACAGTTCCGCCAACGGGTCGATGTGGACATGCAGGTCGCCGTCGGCCACCTTCTATGCACTTTGTGCTACCCATCGCCGCACCTCCATTGATGCCAGGGCGGAACGATGGCGACCGCGCCGGGTGTCGAGTTCCGCGATGAGGATCGTCGCGCGCCCACACTCCGGCGATTGCAGTACCGAACTACTGCAATCCCGCCCGACTTCGCCGTGCCACTACTTAGCCACGGACCCTCGTGGCGCACCGCTGCGACGATCGCGGGCGACCAGGGTGGCGATCCCAACCTGGTCCGTCCCCGCCGGAACGCCCGATGGGCCGGAACCGGCCAGCCACTCGCACGATCCATCTGGGTGCCATTCCCGACGGCGGAAAGCCTCTTGCAGACGAAGAGTTAAGTTCTCGACAAGTCCGGTCGGTTACGACGACGGCTCAGATGGGCCGAAAGCTTCGGCGCGATTGCGATCGCCGGGGTTGAAGGGACCTCCAGCTATGGGGTGGGCCCGACTCGAGTCCTGCAGACCGCCGGGGTCGAGGTGGCCGAGGTCAGCCGCCCGGATCGGGCCGCAAGCCGGTAGTGGCGCAGCCATTCGGCTCGTGGGAAGAGGGCGGGATCGGGCAATCCGCCGACCAGGCGGACGGTGTGCACAGGTTCTGACACGAGCCAATCGTGCGGTCACGCTAGACGGGTGCAGTTATTCACAACCCCGGCCGCGCTGTTGGTCGTCGCTCTACTGACCCCTAGGACGCCTGGGCCGGTCGACCCGCTCGACAGACCCGTCGTCGTTAGCGTCACCGAATTCGTTGCCGATCATCGCCGCGATCTGCCCGGGGTTCTGCTCGAGGGTTTATGCATGCGCATGGGCTGGTACGCCATGCCTGGAGCGGTCGGGGTCTGGCTTTGGTCGCTCCCCGCACGAGCAAGCGGAGGTTCGATATCGGTTTGGGCCAGCGAGCACGACCTACAGCTGTTCATCGGCTTGCCCTACCATGTCGACACATGCAGCGCTATGGCACCAGAGGCACAGTCCGACTTACGAAATGGCACGCGGACCAATTCGAACCCAATCTTCTCGTCGAACGCGCGCGCATCTGGATTAGCGGGCGGCCGACATGAAACCGCTAACCGCCTACGCGATCGGCCGTATCCTCTTCGGTGTGGGCGCGCTGGCCGCGCCCGCGACCGCGGGCCGAATACTCGCAGGGGACGGTGGTGCGGCACCCGACGCACAAGCATTCCTGCGCGGGATGGGAGGCCGTGATATCGGACTCGGCCTCGGCCTTCTTGCCGTGATCCGCGCCCACGGTCCCGTCAAACCTTGGCTCATCGCTGCCGTGCTGGCAGATAGCAGTGACATCACAGGCATCGCGGGCGCCTGGCGGCACATGGCGCCATCGAAACGCTGGCTCGGCTTAGGGACCGCCGGCGGCGCCGCCGCAATCGGCTCCGCATTGCTCGCAACGTTGCCCCGAGACTAGTGACCTATACGTAATCGCTTCTCGGCGAAGGTTTTCAGGCAACATCGGCTGGGCCGATTCGGCTGATGCGGTCGCGGTGATGCCGACGGGTCGTCCGAAAAGTTGGCCGTGGTAAGAGACCGCGCGGTTTGCGGGCGGGCGCGACGCGGGGCGGGGCGTTCGCTGCACGCCTTCGAGGCTGCGGCCTCGATCATTTTGTAGGCCATCGCGATTTCTCCCGCCGCCAACGAGGCCCTTGGTGACCGCGGTCCGCAGACACACCGTGGCGAAAACTGACTTGCACGGCATGACTCAATAGGGACCTCAGAACAAGTGCTTAAACAGGTCCAAATTTGGTCCGACGGTAGCGCATGAGCAGCTGCTCTTCCCGAGAATCAAGGTCACAGACGTAGTCTCAGGCGCCAGGGCTTGGGCCAATCCTGAGATGCCCTGTCAGGATTACACGTAGAGCGAACCATCGTCGCCGACGGGGTGCGTTTAGCCGGACGTCGGGCCGCCTATCCAGTTCAGGAACGAAAATTGCGCCGTCGGGCCGCTCACAGCGCCGGCGCCCGGTTTATTGGCGCTCCGGCCGAAGAATTCCGGCCTCTGCACAAAAAAATTCGTACCGCTGCCGCCAGTCAGGTCCACACGGGCCCCTTGCGAAAAAAGGGGGGCGAGCACGGTTGGGTCCATAGGACGGGTGTTCGTGGTTACGCTTCGCCGATGAAATCCGCTTTCGTCACGGGCGCCGCGACCGGAATCGGCGAGGCGCTTGTGGTGCGATTACTACGCGAAGGTTGGCAGGTGTTTGCGGGGTATCGGACCAGCCCGCCCGAACAAGCCCGTTGGTTCGGCATGCCGAACATCATTGCCGTGCCGTGCGACGTGACCGACCCCGACGAAGTGGTCGCCGCAGCGAGCACAATCGGAAACAACACTGGCGGCATGCTCGACCTTTTGATCAACAATGCAGGGTACTTGCCGCGGGAAGGGGTGATTGAAGCGGCAAACATGACCGAATACCGGCGTGCGTTCGAGGTCAACTTTTGGGGACCGGTACAGGTGGTGCAGGCCTTGACCCCACTGCTGCGCCGATCCAAGGGGCGGATCATCAACACCACGTCGGCATCGGTTTACATCACCATTCCCATGTTCTCCGCGTACCCAACGTCGAAAACCGCGCTCAAGGTGTCCACCCAACACCTCCGCATGGAGTTGGCGCCGTTCGGCATCGAGGTCACCGAGCTCGTACCCGGTTGCGTCGAGACTGCGATGTCCGAGATGGGGCCTGAGGCCGAAGCGCAGCAGTGGGCGTCAATTCCCGAATCCCTGCGTGAGCAGTACCGTCGGCATTTCGTCTCTAGCACCGCGATCGGAGACAACTTCACGTTCGAGCTGCCCGATGCCTTTGCCGATACCGTGTGGAAGAAGGTCATCTCTGCGAAGCGCCTGAAGCCTTCGTATCTGATTGGGCCGCCCAAGGTTGCGGCCCTGCCGTGGTTGCACCGCCTGCTTCCAGCCCAACTGGAACAGAACATCTGGCGTCGCAAGTTCAGCACGAAGCCGGATGCGTAAGGACGACGTCCCGCGTACGGATTTGGTGGATCAGTAGAGCCGGCTTGTCGGCGTCGGCGTCTCGTCCGGCAGTACTCGCGCGTATCTGTATGACGACACTCGGCAGCTGCAACGGTGAGAGCAACGACAGCAGCTAGAACGCTGCGACCGCGCAGTCAACATCAGCGCGCCCGTCGAACTCGACCGGTCACGCAAGATCGGGCTTAAGTAGTACCGCGCCGAAATCGGGCGAGATTGCAGTGGCAGGCTACTGCGCTCGTCGCACCACACGGCAGCAACGATCTCCTCTGTGGAGCGAAACATCTGACCCGGTGACCGTCGTTTCGCCACGACATCGCGGAAGGCACGATGATGGGTGAGGAAAGCGCATCGGTCGCGTCCGTCGGCCTCAGTGTTGACCGACCTTCGTTGATGGCTCCACCCGATCAATTGACCCTGGTCGCCGATCGGCTGCACGAAATCCTTATCACCGGTGGCACTTTCGATGCCATCTACCGCCACATCCTCGCCGTCCCCGGTAAACGGGTCCGGGCCGGCCTGGTGCTGGCCTGCGCCCGCCTGCTGCCCTCGGCCGCCGCGGTGCCGCTGCGCGACGCCGTCGACCTGGCCTGCGCGATCGAGATGTTCCACGAGGCGTCGCTCGTGCACGACGACATCTGCGACGGATCGCTCTTGCGGCGCGATGCCCCGTCGGTACCGGCCGCGTTCGGCGTCCGCACCGCCGCCCGGGCCGGATTTCACCTGGCCGGCAACGCTTTACAGGTACTCGCGCGGGTGCTGGCCGACAACCCGGCGGTGTTCGCGCGGCTCGGTGAGGCCCCCGGCGTCACCTACCTCGACCGCATCTCGGACCTGTCTTTCGGTCAGCTCGTCGAGACCCTGCCACCCGCCGTCGACGACGCCGCCCTGCGCCGGCACTACGAACTCGTGGCCGGCGCGAAGACCGGCACCCTGTTCCGGCTGGCCTGCTCGTACGGCGGCACGGCGGGCGGCCGTCGACCACGATCGGCTGCGCGCCCTGATGCGGTACGCAGACCAGCTCGCCCTCGCCTTCCAGATCATGGACGACGTGCGCGACGTCGAGGGCGGCCCCTCGCTGGGCAAGGAGGCCGGTGGCGACCTCGACCGCCGGGTGCCGACCTGGCCGGTGATCGAGTGGCTGGCCATGCGGCCCGGTTCTCGTGAGATGTGGCTCTCCGAGCTGACTTCCAGTGCCGACCTGCAGGCCGACCTGGTGCACAGCGGGGCCACCCGGGCCGCCCGCGCCGTCGCCGTCCGCGCCGCCGAGACGGCCTGCCGGGCGATGGACGTGTTCCCGCCCTCCCCCGCGCGTGAGCACCTGCGCGAACTCTCGGTGCGGGTGGTGTCCCGATGAGCGGGGGGCGGCTCGGCACCCTGGCCCACGGGCTGCGGCACCTGCGCCGCGCACCGGACCTGGCCGCGCTGCGGGCGGCCCGGTCACCGGATGAGCTGGCCCGGCTGGCGCTGATCCCGGCGGCCCGGAACCTGGGCATCGCAGCCGGTTTCCTGCCCGCGGACCTACGGGCCGAGGCCACCGCCGCCCTGCTGGCCTGCCGGGTGCTCGACGCCTACGAAGACCTCAGCGACCGCCCGCTGGCGGGCGGCGCCGTCCTGACCGCCGTGGGCTACCTGAACGGCGCCACCGACACGCCGCCCCCGCCGCTGCACGCGGTCGCCGTCCGCGACAGCGAAGCCGTCGACCTGGTGCTGGCCGAGCGCATCCGCGACGTCCGGGCGCTGCTGTCGGCGCTGCCCTTCGAGGGACGGGAACGGGTCGGCCAGATGCTGGTCGACGTCGGCCGCGTGATGGCCCGCAACCTCGATTCGCCCCTGCCGCGGACCGCCTACGGCGAGGGCGTGCTCGGGCGGGTGGTGCTCTACGCGTGCTCACTGGTCGCCGAAGACGCCTGCGCCGAAACCGATCTGGGCGAGCTGGCCGGATGCATCGGCGTCACCGCCCAACTGGCCAACGACCTGCGCGACGGCGAACTGGCGCTCTACGGCGCCGGCGACCGCGAGGAACTGACCCGGGCGGTGATGCTGCGGCTGCTGGCCCCGGCGCTGGGCGGCTTCGCCCTGCTGGCCCGGCTCGGCCCGCGCACCCCCAGTCGCGGCGCCCGGGTGGCGATGGCCTACATGACCATCACGACGACCGCGTTCCTGTGCGCGGCCGTCGGGGCGCCCGCGCCCTACCGGCGGCGGCTGCGGCTCGGCGCGGCCGTGCTGGCCGCCCGCTCACCCGCTCATTGGGCCACGATGCTGAAGCGAGTGCGGCGTTCCGCCGACGGGGCGATCCACCGTCTGCTCGATGCGTCACCCGACCCCTCGGCGGAGGCCGGCCCTGCTGCCCGGTCGGGCCCGGCTGCGAGGTGCTCGGTCTGGGTGACCCGCGCTCGATGTCGCCCTCGATGGGGCCGCTGATCGTCGGCACCACCTTCGCGCTCGTGCGAGCCCTGCCGGAAGAACCGCTGACCGGCGAACTGCCCGAGTCCCAAGTGCGCCGCATGATGATCGCCGATCATCTGGCCTTCGGCGCCCTGGAACGGTTGCGACCCCGCGACGCCGACGCGATGCAGGCCCTCGCCACGCAATTCCAGCTCACCGCCCTCGACACCGCTGTCTCAGGAGCCCGCCCATGACCACCAATTCGACCCGTCCTAGCTCCACGGACGCCCATCGCCTCGTCCGAACGACCAGCCGATTCAGCCGCCGGGTGCTCAAGCTCGAGCACCCGGCGAATGTCGGCCCGCTGGTGCATATCGCGTGCTGGGTCGGGCTGCTGGCCTTCGGTCTGCTCGTGCCGGCCGCCACGAACTGGTACCTGGCGGTGCCGCTGATCGTCTTGCTGACGCTGGCTGAACTTCTCGATCACGATCGGTGTGCTGCACATGCACACCCATCGGCCGCTCTTCGTGTCGCGGCCGATGAACCGGGTGGTCGACGTGCTGTGCTGCATGCCCGCCGCGCTGACGGCGGCCGAAATGCGCGAGGTGCACATCCTCAACCACCACCGCTACAACGACGGGCCCGGCGACGTCACCTCCACCGAGGGGCGCGAGCAGGGGCTGCGCGCCGTCTGGTACTGGTTCAGGTACGGCACCATCGTCAAGAACCACACCGTGCGAACGATTTTCGCAGCCAATGCGTCGCCCGGCCGGCGCAAGCGGCGCTACCAGTTCATGTTCGACTTCACGCTCGTCGTGGCGCTGATCGTCGTCACCGTGTACGTCGCCGACACCACCCGGTTCACGCTCTTCTACGGGATCCCGTTCATCGTGACCCAGGTGAACTCCGGCTACTTCGCCTGGCTGACCCATGCCCCGGCGCGGGTCTTCGAGGACGACCCGAGCAAATCGATGAACACGGTGGGCAACTGGCTCAACTTCTTCATCTTCAACCAGGGCTACCACAGCGTGCACCACCGCTACCCCGGCATCCACTGGAGCCAGATCCCCGACAAGCTCGACTTCATGCGGCAGGTCGAACCCGACGTCATCGTGCCCTACTGGATGACGCTCAACTCGGCCTGGCGCCTGGTCGTGCCCGGAGGCTTCCTCGACGCGACCTACGGCGAGCGATGGAAGGCCAAGCTGGACAAGCGAATCGAGGAGGGCACCGTCCGCTCGCGGTACCTGCCCTGGTTCGCATGGATCTGATCACGCCGCCACCAGGTACGGGACGTGCTGACGGACCGCCGTCGGCTCGTCCCGGTCCTGCTGGCGTTCGCCGGATACGCCTTCGCCGGGGTGACCGTGCCCCTGCTGCTGCTGTTCGCCGGGGGCTGGTGGCTGCCGAAGACGGTCGACGCCGGGCCGCACCTGTCGACCGGCCCGTCGGTCGTCATCGACGTGCTGCTGCTGGCACTGTTCGGCCTGCAGCACTCGGGCATGGCCCGGCCCTGCGTTCAAGGCGTTCATCACCCGCAGGGTGCCCGAGGCCCTCGAGCGCACCGTCTACATCGTGATGGCCAGCCTGGCCGTGTGGGTGCTGTGCCTGGGCTGGCAGCCGCTGCCGCAACGGATCTGGTCGACCAACGGCATCGTCGGGGCGGTGCTCGACGCCGGGTTCTGGCTCGGCGTCGTGCTGGTCTACGCGGCCACCCTGCTGCTGAACCACTTCCACCTGCTCGGTCTGAGCCAGGCCTACCGCGCGCTACGTGACCCGCATGCCCGACGCGACCTCCGAGCGGCTGCAGGTGCACGGGCCCTACCGCCTGGTACGTCATCCCGCTGATGACCGGCCTGCTGCTCTGCTTCTGGTGCGCGAGCACATTCACGGCCGGGCACCTGCTGTGGGCGGCCGGGCTGACGGGCTACATCCTGCTGGGCACCCTCCTGGAGGAGCGCGACCTCGTCGCCCGCTTCGGCGCGGCCTACCGCGCTTACGCCGCCCGGGTACCCGCCTTCTTCCCGTCACCACGCAAGATGCCAACAAGATGCCGCGCAATGAATCAGACCGAACCAGTCGAACCAACGACAGTCAGCAAGCACCTGGAACACCACCGTCGCCATCATCGGCAGCGGGTTCTCCGGCCTCGGCATGGCGATCCAGTTGCGCAGACGGGGCCGTGACGACTTTCTGATCTTGGAGAAATCGCACGACGTCGGCGGCACGTGGCGCGACAACACCTATCCGGGCTGCGGCTGCGACGTGCCGACGGCCATCTACTCGTATTCCTTTGAGCAGAACCCGTTCTGGTCCAAGATGTGGTCTTCGCAGCCCGAGATCCAGGCATACCTGCAACGACTCACCGACAAGTACGACCTACGCCGCAACGACGGTATTCGGCGCTGAGATCGTCGCGTCGCAGCTGGAATGAGGTGGCCTCGCGGTGGCATCTGCGTTCGGCCGACGGACGCACCATCACCGCCCAGTTCATTGTGATCGGCGTCGGCCCGCTGCATCGGCCGCACATCCCGAATCTCAACGGCATCGAGTCGTTCGCCGGGGCGGTCTTTCACTCCGCGCAATGGGATCACAGCGTGGATCTGACCAATAAGACGGTGGCAGTGATCGGCACCGGTGCTAGCGCAGTCCAACTCGTACCGATCATCGCCAAGCAAGTGGGGAAACTGCAGCTGTATCAGCGCACCCCGCCCTGGGTGTTAGGCCGTGGCAACCCGGCAATCCCGGAATCCCTTCAGAACCTCTTCGCCAAGGTGCCCTTGATCCGCAACATCTTCCGTGCCGTGACCTATTGGATCGCCGAATCGATGGCCATCGGGCTCCACGGGTACGGCAACCTGCATCGGCCGCTCGAATGGGCCGCCAAGGCCAACATCCGCAAGAGCATCAAGGATCCGGCGCTGGTGGCCAAACTCACCCCCAACTATCAGATCGGCTGCAAGCGGCTCCTTTTTTCCCGCACGTACTACCCGGCGCTGGTGCGGCCCAACGCCGAGGTGATCACAGACGGCATCGTCGAGGTACGGCCCGGAAGCATCGTGACCGTCGACGGCACCGAGCGCGCGGTGGATGTCATCGTGTACGCCACCGGGTTCCGCGTCATCGATGCGTACAACCCCCTCGATACCCGTGGTGTCGGAGGCGAATCGATGGTGCAGCGGTGGAATACCGACGGCATCCAACACCACATGGGTGTCACGGTCGCCGGGATGCCCAACGCGTTCTTCCTAATGGGCGCCAATACTGGGATAACGCACAACTCGATAGTCTTCATGATCGAGCAGCAGATCAAGGTCGCGTTGCGCGCCATGGACGGTGTGCGCCAGCACGGGGCCGCCTCGATCCAAGTCCGCCAGGATGCCCAGGACAGGTTCAACGAGGACATCCAGCGCCGGCTGGCTAAGCGCGTGTGGTCCACCGCGGGTTGCACGAATTGGTTTGTGGATGACAAGGGTGTCAATCGGGCCCTCTGGCCGGGATTCAGCTGGCAGTACTGGCGTGCGGCGCGAGATTTCGACGAGACCGAGTACGAGTTCACCCGCGCTTATCCCCCGCGGACAATCGGATGCGTAGGCAATATCGACACCCACCGTTCAACAGGGGGCCGCGCCGGCGAGAATCTCATTCCTGGGTCGACTTCCTCGCCTCGGCAGCGTTTGAGCTCGGCATGACCAGCGACACTGGCGCACTACGGATGTCCGAGACCGAGTCAACGACTGCGGCTGATGGCACGAGGACCGCGGCTGAGACGACGAGCGCGGCGACGCCGTCGATCGAGTGGCTCCATGATTTCATGCGGCGGTGGCAGGACGCGTGGAACTCCCACAAGATCGACGGAGTGCTGGCGCTCATGACCGAGGACGTCGAGGCCCGTGATGACAGCTGGCCCAAGTTGATGCGAGGACACGCAGACGTACGTGAATTCCTCGAAGCGATCTGGAAGGCGATGCCGGACATGACGTTCGAGGTGCTCAGTGGGCCTTACGTGATCACTGGTGAGCCTTGCGCCGCCTTCAATTGGCGCGGTTGGGCCACGCTCACGGGTCCGCTCGAGCCGCCTGGCTTCGCGCCCACCGGCCGCCGCTGGGAGATCGACGGTGGCGACTTTTACGAGTTCCACGACGGCCGCGTGTGCAAGGTGCGGACCGCATACGACGTATTAAGCGTCTCGCGCCAACTCGGCCTCTTGCCGCCCGCCGGCGGCCGCGCTGAGCGCACGCTGGCGATGGCGCAGCGCTCCGCTTCCCGACTGCAGCAGGCAATCCAGAAGCGACGTGGCGGTTTGAGGCAGGATCCATGGCGGTAGCTCGACTTGCCTCTAACCGGCGTTGGCAGGAAATGAGCGCGGCTACGTGGCCGCCCCCGTCGAAGCCGCCGGCGAGAGCCAGCGCCGTCACTGGACACTGGACGAGGTCACTCTGCGCGGCCGTGACGAACCCACCCGGCTTGCCGAACCCTAAGACGCGTCGTAGATCCCTACACCACAAGCGTCGGTATCCAGTTGCCATGGAATCCAGCGGGCACCCGGTGCGGCAGCTTGACGCTGGCCACGTTCTGTAGCGTCCGCGCGTCGAGAACCGCCAGTTCGCTGCGATCGGTCGGCCGATCGTAAAGGTAGCCCATGAGCACGCCGTCGTCCTCCTCAGCATCCGGAGATGAAGGGTGAAAAATGAACTCGCTCAACATTTTATCGGCGCCGAATGAGCGGCTCTGTGTATTCCCGCCGACAAGGTCGTGCTTGATCAAAGAATCGCCTCCCGTAGCGTCCTCGCCCACTGTCGGCGCATAGCCATACCGGTACGGCTTGCCGACCAGACGCTCATCGACGCGAGGAAACTCCTGTCCGCGATCGTCGACCCGCGATTCACGCACCTTTCCGTTCGCGAGATCGACAGTCCAGCGATCCAGCGTCGGCGGACCCTCGTTGGGACCGAGATGGTCGGTGTCGAACATCTTGGGGTGCCGAACGACGTCGAGCACGATCGAGGTGTCGCCGTCGTCGTAGGCATTCATCGGGTGGTAGACGTAGCAGGGTTCCACATCGAACCAGCGGACATCGCGATTGCTTCCGTCGCGGGGCATCACGCCGACTCGCGCGGGATAGTCCGGGTTCCACGAGTACGGCAATCGCCGGTCGGAATCCTTGCCGCAGGGCATCCGCGCCGCAATGGGATCGGGGATGCGGACCCGGCCGATCAACGCGGACAAAAGGAGTCGCGCGGGCAGCCGCAGCCCGCGGGGCACCGTCATCGCGGCGGCCCGGCCCGCGTCGAAAGTGACCGGCAGGTCGTAGAACACCACGTAACGCTCGGTCAATGAAAAATCGTGCATCATAGGGCTGCCTGTGACCTCGATGTCGACCGTGCGACGCGCACGGCCGTCGATGCCGATCACCGAGTATTGGACGGTGTTACCGCGATTCCATCTAAACGAAACCGCATGCAGCTCACCGGTTTCTGGGTCGCGCTTGGGGTGGGCCGTATACCCGCCCGTCAGCGTCCCGTCGAAGTCACAGACGCCGACGGTGTCCAGGTCATCGGTGAGCTCGTAGTTCGCCAGGCCGCCCTCCATTAGCGCGATGGTTTTGGCGGCATGCCCGATCACATTGGTGTTGGCGCCAATGCCATAGAGGCCGAGATGCGCGTCCGGCGGCGCCTCGCCCAGATTTATCGCCGCCAGCGGCCCCCGCACCCAGCGATTGCGATACCACTCGGCCCTGCCATCGCGAATGCGGATGCCGTGCACCATGCCGTCGCCGGTGAACCAGTGGTAGAGCTCTGGATCCACCTCGCCGATCGGATTCGAACCGTTGCGCAAGTACCGCCCGTCCAGGTACGTCGGGATTGTCCCGGTTACCTCCAGATCGGTCAGCGTGAATTCCTCATTGACGGGCGCAAAGGCCGCTTCGAGGTAGCGGTTCGTCATCGCGGAACCTCCCGTAACCGTGCTATGTAGCTCTCTAGCTCACAGACGAATCGCTGCGGTTCTCGCGCCCGTGAGGGTGGCGCGAGGACTCCCGCGCGGTCGAACACGCTGAACGGGTTACGGACCGATGTCGACATACTGACCGGTCTTCTTCGGGGCTGCCTCGGCGGGCTCGGGTGTGCTTCGCTCACTAATGCCGAACCGCAAGTGAAGTTGGGCCATCGGCTTGGGCGCCCACCAATTGGCGCTGCCCAGCACGTGCATGAACGCCGGAACAAGCAGTATCCGCACCAGCGTCGCGTCCACCAGAACCGCCAGAGTCAGGCCGACACCGAACATTCGCATGAACGATACCTGCGCGGCGATCAACGCAGCGAACGAAATGGCCATCACCAGCGCGGCCGCTGTGACCACCCTGCCGGTGCGGGCCACGCCCAGCGCGACGCTTTCATCGTTGTCGGCCACAGGGCGTCCGGAAGTCAACCAGTACTCGCGGATGCGCGCTACCAGGAACACTTCGTAGTCCATCGACAGTCCAAATGCGATGCAGAACAACAACACTGGGACGGTGGCCACCAGCGTGCCGGTAGCTGTGGTGCCGAACCCGCCAAGATGACCTTCCTGGAAGATCCACACGAGAGCACCGAAGGTGGCGGAAAGCGATAAAATGTTGAGCAGCAATGCCTTCAGCGGCAATACCACGCTGCCGGTCAATAAGAACAGCAGCATGAATGTGATCGTGGCGATCACTGCCAGCACGGTTGGCAGCCGTGAGGTGACCGCTTCGCGACTGTCGCGGTTGATCTGCGCGATTCCGGTCATCTGTACGTGTTGGCCGCCAGGGCCGGCTATGGCGTGCAATCGGTCCAACTGGGTCTCCGAAGCCACTGAGAACAGTGGCGCGGTGCTGCTAACGGTGAGAAACGCGCTGGCATCCTTGATCGCCGCCGCCGACGGCGGCCCAACCGGTAGGCCATCAACGAACGCGCCTCCCGGCGCAGACACAGACGACACGTCCGCAACCTGCGACAGCTGTGCGGCGTAGCGGCCGAGTTCGTCGGGTGTGACCCCTGTCAAGTCCGGAATCACGACCATCACGTTGTTCGCGGAGTTGACGGCGAAAGCAGCGCTGCGAATCTGGTCACCAACCAAGCGCGCCGACGCGGATTCGGGCAGTACACGGTCGTCCGGAGAACCCCATTTGATGCCAAGGAAGGGCAAGCCAAGTAGAAGCAGCAGTGCGACGATCGCAAGGCCGATCGCAATGGCGTGGCGCATCACGAACCTCGTCGAGCGGTAAAAGAACAGCTCCTCGACGGGCTGTCGCGCTGGCTCCGGCCGTCTCAGCAGCCGCCTGCCCAGTCGGCGCACGTCCAACGAGTCGAGCCGGTCACCGAGCAGCACGATCGCCGCCGGTGTGACCGTGACCGCCGCAACGGCCGCGAATGCCACGACGGCGATGCCAGCGTAGGCGAACGACTTCAGAAAATACATCGGGAAGAGCACCATCGCCACCATCGACAGCGCGACCGTCACCGCCGAGAACAGCACCGTACGCCCCGCCGTGGCCATCGTACGAATCAACGCCTCATTTCGATCCGCGCCGTCGGCGAGTTCATCACGAAACCGGCTGACGATCAGCAGCGTGTAGTCGATAGCCAACGCCATACTCAGTGCGACGGTGAGGTTCAGCGCATAGATCGACACGTCGGTTGCGTATGCGATTGCGCGCAGCGCCGCCATGGCGTTCAGGATCGCGAACCCGCCCACCGCCAGTGGCAGCGCCGCGGCCATGACACCGCCGAACACCCAGACCAGCACCACGAAGCTCAACGGGATAGCGATGGATTCCATACGCATCAGGTCCTTTTCGGTTTGACTGTTGACCTGCACGTAGATCATCGCGTCGCCACTCGCGCGCACGGTGAGCCCGTCGCGGTCGTACACCACTTGATCGGCCAGCTGCTTGGCGTGTTTTTGCGCGGCGCTCTCGCCGCCGGTGATGCCGGCAACGATTAGCCCGGTCTTGCCGTCCTTGCTGATCAGTCCCGTCGCGACCGGCGGCGCCGCAGTCCATGCTGAGCTGACATCGACAACATAGGGCGACGCCTGGAGTTGCCGAACGAGGTCGGCACCGAGGTCGCGTGCGGCTGGACTTTCAGCACCGGCACTGGAGGTCACAGCGATGACCATGTGCATGTCGCCCTGGCCGAATTTCTCGGACAGTAGCCGAGCCGCCTGCCAGGATTCGCTGCTTGGATCCTGTAAACCGCCGCCGGACAGGCTCTTCGTTACCGGAATGCCAAAGATGGCGGCGCCGACCATGACCAGCAGTGCGACCGCGACAATCCGCCGGGGCGCCGCGATGGCGAGTCGAGCGATTCCGTGTAACACGTCAATCCTTTCTTCTCAAGCGGTCTCGACTCAGTTCGACGCCGCTAGGAAGCTTTCCTGCGCCCCCGCGGACCTGCTAAGCCTCAACCCTTATTCACGAGGTCGGCTCGCACTCAGCGTTGAGCGCCCGGTGATCCTGCCGGTGCACTCCTGTGGCATACGGCGATGTTGACCGCGCCGGCTCGTTGGTGTGTTGTGCACCTTCGTGACTAAAGGGCAGGTGGCATCGATAACTTGCAGCCCCCGTTCTTTGGTCGCGACGCGCACCGCCGGTGACACGCCGCGCGCGGAGAACGTCATCACCGCACATGGCTGCACTTCATCGGTGTTCTTACGAAGAAAACTCCACGTCCGCGTAGGATCGCGGCAACATGTCGACTGTGCGCGATTTCGTTACGTACATTGACCGGCAAGCCGTGTAGCTTCAGCGCCCGCTCGACCGCCCCCACGGCGCGATCCACGTCGGCACAGTAGGCGGGCGGCTGTGCCAGCAGTGCTCGCTTCACCGGAGGGACCTTGTGCGACAGCATCGCTCCCTCGCCCACTGCAAATGCTCTGCTGCACATTGTCATTCGCCCCGGTTCGCATCGACCTCAGCCGGCAGCTGAACCCAGAAACTAATGCTGGCGACCAGGTCCGCAGCCGTTAGGCCGAGGTCGGCGTGAATCGCGCTACGCGCGGCCTGAGCGAGGAATCGTTGCGGCACACCGACACTGCGCACCGGTGTGTCGATCCGCGCCTCGCGCATCCGGGCCGCCACGGCCGACCCGACCCCGCCGTGTAGCCCCGACTCCTCCAGAGTCACTACCAGCCGCACATCGCCGGCAAGCTTCACCACCTGCTCGGGCACCGGCAGCACCCACCGAGGATCCACCACCGCGACGGCCACGCCACGCTTCGCCAGTGTCGCCGCCGCCGTCAGCGCGACCGACGCCAGCGGCCCGACCGCGACCAACAGCACATCCGGATCATGCGGGCGGCAGAGCACATCCACACCCTCGATTCGTTCCACGGCTTCTGTATCGGCAACCACCGATCCCTTCGGAAACCGGATCGCGGTCGGGCCGTCATCGACTCCGAGCGCCTCGCCGAGCTGTTCACGGAGCGAAGCAGCATCGCGTGGGGCGGCGACTCGCATGCCAGGCACGATGCCCAGCAGCGACAAATCCCACACGCCGTTGTGGCTGGCCCCATCGGGCCCGGTAATGCCCGCCCGGTCCAGAACGAATGTCACCGGCAGTTTCAGCAGTGCGACATCCATCATCACCTGGTCGAAGGCCCGATTGAGAAACGTAGAGTAAACTGCGACCACCGGATGCATGCCGCCGAGCGCCAGCCCCGCAGCAGATGTAACAGCGTGTTGTTCGGCGATCCCCACATCGAACATCCGGTTGGGAAACTGCGCTCCGAACGCCGCCAAACCGGTCGGCCCCGGCATCGCGGCGGTGATCGCGACGACGTCGTCGCGGCGGCTGCCCCATCGGAGCAGCTCACCGGCAAAGACGTCCGTCCACTGCGTAGCATCGGTGTCGGCCTTCGGTTTGCCAGTTCGAGGATCGATCGGTCCGCATGCATGCATGCGGTCAGCCGGATCTTCCTCCGCTGGGCGGTATCCCATTCCCTTGCGGGTGACCGTGTGGACGATGACCGGGCCGCCCATGCCCTTTGCCATCCGCAGGGCCTTCTCGAGCGCGAAAATATCGTGTCCGTCGATCGGGCCGAGATACTTGATGCCCAAATCTCCGAACAACGTCTGCGGACTCAACGCATCCTTCAATCCTTCCTTTACCGCGTGCAGTACCGAATAGGTGGGACGTCCGAGCATCGGCAGCCCGGTCAGCTCCCTTTTCACTGACGCCAGGAGCCGCTCATACCTCGGACGCATCCGCAGGCTGGTCAGACGCTCGGCAAGCCCACCGATCGTCGGCGCATAAGACCTGCCGTTGTCGTTGACGACGACAATGACGCGACGGCTCTTGCCGGCAGCGATGTTGTTCAATGCCTCCCAACACATTCCACCGGTGAGGGCGCCGTCACCAACGATCGCGACCACGCAGCGATCTTGACTGCCGGTCAATTCGAATGCCTTTGCCAACCCGTCCGCGTAGGAAAGCGCCGCCGACGCATGCGAAGACTCGACCCAGTCGTGCTCGCTTTCTGCGCGCGACGGATACCCCGACAGGCCGCCGGAGGCTCGCAAGTGGTCGAAGTCATCTTGGCGACCCGTCAGAAGCTTATGCGGGTAGGCCTGATGACCGGTGTCGAAGATCAAAGCATCGCGCGGTGATTCGAATACCCGATGAAGCGCCATGGTCAACTCGACCACACCAAGGTTAGGACCGAGGTGCCCCCCTGACACCGACACCTTTTCGATGAGGAATGCTCTGATCGCATCTGCGAGTCTTGTCAACTCGTCGCGCGACAATCCCTGCAAGTCACGCGGACCCCGGATCCGGCCCAGGACCGCCAAGTGATCGGATGGACCGGTCGGCGATGGTCGGTCAGCGCCGAGGCCGACGGACGCGACCGATGTGCTTGCCCCACCCATCATCGTCCCTTCCGCGATGTCCTGGCGAAACGATGGCCACCGGGTCAGATGTTTCGCTCCACAGTAGAAATCGTGGTTGCCCTGCGGTGCCACGAGCGCAGTAGCGCGCCACTGCAATCTCGCCCGAAGTCGACTCGGTAATACTTAAGCGCCGCGGCGGCATCGACTACGTGCTTGAACGAGAACGCCACACAGATGCCGTCGCCGGTGCGCTTCAACAGGAAGCCGCCGTGCGTCTCGATCGCCGACCGCAACACCTCGTCATGCGCAGCCAGCGTAGACTTCATCCCCTCGGCGTCTGCCTCCCACCGACTGGTCAAGCCCTCGACATCGGTGAACAGAAACGTCACCACCCACGAGGGTGCAGCCGCGGTCACGGCATCGCGTCGGCCCAGGCGATGTGTCCTTCGAAGCCAAGCGATTCCGCCATCGCGCGATAGCGCTCAACCAAGTCCCGGTACGTAACCTTGTCGCCGCGGGACCCGGCTAGCAGCGCCCGCAGCCGCAGCAGCGTGACCTCCCGTATCGCCGAACCGTCGTCGGCCAACAGGTTCGCCAAGCGGTCGATCGCCTTCTCGGCTTCAGCCAGATCGCCCTCTGCGCAACACTCCAGCAGCGTCTCGACCAAAACGCCGGTGCCCCAAACGCCATAGAAAAGCTGTCCTTGTTGGTGCAGTTCATTCACGGCTTGACGCATCACCGATATGGCAGCATCGCGGCCGCCGCGCCTAGCCCTCTCCCGGGCGACCCACAAATCGATGACCGGGACCAGGAACCGACCACGCGGGCGCACAACCTCGCGGACTTGCACCATCAACTCCAGCCCGCGACCACGCTCGGCCGCGGTGCCCCGACTCAGCAGCGCAGCACCAAGCGTGTACCTGGCCAACCCAAGGGCCATCCAGTTGCTGGATCCCGCAGCCTGCACCGCCTCCTCACTCGTGCGCACCGCGGAGTCATCGGCCCGAAACACCCCGTACTGAATCGCGAAACCATAGGTCCAGGCGACGACGCTGGCAAAGGTCGCAGGGTCGCTGCGTCGGGCCATAGCGACGGCGTCGTCAAGGTCCTGCCGCCATCCGAGACGGCCCAGCCACCACCGAGCAGAGCCGCGATATGCCAACGCGACCGCCAGCGGCGATCCAAAACCGAAGCCGGCGCCCTTGGCCGGATCACCTCCGGCCAGGTCGATGACGGTCTGCGACCACCGCAAGGCCTCATCGAACTCGCCGACACAGAACCAGTTGATGAACGCGACGAACGCCAACCCCACGGTCAAGGTGGGATCGCCGATCGACTCCAGTAGCGCCACCTGCTCGGACACCAGCCGCGCCGCCTCACGCGGGCGCCCGGCGTAGAGCAGCTCGGTGGCCACCCCGCTCATGGCGATAGCCAACGAAACGTTGTCCGCGGCCGCGCCGCACAACTCCCGCAGCTCCGCGAAACGGCCCCGGCTTTCACCGACTGCTCGGGCAAACCCGACAGTGGCGCACAGCATGGTGCGGGGGGCGATGCGCATCGCCAATTGGTTGGGGTCGTCGACGGGCAGCGTGTCGGCGATGCGGCGTGCCCGCTCCCAACTTATCCGGGCCGCGTCGATGTCACGGCTCGCCGACCACGCGCCGGCACGCATGTGCCAGCCATACGCCGTGGGCAGGTCGCCAGCGGCTTCGACGTGTTCGGCGATCAACGCCGCGTTGTCCTCCACTGAGCCGGGCGCACGCTCATGGATCGCGGCGGCCAGGCGCCGATGCACCTCGGCGCGATCGGTTTTCAGCTGTGATTCGTAGGCCACCGCGCGGATCAACGGGTGGCGGAACGCGTATTCAGCGGTCGGGGTGAACCGCACCTGATCGATCAGCTCCGCACTCAGCAGTTCGTCGACCATCGCATCGATGCCGAGCGCCGCGAGGAGGTCCGCCCCGAATCTGGCCCCGATCACCGAAGCCGCGTTGAGCGTCCGCCTGGCCGGGGTGGTCAGCCGGTCGATGCGCGCCGCGATGGCCGCCTGCACCGTGGCCGGCACGCTCGCGTCGGCGACATCCGCTTGACATACGTAGCCACCGCGCTGGCCGGTCAGCACCCCCCGCTGGGCCAACTCGCGCACCATCTCCTCGGCGAAGAACGGGTTCCCGGCGGCCCGCTCGGCAATGATCGACGCCAGCTCACCGACCGAAGGATCCGAACCCAGCAGCTCACCGATCAGCGCGGTGGTATCCGAATCACTTAGCGGGGCAAGCGCTATCGTCTGCGCACCGTGCACCCGCGACAGCGCGCCCCCATATTCGGGGCGAGACGTGATCAGCACCATCGACGCGGTGCGCGGAACGACGGTGAGAAACTCGGCCAGCATTGACTCGCTGACCGCATCGATCCACTGTGCGTCCTCGATGATGATCAGCGCCGGTTGCGTGCGCGTCAGCGTCGCGGTGTTGATCAGTGCGGTCAAGCGGCGCCGCCGCGCATCCGGGTCGATCTGGGGAGGCGGCACCTCGGGGTCGGCGACGCCCAGCAGGTCATCCAGCAGCAGCAGATCCTGCGGATCGGCCTCCGGAATCTGCGCCCGCACTTTCGTGCGGGCGGCGTCGCTGTCGAGGTCAGCCACGCCGGTGCGCACGCGCAGCAGCCGGGTGACCACCTGGAAGGAGATGTGGCTGGCGTGGGATTCGCAGAACACCCAAAACACCTCGGCCCCGTGATCGGCGGCCAGTGCGGCGGCCTCCCGAGCCGTCCGGCTCTTGCCGATGCCCGGCGGTCCCACCACGTTCACGACGCCACCGCGGCCACCGATCGCGCGGTCCACCATGGCGTCAAGGGCCGCCATCTCCCAGCGCCGACCCACCAGATTCGCCTCGGCGCGACGGAGAGGCCCATGCCGCGGCGCGATCGCCACGAGCCGACGCACGGGAACGGGCTCGTCGGCTCCCTTGATGCGCACCCACTCCGGTTCACCCAGCATCACCAGGTGGTCGACCAACTGCGCGGTGGACTCCGACAGCATCACCCCACCCGACGGGGCCGCCGCTTCCATCCGCTGGGCCATCCCGACGTGCTCGCCGGTCGCGACATACCCCAACGAGCCCGAGCCGATCTCGCCGGCGATCACCCGACCCGAATTCAGGCCCACCCGCACCTTTAGCGCCACGTCATCACGGCGGGCCACCTCGGCGGCCAACCGGTTGGCCTCCTGCTGGATCGCCAGCGCGGCCAGACATGCGCGAAAGGCGTGATCCTCCAACGCAACTGGGGCGCCGAAGATCGCCATCACGCCGTCGCCGGTGTGCTCCACGGTCCCGCCGTAGCGGCGCACCACCGCCGCCGAACTCTCCACCAAACCGGTCATGATGTCGCGCAACCGCTCCAAATCCAGTGCAGCAGCGAGGTCCATCGACCGCGCGACATCGGCGAACAGCACCGTCACCTGCTTGTACTCCGCCGATCGGCTGACCTGCGTGATCGGTGCACCGCACTCGTTACAAAACTTGGAGTTCGCGGGAATTTCGGTGCCGCACGAAGCACACGACAGCCTCGTAGCTGTCAGCGCACCGCGACCGTCGTCCCCGCTGGGGTCCACGTCTGTATAGTGTCACCGCTGGTCAGCGATGTCCCCCATATCGCCCTGCCATCACCGAGACGGAGTTTTGAGACTCTCAAATGTCGTCAATTTCAGGACACGGGCTCGATGCGGCTCCACATCTGAACCGAGTCGAAGATGAGAAATGATGGCGCCAAACCGCCGGTGCGGGTGCTCCAGCACGTCCAAGTAGAGCCCGTTCGCCGCGCCTGACCAGCACGAATACATCGGCTCAAGGTTCACTCCGCGTGAAAAGCAGAAGGTCGCGGTCGCAGCCGACTGCAACGCTTTCGGCGTGCATTTGTTCGGTCCCGGATCTGGAGGCGACGTTGATCGCATTGTGCGGAAGTCTTAACGCGCGGTTGCTGTCGAGCCGAAGGCTAGGGCGAAGCGACGGCGAAGAGGCGCCACTCGCCGGGCACGCCCTTGAGTTGATGAGCGCCACGGTCGTCGAATTCGAGTCCTGACCCGATCACCAGGTCGCGCAGCGTGCTGGACACCAGCACGTCGTTCGGCGCGGCCAGGGCGCTGACACGCGCGCCGATGTGCACCGCGATCCCGCCGATGTCGTCGCCGCGAACCTCGCACTCGCCTGTGTGTAACCCGGCGCGCACCTGGACGCCGAGGGACTGCACCGCGTCGCGGATCGCCATCGCGCAGCGGATCGCCCGCTGCGGGCCGTCGAACATCGCAAGGAAACCGTCTCCCGACGTGTTCACCTCACGACCCCGAAAGCGGGCCAGTTGCGACCGGACGATCACGTCGTGCGCATCAAGCAGCGCATGCCAGTCACGGTCGCCCATCTTCGCAGCGAGGCTTGTCGAGTCCACGATGTCGGTGAAAAGCACCGTGGCGAGAACCCGATCGTCGGCCACTTCCACCTGCTGCCCGGTGAGGAACTCGGCGATCTCCTGGAAGGACCGCCGCCATCCCGGTTCAACGAAGTGGTACACGTTGCGCCCCGGTAGCTCGACGTACTTCGCGCCCGAGATGTGATCGGCGATGTATCTGCCCATTGCAGCCGGGATAAACCGGTCGTCGGCGTGATGAAGAACAAGGGTGGGCACCCGGACCGTCGGAAGCACCGCCCGCACGTCCATTTCGGCCAGCAGAGGCATCATGAGAGCAGCGGTCGCGGGGCTCGCCGCCAGGCGTTCTGTCCGGGCCCACGTGGCCCGAATCTCCTCGTTCCACGGCATGTCCGGATTCATCGCATGTTGGAACTCGCCCGTCCCCCACATGGCGACCGTGGCAGCCCTGATTTCCTCGGGCGTTGGTCCCTCGGTGCGTTCTGCAAGTGGATCCGCCCAGCCCCAGCCGTCCATCACGACCAGCGCCGTTGTCCGCGACGGATGTGTCGCTGCGAAGAGAGCCCCAGTCGCAACCGCGCCATCAATTGCGAGGAGGACCGCTTCACGAGTTCCAAGATCGTCCAATACTGCGGTGATGTGCTGTCGGACCACTGCTCCAGCGTCGGCAGCGCGCCCGACGTGACGGGATCAGACGCCCCGGTGCCCGGCTGGTCGAAAAAGATCAGCCGCCCAAGCGATGTCATCGCCTCGACCCACCCCTGGATGGACGGTAGCTCCGGCAGAACCTCGCAGCATGTGAACCAGTTCGGGACGAACACGAAGTCGCGCGGACCTTCACGCGACGCGCGATAGGCGACACGCAAGTCACCATTCAGCGCATAGCGGGTCTCCGAGAACACGGCGGAAGTCTAAGCCGAAATAACGGGCCGAGTTTGATCTCAGTGGAGCAGATTGTCGACGTAGCTCGGCGTTACCTCGGTAATGGGATTGGTCGTCAGCCCGTCACTAGGCCAGAGCGACGCTCGCTGTCCCGGATGCTGTCCGAACCCGTGTCCACCTTCGTAGACCCTGGACATAAAGGTCATCGTTTATTCATCGCCAATGACCACGATACGTCAAGAATCTACAACGTTGGACCGGATATCGGAGTCACCGAATAGTGTTGCACGACTCAATGATTGAGCACCTAGGCGACGCAGCCGGAATGGTCAGCTGGTAATCCGCAGGTCCTAGGTTCGAGTCCTAGTGGGGGCACCAGAAATACCTGCTCAGGCTGTGCAAATAGACTGGCGTAATAACTGGCAGTACCATCTCGGTCCGCAGATAGTCCGCAGGAGCGGAGCACCACCATGATCCAGCCCCAGCCAGTAATGAAACCAGCCGTTGGCCCGTCGACGGCGATAACCGGTGTCAACGGATTCCACCTCGAACCGCGTTGCCGCGTGTGCCGAAACGACCACATGCGCGCGAAGGTGAATGACCTTCTGGCGTCCGGTGCCAGCTATGCGATGGTTCTGCGGGCACTGGAGGACGACAACGTCCAGCTCCAAAACGGTGATCGGGTGACCATCGATTCGATCCGCAACCACACCGCCCGGCACTTCCCCGTGCAGAACCTCGCCAAGGCCACTTACCGGGACATCCTGGAGCGTAGGGCTCAGGAAAACGGCGTCGACTTCGTCAACGGTGTGGCCACTGCGATCACCCCGATGGCGCTCTACGAGACGGTCATGGTCAAGGGCTACGAAACCCTCGCCGACCCCGACACCAAGGTGGATGTGAACACCGCGATGATCGCCGCTGGTCGGCTGCAGGCGCTTATCGACACCCGTGCAGGCCAACCCGACATTGTCGACATGCGGGTGACGGTGAACCGGATCATCGACGCGGTGAGATCCATGCTGCCGGAGTCGTCATGGCCCGAACTCGTGCGAAGGATCGACGGCGATGCACCAGCCGGCCCGCAGCATCAACAGATTGGGGCATTGGACGCCGCTGATGAGGAATATGACCCGCGGCAATTCGCCGAAGTGGATGACGACGATGACGACCTGTAACCAGTCACGTGTACGCCAGCGAGCAACACCAGTTCACTGCGATCTGGGCGCGGAGGACGAACAGGTGTGCTAGCCAGTCCCGCAACGTCCCCAACGAACTCCAAACTCAGGGGTTAGCTTCGCCGACAGCCAGTCATTGACCGCGTCTTGGCCAATCTGGTGAGCGAGCATCGCTCGGTTCGCGTTTCCCGAGATTCTCACCGCAGCATCGTCATTCAACTCAGCCTGTGACGCCGATCGACACATCTCAGTGTCGAAATGCGACTGCAACACGCTCAGGATCGCCGAATACAGATCCTTTTCGGTCACTTCTCCTCTTTCTTCCGGCACGTAGGGCTTCGCCCGCCCATCGCATTCTTGCGGCGGGAGGTGTCGCATCAAGCAAGCTCCGGTAACGATTCAACGGGAATCTGGGTCCACATCCCGTGGTGCACTCGGTGTCTCGCAGACGAGCCTGCTCGCTCTACGTCATCTCGCTTCAAGTGGGCGAACTTCTTCTCTATCTGCTCGAGCGTCAGGATGCGCCACAAACCGTGGGCATTAGTTGAAACCTCCTGCTGTGCGTAGCAATTGGTGCCGGAAGTTACGCACCTCCTAGACATTCATGTCCGAATCAGGGCCGAATTGCAGTCCCGAGTACAAACCAGGAGTCCCTCATATGCGGGGCCAGAAACTGGCGCTCAAGTCTCGGGCCTGTGGTTAATGTGCTGCGAGTTGCGCAGAACCTGCCCAGTCAAAGGCTAGGAAGTTCAAAGGGATTCACCAGGCGAGGCGGCCCAGGTCGGCGGCCAAGCAGCGGCGCTTGCTAAACACGGGCCGCCAGTTACCAGCCGCGAGGCGGCAACAGCGTTGATGCCATCAATCCCTGCCGTGTATCCACAGGGTGGCCCCCCGGTATGGGTGTGGTCGGTGATCATCCGCATGTCAGGTCATCCGCCCCTCTCACCCTCTACGGCACCGCAGCGGCCGGATCTGTCTCACTTCCAGTGGCCGTGGCCAGGGTTCCAGTGTTTGTTGTTCCCGTCGCCGCCGTCCCACCACCACGGATTCCAGTCCACCCAGCCCGGTCCCTGCACGCAGGCCGTCCACAGCCAGCCGTTCCAACAGAGGCCGGGATCGGCCTGGGCCTGACCCGATCCGGCGAGAGCGAACACCGCCGACATCGCGAGTGTGGCGAGGGTGACGAGAATCTTGTTCATGGCACACACCTCCTGAAGGTGTGTACCCAGTTTAGGCCAGCCGGTCACTATAGCTGCCTGGGTTGGCTGGCCCGGAACCACATGGGGACGGAGAACGAGCGATGACCACACTCAAAACGCTCATCGGGACTCTATGGGTGTGCTGTTGCGAAACACTTTGGGGGATTCGGGGCTCGTCCTCACCGGTAGCGGATTCGCCGTGACCAATAATGGCTACCAGTACTCGCCGTCCCGAGCAGCACTCGTGATCACCAAAGGATCGACGGTGATCAGCAACGAACCGATCGATCCTGGAGTACTAGCCCCAATAGGTAGTTGCACGTGTCCGATCTCTGGCATCGCGCGCCGCTGTTAGCGGCGTTCGTGGGTCATGCTGACGGTGGAGAAGCCATGGCCGACACCGACAAGACCCCCGAGGCCCTGCTTGACCAACTGGCCGCTCGGGACCCGCCGCAGCGGCGTGAGGTGGCCAAAGAGCTGTGACGTATTCGTCGGTTGCAGGCCACCCCGCAAGAAACATACAAGGGTGACCGGGAGAGAAGCAGACCGCACATATGCGGATAGCGATCCGACCCCGTGCAAACAGTCACGGATTGACCAATAGGCCCGCACGGCGTTTAGCGGTTGTGCTGCAATGAGGTATATATCTTCACGCGCACGACCTGGGTTGATGATGGATGAAGATGACGAGGTAGATCGCGCTAGTGGGATAGCTGGCGATAACCGCGTGGCGGTGAATGCGCGGGTATGTGTATATCCGGGAACGGACGCCGAGGTCCGTGGCACTGTGGTCGACGATTTTGGCGATGCGGCTGGGCACGGCGTGGATATCGGCGAGAATCATGTAGCCGACCCCGCGCGCAGATGGGCGGTCACGCTCGACACCGGCGATCTGATTTTCGTTGACAGCGACCAATTGGTCGCCGATTAGTCACGGTCACGGTTTGCAGCCGGGAGTGACCATTCTTGGTAGTAGTACAAGTCCCCGACCAGGGTGGGCCACTTGGCTCGTTGACCCCTCGGGGGATCCAGTAGTACCCGCCGTAGTCGCCGCCGGAGTGCTCGATCTGGTCGTCCCAACTGGCGGTGCGCCACGGCGAGAGCAGCTCGACCTGCTCGCGGGCAGTCAGGAACGTGCGGGCCAACGCGAAACCTCCTCACCCCTTCGGGGCAAGAAGGTTGAGGCGGCAGGGTCAGGAGCGGGCGGTGCCCTTCATCTCGGACAGTTTGGCCTTCTGTTCATCGGAAAGGAACTGGCCGTTGCCCATCATGATGCGCCATTTGCGATCCTCGCCTGGCCTGGCATCGCGGGACTGTTGTGGCTGTCCGATCCAGCCTTGCTCAGCACTCATTTCGGCGAGCCTCATCCTCGGCCACCACCTTCTTAGCGCGACGGATCCTCTCTTGCCACGCCGGGTCGTTATCCCAAGGGAAGGTGAACGGTTTTGGATCGTAGCGATTGCACGCACAGCGAATGGGCCATTGCTTGGAGCGGGTGGCGTAACCACAGCGCGGGCAGGGGCTGTGAAGGTAGGGATGGCTATGGCCGTAGATGTCGATCATCTCGTCCTCCTACTATCCACGGTGCGTTGGTCCCGAACAATCCGACCCGAGTCTTTTGTCTTCCGGCGAGTGGG
>CAWEYH010000014.1:0-4017900 GCA_963813275.1 uncultured Actinomycetota bacterium | reverse complement strand
GCCTCCGAGCCGCTGGGGCAGCGCGGCCCCAGCGGGATCCTGGTTGCTGCTGTAGTCAGTGACATACGAATAGCGTTAGAGCACAACTCTATATATAGTTCACCTCGCCATCGAGTGATTTGCTATGTCTTGCCAGTTCGTCGGCCAGTGCAGCCGGGAAGGGCACCGAGCGGCGTTCGTGGCCCTTATCGGTTTGGCGAAGCGCCGATGCGCCGAAAGTTGAGCTCGGAAGTTTGTCGCTCGTCGGTGACCGGCAGTCGATAGTGACCATAATTGGCCCGAAGGACTTAATCAGAAATTCCGTGCCGCATGTGCTGAGCCCAGGCCCCAATGTTGATGAGGCCGGTAACGAAGAAACGAAGATTCCTATAGGCTATGACGAAGCGGGAGAACGGCATTCGGTAGTGTCGCTCGAGCTGGTGAGTCCTCGTGCACGAAATCCCTTGTTGGGTGCGCTAGTTGATCTTTCGTGGTGGACGCTGGGCTAAGTGGATCGTTGGTATCGTCGCAGCTGCTCTCGCCGCTGCCATCACCGATAAAGTCAAGGATCGGTTTCTGCAACTATTTGGTAAGCGCGGCGCGCGGGAGAAACGCGCTCAGTAAAGGCAGCCCAGCTACCAACAAAGTTTGGGGCGCACACCCAATCAATCGCCAAGGCTGACTTTCAACTCTGCCCGCCGTCTAGGTCAAGCAACGCCGCGTCATCAGCTCCAGGACTGCGATCAGCCAGTTGGTGTTTAATTCAACTAGCCCAACGCATTACGGCGTCCTTATCGCTGGGTTGCCCCGACGGCGGAGGAGAAGCCGAAGGCGCATCGAATTTGATGTGTCCTGCGGCCTCTTCTGGGACGGTTCGCGATGACCCAATGCCGATTGTCGGGCAGGGTAAAACTCGCTGCACCGAATCACTCGGACGATCCGGTTTTCGTGTTAAGTTTTCGGCGACACTGCGGCGCGGTGGTTCGGGTGGGGGCGTGATGAATTGTCTGCTGAGCCTACGTCTAAGCTTCGCCGGCCGGTTTGTGTCTGCCTCGACACTGAACGAATCTCGATCAGGATTCTGGCCGCCATTGGTGGCGGTCTGGAACTCGGTTGGCACCGTGGCTTTTGACTTCATCGGTTGTCGGGTGACCGGATTGCAACCTGCAGGGCAGCGACGTGGCCTCGAAGCTGAGCCGTTCTAGGAGAACACATGCGAACTCGCTCCAATGTGTACACCTTGATCAAGAACGAGAACACCGACTGGCCGGCTGCGCTGGTCTCGTACCGTAAGGGCGTGGCGGCCATGCGCGCCAAGGATCCCGCCGGCACCCAACGACCCGCCGACCGACTGTCCTGGCAGTACCTGGCGGCGGTGCACGGCCGCCCGACCAACGACGGCGACGAAGACCATAGCGACACGCTGTGGACCCGGTGCCAGCACGGCAGCTGGTTCTTCTTCCCGTGGCACCGCATGTACCTGCTGACGCTGGAGTCGTTCATGCAGCATTTCAGCGGGGACTCGCAGTGGTCGGTGCCTTATTGGTATGCCGTCGATCCCGATGATCTGACCACCGATGCGCTGCCGAAGGCGTTCCTGGACTCCAGCGACGGCAATGCACTCTACGTCAAGGAACGCTCCACCCGCGCGCGCAACGGCCAGCCGATTTTCGGGCCAAAGCAGGTTGCCCACTATGGCACGACGTTCGTCAACAATCTGCAGCTACGGAATTTCAGCATCGACCCCGCACTCGTGCGACCGTCATACGGGGGTGCGGAGTTCAAGGACCAGAACTTCAATTGGCGACACAACGGCGCCATCGAGACCATTCCGCACGCCCCGGTACACAACTACGTCGGCACCGACTACGACCCGGAGACCAAGATGCCGATCGGCCCGGTGGGGTTCATGAGCGACCTGCTCACCGCTTCGCGCGACCCGATCTTCTGGCTGCACCACTGCAACATCGACCGGGTGTGGCAAATGTGGCTCGACCTGAACCCCGCACACAAGAACCCCGGCGCCGACGAGTGGCTGCATTCCTCGTTCACGTTCCCGACACCGGATCCCAAGAAAACCAAGACATGGCAAGTCGGGGACGTCCTCGACACCACGGCGTCGGGACTAGGCTATGTCTACGACACCGCGGCCGCGCCCAGCGCGGTTTCTGCGGGAAGTCCCGGGTTGCAACCACGGGAGGTGGGTCCCGAGGTGAGTGCTCCTACTCCGGCACAGCCCCCGCAGCTCATCGGGGCGAAGGTAGGCGTGCCGATCGTCGCGGATCGCAGCGCAGACATCGAACTGTCACCCCCTGCGGTGTCTGGCCGGGCGATCATCGCCGACGGGGAGCGCGTCGAGCCGCAGGAGTGGCTGCTGAGCCTGGAAGGTATAACCGGGACCGTCGCCGCACCGGTGTACAGCGTCTACCTGAACGTGCCGGTCGGTGCGGTGCCCGCAGACCATCCTGACCTGCTGGCAGGCATGATCACCACCTTCGGTCTGCCCGAGGCCTCCCGGTCCGGCGGTGATCACGACGGTATGGGTCTGAGTTTCGTTTTCGACATCACCCGCGTACACGACACCCTCGAGGCGGCCGGGGACTGGGACCGGGCCACCGTCAGTGTCACGTTCGTCCCGCTGGCTCCCCCGCCACCCGACGACCCGGGATTCGCCGAGCGGCTCGCCGCCGCGCCGGCGGTGCAATCTGACCTGCGGGCGGCCCGCATCGCTGTTCTGGTGGCGTGACCACCGCTGCGGTCGGTATCCGGTCGGCTTATACACCGCGCACCTCGGTGTATCTGGTAGCCGCGGCCGCTATGGTCGCGGTCATCATCGAGCACTTACGATCGCATTTCGCGAGCGGCGATCGCATGGTGGGGATGCCCGGCATGTCCGGGGAGGCCGAAACACACTCCGCCCCGACATCTCTGGCGGTGTCATGGGTGTGGTGGGTGGTCATGACGGTGGCGATGATGATGCCGGTGGCCGCTGTGGCGGCCGACCGTATCGCCGCGGCCAGCCTGTGGCGACGCCGGCACGTGGCCGTCGTCGAGTACCTTGCCTCATACCTTGGTGTCTGGTCGGTGTTCGGGCTGGCCGCGATCTGGCTCGTCGATATGGTGTGGCCTGCCGGGGCGCCCGCCGTTTCGCCTGCGATAGCGCTGCTGGCCGCGGCGCTCTGGCGGGTGACTCCGCTGCGCAAGCGGGCGATGCGCCGCTGCGGGCGGCCCACCTACGTGAGCGTGCGCGGCTGGCGCGCTGACTGGGACTGCGTGATGGGCGGCATCGCTCACGGCCGGCGTTGTGTCCTCACGTGTGCCCCGGTGATGGCGGTGATGGCGTTGGCGCACAGCGTGTTGCTGATGGTGGCGCTGACGGTGATGCTCTTGACCGAACGTGCCCCCGGGCCCAATCCGGACCGCCGGGCCGGACGACCGCTGGAGTCGGTCGTGCTGGCCGGCCTGGCCGTCGCTGTGAGCACGTGGGCTGGTTTCGGCGGGGGTCATCTCCTGTAGGGCGCTTATCGAGTGCTTCTCAGAGAGATAACCGCGCCGTTGGCGTCAGAGATGCTAGGCACCGTTCACCAAGCTGGGCCGCGTTGTCCTGCACGGGTTGCCGAGCTCGCGGGTTATCGGCAAAGTCATACCTTTTCGCAAGTGGGTGGCGAATGATTCAGGCGGACAACGCGCCCTAACAGCGGCCAGGCGAATTCGATCTGCTTAGCAGCCGGATCGGAACGGGAGGAATCCGATGGCGAACAATTCAGAGCGTCCTGCGACGCAGAGGATCGGCATCCTCGTCTTTGACGGTTTCGAGCCGATCGACGTTTTCGGTTTTGCCGAAGCCTTTGCCATCGCGCGCTTCCTCGGCCAGGGCTATGAGGCGCCGCCGCCATACCCGTTCGAAACCGTGCTGATCGCCAGTCAGGTCGCGACGGTGAAAAGCATCAACGGTCCCTCGGTCATGCCGGACTGGGACTTCGCGCAGGCGCTCAAGGAGCCGCTCGACGTCCTGATGGTGCCCGGCGGCAAGGGAATCTGGCGGCTGCTCGACGACAAGGCGGATCCGAAAGGGCTAGCGGCGCTGCTGGACTGGATGCGCGCCATGGACAAGAAAGTGAGCATCATGGCGTCGGTGTGCACCGGCGCCGCTGTTCTGGCGAAGTGTGGCTTGCTGGACGGGTTGCCCGCCGCGACCAACCATTCCGTGTTCGCGTGGGTGGCCCAGCACGGCCCGCGGGTGCTCTGGGACAACGTCGTGCGGTGGGTCGATGCCGGCAAGTACGTCACCTCGGCCGGGGTGTCGGCCGGCACCGATCTCGGCTTCTACCTGGTATCGCGGCTGGCCGGTCGGGCGGTCGCCGAAATCGCGGCGACGTCGGCTGAATACGATTGGCACCGCGATCCGAACCAGCCGATCCTCTATCCGCAGCAAGCCAGCGTTCCGGACACCGATAAGAAGGACGCAGCCCTGGATTAGGCGTTCGAGTGGCCCCAGATACGTCGTTGCTCGCGACGCGCGTCGACGTAGTCGACGAGCGTATGGCGATTATGCAACCGGTGAATGAATGGGCTTGTCCCAGGATCAACAAGCGCGATGCCATCACCGTCGGAGAAGCTGCCCGGTTGCTTCCTGACATCGTGCGACTGATCCGCCGATTGGCCGCTGACCCCGGCACTCCGCGCGGCGTGCGGATCAGACTTGCGCTACTGCTCGGCTACTTGTCACTGCCCATCGACCTAGTGCCGACTTCATTCCCATCATTGGATATGCAGATGATGCCGTCATCGTTGCGTTGACCCTTCGGTCGGTGGCCCGCCGCGCCGGTCCCAACGCACTGAGGACCCATTGGCCCGGCACCGCAGATGGCTTGGACGCTGTGCACAGACTGTGCGGTCTTCACGCCTTAGGTCGGCAACCCGTAGACCCGCCCGGTGACCGATCGGCTCGGCCGTAACCACCGAGCACGGGTTCTGGTGGTCCGCTTACTTTGAGAGCTTTGGACCGCGATGACTGGAGCCGGCCGCGGCTGACTTCGAGGCGTTAGCTTTGGTCACCGAAACGAAGGACGTTCGGCCCTGCATAAATGCTCAGTGAACTTACGAGGCTGATAACCCACGACCCAGCTTTCGGCGTTCGCTGGCCATCGCGCGGTAGTCGTTAACCGAAGGGGCTAGATGATGCGCGAATACGACGGAGGCCTCGGCTTAGCGCGTCCTGCCAGCGGTGCTCAAAGATTAGACCGCGAAGAGGCGATGCGATTGTTGGCCAGCGTGGATTACGGGCGGGTGGTGTTCACGTTGGATGCGCTGCCGGCAATCCGGCCGGTGAACCATCTGGTGGCCGACGATCAGATCGTCATTCGTACGCGGCTCAGCGCAGCGATCTCCGCTGTGGTGCGAGACGCTGATCCTGGGGTGGTGGTCGCTTACGAAGCGGACCAGTTCGATTCTGAAGGTCGGGTCGGCTGGAGTGTGGTGGCTACCGGCCAAGCCCGGACCGTCATCGATCCCGACGAGATCTCGCGCTACGAACAACTGCTGCATCCGTGGGTCAATCACGCCGACATTGCGATCGTCATCGCGCCGGACGTCGTCAACGCCTTCCGGATCGTCGCGAGCTAACCGAAGGGGATTGGCTATGAACGTCAGCCGAGAGGGTGGCGGTCGCGGAATTACCACTCGCGACTATTTCCGCTTTGGGTGTGCTTAGCTTGCCGGGCCGATGGTCGTCCGACCACCGAGTGAGGGGGTTACCCATGTTGGTGTCACGTCTTACTCTCCGCAGCGCAGTAATCGGGGCGATTGGTGCCGGTGCAATGCTGATCGGGGGCGCTTCGATCGCTGCTGCCGAGCCCGCACCCGTCGTACCGCCGCCGAACTGCACGGCTGGTGACCTGGCGGTGGCCTCGGGCACCGTCGGAACGGCGATGGGCGACTACCTGTTCAGCCATCCCGACGTGAACGACTTCTTCACCAGCCTCCGTGGGCAGCCGAACGCGGAAATCCACGACCGCGTCCAGACCTACATGGACGCCCACCCGCAGGTGCAATCGGACATCAACGGAATCCGCCAGCCCCTCACCGATCTGCGCAGCCGGTGTGATCTCGGCCCCGGCCCTATGGGCTCATAGGAAGACATCCGAAATGACTCATTGGAAGCGGTCTTTGACCGTCACGGCAGCCAGTGCACTGGCTATCGCTGCGATCCCCGGCGCGATACTCACCGTCCAGCCAACGGGCGTCGCCAACGCCGACGTCTGTGCCAGCGCAGGCCGACGGGTCCAGGTAAGCGGGTGCGCGAACATCGCCGACGCCGTCGCACCCTACGTTCCGCCGCCTGCCTACTACGCCCCGATGCCATACGACCCACCGCCGCCACCGAACGTGACCGGGTGCGTGAGCTACAACGGCAGATGGGTCAACGCCGGCGGTTGCAACTAAGGCTCGCTCAGTCGTCGAGGCCGAAACTGGCGGGCCCAGCTGCTACACCCGCGAGGCGTCGGTGTTCGGAACTCGGCCCGCGGCCGTCCTCCCTGGATGTGACACCGGCTCAGGTATGTAGCACGAATTGCTCCCGCTCGGTAGCTCCAGATAGGTGCCGCCGACCGACTCGCAACAGCTCTTGCGCACCGCGGACTCGTTATGGCCCGGCACAGAGATGGATTCGGCATTGTCGATACACGCCCAGTACTGGTTGGCCTGCGTCGGACTCAACCCCCTGGCGGCTGCAATGGGTGCGGCGAAGAGACTGCTCACCACGAATGCCGCTCCGGCGGCGGCGAGGATCGCAGAGCGGGTCCGCCGGGCACGGCGGCCGTTCGTCGATGTGGCCACGGAAGTTACCTCCGGTTCAGTGCAGCCCCGTGTGGGCCGCGTACACCGGTTAAGAGCGCGGAGCACCTCGAGTTCCCACACTTTTCCGAGAGACATCCGCAGATACGGATCAAACAGGCTGTTAAAAGCGCTAATACGGTTAGCATGCCGATGTGACGATGATTCGGATCCGCGATGCCGCAGACCTGCTTGGCGTCAGCGATGACACGGTCCGCCGCTGGATAGACGACGGCGCGCTGCCTGCCGATCAGGATCAGTCGGGCCGCAAGGTGATCCCGGGCGACGCGCTCGCTAGTTTCGCCGTCGCACATTCCGCCGCCGCGCCGAAAGAGCCGACGGGTATTGCCAGCTCGGCACGCAATCGATTTACCGGCCTCGTCACCAAGGTCCTCATCGACGGCGTGATGGCTCAGGTCGAGATGAAGTGCGGACCGTTCAACGTCGTGTCGCTGATGAGCGCCGACGCGGCGCGCGAACTGAAGCTGGAGCCCGGCAGTGTGGCCGTCGCCGTCGTGAAAGCCACCACCGTGATCGTGGAAACCCCAGGAGGACAGTCGTGAAACACGTAAGTCGAATCGCCGCAGCGGCCGCCGCGCTGACGCTGTTGGTCAGTGGATGCGGTTCGTCGAATGACGCGTCGTCGTCCTCGTCGACGACGAGCACCGGTGGCGGAAAGCTCATCGTCTTCGCCGCGGCGTCGCTGAAGTCGTCCTTCACCGAGATCGGCAACCAGTTCAAAACGGACAACCCGGGAAGCGACATCGAGTTCTCCTTCGCCGGCTCCTCGGATCTGGTGACACAGTTGACGCAGGGCGCGCCCGCCGACGTGTTCGCGTCGGCCGACACGAAGAACATGGACAAGGCGGCGCAGGCCAACCTGCTGGCGGGCAATCCCGTCAACTTCGCTTCCAACACGCTGACAATCGTTACGGCGCCGGGCAATCCGAAGAAGATCGCCTCGTTCAAGGACCTGACGCAGCCCGGCTCTGACGGTGGTGGTGTGCGCGCCGCAGGTTCCTTGCGGCTCCGCCACGGAGAAGGTCGAGAAGGCCACCGGCGTGACACTGAACCCGGTCAGCGAAGAGTCTCAGGTGACCGATGTGCTCGGCAAGGTGACCAGCGGCCAGGCCGACGCCGGACTCGTCTATGTCACCGACGCACAGGGCGCGGGCGACAAGGTCACCGCGGTGCCGTTCCCCGAGTCGGCCGGCGCCGTCAACACCTATCCGATCGCGGTCTTGAAGCAGTCGAAGAACGCCGACCTGGCGGGCAAGTTCGTCGACCTCGTCACCGGCGAGGCGGGGCAGAAGGTGCTGAGCGCCGCAGGCTTCGCCAAACCGTAAGCGCCGTCGGCAGGGTCAGTCACCGCGATGCAGGAAGCCGTGGAGAGTGGCTTGGACGAGTTCATCGACGATCGCATCCCGCGACGGTGGCTGCGCTCCGAAGAAGGATGACCGCAGCGCGACCATGCCGACGATCATCGCCATCGTCGAGTGCGCAGGCAGGTCCGGCTGGTTCGATCGCATTCCGCGCAACTGCATGCCCTCGACGCTGATCTGACCCAGCACCCCGAGCGCCCGCCTGATGTCGGCGATGCCCGCATCGGCGATCTCCTCCTCGCTGAACGCCTCCGCCGCGACGAGCGTCAGGAGAAGACCCCGATGCTCGACAACCACGTCGTAGACCTGTTCGACGAAATGGCGGGCCAGTTCGTCCTCGTCGGTCTCTTCGGGAATGAGTGTCTGCCACTTCTGGGCGAACTCGTCGACGATGCTCGTGAACGGAAGCACCAGCGCCTCTCGGAACAGACCGGCCTTCGAGCCGAAATGGCGGAAGAGCAGATACTCGGTGACGCCTGCGCTCTCGGCGATCTCGCGCGTCGTTGTACTGCGATAGTCCTTGCGGCCGAACAACTCGCGGGCGGCGTCGAGCAGGAGCCTGCGCGGCTCGCCGCGAGGGCGGCGGACGGCCTGCACGGTCGCCTTCGTGGCGCTCCGGCTTGCTTGTGATCGTCGCTGCGGCACGGTGTTCAGCTCCTCGAACCGCGCTCGCGGTTGACGGGGTTCACGATAGTCGGCCTTGACCCGAGTCTTGTAATAGTGTCCACTATTACCGATCTGAGGACGTGGCGGAAGGGGCCGGAGTGGGGCAACTCATCATGCTCGGCACGCTATTCGGGCTGATCGTCGTCATCTTCGGCGTGGTCCTGTACTTCGACCCGGAAGCGCGCGGCGGCGTCGGTGACGAGGCCGATCAATGAGCACCGAGCTGACGCCGTTGCTGACGGCGTCCGTGATCTTCGGGTGGGCCAGCGGCATCCTGTTCACTGCCATTGGCGTGTATCTGAGCATTCGCCGCCGGCGGCTGCACCCGTTGCTGCTCCTCTGCATCTCGGCAATCTCGTTTTCGTGGATCGAGGCGCCCTACGACTGGGCGATGTACGCGCAGTTCCCGCCCGCACTTCCGCGCATGCCGTCGTGGTGGCCGTTGAACATGACATGGGGTGGGCTGCCGTCGTCGGTGCCCGTCGGCTACATCGGCTACTTCGTGCTGCCGGCTGTGATCGGCGCGGCGCTCGGGCGACGGCTGAGTGCACGATTCCATTGGCGCAGGCCCATCACGCTCCTGACTGTGGGCCTCGTTGTCGGCTTCTGTTGGGCTTTATTGTTCAACGCCGGAATCGGAGCCCGGCTCGGCGTCTTCTACTACGCGTATGTGATACCCGGACTGGGCCTGTTCGAGGGGACCAAGAACCAGTACCCCATCTATGACGCCATCGCGATGGGCGTGCAGGTGATGGTGTTCACTTACCTCCTCGGCCGGACGGATTCAGAAGGCCGAAACGTCATCGAGATGTGGGCCGACAAGGTGTCGAAGACGCGTCTTCAATCGGCCGTGTTGTCGATCGTTGCCGTGATCGTCATTGGAAACCTTTTGTACGCAGCAGTTTTCGCACCTCATCTCGTCACCAAGCAGCTGGGCCAAGTAACTTCCGGATCGGGGGAGCAGTTATTTCCCGGTGTTCCGAACCAACCTAGATAGCGTCGCCAGGGAGGATCTGTGGCCAGTAGACCGACAGTCGAGCTGTACTACGACCCGTTCGACTTCGCGATCGACGACGATCCGTATCCGGTGTGGAAGCGGATGCGCGCTGAAGCGCCCCTGTACTTCAACGACAAATACAATTTCTTTGCGCTGAGTCGTTACGACGACGTGGCCCGTGCATTGCCGGACTGGCAGACGTACCGGTCGGGCCGCGGCACCACTGCCGACATTCTGTTCAGTGGCGTCGAAGTACCGCCGGGAATTCTCCTGTTCGAAGATCCCCCACTGCACGATCTGCACCGGCGCTTGTTGTCGCGGGTGTTCACGCCACGTCGCATGCTGGCGGTCGAGGATCTGGTGCGCGAATTCTGTGTGCGCGCACTGGATCCCCTTCTGGACGCCGATGGCTTCGACTTCGTCGCCGATCTCGGCGCCTTCATGCCGATGCGGACGATCGGCTATCTGCTAGGCATCCCTGAGGAAGGTCAGCAGCAGATCCGCGATCGCAACGACAAGAGCATCACCGTCAGCTCACAGCACGGCGAAAGCGGCGATCTCAGCCAGACGATCATTGCGGACTCGATCGCGATGTTCGCCGAGTACATCGAGTGGAGGGCAACGCATCCCTCCGATGACTTGATGACCGAACTGCTGAACGCGGAGATAGACGAACCGGATGGCACACGTCGTCGGCTCGAGCGCACCGAAATACTCGCGTACACCGCGATGATCGCCGGTGCCGGTAACGAGACCACCGCTCGGTTGATCGGGTTCATGGGCCAACTGCTCGGTGAACACCCCGACCAACGACGCGAACTAGTACGAGGACCCGTCGCTGATCCCGTCGGCAGTGGAGGAGACCCTGCGTTACGAGCCGCCATCGCCGGTACAGGCGCGCTATGTGGCTGCCGACGTCCAGCTGCACGGGCACACCGTGTCCGAAGGCTCCTACATGTTGCTTCTCAACGGGTCGGCCAATCGCGACGAGACGAAATTCACCGACCCCGACCGCTACGACATCCACCGCACGGGTGGTCATCTGAGCTTCGGGCAGGGACTGCACTTCTGTCTCGGTTCGGCGCTGGCACGGCTCGAGGGCCGGGTTGCATTCGAAGAGGTCCTCAAGCGGTGGCCCGACTGGGACGTCGACTACGAGAATGCCAGTATGGCTCGGACATCCAGTGTGCGAGGTTGGGCGCATCTGCCGGTCAGAACCGGGTAGCACGCCTGGGGCTGCTGGCTAACGTTCGGCAACGTCGTGCAGTACATAGAGCGGCCATTGGGGTCGTGCGACCATGCGAATCATCAAGGGCGTGAATGTCGCATGTGTGTGACACCGGAAGGATGATCGTCGCAAAGCCAAGGATCATTGCCGGCCGCCGAATCGGCCTGCCCTCACGGTTCTTGTCCGCCGGAAGCTGAATCGGTGACAGAGCCCGCGCCGATATCGCAGTTGTCGGCAGACAATACTTCGCAACATCCGAATCTGCCTGTAGCGCAGTAGAATAGCCGATCCTTGCGCACCCCTGTTCCGGTTCGGAGGTTCGACTTGAGTGCGTTCACGCTGGGAACGTCCCCGTGGTTGGGCTCGCGACCGTCGACGCCCCTCGCCGACACAGTTGACGCACAGTTAATTTTTCGCCGATTCCGAATACGCGCACAGAGCGCATCTCTTACCGTGGCGGTGCGGGGCCTGCCACAGGGGAGGCGTGATGGCGGCACGATTACACATCAATACGGGTCGCTGCAGATTCAGCGAACGCTCGCGCACCATTGACCAATTATTGTTATTTTTAGATAATAGCCGTCGCCCCAGGCAGCAGCCTATGTCACCAGGGGGATCGATGACGGCTCCGCTCGCACGACGACCTCGGCGTCGGCGTGGGCGGCCGCCCACTCTTTGGGCCGTTGACCAAATACTTGTTCCGCCGGTAAAGTCCTCGCCCGGACCGGGGGTAACTGCATCAGTCCACTGGGGGCACTGTGAAGACGTTCCATCCTGGAGTGGCGTGACTGCGCGCATGGTGGCCGGGTGACGGCTCGGGCACTGCGCCCGTTGATGGGCGTCGCCACCGTCGTCGCGATCGCGGCGGTCGTCGCTGTCGCGGCGACGCTGTTTCGAGGTGGACTCTCCGACAGCGCCGCGGTGACGGTGATTTCGCCCAGGGCCGGATTGGTGATGAACCCAGATGCCAAGGTGCAGATCCGCGGTGTCCAGGTCGGCAAGGTCGCCTCCATCGAGCAGCTGCCCAACGGCGAAGCCGCCATTCATCTGGCGATGGACCCCAAGCGATTGAAAGCGATCCCCGCCAACGCGGTCGTCGATATCGCCTCGACGACGGTGTTCGGCGCGAAGTATGTGCAGTTCGTTATCCCGCCGGACCCGTCGCCGGACTCGCTGCGAGAGGGGCAGGTTCTCACCGCCCAGCACGTGATGGTCGAAATCAACACCGTCTTCGAAAACCTCACGTCCGTGCTGTCGAAGATCGATCCGCCGAAGCTCAACGAGACGTTGGGCGCCATCGCCTCATCGGTGAACGGACGCGGCGAGAAGATCGGCCAAATGCTCACCGACCTCGACGCGTACCTCGCCAAGATCGAACCAAGCCTGCCCGCACTGAATCATGACTTGGAGACCGCACCACAGGTTCTGCAGGCGTACGGCGACGCCGCGCCAGACTTCGTCACCGTCGCCGACAATTCGGCACGGATCAGCGACACGATCGTCGATCAGCAGCAGAACCTTGACGTCGCACTCGTCAGCGTGACCGGACTGGCCGACATCGGCAACGAGGTGATCGGCCAGAACAGGCAGCCGCTGACCGACGTCCTGCACCTGCTTGTGCCGACCACCGACCTGCTGAACGAGTACAACCAGGCGCTCTGGTGCGCGCTGAGCGGAATGGCCAACGCATCGGGCAGGCCACCATTGAAGGAGCCGGGCGTCGTGGTGCTGGCCGGCTTCCTGTGGGGACAGGAGCGCTATCGCTACCCGATGGACCTGCCGAAGGCGGGCGCGACCGGCGGTCCGCAGTGCACCGGTCTGCCGAATCTGCCCTTCGAGGGCGTGCCTCCCTATGTCGTCGCCGACACCGGGACCAACCCGTGGCGGCGCACGTATCCCGGAATCGTGCTGAATTCCGATGGCCTGAAAAAGATCCTGTTCGGTGAGATCGACGGGCCACCACGCAACACGTATCAGATCGGCCAGCCCGGATGAGGCGCTCACTTCGGCCGACGCTGGTCAAGTTCGGCATCTTCGGTCTCGTCATGGCAGTCCTGACCGCGTCCCTGTTCTTCATCTTCGGGCAGTACCAAACCGGTTCGACCAAGGACTACTCGGCGGTTTTCAAGGATGCCTCGCGACTCAAGGTCGGACAGTCGGTGCGGGTGGCCGGTATGCGAGTCGGAACCGTCAACAGCATCAAGCTCCAGAAGGACAAGACGGCGCTCGTCACGTTCGACGCCGATCCGGCCGTGCAGATGACCACCGGCACCCATGTAGCCGTGCGCTATCTCAATCTCGTGGGCGATCGGTATCTGGAGTTGATCGACGGTCCCGGTGACCGGTTGTTGCCACCTGGATCACAGATTCCCGCGGACCGGACATCCTCTGCCCTGGACCTCGACCTGCTTCTCGGTGGCCTCAAACCCGTTATCCGCGGCCTCAATCCGCAAGACGTCAACGCCTTGTCGGCATCGCTGATCCAGATCTTCCAGGGGCAGGGCGGCACCTTGCAGTCCCTGCTCTCCAACACGTCGGGGTTCACGACCGCGCTGGCCGAACACAACCAGACGATCCAGGCGCTGATCGACAATCTGCGCACACTGCTCTCCACGTTGACCAAGGAGGGCGACAAGTTCTCCGGCACGATCGACAAGCTGGAGAAGCTGGTGACTGCGCTTGCGGCAGAAAAGGATCCGATCGGCACGGCCATCGAGTCGTTGAACAACGGCACCGCATCGGTGGCTGACCTGCTCACCGATGCCCGGCCTCCGCTGAAGGGCACCATCAACCAGTTGAACCGGTTGGTCACCAACATGGACGGCCAGAAGGATCGGCTCGACACCTCATTGCAGAAGGCGCCCGAGAACTACCGCAAGCTCGTCCGCACGGGTTCCTATGGCAGCTTCTTCAACTACTACATCTGCGAACTCAAGTGGCGGGTCACCGACCTTCAGGGTCGCACCGCCGAGTTCCCCTGGATCAGGCAGAGCGGGGGGAGGTGTACCGAGCCCTGATGCTGAAATATCGCGGAAACAAACTCATTCGGACGGGGTTCATGGGCGTCGTCCTGGCCGTCCTGATCGTTCTCATCGGGCTCTCCCCCGAAACGTTGACGTCGATGGCGACTTCGATCCGCTACCAGGCGCAGTTCTCCGACGCGGGTGGCCTGACTGCGGGCAATGACGTGACGATCGCCGGAATCAAGGTCGGCAGCGTCTCGGATGTTTCTCTGCAGGGACGCAACGCCCTGGTGACGTTCGCCGTCGACGGCACGGTCGACCTCGGGTCGGATACGACGGCACACGTGCGAACCGGAACACTTCTCGGCGAACGTGTTCTCACTTTGGAGTCCGCCGGCGACGGCACCATGCACCCGATGGACGTCATTCCGGTGTCGCGGACGGCTTCGCCGTACTCGCTGACCGAAGCGGTAAGCGAACTGACGACGAACACCGCAGGTACCGACACCGCTTCTCTCAACCAATCTCTGGACACGCTGTCGCAGACGTTGGATCAGGTTGCGCCACAACTCGGTCCGGCGTTCGACGGCGTCACCCGGCTGTCGCAGGCCATCAACGATCGCGACGACACGCTGAGCGCGCTGCTCAAGGACGGCGCTGATGTCACCAAGATCCTGTCGGACCGCAGCGCACAGGTGAACACTCTGATTCTCAACGGCAACGATCTCGTCGGCGTGCTCACTGAGCGCCGCCAAGCGATCGTCGAGTTGCTCGCCCACACCTCCGAGTTGTCGAAGCAGCTATCGGCCCTGATCCACGAGAACGAGGCGAAGCTGGCGCCGACACTGGACAAGCTCAATGCGGTGACCGCGATCCTGGAGAAGAACCGCGACAACATCGCCAAGGCCCTTCCGGGGTTGGCGAAATTCCAGACCACGCTCGGCGAAACCATCGGCAACGGCCCCTACTACCAGGCATACGTCCCCAACCTCTTCTTCGGCGAGATTTTTCAGCCGTTCTTCGACTACGCGTTCGGCTTCCGGCGGGGGACCAACGCCGGTCAGCCACCCGACAATGCCGGGCCTCGTGCCGAACTTCCCTTCCCATACAACGGGATTCCCCAGGACAACGAGAAGTGGGGTCCTCCACCGCCATGACTCGAAACCGGTTCCTGAAACTGGCACTCGCGGCTGCGCTTGCGGTAGCGATCGTGGGCGGTGTCGCCGTGGTCGTCAAGCAGACCTTCTTCCGGCCCAACACGATCACCGCGTACTTCACCAAGACGGTCGCCATCTATCCCGGAGATGAGGTCCGTATCGCCGGTGTCAAGGTCGGCTCGATCGACTCGATCGAGCCGATCGGCACTCAGGCCAAGATGACATTGCACGTCGACCACAGCATCTCCGTTCCCGCCGACGCCAAGGCGGTGATCGTCGCCCAGAACCTGATCTCCGCCCGGTACGTCCAACTCGCGCCCGCCTACGAGTCCGGACCGAAGATGTCCGACGGCGCGGTGATCCCGCTCGGTCGCACGGCGATCCCCGTCGAGTGGGACGAGGTCAAAGAGCAACTGATGCGGCTGGCAACAGAACTGGGCCCCGACAAGGGCATGTCGACCGGCTCGGTCGGCCGGTTCATCGACAGTGCGGCCAACGCTCTGGACGGCAACGGAGACAAGCTGCGCCAGACGGTGGCCCAACTGTCCGGTGTCGGGCGGATCCTGGCCGGCGGCAGCGGGAACATCGTCGACACGATCACCAACCTCCAGACCTTCGTCACCGCGCTTCGTGACAGCAACGACCAGATAGTGCAGTTCCAGAACAGGTTCGCGACGTTGACGAGTGTGCTCGACGACAGCAGATCAGACCTGGATGCCGCGCTGAAGAACCTGTCCGACGTCGTCGGCGATACGCAACGTTTCATCGCGGGCACCCGCGACAAGACCGCCGAACAGATTCGGCTGCTGGCCGGCGTCACTCAGAACCTGGCCGACCACCGCTTGGACCTCGAGAACGTTCTGCACATCGCACCGCACTCGATCGCGAACGCCGTCAACATGTTCGACCCGCGCACGGGTGCCGCCAGCGGTGTCTTCGTGCTGAACAACCTCTCGAACCCGGTGTGGGCGATCTGCACGATGATGGGCGCGCTCGACAACGTGACGTCTCCTGAGACCGGAAAGCTCTGCTCCCAGTATGTCGGTCCGGCGCTGCGAACCCTGAACTTCAACGATCTGCCGATTCCGTTCAATCCGTTCCTGTCGTCAAATCCGCCGGACTACATGCTGAGATACTCCGAGGACAGGCTCAGGCCGGAGAACGAGGGACAGCCGCCCCCGCCGTACACCGACCCGCCCGCGGTTTCCGCGTACACGGGTGCCGGGGATGTGCCCGCGCCGCCGGGCTACGGCCCGCCGCCCGCGGCGCTCGCTACCCATGGCGCCACCGCCTGCGCCCCCGCCACCGACGTTGCAGGACATGCTGCTGCCTGCAGAGGCGCCGCCACCAGCCGACGGGACACCGCCGTGATCGGGACGAAGAGCGGGCGTCGCCTGCTGGCGGTCGGGTGCAGTGTCATCGTGACCGTCACCGGCTGTGCATTCCAGGGCGTGAACTCGCTTCCACTGCCAGGCGCGGTCGGCCGTGGCGGCGGCGCTGCCGTCTACCACGTCGAGCTCGCGAATATCGGTACCCTCGAATCGAATTCGCCTGTGCTGATCAACGACGTCGTCGTCGGGAGCGTCGGCAAGATGAGATTGCACGGCTGGCACATCGATCTGGATCTATCGCTCAAGCCGGACGCCATCGTGCCCGCCAATGCCGTGGCGACGGTCGGCCAGACGAGCCTGCTGGGATCGATGCACGTGTCCCTGGACCCGCCACCGGGCGACGCACCGAGCGGCCGCCTGAAGCCGGGCGCCACGATCGGCCTGAATGACTCGTCGACCTACCCGTCGACCGAACAGACGCTGTCGTCACTTGCGGCAGTGGTCAACGGCGGGGGACTCGGCCAGATCGGCGACATCGTCCACAACTTCAACCTCGCGCTGGACGGGCGCCAGGATGTCGTGCGGGATCTGATCACCCGCCTCGACACCTTCGTCGGAACCCTGAATCAACAGCGCGACAACATCATCGCCACCATCGACGAACTGAACCGGTTCGCATCGACGCTCGGCGGACAACAGGAAGTGCTCACGCGTGCGCTGACCAAGATCCCGCCGGCGTTGGACGTCCTGCTCAAAGAGCGACCCCGGCTCACCACCGCCCTGGAGAAGCTCGGCACGCTCAGCGACACCGTCTCGGGGCTTGTCAACGACACTCAGGCCGATCTCGTCACGAACCTGCAGAATCTCGAACCCACACTCAAGGCGCTTGCTGACGTGGGTCCCGAGATCGACACCGCTCTGGCGTATATCCCGACGTTCCCATTGACGCAGAATCTGATCGACCGGGGCGTTCGGGGTGACTATGTAAACCTCTTCGTCACAGTCGATCTCACCAACTCCCGAATCAAACGCGGGCTTCTGCTCGGTACCCGCCTCGGCCAGGACCGAGCCTCGATGATCCCGGCGCCCGGCGATCCCGGATATGACGCGTACTACACGAAGTTCCCGCTCGGCGTCGGTACGTCACCGCCATTCGGGCCGATCCCGAATGCCGATGCGGCACCGTGGGAACCGGGTGGTGGTGGCTGATGCTCTCGAGGTTCGTTCGCATCCAGCTGATCATCTTCACGATCGCGTCGGTCATCGGCGTGCTCGTCATGGTGTTCGCTTACATGCAAGCGCCTACCCTGCTCGGTATCGGCCGGATCACAGTCAAGCTGGAGCTTCCCACATCCGGTGGGCTGTACCGGTTTTCCAACGTGACGTACCGCGGTGTGCAAGTGGGCAAGGTGACGGGGATGGACGTGTCGCGCACACAGGCGACCGCCACCCTGTCACTGGGCACGTCCCCGAAGATTCCGGCCGATCTGGTGGCCGAGGTGCGCAGCGTCTCGGCGGTCGGCGAACAGTACGTCGAACTGATGCCGCGCACGGATGCGCCGCCGTACCTCCAGGACGGCTCGGTGATCGCCGCGGCCGACACCAAGATTCCGCAGCCCGTCGGCCCGATGCTCGATCAGGTGAGCACCCTGATCAACAGCGTTCCCAAGGACAAGTTGAGCGGTTTGGTCAACGAGTCGTTCGATGCGTTCAACGGGGCCGGCTACGACCTCGGCTCGCTGTTCGACTCGTCGGCCCAGATCTCCGGCGATCTCAACAAGGTGTCCGATCAGTCGTCGGCACTGATCGAAGACACTGGGCCGCTTCTCGATTCGCAGGCGCAGACTACCAATTCGCTGCGCCTGTGGGCGAGAAGCCTGGCCGGGGTCACCGGCCAGGTCGTGGCCAACGATCCGCAGGTGCGCACGCTGCTGCAGGAGGGCCCCCCCGCGGCCAACGAGGTGACTCGGCTCCTCGACCAGGTGAAGCCGACGCTGCCGGTATTACTGGCCAACCTCACTACGTTCGGGCAGGTGGCGGTGACGTACCACCCGTCACTCGAACAGGTTCTGGTGTTACTGCCGCCTTTTGTGGGTGACGTTCTCTCCTCGGCTCCCGAGAACAATCCGACCGGCATCCCATTGGGCGACTTCAGGGTGCAACTCGGCGACGGGCCACCGTGCACTGTCGGGTTCCTGCCGCCGTCGCAGTGGCGTTCGCCCGATGACTTGAAGACGATCGATACGCCGGACGGCTTGTATTGCAAACTGCCACAGGACGCGCCGGTCGTCGTGCGCGGAGCGCGAAACTCGCCGTGCATGGGTGTTCCCGGGAAGCGCGCGCCGACTGTGCAGGAGTGTTACAGCGACAAGCCCTACACACCGCTGGCGATGCGGCAGCACGCGCTGGGGCCGTATCCGATAGATCCCAATCTGATCGCACAGGGTATTCCGCCCGACGATCGCGTCGATGCCAACCAACGCCTCTACGCCCCAGTCGAGGGCACGCCGATGCCGCCCGGCGCTGTGCCGTCGGGCACCCCTCCCGATGCTCCGCCGCCGGGCGCGCCACCTCCACCACCGCCGCCCGCGACAGCCCCTCCGTCAGCTCCAGTGGAAAGCTTCCCGCCGATGGACACCGGAGGCGCAGTGCCCGCAGCGCCGAGTTCGTTCGGCACCAACGGATCCGGGCCGGGACCGTCGGTTGCTGTCGCGCACTACGATCCGCAGACCGGCCAGTATGCGGCCCCGGACGGCCAGGTGTTCCGGCAGGCGGACCTCGTTGACCCAGCCAAGTCATGGCAGGACCTCGTCTACAGAACAGGCCAATGATGTTCGCGCGCTTGCTTTTCAGTACGGCCATCGCGGCCTCCGTTGCGACTGCCGCGCCTTCGGCCCATGCGGATCCCGGTGACGGTATCGCCATCAATGGCACCTACACGGCCTTCTCGGATGGGGTGTGGGCCAAGACGAACGACTCCTACCACGACGAGCGAAGTGTGACGCAGACATGGACGATCACCTCGACGTGCAGCACCTACCAGGACTGCACCGGGCGCGTGACGAGCGACCAGGGGTGGAGTGGTGACCTGACTTACATGAGCGGCAGCTGGAAAGTCTCCCGGCAGGTGGACAACTGGGAGCCGTGCATCGACGGAACCGCCTCACCGGGACAGCAGACCTTCACGTTCTCAAAGGGCTACCCCGATCCAATACCGCTGAAGGGCTGGGACACGACGTTCGGGCCCAGCGGCGCGTGCGGATGGAACAAGCAGCTCTACGTCAGACTGCCGTTCACGCTAACGCCCGTCGGGTGAACAACCGCTTGCAGCCGCCAGAGATCAATCGTTCGTTGCGGTTTGTTGCGCTGGTCATGCCACGGGGAAAGGGCTTGGTAACACGTCGACTTCATCTGTCCAGAATGGTCGCTGCCGCGGCTGAGAGAGTGCTTGGTGTCCGTGGCGTGGAGGTGGCCCGAGTATCGCCCACGGCCGATGTGCGGGTCCACCGACCTCGCGATGTGACCGAGCCGCTGCCTGCCGTGTTGTGGATACACGGCGGTGGGTATGTACTCGGCTCGGCGCGTGTTGGGGACCGCAACGCTCGACGCATGTCCGACACCTTGGGGGCGGTGGTGGCGTCGGTCGAGTACCGCCTCGCGCCCGAACATCCGTTTCCCGCGGCACTCGATGATTGTTACGCCGCACTGGAGTGGCTTGTGGCACAGCCGGATATCGACGCTCGTCGCATCGTTGTGTCCGGCATCAGCGCAGGGGGTGGACTGGCCGCAGCATTGACCCTGCGATGCGTCGACACGGGGTTGGTGAAACCGACCCCGGGGTCGACACGGTCAGCGCTTATGCGGCCCCCGCCCGCAGAGACGACCTCGCGGGACTTCCCCCGTCATGGATCGGTGTCGGCACAGCGGATTTATTCCACGACGAGGACGTCGATTACGCGACGCGCCTCCAGGCGGCAGGGGTGCCCACACAACTCGAGGTCATTCCCGGCGCCTTTCATGGATTCGATTTCGCCGCCTGCACCGGGCTGGCAAGGTCTTTCACGGCAGCTCGATTGGCGGCGACGCGTCGCTTCCTCGAAACGCAGGGTTGAATGCGCCTCGCGGAATGGTCAGCGGCAGGTCGACCGAGCTCAACAAACCCGGCTCTGCCGCAACGACATACGGCACAGCATTGACCACGCGCATCGCCGTGGCGACCATCGCTCCCGCCCCTGACGTCATGCCTTCGATGCCGGCTTTCTTGCGGTCGCGGAGAGTGACATCAAATGTGCAGTCGATGTCTGGTGTACCGGTGATCACCACGCGATAACCAAGGGCGTTCGGAAGCGTCGGCCATTCGGGTGCGACGTCGGGCGCCAACCGGGTGACGTGTTCGATGACGATCGCCTCGCGTCCGTCGACGACGCCGATGGCCTGCATCCGCAGCGCACCGCAGGTTCCGGCCTCGACCGTGCCCATCGCGACCTCGAGGGTCCGCTCCGTGACCGCGCGGTCGAACGTCTCGCGGATCTCTTGGACCTCGACGCCGAGCGCGTCGGCGACCATTCGGATCTGTCCTTGCCACTCGCCGGAGATCGCACCGGGGAAACTGATCCACGGCTGGTAATCGAGGGGACGGCCGAAACCCAATGCGTCGCTCATGATGTCGGGGACGCCGTAGTCGTCATACAGCCCGATCTCGTAGGCGTGGATCTTCTCGATCTGCGAGGATTGCGTGGTCAGAACGAGCGGCAGGTAGTCCGCGGCGAATCCCGGCTCGATGCCCGACGCGTAGAGCGACACGTGGCCTTCTTTCGCGGCCGCCACGAGCTGGTCCCGCCATTCGGCCGGCTCGTAGGCGTGCGGGTTGACCAGCCGCGTCGTGCTCGTCGTCACCACGTTGATCCCCGCGCTGAGCAGCTTCACGTAATCGGGGATCGCCAGCGCATCGCGCTCGGGACCGCTGGCCGCGTAGACGACGCAGTCGGGCTTCATGGCGATCAACGCGTCGGCATCGTTGGTGGTGGCCAGCCCGATGGGTTCGCCGTTGGCGAGTTCGCCTGCATCCTTGCCGACCTTCTCCTCGGAATGCACCCACACTCCGACGAGGTCCATGTTGGGCCGCTGGTGAATGGCGCGAATCGCGATCGACCCGATGCCGCCCGTCGACCAGACCACCACGCGAAGCTGACCTGCTGCCATAGTTCCTCCTCGCGGCCGGTCCAAGATCGACCTAACTTTTGATCCGAAATTAACAGTGAGCACTATTAACGTCAAATAAGATTTGGGTTATAGTCCGCTTCGGTGTTCACCATCCGGTTCGACATGCGGGCGCCCTCGTTCGGAGCGCCGACCAGCGAGCTGTACGCCGCGGCGATCGACATGTGCGCGTGGGCGGAAACCAGCGGCGCGATCGTGGCGGTGTTGTCGGAGCATCACGGCGCCGACGACGGTCACCTGCCCTCACCGATCGTGCTGGCGTCGGCGATCGCGGCCCGAACCGAGCGGTTGCCGATCATGCTGGCCGCGGTGGTCCTTCCATTCTGGGATCCGGTCCGGCTGGCCGAGGACATGAGCGTGCTCGACATCATCAGCAACGGACGGGTGTCGTATGCCTTCGGCATCGGCCATCGCCGCGAGGAGTACGAGCAATTCGGTGTCGACATGCGCCGGCGGGGCAGCCTCGCCGGCGAGAAGCTGGCCCTGCTGAGGCAGCTGCTAACGGGCGATCCGGTGATCGTCGACGGTCGTCGCATCTGCATCACGCCGGCGTGCACGTCCGCGGGCGGCCCGTTCATCATGCTGGCGGGCGGCAGCGAGGCTGCGGTCAAGCGCGCGGCGAGGCACGGGCTCGGCGTGGTCCTGCAGACCAACCAAGGCGGCCTGAAGGAGTTGTACGAGAACGAATGTCGCGCGCACGGCCGCCAGCCCGGCTTCATCCAGCTCCCGGCCGATGATGCGCCGACCGCGGTGTTCGTCGCCGACGACGTGGACAAGGCATGGGATGAACTGGGGCCGCACCTGCTGCACGATGCGGTGACCGCCGCGGCCTACCGGCACGGCGACGAGGGGGTGGCCAGCATCTCGCGCGCCAAGGACACCGACGAGCTCCGCGCGAGCGGCAGGGCCGTACCGCGTCTTCACCACCGATGAGGCCGTCGCATACATGCGCGGCGGGCAGGCCCTGCCACTGGCGCCGCTCTGCGGCGGGTTGCCCCCGAAGGCCGCGTGGCCGTACCTCGAACGCGCCGCCCAGGCGGCTCGCGCTATTTGACCGAAGGAGTGACATGGACGCAACACCGAGTCGCGTCGTCGTGTGGTCGACGGGCGGTGTCGGCTCCATCGCGATCGACGCCGTGCATCGTCGTCCCGATCTCGAACTCGTTGGAGTGTGGGTGCACTCGCAGGACAAGGTCGGCCGTGACGCCGGCGAACTCGCCGGAGGGGCGGCGATCGGCGTTACCGCGACCAACGACGCCGACACGCTCATCGGTCTGCGGCCCGACTGCGTCGTCTACGCCGCGAGCGGGCCGGATCGCGACGCCGGTGCCGTGCCGGATTACCTCCGGCTGCTCGAGGCCGGAATCAACGTGGTGTCAACGACATCGACCAGCCTGGTGTACCCGCCCGCGTACTACTCCCCGGACTGGCGCGACCAACTCGAGGCGGCCGCCAAGTCCGGCAACGCATCCTTCTACGCCTCGGGGATCTTTCCCGGGTTCGGCTCCGACCAGCTGGCGCTGTTGTTGACGACACAGTCCAAGAAGATCGAGTGCATCAAGGTGACGGAGGTCGCGCTGAACGACCACTACCCGGTCGCCGACATCATGATGAACGGCATGGGGTTTGGTCATCCGCTCGATTTCGAGCCGATGTTGAAGACACCCGGCTTCATCGAGTTGACCTGGAAGGCACCGATTTACCTCATCGCAGAAGGGCTTGGCGTCGAGATCGAGGAGGTCCGCGGCTCACTCGACCGGCGGCTGACCGACCGAGACATCGAGGTCGCGTTCGGAACCATCAAGGCGGGGACATGCGGGGCGGTGATGACCCGGGCCGCGGGTGTGGTCAACGGACGGGAGGCCATCGTGCTCGAGCACATCATCAGAATGGCCCGCGACGTCGCACCCGACTGGCTGGCGTCGGAGTTCGATGCCACGTACCGCGTCGACATCGAGGGCGAGCCCGATATCCACTGCTCGATGAATCTGGGCGACGCGGAGGGCCACGGCGCAGGCCATGCCGCGATGGCGGCCACCGCCATGCGCGTCGTGAACGCTATTCCGTTCGTCGTCGAAGCGCCCGCAGGCCTGTTGAGTTCGCTGGATATGCCGAACACGTTGCCGCGGTATGCATTCGACTGATCCGGCAGCATGCGAGTAACCCGAGACTTCGTCTTCGCCGCCGTCGCCGACGAGCGCCGGCAGATCGCGACGTTGATCGAGCAATTGGACGACGCCCAGTTGGCGACGGAGAGCTTGTGCGCGGGATGGGACGTCAAGACGGTGGCCGCCCACCTGGTCAGCGTGTTCGCTGACGGTTTCTGGGTTTTTCAGGCAATGGCAGTCCGCCGCCGCGGCATACACCGGGCCATCGACGCGCTGGCCCGGCGCCGCGCGCAGGCGCAGGCGGTGGACATCGCTGCTGACCTGCGCCAGGGTGCCGATCGTCAACTGAGCCCGCCGGTCACCGGCCCGCTTTCGGGCCTCACCGATGTCCTGGTGCACGGCGGGGACATCCGGATTCCGCTCGGCCTGCCCTTCGACCCGGATCCACGACTCGTGTCCCTTTCGCTCGATTTCCTGACTGGATATCGAGCGCTGGCCTTCGTCCCGTTCGGCAGACTCCGTGGGATCCGCTTGCAGGCCAGCGACATCGACCGATCATGGGGCACGGGCGCCGAAGTCCGCGGCCCGGCACGGGCATTGATGATGGCCGCGTGCGGTCGCGACGTGGTGTTGGACCAGCTCGACGGGCCAGGGTCTGCGCTGCTCGAGGACCGGTTGACAGTGTTCCGAGACCGGCCGTAGCGTAACGGCACAAATCTTAGGTGCGGGAGGCGTCGTGTACATGCTCCGCTTCGACATGCGCGCACCGACCATGGGTGCGTCGACCGTCGATCTGTACGCCGCCGCCACCGAGATGTCAGCCTGGGCAGAACTTCATGGCTGTCTCGCCGCGGTGTTGTGCGAGCATCACGGCGCCGAAGACGGCTACCTGCCGTCGCCACTGATCCTGGCGTCCGCGATCGCGGCACGCACCGAGCGGCTGGCACTGAGCCTGATCCTGCTCCTTCCGTTCTACGACCCGGTCCGGCTCGCGGAAGACATGGCGGTGCTGGACATCATCAGCAAGGGCCGGGCCTCCTACATCCTTGCGCTCGGCTACCGGCCGGAAGAGTTCGAACACTTCGGTGTCGACATGCGCACCCGTGGACGCCTCGCCGACGAAAAGCTGGCCCTGCTGCGGGAACTGCTCTCGGGGGAGGCCGTGTTCGAGGGTCGCCGCATCAACACCACGCCGCCTCCGCACACCGATGGTGGGCCGATGCTGATGTGGGGCGGGGGCTCTCTGGCCGCGGCGCGCCGGGCAGGCAGGTACGGGCTCGGCATGCTCGGCAACGCGAATGTCGAAGGGATGCACGAGGCCTACCAAGAGGCCTGCCACCAGCATGGGCACGAGCCAGGACCGATCTATCTGCCCGACCGCGATACCCCGTCGGTCTGTTTCGTCGCCGACGACGTCGACAAGGCGTGGGACGAAATCGGCCAATACCTGTTGCACGACGTTCGCGCCTACGCCGACTGGAATCCGGGCAACGACTTCTCCGCGGGATTCTCCGATGTCAAAACCGTCGACGAGCTACGCGATAATCCGACGTCGCACCGGATCTACAGCGTCGCGGAGGCCGTCGAACGGGTGCGGGCGGGCGAGATACTCAACCTGTCACCACTATGCGGCGGGGTGCCTCCCGAAATCGCATGGCCTTACCTGAAGCGCGTCGGAGAGGTTGTGATGTCGGAGGTGACACAGTGACGGGCACGAGCGCAGTCGAGGTGTATTACGACCCTTACGATTTCGCGATCGACGACGACCCGTACCCGACGTGGAAGCGGCTGCGTGACGAAGCTCCGCTGTACTTCAACGAGAAGTACAACTTCTTCGCGCTGAGCCGGTACGAGGACGTGGCACGCGAACTTCACAACTGGGAGACCTACCGGTCTGGTCGTGGCACCACGATGGACATCATCCTGGCCGGAATCGAACTGCCGCCCGGCATCATCCTGTTCGAGGACCCGCCGATACACGACCTTCATCGCCGTTTGCTGTCAAGGGTTTTCACGCCACGGCGGATGGAGGCGATCGAGCCGCTGACCCGCCAGTACTGTGAGCGCGCGCTCGAACCGTTGGTCGGCTCGGACCGATTCGACTTCATCGGTGATATCGGGTCGCAGATCCCGATGCGCACGATCGGCTACCTGCTGGGCATACCCGAACACAACCAGGAGATGATCCGCGACACCAGCAACAATGCGATCACACTGACGGAGGGCGAGTTCAGCGGAGCGCGTGCCGACCTCTTCGAAGACAGCCAGCAGTTGTTCGCCGAGTACATCGACTGGCGGGCCGACCATCCGTCCGACGACCTGATGACCCAGTTGCTTAACGCCGAGGTGGAAGACGACGGCGAAGTGCGCAGGCTCACCCGCACCGAGGTGTTGATGTACACCAGCATGGTCGCAGGCGCGGGCAACGAGACGACGACGCGGCTGATCGGTTTCGCCGGTCAGCTCCTCGCCGAGCACCCCGAGCAGCGTCGTGCGCTGGCCGACGACTTCTCGTTGATCCCGTCCGCGATCGAGGAGGTGCTGCGCTTCGAGGCGCCCTCACCGGTGCAGGCCCGCTACGTCGCCCATGACATCGAGTGCCGTGGGCAGACGATTCCCGAGGGTTCGGTGATGCTGCTGCTCAACGGGTCGGCGAATCGCGACGAACGCCACTTCCGCGACGCCGACAACTTCGACATCCACCGCGGCGGTGCACATCTGTCCTTCGGGCAGGGGCTGCACTTCTGCCTCGGCTCGGCGCTGGCCCGCATGCAGGCGCGGATGGTGCTCGAAGAGGTGCTCAAGCGGTGGCCCGACTGGGAGGTCGACTACGACAACGCCGCCAAGGCGCACACGGCCAGCGTGCGCGGATGGGCGAAGCTACCCGTCACGCTCGGCTAGTTGTCACCCCACGCAGCGCCGTGTCGCGCAGGTGGATGAGTGAACGCCGGGTGCCCAGGTCGTGGAGGATGTTCTCCGGAATCCAGCCGATACCGATCACCGACCGCGCGAGCATCTCGTTCGACGGGCTGTCGATCGCGATCTCACCGGACCGAATGCCCTCAGCCAACAGCGTTTTCATCTGTCGCACCCGCTTGGCGAACAGCCAGCCGATGTTCGGGGTGTCCGGGGGAGACTGCCGCATCCAGGCGAGCTGAATGCGGAACTCGTCGCCGAAGCGGTCCAGCACGTTGGTGTTGACCCAACTCAGCGCGTCCAGCTTCTCGATCGGTGAGGAATCCGACCGCAGCACGTTCGTCCAGCCCTCGGCGACCTTCTGGCCGAACGACTGCATGATCGACGCGAGCAGCTCTTCCTTCGAACCGATCAGCCGGTACACCGTGCCGGTGCCGAGCTGGGCCGCCGCCGCGATGTCGCGGATCGTCGTCACTTCATAGCCCTTGCGGCCGAACTCGGCTCGGGCCACGGCGCGGACGTGCGCAGCCTTGTCGTTGGCGTCGTCGTTGTCCTCGGCCCACGATTGCACGACTGTCGTCGGCCGCCTTGAAGGCCGCCGACCGGTCGAGTGCGGCATCGGTGGGCGGCACGCTGGCCAGTCCCTCCAGCAGGATTCGGCACAGCAGCTCGGACAGCTTGTCGGCGCTGGCGTTGTAGCGGATCACGTCGAGCCCGACCTGAAGCATCACCTGCACCATGCGGTCGGCCAGGACGGGCAGGTCGACATCTGACTTGAGGTAACCGCTCCACCTCGCCGCGCGCAGCGTCTGCAGCATCGCCTGCAAGATCGCCGATGGGCGGCGCCGGGCCAGGGAGGTGAGCTCCCGATTCGGGCCGGGACCCTCGTAGAACGTCATCTGCAGGGCGGCGCCGTGTGTCACCGCGCATTGCGCTATCGCCGAGCTCAAATCCACGATGCGGTCGAACGGGGAACGGGAGCTCGTGTCGTCCAGTGTGCTCTGCGCTTGCTCGGCGATGCGGTCCAGGTCGGCGTGGTAGCGCCGGAGCAGCTCGACGAGGATCGCTTCCTTGGACTCGAAGTGGTGGTAGAGGCTGCCCGGGAGAATTCCTGCCGCGTCGGCGATTTCCTGAAGCGAAGTGCGCAGACCCGAACTCGCGATCAGCGATGCCGCTGTCTGCAGGATTTCGGTACGCCTGCTGCCGTCGTCGTAGGCGTGCCCGGCGTTCGTCGGCGTCATCTGAGGACGCCCAACAACACCAGCACGGCTCCTGACTCCCGTCGCGGCTTTGCCCACCCGACCCAATGTTTGGTTAACGCTACCAGAAGCCGGGTGGTGCGCCGGGTCCTCTGACGCGCTGAAACCGCCGGTAGGCGGACCGCGGGCAGGGAGGTCATGGACTAGGTCATGGTGCGCGTGATGGCGAGTGGACGGTCATACGAGGTGTCGGTCGCATCGCGGGCCACCGTTTGCACGGTATCGAGAAAGTCGATCGCTTCCGGCGGCAGCAACGAGGTGGCTTCGCTCTGCCACTCGACCAGGCAGACCCGCGCCGCGATGGCCCATCGGCCGTCCCGTCGCTCGAACCGGTCGATGTAACGGCCGCCGGAAACGATCAACGGCTTGGCCGGGTCGCGGTCGGTGCCGACGAACACGTAGTAGGTCTCCGCGTGTGCCTCATCGCCTGCGATCTCAGCCGTGTGGTTCATCAGATAGTGCTGGTGGCGGGTCTGCGTCGCGTGATAGGCGAACGCCCAGTCGATGAAATCGTCGACAGGACCGACGAATCCGACGTGGTCGTCGATCGCACCGTCGTGGTATGCCGACCGCAGCAGTTCACGGTCCAGCCGGTCCATGCCACGCGCGTAGCTGTGCAGGCAGTCGAGGATCTCCGCGCGGTCGCAGAGCTCTTGCAGCTTCGGGTTCACAGTGAGCAACTCGCGTGCCGTTTCCTCGTGCGCGAGATTGAGTGTGGTGACGCACGTGCCACAGCCGCGGCCGTGCAGCGCGAGGTTCGGCTCGATCTCGAGTGGCTCGCCGAGAACATGGCGAAGGAACGGGTGGATGTGAGTAGCTGGTCGATCTCCACGCCGCTCCTTGTGTTAGACGCCCGCGCCGACGATAATCCGGAACAGATTTTTGGTCAACGGCCACTCTGAAGGCCCCCTCAGCACCTCAAGGTGTTGTGGGATTGAGGCCGAGCCGGTCATACATTCCGAAGACCTCTTCGTAGATCGCGCCCGGAACCGTGAATGGCTCCGTCGCCGACACTTCGTCGAGATGGGCCGCGATGTCGTCGGCCGTCGGAACGCTGTTCGCCTCGGCGAGCCACCCTTCGCCGAGTCCGATGAACACCCGGGCGAATCGGCCACCGAAGGCCGAATAGTTTCGGTGACTGAACTGGCAGGCGCGACTGGCGAGGTAAACCACCATCGGCGCGACGAGTCCCGGCTTGATCATGTCGAAGAAGCCGGCTTCCTCCAGCGCTTTGGGGTCGCCGACGGTTTCTGTCACCATCCGCGAGAACCCGGTCGGCAGTACGGCGTTGGCGAGGATTCCATGCGGTTCGCCCTCGAGGGCGATGACGTTGGTCAACCCGACCAGGCCTGCCTTGGCGGCAGCGTAATGGGCCTCCATGTGCTGGCCGAACATCCCCGCCGACGAGGAGATGAAAACGAACCGGCCGTAGCCCTGTTTCTTCATCACGCGAAACGCCGGCTGCGACAGGTAGAACCCGCCGTCGAGATGAACGCCAAGCATGCGGCGCCAATCGTCGGCCGACAGTTCGTCGAACGGGATGCTGTTGAAGATGCCCGCGTTGCTGACCACCGCGTCCAGCCGACCGAAGTGCTCGACGGCCGTGTCGACGATCGCCCGGCCCCCTTCGGGGCTGTCGACCGAGTCATGCGATGCCACCGCCGTCCCCCCGGCGGCCGTGATCTCCGCGACGACCTGATCGGCAACGCTCGCGTCGGCACCGTCGCCGTGCATGGAGCCGCCCAGGTCGTTGACGACAACCGATGCGCCGCGGCGCGCCAACTCGATCGCGTACAAACGGCCGAGCCCTCGTCCGGCACCGGTGACGACCGCTGCCTGACCTTCGAAGTCGATCATGCGCTCCGCCCTGTTCGTTGACTACCGTCGGGGGCGGACATTACGGTGGAACAGATATTTGGTCAATAAGTGAGGTGCCGTGCAAACGGGCTCTACGACGGTCGATGACGACGGCCCGCAGCGGCTGGGTTTGGTGGCGTCCGCGCTGGCCGGCCGCACCGTCGCGGTGGCGGCGGTCGATCCGGGTGAACCGGCGTGGACGGACGGCATCACCATCTTCGTCGATGCCGCCGAGAGCGCCGCGAGGCAGCTGGAGTCGGTGACCGTGCAGGCGTCGCTGCTGGCAGGCGGCGGTCTCGAGCCCGACGTCGTGCGCAAGCTGCTTCGGCGGCCCGCTCTGGCCAAGAAGTATCTGGCCATCGAAGGTCAGCGCGCGCTCGCGGCGAACGAGGATCTGCTGCCGTATCCGGTACGGACACTGATCGACTTCGGCCCCGCCTCCCGTGCCGATTCTCCTGCTGCGTCACTGGCCGTGGCCGCAACCAACAAGGTCGCCGATCCGCCTGCGTGCTTCGGCGTGATCAAGCCGCGCAACCTACTGGCCTGCCACCCAGGCGCGCAGCCGTCGGACGCAGCAGGGGTCCACGACCCTCGACGCAAGTCGCACAAGGAGCTGTCCGAACTCGACGACGCCGACGACGTCGACGACGCCGATGCCGTGGATCCGTTCACCAGCCCCGTCGGTGGTGGCGGCGCTTTGGGGAAGCTGTTGCAGCGCATGATGCGCAGGGTCCGCCAGCTCAACGGCAGCGGCCCGCCGGGAGCGGATACGCCGACGCATCGGTCGCACAAGGGAATTCGCGGCGCCGGGGTGGTGACATCCACGACGGTGGCTCGCAGCGAGGACTCCGAGGACGCCGGCGACGGGGAAGGCAGGAAGTACCAGGAGTGGGATGTGCACCGCAGGCGCTACCGCCACGACTGGTGCACCGTGCACGAGATCGACCCGCCGCGCGGTAACGGCCACCCGCTGGCGCGGCCCGATGTCCACTCGCTGCGACGGCCGTTGACCCGGCTCGGCATCGGCCTGGATCGCACGCACCGCCAGACGCAGGGCGACGACATCGACGTCGACGCCGCCGTCGAAGCGCGGGTCGAGACGATCGCGGGGTCGGCCCCGGATGAGGCCGTGTACGTGGACAGCCTGCGCCGTCGGCGCGACCTCGCCGTGCTGGTGCTGCTCGATGTCTCCGGATCAGTCGCGGAGGCAGGCACTTTCGGTCAGACCGTGCACGAACAACAACGCGCGGCGGCCGCCGCGCTCACCGTCGCGCTGCACGAACTCGGCGATCGCGTGGCGCTGTACGCCTTCCAGTCGCAGGGCCGGTCCGCCGTACACATGCTTCCCGTCAAGCGCTTCGGCGACGGCCTGGATGCGCTGGTGATGCAGCGTCTCGGCAGCCTCACCCCTGGCGCGTACTCGCGGCTGGGGGCCGCCATTCGTCATGGCACCGCGGTGATCACCGAAGAGGCGGGCACATCGCGACGCCTGCTCGTCGTGCTGTCCGACGGGTTGGCCTACGACCACGGCTACGAACGTGTCTACGGCGCCGCGGATGTGCACCGCGCGCTGGGCGAGGCGCGGCGCCAGGGAATCGGATGCCTGTGCCTGACGATCGGCGCCGCCACCGACGCCGGAGAGCTCCGGCGTGTGTTCGGCAGTGCCGCGCACGCCTCGATTCCGAAGCCGCGACAACTCGCCGATGTGATCGGTCCGCTTTTCCGCGCCGCGCTGCGCAGCGCGGACCTGCGGCGCAGGGTGGCCTGATGAACGGGATCTTGAACCAAACATCTGTTCCGCGCTAGGGTGCTGACACGGATGGCGAGAGAGGAAACGATGCCGGTAAAGCCGCCGCGCCCCTACTACGTGCCCGTGGCCAACGAGGAGCAGGTGTTCAAGGCCGCCTACCGGCAGGGGTTGTCCGTCGTGCTGAAGGGCCCGACGGGTTGTGGCAAGACGCGGTTCGTCGAGGCGATGGCGCACGATCTAGACCGTTCGCTGATCACCGTTTCCTGCCATGACGACCTGACCACCGCCGACCTTGTCGGCCGCTTCCTGCTGCGGAGCGGTGACACCGAATGGGTCGACGGCCCGTTGACCCGTGCGGTGCGCGACGGCGCGATCTGCTATCTCGATGAGGTCGTGGAGGCTCGCCAGGACACCACGGTGGTGTTGCATCCACTGGCCGACCACCGGCGGCAGCTTCCGATCGAGCGGCTTGGGCTGACCCTCGACGCGGCGCCCGGCTTCTGCCTCGTGGTCTCCTACAACCCCGGCTATCAGAGCGTGCTGAAAGACCTCAAAGACTCGACGCGCCAGCGGATGATCGCCATCGATTTCGGTTTCCCCCCGCCGGATGTGGAAGAGAAGATCCTCGTCAACGAGGCGGGCATCGGCCACGATCGGGCGGCAGATCTCGTCCGGCTCGGCCAGGCGATCCGGCGGCTGGAGACGGGCGGATTGCGTGAGGTGGCGTCGACGCGCGTGCTGATCGCGGCGGGCCAGTTGATCGCCGAGGGACTCAGCCCGCGCGACGCCGCCCGTGCCGCGATCGCGGGACCGCTGACCGACGACTCGACGGTGACCAGGGGTCTCGTCGAAATGATCGACGTGTACCTGCCCGAACAGACACCCACCGACTGACTCGCTGCCCACCAACGGAGGTTGCATGTCGTACGAGAGCACCGCGGAACCGATCAAGGTCGGCTACCTGATGGATTTCACCCTGCCGCCGGGCTTCCCGGAGGAACTGCAGGCGTCCTTCACTCAGTGCTTTGACCTCGTCTTCGAGGAGGCGGTCGAGCAGGGCCTGATGGATCGGCCGGTGCAGATGATCTATCGCGAGGTCGAGGGACTCCCCAAGGGCTCGGTGAAGGCGGTGATCGATGCGTACGGCGAACTCGTGGACGAGGGCTGCCTGGTGGTGTTCGGGCCCCACATCACCGACAACTGCGTGCCGACGCGCGAGGCGATCGAGGAGCGTTTCAAGGTGCCCGGGATCAGCGTCACCGGAACCGACGACTGGCTGGGCGAGTGGACGTTCGCGTTTCCGCAGGGCTCGATGACCGACGAACCCATCTTCATCGCCGACCTGGTGGCCAAGCGTGGCCTTACCGAGATCGGCGTGCTGGTCGAGCAGAACCTGATCGGCGAGAGTTACGTCAAGAACCTCCGGAATGCCTGTCGCCGCAAAGGTATTCGAATCGTGGCAGAGGCGCCGATCGCCCAGACCGCCCAAGACATCAACGAAGCGGTGCGCACCCTGCACGAGGCCAAGGCCGAGGCGATCGTGCACCTCGGCTTCGGCTTCGGCATCGTTTTCATCAACCCGGCACTCGAGGCGGTCGACTGGGACCCGCCGCGCTTCACCACGACCGCGTTCCAGAACGCGTGGGTGAACCCGATCATGTGGAACGCGTTCATGGGCTGGATCGGGGTCGACCAGTACGACGAGGGCAATGCGATCGGACAGGACTTCCTGGACCGCTACGCGGCGAAGTACAACGGCAGTCGCCCCGAGTTCTGCGTGCCGGTGGTCAACGGTGACGTCGCCGCCACCCTGGTGCGCGCCTTCACCGACGCCCACCCGCTGAGCCCGCGAGGAGTGAAGGAAGCACTGGAACGGGTCAAGATGATGCCCGCAGCCTCCGGTGCGCCCGGAACCCGTGTGTCCCTTGGTAAATGGACCCGCCGCGCATGGATGGGCTCTGGCTATCTGGTGGCCAGGACGCTCGACGCCGACGGTGTCAACTCGCACCTCGTGGATCGCTTCGGAGAGGAAGGCTGATCGATGACGACTCGAGAATCCACACCACCACCACCCGATACGCAGGCCGATGTCACCGGGTCCGGCGCGCACCGGCCCGAACTGGGGCCGTTGGGTTTCTCTGATTGCGTGGCTCGCCTTCCTCGGGTTGTTCGCCGCCGTCGGGCGCACGGCCGTCGACCCGCGCGTGGCCAATCCGAACGTCGAGGGCCGGCCCCGGCCGGTTCCGTTCCTGACGGGATTCGACCACTGGCAGATCATCCCGCAGGTCGGCGCCGCGATCATGGTCGTGGTGCTGACCATCGTCTTCATCCGTGGCTGGCGGCGAAACCCCGGCAGCCCGGTGCTGATGATGGTCCTGTGCACCACGCTCATCGTGTGGCAGGACCCGATCATGAACTGGTCGCCATATGCGGTCTACAACCCGATGTTGTTGCACTGGCCGGAGTCCTGGTACCTGATCATGATGTCGCCGACCGTCGAACCCTTCATCGTGTTCGGATACGTGACGTTCTACTTCGGCCCGTACTTCCCGGCGATCTGGATTCTTCGCAAGATGCAGGCCAACCGCGGTCCGGAAGCGTTCGTCACCCGGCACCCGCTGATCAGCCTGGGTGCACTCGTGCTGGTGATCGGCTTCATCTTCGACGCCATTCTGGAGACCAGCTTGGTGCGCACGGGGCTGTACATCTATTCGCAGACGATTCCATTCGGAACGTTGTTCGCTGGCAGCACCTTCCAGTTCCCGCTGATCTGGGAGTCGCTGTCGGTGACTTTCGTGATGATCCCGGCGGCCATCCTCGTCTACCGCGACGACACGGGGAAGTCGGTCGCGGAGAAGCTCGCTGCGAAGGCGAAGCTGTTCCCGAAGAAGCCGGTACTCGGCACGTTCCTGGTGATGTTCGTGATCATCAACGTGTCGTACTTCGCCTACGGCGGGTGGTTCTGGGCGATCAAGGCCAGTGGGTTGGCCACATCGGTAGCATGCCCGTGGCCCTATCCCGAGGCCAAAGTCTTTGACCCGCAAGGGTATTACGAGAAGGCCGGTGCCGAGGGGCCGTACTCGGTTGGCAAGTGGTCCACCTGGCAGTACGGTCTGCCGAACGGTCGTCCGGACGTCCAACCGCCACCGCCGGGCGAAGGTGCCTGCGCGCCAGAGAACGCGAATGACTGAACTTCGCAGCGTCGTCATCACCGGCGCGGCCCGCGGTCTGGGGCTCGCCTCGGCCGTGCGGCTGTACCGGGAGGGCTGGCAGGTGGTCGCCGCCATGCGCACGCCCGACAGGGGAATGCCGCTGCTGCGCGAGGCGACAGGCGCGAGCGAAGACGACGACCGGCTCATCGGCGTCCAGCTCGACCTGATGGACGCCGCGTCGATCTCGGCCGCCGCCAAGGCAATCGAAGAGCGCGTCGGCGCGCCCTACGCGCTCGTGCACAACGCCGGGATCTCTGCCGCGGGCATGGTGGAGGAGGCGGACATCGACCTGTGGCAGCGCATGTTCGCCACCCACGTGATGGGCCCGGTCGCACTGACCAAGGCGTTGCTGCCGTCGATGCGGGCGGCGGGACAGGGCCGGATCGTGCTGGTGTGCAGCACGGCCGGGGTCCGCGGGCAGCCGGGGACCGCACCGTACTCGGCCAGCAAGGGCGCCATGGAACGCTGGGGCGAATCGTTGGCCGCCGAGATCGCCCCGTTCGGACTCGGCGTGACGATCCTGATCACCGGTACCTACGACACCGACATCATCACCGATGCGGGCACCACCGACGACCGTGACTTCGACGGGCCCTACGCACGACTGCACCAGACGATGAACAGCCGCGGCCGGTTCGCGATCAAGTTCGCCCGGTCACCGGAGCGGTTCACCGACGGCCTGGTGAAGGCGCTGGCCGACCGCGCGGCCTTCCGCCGCCACGGGGTTGGCCCCGACGCCTCGATGATGTTGGCGTCCAACAGATTGCTGCCGCCCTCTGGAATGCACCACATGTCGCGACTGGTGCTGGGCATCCCCCGACAGGGCGCGATGCGGGGCGGGGCTTACCCGCTGACGACTGCGCAACGGGCGATGGTGTTCACCGCCAAGGTGCTTCCGCAGCCGGTCGTGGCTCGGTTAGCGTCGCTGGCGATGCGGTTCTCGCCCGCAGCCAAGCAATCGCCACAGCAGGAGAGTGAGAACGATGGCTGACACGCCAAAGGTGACTTTCGAGCCGAAGATGATGATCGACGGGAAGCTCGTCGACGGCGTCCGCCGGCACCTTCACCAACATCAACCCGGCCACCGAAGAGCCGCTGGGTGAGGTCGCCGACGCGTCGAAAGAGGACATGCACCGGGCCATCGACGCGGCGCGGCGCGCGTTCGACGAGACGGACTGGACGCACCAACCACGCGTTCCGTCAGAAGTGCCTGCTGCAACTGCAGGACGCGATCGAGGCCGAGCAGGAGGAGCTGCGCGAGGAACTCATCCTCGAAGTCGGCTGCCCACGCGCGGTGACACACGGGCCCCAGCTCGACGCCCCGCTGGCCGACGCGCTGCGCTATCCGGCGAAGCTGATCGACGAATACCCATGGGAGACGTCGCTTGGCGACGCGATGGTTTCCCTCACGGGCGTCAACACCACCCGCGTGGTCTGGCGCGAACCCGTCGGCGTCGTCGGCGCGATCGTGCCGTGGAACTTCCCGTTCGAGGTCTCGATCCAGAAGATCGGCCAGGCGCTGGCGACGGGCAACACCGTCGTGCTCAAGCCTGCACCCAACACTCCGTACAACGCCACCCGACTTGGCAGGTTGATCGCCGAGAAGACCGACATCCCAGCGGGTGTCGTGAACGTCGTCACCGCGTCGGACCACTTCGTCGGCGAGGAGCTCACGCTGTCGCCGAAGGTCGACCTGATCTCCTTCACCGGATCGACGGTCGTCGGCAAGCGGATCATGGAAAAGGGCGCGGCGACGATGAAGCGCCTCTTCCTCGAACTGGGCGGCAAGTCGGCGACCATCGTGCTGGAAGACGCCGACTTCGCGATGGGCTGCATGATGGGCATCGCGCCCTGCATGCATGCGGGCCAGGGCTGCGCGATGCCGACCCGGATGCTGTTGCCGCGGTCGCGCTACGACGAGGGCGTCGAGATCCTCAAGGGAATCTACGAGGGCGTCGCGCCCGGCGACCCGCAGGATCCCGCAACGCTGTGCGGTCCCGGTCATCTCCGACAGGCAGCGCAGCCGGATCCGCGGCTACATCGAGAAGGGCGTCGACGAGGGCGCCAGGATGCTCGTCGGCGGCGCCGAGGCACCCGAGGGGCTGGACAAGGGATACTTCGTCAAGCCAACGCTTTTCGTCGACGTCGACAACTCGATGACCATCGCCCAGGAGGAGATCTTCGGGCCGGTGCTCGTCGTCATCCCGTTCGACGACGAAGACGACGCCGTGCGGATCGCGAATGACAGCGCGTACGGCCTCGCAGGCAACGTGATGGCGGGAACGCTGGATCATGCTCTCGCAGTGGCCAAGCGGCTGCGCGCGGGCTTCATCGGCCTGAACGGCACCGCGGGCTACGGCGCCGACACACCGTTCGGCGGCTACAAGGACAGCGGCGTCGGACGGCAGAACGGGCTCTGCGGCTTCGACCAGTACACGGAAGTGAAATCGGTGGCCTACCCGGCCCAGTGACGAGCGCTTGCGCGAGGAACAGAGCAGACAGCAGTAGGAGTTCCAATGTCAGATCTGTTCGACGACCTCGAGGACTTCGGGGCGTTCGACGACGTCGTTTCGGGCAACGTCCGCGATCCCTACCCGGAGTTGGCCAAACAGCGCCATGAGACGCCGATCCAGCGGATCGACATGTCCGCGATGCCAGGCGAGGAGGGCAAGCCCGTCTTCATCGTGTACCGGCACGAGGACATCCAGCAGATGTTGCGCGACAACGAGACGTTCTCGTCCAACGTCGTGATCCAGATCTTCGGAGACGTGCTCGGCCACGGGGTGATGCTGGGCATGGACGAGCCCGTGCACGGCAGGCTCCGGTCGCTGGTGACGAAGGCGTTCACCCAGAAGGCGCTCGCGCGCTGGGAGGACGAGATCGTCGGGCGCATCGGCAATGAGCTGATCGACCAGTTCGCCCCAAACGGCAAGGCGGACTTGGTCAAGACGTTCACCTTTCCCTATCCGACGCGCATCATCGCCGCGCTGCTCGGCCTGCCGGAGGAGGACTTCCCGCAATTCCAGCGCTGGTCGATCTCGATGCTGAGCTTCACCGTCAACCCGGAACGGGGCAAGGCGGCGTCGCAGGCGCTGGTGGACTACTTCAACCCGATCCTGCAGGCCCGTCGGGCCGAACCGCGCGAGGACCTGATCAGCAGCCTCGCGGCCGCCGAGATCGACGGGCACAAGCTCGCCGACGAGGACATCTACTCGTTCATCCGGTTGCTGCTGCCCGCAGGAGTGGAGACGACGTACCGGTCGCTTGGCAACCTGTTGTTCGGCCTGTTGACCAACGTCGACCAACTCGAGGCGATCCGCGCCGACCGCTCCCTGATTCCACAGGCGATCGAGGAGGCGGTGCGGTGGGATGCGCCGCTGTTGAACATCACCGGGTCGCCACGCGTGACACCGAGCTTGTCCGGAGTGCCGATTCCGCACGGCTCGTCGGTGATGCCGATGCTCGGCGCGGCCAACCGGCAGGAGGACAGGTACCCCGATCCGGACCGCTTCGACATCTTCCGGCAGGCCAAGGTCCCCATCAGCTGGGGACACGGTGTGCACGTCTGTCTCGGCATGCACCTGGCGCGACTCGAGATGCGCACCGCGGTCAATCTTCTGCTGGACCGGCTGCCCAATCTGCGGCTGGATCCGGACGGCGACGACCCGCACATCCGTGGCATGGTGTTCCGCTCGCCGACGTCGCTACCGGTGCTCTTCGATCCCGCGTAGGAAATACGTTGACGGAATTGAGTTTTGACGACCGGGTGGTGGTCGTCACGGGGGCGGGGCGAGGTGTTGGGCGCGCTCACGCCCTGCTTCTCGCCGCGAAGGGCGCCCGCATCGCCGTCGCGCGAGCGCAGCGCTCAGGCCATCGTCGCACGGCAATCGACGCGTTCGGCCGCCTCGACGCGGTCGTCAACCTCGACCAGATCATGGATCTCAGCGACGCGTATGTGACCGAATCGACCAGGAGTGTGTTGTGACCGACTACGAGTCAGTGGACTTCTTCACCGACGAAGCCCTAGTGCCGAACCCGTACCCGTACTTCGACCATCTGCGGTCGAAATGCCCGGTGACACAGGCGACCCCGTTCAACGTGCTGGCCGTCACCGGATACGAGGAGGCGCTGGCGGTCTACAAGGACCCCGCGTTCTCGTCGTGCATCTCGGTGGCGGGCCCGTTTTCGGGGCTGCCCTTCGGCCCAGGCGGCGACGACGTCACCGAGCTGATCGAGGAACATCGTGGTTCGGTCCCGATGAGCGAGCACATCACCACGCAGGATCCCCCGTTGCACACCCGGACTCGGGGACTGCTGAACAAGCTCATCACTCCCAAGCGCCTCAAGGAAAACGAAGACTTCATGTGGCGGCTCGCCGAGCGAACAGCTCGATAAGTTCGTCGACCGCGGCTCATGCGAATTCCTCGAGGACTACGCGAAGCCGTTCTCGCTCTTGGTCATTGCCGACCTCCTCGGCGTACCGGCCGAGGACCACGACGAGTTCCGTGCCGTTTTCGTCGGGAGAACTCGTCGGCCAACTCGGCGAAGATGCGCCGACCACGCATAATCCGCTGCAATGGCTGAACGAGAAGTTCCATCGCCTACATCGAGGACCGCAGGCGGGAGCCGCGTAGCGACGTCCTGACCGAACTGGCGCAGGCGAAGTACGAAGACGGGTCGACGCCGGACATCGACGACGTGATGAACCTATCGACGTTCCTGTTCGCCGCGGGAACCGAGACGACGACGAAACTGGTCAGCTCAGCGATGCGCATCGTCGCCGAAAACCCTGAATACGAGACGTACCTGCGCGAAGACCGTGGTCGTATTCCGGCCTTCCTCGAGGAGACACTGCGGATGGAGAGTCCGGTGAAGTCGCACTTCCGGATGGCGCGCACGTCGACGACCATCGGTGAAACCGAAGTGCCTGCCGGCACCACCGTCATGCTGCTGCCAGGTGCATGTAACCGGGACGCTCGAAAGTTCGACGACCCGGACACCTTCCGTCCCGACCGACGCAACGTTCGAGAGCAGATAGCATTCATCCGCGGCGTCCACTCGTGTCCAGGAGCTCCACTGGCGCGGACCGAGGGCAAGATCTCGCTGAACCGGATCCTGGACCGGATGACCGATTTCAGGATCTCCGAGGAACACCACGGCCCGGCGGGTGCGCGCAATTACGCCTACGAGCCGACGTTCATCATGCGCGGGCTGGCCGAACTGCACCTGGAGTTCAAGCCGATTCCCTGAATACGCAAGCACCGCTACCTTGTTCACATGAGCAGGTTGGCGTTCAACTATGCGGGCAGGCTCGCCTGCGCCTATCTGCTGTCTGTGACATCAGCCGTCGCCATCGTGATCCCGCTCGGCGGCGAGGCTCTTCTCGGTGCACAGAACTACTTCACGCAACGGAACATCATCGTCTCGGCGGCCCTGGTCGCCGTCGGAACCGTCGTCGTGGTGGTCGGCGGACTGTTGAACATCATGCCGACCCTGCGGTGGTTCATTCCCGGCCTCGAACCGGACGACCGTCAGCGTCGAGTCTTGACACGCCTGCTCTCTCGCCAGTCGGCGCTTCTGGCCGGCACGTGGGTGGTCAGCGGCGCGGTCTCGATCTTGCTGAACCTCCACGGCGGAATCGGGATCGTCGTGCCGTCCGTCATCGGTGTCGTACTGGGTGGATCTGCGGCGTCGGGCATCGGCCTTCTGCTGACCATGAACATCATCCGCCCGATCCTCGCCGCCGCCACACATGCTTCCGAGCGGCTCGATCACCGCACCCGGTGTGCTGGCGCGGCTGATCCTGCTGTGGCTGTTGTGCAGCGCGCTGCCGTCGGCCGTCATCGTGGCCCTTGTCGTCGTCCGGTCGCACGGCTGGCTCATCCCGAAGACGGCGTCGGTGGAGATGGCGATTCTCGTGGTGGCGCTCGCCGCGGTGCTTCTCGGGCTTCCGACGATGATTCTCACAACGAGATCTATCTCCGATCCCATCAACGAGGTCGTCAAGGCAATGGCCGAGGTCGAGAAAGGACACTTCACCACTGCGGTGGACGTCTTCGAGCGCTCCGAAATCGGCAGGCTGCAAAGCGGATTCAACCGGATGGTCGCCGGACTGGCCGAGCGTGAGCGGGTACACGACCTGTTCGGCCGCCACGTCGGCACCAACGTTGCGCGCCGCGCCATCGAAGAGGGCGCATCGATGTCGGGAGATGTTCGAGAAGCGGCAATCCTCTTCATCGACCTGACGGGTTCGACGGAGCTGGCGGCCAGCCATCCGCCGGATGAAGTGGCCGAGGTGCTCAACGACTTCTTCCGGATCGTCGTCAGCGCCGTCGACGAACGGGACGGGATGATCAACAAGTTTCAGGGCGACGCCGCGCTCGCGGTCTTCGGAGCGCCGTTGCAGGCCAGCGGAGCGGCATCGGCGGCGTTGGCGACGGCGCGGGCTCTCGGCGAGCAGTTGCGCGAGCTGCCGCTGGTCGATTTCGGCATCGGCGTGTCGGCGGGCGCGGTGTTCGCAGGCAACATCGGTGCCGAAAACCGCTACGAGTACACGGTGATCGGCGATGCGGTCAACGAGGCCGCGCGGCTGGCCGACCTCGCCAAGACGGCGGATCGGCGAATCCTGTGCTCGTCTGCGGCCATCGAGCGAGCCGATGCGGCCGAGCAAGCACATTGGGCCGCCAAGGGCAGCGAGGTGCTGCGCGGACGAACCGCGGCCACAGAGATCTCGGCGCCGGGCTGAGGCGGTCTGCGCCGAGTCTGCGGGGAGATCGCATTTCGTCGGCAGATCGCGATCTCCTAGCAGTTTCACGGGTATGAGGGCTAGCCTCTTGGCGTGCCCGGACTGACGGCCGTCAGCGCCGACGAACTCGCGGCCCTCGAGATTTTCGAGGGCTGCCGTCCGGATGCTCTGGTGACGCTGGCGGCGCAACTGCGCCCGCTGAACGCGCCGGCGGGCCGAGTCCTGATGCGCCAGGGGGAACGAGCCGAATCGTTCCTGCTGATCGGTTCCGGCCGTGTGGAGATCACCCACACCGGAAGCGACGGAGTGCCAACCGCCCTCGAATTCTCTCCTCCGTTGATCGTCGGCGAGATCGCGCTGCTGCGCGATGCGCCACGCACCGCGACGGTCGTCGCCACCGAGCCGCTGACCGGCATGGGTCGGGGGCCAAGGCGCCTTCGCCGCGATGCTCGACGTGCCGGGCATAATGGACAAGCTCTTGCAGACGGCTCGCCAGCGGCTGGCCGCCTTCATCACGCCGATCCCGGTTCAAATGCGCGACGACAGCTGGCTGTACCTGCGGCCCGTGCTGCCGGGCGACAGCGAACGCACATCGGACGGCACGATCGAGTTCTCCAGCGAGACGCTGTATCGCAGATTCCAGACGCCCAGGACGCCGAACAAGTCGTTGATGGCCTACCTGTTCGAGGTCGACTACAAGGACCACTTCGTCTGGGTGATGACCGAGGGCGAGGGCGGTCCGGTGGTGGCCGACGCTCGCTTCGTCCGCGACGAAACCGACCCGACTCTCGCGGAGGTGGCCTTCATCGTCGGCGACGACTACCAGGGACGCGGCGTCGGCTCATTTCTGATGGACGCCTTGGCCGTTGCGGCCCGCGGCGACGGAATCCGGCGGTTCTCGGCGCGGGTGCTCTCCGACAATCTCGCGATGCGCAAAATCCTGGACCGTTTCGACGCGCAGTGGCAGCGTGACGATCTCGGTGTGGTGACGACCGTCATCGACGTGCCCGCCCTGCGCGACTTGTCCATCTCGCGGGACCTCTACCGCCAAATCCACGCTATGGCGCGACAAGTCCTGGGCGCGGTCGGCTGATGCGTCCGCCGCTGAGCAAGGACACCCGGTTGTGTATCTCGCTGGCGGCCCGGCCGAGCAACATCGGCACGAGGTTTCACAACTATCTCTACGACCTGCTGGGGCTGGACTTCATCTACAAGGCGTTCACCACAACGGACATCGCCGCCGCGATCGGCGGAGTGCGCGCGCTCGGCATCCGCGGCTGTTCGGTGTCGATGCCGTTCAAGCAGGACGTCATTGCGCTCGTCGACCGGGTGGAGGACTCGGCGCGAGCCATCAACGCGGTCAACACGATCGTCAACGACGACGGGCGGCTCACCGCATCGAACACCGACTACATCGCCGTGCAGCGGCTCATCGACGAACATCGGCCTGGATCGCGCGCAGTCGGTGCTGATTCACGGCAGCGGGGGGATGGCCGCCGCTGTCGGTGCGGCGTTCCGGGACAGCGGCTTTCACAACGGTGTGCGTCGTTGCCCGCAACACCGAGACGGGTGCGGCGTTGGCCGAACAGCTCGGCTACGAATATGCGCCCGAGGTCGGATCACTGACAGCGGACGTCATCGTCAACGTGACACCGATCGGGATGGCCGGCGGACCCGAAGAGCAGCATGAGTCCGTTCGCAGATTCGGCAATCGCCAAGGCTGACACCGTGTTCGACGTGGTCGCGCTTCCATCGGAAACCCCGTTGATCACCACAGCGCGGGCCGCGGGGGTGAAGGTCATCACCGGCGGTGAGGTGATCGCGCTGCAGGCCGCCGAGCAGTTCGAGCGCTACACGGGCATACGACCGACGGCCGAGCAGGTGGCCGACGCGTCGGCGGTTTCCCGCGCCTGACCGTCAGGGCGCGTTGACGACGACGATCGGTCGGCGGACGCGCTCGACCTGATGGCCGGTGAAGCCCGAGTAGAAGATTCGCGCACCGACGAACCACGACAGCGACGAGTGCACGGCCGTGGCGGTCGGAGCCGCGTCGGCGGGCAGGGGCAACGAGAACGGCATGCCGAACTCGTAGCCCCCGTGCATCGGGATCTTCTTGCCCAAATGCAGTGGAGGGCCGTCCAATGCGCCGCTTTGGGCCGGGTACCGCTCGATCGGGTGGTGCTCGCGGTGGCGCTGCCAGTAGACGGCGATGTCGGCGGTCGGCAGGTCCTGTTGCGCGCGAACCACCAGGTGGCCGGTGACGGGTTCCCCCGCCCGCCATACGGGTGACGGCATCACGATGTCGAGTTGGGTTGCGCCGTCACCCATGTAGCGCTCCATCGGTTCCTCGACCGCTTCGGCGTCACCGGTGCCGATGACGACCTGGAACTCGCCGTGCTCATCGACGTCACGGCCGTCGCGTTCGACGACGAGCCGACACGACCAGCGAGCCACCTCCGGTGAGGAGGCCGGCGCCCACGACGGAATGGTGAACGTTGCCGATGTGTCCGCGAATTCGCCTGTCGCGATGGGTATGTCGACCCGCGTCACGCACACCCAGTCATCGGTGTCGCGCTCGCCCCCGTAGTTGGTGCCGACCTCGCCGACCATCCAGAGCGAGTCGTTGGCCGCTGCGGCAGCGGAGTCCGCCCGCCCGGCCCAGTGGTACCGGTAGAAGTTGTCGTAGCCCCACTCGAGCCGCGCCGACGTGACCTTGTCGAGCGGTCCATCGGTGGAAACGGTGGCGGTCACCGACTGACGCGGACGGACAACGGCAGGCGTCACGGTTACCCGGACGCCTGCCGACCGATTGAAAAGCCCCACCGAGTTCCGCTACTTCTTCCGCTGCGACTCGGCGTACTCCTCGGGGTGGTTCTTCATCTGATACGCGCGCATCGGCCAGAACAAAAGCCACAGCACGGGATACACCGTCACGTAGAACAGCGCATGTAGGGCGGCGGCGACGATGACGAAAAATATCCACCCCGGATAAATGAGGATCAAGCAGAACTGGATGAACTGCTTGAGCACCACCGGGTAACCCTCGGCCATCGACCACAGGAACCGCGGGCTGGCCATCTTGAGATACCGCTTCACCTTGGAGGTTTCGGCTTCGGTCTCGGCCTGTGCCGCGCTGATGTCGCGGCCCCGCTCCTCAAGGGTCTGACCGCGCTGCGGCGGCGCCGGCTCGTTGGGAGTAGGGGGCTGAACTGCGGTCACGGCGCCGGGGTGATCGTCGTCTGCTCGTCGATGACACCGGTGGCGTCCATCAGGATCCCCATCTGATCCTCGGTGCCGTCGGCGTTGAGCTGCAGGACGAAGAGGCCGTCTGATGCGGGGATGGTCACGGTCTTCTGGGCCACTGCATGTTTGACGCCGTCCTTCATGTAGGTGCCGCCGATCTGCCAGGCGTCGAACCCGCCGAGCGTGCTTGCCGAACCTGTGCCGTCGCCCTCGTAACCCGGCAGGTTCTTCATCTCGCCGGGCGCGTACTCGAGGATCTTCGCCGGATCGACGTTGCCGGTGAGCTTGGACAGCAGCGCGATGATCGTGGGCGGATTGGCGGCCATTGCGGGGTCGCCGGTGAACTTGATTGCGCTCCAGGCCCATTGGGGAGTGTCAGGTCCCATGTCTTCCCAGCCGGGAGGGAAGGGCAGATTGATTTCGGGAGACCCGGGATCACCGCGCTTGACCGGCGCTTCGGTGATGCCTTGTTGCTTGATGTAGTCGGGAATGGTCAGGTTGGGCTTGGCCGCCGGGGTCGAAGCCGGTGCTGCCGTCGAGCTGCTGGTGGTTGGCTTGGACGTCTCCGCTGACTTCTTCTCATTGGATCCGCAGCCCGCCAGGGCAAGGCCGAGTACGACGGCCAGGATGGCGATACCGCCGGCCCTCACTGTTCTCATTGAGTCTCCCGTGTCAATTGAAAATCTGCGCCATGAGCCTACGGTCGGCAAACGCTCCACGGAAGGAAAATCGCCGCGAAGCCCAGGCACGTGTCGTTTCGGTCGCGGCGACGGCCCAAGCGGTTTGCCTAGGCGACTGTATTGGCAGTCGGTGGGCCGCAGTGACCTGGGATTATGTCCCCGGTTAGAAGACCTGACGGGTTTCGCTGCCATTTCGGTCGTTCGTAGTGCAAGATGCTCGTGTGCTGCGAGTTGGGGGCCGCATCGGTCTCGTGGCAGTTCCGATATGGGTTTGCATCGCCGACAGGTGGCGAGGCGAGGGGAAGGTTTCGTACATGAAGGCGATGTCGCGTTCGCTGGTCATGATTTTCATCGCGCTGATCGCGGTCCCCGTGCTCGCGGTGACGCAGACCGTCACGACCGCCGTTCAGCTATTGGCCGCGACGGTTCTGGTCATGGGCGGAACAGGGCACTCCTTGGGTCCCGATGACGACCCGACCTACGTCACCCCGTACTTGAACCATGTGGTCAACAACTACGTCGATCCCGGTGGTACCAACACGACCCCCACCTCGCCGAACTACAACGTCTATGCCGTCACTTATCCCGCGCAGTTCTTCCCGGTTTCCGGCTCGACGACGTTCGACAACTCGGTCAGCGACGGTGTCTCCAACCTTGGCAGCTGCCTCGGATCGCACGGCGTCACGTGCGGTACGAACCCCACTTACAGTTCAGCGGGGTCTCCTGCGCCCAGCGCCACTGCAGGAGATCCGCCCTACATTGTGGTCGGGTATTCCCAAAGCGCTGTCGTCGCATCGCTGGTGAAGAACCAGTTGATCAATGACCCAACACCTGACCCGGCCTTGAATGGCACGACCTTCTACCTGATCTCGAACCCGATGCGGCCGAACGGTGGAATCCTCGGGCGCGGGTTCCAGGGAACGACGATTCCGATCCTCGGCATCACGTTCTACGGCCCGACCGAGAACAGCTGTGGCGGGGCGACCTGCTCGCCAAGCGATACCACTATCTACCCCACTGTGGATGTCGCGCAGCAGTACGACCTCCTCGGCGGCGACGCACCGGCCCGGCCGCTCAACCTGCTGGCGATGGGGAACTCCCTGGCCGCCTACGCCCAACTGCACGGCAACGTGCCGAACCAGACAATTGCCAACAATCCCGTCGTCGTCAATCAGGGCAAATACGGCGACACGCAGTACTACCTGATCACGGACCCGCGTCTGCCGATCCTCATGCCGCTGGAAACCATCGGCGTTCCGAGTGCAGCTCTTGCCCTTCCGGACGCGATATTGCGGGTGTGGATCGAGGACGGGTACGTCCGCAATCAGAGTCCGGGCGCACCCGTCGCGGTTCCAGCTAAGCCCCATCGGCAATCCGATCGGACTGATCGGCAACACCCTCGGCGCCATCCCGGTCGGCATCGACGACACCGTCGCACAGGCGAGCGGGGATCCCAACAATCGTCCACTCGGAACCGCGAACGTCTACCGCCCCTTCGGGGTTGGTGGTCCTGTCTATGACCCGGTCACGGGCGCGCCGGCCCAGGACAACGTGGGTGTGGGTACTGGCGGCAGCGTCCTGCCATTCACCGCGCCTGCGCAGCAGCAGCCGACCGGTGGCACCCAACTGAAGACGAATCAGTTGAGCGCAGACAACCTGGGCAACAGCGAGGCGCAGCAGCAGCAGACGAATCCACTTCCGGAAGCCACCAAGCCGGATCCGCCGCGTCCGCTCGAAGCGATACGCGACTCGCTCAAGTTCGGACCCGAGAACAAGCCGTCGGCGACTCACCCCAGCGGCGACGGCCCGCTGAAGAAGATCGTCAACGCCCTGACGGGGCAGAAGCCCAAGCAAGAGGTTAAGAGCGAGGCCGGCGACGCCGCAGCCTGAGTCAGGTTCGCGTATCGCAGTTGAGCGAGACGGTGATCGTCCGACGCACCACGACGGTCACCAGCTCGCGGTCGCGCTTGCCGTCCTTGCCTCGACCGCGATCCACGAAGAACGTCCTCGTGATGTCCTGCGGGTTCCGCACGCTGGTGACGATGCACTGGTCCAGCGGGGCGCTTCCGACCCGATCGATGTTGACGTCGTAGCCGGACGCTTCCAGCTGCCCGATCGTCGCATAGGCGTTCCCCTGCGGAATCGGCTCCGCCGTCGCCGTTCCGCCAGGCGCGAGCATCAAGCCCGCCGCCGCAATCCCCCCTGCCATAGCCCACGCTGCGCGCATGACAGTTTCTCCGTGTTTCTCATCAGCCCGACCCTTGTTTCATCGTTCAAAACACGCAAAACGTTGCCAGCTGGTTCAAAGCGTTCTCTGTGGTATCAACGGGCGTGCGCCGGTTCGCGCTCGTGCAAGCGCTGGTGATCTCGTTCGCCGTCGCCGCTTGCGGTCAGAATCCAGCCTCTCCTGCGGCTTCGACCACCGCGTCTTCCCGCGCGAACGCCCACGTCAACCCGGCCAACATCACGCGGGCACGCGTCGGTCTGCCTCCCGGATATGAGGTGGCGGACCTCGGCGGGCCCGCCTCACCCGTCGCGTTCTGGGGCCTTGGCCCTGGCTGGGTCGCCGAACCGCCGCAGTGCGGAGTGCTTGCCGCCCCCGCCGGCGCTGACTCGACGACCAAAGGGTGGTCGGCGTCCGGCCCCGGCGGCATCGTGCACGACGCGATCATCGGGCCGGCCACCGTCGATCCTGCGGTGCTGGCCGAATGCGGGCAATGGACGGTGACGTCGGGCAACACCACCGGCACCGTCAGCCTGCTCGACGCGCCGGCCATCGAAGGGGCCACCACCGTCGGTATGGCCACCGACGCGAAGACCGTCGTGGAGGGCGGCACGGAAACGACGTCGGCGGCCAGCACGTTCAGCGCGTATCTCGACGGGTATCTGGTGTTCGTCACCGTGGTGACCGATCCCGGATCGCCGAACCCTCCACTCGGCCAAGAATTCGCCGCTGAACTGTTGGTGAAAACGGTGTCCGCGTTACGCGGCTGACGACGACGCTGCGGGTACATTGGCGGCGATGCTGAACCCGAGGGCCATGCTCGCCATCGCATGTGTGGGTGCACTCGTCGCGTGCAACTCGGCCAAATCGTCTGAGCCGGACCTGTCGCATGCCGACATCGCGAACATCAACAAGGTCCACTCCGACTTTCCCCCGGACTTCAAGGTCCGCGAGATCGCCCCGACGGGCATCGATCCGCGTCTGCTCGAGCAGCAGAAACTGCCTGCCGACATCAAGTTCGACCCGCCCGACTGCGCAAAGGCCGCCGACCAACCCATCGTGCCGTCCGGTGTGAAGGGCAACATGTCGGCGGTCACCGCGGAGGGGGCGGGCAATCGCTTCATCGTCATCGCGGTGGAGACGTCGGAACCCGTTCCCGCCAACGAACCGCCGCCGAACTGCCAGAAAATTCAGTACACGAGCCCGGCGCTGCACGGGCAGGTCGAGGTTGTCGAGGCGCCCAAGATCGACGGAGTACATACTCAGGGTGCCCACCGTGTGGTTCAGACGGCCGTCGGCGGAAGTACCCGCACCGGCGAGTTGTACAGCTATGTCGCGAGATTCGGAACGTTCGTCGTCATCGTCTCCGCCAACCCCCTTGTCATACCCAACCAACCCGTGGCCCCCGTCGACACCAAGCGTGCGGCGGACCTGCTCACCGCGGGTGTGAACGCGGTAAAGGGTTGAGCCTCAACGCACGTCGTGCGGACGGAACTGGATACTGATCCGCGGGCCGACCGGCTTCACCGTCTTCGGTATGGCGTGCTCCCACGTGCGCTGGCACGAGCCGCCCATCACCAGCAGGTCGCCATGGCGGTGCTGCAGTCGAAGCGACTTGCCGCCGCCGCGCGGGCGCAGCGCGAAAACCCTTGTCGCGCCCAGGCTTACGATCGCGACCATGGTGTCTTCGGTGCTGCTCCTGCCAACCGTGTCGCCGTGCCAGGCGACGCTGTCGTCGCCGTCGCGGTAGAGGCACAGGCCCGCGGTGGTGAACGGTTCGCCGAGTTCGCCACCGTAGGTGTCGTTGAGCCGCCTGCGCATCTGCTTGAGTTGCGGATGCGGCGCAGGCTCGTCGACGAGGTTGTGGAAACTGACCAGCCGGGGCACGTCGAGCACGCGGTCATACATCTGCCTGCGCTCGGCACGCCACGGGATGGCCTCGCTGAGCTCGTGGAACAGCGAGTCCCCGTCGGTCAGCCAGCCGGAGCGCACCTCGACCCACGCGCCGTCGCCGAGATCACGCCGCTCGGCCGGGTCGAAGAGAGAGCTTTGAAGCGCCAGCTCCATGCCCGCCAGTTTATCGCACAGGCGTTCGATTCCTCACAGCCGCACCGCGCCGGGGCCCTGCTCGGCGAGGACGTCGCCTGGGTTGGACAACGCGCACGTCTTGAGGCTCAGGCAGCCGCAGCCGATGCAGCCGGTGAGGTTGTCGCGCAGCCGTTGCATGTGCACGATGCGGTCGTCGAGGTCCTGGCGCCAGCCCGCGGACAGCCGCCCCCAATCCTTGCTGGTCGGGACGCGGTCGTCGGGCAACGTCGCCAACGCATCCCTGATGCGCGCCAGCGGAATGCCGAGCCGTTGCGACATCCTGATGAACGCCACCCGCCGCAGCGTCTCGCGGGCATAGCGGCGTTGGTTGCCGGCGGTGCGACGGCTGGCGATCAGGCCCTCGCGTTCGTAGAAATGAAGCGCCGAGATGGCCACGCCGCTGCGATCGGCCATCTCGCCGGGCGTCAGCTCGTGGATGTCCATACACCTCAACTTAAGTTGAGGTGGCCGATCGCGCTACGGTGCTAGGTGTGTCCGTGCCCACCCTGGGGGTGAACTCCGAGGTCGGGGCGCTGCGGGTAGTCATCCTGCACCGCCCCGGCGCCGAGCTGCAGCGGCTCACGCCCCGCAACAACGACGCGTTGCTGTTCGACGGGCTGCCGTGGGTCGCCAAGGCGCAGGAGGAACACGACGCGTTCGCCGGCGTGTTGCGGTCACGCGGTGTCGAGGTGCTGCTGTTGTCGGACCTGCTGACCGAGGCGCTGTCCAGCGGCGCCGCCCGCATGCACGGCATCTCGGCGGCAGTGGACTCGCGGCGTCTGGGACTGCCCTTGGCGCAGCAGCTTTCGTCGTATCTACGGACCCTGGAGCCCGCCGGGCTGGCGCATGTCCTGATGGCGGGCATGACGTTCACCGAGCTGCCGATCGCCGGCGGTGAGGTGTCGCTGGTCCGTCGGATGCACCACGGCGGCGACTTCGTGATCGAGCCGCTGCCGAACCTGCTGTTCACCCGCGACTCGTCGTTCTGGATCGGCCCGCGGGTGGCGATCACATCGCTGGCGCTGCCTGCCCGCATCCGCGAGACGTCGCTGACCGACCTGATCTACGCCCACCATCCGCGCTTTCTCGGCGTGCGGAGGGCCTACGAGTCGCGGTCCGCGCCGGTCGAAGGCGGCGACGTGCTGCTGCTGGCGCCGGGCGTCGTAGCCGTCGGCGTAGGGGAGCGGACGACGCCCGCCGGCGCAGAGGCGTTGGCGCGCAGCCTTTTCGACGACGACCTCGCTCACACGGTGCTGGCGGTGCCCATCGCCCAGGAGCGTGCGCAGATGCATCTGGACACGGTGTGCACGATGGTCGACACCGACGCCGCCGTCATGTACCCGAACATCGTCGACTCGTTATCGGCGTTCACCATTCACCGCAACGGCGACGGCGGGGTGAAGATCGACGAGGTGGCGCCGTTCGTCGACGCCGCCGCGGCCGCGATGGGTATCGAGAAGCTGCGGGTGATCGCGACGGGCCTGGATCCCGTCACCGCCGAGCGCGAGCAGTGGGACGACGGCAACAACACGCTGGCGGTGGCGCCCGGCGTCGTCGTGGCCTACGAGCGGAACATCGAGACGAATACCCGGCTGCGGGATGCCGGCATCGAAGTGCTGCCCATCGAAGCCAGTGAGCTGGGTACCGGTCGCGGCGGGCCACGCTGCATGTCCTGTCCGGCCGCCCGCGACCCGGTCTAGGCCGATCGCCGCGGACGCAACCCCGATCGCAAGTAGCCTCGGCGCACAATCTCGCCTCTAACTCGGTAGACCACGAACTGTGGTGTGTGCGTTTGCAGTGCGCAAACGATGGTCCAGCCCGTGCGCTCGAGTATTTCCGGCACCGGCGCGCCGCAAACGATGCCCACCATCGGACCTTCGAATCCGATGTCGATGAACGCCGTGGCGCCTCCATCGGTCACCATGATCCTCGTCTGCGGCGCACAGAGGCCACCGTCAACGAGCGCCAGGCGGAGCTGGGTTTCCCTGACAGAGCAGGCGCCGCCGTCCATCAGGCCGAGTGCGACGACTGCCTGCCGCACGCCGCGTGCTCCGCAATGACGATCGACGAGCGGCAGGACATCGGACGTGCTGATCCCGCTCGCTTGGGCAAGGGCGTCGAGGTGACTCACGGCCAGATCACGTGGCAGGTGCCTTGCCAGGTCAAGCGCCGTGCGCTCGAGAGTCGTGACCGCAATACCGTCGACGTAGGTGATTTCGTCAAATGCCAGACGCTCGTTGCGTACGACGATTCCCTGCGGCGGCCGGCCGCGTCGCCAGATCAGCTCCACGGGCGGGCACTCGACGACCGGCCTTGCGCCGTGCAGTGCCGCAGCGGCCACACCGGCGACCACCCCCTTGCGGCCCGACCACAGCGACGCGCCTTGAATGCGGTGCTCTAGCCGCGGCGTAATGCCCTTGGCAAGGTAGACATTCGGGAAAATCGATCGGTAATTCCAGCGCAATTGTCCGCGGGTGAGCGTGCCGTGCGCCAACGCCTCGCTGCCGATGAACACATTCGTCATGCGATGGATGCTGGCAGGAAGGTCCGACCTCTGGACGGCCTACGCACGAGATTGCTCACAGGGCTGTGGACTTCAATCACGACCCTCAATGCAATCTGGGCGCTAGGGGCTCGAGTAGCTCTATCGCCAGCTGGGCAGCCAGATCTGCAGGTTCCACGTCGACTGCGAAATCGGCAGGCCGGTGAGGATCGGATACATCCAGGCGAAGTTCGTGATCACTATCGCCACATAGCAACTGACGGCGATCAGCCCGAGCGTTCTTCGCTCGGCGTTCTGATTGGGCGCATGCAGGATGTCCCCGCAGATCATCGCGATGGCCATGACGAGGAACGGCGCCATCGCCGCCGCGTAGAAGAAGTACATCTGCCGGTCGATGTCGGCGAACCACGGCAGCAAGCCGGCGCCGTAGCCGACAAGGATCGCGCCATACCGCCAGTCCCTCTTGACGATCGCCCGCCACAGCGCCCAGGCGAGCACGGGCACGGCGATGAACCACATCGCGGGGGTGCCGACCATCATCTCGGCCTTCACGCACGACTGCGCCCCGCAGCCGGGCACGTTCTCCTGGTCGATGGCATAGAGCACCGGGCGCAGCGACATCGGCCACGTCCACGGCTTGGATTCCCACGGGTGGTGGTTGCCGTCGGCGTTGGTCAGCCCGGCGTGAAACCGGTACACCCCGTAGGTGTAATGCCACAGCGAGCGGATCGCGTCGGGCAGCACTCCGCCGGGGCCGATCGACTGGCCCACCTCGTGGCGGTTGGTGGCCGTCTCCGAGGCGAACCACGGCCCGTACGACGCCATGTACACCCCGAATGGAACCAGCACCAGCGCGTACGCCGTCGGACCCAGGTCGCGCCGCAACGTGCCCATCCACGGCCGCGGCACCCGGTACTGGCTCCGCGCGGCGACGTCGAACGCCAGCGTCATCGCGCCGAAGAACAACATGAAGTACAGCCCGGACCACTTCGTCGCGAAAGCCAATCCGAGCAGGACGCCCGCGCCGAAGCGCCACCACCGCACGCCCAGCCGTGGGCCCCACGGCGTTTCGCCGATGCGGCCTTCCAGCAGCGCGGCGTGCATGCGCTCCCGCATCTGGTCGCGATCGACGATCAACGCACCGAACGCCGCCACCACGAAAAAGGCGAGGAAGCCGTCGAGCAGGGCGGTGCGCGCCGCGACGAAGCTGACGCCGTCGGCGATGAGGAGCAGGCCCGCGATGGCGCCGACCATCGTCGAACGGCTGATCCGCCGGACGATGCGCGCCACCAGCGCGACCATGATCACGCCCAACACCGCTCCGGTGAACCGCCAGCCCACGCCGTTGTAGCCGAATATGGCCTCGCCGATCGCGATCAGCTGCTTGCCGACCGGCGGGTGTACGACGAGCCCGTAGCCGGGGTTGTCCTCGACGCCGTGGTTGAACAGCATCTGCCACGCCTGCGGCGCGTAGTGCTTCTCGTCGAAGATCGGGGTGCCCGCGTCCGTCGGCGAGCCGAGGTTGAGGAACCGGGTCAGCGCCGCCAGCGCGGTGATGACGGCCGTCATCGTCCAGCCGTTCAGCCGGTCGACGGGCCCGAAGTCGGCGACGGGCATCAGCGGCCCCGGGCTGATCGTGGGGACCGAGCGCGCGGCCGTCGGCGATTCGGTAGCGGGGGCGGTCACGCGACCGATCGTAGGCTGTGCGGAATGAGCTCTGGTCGATTGCTGCTGGCGGCCACCCCGCTGGGGCAGCCTGCCGACGCCTCCGCCCGGCTGGTCGGCGCGTTGGGCAGTGCCGATGTGGTGGCCGCCGAGGACACCCGACGCGTCAGGACGCTGGCGCAGGGCCTCGGCGTGCGGATCGCGGGCAGGGTCGTCAGCCTATTCGACCAGAACGAGGCGACGCGGGTTCCCGCGCTGGTCGACGACATCAAGGGCGGCGCGACGGTGCTGGTGGTCAGCGATGCGGGCATGCCCGTCATCAACGACCCCGGCTACCGCCTGGTGACGGCCTGTGTGGACGCCGGGCTGCCGGTCAGCTGCCTGCCCGGTCCGTCGGCGGTGACGACGGCGCTGGCGGTGTCCGGGCTGCCTGCCGACAGGTTCTGTTTCGAGGGCTTCCCGCCGCGCAAGCCGTCGGCTCGCAAGACGTGGTTGGCGGGCCTGGCGGCAGAGCAGCGGACCGCCGTGTTCTTCGAGTCACCGCGGCGGCTGGCTTCGTGCCTGCGGGACGCCGTCGACGTGCTCGGCCGGGAGCGCCACGCGGTGGTGTGTCGCGAGCTGACGAAGACGCACGAGGAGATCGTCCGCGGCACGTTGGCGGAGCTGGCCGACTGGGCGGCCGACGGTGTGCTCGGCGAGATCACCGTCGTGCTCGCGGGTGCCGAGCCGCGGGCGGATCTGGAGACGCTGGTGGCCGAGGTGAATGCGCTTGTCGACGACGGCGCGCGGGTGAAGGATGCCTGCGCCCAAGTGGTTTCGGCGTATCCGGGGGCGCCGTCGCGGCGCGAGCTTTACGATGCGGTTCTGCGCTCGCGCGACTGACACGGAGGCGCCATGGCACTGCCCGGGTTGGTGCTAGTGCACGGCGGTCAACACGCCGGCGACTGCTGGGAACCGACTGTCGACGAAATCAACCGGCTGGCACCGGATATCGCCGTGCTGGCGGTCGACCTTCCCGGTCGGCGCGACAAGCCCGGCGACCTTCGGACTGCGACCATCGACAGCTGGGTGGATTCTGCGGTGTCCGACATTCAGAGCGTGGGCATCGATGACTTCGTCGTCGTCGGCCATTCCATGGCGGGCATCAGCGTTCCCGGCATAGTAGCCAGGCTCGGATCATCACGCGTGCGGGAGATGATCTTCGCCGCCGCGTTCGTTCCACCGGACGGGTCGGCGGTGGTTGACACTCTTCCCGGCCCATTGGGTTGGTACGCGCGCCGCTACATCAATAAAGGCGGAGTGGCCACCTTGCCGAACAGCCTCGCGGCGTGGGCGTTCTGCAACGGCATGAACCGTTCGCAGCGCAAGTTCAATATCGAGCGGTTCTACGCCGAGGGAGCCGCCGTCGTCGTCGAGAAGGTGGACCGCTCAGGAATGCCCGACGATGTGCCACGCACCTGGATCCTGACGTTGCGTGACCGTGCCCTCTCCCAGGCCGCACAGCACAGGTCGATCGCGGCGCTTGGCGGCGTACAGACCGTCATACCGGTCGACACCTGCCACAACCTGATGATCAGCGAGCCGGAACTGCTGGCCGAACTCCTCGTCGAGCGGTGTCGGCGCTACGCGTAGCGCCGACGATCGGCGCCGCCTTGTGCAGGCACTCATCCCATTCGCGGTCCGGATCGGAATCCGCAGTGATGCCGCCGCCGACGCCGAGAACGGCTGACCCGTCGGCGCCGAACTCGACCGTCCTGATCGCCACGTTGAGCTCGCATCCGGCAATTGGCGATGCCAAACCGACTGTGCCGCAATACACCCCGCGTTGATACGGTTCCCAGCCGGAAAGCAGCTCGCGCGCCCGGGCTTTCGGAGTACCGGTGACCGACGCGGGTGGGAACGCCGCGTCGAGCAGCGCCCCCATCGGCACCTCGACCGGCACGCGCGCGGACACCGTCGACACCAGATGCCACACACCGGGGGCGGGTCGCACCACGAGCAGTTCCGGCACCGTCACCGTGCCGGTGGCCGCGACGCGACTGAGGTCGTTGCGGACCAGGTCGACGATCATGATGTTCTCGGCGACGTCCTTGATCGATGCGCGCAGCGCCGCCGGGTCGGCCGTCTGGGGCAGCGTGCCCTTGATCGGGCTCGACGTCACCTCCTCACCGGTCCGCCGCAGGAAGAGCTCCGGGGAAAGCGAGGCGACCGCACCCCATTCCCCTGTCACGAACGCCGCCCGGGCCGGGGAGGTGCGCGCCACGGCGTCGACGAAGAAGTCGACGGGCTCGCCGTCGAGCCTGCCGGTGAACTGCGTGCACACACAGGCCTGATAGATCTCACCTGCCGCGATCGCCTCCAGGCACTCCCGCACGCCTCGGCGGTGAACGTCGCGATCGGCTTCGCCCCAGGTGATGTCGAAATGGCTTGGCGGCAACGGGTTTCGCAATGCGTCGACCACCCATGTCGAAAGCGGTGCGCCGGAGAGGCTCTCGTACCACCACATCCCGTCGCAGTCCTGGCGCAGGACGCAGTCGGTCCAACCGCCCGCCGCCTCCGGGATGCGCAACGGTCGTCCGTCGGCGCCGGCGTCCGGATACGACAGGTAGCCGATCCACCCGCCGCCAACCGCCGAGCTGCCCGCGGCTCCCGGTGGCACGTCGAACACGCCGACGGGGCTGACGGGCTCGGCGGTCACCGACGGCGCGATGATCGCCCCCGAGTCGAACCATTCGCCGATCAGCGCGGCGGGCGGCGCGAGCCCGCTGTCGGCGGAGCCGCGGGCAACCGCCCGCAGCACCCCGGGGGCGCTGCCCAGCTCGCCGAGCCGCTCGATCCGCACCGGGTAAGCGTGACAGAGAACTAGCGGCTGATCGCCCTCGGGATCAAGATCCCCGCCAGCTTGTCCGGGTTGCGGATGGCATAGAAGTTGCTGATCATGCCGTCGCTGATTTCGATCAGGAAGACGCCCTCCAACCGGTCGCCGTTGTAGACCACCATCGCGGGCGAGCTGTTGTAGACGGCGGTCTCGAACCGGACATCGGGCATGCGCTCGGCCGCCACGCGGAACAGAGCGGCGAGAATGGATGCCACCTTCCGCGCGCCGACGACGGGCCTGCGGGCCGCGGAGGCCTTGCCGTTGCTGTCGGCCGTCCACGTGGCGTCCGGCGCCAGCATCGCCATCAAGCCGTCCACGTCGCCCGTCGACGCGGCGGCCATGAACTGTTCCGTCAGCTCGGTGGTCCTTGCCGAGTCCGCTGGCTCGAACCGCTTGCGGCGCGCTTGCACGTGCTCGCGGGCGCGGTGTGCGACCTGACGCACGTTGGCGACGGACTTTCCCACCGCGCCTGCGATCTCGTCGTAGTCGAACCCGAACACCTCGCGCAGCACGAAGACCGCCCGCTCGTCGGGAGTGAGCGTTTCCAGCAACACCAGCATCGCCATCGAAACCGACTCGGCCAGAACGACATCCGCGGAGGCGTCGCGCTCGTCGAGCAGCAGCGGCTCTGGCAGCCACGGACCGATGTAGTCCTCGCGACGGCGGGCACCCGCACGCAACGCGTTGAGCGCCTGCCTCGTCACGAGCTGCGCCAGATACGACTTGGTGTCCCGCACCGTCGCGAGGTCGACCTCGGCCCACCTCAGGTAGCTGTCCTGCAGGACGTCGTCGGATTCGGTTGCCGAGCCGAGGATCTCGTAGACGATCGTGAACAAGAGCGGCCGCAGATGGGTGAACCGCACGGCATGCTCGTTCTCGCCGCCGGCCGAGCCGGCAACCGGGTCGTCAGGTGTCACGGGTTCGTGACCACCTGCGCGTCGGGCTGCCGTTCGAGATGCCTGCCGCCCTTGACGATGAAGGTCGAGCCGGGCTTGCGGGCCTCACGGCGAAGCCCCCACACGGTGCCCTTGCAAATCGCCTCCTTCACCATCGCGGCCAGCCTGCCGCCGAGATAGAAGTTCAACGGGCTGTCGTCCTTGCGGGCCAACTGCACCGTGGCGGCGCGGCGGCCGAGGCTGATGCAGGATCCCACGAACGCCTGGTCAACGACCGCGGGCTCGGTGCCCGCGATGCGGCTCAGCACGGTGTTGGCGGCCTGCGCGCCGAGCGGTCCCGCCGCCTGGCAGCTCATCCGCAGCGGCTGTCCCGACGGTGCGGCGCAGTCACCCGCGGCGACGACACGCGCGTCGTCCACGCTGGTCAGCGTCTCGTCGGTGAGCAGCCTGCCCTGCGCGTCGGTGCGCAGCCCGCTGTCGGCGGCCAGTTCCGGCACACCGAAGCCCGCCGTCCAGATGGTCAGCGCGCTCGGGCGCACTGCGCCGTCGGTGAAGACCACCGCATCCCGGCGAACCTCGGCCACCACGTCGTCCTCGAGGACCGCGACGCCGTGCTTGGCGAACCACTTGGCGATCGACCGGCGTCCCGGCTTCGACAGCGACGGGGCCAGCTGACCCCCGCAGACGAGCGCGACGTTGCGGCCCTGCTCGGCCAGCTCGGAGGCCGTCTCGATTCCGGTGAGGCCGGCGCCGACGACGGTCACCGGGGCATCCGGGTGCAGCCCGTCGAGCGTGTCGCGCAGCAACTCCGCGTACTCGAATTCCGCTATGGGATGGGCGTGTTCGGCTGCGCCAGGGACGGACGCCGGTGCGGTGCCGGTGCTGCCGACCGCGTAGATGACGTAGTCGTAGTGAATCGGCCTGCGACCCGAGGCGAACTGCACGGTGCGGGTGGTGGTGTCGATCTTGGTGGCGCTGTCGACGACCAGTCGCACGCCTTCACCGAGCAGCGTGCCGTAGTCGGCTGTCGCGCTGCCGGTGCCAGCAACGAGCTGGTGAAGCCGGATCCGCTCGACGAATTTCGGTCGAGGGTTGACCAGTGTGATGTCGATGTCGTCGCGTTGCCGCAGATGGTTGGCCGCGGTGGTGCCGGCGTATCCGCCGCCGACGACCACGACGTGTGTGCGCTTGCCGGTCATGATGTCTCCTGTTCTCTTGCGTACGCCCTCAAGACACCGGGGGACCGTCAGATGTGACAGCACGTGACGCGCATCACTCCGGCGGCCGCGCGGCGACGAAACGGCTGACCAGGAGGTCGACACGATCGGCATCGTGCCCGCCACGAAGTCGCGTGCTTCGGCCAAGGGTGATCAAGCCGTGCAGCGCCGCCCACAGGACTTCGGTGGCCGTGTCCGCGTCTCCGGTGTCCGCGACCGCCGCGACCGCGTCCCGTAACTCTGCGAAGCCGGCTGATAGTTCGGGCGGCGTGTCCGAGGCCGCGAAGTTCAGCGTCGTGGTGCGGGTGAACATAGCGTCATACACTGCCGGATTCTCGCGGGCAAAGTCTATGTACGCGTGCGACATTCGTCGAAGTGCATCCTCTGGCTCGTCGGCACTGCTCTTTGCGTTGGATAGCGAATCAGCGAGTTCTCGGAACCCGTCGATCGCGATGCTCCTAGCGATCGCATCCATGCTCGAGAAGTGCTTGTAGAGAACCGGTTGGCTGTACTCGATCTCGGCGGACAGACGACGTGTGGTGACCGCATCCCATCCCTCGGCCTCGGCAATTCGACGCGCGGTGATGACGATGAGTTGGCGACGCGCAGCGCGGTCTCGTTCACGACGCTCCTCGATGGTCATACTTGATTCTAGCATCGCTAGCATTTATAGCAGTGCTATTGACAGCCGGTCGGCTTGGGGTTAGCGTTGCTAACACCTGAATCCGATAGGAGTTTGACGTGACTGAATCAGCGCATGACCTCACCGACGCGTACCTGGCGATGCTCAACGAGCGAAACCCCGATCTGGTGGATCGTTTCGTGGCGCCCGACTACCGAAATCACAACGCGTTCGTCGCCGATGGGCGCGAAGCCAACCGGCAGTTCTGGGCAGGGTTCTTTCACGCACTGCCCGATCTGACGGCCACGATGGAGGACCTGGTGGTCTCCGGTGACCGGGTGGTCGGCCGCTTCGTATACCGGGGGACCCACGCAGCCGAATTCATGGGGATTCCGGCCACTGGCCGAGCAGTCGAGATGCGCTCGATCGACATCTGGCGAGTGCAGGACGGGATGTTCGTCGAGCACTGGGACGAACTGAATACCTTGCAGCTGCTGCAGCAGATGGGCGCGCTGGGCGCCGGCGGCACCGGAGGCGAAGCATGACCGACGCCATCCGGATAGCGGCCCTTATCGCGGTTTTGAGTACCGGCGTCGTGTACGGCACCGACGTCTTCTGCGCGCTTGTGCAGCGCCCGGCGCTTGCCCGTGCCGACGACCGCTCGCTCACCACCGTCATGGGCAACGTGCATCGTTACGCCGATAGGCGTATGCCGATACCCGGGGCGCTCGGGATCATCGCGGCGGGCACGTGCGCCGCGATCGCCGGGATAGCGGCGCAATGGGCCGTGGCCATCCTTGCCGTCACGGCCGTGGTCCTACTTCTGGTTTGGATCGCGCTGTACCTGAAAGTGAGCGCGCCGATCAACAGGCAGCTCGCCGCGGCAGCGGACAGTGGTGACGTTCCAGCAAATGTCCGTGTGTTGCAACACAATTGGGATCGCATCATCACCGCCAGGGCGGTCCTGCAAGGCCTCGCGGTGGCATTGTTGTGCGTCACGCTTCTGGTCTGAAAGGCAACAGAGATCGTGTTTCAACTGAGGATATACACCCTGCGTTCCGCCGAGGCTCTTGACAGATACGCCGCGCTTCACTGGGCCCGCCACATCGGCAGCCTCGAAGCGTTCGGGGTCGAAACGCGGGGCATCTGGACGTCGATTGACAGCGGCGAAAACAGGTTGTTCGCCCTCGTCTCATACGAGGACGGCGCCGACCCGGCAACGGTCGAGATCGAATACATGGCCAGCGCTGCGTTCGCGGAGGACATGGCGGGCTTCGATCGTCATGACATCGTCGACGTCACTTCGGTCCTGCTGGACGCGACGACGTCATCACCGATTCGCTAAGTGGGCGAACAGGCTTCACTCCACCTGGTAGCGGGGGAACACTCCGACCGGGGCGGGCAGCGCGGTGCCCGGCGCCAGCCGGGTGCCGATCGCGGCGAAGGTCCGCTGGTCGTCGGGCTGGCCGAGCTGGTCCAGCAGCTTGCCCGACGACTCGGGCATCACCGGCTGCGACAGCAGCGCCGCGACGCGGACCACCTCGAGCGTCGTGTACAGCACCGTGCGGAACCGCACCTGATCTTCGGATGACTCGGACTTGCGCAGCACCCACGGCTCCTGAGCCGAGAAGTAGCGGTTGGCCTCCCCGAGCACCAGCCAGATGGCTTCCAGAGCGTTGTTCATCGCGGGCACGTCGAAATGCCTGCGCACCGTCGACAGCAACTCGTCGCCTGCGCGAGCGAGTAGGGCACGGTCGTCGTCGGTGAATTCCCCTGGCTCGGGGACGATTCCGTCGAGGTTCTTGGCCACCATCGACAGCGAGCGTTGCGCCAGGTTGCCCAACTCGTTGGCGAGGTCGGCGTTGATGCGGGTGATGATCGCGTCCTCGCTGTAGCTGCCGTCCTGTCCGAACGGCACCTCGCGCAGGAAGAAATAGCGCACCGGGTCCACACCGAAGGTGTCGACGAGGTTCACGGGGTCGACGACGTTGCCCACCGACTTGCTCATCTTCTCGCCACGGTTGAGGACGAAGCCGTGCACAAAGACCCTGCGCGGCAACTCGATTCCCGCCGACATCAGGAACGCGGGCCAGTACACGGTGTGGAACCGGTTGATGTCCTTGCCGATCATGTGCAGATCGGCGGGCCAGAACCGCTGGAACAGCTCCGAGGACGTGTCGGGAAAGCCGACGCCGGTGAGGTAGTTCGTCAGCGCGTCCACCCACACGTACATCACGTGATCGGGATGGTCGGGCACCGGCACACCCCAGTCGAACGTCGTACGGGAGATCGACAGGTCGCGCAGCCCGCCGGAGACGAAGCTGACGACCTCGTTTCGCCGGACGTCCGGCCCGATGAACTCGGGATGGGCCTCGTAGTGGGCCAGCAGCTTGTCGGCGTAGGCCGACAGCCGGAAGAAGTAGGTCTGCTCCTCGGTCCACGTCACCGGTGCGCCCGTCTCGGTCGCGATGCGCACCCCGTCGGCGCCGACCGTCGTCTCGCCCTCGGTGAAGAAGCGTTCGTCGCGAATGGAGTACCAACCCTTGTACGCGTCGAGGTAGATGTCGCCGGTCTCGTTCATCCGGCGCCAGATCTCCTTGGACGCCTCGTAGTGGTCGTCGTCGGACGTGCGGATGAACCGGTCGTAGGAGATGTTCAGCTTGTCCTGCAGCCGCTGGAACACGTCGGAGTTGCGTCGCGCGAGCTCCGCGGTCGGGACGCCCTGCGCCGAGGCCGTCTCCGCCATCTTCAGCCCGTGGACGTCGGTGCCGGTGAGGTATCGCACGTCGTACCCGTCGAGTCGCCTGAACCGCGCGACCGCGTCGGTGGCGATGTATTCGTAGGCATGCCCGATGTGCGGGTCGCCGTTGGGGTAGGCGATCGCTGTTGTTATGTAGTACGGCTCGCTCATTTGAGCTCAGCTTATGGTGTTGCGGTGAGTCGCAACCGTCCGGCGCCGCCCGCGCCGGAGCCGTTGAATCCGTTGGTCGACGCGCACGCCCACCTCGATGCCTGCGGTGCCGAGGACGCCGACGACGTGCGTGCCATCGTCGACCGCGCCGCGGACGTCGGCGTGCAGGCCGTCGTCACCATCGCCGACGACCTGGACTCGGCGCGCTGGGTCACCGAGGCCGCCGACTGGGATCCGCGCGTGTACGCGGCAGTCGCGCTGCACCCGACACGGGCCAACGCGCTCACCGACGAAGCCAAGACCGTGATCGGGCGGCTCGCGGAGCATCCGCGCGTGGTGGCGATCGGGGAGACCGGGATGGACGGCTACTGGCCGGGCCGGCTGGAGGGCTGCGCCACGCCTGCCGAGCAGCGCGAGGCCTTCGCCTGGCACATCGACCTGGCCAAGCGGACGGGCAAGCCGTTGATGATCCACAACCGCGATGCCGACGCCGATGTGCTTGACGTGCTGCGCGCAGAGGGCGCGCCTGCGACGGTGATCTTCCACTGCTTCTCGTCGGACGCGCAGATGGCGCGGACGTGCGTCGACGCCGGTTGGGTGCTGAGCCTGTCGGGCTCCGTCAGCTTCCGCAACGCCCGCGCGCTGCACGAGGCGGCCACGCTGATCCCCCCTGGGCAGCTGCTGGTGGAGACCGACGCGCCGTTCTTGACCCCGCATCCCTACCGCGGCGCGCCGAACGAGCCGTACTGCCTGCCGTACACGGTGCGGGCGCTGTCCGATATCGTCGACCGGCCTGCGGCCGACCTGGCCCGGGAGACCACGGCGACCGCCGGCCGGGTCTATGGCATTTCTGTGAACATGCAGTGAACGTTGACGGGAGTTGCCGTTGCTAGGCCAGTTCGTTATCGTCCTGTGATCGAGCGCGGGGGCACTGAAGTTGACCGGGGCCTAAGTCGGGGATAACCACACATTTTGAATGCATTAGACAAGCTCCACGAGTCGCGATCGCCCTACCTGCGGGGGCTGGTGTTCGCATTGTTGCTGACACTGACGTTCGCCGGTGGTGTGGCCGTCGCAGCCCACAAGACCGTCACGCTGACCGTTGACGGCGCCCAGATGACCGTCTCGACGATGAAATCGAGGGTCATCGACGTCGTCGCGGAGAACGGCTACACCGTCGGCGACCGCGACGATCTCTATCCGGCGGGCGACCAGGCGGTGCACCAGTCCGACACCATCGTGCTGCGGCGCAGCCGCCCGTTGCAGATATCCCTGGACGGCCAGGGCAGCCGCGAGGTGTGGACCACGGCGTCCACGGTCGACGAGGCGCTCTCGCAGCTGTCGATGACCGACACGGCACCCGCGGCGGCGTCCCGCGGCAGCCGCGTGCCGCTGGGCGGCATGTCGCTGCCCGTGGTCAGCCCCAAGAACGTGCAGATCAATGACGGTGGCGTCGTCACCAGCGTGCATCTGGCCGCCGCAAACGTTGCCGGCCTGCTTGCCGCAGCGGGCGCTCCGCTCGACCAGAGCGACACGGTGGTGCCCGCGGCTACGGCGCCGGTTGTCGAGGGAATGCAGATCCAGGTCACCCGCATCCGGATCGAGAAGGTCACCCAGCGGGTGCCGCTGCCGCCGAACAACAAGCGTGTCGACGATCCGACGATGAATATGAGTCGTCAGGTCGTGGACAATCCCGGAACGCCCGGCGTTCAGGACGTCACGTTTGCCATCGCGAAGGTCAACGGGGCGGAAACCGGAAGGCTGCCAGTAGCCAATGTCATCATCACCCCGGCTGTCGACGGGGTGCTGCGGGTCGGTAGCAAACCTGGGACGGAAGTGCCTCCTGTGAGTAATGGCGGCACATGGGACGCCCTCGCCGGATGTGAAGCGGGTGGCAACTGGGCGATCAACACCGGTAACGGTTTCTACGGCGGCGTGCAATTTGATCAAAATACCTGGGAGCGGAACGGTGGTCTGAGGTATGCTGTGAGGGCAGATTTGGCAACACGTGAAGAGCAGATCGCGATTGCTGAGGTCACTCGGGCCCGTCAAGGTTGGGGTGCGTGGCCCGTATGTAGCGGGAGAGTGGGGGCGTCCTGACCATCAGACTGCTGGGCCGTACCGAAATCCGGCACCTCGCCAAAGAGCTGGATTTCCGCCCGCGTAAATCGTTCGGCCAGAACTTTGTTCACGACGCAAATACCGTGCGCCGTGTGGTTTCGGCGTCTGGAATCAACCGCAATGACCACGTCCTCGAGATCGGACCTGGCCTCGGCTCACTGACGCTGGCGCTGCTGGATCGCGGCTCGCGCGTGACCGCCGTTGAGATCGACCCGATCCTCGCAGGCCAGCTGCCGCATACCGTCGCCGAGCACTCACACAGCGAGATCAACCGCCTCAGCGTGCTGCATCGCGACGTGCTCGAGCTCATGCCCGGCGATCTGCCGGACCAGCCGACCGCCCTGGTCGCCAACCTGCCGTACAACGTCGCGGTCCCGGCTCTGCTTCATCTGCTCGCCGAGTTCCCGACGATCCGCACGATCATGGTGATGGTCCAGGCCGAGGTCGCCGAGCGGCTCGCCGCGGAACCGGGCGGCAAGGACTACGGCGTGCCCAGCGCCAAGATCAGGTTCTACGGCAAGGTTCGCAGGCACGGCATGGTGTCGCCGACGGTGTTCTGGCCCATTCCGCGGGTGTACTCCGGGTTGGTCCGGATCGACCGGTACGAGACCTCGCCGTGGCCGACCGACGCCGCGTTCCGCCAGCAGGTGTTCAACCTGATCGACATCGCATTCGCCCAGCGCCGCAAGACATCTCGGAACGCTTTTGCAGAGTGGGCGGGCAGCGGTAACGAGTCGGCGCGCCGGCTGCTTGCAGCCAGCATCGACCCGTCGCGCCGCGGTGAGACGCTGTCGATCGCGGACTTCGTCCGGCTGCTGGAGCGCTCGGGTGTCTGGGATTCCGAAACCGGGCGTGTCGTGCAGCCCGCCGAGACGCCGTAGTTCCTCCCGTCACCGCAGCGCGCGGGTGAGTTGCGCGACGAACTCCGAGCACGAGTCGTAGCGGCTGTCCGGGATCTTCGCCAACGCCCGGCCCATCACCGAGTCGAAGAGGCGTGGCACCCACCCGAATTTGCGGGAGAAGCTCGGCACGGGCTTGTTGAGATGCTCGTCGACCAGTGCCATCCACGTCTCGGATGAGAAGGGTGGTGCGCCGAGCAACAGCTCGACGGCCGTGCATGCCAGCGCGTACTGATCCGTGAGCGCCGACGGCGGTCTGCCACGCAGCAGTTCCGGCGCCGTGTACGGCAGCGATGCCTCGATGTGCGTCGCATGCCACCCGACGGTCTCGGAGACCGCGTACGCGACGCCGAAGTCGATGAGCACGGCGCGGGAAAAATCCTGCGACACAAGGATGTTGGACGGCTTCACGTCGCAGTGGACGATTCCGGACCGGTGGGTGTAGTCCAGCGCGTCGGCGATCTGCGCCAGCGCGGTCAGCCGACCCTCCTTGGTCGGCAGCGCGGTCGACGTCCCGCCGTCCACCACCTCCATGGTGAGCCAGCCGACGCCGTTGCCGTACACCGTGACGATGTTCGGGTGGTCGAGCTGATGTGCGAACTCGAATTCTCTTCGCAGCCGGGCGGTTTGGTCCTCGCGGCGGTGATGGTCGTCCAGAACCTTAAGCGCCACAGGGTGATCCGGCTCGGCGGCTGTGTGCGCCCGGTACACCGTGGCGTATCCGCCCCGGCCCAGCGTCGCGTCGACGACGTAGCCCTCGAACTCTTCGCCGAGCCGAATCACGGCTCCAGCCTAGGTCCGGCAGCCCCATTCACCTTTCTCACCGCATGACTACTTGTGCGTGGCGTCTCGGGGCTAATGTCGTGCCGTGTCCAACGGCAGTACCGCGTCCGAGTGGGTCCCCACCGGGTCGATCACCGTGCGGGTGCCGGGCAAAGTCAACCTGTATCTGGGCGTCGGCGATCGGCGCGACGACGGCTACCACGAGCTGACGACCGTGTTCCACGCGGTTTCGTTGCTTGACGAGGTCACCGTGCGCAACGCCGACGTGCTGTCCTTGGAAATGGCGGGCGAGGGCGCCGACTCTCTGCCTGTCGATGAGCGCAACCTGGCGTGGCGGGCGGCCGAGTTGATGGCCGACCACGTCGGCAGGGCACCCGACGTCGCGATCACCATCGAGAAGTCGATTCCCGTTGCGGGAGGCATGGCAGGCGGCAGCGCGGACGCCGCCGCGGTGTTGGTCGCCATGAATTCGCTGTGGGAGCTCGGTGTGCCCCGTCGCGACCTGCACACATTGGCCGCGCGGCTCGGCAGCGACGTGCCGTTCGCGCTGCACGGCGGCACGGCCCTCGGCACCGGCCGCGGCGAGGAACTCGCGACCGTGTTGGCCAGGAACACGTTCCACTGGGTGCTGGCGTTCGCCGACGGCGGCCTGTCCACACCCGCGGTGTTCGCCGAGATCGACCGGCTGCGCGAGTCGGAGGGCGACCGCAGCCTGCCGCCGGCGTTGGAGGATCCCGAACCCGTGCTGGCCGCGCTGGCCTCCGGCGACCCGGCCGCCCTCGCGCCGCTGCTCGGGAACGACCTGCAGCCCGCGACGCTGAGCCTCGATCCTGGCCTGCGCCGCACCCTGCGGGCGGGCGCCGAGGCGGGCGCACTGGCCGGGATCGTGTCCGGGTCCGGCCCGACGTGCGCGTTCCTGTGCGCCTCCGCGCCCTCTGCCGTCGACGTCGGCGCCGAGCTGGCCGGCGCCGGGGTGTGCCGTACCGTGCGGGTCGCCAGCGGTCCTGTGCACGGCGCTCGGGTGGTGCCCGCCCCGACGAATCAGGTGTGACACGACACTCATTTGCGGCATTGGTTTGGCAGTTACTTAAGAGTTGCTTAAGATGATCGACGGTGAAAACTAGCGGTCAAGAAATGGGCGCGACTGCCGCCGGACATACCGGTGGGCGGGCGTCCCGTACTAGTCAATCACCGAATCGAGACTCAACCGCGCCCCAAATGTGTGCGCGCCTACGTGAAAACGCCGTCTACCAGGCGGAGCATTACACACTGGCATTTGCGGGGGACCCGAGGAGGCTGTCGTGAGCAGATTCACCGAGAAGATGTACCGCAATGCCCGCAACGCGACTACGGGCATGGTCACCGGTGAACCCCACGAACCCGTTCGTCACACCTGGGGCGAGGTGCACGAGAGGGCTCGCCGGATCGCAGGCGGACTGGCCGCCGCCGGGATCGGTCTCGGTGACGCGGTCGGCGTGCTGGCTGGCTTCCCGGTGGAGATCGCACCGACTGCGCAGGGTCTCTGGATGCGCGGCGCCAGCCTGACGATGCTTCACCAGCCCACCCCGCGGACCGATCTCGTGGTCTGGGCGGAAGACACGATGAACGTCGTCCACATGATCGAGGCCAAGGCCGTCATCGTGTCCGAGCCGTTCATGGTCGCGATTCCCGTGCTCGAGGAGCAGGGCATCAAGGTCCTGACGGTCGCCGACCTGCTGACGGCGGATCCGATCGATCCGATCGAGGTCGGCGAGGACGACCTGGCCCTCATGCAGCTGACCTCCGGCTCGACGGGCTCGCCCAAGGCCGTGCAGATCACGCACCGCAACATCCACTCCAACGCCGAGGCGATGTTCATCGGCGCTCAGTACGACGTCGACAAGGACGTCATGGTCAGCTGGCTGCCCTGCTTCCACGACATGGGCATGGTCGGCTTCCTGACCATCCCGATGTACTTCGGCGCCGAGCTGGTCAAGGTCACGCCGATGGACTTCCTGCGGGACACGCTGCTGTGGGCCAAGCTGATCGACAAGTACAAGGGCACGATGACGGCGGCGCCGAACTTCGCCTACGCGCTACTGGCCAAGCGGCTGCGCAGGCAGGCCAAGCCCGGCGAGTTCGACCTGTCGACGCTGCGCTTCGCGCTGTCGGGCGCCGAGCCCGTCGATCCGGCCGACGTCGAGGACCTGCTGGACGCGGGCAAGCCGTTCGGGCTGGATCCCGGGGCGATTCTGCCCGCCTACGGCATGGCCGAGACGACGCTGGCGGTGTCGTTCTCCGAGTGCAACGCGGGCCTGGTGGTCGACGAGGTCGACCAGGATCTGCTGGCCGCGCTGCGCCGGGCGGTGCCCGCGACGAAGGGCAACACCCGCAGGCTGGCCACGCTCGGGCCGCTGCTCGAGGGGCTGGAGGCCCGGATCATCGACGAGCAGGGCAACGTGATGGCCGCCCGCGGTGTGGGGATCATCGAGCTGCGCGGCGAGCCCGTCTCGCCCGGCTACATCACCATGGGCGGGTTCATCCCTGCGCAGGACGAGCACGGCTGGTACGACACCGGCGACCTCGGCTACCTGACCGACGAAGGCCACGTCGTGGTCTGCGGTCGCGTCAAGGACGTCATCATCATGGCAGGCCGCAACATCTATCCCACGGACATCGAGCGGGCCGCGGGCCGAGTCGAAGGGGTGCGTCCCGGCTGCGCCGTCGCGGTGCGACTGGACGCCGGGCATTCGCGCGAGACCTTCGCCGTCGCAGTCGAATCCAACGCGTGGCAGGACCCGGTCGAGGTGCGTCGCATCGAGCACCAGGTCGCCCACGAGGTCGTCGGCGAGGTCGACGTGCGGCCACGCAATGTCGTGGTGCTGGGCCCCGGCACCATCCCGAAGACACCGTCGGGCAAGCTGCGCCGCGCGAACTCCGTCTCGCTGGTCACCTAGCCGCCGGTTCCGCGAGCTGGGAGCACTCCCCCTCGTGACACGGGGGGTACCCCCACCCCGCGAGCGTGCGTGTTTGTAGGCGACACGCCGTGAAATTTCAGTAGTCTGCGCACGTTCGCGCAGGCTATGTCGCCTCTGGCAGACCAGCGGCCGTCGAAGACAGCCGAGCCTTTCGGCGCCAGCTGGTCGTACACCTGCCACCACAGCGCCTCGTGCTCGAGCGGCGACATGCGCTCTGCGTCGACGCGCTCGTCGGCGTCCAACAGCATCGAGGCCAACGCCTTCAGCTTGTCGCGCGCGGCGATCGTGGCCGCATCCGCGTGGCCGGGCATCGTCACGACGCCGACCATCCGGACCATGGTGCGCATATCGCCTGCCATCACAAACGCGGTGGCGACCAAGGCGAAGACCGAGTCGAGGCGATCGTCAGTGCGACCCACGGTCCCATCGCCTGCTGGAGATAGATTTCGGCCATCACCCACAGCGCCGCGCCCCAGATCGGCGAGCCGCGCCAAACGCGGAGCCGACGGCGCTCGACGTCGCTGATGCCGGGTGGGTAGACCACCAGCCGATAGCGCGTCACGCCGAAGCGATCCACCTGGATGCTCGCGAAACCCCACCGGTTCTCACCGTCGAGCAGCCGCGATAGCCAGCCAGGCCGTGTCCGTGCGTTCATATATCCGGTGTACGCGCGCCGGCTCGGACGGTGTGAGGTTCGTACGATTTCTTTACACGTGGCGCCGGGTTCTTGACGCCGCGAGCGTGCGCGAACTCGGGGAGAAACGCGGCGTGTCGGCCGCTGACACGCTCCCCCTTGCACGCGGGGAGGTGCCCCCAGCTCGCGGGTAGTGGAAGAATTCGTTCCTGTGAAAGTCGCCGTCATCGGCGCCGGGCCCGGCGGCATCGCGATGGGCATTCAGCTCGCCGCCGGCGGTCACGACTTCACGATTTTCGACCGCGGCGACGGGTTCGGCGGAACCTGGCGCAACAACACCTATCCCGGCGCCGCATGCGATGTGCCATCGCACTTCTACTCCTACTCCTTCGCGCTGAACCCGCGCTGGAGAAAGACCTTCGCTGATCAGCCGGAGATCCTCGCGTATCTGCAGAGGGTCGCGACCGACAACGATCTGGCAGAGCGCCTGGTGCCGAGTACCCGCATCAGCACGCTGCGCTGGTCGGACGACGACTGCCGCTGGACGGTCACCACCGCGGACGGTGCGACCTGTCACGTCGACGCCGTCGTCACCGCGGTGGGAATGCTCGATGTCCCGCACATTCCCGACATCCCGGGCGCTGACCGATTCCGCGGCCGGGCGTTTCATTCGTCGAACTGGGACCACACCAAATCGACTGCAGGCGAACGGGTTGCGTCGATCGGAACGGGTGCGAGCGCCATCCAATACGTCCCCGAGATTGCAGCCGACGCCGCCCAGTTGACGGTATTCCAGAGGACGCCCATCTGGGTGAGCCCCCGTATTGACGAGCCGTTCACGCCGGAGCAGCAGGATCTCTTCGAGCGCGACCACGCAGAGGCACTGAAGGTTCGCGATGCTGCATTCCAGGCGTACGAATCGGCGAACTTCGACGCAGACTCGACGATGACCCAGGAGCTGACCGCAATGGCCCGCTCCTACCTCGAGCACAAGGTCAAGGACCCGGAGCTGCGCGCGAAACTGACGCCGTCCTATCCCGTCGGATGCAAACGGCCGCTGCAGTCCCGCGCCTGGTTTCCGACCTTCGGCCTGCCTCACGTGAGGTTGGAGACCTCACCGATCGCGGAATTCACCGAGCGCGGCCTGCGGACAGCCGACGGCGTCGAGCACGAAGTCGACACCGTCATCTACGGCACGGGATTCCACGCCGCCGACTATCTCCGCAGCCTCGATGTCTACGGAACCGGGGGCCGCCGACTGCGCGACGACTGGTCCGACGGGCCGGAGGCGTACCTGGGCACCGTCGTGCCCGGCTACCCGAACCTCTTCACGCTGTACGGACCGAACACCAACGGCGTCACGTCGATCATCTACATCCTCGAGGCCCAGGCCGAGTTCGTTCGCCGCATGCTCGACGAGATGAGCAGCGCAGGTGTACAGGCCGTAGACATCAGGCGTGACATCCACGACGCCTACAACGCCGAGATACAGAAGGCGATGCAGGACACGGTGTGGCTGGCCAACTGCAACAACTACTACCGACACCCCAACGGCAAAGTCGTCACGCAGTTTCCCTACAGCGGAACGAAGTTCGTGGAGATGCTGGCCCGCGTAGAACTCGAGCAGTTCGACCGGAAGGAAGTGACCGCTTGCCCGGAATCCACCATTCGGCGATAGTCACCGCCGACGTCGAGTCATCCATGCGATTCTGGCGAGACGGCCTCGGCTTCACCGAACTGTTCGACCACACCTTCACCGGCGACTGGCCGACACTGTTCGGGGCCGCCACCGACCAGCTGCGATCGATCTTCCTTGGCGACCCGGAGTTTCCGGACACCGGCATCGTCGAACTCGTCGTCCTGGACGGCGTCGAGCCTGCTCCGGCGCCGTCGGAGGCCCCGGCATTCGGCTTCTTCCTGCTGTCGCTGCAACGCGACGTCGACGCGACTCTCGAAACACTTGCAGACCTCGGCTTCGACGACGGAGTGCGCCGGATCGACATGCCCGCGCCGCACGGCAAGACGGTGGCGATGGCGGTGATCACCGCGCCCGACGGCGTCCGCGTCGAGCTGATCGGCCCGCCGACATGAGCGCCGTCGTGACCGGCGGCGCTTCCGGTATCGGCAGGCCGTCGTGGACCGGCTGCGCGCAGCCGGAAGCGACGCCGTCGTCTGGGACATCAAGGGTGGCGACATCGATTGCGACGTAAGCGATCCCGACTCGGTGTCGGCCGCGATGCAGCACACCGTCGCCGAGCACGGCTCGCCCGACAGGCTCGTCGCGTGCGCAGGCATCGGCGCCTCGGGGCTGCTGCTGCAACAAGCGCCTGCGGATTGGCAGCGCGTCATCGACACCAATCTGACGGGAACGTGGCTGACGATGCGTGCCGTCGCGCAGCGATGGTGACCGAGGGCTCGGGCGGGTCGATCGTCGCGGTGTCGAGCATCAGCGGGACCCTCGCCGACCGGGACATGGGCGCCTACTGCGTGTCGAAGGCGGCCATCGACATGTTGGTGCGGGTCGCAGCGGCCGAATGGGGAGCCCACGGGATTCGGGTCAACGCCGTCGGTCCCGGCGTCACGCGCACGCCGATGCTCGCCAATCCCGAGCAGCTGCCCGGATGGGTGGAGGGGCTGACAGAGCGCACCGCGCTCGGCCGCCTCGGTGAGGCCGACGATGTCGCCGAGGCCATCGTCGCGGTGCTCGAAATGTCCTGGGTCACCGGGCAAACCGTGTTCGCCGACGGCGGGTTGGCACTGCACAGCCCGATCGACTCGTATGGGCAGGTCCAGCGCCTCCGAGGGGGCAGGACGGACTGAGCGGCGGGCGATGAACCCTGATGCTGAGTATTGTGTACTATACTCAGCATGACGGTCGACAAGCTTCCAGCTCGGCTCGCCGAACATCCGACGGTGCGCAAGGTGGCGTCGCGAAGAACCGAGAAGCCCGGCGTCATCGACGCGGGCTGGCTGCGCCAGGTGTGCCTGGACGCGGGGGCCGACGACGTCGCGTTCGCCAGCGTCGACAATCCCGATCTCGCGTCGGAGCGTGAACACGTCGAGGGCGCCCTTCCCGGCACGAGGAGCTTCATCTCGCTGGTGGTGAAGATGAACCGCGATAACGTCCGCTCGCCCGCGAGAAGCGTCGCCAACCAGGAGTTCCATCGCAGCGGCGAGCTGATCAACGAGGCTGCCCACCGGATCACCCGCACGCTGCAGGAGGCCGGCTACCGCGCACTCAACCCGTCGGCCACGTTCCCGATGGAGATGGACAACTTTCCCGGCCGGATCTGGGTGGTGGCTCACAAGCCCGTCGCCGTGGCTGCTGGGCTCGGCGTCATGGGCATCCACCGCAACGTGATTCATCCCAGATTCGGCAACTTCATCCTGCTCGCCACGCTGCTGGTCGATGCACAGGTCAGTGCGTACGGCGAGCCGCTGGACTACTCGCCGTGCCTGGAATGCAAGCTCTGCGTCGCCGCATGCCCCGTCGGCGCGATCAAGAAGAACGGCGACTTCGACTTCCTCGCCTGCTCGGTGCACAACTACCGCGAGTTCATGGGTGGATTCACCGACTGGGCACAGACCATAGCCGACAGTGACGACGCCGCCGACTTCCGTTCGCGGGTCAGCGATTCCGAGAATGCGTCGATGTGGCAGAGCCTGTCGTTCAAGGCGAACTACAAGGCCGCCTACTGCCTTGCGGTGTGTCCGGCCGGCGAGGAGGTCATCGAGCCGTATCTGGAAAACCGCAAGGGTTTCATGGATCTCGTGCTCAAACCGCTGCAGGAGAAGAAGGAGACGCTCTACGTGCTGCCGAATTCCGCGGCCAAGGACCACGCCGAACGGCGATACCCTCACAAGACGGTCAAGGTCGTCGACAGCGGTATCCGCGGCCGGTAGCGAGGGAACCGGCGACTACGCCCAGGCGTGGACGGTGTTCTGGGCAGCTTCCAGGCCTTCTGCGATCAGCAACTCCGTTGCGTCGGCGGCCTGTTCGCAGAGGACGGGTACCTCCGTGCGCTCGTTCGCGGTGAAGTTCTCCAGCACGAACGACGCCGGATCCTTGCGGCCGGGCGGACGCCCGACACCGATGCGCACCCGCTGAAAGTCCTTGCTGCCCAACGCGGCCGCCACCGACCGCAGGCCGTTGTGCCCCGCCACGCCACCACCGTACTTGAGCCGGATGCGTCCGAAATCGATGTCGAGTTCGTCGTGCAGGACCACGACGTCGGCGGGCGGCACCGAATAGAACTTCGCCAGCGGACCGACCTGCCTGCCCGACTCGTTCATGTAGGTCCGCGGTTTCGCCAGCACGACCGACCGGCCAGCAGAGCCTGCCGGTCACGACATCGGCGCCGGACTTCTTGTGCACCTTGAACGTCGAGCCGATGCGCGTCAGCCAGCAGGTCGGCCACGACGAAGCCGAGATTGTGCCGGGTCTTGGCGTAGTTGGGCCCGGGGTTGCCCAGGCCCACCACCAGTAGTGGCTCGGCCATGTCGGGTGGAGGCCCCGCGGTTAGTCGGAGGATTCGTCGGAGGCGGATGATTCCTGGCCACCGCCCTCGCCGCCCTCGGCGGCCTCTTCGCCCTCGGCGGGCTCTGCCGCCCCCTCCTCGGAGACCTCGCCCGCGCCCTCGGCCTCGAGGTCCTCGGCGGTCGGGGCGGCGACGACGTTGACGACGAGCATCTCGGGATCCGACACGAGAGAGACACCGTCGGGCAGCGTGATCGAACCGGCGGTGAACTGCGTGCCGATGTCGGCGCCCTCGACCGACACGGTCAGCTGCTCGGGGATCGCCTGCACGTCGGCCTCGATCTCGATGGAGTTCGTGTCCTGCGTGACCAGGGTGCCCGGGATGGCCTCGCCCTCGACGACGACGTTGACCTCGACGGTCACCTTCTCGCCGCGGCGGACCACCAGCAGGTCGGCGTGCTGGATGTTGCGCTTGATCGGGTGGATGTCGAGCGCCTTGGTCAGCGCCAGCGACTCCTCGCCATTGATGTCGAGGGTGAGCACTGCGTTGGTGCCGGAGTGCCGCAGCACGGCGGCGAAGTCATGGCCGGGCAGCAGCAGGTGCTGCGGGTCGGCGCCGTGGCCGTACAGGACGGCGGGGATCTGGCCGGCGCGCCTGGCGCGGCGCGACGCACCCTTGCCGGTCTCGGTGCGCACGGCAGCGGTCAGGTTGTTCTCGTTGCGGGCCGCAGTCTTGGCCATTTCGGTGTTGCTCCTCTACGCCGGTCGTTTCTCAGCACGGCGTGGGTCGCAACTCGCAAAGCGTGTTCCCGTCGATAACGGTGGCCCGAAAGATTCCACCCTCGCCGTGACGCCGGGCCAGATTAGCTCATCAGCGGCTCAGAGCGCGAATTTGGTGCTGGTGAGCTGCTCGGATAGCTCCCATAGCCCAGCGGCCTTCTTCGCGTCGCGGGCCAGCGGGCTGCGGGGCGCGCGGCCCGTCGGGCCGTTCACCCCGAACCGTGGGCCGACGAAGCTGTCGCCCGGCAGGTCCTGGGACACGGCGTAGAGCGTCTGCCTGGCGCCGAAGTCGGCGTCCGTGCCCACCAGGGGAGTCACGAAGTTGACCAACCTCGTGCCGATGGGGTTGCCAGTCTTGCCCTGCAGGTTCGTGGCGGAGTAGCCCGGATGGGCGGCGTGCGCCTTCAACGAAGACCCGGTCGCGGCGAGCCGGCGCTGCAACTCGCTGGTGAACAGCAGGTTGGCCAGCTTCGACTGGCCGTAGGCAGGCCACGCGAAGTAGGGCCGCGACTTCCAGTTCAGATCAGTCAGGCTGATGTAGCCGATCAGATGCATCATCGACGACACCGTGACGACGCGGTCGGTGATCTTCGGCAGAAGCAGGTTGGTCAGCGCGAAATGGCCGAGGTGGTTGGTGCCGATCTGGCTTTCGAACCCGTCGACGGTCTGCGCATACGGCACCGCCATGATGCCGGCGTTGTTGACCAGCACGTCGACGGCGTCCACGCCGTCGGCGAACGCGCGCACCGACGCCAGGTCCTGCAGGTCGAGCCTGCGCACTTCGACGTCGCCGGTCATGCCCGACGCTGCCGCGTCGCCCTTCTCGGTGTTGCGGCAGGCCAGAATCACCTTGGCCCCGACCCGGGCCAGCTCGCGAGCGGTGACCTCGCCGAGCCCACTATTGGCGCCCGTCACGATCACGGTGCGTCCGTCGTACGAGGGCAGGTCCGCTGCGGTCCATCCAGTCATGGCTGACACCCTAACTACTTCTTGGCGACGTTGAACCCGCCGATGATCGCCTCGATGTCGGGTGCCTCCGCCTGCGCCTTGTCGGCGTAGCCGGTGACGGTGAACTGGATCAGGTACCGCTGGTTGGCCGGCGGCGAGCCGGTGGCGATGACGATGCGGTTGTAGGAGTGCATCCGCTTGCCGTTGAGGTCGTAGCTGCCCTCGACCATCGACGACGGGAAGCCCTTCCAGTCCTGCGTCGACTCGTCGAGCTTTCGGAAGTTCTCCGACATCTCGGCATCGGCGCTGCCGTGCGAGATGGCCTTGGCCGGATCGAAGTCGCCGCCGCTGAGTTGGAACACCATCAGCATGGCGGTGGGGTAGGTGTCGCCCTTGGCGATCATGCGAGTGCCGGGCGCCAGACTCGGATTGCTGTACTGCTGCCAGCCTTTGGGGCTCGGCATGGTCACCGTCAGGTCGGTCAGCTTGTCCGGGGCGACGGGTTGCCCGGTGACACCGGCCTGCTCCAGGTACTGCGAGATCGGCACCGGCGTCGTGGTGGAGGTGGGGGCTTGTGTCGACTTGGGGGTCGTCGTCAGCAGCGTCGTGTAGTCGGGCGTCCTGTCGCCGCAGCCCGCCGCGGCGATGACGACCAACGCAAGTGCCGCCGCAATGCGGTGACGGGTCACAGAATCTCGCGAACCGAGTCCATCGGCCTTGCCAGCCGGGTGCCTCTGGGGGTGACGACGAATGGCCGCTCGATCAGGATCGGGTGCTCGGCCATCGCGTCGAGCAGTCGGTCGTCGTCGGCGTCGGCCAGGTCCAGCTCGGCATACAGCGGTTCTCGTTTGCGCACCGCGGTCGCGACGTCGATCCCCGCATCCTTGATCAGCTTGACGAGTTCCGCGCGGGACGGCGGCGTCTTCAAGTACTGGATCACCGTCGGCTCGATACCGTTGTCCCGCAACAACTCCAGCGTCTTGCGGGATGTCGTGCAGCGGGGATTGTGGTAGATGACGGAGTCGGTCATCTATGCCGACCCGTCGAAAAGCCCTGTCACTGAACCGTTCTCGAACACCGCACGGATGGTGCTGGCCAGCAGGGGCGCGATGGACAACACGGTCAGTTGCGGGAACTGCTTGTCGTCGCCGATCGGCAGGGTGTTGGTGACGATGACCTCGCGGGCGCCGCATTCGGCCAGCCGCTGCGGCGCGGGATCCGACAGCACGCCGTGCGTTGCGGCGATGATGACGTCCTTGGCCCCGTCCTGGTGCAGCAGCTTGACGGCTCCGGCGATGGTGCCGCCGGTGTCGATCATGTCGTCGGTCAGGATGCAGGTCTTGCCCCGCACGTCACCGACGACGCGGTTGGACACCACCTGGTTGGGCACCAGCGGGTCGCGGGTCTTGTGGATGAAGGCCAGCGGAACGCCGCCCAAGGCGTCGGCCCATTTCTCGGCGACGCGCACACGGCCGGAGTCGGGCGAGACGACCACCATGTCGTGGTCGTGGTAGTTCTCGGCGATGTGGCCGGTGAGCAGGTTCTGCGCCGCGCATGTGGTCCACCGGGCCGTCGAAGAAGCCCTGGATCTGGTCGGTGTGCAGGTCGACCGTCAGGATCCGGTTCGCGCCCGCCGTCTTGAGCAGGTCGGCGACCAGCCGCGCCGAGATCGGCTCACGGCCGCGGTGCTTCTTGTCCTGGCGGGCGTAGGGATAGAACGGCAGGATCGCGGTGATCCGCTTGGCGCTTCCGCGCTTGAGCGCATCGATCATGATCAGCTGTTCCATCAGCCACTTGTTCAGCGGTGCCGGGTGGGACTGCAGCACGAAGGCGTCACAGCCGCGGACCGACTCGTCGAAGCGGACGAAGATCTCGCCGTTGGCGAAGTCGCGGGCGGTCTGGGCCGTGACAGGAACGTCGAGTTCCTTGGCGACCTGCTCGGCCAGCTCCGGGTGCGCACGACCCGAGAACAGCATCAAATTCTTGCGGTTGTCGGTCCACTCGGTGCCCACAGTGTGCCCTCGCCGTTCGGGGATCGATATCGGCCTAATGGTACGTATCACGCCTGGAGGCGCGTGGCCGGGTTGCCAGAAGACCAACGGAATTCGACCGGCTCACGTCGTTTGGTCGTCCTCGTTGGTCGGTGTCTTCGCTGGCTTCGTTGGCGCGCCTGGCGGCCTCCGCGGCCGCCGAACCGGGTCGCTTGCGTTCCACCCAGCCCTCGATGTTGCGCTGCGGGCCCGCCGATACGGCCAGCGCACCGGGCGGCACGTCGTCGCGCACGACGGTGCCCGCGCCGGTGTAGGCACCGTCGCCGACGGTCACCGGCGCGACGAACATGGTGTCCGATCCGGTGCGCACGTGCGACCCGATCGTGGTGCGACGCTTGGTCTCGCCGTCGTAGTTGACGAACACGCTGGACGCGCCGATGTTGCTGTGCTCGCCGATGTCCGCGTCGCCGACGTAGGTCAGGTGCGGCACCTTGGTGCCGGCGCCCAGCGTGGCGTTCTTCGTCTCGACGAACGCGCCCGAGCTTGCCGACGTCGCCCAGCACGGTGCCGGGCCGCAGGTAGGTGAACGGGCCGACGGTGGCGCCGTCGCCGATGACCGACGACGAACCGTGGGTGCGGACCACCGACGCGCTGTCGCCGACGGTGACGTCGGTCAGCGTGGTGTCAGGGCCGACCTGGCAGCGCCCGCCGATGCGGGTGGCGCCCAGCAACTGCGTGCCGGGCTGCACGACGGTGTCGCGGCCGATGGTCACGTCGACGTCGATCCATGTGCTGGCGGGGTCGACGATCGTGACGCCCGCGCGCTGGTGGGCGGCCACGATGCGACGGTTGAGTTCGGCGGCCAGATCGGCCAGCTGGACCCGGTCGTTGATGCCCGCGACCAACGCGGCGTCGTCGACGTGCTTGGCCCGCACGATCTGTCCGTCCTGCCGGATGATCGAGATGGCGTCGGTGAGGTAGAACTCCTGCTGGGCGTTGTGCGGGACGCAGCCGGTCCAGCGCCGAGCGCAGCACTTCGATGTCGAACGCGTAGATCGCCCGCGTTGACCTCGCTGATGGCCTGCTGCGAGCGGGTGGCGTCGGCCTCTTCGACGATTCCGATGACCTCACGGTCCTGGGTGCGCAGAACCCGGCCGTATCCCGTCGGGTCGGGCAGCGTCGTGGTCAACACCGTCGCAGCGGCGGTTTCGGAGCCGTGGGCGGCGATCAGTTCGGCCAGCGTGTCGGCGTCCAGCAGGGGAACGTCGCCCGAGACCACCACGACGGTTCCGGCGAAGTCGGCTGGCAGCGCGGCCAGCCCGCAGCCGACGGCATGCCCGGTGCCGAGCTGCTGCTCCTGCACGGCGACGTCGATCGTGCGGCCCAGTGTGTCGGCAAGCTCGGCGACGACCGGGGCGACGCGGTCGCGGTCATAACCGAGCAGCACGACGAGGTGCTGCGGGGCGACCTTGGCCACCGCATGCAGCGCGTGCGACAGCATGCTCCGCCCGGCGAGCGTGTGCAGCACTTTCGGGATGTCGGAGCGCATTCGGGTGCCTGCCCCGGCAGCCAGCACCAGGACCGCGGATTGGCCGTTCGTGGTCATTTGCCTGTCCTCAGTCGAGTCGTCAGCGCTCCGTCGCCAGGACTCGAACCTGAACTATCTGAACCAAAATCAGAGGTGCTGCCGATTACACCACGACGGATTGATCAACTCGTGATGCTAGTCGAAGCAACTAGGCTGACAGGTGTGGCAGGCCTGGACAAGGAACTGCGTGTACCCCGCGCCCGGATGACGGGTGCCGAGCGGCGTCACCAGCTCATCGACATCGCTCGCTCGTTGTTCGCTGAACGCGGATACGAGGGCACCTCGATCGAGGAGATCGCGCAGCGCGCCAACGTCTCCAAGCCCGTCGTGTACGAGCACTTCGGCGGCAAGGAGGGCCTCTACGCGGTGGTGGTCGACCGCGAGATGTCGGCGCTGCTGGACGGCATCACGAACTCGTTGACCAGGACGACGAACAACCGGTCCCGGCTGCGCATCGAGCGGGTGGCGCTGGCGCTGCTGACCTACGTCGACGAACGCACCGACGGCTTCCGGATCCTCATTCGCGACTCTCCCGCGGCCATCACGTCGGGCACCTACTCCACGCTGCTCAACGAGGCCGTCAACCAGGTGTCGTCGATCCTGGCCGGCGACTTCGACCGGCGCGGCCTCGACCCGGAGATGGCGCCGTTGTACGCCCAGGCGCTCGTCGGGTCGGTGTCGATGACGGCGCAGTGGTGGCTCGACGTGCGCGAGCCGAAGAAGGAAGTGGTGGCCGCGCATCTGGTGAACCTGTGCTGGAACGGGCTGATGCACCTCGAGGACGACCCGCAGCTGCTCGACGAGTAGCGATTTCGGCGTGATAACTGTCGCGCAGCGATAGAAATCACGCCGAAATCACCAGTGCCTAGGATGGATACATCATGACCGCATCGGGGACCGTTCGTGTCCACACCCCGATCGCGGGACTCGTCGACCTGGCGCTGCGCGACCCCTCCCTCCAAGATGTCATCGCCCGTGCCGCCGACAGACCCGCCGATCTCGCCCTCGTCGGCCCGGCCAGCGCAAGGGTGTTCGCCGCCTGCGCGCTGGCCCAGGCCGGCCCGCTGCTTGTCGTCACCGCGACCGGGCGTGAGGCCGACGATCTGACCGCCGAGCTGCGCGGGGTTTTCGGCGACTCGGCGGCGATGTTCCCGTCCTGGGAGACGCTGCCGCACGAGCGGCTGTCTCCGGGTGTGGACACCGTCGGCGAGCGGATGATGGTGCTGCGCAGGCTGGCCAACCCCGACGACGAGCGGCTCGGCCCGCCGCTGCGGGTCGTCGTCACCACGGTGCGCTCGCTGGTGCAGCCGATGGCGCCGGACCTGGCCGACATCGAACCGGTCACCTTCACCCTCGGCGCAGGAAGCCGAGTTCGATGACGTCATCGCGCCGGTTGGTCGAGCTGGCCTACACGCGCGTCGACATGGTCGGCAAGCGGGGGGAGTTCGCTGTTCGCGGCGGCATCCTCGACGTCTTCCCGCCGACCGCCGAACACCCGATCCGGGTCGAGTTCTGGGGCGACGAGATCTCCGAGATGCGCATGTTCGCCGTCGCCGACCAGCGCTCGATCCCCGACATCGACGTCGACTCGGTGATCGCCGTCCCGTGCCGTGAGCTGCTGCTGACCGACGACGTCCGGGTGCGTGCCTTCGAGCTGGCCGCCGAACACCCGACAACCGGGCACGATGTGCCCGGCAGCGTCCCCGACATGCTGGCCAAGCTCGGCGAGGGCATTCCCGTCGACGGGATGGAGGCGCTGCTGCCGCTGCTGCGGCCCACCGAGCTGTCCCTGCTCAGCGACCACCTGCCCGCCCAGACGCCATTGCTGGTGTGCGATCCGGAGAAGGTGCGCACCCGCGCGGCCGACCTGATCAAGACCGGCCGCGAGTTCCTCGAGGCGTCGTGGTCGACGGCGGCGGTCGGCGGCGATGCGCCGATCGACCTGGAAGCCCTCGGCGCATCCGGCTATCTCGAGCTCGACGACGTACGGGCAGGCGCCCGTTCCGGCGGGCATCCGTGGTGGACGCTGAGCCAGCTTGGCGTCGCGCACGTGAGGAGCGAAGACGATCCAGAGGCGGCGGTGGAACTCGACATCCGCCCGTCGCCGTCGGCGCGTGGCCAGCAGTCCGGCGTCGACGAGATCTTCGCCATGCTGCGCGCGCACGTCGCCACCGGCGGATCGGCTGCCGTCGTCACGCCGGGCACCGGCACCGCGCACCGGGTGGTCGAGCAGCTGGCCGAAGCCGAAACCCCGGCGGCGATGCTGGAGCCTGGCGCCGCGCCCAAACCCGGCGTCGTCGGCGTGCTCAAGGGTCCGCTGCACGACGGCGTGGTGCTGCCGGGCGCCAACCTCGTCGTCATCACCGAGACCGACCTGACCGGCAACCGCGTCACCGCGCCCGAAGGCAAGCGGCTGGCCGCCAAGCGCCGCAATGTCGTCGACCCGCTCGCACTGACCGCGGGCGATCTTGTGGTGCACGATCAGCACGGCATCGGACGGTTCCTCGAGATGGTCGAACGAACGGTGGGCGGGGCGCGCCGTGAATACCTGGTGCTGGAGTACGCGTCGAGCAAGCGCGGCGGCGGGTCGGACAAGCTCTACGTGCCGATGGACTCCCTGGACCAGCTGTCGCGCTACGTCGGCGGCGAATCCCCGACGCTGAGCCGGCTGGGCGGCAGCGACTGGACCAACACCAAGACCAAGGCGCGACGGGCGGTCCGCGAGATCGCCAACGAGCTGGTGTCGCTGTACGCCAAGCGGCAGGCCTCGCCGGGGCACGCATTCGGTCCCGATACGCCGTGGCAGGCGGAGATGGAGGACGCGTTCGGGTTCACCGAGACCGTCGACCAGCTCACCGCGATCACCGAGGTGAAGTCCGACATGGAGAAGCCGATCCCGATGGACCGGGTGATCTGCGGTGACGTCGGCTACGGCAAGACCGAGATCGCCGTGCGGGCGGCGTTCAAGGCGGTGCAGGACGGCAAGCAGGTCGCGGTGCTGGTGCCGACGACGCTGCTGGCCGACCAGCACCTGCAGACGTTCTCCGAGCGGATGGCCGGGTTCCCCGTCACCGTGAAGGGGCTGTCGCGGTTCACCGGTCCCACCGAGTCGCGGGCGGTGCTCGACGGCATGAAGGACGGATCGGTCGACATCGTGATCGGCACGCACCGGCTGATCCAGACCGGGGTGACGTGGAAGGACCTCGGCCTCGTCGTGGTCGACGAGGAGCAGCGCTTCGGCGTCGAACACAAGGAGCACATCAAGTCGATGCGCACGCACGTCGACGTGCTGACGATGAGCGCCACCCCGATTCCGCGCACGCTGGAGATGAGCCTGGCCGGCATCCGCGAGATGTCGACGATCCTGACCCCGCCCGAGGAGCGCTACCCGGTGCTCACCTACGTCGGGCCGCACGACGACAAGCAGATCGCCGCCGCGCTGCGCCGCGAGCTGCTGCGCGACGGGCAGGCGTTCTACATCCACAACCGGGTGCGGTCGATCGACCAGGCCGCCGCCCGGCTGCAGGCGCTGGTGCCGGAGGCGCGAGTCGTCGTGGCGCACGGCCAGATGCCCGAGGAGCAGTTGGAGCGCACGGTCGAGGGGTTCTGGAATCGCGAGTACGACATCCTGGTGTGCACGACGATCGTCGAGACCGGGCTGGACATCTCCAACGCCAACACCTTGATCGTCGAACGCGCCGACACGTTCGGGCTGTCGCAGCTGCACCAGTTGCGCGGCAGGGTCGGCCGCAGCCGCGAGCGCGGCTACGCGTATTTCATGTACCCGCCGGAGATTCCGCTGACCGAGACGGCCTACGACAGGTTGGCCACCATCGCGCAGAACAACGAGCTGGGCGCAGGTATGGCGGTCGCGATGAAGGATCTCGAAATCCGCGGCGCAGGCAACGTTCTCGGTGCCGAACAGTCCGGCCACGTCGCGGGCGTCGGATTCGACCTGTACGTTCGCCTGGTGGGCGAGGCGGTCGAGGCGTACCGCGCCGTGGCAGACGGGAAAACCGTTGCCGCCGTGGAGGAACCGAAGGATGTCCGGATCGATCTGCCCGTCGACGCGAACCTGCCGCCGGACTATGTCGCCAGCGACCGGCTGCGGTTGGAGGGCTATCGCCGGTTGGCGTCGGCCGCCGACCAGGCAGGCGTCGACGCGGTGGTGGAGGAACTCGTCGACCGGTACGGCCCGCTGCCGGAGCCTGCACATCGGCTGGTGGCGGTTGCGCGATTGCGGCTGCTGGCGCGCGAGTACGGAGTCACCGAGATCAGCGCACCGTCGGAGTCGACGCTGCGGCTGTCGCCGTTGTCGCTGTTGGACTCACAGCAACTTCGGTTGAAGCGGATGTATCCGAGTGCGCATTACCGCGCGACGACGTCGACGGTGCAGGTGCCGATTCCCCGATCGGGCAATGGTGTGGGCGCACCGCGGATACGCGATCTTGAACTCGTTCAGATGGTGGCCGGTCTGGTATTGGCCCTCAATGGAAAACCGCAGGACGATGTTGATATAACCGACATCGGAGGTGCAGGTGCGATGAACGACAAGCGACAAGCGAGATGACTGTCGTTCTGGTTGATCCGCGCCGTCCCTCGTTGATACCGGTCGAGGCGATGGAGCTGCTCGTCGGTGACGTCCAGTACACCGAAGAGATGCCGGTGAAGGTGCCGTGGTCGCTGCCGTCGGCGCGGCCGGCATACGAGGGTGAGGACGCACCGGTGCTGTTGTCGTCGGACCCCGACTCATCCTGCGGTTGCGGCCCGATTGGCGGCCGGTGACAAGCTGATTGCGGCTCCCGACCAGCAGGCCGGTGAACGGTTGGTCGACGCCGTCGCGATGATGGACAAGCTGCGCACCGCAGGACCGTGGGAGAGCGAACAGACGCACGACTCACTGCGCCGGTTCCTGCTCGAGGAGACCTACGAGTTGTTCGACGCGGTGCGCAGTGGCAACGCCGACGAACTTCGCGAGGAGCTCGGGGACGTGCTGTTGCAGGTGCTGTTTCACGCGCGCATCGCCGAGGACGCTCCGCAGCACGCTTTCACCATCGACGACGTCGCCGATTCGCTGCTGCGAAAGCTCGCCAACCGGGTGCCCGCCGTTCTCGCGGGCGAGCCGATATCGCTGGACGACCAGCTGGCGCAATGGGAAGAGCGAAAGGCCGCCGAGAAGTCGCGCAACTCGTCGATGGACGATGTGCCAACAGGCCAACCCGCTTTGGCGTTGGCGCAGAAGGTGATTGACCGTGTCAACCAGTCCGGTCTGCCCGCCGACCTGATCCCTGCGTCGATCACCGGCGTTGCGGTTGCGGTGGACGGCGATGCCGAAAACGATTTGCGGGCTTCGGTTTTGGAGTTCATGGACACCGTGCGCACGGTGGAGCGGGCGATCGCCGCCGACCGTCGCGGCGAGGACGTACCCGAGGAACTCGATATCGCCTCACTCGGCGTGATCACCGAGGAGGAGTGGCGCGCGTTCTGGCCGTCGACGGAGATCGTCGAAGACGTCGAGCCCGTCGAGGCCGTCGAGGAAGAAGACCCCTCCGAGGAAGAAGACCCGTCGCGGAAGAAGAGCCCGCCGCGGAGGAAGAGCCCGTCGCCGTCGAACCTCACCCGTGAGAGTGCGATCACTGCGAAAAATCGGCTGAATTTCCGCAATAGGTTCACGTTCGGCGGCGCCAGGCCGCTGAGAGGCGTCGCACTATCCCACCCTCGGAGTCCTCGGCGGTCACGCGGATGTTCATCCAACCCAACTCCGCGACAGTTTCCGCCTTGCGGATGTCGTGGTTGAAACGCCTGCGGTCGATCCGGTGATACTCGCCTTCGTAATCCATCGCGATCTTCATTTCTTCCCAACCCAGATCGAATACCGCGACGAGTACGCCGAACTGGTCGTATACCGGGATCTGCGTCTGCGGTCGTGGAAAGCCGTTTCGTATGACGAGAAGCCGAAGCCAGGTCTCGCGTGGTGACTCTGCACCGGGATCGACCAGCTCGAGAGCGGTTCTCGCCCGGCGTATACCGCGTCGTCCTTTGTATCGATCGACGAGGAGTTCGACATCGGCCATCTTGAGTTGGGTCTTGCGCGCCAGCGCGTCGATCGCTGCTACCGCTTTCCCAAGTGGATAACGACATGCCAGGTCGACGGCGGTCCGGGCAGGCGTCGTCACCCGCATCCCGGCAACTACTTCCACTTCGTCGCCGTCGATTCGGTCGGACCAGGTATGAAGTCCTTTTGGGGGCCGCCGGTTGGCCCACAACAGTTCGGCTGGTTTACCAGCGTCGACCCACTTCGCTCCGTGCAACGCGGCGGCAGATTGTCCCGCGAGGATGCCCTGGCGCCCAGACCACAGCCATGCCGCTCGACCGCGATCGATGGCGTTCACATCACGGTCCGGCGAGATGTATACGTCCGGATAAAGTGCGGTGTACTTGCTGCGTAGGGCGTAAGGCGTCAGTGCCCGTGATGCAATTGCCTCACTGCCTATGAACGGCTCTTCCATCTGACGGAGTCTGCCGTCCGCCGCTGACAGTCCAGCCAACGTGCGCCGGCTGCGAAGAATCGGCCGATTTTTCGCAGTGGCTTCACGTTCGGCCGTCGAGCGTTGAGAATCAATCGACGAGCTGGTCGCCGAGGAAGCGGTCGGCACTTGAAACCCCCGGCAGCACAAAGAAAAACCCCCCGCCAACCGGCATGATGTACTCCTCGAGCGGCTCGCCCTTCAACCGGCTCTGCACCGTGAGAAACCCCTTCTGCAGGCTGCGCTGGTACGCGACGAACGCCAGCCCCTGGTCGAGCCGACCGGCGCCGTCGAATCCCCGCGAATAGTTGAATCCGCGCCGCAGGATGCGGTTCTCGTCGGTCTCGGGTGGTGCGCGGGTTCGCCAGCCGGATGTGAGCGTCCATCGGAATCCGCTTGCCGTCGGGATCCTCCGGGTAACCGGGGTCGGCGAACTCATCGGTCAATCCGAGCGGGGCGCCGCTGACCTTCTTGCGGCCGATGAGCGCCTCCTGCTCGGCCAGCCGCGTGCGGTCCCAGAACTCGACGAACATCCTGATGATGCGCACGGCCTGATACGAGCCGCCGACCGCCCAGTCGGGCTCGCGGTCCCCGGGTTGCACCCAGACGTGGCGGTCCATCAGCGCGGTGTCATCCACGTCGAGGTTGGCCGTTCCGTCCTTGAACCCCAGCAGGTTTCGCGGGGTCGTCGCTTCTGAGGTCGCGCCGGCCCCGATCCCGCGCGCGTAGCCGTCGATCATCCACCGCAGCGTCATCTCGCGTCGGGTGCGGCGCATCAGCTGTCGCAACGCGAATTGCACGGTGTCGTTGTGTCCGGCCTCGAGGATGATCGAGATGTCGCCGTGTGACAGCTTCGGATCCAGCCGGTCGTTGGCGAGGAACGGCATGGTGACCAATTCCCTCGGCTTGCGATCGGCCAACCCGAACCGGTCGTCGAACAACGATGCGCCGACGCCGACGAGGATCGACAGGTTGTCCGGCGGCGGCTTGTCTCCGAGGATGCCCGAGTCGACGGGCGGGTAGGCCGGGTCGCGTGCCTGCGGAGGTTTACCCGCCATCAGCCCGCGGATCTCCTCGGTGAGCTCCTGCAGCGTCGACTCGAGGCCCGCACGATCCTTCACGTGCAGGTTGAACGACGCCACCAAGCCCTGCTCGGGGATCGGCAACGTGGTGATCCCGGCCTGGTGCGGCCCCTCGAACGGGACGAACTCGGGCTGCGGAACCGAGGGCGCGGCCGGCTCGGGTGACGAGCACCCGGCCAGCGCAGCGACGCCGGTGCCCATCGCCCCGGTGACGAAGCCGCGGCGTGAGATCCCGCGCTGTGGTGCCGGCTCGGTCACTTCAGTTTCAGGGTCCCCGCGATTTGGGACAGGTTCTCCGACAGCCCCGCGAGTTGCGCCTTCAGCGCGTCGACAACCTGCGGCTGCACGGTGACCGACGGGCACCGCGGCGACGGGTACTCGCTGTTCTCGGGGCAGAAGTTCACCCAGCCGTCCCCCTGACGCAGCGGCCGCATGGTGTCGAAGATCTGGGAGAACCCGGCGCTGATCTTGCCCAGCAGCGCGGCGTCGGCGTCCTTCAGTGGCCCGCTCAGTTTGTCGACGGCGACCTGCGACCCCTGCAGGTTGGCGTCGAAGTCCCACAGGTCGGTCTTGGCGTACCGATCCTCCTCGCCGGTGAGCTTGCCCTGCGACACCTCTTCGACGAGTTCGGCGGCGCCGTTGGCGACGTTCACGGGCTTGACGTCGACGTTCGGAAGTTCCTTCTGCAGGTTGGCGATGTCGGCGTCGAGCTGGTCGGCAAACGGCGCGCCGCCGTCGGTGGTGTTCTTCTCGAAGAGCAGGTACTCGAGCCGGTGCCAGCCGGTGAATTTCGGGTCGTCGGCGTTCGCGAAGTCATCCACGCGGGAGTCGGTCTTGGCGTCGGTGTCTTTGACCAGTTCGGCGATGGGCTCGATGCGCTCCCACGGCATGCGGGACGGCGCGTAGGCGTCCTGCGCGGCCTCGAGGTTGCCCGCCCGGACCGCGTCGGTGAACACCTTGACGACCTTGACCAGCTCGGCGGACTGCGCGACGGCGTACGCCTTGTAGTCATCCGCCGCCTTTTGCAGCCCCGGGCTCGCTGCTGCCGCCGCGGATGTCGAGGTCTCTGCCGAACTCGAGGCGCTGCTCTCTGAGGTGCTGCCGGCGTCGCTGCTGGAGCAGCCGGCCAGTACCAAGGCCACGGTCGCAACCGACACGGGCCAGGCGAGATGCAGTTTCATTCAGCCTCCTCGTAGTAGTCGCGGAAACATTACATATTTTTCGGGCACTAGGGTAGGCACACCTAAATATTGTTTGCCTCACCTTAGTCGGTGGTGGCGGACGCGGCTTCCCGGAGCACTCCTCGCGCCATGGGACGATGGATTGCAATAGATGGGGTTCGTAGGGAGTCCGGTGTTGCCAGTGCTTTGGCTGCGGGCTGTCGCGGTGATAGGCGCGACAGCTCTGCTGATGGCTTCCAGCTGCTCGTGGCAGCTGGGCACGCCGATTCCTGAAGGGGTGCCGCCGCCTGCGGGGGACACGGTTCCGCCCGTCGATACCCACGCCAAGGGCAGGCCCGCCGACCAGCTGCACGAGTGGGCGGCCGAGCGGGCGCCGGCGCTTGGCATACCCGTCACCGCGCTCGAGGCGTACGCGTACGCGGCCAGGGTCGCCGAGGTGGAGAACCCCGGCTGCCACTTGAACTGGCCGACGCTCGCCGGGATCGGCATGGTGGAGAGCCACCACGGCACCTATCGCGGCGCGACGATCGCGCCCAACGGCGATGTCACCCCGCCCATCAGGGGCGTGCGGCTGGACGGCACGATGGGCAACCTCGAGATCGTCGACACCGACTCCGGCGTGCTTGACGGCGATCCGCACCTCGACCGGGCGATGGGCCCGATGCAGTTCATTCCCGAGACGTGGCGGCTCTACGGGGTCGACGGGAACAACGACGGCAAGGTCAGCCCGGACAATTACGACGACGCCGCGCTGTCGGCGGCGGGTTATCTGTGCTGGCGGGGCAAGGATCTGGCCACGCCGAGAGGCTGGATGAACGCGCTGCGGGCCTACAACCTCTCCGACCAGTACGCCCGCACGGTGCGCGACTGGGCGACGGCATACGCCGACGGCCATCCCCTTTAGCCACTGCGCACCGGCACGCTCTGCCGGATCGACCTCAACGCGGCGCCCCGCCGCTTATCGTCGTCCAGATTCGAACTCCTCAGCGCGCCCGCCGCTTGATCGTCGTCCGACTACGTCATGCTCAGCCACCCGACCGACCAAGGAGAATGCCAGTGCCCATCATCGAGCAGGTCGGAGCTCGCGAGATCCTCGATTCCCGCGGCAACCCGACGGTCGAGGTCGAGTTGGCCCTGACCGATGGCACGTTCGCCAGGGCCGCGGTGCCGTCGGGCGCCTCGACGGGCGAGCACGAGGCGGTGGAGCTGCGTGACGGCGGCTCCCGCTACGGCGGCAAGGGAGTGCGGTAAGGCCGTCGAGGCCGTGCTCGACGAGATCGCCCCCGCAGTGATCGGGTTGGGCGCCGACGACCAGCGGCTGGTCGACCAGGCCCTGGTCGACCTCGACGGCACGCCGGACAAGTCGCGGCTTGGGCGCCAACGCGATCCTCGGTGTGTCGCTCGCGGTGGCGAAGGCCGCCGCGGAATCGGCTGGGCTGCCGCTGTTCCGCTACGTCGGCGGGCCGAACGCCCACATCCTGCCCGTGCCGATGATGAACATCCTCAACGGCGGTGCGCACGCCGACACCGGGGTCGACGTCCAGGAGTTCATGGTCGCGCCGATCGGTGCGCCGAATTTCAAGGAGTCGCTGCGCTGGGGCGCGGAGGTGTACCACGCGCTCAAGTCGGTGCTGAAGAAGCAGGGCTTGACGACGGGCCTCGGCGACGAGGGCGGCTTCGCGCCCGACGTGGCGGGCACCAAGGCCGCCCTCGATCTGATCCTGTCGGCCATCGAGGACACCGGGTTCAAGGCCGGCACCGACGTGGCGCTGGCGCTCGACGTCGCCGCCACCGAATTCTTCACCGACGGAACGGGTTACAGCTTCGAGAAAGAGACCCGCAGCGCGGATCAGATGACACAGTTCTACGCCGGGCTGATCGACTCCTACCCGCTCGTCTCGATCGAGGATCCGCTCTCCGAGGACGACTGGGACGGCTGGGTGACGCTCACCAGCGAGATCGGCGACCGCGTCCAAATCGTCGGCGACGACATCTTCGTCACCAACCCCGAGCGCATCGAGGAGGGCATCGAGCGCGGGGCGGCCAACGCGCTGCTGGTCAAGGTGAACCAGATCGGCACGCTGACCGAAACCCTCGATGCGGTGGCGCTCGCGCACAACAGCGGGTACCGCACGATGATAAGCCACCGCAGTGGCGAGACCGAGGACACCACCATCGCCGACCTCGCGGTCGCAGTCGGCAGCGGTCAGATCAAGACCGGTGCACCCGCCCGCAGCGAGCGCGTCGCCAAGTACAACCAGCTGTTGCGGATCGAGGAGACACTCGGCGACGCCGCGCGATACGCAGGCGATCTGGCGTTTCCGAGATTTGCCCCGGAGGCCAAATAGCCCGTGCCCGAAGCGAAACGGCCCGATCCAAAGCGGCGGTCACCGGCATCCCGGCCGGGCAAGTCGGCTAAGTCCGGCGACGCTGCACGCGGCCGTCCGCGGGCCGGATCTCCCGCACGCCGGGAACCGCGCAAGGCCGAGGCACGGCCCAAGCCGGAGCCCGCGCAGCAGAGCAGCGGCGCAGAGTCGATCAAGAAGTCGATCGCCGAAGCCGCCGAACAGCAGTCCGAGCAACGGCTGGGCTCCGCGGCGCGGCGGGCGGCCATTCTTGCCGCGGTGGTATGTGTGCTCACGCTGACGATCGCCGGCCCCGTGCGCACGTACTTCGCGCAACGGACCGAGATGAACCAGCTGGCGGCGAGCGAGGCCAGGTTGCGCTCGGAGATCGCCGACCTCGAGCAGCAGAAGGTGAAACTGGCTGACCCCGTTTACATTGCGGCGCAGGCACGCGAGCGGCTCGGCTTCGTCAAGCCCGGCGACATTCCCTATGAGGTGCAGCTGCCGCCGACCGGTGCGCTGCCTGCCGAGCCCGGCGCAAGCCCTACGGCTGCGCTGGCGGGCCAGCCCTGGTACACGTCGCTGTGGCACACCATCGCCGACGACCCGCACAACGTGCCGACCACCGTGCCACCCCTGCCGCCCGAGCCTCCGATACCCGGTTCTCCCGGTGCTCCGCCTCCCGGTGGTTGACCGGCCGGATCTCGACGCCATCGCGCGCCAGCTCGGCCGCGAGCCCCGCGGCGTCCTCGAGATCGCGTACCGATGCCCGAACGGGGAGCCGGGCGTCGTCAAGACAGCTCCGAGATTGCCTGACGGAACACCGTTTCCGACGCTGTACTACCTGACGCATCCGTCGCTGACGGCGGCGGCGAGCCGACTCGAGTCGTCGGGGCTGATGCGCGTGATGACGGATCGGCTCGGCGAGGACCCGCAGTTGGCCGCCGCATATCGTGCCGCGCATGAGGCTTATCTGGCCGAGCGTGACGCGATCGAATCGCTTGGCACCACGTTCTCCGGCGGCGGCATGCCGGACCGGGTCAAGTGCCTGCACGTGCTGATCGCGCACTCGCTGGCTAAGGGACCGGGGGTGAATCCGCTCGGCGACGAGGCGCTGGCGCTGCTGGCCGCCGAAGACGGCATGGCGGGCATCCTCGATCGGCAGGTGTGGGCGTGAGCGCCCGAGGCAGGGTCGCTGCGATCGACTGTGGCACCAACTCGATCAGGCTGTTGATCGCCGACCCGATCGAGGGTGGCCTGCGCGACGTCCACCGCGAGATGCGCATCGTGCGGCTGGGCCAAGGCGTCGACGCCACGGGGCAGTTCGTGCCGGAGGCGCTCGAGCGGACGACGGCCGCCCTGACCGACTATGCCGAATTGCTGCGCCGCAACGACGTTGAGAAAGTGCGAATGGTGGCGACGTCGGCAACCCGTGACGCCGCCAACCGTGACGTGTTCTTCGCCATGACAGCAGATGTGCTTGGTGCCGTCATGCCGGGCGCGATCGCCGAGGTGATCACCGGACACGAGGAAGCCGAGCTGTCGTTTCGTGGTGCGGTCGGTGAACTTGACGTCACCGCAGGGCCTTTCGTGGTTGTCGATCTCGGCGGCGGCTCCACCGAGGTGGTGCTTGGCGAGCGGGAGATGGCGGTGGGCTACTCGGCCGACATCGGCTGTGTCCGGCTGACCGAACGCTGCCTGCACACCGATCCGCCGACGGCGGCGGAGGTGGCCGCCGCGCGCGAAGTGGTGCGCGAACGCCTGGGGGAGGCGCTGCGTGTGGTGCCCGTCGAACAGGCACGGACTTGGGTCGGCGTCGCCGGAACCATGACCACGCTTTCGGCTCTGGCTCAACGGATGACGACGTATGACCCCGCCGCAATCCACCTGTCCCGCGTCGGATTCGACGAGCTACTGCCGGTGTGCGACGAGATCATCGCCATGACGCATGACCAGCGTGCGGCCCTTGGGCCGATGCACGAAGGCCGGGTCGACGTGATCGGCGGCGGAGCGATCATCGTCGAGGAGCTCGCGGACGCCCTTGGCAGCAGGGCGGGTATCGACGAGCTGGTGGTCAGCGAGCACGACATCCTCGACGGAATCGCGCTTTCCATCGCCTAGGTGCGCACCTTCGCGCGGCGTTTGGGTCGTTTCGTCGGGTCATGCTGGCCCGCGAGCGTCAACGCGAGCAGCACCATGCCGACGCCCAGCCCGAAGTGCAGCCAATTGTCGGCGTTGTTCAGCGGCATGATGTTCATGGCGCTGCCCTGATCCATGAGCAACCCGTATATCCACAGCGCGAGATAGGCGAGCCCGCCCGCCAGCAGGTAGGCGCGCGACGCCGCGTAGGTGCGCGCGAAGATGAAGCCGATGACGCCGAATGCGATATGGACGATGTTGTGCAGTCCGGACACCGCGAACATTCCGAACAGCATTGCTCCGGAATGATGACCGGCCCACTGCAACTGGTCGAGGTGGCTCGTCGCCCCTGGAATGAAACCGAGCACCCCGACGATCAGGAATGCGGCGGCGATGAGCATGGCAGCACCCTGCACCGCCATGACTTTCGGGCGCGTCGCCATTGCCCACCTCCCTTTCGACCCGGTTATTGACGGGTCGGCAGGTTAGAGAAGTACCCCGGCGACGAGCCGGTTAATCCGCTGGGTCAGCGCCTGACGTTGCAGTTGGGCGGGTTACCGCAATGATGGCCGTTGTCGCAGGCATTGCAATGACAATTGCAGCCGCCGGCCTTCGTTTCTGGAACTCGCATGCTGTTCAACTCCTTAGTCGCTCTGACCGCCTGTGCAGGTGGGAGCAGAGTTCGTATCAACATATGCCGATTTCACAATAGTTCCTGTCACGCTGGAAATAAAGGAATGTCGGCGCGGCTCAGCGGGTGCGGAGCAGGCCAGGTGTGAGCGGTTCGGCGCCCGGCCGTCGATCCGGGTGATCGCGGTCGTTGAATCTGCGCAGCCCCTCGAAGGTCTCCGGTGCGGAGATCGACCGGCCGAAGCACTGAGCCTCGATGAGCAGCCCCTCGTCGAGCGGTCGGCCATGCCCGCATCGAGCCGCCTCGAGATCCGTGCGCAATGCGGGCTGGGGGAGCGCCGCGACGGCCTCGGCCAGTTCGATCGCACGCTGCACGCACGTCCCGCTGGGCACGACCTCGTTGACCAGGCCGATCCGCTCGGCCTCGCGGGCGTCGATGACGCGGCCGGTGATGATCAGCTCGATCGCGCGGCGGTAACCGAGGATGCGCGTGAGCCGTTGGGTGCCACCGTCGGCCAGCCCGATGTTCCACCGCCTGCAGGTCACCCCGAATGTGGCGTGCTCGTCGGCGATCGCGAGGTCGGTCCAGCACGCCCATTCCAGGCCGCCCGCATATGCGACGCCGTTGACGGCCGCGATGGTGGGCTTGTAGAGGTCGATCCACCGTGACGGCCCGAGCACCCCGTCTGCCGGGCTGGCGTCAACCGGTAGCTCGCCCGCCATTGCCGCTTTCAGGTCGCCGCCCGCGCAGAAGGCCGTATCGCCCGCGCCGGTGAGTACGCCGACGAGTGCGTCGTCGTCGGCGCGAAACCGGTTCCACGCGTCGACGAGCTCTCGATGTGTCTGCGGCCCAATGGCGTTCATGCGCTCGGGGCGGTTGATGGTGATGATCGTGACAGGCCCGCGTTGCTCGTAGAGCAGATGCTGGAAGTCGCTCATCGAGACCGGTCCAGGCGTTCGTCGAGGGTGGCGTGGAAGTGCCCGAGCCCGCTTTCGTGCGTGCCGAACTCCACGAAGGCGTTGGCGCCGGAGCGCAGGCCGCGCTGCACCCCCTCCGACATTTCGTTGTCCTCCAGCGCGCCCGCGGCAAGCAGGCCACGGGCGCCTGCGTCATCGTCGGCGCCCGCGGACACGTCCTCGGCTGCGGCGGCGGTCGCCATGGCGTAGATCGTCATCGTCGAGTGGTCGACGTCGAGCGGGTCGATCACCACCATCAGCACCTGGTCCGGGAACGTCGCGAGCATGACGTTCGGGAACAGGTGGTAGACGAACGTCACGCGATGGTCGATGGTCCATGCCGACTCGGGCCGGTCGCGCAGTCGCTCGATGTTCTGATAGGGGAACGTGATTCGAGTGTTCGGGCCGAACCTTTCGACGATGTTGAGGTCGTCGTACTGAATCGGGTAGAAGGTGTTCTTGTGGGTCGAGCGGATGTGATAGCCCTCGAGGAACTGCTCGACGAGCACCTTCCAATTCATCGGTCGCACAGTGGAGTCGGCGCGCACCAGCCGACCGGCGCGAAGCAACTTGTCGCGCCACGGGCTGCCGTCGGCCAGAGCCGCCATCGCCGCCTCTGCGTGCATGGGCCGGCTGGAAGGTTGCAGCGGGCCGATGACGATCAGACCGTCCACCTCACGGGACTCGACCTCGACCAGGCCCCGCGTGGCCACGTCGAGATCGGGGAACGCGTCGGCGTGCGGGACGTGCGACAGCGTGCCGTCTAGGCGGTACGTCCAGCCGTGATACCTGCACACCAGTGCGTGGGCGCAGCCCTGGCCCTCGACGAGCGCCATCCCCCGATGCCGGCACGCGTTGCGGAATACCCCCGCGCGACCGTCGTGGCCCCGCACCGCGAACAGCGGCACGCCGAAGCTGACCCGCTCGACGTGATCGCCAGGGGCGGGGATCGCCGCCGACGGTAGATACACGCTCGGGAACGAGCGCAACATCTCGAGCTCACCGGTGAACCGGCCGGGGTCCAGATAGTTCTCGACCGGCTCCCGCCAGGCGTCACCTTCGTCGGTCGTGCCCGCGTCGATGTGCGCGAAGATGCGGCGAATGACCTCTACATCCTCGGCTACCGACGCCTTCGTCGGAGTGCTCATACTGTGCGAGTATCACACTATGCGTGTCACGCGTCAACAAGTATGTGAGATGAGGGAAGATGGGTGCGTGCCCGCAGCCGCCGTCGATGAACGCCGAGCCCGCGTCGCCGATCTGATCGGCGACCGACCGTTGAGCGCGCGGTCTGTTCTCGCCACGGCGCTGTTGGGCGCCGACCAGCCGCGCCTCAAGGTCGGCGAACTCGTCGACGTGGCAGCACTGTTCGGCATCAGCGATGGCGCCGCCCGCACGTGCCTGTGGCGGATGGCCTCGGCGGGGGAGCTCACCAGCGACGACGGGATCTACACGCTCGCGGGCCGCCTGCTCGAACGGCGGCAACGCGTCGACGACGCATCCCGGATCGACGACACCACCCTGCCGCTGTGGGACGGCACGTGGGAGTTGGCGGTCGTCTCGCTGGACCGCCGGTCGGCCGCCGATCGGCTCGCGCTCCGCAGGGCCGCCACGGCGCTGCACCTCGCCGAACTACGCGAAGGCATTTGGTTTCGGCCCGACAACCTCGATCGGAACCGCCTGCCGACGCTGCGCGCCGTGCTCGATCAGCAGTGTGTTCACTTCCACGGCGCCGAGACGGACATTCCGGCAGGGACCGTGAGATCGCTTTTCAGCCTTGATGACTGGGCAGTCGATGCGGGTCGGCTCACCGCTGCCATGCGTGATGAGCTCGACGTGGAGGCCGTCGGTGCCGAGGACTTCGCGTATCAGTTCGCACTGTCGATCGCCGCCGTTCGACATCTCGAGCTGGATCCGCTCCTGCCCGCCGAGCTCATTCCACGGCGATGGCCTGCGCACCTCTTGCGCAGTACTTACCGCCGTTTCGACGAGGTCTTCAAGCGCAGGCTGAACAGCTCGTTCCGCTGAGGATCACGCCGCCGACCGTGTTCGGTTGAAAACACCTGGACGAAAGCTGTGGTCCGATTCCCATGGCTACCCGAGGCAATGGACGTTAAATGGGGACATGGCAACCGATACACCGCTGCAGTTGGGAATGGTTGGACTCGGCCGCATGGGGGCGAACCTGGTGCGGCGTCTGATGCGTGACGGACATCGCTGCGTCGTCTTCGACATGAACGCCGACGCGGTGGAGACACTGGCGAAGGAGGGGGCGACGGGTGCGACGTCGTTGCCCGACTTCGTGGAGAAGCTGGAGAAGCCACGGGCGATCTGGCTGATGTTGCCCGCGGCGGTGGTGGACTCGACGCTGGATCAGCTGGTCGGGCTGCTGGATCCGGGGGACACGGTGATCGATGGTGGCAACTCGTACTACCGCGACGACATCACCAGAGCGAAGAACCTGCTCACGAAGAACATCCATTACGTCGACGTTGGGACAAGTGGCGGGGTGTGGGGACTCGAGCGTGGCTACTGTCTGATGATCGGCGGCGAAACGGAGATCGTCACGCGGCTCGACCCCATCTTCAAGACGATCGCTCCGGACCCGGGCTGCGCCGAACCCACCCCGGGACGCACGCGCACCGACAGCACGGCGCAGGACGGCTATCTGCACTGCGGGCCAAGCGGCGCAGGGCATTTCGTTAAGATGGTGCACAACGGGGTGGAGTACGGGATGATGGCCGCCATCGGTGAAGGGCTGAGCATCATCAAGCATGCCAATGCCGGCACCGTCGACCGTACCGTCGACGCCGAAACCACACCGCTGCGCGACCCATGGGCGTACCAGTACGACATCGACGTCTGCGAGGTGGCCGAGGTCTGGCGACGCGGTTCGGTGGTTTCGTCGTGGCTGGTCGACTTGATCGCGGCCGCGCTGGTGCGCTCACCGCAGCTCGACGAGTTCAGCGGGCGGGTATCGGATTCCGGTGAAGGCCGATGGACGGTGCTGGCTGCGGTCGACGAGGGGGTGCCCGCGCCGGTGATCACGACGTCGCTGTTCTCGCGCTTCGAGTCGCGCGAGCTTGGCGAGTTCACCGCGAAGGTCCTCTCCGCGATGCGCAGTGAATTCGGCGGCCACGTCGAGAAGAAGGACTAGCTGCATGACCACTCCTGCGACGGCACCCGCTGACGTACTTGTGATCTTTGGGATCACCGGCGATCTGGCCAGGAAGATGACGTTTCGGTCGCTGTACCGGCTGGAGCGCCGCGGTCTGCTCGACTGCCCGATCGTCGGGGTAGCCCGCGACGACTGGTCGGAAGCCGCTCTGTTGGATCACGCCAGGAGCTCGATCGAGACCGCAGGCGAAACGATCGACGAGGATGTGTTCGCCCGATTTGCGAAACGACTGTCGATGGTCTCCGGCGATTTCGCCGATGCCAAGACCTACGAGCGGGTGGCCCGTGCGATCGAGGGCAACCACACGCCCGTGTTCTACCTCGAGATACCGCCGTCGTTGTTCGGCCGCGTCGTCGAGGGTCTTGCGCACGCCAACCTGACCGCGCACGCCAGGGTGGTGGTGGAGAAGCCGTTCGGCCACGACCTGGAGTCGGCGCATGCGCTCAACGAGTCGCTGAGCAGTGTCCTCGAGGAGTGGCAGATATTCCGCATCGACCACTTCCTCGGCAAGGAACCGGCGATGGACATCATGTTCCTCCGGTTCACCAACTCGATCTTCGAGCCGCTGTGGAACCGTGACCGGATCCAATGCGTGCAGATCACGATGGCCGAGAACTTCGGAGTGGAGGACAGGGGCGCCTTCTACGATCCGGTCGGGGCACTCCGTGACGTGGTGCAGAACCACCTGCTGCAACTGATCGGGCTGTTCGCCGCTGAGCCGCCGAGCGTCGGCGGCGCCGACGGGCTGCGGGACAAACGCGCAGAGGTGTTCCGCGCGATGCCGTCGGCCGACCCCGCACATTATGTGCGCGGCCAGTACGACGGGTACCGGTCCATCAAAGGGGTGCAACCGGATTCGCAGACCGAGACCTACGCCGCGCTGCGGCTGGAGATCGACAACTGGCGGTGGGCGGGGGTGCCGTTCTACATCCGAGCGGGTAAGGCACTGCCGGTGCGGGCCACCGAGATCCGGGTCATCTTCAAGCGCCCGCCCAAGCTGGCGATCACCTCGCTGACTCCCGATCCGGACGAACTCGTGCTCCGCATCGATCCCAATCCCGGTACCGATCTGATCATTCAGGCCAAGGAGCCGGGTGCCAACACGACGCGCAGTGTCGACCTGTCGCTGGTCTTCGCCGAGGAACTCGGCGAAGCGCCTGAACCGTATGAGCGCCTGCTCAGCGACGCGATGAGCGGAGACTCCAGCCAGTTCGCCAGGGAGGACGGTGTCGAGGAGACGTGGCGCATCGTGCAACCGCTGCTCGACGCGCCGCCCGCGGTGCAGCCCTACGCACCAGGGTCGTGGGGACCCCCCGCTGCCGCGAAACTCCTTGCCGGACATCCAGGCTGGCGTGAGCCCTGGTTGCAGGGCTGCGGCTGAACAACGGCGCGAAGTCAGCCCTGCAGGATCGGCTTGAGCGCGTCGAGCACGGCGGGGTCCTCGATCGTCGACGGCACCGGCTCGTCGCGGCCGTCGGCGATGCCGCGCATGGTCTTTCGCAGGATCTTGCCCGACCGCGTCTTCGGCAGCGCGGGCACGACATCGACCGCCTTGAAGTATGCGACGGCACCGATGTTGTCGCGCACGGCCGCGATGAGCTCGTCGGCCAGCCCGTCGTCCGTCGCACCCGCCTTCAGCACGACGAGGCCGCGGGGCACCTGTCCCTTGATCTCGTCGGCGACGCCGATCACCGCGCACTCCGCGACCGCCGGGTGCGACGCCAGCACCGCCTCGATGGAACCGGTCGACAAGCGGTGTCCCGCAACGTTGATGACGTCGTCGGTGCGGCCCATCACGTAGAGGTAGCCGTCGTCGTCGACGTAGCCGCCGTCGCCGGTCAGGTAAAAGCCGGGGAACGCCGAGAGATACGACGCGACGTAGCGGTCGTCGTCGCCCCACAGCGTCGGCAACGTGCCCGGCGGCAGCGGCAGCTTGACGCAGATCGCACCCTCTTCGTTCGGCGCGGCCTCCGCGCCGTCGGGCCGTAGGATCCGCACGTCGTAGCCCGGCATCGGCACGGTCGGCGAGCCGGGTTTGATGTCCAGCTGCTCGACGCCCATCGGGTTGGCCGCGATCGCCCAGCCGGTCTCGGTCTGCCACCAGTGGTCGACGACGGGGATGCCCAGCCGTTCCGACGCCCAGTGATAGGTGCCCGGGTCGAGGCGCTCGCCTGCCTGATACAGGTATTGCAGCGCGGACAGGTCGTGCTTGCCGACGTGCGTGCCGTCCGGGTCCTCCTTCTTGATCGCCCGGATCGCCGTCGGGGCGCTGAACAACGCCTTGACCCTGTGCTCTGCCGCCACCCGCCAGAACGCGCCCGCGTCCGGCGTGCCGACCGGCTTGCCCTCGTACAGAACGGAAGTCGCGCCGAGTAGCAGCGGGCCGTACACGATGTAGGAGTGTCCGACCACCCAGCCGACGTCGGAGGCGGCCCAGAACACGTCGCCGGGTTGCGGTGTCGTAGACGTGGCGCATGCTCCACAACAGCGCGACGGCGTGCCCGCCGTTGTCGCGGATGATTCCCTTCGGCCTGCCCGTGGTGCCGGAGGTGTAAAGCACGTACAGCGGGTCGGTGGCGGCGACGGGCACCGCATCCACCGGCTCGGCGTCGGCCATCAGCTCGTGCCAGTCGTGGTCGCGGCCGGCCAGCGGCTCGCACGGCCGCTGGTCGCGCTGCACGATGACGCAGGCGGGCGGGGCGAATTCGGCGATGTCGAGGGCGGCGTCGATCATCGGCTTGTAGTCGATGGTGCGGGTCGGCTCGATGCCGCATGACGCGGTGACGATGGCGGCGGGACGGGCGTCGTCGATGCGTGCGGCGAGTTCGTGTGCCGCGAAGCCGCCGAAAACCACCGAGTGCACGGCGCCAAGCCGCGCGCATGCCAGCATCGCGATGACGGCCTCGGGGATCATCGGCATGTAGATCACCACGCGATCGCCCTTGCCGACGCCGAGTCCGCGTAGCGCGCCCGCGAACTTCGCCGTCTCCTCCAGCAGTTCGCCGTAGGTGTAAGTGCGCTGCGAGCCGGTCAGCGGCGAGTCGTAGATCAGCGCGGGCTGGTCGCCGCGGCCCGCTTCGACGTGGCGGTCCAGCGCGTTGGCGCAGGTGTTGAGCTCCCCGTCGGGGAACCACCGGTACAACGGCGGGTTGGAATCGTCGAGGATCTGCTGTGGCTCACGCGTCCACGTCACCGCCTGGGCGGCGTCGGCCCAGAACGACGTGGGGTCTGACAGGCTGGCGTTGAACAGTTCCCGGTATCCGGCCATACCCGCACGGTAGCGCGCAACCCGTTCTCTATAGTCCGATTCATGGCCACTGAACCACCGCCGATCGCCGGGGTTCGCCGGTCGTTCGTCGAAGCCCGTGGAGTGCGCTTTCACGTGACCGAGGCCGGTCCGCAAGACGGTCGCCCCGTCCTCGCGCTGCACGGCTGGCCGCAGCACCACTGGGAGTACCGCGACCTGCTGGCCGACCCGCCGCCCGGGCTGCGGATCATCGCGCCCGACCTGCCCGGCTACGGCTGGTCCGGCCCGGCTCCGCACAAGTGGGCAAAGGACGACGTGGCCAAGGACGTGCTGGCGCTGCTCGACGCGCTCGGGCTCGACCGGGTTCTGCTGCTGGCCCATGACTGGGGCGCGGCCGCCGGCTACCTCATGGTGCTCGAGCAGCCTGCGCGATTCGAGGGCTATCTGGTGTGCAACATGGCCCACCCGTGGTTGTCGACGCGCGACGTGCTGCCGCACCTGTGGCGCTTCTGCTATCGCTGCCGCTCGCCACGTTCGGCATTGCGGTGCAGGAACACACGCCATATGTCGAGCGGGTGATCTTCCGCATCGGCTCCAGGATGGATCGGGAGTCTGCGCACGTGTTCGCCGAGCGGTTCCGAGACCCGGTATGCGCCAAGGCGGGCCGGGACACCTACCGCACGTTCTTGACACGCGAGATCCCGCAGAGCGCAAGAAATCCCGAGACGCGACGGATATCGATCCCGATCCGTGTTCTATACGGGACGGGGGACTTCGCTGTGGCTCGCTCGTTCGTCGCTGCCGAAAGCGCCAAGGCCGACGACTACACGCTGGAAACGGTCGACGCGTCCCATTTCGTCGTCGACGAGCGGCCGGATCTGGTGCGCGCGAAGCTGATTGCGCTCGCCGAGGAGACCGCTCACTCCTGAAAGCGGTAGCCCATTCCGGCCTCGGTGAGCAGGTGGACCGGATGGGACGGGTCGTTCTCGAGCTTGCGCCGCAGCTGCGCCAGGTACACCCGCAGATAGTGGGTCTCCTTGGCGTACGCCGGTCCCCACACCTCCTTGAGAAGCTCCTCGCGGCCGACCAGCTTGCCGCGATTGCGCACCAGCATCTCGAGCATGCCCCATTCGGTGGGGGTGAGGTGGACCTCGGTGCCGTTCTTGGTCACCTTCTTCGCCGACAGATCGACTGTGAACGAGGCTGTTTCGATGACGGGCTGGTCCATGTCCGTCGCGGCCGCACCGCGTCGGATCGCGGCGCGCAATCGGGCGAGGAACTCGTCCATGCCGAACGGTTTGGTGACGTAGTCGTCTGCCCCCGCATCCAGCGCCTCGACCTTGTCCGCGGAATCGGTGCGCGCCGAGAGCACGATGATCGGCACGGTCAGCCAACCTCGCAGCCCGCCGATGACTTCGATGCCGGACATGTCGGGCAGCCCGAGATCGAGGATGACGACGTCGGGATGCTCATCCGCGGCGGCGCGCAGCGCACCGTTTCCCGTCGATGCGGTGACCACCTCGTAGCCGCGCACCGACAGGTTGATCCGCAACGCCCGCAGGATCTGCGGCTCGTCGTCGACGACAAGGACCCGGGTCTTCGTTGCGCGTCATGCCACGTCCTTCGGAGGCGCAGCCAACTCGATCTCGACGGTCAGTCCTCCGCCCGGAGTGTCGGTAGCCGAGATCGTGCCGCCCATCGCCTCTACGAAGCCGCTTGGCGACAGAGAGCCCGAGACCGACACCGATGCTGTTGTCGTTGTCACCCAACCGCTGGAACGGCGCGAACAATTGGTCCTCGGTTCCACGCGGAATCCCAGGGCCCTCATCGACAACGGCGATCAGAACTCGATCGCCCACCTGGCCCGCAGTCACGCGCACCGGACTGATCGGTGCGTATCGCAGCGCGTTGTCGATGAGGTTGGCCAGCACCCGCTCGAGCAGGCCGCTGTCGGCCATCACCACGGCATCGCCGACCTCGACCTTCACCCGGTCGATGCCCTGGCGTCTGAAACCCGTGACGCCCCTACTGACGCCGAGCAGGGCACGCTGCACCGTCTCCTCGAGGTACACGCGCCGCAACTCGGGGCGGATCACCCCGGCCGCCAGTCGCGACGAGTCGAGCAGGTTGCCGACCAGCGCGGTGAGCTGGTCGATGGACTCCTCGACCGTGGCGAGAAGTTCTTCGGTGTCCTCAGCGGAGAAGTCGACGTCGTCGCTGCGCAGGCTGGAGACCGCGGCCTTGGCGGCGGCCAACGGTGTGCGCAAGTCGTGGCTGACGGCCGACAGAAGCGAACGGCGCAGTTCGTCGGCCTGTGCGATCGCCTCCGCCTTGCCGGCCTCTTCGGTCAGCTCGCGCTGTTTGACCAGACCGGCAGCCTGTTTGGCGACCGCAGTCGAGCACGCGGCGGTCCCTTGCGGCGAGCTTGCGCCCGGACATCAGCATCCAGAATTCGTCGTCGCCGACCTCGATGGCCGTATCGGCGGAATCGACGTCGGCACACGGGTCCTGGCCGACGCAGGCGACGATCTGGCCGTCCGAGTCGCCATCCGTTACTCGCAACATGCTCACGGCGCGTTGGGAATACGTTTCCCGGACCCGATCCAACAGCGTCTCGAGATCGGCTCCGCGCAGCACGGATCCGGCGAATAAGGCGAGCAGCTCGGCCTCCTGCGACGCCAGCCTCGCCTCTCGGGCCCGCTTGACCGACCCGTCCACGAGGACCGCCACCGCGACGGCGACGAGCAGCAGCACGACGATGGTGATCGGCGCTGTCGGGCTCGGCGATGGTGAACGTGTGGCGCGGCGCGACCAGGAAGTAGTTCAGCAGCAGCCCCGACAGCACCGCCGACAGCGCCGCGGGTGCGACACCGCCGAACAGGGCGACGACGAGCACGCCGATGAAGAACAGCGCACTCTCACCGCCGATACCGAGGAACGGGTCGAGCAGAAAGACGATGAGGGCGCAGATTGCGGACGGAACCACAAGCGCAGCAAGCCAAGACGTCAGGTGACGCTCGCGTGGTGAAACACGCGACCATGCGAAGCCGGTCTTGGCCTCCCCGTGCGTGACCATGTGCACGTCGATCTTCCCCGACTGCTGCACGACCGACGACGCCGATGCCCTCGTCGAAGATGCGGGTCCACCGCGACCGCCGAGAGGTGCCGATGACCAGCTGGGTGGCGTTCATCTCACGCGCGAAATCCAGTAGGGCGGTTGGCACGTCGTCGCCGACCACCGTGTGCAGGGTGGCGCCCAGGCTGACGGTCAGCTCGCGCACCTTGCCCATCTGTGGTGCGGAGACGCCCGAAAGTCCGTCGCCGCGAACGACGTGTACCACCATCAACTCGGCACTCGACTTCGACGCGATGCGAGACGCCCTGCGCACCAACGTTTCCGACTCCGGTCCGCCGGTGACGGCGACCACGACGCGCTCGCGAGCTTCCCAGGTGTCGGTGATCTTGTTCTCTTCGCGGTACTTCTCCAGCGCCGCGTCGACCTGGTCGGCGAGCCACAGCAGCGCAAGCTCCCGCAGCGCGGTCAGGTTGCCGCGGCGGAAGTAGTTGGACAGCGCCGCGTCGACACGCTCCGGTGCATAGACGTTGCCGTGGGCAAGCCTGCGCCGCAACGCTTCCGGCGTGATGTCGACGAGCTCGATCTGGTCAGCCGCGCGGACGATCTCGTCGGGAACCTTCTCCTGCTGCTCGATTCCGGTGATCTGGGCGACGACGTCGTTGAGGCTTTCCAGGTGCTGGACGTTGACCGTCGTGATCACGGTGATCCCTGCGTCGAGAAGCTCCTCGACGTCCTGCCAGCGTTTGGGGTTCTTGCTGCCCGGGGTGTTGGTGTGGGCGAGCTCGTCGACCAGCACCACCTGTGGCTGCCGCTGTAGCACCGCCTCGACGTCGAGCTCGGGGAACTTGCTTCCGCGGTATTCGATGTATTTCGGCGGAATGATCTCGACGCCTGCGATCAGGTCGGCGGTCTTCTTCCGGCCGTGCGTCTCCACCACCGCCGCGACGACGTCGGTGCCCCGTTCCAGCCGGCGATGTGCCTCGCCGAGCATGGCGAAGGTCTTGCCGACGCCGGGCGCCGCGCCGAGGTAGATGCGCAGCTCGCCGCGCCTCTTCTTGTGCTCAGACCGGTGTGTGCCCGGCTCGAAGTCGCTTGACACCTGTACCGGAAGCACATCGGCGGCCGGTGGCGAGAGCGCGACCGGGTCATCGGTGTCCGATGACCCGGTCGCCGGCGGCTCGTCGCGGGTGGTCACATGCTCATCATCCACCGGTCACGTCAACCCTTTGCCGGATACTTCTGGTCCAGTTCCAGGTTGAGCTCGAGCACGTTGACCGTGGGCTCGCCGAAGATCCCGAGCAACCGTCCGTCAGAGTGGTCTGCCACGGCCTGCCGGATCTGGTCGGGACTGACGCCGCGGGCCTTGGCCACTCGATTCACCTGCAGGTCGGCGTAGGCGGGCGAGATGTGCGGATCCAGCCCGCTGGCGCTGGCGGTGACGGCGTCCGCGGGCACCGCGGGGTCGGCCGGAGCCGCGCCGCGAATGGGCACGATCTGACCGATCGAGTAGTCCTCGCCGAACTTGGCGCACTCGACCCGCACACCTTCGTAGGTGCTCAGGAACGGGGTGTGCGTGGTCTCACAGGGTTCGTTGACACTGACCACCTTGGTGGGGCGAACGACGTTGCCGCGCGCGTCGCGTGGGCCGATCACGGACAGCACGGCACCCACGCCGTCACCCGTGCAGAACGGGCGTGACCCGTCCACACCTTCGAGCTCGCCGACCGTGGCGCTGCGCGAGCAGACCAGGGTGAGCAGGCTGGCCTTGTACCCGTTGTCGTCCTTGGGCTGCGACGGATCGGCGGGTGTGTCGACGACGCTCTCCGGCCCCAGGTTGCTGGCGCTGGTCGCGAGCGGGTCGTATCCGTCGCCGGCCGCCGACGGGCGGCTCTGGAAGTACTGCGGCAGCGCGTTGCCGTCGCTGTCGGTGAACGACTGACCGATCAGCCTGCTGCCGACGGGCTTCCCGTCGACCTCGATGATCGAGCCGTTGGCGTTGTCACGCAGGCCGGGGATTTGCGCCACCAGCCAGATGAACAGCGGGTAGGCAATGCCGACGATCACGGTGAGCACCAGTAGCGCGCGGAACGCGGCCCAGTGCTGTGCGAACAAAGTTGGAGAAGTTCATTTCTCACATTCCCGGTAAGAATTGGATGACAAGGTCGATCAGTTTGATGCCGATGAACGGCGCGATGATGCCGCCGAGCCCGTAGACGTAGAGGTTGCGGCTCAACAGCTTCGACGCGCTGCTCGGGGTGTAGCGAACACCCCGCAGTGCCAGCGGAATCAGCAGCACGATGATGATCGCGTTGAAGATGACCGCCGACAGGATCGCCGACTGCGGGCTGTGCAGCCGCATGATGTTCAGCAGATCCAGGCCGGGGAACAGCGCCACGAACATCGCCGGGATGATCGCGAAGTACTTCGCGATGTCGTTGGCGATCGAGAACGTCGTCAACGCACCGCGGGTGATCAGCAGCTGCTTGCCGATCTCGACGATCTCGATGAGCTTGGTCGGGTCGGAGTCGAGGTCGACCATGTTGCCGGCCTCTTTGGCCGCCGACGTGCCCGTGTTCATCGCGACGCCGACGTCGGCCTGCGCGAGTGCGGGCGCGTCGTTGGTGCCGTCACCGGTCATCGCGACGAGCTTGCCGCCGGCCTGCTCCTTCTTGATCAGCGCCATCTTGTCCTCGGGCGTGGCCTCGGCGAGGAAGTCGTCGACGCCGGCCTCGTCGGCAATGGCCTTGGCGGTCATCGGATTGTCGCCGGTGATCATCACCGTGCGGATGCCCATCCGGCGCATCTCGTCGAACCGCTCGCGCATGCCCTGCTTGACGACGTCCTTGAGATGGATGACGCCGAGAACCGAGGCCTTGCCGTCCTTGACCTCTCCGACCACCAACGGTGTGCCGCCGCGGCGGAGATGCCGTCGACGATGTCGCCGAGTTCGATGGGGACCTCGCCGCCCTGGTTGCGAACCCATTCCGCGACCGAGTTGGCCGCGCCCTTGCGGAGCAGATGGCCGTCGAGGTCGACACCCGACATCCTTGTCGTGGCGGTGAATTCGACCCAGTGAGCATGGGCGAGCTCACCCGGCGTGCGCGCGCGCAGGCCGTATTGCTGCTTGGCGAATACGACGATGGAGCGGCCCTCAGGCGTCTCGTCGGCGAGGCTGGACAGCTGCGCGGCATCGGCCAGCGCCTCGGCGGTGACGCCCGACAGCGGGACGAAGTCGGATGCCTGCCGGTTGCCCAGCGTGATGGTGCCGGTCTTGTCGAGCAGCAGCGTGTTGACGTCGCCCGCGGCCTCCACCGCGCGGCCCGACATCGCCAGCACATTGCGCTGCACCAGGCGGTCCATTCCGGCGATGCCGATCGCTGACAGCAGCGCGCCGATCGTCGTCGGGATCAGGCAGACCAGCAGCGAGACCATCACGATGCCGGTCACACCGTTTGACGTCAGCGCCAGGCTGTCCGGGACGCCGGGGTTGTTCATCTTGGAGTAGATCGCCAGCGGCTGCAGCGTGGCGACCGCGAACACGAAGATGATCGTCAGCGCTGCCAGCAGGATGTTGAGCGCGATCTCGTTGGGCGTCTTCTGCCGGTTGGCGCCCTCGACGAGCGCGATCATCCGGTCGATGAAGCTCTCGCCCGGCTTCTGCGTGATCTTGACGACGATGCGGTCCGACAGCACGGTCGTTCCGCCGGTCACCGCGGACCGGTCACCGCCGGATTCGCGGATCACCGGCGCGGATTCGCCGGTGATGGCCGATTCGTCGACCGACGCAATGCCTTCCACGACGTCACCGTCGCCGGGGATGGCCTGGCCCGCCTCGACGACGACGACGTCACCCTGCTGCAGCAGCGGCGCGGCGACCTCCTCTTCGCGGCCCGGGGTGCCGGGCTGCCAGCCGGTCAGACGGCGGGCCATGGTGGCGGTCTTCGTCCTGCGCAGGGATTCGGCCTGCGCCTTGCCGCGACCCTCGGCCACGGCTTCGGCCAGGTTGGCGAAAACCACGGTCAGCCAAAGCCACACGACGATCAGCCACGCGAACCAGGACGGCTCGACGATCGCCAGGATCGTGCTCCACACCGCGCCGATCTCGACGATGAACATGACGGGATTGCGCCACAACGTGCGTGGGTTGAGCTTGCGCAGCGCGCCCGGCGTCGACTTCCACAGCATCTGCGGGTCGAGCAGGCCACCCTGCACGCGGCCTTTCGCCGCGCTTGTCTTCTGCTGCGGAGTGGCAGCGGAATCGATTGTGGGGGTTGACATTTAGTGGATTCCTTCAGCGAGGGGGCCGAGCGCGAGCATCGGCAGGAAGGTCAGGGCGACCAGGATGAGGGTGACGCCTGCGACCATCCCGACGAACTGGGGTCGATGGGTGGGCAGAGTGCCGATCGACTCCGGCGTGCTGCCCTGTTTGGCCAACGAACCGGCCAGCGCCAGCACCAGCACCATCGGCAGGAACCGGCCGAACACCATCGCCAGGCCGAGTGCGGTGTTGTACCACTCGGTGTTGACGGTGATGCCGGCGAAGGCCGAGCCGTTGTTGTTGGCCGCGGAGGTGAACGCGTACAACACTTCCGACAGACCGTGCGGCCCGCGTGTTCAGCATCCCGGCGCGCTGCCCCGGCATCGCCATCGCGATCGCCGTGCCGGTCAGCACGATGCAGCGGCGTGACCAGGAAATAGCTTGCGGCGAGCTTGATCTCGCGCGGGTTGATCTTCTTGCCGAGGTACTCCGGCGTGCGGCCGACCATCAGGCCGGCGACGAACACCGTGATCACCGCGAGGATGAGCATGCCGTACAGGCCGGATCCGGTGCCGCCGGGCGCCACCTCGCCGAGCTGCATGTTGAACATCAAGACCATGCCGCCGAGGCTCGTGTAGGAGTCGTGGAACGAGTCCACCGACCCGGTGGAAGTCAGCGTGGTCGATGCGGCGAATACCGCCGAGTTGGCAATGCCGAAGCGCTGCTCGACGCCTTCCATCGCCGCAGCTGACGGCGGTGGGCACCGTGCCGTGCGCCTGCAGCTGCATCCACATCAGTCGTGCACCAGCTGATCAGGGCCAGCGCTCGACATGACTGCGGCGATCGCAAAGCCCTGCTTCTTGCTGCCGACCATGCGTCCGAACGTGCGGGGCAGGGAGAAGCTGATGACAAGCAGCAGGAAGATCTCGACCCAGTTGGTCCACGAGGTCGGGTTCTCGAACGGATGCGCCGGAGTTGACGTTGTAGAAGCCGCCACCGTTGGTGCCGAGATCCTTGATGGCCTCCTGGCTGGCGACCGCTCCACCGGGGATCGTCTGCTGGCCGCCGGCCAGCGTGTTCACCACCTGGTCATAGTTGTGGAAGTTCTGGATCGCGCCGCCGGCGATCAGGATGATCGCGGCCACGACGCAGACCGGCAGCAGGATGCGCAGGGTGCCGCGGACCAGGTCGACCCAGAAGTTGCCCAGATCGCCCGTGTGTCTGCGGGCGAACCCGCGCACCAGCGCGATCGCGACGGCCATGCCGACCGCAGCCGACACGAAGTTCTGGACGGCCAGCCCGGCCATCTGCACCAGATGGCTCATGCGTCGACTCACCGGAGTAGGCCTGCCAGTTCGTGTTCGTGACGAAGCTGACCGCGGTGTTCCACGCCAGCGCCGGGGTCATCGGCGTCGCCGGGTCGTTGAGGTGCAGCGGCAGCTTGCCCTGGACCAACTGGAAGATGAACAGGAACAGAATGCTGATCGCCGAGAAGGCCAGCACGCTGCGGGCGTATGCGCCCCAAGACTGCTCGGACTTCGGGTCGGCCCCGATGAGCCGGTAGATCACCCGCTCGACGCGGGAGTGCTTGTCGGAGCTGTAAACCCGATACATGTAGTCGCCGAATGGCACGTGCACAGCGACAAGTGCAACGATCAGGAGCGCGAGGAAGATAATCCCCGCCGTTGTGGTACTCACTAGAACCTTTCGGGAAAGAGCAGTGCGGCGGCTAGAAACAGCGCGAGAAGCACTGACAGCACCAGGCCGACCAGGTTTTCGTAGTTCACAGTCCTTCAACCAACTTCTGCACCAGGCCGAGCAGGCCGAAGATCAGCACCGTCAGCACGATGTACACCAAGACACCCATCACGTCTCCATTCGTCTGCGGTCGCCGTCAGGCCTTGTCCGAGCAGGCTCCGCTGGGCTCTCGACTTTGAGGGCCAGGACGAAGCTAGACCCCTGTCGCGTTTGCGAGACCGTTCGTTGACACTTTCTTTACACCCATCGGTCGGACCTTTACGGCCTTCGTCGCTCGACACTCGATCGTTGCCGGCGAGAAGCGAGCTGGTCGTCCTTTCCATTCGGGTAGGCACACCCGAAGGTGACGATTACCAGGTGAAATGTAGGCGCGGCGGGGTAGCCCCCATAGGGTCTTTCGGCTCTTATCGCCCGGTCTACCAACCGGCCGGGCGTCTTTACGCCCGCGCCTGAATCAACGTCACGTCAACATCGGCGGCCTCGCCGTATTGATTGCGTAATCGGCGGTCCAGCGACGTGGCCGCGGGCATAGTTTCTTGCGCTACGGGCCGACTGGGGAGGAGGGCGCTATCAACGGTCCACATCACTGGGCGACGGCGGCGTGGCTCCAGATCATCGCGGTCGTTCTGCTCATCGTCATCCTGCATGTTCCCCTTGGCAACCACATGGCCCGGGTGTATGCCGACGATGAACATTGGGGTGTGGAGCGGGTGATCTACCGTCTGATCGGCGCGCAGCCCGACAATCGGCAACGGTGGTTCGAATTACGGCTTCTCGCTGCTCGCGTTCTCGGCGGTCAGCGTCCTCTTCCTCTACGGGCTGTTGTTGGTGCAGACGCGACTTCCCGAGCCCTGGGGTCACAAGGGGATGACGCCTGCGCTGGCGTTCAACACCGCGATCTCGTTCGTCACCAACACCAGTTGGCAGAACTATCCAGGAGAATCAACGCTCGGACATGTGGGGCTGGCCGTAGGCCTCGGTGTGTAGGCCTTCGCCAGCTGCGCGGTCGGCATGTGCGTGGCTGCGGCATTGATCCGGGGTCTGGCGCAGTATCAGAACGAGGAGATCGGAAACTTCTGGGTAGACCTGGTGCGGTCGGTCGTGCGCATACTGGTACCTCTGTCGATCGCCGTCACCTTGATACTGCTCGTGTTTGGTGTGGTCAACAATTTGCATGGTGCACAGGAGATTTCGACGCTGACCGGAGGCAAGCAGACGATCCTCGGCGGACCGGTCGCTGCGTGGGAGTCCATCAAGCTGATGTCCGGCGACGGCGGCGGTGCCTTCAATGTCAATAGTGCGCACCCGTTCGAGAACCCCACGCCGTTGACAAATGTGGTGGAAATCGTTGCGATGCTGTTGATTCCGGTCGCGTTTCTGCGGACGTTCGGTGTGATGGTCGGCGAGAAGAAGCAGGGCTGGGCGCTGTTCGCCGCAGCCGCAACGCTATTCGTTGTCGGTGTGGTCGCGATGGTGGCGGCGACCGCCCTGACTCACGGCACTGTCGTGCACGCTGTCCGGGGCACCGTTAGAAGGCACCGAGACCCGGTTCGGGGTTCCCGGCAGCGCCTTGTTCGGGCAAGTGGCGACTGCCAGCGCCGACGGTGCGGCGAACTCGTCCTATGACAGCTTCGCCAGCGCCGGCGCGGGGGCGCGGTGCTGATGCTGAACATGATGCTGGGCGAAGTGGCTCCCGGCGGGGCCGGTAGCGGGCTCTACGGCCTGGTGATGATGGCGCTGCTTGCGGTGTTCATCGGCGGCCTGATGATCGGGCGGACACCGGAGTATCTCAAGCAGCAGCTGGGTGCGCGGCACATGAAGCTGGTCAGTCTGTACATACTGGCGTTGCCGGCGGCGGTCTTGATCGGAACGGCAACAGCGATGGCGCTGCCGGGTGAACGGGCGTCCATGCTGAACGCCGGGCCGCATGGGCTGTCGGAGGTGCTCTACGCGTTCACCAGTTCGGCTGCCAACAACGGCAGCGCCTTCGCGGGATTCAGCGGCAATACGAACTGGTACAACGTGGCCCTCGCGCTGGCGATGGTTATCGGGCGATTTCTGCCGATCATCGCCGTACTTGCGATCGCGGGCACCTTCGCCGCCCAGCGGCCGGGGGTCATCACCGCAGGCACGCTGCGCACGTACTCGCCGACGTTCATCGTGCTGATCGTGGGCGCCACGCTGCTCATCGTCGGGCTGGAATACCTACCCGCGCTCGCATTGGGTCCGGTGGCCGACGCACTCCTGTGACGTCGCGGCTACAGCCAGTTCTGCCGTTTGAACATCGTGTAGAGCCCGAGACAGGTCAGCAGCATCAGTACGAGTGCCAGCGGATATCCACCCGCCCAATGTAATTCGGGCATGTGGTCGAAATTCATCCCGTAAACGGTGCCGATCAGCGTGGGGGCGAACAGGATTGCCGCCCACGCCGATACTTTCTTGATCTCCTCGTTCTGGGCGTAGCTGGCCTCGGTGAGGTTCTTCATCTCTTCGTTCTGGGCCTGGGTCACCAGGGTCGCGTTGACGGTGAGGATGCTGGTCAACAGCTTCTGGAAATCGTCCACCCGTTCCACCACGGTGGTGGCGTGGTCCGCTACGTCACGCAGATAGCGTTGCAGCTCTTCGCTGGTGCCGTACTTCGGGAACCCAGCCTCCAAAGCGGAGAGCATGCTCAGAAGCGGACGGGTGGCCCGCTGGAATTCGATCACCTCGCGCGATAGTTCGTAGATCCGGCGGGACACTTGCGGATCCCCGCCGAACACCTCGGTCTGGATCTCGTCGATGTCGTTCTGCAGCCCGCGCACCACCGGGGCGTAGCCGTCGACCACCGCGTCGAGGATGGCGTAGAGCACGGCTTCTGGACCCAGCCGTAGCAGGTGGGGGTCGCTTTCCATCCGCTGGCGCACCGCCGCCAGGTTCGGTGACTCGGCGTGGCGCACGGTCAGTACGAACCCGGGTCCGGTGAAGATGTGCAGCTCGCCGAATTCGACCTGCTCGGACTCGTCTACGTATCGCGCCGCGCGTAGCACGACGAACAGCGTCTCCCCATAGCGCTCCAGTTTGGGGCGCTGGTGCGCGACGATGGCGTCCTCCACCGCGAGCTCGTGCAGGCCGAACTGCTCGGCGACCGCGAGTAGCTCCGCTTCCCTGGGCCGATACAGCCCGATCCAGGCCATGCTCGTCTCGTCGGGCAGGCTGCGGAGCCCCTCCTCGAGAGTTGCCGGTGATTCGACACGCCGCCCATCCCGGTAGACCGCGCTGTCGACGAGGCTCGGTACCTCCAGGGTGGGCTCGTCCTGCCTCCGGGGATCCATCGAGCGCTCTGGGGCCGCCGACAAGTCGGTGCTCTGCGGGGTCGGGCCTTGGGTGCGGCGCGGCATCAAGAAGCGCAATCGCGAATTGGCCATGATCTCAACCCCTTCCGTCACCAGCATGCCAAACCCGGAAGCGTTGCTGGGGCTTACGAGAAACTAGACCTCGATTCGAGAGCCCATGATCACCGTGCGATCGAGGGGCAGGCCGAAATACTCGGCCGCGTCGGCGGTGATGTAGGAGGTCGCGATGAAAAGGCGCTTGCGCCAGGCGGCCATGGTCGGCGCGGAACCCCTTTGCAGCTCGAGCTTCGACACGAAATACGACGCAGTCTCGAGGTCGATGACCCCTTCGGTGCGCGTCGGGTCGAGCCGGCGCAGCGCGTCGGGTGCGTTCGGCGTTTCCATGTATCCGAATTTGGCTGCCACGTGGAAGATTCCGTCGCCGGCCCAGCCGAGATCGTCGACTTCGAGCCGCTCGGCGTCGGGCACTCGTGGCACCGGCAGGGTATCGATCGACATGATGACCACGTGTTCGTGGATCACGTGATTGTGCTCGGCATTGGCCCGCAGTGCCAGGGGCGCAGTCTCTTTGCCGCGGTTGAGGAAAACCGCGGTGCCGGGGACGGTCAGCAGCTGCGGCTGACGGCCGTGGAGCTGGTCGACGAATTCGCGCAACGGACCCTCGGCGCGGGCACGTGCGCGAGTGACGATGTCGCGCCCACGCTGCCAGGTGGTCATCACCGTGAAGGCAGTGAGACCGATCAGGAGCGGCAGCCAAGCCCCGTGTACGAGTTTCGTGAGGTTCGCCGCGAAGAACATCAAATCGACCAACAGCAGGAAGCCGGCCCCGATCAGGACAATCCACAGCGGAGTCCCCCACCGGGTTCGCGCGACGTAGAAATACAGCAGTGTCGTGATGGTGATCGTGCCGGTCACCGCCATTCCGAATGCGAACGCGAGCGCAGTAGAACTGCGGAATGCGAACACCAGGGTGAGGACCGATACCAATAGCACTCCGTTGATCCACGGTACGTAGATCTGGCCGATCGTCGACTCCGAAGTGTGCGCGATCCGCAGCCGCGGCAGATAACCGAGTTGAGCGGCCTGCGAGGCCACTGAGTATGCACCTGTGATCACCGCCTGGGACGCGATCACGGTGGCGGCGGTGGCCAGCACCACCATCGGCAGCCGCGCCGCTCCCGGCGTGAGCAGAAAGAACGGGGCGCTGACCGCGTTCTGGTCGCCGAGCAGCAGCGCGCCTTGGCCGAAATAGCTCAGTGTGCAGGCCGGGAGCACGAGGCCGAGCCAGCCGCGGGTGATCGCCCGGCGTCCGAAGTGCCCCATGTCGGCGTACAACGCCTCGGCGCCCGTCACCGCGAGCACGACCGCGGCAAGAGCGAAGAAGGCGATATGGAAGTGCCCCACCATGAATGTCAACGCGTACGTCGGCGACAGAGCCTTGAGGATCTCGGGATGGTTGGCGATTCCGTAGACTCCGCACGCGCCGATTGCGGTGAACCAGGCGATCATCACCGGCCCGAAGAACCGACCAACGGTCGCGGTGCCGCGCCGTTGCACCGCGAAGAGCGCCACGATGATGACCGCGGTGATCGGCACAATCCACTGCTCGAGGCCCGGCTGAACAACCTTGAGGCCCTCGACCGCGGAGAGCACCGAGATCGCAGGGGTGATCATGCTGTCACCGAAAAACAGTGCCGCGCCGAATATTCCGAGGGCGGCGAGCGTGAGGGCAGTGCGACGCCCGCGCGCGGCGCCGGACCGTCGCAGCAGCGTGATGAGCGCCATGATGCCGCCCTCGCCGTCATTGTCTGCGCGCATCACCAGGGTGACGTAGGTCAAGGTGACGATGATCATCACCGACCAGAAGACCAGCGACACAACGCCGTACACATTTGGCGTGCTGATCGGTACCGGATGGGGATCGCTGGGGTTGAAGACCGTCTGGATGGTGTAGATCGGGCTGGTCCCGATGTCGCCGAACACCACGCCGAGCGCGCCTATCACCATGGCAATGCGAACGGTTGTCGCGCCGTCCAGCGGCTCGGTGGTAGTCGGCGGTCTCACCTGCGAACTCATGTGGTCAGGCTGTCGTGGATGGCCTTGAGTGTCGCATATCGCCGATCGACGTCGGCCCGATCGGAGGCCTCGGGAACCGATTCGGTATTGGCGCGATGGATCATGGCCGCCTGATCGATCAGGACTCGAGCGCGTTGCGGATCGGTTGTCTGCTCCATGATCGTGGTCAGGGCGTCGAGCTGGCGAATCATCACCGCCGGCATCCCCCGACTGGCCTGACGCACCTTCTCGAAAGCCCGCTGGACCAGGCGGTCGTAACTAACCTGGTCGGTGATGACGCGGATGTAGCCGTTGCGGTCACAATGCACCTGGGTGGGCGTCCATAGCGGTGCGATCTTGCACAGGCAGTCGGTCAGCCAGTCGATACAGGTCAGTGCGGTGAAGGTGTCGTTGACGGCCGGGGAGAGCGCTCGGATGGCGATCTCGACCAGTTGATCGACGCCGAAGGCGACGTCCTGGGTCAGCGTGCGGTGCGGCCCGGTCGCCTGGGCGCGGGCCAGGTAATCGGCCACGCGCTCCGAGGCGCCGGCGGGCCAAACGCTCGCCAGTTCGCGGCCTTCGACGAGGAAGTGCCCCGGCCGATAGGGCAACCGGATCACCGCGTCGGCCTCGGTGGCGATGCGGATCAAAGTCTGGTGGCGGATGAATTGCAGATAGCCGCTCTTGGGGGTGCGAATGACGCCGCCAGAGGTTTCGATCCGTGCGAGCAAGTCGTCCAGCGCGGGACCTTCCTCATGCTCTTGCGCATAGAAACGGGGCTGGTCGGCGCTCTGCACGGCGACGGCCTGGGCCAGGTCTTTGGCGATGCCCGCGATCACCTGCGGCAGCTGGATCTGAGTGGCGATGTGGTGAATGAAATAGATCAGCACCGCGAGATCGATGAGCACCAGGCCGAAAGCGGTCGTGATCGAGACGTGGGGGACGAATTCGCCGCGGTCGCCCGGACTGATCGACACCAACACCACAACGCAGTACACGAACGTGGCCACGAACATCCCCAGAGTGAGCTGGGTGCCGCGGTCGCGGATGAAGTTGCGCAGCATCCGCGGACCGAACTGTGTGGACGCCAGTGTCAACGTCACGATCGTGATGGAAAAGACGATGCCGACAACGGTGATCACCGACGCCGCGATCGAGGTCAGGATCTGACGGGCGGCGTCAGGTCCTCCGCTGATCACCCACGATGGGAGTCGGAACTGACCGTGGTAGGCGGCTCGGTCCAGCCCTAGGGTAAGCCCGAAAAGCCCCAACGCGCCGACGATCGCAATGGTCGGGACCAGCCACAGATTGGTTCGCAGCTCTTCTCGCTGCCAGTGCGGCCACACCATATTGAGCCGTGAAATCACATCAACGCACCCCGGACGGGCTTCCGCGGCGGACTACCACATCGGCTATCCAAGTGACCCGCCCCGGTAGGCGCAAGTGGTGCCGGATCGGAGCCAGCAATGGACTCACCTCAAGAGACCGTCAAGAAACACCACCGCCCCGTCAAGGATTCGTGAGTTCTGTCCCGATGTTGCCTATCGGGCATTGAGGATGGACCGCATGGCTCTCGCCACCGCATCTGCTTGCGTCGTGCCTACAGTGCTCGAGCGTTACGGTGTGGGCTTCGACGACGAACCGCCGTCGCCCTGCACCGTCGGCGTCTGACGAAATCTCGTCCGACTCGGCGGTGACACGCCTTTTGAGTCGTTCTGTTCTACTCCACCAGCCATCCGGCTCATGCCGGCAATGGCATCCGTCATTGGCCCTAATTCTCGAAAGTCATTATGTCTGAATCAATTTCCGTTTCTCCGACCGTCCTCGTCACCGGCGCCACTGAAGGCATCGGATACGCGACGGTCCGCCGTTTCGTCGACGAGGGCGCGACGGTGTACCTACACGCCCCGGACGCCGACAGTGGTGAGAAGGCGATGACGCGACTGGTGAAAGACGGTGCTGAACCACTGCGCCTTCACCTGGTCGTCGCCGACTTCACCCACCTGGACGAGGTCGCCGATCTCGCCGACATGCTCACCGTGGCCCTTCCGCAACTCGACGTACTGGTCAACAACGCTGGCATCGCCGGACCGCAACGACGCACGCACACCGAGGACGGGAACGAGTTGACGTTCCAGGTCAACTACCTGGCGGCCTACCTGCTAACGACGAAACTCACACCCAAGCTCACGAGCGTGCGCGGACGAGTCATCAACCTGTCGTCGGTGATGCATCGCGGCGGCAACATCGGCTGGAAGGACCTAGCGCGGTTGCGGCAATACTCGCCGCTGGCGATGTACGCGCAGTCCAAACTTGCGCTCACGATGTACACGCGGTCGCTGGCCGAGGCCACCGGGACCTCTTTGACTGCGCTCAGCGTGCATCCCGGCATGTTCGCGACCCCGCTGCTTCGCGTCTACGGACACTCAGGGCGGCCCGCCGAAGACGCCGCACCCATTTTGACCACGCTGAGCTCGTCTGACCATTCGGTCGTCGACGGTGCCTATTACGACGGTCTCGAACGCGCCAGGGCGGCGGCACTAGTCGACAATGCGCGTGCCCGCCACCGTCTAGAGAAGCTGAGCAAATGCCTACTCGAGTCGGTGCTGGCCTGAGGGTCAACGGGAGCGGTGGGGCAGTGGCTGGTGGTTGTTGCGTAGATCGACGCCACCGTAAAGAGGCCGTAGAAATTGCTCGCCCGATCGTCAACGGATCGCAAGGAGCGCGCGCAAGGTCCCGCGCGAACGACATGCTGGGTTGCATGGAACGCAGTTCAACGGGCACCACGTGACCATGGGCTACATCGTGCTTGTCACTCTGAGTTTGGTGTGTCCGTCAATTCGAATGCTTTCGATAGCAATGCGGAGCGACGTCAAACACCGCTGAGGGTTCCCGCAGCACATCGCGAAAGCGTCGTCGTCAAAGCGTCGTCAAGGTTGGTCCTGACTGCGTAAAAAGACCGCTAAAGATATGGCTAAGGGCGTCGGTCGTGAGCCATCGTCGATTAGTTGCCCTGGCATTAGGCCGGGGCTTGTTGAAAAAGGTGCTTCGGTGACCATCTCCGGCGTCTTCCACTCCATGTTGTCGTCGGCGGCGCGACGATCAGATGTCGCGCGGACGCACGGTGCTGCCGAGCAGTCGGCGTTGCGCCGTTGCGAGACGTATCGCAAGTCGTTCCCGATGACCGAGATCGCTATGCCCGCTTGTGTTCTGCGCAATCGGATGGTCGCCCAGTGGGCGCGAGACGACGGCCTGTCCATCGACGTTCGGACGGGAGAGGAACTGGCCGTTGCGATAGCGGCGGGGATACATCCGTCCCGGATGACGGTGCACGCCGACACGATGAGCGAGTCTGACCTCTGCGCCACGGTGAAGCTCGCGCCCGGACGGGTGGTCGTGAGCTCGTACAAACACATCGAGTTGGTTGCGACAACGGTCGAGCACCGCGCGCAGGGCGTCTTCGTGCACGTCATCGATGTGAACGCACCCGCGCTGGCGGTAGCGGACGGGCAGTATTTGATGCAAGACGGGTTCCGTCTGGACTCGACGGGATTGGATCGGGCGATCGAGGCGATAGTCAACAACGCTCGACTCGATCTCCTTGGGTTGTATTGCGATGTCGGACAAGCGGAGCACGACTTCGTCAGCTATCCGGCCGCCATCGGCCACATCATCACGGAGATGACAGACATCCGCAAGCAGCACGGTGTCGTGCTGACACTTGTAGGCCTTGGCGGCGGCAGCACGGTCCCGGCGAGCGACTGGCCGGTCGCTCTCCCTGAACTCGCCGACCAGATCGACGGATCGCTCGGCGATGCGTGCGCCACGATGCGCTATCCGCGCCCCATCGTCGTGCTTTCCCCGGGCTCGGCTATAGAACAGCAGGCAGCATGATCACTCACACCCACAGCGGTGTCGTACGTTCTCGTGTCGCTGTTGCGCGCCTCGTCCCAACTGACACCAGGTTGGACGAGGCAGTGCTGCTTCGCCATCTTTCGATGCAGCGCAAGGCATTCCGGTCAATGGCGGTAAGTTATCCGGCTAACGTGCTGCGACTGGACGCCGTGAGCAACTGGGTGAGGCGAACCCGCGTGACCCTCGACGTCAATTCTGACGACCAGCTCGACTTGGTGATGTTCGCGGGTGCTGGCCCGTCGCAGGCTGTAATGCATTGCGCCAACGCGCCGCTGGATCTCGTCCGCCGCGGCGTAGATGTTGGGGTGTCGCGGTTCGTCGTGAACTCCAGCGAGCAGGTCACGACCCTGGCCGGAACGTCCGCTACGAAGCAGCGTGTTCTCATCGACGCGGTGGCATCCGGCGAGCTGGTTGCGGAGTTGGTGGCGCGTCGGCAGCTGGATCTCGTCGGGCTGTATTGCAGTCTCGATGGAACTGCCCCGGCCGAGCTGAATCGCATTGTCGATTCGCTGATTGGCAGAATGGCGACGATCACCCGCAAGCACTCCGTCGTCCTATCGCGCGTGAGCCTCGGCGACGTCAAGGTTGCTGGTTCTGAAAACGATCCTCGCGACCTCCGTCGCCAGGCCGAGGCCATCAACCAGGCCGTGGAGGACGGCTGCATACATTGGCGGTATCCGCGGCCTGCGCTAACCGTGTCGGTAGACCGATCGGATTTGCAGTCCTGTTCTCGCTCCTGACGGCGGTGTGCCGGGCATGAGGTTTTGCCGGAAACCTTCGAAAGGCCTCAAAAGACAGCTCAGTTTCGGTGCGGTAGACGAGGACCAGTAGCCGATGGCTCAGCTAACCAAATGCGACGTGGCGCATGCTTGCGCTCGTGATTGTTGTGCCGCTAGTCTGCGTTTGCTGCTAACCGGAGTGTCGATTTCAAGATCAATTCGGGACTTGCTCGGGGGATGGCGACGTCTCACAATGGCTGACCAGCCGGGCGCCGAGCGAGGACGCTCAGCTATCTAGTCCTGTCGGGGGAGGGGGCTGCGCGGGGCGGGTGATGGGAGGCGCCCGCCCCGCGCATCACTGCTCCGAACCGGACGGCGCACCGCTGTGGGAATCAAGCGCTTCCGGGTGCCGTTCAACAGGGCTATGGCCGGCGGTGACGATCAGCAGACGACGACGGCGCAAGTGGCGGTAGTCGGCGCGGGTCCGGCCGGCGTGGCGCTGGCCGTCAGCCTGCGCGATCGGGGGTTGCGCCCGCTGCTGATCGAGAAGGCCGAAGTGGCCGCGTCCTGGCGAGGGCGGTACGACCGGCTCAAGCTCAACACCGGGCGGCAGTTCTCCCACCTACCGAATCGCCCGTATCCCAAGGGCACCCCGACGTTTCCCAGCCGCGATCAAGTGGTGGCGTATTTCGACCGGCACGCCCGCGAGGCGGGCATCGAGTTGCGAATGGGCACCGAGGTGAAGCGCATCGACCGGCTGGACGGCACGTGGCTGCTGCGGACATCGACCGGCGACATCGTCGCCCGCCAGGTCGTGGTAGCGACCGGGCTGCAGCACACGCCGCGAATTCCGGACTGGCCGGGTGCAGACGACTTCAGCGGTGAGGTGCTGCACTCATCGGGCTACCGCAATCCCGCGCCGTACCGCGGCAAGAGGGTGCTCGTCGTCGGCTCGGGCTCGTCGGGGATGGAGATCGCGCACGATCTGGCGACCGGCGGCGCCGATAAGGTGTGGCTTGCGGTGCGGACGGCGCCCAACATCATGATGCGATCGCTGCCCGGCGGGCTTTCTGCGGACTGGATTGCGTTGCCGCTGTATCGGTTACCGGTGCGTGTCGCCGACGCGATCGGCCGGAAAGCGCGGCGAGCCAGCCTCGGTGACCTCAGCAAGTTCGGGCTGCCGATACCCGACGAGGGTGTGTTCGCCCGCAATCGCCGTCTGGGTCAGGCCCCGGCTCTCGTCGACATGGAAGTGATCGATGCGGTCAAGAACGGCTCGATCGAGGTGGTGGCCGCAGTCGAGTCGTTCGACGGCGACAAGGTCGTGTTGGCGGACGGCAGCCGGCTGGACCCGGACACCGTGATCGCCGCGACGGGCTATCGCCGTGATCTGACCATGGTCGGCCACCTCGACGTGCTCGACGACGACGGCATGCCGTTGGTGATGGGAGAGACGGCGGCGGCCGAGGGCCTGCGCTTCTTCGGCTACATCAGCAGGCCGTCGTTGATCGGTCACTTCGGCAGAACGTCGCGGCGCGTGGCCAAACGGATCGCCGGGGAGCTGTCCAGCTCTCGGTAGCGTCGTCGGCCATAGTGGCCGAGTCCATCTCTACGATCAGTCGACAGGCCCCCATAGCCCAATTGGCAGAGGCAGCGGACTTAAAATCCGCCCAGTGTCGGTTCGAGTCCGACTGGGGGCACGGTATTTATCGAGGTGGAGGCGGTTTTATGTTTCCGCTCAGCCTTGAGAGCTCGTCTCAGTGTCACGAGTTGTCACAACTCGCGTAAAACTGCTTGCGGCCGCCTTAAGAGCGTCGTCCTGACTGTGCGCATAAACCGACAGCGTGAACGCAGCGCTCGCATGCCCCAGCCACGCTGCAATCACCGCGATCGGGACCTGGCGTAGATGCATGAGCGTCGCACACGAATGCCGCGCATCGTGTAGCCGCACCCGCCTAATACCCAGCTCTTCGAGCATCCAGGGTTGGATCTCGCGCCGTTGACAGCCATATTGGCCTATCGCCAATCAGCGATTCACTGGAACCTTGACGTCAACACTGACGGATGTCGGTCGAGACCATAGGTGCTGGGCAGCCAGATAGGTTTACGGACTTCGTTGTGTCCCGTTGTCTCGCCTCGTCGACTCGCTTGCGCAGTGGGCGCCCTCCGGGGGCGTGGCGGAGCACTATGTCGGCCAGCCTATCCCGTATTCGTTGGTGTGAGGGCGCGGTGGCCTGGGCATGTTCGAGGTCTCGGTAACCGGCAGCGACCCAGGTGCCGGCGATCGCGGCGTCGGTGAGGCCGGTTCGGGCCCGGTCGCGGTTGACGGTCGCGAGGCCAAGGGCGGTAAGGGCATGAACCCCGTCGACCCACGCGCCCATCGCCAGCACTTCGGGACTGGGCCGGTAGCCGGACAGCACCGCTTGGGTCAGGTGACGTGTACCGAGAATGCGTGCGATGGCTCGGCTACTTGGGTCGATCTTGAGTCCTTGCACGACACCGAGCACTCTGTCCGGGTAGGCCAAAAGGGCTAAACCCCATGTGGCACGAAACAATTCGATGCTGCGGTAGCGCTTGATTCCTGCCCGTCCATCATGTGAACCCGACATCGGCGGTGTCTCCTTCCTGTCAGGGCTTGGCGATATTGCTCGGCTCGGTCGGCCACCGCGATCCCATCACCGGAGCCAATCACGTTGGGCCGCCGTCAGATACGGGAATGCCGTCGAGGAGTTTCGGCTCGACGCGGCTGTGGTCGATGACATATCCGATATGGCGAAGAAGGGGGATGGCCGCCGCGACTGGTGTGTGCAGAGCCGGGGACTTGGCCGGAGAACTTGGCGTAGCCGACCGCTTGGAACGCGGCCATCTCTTCGTGGCGGGCCTGCACGAATTGCGGGTTGTCGGCGGCGCGTTGCCACGCCGCCAGCAGGCGGTTGATGCCATCTCCGGGATAACCGAACACCTGCCGTATTCCCCAGTCGCGCAGACGGCCTAAGCGCACTTCGCCAACTGTGTTTCCTATGGTCTTCTCCTTATCGATCGGTCGTCGAGTTCGAGGCCCGCTGTCGGCGGCGGTGGCGGGTCAGTGCGGCGCCCCCGACGGTCACCGCGCCGGCGGTCGCGGCGAGCGAGAGTGTGCGGGCGTTGCGGGATAGCCACTGCTGCGGTGACACGCTGATGGCTTTGCTGTCGAATACGCCGTGGGCGCCGTAGTCTTCATCGCCGTCGCCATCGCGCGGTGCCCAGAGGTTGTTGGGCCGGTCGGGGACTGTGCGCTCGTCGGTTTGTTGCGAGGCGTAGCCGGATTTGGCCAGATAGCGATCGAGAAGGGCCGGCATGACCCGCTGGCCCAGGATCGTCGCCGCAGTGCTCGCTCCAACCCAGTACTGTTTGCGACGGGGATGATCGGCGGCGAACGTGATGGCGCGTGCGGCGACCTCCGGCTGGTAGATCGGAGGGACCGGCTGAGGATGACGGGGTAGCCGCGACAGCACCCAGGAAAACTGAGGAGTGTTCAGCGCCGGCATCTGCACGACGGTGACGCGAACGTTGCTGTGATCGTGCATAAGTTCCGTGCGCAGCGACTCGGTGAATCCGTTGATGGCGTGTTTGGCGCCGCAGTAGGCCGACTGCAGCGGAATCGCCCGACAGCCTAAAGCCGAGCCAACCTGCACAATCGTTCCGCTGTCGCGAGATCGCATCCGAGCCAACGCCGCCATGGTGCCGTGGACGAAGCCCAGGTAGCTGACGTCGGTGACGCGCCGGAACTCGTCGGCGCTGATCTTGCTAAACGGGGCGAACACCGAGGTGAACGCGTCGTTGACCCACACGTCGATGGCGCCGAAGGCGTCTTCGACCCGGGTGGCGGCGGCATCGACCTGCTCGTAGTCGGACACGTCGGTGGGAATAGGCAGGGCGTGGCCGCCGTCGGCCTCGACGTCGGCGGCGGCCGCCTGCAATCCGGCTTCGCCCCTGGCGAGCAGCGCGACGCGGTCGCCGCGCTTAGCGAACTGCCGGGCCGCGGCGCGGCCGATGCCGGCGCTGGCCCCGGTGATCACCACTGTGCGTGGGCAAAGGCTAGGCATGAGGTCTCCTTCCGGGGGGGTCGATCGGGCAGTACCCGGCGGCGGCGCGAGGATGCGCCAATCGCAGCGAGGTTTCGAGAAGCAGCGCGTGGACGAACGCCTGCGGGACGTTGCCGCGGAGCTGGCGCTGCTCGACGTCAAACTCTTCGCACAGCAGGCCCGGGGGCCCACACGCGGCGCGGTTGCGTTCGAAGTAGTGCATTGCCGAGACGGCGTCGCCCTGCTGGTGGTGGGCCAGCGCGGCCCAGAACCCACAGAGCAGAAATGCTCCTTCGGCGTCGCCGAGCGGTTGCTGGTCATGGCGGAAGCGGTAGATAAACCCGTCGTCCTCCAGTTCCGTGCACACCGTGCGCAAGGTGGCGGTGCTACGCGGGTCATCGTGGGCGACGGCCCCCCGGATCGCGGGGACCAACAGAGCGGCATCCACGCGGGGATCGTCGGGTGCGCGTTGCCAGCGCCCGCTGGGATGGATGCATTCCGAGGCGTCGTTGAGGATTTTGTCGGCCAGGGTGGTCCAGGTGCCCGCATCGCTGGCCGTTGCGTGGGCGGCGATGGCGCGAAGTCCGGCCACGCAGGTCAGCCGGGAATGCGTCCAGCGCCGCACGTCGAGCTCCCACACACCGGCATCAGGTTGCTGCCAGCGTTCGGCGATCGCCGCAACAGCGGTCGCGATGGCCCGATGGATGTGTTCGTCGAGGTGGTCGTGTCGAGCGGCGGCGGCGAACAGCAGGAGCGCCTCGCCGAGACCGTCGAGCTGGAACTGCGCGTGGGCATGATTGCCAACCACGTCGGCGCCTCCGGGATAACCCGATATCTGCAGTCGCCGTTCGTCGGGGACCGATCCTCCATCGACCGCGTACACCGGTCGCAGTTTGGGTCCGTCGGCCAGCAGGCGCTCGGAGACGAACTTCACCGCATCGTCAAGGAAGGGGTGGGGGCCGTCGACGGCCACCGCCTGACCGGCATAGCACATGTCGCGAATCCAGACATAGCGGTAGTCGTAGTTACGGCCCTGCTCCGCCCGCTCGGGCAGGCTCATTGTGGCTGCGGCGACCATTCCCCCGCCGGGCATGGTCAAACCGTGAAGCACCGCGTATGCGTGCCGAGTGTCACGCGGGGCGATGCTGCTGTTCATCGCCGGAATTGTTTTACACCAACTGTTTTCGGTGCTGGCCCACAACTCTTTGGGATCACCGAGGGGAGCCGCCGACGGTTGGTCGGACAACTCGACGACGATGTCACGAACACCGCCCTCGGGAATTGTCAGGCCGGCCGTCAGGCACTCGAGGGCGCCGACATGACCAGGCGTGGCGTGAGCGACGCCGTGCAGGTGAACCCGGAGGCTGCCGGTCCAAGCGTGCCAGCAGCCATGGTCGTCGCGAGCGAGGTGCTTCATACTGTGACGGCCGAACCCGGCGGCCGGGGCGAACAGCAGGTCCGCGCGGGCGTCTCCGCGGACCGCGATCAAGCGGCGCAGCAGCACCACTCGATGATGGTTACTCGGCATGGCCAACGCCTCGCGGCATTCAATGATGCCGCTGGTCGTCACCCACCGGGAGCGCCAGATCAGGCTGCCCTCCTCGTAATGGCCGCCCCAGACGAATCGATCGGACGGCGTGATCGCGAATACGCCACGGCCGCCGATCAAAGTGGCGAAGACGCCGTCGTCATCCCACCGTGGCGCACACATCCAGCTGATGTCCCCGCGTGGTCCGATGAGCGCACCGCGGTGTCCGTCGGCCAGCAGCGCATATTGCCGCAGAACGTGCGGAGCAACGATCCCGGCGGTCATCGTGGTAGCCCGCTGCCGGAACGGTCGGTGCTGCGGGGCGTCCGGCGGCGCGGCAGCCACGCGGGTCCCTCGATGTGGTCGGGGACCAGCCACACGCCGACGGCGAAGTTGTAGCAAAAGACAACCGCCCACAGCAGCATCACTGGCGCGGTCGAGCCGAACGGGCCGGGGTCGCTATGGGTGGCCGCCACCGCACATAGCGTCACCAGAATGATCGCCACGATGCTCATGGAGGCGGTTACCACCGTCGCCACCCGGCGATGCGTGACGGCCACCGCTGCCGCGGCGGCGACGACCAGCAGCGCGAAGCTGAGCCCGGCGGTGATCTGTATTCCGACCACAACCGGCCCGGCACCGTCCGGCGATGAGACAGCGAGTCCGATCAGCCCCCCGCTTCCGGCGATCCCCGTGGCGACCGCTTCTACTGCCAACAGCCAGCGGGCCTGCCGCCAGTGCGGCGCCTTCAAGCTGACCCGGCGCAGATCAGCTGTCGCGTCAGGTATCCGCCCTCTGTTGTCGCGCGCCATAACTCCTTCACGTCGGTCGTCTGGTTCAACTATGACCATACGCAACATTTCCAAGATGAACGACATGTAATTCTGAGATCTTGCTAAGTGCATGCCTTGCAATACGCAGGTACGATCAGCGATCGATGATGCCCGACGCGGACGATCGACAACGCGCGGATAGCTCTCGTGACGATGGCTACGCTGCCGAGCTGGAAAGTGCCACCCGGGGCCTACTCGCGCTTAACGTTGTGGTGCTCGAACAGGGCGAAAAGGGGATCGGGCTGGGTCCGCTGCGCGGGCTACAGGCGTTGCAGCGGCTCGGTCCAAGCCTGGTCACCGAGTTGGGGCAGGACCTCGACCTGGCTCCGTCGAGCGCTAGCAGGCTTAGCGACAGACTTGCCGAGGCGGGACTGATCACCCGTGCCGTGGCCCCCTACAACCGGCGGGCCACCGTGTTGAATCTGACTCCAGCCGGACAGGCCGTGCTCGATGACCTCGTCTACCACCGCGTCGAGCTGTTCCAGGCCGTCGCCGACGACATGAGCCCAGGGGACCGCGAGGCGCTCCTGCGCGGCGCCGCGGCGTTCACCGAGGTCCACCACCGACTCACCGAGCGGACCGGAACGAGCACGTCCGAGGATTCGCGGTGAACGGAATTGCGCACGCCCTGGTAGGCGAGTGGCCGCTACCGGTTCACGCGGCGATCAAGTTCTTGCTGCTATTCCGCACCGCCGCAACGGCATTCCGCTTCGCGCTACGCCGGACGATTGCCGAATTCACGCCGTTTGCCTGAATCGCGGCCGCTGTCGGCGCCGTCATCGGGCGGGTCGCCACCTCCAGCGTCGTGGCCTCCAACTGAGCACCTCGGCCACAACGAGTTTGGTGTCGCCGCGGCGTCGGCTCAACGACTCGGCAATCGCCGATCAACGCCGGCAGAGGCGTTATGGGCGGCGTAAGGCAGTTCATCAAGCAGATTGTGGTGCACCTAAGACGGCGATGATCGCTTAGTTGCGCGGCCGAACACGAGTATCCCGACGAGGGTGAGCGTTCCAACCACCGCCGCCGTGACCATCCATATCCGTCGGTCGTCGAGACCCATTAAGCAGAGTCGCGTGTAACTTCCGTCTGGGGGCGGCCTCATCGCTGACAGGCTTCTCGGCGCCGTTGCGCTCGTCCTTCGCTCGGGCAGCAGAGAGGTTGGGCGCTAGCGCACTTCCGCAGCCGATCACCTTCTGTTGGGACGAGATTGAGATCGGGGCCAGCAACCCGACCACTCCGACAGCCACAGTCACGGCAGCGACCAAGACGCCGAGGAATAAAACCATCCGTCGAACGGCGCGGTCAGGTGATGCACCCTCTGAATACCTCATAGGCTCCTCCCGACCGCCGACGCCCTCTTCCTCTGTGAAGAGTCGGTTGATTTATGGGTAGACCCGCGGACACCCACAGACCACTCGTTTTACCCACGCGGACCTACCGCTATTCATATCAGCGATTTTGGATTCTTCGATTGCCCTAGCGCCTCAGTGATACCTCAAGCCCCTTCTGATTGCGCACTGACCCTGCAGCAAATCGTGACGTATCGGTGACGTGGTCGGGCACTGCCACGCACGACGTAACGCGTCAGTTGTTTGTCCTCACTCATCGATTACGGCACGCATCAGGGCACCGACGGCGGTGGCCGGCCGACAAGGAGGTTGAACACAGATGAAGCAGCGCACATGCGGACAACATTCCGACCAGACTTCCCGGAGCCGAACGGTACCCTACACCTAGTTTCAGAAATCTTTGAAGCCTCTGAACACCAGGATGGGCGTCAGTGACTGAGCGACCTGATCAGCAGGAGGCTGCCGAGCAGCTCGCGCTGCTGCTTACCGACCACGGACTGCAACGCATGACCGCCCGGGTGCTGGCCACCTTGCTATTCACCGAGCAGCCCACCATGACCATGGCCGAGCTCGGCGACCGATTGCAGGCGAGCTCGGGGGCAATCTCGGGGGCGATCAAAATGCTCACCGCTGTAGGTCTGGTCGAGCGCGCAGCCGTGCCAGCCAGCCGCCGCGACCACTACCGGCTGCGCGATGACGCGTGGGCGGTGTTGTACACCAATCAAAACGCGGTGATCTCAGCCATGCAGGCAGCAGCCGACTCCGGCATCGCCGCCACAAGAAAGGGCAGCCTGGCCCGGCGCCGGCTGGCACAGATGCGCGATTTCTATGCGTTCCTTCTCGACGAAATCCCGGCCGTATTGGACCGCTGGCAGCAACAGGAGATCAAGCACACACGCTAGGACGGGTCGAATGCCGGCCCCGGTTAGTGACCGGCGATCTGAATCATGTTGGCACTTAGCGTAATCGAGTGTTGCACGTAAGACCGTCGGCGTAGACGTCGATGACGCTCCGCCATCAGGCGGTCCGTTCCCGCCAATGCGTCGTACGGTGTGGGCTGGAGCGGTCCGGTTGTATCTGGTCATACACCTGCCACCAGGTCATCTCGTACTCGATCGGCGAGATGAGCCCCAGCTGGCGGTGTTCATCGGCCTTGATTAGCGTTGCCGCCAGTGTCTTCAGCTTGCGGAGATCGCCCCGCGAGACCGGGTCAGGATAGCCCGGCATCACCGTTGCCCGCATCGCGCAGACCCGGGCGCGGACATCACCAGCCCGCACGAACGCCGCAACGCCGCCGCCGAGATAGGCCGCGGTGGAAATAAGCAGTGCGGGCCGCGGCCCGATCAACCCGGTGTGGATGACAAAGAACACGATCCACAGCAGCGCTCCCCACATCGGCCAGCCCCGCCACACGCGCAGACGACGCCGCTCGGCCTCACTGATGCCGGGCGGGTAGATCACCAACCGGTACCGGATCACCCCCATGCGATCGGGGCAGACAACAAATGATCCCCACAAACAGGCGCCATCGACTAGTCGCAACCAGCCGCGGCACAGCAGGCTTGGGCGCTCCGGTACGCCCTCCATACATCCAGGTGTACCCGCAAACGGCGCCGACGACCCAATTCACACATTTTCTTTACAACTCCTTCACAGCCGGGCGAGGTCGCGTCCTGAAGCCGGTGTAAAAGAGGCCGGGCGTAGGTTCTGCTTCGAGACCGCCAAGTCATCGAAGAGAAGGAGCTACGCCCGTGCCTGCACGAGTATCCCCGACCGATCGTGTCCGCACCAAAATTGACGAACTGTTCGCCTCCGATCGCGAGCTACCCGAGATCTTGGAGGAGGTGGCCCGCCTGGGTGCCCAGCTGCTGATGCAGGCCGCGCTCGAGGCCGAGGTGACCGAATTCCTCGGCCGTGACCGCTACCAGCGCGCTGCCGCCGCACCCGAGGCTCAGCCGGGTGCCCGCAACGGGTATCGGCCGGTGACGGTGAAAACGACCGCCGGCCCGGTCACGCTGGAACGGCCGAAGCTGCGTGGCACGACCGCCGCGTTCGCCTCCCGGTTGTTCGGCAAGCAGGTCACCAGAACCCACGCTCTGGAGTCGCTGGTGATCGCCTCGTTCGTGCGCGGACTGTCGGTCCGCGACGTGGAGGCCACCCTCGCCGACGCACTCGGCGATCAGGCGACGATCTCGAAATCGACTGTGTCGCAGGTCTGTACCGCGATCAAGACCGAGTACGAGGCGTGGGCGCAACGACGCCTGGACGAGGTGGTGCTCGATTATCTGTTCCTGGACGCCTCGTTCTTCCGCATGCATCCGGGTTCACCGGCCGAGCCGGTGCTGGCCGCGTGGGGCATCACCACCACCGGTAAACCCGTGTTTGTCGGATTGGCGCCCGGCTCGGGGGAATCCACCGACGCCTGGGCCGATTTCCTCACCGACCTGCGCGACCGCGGGCTGGCGTGTCCGCTGCTGGTCGTCTCCGACGGCGCCCGCGGCCTGATCGCCGCGATCGAGCAGATCTTCCCGGCCGCGCTGCGTCAGAGGTGCCTCATCCACCGGCTCCGAAACGTGGTCGCGAAGATACCTGCCGGGATGCAGGCCGAGATCCGTGACGGCTACTGGGCATGCTTCGACACCGAGGATGTGAAGACCGAGCCGGGGCCGAAGCTGGTCGAACTTGTCGACGCCCGCCTGCGCGCATTCGAAACACGTTACCGCACAGCCTATCCCGCAGCGATGAAGATTCTGGCCACCGACCGGGAAGGTTTGACGGCCTACCTGCAGTTCCCCGCCGAGCACCACAACCGGGTTCGCCACTCAAATTTCATCGAGCGGACGTTCGGTGAAACACGACGGCGCGCAAAGGTTATCGGCCGCTTCCCCGGCGAAACTAGCTGCATCAGCATCGTGTGGGCCGTGCTCGACCGCGCCTCACGCGGCTGGCGCGGATTCACCATGACCCCCGCCGGCCTGCGCCTGCTACAGGACCTGCGCCGCAACCTGCTCGACCCACCACGGCAACTACGGCCCCGCCGCTCGACCGCCGACACCGTCGGACCTGTCAGCGGCCACGGGGGCACCGTCGTTGAGCTCAGCGGTGATCCGCGGTGCACCACACGTGGGGTCCTCGTCGTGCACCACCCGAATCCGGGCTCACCAGTTCGTCTTTGCGGCGAAATATTTCGCCGCCGACCGCAAAATGTCACGCTCAGTGGACAACCGGGACTTGTCGGCGCGTAGCTCCCGGTTCTCCGCCCGCAGCCGGGCCAGCTCCTGCACCGGGGTTTCCACGCCCACAGCCGGCTCGGTCGCCGAGGCGTGTTTACGGTGCCTGATCGCCACGCCGGCGGCCTTTGCACCACGCGGTCAGGGTCGCGTCATGGATACCGAGCTCAGCGGCGATCTGGGTGATCGTCGCACCGTCGGTGTCCCGGTACAGCGCGACCGCGTCACGCTTAAACTCGTCTGGATAATTCTTCCTTGCCATCGGGTTGGATCATCTCGCTTCCCCCAGGAACATCTCGGGATTGAGCGTGTCCAACACACGGGGGTAAGACCCCAGCGCGGGTTCCTGTCGTAGTAAAGGTCGCAGAGCTACCTCCGGCATTCGCGCCGAACAGCCGGACCATCTCGGTGACCTCCGAGTGGTTGAGCCCAATGACTTCAACGAACGTCGCCGATGACTGCGGGTAACCGTCGTATTGGGCGGCACACGGCAAGTGTCTCGTGAGACACGGAAATTTCGCATAAAGCATCGAGTACCCGCATACCGGCCCTCAGGCCGAGCTTGCGGGCCAAGCAGATCGCATTTGGCGTACTGAGCCACGGTCAGACCGTCGTCAGCTGTCGTCCAGTACCCACACGAGTACGTCATGGACTCACCCAGTACCAAGCGGTAGAAATCGTTGCCGACGTCGTAATGGTGACTGACCGCGACGGCGTCGCGACGTTTGTCGTGCCGATGCCCGCGGACAATTTTCGCTTCTTCGCTCGGCGGTTTCGGGGGCGGCCCGATAATCCCAAGCCGCAGCACTGCCCTCGCCAGGGCCTTCTTGGTATCGGCGTCGATACGCACACCCGGGCCGCGCGGGATCCGACATCTGCTCCAAGATTTCCATGCCTGCGAGCAGGTCGCCTTCGATTCGATATCGCCGGACACGTAGGCACGGGCGATGCCGAGTTCGTTCGGAGCCCACAACAAGCGCCGCAGACCTCTGCGGTTGTTGATCTTCATCGCCCACTTGGCATTTGGTGGCCCTGCCCGGCTCCCGTCCCAGCCCCTGATTTCGACGGGGGCCTCTCGACCTACGGCCGCACGAACCAACGGCGCCACCGCCCCCGCAACCGACATCATTGAACCTCCGTCCAAAAAGGGCACCATCGCACGGGCTGAATTGCGAGTGCCTGCGTTTCCAAGCACACCTCAGCCGGTGACTCAGTAACGGGAACCAGCCAGGATACCGGCGTCGTCAACACCGGCAACGCCGGTGTGCCTGACCGCGGCGCACGACGACTCACTCACATAACCGACCCGGTCAGCGATCGTCTTGTCGACGTCGATACAGTGAGAGGCGTCTGGTCGCCCTCGTGCATTCCTCGCTGGACAGAGATCTTGAGTTTGCGGCAGGCTTCCTTCCAGCAGTTCCAGCTGAGAAGGGATGCCGTGAACGCTCTCGAGATGGCAACGGCCGAGCGAACCGACCTCGCGGATCTTCTGGCGACGTTGACGCCCGAGCAATGGGAAGGCCGTTCGCTGTGCGAGGGCTGGCGTGTCCGTGACGTGGTCGCTCACGTGATGAGCTTCGACGGCGTGAGTCCACTTGGGATGCTTCGCCGTGCCATTCGCGGTCGGATCGTCCACATCAACCAAGCCGGCGTCGACGAACTTGCGCTGCTGAGTACCGACCAGCTCCTCGAAAGGCTGCGTGCTCACCTGCGGCCACAGGGACTGGCCGCAGCCTTCGGAGGACGGCTCGCCCTGCTCGATGTCACCATCCATCATCAAGACATCCGCAGACCGCTCGGTCTGCCACGGGAGATTCCGGCTGAACGGCTGCGCCTGGTCCTGGACTCCAGTGTGCGCAGCCTGGAATTGCCGGCGTGGCGCATCGCTCGCGGTGTACACCTCACCACTTCCGATCTGGACTGGAACCACGGCTCAGGGCCAGAGGTTTCAGGACCGGCGGAGGCCATGCTGATGGCGATCACCGGTCGGGCATGCGCCGTTGGTGAGCTGAGTGGTCCAGGGCAGCCGGTGGTGGCCGCCCGGCTTGCTCGCTGACTCGGGTCCCCTTAGCCTGATTCCACCGATAAATGGGCTGGTTGTCGGGGTGTCGGAACGAAGAAAGTGCCCTCTCAGCGCCACCGCGTAACATCACCCACCGAAGCGGAACCTTGCGCCCACCGATTTACACCGCAGTCGGGACGTCACCCGGGCGAGCGGCTGGAACACCAGTCCTCCACGAGCAACGCGCATTCGAATTCGCCGTTCTTCAAGCGGTGCAAGCTCTATAGAACTAAGGACGATTGCAGAGACGATACATGCATACATGCGCATGTGTATTGTCGGAACTGTTGGATGGAACGCGAAGGAAGGGAGATTGATGATGTTTGAGTTCACCGAATCGGTGTTGATCGGGGCTCGCAAAAACGATGTGTGGGCCGTACTCAGCGACATCGACCGGTGGTGGTTGGCGTCCAATCCCGAGCATCGGAAATTGGAACACCTCGATTCGCTGGCACCAACACAGGTAGGAGCTCGGCTGCGGATTCGCGAAAAGATCGGCGGAATCCCGGGTGAGGCGATCGGCTCGATCACCTCCGTTGAACCGGGAACTGCGGTGACGTGGCAGGCCGATGCGCGCTACCGCTGGCTGGGGATTCCGATGCGCGTAGGGGAAGGTGTTACCTGGCGCGTTGAGCCCTGCGGGGAGTCAACGACTCGTGTCAGTGCCCAGGTGTGGGCCAGGTTCCCGCGGCATCTGCTGGGCCGCATCGCGCGGTTTCTTTTTGTGCATGCCCTCAACGGGATCGAAAAGGATCGCCATCACGCGCGTACCGAGCTGCGGTATCTGCAAGCCCTTTTCGAGCAGTCGAACTCGTCACGCGAGCGCTGAATGCGTCCGCGAAGGACTGTTAATCGCTGTAGGCGATGATCGATCGCCTCATGCGCAACACCATTGAGCGTTAATCGCCGTGCGACACGCTGCCGGACCGCGGTTGAAGAAGCAAATGGGGCTGACGCTGGGTTTGGTCGAGCCGATAACCGCGCCGGGGAGATGACATGGCGGCTGGTCGTTGTGTCGTCAGCATGCTATTTACAACATCGATTTCGATGGGGACAGCGTCAGGCGAGCGCACGTTCCACGGCGCGTTCGTAGGCCGCCTTCTGTGGAGCCGTCATCGTCGGGGCGAAAATCAGCACGATGTCCTCCGCTTGATAGCTATCCGATATGGTCCCGGCGTAGCGCTGCGCTGCTCCACTTTGGTCGAACTTGAAGATCGAAACGGTGTCCGAGTCGACCGCGCCGATGCAGCGCAATTTCGCGCACTTATCGGCCGTGACGTCGTGGAGGTTCGGCGTCGATAGACCTGCGGCGTGGATTGTGTCCACGAGGTCCGCCGTGGACAGGCCGTTCAACACCGCTGGAACCGCCGCAGTCGCACTCGGCCCGCCACGCGGGCTAGCAGCTGCTGCGCATCCTGACACTGCCAGTAAGAGGCCTAGAGCGAACGCGATCCAGCTCGGTGTGGCACTCACGGGAAAATCTCGACGATTGCCGACCAGTACCGGTCCTGCTCGCTGGCTGACATGACCGGTGGGAACGCGACAACAATGTTGTGCCAGTGTCGCAATCCACGTCCCTGGGCGTAGTGCGTGGCCGCGCTCGGAGAGGAAAAGGACGTCACCCGCATGGTGTCGCTGACCACCGATTGAATGCATCCCGCGGCGGGGCATATCTGGTCGGTGATATCCAACAGATTGGGCACGAAGAATCCGCGCAGGGCCAGGGCCGCCGCTATCGTTCGGGCCGACGGCGAGCTGTTCGCGTCCTGGCCGAGTGGGCGTACCCCCGGCGAAGCGCCGGGGGTACTCGGTGCTGCAAATGCCGCGGGAGCGTTTTGGGCACCATCGCCGACTGCGCACCCGGACACGAACAGCATGGCTATCACCCATAACGCGCAGACGATCCGTCTGCCCTCGCACGGGCCAACTGATGGCGACTGAGAACCGAACACCAACCCCGCCTCTCTGCGATACAGCCTCTGCTGAACGCATGACGGCTGAATAGCATGTCATGCAGTATGCATGAACATAGGTTATCCTTGAGGGCGGGAGGCGTCACGGTGGACGCCCGTCGGCACCTGAGCCCGTGAGTTTCATCTCGACAGCGGCCAGTGGCAGACGTGTCGTGGCATTGCCGGAGTCAACCGTCGTCGTGACAACGACGCGCAAGCGGCCTGATGGGCGGACAGAGGGACGACCAGTTCCGTGGGCGAGTGATCCGCATATGTGGCGGCGGGCGAACCCGCATTGCTGGCCACGGTTTCGGCGGATCGGCCACGGTACCAGCGGAATGTGGAGGGTGCGGTGGGTCGGCGAATCCCGTTGCCGCGCACGGTTCGGCGCGCTGACTGGGTGCGCAGCCACCCAGTGACGCTGGTCCCGATGGCGGTCACCGTCGGCGCGATAACAGGTTTGGGTGCGGTGGGTTTCCGGAGCCTGATCACCGCTTTCACGAAGATGTTCACCGGCTTTTCCGACTATTCGGCACTCGGCCGGGTCGCTAGTACGCACTGGCCTGCGCTTGGTTTCTGGTTTCTGTTGGTGGTGCCGGTGATCGCCGGGGCTGTGTACGGGCCACTGGTGTATCACTTTGCCCCCGAAGCGCGTGGCCACGGCGTCCCCGAAGTCATGTACGCCGTGGCGCACCGTGGCGGTCGCATCGCCCCGCAGGTCACCGTCGTCAAAGCCCTGGCATCGGCGCTGTGCATCGGCGGCGGAGGTTCGGTCGGCCGCGAAGGCCCCATCGTTCAGATCGGATCAGCGGCGGGATCCTCACTGGCTCAACTGCTACGCCTCGACACCGACCGGATGCGACTTCTGGTCGCATGCGGAGCCGCAGGCGGTATCTCGGCCACCTTCAATACCCCACTGGCCGGTGCGTTTTTCGCGATCGAACTCATCCTTCGCACGGTGGCGGCCGAGGCATTCGGCGTGGTCGTCTTGTCCAGCGTGACGGCCGCAGTGGTGGGGCGCGCGTTACTCGGCGACCATCCGTTCCTGACGCTGCCGACCTTCGCGGTGCGGACTCCGATCGAATACGTTTTCTACTCAGCGCTTGGAGTGGGGGCGGGAGTCGTCGGTGTCGCCTTCTCGAAGATGCTTTACCTCATCGAGGATCTGTGCGATTGGCTATGGCGAGGACCGGAATGGGCGCGGCCCGCCGTCGGCGGCCTCGTCCTCGGTGGGCTGCTCATTGCGCTCCCCCAGATGTACGGCGTTGGATATCCGGTGCTGGAGTCGGCCATCTCGGGTCACTACGTCATCGGGATGCTGGTGTTGCTGATGGTCGGCAAGATGGTCGCGACCAGCCTCACTATCGGCATCGGCGGTTCTGGGGGAGTGTTCGCCCCCACGTTGTTCATCGGGGCTATGGCGGGCACCGCGTTCGGCACGACAGTTCATCAATGGTGGCCCGCGCTCACCGAATCACCGGGCGCCTACGGCCTCATCGGGATGGGGGCTGCGCTCGGCGCAGCCACGCGGGCACCGATCACCGCGGTCGTCATCCTCTTTGAGCTCACGGGTGAATACTCGATCATTCTGCCGTTGATGGCCGCGGTGGCGATGGCCGCAGGGACCGGGCGGCTACTGTCGAAAACGACCATTTACACCGCGAAGCTGTGGCGCCGTGGAGTCGACCTCGGGGGCGACGCGACCGGTCTACCGCGGTTTACCGCAGCCGATATCGCCGCTCCAGCACCACCACCGCTGCGCGTCAACGCCGAAATCGCGATGGCGGCAACAGCTCTCAGCCAGCCCGGCATAGCCGTGATCCCGTGCGTGGACAAACTCGGGCGCTATGCGGGCTGTCTGTCGGTACAGAGGCTCGCCGAGGCGCTCAATCGCGCAGAACCACCGGCGACCATAGCCGAGCTCGTGGAGTCGCCGCCTACGGTGCATCCGATGGCGACACCAGACGACATCTTGGCAGCGCTGGACGGCCGGGGCGGGGCGGGCGTGCCGGTCGTCAACGGAAACGGCGATGCCGTCATCGGCTGGATAACCCATGAAAACGTCCTTGCCCGAATGCGTTCCGGCACCGGGATGCGGGCAACGGAGTCCGGGTGAGCAACGGCGGTGTGCCGCCGGAGGCCGCGGAAATGCTGACGACTTGGACCTCGGCCCCGCTGGCGGATGCTCTGATCGCCGTGGCGGTCATCGCCTATTTGTGCGCTACCGGTGGGTATCGCCGCAGCCGACGAGCGCGATGGCCGCTCAGCCGCACCCTCTGCTGGCTGATTGGCGCGGCGTTAGCGGCTGCCTGTGTCAACAGCGCCCTTGCACTGTACGGCCGAAATCTGCTGTGGGTGCACATGATCGTCCATCTCCTGTTGATTACCGTCGTGCCCGCTCTGGCCGTGTGGGCTCAGCCGATCAGACTTTTGCACGGCACTGCTGGACCGTGGCTGCGACGCTTTGTTTCCCACCTTGGGGAAAGTCGGATGGCTCGATGGTCTACAGCGCCGTGGCTGACTGTGCCGCTCTATTCGGTTGTTCTGGTGGGTACGCACCTGACCGGATTCCAACAGTTGGTGCCGCACCATATGTGGTTACATGACTTCGAATACGTCACGTACTTGGTCAGCGGCTACCTTCTGCTGCTGCCGATCGTCGGCGATGAACTCACTGCGCTGACGGTCGCGCCGCTCCTGCGCATCGTCGTCCTGATGTTGTCGATGTGTCCCGACACCCTCGTCGGGGTGGTGCTGATGCTGACGAGAACCGCGTCGGCACCGACGTATTCGGTCGGTCCCCACTTGGGTCCCACCGGCATAGCCGACCAGACCGTGGCAGGCGGAATCATGTGGTGGGGCGGCGACGGGCTGATGATGATCCTGATTTTGGTCGTTGCAGCGCGTTGGGTTCGCGCGGAGTCGGGTCGTGGAAGCGACCTAGGACCGTGGCTGGACCGCGTACGGCAGCAGACCTTGCTGGGTACGGATACAGACGTCGACGTCGACGAAGACGACGCTGCTCTCGCGGCATACAACGCACGGTTGGCCGCACTTCATGGCATCGCACCGCTTGAACCTGGCGCTCGGCGTCGTAGCGACTGATTCATCCGTGCGTGAACGCACGCCTGAATGTAGTCGTCGGTCGAATTGTTAAATGCTGCGCGCTAACGCTTCCCGGCGGCATCCGAACGTGTGGGCTGCTGACGGACTCGGTCGGACAAATTGTGGTGCGCTTCGGTGAACGACTGGGCGCCCCGAACCAGGGCGGCACGATCGGCTTCGCTCATCTGCCTGGCAACTTGCCCGAAGTCGTGCAGACGCAGCGCCACCAATTCATCGAGCACTGCGCGCCCGGTATCGGTAAGTTCTAACAATGTCGCGCGCCGATTCGTCGGTGAGACACGGCGAGTGATATATCCGGCTTCGGCAAGCCGGTCACTGAGCCGGCTCGCTGTCGACGAGAGTAGGTCAAGGTCATCACCGAGTTCGGTCACTAGGCTCGGGCCGAGACGCTCCAGGGACTGTAATGCCCGCAGTGGCGCCAGGCCGATCCGCTTCTCCATGCGTTCGAGCACCGACACGTTCAAAGCGAACAACCCGCGAGTGGCCTCCTCGAGCTTGCGCAGGAATGCTGCGCTGACTGTGTGCGAACCGGCCGCTGTGCTGGCGCGTTTTCGTGGTGCACCCATGCGCGTCCCTTTCTGTGTTGCCGAAGAATACTCGCCGAAGTGTGTGTGTGCGACTTGCATGCTCTGCGGTTCGCACGTAATTTCTCTCACGATATCCAAACGCCAGAGGAGCAGTGGTGAGACCGATACCAGGTGATGCCCGCTCCGGCCGTCGACGGACCGCGGTGCAGCCTGGGCTGGTGTTGGTGAGGTGGCGAGTCGCGGTCCCCGGCACCTGACCCACATGCACCATCTCATCGGGCAGCAATCGCTGATATCGGGCTGGTTACCGATAGTCGCGCAACTGATTACCTTTGTCGGTGTCGCGGCGGCGTTGGGGTGGCGCTCTCGGCGGTGGAGCGTGCGATGGGTGCCGGGCGCAATGCTGGTCGGTGTGGCCTGTGCGCTGGCGGTGGACGTCTATATCGGTTCGATCGGTGTCGCCGGCGGTCCGGTGCCGCGTCGGCTGCTGTGCTGGGTGGGCCTCACCGGATTCGCCGGTGTGGTCGCCGTGGCGGGCTGGCGAGGTGTTCGGTGGTGGCGGCGCGGTACAACGGTTGTCTCGGTGCCTGCGTGTTTAGTGTGTGCCGCGCTGGTGCTCAACCAATGGGTCGGCTACTTCCCAACGGTGCACACGGCATGGAATCAGCTCACCGTCGGCCCGCTGCCCGACCAGACCGACCGGATGACCGTCACAGCCATGCAACTCACCGGCGCCAAACCCAGTCGGGGCGTGGTCGTCCCGGTCACCATCAGCGCCGCGGCCTCGCAGTTCCGGCATCGCGATGAATTGGTCTATCTCCCTCCGGCGTGGTTCGCTGCGAACCCGCCACCGCGGCTGCCGGTAGTGATGATGATTGGCGCGCAGCTCAACACGCCCGCTGACTGGTTGCGTGCGGGCGGCGCGGTAGAAACCATCGATGAGTTCGCGAGAGCACATGGCGGCAACTCACCAGTGTTTGTTTTCGTCGACGCGACCGGAGCGTTCGATAATGACACGGAATGCGTCAACGGCAGTCGCGGGAACGCCTCCTACCATCTCACCAAAGATGTTGTTCCGTATATGATCTCGAACTTCGGGGTCAGTGCGGATCGACGCAACTGGGCGGTACTCGGCTGGTCGATGGGCGGGACATGCGCCCTGGATCTCACCGTACGGCGTCCAGAGTTGTTCAGCGCCTTCGTCGATATCGCCGGGGACGTCGGCCCGAACACAGGCGACAGGGCGCAGACCATCGCACGTTTGTTCGGCGGCGATGCCGACGCCTGGGCGGCGTTCGACCCGGCGACAGTGATAGCGCGACACGGCCAATACAGGGGAGTCTCGGGACTTTTCGAAGTCGCCGCCCGGAGCGGACCGGCTGGTGGTCCTGATATTTCCAACCCGGAGGGCCAGGATCACGCGGCAGAGGTGTTATCCACGTTGGGTTCGGCGCACGGCGTTATCTGCTCCGTACTACGGCTGCCCGGGCGTCATGACTGGCCGTTCGCCGCTGCGGCGTTAGATGCTGCGCTTCCGTGGTTGGCAGGCCGACTGGGCACTCCCGGGGTGCCTCCCACTCCGTTGCCCGGCACTTTGGCCACCAAGCGCATTCCAGACACCGCATCGCCACGGTTGCCTGACTCGCATGGGGTAAACGCGAAAGGCGGATGAATCGCGTTGCCGCCCGGACCCCGGTTGTTCGCATCCGGGGGAGTGATAACGAAGCCGAACCCGATACCGCGCGTATCTCACACGTATCGCCGAGCGCGATGTAAAGGTCAACGATGCGCCGACATCGACGACGCGGTCACGGTGCCGCAGTTCCGTGTCCTTGCCATGATCTACACATGCGGCCCGGTGACCATGGCCTCGGTAGCGGCGGCGCTGGATGTGTTGTACCTTCCAATGCCAGCCGTAGCAGCGATCGCCTGCTCAGGGCCGGGCTGCTCGACCGTCGCGAGTCCCCTGTCGACCGGCGCAACGTCAGCCTGACGCTGACGCCGGCGGGCTGGCGACTGGTGGAGAAGGTGACCAAGCACCGCCGTCGCGCAATCGAACGAGTCTTGCGCAAAATGCCACCCTCGCAACGTGATACGCTCGCCGCGGCGCTGGCCACATTTGCATCCGCCGCCGGTGAGCCATTCGATGACGCGAACATCCTCACGATGCTCTGGCCGCCGGCCCGCCCTGACCCTGCGCACCGCGCGGGTGGCGACGCCGAGCTGTCCTAGTTCACGGGCATCCACCCCGGTGATACCCACTTTCGTTGCGCATAGGCCGGGGATTCGGCAGCGCAGTAATCCCGTCTGCCCGATTCTCGACAGCTACGAGCAGGGGTGACGACCTCGATCGATTTGAGTGCCGCAACGCAATATATGTATGTCCGCAACAAATCCTGAGGCATTGCTGAGAGTTACCCTGCGGGCGCTCATCGCGCCCAGATCGTGGGTATCACTGGAGATACCGGATGCCGATACGGACAGAAAGGTCAGAATCGATGTCCGCCACTCGCCAGCGGATTGCCGCCCGGACCAACGGATCCGCTCCAAGAGATGGTGCGCTCGGTCTGCCCGCGCGGTCGTATATGCCGCCAAACATCCAAAACGGAAGCAATCTTGGGTCGGGGCGAGCACCGTTGCGAGCGCTACTGGGTCAGCGAGCCTGCGCGCCCTCGCTGGATCGCTACGTTGGGTGCACCGGCTTCTCCTCTCAACTGACCGACCAACAAGCTGACGCCGGTCCCGAGAAGCTGTTCGCGCCACTCGACGACGAGCCAGATACCGACTACATCCCCGATGGCGTGTTCGGCCGACGCGCGAATGCCCAAAGCCCCCAATGGTGGTTGCGCAGTCACGGGCGCCCGCTGACGTTCGCGAGACTAGTGTCCCGCTCAGAAGGACCACCGATGATCGCGCACGTAACCCAAGGATTGGTGGCTGGTAATGAGTGGCTGGACGCGTGGACGTGTACCCGGCCGTGGGGACGACCTCGAGAAGGTCAGCCTTCATCCGTCGCGTTGGCGCACCGGCCGCAGGTTCTTAGTGGCGGAAGGCGTCATCGTGGGTGCGTTCGGTGCCATCGGGCTGGCATGGGCAATGGCTGGGGCGGGCACCGCGCCCTCCGCCGGCGTCGCGTTCCTCGGCCTCAACATCGCGGTGTTGCAAGCCGCAACTCTGCTCGGATTCGGGGTGCTGGCTGTCATAGTCGCCGTATCCCGCCGCGCTGCGGTCATCTTCACCGGAATCGCCGCGATGGCCTGGCTGGTTCTGACGATCCGCTGTACCCACGCCGCGGTCCATCGTGTACCTGGCGCAATGGGATTCGACCTGCGCGACAGTCTCGTATATGCCGCGCTCACCGCATACAACTTGGGGGTGTACACCTGGTTGGGCGGCGACGCGCGTGAGGGCCCCGCCCGGGTTCCACGCCCGCGGCGCGATCACCGTAGCCCCCAGTGACTACCGCGGGCCATGGGCTTCAGGCGACGGCGCGTTTGACCGACTGCCCGAAGGCGGCCTCCTCCTGCTCTGTCCCCGTCGAACCGAAACCGAGCAGCAGTTCCTCCGCCTGATAGCTGTTCGAGATGGACCCGGCATACAGCCCGCATGCCCAGGGCCGAATTGGTACAACAGCCGCATGCGGCGTCCCGTTCGTCGTGCCCGATCCACTAATGGTGCAAGAACTTGTTCGTAATCGTCCGCCGTTATTGTTCCGACGGCCTCCAGCGCCTGAATGCCTGGGCGCACGGCCGTAATTTCTTTAAGCACAATAGCTTTCTGCGGCACGGGTCGATCGTCGTTGAGCAAATTTGGCCCAATGCTAGGGCCCCTGGTCGACGCTGGCGCGTCGACACTTGACTCGTTGTCGTCGCTGCAGCGGTCCTTTGAACCACCGGAGGGCAGAGTCGAACATGACGAGGTACCCGAGGATGGACACGGTCAATATGCCGCCGGGGATGAATCGGGGAACAAAGATTGCCGAAGCCAGCATGGCCATGCCGACCATGAACATCACGGCGGCCGCCAAGCGTTGCCACCTCGTTCCGATCCATCCGTCGTGGGCGAGAGCCGAGGCTAGCCATGGATCATCAGCGTGCAGGTCGGTTGCAATCCGCTCCAATGCACGCTGCTCGTGATGGGAAAGTGCCATCCTGGGTGACCCCAACCGTTTTTGTCGGCCGCGATCCCGCGCCGATCGCGGTATTTCTGTTGACCGCTGACAGTTGTGCTGCCTGCGGAGACGGCGGCCGCGAGGTGGTCCCCGCACCACATGTGACCTCGCTGCCAGCATCTCTTATGCTAGCACTATGCAATAGTTGTTGTAGCTTGTATTAACGGCGCTGCGCCCCGAAGGCGTACGCAACAAAATAGGGAGCAAATCGATGAAGATCGTCAAACATCCGCAACCACCAGCCGGACTGAGGCGGCTGCTGTTCCGATCGCCGATCTGGATCTATCGGATCGGGCTGGGCGGGGTGTTCGGGCGGCGGCTGCTACTTCTCAATCACACTGGGCGACGCACCGGTACCCTGCGCAAGACTATTCTTGAGGTCGTCCAGTTCGATCCCACCGACCGGAGTTACGTCGTCGCATCCGGCTGGGGTCCGCAGGCCGCCTGGTATCGCAACATCCTTGATCAGCCTGAGGTCAGCGTTGAGGTGGGTAGCCACACCATCCCGGTCACCGCAGAGCCGCTTGCCGAGGATGTCGGCGCCGAAATCTTCGCCCGCTACGCTGCGCGGCGTCCCAAGCTCGCGGCCGTCGCGCTGCCGCGGGTCTTGGGCATGTCGGTTGACGGGTCCGACGCCGACTTCCGAGCGGCTGGGCGGCGAATGCCGTTCGTACGCCTGACGCCTCGCTGATAAGCACAACTGCATAAGCGATCGGGCGACGCGTCCTACCTGCAATTGACATCACCGTGCATCAACAGGGGCTGGGTTAGTCGGCTGCCGATACCCCTAACGGCAAAGACGGCTGCACTGGCCGCCCGGGCTGAAATGCCATCGACGACTCACTCGATATCATTATGAAACTGTTGTTGTGAGCCATCTTGGGCAGAGGCCCTTGGATATGTGGGATTGTGGGGTAGAAGGCGGCGATGAGCAGCACCGATATCGTGACCGTCGACGAGTCGCTCGACGCGATCACCGATGCGCTGCTGACAGCGTCGAGGTTATTAGTGGCGATCTCAGCGCGCTCGATCGCGCTAGTGGACGACACGATCACGATCCCGCAGTTCCGCCTCTTGGTCATCCTGTCCAATAAAGGCCCAGTCAATTTGGCTACGCTGGCCAGTCTGCTCGACGTGCAGCCGTCGACGATTGGGCGCATGGTTGACCGCCTGGTGAGCGCCGGACTGATCGATCGGCGGCCCCATCCAACCTCGCGACGCGAACTCGTCGCCGAGCTGACCACCCGTGGACGGAAGGTAGTGCAGAAAGTCACCGCCAACCGTCGCACCGAACTGGCCCGCGTAGTGGAGAAGATGCCGGCACGCGAGCGGCGAGGGCTAGTCCGTGCACTGGCGGCGTTCGCCGCCGCCGGCGGCGAGCCGCCCTACGTCGATGTCGAATGACTCGATGAGATCGCAGGTAACTCCGTCTGTCAGTCGGCACAGCATCGGCTGATCGGGGCCCATGGCCCGGCAGCCGATGACCACGTCCGCCGCTTGGCCGGCCCGGCGCCAAGTCCCGCGATGCGATCACCAACGAAACTTTGATCGATGACGTGATTGTCCGCGTGATCGCTGTCGTCCTTGACCCCGTCATCGGTCATGGCATCTCTACTGCCTGGCCCGGCTACTGTCGTCTGCAGAAAGTGTTGCATAATGCAATTATGGCAATACGCACAGTGGCGAGGCGACCATGAGGATCGCGGTGGTCGGGGCCGGGATCGCCGGTACCACATTGGCCTACTGGCTCCGGCGTAGCGGCCACGTACCGACGCTGATCGAGAAAGCGCCGCAGCTGAGGACCGGCGGTTACGTGATCGACTTCTGGGGACCCGGCTATGAGGTCGCCGAGAAAATGGGTCTTAGACCGCGGTTGAAGTCGATTGGATATGAGGTTCGCGAAGTGCGACTTGGCAATTCAACTGTCCTGTAGTCAGCATCCGTCGTAGTGGTGTGGCGATGTCTATGTTCACGTCGCTACGGCAGGCAACTCGTCCAGCTCGCGGACGAGTGATGAGCCTCGTTACATGTGTGACGGTGCTAGTGCTGCTATTGGTGGCGGGCTGTGGCAGCGCCCAGGTCGATCGATCTGTGCCCGATTCATCAGGGGGCAGTTCTGGTCGAATTTCGTTGGGCGCGAGACCGCTTGTCAAACCTAGAGCCGGGTCGATCTCGGCGCATACGGTCGTGGCGGCGCTGGGATTGCGTGGATACCCAGTGCGCAACCTGCTGGATGTCACGGATCAGATATGCCCGACCGCCGGTTGCGATCAAGCGGTCGTCACCGACGCTCTACGGGCGATGTCATTTTCTTCGCAAGCAGCCGCGACACGCTACGCGCGAGAGCACGGGCTGCGGCACTGGCGCAATGTCGTCATCACGTTCCCGCCGGAAATGGCCGCCGGCGAGCAAGATAGTTATTGGTTGGCGATCGTAGAGATCTTCCGATGAGCTGCGCACTGCGCTTCACGGTCGCTACGTCGGGGTAGCAGAACGTCAGCATTGAGGAAGTCACAATGGTCAGCCGACTGGTGTCCGCGTCGATCGAGATCCCCGCACCTGCTTCCCGGATCTTCGACATCTCGCCGACTCGCGGCGTCACGTCGACATCGACGGTTCGCACACGCTCCGGCGCTGCGTTGCCGGACCAGACCGCCTGGGCCGCGGGTCGGAATTCGTCATGTCGATGCGGTTGTGGGGTGTCCCGTACCGCGTGCGCAACCGGGTCGTCGAGTTTGAGGAGAACCGGCTAATCGCCTGGCGTCACTTCGAACCGCAGCATTGGCGCTTCGAACTGCAGCCCACCAAATCCGGCACCCGAGTCACCGAAACGTTCGACTACAGCTATTGGCACCGCGCCGGTGCTGAACTGCGCGCAGTGATCGCCTGGCGATGGCCAACCACCTATGTTTGGGCGCCCGACTACGGTGGTTTCGATTTCGCCGCCGACGCGCGCAAGACGCTCGAGGAAGCGGTCACCGAAGCACTAGGATCGCCACCGTCGGTTCCGGTGACCATTAGCGTGACCGAAGGTCACCCAGCCGCGGTGCTCTTCGACGCATCCCGTTCTGCAGACCTGCTCGTCGTCGGCAGCCAAGGACACGGCGCGTTCACCGGAATCCTGCTCGGCTCGGTCAGCCAGCACTGTGTCCAACACGCAACGTGCCCGGTACTCGTCTACCGTCGCCCCGGCCCGCTTGACACGGCCACCGACACCGCACAGCTCGGAAAGGTTGTGGCCCAACCAGTCCTGCACGTTAGGCCGGAGCGCGTCACGCTGTGTTTCCCCGCGACTACCCGGGGCCAGTGCACGGTATCTGGACCGCCCGTTGCGCCCTGTATCGCGGGCGCCACGGATTTCGACGGAGTTCGACGCGTGACCTGGCTCGGCCGGTGGAGGCAACGCCCGGCGGGTCAAGCTAGCTCTGACGGCGCTGATCGCGGTTCGTGGTAAAGGAGCAGCTGCTTGAACGCGGAGGCGATCGCGTTCCGCTGATGTCGGTTGAGCGGTTCAAGGAATGCGTGGTTGGTGGTTATCAATTCGTCAAGCGCCTGCCTGGCGAGCTTGCTGCCTTGCGGGGTGAGACGGACGACCAGCCCGCGCCGGTCGGTCGGATCGGGCGTGCGGCGGATGAGGCCGGTTCGTTCAAGCCGGTCGAGCCGTGAGGTCATGGCCCCGGTGGTGATCAGCGAGGACCGGGCCATGTCGCTGGGTCTGCAGCCGCGCTGATCACTCACGCGGCGCAACGTGTTTAGGACGTCGAAATCGGCGACGCTCAGTCCGAACCGCTCGAGGACGGTGCCGACGGCGCGTTCGTAATAGGCCGCGCACAGCATCAGGCGCCCGGTTACTTCCAGCGTGCTGGAATCCAGATGCGGGTCACGTTTTCGCCACGCCTGGATGATGCGGTCGACGGAGTCAGTGTCCACCTGGAGAAGCTTAGCTTGACATCCAGTGACGACCCAGTAGCTTGGTAAGAAGTAACTTAATGCCAAGCTAAATGGCTCGGCTGGAGACGTCACCACCGGCGGAGGAGGCCACCATGCTCGCTGTCTACGTCGCGGTCACCGTCGTGGCTGCTATGGCCTACGCGGTCGCCGCCGTGTTGAATTTCACCCACAACAAATCAGTAGTCGAGACCGCAGAGAGGCTGCGCGTGCCGGTGTCGTGGCAGGTCCCGCTGGGCTTCCTGCTGGGCGCGGGCTCGCTCGGGTTGGTGGCGGGCTTCGTCGTGCCGGCGCTCGGAACCGCCGCAGCCAGTGGCCTGGTCCTGTATTTCGTGTGCGCGGCCGGTGCCCACATCCGGGCGCGCGATACCCGGCTCCTCGCCTGGATCAACTGGGCCACATTCTTCTTACTGGCCGTAGCCGCACTGGTGGTGGGCCTGGCCTACCACGGTCCCGGGTAAAAGACACCACGGGCTCGACTCTCCTGAGAACGGTGCGCTTGCAGTAACTTCGCCAGTTCCCCAACACCGCGCGCGAGAAGTGGCTGCGGTGGTGGTCGAGCACCATCGGCCGAGATTGTTCGCAAGGGACGGCAATATTCACCGACGCACTCACTTGAGTACGGACTGTACCGCCCAAATTCACCTGCACACAGAACGCGATCAGCACGATGATCAGCACGATCGACATTGGGGACTCCTTCCTAACTCAACACGTAGCGCAGCCAGAGATAGACTGCGGCGGGCGCGATCGACATCACGGTGACCACCGCACCCTTGCGGGTGAATTCCTAAAAGGACAACCCTCGTAACCAGTGGATGGGGCAGCGGAGATATTCAATGACGCCGCACACCGATCCGATCGACCGTCTTGCGCCACGGCGCCGGCAGCTGGTGCCCGGAATGCCCACCGCGAACATGTGCATGAGTGGACATTGGTCGGGTCGGCCCAGGTGTCGCGCCGCCGCTCGGCGTCCGCGGCCCATCTGTCGAGCCGCTGCGCCTGGTAGATGGTGACCCCGGTGCGGGAGATCAATTAGGAGGGGATAGCGACCGCGACCATTGCGCCGGGAACCATGGAGAATGAGCCGGTCATCTCGGCAACCATGATCGTCACGGCGAGCGGGGTATGTGGGACGCTGCCGAAGCAGGCCATCATCCCCACGACCACGAATACGTGCCGCTGACATATTTCAACCGGAGTGAAACCGACAGCTATTACCTCATAACCCAGAGACGGCTTGTCGTGGATCCAGCGCCAGCGCTCCACGTAATGCGGGGGCGGGCTCGATGTCACGTCACTGTCACAACTCATGCGAAACCGGCATGTTTGCGCTGGGACGTGGGGAGAATGTTTGTGCTGGTCGGCGGTCGTGCGGGGCTGTGGTGACTCATCACGAAAGCTCTTGAGAGGGACTTAAAATCCGCACAGTCTGGGTTCGAGTCCCAGTGGGGGCACCGAGAAAGGCCTGGTAGACGGGTTATAGAGGCGAGTTGGATCGGCTCGGCGGGCCTCTCGTCGCGGCGTCGTCGCGGCGCGCGGGGGGATCGCGGCGGCGAGGTCGGTTCCGTAGCTAACTCGGTCGTCGCCGCTGCACCAAACGAGCCAATCAAAGCTGAAGATGCCCTATGATGCTGAGCATTTGCTTAGCGTCGTCTGGAACTGCGTCGCGTAACCGCGTCCCAAGGCACAAACACGCGCAGTCTTCGGGCCGCCGGAACACAGAAGGGTCGGGGGAAATGCCCGAAGTTGCGCTTATCACCGGTGGGGCGGGAGGCGTTGGTCTCGCTACTGCGAAGATTGTGGGCAGTGCGAAAAGCTGGCGCCCGCGGAAGCCGCCTGACAGCGACGTGTCGGCTAAGGGTCCAAGCGGGCGAGCTGACCGTGCCGGTATTGCTCGACACACGCCGCTCGCCTGACCTTGCCGCTTGTGGTGATCGGTATAGAACCAGGCGTCACCAGAACCAGATCCGCGACGCTAAGACCGTGCGAGTTGGAGATCGCCGACGTAACTTCACGCTTGACGACGGTGAGCTTGTCCGCTGCCTCCTCGTGGGACTCGCCCCGCTTCTTGACTTCGATGATGACGACAAGCTTCTCGGTGTGACCGTCCGGAACCGCTATCGCCGCGCACCGACCCCGTGTGATCTGCTGGATGGTCGCCTCGATGTCGTCGGGAGAGTGGTTACGCCCATACACGATCAAAAGGTCCTTGATGCGGCCGATGATGAACAGCTCGTCGTCAAAGAAGAATCCCGAGTCCCCGGTGCGCAGCCAAGGCCCCTCGGGTGTGCCGGCCGAGGGGGCGACAAGCCTTCCACCGAACGTACTTTCGGTCTCATGAGGTTTCCGCCAATAGCCCATCGCGACGTTGTCGCCGTGCACCCAGATCTCACCGGCGGTTCCCGCCGGACACTCGATACGTGTCTCGGGATCGACGATGCGGACCATCGGTGACCGTGGCATCCCGTAGCTGACCAGCGGTGTACCACCTCCGCTTTCGCACCGCTCCGCGTTGCCAGCGGTCAGCTTCTCGGATTCGAACCGCACGATAGCCGGTGGTTGAGCCGGTGCGCGGGTCGCCACATACACCGTTGCTTCGGCGAGTCCGTATGACGGTCGTATCGCCGCCTCGCGCAGTTTGAGGCGGGCGAACCGCTGGGTGAAGCGCTGCAGCGTCGCCGGGTGTACCCGTTCACTACCGGTGGCGATGACAAGCACGTCCGAGAGATCAAGCCCGGCCATGTCATCGTCCGATGTTTTGCTCGCTGCTAATCCGAACGCGAAGTTCGGTGCTGCCGAGTATGCGTGACTATTGCTTGCCACCAATTGCATCCACCGGGCCGGCCGCTGCAGGAACGCCACCGGGCTCGTGAGCACAGCGTGAAGTCCCGTCAGAATCGGCCCGCAAATTCCCAGATACAAACCCATGTCGTGATAGAACGGCAGCCACGACACAATCGTGGTGTCTGGCGGGGGAAGTTTTCCGTAGTCCGCAAAGTAGTCGGACATCACCTGTTCGAAATTGGCCAGAAGGTTTCTGTGCGACATCATGACCCCCGACGGCTGACGGGTCGAACCGGACGTGTATTGCAAATACGCCGTACTCGGGCGATTCTCGCACCTGGCACCGGATCCTGTCGGGGCGTCAAGATCCAACAAGTCAACCTCAATGACCGATGCAGCGGATGCGCCGGACTGCGACTCAACGTACTCGGCGACATTGCCTGCGACAGGGGACGTTGTGAGAATGACGGCGGGCGACGTGTCACGCAACACCGAACTAACGCGCTCATCGCTGATGCCACCTAGCGGAACCGGAAGCGGAACCGCGATCTGTCCCGCCTGCATTGCGCCGAGAAACGCAACGATGTAGTCAAGCCCCTGTGGTGCCAATATCACGGCACGGTCGCCAGCCGAGCCGCACCGTCGAACCGCATCTGCGACATTTAGCGTCCGGCGATACAGCTTCGACCAGGTCAGGCTTTCCGCAGCCCCGGCCCAGTCCTGCTCGTATTCGATAAACGTGAGCGCCGTGTCATCGGGCTGCAGGCTGGCACGTTCGTGCAGCACGGTCAAAATCGAAGTCTCAACCACGGGCGTGAGGTTACCGTCATCGCCGCCTCATCTTCGGAAAGAACAGCAAAGTCGGCGCCTGCCTTTCAGCCGCGGCGTCGCCCTGCACGAAATCCAGGCCGGGCAGCTGACGCCTTTTCGGCAGAAGTCGACGCCGGCGGGATTCAAGTCCAGCCCGGTGTAGGCGGCTGGCCCAGGGTGCGCACGAGGTAGGAGGCTCCGCCGCCGTGCCCGCAACCTACTTCCAGCACCCGTTTGCCGGTGAGATCGACTTGGGTCGCGTTGCGATGCTAAAGCTGAATGAAGTACCGGTTGGGCTCGTCGGACGCCTCCAGCGGGAGGGCCATCGGCGGATCTTCCTCGCAGCCCAGTTGGGGAACACAGACCGCTCGGCGGATCGCCCACCCGAGGGCATCACGTTCTACCGGGCCCTCGATTCTGACGAAGAGGCCGAGCTGCCACTCCGTACCGGAGTGACCCGTTTCCTGCGCAAGCCAGATGTCTAGCTGTCCGCGCGTCAGCGGAAGTGCTCTACCGTCAAGCTCCATCCGACTCCCCCAATCCAGCCGGTTTACTAGTCAAACCCCCCTCGCCAGCCTCTCGCGCAGACTTCTCGGCCGTATATCGGTCCAGTTCTGTTCGATGTAGTCCAGGCACGCAGCGCGGTCCGCTTCGCCATAAACCACCCGCCAACCGGCAGGAACATCGGCGAAGGTCGGCCACAGGCTGTGTTGCTCCTCGTCGTTGACCAAGACAAGAAAGCTGCCATCGTCGTCGTCGAACGGATTGATGCTCACCGGTTCTCCAGACATCTCGTCGACATGAGTGGAAACGTTCCAAACAATACTCGGCGTTAACGGGTCGGTCCGGGGTTTCGGCAAAGTCCTTAGGTGACTTGACAAAGGTCAGTGACTGGTGCGCGGCGCAGGTTTCCGGCGATCCTGACTTCCCGCGGTGAGCAGCAGTGATGGATTTGGCGTTGCGGCGTTTCGTTACCGGGCAGGCACGGGGCTCTCGAGGACGATGAAGTTCGGTGCTCGGGTCTGCCTGCGAGCGAACACCGCCTCGCTGTCGGGACGTGGATCAGCAAAGCTGGGCGAGCGGGAATTGCACAGCAGATAACCCATCGCCGCACCGAAAACGGTGCGGTCCGGCGCCGATGGCATGAAGGCCAAGATCGGCCCTGCCGCCACGATGTCGCCGTAGAACCGCATCGGGTTGTCAGTTGTGGTTTTGCTGAGCGGATTCGGAGAGGAGACCTACGCAGGTAGCATTGCGATCCCATATCGCGTTGGGAACGAGCCGATACGGAGGCCACCGGCATGGTTTACTCGTCAAGATTGGGTTGCGCCCCCCCGAGGCTGCCCCAAGTTTGCGGTGACCGCCGCACGGCCAGCCGGGTGAAACCCGCCGCATTCGAGGGCCGCCGTCGGGCGTGTCGCGGCCGACGTGTAGTTGCATGGTCGAGCAGCTGACGTGGCGCCGAGTGTGGATAGATGGAAGGGATTTACGATTTTCGGGGTTCTGAGGCGGCTGTGGATTCCGCTAGTCGTACTGCTTGTGATCGGTGCTGGGGGATTCACTGTGTCGCGGCTGCACGGCATCTTCGGCTCTGAGAAACGCCCCTCGTACGCCGACACCAAAATCAACAACACCGCACCTTTCAACCCCAAGCACCTGACGTATGAGGTCTTCGGACCACCAGGGACCGTGGCCAACATCAGCTATTTCGACGTCAATGCTGAACCGCAGCATATTCAGGGAGCAAGCCTGCCATGGTCGTTGCAGTTCGCGATCGCCGAGACGTCGGCCGTGGGAAGTGTCGTGGCGCAGGGCGATAGTGACGACATTGGCTGCCGAATCATCGTGGACGATGAGGTGAAAGCCGAGAGGATTTCTAACGGGGTGAACGCCTTTACTTCCTGCCTGCTGAAGTCCGCGTGAGCAACAAACACGTAGGCAAAGAGCACACCGCGCGACCATTGGTAGCGCGGACGATCCATCGATTTTCGGCGCTCATCATCTTGGCGTGGTTGGCGATCGCGGTCATTGTGACTATCGGTGTCCCTCCGCTCGAGCAAGTGGAGAGAGAGCATGCGCTTTCGCTGGTTCCGGAAGATGCGCCATCGGTCCAGGCGTTTAAGCAAATGGGTGACGAATTCAAGGAACCCAATTCCGAGAATATAGCGGTGCTCGTCTTAGAGGGTGAGCAAGCCTTGGGGGACGACGCACACAAATACTACGATGGTGTGATTCGTCAGCTGAAAGACGATCCGGAGCATGTGCAGCACGTCCAGGATTTTTGGGGGGATCCACTCACGGTGGGCGCCGCGCAAAGCGCCGATGGCAAGGCCGCGTATGTTCAATTGGGCCTCTCCGGTCAGTTGGGCCAGGCTTCGGCGAACGAATCGGTTAACGCCGTCCGGGATGTCGTGGAGCGTACGCCGCCGCCACCGGGGATAAAGGCGTACGTCACCGGCCCGGCGGCAATCGTCGCGGATATGGGCGAGAGCGGCAACAGAACGGTCATCCTAGTCACGGCGGTTAGCCTGACCGTGATCTTCGTCATGTTGCTCCTCGTCTTCCGATCGGTTATCAGCGCAATCGTTTTGTTGCTGATGGTCGGCATTCAATTGCAGGTGGCCCGAGGAATCGTCGCGTTCCTCGGCGATCACGAGATTGTTGGCCTTACTACCTACGTCGTCAATCTATTGGTATCCGTCGGGCTCGCGGCTGGAACGGACTACGGGATATTCTTCTTCGGTCGTTATCAAGAGGCACGTCAAGCCGGCGAGGATCGGGAATCGGCATTCTTCACGACCTACCGCGGTGTCGCTAAGGTTGTTTTGGCGTCCGGTCTGACGATCGCCGGGGCACTCTTCTGCCTTAGCTTTACCCGGCTGCCCTTTTTCCAACCGCTGGGCCTCCCTTGCGCGGTGGGCATATTGGTCGCGGTCGCAGTGGCCCTCACGCTAATTCCGGCAGTTATGGCCGCTGGCAGCCGTTTCGGTTTGTTCGAGTCCAAGCGGCCGATCAAAACTCGCAGGTGGCGGCGGATAGGGACGGCGATCGTTCGGTGGCCCGCGCCCATTCTTGCCGCGGCATTGGCAATCGCGCTTATCGGCCTATTAGCCTTGCCGAAATACCAACCCAGCTATAGCGAGGAGAAGTTTATCCCCAAAAATATCCCCGCCAGTGTGGGAATGACAGCCGCTCTACGACATTTTCCCCAGTCGCGATTGAAGACGCCCGATATCCTGTTAATCGAGGCAGATCATGATATGCGGAATCCGGCAGATTTTCTCGTCTTGAACAAACTAGCAAAGGCCGTCTTCGCTGTTCCGGGCATTTCCGATGTACAGGCCATAACTCGGCCCGAGGGAACGCCGATCGAACACACTTCGATACCGTTTATGCTGAGTGCCCAAAACGCCTTGCAAAGATTATATTTGCCGTTTCAGAGAGACCGCATGGACGACATGCTCAAGCAGGCGGACGAGATGACGACAACGATCAATTTAATGCAGCGTATGTACGACACGATGCAACAGATGGTCGACACAACTCATCGACTGGTCGGCCAAACGCATGACCTGCAGGCGATCACGGCAGAGTTGAGGGATAACATTGCGGATTTCGATGATTTCTGGCGGCCGCTCCGCAATTACCTGTACTGGGAGCCGCACTGCTTCGATATTCCCATCTGCTGGTCACTCAGATCCTTATTTGACGGGCTGGACGGTGTCGACCGGATCAACGATAGTATGCAGTATCTCGTCAAAGACCTCGATCAATTAGATGCGCTCTTGCCGCAGCTGCTCACCCAGTTCCCGCAAATGATCGCGACCATGCAGAGCACGCGGACCATGATGCTAACCATGCACAGCACCATGTCCGGCATCTTCGCCCAGGCGGACGACGCAAGCCAGGACGCCACCGCCATGGGGAGAGATTTCGACGCCGCCAAAAACGACGATTCCTTCTACCTGCCGGCGGAGGTGTTCAAGAACCCGGACTTTCAGCGCATCATGAAGATTTTCCTGTCACCGGACGGGAAGGCCGCGCGCATGCTGATTTCGCAAAGGAGCGATCCCGCGACGCCCGAGGGCATCTCGCGGGTAGACCCGATAAAAACCGCGGCCGAGGAGGGGCTCAAGGGAACTCCTCTAGAAAGCGCCAAGATATACCTCACCGGCACCGCAGCGGGAGTGAAAGACTTGGTGGACGGATCCAGATACGATCTCTTGATCGCGGGAGTCGCTGCGCTCTGTCTTATTTTCAGCATCATGCTCGTCATGACGCGAAGCTTTGTCGCCGCCCTGGTTATCGTAGGTACGGTTGCGCTTTCGTTGGGCGCGTCATTCGGGCTGTCCGTGCTCGTCTGGCAGTATCTTCTCGGCATACAAATACACTGGATGGTAGTTGCGTTCTCTGTGATCATCCTTTTGGCGGTCGGGTCTGATTACAATTTGCTGCTGGTATCACGGATGAAAGAGGAAATAGGCGCCGGGATAAACACGGGTGTCATCCGGGCAATGGGCGGTACCGGGAGAGTCGTGACGGCCGCGGGTCTGGTGTTCGCGTTCACCATGGGATCTATGGTGGTCAGCGACCTGCTCACTCTCAGTCAAGTGGGTACCACCATCGGCCTCGGTCTGTTGTTCGACACGTTGGTCGTGCGTGCGTTCATGACGCCTTCGATCGCCGCGCTGCTGGGGCGCTGGTTCTGGTGGCCGCAACGAGTGCGCCCCCGCCCCGCTAGTGCATTACTTCGGCCGGTAGGACCCCGTCCGCTGGTACGGGCCTTGTTTCTGAGGGACTAGCGAAAACTGCATGAGCACCGAGCGCCCCCGGCCGCCCCCGATGGCGCGGACAATTCGCAGATTTTCGCTACTCATCATCCTGGCCTGGCTGGGGTTCATCGTGATTGCCAACCTGGCATCCGTCGGCTGGAACTGGGCAGCGGCAATTCCATCGCTGGAGCGGGTCGGGCAACAGCATTCCGTATCGCTGTTGCCCAAGGATGCGCCGTCGGCACAAGCCCTGACGCACATGGGCAAGGTCTTCAAAGAATCCGATTCGGATAGCTCCGCGATGATCGTCCTGGAAGGGCAGCAGCCGCTCGGGGACGATGCTCACCAGTACTATGCCGGACTGGTTCGTGAGTTAAGAAACGATCCGAAGCATGTGGAGCACGTGCAGGACTTGTGGGGGGATCGACTCACGGCGTCGAGCGTACAAAGCCCCGACGGCAAGGCTGCATATGTGCAACTGAATCTGGCCGGCAACCAAGGCACGGCCTTGGGGGACCAATCAGTGGCCGCGGTTCGGAATATCGTGGACCGAATGCCGCCGCCGCCCGGGGTCGAAGCCTATGTCACCGGCCAGGCGCCGCTCGCTTCGGATATGCAACACAGTGGCAACAATTCCATTCTGAAGATCACCGTGGTAACCGTTGTGATCATCGTCATGATGTTGCTCCTCGTATATCGTTCGATTGCCACAGTAATCCTGCTAATGGTCATGGTTGCCATCGAATTGGCGGCGGCCCGGGGAATCGTCGCGTTTCTGGGCCACAACGATCTTCTCGTACTCTCGACGTTCGGCATCAACATGCTCATTTTCCTCGGCATCGCGGCCGGAACCGATTACGGGATATTCTTCTTCGGTCGATATCAAGAGGCTCGTCTGGCGGGCGAGGATCCGGAAACGGCCTACTTCACCACGTATCGCGGGGTTGCTCCCGTCGTGTTGGCGTCCGGTCTGACGATCGCCGGGGCGATCTTCTGCCTTAGTTTCACCCGTTTGCCCTACTTCCAGACCATGGGCATCTCATGCGCGGTCGGCATGCTCACTGCAGTCGCAGTCGCGGTGACGTTGGTTCCTGCAGGGATTGCCCTAGCCAGCCGATTCGGGCTGTTGGAACCCAAGCGTCAGTTGCGGGTTCACAGATGGCGGGGGATCGGCACAGCGATCGCCCGCTGGCCCCCACCCATTCTGGTTGCCGCTTGCGCGATCGCGCTGGTTGGTCTTCTGACACTGCCGGGCTATAAAACGAGCTACAACGACCGGCTCTATATACCCAAAGATATTCCAGCCAATTTGGGGTATGCGGCCGCTGAACGTCATTTCTCCCAGGCGCGAATGATGCCGGACATTTTGATGATCGAGGCCGATCACGATATGCGTAATCCGGCAGATTTTCTGGTACTGAACAAATTGGCCAAGGCAGTTTTCCGGGTACGAGGAATTTCTCGCGTGCAGGGAATAACTCGACCCGAGGGAACACCGATTGAACATACTTCGATACCGTTTCTGCTCAGCTTGCAAAGCGCTGGCCAGATACAAACTATGCAATTTCAGAAAGACGGCATCGACGACATGCTCAAGATGGCCGACGATATGGCAACAATGGTCAATATAACGCAGCACATGTACGAAGTGTTACAACAGATAAGGGACACGATTCATCGAATAGTCGGCCAAACGCATGACCTGCAGGAGAAAATCGCGGAATTGAGGGATAACATCGCGGATTTCGATGATTTCTGGCGGCCGCTCCGCAATTACGTCTACTGGGAGCCGCACTGCTTCGATATTCCCATCTGCTCGTCGCTCAGAGCCGTATTTGATTCATACGACGGTGTCGACCAGGTTAGCGATAAATTGCAGGATCTCGTCAAAGACATGGATCAACTGGATGTGATCATGCCTCAGCTGTTCGTCCAGCTCCCGCAGATGATCGCGTTCATACAGAGCATGCGGAACATGATGCTAACCATGTACAGCACCATGTCCGGCATCTTCGCCCAGGCGGACGAGACGAGCCAGGACGCCACCGCCATGGGGCAGGCCTTCGACGCCGCCAAAAACGACGATTCCTTCTACCTGCCGCCGGAGGTGTTCAAGAACCCGGACTTCCAGCGCGCGATGAATTCTTTCCTGTCTCCGGATGGGAAAGCGGCTCGATTCATCATTTCGCACAACGGCGATCCCGCGACACCCGAGGGCATAGCGCGTATTGATCAGATAAAGACGGCGGCCGAGGAGGCGCTCAAGGGGACACCTCTGGTGAATGCCAAGATTTATATCGGTGGCACCGCGTCGACCGCGAAGGACTGGCACGACGGATCCAAATACGATCTCTTGATCGCGGGAATTGCTGCGCTCTGTCTTATTTTCAGCATCATGCTCGTCATGACGCGAGGTTTTATTGCTGCCCTGGTTATCGTGGGTACGGTTGCGCTTTCGTTGGGCGCATCGTTTGGGCTGTCGGTGCTGGTCTGGCAATATATCCTGGGTATCAATTTGCATTGGATGGTACTTGCGTTCTCTGTGATCATCCTTTTGGCGGTCGGGTCTGATTACAATTTGCTGCTGGTATCACGGATGAAAGAGGAAATAGGCGCTGGCATAAACACGGGCATCATCCGCGCGATGGGTGGTACCGGCAAGGTCGTCACAACGGCAGGGTTGGTGTTCGCGTTAACTATGGCCTCGATGGTGGTCAGCGATTTGCGCATCATCGGTCAGATCGGTACCACCATCGCCCTGGGTCTGTTGTTCGACACCTTGATCGTGCGTGCGTTCATGACGCCTTCGATCGCCGCGCTGCTGGGGCGCTGGTTCTGGTGGCCGCAACGAGTGCGCCCCCGCCCGGCCAGTGCCCTACTTCGGCCGGTAGGGCCCCGTCCCCTGGTACGGGCCTTGCTGCTAAGGGAACAGCACCGCGACGACGACGCAGGCACAACCGAGCACCCGAGGCCGTCCGTCTAGGTTGGCCCTCGCCGTTTAGCCTGACGAGAAGATTCACGCGAGGTGAGTTCGCGGGGTGAGTGGCTCGGTCAGGATGCCTGGTCGAGGGTGACTCGCTCGCCAGCCGCCCCGCGGCGGCCATCACGGCCGGGCGTATCGCCTCGAAGGAGGCGCGCTGCATGCCTCCAGCGACTGCGAATCGATCCGGAGCGTGATGAACTCCGAAGGCCTCCGCCGCGCGAGGCGCTTTCTTCTCGTGTCTAGTTCCGCGGCTCGATCCATAGCGCGCGGCTCAGTGCTAGCGGCCGGCCTGTCGCATCGAAGATCACGCAGGCCGCGCGGCGTTTGCGACCATCGATGGTTAGCGGCCACGTGACGATGGCATGCGGCACACCCGCAGTAACCGGCGCATCGATACGTGCATGCAGTTCCGCTAGCAGCGGACCGTCGCTCCAAGAGTCGATGAGCGGTGCGACAGTCGGGCAATCCATTGCGGCCCAGACGTATTCAGGTTTCACCCTGCCCTGGTTGTCGGCGAGCGCCGCATCCGGGGTCCATGCAACCGCAAAGCGCCCATCGCCGAGTGGACCCGGGAAAAGCCGCAGCCCATCACCGGGCTGGCGCTCCGGGCCGCAGACGAAGCAGCGCGGAGACGGATGATATGCCGCCCAGCGGTCGTAGCCGCGACACGAAACGTCCGCCGCTTGCCGGGGATCGACCGCGTCGGTTGTCCCAAGATCAAGTTCAGCTCGGATGCCTTCTGCCACCAGCCGATCACCGTCGCGAACCGAAATCCGCCCATTCGTTCGCACCACTTCCAGGTCGCGGTCCAGTGGTGGCGGGCAACGCAGCGATACCTGTGCCGGGACGCTGCCGAGTAGAGCGGCGACCATCCCGCAGGTGTAGCCGCCGTGCCCGGCAGTTGGCAGCCCATGGAAGCGACTCTCAATGCGCATCACGGTCTCCCGGCCTCCTCGTGATTGCGCCGCCCCCGGACGCTATGTGAAGCATCTACCATAACCCGTTGCATGAGGAGCGGTTTGGGCTCGAAGTTCCGAATTCGGCACCCGAAGCAAAGCCTCAGTCAGATCATCGGGTCGTGGTACGGGTCGGTGTACTCCAGGATCTGCAGATCCTTTTGGACCTTGTGACCGGCGTGGAAAGAAACGTCCACTGCGCGCCGACCAAAGCCCGGAACTCGTTGATTTCGAGGATGTTGTCGGTGGAGATTGTGACGATCTGAGTGGAGGCGACCGCGATCTTCGAATAGTTGGCGGTCAACTCCAGGTGCTGTTGGTGGTCCTCGGGGCAGAAGTGACCGCGGGAGAGCACCAGGATCATCGGGTCGATCCCTTGCAGCTCACTTAGGCGGCGCCGGGTCGTGGTGTGATCAGTCAGCTCGTAATCGGGAAATATCGCCCGGGAACAATGTCAGCGCGCACGATTGTCTCCTGCCGATCTCAGTGGCATCCCACGATGCGACTTCAGTTAGTTGCGGCGTCGATGGTCCCAGTTGACGGCCCCTGCTCGCACCCAGCCGACCCCGTCTGTGGTCCCCGTGATTAAACAGATTGGAGTGTGCGGTCGCTGGGCCGCGTGTCATTTCAGCCGTGGGCCACTGCCGGTCGGGCGATCGTTATCCTCTGCGGCCGCCCGCAGCTCCGCGAGTCCTTCAGCACGGCTCTTCACGGGCCGATAGCCAAGTTCGCGTCGGGCCTTGCTGATGTCGATCGTGCATTCCTGCGACCAGACCCAATAGGCGAGGCGGATCACTGCCGACAGGCCGGGAAGCGGCACGGCGCGCCGGAATGTCTCATGCGCGGCGGCTAGAGCACTGGCAGCCCAGGTCGGGATCGAGCGGTTCGGCGCCTCGAGGCCTTGGGTGTGCAGCAGCGCGGTGACGAACTCGCGGAAGACGACGGGCTCGCCGTCGGTGACGAAGTACGCTTCACCGCCGCGGCCTTTGCGCGCCGCCAGCAGCAGTCCCTCGATGAAGTTGTCGACGTGAACGACATCCGTGAGCTGCTCGCCTCCGCCGATCCACGCGAATCGACCCGATCGCGCCGCTTCGACTATCGCGGGCAGAAATTTGTTGTCGCCGGCGCCCCAGACATACCACGGCCGGACGACCACAGTAGTAAATCCGTTGTCGTTGGCATCCCGCACCGCCAGCTCGGCCATCGCCTTTGTCGCGGCATACGGCACTCTCGAGTCGGGCCGCAGCGGTGCGGTTTCGTCGACCGAGCGCAGCGGCCCGCCGGCGATCACCGCCGCTACGGTGCCAGAGTAGATAAACCGCCTGACACCGGCGGCTCGCGTTGCGGCCAGGACATTCTTGGTGCCGGTGACGTTGTCGCGCACGAAACCGTCCCAGCGTCCCCTGTTGCAGGGGTTGGCAGCCAGATGATAGGCGGTATCGCAATCCCGTGCGCCGGCGATGATCGCATCCACGTCGGCGAGATCCCCACGGATTGCCTCGGCTCCGCGGGCCTGCACCGCTGAGGCCGAGGTGTCTGAACGAGCCAGCGCTCGTACCTGCACTCCGTCGCCTACGAGTCGCTCGATTAACCGGCCCCCGATAAACCCAGAACCGCCGGTGACGAAAGCCGTTGAGTGTTGGGAACTCATACGCTTACGGTGCCTTTCCGGAAAGGGCGCGCGGTTCTCATCGGCGCGGGCCCAGATACTGCAGCTGCCCATCAGCGGCCCAACACACCAGATCCCCGGTGCGATACATCCGCGCCCCCGGCGCCCCGAACGGACACGCCACAAACCGCGACCCGGTCAACCCGGCCCGATGCCAATACCCGGCCCCCACCCCGGCGCCGGGCGAGCGTGCTCAGCCTCATCGAGCAGATCCATCGACGAGAGCCGCCGTGTCGGGTCGGCGGTCATCGCCACCACCACCCGCTCCAACCGCTCGATGAGCGCCTGGATGCTGGCCGCGTCGAACACGTCGGTGCGAAATTCCACCACCCCGCCGATCCCGGCGGGCTCACCGGCCTCGCTCCAGTGTTCGACCAGGGCAAACACCAGGTCCTTGGGGGCGCTGTGAGTGTCCAACGGCAGCGACGTGACCTGTAGATCACCCAAACCCAGCCCGGCGGCGGGGTCGCTGCCCCGCCAGGCGAAGTTTTGCCAGGCCAACATCACCTGGATGAAGGGGTGATGGGTCCGGCTTCTGGTGGGGTTGAGCCGCTCAAGAAGCATCGCAATGGGCACGTCCTGGTGCTCGTAGGCCGCCAGGCCGCGTGCCCGCACTTGGGCCAGCAGTTCGGCGACGGTGGGATCCCCAGCCAGGTCGACCCGCAGCACCAAGGTGTTGACGAAAAACCCCACCAGCTCATCCAGCGCGGGGTGGCGGCGCCCGGCGATCGGGACCCCGACGGCCACCTCGGGGCTGGCGCTGATCTGAGACAAGAGCACCGCCAGGGCGGCCTGGATCACCATGAAGCTGGTCGCGTTGTGCTCGCGGGCCACCCGAGTAACCTGCTGCTGCAGGTCGGCCGGCCAGTCCACCGCAACTGTGGCGCCCCGATAATCGGCCACCGGCGGATAGGGCCGATCGGTGGGCAGCTGCAGGCGTTCGGGTATCCCGGCCAGGGCATCCAGCCAATACCCCAGCTCAACAGCGATAACACTGTGAGGATCCTGCGGTTCACCAAGATGCTCGTGTTGCCAGAGCGTGTAATCGACATACTGCACCGCCAACGGCTCCCAACCCGGGGCCCGCCCCGCGCACCGGCTGGCATAGGCCACCCCCAGATCACGCGCCAGCGGGGTGATCGACCAGCCGTCGGCGGCGATATGGTGCACCACGATCACCAGCACGTGTTCGTCGTCGGCGACGCGGAAAAGTGTTGCCCGCAACGGGATCTCGGTCGCCAGGTCAAAACTGTGACCTACCGCCGCGTCGATGGCGTCATCCAGCCGGCTTGCCGACCAGTCGGTGGCATCGACGACGTCCCAACCGAAGTCGGCCCGCTCGGGCGCCACCACCAGCTGCCGGGGTATCCCCTCGACCGCCGGGAACATCGTGCGGAGGCTCTCATGGCGGTCCACCACATCGGCCAGCGCCGCACCCAACGCGTCGGCATCAAGGCGCCCGCGCAGCCGCACCGCCACCGGTATGTTGTAGATCGGTGAGGGCCCCTGCAACTGGTCCAGGAGCCACAACCGGTTCTGGGCATACGACAACGGGACCCGCTCCGGGCGCTCACTCGCCACCAACGGCTTACGCCGACCCGCCTCTCCGCCGATACGGGGCGCCAACTGGGCCACCGTGGGCGCGTCGAATAAGGTGCGCACCGCAAGGCCGGCATCCAGGCCTGTGTTGATCGCGGCGATCACCCGCATCGCCGACAGCGAATCCCCACCCAGGTCGAAAAACGAATCGTCGACCCCGACCCGCTCCAGCCCCAGCACCCGGGCGTAGATGCCGGCCAGGATCTCCTCGGTGGGGCTGGCCGGGGCGCGGTAATGATCGCCGTCCTGGTATTCGGGTGCCGGCAGGGCGCGGGTGTCGAGTTTGCCGTTGGGTGTCAGCGGCAGCGCTTCCAGCACCACCACCGCGGCCGGCACCATGTAGGCCGGCAGCCGCTCGGCCAGCACGGTCCGCACCTCGGCCGGATCGACTGTCCCGGTGGTCGATTCGGTGATGTAGCCGACCAGACGCTTGTCGCCGGGACGGTCCTCGCGGGCGATCACCACCGCCTGCCCCACCCCGTCCAGCCCGGTGAGGGCGGCCTGAACTTCGCCGAGTTCGATGCGATAACCGCGGATCTTGACCTGTTCATCAGCGCGCCCGAAGTACCGCAGCTGCCCATCAGCACCCCAACACACCAGATCCCCGGTGCGATACATCCGCGCCCCCGGCCCCCCAAACGGACACGCCACAAACCGCGATGCGGTCAAGCCCGCCCGCCGCCAGTACCCGACGCCCACACCGCGGCCGGCCAGATACAGCTCCCCGACCACGCCGGCCGGTACCGGCCGCAACCACCCGTCCAGCACAAAAAAGGCTGCCCCCGTCACCGGCGAGCCGATCGGCGGGGCACCCGACCCCGCTACCAGCGGGGCACTCTTGGACGCCCACATCGTCGTCTCGGTCGGGCCGTAGACATTGACCATCACCCGCCCCGGCGCCCACCGGTCCACCAGCTCGGCCGGACAGGCCTCAGCGCCGATCACCAACGCCGCCGAACCCAAACCCTCCGGCGACAACGCCCCCACCGCGGCCGGGGTCTGGGTCAACACGCTGACCTTTTCAGCAACCAGCACGGCGTGGAAGTCCTCCGGTGAGCGGGCCACCGACTCGGGCACCACCACCAGCCGCCCACCATGGAGCAGCGCGCCCCAGATCTCCCACACCGAGAAGTCGAAGGCATAGGAATGACACTGCGTCCACACCTGCCCCGGCGCCAGCTCCACACCGATCTCTAGTGCGTCGAACAGCTGGGTGACGTTGTACTGCGTGACCGCCACCCCCTTGGGCACCCCGGTAGTGCCCGAGGTGTAGATGATGTGGGCCACGTCGTCGGGGGCGGGCGCGGGCAATGGCGTGCTGGGCTGGCCCTCGACGCGGGGGTCCTCCACATCGATCACGACCAGATCGCACCCGAAGAGCCGCTCGGCCAACCCCGCGGTGGTCACCGCCGCGATCGGCGCGGCATCATCGACCATGAACTGCATCCGCGCCGCCGGCACAACCGGGTCGATCGGCAGATAGGCCGCCCCGGTCTTCAGCACCGCCAAAATCGCCACGATCGCCTCGGCCGACCGGGTAAACAGCAGCGCCACACACTGCCCCGGGCCCGCACCATGGCCGGCCAACAGATGCGCCAACCGGTTCGACGCCTCCTCGACCTCGCGGTAGGTCCACGAACGCTCACCGCACACCAGCGCCACCGCCTCCGGGGCGCGGGCCACCTGCGCGGCCCACAACACCGGAACCGACACCGCGGGGGGTACGGGCTGGGTCAACACCGCCCGGTTACCCCACCCATCCAGCCCGGCGTGCTCACCGGCATCCAACACATCCACCGACGACAACGACCGTGTCGGGTCAGCAGTCATCGCCACCACCACCCGCCGCAACCGCTCGATGAGCGCCTGGATGCTGGCCGCGTCGAACACGTCGGTGCGAAATTCCACCACCCCGGAAATCCCGGCCGGCTCACCGGCCTCGCTCCAGTGTTCGGCCAGGGAAAACGAAAGGTCCATCCGGGCGGTGTGGGTGTCCACCGGCAGCGGCGTGACCTGTAGATCACCCAAACCCAGCCCGGCGGCGGGGTCGTTGTTGTCTTGCCCGGGAAGGTTCTGCCAGGCCAACATCACCTGAACCAGCGGGTGATGGGTCCGGCTTCTGGTGGGGTTGAGCCGCTCCACCAGCACCTCAAAGGGCACTTCCTGGTGCTCGTAGGCCGCCAGGCCGCGTGCCCGCACTTGGGCCAGCAGTTCGGCGACGGTGGGATCCCCAGCCAGGTCGACCCGCAGCACCAAGGTGTTGACGAAAAACCCCACCAGCTCATCGAGCGCCGGATCGCCGCGCCCGGCGATCGGGAACCCCACGGCCACCTCGGGGCTGGCGCTGATCTTGGCAAGCAGCACCGCCAGGGCGGCCTGGATCACCATGAAGCTGGTCGCGTTGTGCTCGCGGGCCACCCGAGTAACCTGCTGCTGCAGGTCGGCCGGCCAGTCCACCGCAACTGTGGCGCCGCGATAATCGGCCACCGGCGGATAGGGCCGATCGGTGGGCAGCTGCAGGCGTTCGGGTATCCCGGCCAGGGCATCCAGCCAATAGGCCAGCTGCGCGGCGATGGGACTGTCGCTATCGGCCAGATCACCAAACTCAGCGCGCTGCCAGAGCGTGTAATCGACATACTGCACCGCCAACGGCTCCCAACCCGGGGCCCGCCCCGCGCACCGGCTGGCATAGGCCACCCCCAGATCAGCCACCAGCGGGGTGATCGACCAGCCGTCGGCGGCGATATGGTGCACCACGCCCACCAGCACGTGTTCGTCGTCGGCGACGCGGAAAAGTGTTGCCCGCAACGGGATCTCGGTCGCCAGGTCAAAACTGTGACCTACCGCCGCGTCGATGGCGTCATCCAGCCGGCTTGCCGACCAGTCGGTGGCATCGACGACGTCCCAACCGAAGTCGGCCCGCTCGGGCGCCACCACCAGCTGCCGGGGTATCCCCTCGACCGCCGGGAACATCGTGCGGAGGCTCTCATGGCGGTCCACCACATCGGCCAGCGCCGCACCCAACGCGTCGGCATCAAGGCGCCCGCGCAGCCGCACCGCCACCGGTATGTTGTAGATCGGTGAGGGCCCCTGCAACTGGTCCAGGAGCCACAACCGGTTCTGGGCATACGACAACGGGACCCGCTCCGGGCGCTCACTCGCCACCAACGGCTTACGCCGACCCGCCTCTCCGCCGATACGGGGCGCCAACTGGGCCACCGTGGGCGCGTCGAATAAGGTGCGCACCGCAAGGCCGGCATCCAGGCCTGTGTTGATCGCGGCGATCACCCGCATCGCCGACAGCGAATCCCCACCCAGGTCGAAAAACGAATCGTCGACCCCGACCCGCTCCAGCCCCAGCACCCGGGCGTAGATGCCGGCCAGGATCTCCTCGGTGGGGCTGGCCGGGGCGCGGTAATGATCGCCGTCCTGGTATTCGGGTGCCGGCAGGGCGCGGGTGTCGAGTTTGCCGTTGGGTGTCAGCGGCAGCGCTTCCAGCACCACCACCGCGGCCGGCACCATGTAGGCCGGCAGCCGCTCGGCCAGCACGGTCCGCACCTCGGCCGGATCGACTGTCCCGGTGGTCGATTCGGTGATGTAGCCGACCAGACGCTTGTCGCCGGGACGGTCCTCGCGGGCGATCACCACCGCCTGCCCCACCCCGTCCAGCCCGGTGAGGGCGGCCTGAACTTCGCCGAGTTCGATGCGATAACCGCGGATCTTGACCTGTTCATCAGCGCGCCCGAAGTACCGCAGCTGCCCATCAGCACCCCAACACACCAGATCCCCGGTGCGATACATCCGCGCCCCCGGCCCCCCAAACGGACACGCCACAAACCGCGATGCGGTCAAGCCCGCCCGCCGCCAGTACCCGACGCCCACACCGCGGCCGGCCAGATACAGCTCCCCGACCACGCCGGCCGGTACCGGCCGCAACCACCCGTCCAGCACAAAAAAGGCTGCCCCCGTCACCGGCGAGCCGATCGGCGGGGCACCCGACCCCGCTACCAGCGGGGCACTCTTGGACGCCCACATCGTCGTCTCGGTCGGGCCGTAGACATTGACCATCACCCGCCCCGGCGCCCACCGGTCCACCAGCTCGGCCGGACAGGCCTCAGCGCCGATCACCAACGCCGCCGAACCCAAACCCTCCGGCGACAACGCCCCCACCGCGGCCGGGGTCTGGGTCAACACGCTGACCTTTTCAGCAACCAGCACGGCGTGGAAGTCCTCCGGTGAGCGGGCCACCGACTCGGGCACCACCACCAGCCGCCCACCATGGAGCAGCGCGCCCCAGATCTCCCACACCGAGAAGTCGAAGGCATAGGAATGACACTGCGTCCACACCTGCCCCGGCGCCAGCTCCACACCGATCTCTAGTGCGTCGAACAGCTGGGTGACGTTGTACTGCGTGACCGCCACCCCCTTGGGCACCCCGGTAGTGCCCGAGGTGTAGATGATGTGGGCCACGTCGTCGGGGGCGGGCGCGGGCAATGGCGTGCTGGGCTGGCCCTCGACGCGGGGGTCCTCCACATCGATCACGACCAGATCGCACCCGAAGAGCCGCTCGGCCAACCCCGCGGTGGTCACCGCCGCGATCGGCGCGGCATCATCGACCATGAACTGCATCCGCGCCGCCGGCACAACCGGGTCGATCGGCAGATAGGCCGCCCCGGTCTTCAGCACCGCCAAAATCGCCACGATCGCCTCGGCCGACCGGGTAAACAGCAGCGCCACACACTGCCCCGGGCCCGCACCATGGCCGGCCAACAGATGCGCCAACCGGTTCGACGCCTCCTCGACCTCGCGGTAGGTCCACGAACGCTCACCGCACACCAGCGCCACCGCCTCCGGGGCGCGGGCCACCTGCGCGGCCCACAACACCGGAACCGACACCGCGGGGGGTACGGGCTGGGTCAACACCGCCCGGTTACCCCACCCATCCAGCCCGGCGTGCTCACCGGCATCCAACACATCCACCGACGACAACGACCGTGTCGGGTCAGCAGTCATCGCCACCACCACCCGCCGCAACCGTCCCGCTAAATCGGAGACGTCGAAATTCGAAAACGGCCCCCCAGCGCCCATCGTGCTGAGAAAGAGCTCGTCACCAGCGCCAGAGAAGATCAACCCAAAGGCGCCCACGAGGTCAAGATCGGTATATGACGCCGATGCCGCGACACCACCGAAGGCCAGAGAAAATGCAGACGGGACGAAATCAACGATCACCCTATCGGCTGGCCGCCCTGCGCCGCGGAGGTGGGCTTTGCGCTCAAGGGCTTGCACCGGAAACCTCTGATGCTGCAGCGCTTCCCGTATTCGGGTGTCAACATACTCACAAAAACCGGCAACCGTAGACCCCGGCGAAACCCCCAACACCAGCGGCACAAACCCGGCAACCATTCCGGGAAGCGTCTTTGACTCCGGTCGCACACGCCTGCTGACCGGGAAATCGAGCACCACCTCCGAACCCTCAGCGCACCACCCACGCACCAAAAGCGCGCACGCCGCGGTAATCACCGATGATCGAGGCACGTCCCACACGTGGGATAACTCATCAACCCGGCGAACGACCAAAGGGTCCAATCGAACCGGCGCAGAAGGCTCATCCGGATCACGCTCACCCGCGGCTTGGGGCAACCGATAATGCGGTCCGCTTTCCGCTGGAAGATTCCTGCTCCAGTAGGCCTGATCTTCCAGATAATCGATCGACGCTTCGTATTCCAACTCGCAGTCAACCAAGTCCTGCAGCGAGCCGAAGAAGGCAGGAGGGATGGGTGCGCCAGAAACAATCGCAGAGTAGACAGTTGCAATCCGATGGCCGACCAGCGCAATGCCAGCTCCGTCGATGACTATGTGGTGGCCGCATGCGAACCAATAGAATTCATCGGGCCGCGTCCGAAATAACGCAAATTTGAACAGCGGCCCGGTGAACGGCATTAGCTTGTGTTGGATCGATGACGCTATCCCATAGGCTTCCCGCACGGGATGGTGCGAGCCGCTCAGGTCATAGAAGGCCAGCTCGACATCCGGGTCATCGATCGCCCTTTGGCAAACCTCGCCATCCGCCTCAAAGAGAGCGGCCCTGAGTGGTTCGGCCTCTTGCACCACTCGGCGGATCGCCCACTCAAGGGCATCACGTTCTACCGTGCCCTCGATTCTCGCGAAGAGGCCAAACTGCCACTCCGAAAAAGAGTGACCCGTTTCCTGCGCAAGCCATATGTCTAGCTGTCCGCGCGTCAGCGGAAATACCCGGTCAGAAAGCTCCACCCGACCGCCCCTCGCTGTCAGGCGGCTTCCGCGGGTGCCAGCTTTTCGCACAGCAGTCCCGCCAAACCGCGAACGGTTATCGTCATGTCGGTGGGATTGATGCGTATTCCCGTTTCGGTTTCGATGCGGGTACGTAGTTCGAGGGCGCCCAGCGAGTCCATGCCGTATTCGGCGAGCGGCCGGTCCGGGTCGACGTTGCGACGCAGGATCAGGCTGACCTGATCGGAGATCAGACGCCGCAGCCGGGTGGGCCACTCGTCTGGGGGTAGCTCGTCGAGCTCGGCTCGCAGTTTGCTTGTGCCCGTTGGGTTTTGTCCGGTGGATCGGAACGCTTCGGCGAACGGGCTGTGCTGGGCAAACGCTGTCAACCACGGGGTGCCGGTGATCGGCGCGTAGCCGGTGTAGGCGCGGTCGTGGCGCAGCAGCGCTTCGAACGCGTAAGCGCCCTCGTCGGGAGCGATAGCAACGCCGGCGCCTTCTGCCAGGGCGGTGGCGCGCCCGATCTGAGCCCAGGCGCCCCAGGCGATCGCGGTGGCCGGCAGGCCCTGAGCCCGCCGCCAGTGGGTGAAGGCGTCCAGCCAGCTGTTGGCCGCGGCGTAGGCACCCTGCCCGGGCGAGCCGACCAGCGCGGCCGCCGAGGAGAACGAGCAGAACCAGTCCAACGGCTGGTCGGCGGTGGCGGTGTGCAAGTTCCACGCACCGTAAACCTTGGGCGCCCAGTCACGCTCGATCAGCTCGTCGGTGATATTGGCCAGCGTGGCGTCCTCGACCACCGCCGCGGCATGCAGCACCCCGCGCACCGGCAGCCCGGTTCCCGTCGCTGCGGCCACCAACCGCTGCGCGGTGCTGGGATCGGCGATGTCGCCGCACTCCACCACGATGTCGGCGCCGATCGCACAGATGCGCTCAATGGTCTCGAGCGTCTCGGGAGTTGGCTGCGAGCGCGAGGACAGCACGATGCGCCCGCAGCCGGCGGCGGCCATCTTCTCGGCCAAAAACAGCCCCAGGCCCCCCAGCCCGCCGGTGATGAGGTAGGCGCCATCGCGGCGGAAGACCCGGACCTGGGCCGGTGGCACCGCCACGCGGCTGCTGCCGGTGTGCGGGATGTCGAGCAGGAGTTTGCCGGTGTGCTGGGCCGCGCTCATCACCCGGATCGCCGTGGCGGCGTCAGCTAACGCATAGTTAGTGTGCTCCGCGGGGGGTAACTCACCGTCTGCCACGAGGCGGTACACGGTGCGCAGCAACTCCCCGACCCGTTGCGGGTGGCTCAGAGACATCAGTGCGAGGTCGAGGTAGTAGAACGTGAGGTTGCGGCGAAACGGGAAGAGCCCCAACCGGGTGTCGCCGTAGACGTCAACTTTGCCGATCTCGACGAACCGTCCGCCGATGGCCAACAATTCGAATCCGGCACGCTGTGCCGCTCCGGTCAGTGAGTTGAGCACGATGTCCACGCCATACCCATCGGTATCGCGGCGGATCTGCTCGGCGAATTCGATGCTGCGCGAGTCGTAGACATGCTCGATTCCCATGTCGCGCAGCAACTGTCGACGATCTTCGCTACCCGCGGTAGCGAAGACCTCAGCTCCTGCGGCGCGGGCGATCGCGATTGCCGCCTGGCCCACGCCGCCGGTCGCGGAGTGGATCAACACCCGTTCTCCCGATCCGATCCCGGCCTGATCGTGCAGGCCATACCAGGCGGTGGCGGTCGCCGTAGCAACCGCGACCGCCTGATGGTCGCTCAGGCCGGGCGGAAGGGTGACGGCGAGGTGGGCGTCGCAGGTGACAAACGTGCCCCAACAGCCGTTTTTGGAAACGCCGCCGACACGATCACCGACGTGATGTTCGGTGATGTCCGGGCCGACCGCGGTGACCACACCGGCAAAATCCATACCCAGCTCTGGCAGGCCCCCGTCGATTTTGGGGAACAGGCCCATCGCCACCAGCACGTCGGCGAAGTTGATGCTGGACGCGCTGACCGCGACCTCGATCTGCCCCGGCCCGGGCGGAACCCGCTCGCAGGCATCGAGTTCCAGGGTTTCCAGATCGCTGGGTGTGCGGATCTGCAGGCGCATCCCGTCGTGCTCATGGCTGGCGACGGTGGTTTGCCGTTCTTCGGGGCGCAGCGGGGCGGGGCACAACCGCGCCGTGTACCACGCGCCGTTTCGCCAGGCGGTCTCGTCCTCGTCGGACCCGCCGAGCAGTTGCCGTGCCAGCTGCTCGGCGTCGGTGGCTTCGTCCACATCGATCTGGGTGGCCCGCAAGTGCGGATATTCGGTGCCGATCACCCGGATCAAGCCCCGCAGCCCAGCCTGCGCCAGGTTGGGTCGGTCGCCGGCCAGCACGGTCTGGGCAGAGCGGGTCACAACGTGGATGCGAGGCAGCTCGCCCGGGATCTCCGGCAATTCGCGGGTGATACGCACCAGATGCTGCACATACTCGCTGCCCAGCAGTGGGGACTGGTCCTCGCCGACGCCGTTCTTGGGTCCGGTGAGGATCACCACACCGGTGAATCCACCGGCACGCAAATGATCTCGAAGCTGTTCCCGGTTCGAGGTGTGGTCGGCGTGCTGTGGCCAGCACATGGTGGTGCAGTGCGCGCCATGGTTTTTCAGCCGATCGGTCAACGTGGTGGCCAACACATCCGGGGTGGCGGTGGTGCTGATCAGCAGCCAGGTTCCGGCGTCGGCGTATTCCACCTCGGCCAATTCTCGTTGCCGCCATTCGATGGTCAGCAGCCGCTTGGCCAGCACCCGTTCGTCGTGGCCGCTGCCGGATGCTGCGGTGCCCAGTCGCAGGCCCTGCACGGTGAGCAGGACTGCCCCGTGCTCGTCGAGCACGTCGAGGTCGGCCTCGACCCCGGAATTATCGGCTTTCGTCACCCGTGTGTAGCAGTAGCGGGCGGTGCGAGCCGAGCCGTAGGCGCGGAGCCGACGGATACCCAACGGCAGCCCCAGCACACCTTCGCCCAGGGCCTGCACGTCCGGATCAGCCTCCACGGACTGAAAACAGGCATCCAGCAGCGCCGGGTGCACCCCGTAAGCATCTTGTTGCGAGCGGATTTGGCGGGGGAGCGCGACCTCGGCCAGCACGGTGCCGGTTGCCCCCTCGCCGGTGTGCACCGCGCCCAGACCGGCGAACGCCGGACCGTACTGAACACCACGCTGGTCAATGCGCTTGCGCACCTCGGCGCCGTCCTCGCAACCCGGATGCGCGGCAAGCAGCGCGGACATGTCCTGCGCAGGAGGCTGCGCCTCCTCTGCGGCATGCAGGACTGCGCTAGCTGGCCGCGCTTGTTCGCCGCCCTGATTGGTGTCCACGGTGAAGTCGACGACGCCCGGCGATGACAACGACGCCGAGGCGCCGACCGTGGTCTGCTCATCCAGCAGCAGCGCCTGCTCGAAGCGGATGTCACGCACCTCGGAAGCCTCGCCCAGCACAGCGTGCGTGGCCGCCAGCGCCATCTCGCAGTAGGCCGCCCCCGGAAGCACAGCCACATTGCGGATCTGGTGATCGCCCAGCCAGGGCTGGGCGGCGGTGCCGACCTCGGCCTGCCAGACGTGGCGCTCGGGTTCCTCCAGCAAGCGCACATGCGCGCCCAGCAACGGATGCACCGCAACGGTGCAACCACCATGTGCTGGGGATTCCTGACCGTCGCGGCTCAACAGCAGCCGACGGTGCGTCCAGGTCGGCAGCGGAGAGTCCACCAGCCGCCCATTCGGGTAGAGCACCGAGAAGTCCACCGCGGCGCCCGCACTGTGCAGATCCGCCACAAAGCCACGCAGCCCGTGTGGCAGCGCTTGTTCGCGGCGCATACCGGCCAGGGCGGCCAGCGGCATGTCGAGACTGCGGGCGATCTGCTCGACCGCATGCGTGAGCAGCGGGTGTGGCGCCAGCTCAGCGAACACCCGGTAGCCGTCCTCCAAAGCGGCCCGCACCGCCGGGGCGAACCGCACCATGTGGCGCAGGTTGTGCACCCAGTACCCGGCATCGCACACCGGCCGCTCGCGCGGGTCGTACAGGGTCGCCGAGTAGAAGGGAACTTCCGGTGTCATCGGGTGCAGCTCTGCGAGTACGTCGGTCAGCTCGTCAAGGATCGGATCGACCTGGGGGGAGTGTGAGGCGACATCGACGGCGATCTCGCGGGCCATCACATCACCCTGCTCCCAGGCCGCGACCAGATCGCGAACCGTCTGGGTGGCACCGCCGATCACGGTGGACTGCGGCGAGGCCACCACCGTCACCACGACGTCGTTGATGCCGCGGGCCGTCAGCTCCGAAAGCACTTTCTGGGCAGGCATTTCCACCGATGCCATGGCGCCGGCACCGGCGATCGTTGACATCAGCCGAGAGCGCCGACAGATGACGCGCACCCCGTCTTCCAGCGACAGCGCTCCGGCGACGACGGCTGCTGCGGCCTCACCGAGGGAATGCCCGATGACCGCGCCCGGGCGCACCCCGTATGCCTTCAGGGTGGCGGCCAGTGCGACCTGCATGGTGAACAGGGTCGGCTGGATCCGGTCGATACCGGTCACGATCTGCGGCGCGGTCATCGCCTCGGTCACCGAGAACCCGGAGTCGCGGGCGATCAGTGGCTCGGCCGCCGCGACGGTGGCGGCGAACACCGGTTCGGTTGCCAGCAGCTGCGCGCCCATCGCCGCCCACTGCGAACCCTGCCCGGAGAACACCCACACCGGACCCCGGTCGTCCTGTCCGACCGCGGCCTGATACGGAGCATCGCCGTCGGCGACCTCCCGCAACGCCTCGGTGAGCTCCGGCCGGCCGCTCGCAATCACGGCGGTGCGGACTGGGCGGTGCGCACGCCGACGTGCCAGCGTGTAGGCCAGATCCGGCAACACCACGTCCTCATGTGCTGCCACCCAGTCGACCAGCCGGCCGGCGGTGCGGCGCAGTTCGTCGGCCGAGGTGGACGACAGCGCAAACAGCAGCGGTGGCGCCAGCGCGGACCCAGCGGCCTTGTCGTGCGGCGTCGCGGTGACGGGTGCCTGCTCCACGATGGCATGCACGTTCGTTCCCGACCATCCAAATGACGACACCGCCGCCCGGCGTGGATCCTGGCCGTTGGTGGGCCATGGTGTGATCTCTTGTGGCACAAAGAGTTTGGTGTCGATACGGGCCATCTCATCGGGCAGCCGGGTGAAGTGCAGATTCTGGGGAACCACACCGTGCTGCAGGGACAGGACCGCCTTCATCAGCCCCAGTGCTCCGGCGGCCGACTGGGCATGCCCGAAATTGGTTTTCACCGTGGCCAGCGCGCATGGGCCCTCGATGCCATAGACCTTGGCTAGGCTCGCGTATTCGATCGGGTCACCGATGGGGGTGCCCGGGCCGTGCGCCTCGACCATGCCGATGCTGCGGGCGTCCACGCCCGCCGCGGCCAACGCCGCCCGATACACCGCGGTCTGCGCCTCCAACGACGGGGTCGTGACCGTCGGGGTACGACCATCCTGGTTGGCGGCCGTGCCGCGCAGCACCGCCAGGATCCGGTCACCATCGGCCAGCGCATCCGGTAGCCGTTTGAGCACCACCACGACGGAGCCTTCGGAGGACACCAACCCGTCCGCCGCGACGTCGAACGCGTGACATCTTCCCGTGGGTGAAAGCAAGCCCTGCGCGGATCCCGAGAACGACCTTCGCGGTTCCAGCATCACGCAAGCGCCACCCGCGAAGGCAAGGTCGCTGTCGCGCTCGTGCAGGCTGCGACAGGCCATATGGGCAGCGAACAGGCCAGACGAACATGCCGTGTCCACCGTGGCCGCAGGACCGTGGACCCCCAAGGCGTAAGCGATCCGCCCGGACGCCTGACTGAAATTGGTGCCGATGTTCCCGTACGGCCCCTCCAAGGCGCCCGTATCGGCGGCCAACAGTGCGTAGTCGCAATGAGTCAATCCCACGAACACCGCGGTCAGCGAGTCGGCCACCGTCTCCGGGGTCAGCCCGGCGTGCTCCATGGCCTCCCAAGAGGTTTCCAGCAACAAGCGCTGCTGCGGATCGATCGCGATCGCCTCTGACTCGCTGATCCCGAAGAAATCGGCATCGAAACCCGCAACGTCATCGAGCAACCCGCCCCACTTCGACACCGACCGACCCGGCACCCCCGGCTGGGGGTCGTAGTACTCGTCGACGTCCCAGCGGTCGGGCGGAATCTCGGTGACCAGGTCATCGCCCCGCAGCAACGCCTCCCACAACTGCTCCGGGGAGTCGATACCCCCGGGAAGCCGGCACGCCATGCCGATGACAGCAATGGAAGTGACACCCGCTTTATCCACCGCCGCTCACTTTCTTCTCATCCGGCTTCTCAGCAGCGGTTCCGTAAGCGTGTTTGAATCGCCCCAATCCAGCCGGCTCATTTACCAAACAGCCGGCCTATTCTCTAAAACCCCCCTCGCCAGCCTCTCACGCAGACTTCTCGGCCGTATATCGGTCCAGTTCTGTTCGATGTAGTCCAGGCACGCAGCGCGGTCCGCTTCGCCGTAAACCGCCCGCCAACCGGCTGGAACATCGGCGAAGGTCGGCCACAGGCTGTGTTGTTCCTCGTCGTTGACCAAGACAAGAAAGCTGCCATCGTCGTCGTCGAACGGATTGGTGCTCACCGGTTCTCCAGACATCTCGTCGACATGAGTGGAAACGTTCCAAACAATACCGGCGTTCAACGGATCGGTCCGAGGTTTCGGCAAAGTCACACATCGGCTGCGCGCCGTGCGGCACGCGGCAATCTGCTGGTAGACAGTGCATATCAGCGTGCCGTCCAGGTCGAACATCATCGCCGGTGGCCCCGACGAGGTGGTCACGAGCCGAGAAGCGCTAGCGCGTCGTTGCGAGGACCGAGGCGCGCGCCGCCGTAGACCCGCGACAGATGCTCGCTGGCATCGACGCGGCCTGTCAGGCTGACGAGCTCCCGCCGGGAGTCGATCTGCGTGACTCGTCGACCGGGGTTTTCCCTGAATTGCACCGCGATGACGACGCGGCGAACGACAACAACAGCGGAACCGGTTAACGGTCGCAGCAGGGAAGAAATATCGCGTCGGAACCTCTCGCAGTGAATAGGAAGATCCTCGCTGTGGTGGGGATGACGCGGTGGGTTCTGACGAAACGCTGTGTCACCTGCTCATAACCCCCGAGACGGCTGTCGGCGATCCAGCACCCGGCGCTCCCAGATCCTTCGGCGGTCGTTTTCACGTCGCTGTCACAACTGCGGCGACGCCGCCATGGTTGCGCTGACACGCGGTGAGAACGTTCGTCCTGGTTGGCGATGGTGCGGAGCATTCGTGGCACACTCAGGAAACCAAAGATAGGGACTTGAAATCCGCCCAGTCTGGGTTCGAGTCCCAGTGGGGGCACGGGAAAGACGCTGGTTAGCCAATGTAAAAGCGTGCCCAGCGGTCGCGCGAGGGTGGTTCGTGTACGCGACGTGTACGCGGCCAGGCGACCCGGCGCGGCGCTAGCTAACTTTCGCGGCGAACCCCGGCGCATCAGTGACGGCGCCCACCGGGCTCGCTGGGTGTTGCCAGCGTTCGGTATGTCGAGGTCAACCAGGCAGGTCCGTTGCAGAAATCGTGGTCGATCCACCACACCAGCAGACCCAGCGCGGCCGACGTGTAGAACTCGGCCGCCACTTCAGCGGGCACGTCCGCGCGACTGACATGGGGCCGCAAGTGCTTTCGCAACAGATCGCCGATCAGCCGGCGCAGGTAGCGCTGAACCAGCGCCCCGCCCTGGCGCCCACACAACGCGCGGTACACGCGCTGATTCCGATACGCATGCTCGTACAGCAGCGCAGCGGGCAGGGTGACGTCGACGGGGCTAGTGGCATCGATGTCGGCCAGTTGGTCCTCGAGCTGATCGCGCATCCCATCGAAACTCGCCGTCAGTAGGGCCTCCTTGTCCCGGAAATGAACGTAAAAGGTGGACCGGCCCACGTCGGCCCGATCCAAGATGTCCTGGATTGTGATCTTCTCGTACCCCTTTTCGAGGACAAGGGCGAGGAACGCGTCGTGCAACAACTTGCGGGTGCGCCTGACCCGCCGATCTCCAGCCGCCGCGCCAGTACCGGCTGATTTCGGGACAACTTGGTGTCTGTGTTCGGTAGCGGACATCTGGCCTCCTTTGGTCGTTGACGGAATTTTCACCCAGTCACTTTAATTGAACACGATGTTCGGAAACATACCCGGTGTTTCACACCATACAACTGAAATGGAGGGGCTCATGACCACACTGCCGTTGTACGTCTGGGCGATGGTGCAGGTCGGGTTGATCGGCACCACCGCCACCATCGGCGTCATGCTGGGGCGTGGCGCTCTCGGCGCCGGCTTCAGCGGGCGCACTGCCACCGCGGTCCAGGCCGTATTCGGGACGGCTTGGGCAACTTGGGTTTTGGCGAGCGTGGCGCTTGCCGGGGCCGGCGTGTACCGGTTCGCGCCGAGCAAGGCCCAACCCTGGCTTCCCCTGGCGATGACCGCTGCCATCGCGGCGCTGCTGCTAGGGACCCGTATCCCGGTGGTGTCGCGCATCTTGGCGCAACCGGACGCGCTGTGGCGGCTGACAGTGCCACAGTACTTTCGGGTGGTCGGCGTGACCTTCCTTGTGGTGATGGCGCTGGGCAATCTGCCGGCCGTGTTCGCGCTGCCAGCCGGACTGGGCGATATCGCGATCGGGTTAGAGGCTATCTATGTCGCGCGCAGCATCCGGCGCGGCGTCGTCGGCCGCCGGGCGGTGTGGTTCAACATCCTGGGCCTGCTGGATCTGGTTGTCGCGACCGCTATCGGTGTCACCGCGGCACCCGGAGTCGCGCATGTGCTGTCGCTGTCGCCATCCACTGGACAGATCGCGCTGCTTCCGCTCGTCCTGATCCCCACCACTGTGGTGCCGCTCGCGGTGGCACTGCACCTGCTGTCGCTGCGCAAGATCGCGGTGACTCGCACGCTCGCTGTGAGCACCAAGAGCACATCCGTCTATACACCTGTTGGAGCATGAAATGACCAAGACAATTCCTCACCTGGTTAACCGGATGGTCATCGACACCGACGATTCGTTCGACGACGTCCGCCAGCGGTTCGAATTCCTCGTGCCGACAATCGATTTCGCCGAACTCACCGAGGTGATCGAGGCGGGTGACCTGTCGGCCGTGCAGCAGTACACCGCCGAACATGCGCCGAATTCGTTCGTCAACTTCTGGACGTTGGACCCGACTCCGATGATGCAGTTGGCGGGTAATCGCAACCGCGCGGTCACCTACATGGTCGGCAACAACGTGATCGTTGAAGCGATGTTTCGGCACGATCCCGCGGTAATGGTCTACGCGCCGCTACGCACCGCCATCTACGAAGACAACAGCGGTCGCGTCCACCTCAGCATCGACCAGCCATCGAGTAAGTTCGCCAGCTTCGGCGACCCACGTATCGCCGAGGTCGGTGCGGCGTTGGACGCCAAACTTGCTGCGCTGCTTCGACTCATGCCGTTACCGCCACCACCGGAACTCGAGCCGGCACGCTAGCGAGCCGCGCTCTGCGTTCGCCATATTCAACACGGGAAGGAAAATCCGATGACAAAACCTAGTGTGCTAGTAACCGGAGCCACGGGCAGGATCGGCGGCGCGGTTGCCGCCCAACTACTGGAAAAAGGCGTCACGACACGCGCGATGGTGCATCGAAGTGATACACGCAGCGCCCGTCTGCAGGCCCTGGGTGCCGAAGTCGTCGTCGCCGATATGTTTGACATACAACAGGTTCAGGCCGCGTTGGACGGCGTCGACCGGCTGTACTTCAACCCGCCCTACCACCCCCACGCGCTCGACAGCGCGGTCGCCTTCGCGGTCGCCGCGCGGCGCTCCGGCGTAGAGGCGGTGGTGGCGTTGGGGCAGTGGCTGGCCAGCCCCGAGCATCCGTCGCTGATGACCCGGCAGGCGTGGCTGACAGACAAGCTATTCGAGCTGTTGCCCGACACCGCCCACGTTGCGGTCGATCCGGGATATTTCGCCGACAATTATCTTGAATGTCGTCCCGCTCGCGGCCCAGCTGGGAGTGCTGCCGACACCGACTGGGCTGCGGCCGCAACGCACCGCCGTCCAACGAGGACATCGCGCGCGTAGCGGTGGGCGCGCTGCTCGACCCGCACCGCCACGACGGCCGGGCTTACCGACCCACCGGGCCGGCGATGTTGTCCGGGGCCGACATCGCCGAAGCAGTCGGTGAGGCGCTAGGCCGACGGGTGCGCCACCTTGACGTGCCGCCATGGATGTTCATGCGGGCAGTGCGCGTGAACGCCACGCGGCTTGGCGCCGACCTGTTTTTCGAGTCCAGTTTGCGCCACTACCTGCCCGAACACGCGCTGGGAAGCTTTGAGGTCGGCGGCCCGACCACCCACGTCAAAGATGTCGCCGGTGTGGAACCCGAAGACTTTCTGACCATCGCCCGCAGCTACACCACCGGCCCGGATTCCCGGCGCACCGCGGGAAATCTGTTGCGTCAGATCTGGAACTTCACGTTGACCGGACTCGTGCCGATGCACCGCCTAGACCGCTTCGAGCGGCGCCAGCAGCATCCCCAGCCCGCACACCCCCGGTATTCCGTGCGAATCCGCGGTCTGGCGCAGCGAGCACCCCGCCCCGGCCGGCCGCGCCGCGTTTCGGTTCGGAACCGAGGCCGACCGGGCCTCGGCGTAGCAGATTGCGACGCAACCCCAAGGAACACACATGTCAAACACCCAGATTCAGGCGCAGTACTCCACCGGGCTATCTCGGCGCAACATCGAGCGGGCCCTCATTGCGGCCGGAAAGGATCTCGACCGGCTCGAGGCCGCAGACTTCGGGATGCTCGAGGACTTCCACACGATGGGCCGCATCGCCACCAGCCAATTGGCGGACCTCGCCGGGATCACCAGCGAGGACGAGGTGCTCGACGCCGGCAGCGGGGTCGGCGGTACCGCGCGCTACGTCGCCGACCGGTGCGGCTGCGCGGTGACGACGGTCGACCTGACCGAGGAGTACTGCGAAACCGCCCGTTGGCTCAATCGCCTTGTCGGACTTGACGATCAGATCACGGTCCGCCGGGCGGACGTCACCGACATGCCCTTCGCCGATGGCACGTTTCGGGTCGTGCTCAGCCAGCACGTACAGATGAACGTGGCCGACAAGGCCGCCCTGTACCGGGAGGCCCGGCGGGTGTTGGCCGGCGGGGGCGTGCTGGCGATCTGGGACATCACCAGTGGCGAGCGCGGCGAACTTGACTTTCCGCTGCCGTGGGCCGACGAACCCGCCGTCAGTCATCTGGTCACGTCCGAGGCGTTGCGCGCTGCCGTCGAGTCATCGGGGTTCGCGATCGACCAGTGGAACGATCTGACCGATCAGGCGAGCGCGCTGATGCAGACGATCCTCACGCTGCCTCCCAGTCCGCTCGGGCTGCACGCCTTCGTCCCCGACTTTGCACAGAAGGCCGCGAACCTCACGGCCGCCCTCACCGACGGGCGGCTGCGAGCCATCCAGGGCCTGGCGCGCGCAATCGACTAGTCGGCCGTCGACACCCGGTTCGTGTCGTCAGATTCCCGGGGATTCGCCGCGTCGTCTGCTTTGTGGGTGGCGCGGCGAAGCATTGGTTCTGCCGCAAGGTAGTTCGCCTGGATAGGCGAGCCAGCGATGAAGAGGGGCTTGCCGCGTGAGGGCGCGCCTGGTCGTTCGAGGGCGGCGCCCACTTAAAATCCGCACAGTGTCGGTTCGAGTCCGACTGGGGGCACGGTATTCGGGCTGGTCAGAGGCCACTAGAGGTTTGGATTTAGCCGCCCGGAGTGGTCTGCAGCAGCCGGCCCAGCGCGTCGGCGTTCGCGCCCACCCGGTCCGCCAACTCGTCGATCGGCAGCGGCCCATTGGCGAGCGCATCGGCGACACCGAGTTGGGCCGCTTCGGTGGATCGCCTGCGACGTCCGGGTGGCAAGGATCATCTCCATCACCGCTGCCGGCGCTGGTGCCAGCGTTGATGGAGCCGATACAGGTGGTGGCGAATCCACTCGACAACGCGGGCCAGCTTGGCGGGTGGCATCCTGAAGGTCGTCGACATCGCGTCACACCCGCTCTTGGTGCGGCGAGACTCGCTGAGGTTGTTCGTCTCTGCCGACACGATCGGGTAGTCGTTGCAGCCCGAGGTCTCGGCTGATCTCCGCGGAGAGCCGGCGGTGACTTACCGAACGCAAAAACATCGTCATTGCTTTGGTCATGAACCGGTCCGGGATGATCGCCGCGGGTTTCAGCGCGGACTCACCGTGGGACACCTGTAGCGACGCCACCCGCGACACCGCCGCGACCTTGTGTCGCCTGGTCTTCTCATACCAGCGCAGCGCGCTCCACAGATCGCTGGTGTTGCGGTTCGTTTTTTTCCGGAAACCCGAAAGCGCCTTGCACAAGACCATCGTGTCCAGCAGCGCCTGATTGGTCCCTTGCGCCAGGGTGGGCGGCATCGTGTGTGCGGCATCGCCGAGCAACGTGAGCGCGCCTTGACCCGGCCGGGGAATCGGATGCCGAAAATGCGGGAACGGCGAACGGGCCAGATCGTCGTCGGTCAACATTGCCAGTACCCGATCGACCGAATCGGACCATCCCGTGAAGTGGGACCGGATCACGTCGATCGGACGCTCCGGTCTGACGAAGTCCGACGACCAGGGCAAGTCGAACCACCACTGCAGATCGGAGCCTCCGGCCGGCCACAGACCAAGGTTTCCGTGCTCGCCGATCATCATCAGTGCGACGTGTGGGTCGGCGACGCCGCCCGGAAGGGTGACCAATCCCTGCCAGCTGCACCAGCCCGTGGGCTCCGCGTGTCGCGCGCCGACGATATCCCGGACCATCGAGTGCAGGCCATCCGCACCGATCAACACATCACCTTCGGCCGAGCTGCCGTCTTCGAAGTCGACTCGCACCCCGGTGTGTGTGCTGACCACGCCGACCACATGCGAGTCGCATCGGATTCGGTGGGTCGGAAAGCCTTCCAGCAGCCGTTCAAGCAGGACTCGACGCGGGACCATCCGAACAGGGGCGCCCAGCCGGTTCGCTATCGCGGTCAGGTCGACAGTGGTGAGCGGGTGACCCGTGGATGTCATGACTTGCAGTGTGGACAGCAGCTGGCCGGTCCCGTCCATATCGACGCCCAGCTGCTCCAAAACCGTCGCGCCATTGGACCAGATGGTCACGGCGCCGCCACCTGCCCGCACATCCGGCCGCTGTTCGAAGACGGTGACGTCATGTCTGTCCCGCAATAGACCCCGGGCGACGGAAATGCCGCCCACACCGGCGCCGACAACCAAGATGCGAAGCGGCGTCGTCGACGGCACCTTCGGTGTTGACATCAGTTTTGCAGAACCCGCGTAGCGGCCGGATTTCGAAATCGGCTCCCGAGCCGTTGCGTTCCCGTACATCAATCAACACCTCACCTTAGCCATCTGCTTGCCGTTCCTAATCCCCGTCGCTCAAGCAACACGCCTCGCATCGACCAGAAGTTCACTGAGGGCTCCAACGAGGAGCAGGCCACCCTCGCGCAGGTGATTGGTCGCCACGCTGTTGGGCGACGGCGGTTTCGTATCCGTCTGCACCGTAGAACCGCAGAAGAATCCTCTTCCAGTCGGACGTAAAACCACTGCACCCCTTAATGTTTGGCGCGGCCTGAACGAGCTACCACTCTCTTAACGAGATACCGCCGCCGACGCGTTCAAGCCAGCTGCGCATTTCGCGCTTGCGCTGCTCTGTTAGATTCGTCACTCCCTCGGTCAAATCCCACGGACCACGACGGCAAAGTGGGGCTGCCCCGTTCTGAATAGACGACGAAACTCAGTTCGTGGCGGGAACAGTCAGGCAGGTCCATGGCGGCCGAAGGTGATCTGCTGCGAACGTCTCGCCGATCATTTACGTGTCTCCTAGAGAGGAGAGCAATCGACTCCTCGCTGCACTGTGAGTTATGGCACACAGTGCCCGCACAGTGAGCGCGAGGAACCCCAGGTGCCTGTCCTATACAGCCCGCTACCAGCCCATCGATCGCGGGATTCCCTTGAACGGACGCTTGAACGTTGCTCGGCGCTATCGCGTTAACACAGCAGGCCGATCACCTCGTGGCCAGGAGCGTTTGTGCGCGCCGGGGCCTCTCGTTGCAAGGCGGACGGGCGTGCGTCGGTGCTGTGCTGTCCACACCACCACGGCGGCCCGGAAGGTCGCTGCGCGAAAGTCAAAGGAACGCAATGGTTTTACTTTCCACCGAAGTGAGGTTCTTCAGCGGGTCAGCCGGATACGAAACGGCCCGTCGAGAAACGGTCTGGAATGGCCTCCTGCCGAAGCGCTTTCCCGATGTGATCGTCCAAGCGCGCGACATCGACGACGTGATCGCATCGATTCGCTATGCGAAGGAATACGGCCATCAAGTCGGCGTACGGTCGGGTGGGCATAGCTGGGCGGCCAGTCACCTGCGCGACGGCGGCCTGTTGCTTGATGTCAGCCGCCTCGATCACTGCACCCTCGATAGGGATCGGATGACCGCGGACGTCGGGCCGGGCAAGGTCGCCAGCGTTTTCGCGGCCGAACTCGACTCACAGGGGCTTTTCTTCCCCACGGGCCACTGCGAGGGCATTTGCCTCGGCGGCTACCTCTTGCAGGGGGGATACGGCTGGAACAGCAAGGTGGTGGGGATGGGGTGTGAGAGCGTGCTCGGGCTGGAGGTCGTCACGGCCGACGGTGAACAGATCTACTGCGACCCCGAGAATCACGCGGACCTGTATTGGGCGGCCCGCGGCTCGGGACCGGGCTTCTTCGGCGTGGTTACCTCCTTCAAATTGCGGCTTCACCCACGCCCGGCGGTCTTGGGCGCCTGCCTTTACCTGTACCCGATCGAACTCGTTGACGAGGTGTACAGCTGGGGACGCTCAATCAGTCCCGAGATCGACGACCGCGTGGAGCTGCAAATCCTGGCCTCGCGCAGCTTTCCGGGAGCCGGACTCGACCACGCCGGCATCGCCATCGCCTCGCCGGTCTTCGCCGATTCTGAAGCGGAGGCGACGAAAGCCCTTGCCGTGCTGGGTACCTGCCCGGTGATCGATCAGGCGATCATCAATGTTCCCTATGCGCGAGCAACGTTGGCCGATTGGTATGACGCCATCATGACGAACTACCCGACGGGGCACCGCTATATCGCCGACAACATGTTTACGTCCGCGTCCGCCGAAGAGCTGCTGCCAGGCATCCGCAAAATCATTGAGACGATGCCACCGCACCCTTCCCACTTCATTTTCACGGGGTGGAAGCCCTCCCCGGACCGCGCGGATATGGTTTACGGCCTTGAGGACGAGATCTACTTAGCGCTCTACACCGTTTGGCAGGACCCGGCCGACGACGAACGGTACCGCGACTGGGCCGGATCGAACATGGCGTCGATGTCGCACCTTGCGACATGCATTGCGCTGGCCGACGAGAACCTTGGCCGGCGTCCGGGGAGGTTCATCGCCGACTCGAACATGGCGCGTCTCGACAAGGTGCGCTCGACCTACGATCCGGAGGGTCGATTCCACAGCTGGATGGGGCGCGTGTGAACGACAAGGGCGACCCGAGACGAACTCCATCACCGATGCGTCGTGGGGAAGACGCGCGACGGCCAAGGACGTTCGTGTTCACAACTACACGTCGGGGCGAGAAGCGCAGGTGCATCGCCACGCGCCGTGTGAGAATCCGCGGATGCCCACAATCTACAAGTACGTTCGCCATCCCCGCGCTGATGAACTGCACGCCAGCAAACCGATAAAGACCGCGCAGGTGCGCGGGGTCGATCACGAGAATTGGATCGTTCGCCTCAACGCTCGCTTTGGGCTGATGATCACTTTGATCGTTGGCACGATGTGGACGGCATACCTCTTCACCGGCCTCGCGCTGTTCGCCCTGCCCGATGCGATCAAGCAGGGGACCTACTTCATCGTCGTGTGGCTCTCCAGCAGCTTCCTTCAGCTGGTCCTGTTGCCAATCATCATTGTGGGTCAGAACATTCAGGCCAAGGCGGCCGACAAGCGCGCCGAAGAAACCTACAAAGACGCCGAGGCGGTGCTCAAGGAAGCCGAGGAGATCCAGAAGCACCTACTCGCCCAGGACGGGGCGATTTCCGCGATCGTCGAGCGGCTACCCGCGCTCACACCCAGGCCCGCCGACGAGGCCAAGTAACGCCGTGCCGCTTCCATTCTGACGGGCGACACCGTTGCCGCATCAGTACGTGTAGCCCTTCGATGAAGGTGGCGGGGGGTGACGGCGTTGTCGAATGTCCGTTGGTCGAGGAAAGCTGGGCCTACGGGCAAACGTGGTGCTCATCGCTGACCGGACGGGGGAGGAGAATACGGGGCGTGAGTGATGTCTCGCTGGTCGGTTGCGTCGGGTCGTTGATCGTGGCGACCCGCGGCGACGCAGGGGCCGGAGAGGTCCTGCTCAACGTGAGGGGGGCAAAGGAGGCCTACCTCGCATGGTCGGACCAGCCGCTGGCGAAGGGCACCGAGGTGCTGGTGATCGATACTCGCGGCGCGCGCACGGTTGTGGTGGAACCGTGGCCCAGCATGGATTGCTGACGAAACCACCTGCGTCACACAACGCGAATTCTGCAAGGAGCGCAACATGTTCGGTTATAGAGTGCCCGCACCCGACGAAGCGATGCTGATCTCTGGAGGCCGGGCTCCGGGCAACGCCCCATTCCGTGTGGTCACCGGTCACGGCGCCTTCATCATGCCGTTCTTCCGAAAAGTCCGGTTTCTCACGTTGGCGATGTGCGAGGCCGAGGTCGCCGAAAAGTGCGTCACCCAGCAGGGAATCACCCTCAACGTGCGAGCGGTGATCGCCTTCAAGGTGGGCAACGACGACGAAAGTATCGTGTCGGCCGGGCAACGATTCCTGTCCGACCAAGAACAGATGGCTGTCTTGACCGGGCGGATCTTCGCCGGCCACCTGCGCTCGATCATCGGTTCGATGACCGTCGAGCAGATCATCAAAGAGCGGCAGAAGCTGGCCACCGAGGTCCTCGACGGATCCAAGCAAGAGATGGCCAAGATCGGGCTCACCGTCGACGCCCTGCAGATCCAGTCCATCGACGATGGCCAGCTCGGCTACATCCTCGCGATGTCCGCACCACACAACGCCGCCATCCAGCAGCAAGCCCAGATCGCCCAGGCGCAAGCCAACCAGGCCGCCGCCGAGGCCGAGCAGGAGTCCCAACGAAACCAGGCCGAATACGCCCGCCAGACCGCGATAGTGCAGGCCCAATACAAGGCCGAAGTCGACAAGGCACAAGCCCAGGCCGCCCAGTCGGGGCCGCTCGCCGAGGCGCAAGCCCAGCGAGAAGTGCTCGAGATGCGCACCGAACTGGCTCAGCGCGCCGCCGAACTCCGTCAGCAAGAGCTCGTCTCGGAGGTCGTCAAGCCGGCCGAGGCGGAGGCAGAACGCGTCCGAATCCTGGCGCTCGCCGACGCGGAGAAGATGAAGATCCAAGCCGAAGCGGCGGCCTCGCACAACCGGGTGGCCCTGGACCGGATGCTCATCGACCAGTTGCCTGAAATCGTCAAGCAGGCCGCCCAAGGTCTGTCAGGCGCCAACCTGACAGTCCTAAACGGCGCCGACGGGCTCGGCGAGATCGCCACCGGCCTGGTGGGGCAGGGCCTGGCAATCTTCGATTCTTTGCGCGGTGGGCTAGGTCAACACGGCTACGGCGACGGGTCCAACGAGCTCGAAGCTCCTGCGTCACAACATGGCCGCTGACAGAAGCCTGCCGGGCAGCGTCACCCTCTTCCGCCTAGCGTCCCTGCAGCGAAAGCAACTCAGGCAACGATGGGTTCGGTGGACCCTGCGGCCGCGGAAGTCGTCGCCGTGGGGGAAGAATCCGTTATCGGCGACCAGACCACCCGCGGAGACGTCGGCGTCGAGCTTGGCCATCCATGCCCCGACGCCGTCGGGGTAGAAGACCTCGTCCCAGGACGCGTAGAGCGAGTTGGTGACATAGACCCGTCGGCCGTCACGGCTGATCTCCACCATCTGCGGGCCGCCGCCGAACGGCATCCCCGGATCCGCCGGGTGCGGCGCGCGGCGAGACGGATCCTCTACTGAGGTTCAATATCGGCTCGGGTGGGCATAAACCAACCTGAAGGGGATGGGACTCATAACGAACAGCCGGCGCGGAGTCTGGACGGTCACCGTGGCCCGACGCGGTCACCGATCGTGGCCGCCGGACATGTCCATCGTGTAGCACACCGCGGTTCCGTGGAGCACCACCGTGCCGTCGTCCCGGGTGACAGTGGTCTTGAGCGTGGTGATTCGCTTGTCGCTGCGGACGGAGATGACCTCCACGCGGCCGGTGATCGTGTCACCGGGGCGCACCGGCGCCTTGAAATCCCAGTTGGTATTGAGGAACACCGTTCCAGGGCCTGGCAATCTTTCGGCCACAACGGCATTGAGGATCGCGCTGGTGACACCGCCTTGGACCACGATTTCTCCGAATCGAGATGATTTGGCGGCAGCTTGGTCGTAATGCAGGGGGTTGCGGTCACCACTGATCAGCGTGAACAGGGCAATGTCGTTGTCACCAACGGTGCGGGACAGCTCAGCGACCTGACCGACAAGCGGAGAGTGGTGTGTACCGCGTTGGTCCGGCGGGCTGGGCAGCTCCCGGTTGCGGCGGCGGGCGGAGCGACTCGCGGAAGTGATGGTCATGGCTTTTCTCCTTATGTGCGGCAATGGATGTCGGGAACCCAGGAAGCGCTGCCATCGCGACGGCGCCGATCGCCGGACCAGGTGCGAGCAGCAGGAAGGCGTACCGCCAACCGACCAGGCCTGCGGCTACGGGGACGAGGTGGATCGTCACGACGGTGAGCAGGAAGCCGATCGCCGTCTGCGCGGTCAGTGCCGTCCCGACGAGCCGTTTGTCCGCCATCTCGCTCAGCGAGGCGGAAAAGACACCGGAGTCGGCGATGGCCGAGGCGCCCCACACGATCAAGAACAGGACCAAAACCACAGTCGGCGCGGCGAAGAACAACGGGGAGGCGACGCAGCAGGCTCCGCTGATCACCAGCGCGGTTACCGCTGTAGGGCGACGACCGACGCGGTCCGATGCCCATCCGCCAAGCAGAGATCCGGCGAGGCCGGCGATCCCGATCGCGCTGAACGCGATGACGCCGGTCGAGGGAGCGGCCGCATGGCCTCGTTCCTGCTGACCCGCCAGCACGAACACCGACAGCCAGGTCCATAGGGCGTACAGCTCCCACATGTGGCCGAAGTAGCCCACATTGGTGAGCCGGAGGCCGCGCTCGGCGAACATGGCGACCGCGTAGCAGGGGTTCGGGGTGATCGCCCGCCGGTCCAGGTGTGGCCCGGGCACGATGGCTCCGAAGGCGATGAACGCCCCGACGGCGGACAATGCTGCGGCGGTGATCATCACAGTCCTCCAGGGCAGCGGCCCGAGGCCACTGATCAGGTGGGGGATCGCGGAGCCGAGGGCCAGCGCCCCGATCAGGACTCCGAACGAGCGCCCCCGATCAGTGGATTCGGACCATGAGGCCATCAGTTTCATTCCCACCGGGTAGACACCGGCCAGCACGACCCCAGTGAGGAATCTCAACGCAATAGCCGCGGAGACACCGTGCACGAAGAAGGCGAGCGCAGCGGTGCACGTGGCGGCGCACGCGGCGCTTGCGGCGAGCAGGTACTGCGGTTTGACGCGGTCGGCGAGATTGAGCAGGGCCGAGGTGACAGCACCGGCGGCGAAACCGATCTGAACCGATGCGGTCAGCCATCCCGCGGTCGTCGGGCCGAAGCCCCAGTCCGAGCGCAGGCCCGGTACAGCCGCGGTGGCCGAGAACCAGACCGACAATCCCAGAATCTGCACCAGCGCGATGAGGGCGCGCTGCGGGTTCGTTCGTGATCGGATCATGTGGCTATCCCGCGAGGAGCGGTCGGGATTGATCTTGCGGGCGGTCGAATTCCAGTAGTGCGTCGACCTCGGGCCGCATCGCATTGCTCAGCGCGCGAAGGTGCGCGCGCAGCTCCGTGAGGTCCCACTGGTAGCTCGCGATGCGCTCAGTGGTGTCGAATAGCTTCTCGGAGAGCCGGTCGCGGCTGTGTTGGTAGTCCTGCAGGGCGTCGAACTGGGCTCGCCCGCCGTGTGGTGCATCGAGCACCGCGCGGGCGAGGAGCTCCGCGTCGCGCAGGGCATCGGTGATGCCGTGCGCGGTGATCGGGTCCTTGTAGTACGCGGCGTCGCCGACCAGCGCCCAGCCCGGACCGCCGCAGGATCGGACATAACCTCGCGCCCCGGGGAAGCCGCGGACCCGACCGCAGGGCGGTGCGGCCGCAATCGACTGTGCGACCTCCGGCGCCGCCTCGGCCAGCAGCGACCGGAAGGAGGCCTCGAGATCTTCGGTCCGCAAGGCGTCGAACCGCGCGGCCGGTGTCCCGGCCCAGACGCAGGCCAAGCCGTCACCGGTAGGCACGACGCCCGCGGTGGCACCGGGTCGATACGACCAGTGGTAGCGGTCGCGCGCCAACCCGGGGAAGTATCCGTAGACGATCGCGCCCGAGGCCGAGCCGCGGCGTTGAAACTCCGCGTCCACGGCCTGCGCCACCGTCGATCGGCGACCATCGGCGCCGACGGTGAGCGTCGCGGTGGCTCGAAAGGGAGCGCCGGTCCCACGTGTGATCCCTTCGACGCCGCATACCCTGCCGCGGTCGGTAAGCAGCCGCGTCACACGAGCTGGGCTGCGGATCTCGGCGCCGGCCGCACGGGCCGCGTCCAGCAGCAGGGCGTCGAGGACCGTTCGACGCGGGGCGAGCAGCGCCGATATTCCGTCGCCCGCGCGGATGTTCACCGTCTCGATCTCATCCCCGTAGGTGAATTGGGTCGCACGAATGGCCGGGGTGCCGGTGGCGACAACCGCGTCGAGTAGCCCCCAGCGGTGCAGTTGCAGCACGCCGCCACGCATGAGGGCATGCGTGGACAAGGTGTCGGTGCCCCGCCGGGCGGCCTCGATGACGAGCACCCGCAGGCCCCCGCGCGCGAGCAGCATCGCGGTTGCGGCGCCCGCAACGCGTCCGCCGACGACGATCACGTCGTAGTGGCTGTCCATGGGATCTTCCTCAACTGGCATCGAGGTACCGCACAAGGTGGCCGGTCAGGTCGGCGGCGTCGGCCGCAGCGCCGTCGATGAGGCTCGACCTTCGGCGACGCAAGAACGGCATGCCGATGAGATACAGGCCGGGGGTGGCGGTGACACCGCCGTCGTGGCGGACGCGGCTTTTCCGATCGAATACCGGGACTTGGAGCCACGAAAGATCCGGCCGGAATCCGGTGGCCCACAGGATCGTCCGGATCTCGCCGGAACGAAGGTCGAGGGCCAACTGCGCGGGTGTGGGAACCTCGGTGGCGGCGAATCGTCGCGGCCGACCGAGGCCGTCCACGCCTGATTCGGCCGCCCATGTGTCGAAGGTGTCCAGCAGCCGTCCCAGCTTCAGGTCAGCCAAGGCGGTGACGTTGGCCAGCGAGCCGGAGAATTGCGCAACTCCATCCCGGATGCCGGCCAGCCGGCCGACCAGTCGCACGCCGAGTCGCCGCAACGCGTTGAGGTCGACCGTTCTCCGCTCCGGTGAGCCGACCAACTGCATGGACGGCAGGGCGCGAGCCCGGGACAGCTCGGGGATTTCGTCGTAGCGCTCGTCGAGCAGCCCCGACGCGTCCATCCACCACAGAATGTCCTTGCCTCGGTAAGTGCGCGGCATGCGTACGTGCTCGCCGACGGCGAGCGTGACCGGACGCCCGGAGCGGTGCAGTTCCTCGGCGATCTGGACGCCGCTCGCCGAAGCGCCGACGACGAGGACACCGCCGTCGGGCAGCTGGCTCGGGTTGTGGTATTCCGTCGGGGCGAGGGTAGTGATCCCGGCGGGCACGTCGCGGAACATCGCCGGCAGGCGGGGCACGGCGGAGGCGCCCGAGGCGGACACCACCGCCCGTGCTTGCCAGGTTTCCTGGTCAGTCTGCACCACGTAACCGTGCTCGACCGGCCGCACCGAGGTCACGGTGGTGTTGGCCCGCACCGGCGCCGCGGTTTCCTTCGCGTAATCTTCGATCAGTTCCGCCGTCCCTGATGCCGTGAGGTAGCTGTCGGGGTCATCGCCGCGGTATTCGAAGCCCGGCAGCCGGGTCATCCAGTTCGGTGTCAGCAGCCGCAGCGAGTCCCACCGCTGGGTGCGCCAGGAGTTGGCCACCTCGCCGCGTTCGAGCACGACGTGATCGATGGACCGGTCGGCGAGGCAGCGACTCATCGCGAGCCCGGTGTGGCCGGCGCCCACCACGACGGTGGTTGTTTTCAGCACGGTGAGCCTCTTAGACGATTTCAGGCGACGTCGACGGTGACGTCGGTGGGGTTGGCGAGAATGTCGAAGACCGCGGAGCGCTTCTGCGATTGGGCCACCAGCGCCCTGATTTCGTCGGTCGTTGCGTCGGCGTCGATCGTGTAGCTCACCTTGACGCCGCTGAATCCATTTCGGACGTCGGGGTCCGCACCGAGGATTCCGTGTAGGTCGTGCTGGGCCTCGATGGTCGCTTGCACCGAACGCAGCTGAATGTTGCGCTGCTGGGCGATTGATGCGACGCCGGCGGTGAGGCAGCTGCCGAGGGCGACCAGCACATATTCGACTGGGGTGGCGCCGTTGTCTTCCGCGGCGAACGCCAGCGGATGGTCGGCGTCATAGCTGAACTCCGTCTTGTGCTGTTGTGTCTCGCCGAAGCCGTAGAAGGTGTCGACGGTGGACCGGCTGTGGGTGCCGTTGATCCAGGAAACCGTTGTCCGCCATTGGAACTGAGCGATCTCCGGCGTGTCGGTCAATGCGGTGCGGACACCGAGAAGTGCGTCGACGTTGACGCCGTTGTCAACCGCAGTGTTTACAGAGGTCATGAATCTTCCTTATCTGTGTGGCCGGATCGAATTGACGAACCGGGGGTCCGTGGGTGGATACGCCACCTTGTGGCTACGGAGTTAGTTGTTGCCCAACTGATTTCGAAGCGGAGGCCGACCGCTACGCGTGCCCGGTTGGGTCCATAACCGGTGAACCGCTCGCCGTTCCCGCGCAACAGAACAGGGTTCGGGTGGGCGACGACCGCGGCCACCCGGGGGCTATCGAAGATGACCATGCGAAAATGGTTGACCGGAACGGCATCGCGTCGCATGAGGCATCGGCCTCAAAATTTGTCCACACTGGATTCGGTCGCCGCCGATCCAAGTGCGCGTCAGCGGATCGGCGTTCGAGCCAACGACGGCATTTCTGTGACGAGATCGTCGGGCACACCATTTCCATGCGCAGAACGATAGGAATTTCACGCTTCGGACTGCATCGGTGTTACTACCCAAATTGCGGCGACGAGCGTGTCGGCTCGCACGTAGCATGTTCACGTGCACCAGGAACTGCGGTTCTGCACCGCGCCGGATGGCGTGCGGCTCGCCTACGCCACGAGCGGGCACGGCCCGGTGGTGGTCAAGGCCGGGCATTGGATGACCCACCTCGAGCGGGATTGGACATCGCCGGTCTGGCGCCACTGGGTGGAATTCCTGAGCCAGGAGCACACCCTCGTCCGGTACGACGAGCGTGGCTGCGGCCTGTCCGACCGCGACTATCCGAACCTGGCGCTGGAGAACTGGGTCGACGACCTCGAGGCTGTCGTCGATGCCGCCGGCGTGGACCGATTCAGCTTGTTCGGCGCCAGCGGGGGCGGTCCGGTGGCGATCGCCTATGCGGTTCGTCATCCGGACCGAGTGACTGCACTGGTGCTCTACGGCAGCTACGCACAGGGCCGGGTCGCCCGCGATCCGACACCGCAGGCGCGGGAGGAAGCCGAGATGCTCGTCTCGCTGACCCGGCTGGGCTGGGGCAAGTCGAACCCGGCGTTTCGGCGAGTGTTCACCACGCTGTTCATTCCGGGTGGGTCGGATGCGCAGACGGCGTGGTTCGACGAACTGCAGCGAGCATCGTGTTCGGGTGAGCACGCGGCCCACTCCCGTGCGGTCCGGTACGCCTCGGACGTCAGCGATCTGGCGCGAGCGATCACGGTTCCGACGCTGGTGCTGCACTCCCGGGACGACGCGGTAGTCCCGTTCGACGAGGGGCGCAACCTCGCGTCGCTGATTCCGGGTGCCAAGTTCGTCCCTCTTGACAGCGCCAACCACATTCTGCTCGAGAACGAACCGGCCTGGACCGAATTTCGCGCGCAACTGCGCAGCTTCCTGCCGGCAGGCCGCTCTGCGCCGCCGCTCGACGGCGGCCTGCTCACCGACCGCGAAATCGAGGTCCTTCGCTTCATCGCCCAGGGCAGGGACAACGACTCAATCGCGGCCGCCATGCATCTGAGCGTGCGGACCGTGGAACGGCACCTGTCAAACTGCTACGCCAAGCTCGGTGTCGGCGGGAAGTCGGCGAGGGCAGCCGCCGCGGCTCGGCTCGCGACCCTAGAACGATAATGCCGCGGTTGGGAAATCACGGCGCTCATCCGCAGCCGGGTCACCGTCGACGTCGGCTCACGTCCAGCTCCGGGGCCTGATCGAATTCGCCAGGTCGACCAGGGTGTAGCGATGGCGGCGCCGCTGCGAATGCCGCGCGAGTTCCCGAAGCGCCTCCTCGATACCCGCGCGCAAACCCCGCTGGTCGAACGAGTGGTCGCAGATCGGATCGGCGGCCGCTACCGCGCCGGACCGCAGCCAGTCCAGCGCGGTGCCGAGTACGAACGCACGTATCTGGAGTACGCGCGGCTCCGTGTCGGCCAGCTGGCCGACACGCCGTGCGGCGTCGCGGAGGTCGGCCTCGGTGATCTCGTGCATGGGGCGTCCGTCGACGAGGATCAGCGCCGACGTCAGCTGAGCCTCACCGTAGTGGCGAGAGGTCAAGGGGACTTGGTCGAGCACACTGATCGCACCGGTCCGATCGCCACGGGCGACGAGCCGGCGGGCAAGGCCGAAGGCCGCGCTCACTGTGGAGTGGTCAGTGCGCCACAGCGTCTGGTAGTACCGCTCGGCTGACCCGCGCAGTTGTTCGACGTCCGTCGGCTGGTCCCCTTCGAGCTCCAGTTCGGCCGTCGCTGCCGACGCCAGCTTGGGTGCGGCTTCACCGGGGAGCGCGGCAACGACCCGCTCGAAACATGCCAGTGCCGCCTTGGGTTTGCCGGCATCCAGCGCGGTGACGGCGTCCTCCCAGTCCATTCTCCAGTCGCTGTCCGGATCCTCGGCCGGCGCCGGGGTCGGCAGTGCGCGGGCGACCCCGGCTGTGCTCAGTCGAACGTTGTGCTGGCGGCCGTCGGTGAACACATCCGTACGCCGCAGCGCCAGATCGGCACCGAATGTGGAGCGTGGCACGCTGAACAGCACCGACTTCCGCGGGCTCGGTAAGCCCGTCTTATCGGCGAGAATTTCGTGCAGCACGCCCCTGCATTGGTTAGCCATGTCGTCGGCGGACGAGAACCGTTGCGCTGGAAGGGGGTTCGTCGCACGGACGAGCAGCCGGTAGAACGACTCATACCGTTCGAACAGCGGCACCTCGTCGCGGCCGGGTAAAGTCTCGGCATAGCGGTCATCCGCCAGGTCGACGGTCAGCTTGGCCAGCGTCCGACCGACGGTGTAGATGTCCGTTGCGATCGTCGGACCGGTCCGCACGATCTCGGGTGCCTGAAATCCTCTGGTGCCGTAGACGTATCCGAAGTCCCCGATTCCGGACACCGCCCCCATGTCGATCAGCTCGACATTGTCCTCGGTCAGCATGATGTTTTCGGGCTTGAGGTCGTTGTAGACCAGGCCGAGCGAGTGCAGGTAGGACAGCGCCGGCATGACCTCGAGCACATAACCGAGCGACTGCTCCACCGCCATCATCGGCTTGGGTTCGCCTTGCAGCGCTTCCGCTCGCTGCTTGGCCAGGATGGCCTGCAGCGTAGTGCCGCCGATGTACTCCATCACGATGTAGCCGATCGGGCGACCGTCGAACCCTGGGTGTTCGACGAAGTTGTAGATCTTGACGATGCCGGGATGGTTCACCATGGCGAGGAACTGACGTTCAGCGACGGCGATCGCCTGCGCCTGCTCTCCGCCCGGCTGGAGCAGACCCTTAAGCACCACCCACCGATCGCTAACGTTGCGGTCGATCGCCAGATAGATCCAGCCGACGCCGCCGTGCGCGATACAGCCCTGGATGTCGTACTGGCCCGCCACCAGTTCGCCGGTCTCCAGTTGTGGTGAGAACGAGAACATCGTGCCGCAATGCGGGCACACACCTTCGCTGGCTCCGGGCCGGCCGGCGGCCCCCCGTCCGACCGGCCGCCCACAGCCGCTGCACTCCCGTTTCGACTCGGCCAGAACAGGATTGGTGAGGATCGCACTGGCAGGCTCGATGTCTTCGCTGATCGGAATCTCGACCAGGCCATCGCCGATGCGCCGCCGGCCGGTGCGCAGCCGCGGGCGGGTGGTCTCGATCTTGGCCGGTCCCGATTCGGTCACCAGGACGGCGCGCGTTCCCTCGTCTGGAGCCATGTCAATTCCGATACTTCGGTTCTGGTGGACTCGGTGCCGGGCCGAGCACGGTTAGCCACTTCCGATACAGCGACAGCCACGTCCCGTCGCGGCGGATCCGTTCCAGGCTGGCATTGACCGCGCGGACCAGATCGTCCTGTGCCTTGTTGACGCCGATACCGTATGGCTCGGGCTCCAGACTTGGTCCGACGATGTGCAAATTGGGATCCTGTACGGCCATTCCGGCCAGGATCGAATCGTCGGTGCTGGCCGCGTCCGCCTGCCCCTGCTGCAGCGCGACCAGGCAGTCGTCCGAATTCTGAACGGCGAGCAAGATTGCCGCCGGCGCGACCCGGGCGACGGTGGCCAGCGATGTGGTGTCCACCTGTGCGCACACCCGCTTGCCGGCCAGGTCGCCTGGCCCCCGCACCGGCGAATCCTTCGGCACCAGCAGCCGCTGGCTCGCTTCGAAGTACACGGTGGAGAACGCGATCTGCTCGGCACGTGCGCAGGTGATGGTCATCGCATTGACAACGATGTCAACCGATTGGTTCTGCAGCGCACTGATGCGCTCCGACGATGTCAGCAGCCGGAACTCCACTTTGTTCGGATCGCCGACCAGGTCTCGGGCTATCTCGCGGGCGATGTCGACGTCGAAGCCCTGCAATTCCCCGGACACGGGATCGCGAAAGCTGAACAGATTGGTGCTCTGGTCTAGACCGACGATCAGCCGGCCGCGCTGTCGGATCCCTTCCACGGCCGGGCCGGTTTCAGTGGACGGGCGCAAACTCGCCGTGGCATCGCAGCTCTCGACGGCCGCAACGGGGGCCGACGGCACCACAGCGGCGCCGCTGGGCATCGGCAGCGTGGTAAGCGAGGCGGACACCTCGACGAGCGGTTGCGCACTGGAACAGCCCGCTACCAGAGTTGCTGCGAGCACGAGCAGTGCGGCGAGGGCGCGCATCAGTGGTACTCGCTCAGTCGTGGCGCGATACCGGCGACAACCGCGAGTGCCGCCAGCACGCCGATGGCCGCGGCGCCGGCCGCAAGCATGTTCAGCGCTGTGTAAGCATGTGTGATCCCGTCGCGCTGCCGATCGCGCAGTCGCGCGATGTCGTCCCGCAATGCATGTGTCCAACCGGGTGAACTGCGACCGTCGAGTGCTGCGGCTCGTCATCTCGTGCGATCGCCACGGCACCGGAATAGTCGCCACTGCCCAGCTTGCTGTCGGATCTCGTCATGGGAGCGCATCCAGCCCTGCAGCGCGTCCGCCGCCCCGTCGACCGGATGCTCGTCGAGCAGCCATCCTATCTGTGCGGTCCGTTCATCGAATCTGATGTCGGACATGGGGTCGGAGCCCCGCTTGAGCAGTCCGAGGATTTCGTCCGCACGGGCCTGCTGGACGAGGATCCGGGCGGTCACCGCAGTGTCCAGCGGCTCACCGCCTTGAGTCCGTGCAGCGCTGGCGGCATGCGTCGACACCAGCCCGGCCACGGTCAGCCACACCGCGAGCACTGCCATCAACACCGAGGCCAGCACCAGACCGGGATTGAACCGACGATGACTGCGCCGAGTCAGCGACGCCTGCGTCAGCAACAGCAGAAACAAGTACGAGCACAGCTGCCGCTATCACGACACGCGACGGACCGGCGGAGCGATCCGACGCGATGACGGCGTTGGATTGAGTCCGATACAGCCGTTCGGCGGTCGGCAGGATGGAGTGCTGCATCAGCGCGGACGATTCGCTGAGGTAGGCGACGCCGATCGGGCGGCCGGCGCGGTTGTTCGCACGAGCAGTGGCCATCATCCCGGTGTACACCGCCAGCTGGTTGGACAGGTCGGTGAGCAATGTGAGCGAGTGAATGTCGTTGGGCGACACGCCGTTCGAGGCGGTGACCAGACCGGCGGACGCCTGTCCGATGGCGGCGTCGTAGCGATCGCGGACGTCGTGCGGTTCGACTCCGCCGGACAGGAACGCGGTGGCCGCAGTCGTGTTGGCGAACGAAAGAGCGCCGTAGATCCGTTGCGCCGCATCGGCCAGCGGTTCGGTGTGCGATCGCAGGGTCTCCAGCCGGCCTTGCTGGTCCGACACGGTCGTCGACGCGGCCACACCGACGGCGAGCAGCGCCGCTACCAGCACGACGGCCAGCAACGCCATCCGGCCCGGCGTGGATCCGAGGAAGTCGACGACGGGCCGGTCTGATTCCTCGGGATCGACGAGCAGGGACTCGTCGAGCGTGTGCGTCCGCTGGCGCTATCAGCTCACCGCTGTGCACTCGACATCACCTCGTCGCAGGTTGGGCCCGGAGCAGCGATACCGGACCCGATCCAAGGCGGATTGACCGCACGGTAGCCCACCGGAAACGCACTGCGCGGGTAGTTGCTCCAACTCAGTATCCGCTCACGCCGGAACCCCACTCACGAACGGTCCGGCAGGCTCCCGACTTCAAGACCGGTCAGCTCCGACCTGCCGTCGAATACCACCCGGCCAAACTCACGCACAACGCAGTGGAGCCGGCCAGCCAGGTGTTCGAAGTCAGTGTCGACGTTGCGGCGCTCGGCGGGTAGCGGCACAGGGAGGATGTGCGGCTTCAGCCCTGCGTCGTCCCCGTCCAGCTCGATCTGGTAACGCGGCGACTTGGCCCGCACGGTCCACCGTCCCTCGCCCACTCGGGACCGTACCGAGGCGGGCGGCGTAACGCGGATCGCTCGTTCACCGAGCCGCACGACCACTCCCGCGACATCCCGACGGATCGGCCCGAGCCGCAGCAGGCCACCCGAAAACGCGACCGACACGTCAGCGCCGCCGAAGTCGTGTGCCTGACCCCACCACCACCGTTCGGGGAAGCCCGCACCCCAGTTGCGCTCCGCATAGAGCGGGGCAGCGTCGAATGACCAGTGTCCGCCATTGAATTCAACGGTGCCGGTTGCCGTGCCGCCTAGGCGGTAGGGATGCCAGTACTGGTTGAGAAACGGGATCGACGAGAAGAGCCCGCCGCCCGCCAAGGCCTTGGGCCACACGTACGGATCGGCGAATCGGAGCTCGAGGTGGACGTCATCAAGCTCCACCAGGAGCCGATCGACCGATGCTGCGACAGCGGCCGGCGGGGCCGTCCCGGCGCTTACAGCGAATCGGTACCGTTCCGCTTGGGCTGCGTCCAGCGCGGCGGCCCGCACCATGCCGCCGGGGTGCAAAGCGACCGCGACCGTGGCCCAATCTCCGTCCGGGTGCTGGTTCACGCTGCAAAGCGCCACAACGACCCGACCGGAGGCGGAATCGGTGATGCGCCAAAACCAACCCTCCATCTCGCAGCCGTGCGAGGGCAACGGGTCGCCGAACGGTAGATCTGCTCCCGTTTGCCGATAGGCGGCAACGAGTCGTTCCGCAACGCCCACCACCGCCCGTCCCACCCGGTTCGAGGTGCTCATCGCCGTTCCGGAACGCCGCTTACGGTGATGCTGCTCAGCGTGGGAACCCGGTCGAATCGAGGTGGCAGCAGCGACGCACGTAATGACATAAGCCAGACCCTAACCGCGCCGGCCGCTGCGGCACATCGGCTCACACGCACAAAACACACCTTCGCCGTGATCGCCATCGGAGTCGCACTCACCGTGTCACCGCTGGCCCGCCAACTGTCGCCACCATCGCAGCGGTGCGCACCGCACGGGAAGCGCTTAAAGCCGTTGAAATCGAAGGCTATAGGCCGACAATGCGGGTCGGCATCCACACCGGCCGGAGGAGCGGCGACCCCAACGGTGATTCGGTTCCTGGTAGTCTGCGCTGCTGGTGAGCGACGGTTTGAAACTGGAACTTCTTGAGAAGCGGCGTGGCGGTGCTGACAAGCACGCCTGGACTCCGTTCGAGCCATCAGAGAGTTTCACTTCTCGCTGTCCTAGAGCCGAGGAATCGGCCTCCATTCATCCAGCAATGATCGGCCCGCCACCTGCGGGGAGCGCGGCGGGCCGTGGTCGAGTGTCCGATTAGGGGTTCGACAGGGTGCATTGGTGGCACCTACGGCACTCAGCCGACGCCTAACGGCCGAGCCTCGTCTTGCCGATACAAAGACATCAACGGCGACATGCTCGTCGACTCCCATCTGAACGGCAAATACGTCGCCACGGATCCGTGCTACAGCAAGAAGTGCCTTGGGTGAACGCAGCATCACCCGCTGCTTCCGGCTTGGCCCGTCTCACCGGTCCTGCGCAATTCTTATCTGACCTGGTGAGCGCATGATGGCGGCCAAAAATATAGGTGTTCACCCGATTTCTCTGTCGGGCCTGAGGAGCTACCGTCGCTCTGATCAAGTCGCTCCAACCCGAAGGGAAGCCCATGTCTCCCAGGAAAGTCCTGACGACTCTGCTCATCGTCACCGGCACGGCGGCCGCGCTGGCGGCCGCGCCCGCCGCCTCGGCATATCCGCGCGACGATTTCCTCGCCGAACTGGCCGATCTGAACATCGTCATGCCATGGCCCGAGCAGGCAGACACGGTCGCAGCCGGGTACCGCGCATGCGACAACCTGCGCCACGGCGTCTCCGTCCTCGATGAGATGGCAAACGTGGAACGCGACTACGGCCTGCCCCCCGGGCAGGGCACCCTGTTCGTCAGCGCCGCAACGACAAATCTCTGCCCCGACTTCGCCGCAGGTTGACGCGACCGCGCTACCGAACCGATGCTTGGTTGACGTTTGGGTTGAATGTTGCCGGCAGGCCGGAGAGCCGGGTTGCCACCTCTGTATATGAAGAAGATCGTTGGGGCACAACAATTGTCGAGCTACAGAGGTCAAATGGTTGACTCAATACCCACCCAGTGTCGGTTCGAGTCCGACTGGGGCACGGTAAAGCTCGGTGAGAGGCTTTGCACAGCGGTTTTCGCGAATGCGTCAGCCTGCTGTGGCATCCAATAAAGACTTCAACGTCGCTTCGGCACCTTGCTCCGCAAGGGCATTGCGGTAGCGCGCGAAGGTGTCGACGAAGTCAGCGTGCTCAGCGGCACCGCTCGCCAGCAGCGGCTCGACCATGAGTGCTTCGCGCGGGTCGCCCGATATCAGTAGCCGACGGGCGGTTTCACCGAGGCGCGGCTCGGTCACGTCGAAGGTCTTGCCGTTGTCATCCTCGCCCTGCAGCACGCGGCTCCAGGCGGCGAGGATGAACGCCGGAATCCGGTGGTCCGTGCCGCGGGCCAGCACCTGCTGAATGGTGTTGGTCAAGAACACCGTCACCTTGGATGCGCTGTCGGAGGCGATACGGGTCAATTGATCGTGCATGGCTTCGTTGGAGAAGCGGTCGATAACAGTGTTCTTGTAGTCCACCAGGTTCACATCGCGCGGTGCCTCGAGCAACGGCAGTACGACCTTGTCGAGAAAACGTTCCAGCAATAGGGGTATCTGCGGGTCGCGCATGGCCTCGGCCACCTCGTGGTAGCCGAGCAGCAGGGCGGGATACGTCAGGGTGAGGTGGCCTGCGTTGAGCACACGGACCTTCACCTGCTCCCACAGCTTCACCTGGTCACTGAACTGCACGCCGACTTCTTGGAGTGCCGGGCGTCCGTCGGTGAAGCGGTCCTCGATGACCCACTGGCTGAAATCCTCTGCAACGAGCGGGATCTGGTCGGCCAGACCGCTGGCCGCGTTGAGACGCGCTGCGTCTTCCGCCGATACCGACGGCGTGATGCGGTCGACGAGGGAGTTCGGAAAGCACACGTTGGAGTCGACCCATGCGCCGAGTTCCCGGTCCAGAGCGCTGGCGAAGCCGACGAAGGCAGCCCGTGCCACTTCGCCGTTGTGACGCAGGTTGTCACACGACACCACAGTGAATGGCGTTGTCCCCGCCGACCGCCGCCGTGCCAGCGCCTCGGTGACGAAGCCGAACACCGTGCGCGGTGTGCCCTCTCCGGACAGGTCGTGCACCACGTCGGGGTGATCGGTGACGAATGCTCCCGACGCCGGATCGACGTGATAACCGCCTTCGGTAATGGTCAACGTCACGATGCGCAGGGCCGGATCGGTCAACAACTCCAGTACTTCGGCTGGCTGCTCCGGCGCGAGCAGGTAGTCGAGTTGGGCGCCGATGACGCGCACACTCGTATCGCCCTTGGCCGGCGCAACGGTCAGCGAATACAGACAGTCCTGGGACCGGAACTGGTCGGCCTTCTTCCGGCCCCGTTCGCCGCCGGCAAGGCCGATACCGACAATGCCCCAATCGCTTTGATCCGGTAGCGCGAGACAGCGATCGATATAGAAGGCCTGATGCGCGCGGTGGAAGTTGCCCACGCCGAAATGCGCGATACCGCGCTTGAGATGCGTTCGGTCATAGGGCGGCGTGGCGACATTGGATGGCAACCGCGAAAGCGTGCCCTCGTTGAGTTCGGTCATGGTTGACCCTCCAAACAAACAGTGTCTACTTCTCGCGGAGCAACCGAAGTTCGGAAGGTTCGCGGAGCAGGTCTTCGAGAATCTTGTTGCCCTCGGTGTTGTACGGCTGACGCATGTGTTCGTCCCACGCGGCGCGCGAACGGAACATCTCGAGCATCATCCAGGTGTCCGAATCATCTTGAGGCTGCAGGAAATGCATGAACACGCACCCCGGCTCGGTCAGGGTGTTCTTGCGCATCGACTGGAGTTGGGCCTCGGCCTCGGCGAGGCGGTCGAGTCGCGGCTTGATGGTGACGACCAGAAACAGCGGTCCGTCATGCTCGTCGCGGTCACGTCCGACAATTGGCACCTGATCGAATTCTGCAGCGTGTCGATGAATGCATCCGTGTTCTTGCTCTGGACGAACGCGGCGACCGCGTCGTACACGGCGTGCTGGAAGTTCGTCGACATCAACTCGCCATGTGTGATCGACAACAGGATCCTGTCTTTCCACAACGCTTCCGAAGCCTGTCGCTGATAGGCGGGCAGCGACGACACGTCGACGTCATTGCGAATCGGCACGGACCCCTTCAGTTTGTTGAACTCCAGCGATGTCTTCGGATCGGCGATGGTCGCCATGAACTTCATGGCGTTCACGCCGTCCTTGGCGTCCGCCGACACCACGAACGTGTCGACGATCGCCAGGTACGCGCCCGTGGTCCCGGGATACGGCACATACCCGAAGTCCTTGCCTTCGACCGATCGGTTCGCGACGAGTTCGCCGTAGACGGAATCGTTCATCGACAGGAATGCGCACTGCCCGGTGGCCAGCTTCTTCGCCGCCTGATCCCAAGTGAGGCCGCCGGCGCTCGGGTCAGCGAGAGAGACGATCTTCGCGAACTGCGAAAGCGCTTGCCTGAGTTGAGATCCCTTCCAATCGAACGAATCGTCGCGAATCCTGGCCCATCCATCGGTGCCGATTACGCCGAGCAATGTGTTCTCGAACAATTCGGTCGCGGTGAACCTGTCTTTGCCGCCGAGGCATAGCGCGGTCTTGCCGCTTGCCGACACCTTCGCGAGGTCTGCCTCGAAGGCCTCGGTAGTGTAGCCGGGACCCGGTACGGCCACGCCGGCATCGCGCAGCATTCGCTGGTTGAACCACAACACATTTCCGCGATGCGACCCTGTCGGTACGCCCCAAGCCTTGACCCGATAGGTCGCGGCGTCGAGCAGTGCCTGCGGCATGGTGCGATCCAAACCCGAGCTTTCGTACACCTTGGACACGTCGGTGATGCGGTGGGCGTCGACCCAGGCGCGAAGCGAGCTGCCCAGGAACGTCTGCCATACATCGGGCGGATCGCCCGCCTGCAGGCGCGCGGCGAGCGCAACCTGGACGTTGCTACCACCGCCGCCAGCGATAGCACCGTCGACGACGTCAACACCTGGGTTGCCTGCCTTGAAAGCATTGAGCAGAGCCTCCAGTGCCGGATGTTCCGAGGGGGAAACCCACCAGGACACCACTTCCAGTCGTTTGGTGGGATCGGAGAAATTTGCCTTCTGCCCACTGCCACCGCATGCCGCGAGGACGAAGGCCAGAGCGATGATCCAAAAACGCCTCATGCTGCTCGTTCTCCAACCTTGTGGGGCGTCGCCTTCAGGTCGAAGGCGGCGAAACTGGTGACGACCGCGAAGCAGAGAGCGGGCACGATGAAGGAAATCGCCGGGCTGGTCGCATCAAGAAGGCGTCCTTGGATCAGCGGCATGATCGCGCCGCCGACGATCGCCATCACCAGTCCCGCGGCGCCGAATTTCGTTGCGGGACCGAGTCCTTGGAGAGCGACGCCGTAGATCGTCGGGAACATCAGGGACAGGCAGAAGGACAACGCGACAACGGCGGTGACGCCCGCCACGTTCGGTGAGAACATCGCGAAGACACAGAGTACGACCGCGAGCGCGCCGAGCAGTAAAAGGACTTTCGTGGCACGGATCCGCCCGATGACCCAGGTCATGATGAATCGGGAGATGAGGAACACGATCAGACTGACCTGCAGGAGATACCCGCCCAGTTGTAGAGATCCGTTGAGCGCCTGTTGCGAGTACTGGATCAGGTATGTCCATGTGCAAACCTGCGCCGCGACATTGAAAAACTGCGCGACGACCCCGTAGACGTAGCGCTTGTTCGACAGGAGGATCTTCAGCGGTCGCTGGCCTTCCAGATCTCCCGACTCGAACTCCTCGACGATCGGTGGCGACTTCTTGATCGCGATCACCAGCCCGATGGCGATGAGGACGAACCCGAGGCCGAGGTATGGGCCCATCACCGCGCCGAGCTGGCCTGCGCGGATTGTGTGTTCCTGGGCCGGTGTCAGGTTGGCCATGTTCACCGGTTGGTCCAACTTCGGCAGGATGAGGGTGGCAGCCAGGAGCACACCGATGTTCGTGCCGACGGGGTTGAAGGCTTGCGCGAAGTTGAGCCGGCGGGTAGCGGTTTCTTCCGGGCCGAGCGACAGCACGTAGGGATTGGCGGACGTCTCGAGAATCGAGCAGCCGGCGGCGATCGCGAACAGAGCGACCAGGAACGCCTCATAGGTCATGATCTTGCTGGCCGGATAGAACGCGATCGCACCAGCTGCGGCGAGCAGCACACCGGAGAGAAGGCCGGCCTTATAGCCGAATCGCTCGTTGATGAACGCCGCCGGGATCGCCAGCAGGAAGTACGCGCCGAAGTACGCCAACTGCACCAGCGAAGCCTGGAAGGTGTTCATTTCGAAGATCGCCTTGAATCCCGCCACCATCGGCGTGGTGAGATCGGCGGCGACGCCCCATGCGGTGAAGCAGCAGATGAGAACCACGAACAGCAGCCCCATCCCTGGGAAAACCAAGCCCCCTTTCGGCGTCGTGGCGGTGGGTGCGTCGGCGGGCTGGTCGGCGTGCTCGGTCGTCGTCATGCTCAACACCTCTTCTCGGCTGAGCAGAGTCAGCCCGCTGTGATCTGGGTCACGTTACTCAGATGTGATGACCGATGGAACAGATATCGCATGTGGTTTGACATGGGTATTTGCCCGTTTCGACCCGTTTGTCGGCCCCGGTCGCAGCCAGGGTCCCCAGTGGGGCACCAGTTCCGTACTCCACGGCGTTGTCTTTAGTGGCGCCACGTCGACCACGCCGCCTGCAAGTTCGAAACCTGATACGTACTGTGAATGCGCTGGGAATGCCGTGCCGATCCCCCTTGCATCCCCTAATCCCCTAACGGGGTTCGGCAGCGAGCCCCGAGCCACGGCCACTAAGCACGGGCGCCGACCCCCTGCCCGCTGGGGGTAGTCGTCCATAACGTTGCCAGAAGTGGACCGGACGTATTCCGGGCAATGCTCTCAACGCAACGCGAAAGGCCTCTCCGCATGGACTCCGTCATCCAGTTCATCCTCGATCTGTTCAACAACGAGGCCGCTGCGCAGCAGTTCGCCGCCAATCCCCAGGCGACGCTGGCGGACGCCGGGCTGTCGGGGGTCACCTCAGAACAGCTGCAGTCAGCGGCTTCCAGCGCTGTGCCCGGACTAGTTCTCGGCGGCGCCAATCCGGTTGCCAGTCTGCAGCAGGCGGTTTCGGATCAGTTCGGGTTCGGTGGCCAGGAAGGCGCCGACCTGGGCCTGGGCGGCGGACTCGGCGGCGGCCTGGAAACAGGACTCGGACTCGGCGGCGGACTCGAGTCAGCAGTCGGTGCTGGACTGGAGACGGGAGTCGGACTCGGCGGCGGGCTGGAGTCAGCAGTCGGTGGCGGACTTGAAACTGGACTCGGTCTTGGCGCAGGAGTCGCTGGCGGAGTTGAGGCAGGCCTCGAGAGTGCAGTCGGACTGGGTGCCGGACTCGGCGGCGGCACGGAAGCAGGCGGTGGGTTTGAAATCGGCGGCGGATTCGAAGCCGGCCTGGGAGTCGGGGCAGGTTTTGGCGGAGGTAGCGAATTCGGCGGCGGCACCGGCTTCGGCGCCGGGGGTGGTTTTGGTGGTGAGGCTGGGTTCCGTGAGGGTGCTCAGTTTGGTGTTGGTGAGCATGCGGGCGCGGGGTTTGACGAGGGGTTCGGCGCCGGCGGTGGTTTTGGTGGTGAGGCTGGGTTCCGTGAGGGTGCTCATTTCGGTGTTGGCGAGCATGCGGGCGCGGGCTTCGGCGGCGGAGTGCAGGGCGGCGCCAGAGTGCAGGGCGGCGGCGCATTCGGCGGTAACGCCGGGTTGAGCGGCCACGCCGCCGCACAAGGTGGCGCGGGCTTCGACGAACGTCGTGACCTGCGCTCGACGAGCAACGTCTCCGACCGGTCCGCGGTTGGCGACTCTGCCGCCGCGGGCGCCAACGGCGGCGCGGGCGTGAATGTGCAGGGAGGCTTCTCGAACAGCGCGTCGGCCGGATTCGCCGGCCCGCTGGGCGGCGTCTCCATCGGCGAGCAGGCCGCGGCTGGCGGCGGTGCCAGCTTCGGTGCCGGTGGCAGTGGCCTGGGTAGCGCGGGGTTATCCAGTGCCGCGTCGGCCGGGGTGACCAGTGCGGCATCTGCCGGTTTGGGAGCCGCCTCGATCAGCAGCCAGGCAGCCGCCAGCGGCAATGTCGCCGCGGCAGGGCTTGTCGGCAATGAAAGCAGTGCGGCCAGCGGCCACACCAATTTGCAAGGCGGCGGCTCGCTGACGGGCGGCGCCAACGTCGGAGCCGGCGGCGGCTTCTTCGATAACGAGGCAGCGACGTTGGGCGGTCATACGAACGTGCAAGCCGGAGGTGGGGTGAGCGGTGGCGCAACATCGGCTGCCGGTCACGGCGGCATCCTGGGTGACGAGGCGGCGTCGCTTGGCGTTCACGCCAACGTGCAAGCCGGCGGTGGGGTGAGCGGTGGCGCAACATCGGCTGCCGGTCACGGCGGCATCCTGGGTGACGAGGCGGCGACGCTTGGCGGTCATACCAACGTGCAGTCGGCGACTTCACTCGGCGGCACAGGACTGACCAGCCAGTCGGCCACCGGCGCCACGGTTGGCGGTCACGGCGACATCCTCGCAAACGAGGGGGCGTCGCTGAACAGCCACAGCACCGCGAGCCAGGGCGCCATCAACGAGCACAGCTCGACGGCTGCCAGTGGTGTCATCGACACGACCGGTTCGACCGGGAACAGCGGTCACGTCATCGACACCACGGGTTCAACCGCGGCCGCCGTGGGCGCCACGTCGCACACCGGGTCCGTCATCTCCACTCCGGACCACAGCGCCCCAGCGCCCACCCAGAGTCCGATTGACACGAGCCACACGTCGACGACGATCGATGACCATGCGGCGCTCAGTTCGTCGGCTCACGCGGTGAGCGAGCCAGATCACTCGGCGGTCGATTCATCCAGCCACACACCGGTGTTCGACACGAGCCATGAGTCGTTGCAGACACACGCAGAAGCCGACACCCACGCGTCGACTCACACCGATATGGATCCGCACGGATTCTGATCGCACGCGAAGTCGTGATGCCAGCGCGGGCTTCAGCGCTGTGAAGCGGCTCATTGGTTTTCAGGCATGGACGCTTGTTTAGGGACTAGCACTTGCCGCGCAGCGCGGGCAGTACCTTCTAGCCGTTTGGAGAAGCGCTCTTCTTTGCGGCGGCTGCCGCGGCTGCTGCCGCTGCGGCGCGGCCTTCCGGGCTGCCCAACGAGTTGCCCGGGGAGGTGGCCGAAGCCACCGGCGCATCACAGTTGAGCGATATCAGTGTCTGGTTGGTCGGCGAGCCGCCGCTGTTCGGTGGTGGCGCCGCTGACCTGTCCCGTTGGTTGTAAACAACGCAATTCGACCAGGCCAACTGGTCACCGACAGTGGTGGAAACAACCGGCTTGTATCCCGCGTTGTTCAACGCGGAGCTCGCGTCTCCGTACTTTTGGCCCACCACGTTTGGCGAGGACTTCGCGTCGGCAATCCCGGCGCCGGCGACGCCGGCAAGTGCGACAGTAGCAACCACGGCCGCGGCCAATGAGACGTGTCTGGTCATGCACTTCTCCTAGCTTCGGACAGCCTCACTGGCCCGCCTTGATGGCCGGTGAGGCCATCGAAACCTCTGGGACGGTCGGCGGCGTCGACTCGGTCGCTGTGTTTCCGAGACTCATGCCGCTGACAACAGGCTGAACGAACGAGGTGTTCATCGAGGCGCTGCCCGACCCAGCCAGGGGAATGTCGATTGTCGGGGTACCTGGCGGAGTCGCGCAGAAGCTCAGCACGCCAAGTGCGCTCAGTGCCGCGGCCCCGAGGGCCACGCCCAGAGGCTTAACGCGCACCCGGCTAAGCGAGGTGGTTTTCCGTTGATGGGCGAGCATGCAAGCAGTCTCACGGCGAGGCGTTGATAAGACGCTGAGCTGAGTCTGGGACTTCACTCTGCGTCACTGACGAAACGCTGAGAAGCCTGTACATCGAAAGATCACGTGATATCGGAAAATATGATTCCCGCGTCCACGCAAAGCAGCGCGATAGGCCTTGCTGTCGATTGCCACTCAGCGTTTTCTCAGTGCCTCCTGTAATGGTGGCGCTGCCGGTGATAGGTGACGACCGGCCCCGGCACATGCAGGCGTGGAGATGTCGCCCAGGCGACAGAGGAGCTCAGTGCAGTGAAAGTGCTGTTGGTCGAAGACGAGAGCCATGTCGCTGCCAGCCTGAAGGTGGGCCTGCGCGCTGAAGGGTTCGTCGTGGTGCACGCCGGAACCGGCACCGAGGGGTTATGGCAAGCCACAGAGCACCACTTCGATGTCATCATTTTGGACATCATGCTTCCCGGTCCGAGCGGCTATGAAATTCTGCGGAGGATCCGGGCGCGCCAGATCTGGACGCCGGTGCTGATGTTGACTGCCAAGGACGGCGAATACGACCAGGCCGACGCGTTCGATCTAGGGGCTGACGACTATCTAGTCAAGCCGTTTTCGTTTGTGGTGCTGGTTGCCCGGTTACGGGCGTTGGTGCGCCGCGGCGCACCGCAGCGGCCCGCAGTCATGACCGTCGGCAATCTGGTGCTCGATCCGGCTAGGCACCTGGTGGAGCGTGCAGGTGTGCCCATCGATCTGAGTCCGCGCGAATTCGGCCTGCTGGAATATCTGATGCGCAACATTGATACTGTGTGCACCAAATCCCAAATCCTACAAAGTGTTTGGGATGAGAACTTCGGCGGTGCCGACAATGTCGTCGAGGTCTACATCGGTTATTTGCGGCGCAAGATCGATGTGCCGTTCGGCACCAGCACGATCGAGACGGTACGCGGGGTGGGCTACCGCTTGGAGTCAGACAACTTGGTCAGCGGGAGCTGAACCGTCACCACTGTGCCGCCACCCGCGCGGTCACCGAGTACGACAGTGCCGCCGTGCGCGTTCGCGATCTCGGCGACAATGGCCAGGCCGAGGCCTGCGCCGCCGCTGCTGCGTGCCCGGTCCCGGTCCAGACGGACGAACCGGTCGAAGACCTGCAGCCGGTCGCACTCGGGGATACCCGGGCCGTCGTCGGCGACCGTCACGACCGCGTATTCGCCGCGGGCAAGCACTGTCACGTCGACACGGGAACGGGCATGCCGCGCAGCGTTTTCCAGCAGATTGCGCACCAGTCGCGACAACGCCGCGCTGTCCCCGCGCAGCTCGGTCGGCTCGGCACTGATTCCGATGGCGCGGTGTCCAAAACGACGCTGGCGCACAACTTCGCCGGTCGCGATGTCGTCAAGCCGAACCGGCTCGCGGTGCATCGCCAGTCTGCCCTCGTCAGCGCGGGCAAGTAGCAGCAGATCCTCCACGAGGACCCGCATCCTCTCGGCTTCGGGGACGAGGGTGCTCGTCGCCACTTTGAGATCAAAGACTTCAGGGTGGGCGACGGCGACATCGAGTGCCGAGATGATCGCCGTCAGCGGGCTGCGCAGCTCGTGGGATGCGTCCCCGACGAATTGGCGCTGCGCCGCGTGGCCGCTTTCGATGCGGGCCAACATGTCATTCATCGTGATGGCCAACGCGGATATTTCGTCGCGTCCCGGCGGCACCGGCACTCGGTCGGTCAAATCAGACGTCGTGATCTCGGCAACCCGGGCGCGGATGGCGTCAACCGATCGCAGAGAACGGCGCATCAACCGATAGGTGGAAATGGCGGCGACGGCAACGACAACCGGACACGCCCCCGTCAGCAACAGAAGTGCGGTACGCACCGTTGACTCCGCGGCTTCGGTGTCCCCGGCCACCAACACCGTGTACCGGCCGAACTTCGTATTCACCGTCCGCCCACTGACGCGCTGATCATTGTCGGGCGGTACATCATCGGTAAGACCCACGCGCATCGTGGGCCCGACCTCGCTAGGAGCCACCAACGGAGAATCCGGCGCGCCGTCGGAACGCGCCACGACAACTCCGTGGTCGTCGAGTACCTGCACTGCGGCGATCCGTTGGTCGGTGTCCAGAAGCGGGGCGTCCAGGTCCGCGGCCGAGTCGAACGCCAGTCCGGCCGCAAGGTCGCTGACGCGTCTCGCGGCAGTATCATCGACCCCTGCCAGGAGAGCCTGATATAGCGCAACGGTCAACGCGGCGCCCGCCAGAGCCAGCGCGGTGAACACGACCGCCCCGGCGATGAACGCCGAACGTGTCGCGATACTCCACCGTCGAGGAGTCGGCCGCGACAGAAGTCTCACGCCGCCCTCAGGACCGACACCGTTTCGCATGATGCTTCTAGCATCCAGCAGTTCAGCGTCTCTCGGTGTCACGAGGCTGTCACAACCAGTGCAATTGTCGGCTCGAGTCCAAGGGGCACAGTATCGGGACTCGGTGAACTCGACGTGGCGCAACATCGGCTGCCGGTCACGGCGGCATCCTGGGTGACGAGGCGGCGACGCTTGGCGGTCATACCAACATGCAGTCGGCGACTTCACTCGGCGGCACAGGACTGACCAGCCAGTCGGCCGGCGGCGCCACGGTTGGCGGTCACGGCGACATCCTCGCAAACGAGGGGGCGTCGCTGAACAGCCACAGCACCGCGAGCCAGGGCGCCATCAACGAGCACAGCTCGACGGCTGCCAGTGGTGTCATCGACACGACCGGTTCGACCGCGGGCGGCGGTCATGTCATCGACACCACGGGTTCAACCGCGGCCAGCGTGGGCGCAACGTCGCACACCGGGTCCGTCATCTCCACTCCGGACCACAGCGCCCCAGCGCCCACCCAGAGTCCGATTGACACGAGCCACACGTCGACGACGATCGATGACCATGCGGCGCTCAGTTCGTCGGCTCACGCGGTGAGCGAGCCAGATCACTCGGCGGTCGATTCATCCAGCCACACACCGGTGTTCGACACGAGCCATGAGTCGTTGCAGACACACGCAGAAGCCGACACCCACGCGTCGACTCACACCGATATGGATCCGCACGGATTCTGATCGCACGCGAAGTCGTGATGCCAACGCGGGCTCGGGCTCACCCCGAGCACCACATGGTCGGTACCGTGGCCGTACCGGCACTAACACGACGACCGGCTCATCGGACGACGCGGTAGCGCAGGTGGGCCACGCCCGGGGCTTCGAGCACCCTGGCTAGCTCGAGTGCGGGCTTGCCTGTCTCGAATCCGTCGAATAGGCGCTCACCCGAACCGAGCATCACCGGGTTGATTTGAAGATCGATCTCGTCGACTAGTCCTGCTGCGATCGCCTGCCGGGCGCACGAGGCTCCTCCTGCGATCGAGATGGCGCGGTCGCCGGCAGCCGCCTTAGCCTGGGCGTAGGCCGACTCGATCCCGTCGGTGACGAAGTGAAAGGTGGTCCCACCCTCCATCTCGATCGGGTGGTGTGGGTAGTGAGTCAGGACAAACACTGGGCAGTGGTAGGGCGGGGCGTCGCCCCACCAGCCCTTCCAGTCCGAGTCGTCCCATTCGCCACGAATTGGGCCGAACATGTTGCGGCCCATGATCGTCGCTCCCATGCCGTCCAGCATTTCGGAGACCACCTGCTGGTTGACAGGATGGTTCTTGGCGGGGCCCAAGTGCCAGTCATGAAGCGCCCCGCCTCCGACGCCGAGCGGCTGCTCCTCGCACTGGCCGGGCCCGGCAACATAGCCGTCGGCAGAGATCGACATCGAAAGATTGGTTCTGGACACATAGCCTCCATCCAGCTTTGGTTACGTCGGTTGTATCTTAAAAAGACTGAGTTGCCCTGAAGAACTCATCGGTTATCCGACGGCAACTCGCGTGCTGGTCCCACTGTCCCACGCAAACTTCAGTGGTGCGCTACGTAAAGTGAGGTAGCGCAGGCAAATTGGGACTATAAAGCCCAGGTCAGGGACAGAGGAACGTCTTCGCTGAATCGTACAGAAACGCCGCATCCTCTCGGCTGAGGTTCCACTTCTGGACGATGGCGTCGACTGCGACGCTTTGTTGTGGTTGTTTGCAAGCACGGCTGCCTGCCCATGCGCTTCGGAGACGTCAGTCGCCCGCAGTTGGGTCTGCGCCGCCACCCGCCGCGGATTCACGGCGACCGCGCAACCACAGAATCAGCCCGGCGATCACAAACAGGACGACTCCGCCCGCAAGCGTCAGCACGACGACGAGCCGATCGCGGTGCAGGTCCTGACAAGTGTCGTATGCCGCAGACCCCAAGTTCAGATCGGACATCATGTCGTCGATCGCTGAATTGAGCCCTCGGTCGAGGTCCCGCTGGTTCAGAGCGCCCGAGTCATACGAGTCATCATTGGGGTCGAAGCTCGAGTCGTATGTCCAGCTGTCTTTCGATGCGAAGATCGTCCCGCAATGCGCCGGACCCTTATCCATGGTCGTGGCCATCAGCGGGATCAGCACAATTGCCAACAGGATCGCGATGACGACGGCGATGAGACCGAGTCCGCGCTTACCAGGGACCGCAACGACTAATTGACGCCGCGGACCGTTTGGATTCCCCACCTCAAGTCCTTCCCCCAGTTTCGGCAAACCGCGGTTGTGCGCCGCCAGCCGGTGAGCGACTACTACACGGAGAGTCCTCGTTCTCTGCTTCTGAGTCGCCCAGTTACTGATACCCAACATCGCTGCGCATCGAAACGCGCCAGCAGTCGGGCCTCAGGTGGGGTGAGATCGTCCCCGGCGCCGTCGTACTACTGGCAGCGGGCTTTCATGTCGCGGAGCGGTTGACGAATGCCCGCAAGGTCGGACTGCGCCTGGGGGTTGTTCGCCAGGTAGGTCTTCACCTCGCTTCGGACTTGGTCTCTCGGCTGGCCTTTGAGGCTGGAGAAGAAGGCGTTCACGTCGGGATGGGTGAACATGTAGGCCGCGGTCGCAGACGCGACGACTGACCTGAGTTGCTCGAAGTCTGCCGCCGAGCACCCTGGCGCTGGTGGTGGCGGGGGTGGTGGTGGGTCGGCAATAGCGGTCGGAACACCACCGACGAGAAGCGAGCCTGCGAGTGCGGCGGCGCCTAGCGCCACGGCCACGGTGCGACAGGTGATGCGGGCTGAAAGCAACATTATCCTTCTCCTGAAAGTCTCGACGCTCAGCGGAAACGTTTGTGATTAAGGCAAATTCAGCTTCAAAAGGAGCGCGCGAATCCGACCGCTAGCGGTGTCCGCCGCCGCCCGATCCGCCGCCGCCGCCCGAGCCTCCGCCCGATGGATGCTCCGGCTGCAATTCGGTGCCGCCGCCAGCGGGGTTGAAGTACCAGTCGTCGTCGAAGGGGTATTGGTCTTCGGCAGAAATCGACGGGGATGCGACCGGTGAGGAGGTGTCGGTCTGGACATCGCCCTCGCACACGGTTGCCGTGGGATCGCAGGTGTCGGCCAGGGCTGCTGGTGCCATGGCGAGTCCCACTGCCACACCCGAGGCGGCGAAAACCGCCGCGACCGCTGGTTTCAAGCTTCGCATCAAAGATCCTCTCCACACAGCATCGGAATTCGGCTGAAGGGAAAGTACCTCTCGGACAGCCTTATTAGAGTGAGTTTGGTCAACGCCACAGCACTTGCCCAGAATCGCTCGGTGGGCGACGGATGGTGCGAAGCGGCCGCACCAGTGCTAGTAGTGCCGCAAGAGGTCATCCACGGCCTGCAACGAGCTCGACGACGTGCCGAAGCCGAGATGCGGATAAGCCAGCTCAATGATGAGGAAAATGTTTCCGGCCACGAGCACCGCGATGGTCGCAACGATCAAGGTGTGCATGCGGGCCTGCGCCTCCCCGAAGAAAGATGCGAACATGAGCGCCGCTCGCTGATCGTCATCGCGGGGTTGGATTTCGGCGTAGGTGGCGCGAAGACGCGCCAGCCATCTGTACGGCCTGAGAGCCTTCGGTTTGCGCCAGATCGGATGCGCGAGTGACCTCGCCCCTGTGCGCTCAGATCGTGAAATCGCTTGATATCGACCAAGATTGCAATCTGATTGGACACTAGCTGGGCAGTTCTACCTACTTAGCACCTGTCTCCGGGGTAGTTGTCCGAGAGGGGATTCCAGCAGTAGCCGGGGGGCTCCGGTAGGAAGTCGCCGTATCCGCCCATCGGGGAGTAGTGATAGTTGTGGCAGACACTCATGTCCCAATCGACGGGCCCGCTCGTAGCGGGCAGCTGCTTCCCCGGACACCAACAGCCGTATGGGACTTCGCAGCCGTCGGCGTTCGCCGTACCCGCGCCCAGCCCCAGACCGGCCATACCGAGACCGCCTGACAACAGTGCTGTCGCTGCTATCGCCAAAACCCGTAGAACCATCACGGATCCTTTCGTCGTCGGTTCGACTCCCGCGTGAACTCAGAAGTAGTCGGTGGTCTGAGTGGTCGTGCCGTTATCGCAGGCGATGGTGATGTTCCAATTCTTGAATTGCGGAACCGCAGGAACGATCTTCAGGTCGTAGCTGCCGTTGGCCGGCAGCGCGAAACCGCGGTTGAAGTTGTCGGTCGTGTACGTGCATTGCGACGCAACGCCGCTGCGGTCGGTGATGTGGGCCTGCCGACCGCCGACGATCGTCTTGAACGAGACCGTCGGTCCCTGCAGCGGCGCTGGCGGCGGTGACGACGGCGGTGACGATGGCGGCTGAACCGCCCCGTTCGAGCAACCCGACAGGACCACGTGGGCGCCCTGAGTGGTCTGCAACTGGCTCACGGCATTGGTCTCCGCGGCCTGTTGCGTCGCCATGTCCGACGCCCCCTTGACCTCTCCTGAGTCGCTCGCCGCGGCCGCCGCGCACCCGTTCATGGCCTTGGCCTGGAAGACGCACTGATTGCCGCCGTTGTTCTGACAGTTCGACAGCGATGCGATTCTGGCTTGGTCGAGGTCGGGTCCGATCCCCATGCCGCCGATCGATCGAATGGGGGGATTGTCGTTTGCAGCCCCAACGGAGATGGCGACATAGGCGTCGGCGGCATGGGCAGTCGCCGGAACACCGAGAACGCCTGCTCCGGCCAGGAGAATGACGCCTGCGCTGATCTGTAGGCGTCGTGGTGGGGTGTTGTGGCTCGTCATGATGCTGTCCTTTGTCTTGGGCGCAGCCCGGGGTGGGTTGCACTCACCCAGTAGGAGCAATCAGGCGCCTCAGCGGCCGCACTTTCTTGAGCACCAATTGTCAGTTCGTTCATATTCAGTTCGCTGGTGGTCGCTGCGGGCTGGTCGTACAGGTGCTGACTATTCGCTGATCCGCAGCCCGTGTGAGCGAATTCGACAATTTGGAACCGACAAAAGCCGCTTGCTGACAGCAATCACACAGCGATGTTCCAGACTTCTCATTTCTCGCGTGAATGTTCGCTGGGCTCGGCGATTGGGGCACACAGGCACACCCGGCCGGGTCGAACGACCCTACTGAACATGCCGGTAGGCGGAGGAACTTAAGACGTTATCGCCCAGACCTGGCAACCTGGCCGGGTCGGGCGCCTCCTGGGAGGGTCGGAGCTGACGTGAACATCTCCCGATATTCGCTCGTCAACGGCCAGGCACGTCCCCGCAGGCGGGGTGACCGCTGGCCCGCGGGAGTGCCGGTGACCGGCTACGACTTCTCGGCGTCGCTCCGGGCGGTTGGGAGCTTGCTGGTGATGTCGGCCGACGCGGTCAAGTTCCTCTTTCGACGACCCTTTCAATTTCGAGAGTTCGTCGAGCAGTCCTGGTTCGTCGCGCGCGTCGCACTCGTGCCCACTCTGCTGGTGGCCATTCCCTTCACGGTTCTGGTGAGCTTCACGCTCAACATCCTGCTGCGCGAACTCGGCGCGGCCGACTTGAGTGGCGCGGGCGCGGCCTTCGGCGCGGTCACGCAGGTCGGTCCGTTGGTGACCGTCCTGATCGTGGCCGGGGCCGGAGCCACGTCAATGTGCGCTGATCTGGGCTCGCGCACGATTCGCGACGAGATCGACGCGATGGAAGTCCTCGGCATCAATCCCATTCAGCGGCTGGTGACGCCCCGCATGCTCGCCTCGGGGTTGGTGGCGTGCCTGCTGAACAGCCTCGTGTGCGTCATCGGCATCGTGGGCGGCTATGTTTTCTCGGTTTTCGTTCAGGACGTCAGTCCCGGTGCGTTCGCCGCAGGCGTCACCATCTTGACCGGCATACCTGAGCTGCTGATATCTGGAGTCAAGGCGACGTTGTTCGGCGTGATCGCCGGCCTGGTCGCGTGTTACCGCGGGTTGACGATCACCGGAGGCGGAGCACAGGCCGTGGGCAACGCCGTCAACGAGACAGTGGTCTTCGCCTTCATGGCGCTTTTCGTGGTGAACGTGGTCGTCACTGCAATCGGCATTCAGATGACGCACAGCTAGCGGAGGACTGCCATGACGCTGCGAGCCGCCAATCCACGGATCTTCCGTGAGCTCGACCGGCCGATATCGGTGTTGGGCCGAATCGGTGACCAGGCGATGTTCTACGGCGAGGCCGTCGCGGGCGTGCCATACGCACTGCGCTCCTATCGGCGTGACGTCGTTCGCCTCATCGCCGAAATCAGCATGGGCGCAGGCACTTTGGCAATGATAGGCGGAACGCTCGTCATCGTCGGCTTCTTGACGCTGGCGACAGGAGGGACACTCGCGGTCCAGGGCTACAGCTCCCTGGGCGACATCGGCATCGAGGCTCTGACGGGTTTTCTGGCCGCCTTCATCAACGTTCGTATCTCCGCTCCGGTCGTCGCCGGGATCGGTCTGGCTGCCACCTTCGGCGCCGGCGTGACCGCACAGCTGGGTGCCATGCGGATCAACCAGGAGATCGATGCGCTGGAAGCCATGGCGATCCGCCCGATTTCATTCCTGGTCAGCACGCGGCTCGTCGCCGGGATGGTCGCGATCACGCCGTTGTACGCAATTGCCGTGATCCTGTCGTTCATGGCAAGCCGTTTCACGACCGTGATGCTGCTCGGCCAGTCGCCGGGACTGTATGACCACTACTTCACGACGTTCCTGAATCCCATCGACCTGTTGTGGTCGTTCGTCCAAGCCGTCTTGATGGCGCTGGCAATCCTGTTGATACACACATACTTCGGCTATCACGCGTCGGGTGGACCGGCCGGTGTCGGTGTGGCGACAGGTGCCGCGGTGCGCACATCTCTCATCGTGGTCGTATCCGTGACGCTGATCGTTTCGCTGGCGATCTACGGCTCGAGCGGCAACTTCAACCTTTCGGGTTAGCCGGACCGGGTTGGTGCGACGAGACCCGACTGAATGAGCGCGTCGTCGATGAAGTCTTGTACCGGACGCGACCGGAAGAACCCGGTGTGGCCGCCCTGGTACCACTCGATCTCGGGTCGGCCCCAGAGCTCCCAGAGCCGCAGCACCTGGTCGCGTGGGTGCACCAGCCGATCGGCGACCCCGGCATAGATGAACCGGCCCCGCATGGGCACCCGGGGCAGAAGCGACAGCGGCGAGACCATCCGGCCAAGGGGCTCGGCAAGTGCGAGGGTCCGACGGCGGGGATCGTCCTCACGCAGGCCGGCATGACGTCCGAGTACGTCGATGAGATCGGCCACCGGTACGCCAAGGACCGCGCAGGTGAGCCCGTCCTCGAGGCTCGCTACCAGAGCCGAGACGTAGCCCCCGAGCGACATGCCGTTCAGGCCGATCGGCGAATCGGGTTGCTGCGTGCGTATCCACGCGATGAGGCGTCGGATATCCCACACCGCCTGAGCCGCGGCGTGCACGTTGTCGAGCACGTCCTCGCCCGGAAAGGCCGCACCGCGATGCTTGCGCGGACCGTGCAGCGGAAGCACGGGTAGCACGACGTTGAGGCCGAGATCGTCGTGCAGGTGCCGCGCACGGAACAGCCTCAGATCGACGGCGCCCCTTCCCATCAGGGCGCCGTGTATGCACACGACCCAGGGCCGCGGATCGTGATATTGCAGCACCAGCGCCTGCACCTGGTCGTTCTCGGTGTAGCCAAGCCACCGTTCCCGGCCGGGTTCGCCCGGACGCGGCTGGTACCCACTGGCAAACTCCACGCGTCGGTAGGCGCGTCGGCGGATTCTCACCGTGCGGGTCGAGACGTCGGTCTGCGGGGGCGGGCAGGCGAAGAACTCCTCCGGCCTGTCCAGCCACCCTTGTTGTCCGTAGAAGTCCAGCGCCGCAACGACTTCGCGGTTGTTTCGTTCGAGCGCTTGCTTGTCCTTTGCGGGAAGGAACATCCTGAATCCGAGGAGGACGATCTCGTCGTGAAATACCTGTCTGGCGAGAGCGATCGTGGGCCGCGCGACCGGAGGCTCGTCCGGCGGGGGATTGCGGTCGTCGTCCTCGGCCTGGGAATAGAACCGACGGGCCCTGGTGAACGGCACGACGATGTCTTTCGGGCCCGCGAGTCGCCGCGCGCGGGCCTCGCTCTCTTCGGGTATTGCCATTTCGAGACGTTAACGCGCGACGAGACCACCCCGTAGGGACTTAGGTCCACAGAACCGCCAAAAAAGCACCTGATCGCCGTTGTGGGCTTATCGTCCCGCTCAGACCTCGTCCTTGCAGACAATGAAGTGGGATGTCATGAGCGACAGAGAATTTGACGATACCGAGATGATCGCTGTCGCGGTTCAGATCACGCCAGCGGCGCCACGGGCTGTGGCGGTATGACCGCGGGGCCGGGCAGAGGTGGCGGCCCGGGAAGTGCCTGACTCAGAGAACCAAGGTGGGTGGACGGAGACGAACCCGCGACCGCCGAGAGCGGCGAGGGCGCCGGCGTCGACGGTGCCTGCGGTGCCTGCGGTGCCGGAGTGGCTGCGGCGGCCGCCGCCGCCTCGTCCGCGGCCCAACTCGTCTGGAGTTTGTTGGCGACGAAGGTCACTCCCTCGTCGACCGTGCCGGTCTCTGTGTACTGGTTGTGGACCGAGAAGCTCTTGCCCGCGGGATCGCAGACGAGGTCATTGTCGACGCACAGGTCGACGGTCTTGGACAGATACTGTGGGCCGATGACGATCGACGGATCGTTGATCGCCTTCATGAATCGCGTCGACGGCTTACCGAACAGCGCAACGGCCGCGACGTGGTCTGCTACCTCGGGCGGCATCGGCGCGGGCACATCCGACAGCGAAACCCCGTCGGGCACAGCGTTTGCGGTGACGAAGCCCATCACTGCCGCGCCTTGGGAAAACCCGCCGAGCACGATCTTGGTCTTCGGACAGTTCGCGGTGGTGGCGAGGATGTGAGCGCGTGCATCGGCGATGCCATCGACGGCGGTCGGGAAGTCCATGGTGGCCGGGTAGTCGACCGCATACACCCCGAGCGACTTGGCGCCGATTCGAGACCGCAGCGAGTCGACGAACGCGTCACCGGTCGGGCCGACGCCGGGCAACTCGGTGGTGCCGCGCGCAAAAATCACCTCGGCGTCGGGGCACGACGCCGCGGAAGCGGACGGCATCGGGACGGCATACATCGTCGAGAGCGCCGCCGCGGCAGCTCCCACCGAACCCGCGAGCCCCAATTTCCCCATAGGCCAATGCTGTCACGTTGGGCCGTTGCACATGCCCGAAGTGTTTAAGGGTTTGGATAAAACACCCGGTGATTTCTCAGAATCGCGCCATCGGCGGATGGCGCCTCAACTCACCGAAATCGATGCGGCGACCTGCGACAACGCCGCCAGATGATCGTCGACGGTCTTCAGGCCGGCGCCCATCGTGTTGACCGATACGTGAGAGGCGCCCGCGTCGGCCCACCGCTTGATCTCCCCGAGGGCTGCGTCGCTGTCGCCGCTCCAATTCACCCGGCCCTCCATCCCGATCGCCGCGGGATCCCGGCCTGCCTCGGTCGCCGCGCGTTCGACGACGCCGCGGGCCTCGTCGAGCCCGGGTCCCGGGCCCATCATCGGAAACCATCCGTCGGCCAACCGGCCCGCTCTCTTGTAACCCGGGGCGGATGCCGCCCCGATCCACACCGGAATCGGTTGCTGCACGGGCATCGGCGCCAGTCCCGCGCCGGTCACGTTGTGAAACTCGCCGTCGAATGTCACCGTCTGCTCGGTCCAGAGGCGGCGCAACAATTCGATCTGCTCGGCAGACCTCTTGCCGCGGTTGCCGAAATCCTCACCGAGAGCCTCGTATTCGACGGCGTTCCAGCCGACGCCAATGCCAAGGCGCAGCCGGCCGCCGCTGAGCAGGTCGACCTCGGCGGCCTGTTTGGCGACCAAGGCGGTCTGGCGCTGCGGCAGGATGATGACGCCGGTGACGAGCTCGACCTTCTCGGTGACGGCGGCCAGATAGCCGTACATGACGAACGGCTCGTGAAACGTGGTGTGCACGTCGTATGGCCCGTTCCAGGCGGTGTGCACAGCCGGGTCGGCGCCGACGACATGGTCGTAGGCCAGTATGTGGGTGAAGCCCAACTCCGCCACGCATTGGCCGTAGGCACGGACGGCGCCGGGGTCTCCGCCCAGCTCGGTCTGCGGGAACACCACTCCAACTCGCATGTACTCGTCCTTCCGGTGCGTTCATCCCCGGATATCAACGACACCGCATGTGCTCGGGGCATTCCCGAGACATCATGGCTGAATGAGCGATGATCACGACTACCCGCAGATGGCCGCCACGCGCGGGCGGATCGAGCCGGCGCCTCGACGGGTCCGCGGCTTCCTCGGCCACGAGTTGATCTTCGACACCACGACGGCGCGCTATGTCTGGGAAGTGCCCTACTACCCGCAGTACTACATCCCGGTCGCCGACGTGCGGACGGAGTTTCTGCGCGACGAGAACCACCCGCAAAAGGTGCAGTTCGGCACCTCCCGGCTGCACTCTCTGGTGGGAGCCGGCCAGACGCACGAGAAGGCCGCTCGGGTGTTCGACGACGGACCCGTCGCGGGCTTGGTGCGCTTCGAGTGGGATCGGCTGCGCTGGCTCGAGGAGGACGAACCGATCTACGGCCATCCGCGCAACCCCTACGCGCGAGTCGATGCGCTGCGCTCGCACCGCCACATCCGCGTGCAGCTCGACGGCACCGTGCTCGCCGATACCGTCGCACCGGTGCTGCTTTTCGAAACCGGTTTGCCGACAAGGTATTACATCGATACCTCGGACGTAGCCTTCGAGCATCTCGAGCCGAGCTCGACCCAGACGCTGTGTCCGTACAAGGGGACGACGTCGGGCTACTGGTCCGCCCGGGTCGGCGACTCGGTGCATCAGGACCTGGCATGGACCTATCACTACCCGCTGCCCGCCGTCGCCCCGATCGCGGGCATGGTGGCCTTCTACAACGAGAAACTCGAGATCATCGTCGACGGTGTCGAGCTGGCGCGACCCAAGACCCAGTTCAGCTGACCAAACAAGTCAATCCGAGTTCGCCGCGGCGAGTTGCTCTGCGACGAACTCGGCGGTGAGACGGTGCCAGCCACGCCAATTCCGGACCATGTAGTGACCCGCTCCGTCGAGGCCCACCCACTGCGCTTCGACGCCGCGCTGCCGGGCCCGTTCGGCCTGAAACCGGGACGCGCGCGGGTCGGTCCAGGTGTCGGCGGTGCCGTGCACGACGAGGAGTCGGGTCGAGGTAGGGATCAGCTCGCCATCGTCGCCCACCCACCACGGCGCCAAAGCAACGACGGTGCCGACATCCCCACCTGCGGCGAGGTGCGCGGCAACGCGCCCACCCATCGAATGTCCGACGATCGCAGTCCGCTTCGGCTCGAACCGGTCGCGGATGCCGGCAAGAACGGCTTCGGCGTCGCGCAGAGCATCCAACCCCGGACTGTTCCACCCGCGCAGCCGATAGCGGACCCGAATCACGTCGACATCGGGACCCAGTTGGCTTCGCAGCGCGCGCGCGAATATCGCCATGCGCAGGTTGGCGAGTTGCCATCGTCGCGACGGGCGGCCGCTGTGCACCTTGCCGCCGGGCAGCACCAATACACAGCTACGTCGAACTCTGTCCATTCCCACAGACCGTATTCGGCGCCGAACCCCGGCCGGATCGGTTAGTTGATCCGGTTCAGCACGGTCACCATCTGCTTCTGCGTGTCGTTGGCCAATTGCTCGAAGACGAGCTTCATCACCGGATTCAGCAGCTTCGCGGCCCCGTTCATCTCGAGATCAGCGCGGTAGGTGAGCCTCGAACCGGTGCCGTCCGGCGCAACCGTGATCGTGTCGGTCGACGTCGACGACTTGTTGGTGCCGACGAATACCAGTGTGTCGTCGGACAGTTCGCGCAGCACGTAGGTCAGCTCGGCGGTAACCCCGAAGATCTTGGACACGTTGTGCCATGACGCACCCTCGCCCAGCGGGCCGTTGTCCGTCCTGGTGCATGTCTGCGTGCCTGGATCCCATTCCTCCGCGTTCGCAAAATCCTTGAGATAGTCGACGATTTTGGCCGGGGGCGGACTCACAGTGAAGGTGCGTGAAACGGTTGGCATAGTCGGTGGTTACCCAAAGGCGATGCGAACACCTCTGACGAAAGGATTACGCTCGCTGCATGTCGATCCGCTATCAGAGCGCGCTCGACGACGGCCTCACCGAGGCCGCGGTGTGCTCACTCGAGCGACCCGATGAGGCGCCGGACCTGACGGATGCCGAGCGCGCCGCACTGCGGTTCGCCGACCTGTTCGCCACCGACCACCTCGCGATCGACGACGCGGTGTATGAGGACCTGCGCAGCCATTTCAGCGAGGACCAACTCGTCGCCCTGGGACTGCACTGCGCGCTGTGCGTCGGGTTGGGGCGTCTCGCCGCGACATGGCATGTCGTCGATGACCTGCCCGACGAGTTCCGCGGCGACAGCGATACGCCGCTGGCCCCTGGAGCGCGAGTTCGGTCGTCGCATCCGGCTAGCAGAAGTCTGCTTTACATTTTGTAGCACCCGAGCTAGGTTGGTGCTATAAAAACGGTAGCGCCTATCTCGATCGTGATGGAGGACCTTCTTCATGACCACGCACCGCTACGGTGTCCGCGTCATCTGGACCGGTAACACCGGCGAAGGCACAGCCAGTCGCCGCGGCTACAGCCGCGATACCGAGACCACCGCCGAAGGCAAACCCGCTCTGCTCGGTTCATCAGATCCGGCATTCCTCGGTGACCCGGCGCGGTGGAATCCCGAGGAGCTACTGCTCGCATCGCTGTCGCAGTGTCATCTGTTGTGGTACCTCGACATCGCGGCGCGGGCGGGTGTGGTGGTCACCGAGTACGTCGACGACCCGGTGGCCACGATGACCGAGGAGGCTGACGGCGCCGGTCAATTCACCCGTGCGACGCTACGACCGACGGTGACCATCGTCGACGAGAACACACGTGCGACCGCAACGAGTGCGCATGCTGATGCGCACGCCATGTGCTTCATCGCCCGTTCGGTGAACTTTCCCGTCGACTGCGAGCCGGTGATCAAAATCGCTAGCGTTCGAGAACCGAAATCGAGTTCTCGCCGAAGTTGACGACCCAAGCGGTGTGCGTGGACGGATCCGCGGCGACAGTCCGCGGACCTGCCCCACGTCGACGGAGTGGGTGACAACGCGTTGCCGGGAGTCGATGACGGACACCGATGCACTTCCAGAGTTCGTCACATAGACGGTGTGGGCGTCGGAGTCGACCGTCGCCGCGCTCGGTCCTTCACCCACCGCGATCGTCTCCACCACCCTTCGCGCCGCCAGGTCGAGCACCGACACGGAGTTGTCGTCCGCGTTGGGGACGAAGGCAGTGTGGGTCGGCGGGTCGATTGCCACATCACCCGGACTTCGTCCCACTGCAACGGTGTCGATGACCGCCGACTTCGCCGGGTCGACAATCGAGACCGAGCCGCTGCCCCGGTTCGACACGTAGAGAAGGTGGGTCGCCGGATCGACGCCCATCTTGTCGGGCGAGACGCCGACTTCGATTGTCGCGGTGACTTTTCGGGATTCTGCGTCGATGACCGAGACCGAATTGTCCTGTGCGTTAGCGACATAGATCATCCGGGTTGACGAATCCACTTCGATACCGTCGGGGTCGTTGCCGACCGCGATGGTTCCGGTGATCGATCCTGACCCGATGTCGACGACGGACACGGAGTTCCCGCTCGTGACGTATGCGGTCTGCGTGGTTGGGTCCACCGCCGCGAACCTGGGCGCCGGTCCCACCTTGATGGAGGCGACCCGCGATCTGGAGTCAGCGACGTAGAGCGAGTCGTCGCCCTCGCTGGTCACGTAGGCCGTGTGTGTGGACGGGTCCGATGCGACGTCGTACATGGGGCCGGTGCCGAGGCCGAACGTCGAGGTCATTGCGGGGGTCCCAGCGCTTCGTCGGCCGCCGCGGTGCCACCCGCTGTGAGGCTCACAACGATTAGACCGACCGTATATCCGATGACCGTTTTCACGACTTCCCCCCGATTGACGCAGATCCCCAGTGGCCGAGAGTCTGCCAGCTCAAGCACCAACGTCCTAGCACCGAGATTGCATTCAGGGTCGTCGTCCGGTCCACAGCCCTGTGAGCGATCTCGCGCATAGGCGCCGACGTTGTCAGTCTTATTGCTCGGCATGCGTGGCCGTGGTGGCGACCGCGATTCCATCCCCGTCGTGGTCGAACGGACGATCACGGTGTCGCTGGACTGCTCTCGCTGATCGACCTCACGATCGTGGAACTTGTTGATAACAAGCCGATCACGTGCCGCGCTCCGTCGAGGCAGCTCATCGCTGTCGCTGTTAACTTGCCGAAGGCAGGCCCGAGACGGGATGAGGTGTGGTGGTGACGGAGCGACTGGTCAGCAGAACCTTTCGTGCGTTGACGTACGCAGTGGCGGCGGTGTTGTCCTTGACGGCCATCGTGATTCAGTCTCCGATGGCCGGCGCGTATTCACGCGAGGGCTTGCCGGTGGAATATCTCCAGGTCCCGTCGCCTTCGATGGGGCGTGACATCAAGGTTCAGTTCCAGGGCGGTGGCCCACACTCGGTGTATCTACTGGACGGGCTGCGTGCTACGGACGATGCAAACGGCTGGGACATCAACACCGAGGCATTCGACTGGTTCTACAAATCGGGGATATCGGTCGTGATGCCCGTCGGCGGCCAGTCCAGCTTCTACACCGACTGGTATCAACCGGCGGTAGGTAACGCGGGCACCTCGACATACAAGTGGGAGACCTTCCTCACTCAGGAGCTGCCTGCCTGGCTCACCGCCAACAAGCAGCAAGATCCGAACAACAATGCGGTCGTCGGACTGTCGATGTCGGGCGGCGCCGCACTGACGCTCGCCATCTGGCACCCCGCGCAGTTCATCTTCGCCGCATCGCTGTCAGGATTCCTCAATCCGTCAAATGGCCTGTGGCCGACCCTGATCGGTATCTCGATGAAGGATGCGGGCGGCTACAACGCTTCCAACATGTGGGGACCGACGAGCGATCCGGCATGGCGCCGCAACGATCCGATGGTCAACGTCGCCAGGTTGGCGGCCAATAACACCGCGGTGTGGGTCTACTGCGGCAACGGGGCGCTGTCGGATCTGGATGCCAACGACGGCAACTTCGGCACCCAGTTCAGTGCCCAGTATCTGGAGTCCATCACGCTGTCGACGAACAAGGAATTCCAGAAGCAGTACATCGCGGCAGGCGGGCGCAACGCGAAGTTCAATTTCCCGGATGACGGCACCCACAGCTGGGGCTATTGGGGATCGCAGCTGCAGGACATGAAGCCCGACCTGCTCCGGGTCCTCGGCGCGCAGCAACCCTCGTAGCAGCTAAGAGATAGCCGGTAGCTTCTACTGCGCGCCGTTGCGTCCGTCGCAGACTGCGCTGGGTCTTACCGGTCGACGTTCGTCAACTACGCTTTATTTCCGCAAACATGTTGTCGCAGAACTGATTTCGCAACCGGCATGGACGGCCGCACGTGTCGGGAATCCTCCGTACGATCCGGGACATGGCGTCGACGAAGATTTGGACAGGTGACCCGGTTTGGATCGCTGACGTGCTGCGGGCCGAAGGCGTCCACCTCGTGGAATATCCGGGTTGGCAGAACCGCGGGCACGGCGAATTCAAAGACATCCGAGGGGTGATGGTGCACCACACCGGGTCGGACACTGCCACCGCAGCGTCGATCGCCAACGGGCGCCCGGATCTGGCGGGTCCGCTGTCGCAGTTGCACATCGCGCGCGACGGCACGGTGACCGTGGTGGCTGTCGGTGTCGCCTGGCACGCAGGCGTCGGCATGTATCCGTGGCTGCCGACCAACATGGGCAACTGGCACATGATCGGAATCGAATGCGCCAAGCGGTACAAGTCCGACCGCACCACACAGGACGAACTGGCCCGACGCGCAGTATTTCGCCCTGGTGAATTGCTGCGCGGCCATCAATCGCCGGCTGTCGCAGACATCCGCGCGCACGATCGGGCACAAGGAGTATGCCGGTCGCGCACAAGGGAAATGGGACCCGGGGGCCATCGACATGGAAATCTTGCGCGCCGACATCCAGGCCCGCATCGGTGCCGGCCCGCGCAGGCCCCGACGCCGCGCCCGCCTGTCCCGGTCGGTGTGTTCGCCGATGTCCTGCTTTTCCGCGGATCGGAGGGGCCACAGGTGGCTGCGCTTCAACGACAACTGGGTATCACGGTCGACGGCGACTTCGGACCCGAGACGGAGGCCGCGGTCAGAGCCTTCCAGCGCAGCACGCCCGGCCTGAAGGTGGACGGCATCGTCGGGCCCGCAACCGCTGCCGCATTGCGGCTGAAGGTATTGCCGCCCAGCGAATCACTGCTCATGGCCGACGACCAGGCTTCGTAGCAACTACACGGGCGTCGGTTCGCTGACCTTCACGAGCATCTTGCCGATGTTGGCCCCGGTGAACAGCCCGTTGAGGGCATCGACACACGACTCGAGCCCGTCGAACACCGTCTCTCGATGGGCGAGTAGGCCCTCCTGTTCCCAGCCGCTGAGGGCCGTGAACGCTTCGTCGAAACGTCCCCACTCATCGAGTGCGTTGAATCCCTGCATCGTCGCGGTCTTCGACAGCAGGTTCACGTAGTTCGCGGGTCCCGGATGTTCGCCTGTCAGATAGCTCGAGATGACGCCGCACAGCACGACCCTGGCCTTCGGCGCGAGGCGGCCCAGCACCGCATCGAGAATCGGGCCGCCCACGTTGTCGAAGTACACGTCGACTCCGCGCGGACAGTGCTCCTTGAGTGCGGCGCGCAGGTTGCCCGCCTTGTAGTCGATGCACGCGTCGAAACCGAAGTCTTCGACCACCGCCCGGCACTTTTCCGGTCCGCCGGCAATGCCTACGACCCGGGCGCCCGCGATCCTTGCGATCTGCCCCGCCACCGACCCGGTCGCGCCTGCTGCCGCTGACACGACGACGGTCTCCCCGGGCTGCGGCCTGCCGACACCGGTCATCCCGAAATACGCTGTGGCACCGGTCGGGCCGTAGATCGACATGACCGCAAGCTGGTCGGTGTACCCGATGACAGGAGTCGCGAATATGTCGTCGCGGATGATCACGTAGTCCTGGAAGCCGGTCAGCGTGGTGACGACGTCGCCGACGGCGTACGCGTCGCACCGCGATGCCACCACCTCTCCGATCCCGGCCGCACGGATGACCTCGCCGAGTTGCACAGGGGGGAGGTAGCCCGGCTGGTCGTCGAGCCACGTCCGCGCCGCGGCGTCGATGCCCACGTACGTGGTGCGGAGCAGCGCCTCACCCTCGGCGGGCTCTGGTGCAGGTGAGCTGACCAACTCGGTGTCGTCGGGCTTGACGAGTCCCTCGGGGCGACGGCGCAGCAGGATTCGACGGTTCGTCAGATCGGCCACGACGCCGAAACTAGCGAAAGCCACGGCCGTTCGGGGCGTCTACCCGTCAATATGTGCCGGCTCTGGATTTCGGCATTTAGTTGCGAGCAAACAAAATGAGTCGCAGAATTCACATGCGCCACATGAACAACCAGTGATCAGGAGAAGGCCTGCATCTTCGGGACGAGCACGCCGGCTACCTTTTCCGCCTCGGCCTGGCTCTGCGCCTCGTCGCCGCCCCGCGCATACACGTCGAGTTGGGTGGTGCCGACGAGCACATAAAGATGCCCGTCTTTCGAGTAGGCGTCCTCGCCGACCCCGGGTATCGACGGGGCGTCTGCCTGCGCGACCTTGAAATCACCGCTTGTCGTATGCGATAGAAACACGGCGAGCTGGCCTGACGACTGCTGCCATTGGCAGTAACGGGTCGGCGCGGTCGCGTCCGCGCCATCCTTGTCGATCTGGGTGATGTCGCGGCCGGTGAGCTGGGTGACCTCGGCGTCGCTCAACAGCGTGCAGGGGTCGGGAAAGTTGCCGCCGGCTCCCTGGGGGTTCTGCGCAGCGGACGTGGGTGTCGCCGAAGCGCTCGATTCCTGTGTGGCCTGCGGCGCGGCACCGCGGTGACAGCCGGCCAACACCAGAATCAGGACGGCGAGAATGCCAAGACGGCGGGTCATGTGTTTCCTCTCGGTGGATGCGGTCCGCAACGTGAATACTTCACCGACGAACGCCTGGTAGTGACCCGAATCCGGAGATTTGTTCGCATGGTCTCCCGCTCCCAGCGAACGTCCGTAACCCGACGTCCGGCAGCCTGTGACGCACCGGCCAGCGGCCATGCAGTGTGACCGGTCACACGGAGGGGACCCGACACGAGTTTGCTGGCGCGACACCATGTGATTTGCAACTCACTTTGAGGTCCAAAACTAAGAGTTTGTTGTTGACCCCATTGGCCACATTGGTTAACGATGCTTGCCGTTGCGACGAATACGCATGTCAAAGCAGCTTAGCGCCTTGCTCAGATGGGGTAACGAATGCATAACGAATAGTTTTCTAAGCGACGCCTGAGGTTCAGGCGGGGAGTTGCCACAATCGGCCGACAATGATTCGCTGCGCGCGAATTTCCGTCGCTACACTCGACGAGGATCTGCGCCGCAAGAGCGCAGTCGGACTTGGCTACCCGCCGGACTTAGCCATAACCGGCACAAGCAACCGACGAACAGGGCAAATACCTCATGCATAAGAACACCGTCCCCGCGGACGTAACTGAGGCCACGGTCGTCGAACCGGACTTCGAGGTGCTCGGCACCATCGACATCCCGCGCGGCGCGATCGCCGGCCTGGCCGTCAGCACCGACGGCAGCACGGTCGTCGCGACCCACTACGGCGACGACAGTGTCTCGGTCATCGACGCCGACACCATGACCACGGACACCGCCGTCGGAGTTCCCGGAGGGCCGCTCTTCGTCACCGCGACCGAGCGACGCGCATACGTGACGACCTCTACGCAGAGCCATGACTCCGTCACGGTCATCGACACCAGGACCAAGCGCGTCATCGCCGCTCACGCGATCGCAGGCACCGCCACCGACGTCGCGGTCAGCCCGGACGGCACGCGAGTCTTCGTCGGCCTGGTCGAGCGGGACCGCGTCGGCCTTGCGGTCGTCAACACGTTCGGCCGTGTCAACGCGATCAACATCGCTGAGGGCGTCGGGCGCACCATCGACGCGGTGCAGGTCAGCCCCAATGGCCGCATCGTCTACGTCGCCACCTCCGACGCCGACCAGCGGCAAGCTGCTGGTGGTCGACGTCGCCGAGGAGCGGGTGATCCGCGACATCCCGGTTGCGTCGCCGATCCGCGACGTCGCGCTGAGCTACGACGGCTCGCTGGCGTACGTCGCCATCTTCGACACGCATTGGGGCGGTTCGATCGACATCATCGACACCGCGATCAACGAGATCACCGCCAAGGTCGGTATCGGCGGAGCGCCCATGCAGATGGCCGTGAGCCGCGACGGCGCCCGTGTCTACATCGCCGACTACGAGCACGTCGCCGTGCTGTGCACCGAGACGAACTCGGTCGTCGACACGCTTACCGTCACCGCCGAACCGTCATGCGTCGCGGTCAGCCCGGACAGCAGTCGGCTGTACATCGGCAGATCACGACGGCACCGTCACGGTCATGTCCGTCGCGTCCGACGTGAGCGAGCTCGAGACCGAGTTGATGATCGTGGACGTCAGCCACCGCGCCGGAGCTTCGCGAGCTGGAGCCCGCGGGCGTCTAGTCTCTCAGCGCCACTGGTAGCGGGTCTTCGGTCGGCCGGCCTTGCCGTAGTCGGTGTGCCGGGTGACGGTGCCTTCGTCGGCGAGCCGCTCGAGGTAGCGCCACGCCGTCACCCGCGAGACTCCGACCTGCTTGGCCACCGCGTCGGCGGTGATTCCGTCGGCGGAATCCCGTACCGCTCGGGCGATCTCGTCGTTGGTGCCCGCCGCCGCGCCCTTGGGGGCCGCGGACCGTCGGTGCTGATCCGCAGTTCGGCGAGCGCCCGGTCGACCTCGGCCTGGCTCGCCGCGTCGGTGCCCGCGGGCAGGGCGTCGCGGTAGCGCTGGTAGCGCTCGAGCCGGTCCCGGAACGCCGCGAACGTGAACGGCTTGAGCAGGTACGCCAGCGCACCGTGGCCGACCGCGGCGCGCACCATCTCCAGGTCGCGCTCGGATGTGATCGCGATGATGTCCGGCGCGGGCCGCAGACCCGACAGGCCCGATGCCAGCGCGATGCCGCTGGCGTCGGGCAGCCCGATATCGAGCAGCACCAAGTCGATCGGCGTCTCGCTCGCTGCGGCCTCGGCGGCGGCGCGCATCGCGTCCCGGGCGGTGTGCGCGACGGCCGCCACCGAAAACCCGTCCAGCCGTTGCAGATACGCCTGATGCGCCTCGGCGATCAAGGGCTCGTCCTCGACGATCAGCACGCTGATCATGCGTCGCTCACCGTCACCGTCACCACCGACCCGTACGTCACGTCCGCGGTCAGCGTGCCGTTGTGCCGCTTGACGACCTGCGCGACAAGCGCCAGCCCGAGGCCGTGTTGTTCGGTCGTCGGCGCCGGACTTCGTCGAATAGCCGCGCTGCATGGCCTTTTCGAAGGTGGCGGCGTCCATGCCGGACCCGCTGTCGGCCACCCGGATCAGCAGCGTGTTATCGTCCTGGCTGACGGTGACCTCGACCCACGGATTCGTCGCGATCGCAGGCGTCCATCGCGTTGTCGATCAGGTTGCCCAGCACGGTGACCATCTCCTGCCCCGACAGCGGCACGTCGTCGGAGTTGGACGGCAGATGGGTGTCCTCGGTGACGGACAACTCGATTCCGCGTTCGTCGGCCTGCGCCGTCTTGCCGAGAAGCAGTGCGACGAGCGCGGGTTCGCCGACATCGTTGGAGAGCCGGTCGACCAGTCGCTGGGACAGCTCGAGCTCGTTCGGTCGCGAACTTGACCGCCTCGTCGGCACGACCCATCTCGACCATGGTGATCACCGTGTGCAACTTGTTGGCGGCCTCGTGCGCCTGCGAGCGCAGCGAATCCGTCAGCACCTGCAACGAGCTGAGCTCACCCAGCGCGCCCTGCAGTTCGGTGCGGTCACGGATCGTGACGACTTCGGAGTCCTGCGATCGGTTGTCGACCGGCGACCGGTTGACCACGAGCACCCGATCGTCGGTGACATGCACCTCGTCGCGCGCGCCGGGGTTGTAGGTGCGCAGGAACTCGGGCAGATCGGACCGGGCGACGGGGCCAGGCGGCAGGCCGAGCAGCCGCCGCGCCTCGTCGTTGACCAGTGCCACCCCGTTGCGGTCGAGCACGACCAGCCCTTCGGACACCGAATGCAGGATCGCGTCGTGGTGTTCGTACATCACCCGAAGCTCGTCGGGGCGCAGCCCGTGGGTCTGCCGCAGCAGCCGCCGCCGGATCGCCCATACTCCGACCAACGAAATCGCCAGCGCCCCAAGGCTTACCGCCGCGATGGTCGGCCACTGGGATCGCCAGCGCTGCGCGAGGGTCTGCTGGGTGATGCCCGCCGACACCAGCCCGACGATCTTTCCGGACCCGTTGCGTACGGGCACGATGGTCGCGCACCGAGGGGCCGAGCGTGCCCGTGTACACCTCGGTGAACGTCTCGCCGCGCAGCGCAGGCTCGATGGTGCCGAGGTAGTGGCCGCCGATCTGGTGCGGATCGGTGTGGGTGAAGCGCGTCCCGTCGGGCGACATGATCGTGATGAACGCGATGTCGGTGTTGGTCCGCACAGCCTCGGTAACAGGCTGCAGAATCTCGGTGGCCCTTCCGGATTCGATCGCCGCGGCCGTCGACGGTGAGTCGGCCAGTGCGGTGGCGATGCGCGACGACCTGCTGGCGCGCTGCGGCGTCAGCGTCGCGGCGGGCATCCACCAGCGCCAGCGCACTGCCCGCCAGCACAACGATCGCGATCACCAGAATCTGCAGTGCGATCGCCTGTCCGGCCAACGACCGGGGCCACCATCTGGTCAAGACGCGCCCAATTCGTTGGCTGCGACGCTGAATATCTCGTCTCCGGAACCGACGGCCACGAAATGGCCCGCTCCCTCGACGGGATGCCACACCGCGCCGGGCATCGCATCGGCAACAGCCTTGTTGATGGGATCGGGTACCAGACGATCGTCCAGTCCCTGCCACATGTGCACCGGCCGCTCGATCTCTGCGACATCGAAAGCCCAACGCCGATAGAGGAGTTCGGCATCGCGGGCCAAGCCGTCGGAACCGTGCGCGAAGCATTCGGCGCATGAGTCGGCGAAGCCAGTCGCCACGTCCGGGTCCAGCAGGATCTGCCGGTCATAGTCGCTGACGCTGTTGCGAATCTGCTTCACGAAGCCCTTGCGGAAGTGCTTGGCGGTCAGGCCAAGTGAGGCGTACATGAGGCGGAAGCCGGGCTTGAAATGAAGCGCTAGGGATCCGCCCAGCGCGTCGATCTTCGAAAGGTATAGCGCCGCTGAGTTATCCCCGAACGCCCCGTAGCTTCCCGGGGCGATGCTGCTGACGTGACGCAGCCGGGTGGGATCGATGTAGGCGGCCGCCGCCAGCGCCCACGGGCCGCCCTCCGACCAACCCGTCACTCCGAATTCCCGGTATCCCAGTGCGTCGGCGACCTTTGTCAAGTCGTCGGCCCAGCCGGTGTAGGAACGAGCCTTCTGGGGGCTGGACTGTCCCATGCCGGGTCGGTCCACGCAGACGAGGCGCAGCTTGTTCGTCGATGCCGCGTCCGCCAGCAGCCGCGCCTCGAGCCTGCTGCTGGGTCCGCCGTGATTGTGCAGAACGAGCGGGCCGTCCGGATCGCCGGCTTCGAGATACGCGAGCTTGCGGCCGCCGTGGGCTACGACCTCGCCAGTCGAGCCGTCCACGTCGTCGTCCGACATGTCGCATCCTCGCTGAACGAAATAAGCGGTTCTGTAAGTCGAAAGGTTTAGCGCCGCCGCCAACAACGCCCAGAGAGGGTTTCTACCGGCATCGGATCCATAGATTCTGACAAATCATTCCGAAGCCGCCCGACGGGGTGGATTCACTGCCGTCATCAGTCGGATTCACCGACAGTGAAGGAGTCAAAGTCACCAATTGATCAATGAGCGACGGCACCGGCGGCGAAGGATCTGGCTGCGCCGCGGCCAGGCCGGTGGCCCCCGCAACGGCTATGACGCCTATCGCGCCGGCCAATAGCCTCAGAACACACTTGTGGAGCTTCATCGTCGCCCCCTTGTGGCGTCTACCCAGCATTCGTGGCTACGTCCAGGATATGCCGCCGCCGAATTCGGGGACGACTCCGATGTCGCATATCAGTTACAAACGCACAACGACTCAGATTTCGCAGGCAAGGGGTGACTCTGGTCTGAATCACGAAGGGCTTACGGTATCGGCCGTGAAGCCGCTACTCGTGGTATTCCGCCGCGCTGCGGTCTTCGCGGCTTGCCTTGTCATCTCGGCGGGTCTCGCATCTTCGGCAAGTGCTGATCCAGTCCCTGCCCCCGCCCCTCCGGATGCCGCGCCACCGGCCGACGGACTAGTGCCGTCGGGTACTCCGGCAACCGTGAACACACCCGACGGCTGGACCCTGGCGCTTGGCGCCAAGGACGAAATGCAGACTCCCGTGCCGCCGCTGACTACCGCCCTCTCCTCTCGCGAATATCTTGCGAGCGGCACATTCACAGGTTTGCTCAATGGACCTGAAGAGCCTCGGGGAGTACTCGAGGCCGGCTACGAGATCGGCTGCGGAATCGACATGAGCACATCCAACGGCGTGACGATGGCCGGTGGTGCCGGCATAACGCCGTCGCTCGGCGCATCAGGACCGTTGGGCGCTTTCCCAACGACCGTCCTCCCGGTCGTCTCGACGCCGGTCAACGGCGTGATCACCGTCGGCCTCAAGCCGGGCATCGTGATAGTCGTGCCGGTCGACAAGAAAGAATTCAAGGGCCCCAACCCTTGGATCATGATCAGCAAATTTCACGTCAAGATCGACGGATGCGTCGGCCAGTCTTTTATCCGCTCCTATGCGACGTTGACGCGATCGACCGATCAATCCGACGTCGTGCTGTCTTACGTCGGCGTGACTACAACCGTCTGATCGGCAACAGGACTACAGCGCAAATCTGAACGTAATGAACTAAAACGTGACCTGGCTCACCTACTGGCAGAACCTACTTGCACATCACATTCGATGTCGACCTGGAGGTAGCCCGCACATGACAGTCATCGACCGCCAGCAACAGGTAGCCGATCCGCCGGATCCGCCGCGCCGCAAGGACCGCACCCATTGGCTCTACATCGCCGTCATCGCCGCGGTGCTGGTCGGCATCGCGGTCGGGATCCTCGCCCCCGACGTCGGCAAGAGCGTCGGCGTCCTCGGCACCATGTTCGTCGCGCTGATCAAGATGATGATCGCGCCGGTCATCTTCTGCACGATCGTGCTCGGCATCGGTTCGGTCCGTAAGGCCGCCACCGTCGGCAAGGTCGGCGGCCTTGCCTTCGTCTACTTCCTGGTGATGTCGACCTTCGCGCTCGCGATCGGCCTCGTCGTCGGCAACCTCATCCATCCCGGCAGCGGTATGCACCTGTCGGAGAGCGCCGCAGGAAAGGGCGCCGAGCTGGCCGAGAAGGCGCACGAGTCGGGCGGCCTGATGGACTTCGTGCAGCACATCATCCCCGACACCCTGTTGTCGGCGCTGACCGGAAGGCAATGTGCTGCAAGCACTTTTCGTCGCGCTGCTCGTCGGATTCGCGCTGCAGGCCATGGGCACCTCGGGGGAGCCGATCCTGCGCGGCATCGAGCACCTGCAGAAGCTCGTGTTCAAGATCCTCGTGATGATCCTGTGGCTGGCGCCGATCGGCGCGTTCGGTGCGATCGCCAACGTCGTCGGGCAGACCGGCTGGACCGCGGTGACGCAACTGCTGACGCTGATGCTCGGCTTCTACATCACCTGCGTGCTGTTCGTATTCGGCGTGCTCGGCTCGATCCTGCGCGTGGTGGCCGGGGTGTCGATCTTCAAGCTGGTGCGCTACCTGGCCCGCGAGTACCTGCTGATCTTCTCGACGTCGTCGTCGGAGTCCGCGCTGCCGCGGCTGATCGCCAAGATGGAGCACCTGGGCGTCGACCGCAGCACCGTCGGTGTCGTCGTCCCGACCGGCTACTCGTTCAACCTCGACGGCACCGCGATCTACCTGACGATGGCGTCGCTGTTCATCGCCGACGCGCTGGGCAGCCCGCTTTCGGTCGGCCGAGCAGATCGGCCTGCTGGTGTTCATGATCGTCGCCTCCAAGGGCGCGGCCGGTGTGACCGGCGCCGGTCTGGCCACGCTGGCGGGCGGCCTGCAGAGCCACCGGCCCGACCTGCTGGACGGCGTCGGCCTGATCGTCGGCATCGACCGGTTCATGTCCGAGGCCCGCGCGGTGACCAACTTCTCCGGCAACGCCGTCGCGACGGTGCTGGTCGGGTCGTGGACCAAGACCATCGACAAGGACAAGGTCAACGCGGTGCTGCGGGGCGACGATCCGTTCGACGAACTGACCATGGTCGACGACGACCACGCCTCACGCGCCGAAGAACCGGAACAGGAGCGTGTCCCTGCGCCGGCATAGGGCCCGCATACGACGAAGAAGGCCCGGCCGGTACCGCACCCGGCTGGGCCTTCTCTGTCGGTGAATGTCTAAGTGTCAGTGCTTGTTGCAGTCGAGTGTCACCGAAATCGACTGGCTGATCGTTTGGAGCACCAGCGCGCGGTCACCGCCGAAGCCGTTGCGGCCGGGGCCGATGTAGGGCACCCACTGCTGGACCGACTGAGGGTTGCGGACATTGGTGACGGTGCATTCGCTCATCGGCGCGGTGCCGACCCGGTCGATGTTGACCGTGTAGCCCTGACTCTGCAGGTCGCTGATCACCTGTTGCGCGTTACGATCGTCGGCCGACGCCAGCCCTGCCGGCGCGACGAGCGCAGCAGACACACCGATGGCCGCCACTGCGAGCGTCCACTTGTTGCGCATGACCGCACCTCTCGTCGCTTGTTGAGGTCAATGATCCTCCAAATACATCGCCGTGGACACTCATTTCGTTTCCGGCGTAGAAGGCGTCCGTCCTTGGATACGACGAATGCGCACTTCGTGAGGTTCATCGCAGACGGGCGCAACCGTAACCAACCCCACACCGGTGGAGTTGGCCTTCGCTCGCTCGCGTGGTTAACCATGATCAAGTGAGTCAGACATCGGTAGCCCGCCAACCGGCCACGGCTACCCGGGTCAGGCTGTCCCACCACGTCATGACACTCGACGACGGGCACAAGGTCGGCCTGACCATCGGCGGCCAAGGGGTACCGCTGGTCTTCCTGCACGGCATTGCGCTGAGTGGGCGGGCCTATGTGCGATTCCTGAGCCGGTTGGCCGGGATGGGGTTCCTCGTCGTCGCCCTGGACGCGGCGGGCCACGGCGTCACCCCGAACCTGCCCCGCAACTCGGCCGACTTGAGCCATCGGGTCGACCTGACGCTGCGTGCGCTCGACGCACTCGGTGTACGCAAGGCCGTTTTCATGGGGCACTCGATGGGCGGCCGCATGATCATCCAACTGGCCGCGGTGGCGCCCGAGCGGGTGCTGGCGGCGGTGCTGTTGAACGCCGCCGCAGGCACGCCGTTCGACGAGTCCATCCGGACACCGGTTCGGTCGCCCCGCCGCGCGGCGCGGGCGGTCTTGAACGCCGCCTACGACGCGCCCGGTGATCCGCGCCGGCTGCCTGCGCTCGAGCGCAAGCGGTACATGCGCCAGATGGCCGCCGCCCTGGCCCGCAACGTGCGGACCCCGCTTGGGCTGCCGGGTGCGGTCCGCGCCATCATCGCCTCCGGCGACTACACCCCGATGCTGGAGGCGATGCGCGAGCACAGCGTGCCGACCATCGTCGTGCACGGCGAGAACGACCTGGTGGTGCCCTTCGAGAGCGCGCACGACATGGCCGACCGTGCCGACGGCACGCTTTACCGGGTGCCCGGTGCCTACCACTCGTGGATGCTGGCCAACCCGCGGCACGGCGCAGACATGATGCGCCAACTGCTGGCCGCCGAACTGGGCGACGCGCTGCGCGACGCCGCGCGCGTGTACGGCGTCGAGGGCAGGGGCTGGCAGCACGCCCTGCTGACCGCCGACTCCCCGCTGCACGCGCTGGAGGACGGGCCCGTCGACACCGTCGGCATCGAGCCGCCCGACCACGTCGAAATGGACCGGCTGCGCACCGTATGCCGGGTGCCGCGGCCGGAGGTTCGGCGCCGTCCGCGCTGGTTGCGGGCGTGGCGTCGCCGCGCAAAGGGCCATCGGACGGAATCGCCGACGTCTCTGTAGCAGCGGGTTAGCATCGCGTCCATGGACAGCACGATGCAGAACTACCCGCTGACCATTACCACCATCATGCGATACGCATGCGGCGTGCACGGTGACCGCACTGTCACCACCGCTACGGGGGATGGCTACCGGCAGACGACCTACCGCGAAGTCGGGGAGCAGGCGGCGAGACTGGCGAATGCGTTGCGGCGCATGGGCATCACCGGTGACCAGCGGGTGGCGACCTTCATGTGGAACAACGCCGAACACCTGACGGCGTATCTGGCCATCCCGGTCGATGGGCGCTGTGCTGCACACGCTCAACATCCGGCTCTCGGCTGAGCAGATCGCCTATCATCGCCAACGAGGCCGAAGACCAGGTCATCATCGCCGACCTGTCGGTGGCCGCCCAGCTGGCACCCGTGCTGCCCATGCTCGACACCGTGCACACCGTGATCGCGGTCGGCGACGGCGACATCGACGCGCTGGCGGGGTCGGGCAAGACCGTGCTCCGCTACGACGACGTCCTGGCGCAGGAGTCACCCGAGTTCGACTGGCCGGAGATCGACGAGACGTCAGCGGCCGCGATGTGCTACACCAGCGGAACCACAGGGAATCCGAAAGGCGTTGTCTACAGCCATCGTTCGAGCTATCTGCATGCCATGATGACCAACACCGCCAACGCGGTCGGCCTGTGCGCCACCGACAAGGTGCTTCCCGTCGTGCCGATGTTTCACGCCAACGCGTGGGGGATGCCCTACGGCGCCCTGATGGCGGGCGCCGACCTGGTGATGACGGACCGGTTCCTCGACTCGAAATCGCTGATCGACCTGATCGAGACGCAGCGCCCGACGGTGGCCGCGGCGGTCCCGACGATCTGGAACGACGTATTGCATTGTCTGCAAGACGCTCCCGGCCACGACATCTCGTCGCTGCGCTTGGTGACCTGCGGCGGGTCGGCGGTGCCGACGTCGCTGATGAAGGCCTTCGAGGAGGACCACGGCGTTCGGATCATGCAGGCATGGGGCATGACGGAGACCTCGCCGCTGGCGACGCTGGCGCGGCCGATGCCTGACGTACCGGAGGACGAGCACTGGGCGCAGCGGTCCACGCAGGGGCAGGCGGTCTGTGGCGTGGAGGCGCGGATCGTCGACGACGACGGCAATCCGCTGCCACACGACGGCAAGGCGGTCGGCGAGGTGCAGGTGCGCGGCCCGTGGATCACCGGCGCCTACTACCGCAACCACGACGCAGTCGAAATTCGACGGCGGCTGGTTGCACACCGGCGACGTCGGCCGCATCGATCCGCTGGGCTTCGTCACGCTCACCGACCGCGCCAAGGACGTCATCAAGTCGGGCGGTGAGTGGATTTCGTCGGTGGAGCTGGAGAACCACTTGATGGGCCATCCCGCGGTGAGCGAGGCCGCGGTGGTCGCGGTGCCCGACGAGCGCTGGCAGGAGCGGCCGCTGGCGGTCGTCGTCGTCACCGAAGGCGCCGAGGTCTGCGTACGTGAGTTGCGGGAGTTCCTGGGCGACAAAGTCGTTCGCTGGTGGCTACCCGAGCGGTGGGCCTTCATCGAGGAGGTCCCGCTCACCAGTGTCGGCAAGTTCGACAAGAAGACCATCAGGGCCCGCTACGCCGAGAACGTCTACGAGGTCATCGAGCACCGCGACTGACGCACCCTCGTTCGCCGCGGGGTTTGAATCTGCGTTCGCGAAAGTGTTGGGTGCGACCGGTCGTCAGCAGCGCGACGAACCGGATCGGGATCGCGTTGTCGGTGCCGCCGAACCCCGAATACACCGGCGTACCGGCGCACTAGAGAGAGATCAGCGCTCCGCTCGCTGGTAGGCGGTCACCACAGCGGCGCCGCCGAGGCCGATGTTGTGCTGCAGCGCAGCGGTCACGTTGTCGACCTGTCGCTTGTCGGCGGCTCCGCGCAACTGCCACGTCAGCTCGGCGCACTGCGCAAGGCCGGTCGCCCCGAGCGGATGGCCCTTGGAGATGAGGCCGCCGGACGGATTGACCACCCAGCGACCGCCGTAGGTGGTGTCGTTGTTGTCGATCAGCTTGGGGGCCTCACCCTCGCCGCACAGGCCGAGCGCCTCGTACAGCAGCAGTTCGTTGGCGGAGAAGCAGTCGTGCAGCTCGATCACCTGGAAGTCGGACGGACCGAGGCCCGACTGGTCGTAAACCTTCTGTGCGGCCTGGACATTCATGTCGTAGCCGATCAGGTTCTTGGCACTGCCGTCGAAGGTGCTGTTGAAGTCGGTCGTCATCGCCTGGCCGACGATCTCGACGGCCTGGGCCGCCAGCCCGTGCTTGTCGACGAACGCCTCACTGGCCACGATCGCCGCGCCCGACCCGTCGGAGGTGGGTGAACACTGCAGCTTGGTCAGCGGATCGGAGATCATCTTCGCCGCGAGAATGTCGTCGAGGGTGTACTCGTCCTGGAACTGGGCGTACGGATTGTTCACCGAGTGCTTGTGGTTCTTGTAGCCGATCTTGGCGAAATGCTCTGCGGTGGTGCCGTACTCGCGCATGTGCTCGCGGCCGGCGGCGCCGAACATCCACGGTGCGACGGGGAATGCGAACTCGTCGATCTCGGCCATCGCCTTGACGTGCTTGCCCATCGGCGACTCGCGGTCCTCGGCGCCGCCCTGCAGCGGACCGGGCTGCATCTTCTCGAAGCCCAGCGCGATCGCGCAGTCGGCCAGCCCGCCGCGGATCGTCTGTGCCGCAAGGAAAAGCGCCGTCGAGCCCGTCGAACAGTTGTTGTTGACGTTGGCGATCGGAATGCCGGTCATGCCGAGCTCGTAGAGCGCCCGGTTGCCCGACGTCGAGTCGCCTGCGACGTAGCCGACGAAGCCCTGCTCCACCTCGGAGTAGTCGATGCCCGCGTCCTCGAGCGCCTTGGTGCCCGATTCGCGCGCCATGTCGGGATAGTCCCAACCCTCGCGGCGGCCCGGCTTCTCGAACTTCGTCATCCCGACTCCGACGACGAAAACCTTGTTCGGCATCTCATGTCCCTTCGCTGCCCTGCGCGGTCGAAAAAAACATACGCCCTGAAAAGGGAGTGCGGGGACCCCGGGTCGGTGCCGGAAGTGGCCAGTGCGGCCAGGCCGATCAGGCGGTTGGTCAGCCGATGTCGTTCCACCACTGGTGCAGCTCGTCGAGGTTCGACCCTTGTGCGTCGGCCAGCAGCAGGTCTTCGTCCTTCGTCCACGTCACGTCGGGGTTGCCTTCGAAGGTCCCGCATGCGACCTGACCGGCCTTCTGGTCGGGGGTGTCGGTGTAGCTCCAGGCGGAAGGGGAGTCGACGTCGCTGCCCGGGCACCTCACCACCTCCGAGTTCTGCGCGATGGCGTCGCTGAAGTGCGCGTCCAGCGCCGCTTGGTCGGCGAAAAGCGAATATCGCGGTTGCTCCTCCACGTGCGTACCCGGCGAAACACACCCTAATGCCGCGGATCGGTCGTCACACAGCAAACTACGGCTATGCCTCGCGCGGCTGCACTTCGAAGACGAACTCGTGGTTGCAGATCCGGATGCGGTCCCCGTCGTGGAGGGTGACGCTGGCGCGAATCCGCTCGCCTCGCACCTCGACGCCGTTGGCCGACCGCAAATCCGTGACAACGAAATTGGTGCCGGTGTCGATGATGACGGCGTGGTGGCGGCTGATGTTGGCGTCGTCGAGAACGATGTCGTTGTCGGGCAGACGTCCGATCCTGGTGGCCGCAGCCACCAGCGGGTAGTCGTTGCCGGACGCGTCGCGCAACCGGGCGACGGACGACGCGGCGCCGACCGCTGTGCGCTGGTCGAGCAAATTGGCCGTGTGTATGGCGGTGGTCCTGGCGACCCGCTTCACGTCCAACGGCACCTGGCGCAGGATCCGCTCGTGAAGCGCCTGCACCGTCGGTCCGGGGTCGATGCCGAGATCGTCGGCGAGCGTGATCTTCAGCCGGCGGTAGGCATCCAGCGCGTCGGATTGACGTTCGGCGAGGTAGTAGGCGGTGATCAGCTGCGCCCACAACGGCTCGCGATACGGGTGTTCGGCGGTCAGCGACTCCAGCTCGCCGATGATGGCGTAGGCGCGGCCGCAGGCGATCTCGGCCTCTGCGAGTGCGGTGTGCGCAATGACCTTGTCCTCCACCAGCGCGGTGGCGAACGCGTCGACGAACTGAAAGTCGCGCAGGTCTTCAAGGACGGCTCCGCGCCATTCGGAGAGCGCAGCACGCAGGCTATGGCAGGCCTGCTCGAACTTGCCTGAGGCGGCCGCGTGCACGCCCGCCGTCTTCTGGAGCGCGAAACGGCCGATGTCGCACGCGTTCTCAGGAACGCTCAACCGGTATCCGGGTGGCGCGCTGACCAACGCCGTACGGGAGTCGACGCCGATGCCGCTGAGCAACTTGCGGAGGTTGGACACGTAGGAATGCAGGCTGGCGCGCGGATCCGGCGGCGGGAACTGCTCCCACGCGGCTTCGATCAACGCGTCGGTGGCGACGGGGCGGTTGCGGTTGATCAGCAGCATGGCGAGCACGGCCCGCTGCTTGGGCGTGCCAAGAGGTGTCGGCGCGCCGTCGACACAGATCTGCAGCGGCCCCAGCACGCCGAACTCAACGCTCATCACTGGAGGATGTTGTACCGCGAGCAGACGCAAATGGTCCGCATTTGGGCGTGAATCGGGTGCTTTTTCGTCTGCTCGCGCAGGGAAGTGGTGTACACCTGAGTAGAACGTGTTCTAGTTTCGCGCTCCTGGGAGGAAGACGATGGGCCTTCGGGTCGTGCAGTGGGCTACCGGTGGAGTCGGCGTCGCCGCGATCAAGGGCGTGCTGGAACATCCGGACCTCGAGCTCGTCGGCTGCTGGGTGCACTCGCCGGACAAGGCGGGCAAGGACGTCGGTGAGATCATCGGCACCGAGCCGCTGGGGGTCACCGCGACGGACAGCATCGACGACATCCTCGCCCTCGACGCCGACGCGGTGATCTACGCGCCGCTGATGGCCAATCCCGACGAGGTGGCCGCGCTGCTGCGCTCGGGCAAGAACGTCGTGACGCCGGTCGGCTGGCTGTATCCCAGCGAGCGAAGCGCCGCACCGATGCGGGAAGCCGCGCTGGAGGGCAACGCGACCCTGCACGGCACCGGCATGGCGCCAGGCGGCATCAGCGAGAAGTTCCCGCTGCTGTTCTCCGCGTTCTCCACCGGCGTGACATTCGTTCGTGCCGAGGAGTTCTCCGATCTGCGCACCTACGAAGCACCCGATGTGCTGCGCCACGTCATGGGCTTCGGCGAGACTCCGGACAAGGCGCTCACCGGGCCGATGCAGAAGATGCTCGACAGCGGCTTCATCCAGGCCGTGAAGATGGTCGTCGACAAGATGGGCTTCAAGGCCGACCCGAAGGTGCGTGCGACGCAGGAGATCGCCGTGGCGTCCGCGCCGATCGAATCCCCGCTGGGCGTCATCGAGCCCGGCCAGGTCGCGGGCCGCAGGTTCCACTGGGAGGCGCTCGTCGACGGCGAGCCCGTCGTGCGTGTGACGGTGAACTGGCTGATGGGGGAGGAAAACCTGGATCCCGCATGGACTTTCGGCCCGGCCGGGCAGCGCTACGAGATGGAGGTCCGCGGCAATCCGGACATCACCATCGTCGTCAAGGGCTTCCACTCCGAGGTCGGCGGCGAGGGCCCCGAGTACGGCATCGTCGGCACGGCGGCGCACTGTGTGAACTCCGTGCCCGCCACCTGTGCGGCCGAGCCCGGGCATCCTGACCTACCTCGACCTGCCACTGATCAGCGGGAAGGCGGCACCCGGGCTGGGCTAGGCTCAACCCATGGCTAAACCGTTGGTGGTCGAGCAGTCCCGGACCATTCCCCTGGGCCAGGAAGATGTTTTCCGCGACATGGTCCCGATGCCGCTGCCGTCGCTGTTCCGCAAGTGGTACGGGCCCATACCGCCGATCAAGGAGGTACGCGACCAAAGCGGCGACTGGGATGCCGTCGGGCAGTCGCGCACCGTCGTGTTGGTGGGCGGCGGCAGCATGCGCGAGGAACTGACGAGCTATGACTCGCCCAACTCCTTCGGCTACCGGCTTTCGGACGTCAAGGGCCCGCTGTCGCCGTTGGTCGGTCACGTGGACGGCGAATGGACCTTCGAGCCGGTCGGTTCCGGCACCAACGTGACGTGGCGCTGGACCATCCACCCGCGGACTGGACTCACCGCTCCGCTGCTGCCGGTTTTCGGCACACTGTGGAAGGGCTACGCCCGCCAGTCGCTGGAAGAGCTAGCCAAGCAGCTCGTGCACTGACGCATCAGGGGATGCGGTAGAACGGGTTCGGCAGCAGGTACGTTCGTTCCGAGAACCCGCCGTCGAGATCGGATGGCTGGTCGCCCATGTTGGCGATGATGGTGTAGCCCTCCTGCTCGATCGCCCCGCGCTGCGGGGCCTTGAAGTCCGCGGCCGAAACATAGTGCGCGCCAGCCGGTTCCATGATGAGCCGGGTGTAGCCGTCGTATCCGACGGCGGCCAGGTTGCGTTCCGTCGCCGCGCGCTGCGTCTCGTCGCGGCCCGTGATGAAGAAGACCGCCGCACCGCTGTCCCGCGCGGTATCGAAGACGTCCATCGTCGGCCGGATCACCGTCGACTGCGCGGTGAGATCCCAGGCCCGCCAGCCGCACGGGCCCTGGGGCAACTCGTCGCACGGGCCGCCGATGACGCGGCCAAAGTCGTTGGCCTCGATGGCCTCCCAGTTCGACAACGCGGTTTCGTCGATGTCGAAGACGACCGCAGGCCGGTCGACCCGCGGAGCTTCCTCGGTGATCCACGGCAGCGCGGGCCATGCGGCCAGCTGCAGGTCGGTGAGGTACGCGCCGCTGTCGTAGTACTGGGTGGCCTCGGTCTTCAGGTCGCCGATGTTGGCGGGTTGCACCGGCTGCGGCACGATCGGCGCCGGTGGCGCAGGCGGCTCGGCGACGGCGGTCGGCGAGAGCAACAGAGCTGTGGCTGCGACGACGACCGTCTCGCGCGCGATCACCGTCAGAACCGGATCAGGCCACGCAGGTTCACGCCGCTGCGCAGGTCGTCGTAGCCGGCGTTGATGTCGGACAGCGTGTACTCGCGGGTGATCAGCTCGTCGAGCATGAGCTGCCCGCTGTCGTAGAGGTCGAGCATGCGGAAGATGTCGATGCGCGGGTTCGACGAACCGAACAGTGAACCGCGGACCTGCTTTTCGAACAGGGTCAGATCGACCAGCGACATGCTCACCAGCTTCTCGTTCGGGTGCGCCATCGCGGTCATCACCACCCGGCCGCGCTTGCCGACCAGGCTGAGTGCCTGTCCGACATAGGCACCCTCGGCGACATCGGTGGTCACGACGCAGACATCGGCCTTCTCGCCGCGGGTCAGGCCGATCACCAGCCCCGCAGCCTCCTCGAGCGTCGCCGCGGTATGGGTGGCGCCGAATTCCATTGCGCGCGTGCGCTTGTACTCGACCGGGTCCAATGCGACGATGTGTCGCGCGCCGACGATGCGAGCCGCCTGCACGGCGTTGATACCGACACCACCGACACCCATCACCACCACGGTGCTGCCCGCCGTGGCCTCGCCGGTGTTGATCGTGCTGCCGTAGCCGGTGGTCACGCCGCAGCCGACCAACGCCGCCTTGTCGAGTGGCACACTCTCGTCGACCTTGACCACAGACGCCGTCGGCACCACGGTGTACTCCGAAAACGTTCCGAGCAAACACATTTGGCCCACATCACGGCCGCGGGCATGGAAACGGTGGGTGCCGTCCAGCTGCGGGCCCTTGAGCAGGTACATCCCGAGTTCGCACAGGTTGCTGATGCCGCGCACGCACGGTCCGCAGTGCCCACACGCGGGGATGAAGCTGAGCACCACCTGGTCGCCTTCGGCGACATCGGTGACGCCTTCGCCGACCTCGACGACGATGCCTGCTCCCTCGTGCCCGCCGACGACGGGCATCGACATCTGCAGATCACCGGTGACCAGATGCTCGTCGGAATGGCACATGCCGCTTGCGGTCATCTTGACCATCACCTCGGCGCGCTTGGGGCCGTCGAGGTCGATCTCCTCGACCTCCCATTTCTGGTGTAGTCCCCACAGCACTGCGGCCTTCGTCTTCATCGACGTCTGCTCCTCGAGGTGTTGGTGTCGTGGCCGATTATCGTCGGCCTGGCAGACTCTGTCTGTGACATCGAAGCGGGCACTGGTGCTGGCAGGCGGTGGCCTGGCGGGAATCGCCTGGGAAACCGGCATTTTGCGGGGAATCGAAGACGAGTCGGCGGAGACGGCGCACGCGCTGCTGGGTTCCGACGTGATCGTCGGCACGTCGGCCGGGTCGGCGGTCGCCGCCCAGCTCGGTAGCGGGCTGAGTCTCGACGAGCTGTACGAGCGCCAGGTCGTCCGGGCATTCGAAGGAGCTCGACCCGCGCGTCGACATCGACGACATCACAGAGCTGTTCCTGAAGGCGCTGTCCGACCCCGACGCCACAAGGGCGCAGAAGCTGCAACGCATCGGCGCGGTCGCGCGGTCCACGGCCACCGTTTCCGAGTCGGTTCGCCGCGAAGTGATCGCCCAGCGGCTGCCGTCGCACGGGTGGCCGGACCGCGATCTGCGCATCACCGCCATCGACATCGGCACCGGCGAACTCGTCGCCTTCGACCGGGCGTCCGGCGTCGAGCTGGTCGACGCCGTCGCCGCCAGTTGCGCGGTGCCCGGCGCGTGGCCGCCGGTGACCATCGGCGAACGGCGCTACATGGACGGCGGCGTCGGCAGCACGATGAACGTGAAACTGGCAGATGACTGCGACGACCGTCGTCGTGTTGGTGCCGTCCGGCAAGGGGCGCGCCGTCCCCGTTCGGGCCCGATCCGGCCGTCGAGGTCGACTCTTTCGGTGGCCGCGCGCTGGGTGTGTTCGCCGACGACACCTCGTTGACGGCGTTCGGCCCCAACCCGCTGGATCCGGCCTGCCGGGAGCCGTCCGCACGCGCGGGGCGCGCGCAGGGCCGCCGTATCGCCGCCGACGTCGCCGAGTTCCTCGCGGGCTGAGCTGTGTCGCTCAGGCCTCCAGGGCTTTGATGGCCTGCGCGGCCAACTCGTGGCCGATGTCGATGACCTCGGCCGCCCGATGGAATTCCAAACTGCGGCAAGCGGTTCGGGGTACTTCGATCAGAAGATCGGGCGGGTACGCGGCCAGCGTGTGACGCGCCAGCGCGGCCTGGGCGATGTCGATGGTGCGGTTCATCACCTCGAAACTGCCGAGTCTGGGCACTACACTCTCGTCGGCGGCGTCCACCGCCTCGTCCTCGTCTGCGACGCTGCTGAAACGGCTCAACATGGTGCGCCCCGTCTGTGTGTCCAGAAGCGACCGGGCGGCGTTGGTGTCGAGCAGCGACGACGTGCTGCGCCACATCCTGTTCAACCACTCGGTGGTCGCCCTGGGCTCGGATTCCGTCGGCTCGTAGCGGCCGCCCGCCTCGCTCCCGCTGAGGCTGACCGCGATCGTGAGGTCGGCGTTGACCGCTGCGATGGGCGCCATCGGCAGCGGGTCGAGGATGCCGCCGTCGGCCAGCAGCCGACCGTCGAGCACGTGCGGTGTGATGACTCCGGGGATCGCGATGGATGCCCGGATCGCTTCGTCCACCGGGCCGCGTTGCAGCCACACCGACTTGCCCGCAATGAGATCCGTCGTCACCGCCGTGTAGGGGATGGGCAGATCCTCGATCGTGGCCTCGCCGAGGATGTCGCGGACGGCGTCGAGGATCTTCGCGGCCCGCAGCACCCCGGCCGCGGTGATGGAAGGATCCAGCAGTCGCAACACGGCGCGCTGCGTCAGCGACATCGCCCACTCGGCGAACTCGTCGAGCTTGCCCGCCGCCTGCAGGCCGCCGACGAGCGCACCCATCGACGATCCGGCGATCCCGACGATCTCGTATCCCCGTTCGCGCAGCTCGGTGATCACCCCGATGTGTGCGTATCCCCGGGCACCGCCGCTGCCCAGAGCCAGCGCGACCCGATTGCCAGCCATACGCCTATTTTGCTCCGTCATCGTCACCGACCACCCCCGAGTCTGCTGACAGATCGCACTCTCGAGATTTCGCGATCTGCCAGCAGGCTCGAGCGCGACAATCGGGTGTGACCAAGCAGGACTCAGACGTCGGCTCGGCGCTGCGCCGCCTGGGCAGGCCGACGCCGCGCGACGTGCTGGCCGGACTCGTCACCGGATTGTTCTCCATCCCCGAGGGCATGGCCTTCGCGAGCATCGGCGGATTCAATCCCGTCGTCGGCCTCTACTCCGGGGTCGTGCCCGGCATCGTCGCCTCTCTCTTCGCCCGCACGGTCCTGATGGTCACGACGCTCACCAGCGCGATCGCGCTGTCGTCTCGCAGCGTGCTGAAGGAGGAGGGTCTCGACCCCACCGACCCGGCCAACGTCGCCGCACTCGCCGTAGTCGTCGGGGCGGTGATGCTCATCTTCGGGCTGCTGCGCTTCGGGTCGATCATGAACTTCGTCTCCAACGCCGTGATGACCGGCTTTTCCACCGGCATCGCGGTGCAGATCATCGCCGGTGTGCTGGGAGATGCAACCGGCTATAAGCCGAAGAGCGGCAACACGATTGGCAAGTTCATCGACTCGCTGGCCCACATCGGCGTCTGGCAGCCGACCGCCGTTGCGGTCGCGGCGGCCACCGTCGCGGTATGGGCGGTGTTCCACTTCGTCAAGCCGCTGGAGTCCTTCGCGATCTTGCTCGCCCTCGTCGTCGTCACCGCTGCAGTCGTCGTCGCGCACGTCGACGTCGAGAACGTCGGCGACATCGCATCGATTTCGAATTCCCTTCCACCGCTGACGGTTCCGAACTTCGCCGTGATGCCTCAGCTACTCGTCGGCGGAGTCGCGGTGGCGCTCGTCGCGCTTGCGCAAGCGGCCGGAATCTCCGCAGCAGTTCCCAATCCCGACGGCAGTCGCAGCAACATGTCCGGTGACTTCACCGCTCAGGGCACGGGCAATCTCATCGGCGGCTTCTTCGGTGCACTGCCGGCAGGCGGCTCGCTGTCCCGCACCGGCGTCGCGACATCGGCTGGGGCGCAGACGCGTTGGGCGGGGATATTCGCCGGTGTCTGGCTGGCGGTGCTCGTGCTGGTCGCCGGTTCGGCCGCCGAAATCATCCCGATGCCCGTCATCGGCGGACTCATTCTGGTCATCGGTTTCGAACTGGTGATGGGACGGCTGCCCGACATCAGGCTGGTGCTGCGGGTCGCACCGATATCGGCGCTCGCGATGCTGATCACCTTCGCCGCCACCACGCAGCTGCCGCTGCACACGGCGATTCTGATCGGCGTCATCACGTCCCTTCTCCTGTACTGCATCAAGGCCTCGCAGTCGGCCCAGCTGGTTGCCCTGCAGCAGACCGACGACGGGGCCTGGCGAACCGCCCCCGTGCCCGAACGCTGCGCGAGCAACGAGGTGACGATCCTTCATTACGCGGGTGTCGGGCTGTTCGCCGAAGTGGCACGGATCGACGAGGAATGGCCGAAGGCCGAAGGCTCCACGAATGCCGTCGTCGTGCTGAGCATGCGAATGCTGCCAGACGTGCCGTCCTCGGTCGCGATCAAGGCGCTACGGCGCTGGGCGGGCGCACTCCAGTCCCACGGCGGGCGGCTCATCGTCGCCGGGGTCACGCCCGCCGCCGAGCGCATCCTCGAGCGGGGCGGCCTGCGCGAAGTCCTTGGCGCGGACGGCATCGTCGCCGCCACGGACCGGCTGTTCGGCGCGCTCGACGTGGCCGTCGAACGGGGCCGGGAATGGATCGCCGGGCGCTGAAAGCCGACTTTTCGCCGCCGTGATTCGAATTGTCAGCAGAGCGAGTCGGCGCCGGCTTGGACCGCCACGATGGCGGCCGCCTGCCGGGCCGGGGACAGCTGCGCCCACGGCGTGTTGTACGTCGAGGGGCCGGGCGGGGTACTGGGGTCCTGGAGCAATTTCAAATACGGCTCGACCTGCGACTTCCGATCGCCGCCCTGTTGGTCTATCCATGCCTTGGCTGCCTGGCAGGCCTGCGAGTATTCGTCTTCGGTCGACTCGGCGTCCGCGCCGATGGCGGTCGTGACGCCACCGGGCGAAACCTCGACCGCGCCGGGTGCCGGGGTGTGCGTTTCCGAGGCGGTCGTAGTCGTCGTGGTGGGCGCTGCCGAAGACGACTGACCGCCCTGGCCACCCGAGGAACAGCCTGCGATCGCGACGGCCGCGGCCGCGGCCATGACGCATTGGAGGTAGGAGCGCATGCTGCCAATCTATGCAACACTCGCGAGCGTGATGGAGGGGATCTGGTCCGGGTGGGCCCACACACCAGTAGGGGAGTGTTGTTCGGCGTAGCCGCCACGCCCCGACCCGTCCATCCCTTCTGGAGCTTTCATGGTTTCCGCCGTCTCCGCCCCCACTCACCTGCGCGTGCCCGACCTGCTGCGCGCGGTCGACCAAGCCGCCGACGATGTGCTCAGCGGTCGCTACGACCACCTGCTACCCGCAGCCGGGCTGCCCACCGACGATCGGTGGTACACGCGCATCCACGGCGACGACGAACTGGACGTCTGGCTCATCAGCTGGGTCAAGGACCACGCCACCGAACTGCACGACCACGGTGGCTCGCTGGGCGCGCTCACGCTGGTGTCCGGTGCGCTGGACGAGTTCCGTTGGGACGGTGAGGCGTTGCGCCGCCGCAGGATCAACGCCGGCGACCAGGCCGCGTTCCCGCTGGGGTGGGTGCACGACGTTGTATGGGCGCCGGCCGCTGACCCTGTCACGCCGACGCTGAGTGTGCACGCCTACTCGCCACCGCTGACCGCGATGTCATACTACGAGGTCACGAGCCGCAACACATTGCGCCGCAACCGAACCGAACTGACCGACGGCCCCGAGGGGTAGTGATCCGATGACCAGCCGCATCGACAGGGTGCTCGACGCCGCCAGGGCCCGGTTACGCCGTCTGCAGGCTGAGGACGTGCCCGCCGCACTGCAGCGCGGCGCGGTGCTCGTCGACATCCGCCCACAGGCCCAGCGCGAGCGCGAGGGACACGTCGCCGCCGCGCTGGTGATCGAACGCAACGTGCTGGAGTGGCGCTGCGACCCGACCAGCGATGCCAAGCTGCCGCAGGCCGTCGGCGACGACGTCGAATGGGTCGTGCTGTGTTCGGAGGGCTACACGTCCAGCCTGGCCGCCGCGTCGCTGGTGGACCTCGGGCTGCATCGCTCCACCGATGTGATCGGCGGTTACCACGCGCTGAAGGCCGAAGGCGTTCTGGTTTAGGCGTTCTCGTCGTTGGACAGCAGCGGGCGCAGCCGCTCGGTCTTCTCCGGGGTCCAGCCCGGCGGCTGCAGCACCGCAGCCCAGGCGTTGGCCACGTCCTTGACGTAGACGTGGCCGTGCCCGTCGGGAACGTCCACCGCCACCGCCATGTCGGCGGACACCTGAAGGAACGTCACCACCGGTATCCACTGCATGCGACCGGACAGGTCGTAGCCGCGGGGTTCGCGCAGCCAGTCCGGCTCGCTGAACAGCAGATCGGGGTTCCACCAGGCGATCGGGTCCGATGCGTGCTGAAGGTAGACGACTCGTGGGTTGCCCCATGGATCGGCAGGCCGGCCCAGGTTGTCCGGTCGGGCGGCGAAGCGGACGTTCTCGCCCTTGTCGTAGATCGGCAGCCACTCCGGTGAGCCCTTGTCGCGGTTGCGCGTCAGGTCTGCCCAGATCGTGTTGTTGAACGTCGGGCCGGAGAACAGGGCGCCGTCGGTGCGCGCGACGAGGTTGTTCAGCGACAGGAACGGCGCCTCGCCGCCGAACGAGCCAAGGCTCTCGCCGAACACCACCAGCTTCGGCCGCTTCGCCTGGGGCATCTCGCGCACGAGCGCGTCGACGGCCTCGAACAAGGCCTGTCCGGCCTGCCGCGCGTTCTCCTTGTCCACCAGGAAGGACAGCCAGCTAGGCAGGAACGAGTACTGCATGCTGACGATCGCGGTGTTGCCGTTGTACATGTACTCCAGCGCCGAGGCCTCCGCCTCGTTGATCCAGCCGGTGCCGGTTGTGGTGGCGACGGCGACAACCTCGCGGTCGAGTCCGCCCGTGCGTTGCAGTTCCTTGGCGGCGAGCGCCGCCGTTGCCTTGATCCCGTCGGCGGAATGCAGGCCCGCGTAGGCGCGGATCGGCTCGATCGCGGGCTTGCCGTTGAACTTCGACAGCTCGTCGACCGTCGGACCGGCCGACACGAAGACCCGGCCCTGGTGGCCGAGTGACTCCCAGCTGGCCAACGACTCCGGCCCGCCCGACCGCAGTCGCGACATCGGTGCGGGGAACTCGGGGTCGGTCTCGTCGTTGACCGCGGCGAAGGTCTTGTTGAGGCTGCTCATCGCGAAGCGGACGACGACACCGTTGAGCAGGGCGATGGACAGCGCCAGCAGAAGCACAACGACGACCACGGCCGAAACCCGCGGTGGTGCAACGCGATTCAGTTGCCGTACCAGGAAGCGCACGAGCTTGCCGATCAGCTGGCCGATCTCCACGAAGATGAACAGGACGACCAGCGACAGCACCGCGGTCAGCGGGTGATCCCAGAACTTCATTCGCGGCACGCCGTTCAGGTCGCGCACGTCGTCCTGCCACACGTGGAAGTAGATGATCATCAGGATCTGGCCGATGACGCCGATGACGACCAACGCGAGCCACGCCCATCGCGGTGCGGGCGGGCTGGTCTCCTTCGACAACATGTAGCGCACCAGCCAAACCGCGAAGACGCCGATGCCGTAGCCGATCGCGCCCGCCGCGCCGCTGACCAGACCCTGGAACAGCGGGCCGCGCGGCAGCAGCGACGGCGTCAGCGAGGACCACAGGAACACCAGGCCGAGGGCGGTGCCGGTGAAGGTGTAGTGGCGAGTCCACCAGGCCGGCTTCTTCTCCGGTGGTTCCTGTTGCGGTGGTGCTTCTTCCGGTGCCTCCGCCGTGTCTGTCACGAACGCAGATTAGCGGTGCGTGAAGTTCGGCGGGCGTTTCTCGCTGAAGGCGTTCATGCCCTCGGTCTGGTCGGCGGTGGCGAACGCCGAGTGGAAGAGCCTGCGCTCGTAGAGCAGTCCCTCCGACAGCGTGGTCTCGAACGCGCGGTTGACGGCCTCCTTGGCCATCCGCGACGCCGACAGCGACATCTGCGAGATGGTGGTGGCGACCGCCTTGGCCTCGCGGATCAGTTCGTCGGCGGGAACCACCCGCGACACCAGGCCGCTGCGGTCGGCTTCGTCGGCGTCGATGGTGCGTCCGGTCAGGATCAGGTCCATCGCCTTGGCCTTGCCGATGGCGCGGGTCAGCCGTTGCGATCCGCCCATGCCCGGCAGCACGCCCAGCTTGATCTCCGGCTGGCCGAACTTGGCGGTGTCGGCGGCGATCAGCACGTCGCACATCATCGCCAGCTCGCAGCCGCCGCCCAGGGCGTAGCCCGCGACCGCGGCGATCAGGGGCGTGCGCACCGCGGCCAGCTTCGCCCACGGCGCGAAGAAGTCCTGGCCGAACACGTCGCCGAAGGACAGTTCCGACATCTCCTTGATGTCGGCGCCAGCCGCGAAGGCCTTCTCGTTGCCGGTGATGACGATCGCGCCGATCCCGCGGTCGTTGTCGAATTCGGCTGCGGCGGTGGTGACTTCGTCCATCACCTGGCTGTTGAGGGCATTGAGTGCCTTGGGCCGGTTCAGCGTGATGGTGCCGACCCGCTCGTCGCGCTCGACGAGGATGGTCTCGTAGTTCGCAGATGTCACAGGAACTCCAGTTCGCGGTCGGCCGGCGCGAAGTAGGCCTCGACGTCGGCGGTGGTGACGGCTGCCAGCGACGCCGGCGACCATTTCGGATTGCGGTCCTTGTCGATGACCTGGGCGCGGATGCCTTCGACGAAGTCGTGACTGCGCGAACATGCGCACGACGTCCGATACTCCTGGCGCAGTACGTCTTCCAGGGTCTCGAGTTTGGCGGCCCGCCGGATGGCCTCCAGTGCGACGCAGAGCGAGATCGGGGAGCGGGTGGCGATCAGGTTGGCCGCGTCGTTGGCCGGCCCCGCGTCGTGGCCGCGCAGCGCCGCGACGATGTCGGCGACGGTCTCGCCCGCGAAGCACTCGTCGATCCAACTCCGTTGAGCCAGTAGTGGACTCGGCGGAGGCTCGACGGCGTGTGCGGCCAGCGCGGCGTCGATGCCGTCGGCGATGACGGCCTGCTTGAACTCACCGAGGGTGTCGTGAGGCACGAAGTGGTCGGCGAAGCCCATGGCGATGGCGTCGGCGCCGCCGAACGGAGCGCCCGTCAGCGCGGCGTGCAGACCCAGTAGCCCCGGCGCACGCGACAGGATGAGAGTGCCGCCGACGTCGGGAATGAGACCGATACCGACCTCGGGCATCGCCATCTTCGTGGTGTCGGTGACCACTCGGACGCTGCCGTGGGCGCCGACCCCGACGCCGCCACCCATCACGATGCCGTCCATGAGCGCGACATACGGCTTGCTGAAGCGGCCGATCTGCGCATTCAGCACGTACTCGTCGTACCAGAACTGTCGTGCTTCGGACCCGTCGCTGCGGGCGCTGTGATAGAGCACGACCAGGTCGCCGCCTGCGCACAGTCCACGGTCGCCTGCGCCGTCGACCATGACGGCGTGGATGTCGTCGTTGCGGTCCCAGTCGGCCAGCACCGGCGATATCGCCTTGACCATCGCATGGGTCAGCGAATTGATCGCCTTGGGCCGGTTGAGGGTGATCAGGCCGACGCCGCGGTCGACGGTTACTAGGACATCCTCGTTTTCGCCCACGGCTATGCAATGTAGAACGTCGGCCCCATGCGGCCATCCCCGGGTACAGTTTCCTGTGAAAGACCTGGGAGCTGTTTCGGGAACCGCGACCAGGTGACGATACGTTGGGTAAGTGTTCGTCAGTAGACGAACGACAGCACAGGAGAGGATCCGACGGTGCGGGAGACCAGCAACCCGGTATTTCGATCCCTGCCTAAGACGCAGGGTGGATACGCGCAGTTCGGTACCGGAGCCGCCGGCTACGGTGCGCAGGCGGTACAGGCAGAGCCCTATTCGACGCAGTACCCCGACCAGCAGCAGACCGGAGTGTCGCGGCCGCTGACCATCGACGACGTCGTCACCAAGACCGGTATCACGCTCGCCGTGCTGTCGGCCGTGGCGGTCGTCTCCTACTTCCTGGTCGCGGGCAACCTCGCCCTGGCGATGCCGTTCTTCATGGTCGGCGCGCTCGGTGGACTTGGCGTTCTGCTGGTCGCGATGTTCGGCCGCAAGCAGGACAACCCCGCGATCGTGCTCACCTACGCCGCGCTCGAGGGCCTGTTCCTCGGCGCGATCTCGTTCGTGCTCGCCAACTTCTACGTCTCCGGCGCCAGCGCCGGTGCCCTCATCGGGCAGGCGATACTCGCCACCATCGGCGTGTTCATCGGCATGCTTGTGGTCTACAAGACCGGCGCCATCCGAGTGACGCCGAAGTTCACCCGCATGATCATCGCAGGCATCTTCGGTGTGGCTGGTTCTGGTGCTCGGTAACTTCGTGCTGGCGATGTTCGGGGTCGGCGGCGGTGAAGGCCTCGGCCTTCGCGGCAACGGCCCGATCGCGATCATCTTCTCGCTGGTGTGCATCGGTCTCGCGGCGTTCAGCTTCCTGCTCGACTTCGACGCCGCCGACCAGATGATCCGTGCAGGCGCGCCGGAGAAGGCCGCATGGGGCATCGCGCTCGGCCTGACCGTGACACTGGTCTGGCTCTACATCGAGATCCTGCGGCTGCTGTCCATCTTGCAGAGCGATTGACGATCTACTACGACGAAAGCCCCCGGCATGCCGGGGGCTTTCTCTTTGCGGGGTTCACCCGCCGCCTCTTTGTGCGCCCGCCGAAACTGCTCACAGATCGCGTTCTGTGCACAAATCGCGATCTGCCCGCAGACTGGGCGGGCGTTGAAGCGCGACAGTCGACGCATGGCATTTCCGGAGGGGGCGTTCGTCGGCAGTGAGGCCATTGCGAATGGGAGAGTCCGAAAGCACGAACTCCGATCCCGCTATCGCTTGGTTTTTCCAGACGTCTATGTGCCGAGAGACGCTGAGCTGACGCTGCCGCTACGGGCCCGGGCAGGCTGGTTGTGGTCTCATCGGGAAGGAGTCATCGCAGGACTGACAGCGTCGGCTCTGCACGGCGCCAAGTGGGTAGACGATGTGGCACCAATCGAATTGGCGTGGCGCAATGCACGGCCGGCAAAGGGACTGCGAACGTCCGATATGCGGCTACTTACAAGCGAATTCGGCGAACTTGACGGTATGCGCGTGACAACCGCCGGCGCGCACGGGATTCGACATCGCCCGGCGAAGACCTCTCGATGCGGCGGTCGCCAGCCTTGATGCATTGGGCTACGCCACAGGGCTGACGGCCAGAGATGTGTTCGCAGTCGCGCGAAGGCATCGCGGATCGCCTGGGCTTCGACAGCTCGCAAAGGTGCTCGACCTTTACGACCCCGGTGCCGCGTCGCCGAAGGAAACGTGGCTGCGGCTCTTGGTAATTCGCGCGGGATATCCGCGACCCCGCACACAGATCCCGGTGCGCAGTCCCGACGGCCGTCGTCAGTACTACCTCGACATGGGCTGGGAGGACATGATGTTGGCGCTGGAGTACGACGGCGAACAACATCGCGTCGACCCCGTCCAATACGCCTACGACATTCAGCGCTCAGAGGACCTCGCCGAGCTGAGCTGGACACGACTCAGGGTCGTGAAGGAGAACCGTTCGGCCGACGTCTTGCGTCGACTCGAACGCGTCTGGCGCTCGAAACTGCGGGGAGATCGCCAAATCTCGTGAATTCGCGATCTGTCAGCAGGCTCGATGAATGGATGGAGGGCGGGCGATCGCCGAGCGCCAACGACGCACAATCAACTGCGAGGCCGACGGGTACTAGCTGAGGCGCTCGATGATCATCGCCATGCCCTGGCCGCCACCGACGCACATCGTCTCCAGGCCGAACGTCTTGTCCTGCGTCTGCAGGTTGTTCAGCAGCGTGGCCGTGATTCGCGCGCCCGTCATGCCGAACGGGTGACCAAGCGCGATCGCGCCGCCGGAGATGTTCAGCTTGTCGTGGTCCATGCCCAGCTCGCGAGCCGAACCCAGCACCTGCACGGCGAACGCCTCGTTGATCTCGTAGAGGTCGATGTCGTCGATCGTCATGCCCGCGTTGGCCAACGCCTTGCGCGTCGCCTCGATCGGGCCGAGGCCCATGATCTCCGGCGACAGCCCGCTCACGCCCGTCGCCACGATGCGTGCCAGCGGCGTCAGCCCGAGCGACTTGGCCTTCTCGTCGCTCATGACGATCACTGCAGCCGCACCGTCATTCAGCGGGCAGGCATTGCCGGCCGTGACGGTGCCATTGGGCCGGAACACCGGCTTGAGCTGGCTGATCTTCTCGTAGGTGGTGCCCGCCCGCGGCCCGTCGTCGGTGCTGACCTGCGACCCGTCCGGCAGCGTCACCGGCGAGATCTCCCGCGCGAAGAAGCCGTTGTTGATGGCCTCCTCGGCGCGGTTCTGGCTGCGCACGCCCCAGTGGTCCTGGTCTTCGCGGCCGATGCCGGTGAACAGCGCGACGTTCTCGGCGGTCTGGCCCATCGCGATGTACACGTCGGGCAGCACGCCGTCCTCGCGCGGGTCGTGCCAGTCCTCGGCGCCCGCGGCGGCGCTCACCGAGCGCTCTTCGGCGTCGGCGAACAGCGGGTTGTGGCTGTCCGGCCAGCCGTCGGAAGTGCCCTTCGGGAACCGCGAAACGGTCTCCACACCCGCGGAGATGAACGCGCTGCCCTCGCCGGCCTTGATCGCGTGGAACGCCATCCGGGTGGTCTGCAGCGACGACGAGCAGTACCGGTTCACCGTCGTGCCGGGCAGGAAGTCGTAACCCAGCTCGACGGCCACCGCGCGGCCGATGTTGAAGCCGGCCTCACCGCCGGGCTGCCCGCAGCCCATGATCAGGTCGTCGATGTCCTTCGGGTCCAGCGCCGGCACCTTGTCCAGCGCGGCGCGCACCATCTGCGCGGCGAGGTCGTCGGGCCGCATGTCGACCAGCGATCCCTTGCCCGCCCGGCCGATCGGCGAACGTGCGGTGGCGACAATGACGGCTTCAGACATGACGGCTCCTTCGGCGTGGGTACTGGGAGAACCTAACTCGCCGGCACCACAATCGGTGCGGGCACCCTCCCCTACGCCACGACGTCGCGGGCCCCCCTACGCCACGACCGGGCGCGGGGACCCCAGTCGAGCGACGCCACAGCCGGCTGACGCCGCCGAGCCGTGACAACAGCGAGCTGACGTCGGCCGAGCGTGATTCCAGCGCATCTTCCGGCGGCGTGCCGGTGATGAACGCGCCCAACGCATTACACAGCGCAGGCAGCAGTTGCCTGGCCGCCAGTGAGTAACCGGCCGCGGACGGGTGGAACATGTCGTGCGAGAACAGCACTTCCGGTGCCTTGTGGAACTCGGGGGCCAGCAGGTCGGAGAACGGAACCGGAATGCCTCCCGCTGCCCGCACCTCCGCGGCCTGTGCCCGCGCCAGCCGTAACCCGCGACTGCGGGCCACCCAGCGCAGCGGCTGGGGAATCGCGCGTGATCACGCCGAAATCGGGGCAGGTGCCGACCACCACGACCGCGCCGCTGGCTCGCAGTCGCCGCACCGCCCGCCCCACCCGTCGAGCCGAAGGTCCGATGCCGTTCGGCTTGGTGATGTCGTTGGCGCCGATCATGATCACGGCGGCGTCGGGTGGCGGACCCGTGACGAACATCGCGTCGATCTGACCCGCAAGCCCTTTCGACGTCGCGCCGACGATCGCCTTGGTGCTCAGCCGGATTCGGTTGCACCGGATTCCTCGGCGAGCCCGCGCGCGATCAGCACCCCGGGCACCTCATCGGCCTGTCTGGCAGCCGTAGCCGGTGGCCGTCGAGTCGCCGAACACCATCAGGTGCAGATCGAACGGCACGCCGCGGTGCCAGCGCTCCGACGGACCGCCGCCGGGGGAGTAGACGCCGTCGGCGCGCGGCGGGATGTCCCAAGACTTCGGAATGACGCGTCGGGCCTGGTCAGCCTGTCCGCTCAGAAAGGTGCGGGCCCCGACGTAGGCGGAACCCGTCGATGCGAGCGTGGCGGCTGCCGCAAGGGCGATGGTCGACCGACGCGATGCACGAATCCTCACGAAGCCAGTTTATTGGCGAAATCGGGCTTCCTCCGCGTGGCGAGTCCCGATCAGCGGTCACGGTGCGGTATCAAGTCCGGTATCGAATCAGTTTCTTTGATTGTTGAACTGGTTGGCGATGTCAAGCTAAGTTACCGGGGTTGGCCGAGCAACGAGCCACCCAGGGCACTACAACGTCGTAGGAAGTGGTGGCGATGACGGCACCAAGCAAGGTTCCCAGCACGCCTCGTGCTGCAATCAGCTGCAGCTAGAGCGCACAAATCCCGGAAATTCCCTGTCAGTGACGGCGCGCCGGTAGAGGTCGTCGAAGACGGCCCCAGCCTGGCAGGACGGCTGTTGGCGCTGGCCGCAATGCTGACGATCAGGCCAACTCTGGCTATCGGCAGCTACGCGCCGCGCGTGCCGTGGCCGTTCGGCCTCGTGGACATGGCGTGTCGCGTGTTGAAGCCGGCACCTGGCACGGTTCGGGCGACGATCTCGCTGCCGAACTGCGACGCGCAGCTGGTCCGCGCCGCGGGCGTGCTGCCCGCCGACGGCAACCGCCGCGTCATCCTCTACATGCACGGCGGCGCGTTCCTGACCTGCGGCGTGAACTCGCACGGCCGGCTGGTGGAGGCGTTGTCCAAGTACGCCGACAGCCCGGTGCTCGTCGTCAACTACCGGATGATCCCGAAGCACTCCGTCGGCCAGGCGCTCGACGACTGCTACGACGCCTACAAGTGGCTGCGGCTGCGGGGCTACGACCCCGAGCAGATCGTGCTTGCAGGCGACTCGGCGGGCGGATACCTGGCGCTCGCGCTGGCCGAGCGGCTGCAGCAGGACGGTCTTGCGGGTGAGACCCCCGCGGCCATCGTGACCCTGTCGCCGCTGTTCGAGATCGACAACGAGTCGCGCGCCGACCATCCGAACATCCGGTCCGACGCGATGTTCCCGCCGAAGGCGTTCCACGCGCTGGTGGAACTGGTGGAAGCGGCGGCGGAGCGCAACATCGTCGACGGCAAGCCCGAGCAGATCTTCGAGCCGCTCGACCACATCGAGCCCGGCCTGCCGCGGACGCTGATCCACGTGTCCGGGTCCGAGGTTCTGCTGAACGACGCTCGCAAGGCCGCGCACATGCTGGCCGCTGCGGGCGTGCCGGTCGAGGTCCGGGTGTGGCCGGGGCAGATGCACGTGTTCCAGATCGCCGCGCCTGCGGTGAAAGAGGGGACCCGGTCGCTGCGACAGATCGGCGACTACATCCGAGAGGCCACCTGGTAAGCGTTCGCGTGGCCTGAGACGATGGACGCATGCGGATCGCCCGGCACGTCAGTGAGCTCATCGGCAATACCCCTCTGGTTCAGCTGAACTCGGTCGTCCCCGAGGGAGCGGGCCGGGTCGTCGCCAAGATCGAGTACCTCAACCCGGGCGGCAGCGCCAAGGACCGCATCGCGGTCGAAGATGATCGACGCCGCCGAAGCCAGCGGCGAACTGAAGCCCGGCGGCACCATCGTCGAACCGACGTCTGGCAACACCGGTGTCGGCCTGGCGCTGGTGGCTCAGCAGCGCGGCTACAAGTGCATCTTCGTCTGCCCGGACAAGGTCAGCGAGGACAAGCAGAATGTGTTGCGCGCCTACGGCGCTGAGGTCGTGGTGTGCCCGACGGCGGTGCCGCCCGACCATCCGGACAGCTACTACAGCGTGTCCAACCGCCTCGTCGAGGAGATCGACGGCGCATGGAAACCCGACCAGTACTCCAACCCGATGGGCCCCGAGAGCCACTACGAGACGACGGGACCCGAGATCTGGAATGACACCGACGGCACGGTCACCCATTTCGTCGCAGGCGTCGGCACCGGCGGCACCATCACCGGTGCAGGCCGGTATCTGAAGGAGGTGTCCGACGGCCGGGTCCGCGTCATCGGCGCCGACCCGGAAGGCTCGGTGTACTCGGGTGGCACGGGTCGGCCCTACCTCGTCGAGGGCGTCGGTGAAGACTTCTGGCCCGTCGGCCTACGACCCGGACTGTGCCCGACGAGATCATCGCGGTCTCCGACGCCGACTCGTTCGACATGACCCGCAGGCTGGCCCGCGAGGAGGCGCTGCTGGTCGGCGGGTCCTGCGGGATGGCCGTGGTGGCCGCGCTCGAAGGTCGCCGAACGAGCCGGACCTGATTCGCTCGTCGTCGTGCTGCTGCCAGACGGCGGACGCGGTTATATGTCAAAGGTTTTCAACGATGCGTGGATGTCGTCGTACGGCTTTCTGCGCAGCAGGCTCGACGGGTCGATCGAGCAGGCGACCGTCGGCGACGTGCTGCGCGGCAAGTCGGGCGCGCTGCCCGACCTGGTGCACACGCACCCGTCGGAAACCGTGCGCGACGCGATCGGCATCCTGCGCGAGTACGGGGTGTCGCAGATGCCGGTCGTCGGTGCCGAGCCGCCGGTGATGGCGGGCGAGGTGGCGGGCAGCGTGTCCGAGCGGGAGCTACTCTCCGCCGTCTTCGAGGGCCGCGCGAAGCTCGCCGACGCGGTGTCTCAGCACATGTTGCCGCCGCTGCCGTTGATCGGGGCGGGCGAACTGGTCAGCCACGCCGCGAAGGCGCTGCGCGACTGCGACGCCGTCATGGTGGTCGAGGAGGGCAAGCCGGTCGGCGTGCTGACCCGCCATGACCTCCTTGGATTCCTGTCCGACGGCACCACCCGGCGCTAGCCGACCGGACAACCGGATTCACGGCCCCATAGCCGGTGGCAAATACCGGCGTGGAACCTTGCCGAAGGCGCTGATGGGAGCTAATTCTCGGGTACATTAAGCACGCTTGGTCCCAGCTAATGAAACTGGAAGGCGTCCATGACCGAACAACCGCCACCGCCACCGCCCCCTGGCAACTATCCGCCTCCTCCTCCGCCGCCACCCGGTGGTGGGTATCAATCGCCCCCAGGGCCGCAGGGTGGCGGTTACCTGCAGCCGCCTCCGCCGCAGGGAGGCGGTTACCCGCCGCTGCCGGGCGGACCGGTCGCGGCTCTGCCGAAAGAGGCTTATACGCCGTGGCTTACGCGTGTGTTGGCGTGGCTCATCGACTACATCCCGATCTTCGTCGTGTACGGCATCGGATGGCTGTTACTGGTCGGCACCCGCGAGACGGCATGCATCACCGACTCGTCGGAATACAACCTCGGTGAGTTCTGCGCCACCGGTGCTTCCACTTTGGGCCAGGTGTCCATGGTGATCGCCTGGTTGGTCGTGCTGGCGTACGTGATCTGGAACTACGGCTACCGCCAGGGCACCACCGGTTCCAGCATCGGCAAGTCGATCATGAAGTTCAAGGTGGTCAGCGAAAAGACCGGGCAGCCAATCGGTTTCGGTATGTCTGTCGTGCGGCAGATCGCCCACATCGTCGACGGCGTCATCTGCTACATCGGCTACCTGTTCCCGCTGTGGGACAACAAGCGGCAGACGTTGGCCGACAAGATCATGACCACGGTCTGCCTGCCTCTCTAGGCATTCGCAGGCGGGGCCGGCCCGCAGCATCAGTGACAGGGGCCGGCCCCTTCCACATCCAACTCAGCAAACTCTTCGACCCGCAACCTGGAAGTGTGATGACCCAACCACCGCCCCCGCCCCCTGGGAACTACCCTCCTCCGCCGCCGGGTGGCTACCCGCCGCCCCGGCCACAGGGCGGTTACCCGCCGCCGCCACCACCGGGGGGCTACCCGCCACCGCCTCCGCAGGGCGGTTACCCGCCGCCCCCGCCGCAGAACGCGCCGGGATATCCGCCCCCACCGCCGCCGCCGGGCCCGACATTGCCGAAAGAGGCCTACACGTCGTGGATTCACCGCGTCGGGGCGTTCATCATCGACTTCATCCCCGCCGCGATCGTCATCGGCATCGGCCAGGGCATCGCGATCGGTACCGGCGACAACCAATGCGTCACCAACGGCGGGGAATACGACTACGGCGTCTCCTGCACGTCCAGCCCGTCGATTCTCGGCCTCCTCGCGTCCGGCTTGGCGTCAATCCTTGTGCTGGCATACGTGATCTGGAACTTCGGCTACCGTCAGGGCACCACCGGGTCGAGCATCGGCAAGTCCGTGCTGAAGTTCAAGGTCATCAGCGAGAAGACTGGGCAGCCAATCGGTTTCGGCATGTCGGTCGTTCGCCAGATCGCCCATGTTCTGGACAGCCTTGCCTGCTACATCGGCTACCTGTGGCCGCTGTGGGACGCCAAACGGCAGACGTTCGCCGACAAGATCATGACCACCGTCTGTGTGCCGCTGAACCCGCAGCCACTACCGCCTGGCCCTGGCCCGCAGCAAGGTCCTCCGCAGTACTGACCGTCGTCACCGGAAGGCGCTGACGCCCGTTAGCGCCTCTCCGATGACCAATTGGTGCACCTCGGATGTGCCCTCGTAGGTGAGCACCGACTCGAGGTTGTTGGCGTGCCGGATCACCGGGTACTCCAGAGTTACGCCGTTGGCGCCGAGCAGGGTTCGGCATTGGCGGGCAATCTTGATCGCTTCCCGGCAGTTGTTCAGCTTGCCGATGCTGACCTGTTCCGGCCGGATCTTTCCCTCGTCTTTCAACCGGCCGAGGTGCAATGCCAGCAGTTGCGCCTTGCCCAATTCGACGGCCATGTCGGCGATCTTCGTCTGGGTTATCTGGTAGCCGGCCAACGGCTTGTCGAACACCTCGCGGGTGCCGACGTAGTCCAGTGTGGTCTGCAGGCAGTCACGGGCGGCGCCGACGCTGCCGAACACGATGCCGAACCTGGCCTCCGACAGGCACGCGAGCGGGCCTGACAGCCCGCGGGCCTCGGGCAGTTGCGCCTCGGCGGGCAACCGCACGTCATCAAGGTGCAGCTCGGACGTGACCGACGCCCGCAGCGACAGCTTGTGGGTCATCTCCCTTGCGGTGAACCCCGTTGTCTCGGTGGGCACCACGAAGCCGAGCACACCCTCCTCTGCGCGGGCCCACACCACCGCGACGTCGGCGACGGACCCGTTGGTGATCCACATCTTCGAGCCGTTGAGAATCCAGTCCGAGCCGTCGCGGCGGGCTGTGGTGCGCATGCCGCCGGGATTGGACCCGAAGTCGGGCTCGGTCAGCCCGAAGCAGCCGATCACGTCGCCGGTGGCCATCGACGGCAACCACTGCTTGCGTTGGTCCTCACTGCCGTGCCGGTGGATGGCGAACATCGCCAGCGAGCCCTGCACGGACACCAGGCTGCGCAGTCCGCTGTCGACGGCCTCCAGCTCCTGGCAGACGAGTCCGTATGCGGTGGCCGTCGAGCCACCGCAGCCGTAGCCCTCGAGGTGCATCCCCAGCACGCCAAGCTTGCCCAGGTCGGACGCCAGTTCGCGGACGGGCACCTCACCTGCCTCGAACCATTCGGCGACGTGCGGTCGCAGGCGCAGTTCGCCGAACCGGCGCACCGTTTGGCGCAGCTCGATGTCCTCAGGTGTCAGCAGCGAGTCGAGATCGAGCAGGTCGTCGATGCGGGCGGTAGCGCTCATGGTCCATGTCTACACCCCAATTCCGGGACGGACAGGAAGGTGGCGTAGTCGAATACGCTACTTCGCCCGGCGGCGCCGACCGACAATCATGTTGTCCCGAATCCGCGGATGCGGGCGGGCGGAGACACGGAAGGGGCCACCGATGTCCGTCGATCAATCGTCCGCCTTCACTCCAGCCGACGTCGCCGTTGAGAGCTGCGATGTATGCATCGTGGGGGCAGGTGTGGCCGGACTCAACGCGTTGTTCGTCGCCAGTGAATACCTGTCACGCGACCAGAAGGTCATCCTGATCGACCGCAGGCCACGTGTCGGCGGCATGTGGGTCGACACCTACCCCTATGTGCGACTGCACCAGCCGCATCCCATGTTCACCGCAGGCAACATCAAATGGACTCTCGGACAGAATCGCTCGTACCTGGCGACGAAGGGCGAGGTGCTCGACCACTTCGCGTACTGCCTTGACACGATCAAGCAGCGGGTGCGGGTCGATGAATACTTCGGCTGGGACGTCGAGTCCGACGACGAGACCGGTGGCATGGTACGGGTGTCCTGCCGATCGTCCGACGGCAAGCGCCTGGTGGTCGAGGCGAAACGATTGATCAAAGCGCACGGCTTCCAAGTCAAGCCCAACGACCCGCTCGAGCTCTCCAGCGAGCGTGTCCAGTCGGTGTCGCCCGACTCCTGCGATATGCGTGGAGATGACATGCGGGCGAGCGATACCCCGGTGTGGATCATCGGCGGCGGCAAGACGGCGATGGACACCGCGCACGCGTTGATCACCGAGTACCCGGGTCGCGAGGTGAACCTCGTTGCGGGTTCGGGCACGTACTTTCTCAGTCGCGATCGCGTTCTGCCCTCTGGGGTTTCACGGTGGTGCAGCGGTATCTCCTTCAATGCCCTCGCAACGGAGGTCACGCGTCATTACGACGGAACCAACGAGACAGCCGCCAACGATTGGTTCCGCGATACGTACGGAACTCACCTGACCCCGCAAACGGGCAACTTCCTGTTGGGCCTGATGTCCGAATCGGAGACCAAGACGATCGCCGGCGGGTTGAGCGATGTGGTCATGGAACACCTCGTCGATGTCGTCGACCGCAACGGCGAAGCCGACCTGGTGTTCCGTAGTGGATCGACCAAGGCGGTCCAGCCCGGCAGCTGGATCGTGAACTGCACGGGATACTTCAAGGCGGACGACCGCCCGTACGAGCCCTATGTTTCGCCTAGCGGAGCGGTGCTCTCGATTCATCCGAGATCCATGACGCTCCAGTTGACGACGTTCATGGGCTATTTCATGACGCACCTACTGATGCTGAAAAAGATCAAGGACCTTCCGCTGTACGAGCTGGACGCGATGGATTTGCGATCGAAGTCGAGCGGGGCGTTCGCCCTCGCGATATTTCCACTCGCGCTTCACAACATGAGCCTGATCGCCGAACATGTCCCGGGAAAGGTGTTCTCCCAGTGTGGAGTCGACGTCAACCGCTGGTATCCGCTTCCGCGGCGCACGTTGGACACGGCGCGTTTCATGCTCACGCACCGCCGCGATCGTGAGCGTCACCGCCGCACCCTCGACACCGTGCGCGAACGGTTCGACGTCCGTTGCGGCCCGTTGAACTCAAGCGCCGGGGTGGGCGCCCACCCAGTCAAGTAGTAGATCGGCGACCGTGTCCGGCCGTTCGTCGAGGAGCCAGTGCGATGCGCCGGTGAGGACCTCGAAGCGGTATTCGGCGTCGACGTAGTCGCCGCAGAGTCGCGCGCCCTTCTCCTTCAGCGCGATGTCGTCGTCGCTCCAGACGTACATCGTCGGGACGGTGACCTTTCTGCTCGTCTCCCGTGGATCACCCAGCAGCATTGCGCGATACCAGTTCAGCGCGGCGGTCAACGCGCCGGGCTGCTGTATCGCCTTCACCTCGGCTTCGGCCAACTCGGGCGCTGAGCGCGACCTCATGAACCCTTCCATGGCGCGCCTGTTCAGCAGGAACTTCTCCGGGATTCGGGGCAGCTGGAAGAACAGCATGTACCAGGACGCCAGCGCCTGGCGGCTGGTCCCGACGGCCTTCACGAAGGCGGCGGGGTGAGGAACCGACAGCGCCGTCAGGGTGAGCAGGCGATCGGGAAACCGTTGAGCGACATACCAGGCGACGGCGGCGCCCCAGTCATGACCGACCAAATGCACGCGCTGCGCACCACTGGCATCGATCAACTCGAGGACGTCTCCCACGAGCTCGTCGGAGCGGTAGTCCCGTCGGCGCTTCGGCCGAGCCCCGGGGGAGTAGCCGCGCTGAAGAGGCGCCAGGCAGCGGTAGCCCTGTGCGGTCAGCCGATCGATGACCGGTCGGTACATCGTGTTGAGCTCCGGGAAGCCATGCAAGAGAACGACCACCGGCCCGTCGGAGGGGCCCGCATCGATCACGTCGAACACGAGGTCGCCGCGACGGAACTGTTCCATCGGCCGACGATAACCCGCTCGTCTGCCCTGGTTACGCTGGGGCGTGATGAGTGAGCAGAGCAGGTGGCGGGGTCTGGCCACCAAGGCCATCCATGCCGGGTACCGCCCGGACCCGCAGACCGGCGCGGTCAACGCCCCGATCTACGCCAGCTCGACCTTCGCCCAGGACGGCGTCGGCGGGCTGCGCGGCGGATTCGAGTACGCCCGCACCGGCAATCCGACCCGCGCGGCGCTGGAGGCGTCGCTGGCCGCCGTGGAGGAGGCGGCGTTCGGGCGGGCGTTCAGTTCCGGGATGGCCGCCACCGACTGCGCGCTGCGCGCCGTGCTGCGTCCCGGCGATCACGTGGTCATGCCCGACGACGCCTACGGCGGCACCTTCCGGCTCATCGACAAGGTATTCACCCAGTGGGGGATCGACTACACCGCGGTGTCGCTGTCCGACCTCGACGCGGTGCGCGCGGCGATCACCCCGAAGACCCGGCTGATCTGGGTGGAGACGCCGACCAACCCGCTGCTGTCGATCGCCGACATCAACGCGATCGCCGCAGCTGTCGCAACGACGTGAAAGTGTTGGTGGACAACACCTTTGCCTCGCCCGCGTTGCAGCAGCCGCTGCTTCTCGGCGCCGACATCGTGCTGCACTCGACGACGAAGTACATCGGCGGCCATTCCGACGTCGTCGGCGGCGCGCTGCTGACCAACGACGAGTGAACTCGACGAGGCGTTCGGGTTCCTGCAGAACGGTGCGGGCGCGGTGCCAGGCCCGTTCGACGCGTATCTGACCATGCGCGGCCTCAAGACGCTGGTGCTGCGCATGCAGCGGCACAGCGACAACGCCGCGCTGGTCGCCGAGTTCCTGCAGAACCACCCCGCGATCGAAACGGTGCTCTATCCCGGGCTGCCGAGCCACCCCGGCCACGACATCGCCGCCAAGCAGATGAGTGCCTTCGGCGGCATGGTGTCGGTGCGGCTGCGCGGCGGTATCGAGGCGGCTCGTGACTTCTGCTCGCGGACAGAGGTTTTCATTCTCGCGGAGTCGCTGGGCGGGGTTGAGTCGCTGATCGAGCACCCCGGCGCGATGACCCATGCGTCGACGGCGGGCTCACAACTGGAGGTGCCCGACGATCTGGTCCGGCTCTCGGTGGGCATCGAGGATGCCGCGGACCTGCTCGCGGACCTGGAGCAGGCGCTACGTTAGCGCCGGCGCATCGCCGAAGCGGTGACCGCGAGGTTCATCTCGGGCAGTGCCGTCTCGTATTCGTCAACCCAACTGCCGCTGGCGATTTCGCTTGCGCGCATGTGGACCCATCGCCAGCCCCGGTCGTTGAGGCTAAGCAGCGCGCCAAGGCCGTCCACGGCGTGCAGCAGCGAGACGATCGCCGCCGTCGGCGGGGTCGGCGGATTCCGGTCGAACAGCGCCGACAACAGCGCGGCACGGGCCTGCGCGACCCGCTCACGATTGGTCATGCGGCCACGCCGTCTGATGGTGGAATCGCTTGCCGTCCAACCGAACGCGCCGGATCTGACCGGTGCGCTCCAGGTGCTCGGCGATGTTGTCCTGGACTCCTCGGCGCAGCTTGGTCACCGCCGCCGACGGACTCAACGGTTTGCGCGCCAGCAGGGCGAAGGCCGGGTCAAGGACGGGGTCAAGCGGCATCGGCCCCGCGAGCGCCACCAGCTTGCCTGGGGCAACGGGTTCACCGTTCATCGTCGGTCGTACGCGGCACAGCAGCGCCAGATCCAGCAGCACCGCTGCCGACAGCACGCGGCCACGTCGTGTCCGGTCGAGACCGGGCTGCGCGTCGGCGTTGTCCAACAGCAGTAAAAACAGGTCCTCGGCGATCTGCGCCACGGACGGCACTGTAACGCGACGGCTGCAGCCGGGTCGCATCAGGAGTGGTAGGGCTCCGCCTTGACCAGGGTGACCTTGACGGTGTTGCCGTTGGGCACGGTGTAGGTGCGGCTCTCGCCTTCCTTGGCGTCGATCAGGCACTGCCCAGCGGTGAGGCGGGCGAGTACACCTCGAGCTTGCCGTCGCTGACGCCCTCTTGGCGGGTGGCGATCAGGAAGGTCTCCTTGTCGGACTTGTCGTCGTCGTAATAGACCGTCACAACCGAGCCGGGCAGTGCGACACCGGACTGCTTGGGCGCCTCGCCGACCTTGGCGTTGTTCAGCAGTTCCTGCAGCTGGCGGATCCGGGCCTCTTCCTGACCCTGCTCCTCGCGTGCGGCGTGGTAGCCGCCGTTCTCCCGCAGGTCGCCCTCCTCGCGGCGGTCGTTGATCTCCGCGGCGATGATCGGCCGGTGGGCGATCAGCTGGTCGAGTTCCGCCTTCAGCCGGTCGTGTGCCTCCTGGGTCAGCCAGGTGACCTGGGTGTCGGTCATGTCGTCGCGCTCCTGTCTTCGTCTCGCGCTTTTCGCGTGTGAAGTCCGTGTCTTCTGCCGGGAGCTACCTGTGTATTGCCACATCGGCCAGCGCTCAATCCGCGCGCAAAAGCAGCAATACACGGTCCCAGCGGGAACCGTGTATCCGGCCATGTTACCACCGCCACGTCAGCCGGTTTTCACGTATTCGCTGTTAGCCGTTTGTTGCGCAGCGGACTCGGGGCCGGGTATCAGGAGGCCACCAGGTACGACGGCACGTCCATCCCGCACCCGTACACATCGCCGACGACGGGTGGCCGGGTGGACTTGACGGTGGTGGTCACGTTGACGGTGGCCTGCGACGACGGCGGTACGAGCACCTCGCGGCGGCCGGTCTCGCTGCCGTCGATCGAACGGGCCCGCACGATGCACACCACCGGGCGCGACGGGTCGGCCCGGGTGACCTTGATCGTGACCGACAGTGTCTCGTCGTCGACGACCTGGTATCCGCCCAGTTCGCCCTGCACGTCGCCACTGCCCAGCCGGTGGGACGCCACGATCGCGATCACCACCCCGGCAAGCAGAACCAGCGCCGTCAGGCCGATGGCCCACCAGCGGCGGGACCGGCGGGACAGGTGCTGGCGCCCGTAGCGGGCGGCGGGACGGTCGATCATCTCTGGTTTTGGGTGCCCCGTCGGTCGGATACATCTACTAGGACTGGAACTATAGGGCTACGAAAAGGGTTGAAACCTGTCGACATGGTGAGGGACCAGTTGAAGCAGCTGCGGTTGATGGCCGTGCACGCCCACCCGGACGACGAGTCAAGCAAGGGCGCTGCCACCACGGCCCAGTACGCCGCCGAGGGCGCTCGGGTGATGGTCGTGACGCTCACCGGCGGCGAGCGCGGCGACATCCTCAACCCGGCGATGGACCTGCCCGATGTGCACGGCCGGATGGCCGAGATCCGTCGCGACGAGATGCGCAAGGCGGCCGAGATCCTCGGCGTCGAGCATCACTGGCTGGGCTTCGTCGACTCCGGGCTGCCCGAGGGTGACCCGCCGCCGCCGCTGCCCGAGGGCTGCTTCGCGCTGGAACCGCTCGAGGTGCCGACCGAGGCGCTGGTGAAGGTGATCCGCGAGTTCAAGCCGCATGTGATGACCACCTACGACGAGAACGGCGGCTATCCGCACCCCGACCACATCCGCTGCCACCAGGTGTCGGTGGCCGCCTACGAAGCCGCCGCCGACTTCCGGCGCTACCCCGATGCGGGCGAGCCGTGGCCGGTCCACAAGCTGTACTACAACCACGGCTTCCTGCGGAGGCGCATGCAGCTGCTGCAGGAGGAGTTCGCCAAGCACGGCCAGGAGGGGCCGTTCGACAAATGGCTCAAGCACTGGGACCCGGAGCTCGATGTGTTCGCCGGCCGGGTGACGACCCGGATCGAGTGCTCGGAGTACTTCTCGCAACGCGACGACGCGCTGCGCGCCCACGCCACCCAGATCGACCCGAGCGGCGACTTCTTCGCCGCGCCCATCGAATGGCAGCAACGGCTCTGGCCCACAGAGGAATTCGAACTGGCCCGGTCGCGGGTGCCGGTCACCCTGCCCGAGGCCGACCTGTTTGCAGGCATCGAGCCCGGCCATGACTGACAACCTCGTGATGATCGTTGGCCTGCTGGCCGACCAGACACCCAAGGACACCGGCCCGGACTTCGGCAAGGCCAGCCCGTTCGGCCTGCTGATCGTCGTGCTGCTGCTGATCGGCACGTTCCTGCTGGTGCGGTCGATGAACCGGCACCTCAAGCGGCTGCCGCGAGTCGTTCGACCGCAAGAACCCGGAGCCGGATCAGGCGGTCGACGACGGAACCGTCGAGCCGGACACGGACACGGACACCAAGGCGCCCTGAGTGAGCGCGCCGGGCAACACCCTCGTCGAGGCCACCAGCCCGTATCTGCGCCAGCACGCCGACAACCCGGTGCACTGGCGGCAGTGGACGCCCGACGCGCTGGCCGAGGCGGCGCGGCGGGACGTGCCGATCCTGCTGTCGATCGGCTACGCGGCCTGCCACTGGTGCCATGTGATGGCCCACGAGTCGTTCGAGGACGACGAGGTTGCGGCCGTGATGAACGCAGGCTTCGTGTGCATCAAGGTGGACCGCGAGGAGCGGCCCGACATCGACTCGGTGTACATGAACGCGACCGTCGCGCTGACCGGGCAGGGCGGTTGGCCGATGACCTGCTTCCTGACGCCCGACGGCAGGCCGTTCTTCTGCGGCACCTACTACCCGAAGCCCAACTTCCTGCAGCTGCTCGCCGCCGTCAGCGACACCTGGCGGAGTCGGCGCGACGAGGTCGAGCAGGCCTCCGACCAGATCACCGGGGAGCTGCGGTCGATGGCATCCGGGCTGCCCGGCGGCGGGCCGGAGGTGGCGCCCGCGCTGTGTGACCATGCGGTCGCGGCGGTGCTGCGCGACGAGGACACCGCGAGGGGCGGGTTCGGCGGCGCGCCGAAGTTCCCGCCGTCGGCGCTGCTGGAGGCGCTGCTGCGCAGCCACGAACGCACCGGGGACCAGGCGCCGCTGGCCGCCGTCGAACGCACCGCGACGGCGATGGCCCGCGGCGGCATCTACGACCAGCTGGCGGGCGGATTCGCCCGCTACAGCGTCGACGCCTCCTGGGTGGTGCCGCACTTCGAGAAGATGCTCTACGACAACGCGCTGCTGCTGCGGGTCTACGCCCACTGGGCGCGGCGCACCGGAAACCCGTTGGCGCGCAGGATCACCCGTGAGACCGCCCGGTTCATGATCGACGAGCTCGGTGCCGACGGCATGTTCATCTCCTCGCTGGACGCCGACGCGGCCGGGGTGGAAGGCTCGACGTACGTCTGGACACCCGCCCAGCTGGCCGAAGTGCTCGGCGATGACGACGGTCGTTGGGCTGCAGAGTTTTCGCGGTGACGGACGACGGCACCTTCGAGCACGGCAGCTCGGTGCTGCAACTACCTGCCGACCCCGACGACCTCGGACGGTTCGAGCGGGTCCGCACGGCGCTGCTGGCGGCCCGGTCGACGCGGCCGCAGCCGGGCCGCGACGACAAGGTCGTCACCGCATGGAACGGCTGGGCGATCACCGCGCTGGCCGAGGCGAGCGTCGCGCTCGGTGAACCCGAATTGCTCGACGCCGCATGCCGATGCGCGCGGGCGCTGCTCGACCTGCACCTCGTGGACGGTCGCCTGCGCCGCGCCAGCCTCGGCGGGCGGGTCGGCGACAGCGCCGCGATCCTCGAGGACTACGCGACACTGGCTGCCGGGCTGCTCGCGCTCAACCAGGTCACCGGCGAAGCGCGCTGGCTGGACGCCGCCACCGGCCTGCTCGACACGGCGCTGGAGCATTTCGCCGACCCCGAGCGTCCCGGCCGGTGGTTCGACACCGCCGACGACGCCGAGGCGCTGATGGTGCGGCCCGCCGACCCGCTGGACGGCGCGACGCCGTCGGGCGCGTCGTCGATCACCGAGGCGCTGCTCACCGCCGCGCACCTGGCGCCTGCGCCGCGGGCCGAGCGGTATGCGACGGCGGCGGGCGACGCCTTGTCCGCGGCGACACCGGTGCTGGCCAAGCTGCCGCGTTCGGGCGGGCACTGGCTGGCAGTCGCCGAGGCCGCCGTGCGCGGCCCCATCCAGATCGCCGTCGCCACAGCGTCTTCCGACTCCCCGCTGCTCATCGCCGCCCGCGAGCTGGCGCCGGGCGGTGCGGTGGTCGTCGGAGGTGCGGTGAACTCCTCGGAGCTGCTGATCGACCGCGACCGGATCGACGGCGCCGACGCCGCCTATGTGTGCCGCGGCCGGGTGTGCGACCTGCCGGTCGTCACCGCCGAGGGACTTGCCGCCGCGTTGGCCGTGTCCGTGTAGCCTTCGGCGCATGTCGACCCCCGGAGACAACGCCAAGACCGTCAACCGCTACCTCGAGCTGGCCGCGCAGGGCCGGGCCGACGACATCGTCGAGCTGTACGCCGACGACGCAACCGTCGAGGACCCGGTCGGCGGCGAGGTGCACATCGGCCGCGAGGCCATCCGTGGCTTCTATGCCGCAATCCCGGGCACCGACAACGCCAGCGAGATGTTCACGCTGCGCGCACTCGGGCACGAGGCGGCGTTCTTCTGGGCGCTCACGGTCGAGCTGGGCGGCAACCGGGTACGCATCGAGATCATCAGCACGATGACGTTCAACGACGACGGCAAGATCGCGTCGATGAAGGCCTACTGGGGCCCGGAAACATCACCTGATTTCGGCGTGATTTCTATCGCTCACCGACGGTTTTCACGCCGAAATCGCTAGCCGCTGAAGACGGCGAACCACATCGCGATGTAGTGCAGGATCGCCGCGACCGCCGTGCAGGCGTGGAAGAACTCGTGATGCCCGAACGTCGTCGGGCCACGGGTTGGGCCACTTCAGGCCGTACAGCACGCCGCCGATGCTGTAGAGCGCGCCGCCGACGATCAGCAGGACCAGGGCCGCGACGCCTGCGCCGTGCAGGATCGGCCCGACGAACCAGGCCGCGACCCAGCCGAGCAGTAGGTACAGCGGCACGCCCACCCAGCGCGGCGCCGACGGCCAGAACATCTTGAGCAGCACGCCCGCGACGGCGCCGCCCCAGACGATCCAGAACAGCACCATGCCCTTTTCCGACGGCAGCGCCAGCAGGGCGAACGGTGTGTAGCTGCCAGCGATGAACACGAAGATCATCGAGTGGTCGGCGCGCTTCATCCACTTGCGCACCGTCTCCGACTTCCAGGTCACCCGGTGGTAGGCGCCGCTGACGGCGAACATCGCCACGATCGTCAGCGTGTAGATGCAGCGTCGCGATCCCGGCCCGGGTCCCCACCATCGCCCAGGACACCGACACCAGCGTCGCGCCCGGCGATGAGCGCGACGACGGCCGAGTAGACGTGGATCCAGCCGCGCACACGCGGCTTGCCGATGGCGTGGGCGACGCGGTCGACGACCGCCTCGGGGAAGTCTTCGGCGCCGTCGCCGGAACGGTGTGTGCGATCCGGTTCTTCGGTGTCGATCGAGGCGGTCATGTCACCTCCAATTGCCTGCTCGGTGATTCTCGACCGCCACAGTAGTCTGGATTTTCGTGGAGATCATTCCTGCGCGTCTCAAGGAGCCCATGTACCGGCTCTACGAGATGCGCCTGCGGCAGGGTCTCGAAGCCTCGAAATCCGAACTGCCCCGCCATATCGCGGTCCTGTGTGACGGCAACCGGCGGTGGGCCCGTGATGCTGGTCACGATGACGTGAGTTACGGCTACCGGGTAGGTGCGGCGAAGATCGCCGAGATGCTGCGCTGGTGCCAGGAGGCCGGCATCGAGATGGCCACCGTCTACCTGCTGTCGACGGAGAACCTGCAGCGTGATCCCGAGGAGCTGTCGTCGCTGATCGAGATCATCACCGACGTCGTGGAGGAGATCTGCACTCCGGCGAACCGGTGGAGCGTTCGCACGGTCGGCGACCTCGAGCTGCTCGGCGAGGAGCCGGCGCGGCGGCTGCGCGACGCGGTCGAGTCGACCAACGGGCACGGCGGTTTCCATGTGAACGTCGCCGTCGGCTACGGCGGTCGGCAGGAGATCGTCGACGCCGTGCGGGCGCTGCTCGGCAAGGAGCTCGCCAACGGCGCGACGGGTGAGCAGCTGATCGAGGCCGTCACCGCCGAGGCGATCTCGGAGAACCTGTACACCTCCGGTCAGCCCGATCCCGATCTGGTCATCCGCACGTCGGGGGAGCAGCGGCTGTCCGGCTTCCTGCTGTGGCAGAGCGCGTACTCGGAGATGTGGTTCACGGAGGCCTACTGGCCCGAGTTCCGGCGGGTGGATTTCCTGCGCGCGCTGCGCGACTACACCGCGCGGCACCGCCGCTACGGGCGCTGATCGGCTCAGCCGATGTGGCCGCGCGGCGGCATGCCACACTTGAGCCATGGCTGCGCTGTCGGCGTTGGTCTTCTCGCTCAGCTGGTGGTTGGGCCTATACCTGCTGGCCCGTGACCCCCGCAAACCTGTGCTCGTGCTGGCCGCCGTCGGCCTGACGAGCTTCGCGGCGGTGGTGGCGCTGGACGCCGTTCGCATCGTCAGCGGCCTGCATGCGCTCAGCAGCATCGAGATCTATCTCGTCGCCGTGCCGGGCATCGCCTGGTTCGCGGTGCTGCTCGAGCTGTCACGGCCGTTCGACACATGGCGCAGCCGGGCGGGCGAGATCGCGCTCGTCGCGGGCGTGGCCGCGCTCGCATTCTTCGGCGCCGCGATGGCAGGCAATGTGGACGGGCCGCTGCGCATGGGCCACTGGGTGATGTTCGCCGTCATCTCGCTGTCCTCGCTCGGCGCGATGCTCTGGGCGGTGTTCGGGCCGTGGCAGCCGAGACCCGTCGTCGGCTACATCGTGGTCGCGACGCTGTTCTTCGCGCTCGGCAACGCGATCCTCGTCATCCCGCTCGGGCTGGTGCCCAGTTGGCTCGCCTTGGCGTCCACCGGGTTTGACGTCGTCCTGCTCGGCGTCGCCGTCGCGATGTGGGATGCGTTCGACGAAGGTCAGGCGCTGCGTGCCGACATGCTGCGCTCGTTCGTCGCCACGGGCGTGGTTGTCGTGCTGTTCGGCTGGGCAGGCGTTGATCGGCATGGCGCTGACGGGGGAGCAGACGGCGCTGACCGTGCTGTTGTTCACCAGCGTGGCGATCGCGATCTCGATCAACGTGCTTGCCGATCCGCTGGCCGGCCTGCTCGACCGGCTGGCGTTCTCGCGCTCGCCCGACCTGCGCGCCGATCGTGCCGCGCTGCGTCGCACCGAGGCCGCGCTGCCGCTGCGTTCGGCCAACCCGCTCGACGAGCGTCGACGACGAGACCTTCGCCCGGCTGACCCGCCGCGCGCTGGGGCACTACGGCGACCTGTCGAAGCTCGTGGCCAGTCCGCTGACCGCGTTGCCGGTCATCGACGAACGGCTGGCCGCCCGCGGCGCGCCCGACCAGCCCTTGGAACGGGCCAACGAGCTCAAGGCCCTGCTGGCCGATCGCATCGCCCGGCTCAAGCCGCGCGACGGCGGCGACTTCGGCACGACCGAGCAGTGGCGCCACTACAACGCGCTGTACTTCCCCTACGTCGTCGGCGTGCGGGCATACGCGCAGAACGCGACGGCGGCCGGGCTGGACCCCGTCGCGCGGCAGGCCTGGCAGTGGTTCGTCACCGAGGTGCCGCAGCGCTCGCTGCACAACTGGCAGAACGCCGCAGCCCGGGTGATCGCCGCCGACCTACGCGGAAATCTGGTCACGGCGCAAGACCGCTGAACCGCTTCTGACCTGCGGTTGGCAGTAGCTGGCAGCGTCTGGCGTCGATCTGGCAGTGGCTTCTGCGCAGCATCGGTGACATGACCGCAATCACCACCCGGGCCACCCGGGAAAGCACGGACTCACTACTGCGTTTCGCGCTGCGCGCCGACGCCACGTTGTGCGGGGCGCTCGGTCTGCTCATCGCGATGGCCGCCGATCCACTGTCGCGGCTCTCCGGCCTGTCCGCCACATCCGAGTGGATCGCAGGCGCGGCGCTCGTCGGCTACGGCGTCGCGTTGTACACCGCTGCCGCGTGTGCCGGACGTCCGGCGCGTCGGCGTCGGTGTGCTCGCCGGAAACATCGCGTTCGCCGTCCTGGTGGCCGTCGTGCTCGTCGCAGGCTGGTTGCCGCTGACCGCCTTCGGTGTCGCGTCGACGATCGCGTTCACCGTCGTCACGGTCGGCCTTTGCCTACGCCCAGTACCTCGGGGTGCGCCGTCTGGCGTGACCCCCCAATGGCTGGTCCGGAGTCGACCGCGTTAGAGGTTGCGGCGTCGACTCCGGCACCGGTCGAGAAAATCCCACGAAGAAAGGAAGATCATGACCGCCATCTCGACCCGACTGAGGGAGTCGACCGACTCGCTGCTTCGCTTCGCAATGCGTGCCGACGCGACGCTGACCGGCGTTGCCGGTATCGCGGGCGTCCCGCTGGCCGGCCGGCTGGCCGAGCTCTCGGGCACCACGCGCGCCTTCGAGTACTCGATGGGCGCTTTCTTCATCGTCTACGGCGTCGTGGTGCTCGCGCTCGCCTCGCTGCCGTCGGTGCGGGTGCCCGGCATCGCCGTCATCACCGCCAACCTGCTCTACACAGTGGCCGCGGTGGTCTTCGTGCTGACCGACTGGATGCCGTTGACCACGACCGGTGTGGTGCTGACCCTCGCCAGCGGCGTGTACACGCTGGTGTTCGCCGAGTTGCAGTATCTGGGCCTGCGTCGCATCAAGGCGTAAGGCATTGGCGCTCAAGCCCGCTCGGTACCGCCGGGCGGGCTTCGGGCTGTCAGAGCTTGCGCAGTCGCAGCCGGTTGATGGAGTGGTCGGCGTCCTTGCGCAGCACCAGCGTGGCCCGCGGCCGCGTCGGCAGGATGTTCTCGATCAGGTTGGGCCGGTTGATGGAATGCCAGATGTCGCGGGCGGCGAACACGGCCTGCTCGTCGGTCAGCGTCGAGTAGTGGTGGAAGTGCGACGCCGGATCGGCGAACGCGCCCGCCCGCATCGCCAGGAATCGGGAGACGTACCAGCTGCTCGATGTCCTCGATGCGGGCGTCGACGTACACCGAGAAGTCGAACAGGTCCGAAACCATCAGCGCCGGGCCGGTTTGCAGCACGTTGAGTCCCTCGAGGATCAGGATGTCCGGGTGCCGGATGATCTGCTTCTCGCCGGGCACGATGTCGTAGAGCAGGTGCGAGTACACCGGTGCACACGCCTGATCGGCACCTGACTTCACCGCGGTGACGAACCGCATCAGCCCCCGGCGGTCGTAGCTCTCCGGAAAACCCTTGCGGTGCATCAGGTTTCGACGGGTCAGCTCGGCATTCGGGTACAGGAACCCGTCGGTGGTGACGAGGTCGACCCGTGGATGGTGTTCCCAGCGCGCCAGCAGCGCCTGCAGCACACGGGCGGTGGTCGACTTGCCGACCGCGACGCTGCCCGCGACGCCGATGATGAACGGCACCGGCCGGTCCGGGTTCTGCTGCGGCTCGCCGAGGAACTCCGCGGTCGCGGCGAACAGCCGCTGCCGGGCGGCGACCTGCAGATGGATCAACCGGGCCAGCGGCAGGTAGACCTCTTCGACCTCGAGCAGGTCGATCTTCTCGCCGAGACCGCGCAGCCTGATCAGCTCTTCCTCGGTCAGCTTCAGCGGTGTCGACATGCGCAGCGCGCGCCACTGACTCCGGTCGAACTCCACGTAGGGACTCGGCTCGCTCAGCCGCGGCATGCGATCAGTCTTGCAGTTAGCGTGGTCGCCATGGACCCCGGCACCCTGATCCGCGAATACCTGCTGCTCGGCCTGCGGTTCGACCGGATCGAAGAAGGCTATGTCGACTCCTTCACCGGCGATCCTGCCCTGCGCGAGGCTGTCGCCGCAGAGCCATCGCCCGACCCCGCCGATCTGGCCCGCCAGGCTGACCGGCTGTGCGCCGAGTTGCCGAACGTGCCGCGGGTCAACGGCTTCGACCAATCGCGGGCGGACTATCTCGGCGCCCACCTGCGCGCGCTGGCGTGCGCCGGCCGCAAGTTCGCCGGCGAGGACGTCGGCTTCGTCGACGAGGTCGAGGCGTATTTCGACGTGCACATCGCCAAGGGCGATCCCGAGCGCTACCGCGAGGCGCACCGCAAGCTCGACGAGGCGCTCGGCGGCAGCGGCCCGCTCGCCGACCGGATGCAGGCCTATCGCGCGCGGCGAGGAGATCCCGCCGGACCGCTCGGAGGAGTGCATCGATGCGTTCTCCAGCGCGCTGCGCGACCGGGTGCGCGCCGAGTTCCCGCTGCCGGACAGCGAGACCATCAACTACGAGGTGGTCACCGACAAGCCGTGGTCGGGGTTCAACTACTACCTCGGCGACTACCGCTCGACCGTCGCCGTCAACGCCGACCTCAAGCAGCAGATGTCCAACCTGCCCGCGGCTGGTCGCGCACGAGTCCTACCCCGGCCACCACACCGAGCACTGCCGCAAGGAGGCCGGGCTCGTCGACGGCAAAGGTCACGCCGAGCAGACGATCTTTCTGGTCAACACCCCGCAATGCCTGATGGCCGAGGGGCTGGCCGATCTCGCGCTGTACGCCGCGATCGGGCCGGACTGGGGCAGCTGGGCCGCCGAGATCTACGCCGACCTCGGGCTGCGCTTCGACGGCGAACGCGCCGAGGCGGTCTCGGAGGCGACGGCCGCGCTGGCCGACGTGCGACAGGACGCCGCGCTGATGCTGCACGACGAGCACCGCGACGTCGACGACGTCGTCGGCTTCCTGCAGGCGCTGGCTGCTGGTCAACGACGAGCGGGCCCGGCAGATGCTGCGGTTTCTGTCCTCGCCGCTGTGGCGGGCCTACACCAGCACCTACGTCGAGGGATACCGGCTGCTGCGCGGCTGGCTGGACGACCGGCCGGCCGGCGTCGAGCCTCACCGAACGGTTCGGCAGGCTGCTCGACGAGCCGCTGATCCCGTCGGCGCTGCGCGCCGCCTGACCCGAGTGTGCGGTTTCGTCCGCGACACGCCGTCCAGGCGTACGAAACCGCACGTTCGGCGCGATTGCCGGAGACGTAGGCTGGCAGGCATGACTGCTGACCCCGTCACCACCACTGCCCCGCGCCCGGCGCCGAATACGCCGAGACCGCGAGCGCCGCGTACCGAGACATCCTGCAGATCATCGAATCCGTCGAACCGCGCATCGCCGCGGCGACGCGCAAAGAGCTTGCCGATCAACGGGATTCGCTCAAGCTGATCGCCAGCGAGAACTACGCCTCGCCCGCGGTGCTGCTCACCATGGGCACCTGGCTCTCCGACAAGTACGCCGAGGGCACCATCGGGCACCGCTTCTACGCCGGCTGCCAGAACGTCGACACCGTCGAGGCGGTGGCCGCCGAGCACGCCGAGAAGCTGTTCGGTTCGCCGTACGCCTACGTCCAGCCGCACTCCGGCATCGACGCCAACCTCGTCGCCTACTGGGCCATCCTGGCCACCCGCGTCGAGGCGCCCGGCCTGGCCGAGGCGGGCGTCAAGAACGTCAACGACCTGTCCGAGGCGGACTGGGAGCAGCTGCGCGCCAAGCTGGGCAACCAGCGGCTGATGGGCATGTCGCTGGACGCCGGCGGCCACCTCACCCACGGCTTCCGGCCCAACATCTCCGGCAAGATGTTCCACCAGCGCAGCTACGGCACCGACCCGAAGACCGGCCTGCTCGACTACGACGCGCTGGCCGACGGCCGCGCGCGAGTTCAAGCCGCTGGTCCTGGTCGGCGGGCTACTCGGCCTACCCGCGGCGGGTGAACTTCGCCAAGATGCGCGAGATCGCCGACGAGGTCGGCGCGACGCTGATGGTCGACATGGCGCACTTCGCGGGCCTGGTCGCGGGCAAGGTGTTCACCGGCGACGAGGATCCGGTGCCGCACGCCCACGTCACGACGACGACCACGCACAAGTCGCTGCGCGGACCGCGCGGCGGGCTGGTGCTGGCCACCCCGGAGTACGCCGACGCCGTCGACAAGGGCTGCCCGATGGTGCTCGGCGGTCCGCTGTCGCACGTGATGGCCGCCAAGGCCGTCGCGCTGGCCGAGGCGCGTCAGCCGGCGTTCCAGGCCTACGCGCAGCGGGTCGCCGACAACGCCAAGGCGCTGGCCGAGGGCTTCCTCAAGCGCGGCGCGACGCTGGTCACCGGCGGCACCGACAACCACATCGTGCTGCTCGACGTGCAGTCGTTCGGGGTGACGGGACGGCAGGCCGAGTCGGCGCTGCTGGACTCCGGCGTCGTCACCAACCGCAACTCGATCCCGAACGACCCGAACGGCGCCTGGTACTCCAGCGGCATCCGGTTCGGCACCCCGGCGCTGACCACCCGCGGCTTCGGCGCCGCCGAGTTCGACCGGGTCGCCGAGCTGATCGTCGACGTGCTGAACAACACCGAGCCCGCCGCTGCCGCATCCGGTCCGTCGAAGGCCAAGTACAAGCTGGCCGACGGCACTGCCGAGCGTGTGCACGCAGCGGCCGCCGAACTGCTGGCCGCCAATCCGCTGTACCCGGGCCTGACGCTGTAGCACCGCGGCGCGCGGACGCCGTGCCCGATTTCAAAAAAGGTGTGAATGTGGGTTACAGTTACTTTCATGGCACAGAAACCTGTCCCTAACGCCCTGACCCTCGAGCTCGAGCCGGTGGTCGCCGCAGAACCTGGACCGGCATCTCGAGACCGAGGACACTCTGGTTCGCGCACGACTACGTGCCGTTCGAACAGGGCGAGAACTTCGCGTTCCTCGGCGGCCAGCGACTGGGATCCGTCGCAGGTCACGCTGCCAAAGCACATCACCGACGCGCTCGAGATCCTGCTGATCACCAAGGACAACCTCGCCGGCTACCACCGCGAGTTCGTCGTTCAGCTTCATCCTCGAGGAGAAGTGGGGCCGCTGGCTGGGCCGGTGGACCGCCGAGGAGCACCTGCACGCGATCGCGCTGCGCAACTACCTGGTCGTGACCCGTGAGATCGATCCGACCGCCAACGAGGACGTCCGTGTCGAGCACGTCATGAAGGGCTACCGCGCCGAGACCTACAGCCAGATCGAGACGCTGGTGTTCATGGCGTTCTACGAGCGCGCACACGCCGTGTTACTGCCGCAACCTCGAAGCGCAGATCACCGAACCGGTGCTGAACGGCCTGGTCGGCCGGATCGCCAAGGACGAGGAGCGCCACGAGGAGTTCTTCGCACAACCTCGTCGCGCACCTGCCTCGACTTCAGCCGCGACGAGACGATCGACGCGATCGCACGCCGCGCCGCCGAGCTCGGATGTCGTCGGCGCCGACATCGACGCGTACAAGGACAAGGTTCAGGTCGTCGCCGACGCAGGCATCTTCGACGAAGCCGCGCTGCGCCAGGTGATCTCCGACCGGATCACCGCGTGGGGTCTGGCCGATGAGCCGCAACTTCGCGAGTTCGTGAACGCGGTAGACCCGGTTTCGTGCACGTTGCTGGGCGGTTAACCCGGCGCGCCTGCACGACACGCTTGCCATCGCGGGAGTAGCGTCGTTTGCGATGGCTAGCGACATGCTCTGCTGTCCGGGCGGTACCGATCGACTCGATGCGAGAGGGCCGGCCCCGGTCCTGGTGCCGCAGTGTCCGCCGAGAGGTTCGTGCGGGGCCGCGCGGGCTCGAGGAGCGCTACGTGACCGATTCCTCCACCCGGACCTACGTGCTCGACACCTCCGTGCTGCTGTCCGATCCATGGGCCTGTACGCGGTTCGCCGAGCACGAAGTGGTCGTCCCGCTGGTGGTCATCAGCGAGCTGGAGGCTAAACGCCATCACCATGAACTGGGTTGGTTCGCCCGGCAGGCACTGCGGATGTTCGACGACCTACGGCTGGAGCACGGACGGCTGGATCAGCCGATTCCCGTTGGGACGCAGGGCGGTACGCTGCACGTCGAGCTCAACCACAGCGACCCGACGGTGCTGCCCGCGGGCTTCCGCACCGACACCAACGACTCGCGCATCCTGACCTGCGCGGCGAACCTCGCCGCCGAAGGCAAGCGAGTCACGTTGGTGAGCAAGGACATTCCGCTGCGGGTCAAGGCCGGTGCGGTCGGCCTGTCCGCCGACGAGTACCACGCCCAGGACGTCATCACGTCGGGCTGGACCGGTATGGACGAGATCGACGTGTCCGACCGAGGTGATCGACGCGCTGTTCGCCGACGGTGAGATCGACCTGGAGGCCGCACGGGATCTGCCGTGCCACACCGGAATCCGGCTGCTCGGCGGCAACTCGCACGCGCTGGGCCGGGTCAATCCCGACAAGCGGGTGCAGCTGGTCCGCGGTGATCGCGAGGTGTTCGGACTGCGCGGGCGCTCCGCCGAACAGCGGGTGGCGCTGGACCTGCTGCTCGACGAGTCGGTCGGCATCGTGTCGCTGGGCGGCAAGGCGGGCACCGGCAAGTCCGCGCTGGCGCTGTGCGCAGGCCTGGAAGCGGTGCTCGAACGGCGCACGCAGCGCAAGGTCGTCGTGTTCCGGCCGCTCTACGCCGTCGGCGGCCAGGAACTCGGCTACCTGCCCGGCAGCGAGAGCGAGAAGATGGGGCCGTGGGCGCAGGCCGTCTTCGACACCCTCGAAGGGCTGGCCAGCCCCGCGGTGCTCGAAGAGGTGCTGTCGCGCGGCATGCTCGAGGTGCTGCCGCTCACCCACATTCGCGGGCGCTCCCTGCACGACTCGTTCGTGATCGTCGACGAGGCGCAGTCGCTGGAACGCAATGTGCTGCTGACCGTGCTGTCCCGGCTCGGCGCCGGATCGCGGGTGGTGCTGACCCACGACGTGGCCCAGCGCGACAACCTGCGCGTCGGCAGGCACGACGGCGTCGCGGCGGTGATCGAGAAGCTCAAGGGCCACCCGCTGTTCGCCCACATCACGCTGCTGCGCAGCGAGCGCTCGCCGATCGCGGCGCTGGTCACCGAGATGCTGGAGGAGATCAGCCCCGGCGCACTCCCGTGACCTGTGATTTCGGCGTGATTGTCTGTCGCTGAGCGAACTGTGCACGCCGAAATCGCCTCTCAGCGACGGCCGGTAAGCTGCGGCCGTGCAGAAGCGACGCGACAGCCGGGCCTGGCAATACGGCCTGATGGTGCTCGGTGTCGTCGCAGCGGTCGCGGTCGTCGTGTTCGCCGCTGCTCACCGGGCATGCCACCGCGAGAAACCCCCGACGACGTCGACTGCGCCAAGGTCAAGTGCGTGGCGCTGACGTTCGACGACGGGCCGGGCCCCTACACCGACCGGCTGCTGCAGATCCTGAAGGACAACGACGCGAAGGCGACGTTCTTCCTGATCGGCAACAAGGTCGCCGCCAACCCCGAAGGCGCCAAGCGCATCGCCGAGGCCGGCATGGAAATCGGCAACCACACCTGGGAACACCCCAACATGACCGCCATTCCGCCGCAGGACATCCCCGCACAGTTCAGCAGGGCCAGCGACGCCATCGAGGCGGCGACGGGACAGCGCCCGAAGCTGGTCCGCACCGCGGGCGGACTGATCAACGACCAGGTGCTGGCCGAGGCCAAGCAAGCAGGGCCTGGCCGACATCAACTGGGACGTCATCCCGTTCGACTGGATCAACGACTCCAACATCGCGGCAACGCGCTACATGCTGATGACGCAGATCAAGCCCGGATCAGTGGTGCTGTTCCACGACACCTACTCCAGCACAGTGGATCTGGTGTATCAGTTCATCCCGGTGCTCAAGGCCAACGGCTATCACCTGGTGACGGTCAGCCAGCTGCTCGGGCCGCGTGAGCCCGGCAGCAGCTACGGCAGTCGCGACAACGGGCCGCCCGTCAACGACCTCCACGACATCGCGGTCGACGATATTCCGTCGCTGCCGAACACACCGTCGCCGCCGCCGATGCCGAACATCCCGATCACCGACATCCCCGGCGCCAACTCCGGCGGTCCCAACAACGGCGCCTGACCATCGTGAGCACCGACACCGCGTTCGTGCTCACCATCCTGGTGCTGTGCTACGCGGTGGTCTCGGGTCTGGTCAAGAAGTGGTACATCGCACCCGCGCTGATCTTCGTCCTCTTCGGAATCGTGTTGGGGCCCTTCGGTCTCAAGCTCATCGAGGGCGGCGCCGGACACCGCAGAGCTTCACCGTCGTCGCTCAGCTGGCGCTGACGGTCATCCTGTTCAACCAGGCCGCCGAGCTCGACCTCGATGCCGTGGTGCGACGCGGAGGGATCACCTTCCGTCTGCTGGTCATCGGTATTCCGCTGGCGATCGCGCTCGGCACGCTGACCGCGCTGCTGGTGCTGCCGGTCATGCCGCTGTGGGAGGCGTTGTGCCTGGCGGCGATCGTCGCCCCGACCGAGGTCGCGCTCATCGACGCGCTGCTCGAGGACGCCCGCATCCCCGATCGGATCCGCCATGCGCTGTCAACCGAGAGTGGTTTCTACGACGGCTTCGCGCTGGCGGCCATGTTGGCGGCGCTGGCGCTGGCCTCGGAGCGCACCGATCACGATGCCGCGCGGTGGAGCTGGTTCCTGGTCCGCACCGAGGTGAGTGTCGCGTCGTGGCCGGTGTGGCCATCGGGGCGGTCGGGGGGCTGGATCATCGCCCGGTCGCGCAGGCGCGGGTGGATGAGCGACACCTGGGCGCAGCTGGCCACACTGGCCGTCGCACTGGTGTGCTTCGCGGCGGGAGAACGCATGCACGGCAGCGGTTTCGTCGCCGCCTTCGCCGGCGGGTTGGCGTTCGCGTTCACCGCGCGGCGGGTCGGCGTCCGCCCGGACATGCAGGTCTCCGATGCCGCCGGCCAGCTGCTCGAGCTGATGGTGTTCGCGATGTTCGGCGGCTATGCGGTGATCGTCGGCTGGCGCGACACCAGTTGGCGGGTCGTGATTTTCGCGGTCGTCGCGCTGCTTCGTGGTGCGGATCATCGCGGTGATGGTGGCGCTGATCCGCAGTGACATGCCGATCGCACGAGCAGGCTCTTCATCGGCTGGTTCGGCCCGCGCGGCATCGGCACGCTGGTGCTCGGCCTGCTGATGATCAATCGAGGCGAGATCGAACAGGAGACGCTCATCACACAGGTCGTCGCCGTGACGGTGACGCTGAGCCTCGTCCTGCACAGCGCCACGGCATGGATGGGCATCCGCTGGCTCGGCGCCCGAGAAAGCGTGCGTCAAACGGCCTAGCTGTCGCCGTCTTTCACCTTGGCCATCGCCAGCACGTCGAGTCGCTTGTCGAGCTCTTCCTCGGACAGCTTGTCGCCGATCAGGCCGCGGTCGATGACCGTCTGGCGGATCGTCTTCTTCTCCTTCAGCGCCTGCTTGGCCACCGCCGCCGCTTCCTCGTAGCCGATCGCGGAGTTCAGCGGCGTCACGATCGACGGCGATGACTCGGCCAGCTCGCGCAGCCGCTCCTCGTTGGCGACCAGCCCGTCGATGCAGCGCTCGGCGAACAGCCTGGAGACGTTGGTCAGGATCTTGAACGACTCGAGCACGTTGCGCGCCATCATCGGGATGTACACGTTGAGCTCGAACGCACCGTTGCCGCCTCCCCACGCGATGGCCGCGTCGTTGCCGATCACCTGCGCGGCGACCTGCGTGACGGCCTCGGGGATCACCGGGTTGACCTTGCCCGGCATGATCGAGCTGCCCGGCTGCAGGTCAGGCAGCTGGATCTCGCCGAGACCGGTCAGCGGGCCGGAGCCCATCCATCGGATGTCGTTGGCGATCTTGGTCAGCGAGACCGCGATGGTGCGCAGCGCGCCGGATGCCTCGACCAGGCCGTCGCGTGCAGCCTGCGCCTCGAAATGATTTGCCGCTACCCGCAATTCGGCCAGGCCGGTCTGCTCGGTCAGCACGGCGACGACCCGCGCGTCGAAATCGTCTGGCGCGTTGAGGCCGGTGCCGACGGCGGTGCCGCCGATCGCCAGCTCGCCGAGGCGCGGCAGCGTGGCCTTGACCCGTTCGATGCCCGCCTCGACCTGCCGGGCGTAGCCGCTGAACTCCTGGCCGAGCGTCACCGGCACCGCGTCCATCAGATGTGTGCGGCCGGACTTGACGACCGTGCGCCACTGCCGTGCCTTGCCCGCCAGCGACTCGTGCAGCACCTCGAGCGCCGGAATCAGATGGCGCACAGCGGCTTCGGTGGCGGCGATGTGCGTCGCCGTCGGGAAGGTGTCGTTGGACGACTGCGACATGTTCACGTCGTCGTTGGGATGCACCTTGACGGACGGGGTCGCCGTTTCCGCGATACTCGCGATCACCTCGTTGGTGTTCATGTTCGAGCTGGTGCCGGAGCCGGTCTGGAACACGTCGATGGGGAACTGGTCGTCGTGCAGACCGTCGGCGATCTCTGCGGCGGCGGCGATGATCGCGTCGGCCTTCTCCGGAGCGAGCAGCCCGAGGTCCTTGTTCACCTGCGCGCACGCGCCCTTCAGCAGACCGAGCGCGCGGATCTGCGTGCGCTCCAGGCCCCGACCCGAGATCGGGAAGTTCTCCACCGCACGCTGGGTCTGCGCGCGCCACAGCGCGTCGATCGGCACCCGGACCTCGCCCATGGTGTCGTGCTCGATGCGGTATTCGACGTCTTCTGAACGGGCAGAGTCGACGCTCACAGATTGATCCTTTGTGTCGGTGAGTGGGTTACGGCAGCGGTTGGTATGCGTTGCTGTCGCCGGTGAAATCGATCGCGGAGTATTCGTTGAGCTTCGACAGCCGGTGATACGCCTCGATCATCCGCACAGTGCCCGACTTGCGAGCGCATGACGATCGACTGTGTGGTGCAGCCGCCGCCGTAGTAGTGCACGCCCTTGAGCAGGTCGCCGTCGGTGACGCCGGTGGCGCAGAAGAAGACGTTCTCCCCGGACACCAGGTCCTCGGTGTGGCAGTATCTGATCCAGGTCGTGGCCGCGGTCGATCGCCTTCTGGCGCTCTTCGTCGTCCTTCGGCGCCAGCTGGCCCTGGATCGCGCCGCCCATGCAGCGGATGGCGGCGGCGGTGATGATGCCCTCGGGTGTGCCGCCGATTCCGGCGAGCAGGTCGGTGCTCGTATTCGGCCGGCACGCCGAGATCGCGCCTGCGACGTCGCCGTCGGAGATCAGCCGGATCGGGCGCCTGCCTCGCGGACGTCTGCGATCAGCTGCCTGTGGCGAGGCCGGTCGAGGATGCACACGGTCAGGTCGGATACCGAGACGTTCTTGGCCTTGGCGACCCGGCGGATGTTCTCGCCGATGGGGGCGGTGATGTCGATGGCGTCGACGGCCTCGGGTCCGACGGCGATCTTGTTCATGTAGAACACCGCCGACGGGTCGAACATCGTGCCGCGCTCCGACACCGCGAGCACCGAGATCGCGTTGGGCAAGCCCTTGGCTCATCAGCGTCGTACCGTCGATCGGGTCGACGGCGAAGTCGCATTCCGGGCCGTCGCCGTTGCCGACCTCCTCGCCGTTGTAGAGCATCGGCGCGTTGTCCTTCTCGCCCTCGCCGATCACCACGACGCCGCGCATGGACACCGAATTGACCAGCTCACGCATGGCGTCGACGGCGGCGCCGTCGCCGCCCTCCTTGTCGCCGCGGCCCACCCAGCGACCGGCCGCCATTGCGCCTGCCTCGGTGACTCGAACGAGCTCGAGGGCGAGGTTGCGGTCGGGGGCTTCCCCGCGTGCTGGGGTCATGGCTGCGATTCTCCCATTTCGAGGCGAGCCTGTGGCGAGCTGGGATACTGGCAGTTGTGACCTCCGAGCCGCAGCCCGCCCCGAAGCCCGCGAAGCCGCGGTTGTTGCAGGACGGCCGCGACATGTTCTGGTCGATCGCGCCGCTGGTTGCGGCGTGCATCATCCTCGCAGGCGTGCTCGGGATGTGCTCTTTTGCGCCGAGCGGTCCCAGCCCGGGACCACCGCCCGACTACGACGCCCCGGCCGCCTTGCAGGCCGACGCCGATGCGCTGGCCATCCCGATCCGGCTGCCCGCGCTGCCCGAGGGCTGGCACTCCAACTCCGGTAGTCGCGCCGGGATCGAGGGCGGCCGGACGGAGCCGTCGGGTCAGCCGGCGCGAGCGGTGTCCTCGACCGTCGGCTACCTGACGCCGAGCGGCATGTATCTGGCCTTGACGCAGAGCAACGCCGACGAGGACAAGCTGGTCGCCTCCATCGACCGGGACATGGTGCCGACGGGTACGCAGGACGTCGACGGCGTGCAGTGGGTGGTCTACGAAGGCAACGGCAACGCGGAGCCGGTGTGGACGATGCGGCTGAACGGGCCGACCGGGCCCGCCCAGATCGCGATCAAGGGTGCCGGCGGTACCGGCGAGTACCGTACGCTGGCGGCGGCGGTCCAGAGCCAGCCGCCGCTGCCCGCGAAATAGGAGCCGCCATGACCACGCCGGAAGCCGACCTGACCGGATGGACCGCCTCGCCCTTCACCGCCGAGGGCATCACCCACGACGTCTACCGCAAGGGCGAGGGGCCCGGTGTGGTGCTGATCCCGGAGATGCCCGGCCTGACCCCCAACGTATTGGCGTTGGGTAATCACCTGGTGGACAACGGATTCACCGTCGCGTCCCCGTCGCTGTACGGCACTCCGGGTGCTGCAGCTGTCCGGCCAGGAGCGGTGCCGGTGATGCTGCGCGGTTGTGTGGCAAAGGAATTCGCGGCGTTCGCCACCAATGCCGATCGACCGGTGGCGCACTACCTTCGCGCGCTGGCACGCGACCTCAACGAGAAGACGCCGGGCAAGGGCGTCGGTGTGATCGGCGAGTGCTGGAGCGGCGGCTTCGCGCTGGCGGCCGCCGTGGACGACAGCGTGCTGGCACCGGTAGCTGAGCCAGCCGTCGCTGCCGATCGGGCTGACGGCCAAGCAGAAGAGCGATCCCGGCCTGTCCGAAGCCGAGTTGAAGGTCGTCGAGCAGCGGGTGGCCAACGAGGGATTGTGCGCGCTGGGCCTGCGGTTCAGCGAAGATCCCCTGTCGCCCGCCGCCCGATTCAAAACGCTGAAGGACCGTCTCGGCGACGCGTTCGAGGTGATCGAGATCAACTCGAAGAAGGGCAACGAGCAGGGTTTCGGCAAGATGGCGCATTCGGTGCTGACGCTCGAGCTGCGAGAGCAGGACGGCCACCCCGCCTACGAGGCGCGCAAACGCGTCGTCGAATTCCTCACCGCGCGTCTGAGCGCGGATTAGGCGGATGCGGGCTTCCCGTTCTTCCCCCTCCGGCTCGGGCTGCTCGTCTTCGGGGTCCGGCGCCTCCGGTTCTGCCCGTCTGGCCCTGCGAGTGAGTCGGCGCAGTCGGCGTTTCTTTCGTGGTGAGCTTTCGTCGTCGTCCTGTTCGAGCGGTACGCCCTTGTACACAGCGAGGTAGACGCTGATCGTGGTGACGATGACGATCATCAGCACCGGGCCGATGACGATGCCGAACGCGCCGAACATCCCGATTCCTGCGAACACCGACAACAGCATCAGCGCCGAGTCGAGTCGGGCTTCGCGCGGCACCAGTATCGGCCGCAGGAAGTTGTCGATGTTCGTCACCGCGATGAGGTGGAACAGGACGACGAACACACCGCCGAATACGTTGCCGAACAGCATCATTCCGATGCCGAACGGAATGGTGATGATGCCGCTGCCGAGCGGGATGACCGACAGCGCGCGTCAAGATGATGGCGAAGATGAAGAAACCTTCGTGGAAGCCGGCGATGTAGATCGAGATCGCCCCCGCGACGCCCTGGCACACGGCGATGATGAACTGCCCTTTGACCGTGCCGCTCACCATCGCGCCCATCTTGGCGAGGTAGAGGTCGGTGACTTCTTCGCCGAGCGGGTTGAGCTGGCGGATCAACCGCTGCACGGCGTCCTTGTTGGTCAGCAGCGAGATGAACACGTACAGAAAGAGAATCGCCGCGGTTATTCCGCCCACGACGCCACCGGCCGCACCTTGCAGTAGGTGCAACAGCCACTGCCCGACGTTCTGGGCGACGGTCGTCATCGCCTTCCGAATCATCTCCGGGGTGACGGTGACGTCCACGAACGGCACGCGTGCCAGAAGTCCGTTGACCAATGTCAACGTCTTGTCGCCCAGCGTGGACAGGTCGGTGCGCTCGACCCAGGCGGCGACGCTCTTGACCATCTCGGTGATCTGGACGACCGCCAGCAGCCCGATGAGACCGACCGGCACGATGACGCTTGCGAAGACCGCAAGCAGGGTGATCGTCGCGGACAAGCCGGTGCCCAATCGTTTCTTGAGCCGGTTGTACAGCGGGCTGAACAGATAGGCCACTACCGCGGCGACGACGATGAGGATGAAGTACGTCCGCAGGAAGTACGCGCCGAACAGGATGGCGATCACCGTCGCGACCGCCAGCGCACGCTTCTGGCTCAGCGTGAACTCGGTTTTCATGGCGGCCACTGGCATACCGTAGCCAGGTTGTGCGGCCGGCCGCCCGCTTTGCTCAGCGAATGTCGGACCGGGCCTTGGCCTGATGGGAGCGCTGGCTTGCGATGAACCGAATCGACGCGCGCTGCATCAACCCCGGCGCGAGCCGCGCGAACAGCCACTGGCCGTGCGCGCTGCGCGGTCTGACCAGCAGTGCCTTATTTCGTTCGACGGCCTTCAGCGTGTCCTGCGCCAGGCGGTCGGCGGGATAGGCCGCCTTCGTGCCCTGGCCCTGCAGAAAGTAGTTGCGGCCGACGAATCCACCGATGGCGCCCTTGTCCAGTAGCGGCGTCTCGACCGCGGACGGGCAGACGGCCAGCACGCCCACGCCGTGCGCGGCGGCCTCGGAGCGCAGCGCCAGCGACAGCCCGACGATGGCGTGCTTGGTCATCACGTAGCTGGTGATCTGCCCGGCCGCGGTCAGCCCGGCCATCGATGCGGTGTTGACGATGTGGCCGTGGCCCTGCTTGATCATCTGCGGGTATGCCGCCGCCACACCGTGTACGACACCGCGGATGTTCACGTCGATGATCGCGTTCCACTGGTCGAGGGTGAGCAGTTCGGTGTCGCCGCCCCACACGATGCCCGCATTGTTGAACATCAGATCGAGCCGGCCGGTGCGGGCCACCACGTCGTCCACCGCCGCCTGCACCGCGGCGGCGTCCGTGACGTCGAGTCGGGCGGACGTCGCACGATCGCCCAGCGCCGACGCAGTGCGTTCGGCGGCGTCGCCGTCGACGTCGGTGCACACCACGTGGGCGCCCGCTCCAGCTAGGGCACGGCACAGCGCCGCTCCGATGCCGGAGCCCGCGCCGGTGACGATTGCTGTTTTCGCTCCTCGCGTGCGCGGTGCCTGTTTGCCGCTGAAACTCACTGTGCCTCTGCGAGTTTCATCACATGCCCTAGCACATCGGGGTAGCGCTTGAGGTGCGCTCCGCCGTTGAGATCGAGCACTTCGCCGGTCAGCCAGGACGACTTCGGCGAGCAGAGGAAGACCACGGCATCGGCGACTTCCTCGGGTTTCCCGACGCGTCCGAGCGCGCTGTTCTCGACGTAGTCCTCGACGAGGCCGGGGACCAGCGACGAGCCTTCGGTGAGTGGGGTGTCGACGAAGCCGGGGGCGACGGCGTTGACGCGGATGCCCCGGCGACCGAATTCGAGCGCCGCGACCTGGGTGAGCATCGACACCCCGGCCTTGGCCGAGCAGTAGGCGCTCATACCCACGGCGGCCTGGCGGCCGTTCAGCGAGCTGATCGTCACCAGCGAGCCGCCCTCGCGCAGCTTCTGCCCGGCGTATTTGGCGACGATGAACGAGCCGTTGAGGCAGACGTCGACGACCGACCGGAACTCCTCGACGGCCAGATCGGTGATCAGCCCGAGGCTGCCGAAGCCCGCGCAGTTCACCACGACGTCGAGCGGGCCGATCTCGTCGAACAGGCGTTGCACCGAGACCTCGTCGGTGACGTCGACCTCCGCCGCGGCGTGGGGTTCACCCAGTTCGGCCGCCTTGGCGCGGGCGCCGTCGCCGTTGCGGTCCGCGATCGTCACCCGGCAGCCGTCGGCGGCCAGGGCGCGCGCGGTCGCCCAGCCGATCCCGGATGCGCCGCCGATGACGACAGCGATCCGGTCACTACTGTTGCTCATCCAGTTGGCCTTTCGACGCCGATGGAACGTGTTCTAACTTCACACCCGCGGGCCGAAAGTGCAATAGCCGCGACGGATTACCGGCTGGCAGACTCGACCTGTGACCGAGTTGAAGCTGTCGGATTCGATTTCCGTGGCCGTGCCGCCCGACGCGCTGTACGCGCTGGTGTCGGACGTGACCCGGATGGGCGAGTGGAGCCCGATCTGCAAGGCCTGCTGGTGGGACGAGGGCGCAGGTCCGCAGGTCGGCGCCTGGTTCACCGGCCGCAACGAGACCCCGGAGCGGACATGGGAGACGCGGAGTCAGGTGGTAGCCGCCGATCCCGGCCGCAAGTTCGGGTGGCAGGTCAACAACGGCTGGGTGAACTGGGAGTACGCCTTCGAGCCGGAAAACGGCGGCACCCGTCTCACGGAGTCGTGGGAGTTCCTGCCTGCAGGCATCGCGGGCTTCCACGAGCGCTACGGGGCAGCGGCCGATACCGAGATCCAGAAGCGGCACGACGCCGCGAAGCACGGCATTCCCGCGACGCTGGCCGCGATCAAGAAAACCGCCGAAGCGTCGTAGTCACGCGCGCGCGGGTGCGCTCACCCGGAAGATTTCGATTTCCTCGGCCAGCCCCTTGAACTGTTGCGCACCGATGCTCTCGAAGCGCAACCCTGAGCCCGCGGACAAGTCGCGAACGGTCCGACTGGCGAGCACCTCGTCGGCATCGGCCCTGGCGCCGATGCGCGCGCCGACGTGGACTGCCAAACCGCTCCACTCGTCGCCGCGCCGCTCGCATTCGCCGGTGTGAACACCAACGCGGATCCGGATGCCCCGTGCCGCGAGGGCCGGCACCATATCGAGAGCGCAACGCGCCGCCCTGGTCGGGCCGTCGAACAGCGCGAAGATGCCGTCTCCGGTGTGTTTGACGCGGCGGCCGCCGTACTTCTCCAGCAGCCAGTCGACGAGCTTGTCGTGCGCGTCGAGCTGGTGGCGCCATTGCGCGTCGCCCTGCGCACTGACTTGTTCTGTTGAGTCGACGATGTCGGTGAACAGAACGGTCGAGAGCACGCGTTCGCTCGATTCGTCGGCCGGTTTGCCGCGGACAAAATTCACCACCTCGGCGGCCAGCACATCGTCCATGAGCCCGTGAGGCCCTGGCGGCAGTTCGAGGAAGCGGGCATTGGGCATCGCGGCGGCCAGAGCACGCGCACCGTCGATGGGTGCCACGTCGTCGCCGAGTCGATTCAGCACGAGCGTAGGTGTGTGCACTGAGCCCAGGACTGCTCGGACATCACTTTCCAACAACGCTTGCCACAGCATCAGACACATCGTGGGGCTTGCTCCGGAGCGCTGAATCCGTCCGTAGAACTCCCGAAACCCCGGCATCTGAGCGATCTCGCCGAAGAACAATTCGGCGAGCGCCCCTTCACCCCAATGGTTTTCGATCTCTTCGATGATCTTCTCAGTCTGGGTGTCGGTGAATCCCCATGGATGATCGGGCAACTCAGGGGTGAAGCGCGCAAGGTGCCGTACAACGCCAGCGACTGCACACGCTCAGGGTAGGTCGCCGCGAACAGGATGCTCATTGGTCCGCCCTCGGAGACGCCGAACAGTGCTGCGGTTTCCGACGCCCACCGCATCCATCACGGCGTGCAGGTCGTCCATCCGCTCATCCAGTGGCGGGACACGGGTCACCGGATCCGACAGACCGGTGCCGCGTTTGTCCCATGCGACCAGCGTGTAGCCGCGGGTCAGTCCTTCGACGAAAGTCTGGAACGGTACGTCCGGGTCGGTCAACATGTCGGCGTTGCTGATCCAGCCGGGTATCCAGACCAGTGTCGTGTCGCCCTCACCGAACACGCGGTAGGCCAGACGCACTGAGCCGTTGCGGGCATAGTGAACGCCGCCGTCCTTCATGATCACATCTTCACAGGTGCTGTCGCGCGTTACGCAGCGAAATCCGATATGGCTCATGCCCGTATCGATCATCTGGGGTCTGCGGGCGGCGGGCCGGTAGCGCAGGCAGTAGTTGTCGGCGCACAGGAACGAGCCACCCTTGATGACCTTGCGCGGCACCCGGAACTGTGGCTGTTGCGGGTCGTAGCTGCCCGCCTCGCAGCACGGGTCGCCTTCTCGGGTGTCGGCATACCAGTCGGTCGTCCATTCCCAGACGTTGCCTGCCATGTCGAAAAGGCCGTATCCGTTGGGCGGGAAGCTGCCGACCGGAGCCGTGCGGCCGTAACCGGCATCGGGGCGCCATGGGAAGTCGCCGTGCCAGTAGTTCGCCAGCTTCTGACCCGGCTGTTCGGGCTCGTCGCCCCACGTGTACGTCGCGGCCTGCAACCCACCGCGGGCCGCGACCTCCCATTCCGCCTCCGTCGGCAGGCGAGACCCGCCCACTGCGCGAAGGCCTCGGCGTCTTCGTAGGCGACGTGCACCACCGGATGGTCGGCGCGTTTGTCGATCGACGAGTGCGGTCCCACAGGATGCCGCCATGACGCGCCAGGCGTCCACGCCCACCACTGGCTCAGGTGTCGCAGGTCGACGGGTCCTTGTGTGCGGGTGAACACCATCGATCCCGGCTGCAGGTTCTCTGCGGGTGCGTCGGGGTAGTCGGCGGGGTCGAGAGGTCGTTCGGCGACGGTGACATAGCCTGTGGCGTCGACGAATTCGGCGAAGTCTGCGTTGGTCACCTGACGGGCCTGGATCCAGAACTCGTCGACGCTGACGGTCTTGGCGGGCCCTTCCTCGGGGTAGTGCCGATCGGACCCGACGACGGCGGTCTGCGTCGGGATCCGCACCATATCCCGAGACTGCGGAGAGATCGCTGTTTCGTGCCTCAACGCGATCTCCCCGCAGTTTCGAGTGGAGACTCAGTCACCGAAGACGGTCGCCCAGTCGTTCTTCATGCTGACGACGTTCCAGCCGTATTGCTTGGCGTGTTCGAGCGCCCGTTCCGCCCCTGCGGTGTAGGCGAATTCGCGCTCCGCGTCGTCGTGAAGTACCAGCAGTCGCAGCGACGGTGTATCCGGCTTGCCGGAGAATATGAGCATCTCGTCGTCGCCGTTCGTATTGCCCGCCGCGAGGATGGGCCGCCTGCCGATCCGGTTCCAGAGGCGCACCGGCTTCTCCGGCCCGTCGTCCCAGATGTCGAGCGCAGGCTGGATCAACAGGTTGCCGTGTCCGTCACTGCCTTCGAACTTCAACCCCTGCGCGCTACCCACCACCCGTTCGGGTGGGATGCCGTAGATCGTCGACGTGATGGGTCGCATGAAGTCACGGCCGCCACCGGACACGATGTAGCAGGTGAAGCCGTGGGCTTCCAGGTAGCGCAGCAACTCGACCATCGGCGTATAGGTGCAGGTCGGATAGGGCCTGCCGAGGGTCGGATGCTTTGCCTCGGCGTAGAACTCCGAGACGAGTGCGGCATGCTGCTCGACCGTCATCGACTGGTGCAGTGACATAACCGCTCCGGCAAGCACTTTCAGGTCGGAGTCGTCGCCCTGGTAGTGCTTGGTGATCGCATCCCCGAACCACTTGAGGTCGCCGCTCATCGCCGATTGTAAGGCTGTTGACCGGCCAGTGACGGGTCGCCCGAGGCCTTCTCGGCGAATCGGCGCACGAGGAAGTCGAGCTGGATGTACATCGGCTTCTCGCACCACAGTGTGCCGTCGTTGTCGAAAACCGCGATACGCGCTTCCGGCGCAACATAATCCGCGCCGTCAGCGGTGACGCGGCCCACGAAGTCGACGATCGCCGACTTCGTGGGCCCGTCGACCCAGGAGTCGAGCTCGGGCACGCTCAGCCGCCGCCGGTGGCCAGGAACTTCTCGAGCTCCTCGACCGCGTTGCTGATCGTGAACGACGCCGGTTCCTGTCGTGGCGGGAACTCCTTGAACGTCTCCAGGAACTGCGTCACGATCGCAGACCCGTAGAACATCAGGTAAAGCCGGTCAATCAACCAGTCCCAGTAGGTGTTCGACGTGACATCGGCGTGCTCGTAGGGATCGGTCCGCAGATTGAACAACTTCGGTGCGCGCAGCTTCGTGAACGGCTCGAACCACACCTTGCAGCGTGCCCGGGCAGCGCTGCTCCATGAAGACGACCTTCCAGTTGTCGGCCCGGATTCCGAGCACGTCGCCGTCGTCGGAGAAGTAGATCATTCCGCGCCGCGGGCTCTTGTCGACCTCACCCGTGAGGTAGGGCAGCAGGTTGTAGCCGTCGATGTGCACCTTGTACTTCATGTCGCCGGCCTTGTGGCCCTTCTTCAGCTTGTCGACGATGTCCGGGATCACCAGCCGCGGCCAGGAACGTCGGTAGCCAATCATGATGCTGCACAATCTCGTTGGAGACCGAGCGGGGTTTGATTTTCCCGGTCCAGCGAATCATCTCCGGAATCCGGAACGCGCCTTCCCAGTTGGTCGCCTTCTCGCTGCGGAACGGGGTGGTGGCGCCGTCGGGCCAACTGTTGGCGTGCGGGCCGTTGTCGGTGCTGTAGATGACGATGGTGTCCTCGGCGATGCCGAGTTCGTCGACCAGATCGAGCAACTGTCCGACATTGCGGTCGTGGTCGATCATCGTGTCGTGGTACGGCGACTGCCAGCGGCCGGCCTGTCCGCGACTCTCCGGCTTGGTGTGAGTCCGGAAGTGCATGTGGGTCATGTTCATCCAGACGAAGAACGGGGTGTCTGCCTCGTGCTGGCGCTTGATGAAATCGATGCACGCGTCGGTGGTCTCGTCGTCGATGGTCTCCATCCGCTTCTTGGTCAGCGGTCCGGTGTCCTCGATGCGTTGCTTGCCGACCGGACCGTACCGGTCGTCCACCTCACCGGAATCCTTGTCGGTCGCCCAGGAATGGATGACCCCGCGTGGAAGGAGTGCCTTGCGCAGCAGTGGCGCCTCCTCAGCGGTCGGATAGTCCTCGTGTTCGGGTTCTTCTTCTGCGTTGAGGTGGTAGAGGTTGCCGAAGAACTCGTCGAAGCCGTGCGCGGTCGGCAGGTACTTGTTCAGGTCGCCGAGGTGGTTCTTGCCGAACTGGCCGGTGGCGTACCCCATCGGCTTGAGCAGTTCGGCGATCGTCGGGTCCTCCTTCTGCAGGCCGACGTCGACGCCGGGCATGCCGACCTTGCTCATTCCGGTGCGGTAGACGCTCTGGCCGGTGATGAACGACGACCGGCCTGCGGTGCAGCTCTGTTCGCCGTAGGAATCGGTGAAAAGCATTCCCTCGTCGGCGATTCGGTCGATGTTGGGCGTGAAGTAGCCCATCATGCCGCGGCTGTAACAGCTCAGATTCGAGATGCCGATGTCGTCACCCCAGATGACGAGAATGTTCGGTTTCTTGTCTGGCATTTCTCAATCCTTCGCTAGGAACTCGTGCAATTTTTCGACGGCCTGGTCGACGCTGAAGCTGGCCGGCTCGTGCCGGGGCGGGAACTCCTTGAACGTGTCGAGGAACGCCGACGCCATCGCGGTCATGTAGAAGACGAAGAAGTCGCGCTGCAGGAACCAGTCGTAGTACGTGTTCGACGTGATGTCGGCGTACTCGTACGGGTCGGTGCGCAGGTTGAACAGCTTGGGCACCCGCAGGTGGGTGAACGGTTCGGCCCAGATCCGCAGCGTGCCCTGGCAGCGCTGCTCCAGGAACACGATCTTCCAGTTCTCGAACCGCATCGCGACGAGATCGCCGTCGTCGGAGAAGTAGAAGAACCCGCGCCGCGGGCTGTGCTCCACCTCGCCCGGTCAGGTACGGCAGCAGGTTGAACCCGTCGATGTGGACCTTGTACTCCACGTCGCCGATCTTGTGGCCCTTCTTCAGCTTCTCGATGATGTCGGGGTCGCCGGCGGCGGCCAGCAACGTCGGCAGCCAGTCGTGGTGCTGGATGATCTCGTTGGAGATCGTGCCCGCCTTGATCTTGCCGGGCCAGCGGATCATCTCCGGAACCCGGAAGGCGCCTTCCCAGTTGGTGTTCTTCTCGCTACGGAACGGTGTGGTGCCGCGCGTCGGGCCAGGTGTTGCGGTGCGGGCCGTTGTCGGTGGAGTAGATGACGATGGTGTCGTCGGCGATGCCGAGTTCGTCGAGGCAGTCCAGCACGGTGCCGACGTTCTTGTCGTGGTCGATCATCGTGTCGTGGTACTCCGACTGCCACAGCCCGGCCTGGCCTCGGCTCTCGGGCTTGACGTGTGTGTAGAGGTGCATGTGGGTGAAGTTGCACCAGACGAAGAACGGCGTGCCGGCCGAGTGCTGCCGCTTGATGTAGTCGACGGTGGCATCGGCGATGTCGTCGTCGATGGTCTCCATCCGCTTCGTGGTCAGAGGCCCGGTGTCCTCGATGGTCTGCTTGCCGACGGGCCGAACTTCTGGTCGTCGGGTTCTGCTGGAGTACCTCGGCGATGCGCCTTGCACTTCAGCACGCCGCGCGGCAGCGCGAAATCGTGGAGCCGTGGGAACTGGTCCTTGTGCGGGTAGTCGAACTGCTCCGGCTCCTCCTCGGCGTTGAGGTGATAGAGGTTGCCGAAGAACTCGTCGAAGCCGTGCACGGTCGGCAGATGCTTGTTCTTGTCGCCGAAGTGGTTCTTGCCGAACTGGCCGGTGGCATAGCCGAGCGGTTTGAGCAGTTCGGCGATCGTCGGATCCTCGGCGGCCCATCCGATGTCGGCGCCGGGCACTCCGACCTTGCTCATCCCCGTGCGATACACGCTCTGCCCGCTGATGAACGCCGCCCGCCCCGCGGTGCAGCTTTGCTCGCCGTACGAGTCGGTGAACCGCATGCCCTCGTTGGCGATGCGGTCGATGTTGGGGGTGCGATAGCCCATCAGGCCGTCGCTGTAGCAACTCAGATTGCTGATTCCGATGTCGTCGCCCCAGATGACCAAGATGTTGGGTTTGCCGTCAGGCATGGTACGCCCTTCTGGTTCAGTCCCCGACCGAATCAACTGTGCGAGTTGGACTTTATGCGCCACATACCGTTCGTTTGGTGGCTTCGACAGCTTGCCAGCGAATACTTACGAATCCGCCGAGTTTGGGGCACTGATATGGTTGTCCAATCGTAGGTTCGTCGCGTGTCCGGCTCGCTGGTTACCGTCTGCGATTGCTCCACTAGCCGACGGGAGCACCCCCGATGGTGCCGATCGCGTCCCCCTCGTCGAGTCCCGCGAGACTGGCGTTCTGCACCCGTTCGACAAATCCGGGCGCCGTCGACGGGGCATGGTGGCCGAACAGTTGCGATCTACGCGCCGAACTTCCTGACCTCGTCGCCATCCTGGGAATGTCGATCGGTCCGGTCCGGCGAGTGGTCTACGACCCCAGCCTCTGGCCGGAAGCGCCGTCGCGAATCATCCGTGGCACCGCGCTGACCGCAGTCGATCCGTACACATTGGTTGCCAACGACACGATCTACCTGATGGGCACGCATTCACGGGACGCGGTGCTGTTCGTCGTGCCACCCGCAATCCCCGGTGCCGCCGTCCGGCGTGTCCTGAGGGCAGTCACCAACGCGACCGGCTCGATGAGCGTGGCTGTGCTGCGACACCTGGTTGACCGGTTCGTCACGGAGGCCGGCTCTTCTGAGGCCGGTTCTTCGGCCACGCGTAGCCGGTTGACAGCAATGCCAGCGATTTCCCCATGCGAGGCCGAGAGGCGGAGCACTCTATAGGCGGGAAGGTGACGGCATGTACGACAAGATTCTTGACAACGAGTGGCACATCGACATCGAGTTCGACGAGGACGACACGCACACGCATGCGACGGTCCGCGCTCATCTCGGTGACGACGACACGATGACGGCGATCGGGGATGCATTCCGCAACCCCAGGGACATCAGCCAGCCGATGATCGGCGAGGAGATCGCCGCGGCCCGAGCGCTGATCTCGTTGGGTACGGACCTGCTGCACCGCGCGGGTTCGCGGATCGAGGCGGTCACGCGCCACCCGGTCCATCTGGTCGGCTGACGGCGACCGGAGTTCAGGCCGCGGGGCTCGCTGCCGCGACCGCCTTCACCGGCCGCTCGTCGTGTGTCTGGGCCTTCATCTCGTCGAAGAGCTCGAGGTAGTAGGGCAGGCAGTCGCGCATCGCCTCCTCGGTGGTGAACAGCGGCCGGTAGCCGAGATCGCGCTGCGCCTTGGCGATCGAGAAGTAGTTGTCGAGATAGAGGCGCTCGACGGCGAGCGGTTCGAACGGCGGCTTGGGCAGCCCGAAGCGGAAATGCAGGCACTGCCAGACCGTCATGATCCAGCGCACGAACGCGCCCGACACGCGGAGCCGGGGCCAGCGTTGCCCGCATGCCTCGACGACGGGGCGGGAGAACTCGAACATGTTGATCGGCTCGCCGTCGTTGATGAAGTACGCCTGCCCCGGCAGCTGTTCCGCCGGGTACCAGGTGCTCGCCGGCCAGGATGAACCCGTGAATCAGGTTGTGCACGTATGAGTTGTCGAGCTTGGCGTGCTTGCTGCCGACCAGCACCTTGACGTGTCCGGCGAGCACGCTCTCGAACAGCCTGCGGAACATGGTCTGGTCGCCTCGACCCCAGATGCCGCTTGGCCGGATCGAGCACGTCAGCATGCCGCGAACACCGTTCTGCGACAGCACGAATCGCTCGGCGGCGACCTTGGTCTCGGTGTAGAGATCGTTGAATCGCTCTGTGTACGGAAGGGTTTCGTCTCCGCCGGAGATCCGCTTGCCACCCATCACCACGCTGTTGGACGCGGTGTAGACGAATCGCTTGACCCCTGCGACCTGGGCCGCCTTCACCAGGTTCTCGGTGCCGCCGACGTTGACCGCGAAGCTGCGCTGACGGTACTCGTCGGTGACCGACGCGCCGCCCATCAGGTCGATGATCGCCGCGGTGTGGAAGACGGTGTCGATGCCGTCGACGGCGGACGCGACGGTGCTCTTGTCGCAGATGTCGCCTTCGACGACCTGCAGCCGTGGATGCTGCGGGCAGCGGGGACGGCGCCCGGTCGAACGAGCGCACCTGATGGCCTCGCTCGAGCAGCTCCGCCACCAGGTTGGCCCCGACGAAGCCGGAGCCCCCGGTCACCAGCACACGGCCGAGATCAGTCGTCAGCGTTGGATCACCCATGCCTGGAAGGATAAATGAAACGTGTTCCAGTTTCGACCCCCGGCGTCAAAACTGCTTCCGTTGTCAACTTTCTTCGTCGTCGCCGGCGGCCAGCGCGTCCTCGATTCGCTTACGTGCTCCAGCTAAGTGTTCGTCACAGCGTTTAGCCAGTTCTTCGCCTCTTTCCCACAACTTCAGCGATGCATCGAGATCTAGCCCGCCCTGCTCGAGCTGGCGCACGACCTCGATCAGTTCGTCGCGGGCTTCTTCGTATCCCAATTCACTAATAGGCTTCATTCGCTTCCCTCGCTGACTGCGGTGACGGCCCCGTCGGACACCCGTACCCGCAGTCGGGTCCCCGCCGGCGCGTCGGCCACGGTGTGCAGCACCCCGGCCGCGCCCGCGGCAGACACCGTCTGCACCACCGCATAGCCGCGGGCCAGGGTGGCGGCGGGTCCCAGTGTGGTCAGCCGGGCCGACAGATGGCCGACCCGTTCCGATTCGGCGGCCACCAGCCGCGTGATGTCGCGGCGGGCGGCGGCCCTGGCGCGCTCGACCTCGTCGGCCCGCGCGGTGAGCGCCGCCAGCGGTTGGGCCAGCACCGGCCTGCTGCGCAACTGGCCCAGCAGATGCTGCTCGCGGTGCACCCAGTTGCGCAGCGCCCGCGCGCTGCGCCGGCGCAGATCGAGCAGCAGGGCCTGTTCGGCGGCGGTGTCGGGAACGATGCGTTTGGCGGCGTCGGTCGGGGTGGCCGCCCGCAGATCGGCGACCAGATCGCACAGCGGGTTGTCCGGCTCGTGGCCGACGGCGCTGACCACCGGGGTGGTGCATGCAGAGATGGCCCGGCACAGCGTCTCGTCGGAGAACGGCAGCAGATCCTCGACGCTGCCGCCGCCGCGGGCCACCACGATGACGTCGACGGCCGGGTCGGCGTCGAGTTCGCGCAGCGCCTCGACGATCTGCGGAACGGCGTTGGGACCCTGCACGACGGTGTTGCGCACTGCGAACCGGACGGCAGGCCACCGTCCCGCCGCAACCGTCATGACGTCGCGCTCGGCGGCGCTGGCCCGTCCGGTGATCAGCCCGATGGTGTTGGGCAGGAACGGGATTGGCCGCTTCAGTCGCGGATCGAACAGGCCCTCGGCGTCCAGCAGCTTGCGCAGCCGATCGATTCGCGCCAGCAGCTCGCCGACACCGACTGCGCGAATTTGGTTGACCCGCAACGAGAATGTCCCGCGGCCGACGAAGAAGTTCGGCCTGCCCAGCATGATCACCTGCGTGCCCTCGGTGAGCTTGACCGGCGCATTCATCACCAAGTCGCGTGGGCAGGTCACCGACAACGACATGTCGGCGGCGGGATCGCGAAGCGTGATGAACGCTGTGCTCGTGTTGGGCCGTAGCGTTAGCTGGGCGACCTGACCCTCGACCCAGACAGTCCCGAGTCGCTCGATCCAATCCTTGACCATCATCGCGACAGAGCGGACGGGGTACGGGTTGTCCGCGGACTTGCCTTGCTCGGCGTCGGTCACTTGGCGGTCGCGCGGGTGATCCTGTTGGCCAGCAGAGTCTGGAACGGCGCGCGGGACTTGGTGGCGTCCTCGTAGGCCAGCAGCTCTTCGAGATCGGCGACCCGCAGCGACGTCAGCCGGGCCCGCAACTGGGCCAGTGTCAGCGTCTTCGTAGTCCAGTCGCTTGACCACGTCGGGGGCGTCGGTCGTCACCGTCGCCGTCTCGCCGTCTGCCTGGGTGTCGGGTTCGCCGCCGGTGAACAACGCGAACCGGCCCTCGGTGAGCCGTTCGCCGTCCTGGGCGACCGGCTCGGGGATTTCGTCGGTCAGATCCTCGTCGAACGTGGCCCACTCGGGTTGCTCGTCCTTCGGCGGGAACAGCTTCTCGAGCGTCTCGTCGCCCCTGTTGACCAGATCGGCCACGTCCTGCTGCACCTTCATCACGAGGTGCGCGATCTGGCTGGCGATGGTCATCGGGTACATCAGGATGGTCTGCGGAAGCTTCCGAGTTTCCTCGATGGCGGTTACCGCCGCCCCCACCAGCAGACGGACCCCATATGGTGCAGTAGCCATGGCCCCCAGCCTACGGCTGGCCCCCGGGCAGCGCGGATCAGTACCCTGGGAACCATGCCGCCGACAATCAACATGGGGATTCCGGGTGCCTCCAGCTCGGCGTCGGGCGGTGTGACCGGCAAGCGGGTGCTGCTGGCCGAACCCCGCGGATACTGCGCAGGGGTGGATCGCGCGGTTGAGACCGTCGAGCGGGCGCTGGAGAAGCACGGTGCGCCGGTGTACGTCCGCCACGAGATCGTGCACAACCGGCACGTGGTGGACACTCTGGCCGAGGCCGGTGCGATATTCGTCGACGAGACCGACGAGGTGCCAGAAGGCGCGATCGTGGTGTTCTCCGCGCACGGCGTCGCGCCGACGGTGCACACGTCGGCCGCGGAGCGCAGGCTGAGGGTCATCGACGCGACCTGCCCGCTGGTCACCAAGGTGCACAACGAAGCGAAGCGGTTCGCGCGCGACGACTACGACATTCTGCTGATCGGTCACGAGGGTCACGAAGAGGTCGTCGGCACCGCGGGGGAGGCGCCCGATCACGTGCAACTCGTCGACGGCCCGGACGGCGTCGACGACGTCACGGTCCGCGACGAGGACAAGGTGATCTGGCTGTCGCAGACCACACTGTCGGTCGACGAGACGATGGAAACCGTGCAGCGGCTGCGCGAGCGGTTCCCCAAGCTGCAGGATCCGCCGAGCGATGACATCTGCTACGCCACCCAGAACCGTCAGGTCGCCGTCAAGGCGATGGCGCCGGAGTGCCAGCTCGTGATCGTCGTCGGTTCGCGCAATTCGTCGAACTCGGTGCGGCTGGTCGAGGTGGCGCTGAACGCGGGCTCCGACGCGGCCTATCTCGTCGACTACGCCGACGACATCGACCCGGCCTGGCTGGACGGCGTCACGTCCGTCGGCGTCACCTCCGGCGCGTCGGTCCCCGAGATCCTGGTTCGCGGCGTTTTGGACAGGCTGGCCGAGTACGGCTACGAGACGGTGCAGCCGGTCACGACCGCGAACGAAACGCTGGTCTTCGCGCTGCCGCGGGAGATCCGTCCGGCCCGACGCTAGACGTCGTACTCCCACTCATCGGCCTCGTGCCTCCCGGAGGTGCGGGGCCGGACGCGGTACTGCGGACTCTGTTCGCCGTCGTCGGCGCCGCGGTAGCGCACACGGGAGATCGGATGATGGGTTCCGTTGCGAGGGCCGGATCCGTTGGTGCCGCCCGATCCGTTGGTCCCGTGCGGTTCGAACGGCTCGAAGCCGTCGAACCGGCTGTGCCGGTCGGACCGGTGCGGGGCTCGGCGCTCACTCGCCGGTGGCTGCTTGCGGGGTTCGCGCGTGGACGCCGTCCTGGTCCGACGGCGGGGCTCGGCGGGTGGAATCGTCGGGTCCGTCGTGCGCCGCGCGGGCCGGGGCCGACGGGGACGCTCGGCGACGGGTTCGATGATCTCGGTTTCCGGCGGGCGATTGTGCCGCGAACGCGACGGCTGGGCGCGTTTGGTCGGCCTACCGTTTCGGGCTCGTGCCGTGCCTGCGGTCGCCTTGGCAGGCCTGGCCGCACGGTCGATCGAATGCTGCCTGCTGCGCCGCGGCGCAGGCGCGTCCTCGACCGCCTCATCGTCGGCATCCCGCCCCAGAAGACCGGAGATCTTCGACGTCATCGCCGAGAATCGCCCCTCGGTCTGCGCTGGTGCTGCTTCTGCCGCAGGCCCGGGGCGACGGCTCGACATGCCCATGTACCAGCGGACCATCCCGATCAACAGCACGATCGCCGAGCTGAAGAACATCAACGGAAACCGCTCGATCAGGGGATAGCCACAGTTGATCAGCAGGTCCTTGATGCCGTCCATGCTGCCGCTGTGAAACAGGAAGTAGGCACCGGGAACGACGATGAAGAGAAGCAGCGGAGGTTGGATGACCGCGGTGAAAACACCCGTCTGCCGCACCGCCACTACGGCGACAACGCAGCCGACGACATAGGCCGCAGCAAAGACGGAGGTCAGCTCCTTGCCACCGGAGCCGGCGTCGAAGGCGAAGCCGATCGCGGCGAAGGTGATCGCGATCAGTATCGCGCCCCACCACGGCACACCGGGAATGGCGGGGATCATCGAGCGATGCTCGGGCGCCACCGCAGACCTGGCCCGCTGTGCTGACACACGTTGACCGTACCGGCTCTGGCTGGAAGTGGCTGCCAGCGCACGCTGGCGTGCCTGTGGCCGTCTCCTAGACTTTTGACCCTGTGAGCTTGAATCTGGGAATCGTCGGCCTGCCGAATGTGGGGAAGTCAACACTTTTCAATGCGCTGACGCGCAACAACGTGCTGGCGGCCAATTACCCTTTCGCGACCATCGAGCCCAATGAGGGTGTGGTGCCGCTGCCTGATCCGCGGCTGAACGTACTCGCGAAGATGTTTGAATCTGAAAAGATCGTGCATGCGCCGGTGACCTTCGTCGACATCGCCGGGATTGTCAAGGGCGCCTCCGAAGGCGCTGGCCTGGGCAACAAGTTCCTGGCGAACATTCGCGAAAGCGACGCGATCTGCCAAGTGGTGCGCGTGTTCACCGACGATGACGTGGCTCACGTCGACGGGCGAATCGATCCGAAATCCGACATCGAGGTGATCGAGACCGAACTCCTTCTGGCCGACCTGCAAACTTTGGAGCGCGCACTGCCGCGGCTCGAGAAGGAGGCCCGCACGCACAAGGAGCGCAGGCCCGCCTACGAGGCGGCCGTGGCCGCCCAGGAGATTCTCAACGGCGGCACGACGCTGTTCGCTGGGGGTCAGCCCATCGACACCGCGTTGCTGCGTGAGCTGAACCTGCTGACCACCAAGCCGTTCCTGTATGTGTTCAACGCCGACGAGGCGGTGCTCACCGACGCAGGGCGGATCGCGTCGCTGCGCGAAATGGTCGCCCCTGCCGACGCGGTGTTCCTGGACGCGAAGATCGAGGCCGAGCTCCAAGAGCTCGACGACGAGTCGGCCGCCGAGCTGTTGGAGTCGATCGGACAGACCGAGCGTGGGCTCGACGCGCTGGCCCGTGCGGGCTTTCACACGCTGCGTCTGCAGACATTCCTCACGGCCGGGCCGAAGGAGTCACGGGCGTGGACGATTCACCAAGGCGACACCGCGCCGAAGGCTGCCGGGGTCATCCACACCGACTTCGAGAAGGGCTTCATCAAGGCCGAGATCGTGTCGTACGACGACCTGGTCGACGCCGGCTCGATGGCCGCTGCCAAAGCCGCGGGCAAGGTGCGGATGGAAGGCAAGGACTACGTGATGGCCGACGGCGACGTGGTCGAGTTCCGGTTCCAAGCAACGTCTGGTCAGCCAAAGAAATAGGACTACTTTTGACCCAGTGGTAGGACGCTGCCACATCCACTGGGGAAGTGAGTGACGCCATGCATGACGACGACGTGCGGGACGCCCTGCGGCAGCACTGGGCGGCATCCGACGCCAATGACTTCGAGGCCGAGCATCGCATCTACCGAGAAGATGCTGTTCTCGAATACCCGCAATCGGGCGAGCGCATCCGTGGTCGGCACAACATTCAGGCGTCGCGCACCGCGCAGCCGAACGCGAAGCGATTTACTGTGCGGCGCGTGCTTGGCGGCGACGACCTCTGGATCAGCGAACTCGTCCTTACGTATGACGGACAACCGTTCTTCGTGGTGAGCATCATGGAATTCCAGGATGAGAAAGTGGTCCGCGAGACGCAGTATTTCGGAGAAGCGTTCGAGCCGGGTCCATCCCGGGCGCAGTGGGTCGAACATTAACCCGCCGTCACAGACCTGATGCAACCGGACGGCGTAGCGACGCTGTTGAATGACGGCGACGTCGTCGAGTTCCGGTTCAATGTGTAGGAGCGGGCACGCTGACCGAGCGACTACTTACGGCTGGTTTCCGCCGTGGGCACATGCCATTGCCTGCGTATCGCCGGCGAAGATCTTCATCTTGGCCCTTCTCGCGGCGGAGTCGATGTTGTTGTTGGTGTCGACGGCCCAGTCGCCGTGGAAGTTGTTCGCCAGTGAGACACAGGAATTCTCCGCGAACACCATGATCGTGCAGTCGACGCCACCGCTCAATCTGCATCTGGCCATCGCGTCGTCCCAGGCCTGCTGAAGATTCCCTTCCCCGGATGAGACTCCTGATGCCCGCGCGACCGGTGAGTACGCAATGGCGGCGTAGCGATTGACATAGAGATCGTTCTGGACATCGGCGTTGGCCGTTGCTGCTGAGCCAAATGCCCGGCTACGGCTACGGCGGCTGACGCGATCAACAGGGAGGCGGCGGTAATACGGTGATGGGTGGTCGTTGTCTTCTCCTTGGCTATTCACAACCCGGTTTGGGCTGCGTTCAGCTGTAGGAGCGTCCAGGCGCGCCGATGTCCGCACTTTTTTCGGAAGGTTTTTTCAAAGGGAGCGCTCGCTGATCCCCACGGGGTGGCCGGGCCCGAACCCTTCTCAAACATTCTTCGCCGAAAAAGTGTCGCCGTTGCGGTGGCTGGGCGCTCCTAAGCAATGAACGCAGATCACCGGGACCTGCGAACGTTCGAAGGACACATCATGGCCAGCATCCACAACCCGACCCCGTCCACCGCTCCAACCGCAGTGACACGTCGACTCGCGCGCGCCGCGCTCCTCGCCGGCGCGATCGCCCTCGGAACCTGCGCGTTCGGGCACACCGCGATCGCCAGTGCCGAGTTCGATGTCGAGACGTACGACAACTGCTTGCTCCAGCCGCACGTCGAGGACTCTGAAGAGACCTACCATGCGGCCTGCTGCCTCCTGGCCCACGGAACCTGGGACCAGAACACGCATAAATGTGCGGCGATCGACAGCGACCTGACCATTCAGAACGTTCCGCTTGGACCAAAACTGGGGCCGTCTCGGCAGCTGACACCATCAACGAACACACTCGGCGCAGCGGTGAGCTGACAAACCCGATAAACCAGATCCTGCACAGTTACCAAGCCGTTGTCAGCGGAGCGTCGCGACGACCTGGCCTGACACATCCGCGCATAAGGACTTTCGGCCCACTCGTTCATGCCGATGGACCTCAGCAGCGAACCACCGCGCGGACATAGCGTGACCTCATCAGGGCGGTGGCCCTGTGGCAAGAGTGCATTCAATTCAGCACGAATTGCCCGGGCATGCCTTTGAGGGGAGATACAATGAACAACGGACGGCGCTATCTCGGCGCGCTGACGATCGCCGGAGCGACGGCGACAATGGCTTTGATCGCCTACGCAGCGCCTGCCGTCGCCGAGGGACTCGACGTTGGATCGGACTGTCCCCCAGACCAAATCGGTGTCGCTGCGACAGCGAGCAACGGTGCGGCCGTTCGTTGTACGGTCGATGAGCGGGGTGCCATCCACTGGCTGCCTGACACCGCTGCGGTGGCAACCATCGCAGCGCTGCAAGCACAGGGGTACACGTTGACCGTGGATCGGGTCGGCGACAACCCACTCGAGACCTGCAACGTGACCGAGGTCCATAACGCGACGATCAACACCGAGCGGGCCGGGTCGGGAGGAACAACTCCCGGCGGTCCTGGGTCAACCGGGAACAAGCACGCCACAACCATCGTCGTGCTGAAGAAGATCGACGTTTCCCTCGACTGCACGGGTGCCTAGCGCGCCGTTCGGAAGGCGGGATGTCGTCGTGATCCGCTTCGACCTGAAGGAGCGGCCGGCGACGTAGCATTCCTTGGTGAGTTTCGTCGTGACACCAGAGGCCTATGCACGTTTCATGGGCCGGTATGCCGAGCCTCTTGCCGAGGTTTTCGTGGCATTTGCCGGGGTCGGCGTAGGCGATAAGGTGCTCGACGTGGGCTGTGGGCCTGGCGCGCTGACGGCCCACTTGCTGTCGGTCGGAGCCGAGGTCGCTGCGATCGATCCTTCACCGCCGTTCGTCGACGCGATCCATGTGCGCTTCCCCGACGTTGACGTGCGTCAAGGTAGCGCGGAGGAACTGCCGTACGACACCGCCGCTTTCGACGCTGCTCTCGCGCAACTGGTGGTGCACTTCATGACGGATCCGGTGGCCGGCCTCAGTCAGATGGCGCGAGTAACTCGGCGCGGCGGTGACATCGCAGCATGCGTGTGGGACGGGCCGACCGGTGCACTGGCGCCGTTCTGGGATGCGGTTCACATGATCGACCCTGAAGTAGAGGACGAAGCGCTGCTCTCCGGTGCGCACCGAGGGCATCTGACCGAGCTTTTCGAAGCTGCCGGCCTGCGCGATGTGGAAGAAGACTCCGTTGCGGTCGATGTCGTTCACCCGACATTTGAGGAGTGGTGGGAACCGTACACATACGGTGTCGGTCCTGCCGGTGACTACGTGCAGCGACTCGATGACGATGCACGCGCACGTCTCGAGTCCGTGGCTCGCGAACGACTCGGCCCTGGTCCGTTCACGGTGACCGCTGCCGCGTGGGCCGCCCGCGGGACGGTTGCGTCGCCACGGAAATCTGAGATCTGAAGCCCGCCATGACTTCCGACAGACGTCGAGCAGCCGGAACGCAGACCTTTACCGACGTCCTGAAAATCTGGTCGGGACTCAAGCAGCCCAGCGTTGCGGCGGATATCAATGACTTCGCGGCTGGGACGACCCTAGAGGTCAGCTGCTTCCTGCGTCCGTTGGAGGAGCCCAAAGCCCGATCGCAGCTGGGGGTGCTCCGTCTCACCCGCGGCGAACCCGTTACCTGGCTACGGCGTGGCAAGGATGCCATCACCTTTCAACCGCCTCTGACGGTCGAAGACTCCACCGAGAAGGCCAAAGGGCCCAAATTCGGGGCTTTCACTCTCATCACCGCATCCGGATCGTTCAGCGCCCAGATCCCATTGCTTGACGCAGAGCTGGTAGGGCACGCTCTGGGCGAGTACGCCTGATGAACCCGATCAGTGGGATTCACTGGGAGCTGGCGTAGGTGCCGAAAGCTCCTATCCGCCGCCAGGTTTGGGCGCACGCTGTATCCGCGACAGCCGAAACGTCGAGCACCGATCCGGAATAGTGGTGGCATGGGCCGCAGCGACACCGCATGGCGGGTGATCGAGATTCCGCTCCCGCGCGTCTATGCCGCGCTCGTCGATCCGCGAGCGTTGGTCACGTGGCTGCCACCAAAGGGCATGAGCGGCCGGTTCGAACACTTCGATGCCCGCACGGGCGGGTCGTACCGAATGACGTTGACATACGCCGAACCGCCTGCGGCGGGCGGCAAGTCAAGTGTCGACTCGGATGACGTGGACGGTGACCGAGGTCGATGGCGGGACCCGTGTCGACATGACGGCCGACGACCTCCCACCGGGGATCTCCGCCGAGGATTACGTGGCCGGGATGACGTCGTCATTGGCCAACCTCGCGACGTACCTGGCTGAGGCGCCGCCGGGGGATTAGCCGGCTTCGGCGGTGAGGTCGCGGTTGATCTCGGCCTGACGGACCAGGAATGCCCGTTCGTCCAACTTCTTGCGCCGCATCCAGGTGGTCACTTCGGCATTGCACTTGCTGGTATTGCAGGAGCGGCAACAGGGTACGACGTTGGCTAGTTCGTACCGCCCTCCGCGCGAAATGGGCAACACGCAATCCCTCTGGAGTGGTGTCCCGTTCGCGCCGCAGTACGCGCAGCCGCCCCAGGCCACCTTCAGTGCGGCCCACTGAGAATCGCTGAGGTCGTGAACTTTCGAAGTCATGCGGCGCCTGCGGCGGCGCGAATATCGCACCGCCGCCGACGGTCTTCGGGACGGCACGGGCCGAGGGTACCGCCGGCCCAGAGACCTCACGCGTTCCAGCGTTCGGCGTGTCGGGCTGACGGCGACAAACGCCCAGTAGCCGCCACTCACCCCTAGCGGCCGGGTGATGAGGCAGAATCGCGCAGGTGACCACGCCGCCGCAACGACCCGGCCAGCCTGGTCGGCAGGGTCGGGAAGACCCGTCATCCGATCCGGCGACGCGACGGCTGCCGCGCCCTGAACGCCGGCCCGAACCCCCGACCGAGCAGATCCGATCACGGTATCTGCCCCCCGACGCGGCGCCGACCGAGAAGTTCAGGCCGCCACCTCAGCCGCCCGCCGGGGGCCCGCCGCGACCGCCTCAACCACCGATCGGCGGCCCGCCCCCTGCGCCGCGACCCGCTACCGAGCCTGCCGCAGTCGAACTCAAGAAGAAGCGGCACCGGGGGTTTCTGAATCGTCAGTCGATCATTCTGATTGCGATCATCGTCATCGCGCTGTTAGCAGGTGGTCTGGCGGGTGCCGAACTCTATGCGCGGCATCGCGCGGACAACGTCCTGGTCGACGTCGCCCAATGCGTGGTGCGCGACGGTGTCACCATCTCCTACGGTGTGAACCCCCCGTTCCTGTGGCAGCACATGACGGGCCACTACACCAACATCTCGGTCTCCACCGCCGGCCACCGGGTCCAGGACGCCACGGGAATGACCGCCGACGTGACCGTCAAAGACGTGCGGCTGCGGGATTCCGGGGACTCGAAGGGCACCATCGGATCGCTGAACGCGACACTCTCCTGGAAGTCCGCGGGCATCAAGGACACCCTGGCGGCCAATCTTCCCGCCGTGGGCAGTCTCATCACCGGAGTCCGCACCGACGCCGCGGCAGGCACCATCATCGTGGATGCCGGCGACAACAACGTCACCGCCAAACCGGTGGTAACGGACGGCGACCTCAATCTGCAGGTTCTCGACGTCACCGGTCCGCTGCCCAAGGACGGCGTCCAGTCAGCGCTGAACGACCTCACCAAGAAGCTCAACGACAACTATCCGCTCGGCATCCATGCCGACAGCGTCGAAGTGACCGACTCCGGAGTCGTCGGGAAATTCTCCAGCCAGAACGCGTCGATCCCCAAAGCCGACGCGAACCCCTGCTTCGCGCGCCTCTAGCGGGGACTACCGGGCGGTGAGGCGGAAGACGGGAATCCTCCGGCCGACCGGCGCGGTCTTGGCGCGGTAGTCGCCGTAACCCGCGTAGACCTGCTCCGCGAGGCCGAACAGGCGGGCGTAGTCGTCGGGATCAGTGACCTCTGTTGCGACGAACCGCTCGCCGCCGAATTCGCATTCGGGATGCGCCTTCAGGTTGTGGTACCACTGCGGGTGCTTCGCTCCGCCGTAGTTGGAAGCGACAAGTATGGGGTCGGGCCCGTCGTGGAAATAGGTGAGCTGCAACAAGCGTGGCTGGCCCGACTTGGCACCCGTGCACAGCAACGGGGCTGTGGAAACCCCTCCGACGACCCACGGGTAGCGCCCTCTGGTGACGCGATACAGCCAGGGATCGATACGAGGCGAAACATGATGCGCCATGAACTGTCCCGCACCCGAGCGGGCGAAACGTTCCGTGGCTCGATACCAGCGGCCGTGCTTCTTGTGCGGATCCACGTAGTGGAGCGGCATGGGCGGACTTTATCGCGATTCAGCGGTTCGGGAACGCGCTTCCCGCCACCACTTGAATGTGCAGCGGCAGGACGATCCGTTCCTCGTGACCCTCGAGGCGGACGGTATAGACGTGCAGCCCGCCGCTGGGCTCGATCGGCAGCGCAATGGTGGGCGTGACCATGAAGGCGATCCGGCTCGGCACCGTGAAGTACGACGACCGCGCGGGCGTCCACTGCTGACCCGATGGTCCGGCCGCATCGATGTGAAGACCGAACTGCTTGCCGCGGTCCTGGCGGGTGACCTCGCAGAAGATGACGCAACGGGTTGCAAACGCCGTCGATCCGTCCGCGACCGTGGTCGAGGTCCAGCAGCCGCCGGTCACGTTGAGCATGTCGTCAACCACTTCTGCGTGGTTGGCGAAGAAGGCGTTTGTCAGGCGCATCGCACGAAAGCTATCGCATCCACCCGGTCGGCCATCGGTTAATCGAGCACTACGGCGATCTCGTCGCCCAACCGGAAGCCCTCGTTCAGCGGCAGCGCGATCCCCGCTCCAGAACTTGCCGGGGTCGAACCAGCTCGAGTGCTTCTCGGTGGTCAGCAGGCCCATCTCCTCGTAGGTGATGGCGACGGTCTCGGCGCAGTAGGCGGTCTCCAGCCGCCGTGCGCTCCTCGGCTCTTCCTGCGCCGGGTCGACTCGCGAACCTTCTTGTCCAAGAACGGGATACCTCGGGTCCAGTCGCTGGCCGTCGGAACCCGGCCGCGAAACCACCGGCCCGTCAGCCGCGCCGTGCTCGGGAACGGGGTGCCGTCCATCCGCGCGATGACCCGCAGCACCTGGTCCTCCTGCTCGCGGGTGGCGTCCGGGGTGAGCTGGCGCAGCCAGCACCGCTGCCCGTAGTTGACGATCCAGCGCTCGACGGCGGCTCGCGCGTCGTTGAGCTGAACACCGCGGTGGTTGGTGCCCGTCCACATGTCGCTGCAGCTTGTCGCCGAGTTCGGCGTGCCACATCAACGGCGGCAGGTCGTCGATCGCGACCGTCATCCCGACGTGGTTGACCGGGGCGTTCGTCATGGTCTGGATCGCGCGGTCGGGCCCGGAGTCGCCGCGGAACAGCCAGATATCCCCGGTGCGGGTCTCGTCGAGGGCGCGCTCGAGGGTGACCGTGTTCGCATTCACCAGCGCAGCTTAGGCACACTGACGGCATGCGCAGCATCTGGAAGTGGGTCGGACTGGCCGGCGTCGCCGGGGTCGTCGCGGGTGGCGTGCTGGTCGCGCGCGATCAGCGGCGCCGCAATGCCTACACCCCCGACGACATCCGGGCCCGGCTGCACCAGCGGCTGGCCGAGGCGGACCAGAAGAGTGCCCGAAGCTAGCCGGCGTCACGGCGTACAGCCGGTGCGTGCCGGTGAACCCCTTCAGCTCGACGTCGCGGCCGTCGTCGAAGGCGATGTCGTCGCGCCGACGGCGTCGCGCACCGGCTCGCTGACCAGGATCTCGCCGCCGTCGGCCTGGGCGGCCACCCGCGCGGCCATCGCGACGTTGCGGCCGAACAGGTCGTCGCCGCGACGCACCGACTTGCCGATGTGGATGCCGATGCGCACCCGAATTCCGTTGGGCCGCTTCCGAAGTGCGCTGTTGAAGCGTCGATGCTGCACCGCACCGCCTGCTCGGGTTCGCGCGAACGCGACCATGAACCCGTCGCCCTGGCTCTTGACGACGTGGCCCGATGGCTTCTTGCACGTAGCGGCGGACCAGTCTTGTCGTGCCTGCCGATCAGCCGGACCCACGCCCGGTCGCCGATGCGCTCGTTGAGCGCCGTCGACTCCTCGATGTCGGAGAACAGGATCGCCACGTTGCCGTCGGGCGCCAGCCGGGCCAGGTCGGGCCGCTCCACCTCGGCCCAGTCGGCGAGGTCCTCGATCGACGAGCGGACCGCGGCGCCGAAGCCCTCCTTGCGGATGATGTTGGCGGTCTGCCACATGGTCTTGACCGCCTCGCGGCCGCCGGACAGCAGCATGTTGCGGGTGTCGACTCGGCCGCGCAGCTCGTCGGCCTCGCGGCGGGCGCGATTGAGCTGCACACCGAGAACGACGAGCGCGACGGCCTCCGCGACGGCGACAGCTGCCAGCACATAGGCGACGATCTGCATACCGGTCACCGGTCAAGTATTGGATGCTGGTCTCGTGAAGCCGCAGCCGCCCTACTACGAGAGCAGGTTCATCCGCGCGAACAATCCCGATCGGGCGCAGGCGCTGTGGATGCGCTCGACGCTGCTGCTGCCGACGGCGGGTGCGCCGGTCGCCGACGTGTGGGTGATGGTGTTCGACCCGGACGGCGCAGGCAACCGCGCGCTCAAACAGCCGCATCCGATCGACCAGTCGGACTATCGAGTACGACACGTGGACCGCCAGGATCGGCGCGACGACCATCGACGACCGCATCGGCACGCGGCACTGTCGACCGGCGGTGACCGGTCGGCGCGCTGGGACCTGCGGATCACGCCCGGCGACGAGCCGCCGGTCAAGCTGCTCACCGACCGCGGGTACAAGGCGAAGTTCCCGACGGCGAAGACGATGGTTCGCCACCCGCTGGCCACGTTCGACGGCACCGTGGATCTCGACGATGTCCACTTCCGTGTCGACGGGTGGACCGGCAGCGTCAACCACAACTGGGGCCGCAAGCACACCCCCGCCTACGCGTTCGGTCAGGTGTGCGGGTTCGACGGGGCGCCCGATTCGAGCCTCGAGATCGTCACCGCGCACGCAGCTGTCGGTCCCATCTCGCTGCCCGCCGCGACGCTGTTCGTGCTTCGCCACGACGGGCGAGAGCTGGCCGTGCGGTCGGTCCTCGCGACCCGCCACACCCGCGGTGAGTACCGGCCGTTCAGTTGGTCGTTCGGCGGCCGCGTAGACGGCGTCACGCTGGACGGCGAGATCAGCGCCGAGCCGCGCGACGTCATCGGGCTTGACCTACACCGACACCGACGGCGACTCGAAGTACTGCTACAACTCCGCGCTGGCGACATGTCGAATCCGATTGTCCGGCAGCGGAATTGCGGCGACGCGAGCTCGCCGCCACCCGCCGCGCGATGTTCGAGATTCTCACCGACACCCGCAACGCCGACGGTGCCGCTGTTGGCCTATGCTCGCCGGAGAATGGCGCACGCCTGAAGAGGCCTAGCTGAACGGGCTGGTGATCGTCGCCATGTCGAAGTAGTCCCGCCATGCCGCGATCTTGCCGTCCTCGATCTCGAAGACCCCCGTCACGGGCAGCGATATCGGCTCGCCGTCCTTGCGCCGCATGACGTCGGTGCGTTCGTTCATCACCAGGTTGCCGTCGGCTGACCTGCCTGTGCACCTGGAAGTCGATGCCGTCGAAGCCTGCCGTGAAGCCCGCGATGAACTCCTTGATGGCCTCCCGTCCCTGCACCGGCTCCATCGGAATGTTGTGGTAGATCCGCGTCTTCGGTGAAGTAGCCTGCCAGTTCCTCCGGGTCCGGGCGTGGCCCACTTCTTGCAGAATTCGGTGACCAGTTCGTCGGCTGAGCGTGTCATGCCTTGATGAAACTCAGTCGATGCCAGGTAAATCAACCCCGCCAGGGCGGCCGACCCGATGGTGCTCAGGTCCACGCCGCCGGCGATGTCGGCCAGCGGTCCGACGTACAGCGTGGTGTTCACGGTCAGCAGACCGAACGTGCGCGCCGACCACCCAGGCGACGACCGCAGGCATGTTCCAGCCGCCGGTGAACCAGTACCGGCCGCCGCGCCTGCCATGCGCGAACGCCTGAAGATCAACGGGGTCATAGGCTTTCGTGCGCAGCGCACCGATGGCCAGGATCGCCACCCACGGGGTGATGACGGCGTTGAGCGCGACGGTCATGGCGGTCACCGAGTCGATCGCGTCGAAGACGAACACCCCGATGTACAGCAGAGCGATGGCGACCGCGGCGGTGATGATCGTGGTCTGCGTGCGCTTCAGCCGGGGCGCCAGCCCCTCCAGGTCCAGGCCGCTGGCGTAGACGCACAGCACGCCCTGGCTCATGCCGCCGAACAGCGAGATCACCACGATCGGCAGGACATACCAGGCGGGCGAGGCGGCGACGAGATCGTCGATGTAGGAGTCGGTCGGGTTGGCGAACGTCATCGCGGTGAAGGCGCCGAACAGGCTGGGCAGCAGCACGCCGATGAACATGCCGACACCCAGCGCTGTGCAGATCTGCTTGTCGCTGAAGCGAATTGACGAGATGCGCCGGGTGTAGTCGCCGATGGTCGGCCCGTAGGAGATCGGTGCGGCCGCGAACAGCACCGCCGACAGCGCCCAGGTCTGCCAGAAGCCGCCCAATGCGTACTCGCCGCCCGGAAGCGGCGGGGTCGAAGCCGCCTGCGAACGCGAACACTCCGAGGACCATCAGTCCGCCGACGACGGGCACGACCACCTTCTGCATGGCGACGATGGTGGCGTGGCCGTAGAGCGCGACCGTCACCATCAGCGCGGCCACCGCGGCGTACGCGACGGCGTGCACGATGTCGTTCTCCGGAGTGCCGAGCAGGCGGTGTCCCGCGGCGACGATCGCGTCGCCGCTCGTCCACACCGTCACCGCGGCGAACGCCGAGGGCGATGGCCAGTGCCAGCCCCGAGCCGATGAACCGGCCGCGGATGCCGAAGAACGCGCCGCTGGACACGGTCATGTTGGTGCCGGTGCGCGGCCCGATGATCGCCGTGGGCAGCACCGCCAGCGTGCCGACCGCGGTGCCGACGGCCATCGACGTCACCGTCTGCCAGAAGCTCAGGCCGAACAGGATCGCGAAGGCGCCGAAGACGACGTTCGTCCAGGTCAGGTTGGCGCCGAGGAAGACCGCGGCGAGATTGCGTGGTCCGGAGTCGCGGGCGTCTTCGGGCAGGTACTCGACGCCTGCGGCTTCGATCGCGCCGACGCGGTCCTCGGTCGACTTCGTCAGGGGGCGCGGGCGAGTGTTGCGGTCATGAGCTGCTCGATTCGGCTTGTTGACGGGTACATCAATAGTGTTGATGTAGTGTTCAATAAGAATCGGGATTCGTCAATAGGAGGATGCGAAATTGACCGTCGGAGCGTGCGCGACGCGAAGCGCAAGCTGCCCGCCGAGCGTCACGGTGAGCTGCTGGCCAAAGCCGTGGAGATCAGCGCGGCCGAGGGGCTGTCCGCGGTGACGCTGCGTCGGGTCGCCACCGACCTCGGCGTCACGCCCGGCCTGGTCAGCCACTACTTCTCGTCGGCAGAACAGCTCATCACCGCCGCGTTCTGCACGGCCGCCGATCGCCGATCTGGCCGAGGCGCGGGCGCGCGTGGCCGCCGCGGAGACGCCGACCGCCAAGATGGACGCGCTGATGGACTACGTGCTCGACGAGTCCAGTGAGGACGCCAGCGCGCTCTGGCTCGACGCGTGGAGCCTGGGCCGGCGCAACGATCCGCTGGCCGCTGAGGCCAACGCGTTGACCGACCGAGTGGCTGGAGTGCATCGCCGACATCGTTCGCTCTGGCGTCACGTCGGGGGAGTTTCACGTGGCAGACGTCGACGTCGCGGCGCGCCGGCTGTTGACCATGATCGACGGTCTCGGCGCACAGATGGTGGTGCGGGCCGTTCCCTCCGACGAGGCCAAGCACATCGCGCAGTCGTATTTCACCTCCGAACTCGGCTGTGGGCCCACGGGATTGAGCGAACCAGCTTTTTGCGTCGTCAATTACCTGAATCGTCACCCGCGGAGCCCTATGCTTAGCGCGTAAAACGGTCCATGACCGGCGGAGGGGCGCATGGCCTTGGCAGAGGCGATGAAATGACCGGCGATCTGCTGACGGGGCGCGACAGCGAACTCGGCGCGATTCGTCGTGCGCTGAGCGGGACCGGCAACTACTCCGGTGTCGTGATCTGCGGCGCCGCAGGCGTAGGCAAGACCCGACTGGCTCGAGAAGTGCTTGCCCGTGCGCAGGCGGCAGGCGAGCGGACGAACTGGATCACCGGCACCGAGTCCGCGAGGCCGCTGCCGCTCGGCGCATTCACCGGGTCTATCAACGAAGCCGCGCCAGGCTCGATGCCCGACGTGGGTCGCCTCATCAATTCCTTTGTCGCACAGCAACGTCAGGGCAAGGTGCTGATCGGCGTCGACGACGCCCATCTGCTGGATGGTTTGTCGGCGCACGTCGTACACCAGCTTGCGCAGACGCGCGGGCCGCGTCTGGTCGTCACCGTGCGTACTGGCGAAGCCGAACCCGACGCAGTGACGGCGCTGTGGAAGGACGGCCTGCTCGCCCGGCTCGATCTCGAGCCGTTGACCGAGGCGGGAACCCGCAGCTTGATCGAGACCGCCCTCGACGGAGCGGTCGACGCCCGTAGCGCGCAACGGTTCTGGAAGCTGACCGGCGGCAACGCGCTGTTCCTGCGGCAGCTGGTAAACGACCAGGTGTCGGCGGGGCGGATGCGGCAGATCGCCGGGGTGTGGATGTGGGATGACCGGGTTGCGGTGTCGCAGAACATCACCGACATGGTCGGTCGCCAGCTGGGTGAGCTCTCCGAGGGTGTGGCGCTGGTGGTCGACACGTTGTCCCAGTGTGAGCCGTTGGCCGTCGACGTGCTGTGCAAGGTGGCCGACCGCTCAGACCTGGAAGCCGCTGAGCAGATGCGGCTGGTGACCGTCGAGCGCTCCGGCAACGAGCGCATGGCCCGGTTGGCGCATCCGCTCTACGGTGAACTCCGACGGGCCAGCGCAGGCGAGATGTACCTGTCCCGAATTCGGGGCAAGCTGGCGCAGGGGCTGAAAGAAAACCCCGATGCCGACATTCAATCCACCGTGCGGCGCGCACTGCTCACGCTCGAGTCGGATCTATCGCCCGACCCGGAGCTATTCGTCGATGCCGCGCGCTTCGCGATGACGCTGCTCGACCTCGAACTCGCAGATCGATTCGCCGGCGCCGCGGTGTCGGCGGGAGCCGCTGAAGCGCCCGGTGTCCAGGCGATGAACCTGGTGCTTCGTGGTCGCGGCGACGATGCCGAGAAGTTCCTCAAGGAGATCACCTCCGAAGGTCACGAGGACGCGCACCGTTGGTCGACCGTGCGTGCCGCCAACCTGATCTGGACGCTCGGCAGGCCATCCGATGCGGCGGCCATCCTCGAGCGTCTTGCCGCGAGTCCGGAATCTGCTACCGAACGAGCCTCACGGGCCGCGGTGGAGGCGTGCCTCGACGCTGTGTACGGCCGCTGCGAGGTGGCCGCCGAAAAAGCTACCGCCGCACTGGATTCACAACAGCTCGGACGACTTTCACGCCATGCTCGCGTCGTTCGCTTTGGTGATGGCACTCGGTGCGCTCGGTCGAGGCGACGAACTCACAGCCGTCGCCGATCGGGCCCTCGATCGTGCCTCGACGTCCTTCCAGACTGCGCATCTGCGGTTCTGGTTTGGTGGCGTCTATCGCCCGCGCCTGCCGGCTGACCGGCCGCATCGACGACTGCGCGAAGGTCGCCAAGCAGATGGCGGACTCCGTGAACGACGTTCCGGGACTCGCCTACGCCAACCTTGTCTTCCTGCTTGGCCAGTCCGAGCTGATGCGCGGGGATCTGCCCGGCGCGGTGAAACTCCTGCACGAAGCACTCGCCGGCGTCGAGCATCACGGCATCACAACGGGGTTGCGGCCCGCGACCTGTTTCGCGCTGACCGAAGCGCACGCCAAACTCGGCCAGTCGACCGAAGCGAATGCCGCGCTCGATGAGGCGCGCGAGAACGTGCCGGACACCTACGTGTACATGCATACCGCCCTTGCGGTCGCGACGGGTTGGGCGCTGGCTGCAGGCGGGTACATCACCGACGCAGTCGCAACCGTTCGCGACGCCGCCGCGCAGGCACGCGACCGCGGTCAGCCGACCCATGAACTGGTCTGCATTCAGGTGTCTGCACAGTGGGGGGACGCCGCGATGTCCGACCGCGCGCGTGAACTCGCAGATGAACTGTCACTTCCGTTGGCGGATGCCGTTGCCCGCCATGCCGAAGCGCTCGCGGCCAAGGACGGTGAGGGCCTGCTGTTGGCGTCGAACGCCTATCGGGCGCTCGGCGATCGAGCGGCTGCCGCGGATGCGGCGGCACAGGCGGCGGTGGCGTTCTCGCAGAGCCAGCAGCGCAGGCGCCGGCTGTACGCCGCAGCGATCGCCCAGGGACTGTCCGACGAATGCGGGGGCATCAGCACCCCCGCGCTGCGAAGTCCGACGGGCCATCCGCTGACCGAACGACAACGCGAAATCGTGGAGTTGGCGGTCGCGGGGATGTCCAACAAGGACATCGCCAAGCGGCTGTACATGTCGGTGCGCAGTGTGGAAGGGCATCTGTATCGCGCGTGCCAACGCGTGGGCGCCAACTCGCGTGAGGAGCTGGCCAGGATCATCCGCAAAGGTCCGTCCGCCGCCGACTGACCCTGGGGATCCATATCGGAACTCCGGGGACGCTGCCGATGGTTTACGGGTAGCCGAACAAATGTAGCCGGGTATTCAAACTTATTGTGGCAGACAGGATTTCGAGCCGGTCGGGTTGCACGCGCGACGTCGGGGTGGGTAGCATGGGAACCAACGAAGGGGAGTAGCCCCCGAATCGGTGAATCGACACACTGGTCCCGCGGGACCCGGTTCCCGAACCGGCCGAGTGGCCGGTGGGCGAGACCTTCGGCCGTACGAACCGTTCAGGTCGTCGGCCGGAGGCTTTTCCAGACACCTCCGAGCGACGGCCACCGACCGAGGAGTTGTTGGTGTTCGCAGCCTTGCTGCTGAGTTTCGCGGTGATCTTCGTCGCTGAGATGGGTGACAAGTCCCAGCTGATGGCGATGACATTCGCGCTTCGCCACCGGTGGTGGGTGGTGCTTGGCGGCATCACCGCCGCGACCACGGCTGTACACCTGGTATCGGTCGCGGTGGGCCACTATCTGGGTGCCGCGCTGCCGACACACCTGCTTGGCGTCCTCGCCGGTGTCGCGTTCGTCCTGTTCGGACTGTGGACGCTGCGAGGAGACCGGCTCTCCGATGACGAGGCGACACGCGCGCAGCGTTCCAGCGCGCCGGCGTTCTTCGCGGTCACGTCCGCGTTCCTGCTTGCCGAACTCGGCGACAAGACGATGCTCGCGACGATCACCCTCGCCGCGGACCATGACTGGGTTGGCGTGTGGATCGGTTCCACGCTGGGCATGGTTGCCGCCGACGCGCTGGCCATCCTGGTCGGGGCGATCGCGGGCAAGCACCTTCCCGAGCGGTTCATCCAGCTCACTGCGGCGGCGCTGTTCGTCGTCTTCGGTATCTCCATACTCATCGAGGGCGCTTTCCCGGCGACACCGGGTGTGGTAATCGGTGCGATCGCGATCGGTGTCGTCCTGATTCTCGGCGTGGTCATCCGCGCGTTGCCGGACCGGTTACGTCCGCCCGTCATGCGCGCGGTGCCCGTACCGCCGGCCATCGACGCCGATACCGCTCGGAACGAGCGCAACGAAAGGTGCTCGCGCTAGAAGCCTTCCGTCAGAACGCGATCCAGCGCGTCGACGTAGAAGTCAGCCGCCTCGGTATCGATGCACAAGCGGCGGCTTCGTCTTGAGGATGTTCATACGGTCGCCGGTGGGCTGGATGACCACACCGAGTTCGAGCATGCGATCACAGATCGCCGCGGTCTCCTCGACGGCCGGTTCGAGGGTGTTCACGTCGCGAACCATCTCGACGCCGAGGTACAGCCCGATACCGTGGACGGTGCCGATGATCGGGTGCTTGTCTTGCAGCGCTTGCAATCTCGCCTTCAGATGGCTGCCGACCCGTGCCGCGTTCTGCTGCAGCTCCCTCGTCACGCAGCACGTCGAGCACCGTGATGCCGATCGCGCACGACAGCGGGCTGCCGCCGGTCGACGAGAAGAAATAGCCCTGGCCGGAGAACCTGTCGGCGATCTCCCGGCTGGTGATCACTGCGCCGAGCGGTGAGCCGTTGCCGGTCGACTTCGCGACCGACACGATGTCGGGGACGACGTTCTGCTGTTGAAAGCCCCAGAACCAGGTGCCGAGCCTGCCGTAGGCGACCTGGACCTCGTCGGCGATCGCCAGTCCGCCGCCCGCGCGCACCGCCGCGTAGACCTGTTCCAGGTAGCCATCGGGCAGCGCCATGCCGCCTGCATTGCCGTACACCGGCTCCGCGATGAACGCGGCGGGCGCGCGGCCGTCGGCGATCAGGTCCTCGATCTGCGCCACCGCCTCACCCGCATACCGGCCGGCGTCGGCGCCGCGGAACTTACCGCGGAAGCTGTTCGGCGATTCCACGGTATGCACCCAATCCGGCCGGGTGGCAAGCGCATTCGGGTTGTCGGCGGTCGACGTGGAGATGGCGTCGGTGGCATACGTCCATCCGTGGTACGCCTCGCGAACCGCAACGACGTCACGCCTGCCGGTGGCCGCCATCGCCAGCCGAATCGCCAAATCGCTTGCCTCCGAACCGGAGTTGACCAGAAACACGGTGTCCAGGGGTTCGGGCAGCATCGCGGCAAGCCGCTCGCTGAACTCGACCACCGCCTCGTAGTTGAAGCGCGAGTTCGTGTTCAGCCTGCGCAGTTGCCTGGCGGCGGTCTCGGCCACCCGCGGATGCGCATGACCGAGCACCGTCACGTTGTTGACCATGTCGAGGTAGCACCGCCCGGCCGTGGACATCAGGAAGTGCCGCCACCCGCGCTCGATCTGGGGTGGCCTGGCGTAGTAGTGCTCCTGCACGTGGGCGAAGCTCTCGTCGCGTCGCGCCAGCAGGTCGTCGGCGCGGTGTGAATGGGGTAGGCCGGGCAGGCCGAGCACCTGGCGCGGGTCGCGGCTCAGCGCCAGCCAGCCCTTCGACAGCTCCGCGGAACTCAGCTGCGGTGCTCGGGGTGCGCCCGTGGGCCGCACACTCAACTCGGCCCACCGGCCCGCGGACATCTCCGCGAGCGGTTCCCCGGCGCGCAACCGGGGCCCGGACACCGGTGACACACCCGTCAGCGTGAGCTCGTGGTCGCGCCCGCGGATGGTGACGCCGTCGTCTGCGCGGTCGACCACCTCGCCATCCCATGGCGCCAACGCGATGGCTGCTGCCGCAGGCCACACGCTGATGCCTGTCGGGACCACCGCGGGGCTGTCCTGGCTGAGCGGCACGGCCCTGCTCAGCCGCGGCTCACCGAACCGGGTGATGACCAGCGCGGCACCGTCATCGACCGCGTCCCGTGCGAGTTCGCTCTCGATGTCGGCGCGCAGCCAACCGCCCGGCGTGAACGCCGAGTCGTAGGCGTCGGATTGCGACGACAGGTCTAGGGTCACGACCTCGGCCGGATCGAGCCCAGCGAGCAGAGCGGCGTCGACGACCACCGGGTCGGGGGCACCGGCCAGCCCGAGTTCCGCCTTGATCAACGCGGTCATCACATCGATCGGCAGCGACGTCGCCTGCTCGAACATCCGAAGTTCGCCCCCGGTCTGTTCGGTGACGTAGGCATTGTCGGGATCCAGCGCGGCCTGTTGCGCCCCGCTCACGATCAGCACAGCGGTGCGCAGCACCAGCATGGGCCACAGCGCCTCGGCCTCCGTTGCGGACAACGGGCGGATGGCGTGGAAGGCCCGCACTCCGGGAAGGATCGACGTGGGATCGCTGCCCGGATGTCCGAGCACCGACGACACCGTGATCGCCAGTTCGGACACCGCCCAGCTGTGTGACAAGTCGCCGAAGTCGATGACGCCGTCCGGGTGAACTGTTCCGCCAGCGCCTCGCGAAACGACGACGTTGGCGTCGGTGAGATCGAGGTGGGTCGCCTGTCGGGGCAGGCTGTCGGCCAGCGGCTGTATCCGCGACCACGCCGCCGCCGACGCAGTCTCGGCCCGCGCCCGTCGCTCGGGATCACTCACATGCGAGCTGAGTCTCGCCACAACGTCGGCGCCGTAACGGAGGTCCCACTGCAACGCGCGATCCAGTCCCGAATGGTGGAATCCGGCCAGCGCGCGGCTGACCCGTCCTGCCACCTCGCCGAGTCCTGCGACGGCCGCCGGTGGCAGGTAGCCGGAGTCGTACAGGGTGCCGCCCGGCAGGTAGCGAAGCAGTCGGACGTAGGCGGTGCTGTCCAGCAGTCCCGTTATCGCGGTGCACTTTTCGCCCGCCACGTTTTCTACCGGTACGGCGATGCGCAGTGAGGGCTCCGCGTCGGCGATCAAATCGGCCGCAGCGTCCTGCGCCTCCAATTCGGCTGCGGTGAAGGCAGGATTGGCGATCTTGAGTACGCCGAGGATCTCGTCGTTGTCGTCGTGGATGATGAAGTTGCAATCCTGGTTGCTGCCAAGCAGTTTCGCCCGCGCACGCAGCCCGTAGTGCTCAGCGACGATCTGTTCGGCCTGCGCTTCGGTGACCTGAGGTCCCGGCAGCTCAGGTTCTTCGAGAAAGTTGAAGCCGACGGTGCTCACCGGTCGACGAACTGAACCACGACTTCACTGAACGCGTCGTTGTCGTCACCGGCGGCGGTGTGCCCGGCGTCGGACAGCTCGACGAACTCCGCGTGCGGCACCGTTTCGAGGAAGTGCTTGACGCCCTCTTCGCTGACCACGTCGGAGAGCCTGCCGCGGATCAGCAGGATCGGGATCTTCAGGTCGACGGCGGCCTGCTCGAGCTTCTCCTCGCGAATGAATGAATCATCGAGGGGCTTGGTCAGGAACGCCGGATCCCAGTGCCAGTGCCAGCGCCCGTCGCGGAACCGCATGTTCTTCTTCAAACCTTCCGGGCTGCGCGGCTTGGGTCGATGCGGGAGGTATGCGGCGACGGCTTCGGCGGCCTTCTCCAACGATGCGAAGCCGTTCAGCCCGCTGGCCATGAACTCACGGATGCGCGCGCTGCCGTCCTTCTCGTAGCGCGGGACCACGTCGACGAGCACCAGCTTTGTCACCTTCTGCGGACCCGCCTGGTCGGCGACGAGGATGCCGGTCATGCCGCCCATGCTGGCGCCGATCAGGATCACCGGGCGGCCGATCTGGTCCAGCACGGCCAGGGTGTCTGCGCACAGCGCGTCCACCGAGTAGTCCGCGTCAGGGGAGCGGTCGCTGTCGCCGTGCCCTCGGGAGTCGAGCGCGACCACGTGCAATCCCTCGTCAGCGAGGATCTGGCTGGTGTTCTTCCAGGAAAACCGGTTCTGGCCGCCGCCGTGCAGGAACAACACGGACGGTCGCTGGGCGGCCGACTCTGCGCCGCGGTTCCACTCGTCGGCGATGAGGGTCAGCCCATCGACACCCCGGAACTTCACCGTTTGCAGTTCGCTTTGCCCAGCGCTCACGGACATCCTCTCAGCCAATCCCCGAGGTCACGTTACCCAGCGGAAAATCACCCGTTTGCGAATGGTGACCAAACACCGCCGCACTCGTCCCTACAATCGGCGATCGTGCAGCCCGACTCGCCGACCCCCGATGACCGCCAGGGCATCATCGACGCTGCCTACAGCTGCCTGTTCGAGCCGCACAGCGGTCCCGTCCCGGTGGCGGCGGTTCTGGACCGCGCCGGCTTGTCCACCAGGGCCTTCTACCGCCACTTCGCGTCGAAGGACGAACTGTTCCTGGCGATGCTGCGGCAGGAGGCCGATGCGCTGGCCGACCGCCTGGATCGCATCGCAGACGAGTTTCCCGGCGAACCGCGCAAGCAACTGACGGCGTGGGTCGAGATGATGTTCGCGCTCGCCTACGAGCCCCAACTGCGCATGCACCTCACGGTCATCGACTCGGACGAAGTCCGCGCCGCCAAGGGATATCGCGAGACCCGCGAACGCCTGCACGCCGACCGGGAACGTTCGCTCGAACGGATCCTTGCGCGCGGTCGCGACGACGGATCGTTTCCACTGACCGATCCGCAGCGGGATGCCGTCGCCATCAGCGCGGTGGTCAGCCGTGAGTTGACGATTTCAGCGCCAGGCGATGCGGACGGCCTGCAGCAATCACAGGCCCGCATCATCGACTTCGCGCTGCGCGCGCTGGGCGCCGAGCGGTAGTCGCGATGAATTCCGGCCGCGGGTCGAGTCTGCACACCGAAACGACCGCGTAGACAGGAGTGTCACATGCCCGCCATCACCCCCTCGCTGTGGTTCGACGACAACCTCGAGGAAGCCGCCGAGTTCTATACGTCGATCTTTCCGAACTCTTCGATCGAGGAAATCCACCGATCCACCGACGCCGGACCGGGCGAACGCGGGCAATGTGCTGTCGGGCTTCTTCGTGCTGGACGGCACGCGGTTCATCGGGATCAACGGCGGCCCGCACTTCCAGTTCTCCGAGGCGGTGTCGTTCATGATCCACTGCAAGGACCAGGACGAGGTCGACTACTACTGGGATCGTCTGGTCGATGGCGGCGAAGAATCGCAGTGCGGCTGGCTCAAGGACCGCTTCGGGCTGAGCTGGCAGATCGTGCCGGACCGGTTGCTCGAGCTGACCACTGACCCGGATCCGGCCCGGGCGGCCGCCGCCACCAAGGCGATGCACGGCATGCGCAAGATCGTCATCGCCGAGCTCGAGGAGGCCAGCGCCAACGCGTGAGACGGCTAGTGCCTCAAGCTTTCACAATTTCTCAGTGGTGCGATCCACTCGATCGCCACTGACATGATCGCGATCAGAACGCGCAAAGGAAGCCGGCCCCGCGTGGATGAATTCACGTCGAGCACCCCCATTTCAGCGCTCAGGAAAGGTCAGCGTGTCCTTGCGGCGGGATGCGCCGCTGAGCGGCACCAGGGTTGCTTGTTGCCGCGCAGCTGCGGTCATGGACACCACGTACTGCACCTCCCACCACACGTCACAGGCACTTTTGAGATCCGTTGACCGCGGCGTGCGACGTGTTTGTTGGCATTGCGGGCACGGCCGATGGATGCTTCGCCCATCGCTGTTGCCCGCCCCAAAATCGCTGATCGGGTTTCTGCGAAGTCGTCCCGGCTGTAACGTCAGCAACAACTCGACCGGGCCCACGTTGTTCGTCGAAAGGATCAGCGGCCAGATGGTGGGGAGAACTACGCGAAGAACGGTGGCCCGCTGATGGTGGCTTCCACGGCAATTGCCAAGCCGGTGCATGCATTTGGTGGCTTCTATGCGATGGCGCTCGACACGTTCGTGGCGATGTTCAAGCTGCCGTTCGCGTGGAGCGAATTCATCTCGCAGGCCTGGTTCGTCGCCCGGGTGTCGATTCGTTCCGACGCTGATGTTGACAATCCCGTACACGGTGCTGCTGACCTTCATCGAGAACATCCTGCTGACCGAGATCGGCGCTTCCGACTTCTCCGGTACCGGAGCCGCACTCGGCACGGTGCGGCAGATCGGACCGATCGTGACCGTTCTCGTGGTCGCCGGTGCCGGCGCCACCGCTATGTGCGCCGACCTCGGTGCGCGGACAATTCGTGACGAGCTCGACGCGCTGCGGGTGATGGGCGTCGATCCCATTCAGGCGCTGGTGGTTCCCCGAGTGCTGGCAGCCACCGTGGTGTCGCTCGCGCTGTCCGCCACGGTGATCCTCGTCGGCCTCTCCGGCGCCTACTTCTTCTGCGTCTACATCCAGCACGTCTCGCCGGGCGCCTTCGCCTCCGGTCTGACCCTGATCATCGGCGGCACCGACGTGGTGATCGCGCTGGTGAAGGCGGCCCTGTTCGGTCTCTCTGCGGGCATGATCGCCTGCTACAAGGGAATCTCCGTCGGCGGCGGCCCTGCCGGCGTCGGCATCGCGGTGAACGAGACCGTGGTGTTCACCTTCATGGCGCTGTTCGCCATCAACATCGTCGCAACGGCGGTCGCGATAAAGGTGACGAGGTGACGATCTCTAGGCCCCACTCCCAGTTCCCGTGGCTGAAAAGCCAGTATCGCCGCGTCGCTGAACCCTGGAACCACATCGGCAGGCAGACGAAGTTCTACGGCCGAACATTGGCCTCGATCCACTACGCGTTCACCGACTACCGCGTCGAATTCATCCGGGTGATCGCGCAGATGGGACTGGGGGCAGGCGCGCTGATCATCATCGGAGGGACAGTCGCGATTGTCGGCTTCCTCACCGTCACCACCGGCGCGCTGGTGGCGGTGCAGGGTTACAGCGACTTCTCCGAGATCGGCGTGGAAGCCCTGACCGGTTTCGCGTCGGCCTTCTTCAACGTTCGGCTGATTGCGCCGGCCACGACCGCGATCGCGCTGGCGGCCACCATTGGTGCCGGGGCCACTGCACAACTCGGTGCGATGAGAATCAGCGAGGAGATCGACGCGCTCGAGGTGATGGGCATCCGCAGCGTCGCCTTCCTCGCGTCGACTCGCGTGGTCGCGGGCCTGCTCGTGGTGATTCCGCTGTACTGCATCGGTGTGCTCGCCTCGTTCTGGGCCGCGCGGTTCGGCACCACGGTCCTCTACGGCCAATCGACCGGGGTCTACGACCACTACTTCAAGACGTTCCTCAACCCGACCGACCTGATCTGGTCGTTCGCTCAGTGCATCGCGCTTTCGGTGGTGATCATGCTGATCCACACCTACTACGGCTTCACCGCCAGCGGCGGGCCCGCCGGGGTCGGTGAAGCGGTCGGTCGGGCGGTGCGCAGCTCGCTGATCTTTTCGGCCCTCGTTCTCGTCATGATCTCGCTGGCCGTGTACGGCCAATCGGGCAACTTCAACCTGGCGGGTTGACTAATGGACGAAAAGGACGGCGGCCTGCACCCAGCCTGGTACACGCTCATCCTGCTGGTGATCTTCGCCGTCTTGATCTGGCTGACGTACGCGTTGTTCGTCGGCTCGTTGAGGCCCGTCATACCCGTCACGTTGACGTCGGACCGTTCTGGTCTGGTGATGGAGACGAATGCCAAGGTCAAATTGCGCGGGGTGCAGGTCGGGCGAGTCACCGCGATAAAGGGCGGGACCGAACCCGTCGCCCTGACGCTGGAGATCGACAAGGACAAGGTCAAGTACATACCGGCCAACGTCGGGGCCCAGATACGAGCCACCACGGTTTTCGGCGCCAAGTTCGTCGACTTGACGTATCCCAGTGACCCCAGTTCGCAGCGGCTGAGCGCGGGCCAGGTGCTGAAGTCGAGCAACGTCACCGTCGAGGCCAACACCGTTTTCCAGAACGTCGTCAAAGTGCTCGACCAGATCGACCCGGCCAAACTCAACAGCACACTGTCGGCACTCGCCGAAGGTGTGCGCGGCCAAGGCGAACGGATCGGACAGGCCACCACGGACGCCAATCAGGTGCTGCTCGAACTGAATCCGCGCAACGAGACGATCCGCGAGGACTTCCGGGCGCTCAAAGGGTTCAACGACGCCCTCAGTCCTGCGGCGCAGGACATCCTGAGCACACTCGACGCCGCCAGCACGACGAGCGTCACGATCGTCAAGAACGCCAAGCAACTGGATGCACTGCTGCTTTCCACCATCGGGCTGTCCAACGCGGGTATCGAGCTGCTGGCGCCCAACCAGGCGAATCTGATCAAGGCCATCAACGTGCTCGAGCCGACGACCAACCTGCTCTACAAGTACAACCCCGAGTACACCTGCCTGCTCGTCGGCGCGAAGACCCTGCTGGACACGGGCGGCTACGAAGCGCCCGGCGGCAACGGGCGAACACTGGTGCTGGACACCTCACTGACGCTCGGAGACGACCCGTACCACTATCCGGACAACCTGCCGGTCATCGGCGCCAAGGGCGGACCGGGCGGCAAGCCGGGTTGCGGCTCGCTGCCCGATGTCGCACAGAACTGGCCGGTGCGCAATCTCGTCACGAACACCGGGTTCGGCACCGGCATGGACTGGCGGCCCAACCCCGGCATCGGGTTCCCGGCCTGGGCCGACTACCTCCCGGTCACCCGAGCCGTGCCGGAGCCGCCGAGCATCCGCAATCTGTTCGGCGGGCCCGCACCGGGACCGATTCCGTATCCCGGTGCCCCGGCCTACGGTGCCGACCTGTACGCGCCGGACGGCACCCCGCTCTGGCCGGGACTGCCGCCCGCGCCTCCGCCGGGCGCACCCCGTGACCCCGGCGCGACGCCGGGCTCCGAACCGTTCGTGGTGCCCGCGCCCGCCCAGATGCAGCCGACCCCGCTGCCACCGGTCCCGCTGCCCCGGGAAGCGGCGCCGTCACCGTGACCGTCGATCAAGGAATCAGCCCGTGGCCAGCTCGATGAACGCCAAGCTCCGACACGACGCATTGCGTCTCGCCGTGTTCTTGACTGTCTGTCTGCTCGGCGTCTTCGGGTTGTTCGCGGTGTTCGGCAACCTGCGCTTCGGGGAGGAGACCAACGGCTATCGAGCCGAGTTCACCAATGTGACAGGGCTCGAGGAGGGTGACTTCGTCCGAATCGCCGGAGTCGAGGTCGGACAGATCAAAAAGGTCGAGATCCAACCGGATACCACGGCGCTGGTCGACTTCACCGCGGATCGTTCGGTGGTACTGACCGAGGGCAGCAGAGCCGTCATCCGCTACGACGACCTGATCGGCGGCCGCTATCTGGCGCTGGAGGAGGGTGCGGGCAGCACCACGAAGCTCCAACCGGGTGACACCATTCCGGTGGCCCGCACGGCGCCAGCGCTGGACCTGGACGCGCTGATCGGCGGGTTCCGGCCGTTGTTCCGGGCGCTGGATCCCGAACAGGTGAATGCGTTGTCCGGCCAGCTGATTAAAGCGCTGCAGGGACAGGGCGGCACCATCAACTCCTTCCTGGCCCAGACCGCAGCTCTGACCAACACGCTGGCCGACCGCGATCAGCTGATCGGTGAGGTCATCGTCAACCTGAACGTGGTGCTGGGATCGCTCGGGGACCAAAGTGACCAGTTCGCGAAGGCTGTCGACGCACTGTCGGAACTGGTGGGCACGCTGGCATCCCGCAAGCAGGAGATCAGCAACGGCCTGGCCTACACCAACGCCGCGGCCGCGACCATCACCGATCTGCTGGCCGAGGCGCGCCCGCCGTTCGCCAAGGTGATTCATGAAACCGACCGCGCCGCAGGCATCGTGGTGGCCGACCACGACTACTTCGACAACCTGCTCAACACCCTGCCGGACGCGTACCAAACGCTGGCGAGGCAGGGCATCTACGGTGACTTCTTCAGCTTCTACCTCTGCGATATCGTGCTGAAACTCAACGGCAAGGGCGGACAGCCGGTGTACGTCAAGGTCGCCGGCCAGTCCACCGGGAGGTGCGCGCCGAAGTGAAGCCTTTCAGTGAACGCAACCTGTTCGTCATCGGCGCTATCGGGATCTTGGTCAGCGTGGGCATCGTGATCGGCGCGGTGCAATACGACAAGCTGCCGTTCTTCCAGGGCAAGGAGTACTCGGCGTACTTCGCCGAGGTCGGCGGGCTGACGACCGACGACGACGTTCAGGTCTCGGGATTTTCACGTCGGCAAGGTCAAGTCCATCGAGCTCGACGGGCCGCGGGTGCTGGTCAAGTTCACCGTCGACAGAGAACATCCGACTCGGTGACCGCACCGAGGCGGCGATCAAGACCAAGGCCTGCTGGGCACGAAGATGCTCGAGGTCACCTCCCGCGGCGGCGGCCAGCAGGAGGGCACGATTCCCGCTCGAGCGCACCACGTCGCCCTACCAACTGCCCGATGCGCTGGGCGATTTGGCGACGACGATCAGCGGCCTGAACACCAATCAGTTGTCGGATTCGCTGCGGGTGTTGTCGGAAACCTTCGCCGATACCCCACCGCAGCTGAAGATCGCCGTCGAGGGTGTGGCGCGGTTCTCGCAGACGCTCAACGAACGCGACGCCGAGCTTGCGTGGTCTGCTGACCAACGCCAACAAGGCGACGCACGGTGCTGGCCGAGCGCAGCAACCAAGTCGTCAGCCTGATCGGCAACACCAACGCGTTGCTGGCCGAGCTGCAGAATCAAAGCGCGGCACTCGATCAGATGCTCGGGTAACATCTCCGCGCTCAGTCAGCAGCTGCAGGGTTTCATCGCCGAGAACCGGGACACCATGCGGCCGGCCCTCGACAAGCTCAACGGCGTGCTGACAATCCTCGACAACCGCAAGGATCGCCTGCAGAAGTCGATCAAGCTGCTCGGCCAGTACTCGATGTCACTCGGCGAGTCGGTGTCGTCCGGGCCGTTCTTCAAGACGTATGTCGCCAACCTGCTGCCGGGGCAGTTCCTGCAGCCGTTCATCGACGCCGCGTTCTCCGACCTCGGTCTCGACCCGAACGTGCTGCTGCCTTCGCAGCGCACCGACCCGCAGATCGGCCAGCCGGGGACACCTGCACTGCCCGTGCCCTATCCGCGGACCGGCCAGGGCGGTGAACCGCATCTGACCCTGCCCGATGCGATCACCGGCAACCCCGGCGATCAGGGGTGCGGTCCGCCCGGCTTGCCGCTGCCCGGCCCTACTGGCTGCTATCCCTACCGCGAGCCGCTGCCCGCTCCGCCGCCCGGCGGTCCGCCGCCGGGACCGCCCGCGCTGTCGCCGCCTGAACTGGCGTCCACGCCGGAGCCGACTCCGAAACCGGTATACGTGCCCGCACCGGGCGAAGTGCCGCCCTCGCCGCAGGGGGAGGTGAGCCCGTGAGCCGCAGACTCAGAGGCGGACTCATCATCGGCCTCGTCGCACTGTTGGTCGCAGGAGTGATTGTGCTGCTGCGGACGACGGACACCATCAACCGCACCAATGTCGTCGCGTACTTCGAGAACAGCAACGGCATCTACCCGGGTGACGACGTCCGCATCCTCGGCGTGCCCGTCGGCAAGATCACGAGCATCGAGCCACAGCCGCAGCGGGTCAGGATCGCCTTCTGGTACGACGACAAGTACAAGGTGCCTGCCGACGCCAAGGCCGCGATCCTGTCGCCGACGCTGGTGACCTCGCGCGCCATCCAGCTCACGCCCGCCTATACCGAGGGGCCGGTGATGGCCGACGAGGCAGTGATTCCGCGGGAACGCACCGCGGTACCCGTCGAGTGGGACGACGTGCGCCAGCAGTTGGAGAAACTGGCCGACACGCTGCAGCCCACCGAACCCGGCGGAGTGAGTCCGCTGGGCTCGGTCATCAACACCGCCGCCGACAACCTGCGGGGCCAGGGCGCCAACATCCGCGACACCGTCATCAAACTGTCGCAGGCGTTTTCGGCCCTCGGCGACCACAGCACCGACATCTTCTCCACCGTCAAGAACCTGGCGATCCTGGTGTCGGCCCTGCAGGACAGCACCGACTTGATGCGTCAGCTCAACCAGAATCTGGCGTCGGTGACCGGCCTGCTCGCCAACGACCCGAACGAAGTCGCCGACGCCGTCAAGCGATCTCAACGCCGTCGTCGGCGACGTGCAGACGTTCGTGGCCGACAACCGCGAGGCGCTGGGCACCACGTCGGACAAGCTGGCAGGGGTCACTCAGGCGCTGACCGACAGCCTTGACGACGTCAAGCAGTTCCTGCACGTGGCGCCCAACACGTTGCAGAACTATGTGAACATCTGGCAACCCGCCCAGGGCGCGGTCAGCAGCGTGCCGATGATCAACAACTTCGCCAATCCGATTTCCTTCCTGTGCGGCGCCATTCAGGCGGCGTCACGGCTGGGCGCCGAGCAGTCGGCGAAGCTGTGCGTGCAGTACCTGGCGCCGATCATCAAGAACCGCCAGTACAACTTCCTGCCCGTCGCGCAGAATCTGTTCGTCGGTGCCACCACGCGGCCGAATGAGCTCACCTACAGCGAGGATTGGATGCGGCCGGATTACGTTCCGCCGCAACAGCCCCCGGGCGCCCCCGCAGTCCCTGCCGCACCGCCACCCGCGCCGAGCGGGCCTCCCTTGGCGGCCGAGGCGCCGGTTGCGCCGAACCCGGCCGACGGTCTGCACCGGCATGATGGTGCCGCCAGGAGTCGGGCCATGATGGCGTCAAGGGCGGTACGCGTCGTGGCCGGTGTGGCTGTGCTGGCCGCCGTGGTGTCCGGCTGCTCCGACTGGCGAGGTCTGAACTCGGTTCCGTTGCCTGGTGTCCAGGGCGCGGGGCCCGGCGCGTTCACGATCCAGGCCCAGATGCCCGACGTGGACAACATCGAGCCGAATTCCCGCGTCCGCGTCGGCGACGTCAACGTCGGCACCGTCAAGAAGATCGAACGCCAGGACTGGCATGCGTTGGTCACGATGGAGCTCAACGGTGATGTCGAGCTGCCCGCCAACGCGACGGCCAAGCTCGGCCAAACCAGCCTGCTCGGTTCCGAGCACATCGAATTGGCGCCGCCGACCGACGTCGTCGCCCGAGGGCGGCTGCACGAGGGTTCGCTGATCCCGCTGTCCTCGTGCGGGGATATACCCGACCACCGAGCAGGCGCTGGCGGCAGTCTCGTTGCTGCTCAACGGCGGTGGAATCGGCAACATCCAGGACATCACCGAGGCATTGAGCACCGCGTTCGCCGGCCGCGAGAACGACCTGCGCAGCCTGATCGAGCAGCTGGACAAGGCCATCGGTTACCTCGACGACCAAAAAGACGACATCATCGCCGCGACTGAGAGCGTGAACGACCTCATCGGTCAGTTCGCCGCGCAAAAACCCGTGGTGGACAAGGCATTACGGACGATTCCCGATGCGCTGGCCGTGCTGAGGGATCAGCGCGAGCAATCTGACCGACGCGCTGGCGCAACTCGGCAGGTTCAGTGCGCTGGCCGCCGACTCGGTCAACCAGACCAAGGAAGCGCTCGTTCAGGAACTCAAAGACCTTGGGCCGGTGCTGGAATCACTGGCCAACGCCGGGCCCGCGCTGACCCGCGCGCTGAGTTTCCTGCCCACCTTCCCGTTCCCGAAGGAGACGCTGCACCAACTGGATGCGCGGCGACTACGCGAACCTCACGTTGATCCTCGACCTGACGCTGAGCCGGATCGACTCCGGATTCTTCACCGGAACGCGGTGGGAGTGCGATCTGACCTGGTTGGAGTTGCAGTGGGGCCGCACCATCGGCCAATTCCCCAGCCCATGCCTCGCGGGCAACGCGAACACCGCAGGCAACCCGTTGATCGCGCCATATCGGTGGGATCAGGGGCCGTGACATGCGACTGACACGACAGATCATCATTCAGATGGCGATTTTCGCGCTGATAGCTACCACTGCGCTGGCGATCATGGTCTTCGGGTACATGCGGCTGCCCGCGCTGTTGGGTGTCGGCGAGTACCGGGTCACCCTCGAGCTGCCCGAGACCGGCGGGCTGTACCCGCGGAGCAACGTCACCTACCGCGGTGTCGAGGTCGGCATCGTGGACAGCGTCTCGCTCACCGACACCGGTGTCGCGGCGGTGCTGTCGCTGAAGTCGAACACCGAGATCCCCGCCGACCTAGAGGCCGAAGTGCACAGCGTGTCCTCGGTCGGCGAGCAGTTCGTCGAGCTGATCCCGCGCAGCGGCAAGGGTCCGGCGTTGAAGGACGGCGATGTCATATCCCGTGGACCGCGCCACAGTTCCCACCGATATCAACACGGTCCTGGACATGACGAACCGCGGTTTGGAGGTGATCCCGCGCGACAACCTGAAGACCGTCATCGACGAGTCCTACCTCGCGGTCGGCGGACTCGGGCCGGAACTACGCCGGCTCGTCACCGGCAGCTCGACGTTGGCCATCGACGCCCGGAAGAACCTTGACTCGCTGACCACCCTGGTCGACCAGTCGAAGCCGGTGCTGGACACGCAGACCGACACGGCGGGCTCGATCAGGCGTGGGCGGCGAACCTGGCGAGCATCACCGGGCAGCTGCAGAGCCAGGACCCGGCCGTGGCGGGAATCCTGAACAAGGGCCCAGGGGCCGCCGACGAGGTGCGGGCGTTGTTCGACCGGCTGCAGCCCACGCTGCCGATCGTGCTGGCCAACCTGGTCAGCATCGGAGAGGTGGCCGTCACCTACCAGCCGAACCTCGAGCAACTGCTCGTGCTGCTGCCGCAGGGCACCGCGGTCACGCAGGCCGTCGGTGTGCACAAGCGGAACACGAAACAGGACTACAAGGGCGATGCCTTGGTCTTCAACCTGAACCTGCTCCTGCCCTTGCTGCCGACGCCGCTGCCGCTGCCGCCGCAGCAGATACCACCACCGTGCACGACTGGCTTCCTGCCCGCCCAGCAGCAGCGGGTGCCCACCTTCGAGGACTACCCCGACCGGCCACCGGGAGACGTGTACTGCCGAGTCCCGCAGGACGGCGCCGTTCAACGTGCGCGGCGCCCGCAACCTGCCCTGCGAGACGGTTCCTGGCAAACGCGCGCCGACGGTGAAGATGTGCGAGAGCAACGAGAACTACGTCCCGCTCAACGACGGCTACAACTGGAAGGGCGACCCCAACGCCACGCTGTCCGGACAGCCGGTTCCGCAGTTGCCACCAGGCGCAGTCACCTGCAGAACAAGCTCCTGCGCCGGGTCCGGCGCCGCCGCCGATAGCGGCCGCCGAATACGACCCGGCCACTGGCACGTACGTTGGACCGGACGGGCATGTGTACACACAAGCCGACCTGGCCCGTGGCGCCACAGAGGAGCAAACATGGCAGACGATGCTGCTGCCCCCGACGGGGAACTGAGCGAGGACATCCAGGAGGGCGAAGCCGTAGCCGAAGAATCGACGCGAAACCGCCGCCGACGACGAATCGGAATCCGACAGCGACGCGAGGACGACTGAGGACGACGACAGGCGAAGAAACAGCCGTCAGCCAAGCCTCGGATGTCACATGTCCGGCTCGCCACGATCCTCGGGTTGGTCGCCGTGGTGGCGCTGGCAGGGCTGTGCGGCTGGCTCGGCTTCCGCGCCTACGAGTCGCGCAAGGCGGCCGATCAGCGCAACCTGTTCCTCGCAGGTCGGCCGGCAGGGCGCGCTGAACCTCACGACGATCGACTTCGAACACGTCGACGACGATGTGAAGCGCATCCTGGACTCGTCGACGGGCACCTTCTACGACGACTTCCAGGCGCGGGCGCAGCCCTTCACCGAGGTCGTCAAGCAGGCGAAGTCGAAATCCGTCGGAAGCATCGCCGAGGCCGGCGTCGAATCCGAAACCGACGACGGGGCCGAGGTACTCGTCGCCGTCACCGTCAAGACGTCCAATGCCGGTGCCGCCGAACAGGAGCCGCGGGCGTGGCGGATGAAGATCACCGTGCAGAAGGTCGGCGACGAAGCCAAGGTAGCCAACGTGAGGTTCGTATCGTGACCGAGAACAAGCACGCCAGCGAAGAGACCCTGGAAGATACGGCGGTGAGGGTCGACGCCGACACCGCCACGGAGGCGACGACCGACGACGGCGGGTCAAGCACGCCGCCGCCGATGAGCCCGAAACGGTCGACGAGACCGACGCCTCCGAGCCCGCCGAGCCGAAACGGCAAGATGGACTGGTCGCGCATCGTTGCCTTCGCTGTGCTGCCCGCGCTCGCGCTCGCGCTGGCGCTCGGAGCCGCGTTCCTCAAGTTCGTCGACTCCGGGGTGCGCGACAGCGAGACCGCCCGCGACCAATCGGTGCAGGCGGCCAAGGACAGCACGGTCGCCTTGCTGTCGTACAAGCCCGACACCGTCGAACAGCAGCTCACCGCGGCGCGGGACCGGCTCACCGGAAGCTTCCGCGACCAGTACACCGACCTGACCAACAACGTCGTCATCCCCGGGGCCAAGCAGAAGCAGATCTCGGCGGTGGCCAGTGTGCCCGAGGTGGCGTCGGTGTCGGCCAACCCCGGTCACGCCGTCGTCCTCGTGTTCGTCAACCAGACGGTGACCGTCGGCAACGACGTACCCACCGACACCGCGTCCAGCGTGCGCGTCACGCTGGACAAGGTCGGCGACCGCTGGCTGATCTCACAGTTCGAGCCGGTATAGCCGGCAGACATGAGCGAGCCGTCGGACTGGATTGACGTCGCCACGCCCACGGTGCAGCTGCGTGCCCCCATCTGGGGGCCGCGGGATGGGCCGATTGCATTGTGCCTGCACGGCTTTCCCGACACGCCCTATGGTTGGCGAAAGATCGCGCCGATGCTCGTCGACGCGGGCTGGCGTGTCGTGGCCCCGTTCATGCGCGGCTACTCGCCGTCGTCGATTCCGACCGACGACGTCTATCACATCGGCGCGTCTGATGGACGATGCGCTGCAGGTGCTCGAGGCGGCGGGCCCGACGGGTCGCGACGTGGTCATCGGACACGACTGGGGTGCGCAAACTGCGACCGGGCTGGCTGCGATGCCGGACAGTCCGGTCGCAAATGCCGTGCTCATGTCGTTTCCACCATTCGCGGCGTTTCAGCCGTGGGGCCGGGCTCCCGACCGGCTTCGCCTTGCCGCGCAGGTGCCGCGGCAACTGCTGCGCAGCTGGTACGTCATGTACTTCCTATTGCCCTGGCTGCCTGAGGTTTCCGGTTTTCGGTTGGTGCCGACGCTCTGGCGGCAGTGGTCACCGGGTTATGACGAGGCCCAGGACATCCCGTTCGTCGAAGCGGCGATCGGCACAGAAGACAATTGGCGCGCCGCACTGGGGACCTACCGGGCGAACTTTCGATTCACCGCGCCGCCGCCCCAGTATGCGGACTTGCATCAGTGGTATCTGGAACGCCCCGCGGTGCCCACGCTGTACCTACACGGGGACGACGACGGCTGCGTCGCACCGGATTACCTCTCGTGGGTCGAGCGCATCCTTCCGGACGGCAGCGACGCCTTGCTGGTCGAGGGGGCCGGCCACTTCGTTCAGCTCGAGCAGCCGGACGTGGTGGCGGGGCACATCATCGACTTCATCGGACGAGCCTGATCTCGGACGTCATGACGGTGCGCCGGCTTGCGGCGGTCGATGCGCAGACCTATTGGATGTCGACCAGGATTCCCAACGACCAGTTCCTGCTGTACGGATTCGACGGTGTGCCGGCGAATCTGGACCAGGCAATCGACGCCATTCGCGCAAGGGCGAACGAATGTGCGGAGCTGAGGCGGCGCGTTCGCGACGGTGGTGTTCTGACGTATCCGGAATGGGTGAGCGGCGGTGTCGACGCCGCCCAGATCGCGGTTCGTGAACTCGAAGACAACAGCTGGGCGGGCTGCCTGGCAGCCGTCAGCCGGTTGGCCGACAACCAACTCGACGCGCGCGTGTGCCCGTGGCGGCTGCACGTCTTCACGCCGGTGGATGCCGTGCCCGCCGCCGCCGGAGCGGGGACGGTAGCCGTGCTGCAGATCGCGCATGTGCTGGCCGACGGCGGTCGGGCGTCGGCGTTGGCGGCGATGCTGTTCGGCCGCCGGGACGTTGTTGCGCCGGTGACGACTCCGCGAATGCAGGGTGTCACGCTGCCCTGGCGCAGCGTCGCGGCAGCGTGGGCACATCGTCAGTTGGTCTCGGACACCGAAGCGGGATCGGTTCCCGCACAGGCAGAACCGGTACCCGCGCTGCGGACCAACGCCCGACCGACGGGACACCGAAGCGTGCGCACCCTGACTCGGCGCCGCGATCAACTGCCCGGACCGACCGTGACGATCGATGTGCTGTGCGCGGTATCCACGGCGCTGGCGGCCCATCTGCGTGAGCTGGGCGACGATCCGTCGACGCTGGGAGCCGAGGTACCGATGGCGAAAATGACGGTCCGACAAGCACATAACCACTTCGGCAACGTCGGTGTCGGGCTGTACGCCGAGCTTGACGGCGCAGAGCGAGCCGAGCGCATCGCGGGGGACCTGGCCCGTCGGCGTCGGCGCGCGGAGCACCCCGCCATGTTGGCCGACAGCCGGGCCTTCGCTGCCGTGCCCGCGCCGCTGTTGCGCTGGGGCGTGGCCCAGTTCGACCCGACCCTGCGTTCGCCCACCGTGACGGGCAACACCGTGGTCTCCAGCGTCGAACAGGGGACCGGCGGACCTTCGCTTCGGCGAGGCGCCGGTGGTAGTCACCGCGGGCTATCCCGCGCTGTCGCCGATGATGGGGCTGACCCACGGCGTGCACGGCATCGGTGACACCATCGCGGTCAGCGTGCACGCGGCCGAGTCGGCCATCGGTGACGTCGACGCGTACGTGGCCCGGCTAGACGCCGCACTCGGCACCACCGACTAGGCGTCGCGGATCGGCGAACCCTATCCGCTCGGTTAGAACACGTTCTAGTCTTTGGGACCATGGGATTTCTGAAGCCCGACATGCCCGTCGTGGATTTCGCCGAATGGAGTAAAGGCACGCGGTCCGAGAAGATCCGCCCGATGGCCGAGCACTGGGCCGAGGTCGGCTTCGGTACACCGGTCGTGATGCACCTCTTCTACGTCGTCAAAATCCTGCTCTACGTCCTGGGCGGTTGGCTGTTCGCGCTGGCGACCAACGGCATCGACGGCTTCACGAACGTGGCGCAGTGGTGGACGGAACCGATCGTGTTCCAGAAGGTCGTGCTGTACACCATGCTGTTCGAGGTCATCGGCCTGGGGTGCGGGTTCGGCCCGCTGAACAACCGGTTCTTTCCGCCGCTGGGTTCGATCCTGTACTGGTTGCGGCCCAACACCATTCGGCTGCCACCGTGGCCGAAGCGGATTCCGCTGACAAAAGGCACCGCGCGCACGCCGCTGGACGCCGCGCTCTACGGGGCGCTGCTCGTGGTCCTGCTCGTCGCCCTGTTCTCCAACGGCACGGGACCGATGCCAGCACTCGGCACGACCGTCGGGGTGTTGCCGCTTTGGCAGATCTGGACCGTCCTGGGCCTGCTCGCGGTCCTCGGGCTGCGGGACAAGGTGGTCTTCCTGGCCGCCCGCGGCGAGGTATACGCGTCCTTCACGGTGGCCTTCCTGTTCGTCGGCTACGGGGTCGACATGATCATCGCCGCCAAGCTGGTGTGCGTGGCGATCTGGATGGGCGCGGCCACATCGAAGCTCAACAAGCACTTCCCGTTCGTGATCTCCACGATGATGTCCAACAATCCGTTGGTCCGGACGAAGTGGCTGAAACGCAGGTTCTTCGAACGTTTTCCCGACGACCTGCGCCCCGGCCCGGTGTCGCGGTGGTTGGCCCATTTCAGCACCGCGATCGAGATGCTGGTGCCGTTGGCGCTGCTGTTCTCCCACGGCGGCTGGCCGACCGCGATCGCGGCCTTCGTCATGGTGTGCTTCCACCTCGGCATTCTGTCGGCGATCCCGATGGGAGTGCCGTTGGAGTGGAACGTCTTCATGATCTTCTCGGTGATTGCGTTGTTCGTCGGCCATGCAGAAGTCCGCCTGACCGACATGACGACGCCGCTGCCCGTGCTGCTCTTCGCGCTTCTGGCCACCATCGTGGTGTTGGGCAACCTGTTCCCGCGCAAGATCTCGTTCCTGCCCGGCATGCGCTACTACGCAGGCAATTGGGACACCTCGTGGTGGTGCATCAAGCCGTCCGCCAACGAGAAGATCGAGCGTGGACTCGTGGCCATCGCCAGCATGCCCGCTTCTCAGCTGGAGAGGTTCTACGGCAGCGAGGAGCAGGCGATGATCTACCTGTACAAGGGATATGCCTTCCGCGGGTTCAACTCTCACGGCAAGGCCTTGCTGACATTGGTGCATAATGCCCTGGCAGGACGCAACGAGGACGACTACGTCATCACCGAGGGGGAACGGCTGTGCAGCACCGCGGTCGGCTGGAACTTCGGTGACGGCCACATGCACAACGAGCAGCTGATCGCCGCGATGCAGGAGCGCTGCCACTTCGAACCGGACGAGGTGCGGGTGATCCTGCTGGACGCGCAGCCGATTCAAAAGCAGCGCCAGGAGTACCGGTTGGTCGACGCCGCCACAGGGGAGTTCGAGCGGGGCTATGTCAACGTGTCAGACATGGTGACCGGCCAGCCGTGGAGCGACGACATTCCCGTGCACGTCGAATGGTCGGCCAGCGACGGGATCAATGCACCGCGTACCTGACCGCGACAGTGACGGAAAGGGAACCGCCGTTTTAGTAGCTACGAACCCCCTAACATCTGCTTCATCTGGCCGATCTCGGCCTGCTGTGTGTCGATGATCCTGTCGGCGAGGCTCTTGGCATCGACATTTGCGCCATTGGCAACTTCGGCTTTCGCCATCTCGATGGCACCCTGGTGATGCGCAATCATCGAGGTCAGCCAGAGCCGGTCAAATTCGTTGCCCTCCAGCGAAGTGAGTCGGCTGATGGTGGCCTCGTCGACCATTCCCTGCATTGCGCCGTGAACGCCGTGCCCGCTACCGGTATCTAGATCCGGATTCTCGTTCCACTGCACCAGCAAGACCTTCATGGTCTGGATCTCGGGTTCCTGCGCGGTCGCAATGTTTGACGCCAGCGTTCGCAGGTCGGGGTTGGGGGAGCGCTCAGGGACCAGGGCTGACAGGTCGACGGCCTGCTGGTGATGCGGAATCATGTTGGTCGCGAACGTGATGTCGTCGGCGTTGTGGCCGGCGGGCTCCGCTGTCACGAGGGGTTGTTGCTGCTGACCGGTGTCGTTGGCACTGTCCGATGTCGACGTCGTGCAGGCGGCCAGAAACATGACGCTGACCAAGCAACCAAGCGTGACCCGGGCGATCGTGGAAACCATGACAGCACCCTACCGAGTACCCTCCCGGGTATCAGTGCTGATGCTTGACGGACGCGACGCTAGCCGACGACGTCGCGGACCTTGACCGTCTCGAGGCCCTTCAGCAGCAGGTTGCGGGTGGTGTCGAGGTGTTTGCGCCAGTGCGCTTCTGCGGCCGCGCCGTCGCCGGACCGCATGAACTCCATCAGTCGCCGGTAGGAGCGCATCACCTTTTCATAGTCGGCCTTCGACACCGGACGACGCTCCTTGAAGACGAATGCGGTGTGCCGCACGGTGATCTCGTGCAGCATGCCCGCGATGATGCCCAGCGTCGCGTTGCCGGACAGCTCGACCAGCCGACGGTGGAACTCGCCAGTGGTCTCGGCGAGTCGACCCGACTGCCATCCGGCGGGGATGTCCTCGTCCAGCATGCGGTCGAGCTCGTCGAAAGCCTCAGCCGTGCCCGCTTCGGTAAGCAACCGCACCGCCATCGGCTCGATGCCCGACCGCGCGGTCATCACGTCGGAGATCGTCGCCCCGGACAGTTCGAGCAGCAGACCCGCCGGACGGGCCACGATCTCGGGGCCGGGCACCCGTACCCGTGCGCCGGTGCGTGACCCGCGGCGCACCTCGACCAGCCGCTCGGACTCCAGCACCCGGACCGCCTCGCGCAGGGTTGGTCGGCTCACCCCGAAGTGAGCCATCAGCTCGGCCTCGTTCGGGAGGAAGTCGCCCTCTTTGAGCTGGCCGTCGACGACCATGCGGCGCAGTGTTCCCGCGACCAGCTCCGCGGTCTTCGGCGACCGGATCGGCCCACCGCCGGCCGTGACGGCGTCGGGCCCGATCATCGGCGCCAACGGTGTACTGCGAGCCACCACCACTCCCGGGTAGGTCGGGCCTGGCCGATGCGGCCAGGTATACAACTCAGTAAACCATGTCGCACAGGTGACGGGCCGACGAACACGGCGCCGACGTCGCAGGTGGCTGCCCGTTCTGCCAGCGTAGCGACGCGAGGAATGAAACCATGAGCCCTGTGGCGTGCACGGCCTGCGGCACCGAGTTGTCGCCGACCGCCAAGTTCTGCAGCGAGTGCGGAACGGCGGTTTCGTCGGCGGCGCAGCCTGCTGAGTACAAGCAGGTGACCGTGTTGTTCGCCGACGTCGTGCATTCGATGGACATTGCGGCGGCGGTCGGTCCCGAGCGGCTGCGCGAGATCATGGCCGCAGTCCTGGATCGATCGGCTGCCGTGGTGAAGCGCTACGGCGGAACTCTGGACAAGTTCACCGGTGACGGAATCATGGCGGTTTTCGGCGCGCCGATCGCACTGGAGGATCACGCTCTTCGGGCCTGCATGGCGGCGCTGGAGATCCAAGCGGAGACTGCCAAGCTTGCTGCCGATGCCGCGCGTCGCGACAGCGTCGAGTTGCAGCTTCGAATCGGATTGAACTCCGGCCAGGTGATCGCTGGTGAGATCGGTTCCACCACAGCCAGCTACACGGCAATCGGCGAGCAGGTCGGCATGGCGCAGCGGATGGAGTCGGCTGCGCCTGCCGGTGGCGTGATGTTGAGCGAGTCGACAGCGCGTCTGGTCGAAAACCTCGTGTCGCTGGAAGAGCCTGAACTGGTTGCGATCAAAGGCGCGGACGCTCCTGTTCCGGCGAGACGGCTACTGGCGATCGGGGAGCATCAGGTTCGCAGGCGCAGCGATTCGCCGCTTGTCGGCCGCACATGGGAACTCAACACCGTCACCGCGTTGCTCGACGAAGCCGTCGGCGGCGCGGGATCTGTGGTAACCGTCGTCGGTCCGCCCGGAATCGGCAAGAGCCGCCTGGTTCGCGAAGCTGTGGCGAGTGCGGCGAGCCGCGGCTTGCAGGTGTTCACCACATTCTGTGAATCCCACACCACCGACATCCCGTTCCACGTGGTGGCACGGTTGATGCGCGCTACGACTGGAGTCGAAGGGCTCAACGACGAAGAGGCGCGAGCCCGCGTCCGCGCCGCACTCATAGCCCGTGGTGTATTTGACGGCCGTCTGCGCAATGGTGAGTTCCTGTGGCTGGCGTTGTCGGCGGCGACGCTTGTGGAGTTGCTGCTGCAGCGCGGTTCCGATGCAGACCTACCGGAGGCACAGGATGCCATCGCGAGGTTGGCGGCGGTGCCGACGGATCCCGGCGTGGTGCTGTTCGAGATCTGGCTGCTGCGGCTGCGCGCGCTGCTCGCCAAGGCGGACGGCGACGAGGCGACCTATCGAGACCAACGCGACCGCTATCGGAAGATGGCCAACGACCTGGGCTTCGAGGGCCACATGGTCTGGGCCGCAGAGATGGTGTGATCTACCAACCAGTAGGTTGACCTAGTAAACCTTGTTCCTCTACGTTCGAGAATGGACGTCTGTGGGAGAACACAGGAAAACCTTCGAAGGAGAAGTGTCATGGCTGAAGCCGTAATCGTCGAGGCCGTACGGTCACCGGTCGGCAAGCGCAACGGCGGCCTTTCGGGTGTGCACCCAGCCGAACTGTCCGCGCAGGTTCTCAACGGGCTCGCCGAGCGCACAGGCATCGACCCCGGCATCGTCGACGACGTCATTTGGGGCTGCGTCATGCAGGCAGGCGAGCAGGCGCTCGACATCGGCCGCACCGCCCTACTGACGGCCGGCTGGCCGGAGAGCGTCGCAGGCGTGACCATCGACCGCCAGTGCGGTTCGAGCCAGCAGTCGATCCACTTCGCGGCTGCCGGTGTGGTGGCCGGGCATTACGACGCCGTCGTCGCCGGTGGCGTCGAGTCCATGTCCCGCACGCCGATGGGTGCGTCGTTGGCAGGCGGCGGAAACCCGTACCCGCAGGGCTTCAAGGACCGCTACAAGAAGACACCGAACCAGGGCATCGGCGCCGAGATGATCGCCGAGCAGTGGGGCTTCGACCGCACGGCCGTCGACGAGTTCTCGCTCGGTTCGCACGAGAAGGCCGCCGCGGCACAGGATTCCGGCGCGTTCGACGACCAGATCGTGGCGATCAAGGATCAGGACGGCAATCCCGTGCTGAAGGACGAGGGCATCCGCCGCGGCACCACCATCGAGAAGATGGCCACGCTCAAGCCTGCGTTCAAGGAGGACGGTGTGATCCATGCCGGGAACTCCTCGCAGATCTCCGACGGCTCGGCCGCGCTGCTGTTCATGTCGGCCGAGAAGGCGAAGTCGTTGGGGCTCAAGCCGCTTGCCAGGGTGCACACCGCGACGCTGGCCGGGGCCGATCCCGTCATCATGCTGACTGCACCGATCCCGGCAACCCAGAAGGCGTTGAAGAAGTCCGGGCTGCGGCTCGAGGACATCGGCGTGTTCGAGGTGAACGAGGCGTTCGCCCCGGTTCCGCTGGCGTGGCTGAAGGACATCGGCGCCGACGAGAAGAAGCTCAACCCGAACGGCGGGGCGATCGCGCTCGGCCACCCGCTGGGCGGATCCGGCGCGCGCATCATGACCACCATGCTGTATCACATGCGGGACAAGGGAATTCAGTACGGCCTACAGACCATGTGCGAGGGCGGCGGCCAAGCCAACGCCACCATCATCGAACTGCTGTGACCGCCGACGTGACGACCCCCGCCGCTCTCACCGAGCGGCGGGGCAACGTCCTCGTCATCACGCTGAACCGGCCCGAGGCGCGCAACGCCGTGAACAGTGCCGTCAGCACCGCGGTCGGCGACGCGCTGCAGGATGCGCAGGACGACCCGGAGGTGCGCGCGGTAGTCATCACCGGCGCGGGTGAATCATTCTGCGCGGGAGCCGATCTCAAGGCCATATCGCGTCGGGAGAACTTGTTCCACCTCGACCACAGCGAGTGGGGCTTCGCGGGCTACGTCCGCCACTACATCGACAAGCCGACCATCGCCGCGGTCAACGGGACCGCGCTGGGCGGCGGCACCGAGCTCGCACTCGCGAGCGACCTCGTGGTGGCGGAGGAACGCGCGAAGTTCGGCCTGCCGGAGGTCAAGCGGGGGCTCATCGCCGCCGCCGGTGGCGTGTTCCGCATCGTCGACCACCTGCCGCGCAAGGTCGCCATGGAGTTGATCTTCACCGGCGAGCCGATGAGTTCGGCCGATGCCCTCAAATGGGGCCTGATCAACCAGGTTGTCCCCGACGGCACGGCGGTCGACGCCGCGCTCGCCATGGCCGAACGGATCACCGTCAACGCGCCGCTGGCGGTGTGGGCGAGCAAGCGGGTCGCCATGGGCGTCGACGACGGCGTCATCGCCGGCGACGAGGCCGGCTGGACCAGGACCATGCGCGAGATCGGGACGCTGATCCGCTCCGAGGACGCCAAGGAAGGACCCCTGGCGTTCGCGGAGAAGCGTCAGCCGGTGTGGAAGGCGCGCTAGCCGTTATCCGGCGGGCGCTTCGGCTCCCGGCACCGCCTCGGCGTTCGGCGGCGCCGATGTTGTCGTGGTCGTGGTGGTGGTCGACGAGCCACTGTGCGTCGGAACCAGGGGCTCGGGGGGCGACGCCGGATCCAGCACCTTGTCGATCAGGTAGATCCGGGCGTTCTGAGCCTGGATGGCGCCGCAGAGCACCTTCACGTCGTCGTTGACCTTGATGTCGCCGCCCTTGCCGGACACCTTGATCTCGGCGCCCTGCTGGGTGGGTCGCTGGCCCTTCACGTCGTCGACACCCAGCAGGCCGAGGAACACGTGGTAGTAGTCCAGCTTGGTCAGCGCGGCGGGATCGGCCTTCAGCGCGTCGAGCTGGCCGGGGTCGAGCGCGGCGAACGCGTCGTTGGTCGGTGCGAACACCACGTACGGCCCGTTGTCCAGGACCGAGGTGATGTTGACCGCGGGATTGAGGCCGCCCGACACCGCGGAGTTGAAGGTGCTGATGTCAGGGATGGCGGCGAGCGCCTTGCTGACCGGGAGGTTGTTCAGCGACTTCCAGTTGGGCACCGCCGTCCTGAATGCATCGCAGCCCGAACCCTGCAGGTCAGGGATGTCGGCGGTCGGTACCGGCGCAGGCGCCGGCGTATCCGGATCGGCGTATGCGGTGATCGCCAGCGGTATCGATGCGGCGATCGCGGCGACTGCCGCCGCTGCGCCCATTGCCTTGCTGGTGCGAGTCTTCACTGTTCAGCTCCTCAGCTCGTCACGTCGCTAGGCATGTTAGGGCCACTCAGCGGCCGGTGCCAAAATCACCTATCCGCAGAACTCCCGCCACAGCCGTGCTGACCTGCGCTTTGCGAACATTGACACACAACACCGCAGCGATGAAGCAGAGGGCCGCCGCGAGGTAAAAGGCGAGGTCGTAATTGCCCTGCAGATCGCGCAGCCTGCCCGCCCCTGCCGCGGCAATGGCCGCACCGACCTGGTGCGATGCGAAGACCCAACCGAAGACGACCGGGGAGCTCGCGCCGAAGTAGTTGCGGCACAACACGATCGTCGGTGGCACGGTCGCCACCCAGTCCAGCCCGTAGAAGATGATGAACACCCAGGTGCTCGGTTCGGCGCTGCGGGGAGAGCAGCGACGGCAGCAGCAGCAGCGAGACGCCGCGGCCGGTGTAGTACACGACCAGCAGCAATCGCGGGTCGACGCGGTCGGTCAGCCAGCCGGAGAACACGGTGCCGGCGACATCGAGGACACCGATGGTCGCCAGCAGTCCGGCTGCCACGGTGGTCGGCATGCCGTGGTCGTTGGCCGCGGGGATGAAGTGCGTGCCGATCAGACCGTTGGTGGTCATCCCGCAGATCGCGAAGCTCGCGGCCAGCAGCCAGAACGCGGGCACCCTGGCGCCCATCAGCAGCCCGTCGAATGCCGCGCGGAAACTGGAGGCGGGCACGACTGGGGGTTCCGCCGCTTCGGTGGCGCCGTAAGCCGTCAAGCCCTTGTCCTGCGGGTAGTTTCGCATGAAGAACGCGACCAGCGGCACCACGGCCAGCGCCGCGGCGGCAACGATCAGCGATGCCAAGCGCCAACCGTGACGGGTGGTGACCTCGGCGACGATCGGCAGGAAGATCAGCTGCCCCGTCGCGCTTGCCGCCGTCAGCACGCCGGTCACCAGGCCGCGGCGCGCTTCGAACCAGCGGGTCGCCACCGTCGCGACGAAACCCATCGAGATCGACCCGGTGCCGACGCCAACCAGCACGCCCCACAGCAGCACCAGCTGCCAGCTGGCCGTCATCGTCACGCTCAGCGCCGATCCGGCCGCGATGAGCGTCAAGGCGGTCGCGAGTACAGGACGCACGCCGAACCGGTCCATCAGGGCAGCGGCGAACGGGGCCGTCAGGCCGAACAACGTCATATTGACCGACATCGCCAGCCCGACCACGCCGTGCGACCAGCCGAACTCGTGATGCAGCGGGCCCATCATCACGCCGGGAACCGAGCGGAACCCGGCGGCGCCGAGGATGGCCACGAAGCTGACGGCGGCCACCACCCAGGCCCAGTGAATTCGGCGGATGGGTGCGCGTCTGTCTGCGGCGGCGAGCGTCACCCGAACACTGTGACGGACCGCTTCGCTGTGCCGATAGTGGCAAGAATGACAACAGTCGTCAAAAACATGCCAATATGGGTGCATGCATCGCGTCGCCGTCCTGCTGCTCCCGCCCGTGGTGGGCTTCGATGCCGCGATCGCGCCGACGCTGTTCGCCAATGCCGCCGACGCCGACGGGAACGCGCTCTACGAGGTCGTCACGTGTGGGCTGACACCCGGGCCCGTCGCGGCGACGACCGGGTTCGACGTGCTGCCCAGTGCGGGACCCGAGGCACTCGGTACCGCCGACACCGTGGTGATCCCCGGCACGCGCTATCCACCCGCCCGTGTCGACGGGGTGCTGCCCGCCGCCGCATCGGCCGCCCTGGCGCTGATCCGTCCTGGCACCCGTCTCGTGTCGATATGCACCGGCGCTTTCGTCCTCGCCGCCGCCGGCCTGCTTGACGGACGGCCCGCGACCACGCACTGGAAGTTCGCCGACGAGTTGCAGCGCCTGCACCCCGAGGTGCTCGTCGACGAGAACGTACTGTTCGTCGACGACGGCGACGTACTGACCTCAGCGGGTCTTGCGGCCGGAATCGACCTGTGCCTGCACATCATTCGGCGTGACCACGGTGCGCAGGTGGCCAACGCCGTCGCGCGGTACTGCGTGGTGCCGCCATGGCGCGAGGGCGGACAGGCGCAGTTCATCGACCGCAAGACGCCTGCAGAAGACCACTACTCCACGGCGGCAACGCGGGAGTGGGCCCTGCGGCGCTTGGGCGAGGAGCTGACGGTGCAGCGGTTGGCGCGGCACGCCAAGATGAGCGCGCGCACCTTCAATCGGCGCTTCCGCGAAGAGACCGGACAGTCGCCGGGAGCGTGGATTCGTAGCAGGCGGGTCGACCGCGCTCGCGAACTCCTGGAGTCGCGGGACTTACCCGTCGACGAGGTGGCCCGGCTGTCGGGCCTCGGCACCGGTGGCAATCTGCGGCATCACCTGCGCCGCGGCATGGGGATGTCGCCGTCGAGTTATCGCAAGGTGTATCAGGGCGCCTGATCGCCCTTCAACAGGTCCGACAGTGCGACAGCAAGGTTGTGCAGCCCCGTCTCGAGCGAATACGTCCTGTCCACAGTCCAATTGACGATTCCGCCGGTCAGCGCGCCGACGATGATGTCGGCGAGCGTCTGCGCGTCGTGCCTGACGCTGACCTCACCACGGGCCACGCCCTCCTTGACGAGTTCGAGGAAGGTGGCATGCAGCGCGAAGCCACGCTGAATGCCGTAGCCGGAACTTGCCAGCATCTCGGCGATGACTTCGCGATAGGTGTCGCTGGACTTGATGAGCACATCGGCGATGTCGTCGAACAGCCCGACTAGCCGCGCCGGAACCGGCTCTGCCGAACGGTCGACGACGACGTCGTGAAGGTTGAGCAGGCGGCTCTCGGCGAGCGCGCGCATCATGTCCTGCCGGGTGGGGAAGTGGTTGAAGAAGGTTCGATTGGCGACATCGGCACGCTCGCAGATCTCTTCGATCGTGGTGGCCGAGACGCCCTGAGACAGAAACAGTTCGAACGCCGCACCCAGGATGCGGTCGCGGACCTCCATCTTGCGGCGATCCATCCTGTTCACGGCAGCACCACCGATTCGCACAACCTCTCCGACAGCTCCCACAACGCCTGTGCGTGCTCCACGTCAAGCGCGTACGGCGCGACGTCGTCGCGAATCGCGCAGTCCGCGAGGTACACCGACCCGACGTCCGCCAGTGTCGGACTGACCGCCGCCCACACCTGGGTGGCCGCCCCCTGCTCGGGCATGGTGAAGTCGCGGCGTACGTCGATCCTGTCCTGCAACGGATCCGAGGGTTCGAGCTGCATCAGCGCGGTGAAGTCGTCACGAGACATGTGACGCGCCAGCGAGGTCGCCACGACGCCGGGGTGCACCGAATTTGTGCGAACGCCGCGGTCGCCCAGTCGGCGGTCGAGCTCGACCATGTGGAGGATGTTGGCCGTCTTCGACGCGCCGTACGCGGCGAATTTGTCGTAGTCGCGCCGCTGCCAGTTCGGGTCATCGAGATCCACATCGCTCAGGCGATGGCCGTCGGACGACAGGATGACGATTCGTGCGCCGTCGGCGGCGACGAGCTGGGGGATGAGCAGCTGTGTGAGCAGGAAATGCCCGAGATGGTTTGTGCCGAACTGTGTTTCGAAGCCATCAGCAGTCCTGCCGAACGGGGTGAACATCACCCCGGCGTTGTTCATCAGCACATGGATCGCGGGCGCGATCTGCTGTATGTCTTCGGCGGCCCGGCGAATGCCGGCCAGCGACGCGAGGTCAAGGGCCACAGTCGACGTCTTGGCGTGGGGGACCTCGCCGCGCACCCACGCCTCGGCCTCGGCAAGGGCTTCGGAGTTGCGTGCCGCCAGCACGACGTGGGCACCGGTGAGGGCGAGAGCCCTGGCCGACTCTCGGCCCAACCCGGCCGACGCGCCGGTGACCACACACGTCTTGCCGGACAGGTCGACACCGTCGACCACCTCGATTGCGGTGGGTGTGGTCATCACGCCCGCGCCGCCGGCTCGCCGAGCCGCCACAACGGTGTCACGACGTCGGGGTCACATGTTTCGTCCACGATCCACTTGCACATTCTGCGCATCGGCTCGATCGCATCCTGCGGTGCCGCGATCGGGACGCTGCACGCGTATCCGAGGGTGGTCAGCCGCTGCGCGCCGAACAGTGGAAGCTTCTCGCGCAGAGCATGTTTCAGCGATTCGGGATAGATGCCGATCGTCTGTGTGTAGGCGGTCACCGCTTCGGTCACCTTGTCGATGCCATCGACGGGGACGATATTGGCGACGCGCCCGGACAACATCGCCGAGTAGTCGACCGCGGAGTCGAACTGCGACACGATGATTGCGCCTTCGCGGTGCTCGCCGCCGATGACCCGATACCAGTCGTCGGTCATGCGGGACGCCTCCACGTGTTCGTAGAGTTCCCGGCTGGGGTAGCGCGGTGGGGTGCTGACGAACGCGGGCAGGCGGGTCAACTCCTGGTAGATCATCTCGCCGAGTTTGTTGGCGTTGGCGATGCCGTCGCGATCGGTGCCGCTCAACACGTAGATGACACGGGCGTTGGCGCACCCTTCCTGGTTCGCGACGCCGATGTCGACGGCCGCGCAACGCGCCACCTCACGCATCGTCTCGTCGTCGTCGAATGCCTGGTGCCCGATGATCGTCGCGCTGCGCTTCGGGTCGAGTGCGATGAGCTCGAGCCCGGGCTGGATGTAGCGGGTGACGTGCTTGACCGATGCGAAACCTCCCCAGGCGACGATCTTTTCGATGTGCTCGGGCCGGTACAACTTCTCCTCGACGGCGGTGTCGCCGCCTTTCCAATAGCCGACGACGAGGTGTTTGGTGACGGGGTGATCGGGTGCGACGTCCGCCAGTGTGCGGGCGATCGCAACAGCGGTCAACGGGTCGTTCGACGGGGCTTTGATGATCGTGTCGCAACGGGTGATCACCGACCGCAGGATCGTCACCGCAGAAACGAGACCACCGTTGCCCGCCGGGATGTGCAGCACCCTGGCCCCGAACGCCCGCACTCGCAATTCCCGTCCGTCGGCAAGCTGTTGCGGCACCCACCCGGTCAGATACTCGAGCCCCACCTGGCTGTCGGCGATCTCGAGCACATTGGTACGGGAGAACAACGGCCGCAGGATCTGATAGCTGTTCTTCAGCATCTCGGCGGGCAGGGGGTTCGCGAGCAGCGCCGCCTCGTAGGCTTCCTGCAGGTGCGCGTTGCGATCGAATTCCAGTGCGTCGCCCAATGCCTGCAGAAGGTCGACGATCTCGTCGAATGCGAGATCGTGCAGATCGCTCATCGCCATCGGGGTGGACAGGGGTACGCGATCGACGTAGCGGGCCATGTCGGGTGCCTCGAACCGGGCGTCGCCGGTACGCGCGTCGAACGGGATCAGATTGTCGGTGATGACTTCGCCGCGAAGGAAGAGCGGAACGGTATAGGCGCCGTTCACGATTCGAATGCCTTCATGAAGTTGACCGCTTCGTTGTGCACCTCATGGGTGGCCGCGCAGGTGATGCGGTCGTCATCGACGCCCTGCTTCTCGCTGTAGCGGATGATGTCGTGCTCGAACGCGACGCTGGTCTGGCCGCACGGGCACTTCAGGTCCCAGTCGACGGTGACCTCGTCTCCGGAGATCACGCCGCCCCAGTGGGCCTTGAGCAGCACGTCGTACACGGCGGCGCGACCGGTCTGCCTGCCGCTGCGCGGGAGCGGCTCACTGGTGTCCGGGTCGAGCACGAACGGAATCACCCAGGGCTGCACGTGATATCGGCCCTCGGTGCAGGCCCAGTGGAATGCGCTCTGCTCGGAGAACCCGTAACCCTCCTGAATGCGGTCGACGCCCAGGAACTCATGGATCACTTCCATATAGCCGTCGGGCAGCGCGACACCCTTCAGCCCGCCGCCGGTGAGGATGGCCGAGTCTTTGGCGAAGACGTTCTTGACGCCGCGCTGCAGGCCGGCCTTGGCGACGTCGTACATGATGTTGTAGGCGCCGATCATGAACACTCGCTTGCCGCGCAGCTCGTCGGTGATCGTGGTGAAGAACCGGTCGAGATCCTCGGGTTGGCGGGCCTGCATCGCGATGAACTCGTCCTTGCGGGCGGCCAGTACCGGGTCGATGACCAGCCGATCGAGTTCGCCGCGCGACGCGGCGGCGCGCATCTTGGAGGCCAGGAACATCAGGTCGGTGTCGATGGCGTCCGGGTAGAGCGCGTGAAACTTGCTCTCGTCGCCGCCGGTGAACCCGCGCTTGATCATGTTGGCGATGCGCAGATGGCCCAGCTTGCCGTTCGCGAAGTTGGGCCAGATGACGTCGACCGCCGGGTGGAGTTCCTCTTCAGTGGGCTCCCTGCCGAACGTCTGGAACAAGCAGATCTTCCACAGCACCATGCCTTCTCGGGCGCCGTGCTTGTCCTTCGGGATGATCGACAGGGTTCCGGTGGTCCCGCTCGACGTGATCACCTCGAGCGGGGTCTGCTCGTCGAGCCGGTCGATCCACTCGTCGACGCTGTCGCAGCCGTCGGTGTCGACACCTGACAGATCGTGGCTGGTGAGCTTGTCCAGCCACCTGGTCATCAGGTCGAAGCGCTTGTTGTCGATGAGCGCCGCGGGATACGACTTGAACGCGGTATGCGAGAAGAACAGCGGGACAACGTCGTTGAACTCGTTCAGCTCGGTGACGCCGAGGCGCTCGGCGAGTTTGCAGACGATTTCGATGCTCTGCCGATGCTGGCCGAACCGGATCGCCATCGCCTGACGCTGCAACTCCTCGAGTTCGTGCCGAGGAATGCTGTGCATCTGCGTCAGCGACTCGCCGAAAAAGGCGATCGGGTCGTCCATGAACTGCTCGACACGGGTTGTCGACTGCTGCGTCGTCATGACAAGGGACACTACGGAGAATTGCAGCCAACTGCAAGAGTGTAGTTGTCTGCAATCCTGTCGACTGGCAAGTGTGCCAACTGCAGGTGAATACGATGTCGGCCATGCCTGAGCCGCTGATCATTCCCATCCGGGGTCGTGCGCCGGAGTTGCACGCCGAAAGTTGGGTTGCACCCAATGCGAGCGTGATCGGACAGGTCACCCTCGCCGCCAGGGCCAGCGTCTGGTACGGAGCCACGCTGCGGGCCGAGGCCGAACCCATCGAGATCGGGTTCGGTACCAACATCCAGGACGGCGTCACCATCCACGTCGATTCGGAGTTTCCGGTGACCGTCGGGGCAGGTGTGAGCGTTGGGCACAACGCCGTGCTGCACGGCTGCGTGATCGAGGACGACGTACTGATCGGCATGGGTGCCCTCATTCTCAACGGGGCGAGCATCGGCAAGGGCTCGCTCATCGGGGCCGGAGCGCTGGTGCCGCAGGGCGTTGTGGTGCCGCCGCGGTCGCTGGTCACCGGGGTGCCGGGCGCGGTGCGGCGCGAACTGAGCGATGCCGAGATCGCCGACAATCGCCACAACGCACAGATCTATCAACGGCTCATCGACCTCCACCGCGCCTCGCTCGACTAGTTCTGAAACCGACTGACAAGCCGGGTGTAACGAGACCACGCGCCACATCAGTCACAAGAGTGCCGGGATGTGTTGTCCTGGAACGCGATTTCGCCGGCGATATCAATCTTTCAGCAAGTGCACCCCGCTCTCCTGTGACAGGAGTGATGTGAGAGCGACGTCCACGACCTGTGCATCTCGCGATTCCGGTCAGCGGGCGTTGGGTATCTGGCTACGGTGAAACCAATGCGAATTCTGGTCACCGGGGCCACCGGCTATGTCGGATCCCGGCTCATCAGCGAACTCCTGTCCCAAGGCCACGACGTCGTCGCCACCTCGCGCAACGTCGACCGGCTGGCCGATTTCGGCTGGGGCGGCGACGTGACGGCCGTCGCGCTGGACGCGCACGACCCGGCGTCGGCTCGGACGGCGTTCGCGGAGGCGGGGCCGATCGACGTCGTCTACTACCTGGTGCACGGCATCGGGCAGCCCGACTTCCGGGACGCCGACAACGCGGCCGCGGCGAACGTCGCAGACGCCGCCAAGGACGCCGGTGTGCGGCGCATCGTCTACCTCGGTGGATTCGTGCCCGAAGCGGGCGAGCTGTCCGAGCACCTGACCAGCCGGGCGGAGGTGGCCGCCGCGCTGAGCCTGACGGGCGGCCCCGAGGTGGTCTGGCTGGGTGCGGCGATGATCATCGGCGCAGGGTCGACCTCGTTCGAGATGTTGCGCTATGTCGGGGACCGCTTCGTGTTGATTCCTTCGACGGAGTGGATGAACAACCCGATGGACCCGATCTCCATCAGCGATGTTCTTTACTACCTGGCTGCCGCGGCCGACGCGGAACTGGTGCCTGCGGGCGCCTATGACATCTCCGGCCCGGAAACCACCACATATCACGATCTGTTGCAGGCATATGGCCGCGCGACGGGCAAGTGGCGGGCTAGTGTGCCGATCCGTGGAGTGGACACCGGCGTGGCCTCGATGCTGACCGCGGTCGCCCTGCCGGTGCCGGGCGGGCTGGCCGCCGATCTGGTTGAGTCGCTTGACCATCCGATGCGGGCTTCCGACGCGCTGCGCGAGCTGGTCTCCGATCCGCCTGATGGCCTTGTCACCATCGACGGCGCCATCGCGCGCTCGCTGTCGAACGGGCGCCCGCGACCAGTCAACGAACTCGCCGACCCGCACCACCTCGCCGACACCGATCCGGATTGGGCAGGCGGCGATGTGCTCCGAATCCAGCGACTCGCGAGGTCGATCACGCCACGGATCGCCCGGCCGGCTCTCGGACTTCTCAACGCTGTACCAGGACCCGTCGCCGCAGCGCTGCGGACCGGGCTCGACGCCCTGATCACCCTGACACCAAAGGTGCACCCGGCATGACAGAACCCACCGCCACGACGCATCCGCCCTTTCTTCGGGAAGTGAAAGACAACCTCACCAGGGTCGCGGTCCCGCACCATGAACCACCCGGTGTGGTGCTGCGACGTCGCATCGTCGTGGCCGTCGTGGTGGTGGTCGGCGCTGCGCTGCTCGGCTATTCGCTGGCTCGCGAGCCCGGCGACGAATCGTTTTACGGGCTCACCTTGGGGCTGGCCGGGGTGTGGGCGCTCGGCGCACTCCTTTCGCGTCCGTTGCATCTCGGGCACGTGCGGTTCTTCGGCCGCAATCAACGGCCGGTCATCAGCGGCACCGTCATCGGCCTTGCACTCGGCGCCGTCTTCGTGGTCGGCGGCCTGGCGGCCCGTGAAATCCCGACGCTGTCGAAATACGCGGCCGATGTCTTGGAGTTCGCTTCGCACGGGAGCCTGCCGCTGGTGGTTTTCATCACCGTGATCAACGGATTCGCCGAGGAACTCTTCTTCCGCGGCGCGCTTTACTCGGCGCTCGAAAAGCACCATCCAGCAGTCATTTCCACGGTCGTCTACGTCATCGCCATAGGCGTCTCCACGCTCAACCCGATGCTGACATTCGCCGCGATCATTCTCGGTTCGGTGTGCGCGTTCGAGCGCCGGGCCACCGGCGGAGTGCTCGCACCGATCCTCACCCACATGGTGTGGGCGCTGATCATGGTCCTCGTACTTCCGCCGGTGTTCGGCGTCTAGCGCAACGGATTCGCCAACTCGTCCCGGCGCATACGCGCTGCCCGCATCGCGACCGCCGCGAATGCGACCGGCGCGAGACCGGCGACCAGGAAGATCGTCTCCATCGAGACGACCTTGGACAGCGGACCGACGATCGCGAACGACACCGGCATGAACGCCAGCGAGACGAAGAAGTCCAGGCTGGACACCCGGCCCAGCATCTCCCTGGGAACGCGCCTCTGGAGCAGCGTCCCCCAGATCACCATGCCCGCGCCGTCGGTGACACCGATGACGAACGTTGCGACGGCCATCAGCGGGAACGACGACGTGAAACCCACCACGACCAACGGAACAGAGCCGAGGCTCCACATCGCCATCATCACCGACAGGTAGCGACGGGGCAGTCGTCTCGACGACACCGCCAGCGCACCAAGCGCACTGCCCATCCCGAAGAACGCCAGGATGAAGCCGTACGTCTTGGCGCCGTCGGCGAACCGGTCCTTGGCGATGAACGGCAGCAGCACCTCGATCGGGCCCAGCACCACGAGCACGAACATGCTCGCGAAAAGTAGGGTCCACAGCAGCCACGGAGTGCGGATCATGAAGGCGAAGCCGTCCCGCAGATCGCGCAGAATGTGCGGCGGCTCCTGATCAAGTTCGGCCACAGCCGCTTTAACCGCAGGCCTGGTCGCCACCAGCAGCACCAGACCGATGGCGAACAACGCCGCCACCGTGGTGGCACCCAACGCGGGGAACGTTGCGCCCACCACGATCCCGGCGACCGCAGGACCGACAGCGCGCTGGAACACCGGGCGCACAACGCCTTCGACGCCGTTGGCCGCCAGCAGTTGGTCGGCAGGCAGGATCCTCGGCAGGATCGCGCTGTACGCGGGAAAGAAGAACGCCGCCGCGGCGCCCATCGCCGCCGAGGCCACCGCGAGATGCCAGACCTCCAGCGCACCAACCAGGCCCAGCACCGCGATAGCCGACGACGCGATCACGTTGACAGACTCGGTGGCAATGATGATCGTGCGCTGTTTGATTCGGTCCGCGGTGATCCCGCCGACCAAGACGAATGCGACGAAGGCTGCGCCCCAGCAGGTCGTCACGATCGACAACGACACGGGATTGTTGTCGAGTTCGATCACCTGAAGGGCCAGTCACCACCGCGAACATGCCGTCGGCGAAGATCGACAGCGACACCGCGGTGATCAGCAGGCGTGTACTCGCGAGAGCGAAAGGGTGCGAGCACGCGCCATCGGCCGGCGTCGACCACCGGCTTCTGAATCTCGAATTGCGTGCTCACGCATTCGATGGTCGCTGACCGGACACGGCCGCGTCCACCGATTTTCTCTCGGCGGACTCGTCCTACGAGTCGGTGAAGTTGGCCGCGCGACGCTCCTGGAAGGCCTTGATGCCCTCGCGGTAGTCGGTGCCCCGCAGCAGCGCCGCCTGGCCGGCGTGTTCGCGCTCGAGCGCGCCCTCGAGTTCGGTCAGCGTCGTCGCGTTGATGGCGTCCTTCGTCTTCGCCAACGCCACCACGGGTCCGCGCACCAGCGTCGCGATCACCTTGTCGACCTCGGCGTCGAGTTCGTCGGCCGGGTAGACCGCCGTCACAAGGCCGGCACGAAACGCCTCGTCGGCATGGATCTTGTCCGCCAGCAGCGCCATTCGCATCGCGCGGATCCGGCCGACGGCCGCAGCGACCAGAGCCGACGCACCGCCGTCGGGCATCAGCCCGATCTTGGTGAAGGCGAGCATGAAATAGCCTTTGTCCGAGGCGAGTACGACGTCGCACGCCAACGCCAGCGACGCGCCGACGCCCGCGGCGGGTCCCTGCACAACGGAGACCACAGGGCGGGGGCACGCGACGATCGCGCGCACCGCACGGTTGGCAGCGTCGAGCACGGTCAGCCCGCCGGCCTTCTTGGCCTGGTCCTCCGCGCCGATTCCCGCACCCGAACTGAATCCGCGACCCGTACCGGCGAGCCGCACCACCTTGACGCGGGTGTCGGTGGTCGCCTGGTCGAGCGCATCCGCTAAGCCGTTCAGCATCGTCGCGGTCAACGAGTTGAGGCTGTCCGGCCGGTTCAGCGTCAACGACAGCACCCCGTCGCCGAGACTCACATCAAGACCGTCGACGCTCACATACGCTCCGGTGCTGGAGTCGATGGAAGTCATTGGTGAACCTTAGATCGGGTTGGGCTGCGCGCACGCGGGGAGCAGAAGTCCACGCAGGCCCGCGACTGGTCCACTTGGTTATACAAGTAAGCTATGTCGCGGTCAACTACGGGAGGCGGGTTCTCAATGGCGGGACCACTGCAGGGATTGCGAATCGTCGAACTGGCCGGCATCGGCCCCGGACCGCACGCGGCGATGATCCTCGCCGATCTGGGCGCAGACGTGGTCCGCGTCGAACGCCCGGGCGGAACCGGCGGAGTGCCGAAAGGCAGCCATGAGGCCATGAACCGCAACCGGCGTGCGGTCGCGGCCAACCTGAAGTCCGCCGAGGGGCGCGACCAGGTGCTCGCGCTGATCGCCAACGCCGACGTGCTGATCGAGGGCTATCGGCCGGGGGTCACCGAGCGGCTGGGTCTCGGGCCCGAGGACTGCGCCAAGGTCAACGAGCGGCTGGTGTACGCACGCATGACCGGCTGGGGCCAGACCGGCCCGCGCAGCCAGCAGGCCGGCCACGACATCAACTACATCTCCCTGAACGGCCTGCTGCACTCCATCGGCCACAAGGGCGGACGCCCGGTGCCGCCGCTGAACCTGACCGGCGACTTCGGCGGCGGGTCGATGTTCCTGATCGTCGGCATCCTCGCGGCGCTGTGGGAGCGGCAGAGCTCCGGCAAGGGCCAGGTGGTCGACGCGGCGATGATCGACGGCTCCAACATCCTGATGACGATGATGTGGGGGATGCGCGCGGGCGGGCTGTGGTCCGACGAGCGCGGCACCAACATGCTCGACAGTGGTGCGCCGTACTACGACACCTACGAGTGCGCCGACGGCCGCTACATGGCGATCGGCTCGATCGAGCCGCAGTTCTACGCCGAGCTGCTCAAGGGTCTCGGCCTCGACGGCGAAGACCTGCCCGGCCAGCAGGACGTCAGCCGCTGGCCGGAACTGCGCGCCCGGTTCGCCGAGGTGTTCGCCTCCCGCGACCGTGACCACTGGGCGAAGGTGTTCGCCGACAGCGACGCGTGCGCGACGCCGGTGCTGTCGTTCGCCGAGGTGCAGAACGAAGCTCACATCACCGAACGCGACACGTTCTATCTCGACGGCGAGGTGTTGCTGCCGTCTCCCGCGCCGCGGTTCTCCCGCAGCGTCCCGTCGACCCCGAAGCCGTTGGGCGAGCCGGGGACCGACATCGAATCCGTTCTGCGCGACTGGAAATAGAAGAGGAACGCACTAAGTGGAGATCAAAGACGCCGTAGCCGTCGTCACCGGGGGAGCCTCCGGTCTCGGCCTGGCCACGACGAAGCGGCTGCTGGACAGGGGCGCGTCGGTGGTCGTCATCGACCTCAAGGGCGAGGATGCGGTGGCCGAACTCGGCGATCGCGCCCAGTTCGTGCGAGACCAACGTCACCGACCCCGACGCCGTCACCAAGGCGCTCGATGTCGCCGAGGCGATGGGGCCGCTGCGCATCAACGTCAACTGCGCGGGCATCGGCAACGCGATCAAGACGCTGGGCAAGGACGGCCCGTTCCCGCTGGACGCGCTTCAAGAAGGTCATCGAGGTCAACCTGATCGGCACGTTCAACGTGCTGCGGCTGGCCGCCGAGCGCATCGCCAAGACCGAGCCGATCGACGGCGAGCGCGGCGTCATCGTCAACACCGCGTCGGTCGCCGCGTTCGAAGGCCAGATCGGCCAGGCGGCGTACTCGGCGTCGAAGGGCGGCGTGGTCGGCATGACGCTGCCGATCGCCCGTGACCTGTCCCGCGACCTGATCCGAGTGGTGACGATCGCGCCGGGGCTGTTCAAGACGCCGCTGCTGGGCTCGCTGCCCGAGGAGGCGCAGGCCTCGCTGGGCAAGCAGGTGCCGCACCCGGCGCGCCTCGGTGACCCCGACGAGTACGGCGCGCTGGCCGTGCACATCGTGGAGAACCCGATGCTCAACGGCGAGGTGATCCGCCTCGACGGTGCGATCAGGATGGCCCCGCGATGACGATCACGACGAAGTTCACCGAGACGTTCGGGGTCGAGCACCCCGTCGTGCAGGGCGGTATGCAGTGGGTGGGTCGCGCGGAACTCGTTGCGGCCGTGGCGAATGCGGGCGCGCTGGGTTTCATCACCGCGCTGACGCAGCCGACGCCTGCCGACCTGGCCAACGAGATCGCCAAGTGCCGCGACCTGACCGACAAGCCGTTCGGTGTGAACCTGACGATCCTGCCGACCATCAACCCGCCGCCTTATGACGAGTACCGCAAGGTGATCGTCGACGCGGGCATCAAGATCGTGGAGACCGCCGGGTCGAACCCGGCGCCGCACCTGCCGATGTTCCACGAGAACGGGATCAAGGTGCTGCACAAGTGCACCTCGGTGCGGCATGCGGTCAAGGCGCAGAGCCTGGGCGTCGACGGCATCAGCATCGACGGCTTCGAGTGCGCAGGCCATCCGGGTGAGGACGACATTCCGGGCCTGGTGCTGATTCCCGCCGCGGCCGCCAAGATCGACATCCCGATGATCGCCTCGGGCGGGTTCGCCGACGGCCGCGGGCTGGTGGCCGCGCTGGCGCTGGGCGCCGACGGCATCAACATGGGCACTCGATTCATGTGCACGGTCGAATCGGCCATCCATCAGAAGGTCAAGGAAGCGATCGTCGCGGGCAGCGAGCTGCGACACCGAGCTGATCTTCCGGCCGTCTGCGCAACACCGCCCGCGTCGCGAGCAATGCGGTGTCGCGCGAAGTGGTGGAGATTCTCAACCGGGGCGGACAGTTCGAGGACGTCAAGGACCTCGTCGCGGGCTCGCGGGGGGTCAAGGTCTACGAGATCGGCGACCTGGATGCGGGCATCTGGTCGGTCGGCACGGCAATGGGGCTGATCAACGACATCCCGACCTGCGGCGAGTTGGTCTCGCGCATCGTGGCCGACGCCGAGGAACTCATCACCGAACGGCTGGCCGACATGGTCGATTCGGCGGCAGAGGAGAACGTCGCGTAAGCGATAGAACCGAATTTTGGAAACAAAGAAGGATCAACGGGCGCCCCATACGGGGCAAACTGTCTGACATGTCAGCGCGCTCGGTGCGAGCGCGCCGGCTCAGACTGCGGTAGGCAGCTGCTGGTCGCCGTCAAGCTGCTCCGAGGTGTCGCCCTCGACCAGGACATCGCCGTGGTAGAGCGCCTCGAAGTCAACCTTGATGACATCAGCACTGGTGTCGTCGATCCACATGTGACTGAGCGTATGGGTCACCTTTAAGGATTCTTTGAGTCACGATTCGGAAAATCGTGGCAATTCTTACCGCCGGGTAGGGTCTGGGGTTACCCGTCAGTAGCTTTCCGCTGGTCAGGGGCTTTCAGATCACCACAGTGACTTTGGTCCCGATTTCCTGCTTCCCGCCGACTCTCCACCCGACGACTCTCAGCGGTCAGACCGGTGAGCTGAAATGGATCGGGTTCGTCCCGTTGAGCAGGATCCAGGTGAAGATCGCCACTGCGAACGCCAGCACAAGCAGCCCGACGGCGATTCGCGGCGACCAGAGCGAGCGGCCGAACACGCGGGCGTCCACCGAGTAGGCGCCTGCGCCGGTGAACAACAGCGTCGTTGCGCCGACGAACAGCAGGAACGGCACGTTGAACGGCTGCGACCAGAACGCGCCCGCAGAAACGTTGACGGCCCAGGCGCAGATCATCGCGCCGACCACCGAACACGCGGCCAGCGGCGTCAGGACGCCGAGGATGAGCCCGACTGCGCCCGCGGTCTCGGCGACGGTCACCATCAGGGCGGCGTACGTCGGCAGGCTCCATCCGCCGGACTCCATGAAGCCGACGGTGGTGCTGAAGTCCAGGGCCTTGATCAGCCCGGCCTGAATCATCGTGGCGCCGACGCCGATACGCAGGATCAACAGGCCGATATCGATCAGTTGCGTAGAGGTTTCGCCGGTGTCGTGCGAGGTCGCCATGGCGCCGAGCCCAGGGCGCTGTGAAGACCCTGTGGATGTGTTGGTCATGCACTACAGACCGCCGTGTGTGGAAGAACTCATCGCGGGTGAGCGCTGAACGATTCGACCGCATGCGACGTGGTTAAGAAAGTATGCGTTGACGGTGCTAGGTTATCGTTGATAAGTTACCTGCGATAGCTTCTGATTGGGTTGTGGGAGGTGGCACGACGTGCTGCAACGGATCGCGCGGCTGGCCATAAAGGCCCCGAAGCGGATCATTGTCATCGCGCTGCTGGTGATGGTGGCCACGGGCGATCTTCGGTATTCCGGTCGCCAAGAGCCTGTCCGCGGGCGGGTTCCAGGACCCGACGTCGGAGTCGGCACAGGCCACCAAGATGCTGGTTCGACAAATTCGGCCAGGGCGACATGCAGCTGCTGATCTCCGTGACGTCGGCAGGCGGCGTGCAAAGCCCCGAAGCTCGGGCGGTCGGCACCGACATCGCCGGGCAGCTGCAGGCGTCCCCGTACACCGCGAACGTGATATCGGCGTGGACCGCGCCGGAGTCGGCCGCCCCTGCGCTGGTGAGCAAGGACGGCAAGACAGGTCTGATCGTCGCGGGCATCACCGGCGGCGAGAGCGAAGCGCAGAAGCATGCCAAGGAGCTGACGGAACGGCTCGTTCACGACCGCGACGGCGTCACCGTGCGCGCGGGCGGCGAGGCGATGATCTACGTGCAGATCAACGGTCAAACCGAAAAAGACCTGCTGCTAATGGAATCCATCGCGATACCGCTGAGCTTCCTGGTGCTGGTTTGGGTGTTCGGCGGCCTGCTGACGGCGGCGTTGCCAGTGGCTGTCGGCGCGTTCGCCATCCTGGGGTCGATGGCGGTGCTGCACGCGGTCACCTATGTCACCGACGTGTCGATCTTCGCGTTGAATCTCACCGTCGCGATGGGTCTGGCCCTCTCCATCGACTACACACTGTTGATCGTCAGCCGATACCGGGACGAACTCGCCGCCGGGTCCAAACGGGACGAGGCGTTGATCCGCACCATGGCCACCGCGGGCCGGACGGTGTTGTTCTCGGCGATGACCGTCGCACTGTCGATGGTGTCGATGGTGTTGTTCCCGATGTACTTCCTGAAGTCGTTCGCGTACGCGGGAATTGCCGTGGTCGCGTTCGCCGCCGTCGCGGCGATCGTGGTGGCGCCCGCGGCGATCGTGCTGCTCGGTGACCGGCTGGACTCATTCGACGTGCGACGCCTGTTGCGCCGCGTGCTCGGGCGACCCGAGCCGACGCCGAAGCCGGTCGAGGAGAACTTCTGGTATCGCTCCACGAAATTCGTCATGCGCAGGGCCATTCCGATCGGCGGGGCGATCATCGCGCTGCTGCTGCTGCTCGGCGCGCCGTTCCTCGGCGCGAAGTGGGGCTTCCCCGACGACCGTGTGCTGCCCGAGTCGCTGTCGGCCCGTCAGGTCGGCGACCAACTACGCGAGGACTTCGCGGTCGACTCGGCGAGAAACGTGACCGTCGTCATTCCCGACGCGGCCGGCGTGACGCCAGAGGACCTCGGGCGTTACGCCGCGCAGCTGTCGCAGGTGCCCGACGTTTCGTCGGTGTCCTCGCCGGCAGGCACGTTCGTCGACGGTGCGGTCACCGGGCCGCCCTCGACCGCAACAGGATTGAAGGACGGCAGCGCGTTCCTGACCGTCGGCAGCAACGCGCCGCTGTTCTCCGACGCCTCCGAGGCACAGCTGGACCGGCTGCGGGCGGTGAGTACGCCTTCGGGTAAGTCGGTGGAGCTGACCGGGATCGCCCAGGTGAACCGTGACAGCTCGAAAGCGATCACCGAGAGATTGCCGATAGTGCTCGCCGCGATCGCGGTGATCACGTTCGTGCTGCTGTTCCTGTTGACGGGCAGTGTGATCCTTCCGTTGAAAGCCGTTGTGCTCAACGTGTTGTCGTTGACGGCGGCGTTCGGTGCGCTGGTGTGGATATTCCAGGAGGGCCATCTCGGCGCGCTCGGTACCACACCCACCGGGACCCTGGTCGCCAACATGCCGGTGCTGTTGTTCTGCATCGCCTTCGGGCTGTCGATGGACTACGAGGTGTTCCTGGTCAGCCGGATCCGTGAGTACTGGTTGTCCTTGGGCGGCAAGACGCGGGCCGACAACGACGAGGCCGTTGCACTCGGCCTGGCGCGCACGGGTCGCGTCGTCACCGCCGCAGCGCTGGTGATGTCGATCTCGTTCGCGGCGCTGATCGCCGCGCAGGTGGCGTTCATGCGGATGTTCGGCCTGGGGCTGACGCTGGCGGTGCTCGTCGACGCCACCCTGGTGCGGATGATCGCTGGTGCCCGCATTCATGCACCTGCTCGGTCGATGGAACTGGTGGGCGCCCAAACCGCTGGCCAGGTTGCATGAACGCATAGGAATCAGCGAGTCGAGCGACGACCTGATTCCGCCGGCGGAGAAACGAGAGCGGGCGACGGTCTCGGCGACGGATGCCGGTTGACGTGGCGATTCAGCCTGTCGAACACGGTGTGAGGCGACGGCGTGCGCCCCGTGGCTCCGGCGAGCAGTTGCGAGACGAAATCCTCGACGCCACCACCGAGTTACTGCTGGAGACCGGGCACGCCAAGGCCGTGTCGATCCGGTCAGTGGCGCAGCGCGTCGGTGTCACGCCGCCGTCGATCTACCTGCACTTCGCCGACAAGGACGCGCTGCTGGACGCGGTCTGCGCGCGGTACTTCGAGAAGCTCGACGAGGAAATGCAGCGGGTTTCGGCCGATCAGCCGTCGACAATCGAGGTGCTGCGCGCCCAAGGCCTGGCGTATGTCCGTTTCGCCACCCAGACTCCCGAGCTGTATCGCATCGCGACGATGGGTGAGGGCAGGGCGGGCAGCGACATCGACATGACGTTGAACAGCTCGGCGTTTCAGCACCTGCGCAACTCGGTAGAGTCTCTGATGGCGGAGGGCGTCTATCCGCCCGGCGATCCGACCGGTGCGGCTCTGCAACTGTTGGCCGCCGCCCACGGCGTTGCGGCGCTTCTGATTTCGAAGCCGTATCTGCCGTGGGGTGACGTCGAGGAATTCGCCGACCAGGCGTTGTCGGCGGCGTGCTTGGGTCACATCGTCCTTGGGCTCGTCGAGGACGACGCGACACCGCAGCAGACCGTCGACTGGCTGTTGACCTGCCGAGAGAAAGGGAAGCCGTGACCGAGATCGGCGACACCGTCGACAACCCGTTCTTCGCCCGGCTGTGGACGTTTCTGTCCAATCATGAAACCGAGGAGATTCAGCGACTGCGCACGGAGAACCTTGCCGGCCTGTCGGGCCGCGTGCTGGAAGTCGGCGCGGGCACGGGCACGAACTTCGCGTTCTATCCGGAGACGGTGACCGAGGTGGTCGCTGTCGAACCGGAACGACGGCTGGCGCCGCAGGCCCGGCAAGCGGCCGAGAAGGCCTCCACTCCGGTCACGTTGACCGCTGGCACCGTCGAAAGCTTCTTGCGCGATGCGGCGAGACGACCCGTTCGACGCGGTGGTGTGCTCGCTGGTGCTGTGCTCGATCGACGATCCGGACAATGTTCTGCAGCAACTGTTTTCGCTGCTGCGCCCGGCTGGCGAACTGCGCTACCTCGAGCACATGGGCAGCCCCGGGATTCGCGGGCGGATACAGAAACTCGCCGATGCGACAGTGTGGCCCCGGTGGATGGGCAACTGCCATACCCATCGCGACACCGAAGCGTCAATCGTCGGCGCGGGCTTCACGGTGGACCTCACGCGCCGCGAGCCGGCGCTTCCCGCATGGTTCCCCACGCCAGTCGCGGAGTACACCATCGGCCGCGCCGTCAGGCCCGCTATCTAGCGATTTCGGCGTGATAAGTGTCGCTCATCGATAGAAATCACGCCGAAATCGCAATCAGCCGAGCAGCGACGGCAGGCGTTGCAACAGTCCCGGCAGCGCCCCCGCGGCAGTTTCGCGCACCGTTGCCGTCGCGGCGTCCGACAGCGGCGTGCGCTCGGGATTGATCTCGATGACCGGAATGCCGTTGGCCAATGCGAGTTCCGGCAGCCCTGCTGCGGGGTAGACGATCGACGACGTGCCCACCACGATCACGACATCGGCGTTGGCGACCGCATCGACGGACTTCTGCCATGCGGACTCGGGCAGCGACTCGCCGAACCACACGACACTGGGCCTGATCAGGCCACCGCAGGCGGCGCACTTCGGGGGCTGCACGGCCTCCACGGGTTCCGGCATGTGGGGCAGGTCGCCGAGGTATTCGCGATGGCAACGGTCGCAACGAAATTCGAACAGGCTGCCGTGCAGGTGGTGCACGCGTTGACTACCCGCCCGTTCGTGCAGATTGTCCACATTCTGCGTGACGACATGCACCTCGGCGTGGTCCTCCCATGCCGCGACGGCCCGATGGCCGCTGTTCGGCTCGACCCGCCGCATGAGGTAGTGCCGCCACAGGTACCACGCCCACACCTTCTCCGGGTGCCGGCTCCAGCCCTGCGCGCTGGAGATTTCGTACGGGTCGACTTTCGCCCACAGACCCGTCTCGACGTCGCGAAACGTCGGAACTCCGCTCTCGGCGGAGATGCCTGCTCCGCTGAGCACAGTCACTTGCACACCACCAAAGTAGCCCGTGATGGGTGATACTAGGCACGTGGCCGATTTGGGGGAATGGGTTCAGGGTGACCCTGCAAGCGAGCAAGCCGCTATTCGACCAGCTCAGAAGGCAGATCATCGACGGAATTCGTGGTGGCCGGCTGCCGCCGGGGACCAGGCTGCCGACGGTGCGTGAACTCGCGGCCGAGCTGGGCATGGCGGTGAACACCGTCGCTCGCGCGTACCGCGAGCTGGAGTCGGCTGGAGTCCTCGAAACCCGTGGCCGCTTCGGCACTTTCGTGGCGCGCACCGACCCGGCCGACGCCGCGATGGCGACGGCCGCGCACACCTACGCGACGGCGGCGAAATCGCTGGGTATTCAGAGGGACGAAGCGCTCAAGTACGTCGAGGCGGCGTTCGGGTAGCTAGCCGAACTCGAGCAGTGTGACGAGCGGTCGGGCCCGGTCCAGCAGTGGAATCCGCTGCGCCGTCCATATCAGCGCGTTGAGCACCTTGCCGCGGCCCGGCAGCATAGGAAGATCGTGCACTGCGCGGATGCCGGGCACCGTGTTGACCAGGTTTGCGATCTCGGATGGCGACAGGGTGAACGGCATCGGCGGCACCCGGTAGCGCAGCGAGGTCCGCGACCCGTTTCGAATCCACGCCGCGAACAACACCGGCGGCAGGTCGAACATCATCTGTCCACCGGGAAACCGCTTTGCGCATTCGGCGATCAGGCCCAAAGCCTGGTCGGGCTGCAGGTACATCAACAGACCCTCGGCGGTGATGAACACGCCCTCGGGCACCTCGACGCGGTCCATCCAGCTGTAGTCCAGCGCGGACTGTGCGCACACCGACACCCGATCCGATTCCGGCAGCAACCGCTGGCGGAGTTCGATGATCGGCGGTAGATCGACGGTGAGCCAACGGAACTCGTGGCCGACACCGGCCGCATCCAAGCGATAGAAGCTGGTCTGCAGCCCTTCGGCGAGGGCCACCACGGTTGCCGACGGATGGTCGGTCAGGTAGCGCTTGGCGGACTTGTCGAACGTCAACGCCCGCAGTGCCATGTCCTGACGGCGGGTGAAGCCGAACTTCGCCCGGTCGAAGTCGATGGAGTCGACCAGCTTGATCGCCATCGGGTCGTCGATGAGGGAGTCCGGCCTGCGCGCTTCGTTGGCCCGCACCAGCAGCGTCATCAGCGCCGTCTCGGATACGCCCTTCAGCGTGGTGCCGTCTTCCTTGGCGCTCATCGCAACACCTTCTCCAGCGTGCGCAGGTTGCGCGTGGTCGTCGACGACTTGTAACGCTTCTTTCCCATCGTCTTGCCGATGGTGGTGTCCAGTGTGCCCTTGTTGGGGACCTGCCAGTAGATGACGCCCTTGCCCCGCTTGATCTTCTCGTGTGGGCCGGCTTCCTTGGCCAGCTCTGCAAGTTCGTCGAGCACCTTCTCGTCGGTGACGAACGTGACGTAGCTGTGGTGGCCCTCGACCTCGCGGTCGATACGGATAGGCATCGGAGATCGCCTGCACGGTCCCCATGTCGTACGCCAACACCCAAGCGTCATAACCGAATTCGTCGCGCAGCGCCTTCTCGGCCTTCTTGCGGACGGCGTCGACGCCGGATCGGCTCTCGAACAAGACGTTGCCGCTCGCCAGGATCGTCTTGACGTTCGTGAACCCGGCGTCCTCGAGTGCCGCCGCCACGTCGGCCATCTTGAGGTTGACCCCGCCGACGTTCACACCGCGCAGGAACGCGGCGTACCGGGTCATCGGTCGAACTCCAGCAGCGTGATGCTGGGCCGGTACCGGCTCAGATGGCCCCGGTCGAACAGCGGCAACGCGAACAGCCTGAACATGCCGCGGCCTGCAGGCAGTTTGATGTCGCGCGCGGTGCTGACACCGGGAATGGCGTCGGACAGCGCGAGGCCCTCGGCCGGCGTCATCGCGAACGGCATCCGAGGAGCGGTGTAGCGATCGGAGAGCTTGGCGCCCTTCAGTGTGCGGCGGCTGAAGAACGGCGGAATCGAGTCGAACATCATCCGGCCGCCGGGGAAGCGGGCAGCGCAGTCGCGAATCAGCCCGATCGCGTCGTCGGGCTCGAGATACATCATCAGGCCTTCGGCGGTGATGAACACCCCGTTCGAGTCGTCCACCCGATCCATCCAGCTGTGGTCGAGCGCCGACTGCGCCAACTCGACGATGCGGTCGTCGCGGGGCAGCAGCTGTTCGCGCAACGCCATGACCGGCGGCAAATCCACCGAGTGCCAAGTCAATTCGTCGGCGACGCCCGCCGCGTCCAGTCGCCAGAAGCTGGTTTGCAGGCCCTCGGCGAGTGCGACGACCGACGCCTTCGGGTGTGTGCTGAGGTACTCGTGCATCACCCCGTCGAATGCCGCCGCCCGCAGAGCGTGCGACTGGTTGGGCTTGCCGAATTTGAGGTAGTCGTAGGAGATGGCGTCGAGCAGCGTGACCGCCCACGGGTCACAGATCGCGCCGTCGGACCGCCTGGCTTCGGTGGCGCGGTTGTGCAGGGTCCAGAGCGTCGTCGCCGAGACGCCTTCGAGGGTGTCACCGCTGATTACGGCCATTCGCTCATAGTAGGGACGCCGAACGAATCGGGTTCAGCCCCGTGGTGGGAGACGTAGGCTCGTGGAATGACGCGCCAGGTCTTCGACGACAAGTTGCTCGCGGTGATCAGCAACAACTCGCTGGGCGTCCTGGCCACCATAAAGCGCGACGGCCGCCCGCAGTTGTCCAACGTCTCGTATCACTTCGACCCGCGAAAACTCACCATCGCGGCGTCGATCACCGAACCCCGGGCCAAGACCCGCAACATGCGCCGCGATTCGAGGGCATCGCTGCATGTGAGCTGCGACGACGGGTGGTCCTATGCGGTGGCCGAGGGAAACGCGATTCTCACGCCGCCCGCCGCCACCGAGCACGACGACACCGTCGAGGCGCTGATTGCCTTGTACCGCAATATCGCAGGCGAACATCCCGACTGGGACGACTACCGTCGGGCGATGGTCGATGATCGCCGGTTGGTGATGACGTTGCCGATCTCGCATCTGTATGGCATGCCGCCCGGCATGCGCTGAGTTCGCTCGAAAACCCCGCGACGACCGGGGGAGCGCCGCGCTAGGCTGCGGCTATGGCTGAATCACCGGAAGACGACACCAAGCGGAAGTTCCGGGAAGCACTGGACCGCAAGAAGGCCCAAGCGGGTGGCGGTTCCGAACACAGGGACGGCGGAAAGAAGCAACCGAAGGCACACGGGCCGCTCGAGAATCGGCGGGAATTCCGGCGCAAGAGCGGTTAGCCGCGCACGCGAGGAGCAGGAGAGGCAGTCGTGAGTCCGGAGTTCCTGCTGACGACGCTGATCGTGGTGGCGACGCCGGGCGCGGGTGTGCTGTACACGGTGAATCGGGAACGGTATCCCCTTGGCGGGTGATCGCGTCTGGGATTCTGGTCAACACCCTCAACCCCAAGCTGACGATCTTCTTCTTCGCGTTCCTGCCGCAATTCGTGCCGTCCGACAGCGCCGGCGCCGTGCCGCTGATGGTGTTTCTCAGCGCGGTCTTCATGGCGGTGACGCTGGTGGTGTTCAGCGTCTACGGGGTGTTCGCCGCCGCGGTTCGCCGACAGGTGTTCACCCGTCCACGGATCGTGGCATGGATGCGCAGCAGCTTCGCCGCGACCTACCTCGTGCTGGCAGGCAGGTTGGCGGCGCAGACGCGCTGATCGGTGACCACCGGGTCGTCGGCCAGATAGCGGGCACCGACCAGCGCTGCCAGCATCAGCGCGACGAAATACAGTCCAAGGCCCTTCAGGCCCCAGCCGACCGATGCCAGCGTGGCCGCACCGGCCACGCACAGCAGGGCGCCGACCGCGGCACTGCGCCAGCCCGGCGCGGCCACGTAGCCGCCGTCCCACAGCGGTAGCGGGTTGTTCTCCAGCGGGCGCAGCAGAACGAAGACCGTCGCAACCAGGACCACCATGATCAGCAGCTGCAGGATGCTGAGCGCGATGAAGCCGGCAGCCGAGGCGTCGTAGCGCGGATGGCCGAGGTAGTCGAAGACCAGGTGCATGGCCAGCAGCGCCGGAATGTGCCAGAGGTACAGCGTCATCGCGCCGGAGTTGCCGATGGCCGTCAGCCACCACACCCGCGGTCGCCGAGCCCACCGCGCGATCGCAGGGGCGGCAGCAATCGCGAACGCGCACATCATGATTGCGTGCCCGGCGAGCAGTAGCGACGGCGGAGTCATGTTCTTCAGGTGTTGACTCTCGATACCGACCAGGCTGAGTTCGTAAGGGCCGAGCCACATCAGCGCGAGGTTGACGGCCAGCATCACCGCCCCCAGCAGCAATGCCCTTCGGCCGGCGAGAAGGTTCCGGCGGTACGCGACGCCCAGCATGCCCGGGATCAACCAGGCGACCAGGTTGAGATAGCCAAGCCAGGTCGGCCCCTCGGTGTTGATCCGGAACGCGTCGATGGCCGCGATGAACACATACGTCCCGGCGACCGCGCCGAGCAGGTGGCCGGTCGCGGTGATACGCGCCAGCAGCGGAACGGCCGCGAGCACAAGCACATAGGCGCCGAGGAACCACAAGAGCTGAATCGAAATCCCGGCGACCGGCTCGTAGACGTGCTCCGGCAGGAAGTACCGCAGGATCGCGAGCACGGAGACCCAGAACGCCAGGTAGTAGAACACCGGCCGGTAGAGCCGGGTGCAGCGGCGCATCATCCAGTTGCCCCAACTGGTGTCGGGCTGCCAAGCGTCGACGCAGGCGGCGACGCCTGCGAAGAAGAACAGCGGCATGATCTGAAACACCCAGGTCAGCGCCTGAAAGGCGACGGAGGCGGTGAGCAGGTTGCTCCAGATGAACACGTCGTCGCGGATGGTGCTCGTCGCCATGATCGTGTGTCCGACGACGACGCCTACCAGCGAGACGATCCGGATGACGTCGATGGCGCGGTCCCGCGTCGCGGGTGTGTTGGCCTCGACCTCGGCCGGGCTGGGGAACAGGGCAGCAACGGTCATTCGGCAAATCTAGGCCTGACCAGGGCTAGCCGATCTGAGTAGAAGCACTCAACTTTCGTCGACCGAGCCCTGACGGGTCTCCCGCACCAGGATCGCCGCCAAGCAGAGGACGGCCAGGATCGCCACCGCCACCGCGAAGGTGACGCCTGCGGTCCGCAGCCCCCAGTGTTGTGCGGCCAGACCCTCGCCGATCACCGGCAGTGAGATCGCGATGTAGGCGACGACGAAGTACGCCGAGTTCACCTCGGCGCGCCGGTCTGCCGGTGCGCGCTCGGCGACTGCCGCCAGCCCGCGACTGAAACTCACACCCTGACCCACACCGCCGACCACCGCGGCCGCAATCAGCCCCGGCAGCGACGAGAACTGCAGAGCCGCAGTCAGAATGATCATTCCCACGACCAGGATCGCGCATCCCACCACCACAGCCCGCTGCGGTGAGAAACGTCCCGCGAACACCTGCGCTGCGGCGGACGAAAAGAATATGGACGAGGCGACGACTCCGGCCACCGCATGGTTGTTGATCCCGAGGACGCTCGACAGGAACGCCGGCGCGACCGACGCGAACAAGCCTGTCACCGCGAAGCCGGCGAACGCGGCTATGGCGGCGATGGCGAACACCCCCCGGACCTCCGGAGGTACCGAAAGACGTTGCAAGCCAATACTTCCGGTGCGCGACGATGTTTCCGGGACGACATAGACGGCGACGGCGGCTAGTACCACCAAACCGATATGCACGATGAAGCTCAGTTGGAGGGGATGCGGTGCGTACTGGACCAGCAGGCCTGCCAACAGCGGTCCGCCCCCGAGTCCGCCGACATTGGCCGCCGTCGCCACCGCCGCGGCTCGGTTGTGCCAGTTGGGCGGCGCCGCTTCGATGACCGCGGCGGTCGCGGTGCCGGTGAAGATGCCCGCCGACAGCCCCGAGAGCACGCGGCCCACCAAGAGCAGATCGACAGAATCAGCCACGAGGAAGACGACGGCACTGGCGAGCGCGAACGCAACTCCGGCGAGCAGTATCGGGCGCCTGCCAACCGCGTCGGACCATCGCCCCACGGTCACCAGTGCCAGCAGCACCCCGCCCGCATACGTCGCGTAGATGACCGTCGTGGTGAGAACGGCGAAGTGCATGTGGTCGGCATAGAGCGCGTACATCGGCGTCGGCAGTGTGGTGCCGACCATGATGGCCGCGAAGGAGTACGCGAGCAGAGCGAACGCGTATCGGGTTCGTGGCAAGGTTTCGAGCACGTGGTTAGACAGCGGATTAGGTGGGTGGCTTATTCCGCCGACTCTAGACTGGGGCCGTGGCGAAACTGCAGCTTGTCCAGGATCCGGCCGCCGATGCCCTGCTGGACTCCAATCCGTTCGCGTTGCTGGTCGGGATGCTGCTTGACCAGCAGATACCGCTCGAGGTGGCGTTCGCAGGGCCGAAGAAGATCGCCGACCGTATCGGCGACGTGGACGCTCGCGAGATCGCCGACTACGACCCGGAGAAGTTCGCTGCGCTGTGTTCGGAACGGCCTGCCGTGCACCGGTTTCCGGGATCGATGGCAAAGCGGATTCAGGCGCTTGCGCAGATCATCGTCGACCATTACGACGGCAACGCCGCCGCGGTGTGGACAGGGGGCCAACCCGACGGCACGGAGGTGCTGCGCCGGCTGAAGGAGTTGCCCGGCTTCGGCGAGCAGAAAGCGCGAATCTTCCTGGCGCTGCTGGGCAAGCAGTACGGCGTCACTCCGAAGGGCTGGCGCGAGGCGGCGGGTGACTACGGCAAGGCAGGCACGCATCTCTCGGTTGCCGACATCGTCGACGCGGGCTCGCTGGAGAAGGTGCGGTCGTACAAGAAGCAGATGAAGGCGGCGGCCAAGGCCGCCAAGAAGTAGGCCGCTACAACGCCTCTCCGTCGAACCGCTCTCTGGTGGCGAACTCGGAAACCGGCCTGCGCGTGAGCTTCTTGACCTGCTTGACAGGTTTGCCGATCGGCACCAGCGCGGCGATCGCGTAGTCGTCGGGGACCCCCAGCAGCTCCTTGACCCGTGGTTCCTCCGCCACCGCCATCGTCGTCAGCACACCGCCGTAGCCCTCGTTGCGCGCTGCCAGCAGGATGTTCCAGACGAACGGGTACACCGAGGCGCCTGAGACGACACCGATGCGATCGAGGTCCTGGTCGATCGCCGCGCACACGTTGAGGTCGACGCAGACCACGAGCACGGCTCCGGCGCTGAGCACGGGGGCACTCATGTGCGGCGGGACCTCCGTAGCGGCCACCTCGTCGGCGGAAACCCTCATGGGCTGCACGGGATTCCACGGCCCTTCGCCGTTCTTGGACTGCGCCAAGTAGCGTTGCGCGCCCGTGGCGCTGAGCGCGACGAGCGCCTCACGGGTCTTCTGGTCCCGAACCACGACCACATGCGCGCCCTGGCGGTTGCCGCCACTCGGCGCGAACCGGGCGTTGTCCAGGATGCGTTCGAGTACGTCGTCGGGCAGCGGGTCGTCGGTGAATTGGCGGACCGCACCCGTCGTGCGCATGACGTCGTATAACTCCATGCCCACCATCTTGACTGTGGGATCGTGAAGGTATGAAGACACACCTGAACTGCCCCTGCGGCGAGGCGATCACCGGAACGGACGAGGACGACCTCGTCGAGAAGGCGCAGAAGCATCTGTCAGAGGCGCATCCCGGTCGCGAGTACGACCGGGACGCGATCCTCTTCATGGCCTACTGATCCGCTCCGCTCCGCTCCGCGAGCGACCGCTTTTGTGCGTGGTGTCGCGGCGTGTCTACGTGCAGTCGCTCGCGGCCCTACGGCACCACCGTCGAGCCGATGGTGGGCATGAACTGGCACTGCTTCTCGGTCGTGGTGACCTGACCGAAGATCGTCGACATGATGCTGCCCGAGCCGGTGTCGGCGATGACCGACAGCGTCGTCGGGCCCTCCGGGTTGATGTCGGGCCGCGGCTTGAGCGTCGCGCTGCCCGACTTGCCGGTGGTGAGGTTGACCCAGGTGACGTTCAACGGCAGCTTCTGCTCGGCCGCCGGGCCCGGTGTCCCGATCGCGGTGAACACGTAGGCCGTCTGGCCCGCGCCGGGGCCAGGCGCCGGGAATCTTGGCGGGGCCGGCCACCGAGATCGCGGTCGCCAGTACATTGCCGCCGTCCTTCAGGCACCCGTTGCTGATCGACGGGTACAGGAAGTCCTGCGTGGTCGGCGCGTCAGGACCGAACTGCGGGTTGGCCGCGGCGTCGGCAGCAGGCGGTGCACCTTCGGGGGCGGGCGCAGGTGCGGGTGCAGGTGCTGCGTCCGGTGCGGGCGCGGCGTCCGGCGCCGGGGCCGGGAGGGCCTCCGGTGCCGGTCCGACGGCGTTGGCCGGGTCGACGCCCGCAGGCAGGTGCGCCTCGGCGCCCGGCAGCGCGCCCGGGGCAGGCACATGCGCGGCGGCGGGTTGGGCCACGAAACTGTTGACCGCCGACGCCACATTCTTCGAGTCCGCGGGAGCCGCCGAGTTACCCGTGAACGCCGCGGCGGCCGCCATCAGCGTCGACACGGCGTTGTACGGATCGGTGGCCGCCTTCTGGATCGCCGGGCTGAGGGCCTGCACCGCCGACATGCCCGGCGCCTGCGTGGCGTCGATCGGCAACGGCGCGGCCGGTTCGGCGTTGGCGGTACCTGTCATTCCCAACAGCAGTGCTGCCGACGAGCCGACGGCGATGGCGGCGTTGGCGAACAGCTTCCTGGTCGGTGACATGGTTCTCCCGAGACTCGAAGGTGTGTGGACGTCGTCAGTCGTCACGGCAAGGCGCTGAGCACCGACGCGGGTGCGAGGCCCGACAGGGCAGAGGCTGCCGCGGACGCGGGCGCCGCGGCGGCGGGTGGGCCGGCCAGCGGTGCGGCGGCCAGCGGTGCGGCGGCCAGCGGTGCGGCGGCCAGCGGTGCGGCCGCGAGGGGTGCGGTGGCGAGCGGTGCCGCGGCGGTGAGGGGTGCCGTGGCCGCTGCAGCGGGTGCCGCGGGCGCGGTCAGGCCTGGCAGGGAGATTCCGGTCGGAAGCAACTGGGCCAGCCCTGCCGTGTTGGAGAACGGCGCAGGAAGCGCCGACGTGAGCGACGAAATCGCATTGGCCGGAGCAGCGGCCGCAGGGGCAGCGGCGACCGGTGCGGCGGTGTGGCGGCCGTCGGCAGCGCGGGCACCTCGGGCAGGGTCAGCGAAGCGGTAGCGCCAGGGGGAGGCGTTGCCGGGGCTGCGGCCGGGGCTGCGGTGCCGGACATGGCCGTAGCGAGGCCCTGCATCAGCTGCGGCGCGGCGGAACCCACCTTCGACAGCTGCGCGATCAGGTCGGCGCCGGGCATCGCGGGCGCCGGGGCCGGCACGGCGGGTCGGCGGAGGCTGTCGCGCTGAGCGTCAGCGCTGAGACCGCGCCTGCGGCGGCGATCATGGTGGAAACGAGCACTTTCCGGGTGCGGTACATGGTTCTCCCAATCGTTGGACGGCGAAGGCCTGAAGCCGAAGCTATCTCGTTACTGGTGTTACTCAAGTGACACGTGTGGCGTTTATGCAACCGTTACGGGAGTGAAGGCTTTCGGTGACCGTCGCTAGAGTCGATCGGATAGAAGCCACACCCGCCTCGGCACCGACAGTCCCGCGGCTGCCAGCGCGATTGGCGGCCGCGGCGCCGTGGCTACTGGTGGTCAGCATCGCCGCGCGACTGGCATGGACGTATCTGGTGCCCAACGGCGCGAACTTCGTCGACCTGCACGTGTATGTCGGCGGCGCGGCCGCACTGGATCAGCACGGACACTCTCTACGACTACGTCTACGCCGACCAGACGCCGGACTTCCCGCTGCCGTTCACCTATCCGCCGTTCGCGGCCGTCGTCTTCTACCCGCTGCACCTGCTGCCGTTCGGCCTCGTCGCGTTCGCATGGCAGCTGGGCATCGTCGCCGCGCTGTACGGCGTGGTGCGCATCAGCCAACGGCTGCTGCCCGTGGACGACGAGTTCGCCGCGAGCCGGCGCGTCGCGATGCTGTGGACCGCCGTCGGCATCTGGCTCGAACCGCTGCGCAGCACCTTCGACTACGGCCAGATCAACGTGCTGCTGGTGCTGGCCGTGCTGTACGCGGTCTACAGCACGCGATGGTGGCTGTCCGGGCTGCTGGTCGGGCTGGCCGCCGGGGTGAAGCTGACGCCAGCGGTCAGCGGGCTGTACTTCCTGGGCGTGCGCCGCTGGGGAACCGTAGCGTTCTCGGCCGTCGTGTTCTTCGCGACGATCGGCGTGTCCGCGTTGGTGGTCGGCGACCAGACCCGCTACTACTTCACCGAACTGCTCGGCGACGCCAGCCGGGTGGGGCCGATCGGCACCTCGTTCAACCAGTCCTGGCGCGGCGGCATCTCCCGGATCCTCGGCCACGACGCCGGCTACGGGCCGATCGTCGTGGCGGCCATCGTCGTCACGGCTGTGCTCGCCCTCTTGGCGTGGCGTGCGGTGGGCACCAGTGACCGGCTGGGCGGGATCGTGGTCGTGCAGCTGTTCGGGCTGCTGATCTCGCCGATTTCATGGACGCACCACTGGGTTTGGGTGCTGCCGTTGATGATCTGGTTGTTGCACGGGCCGCTGCGCGAGCGGCTGGGTGCGCAGGATCCTCGGCTGGGGCTGGCTGGTGCTGACCCTTGTCGGGGTGCCGTGGCTGCTCAGCTTCGCCCAGCCGACGATCTGGGAGATCAGCAGGCCCTGGTACCTGGCGTGGGCCGGGCTGATCTACATCGTGGCGACGCTGGCGACGCTGGCGTGGATCGCGATCTACTGGCCGACGATCCCGTCGATCTCGCGAGCCATCTCCACATCCTTGTCCGTGATGCCGCCCTCGGAATGGGTGACGAGCGCGAAAGTCACTGTCCGCCAGCGGATATCGATATCGGGATGATGGTCCTTCTGCTCGGCTCGCTCGCCGACCCGGCGCACGGCGTCGATGCCGTCGAGGAAGGCGGGGAACTTGATCGACCGGCGCAGGGCCCCGTCTTTGCGCTCCCAGCCGTTGAGGTCGGGCAGTGCGGCGTCCACTTGTTCGTCCGTTAACACAGCCATGTTTCGACGGTATACCGTCAGCCGCGATGCCAAACCAGATCGTCGTCGCGGGTGCGCTCATCGCGGGTTCGGCGCTGCTGGTCGCGCAGCGTGAGCGTCCGCCGGAACTGGCGGGTCTGTGGGAGCTGCCCGGCGGCAAGGTCGCGCCGGGGGAGAGCGACGCCGCGGGGCTGGCTCGTGAGCTGCGCGAGGAGCTCGGCGTCGAGGTGACGGTCGGCGATCGCCTGGGCGAGGACGTCGCGCTGTCCGAAGCGATGACGCTGCGTGCCTACCGCGTCACCCAGACCGGCGGAGCATTGCGGCCCCATGACCACCGGGCGTTGCGCTGGGTGACGGCCGACGAGTTGGCCGGCCTGCCGTGGGTTCCCGCCGATCGTGCGTGGCTCGGCGAGCTCGTCCGCGCGTTGGGCGCTCAGGCTTAGTTCGCGAAACGGAATTCCGGCAGGTCTCTTGCCTCGCAGTTTCTCTGCTGGAATTCCGTTTCGCGGAGCCGATCGGCGTTTGCCGCATGTTTGCCCCGCCTGTCGCGGGCGCACACTATTCTCCCCACCCATGGGTGTGCTGCGGTTCATCTGGCGGGGTGTGCTGGCATTCGACAGGATCGGGTCGCGGATTCCGCAACTGATCCAGATTTGGCTCATAGAGCTGTTCTTTGCGGTGCCGTTGATGTTCTTCATCGCCAAGTTCGTCGACATCAGGGGCGCCTTCGGAGTGCCCGGCACGGGCGAGTCGATGCCCGGGTGTTCTGGGGTGCGCTGGTGGTTTCGCTGGTTTGCGGGTTCTTCTTCTTCCGCAGCATCGTCCGACCGAAGGTCGTGGAGGGCTCCTGGACGCCGATGGTGCACGCCGACGTCGGGTCGGTGACCATCTACGGCGGTAACGGCAGTGGACGACGAGCTACGACTACCTCACGAGTCACCCGTCGTATTCGCTGCTGCTGTTACTCACGGCGCCCATTCCGGCAGTGATGTTCCTGGCGACGGCGAACCACGGCGACAGCGTGTTCTACCAGCGGGTGGCCGGCATCGTCGGCCTGATCATCCTGGCGCTGATGGCGCTGGCGCGCGTATTAGCTTGGTATGTCTTCCGATTCGGGCGTAGGCAGCTCGACAATCAGGTCGCAGCCCAGGGGCTGTCGCAGCGGCGGCTGGGTTGGGAGATCGCCTGGAAACCCGTGCTGATGCTGATGGTCATTGTGTACGCGATCGTCTGTATTCCACTGGGCTGGATGTGGTTTCAGGAGAAGCGCACTATCGCCGCGCTGCCCGTCGTCACCGTCGACGACAGCTCATCGGCCGGTGAGTACCGCCGCGTCGAAGGGCCGATGCTGACAGATGCCGTCTACTGGGCCCCACGCGGCACGGGTCGCGGCGGCAACAACTATTCGGGTGCGGGCGTCCTCGTCGAATTGCCTTCCGGCGGTGAGGCATTGCTGTTGGCCGAATCACTGTCGGTGCCCGATTTCGTCGGCGTGATTAAGGACACCGACAACGGTGCGCTCAAGGCTCAGGGCAAAGTGATCGACTCCATCACCGAAGATCAGGAGGAGTACTACGGCTTCGACGAAAGCGACTTCCCCGAACCGTCTTCAGACGGTCGGGTGATGATGCTGCTGTCGTATCCCTGAGCCGTGCCGGCTCAGTAGTGCAACCGGTCGCCCACCACGCGGACTTGGGACAGGGAGTCACGGTGGTGCACGGAGTAGAGGGGATGCGTCAGCACTGGGTGACGGCAGTGTGGGCAGGACTTCTGCGCGACGTTGGCGCCTGCGAACGTCAAGTGGTGACATGCAGTGCAACGGACAACGTAGAAGGCGCCCACCCAATTCAGCAGGCCCAGATAAATCGCCGCGATCGCCGCCGCGCCTATCACGGCGATGAGAACGATGGTCAGTACCTCGTAGACCGACATATTCGCCACCTTCACACTCGGCTGCCGAATAGCAATACGGTACGCCTGAAGGCTTGGACGATCATGACTTTCGGGCCCGCTTGAGCACCTTGATCAGTTGCTTGCCGCGAACGCCATTGCGCTCGGCTTTTCGTACCTGATGCACCACGACCGGGGGATTCTTGCAGCGCGGCTTGCTCCGGCAACACTTTTTCTTCGGTTTGAGGTCGGCGAGCCTGCCTGGTTTCAAGTGACGGGAATCTCTCGTTTTCGTGATTAGCCCACCGCACTGGGATGATTCGGACGTGGATTTCCGGAACGTCGCCATCGTGGCACACGTCGACCATGGGAAGACGACCCTCGTCGACGCCATGCTGCGTCAGTCGGGCGCGCTGACGCATCGCGGCGACGACGCGATCGAGCGCCTGATGGATTCCGGTGACCTGGAGAAGGAAAAGGGCATCACGATCCTGGCGAAGAACACCGCCGTGCACCGTCAGCACCCCGACGGCAGCATGACGGTCATCAACGTCATCGACACTCCGGGTCACGCCGACTTCGGTGGCGAGGTGGAACGCGGACTGTCCATGGTCGACGGCGTGCTGCTGCTGGTCGACGCGTCGGAGGGGCCGCTGCCGCAGACCCGTTTCGTGCTGCGCAAGGCGCTGGCCGCGCACCTGCCGGTGATCCTGGTGGTCAACAAGACCGACCGACCCGACGCGCGCATCGCCGAGGTCGTGTCGGAAAGTCACGACCTGCTGCTCGACGTTGCCTCCGACCTTGACGACGAGGCCCAGAAAGCCGCCGAGGACGCGCTCGGATTGCCGACGCTGTACGCGTCAGGACGCGCTGGAATTGCCAGCACCACCGAGCCCGGCAACGGCGAAAATCCCGAAGGCGAGAATCTCGACCCACTGTTCGACGTGCTTCTGGAGCACATCCCGCCGCCGCAGGGCGACCCGGAGGCACCGCTGCAGGCGCTGGTGACCAACCTCGACGCGTCGGCGTTCCTCGGCAGGCTTGCGCTGATCCGCGTCTACAAGGGCCGGATCCGCAAGGGTCAGCAGGTCGCCTGGATGCGCGAGGTGGAGGGCCATCCGGTCATCACGAACGCCAAGATCACCGAACTGCTGGTCACCGAGGGCGTGGATCGAACCTCTACGGACGAGGCCATCGCCGGGGACATCGTCGCCGTGGCGGGTCTGCCCGAGATCATGATCGGCGACACGCTGGCTGACACCGAACACGCACACGCCCTGCCGCGAATCACCGTCGACGAGCCCGCCATCTCGGTCACGATCGGCACCAACACCTCACCGCTCGCAGGCAAGGTGTCGGGGCACAAGCTGACCGCCCGGATGGTGAAGTCACGGCTGGACACCGAGCTCGTCGGCAACGTGTCGATCAAGGTCGTCGACATCGACCGACCCGACGCGTGGGAGGTGCAGGGCCGAGGCGAGCTGGCGCTGGCCGTCCTCGTCGAGCAGATGCGCCGTGAGGGTTTCGAGCTGACGGTCGGAAAACCTCAGGTGGTCACGCGGACTATCGACGGCAAGCTGCATGAGCCGTTCGAGGCGCTGACCATCGACTGCCCGGAGGAGTATGTCGGGGCGATCACCCAGCTGATGGCCGCGCGCAAGGGCCGGATGGAAGAGATGACCAACCACGCGGCGGGTTGGGTGCGAATGGATTTCATCGTGCCCAGCCGCGGGCTGATCGGCTTCCGCACCGACTTCCTCACCGAGACAAGGGGTACCGGCATCGCCAATGCGGTGTTCGACGGATATCGGCCGTGGGCGGGGGAGATCCGGTCACGGCATACAGGCTCACTGGTGTCGGACCGGAGCGGGTCCATCACGCCGTTTGCGCTGATTCAGCTGGCCGACCGCGGCACGTTCTTCGTCGAGCCCGGCGACGACACGTACGAGGGTCAGGTCGTCGGAATCAACCCTCGCGCAGAGGATCTCGACATCAACGTCACTCGAGAGAAGAAGCTGACGAACATGCGGTCCTCGACGGCGGACGTCATCGAGACGTTGGCCAGGCCGATCGAGCTCGACCTGGAGCAGGCCATGGAGTTCTGCGCGGGCGACGAATGCGTCGAGGTCACCCCCGAGGTGGTTCGGGTGCGCAAGCTCGTGCTCGACGCAACCACCCGGGCCCGTGAGAAGGCCCGGGCGAAAGCGCGCGGTTAGTTCGGACGGTTAGCCGTTCGCGGCGGCCTCGGCCTTCGGAGTGTCCTTCTTGTCTTGACCCGTCAGCTTCTTGACGAGGCTGCCGAGACCGCCCGTCGGCTGAGCGCGGTGCTTCCCCGTGGTGCTGGCGGTTTCGTTCGAAGCGCCGCCGCCCGGAGTCGCCTTCAGCGAGTCGACGATCTTTGTGATTGGGCGGTTCTGCTCGGTGGTGACCGTAGCCTTGCTCAGCTGCGTGGTCGATGCGCTCGCCGTTGGCACGCCGGTGACCGGGTCGACACCAAGAGCGCCAGCGACAGCGTTTCGAACGTTATCCCTAGGCGCCAGCAGAACATTGGCTCGGAGGCGTGTTATCTCGCTATTGTCCATTTTGGTCGGATCCGTTTCAGGGTCTCCGCCGACCGGGGCTGGCGTGACATCGTCGAGGGCGAAGACGACGGGATCAGTGACGTAATTGGGTGCGTCGATGTACGCCTGCAGTGCGCGGTACAGATCTGTGTTTCCTCCGCCGTTGAGGCTCTTCTGAAGGCCTTGGGCGACGGCGACGAGTCCGAGCGGTGCGACTGCAGCACTTTCCGCAGTGCGGAACGCGGAGTCGGCCAGCCCGAAGCCTAGGCGTGAGGCCTTATAGACGACGCCGTCGTTGAACGTAGACGTCTCGGGGTCTGTCGTCGCACTCGAGAGACCGAGGGTGTCGAGAAGAGCCTTGTCCATCTCCTCCCGCGACTGGAAGAGAACGTCGGCGCGGAACTGCGTGATGAGGCTGCCAGGGACCCCGCCGGCGTCGTTGTTCGGGTCGCCGCCGAGTGGAGCCGGCGCAAGATCGTCGAGCGCAAAAATCGTCGGATCAGCGACGTAGAGCGGCCCGTCGATGTAGTTCTTCAGGAGCGCGTAGAGAGCAGCATTGCCTCTGTCACCATCCGCGGCGGCCTGCGCAACGGGAATCAGGCCCAGCGGGGCGCTGACGAGGCTCTCGGCGAACCGCTGTGCCGACAAACCGACGAGGTCGGCTGTGGTTCCGTGGTACACGGTCGCGGCGAGTTCGACGTCGGCATTGGTGCTCCTAAGCACCTCTGGTGCCTGCTGGGCCACCGGCGCCGCGGCCATAACGCCCGCACCGACGAGCGCCACACCAGCGGTGACCGCCCCCTGGACGCGATCTTTCATCTGATTCCCCTCCGTTTTGATTTTGGATTCAACCCGACCTGGTGCGGAAGCTTAAGGCATGAATCGATTCAGAACAAGTTTGCTGAGCAAGTCCGCAATACCTGCACGTCGGACCATGTGTGGAGCCACCGGTGGGAAATCGTATACGCCGCGAACCTCCGAAGTGGCACAGTCGCGCCAATTGGATCCAAATTCGATGAAACCCCCGCGTGGCGGGTGATTCTGGCGGCCATTTTCCGGGCCCTGGTAGAAGCTCACGATCCCGTACAGCTCGTGGACGGGACCTCCCGAGCTGCGTAAATGCCATCAGCCAGTGTCGGACCGCAGCCAGCAAACATTGTTTGCTATGGGCGGTTTAGGGGCTCTGTGGCCTGCTGGCTCGCAGGTGGGGTCCATCGCGATCTTCCGGTCCACCGACGCCGCTTCCACCGGTAGCGCGGTCTGCGTCGCGCCCTCTGAAGGGGCCGATACCCTGAACAGCGTGCCGACGACCCTGCGACGCGTCAGCGCCGTCGCCGGCGCATTGGTGCTGGTGGTCTCGGCGTGCACCGTCAGCCCGCCACCAGCGCCACAGAGCACCGACACCACCGAGACCACGGCTCCGCCGCCACCCAAGGCGACGCAGATCATCATGGCCATCGACACGATCGGTCCCGGGTTCAACTCCCACCTGCTGTCCGATCAATCGCCGGTGAACGCCGCGATCAGCTCGCTGGTCCTGCCGAGCTCGTTCCGGCCCGTCCCCGACCCGGCGTCGCCGACGGGCTCGCGGTGGGTGCTCGACCCGACGCTGCTGCTGTCCGCGGACGTGACGAACGACAACCCGTTCACCGTCACCTACAAGATCCGGCCTGAAGCGCAGTGGACCGACAACGCGCCGATCGCCGCCGACGACTACTGGTATCTGTGGCGGCAGATGGTCAGTAACCCCGGTGTCGTCGACCCAGCCGGTTACGACCTCATCACCGGCGTGCAGTCCATTGAGGGCGGCAAGACTGCGGTGGTGACGTTCTCGCAGCCCTATCCGGCATGGCGCGAACTGTTCAACGACATCCTGCCAGCGCACATCGTCAAGGACGTGCCCGGCGGCTTCGCGTCGGGGCTGGCGCGTGCCCTACCCGTCACTGGTGGTCAGTTCCGCGTCGAGAACATCGACCCGCAGCGCGAGGAAATCCTGTTGGCGCGCAACGACCGCTACTGGGCCGAGCCTGCCAAGCCCGACCAACTCCTGTTCCGGCGGGCGGGAGCGACTGCGGCACTTGCTGATTCGATCCGCAACGGAGACACGCAGGTCGCTCAGGTGCACGGCGGGGCTGCAGCGTTCGCGCAACTGTCCGCCATACCGGACGTGCGCACGTCGCGGATCGTCACGCCGCGGGTGATGCAGATGACACTACGGGCACAACAGCCCAAGCTCACCGATCCTCAAGTGCGCAAGGCGATTCTGGGTCTGCTCGATGTCGATCTGCTCGCCGCAGTGGCTGCGGGAAGCGACAACACGGTGACACTGGCGCAGGCGCAGGTGCGCTCACCATCTGATCCCGGCTACGTGCCGACGGCGCCGCCGGCGATGACGAAGGAGGGCGCTCTTGAGCTGTTTGCCAACAGCGGTTACCAGGTGTCGCCCGTCGAGACGCCCGCTCCGTCGACCACGCCAGGCACCCCAGAGCCGGGCAGCGACCGTGGGCGGATTACCAAAGACGGCGAAGCGCTTTCGTTGGTAATCGGTGTGGCGGCCAACGATCCGACGGCGGTCGCGGTGGCCAATACCGCCGCGGATCAGTTGCGCAATGTCGGCATCGAGGCGTCGGTGCTTGCGTTGGATCCGGTTGCGCTGTATGGCGATGCGGTCACGCAGAATCGGGTGGACGCGATCGTTGGCTGGCATGAGGCCGGCGGTGACCTTGCCACCTCATTGTCGTCGCGGTACGGCTGCCGCGCACTGGAGGCGACGGCGGTATCGACGACAACTCCCGGCGCGACCACCACTTCGACGCCATCGCCGTCTCCCAGCACGTCGACACCGTCGTCCGTAACAGCCACCACCACGGCGACGCCGACGACCAAGACTCCAGCGCCCGACTCGGATGCGCTCATCCAGGCGCCAAGCAACCTCACGGGGATCTGCGACCGCAGTATCCAACCGAAAATCGATGCGGCGCTGCGGGGTACCGAAAATATCGGAGAGGTGATCGACGCGGTCGAGCCTCGGCTGTGGAACATGTCGACCGTGTTGCCGATCCTGCAGGACACAACGATCGTCGCCGCCGGTCCTCGGGTGCAGAACGTCAGCCTGACCGGTGCAGTGCCGGTAGGCATCGTCGGCGACGCCGGGAAGTGGGCCAAGGAGCCGCAATAGGCCACGGATAGGGATCGGCCCCCTGCCGGGCGGGAAGGGGGCCGATCGTCGAGGGGTTAGTAGAGAATGGCTACTTGCTCCCGCCGCTGCTCGAGCTGGAACTACCGGAACTGCTGGAACCGCTTCCGCCACCGCTTGTGGAGGCGCTGGCGCTGGAGCCCTCAGACTTGCCGGTGCGACCGAGGCCAGTCAGGCCCTTGATGGTCTTCGATGCCGCGTCCCTGAGCTCCTGACCGAAGCTCGGGCCGTTGTCAGCACGATGCTTGCCGCCCGTTGGTGCTGCCCGGTGTGAACAGGTTGCCGCCCTTGGCGTTTCCGTTGTCGTTCGTTTGGGTCGCCTGACCGGAGGAATCCTTGGCTCCTGCACTTGGGTCTGCAGTCGCGACTGCACCTGATCCCGGGGTGCCCTTGCCGGACGGGGTGCCGGCTTCGGCTGCCGGTGCGTCCTGTAGCGGCGCGGTCAACGTCAGCGACTTCGCAGTGGTGGAGGGCACCTTGGCGACGTCAGCGAGGGCCAGAGGAGAACCGATCGCTGTGCCGATTTCCTCGCGGAGATGTTGTAACCCGCTGAGGAGACCGAAGTTCGGGTCCACCACGCCGCCCAATATCGACGATGCCGCCTGGGCTGCCTGTGTGACAACTGCGTTGAAGGCGGCCTCCGGATCGCCATTCTGCACTGCCTGGACCAGCCCGGAGAAAGTGTTGCCGGCCGCCGTCGCCGCTCCATTAATTGCTAGAAGCGGGCCAATACCAACAAGCAGAAGCGCGGTCGGATCATTGGCGAAGACGCTGACCACTTGTTGTGCAGTAGTCAGCGGTCCTTGTGCGATGGGAAGCAGCTCCTGCACGTTGGCCAACTGCTGTTGGAAGACTCCTGCGATCTGCGGTAAGAGCATGAAGTTGTTCAGAAGGGGGTTCAGGATCGGTGCCAGCGGCAGAACGGAGAGATCACCAAAGGCAGTACCGAAGTCGCCGCTCTGTAGTGCCATGAGGATCGTTTGCAGTTGAGGCAGCAGGACGCCACCCGCGTCGGGATCAGGGGACGTCACGGCCGTTATGACGTCTTGCAGAAAGGTCTGGATTGGCCCAACGAGGCTCTGTATGCCAGCGAGTGTGTTGCCGATCTGGCCCGGGATCTGGCCTGGGATCTGAGGAATCTCAAGGATTTGAGCCAAGGTGTTTCCGGGCAGGCTTGCGATATTGCCCGGCAGGTTCGCCAGGATCGCCGCCAATATCGGTGCCGGATTGGCTTGGATTGCCTGACCCAACGCTTGAAAGTCCGCCACAGCCGCCTCGAAGACGGGGCGGAACGCATCGATGGGATTCGTCAATGCGGAGAGTTCGACTGCGGAGTCGCGGACCTGCTGGATCGCGGTTGGTGTCACTGCGACCGGAGAAACAGCGATGACGCTGGCCCCCACCAGCGCGACGCCCGCCGTGGCATAGGGACGGAGGGCTGCTTGCATAACGACTCCCTTCAAGCCGTTGAACGAATGAGACGTGACGCAACTTACTCGCAGGTAAGAACTATTTATAGGGGTTTTGGCAAATCCAATAGCAGAAAGTTAGATGGCCTCTTGACCGGCAAAGTGCCTGGTAGAGTGGCTATGATTGCTGCTGGTCGACTTATCTCAGATAACTTAACGATCTAGAGCAAAGTATATTTAACAATGGTCGATTTGATGAGCTAATCGGACCGAGACTATTTGTCTCTAATTTGCTGCGGCGGCCCTCGAAACAGGACGACCGTGCCGAAGTCGAGGTGACGTGCCGTTGGCAGATTTGCGCAGGCCGACTTTCCACTCGACTGACCGGTTGGCGACCAGCGCGCTAGCGAAAAAGTGGGCTGTTGCGTTGGCAAACAATGTGAATTCAAGTTGTCGCGGCCTGCCAGTCGTTCGCCCGACCGGAGCGGGTTAACTCATTGGTAACTTCACCCGAGACCAGGCAGGAAAGCTCAGTCGACGGGTCGCGAGGTGGTCCGCAGACGGCCTGCACAGGGACCACCCCCCAGGGCTTGGGGCAGATTCGTGTAGAAAGCCGCTGTGTGTCGCAACGAGTTGACATTGTTGGTTGTCAGTTAACTTGAAGGGTCGTTCTGTGGTGACTCGATTGACGCGGTTTGTACCTGTTCCGCTGGTGTTCGGCGCCGCTCGACAAGCAGCCTCAGGCCGTGAGCGAGGACCGCAGCGATGAGAAACGGAGCGAGCAGCCACCACGGCGGTCGCGCCAACTCCCAGACGAAGATCGCGGCCCATATCGGCGCACGCTGGGTAATCGCGAGCACACCGGCCGCGCACGTGAGTGACACGGCGGGAACGCTGACGTGATGTTCAGTCCACGTATTGATCGCCAAAGCCACAACGGATCCCATCGCGGCGCCCGTCGCCAGCGCGGGTGTGAGCATGCCGCCGACCGCGCCTGCGCGCAGGAACACCGCGGTGAGAAGGGGTTTGAGCAGAAGGATTACCGCAGCGGCGCCCAGTGTGAGGCCGCTGTTGAGGCTCACCGTCAGGATGCTTTTCCCGTTGCCAGGCAGCTCTGGATACCGAATGGAGCAGACGCCGATCAACAGTCCCGCGGCCGCGATCGTCGGTATCAATACCCAAGACTTCATCGTGGCGGACGGCCGTGCTCGCGCCATGATGTAGTTGAACGCCAACCCCACGCCGACCGCCAGCGGGGCCAACGCCAGCGCGAATCCCGTCAGCAGATAAGACAATTGGGGACTGGGCCAGTCCAGCGGCGCTGCCTCACGAGTGACGGGTGACGCGACCGCGACGGCCAAGCTCGAGGTGATCAGTGCCGTGCCGACAGCGCGTGGATGCCAGGTCTTCAGCATTATGGCGGTGGCGAAGAGCGCACCACCGACCGGAACGCTGTAGACCGCAGCCAAGCCAGCCCCGGCGGCGCAGGCCAGCAGGATCTCACGATCGCGCGCCGTCAGTGACCATCGCGATGTGCCGAGATCGCCTAGGGCCGCGGCGAATTGGCGGGGTGCTCCCTCACGGCCTAGGGATGCGCCCGACCCGACGATCAGTACCTGCAGTGCCGCGTCGAGCGTCATCGTCAGGCGGGGGATGGGCCGGTGAGTGGTGATTGTCTCCGCCAGCGGCGGCACCTGGGTGCGTCGACGTAGCATCCACCAGCCGAAGCCGGCGAGAGCTCCACCAATCATGGGGCCCACCGCCCGTCGCACGGGACTGCTCCCGCTGACGCCGGACAGTAGCGTGCCGAAAGAGTAGTGGTAGGTCAGGTGCTCGACGAAGCGCAACAGCAGCGTCGTGCACAGACCGGCGACTCCGGCCAGGAGCCCGACGACGATGATGCCGCAGCCGAACTCAAGGGCACGCCGACTCACGCCGCGAATCTATGCCATCCAGGCCGGAGCTCGCCGATTTCTGCGAGAGAGGTCGTTGTACAGACATCATCTTCAGAGGAACGCGCTCCAGACGCGCCATGTGGGCAACCTCTTGTTGCTGACTCTCGACGAGACCAAGCTAATTAACTGACGTAACCGTTCGTTGTTATGGTCCGCCGCAGATTCCAGGTGTCGGAGCCGCCCTTGACACGCCGGTCCGACAACGCGCTTGCAGCATCCACAGCTACATCGATGAGCCGAGCGCCGACGTGACTCAGCCCGTCGCACAGCCTGAGCCCTGACTCACTGACACCTGTATGTTCGGGTCGATGCCGTCTCCGGAAACGCCCAATCTGCTGTTCGTCCACGCCCACCCGGACGACGAGACCCTGACGACCGGCGGCACCATCGCCCACTACGCCGCCCGCGGCGCCGACGTCCACGTCGTCACCTGCACACTCGGCGAGGAAGGCGAAGTCATCGGCGAGCGCTACGCTCAACTGGCTGTCGACAACGCCGATCAACTCGGCGGCTACCGCATCAGCGAATTGACCTCAGCCCTGACGGCGCTTGGCGTCGAAGAGCCGAATTTCCTTGGCGGGCCCGGACATTGGCGCGACTCCGGCATGGCAGGCACCGACCCCCGAAACCATCAGCGCTTCATCGACGCCGACATGCGCGAAGCGGTCGGCGCACTCGTCGCCGTCATCCGTCAACTGCGGCCCCACGTCGTCGTCACGTACGACGCCAACGGCGGATACGGCCATCCCGATCACATCCAGACCCATCGCGTCACCACCGCCGCCGTCGAAGCTGCCCACACCGACGAATACCCCGGCACGCCGTGGCACGTGCCCAAGCTCTATTGGACCGTCGTTTCCAGAAATGCGATGGCGGCCGGCCTGGACAACCTCGACGGAGCGCCCGACGACTGGATCCGGGTAAGAGTCGACGACCTTCCCTATGACTTTCACGACGACCAGATCACCGCCGTCATCGACACCCGCGACCACCTACCCGCCAAGACCGCCGCACTCCGCGCACACGCCACCCAGGTCTCCGTCGCGCCCAACGGCGGGTCCTTCACGCTGACCAACAACATCGCACTCCCGCTCCTCACCGACGAGCACTACGTCCTTGTCTCCGGCACACCCGGAGAGCGCGACCACCGTGGCTGGGAAACCGACCTCCTCGCCGGATTGAACCTCGGATAACCGGCACGCACGGGGTACGCTTCGACCGAGTGGCGGCAAAGACGAAGGACAGTCATGGACCAAGATCTGGACCCCAACCTGCAGCACTGGCAGGACCGGCTGGACAACTTCCAGTGGGTGGTCGGTTCACTGACGTCGGTGCTCGACAGCATCCCGACCTGAACCCGTCGCCCGACAAAGCTCGGGCTCTGCGTGTCATCGTCCTCACGCTGCTCGCCGTCGACGGCGTTATCTCGGCAGTACTCGCTTCCTTCTTTCTGTCTCTGCGTCTTGGGCCCGTCCCTTTTCCCGTCAGCGCGCTGATCAGCGGACAGCTCAACCTCGCACTCGTCTGGGCCGCATTGCAGTGGACGTCGTCGCCGCGGATGGCCGCCGTGCCGCTATGGACCTGGTTGGCGACCGTCGCCGCGCTCACGTTCCCAGGCCCGGGCGACGACGCGGTCTTCAGTCAGCAGTACCTATTACTTGTGCTGATCGTCTTGGGCGCGCTTCCACCCGCGCTGCTGCTGTACCGGCGCAACCGGGCGCGTTAGCGCCTACTCGCCGGATTGGTCCTTGGCACCTCAGGCGTCCTTCGGCGCCTGCCGCACCTCTTTGACGACCTTTCTAGCGATGTCGCCAAAGCTCTTGGCGACCGTCGTCGGAGCTCTCCCGGCGGCTGCGGTCACCTTGGCCGGGCTGCCGCCCCCCGTGTCGGCCAGGCTGGTTACGGCCCGCCGGACGGCCCCTCGCGCTTCGCCCTTCGCCTGGACGTCGTCGTCTGCCGCGGAATCCGACGCGTCGCTAACGGAGATCTTCATACGGCTTCTCCCATTTAGCAGCCCCGACCTGGGTGAACCTACGCGGGCGTTGACGGCGACGTAGGTAAATGCGCCCCCCGAGCGTGTCGGCGACCGCCTGCACGACGGCAGCCCGCCACCACGGCGAATGCGCGGACTACTGTGGCCGATATGCCAGGTGCCGATGTTTCAGAATGTGAGACGCGCGGATGATGCTCGACGAACGCGGGGTTACACGGGAGTGGCTCTGAACCCCCAGCGCGGCACCGATCTGCCCAGCCCGGTGGTCCCGCCGAAGTCCGGCGCGCCAAGCACCGCCGCCCTGCGGCGCGTGTTGCGGCGCGCCCGCGACGGCGTCGCGCTGAACGTCGACGAGGCGGCGATCGCGATGACCGCCCGCGGCGACGACCTGGCCGATCTCTGCGCCAGCGCCGTCGCGGGTGCGCGACGCCGGGCTGACGTCGTCGGGTCGGCGCGGCCCGAACGGCCGGTTGCCGGTCAGCTATTCGCGCAAGGTGTTCATCCCGGTCACTCATCTGTGCCGCGACACCTGCCACTACTGCACCTTCGTCACCGTCCCCGGCAAGCTGCGCGCCGCAGGGCCTGGGCATGTACATGGAGCCCGACGAGATTCTCGACGTCGCCCGTCGTGGTGCCGAATTGGGTTGCAAGGAAGCGCTTTTCACGCTCGGTGATCGGCCGGAGGCGCGCTGGGACGAGGCGCGGCAGTGGCTCGACGAGCGCGGCTATGACTCGACGCTGGACTACGTGCGGGCGATGGCGATCCGCGTGCTCGAGGAGACCGGGTCTGCTGCCGCACCTGAATCCCGGGCGTGATGACGTGGTCGGAGCTCTCGCGGCTCAAGCCGGTCGCCCCGTCGATGGGCATGATGCTCGAGACCACCTCGCGGCGGCTGTTCGAGACCAAGGGGCTGGCGCACTACGGCAGCCCGGACAAGGATCCCGAGGTCCGGCTGCGGACGCTCGACGACGCCGGTCGGCTGTCGATCCCGTTCACCACCGGGCCTGCTGGTCGGCATCGGCGAGACGCTGACCGAGCGCGCCGAGACGCATGCACGCGATCCGGAAGTCCCACAAGGAGTTCGGCCACGTTCAGGAAGTCATCGTGCAGAACTTCCGGGCCAAGGATCACACCGCGATGGCCTCGGTGCCCGACGCAGGCATCGACGACTTCATGGCGACCATCGCCGTCGCCCGGTTGGTGCTGGGGCCGAAGATGCGCATCCAGGCGCCGCCGAATCTGGTGTCGCGCGACGAATGCCTGGCCCTGATCGGCGCCGGCGTCGACGACTGGGGCGGCGTCTCGCCGCTGACGCCGGATCACGTCAACCCCGAACGGCCGTGGCCTGCACTCGACGAACTGGCCGCGGTCACCGCCGAGGCGGGCTACGACCTGGTGCAGCGCCTGACCGCCCAGCCGCCGTACGTGCAGGCCGGTGCGGCCTGGATCGACCCGCGCGTGCAGGGCTCACGTCGCGGCGCTGGCCGACCCCGACACCGGCTTCGCGCTGGACGTCAATCCCGTTGGGCGCCCGTGGCAGGAGCCCGACGAGGCTGCCGAGTCGCTCGGCCGGATCGATCTGCATTCCGCGATCGACTGCCGAGGGCCGGCTGACCGACCACCCGCAGCGACCTGGACAGCGCGTTCGGCGACTGGGAGTCCATCCGCGAGAAGGTGGACGAGCTGGCCGCCCGGGCGCCCGAGCGCATCGACACCGACGTGCGTCGCGGCGCTGCGCTCCGCCGAGCGCGACCCCGCCGGCTGCACCGACGACGAGTACCTGGCGTTGGCCACCGCCGACGGTCCTGCCCTGGATGCCGTTGCCGCGCTGGCAGATTCGCTGCGCCGCGACACCGTCGGCGACGACGTCACGTTCGTGGTGAACCGCAACATCAACTTCACCAACATCTGCTACACCGGCTGCCGGTTCTGCGCGTTCGCGCAACGCAAGGGCGACGCCGACGCCTACTCGCTGTCCACCGACGAGGTCGCCGACCGGGCATGGGAGGCGCACGTCGCCGGCGCGACCGAGGTCTGCATGCAGGGCGGCATCGACCCCGAACTGCCCGTCACCGGATACGCCGATCTGGTGCGCGCGGTGAAAGACGCGGGTGCCGTCGATGCACGTGCACGCGTTCTCCCCGATGGAGATCGCCAACGGCGTCACCAAGAGCGGGCTGTCCATCCGCGAGTGGCTGATCAGCCTGCGCGAGGCCGGCCTGGACACCATCCCCGGCACCGCCGCCGAGATCCTCGACGACGAGGTCCGCTGGGTGCTGACCAAGGGCAAGCTGCCGACGTCGATGTGGATCGAGGTCGTCACCACCGCACACGAGGTGGGGCTGCGGTCGAGTTCGACGATGATGTACGGCCACGTCGACACCCCGAAGCACTGGGTCGGGCACCTTCGACGTGCTGCGCGACATCCAGGACCGCACCGGCGGGTTCACCGAGTTCGTCCCGCTGCCGTTCGTGCACCAGTCGTCGCCGCTGTACCTGGCCGGCGGGGCACGGCCGGGCCCGACCCACCGCGACAACCGCGCCGTGCACGCACTGGCGCGGATCATGCTGCACGGCAGGATCTCTCACATTCAGACCAGCTGGGTCAAGCTGGGTGTCGAGCGCACGCAGGTGATGCTGAACGGCGGCGCCAACGACCTCGGCGGCACGTTGATGGAGGAAACCATCTCGCGGATGGCCGGCTCGGAGTTCGGCTCGGCCAAGTCCGTCGAGGAACTCATGGCGATCGCCGAGGGCATCGGCCGCCCGGCCCGTCAGCGCACCACCACGTACGCACCGTTGGCCGCGTAGTTCCCGACATCTCAGCGACGTTTGCGCGAATACGCGCGCCACGCTGAACCAAGTCTCAGGCTACCGAACGTATACGTTAAAGAGTGACGCCATCCCCAGCCCAGGAGCGCCGCGCCTTGACGACGATTTTCGGTTTGCCTGCCCATGCCCTGCTGGTCCACGCCATCGTGGTGCTTGCGCCATTGACTGCTGGGCTCGAAATCCTGTGCGCGATCTGGCCGGCCGCGCGTCGTCGATTGGTGTGGCTGGTGCTCGCACTTGCTGCGTCGGTCATGGTCCTGACGCCGCTGACCACCTCCGCCGGCGCATGGCTGTACAACCATGCTTTGTCGTATTCCCCGGTCCTGGAAACGCACGTGCATCGCGGTGGATGGATGATCTACATCGCCGGCGCGTTGCTTGTGGTGGCCATCATCCAGGCGTTCCAGCATCGGATGGAGTCTCGGTCGTCGGAGACCAAGCGGATGTTCGCGGCCGTCGCCGCTGTGCTCGCCATAGTCGTCGGCGCTACGTCCGTCGTCGGCGTCGTGCTGATCGGCGACACCGGAGCGCAGTCGGTGTGGGGTCAGCGCCGGTAACTCGTCGCAGCGGTCACGTCTTCAACTGGATCGAGACCGGGGTCTCGTCGGGCACCACCAGCGCGACGATTGATTCGAGAAGCCAGAACACGATGGTGGACACCGCGATCGTGATGACAGGCAACACGACGATCGGCAGCGCAACGAAGAGGAGCAACGCCACGGCTCCCGGGATGTCCTTCCACCAGCCGGGGCCACCCTTGCGACACAGGATCGATGTCATCCGCACAGCAGCCCACATGATCCAGCGGCGCAACAGGCTCACGCCGTCCTGCTCCATCTGCAGCCGGAACCGCCAGTCGGCCTGACGCCGGTTTATCCGCATGGGCCTGCGCCACAGGTAGTCGTGAAGCACGGCCGCCCGCGCATACCGCCCCGCGCGCGGGATGAACCACGAAACGATGTTGGGCACCGACACCAGGTCGGTGGGGAAGTCCTGACAAACCTCGAACTCGTGGTTGGGTCCCTCGAACTCGAGAGGCTGCGTCGTCCGCCACTCATCCCACGCGCTCTCCTTGAAGAATTCCCTCTTGCTCTGAGCTCGTTCGAGCTCGTCGGCGGTGAGCTGGCGAACATGCAGGACGGCGTCGCTGTGCGCGGGCGCTGAACAAGTGGTCATCAGCCAAGAATAAATTCGGACCGTGGTCCGTTTAACGGAGTGATGCGGTCATCGACGCCCGCTCGTTTCCGAATCTGCGAAGGAGATACACCATGACCACAGCGACCACGACCAGCCAGCTCAGCGCAGGCACGTGGGCCATCGATCCCGTTCACTCATCGATTGCGTTCTCGGTGCGCCACCTAGTCGTGAGCAAAGTGCGAGGCCATTTCAACACTTTCACCGGCGCAGTCGTGGTGGGCGAAGACGGCACTCCTTCTGTGACCGCAGAGATCGCCGTCGACTCCGTTGACACCCGCAATGAGCAGCGTGACGCGCACCTGAAGTCGGCCGACTACTTCGACGCCGAGACGTATCCCGACCGCAACCTTCACCTCGACGGCTGTGCGGGAGAACGGCGACCACTACGTACTCGATGGTGATTTCACCCTCAAAGGCATCACCAAGCCGGTCAGCTTGGACCTCGAGTTCAACGGCGTCAATCCCGGCATGGGGCACGGCGAGGTCGCGGGCTTCACCGCATCAGTGGTGCTGAACCGCAAGGACTTCGGGATCGATATCGACATGCCTCTCGAGACCGGCGGGGTCGTCGTCGGCGACAAGGTGACGATCACGCTCGAGATCGAGGCACTCAAGCAGGCCTAGTCACCGCCGGTGTATACCGGCGTCATGACAACAGAACAGCATGACGCCCGTCCGGTCACGTTCGTCAACGTCTTCGAGCTCGATCCCGACAAGGTCGACGACTTCGTCGTGGGCTGGAAGGAACGCGGCGAGTTCATGCGCCGGCAACCGGGATTCCGCTCGTTCCGGCTACATCGTGCGCTGTCGCCGGACGCGTCATATCAGTTGGTGAACGTCGCGGTGTGGGACAGCCTCGATGCGGTGCGCGCTGCTACGGGAAAACCCGAATTTCAGGCGATGATTCGGGAGGTCGGTGCGACGTTCGGCGCGGTTGCGCACCCTGGCGTCTATACGACGATTGTCGAGGCCGTCGCGGACTAGCGGGCCGTCGCGGCACTGCGAGCGACCGCAAAATGCCGCGCCGGCACGGCGTGTCTATGTACAGACACGCACGCTCGCGGTGCGACGGGAGTTACAGGCGGGCGGCTAGTTCGGTGCCCTGTTTGATCGCACGCTTGGCGTCGAGCTCGGCTGCCAGCGCCGCTCCGCCGATGACGTGCGGGTCGATTCCGTTGCGGCGCAGCCCGTCCTCGAGCTCGCGCACCGACTCCTGACCCGCGCAGATCACGACGTTGTCGACCGCGAGCACCTGCCTGCGCTCGCGGTCCGGGCCGAAGCTGATGTGCAGGCCGTCGTCGTCGATGCGCTCGTAGTTCACCCCCGACAGCTGCGTGCACGCCCTTGGCCTTCAGTGACGCCCGGTGCACCCAGCCCGATGTCTTGCCGAGCCCTCGGCCCTGCGGGCCCTTGGTGCGCTGCAACAGATACACCTCGCGTGCGGCCGGCGCGGGAATCGGCGTCGTCAGCGCGCCGCGTGCCTCCTGCGGGTCGGCCGACGCCCCATTCGGCCTTCCACTCCTTGAGGTTCAGCGTCGGGGACTCGTCGGTGACCAGGAACTCGCTGACGTCGAACCCGATACCGCCCGCGCCGACGACGGCCACGCGTCTTGCCGACCGGCTTGCCCATGATCGCCTCGGCGTAGGACAGCACCATCGGATGGTCGATGCCCGGGATGTCGGGCATTCGCGGCGCCACGCCGGTGGCCAGCACCACGTCGTCGTACCCGGCCAGTTCGTCGACGTCGGCGCGCGTGTTCAGCCGCACGTCCACAGCCGTGCTTGTCGAGCATCCTCGTGTAGTACCGGATCGTCTCGCTGAACTCCTCCTTGCCGGGAATCCTTCTGGCCAAGTCGAATTGGCCGCCGATGACATCGCCGGCCTCGAACAGCGTGACGTCGTGCCCGCGTTGCGCGGCGGTCACCGCGGTGGCCAACCCCGCCGGGCCCGCGCCGACCACCGCGACGCGCCGGACGCGGCGCGTCGGCGAGAGCACCAGGTCGGTCTCGCGCCCGGCGCGCGGGTTGAGCAGACACGACACCTTCTTGTGCACGAACGCGTGGTCCAGGCACGCCTGGTTGCACGAGATGCACGTGTTGATCTCGTCGGCGGCATCGGCCTGCGCCTTGTTCACCCAGTCCGGGTCGGACAGCAGCGGCCGCGCCATCGAGATCAGCTGCACGTGCGTGTCGGCGAGGATCTGCTCGGCGGCCTGCGGCATGTTGATGCGGTTCGAAGCCACCACCGGAATGTCGACATGCTCGGCCACCGCGCTGCTGATGTCGACGAACGCGCTGTTGGGCACCGAGGTGACGATCGTCGGCACCCGCGCCTCGTGCCAGCCGAACCCGGAGTTGATCATCGTGGCGCCCGCCGCCTCGACTTCGGTTGCCAGCGCGACGATTTCGTCCCAGCTCTGGCCGTCCTCGACGTAGTCGGCCATCGACATCCGGTAGCAGATGATGAAGTCCGGACCGACCGCTTCGCGGGTGCGGCGCACGATCTCGACCGGGAACCGCCGGCGCTTCTCGGGTGATCCGCCCCATGCGTCGGTCCGCTTGTTGGTGCGCGGCGCCAGGAACTGGTTGAGCAGATAGCCCTCGCTGCCCATGATCTCGACACCGTCGTAGCCGGCGTCGCGGGCCAGTTCCGCGCAGTGCGCGAAGTCGGCGATGGTCCCTTCGACGTTGCGCAACGTGCGCGGCCGGAAGGGGTTGATCGGCGCCTTGATCGCCGACGCGCTCACCGAAAACGGGTGATATGCATAGCGTCCCGCGTGCAGGACCTGCAGCAGGATCTTGCCGCCCGCGTCGTGCACCGCAGTTGGTGATGCGGCGATGACGGCGGGCCTCTGACGGAGGACACCATCTGCGACGCGAACGGCAGCAGCCACCCGGTGCGGTTGGGGGCGTAGCCGCCGGTGATGATCAGCCCGACGCCGCCGCGGGCCCGTTCGGCGAAGTACGCGGCGAGCCGGTCCGGTGTCGCCGGCGCGGTCCTCCAGGCCGGTGTGCATCGAACCCATCACCACCCGGTTGCGCAGCGTGGTGAACCCAAGATCCAACGGGGACAACAAGGTTGGGTACGAGCTGGTCACGGTTTCTCCTTCAGGCTCGCCACCACTTCGTCGAGCCACTCGACGGCGCTTTCCTCGGCGCGGATGCCGCCGCGCAGCACCAGGTACTGGTGCAGTGCGCTGCCGCTGAGCGCGCTGGGGTCGGGGAACTGACGCTTCTCGAATCCGCGATAGGTGTCGAGCAGCTCGGCACGTTCGACGCGTAGTGCTGCGACCTGAGCGCGCAAGCGCGGCGACATCGCCGAACGCCGCCGCGCGGATCTTCACTGCAAGGTCGCGCGTGCGGTTGTCGGTCACCGAGCTGCCGCGGCCGGCCAACGGTTCGGCGATCCAGCGGGCCAACTCGGCGCGGCCGGCGTCGGCGACCGTGTATACCTTCTTGTCGGGGCGACCCTGCTGCACGACGGGTGTGGCGTGCACCCAGCCGTCGTCCTCCATCGCCCGCAGCGTGCGGTAGATCTGCTGGTGGGTGGCGCTCCAGAAGTAGCCGATCGAGCGGTCGAACCGGCGGGCCAGCTCGTAGCCCGAGCCGGACTGCTCGGACAGCGAGACCAGGATCGCGTGGGGGAGTGCCACGCGGGGCAGCTTAGGAGCCGGTACGGCCATATGCAACTTGTTGCACTGCACCTATGCGCATAGGGGTGTGGCGACTAGGCACTTGTATATGCAACGTCTAGTATCAGTAACCTACGCGTCCACCCAAGGGTGGACGCAAAAAGTTAGGGCAGGCTGAGACAGACGGGCCGGTATCCACATCGGATACTGGCAGCGAATTTCGGTGGGCCCTACACCCAGGCAGCCCCCATTGATCTGGTAGATCGAGAGGACTTGAGGAGTACTCAGTGACGTACACGATTGCCGAACCCTGCGTCGACATCAAGGACAAGGCCTGTATCGAGGAATGCCCTGTCGACTGCATCTACGAGGGCGCACGCATGCTGTACATCCACCCCGACGAATGCGTTGACTGCGGTGCATGCGAGCCGGTCTGCCCGGTGGAGGCCATCTACTACGAGGACGACGTGCCGGATCAGTGGAGCGGATACACCCAGATCAACGCCGACTTCTTCGCAGAGCTCGGGTCACCCGGTGGGGCGTCGAAGGTCGGCATGACCGAGAACGACCCGCAGTCGGTCAAGGATCTACCGCCCCAGGGTGAGGACTGACGCCGCGCACGCGAGGAGCAGGAAAGTCGGAGCTCGACCTGACGTAGTTCGCCGCGGCATCTCTGCGGGGTTGCCGGTGTTCCCCTGGGACACCCTCGCCGACGCGACGGCGCTGGCCCGGTCGCATCCGGACGGCATCGTCGACCTGTCCGTCGGCACTCCGGTCGATCCGGTTGCACCGCTGATCCGTGAGGCGCTGGCCGCTGCGAGCGCTGCGCCCGGCTACCCGGCGACGGCAGGTACCCCCGCGTTGCGCGCGTCGGCGGTCGGCGGCGCTGGATCGGCGCTACGGCATCACCGGGCTCGCCGAGGACGCCGTACTTCCCGCGATCGGCACCAAGGAGCTCATCGCGTGGCTGCCGACGCTGCTGGGCCTCGGCGCCGACGACATCGTCGTGGTACCCGAATTGGCTTATCCAACCTACGAAGTCGGAGCGCGGCTGGCGGGCGCACAGGTGCTGCTTGCCGACTCGCTGACCCAGATCGGCCCGCGGACACCGGCCTTGATCTATCTCAACTCGCCGAGCAACCCGACCGGTGCCGTGCTCGGCGTCGACCACCTCCGCAAGGTCGTCGGATGGGCGCGCGAACGCGGGGCGATCGTCGCGTCCGACGAGTGCTACCTCGGCCTGGGCTGGGACGCCGAACCCGTCTCGGTGCTGCACCCGATCGGTCTGCGACGGCGACCACACCGGCCTGCTGGCGATTCACTCGCTGTCCAAGACGTCCTCGCTGGCCGGCTACCGCGCCGGCTTCGTCGCCGGCGACCGCGCCCTGATCGCCGAACTGCTCGCGGTGCGCAAGCACGCGGGGATGATGATGCCGACGCCCGATCCAGGCCGCGATGGTCGCCGCGCTCGACGACGACGTGCACGAACGCGAACAGCGTGAGCGCTACGAGCGGCGCCGCAACGCGCTGCTGCCCGCGGTGCAGGCGGCAGGCTTGACCGTCGACCACTCCGAGGCCGGACTGTATCTCTGGGCCACCCGCGGCGAGCCGTGCCGTGACACCCTCGCGTGGCTGGCGCAGCGCGGAATCCTCGTGGCCCCCGGCGAGTTCTACGGCCCGCGCGGTTCGCATCACGTGCGGATAGCGTTGACCGCCACCGACGAACGGATCGCCGCCGCCGTCGAGCGGCTCACTGCTTGACGGGTATTGGCCCACCGATTCGGTGCCCGAATGGACCACCGAGGTTCCACTGCCCGGCACTACCGTTCACGTCATGCCGCCTCTTGGGCCGTCGCCGACGAATGTGTTGAACGTGCTGCTGCACGAAACACCGCGCATCGCACCGAATTCGGCGGCGATGGTCGCCACTGTCACAATCCAGCCGGGGGATCCCGGTTCGGGTCCGCATCGCCATTCCGGTCCGGTGTTCGGCTACGTGCTTGACGGTGAAATCCTCTTCGAACTCGAAGGGGAACCGCCGTATCCCATCAAGGCGGGCGAGGCGTTCTGGGAGCCGGGATTCGAGGTGGTGCACTACCGGGCGGCGAACCTGCGCACCGATATCGCCAGCAAGTTCGTGGTGTTCATGCTCTGCGCGCCCGACGTGCCGATGATGACCTACCTCGACGAAGCGGAGATCAACGAGCGCGCGCATCTGCGGCGCTCGGCCTGACGCTGCTACTCGAGGTTCCGCCAGGTCTTGCCCGACACCGCGTTGTAGACCGACACGTTCGAGACCCCGAATTTGCCTGCGAGTTGGCGCAGCGTGGCGCCGTCGGCATGCAACTTGCGCAATTCCAGGACATTGTCAGCGGTCAGCTTGGCATTCCCGTGGTTCTCGCCTTCCGAGCGCTCACCGCCAGCCACCGGCGTACCCGCCCGCAATCGGTAGTAATGCATTCCGCAAAGACCGCGCGCACGATACTTTCGGTCGCACCCGTCAACCGTGCAGTGCGTTGGTAGCCCGTTTGGCCTCCCCATATACGGGATTCTAGGCCTAATCGCGTCATGCATTCAATGCGAATCAAGACGATTATTAACGCCTCCAGCAATTGATCTTGATAGTTTGCGTTAAATGGATAGACAAGCGCCTCATGTGCATACTCGGCGTCCATTTAATAAACGCCTTCGTCAATAAATACACCCTCAGAGACGTCAATTATCGGCGCCGCGGGCTCGCGCCAATACGGCGACGGTGCTCGACCTGGCATCGAAGCTGCAATACCGTCGCGGCATGAGCGATTACGACGTGGAGGACGTCGACCGGCTGCCCTTCACGACCCCGGAGAAGTCGGCGCGCTACCGCACCGAGGACTACCGGGGAGCAGTGGGTCTCAACTGGTATGCAACCGATCCCACCCTGCAAACCACCATGGCCTACTACCTGCAGCCCGACGAGCTAGCGGTCGTGGAGCCGCATCTGACGCGCATCGGCGAGCTGATGGGCGGTCCGGTCGCGCGGTGGGCCGAGGAGACTGACCGCAACGGACCGCGGCTGGAGCGCTACGACCGATGGGGACACGACGTCAGCCGCGTCATCATGCCTCCCTCGTTCATCGAATCCAGGCGCGCCGTGCTGGATTCTCAAAAGGGGCTGCGGGATGCTGCGCGCAGCGGTGGCATGAGCTCGTCGCTGCCTCTGTTCGCGTCCAACTATCTGCTCAACCAGGCCGACATCGGGATGGGGTGCGCGCTCGGCACCGGCGGCGGCATGGTGAAGGCATTGGTCGCGGCGTACGCGCCGCCCGACGTCCGCGACCATGTGCTGGCCAAGTTCGAGTCGGGCGAGTGGGAAGGCGAGACCGCCCAGCTGCTCACCGAGCGGACCGGCGGGTCCGACCTCGGTGCGCTCGAGGCGACGGCGACGCGCAACGCAGATGCGTGGTTGCTGAACGGATTCAAGTGGTTTGCGTCGAACTGCAACGGTGAGGCGTTCGTCGTGCTGGCCAAGCCCGAAGGAGCGCCCGACTCCAGCCGGGGCGTCGCGACCTTTCTGGTGTTGCGCACCCGTCGCGACGGCTCACGCAACGGTGTGCGGGTGCGCCGGCTGAAGGACAAGCTCGGCACGCGGTCGGTCGCCTCGGGTGAGATCGAGTTCGTCGACGCCGAGGCGTTCCTGCTTTCCGGTGAGCCGAGCGACGAGGCGGGGCCGTCCGACGGCAAGGGGCTGGGCCGGATGATGGAGCTGACGAACGCTGCGCGGCTGGGCATTGCGCTCTTCGCGCTCGGCAATGCGCGACGGGCCCTTGTCGAGTCGCTGTGCTACGCCAAGCGGCGACAGGCGTTCGGCGACGCGCTCGTCGACAAACCGTTGATGCGGCGCAAGCTGGCGGAGATGATCGTCGACGTCGAAGCCGCGCAAGCGCTCGTATTCGACGGCACCGGAGCCGCCAACCACCGGGCGCCCAGGCGAGTCCGTCAGCGCATCGCCGTGCCCGTGACGAAGCTGAAGGTGTGCAGGCTCGGCATCACCATGGCCTCCGACGCGATCGAAATCCACGGCGGCAACGGCTATATCGAGACCTGGCCGGTGGCACGGATACTGCGCGACGCGCAGGTGAACACCATCTGGGAGGGCCCCGACAACATCCTCTGCCTGGACGTGCGACGCGGCATCGAACGTGCGCAGGCGCACGAGCCGCTGCTGCAACGCCTGCACGACGCGGTGTCGGTGTCCGATGCCGACGACACCACCGCGCTGGTGTCCCGCCGCATCGAGGACCTCGACGCGGCCATCACCGCGTGGAGCAAGTTCGACGGCGCGGTCGCCGAGGCGCGGCTGTTCCCGCTCGCACAGTTCATGGGCGACGTCTACGCAGGCGCGCTGCTGACAGAGCAGGCCGCCTGGGAGCGAGCCGAAAACCGAACGGACCGAAAGGCTCTGGTCGCCCGGCTCTACGCGCAGCGGTACCTGGCCGACCGTGGCCCGCTCCGCGGACTGGACGCCGACGGCGACGAGGCGATCGAACGGTTCGACGAACTGGCCGCGGGCGCGCTCGCGCTCTAGTTCGGCAGAGAAGGTGGCTCCAGGTCAGCGCTCGGTGGCCCGCAGACCCAGTGCGAGAACCAGCCGCTCCGCTGGGTCGTCCAGCGACGTCGACAGCAGCTTCTCGATCCGGCGGATGCGGTAGCGCACCGTGTTCGGGTGCACGTGCAGCCGCTGCGCCACCGCGGCGATGTCGCCGAACCCGTCGAGATAGGCGGCCAGCGTGTCGGCAAGCATCGGGTCCTGCTCGCGCAGCGCGCGCACCCGCGGGTCGACGAGCCGCTGCTGACCGGCCACGTGCGCGACGATCTCGTCGAGCAGCACCGTGGTGTGCGCTTCGTCCAGCGACGTGACCTGCTCGATGGCGCCGGGGTGGCGATCGGCGCTGTCGAACACGCGGTCGACTTCGGCGCGGGCCGCGGCAGCACCGGCCAGGCCGGCCAGCGGCGCTGCGATCACCGCCCGCAGTGTCAGACCCAGCTCGCGGCGCAGCGCGGCGACCATTCCACGGACCCACGACGTCAGCGACGACGTCGCACCGATCTTCGGTAACAGCACGTAGACCCGCTCGCCGGTGGAGGCCACCTGTGCGTCGGCGCGAAAAGCGCTGGCGCTCAGAGCGATCACGTTCGCCGGCACCGATGTCCCTTCGCCGCGGAACCCGACAAGCGCGACACGGCCGTCGGCGGCGATGCCGAGCTCTCGGGCGACCGCACCGACGTCGACGGAGTCCTCGCCGAGCCCGAGCAGATCCTGCATCAGCACCGTGTGCGTCGACGGGGCGGCCGCCAGCCGCGACATGATCCGCGCCGCGAGCACCGCGCCGCCGCGCAGCACCTCCTCGACGTCGTCGGCCAATGGTGCCGATCCCTGTTGCAACCAGATCGTGCCCGCGAAGCCGGGCGGGCGCCGCGGATCCGTCGCGGGGAGATGGATGCCGACGGCGAGCCGCGGCCGCAGCCCCAGCTCCGGGCGTTCGTCGACGCGGACGACCTCGCCGCTGGCCTGCAGCGCGTCGAAGATGCCCCACTGTCCGATCCACTCGAGATGCTCGGGCGGGCCGGCGCGACCCAGAATCGTCAGCCTGCGCAACTCGTCGGCCTCGTCGCTGGACGCCGAGTACGCCAGCACGTGTGAACTCTCGTCCTCGATGCTGATCATGCCGTGGGTGCGATCAGCGATTGACTGCGCCAGCCCGAACAGATCGGTGCCGGTTTCGTTGAGCGGATCGCCCCGATCGCCGTGGTGCTCGAACGCGTGGTTGACGAGTTTGTAGAGCAACTCCCATCGGGCGCGCGGTTCGACGGCGACCACCGCCGTGCCGAGCGCGACGGCCTGCTTCACCGCAGCGGCCGAGGGCTCCTTGACGAAGATCGCGGCGGGCGCCTTGCCCGAGCCGTGGACCTGCTGTGCGATCCAGCCGACCGCTTCGGCGTCCGACACCCCGAGCAGGAAGAACAGGTCCGCCGATCCGGCGCCGACGGCCAGGCCGAGCCTGACGTCGTCGACGTCGACGAGCGCGACGGAGCCGACCGGCATATCCAGTCCGCGAGGGGCGTCGACCAGCGTCACCATCGTCCGGTCGAGGGCCAGCAGCAGCTGTCCGAGCGACAGTCCGCCGACCCGTTGCGCCATCGACAGCTCCCTTGTCCGATTCGACTATAAATCACCGACGGCATTGTTCGATCGGCCATCGGTTGGGAATGCCCGAAAAGGGGATCCTTACTGCATGGATGCCGTCACCGAGGTCCCCACAGCCGGCCAACGAACCGATTCACGAATACGCACCCAACAGTCCCGAACGTGCACGGCTCGTCACCGCGCTCGACGCACTCGCCGACGACCCGATCGACCTGCCGCACGTCATCGGCGGGACGCACCGGATGGGCGGGGGTGAACGCGTCGACGTCGTTCAGCCGCACCGCCACGCCGCCAGACTCGGCACCTTCACCAACGCCGAGCACTCCGACGCGACCGCCGCCATCGAGGCGGCGATGGCCGCGAAGGACGCATGGGCGAACACCCCGTTCGACGAGCGGGCGGCCGTGTTCCTGCGCGCAGCCGATCTGCTGGCCGGCCCCTGGCGCGAAAAGCTCTGCGCCGCAACCATGCTCGGCCAGTCGAAGTCCGCCTACCAGGCCGAGATCGACGCGGCCTGTGAACTGATCGACTTCTGGCGCTTCAACGTCGGCTTCGCCCGGCAGATCCTGGCGCAGCAGCCGATCAACACCCGCGGAGTGTGGAACCGCACCGACTATCGGCCGCTCGACGGCTTCGTCTACGCCATCACCCCGTTCAACTTCACCGCGATCGCGGGCAACCTACCCAGCTCGCCGGCGGTGATGGGCAACACCGTCGTGTGGAAGCCCTCGCCGACGCAGACCTTCGCCGCCTACCTGACGATGCAGCTGCTGGAGGCTGCGGGTCTGCCACCGGGTGTGATCAACCTGCTCGCGGGCGACGGCATCGCGGTATCCGATGTCGCACTGGCAGATCCGCGGCTGTCAGGCATTCACTTCACCGGCTCGACCGCGACCTTCCAGCATCTGTGGCGCGAGATCGGCACGAACATCGACCGCTATCACGGCTATCCGCGCCTGGTCGGCGAGACCGGCGGCAAGGATTTCGTGCTGGCTCATCCCTCGGCGCGGCCGGATGTGTTGCGCACCGCGCTGATCCGCGGCGCATTCGACTACCAGGGCCAGAAATGCTCGGCCGCATCGCGCGCCTTCATCCCGCGGTCGGTGTGGCAACAGATGGGCGACGACTTCCTCGGCGCCACCGAGGCGCTGCGCTACGGCGACGTCACCGACCTGACCAACTTCGGCGGCGCGCTCATCGACGACCGCGCCTTCGCCAAGAATGTCAATGCCATCGAACGCGCCAAGGGCGCGCCCGGTGTGACGGTCGCCGTCGGCGGTGAATACGACGACAGCGAAGGCTATTTCGTCCGGCCGACCGTGTTGCTGTCCGACGATCCGGGTGACGAGTCCTTCTCCACCGAGTACTTCGGGCCGATCCTGTCTGTGTTCGTGTATCCCGACTCGGATTACGAGCAGATGTTCGACGTCATCGACACCGGCTCGAAATATGCGCTGACCGGTGCGGTAATCGCCGATGACCGCGACGCGGTGCTGCAGGCCGAGAACCGGCTGCGCTTCGCGGCGGGCAACTTCTACGTCAACGACAAGCCCACCGGCGCCGTCGTGGGCCAGCAGCCGTTCGGCGGTTCGCGGGCATCGGGCACCAACGACAAGGCCGGTTCGGCGCTGAACCTGCTGCGCTGGACCTCCGCCCGGTCGATCAAGGAGACGTTCGTTCCGCCCACCGACCACACCTATCCGCACATGGAGACGAAGTGATGGCAGAGCTGTTCCACCGGGTCGCGCGCCCGGCGATTCTGGCGGCCAGCCGGTCGGACGGTCTGCGGCGCACCGCGGAGCGGCTGCCGGTCACCAGAGATGTGGTACACCGCTTCGTCCCGGGCGAAACAGTGGCCGACGTACTGAGTTCCGTTGCGCAACTGCGGGACAGCCATCGCATGGTCAGCATCGACTATCTGGGCGAGGACACCACCGAGGTCGAGGACGCCGACGCCACGGTGCGCGCCTATCTCGAACTGCTCGACGCGCTCGGCGCACGCGACGAATCGAGCAGTTCTGCCGTGCGCCCGCTGGAGGTGTCGCTGAAGCTGTCCGCCCTCGGGCAGGCCCTGCCCCGGGACGGCGAGAAGATCGCCCTGGAGAACGCCCGCACCATCTGCGAGCGGGCGCAGCGCGTCGGCGCGTGGGTGACCGTCGACGCCGAAGACCACACCACCACCGACTCGACACTGTCGATCGTGCGTGATCTACGCGTCGAGTTCCCTTGGCTGGCAACCGTTTTGCAGGCGTACCTGAAGCGCACCGAAGCTGACTGCGAGGAGTTCGCCGCTGCAGGAGCACGAATCAGGTTGTGCAAGGGGGCCTATGACGAGCCCGCGTCGGTGGCCTTTCGCGACCGCGAGGACGTCACGGACTCCTACCTGCGGTGTCTGCGCGTGCTGATGGCCGGTTCGGGATACCCGATGGTGGCCTCGCACGATCCGGAGATCATCGAGGCGGTGCCTGCGCTGGTTCGCGAGAACAACCGGGGTGTAGACGATTTCGAGTACCAGATGCTCTACGGAATCCGCGACGCCGAGCAGCGACGGCTGGCGGACACCGGCAGTCACGTACGGGTTTACGTTCCGTTCGGCACGCAGTGGTACGGCTACTTCGTCCGCAGGATCGCCGAACGACCCGCGAACCTGACGTTCTTCCTACGTGCGCTGGCCGAGCGCCGACACTGAGCCGCCGTGTAACCCCTGTGCCTACCTCTTGGTGAGACATTCCGCAGCAGCGGATCGGTAACCCACCACGGAGGTGTGCAAATGAAGACTCTTGCGATCGTGACCGGCGTCGCCGGTGCCATGACGGCAGTGACGTTGGGATTGTCAGGCGTGGCGTCGGCCGCGCCGTCCGGTCCCGGATCGGCAAGCGATGTCGTGCAGAGCCTTAAAGCCCAGGGCTACAACGTCATGATCAACGGAACAGTGGATGCACCGCTTTCGGAGTGCAACGTCACGGGTGTCCACAATCCCGACTCATCGGGCCGCGCAGTGGGTTTCACGACGGTGTACGTCGACGTCGACTGCCCGCACACGAGCAACTGATGCCGTCAGCCGACGGGCAACGCCGCGACGTCCACGACGACGCTGCCGTCGCGTGTACCTGTCCTGAGTTCGGGGTATAGATGGGGCATGGCAGCCGAACAGCAGCGGGTGTGGCTCATCACCGGTGCCAGCTCGGGATTCGGTGCGCCACCACGTTCGACGACTGACCTAGTGCCTACTGACGAAGCGGCCCGATAGCTCGCCCGTGAAGCGGCGCGACGGCGAGAGCACCGACATCGCCCGCATGATCTTGGTGCCCAGTCCGGGGATCACGTTGACCCGCCCGGCCCGCATCGCGTCGTAGCCGGCCTTGGCCACCGGCGCGGCATCCATGAAATACCTGTCGAGCCGTGACGTGTCGCCCAAACCGGCCGTGGTCATGAATTCGGTGCGGGTGGGCCCCGGTGCCAGATGGGTGCACGTGACGCCGGTGCCCCGCAGGTCGTCGGCCACACATTCGGAGAAGCTTCTGACGTATGCCTTGCTGGCGGCATAGCCCGCCTCCAGCCCGTGCGGGATGACGTAGGCGGCGATCGAGCCCACATTCAGGATCGCCCCCCGACCCGCTTTCACCATCCTCGGCGCGTAGAGCAGCGTCAGGTCGGTCGTCGTGACGACGTTGAGCTGGACCATCCGCGACACCGCATCGGGGTCGGAGTCCTGCACGGTGAGGCCGAGGATGCCGACGCCCGCGTTGTTGACGAGGTACTCGACGTCGACGCCGAGCTCGTCGACGCGGGCGACCAGGTCGGCGCCCGCGCCCGGCTTTGAGAGGTCCATCGAGATGGTGTCCACTCTGACGCCGTAGCGCGACCGGAGCTCATCGGCCAACGCCGCGAGCTCTGTGGCACTTCGTTCACTCGAGACGACGACCACGTCGACGCCGTCGGCGGCGAAGAGGCGGGCAAGCTCACGTCCGATACCGGTGGATGCGCCGGTGATGAGGGCTGCGGACACGGCGTCCTCCTCTATCGCTCGCTCAACAGGAACAGCGCCCATGCCGCGATGGACTGGGCGTCGGTGATCTCGCCGTCTCGCATCATGCCCTCGAGCTCGGCCCGTGTGAACCACTCGCTGTGCATGTCCTGCTCGGTGTGTTCGCGGTCGTGCTCGCCCTCGGTGACGCCGGTGGCGACGAACACCCTGCCGCGCTGACTGCTCATCCCCGCCGCGACGTCGAGCAGCCCGACCGGGGTCATCGACTCGGCGCGCAGCCCGGTCTCCTCGCGGAGCTCGCGGTGGGCGAGCTCGGCCGGTTCGAGGTCAGCCTTACCGGGCGCGGTGCCCTGTGGAAACTCCCAGCGCCGAAGGCCCAGTGGATACCGGAACTGCTCGACCAGGCGGAACCGGTCGCCGTCGCGCGCAATGATCAGCGCGTAGGTGGGCTTGTCGACGACGCCGTAGATGCCGTCGGAACCGTCGGGCCTGCGGACCTGGTCCTCGCGCACCGTCATCCAGTCGTTGCGGTACACCTCGCGGGACGCGATGCATGCGATCTCATCCACGCGCCCAGTATGCCGACCCGATGCGAGTAGCCTCGCTGGCGTGCTGCTGGCCTCGCTGAACCCCGCGGCCGTCGCCAACGGGGCCGATATCGGCGATGCGGTGCGCATCGGCGACGCCGTGCTCAGCCGCAGCGACCTCGTCGGCGCTGCGACGTCGGTCGCCGAACGGGTCGGCGGCGCCCAGCGGGTTGCGGTGCTGGCCAGGCCCACCGCCACCACCGTGCTGGCCGTGACGGGTTGCCTGATCGCGGGGGTGCCGATGGTGCCGGTCCCCGCCGACGTCGGTGCGGCCGAGCGGCGGCACATTCTCACCGATTCCGGCGCCCAGCTGTGGCTGGGGGAGTCGCCGGACGAGGCCGAGGGGCTACCGCATGTCCCGGTGCGGCTGCACGCCCGCTCGTGGCACCGCTACCCCGAGCCGCCGCCGGACTCCACCGCGCTGATCATGTACACGTCGGGAACCACGGGGCCGCCGAAGGGCGTCGTGGTGAGCCGGCGTGCCATCGCCGCGGACATCGACGCGCTGTCCGAGGCGTGGCAGTGGTCGCCGGACGACACGTTGGTGCACGGGTTGCCGCTGTTCCACATCCACGGTCTCGTGCTCGGGCTGCTGGGCTCGCTTCGAATCGGAAATCGCTTCGTGCACACCGGTAAACCCACGCCCGCCGGCTACGCCGCCGCGCAGGGATCGCTGTACTTCGCCGTGCCGACGGTGTGGTCGCGGGTGGTCGACGACCGCGACGCCGCGCAGGCGTTGTCGTCGGCGCGGCTGCTGGTGTCCGGTAGTGCGCCACTACCGGTGCCGGTGTTCGACAGGCTTGCAGAGTTGACGGGCCATCGCCCGGTGGAGCGGTACGGCGCGACCGAAACGCTGATCACCCTCAGCACGCGCGCGGCCGGCGAGCGCCGTCCGGGTTGGGTCGGTCTGCCGTTGACCGGGGTGCAGACCCGGATCGTCGACGACGACGGGGCGCCCGTGCCCCACGACGGGGAAACCATTGGGCGACTGCAACTTCAGGCCCCGACATTGTTCGACGGTTATCTGAATCTGCCCGACGCAACCGCCGAGGCGTTCGACGCCGAAGGCTGGTACCGCACCGGCGACGCGGCGGTGATCGACGACGGCGGCATGCACCGCATCGTCGGACGCGAGTCGGTCGATCTGATCAAGTCAGGCGGCTACCGCGTCGGCGCAGGTGAGGTGGAGGCGGCGCTGCTCGGCCATCCGGGGGTGTCCGAAGCGGCCGTCGTCGGGCTGCCCGACGACGATCTGGGCCAGCGCATCGTCGCGTTCGTGGTCGGTGACGCGGAACCTCAAGCGCTGATCGACTTTGTCGCACAGGAGCTTTCGGTTCACAAGCGGCCGCGTGAAGTCCGTATCGTCGACAGCTTGCCGCGAAACGCGATGGGCAAGGTGCTCAAGAAGGAGCTGACGTCGTGGGATTGAGGTTCGACGAGATCTGCATCGACGCCCACGACGCCACCGCGCTGGGTACCTGGTGGGCGACGGTGCTGGGTTGGCCTCATGAGATCGACGACGACGGAGACCTGCGGCTGCATCCGCCCCCTGGCGCCGGTCCCGACTGGATCTTCCTGGCGGTGCCCGACGAGAAGGTCGTCAAGAACCGCATCCACCTCGACTTCAAGCCGGATGACCAGCAGGCCGAGGTCGAGCGGGTGATCGGCTTGGGCGCACGACATGTCGACATCGGGCAGGGTGAGCCGAGCTGGGTGGTGCTGGCCGACCCCGAGGGCAACGAGTTCTGCATCCTCGCGGCCGACGACTGACTTTGCAGCAGCGAAAGTGCGCAAACTGCCGGGGAAAACCGGCGTGTCGACCCGCAGACACGCACACTCGCGCCGATCTAGAGTGACGTGATGTCGTCACCGCCCACGGACGCCCAGCTCAACGATCTCCTCGAGGAGATTCCCGTGCTGGCCGGGCGGCCGCGGCAGCTGGACGAGCTGTCCGGCGGGCTGACCAACCGCAACGTCAAGATCACCACACCGGACGGCATCTACGTCGCCCGCTGCACCGACACCGCGACCAACATGCTCGGCATCGACCGCGACAGGGAGTACCACAACACCACAGGCCGCCGCGCAGGCAGGCGTCGGCGCCCAGTGATCGACTACCGCCCGATCTGGGCATCCTGCTGCTCAGCTACCTCGAACGGAAAGACCCTGTGCAACGACGACTTTCAGCGACCCGAGATCCTGGAGAAGGCCGCCGCCGCGGTCCGCGCCCTGCACTCCGGTCCGCGTTTCCAGGGCCGGTTCGACATGTTCGAGAGACAGCCCACCTATCTGAAGACCGTGATGGACAACGGGTTCCGGCTACCGGCGGACTACCTCGACCATGCAGACACCTTCGCGGCGATTGAGCGCGTGCTGACGGCGACCGACCAGACCACCGTCCCGTGCAACAACGATCTGCTGGCGGGGAACTTCATCGAAGACGGCGACAGGATGTGGCTGATCGACTACGAGTACTCGGGCAACAACGACCCGTGCTTCGAGTTGGGCAACACCTGGTGCGAGTGCCGGCATGTCCACCGACCAGCTCGACGATTTCGTCACCGCCTACTACGGGCGGCGGCTGCGTCACAAGACCGCGCGCGCCCACCTGCAGGGCATCGTCGGCAAGTACGGTTGGACGCTGTGGGGCTGTATTCAGAATGGTTCCAGTGCAATCGAATTCGACTTCTGGGAATGGGCGATGGAACGGTATGAGGGCGCGGTGGCCGAATTCAAGGGGCCCGAACCTGGCCCGGCTGCTCGACGACGTTCAGGCGGCCGACTGATGGCCGCCGAACTGCCCGATCGCGCGCAGGTCGTCGTCATCGGCGGCGGCGTCATCGGCACCAGCGTCGCCTACCACCTGACCAAGCTCGGCGTCACCGATGTCGTGCTGCTCGAGCAAGGCCAACTGTCCAGTCGGGACCACCTGGCACGCCGCCGGGCTGGTCGGCCAGCTGCGCGCATCGGAGAGCGTGACCCGGCTGGTGCAGTACTCCACACAGCTCTATGCCGAACTCGAGAACGAGACCGGCCTGTCCGCCGGCTACAAGCAGTGCGGGGGAGTGACCGTCGCCCGCACCGAGGACCGGATGATCCAGCTGCGTCGCACCGCGGCGAACGCCGCGGCGTTCAACATGGAATGCGAACTGCTCAGTCCCGAACAGGCGCTCGAGCACTACCCGGTGATGAGGGTCGACGACCTGGTCGGCGCCATCTGGCTGCCCGCCGACGGCAAGGCCAACCCGACCGACCTGACGTTCGCGCTGGCCAAGGGCGCGCGGATGCGTGGCGCCCGGATCGTCGAAAAGACCAGGGTGATCGGCATTCTCACGCCGCGACGGCCGGGTCACCGGGGTGCGCACCGACGCGGGCGACGTCGAGGCGGAGATCGTCGTCAACTGCGCCGGGCAGTGGGCGAAACAGGTCGGCGCGATGGCGGGAGTCAACGTGCCGCTGCATTCGGCCGAGCACTTCTACGTGGTCACCGAGGACATCGACGGCGTGCACCCCGACCTGCCGATCCTGCGCGACCCCGACGGCTACACCTACTTCAAGGAGGAAGTCGGCGGCCTGGTCATCGGCGGCTTCGAGCCGGAGGCCAAGCCGTGGGTATCACCGGACGACATCCCGTATCCGTTCGAATTCCAGCTGCTGGACGAGGATTGGGATCACTTCGAGATCCTGATGAACAACGCCCTGCTGCGGATCCCCGCGCTCGAGGTGACCGGCATCAAGAAGTTCTACAACGGTCCGGAGAGCTTCACCCCCGACAACCAGTTCATCCTCGGCGAGGCGCCCGAACTCGCCAACTTCTTCGTCGGCGCCGGATTCAACTCGGTGGGCATCGCCACCGCCGGGCGGCGCGGGCCGGGCGCTGGCCGAGTGGATCGTCAACGGCGCACCCACCAGCGACCTCACCGGCGTCGACATCCGCCGGTTCGCGCCGTTCAACGGCAACAACCGCTGGCTGCACGACCGCGTCGCCGAGGTCCTCGGCCTGCACTACGAAATCCCCTGGCCCAACCGGGAAATGAAGACCGCGCGGCCGTTCCGCCGGTCGCCGGTGCACCACCTGCTCGAGGCCGCCAACGCCAACTTCGGCAGCCGGATGGGCTGGGAGCGCGCCAACTTCTTCGCACCCGCCGGGGCCGACCCGACGATCGAATACACCTGGGGCAAGCCGAACTGGCTGCCGTGGTCGGCGGCCGAGCAGACCAACACCCGCACCGCCGTCACCGTGTTCGACCAGACGTCGTTCTCCAAGTACCTGCATGGTCGGGCCCGACGCCGAGGCGGCGCTGCAGTGGCTGTGCACCGCCGACGTCGGCGTCGAGATCGGCAGGGCCGTCTACACCGGGATGCTCAACGAACGCGGCACCTACGAATCCGATGTCACCGTCACCCGCACCGGCGCCGACGAGTTCTTCATCGTCAGCAGCGCCGCCACCACCGAGCGCGACAAGGACCACATCCGCAGGAACCTGCCCGCCGGCGCGCGCGCGTCGCTGGTCGACGTCACGTCGGCGTACGCCGTGTTCGGTGTGATGGGGCCGAGTTCGCGCGACCTGCTGTCCACGCTGACCGACGCCGACCTGTCCGACGACGCGTTCCCGTTCGGCACCAGCCAGCTGATCTCGCTGGGCTATGCGACCGTGCGGGCGACCCGGATCACCTACGTCGGCGAATTGGGTTGGGAACTCTACGTGCCCGCCGAGTTCGCGGTCGGCGTGTACGAGGACCTGATGGCGGCCGGCGAGGCAGTTCGGGGTCGGCCGCGGCGGCTACTACACGATCGAGTCGATGCGGCTGGAGAAGGGCTACCGCGCGTTCGGGCGCGAGCTGACGCCCAGCGAGAACCCCGTCGAGGCCGGCCTGCTGTTCGCGTGCAAGCTCAAGACCGACATCGACTTCCTCGGCCGCGAAGCCGTCGAGAAGGCCAAGGCCGAGGGCGCGCGCCGCAAGCTCGTCGGGTTCAGCGTCGACGATCCCGACGCCATGCTGTGGGGCGGCGAGCTGATCCTGCGCGACGGCGCCGTCGCGGGTCAGGTCACCTCGGCGGCGTGGGGTGAGACGATCGGCGCCTGTGTGGGCCTGGCCTATGTGCGCGCCGCCGACAACTCGGTCATCAACGCCGACTGGGTGAAGGCGGGCAGCTACCAGGTCAACGTCGGCGGCCTGCTGTATCCGATCTCGGTGTCGCTGCGGCCGATCTATGATCCAACCAGCGCCAAGATTCGTCCCTGACCATGGCTCTCAGCGTCTTCGATCTGTTCAAGATCGGCATCGGACCGTCGAGTTCACACACCGTCGGCCCGATGATCGCTGCCGATCGGTTCGCTCGCGGGCTGGCGCAGGACGGGCTGCTCGACTCCGTCTGAGCGGGTCACCGTCGAGCTGTTCGGGTCCCTCGGTGCGACCGGCAAAGGCCACGGCAGCATCCCCGCCGTCGCGCTCGGCCTGATGGGCGAACGGCCCGACGCGGTCGACCCGGAACGGACGCCCGAGCGGATCGACGCCATCACCGAGTTCTGGTCAGCTGTCGCTGCTGGGCGAGCACCCGATCGCGTTCAGCCTCGACGACGACATCGTCCTGCACCGCACCAAGAAGGCGCGGTTTCACGCCAACGCGATGGTGTTTCGGGCATTCGACCGCGGCGGCGCGGTGGTCGCCGAGCGCACGTTCTACTCCATCGGTGGCGGTTTCGTCGTCGACGACTCTCAGGTGTCCGGCAGCGACGACCCCGTCGTGGTCGCCGATAAGACGCCCGTGCGTTACCCGTTCCGCACCGGCGACGAGCTGTTGGCGCATGCCGCCGAGACAGGCCTGCGGATCAGCGACATCGTGATGGCCAACGAGATGGCTTGGCACACAGAAGAACACGTCCGCAGCGGGTTATTGCGTATCTGGTCGGTGATGCAGGAATGCATCCAGGCGGGCATCGACACCGCGGGTGTGCTGCCCGGCGGGCTGAAGGTGCGTCGACGCGCCCCGCAGCTTGCCGCAAAGCTCTCCGCCGCAACGGATTCCCGTGACCCGCTCATCGCGATGGATCGCATCAACCTCTACGCCATCGCGGTCAACGAGCAGAATGCCGCCGGTGGCCGGGTGGTCACGGCGCCGACCAACGGCGCCGCGGGCATCATCCCCGCCGTGCTGCGGTACTACCACGATTTCGTCGCCCGGTGCCGGCGACGACTGCACGGTGCGTTTCCTGCTCGTCGCCGCCGCCATCGGCAGCATCATCAAGGAGAACGCCTCGATCAGCGGCGCAGAGGTCGGCTGCCAAGGTGAGGTCGGCTCGGCCTGCTCGATGGCCGCGGCGGGCCTGACCGAACTGCTCGGCGGAACGGCACGGCAGGTGGAAAACGCCGCCGAAATCGGAATCGAGCACAACCTCGGGCTGACCTGCGACCCGGTCGGCGGGCTCGTACAGATCCCGTGCATCGAACGCAACGCCGTCGGCGCGGTCAAGGCCATCACGGCCGCGCGCATCGCGCTCAGCGGTGACGGAACGCATCAGGTGTCGCTGGACAAGGCCGTGAAAACGATGCGCGACACCGGCGCCGACATGAAGGACAAGTACAAGGAGACGGCGCGCGGCGGCCTCGCGCTCAACGTCGTCGAGTGTTGACCACTCAGTTGGCGTGCAACGCTTCGTTGAGCGTGATGCCCGTGCCGTCACGGGCGACGACCTCGACCGCGCCGGTCACCGAATTCCGCCGGAACAGCAGGTTGTTGGCGCCGGAGAGGTCTCGAGCCTTGACTGTCTTGCCGTCGGAGGTCTGCACCTTCGTCCCAGCGGTCACGTAAAGGCCTGCCTCGATCACGCAATCGTCACCCAGCGAGATGCCCAACCCGGAGTTGGCGCCCAACAGGCAGCGCTTGCCCACTGCGATCAACTCCGTGCCGCCACCGGACAGCGTGCCCATGATCGAGGCGCCGCCACCGACGTCAGAGCCGTCGTCGACGACGACGCCCGCGGAGATGCGGCCCTCCACCATCGACGTGCCCAGGGTGCCCGCGTTGAAGTTCACGAAGCCCTCGTGCATGACCGTCGTGCCCGCAGCAAGATACGCACCCAGCCGCACCCGGTCCGCGTCGGCGATGCGGACGCCGGTCGGCACGACGTAGTCGACCATGCGTGGGAACTTGTCGATGCCGAAGACGGTCACCGGACCGCGCCGCCGCAGCCGAGCCCGCACAGTCTCGAAACCGTCCACCGCGCAGGGCCCGTAGTTGGTCCACACGACGTTCGCCAGCACGCCGAAGATCCCGTCGACGCTGGCGCCGTGCGGCTGGATCAGACGATGGGAGAGCAGATGCAGCCGCAGATAGGCGTCGTAGGTGTCGGCGGGTTTGTCCTCCAGCGACGCGACCACTGTGCGCACCACGACGACGTCGACGTCACGGTCCTCGTCGCGGTCAGCGAGCTCGGCCAGCTCCGCCGGGACCTCGGCCACCGAGAGCCGCACCGTGCCCGAGGGGCCTTCGCCGGTCAACTCGGGTGCCGGGAACCAGGTGTCGAGTACGGTCCCGTCGGCGGCGATGGTCGCCACGCCGACGCCAGAAGCTGCAGTGGCCATATTGCTCCTCGCGTCCGCAGTCACGCTGCAAGAGGCTACTCGACTAGCCTCAACGGGTGTGGGCCTGGATTTGCGAGGTGACCCGATCGCGCTGACCGCTGCGCTGGTGGACATCCCCAGCGAATCGCGGAACGAGGCGCGCATCGCCGACGAGGTAGAGGCTGCGCTTCGCGAGCAGACCACCGGATTCGAAATCGTGCGCAACGGCGACGCCGTGCTCGCTCGCACGCACCACGGGTTGCCGTCGCGAGTCATTCTGGCCGGACATCTCGACACCGTCCCGGTCGCCGACAACCTGCCCAGCCGCCTCAGGGACGGCGAACTGCACGGCTGCGGGACGTCGGACATGAAGTCGGGTGACGCGGTGTTCCTGCATCTCGCCGCCACCGTCGAGAAGCCGGCACACGACATCACGCTGGTCATGTACGACTGCGAGGAAATCGAAGCCGCCGCAAACGGATTGGGCCGCATCGAAAGGGAGATGCCCGACTGGCTGGACGCCGACGTCGCCATCCTCGGCGAGCCGTCCGGCGGATTCATCGAGGCGGGCTGTCAGGGCACGCTTCGGGTCGTTGTCACCGCAGACGGCAAGCGGGCGCACTCGGCGCGATCATGGTTGGGCGACAACGCGATTCACAAACTGGGCGCTGTCCTCGACCGGCTGACGGCGTATGAGGCCCGCAGTGTCGACATCGACGGGTGCACATACCGCGAGGGTCTGTCGGCGGTGCGCATCGACGGCGGTGTCGCGGGCAACGTGATCCCCGACGCGGCGTCGGTCACCGTCAACTTCCGCTTCGCCCCGGACCGCAGCGTCGAGCAGGCGAGTCAACACGTACGGGACGTGCTCGGCGGCCTCGACGTGCATATCGAACAGACCGACGCCGCCCCAGGTGCGTTGCCCGGGCTGACCAAGCCGGCGGCCGCCGCACTGGTCGAGGCCGCGGGTGGGCAGGTCCGCGCGAAGTTCGGCTGGACGGACGTGGCCCGGTTCGCATCGCTGGGTGTGCCGGCCGTCAACTTCGGCCCCGGCGATCCAAACCTCGCGCATCGCGTCGACGAACGCGTCGACGTCGCGCAGATCACCGCGGTGACCGACATGCTCCGGCGGTACTTAACCCCTTGACCCGGTGCCCTACACCCTGCGCGCCTCCGAGCGACTTTGTCGACGACCCGGCGATCGCGCTGGACCTGCCCGACACAGAAGTACCCTCCGGGCGAACCTTGTTCGCGGGCGCCGGATTGCGGATGAGCCGAAACGGCCGTGCGCTACAGGCTGCGGGTCATCTCCGGGGATCTCGAGCCGGATAGGGGGACCATCCAGCGCACGGACGGGCGAGTGGCATACCTGTCGCAGCGGCTCGACCTTCTCGAGCCTGACGGGACCGTATTGGAGAACCTCGTCGCATCTGCGCCGAATCTGAGCGAGACACCCGCAGCTATTGCTACTCGACGAGCCGACGAACAATCTCGATCTGGTCAGCGTGAGCCGGCTCGAGTCAGCGTTGAATGCCTACCGCGGCGCGTTCGTCGTCGTCAGCCACGACGCAAGGTTTCTCGGCGGAATTCGCCCGAGCTGGACCTTGCACCTAACCTGACCCGCAAACTAGAGCGACTCCGCCTGCGCTGACGCGTCGGCGGCGGCGCCCATCATGCCGATGTCGGCGAATGCGGTTGACACTGCCCGCAATTCGGTTGCATCGCTCGCGACGAGCGCCCGGGCGTGCTGCAGCGCCAGCCTGCCGAACACGCAGTGGACGTCGGCGCTCAGCCGGGCGATACCGTCGGCCGAGCGGATATCGCCGAGCCGCGCGGCATCGTGCAACGCGCGCAGGGCCACCGCCGACTGGCCGCCGCGCTCCGCCGCCCGCGCCGCGTCGCGAGCCGCCGACCGCGCGCCGACGGGGTCGCGCCGTGCCGCCATCGTCCAGGCCCGCGCCAGCAGCAGCTCCGGGGCGAACAGCATCGACTTCAGCCCGTGCCGAGAGTCGGCGCGGGACAGGATCTTTGACGCCTCGGCCGTCTCCTGAAGCTGGCCGAGCGCATCGGCAAGCAGCATCCACGCCAGCGGGCCCCACGAATACCCGGTCGGCGCCAGCGCCTCCGCAGCGCCGCGCAACAGCTTCGCCGCGTCCGCCAACGCACCGCGCGCGATCAACACGTCGGCGACGAGTATCTCGCCGATCGCGCGGCCCGGCTGCTGCATCTGCGCGAAATCGGTCAGCTGCTGGGCCAGCTCCTGAGCGCGGTCCAACTCGCCGGCCATCAACAGCGTCGTCGTCTGGCCGTACCCACTGGTGAACCGCAACAGGCCCGGATGCTGCGCCTCCATCGCCCGCTCGGCGAGCGCGTCGACGTCGGCGAACCGTCCCATCCGCGCGGAGCTCAGCGCCGCCGCGGCCGCCGACCAGCCGACCGCGGTGTCGTCGGCGTCGGGCGACGCCAGCACCTCGTCCGCGATCTCCAACGCCTTGCCCGGCCTGCCCGCATTCATCGCGAACGTCGCCGACAGTGCGTCGACGGTGGTCTGGGCCGCCGGTGACGACACCCTCTTGCGGGTGGTCTGCAGAAACGCTGTGGCCCGTTCCGGCTCGGACAGCATCCAGAACTGATTCGCGGCACGCGGCAGCGCCCACGCCATCAGCTCCGCATCGGACAGCGTCGCGGGATCGACCGCCGCGAGCACCTCGTCGGCCTCGCGACCGCGGCCCTGCCAGGCCAGCGCCTGCGCCAACGTCAGCCGCGCGTCGAGGTCAGGGTCGCGCTCGAGCACCGCCGCGCCGAGGCGCTCGCTCAGTGCCAGATCACCGAGCCGCAGCGCGTCGGCCGCTGCGTTGACCACATCGGCAATCGGCTGCGGGTTGTCGCTGTCCAGCGCCAGCACCGCTAGCCGAAGCCGGTCCACGACATCGCGCGGGCGTTGCGCCGCAAGCATTTCGAACACCGCGGTGCGCCGCGCGTGCAGATCCTCGGGCGTCAGCCGGTCCCGCACCGCGTCGGTGTAGAGCGGATGCGCCGCCCGCACTACGTCGTCCACCACTGTGACCGCGCCGGCTTTCTCGGCGGCCCGCACCGCGTCGCCTGCCAACGCCGACAGGTCAGCCAACGGCATCGGGTCCTCGACAGCCAGATACTCCAGAGCCTGCCGGGCGTCGGCGGGAAGCGATGCGATGAACTCCCGCACGGAGGCGTCCTGCCGGGACCGGTCGGACGGCGACGGGTCGAGCTCGATGCGCGGCAGCAGGTTGTCGAGCTGCAACGCCCTTATCGAATCGGGCACGCGCGCATCGGCATCCACGGTGACGATCAACCGCACATTCGCCGCTGACCGCCAGCTGATACACCAGCGTCGCGGACAGGTTGTCGAGCAGGTGCGCGTCGTCGACGGTCAGCAGCAGCCCGTCGGCCACGGACTCACGGGCAGACCGGAGCACAGCTGCCGTCTTGCCGGTGTCGGGAACCTCGATCAGGCCACGCAGTGCCGCGAACGGAATCACCTTGTCCGACACCGTGCCCGTCACCCAGGCGGTCGGCCCGTCGAGGTGCTCGCTTGCGGCCCGCGCCACCGTCGTCTTGCCCGCGCCGACAGGTCCCACGAGCACCGCGCCGCCGTGTTCGCGCACGGCCGCCTCGAGCCGTTCGATCGCCGGTTCGGGCGGCGCGGTCCTCCAGTCGACGGGCACCCGCCGGAGTTTAGGGTGTGCGCGCGGCGGCCGTGCCGTACTCGTCTACGTTGTCGATGTGTCCCCCGATCCCGGCCCTCAGTGGGCGGTCTGTGTCTACTGTGCGTCGGGGCCGACGCACCCCGAACTGCTCGACCTGGCCACGCGGGTGGGAGGCGCCATCGCCGATCGCGGCTGGACCCTGGTGTCCGGCGGCGGCAACGTCTCGGCCATGGGCGCGTTGGCCACCGGCGCCCGCGCGCGTGGCGGCCGCACCGATCGGGGTGATCCCGAAGGCGCTCGTGCACCGCGAGCTGGCCGACGTCGACGCCGACGAGCTCGTCGTCACCGAATCGATGCGCGAACGCAAGCAGGTCATGGAGGACCGCGCCGACGCGTTCATCGCGTTGCCCGGCGGCATCGGCACGCTGGAGGAGTTCTTCGAAGCGTGGACCGCCGGCTATCTGGGTATGCACGACAAGCCGGTGGTGATGCTCGACCCGTTCGGGCATTACGACGGGTTGCGGGCCTGGTTGTACGGACTCATCGACAGCGGATACGTCAGCCAGACCGCGCTCGATCGGCTCGTGGTGGTGGACGACATCGACGACGCGCTGGCGGCCTGTGCACCGGCCCCGTGATGGCGATCACCCGCAGGGTTTTAGGGTGTCGGGCGAGACGACACGGGAGGGGATCGCCGCATGACAGACGAGAAGTCGGGGACTCGTAGCAGCGTCGGGCTGCGCGACATCGCCACCCGCGTGCCCGGCCTGATTGCCGACGCGCCGATCATCCTGCGCGGCGTGGTCACCGGATTCGGGGCACGGCCGTCGGCCAAGACCTCGATCGGCAAGGTCTTCCAGGACCGCGCGGCCCAGCACGCGGACAAGACCTTCCTCAAGTTCTGCGACCAGGAGATCACCTACCGGGAAGCCAACGAGACCGTCAACCGCTACGCCGCGGTACTGGCCGCGCGCGGGGTCGGCCATGGCGACGTCGTCGGCATCATGCTGCGCAACTCGCCGGACCCGGTGCTGATCATGCTCGCGGCCGTCAAGTGTGGCGCCATCTCCGGGATGCTGAACTACCACCAGCGCGGCGATGTGCTCAAGCACAGCCTCGGACTGCTGTCGGCCAAAGTCGTCGTCGCCGACCCCGACTTCGTCGACCCGATCAAGGAAAGCGGCGCCGACGCCGAAGGGCTGGTGACGCTCGACGAGTTCAAGGGTCTCGCCGAAACGGCGCCGACCGGCAATCCGGCCACTGCCTCGGCGGTACTCGCCAAGGACAAGGCGTTCTACATCTTCACCTCGGGCACCACCGGCATGCCCAAGGCCAGCATCATGACGCACTACCGGTGGCTGCGGGCGCTGGCCGGCTTCGGCGGCCTCGGGATGCGGCTGAACAGCCACGACACCCTGTACTGCTGCCTGCCGCTCTACCACAACAACGCGCTGACGGTCGCGCTGTCGGCGGTGCTCAACGGCGGCTCGACGCTGGCGCTGGGCAAGTCGTTCTCGGCGTCGAAGTTCTGGGACGACGTGATCGGCTACGGCGCCACCGCGTTCGTCTACATCGGCGAGGTCTGCGCCTATCTGCTCAACCAGCCGGAGAAGGACACCGACCGCGAGCACAAGGTGCGGGTGATCGCGGGCAACGGGCTGCGCCCGGCGATCTGGGACGAATTCACGAAGCGGTTCGGCATCGAGCGGGTGTGCGAGTTCTATGCCGCCAGCGAGGGCAACACCGCCTTCGTCAACGTGCTGAACGTCGACAAGAGCACCGGCATCTGCCCGACGCCGGTGGCGTTCGTGGAGTACGACGAGGAGACCGGCGACCCGAAGCGCGGCGACGACGGCCGGGTCCGCAAGGTGCGCAACGGCGAGCCGGGGCTGCTGCTGTCAAAGGTCAGCAGCTTCCAGCCGTTCGACGGCTACACCGACAAGGAGGCAACCGAAAAGAAGTTGGTGCGCAACGCCTTTCGTGAAGGCGACGTGTGGTTCAACACCGGCGACCTGATGCGCTCGCAGGGCTTCGGGCATGCGGCGTTCACCGACCGGCTCGGCGACACGTTCCGCTGGAAGGGCGAGAACGTCGCCACCACCGAGGTCGAGGCCGCGGTGTCGACCGACTCCCAGGTCGAGGAGGCCACGGTGTTCGGCGTCGAGGTGCCCGACACCGGCGGCCGCGCGGGCATGGTGGCCATCCAGCTCAAGGAGGGCCAGGAGTTCGACGGCAAGGCGCTGGCCAAAGCCGCCTACGACAATCTGCCGTCCTACGCCGTGCCGCTGTTCGTGCGGGTCGTCAAGGAGCTCGCGCACACCTCGACGTTCAAGAGCCAGAAGGTCGACCTGCGCAAGGAGGGCTACGGCGGTAACTCCGGCGAGGGCGACGAGGACGCCGGCAAGATCGACGACCCGCTCTACGTGCTGGCCGGCCGCGACGAGGGCTACGTCGAGTTCTACGACGAGTACCCCGCCGAGGTGAAGGACGGCAAGAAGCCGAAGTAGCGATTTCGGCGTGAAAACCGTCGCTCAGCGATAGAAATCACGCCGAAATCGCGGGTCCGTAGCCTGGAAGGGTGCAGTCGACCTTCTGCGGGCGTCCGGTGGCCGGCGATCGCGCGCTGATCATGGCCATCGTGAACCGCACACCGGACTCGTTCTACGACCGCGGCGCCACCTTCACCGATGAGGCGGCCAAGGCCGCGGCTCACCGGGTCATCGACGATGGCGCCGATGTCGTCGACGTCGGCGGGGTGAAGGCCGGGCCCGGCGACGACGTCGACGTCGACGAGGAGATCGCCCGGGTGGTGCCGTTCATCGAATGGCTTCGCGCCACCTATCCCGACCAGCTGATCAGCGTCGACACCTGGCGCTCGGCCGTCGCGAAGCAGGCCTGCGCGGCCGGCGCCGACCTGATCAACGACACCTGGGGCGGCCACGACCCCGGCCTGGCCGAGGTCGCCGCCGAGTTCGGCGCCGGGCTGGTCTGCTCCCACACCGGCGGCGCGACGCCGCGCACCCGCCCGTTCCGGGTCAACTACGGCACCTCGGAGCGTGGTGTCGTCGACGACGTGATCGCCGAGGTCACCGCCGCGGCCGAACGTGCGGTGGCCGCCGGGGTGTCGCGAGACGCCGTGTTGATCGATCCGACCCATGATTTCGGCAAGAACACTTATCACGGTCTTAGTTTGTTGCGCCACGTAAAAGACCTTGTAAAAACTGGATGGCCGGTCCTGATGGCGCTGAGCAACAAAGACTTCGTCGGGGAAACTCTCGGTGTGGACCTGACGGAACGCTTGGAGGGCACCCTGGCGGCAACGGCCCTGGCCGCCGCCGAGGGCGCCGCGATGTTCCGGGTGCATGAAGTCGGGCCCACGCGACGCGTACTCGAAATGGTCGCGTCGATCCAGGGCGTGCGTCCGCCGACGCGCACGGTTAGGGGACTGGCATGACACTCACACCAGAACTGCCCGGAACGGACGTCGTCACCGGGAGATGGCTGACCGACCACAGCTGGAGCCGGCCCACATGGACCGTCGCCGAGCTGGAGGCCGCCAAGGCGATCCCGTACCGTCTCGGTGGTGCTGCCCGCCCTCAACGAGGAAGAGACGGTCGGCTCCGTCGTCGAAACCATCACGCCGCTGCTCGGCGGGCTTGGTCGACGAGCTGATCGTGCTGGACTCCGGCTCCACCGACGACACCGAGATCCGCGCGCTTGCCGCCGGCGCCCGGGTGATCAGCCGCGAGGTGGCGCTGCCCGAGGTCGCGCCGCAGCCCGGCAAGGGCGAGGTGCTGTGGCGCTCACTGGCGGCGACCACCGGCGACATCGTGGTCTTCGTCGACTCCGACCTGATCGACCCCGACCCGATGTTCGTGCCGAAGCTGGTCGGCCCGCTGCTGACCACCGACGGCGTGCACCTGGTCAAGGGCTTCTACCGGCGTCCGCTGAAGGTGAGCGGCAGCGAGGACGCCAACGGCGGCGGCCGGGTCACCGAGCTGGTGGCGCGCCCGTTGCTGGCCGCGCTGCGGCCCGAGCTGAGCTATCTGATGCAGCCGCTGGGCGGCGAGTACGCAGGCACCCGCGAGCTGCTGACCTCGGTGCCGTTCGCGCCCGGCTACGGCGTGGAGATCGGCCTGCTCATCGACACCTACGACCGGCTCGGTCTGGACGCGATCGCGCAGGTCAACCTCGGTGTCCGGGAGCACCGCAACCGGCCGCTGACCGAGCTCGCGACGATGAGCAGGCAGGTCATCGCCACCCTGCTGTCCCGCTGCGGCGATCCCCGACTCCGGGGTCGGCCTGACGCAGTTCTTCGCCGACGGCGACGACTACACGCCGCGCACGTCGAGGTGTCGCTGGACGACCGGCCGCCGATGATCACGCTGCGCCCCCGCTAGCACAGCGGGTCGTGCCGCGTCGGACCGGTGAGGCAGTATCGAGGACGTGACCCTGATCCTGCTGTACCTGGTGGTGCTGATCCTGGTGGCCGTCGTGCTGTTCGGTGTGGGCAGTGTGCTGTTCGGGCGCGGCGAGGTGCTGCCGCCGCTGCCGCGCGCCACCACCGCGACGGTGTTGCCCGCGTCCGGCGTCACCGGCGCCGACGTCGACGCGGTCAAGTTCACCCAGACCGCTGCGCGGCTACAAGACCAGCGAGGTCGACTGGGTGCTGGACCGGCTCGGCCAGGAACTCGACCTGCTGCGCGGTCAGCTGGCGGCGGTGCGGGCCACCCGGGCCGACGGCGACGAGGTGTCCGAGGAGGTACCCGCCGAGGGTGGCGCGCATGCCCTGCCAGCTGACGGTGGAGCCGATTCGTGACGGCGACGCCAGACGGCGACGGCCGCGTCCGCTGCGGTTGGATCGACCAATCACGATTGGCGCCAGCAGATTTCGTTCTCTACCGCGACTACCACGACACCGAGTGGGGTCAACCGCTGCGCGACTCGACGGCGCTGTTCGAACGGGTCAGCCTGGAGGCGTTCCAGAGCGGGCTGTCGTGGCTGATCATCCTGCGCAAGCGGGAGAACTTCCGCCGGGCCTTCGACCGGTTCGACATCGATCGAGGTGGCCCGCTACACCGACCGCGACGTCGACCGGCTGATGGACGACGCCGGGATCGTGCGCAACCGCTCGAAGATCGAGGCGACCATCGCCAACGCGCGCGCGGTCGCCGACCTGGACGTCGACCTCGGCGAGCTGCTGTGGTCGTTCGCCCCGCCGCGGCGGCCGCGGCCGACGGACCTGTCCGAGGTGCCCGCGGTCACCCCCGAATCGACGGCGATGGCCAAGGAACTGAAGCGTCGCGGCTTCAAATTCGTCGGCCCGACGACGGCCTACGCCCTGATGCAGGCCACCGGAATGGTCGACGACCACGTCGCGTCCTGCTGGGTGCCCGCCGCCGTTTGAGCCGTGGTCGGGGCGGTCATCGCCGGGTCTTTGCACACCAAGCCGCGCCGATAGGGAACAATAGGGGGAGTTCAGTAGCAGTTCAGTGCCGGGAGCTGTCGACGGGTGGGCAGCCGGCTCATGTGGAGGGAGCACTCGATGGCGGCGATGAAGCCCCGGACCGGCGACGGTCCACTGGAAGCAACCAAGGAGGGGCGCGGCATCGTGATGCGGGTACCACTGGAAGGCGGTGGCCGCCTGGTCGTCGAACTCACCCCCGAAGAGGCCGCCGCCCTCGGCGACGAACTCAAGGGCGTCACCAGCTAGCCGCGCGTGCCGCGCGACGCCACCGGACACCTTCCGGTAGATCTCCAAGGTCTGCTCGGCGATGTGCGCCCAGGAGAACTCGTCGATGCAGCGCTGCCGTCCGGCCTCCCCGTACTGACGCGCCCGCGCCGGCTCGGCGACCAACGCGTTGACCGCGTCGGCCAGCCGGCATCTCGAAGAACTCCGGGTCGCGCTGCGTCGTAGTGGACCAGCAGCCCGGTCTGATGGTCGGCCACCACCTCCGGGATTCCGCCGACGTCGGACGCCACCACCGCCGTCGCGCAGGCCATTGCCTCGAGGTTCACGATGCCCAGCGGTTCGTACACCGACGGGCATACGAAAACTGTTGCAGCGGAAAGAATTTCGCGGATCTTGCCGATCGGCAGCATCTCCCGCACCCAGAACACGCCGGTGCGGGCCCGTGACAGCTCCTGCACCGCGGCGGTCACCTCCGCGGCGATCTCCGGGGTGTCCGGCGCGCCGGCGCACAGCACCAGCTGCACGTCGGGTGCGAACTGGTGCGCCGCGGCGACCAGGTGCGCGACGCCCTTCTGCCGGGTGATCCGGCCGACGAACGCCACGATCGGACGGGTCGGGTCGACGCCGAGTTCGGTCGAGCACCGACTGCGTCGGTCCGGTCGGCCCGGGATACCAGACCTCGGTGTCGATGCCGTTGCGCACCACGTGCACCCGGTTGGGATCCAGCGCCGGGTAGGTGTGCAGCACGTCGTCGCGCATGCCCGAGCTGACCGCGATCACAGCGTCGGCCGCCTCGACCGCGGTGCGTTCCACCCACGACGACATGCGGTAGCCGCCGCCGAGCTGTTCGGCCTTCCACGGCCGCATCGGCTCGAGCGAGTGGGCGGTCAACACGTGCGGGATGCCGTACAGCAGCGCCGCCAGGTGCCCGGCCAGGCCGGTGTACCAGGTGTGTGAATGCACGACGGTCGCGCTTTCGGCGGCGTTGGCCATCACCAGATCCGCCGACAGCGTCGACAGCGCCGGGTTGGCGCCCTTGAGCGCCGGGTCGGGCTGGTGGACGAACGCACCGTCGCGCGGGGCGCCCATGCAGTGCACGTCGACGTCGCACAGGTTGCGCAACTGCGCGACGAGTTCGGTGACGTGTACGCCGGCACCGCCGTACACCTCGGGCGGATACTCCCGCGTCATCATCGCCACCCGCATGTCTACGACCGTAGTGTCCGTCGCCGCGCGCCGCAGCCATGTGAAGGCACGCCGATTTGGGTATTCACCAATTACTTTGACGGACAGCCGCACATGTCCCAAAAGTGCGAATGCCTGGTCGCGCATGCCTAGCGGCGGATAGGTTTGAATCATGAGGGAGTTGCCACACGTCCTGGGCATCGTCCTGGCCGGCGGAGAAGGCAAGCGGCTCTATCCGCTGACGGCGGACCGAGCAAAGCCGGCGGTTCCCTTCGGCGGCGCCTACCGGCTGATCGATTTCGTGCTGTCCAATCTCGTCAACGCCCGATACCTGCGCATCTGCGTTCTGACGCAATACAAATCGCATTCGCTGGACCGGCACATCTCGCAGAACTGGCGGCTGTCCGGGCCTGGCCGGCGAATACATCACGCCGGTGCCCGCCCAGCAGCGGCTCGGCCCGCGCTGGTACACCGGCTCGGCCGACGCGATCTACCAGTCGCTGAACCTGATCTACGACGAGGACCCCGACTACATCGTCGTGTTCGGCGCCGACCACGTGTACCGGATGGACCCCGAGCAGATGGTGCAGTTCCACATCGAGAGCGGGGCGGGCGCGACGGTCGCAGGCATCCGGGTGCCGCGGGCCGAGGCGACCGCGTTCGGCTGCATCGACGCCGACGAGTCGGGCCGCATCCGCGAGTTCATCGAGAAGCCGGCCGATCCGCCGGGCACGCCCGACGATCCCGAGCAGACGTTCGCGTCGATGGGCAACTACATCTTCACCACGAAGGTGCTCATCGACGCGATCCGCGCCGACGCCGACGACGACCACTCCGATCACGACATGGGCGGCGACATCATCCCGCGGCTGGTGACCGACGGGATGGCGGCGGTCTACGACTTCAACAACAACGAGGTGCCCGGCGCCACCGAACGCGACCACGGCTACTGGCGCGACGTCGGGACGCTCGACGCGTTCTACGACGCGCACATGGACCTGGTGTCGGTGCACCCGGTGTTCAACCTCTACAACAAGCGCTGGCCGATCAGGGGCGAGTCGGAGAACCTCGCGCCCGGCCAAGTTCGTCAACGGCGGCTCGGCCCAGGAGTCGGTCGTCGGCGCGGGCAGCATCATCTCGGCGGCGTCGGTGCGCAACTCGGTGCTGTCGTCCAACGTCGTCGTCGACGACGGCGCGATCGTCGAGGGCAGCGTGCTCATGCCGGGTGTCCGGGTGGGCCGCGGCGCGGTGGTGCGCCACGCGATCCTGGACAAGAACGTCGTGGTCGGACCCGGCGAGATGGTCGGCGTCGACCTGGAGAAGGACCGGGAGCGGTTCGCGATCAGCGCGGGCGGCGTGGTCGCCGTCGGCAAGGGCGTCTGGATCTAGCCCGGCTGCTCCCGCGAAATCGGCTAGCGGTCCTGGGCGTGATCGCGCGGATTGACAGCCCTGACTGCTCGCCGCGGCGCGCCTTGCGCCTGCGGCGTCGCCGCCACAGCTTGACGAACCCCCACACGAGCAGCGCGATCACGACCAGAACCACGACGGGTATCAGGATCGCCAGGAACACCAGCGCGACGCTGACGCCGTCCTCGATGGTGGACAGCACCGGCGCCGCCACTCCCGCGGTCGCGACGTTGGCGGCGGGCCGCACCGCCGACTTCGTCAGCGACACCACCAGCGCGACGACGACGCCGACCACGATCGGAATCCACTGACCCGACTGCGCGAACGCGCCCGGGATCGGTGACCGCGTGCGTCTGGGCTGCGGTGCCTGAGCCGAACACGATGCCGCCGGAGGTCGGGCGCACGAACGTCTGGATGGTGTCGTTGACGCTGTCCAGCGCGGGGATCTTGTCGGCGACGACCTCGATGACCAGCAGCACGGCGACGATCGTCATCACCCAGCCGTTCTCCAGCCACGCCCACCCGTGCGGCAGCGTGATCAGGTCGGTGAAGCGCGACAGCAGCCCGAGCGCCAGCAGCGGGATGTAGGCGTTCAGTCCCGACGCGGTGGCCAGGCCGAGGCCGGTCAGCAGTTCCACATACGCAGTATGAGCGCCGGTCAGTCCAGAACGGCCAAACTGAGCTCGCGCAGCCGGGTCGGGTCGGCCTCGATGTCGATCTCAGTGATCTTGTCGCCGACGACGCCGAAGCGCAGCACCAGGGCCAGTCTGCCCTGGGGTGCGACGACGATCCCGACCGCGCCGTCCACCAGTGCGGGCTCGGCGAAGCGGGCGTTGGCCGAGAAGGCGCGGGCGTTGGCGGCCACCGCCTGCGCGCCGCGGATCGTCGTGGCGCTGCCCGCGGCGGCGGCGTCGACCCGCAGCACCACGTCATTGTGCAGCGCGGCGAGCAGCGAGTCGAAGTCGCCGTCGCGCGCCGCGGCCAGAAAGGCGTTGACGAGCCGCCGCTGGTGCACGAGATCGGTTGCCGGGTCCGGGGTTTTGCCGCGCACGCGGCGGCGGGCGCGGGCCGCGAGCTGTGCGGCGGTGTTCTCCGATCGGCCGACGATCGGCGCGATCTCGGCGAACGGCAGGTCGAACATGTCGTGCAGCACGAAGGCCAGTCGCTCGGCAGGCGACAGCCGCTGAAGGATGACGAGCAACGCCGCGCCGATCGAGTCGGCCAGCAGCGCCTCCTGCTCCGGGTCGACGGGATGGGCGATCGCGCTGCGCGCGGCAGCCGTCTCGTCCAGCGGCTGCTCGCTTCGGGAACTACGGGCCCGCAGCATGTCCAGGCAGATGTGCGCGACGACGGTCGTCAGCCAGGCCCGCATGTTGCGCACGTCGCCGACGTCGGCGCGGTGCAGCCGCAGCCACGCCTCCTGGACCGCGTCCTCGGCCTCGGACAGCGAGCCGAGCATGCGGTAGGCCACCGCACGGAGATGCGCTCGGTGCTCCTCGAACTCATCCACCGGCGTTTCCTTCCCGTGAAGTCATGATCTGCTGCCGCGATCCGTCAGATGTATGACGAGACGAAAGGACCGCACATGACCGAGACGACGATGCGGGCGCCTGCGCTGCTGCGTGCGGTGTTCGTTATGCATGGACTGATCACCCTTGCGGGAGCGGTCGTCGCCGTGCTCGTCATCGTCTGGCAGGCGGCGCACCGTCACCACACGTAGGGCATCAGCCGGTAGTGCACCTTGTCCATGTATTCGCGGTATCCGGCCAACTCCTGCGTCAGCAATGCCTCCTCGTCGTTGATACGAACAGCGAGCACGGCAAGGCCGACGACCACGATCAGCAGCGCCCAGTACGAGCCGAGTGCCAGCGGGGTGCCGATCATCAGGATGACGTTGCCGAAGTACATCGGGTGCCGGACGAAGCCATACCAGCCCGTCGACGACAGCTGCTGACCCGACTCGACGGTGACATTGGCTGCGGCGTAACCGTTCTGGATCGTCACCAGCATCGCGATGGTGAGGCCGACCCCGACGAGAACGCAGGCCGACCACCGAAACCGCCGTGGGCACCGTCGACCAGCCGAAGCGGAAGTCCAGCGCGCTGATAGCGATCATGGCGCCCATCGATATGAACGCGACGGCGATGATGAGCTTCTGCAGGGGTCGGGTCTCAGCGCCCGGGCCCGCCTGCATGCGTCGGCGCAACGCCTCTGGATTCTTGCGCGCCAGGTAGACACTCGGTATCAGGGTCGCCGCGGCGAACACCGCGATGAACGCCCAACCCCGCCAGTAGTCGAATGTGCCTGCGGGCGCGAACACCAGTAGGCCGAACGCGGCGAGGCCGATGACAGATGTAACCGCCGTTTGGGCAATAGTTTTCATTCCTCACCACACCCCGGGTACCAGTCGGTAGTGCACCTTCTCGGTGTACTCGTCATAGCCTTGAAGATCCTGACGCAACGCCTTCTCTTCGTCGGTGATGCGGGCGGCGAAGATCAGTACACCGGGGATGAGCGTGAGCAGGCCCCAATAGGAGGCCAGGGCAAGCGGCATGCCGACCATCATGATCAGTGCTCCGACATACATCGGGTGACGCACGAGGCCGTACAGGCCGGTTGAGACCACCGGCTGCTCCGCCTCCACGGTGATGATCGCGGCCGCGTAGTTGTTCTGGATGACAACGATTTCCGCGATCGCGAGTCCGATGGCGACGAGCACGTTTCCGAGGACGACGACCGCCGTCGGCACCGACGACCAGCCGAATCGGTGGTCGAGGGCACTGACCACCGACACCAGGACAACCGTCAGGCTGATGCCGACATTGAGGAGCTTCTGCACCATTCGGGTCTCTGCGAACGGCCCGGAACGCGTACGCCGTCGGTACGCATCGGGGTATTTCACGGCCAGATAGATTGTCGGCAGCATGGTGGCGACGACGAACACCGCGATGAAAACCCAAGCCTGCCAGTAGTCGAACGTGCCTGCGGGCCAGAACAGCAGCAGTCCGAAGAAACCGATGCTGCCTACTGTGTACGCCAACATTTGAAGAGTGGTCTTCATGATTCCTCCTTCGAATTCTCAGACTGCGTCGCGCCGGCGATAGATCACGCCCGCGACGAGGGAAAGAGCCGCGGCGACGATGAGCATGACCGTCAGCGCGAACACCGAATACTGGCTCGGCGCCTTCGTCTGGCCGACCGGCGATGCATCGAGCAGCCACTGCGGCAGCCGCAGCAGGGCGCCGAGGTAGAGCGAGATGACGACGAAAGCCACTGCCAGCCAACCGATCCACGCCTGACGCACTGCCACCGCCAAGGCCGCCACGCCTGCCATCACCGCCATGGCGGGCACGTAGGCCAGCCCGGCAATCGTCAGCCGCCAAATGGCTGCGGGCTCACCGATGGTGAGGCCCGCGCCGAGGCCGTTGCCGAGACCGGCGACGAACATCAGCACAGCCGACCCGACGATCGCGGCCGCCACCCCGGTGAGAAGCCAGCGCCAGCGCGACACCGCGCCCGCCAGCACGGCTTCGCCGAGACCGGACTGCTCGTCGCTCCACAACCGCAGCACGGCGCCGACGACGTAGGCGGTTGCCGCGGCGGCGAGGAACTGCGTCAGCGTGGTGTAGACGCCGTCGACGCCCTGCTGGGCCAACACCCGCTGGAGCAGCGCGTTGTCCTTCGCCGCATCCATCAGCGACTTCGTCATCGACCCGAATGCCAAGCCGGACAAGAACAATCCCACTGTCCATCCGATGGTCTGACCGCGTTCCAGGGTGACGTGCAAGCCGAACACGCCCGCGATCGGGCGCGCATTCGGCCGCTCGCCGGTGGACGGGATGACGCCGTCGTCGTACTGGCGCCTGTTCTCCAGCGAGACGGCCAGCGCCATCAGCGCAACGATGAGCACCATCAGCAAGGCCAACGGCCACCACCGCAGATCGACGAACGCGCGCATCTGCTGGGCCCAAGCGATGGGGGAGATCCAGGACAGCGCGCTGCCGGAATTGTCGATGACGTCGCCGACGCCGCGAACGAGTGCCGCGAGTGCCAGCGCACCCATGGCCGCCCCGGATGCCGCCCGCGCCTGCCGCCAGAGCTGGGCGGTGACCGCGGCGACGGCGCCGAACACCATCGCGACGGCGGTGACGCCGAAGCACATCGCGGCGGTGTCGACGACGGCGAAGCCGGTCGCGGCCATCGCCGCCGTCATGGTGACGGCGAGCGTCGTGTTGACGCCACCGACGACGATCAGCGCGGCCGCCGTCCGCGCATACCGGCCGACCACCGATGACAGCACCAATTCCGCTGCGCCGCTTTCCTCCTCGGCACGGGTATGCCGAATCACCGTGAGAATCGACAGGATCGAGGCGGCGATGATGAGCGTGAACATCAGCTCGTTGGCCATCATGGCGCCGAGGTCGGTCTCGTTGCCGCCGAACATGGGTCCGCCCAGCATGATTCCGGCCGGTGTCTTCAGCAGGTTGACGCGTGCCATTCGCTGCGCTTCATCCGGATACGCCAGCTTGACGGCGTTCGGCGCGTACACCATCATCAGCGTCAGCATTGCGATCCATACGCTGAGCCGCACGCGGTCTCGGCGCAGCGCCAACCGAATCAGGCTGCCGACGCCGGTGAACGGCGAGCCAACCGGCATCGCTTCGTGGCGGCCTGGATGCGGCGCGAGAGTAGCGGTGCTCATCGATGCGCTCCCTGGTATTCGCGCAGGAACAGATCCTCGAGCGACGCAGGCGTCACCGTCAGGTCAATGATCCCCAGATCGGTGAGTTGGGCCATCGCGTGGTCCAGATCGTTGCGATCGACCGAGAAGTTGTAGTGGCCGTCGTTGATCGTGAAATCGCGGACGAACGGAGCGCGTTGCAGTGCTTGGCCGTCGGTGCGGGTGCGCACCGTCACGGAGGTCCGCATCAGGTGTCGCAGCTCCTCGAGCGTGCCCGACTTCACCGCACGGCCGGAGCGAATGATCGTCACGTGGTCGCATAGCTCCTCGACCTCGGCGAGGATGTGACTGGACAACAGCACCGCGGCGCCCTGGTAGGCGACCTCCTCGACACACCTCTGAAAAGCCTTCTCCATCAACGGATCAAGACCCGACGTGGGCTCGTCGAGAATGTAGAGCTCGGCATTGGTGGAGAACGCCGCGACGATGGCCACCTTCTGGCGATTGCCCTTGGAGTAGGTGCGCGCCTTCTTGTGCGGGTCCAGTTCGAACCGTTCGAAGAGCTCGTCGCGCCGCCGGGTATCGACGGAACCATTGCGCAGCCGAGCCAGGAAGTCGATGGCCTGCAGACCGGTCAGGTTCGGCCACAGCGTCACATCGCCTGGCACATAGGCGATGCGGCGGTGCAGCGCCACCGCGTCGCGCCACGGGTCGCCGCCGAGCAGCCGAACAGTGCCGGAGTCGGCGCGCAGCAGGCCTAGCAGCACGCGAATGGTGGTGGACTTGCCCGCGCCGTTGGGTCCGAGAAAGCCGGTGATGTCACCGGGCGCAACGGTCAGGTCGAGTCCGTCCAACGCCTTGGTATGGCCGAAAGACTTAACCAGGCCGTGGATTTCGACTGCGGGCGCAGATGTACTGCCCGCGTTAGTCCGCTGCGTCGACGTCGCCGTCATCGTGATCTCCTTCACTTGCGTTGCTGAGCGGAATGCCTTGTTCGCGTTGCGCAAGGAACGTCTCGTACATCGTTGAGTCGGCAAGCAGGCCGTTGGTGTACAGCTCGAGTGCGGGCAGCATCATGTCTTCGGCGTAGTCGCGCAGCACCGCGCGCAGGTCGGTGGGGTTGTCGTGCATCTGCAGGTAGAGCAGGAGGCCGCCGCCGTTGTTCACGCTGAGGAACTTGGCCCGGGCTTTCGGATCGTGGCTCGGCTTGAGGGTGCCCGCCCTAACGCCCTCCTCCAGGTACTGCTCGGCGTTGTCGACCATCTGCTGCCAGAACGCCTTCGCCAGGTCGCCGCCGGACTGCATGCTGCGCACGAGGTACGCCGTCATCGGCGCATACGACTCGATGTCGGCCATCGCAGCCAGCCAGTTCGCCGGATCGGCGGCGGTGGTCAGCGACTCGCTCTTGGCCTGCCGGATCTCCTCCGCGATGTAGTCGTCGCAGGCCTTCAGCAGGCCTTCTTTCGAGCCGAAATGGTGGATGACCAGCGCGGCGCTGACGCCTGCGGCCTGGGCGATGGCCCGCAGCCCGACGCTGAAGCCGTGCTGGCCCACCTGGTCGATCGCCGCATCGCGGATCCGGGCGACGGCTGTGAGATCGTCGGCTGAACGCATGTTTAGTACGCTAAACGCGCGTTCAGCGAGACGTCAAGCAAAATTCGGTCAGGGTTTCGTAAAGATCGCGCCAGCTACTCCTCGGGGGCGGCCCAATCGCGCGCCGCTGCCAGCAGCCCGTCGCCCAACGGGATCAGCACCGGTGTCAGCCGCTCGTCCTCGGCGATCAGGCGCGCAGCCTCGCGCACCGCGGTGACCTCGGGGTCGCCGGCCTTCGCGTCACCGGCGCGGCCACCCAACGCCGCACGGTGCACGACGATCACACCGCCGGGCCGCAGCAGTCGCACGCCTTCGACGACGAAGTCGGGCTGGTCGGCGGGATCGGCGTCGATGAAGACCAGGTCGTAGGACTCGTCGGCGAGCCTGGTGAGGACTTCCTGGGCACGCCCGCCGATCAGCCTGGTCCGCGACGGGCCGATACCGGCCTCAGAGAACGCCTGCTTGGCGAGGCGCTGGTGTTCGGGCTCGACGTCGATCGTCGTCAGCACACCGTCCTGGCGCATCCCGGACAGCAGCCACAGCCCGCTGACGCCCGCACCCGTGCCGACCTCGACGACCGCTTTCGCGCCGCTGAGCTTGGCCAGCACGCTCAGCAGGGCCCCGACCGCAGGGGTGACCGCGCCTGCGCCGGTCTCGACCGCGCGGTCGCGCGCCGCGGCGACGATCGCGTCCTCGGAGATCGATTGTTCGGCGTGGTTGACGATCGACTCGGCGCGGCTGGGTTGCGGCTGGCTCGCCGGGTCATCGGCCATGCCCGCAGCGTAGAGCGGTGCCGATACGGCCACCACCGCGACACGCCCGCGCCGCGCCACCCAAATCCCGTCAAGATCGAACGGTTTGCCCTGGTGGGACGTGGGTATGGCAGGTAACAATCCGGTTTCTCAGGGAAAGCTCAGTCAGCTCATATGCCAACCACACCACGGTCGGAAAAGGTAAGCCGCATGGAACACGGCGGACGCTGGCGCTCTGGGAATAACCATGTCGATCGTCGTGTTATAGCCGATGTCGCGTTGCCGATAAGCGGTGAACGCTGTGATCTGGAGGATCCGACGACTACCACCACTGCCCACTTCGCCCCGGTCTCGATGTCGCATCTCGAGCGGTACAACGACGGGGAGTGGGTTGAGCCTTCCGACGAGCCTCAGGGCACCGCGGTTTTCGACGCCACCGGTGACCAGGCCGCCATGCCGTCCTGGGATGAGCTGGTGCGCCAGCACGCCGACCGGGTGTACCGCCTGGCCTACCGGCTGTCCGGCAACCAGCACGACGCCGAGGACCTGACCCAGGAGACGTTCATCCGCGTCTTCCGGTCCGTGCAGAACTATCAGCCCGGCACCTTCGAGGGCTGGTTGCACCGCATCACCACCAACCTGTTCCTGGACATGGTGCGCAGGCGCGGCCGAATCCGGATGGAGGCGCTGCCCGAGGACTACGACCGGGTGCCCGCCGACGAGCCCAACCCCGAGCAGATCTACCACGATTCGCGGCTGGGTCCTGACCTGCAGGCCGCGCTCGACTCGCTGCCGCCGGAGTTCCGCGCTGCGGTCGTCCTGTGCGACATCGAAGGCTCTGTCCTACGAGGAGATCGGCGCGACGCTCGGCGTCAAGCTGGGCACCGTGCGTAGCCGCATCCACCGTGGTCGGCAGGCGTTGCGGGACTATCTGGCGAGCCATTCCGGCGACACGGCCAAATCAGCCTGACCGTTCACGGGTGTCGGGCATGGCGTCCCGCGCTACATTTCAAGTAAGCACTGTCTATCGCGAGGCGATGCGGATAGGCCGAGAGGAGCGGGGTGATGGTCGACCCGGGGCATGTGTTTCGCCGCGCGTTCTCCTGGCTGCCCACCCAGTTCGCCTCGCAGAGTGATGCGCCGGTAGGCCCGCGTCAGTTCGGATCCACCGAGCACCTGTCCACCGAGGCGATCGCCGCGTTCGTCGACGGTGAGCTACGGATGACCGCGCACCTGCGTGCAGCGCACCACCTGTCGCTATGCCCGCAGTGCGCGGCCGAGGTCGATGCCCAGCGCCAGGCCCGCGCCGCGCTGCGGGATTCCTGTCCCATCGCCATCCCCAGTTCGCTACTCGGCCTGTTGTCCCAGATTCCACAGGACACGCCGCAGGTCGATTCCAGTGGCGACGACCAGACCCACTTTGCTGATGGCTCGATCCGCGGCCGGCGCAAGCGCCGGTAATGTGGAACCCAACTCAAGCAGCGACGCACGCCGGCGAATAGCGGCGACGAAATAGAGAGTGAATACCCGGGTGACCAAGCAGGACCAGTCTGAAGGTAGCCAGCGGGTGGAGCCGCGCCCCGTCTCGCGCCCGCCGGTTGATTCGTCCACCTCTCGCGCGTTCGGCAGGCCCGACGGCGTCAACGGATCCTTCGTCGGCGTTGACGGCCAGCCCGACCAGGGCGAGTTCACGCCGACCGACCAGCCGGCCGACCCGGTGCTGGAACAGGCCTTCGGCAGGCCCAACGGCAACGGAGACTCGCTGCAACGCCATCCCGCCGACATCGGCGCGATGGACGCCGAACGTGAGCGGCAGCTGCCCGAGGAACCCGACGACCCGTGGCGCGATCCCAATGCGGCGGCCGCGCTCGGCACCCCTGCCATGCCCAAGCCCGCGCCCGTGCGCGCTGCCGACAACGTCGGCAAGCTCGGCGTGCGCGACGTGCTGTTCGGCGGCCGGGTGTCCTATGTCGCGCTGGCGGTGCTGGCGATCATCGCCCTGCTGATCGGCTTCGCCGGCGGCTGGGTGGGCCGCAAGACCGCAGAGGTGGTCGAGGCGTTCACCACCTCCAAGGTGACGTTGTCGACCGACAGCAATTCCGAGCAACCCGAGGGACGCTTCGCCAAAGTCGCCTCGTCGGTGGCCGATTCGGTCGTCACCATCGAAGCGATCGGAAACGACGAAGGCGCGCAGGGCTCCGGCGTCGTCATCGACGGTCGCGGTTACATCGTCACGAACAACCACGTGATCTCCGAGGCCGCCACCAACCCCAGCCAGTACAAGCTGTCGGTGGTGTTCAACGACGGTAAGGAAGTGCCGGCCAACCTCGTCGGCCGCGACCCGAAGACCGACCTGGCCGTGCTGAAGGTCGACAACGTCGACAACCTCACCGTGGCGAAGCTGGGTGACTCCGACAAGCTCCACGTCGGTGACGAGGTGATCGCGGCGGGCGCCCCACTCGGCCTGCGAAGCACCGTGACTCAGGGCATCATCAGCGCGCTGCACCGGCCCGTCCCGCTCTCCGGCGACGGGTCCGACACCGACACCGTGATCGACGGCGTGCAGACCGACGCGGCCATCAACCACGGCAACTCCGGCGGCCCGCTGATCAACATGAACTCCGACGTCATCGGCATCAACACGGCAGGAAAGTCGTTGTCGGACAGCGCAAGTGGGCTCGGGTTCGCGATCCCGGTCAACGAGGTGAAGAACACCGTCGACGCCCTCATCAAGGACGGCAAGATCGCTCATCCGACGCTGGGCCTGACCGCCAGGTCGGTGAGCAACGACCTCGCGTCGGGCGCACAGGTGGCCAACGTCAAGGCGGGCGGCCCTGCGGAGAAGGCGGGCATCCTGGAGAACGACGTCGTGGTAAAGATCGGTAACCGCACGGTCGCCGACGCCGACGAATTCGTTGTTGCGGTGCGGCAGTTGAAGATCGGTCAGGACGCTCCGGTCGAGGTGGTCCGCGACGGCCGTCATGTGACGCTCACCGTCAATCCCGGTTCCGACAACAGCACGTAATGTTCGCCAACGTCGGCTGGGGCGAGATGCTGGTCCTGGTGATCGCAGGACTGGTGATCCTCGGACCCGAGCGATTGCCCGGTGCCATCCGCTGGACGTCCGGCGCATTGCGTCAGGCGCGCGACTACATCAGCGGGGCGACCAGCCAGCTGCGTGAGGATCTCGGCCCGGAGTTCGAAGACCTCCGCGAGCCGCTCAGTGAGTTGCAGAAGCTGCGCGGCATGACGCCGCGCGCGGCGCTCACCAAACACCTACTCGACGGCGACGACTCGATCCTCACCGGCAAGTTCGACGAGCCCGACAAGCCGGCGGCCCAGCCGCCGTTGACCGAGCCTGCACCGCCGGAGCCGACGCCGGAGCAGCCGCGCGCGACCCCGTTCGACAGCGACGCCACCTAGGCCGTGGCGCGTTCGTTGTGTGACTCGGCCCAATAACGCAGCCCGACTGCCCACCCGACCCAGGCGACGAGCGAAACGAGGTTGGACGGCAATACCCGTGGATCCTCGAAAGCGCTCACAACGGTCTCAACGACGACCAGCACGGTCAACGCCACCCAGAACCAGAAGACAGTCCGTGCGATGCGAGCGCGAATCCCGGTGAACCGGTACAACAGCAATGCGTCGCGCGGAGTCATGCGACGCTGTGGCGTATCCGCGGGTTGTGATTCCTCGACACGCAGCGACCAGAAGCGAAACGCCATCGCCAACAGCGTGTACATGAAGATGCCGAGAAGGTCGGCGTAGATCAACCCTCCGGAGAAGTAGTTGTGGATACCGAGCGTGTCCGTTCTGCCGAAGGCGGAGCCCAGCGCCCCGGAGATCTGGAAAACCACCGCGCCGAGGAAGAAGTAGTAAAAGCCGCGAAGAACTCTCGCGCCGCGGCGGCGCATCGGGTAGGCCAGGAGCAGTCGGCGAACGGTGACCGACCGCGTCTCTTCGGTGGGCGGCGGTGGCTTGGACTCGGCGACGAGGTCGGAGGCTTCGTCGAGCCAGGCCTGTGCTCGCGCCGCGGCTTGCTGTTCCTGCTCGGGCGCGATCTCCTTGCTGGCTTTGAACCAGTCAGCGGCGAATTCGACCTGCCTGCTGGCATCTTCGAACGCAAGTTTGCGAGCCCCGTGTTGCGTTCTGCGTTCGCGCCAGTCCCCGACGACCAGCGCTGCGATTCCGATTCCCGCCGTCAGGACCGGGGTGACCACCGTCAGGGCGATGCGGATGATCTGTTCGGAATCCACCGCACGCTCCTCGGGTCGACCGGCTCAGCGCCCGGCCGGATCCAGGCCAAGCGACATACCCGCGAGGCCGCGCTTGCGGGCCGACAACTTGTCGGCGATGCCGCGTAACTCCTTGCCCGCGACCGAATCCGGCGCGCTGAGCACCAGCGGCACCCCGGAGTCGCCCGCAGTGACGAGTGCGGGATCCAGCGGCACCTGACCAAGCAGCGGCACGTCCGCGCCGACCGCCTGCGTCAGCCGGTCCGCGACCTGGCGGCCACCGCCCTCACCGAACACCTGCATCGTCGTGCCGTCGGGCAACACCAATCCGGACATGTTCTCGACCACGCCGACGATCCGCTGACGGGTCTGCAGTGCGATCGCGCCCGCCCGCTCGGCCACCTCCGCAGCGGCCAGTTGAGGCGTCGTCACCACCAGGATCTCGGCGCCCGGGATCAACTGCGCGACGGAGATGGCGATGTCGCCGGTGCCTGGCGGCAGGTCGAGCAGCAGCACGTCGAGGTCGCCCCAGTACACGTCGGCCAAGAACTGCTGCAGCGCCCTGTGCAGCATCGGCCCGCGCCACACCACCGGGGTATTGCCCTGGGTGAACTGCGCGATCGAGATCACCCGCACGTCGTGGGCGATCGGCGGAAGGATCATCGACTCGACCTGGGTGGGCCGCTCGGTGGTGCCCATCATCCGCGGAATCGAATGCCCGTAGATGTCGGCGTCGAGCACACCGACCGACAGCCCGCGCGCCGCCATCGCCGCGGCGAGGTTGACCGTCACGCTGGACTTGCCGACCCCGCCCTTGCCCGACGCCACCGCGTACACCCGTGTCAGAGACCCGGGCTGGGCGAACGGGATGACGGGTTCGCGTGCATCGCCGCGCAGCTGCTTGCGCAGCTCGGTGCGCTGCTCGTCGTTCATGACGTCGAGGCTGACCTTGACCGCGCCGGTGCCCGGCACGTCGGCGACCGCGGCGGCGACGCGTTCGGAGATCTCAGTCTTCTTCGGGCACGCGGCGGTGGTCAGGTACACCTCGACGTGCACGCCGCCCTCGGCGTCCACCGTGACGCCCTTGACCATGCCGAGCTCGGTGATCGGCCTGCGCAATTCGGGGTCGATGACCTTCGACAGCCCGGCGCGGACGGCGGCTTCCAATTCACTGCGACGTTCTGACATCACCGCCGAGTGTAGGCGGCGCCACGTGGGCCGAAAGCGGCAGAGGCGCGGTCGCCGGTCAGGCGGGCGGGCCGGGCGCAGGCCCCGTGCCCACGAGTCCGGCCGGGGCGGGTGCCGGTTCCTGTGCTGAGTCGACCGCGGCCGGCGGCGCGAGTTCGGCCGGTGCGAGCGGTGGCGGCGCGAGCTCGGGCGGCCCGGCGGGCGGGGGAACGATGCCGGGCGGCAGCGCCTCGGGTGGCAGCTGTGGCTGCACCGCGGCGGGCGGGTTGGTGCCGAGGCAGAACACCGCGCAGTTCTGCTGCGGCGGCTCCATCCCCGGCGGCAGGCTCTGCGCCGGTCCTGGCTGCGTGACTCCCGGCATCGCCGACTCCGGCGGGGGTCCTGGCAGCGGCCCGAACATCTGGCTGGCGACGTCCGTGCGGCCCATGTTGACCAGCGGAACGAGCGCAAGCGGGTCGTTGGCAGGCAGCCCGAGCGCGGTCATCGGCAGGCCGGGTCCGAGGCCTTGGTAGTTGTCCAGGTGAGCATCGGCGAGTGGCGGAATCGGCCCGGTGATCGGCGGAAGATTGACGGGGACCACGCCGGTGGCGTAGGCCGCCGCCCAGCCGAGCACGTTCTGGGCGTACGCCATCGAGTTGTTGTACCGCAGGATCGCGGTCATCACCTGCGACTGGTCGCGCAGGTTCAAGCCGCCGCTGCACAGATAGCGCGCGGCGGCCAGGCTTGCGTCGAACACGTTCTGCACGTCGGCCTTGCCGTCACCGTTGCCGTCGGAGGCGTAGCGCGACCACGTGCCGGGCAGGAACTGCATCGGACCCATCGCCCGGGCATAGACGACCCGGTTCGAGCTCCTGCTCATCTCGATGACTTCGTTGCCGGGCAGCGTGCCGTCCAGCGCGGGCCCGTAGATGGGCCGCACCGCCGCGCCGGACACGTCGGTGGCGCCGCCGTTGGCGTGCATCGACTCGATGCGCCCGATCCCGGCGAGCAGGTTCCAGCTGATGCCGCAAGCGGGGAAGGCCGATGCCATCATGCGTTCGGCATTTTGGTAGGCGTTCAGCGCGATCATCGGAATGCGAAGTGAGCCAGGCGAACTGACAACCACCGCGGGCGGCGGGCCGGAGATGTTGGCGGTCGACGCGATGTGGAAGGGCGTCGGGTTCTTGGTGACCGCGACGATCGATGTGCCGGACCGATCCGGGGAGGAGGCGACGGCCGCCAGCGGTGTCACTGCAGCGTCGCGGACGGGCGCCGCCGACGGCGGCGATGCGCTGACCGCCCCGGCGAAGACGATGGGGGTGATGGCCGCGATGCCGAATGCGGGCGTGCGGATGACCCGCGCTGCGCGGCGCCGCACCGCCTCGAGGGCGGCTCCTCCCCCAATGTGCACTCAACCGTCCTAGATTCGAGGTGGCTTGTGAACCAAGTCACCATACCTAGTCGGCAACGGGTGCGTTACGACAATGCCTGACCTGGTCTAACCGAGCTTTTTCGTGCGACGGTCGCCGGCATGGGGTTTGCCGGCCCCGTCCTGGCCCTCGGACTGTGCCGGCTGCAGCAGGTCGCGCAGCTCTTCGAGTTCGCGGCGAAGGTAGTCGCGGGTGGCGACCTCGCCGACCGCCAGGCGCAGCGCAGCGAGCTCGCGTGCCAGATACTCGGTGTCGGCCTTGGTCTGTTCGGCTCGGCGGCGGTCTTCTTCCAGCGACACCCGGTCGCGGTTCTCCTGGCGGTTCTGGGCCAGCAGAATCAGTGGTGCGGCGTATGCGGCCTGCGTGGAAAAAGCCAGGTTGAGCAGGATGAACGGGTAAGGGTCCCAGCGCAGTGTCACCGCGAACAGGTTCAGGCTGATCCAGACGACGACGAGGATGGTCTGCCAGAGCAAGGAAGCGCCCGGTGCCGAGGAATCGCGCGATGGATTCGCTGAATTGCCCGACCGTCTCGGCGTCGACAGTGAATGCGAATCGACGCCGCGACGTGCGGGGAGTGTCCAGCCGTTGGCGCGCCGACAAGTCGCTCATGTCACCCCTTCAGTGCCGGCCAGTTCGGAGAACTCGCGCTGCCGCCAGTCGTCGGGCAGCAGGTGGTCGAGCACGTCGTCGACGGACACCGCGCCCAACAGGTGGTTTTCTTCGTCGACCACCGGGCCGCAAACCAGATTGTAGGCAGCGAAGTAGCGGGTCACCGCTGCCAGCGAGTCCTCGGGGCTCAGGTTGGGCAGATCGGTGTCGACCATGCCGCTGACCAGAGCTGCGGGTGGCTCACGCAGCAGCCGCTGCAGATGCACACAGCCCAGGTAGCGACCGGTCGGGGTGGCTGTGGGGGGGCGCACCACGAAGACCAGCGAGGCCAGTGCCGGGGTGAGGTCGGGATCGCGGACACGGGCCAGCGCCTCGGCGACGGTGGTGTCGGGCGCGATCGCCACCGGATCGGAGGTCATCAAGCCGCCCGCGGTGTCGGGGGAGTGGCTCAGCAGCCGCCGCACCGGCTCGGAGTCCTCGGGGTCCATCCGGCGCAGCAGCAGCTCGGCGTCGGCAGGTGTCATCGTGCCAAGCAGGTCGGCGGCGTCGTCGGGATCCATCGCCTCGAGCACGTCGGCCGCTCGTTCGGTCTCGAGCTGGCGCAACACGTCGGCCTGCTCGTCTTCCGGCAGCTCCTGCAGCACGTCGGCAAGGCGCTCGTCGTCGAGTGCGCTGACGACCTCGCAACCGACGCTTCAAGGGAAGCTCGCGAATCGCCTCGGCCACCTCGATCGGGCGCTGGCCCTCGAACTGTTCGAGCAGCTGGGCCACGCCCTGACCGGGCATCGCCAGGCCCGACGGGGTCAGGCCCTGCACCCGCTCCCAGTCGACGATGTCGACGTTCCTGCGGCGGCCGAGCCGACGCGCGAGCGGTCGCACCGCGACCCGGGTCACCACCCAGTCTCGTGCCCGCGTCTGCTCGATGCCCAGGTCGACCACGACGACGTCGACCTCGGCGAGCTCGGGCAGATCGGGGTCGTCGACACGCACCCGCGTCTCGATCACCTGGCCCAACACCAGCACCTCGCCGGGTCGCTGCGAGAACCTCCGCAGCGACACGTTGGCGGTGGTCAAGGTGACGGCGCTGGGTTCGATCGCGGTGACCCGTCCGATCGGCACGAAGATGCGTCTGCGGTTGAGCAACTCGACGACGAGCCCGAGCACCCGGGGTTGATGGCGGACGATGCTGATGCTGATCACCACGTCGCGGACGCGGCCGATGGACTCGCCGTCGGGGCCCAACACCACCATCCCCGCGAGCCGGGCCGCGTAGACCCTGTTCACCGCCACCATGACTCAAAGGGTAGAGAGTGTGGTTGTGGAAAACCGGTATCGACCCCGCCGAACCATCCTCTCTGTTCCTGGCAGCAGCGCCAAGATGATCGAGAAGGCCAAGGGGCTACCCGCCGACGAGGTGTTCCTCGACCTCGAGGACGCCGTCGCCCCGGACGCCAAAGCCGAGGCGCGCGCCCAGGCGGCGACGGCGCTGGCCGAGCCGGGCTGGTCGGATCAACTGCGCGGTGTCCGCGTCAACGACTGGACGACGCCGTGGACCTACGCCGACGTGATCGACGTGGTGTCCGCCGCGGGCGCCGCACTCGATCTGATCGTGCTGCCGAAGGTGACGGACGCCTCGCACATCCACGCGCTCGACCTGTTGCTGAGCCAGTTGGAGACCACACACGGCCTGCCCGTCGGCCGGATCGGCATCGAGGCGCAGATCGAGAATGCGCAGGGACTGACCAACATCGACGCGATCGCGGCGGGGCCGCGCGTGCAGGCACTGGTGCTGGGCCCCGCGGACATGGCGGCCAGTCTCAACATGCGCACCCTCGAGGTCGGCGAACAACCGGAGGGCTACGACGTCGGCGACGCGCATCACCACGTGCTGATGCGCATCCTGATCGCCGCACGCGCCCACGGCGTCCTCGCCATCGACGGGCCGTATCTGAAGGTGCGCGACGTCGACGCGTTCCGGCGGGTGGCTGGCCGGTCGGCGGCGCTCGGCTACGACGGCAAGTGGGTACTGCATCCAGACCAGATCGCCGCGGGCAACGAGATTTTCAGCCCGCGCCAGGAGTCCTACGACCACGCCGAGCTGATCCTCGAGGCCTACGAATGGCACACCTCCCGTCGCAGGCGGGGCGCGCGGTGCAGTGATGCTCGGCGACGAGATGATCGACGAGGCCAGCCGCAAGATGGCGCTGGTGATCGCGGGCAAGGGCCGCGCCGCAGGCATGACCCGTGGGGGCGAAGCGGTTCCAGCCTCCGGGCTAGGCCCGAAAGCCTATGGCGCCCAATGGAATCCGCTGGCGGCGATGCCCACCATGACAATCAGGTAAAGCCCCCACAGCGCGGTCACCACGCCGCCGATGATGGTTCCGGCCAACGCGATTCCGAAGCCGTCCTGGCCGGTTCGCCTGCACTCGCGCATCGCGATGGGGCCGAGGACAAGGCCCGCGAGAGAGGGCAGCCCGCAGAACATCAGGCCGCCGAGTGCGGTGACCAACGCCGCGATGGCCTTGCCGTTGGTGCCGGGCGGCTTGGCCGGGCGGAACGGGTCATACGGGTTGTACCCGAGATAGGCGGGCTGGGGGTAGACCGGCGGCGGCAAGGGTGGATAACTCGTGGGGTAATCCACCGGCGCGTACGGGTCCGCCTGCGGTGCGGACTGTTCCAGAGGCGGGTACTCGGCGCCGCGGAACGGCTGCTCGGGCGGGTAGGTCACGTCAGGTGCTGAAGGCGAAGGCGTACCAGATGATGCTGATGATCAGCGACGCGACGCCGACGGCGATGCCCGCCACCGCAAGCCCGTGGCCACCCTGACGGTTCTCCTTGATCTGGTTCAGGGCCAGCACGCCGAGCACGATCCCGACGATCGAACCGATGCCGCACAGGATGCCGATCAGCGAGGACACCAGCGACCAGATCGCGAACTGGTTGGTTTCGGGCTGCGGCTGCCCGTAGCCGCCCGAGTAGCCACCGGGGTACCCGGCCGCGGGATACGACGACGGCGGTGGCGGATAGCCAGGCGCGCCGCCGTATTGCGGTGGCGGCGGCGGGGGGTAGGACGGGGCGCCGAAACCGGGCTGCTGGCCGTAGGCGGACGGGTCGGAGTACGGCGGCGGGTAGCTCTGCTGCTGGGCGCTCGGCGCCGGATAGGTCGGCGGCGACGGATAGGCAGGCGGGGGCGGCGGGTAGGCGGGGGGTGCATAACCGGGCTGCTGATAGTCGGTGGGTGGCTGATAGCTCGGCGGTGCTTCATAGCCGGACGACGGAGGCGTGTACCCGGGAGGCGTGAACTGCTCGGTGGGCGCAACCTGCGTCTGTGATTGGTCGACCGCGTCAGACTGGGGCTGTGACTGCTCGATCGGAGGCGATTCGTAGGCAGCCGATGACGGCTCCGAAGCCCCTGAGCCGGAGTCGGATGCTGGCGTTTCGGAGGAGTCCCCGCCCGGATTTGTCATGCTGATCAACCTAGCGTATGTGCTGGTACCCGTGGCGATGGTCGGCTCGGGGCACCAACGCCGACGTTTGCGCGTTTAGCTTCACAGGCCGGGTTCACTCGCGGCGCGAACATAGGAGAATGAGGATCGATGACCAGTCCCTTCCAGCCTGGACAGAATCCCGGCGTTACCCCCGGCGCGCCGACATCCCCGGCGCGCGGTCGACCGGCCGCCCTACCCACCCCGCCGAAGGGATGGCCGATCGGCTCGTATCCGACCTATGCCGAGGCTCAGCGTGCGGTCGACTACCTGTCTGACCAAGAGTTCCCCGTCCAGCAGGTGACGATCGTCGGCGTCGACCTGATGCAGGTCGAGCGGGTGACCGGGCGGTTGACCTGGCCCAAGGTGCTCGGCGGTGGCGTCCTCACCGGCGCCTGGCTGGGCCTTTTCATCGGCCTGATCCTGGGCTTCTTCAGCCCCAGTCCGTGGGGTGCGCTGATCACCGGGCTGGTCGCGGGTGTCTTCTTCGGTCTGATCACGTCTGCGGTCCCGTACGCGATGGCCCGCGGCACAAGAGATTTCAGCTCCACGATGCAACTGGTCGCCGGCCGCTATGACGTGTTGTGCGACCCGCGGGCGCCGAGAAGGGCCGGGATCTGCTGGCGCGGTTGAGCATCTAACTCCCGGGAACGCCGCTGCCGTCGCGCCCGCGGTGGGCAAATAGACCGCAGGTCACGATCGTGCTGCGGCGGCCGACGCGCCGCCGTGAAGTGTTGCAAATCACGCACAGGTGGCTCTACGGTTCTGGCGCGGGAGATTCCCCGCGGACGGGAGGCGGGTGGTGCGCGCACGTCGGCTGTGTGCTGCGGCGTTGGCCGCCGTGACGACGGCATCCGTCGTGACGGCCTGCGGTTCGGGCGGCGGCGGACTCGTCATCAACTACTACACCCCTGCCAGCGAGATGGCGACGTTCACCGCTGTATCCAAGCGGTGCAACGAAGAACTCGGCGGCCGGTTCACCATCCGACAGATCAGCTTGCCGAAAGAGGCTGACGCGCAGCGCCTGCAACTGGCCCGGCGGCTGACCGGTAACGACAAGACCCTCGACCTGATGGCCCTCGACGTCGTGTGGACGGCCGAGTTCGCCGAGGCGGGCTGGGCGTTGCCGCTTTCCGACGATCCGTCAGGCCAGGCGGAAGCCGACGCGACCACCAACACCTTGCCCGGCCCGCTGGAAACGGCGAAATGGCAGGACAAGCTGTACGCCGCGCCGATCACGACGAACACCCAATTGCTTTGGTACCGAGCCGATTTGATGCAGAAGCCACCGAGCACATGGGACGGCATGGTGGCCGAGGCGACCCGACTGCACGCGAGGGCAAACCGAGCTGGATCGCGCTGCAGGCCAAGCAGTACGAGGGTCTGGTGGTGTGGTTCAACACGCTACTGGAGAGTGGCGGCGGTCAGGTGCTCTCCGATGACGGCAAGACCGTGACGCTGACCGACACCCCCGAGCACCGCGCGGCCACTGTCAAGGCGCTGCAGATCATGAAGGCCGTTGCCACCGCACCGGGCGCGGACCCGTCGATCACCCAGACCGACGAGGGCACCGCGCGACTGGCGCTCGAACAGGGCAACGCCGCGCTCGAGGTCAACTGGCCGTTCGTGTTGCCCTCGATGCTGGAGAACGCGGTCAAGGGCGGCGTGAGTTTCCTTCCGCTGGACAAGGACCCAGCGTTGGCGGGCAGCATCAACGACGTCGGCACGTTCTCGCCGACCGACGAGCAGTTCGAGACCGCCTACGACGCCAGCAAGAAGGTGTTCGGGTTCGCGCCGTATCCGGGTGTGGTGCCCGGCGAGCAGGCCAAGGTGACGCTGGGTGGCCTCAACCTGGCGGTGGCCCGCACCACCCAGCACCGGGCCGAGGCGTTCGAGGCCATCCGATGCCTGCGCAACGTCGAGAACCAGCGGTACACGTCGGTCGAGGGTGGCCTGCCCGCGGTGCGCACCTCGCTGTACGACGACCCGGCATTTCAGGCCAAGTACCCGCAGTACGCCATCATCCGCGACCAGCTCACCGACGCAGCGGTCCGCCCGGCCACGCCCGTCTACCAGGCGGTGTCCACGCGAATCTCGGCGACGCTCGCGCCGATCACCGGTATCGACCCGGAGAAGACGGCCGACAAGTTGACCGATGCGGTCCAGAAGGCCATCGACGGTAAGGGGCTGATCCCGTGACGGCCACCGTGCAGACACCCGAAACCTCGGCCGCAGCGCCACGCGGCATCGGCGATGACCGCAAGTCCGACCGTCGGCTGGCCTACCTGCTGATCACGCCCGCGGTGATTCTGATGCTCGCCGTCACCGCATACCCGATCGGCTACGCGGTGTGGCTGAGCCTGCAGCGCTACAACCTCGCGGCGCCCGGCGACACCGCCTTCGTCGGGCTGTCCAACTACCAGACCGTGCTCACCGACCGGTATTGGTGGACGGCGTTCGTCGTTACGCTGGCGATCACCGTCGTCTCGGTGACCATCGAGTTCGTGCTCGGGCTGGCGCTGGCGCTGGTGATGCACCGAACCATCTTCGGCAAGGGCGTCGTGCGCACCGCGATCCTGATTCCGTACGGCATCGTCACCGTCGCCGCCTCGTACAGCTGGTACTACGCGTGGACGCCGGGCACCGGCTATCTGGCCAACCTGCTGCCGCAGGGCAGCGCGCCGCTGACCGAACAGCTCCCGTCGCTGGCGATCGTGGTCCTCGCCGAGGTGTGGAAGACAACGCCGTTCATGGCGCTGCTGCTGCTCGCCGGGCTGGCGCTGGTGCCGCAGGATCTGCTCAACGCCGCCCAGGTCGACGGAGCGGGCGCATGGAGGCGGCTGTTCAAAGTCATTCTGCCGCTGATGAAGCCGGCGATCCTGGTGGCGCTGCTGTTCCGCACGCTCGACGCGTTCCGCATCTTCGACAACATCTACGTCCTCACCGGTGGCGCGAACAACACCGGTTCGGTGTCGATCCTTGGCTACGACAACCTTTTCAAGGCCTTCAATCTGGGTCTGGGGTCGGCGATCAGCGTGCTGATCTTCCTGTCCGTGGCGGTGATCGCGTTCATCTACATCACGATCTTCGGCGCATCGGCCCCTGGATCCGACGAGGAGAGGCGCTGACATGGCCGAGCGGGTCGGCGCCGGCCGCGCGACGGGGTGGACCGTCGTCAACGTCATCGTGGTGCTCTACGCGCTGTTCCCCGTGCTGTGGATCCTCTCGCTGTCGCTGAAGCCGACCTCAACGGTCAAGGACGGCAAGCTGATTCCGACTCAGATCACGTTCGAGAACTACAAGGGCATCTTCTCCGGTAACGCGTTCAGTTCGGCGCTGATCAACTCCATCGGCATCGGGCTGATCACCACGGTGATCGCCGTCGTCGTCGGTGGGATGGCGGCCTATGCGGTGGCCCGGCTCGTGTTCCCGGGTAAGCGAGTGCTGGTGGGTGTCGCGCTGCTGATCGCGATGTTCCCGCAGATCTCGTTGGTGACACCGATATTCAATATGTGGCGCACCATCGGCCTGTTCGACACCTGGCCCGGCCTGATCATCCCGTACATCACGTTCGCGCTGCCGCTGGCCATCTACACGCTGTCGGCGTTCTTCCGGGAGATCCCATGGGATTTGGAGAAGGCGGCCAAGATGGACGGCGCCACACCGGCGCAGGCGTTCCGCAAGGTGATCGCCCCGCTGGCGGCGCCGGGCATCGTCACCGCGGCCATCCTGGTGTTCATCTTCGCCTGGAACGACCTGCTGCTCGCATTGTCGTTGACGGCCACCCAGCGCGCGATCACCGCGCCGGTTGCGATCGCGAACTTCACTGGCAGTTCACAATTCGAGGAGCCGACCGGATCGATCGCGGCAGGCGCCATGGTGATCACGGTTCCGATCATCATCTTTGTTCTAATCTTCCAACGACGGATCGTCGCTGGATTGACGTCCGGTGCGGTGAAGGGGTAGGTCGATGGCCGAGATTGTGTTGGACCGGGTGACGAAGAGTTACCCCGACGGCGCCACGGCCGTGAAGGATCTGTCGATGACCATCGCCGACGGCGAGTTCATCATCCTGGTCGGCCCGTCCGGGTGCGGAAAGTCCACCACGCTCAACATGATTGCGGGGCTGGAGGAGATCTCGTCCGGTGAACTCCGGATCGGCGGCGAGCGGGTCAACGACAAGGCGCCCAAGGATCGCGACATCGCGATGGTGTTCCAGTCCTACGCGCTTTACCCGCACATGACCGTGCGCCAGAACATCGCCTTCCCGTTGACCTTGGCGAAGATGAAGAAGGCCGAAGTCGCCGCGAAGGTCGACGAAACCGCGAAGATCCTCGACCTGACCGAACTTCTGGACCGCAAGCCAGCCCAGCTGTCGGGCGGTCAGCGTCAGCGGGTCGCGATGGGCCGCGCGATCGTGCGTAACCCCAAGGCGTTCCTGATGGACGAGCCGCTGTCCAACCTCGACGCCAAGCTGCGCGTGCAGATGCGCGCGGAGATCGCGCGTCTGCAGAAGCGGTTGCGCACCACCACGGTCTACGTGACACACGACCAGACCGAGGCCATGACGCTGGGCGACCGCGTCGTCGTGATGAGGGCGGGGGTGGCCCAGCAGATCGGCACGCCGGAGGAGCTGTACGCCAGGCCGGCGAACCTGTTCGTCGCCGGATTCATCGGCTCGCCCGCGATGAACTTCTTCCCTGCGACGATGACCGATGTCGGCGTCAGCCTGCCCTTCGGCGAGGTCACGCTCACCCAAGAGGTGCACGACGTGCTGGCACAGCACAACAGGCCGAACAACGTGATCGTCGGCATCCGGCCCGAGCACATCGAGGACGCCTCGCTGATCGACACGTATGCGCGCATCCGGGCACTGACATTCCAGGTGACGGTCGACTTCGTCGAATCACTCGGCGCCGACAAGTACGTGCATTTCAAGACCGAGGGTGCGGGTGCCCAGGCCGCGCAGCTGGCAGAGCTGGCCGCCGAGTCCGGTGTCGGCGAAAACGAGTTCGTGGCAAGGGTTTCCACCGAGTCGAAGGTGACGCCGGGGCAAACGGTGGAGTTGGCGTTCGACACCACGAAGCTGATGATCTTCGACGGCGACACCGGGGCCAACCTCAGCATTCCGCCCGCAGGCGCCACCCCGCGTGAAGCAGAGGCCGCACCGGAGAGCGCCCCGACCGAACAACAGATCGCACCGCCCGCCGAGTGACCGATGTCCTGGCGGAGGTCCGCGCTGCGTTGTGCGCGCACTTCGCCGTCGCGGGGATCAACGGCGAACCCGATGCCGCGGGCGTGACGTTCCTCGGCGCCGAGCCCTTCGAGATCCTGCGGTTCGGCCCGGACGGCGACGGCGTCATCCACCATGTGTCCCTTGGCTGTTCGCGCCACCCGATGACCGATCCGGCCGAAGCCGCCGCCGATCCGGTGCGCGGTCCGCGCGCGGAGGTGATGGTCGCGCTGCGCGGCGCATCTCCTGCGGGCCTCGCCCGCAGCGTGGCCGTGCTGGCCGCGGCACCGGCCGTGGAGGGACTGGTGCTGGCCGTCGACGCGCTGGTCGACCTCGGCTCCCCGCTATGGGCCAGTGCTCCGTTTACCGCTTTCCTGTTGGGCCCCAGTGAAATCGGCGATGTCGCGCTGCCCGAACCCCGCGATCCGGTCGCCGTGCTGTCGGCAATCCCGATCACCGCGACCGAGGCGGCGTGGGTGCGGCTCAAGGGTGCCGAGGCGATGCGGGAGGCGTGGGGACAGGACGGCGTCGATGTGCTCGACCCGACGCGGCCCGCGTCGGCGCCGAGCTAGCTCTCCGCGAAACGGAATTCCAGCCGATGTGACCGTGGGTCGCCCATTCGGGGTTGAAAATGGGTTGGTGGTCGCCTTGCGACGCCGTCGCTGCATGGTCCTTCCAGGCCGGATTCCAGCCGGGCGGTGGAGTCGCGTTTCGGGCCCTTCATTGTTGCCGCCGTTGATGTTTGGTGCGAGCACGCGGATTAGTTTCTGCTGCGCCCGTGCGTCTCCACGGGGCGATCACGCCCTATCGGTGGGACAGCGGGGAGGTAGAAGATGCTGGCCGAGTCTCAGGACTGCGAACAGATCATTGCCAGGGTCGCGGCCCTGGATATCGGCAAGGCAGAGCTGGTGTGTTGTGTGCGGGTGCCGGGCCCGCGCCGCAGGCGCCTGCAGGAGGTGTCGACGCATTCAACGATGACCCGGTCGTTGACCGAGCTGGCCAATCACCTGGTTTCCTCGGGCATCGAGCAGGTGGTGATGGAAGCCACCTGGATTACTGGAAACCGGTGTTTTACCTGCTCGAAGCGCACGGGCTGGATCCGTGGCTGGTCAACGCCCGCGACGTCAAACACCTGCCGGGGCGACCCAACACCGATGTGCTCGACGCGGTGTGGTTGTGCAAGCTGGCCGAACGTCAAATGCTGCGACCAAGTTTCGTGCCGCCTCCGGCGATCCGCCGGTTACGGGACCTGACCCGCTACCGCATCGATCTGGTCGGTGTGCGTACCGCGGAGAAGAACCGCGTGGAGAAACTCCTCGAAGACGCCTGTATCAAGCTCTCCGTGGTCGCCTCCGACGTCTTCGGGGTCTCCGGGCGGGCGATGATGACTGCGTTGATCGCCGGCGAGCGGGACCCGAAAATCCTCGCTCAGCTGGCGCGCTCGCGGATGCGGACCAAGATCGACCGGCTCGAGGAAGCGTTCAACGGCCACTTCGACGACCACCACGGGTTCCTGCTGGCGCGGATGCTGGCCCGTATCGACGGAGTCGATGTCGACATCGCCGCCGTCGACGAACAGATCGAGGCCAAGCTGGCCCCTTTCGCCGCAGCGGCGGCACGCCTGGATGAGATCCCCGGCATCGGGCCCCTCACCGCAGCGACCATCCTCGCCGAGATCGGCAACGACATGTCGCGCTTCCCTACCGCAGGGCACCTCTGTTCGTGGGCGAAGTTTTCCCCGGGCATCAAGTCCTCGGCCGGCAAGGCCAAGGGCAACGGCTCGACCGGCCACGGTAACCGCTACCTGGCCCGTGTCCTAGGCGAGGCCGCTGTCGTCGCCGGCCGCACCGACACCTTCCTGGGCGAACGCTACCGGCGCATCGCCCGACGGCGCGGCACCAAACGCGCAATCGTCGCCGTCGGACGCTCCATCCTGGTCATCGTCTGGCACCTCCTAGCCGACGAAGACACCCGCTTCACCGACCTCGGTGCCGATCACTTCACCAAACACCTCAACCCAGACGCCAAGAAACACAACCACATCCGCCAACTCGAAGCCCTCGGCTACACCGTCACCCTGACCCCGGCAGCCTGACCGTCACCGCACCGCCACACCGACGTGCGGACTCCACATCCAACTCACGTTCATTTTCGGATTAGGATGCGCGACAAAATAATCTAGGTGGTCTTCGGGCGTGTCGGCTCGACGGTGTAGTTCCACTCGCCGTGGAACTCGTGGCGTGTGATCGGCAGGGTGTCAACGTCTTTGGCCGTGTAGGTGATGCCGGTGGGGTACTGATCGGTGTCGAGGACACAATGGACGGTGAGCCCGGTCGTCGTTGTCGTGTTGCCGATCAGGTCGACGATCATCCGGTGGCTCTTCAGTGGTCGTCCGCGCCAGTTCATGGTGATCTGGGAGAACAGCCGGTGTTCGATTTTGTTCCATTTGCTGGTGCCCGGGGGCAGGTGGCAGACGGTGATGGCCAGCCCGGTCTCGGCGGCGAGCGCGGCCAGCTCGACCTTCCAGGCGCGGACCCGGTAGCCGTTGGAGCCGCCGCCGTCGGCGCAGATCAGCAGCCGATCGGCATGCGGGTAGCGGCGGCGCCCGATGGTGTCCCACCAGCGGCGCAGCGTCGCCACGGCGAACGCGGAGGTGTCGTGGTCGGTGCCCACCGACACCCAGCCGGTGTTGGTCGAGACGTCGTAGACGCCGTAGGGGATCGCTTTGCCGAGTTCCTTGTCCATGAAGTCGTGGACGTTCGTCGGCACCGGTGAGCCCTGGGGCTGGTACTCACGCGCCCCCGTTCTTGAACTCGCCGACCAGTTCCTTCTTCTCGGTGTCGACCGAGATCACCGGCTGACCGGCGCCGATGTGCTCGCCGACGCACCTGTTGAGGTAGTCGAACTGGGCATCACGGTCCTCGTGCTGGCGGCCCTCGATGACCTTGGCGTTGGCTTGCAGGCTGAACCCCATCGCCCGCAGCATCCGCGCCACTGTCCGGTCGGAGACCCGATGCCCCGCCGCGGTCAGCGCGCCGGCCAGGTTCCGCGTCGACTTCGTGGTCCACACCAACGGCGACATCGGATCACCACGAGTCTGCGGATCCACCAACGCTTTTAGCTCGGACATCAGCTCCGGATCGGACTCGGTCAGCTTCTTGCGGCCACCGCCGGGTGCACGCACCCTCGCCGCCGGCTCCGGCAACCCGTCGAGCTCCCGCACTCCCCGCGCGACGGTGTCGGGATGAACGCCGGTCGCCTCGGCGATCGCCTTGATTCCACCCCGCCCGAGCCGTTGCGCCTCCACCCCCAACAGCAGACGCCGCTGCCGCTCATCCAGGTGCGGACGCAGCGCCGCGTACCTCGACGCCGCCGAGTCCGCGACTCCCGCCATGCCGGTCATGATCACAACCGTAGCCAGTGCGGCAGCGAAAACCTAGATTATTTTGTCGCGTGTTCTTAGCAGAGAAAGTGCGAGAGCCGGCCTGGCGGAATTCCGTTTCGCGGAATCAGAGCCAGTCGTTGCGGCGGAACGTGCGGTAGAGCAGCAAGCAGACGCAGAACATCACCGTCAGCACCGCCGGATAACCCCACGTCCACTGCGAGCTCGGGCATGTGGTCGAAGTTCATCCCGTAGATGCCCGCCAGCGCGGTCGGGACGGCGGCGATGGCCACCCACGCCGAGATCTTGCGCATGTCGACGTTCTGCTGCATGGCGACCTTGCCGAGAGCGGCCTGCACCAGCGAGCTGAGCATCTCGTCGTAGCTGGTGATCCGGTCGGCGGCCTGGATGTTGTGGTCGAGCACGTCGCGCATGTACCGGCGCACCTCGATCGAGATCAGGTCGTTGTGGTCGGTGCCGATGCGCTGCAGCGCCAGCGTCAACGGGCCGACCGCGCGGCGCAGCTCGACGACCTCCCGCTTGAGCAGGTAGATGCACTCGATGTTGGTGTGCGTCAACGGCGAGAAGACGTCTTCTTCCATCGCGTCGATGTCGGTCTCGATCAGGTCGGTGACGTCGAGGTAGTCGTCGACCACATGGTCGGCGATCGCGTGCATGACCGCGTACGGGCCCAGCTTGAGCAGCGCGGGTGAGGCGTCGAAGTGCTTGCGCACCCCGGCCAGCTCGCCGTGCTCGCCATGGCGAACCGTCACCACGAAGTCAGCGCCGACGAAGATGAAGATCTCGCCGGTGTCGACGATCTCCCTGGCCTTGGCCACCGACTCGTGCTCGACGTAGTTCACCGTCTTGAGCACCAGGAACAGCGTCTTGTCGTACCGCTCGAGCTTCGGCCGCTGATGCGCGTGCACTGCGTCCTCGACGGCCAGTTCGTGCAGGCCGAACACGTCGGCGACGGCCTGCATCTGGTGCTCGTCGGGCTCGTGCAGCCCGATCCAGACGAACGCCTCCGTGCCTTCCTTCTCCAGTTCGCGGACCTTGTTCAGCGCTGCGGCGTGGGTGTACTTGCCTGGCAGTCGTCGTCCGTCGGCGTAGACGCCGCAGTCCACCATCGCCCGTGCGACCGGAACATGGATGGACCTCGCGTCGGCATGGGTGTGCTTGGGCCGGGTGGGGCGCAGCGCGGTGGGTATTGCGCTACGAAACGACGGCATGTCTCACCTCCCGCAACGCAAACACCAGCGGCGATCAATGTTACGCGTCGTGCCTGGGATCGGACTCCAGATCTCAGGCGGACAGCCGGACCGGGAGTCGCTTGAGCGTGTTGTTCAGATTGGACCGGATCCGTACGGGTTCGCCGGTCAGTTCGATCCCGGCGAACGAATCGAGCAGTTCCTCGAAGAACACTTTGCCTTCCAGCCGGGCCAGGTGGACGCCCAGGCAGAAATGACTGCCGATGCCGAACGACAGATGCGGGTTCGGATGCCGATGGATGTCGAATCTCTGTGGCTCACTGAACACCTCTTCATCCCTGTTGGCCGACGTGTAATACATCGCCACCTTGTCGCCGGCCGCGATGGCCGTCCCCGCCAACTCGACGTCGACCAACGCGGTGCGACGGAAATAATGCAGCGGGTTGGCGTAGCGGATGATTTCCTCGACCGCCCCGGGAATGAGCGAATGGTCCGCCCGCAGCTCGGCGAGCTGATCGGGATGCGACACCAGCGTGAGCAACCCGGACCCGAGCATCCCCTTGGTTGTGTCGTTGCCCGCGGTGACCAGCTGTACGAAGAAACTGCCGAATTCGATGTCGCTCATCGGCTCACCACCGAAGTCGGCCTCGAGGATCGCGCTCGTCAGATCGTCCGTGCGCGCACCGCTTCGGCGGTTGGCGGCGAGCTCGATCGCATACATCGCCATTTCGATGGTGGAGTCGAACGCGTCGTCGACGGTTCCGGTGGCGAGGTCCGGGTCCTGACTCGAGGTGTTGCGTTCAGCGAGCTCATGGATGTGGTCCCAGTCCTGTGGTGGCAGGCCGAACAGCTCCCCGATCACCCGCGTCGGCAGCGGTGACGCGACCTGGTGGACGAATTCGACGTCGCCTCGTTCCTTCGCCTCGGCCATGATGACGCGGCAGATGTCGCGCACCCGATCCTCGATCGCGCCGATCACACGCGCCCGGAAATGCTGGGACAAGGGGCCGCGGTGTTTGGTGTGGACGGGCGGGTCCATCGCCAACAGCATGTTCCGCATCATCGCCAAGTTCTCCGGCCCCATGTCCTCGACGACGATGCCGCCCTCGCTGGCCGAGAAGATCTCGGTGTGGCGGGCGACATGGGCGACGTCGGCGTGACGCAGCACCGCCCAGAATCCCGGTTCACCGTCCATCGGCTGCCAATGGACCGGGTCGGTGCGCCGCAGCACGGCCAGTGCCTCATGCGGCGCACCGTCGACGAAGGCGTCGGGGCTGGCCAGGTCGACCGCGGCCGTACCGCTGGACATCGTCAGCCGACCAGGACGTTCGGCCTTGGCAGGCCTTCGGCCTCGCAGAGCATGTAGTAGGCCGCCAGGGTGATGGCGCCGTCCACCACGCTGTCGACGTTGCCGTCGGCATCCAAGTTCAGGTTGGCGCCGTACATCTGGAACCCTTGACCTGAATGACCTTGAGCTTCGAGCCATCGCCGATGTCGACGATTAGGAAGCTCGTCGGCGCCTATGTGCACGGCGGTCGGCACGTCGACCGTTGTCATGTTGGCCGCCTCTCGTCGAGTGATCTCGGTGCGCTAGTTTCGTCGCGGACCATTGTCTTCCCAAGGAGCCTTCGACGTGAGCACTTCTCCCCTCAAGGTCGCGATCACCGGAGCCGCCGGCCAGATCGGCTACAGCCTGCTGTTCCGCTTGGCCAGCGGCTCGTTGCTGGGCCCGGACCGCCCGGTCGAGCTCCGTCTGCTCGAGATCGAGCCGGCACTGAAGGCGCTCGAGGGTGTCGTTATGGAGCTCGACGACTGCGCGTTCCCCCTGCTCGCCGGTGTCGAGATCGGCGCGGACGCGACCAAGATCTTCGATGGTGTGAACCTGGCCCTGCTCGTCGGCGCCCGCCCACGCGGCCCGGGCATGGAGCGCGGTGATCTGCTCGAGGCCAACGGCGCGATCTTCACGGCCCAGGGCAAGGCGCTGAACGATGTCGCAGCCGACGACGTGCGCATCGGCGTTACCGGCAATCCCGCCAACACCAACGCGCTGATCGCGAAGTCGAACGCGCCCGATATTCCGGCCGAGCGGTTCTCCGCGCTGACGCGCCTCGACCACAACCGGGCCATCTCGCAGCTGGCCCGCAAGACCGGCGCCAAGGTCACCGACATCAAGAAGATGACGATCTGGGGCAACCACTCGGCCACCCAGTACCCCGATGTGTTCCACGCCGAGGTCGGCGGAGAGAACGCCGCGGAGGTCGTCAACGACCAGGACTGGATCGAGAACGACTTCATCCCGACGGTGGCCAAGCGCGGTGCGGCGATCATCGACGCCCGCGGGGCCTCCTCGGCCGCGTCGGCCGCGTCGGCGACCACCGATGCCGCCCGCGACTGGCTGCTGGGCACCCCGAAGGACGACTGGGTGTCGATGGCCGTCGTCTCAGACGGAAGCTACGACGTGCCGGAGGGCCTGATCTCGTCGTTCCCGGTGACCACCAAGGGCGGCGACTGGACGATCGTGCAGGGGCTGGAGATCGACGAGTTCTCCCGCGGCAGGATCGACAAGTCGACGGCCGAACTGGCGGACGAGCGCAAGGCGGTCACCGAACTCGGCTTGATCTAACGCTGCTGCTGGTGGTCCTCTCGTCCGCATGAGAGTCGATTAGGTTACCTACCAGTTCGTCGTTAATCTGGGGCGCGTGCCGGAGAAGTCAGAAAACCCGCAGATCATCGTCACTGACGAGGAGATCTTCGATGCCCATATAGCGGGCAAGCTCTCCGTCGAACTGAAGACCCCGTTGGACACCCAGCGCGCCCTTTCGATCGCCTACACGCCTGGCGTGGCTCAGATCAGCAGGGCGATCGCCGCGGACCAGACGCTGGCCGCCCGCTATACCTGGGCGAGCCGGCTGGTCGCCGTCGTCAGCGATGGCAGCGCGGTGCTGGGCCTCGGTGACATCGGCGCGGCCGCGTCGTTGCCCGTGATGGAGGGCAAGTGCGGGCTGTTCAAGGCGTACGGCGATCTGGACGCGATCCCGATCGTGCTCGACACCAAGGACCCCGACGAGATCGTCGAGACCCTGGTGCGGCTACGGCCGACGTTCGGCGCCGTCAACCTCGAAGACATCTCGGCGCCGCGCTGCTTCGAGATCGAGCGGCGTCTGATCGAGGCACTCGACTGCCCGGTGATGCACGACGACCAGCACGGCACCGCGATCGTCGTGCTCGCGGCGATGATGGGCGCGACCAAGGTGCTCGACCGTGACTTCGCGTCGCTGCGCGTGGTGATCTCGGGCGTCGGCGCCGCAGGCATGGCGTGCGCGAACATCCTTCTGGCGGCTGGTGTTTCGGACATGACGGTGCTGGACTCGCGCGGCATCCTGCATCCGCAGCGTGACGATCTGACCCCGGTGAAGTTCGATCTGGCGCGGCGGACCAACCCAGACGGTCTTTCCGGCGGAATGGTCGAGGCGTTGAAGGGCGCCGACATGTTCCTCGGGCTGTCCGGCGGAATAGTGCCCGAAGAGCTGATCGCGACGATGGCTCCCAACGGCATCGTGTTCGCGCTGTCCAACCCCGACCCGGAGATCCATCCGGAGCTCGCCGCCAAACACGCCGCCGTGGTTGCGACCGGCCGTAGCGACTTCCTGAACCAGATCAACAACGTGCTCGCGTTCCCTGGCGTGTTCCGCGGCGCGTTGGACGCCGGTGCCTGCCGCATCACCGAGGAGATGAAGGTGGCCGCGGCCGAGGCGATCTTCGCGGTGGTTGGCGACGACCTCGCACCCGAGTACATCGTTCCGAGCCCGCTGGACCCGCGCGTCGGGCCCGCGGTGGCCAAGGCGGTCGCGGCGGCCGCGGACGTCTGATCGCGGCGATGCGCGCCCGTCGGTTCGCCGTCGCGCTGGTGATGCTGCTGATCGCGGGGTGCGGCCATGGCACGAGCGAAGGCCGATCCATTGCCGTCGGAGCCCGCGGCGACGCGGAATCCATGGTGCTGGCCAACCTGTACGCGTCGGCGCTGCGGAGCTACGGCACGGCCGCGCACGTCGAGTCGACGCCCGACCCGTTGGCCGGGCTGGACTCGGGGGCGATCTCGGTGGTGCCGGGCTTCACTGGGCGACTTCTGGACAAGTTCGCGCCGGGGATGTCGGCCCGCGCCGCCGCCCAGGTGTACCGCGACATGGTGTCGTCGCTGCCCGAAGGCGTGACCGCAGGCGACTACACCGAAGCGGCGGAGGACAAGCCGGCGCTCGCGGTCACCGGAGCGACCACCGACGCCTGGGGTGGACGGGACATCACGGCGGCGGTCCGCAATTGCGACCGGCTCAAGCTCGGGCAGGTCGCGGGTGTGCCTCGGCCGGCCGCGGTCGGGCCGTGCGCGGTGAAGGCGCGTGAATACCCCGACAGCGGAACGCTGTTCGAGGCGCTACGGGCCGGGCAGGTGAACGCGGCATGGACGTCGACGGCCGACCCGGACATCCCGGTCGACGCGGTGGTGCTGACGGACCGTACGGCGTTGATCCGCGCGGAGAACGTCGTGCCCCTTTACCGCCGCAACGAGTTGTCCGAAATGCAGGTGCTCGCGCTCAACGAGGTGGCAGGCGTCCTGGACACCGCGGCGCTGGTGCAGATGCGCCGGCAGGTGGCCGACGGTAAAGACCCGGGCCGGGTCGCCGACGGCTACCTGGCCGAACACCCGCTCGGCGCAACCAGTCGCTAGCCGCCACAGGGGTCACCTCTCCCCGCGAGCGTGCGTGTCTGCTCCCCGACACGCCGCGAAATGTCGGTATTTTGTGCACGCTCGCCGCCGACGGGCGCTACCGACTGGGCGGAAGCAGGCGTCTGTACAGCGGAACGAACAGCCGCATGTACCCGGCACCGGTCAACCGCACGATGAAGTCGAACAGTTTGGCGTCGGCTCCAGGCAGGACCCGCGCCTTGTTCTTGGCGACCGCGTTCAGGATGACCTTCGCGGCGCGCTGCGGGCTGGTGATCGCCACCTTCTGAAAAATGGCGTCGAGCGCACTGATATCCAATCCGGCTGCGGAGGTGGCGTTTTGGACGAGCGGCGTCTTGATGTAGCCGGGATGGACGCACGTCACCTTCACCGGGTGTCCCGCCACCGCCATCTCCTGACGGAGGGCTTCGGTGAATCCTCGCACCGCGAACTTCGCAGAGTTGTAGGCGGCCTGCCCTTGAACGGCGAAGAGTCCGAACATGCTGGACATGTTGACCACATGACCGTCGCCCGATTCGATCAGGTGCGGAAGAAAAGCCTTGGTGCCGTTGATGACTCCCCAGAAATCGACGTCCATCACGCGCTCGAGGTCCTTGAACTCGGTGACCTCGATGTCGCCCATGAAGGCGATGCCGGCGATGTTGTAGATCTGGTTGACGACACCGAAGTGCGCCTTGATGGTGTCGGCGTATGCGATGACAGCCTCGCGCTCGGTGACATCGAGACGGTCAGCTCTGACGGGAGAGCCCAGCGTCCGGACGACGCCCTCGGTTCGTGCCAGGCCTTTGGTGTCGACGTCACTGATCGCGAGTTTCGCCCCACGATGTGCCAGTTCGATCGCCAATGCCTGTCCGATGCCCGAACCGGCACCGGTGACTACGGCGACCTTCTGCGTGAAATCGGTCATGCCTACTGCGCAGGTGGCCCTTGCCGTGACGTCACCGCGGCGACGAGGCGCTGATACCCCGAACCGGTCACGCGGGCAAGCAGGTCGAGGGCCTTGGCGTCGTTGCCGACCAGCACCCGCGCCTTGTTCCTGCGAACGCCATCGAGGATCACGTGCGCGGCCTTCTGCGGCGACGTGCTTGCCAGCCTCTTGTCGAAGAACTTCGCCAGCTCCTCCTGGTCCAGGCCTTCGACGGTCTGCATGTTGCGCGCGATCCCCGTCTTGATTCCGCCGGGGTGGACGCACGTCACCCTCACCGGATGGCCGGCGACGAGCATCTCCTGGCGCAGCGCCTCGGTGAAACCGCGCACCGCGAACTTGGCCGCGTTGTAGGCCGCCTGACCCGGTATCGCGAGCAGACCGAACACACTGGAGACGTTGATGATGTGTCCGTCGCCGGATGCGATCAGGTGCGGCAGAAAGAGTTTGGTGCCGTTGACCACACCCCAGTAGTCGATGTCCATCACTCGTTCGATGTCCTTGAACTGGCTGGCCTCGATGCTGCCGGTGAACGCGATGCCCGCGTTGTTGTAGACCTGGTTGACGGTGCCGTAGTGCGCCTTGACCGCATCGGCGTACACCTGAAACGCCTCGCGCTCGGTTACGTCCAGCCGGTCGACCTTTACCGGCGCGCCGACGGCGTTGACCTTCGCCTCGGTCGCCGCGAGGCCTTCGGTGTCGACATCGCTGATCGCCAGCTTGGCACCTGAGCGCCCGAGTTCGACCGCCAGCGCCTGACCGATACCCGAAGCGGCGCCCGTTACGACGGCGACCTTCCCGTCGAAGCCCTTCATATGCGCACCCCTCGATGTCCAATGACTCGAAACGAGGCTAGTCGGTACCGCCGGTAGCGCATCCAGGGGCCTCTCGTCCGGCGTGACGGTGCGCAAAATGCCCACATTTTGCGGCGTGTCGTGGTGCAGACTACGCACGCTCGCGGTGCCGGGCTAGTCGCCGAACGCCTCGTCGATGATCTCCTGCTGCTCGACTGCGTGCACCTTCGACGAGCCCGACGACGGCGCCGACATCGCGCGACGCGAGATCCGCTTGAGCCCCGTCAACTTCTCGGGCAGCAGCTCCGGCATCGACAGGCCGAACGTCGGCCACGCACCTTGGTTGGCAGGCTCCTCCTGCACCCAGAAGAACTGCTCTGCGTTGGGGTAGCGGTCCAGCGTCGCGTTCAGCCGCCGCCTTGGCAGTGGCGCGAGCTGCTCGATGCGCACGATCGCCACGTCCTCGCGGTTGTCCTTGGCCTTGCGCGCCACCAGCTCGTAATAGATCTTGCCGCTGGTCAGCAGAACTCGTCGCACCTTGTCGCGATCCCCATCACCGTCGGTGTAGGTCGGCTCCTCCATGACCGACTGGAACTTCTTCTCGGTGAAGTCGCGGATGTCGCTGACGGCGGCCTTGTTGCGCAGCATCGACTTCGGCGTGAACACGATCAGCGGACGGTGGATCCCGTCCAGCGCGTGCCGCCGCAGCAGGTGGAAGTAGTTCGCAGGCGTCGAGGGCACCGCGATGGTCATCGAGCCCTCGGCCCACAGCAGCAGGAAGCGCTCGATGCGGCCCGACGTGTGGTCGGGACCCTGACCCTCATGGCCGTGCGGCAGCAGCAGCACGACGTCGGACAGCTGGCCCCACTTGGCCTCGCCGGAGGAGATGAACTCGTCGATGATCGACTGCGCGCCGTTGACGAAGTCGCCGAATTGCGCCTCCCACAACACGACTGCGTCGGGGTTGCCGACCGAGTAGCCGTATTCGAAGCCCACCGCGGCGTATTCGGACAGCGCGGAGTCGTAGACCATCAACTTGCCGCCGGTCGGTTGGCCGTCGGCGTTGGTGGCCAGCAGCTGCAACGGGGTGAACTCGGCGCCGGTCTTGCGGTCGATGACGACGGAGTGTCGCTGAGTGAAGGTGCCGCGCCTGGTGTCCTGCCCGGACAACCGGATCAACTTGCCTTCCGCGATGAGTGAACCGAGCGCCAGCAGTTCGGCGAACGCCCAGTCGACCTTGCCCTCGTAGGCCATCTCCCTGCGCTTCTCCAGCACCGGTTTGACCCGCGAGTGCACCGTGAAGCCGTCGGGCGCCGCGAGGTGCGCGTCGCCGATCCGCGCCAGCAGCGACTTGTCCACCGAGGTGTCAATCCCCCTGGGCAGCATCTGGTCGCTCTCCACCGACTCGCTTGGCTCGATCTCGTGCTTCTCCAGCTCACGAACCTCGTTGAAGACCTGCTCCAGCTGGCCCTGGTAGTCGCGCAGGGCGTCCTCGGCCTCCTTCATCGAGATGTCACCGCGACCGATCAGCGCTTCGGTGTAGGTCTTTCGGACGCCGCGCTTGGTGTCGATGGCGTCGTACATCGCGGGCTGCGTCATCGACGGGTCGTCACCTTCGTTGTGCCCGCGACGGCGGTAGCACAGCATGTCGATGATGACGTCCTTCTTGAACTTCTGCCGGAAGTCCATCGCCAGCCGGGCCACCCACACCGCGGCCTCCGGGTCGTCGCCGTTGACGTGGAAGATCGGCGCACCGATCATCTTGGCGACATCGGTGCAGTACTCCGAGGACTTCGCATCGGAAGGCGAAGTGGTGAAACCGATCTGGTTGTTGACGACGATGTGGATCGTGCCGCCCGTTCGGTAGCCGCGCAGCAGTGCCAGGTTCAGCGTCTCGGCGACCACGCCCTGGCCCGCGAATGCCGCATCCCCGTGCAGCATCAGCGGCACGACCGTGAACCCGTCGGGTCCGTCACCCTTGTCCAGCACGTCCTGCTTTGCCCGGACGATTCCCTCGAGGACCGGGTCGACGGCCTCCAGGTGTGACGGGTTGGCGACCAGCGACACCGCAATGTCGTTGTCGCCGAACATCTGTATGTAGGTGCCGTTGGCGCCGAGGTGGTACTTCACGTCGCCGGAGCCGTGCGCCTGCGACGGGTTCAGGTTGCCCTCGAACTCGCTGAAGATCTGCGAGTAGGGCTTGCCGACGATGTTGGCCAGCACGTTGAGCCGACCCCGGTGCGGCATGCCGATGACCACCTCGTCGAGGCCGTGCTCGGCGGCCTGGTCGATCGCGGCGTCCATCATCGGGATGACGGTTTCGGCACCTTCGAGAGAGAACCGCTTCTGCCCAACGTATTTCGTCTGAAGGAAGGTCTCGAACGCTTCGGCGGCATTCAGCTTGGACAGGATGTACTTCTGCTGCGCGACCGTCGGCTTCTCGTGCTTGACCTCGACGCGTTCCTCGAGCCACTTCTGCTGCTCGGGTTCCAGGATGTGGGTGTACTCGACGCCGACATGGCGGCAGTACGAATCACGCAGCAGGCCAAGGACATCGCGCAGCTTCTTGTGCTCGGCACCGGCGAAGCCGTTGACCTTGAACACCCGGTCCAGGTCCCACAGCGTCATGCCGTGCGTGGTCACATCGAGGTCGGGGTGATTGCGGAACCGGCTCTTGTCCAGCCGCAACGGGTCGATGTCGGCCATCAGGTGCCCGCGGTTGCGGTACGCCGCGATCAACTCGATGACGCGCGCGTTCTTGTCGACGATCGAGTCGGGATTGTCGGTGCGCCACCGCACCGGCTCGTACGGGATGCCCAGCTCGTGGAAGATCTCGTCGAAGAACTCGTCGGACAGCAGCAGCTCGTGCACGGTGCGCAGGAAGTCACCCGACTCCGCGCCCTGGATGATGCGGTGGTCATAGGTGGAGGTGAGCGTGATCAGCTTGCCGATGCCGAGTTCGGCGATGCGCTCCGGGCTGGCACCCTGGAACTCGGCGGGGTACTCCATCGCGCCGACACCGATGATCGCACCCTGGCCGCGCATCAGCCGGGGCACCGAGTGCACGGTGCCGATGGTGCCCGGGTTGGTCAGCGAGATCGTCACGCCGGAGAAGTCCTCGGCCGTGAGCTTGCCGTCGCGGGCGCGCCGCACGATGTCCTCGTAGGCGGCGATGAACTGGCCGAACCGCAGAGCATCGGTGCCTTTGATGCCCGCCACCACCAGCTGACGGTTGCCCTCCTTGCCCTGCAGGTCGATCGCCAGCCCCAGGTTCGTGTGCGCGGGGGTGATGGCGTTCGGCTTTCCGTCCACCTCGGCGAAATGGCGGTTCATGTTCGGGAACTTCTTGACCGCCTGCACGATCGCGTAACCGATCAGGTGGGTGAACGAGATCTTGCCGCCGCGGGTGCGCTTGAGGTGGTTGTTGATGACGATCCGGTTGTCGATCAGCAGCTTGGCGGGGATGGCCCGCACGCTGGTCGCGGTCGGCACGTCAAGCGACGCCGACATGTTCTTCACGACGGCCGCCGCTGCACCCCGCAGTAACTGTGCTTCGTCGCCGCTGTCGGTGGGCGTGGCCGGTTTCGCCTCCGCCGCCTTGGGTTTGGCGGGCGCCACGTCTGTCTTGGCGGCCGGCGGCTGCGTAACGGCCGGTGGTGCTTCTTTCTCGGCAGGCGCGGGCTCGGCCTTGGCGGGAGCGGCCTCGACCTTGGCTGGAGCGCCGTTGCCCGCGGCGGCCTTCGGTGCGGGGGCGGGCCCGGGCTCGGGTGGCGCGGTGGGCGCGGAACGCTGTCCGTCGCCGACGCTGCTCGTGGTGCCTGTGGTTGGTTCCGGCGAGTAATCAACCAGAAATTCATGCCAACTCGGATCGACTGATGAGGGATCTTCGCGGAACTTGCGATACATCTCCTCGACCAACCACTCGTTCTGTCCGAATGGTGATGTTGAACTGCTCACGGCAGCTACTCGCCTCGATTCCTTCTTTGCGGCAAGAATCCGTACGGACGCTTGCCCTCCGTTATTCCTTTCAGCCTGCGGTTTACCCGCATCTTCGCCGCCTAAAGGCTAACGCGCGCCGATGGGCCAAGAGCGTTAATCGCTCGGGGCCTCATCAGCCCTGCGGCGATGGCAGCACGTGCAGTTTCGTCGGCCACCGTGGCGGTGGCGGACCGAACGCCGTGCGGGCGTGGTCGATGATCCGCTTGCCCATCAACCGGTTGCCGACACCGCCGACGACAGCGCCGATGCCCACCGGCAGCAGCTTGCCGAACATGATGGCCCCGCGCTTGAGCGTGTAGCGCTTGACGAAATAGCGCAGCAGCCGCGAATTCAGCTGCGACACCGCAGGCAGCGGCAGCGTCGCCGCTCCGTCACTCAGCCACGCACCCCTGGTCCTGCCGGGACCGATGAGTTCGGCGATCGCGTGCTTGCTGTCCTCGCCGACCAGCACGCCCAGCACGAGTGCGCGCCTGCGCTCGCGATGCTCAGCCGGGATGCCGTAGACCTCAGCCTCCGCGAGCACGAACAACGCCGTCGCCTCGAGGAACACCACCGTCTCACCAGCCACCGCCGACAGCGCCGCGAGCGTTCCGATGCCAGGGACGGCGGCCGCGGATCCGACGGCCGCGCCGCTTGCCATCACGGCGGCCAGATACTGCTTTTCCAGCTTGGTGACGATCTCGGCGGGGGTGGCGTCCGGATTACCGTCCCGCAACCGATCGACGTACGCCCTGACTGCCGGGCCCTGCACCCGCGAGCCGCGTTCGATGATCTGCGACAGCATGCGCGCGGCGGCGCTCGGATTCTCGTCGACGGTAGCCGGCAGCTGGCTCTTGGTCTTGGACCAGGCGCTCATCGCGGCCTCCCCTTTGGTGCGGTATCGGCTGCCTTCAGGCTAACGGTTGCCCAACGAACGACGGCGGCCACTTGGTGCCCGCCCGTGACGGCGGTCACCTGAGATGATCTGGGAAGAAAATATTGATTTAGCGTGCTAATCACTTCCATGGCAACATCGCCCGCTATGGAGGTGAAGACACCAGGTCGCGTCCGAATGATCCTGGTGCTGGGTGTGATGGTCGCGCTGGGCCCGCTGACCATCGACATGTACCTGCCCGCGCTGCCGAAGATCGCCGACGACCTGGCGGTGTCCTCGTCGGTCATCCAGCTCACCTTGACCGGAACGCTCGCCGGGTTGGCGCTTGGCCAGCTGATCGTCGGCCCGCTGTCCGACTCGCTCGGCCGCAGGCGGCCGCTGATGGCGGGCATCGTGCTGCACATCGCGGCGTCGGTGCTCTGCATCCTGGCGCCGACCCTGATCGTGCTCGGACTCGCACGCGTGTTGCAGGGCGTCGGCGCGGCTTCGGCCATGGTGGTGGCGATCGCGGTGGTGGGCGATCTGTTCGCCGACTCCGCAGCGGCCACGGTGATATCGCGGCTGATGCTGGTGCTCGGCGTGGCGCCCGTGGTGGCGCCGTCCCTTGGTGCGGCCGTGCTGCTGCACGCGTCCTGGCACTGGGTCTTCGCCGCCCTTGTGGTGCTGGCGGGCGTGCTGCTTCTGGTGGCCGCCCTGGCGCTGCCCGAGACGCTGCCGCCGTCGCACCGCAGGCCGCTGCGGGTGCGCGGTATTGCCGCCACCTACGTGGAGTTGCTGCGGGACACGCGGTTCGTCATCCTCGTGCTGGTCGCCGCGCTTGGCATGTCGGGTCTGTTCGCCTACATCGCCGGCGCGTCGTTCGTCCTGCAGGGCACCTACGGGCTCGATCAGCAAGCCTTCGCGTTGGTGTTCGGTGCGGGCGCAGTCGCCCTGATCGGCGCTACGCAGTTCAACGTCGTCCTGTTGAAACGGTTCTCGCCGCAGTCGATCACGCTGTGGGCGCTCGCGGCCGCGCTGCTGGCGGGTGGGCTCTTCGTCGGCCTGTCGGCGGCGCACGTCGGTGGCCTGGTCGCGTTCGTCGTGCCGGTATGGGCAGTCCTGGCCGCGATGGGCCTGGTCATTCCCAATGCGCCTGCGGTCGCGCTGTCCCGGCATCCCGACGCCGCGGGTACCGCCGCCGCGCTGCTTGGCGCCGCCCAGTTCGGTCTCGGCGCCGCGATCGCCCCGGTCGTGGGCGTGCTCGGAAACGATGAGCTCGCGTTGTCCATCGTCATGACCGCAGGCGTGCTGATCGCGCTGGTGGCCCTTTTGGCGGTCGGCGTCTCGGCCAGCGACGACGCCGACGAAGGCATTCCAGAAGGCGCGGTCGCCGAACCGGCCTGAGTTGTCCCGGCCGCGATCGATACGTACCGTCGTGGCGAATTACTCCACGCCGAATAGTCGACCATCGAATACGGGACGAAGCGCTTCGTGGCATATCAACTCACCTCGCTGGGTATCTCCGTTTTGGCCTTGCTGCAAGAGCGGCCGATGCACGGCTATGAGATGTTCCAGACACTGACTGCCCGCCACGAGGGCCGCATCGTCAAGGTGCGGCCGGGTTCGCTCTACCACGCGGTCTACCGGCTGGCCGAAGAAGACCTGATCCGTACGACCACGACGGGCCGCACCGGGAATCGGCCCGAACGCACCACCTTCGAGATCACCTCGCAGGGTGCGGCAGCACTGACCGAGCGGCTGCGCGAGCTGGTCGCCACTCCGGTCAACGAGTTCCCCCGCTTCGCCGTCGCCCTCGCCGAGATCCATAACCTGGACTTCCACAGCGCCGAGCAAGCGGTCAACGGCCGCATCGCCGCACTGGAGGACGACCTAGCCGAGTTACGGACGCTGATGCAGGTCAGCACCGCTCCCGCCAGTCATCTGGCCGCCCTCGACTACCTGCTTGCATCGACCCAGGCGCAGGTCACCTGGCTGCGAAGCTTCGTAAAATCCATGCGAACAGGCCAATGGCGGTGGCGCCGGACTGCTGAACTCGACACCATCGAGGGAAGCCGAAGCGAGGTGGCGATATGACCGCGGCGCTGCGAGGCCGGCCTGCGGGGAGGGCCGAGCCGATCGCTGATCCGTGGCGCGCGCTCTGGGTCATGATGGTCGGCTTCTTCATGATCCTGGTCGATGCCACGATCGTTGCGGTCGCCAATCCGTCCATCATGGAGAAGCTCGGCGCCGGCTACGACGCCGTGATCTGGGTGACCAGCGCCTACCTTCTCGGATTCGCGGTGCCGTTGCTTCTGGCGGGGCGCCTGGGCGACCGCTACGGACCGAAGAACCTCTACCTGCTCGGCCTGACGGTGTTCACCTTCGCCTCGCTGTGGTGCGGCCTGTCGGGCACCATCGGTATGCTCATCGCCGCCCGCGTGCTGCAGGGCGTCGGCGCGGCGCTGCTCACCCCGCAGACGTTGTCGACGATCACCCGCATCTTCCCAGCTGAGCGGCGTGGGGTGGCGATGAGCGTGTGGGGCGCCACCGCGGGCGTCGCCACCCTGGTCGGACCGCTGGCCGGCGGCGTGCTGGTGGACGGCTTGGGCTGGCAGTGGATCTTCTTCGTCAACGTGCCGATCGGAATCGTCGGTCTCGGCCTGGCCTTCTGGCTGGTGCCGGTACTTCCCACCGAGAAGCACGGCTTCGACCTGATCGGCGTGCTGCTCTCCGGCATCGGCATGTTCATGGTCGTCTTCGCCCTACAGGAAGGGCAGTCACACCACTGGGCGCCGTGGGTGTGGGGCACTCTGGCCGGCGGCATCGGCTTCATGGCCGCGTTCATCTTCTGGCAGCAGGCCAACCGGAACGAGCCGCTCATTCCGCTGCACATCTTCGGTGACCGCGACTTCAGCCTGTCCACCATCGGCGTCGCGACCATCGGCTTCGTCGTGACGGCGATGATCCTGCCGGTGATGTTCTATGCGCAGGCGGTATGCGGCCTGTCCCCGACACGTGCGGCATTGCTGACCGCGCCGATGGCCATCGCGAGCGGGCTGTTTGCGCCGTGGGTCGGCAAGATCGTCGACCGGTCGCATCCTCGGCCCATCATCGGGTTCGGGTTCTCGATGCTGGCGATCGCGTTGACATGGCTGTCGGTCGAGATGACGCCGACGACGCCGATCTGGCGGATTGTGTTGCCGCTGACCGCAACCGGTGTCGGCATGGCATTCATCTGGTCACCGCTTGCGGCCACCGCGACACGCAACCTGCCTGCACAGGACGCGGGCGCGGGCTCGGGTGTGTACAACGCGACCCGCCAGGTGGGGTCGGTACTGGGCAGCGCGAGCATGGCGGCGTTCATGACGACGCGGATCAGCGCCGAGATGCCGTTGGCCGCCGACGGGCCGAGCGGTGGCGAAGGCTCGGTCACCCAGCTGCCGGGCTTCCTGCATGAGCCGTTCGCCGCCGCGATGTCGCAGTCGCTGCTGCTGCCTGCGTTCATCGCCCTGTTCGGAGTCGTCGCCGCGATGTTCCTGCTGGGGTATGCACGCCCTGCGCGCGCCGCGGACGTCGACGTTGCCGAACCCGACGACTACTGGGAGGGCGACTACGTCGACGACGACCACTACATCGAATTCACCGTGCACCACGACGATCCCGCACCGGTCGCGGCCGCTCCCATCGTCGACGCCAAGGAGGACGAAGGCGACACCGAGCCGTTGGCGGCCCGGCACGAGCATCTGCTGACCGCTCCCGCGGAGACCTGGCATGACGAGCCCGTCGAGTCCTGGGAACACCTTTCGCCAGCCGGTCATGGCGATTTTCTGGACGAGGACCGTCGCGCGCCGACGCCGGCGCCGTCGACCGAGCCGACGCCTGCGCTTGACCCCACTCCGCCCGTCGAGCCGTCGCAGCCGCCCGCGTATCCGCGGGAACAGGGCCACAGCCTGCTCGACTTCCTCGCCGATGTGCCCCCGCCGAAGCCGTCGGTCGAGCCGATCGGGTTCGCCCACAATGGCTTTCACGTCGATGACGAGCAGCGGTTCCAGCCGCTGGGCCGCTTCCAGTCGCGTGCGGAGCCGGAACCGCCACGCTTGACGCGCAAACCGGACGTTCTCGACCCCGACTATCCGCTGGACTTCGGCAGCCACGCCCATCACGAAAGCCCGGACGAGGCCGATCACGAGCGGCCGTCCCGGCACGGGCTGACCGACGACGAGCCCGAGCAATACCCCTTTCAACCCAACGGACGGCATTCCCGCGCCGAGCCCGACGATGCGTCCAGAGGCGGGCGGCACTCCAGGCCGGGCGACTAGCCCCTGGGCGCAGACGCCAGCGACAGGAACGCGCCCAACTCGACCAGGCGGTCCGGCGTCGACGGCAGGTACTCGGTCAGAGTTTCCGACCGCACGATGATGCTGGCGTACTTGGCACGGCTGACCGCGACATTGAGCCGATTCCGATTGAGCAGGAACGCGATTCCGCGCGGCACGTCATCGATGGACGACGCCGTCATCGAGACGAACACGACCGGCGCCTGTCTGCCCTGGAATTTGTCCACCGTCCCGACGTCGACGCCGTCGTAGCCGGCGGCGTCGAGGTGCTCGCGCAGCAGCAGCACCTGCGCGTTGTACGGCGCGACGACCAGCACGTCGTGCTGACTCAGCAGGCGGGGGCCGTCCTCGTCGGTCCATCGCGAGCCGAGCAGGCGGCTGATCTCGGCGACGATCGCCGCCGCTTCCTCCGGGCTGCTGGTGGAGTTGCCGTCGTGGGCGACGGTCAGCAGCCGCACGCCGGGCGGATGACCGTCGAGCCTGCGCGCGCCGGTGCGGCTTTCCTCGAGCGCAGCCTGCCCTCGTACGACAACCGCGACACCGGCCCGCATACCGCTGGATGCATCCGGAACGAGCGATCAAGGAAGTACCCGAGCTGTTCGGGCAGCGTGTCGGTCATCGGCCACCAGCCAGCCGAGCGCCGACGCGTCGACCGGCTCCGGGTGATGGCCCTGGCTGACCTGCGGCAGCTGCTGCGGATCGCCGAGCAGCATCAGGTTCTCGGCTGCCCGCGCCACCGCGATGGTGTTGGCCAGGCAGAACTGACCGGCCTCCTCGATGACGAGCAGGTCGAGGCTGGCGGCGTCCACCCGGCTGTCGTTGGCGAAATCCCATGCGGTGCCGCCGATTACGCATCCCTCGTGCGTCGCAATGAACGCGGCGTACTCGTCCTTGCCGATGTCGCGCCAAGCAGCGTTGGCGGGGGAGTCCTTCTTGGCGATCCGATCGGCATCGACCTTCGCCTCGATCAGGTCGCGGAAGAGGTTCTCCACCACCGCGTGTGACTGCGCGACGACGCCGACGCGCCAGTCATGGTCGTTGACCAGCGTGGCGATGATCCTCGCCGCCGTGTAGGTCTTTCCGGTGCCCGGCGGGCCGTGCACGGCCACATACGAGCGGTCGAGATCGAGCAGTGCGGCGGTGATGTCCGCGGCGGTGTCGCCCGTGTGCGGCAGCGGCGCGCCGCTGCGGGTGCGCGGGGTCCGGCGCAGCAGGATGTCGACGACCGCGGTGTCCGGCAGCGCGGGCAGTCCCGCACCGACCTGTGCTGCCGCGGCGTCGATCGACTCGCGCAGCTTCTTGGTGCCGACGATCAACCGGGGCGTCAGTGCGAACGGCAGCTGCGTGAAACGGCCCTTCGTCCGGCTCGCGCTCGCAGATGGTGACCTCGGTCGGCACGTTCGGGTCGTTCACGCCGATGATCTTGGCGTTGCCCGCGGCGCGCCGTTCGGTATTGTCGCCGATCCCGGACGGCGACGGCGGCTCGTACAGCGCGAAGACGTCGGTTTTGAGTCCGCCCGCCGCCAGTGTGCCGGTGAGCTTCACCCAGCGCTGGTTCTTCCGCGCGCGTGACGACGGCAGGTGCCAGTCCTTGGCGACCTCGGCCTTCTCGGCGAGGAAGACGTCGCTGGTGTCGCCCCACTCGTCGACGGGGTTGTTCAGCCGGTCGAAGTGCGCCCACCAGAACGGCTTGTCCTCGCGACGGTGGTATCCCCGCGCGGCGGCGAACATCGCGACGGCCGTCTGGTCGGGCGTGCGGGCGTCGACGCCGTCGCCCGCGAACGCCATCAAGGTGCGGGCGAGTTCGTCGGTGTCCTCGATTGCGACGCCGTCCGGCACCGGCTGCGGGCCCAGCGGCGGGACGCCGGACTCGATCGCGATCTTGATGAGCCAGTCACGCAGTCGGTGCGTCGAGCGGCAGTCGTAGCGGTTGTACTCCTCGATCTCCTTCAGCGCGATCTCCGCCTCGTCGCCGCGGCCGTCGGCGCGCAGGTCGCAGTAGCGGGCGTACTGGTTGATCGAGTCGGCGGCGGTGGTGACGTCGCCGGTGCGCAGCTCTGAGCCCATGTAGAGCGGCTCGAGCGACTTCAGGCTGTAGTTCTCGGCGCCGACCCGAATGCACTTGCGTACCAACGGGAAAAGGTCGACGAGCACGCCGCTGCGCAACAGGTCGTCGACCTCGTCCTCGCCGACGCCGTAGCGCCCGGCCAGCCGCAGCAGCGCCGTCTTCTCGTACGCCGCGTAGTGGTAGATGTGCATGTTCGGATACCGCTTGCGGCGCTTGCGGACCATCGCCAGGAAGTCGACGAGCGCCTGCCGCTCGCTCTCGCGGTCGTGCGCCCACAGTGGCCGGAACGCGCCGCCGACCTCGAGAACGCCCCACAGGTACTCCAGACCCCAGTCGCGGCCGTCGGCCGTCCACAGCGGGTCGCCCTCGAAGTCGAAGAACAGGTCACCCTTGTCGGGGTCGGGCAGCAGGTTCAGCGGCTGCGGGTCGGTGACCTCGTAGGGCGGTTTGCCGTCGATCTTCGGTGCGGTCTGCAGCCGGGCCTGCGTGGTGAGTGCGGCCACCGTCCTGGCAGGCAGTTCGGGCACCGGCCCGTCGTGGCGCGCGAGGTCGGCCACGGTGGTGATGCCCGCGTCGATCAACCGGGCGCGCTGACTGGCCCGCATGCCCGCGACGAGCAGCAGGTCGTCGCGCTCGCGGACCGGCGACGGTGCACTCGGGGCAGCGGAAGCAGGCACGGACGTTCTCGTCGTCCCAGCGAACCGCCGTGCCGCCCGCGAGATGCCCGTCGAGCAGACGCTCCAGTTCCGCGCGCCGCGGCCGGTACACCGGGATCAGCTCGTCGACCCGGTAGCCGACGGTCGCGGTGTCGCCGAGCACCAGCTCGACTTCGTCGGCCACCGGCACACCGGCGCGCGGCGAGGGTCTGCGCGTAGGCGGCGAGCTGCAGCAGCGCCTCGACCTTGACCGACCGCGCCAGCTTGGTGTCGCGCAGCCGGTAGCGCTCGCCGTCGAAGACCAGGAAGTCGGCGAAGCCGACGAACCGGCCGTCGAACATCGCCGCCTGGTAGATCACCGTCGCGCGTCGTTCGACCGCCCGCAGCGTGGCGTCGGCGGCCGCGGTCAAGCCCGCGACGGTGTAGTCGGGCCTGCCGATGACGGCGACGGTGTCCGCCGACAGCGACCGCAGCTCGTCGAGGTGGCGCTGCTCGTGCTCGCCGCCGAGTTTGGCGGTGCGGGCGAGCAATTCGTCCTCGCCGCCACCGGCGGCCCCCAACCGAGCCGGGCGTCGAACGAGCGCAGCAGCGCGTACTCGCAGCGGGCGGCCGCTGCGAGATCGGAGGCGCTGTAGATCACCCGATCGTCGGCGACGAACATGTTCGCAACTGTAGGTGAGCTACCCGACACCGCATCGGTGTCGGACGTCGACTGAGCTTGCGAGTCAGCCGGGCGTGTTGCCGATCAGCTCGACGCCATTGCCGTTCCAGCGGAACTTCACGACGCTGTCCAGCCCGGGCGTGCCGTTGGAGTACACCAGCGCGACGGTGTCGCCGGTGCTGCCGGTCTTGTCGATGCCGTTGAATCCGTAGGTGTCCGGCACCCCGGTCGGGATGAACTTGCCGAGGTGGAACAGCACGGCGCGGGTGTTCGGGTTGTCGGCGTTGGTGTTGGCCTTGACGATGACCGCCGACAGCTGCGCGCACTCGTTGTAGTGTGCCTGCCAGCGGCTCGGGGCTCCAGGCCTGCCCGCTGCGCGGGTCGCGGGGCAACTCGGAGACGGTCTTGGCGATCTCGGGGGCGGCGAGGTTCACCGCGCACGGATCGGGTGCGGGTGTGCTCGGCGCGGCACTGGTGGGCGGCGGCGGTGCCGGCTGCGCCGTCGCGGGGGCGATAGTGGTGGTGCTCGCCTCGGGAGTCTTCGAAACGGTCGAGTCGCCGGCGCCGCAGCCGGCCAGCAGGACGGCCCGCTGCCACAGCAGTCCAGACCCACTTCACAACTGGGCACCGTACCGCCATCTCCCACGTGGACAGGACAGGCGCGCGGCGGGTCGAAACGATGCGGGCCACTAGACTGACAACCCGATGACGCCTCCCGAGCCGGACGCGACCAGCGCCGACCTGACCTTCGCTGACCTGCAGATTCACCCGGCGGTGCTGCAGGCGGTAGCCGACGTCGGCTACGAGACGCCGTCGGCCGATCCAGGCCGCGACGATTCCGGCGATGATGGCCGGGTCCGATGTCGTCGGCCTTGCGCAGACCGGCACCGGCAAGACCGCGGCGTTCGCGATCCCGATCCTGTCCAAGATCGACACCGCCGAGCAAGACGACGCAGGCGCTGGTGCTGGCACCGACGCGTGAGCTCGCGCTGCAGGTCGCCGAGGCGTTCAGCCGCTACGGCGCGCATCTGTCGGTGAACGTGCTGCCGATCTACGGCGGCGTCGTCCTACGGCCCGCAGCTGGCGGGACTCAAGCGTGGCGCGCAGGTCGTCGTCGGCACGCCGGGCCGCGTGATCGACCACCTCGAGAAGGGCAGCCTGGACCTCTCCCATCTCGACTACCTGGTGCTCGACGAGGCCGACGAGATGCTGCAGATGGGCTTCGCCGAAGACGTCGAGCGCATCCTCGTCCGACACCCCCGAGTACAAGCAGGTGGCGCTGTTCTCGGCGACCATGCCGCCTGCCATCCGCAAGATCACCAACAAGTACCTGCACGACCCCGTCGAGGTGACGGTCAAGTCGAAAACCGCGACCGCGGACAACATCTCGCAGCGCTACATCCAGGTGGCGGGCGCCGCGCAAGATGGATGCGCTGACCCGACTGCTCGAGGTCGAGCCGTTCGAGGCGATGATCGTGTTCGTCCGCACCAAGCAGGCCACCGAAGAGGTCGCCGAGAAGCTGCGCGCCCGAGGGTTTTCCGCGATGGCCATCAACGGCGACATCCCGCAGGCGCAGCGCGAGCGCACCATCGCCTCGCTCAAGGACGGAAAGCTCGACATCCTGATCGCGACCGACGTCGCGGCCCGCGGCCTGGACGTCGAGCGCATCTCGCACGTGCTCAACTACGACATCCCGCACGACCCCGAGTCCTATGTGCACCGCATCGGACGCACCGGCCGCGCCGGCCGATCGGGCACCGCGCTGCTGTTCGTCACACCGCGCGAACGCCATCTGCTCAACTCGATCGAGCGGGTCACGCCGACAGAAGCTCGTCGAATCGCAGTTGCCGTCGGTCGACGACGTCAACGCGCAGCGGGTCGAGAAGTTCCGCGATTCGATCACCGATGCGCTGAACGCGCCGGGCATCGACCTGTTCCGCAGGCTGATCGAGGACTACGAACGCGACAACGACGTGCCGATGGCCGACATCGCCGCCGCGCTGGCGCTGCAGAGCCGCGACGGCGAAGAGTTCCTGATGACCGAGCCGCCGCCGGAAAAGCGGCGCGAGCGCGACGACCGTGCCTCGCGCGACGGCGGCCCGCGTAAGCAACGTGAGCGGCGTACCGACCTTGCGACCTATCGCATCGCCGTCGGCAAGCGGCACAAGGTCGTGCCAGGCGCCATCGTCGGCGCCATCGCCAACGAGGGCGGACTGCACCGCAGCGACTTCGGCCACATCACCATCCGGCCCGAATACTCGCTTGTCGAACTTCCCGAGAAACTGTCGAAGCAGACGCTGAAAGCACTTGCAGCACACCCGGATCCAGGGGCAGCTGATCGACCTGAAACCCGATCGCGGGCCGGGAAAGCCTCGCCGCAAGCCCAAATGACGCTTTCACAGGGAACCGAGTTCCCAGCTGCGCAGGGTGGCCTCGAGTCGGTCTCCACCCCTGAGCGGGTCGCGTCGCTGACCGGGATCCGGGCCGTCGCGGCGCTTCTGGTGATGGCCACCCATGCGGCCTACACCACCGGCAAGTACACCCACGGCTACGTCGGCCTGGTGTATTCGCGGATGGAGATCGGCGTCCCGATCTTCTTTGTGCTGTCGGGGTTCCTGCTGTTCGGTCCGTGGGTGAAGGCCAATGTGACGGGCGGCCCTGCGCCGTCGGTACGCCGGTACGCGTGGCACCGGGTGCGGCGCATCATGCCCGCCTACGTCATCACCGTGCTGATCGCCTACGCCATCTACCACTTCCGCACCGCGGGTCCGAATCCCGGGCACACCTGGATGGGGCTGCTCCGCAACCTGACGCTGACACAGACCTACACCGACAACTACCTGTATTCCTATCTGCATCAGGGCCTCACCCAAATGTGGAGTCTGGCAGTGGAAGTCGCGTTCTATGTGGCGCTGCCGCCGCTGGCGTACCTGCTGCTCGTCGTGTTGTGCCGACGGCGGTGGCGGCCGATCCGGTTGCTGATCGGGCTGCTGTGCCTGTCCGCGCTCACGCCGATCTGGATCGTGATCGTGCACAAGACCGACTTCCTGCCCGACGGCGCCAAGCTCTGGCTGCCGACGTATCTGGCGTGGTTCATCGGCGGGATGATGCTGGCGGTCCTGCAGGCGATGGGGGTGCGCGCCTACGCGATGGCGTGCCTGCCGGTAGCGGTGGTCAGCTACCTGATCGTCTCGACACCGATCGGTGGGGAGCCCACCACGTCGCCCGCCGGACTCGGCGAAGCCCTCGCCAAGGCGGGCTTCTACGCGGTGATCGCGACCCTCGCGGTGGCGCCGCTGGCCCTGAGCGACCGTGGCTGGTACGCGCGACTGCTGGCGAGCCAGACCGATGGTCTTCGTCGGCGAGATCTCATACGAGATCTTCCTCATCCACTTGATCACGATGGAACTCGTGATGGTGGAGATCCTCCGCTATCACGTCTACACCGGCTCGATGGCGTTGCTGTTCGTCACCACGTTCATCGTGACGGTTCCAGCGGCGTGGCTGCTGCATCGCCTGACCCGTGTCCGGTCCTGAAAGACCATCGCCGAAACTGCTGACAGATCGAGATTTCGCCGAAAAACGCGCACTGCCCACAGTCTCGGCCTCAAGGCCGTAACGGCTGCGCCAAAAGGCCTCGCCGTCAGGTGTGTCGACATACCCTTGCCGTTCGCGGCTCCAGCAGACGGGCCCGGGAAGGATCCATCATGGCCGACGGTGACCGTCAGACGTGCGCAGGGACATCCTGCCGATTCCGGATCCGCAGCACGTCGGTGTGACGACGTACGACGCCAAGGATCCGGATACGAAGTATCCGCCGATCACAACGCTGCGGCCGCCGGAGGGCGCGCCGAATGTGCTGATCGTATTGATCGACGATGTGGGCTTCGGCGCGTCGACGGCCTTCGGGGGGCCCTGCAGCACTCCTATCGCCGAACGACTGGCCGCCAATGGGCTGAAGCTGAACCGATTCCACACGACGGCGCTGTGCTCTCCCACCCGCCAGGCCATGCTGACGGGCCGCAATCATCACTCTGTCGGCATGGGCGCGATCACCGAGATGGCGACCTCGGCGCCGGGAAACAACACCATCAGGCCGAAGAACAAGGCGCCGATCCCGGAGACGCTGAAGCTGAACGGATACTCGACCGCACAGTTCGGCAAGTGCCACGAGGTGCCGCTCTGGGAGACCTCGCCGGTCGGCCCGTTTCACCAGTGGCCAACCGGCTCGGGGTTCGAGTACTTCTACGGCTTCGTCGGCGGCGAGGCCAATCAGTACTACCCCGGGCTTTACGAAGGCACCACCCCGGTGGAACCGGAGAAGTCGCCAGAAGAGGGCTACACCCTGAACGAGGACCTGGCCGACCGGGCCATCACCTGGGTTCGCCAGCAGAAGGCGCTCGCGCCCGACAAGCCGTTCTTCATGTACTACGCACCGGGCGCCACGCACGCACCCCACCATGTACCCAAGGAGTGGATCGACAAGTACCGTGGCAAGTTCGACGCGGGCTGGGATGTCCTGCGCGAGCAGATCTTCGCCAAGCAGAAAGAGCTGGGCGTCATACCGCAGGACGCCGAGCTGACGAAACGGCACGCCGAGATCCCGGGGTGGGACGACATGTCCGATGAGCTCAAACCGGTGCTGTCCAGACAGATGGAGATCTACGCCGGCTTCCTCGAGCAGACCGACCACGAGGTTGGTCGGCTCGTCGACGCGATCGACGACCTCGGCGTTCTCGATGACACGCTGATCTACTACATCATCGGCGACAACGGCGCATCGGCCGAGGGCACGCCGATCGGTTGCTTCAACGAGATGTGCACCCTCAATGGGATGGGTGGCATCGAGACCACCGAATTCCTGTTGTCCAAGATCGACGACTTCGGCACGCCCGAGGCATACAACCACTACGCGGTCGGTTGGGCGCACGCGTTGTGCAGCCCGTATCAATGGACCAAGCAGGTAGCCTCTCACTGGGGTGGCACCCGCAATGGCACAATTGTGCACTGGCCCAACGGTTTTGCCGATAAGGGCGCGACGCGGAACCAATTCCATCACGTCATCGATGTCGCACCGACGATTCTGGAAGCGACCGGCCTGCCCGCGCCGCTTTTCGTGAACGGCATCCAACAGGCCCCGTTGGAAGGGGTCAGCATGTTGGGAACCCTGCGGGACGGCTCCGCCGCCGAGACACATGATGTGCAGTACTTCGAGATCATGGGAAACCGGGGGATCTACTACAAGGGCTGGACGGCGGTGACCAAGCACCGCACGCCGTGGCTGACCGACCAGCCTCCGCTCGAAGACGACGTCTGGGAGCTGTATGGGCCCGACGACTGGACACAGGCGCGCAACCTGGCAGCCGAGAACCCGGAGAAATTGGCGGAGCTGCAACGCCTTTGGCTCATCGAGGCTGTTAAGTACAACGTCGTCCCGCTCGATGACCGGTCGTTCGAGCGCATCAACCCCGATATCGCCGGGCGGCCACAGTTGATCAGCGGCAACAGCCAGCTGTTGTTCTCCGGAATGCGGGTAGGCGAGGGCTGCATCCTGAACATGAAGAACAAGTCGCATTCGGTCACCGCCCGGGTCACGGTGCCCGAGTCCGGCGCCGCAGGGGTGATCGTCACCCAGGGCGGCAGTGTCGGCGGATGGTCGCTCTACGTGCACGAAGGCAGGCTGAAGTACTGCTACAACTTCTTCGGCATCGAGTACTCCATCATCGTCGCGGACGAGCCGATGCCGACGGGGAAACACGAAGTGCGAATGGAATTCGCCTACGACGGTGGCGGGCTGGCGAAGGGCGGAGCCGTCACGCTCCTTTGCGACGGCAAGGCGGTCGGCAACGGACGGGTGGAACGCACTGAGCCGATGGCCTTCTCCGCCGACGAGGCCTGCGACGTCGGATCGGACACGGGCTCACCCGCGTCGACGGACTACGGTCCTTCAGGCAACAAGTTCACCGGCACGATCGACTGGGTCCGCCTCACCATCGAGGAGGACAGTCACGATCACCTGGTCACCGCGGAGGACAAGCTGAACATCGCGATGTCGCGGCAGTAGCGCTAATTCGTCGCATCCTGCGTCGTCGGCACCACGATCGGTGCGACGAACTGCTCGAGCATCGCCCGCTCATCGGCATCGTTGTGGCCGGGGAAGACGAGCAGCGACGTCATCACCCGCACCAGCCAGCGCGCCTTGCGCTCGACCACATCGGGGTCATCGGGCGCCATCGAGATCAGGAACGCCTCGGTGAGCGCCTTCACCACCTCCGACTGCTCGGCGAGCTCCCCACCGATGGGCCGCTGCGCGGTGGCGAACCACGATGACAGCGCGGGGCTTTCACGCACGTTTCGCAGCGACGAGACCATGCCTTCGATCAGCCGCTCCCGCGGCTCGTCGACGCCGGAGAGCTGTTCGGTCATCTGGTGGAACAGCCGGTAGCTTTCGCGGTGCACGTACGCGGTGTAGAGCGCTTCCCGATTCTCGAAGTAGCGGTACAGCGTGGCACGCGAACACCCTGCGGCCTTGGCGATTTCGTGCATTCCGACGGTCGCGGCGTCCTGCTGTGCGAACAGCGCGTCAGCGGCGTCCAGAATACGGTCGGCGGCGACCTCGGTCCTGCGGTCACCCAGCCAGTCGTTGCCCGCCATTACGCCGACGCCCGAAACGGAACCGACAGTGGCCTGCGCACGTAGCTCCCGCCGGCCCAGACCACCCCGGACAGGTCGATTTCGAACTCGGGGCAGCGTGCCAGCAATTCGGTGAGCGCGACGCGCGATTGCATCCGGGCCGCCGCCGCACCAAGGCAGAAGTGCGCACCGTGGCTGAACGTCATGATGTTGCGCGGCCGCCTGCGCACTTCGAGTTCTCCTGCGTCGGCGCCGTATTCGCGCTCGTCGCGGTTGGCCGAGCCGTAGAGCAGCAGCACCTTGCGCCCGGCGGGGATCATCGAATTGCCGATCCGCACGTCGCGGGTGGTGGTGCGGGCCAGCCCCTGCACCGGCGAGGTCAGCCGCAGCAGCTCGTCGACCGCATCGTTCATCAGGTCGGGGTTGTTGATCAGTAGTCGGCGCTGATCCGGCCGCTGGTGCAACAGCTGCACCGCGCCGCCGAGCATGCCGGTCGTGGTGTCGTTGCCGCCGGTGACCATCGTGAACGTGAACGCCAGGATCGACAGCATGCCCGCCATGTCTCCGTCGGCGCCGACGCCGGCAGCGACGAGGTGCGACACCGTGTCGTCCTCGGGTTCGCGGCGGCGCCGCTCGATGAGCTGGGTGAAGTAGGCCATCATCGACGCGACGGCCTCGCCGACAGACTCCCCGGCAGCGGTGATACCGCCGTCCTGGGTCTGTGCGGCGACGATGGCCTCGGTCCAGCCGTCGAACTGCTGTCGGTCCTCCTCGGGAACACCGAGGTAGTGCGCGACGACCATCGACGGCAGCGGCTTGAACAACTCGGTGACGATGTCTCCGCCGCCCGCGGCCCGCAGCCGCTCGAGCCGCTCGACCACGAACTGCCGCACCGCAGGCTCGACTGCCTCCACCTGTCGCGGCGTGAAACCGCGGGAGACCAGCTTGCGAAACTCGGTGTGCGTCGGCGGGTCCTGCATCACGAACGGTGGGTTGTCTTGCAGGCCAATCATTTCCAACTCGCCGTAGTTGACCGTCAAGCCCTGGGCCGACGAGAACGTCTCATTGTCGCGCGCCGCGTTCCACACATCGGCGTGCCGCGACAGCACCCAGTAGTCGAGGTGGGGCGTCTGCTCGGGCACGACGTGGTGCACCGGATCCTTGTCACGCAGCGCCTGGTACATCGGCCACGGGCTGGGCCAGGTCTCGGCGGTGGCGAGCTCGAACCGGGCTGGCGAGTGGTGAGACAGCGCAGCGGTCATGTCTTATGGGTACGACACAGCCGCATACCCTGTCAACAGGGCGCAGCGAATCGTCATCAAATGGCGGCGCCGGGATTCAGGATGCCCTCGGGGTCGAGCGCCTGCTTGATGCGACGGTTGAGCTCCATCGCCTCGGGCCCGATCTGTTCGGCCAACCAGGGTCTCTTCAGCCTGCCGACGCCGTGCTCGCCGGTGATGGTGCCGCCGAGCCCGATGGCCAGATCCATGATCTCGCCGAACGCGAGCTGGGCACGCTCGGCCATCGCCACGTCCGACGGGTCGTACACGATCAGCGGATGGGTGTTGCCGTCACCGGCGTGTGCGATCACCGAGATCATCACGTCGCGCTCGGTGGCGATGTGTTCCACGCCGCTGACGAGATCGCCGATTCGCGGCAGCGGCACGCCGACGTCCTCGAGCAGCAGCGTGCCCTTGGCCTCCACCGCGGGGATCGCGAACCGGCGGGCGGCCACGAACGCCTCGCCCTCATCGGGGTCGTCGGTGGAGAACACGTCGGTCGCGCCCTTCGCGGCGAACACCTCCGAGATCCGTTCGGCGTCCTCGGCCGCCGAGCGCCCGCGCTCGTCGGAGCCTGCCAGCAGCAGCGCGGCCGCGTCGCGGTCGAGCCCCATCTTCAGCTTGTCCTCCACGGCGTTGATCGCGACGGCATCCATGAACTCCAGCATCGACGGCCGCATCTGGCAGGCGACGCCGAGCACCGCGTCGGTAGCGGCCTCGACTGTGGCGAAGTTGGCCACCACGATGCTGGACGGGTGTTGCTTGGGCAGCAGCCGAAGCGTGATCTCGGTGACGATCCCCAGCGTGCCCTCGCTGCCGACGAAGAGCTTGGTGAGGCTCAGCCCCGCAACGTCTTTCAACCTCGGGCCGCCGACGCGCACGGCCGTCCCGTCGGCCAGCACCACTTGCAGACCCATCACGTAGTCGGTGGTGACGCCGTACTTGACGCAGCACAGGCCACCCGCATTGGTGGCGATATTGCCCCCGATGCTGCAGATCTCGAACGACGACGGGTCGGGCGGATACCACAGATCATGTTGCGCGGCAGCCTTTTTCACCTCGGCGTTGAACAGCCCTGGCTGGCAGACCGCGGTTCGCGTGACGGGGTCGACGGCGATGTCGCGCATCTTCTCCGTCGACAGGACGATGCCGTCGTCGATGGCGGTGGCCCCGCCAGACAATCCGCTCCCTGCTCCGCGGGGAACGACGGGTACCCGGTGCGCGCTTGCCCAGCGCATGACCGCCTGCACGTGCTCGGTGGTCAATGGCCGCACGACCGCAAGTGGCTTGCCTGCGGAAGGGTCGAGCGCGCGGTCCTGCCGGTAGCCGTCGGTGATGGCCGGATCGGTGACGACCGTGCCGTCGGGCAGTTCGTCGATCAGGCTGTCGAGAGCGCTCACGGTTCGATGCTACGAGCACTCACGACGGCACCATCCAGGACAGCACCGGCGAGGCCTGCAGTGCGGACAGGGCGCACAAGAAGACCAGGAACACCACGCTCCAGATCACCACCCGGCGGAAGATGTCGCCCTCCCTGCCGTTCATGCCGACGGCCGCGGCCGCGATGGCGAGGTTCTGCGGCGAGACCATCTTGCCGAGCACGCCGCCGGAACTGTTCGTCGCAGCCATCAGCACGTCGGACAGACCGGCCTGGTTGGCCGCCGTCACCTGCAGCGCCCCGAACAGTGAGTTGGCCGACGTGTCGGATCCGGTGACGGCCGTGCCGAGCCAGCCGAGGATCGGCGACAGCAGGGCGAACGCGCCGCCGGCAGCGGCCATCCAGGTGCCGAGCGTGATCGTCTGGCCGGACAGGTTCATCACGAAGGCCAGCGCCAGCACCGCCATCACCGTGACGATGGCCCAGCGCAGCTGATGCAGTGTCGCCCCGTACGCCGTGACCGCCCGCGGCACGGACAGTTTGAGCACGATCATCGTGATCAGGCCGGCGACCAGCATCTGGGTACCCGGCGTGGTGAGCAGGTTCAGGGTGAATTCGGTCAGCGAGACCGGCTTCCCCTTGGGACTCACGACGTCCAGGCCGGGCCACTGGAATTTGACGGTCGCCTTGTCGAGCAGCTTCTTGACGGCCGTGATCTGGCAGACGACGAAGACCGCGATGATGATCGCGTAGGGGGCGTAGGCCTTGACGATGTCGGCGCGCGAGTCGGGATGCTCGACGCGATGGGCGAACTCGGGAGTCGGCTCATCGACCGCGCCGCCCGCGACGACGGCGGGTTCGGTGTAGCGGTGACTCGGACGCCATGCGCGGACCAACAGCACCACCGCTGCCGCCGACAGCAGCGACGCGACCACGTCCGCCAGTGGCACGGAGACGAAGTTGGAGGTGGCGAACTGGGCGAGCCCGAAGACGACGCCGCACACAACGGCGGCGGGCCATGTCTCCCGCACGCCGCGCCAGCCGTCGACGATGCCGACGAGGACAAGCGGCACGAACACCGCCAGGATCGGCGTCTGCCTGCCGACCATCGCCCCGAGGGTGTCGCTGGGCAGTTCGGTGACCTTGGCCAGCGTGAGGATCGGCGTCGCCATCGCGCCGAACGCGACGGGTGCGGTGTTGGCGACGAGGGCGAGCGCCGCCGCCTTCATCGGCTTGAATCCCAGCGCCATCAGCATCACCGACGTCACCGCGACCGGTGTGCCGAAGCCGGCCAGCGCCTCGAGCAGCGCGCCGAACGAGAACGCGATCAGTACGGCCTGGATGCGTTGGTCGTCGCTCACCTGGGCGAACGAGCGCCGCAGCACGTCGAAGTGCCCGGTCTCCACCGTCAGCTGGTACACCCAGATCGCGTTGATGACGATCCACAGGATCGGGAAGAAGCCGAACGCGGCACCCTCGGTGCCCGCCAGCAGCGTCTGGCCGATCGGCATCCCGTAGACGAGCACGGCGACGACGATGGCCACGGCGAGGGAGATCGAGCGACGCCACCCACGCGGTCACTCGTAGCACGCCGAGTAGCAGGAAAAGCAGCAGCAGGGGTATCGCCGCGACGAGCGAACTCCATGCGAGGGAATGGGCAACCGGATCGAGAACTTGCTGGTACACGAGCGAACCTCGATGTTCGATTTGTGGTTTGCGTCACAGGGGATACCCAGACATCGCGTTCGCTTAACGAATTCCTAGGGCGCGCGTCCCGCGTCGTCGGCATGCTCGCGGTCCAGGTCCCGAAGCGCAGGTAGAAACAGCGCGACGACGCCGAGCAGCAGCATGGGCAGCGACAGCGCCAGGAACGTGGCATGCAGGCCGGCGGCGTCGGCCAGGGGCCCGGCCACCACCAGGCCGAGCGGGCCCGCGGCATACGCCAGCGATCCCATCACCCCGACAACGCGCCCGCGGAGATGGTGCGGCGCCCGGGTCTGCATGACGTAGTTGTAGATCGGCGCGATCGGGCCGTACACCAACCCGACGACCGCGCACAGCACGAGGATCACCGGCAGTGGCGGCAGGAACGCGATGATCGTCATCGCCACACCCAGGGTCAGCACCGCGATCAGCATGATCGTGCGCCTGCGGGAGTACTTGGACAGCAGTGCATATCCGAGTGCGCCGACGAGACCGCCGACGCTCAGCGCCATCAGGACCCAACCCAGTTGCGCCGGTTCGTTGCGGTCCGTGAAGTACTTGGGGAAAAGGACCGACTCCATGGGCATGTAGAGGCCCGTTGCGGCGAGGTCGACGATGGCCAGCGCGCGCAACACCTTGTTGTTCCAGACGAAGTGCAGCCCTTCGACGATGCCCGCCCAGACTCCGTCGGGCAGGGCGTTGGCGTCAGGTGTGCCCGCGCCCTCCAGTCGCAGCAACGCGATGACGGCGATGGACAGGCCGAACGCCGACGCCGTCACCCACATCGTGTTCACGCCGCCCAGCGTGGCGATCAGCAGGCCGCCGATGCCGGGACCGACGATGTAGGACAGGTTGAACACCGCCTCGTACACGCTGTTGGCGTGGTCCAGCGTCCAGCCCGCCCGCGTCGCGGCCTCGGGCAGCATCGTCTCGCGCGCCGTCATGCCCGCCGGATCGAAGAACGCACCGAGCGCGGCGAGGCAGGCCAGGACGGCGACGTTGACGACGTGCACGCCGAAGGTCAGTGCGAGCACAGGGACGGCCGCCACCGACAAAGCGGACAGCGCGTCGGAGATCATCGAGACGCGCTTGCGCCCGAGATAGTCCACCGCGGCGCCGGCGATCAACGTCGCGACGAGCAGGGGAATGGTGCCTGCCATCGCGACGATCGACGCGTCGAGTGCGGATCCGTTGCGTTGCAGCACCAGCCACGGAAACGCGACGATCGAAATGCCGTTGCCCGCGCCGGCCATCAGCGCGGCGAAGAGGATGACGAAGAGCGGTCCGCGCTTGCCGTTGATCATGGGATATCTCGGCCGAATCTAACAGCGCCCCGGCCCGGTCGGCGACGGATTTTGCGCCGCAGGCACAGTGGAGCGGTGAAGCTGGCCCATCCCCGCACCGGCGAGCGCTTCGATTCGCCGGTGCCTGCCGGCGCCGGTTGGCCGGGCGATCCGGCGACGCGGGACACCGCGGTGGCCACGTCGGCCGCGCAAGTCGCCGCGATGGCCGAGGCGGCGGAGTCGCTCGGCCAGGTCGACGCCGAGGTGTCCGTGTGCCGGGCGTGCCCGCGGCTGGTCGAGTGGCGCGAGCGCGTGGCGGTGGACAAGCGCAAGTCGTACGCGGGTGAGCCGTACTGGGGCAGACCGATTCCGGGTTGGGGCGCGACGCGGCCGCGGTTGATGGTCCTCGGGCTGGCGCCCGCCGCGCAAGGCGGCAACCGGACGGGGCGGGTGTTCACCGGCGATCGGTCCGGCGACTTCTTGTTCGCGGCGCTGCACCGAGCCGGGCTGGCCAACCAGGCGCTGTGCGTCGATGCCGCGGATGGGTTGGCGCTCAACGACACTCGGGTGGTTGCCGCGGTGCGCTGCGCGCCGCCTGCGAACGCCCCTACACCCTCCGAGCGGGAAACGTGTGCGCCGTGGCTGGACGCGGAGTGGCGGCTCGCAGGCGCCGGTGTGCGGGTCATTGTCGTGCTGGGCGGGTTCGCGTGGCGTGCGGCGCTGGACATGGTGCGTGCCGTGGGCGGATCGGTCGGTCGGCCGGCGCCGAAGTTCGGGCACGGCGCGACGGCGGCAGTGCGGACGCCGCACGGGCAGGTCACGCTGATCGGCTGCTATCACCCCAGCCAGCAGAACACCTTCACGGGCAAGCTCACGCCCGCGATGCTCGACGACATCTTCGGCAAGGCCGCCGCACTGGCCGGGATATAGCGATTTGGGCGTGAAAACCGTCGCTCAGCGACAGTAATCACGCCGAAATCGCGGGGAAGGGAGTTGCGATGGCCGGCGTTGACTCCCGTATGCGGCTTTCCGTGCTCGACCTCGTCCCGGTGCGCACCGATCAGTCGACGTCCGACGCGCTCGCGGCGTCGACGCAACTCGCGCAGACCGCCGATCGCCTCGGCTACACCCGCTACTGGGTGGCCGAACACCACAACATGCCGTCGGTGGCGGCCACCAGCCCGCCGGTGCTGATCGCCCACCTGGCCGCCAACACCTCGCAGATTCGCGTCGGCTCCGGCGGCGTCATGCTGCCCAACCACGCGCCGCTTGCCGTCGCCGAACAGTTCGCGCTGCTGGAGGCCGCACACCCGGGCCGAATCGACCTCGGCATCGGCCGAGCGCCCGGCTCCGACCCGCTGACGTCATACCTGTTGCGCGGTTTCAAAGGACGCGACGGCTCCGCTGAACGGGAAGACATCGACCAGTTCCCCGAGTATCTCGACCACGTCGTCGCGATGATGAGCACCAACGGTGTGCGCGTGACCATCCCGCAGCAGGACTACATCCTCAAGGCGACGCCGGCCGCGACGACCGAGCCCCGGATGTGGCTGCTCGGCTCGTCGATGTACTCCGCACACCTTGCGGCGGCCAAGGGGCTGCCGTACGTGTTCGCCCACCACTTCTCCGGGGAGGGCACGGCCGAGGCGCTGGAGATCTACCGGTCCGAGTTCGTGCCGAGCGACTTGTCGCCCGAGCCGGTGACGTTCCTGACGGTCAATGCCGTGGTGGCCGAAACACACGACGAGGCAATGGCATTGCTGTTGCCGAACCTGCAGATGATGGCGCGGCTGCGCACCGGTCAACCGCTCGGCCCGGTCGATCTCGTCGAGGACGCCGAACAGCGACAGCTGACACCGCAGGAGGTGGCGGTCGTCGACTCCGGGTTGCGTCGAGCCGTCGTCGGCGACCCGATCGAGGCGGCCGCGCAGGTGCATGGGCTGGCCGAGGAGTTCGACGTGGATGAGGTGATGGTCCACCCGGTGGCGTCTGCCCGCCGCGGTACCGATCCCGCGACCGCTCCCGCGCGCGTCAAGACACTGGAGCTGCTCGCGAAAGAGCTGTTCTGACGGCTAGCCAGCGTCCATCTCGAGCACCAGCTTGTGCCCGGGTGCCAGCGTGGCCAGCTGACGGTGTGCCTCGACGACATCGCCGAAGGGCACCGTCGTGACGGTTGGGCCGCGAAGGCTGCCGTCGGCGATGCGGTTCAACTGCTCGTGGAGGAGCTTTCGGTACTTGCCCGGCTGCAATGCGACCACGAGCGGCACCGAGCACAGGCGTTCGCGTGGACGTGCATACCGGCGGATGTTCGAGACGAAGCCGCCGAGTGCCGCGTCCGTGCGCCCGTGCCCGGACCGCCCGCTCCACGCGGTGCGCACCACCGTCCCTTTGGGATTGACCACGGTACGCACCAGCGGGCCGCCGGTGTGGTCGACGGCGGCATCGGCGCCGTCGGGTACCAGCTCCCGAACTCGTTGCGGCCAGGTCGGATCGCGATAGTCCACTACGTCGGCGCCCAGCGCTTCGGCGAAGCCGCGCGTGCGGTCCGACGCGGTGCCGATCACCCGCATCCCGTCGGCGGTTACCGCCTCGGTTATCAACGCGCCCACGGCGCCGGAGACACCTTGCACGAAAAACGTTGCACCGCTTGGCGGATCGGCAAGATCGACCGCCAACGCCGCGGTCACCAGGTCGAGCGGCAGCGCGCCCGCCCGTGCCGGGTCGAGCCCGTCGGGTACGGCGACCAGGCGGCCCGACGGGACGTCGAGCTGGCTCGCGTAGCCACCCATCCGAGCCAGGCATCCGGTAACGCGTGCGCCTGGTAGCAGTCCCCTTCTCTGCGCGGCGGCATCGGTCGTTTCGAGCACGCCGACGAAGTCATAACCGGGCACGAAGCCGGGCCGCGGCTGCAACAAATAGTCGCCTGCGCGCGCCATCGCGTCGGTGGAGCCCACCGAGGCATGCGTCACCCGCACCCGGACCTTGCGGCCAGGGCTCTCTGGTGGCGTGAATGTCTCGAGCTGTAGCACCTCGGGTCCGCCAAAACGGGTTACTCGAGCGCGCACCGCCGTCGGTTGTGACATGACTGCCTAACTGCCTTTCGGTGTCAGCCTGACAATGGGAATCGGCCGCCTGGTCTTCTTCTGATATTCGTTGTAGGACTTGTTGTACTTGGTGACGATCTTCCACAACCGTTCGCGATCCGGGTCGCCGGGCAACACCGGTCGGGCAGTGACAGCGAATCGCCTTGGGCCGACATTGATTTCGATATCCGGGTTGGCCTTCAAGTTGTGGTACCAGCCCGGTGACCGCGGTGCGCCGCCCTTGGACGCCACCACCAGGTAGTCGGCGCCGTCACGCGCATAGGTCAGTGATGTGGTACGGGCCTTGCCCGTCTTGGCGCCGACAGTGTGGAGGAGCAGGCTGGGAAGAATCAGCACGCGGTGGCCGATCCACCCGTGTGTCGCCTGATAGACGTTGTTGTGGAGCCAAATCAGACCGCCGAACATGTTCTCGGCGAGGGATGCCATGCGATCAGTCTGACGCAGCGGCGTCGAGTTCCGCCAGCGCCTCCTGCAGGATCCGGCCCGTCGACTCACGGTCCGGATCGCGTCGCAACAGCATGCCCTTGGCGAAGGACAGCTTGTCGCCGGACTGACGCGGCAGGACGTGCAGGTGGATGTGAAACACGCTCTGGAAGGCCGCCTTGCCGTCGTTGATGACGACGTTGGTGCCGTCGGCGTGGAGTCCGGACCGGCGCGCGGCCTTGGCGATGCGCTGCCCGATGCGCACCAGGTCGGCACAGGTCTCCGGCGGGGTGTCGGTCAGGTCGACGGTGTGGCGTTTGGGGACGACGAGTGTGTGGCCGCGGGTGAAGGGGCGGATGTCGAGGATGGCCAGGTAGTCGTCATCCTCGTAGACCCGAATGGCGGGTGCCTCCCCGGCGACGATGGCGCAGAACACACAGGACATTCCGACAGGCTAGACGGTCGCCAACCGGCAGGCCCAGCCACCTTTTGCTCGCTATGCGGACGAATGTTCGACCACTTCGCGTTCGCTGTAAGCGAGATCACCGAAAGTCTTGGTCTGTGCAGATCTCTCTCTCAGTCGGATCTCAGTTGGTTTGTGCACAGTTTGGCTAACCACTTTGCTATCCACTGTCGAGGAAGAACAACGCCCTTATGAAGAAGCACCCGCGGTCCCCGCTGCGAAAATCCAGCGGTCCTGCACATCCGAGCCAGCCTGTCGGCCAGCAATATTCGGGCCATCCATTGCAGGCCCCATACAGTCAGCCCTACGACTGGCGATACGCAACGCAGTCACAGCCGACCTTTGATCCCTACCGCCCTGTACATCAACCTGATTCGATGCCGACTGCGCCGATTCCCCTGGCACGTAAGCGTTCTCGAGCAGGCATCATCGTGGCCGGGGCCGCAAGTGTCGCCCTCGCGTCCGGCGGGGTCGGCGCGCTGATAATGGCCAATCAGCATGACCACCCGGTGACCTCGCGCGCCGCCGCAGCTGCACCGGCGCCGTCAGCGCCCGCACAGCCCGTCGCTGCGCCACCGGCCGGTTCCGTTGAGCAGGTGGCCGCCAAGGTGGTGCCGAGCGTGGTGAAGCTGCAGATCGACATGGGACAGGGCAGGGAAGAGGGCTCTGGCATCGTGCTGAGCCCCGATGGGCTGATCCTGACCAACAACCACGTCGTGGCCGCGGTCAGCGGTGCTGCCGATGGTCAGGGTGCGCCGAGTGGACTCGGCGGTCCGGACGATCAGGTCTCTCCCGGTGGATTCTCCGATCAGGCCGCGCAGCCCACGGTGACTTTCGCCGACGGCCGCACGGTGCCGTTCGAAGTGGTCGGCACCGATCCCGCCGATGACGTCGCCGTCGTTCGGGCCCAGGGTGTTTCGGGCCTGACGCCGATCACGTTCGGGTCGTCGAAGGACCTCAAGGTCGGCCAGAACGTGGTGGCCATCGGTTCCCCGCTCGGGCTGCAGGGCACGGTCACGACGGGCATCATCAGTGCCCTCGACCGTCCGGTCACCACCGGGGACGAGAGCACAGGCCAGCATTCGGTGATGAACGCGATCCAGACCGACGCGGCGATCAATCCGGGTAACTCCGGCGGCGCGCTGGTGAACATGAATGGCGAGTTGGTCGGCGTGAACTCGGCCATCGCGTCCATGGGCGGCGGTGGCGGCGCGCCCGATTCTCCTGGCGGCGGGCAGGCCGGTTCGATCGGGCTGGGCTTCGCCATCCCTGCGGATCAGGCCAAGCGCATCGCCGACGAATTGGTGTCGACCGGCACCGCTACGCACGCCTCCTTGGGTGTCCAGCTCGGCAATGACCCGAATGCCCACGGGGCAGCGGTCGCCGGGGTGGTCTCCGACGGTCCGGCCGCGGCCGCGGGCCTGCCAAGCGGTGTGGTGATCACCAAGGTCGACGACCGTCCGATCGACAGCGCCGACGCGCTCGTCGCGGCGGTGCGGTCGAAGGCGCCGGGAGACAACGTGACGCTCACGTATCAGGACGCCTCCGGCGCCTCCCAGACCGTCCAGGTCACCCTCGGCCAGGCGAAGGCGTAGTCGACGGGCGCGGCTTAGACGTTCTCCTTGGCCCACTCGGCCATGCGTCGGTCGCGCTCTTCGGGCGAGACGTCCTCGACGCGCGTCATCACCGTCCAGCGCTGGCCGAACGGGTCGAGGACCGATGCGAACCGGTCGCCGGTGACGAAGGTCTGTGCGGGCTCGCGGATGGTGGCGCCCGCCTTCTCGGCACGTGAGACGACGCCGTCGACGTCCTCGCAGTACAGGGCGACCGAGTGCGTGGCGGACGCGCCGGGGTCAGGTGCGGCGAGCTGGTATGCCTCCTGCGGATCGGACAGCTGCAGGCGGCCATTGCCGAAGTCCAGCTCGGCGTGGGCGACCGTGCCGCCGTCGCCATCCATCCGGTCGACGAGTTCGGCGCCGAACACCGAGACGTAGAAGTCGATCGCGGCCGCGGCGCCGTCGATGCACAGGAACGGGGTCAGGCTGGTGTAGCCCTCCGGGATCGGTTTGACACTCATGTCGCCAGCTTCATTGACCCGCAGCCGAGCAGGATTGGAATTTCGCGCCAGCAGTGATGCGATGATGCTCAGCCGTAGAGCTCCTCGAATCGCTCGATCGAGCGTTCGATGTCGCCCTTGACCAACCGGGCCGCCGTCGCACCGATCGGTCCGAACAGCGGCCTGCCGCCGAGGTCGATCTTGACGGTGAAATCGCATCCGGCTTCGGTGGGTTCGACGCTCATGCGCAGCCCGTACCTGGTGCCGCCGACGCCGTCGCCGCTGACCGCCAGCAGCTGCGGCGCGTCGAGCTCCTTCACCGTCCAGGTGACGCGGTTGCGCATCCCCTTGACGCCCGCAACGCCGACCAGCGTCGTGCCGACCTCGAGATCGGCGGGCAACTCGCTACGCCAGCCCTGGTGCATCTTGAGCCAGTCGCCCAGCGTCGAGAAGTCGGACGCATGCTCCCACGCGTCGTCCGGTGTCATCGAAAGGCTGCGGGACAACTCGAGTTTGGCCATTTGCGAATGGTATTAGGTAGCGATTGCTGCCACCCGCCGATCAATTTCTGCCATCAGAAATATCCGCCTGACCTCAGCGTTTAAACGGTCAGAGGGCCCGCAAAGAGCCCCAGACAGACAAGAAGAAGGCACTGAAATGAAGAAGTTCGGATTCGCATCGATCGCCGCAACCGGTCTCGCCGCCGCGATCCTCGGCTTCGCCGCACCGGCCCAGGCCGACGTCATCCATCACGCATGGATCAACGACATCCAGCCGACGGTGAACGTGCCACATGTCGACACGGGCGTGCACCAGAGCCGCTGATCGGCCCCAGACAGAAGAGGGCATCCGTGAAACGGGTGCCCTCTTTTCATGCCCTCGAGATGTCAGCCCGTCGGTGCGTCGGGCGCTGGACCTGCGTCGGGCGTCGGCGCTGCATCGGGTGCCCCGGCACACCGCAGATTCGAGGTGGTGTGCCAGGTCACACCGTCGGGACGTTCGCCCGTCACCGAGCCGGTGCTCTGATCGATGACCCCGGTGTAGTGCGTCTGGATGCCGTTGTCCCAGCCGATGCCGAAGGCCACGGTGGTGCCGTCACTCCCACCCGGAAGCGCAGTCGACGGCTGCGTTGCCCACGGGGGAAGCGAGAAGACCGGCGGTGATCACTGTGGTCGCCGCGGCCAGCGACAACGGTCTGGTCGCAAGAGAAGCGCGTGACATAGGGATAGACGTTAAGGGAGCCGGCCTGAATCGGGCACTGTTCCTCTGATCGGCCTTTCGTAACCTGGATTGTGTGGGCGCCGAGGAACAGTCAACGCAGGCTGCGCCGTTGCGCGGTGTGGTCGGCCGCGCGAACTCCACGTCGGTGTTCGCGCTCGACCGGCGGGCGCCCTCGGGCGCGGCGGGCCGCTTCGTCGAGCATTTCTGGTCGGTCAGCTGGGACCTGCGTGGCCAGCAGCCGTTCGGCAGCACGGTGATCACCTTTCCGTCGCTCCACATCACCCGTGAATGGGGCACTGACAGCCCGCGCCACGGGTTTTCGCTGCCGAACACACTCGTGCACGGTGTGGTCGAGCGGGTCTTCCGCACCACGATCGGCGAGCGCGGCGCCGTCGTGGGAGCGCGGTTCCGGCCGGGTGGATTCACCGCGCGGTTTCAGCGCGATGCCGCGGCGCTGACCGGACGGGTCGAGTCTGTCGACGACGATTTGTTCGGCGCCCCAGTGCATCTCGAAGACGACGTCGCGGCTGCGGCAGCCGGGCTGGAAGACGCGATCGCCGCGCACGGCGCAGAAACCGATCCGACATACGCGGCGTTGACGACGCTTGTCGATCGGATGCGTGACGACGGCAGGCTGCATCGCGTGGAGCAGGTGATGGCACTCTCGCCGTGGAGCGCCCGCACCACACAGCGGGTCTTCCGGCGCTACGTCGGTGTGCCCGTCAAATGGGTGTTGTGCCGCTACCGGCTTCAGCAGGCGGCGCTGGAGATCGAGAGCGATCCCGACGTCGACTTCGCCGACCTCGCGGTCCGCCTCGGCTGGTACGACCAGGCGCATTTCATCAACGACTTCCGCTCGATGCTGGGCAGCACGCCGGGCGAATACGCCACCACACACGCCGGATAGGCGGTTACGCTGCCGCGAGTGGACCCCAGCGACCTTGCCTTCGTCGGCGCCGCGGAGCAGGCGCGGTTGCTCGCCGCCGGCGCCATCACCGCGCCCGCACTGCTCGACCTCTATCTCGACCGAATCCGTCGGCTGGACCCAAGCCTGCGTGCGTACCGCATCGTGTTGGCCGACTCCGCGCGAAGAGAGGCGATTGCAGCGCAGGCCCGACTGGACGCCGGCGAACGGCTGCCGCTGCTCGGAGTGCCGATCGCGATCAAGGACGACGTCGACGTCGCCGGTGAGGTGACGACCTGCGGTACGGGCGCATACGGGCCCGCCAAGTCCGACGACGCCGAGGTCGTGCGCCGGCTACGTGCTGCCGGCGCAGTCATTCTCGGCAAGACCGCGGTGCCAGAGCTCACGATCTGGCCCTTCACCGAGACGGTGGAATTCGGCGCGACGCGCAACCCGTGGGACACCGACCGCACACCGGGCGGCAGCAGCGGAGGCAGCGGCGCGGCGGTCGCGGCGGGCCTGGCGGCGATGGCCCTGGGCTCCGACGGTATGGGGTCGATCCGGATCCCGTCGACATGGTGCGGTTTGTTCGGGATCAAGCCCCAGCGGGACCGGGTTCCGCTGGCACCGCACGACGGAGCCTGGACCGGCCTGTCCGTCAACGGGCCGATGGCAAGGACCGTCGAGGACGCAGCCCTGTTTCTGGATGTGACGGCGGCGACGCCTGCCGCCGCCGGAAGCTTCGTCGCGGCGGCGACGCGGGAGCCCGGCCGGCTGCGAATCGCGTTGAGCACCAAGGTGCCTCCGACGCTGACGGCCAGGGCCGGCAGGGCGCAGCGGGCCGCTGTCGACGAGGCGGGGGTGCTGCTTCGTGAGCTCGGCCACCAGGTCGTTGTTCGCGACCCCGACTATCCACGCTGGGCGGTGTACGGCCACCTGCTTCCCCGCTACTTCCGGGGCGTCTACGACGATGCCCAGACGATGCCCCGCAAAGAGCGTCTGGAGAAGCGCACCCGCGCGTTCGCGCGCATCGGCGGACTGATCTCGGATCGGTTGATCGCCTCGATTCGGGAGGCGGAAAGCAAACTGGCGCAACGTGTTCTGTCGATATTCGACGACGTCGACGTGGTGGTCACGCCGGGGACCGCCGCGGGTCCATCCCGAATCGGGGCCTACCAGCGACGCGGCGCGGTCACGACCCTGGCGCTGGTCGCCGCGCGGGTGCCGTTCCAGGCGATGTTCAACGGAACGGGCCAACCCGCTGCGGTGGTGCCGTGGGGCCTCGACGGCGATGGCATTCCGACGTCAATCCAGTTGGTGGGCAGACCATTCGACGAGGCGACGCTATTGTCGCTGGGCGCGCAGATCGAGAAGGCACACCCATGGGCGCAGCGCCGCCCGCCGGTGTCCTAGTCGGTTCGGTTCTTCGCGTGCGCGGAAGTGACGGCTTCCCGCCAGGCGGCAAGCTTGTCCTCGTAGCGCATGGTCTGGGCCGGGCTCGTCGACGGTAGCCGCCGGTAGCGCAGCGGCCGATCGATGCCGGCGAGGCGGCCGAAGTTCTTTTCCGCGGCCGCGCCGTTGAAGTAGACGCGGTCGATGCCGGGATTAGCGTCGAAGAACGATTCGAAGTCGTTGGCCACCATGCTGTCCGGTTCGACGGCGGAGTCCAGGCTGCCCTCTCGTCGGCAATGCCGCAGCACATCCCACACCGCGACGCCGGACGCACACAGCGAGGCCACGCGGTCCTGGTATCCGCCGGACCCGTCGAATCCGAAGATCTCACCGGTGATGCGCCAGAACCCGTTGCGAGGGTTGGCGTAATACTGCCGTGCCGCAAGCGACATCACGCTGGGCATGTTGCCGAGGATGAGCAGCTGCGCCTGGTCACCGACGATCGGTGGCAGACCCTCCAGCAGCGGTCCCGTCATGACCACAGGTATACGTTGACTCGGTGGCCGACGACATCGATATCGAGGCTTCCGGACTGCTCGACGGTCTAGACGGGCAGGCACGGGCGGAACGTGCCGAGCTGATCGAATGGCTGCTCGGTGAGGGTTTCACGGTCGAGCACATCCGGTCAGAGTTCGCTCCGATGCTGATGCCCGCCGGTCGCGTCGTCGGGGACGACGGCGTGTACCTCTCGACGAGGCAGATCTGCGAGGAGACCGGCGTCGACCTCGAACTGCTGGAGGCCATGCAACGGGCCCTCGGGCTGCCACGGGTCGACGATCCCGATGCGCCGGTGCATCTACGCGCCGATGCCGACGCGGCGGCCCGCGCCCGTGTCTTCGTCGATGCCGGATTCACCCGCGAGCAGGTGATCGCCGTGGCGCGCGTGCTCGGCCAGGGTATGGCGCAGACGGCCGAGGTGATGCGACAAGTGGTGCTCGAGGCGGTGATCGAGCCGGGGGCGACGGAGCTGCAGATCGCCAAGGCCTACGGCGAACTGGTGCAACATGTTTCGCCGCTGCTCGGGCCGCTCGCCGAGGATGTGCTGCGGTTGCAGCTCCGTCACGGACTGGAGACCGAGGCGGTCAACGTGGCCGAGCGGGCGGCGGGGAAGCTGCCAGGGGCGCGTGAGGTGACGGTGTGCTTCGCCGATCTCGTCGACTTCACCCGGCTGGGCGAGGCGGTGCCGCCCGAAGAGTTGGAGAACCTCGCCAACCGGCTGTCCGGCCTTGCCCGCGACGTCGCGGCGCCACCCGTGCAATTCATCAAGACGATCGGCGATGCGGTGATGTTCGTCAGTACCGACGCGGCGGCACTGCTGCGTGCCGCGCTCGAATTGCTGACCGCCGCGGAGAAGGAGGATCTACCGCAGTTGCGCGTCGGCCTGGCCGCGGGCAGCGCGGTCCGCCGGGCAGGCGACTGGTTCGGCAGCCCGGTCAACGTGGCGAGCCGAGTGACCGCCATGGCCCGGCCAGGATCGGTACTCGTCGCCGAATCGGCGCGCGAGCAAATCGGTGATACCGACGACTTCATGTGGTCTTTTGCCGGTGGGCGACACCTCAAAGGGATCACAGGCGAGGTGAGGCTGTTTCGGGCGCGCACGGCGGGCCCGGAATAGAAGGTTCACCTGGTTCGGCAGTCCCGTCAATGTCGCGAACCGTGTCACCACCGCGGCCAGTCCCGGAACGGTGCTCGTCGCGGAATCGACAAGGGACGCCATCGGCAACGCGGGTGACTACTGTGGTCGCCGATCGGTGCCAGGCGTCTCAAGGGCGTCACCGGCGACGTCAAGCTGTTCAGGGTGCAGCGGGCCGTTCGGTGATCGGCGTGAACCGACGCAGTCGCAGGCTGTTGGTCACCACGAACACGGAGCTGAATGCCATTGCGGCCCCGGCGATCAACGGGTTGAGCAGGCCCAGCGCCGCCAACGGAAGCGCCGCGACGTTGTAGGCGAACGCCCAGAACAGATTGCCCTTGATGGTGCGCAGCGTCGCCCGCGACAACCGGATGGCGTCGGCCGCTGAGCGTAGATCGCCGCGGACCAGCGTCAGGTCGGAGGCCTCGATCGCGACATCGGTTCCGGTCCCCATCGCCAGCCCGAGGTCGGCCTGAGCCAGTGCCGCGGCGTCGTTGACGCCGTCGCCGACCATCGCCACCACCTTGCCCTGGCCCTGCAATCGCTTGATCTCGTCCACCTTTCCGGCGGGCAGCACTTCGGCGATCACCTCGTCGATGCCGAGCTGCCGTGGCGACGGCGTGCGCGGCGCGACTGTTGTCGCCGGTGAGCAGCACCGGCGTGAGGCCGAGACCGCGGAGGTCGGCGATCGCGGCCTGCGATGTCTGCTTGACGGTGTCGGAGACGACGATCACTGCACCGATCCGGCCGTCCACCGCCACCCATACCGCGGTCTTGCCGTCGGCCTCGGCGCGGTCTGCCGCCTCGCGAAGCTCAACGGGCGCCACGAACCCGCGCTCGTCCCGCAGCCAGCTGTAGCGCCCCGCGGCGACCACATGACCCTCGACGACGCCTGTGACGCCTCTGCCGCCGTGGTTTTCGAAGTTCGTCACCGCGGGCAGCGGGCCGGCCTCGGCGGCGCGCGTTGCGACGGCACGCCCGATCGGATGTTCCGATGCGTGCTCGAGAGCGCCTGCCAGCGCGAGCATTTCGGCGCCTGCCTCATCACGGGCTGTGTGCACGGATGCGACCGACATCTGACCGGTCGTCACCGTGCCGGTCTTGTCGAGCACGACGGTGTCGATCCGTCGCGTCGACTCCAGAACCTGCAGGACCCTTGATCAGGATTCCCAGCTGCGCGCCGCGCCCGGTTCCGACCAGCAGGGCGGTCGGCGTCGCAAGACCCAGTGCGCACGGGCAGGCGATGATCAGCACCGCCACGGCGGCAGTGAATGCTGCGCTCGCCGACGCGCCGACCAGCAGCCAGGCCGCCAGCGTGAGCAGCGCAAGCCCGATGACGATCGGCACGAACACAGCCGACACGCGGTCGGCAAGGCGCTGCACCTCGGCCTTGCCGCTCTGCGCGTCGTGCGACCAGCCGGGCCATCTGAGCCAATTGCGTATCGGAGCCGACGCGGGTTGCGCGGATCTCCAGCCTGCCGCCGACGTTGACGGTCGCACCGACCACGCTGTCGTCGGGGCCCACCTCGACGGGCACGGGTTCACCGGTGAGCATCGACGCGTCAACCGCCGACGTGCCCGATACCACGACGCCGTCGGTGGCGATCTTCTCGCCGGGTCGTGCGACGAAAATGTCCCCGACGGCGAGTTCGCCTATCGGAATCCGGCTTTCGTTCGATCCGTCCCGCAGGACGCAGACGTCCTTGGCGCCCATGTCCAGCAGCGCGCGCAGCGCCGCGCCCGACCGCCGCTTGGCCCGCGCCTCGAAATAGCGCCCGGCGAGGATGAAGGTGGTGACGGCGGCGGCGACCTCCAGATAGAGATGGGGTTCGTTGCGGCCATTCGACAGCAGGCTGACCGTCATCTTCATTCCCGGCGCGCCCGCATCGGTGAAGAGCAGCGCCCAGAGCGACCACAGGTAGGCGGCGACAACGCCGACCGAGATCAGCGTGTCCATCGTCGCGGCGCGGTGGCGGAGGTTGGTCAACGCCGCGCGGTGGAACGGCCATGCGCCCCACACCGCGACCGGCGTGGCGAGCGCAAGCGCCAGCCACTGCCAGTAGTCGAACTGCAGCGCTGGGACCATCGAGAGCAGAACGACTGGCACGCTGAGCGCCGCGGAGACCAGCAGCCGTCGTCGCCAGGTCCTCGTCGCGTCCGACTCCTCGGGCGCCGACGGCTCGTCGACTCGCGCGGGTAGCGTCGCGCTGTAGCCGGTATCTTCGACCGCGGCAACCAGGTCGTCGGGGGTGACGCCGCCGGGGAAGTCGACCGTGGCCTGCTTGGTGGCGAAGTTCACGGTGGCGACGACGCCGTCGACCTGGTTGAGCCGCTTCTCGATCCGGGCGGCGCACGATGCACACGACATTCCGCCCACCGCGAATGTCAGTTCGCGTCGGTCGGACGTGTCGGCCGCGGCGGTCATACTTGCCAGCCTATACCCGTAGGGGGTATAGGTAAAGGCAACGAGAAGGGATCACAGCGTGATGTGGAAGCGGACAGTTCTGATCGGGGCGGGCGCCCTGGCGGCGCTTGTCCTTTCCGTCGGCTGTAGCAGCGGCGATTCCGATGCGCAGCACTCCGCCGGACACGGCTCGTCGGCCACCGAGACGACGTCGGCGAGCAGCCAGGATCACAACGACACGGACGTCGGCTTCGCCCAGCACATGATCCCGCATCACCAGCAGGCGATCGAGATGAGCGACATCCTGCTGGCCAAGCAGGGCATCGACCCTCGAGTCACCGATCTGGCCACCAAGATCAAGGCCGCGCAGGGTCCCGAGATCAAGCAGATGCAGGACTGGCTGACCCAGTGGGGGAAGCCGACTGCTGACGGCGGCCAGGACATGGGGGACATGGCGGGCGACTCGATGGGATTGATGTCGCCGGAGCAGATGACCGCACTCAAGAACGCGCAGGGCGTCGAGGCGAGCAAACTCTTTCTCAACGGCATGATCGCCCACCACGAAGGTGCGATCTCGATGGCGCAGCCCGAGATCAGGCAACGGTCAGTTTCGAGCTGCGATCGAGATGGCGAAGGCCATAGCGACGACCCAGCAGCAGGAGATCGAGACCATGAAGGGCATCCTGGCGACGCTGTAGCAAGCGTTACATTCACGGGATGCGCATTCTCGTGCAACGGGTCTCGTCCGCATCGGTGACGGTCGACGGCGAAACCGTCGGCGCCATCGATCCGGACGGCCAAGGTCTGCTCGCCCTTGTCGGCGTCACCCACGACGACGACGTCGCCAAAGCCACCCGGCTGGCCGAAAAGCTCTGGCAGTTACGGATTCTCGACGATGAGAAGTCGGCGGCAGAGGTGAACGCGCCGATCCTCGTCGTCAGTCAATTCACCCTGTATGCCAACACGGCGAAGGGCAGGCGCCCGACGTGGAACGCCGCAGCCCCGGGCGCGGCCGCGCAACCACTGGTGACGGCATTCGCCGACGCCCTGCGCCGGCTGGGCGCCCGCGTCGAGACCGGCGTGTTCGGTGCGCACATGGAGGTCGCACTCGTCAACGACGGCCCGGTGACGGTGCAGCTGGAGCTGTGACCTAAGCCGTCGCGTTATCTGCACGCCTTCCGACAGTCGCCGGCTGCCGGGTCCGGGTCCAGTCACCCTTCACTCCTCTGTGCTTCGGGTTTGTCGACACTGTGCCGCTTTCCACCTCTCGCTGGCATCCTTGATGCATGGCTAAGGAAATCGACCGGGTGCGAGCGCAGAGCGCCGTCGCGGTCATCAGGCAGCACCCCGGCATGGTGCTGTTCGCGGTCGTCACCGGCGATCATCGCGCTGGCCGCCGTGTGGTGGTTGTTCGGTGCCGGGTGGGCCGCGCTGCTGCTGGTCGGGATGGTGCTCGGTGGCGGCGCCGTCGTCCTGATGAAGCGCAACTAGAAGCCGACACATTGTCTGTTCGCTTGCAGGTGAAAGCCGTCCCAACTGCCATGTAACGGTGTAATCATGTAATCATGAGACAACATCACGCACACGGCCGACGGTCGGGCCGCCCCGGCGGCTGGCAACAGGCCGACCAACCCGACGCAGGCGACGCCGCCGACTGGTTCGCAGGCCGCCTGCCCGACTGGTTCGACGGCGACCCCACGGTCGTGGTCGACCGCGAGGAGATCACCGTCATCGGCCGGCTGCCCGAACCGGAGGGCGATCGAGAGCGAAGCCCGCGCGTCGGGACGGGCGTCCCGGTTCCGCGAGGAAACCCGGTCGGAGCGCATGCGCATCGCCGACGAGGCGCAGGACAAGTACGGCCGCAAGGTTTCCTGGGGCGTAGAAATCGGGGCAGTCGGCGACGATCAGCTACGAGCGAATCCTGTTCACCCACATCGCCGTTCCGGTGATGACGCGACTGCGGCAGCCGGAGCGCCAGGTCCTCGACACGCTCGTCGACGCCGGCGTGGCGCGGTCGCGCTCCGACGCGCTGGCCTGGTCGGTCAAGCTGGTCGGCGAACACACCGAGGAGTGGCTGACCAAGCTGCGCGACGCGATGCGCAACGTCGACGACCTCAGGTCCGAGGGCCCGCAGGTCTAGATCTCAGCCGACGCGTTCGACGCCGACGTACGACGAGCTCAACGCCGAGGTCTGCGACAGCGGGTCGACCGGACCGCCGTCGACGAGCAGGTTGCGGTTGGCGCCGAAGGACTCCGGCGCGCCACCGCCGCGAGGATCGAAAATCCTTGAGCCCCAGCCGTGGTCGACGATGACCACGCCGCGACGCGGTCGCTTGTCGACCGCCGCGGACAGCTCGATCTCGCCGACCGGGGAGAACACCCGGACGCGGTCGCCGTCGCCGATGCCGAGCGTCCGCCGCGTCGTCCGGGTTGATCAGCGACCTCGTTCGTCCTTGCCCGACGGGTGCAGGCCGGGCAGCTCGTTGAGCCACGAGTTCATCGAATGGCGATTGCGCCGGTTCGCCAACTGGAACGGGTAGTCGTCCGGCGCCGTCGGCATGCGGTTCGGCGAGCAGTTCACGCGCGCGCTCGACGAACTCCGGCGGCGCGGCGTGCACCTTCTTGTCGTCCGTTCGCAACGCGTCCCTGAAGTGGCCGAACTCCCGCGGGCCCAGCACCCACCCGTGCGGATGGGCCATCACATCGCGCCACTTGATCCTGCGGCCGTTGAACTTTCGCCCGGTCGCCACCACCAGCCGGTCGATCCAGTGCGGCCCGAACTCGAGCCGCGGCCTGCCGCGTCATGCGCGCGACGCGCCGCGTGGTCTTGATGAAGCCGTTGACGCCCTTGGCGCCGAACAGCGGCTTGCGCATGGCGATCGCGAGGTCGGCGAAGATCCGCCACTCCTGACGCGCGCCCGGCGGCGGTTCGACGGCCTTGGCGCCGAACTGCAGATACGGCTCGTCGTGCATGTTGCTGGTGAACGCCAGCAGGTCGTCGCGCTCCAGCCAGTGCACGGCGGGCAACAGCCAGTGCGCGTGGCGGTGGCTCTCGCGCTGCACGAAGTCGATGGCCACCAACAGATCCAGTTGCGCGAGCGCCCTGTCGAGCTTCGCGCCGTCGGGTCCGGAGACCACCGGGTTGCCGCTGTTGATCACCATCGCGCGGATCTGGCCCGGCCCCGGAGTCGTTATCTCGTCGGGCAGCTCGCTGAGCGCGTGCGCACCGGCGACCATCTCGCGGCCGAGCAGCCGGCTCTTGTGCTGGCTGCGCCTTGGTCATGGCGGCCAGCCGCAGCGCGTCGACGTAGCCCGGGCTCGTAGCGGCGGCCGCCGGGCCGGTCCATCCGACCGGTGATCACGTTGAGCACGTGGCCGAGCCACTCGGCGACGGTCCCGGCGAGATGCAGCGAAACACCGGTGCGGGTCACGACCATCGCGCCGCGGGCGCGCCGCGAAGTCGCGTGCGACCTGCTCGATCTGCGCGCGGGAAATGTCGCATCGGGACGCCAGGTCGTCGAGGTCGGCGTCGGCGACCAGCGTTCGCAATTCCGGTACGCCCGTTGCGAGTTCGGCGCAGTCGTGCTTGTGTTCGAGACCCTCGTCGAGGATCACCTTGACCATCGCCAGCAGCAGCGCCCAGTCCTGGCCTGGCCGCACCGCCAGATGCACGTCGGCGTGTTCGGCGGACTCGGTCTGCAACGGGTCGACGACGACGATCTTCGCCCCTCCCTTCTGCCGCTCCAGCGCACGCCGCCACCCGCCGGGCACCGTCTCCAGCCAATTCCATGCGCTGACAGCGGGATTCGTGCCGACCAGCAGGAAGTAGTCGCAGTTGTCGATGTCGGACACCGGCGCCATCAGCATCGAGCCGTACATCGCCGTGGCGACGACGTGCATCGCGTTCTGGTCGACCGAGCCGACGAAGTAGCGGCTGTGGGTGCCGACGGCGTCCAGCCAGCCGTTCATGAAGATGATGTTCGACGACGAGAAGCCCGACGGATTTCCGTAGTAGATGCCGACCGCATCGGGCCCGTCGGCGTCGATCAGCGCGTTCATCCGCGCTGCGATGTCGGCGATCGCCTCGTCCCAGGTCGCCTCGACATAGGTGTCGCCGACGCGGCGCATCGGGTTCAGGATTCGACGCGGATGCTCGACGAGCTGGTTGGCGGTCCTGCCCTTGGCGCAGAAGTCCTGCCAGGTGTGGGGGTTCTGCTTGTCGGGCGAGATCTTCGTGACGCGGTTGTCCTCGACGGTGACCTCGAGGCCGCAGCGAGGCCAGGCAGTACCGGCAGAACGTGTGCACCGTCCTGGTACCCATGGGGACATAGTGCCCGACGGATTTCCGGCGAGCTCGCGCGATTGCGCATTGCAGCGAACCGCTTGATTCACCGGTCTAGGCCTGGGCCATCGCCCAGTACTCGCCGCGGCGCGCCAGCAGCTCGGCGTGGCTGCCCCGCTCGACGATCCTGCCCTCCTCCATCACCAGGATCTGGTCGGCGTCGCGGATGGTCGACAGCCGGTGGGCGATGATGAAGCTGGTCCGGTCGCGGCGGAGTTCGACCATCGCGTGCTGGATCAGCAGCTCGGTTCGGGTGTCCACCGAACTGGTCGCCTCGTCGAGGATCAGCAGCTGCGGGCGGGCCAGGAACGCGCGGGCGATCGTGATCAACTGCTTCTCGCCCGCGCTGATGTTGCCGCCGTCGTCGCTGACCCGGGTGTCGTAGCCGTCGGGCAGCGTGTGCACGAACCGGTCGACGTAGGCCGCCCTGGCCGCCTCGATGACCTCGTCCTCGTGCGCGTCGGGTCTGCCGTAGGCGATGTTGTCGAAGATCGTGCCGCCGAACAGCCAGGTGTCCTGCAGCACCATCCCGATCCGCGACCGCAGCGACTCGCGGCTGACCGTCGTGATGTCGACGCCGTCGACGAGGATCCGGCCCGAGTCCGACGTCGTAGAACCGCATCAGCAGATTGACCAGCGTGGTCTTGCCCGCCCCGGTCGGGCCGACGATCGCGACCGTGCTGCCGGGCTCGGCGACCAGCGACAGGTCCTCGATGACCGGGGTGCCTGGGCGGTAGGCGAAGTTGACGTCCTCGAACTCGACCCGGCCGCGTTGGCCGTCGGGCGACGGGGAGCGCCACCGGCTTGTCGGGCGACTCCTCCTCGGCGTCGAGTAGATCGAAGACCCGCTCGGCGCTGGCGATCCCGGACTGCAGGGTGTTGTACATGCCTGCGACCTGGGTGAGTGGCTGGTTGAACTGCCGCACGTACTGGATGAACGCCTGGATGCTGCCGAGCGTGATCTGGCCGGTCGCCACCTGGATGCCGCCGACGACCGCCACCGCGACATAGCTGAGGTTGCCGACGAAGGTCGTGGCGGGCCCGACGAGGCCGGAGAAGAACTGCGCGCCGCGGCTGGCGTGGTAGACGTCGTCGTTGAGCTCGCTGAACTGCTCCTCGGCGTGCGCCCGGTGACCGAACGTCTTGACCAGGGTGAAGCCGCTGTAGGTCTCCTCGATGTGGGCGTTGAGCCGTCCGGTGTTGCGCCCACTGCGCGACGAACAGCCGCTGCGAACGGCGCGCGATCTCGCGGGTGACGAACAACGACAACGGCACCGTGACGACCGTGAGCAGCGCCAGCAGCGGCGAGATCGTCAGCATCATCACCAGCACGGCGAAGACGGTCAGCAGCGAGGTGAGCAGCTGGCTGATCGTCATCGACAGCGACGTCGCAGATGTTGTCGACGTCGTTGGTGACGCGGCTGAGCACCTCGCCGCGCTGCCGGGTGTCGAAGTACGACAGCGGCAGCCGATGCAGCTTGTCCTCGACGTCGGACCGCAGCGCGACCATGGTCCGCTGCACCACCACGTTGAGCAGCCGGGCCTGCACCCAAACCAGCAGCGCGGCAACCAGATACAGCGCGAGCGCCAGCAGCAGCGTGCGGCCGACGGCGTCGAAGTCCACGCCGTGGCCGGGGACCACGTTCATACCCGACAGCAGATCGGCGAACGTGTTGTCGCCGCGGGCCCGGGCGGCCGCGATCGCCTGTTCCTTGGTCAGACCGGCGGGCAGTTCGCGGCCGATCACGCCGTTGAACAACAGGTCGGTGGCGTGCCCGAGGATGCGCGGGCCGATCACGCCGATCGCGATGCCGGCGACGCCGAGCAGGATCACCGCCGCGGTCGGGCCGCGTTGCGGGGTCAGCCGTTTGACCAGTCGGACAGCCGAGCCCTTGAAGTCGCGGGAACGTTCCGTCGGCGCCTGCACCATCCCGCGGATCGGTCGTCCCAGCGGCGCCGTCACGGCCCGCTCCCGACCCCGGCGCCGATCGTCTGCGAGTCGGCGAACTCGGCGTAGGTGGGGCAATCGATCAGCAGCGACTCGTGGGTCCCGGTGCCCACCACCCTGCCGTCGTCGATGACGACGATCTGGTCGGCGGTGGCCACCGTCGAAATACGTTGGGAGACAATGACGACAGTGGCGTCGGCGGACACCTCGCTCAGCGCGGCGCGGACCCGCGCGTCGGTGTGCACGTCGAGCGCGGAGAACGCGTCGTCGAACAGATAGATCGCCGGCCGTGCGGATGACGGCGCGGGCGATCGCCAGCCGCTGCCGCTGTCCGCCGGAGAAGTTGATGCCGCCCTGGGCGACCCGCATCTCGAGCCCGTCGGCGTGCGCGCGGACGAACCCGTCGGCCGACGCCACCCGCAGCGCGTCCCACATCTCGTCGTCGGTCGCGTCGGCCTTGCCGTAGCGCAGGTTCTCGGCGACGGTGCCGGAGAACAGGTAACCGCGCTGCGGCACCAGACCGATCGCCGACCACAGCTGCTCGGTGTCGTAGTCGCGCACGTCGATGTCGTCGACGCGCACCGACCCGGCGGTCACGTCGTACATCCGGCAGATCAGCGACACCAGCGTCGACTTGCCCGACCCCGTCGACCCGACGATCGCGGTGGTGGTGCCGGGCTCGGCGGTCAGCGAAACATCCTGCAGCACAGGTCGTTCGGCGCCTGGATAGCTGAACGTGGCGTTGCGCAGGCTGATCGCGCCGTCGACGGTGGACGGCCGGACCGGGTCGGCCGGGCTGGTGATCGCCGGCTCGGTGGACAGCACCTCGGTGATCCGCTCGGCGCACACCGACGCCCGCGGCAGCGATGACCAGGATGAACGTCGCCAGCAGCACCGCCATCAGGATCTGCATGAAGTAGGACAGGAACGCGATCAGCGAACCGACCTGCATCTGGCCCGCGTCGATACGCAAGCCGCCGAACCAGATCAGCGCGACGCTGGAGATGTTGATCACCAGCGTGGTCACCGGCAGCATCAGCGCCTGCCAGCGGCCCGCGGTCAGCGCGGTGTCCGACAGCGCCTGGTTCGCCTCGGCGAATCGGTTGCGCTCGAACGGCTCCCGAGCGAATGCGCGGATCACCCGGATCCCGGACAGCTGTTCGCGCATCACCCGGTTGATGCCGTCGATCAGCCGCTGCATGCTGCGGAAGATCGGCAGCAGGTGCGACACGATCCAGTAGTTGGCCAGCGCCAGCACCGGCACGCTGACCAGCAGCAGCCACGACAGCCCGGCGTCCTGGTGCATCGCCATGAAGATGCCGCCGATCGACATGATCGGCGCGGTGATCAGCATGGTGCACGTCAGCTGCACCAACAGCTGGATCTGCTGGACGTCGTTGGTGGTGCGGGTCAGCAGCGACGGCGCGCCGAAGCGTGCCGTCTCGGCCGCCGAGAACCCGGTCACGTGGTGAAAGATCGCCGAACGCAGGTCGCGGCCGAAGCCCATCGCGGCCCGCGACCCGAAGTACACCGCCCCGACGGCGCACAGCACCTGCAGCCCGGTGACGGCGAGCATCACGCCGCCCAGTTCGACGATGGTCTCGGTGTCGCCCTTGGCCACGCCGTCGTCGATGATCGCCGCGTTGACCGTCGGCAGGTACAGCGAAGCCAGCGTGCTGATCACCTGGAGCACCGCCACGACAGTGAGCAGCCGGCGATACGGCCGCACATACTGCCGCAGCAGTGCCAGGAGCATCCAGCTACTTTCGCACACCATTCTGTCGGGTCGCGGTCGGGCCGAACCCGCCACGGGGAGTCGAAAACGCCAGGTCAGCGTGTCTCTCAGGTTGGCCTAGGGTGGCTGCCGCTACAGTGTGCGCTGTGATCCCCAGCAACGCGAAGGGGCTGGCCGTGGCGGCGGCCGCCATGAGTCCGGTGTTGGCGGCATGCTCTTCGGGCTCCGATTCGGCGTCGCAAGGCGGGCCGTCCGGCCCGCCCACGCCGCAGGGCGTCAAACACGGGCCGTTCTTCCCGCAGTGTGGCGGCATCAGCGACCAGACGATCGCCGAGCAGACCCGCGTGCCGGGGCTGGTCAACACCGCCCGCAACTCGGTCGGATGCCAGTGGCTGGCGGGTGGCGGCATCCTCGGCCCGCACTTCTCGTTCACCTGGTACCGCGGCAGCCCGATCGGGCGCGAGCGCAAGACCGAGGAGCTGTCGCGCACCAGCGTCGAGGACATCAACATCGAGGGCCACGACGGGTTCATCGCGGTCGGCCAGGACCCGACGCTCGGCGACAACCTGTGTGAGATCGGCATCCAGTTCGACGACGACTTCATCGAATGGTCGATCAGCTTCTCGGAGAAGCCCTTCCCGGATCCGTGTGACGTGGCCAAGGAGTTGACCCGTCAGTCGATTGTGAACGCGAAATGACGGGGTCGCTGCGCAGGATCATCGTCGGGATGGTCGCCGTGCTGGCAGCGGTGACGATGCTGGTGGGTTGCTCGCGGACGGTGGAAGGCACCGCGGCCAAGGCAGGCTCGGGCGACGTGCCCCGCAACGACAACTCGGAGAAGCAGTATCCGAACCTGCTCAAGGAGTGCGAGGTGCTGACCGAGGACATCCTGGCCAAGACCGTCGGGGCCGATCCGCTGGACATCCAGAGCACCTTCGTCGGCGCGGTGTGCCGGTGGCAGGCGGCCAATCCGGCCGGACTGATCGACATCACCCGGTTCTGGTTCGAGCAGGGCAGCCTCGACAACGAGCGCAAGACCGCTGACCAGCTTCAGTACAAGGTGGAAAGCCGCGCGATCGCGGGGGTTCCCTCGATCGTCATGCACCCCAACGATCCCAACGGCGCGTGCGGCGTGGCCAGCGACGCGGGCGGCGTGGTGGGCTGGTGGGTCAACCCGCAGCAGCCGGGTATCGACGCGTGCGGGATGGCGATCAAGCTGATGGAGCTGACGCTGGCCACCAGCTCCTAACGGGGCACGTGGAAGGTGACCAGCGCGGCGCTGCTGAGCGCCAGCCGGTCCCAGGGCTGCGCGGTGCGCAACACCGCGATCGCCGACGTCGGGAACTTCGTCGAGATGTGTTCCGCCGCAGTCGTGTTGCTGCCATCCGGAGTGGCGAGGCCGAGCGCCACCTGTGACATGGCAGGCTCGTGCCCGATGACCAACAGGGTCTCCACATCCGGGTCGACACCGTTGATCTCGTCGATCACCGCGCCGGGCGTGGCGTCGTACAGCCGGTCGACGTAGCTCACCGGCGCCGTCGATTCGAGTACGGGCCAGCGTCTCACGGGTGCGGGTGGCGGTCGAGCACAACACCGCGTCGACGGCCGGGGTGTGGGCGCGCAGCCAGTCGCCTGCCAGTGCCGCCTCCCGCACTCCGCGCGGAGCCAGGGGCCGTCGTGATCGGCCACCCCGGCCGGGTAGTCCGACTTCGCGTGCCGAAGCAGCAGCAGCGTGCGGTACCGATCGGTCACCACATCACCGTAAGGCATGCCGATGCACGTCCCTGGAGTTGTCGGCGTCGCGGACCTACACTCGCCACACCTAGCAAAGACGCGGCGTGGAAGGAGGGGTCGAGATGCGATTCGTGCACACCGCCGACTGGCAACTCGGGATGACCCGCTACTTCCTCAACGGCGAGGCACAGCCTCGGTATTCGGCCGCCCGACGGGACGCCGTTGCGGGTCTCGGCCCGCTGGCCGAGGAGGCGGGTGCGGAGTTCGTGGTGGTCGCCGGCGACGTGTTCGAGCACAACCAGCTGACGCCCCGCGTGGTCAGTCAGTCGCTGGAGGCGATGCGGGCCATCGGCGTTCCCGTCTACCTGCTTCCGGGCAACCACGACCCGCTCGACGCCTCGTCGGTGTACACCAGTCGCGCTGTTCACCACCGAATGCCCCGGCAATGTCACCGTTCTCGACCGGCCCGGCGTCCACGAGGTGCGGCCGGGGCTCGAGATCGTGGCCGCGCCGTGGACGTCGAAGGCGCCCACCACCGATCTCATCGCCCAGGTGATCGACGGTCTGGCCGCCGACGGCACCACCCGCATCGTCGTCGGCCACGGCGCTGTCGACATCCTCGTGCCGGACAAGGACCGGCCGTCGCTGATTGCGCTCGCTGCTCTCGAAGCCGCGATCGCGCGCGGCGCGGTGCACTATGTTGCGTTGGGCGACAAGCACTCTCGTATGCAGGTCGGCACGTCCGGCCGGATCTGGTACTCGGGCTCGCCTGAAGTCACCAACTACGACGACATCGAGCCCGACCCCGGCCACGTGCTGGTGGTCGACGTCGACGAGGACGATCCGGCTCATCCGGCCGATGTCGAAGCGCGACGGGTGGGCCGCTGGCGGTTCGTGACGCTGCACCACTCGGTGGACAGCAGCCGCGACATCGCCGACCTCGACATCAACCTGGACCTGTTGCCCGACAAGGAGCGCACCGTCGTTCGACTGGCGCTGACCGGATCGCTGACGGTGACCGACAAGGCCGCGCTGGACGCCTGCCTGGACAAGCACGCGCGGCTGTTCGCGGCGCTCGCCCTGTGGGAGCGCCAGACCGAGATCGCGGTGATCCCCGCCGACGGCGAGTTCGACGACCTCGGGATCGGCGGTTTCGCCGCCGCCGCTGTCGACGAACTGGTCGCGACCGCGCGAACCGACGGCGACGACGCCGACGACGCCAGGGCGGCGCTCTCACTGCTGCTGCGGCTGGTCGACAGGGGCATCGCATGAGGCTGCACCGGTTGGTCCTGACCAACTACCGCGGCATCAGCCACCGCGAGATCGAGTTCCCCGATCACGGTGTGGTGGTGGTCAGCGGCGCCAACGAGATCGGCAAGTCGTCGATGATCGAGGCGCTGGACCTGTTGATGGAGGCCAAGGACCGGTCGACGAAGAAGGAAGTCAAGCAGGTCAAACCGACCCACGCCGACGTGGGTGCCGAGATCGCTGCCGAGATCAGCACCGGCCCTTACCGATTCATCTATCGCAAACGGTTCCACAAACGTGCCGAGACCCAGCTGACCGTGCTGGCCCCTCGGCGCGAGCAGCTCACCGGAGACGAGGCACACGACCGGGTCCGCGCGATTCTCGACGAGACCGTCGACGCGGAGCTGTGGCAGGCGCAGCGCGTGCTGCAGTCGGCGTCGACGGCGGCCGTCGACCTGTCGGGATGCGATGCGTTGTCCCGTGCGCTCGACGTGGCCGCGGGCGAGGCGGTCCAGCTCTCGGGAGCCGAGCCGCTTCTGATCGACCGGATCGATGCGGAATATCTGCGGTATTTCACACCCACTGGCCGTCCGACCGGCGAGTGGGCCACCGCGACGAAGCGCATGTCGGACGCCGACGACGAGGTGGCTCGGTGTGCAGCCGCTGTCGCCGAGGTCGACGATGCGGTCCGCACGCACGCCACCCTCACCGCCGAGCTCGCGCTCGTCACCGGCGAACGGTCGGAAGCGGTCAAGCGGCTAGCGACTGCACGAACAGCCGCAGAGCAGGTCGCCGCGCTGACCCAACAGCTCAAGCAGGCCGAGATCGTCGCCGCGGCCGCCGATGCGACGCTCGCAGCGTCGGTCTCGGCGCTGACCGAGCGGCGCAGGTTGCGGGCTGAGGTGGAGGAGCGCACCGCGACGGTCGCCGAGCTGGAAACCCTTGCGGCAGAGGCCCATGAGGAGGAGCTGACCGCCCAAGAGGTACAGCAGGCGGCGCAGACCGCCGCCGAAGAGGCGCGCGCGGCCGTTCAGATCGGTCAGGACCGCGTCGACGCCGCCCGCCGCGGCGTCGCGCGTCAGTCCGACCGGTACGAGGCGGACCGGCTCTCGAGCCGGCTGGCCAAGATCGACGCCGCATCGGGAGAAGTCGAGAGGATCGAGCGCGAACTCGCCGCGATAGCGCTGAGCGACGCATCCATGCGGGACATCGAGCAGGCCGCCCTGGCCGTCGAGCGCGCCACCGGGCAGGCCGAGTTGGCGTCGGCACACATCGAAGTTGTCGTCGCCGACTGCGTCGAACTGCTCGTCGGCGGCCAACCGGTAGCGCTAGAGGCCGGCGGCACCTGGTCGGCGAACGCCAGCACGCCGACGGAGATCGATGTGCCCGGCGTACTGACCGCGCGCGTGGTGCCAGGTGCGCCCGCTGCGGAGACTCAGGCCAGGCTTGATGCCGCGCAACAGGTTCTGGCGACGGCGCTGGCGGCCGTCCGTGTCGCCGACGTCGCCGAAGCGCGCGCTCTCGACCAGCGCCGGCGAGAGCTGGTGAGCACTCGCGACAGGTCGGCGGCGATCGCCACCGGTTCGATCGGCGACGACGACGTCCACGCGCTCCGCGCCAGGCTCGCGGAACTGCAGGACGGCAACGCCGGCGCGCCATCGCCCGGCCCCACCGACCCGGCGAACGCTCGAGCCGAACTCGACGCGGCTACCGCAGCACACCAGCAGTCCGTCGCCGACTGCGAGACGCACCGCAAGGTTGCCGAGGCGGCTGCAAAACGACTGGGAGAGAGGGCAACCCAGGCCAGCGTGGCGCGTGAAAAGCTGACCACCTGCTACGCCGAGTTGACCGTCGGACGCGAGCGGCTGCAGCTGCAGCGTGCGGCCGCAACCGACGATGAGCTTCTCGTCAAGGCCGAGGCCGACATGGAGAAGGCGCGCCGCGCCACCGGGCTCGTCGCCGACCTCGGCGGCGAACTGGCCCGCTGCGCACCGGATGCCGTGGCCGCCGCCCTCGACGAGACATCGCGGCGCGTCGACGCGCTGAGTGAGCGCCACGACGAGGTCGCCGACGCGCTGCGCGTGGTCGCGGCACAGCTGAAGGTGTACGGCACCGAGGGGCGCAAGTGTCAGCTCGACGCCGCCGAAATCGAACGCGAACACGCGGAGGCCGAATACCTGCGGGTGCACCGGCGGGCACGCGCGGCGCAGCTGCTGCGCTCCGTGATGACCCGGCACCGCGACGCCACCCGGCTGCGCTACGTCGACCCGTTCCGCGGACAGGTGGAGCGGTTGGGCCGCATCGTATTCGGCGACACCTTCGAGGTCGAGATCGACAGCCAGTTACGGATCTGCAGCCGCACACTGTCCGGCCGCACCGTTCCGTACGAGTCGCTGTCTGGCGGCGCGAAGGAACAGCTGGGCATCGTCGCCAGGCTGGCCGGAGCCGCCCTGGTCGCCAAGGAGGACGGCGTCCCTGTGGTCATCGACGATGCGCTCGGCTTCACCGACCCCGACCGGCTGATCAAGATGGGCGCCGTGTTCGACGCCGTCGGCGGCGACGGCCAAGTCATCGTGTTGACCTGCAGCCCGCGCCGGTACGACAGCGTCGGCGCCGCTCACCACATCGAACTGTCCGCATAAGACGACGCCAACTCCTACACTGCGCCGATGGACGCCGACTACATCGTCGTGGGAACAGGGTCTGCCGGGTCGGTCGTGGCCAATCGGCTCAGCGGCGATTCAGGCGCTTCGGTCGTGGTCCTGGAGGCCGGTCCCCGCGACAAGGACAAGTTCATCCACATTCCCGCTGCGTTCTCCAAGCTGTTCCGCAGCGAGGTCGACTGGGACTACCTGACCGAGCCGCAGAAGCAACTCGACGGCCGCGAAATCTATTGGCCCAGAGGCAAGATGCTGGGCGGGTCATCCTCGATGAACGCGATGATGTGGGTGCGGGGATTCGCCGCCGACTACGACGAGTGGGGCGCGCTGGCAGGTGAAGACTGGAACTTCGCGCATCTCGCGAAGTATCTCACCAGGATCGAGGCGGGCCCGCTCGTCATCTCGCCGCAGCGCAGCCCGCGCAGCTCGACCGCCGCCTGGCTGAGGGCGGTGCAGGACTGCGGCCACGTGATCGACGACCCCAATTGTGATGCACCGGAAGGCTTCTGCGAGGCCCGTGTCACACAGCGCAGGGGAGCGCGGTGGAGCGCGGCCGACGCCTACCTCAAGCCGGTCCTTCGCAGGCCGAACGTGACGCTGCACACCGAAGCAACGGCGACCCGAGTGCTGTTCGACGGGCGGCGTGCCATCGGCGTCGAGTTCATCCAGCTCGGTGCGCGCCGTGTGGTGCGGGCCCGTCGGGAGGTCGTGCTGTGCGGCGGTGCGGTGAACAGCCCACAACTGCTGATGCTGTCGGGCATCGGTGATCGCGAGCAGCTTGCCCGGCACGGCATCGACGTGGTGGCGGATTCGCCCGAGGTGGGGCAGAACCTGACGGACCACCTCGCGGTGCCGGTGGGCTTCGATGTGCCGAACGACTCGCTGCAGGCCGCCGAAAAGCCCTTGGAGTTGGTCAATTACTTATTGCGTCGACGCGGCATGCTGACCTCGAATGTCGGTGAGGCGTACGGTTTCGTCCGCAGCCGACCGGAACTCGAACTGCCCGACCTCGAGCTGATCTTCGCGCCCGCCCCGTTCTTCGATGAGGGCCTCGGCGATCCCTACGAGCGACACGCCGTGGTGATGGGCCCGATCCTGGTGAAGCCGCGCAGCACAGGCAGCATCGCGCTGCGATCGGCCGACCCGCTGGACAAGCCGATCATCGACCCGCAGTATCTCAGCGACGACGCAGGCGAGGACAGGGCAGCGTTGACGTCGGGACTGCGCATGACCGCCCGAATCGCCGAGTCACCGGTGTTGCGTGGGCTGATCGGCAGGATCGCGCGCCCGCGTGGGGCGACGAGCCTGAATGACGAGACGTTCGAAGCGGCGATCAACACGTGTTCGCAGACGCTCTACCATCCCGTCGCCACCTGCCGGATGGGCAGTGACGACGCCAGCGTGGTGGACCCGCAGTTGCGTGTGCGCGGCGTCGACGGATTGCGAGTGGCCGATGCATCGGTGATGCCTGCCATCATCCGCGGCCATACCCACGCCCCCAGCGTGCTGATCGGCGAGAAGGCGGCGGACCTGATTCGCAGCGGCTAGCCCGCTGCTCGGGTACCCCCACCCTCGCGGTGGGGTAACTAGGCGTCCGCTTCGGGCTGAGCCCGCGCGTCGCGTGTAGCCCGTGCCAGCACCTGCGGCCCGGTCGTCAGCGCCTTGCGCCATGGTGCGACGCCGTCGATCTCGACCTCGATCGTGATGCTCAGCACCGTGCGAATGAGCACGATCACGCCGAGGATCGCTGCGTCGGTCAGTGACGGTTTCGAGGTGACGGTCTTGACGATGTCCGCGGCGACAAGCAACTCCAGGCCGAGCAGAATGGCGCCGCCGATCGAGTTCCGGAGCGTCTTGAAGGCGTGCCCACCATCGGTCCGTGTCCATCTGAAGGCGGCCAACCCGATGGCATACCCGGTGCCGATGACCATCGACGAAACGCCCAACACCTCGAACGCCTGGGTTGCGCGCTCGAAGAACTCCTGCAAGTTCACCGCGTAATCACATGTCTTTCTCGTCCGACCAGTTCCGCGACTCTATTACCGACAGGGGCAGAATGGTTGGCGATGACCATGAACGCCAAGCGTCGCCGCGCGCACGACAAGCTGGCCGCGCTGCCAGGCGTGCGTCCAGTACGGCGACCGGTGGTGCCGGACGGATACGACGAGTTCGATCTGTTCTACGTGCGCACCGGACGAAAGTCGATGAATCCACTGGTCATCATTCCCGGGGGGCCCGGTGCGGCGTCGGTCGCGCTGTATCGGGGGCTGCGCAGGCACGCGGCGGCCAAGGGTCTCGACGTGATCATGATGGACCACCGCGGTGTCGGGATGTCCCGTCACGACGACCGCGGCAACGACCTACCGCCGGAGGCGCTCACCATCGACCAGGCGGTCAGCGACGTCGCCGCGGTTCTCGACGACGCTCAGGTCGAGAAGGCGGTGATCTACGGCACCTCATACGGGACGTACCTCGCTGCGGGAGTTGGTGTGCGCCACCCGAATCGGATCCATGCGATGGTGCTCGACTCGCCGGTGCTGTCGGCGCACGACATCGACGCCGCACGCAACGCCATCCGCCGGGTGCTATGGGACGGCGAGGATCCCGAGGCGGCCGACCTCGCACGCAAGATGCGGCGGCTGGTCGACGGCGGCGTGCTCGCGCCAGAAGCCGGCCAGCTCACCGCGGCGATGTACGGGTTCGCAGGCCCGGATGTGCTGACCCGCCAACTCGATCTGCTCCTGCACGGTAAGCAGGGGCTGTGGACGCTGCTGGATCAGGCGTCGCGATTTCTGTTCGAACGCAAGGCGCCGTATCGGCACGAACCGGACCTGGTGGGCCGCATCGGTTTTCGCGAACTCAACTACGGCGCCGACCCCGACGGTAAGCCGCTCGATCCGGCGGTCGCGTATCGCGAGTTCGCCAACGAACCGATGAAATTCGAGGCCGAGCCCTACGATCTGACGGCGGAGATGCCGACGTTCAACTGGCCGACGGTGGTCGTTTCCGGTGGCCGCGACCTCATCACCCCCCGCGCGATCGCCGAGAAAATCGTTTCGCTCGTTCCCGATTCGGTCCTGGTCGAGATGGCAACCGCTGGCCACAGCGCGATCGATGTTCGCGAGCGCGCAGCGCTGGAAATCGTCGCTGCCGTCTACAACGGTGACATCTCCCGTCTGGCCGCCCGCGCCGACGAGCTGGACGCCGTGCCTGCCAGCCTCGGCATCCGGCTGTTGGTGGGGGCGCTCGGCGCCGCCGCCGTCGTCGAATCCGCGCTGCCCGCAGCGATTCCACGTGCGGTGCAGCGCGTTACTTCATGACGCCGCTGAGCGCGTCCGCTAGATTCACACGTCGGGGACGGGGAGAATGATTCGGATGACCAACATTCCGCAGGCCATGGAGCCTCCAGTGCCGCTGCGCGAGTTCATCGTCTCGCCAGGCTTCGCAGGCGCGGCAGCAGTGGTCGCGGCGCTCATCGTTCTCTGCGCAGTGCTCTACGCGGTCCGACGAGCAGGCAAAAGGCTCAAACAAGAGCTCGAGCAGCGGGAGCGTCACCATAAAGAGAAACGCGACGTGCAGCAGCACGCGCTGGCCTCTCAGCAGTGTTGGGACACGCTCAAGTGGCTGGTGAATACCGCAGGCGTCGAACCGGCAGCCAGCGAGGGCGCCACCCTTGGCCTCGGCCCGGAACTCGCCATTGCGACCCTGCGGGGATTGCTTCGCGATGCCGAGCGGCTGGGAGACGAAACCCTTGCCGACGCCGTTACGGTTCATCTGAACCAATTCGCTCTGGTACTCGCGCAGCAGGGCGGCCCGCTTTCCGAGCTTGCGGCAGGCGCACCCCAGGCCGTCGCCGAAAGCACCCGTGCGCCACAGAAAACCTCGACGGGTGAGCCGGCAAAGGCAACGGAGGACACGCCCGACAAGCAGCCCGCGCCCGCACCCGATGACAGCCCGGCGTCGACGACCGAACTGGCAACCGATGGACGGCTTCGCCGGCGATGACGACGACGACACTGCGGCATATCGAGGACCTGGGCGTTGACGAGTGGGCAGCGCTGACCCGTCGCGCCGCGGTGGAGGCGGTGGCGGCCGCGCAGCGGCGTGGGAAGACGCCACCGGCGGAGTTGGTCGCGGTGGCGGCGATGACCGAGCGTCAGCTCGTCGAGCGCCGCGCACGAAATGGTCCGGCCAGACAACGGCTTTCGCCGGTCATGCAGCTTGTAGAGGCCGATCACCTGCGCCGCGTGGCGGAAGGCCGCGCACGCGAGGCATACCAGGACAAGCTGGACGCCGAGGCAGCAGCGGCGGCGGCCCGAGCGCAAGCCGATGAGTCTTCACGCAGCGCGGCCGAGGCGCGGGCGCGGGTCCGCACGGTGCAGCAGCACGCTGCCGAGAGGGACTCCGAACGAACCGCCGAGCGGGCGGCCGCCGCCGAGGCGCACGAACGGGGTCTGGCGCAATTGCGCGCCGAGCTCGAGCAGGTCCGCGCCGATGCCCAAACCGAGATCGCTGCAGCGCGTGAGCGGGCGGCCGGAGCGGAGACGCGGGCCCAACAGCGGGTCGCCGAGCGCACCGCCGCAAGCGAGGCGTCCGAACAGGCGGTGCAGCAGTTGCGTGCCGAGTTCGAGCAGGTCCGCGCCGATGCCGAAGCAGTGATCGCGGCAGCGCGCGAGCGGGCGACCGCAGCGGATGCGCGAGCAAAGCAGCGGGCCGCCGAGCGCACGGCCGCAAGTGAGGCGGCCGAAGCCGCGGCGCAGCAGCTCCGCGGCGAGCTGGCACGGGTCCGTGCCGACGCGGACGCCGAAATCGCCGCATCGCGAGGGTGGGCTGCCGGTGAGGCGGCGGCTGCGCGGGAGGCGGCGGACGCCGACGTCGCGCGCGCTTATGCCGCTGCGGGCGATGCGATCCAGGAGGCACAGGCCCAGGTGGTCCGCACGTTGTCGATGCAGCCGTTGTCGATTCCGGTGCCTCCGCTCGAGTTCCGCTCGCAGACCGCGCATATCGAGAACGCGCTCAACGCGCTACACCAGATCGATTACGTGCTGGAAGTCGGCATGGCCGATGGTGGCGACCCCGACATCCCGATCGACATCGATCTGATGCAGACCCTGGCAGGGGCAGTGCGAGAGCACGCGATGTCCCTGTCCGACGAATCGCAAAGCGCCACAGGCAGCATGAGCCCGCCTCCCCGCGATGTGGTCGCAGCCTATGCGGCGGCCGCGACAGAGGCGTTCCGAGCCTTCTTGCAGCGGATAGAGACCGTCGTCCGCCGGCTGGGAGGTCGTACCCTCGGTCCCGACACCGAAATCCTGAACGTCGTCAGCGCGATGCTCGCCGACCCGTGGGTGCAACGGGCCCGTCGCCTGGACGCCCAGGCCCCCTGAAACACCCTGCACGGGTTACTTCATGAACCCGGTCTTGGTGATGTCGATGTCACCGATGCCGGCCGGCCCGAAGTTCGCCAGGTTGCTGCGCACAGCGACATTGCCTGCCGACTGGAACAGCGGCAGGCTGAAGCCGATCTCGAAGATCAGCTTGTCGAACTCGTTGGCCAGTTCGCGTGCCTTCGCCGGGTCGAGTTCGTCGAACGTCTCCTCGGCCTTCTTGTCGATCTCCGGGCTGCTGATCTTGCCGAAGTTGCTGTCGGCGTTGGTGGTGTAGATCTGGTTCAGGCAGCACAGTGAGAACGCGTCACCGACCCAGGAGAACTGGGCGATGTCGAAGTCGCCCGGAATGATGTAGTTGGTGAAGAAGCCGCCGCCGCCCTTGGCGTCGAGTTCCAGCTTCACACCGATCTGCGCAAGGCTGTTCTGCGCGATCTGGGCAACCTGTTTTGTCGTGTCCGCGTCGTAGAGCACGTCGCGGATCACCAGCTGACGACCGTCCTTTTCGCGGAACTGGCCGTTCATCCGCCATCCGAGTGCATCGAGTTCCTGTTTGGCCTTCTCCGGGTCGTATGCCACCGGAGCGCTGTTGTCCTGGTAGCCCTCCTGGCCTGCCACGAAGATGTGGTTGTTCAGTGGCGCCGGTTTGTCGACGAGGCCGCGCTGGGTGACGTTGGCGATCGCCTGCCTGTCGATGCCCTTGGCGACCGCAAGCCGCAGGGCCTTGTCCGAAAGGATCGCTCCCGGTGCTCCGTTGAAGGTGAAGTGATACCAGCTGGGGCTTGGTGCGCGCCGGATCGAGATGCCCTGGGTGTTGCGCGCAGTCGTCAACTCGGGAAGCGAGGCGACCCCGGTGGCGTCGATGGTGTTGCTCTGCAGGGCAGGCAGACGGGCGGCATCGTCGAGGACCAGATAGGTGATGCTGTCCAGCAGCGGTGGGTTGCCCCACCACTTGGGGTTGCGCTCCAGCGTGATTCGCTGCGCGGTGCGGTCGAGCTTCGTGATCTGGAAGGGTCCGGCGGAGGGTCCAGGATGGTCGAGCTGCCCCTTGTTGAACACCTCCGGGTCCGAGGTCATGCTCTTGGGCAGCAGCATGGTGTTGCCTGCGAACATTCCGCGCCAGTCCGAGAAGGGTTTGGCGAAGGTGATCACGGCCTGGCGGTCGTCGACGCCGCGTGTCACCTTCTCGACGCGGTCGGCGCCGTTGGTGCTCGCGATGCGGAAGTCCTTGTTCTTGCCGCTGGTCGCGTTGATCTGAGATGCGATGTCTTCCCACGTGATCGGCGTGCCGTCGCTCCAGACGGCCTTGGGATTGATGGTGTAGGTGACGATCTGTGGGCTTTCACCGGTCAGTTCGACGTTGGTGAAGTAATCGGTGTTGACCCTGGTCGATCCATCGGAGTCGACCCAGAACGCGCGCGGCATCGTCGCCCGCAGCATGGCCCCGGAATCGGCTTCGTTCCCGTCGACGTGTAGCGAGTTGAAGTTCGAGGGATATTCGGTCAGCGCCAGGCGCAGGTTGCCGCCCTGCTTGAGCGTCGAGGGGTCCTGGGGATTGATGTCGTTGGTCTTGCCCACCTCGGCGTTGCCCCCGGCTGGCGGCGCTTCCTGGTTCCCGCCCGAGCAGCCGGCCACCGTCAGTGCGGCGACCAGGGCAGCCGCGGCAAAACGTCGGATCGTCATCCGACGACTCTAGCGGCGCTCTGGCTCCGGTTGAGGCACTGCGGCCAGCAACTTGCGGGTGTATTCGTTCTGCGGATCGGTGAACACCTGGTCGCCGTCGCCCTCTTCGACGATCTTGCCCTTGAACATCACCGCTACCCGGTGGGCCAAGTGCTTGACGACGGAAAGGTCGTGGGAGACGAACAGGTAGGCCAGACCGAATTTGTCCTGAAGATCCAGCAGCAGATTGATGATGCCCGCCTGGATCGACACGTCCAGCGCAGACACCGGTTCGTCGAGAGCCAGGATCTTGGGCTGTAGCGCCAGCGCACGCGCGATCCCGATGCGCTGTTTCTGGCCGCCGGAGAACTCGGCCGGATAGCGGCTGGCGTCGGCGCGGCGCAAGCCGACGACCTCCAACAGCTCGGCAACCCGGTCGTCGACCCGCTTCTTGTCGAAGCCGTTGGCGGCCAACGGTTCTGCGAGCACTTCGAAGACGGGCAGCCGCGGGTCGAGCGAGGCCACCGGATCCTGGAACACCACCTGGAGGTCGCCACGCAGTGCCCGCCGCGCTCGCGAGTCCAGTGTCGCGACGTCGGCACCAAGCACCTCGATGGAGCCCGACTGCGGCGCAGCCAAGTCCAGGATCTGGTGCAGCGTCGTCGACTTGCCCGACCCGGACTCGCCGACGATGCCCAGCGTGCGTCCCTGCCGAAGGTCGAGGCTGACACCGTCGACCGCCCGCACCTCACCAATGCTGCGGCGCAGCACCACGCCCTTGGTCAATTTGTAGGTCTTGACGAGATCCCGCACCCGCAACACCACCGGCGCGTCGGTTGTCGTCTGGTCCGCGGTGGTCGGTGCCGTCGACACCCCGTAGATGTCGGCGGCGCTGCGCCCCGCCACGTGTTCCGTTCGGATGCAGGCTGCTTGGTGGTTCGTGCCGACCGTGGCCAATTCCGGTTCGGCGGTTCGGCATTCGTCGATGGCCAAGGGGCAGCGCGGCGCGAAGGGACATCCTGGTGGCAACGCTGCCAGCGATGGTGGCGCACCGGGGATGGGCACCAGCCGCGCACCCTGGGGAGCTGCCAGCCGGGGAACGGAGCCGAGCAGGCCTGCGGTGTAAGGCATCCTGCGGTCGCGGTACAGCTCCCGCACCGAAGCCGCCTCGACGGCGCGGCCGGCGTACATCACCAGGGCACGGTCGGCGAACTCGGCGACGACCCCGAGGTCGTGGGTGATGATCAGCACGCCTGCGCCGGTGACGTCACGCGCCGTCTTCAGCACGTCGAGGATCTGAGCCTGCACGGTGACGTCGAGCGCGGTGGTCGGTTCGTCGCAGATGAGTAGGTCGGGGTCGTTGGCGATGGCGATGGCGATCACCACGCGCTGGCGCTCACCGCCGGACAGTTCGTGGGGGAACGCGCGGGCACGCCGCTCGGGCTGGGCGATGCCGACGAGGTCGAGCAGTTCCACGGCGCGGGCCCGTGCCGCTGCGCGCGTCGCGTCGCGTCTGTGTACCTGGATGGCCTCGGCGATCTGGTCGCCGACCGTGTAGACGGGTGTGAGGGCGGACATCGGGTCCTGGAACACCGTGCCGATGGCCTTGCCGCGGACCCGGGACATCCGTTGGTCGGAGAGCCCGACCAACTCGTCACCGTGCAGCCGCACCGACCCCGTCACCTCGGCGTACTCCGGCAGGAGGCCGACGAGGGCCATCGCACTGGCTGACTTGCCCGCACCGGACTCGCCGACGAGGGCGACGACTTCGCCCGCCCCGACGCGGAAGTTCATGCCGCGCACCGCCGCGACCCGCTCGGTTTCGGTCGGGAACGCGACGGTGAGATCGCGGACCTCAAGCAGACTCACTTCCGTCTCCCTCGCAGCGGGCGGGCGCTCGGGTCGAGTGCGTCACGCAGTCCGTCTCCGACGAGGTTGGCGCACAAGATGATCAGGACCAGAACACCGGCCGGGAAAAGAAAGACCCACGGGAACGTCAGGGCCGACTGCGTGCCGTCGGCAATCAGCGTGCCCAGCGACACATCCGGCGGCTGGATGCCGAAGCCCAGGAAGCTCAAGCCGGTCTCGGCCAGGATCGCCGTGCCGACGTTGAGGGTGGTGTCGATGATCAGAAGGGACGCGACGTTCGGCAGGATGTGGCGAACGATGATCCGAGAGTTGCTGACGCCCATGTACCTTGCGGCCACCACGAATTCGCGCTCTCGCAAGGTCATCGTCATGCCGCGCACGATCCGCGAGCTGATCATCCAGCCGAACACCGAGAACAGCACGATCAACCAGAAGACCCGATCGGATGAGCCCAGCCGTGGCGTGACGATCGCGACGACGATGAAGCTGGGTACCACGAGCAGCAGGTCGACGATCCACATCAGCGTGCGGTCGCGCCAGCCGCCGAAGTATCCGGCGATCGATCCGACCGTCGCCGCGAAGACCGTCGAGATGAACGCCACGCAGACGCCGATCAGCATCGACTTCTGCATGCCGCGCAGTGTCAGAGCCAGCAGGTCCTGGCCCAACGCATTGGTGCCGAACCAGTGGGTGGTGCTGGGCGGCTGCTGCAGCGCGTAATAGTCCAGGTCCGTGTAGTGGTACGGCAGCAGCGGCGGGATCGCGTAGCAGCCGATGAGAAACGCAGCAAGCAGTGCCAGCGCTGCAACGGCGGGTTTGTTGCGTAAGAACCGGCGCCACACCAGGGTTCGTCGCGATGCGAACTTCTGGGCGTCGAGGCCGGACTTGGCCGCCGTTGCACTTTCTGTGGTGATCGGCTCGGTCATGCGGTCACCTCGCAGGCTCGGCCACCGCATGCTCGGTGATCGATTCGCTCGCAAGCTTCGCTCACGCGACGCGCACCCTTGGGTCGAGCGCGGCGTAGATGACGTCGGAGAGCAGCCCGGCAAGCAGGACGGCGGCGCCGGTGAACACCGTCACGGCGGCGATGACGTTGGTGTCCTGGGTTGCGATACCCTGCACCACCCACTCGCCCATGCCATGCCAGCCGAAGATCTTCTCGGTGAACACCGCTCCGGTAACCAATCCGCTTACGCCGTAAGCGAATAGCGTAGCCATCGGAATCAGCGCGGTACGTAGCCCGTGTTTGAACAGCGCCTGGCGCCGGGTCAGCCCTTTCGCGCGCGCCGTGCGAATGAAGTCCTGGCCGAGCACGTCCAACATCGCATTGCGTTGATAGCGGCTGTATCCGGCGATGGCCGCCAGCGCGAGGGTGAAGGTCGGCAGCACCAAATGTTGCATCCGGTCCACGAACTGGCTCCACCACCCGCCTGCGGCATTGGGCGAGGTCTCGCCGATGTAGGAGAACAACTGCACGCCGAGGATCGAATTCACCCGCAGCGCAGCGAGCATCAACAAGGGTGCGACCACGAACACCGGTGTGCTCAAAAGCAACAGGGACAGCACGGTTATGACGCGGTCGCTGAGGTGGTACTGCCGGATCGCCCCCCAGGCGCCGACCACCACACCGATAACGGTGCCCAGCACCGCACCGATGACCAGAAGCCGCAGGCTGACCCCGACGCGCCTGCCCAGCTCGGCCGAGATCGGTTGACCCGTGATGGTCGTACCGAAATCGCCGCGCGCGGCTCCAGATGCCCAACGCACGTATCGAATTGGAATCGGCCGGTTCAGGTTGAGCTCGGCGGCCTTGGCTTCGATCACCGCCTGCGGAGGTCGGGGGTTGCGCTGCTCCAGACTGTCGAGCGGCTTGAACGAATACGACGTCAGGGTGAACGTCAGAAACGACGCCAGGATCAGCAGGACGATGTAGTTCAACAAGCGCCGCGCCAGGAACCGTGTCATCGGCGAGTTCTGATGGCAGGCATGCGCACAGGGTAGGAGATGTACGTCGATTTGGCGGTGATCCCGCAGTTCGGCGCGGCTAGATAACACGACTAGGTAATTCCTACCGGCTCTCCAGCTTGGCTACAGACTGCGCGAGTACACCGGATGCCACCTGCACTTTCACCGTTCGCCGCGCCGCTGGGGCGAGTCGGCAAACAACTAGGAAGGGAAGTGTCGACAATGAGTTCAACGACGAAGAACAACGTCAAGCTGCTGGGTGCGGTCATCGGCGGCAGCGCCGTCGTGACGATGGGGGCGCTGGTGATGGGCACTCATCAGCAACCGACAGCGCCGCAAAACGTCGCTGTGGGCCAAATGAGCGTCGGCGCAACGACAACCGCATCCGGCAAGGAGGACGCCGCCAAGGACGACACCGTCGAGGCGACATCGATGGCCGTGCCCAGCATCAAGGGCCCGGCACCGCTGCCGACGGAGCAGGCCGCCGCCGAGTAGCGGCCGACGTTTTACCCGCGACCCTTCCGGCTACCCAATAGGCCGGAGGGGTCGTCGGCGACTTCTCCGCACTGTTCGACCGACACCGGAATGGAGAGGTCAGAATTGAAAACGAGGCAGTTGAAACTCGCGTCGGCGGGGGTCGGCGCCGGCGCCGCCATCGCCATGGGGCGATGGCGTCGCTTTCAGTGACATCAGCGCCGCCGACACGCCAGAGCCGGCGCCGCCAGGGCCGGTGCCGACTTCTGCGGTCACCACCCGGCGCCACGGTCATCGAGAACACGGTGATGAACGGACCCGCCACATCAGTCGCGGTTCCGCCGATAACCACGACCCCGTCAGAGAATCCACCCGCCGCAGTGCAGCACTAGGAGTTGGCAGAAATGAATTCACGGAAACTGAAACTGATTTCGGCCGCAGCGGGTGCAACCGCGGTTGTCGCGATGGGTACGTTGACGGCGGCGCTGAGCAGCGACAGCGGATCGGCCACAGTCGTCTCCAATCCCGAAATGACGCTGGGTTCGACAAGTACGATCGAGAAGGCCGCGACGTCGGTGGAGACGTCGGTGGCGGTGCCCGAGGTGACGGCAGAAGTGCCCGACGGCTTCAGGTAGTCGTTCGCGCGAATCAGTTTGGGGGCGGCGGCGTGTCGCCGATGCTGTTCAGCGTCACCGTCGCGCCGGTACGGGTCGCTTCCACGGTGACGGTGTCGTTCACCGCCACCGGCCGGCTCGACGATGCCGCCGCCGACGGAAATGCATAGATCTGGGTGTATCCGTCGGTGCTTCGCACGACGACGTTCGTCAGGGTGACTTCGTCCACCGTGCCGGTCTGCGTCATCTTGGTGATGAAGCCGCCGTTCCCGTCGGATACGACGGATTCGGTGTGAAGCGCTCCTGCGTCAGCCGACGGCGCCGCAGCGGGCGGCGGGCCCCCCTGTAATGCACCACCGCCTGGTGGGGGCGGGGCATGCATCTGCGGACCGGCCAAGCCGTGCGCCCCGCCTCCCATCACGTGCTGGGGTTCCTGGGTTGCCGCGTAGATGGCCGCGCCGCCGATCCCGCCGATCACCGCGGCCACCGCGACCGCTGCCAGCGACTGACGTCTGCTCCAGGTCGGGGACCCATGTTGCGGCGTGTTCTCGGAGGTCATCGCACCACTTTGCAGCGGAAACATGTGAGTCGGCTGTGGGCGGCGTCGGCGCGCGGTTGGCATGCCTTCTTCACAGCGCGCACACAGAACCGGCACAGCGCGCGCTCACGGCTGCGGCGAATAATGGTCGGCGTGGGGATTTCGAACGGATCTGTGTGAACTCGAACGCGAACGATTCCGAGCGCGTGGTGATGCGCCGCGCCGACGGCAAGCCGATTCATGTGCTTGTCGTCGACGACGAACCCGTCCTCGCCGAACTCGTATCGATGGCGCTGCGGTACGAGGGGTGGGAGATCGCGACGGCGGGCGATGGCGCGACCGCGATTGCGTCGGCCAAGGAGAATCCGCCCGATGTGGTGGTTCTCGACGTGATGCTGCCCGATATGAGCGGCCTGGAGGTGCTGCGCAAGCTGCGCGAACGGATACCGCATCTGCCCCTGCTGCTGTTGACGGCGAAGGACTCGGTCGAAGACCGGATCGCCGGGCTGACCGCGGGCGGCGACGACTACGTGACCAAGCCGTTCAGCCTCGAGGAAGTGGTGCTGCGGTTGCGCGCGCTGCTGCGCCGAACCGGCGTCACGAGTGAGACGGGCGGCGCCAAGATCGTCGTCGGCGACCTTGCGCTCGACGAGGACAGTCACGAGGTCACCCGCGGGGGGGAATCCATTTCACTGACGGCGACGGAGTTCGAGTTGTTGCGGTTCATGATGCGCAATTCCAAGCGCGTGCTCTCCAAGGCGCAGATCCTGGACCGGGTGTGGAGCTACGACTTCGGCGGCCGGTCCAACATCGTCGAGCTCTATGTGTCCTACCTCCGCAAGAAGATCGACAGTGGCCGGGAGCCGATGATCCACACCCTGCGGGGGGCAGGGTATGTCCTCAAGCCCGCGAACTGACCCGCCTGGCCTGCTGACCCGGATCCGATCGCCACGGACGTGGTCACTGCGAGTCCGGCTGTTGGTCACCCAGGTGGTTCTACTGGCTGTTGTGTGTGCGGGTATCGGCATCGCGACAGAGTTTGCGCTACAACGTTTTCTGCTGCATCAGCTCGATCAGCAGTTGATCGAGGCGGGCCGCCGGTCTGCTGCGATCTTCGCGTTCGGGCCGCCGCCGCCACCGGGTTTCGGGCCGCCGCACATGCCGCCGCATATGCCGCCGTTCGAGGCACCGCCGCGGCCCGACTACCCGCGGCGCATCATCATTCGCGAGGACAACGGACCGGGGCCGGAGTTCCTCAACGCTCCCGGCCAAGCGACCCGCATGGTCGGAGCCGTCATCGCCCAAGGTGTACCCGTCGACGCGGGCGTGATCACCGCAGATGGCGCACGAGCCGAGATCAGTTCGGCGGCAACAGCACAACTTGCACACGCGGCGCCAAATCGCAATCCGACGACCATCGACCTTGACGGTCTGGGGCGCTACCGCGTCGTAGGCAACCACTCCCACAGCCCCGAGGAGACGATCGTCGTCGGCCTGCCGACATCCGACGTCGACGACACGTTGTTGTGGGTGCTGGTGATGTTCTGCGTCGTCGGCGTCATTGCGCTCGTCGCCGCGACAACGGCGGGCATCCTTGTCATTCGGCGCCAATTCAGGCCGCTGTCAGAGGTTTCCGCTGCGGCCCGCCAGGTCGCCGACCTCGAGCTCGACCGCGGTGAGGTTCGTCTTCCCTCGCCCATCGTCAAGGTCGACCCCGCGAGTGCGCACACCGAAATCGGCCAGCTCGGCTCTGCGCTGAACCGGATGGTCGACCGGATCGCAGGGGCACTGTCGGCGCGGCACGCGAGCGAGATGCGGGTGCGGCAGTTCGTCGCGGACGCCAGCCACGAACTGCGCACCCCGCTCGCCGCGATCCGGGGCTATACCGAACTGGCGCAACGTAAACAAGACGCCGTGCCCGACGACGTCGCGCATGCGATGAATCGGGTGGAATCCGAGACCGAGCGGATGACCCACCTCGTCGAGGACATGTTGTTGCTCGCGCGCCTGGACACCGGCCGGCCGCTCGAGCGTGAACAGGTCGACCTGACCCGACTTGTCGTCGACACTGCCAGCGATGCCCACATCGCCGGGCCGGACCACGAGTGGCCACTGGACCTGCCCGAGGAGCCGATCGTGGTCAGGGGCGACGAGGCGCGCCTGCACCAGGTGCTCGCCAATCTGCTCGCCAATGCGCGAACACACACTCCGGCCGGCACGACGGTGACCACGTCGCTGGAGGTCGACGGCGATCACGCGGTGTTGTCCGTGACCGACGACGGGCCGGGAATTCCGGTGTGGTTGCAGCCCGAGATCTTCGAGCGATTCGCGCGCGGTGATTCGTCACGGTCCCGCCGTGGCGGCAGCACCGGGCTGGGCCTCGCCATCGTCGCCGCCGTGGTAAGGGCTCACCACGGCACCATCGGTGTGCACAGCGTGCCGGGCAAGACCGAATTCGTGGTGAAGCTTCCGGTCAACTCACAGGCGAGCCACAGCGACGCCAAATCCGACACCTAGTGGACTTGCCCATGATCGACTCGGTGACGACCCTCGTTCTTCCTGCCCAGCTGGGCCCACGCGCTAGCCGGGGATCGGAAAAGTACCTGACACGCCGGGAAAAGAGGGCTTTTTCCATCTTCTCGCGGGGGGTCGCCGAGCCTGTGGCGCTTGGCGTTCTGCTCATCGGCACGGCCGTGCTGTACCTGTGGAACCTCTCAGCGAGCAGGTGGGCCAACAGCTTCTATTCGGCGGCCGCGCAGGCCGGATCGAACGACTGGACGGCCATGCTGTTCGGCTCGAGCGATGCCGCCAATGCCATCACCGTCGACAAGACGCCCGCATCGCTGTGGATCATCGACATCTCGGTGCGCCTCTTCGGGCTGAACCCGTGGAGCGTGCTCGCGCCGCAGGCGCTCGAAGGGGTGGCCGCGGTCGCCCTGCTGTATGCCGCCGTCCGGCGGGTCGGTGGGCCTGGCGCCGCGCTGCTCGCCGGTGCGGTCATGGCGCTGACGCCGGTCGCGGCACTGATGTTCCGGTTCAACAACCCCGATGCGCTACTGGTGCTGACCCTCGTCGCGGGTGCCTACTGCACACAGCGTGCATGCGAAAAGGACAGCAGCCGTTGGTGGTTGGTCGCAGCGGGCACCGCAGTCGGGTTCGGGTTTCTCGCGAAGATGCTGCAGGCGTTTCTCGTGTTACCCGGGTTCATCGCAGCGTATGTGGTGGCGGGCAGTCGCCCTGCGCGGCGGCGACTGCTCGATGTGGCGTGTATGGGCGCGGCGGTGGTCGTCTCCGCCGGCTGGTACCTGCTCCTTGTCGAGCTGTGGCCCTCGGACGCGCGCCCGTACATCGGCGGATCGCAGCACAACAGTGTCGTCGAATTGGCTTTGGGCTACAACGGTTTGGGCAGGCTGACCGGCGACGAGACCGGCGGTCTCGGCAACATGAACTTCGACGTGGGCTGGGGGCGGCTGTTCGGCCACACCATGGGCGCCGAGATCGCGTGGCTGTTGCCGGCCGCCGTGATCTGCCTCGGTGCGGCGGTGATCTGTACCTGGCGATCGCCACGAACCGACCAAACCCGCGCAGCGACCATCATCTGGGGCGCCTGGCTGCTCGTCACGGCCATGGTGTTCAGCTTCATGAACGGCATCGTGCACCCGTACTACACGGTCGCGCTCGCTCCTGCCATCGCGGCCGTGGTGGGCATCGGCGCAACGTTGTTGTGGCGGAACCGATCCGCAGTGCCCGCCGCAACCGCGCTGTCGGGCACCGTTCTCGTCAGTACGATCCTGGCGTGCGTGCTGTTGGCACGCACGGACGATTGGCTGCCCTGGCTGCGGGCGGTGATCGCCGTCGGGGGAGTGGCGACTGCGGCTCTGCTGCTCGTCGCGGGCCGGCTGAACACTCCGACCGCGCGTGCGGTGGCCGGTATTGCGCTTGTCGCATTCCTGGCGGCGCCTGCCGCGTACTCGGTTGCGACGGCCGCAACTCCGCACACCGGCGCGATACCGTCGGCCGGACCGTCCAGCCACCGTGGTCTGCGAATGGGACCGCCCGGCGGCCTGCTGGACGCGCCCACCCCTGGTCCCGGCCTGACCGCCGAGCTCGCCGCTGACGCCGACCGCTACACGTGGGTGGCCGCGGCGATGGGTTCGAACAACGCGGCGGGCTACCAGTTGGCCGCCCGCGCCCCGGTGATGGCGATCGGCGGGTTCAACGGGACCGATCCGTCGCCGACACTGAAGGAATTCCAGCGGTACGTCGCCGACAAGAAGATTCACTACTTCATCCGCGGGCGAATGATGATCGGCCAGTGGGGCGGCAACGCCAGAAGCGGCAGCCGCGAAGCGGCAAGCATCGCGGACTGGGTGGAGACCCACTACACCGCCACGACCGTCGACCGCGTGACCGTCTACGACCTCACCCAGCCGCCGAAGAACTCATAGCTTGCGCATAGCTTCGCCCAACTATGGACACACGCTGCCGCCCGACCATTGAAGTCATGACAGACATCGCCCTCGAGCGTGACAGCAGCCCGGGTCGGGACATTCGCTTCGAAGCACGGCCCAATGCGGCGCTCGCGGCCCGCGCGATGGGGGTGCCCGTGCTCGACGTCGTCGTCCCGGTCTACAACGAGGAAGCCGCGCTGGCCGATTCGGTGTACCGGTTGCACCGTCACCTGCGTGACCAGTTCCCGTTTCCGGCGCGCATCACGATCGCCGACAACGCCAGCATCGACGACACCCCGCGCATCGCCCGCGAACTCGCAGCGGAGCTCGACGACGTCCGGGTGATACGGCTCGAGCAGAAGGGGCGCGGCCGCGCGCTGCACGCGGTGTGGTCGACGTCGGACGCTGCAGTGCTCGCGTACATGGACGTCGACCTGTCCACCGATCTCGCCGCCCTCGCCCCACTCGTTGCGCCGCTCATCTCCGGTCACTCCGACCTGGCCATCGGGACCCGGCTCGGACGCGGGGCGCGTGTGGTGCGCGGCCCGAAGCGCGAGATCATCTCGCGCTGCTACAACCTGATCCTCAAGTCCACGCTTGCCGCCGGCTTTTCGGATGCGCAGTGTGGCTTCAAGGCTATTCGCGCCGACGTCGCCCATCGCCTGCTTCCGCACGTCGCCGACACCGGATGGTTTTTCGACACAGAGCTGTTGGTGTTGGCCGAACGCGCCGGCCTGCGAATCCACGAGGTGCCGGTGGACTGGGTCGACGACCCCGACAGCCGGGTCGACATCGTCGCCACCGCGGCCGCCGACCTCAGGGGCATTGCGCGGCTGTTGCGCGGCTTCGCTGCGGGATCCATCGCGGTGCAAACGGTCGGGGCGCAGCTCGGTTCGTCACGACGCGCGGCGGCGCCGGGCTCGCTGCTGCGCCAGTCGGTGCGGTTCGCGGGCATCGGCATCGCGTCCACGCTCGCCTACCTGCTGCTGTTCATGGCGATGCATGGCTGGGTCGGTGCCCAGGCCGCAAACCTGATCGCCCTGCTGGTCACGGCGATCGGCAACACCGCGGCCAACCGTCGCTACACCTTCGGGATGGCGGACCGCGGCAACGTGGCCCGACACCATGTCGAAGGGCTCATCGTCTTCGCCATCGCTTTGGGAATCACTAGCGGCACGCTGGCGGGCCTGCACACCGTTGTGCCCGAGCCGGGTCGATGGGTCGAGGCCACTGCGCTGGTGCTCGCCAACCTGGTCGCGACGGCCGTCCGCTTCGTCCTGTTGCGCGGATGGGTGTTTCACCCCCGCCGAAATCATTGACCGACACCGAAATACGAAGGAATCGAAACCAATGACGATCACGGCAGAAGCCCCCGCCGAGGTGGCGGCGCACGACGAGCCAAGCGGCAAGTCGCGCTGGGAAGTGGCCACGCTACTGTCGCTGCTGGTCGCGACGGCGGTGCTGTACCTGTGGGGTCTCGGCTCGTCCGGATGGGCGAACGACTTCTACGCGGCCGCCGCGCAGGCGGGCACGCAGGACCTGACCGCGTGGCTGTTCGGCTCGCACGACGCAGGCAACGCCATCACGGTCGACAAGCCGCCGGCGGCTCTGTGGGTAATGGCGTTGTCCGGCAGGCTGTTCGGCTTCAACGCATTCACCATGCTGTTGCCGCAGGCGTTGATGGGCGTCGGTGCGGTCGCCGCGTTGTACGCCGCCGTCCGGCGCTGCAGCGGCCCCACCGCGGGTCTGATCGCGGGTGCGGCACTGGCGCTGACCCCGGTCGCGGCGCTGATGTTCCGGTACAACAACCCGGACGCGCTGTTGGTGCTGCTGACGGTGGTGGCCGCCTACTTCGTGGTGCGCGCCACCGAGACGGGCAGCACCAAATGGATGGCCCTAGCAGGTTGTGCGCTGGGCTTCGCGTTCCTGACGAAGCTGCTGCAGGCCTTCCTGGTGGCGCCCGGTCTGGCGCTGGCGTTCCTGGTAGCGGCCCCCCTGACCTTGTGGCAGCGAGTCTGGAAGTTGATGGTCGGTGCCGCCGCGATGATCGTTTCGGCGGGCTGGTATCTGTTACTTGTCGAACTGTGGCCGGCCGACTCGCGGCCGTACATCGGCGGCTCGACCGACAACAGCCTGGTGCAGCTGGCGTTGGGCTACAACGGGATTGACCGTATCGCGGGCGGCGGGTTCCCCGGCGGTGGCGGTCCTCCCGGCGGTGGTCCAGATGGCCCCGGCGGGGCGGGCAACATGTTCTTCGGCGGCGAAGCAGGCATCGGCAGGCTGTTCGGCCAGTCGATGGGCACCGAGGCGGCCTGGCTGCTGCCCGCCGCACTGGTCGGTCTGGTCGCGGGCCTGTGGATCACTCGTCGCGCCGTTCGCACCGACAAGGTCCGCGCGAGCCTGCTGCTCTGGGGCGGCTGGCTGCTGGTGACCGCCGCGGTTTTCAGCTTCATGGGCGGCGTCATCCACCCCTACTACACCGTGGCCCTCGCTCCGGCGATCGCAGCACTGGTGGGTATTTCGGTGCGCGAGCTGTGGCAGATCAGAGCTCGCCTGTGGGCGCGTCTGGTGCTTGCGGTGATGTCCGCAGGAACCGGTGTGTGGGGATTCGTCCTGCTTGACCGCACTCCTGACTGGCTGCCCGCGCTGCGGTGGATCGTGCTGGTCGGATCGGTGGTCATCGCTCTGCTGCTTGCGGCCGGCGCGCAGCAGAAGGGTCGGGCGATCGCTGTACTGGCAGCGGCGGCAATCCTTTTCGGAGTCGGTGCGCCTGCGGCCTACGCCATCGAGACGGTCGCCACCGTGCACAACGGACCGATTTCCACGTCCGGTCCGAGCAGGGGTGACGGATTCGGCATGCCCGGGCAGGGCAGGCCGGACGGGCCGAATGGGCCCGGCGGTCCCGGCGGAGCCGGTGGTCCTTGGGGTCGCGAGGCCAACAACGCCGCTCTGGCCGAGCTCCTGACTGGTCTCGACAATCGTTGGGCCGCAGCGACTATCGGTTCCATGGGAGCGAGCAGCCTCGAACTCAAGACAGGTGCGTCCATCATGGCGATCGGCGGCTTCACCGGCGGCGACAGCTCACCGACGCTGGCGCAATTCAAGGGCTACGTCGCCAACCGCGACGTGAGGTACTTCATCGCGAGCGAACGCTTCGGCCCGCCAGGCCATCGAGATTCGGGCACCGCGAGCGAGATCACCAACTGGGTGAAGCAGAACTTCACGTCGATGAATGTCGGTGGCACCACGGTTTACGACCTCGGCAAACAGAAGTAGCCGCCGCCGTCGGTGAAATCGCTGTGATTCTGACTCGTGGCACGCCTGTGCCGTGTTGTTATCGTCGGGTCGTTTGGGGACGAGCAAGGAGGTCGGAATGTCGGTGACAGACGATTACCTGAAGAACAACGAGGAATACGCGAAGAACTTCTCCGGGCCACTGCCGTTGCCGCCGAGCAAGCACGTCGCGGTGGTGGCGTGCATGGATGCCCGGCTCGACGTGTACCGAATCCTGGGCTTGAACGAAGGCGAGGCGCATGTCATCCGCAACGCCGGCGGAGTGGTCACCGACGACGAGATCCGCTCGCTGGCGATCAGTCAGCGGCTGCTCGGCACCAAGGAGATCATCCTCATTCACCACACCGACTGCGGGATGCTGACGTTCACCGACGACGGCTTCAAGCAGCAGATCCAGGACGAGACGGGCCTGAAGCCCGAGTGGGCGGCCGAGTCGTTTCAGGACGTCGACGAGGACGTCCGGCAGTCGTTGCGCCGCATTGAGGCCAGCCCGTTCGTCACCAAGCACGAGTCGCTACGCGGGTTCGTCTTCGACGTGGCGACCGGAAAACTCAACGAGGTCAAGGCCTAGCACGGTCGCCCGCCACTCTGGTCGGTAGCGACCAAACGCGTACGCCGGACGAGTCGGCGGTCGATGATGACCACATGGTCCTGCAGCATGCGACCCCCGCCGACGAGAGCGGCTCCGCCGTGCAACTCAACGAGACCGCCCCGGTGCCGTACACGTCGAGCAGTTTGCGCAACCCCTTTCCGCCGATCGCCGACTATGCCTTCCTCTCCGACTGTGAGAACAGCTGTCTGATCTCCCCGAGTGGATCGGTGGAATGGCTGTGCGTACCGCGGCCCGATTCCCCCAGCGTGTTCGGGGCCATCCTGGATCGCGGCGCCGGGCACTTCCGGTTGAGCCCGTACGGCGTGTCCGTCCCCTCCGGCAGGCGCTACCTGCCGGGCAGCCTGATCCTGGAGACCACCTGGCAGACCCATACCGGCTGGTTGGTCGTCCGCGACACGATGGTGATGGGTCCATGGCGCGACATCGAGACCCGGTCGGGGACGCATCGCCGTGTGCCGATGGACTGGGATGCCGAGCACACGCTGCTGCGCACCGTGCGCTGCGTCAGCGGCACCGTCGAGCTGGTGGTCGACTGCGAGCCGTCGTTCGACTACCACCGGGCCGGCGCGAACTGGGAGTACTCGGCCAGTGGCTATGGGGAAGCCGTTGCGCGGGCCAACCACGACCCGGACGCGCACCCGACGCTGCGGCTGACCTCCAACCTTCGCATCGGGCTGGAGGGCCGTCAGGCGCGGGCGCGCACAAGGCTGAAAGAGGGCGACAACGTATTCGTCGCGCTGAGTTTTTCGAAGCATCCCGCGCCACAGACCTACGACGAAGCCGTCGACAAGATGTGGACGACCAGCGAGTGTTGGCGGCAATGGATCAACATCGGGAACTTTCCCGATCACCCATGGCGGTCGTACTTGCAGCGCAGCGCGTTGACCCTGAAAGGGTTGACGTACTCGCCAACTGGGGCGCTGCTGGCGGCGTGCACCACGTCGCTGCCGGAAACGCCTCAGGGCGAACGCAACTGGGACTACCGCTACTCCTGGATCCGCGATTCGACGTTCGCGCTCTGGGGCCTGTACACATTGGGTCTGGATCGCGAGGCCGACGATTTCTTCTCCTTCATCACCGACGTGTCCGGCGCGAATTCCGAGGAGCGCCATGAACTTCAGGCGATTTACGGCGTCGGCGGAGAGCGCACCCTGGTCGAGGAGGAGCTCAAACACCTTTCCGGATACGACAATGCGCGCCCGGTGCGGATCGGCAACGGCGCGTACGACCAGATGCAACACGACATCTGGGGCACCATGCTGGATTCGGTGTACCTGCACACCAAGTCGCGCGAGCAGATTCCGGAGGCGTTGTGGCAGGTGTTGAAGCAACAGGTCGAGGACGCGATCGAGCACTGGCGCGAGCCCGACCGCGGGATCTGGGAGGTGCGCGGCGAGCCGCAGCACTTCACGTCGAGCAAGATCATGTGCTGGGTCGCGCTGGACCGCGGCTCCAAGCTCGCCGACCTGCATGGCTCGACGAGATACACGAACGAATGGCGCGCGATCGCCGAGGAGATCAAGGCCGACATCCTCGCCAACGGCGTGGATTCGCGCGGGGTCCTGACGCAGCGCTACGGCAGCGACGCGCTGGATGCCTCGCTGCTGCTGGCCGTGCTGACCCGGTTCCTGCCGCCCGACGACCCACGGTTGCGCGCGACGGTGCTGGCGATCGCCGACGAGCTGACCAGGGAAGGGCTGGTGCTGCGGTATCGCGTCGAGGAGACCGACGACGGCCTGTCCGGTGACGAGGGCACGTTCACGGTCTGCTCGTTCTGGCTGGTGTCGGCGCTGGTCGAGATCGGCGAGATTCACCGGGCCAAGCACCTGTGCGAGCGACTGCTGTCGTTCGCCAGCCCGTTGCACCTTTACGCCGAGGAGATCGAGCCGCGCACCGGACGCCACCTTGGCAACTTCCCGCAGGCGTTCACCCACCTGGCGCTGATCAACGCCGTGGTGCACATCATCCGCGCCGAAGAAGACGCGGACGGGTCCGGAGCGTTCCAGCCCGCGAATGCGCCGACCTGACGGCATGGCCGTTGTGGGCGCCGAGGTACTGGTGTCCCAACGACTAACGGTTCGTGGCGATCAGATGCCGGCGCACAGCGACACGAATGGAATGGGCGCGCAGATACCCACCGAGAAGTACGGGGTGAGATCGCCGTTCCACGCCGGCGGCGGCGGTGGCGGTGGCGGTGGCGGGGGCAACGCTGCTGCGACGCAGGTGTTGGACGGTGGGTCGAACACCGTCCCCTGCCCGCATTCGATCGCGTTACTCACCGCCGGCGGAGCCACTATGACGAATGCAAGCGATACTGACGCGGCCGCGCCGATGATTGCGGAACGACGAATGAAGGCGTTCATCGCACGCCCCTCTGCTCTTCCCCAACCCTGCTTGTCCTAGTGATGTTACGACCGGTCGGCGGACCGTTCCACCACAATTGACGATCACGGAAATGTTCGCTCGCCGACGAGTCCCTGTGCCGGCAGACTCAGCCGATCTTGTACGTGGCGATCGCCTTCGCCACTGCCTCGCCGTCGGGGGTGACGACGTCGACCTCGCAGTTGACCAACATCCTGCCCCGCCGCAGCACCCGGCCGACACCGATGAGATCGGTGGCCCGCGCCGGAGCCAGGAACTGCATCGCCATCGACGTCGTGACTCCGCGCAGGGAATCGGGCACATCGGCGCCTGCCCATGCGGCGGCCATCACCGTCACATCCGCCAGTGCGGCGATCGCCCCGCCGTGCACCATGTCGCCCAGTGTCACGTTGGTCGGGTCCCACGGCATCCGCAGCCGCACCTCGTCGCCGTCGAGGACCTCGGCGACGATGCCGAGCTTGGCGACGAACGGCGAGGACGGGATGAATCGCGCCATGACCTCGGCGCCGGTCTGCGCATCCGCTGGGAGAGACATGCCTATGGAGTGTCATCGAAGGCTCGACGCGTTTCAATTACCTCCCACGTAACCGCGTGGGCCCACGCGCAGCTGGGGATGTGCGTGTCGGTTGCCGACACGCCGCTCTTCAGGCACATTTTGCGCACGCTCGCGGGGCATCGAGCGTTGACACCGCAGGCCGGAGCTGGTTTTATAGCAGGTTATACCTATAAATCTGGTCATATCTACCAAATTAACGAGGAATCGATGACGACCGCGCAAGAGTCGAAGCAGACTGCCGGGCGCTACGAGCTCAGCCACCTGAGGGCGCTCGAGGCCGAGGCGATCCACATCATCCGCGAGGTGGCCGCCGAGTTCGAGCGGCCGGTGCTGCTGTTCTCCGGCGGTAAGGACTCCATCGTGATGCTGCATCTGGCGCTCAAGGCGTTCCGGCCGGGGCGACTGCCGTTCCCGGTCATGCACGTCGACACCGGCCACAACTTCGATGAGGTGCTCGAGACCCGCGACGAGCTTGTCGAGGAAGCGGGCGTGCGGCTGATCGTCGCCAAGGTGCAGGACGACATCGATGCGGGCCGCGTCGTCGAGACGATCCCGTCGCGCAACCCGATGCAGACGGTCACCCTGCTGCGCGCCATCCGCGAGAACAAGTTCGACGCGGCGTTCGGCGGCGCCCGCCGCGACGAGGAGAAGGCCAGGGCAAAGGAGCGGGTGTTCAGCTTCCGCGACGAGTTCGGCCAGTGGGACCCGAAGGCCCAGCGGCCCGAGCTGTGGAACCTGTACAACGGCCGCCATCACAAGGGTGAGCACATCCGGGTGTTCCCGCTGTCCAACTGGACGGAGTTCGACATCTGGTCCTACATAGGCGCCGAGAAGATCAAGCTGCCGTCGATCTACTACGCGCACCGCCGCAACGTGTTCGAGCGCGACGGCATGCTGCTGGCCGTGCACAGATACCTGCAGCCGCGCAAGGACGAGGACGTCGTTCAGAAGACCGTGCGGTTCCGCACCGTCGGCGACGTCACCTGCACCGGCTGCGTCGAGTCACTTGCGGGCACGGTATCTGAGGTCATCGCAGAGACCGCGGTGTCACGGCTCACCGAACGCGGTGCCACCCGCGCCGATGACCGCATCTCCGAGGCCGGCATGGAAGACCGCAAGCGGGAGGGCTACTTCTGATGACCACGCTTCTGCGCCTGGCCACCGCGGGCTCCGTCGACGACGGCAAGTCCACGCTCATCGGCCGCCTGCTGTACGACTCGAAGGCCGTCATGGAAGACCAGCTGGCCTCGGTTGAGCGCACCTCCAGGGAGCGCGGGCACGACTACACCGACCTCGCTCTGGTGACCGACGGCCTGCGCGCCGAGCGGGAGCAGGGCATCACCATCGATGTCGCATACCGCTACTTCGCCACTCCCAAGCGGAAATTCATCATCGCCGACACCCCCGGCCACATTCAGTACACCCGCAACATGGTCACCGGGACGTCAACAGCGCAGCTGGCGATCGTCCTCGTCGACGCCCGGCACGGACTCCTCGAGCAGTCGCGCAGGCACGCGTTCCTCGCCTCGCTGCTCGGTATCCGCCACATCGTGCTCGCCGTCAACAAGATGGACCTGATCGACTGGGACCGTGAGCAATTCGAGAAGATCCGCGATGACTTCCATGAGTTCGCTGCGCGTCTGGATGTGCACGATGTGACCACCATTCCGCTATCGGCTCTGCAGGGCGACAACGTGGTGACCAAGTCGGAGAACACCCCGTGGTACGACGGGCCGTCGCTGCTGTCGCACCTCGAAGAGGTCTACATCGCAGGTGACCGCAACCTGGTGGACGTACGGTTCCCGGTTCAGTACGTGATCCGGCCGCAGACGCACGAGCACACTGACCACCGCAGCTACGCGGGCACCGTCGCGAGCGGCGTCATGCGTCCAGGCGACGAGATCGTCGTCCTGCCCACCGGGAAGACGAGCCGCATCAGCGCAATCGAAGGACCGAGTGGGCCTGTCTCCGAAGCGTTCCCACCGATGGCGGTGTCGGTCAGCCTCGCCGACGACATCGACATCTCCCGCGGTGACTTGATCGCGCGGCCGAACAACCAGCCGAGGGTGGTGCAGGATTTCGACGCCACCGTGTGCTGGATGGCCGACGAGGCGTCGTTGGAGCCCGGCCGCGACTACATCATCAAGCACACGACGCGCACCACTCGGGTCAGGGTGACCGCGCTCGACTACCGGCTCGACGTGAACACCCTTCACCGGGACAAGACCGCGACCGCGCTCAAACTCAATGAGCTGGGCCGTATCTCGCTGCGCACGCAGGTACCGCTGTTGCTCGACGAGTACAGCCGCAACGCCGCAACGGGCTCGTTCATCCTGATCGACCCGAACACCAACGGCACCGTCGCCGCAGGCATGATCCTGCCGTACGTCACCGCGCGAACGTCCAGCCCTAACACGGTCCGCCACGAATCGCTGTGCACGTCTGCGGACCGGCTGTCGAAGGGCCGGACGGTGTGGTTCACCGGCCTGTCAGGATCCGGCAAGTCGTCGGTGGCGATGCTCGTCGAGCAGAAACTGCTCGAAAAGGGCGTTCCCGCCTATGTTCTCGACGGCGACAACCTTCGCCACGGCCTGAATGCCGATCTCGGTTTCTCGATGGCCGACCGGGCCGAGAACCAGCGAAGGCTGGCCCATGTCGCGGCCGTTCTCGCCGACTCCGGCCAGGTTGTGCTCGTGCCGGCGATCAGCCCGCTGGAGGAGCACCGCGCGTTGGCGCGGCAGGTGACCACCGAGGCGGGCCTCGATTTCTTCGAGGTGTTCTGCGACACCCCGCTCCAGGATTGCGAACGGCGCGACCCGAAGGGCTTGTACGCCAAGGCAAGAGCCGGCGAGATCACCCACTTCACCGGCATCGATAGCCCCTACCAGCGGCCGAAGAACCCCGACGTGAGGCTCACCCCGGATCGCTCACCCGACGAGCTTGCGGATTTGGTCATCGAGCTGCTGGAGAGCCGCCGGTGACCGATCGCAGCGATCACGACGTGGCGGCTCGGCTGGCCACACGGGCGGGTGAGCTCCTCCTTGATGTGCGCGACGAGCTCGCCGACGCCAGTGCGGCGGAGCGAAAGGACGCGGGGGACAAGCGGTCCCACGACTTCCTGATGGACGCGCTGGCGTCGGCGCGCCCCGGTGACGCGGTGCTGTCCGAAGAGGGCGCCGACAATCCCATCCGCCTCGCCGCCGAGCGGGTGTGGATCGTCGACCCGCTGGACGGCACCCGCGAATTCTCCGAGCTCGGTCGCGACGACTGGGCCGTGCACGTCGCACTGTGGCAGGACGGCGAAATCGTCGCAGGCGCCGTCGCCCTTCCGGCACAGGGCGTTACGCTCGCCACACCCGATGTGGCCACGCCTCCGTCCGCCCCGGCGAGCCCGCGGATCGTGGTATCCCGCACCAGGCCCCCGGCCATCGCCCTAGCGGTCCGCGACGCGCTGAACGGCACGCTCGTCGAAATGGGATCGGCAGGCGCCAAGGTGGCGTCCGTCGTGCAGGGTCGTGCAGATGTCTACGTGCACGCGGGTGGACAGTACGAATGGGATTCCGCCGCCCCGGTTGCGATCGCCCGTGCGGCGGGACTGCACACGTCGCGTATCGACGGTTCGCCGTTGCGGTACAACCAAGCTGACCCGCTACTTCCCGATCTGGTGGTGTGCAGGCCCGAACTCGCCGCCACGGTGCTGGCCGTCACCGGTTGAGAGTCACCGCAGCGTCGGCACTGAAAACGCCGGGGGCTCGCTGTGAGTTTGATGTGAAACGATACCCCCGCTTGTGGACTTCACTTGTCTGACTAATCATGATCATCATGAGCTCTCATTTGTTGATTCGTCGCTTGATCGCCGGTGCCGGCGGCGGCGCACTGATTGCCCTGGGCGTATTCACGGCAGCATGCAGCCATAACGGCGGGCAGGCGCCCTCCACGTCGACTACGACGACCACCACGACGACAACGCCCTCGAGTGCGACCCCGCCGTCGCCCACGGAGAAGGGCATCAACCCCGGCGGTGGCAACCTGTTCACGCCTGATATCAAGGCGCCCCCCGCGCCGACCGCACCGCCTGGCGTTCACCGGAACAACTAGCACCTAACGAATGGGACAAGCATTGTGATAACCGTCAAGGGCAGTCGGTTGAGGGTGGCGGTCGCCGGCGGCGCAGCACTGATTTCGATAGCCGGCTTGGCCACGGCCTGCAGCACCAGCGGCAAGCAGGCGCCGTCGTCGACAACGACCACGACGACCACGACGACGACGACGCGCCGCCGTCGAGCGCAGCGCCGCCTTCTCCAACGGAGAAGGGCGTCAGCCCGACCGGAGGCAACCTGTTCACACCGGGCGTCACGGCCAATCCGGCACCGAACGTGCCGCCCGGCCAGCATCCCGGCATCAATGGGACTCCGTAAGGCCGCCTGACCGCTTACGCTCGGCGGCGTGCCTGAACCAACGACCCTGCGCGCCCTGGCCGATCTGCCCCAGTCGCCGGTGAGCCTGGCCGAGTCGACGCTCGTCATGATCGACTGCCAGAACACTTACACCCGCGGCGTGATGGAACTGGACGGGGTGCAAAGCGCCCTCGACGAGGCGGCCGCCCTGCTTGACCGTGCCCGCTCGGCAGGTATCCCCGTCATTCACATCCAGCATTCGGACGGCCCCGGATCGCTCTACGACATCGAGGGCGAAAGCGGCGCGATCGTCGATCTCGTCGCCCCGCGAGAGGGCGAGCCGGTGGTGGTGAAGAGCTATCCGAACTCGTTCGTGCAGACCGATCTCGACGAGCGTCTGAAGGCGGCGAATGCGTCGAACCTCGTGCTCGCCGGATTCATGACGCATATGTGCGTGAACTCGACGGCACGGGGAGCGTTCAACCTCGGATACGCGCCGACGGTGGTGGCCGCCGCGACCGCGACCCGCGCGCTGCCGGGGGTGGGTGGCGAGTCGGTGCCTGCGGCGGTGATGCAGACCGCGAGCCTGGCCGCGATGGCGGACCTGTTCGCCGTGGTCGTCCCGCGCGGCGCGGAGATCCCGGGCTGAGCAGGCGACCGCGATGACGAAGCCATCCACCCGGATCAGCCGGCTGAGCGAGAAGCAGAGCACCTCGCGCAGCCAATTCGACGAACTGTTGGACAGCACGCCACTGGCCACCGTGGCGCTCGTCCGCGAGGGCCATCCCGCGATCTTTCCGACCGGATTCGCAAGGGTCGGTGACGAACTCGTGATCCACGGGTCGACCGCCTCGCCATGGATGCGCGCGCTGGGTGCGGGCGCTTCGGCCGCCGTTGCGGTCACCGCTTTGGACGGGGTCGTGGTGGCCCGCAGTGGATTCGAGTCCTCCTTTCGCTACCGCAGCGCCGTGCTCTTCGGGGTGTTCGAACGGATACCGAACGCCGAGAAGGTCGACTACCTGGAGCGGCTCACCGAATCGTTCATTCCCGGCCGGCCCGCCGAACTGCGGGCCAGCACCCGCAAAGAACTCGCGGCGACCATGGGGCTGCGCCTCGGGATCGGCGACGACAACTGGTCGCTGAAGGTCAGCGACGGCTGGCCCGACGACCCGGACGAGGACATCGCGGGCGACGCGTGGGCGGGTGTGGTGCCGATGTCGGTCAGGTACGGTGCCCCGCTGCCGGCGCCCGACCTGCGGCCGGGCATCCCGCTGCCCGATTCGGTGCGGTCGATGACCGGAGCGCCCCCGTCAGTCCAGTAACGCCGTGCGCCGGTAGAGGTCGGTCCTGCGGTCGCCGTGCACGTCGTTGTGCGCGTTGATCCGTTTGACCCGTGCTTCATCGAGGTCGACGTCGGCGGAGATGAGGTCAGGCGTGCCGTACTCGGCGATCGCGAGCGGGTACCCGTCGGCGTCGGTGATCACGCTGCCGCCGATCCAGTCCTGGCCGCGTTCGGTTCCGGAGCGGTCGCACACCGCGAACGGCATCCGGTTGGCGCCAGCGCCGGCCAGCGCCTTCACCATTTCGTTCGGCCGCTCGCCCTGCGGGCGGGGCAGCAGTGGCCAGTTCACCGGAGCGCACAACAGGTCTGCACCGGAAATCGCCACGGCGCGAACCCATTCCGGGAACTCGATGTCGTAGCAGATCATCACGCCGATGCGACCGTGGTCGGTGTTCACCAGCAGCGGCAGGTCGTCGCCACGGTCGAACACGGCGTTCTCACTGTCCCAGAGGTGCGCCTTGCGGTAGACGCCACGCAGGCCGGTCGGGTCGACGACGGCGGCGCTGTTGTAGATCGCGTCGCCCGCCGCTTCGGGGAATCCGGCGACGATGGTGAGCCTGAACGCCTCGGCGAGATTGGCCCACGCGGTGACGCTCGGGCCGTCACGGGTTTCGGCAAGCGAGGACAGTTCGGCGCGGTCGGCGAACACGTAGCCCGACGATGCCAGTTCGGGGAGCACCACGATTTGCGCGCCGTCCCGCGCGGCCGCTTCGATCGCGGTGCGTGCCGTCGTGAGGTTTCCCGGGGTGTCGCCGATCGAGAGCCGAATCTGAGCGCAGGCGACGCGAGTTGTCATTACTCGATGGTGGAGCACGCGTGTCCGGTTCGCATCCACCTCGATGGCAGAATTCATCTCATGCGAATGTCGGCCAAGGCGGAGTATGCCGTCAGGGCCATGGTCCAACTCGCCGCTGCCGACGAGGGCACCGTGGTCAAGACCGACGACCTGGCCAAGGCGCAGGGCATCCCGCCGCAGTTTCTCGTCGACATTCTGTCCGCCCTGCGCACCGACCGGCTGGTCCGCAGCCGCCGCGGGCGTGAGGGCGGCTACGAGCTTGCGCGACCCGCCGCCGAGATCAGCATCGCCGACGTGATGCGCTGTATCGACGGCCCGCTGGCCAGCGTGCGCGACATCGGGCTCGGTGACCTGCCGTATTCCGGTCCGACGGCCGCACTGACCGATGTCTGGCGCGCGCTGCGCGCCAGCATGCGTTCGGTGCTGGAGGAGACGAGCCTGGCGGACGTGGCCACCGGCGATTTGCCGTCACATGTCGCGACGTTCGCCGACGACTATCGCGGTCAGGAGCAGAAGCGGGGTCACCGCACCGTCGGCTAGGTGGAGCCTCCCGACCCGTACGGGCGGGTGAGGATCTCGAAGTAGTGGCCTGCCGGATCCTGGAAGTAGACGCCGCGGCCGCCGTCGTTGTGGTTGATCTCGCCCGGTCTGCTGCGCCTCGGATCGGCCCAATGCTCCAGGCCGCGATCGTGGATCTTGCCGTAGATGGAGTCGAACTCCTGCTCGGACACCAGGAATGCGTAGTGCTGCGGATGGATGTCCTGCCCGTCGGGCACCTCCGCGTAGTCGAGGCTGACCTCGTTCGCGACGGTCACCGTCAGAAAATGGCCGAACGGCTCCGGGTCCGCGATGCCGAACAGTTCGGTGAGCCAGCTTGCCGACTGCTTCTTGTCCTTCGCGGCGACAATGGTGTGATTGAACTTGATGCTCATGTATTGCCAGTCAACCACTTTCGCCGCTCGTCGACATAAGCGCAGGATATCGCCATGCCTGACGTCAAAGTTCTGACCGGACAGCGCGTCGTGCTCCGTGCACCGCGGCTGGACGACGCCGAAGAACTGTTCGCCTCGGTCGCCTCGGACCCCGAAGTCACCCGGTACATGTCCTGGACCCCGCATCCGGGCGTCGACGAGACCCGGCGGGTGATCACCGAACTGTTCAACGTCGGCACCGAGCGCAACTGGCTCATCCAAGGGCGCGACTCAGGGGAGATCATCGGGACGTGCGGGTTCCGCGCGGGGCAGGCCCACAGCCGGGATTTCGGCTACTGCCTTGGCCGGCGGTGGTGGGGTGAGCGGATCATGCCTGAGGTGGCCGGCCTCCTGATCGCCGAAATGGAAAGCGACCCCACGGTGTACCGGATCTCTGCGATCTGCCACGTCGACAACACCCGGTCGGCGCGCGTACTGGAGAAGTCCGGCCTGTCGCTGGAGGGCCGGCTCGTCCGGCACACGGTCTTCCCGAACCTCAGCTCCGAGCCGCAGGATGTTCTGCAGTACGGCAAGGCGGTCAAGTGACAACGCCCGTGGTACGAAGGAGCCATTGGCGCGATGGGAGGCGATGATGCCGAGCGGTTTTGACGTGCGAGGGCTCTCAGTTCCGGTGATCGTCGCGCCGATGGCGGGCGGTCCGTCGACGCCGGAACTCGCCGCCGCAGGCACCAACGCGGGCGGGCTGGGTTTCGTCGCGGCCGGCTACCTGAGCGCCGACGCGTTCGCAGAGCGCATCGCCGCCGCACGCAAGCTGACCAGCGGCCCTCTGGGCGCCAACCTGTTCGTCCCGCAGCCCAGCGCCGCGACTCCCGACGGGATCGAGAAGTACACGGCAGCGCTGGCACCCGACGCGGAGCGGTACGGGACCGAGCCGGGCAACCCGGTCTACAACGACGACGACTGGGCAGCCAAGATCGACGTGCTGCTCGACCTGCGGCCCGAGGTGGCGTCGTTCACGTTCGGCCTGCCGAGCCCCGAGGAATGCAAGCGGCTGCGCGACGCGGGCATCACCACGGTCGGCACCGTCACGTCGGTGTACGAAGCCGACGCCGCCGTCGACTGCGGCGTCGACGCGATTGCGGTGCAGGGCCCGGCGGCCGGCGGGCATCGTGGCACCTTCGACCCTGTCGCAGAGCCGAACTCACAACCGCTGCCCGAGTTGCTCGCCGCCGCCGTGGCCCGCGTCGGCGTCCCCGTCATCGCGGCCGGCGGCCTGGTGACCGCCGACGACGTCAACCGCGTGATCGGGGAAGGCGCCGTGGCGGCCCAGCTCGGTACGGCGTTCCTGCTCTCCGACGAAGCGGGCAGCAGTCCCGTTCACCGAGCGGCGCTGAAGGACTCGGCATTCACCGAAACCGTTGTGACCAAATCATTTTCCGGACGCTACGCCCGTGGACTGCGCAACCGCTTCGTCGACGACCACGAGGCACAGGCACCGTTCGGCTACCCCGAGATCCACTATCTGACCGGCCCCTTGCGGGCGGCTTCGGTGCGCGCAGGCGACCCGCATGGCACCAACATCTGGGCGGGCACGGGCTTCAAGTCGATCACGGCGGCACCGGTCGCCGAGATCATGGCGGACCTGACGTAGCGATTTCGGCGTGATAACTGTCGGTCAACGATAGAAATCACGCCGAAATCGCCTACTTGGGCGCGGTGAGCTCCAACGCGATGTTGTCCGGATCGCGGAACTCCAGGATGTACATCACCCCGATGTCCTTGATCGGCTCATGGTCGATGCCCAGCCCATCGAGATGCTTTGCCGCCTCGTCGAGTTCGGCCTTGCTACTCACCTGGAAAGCGATGTGGTCGAGGCCAGTGCGGTCCTCGTCGAACCTGTCGTTCGACCCTGGGCGCAGGCCGATCCGCGAATCCCCGACGTTGTAGATCACGCCACCGAACAGGAACGCGAGGCGGTCCCGTGTGATCTCGTCGGCGTCTTCGGGCACCTCGAGGTTGATCGGCCAGTCGAAGACGCTCTCGTAGAACTCCCGCGATCGTTTGATGTCGGTGACGGTGAGCCGGACGTGCGGGATGGAGGTGGTGTTGATCGCCATGCCTTCATGCTGCCCCATGGGGAACGCCGGCCTGGCCACAGCGGGGTCATGCCAGAATCGCCATTGTGCGCGTAGGGATGACGATGCCGATCATGGAACCGGACCTGGATGCGTCGACGCTCAAAGCCTGGGCGACGGCGATTGACGACGGCCCGTTCGCGTCGCTGTGTTGGGGTGAGCGCATCGCCTTCGACAACCCCGAGGCTGTGACGCTGCTGGGTGCGCTGGCCGCATGGACTGATCGGGTCCGACTGGTGACGACGGTGATGGTGCCGCAGCTGCATGACCCGGTGCTGCTGGCCAAGTCGCTGGCCACCGGTGACATGCTCAGCGGCGGCAGGCTCACCGTCGGCCTCGGAGTCGGTGGGCGGACCGAGGACTACGACGCCGTCGGCGCCGACCCCGCCACCCAGACGATGCGCGGCATTGCCGAGCTGGTGGCGGTGATGAAGCGGGTGTGGACAGGCGAGAAGGTGACCGACTCCGTCGTCCCCGTCGGCCCGGCACCGCTGCAGCAGGATGGGCCGCCGCTTCTGGTCGGCACGATGGGGCCGAAGACGGTGCAAAGCGCCGCCGCGTGGGCCGACGGCTTGGCGGGCACCACGTTGGACCTCGATACCGCCAAGCAGAACGAGTTGTTCGACGTCGCGCGGACGGCATGGGCGCAGGCTGGAAAGGCCAAACCGCTTCTGGCGACGTCGTTCTGGTTCGCGGTGGGCGACGGCGACGAAGCGCGTGCGCAGGTCCACCGGCATCTGCGTCGCTACATGAACTGGATACCTGCCGAATACGTCGACGCCATGGCGCCAAGCACCGGCTGGGCGGGCAACGAAGACGAATTATCAAGCGTATTGCGGACGTTCGACGACATTGGGGCCGACGAGGTCCACCTCATCCCAACCAGTTCCGACGTCGACCAAGTCCGCCGGGTCGCCGATGTGGTCAAGGACTTCGGCTAGACGGCGCTTCCGCCCTCGGCGCGAAGTCCACCCCAACTCGTGATCGAAACCTGCAAAATCATCGGGGGTGTCAATTATGATTAGCTCGGCGGTTTGCTCATCCCCGTAGAAAAGTGCGCTCAACAGTAAGTTCGTCATGATCAAGTTTCTTGTCGCGATCGCGGGCAGGACGACGATGGTTTGCGCACCGGCCGCGTGGGCCGACGTTCTTTACCTCGGCGGAACCGGCCAGCAGGGCGCCCGGCACAAGAAGAAATGGCTTGGTTGGTCAACGACGGCATCGTCGCCCCGGACACACTGGTCGGCGTCGGCTGCCCGGCCGACCTCTGGCCCTTCGTCGGCACCCTCAGCCTGGACAAGTCCGTCAAAGACGGCACCGACAGTCTCGACGGGCTCATCCCGCTCGCAGGGGGGCCCGTGACCGTGGTCGGTGTCAGCCAGGGCGCGGTGGTCATCAATTACGAGAAGCGCCGGTTGCTTGCGGAACCAGGCGCGAGGGGCGACCTTTCGTTCGTCACGCTGGGCGACCCGACGAACCGCGACGGCGGCATATTGGCGAAGTTGCCAAGCGTGCACATCCCCGTGCTCGACTTCACGATCGCGCCTGCGCCGGTCGACACGCCGTATCCCACCACCGAGATCGTCCGCGAGTACGACGGGTTCGCCGACTGGCCCGATAAGCCACTCAACGCGCTGGCCGATATCAACGCGCTGGCCGATATCAACGCACTGGCGGGAATCGTTTACCTGCATCCGAATTACGGCGGCCTCGACCTGACGGCTGCGGACAACGCCGTCACGGTAGATGGAAACACCACCCATGTCGTCGTCAAGACCGACAACCTTCCGGTGACGCAACCGCTGCGGGATATCGGCGTGGACGACAGCGTCGTCGACGCCATCGACAAGCCGCTCCGCAAGGTCATCGACCGCGCTTACGACGGTCCGCGACCCGGCGAGCCGGCAACTCCCCAGCCGGCCAACAATGTCCGCGTCAAATCGAGTGAGAAGCAGCCTGGCCTGAGTGCCCTGCGATCGAGCCTGAAGAAGGCCGGCGCCAACCTTCGACAGCTCGGCCAGAAGCACCCCCTTCAGACCATCGCGCAGAAAGAGCACGATCCGGCCCCCTCCGACGTCGCGGGAGCCGACGACAATGACTAGTGCGCGCGAGCCGAAACATGAGCCCGAGCCGGCCCCGGTCGACGAGACGGCGGTCAGCCCGGTCGAGCCTGCCGACTGCGTCAAGCCGGTCGAGCTGATCGAGTTGCTGCAACAGCGCACCGCAAAGCGCAGGCAGATCAAGGCGCCGACGTCGTCGCCGTTCTATGACGTCGAGTTCGTCGCGAGCCACCCGACGAAGAGGAGACGACGGAGGTCGCGCGACTAGGTCTCGTCGTCCTCGTAGTCCGCGTCCTCGTAGTCCGCGTCGTCGTCCTCGTATTCTTCTTCGTCGTCGAAGTCTTCCTCGTCCTCGTCTTCCTCGTCGACGTACGGGGTGTTCAATCCCGGCAGGTGATCGGGATCGGCGGTGACCTGATCCCATTTCGCGGGTGGGTGGAACTCCGACCACGTCGTCTCGTCGGCGAAATGAATAGCGAGCACGCCGCCTTCCAGGAACTCGAATCCGTCGTCGTCGCCGTAGTCCTGGTGCTGGCCCTGTCCGCTGAAACGCACCTTGAACGCCATGGCGGCCAGTTTTGCACGGCCCGAGCGCGGAACCGGCGCGGCCTACCTGCGATGCCTCCGAAAGGCTTCACCGCGGCGGGCAGGCGTGGTAATGGTGGCCCACATGACAACAGTGCGACAGACGGACGAAAAACCGACCGGACGCACCCTGTTCGGTCACCCGATTGGCCTTGCCAACCTCTTCGGTGTCGAGCTGTGGGAGCGGTTCTCGTTCTACGGGATGCTCACCATCCTCGCGTACTACCTGTACTACTCCCTGACCGACGGCGGTCTCGGGATGCCGAAGGCGACCGCGACGGGCATCGTCGGTGCCTACGGCGGTCTGGTCTACCTCTCCACCGTGCTGGGCGGCTGGATCGCCGATCGCCTGCTCGGCATGGAACGCACGGTGCTCTACGGCGGCGCGGTGGTCATGTGCGGCCACATCGCGCTGGCGCTCATCCCCGGCCTGGGCGGCGTCGCCGTCGGCCTAGTTCTCGTCGCCCTCGGCTCCGGGGCGTTGAAGGCCAACGCGTCGTCGCTGCTTGGCACCCTCTACGAGAAGAACGATCCACGCTGTGACGGCGGCTTCACCCTGTTCTATCTCGGCATCAACCTCGGCGCGTTCATCGGCCCGCTGATCACCGGCCTGCTGCAGACCCGCATCGGCTTCCACTGGGGCTTCGGGGCCGCCGCGGTCGGAATGGCGCTGGGCCTCGCGCAGTACGTCTTCTTCCGCAGGAATCTCGGGGACCACGGCCGTACCGTGCCGAACCCGTTGCCGCGCAGCGCCGTCAAATGGTGGATCCTGGTGGCCGTCGCGGTGATCGCTGTCGTGGCGATCGCGTTCGCCACCGGCCTGGTGAAACTCGCAAACCTGTCGCAGGTCACCACGGGTGTCATCATCCTGGCGTCGATCGCCTACTTCGTCGTGATGCTCACCAGCTCAAAGGTCGACGCTCTGGAACGTACCCGGGTGCGGGCCTTCATCCCGCTGTTCATCGCCAACGCGGTGTTCTGGTCGCTGTTCCAGCAGATCTTCACCGTCCTCGCCGTGTACTCGGATGAGCGGATGAACTGGTCGATCTTCGGGTGGACGGCGCCGTCGAACTGGATCGGCTCGATCGAGCCGGTGTGGATCATCCTGCTGTCGCCGCTGTTCGCGCTCATGTGGACGCGGCTCGGCAATCGGGCGCCGACGACACCGCGCAAGTTCGCCTACGGGGTGATCGGGATGGGCGCCGCGTTCCTATTGTTCCTGCCGATGGCGGGCACGACGGGCAAAGCGGTGCCCGCACTGGTCGTCCTCTTCATCCTGGCGGTCTTCGCGATCTCGGAGCTCCTGCTGTCGCCGATTGGGCTGTCGGTTACGACAAAGCTTGCGCCGGAGGCATTTCGGGCACAGATGATGGCGCTCTACTTCTTCTCGGTCGGGCTCGGGACGTCGATGTCCGGGGTGCTGGCGAAGTACTACGACGCGTCAAGGGAGTTCGCCTACTTCGGCATCATCGGCGCGGTCGCGATCGTGGTTGGCATCGTCGTGTTCTTCATCGCCCCGTGGATCAGCCGCCAGATGGAGGGCGTGCACTGAGCGTCGCCAGGTGACCTCGGTCGCGACTTCGAAGGCATAAGGTCCTCAGACCCGGCGCAAGTAGTGACGGCCGGTGAGGTGTGGTCATACCGTGTGAGCGGGAGCACACAATGACCGACTTCATGCGAAACACCGACGCGTTCACCTGGGCGATGGAAAGCGATCCACGCCTGAGGTCGACCGTGGTTTCACTGATACTGCTCGACAAGCCGCCGGACTGGGCCGCGTTGAGGGACCGGTTCGATCTACTCAGCCGGCGACTGCCGATATTCCGCCGGCGGGTGGTGCCGTCGCCGCCGCCTGCGCCGCCGCGGTGGAAGGACTGTCACGACTTCGACCTGGACTTCCACATGCGGCGGATGGCCGCGGCTCCGCCTGCGAGCCTGGACACCGTGCTGGAGCTGGCTCGCCTGGCGCAAATGGAGGGCTTCGACCGGGCCCGGCCGCTCTGGAAGGTCACGCTGATCGAAGGCTTGGCCGACGGTGGTGCCGCGCTGCTGTGCACGTTTCACCACTCACTGACCGACGGGGTCGGTGGTGTCCAGATCGCGATGACGCTGTTCGACCTCACCGAAGCGTTACGGCCGCTCGACGCGCTGCCCGACGAACCGCTCCACGGCCCATCCTCGTGGCTGGACGGATACGGCGACACCTTGCGTTACGACGTCGGGGTTGCCTTCAGCGCGCTCGCGACCATGGCCAAATCTGCACCTGGCCTGCTGTACAACGGAATTCGCCGCCCGCTGGAAACCGCACGGCGTGCGGTGGAGATGGCCTCGTCGATCTACCGCACCGTGCGCCCGGTCAATCACACCGGCTCTCCGTTGATGAAGCGCCGCAGCCTGGTCCGTCGCCTCGGCGTGCACGAGGTACCGACGTCACAGCTCCGCGAAGCCGCGCACAATGCAGGCGGGGCGATCAACGATGCATTCGTGGCCGGAGTGGCAGGCGGCTTGCGCAGGTATCACGAGAAGCACGGCATTACACTGCACGACCTTCACGTCTCAATGCCCATCAGCCTGCGTACCGAGCAGGACGACATCGGCGGAAACCGGATCACATTGATGCGGTTCGATATTCCCGTCGGCATCGTCGACCCGGCAGAGCGGATTGTCGAGATCCATCGGCGGGCGGCGAGAGTACGTGAGGAGCGTTCGCTGCCGCACACGCAAGTGATAGCCGGCGCGCTGAACCTGATGCCACGCTGGTATATCGGCTCGATCCTGCGGCACGTCGACTTCGTCGCCAGTGACGTTCCGGGCATCCCGGTGCCGGTGTTTCTCTGTGGTGCTCGAGTGCGGGCCCAGTACGCGTTTGGTCCGACGATCGGTGCGGCGGTCAACATCACCTTGTTGAGCTACGTCGACGCATGCAGCTTCGGCATCAACGTCGACACCGGGGCCATTCCGGATTACGACGTGTTCCACGATTGTCTCGTCGAGGGCTTCAACGAGGTTCTCGAACTCGCGCAGTGACCAGTCAGTACGCGTTCGGATCGGTTTGGACAGCCGCAGGGACCGGATGCTGATACAGCCGGGACGCGTTCTCCCACGTCACCTTTCGGATGATGTCGTCGGGTAGATCGCCGATCTGGTCATGGATCGTGCGCTGCGTGTGCGGCCACGTGGAGTCGCAGTGCGGGTAGTCGGCTTCGAGCAGGATGTTGTCTGAGCCGATCCGGTCGTGCTGAACGAACGACGACTGGTCCTCGACGGCGCAGAACCAGAAGTTGCGCTTGAGCACCTCGGCCGGGGTCAGCGACTCGCCGAGCGCCTTCCATGTGCCGTACATCTCGTGGTAGCTCAACATGTGGTCGAGGCGGTCGAGAAGTCCTGCCACCCAGCCGATCCCGCCTTCCGACAGGCAGATCTTCAGCTGTGGGTATCTCGTGCAGAGGCCGGTGTACAGCCAGTCCACCGCGGCCGTGATGGCATAGGCGAAGAACAGCACGCCTGGCACGTCCGGCGGTGCGTCGTCCGTGGTCGCCGGCGATGTGCCCGACGAGCCGATGTGCAGGTTCACCACCGTTCCGGTTTCGGCGCACGCCGACATGAGCGGATCCCAGTGACCGGAGTGAATCGTCGGCAGTCCGAGCATCGCCGGGTTCTCGCTGAACGACACCGCGTGGAACCCGCGTTCGGCGTTCTCGTATATCATCTTCGCGCCGACGTCGGGATCGAGAAGCCATGGCAGTTGGCAGGGAATGATGCGGTCGGGATAGGCGCCTGCCCATGCCTCGATGTGCCAGTCGTTCCATGCCCTGACCGACGCCATGGCGAGGTCGCGGTCGGTTGTCACCTGCTGTAGCCGCTGGCCGGCGAAACCGGGCAGAAACGACGGGAAGTTCAGCGACGCGTAGACACCGTTGAGGTCCATGTCCTTGACGCGCTCGTGGATGTCCCATGCGCCGCGGCGCATTTCGTCGAACCGGGCGGGTTCGAAGCCGTACTCGGACACCGGCCGGCCGACGACCGCGTTGAAGCCGACGTTCGGCAGTGAATGCCCGTCGTACATCCAGGTCTGGCCGCCGTCGTCGGTGTCGACGACGCGCGGTGCCCGGTCGGCGAACTTCTTCGGCATCCGCCCTTCGAACGTGTCGGGCGGCTCGACGATGTGGTCGTCGACCGAGATGACGGTGTAGCGGCGCTCGGCGCGCTGGGGCTCGGGCAGGAAGGTCACCGTGCGGTCTTCGCCGGTACTGGCGGTCGTGAAGCTCAGATCGGCGGAGAGCTCATCGATGGACTTCATGCCGGGAGAACCTCTTTTCTCGAAATCCGATGGTGCTCTACGCCAGAACGGAGCGGTCGGCCCGGATGGTCATCCTGGCGGCACCGGCCCAGTACACGTCGGCGGCGCGTTCGATGAGCGACGACCGCATGCCCACCATGTCGCCGGGATCCATCTTGGTCGGCGCCCGCCCGGTCACCATCACGTCGTAGGCGAGCCGGCAGACACGCTCGATGGACACCGCACGGTAGACCGCTTCGGCGAGGTTGCGACCCATGGCGATGACGCCGTGGTTGGCGAGGATGATCAGGTTCGCCGAACCGACCTGACCGGCCAACTCCGCTGCACGCCAGGGTGCATCGATCTCGCCGTCGTACTTCTCGACCAGGTACATGTCGTCGAGGAACAGCGAGCCCGTCTGGTGGACGAGTTCGGGGAGCGTGCCGAGGGCAGCGATCAGGCTGACGTAGTAGGGGTGGTTGTGGACCACCACGCGCGCGTCGGGCCGTTGCCGGTGCAGTTCGGTGTGGAGGTGAATTGCGGGAGTGACGTCCCAGCGGCCGCAGACGACGCGCGCGTCCTCATCCACGACGCAGATGTCGGACGCGGTGAGTTCCTGCCACCACAGCCCCCACGGGTTGACGTACATGTCGGTCCGGCCTTCGGGTTGCCAGGTGATGTGGCCGGCCATGTTCTCGGCGAAGCCGATGTCGGCGAGGTGACGGAAGGCGATCGCCAGCTGCTGTTCGTCGGTGAGGTCGACGCCGATGGGTGGCACCTTGGACGGTGCCCACACCTCGAGCCCGCCCCGTCGAATTTCTGCGCTCATGACGTCTCCAGTGTCGATCGAACGGCGTCGCGAAGTTGGCCTTTGGCGATCTTGCCGCCCGATGATCGCGGCAGTTCGTCGAGGACTTCGAGTCGTTCGGGCAGTAGCTCCTTGGACACGCCCTGCGCCAGGAGGTGCTCGACGAGGGCGGACAGGTCGAGGGCAGCATCGGCCTTGAGCTCGGCGAACACGCAGACCCGTTCGCCGAAGACCGGATCGGGCATCGACACGGCCGCCGCCACCGCGACGGCGGGATGGGTCGCCACGGCCTCCTCCACCTGCACCGCGCTGATGTTCTTCCCGCCGCGGAGGATGAAGTCCGATGTTCGACCCGTCAGAGTGAGGTAGCCCTCGGCGTCGAGTTCGCAGATGTCGCCCATCCGCATCCAGCCGTCCTTCGTGAACAGCTTGTCGTGGTCGGTGCCACCCAGATATCCGAGACTGAGCGCCGGGCCTCGACACGCGGGTTGCCCGCGACCCGATTCCGTCACGTCGCGGTCTCCGTCGAAGAGCCGCACCTGCATCTCCGGCACTATCCGGCCCGCCGTGCGCAGCCGCCGGTGCAATGGGTCGGCCAGCGTGGTCGCGCTCAGCATGCCGGTTTCGTTGGAACCGTAGAACTGCAGGATGGTGACGCCCGACAGCTCCTCGAATTGGGCGGCCTGCGTGTAGGGCAGCGGCTCACCGCCGGTGAAGACCACCCGCAGGCTGCTGAGGTCGTGCTCACGGGCCGCGGGGTCGGCGAGGATCATCGCCAACTGTGTGCTGACGCAGCACAGGACCGTCGCACGGTGACGCGCGACGGCCGCGCAGGTTGCCGCCGGGTCGAAGCGTTCGATCCGAACGGTCGTAGCGCCGAGATGTATCGGTGTGGTGTGGGAGGTCCAGATGCCGAAGCCGAAGGGTGTCGGGATCACCGGAAGGAACACGTCGTCGGCGGTGAGATGGCCGTTGGCGACGGCCTTCGTGTGGAAGTAGTGCCACCGATTCTGGTTGTGCACAACGCATTTGGGCAGTCCGGTGGTTCCAGATGTGGAGTTGATGAGGAATGCGTCGTCGGCGCCCACCGGTGACAGCCCACTGCTGCCGTCGGGCGGGGGAGTCGTGTCGACGCACAGGTCGTCGGGGCCACCTCCGAGTGCCACGGCGCGAAGTGTGGGGTCGGCATCGGCGGCGGCCCGCGCGGCCGATGCCGATCGCTCGGAATCGCTGACCACCAGGGTCGGACGGGCCGTCCGTAGGATCGCCGTCACCTCGCGCACGCCAGCGCGGGCCCCCAGCCCGACGGCCACCGCGCCGCAGCGTTCGATCGCGACCAGCAGCACATGAAGGGCCGATGTGTCCCTGTGCCAGCACGCCACCTTGTCGCCGGGTGTCACTCCGAGCGCGACCAAGCGATAGGCGAGGTTGGTGGCGGCGTGGTCGAGTTCGGACCATGTCAACCTGTGGTCCGGCGTCTGGAGGGAGAAGTCGATGTATGCGGGTTTGTCCGGTGTGGACGCGGCATTCTGCGCCACACGCTCGGACAGAGTGATGTCCGACCACCAGCCCGCGGCCCGGTATTGCTCGGCCTCGGCGCTGGTGACGGCGACCCCGTCGACGCCCATTTCACGATCATATGAGCGGCTCCGTCGTCATCGACTACGCGCACTGAGCCGACGACAGGATTGAACCCAGCACGCCCTTATATCGTGCGATCTATATCACCGCCGAAAAAGGGGGCACTATGCATGTACGAACGCGCGCGCACGCGGGAGCAGCGGCAACGGGGGTCGCCGCGGTGGGCATCGCCGCCATGGCGGCGACACCTCTTGCTCCGGCAATCCAGGCCCAGTCGCTGTCTCCCGTATCGCGTGACGTCGAATTGACCGCAACGACGGTGCCACCCGGCGGGCTGCTCACCAGCTTCCTGCGCAACCAGGTGACCTATTGCTCGGCCATCTGCGGGCCGCTGATAGATACCGGCGTGACAGCCGCGGTCACGACGCTGCAGACACCGCTGGCGTTCGCAGCCGGCCTGCAGTCGGGCAATTTGCTGAAGGCGATCGGCCTCACCGCCGCATCGGTGACCGGACCGACGAACGCCGCCCTCGGCGCGGCCATCCTTGCGGACGTCACGGTGGCGGTCCCCAAGGCATCGAATACGTTGGAAGTCGCTGTGATCGGCCTGCTCAACGTTGTCCCTGCCGCCGCGGGCGGGCTGCCCGGAATCGGCACGGCACTAGAAACGGCACGCGAACAAACCTTCATTGCGCTCAACTCGCCGGCCGGACAGCCGCCGGTGATCACCCCCATGCCTCAGGGTGTTGTCGAGGTCGCGGCGCTGGGCGCGATCCACGTGGGCGAAGCCGTCATCTTCCCGGCCTTCAACGACGTCCTTCAAGCCACGACCGGAGTCCCGAATGCCGCAGCGCAGGTACTCGCGGCGACCGGCGATCCCGTACGGGCAACCGTCGCCGGTGTCACCAGTGCGGTCGGAACGGCGAATGCGGCGGCCACCGTCGTCGGTAACGCGGTCGTCACCGCGGTCAACGACGTCCGCACCGCCGCGGGGCAATCGTCCGGCGGGAGTTTCCTGTCGCTGAGCCAAAAGTCCTCTACGACACCGACATCCGCGGCCAGCAAAGCGGGGTCTCCTCTGCAGGTCGGTGCAACGACCAAGCACACCAGCGCTGCGCCCGTCAGCTCGCACCCGCTGCGCGACGTCGCATCGAAGGTCGGGGAGGCGGCGCGCAACGTCGTGAAGAACGCCTCCGACCGGCAGCATCGTTCCGTCACGGGCGCGCCGAAGGCCTAGATCGGACGCCTACGGTGTCACCGCGTCCGGTGACTCGGGCAGCACCTGCCCTCCGTCGACGGCGATCGCCTGGCCGGTGATGTAGCCCGCTTCCTCGGTCGCGAGGAAAGCGGCAAGATGGCCGATGTCGGCAGGCGTGCCGAGAGCGCCCGCCGGGATCGCCCGAGCCATGCCTGCCAGATAGTCGTCACCGAGATCGGCCAAACCCTCGGTGAGAATGTTGCCGGGCAGAATCGCGTTGACGGTAATTCCATGCGGCGCAAGCTCAATCGCGGCGGTCCGCATGAATCCCAACTGTGCTGCCTTGGATGCACCGTAGTGCGACCACCCGGGGAATCCGGTGATCGGGCCCGTGATCGATGAGGTCAGGATGACGCGGCCCCGTCCGGAAGCGATGAGCGACGGCAAGCAGGCCTGCACGGAGTACACCGTGCCCTTGACGTTGACATCGAGCACCTCCGTCAGCTCCTCAGCGGTCATCGTGGACAGCGGCGCCTCGGGGAAGATGCCCGCGTTGGCGCACAGCACGTCGATCCCGCCGAAGGCGCCGACGGCCGCGGTGGCCATATCCGCACAGGACGTGGGATCGCTGACGTCGACCGTCGCTCCGATCACCTTGCCGTCGCCCACGTCGTCCAGGGCGGTGACGGCAGCGTCGATGTCGGCTGCCGACCGCGCGGCCACCGTCACGTTGGCGCCCGCTTTCGCGAACACCGAAGCGATACCGCGGCCGATACCCTTGCTACCGCCGGTGACCACGACGGACTTCCCTGCGAGCGAGAACACAGCACACAGTGTGGTGGACCGCCATGCGTCGCGCAGCGCAACCGACAGACTGTTTCGCGGCCGGGTTGCCGGTCCGTTGCCGACGCACGAAGATTTCGAATGATGGACTCCGCGGACGCTTTCGAACTGGCACACGTCGATGCGATCGGGCAGGGTGAGCTGATCGCCGCCGGGGAGCTGTCCGCGGTCGAACTGCTGGACGCCGCGATCGTCCGGCTGGAGGCGGCGCGGCAGCTCAACGCCGTGATCACAGATCTCTTCGAACGGGGGCGCGCGCAAGCAGCCGAGTTGGACGCGTCTCGTCGTGCACGCCACCCGGATGCGGGCCCACTGGCCGGCGTTCCCTTTCTGCTCAAGGATCTCGGCGCATCGCTGGCAGGCACGGCAGAGGCGATGGGCTCACGGGCCTTGCGGACCCATGTCGCGACGGAAACGGCGTGGACCGTCGAGCGCTATCTGTCAGCGGGATTGGTGGTGTTCGGGAAGACCAACACTCCCGAGTGGGGCAACCATTGCACGACGGAGCCGTCGCTGTTCGGGCCGACGGTCAATCCCTGGTCGCCATCGATCACCCCCGGCGGTTCCAGTGGAGGGTCGGCCTCGGCGGTGGCCGCCGGTGTCGTGCCCGCGGCGTCCGGAGGGGATGGCACCGGGTCGATCCGGGTGCCTGCGTCGTGCTGCGGACTCGTCGGGCTCAAACCCAGGCGGGGCCGAAGCTCGTTCGCGCCATCGGCCGGGCATTCGCTGGAAGGGCTCGTCAATTCGCACGCCCTCACCCGGACCGTGCGGGACAGCGCGGCCCTGCTCGATGTCATCGCGGGCGGTATCCTCGGCGACCCTTATTCCGCGCAGCCGCCGACCACCCGCTATCTGGATGCGATCGGTGAGGTGCCTGCGACACAACGCATTCTGCTGACGACCGCGTCGCCTTTCCCGGGGCCGTCAACCGATCCCGCAGTCACGGCCGCCGTCGAGCACACCGCGGAACTGCTCGGCGAGCTCGGTCACATCGTCGAACCAGGCTCTCCCACAATCGATCCCGACGTCGTTGCGGACGCGATCGCAGTTCTGCACACCGTCAGCAACACTGCGCTTCACGCCCTGGCGACCAACCATCTCGGCCGGGAACCGCAGGAGGACGAATTCGAGCCGAGCACGTGGGTGATGGTCCGCGAGGGCTTCACCACCACCGGGGCCGCATATGCCGGGGCGATCGAGGCCGTACACGCGCAGACGCGCCGCTTTGTGGCCGGAGTGACGGGGTACGACCTGCTGTTGGTGCCCACCCTCCTGACACCACCGCCGCCCTACGCACTACTCGACCAGCCTCGCGGCACAACTCGGGCCTTCTTCGACGTCGAGTTCGCAACGACGGGGTGGACGTCGCTGGCAAATGTCACCGGTTGGGCCGCGATTTCGCTGCCTCTCGGGATCACCGACGGCGGCCTGCCGATCGGCGTGCAACTGCTCGCGCCCGACGAGACGGTCTTGTTGCAAGTCGCCTCGCAACTCGAGGCGGCCGCGCCGTGGTCGGGCCGGCACCCGCCGGCGTGGGTGGGCTCTGCATGAATGCACCTCGTATTCGTCCAAGGTGGTGAAGTGAAGTGAGGTGATGTGCGTCAAACACGGAGCCGCTCAACCCAGTCCGCCAGACCCGCTGCGGTGGTGATGTGGTCCAGCGCCAGCGCGACGGCACCGTGCAGCGGCCCTGAGTCGCCATGCTCGGCGTCGCGGACCGGTGGCGGAGAGTCCTTGCGAAACGCCATCAAGCCGTCCCGGTACGCATCATCGAATGCGCGCGGCGCGGCGGCTCTCAATGTCGCCCCCACCCCGCCAAGGGTGACGACCTCAGGGTCGTGCAGATTCACCAGACCGCCGATGCCGCGGCCCAGCGAGGCCGCGACGGCGTCGAACGCCCGATGGGATGCAGCGTCGCGGGTAGGGCGGCGCACCAGTTCGTAGACGTAGGCGACCGGATCGTCTGGAGGGGCGTCGCCGCGATGCCGTGCGAGCGCGCGCCCGTCAACGGTGAGATCCCAGCAGCCGCGCGCACCGCACGGGCAGACGAGCGTCGGGTCACCGAACGGGATGTGCCCGTATTCACCCGCCGCACCGTGTGCGCCGCTGAGCGGCTCGCCGTTCACCACCAGCGTGCCGCCGATGCCTTGCGCGACAATCAGATAGAGCGCAGTCGCGGCGGAGCGCGCTGCGCCGGATCGGGCTTCGGCGAGTCCGGCCAGCGTGGCGTCGTTCCCGAGTAGCAGCCGAATGCCTGCGCGGTCCGGGATCTTTGTGGTCAGCACCGAGAGGTCGACGTCACTCCAACCGCGGGATGTGAACTGAACCAGCTTGGCGTCACTGACGGTTCCTGCGACCGCGACCGCTATCGCCCTGAGCCGCTTTGACTTTCGCCGGTAGATCTTGCCGATCGCATCCGCCAGCCGGCTGAGGACGGAGTTCACCTCTTCACCTGCATACGATGCCTGAGCCACCACATCCGGCACACCGTCGGTTCCGGCCAGGGCCAGGCGCCAGTCTGTGGCGCGCAGGTCAGCCGCGAGCACCAGTGGCCCCTCGACGTGAGGTTCCAATACCGTTGTCGGTCTGCCTCGTCCTTGGGCAGGTGCTGGTGTCTCGTCGAGCAGCCGTGCCTGACGCATCCGGGCAACCAACTCGGTGGCACCGCCGCTGCCGATTCCGAGGCGCTGCGCGGCCGCGGCGCGCGTGATGCCAGGCTCGGATCGCACCACCTCGAGAAGTTGAGCGGCGCCCAACCAGCGCACATGTGCGGCCTGCCGCGGATCCTGTGCCATCGCCGGAAGTATCTCACTTGAATATGCTCGTTGCACGAGTATATTCGGCGGTCATGACGCTGACCGTCGTGCGCGCTCCCGCCGCAGGCATTCGTGAGAGCCTGCCGGGACTGCTGTCGCTGGCCTTGGCGTCGTGCGTTGCAGTGACCACCGAGATGCTGCCGGTAGGACTGCTGCCGCAGATCGGTGCGACGTTCGCGGTCGCTGATTCGGTGACCGGCCTGCTGGTCAGCCTTTATGCCGTCATGGTCGCTGCCCTGGCGGTCCCGCTGACCGTCGCGACGTCGCGATTTCCGCGCAAGCCGCTGTTGTTGGCCACCTTGGCCTGCTACGCGTTGAGCAACGTTCTGGTCGCCGTCGCACCGTTGTTCTCGGTCGTCGCCATCGGGCGGATCTTGGGTGGCGTGACGCACGCGCTGTTCTTCTCGCTGGTGATCGGATACTCCCCGCGACTGGTTTCGGGTGCGCACGTCGGCCGCGCCCTCGCGCTCGCCGGTAGCGGTGCTTCGGCCGGTCTGGTTCTAGGCGTGCCGTTGTTGACGTCGTTGGGTACCGCCGCGGGATGGCGCGGGTCGTTTGCGGTTCTGGCCGTGCTGTCGGCGCTCACATTCGCTCTCGTGGTGGCACTGCTGCCGCGTGTCGAGCACGAGTCGATGTCGACGCGTCGCCAGGGTGGCGGCCGCCGTCGACTCGCGGCGGTAGCGACATCGAATGCCTTGGTGTTTCTCGGCCAGTTCACGGTTTACACGTTCATCAGCGTGCTGCTGCTCGCCAGTGGAGTCGGCCCGGCGTTCCTCGGTCCGATCCTGCTGGCCTGCGGCGCCTGTGGCCTGCTCGGCCTGTGGTTCGCAGGCCGCGGCCTTGACCGGAACCCGCGACGAACGGCAGTGATCGTGGTGGCGTTGATCCTGGGTGCGGTCGTCGTCCTCGGTGTCACGTGGCCGACTGTTGTGGCGGTGGTGATCGCGACGGCGATCTGGAGTGGGGCGTTCGGGGGTGTCCCGTCGATTTACCAAGCGTGCGCGGTGCGGGCACAGGCAATGCCGCCCGAACTCGCCGGGGCGTGGATCAACTCCACCGCCAACATCGGAATTGCGGGCGGAGCCGCCATCGGTGCCGGCCTGCTTCACACAGCCGGGCTCGCGTCGCTCGCATGGCCGGGCGCCTTGCTGATGGCGTGTGGTCTCGCGGTGATCCTGCTGTCTCCCAAGTCATTTCCGCGCCGTCCATAGCGTCAGACATCAGTCAGTGGCAGGTGCTCACCCGAAACATGGCTACGCCGTGCGCAGGGATCTGGACCGGACCGATGCTTCCGGTGCTGTCGCCTTCGGTGTGTGCCCACAGGTCGCGCACCCGGTAGCAGTCGCCCTGAGGCAGACCGAGAGCAGCGGTCGTCGTACCGACGTCGCCTCCGGCGTCACCGGTGTTGGTCAGTGCCACGGCGACCGAGCCGTCGGCGAGTGGCTTGACCCAGACGCGCGGGTCACTGTCCAGCGGATGTCCCTGCGCGACAAGCGGATCCTGATCGACGTCGATGACGTCGCGGTTGGTGAGGATGGTCACTGTTTGCGGGCTCATCGACCGAACGTCGTTCCCGGCCAACAGCGGTGCCGCCAGCATCGCCCAGAGCGAGAAATGCGCGCGCTGCTCGGTGTCGTCGAGGTCGGGCTGTGTCGGCCCGAGGGACATCGTCGGGTGCGTGCGGACGAAATCGTTCCACCCGATTCCGATCACCATCATGTCGGGATCATTGATATGCGCGGGACTGCTCTTGTGGGCCAACGGGATCGAAGCGGCCGCACCCTGCACTACACCGGCGAGCCCTCGCGTCCACAAGTCGTCGTTGCCCCAGGCGGGCACGAGATCGACCGAGTTGCGGTTCATGTCGGCGGTCTTCGACCAGTCGTATCTGGCTCCAGCACCCGCGTCGTCCGAACTGTTCGGGTTAATGCTGTAGAAGATGTGACGGCCGGTTGCGCGCAAGGCATCTCGCATCGCGGAGAAGTAGCGCACCTGTAGTTCGTGCGAGGCGTCCGCCCGGCACCAGTCGTACTTGAGGTAGTCCACACCCCAGTCGGCGAATGTCTTGGCGTCGACGCGTTCGTGGCCCGCCCCGCCGATACGCGGATCCTGACCGCAGCCTTCGTTGAACGGGCTGTGGTAGATGCCCAGGTACATGTTGCGGTCGTGGGCGTAGTCGGCCAGCGCGGTGATGCCGTGCGGAAAGCGGGTGGGATCCGACTGCAGTTTGCCGTTCTGGTCGCGGGTGGCCGCAGCCCAGCCTGCGTCGAGGTTGACATACCGGTAGCCGGCGTCCCGCAGACCCGATGACACCATGGCGTCGATGGTCTGCTTGACCGTCTGCTCGGTCAGCGGGATGCCGGAGTTCCAGGAGTTCCAGCCCATCGGTGGAAGCATGGGCGTCCGACTGGGTGTGCTGCAGCCAGCGGCGATGACGGCGACGCAGACGGCCAGGATCAGGAGCCGGCGCACCCGGTCATCGTGACATCGCTACCTGGCAATAGCGTCGGAGCGCCTGTGCCGGGCGATGCCAGCGGCTAGGCTTCGGCAAATCGGACAAATTTTGCAGGCCTGACCTGGAGGTATGCCTCGTGGGGCTCGTCATCGGCATCATCGTCGTCGTCGTACTCGTACTGCTCGTGGTCTTCGTGATCGCCGGCTACAACAGCCTGGTCCGCGCGCGCAACGCGTACAAGAACGCCTTCGCGCAGATCGACGTTCAGCTGCGGCGCCGCTTCGATCTGATTCCCAACCTGATCGAGACCGCCAAGGCGTACATGGCGCACGAGCGCCAGACCCTCGAGGCCGTTGTCGCGGCGCGTGGCGCCGCAATGAACGGCCTGGCGGCTGCACAAGCCAATCCCGGTGACCCAGCGGCGATGCAGCAGCTGGCTGCCGGACAGCAGGCGCTGAACGGCGCGCTGGGCAGACTCATCGCGGTGGCCGAGCAGTACCCGGACCTCAAGGCGAACCAGAACATGATGCAGTTGTCCGAGGAGTTGACCTCCACGGAGAACAAGGTCGCCTTCGCCCGGCAGGCATACAACGACGCGGTGATGAACTACAACAACCGCCGCGAGACGTTCCCGGGCAGCGTCTACGCGGGCATGTTCAACTTCACCCCCGCAGGGCTTCTCGAGATCCCGCCGGAGCACCCCGAGATGCGGGACGCCCCGAGAGTCCAGTTCTGACCTACCGGCGGTCATGAACTTCTTCGACCACCAGCGGGCGGCCAAGGGCACCACGCTCAAGCTGGTGTTCCTCTTCGCGGCCGCCGTGATGGCGTTGGTCGCAGGTGTCGACGCCGCCGCGGCGCTCGCGATGGGGTACAAGGGCGCCGACCGTTCGGCGATTGTCGCCGTGATCGTCGTCGTCACGGCGGTCACGCTGCTGATCATCGCCGGCGGCATGTTCTTCAAGACGATGTCGCTGCGGCAGGGCGGAGCCGCTGTCGCGGCAGCGCTCGGCGCAGTGCCCGTCGACCCGACGACCACCGATCCGCAGCTGCGCAGGCTCATCAACATCGTCGAGGAGATGTCGCTTGCCTCGGGGGTTCCGACGCCGCGACTCTTCGTGATGCCGCGCGAGCCCGGTATCAACGCATTCGCTGCCGGGTTCACCCCGGCCGACGCGGCGATCACGGTCACCGGGGGAGCGCTGGCCCAGCTCAACCGCGACGAGTTGCAGGGTGTGATCGGGCACGAGTTCAGTCACATCCTCAATGGCGATATGCGGCTGAACATCCGGCTGATCGGACTGCTCGCCGGAATCCTGTTGATCGGCATGATCGGGTTGAGGTTTCTGCAGTTCGGTGGCCGCGGGAGCGACAGCAAGGGCGCCGCACCGCTCGTGGTCATCGCGCTCGCGATGATGGTGCTCGGATTCGTCGGCGTGTTCTTCGCGAACGTGATCAAGGCTTCGGTGTCGCGGCAGCGCGAGTGGCTGGCCGACGCGTCCGCGGTGCAGTTCACCCGGCAGACAAACGGGCTCGAGGGCGCGCTGAAAAAGATCGCGGGCATACCCACCGGGTCGCGACTGCGCGACTCGCGTGGTGCGGCCGAGGTCAGCCACATGCTGTTCGGTGAGGGAGGACGGTCGTTCGCGTCGCTGCTTGCGACACATCCGCCGCTGATGAACCGGATCAAGGCGCTCGACCCCAGCTTCGACCCGGGCGAGGTGGCCGAGCTGCAGCAGCGTTACGCCCAGCAGCCGCCCGACGGGTTGGCCGAGGACTTCGCAGCCGGATTTACTCCCGCCGGAACGGGATTGGGCCATTCGGCCCCCGCCCAGGAACCTCCGGTCCCCGCGCCGGGCCGACAGGCCCTCAGCCCCGAACAAGTCGTCGAACGCGCAGGCACCTTCACCTCTGCAGATCTGAAATACGGTGCCGCCCTGCACGCGCAGTTGCCCGCCGACGTTCGCCAGCTGGCCACCCAGCCGAGTACGGCTCCGGCAGCCGTCATCGCGCTGCTCATCGCGCCGCCGCCCGAGCCGCTGCAATCGCGCCAGCTTGCGTCGGTGGCTCGGCGTCTGGGCGACGCACAGGCCCGGGACGCCGCAGCGCTTGCCGAACGGATGGGGGGGCTGCCGCACGAGCTGCGGTTGCCGTTCGTCGCCCTGGCACTGCCACAGCTGGCGGTCCATCCCCGTGACTATCAGGACGCGCTGGTTGCGGTGCTGAACGACCTCGCCGTCACCGACGGCACGGTCACGATGTTCGAGTACTGCATGACACGCCTGGTCTGGAACTACCTGCTCGACGCCGCCGACCCGTCTCGTCGCAGCAGGGTCGGCAACGGCTCGCTGGGCGAGGTGCGCCCGCTGGTAACGACGCTCCTGGCGACGCTCGCGGTCGCGGGCGGCGGCGACCAGGACACGGCAGCACGTGCGTTCCACGGTGCGCTGCGGCGTCTGTACGGCGATGCGGCGACGGCCGACAACCCGCGCAGGCTCAGCTGGCAGCAGGCGCTCGACGGGGGATGGGCGGCATTGGACGCGCTGGAACCGAAGGCCAAGCAGGCGCTCGTCGAGGCCATGGTGGTGTCCGTCCTCGACGACGGGACCGTGTCGGCATCGGAGGCCGAACTACTGCGCGCGGCTTGCGGATTGATGCACGTCCCGCTTCCCGCGTTGCTCGCCTGATCAAGACTCGGTCACCTGACATAGCTGCGGCGACCACTGCGCTGCTAGCGTTCGCCGCAAGTGTGCGTTGTTGAAACCGAAAGCCGCCTGCGATGCCACCTTTGCTTCGAGATCTGCTCCGACCTCACCGCGTCATCCTGACCGTGCTGTTCGCCGCGATTCTGGTTCAGATAGCCATGAGCCTCGCGATGCCATGGCCACTGAAGATCGTGTTGGACAACGTGGTGGGCAATCATCCTGCGCCGCAGTGGATCGCCTGGGCGCTCCCGCTGCTGGGGGGTCCCTCCAAGGCTCACATCGCCGTCGCCGCGGCTGTCGTCACCGTGCTGATCGCCGTGGTGACAGGCGTCGCGTTCTATATCGCGAGCTACCTCACCGAAAGCCTGGGCCAGAGCGTAGGAAACGAGCTGCGAGTGCGGCTCTACCACCATCTCCAGCAGCTGTCGCTGTCGTACTACGACAAGCACAGGGTGGGCACCATTCTCAGCACCCTCACCGGTGACGTCCAGTCGATCCAGAGTTTCGCGTCGACGAACACCCTGAACATCACCACCGACTCGATGACGCTGATCGGAATGGTCGTCGTGATGTTCTGGCTCCGTTGGGATTTCACGCTGATCGCGCTGACCGTCACGCCCTTGCTCGCACTGTTCGTCGTCCGCATCAACCGGGCGGTCAAAGTCGCCGTCCGTGACGTGCGGACACGGCAGTCAGACCTGCTGGCCACGTTGCAGGAAGGTCTGCAGTCGATCGAACTGGTGCAGGCCTACTCGCGCCAGGATCTCGCCGAGCAACAACTGCGCAAGGCCAGCGGCGACACGGTCGCGGCCTGGCTCGCCACCCGCCGCGTGTCGGCGTTGCTGTCTCCGACTGTCGGCCTGGTGATCGCGGTGTGCACGGGCGTCGTGCTGTGGCGAGGCTCGCTACTGATCCTCAGCGGCGCGATGACGGCCGGCGCGCTCACCGTGTTCCTGGCGTACCTGACGAAGTTTTTCCAACCGGTACGGGATCTTTCGGTGATGACCAACACCATCGCCCAGGTCAGTGTCGGTTTCGAAAGGGTGACGGCGATCTGCGACGCCGACGCGACCGTGCCGGAGCGACCGGCACCGAAGGAACCCCCGCGGTTCCGCGGCGAGATCGAGTTCGAGCACGTCGCATTCGGTTACGACCACGACCGCCCGGTGCTGCGCGACATCACGTTTTCGATCGCACCCGGTCAGACCGTGGGGATCGTCGGGCCTACCGGCAGCGGCAAATCGACTCTTGTCAGCCTCATTCCGCGGTTCCGTGACCTCGAGACGGGCAACATCCGCATCGACGGCGGCGACATCTGCGATTACCGGCTTCACGGACTCCGGTGCCAGATCGGCTTCGTCCTGCAGGAGACCGTTCTGCTGCGCGGCACGATCCGTGACAACATCGCGTTCGGCCGTCCCGACGCGACCGATGCGGAGATCGTCGAGGCTGCGACGATGGCCAACGCGCACGAGTTCATCGAACAGATGCCCGAAGGCTACGACAGCTTCGTCGGCGATCGAGGCGCCACGCTGTCGGGCGGGCAGCGGCAACGCATCGGGATCGCGCGAGCACTGGTGCGGGACAACCCAATTCTCATTCTCGACGAGCCGACGGCGGCGTTGGACGCCGAGTCCGAGGGGAAGGTGATTCAGGCCTTGGACAGGCTGATGATAGGACGGACCGTCATCACGATCGCACACCGCCTCAGCACCCTTCGCAACGCCGACAAGATCATCGTGATCAAGGACGGTGCGGTCGCCGAGGACGGCACGCACGAAGAGTTGATGGCGCTCAACGGGGTCTACGCCGGCCTGCACCGTCTCCAGTTCGGAGCGCCGGCATAGCCGTAATCGAACCTGTGAACTTGCTGCGAGAATTGATGAACACCGCCCCTACGATAGGTGAACAAGTGCCGAGCCGGATGCGCGCAGACGCTCGTGAGGCTTCCCAAATTACCTGCCGCTGCTAGCATTTCGGCCAGCGCCAGCTACCTCCAATCTCCCCGGCCGACAGGAGTTCACCATGCTGAAATTGCGAGATCACAACGTTGCGGACTACGCCGACCTGCGCGACATGGACGGCACCGATGTCGGTGTGCTCACCGACGACGACCGTGCCTGTCTCGCCGAGCTGGGCGAATACCTGGCCACCACCGATGCGTGGACCCGGTTCGGGATCTGGCTGCTGCACAAGCACTTTGAACCGTCCGATGGTGAGGTGTTCGTCGAGCGAACAGTCGACTCACCGCGGGGTACCCGGACAGCGCCGCTCGATCGGGCCTCGTTCGTCGATTCAGGGCTCGACGCCACCGCCTTTCGTCTGGACGCCGACGAACTCGGCGTGGCCACCATCGGCATGGAATTCGCCGAGCCTGCGCATTTCGGTGACACCGCGCCGCTGAGCGACGAGGACGAAGGGGTGCTTGCCGGTATCGCCGAGAGGTTGGGCGAGCGCGGCAAGCTGGACCGGTTCGGGGTCCGCTTGATTCGCAACCCGCTGGGCTTGACCGAGGGCGAGGTGCTTCACGAGACGTCCGACAGCGGCGGCCGGACGCTGAACTGCACGGTCAGTGACCGTGATGCGCTGGTGGCCGAGCACACTGTCGAGACCACATGGCGCTGGCGCGTCGTCGAAGGCGAGTCGCGACCGGTCGTGATGCAGGAATGCACCGCAACGTGCATCCGTGTCGGCGAGGGGCACGACGTAGCCCACGACCACGAAGAGAATTTCGGCGGCAACGACTGACCTCCGGCCCGGCTCACGGTCTGCGCGGGTCCCGGTCGGGGACGCGGCCGCGGTCTGCCAAACGAACCCCGCCCCGTCGATGCATGCCGCTGTGTAGCGGGCCCACAGCGGCATGCCCTCCGGGCACACCCGGACAGGAATGCAATCGATGGACACCTTCAAACCGTCGATCGACTGGGGCTCGGAAGCGGTCCGATCGGCCCTGTGGATCGTCGCCACCTCCGCAATCAGCGCCGCGTGCGTGCTTCTGATCGCGGCGGCGCTGGCTCGCTACAGCGCGTTCGGCAGACGCTTCTGGGCGATAACCGGAAGTTACTTCACGGGGGCGGCAAGCGTGCCGGTGTGGGGCATGCTGGCTGTGCTGCTGCTGTCGGTCATCTCTTCGGTGCGGATCAACGTACTGCTGAGCTACTACCACAACGATCTCTACTCGGCGCTGCAGACCGCGGTCCAGGGCATTGCCTCGAATCGTGAGGTGCAACGCAATTCGGGAGTGCACGGGTTCTACGTCGCGATCGGGATATTCGCGTTGCTCGCGATCGTCAACGTCGCGCGAATAGTCTTCGACACCTGGTTGACCCAGCTGTTCGTGATCCGCTGGCGGGTGTGGCTCACCGCCCGCATCACCGGTCGATGGCTGACCAGGCGCGCGTATTACCGCGCCCGCTTTGTCGAGCCGGGCGTCGACAATCCCGACCAACGTATCCAGCAGGACATCGACATCTTCACCACCGGAGTGGGCACCGGACCCAATGTGCCGACCTACTACGCCCAGAGCATGCTGATCTTCGGTGCGGTCGAGTCGGTGGTATCGGTGGCGTCCTTCACCGTGATCCTGTGGCACCTCGCCGGTCCCTTGACCGTATTGGGTGTGCACGTCCCCAAGGCGCTGTTCTGGATCGTCATCGGCTACGTCGTTGCCGCCTCGGTGATCGCGTTCTGGATCGGGCGGCCCCTGATCGGGTTCAGCTTCCGCAACGAGAAGACCAACGCCGCCTTCCGCTACGCCCTGGTGCGGCTTCGTGATACCGCTGAGGCGGTGGCGTTCTACCGGGGCGAACGAGTGGAACGTGAGCAACTCGACAGGCGGTTCGATGCGGTCATCGCCAACTATCGGCGGTATGTGCGCAGGACGATCGGATTGATCGGCTGGAACTTTTCCCTCACCCAGGCGATTGTTCCCCTCCCGTTCCTGCTACAGGCACCGCGGCTGTTCGCAGGCGCCATCAAGTTGGGCGACGTCATGCAGTCGGCGACCGCGTTCGGCGAGATCCAGCACGGGCTGTCGTTCTTCCGCAACGCCTACAGCCAGTTCGCCAGCTACAACGCGGCCGTCATCCGTCTATACGGCTTGGTGGAAACCTGTGAGCAAGTGGATGGGTTGCCCTCTGTGACAACCGAGTTCAGCGCGGACGGTTCGGTTCAGCTCGACAGTGTGGAGGTTCGGACCATCACGGGAGACCGCCTCATCGATCCCGTCGACGTGAGGCTGGACCAGGGGTCGTCCCTGGTGATCACCGGCGCGTCGGGCAGCGGCAAGACGACGCTGCTGCGGTCGCTTGCCGAAATATGGCCCGAGGCTTCAGGAACGTGGCATCGGCCCAGCGGCGACAACGGCGCGATGTTCGTCGCGCAGCTGCCCTATATGCCCCTCGGGTCGCTGCGGACCGTTCTCTGCTATCCGCGCCGTGCGGTTGAGGTGGCAGACGACCGGCTCCGGGAGGTGCTGACCCAGGTGTCGCTGGCTCAGCTCCGCGACCAACTCGACGTGCAGGCGGATTGGGCCAAGGTGCTCTCGCCCGGCGAACAGCAGCGCATCGGCTTCGCGCGGGTGCTGCTGACAAGGCCGAAGGCGGTCTTCCTCGACGAAGCGACGTCTGCGCTCGACGAAGGCCTGGAATTCGCGCTGTATGACCTGCTGCGGACAGAGCTTCCGGACACCATCGTGGTGAGCGTTGGTCATTCGCACGCCGTCGAGCAGCATCACGAGCGGAACCTGGCGCTGCTCGGTGACGGGGCGTGGCGGCTCAGTGCCGTCGACGGCGACGGATGAGGTCTCGATTCGCGTCGCGGCCGAACCAGTGCGACCATGCGAGCGTGGATGACGACGCCGATATCGCGCAGGCGCGCCTTCTCGTAGCCGCGCTCTGGGAGCAGGTGAACGAAACGTCCGACAAGCTCGAAGCCGCCGAGCGCCGGGTGGCGCGGGCACACGCGGCCAACATTTCGTCGCATCATCGCCGCCAGGCCGCCGAGTTGCGGCGCGAGCTCTACCACGCGCATCGTTTGATCGACGGCTTGCACCGCCGATTTCCCGCCTTGGGGCTCAACGGCACCAGAGCGTGATTACCCCATGCCAAGCCTGGGGGGTCGCTGAGGTTGCACCAGGCGTCCGGCGTGCATGGGGTTGCCCCTGCAGAGACTCGCGAGGGATGACTGGAACGGGTGAGAATTGCGCGGATCTCCGGCGAAGCACTCGCGTTCTGCGCGGCGTCGTCCGCTGGACGTGCGCTGATGTCGGTGATGGGGTTGTCGACGGCTGCGGACGAGATCGATTTGCCGTCGACGCTTCGTAGGGAAACACCTGATATCCCGGACCCGGTTTAAGGCGTAGTCTCACTGCTCCCAGCAAACGCACAGCTTGCGCTGTTTTTGGAGGTTCCACCATGGTTAACACACGTTGCTTCTCCGCGAGCGTGGCAGTGGCGGCCTCCGTCACCATGCTCATCGCAGCGCCCGCTCACGCTGACGGCACCGCTTTATCGGCGGCGATCGGCTTCGGGGCCAACGGAGTGATCGGTGTGGCTGAGAATGTGACGACGAGCCAAGATGACGCGCGTGCCCAGGCGGTCGCCGATTGCACCAACCGTGGTGGTACTAACTGCATATCCATCGCCAACGTAACGAACGGTTGCGCCGCCGTCTCGGTTGGCGCTCTGAGTGCGGGCGGCGGCATCGGCAAGACGCGCGAGATAGCCGAGCAGATGTCGCGCGACCAGAGCAGGGGTGGCACGCTCAAGCTGTCGACGTGCGCAATCGGTGGTGTCCCCCTGGACTACGGTGGCGGCGCCGGCAGCTATCAGTTGGACCAGCAGGCCCCCGCCGGTGGTTCAAACTCCCGGGAAGTGACCGGAGATGTCGACGTCTACGACGTTCCGGGCGGAGTGGGAAGTGTCATCGGCATGCTCGAAGGCGGTGAAGGTCAAAAGGTCCAACTCGGCTCCGGCTGCAGAGGCGACAACTGGTGCAACATCGTCTGGCCAGGAGGGCCCGGTGGCAAGGCATGGGTGTGGGGCGATTTCCTGAAGTAATCGAGGAGACCGCTTCGCCATTCTCACGTCGTCGCTCGGTTCGTGCGCAGCCACGCTGATTTGACCTAGTTGCGCGAACCGTGCGCGAAGACGCTTCTGTCCTAGTCAAGTGGTGCCCCCGGCAGTGGTGCCCCCGGCAGGATTCGAAAGTGCGGCTGCGCTAAGCTGGCAACATGCGGCTGGCCTGCAAAATAGCCTTCTAACTGCTTCGACAAGCAACCGGCACGCTGGACAGCGAGTGCCAGCGAGTGCCAAAATCGGCGATCAGAATGCACGGAGAATGCACGCCGATTCGGAGGGGCAGGTAGATGGCTGGCAAGAAAGGGATGCGACTGCGGACCTGGGGCACACTGCGGCGGCTGCCGTCTGGCAAGTGGCAAGCCAGCTACACCGGACCCGACCTCGCCCGCCACGTTGCCCCATCACGTACACCGCCAAGATGGACGCCGAGCACTGGCTAGCCGTCGAACGCCGCAGCATCGAACGGGACGAGTGGACAGCGCCGCGTCTGCGCGCCGAGGCGCAGCGCGCCCGCTCCAAGACACTCGGTGAGTACGCGACCGACTGGCTAGAAACGCGCAGCCTCAAGCCGCGCACCAAAATCGGCTACGAGGCGTCGTACAACAACTACATCAAAGGCAAGCTCGAGGATGTGCCGTTGTCGGCGCTGAACGCCGAAACGGTTCGCCGCTGGTATGCCGCGATGGACAAGGCCAAGCCGACTGCACGTGCGCACGCCTACCAGCTCTTGCACGCGGTGTGCGCGACCGCCCTCACCGATGGCCTGTTGAGCACCAACCCGTGCAACCTGACGCGAGCCATGAGCACGCCCACCAAACGACAGCCGACCATCCTCGGTGTGGACGAGATCGCCAAGCTAGCCAACACGATTGAACCGCAACCCCGAGTCAGCCGAAAAGACGGCCTGAGAGCCGACCCGTCGACAGGAGAGGGACGATTTTCTATGTGGTACAGGATCATTCTGGTCGTCGTTACAGCGGTGATGTATTCACAGAGCTGCCGCCGCGGCTGATAATCCCGACACGGCGTTCCGATGTGGAGCCCGACAGCCCGGTCAGCCCATGGGAGCCGGGGCTGGGCCGTTGGTGGCAGGCACAGAAATATGCGCTGATTGCTCTGCGGCGCAAGCGTGATCGAGTCGTCGACGACGCGCTCACCGAACAGGAAGTGCAGGCCCTGGACCTCTATGCCCAATATGAGCACGGGGACGAGCGGCACTTCGAGACAAACGCGGGCCTTCAAGCTGCGCGCAATGTCGCCTTGCGGGCGTTGTTGGCCGAGGTCGGCGAACACTACCCGCACGACTAGCGGGTGCAGATTTGTGCCCTTTCCCCGGCTGCCATCCGCCGTGAAGCGACATCCTAAAATGGACACTTGTCCAGATAGAGCCGACAAGTTACACGTCTGCCAATGACCACCATAAATAAGGTTTTACGTCGGCGATCGGGCTGGCGGCGGTGTGGGTCATGTGTCGGATTCATTGCCAAACCGGACACCTGTCTAGGTATACTGTTGGTGACCGGCCACTCTGGCCGTCGTCGTGTCCGATCGCGATCTATGCCGGTCCTGTGAGCGGGGTTGAGATGGTCGATAGTGCGCAGTCAAGCAGCCAGGGCGCCGCGGATAAGTCCCAGCCCGAACCGATCCTGCCTTCGCGGCGCGGCGGTATCGCCGACCCGTTGTCACATGTCCTCAAATCGTTCACCCGAACCGGCGGCTTCTACGCCAGGACCTGGGGGGACTATCTCGACCGTCAGGCGGGCCAGCTTCCGGTGGCGCGACCCACCATCGCGCTGGCGGCCCACGCGTTTGTCGACGAAGCTCTGCTGACGGGTTTTCGCCTGCTGAAGTCGCCCGCCGATCCGGCGACGTCGCAGCGGATCAACCGCGAAGTGCTGGCGGCACTGGAGTTCTACGGCCAGAAAGGCTGGCTGGACAACCCCGAGGGGCTGTTCGCGGCGCCACCGCAGCTGTCTGACGTCGTGTTGACGCCGGCGAGCAGTCGGGGGCGTAGTTACCAACGCCTGGCCTTTGACAGTGTCTATGAGCCGTGCGCGGGCGAACCGGGCCGGGAACGGTGGCTCGGTTACGTCGCCAATCAACGGGCCTACGGCGTGATGCTGCGCCACCGCGAGCCGCGGCCGTGGGTGGTGTGCGTGCACGGCGCGGAGATGGGCCGGCCGGCCATCGACCTGATGGCGTTTCGGGCGTGGCATCTTCACCACGACCTCGGCGTGAACGTCGTGCTTCCGTGCCTTCCCCTGCACGGTCCCCGCAAGCGGGGGCTGCCTACGGGAGCCATGTTCCCCGGTGAGGACATCCTCGATGAAGTCCACGGCGCCGTGCAGTCGGTGTGGGATATCCGGCGCCTGTTGTCCTGGATCCGGGCACAACAGCCCGACGCGATGATCGGGCTCAGCGGGGTGTCCCTGGGCGGCTATGTCACGTCCCTGGTCGCCAGCCTCGACGACGGCCTTGCCTGCGCGATTCTGGGTGTCCCGGTCGCCGACCTCGTTGAACTGGTCGGCCGCCATACCGGCCTGCGCAGTGACGACCCGCTCCAGCAGACACTGTCGTTGGCCGCGCCATTGGGAGCGATGATCTCCCCGTTTGCACTGACTCCCCGGGTACCTATGCAGGGGCGCTTCATCTACGCCGGCCTCGCCGACAGACTGGTCCATCCCCGCGACCAAGTCACTCGACTCTGGGAGCACTGGGGCAAACCTCAGATCCACTGGTATCCGGGCGGTCACGCCGGGTTCTTCCGCTCGCAGCCGGTCCAGCGGTTCATCGACGACGCGCTGGTGCAGGCAGGGCTTGTCGAACAGTCACCGGCGCGACGACGACGTTGACCGTGGCGTCCAATTCATCTGAGCTGTAAGGACGTTCGCCATGTGGTGCCAGTCTGCAATTCCGCAATGCCCAATCGGGGCGACGCATACCGCTATGTCACGGACTGAATGGCTCGGGTGACGATACGGTGTCGCCATGAAGAGGCTGTCGAGCCTGGATGCAGCGTTCTGGTTCGCCGAGACCCCCACCGGTTCGATGACCATCGGCGGACTGGCGGTCTGCGATCCGTCCGGCGCGCCCCATTTCAGCTTCGATGCCGTCAAGAACCTGATCGCGTCTCGACTGCCGGAAATGCCGGTGCTGCAGTGCCGGGTGGCTGGTGCACCTTTTGGTTTGGACAGGCCATGGTTGATTGAGGACACCCGGATGGACCTCGACTATCACATTCGCCGGGTGGCGGTACCGCCACCGGGTGGGCGACGCGAACTGGAGTCATTGATCGGCACCCTGATGTCCTACCCGCTCGATCGCAGCAGGCCGTTGTGGGAGCTGTGGTTCATCGAGGGCATCGAGGACGGCCGTGTCGCGTATTTGACCAAGATGCATCACGCAACCGTCGATGGCGTGTCGGGCGCTGGGCTGAGCGAGATCATGCTCGACGCCACACCCGAGCCGCGGTTGCCAGCGGTCCGCGCCAGCGGTTCTCCGTCGAGCGGTTTGCCCGGAATCGACCGTCGCATCTTGGGCGCGTTCGTCAACGTCGCGGTCATGACCCCCTACCGGGTGGCGCGGATGTTCCAGCAGACGCTGTCTCAGCAGCTCGCCGTGCGGGGACTGGTCAACAAGCCACCGCGTTTCTTCGAAGCACCTGCCACACGCTTCAACGCCGAACTGACTGCTCAGCGCAGGATCACGACGGCCCGGGTGCCTCTGGAGCGGGTGAAGGCGGTCAAGCAGGCATTCGGTGTGAAGCTCAACGATGTTGTGCTGGCGCTCGTTTCGGCTGCGATCCGGAACTATCTCGCGGAGCGGGGAGAACTTCCCGACCGGCCACTCGTGGCTTCAGTGCCCGTGTCCACCCACAGCGACGCATCGCCGACCGGGAACCAGATCACGTCCATGACGATCAGCCTGGCCACCGATGTGGACGATCCCGCCCAGCGGCTGAAAGCTATCTACGACAGCTCCCAGGGCGCGAAGGAGATGGCCAAGGCGCTGACCGCGCACCAGATCATGGGCTTGACCGAGATAACGCCCCCGGGCTTGTTGGGATTGGCGGTCCGGGCCTACACCGCCAGTCACCTAGGTGGCCGCCTCGCACCGATCAACCTGGTGCTGTCCAACGTCCCCGGACCCGAGTTTCCGATCTACATGGCCGGGGCGCTCGTCGAGCGAGTGATACCCATCGGCCCCTTGCTGCTGGGTGTCGGATTGAACATCACCTGCTTCAGCTACCGCGGATCACTCGACTTCGGCTTAGTCACCACCCCGGAGATCGCCGACGACATCGACCAGCTCGCCGACAGCATTGAACCCGCCCTCAAAGAACTCGAACACGCCGCCGGCCTGACGGGGTGACATGATGCCGCCGCACCGCGACCGGCGGTGCAGCCACTCAGCTTGCACAGCCGTACGGCTGATTCCCGACTTCTTGGGGGAAATGTCTCCGGACAACGTGACGCGGAGACCCGAGTTTGGACCCCCGGCGGAATGATCTCAATCACCTGGACCGCCGTGTTCCGCAGTTGAAACCGCAGCGATTGGGTGTAGGAGTGCAGCGCGGCCTTGGTGGCGCAATAGGTTGGCACCTGTGCCTTGGGCAGGAAGGCCAATGCCGAGGTGACGTTCAGAACGGCTGAACGGGGCTGAGCGAGCAGGCGCGGCAGCAACGCAGCAGTGAGGCGTATGGGACCAAGTAGGTTCGTGATGATCATGGCCTCGGCTTCGGCGACACGGCCAGCGGTGAGGTCCTCACTGTGTTGGATACCCGCGTTGTTGATCACAACGTTGAGTTTCGGGTGGCGCTGTGTCGCCTCCGTGGCGAAACGCTCGATGTCTGCCGCATCGCTTTGATCCAAGGTCAGCAATTGCATTCCGGGATTGGCCGCTGCCACGCTCTCCAACTGCTCGCGGCGGCGGCCAGCGATGATCACCTGGTTGCCCAGACGATGAAACGACTCAGCCAGGCCACGACCGATCCCTGACCCGCCACCCGTCACCAGAATCGTGTTCTGGGCTGTCTGCATGGCTTTTGCCCCCGCTGAATCGGTGATGATTGAAAATCATCACCGACCACTGGAGCGCACCGAAGACTCCGGGGCTCCATGCCACACACCGCCGTGCTGCGGACCGCGAGGCCAGCGCGGCGCTGGCCGACTGACCCCTACGCAAAGAAGTGACGAAAGGCGGCAACGATGGCGCTGACCGACCTGCTGATCCGGGGCTCGAGCGTGGCCGTCGTCGTCTTCGTGGTGTCGAGCACGCTGGGTGTTGGCCTCAGTCTGACCGTCGGCCAGATCCTGGCCCCGCTCAAGAACGCCCGGCTGGTCGTGCTGTCCCTCGCGGCGAACTTCGTCCTCGCGCCCCTGGTAGCGCTCGGGCTCTGGCGGGTGCTCGGTCTCAACGAGCCGCTGGGGATCGGCCTGCTGCTGTGCGGGCTGGCGGCGGGCGCGCCGTTTCTGATCAAGCTCGCGGAGTTTGCCAAGGCCGATCTGGCCTTCGCTGTGGGGCTGATGGTGCTGCTGATGGTCGTCACCGTGGGCTACCTGCCCCTGGCTCTGCCGTTCTTCCTCGAGGGAATCACGGTCAACCCGGTGAAGATCGCGCGGTCGCTCATCGTGTTGATGCTCATCCCGCTGGCCGTGGGTCTCCTGGTCCGGGCCCGCCGCCCAGGCGCGGCAGGCCGCATACGACCCACGGTTGGGTGGATCTCCAACATCAGCATGATCCTCGTGGTGGTGTTGACCATGGCTGGCCACCTCAAAAGTGTCCTGTCGGTATTCGGTACCTTCGGCGTCCTGGCCGCCGTCGTGTACACGGTGGTCTGCGTCGGCATCGGATGGCTGCTTGGAGGACCCGCAAAGAGCACTCGGGGAGTGCTGGCATTGGGGACCGCACAGAGAAACGCCGCCGCTGCATTCGTGGTCGCCGGGCAGAACTTCGATGACGCGAAGGTCATCGTGATGATCACCGTCGTCTTGATTGTCGACTTCCTGATGCTGCTGCCGTTCGCTCGCATCCTCGCGAGGGGGCACTCGAAAACGATGGATTGATGCCAGGGCTGTTAGCCCTGTGCGGGCCAGTCGCCGTGCGGGTCTAGGCCGCCCGAGTCGTCCCAGGTGTCGTGGCGTCTGTTGCGGGGGGCGATGATGCGGCGTCGTAGCTCAAGCAGCAACTCCTCGGTGGAGGCGCGGGAGAGGGAGTCGGTGGCGGTGTGGGATGGCGGGTTTTGGGTCGGGCGGCGCAGTTCGGTCACGGTTTCATTGGGTTCCCCGCCTGCGAGGATGGTGTCGATGCTGCCCGGTGCCCAAGCCAGTCTATTTTCCAGCATGGCGTAGGTGCCGGGGCTGGCCTTGCGCACGCCGTGCTCGATGTCGGCCAGGGTGCGCACGGTGAACTGCAGACCGTCGGCCAAATCGGTGCGGTTGCGGAATCCCAGCGCCACCCGCCGACTCACGATGTGGTGGCCGAGCCGTTCCAGATCGCGTCGGTCCATGCAAGGATCATGACGCACACGGACGGCAATGTCGAGTCGCCATGCCCGTTTCTTTCCATCCGTCGCGCAGATCGCGGAAACTATTTCCTGGGGACCCCGGCCAATTCGGCCCTGGCCTGGGTCACCGCGTCCCAGAACAGTTCCTCCACTTTCTCCTTCGAAGACCCCACCACTTCGACCTTCGGTACGCCGGTCAATTCCCTGCGCACCACTGTGGCCTCGGGTAGAGCCTCCCCGGTCCACCACTCCTGGCGAATGGCGAAGTCGTCGAACCGTTCGCCCTCGTCGGTGCGCCGCAACTCCCCGCGCCGCTTGGCGATCGGCATCCGCGCCCACCACTCCGCCCGCCAGTACGGGCCGTCGTAGTCGGCGGGCGGCGCACCGACCTGCCATTCCTCCACCTGCACCGACTCCACCGGCGCAATACCGTTGTAAGCCTCGGCGAACCGATACGCCTGGTCAGCGTCGAGGTAGGCGCGTTCGATGCGGTAGCTCTCACCGCTGCCCGCCGTCACTACGTACACCGCCGTCATGGCCGCCTCCCTGTCTCCGCTGGTGGCTGGGCTTTTAGTGTGCCAGCACCCCGATGGCCACGTCCGACAAACCGGTGAGGAACAACGTGGGTGGCGACCGGCGGAGGTCCGTGCCCGCCAGTCTTGGCGTCGGCCCTGCTGTGAGGCGTATCACTCGGAAATTGTTACCACATTGTTGACATGATTGCCGTTTGTTTCCTACTGTTGCAAGCATATGAACGACAGAAGGCAGGGCTTGACATGTTGAAACGATTGCTGATGATCGGGGCCGTCGCGGCGTCGATCAGCGTCGGCGGTTGCGTGGGTGTGGGTGCCGCGTCGGCCGACCCTGCCGTGTGTGGAAGGCCAGGAACGCCGCCGTGTGCGCCGCCGCTCAGTCCCGAGCAGCAGTGCGCGCTGGTCGCGTGGCGGACCTGGACGCCGTGCAACTGGGTGGGTGTGCAGGTTCCGGTCGGTACACCGGGCACCGTCGGCGGATGACGTGCAAAATGCATGACGTTTTCATCGTCATCAGCGAAGGCGGGTATGGCGAACACGTCGCGCGGACGGTGTACGCCGCCAGCGAAGACGATGCGCGGCAGGCATATCAGGAGAACTACCCCGACGAGCCCATCGTCGAGGTTCACCAATGAACCATCCCGGCTCGTCACATTCGCGGCGTCGAGTCACAGCGAGCCGTTCGGGCGGTTTGAGGACGCGCCCCATAGCCGTCGGGTACCGGCACGAGGAAGACGAGGACGACGAACAACATGGCTAAGAAAGTGATCATCGTTGATGACATCGACGGCACCGAAAGTGACGGCATCGTCACGGAACGGTTCAGTCTCGGTTCCGACTTCTACGAGATCGACCTGTGCCCGCAGAACCTGCTGAGCCTGCGAGCGGCGCTGGAGCCGTTCGTGTCGGCGGGGCGGCGGGTGCGCGGCGGGAACCGGCACAAATCGGAGCCTGCACCGCGCCAGCAGGGCAATTCGGCGTTGGACTTCTCACGCCAGCAGCGGCTGGCGGTTGCACCACGCCAGCAGGGCAATTCGGCGTTGGACTTCTCACGCCAGCAGCGGCAAGCGATTCGGGAATGGGCTCGCGACAACGGCTACGACGTGGCCGACCGGGGAGCGTTCTCCCAGGAGGTGCTCGCCGCCTACCGAGAAGCCAACGAGGAAGCCGACGCGGCGCAGTGATGAAGAAAACCCTCGCTGCCGCCGGTCTCGGCGCAACTCTTATCGCCGGTCCCATGGCTGCGGCCGGGACAGCCAGCGCCGAAAACTTCAACATCTGTCCCTCGGGCGTAAGTGGAGTTTCCACCGCCGATACGAGCTGCGCTTTTGCCGACAACGTCCGCTGGGCTTGGTATAGCCAGCCTGGAACCATCGTCACGGCATACAGCCCGATCACCCACCAGTCGTACACGATGCAATGCACCCCAACGGCCACAACCTTCTGGCCCGTAGCGAAGCGTTGCGTGGGTGTGAATTCTTACGGCGTCGGCTTGATCGTCTTCGTCGATTAGGGCAGAGCAGTGGTGCCACAGCACCACGGTCTGACCAACTAGCGCACGGCAAAGAGCCTGTGCGCCAAGGAGAACCCAATGAAGAAAATCATCGCTGCCGCTCTGATGACAGGCGTCGCCCTGCTCGGCGTGGGGACCGCGAACGCTGCGCCGTATGACACGCACTCCTGGTCATACGCCAAGGGCCAGAAGCTGGCACCGGCGGCGGCTCGGATGGCGGCGGGCGGAATGGTGAGCGCGGAGGATGCGTGCCTGCAGGTGGTTGGAAGCCTGGTCATGAACCGCGACCCCGATGTGTTCCAGCGCAGCGACTGGAGCCAGGCGGACACCATCTATGGGTGCTTGAACAGCATCTAGCCCAACAGCTCGGCGGTGGGAACTGGGTCAACCCAACCGAGCGCGAGCCACGGCACTGTGCACTGGATACCAGTCCTGGGAATCTGCGGCCTGCCGCCAGCAGCTTCATCGGACGCGAAGCAGAACTGGCCGAGGTGCAAGAGGCGCTGAAGGCTCATCGGTTGGTGACGTTGACCGGGGTGGGTGGGGTCGGCAAGACCCGCCTGGCGACCGAAGTTGCGGCGCGGCTGGCCGACGAGTTCCCGGTCGGCGTTTGGTTTTTCGACCTGGCCGCGGTCACCGATCCGGCGGCGGTGCCCGACGCGGTGGCCGCAGTGCTGGGCATCACCCAACAGCCCGGCAAAACCGTGGCCGACAGTGTGGCCGCTGCGCTTGGGGGGCAGGGTGCGGCTGTTGGTGTTGGACAACTGCGAGCATGTGCGCGATGCCGTCGCCGATCTGGTCAGTCCAGTTCTCCGATCCGACCCACATCCTGGTGCGGATGCATCGTCCGAGCGAGTGCCTCATCGACGAAGGCGTCGACGAACGTGAGCCGATCTACGACGACCTGCACATCGCTGAACAGTCGCTGAAACTCCTCGTCATCGCCAACCGAGTCGATCTGCTCCGCCGTACCCCGCATCAGGATGAAGCCGCGCAGGTCTCTGTCGTTTGACGGAAGAACGGCTACGTCAAAGCGATCGATCCGGCGTTCTTCCTGAAGACTCCTCAAGTAATGCATCGACTTGTTGAAGAGTTCGAGGGCGCGCTTCTCGCGCCCGTCCACCAGGCTCCCCCAGCCTATGAACAACGCAGCCTCAGCCATGGCCTTTCCCCGTTCCGCTGTGAAAAACCGACATGTTCCGCAATTCCCCTAGTCTGAATCAGGAAAGTCCGGTAACGAATCCAGGCTGAACCTCCCGCGATCCACCGGATAGGGCCGTACGTCCCCCCCGAGGCGCACCTTCAGAACGACAAGCAGTTCATCGAGCGCACCAACCGGCGTTACCGGCATCTGGCCACCCCACCCCGAGTCGGGGATTAGCTGATGATCTAATGCCGTCTCACTTGACCGACGAGCAGATCCGTCTCCGGCTGGAGTACAAGTATGAGACCGTCATGGTGAAGGGCTATGAGACCCTGGTCGATTCGGACACCAAGGTGGATGTGAAGACCGGCATGATCGCGGCCTGTCGGCTCCAAGCCCTGATCGATTCTCGTGCGGGACAACCCGATATGGCCGACATCATGGTCCAGGTGACCCACATCATCGAGGCAGTGAAATCCACGGTGCCGCGGAAACTGTGGGGTGAGATCGTGCGGAAGCTGGATCAGCTAGAGAAGCATCCAGGGTCGCCCGACGTCGAGACGGAAACCTGCGACCAAGCGGATGACGCCTATGACCCCATCGAGTTCGCCGAGGAGGACGACGAGCTTTGACAGCGTCTGCCGCGTCCAGATGGCGATCAGACTACTCAGTTCGTGAGACCGCCAGCCGATAGCGGGAAAGTGCGACCGATGGCAGATCCCGACGAACGGACTCCGGGCTGAGTGGATCGACGAAACCCGCAATGCAGCGCGCGCTGAGCCCACGCCGACATCGCCGCATCAGGCCAAGGCAGTCGAAGCCTGCATTCCGGATCGGTTGGTGTCGATCACGAGATCGGCGTGCGGCTTTCGTTTTGATCGCTGTTGAACCGCGCTTGGTGTGCTCGGGAAAGATATTTGCGAAACACCATGCCCCGGGGCTGCGGAACCCGCATGCTCATGGTTGACGACCCCCGAGCCTGATCACTTCTCCGGAGCGTGCGTTCGAGTCATGGTCCTGATGGCGGTATTTGTGGTGCTCGTCTTCCTTTACAGCCTGGTCTCGCAGCGACTGCAACGGACCGTCATCACCGCGCCGATGCTGTTCACGTGCGCCGGCGCTGCAACAATCCTGCTGCCGGCAGTGGCACGCGAGCTCGTGCTCGATCGTGAGGTATTGCTCCTGATCGCGGAGCTGGGCCTGGTGATGTTGCTCTTCACCGACGCGAGCCGGATCAACCCATCGCTGTTGAAGGCCGGCCGCAGCCTGCCCATCCGCTTGCTCACTGTGGGCATGCCGCTGACCATCGTGTTAGGCGCCGTATGCGCGATCATCGTGCTGAGCGGACTGTCGTGGGCGGAAGCGGGCATTCTGGCAGCGATCCTCGCCCCAACCGATGCCGGCCTCGGCCAGGTGATCGTGAGCAGCGAACGAGTGCCACAGAGAATTTGCCAGACTCTCAATGTTGAGGCCGGCCTCAACGACGGCCTGTCTGTTCCGTTCCTGCTGTTGTTCATCGTGCTTGCCGTTGCTGAGGAGAACATTGCGCCGGGTGCGGTGCTCGCCCGTTTCCTCGGCGAACAGCTTGGCTACGGCACACTGATCGGAATTGGGATCGGCACGGTAGGCGGATGGCTCCTCGGCCTTGCCCACCGCACGCGCTGGATGGCTCCGCCACTGGGTCAACTCGGCGTGGTGGCGTTGCCGGTGCTCTGCGTCATCTTGGCGGAAGAGACCGGGGCGAGCATGTTCATCGCCGCGTTTGTCGCCGGATTCGCAGTTCAATTCGGCTTCAACGCGGCGGGCCGGCACAGTGTCGAGTTCACTGAGGAATGGGGGCAACTGTTCAACTATTTCGTGTTCTTCTTCTTCGGCACCGTCGTGGCCGGCGTTTGGGGGCATTTCGCGCCGGCCGTGCTGCTCTATGCCGTGCTGAGTCTGACAGTCGTGCGCATGGCGCCTGTTGCACTGGCGTTGCTGGGAACTCGTCTGAGCCGGGTGACCGTGCTGTTTATGGGCTGGTTCGGCCCCAGGGGTCTCGCGTCCATCGTGCTCGCGCTGGTGTACCTGGCGCGCGAGGCAGAGTTGGCGGGCAACTCAACGATCCGACTTGCGGTGATGGCGACGGTGCTGCTCAGCATCTTCGCGCATGGCCTGACCGCGCAGCCCGGAATAACCCTGTATGCAAGGCGGATCGCGGCCCTCGACGAAACGTCTCCCGAGCACCAAACGCTGGGGGATGGTTCACCCGAGCCGCCGCATACGCCGCAGGTCGGCACCTGAGCGCGCGCGTGAACGGCCCCTGGTCCCTCAGCAGCGGTCGCTGCTATGCGGTAGACAGCTCCACGGCTGTATCCAGCCCCGCTACCAGCCCCATCGAACCGGGGGGATTCCCTTCAAGGGGGCCGACGAGCCAGCTGAGTTATCCATCCGCCATAGAGGCCGCCGGGTTGCGGAACGACCTGCTCGCCGTTGATGGTGCAGCGGTCGCCCTGTGCGGCCTTCAACTGGAATTGAGAGCAGACCACGCTGACGGACTAGTGCCCATGCCAAACCGAATTTCCATGGGATTGACAGCCCTTTCCCCGTGCATCAACCTGGCCACTGGGTGCAGCTGCCGGAGCCGAATCCGTGGCGGCCGCTGGGCGCCCCGGTGCTTAACTAGCTTGCCCGTTGGAATCCGTTGGGGCCGATGCAGCGGCGATGACGTCGGCCAGCCGTCCAAGGGCTGTGACCAGCGCCCATAACGCCTCGGTCGGCGATCGTGACTTCGGTGACCGATATGGCGCACTGGCATCGGAGGCATGGCGGCCCCATCTCGGCGGTGGTGTCATGGGGATCGCGGTGGAGGCAGCCGCTCTGGCGGCGCTGGACTTAGTGGCGGATCTCGCGTGTCTGGGCGATCCCGCCAGACCACCTCGCCGCTCGAGGTGCGACCCGTCGCTGCCAAGGCGGAGGCCCGACTCGTCCCACTGAAACCAGCACCGTCCACCGTCAGGGTCAGCCGCGGCAAGATGCTCGCCGTGGTGGCCGCCTTGGAGTACGCAGCTGTGCACCGGGGCGACCTCTTTCCCAGCTAACCAGGCAGCAAACGACCGTCTTAGCGGTTCATGGAGCGTCACGGTGACGCGGCACCGATCGACGTCCACTGCCCTAACCGCGATCCCGGTTGACGACGCCCTGGAGGCGCCGCAGGTCATTCACCGACACTTACCCTTCCTCAGGCTCGCGGCACGGTCCTAGCGCGAGACGGCGGTTGCGACGTTGCTGCCGGGCCGCGCGCCGGACTGGTGTTTCGAGATGCCTGAGGGTTCATTGTCGACCGCAGTTGTCAGTGGTGCCGGGCAATCTCGGCGGCGTTTCGTACTGGTGTCGGACGAGGGGTGGCGGGAAGCCGCCGCCGTAGTAGCGCGCCGTCACGAAAGTTCGCACGGGGAGTTTCGCGGTGAACCGGACCAGTAGCTCATGCCGCTGGGGTCCTCCCGCGCTGATGCCTGCCACGCGAGGGCGCGTGACCCACCACCCGATGGAGGTCGTCGCCATGGCACATCTAGGCAACGGGTGGGTGAGCTGCTGGATGCGATCCGGTCGCTACACCTACCGGAAGGTTGTCGTGCACACGACCAATCCGGATCACCTGATTCCTTCCACCGGGCAACGGCGGCAAGAAGGTCGGCGCCAGATTGCCGCGTTCGCGCGCCAGATCGCCGACTATCAGCGTGCGGTGGAACGCTAGGCGTGCCGCGACGGGCTACAACGTCACCTGGCAGTAAAAGAGTCCCCCGCTCGCTGCTGCGCCAGGCTCGCGCGGGATCATAGGTAACCATGCTGCAATGGGAAACTGTGGACCCGAACGCGACCTACCCGTTCGAGCGCTACCGTGCGGTCAGCGGCAAGCATGAATATCGCATCTTCCACGACCCCACCGGGGCAGCAAGCCAAGACCTCCCGTGGATTCTGGTGGTCCGGGAGGTCCCGGAGGGTGGCGTGTCAACGCACGTCCACCACGGCGCCTACGGCACCATCGACTGGGCGAAGCGAGCCGCCGAGCTATGGGAAGGCCCCGCCACCTGAGGGGATCTAGCGCACAAACCTTCCCCGATTCCGCAGCCCGCATGACGTTGAATTTCCGCCAGGCGGGCCAACGCTTGCAGACGTCCCCGCTGCCGTTGGTCAGCGTGTTTGCTGACGCTGACGTCAATAAACTGCGGGCTAAGTAGTTGATTACCCAAGCACCGTGTTTCAGTGCGTCGTCATACGCTGCCGATACTCGTCGTCGTCGATCTCACCTCGCCAGCGCGGTGAGGTCACTCGCCGTCATCGTGCTGCTCAACCAGCACGCGGTAGACCGTCACACGACTTACATCAAGTGCCGTCGCAATCGTGCTCGCCGACTCACCGCTTGCGTGCATCCGCTTGGGCCAAAGCGACTTTCGACTTATCATCACTCCGTCTGCTTGGTTTCGACGGGTGGCACGATTGAGCACCGCGCCGAAGTAGTCCGAACCGCGCAACTCTGCTTCCCCGGTCGCGATACCCATGCAGACCGGCAACTCCAGCTTCTGTTGCGCGGCCACCGCGGCGTCGACCGCTGATCTCGGCGACGCGAATGCGGCGCACACCCCGTCTGATGAGGTGTTGCGCAGGGCGATCGAGGCGCACGGCGGCTGGCTGTTCAAGCACACCGGTGTGATATTCGCCCGACGCCGGGTAGGTCCTGTTAGGGCTGATCGGGTTGTTGGACAGGCCCTGCCTGGCGCATCATCTGCTCCAGTCTTGCGGGCAGGCCGCTGTCGGAGCCGAGTTTGACCTCGACGAGCGCCGACTCTCCCATCCGGTCGCGGTACGTCTTGCGGAAGTAGTAGCTGTCGCCGCTGCCCTCGGCAAACTCCGCGATGGTTTCAAGGGTGGCCGGGCGGCCCTGCTCGATGAACCTCTTGAGTAACTCTCGTTGGTCGGTGTGGTCGGGCACGTCATTCATCGTCGCACATCGGCCCTGACTGACCGTTTGCGAAATCTGCGGGTCGGTGTCGGATTCGACGGCGTCCCGAAAGAGAACGGAACGAGACACCCTTCGTCAATATGGGCGGCCAGGTCTAAATGTTCGACCGGCCCCCAGCGCACCGCCATCCCCGACGATTCTCAGCGGCCCATGACCATGCAGCCCATCCCGGTTGCGGTATAGCAGCCGACCGGGGGCCTCACAGTGGCTGACGAAAGGCCAATCAGGGTCGAATCAGCAGGTGACGTGAAGGACCGCGCGGACCTCCCGTGGCTTGAGGCCCAAGATCAGTCGGCAGGCCCGTTCCGTCGGGACGGCGACAAGGTCAATGTGTCGGCGCGCAGCCTCCTCCACCACCTCAGCCATGATCGGCAACGAGCCGTGGGCCCCGGTGCCGATGATCAAGCGGGGTCCGCCCCAGGGGAGCTCCTCATCGACCGAGAGCGGAGTGTGTCCGAACTTGTCGCGGTATGGCTTCGAGGGCTTCTTGCTCCGCTTGCGTACAACACCTCGGTCGATGATGATGTCGTGCTCATACGTTCGCCCCTCGACCTCGATCGACCCGAATCCGAGAAATCGCACATCCATTACGTGCCCACCGTACCCGCTGAACAGCGCGCGGCAAGGAAGCCGCAACTCCTACCCGACAATCTGGCCGCTGAGGGCCGCCCGTGCCTGAACACCCCCCGCTGCAAGGTGTTTGCGTGCAGCTCCGCTTACCTCGTCAAGTGATACCAGCAGACTGTTGGACAACCCGTAACGGCATGTGATGCGGTGCGGTCAGACCTTCACCGCGCGACGTAGCGCTGACTATTGCTCACCAGCACGCAGGCAGTCGGCATACCTCAAACCGGCATCGGCAGGGCCACGACAAGGACTGTGGCGTAGGCCAGGTCCCCGCACCGACACCAATGACAAGTGATGGCCGACAACACGAAGACCCGTGCGGCCCTTCTCGACGGCCCGGCCGCCCTCGACCCGCCGCAGCGGCGTGAGGTGGCCGCAGCTGTAGGGAGTGTGGCCGCGAGAATCCGTCGGACGATTCGCAGCCGACAGCTGGGCCCCGCAACCTCGGGCATTGAGGCCACCGCGTCGGAGGCCGAAAGGCCCTATTAGCTGAGCCGCCCACGGGGGAACCTATACGCGCCATGGATTGGAACATCGAACGCCCGGATCAATGTCCTGGGAATCGAACCGACGAAGGGTGGATCTGATGGGATTGCTGGACAAACTGAAGGATCTGCTGTCGAAGAACGCCGACAAGGTAGACACGGCGATCGACAAGGCGGGCGACGTCGTAGACGACAAGACGCAGGGCAAGTACAAAGACACCGTCGACAAAGTCCAGGAACAAGCGAAGAAGGCCGTCGACAAGGGCAACCCAAACACCTAGCCGATGGCGAAATTTTCCGTCTCCGTCGACGTTTCGCTCGGAGGTGTTGGAACTAGTCGACGCTGTCCGGGGGTCCGAGCAGGTCGTCAGCAGGAGCGGAAACGCCGCCACGGCCCCACTGATCGTGATACAAGTCGGCAGCAATCGGACACAAGGCAGCGGTCAGCGTGTCGCCGTCCGGATCGAGGTCGGGGATTACCAACTGTGAGTTCATGGGGCCGCCGCCGAGAGCTTAGCGGGCCCACACCGTTGGACACCTTGCGGCGCCGCGGGTCCCGGCGACGATCCGGCCGCTGCAGGCGCTACGGCACCGTCCGGTGAAGAACTTGCCGACCCTCAGGCCGCTCTCTCTGGGCATGACCGTGCGACGATGACGGATATGCCCGACCACACCGACCAGCGAGAGTTACTCAAGAAGTTCCTCGGGGAGGGCCGTCCGGCCATCCCGGAGGCGATCGCGCAGGTTGTCGAGGCCGGCGCCGCCGGACACCGCTTCGGCCAGACTCACCCTGACCGGACCGGAGACTCGGCACCCGTCGAGGTCGTGCTCGGCCTCGCCAACACCCTGCCCCCAAGACTTGAGCAGATGATGCGCCAGGGCCGAAGCGTCCGACAAGCCGAGGCCGGCAGCTGGGCGCCACCCGACCAGCCCTGACAAGCCTGGCCGGGGTGGCGATGCAGCACGGGCCATCGTCAGCTCCATTCAGATCGTCGCCGACGTGGACCGCATGAACGCGTTGGCCGTGTATGTGGCCAAGATCGCCCGACGCCGCCCCCGGCACGCGCTTGCCGACAAAGTCAGTGACTGCATTCCTGAAATAGGCAGGGTAGCAGTCGAATTGGGCAACAGCGCCCAGCAAGTGCTGCTGTCTCGCGATCGTGAAAAGGCTGCCGCCTACGCGAAGAAGACAACGCGATGGACAACCTGCACCGGCAGCTGTTCACCCACGCCGCGCGCAATCGTGCCCGAGAAGAGTGAACGGGTTGCCCGGCGGCACTGGTGGCGATCCGCCGGATGAAGGACCTAGTTCTCTTATCGGCGAGCCGTTCCGCGAGACACACTCCGGGAATGAAGCTGTTCGAGGATCGTGTCGACGCCGGACGTCGATTGGCCCAGCGTATGGATTTCTTGCGTGGAGAGGACGTCGTTGTGCTTGGCCTGCCACGGGGTGGGGTGCCGGTGGCGTTCGAGGTGGCCAAGGCTCTGCAGGCGCCGCTGGACGTTCTTGTGGTGCGCAAGCTCGGCGTGCCGTTTCAGCCCGAGTTGGCCTTCGGCGCCATCGGTGAGGGCGGCGTGCGGGTGATCAACGACTCCGTCGTGCGTGCGGCGGACCTCAGCAGCGATGACATGGACGCAGTCGAAGGCGAGCAGCGGGTTGAACTGCAACGCCGCGTCGGAACGCTTCCGCCGCGGGGGTGACCCGATCTCGCTGGCGGGGCGAGTCGCCGTACTGGTCGACGATGGCATCGCGACCGGAGCGACCGCTAAGGCGGCGTGTCAGGTCGCTCGCGCTCAGGGCGCGAGCAGGGTCGTGTTGGCGGTTCCGATCGGCCCGGACGACATCGTCGAGACGTTTGCCGGGTATGCCGATGACGTGGTGTGTTTGGAGACGCCCGCGTTCTTCTTCGCGGTGGGGCAGGGTTATCGCGTCTTCACCCAAACCTCTGACGACGAGGTGATCGCACTGCTGGCTCGGGCCCGCGACGGTTTTCGGGGTGTCGCCGCCAGCACGAGTGCCGCCGACCCTCCGCTGCGCGATGAGGAGGTCGAGGTGGCGGCCGGACCGGTGGTGGTGGCCGGGCACTTGACGATCCCGGAGCACCCGAGCGGCGTCGTCGTCTTCGCTCACGGCAGTGGTAGCAGCAGGTTCAGCGCGCGCAACATCTACGTCGCCGACGTGCTGAATGGTTCCGGAATCGCCACGTTGCTGTTTGACCTGCTCACCCCGGACGAAGAACGCAACCGCGCCAACGTCTTTGACATCGAGCTGCTGGCACGCCGCCTGGTCGACGTCACCGGCTGGCTGGCCGGCCAACCCGACACCGCATCCCTGCCGGTCGGCTACTTCGGCGCCAGCACGGGAGCGGGCGCGGCCCTCGTCGCGGCCACCAATCCCACAGTGAAGATAAGCGCGGTGGTCTCCCGCGGCGGCCGGCCCGATCTCGCGGGTGAGTCCCTGACCAAAGTCCACGCGCCGACGCTGCTGATCGTGGGCGGACGCGATGACGTGGTGCTGGAACTGAATCGACAAGCACGGGCCGCGATGCCCGGCCAATGCGAGCTCGTGGTGGTCCCCGGCGCCACCCATCTATTCGAAGAACCCGGCACGCTCGAGAAAGTCGCCGTGCTGGCCCGCGACTGGTTCATCGACCACTTGAGCCCTGCCCGGGGACGGTAGTCCGCTGCAGAGCCATGGCGGACAACAGATCAGGTCATGTGACCGTGCCACATACGGCGGATCTGCGGATCGAGGCGTGGGCACCGACCCGCGACGGCTGCATCAGGGCAAGCGATGCTCAGCACCGTCGAGAGCCTTCTGGATACCTCGTCGGCTCATCCGCAGCGGACGTGCCGGCGCAGGCTGACCGGTGATAAGCCACGACGACCTGCTCGTCGCCGTGCTCGAGGAAGCCATCTACTCACTGGACACCGCCGGCTTGGCGTCGATCTTCACTCTGACGAGCACAGACGGCGGCGTCGACGGCGACTTCGCGATGGTCGACGCAAGCACGCTGCCCCAGGTTGGCGCCGTGCCAAAGGCGTTATCGCTCAACGAGCTTCGCTTCTCGCATGGTCAAGAGGGCTGGCGCTGCGCGGTAACACCTGACGTCTGATCGAGGGGGCGGCATGAAGATCATCGAGGAGACCCCATACGGGTTCCGGATATACGGGTTCCGGATAGAGCAAGAGGGCGCCATGCGGGTGCCCGGGATCGTGTTCGCGTCGAGGTCGTCGCTACCTGACGAACACGGGGATATGGCGCTGGCTCAGGTCGCCGACGTGGCGACGCTGCCGGGAATCGTCCGGGTGGGAATGCGGCGACGATCCTCGGCGCAGCTCGAAGGTGTGGGAGCGTGGCAACGGTTGCCGGGCAGCGGTCCGGTGCCAGATGGGTGCTTTCGCCCACTAGCCCTGGTGCGACAGGCCCGGGTCCGGTTGGCCGCCGGACCGTAGCGCCGCCAGAACGCCGGCGCCTGCGAGGATCGAAAAGGCCAACGCCAGAACCCAATCCCCCAGCCGCTGGTAGACGGTGGTGACCGATGCGAGCGGCACATCCACCACGATCGTGCCGCGGTATGTGGACGCACACCAGGCGAGTTGGCGGCCCCGCACGTCGAAGGCCGCGCTGTCGCCGGACAACCCGGTGTGCACCGCCGGGCGCCCCACCTCGACGGCGTGTATCGCAACCTGGCTGGCCAACTGTGGCTGCGCCCAACTTCCCTGGAACGTCGAGGTGGAACTCTGGTATACGAGCATCTGGGCGCCGAGTTGCACCGCGCGCCGGGGCAGGTCGGAGAAGGTCGCTTCGAAGCTGATCAACGGTCCGATGGTGAGCGAGCCGGCGTGCAGTACCTCCTGCGCGCCGCCGCGCCGCCGGTCCTCGGCTGCCGCCTTGGTATGGGCGGTTACCCAGCCGAGCAGCGGGCGCAGGGGCACGTACTCGCCGAAGGGCACGAGCCGGACTTTCTGGTAGGCGCCCACCGGCCCGTTCGGTCCGATGAGGACCGACGACTTGTAGATTCCCCCGGTCGCAGCGGGTGCGTCGACGTTGACCAGCAGGTCCGCACCGACCCGCCGGGACAGCTGCGCCAGGTTCTCCGCGACGTCGGGGTGGCTGGCGAGATCGACTCCAACGCTGCTCTCTCCCCAGACGACCAGGTCCGCCCGCTCGCCCGCCAGGGTCGCGGTGAGCGCGGCGCCGGCCGCCTGACGGCGCGCGGAGTCGTCGATGTCGCCTGGCTGCACCAACGCCACCCGTACCGTCGAACCGGCCGGAGGTGCCGGTCCCAGCAGGAACCATGCCGGGCCGATTCCGGCGCATCCAAGCGCAACCCCCAGTGCGAGAATCCGAACGGACACCCCCCGTCCCAGGATCACGCCCGCGATCGCGGTGTTCACCGCGACGACAAGGAAACTCGTCAGCCATACCCCGCCGAGTGAGGCCGAGGCCAGTGTGGCGGGCTGGTTCCACTGCGACCCGCCCAGCAACGCCCACGGGCCGCCCAGACTTTGCCAGGAACGCACCGCCTCGGCCATCACCCAGGCACTGGGCAACACCGTCACCGCAGCCAACATGCGGCCAGTGGTGACCGGGCCCGACAACAGTCGCTGCGTGACCCACCCCCATGGCACCCATAACGCGCCGATGCCCGCGGCCATCACTGCCAGCAGCGGGCCGGTAGCGGGCAGCAGCCAATACTGCGTGGACAGCACGAACCCCCCAAGACCAACCCACGCCCGCACACCACCCTCCCGCGCGGTCGGGGCGGCGCGCACCACCAGCAGCAGCGGGACAACACCGACCCAGGCAAGCCACCACCAGGACGGCGCGGGAAAGGCAAGCGCGGGCAACGCGCCGACAACCAACGACGTTGTGCGCCCGGGAAAACGCCGTTGGCGCGGGGATCGCCGCCACCTCCAGCCGAGCATCGCCACGCCGACCAGCACCCAGCCGAGGACGAAACCGCCCGAGATCAGCCACAGCAACAAACGCTCCCGGCCGACCCGCCCATCAACACATGCACCCCTACCGAAGCACCCAACCCGTCCACCCAATCCCGCGCTGAGTCCACCGTCTGTTCGACCAGAGTGCGCTGCGGAAGCACCACCACCAGCCAGTGCGGTGTTGCTGCGCGCACCGCCCGATCCGGGTGAGCGATCCGCCGATACAGCCACGGCAACACCGCTGCCAGCGTCTTCCCTGACCCGGTCGGCGCACGCAGCACCTCCGGCAACCCCGACTCCGCCAACGCCATCTGGTACGGATACGGCCGGACCCGTCCGCCAGTCGCTGACACGACGAAAGCCTCGAAGGACACTGCAACCCCCGGTGGAATGAACGCGACTCAGACGGCGGAGTGCTGGCCCCTTCGGGTTGACGTGTCCGCGAAGGGGTCAGTCATCACAACTCATGCCGCCTTCACTTCTTTGCGTCGCTCTACTTGTGCAGCGTCTCGCTCGCGCTGCGCGCGATGCTGCGCGCGAACTCGTTCGTCGCCGTGCCGAGCTGGTCGGCCAAGTCCAAGGCGGCGTCGATGATCTTCTTGCGCAGCGACGGATCGACGAGGTTGGGCATCGCCTCATCGAGGGTGTCGACGAACTTGCGCACAGCCTCGATCGCGGACTGGCGTCCGGTTCCGACCGATTCGAGTACCTCGTCGGACAGGTCCACCGCTCGTTCTGCCACGGTCTTCTTCTCGGTGCTCTCTGTCATGATCGCGCTCCTAGGGGGTTGAATGCAGAAACGGGCCTTGAATGGCTCGCATCAGAATGCGCTCCGACCCCGACGTCCTATAGGGCCGATGGTCCCTGCTCCGCCTGGTCGACGAGCGGTCACACGGAGGACTCACCAGACGCCGGATAATCGGCGTTCCGTGGCCCAGCACCGGCCAGTCAGGTCATCTCTAGGTCGCGCGGCCCGATCTTCGGCTCGAAACTGCCTTCGAGTGGACGTCCCGCATTGCTCCTGTTGCCTACCCGTCGAGCGCGTCAGGACCACGTCAGTAGCGATCGAGCTCGATCAACCGCTCGTCGCTGATCCCGAAGTGATGCGCGATCTCGTGGAGCACGACGTGCCTGACCTCATGGCCTAGACGATCAGCGTCGCCTGCAGCGAGTCGCGTGATCGGCCCGCGGAAGATGCTGATCTTGTCGGGTAGCACTCCGCTGTACGTGCTGCTCCTTCGCGGCAGCGGTACGCCGCGGTACAGGCCGAGCAGCGGCTGCCCGTCGGGAGGCTCGTCCTCGACGAGGATCTCGACGTTGCTCATCGCCGCACGGAGATCGGCCGGCAAGGAACTCAACGCGTCGTCAATCGCCTCTTCGAACAGATCCTTGAGACCCGGCTCCGAACGCGCATCCATCTTCGCAATGGTGCCAGAACGGCAGTCGACGACACCGTTTGGCACTTAATTGGCACGGCCCCACAAATCGCAGGCCAGAAATCGTGTCTGCCTGCATAAACAGTTGATGCGCGACCTAGTCACCGCCTGCATCGCAGCTGGGTTGTGAGCTGCAAGGCATTCCATCAGAGTAGTATTCCATTAAGGTAGTATCAAAGAGTGATTGACCTTGCCGCGATACGCCGCGAAACCGGTCTGACACAGACGGAGCTAGCCGCCAGCCTCGGGGTCGGGCAGGCACAGATCAGCAAGATCGAGCGCCAAAGCGACATGCTGATCAGCACCCTGGCGTCGTACCTCACGGCACTCGGCGTCCAAGCACAGATCGTCGTTGAGGTGGGCGAGCAGACAGTGACGTACAACCTCACCGCCGGGAGGAGGAAACGATGAGCACCCAGACCGAGATCACCCAGAGGAACCACCGCCGGGCGGTTCGCTTCTTCTGGTGCTTCCTGATCGGCGCGACCGCGGTCAGCCTCGTCGGCAACGTCACACACGCCGTGCTGCCGTACATCCCACGCATCGTCGTCCAGATCGGTGCCGCCGCCGTGCCTCCCATCGCCCTTCTGGCCGCCGTGCACGGCATCGCCCTGGCCGTCCGTGGGGGAGCCTCCGGCAAGGTGTACCGCTGGGCGGTCAGCGCTACTGCAATCATCGGTGCTGGCGCTTTCGCGGTGAGCTTCCTGGCACTCCGCGATCTGATGCACGTCATCGGATACGGCACCACCACTGCATCGATCTTTCCTGCAATCGTCGATACGGCGGTGGCCGTCAGCACGCTGATGCTGGTTGCGCTCGGGGACAAACCAGCTCGCCGTACCCGCACCGTTGGCACACCCGCCAACGCACAGCTCCGGACAACAAATCAGTTGGCGCAACCTCCAATATTGGGTGCCAAAGCCAAGGTCAGACGACTTGGGCCTAGCGCGCGGGCACAGACGGTACAAGCCGAGCGGATACAGACCTCTGCATCGGTACAAGCCGACCCGGCACAGACGGTGCCGGGCGCAGCGCAAACCCACGCGACACAGGTCCACGAAGAAATTGCACAGGTCGATGCAGACCTTGCGTCACAATTGATTGCATCGGGGGTGACCACACAATCTGTCGAGACCGTGATTGCAGTGCTCGCTGCAATCCGCGACGGCGCATCGATCAGCGCTGCGGCCAAAGCATCTGGGATCAACTACAGGACTGCGCAGCGGATCGTGGAGGGTGATGCAGATCACCAGCAGCGGCAGCTCGTGGCGGTCGGCTGACGGGGACGTGACACCCGCCAAACCGTGGAACCTTAGCGAAGCTGGATGGCACGCAGATGGCACACAATATGCTCATGGAAGCGAAAATATTCTCTGACCTGCGCAAATACTGGTGCCCCCGGCAGGATTCGAACCTGCGGCCTTCTGCTCCGGAGGCAGACGCTCTATCCCCTGAGCTACGGGGGCGCGGCTACGTGACTGCGCCGATGGGCGTGGTCAGACTAACGCATCGCGGCCTGGGTTTATCGATTCGGGGCCTGACCACCCCAGACCATAGGATGGACCCTCGTGACCCCCGCCGACCTGGCTCAGCTGCTCAAGACCACCGCTGCTGCGGTGCTCGCCGAGCACGACCTGGACGCGTCGGCGCTGCCCGCGACCGTGACCGTCGAGCGGCCACGCAATCCCGAACACGGCGACTACGCGACAAACCTGGCGCTGCAGCTCGCCAAGAAGGTCGGGGCAAACCCGCGTGAACTGGCCGGATGGCTGGCCACCGCCCTGACCGACGCCGACGGAATCGCCTCGGCCGACGTGGCCGGGCCCGGCTTCGTCAACCTTCGCCTCGACGCCATCGCCCAGAACGTCATCGTCGACAACGTGATCGCCGCGGGAAAGAGATACGGATATTCCGACGAGCTCGACGGCCAGAGCATCAACCTGGAGTTCGTCTCCGCCAATCCGACCGGGCCTATTCACATCGGCGGCACCCGCTGGGCGGCGGTCGGTGACGCACTCGGCCGGCTGCTGGCCACCCAGGGCGCCGAGGTCATCCGCGAGTACTACTTCAATGACCACGGCGCGCAGATAGACCGGTTCACCAACTCGCTGGTCGCCGCCGCCAAGGGCGAGCCGACCCCCGACGACGGCTACGCAGGCGACTACATCAAGGAGATCGCCTCCCAGATACTCGCCAAGGAGCCCGACGCGCTCGCCCAGCCCGACGCGGAAATGCGCGAGACGTTCCGCTCGATCGGCGTCGATCTGATGTTCACCCACATCAAGCAGTCGCTGCACGACTTCGGCACCGACTTCGACGTGTACACCCACGAAGACTCGATGCATACCAGCGGCCGCGTCGATCAGGCCATCGCCAGGCTCCGTGACGTCGGCAAAATCTACGAGAAGGACGGCGCAACCTGGTTGCGCACCACCGACTTCGGCGACGACAAGGACCGCGTCGTCATCAAGAGCGACGGCAACCCGGCCTATGTCGCCGCCGACATCGCGTACTACCTCGACAAGCGTGAGCGCGGAGCCGACCTGTGCATCTACATGCTCGGCGCAGACCACCACGGTTACATCGCCCGGCTCAAGGCCATCGCCGCCTCTCTCGGCGAGGACCCCGCGACCGTCGAGGTGCTGATCGGTCAGATGGTCAACCTGGTCCGCGACGGCCAACCGATCCGGATGAGCAAGCGGGCGGGCACCGTCATCACCCTCGACGACCTTGTCGAGGCCATCGGCGTCGACGCCGCCCGGTATTCGCTGATCCGGTCGTCGGTCGACACTCCGATCGACATCGATCTGGCGCTGTGGTCGTCGGCTTCCAGTGAAAACCCGGTCTACTACGTGCAATACGCGCACGCCAGGCTTTCCGCGTTGGCGCGCAACGCCGCCGAACTCGGCCTCATCCCAGATACCGCGCATCTCGAGCTTCTCACGCACGAGAAGGAAGGCACGCTGATCCGCAATATCGGCGAGTTCCCGCGCGTGCTGAAAACCGCTGCATCGCTGCGCGAGCCGCACCGGGTATCGCGTTATCTCGAGGATCTCGCAGGCGACTATCACCGGTTCTACGACTCGTGCCGGGTGCTGCCGCAGGGCGATGACGAGCCCAACGAACTGCACACCGCACGGCTGGCGCTGTGCCAGGCGACCCGCCAGGTCATCGAGAACGGCCTCGGAATTCTCGGCGTCACCGCACCGGAGCGAATGTGAGCGCACATCCCGCCGGTCCTCGGCATGCCGAAGAAATCCACAGCGCAGGCGCCCCCCCGCGTCCAGCGTCGCCGAGCCAGCTGCTGGCGCTCGCCCCGAACGTGTGGCCACGCAACACCGTTCGCGACAGTGACGGTGTGGTGTCGATCGCCGGCGTCAGGGTAACTGACATCGCCGACGAGTTCGGGACCCCTGTCTTCGTCATCGACGAGGAGGACTTCAGGTCGCGTTGCCGCGAAATCGCCGAGGCGTTCGGGGGCGGCGAGAAGGTGCGATACGCCGCAAAGGCGTTCCTGTGCACCGAGATCGCGCGCTGGATCAACGAGGAAGGCCTGTCGCTGGACGTGTGCACCGGCGGCGAGCTCGCCGTCGCACTGCACGCCGAGTTCCCGGCCGAACGAATCGCCCTGCACGGCAACAACAAATCCGTCGACGAGCTGACCGCCGCGGTGAAGGCCGGCGTCGGCCACGTCGTGCTGGACTCGATGACAGAGATCGAGCGCCTCGACGAGATCGCAGGCTCCGCAGGCGTGGTACAGGACGTGCTGGTGCGGGTGACGGTCGGCGTCGAGGCTCACACACACGAGTTCATCTCCACCGCGCACGAGGATCAGAAGTTCGGCCTGTCGCTGGCCGGCGGTGCCGCGATGGCCGCGGTCCGGCGGGTCTTCGAGACCGAGAACCTGCGGCTCGTCGGGCTGCACAGTCACATCGGCTCGCAGATCTTCGACGTCGCAGGCTTCGAACTCGCGGCACATCGGGTGATCGGACTGTTGCGCGACATCGTCGCGGAGTTCGGCGTCGACAAGACCGCGCAGATCGCGACTGTCGACCTCGGCGGGGGCCTTGGAATTTCGTACCTACCCAATGACGATCCACCCCCGGTGCAGGATCTGGCGGCCAAGCTCGGCGCCATCGTGCGCAACGAGTCGGCGGCGGTCGGCCTGCCCGCGCCTCGACTGGTGGTCGAACCGGGGCGCGCCGTCGCGGGGCCCGGCACCGTCACGCTGTACCGGGTGGGCACCATCAAGGACGTCGCGGTCAGCGCGACCGGCCATCGGCGCTACGTCAGCGTCGACGGCGGCATGAGCGACAACATCAGGACCTCGCTCTACGGCGCCGAATACGACGTGCGCCTGCTGTCCCGCAACAGTGACGCCGCGCCGACGCTCGGGCGCATCGTCGGAAAGCATTGTGAGACTGGCGATATCGTCGTTCGTGACGCATGGGTGTCCGAGGACGTTGCACCGGGTGATCTGCTTGGAGTCGCGGCAACCGGTGCGTACTGCTACTCCATGTCGAGCCGTTACAACCTGATCGGCCGCCCCGCTGTGGTGGCCGTGCGAGATGGGCGGGCCCGCCTGATTCTGCGCCGGGAGACGGTCGACGATCTGCTCAGTCTGGAAGTGAGGTAAGGCATGAACCACAAACCGATCGGCGTGGCGGTATTGGGACTGGGAAACGTCGGCAGCCAGGTGGTCCGGATCATCGAGGAGAGTGCCGACGATCTGACCGCCCGCATCGGCGCGCCGCTGGTGCTGCGAGGCGTCGGCGTGCGGCGGGTGGCCGATGACCGCGGCGTGCCGGTCGACCTGCTCACCGACGACATCGAGAAGTTGGTGTCCCGTGATGACGTCGACGTCGTCGTCGAGGTGATGGGGCCCGTCGAGCCGGCCCGCAAGGCGATTCTGTCCGCCCTCGAGAAGGGCAAGTCCGTCGTGACCGCCAACAAGGCGCTGATGGCGCAGTCCACCGGCGAGCTGGCTCAGGCCGCCGAGCATGCCCACGTCGACCTGTATTTCGAGGCCGCGGTGGCAGGCGCCATTCCGGTCATCCGCCCGCTCACCCAGTCCCTCGCCGGAGACACGGTGCTGCGGGTGGCCGGGATCGTCAACGGCACCACCAACTACATCCTCTCGGAGATGGCCAGCACCGGCGCCGATTACGACGCGGCGCTGGCCGACGCGAGCGCGCTCGGTTATGCGGAGGCCGACCCCACGGCCGACGTGGAGGGGTACGACGCCGCGGCCAAGGCCGCCATCCTGGCCTCCATCGCCTTCCACACCCGGGTCACCGCCGACGACGTCTACCGCGAGGGCATCACCAAGGTCACACCCGCCGACTTCGCGACGGCGCGCGCGCTCGGATGTACGATCAAGCTGCTCTCCATCTGCGAGCGGCTCACCAACGACGAAGGACAGCAACGCATTTCGGCGCGGGTCTACCCGGCCCTGGTGCCGCTGTCGCACCCGCTCGCCGCGGTCAACGGCGCGTTCAACGCCGTCGTGGTGGAGGCCGAAGCGGCCGGTCGGCTGATGTTCTACGGACAGGGCGCCGGGGGAGCGCCGACGGCATCGGCGGTAATGGGCGATCTGGTGATGGCGGCGCGCAACCGGGTGCAGGGCGGCCGCGGCCCGCGCGAGTCCAAGTACGCCAAACTTCCGATCTCACCGATCGGCTTCATCCCGACCCGCTATTACGTGAGCATGAATGTCGCCGATCGACCCGGCGTATTGGCCGCTGTGGCAGCAGAATTCGGCAAGCGCGAGGTCAGCATCGCCGAAGTCCGGCAGGAGGGCGTCGTCGACAAAGGCGGCCAACGGTGCGGTGCGCGCATCGTCGTGGTCACTCACGAGGCGACCGACGCGGCGCTCTCGGACACAGTCGCCGCGCTCGCCGACCTCGATGTGGTGCAGGAAGTCGCCAGCGTGCTCCGGCTGGAGGGAACCACCGAATGAGCGCCACCCGCGCGGGAACCGTCCACACGCCGTGGCCCGGCTTGATCGCGGCCTATCGCGACCGGTTGCCCGTTGAGGACAGCTGGACACCGATCACCTTGCTCGAGGGTGGTACGCCGCTGATTCACGCCGCGCGGCTGTCCGAACGCACCGGCTGCACAGTGCATCTGAAGGTCGAGGGTGCCAATCCGACCGGCTCGTTCAAGGACCGCGGCATGACGGTGGCGGTCACGGAGTCGCTCGCCCGAGGCCAGCAGGCCGTGTTGTGCGCGTCCACCGGCAATACCTCGGCGTCGGCGGCCGCATACGCCGCGAGGGCAGGCATCACATGCGCTGTGCTCATCCCGCAGGGCAAGATCGCGATGGGCAAGCTGGCGCAGGCGGTCATGCACGGCGCCAAGATCCTGCAGATCGACGGCAACTTCGACGACTGTCTAGAGCTGGCGCGCAAGCTCACCGCCGACTACCCGACGATCGCGTTGGTGAACTCCGTCAATCCGTACCGCATCGAGGGCCAGAAAACCGCGGCGTTCGAGATCGTCGACGCACTGGGGATCGCACCCGATGTGCACTCCCTGCCCGTCGGCAATGCAGGCAACATCACCGCGTACTGGAAGGGCTACACCGAGTACCACCGCGACGGGCTGTCCGGCACCCTCCCGCGGATGCTGGGGACCCAGGCAGCGGGCGCCGCGCCGCTGGTGCTGGGCGAACCGGTCAAGGAGCCCGAAACCATCGCGACCGCGATCCGGATCGGCGCGCCCGCCTCGTGGACGTCGGCCGTCGAGGCTCAGCAGCAGTCCGGTGGCCGCTTCCTGGCTGCCACCGACGAGGAGATCTTGGCCGCATACCACCTGGTCGCGGCGACCGAGGGGGTGTTCGTCGAACCTGCGTCGGCGGCCAGCATCGCCGGGCTGCTCAAATCGGTCGAGGACGGCTGGGTCAAGCGGGGCTCCACGGTGGTGTGCACGGTCACCGGCAACGGCTTGAAGGATCCGGACACCGCGCTCAAGGACATGCCCACGGTCACGCCCGTTCCGGTCGACCCCGGCGCCGTCATCGCACAGCTGGGCCTGGGCTGACCGTCGGTGGCGAAGACTCTGCCTGCCGGGCTGACGGTGACCAGTGTCGTCGCGGCCTCCAGCGCCAATCTCGGGCCCGGTTTCGACAGCCTCGGCCTCGCGCTGAGCCTGTATGACGAAATCATCGTCCAGACAACCGAGTCCGGGCTGGCCGTCGAGGTCGAGGGTGAAGGGGCCGGCCAGGTGCCGCTGGACTCCAACCACCTCGTGGTGCGGGCAATACATCATGGTTTGCGTGCCGTCGGGATGACTGTCGGCGGCCTGAAAGTACACTGCCGCAACAACATCCCCCAATCACGCGGACTCGGTTCCTCTGCGGCCGCTGTTGTCGGAGGCCTTGCCGCGGTCAATGGTCTTGTCACGCAGGCCGGTTCGCAGCCGATGACCGAGGCGGAGCTGATCCAACGGGCGTCGGAGTTCGAAGGCCATCCCGACAACGCTTCGGCGGCGGTGCTGGGCGGCGCTGTGGTGTCGTGGACATCGACCGGTGCCGCGGGGCCACGCTATGCGGCCGCACCGCTGCACGTGCACCCCGACATCCACCTGTTCCCGGCGATACCCGAGCAGAGGTCCTTGACGGCCGAGACGCGGGTGCTGCTTCCCCGATCGGTCAGCCACGCCGATGCCCGGTTCAACGTGAGCCGCGCCGCGCTGCTGGTCGTGGCCCTCACCGAGCGTCCTGACCTGCTGATGGCGGCAACCGAGGACACCCTGCACCAACCCCATCGCGCCATCGCCATGCGGGCGTCGGCGGAATATCTGAACGTGCTGCGGCGTTGTGGGGTTGCAGCGGTGCTATCCGGGGCTGGACCTGCGGTTATCGCTCTGAGTACTCAGGCGCAACTGCCCGCAGAGGCGCTGGAATTCGGTGCCGCCAATGGATTCACCGTCAGCGAGATGTCGATAGGCGACGGTGTTCGGTGGACGACAGGCGCGTCCGTTCCAGGTTGACAGGTGTCAGTCGTGATCAGTGCGTTTCTTGCTTCCGACACCGAAGCGGGTTATTCTCGCTGTCGTCCAGCAATCGCATGGTCTTCGCCTGCGCCGACACTAGGACAAACACCAATTCTTCTCGTGGATGACGGTTCGCCTTACCGCCGCGAATCCCGGCCATCACCGTTACAGATGCGACGGTGGCAGCTTCGCAGTCAGCCATTTGGCTGACTGCAACGAACCCTTGCTTGACGTGATCAGCAGGGGAAAGAAAGGAAATCCGTGACTGAAACGGACCTTGTCACGGCTGGCGGCAGCGCCGAACAGGCTGAACTGCCCAACACCGTGAACAATCAATTCTCGTCTCCCGAGAAGCCTGACGTGACGCATCCCGCGCCGGCAGCGGAGGAATCACCCGCGCCGGCCGTGGACAAAGCGCCCGAGGCGCCCGTGACGACAGACGCCTCGACGGGATCGCTGTCGACCATGGTGCTGCCCGAACTGCGTGCCCTGGCCAACTCGGTCGGCGTCAAAGGCGCCTCCGGTATGCGCAAGAGCGAGCTCATCGCCGCGATCCGGGAGAGCCGTGGGGAGACGACCAACAACGCCGAGGCCAAAGCCACCGGCGACAAGACCAACAAGACCAACGACGTCTCTGCCGACGACAGCGGTTCCGCGCCCGCCGAGAAGGCCGGGGACACCGCAACCGCAACCGAGAACGGTGTGCCTGCCGATGCGGGCGCGCAACAGCCCCAGCAGCGTCGTGAGCGCCGCAGCGCCTCCCGTGATGCCGGCTCGTCGCCTGGTGACCGCCGCAAGCAGGACAGCGGCCAGAACGCCAAGGACGACTCCGACTCGGACAAGACGGCCGACAGGATCAAGAACCAGCAGGACAGCAAGCAGGACTCCAAGCAGGACGGCGGAGACCAGCAGGGCGATCAGCAGGGCAACCAGCAGGGTCGCAACAACAACAACGACGACGACGGCGAAGGCCGCGGGGGACGCCGTGGCAGGCGCTTCCGTGACCGCAGGCGCCGCGGTGAACGCGGCGGTGAGGGCGGCAACGGTGAGACCGAGCTGCGCGAGGACGACGTCGTCCAGCCCGTCGCAGGCATTCTCGATGTGCTCGACAACTACGCGTTCGTCCGCACTTCGGGCTACCTCGCCGGTCCCAACGACGTCTACGTGTCGATGAACATGGTGCGCAAGAACGGCCTGCGCCGCGGTGACGCGGTGACCGGTGCGGTGCGTGTGCCCAAGGACGGCGAACAGCCCAACCAGCGGCAGAAGTTCAACCCGTTGGTCCGGCTCGACACCGTGAACGGGGGATCGGTCGAGGACGCCAAGAAGCGTCCGGACTTCACCAAGCTCACCCCGCTGTACCCGAACCAGCGTCTGCGCCTCGAGACGTCGGGGGAGAAGCTCACCACTCGGGTCATCGACCTGATCATGCCGATCGGCAAGGGCCAGCGCGCCCTGATCGTGTCGCCGCCCAAGGCCGGTAAGACCACCATCCTGCAGGACATCGCCAACGCGATCACCAGGAACAACCCGGAATGCCACCTCATGGTCGTCCTCGTCGACGAGCGACCCGAGGAGGTCACCGACATGCAGCGCTCGGTCAAGGGTGAGGTCATCGCCTCCACCTTCGATCGGCCGCCGTCGGATCACACGCAGGCCGCCGAGTTGGCCATCGAGCGGGCGAAGCGCCTGGTCGAACAGGGCAAGGACGTCGTCGTGCTGCTCGACTCGATCACCCGCCTCGGCCGCGCGTACAACAACGCGTCGCCGGCTTCGGGTCGCATCCTCTCCGGTGGTGTCGACTCCACCGCGCTGTATCCGCCCAAGCGGTTCCTCGGCGCGGCCCGCAACATCGAGGACGGGGGATCGCTGACGATCATCGCAACCGCCATGGTCGAGACCGGGTCGACCGGTGACACGGTGATCTTCGAGGAGTTCAAGGGCACCGGTAACGCCGAGCTCAAGCTCGACCGCAAGATCTCCGAGCGGCGCGTGTTCCCCGCCGTCGACGTCAACCCGTCCGGTACCCGCAAGGACGAGCTGCTGCTCTCGACGGACGAGTTCGCGGTCGTGCACAAGCTGCGCCGTGTGCTGTCGGGCCTCGATTCACACCAGGCCATCGACCTGCTGATGAGCCAGTTGCGTAAGACGAAGAACAACTACGAGTTCCTGGTGCAGGTCTCCAAGACAGCGCCGGGCTCGATGGACGACGACTAGTCCCCAGCAGGCGTGGCCGGGTCGGCCTGAAGGCTCGGCATCAGATAGCGCCGCACGTGCGTGCGCACTTGGGCCGGATCGTCCGGGTCCAGCGTGTCACTGGGCACGGTGACCAGCGAGATGATGACGCGGGCGACCCATTCGGACGCCTCGTCGAGGTGGGTGTCCGGGTGGATCTCGCCGCTGTCGACCGCAGCGACCAGATACCGCCGCCAGAACGCGGCCAGGTCCGGCACCAGCCCCTGCACACCTGCGCCTGCGCACGCCGCGAACTCCTCGGGTTCCTCCATCCGCAGCCGCATCAGCAGCGCCCCCGGGTCGTCGTAGGCGGTTCGGCCGTGCACCACGCCCAAGGTGATCTGCCGGTCAAGCCCGTCGAGGGGCTCGAGCATCGCGTGCACCTCCGACCACCACGTCTCGTTGAGTCGGACGATCGCCGCACCGAGCAGTGACGGCTTGTCGGGGAAGTGCCGGTACAGCCAGCCGCGCGATACCTGGGCGACTTCGGCCACCTCGGATACCGTCGTGGAGCGAATTCCCTTGGCGCGCAGGCACTCTTCGGCCGCATCGATCAGGCGATCGCGGACGCTCTTGGCGGCGGTGCTGCTCGGCACCCGGCGTTCTCCTCGTCATTCGGACGCCCCTGCGGGCGAGATCAGAGCATTCTGTCAACTGGCAGGCGGATATTATCTGCCAGGCCAGGGATGGTAGACAGATTCTCGAATTTGTTCACTGCGTAACGAACCGAGGTGAGTCATGGCGGACACCCTCCAGCAGTTGTTTCGGGAGCGATCCGATCAGGACACCGTCGCGGTGAAGTACGGCGACCGGACCTGGACGTGGCGCGAGCATGTGGCCGAGGCCAGCGCCCAAGCCGCGGCTCTGATCGACCTCGCCGATCCCGGTCGCCCGCTGCACGTCGGGGTGCTGCTGGCCAACACTCCGGACATGCTGACCGCCATGGCGGCCGCCGCGCTCGGCGGATACGTCCTGTGCTGCGTCAACAACACCCGGCGGGGAGACGGCCTGGCCCGCGACATCGCGCTGGTGGACTGCCAGGTCCTGATCACCGACGCGGCGCACCGCCATCTGCTCGACGGTCTCGACCTGCCTGGTGTCCGGGTGCTGGACACCTCGAGCGGGGAATGGGCGGAGTTGATCGCCGAGCCAAAAATTTTGACGCCCCATCGCGAGGTGGGTCCCGACGACACATTCGTGATGATCTTCACCTCGGGAACCAGCGGTGACCCCAAGGCCGTGCAGGTGCAGCACATGATGCCGATCTTCTCGGGAAGCGCACTGGCGGAACGGTATTCGGTCGACCCGTCCGATGTCTGCTATGTCTCGATGCCGCTGTTTCACTCCAATTCCATCTACGCGGGCTGGGGCGTCGCGATCGTCACCGGCGCCGCGATGGTGCCCGCTGTGTTCTCGGCGTCCCGCTTCCTGGATGATGTCCGCGGCTACGGTGTGACGTTCATGAACTACGTCGGCAAGCCGCTCGCCTACATCTTGTCGACGCCGGAGAAGCCCGACGACCAGGACAATCCACTTCGCGTCGCCTTCGGCAACGAGGCCAGCGACCGCGACATCGCCGAGTTCGCACGCCGTTTCGACTGCACCGTATGGGACGGGTTCGGGTCGACCGAGAACGCCGTCATCATCACCCGCGAGGACGGTTGCCCGCCGGGGTCGCTCGGCAAGGGCTTTCCCGGAGTGGCGATCTATGACCCTGACACATTGCAGGAGTGCGCTGTCGCTGAATTCGACGAGAATGGCGAGCTGATCAACCGCGAGGCCGCGGTCGGTGAGTTGGTGAACACCTCCGGTGGCGGTCTCTTCCGCGGCTACTACAAGGACTCCGGCGCCACCGATCAGCGGTTGCGGCACGGCATGTACTGGTCGGGCGATCTGGCCTACCGCGACGTCGACGGGTGGATCTACTTCGCGGGCCGCACGGCCGACTGGATGCGCGTCGACGGCGAAAACCTCGCCGCCGCACCGATCGAGCGAATTCTGATCCGGCTGCCTGAGATCAGCCGCGTCGCGGTCTACCCTGTGCCCGACGAGTCCGTCGGCGACCAGGTGATGGCCGCCGTCGTGCTGCGTGATGGCGCCGCGCTGACGCCAGGGGCATTCGAGGACTTCCTCGCCGCGCAGGCCGACCTGTCGCCGAAGGCCTGGCCGCGGTATGTCTGGATCGCCGAGGACCTTCCCGCCACCGCGACCAACAAGATTCTCAAGCGCGAGCTGGTCTCCTACGGCACGAAGCCGCCAGGTGGTGTGCTCTGGAAGCGCGACGGCACCAAGTACCGCCCGCACGGCTAACATGCCGTCAGCGGTACGGATCGGAGGGGCGATCGTGGACGATTCGCAGATCTGGGGCTATATCGACGAGCAGCGCGCCGACCTCGCCGATTTTCTTGACACCCTGACACCCGAGCAGTGGGAGTCTCCGTCGTTGTGTCCGGGCTGGACCGTTCGCAACGTTGCCGCCCACATCACGCTGTCGGCGACGAACTGGGGGCGTCTGAGCGTGGAGTTACTGCGGTCGGGGTTCCGGTTCAATGCCATGACCTTGCGCTTCGCGGGGAGCGATGCAAGGAGGCCAGACGAAATCACCGCCGCGATGCGGGCAATGGTCGGCGGCCGCCGCAGGCCACCGGGCACCGCCGTTGCGGACCCACTGATGGACGTGATGGTGCACGGACAGGACATCGCCGTCCCTCTTGGGCTCGAGCGGACGATGCCGATCCCGCCCGCGGTGATCGTGGGCCTGCGGCTGTGGGGGATGGGTTTCCCGTTCAACGCGCGCAAGAGATTTCCGAACGTGGCGTTCACCGCGACCGACGCGGATTTCAGCGTGGGCAGCGGCGAAGAAGTCCGCGGACCGATGCAGGACATCGTCATGACGTTGTCGGGCCGACGGGCCGGTTTGCCCGTGGAATAGCAGGGCCGGTCCATGCGTTTAGGAAGCTGGCGGTTGACCTGGCATAATGGTCCGCTGACCTTCGGTTCCGGTTCACGTCCGATAGCTCCAGGTAAGGCGCGGACGACCCGGCGGCCAACGAATGAAGAGGACACCATGAAATCGGGTATTCACCCTGACTACACCGAGACCACCGTGCACTGTGGTTGCGGCAACACGTTCACGACCCGCAGCACCAAGAAGAGCGGCCAGATTCACGTCGAGGTCTGCTCGCAGTGCCATCCGTTCTATACCGGCAAGCAGAAGATTCTCGACAGCGGCGGCCGCGTTGCCCGCTTCGAGAAGCGTTACGGCAAGCGCAAGGCCGGCGCCGAGAAGGCCGCCGACAGCTAGCTGTCTGACCGACGCCCGATCTGCCGCGCGAGCGGAGGCCGGGCGTCGGTTCGCGTCTAGCGCAAGAAGTTGCCTGAGTTTGTTTTCGGGAAGGAGGCGATATGACCGACACCGCGCCGGCGATTGAAGCCATCCTTTCCGAGCATGCCGACCTCGAGAAGCAGCTCGCCGACCCCAACCTGCACTCCGACGCGGGCAAGGCCCGCAAGGTGGGACGCCGGTTCGCGCAGCTGGCGCCGATCGTGGCGACCTACCGCAAGCTCGAGACGGCCCGCGGCGACCTGGGGGCCGCCCGCGAATTGGCGGCCGACGACGAGTCCTTCGCGGCGGAGGTGGACGAGCTCACCACAACGGTCGACGAGCTCGACACCCATCTGACCGACCTGCTCGCCCCCCGTGATCCACACGACGCCGACGACATCGTGCTCGAGGTGAAGTCCGGTGAGGGTGGCGAGGAGTCTGCGCTGTTCGCAGCCGACCTCGCCCGGATGTACATCCGGTACGCCGAGCGGCACGGCTGGACGGTGACGATGCTCGGCGAGACCACCTCGGATCTGGGTGGCTACAAGGACGCGACATTGTCCATCCGGAGCAAGGGCGACTCGGCCGACGGCGTGTGGTCGCGGCTGAAGTTCGAGGGCGGAGTGCACCGCGTGCAGCGCGTTCCGGTCACCGAGTCGCAGGGCCGGGTGCACACTTCGGCCGCAGGGGTGCTGGTCTATCCAGAGCCCGAAGAGGTCGAGGAAGTCCAGATCGACGAATCCGACCTGCGCATCGACGTGTACCGGTCGTCGGGCAAGGGCGGTCAGGGCGTCAACACCACCGACTCGGCGGTGCGCATCACGCATCTGCCCACCGGCATCGTCGTCACCTGCCAGAACGAACGCAGCCAGCTGCAGAACAAAATTCGCGCGATGCAAGTGCTCGCCGCGCGCCTGCAGGCGATGGCCGAGGAGCAGGCGCAGGCCGACGCGTCGGCCGATCGCGCCAGCCAGATTCGCACCGTCGACCGCAGCGAGCGAATCCGTACGTACAACTTCCCCGAGAACCGGATCGCCGATCACCGGATCAACTTCAAGGCCCACAACCTCGACCAGGTCCTCGACGGTGACCTGGACGCGTTGTTCGACGCGCTGGCCGCCGCTGACAAGCAGGCGCGGCTGCAGCGGGCATGATGACACCGCGCGCGCGGCTGCGCCTCGAGATCGAGCACGCTGCGGCTGCCCTCGCCGACGCGGGTGTGGGATCGCCGCGCGCAGACGCCGAAGAACTGGCCGCCTACGCCGCGGGGACCAGCCGAGGCAGGCTGTCGATGCTCGACGATGTGGACGACGAATTCTGTCGCCGCTACGCCGATCTCGTAGCCGCCCGCTCTCGCCGAATTCCGTTGCAGCACGTCACCGGTTACGCGCCGCTCGGTCCAGTGACTGTTGAGGTCGGCCCTGGTGTGTTCATTCCGCGCCCGGAAACCGAGAGCCTATTGGAGTGGGCGTCGGCCCAGCCGTTGCCGCCGCAACCGGTCATCGTGGACCTGTGCACAGGCTCGGCTGCGCTGGCGCTTGCCCTGTCGAAGTTCTGGCCGGACGCACGCATCGTCGCCGTCGACGACTCCGATGACGCGCTGGCCTACGCGCGCCGGAACGTCGCCGACACCCCGATCGAACTCCTTCGGGCCGACGTCACCGACCCGGCGCTGCTGCCCGAACTCGACGGGCGGGTCGACCTCCTGGTCGCCAACCCGCCCTACATCCCCGATCAGGCAGCATTGGAACCCGAAGTGATACAACATGATCCGCCGCACGCACTATTCGGTGGCCCGGACGGGATGACGGTCATCAACGCGATCGTCGGTTTGGCAGGCCGCTGGTTGCGTCAGGGCGGCCGGTGCGCCGTCGAGCACGACGACACCACGTCGTCGGCCACCGTCGCAGCGTTCACCGCGAGCGGTCGATTCAACGACGTCAGAGCCAACCGCGACCTCGCAGGCCGACCCAGATTCGTCACGGCGACGCGTGAGAAGGTGGACGAGCCATGACAGAAATGTTCGACTGCTCCGACGCTGACGCGCGCGCGACCGGAATCGCGTCCGCGGTCAGCGCGGTCAAGAGCGGCCGCCTCGTCGTGTTACCCACCGATACCGTCTACGGCATCGGTGCCGACGCTTTCGACGGCACCGCGGTCGCTGCGCTGCTGTCGGCCAAGGGCAGGGGCCGCGACATGCCCGTCCCGGTGCTCGTCGGGTCCTGGAACACCATCGAAGGCTTGGTCTACACGGTCCCCAACGCCGCCCGTGAGCTGATCCGCGCGTTCTGGCCCGGTGCGCTGAGCCTCGTCGTCAGGCAGGCGCCGTCGCTGCAATGGGATCTCGGCGACGCCGCGGGAACCGTGATGCTTCGGATGCCGTTGCACCCGGTCGCGATCGAAGTGCTGCGCGAGGTAGGGCCGATGGCGGTGTCGAGTGCCAACATCTCGGGCAGGCCCGCGGCGGTCACCGCCGAGTACGCCCGCAACCAACTCGGCGACCTCGTCGAGGTCTACCTCGACGCCGGACCATCTGAACAGCAGGCCGCATCCACCATCGTCGACCTCACCGGTGCGCAACCGCGCATCCTTCGGAGCGGCCCGGTCACCGCCGATGCGATCGCGAAAGTGCTTGGCGTCGAAGCCGATAGCCTGACGGAGACTACTTGACCCGCACCCCGAGCATGTGAAACACGTACTCGGGGGTGACGTCGAACGCCAGCGATCGTGCGGGAAGCGCGGCGAGCACGTCGTCCGCCAGCTCCATTCTGAACTCCAGCGCCAGATCACCGTGGAACCGCGGGTCCACCCGGCTCACGTCGAGGTCCAGCCGCACCCCGGACCCTGAGATCGCGACTTTCGCCGCGCCCTGCTGCGCGTCCCAACGCGCATCGATGGCGGGGCCCTTCAGCCTCGGAATCGACGGGATGAGCGCGAGGAGGCGCTCGCGCGTGAAGACGACAAGGCCGAGGTGGCGGTTGGCGCCCCAGCCGGACACCATGCCCGGAATGGATCCGCTGAACCGCTGACGGACGTGAACGCGCTCGACGACATGGACGATGCCCTGCGGTTGCAGCTGTGCCCTCAACGGCGCGGGCAACCGACCGGGTCTGGTGAACACGCGCAGGATCGACGCCACACGCGTACGGTAGGCAGCCGCGCGCTCGCGAAACGCCGTTCGCGGCAAGCGGACAGCGCATTCACAGCCCGGTGCTCTCAACGTCGTCCAGTACGGTTCATGCAGTGGTGAGCGATGTGCAGGACGTGGCCGGTGGGCTGCTTGCGCTCTCCGAACGAGGCGCAGGCGTTCCGCTGCGCGAGCTCGCGCTGGTGGGCCTGACCGCCGCGATCATCACTTACTTCGCGACGGGGTGGGTTCGGGTGCTGGCCATGCGGGTCGGCGCGGTGGCCTACCCCAGGGAACGCGACGTGCACCTGCAGCCGACACCGCGGATGGGCGGCCTGGCGATGTATGTCGGCGTGCTGGCCGCCGTCCTGGTCGCGTCCCAGCTGCCCGCCCTCAACCGCGGCTTCGTCTACTCGTCGGGCCTGCCCGCCACGGTGGTGGCAGGCGGGCTGATCATGGCGATCGGCCTGATCGACGACAAATGGGGCCTCGACGCGCTGACCAAGTTCGCCGGCCAGATCACCGCGGCCAGCGTCCTGGTCACGATGGGTGTGGCGTGGAGCGTGCTGTACATCCCGTTCGGCGGCGTCGGCACCATCGTGCTCGACCAGGTGTCGTCGATCCTGCTGACGCTGGCCCTGACGGTTGCGATCGTGAATGCGATGAACTTCGTCGACGGCCTCGACGGTTTGGCGGCCGGTCTGGGTCTGATCACCGCTTTGGCGATCACCATCTTCTCGATCGGACTGCTGCGCGACCACGGCGGCGACGTGTTGTTCTACCCGCCCGCCGTGATCTCGGTGGTGCTGGCCGGCGCCTGCCTGGGTTTCCTGCCGCACAACTTCCACCGGGCCCGCATCTTCATGGGTGACTCCGGCTCGATGCTGATCGGGCTGATGCTCGGTGCGGCATCCACCACCGCGGCCGGACCCATCTCGCAGAGCGCCTATGGCGCACGCGATGTCTTCGCTCTGATGTCGCCGTTCCTGTTGGTCGTCGCGGTGATGTTCGTGCCTGCGCTGGATATGTTGCTGGCGATCGTCCGGCGGACCCGTGCGGGTCGCAGTCCGTTCAGCCCCGACAAGATGCACCTGCACCACCGGCTGCTGCAGATCGGCCATTCGCACCGCCGGGTGGTGCTGCTCGTCTACCTCTGGGTCGGCATCGTCGCGCTTGGCGCCGCGAGCACTATTTTCTTCGACCCGCGCTACACCGGCGGGGTCATGCTGGCGGCGATTCTGGTGGCGATCGTCGTCACGCTGATTCCGCTCCTGCGACGCCGCGAAGAGTCCTACGACGAGTTGTACGACAAAAAGTAGTAGGACCCGATTTCTGGCCGCTTCCTGTGTGGTACGGTGCTGGTAGAACCCGAAAAACCTCGCGGGTTGCCGGCCCCCGCGCCGTCCGGCTCATTGCCGATCGGCACGGAAAAACGACCGACAAAGGGAGCTACCCCTTGGGTGATTCCAGCGCGCCCCGCGCACTCCGATACGCTCGGTGCGCCACGCACAGAATCATTGGGTTAGCCCTCGTGACCGCGGGATTGAGGTGACGCCGTGACGACGCCAGCGCAAGACGCGCCGTTGGTGTTTCCGTCAGTTGCTTTCCGGCCATTGCGCCTGTTCGCCGTGTGCGTGGCGGTCGCCGGACTCGTGACGCTGGCCGCCGCGCTGCTGGGCCATCCGATGGTCGGAGTTTTCTTCGGTATCGGCCTCGGGCTCGGTTTGCTCAACGCGATTCTCGTGCAGCGGTCGGTGAAGTCCATCACCGCGCAGGACCATCCACTCAAGCGCAAGATGGCGCTCAACTCCGCCACCCGGCTCCTGGTGATGACGGTCATCGGGCTGACGATCGCGTTCATCTTCCGGCCGCAGGGTCTGGGAGTGGTGTTCGGCATGGCGCTGTTTCAGGTAATTCTGGTGCTTGCCACGGCGCTACCCGTGATGAAGAAGCTGCGGGCAGTCGACGCGGACGCGAGGAGCACGGACGGGTTTAGTGACGGACTCGAAGGGGAGGCCACGAAGCAATGACCCAGACGATCCTCGCCGCCGGATCCGGCATTGAGGTCGGCCACCACACGGAAGGCCACTGGTTCGGCCTCACCGTGAACACCGACACCGTGCTGGCCACCGCGATCGCCGCGGTGATCGTGCTCGCACTGGCATTCTTCCTGCGCGCCAAGGTGACTTCGACCGGCGTGCCCAACGGGGTGCAGCTGTTCTGGGAAGCGATCACCGTTCAGCTGCGCAACCAGATCGAGGCGGCGATCGGCATGAAGATCGCGCCGTTCGTGCTGCCGCTGGCCGTCACGCTGTTCGTCTTCATTTTGATCGCCAACTGGCTGTCGGTGCTGCCGGTGCAGTACACCGACTCCAACGGCGCCATCCACGAACTGCTCAAGCCGCCGGCGTCCGACATCAACTTCGTGCTGGCGCTCGCACTGTTCGTGTTCATCTGTTACCACGCGGCAGGCATCTGGCGCCGCGGCCCGCTGGGCCATCCGATCAAGCTCCTCAAGGGACACGTCGCGCTGATGGCGCCGATCAACCTCGTCGAGGAGATCGCCAAGCCGATCTCGTTGTCGCTCCGACTTTTCGGCAACATCTTCGCCGGCGGCATCCTGGTCGCGCTGATCGCGCTGTTCCCGCCGTGGATCATGTGGGCGCCCAACGCGATCTGGAAGAGCTTCGACTTGTTCGTCGGCGCCATCCAGGCGTTCATCTTCGCGCTGCTGACGATTCTGTACTTCAGCCAGTCGATGGAGCTCGACGAGCACCATGACTAGCACCCGCATCATGCTCGACCCACGTCCTGGTAGGACACCTACCAGTTATCAAGGAGGATAAGTAATGAATCCCACTATCGCTGCCGGTGCGCTCATTGGCGGTGGACTGATCATGGCGGGCGGCGCCATCGGCGCCGGTATCGGTGACGGCATCGCCGGTAACGCGTTGATCGCCGGCATCGCCCGTCAGCCGGAAGCCCAGGGCCGACTGTTCACTCCGTTCTTCATCACGGTCGGTCTGGTCGAGGCGGCCTACTTCATCAACCTGGCCTTCATGGCGCTGTTCGTGTTCGCCACGCCGGTCAAGTAAGTAGTCCGCGGTATGCGTGACGTCAGCTTGACGATCCTGGCAGCGGAAGAAGGCGGCGGGCAGAGCAACTTTCTGATCCCCAACGGCACGTTCTTCTTCGTGCTGATCATCTTCTTGATCGTGCTTGGTGTGATCGCCAAGTGGGTTGTGCCGCCGATCTCCAAGGTTTTGCGCGAGCGCGAAGCCATGGTGCAGAAGACGACGGAGGACAACCGGCGCGCCGCGCAGCTACGGGCGGCCGCTGACGCCGATTACCTGAAGGTGATGGCCACCGCGCGCCGCGAGGCGACCAACGTTCGTGAAGAGGCCCGCGCCGAGGGCCGCAAGATCGTCGATGAGGCGAAGACCCGTGCCAACACGGAAGTTTCGTCGGTGCTGCAGCAGGCCAGCGAGCAACTGACGGAGCAGTCGCGTGCGGTGACGGCCGACCTTCAGACCTCGGTGGAGACCCTGGCGACGAACCTTGCGAGCCGTGTGCTCGGCGTCGAGGTGACCAGTCGTACGGTGCCCGCCCCAACTGGACAAGGGCGGTAGTTCCAATGTCGACCTTCATCGGACAGCTCGTCGGTTTCGCGGTCATCGTCTTCCTGCTCTGGAAATACGTTGTGCCGCCGGTCCGCACCATGATGAAGAACCAGCAGGAGACCGTTCGCACGCAGCTCGCCGACCACGCTGATGCGGAGAAGAAGGTCGCCGACGCCGACGAGGAGCACGCCAGGGCGCTGGAAGAGGCCAAGGCCGAGGCGGCGAAGGTGGTCGAGGAAGCCCGCCACGATGCGGAGAAGATCGCCGAGCAGCTGCGAGCCCATGCCGACTCTGAGCTGGAACGCATCAAAACCCAAGGCGCTCAACAGGTTCAGTTGTTGCGCCAGCAGCTCATCCGTGAGCTCCGGCAGAGTCTGGGCGCCGAGTCCGTGCACCGCGCAGGAGATATGGTGCGCGACTTCGTCTCCGATCCGGCGGAGCAGTCCGCGACGGTAGAGCGCTTCCTCGACGAGCTTGATGAGATGGCACCGTCGAGCACGGTCTTCCAGGATGCCGCCACGGCCAAGCTGCGTGCCGCCAGTCGCCAGTCCGTGGCCACAGTCGCCGACAAGTTCGAAGGGGTCGTCGCGGAACTCGACACCGACGGACTGACCAAAATGTCCGACGACCTGGCGTCGACGGTGAAGTTGTTGCGCCGCGAGCCCGTACTCGGCAGGCATATGGCTGACCCCTCCGCGGATTCGCCTGCCAGGGTCCACCTCGTCGAGCGGCTGCTGTCCGGCAAGGTTTCCGATGACGCCCTCGACATACTCAAGACCGCTGTGTCGCAACGCTGGTCGACGACCTCGGACTTGACGCGCGGAATCCAACACATCGCCAGGCTCGCCCTGCTGGTGCGCGCCGAAGCCGACGGCCAGATCGAGGACGTGGAGGACCAGCTGTTCAGGTTCAGTCGCATCTTGGACTCCGAGCCGCGGCTGATCACGCTGCTGAGCGATTACACCGCCCCGCTGGACGGCCGAATCAGCCTGTTGAACAACGTGCTTGCGCGCAAGGCGAGCAAGAACACCGCGGATCTGTTGCGCCAGACGGTCGAACTGCTGCACGGCGAGCGCGCTGATGAGGCCGTCGGCGAATTGGCGAATCTTGCGGTGTCCCGACGTGGCGAGGTCGTCGCGCACGTGAGCGCGGCAAGCGAACTCAGCGACGCTCAGAGCAACCGACTGACTGAGTTGCTCACCCGCATCTACGGTCATCCGGTGTCGCTTCAGCTGGACATCGATCCTGCGTTGCTCGGCGGCCTCGCGATCGCCGTTGGCGACGAGGTGATCGACGGCTCGCTGGCGTCCAAGCTGGCATCCGCCGAGACTCACTTGCCCGAATAACCCCGACAACACCAGACCCACAACGAAGTAGGAAGACGAAAAGCCATGGCAGAGTTGACGATCTCGGCGGATGAGATCCAGGGCGCCATCGAGGAGTATGTCGCCGGTTTCGAAGCCGACACCGAACGTGAGGAAATCGGCACCGTCATCGACGCCGGCGACGGCATCGCGCACGTCGAAGGCCTCCCGTCGGTGATGACGCAGGAGCTGCTGGAGTTCCCCGGCGGCGTGCTCGGAGTTGCGCTCAACCTCGACGAGCACAACATCGGCGCGGTGATTCTCGGCGACTTCGAGAAGATCGAACAGGGCCAGCAGGTCAAGCGCACCGGCGAGGTGCTGTCGGTACCGGTAGGCGATGCCTTCCTCGGCCGCGTGGTCAACCCATTGGGTCAGCCGATCGACGGCCGTGGCGACGTCGAAACCAGTGAGCGACGCGCCCTGGAACTGCAGGCGCCGTCGGTGGTGCAGCGACAAGGCGTCAGTGAGCCGCTTCAGACAGGCATCAAGGCGATCGACTCGCAGACCCCGATCGGTCGCGGCCAGCGCCAGCTGATCATCGGTGACCGCAAGACCGGCAAGACCGCGGTGTGCGTCGACACCATTCTCAACCAGCGCCAGAACTGGGAGACCGACGATCCCGACCAGCAGGTCCGTTGCGTGTATGTGGCTATCGGCCAGAAGGGCACCACCATCGCCAGCGTCCGTCAAACCCTCGAAGAGGGTGGCGCGATGGACTACACCACGATCGTTGCTTCACCGGCATCCGACTCCGCCGGCTTCAAATGGCTTGCGCCGTACACCGGCTCATCCATTGCCCAGCACTGGATGTACCAAGGCAAGCACGTGCTGATCGTGTTCGACGACCTGACCAAGCAGGCGGAGGCATATCGTGCCATCTCGCTGCTCCTGCGCCGCCCGCCCGGCCGCGAGGCATACCCCGGCGACGTGTTCTACCTGCATTCCCGGCTGCTGGAACGCTGCGCCAAGTTGTCCGACGAGCTCGGCGGTGGCTCGCTGACGGGCTTGCCGATCATCGAGACCAAGGCCAACGACATCTCGGCCTACATCCCGACCAACGTCATCTCGATCACCGACGGTCAGTGCTTCCTGGAGACCGACCTGTTCAACCAGGGTGTGCGGCCGGCCATCAACGTCGGCGTTTCGGTGTCTCGCGTCGGCGGTGCCGCTCAGATCAAGGCGATGAAAGAGGTCGCCGGGTCGCTGCGACTGGATCTCTCGCAGTATCGCGAGCTCGAATCGTTCGCGGCATTCGCCTCGGACCTCGACGAAACATCCAAGGCGCAGCTGGATCGCGGCGCTCGGCTCGTCGAGTTGCTCAAGCAACCGCAGAACAGCCCGATGCCGGTCGAGGAGCAGGTCGTCGCGATCTTCCTGGGTACGAGGGGCCACCTCGATTCGGTGCCCGTTGAGGATGTGCAGAAGTTCGAGCGGGAGTTCCTCGAGCACGTCAAGGGCTCTCAGGAGGGGATCCTCAAAGAGATCCGGGAGAGCAAGAAGCTCTCCGAGGAGCTCGAAGAAAAGCTCGAGAAAGTGGTCAACGAATTCAAGAAGGGCTTCGACACCACCGACGGCAGCTCGGTCGTTCCCGACGAGCATGCTGAAGCAATGGACGAAGCCGATGTCGAGAAGGAATCGGTGAAGGTCCGCAAGCCGAAGCCGAAGAAGAAGTAGGCCGGAGAGCTAATGGCTGCCACACTGCGCGAACTGCGCGGCCGCATCCGCTCCGCCGGGTCGATCAAGAAGATCACCAAGGCCCAGGAGCTGATCGCAACCTCGCGAATCGCCAAGGCACAGGCCCGAGTCCAGGCGGCTCGGCCATATGACCGCGAGATCACCCACATGCTCACCGAGCTCGCGAGCGCCAGCGCGCTGGACCACCCGTTGCTCGTCGAACGCGAAAATCCGCGGCGGGCAGGTGTGCTCGTGGTGTCATCGGATCGCGGGCTCTGTGGCGCGTACAACGCCAACGTGTTCCGGCGGTCCGAGGAGCTGTTCTCCCTGCTGCGTGAAGAGGGCAAGCAACCAGTGCTGTACGTGGTGGGTCGAAAAGCTCTCGGTTACTACAGCTTCCGCAACTGGGACGTGACCGAGTCATGGACCGGGTTCTCGGAGCGGCCGGAATACGAGAACGCGCAAGAGATCGCCTCGACATTGGTTGGCGCCTTCATGGCCGGCATCGATGACGAAGGCGAAGATCCGGGTGCTGACAACGTCCTCGGCGTCGACGAGCTGCACATCGTGTTCACGGAGTTCAACTCGATGCTGTCGCAGTCGACCGTCGCCCGCCGGATCGCTCCGATGGTGGTGGAGTACAGCGAAGAGGACACCGGTCCCCGTAACCTGTTCTCCTTCGAGCCGGACGCCGAAACCCTGTTCGGAGCGCTGCTGCCGCGGTATGTGTCCACCCGTATCTTCGCCGCGCTGCTCGAGTCGGCGGCGTCGGAGTCGGCGTCGCGCCGGCGCGCGATGAAGTCGGCGACGGACAATGCCGACGACCTCATCAAGGACCTGACCCTGATGGCGAACCGCGAACGACAGTCCCAGATCACTCAGGAAATCAGCGAAATCGTCGGTGGCGCGAATGCGCTCGCGGACGCCGCCAACAAGTAGCCCTTAGGAAGCGAAAAGACATGACTGCTACTGCTGAAAAAGAGACCAGCACCGATACCGCTGGCCGCGTCGTCCGCGTGACCGGTCCCGTCGTCGACGTCGAGTTCCCTCGCGGCTCCGTGCCGGAGTTGTTCAACGCGCTGCACGCCGAGATCGACTACAAGGATCTCGCGAAGACCCTGACGCTGGAGGTCGCCCAGCATCTCGGCGACAACCTGGTGCGCTGCATCTCCCTGCAGCCCACCGACGGTCTGGTTCGAGGCGTCGAGGTGATCGACACCGGCAGCTCGATCTCGGTACCCGTCGGCGACGGCGTCAAGGGCCACGTGTTCAACGCTCTCGGCGACTGCCTCGATGATCCCGGCTACGGCAAGGACTTCGAGCGCTGGTCGATCCACCGCAAGCCGCCGGCCTTCGACCAGCTGGAACCCCGCACGGAGATGCTGGAGACCGGCCTCAAGGTCGTCGACCTGCTCACCCCCTACGTCCGTGGCGGCAAGATCGCGCTGTTCGGCGGCGCAGGCGTGGGTAAGACCGTGTTGATCCAGGAGATGATCAACCGCATCGCCCGTAACTTCGGCGGCACGTCGGTGTTCGCCGGGGTCGGGGAGCGCACACGCGAGGGCAACGACCTGTGGGTCGAGCTTGCCGACGCAGACGTGCTCAAGGACACCGCGTTGGTGTTCGGCCAGATGGACGAGCCGCCCGGCACCCGTATGCGGGTCGCGCTGTCGGCGCTGACGATGGCCGAGTTCTTCCGCGACGAGCAGGAGCAAGACGTGCTTCTGTTCATTGACAACATCTTCCGGTTCACCCAGGCAGGATCCGAGGTGTCCACACTTCTGGGCCGCATGCCCTCTGCTGTGGGTTACCAGCCGACGCTGGCCGACGAGATGGGCGAGCTGCAGGAGCGCATCACGTCGACCCGTGGCCACTCCATCACCTCGATGCAGGCCGTGTACGTGCCAGCCGACGACTACACCGACCCGGCGCCTGCCACAACGTTCGCGCACCTGGACGCCACCACCGAGCTGAGCCGATCGGTGTTCTCCAAGGGCATCTTCCCGGCGGTGGATCCGCTGGCCTCCAGCTCGACCATCCTTGACCCGAGCGTCGTCGGTGACGAGCACTACCGCGTTGCGCAGGAAGTCATCCGAATCCTGCAGCGGTACAAGGACCTTCAGGACATCATCGCCATTCTCGGCATCGACGAACTGGCCGAGGAGGACAAGCAGTTGGTGCAGCGGGCCAGGCGCATCGAGCGATTCCTGTCGCAGAACATGATGGCGGCCGAGCAGTTCACCGGTCAGCCCGGCTCGACAGTGCCTCTCAAGGAGACCATCGAGGCGTTCGACAAGCTGTCCAAGGGCGACTTCGACCACCTGCCCGAGCAGGCGTTCTTCCTCATCGGCGGCCTCGAGGATCTGCAGCGGAAGGCCGAAAGCCTCGGCGCCAAGATGGAGGACGGCGGAAGCGACGGCGCTCCGGTGTCTGACGAAGACAAGGGTGAGTCCGACGACGACGCCGCCAAGGACGAGGGCAAAGACAAGAGCGAATAGACATGGCTGATCTTGACGTCGATATCGTCGCTGTAGAGCGCGAAATCTGGTCTGGAAAGGCCACTTTCGTGTTCACCCGAACCACCGCTGGTGAGATCGGCATCCTGCCGCGTCATATTCCGTTGGTGGCGCAGCTGGTCGACGACGCCATGGTTCGGGTCGAGCGCGAGGGCGAAGACGACCTGCGCGTCGCCGTTGACGGCGGTTTCATGTCGGTGACCGACGAAGGCGTGATCATTCTGGCGGAATCGGCTGAACTCGAGTCCGAGATCGACGCCGATGCGGCGAAACGCGACTCCGAGTCCGACGACGAAGCGACCGCCGCGAGGGGCCGAGCCAGGCTGCGCGCCCTGGGTCAGATCGATTAGAGCTGCCGATGAGCGTGTCCATGATGATCATGGCCGCGCTGGTCGGTGTGCTGTTGCTCGTCGTTGTCGCACTCAGTTATCGACTCTGGAAACTGCGTCAGGTCGGAGGCACCGCGGCGATTCTGCGTGACTATCCGGCCGTCGGCGGCCAAGGCTGGCGGCACGGCGTGATGCGTTACCGCGGTGGCGAAGCCGGCTTCTACCGGTTGTCCAGTCTGCGGTGGTGGCCCGATCGCCGGCTGAGCCGTCGAGGCCTTGAAATCGTGTCGAGACGCTCACCCCGCGGCGACGAGTTCGACATCATGACCGACGCGATCCTGATTCTCGAACTGCGGGATACCAGCCCCGAGCGAAAGCGGGGCTATGAAGTGGCGCTGGACCGGGGTGCGCTGACGGCGTTTCAGTCCTGGCTGGAGTCGCGTCCGTCGCCGCGGGCGCGCCGCCGAACGGCCTAATCGGTTGCGGGACCGCCGGGTTGCCAAAGCACGTCCCCGTCGGGATTGGCAACTCGGCACAGAATGAACAGGAGATCGGAGAGCCGGTTCAGGTACTTGGCAGGCAACACGTTGACGCTGTCGGGATGGGCCTCTACCGCCTGCCAGGCGGATCGCTCCGCCCGTCTTGCGACCGTGCGTGCCACATGAAGCAACGCCGACAGGGGCGTACCGCCGGGCAGCACAAACGAATTCAGTGCGGGCAACGGCTCGTTGAATTGGTCACACCAGGCTTCCAACCTGTCGATGTAGCTCTGCGTGATTCGCAGTGGCGGATGCTCGGGGCTCTCCACGACCGGCGTGGACAGATCGGCGCCGGCGTCGAACAGGTCGTTTTGAATCTGCCTCAGCACCTTGAGAATCTGCTCACCGGGGTTGCCAATTGCGACGGCAGCGCCGATGGCGGCATTGGTTTCGTCGCAGTCGGCGTAGGCCGCCAGTCGCGCATCGTTCTTGGAAACCCTGCTGAAGTCGCTCAATCCAGTGGTCCCGTCGTCACCGGTCCGGGTATAGATGCGAGTCAGGTGTACAGCCATGTGCAAACGGTACCGGCCGGCGCGGCCGGGGATTCTGACACGGCCCGTGCCGCTGTTTAAACTAACCCGCGTGAGCGAGCGTTTCGTGGTGACCGGTGGGAATCGGTTATCAGGCGAAGTCGCCGTCGGCGGAGCCAAGAACAGCGTGCTCAAGCTGATGGCGGCCTCGCTGCTGGCCGAGGGCACCAGCACGATCACGAATTGCCCGGACATTCTCGACGTGCCGTTGATGGCCGAGGTCTTGCGCGGACTGGGCGCAAACGTCGAGATGGAGAACGGCACGGTCCGCATCACGTCGCCCGACGAACTCAAGTACGACGCCGACTTCGCCGCTGTCCGGCAGTTCCGGGCTTCTGTTTGCGTGCTCGGGCCGTTGGTCGGCCGTTGCAAGCGCGCCAAGGTCGCCCTGCCCGGCGGCGACGCGATCGGGTCGCGGCCACTCGATATGCACCAGGCTGGTCTGCGACAACTCGGCGCGACTTGCAACATCGAGCACGGCTGTGTGGTCGCCGAAGCAGATCACTTGCGGGGCGCGGAGATTCAGCTCGAGTTCCCGTCCGTTGGTGCGACGGAGAACATCTTGATGGCGGCGGTGGTCGCCGAGGGCGTGACCACGATTCACAACGCCGCGCGCGAACCGGACGTCGTCGACCTGTGCACGATGCTGAACCAGATGGGTGCCCAGATCGAGGGCGCAGGCTCGCCGACGATGACGATCACCGGCGTCGACCGGCTGCACCCCACGGAGCACCGGGTGATCGGCGACCGGATCGTCGCCGCCACGTGGGGGATCGCTGCGGCGATGACCCGGGGCGACATCTCGGTCACGGGTGTTGATCCCCAGCACCTTCAGGTTGTCCTGCACAAGCTGCACGACGCCGGCGCCACCGTCACGCAGACCGACGACGGCTTTCGTGTCGTGCAGTACGAGCGGCCGAAGGCGATCAACGTCGCCACCCTGCCGTTCCCCGGTTTCCCGACCGATCTGCAGCCGATGGCGATCGCGCTGGCTTCCATCGCCGACGGCACGTCGATGATCACCGAGAACGTCTTCGAGGCGCGGTTCCGCTTCGTCGAGGAGATGATCCGGCTCGGCGCCGACGCGAGGACCGATGGCCACCACGCGGTGGTACGCGGTCTTCCTCAGCTGTCGAGCGCGCCGGTGTGGTCGTCGGACATCCGCGCCGGCGCGGGCCTGGTGCTGGCCGGGCTGGTCGCCGACGGCGACACCGAGGTCCACGACGTGTTCCACATCGACCGGGGTTATCCGCTGTTCGTCGAGAACCTGGTCAGCCTCGGCGCCGAGATCGAGCGGGTCATATAGCCGCTCGCCGCCCGACGGCTGGTCGACGAATATCTTTTGGGGCTTCGGCCTACAAAGGCGTACTCTGATCTAAAGAGCCCAACGGCCCCAGTCGCGTGCTGGCGGACGGGGTTTGACGTCTTTGACCTTGTGGAGTACAGTGGCAGGGTTGCCCTCGAATGGGTGTGTTGTTTGAGAACTCAATAGTGTGTTTGGTGGTTTTTGTTTGTTGTTTTTTGTTTTTTGCCACACTTTTGGCGCCCCGTGCTTGGGTGTGGTGTTTTTTATTGTCAGTTTTTGCTGACTTGATGTCAGGTTTTCTCTGATGTCGAATTCTGCCGGGTTTTTCGCTGGGGTTTTTGTTTGGAGAGTTTGATTCTGGCTCAGGACGAACGCTGGCGGCGTGCTTAACACATGCAAGTCGAACGGAAAGGCCCTTCGGGGTACTCGAGTGGCGAACGGGTGAGTAACACGTGGGTGATCTGCCCTGCACTTTGGGATAAGCCTGGGAAACTGGGTCTAATACCGAATATGACCTTGCTGGTCGCATGGCCTGGTGGGGGAAAGCTTTTGCGGTGTGGGATGGGCCCGCGGCCTATCAGCTTGTTGGTGGGGTGATGGCCTACCAAGGCGACGACGGGTAGCCGGCCTGAGAGGGTGTCCGGCCACACTGGGACTGAGATACGGCCCAGACTCCTACGGGAGGCAGCAGTGGGGAATATTGCACAATGGGCGCAAGCCTGATGCAGCGACGCCGCGTGAGGGATGACGGCCTTCGGGTTGTAAACCTCTTTCAACAGGGACGAAGCGTCGAGTGACGGTACCTGTAGAAGAAGCACCGGCCAACTACGTGCCAGCAGCCGCGGTAATACGTAGGGTGCGAGCGTTGTCCGGAATTACTGGGCGTAAAGAGCTCGTAGGTGGTTTGTCGCGTTGTTCGTGAAAACCGGGGGCTTAACCCTCGGCGTGCGGGCGATACGGGCAGACTGGAGTACTGCAGGGGAGACTGGAATTCCTGGTGTAGCGGTGGAATGCGCAGATATCAGGAGGAACACCGGTGGCGAAGGCGGGTCTCTGGGCAGTAACTGACGCTGAGGAGCGAAAGCGTGGGGAGCGAACAGGATTAGATACCCTGGTAGTCCACGCCGTAAACGGTGGGTACTAGGTGTGGGTTTCCTTCCTTGGGATCCGTGCCGTAGCTAACGCATTAAGTACCCCGCCTGGGGAGTACGGCCGCAAGGCTAAAACTCAAAGAAATTGACGGGGGCCCGCACAAGCGGCGGAGCATGTGGATTAATTCGATGCAACGCGAAGAACCTTACCTGGGTTTGACATGCACAGGACGCCGGCAGAGATGTCGGTTCCCTTGTGGTCTGTGTGCAGGTGGTGCATGGCTGTCGTCAGCTCGTGTCGTGAGATGTTGGGTTAAGTCCCGCAACGAGCGCAACCCTTGTCTCATGTTGCCAGCGCGTTATGGCGGGGACTCGTGAGAGACTGCCGGGGTCAACTCGGAGGAAGGTGGGGATGACGTCAAGTCATCATGCCCCTTATGTCCAGGGCTTCACACATGCTACAATGGCCGGTACAAAGGGCTGCGATGCCGTGAGGTGGAGCGAATCCTTGTTAAAGCCGGTCTCAGTTCGGATCGGGGTCTGCAACTCGACCCCGTGAAGTCGGAGTCGCTAGTAATCGCAGATCAGCAACGCTGCGGTGAATACGTTCCCGGGCCTTGTACACACCGCCCGTCACGTCATGAAAGTCGGTAACACCCGAAGCCGGTGGCCTAACCCCTTGGGGAGGGAGCCGTCGAAGGTGGGATCGGCGATTGGGACGAAGTCGTAACAAGGTAGCCGTACCGGAAGGTGCGGCTGGATCACCTCCTTTCTAAGGAGCACCACGAGACCCAGGCCCGCCCACATCGTGTGGGGGTTCGGTGATCTGGGCGATTCGTGAGATGGACCGCACCTGTAGTGGGTGTGGTTCGGGTGCAACAACAAACGTGTTCGGTCGCTGACGGGTTTTGGGGCCGACGATTACTTACCAGACACACTATTGGGCTTTGAGGCAACAGGCCCGTCACCTCTTCGTCCTGATTGTGGGAAACCGGAGGTGTTGTGACCTGAGTTTTGGGTCGGCTCCCGGTGTGGAGTGCGGTTGGTTGTCGCCCCGATCTTTGGTGGTGGGGTGTGGTGTTTGATTTGTGGATAGTGGTTGCGAGCATCTGACACGCAATGGTGGCGCCGGCTCCCTGGTGGGGGTTGGTGTTTTTGTGTGTGGATGTGCAATTTCAGAGTTTTTTAACTCAGAGTTTCTTCTTTGTGAAGAGACTGATCTTTTTGGTTTTTTGTGTTGTAAGTGTGTAAGGGCGCATGGTGGATGCCTTGGCACTGAGAGCCGATGAAGGACGTGGGAGGCTGCGATATGCCTCGGGGAGCTGTCAACCGAGCGTGGATCCGAGGATGTCCGAATGGGGAAACCCGGCGCGAGTGATGTCGTGTCACCTGCTGGCTGAATCTATAGCCGGTGGGGGGTAACGCGGGGAAGTGAAACATCTCAGTACCCGTAGGAAGAGAAAACAATTGTGATTCCGTGAGTAGTGGCGAGCGAAAGCGGAGGATGGCTAAACCGGATGCATGTGATACCCGGCGGGGGTTGTGTGTTCGGTGTTGTGGGGCGTTTCTTCTCTCCTCCGCCGAGGAGGGCGAAAGTGATAAACCGTGGTGTTAGGTGAAGTGGCCTGGGATGGTCTGCCGTAGAGGGTGAGAGCCCCGTAACCGAAAACGTCGCGGCTTTCGTGCAAACTGTCCCCGAGTAGCAGCGGGCCCGTGGAATCTGCTGTGAATCTGCCGGGACCACCCGGTAAGCCTGAATACTTCTCAGTGACCGATAGCGGATTAGTACCGTGAGGGAATGGTGAAAAGTACCCCGGGAGGGGAGTGAAAGAGTACCTGAAACCGTGTGCCTACAATCCGTCAGAGCCCTCCCTTGTGGTGGGGTGATGGCGTGCCTTTTGAAGAATGAGCCTGCGAGTCAGGGACATGTCGCGAGGTTAACCCGGGTGGGGTAGCCGCAGCGAAAGCGAGTCTGAATAGGGCGTATCCCCGTCAAGGGGTGTAGTGGTGTGTTCTGGACCCGAAGCGGAGTGATCTACCCATGGCCAGGGTGAAGCAGCAGTAAGATGTTGTGGAGGCCCGAACCCACTTAGGTTGAAGACTGAGGGGATGAGTTGTGGGTAGGGGTGAAAGGCCAATCAAACTCCGTGATAGCTGGTTCTCCCCGAAATGCATTTAGGTGCAGCGTTGCGTGTTTCTTGCCGGAGGTAGAGCTACTGGATGGCCGATGGGCCCTACTAGGTTACTGACGTCAGCCAAACTCCGAATGCCGGTAAGACAAAAGCGTGGCAGTGAGACGGCGGGGGATAAGCTCCGTGCGTCGAGAGGGAAACAGCCCAGATCGCCGGCTAAGGCCCCTAAGCGTGTGCTAAGTGGAAAAGGATGTGCAGTCGCGAAGACAACCAGGAGGTTGGCTTAGAAGCAGCCACCCTTGAAAGAGTGCGTAATAGCTCACTGGTCAAGTGATTGTGCGCCGATAATGTAGCGGGGCTCAAGCACACCGCCGAAGCCGCGGCAACAACCCTTCGGGGGTTGTTGGGTAGGGGAGCGTCCTGCATCCGGTGAAGCCACCGAGTGATCGAGTGGTGGAGGGTGTGGGAGTGAGAATGCAGGCATGAGTAGCGATAAGGCAAGTGAGAACCTTGCCCGCCGAAAGACCAAGGGTTCCTGGGCCAGGCCAGTCCGCCCAGGGTGAGTCGGGACCTAAGGCGAGGCCGACAGGCGTAGTCGATGGACAACGGGTTGATATTCCCGTACCCGTGTGTGCGCGTCCGTGATGAATCACCGGTACTAACCACCCAAACGATGCACCGATCCGATCCCTTCGGGGAGAGACGGGGTTCTGGCTGCGTGGGACCTTCGGTGGTAGTAGTCAAGCGATGGGGTGACGCAGGAAGGTAGCCGTACCAGTCAGTGGTAATACTGGGGCAAACCGGTAGGACGACATCTAGGCAAATCCGGATGTCACATGTCCTGAGAGGTGATGCATAGCCGAGTGAGGTGAATTCGGTGATCCTATGCTGCCAAGAAAAGCCTCTAGCGAGTACACACACGGCCCGTACCCCAAACCGACACAGGTGGTCAGGTAGAGAATACCGAGGCGTACGAGTGAACTATGGTTAAGGAACTCGGCAAAATGCCCCCGTAACTTCGGGAGAAGGGGGACCCCGCACCGTCAACACCTTCGCGGTGGGCAGCGGTGAGGGGTGGCACAAACCAGTGAGAAGCGACTGTTTACTAAAAACACAGGTCCGTGCGAAGTCGCAAGACGATGTATACGGACTGACGCCTGCCCGGTGCTGGAAGGTTAAGAGGACCCGTTAACCCGTCAGGGGTGAAGCGGAGAATTTAAGCCCCAGTAAACGGCGGTGGTAACTATAACCATCCTAAGGTAGCGAAATTCCTTGTCGGGTAAGTTCCGACCTGCACGAATGGCGTAACGACTTCTCAGCTGTCTCAACCATAGACTCGGCGAAATTGCACTACGAGTAAAGATGCTCGTTACGCGCGGCAGGACGAAAAGACCCCGGGACCTTCACTACAACTTGGTATTGGAGTTCGATACGGTTTGTGTAGGATAGGTGGGAGACTGTGAAGCAGTCACGCCAGTGGTTGTGGAGTCATTGTTGAAATACCACTCTGATCGTATTGGGCCTCTAACCTCGAACCGTCTATCCGGTTCAGGGACAGTGCCTGGTGGGTAGTTTAACTGGGGCGGTTGCCTCCCAAAATGTAACGGAGGCGCCCAAAGGTTCCCTCAACCTGGACGGCAATCAGGTGTTGAGTGTAAGTGCACAAGGGAGCTTGACTGCGAGACGGACATGTCAAGCAGGGACGAAAGTCGGGACTAGTGATCCGGCACCCCCGAGTGGAAGGGGTGTCGCTCAACGGATAAAAGGTACCCCGGGGATAACAGGCTGATCTTCCCCAAGAGTCCATATCGACGGGATGGTTTGGCACCTCGATGTCGGCTCGTCGCATCCTGGGGCTGGAGCAGGTCCCAAGGGTTGGGCTGTTCGCCCATTAAAGCGGCACGCGAGCTGGGTTTAGAACGTCGTGAGACAGTTCGGTCTCTATCCGCCGCGCGCGTCAGAAGCTTGAGGAAACCTGTCCCTAGTACGAGAGGACCGGGACGGACGAACCTCTGGTCCACCAGTTGTCCCACCAGGGGCACCGCTGGATAGCCACGTTCGGACAGGATAACCGCTGAAAGCATCTAAGCGGGAAACCCCCTCCAAGACCAGGCTTCTCACCCATTAAGTGGGATAAGGCCCCCCGCAGACCACGGGATCAATAGACCAGACCTACACACGCAGCAATGCGCTCAGGGAACTGGCACTAACCGGCCGAAAACTTACCCACAACCGCAACCACACCAACCACACACACAACAACCACGGCCCCACCACCGAACACACCCCACCACCAAACAACACTAAATAAAGTTACGGCGAACATAGCGACAGGGAAACGCCCGGACCCATCCCGAACCCGGAAGCTAAGCCTGCCAGCGCCGATGATACTACCCAACCCGGGTGGAAAAGTAGGACACCGCCGAACACACATTAAGACCTGTGCCCCCCAATTCTGTTGGGGGGCAAAGGCATTTCTAGGGACAGAACATCAGTCGAACAGCGTCGGCGCTGCGGGCTTTCGGCTCTTCTCCAGTGCGAGCAGAGCGCGCTTACGATCCAGTCCGCCGCCGTATCCGGTCAGGCTGCCGTTCGAGCCGATCACCCGATGGCACGGCACGATGATGCCGATCGGGTTGTGCCCATTGGCCAGTCCGACAGCGCGGAAGGCTCCGGGCGAGCCGATCTGTGCGGCGATCTCGCCGTAAGACCGGGTCTCGCCGTACGGAATCGTCAGCAGCGCCTGCCCAGACGCTGCGCTGGAACGCCGTGCCGACCAGCTCGAGATCCAGGTCGAAATCGAAAAGCTCGCCGGCGAAATACGACTCGAGCTGTTCGACGGCGTCGGGGAACGCCATCGTCGTCGCGTTCCCAGCCGTCGTGGCTCGGCTCGTACGTCTGGTCGACCATGCGCAGATGCATCAGGCGACCACCGCGGCCGGCGAGGGTCAGCGGGCCAACCGGGCTGTCGATGGTGCGAAATTGCATGTAGCTGACATCACTTCTCCTTCGGCGGCCAGTGGTTGACCGCGTGGTCGAGTGCGGTCCACAGATGTTGAGTGGCATACGATCGCCACGGCCGCCATCGATCGCTGTGCTCGATCGATGGCGCGGGGGCCCGTCCGGCAGGCCCACCTGCTTGGCCGCCAGCGCGAACACCGAGATCGGTGGCAGGAAACGCATCGGGATCGCCGAGGCCGCGCATCGCGATCACTTCCGCGGTCCACGGTCCGATCCCCGGCAACGCCAGCAGCTGCTCTCGGGCGCGGTTCCAGTCGCAGCCGGCATCCAGGAGCAACGTCGCCGTTCGGCCAGCGCACCGATGAGCGCGATCAGGGTGCGCTGTCGAGACTTTGGGAACGCCAAGATGAACCGGGTCGATCTCGGCAAGGTGCTCGATGGCGGGAAAGACATGCGTCAGCCCGCCGTCGGTGTCGGTCACTGGCTGTGCCGTACGCCGAGACGATGCGCGACGCGTGGGTGCGAGCCGCCTTGACCGACACCTGCTGTCCGAGCACGACACGAAGCGCGAGTTCGGCTTCGTCGACGGTCCGCGGTATGCGTTGCCCGGGCGCCTTCGCCACCAGCGCGCTCAGATCGCGGATCGGCGCCAAGCGCGTCGACGACCGCTTCCGGGTCGGCGTCGAGGTCCAACAGGCGACGGCACCGGGCGATCGCAGTGGAGAGATCGCGGAAGTCGTCCAGCACCAGCGTGCACCGTACATGGTCGGGTTCCGGTGCGAGACTGACGATTCCGTTGCCCGTCGGCAGTCGCAGTGTCCGTCGGTACGCGCCGTCGCGCACCTCCTCGCACGCCGGGCACTGCGCGACGCGGCGAGATGGCCGAACAGGCCCTCGTAGGCGAACGGTGTCCGCGACCGGCAGCCGCAGCGACAACGTGCCCGCGGACGACGGCTGCGCTGCGGCCGAACTTGGTCCGCGCCCGCCGGCGCAACGCGGTCGGGGTGAGGTCGCACACTGCGCGCACCGTGTCGTTGAACTGTCGGATGCTGGAGAATCCCGCCGCGAACGCCACGTCGCTGAAAGGCAGGTCGGTCGTCTCGATGAGCACTCGCGCGGTCTGTGTCCGCTGGGCACGAGCCAGCGCCAGTGGGTTCGCGCCGACCTCGGCCTGCAGCATCCGTTCGAGCTGGCGGGTGGTGTAGCCCACGCTGGGCGGCGAGCCCCGTCACCCCCTCACGGTCGACGGTGCCGTCGGCGATCAGCCGCATCGCCCGCGCCACCACGTCGCCGCGCATATTCCATTCCGGTGAGCCCGGTGAGGCGTCAGGGCGGCATCGCTTGCAGGCTCGGAAGCCGGCACGCTGCGCGGCCGCCGCGGTGGGATAGAACCGCACGTTGCGGGCGAACGGCGGCCGGACCGGGCAGCTGGGCCTGCAGTAGATCTTGGTGGTGAGCACGGCGGTGACGAACCAGCCGTCGAACCGGGCGTCCTTGGACTGGACGGCCCGGTAGCAGCGGTCGAAGTCTTCGTGCACAACTACGACAATTACACGCTCGCCATCGACATCACTGGCGGAAAACCGACATCGTCGTCGCCGGTGTCGAGTGGTCCAACCACCGATGGCTGTGAAGTTGCTGTGGGATGCCGCTGCGCGGCAGCGCCGGCTGACGGTGCCGGACTGAACTGATTCATATCCGAAAGGCATTGGCGACGCCGAGGTTTCGGCCAGTGAGACCGTTGCAGCCGTTCGCGACGCCGCATGAAATTTGTCCGTTCGGGGTCGCCCCGGGCGGACGGGAGCGATCGTCTCATGGCCAGAATTCTCTTCGTCGTGACCGGGGCCAGTTACTGGACACTCAAGGACGGCACCAGACATCCGACGGGGTACTGGGCCGAGGAGTTCGCCGCTCCCTACAGCGCACTCAGCGGCGCCCGCCAGGAAATCGTGGTCGCCACGCCGGGCGGTGTGGTGCCCCACGTCGACGTGATGAGCCTACGACGAGCGATGGCCGGAAGTGCTCAGATCGCCATTGACCTCGAGGAGACGCTGTGCTCTGCCGAGGATCTCCGAAGGCCGATCGAACTGGCCGACGCGCGCCTGGACGATTACGACGCTGTTTACTACCCGGGCGGCCACGGTCCGATGGAGGACCGGTGGAAGGACGCCGACTCGGGCAAGCTGCTGATCGCCGCACTTGCATCCGGGAAGCCCCTTGCCATCGTGTGCCATGCACCGGTTGCCCATCCTGGCCACCCGACGCGGCGGCGTTTCACCCTTCGCGGCTACCGCGTCACCGCATTCACCAACGACGAAGAAGGCGCTGTCGGACTGCGTGAAGGGCCTTCTGGACGGTCGAGGACGAACTGGTCAAGCTCGGAGTCGACTTCACCCGCGGCGAGATATGGCAGCCCTATGCCGTCGTCGACCGCAATCTCTTCACCGGCCAGAACCCCGCGTCTGCCGCACCTCTCGCCGAAGAGATTCTGAAGGCCCTCAAGTAGGGCGGGGCGCGCACATTCAGTGCTGCGCGGACGGCGACGGCGCAGGCGTTGCGGTCGCCGACGCCTTCGCGGCCGCGGCAGCGGCGGCACCGGCCGGGCTGGCCAACGAGTTGCCGGGTTTGGTCGCCGAGGCGACCGCGGCGTCGCAGTTCAGCGAGAGCAGCGTTTGCTTCGTCGCCGAAGCACTGGTGTTCTCGGGCGGCGGGACCGTTCGGTCTTGTTGGTGCGTGACAACGCACTCGTCTCGCGCCAGCTGGTCGCCGACGGTGGTCGACACCACCACGCTGTAGCCCGCACCCGCGAGCGCGCCCTTCGCATCGGAATACTTCTGTCCGACCACCGTCGGTGACGACGCAGCCTGTGCCGGACCTGCAGCGACTAGGACCGCAGCAACTGCCGCAGATACGATCGCCGACCCGCACAGACTCCACCACAGTATCCGCCGACGCTCCTGTGCTGCAATTGAACCCATGATCCATGATGGTTCCTGCGTTGTTACACAGGCGTTTCCAGCAGCCGTGACTATTGTCGGCGTTCACTGCGGGGATCGTGTGACCCAGCGGTCCCGTCGGCACGCTTTACGCTGTCAGACAGGACGAATCCAGTTATTTCACAACTAGTTACAGCCGCCATTGCCCCCTGTTGGTCTGCTTCCCGTTTTCGTATACCTCGATTGGAACCGTTGCTCATCAGCTACTGCGCGCGTAAGACGGGATGTGGAGGTTCACAACGTGCACCCGCCGCGCCAGTTGTCGGCGCAATGTCGCGCATATCCATACGGCGGTTGAGTAGTTGCTGGTCGACCGTGAAGGAGGAGCGTCGAATGAGTGGCGCACGTACCAAGCGAATTGCAGCGCTGGCCGGAATGACGGCCATCGGAGTCGCGCTCTTGGTGAACCTCGGAGTCACCACCGCCGCCGACAACGTCGCAGGCGGCTCAGGTGACTCGTCGACCGTGGGCGAGTACACGTCACCCACGGTGCCCGCGATGTCGGTCAATCCGACCGCGATGACCATGGGGGCGACCGCGACAGCGGGGCCGCCACCGGCCACGCTGGCGACCGCTGAGGCGACCCCATCGCTCAAGGCCTCATCTGCCCCGGAATGTGTGGACAACGGGCAGTGTCCCTGAGGGTTAGACGGGTAGCGCCAGTGTGGTCGGCTCGTCGTGTCCCCGGAGGGTCACGGTGTCGCCGAGCGTCCACCGAGCACGTTCGCGTTCGGTGGCGTTGTTCACCGCATTCGACGACGCAAGCAGGCGGCCTGGTTTTGACTTGGCCAGCTCGCACAGCCGCGCTGCCTCGTTGACGGGTTCGCCGATCACGGTGTACTCGAAGCGCTCTCGTGCACCGACATTCCCGGCCACCGCCTCACCCGACGCCACGCCGATACCTGCCTCGCATTCCGGCGCCTCGTCGCGGATCCGGCGGGCGATCGCGCGTGCCGCGGCCAGCGCCTCGTCCTCGGGGCAGTCGAGGTGGATCGGCGCGCCGAACACGGCCAGCGCCGCGTCGCCCTCGAACTTGTTGACGAACCCGTGGTGGCGGTCCACCTCGTCGACGATCACCGCGAAGAACCGATTGAGGAGGTCGACCACCTCGGTGGCCCGCCTGCCGGTCACCAGCTCCGTGGAGCCGATGATGTCGACGAAGATCACCGCGACGTGGCGCTCCTCGCCGCCGAGCTTGGGCCGTTCCTTCTCCGCCGCCGCGGCCACCTCGCGGCCGACGTGGCGGCCGAAGAGATCGCGAACACGTTCGCGTTCGCGCAGACCGGCGACCATCGAGTTGAAGCCGCGCTGCAACTGGCCGAGTTCGGTCCCGTCGAAAACGACGACGTTGGTATCGAGGTCACCCTCCTCGACGCGGTTGAGGGCGGACCGGACAACGCGGACGGGTGTGACGGTCAGCCACGACAGAATCCACATCAAGATGGCGCCGAACAACAATGCGAACAAGGCGAGAATCATCACCGCCACCGTGAACTGGGTCGGCGTGACGTTCTGCAGCATCAATGTGATGGCCGCGGCCAGGAAGATGCCGAGCACCGGCACACCCGATCCAAGCGCCCAGACGAGCATCGTGCGGCCCATGAGTCCTTCGCCGAACCGACGCGGCGGCTTTCCCGCCTCGAGCGCTTGCGCGGCAACCGGACGTAGTGCGAACTCCGTGAAGAGATAACAGCTCGCCGAGACGACGATGCCGGGAAAGCTGATGCCGAGCAACCACTTTGGGATGAAGTTGGTGTCAACGGTTGCGTACAACGTAGTGAGCACGACTGTCCCGATGCCCCACAGGATCAGCAGCACGCGGGTCAGCCGCCACGGCGCAAAGAACGTGTTGCGTTGGTCTTCGCGCGTCGGAGTTCGTTCCTCAATGGCCCAGCGCACGTTCGTGATAACCCGGCGAGTCGCCCAGAACACACCGACGACGAGCGCGGCCGCGATATAAACGGGCACCGCGATGAACGTGATCCACCGAACCGATGGTTCGAACACACTCGGAGTCGGGAACGCGACCATGACGACGAGCGCGGCCACGCCGATGCCGATGAGGTTCGCAACGATGACGAACGTCGTCAGGATGACTTGAATACGCACCCGCCGACGGCGTTGGCTCTCCGACACCCGACCCAGTACCCACGAGCCGTACTCGGGTGTCGCGGGCACACGGCTGCTCTGGCTCGTCACCCGCTCCAGCACACGACCGAGTCGCTGCTCCAGGGTCTTGTTGGCCGTCATCGTGCCCTCAGCCTAATTTGCCTCCGGCCCTGCATAAGGTGTTCGGGTGCGTCTCGTCATCGCCCAGTGCACCGTCGACTACGTGGGACGCCTGACGGCGCACCTCCCGACGGCCCGTCGGCTGCTGCTGATCAAGGCCGACGGGTCGGTCAGTGTGCACGCCGACGACCGCGCATACAAACCGCTGAACTGGATGTCTCCACCCTGCTGGTTGACAGAGGACCTGAGCGGCCCGCTGCCGGTCTGGGTCGTCGAGAACAAGGCCGGCGAGCAGCTGCGGATCACCGTCGAGGAGATCGAGCACGAATCGAGCCATGACCTCGGTGTAGATCCCGGATTGGTCAAGGACGGTGTCGAGGCGCATCTACAGGCGTTGCTGGCCGAGCACGTCGAGCTGCTCGGGGCCGGGTACACCCTGGTGCGCCGCGAATACATGACTCCGATCGGACCGGTGGACCTGCTGTGCCGCGACGAGCGGGGACGGTCGGTAGCCGTCGAGATCAAGCGGCGCGGCGAGATCGACGGCGTCGAGCAGCTCACCCGATATCTGGAACTGCTGAACCGCGACAGCGTGCTGGCGCCCGTCAGCGGCGTCTTCGCCGCGCAGCAGATCAAGCCGCAGGCCCGCACGCTGGCGACCGACCGCGGGATACGTTGCGTGACTTTGGACTACGACCAGATGCGGGGGATGGACAGCTCGGAGTTCCGGCTGTTCTGAGCGCCTAGACTGGTCCTGTGGCCAGGCGTCGGGTAACAGCGCGACGGCAGCCGTCGCGAGCGCCGCTGCCGTCGCCTCGGCGTATCGAGACGGGGCCCGACGGCTATGACTACGAAGTTTGGCCGATCGCCGCGTCGCGAGCCACCAAGACCTATCGGTGCCCAGGCTGCGACCACGAGATCCGGCCCGGCACAGCGCATTTAGTGGTTTGGCCAACCGATCTCGGTGAGGACGCGGTCGAAGACCGACGGCACTGGCACACGCCGTGCTGGCAGCACCGCGCTACGCGAAGCCCGACGAGGAAGTGGTCGTAGCGGGATCAGTGCTCGGCGGCAGGCTGGACGAGCTCGATGAGCACGCCGCCGGCATCCTTGGGGTGAATGAAGTTGATGCGGGAGTCCGCGGTGCCGCGCCGAGGCGCGTCGTAGAGCAGCCTGACGCCCTGTTCCCGCAGCCGCTCGCTGAGTGCGTCGATGTCGCTCACCCGGTAGGCCAGCTGCTGCAGGCCCGGGCCACGCTTGTCGAGGAACTTGGCGATCGTGCAGGTCTCGTCGAGCGGAGCCATCAGCTGGATCTGGGCGCTGCCCACCGGCGCACCGCGCACCGACAGCATTGCCTCGCGGACGCCCTGTTCCTCGTTGACCTCTTCGTGCAGCACGATCATGCCGAGATGGTCGTGATACCACTTGATCGTCGCGTCGAGGTCGGCAACCGCGATGCCGACATGGTCGATTGCCGTCACCAAGGCGCTGGCCAGCACGGGGCGGGCGTCGACTTGCTCCGTGGACATAACGTAACGGTAACCTGACGGGAAAGATCGCGCCTCTCCGATCTCGCGGACAGGCTCTTCTTGATCGTTTCTGGAGGTAGATATGACGACGTCGGTGATCGTTGCTGGAGCTCGGACTCCGATCGGAAAGTTGATGGGTTCGCTGAAGGACTTCTCGGGCAGCGATCTAGGCGCGATCGCCATCTCCGGTGCGTTGGAGAAGGCGGGCGTGCCTGCATCGGCCGTCGAATACGTGATCATGGGTCAGGTCCTGACCGCGGGCGCAGGCCAGATGCCTGCGCGTCAGTCCGCGGTCGCCGCCGGCATCGGCTGGGATGTGCCCGCACTCACGATCAACAAGATGTGTCTGTCCGGGATCGACGCCATTGCTCTTGCCGATCAGCTGATCCGCGCCGGCGAGTTCGACGTCGTCGTCGCCGGCGGGCAGGAGTCGATGACGCAGGCGCCGCACCTGCTGACGAACAGCCGGGCGGGCTACAAGTACGGCGATGTCACCGTGCTCGACCACATGGCCTATGACGGCCTGCACGACGTGTTCACCGACCAGCCGATGGGTGCGCTGACCGAGCAGCGCAATGATCAGGATCGGTTCACCCGCGCCGAGCAGGACGAGTATGCGGCGCGCTCGCACCAAAAGGCCGCCGCCGCATGGAAAGACGGCGTCTTCGCCGACGAGGTGGTGCCGGTGCAGATCCCGCAGCGCAAGGGCGACCCACTGGAGTTCACCGAGGACGAGGGCATACGCGCCAACACCACCGCAGAGTCGCTGGCAGGCCTGAAGCCGGCATTCCGCAAGGACGGCACCATCACCGCAGGCTCGGCGTCGCAGATCTCCGACGGAGCCGCGGCGGTGGTCGTGATGAACAAGGACAAGGCGAAGGAGCTCGGGCTGAACTGGCTCGTCGAGATCGGTGCTCACGGGGTGGTCGCAGGGCCCGATTCCACCCTGCAGTCGCAGCCGGCGAACGCCATCAAGAAAGCCATCGCGCGCGAAGGCATCACGGCCGACCAGCTCGACGTCATCGAGATCAACGAGGCGTTTGCCGCGGTTGCGCTGGCCTCGACGAAGGAGCTCGGCGTCGACCCCGACAAGGTGAACGTCAACGGCGGGGCGATCGCGGTCGGGCACCCGATCGGGATGTCGGGTGCGCGCATCACCCTGCATGTGGCCCTTGAGCTGGCGCGACGCGGATCCGGCTATGGCGTTGCCGCGCTGTGCGGGGCGGGTGGACAAGGCGACGCGCTGATCCTGCGTGCCGGCTGAGCGTCTACGACGCTTTGTAGTAATGGGTCCGAGATTCGGGCACAATGGCGCCCATGACAAGCGCCGTCGATCTCCGCAGTTCTGCCGGCTGGTTCCGTGTGGTGGCTCTGGCCGAGGCTGTCAGTTGGGTCGGCCTGCTGGTCGGAATGTATTTCAAGTACCTGGGCAGCCCGCGCACCGAGATCGGGGTGCAGGTGTTCGGCATGACACACGGGCTGATCTTCATCGCCTTCGTGCTGACCGCTCTTCTTGTCGGGATCGCCGCCAAGTGGAGCGCCGGTACGTGGTTGCTGGCGTTGCTGGCGAGCATCGTGCCGCTTTGCAGTGTGATCTTCCTCTCATGGGCGGATCGGACCGGCCGAATCGGTGCAGCGAGCGCCTCTGCCGGGGTCCTGCAACCAGGCCGATCGATACCGGAAACGACGTGACAGACTTGACGGCGTGACTCGTCCACGTCCTGCCGCCGGTCCATCCATCGCCGGCGCGGTTGACCTCTCCGCTCTCAAGCAGCGCCCACCCAGTGAAGGCGGCGCGCCGGGGGACGGCACCGGCGCGCCCGGCGGTCTGGAAATCACCGAGGCCAACTTCGAAGCCGAGGTGATAAATCGGTCCAATCAGGTGCCTGTCGTCGTGCTGTTGTGGTCACCGCGCAGCGACGCGAGCGTGCAACTGGGCGACGCCTTGGCGAACCTGGCCGCCGGCGATGGCGGCAAGTGGTCGCTGGTCACCGTCAACGTCGACACGACGCCACGGGTGGCGCAGATCTTCGGTGTGCAGGCGGTCCCGACCGTCGTGGCGTTGGCCGCAGGCCAACCCATTTCGAGTTTTCAGGGCCCGCAACCGCCCGACCAACTGCGCGGATGGCTCGACTCGCTGCTCAACGCGACCGCCGGAAAGCTCAGTGGCACAGGGGACGCCGAAGAGCCGGAACACGTCGATCCCGAATTGGCGCAGGCCCGTGAGCATCTCGACGCCGGTGACTTCGACGCCGCACTTACCGCATACCAGGCGATCCTCGATGCCAATCCCAATCACGCGGAAGCCAAGGGTGCGGTGCGCCAGATCGCGTTCCTCTCTCGCGCGACCGCACGAGAGCCGGACGTTGTCGCGAAGGCGGACGCCGCACCCGACGACATCGAGGCTGCGTTCGCCGCGGCCGACGTGGAGCTCCTGCAGCAGAACGTCGCGGCGGCGTTCGACCGGCTGATCGCATTGGTCCGGCGCACCGCGGGCGATGAGCGCACGTCGGTGCGCACCCGGCTGGTCGAGCTGTTCGACCTCTTCGACCCGGCCGACCCCGAGGTCATCGCCGGCCGACGCATGCTCGCCAACGCCCTGTACTAGCGCCGAAACTGCGGACAGATCGAGTTCTGCGCTCGAATCGCGATCTGCCCGCAGGCTCGGGAATGACGCGTGGGGACTAGGCAGGCTCGAACCACAGGGCCGACAGCGGCGGCAACACCATCACCGCCGACGCGGGACGACCGTGCCACGGCTCGTCGGTCGCCTCGACGGCTCCGTAGTTGCCGATACCCGAACCGTTGTACGTGTCAGCGTCGGTGTTCAGCACCTCACGCCAGGTGCCGGCATGCGGCAGGCCGAGCTGATACCGGCTGTGCTCAGAGCCCGAGAAATTGAACACACACGCCATCATCGAACCGTCGTCACCGAAGCGAAGGAAACTCAGCACGTTGTTGGCCGAGTCGTTGGCGTCGATCCACGAGTAACCCTCTGGACGCGTATCTTGTGACCACAGTGCCCGACGGGACCGGTACACGTCGTTCATGTCGTGCATCATGCGCTGAATACCGGTCGAGAAGCTGTTCTCGTCGAGCTGGAACCAATCGAGACCGCGCTCCTCGGACCACTCCGCGCGCTGGCCGAACTCCTGGCCCATGAACAACAGCTGCTTACCGGGATGGGCCCACTGGTAAGCCACCAGGTTGCGCAGCCCGGCCGCTTTCGTGTGGTCGTTACCGGGCATCCGGCCCCACAGGGTGCCCTTGCCGTGCACCACCTCGTCGTGGCTGATCGGCAGCACGTAGTTCTCGCTGTACGCATACAGCATCGAGAACGTGATCTCGTGGTGGTGGTAGCTGCGGTGAATCGGGTCACGCTTGATGAACTCCAGCGTGTCGTTCATCCAGCCCATGTTCCACTTCATCGAGAAGCCAAGGCCGCCAAGGTTTGTCGGCCGCGTGACGCCCGGCCACGATGTTGACTCCTCGGCGATCGTGACGATGCCGGGGGCCAGCTTGTGCACGGTGGCGTTCATCTCCTGCAGGAACTGGACGGCTTCGAGATTCTCGCGGCCGCCGTCGATGTTGGGGGTCCAGCCATCCGCAGGCCGCGAATAGTCGAGGTAGAGCATCGACGCAACGGCATCGACGCGAAGGCCGTCGATGTGGAACTCCTGCAGCCAGTACAGCGCATTGGCCACCAGGAAGTTGCGAACCTCCGCGCGGCCGAAGTCGAAGACGTAGGTGCCCCAGTCCAGCTGCTCACCCCGTTTCGGGTCGGAGTGCTCGTAGAGCGGTGTGCCGTCGAAGCGGCCGAGTGCCCAGGAGTCCTTTGGGAAGTGCGCGGGCACCCAGTCCATGATCACGCCGATACCGGCCTGGTGCAGCCTGTCGACGAGGTAGCGGAAATCGTCCGGGCTGCCCAGTCGGGAGGTCGGCGCATAGTACGACGTCACCTGGTAGCCCCATGACCCGCCGAACGGATGTTCGGCCACCGGCATCAGCTCGACATGTGTGAAGCCCTGCGCCGTAACGTATTCCGTTAGCTCGTCGGCGAGCTGGCGGTAGCTGAGTCCGGGTCGCCACGACATCAGGTGCACCTCATAGGTGCTCATCGGCTCGAACACGGGATTGACCTGAGCGCGACGGGTCATCCAGTCGCCATCGCTCCACGTGTAGTCGCTCGCGGTCACCCGTGACGCAGTCTGCGGCGGCACCTCGGTGGCGAATGCCATCGGGTCGGCGCGGTCGCTGACCGATCCGTCGATGGCGTGCACGCGGAACTTGTAGTGGCCGCCCATCGGGAAGCCGGGCCAGAAGAGCTCCCACACGCCGGTGGATCCGAGCACCCGCATTGGAGCCTCGTTGCCGTCCCAGTGGTTGAACTCGCCGACCAGGCTCACGCCCTTGGCATTTGGCGCCCACACGGCGAACGAAACACCCTCGACCACTCCGTCGGCGGTTCGGAAGCTGCGCGGATGGGCGCCGAGTATCTCCCAGAGTCGTTCGTGACGGCCTTCGCTGAACAGATGCAGGTCGAGTTCGCCCAGCGTTGGCAGGAAGCGATAGGGGTCGGCCACGGTGTGCACGTCCGGCGCGTCGGCACCACCCTGATAGCTCACCTGCAGCCGGTAGTCGATGAGATCGGTGTACGGCAGCGCCACCGCGAACAGCCCGGAGTCGATGTGCTGCAACACATATCGCTCGTTGCCGACGAGCGCGGCTACCTCGATGGCGTGTGGCCGGAAGGCGCGAACCACCGTGTGGTCGCCGTACTCGTGCGCACCCAGGATCGCGTGCGGGTTGTGGTGTTCGCCCGCCAGTAGTCGGCTCAGATCGGCTGGATCCGGCCGCAGATGTGGGCTCGTGAGTTGATTGGTTCGCGTCATTGCAGCGTCACTTCCTCATTCCCTGCGGAGCAGGGTCAGTCGTTGTTCGGGCGGTATCCGCGGCATGTTCAGCACGTGAGCAACCGCCTTGGCGGGATCGAGCCGGATGTAATTCGACTGTCCCCATTGGTATTCCTCACCGGTGATCTCGTCGCGCACCCAGAACCGGTCGTGGGGCTGCATGCCCAGCGCGCCCATGTCCAGCCACAGCGTCGCCTCTTCGGGGCCGAACGAGTTGAGCGTGACGACCACGAGTACCACATCGCCGGTGATCGGGTCGAACTTGCTGTACGCCATCAGCGCGTCGTTGTCGGCATGATGAAACTTCAAGGTGCGAAGCTCCCTCAGCGCGGGATGCAGCCGGCGAATCTCGTTGAGCCGACTCAGGAATGGCTCCAACGACTCGCCCTTCGCGACTGCCGCCTCGAAATCGCGCGGGCGCAACTCGTACTTTTCCGAGTCGAGGTATTCCTCACTGCCCTCGCGGGCCGGAAGGTGCTCGAACAGTTCGTAGCCGGAATACACGCCCCATGCCGGACTGAACGTCGAGGCCAGCACCGCCCGGATGGCGAACATTCCCGGGCCACCTTGTTGCAGGCTTTCGTGCAGGATGTCCGGCGTGTTGACGAACAGATTCGGACGCGCGTAATCAGCGTGTTCGACGATCTGTTCACCGAACTCGGTCAGCTCCCACTTCGCGGTCCGCCAGGTGAAGTACGAGTAGGACTGGGTGAAGCCCAGCTTGGCCAGGCCGTACAGGCGCGCAGGCCGGGTGAAGGCCTCCGATAGGAACAGCACGTCCGAGTCGTCCGCCTTGACCTTGCCGATGAGCCAGGCCCAGAAACTTGGTGGCTTGGTGTGCGGGTTATCTACGCGAAAGATCTTGACGCCGTGGCTGATCCAGAAGCGCACCACCCGAAGCACCTCGTTGTAGATGCCGACGGGATCATTGTCGAAGTTGACCGGGTAGATGTCCTGATACTTCTTCGGCGGATTCTCCGCGTAGGCGATCGTGCCGTCGGGCAGCAGAGTGAACCATTCCGGATGCTCCTTCGCCCACGGGTGGTCCGGCGCGGCCTGCAGCGCGAGGTCGAGTGCGACCTCCATGCCTTGGTCGCGCGCCGCGTTCACGAAGTCGGCGAAGTCTTCGATGGTGCCCAGCTTGGGATGTACCGCGTCGTGACCACCGCGGTCGCTGCCGATCGCCCACGGCGAGCCGACGTCCTTCGGCCCTGCTGTGACAGTGTTGTTGCGGCCCTTGCGGTGAACCTTGCCGATCGGGTGGATCGGCGGCAGATACACCACGTCGAACCCCATCTTCGCGATGCGCGGCAGTGCCTTCGCCGCGGTGGCGAACGTGCCGTGAACGGGCTTGCCCTTCTTGTCCCAGCCGCCGGTGGACCGCGGGAACAGCTCGTACCATGCGCTGAAACGAGCCTCAGGGCGATCCACCCACACGCCGTACGTCTCCCCGCGCGTGATCAGATCACGCAGCGGATACTCCGCCAGCAGCTCGGCGACCTCCTCGGACAGCGCCAACCCGGCCCTGGTGAACGGATCGCCCGGCTTGCGCAGCGCCTCTGCGGCCTCGATCAGCGGATCACGCAGCTTTCGAGGCATTCCGGTGGCGGCCCTTTCCAGCAGCCGTGCGCCGACGAGCAGGTCGTTCGACAGTTCGCTCTCGCTTTGACCGGCGTCGAGCTTGGCGACGACGGCACGTCGCCAGGTGGCGATCGGGTCGCCCCAGCCGTCGATCCGGAACGTCCACAGCCCGACGGCGTCGGGGGAGAACTGGCCGTGGAAGACGTCCGGCGTCCGACCGGTCGACATCGGGATGACCTGCGGCTTGATCCTCGGCGCCGGCGTGACCACATTCTCGATCGGCACTGGCTGCGCAGGCGTCTCCGGTCCAGGCCCCTCGGCCAGCTGCGGATATGCCCTGCCGTGATAGCGCACGACCAGAGTGGCCGCAACGGCGTCGTGACCCTCTCGCCACACGGTGGCCCGCACCGGCACCACCTCGCCGACGACAGCCTTGGCGGGATAACGCCCAGCGGACACCACCGGTGCGACGTCATCGATCCCGATTCGACCGGCCACCTACCCACTCCTTCAAGGCGCGGCCCGCGGTAGGGCCGCTGTCGTCTGGATTCCGTTTACAGCCTCGTCGCGCCCTATACCCACCGTAGTGTCCAGCCCAACCCAATGCGGGCGAAGCGTTCACCTCGTCAGGGCTGCAAGCACGCCGATCATCAGTAAGGTTGTGTCGCGTGAAAGCCCTTCGTCGGTTCACGGTCCGCGCGCATCTTCCCGAGAGATTGGTCGCGTTCGAGCGGCTTTCCATCAACCTGCGCTGGTCATGGGACAAACCGACCCAAGACCTGTTCGCAGCCGTCGACCCGGAGCTGTGGAAACAGGTCGGCCGCGATCCGGTCGCGCTGCTCGGGCAGGTCAGCCCGAAACGGCTCGACGAATTGGCCGATGACGAGGCATTCGTCGCGCGGCTCGGTGCGATCACTGCCGAATTGGACAACTATCTCGACCGACCGCTGTGGTACCAGCAGAAGGCGTCAGAAGGCGCCGAGCTGCCGCACGGCATCGCATACTTCTCAATGGAGTTCGGCGTCGCCGAGGTACTGCCGAACTATTCCGGGGGCCTGGGCATCCTGGCCGGCGACCATCTGAAGTCGGCATCGGATCTCGGACTGCCGCTGGTCGCGGTCGGGCTGTACTACCGCTCCGGCTACTTTCGCCAGTCACTGACCGCCGACGGCTGGCAGAGAGAGAACTATCCATCACTGGATCCGCAGGGCCTGCCGCTGCGGTTGCTCACCCACCACAGCGGCGACCCGGTGCTGCTCGAGCTGGCCATGCCCGATTCCGTGCAGCTGAGGGCGCGGGTATGGGTGGCACAGGTCGGCCGAATCCCGTTGCTGCTGTTGGATTCCGACATCCCGGAGAACGAGCACGAGCTGCGCGGCGTCACCGACCGGCTGTACGGCGGTGACCAGGAACACCGGATCAAGCAGGAGATTCTGGCCGGCATCGGCGGCGTACGGGCGATTCGGGCATTCACCGAAATCGAGGGCCTGCCGACGCCCGAGGTGTTCCACATGAACGAGGGCCACGCCGGATTCCTCGGTGCCGAGCGGATCCGTGAACTGATCGAATCCGGCCTGGACTTCGACACCGCGCTGACGGTGGTGCGGTCCTCAACCGTGTTCACCACACACACGCCGGTGGCCGCTGGCATCGACCGATTCCCGGTCGAGATGGTGAAGCGCTACTTCGGCAGCGGCGACGGGCTGTCGGGTGCCACGTCAACGCTATTGCCCGGTGTTCCGCTGGACCGGATCATCGCGTTCGGAGCCGAGGACGACCCGTCGAAGTTCAACATGGCCCACATGGGCCTGCGGCTGGCGCAGCGCGCCAACGGGGTGTCCCTGCTGCACGGCCGGGTCAGCCGCGAGATGTTCAACGAACTGTGGCCCGGCTTCGACCCCAACGAAGTGCCGATCGGGTCGATCACCAACGGCGTGCACGCCCCCACCTGGGCGGCACCGCAATGGCTGGAGCTCGGCCGTGAGCTGCTCGGCGGCGAGCTGCCCAGTGGGCCCGCGGTGTGGGAGCCCGCCGTGTGGCAGCGACTGCAGCAGGTCGATCCCGGTCATATCTGGTGGATCCGATCGCAGCTGCGGGAACACTTGGTCGACGACGTGCGTGCGCGGCTGCGACGGTCGTGGCTGGAACGTGGTGCATCCGACGCCGAACTAGGTTGGATCGCAACGGCTTTCGACCCAAATGTGCTCACCATCGGGTTTGCCCGTCGCGTCCCGACGTACAAGCGGCTGACGTTGATGCTGCGCGACCCAGAACGGCTGGAGAAGCTGCTGCTCGACGAGAAGCAGCCGATTCAATTGATCGTTGCGGGCAAGTCCCATCCCGCCGACGAGGGCGGCAAGGCGCTGATCCAGCAGGTGGTGCGGTTCGCCGACCGGCCCGAGGTGCGGCACCGCATCGCATTCCTGCCCGACTACGACATGTCGATGGCGCGCCAGCTGTACTGGGGCTGCGACGTCTGGCTGAACAATCCGCTGCGGCCGCTGGAGGCCTGTGGCACGTCCGGCATGAAGAGCGCACTCAACGGAGGGCTGAACCTGTCCATCCGCGACGGCTGGTGGGACGAGTGGTACGACGGGGAGAACGGCTGGGAGATACCGACCGCCGACGGACTGGCCGACGAGAGCAGGCGCGACGATCTGGAGGCGGCTGCGCTCTACAGCCTGCTCGAGCGGTCGGTGGCGCCCAAGTTCTACGACCGCGACGACGGCGGCATCCCCACGCGCTGGGTCGAGATGGTCCGCCACACGCTGGAGGTGCTCGGCCCGAAGGTGCTCGCCTCGCGGATGGTGCGCGACTACACCGAGAAGTACTACGCACCCGCAGCGCAGTCGCTGCGCCGGACCGTCGAGCCCCGCGAAGAGGGCGGCGTGCCCTTCGGCGCCGCATGGGACCTGGCCGCCTATCGGAAACGCGCGCAGGAGTCATGGCCGAAGATCCAGGTCACCGACGTCGACAGCACCGGCCTGCCGGACGTCCCGCTGCTGGGCTCCGAGCTGACGCTTTCGGCTACCGTGCAGCTCGCCGGGCTCGGACCCGACGAGGTCTCGGTTCAGGCGGTTCTCGGTCGGGTCGACGCCACCGACGCGCTGCTCGATCCCGTAACGATCCCGATGCCGCATGTCGGCACCGCCGAGGGCGGAAACGAGATCTTCTCGACGACCACGCCGCTGCCGGTGGCCGGGCCCGTGGGCTACACGGTGCGGGTATTGCCCCACCACGCGCTGCTGGCGTCCGACTCCGAGCTGGGACTGGTCACGCTCGCCTGACACGGGCATTGACCAATTCGTCAACTCGCGGTCGGCCTGCCACCCGACCGATGTAGGTTCCGGTGATGTTTCGATGTCTGACGTTGTTGGCCACCTGTTCGGTGGTGTGCACCCTGATCGCTTCGCCTGCGTCGGCCGATCCCGATCCCGATCCCAATGCCCAGCCGATCACCGAAGCCGCCGCCGACGCGGCCCCCGCGCCGCCGGACGCGGCCGCGGACCCCGCGGCGGCCGACCCTGCGGCGGATGGCGTCGTGGAATCGTCACCGCCCGTGTCAAAGACATCGCCCGACGGCTGGACGCTGAACATATCGGCCAAAGACGAAACGCAGATGGTGATCCAGCCGTTGACGACGGCGATCTCGACGCGTGAATACGAGGTCGGCGGCCTCTTCAACGCGTCCATGACCGGGCCGGCAGGGGACCCGCCGCCACACGGCACATTCGAGGTCGGCTATCAGATCGGTTGCGGCATCGACATGAGCACATCGAACGGTGTGGTGATGAGCGGCAGCCTCGGCTTGTCCCCAGGCTTTGGACTTGCGGGCCTGGGTGCCGCCGCGATAACCGGCGTCCCGAGCTTCTTCTCACCCATCAGTGGCTCCCTGGCGGTGGCGTTGAAGCCGGGCATCATCAACATCATTCCGGTCACGAAAAAGGAGTTCAAAGGCGCCCAGCCGTGGGTGCAGATCACCGGGTTCCGCATCAAGATCGACGGCTGCGTTGGCGAGTCGTTCATCCGCTCGTATGCGTTCCTGACCCGTTCGACCGACGTGTCCGACGCAATCCTCGGCTACTACGGCGTCACCAAGAAGGTCTGACTCACCGGAATCGTTCGAAGCAGCGGTGCTCGTCGCCGAGCACGCCGGTCCGGAAGGCATCCATCCGCGAGAAGCCGGACGGCACCGTGTCGCCGTTGACGTCGCTGGCCGCCAGTCCGTTGGTCAGCAGACCGGACACGGCTTCGTCGAGATCACCGGCGGTCAGGGCTACGGTGTTGCCATCCGACGTGGTGACCGCATCCGTCATCTTCGTCGTTGCGACCCCGGTCAGGCACGCCGTGCGCAGCGCGGCCTCGGCGTTGTCCAGCGCCACGCCGCCGCGCTGCTGTTGAAGGGCAAGCATGTACCGGGAGACCAGCACCGAGTAGGCAGTGTTGTCACCGGACACCGCGCCGCCGTTTTGGTCCCTCGCCGACGGCGCGCCCAGCTTTTCGAGCCGGGGCATGTCCACGGCGATCGTGTTGGTGGCCGGACAGTAGGAGACCGGCGGACTGGGCCTGGCATTCGGGCAGTCCTTCGCCGAATCGGCGTCGAAGGACAGCTGCGGCGGTTCGGCCGGCTTGAACAACGTGCCGAGCGCCTCGACTACGGCCTTCACCGATTCCTCGCTGACCGGCCATTCGCCGGTTTGATCCTGCTGCAGCTCGACCGGCAGATCGCCGCGGCGCTGCACGATCTCCTTCTCGTCGATCGATTTGCACGACGCCCCGCCGTCGGTGAAGCCGAACTGGAACGCGGTGATCCGTTCGAACGCCGAGCCGTGCTCGTTCGCTCCCGGCGCATAGTCGGTCTCGCTCAGCACCGGGTCTCGGAACGAGATCACCGCCGCCAGTAGACTATTCAGGCCGTCCCCGGTGCTCAGGGTGAAGCGAGGGGAGTTGCCCTCTGCCACCCAACGCATGTATGCGCCCGCGAAGCAGTCGGCCTGCTGCTCGGTGACCAACGTGGGGGTGTCCTTCGAATTCAGCTTGGCCTGGTGCTGAATCGCGTGCCCGTACTCGTGCGCGAGCACGTTGGCGACGGCGACGTCGCCGAAGCTGTCGCGCAAGGCGGGCAGCAGCTCGCCACGATCCCAGCCGATGGTGTCGTCGAGGTAGCAAAAGCCGGCATTCTCCAAGCCGTAGGTGTCCTCGCCACAGAACTGCTGACTCTCGTATCCGCTTGCGTCCCAGGAGATCAGCGCGTCGACGGGGGTGAAGTCGGCGCCGAACGTCTCGGGGTAGGCGGTCGTCCAGAAGTCCTCGATGTCGCTCACCGACGCCGCAGCCAGGTCGTCGATCTTGCCGCCATCGCCGTTCTCCACATCGCGCGACGGCGCTTTCGCGTCGGGCCGCAACCCCGACGGGCCGTCGGCGGCGGGCATACCGGCAACACTGAACGGGTCGTCGAAGACGGAAACGGCGGAGCCGTGCACCGTGGTCGAGCAAGACACCAGGAGCAACGTCGTGCAGACAGCGAGCACAGCGACGGTGAGGTGTCGTCGGCTCATTGGCGGCGCCTTTCACGCATCATCAGGTGGCCGGGATCGGCGCCCTAGAACTCCGCTGTCAGGATAGTGCGGCGTTGGCGGACCCGAGCCGTTCCAGGGCTTCCCGGACGCGGACGCTGTCGGTGGTCGCCCAGAACGGTGGCAGCGACGCACGCAGATAACCGCTGTAGCGCGCGGTCGCCATTCGGGAGTCGAGCACGGCCACCACACCGCGGTCTTCGGAGCGCCGCAGCAGCCGGCCGGAGCCCTGCGCGAGCAGAAGGGCGGCGTGGCTGGCGGCGACGGCCATGAACCCGTTGCCGCCGCGCGCAGCCACCGCGCGCTGGCGCGCGGACAGCAGCGGATCGTCGGGGCGCGGGAACGGAATTCGGTCGATCAGCACCAGCGACAGCGACGGTCCTGGCACGTCGACGCCCTGCCACAGCGACAGCGTGCCGAACAGCGACGTCGACGGGTCCTCGGCGAACTGCTTCACCAACGCCGACGTGGCGTCATCGCCCTGGCACAACACCGGCGTGGACAACCGCTCACGCATGATTTCCGCTGCGGCCCGCGCAGCCCGCATCGACGAGAAGAGCCCCAGCGTGCGCCCGCCCGCGGCGTTGATCAACGCCTCTATCTCCGCAAGCTGTTCGGCGGACCCGGTGCCGTCGCGCCCGGGTGGCGGCAGATGCGCTGCGACGTAGAGGATCCCGGACTTCGCATGATCGAACGGCGACCCCACGTCGATGCCGCGCCACTGTGGCTTCTCGTCTCCGCTCGTCAGGCCCCATGCCGTTGCCATCGCGTCGAAGCTGCCGCCGACGGTCAGGGTGGCCGAGGTCAGCACCGCCGTCGACTGGTCAAAAAGCCTGCCGCGCAACAGCCCTGCCACCGACAGGGGCGCCACCCGCATGACCGCACGGATGCTCCCGCCTCTGTCTTTGCTGCTCTCCCCTGTCCTTCGGACGTGGCCCCACGCGTGCGCTCCGTCATCATGATCCAGCCACACCACGTCGTCGCGGTTGGGGATTTCCGGCACGAACGACGCCACGATGCGCGTCGCGGTGTCACTGATGTCGGTCAGCGCCGTCACCGCTTCGGCGCGGGCCGACGCCGCCTTGGGGTCGGACTGTGATGTGTCGATCGCCGATCGCGCCCTGCTCGCCGCGTCCCGCAGCGCGGTCAGGTATGTCGTCATCTCGTCGTCGAGGCGGTCGATGCGTCCCGGCGTCGCGTCGTGGATCGCGGACGCGAACGTCGCCGTCGCGGCCTCGAGCCGTTGCACGAGTTCGGGTTCGACCACCCGTGCGACGCGCCGGTTGGCCGCGCTGAGGATCGCGTTGGACAGTTCGGCGGTGGCCACCCCCGTCACGCGGTCCACCAGGTCGTGGGCCTCGTCGACGACGAGCAGTCGGTGCTCGGGCAGCACCGCCGCGTCGGAGATGGCGTCGATGGCCAGCAGCGCGTGGTTGGTGACGACCACATCGGCATGCCCCGCGGTATCGCGAGCCTTCTCCGCGAAGCAGTCGGTGCCGAACGGGCAGCGGGCCGCGCCGATGCATTCCCTCGCCGAGACGCTGACCTGGCCCCACGACCGGTCCGGTACGCCGGGCGTCAGCTCGTCGCGATCTCCGGTCTCGGTGGTCGACGACCACGCGATGAGCCGCTGCACGTCGCGCCCGAGGGCCGTGGTGGCCGCCGCGTCGAACAGCTCCTCCTGCGGGCGGTCATCCGGCTCTGCCGCCGACCCATTGTGAATCTTGTTCAGGCACAAATAGTTTCCGCGCCCCTTGAGCAGAGCGAACTTCGGACGGCGCGGCAGTGCTGCTGTCAGTGAATCGGCCAGCGCGGGTAGGTCGCGGTCGACGAGCTGGCGCTGCAGCGCGATGGTCGCCGTTGACACCACCACTGGCTCATCGGTGGCGACGGCGCGGGCGATGGCAGGCACGAGATAGGCGAGCGACTTGCCGGTGCCGGTACCCGCCTGAACGGCCAGGTGCTCACCGGTGTCGAATGCGTGCGTCACGGCCTCGGCCATCTCGACCTGACCGCTGCGCTCACTGCCGCCCAACGCGGCGACCGCGGTGGCGAGCAGTTCGGTGACCGGGGCTGCCTCGGGCGTCGCTCCTCCTAAGCGCCTCGGCCGGCGGGTGCGACCATCCGGGTCGGGATCACGGGCTCGCCGTGAGAGAGCTTCAGGCCGTCCCACGGGAGGCTGTGCAGTCCCGTGGCCACCCTGTCGCGAGCCGCACCGAGACCGAGATCCGCGACGGGTTCACCCCGCCTGACGAGCGGCACCGTCACGTCCCGCGCCAACAGGTCGGACGCGGGGGCTCGCTCGGCGGCCGGATGGACGATCTCTTCGACGATGGTTCCGGAGGCCTTTGCCAAGCGCGTCCCCTTCTTCCTGCCGCCGTGGCTCTCCTTGTGCGCGCTTCGCTTCTCCACCGGCCTGCCGTCGACCTCGACCAGCTTGTAAACCATGCTCGCGGTGGGGGCACCCGACCCAGTCACGACCGAGGTGCCGACGCCGTACATGTCGACGGGCTCTGCCCGCAGCCCGGCGATCGAGAACTCGTCGAGGTCACCCGATACCACTATTCGGGTCTCCGTCGCGCCGAGCTCGTCGAGTTGGGCGCGCACCTGCCTGGCCAAGACCCCGAGATCTCCGGAATCGATGCGGACCGCGCCGAGTGCGGGGCCGGCCACATCGATGGCGTTGGCCACCCCGGTGGTGATGTCGTAGGTGTCGACGAGCAGGGTGGTGCCCACGCCGAGTGCGTCGACCTGGCCGCGGAACGCCGCCTTCTCGTCGGGACCCTCGGCGCCGGTGTGCAGCAGCGTGAACGCGTGAGCGCTGGTGCCGAGCGCGGGCACGCCATGGCGGCGTTGAGCCTCGAGGTTGGACGAGCCGGCGAAGCCTGCGAGGTACGCGGCCCGTGCGGCGGCGACGGCGGCTTGCTCGTGAGTGCGCCGTGAGCCCATCTCGATCAGCGTGCGCCCCTCTGCCGCGATCACCATCCGGGCCGCGGCCGACGCGATTGCGGTGTCGTGGTTGAAGATCGACAACGCCAGCGTCTCGAGGATCACGCATTCGGCGAAGGTGCCGTGCACACCCAGCACCGGAGAACCCGGGAAGTACAACTCACCCTCGGCGTAACCGTCGACGTCGCCACGGAACCGGTAGTCGGCCAGATACGCGAGTGTGTCGGCGTCCAGAAAATCGGACAGCGATGCCAGTGCGGTGTCGTCGAACCTGAACTCAGCCAACGCTTCCACGAATCGCGCTGTCCCGGCCACGACCCCGTACCGCCGACCGTCGGGCAGCCGACGGGCGAACACCTCGAAGGTGGTGCGTCGCTGCGCGGTTCCGTCGCGAAGAGCAGCCTCGAGCATGGTGAGCTCGTATTTGTCCGTCAGCAACGCGGCCGTCACACCGCAACCGTAGCTGTTCTCCTGGCCCGGTAGGCCCAGCTATTCTGGGGCGCATGGCCACCCCAGCGAAGACCCGACCGGGAACTCGCGAGGAAAGGCACGTCGAAACCAGCGAGGCCACCGAAGCCCCGTGGGTGACCATCGTCTGGGACGACCCCGTGAACCTGATGACGTATGTGACGTACGTCTTCCAGAAGCTGTTCGGCTACAGCGAGCCGGACGCCACCAAGCTCATGCTCCAGGTTCACAACGAAGGCAAGGCGGTGGTGTCGGCGGGCAGCCGCGAGTCCATGGAGGTCGACGTGTCCAAGCTGCATGCCGCAGGTTTGTGGGCGACCATGCAACAGGACCGCTGAGCGAAGAAGCCGGAGCCGGGACGCAATAGTGCGCAAATGGAAGCGGGTCGACACCGCAGAGGGCCCGCGCTTCCGCTCGTCGCTGGCCTCACACGAGGCGGCGCTTCTGGAGAGTCTGGTGTCGTCGATGGTGGCGATGCTCGACGAACGCGAATCGTCCTCGCCCGCAGATGAACTCGAGGAGATCACCGGACTGAAGACCGGCAATTTCCGGCCGCCGGAAGACGAAACGATGAAGCGCCTGCTGCCCGACTTCTATCGGTCGCAAACCGATCACCCGGCCGGATCCAGCGCAACCGAAAGCCTGAACAGCGCGCTTCGCAGCCTGCACGAGCCGCAGATCATCTCCGCCAAACGTGATGCGGCACAACGCTTGTTGGATACCGTCCCGAACGGCGGCGGCAGATTCGAGCTGACCGAGGACGACGCGCACGCGTGGGCCGCCGCGGTCAACGACGTCCGGCTCGCCTTGGGCACCATGCTCGACATCGGGCCGGAGGGCCCCGACCGGCTGTCGCCCGAGCATCCGATGGCCGGGCATTTCGATGTGTACCAGTGGCTGACGGTGCTGCAGGAGTATCTGGTCCTTGGATTGATGGACAAGAAATGAGTGCGATCACCGATGTCGGCGGGATCCGCGTCGGGCAGTACCGACGACTCGACCCCGATGCGACGCTGGGCACAGGCTGGGCGAGCGGCACGACCGTCGTCCTTACTCCGCCCGGCACGGTCGGCGCCGTCGACGGCAGGGGCGGCGCGCCGGGCACCAGGGAGACCGACCTGCTCGACCCGATCAACTCGGTCCGCCACGTCGACGCCGTCGTGCTCTGCGGCGGCAGCGCATACGGGCTCGCTGCCGCCGACGGGGTGATGCACTGGCTCGAGGAGCACGAGCGCGGCGTGGCCATGGAAGGCGGCGTGGTGCCGATCGTGCCTGCGGCCGTGGTCTACGACTTGCCCGTCGGCGGCTGGAAGTGTCGGCCGACCGCCGAGTTCGGCTACGCCGCCGCAGAGAGCGCGGGCACAGACGTGGCCGTCGGCAGCGTGGGCGCGGGGACCGGCGCGCGCGTCGGGGTGCTCAAGGGCGGGGTCGGAACCGCGTCGACGACGCTGGACTCCGGGGTCACCGTCGGCGCGATCGTGGTCGTCAACGCCGCAGGCGAGGTACTCGATACGACCACAGGGTTGCCGTGGCAGGCCGACCAGATCCGGGAGTTCGGGCTCGTGCGGCCCCCGGCCGAGCAGATCGCCGCCTACGCCGCACGGCATGTCGAGTTCAGCCCGCTGAACACCACGATCGCGGTGGTTGCCACCGACGCCGCGATGAGCCCCGCCGCGTGCCGCCGCGTCGCGGTCGCCGCGCACGACGGTCTTGCCCGCACCATCCGGCCGTGCCACACACCTCTGGACGGCGATACCGTGTTCGCGCTGGCCACCGGTGCCATCGAGGTGCCGCCGGATCCGGAGACCCCAGCGTCGATGTCGCCGGAGGTGCGGTTGATCACCGACGTCGGCGCGGCGGCGGCCGATGTGCTGGCCCGGGCGGTACTCGTCGGCGTGCTTGCGGCAGAGTCAGTGGCCGGAATACCGACGTACCGGGACATGTTGCCCGGAGCGTTCGCAGGGCTGGCTTGAAAGGACGGAAAGCGACCGTGCTGGTGATTCGGACCGACCTCGTCGACGCCATGGTCGCGCACGCCCGCGCCGATCATCCCGATGAGGCGTGCGGTGTGCTCGCAGGGCCGGAGGGATCAGACCGCCCCGAGCGGCACATCGCGATGCTCAACGCCGAACGGTCGCCGACGTTCTACCGGTTCGACTCGATGGAACAGCTCAAGGTGTGGCGGGCGATGGACCAGGCCGACGAGGCCCCGATCGTCATCTATCACTCGCACACCGCGACCGAGGCGTACCCCAGCCGCACCGACATCTCGTATGCATCCGAGCCGGACTCCCATTACGTACTGGTGTCCACCCGCGACCCCGACGAGCACGAGCTTCGCAGCTACCGCATCGTCGACGGCGTGGTCACCGAGGAACCCGTCAAAATCGTCGAGCAGTACTAGAGACAAAAGGAATGACCGACTCATGTCTATTTCCGTATCGATTCCGACCATCCTGCGCAGCCACACCGGCGGCGAGAAGCGGGTCTCCGCGTCGGGCAACACGCTGCAGGCCGTGATCAGCGACCTGGAGTCGAACTACTCCGGCATCTCGGAGCGCCTCGTCGACAACGGCAAGCTGCATCGCTTCGTCAACATCTACGTCAACGACGAGGACGTGCGGTTCTCCGGCGGCCTGGACACCGAGATCTCCGACGGCGACTCGGTAACGATCCTGCCCGCCGTCGCAGGCGGCTGATTTGACGCGGTACGACTCGCTGCTGCAGGCGCTGGGCAACACGCCGCTGGTGGGACTGCCTCGGTTGTCCCCGCGCTGGGATGACGCAGATGGCGAGCCGCACGTGCGGCTATGGGCCAAGCTGGAGGACCGCAACCCGACGGGCTCCATCAAGGACCGGGCCGCGCTGCGCATGATCGAGGACGCCGAACGCAGCGGGCGCCTCACACCAGGCGCCACGATCCTGGAGCCGACGAGTGGCAACACCGGCATCTCATTGGCGATGGCAGCCCTGCTCAAGGGCTACTCGATGATCTGCGTGATGCCGGAGAACACGTCGATCGAGCGCCGCCAGCTGCTGGAGCTCTACGGCGCGCGGATCATCTTCTCCCCGGCGGAAGGCGGGTCGAACACGGCGGTCGCGCGCGCGAAGGAGCTGGCCGCGCAGAATCTCGACTGGGTGATGCTCTATCAGTACGGCAACCCGTCCAACAGCGACGCGCACTACTACGGTACGGGGCCCGAGCTGCTGGCCGACCTGCCGGAGATCACGCACTTCGTCGCGGGCCTCGGCACCACGGGCACGCTGATGGGAACCGGACGGTTTCTCCGCGAGAACGTGCCCGACGTGCAGATCGTGGCCGCCGAGCCCCGCTACGGGGAAGGGGTCTATGCGCTGCGCAACATCGACGAGGGCTTCATCCCCGAGCTGTACGACCCGGAGGTGCTGACCACGCGGTTCTCGGTCGGATCGTTCGACGCGGTCAAGCGCACCCGGGAGCTCGTTCAGGTCGAGGGCATCTTCGCGGGCATCTCCACCGGGGCGGTGCTGCACGCCGCGCTCGGTGTCGCGGCCAAAGCGGTGAAGGCGAACCAGCGGGCCGACATCGCGTTCGTGGTCGCCGATGCGGGGTGGAAGTATCTGTCGACCGGCGCATACGCCGGTAGCCTTGATGAAGCGGAAGACGCTTTGGAAGGGCAACTGTGGGCATGACCGGGCCGGGCTATACGACCCAGCCGAGGCCGAAGAAGCGGCCGGCGTGGTTGGTCGGTGGCGTCACCATCGTCAGCTTCGTCGTGCTGCTGTATGTCATCGAGCTGTTCGACTCGCTGTCGAATCACCGCCTGGACCAGAACGGCATCCGGCCGATGGAGACCGACGGCCTGACGGGCATCATCTTCGCGCCGCTACTGCACGCGAACTGGGACCACCTGATCGCCAACACCATTCCGGCGCTCGTGCTCGGCTTCCTGATGACGCTCGCGGGCATGTCGCGGTTCATCTTCGCCACCGCAATCGTGTGGATCGTGGGTGGCTTCGGCACCTGGCTGATCGGCAATATCGGCGCCCACTGCCCGTACGTCGGCGCGACCTGCGAGACCAACCACATCGGGGCGTCGGGCCTGATCTTCGGTTGGCTGGCGTTCCTGATCGTGTTCGGGTTCTTCACCCGCAAGATATGGGAGATCGTCGTCGGCGTCGTCGTGCTGTTCGTCTACGGCGGCATCCTGCTCGGGCTGCTGCCCGGCACCCCTGGTGTCTCGTGGCAGGGCCACCTGTGCGGGGCGATCGCGGGCGTGATCGCGGCCTATCTGCTGTCAGGCCCGGAGCGAAAGGCGCGTGAAGCACGCAAGCGTGGCGTCCCGTCTTCGCTGCCGCCGACCCTCCGGACGTGACATCGCCCTCCCCTGCCAACGGGCGGGGGCCCCACGCGCCAGTCGGGATCTTCGATTCCGGCGTCGGCGGACTCACCGTTGCGCGGGCGATCATCGACCAGCTGCCCGACGAGGACATCGTCTACGTCGGTGACACCGCCAACGGCCCCTACGGTCCGCTGACCATTCCCGAGATCCGCGCGCACGCGCTGGCCATCGGCGACGACCTCGTCGAGCGCGGGGTCAAGGCGTTGGTTATCGCGTGCAACACCGCGTCGTCGGCGTGCCTGCGGGACGCGCGCGAGCGCTACGCGCCGGTGCCGGTGGTCGAGGTGATCCTGCCTGCGGTGCGCCGCGCAGTGGCGACGACCCGCAACGGGCGGATCGGCGTGATCGGCACCGAGGCGACCATCGCGTCGGGTGCGTATCAGGACGCGTTCGCGGCGGCCCGCGACATCGAGATCACCGGGGTGGCCTGCCCCCGGTTCGTCGACTTCGTGGAGCGCGGGGTCACCAGCGGCAGGCAGGTGCTGGGGCTGGCGGAGGGCTATCTCGAACCCCTGCAGCGAGCCGAGGTCGACACGCTGGTGCTGGGCTGCACCCACTACCCGATGCTGTCCGGGCTGATCCAGCTGGCGATGGGCGATCAGGTCACGCTGGTGTCGAGTGCCGAGGAGACTGCCAAGGACTTGCTGCGCGTGCTCACCGAGGTCGATCTTCTTCGCCCGCACCCAGGCCATCCGGGGGCATCCGCGCCCCTTCGGCAGTTCGAGGCGACCGGAGATCCTGAGGCGTTCACCACACTTGCGGCCCGATTCCTCGGTCCGACTCTCGACCGTGTTCGACCTGTTCAGCGTCACGTCGGCGCCCAATGATGACGTTCGTCTACCAAAGCGGTGATGTTTTCGTCATCGGGATAGTGGGCATGGCAAGCTAGTGGGCGTGCGAATCACCGTACTTGGTTGCTCCGGCAGTGTTGTCGGGCCTGATTCGCCGGCTTCCGGCTACTTGCTGACCGCACCGGACGCCCCGCCGTTGGTGATCGATTTCGGGGGCGGTGTGCTCGGTGCGCTTCAGCGGCATGCCGATCCGAATTCGGTGCACGTCTTGCTTTCGCACCTGCACGCCGACCATTGCCTGGACCTGCCCGGGCTCTTCGTCTGGCGGCGCTACCACCCGTCGCCCGCGCCACAGCGAGGGCTGATGTACGGCCCGAGGAAGACCTGGGCGCGCCTTGGTGCGGCGTCCTCGCCCGAGGGTGCGGAGATCGACGACTTCAGCGACATCTTCGACATCCGGCACTGGAAGGACAAAGAGCCGGTGCAGATCGGCGCACTGACAGTCGAGCCGCGCCTGGTCTGCCATCCGACCGAGTCCTACGGGATGCGGATCACCGATCCGTCGGGCGCGACATTCGTCTACAGCGGTGACACCGGGGCCTGCGATGCGCTCGTCGAACTGGCCCGCGGGGCCGACATCTTCCTCTGCGAGGCGTCGTGGACGCATGATCCGTCGCGCCCGCCGAACCTTCATCTGTCGGGCACCGAGGCCGGCCAGGCCGCGGCCCGGGCCGGTGTCTCCGAACTGTTGCTCACCCACATTCCGCCGTGGACGTCGCGCGAGGACGTCATCAGCGAGGCGAAGGCGGAATTCGACGGGCCGGTGCACGCAGTGGTGTGCGGAGAGTCGTTCGCCGTCGCCCGGCATTGATGACAGGGGCACCGGCTAGGGTTGGCGCGTGTCCAGACGAGAAGACGGCCGGCTCGACGACGAGCTGCGTCCGGTTGTCATCACCCGCGGTTTCACCTCTCACCCGGCGGGATCGGTACTCGTGGAGTTCGGTCAGACCCGGGTCATGTGCACGGCAAGCGTCACCGAGGGCGTGCCGCGCTGGCGGAAGGGTTCCGGGCAGGGCTGGCTGACGGCCGAGTACGCGATGCTGCCCGCGGCCACCCATGAGCGCTCGGACCGGGAGTCGGTTCGCGGCCGCATCGGCGGGCGCACCCAGGAGATCAGCCGGCTGGTCGGTCGGTCGCTACGCGCATGCATCGACCTGGCGGCGCTCGGCGAGAACACCATCGCCATCGACTGCGACGTGCTGCAGGCCGACGGCGGAACCCGCACAGCCGCGATCACGGGTGCCTACGTCGCGCTCGCCGACGCGGTGACATGGCTGGCGGCGGGCGGCAAGCTGGCGGACCCGCGGCCGCTGTCGTGCGCGATCGCCGCGGTGAGCGTCGGTGTGGTGGACGGACGCATCCGCACCGACCTGCCGTACACGGAGGACTCCCGTGCCGAGGTGGACATGAACGTGGTGGCCACCGACACCGGAACGCTCGTCGAGGTCCAGGGCACCGGCGAGGGCGCGACGTTCCCGCGCTCGACGCTGGACAAGTTGCTCGATGCGGCGCTCGCGGCATGTGACCAGTTGTTCGTGATCCAGCGGGAGGCGTTGGAGCAGCCGTATCCAGGGGTGCTGCCGGAGTCGGACGCGCCTGCGAAGAAGGCGTTCGGAAGCTGACCGAACTGCTGGTGGCCAGCCGCAACCGCAAGAAGCTGGCCGAACTGCGGCGGGTACTCGATGCCGCGGGAATCTCCGGGCTGACGTTGTTGTCGTTGGACGACGTGCCGGCGTTCGACGAGGCGCCCGAGACAGGCGCGACGTTCGAGGACAACGCGATCGCCAAGGCGCGCGACGCGTTCCGCGCGACCGGACTGGCGACGGTGGCCGACGATTCCGGGCTGGAAGTCGACGCTTTGAATGGAATGCCCGGGTGTGTTGTCGGCGCGGTGGTCGGGGTTTCACGGAGCCGACCTTGCGAACACCGGCCTGCTGCTGGCGCAAATGTTTGACCTGCCCGACGATCGGCGCGGCGCCGCGTTCGTGTCTGCGTGCGCACTGGTGTCTTCGGTGGGCGAGGTCGTGGTGCGCGGGACGTGGCCCGGCAGCATTGCGCGAGAACCGCGGGGCGACGGCGGATTTGGCTACGATCCGGTGTTCGTCCCCGAGGGCTCGTCGCGGACGGCCGCCGAGCTGACGCCCGAGGAGAAGGACGCGGCGTCGCATCGGGGCCGCGCGCTGGCGGCGCTGCTGCCCGCGCTGCGGAAGTTGGCATGAGTCGCAGCCCGGCGTAGCCGGGTCAGCCGGTGAAGCGCCCATGCCAATGGGATCGTCACGACGAGCGTCGTCATATACAGCCCTGCCATCGACCCGGTGAACAGCGGCCAGTGGAGCAGCAGACTCATCGTCGTCGCCATGACGACCACGTGCACCAGAAAGACCTCGTACGAGATCTCGCCGAGCCACACCATCGGCGTACTGCCCAGCGTTTTTGCATACCGGTCGGACGCGCCGAGGGCCAGGGGCGCCACCACGAGCATCGCGATGGCCGCGTACAGCAGCGATTTGGTGACCGGCACCCAGGCGGGGTCACTGCCGACGATCGCTCCTCCGACCTGTGTCGAGACGACGAGATACATTGCCGCCGCCAATGGCAGGGTCACGCGGGCGTGCCAGCGCGCGCCCACAACCCCCAGAACAGCCAGCGCCATCCCGGCGGCGAAGCACGCAAGATGTGCGGGCAACCACATGCCTGCCGCGCTCGGTAGTGCATCGGTGGTGTGGGCGACCACGAGCCACACCGGGGTAATTGCGCCGAGTGCGGCCAGTCCCGTCAGCGTGCGAACGGGCCGCCACGCAGTGTGCCGCCGCGCGCGCAGTAGCAGGTAGGCGAGCCCGGGCAACACGGCATAGAACGAGACCTCGACCGCCAGGCTCCACATCTGGGAGAGCCCGGTGTGCAGATAGGTGATGAGGTAGTTGTCGGTGTAGATCTGCGTCAGCGTGAGATATCGAAGCAACCCGTGCCACGTCTGCCCTGGATTCGGGCCCGGTGTGAAGACGGTATACGCAGCGAAGGTCGCCAGTATGGCCAGCACATAGCCGGGCATGATCCTGCGCAGTCGGTGGCGCGCGTATCGCGTCAACCGTGGCGGCTCGGACCCGGAGGACGCGGCAAGCACCCATGGGCGGAACAACAGGAAGCCGGAGAGCACGAAGAAGATCGCGACGCCGATCTCGAGGCGCGCGTAGATCGCACCGAGGTAGCCGTGTGTGAGCTTGCCGGTCGCGAAGGCCGCATGAGTGCCGACCACGAGCAGAGCCGCGACGGCCCGCATCCCGGTGAGGGCAGGGACACGCTGCGAGATCTGGTACGGACCGCCCTCGAGGGTGCGATTGCCGCGCACCTGGGGGCTGGCTAACACTGCGTCGAGTGTAGCTAAGTAAGTGCCTAGCCTGGCTAAGCGTACTGCCGAGTTGACTGCAGGGGCCGGCTCGGCGACCAGACCCGATACGTTTCGTCCATGACTTCAGAGGTCTTCCGAACGCCTGAGGAACGCTTTCGCGATCTGCCCGGCTACGACTTCGCGCCGAACTACGTCGACGTCGACGGGTTGCGGATGCACTACCTGGACGAAGGGCCCGCAACCGGGAAGCCGATCGTGTGCTTTCACGGGGAACCGAGCTGGTCGTACCTGTACCGCAAGATGATCGGCCCGTTTGTCGACGCCGGGCATCGGGTGATCGTTCCCGATCTTGCGGGCTTCGGTCGGTCGGACAAACCCACCGATCGGCGTTGGTACACCTATGACCGGCACAGCGAGTTGACGAGCAAGGTGCTCGGCAGCCTCGACCTGCATGACGCGATCGTGGTGGTCCAGGACTGGGGTGGTGCGATCGGCCTGCGGTGGGCCGTCGACAACGCCGATCGCGTTGCGGCGTTGTCGATTTCGAATACGGGCTTGTTCACGGGTCGCGTCTCGAAGGGTTTTCTCGCCTGGCGGGATTTCGCCGAGAAGAACCCGGACCTGCCGGTGGGTTTCGTGATCCAGGGTGCGACGGCGACAGAGGTGCCGGACCACGTGATCGCCGCCTACGAGGCGCCGTTCCCGAATGTGGAGTCGAAAGCTGGTGCCGCGCAGTTCCCGTTGTTGGTGCCGACGTCGGAGGATGCGGTAGGTGCCGATGTGATGCGCGCGGTCGCCGACCAACTGTCGCGGTGGCAGAAGCCGGCGCTGGTGGCGTTTTCCGACCAGGACCGGATCTTCCCGTATCCAAAAGCCGGTGCGGTCTTCTGCGATCTGATTCCGACCGCTGGAGATCAGGTGAAGATCGACGGAGCCTCGCACTTCCTGCAGGAGGACCGCGGTCAGCGACTGGCCGAAGAAGTGCTCAAGCACCTCACCTGAGGGCTAGATGCCGAACTTCTCCTTGATGTCCTTGGTCTGGAAGTGCTCGACGATGATGCCGACGAGCGGGATCGTGCCTGCCAGCAGCACGCCGATGGTCTTGGCGATCGGCCACCGGACCTTCACCGCGAGGTTGGCGGTCGCGAGCAGATACACGAAATACACCCAGCCGTGCACAACGCCGATCCAGGTGGGCGGGTTGTCCACTTTGACCACGTACCGGAGCACGATCTCGTAGCACAGCGCGATCAGCCAGACGCCTGTCGTCCACGCCATCACGCGATAGCCGAGCAGCGCCTTGCGGATGGTTTCGACGGGGGTTGTCGGTGCGGGTGTTTCGGTCACGGTTTCTTGTCTTTCTTGGCCAGGTCGGCAAGGTAGGCGTTGTACTCCCGCAGCGCGGGGTCGTCATCGGATTGTGTTGTGGGTTTCGGTCTTTCGGGCAGCAGGCCGGCGGGAATCTCGGTGACGGCGTCATGGCTCTTCGGCTCGGGCGGCGCGTCCTCGTATCGGACGAACTTGTAGTAGGCATACACGCAGAAGCCGGCGAACAGCGGCCATTGCAGTGCGTAACCGAGGTTCTGGAAGCTGCCCGATGCCGATTCGAAGCGGGTCCACTGCCACCAGGCCAGCAGCAGGCAGCCTGCGGCGGCGACGATGACCAGCGCGACGAGCGCCGGTCTCCTACGCCGTGTAGTGGACACCATTCAACGGTACCGCGCGGTCTTTCGGCCCGACGAATGTGTCGAGGCGCGCTGTATCGACCTTTCGGTAGATCGAGACGATCTTCTTGCTGGACCGAGTCCAGTGAATGTCGAGCTTGTCGAGTGCCGCGGTGAACAGGCCGATGATGTCCTCCGACATGTTCGAGAAGTGGTAGCGAACGCTCATCACCCCACGGTTCGTTGGCGACGACGCGACAGCCGTCGCTGTGGATGAGGCCGAGCACGAACTCTTCTGTTTCTAGGTCTACCAGCGCTTGCTGCCACGGTTCGAGGGTGATCTGTCGCGCGTGCTTCTTGCCCGGCCCATGCTGCGGAAAGAGACATGGCCAGTGCTTCGAATACAGCGAGACTTCTACGCAGTTCTTGGGCAGGGAGCGAGCGTGCGCGCGCTGGCCCGGCATCAGGAGGTTGATTGCCTCAGAGCATCGGTCGACGATCGGCGGGTACTTCTTATCCAGCACGATTCTTAGTCGCCACACTCGGCGGTATAAGGAGATGCACCCATCGCCGAGATACAGACCGAGCAAGTAGCAGTAGGGCGCAGCTGGAAGGCCTGAGAAGTCATGGTCGATGCCGCAGGATGACGACGAGGCGGGAAGTCGGAAGCGCGCAGGCGGTTTGCACCGCCAGCCGCGAACGGTCGGTCTTGGTATCCCGGTTCTCCGTGCGATCACGCAGTCGTTGAACCCCGCCGCGACAAGTCGTTGGACCTGGTCAAACTGTTCAGCTGACCGCATGATCTGAACATATTCAAAGTTGCCGACAAAAAAGGCGGCGGTCGTCCCGCGGTACGATCGGTCCGCCCACGCGCGAGTGGCGAAATGGCATACGCGATAGATTTAGGTTCTATTGTCCGAAAGGACGTGGGGGTTCGACTCCCCCCTCGCGCACTCTCCCGTCCATAGCGTCATCAAGCGATGACGCGTTTGAGAAGCGGCTCGATGGGCAAGTTTCACTACATGAAGAAGATTGCCCGTCGTATAGCGACAGTCGCCGCGGCCGGACTCGCGCCGCTTGCGTTCGTCACCGTGATTTCGCCCGCCGTCAGCCACGCGGACTGTGCCCCCGGCACCGAGTGGTGGGACCCGGTCGCCAACGTATGCCGTCCGACCGGGGCCCCGATGAAGAACTGCCTGCCCGAAGGCTGGTGGGATCCGACGATCAGCGACTGCCGCCCGTTCTAGTCGACCTTTATCTCGCCCATCTCGCTCCAGCCAGTCGCGTCGATCGTCTGACTGATGATCAACGGCGTCGACGCCAACAGCGTCGGGGCGACGGCGATGAACCTCTTGAAGTGATCCGCGGTGACATGCTCCTTGCCCGCGTCGCCGTCGCGGAATCCCTCCACCAGAACGTATTCCGACGGGTCCTCGAGGCTGCGTGACCAGTCGAAAAACATGTTGCCCGGTTCGTCGCGGGTAGCCGCGGTGAACTCGGCGACCTCGTCGGGAAAGCTCTCGACGTACTCCGCCTTCGGCTTGAACTTGACGACTATGAAGATCATGCGACTGCTCCTTACGGGGTGAGGATGGCCCGACCCCGGACGTTGCCGTTGTCGAGATCGGTTATCGCGGACTGGAAGTCGTCGAGCGCGTACTTCTGGGTGTGCAGGTTCACCGCGCCGCGCGCGGCGAGCGCCATCAGGTCGCACAGGTCGTTGTAGGAACCGACGAGGTTGCCGATGAAGTTGATCTCGGTGGAGACGATGTCGATGGTCGGCACGTTGATGTTCTCGCCGTAGCCGACCACGTGGTAGTCGCCCGCCCGACGCAGCATCGCGACACCCTCTGCGGTCGCGCCGCCCTCGCCGACGAAATCGACGACCGTCTCGGCGCCGTTTCCGCCGGTCAGCGTCAGCACCTGATCGACCTGGGTGCCGTCGGCGACCACGCCGTGGTCGGCGCCGATCGCCTCGGCCAGCTTGAGCGCATCGGGATTGCGGTCGACGACGATCAGCTCGGCGGGCGAGAGGGCCTTGAGCACCTGGATCCCGATGTGGCCCAGCCCGCCTGCGCCGATGATGACGCACTTGTCGCGCGGCGTCAGCCGCTCGCGCCGCCTTGGCCGCGGCGTGGTACGCGGTGAGGCCGGCGTCGGCCAGCGCCGCGACGTCGGACGGCTCGAGCGCGTCGTCGATCTTGACGACGCTGCGCGCGGAGGTCTTCAGGTAGTCCGCGTACCCGCCGTTGGTGTCGATGCCGGGAAACGCGTTGGACTCGCAATGCACGTCGTCACCCGAGCGGCAGGCGCGGCACAGCCCGCAGGTGATCAGCGGGTGCACGATCACCTTGTCGCCCTCGCGCACGTTGGTCACCGCAGAGCCGACGGCGTGCACCCAGCCGGCGTTCTCGTGGCCGATCGTGTACGGCAGCTGCACCTGTGACTTCTCCGCCCACTGGCCCTCGAGGATGTGCAGGTCGGTGCGGCACACCCCGGCGCCGCCGATCTTGACGACGACGTCGAACGGCCCGGTCGGTGCTCGGGACCGGGCACCTCCTTCATCTCGAGGTTCTGGTGGTAGCCGACCACCTGGACGGCTCGCATGGTGCTCATCGCAGTGCTCCTTCTTTCGTCAACAGGGTGTTCAGCGGGATGAAGGTGGTGTCGTCGGTTTCTCCGTAGCGGGTCCGCAACAGACCGCGGCAGAAGTGCGCGTTGCCGTCGATGGAGATCCGCGTCGAACGGGCCCGGCGCAGCGCCAGCGGGACTTGCGTCGGGCGGATACCCACGGCCCAAGGTGATCGACCATCACCAAAGCGTCTGGCGCCGTGGACAATCCGAGCGCGCGGCGGCGTCGCAGCAGCGCCTCGGTATTCGCGTCGTCGGGCAGGTCGGCAAGCCGTACATCGCCCAGCGACGATTCGGAGCGATCCGGGTCGGCGCGCAGCAGCGCCGTCAGACAGCGCTCCATCGCCGCGGTGTGGGCCTTGCGCCGGAATGTCTCCCGCAGCTCGTCGAGGCTCTCCTCGGCCTCGTGCCGAACGTGCCGCGATACCCGGCATCGGCGGCGAGGCCGGCGTTGATGATCGTCGGAGTCGTGGTGGTCGTCCAGCTCGACCACCACCCGTCGCGTCCAATCCAGCTCGCTCAGAACGTCCTTCGCGTCCGACGCCATCAGATAGGCGAAGTTCGGCGAGCAGAACGACGTCGGCAGCCGCAGGTGCACCTTGACGTTGCCGGCCGGGCGACACCATCAGTGAGCGCACGAAGCCCAGAGTCGGTGATCGGCTCGTCGAGTTCGGGATCGATCACCGCTCCGCAGTGCGGCGTAAGCAATTTCGTGCCGGCCCACGTCACGCCCCCACCAGGTTGTCGGCGCCGCGCGGGCCGACGGCGGGCTCGTCGGCCGTCGGCAGCTGCAGCTCGTCGGGTACCGGGATGTCGTACATCTTGGCGGCGTTGAGCCCGAGGATCTTCTTCTTCTGTTCGGTGGTGATCGGCGCGTACTCGCCGAGGTCCTCGGGGATCTGGAAGTCGACGAACGCCTCGATCAGCCAGCGTCGGCGTCCAGATCGCGTAGTCCGACGAGAACAGGATGCGGTCCTCGCCGATCCAGTACAGCAACTCGCCGATGATCTGCGCGAAGTACCGCGGCCGGGTGTGGATGAACGGCATCGCCACCGCGAGCCCGCCGTACACGTTGGGCTCCTGGGTGGCGATCCAGCAGAAGTCCTCCAGCCGCGGCAGCCCGCAGTGCTCGACGATGAAGTTCAGGTCGGTGAAGTCCGTCGCGCACGTGGTCGACGTCGGCGACGTCGAAGGCGTCGCGGTCCAGCGGCCGGATGGTCGGGCCCTTGTGCACGTGGATGTTCCGGATGCCCAGTTCCCGGCACACCTCGAAGTACCGGTACGCCCACGGGTCGTCGAGCTTCCAGCCGCGGGATGTCGCCGTGCCACTCGGCGGTGTAGAGCTTGACGCCCTTGAGCTCGAACTTCTCGGCGTCCACCCGCAGCTGCTCCAGCCCGCCTCGCCGTTGCGCGGATCGAAGTTGTGGTTGTAGGTCAGCTTGTCCGGGTGGGCCTTGGCCGGAGCTCGGATGCCTCGTCGGTCTGCCCGAAGCCCTTGTAGTAGAACTCGCCGAGATGCGCGGGCTGGAAGATCGCGTGGTCGACGTAGCCGTCGGTGAAGAGGTCCTTCATCAGCCGCTCGCCGCCCTGGTAGAGGTACTCGTCGTAGCTCCAGACCTCGGACTCCGGCGACAGGTTGCGGTGGTAGTCGTAGAAGCAGTCGATGAACTGCTTGCCGTGGATGTTGCGCTGGTTCTCCGGCCGCGCGTCCCACAGGGCGACGTGGGCGTCGACGATGAAGTAGCTGTGTGTCGTCCTTGCGGTACATGAGCGGGTCTCCTTCGGGCTGGGCCGGCAGTCGACAGCGTGTGACGGCTGTCACAACCTGCTGCGAGACTCTAGGAGCGTCCGATCGGCGAGCCGATGGCTCCGCTGTCTCAATGTGAGACGCCTGCCCGCTGATTCGGCACGCGCGGACTGTCACGCTGCTTGTAACGTGGATCACAGTGAGGTAGCCAGTGTCCGACAGACTTCCGTACGACCGAGTGCGGATTCACGAACTGCGAACACCGCGAGGCGGGTCGGCGTCTCCACGGCGGCTGCTGGCGTCGTGGCAGCGCAGCGAGGACTACGGCGTCCCGCTCGAAGCGGTCGAACCGGTCTTCACCGGCACCGACGACTTCGGCTCGCTGTTCTTCCAGTGCGGCAACGAGGTGCTGGCCGACCTGCACCGCACACTGGCCGGTGAGCCGGTCAGCCTGATGCTCACCGACGCCGAGGGCGTGGTGCTGTCGCGGCTGTCGGGCGACCGCAGCCTGCTGAAGGCGCTTGACGACGTTCACCTCGCACCGGGGTTCGCGTACGCCGAACGCGACGTCGGCACCAACGGCCTCGGCCTGGCGCTGGCTGATCGGGTGCCGACCCTGGTGCGCGCCGACCAGCACTACGCACTGAGCCTGTGCACCTTCACCTGCGCCGCCGTTCCGGTGTTCGACCCGGACATCGGGTCGGCTCGAGGGCAGCGTCAACCTCACCACCTGGTCGCAGTCGTCGAGCGATCTGCTTCTCGCGCTGGCGCGGTCTGCGGCCAGCAACACCACCGCGCTGATGCTCGCTCGGTCCAGCGGCCGACTGCCGCGCCCGACGCCGCGCGGCCAGGTGTTCCGCGTCGAGGTGCCACGGCTCGAACCGGGCTCGGGCACCCTGCACGTCCTGTCGGAGGCGTGGAACGCCGCGGTGGCGCGCGCCGAGCGCGCGATGGCGGCGGGCCGATCGTCGCCGCGGTCGGCGAGGCGGGCTCGGGCCGGGCCACCCTGCTCGCGCCAGGCCGCCCGTCACACCTATCCGCGCGATCGCATCCTGTCGGCCAGCGCACCCGCACCGACCGACGTGCAGACCTGGCTGGGGCTGTGGGCGCCGGAGCTCGGCAAGGACCACACCGCGGTCATCGTCCGCGACGTCGACATGCTGCCGGCCTGGGTGGCCGAACGGCTTCGGGATCTGATTCAGCGCAGCGCGGATTCGGGGTCGGTTCCGTTCGCGGTGACGGCCGAGCGGTTCGACGACATCCCCGCCGCGCTGGCCGGCGCTGGTCGATGCCGTCGTCGCCGGTGCCGTCGCTTCGCGACCGGCCCGACGACGTGCTGCCGCTGGCGCACCACATCGCGACGCGGGCCCGCGGTCGTGAGATCGGCTTCAGTCGCGCCGCGTCGCGGGCGCTGCGCTGCTACGACTGGCCGGGAAATGTCGACGAGCTGTCCCGGGTCGTGTCGCCGCGGCCGGCCGCGCCGACGTCATCGACATCGGCCAGCCTGCCGCCAGAAGTGTTGGCGGGCAACACCCGTCACCTGTCCCGCATCGAGGCGTTCGAGCGGGGCGAGATCGTTCGGGTGCTCAGCGCCGACGGGCTGACGATGGCCGAGGTCGCCCGCGAACTCGGGATGAGCCGCGCGACGCTGTACCGCAAGATCGCGCAGTACGGCATCGAAGTTCCGCGCGAACGCGGCTACAGCGCGCCCGTCTGCCTGCCGAAGCAGATGAGGCTGGCGACGAAGGTCAGCACCGCGGCGATGCCTGCGCCTGCAGCCAGCGCGGCCTGAGAAGCTCCCCAGCTGGCGAGGCTCATCGCGATCGCGATCACCGAAGCGACGTTGAGGATGAGTCCGATCGTGGCAACGGCCTCAGACACGGGTTCGTCGGCGAAAGAGGGGCGCTCACCCATGACGGTCTCCTAGTGACAAAACCAAGCTCGACAACCACTTGTTGCCCCGGCCGGCAGGAAGTTGAAACCCCGGACGCAGTGCCTTATTTCGGCACCGGAAATCCATTGCTCTCGGCCAGTTCCCGCAATTGCTTCAGCGCGAATCGGCGGCCGCGACCGGCCTCGGGTATCAAAATGCCTGCCCACACGCCCTCTGCACCGGGTGTCCTGCAGGCCTCTTGGGCGCACCGCCAGCGCCGGGGGCATTCGCGGCACAGTGCCTTGGCGCCGTCATCGGCTGCGGTCGTCCACCGCTCGGGATCGCGCGTGCACGCGAACGTCGACGGCTCGTCTATCACCATCGGGTACACGGACTCTTGACCTTCCGACGTCCTATGAACGAAAGACAATACGTTTGTATCGTAGACACGATACAGCTGTATTGTCTAACCTGAGCCTGTGACCACCGATAGCGTTGACCGATGACCGTGCTTTCGGAGCCCGCCCGGCCAGCCGTGGAAGAGCTCTCAGCCATCGAACGAATCCGCGATGCGGCGTTGAAGATCTTGGCAACCCAGGGTGCCTCCGGAACCTCCCTGCGGGCGGTCGCCGCGGCCGCGGGGGTGTCCCTCGGGTTGGTGCAACACCATTTCGCCACGAAGGCCGGGCCTGATCAAGGCGGTCGACGACTACGTACTCGCGGGCGTGATCACCGCGATCACGCAGCCGGTTTCGGAGACAACGCCCGATTCGGTCGCCGAGATCGGCAACAGGGTGACCCGGATGATCGCCGAGCAGCCCGAGATCGCCGACTACGTCGGCCGCGCGCTCATCGACGGGAGGCCGCTGGGCGGCATGGTTTTCGACGCGCTGCGTGAACTCCGGCATGGCGCGCTGGAGCCGGCGCAGCGAGCGCGGTGAAACGCGCCCCGATCTCGATCTGACGTGGGCGGCGATCAACTCGCTGGTGTTGGCGCTTGGCACCTTCATCCTGCGCGCTCACATCGAGCGGCAACTGCCTGAGCCCTTCACCACACCCGCCCAGCTCGAGCGATGGCAGGCGTCCGTGAACTCGCTGCTGCGCGAAGGACTGTTCCGGCGAACCGACTAACGGCTAAACCCGCTCGCCTGCAACCCTTTTGCGATAGGTCGACGGCGTTTCGCCGCAGAACTGGGTGAAGGCGCGCGTGAACGAGCTGAGGCTGTCGAACCCGACGGTCGTCGACGTCTCCTGCACTGACTGTCCCGGCGACGCCAGCAGCGCCATCGCCCGCAGCATGCGGGCGTGCAGCAGGTAGGTGCGCCACGACAGGCTCAGTTCGTCATGGAACAAGCGCCGAAGTGTCCGTTCCGACACCGCGACCGCACGGCTCACCTCATCGGCGCTCACCGACTGCAGATGTTCCTTCGTGTACGCCATCGCCGCCGCGACGATCGGATGCTCGGACGTCGGAAGGCTCAGCGGCGCTTCGTGATCCAGCGCCTCGGTCACCAGATCGGCAAGGGTGCGGAAGAATCGCGTCGGAGATGCCGTCGCCGTGCGGGCGGTCGATCGGCCACCGCAGCGCGTAGATCATCATCTCCCGAATCAGCGGTGACACGGCCAGGATTCGGGCGCGGTCGCCACCTGTGGCGATCATCTGCGGATCGAACATCACCGCGACGGTCTTGACGTCGGGGGCCATCGTCGCCTGGTGTTCGAGGCCTGCGGGAATCCACGCCGCCTGTTGCGGAGGCAGCAGATAATGCGCCGACGCCGTCTCGACCTCGACGACGCCCCCGATCGCGTACTCGATCTGGTGCACCTCGTGGCAGTGCCAGCCGGTGATCAGTCCTTCGCCTTCGTAGAGGTAGCTCCCGCCGAGCGCCCGGCCGCCGCGGCGCAGTTCGATGACCCGTCGGCCGCCTTTGGCCGATTCGGCTAAACCTCTGTCCGATAGCGCAGAGCCGGTCACGCCCACACACGGTACTACTTAGGTATACAGACTGCGCACGTGAGGAGCGTCATGAAAGAGGACGACCTGATTCTGGTGAGCATCGACGACCACGTCGTGGAGCCGCCGGACATGTTCCTCAACCACGTGCCTGCCAAGTACAAGGAGGAGGCGCCGATCGTCGTCACCGACGACAAGGGCGTCGACCAGTGGATGTACCAGGGCAGGCCGCAGGGCGTCAGCGGACTCAACGCCGTGGTGTCCTGGCCCGCGGAGGAATGGGGCCGCGACCCCGCCGGCTTCGCCGAGATGCGCCCGGGCGTGTACGACGTCCACGAGCGCGTCCGCGACATGAACCGCAACGGCATCCTCGCGTCGATGTGCTTCCCGACATTCACCGGGTTCTCGGCGCGGCACCTGAACATGCACCGCGAGGACGTCACGCTGGTCATGGTGTCGGCCTACAACGACTGGCACATCGACGAGTGGGCGGGCAGCTACCCCGACCGCTTCATCCCGATCGCCGTGCTGCCGACGTGGAACCCCGAGGCGATGTGCGCCGAGATCCGCCGCGTCGCCGCCAAGGGCTGCCGCGCGGTCACGATGCCGGAACTGCCTCACCTGGAAGGTCTTCCGAGCTACCACGACGACGAGTACTGGGGCCCGGTGTTCCAGCACCCTCTCCGAGGAGAACGTCGTGATGTGCCTGCACATCGGCACCGGATTCGGCGCGATCAGCATGGCGCCGAACGCCCCGATCGACAACCTCATCATCCTGGCGACCCAGGTGTCGGCGATGTGCGCACAGGATCTGCTGTGGGGACCGGCGATGCGCAAGTACCCGGACCTGAAGTTCGCGTTCTCCGAGGGCGGCATCGGCTGGATCCCGTTCTATCTCGACCGCAGCGACCGGCACTACACCAACCAGAAGTGGCTGCGCCGCGACTTCGGCGACAAGCTGCCCAGCGACGTGTTCCGCGAACACTCGCTGGCCTGCTACGTCACCGACAAGACCTCGCTGAAGCTGCGCCACGAGATCGGCATCGACATCATCGCCTGGGAGTGCGACTACCCGCACTCCGACTGCTTCTGGCCCGACGCGCCCGAGCAGGTGCTCGCCGAACTGACTGCGGCGGGCGCCGACGACGTCGACGTCAACAAGATCACCTGGGAGAACTCGTGCCGGTTCTTCAGCTGGGACCCGTTCGCCCGCACGCCCCGGGAGCAGGCGAACGTCGGGGCGCTGCGCGCGAAGGCCACCGACGTCGACGTGTCGATCAGGCCTCGCAAGGAGTGGGCACGGCTGTACGAACAGAAGCAGCTCGCCAATACGTGATTTCGGCGTGATTTCTATCGCTGAGCGACACTTATCACGCCGAAGTCGCTAGGCGTCGACGACGACCGTCAGCTTGTTGCCGTCGCGCTCGACGCGCATCCCCGCTCGCCGGGCGATGGTTGCCACCTTGGCCGCGCCGTCGGGTTCGGACCTGCTGGTGACGAGCGCCCGCGCGAGCCTGCCCTTGTGCGCCTTGTTGAAATGGCTGACCACCGTGCGGTGACCGTCGGCGCGCTCGGAGACCACGTCCACGTCGACCGCGCCGGGCACGCGGCCCAGGGCCGCATAGGAGCCCGATCGCAGATCGACCACGAGTTCCTGCGCGGCGATATCGGCCAGGACCGGCTCGAGTACAGGGCGCCAGCGCGCCGCCAGCGTCGGCTGGCCGGGCAACTTCGACGAGGCGGACAGCCGGTATGCGGGTATCGGATCGTCGGCGCGCACAAGCCCGAACAGCGCCGAGCCCACCGCAAGTCGGGCATGTGCACGGGAAACCGCTGTGCCGCGCAGGGATTCGATGTCGAGAGCGTCGTACAGCACGCCGGTGTACCGGTTGATCGCAGGCAGGGTAGGTGACTCCCACAGCGCGAGATTCCGGCCGATTTCGCCGTCCTGGCCGGCCGACAGTCCCAAGGCGCGCCGACAGCTCGGTGCGTCGGCAGCGAGCACGACCAGCTCATCCACCAGTGCACCGCGCAGCCGGTTCAACGCAGGGAAGCTCAGCGCGTCGAGGCGAAGGGGAGGGCCGTCGCCTCCAGGGTGCTTGGTCTCCGACGGCGGCAGCAGCACGATCACGATCGAAAAGGTTATCGGGCGACCGCATCGCCGTATCTTCATAAAGATGCGGATCATCGACGCAGACGGACATGTCGCCGAGGGAGCATCGCTTGCGATAGAAGCGATGCGGCGCTGGCCCGAGTACATCGTGCCGCGCGGCGACGCACCCGGCCTGGTGATCGAGGGCCGCAACTATCCGGAGTCGAGCGGGCCGGGCGCCGGCTGCCCGACCGAGCACGGCCTGTCCGCCGCGGAGGGCATCAACTGCAGGTCGGCCGAGGGTGTGCTCGCCGACGCCACCCTCGATCAGATCGACACGATGGTGCTCTATCCCAGCCTCGGGCTGTGCACGCCGACGCTCGAGGATCCCGAGTTCGCCGCCGGTTTCGCCCGGCTCTACAACGAGTGGGTCGCGGACTACTGCAAGTCGTCCGACGGGCGGCTGCGCGGAATCGCCGTCACTCCGATCGAGCACGGCGATGTGGCGATCGACATCATGCGCGAGGCAAAGGATCTCGGCCTGGTGGCGACGCACATCCCGCCCGCGCTGGCGACCCGCAACCTCGACCACCCCGATCTCGACCCGTTCTATGCGGCCGCCGTCGAGCTGGACATGCCGCTCGGCATCCACGGTGCCCCTGGCGTTCATCTGCCGAAGATCGGCGTCGACCGGTTCACGAACTACATTCAGGTGCACTGCATCAGCTTCCCGTTCGACCAGATGACCGCGATGACCGCACTCGTCTCCGGCGGTGTCTTCGACCGGCATCCCGATCTGCGCGTCGCGTTCCTCGAGGCCGGTGTCGGCTGGGTCCCGTTCTTCATCGACCGGCTGCACGAGCACTTCGAGAAGCGCGGCGACTGGATCGAAGGCGGCTGGCAGCGGGATCCGCAGGAGTATCTCGAGGCCGGCAACATCTGGGCGACGTGTGAGCCCGAGGAGCCGATCCTGCCCGGTGTCATCGATGTGCTCGGCGACGACTTCATCATGTTCGCCAGCGACTACCCGCATTGGGATGGCGAATGGCCGGAAAGCACAAAGCATTTGCGCACCCGGCCCGATATCACCGAAGAGACGCGCGCGAAGATCGGCGCCCAGAACGCGCAGCGGTTCTACGGACTCAGCTGAGTCACCAGGCCACCGGCAGCTCATGGATGGTGTAGATCTCCTGCTGACCCGCGAAGCTCAGCTCCTCCGGAGGAACCGCCAGCTGCAGGCCGGGCAGTCGACGCGCCAGCGTGGAAAGGGCGACCTGCAGTTCGACGCGGGCGAGATTCTGACCGATGCACTGGTGGACGCCGAAGCCGAAGCCGAGGTGTCCGCGCGGGTTTCGGTCGATGTCCAGGATGTCGGGGTCGTCGACGAATGCGGAATCCCAGTTCCCTGCAGGCAGATTCATCAGCACGTGCTCGCCTGCCCTGATCAGCTGACCGTTGATGGTGAGGTCCTCGAGGGCGACGCGGTCGACCTGGGTGTGCACGATGGTCAGGTAGCGCATCAGCTCCTCGACGATATTGGCGACCAGCGCCGGGTCGTCGGTTCGGCGCAGCCGGTCCAATGCGTCGGGATGCTGCAGTAATGCCACCGTTCCGAGCGAGATCATGCTCGCCGTGGTTTCGTGGCCGGCCTGAAGCAGGATCACGCAGTTCATCACCGCCGTCTCGCGGCTGAGCTCGCCCTTGGCGACGTACTCGGTGATCAGCCTGCTCATCAGGTCGTCACCCGGTTCGCGCTCCTTGAGCGCGGCCAGCTCCCACATGTAGTCGAACATCGCTCCGATCGCCGCCATCTTCTCTTCGTCGGTCGATCGGGCGTCGAGTCCCTTCGTACTGTTGTGCTGAAAGAACTCATGCTTCTCGTAGGGCACGCCGAGCAGCAGGCAGATGACCAGTGAGGGCACCGGCAGCGCGAAGTCGCGGACGAGATCGGCGGGCGGCCCCGCCTCGATCATGTCGTCCAAGAATCCGTCGACCAGATTCTGGATCTGCGGGCGCATCGCCTCGGCTCGGCGGAAGGTGAAGTCGCGCGTCATCATTCGACGGAGTCGGTTGTGCTCCGGATCGTCGATACGGGCGAAGATCACCGGAATGTTGTCATCCGCCGACCTTGCCTGCAAGGCATCGGGAAGCGTGTTCGCCGACAGCCGCGGATCGGTCAACGCCGCCCTGATGTCCTCGTAGCGGCTGATCAACCACGTCGGCTCGTGGCGCCAGAGGACCATCTGCAGGCCGTCCGCGGCCCGCCATTCTGCGAACTCGGCCGGGGGTGCCAACGGGCAACGGGCGTCACGGGGTATCGGGACGGCGGGCGGCGCTGTGCCGTCGCCCTTGGCGGAGGTCGTCGTCATTGCCGCTCCTCTAATCGACAGCCGGCTGCCACTTCGCCCGAGCGTAGAGTCGCGTTTAGTGGCAGTCAACTGTCGGTTACAGTGGCGGGGTGACAGCCGTCTCGGACCGTCCGCTGCGTGCCGATGCTGCGCGCAACGCCGAGCGGATCTTGCGCGCAGCACGTGAGGCCTATGCGGAACTCGGGCCGGATGCGCCCATGGACGCTATCGCCGCCCGTGCCGGCGTCGGGGAACGCACGTTGTATCGCAGGTTTCCCACCAAGGGGGAGCTGGCAAGGGCGGTCATCGACCAGAGCATCGCGGAGACCTTGTCACCGGTCATCGAGCGCGCCACCCGCAGCCGCAACCCGCTGCGCGGACTCACCGATCTGATCGAGGCGTCGATTGCCCTTGGAGCTCGTGAGCACAACGTCCTTGCGGCCGCGCTGAAGGCGGGGACGCTGACCGACGTCTCGGTGCAGCTCGACGCGGCGCTCGAAGACCTCACGCGTCGCGCTCAGCATGCCGGTCTTGTCCGTGCCGATCTGGTCCCCGAGGATCTGCCACGGATCGTCGCGATGCTCAACGGCGTGCTCTCCACGATGGATCCGTCGTCCGAAGGCTGGCGGCGGTACGTGCTGCTGATGATCGACGCGATATCCACCCCGGCTCCGCGCAGGCTGCCACGCGCAGTCGCGATCGACTACCAACCGCGCCCCGACGATTGGCCGAGATAGATGAACGAGTTGCGCTTCGACGATCAAGTAGCCGTGGTCACCGGTGCGGGCCGGGGGCTCGGCAGACAGTACGCGCTTCTGCTCGCCGAGCGCGGCGCGCGCGTCGTCGTCAACGACCTCGGCGGCTCGGTCACCGGCGATGGAGCGGGCGGCACTCCGGCCAACGACACGGCGCAGGAGATCAAGGACAACGGCGGGGAAGCCGTCGCCGACACCAACAGCGTCGCGACGCCGGAGGGCGGCCAGGCGATCATCGACACCGCGGTCGACACCTGGGGCCACGTCGACATCCTGGTCAACAACGCCGGCACCGTGAGCGATGCGGATTTCGACGACATGACCGAAGAACGGCTGAGTCCACTCATGGATGTCCACCTCAAGGGCGCGTTCTTCGTCACCCGGCCGGCGTGGAAAGTCATGCGGCAGCGAAACTTCGGCCGCATCGTCAACACATGCTCAGCGGCGGGCATCCTCGGCGCGCCACGAATGGCGAATTACGGCGCCGCCAAGACCGGAATGATCGGGCTCACTCGCGTGCTTGCCGCAGAGGCGGTCGGTCTCGACATCAAGGTCAACGCGATCGCCCCCGTCGCCGCCACCCGAATGATGGACTACTCGATGGGCAGCGCGGCCGAGGTCGACAACCCGGAGGCCGAAGAACTCATGCGCCCGTTCCTCGACCGGCTCGACCCCGCCCTGGTCGCGCCGGTGGTGGCATTCCTGGCACACGCGGACTGCCCGGTCTCCGGCGAGATCTACACGGTCGGCGGCGGTCAGGTGTCCCGGTTCTTCATCGGCAGAACCAAGGGCTACCACAACCCTGCCCTGACGCTTGAAGATGTGAAAAACCATTTCGAACAGATCCGCGATCCGTCGGAACACACCGTCCCCGCCGGTCCCGCCGACGAGATGATCGACATGTACCAGGTGATCACTGCTGGCTAGCACCGCTCTTCGCCCGTCTTGCTATTTTTGCTATTTTAAGAGCCGGGCCACCGATGAGGGGTGAGCAGAGTGACCAAAGTGGACTGGACAGCCGCTTCCGGTGCCGTGGGCGGTCCAGGCCGCGGACAGGATCCCCAAGCAGCGGTACTACGACCCGGAGTTCTACGCCCTGGAGAACGAGTTGTTCTGGCCGCGCGTCTGGCAGATGGCGTGCCGGCTCGAGGAGATCCCCAAGCCCGGCGACTTCGTCGAGTACGAGATCCTCGACCAGTCGGTCATCGTCGTGCGGATCGACGCATCCACCGTTTCCGCCTTCTACAACTCCTGTCGTCATCGCGGCATGAAGCTGGTGGAGGGCAGCGGATCGCGGCGAAGTTTCGTCTGCCCGTTCCACGGATGGTGCTGGGGGCTCGACGGCAAGAACACGTTCGTACTGCGCTCCGAGGAGTTCGACGAAAGCAATTTGTGCGCAGACGATCTCGCGCTCACTCCGGTCAGGTGCGAACTGTGGGGTGGCTGCGCGTGGATCAACCTCGACGACGACGCGCCGCCGCTGCGTGACTGCGTCGAACCGTTCGCGTCCAAACACGACGAATGGAAAGTCGCCGCACTGCGCGTTGAGTGGTGGAAGTCGTGTCTGCTGCCGGTGAACTGGAAGCTGGCGACGGCGGCCTTCATGGAGGGCTACCACGTGCCGCAGACCCATCCGCAGCTGCTGCCGTCGTCGCACAACCCGGACACACCGTCGGTGCACCCACTCATCGAGACCAGCCTGCACTTCATGCGGACGCTCGGCTCCGGCATGGGCGGCATGACCCACGAGAACGACATCCGGATCGCCGAAGGGCTGCAGCACATGTCGCTGCCGGACGATCCAGCTGAGGCGATGGCGGCCTGGCGTGGGGCCGTCAACGAGGCGGTCACGACGTGGCACAGGGCCCGTGACTGCGACTTCCCCGATCTGAACGACCTGGATCGCCGCCGCGTGATCGATGCGATCGGGTTCTGCTTCCCGCACTACTTCCTGCTGCCGCAGTACAGCAGCGCCTCGTCGTACCGGATCCGACCGCTCGGCCCCGAGGAGACACTGTTCGAGGTCTGGTCGCTCACCCGCTACCCGAATGACCGCTCGCAGGGCAAGCCCACGCCACCCGAGCCGCTGGCCCCGGACGACCCGAGCTGGCCGATGATCCCGGCGCAGGACTTCTCCAACCTGCCGCGTCAGCAGAAAGGCCTGCACGCCAAGGGCTTCGAGTTCATGCGGCTCTCCGACCGAATCGAGGGACTGATCTCGAACTTCGAGCGGGTCGATCGACGGCTTCCTTGCCGGCCTGCCGTACGAGCGGCTGGTGCCCGCGATCCAGAAGACGAACACGACCATCGACGTACCGATTGTCGACCTCGGTCTGACCGAAACCGTTCCCGCGTCATGAATTGGGACGCGTCGGTCGACCTTCTCATCGCGGGCAGTGGCGGCGGCGGAATGGTGGCCGCGCTGGCCGCGGTGGAGTCGGGCATCGAGCCGCTGGTCGTCGAAAAGCAGGACCTCGTGGGCGGCTCCACCGGTATGTCCGGCGGAATGGTCTGGCTGCCGGACAACCCGCTGATGCGTGCGGACGGTATTCCCGATTCGCACGAGGACGGCTTGGCCTACTTCGACGACGTCATCGGCGACATCGGCGAGGCATCGTCGCCCGCCCGCCGCGAGATGTTCCTCACCGCGGGCAACGACATGATCGACCTCCTGCTGCGCAAGGGCGTTCGCCTGGTGCGATGCCCCGGGTGGAGCGACTACTACCCGAATCACAAGGGCGGCAACGCGGCGGGTCGCTCGGTCGAGGGAATACCGTATGACGCCGCGGCACTGGGTGACTGGAGCCGACAAGGTGCAGCCGTCGATGGCGAAGAACCACGGATTCGTGGTCAAGACCAACGAGCTACGGGCCGTACAGTACTTCAACCGGTCACCGCGCGCATTTGCCGTTGCCATGCGGGTCTTCCTGCGCACCAACATCGCCAAGCTGCGCCGTCGCGATCTGATGACCAACGGTGCATCGCTGATCGGCCAGATTCTGAAGGTCCTGATCGACCTCCGGGGTGAGCCGCCGGTGTGGACAAACGCCGCGATGGACGACCTCATCGTCGAGGATGGTCGTGTCGTCGGCGCGCGTGTCACCCACAACGGCTCGACGGTCAACGTCGAGGCACGTAAGGGAGTCCTGCTCGCCGCAGGCGGTTTCAGCCGCAATGCCGACATGCGCCGCCGCTATAGCGGCGACCAACCCAACGAGGGACTGTGGTCGATCGCTAACGCCGGTGACACCGGCGAGGTGCTGCAGACAGCGATGAAGCTCGGCGCCAAGACCGATCTGCTGGACGAAGCCTGGTGGCTGCCAATGGTTTTCATTCAGGATCCAGGCGCCAAATCGCTGGGGTCCGGCCGCCAACGGCCAGGCGCCATCTACGTCGACGGGGCCGGCAAGCGGTTCTGCAACGAGTCGAACTCCTACGTCGAGGTCGGCAAGGCGATGTACGCCAACAAAGCCGTGCCGTGCTGGCAGATCTTCGACGAGGGGTATGTCGGCCGATACGTCTCCGGTGCCAACCCGCTGAAGAAGCGCTCCCTGTCCGAGGGCCTGATCGAGCAGGGCGCCGTCAAACGGGCAGACACGATCGCCGACCTCGCCCGCGAGATCGACGTTCCCGCCGATGCGCTCGAGCAGACGGTCAAGCGGTTCAACGAGTTCGCGGCCAAGGGTGAAGACCCGGACTTCGGCCGTGGCCAGTCGGCGTACAACGACTGCCTCGGTGATCCCGGCTACAAGCCCAATGCCGCGCTCGGCCCGCTCGACCGGCCGCCGTACTACGCGACGAGGGTGTTCCCCGCAGACGTCGGGACCTGCGGGGGAGTGATCACCAACGAGCACGCGCAGGTGCTCGACGAGAACGATCGGGTGATCGACGGACTGTACGCGACCGGCAACATCACCGCGACGGTGATGGGGCGCACCTACCTGGGGGCAGGCGGCAGCATCGCCAACACGATGGTCTTCGGATACGTCGCCGCGCTACACGCCGCGGGCCGCTAACTCTCAGTCCTCGCCCTTATCGACGAAATCCCTTGGCTTCAAGCCTGACTGGATGAGCTCGGCCCGGCGCGCCTGCACATCGGACGCCGCTCCGACCATGTTCGTCAAGATGTGGCTCACCTGCAGGTGCACGCGCATGCCCATCAGCTCCCAGGCCCGCTTCACATTGTTCTTCACCGCCATCAGCGTGGTCAGCGGGATCTGGGCGATCCTGCGGGCCATCTCCTCGACGGTGTCCTCGAGCTGGTCTGGCGGCACGACCCTGTTGAGCAGACCCCACTCGAGCGCCTCCTGCGCGGAAAGCGTCGGCGCCAGCAGAAGCCAGTCCATGGTGCGATGCCAGTTCATCAGCAACCAGGGCTCGATCATGGTGTGACCGCCCGGCTCGCCGAGGCTCTGGGCCAGTGGCATCTGGAAGTACGCATCATCGGATGCGACGCAGAAATCGGTGAGCAGCCCGAGGTAGATCCCGCCGCCCATGCAGTAGCCGTGGATCTGCGAGATCGTCGGCTTCGGGAACTCCCACAGATACAGCGTCGGCCACAGGAACAGGTCGGCGGTGCCCTTGTACAGGTCCTCGAACGTGTCGCCGAAGTCCGGGTACGGGTTCTCGTCGGGACCCCACCTGGCCACGTGCCCGCCGCAGAAGCCCTTGCCGTTCGCCTTGAGGATCACGACCTTGATCTCCTTGTCGCGGTCGGCCTCGTGAAGGCAGGCGTCGACTTCCTGCACCAGGCGTCGCGTCCTTGGTGTTGGCCTTGTCGGGCCGGTTGAGGATGATCCGCGCGATCGGCGGTTCACGCTCGTAGATGACCGCCTCGAGCTCGCGCCGCTCCTGTCATTGGCCTCTCCTTACTAGAGAATCGCGCCGCTGTCCTTGGCCGCCGAGATGTCGTCCCAGTCGAGGTCGAGCTCCAACAGGATCTCCTCGGTGTGCTGTCCATGTTCGGGAGCGCGCGCCGGCGGCGGGGGCGTTTCGTTGAATTGCACTGGTGCGGCGACGATCTGGTACTCGACACCTTGATCGTCGACGTTGGGGATGACGTAGCCGTTGGGCTGCACCTGCGGATCGTTGAGGGTCTCCTTCGGCGTGGCCAGCGCTGCCCACACGCCCGGCTCGTCGGCCAGCGCCTTGCGCCAGTGCTCGAGATCCTCGCTGGCGATGCCTGTCGCCGACGAGCTTGCACGCCTCCTCCGCGTTGGCGATCAGATTGCTCGACGGCACGAACCGTTCGTCGGCGGCGAGTTCGGGCAGGCCGATCCGCTCGCAGAAGCCGGCCCAGAAGCGGTCGGGCTGCAGGAAGACCATCTGGATCCACCTGCCGTCGCGCGTCTTGTAGCGGTTCACCAGCGGGTTGATCGCGAGACCCGGTGGCGCCCCCGGGATCCCGTCGATGCCGAACAGGTCGGCGACCGAGATCGACGGGGCGATGCTCCACATCGCCTGAGCCAGCAGCGACGAGTCGACGACGGACGGCTCGCCGGTGCGCTCCCGGTGAAACAGCGCGGCGCACACGCCGCCCGCCAGTGTGATGCCGCCCTGCAGATCGCCGAACCCGGGACCCTGCACGGCGGGTGTCTCGGTGCCGAACGGCGTCATGGTGTAGGCCACGCCGCCGCGGGACAGGTAGGTGGCGGCGTCGAATCCGCCCTTGTCGCGGTCCGGGCCGCGAACGCCTGCGCCGGTGCCGCGCGCGATGATGATGTTCGGGTTGAACGACCGAATGTCTTCGACCGTCAGCCGTGCTCGCTCCAGCGCGCCTGGCCGCCAGTTGGTCAGCAACACATCCGCGGTGGCCAGCAGGCGGCCGAAAAGCTCGCGGCCGGTGTCGGTCTTGATGTCGATGGCGATGCTCCGCTTGCCGCGGTTGCCGATTTCGAGGATGAAGTCGACGTCGGCGCGTGCGTTCTGCCGGGTGAAGCCGCCGATGACGAGCGCCCGTCCGGGGTCGCCCGCCGTCACGTCCTCGACCTTGATGACGTCTGCGCCCCAGTCCGCCAGCGCTGCGCCGGCGGATGGCACGTAGGTCCAGGAGGCGAGCTCGACCACTCGCACGCCGCTCAGGACTTGGCTCATTGCAACACCTTTCGATCGAGTTCGCTGACGAGTTGCGCGCCGACCTCCTCGAGATACCGGTCGGGTGCGCCGAGGAATGCGCTCCAGCCCAGCAGTCGCTTGAGGTAGAGGTGGGCGTCGTGCTCCCAGGTGAAGCCGATGCCGCCGAACACCTGGATCGCGGTGTCGCCGACGGAGGCCAGCCGTCCCGCGAATGCCTTGGCGCGCAACGCGGCGAGGTGGCGCTCGGCGGGCTCGGCCGCGTCGGCCGCCCACAACGCGTGGATGACCCCGCTGCGAGCGAGTTCGACCGTCTCGTACATGTCGACGCACAGGTGCTGGACCGCCTGGAAGCTGCCGATCGGCTGGTCGAACTGCCTGCGCACCTTCGCATATTCGACGGCGAGCGTTCATCACCGCGGTCGGCGGCGCCGAGAGCATCGGCGGCGCAGGCGATCAGCACGTCGTCGACGAGTCGCCTCGATCGCATCGGCGGGCGCGTCGGCCAGTCGTCGTGCGGTCACGCCGTCGAGTTCGACGTCGAACAGTTTCCGCGTCGGATCGACGTGCGTCGCGTGCCGTCACCGTGACGCCGTCGGATGTGGGGTCGACGGCGTACAGCCCGGCGCCTGCCGGTTCCTCGGCGAGCACCAGCAGCACGGTCGCCGCGGCGGCGTCGGGCACTGCGGTCAGCTCTCGCCGCGTAGCGTCGCGCCGTCGGCGACGGGCCGCGCACCGCTCAGCGGTCCGACCGTGGCTATCGCGGTCCCACCGGCGATTTCAGCCAGCAATCCGTCGTCCGCACCGGTCCGTGTCAGGGCTCGCGTGGCGGCGACCGCACTCGACAGCCACGGCCCGGGATATGAGCGCGGCGCCGAGCTCCTCGGCGACGACGCCTGCCTCGACCATCGTCATGCCCGCGCCGTCGTGGTCCGGCGGGACGAGCACGCCCGTCGCGCCGAGGTCGGCCAGGCCATGCCACACCGTCATCGGTGCGTGCCCGTTGGATCGTCAAGCATGCGGCCGCACATGGCTTGCCACACTTGCCTTTTCGGCAAGGAACTGTCGCACGGTGTCGCGAAGTGCGATCTGCTCGTCGGTGAGTTCCAGGTTCATCGGCGCGGCAGCCCCAGAACCCGGGTGGCCGTGATGCCCTTGTTGATCTGGGTCGTCCCGCCCGCGATGGTCAGCGAGCGTGACGACAGGCGACGGTCCACCCACCGCTGGCCGGTGTGCCCGGGGCCGAGCACGTCGAAGGCCAGCGCGGCGAGATCCTGGCCCAACTCCGCCCACACGCTCTTGGCCAGGCTGGCCGACCCCAGCGCATCGCCGCCGTGCAGTGTCGCCGAGATCGACCGCTTGCACAGCAGCTCGAGGTAGGAGATGCGCACCGCGACCTCGCCGAGCCGTGCGCAGCGTCGCGCCGTCCTCGAGCACCGGCTTGCCGTCGACCGTGTGGTCGGCCAGGTCCGCGACGAGGTCCGCCAACTGGACCTCCATCTGCGCGTACAGCCGCGCCGCGCCCGCCCGTTCATGGCTCAGCGTCGTGGTGGCGACCTGCCATCCCGCGTCCAGCGGGCCAAGGAGGGCGTCGGCGGGCACCCGGACGTCGTTGAAGAACACCTCCGCGAAATCGGCAGCGCCGTTCAGCGTGACCAGTGGGCGGGCCTCGATGCCGGGCAGCCCCATGTCGACGATGAGGCAGGAGATGCCCTTGTGCTTGGGCGCCTCGGGGTCGGTGCGCACGTACAGCTGGCACCAGTCGGCCCGGTGGCCGAGCGACGTCCAGATCTTCTGGCCGTTCACCACGAAGTCATCGCCGTCGCGGACGGCGCGGGTGCGCAGCGACGCCAGATCGGAGCCTGCTTCGGGCTCCGACATGCCCTGACACCAGATGTCGTCGGCGCGCACCATCCGGGGCAGCAGCGTTCGCTTCTGCGCGTCGGTTCCGTACTGCATGATCGCAGGGGCGATGTTGTTCATCCCGATCACGTTGAGCGGCACAGGAGCTCGCGCTCGCGTCGTCTCCTCGGCGTAGACCAACTGCTCGAGCACCGTCGCGCCGCGGCCACCGTACTCCTGCGGCCACGACACCGCGCCCCATCCCGCGTCGGCCACCGTCGCGTCCCACGCCCGAAGCGTGTCGAAGGCATCGGGGTCGCGCCCGCGGCGCCGGTCGGCGTCCCTGACCTCGTCGGTCAGATTCGCCGAGAGCCAGGTGCGCAGCTCCTTGCGGAACTGCTCCACCTCCGCCGGATATGAGAAGTCCACGGTGTCCTGTTCGAGATCGGGCCGATTGGCATCTTTATAATTTTAGGTAGTATAGCTACCTCTGCGGGGTGACTCGAAGGTTCCCAATCCGGCTCGTGTGGACGGTCTGAAGGAGGGCGGCGATGGGCAGGGTCGAGGGCAAGGTTGCGCTGATCAGTGGTGCGGCGCGAGGGCAGGGCCGATCGCACGCGCAGCTGCTCGCCGCAGAAGGTGCCGACATCATCGCCGTCGACATCTGCGAGGACATCGAGACCAACGAGTACCCGCTCGCCCGGCCCGAGGACCTCGACGAGACCGCGCGGCTGGTGGAGAAGGAAGGCAGGCGTGTGCACGCCGAGATCGCCGACGTCCGCGACCGCGCCGCCCTGTCGGCCGCGATCGACCGCGGCGTCGCCGAGTTCGGGAGACTCGACATCGTCGTCGCCAACGCGGGCATCTGTCCGCTGACCGCGGGCCTGCCGCCGCAGGCGTTCGCCGACGCCGTCGACGTGGACCTGGTCGGCGTGCTGAACCTGGTGCACGCGAGCCTCAAGCACCTGCAGGCAGGCGCGTCGATCATCGTGACGGGGTCGGACGCGGCATTCATGTCGTCGATGAACACCACCGGTATCGACGGCGGTCCCGGCGGTGCCGGATATGCCTTCGCGAAACTGGCTGGCGCACACTACGTCAACGACTTCGCCCTCGCGCTGGCCCCGTTCTGATTCGGATGAACGCGATCCACCCGACCAATGTCAACACCGACATGCTGCACAGTCCGCCGATGTATCGGGCGTTCCGGCCCGACCTGAAGAAGCCCACCCGCGAGGACGCCGAGCTCGTTTTCCCGGTCGTGCAGGCGATGCCGATTCCCTATGTCGAGCCCGAAGACATCAGCGAGGCGGTCGCTGTTTCTCGCCAGCGACGCGCGCGCGATACATCACCGGCCAGCAGCTGCGCGTCGACGCGGGCGGCTTCCTCAAGGTCAAACCGTGGTCGGCGTAGACGGGAGGCGTGAGCATGGCCAGAGGGATCATCTACGTGGAGACGATGCCGGCGTCGCCGGACAGGGAAGCGGAGTACCACAAGTGGTACAACGACACGCATCTGGAGCAGATCCTGTCGGTGGACGGGATCGTCTCGGCGCGCCGGTTCGCGCCGACGAACGGCAACGGTCCGTTCATCGCGATCTACGAACTCGACTGCGACGACCTCGACGCGGCCGTGCAGCAGATGGGCGGACTGGCGCTGACCGGCCTCGACAACATCGCGATGGACCCCAAGCCCATTCCCCACGTATACCGCGAGATCGGGTCGCTCGGACGTGACGCCTTCAGCAGAGGTTCAGCGGCGCATCTACGCGTTGATGGTGTTGATGAAGGCCGCCGACGACCGGCTGTCCAAGGGCATCGGCACCGGCGAGTTCATGTGCGTGTACTGGCCGTCGCGCGGGCAGGAGGCCATCGCCGCGGCGATGGGCGTCACGCTGCGCGACGACGACCAGCTGGTGACGACCTACCGCGGGCTGCACGACCTGATCGGCAAAGGCGTTCCGCTGGAGGAGATCTACGGCGAGATGATGGGCCGCATCGTCGGCGCCGGCCGCGGCAAGGGCGGCACCATGCACATCGCCAAACCCGAGAAGGGTGTGATGCTCTCGACGGGCATCGTCGGCGCGGGGCCGCCCGTTGCTGTCGGGCTGGCGATGGCCGCCAAGCGCAAGGGGCTCGACCGCGTCACCGTGGTCAGCTTCGGCGACGGCGCGACGAACACCGGCTCGTTTCACGAGGCGGCGAACATGGCCGCGCTGTGGGACCTTCCGGTGATCTTCGTCTGCCAGAACAACATGTACGCGGAGATGACGCCGACGACCGACACGATGAAGATCGAGCATGTCGCCGACCGCGCGGCCGGTTACGGCATGCCGGGCGTCCGAGTCGACGGCAACGATCCGTTGGCCGTTGCGGAGGCGCTCGCCGAGGCGATCGGCAAGGCCCGCAACGGCGATGGACCCACCTTCATCGAGTGCGTGACGTTCCGCTTCCGCGGTCACTACTTCGGCGACCGGATGCCCTACATCCCCAAAGAGCAGCTGGAGGCGGCGATGGCCGCCGACCCGGTGCCCGCATTCCGGCGACATCTCATCGACACCGGCGTCTGTACCGACGACGAGCTCAGCGGCATCGACGAAGGTGCGCTGACCAAGGTCGAGGAGGCACTCAAGACGGTGCTGGGCGCCCAGCCGCCGGGCGGCCGACGAGCTGGACCGAGACGTGTACGCGACCCCGATCAAGTTCCCCGTCTGAGGAAAGGCCATGGACGACAAAGAGATGTCGATGCGTGAGGCGTTGAACCTCGCGCTCGACCAGGCGATGGCCGCTGACGACCGAGTCTTTCTGCTGGGCGAGGACATCGCCGATCCCGGGGCGTCCGGCCCGACGGCCGGACTGTCGACGAAGTACGGCCACGACCGCGTGCTGGATACACCCATCTCGGAGGCGGCGATCATCGGCGCCGCGATCGGTGCGGCGATCGACGGACTGCTGCCGGTTGCCGAGATCATGATCATGGACTTCATCGGGATCGCCGCAGACCAGCTCATCAACAACGCCGCGAAGCTGCGCTTCATGACCGCAGGGCGGACGACGGCGCCGATCACCGTCCGCACCCAGGTATACGGCGGGCTGGCGACCGGGGCGACGCATTCGCAGACGCTGGAAGCCTGGTTCATGCACATTCCCGGAATGAAGGTCATCGTGCCCTCGACCCCGCGCGACGGCAAGGGCCTGCTGTCATCGGCGATCTTCGACGAGGATCCGTGCCTGTTCGTCGAGACCATCCGATTGCAGGCCCAAAAGGGTTTGGTGCCAACCGATCCTGGCGTTCAGGATTCCGCTCGGTCAGGCCGACATCAAGAAGCCGGGCACCGACGTCACCATCATCAGCTACGGCCGCAGCGTGCTCGAATCACTCGCCGCGGCGAAGTCGTTGGAGGAGCAGGGCGTCAGCGCCGAGGTCGTCGACCTGCGCACGCTCGTGCCGTTGGACGTCGACACCATCGTCGAGTCGGTGCGTCGCACGAGGCGGGCGGTGGTCGTGCACGACGCGGTCCAGTTCGCAGGCCCGGGAGCCGAAGTCGTCGCCATGCTGCAGGCCGAATGCTTCGGTGAGCTCGCGGCACCGATCGAGCGGGTAGCCGCGAGGTTCGTCCCGACGCCGGCCGCAGCGGCGCTCGAAGCGCAGATCTACCCGTCGGCGGCCCGCGTCGTCGAGGCGGTGCAGCGCACGCTCGAGAAGGCGGGTGCCAGTGGCTGACTTCGTCATTCGCATTCCACGGGTCTCGGTGGCCGTCTCGGAGGCGGAGCTCACCGAGCTTCTTGTCCCTGCGGGCGAGTACGTGCGAGGAAGGAACGCCCATCTACGTCATCGCCACCGAGAAAGTGGAACAGGAGATCGAAGCCGGTGCGTCGGGCACCGTGCAGTGGACGGGAGAGATCGGGACCACCTACGACATCGGCGCCGAAATCGGCGTCATCACGTCATAACGAATTACGAGGAGGACGAATGGATCTCAACGAGACCCGCGAAAGAATCATCTACCAAAAGGACGGGCCGATCGCCAGGATCATCCTGAACTGGCCCGAGAAGGCCAATGCGCAGGACCAGAAGCTCGCCGAGGAGGTCGATGCGGCGCTGCTGGACGCCGATCGCGACTACGACGTCAAGGTCCTGGTGCTGAAGGCCAACGGCAAGGGCTTCTGCTCCGGACATGCGATCGGCAACAACGCCGTCGACTATCCGGCGTTCGTCGAAGGTGCCATGAGGATGGGCCACCCGTGGAAGCCGCAGTCCGACCTGTTCGTCAAGCCGACGTTGAACCTGTGGGAGTTCTCCAAACCGACCATCGCGCAGGTACACGGCTACTGCATCGGCGGCGGCACACATATGGGCCTGACCACCGATATCGTGATCGCCTCCGAGGACGCCTACTTCTCCTACCCGCCGCTGCAGGGCTTCGGCATGCCGTCGGGCGAATGCTCCATCGAGCCTTGGGTTTTCATGAACTGGCGCCGCGCGGCGTACTACCTGTTCACCGCCGAGGTCGTCGACGCGAAGAAGGCTCTCGAGTACGGCCTGGTCAACGAGGTGGTCAAGCGCGAGGATCTGGACGATCGCGTCGACGCGATCGCCCGCCAGATCGCCCAGGCCCCGATGACGACGTTGCTGGCGACCAAGGCCAACCTCAAGCGGGCCTGGGAACTGATGGGCATGCGCGTGCACTGGCAGAGCTCCAACGACCTCGTCGCGCTCGCGTCGATCAGCAAGGACGTGCAGGAATTGATCCAGACGGTGTTCAAGGACAAGGTGCTGCCGGCCGAGCAAGCCCGACGCCAGGCGGCTGCGGCCGCGTCCAGCGACGGCTCCGCCACGTAGGAGCCCCCGCTCGTGAACATCGGCGACCACGCGGACGGTGAGCCCCACTCACCCGCACTGGTCGTCGCCGATGTCGGGACGGTCTCCTACGGCGAACTGTTCGAGAGGAGCCAGCGCGTCGCCGCCCTGCTGCACCAGGCGGGGCTGCGCAGGGGTGACGGGGTGGCGCTGGTGCTGCCGAATCGTCCCGAGTTCTTCGAAATCACCTGGGGCTGCCAGCTTTCCGGGCTGTACTACAGTGCGGTCAACACCCACTTCACCCCCGACGAGGTGGCCTACGTCATCGACGACTCCGAGGCCAAGGCGGTCTTCATCGACGCGTCGATGGCCGAGCTGGGGGAGCGGATCGCCGAAGTCAACAGGGGCGTCGATGTCCACATCAGCGTCGGCGGCGAGCTGCCCGGATGGCGGTCGTATGCCGACGCACTTGCCGACGGCGGACAACCGCCGCCCATTTCCGACGGGTCGGAGATGCTCTACTCGTCGGGAACCACCGGGCGGCCCAAGGCCGTTCGGCGGTCGCTGCCCGAGGACGGCCAGGGGTCGTGGGCGCAGAAGGTGCTGGAGTACTCGCTCGCCCAGCGGTACGACATGACCCCGTCGAGCGTGTACCTCTCGCCCGCGCCGCTCTACCACGCGGCGGGCATCAACTACACGATGGCGGTACACCGGGTGGGCGCAGCCTCGATCCTGATGCCCAAATTCGACGCCGAGGCCGTGCTTCGGCTGATCGAGACCCATCGCGTCACGCACGCGCAGTTCGTCCCGACGATGTTCGTGCGGATGCTCAAGCTGCCCGAGGACGTCCGGGGGAGGTACGACGTGTCGAGCCTGAAGTGCGTCATCCACGCGGCGGCGCCGTGCCCGGTCGACGTCAAGCACCGGATGATGGACTGGTTCGGCCCGATCATCCACGAGTACTACGGCGGCACAGAGGGATTCGCGGGCACGATCATCGGCCCCGACGAGTGGCTGGCGCACCCCGGATCCGTCGGCAAGCCATTCAGCCCCGTGCACGTGGTCGGCGAGGACGGCGCAGAGCTCCCCGCCGGTGAGTCCGGCGAGCTGTACTTCGAGGGCGGCCCCGCGTTCGAGTACTTCAAGGATCCGACGAAGACGGCGTCGGTGTCCAACGATCGCGGGTGGCGATCGTTGGGCGACATGGGCTACGTCGACGAAGACGGCTACATGTATCTCACCGACCGGTCGACATTCATGATCGTGTCCGGTGGCGTGAACATCTACCCGCAGGAGGCCGAGAACGTTCTGGTGATGCACCCGCAGCTCGTCGACGCGGCGGTGTTCGGCGTGCCCAACGACGAGTTCGGTGAAGAGGTCAAGGCCGTCGTGCAACCGGCAGAGGGTGTTGAAACCGGGCCGGAACTCGCGGCCGAGCTCATCGAGTACTGCCGCGCGAACCTCGCCACCTACAAGTGCCCGCGCACGATCGAGTTCGATCCCGACCTGCCACGCGACCCGAACGGCAAGCTCTACAAGAGGCGCATCCGCGAACGCTACTGGCAGGGGCGAGCGTCGCGCATCGTGTGACCAGCCGCGCGTCCAGAGTGGGTGCTGTGCACGAAATGGGGCCGGATTCTGTACGTAGGCCCCACGCTCGACGGTCGCCGGTGATCAGTCCAGCGAGAAATCGATGATGCCGCGCACGATCTCGCCGTTCAGCTGATCGCGATAGCCGTCATTGATGTCGTCGAGCCGGTAACGCCGGGTGATCATCTCGTCGAGCTGCAGCAGCCCCGCCTCGTAGAGCTTGGCGAAACGAGCGACGTCCACCCGCGGATTGCACGACCCGAGCACCGTGCCCACCAGGCTCTTGTTCCACAGGATGAACTCCTGCAGGTTGATAGCGATGGAGTTCGTCGTGGTGGCGGTCATCCCCGTCAACACGCAGGTTCCGCCCTTGCGCGTCAGACTCAAGGCCGCCTGCACGTCGTCTCGGGAGATGAGAGACGGGGACACAACGACGCTGTCCGCCATCACGCCGTGCGTCAAATCGCGGACCAGGTCGGCGGCCTCCTCGGTGCTCGAGACGCTGTGCGTGGCACCGAATCCCAGAGCCGACTTCTGCTTGAACTCCACCGGATCGACCGCGATGATCTGTGCGGCACCGTTGATGCGTGCACCCTGGACCGCGCCGGTGCCGATCCCGCCGACACCGATGACGACGACCGTGTCGCCGGTCTTCACCTTCGCGCGGTTCTCCGCGGAGCCGTACCCGGTCGGAATCCCACACGACAACAGCGCCATTGGCAGCAACGGGAGGTGGGGGTCGATCTTGACTATCGAATCCGTGGAAACCACGGTGTGTTTCGAAAATGCGCCGACCTTGGACAAGTGGCCGAGATTACGGCCGTCCGCGGTGTGATGGCGGAAGGTGCCGTCCGTTGGCATACCGGGAACCATCACCTGCGCGCCCATGTCACAGATGTACTCCATGCCCGGAGCTGCACCACCGGCATTGGCCGCAGACCGCGACGAACGACGTCACGACGTGGTCGCCCGGCGCGAACTCCGTGACGCCCTCGCCCACTTCGAGCACCACGCCCGAGCCTTCGTGACCGCCGATCATCGGGAACATGCCAGGGCAGGCCGAACGCCTCCATCACCTCGTTGGGCACGGACATGTCGCCGTTGCGGATGTGCTCATCGGAGTGGCACAGACCGGCAGCGGCCATCTCGATGAGCACCTCGCCCGCCCGAGGTGGGTCAAGCTCGAATTCTTCGACCGACCACCGCTGACCCATGTCGTGCAGGATCGCCGCGCGGCTTTTCATGCGACGGGACGGAACGTCACGGGCAGATGCTTGGGCGAGCGGAACGGCATGCCGACGATCTTGGTGTCCTCGTCTTCGGCGAGCTGCAGGTCAGTGACCCGATCGAACAGGCTGTTCAGCATGGCTTTGGTCTCGACCCGCGCGAGGTGCATGCCGAGGCAGCTGTGGATCCCGCCCGCGAATGAGATGTGCGCGCGCCGCGGTCGATGGATGTCGAACACGTCCGGATTCTCCCATCGGTTCTCGTCGCGATTCGCCGAACCCATGCACAGGTTGATCTGCGCGCCTTCCGGAATCGTCATGCCATGCATCTCGACATCGCGGGTGGTGTTGCGCGCCACCAAGACCAACGGAGTCTCGTACCGAATCCCTTCCTCGATCGCGGCTCCGATCAGGCTCCGATCGTGCTGCAACGTCTCGAGTTGGTCGGGATGAGTGAGGAGCAGCTGCAACAGATTTCCCGAGGACCGATAGGTGGTCTCGAGTCCCGCGGGCAGTAGCAATCGCAGGAACGAGATGATCGCTTCGTCGGTGAGTTTCTCGCCGTCGATCTCCGCGGCGACGAGGTCGCCGATGACGTCGTCGGTCATGGTGCTGCGCCGCTGGTCCACCTGCTCCTGGAAATAGGTGCCCAGTTCGACCGACGCCGTCAGGCCGGCCTCGATGTCCTCGGTGATCGAGATCAGGTCCAGCGACAGCCGCCGGAACATCTCCAGGTCCTCCTGCGGCAGGCCCAGTAGTGCAGCGGTCACGCGGGTGGGGAACTCGAACGTCACCGCCTTGACCAGATCGGCTTCACCGTCGTTCTTGAACTCGTCGACCAGCTGATCGCAGATCGGATCGATCACCTCCGGTTCCCACTGCGCGAGAGCGCTCTGCTTGAAAGCCTTGCTCACCAAGCTGCGATGGTCATGATGCTGCTTGCCGTGCATGCCGAGGATCGTCGGGCCGAATACCAGGCCGATCGTGTTGTTGTACATCTCCGAGGCGAACACCGTGTCCTCGCGGAAGGCGGCGAAGACGCTCTCGAAGTCGAACAACGTCCAGTTTTCGGAGACTTTCAACTCTTCCGGCATCAAATCGCTCTCCATGAGCGTGCCGCGCCACACCGGTGCCGTTTTCCGCATGTGCTCGAAGAACCCGTAGGGGTCGGTCTCTATGTCGGGGACGGTCGGCTTGTCGTGCGGTTCGGTGCTGAGCGTCACAGTGCCTCCCGGACAGCAGCGTCTAGCGAGTCGGTCGCTCTATCTTTACTATTTTAGTATCCTAGGTCAAGGAAATCCGAAGGGACACCGATGCAGCGCCGTCCGGTGTGTGCGATCGATGACCTGCCTCCAGGGAGCATGAAGCTGGTACAGGCGGGCAAGTTCGGCGTGGGCGTCTACAACATCGACGGCTCGCTGTATGCGATCGCGAACTACTGCTCGCACGAGGGCGCGCCGCTGTGTGCCGGATATGTCGTCGGCACCACCGAGTTCGCGCCCGATGCGCCCGGTCGGCGTGAGGTACGTGCGCGAGGGTCAAATTGCCCGGTGTCCGTGGCACAACTGGGAGTTCGACATCACCACCGGGGTCAACCTCGCCGACCCGCAGAAGCGGGTGCGCACCTACGAGGTCGACGTCACCGACGGGCAGGTGTATCTGACCGCACCAGTGAGCGAAGCTTGCGAGCGAATCATGAACACAGAATGCGCCGGCGGAGCCTGCGAGGTCGGCGCATGACAGTCATCGACACGAACGTCCAGCCGCACTTCCGCTACAACTCGGAGATCCGGCGCTACCTGTCGCCCGCGCACAAGCTGCGCGCGATCCCCGACGTCGAACAGCAGTGGTACCAGGCGCCGGGCGGGTGACTACCGGCAGGATCTCTACGGCGACGGGTATCCGGGCTCCGACCCCGAGACCGTGGCCAGGCATCTGTTCGACGAGGGCAATGTCGACTACGCGATCCTCAATCCGCTGACGCGCGGCAACATCGCCGACTACCTGCTCAACAGCCGGATCTGCGCGGCGGTCAACGACTGGCTGCTCGACCGATGGCTGGAGCCCGACGCCACCGGGCGCTTCCGCGGCACGATTCGGGTCAACCCGGAGGACGTCAAGGGCGCGGTCGCCGAGATCGAACGGCTGGCCGACCACCCCAAGATGGTGCAGATCGGTGTTCCGCTGCAGTCACGCGAGCCCTACGGCAAGCCGGTGTTCGAGCCGATCTGGGAGGCGGCCGAAGCGCACGGCCTGCCCGTCGCGGTGCACATCAACGGCGGCAACGGCGTTGACCATGCGCCCACTTTCGCAGGCCACTCCCACACCTATCCCGGCTACGCGGCCTTCATGCCGTTGAACTCGTTCGTCCATCTGGCCACGCTGATCATCGAGGGCACGTTCGGCAGGCATCCGAACCTGAGGTTCGTCTTCGCCGACGGTGGCTACGACCTGCTGACCCCGCTGATGTGGCGGCTCGACACGTTCTGGATGTCGATGCGGGACCAAACCCCTTGGGTCGACCGGTATCCGAGCGAGTATCTGCCCGACCACGTGCGGTACTGCACGTCGGCCCTCGACGGGCCGACCGACGAGCAGCCAGGCGGAGCGATGGCTGGACTTCACCGACAAGGCCGACCTGGTGATGTACGGGTCGAGCTATCCGCACTGGTCGACCTCGAGCCCGGACGCCGCCGTCGCCGGCTTGTCCAGCGAGCAGCGGGAAAAGGTGCTGTGGCGCAATGCAAGTGACCTGTACGGGGTTGCAGCGGAAGTAGAAGGAAGTCTCAAATGACGACCGTCGAACGTGTGCAAGAAGACGTCGCCCAGGACATCGCGGTGACGATCGTCGACACCGACGTCCACCCGTTGCCGGTGTCGGGCGACGTGCTGAAGTCCTACGCGCCCGCGGAGTGGAAGGACAAGCTGTGGCCGACCGGCAACGCCGTCTCGCCCATGTCGTACTTCTATGACACGCCGGATGCCTACAAGACGAGTTCACTGCGCGTCGACGCCAGCCCGCCCCGCGGTGGTGCCGCGGGCAGCGATCCCGACTTCGCGGCCAAGCAACTGCTGGTCGACGCGGGTGTCAGCATCGCGATGCTGGAACCGATGTGCGATGCCCAACTGCCAGAAGCAGAGCACGTCCTGAAGTCCACCTACAACGACTGGCTGGCCGACGTATGGCTCGGCGACAACAACTGGCACGGACGCTGGCGGGGCGCGATCAGCGTCACCGCACAGGATCCCGGCCAGGCCGCGCGGGAGATCGAGCGCTGGGCCGGCCACCCGTACATGGCCGAGATTCTGATGACGCCGCAGACCCGTGGAATCCCTTTCGGCAGTCCGCATTTCGATCCGCTGTATGAGGCCGCTGCGCGCAACGGCCTTCCGGTGGCCACCCACCTGATGGGCCAGACGCCGTTCGAGCTGATCCCGATCTACCCCGTCGGCAATCCCGCCGCACTGGCACGACTTCTTCGCGTCGTGGCCGTTGCTGTACGTGTCACATCTGATGAGCCTGGTGTTCGACGGCGCGTTCGACCGGCATCCCGAGCTGCGGGTGGTCTTCGTCGAAGGCGGCTTCACGTGGGCGATGCCGGTGATGTCGCGGATGGACCGGATCTGGGAGCAGCGCAAGGCCGACCTGCCGCACGTGCGACGCCGGCCGTCGGACTATGTCCGCGAGCACGTCCGGTTCACCACGCAGCCGCTCGAGGAGGTCAACGTCGCGGAATACCGGGAGTACATCGAGATGATGGACCTCGGCGACTGCATCATGTTCTCCACGGACTACCCGCACTGGAGCTACGACGCACCGGACTGGGCGATCCGACGGTTCCCCGCCGATCAGCGTGAGCGGATCATGCGCGGCAACGCCACCGCACTGTACGGGCTGCCGTCGACGGTCAAGGCGCTCCCCGGCGAATAGCGATTTCGGCGTGAAAAGTGTCGCTCAGCGATAGAAATCACGCCGAAATCACTACTTCGCGGCGCGCCGTTCGACCTCGAGCGGCACTATCGGTGGCCGCGCCGAGGGGCCCCGGGTGATCGCGTTCAGCCTGATCTCCGGCAGATCGACAGACGGATCCAGGGTGTCCAGCCAGGCCACCGCATCGGCCACGTCGGCGGCCCGGATCGCATACATCTCGAACGGCACATCCTGCAGCATCTCGGTCTCCACCGGTCCCGGGGTCACGATGTGCACGTTGATGCCGTCGCGGTCGACTTCCCGAGCCAGCGCGCCCGCGAACGCGTTCATGCCCGCCTTCGACGCCGAGTACGCCGTCCTCGCCATCATCGGCTCATGGGCGGCCGACGACGAGATGAACACGAACCGGGAACCCGGCTTCATCCGTGGCAGCGCTGCCGAGGTGACGACGAAACACGAGTCCAGGTTGGCCGAGATCGTCGCGCGCCACTGCTCGAAAGTCTGCTTGCGGGCGTAGGTTCCGCCCAGAATCCCCGAGGCGTGCACAAGAAGGTCGACCTCACCTGCCGCCTCCACGGCCGGCGCGAACTTCTGCGGATCGGTCGCGTCGGCGACGACATAGCGCGCGCCCATCTCCTCGGCGGCCGCGCGCAACGGCTCCTCGCGTCGAGCGGTGAGGACCACATCGTAGCCGAGCTCAGCGAGCTTGCGGCCGCATTCCTTTCCGATGCCGCCGCTGCCGCCGGTGATCAAAGCCGTACGCACACAGCACCTTTCAGCGCTGGCGGCGGGCCAACGCCTGCGGCGAGAGAGCGACGATCCGCTGCTCGGGATCGCCTGCGCTGAAGTATGTCTGGGTGTCGGCGATATGGCGGGCCGCGAGTTTACGGGCGCGCTCCCCGTCACCGGCCTCGATCGCATCGGTCAACTTGGTGTGCACGGTGAGCGCGATGCGGCGCTTGCTCATCGACGGGTATTCGCCCCGTGCCGCCGTCTCTTTCGCCCAGATGTTCAGGTGGCCGGTCCAGAGCGTCTCCAGGCTGCCGACCACCGCGATCATCGTGTGATTGCCGCAGCCGCGCACGACCTCGTCGTGGAACTGGCCGCCGATCTCGGTGAATTTGGCGCCGTCCTCGATGTGCTCGGCCATCGAATCGTTGATCTCCTTGAGCTTTGGGACGAGCGTCTTCCCACGGTCGGGCCTGCGTGCGGCAAGTGCTGCGCACATCGGCTCGAGCTCCTGCAGAGCCGTGCCGAGGTCGGCGAGCGGCACGGTGTCGCTCTGCAGCAGCAGGCCCAACATGTAGGCGGCGCTGGCCTTGGCGGGCGCATGCACAACTGCGCCGCCGCGATTGCCGCGACGCACCGACACCAGGCCTTCGGTCTCGAGGATTCGCAGCGCTTCCCGCAGCGACACCAGGCTGACGTTGAACTGCTCGACGAGCACTTCCTGACGCGGCAACAGGTCGCCGTCCGAGAGCTCGCCGTCGATGATCTGCCGACGAAGTTCGTCGGCGACGATCTCGGCCGTTCTACGCGCCCCGAGCCTGCGGCGAGCCTCGGGGCCGATTCCCAGTGTTGTCATTGCATGGCAATGTTAACAGCGATAAGGGCACTACCAGGGGTCTACGCGGTCGCTATCTGACAAAAGTTACTAAGATGGCAAGAAAACCACTTCGGGGAGGTCGTGCGCGTGCCCGACGGAGCTCGAACTCCGCTCTGTGATCTGCGCGTCGTGGAGATCAGCGACCGGATCGCGGGCAGCTACTGCGGCAAATTGCTGGTCGACGCCGGTGCCGACGTCGTGAAGGTCGAGCCCGCGGCAGGAGACCCGTTGCGCCGCTTCACCGCAACCGGTGCCGTGCCCGAAGCCGGCTCGGATGCGCCGCTGTTCAGCTATCTCAACGCCGGGAAGCGCAGCGTGACAACGTTTTCCGACGACCTGCTGGCGAGCGCCGACATCGTGGTGATAGCGGCAACCCGACGCGGCGCCGCCGATCTGGGCCTCGATGTGGGCCGGCTGCTGGCGGCCAGGCCGGAGTGCATCGTCGTCAGCATTTCCGACTTCGGCTGGTCCGGTCCCTGGTCAGAGCGCCCCGCGACCGAATTCACCCTGCAGGCCGACTCCGGGCTCACCGGCTTCCGGGGCGATCCCGCAGGCCCACCGATCTCCATCGGCGGCCAACTGGGGGAGTACATGGGCGGTGTCTGGGCGGCCTACGGCGCCCTGGCCCTTCATCGTCGCGTCCGCAACGGCGGCCCGGGAGGACACCTCGACATGTCGATGCTCGAGGCGATCACCCTGATGCAAAGCAGCGAATGGCTGCACTCACAGCTGCTGCAGAGGCCACCGGTCACACGGTCGCTGGAAGTGCCGTCCATCGAACCCGCCAAGGACGGCTACGTCGGCATCGCCATGGTGACGGGCCAGCAGTGGCTCGACTTCGCCGCGATGGTGGATTGCCCCGAGTTCACCGAGATACCCCAGCTGCGATTCCAGATCGGCCGATGGGACTACCGCGACTGGATTCGGGAGTTGATCGACCCGTGGATGCGGGAGCGCACCGTCGACGAGATCGTCGAACTCGGGCAGCTCTTCCGGTTGCCGCTCGCCCCGCTCGGCAACGGCTCGACCATTCCCGACATGGACCACCTGCAGACGCGTGGCGTCTATATCGACAACCCAACGGGATTCCGGCAGCCGCGCGCACCGTGGCTGATGTCGGTCGCCGAGCAGGCGCCGCTGCGCAAGGCGCCTGAAGTCGGCGGCGCGGACGGCGATTCCATCTGGGCGCCAAGGGCTTCGGTACCGCCGGAGATTGCTGCGGATGCACCGCTGGCCGGTGTGCGGGTCGTCGACTTCACGGCGTTCTGGGCCGGGCCCGGCTGCAACGCATTCGTTGGCGGCCTTCGGTGCGGACGTGATCAAGATCGAGGCGGTCCAGCGTCCGGACGGCATCCGCTATTCCGGCGGCATGCGCACCGACGTCGACGACTGGTGGGAGTACGGCTGGGTGTTCCACGCGATGAACACCAACAAGCGGTCGGTCACGCTGGACTTGCAATCCGAGGACGGTGTCGCACTGGTCAAGGAACTTGTGCGGCAGGCCGACGTGGTCATGGAGAACTTCTCCCCGCGGGTGATGGAGCAGTTCGGGCTCGGCGCCGAGGCATTGCTCGAGATCAACCCGAAGGTGGTCGTCGTGCGCATGCCCGCGTTCGGGCTGTCGGGCCCATGGCGGGACCGGGTCGGCTTCGCGCCGACGATGGAGCAGATCGCCGGATTGGCCTGGGTCACCGGCTTTCCCGACGGCCCGCCCGTCGCGCCACGCGGGGCATGCGACCCGCTCGCGGGGGCACATGCGGCGTTCGCAGCCCTTGCGGCGCTGGACTTCGCCGATCGGACCGGCCGTGGCCAGCTCGTCGAGGTGCCGATGATCGAGGCCGTGCTCAACGTGACCGCCGTTCAGACGATGGAATTCGAGCTTTTCGGAAAGGTGATGAAGCGACGGGGCAATCGCGGGCACTCGGTAGCGGCGCTGCAGGACATCTACCGGTGCGCAGGCGACGACAACTGGGTGGCTATCAGCGTGCGGACCGACGACGAGCTCTCCGCATTGGCCGAACTCATCGGCGATCGCGGCATCGACATCGAGGAGTGGCTGGCTACTCAGGATGCGGATGCGGTCGTGGAAATACTTGTCGCAGCGGGCATCCCGGCGGCGGTGGTGATTTCGCCGTCCCTCGTCACGGAGAACCCGCAACTGGTCCACCGCGGATTCTTCGAACGGCTCGAGCATCCGCGAACGGGGCCTGGGCTGTACCCGTGCCCGCCGTTCGCACGGCTCGTCGCCAACAAGAAGTGGCTGCTTCGCGCGCCTCCGACGCTGGGCCAACACAACAGCGAGGTGCTCTCGGAGCTGTGCGGGCTGACCGAGGCTGACCTGGAGCGGCTGGCGGCCGCGGAGATCATCGGCACCCGCCCGAAAGGACTCTAACGGGCGGTCAGCGTGATCGGCATCGAGTCGAATATCGACATGTTGTTGCTGAGGTTGGGGTAGGCGACCTTGGCGGCGCCGAGACTGATGTCGCCTGTGCGGCAAAGCAATTCGTCGAGCACAGCCCGGATCTCGGCGCGCGCCAGCATCGCGCCGAGGCAGTGATGGGGTCCGCCGCCGCCGAACGCGACATGCGGGTTCTCGGCGCGGCCGATGTCGAATGTGAACGGGTCGTCGAAGACCTCTTCGTCCCGATTCGCCGAACGCAGCATGGCGACCACCCGCTCGCCCTTCGGAATCGTGATCCCGTCCATCTCCACGTCGACCTTCGTGCTGCGTGTCCAGAACGCGACGGGTGACGACCAGCGCAACACCTCTTCGACAGCGCTCGACCGAATCGCCTCATCGGCGCGATATCGTTCGATCGCTTCTGGATTGGCGACAAAGGCCTGTAGTCCGGACGCCAACGCATTCTTCGTGGTGTCGCTGCCTGCGAAGGCGATCACGAAGAAGAAGATCTCCAGCTCGTTGGCCGGTATCGACAGCTTCTCGCCGTTCTCATCGGTGACGACCGCGGACGTCAGCGTGCTCCAGATGTCGTCGGTTGGGTTGCGCCGCTTCTCCGCGGTGAGCTCGAGTGCGTACGCGAAGATCTTCCCGAACAGCTCGAACGCATTCTGCTGGGCAACCTGATCCTCCGACGACGCCACCTTGAGGATGCGATCGAGCGTGTCGAAGATCTCCGGCCGGTCCTCGTCGGGAATGCCGATGATGTCGCCGATGACCGACATCGGCAGCACGTCGGCGACGTCGTCGATCCAGTCGCCGCCTCCTCGCGCAAGCAGCCGGTCGATCATCGCCGCGGCGCGCCTGCGAATGCCCTCTTCGAGCTTGCCGATCGCCTTCGGTGTGAATGCGTGCGACATCACCCGGCGCCGTTTGAGCAGCTCGGGCGGATCCATGTTGATGATGGTCGGGGCCGAGCCGACGATGCCCACGCCCTGAATGAGCGGGCCGTCGGTCGCGGTGAAGGACTCGGTGTCGCGGTGGATGCGCTGGGCGTGCCTGTGCTTGGTGGCCATCCAGAAGTCCCGCTTGACGGTCTTGGCCACACCGGCGGTCAGCTCGTGATGGAAGAGCGGCCGCTCGCGGCGCAGCTCGGCGAACAGCTCGTCGGGAAAACCGTTCCGCCACAAGGCGGAATCCGACAGATCGACTGGCGTGGTCGTGGGCATGCATGCTCCTGGTTCGGCAGTCCTTGACCTAGAATGCTTAAAATAGTAACAATAGACGATTGCTAGGGTCTGACCTGGCAAAATCCAGCGCGGACGGAGACGACATGACGGACACGATCGACGATCCCACCATCGATCCGTCCGAACGTGAGTTCGGCCCGAGCGGCATCAGCCTTTCGAAGTACCGCTATCCGACCGGCTGGTTCATCGTCGGTTTCGCCTCCGAGCTGGAGCCGGGGCAGGTCAAACGGGCGCACTACTTCGGCGAGGAATTGGTCATCTTCCGTACCGCCTCCGGCAAGGTCAATGTGCTCGACGCCTACTGCCTGCACCTGGGCGCGAACATGGGAGTCGGCGGCACCGTCGAGGGCGAGCACATCGTCTGCCCGTGGCACGGCTGGCAGTGGCGGGGCGACGGCACCAACGCGCTGATCCCGTACAGCAAGATCGGCTGCAAGCAGAACGTGAAGATCAAGACCTACCCCGCGCAGGAGTGGTACGGGTTCATCGTGGTGTGGCACGAGCGCCACGGCCGGGCCCCGTACTGGCAACCGCCGGTGCTGCCCGAGCTGGAAACCGACGAGTACTACCCGCTACACCCACATTCGCGGATGCTCAACCGGGTCAAGGTGCATGCGCAGATGATCATCGAGAACGCGGCCGATCCGTATCACGTGCAGTTCGTCCACAAGGCCGACAGCGCCGCCAACACCACGTCTTTCAACGCCGACGGCTACCACCTGCACGCAACGGTGACCGCGAACTTCGGCGGCGGCCGCGCGTCGACGTGGCTCACGCCCGACGGGCCCGTCGACGCCAACATCGTCTACGACAACTACTCGTTGGGGCTCGGCATTGTGCGCTTCCCCAAAGAACTCGTCGCGACCATCGAGGTGACGGGTCAGACCCCCGTCGACGAGGACTACACCGACTACTTCTACACCCAAGCTTCGGTTCGAGAAGCCGGCGACACCGGCGACGAGCCGGCAGGCCGTGCTGCCAAATTCCTTCAGTTGCAGCAAGAAGTCATCAAGCAGGACTTCTTCACCTGGGAGAACATGAAGTACTTGGAGAAGCCCAATTTGGCGCCCGAGGAGGCCCGCGACTATGCCGCTTTGCGGCGGTGGGCGCATCGGTTCTACCCGGGCGAAGAGCCGTCGCCGATCGACTTCGGGTACACCGCCAGTGGCGAACCGGACCCGGCGGCGGCGGGTGCCTGACGGCGGGAGGCCGGACGGACCGATCGGACCGTCACAGTTCGGTGTCGAGCGTTTCACGATCCCGGACGTGCTGGATCAGCGCGCAGATCAGTTCGGTGACCGCGTTCTGATGTCGATCGCAGGCACGCCGGTGACGTTCGGGCAGATGCGAGATCGCTCGTGCGCAGCCGCGAATGTCTTGGCCGACAACGGTGTCGCGCGGGGTGACACCGTCGCGCTCTTCACGGCGACATGCCCCGAGTGGGTGTACTTCTGGCTCGGTGCCGCGCGGATCGGCGCGGTGACCGCCGCGGTGAATGTCGCCAACAAGGACGAGTTTCTCGTCCACGCGCTGCGGCTGTCGCGCGCGAAGGTCGTCATCACCGACGCCGAACGGCATGCCCGCCTGAACGAAGTCATCGACCGGGTGGAGACCGTGAGAACGGTACTGGTTGTTGGGGATTCGCTGACCGACGCGTTGGCGCGCGCGTCGAGCGCCCAGCCCGACGCCGACCCCACCGGACCGGACGAGTTGGCAGCGCTGTTCTTCACCTCAGGCACCACCGGACCGTCGAAGGCCGTCGCAACGACCTGGCACTATCTGTTCTCCGCGGCAGCCGGGGTGGCGGCGGCCTGGGAACTGCAGACCGGCGACGTGGTGTGGAGCGCCATGCCGTTGTTCCACCTGAGCGCCGCACCCTCGGTGCTGGCGCCGATGCTCTTCGGTGCGACGACGGTGTTGTCCGCAGCATTCCGGCCGAGCGAGGTGTGGGACGACGTGAGAGCATGCGGCGCAGCGGGTTTCGCCGGAGCCGGAGCCATGGTCTCGATGCTGTGGAACCAGCCGCCCGACCCTCTGGACTCGCAGCTTCCGCTCAGGTTCATCTCGGCGGCGCCCATCGCTGCCGAGATGTACCGTAGCGTCGAGCAGCGCTACGGCGCCAGGATCGTGACGATGTACGGCATGACGGAAGCCTTTCCGATCGCGTTCAAGACCGTTTCCGAAGACGGCGTTCCCGGTACGTCGGGGCAGGTGAACCCCGCGTTCGACGTGCGCATCCTCGACAGTGACGGACGTCCCCTCACCGCTGGCTCTGTCGGCGAAATCGCCTGCAGGCCAAGGTCGGCCAACGTGATGAGCATGGGCTACGTCGATGCCACCGCGATCGACTCGCAGCTGGTGGTCGCGCCGCACGAGGAGTGGTTCCGCACGGGCGATCTCGGCTCCCTCGACGAGGACGGAAACCTGACCTACGTCGACCGGGCGAAGGATTCTCTGCGGCGGCGCGGCGAGAACGTGTCCTCGGTCGAGGTCGAGACGACGGTGATGGGCCACCCCGCCGTGCTCGAGGCGGCCGCCGTCGCGGTGCCGAGCGACCTCGGCGAGGACGACATCCTGGTGGTCCTCACCGTGGCTCCGGATGCGGACTTCGATCACGCACGAGTTGTTGGACTTCTGCTCGGCCCGGATGCCGTACTTCTGCGTGCCCAGGTATCTGGAGGTGCTCGACGAGATACCGAAGAACGTGATCGGGCGGGTTCGCAAGGACCTGCTCCGCAACAGGGGTCTCGGCGATGGCGCATGGGACCGCGAGGAACACGGCTACATACTCAGTCGCTAGACGGGAGAACAACACATGACGATGACCTACCAGCAGGAGTTCGTGCTCGCCGGCGTGGCCGGGCGCGCGGCCATCCTGAATCTGAACGCCAGGCACAACCGGTTGTTCTCCGCAGGCGACTTCGGCGGCTGGATCGCGACATTCCGCCATGCGGGCGCCACATTCGTCCGCGCTGGGGAGACGGTCACCAATCTGCGCGATGCCTTCGACGGCGGCAACGGACAACGGTTGGTCACTGTCGACCACGACATCACGGTCGACGGCGTCGACGCCACCCAAACCTGTGTGGCGCTGCTGTTCGTCGGCGCCGAACTTCGTGCCACCGGAACCTATCGCGACCGGCTCATCTACGAGCGAGGCGGCTGGTACTTCACGTCACGCGACCTCCAATGGGATGTCGTGCCAAGCAAAGACGCGCTACCGGTATAGCGCGTGACCGCGGGGATCCGCTACGAGTTCGCATTCGGCACCTACGAGGACGCCCTGCGCATGGTCGGCGTGCGCAGCGAGCCGAGATACGCAGGCACCGCGGTGAGCGCAGCGCGCATCCAGCATTTCGCGTCGATGGTGCAGGACGGCAACCCGGCGTACTGGGACGCCGATTTCGCCAAGCAGGTCTGGGGCGGACTCGTCGCGCCGCCTGCCCTGTTGATGGGGTGGCTCATACCTCCGCCGTGGCTGCCCAACGGGGAACGCCCCGTTCCGTCGATCGCCATCCGCGTGCCCCTTCCCGGCACCACGTTCATCAACGCGTCCAACGACGTCGAGCTCGGCACGCCGATCCTCGAGGGTGACCGCCTCAGCGTCGTCGAAGAAGTGGTCTCGGTGTCGGCCGAGAAGCGAACACGGGTCGGCATCGGGCATTTCGTTGCGACCTGCGACAGCTTTTACCGCGACGACGGCGTCCTGGTCGCGACGAACCGAAACACGTTGTTCCGCTTCACTCCTGCGGAACCGTCGTGACGACACATCGTCGGCTGGCGTGGACTGAGATCACCGTGCCGACCGAACTCGCCGAAGTGGTCGACGAGATCAGCTATCAGCGTGTCGTGATGAATCCGGGCGCCACGTGGGACTACTTCCCCGGTCACTTCGACCCCCGATACGCGGTAAGTCACGGGCATCCGACGATCTTCGTCAACACCATGCATCTGGCCGGATTCATCGACCGCATCGCGACGGACTGGGCGGGCCCCTACAGCCGCGTGGTGCGCCGCAAGGTGTCTCTGGTCGGGTCCGTCTACGCAGGCGATTCCATGATCGGTCGCGGCCGGGTGGTGAACAAGAGGTGCGACGACTCCGGTGAGACGCCCAGATACCTTGTGGACCTGGAGATCGCGATCTTCAACCAGCGTGACGAACTGTGCTGCCCGGCGGAAGTGACTCTCGAGCTGTCAGGCTAGCGAGTCGGGCAGCTTGCCTGCGCTCACCGTCGACTGCAGTTCGACGTACTCGGACAGGCCCTCGGCGCCGAACTCGCGCCCGATGCCGGACTGCTTGAAGCCGCCGAACGGGGCGCTGGTGTCGAGCATGTACATGTTGATGCCGTAGGTGCCCGTGCGAACCTGCGTCGGCGATCTCCAGACCGTGGGCGACATCCGCCGTCCACACCGACCCGGCCAGGCCGTAGTCGCTGTCGTTGGCGATGCGGATCGCGTCGGCTTCGTCGGTGTACTTCAGCACGGTCAGCACCGGGCCGAAGATCTCCTCGCGGGCGATCCGTCATCTCGTTCGTCGCGTCGGCGAACAGCGTGGGCCGGACATACCAGCCGCGGTCGAGCGGTTTGTCGGTGCCGCCGAGCACCGATTCGCGCGCCCTCGTCGATTCCGGACTGGATGTAGCCCTGCACGCGCTGCTGCTGACGTTGTGCGACAAGCGGTCCGATGTCGGTGGTCTCATCGGCCGGGTCGCCGACCGCAGGCTCGGACATCATCGTCGGCCAGCGCGTCGACGACCTCGTCGTGCCTGCGCTCGCTGACCAGGATCCGGGTCTGCGCCACGCACGCCTGCCCGTTGTTCATCAGGCTCGGCCATCTTGAGATGGCTTGACGGTGTGGTCGATGTCGGCGTCGTCGAGGATGATCGCCGCGGACTTGCCGCCGAGTTCCAGGCTGCACCCGCTTGAGCTGTTCGCCGCACGCGGCGGCGATGTGCCTGCCGGTGGCCGACGATCCGGTGAACGAGATCTTGTCCACGCCCGGGTGACGAACCAGTGCCTCGCCGGTCTCGCGACCGCCGGGCAGGATCGACACCACACCTTCCGGCAGGTCGATCTCGTCGATCATCTCGGCCAACCACATGCGCGTCCAGCGGTGTTTCCGGTGCCGGCTTGACGACGACGGTGCAGCCGGCGATCAGCGCGGGAATCAGCTTCGGCATGATCAGCACCTGGGGGACGTTCCACGGCACGATCGCGCCGACGACGCCGACGGGGGCGCGGCGCACCTGCACCTCGCCGAACAGGCCCTGACGGCGCTCCACCCAGCCGAATTCCTTGGCGGTGGCCAGGTTCAGGTGCATCTGGGACGACGGCGCCCGCCGCCTGCCCGAGCCTGCTGAAGCTGCGCGGCGAGCCCATCTCGGCGGTGATGAGGTCGGCCATCTCGTCGGCGTGCGCGGTGTAGACGGCGGCGAGTTTCTCGATCTTCTCCATCCGCTCCGAGACCGCAGCCGCGGCCACGGGCCGTCGTCGAACGCTTTGCGCGCAGCGGCAACCGCCCGGTCGACGTCCTCGTGCGTCGCCTCCGGCGTCTCGCCGATCGGCTCCTCGGTGTGCGGCGAGATCACTGTGATTCGCCGTCCGGTTGCAGGGGCCTGCCAGCGGCCGCCGATGAAGAGCTCGTCGTAGGAAAGGGATCTCATGCGCCTGCTTCCTCGTAGGATTGCCGTGCCCAGGAACGGAATTCGGTGATCGCGCCTTCACCGCGCGCCAGCTGTGGACGGTCGCGGTAGATCTTGCTCTCCCAGATCGGGATGTCCTGTTCGATCTGCTTGCAGAAGTCGCGTGCGAAGCCGAGACCCATGCGGGACATTTCACCCGATATCGGCGTCGGTCAGGACGAAGAACGTGTAGCGCGCATCGACGAACTCCCCGTCGATCGGGGTCACGGTCAGCAGCGTGCAGGAGCGGCCGAGTCCGCGGTGTCGCACCACATCGATGCCCATGCCGTACAACTCGGAGTCCACCGCGCCCGACACCGGACCGCGCGGCGTCTGGAACGTCACCTCCGCCACCGCCTTCAGCCGATGGCCGTCGGTCTCGAGATCGAGGTCGCCGAAGCCGGATACACCGTGGACGGTCGCGAAATGAGCGATGTCGACGGTGTTTTCGAAGACCTCCTGCGGGTGCGACCGGAACTGCCACCGTGCCGTCGTCGGGTGCGTGGAAGGTGAACGCCGCGTCCTCGGCTTTCGGGGATCTTGGGCAGTTCCCATTCGGGCTCGGTCGCCTCGGCGGAGTACCAGACGAAGATGATGCCCGCACGCTCGGCGGTCGGCCAAGCCCGCAGCCGCGCGGTTCGGTTGACGGTCTTCGCGTAGGGGATCTCGACGTTCGAGCCGGTCCCGTCGAAGCGCCAGCCGTGGAACGGACAGACCACGCAGTCGTCGTCGACGGTTCCGCCGACCGCGATGTCGGCGCCGAGGTGCGGGCAGTACGCGTCGAGCACGTATGGGGTGCCGGAGTCGCCGCGGTAGCAGATCAGCCGCCTGCCGAAGTAGTGAAGCCCGATCACATCGCCCCGATCGACCTCCCGGCTGTAGGCGACCTGAAACCAGCCTTTGGGGTAGGGGGCGAACGGGAATCGCTTGTCACGGAGCCGCGCGGCGACGACATACTCTCCAAGCCGTCCGTCACGGAGCCACCGCCCGTCCGCTAAAGTTGCTATTACTGCTAACATAGCAAAAAAGGAATCCGGGAGTGTCGCGGTGGGTGATGACTGGCGTCGGTATCCGTTCGAGTTGGTGTCGGGTGACCCGCAGCTGGTCTTTCCCGCAGCCGAGGCCAACCATCCCGACTGCGAGTCGGACACCTGGTTCCTGGCAGGCGAACTGACCGGGGCAGTCCGATCGCAAGTTTGCGTTCCTGACGATCTTCAACAAGAACCGGCCGGGTCAGGCCATCGTCGCCGACTTCTACACGCTTGCGCTCTTCGACCTCGACAACGGCACATACGGCACGTACACCGACTACGACATGCCGTCGCACGAACAAGAAGGACGCATTGCACCCCGAAGCTGTCCGTCGCCGACGACCACCTGGACATCACGTACGACAGTCGTGCGGGTACATGCCGTGTGGCGGACCTGTCGCGACGAGCAGGACCGAGTTGTTGCCGTACACCTACGACGTGAGGTTCGTTCGGCACCGACCAGCACGGCGCTCGCCATGCGGCTGGACCTGCACGTCACACCGTCGCGGGCACCGGTGCCACTGGGCGCCGCCGCGTACAACGGGGACATCGAATGCTTCGGGCAGGCGAACACGTACTCCTACTTCCAGACCGGCATGACGATGACGGGCACGTTGTCGTGGGGCGACCTGACAGAGGCGGTCACGGGGTCGGCGGGACATGTCGATCGGCAATGGTTTCCGAAGGTCGCCAACGACGGTGGGCTGACCGGCGACATCCGGTCCCGCGCCCACGAGTGGCGCACGATCAACCTGGACAACGGTGTCGACATCAGCATATGGCGGCAATTCGACCGGACGAATCACAATGCGCTACAGCCATTTTCGGGTGCGACGACGAGCTCTCCCGACTCCGATCCGGAGTACGCCGACGACGTCGAGGTCACCGTCACCAGCTATGTGCGCTGGCCCGAGTCCATCCGCACGTTGGTTCCGCCGCCCGCCAAGGCGCGGTACATGCCCGACCGGCATCGCCTGACGTCGCAGAAGCTGGACCTCGACCTGACGGGGGAGCCGCTGGTGCCTGCTCCCGCACATGGCCTGCCGCTCGAGTACATGGAGGGCCCGTACCGGTACCACGGCACATTTCGCGGCGAGCAGGTCAGCGGCTTCGCGTTCTACGAGCGGTCACTGGCGCTGTACCGGGACTGGGAATTGGCCGACGTGCTCGAGGCGGCCGGAGCCGGGGCAGCGGGACGAGGTGGCGCGGGTCATCGAGGAACTCAGCCGCTGACCGCGTTCGTCCACGTCTCGTGACGATGCTGCAGTCCCGGCTCGTTGCGGCCGAACACCAGGTGTTCCCTGCACGCCCGGACGCGAGGTTGGCCTGTAGCTTCTCGACCAGCGCGTAGTCCTCGTCGCGGACGGTGCCGTGGGCGTAGTCGAAGACCGCCTGCGCGCCCGCGGCGACCGACTCGTCCGACAGGTCGAGCGGAGTCGAGTTCTGGTGCACGGTGATCGAGCGGCCGGGGACGTCGCCCGGGATACACCCGGAACAGCTCGCCGTTGGCGATCGTCGCCGACAGCACGATGTTGGGGAACAGCGCGTAGATGACCACCATGTTCTGCAACGGGTCCCACTGCTCTTCTGGAACGTCCTCGAGGTCGAGGATTCCGTTGAGCGGGAACACCAGTCGGTGGTGCGGGCCGAACGAGTCGAACACGGTGCAGTTGCTGCGCGCGATGGTCGCGAACGTGGTCTTGTGCACGGTCGCGAAGTGGTAGTTCTCCGCGAAGGTGTCGATCGCGAGCTTCCAGTTGATCGCCGTGTCCAGCACCTTCTCGCCCAGCGGCGCCCAGCGTCCGATGCCCCACGAGTCGAGTTCGTCGGCCAGCGGCCCCAGGAATTCAGGGATGTCGAGCGTGGCGTCGGGGTCGAGTGCGATCCAGAGGAAGCCCGCGCACTCGGTCGCCGGAAGTTCGGTCAATCTCGCGCTGCCCGTTGAACTTTCGGGAAAGCCCTCCTTGCCCGGCACGCCGACCAGGTCTGCCGTCGAGGTCGTAATTCCACGCGTGGTAAGGGCAGACGAGCCGGCGCGCGGACCCGCAACCATCGGCGATCTGAGACTGCCGGTGCAGGCAGACGTTGTCGAACGCTTTGATCGATCCGTCCGATGTGCGGGTCAGCAGGATGGACCGACCCATCACCGTCTTCGTGCAGTAGGTGCCGGGCTTGGGCAGTTCGGAGACGTAGCCGACGAGTTGCGGGCTGGCCAGCAGCATCGCGACGTCAGCTTGCGTGGCGGTCGGCCGACGTGTAGGTGTCGCGCGTTGACCGAGTATTCGGCCAGGGTCAGGTCGGTCGTCTTGTCCCGCGCCAGTTTGAGCGCGCGGCGGGTCAGGTCGACGAGCTGATCGCGATCCATGCGGGCTATCTTATTATCTTTATAAAGATGGCTACAAGGGGCCTGGGCCCGGGCTCATCCGCGGTCGCCGGTGCTGTAGCTGCCCTGCTCCTTGTAGGTCCGGTTGCTCGCGTAGGCCATCAGGCGCACCGCGGTACGCCGTCCAATCAGATGGCGGAACGCGAAGTGCGTGAAACGCAGCACGCGCGCGGGGAACACCGTGGGCTTCTTCCCTAGAGCGTTCAGCGTCTCGGTGGCGACCTGCTCGGGCTCCTGGACCGGCACATTGGCGTCCTCCGGCTCAGACGCCACGTAGTTCGGGGTCCGTGTCGCTCCCGCGCAGCTGACGAGGACGTCGACGCCGTCGTCACGAAGCTCGGCCCAGAGCCCCTCGGCCAGTACCAGGTTGTACGCCTTGGTGGCGGAGTAATTCGCGACCCGCACCATTCCTTGAAGCGCCCCCATCGACGACAGCAGAATGATCCCGCCGCGACCTCGGGCACGGAACCGCTCGCCGAAGCCGTGGCTGAGCACCAGCGGCCCGCGCACGTTGACGTCGATCTCCTTGAGGTGTGTGTCGATGTCGAAGTTCCAGAACGGTCCGACGACGGAGAACGCGGCGTTGTAGATGAGGAGGCCGATGTCCAGGTCGACGAGTTCGGCGAGGATTCTGTCGAGGTCGTCGCGGTCGGCGAGGTCTGCTTGCAACGCGCGTGCCTGTACGCCGGTCGTGGCGGCGATGTCATCGGCGATCTGCTGTGCGAGCTCAACGCGCCGAGCGATGAGCACGACGTTGAGCCCCCGGCTGGCGCACCCTCGTGCGAGTGCCTCACCGAGGCCTTCCGATGCGCCTGCGACGACGGCCCACGAGCCGTAGCGCTCAGCGAAAGTGGCCATGGCTAGCTCTCTTTCGTAATGACTGGGCGCGTGAACGGGTGCTCCCGCCACATCCGGATCAGCACCCAAACGGGGACGATCAGCCAGCCGGCGTTCGTTGCCAACACGAGCGGCAGGTGATCGCTCGCGAACGGCCCGGCGATCTCCTCACCGAGAATGACCGTGACGGTGGCGAGCATCACGGACGCCCAGATGATCGACCAGTTACGGATCCATTCCTTGCCCTTCCAGAACGCGTAGAGCGCAGCGATATAGAAGGGGCCGTAGACGGCCTGGTCGATGCAGACGATCGTGGTGTACCAGACGGGCCGCTCGTAGAGCAGCGGGTCGTACTTCTCGAAGTACCAGTGCAGGAAGTCGATCATGTATGCCGGAGGCCAGATCGGGTAGGTGAAGTTGTCCGGATCGCGGATGACGAGCTGCTCGATATCCGCCTGGTAGGTCACGAAGATGACATTGACCAGAAAGAAGATCCACAGGGCGATGTCCTGCTTGCGCTCGCGGAACGGGATGACCTCGCGTTCGATCGCAACGGGCGGCGCCTCAGACATGTTGGTCATCAGTCGAACTCCATAGTCAGACTCGTCGGCCCACTCAGGCCGAGCAGTGGTTTCCACGGCACCGTTCCCGCGCGACGCGGGTTCGGGAATCGCCGGGAAAGGATCTTCAGCGCTTCGGCGAGCTCCAGGCGCGCCAGGTTGGCGCCGAGGCAGTAGTGCACTCCTCCGCCGAAGGTCAGAATGGGCGGCGGCTCGTCGCGGGTGATGTCGAAGCGCGTCGGGTCGTCGTAGATGGCGCTGTCACGGTTGGCCGCGTAGGTATTGACGATGATGAATGTGCCTGCAGGGAAGGTGTATTCGCCGATCGTGACGTCGTCGATGGCGCTGCGCACGGTGCTGCACATCGATGGCGAGTGACGCATGGTTTCCTCGACGGCAGCGCATCGCCAGGTCGGGCTGGTCGCGAAGCAGTGCCCACTGCTCGGGGTGATCGCACAGCACCTGCATCGAAGCGGCCAACTGGCTTCGGGTGGTGTCGGTCCCGGCCACCAGAATGCTGAACGCCAGCATGCGCAGCTCGGCGGCATCGAGTCGCTCGCCACCGTCTTCGATGCGGATGAGCTCGGAGAGCAGATCGTCGGTCAAGCGTCGCCGACGTTGGGCGATCATCCCATCGATGTAATCGTCGAACTCGCCCCACGCCTTGAGCACCGCGGGCTCCTCCTCGGCGAGGTTGATGTCGAAGCTGACGATCTTGAAGATGTCCTCGGCCCATCGGGAGAACTGTTGCCAGTCCGCGCGAGGCGCGCCCAGCAGCGCACAGATAACCGGTATCGGGTAGGGGCGAGCGATGTCGGCGACGAATTCGCAACGGCCAGAGTCGATGACGCTGTCGATGAGCTCGTTGATTACTGCGTGAATGGTGTCGTGCATGCGCGCCGTCGCCCGCGGCGTGAAGGCCCTCGACACCAGGCTGCGCAGTCGGCGATGTTCCTCACCCTCCATGTTCAAGATGCTGCGGGTAACCCTGTCCCACAGCGGACCCGACGTGATGCCGTGCGCGGATAGATGGATGCCTGCCGGGACCACGAACTGCGGGTCGCGGAGCACCGTCCGTGCAAGATCGTAGGAGAGCACCTCGGGGCCAATGGGACCCAGCGCGATCGGTGCAATCTGCTGTGCCGCCCGGAACTGCGGATAGATCTCCTGCGGGGTGTCGGTGACGTCATAGGTCAGCGTTGGAAGCCCGGCGTCGAAGACACTTGGCTTGGCGGTATTGACGGTCATGAGCCCTCCAGTGCGGTCGAACGGCTGAGAATCCGCAGTGGCAGCGACGGCAACGTGGATGTGGCGGATGGCCATTTGATCTCCGGCCGGTATCCGGGCGCAAGCTCGAACTCCGGTATGCAGCAGAGCCATTCGGTGACGACGATCTTCAACTCCATGCGGGCCAGGTGCGAACCCAGACAACGGTGCGGACCGCCGCCGAAGCCCCAATGCTTGTGGAGCTTTCCGTCCATCACCAGATCGTCGCCGGACACCGCATCGCTGCCGTCACGGTTGATCGCGCCAAGGCACAGTCGGACTTCCGCGCCCTCAGGAAGGGTTACGCCGGCGACCGTCACCTCACGAGTGGTGACACGCCCCACTACCGGTGCCGCTGGATCCAGCCGGATCATCTCCTCGACGAATGCGGCTACCCGGTCGGGGTTTTCGCGTAGGTCTTCACACAGGTCGGGGCGGCGGGCCAACTCGAGCATTGACGTACCGATCGCCGACGTGACGGTGTCCAGTCCGGCGAGGATGAACACGAAGGACAGCCCCAATGCCTCGGCGTCGGTGAGCGTTTCGTCGCCGTGAAGAAGCTGTGACAGGATTCCGTCGCGGGGCTGCCGTCGTAGCGCGTCAACGGCTTCGGTGAGGTAGCCGAACAGCTGCGCTGCCGGAACCAGGTCGATCTTGTCGGGATCTCGCTCCAGGCCGAGATCGATGATGGCGTCCTTCCATGCGATCAGCTTGTCCCGGTCCTCGAGCGGCAGGCCGAACAACGTGAGGAACACCTGTGATGGATATGGAGTGGCCAGGTCGGCCATCACCTCGCACTCGTCACGCTGCGCGATTTCGGCGATGATCTCCGTTGCTTGGGTCTGCAACGACGGGAGGACCTCGCCGAGCGCCTGTGGGCTGAAGAACGGATGCAGGATCCTGCGATACCGGGTGTGCTCGGGGGGATCGAACGCCAGCGGAACCAGAGGCACCGCGCTGACCATTTCATCGAAGGCCCGGGTGGACGAGAAGACCTCCGGATTACGCAGCGCGGCAAGCACATCGTCGCGGTTGGTGAGGTAGTACCAGCCGTCTCCCTGTAGGACTGGACCCAGGTCACGCAGCTTTGCCCAACCAACTCCGCGGTCGGCTGCCATGGGCAGGTCTTCGTACAGAATGTGCGGAACTGCCTGCGGATCAGTCATCGGTCATCACGGAATGTTGGTGTCGAGCAGGGTCAGTGGCAGACCGAACACCGACAGGTCGATCTCCTCCAGATGAGTGCCGTCGCCCTCCAGCTTCTGTCGGAACCTGATGGTTGCGCCGTAGCGGTCGGTAACCGCGTCGGCCGCTGAGGCTTCGGGTACTTGGACGACGACGGTGTAGATGCCGTCGCCCTTGCTGTCGAGGAACTCACTGACCGATGCGGAAACCGGCGCGGTCGATCCGGGAAGGGGGCTGATGATTTCTATTCCACGGTCCCAGTCGAGGCTGATACGCAACCCGAGTTCGGCCAATTCGGCCGGCGCAAGGCTGAAGCCGAGTTCGGTGAACATCTGCGCCACCGCATCGTGACGCTCGAGCGCCACCGCGAAGACCACGTGATGGAGCGACGAAGCCGGCGGTACCTCTTCGGTCATTTGCGCACCAGCCCTCGCGGTCGGATCAAGCCCAGATCGAGATGTGTCAGCCAGCCAGGGGCGGCATCGCAGACGTCGGGGATCGCATTGATGGCGCCCATCGCCGTCCAGTTGTATCCGGGATGCGCCATGGTTCCGTCCGACTGGTCGACGCCTTCGAGTGTCAGTTCGCTCGGCGGATCTCCGTCGATCACGATGCGGTAGCGCGTCTTTCCCCAATCCCACGCAGGTTCGATCTTGCCGGAGGTCAGATAGATCGCGTGAAAAACGATCAGCGGTTCGCCGTCGACCCAGGCTGTCCATTCGTGGTGCTGCGCGGCGACGGTGCCGCGGGGTATCGCGCCCAACTCGTGCGGGATGTCCTCGGTCGCGACGGCGGCCTTCACGTCTGCGGCGGTCACCTTCTCGATGTGCACGCCGAGACCGTCGGCGATCATGTACATCGATTGTGCGAAGAAGGGCAGGCCGAGACCCAGAATGGTCGGCTCGGAGAGGAATTTGTCCTTGTCCTTTCCGAAACCCATCCAGTCGATGTGGTCCAGTGGGGCATCCGTCAGGATGTTCACGACTTCGTAGACGCGGATCTGGTCGATCCGGCTCATCACGCGGGCGAGGGTGAGCGGAAGGATGTCGCCCGCGTAACCCGGATGGATGCCACCGGCGTGGAACGAGGATCCGCCGTCCTTACATGCCTCGCGGATCTTCTCGCCGTCGGCGGCGAAGTCCGCTGTCGGATAGAAGAATCCGCTCGTGGTGACGACGTTCTTGCCCGAGCGCAGCAGCTGGCAGACGGTCTCGATATCCATGATGATCGGCGTGTAGAACACGCAGTCGGCGTCCATGGCGACGATGGAATCGACGTCGTCGGTCGCGACGACGCCGATCGGTGCGATGCCTGCGATCTCGCCTGCGTCCTTTCCGACTTTGTCCTCGCTGTGCACCAGCACGCCGACCAGATCGAACACCGGATTCTCGGCGAAATGCCGGATCCCGACCTGTCCGACGTCACCTGTCATCCATTGAATGATTCGATAGGTCATGCGGCCGACCGCCTGCCGGGGCTGAATACGACAGGGAGTCGGCGGTATCCGCGTGTGACGGAGTTCCCGTGAAACACCGCTTCCCCGTCGGGGGCCAACTCGTAGTCGGGCGTTCTCGTCAATACCTGTTCGATGCCGATGCGGAATTCCAGGCGCGCCAGGTTCGAACCGAGGCAGCGATGGACTCCTGCGCCGAATCCGAGGTGCCGGTTCGCCTGGCGATCGAGGACGCAACGGTCCGGCTCGGGGAACTCGACGGCGTCACGATTGGCCGAGGCGTAGTTGACCAAAACCGATTCGCCGGGGCAGAACGTGTGGCCGTTCAGCTGGACCTCCTTGGCGACGGTTCGCGGGATGCCGTGGATCGACCCGCCGAAGCGGATCAGCTCTTCGACGGCCCGCGGCATGATGTCGGGCTCGCGGATGAGGCGGTCGCGCTCATCGGGACGTGTTCCGAGGTAGTGGAACGCGAACGACATCGCGCTCGCGGTGGTTTCGAGGCCCGCTTGGACCAGCAGCATGGCGTTGGACACGACGTCCGCGAAAGACAGCTTCTCACCGTCGATCTCGGCTGCGAGAAGGACGTCGATCATGTCGTCTTGCGGAGGCGCATCGACGCGAGCGGATATTGCGTCGTGGAGGTGCTGATAGAGGCCTCCCCATGCACCCATGCGGGCTTCCTCGGTTTCCCCGTTCAGCGCGGTGTCGGTCAGCTCGATACACAGCGGGACGTCATCGATCGGCATGCCGAGGAGGTACTTGAAGAAGACGATGCCGGGCTGCCGCCACGCGACCTCGGCCAGATCGCCTGCTCCTTCTTCGATGAAGGCGTCGATGAGTCGGTCAGTCTCACCACGGATCTGCGGTGTCAGCGCCTTCATTCGGGCTGGCGAGAAGTACGGGTTGAGAACCTTGCGGAACTTCTGCTGCCGTGGCGGGTCAAGGGTGATGACGAGATCGCCTGCGAGTTGTTCTGACGCCTCCGGTGTCGGATTGCTGGAGAAGTGCTCCCAGTCCTGCAGGATCTTGTAGCAGTCCGCATACCGCACCGCCACCCAGGCGCCGCCGGGTGTGGCGGACAGAAACGGTATCTCGGTGTGGGCGAACGACTCTCGCCCCCTCATGACCGAGTACACGTCATAGAGGAAGTCGTTGTCGTTGAAGTCCTCGTGGCGAAGATCCCAGTTCGTCGCATGCTCCTCCGGTGGCTTCGGCACTAGCCGCCCTGCTGTTCGGCGGCCTGTCGGGCGACGCGCTCGTCGTGGATGCGGACGAGTTCGCGGAACCCGAGCCGGTGGTACTTCGGCGTCGGCTGGATGCCCCACTGGTCCTGGGCGGTGTCCTTGCCCTCGGCGCCCTCGGGCGGTCCCAGCGGTGGGTAGGGGTACTTGCATTCGAGTGTGTCGTCGGAGTATCGGATCTTCAACAGCTCACTGCAGATCTGGGTGAGGCTCAACGTCGGGTAGCCGTAGTAGACCGCCATGAACGGCAGGGTGAAAGCCCCTTCGATGACGAGGGCGACCAGACACACCAACACCGCGCGCTTGATCCATTTGTGCATGCGCGCGTAGTAGGGGGTGGTGCCCGGCGGCAGGTCCTCGGTGGGCTTCTGTTCTTCGGTGGAAGCAGGTGTGGTCATTGTGTGCTCCTTGAACCTGTTCAGTCGGAGAAGATTTCGCGGTTGACGGTGTGGAGGTATGGGATGGCGAGGAAGGGCGTGATGTAGAAGATGTCGTAGAGCCACCACCCGATCACCGGGAATACGACGCCGGCGTAGCGCACGTCGGCGAACATCGTCATGTTGAACACGTAGGCACACCAGATGACCACGCCCATCCAGCAGGTGACGATCATCCACTGGTGACCCCAGCGCTTCATCTGCAGGAAGCCGATCGCCGCGGCGACCCGCATGGAGAACACGGTGAAGATCAGCCCGGCCACGTAGGCCTTCTCGCCGGGCCCGGCGGCGCCCCCGACCCACAACTCGTTGTAATGCCAGAAGTAGCCTGCGTCGAACATGTTGCCCCAGCCGACCATCAGCACCCGGTTGATCAAGGTGTGGTTGGCGACCAGGTCAAGGGCCCAGCCGAGGCTGTTGAGCATGCCGTCGATCAAGACGAGATAGCCGATCAGGGTGACGATCATGGGCCGGACCGACAATCCGGCGCGCAGAGCCTGGCGCTGCAGCCACACCCCCCGCATGAAAATGGGGAACCCGATGAGACCCGGTGCCCAACAGCCCATCAGCGCGGCGCCGACGATCATCCACTTGTCCGCGCGGCGCTGGGCCTGCCGGGACTCGTCGTGGTGTGCGTCGAGACTGACGGAGCCGTCCGGCGGCGCGGGCGCCCTCGCACCCGAAAGACGGTTCAACAGGGGCACATTCACAACTCCCACCAGCCCCTGGCGAACGACATGTACAGCTGGATGCCGAACATGATCAGCAGGTAGCCGTAGATCACGATCTGCAGGACGATGAGCGCCCGCTTGCGCTTCTGTTCCTTTTGATCCATTCGATTACTCCCTTCTAGAGCAGGCTGGCGGCGGCGATTTCGCGCAGTCCGTCGGTGATGGCGCCGTCGGTGCTCAGTGGCGCGAGAATGCAGGCTTCTGCGGCGTCGAATTCGCTTGCGCCTGCGGCGATCAACTGGGCGGCGGTGACGAGCACCCTGGTCGACGGCGGCTCGAAGTGGAAGGCGTCGTCGGCGGTTCGGATGGCGACCGCGCACTGAACCAGTCGCTGGGCTGAAGTCAGCGGAATGCCTGCTTCGGCGACGACAACCTCGGCCTCGCGGTCGGGAGGCAGATACCGCATCGGCAGCGTGACGAAGCGCTGCCGGAAGGACGGTTTGAGCTCCTTCAGCGAGCTGCGGTAGGCGGGGTTGTACGAACACACGAGCATGAATCCGTCTGGCGCCCTGACGACTTCGTCGGCCCGGTCCAGATACAGGGCGCGGCGGTGGTCGGTCAGCGAGTGCAGGATCGCCAACGAGTCGTGCCGCGCCTCGACCACCTCGTCGAGGTAGCAGATCGCACCGGCCTTGACCGCTCTGGTGAGGGGTCCGTCGACCCACACCACGTCCCCGCCGGTGACCATGAAGCGGCCGACGAGATCGGAACTGGTGAGGTCGTCATGGCAGCTGATCGTCACCACTGGTCGTTGAAGGAGCACCCCCATGTGTTCGACGAACCGGGTCTTCCCGCACCCCGTCGGACCGGTGAGCATGACCGGGATGTGCTGCTGAAAGGCCTGCTCGAACAGCTGCACTTCGTTGCCGTTGGCGAAGTAGGTGTCTGACGTCACGTCATCCTCACTCGTGTCATGCTGCGACCAGCTCGCGGTGGACATGGGCCAGGACGCGAGGTAGCTCCTCGACGCGACGGATGCGTTGGGAGCGGCGTGGCCCGAACACTTCTGGAAGCGGGTCGACGCGCGTCGGCCCGACGCCGACGTAGTACACGGAGACACCGGCGTCGTTGGCCTCCTCGACCGCGTGAGCGGCGTCGGCCCACGCGTACCGGCCCTCATAGCCCTCGTCGGAGATCAGGCCGTCGCCGATGACGATCAACAGCCGCCGTTCGGAGGGCTGTGCGAGGAGCCGGCTGGTCAAGTGCCGAAGCGGCGCACCGAGCCTGGTGTATCCGCCGGTGGAAAGGCCGAGCTTGCTGGGTGGCACGAACCGGCGGTCCTCGAAGTCCTTGAGGCACCGGACCTCCACCCGGTGCCTGGTGTTACCCGTGAACACGAAGACGCCGTGCCGTTCGCGAGCCAGCGTCATCGCACGGGAAAGCGCGTCGGCACAGGACAACTCGAGCCGGAAGATCCGCCCGCCGTGCACGCCCAAAGACGAGCTGCCGTCGAGGAGCAATGCGGTGGTGACATCACGGCTGCTCGGCAGCAACTCACGGAAGATGCGCGGCTCGGTCGCCTCGCCGGTGGTCAGGTCGATGTAGTGGCTGACGTACCGCTCGACATCCAGGTCGCAGCCGTCCTCGAGGCGGCCGGTCATCGCCCGGTGGGTGTGCTCTTCGAACCATTTCCGTAGGTCCGCGGCGACCGGTACCGGCTGGCGTGTGGTGTGGGTGTCCACCTTCTCCAGCACCGCGACGTGGTCATGCATGAAACGCTCGGTCCACATGTTCCATTCGGGATAGGGAATCCCTGGCCGGTGTTCCGGAGTGATGTCGAGGTCGTTGTCCTGCGGTCGGTTCGGCGGCGGCAGATTCGGGTTGCGCACGCCACCGTCACCGCCCACTGGAACGGAATACGGTCGGGGAAGGCGCTTCTGCGTCGTGGTCCACGGCATCCTGCCGAAGCTGCGGCGCAGTTTGTCGGCCAGACCCTGCGGCATCGTGTACGCCAACGGCAGTGTGCCCAGCAGCGGATGCACGTCCAGCGGCTGACTCGTCTGTGCCAGCGCGATCGCCTCGGTCAGCATCGTCTGGGCATCCGTGTCGGCGGCGGCTCCGTCGATATCGGGCAACACCCGCCGCAGCTCCGTCAGCAAGCCGGGCCAGCGCGATGCGATCCATCCGACGGCGACGCCGGCCTCGACGAGCAACAGCGCACGGAGTTCGCGCGCCGACAGCTCGTTCAACCGATAGTCGGTCAGGCGATCCTTTGACGGCGAACATTGCAGCGCGACACCGCATGTCAGGGTCCGCCGCGACCACTCGGGGCTCGCCGGGTAAGGAATGTGGACGTGCGTAAGCCCGGCGTTCAAACCGAATGTCCGGTGTGTGCCGGTGACCAACCGGACGCCCTCGCGGCGCTGTTCACTCAGCGCAACCGCCGTCACGGCACAGCTGCGCTCCAGTGCCATCGCATGGGCATCCGACAGATCGGTCATCGCGAACTCAGAACGTCCCGATGTTGGAGAACATCCAGTACCAGAACCAGATGATCAATATGGTGCCGCCCCACGCGCCGACATAGCGCAGGATCTCCCATAGATACGCCATAACTAGACCTCCTTGGACGTGATGGACGATGAGGTCATCGGACCTCCAGGCTGCGGACCGCGGTGGCGACCAATTCGGTGAGCATGGTGTCGCGAGCCGCCTGGCTCGACGTCGTGCTGAGCACTCCGTACACGCCGAGCAGGAAGAACACCGCGCTGCAGAAGGCATCCACATCTGGATGCGCTTCACCGTGTTCTCGTGCCCGATCGATCTCCTCGACCAACTGCACAATCACCGGATGGTCGGTCCACGCCTCGTCGTAGTGTGGGCGAGTTGGTGAGAAGTGCAGCGCGAGGACATCTTTGAACAACAGGCTGCCGAGCCGGTCCTCGACGGAGATCACCAGCTCCTTGGCCCTTGTCAGGGTGGTGGCGAGGTCGTGCGGCTGTTTGAGGAATCGGGCGAACTCGGCGGCCAGTCGTGACTCCTCGCGGGCCTCCAACTCGAGCAGCACGTGTTCCTTGGTGGGGAAGTGGAAGAAGAAGGTGCCGTGCGCGACGCCTGCGGACGTGACGATTGCGCCGACGTCGGCGGCCGCCATACCCGATCGCTTGAACTCGGCGATGGCAGCGCCGAGTATTCGCTGGCGCGTCTGCAGTCTGCGAGTTTCGCGCGAGGTGGCTTTGACCGAGGTCGTCATGGCGTAACGCTCTCAGTCCGAGAAGATTTCGCGATTGACGGAATGCAGGTAGGGGATCGCGAGGAACGGTGTGATGTAGAAGATGTCGTAGAGCCACCAACCGATGACTGGCAGCACGACGCCCGCGAAGCGCACGTCGGCGAACATGGTCATGTTGAATACGTAGCCGCACCAGATGACCACGCCCATCCAGCAGGTGATGATCATCCACTGCTGACCCCAGCGCTTCATCTGCAGGAAGCCGATCGCCGCCGCGATCCGCATGGTGAAGACGGTGAAGATGAGGCCGATCTCCCAGCCTTTCTCACCGGGTCCCGCGGCGCCGCCGATCCACAGCTCGTTGAAGTGCCAGAAGTAGCCCGCGTCGAACATATTGCCCCAACCGGTCAGCAGCACGCGGGCCAGAAGCGTGTGGTTGGCGACCATGTCGAGGGCCCAGCCCACCGTGTTGATGGCGGCGTCGATGATGACCAGATATCCGAGCAGGGTGACGAGCATCGGCCGGACCGACAGCCCGTCGCGCTGTGCGCGCCGCAGCAGCCATACCCCTCGCAGGAAGAGCGGGAGGCCGAAGATTCCGAGCGCCGCAGTGCCGATCAGGATGCTGCCCGAGATCAGCCATTTGTCGGCCTGGCGTTGCGCGAGCCGCGACTTCTCGTCGTGGTCGTCGAGCGACAAGGTCCCACCCACCGATGTGGTGTCGCCGCGGCCGCGCAGGTTCAACGTAGGCAGATTCATGCTTCCCCTCCCGCGCTTCGGCGCCCCCTTGGTTGTAGTCCAAAGACTGACTGAAGTCAATGACTCAAGTAAGCGAGCTGAGCTAAGGGCTGAAGGCTGCGCAGTGTCCTGGCCACGTAGTCGTCGACCATTGCTGCCCGGTTCGGCCACGTCGAGGTGGTGGTCAACAGCCCGTAAAGACCGAGAAGGAAGAACACGGCGCTGTTCATCGGGTTGACGTCGGGCGCGACGCGGCCGTCGGCCTGGGCCTTCTCGATCACCTCGGCCAAGCCGATGATGAGTGGGTGGTCCCTGGCGTCCTCGATCGGAGGACGTGTCTGCGAGAAGTGCAACGCCAGGAAGTCCTTGAAGAGCAGTGCACCGAGTCGACGCTCCAGGTCCACCACCAGCCGAACCGCTTCCCGCAGTGTGGCCTTCAGGTCATGTCGCGACTGCAGGAATCGATTGAACTGCGCGGTGATGCGCTGTTCTTCTCGTTGTTCGAGCTCCAGCAGCACGTACTCCTTGGTGGGGAAATGGAAGAAGAACGTGCCATGCGCGACACCGGCGGCCGCGACGATGGCGCCGACGTCGGCCTCGGCCATCCCCGAGCGTTTGAACTCCGCGATCGCTGCACCCAGCAGCCGCTCCCGCGTCTGCAGGCGCTTTGCCTCTCGCGCCGAGAGCTTCTCCGCCGCCATCCTCCGTCTTTCTGTCAGGGCACCTCTCCCGTCAAGATCCTACTCGGCAATCATTGACCTGAGTCAGCAGCAGACGTTAGATGAGAACGGCATGTCCATGCCCGTACGCGACTAATGAGAGCGACCATGCGCAGAGTCATTCAGTTCTCCACCGGAAATGTGGGACGTCATTCGCTGCAGGCGATCATCGGTCGCCCGGATTTGGAACTGGTCGGGGTGCACGCCTCCGGTCCCGACAAGATCGGCCGGGACGCGTCCGAGCTGTGCGGGCTGGACAGAGCCGACCGGCGTCATCGCGACCGACGACGTGGACGCGCTTGTCGGCCTGGGAGCCGATTGCGTCGTCTACACGTCGCGGGGCGAGACGCGGCCGATGGAGGCCATCGAGCAGATGACGAAGTTCCTCGTCGGCGGGCACGAATGTGGTTGCCACCTCGATGGTCTGGCTGGTGGCGCCGCGCTTCGCCGACGACTGGCTGACGGGTCCGCTGCAGCGCGCTTGCGATGAGGGCAACTCGTCGCTGTATGTCAACGGAATCGATCCCGGCTTCTCCGGCGACACATTGGTCCACTCCGCGGTCAGCCTGACCACCCGCGTCGACTCGATCACCGTGCAGGAGATCTTCGACTACGGGAACTACGATGACGCCGAGTTCACCGGTGCCGCAATGGGATTCGGATTGAAGGCGGATGACGATCCGCCGTTGGCCTTCCTGCCCGGGGTCATCATGTCGATGTGGGGCGGGCAGGTGCGGAGCCTGGCAGACAACCTCGGCATCGAACTCGACGAGGTGCGTGAGCGTTCCGAGCGCTGGTTCACTCCGGAGCGCATCGACTGCACGATGATGACGGTGCAGCCGGGCGGAATGGCCGCGGTCCGCTTCGCCACGGAGGGCGTTCGCAACGGCGTTCCGGTGATCACGCTCGAGCACGTCACCAGGCTGACCAACGCCGCGGCGCCGGACTGGGAGTTTCCGCCCGACGGTCACACGGGCGTGCACCGCGTCACCGTCGAGGGCGAACCGCGGGTGGAGATCAACACCCATGTGTCGCATCCGGTTCTCGACTCGACGGATGCCGGGTGTATCTCCACGGCCGGCCGCGTTGTCAATGCGATCGACTGGGTCTGCAACGCCCCAAAGGGGCTGATTTCGGTCGACGACATTCCGCAATCCGCGACCATGCGCGGCTTGATGTGGGCTAGTCCGTAACGAGTTTGCGCAGTGGCCGCGCCGACGTCTCACGCATCGTCAGCACCGTTGCGAGCGAGACGACCGCCGCGATGATCACGTAGTACGCGGGCGCGAGCGCATTGCCGGTGCGGGCGGTGAGCCAGGTCGCGACATACGGCGCCGTGCCGCCGAAGATCGCCACCGAGGTGTTGTAGCCGATGGAGTAGGCACCCGAACGCACTTTGGTTGCGAACAACTCCGCTCCTGCGGCCAGCGACGCCGACACGAAGACCGCCTCGACCGCGGCCAGGCCGGCGTGCCCGGCGATCGCGCCGGCCAAGGAGCCCGAATTCAGCAGCAGGAACAGGGGATAGGCGAACACGATGAAGCCGACCGAGCCCGCGATCAACAGGGGCTTGCGGCCGATCCGGTCGGACAGGGCGCCCAGCGGTGGGATGAGGACCAGCGCAACGACGCTGGCCACGGTGATCGAAACGAACGCGTCCATCTTGGTGAAGCCCAGCGTCTTGGTGAAGTAGCTCGGCAGGAACGTGAACACCGTGTAGAAGCCGACGTTGTGAATCACCACCAGCCCGAAGATCTGGAGTATGGGTCGCCAGGACGTCGTGATCGCTTCCTTGAGCGGCGACTCCGACAACTCGCCTTCGTCGCGCAACTCCTCGAACTCAGGGGTGTCGCGGAGCCGCAGCCGGATGTAGAGGCCGACAGCGCCGAGAACGCCCGCCAGCAGGAAGGGAATGCGCCATCCGTACGAGTCCATCACGTTCTGGGAGAGAATCGCCTGCAGCACGGTGACCGTGATCGATCCGAGCAGGAAACCGACGACGACCGACCAGACCAGGAACGAGACGATGAAGCCGCGGTGCTTGTCCGGCGCGTACTCGGCGAGGAAGCACGCGCCGCTGCCGTACTCGCCGCCCGCCGAAAAGCCTTGCAGGCAACGAAGGAGCAGCAGTATCAGCGGCGCGACCCACGCCGATGGTGTCGTAGCTCGGCACCAGGCCGATGGCGAACGTCGAGCCCGACATCAACAGGATCACGATCGCCAGCACGCGCTGACGGCCGATGCGATCCGCCAGTGGTCCGAAGAAGAAGCCGCCTATCGGCCGCATGAAGAATGCCGCCGCGAAGATCGCGAATGTGTTGAGCAGTGCGACGGTGTCGTTGCCCGACGGGAAGAACTTGTCCGCGATATACGTGGCCAGAACGCTGTAGATCGCGAAATCGAACCACTCGACCGTGTTGCCGATCGCGGCGCCTGTCACTGCCTTTCGGAGGGTCCCTCTGTCGGATTGTCGCGTTGGGACGTGCTCGTCATGGACAGTCATGGCGCCTCTCCTCGGAGTCGAATTCCGCGTGCGATCGGTCGGTGATGAACATGTGGCCGGGCGCGTGAAAGATCGCCAGCGACGGCTTGGCCTCGAGGACGACCGCCTGCGGTGTGACGCCACATGCCCAGAACACCGGCACGTCGTCTTGCTCGAGGAGTACCGGATCGCCGAAGTCCGGCGCGCTCAGGTCGGTGATGCCGAGGGCCGCGGGATCTCCGACATGGACCGGGCCGCCGTGCATTGCCGGGAATCGGGACGAGATCGCGATCGCTGGCTCGACGTCGTCGGCGACGAACGGCCGCATCGACACGACCAGCGGACCTTCGAACGCGCCTGCACCGACGCAGCGGCGATCGGTGACGTACATCGGGACGTTGACGCCCTGCCGCTGATGCGCCAGTGGCAGACCGGCATCGGCCAGCGCCCATTCGAACGTGAACGAGCACCCGAGCAGAAAGCTCACCAGGTCGTAACGCCAGTATTTCGTCAGGTCGGTCGGCTCGTCGACGAGCGAGCCGTCCTCGAAGACGCGGTAGCGCGGAAGGTCTGTCCGCAGGTCGGCATCACGAGACAGCGCGCCCGGATATGGCGATCCGGTGTCGGTCACCTCGAGAAGCGGGCACGGCTTCGGGTTCCTCACGCAGAAGCGCAGGAAGTCGAGAGCATCTTCGGCGCCCAAAATCACCAGGTTGGCCTGGGCGAATCCCGGCGCCAACCCGCTGGTCGGTCCGGTGTGCTCACCGATGCGGATGCGGGCACGCGCATCGGCCAGATCGGACGCCGCAGCGTCCGTGATCGCCGGCGTATGTACGCCCATGCGCCCGAGCATTCCCGTTTGCGCCGGTTACGTAACGTCCACGTGCGTCGGCTGAACGCCTAGGCGGACATTGGCTCAGTCGCTGGCCGGAAGTGGCTTGGCTTCCTTGATGGTCAGCACGGTGGTCCCAATCGACAATGTGCCCTTGCCTGCCTTCGTCACGAGCACCTCGGCGCCGTTCTCGTCGACGTAGCGCTTGCCCATCAGGTTCCCGTCGGACAATGCCGGGTCGATCGTTAGATCGGAGGCCTTGTCCTCGCCCATCGGCACCATCGGCGCGCCGCCGGCGCGCAGGTCGTCGAGGCTGTCGGCGCTCCGCACGACGATCACCTGGGTGTCGCACACCTGGCTCTGCAGACGCGTGCCGTTCTTGATCATGATGTGCTCCTTCTGAATTCATTCGTGACGAGCTCTCGTCGCAGCACCTTGCCGGTTGCGGTGGTGGGCAGTTCGTCACGGAACACCACCCGGTCGGGTGTTCTCGACCCGCGCAGGCTCTTTCGGACGTGCTCGCGCAACTCTTCGGGGTCGGGACTGGTGCCTTCGCCGGGCACCACGACCGCCACGATGATCTGGCCCCACTCCGGGTCCTCGGGGCCGACCACCGCGCACGCGTGCACGTGCGGGATGTTCGACGAGGACGTCTTCGATCTCGGCAGGCGCGATGTTCTCGCCGCCGCGGATGATCGTGTCGTCGGACCGGCCGCCGATGAACAGGTATCCGCTCTTCGTCAAGCATGGCAACGTCTTTGGTCGGGAACCAGCCCTCGGCGTCGAGCACCGAACCGATTTCGGCGTAGCGGCCCGACACCTGGTCGCCGCGGACGAACAGCTCGCCGGTCTCGCCCGTGCCGAGAACAGTGCCGTCGTCGGCCCGGATCTGCACCTCGACGCCGGGTACCGGTTGACCGACCGAACCGAGCCGTCGGGCCACCGCCTCGTCCGACGCGGCGTGCGCCTCGCGGTGATCGTCGGGCGTGAGCACCGCGATCGTCGAGCTCGTCTCGGTGAGGCCGTAGGCGTTGACGAAACCGACGTCGGGCAGCAGCTACGAGCGCCTTGCGCACCAGCGGCAGAGCGACCTTCGATCCGCCGTAGGCCAGGTTCCGCAGCGTAGGCAGATCCGTGCGGGTGCGTTCGAGCAGCAGAGACGATGCGATCGAGCATCGTCGGCACCACCGTGGCGGTGGTGACGCCCTCGTCGGCCGACCAGCCGAACCCACTCTGACGGGTCGAACTTGGTGAGATACACCATCTTTCGGCCCGCGTACAGATTCGACAGCGCCGCGCTGACGCCGGCGATGTGATACGGCGGAACGCAGATCAACGCCGCATCGTCGGCCGAGGCCGATCCGAACTCCACGGTGCCGGTGACATAGCTCGTCAGGTTGTTGTGGGTCAGCTCGACGGCCTTGGGTCGCGACGTGGTGCCGGACGTGAACAGCACGACGGCGACATCGTCGGGGTCGGCGAACTCGGCGACAGGCTCGGCGGTGCGGGCCGACTCGACGAACTCGGCCGAGGAGATCACCTGCTTTCCCGCACCGGCGACGACGTCGATGTACTCGGCGTCGGCGACTACCAGTGGTGTCGGGCAGCCGGTCGATCAGTTCGCGCAGCCCGTCGGCGCTCAGCCGGTAGTTCAGCGGCGTCACGGGCACGGCGGCCCGGGCGGACGAGAAGAGCAGCAGCGGCAGCATGGCACCGCCGGTGCCGACGTAGGCGACATGCTGTGCGCCGGACGCCGCGATGACTCCGGCCCCGCCGTCGGCAAGCGCGCTCAGTTCGGTTGTGGTCAGCCGGATATCGCCGGAGACCACCGCCGTCCGGTCCGGATCGCTCGAGGCAGCCATCTCGAGCAGCAAAGAGATGCTCATGGTTTGTCGACGAAGATATCAAGAATGGGGTCGTCGCCGCCGCCGTAGCGCGGACAGGTCGGTGACGCCGGACGTCGGTGAGCACGCTGCGAATCGATGTAGCACTGGCCGTTCACCTCGGCGGCGGGCCGGCAGAAGATCTCGACGGCGGCGTCGCCCATGATCTGCGGGTCGCGTGAGCGGGCAAGCATCGACTCGAAGTCGGACGAGTTGGCCACCGCGGCGGTGGCGATGTAGGTCTCCGGCCACAGGCACGCGAAGCCGATGCCCGCATCGGCGTACTCGGCTGCCCAGCCCAGCGACAGCAGCGTCATCCCGTACTTGGACAGCGTGTAGGACGGGTGCGCGCCCAGCCAGTGCGGGTTCATGTTCAGTCGGCGGCGCCAGTGTCAGGACGTGGGCGGACGGGGACTTGCGCAGATGCGGCAGGGCCGCCTTGGTCAGCAGGAATGTGCCCCTGACGTTGATGTCCATCATCAGGTCGAACTTCTTGGCCGCGAGCTGCTCGGTCGGTTCGGTGGCGATGGCGCTGGCGTTGTTGACGCAGATGTCGACGCCGCCGAAGTGCTCGACCGCGGCGTCGACGGTGCGCTGCACGTCCTCCTCGTTGCGCACGTCGCCGACCACGGCCACGCCCTTTCCGCCCGCGGCCTCGATCTCCGCGACCGCGGTGTGCACGGTGCCGGGGAGCTTCGGGTGCGGTTCGGCGGTCTTGGCCAGCAGCACGACGTTCGCACCGCGCCTGGCCGCGGCGAGTGCGATGGCCAGCCCGATGCCCCGGCTGGCGCCGGAGACGACGAGGGTGCGGTCGGCGAGCGACTGGCTGGACATCTGCCTCCTGTCGACGAAGCCTCACCCTAACAAACTGGTATTGGCGTTCTCATTTTACGCAAGTGCCATAATCACTGTGTACCGGGTCTTCGCCCAGCTTCCAAGCGTCTCCGCACACCCTGTTCCGTGCACGTTTCCGGTCTGCGGTATTGGCATTCTCATTTTTTGCAAGTACGTTATCCATTGATGACCGACCCAGTTCAGACCCCCTCCGGCATCCCGCTGGAGCCCGTCTACGGACCGGCCGATCGGGCCGGTGACCCGCCTGCGCCGGGCGACCTATCCGTTCACCCGCGGCAACTTCGCGAGCGGATACCGCGGCAAGCTGTGGACGTTTCGCCAGTACTCGGGCTTCGGCACCGCCGAGGAGTCCAACCGCCGCTACCGCTACCTGCTCGACCAGGGCGGCACGGGGCTGTCGGTCGCGCTCGACCTGCCGACGCAGTGCGGCTTCGACTCCGATGATCCGGAGTTCAGCGAGGAGGTCGGCCGGGTCGGCGTCGCGGTCGACACGCTCGCCGATGCCGAGGTCCTGTTCGACGGCATCCCGCTGGACAAGATCAGCACCAGCTTCACGATCAACGGCACCGCCGCGATCCTGCTGGCGTTCTACGTCGCCGCCGCCGAGAAGAAGGGCGTGCCGCGCGAGAAGCTCACCGGCACCATCCAGAACGACATCCTCAAGGAGTACGCCTCGCGCGGCACCTGGATCTGGCCGCCGGAGCCGTCGCTGCGGCTGATCGCCGACACCATCGAGTTCTGTGCCGCCGAGGTGCCCAGGTTCAACGCGATCTCGGTGGCGGGCGCGCACTTCCGCGACGCCGGCGCCAACGCCGTGCAGGAGATGGCGTTCACGCTGGCCGACGGCGTCACCTACTGCGACACCGTGGTCGAACGCGGCCGGATGACCATCGACAAGTTCGCGCCGCAGATCTCGTTCTTCTTCTACACGCACGGCGACTTCTTCGAGGAGATCGCCAAGTACCGCGCGGGCCGGCGGCGTTGGGCCACCATCGTGCGCGAGCGCTACGGCGCCACCAGCGACAAGGCGTCGATGTTCCGGTTCGGCTGCGTGTCCGGGCGGCGCCTCGCTGTACGGGCCGCAGGCGCAGAACAACATCGTGCGGGTCGCGTACGAGGCGATGGCGTCGGTGCTCGGCGGCGTGCAGTCGATGTTCACCGCCGCATGGGACGAGCCGTTCGCCCTGCCCACCGAGGAGTCCGCGACGCTGGCGCTGCGCACCCAGCAGATCCTCGCGTACGAAACCGGGGTGGCAGCGGTGGCCGACCCGCTCGGCGGCTCGTACTTCGTCGAGGCGCTCACCGACGCGACCGAGGAGAAGATCATCGAGATCATGGGCGATCTCGAGACGCACGGCGGCATGGTGCGCGCGATCGAGGACGGCTACCTGCAGGGCCTGATCGCCGACGAGGCGTTCAAGATCCACCAGGAGGTCGAGTCCGGCGACCGACCGGTCGTCGGCGTGAACAAGTTCGTCACCGACGAAGCCACGCCGGATGTCGCGACGTACGAGCTCGACGCCGAGGGTCGCGACGTTCAGCTGAAGCGCCTGTCCAAGGTCAAGGCCGACCGCGACTCCGCTGCCGTCGAGACCAGCCTCGCCGCGCTGTCACGCGCCGCGGAGGGTTCCGACAACCTGATGCACAAGCTGATCGACTGCGCGAACGTGTACTGCACCGTGGGGGAGATGGTGAGTGCGCTGAAAGCGGTGTGGGGCGAATTCCAGCAGCCGGTGGTGTTCTAGGTGGCTATTCGTGTGCTTGTGGCCAAACCCGGTCTGGACGGCCATGACCGCGGCGCCAAGATCGTCGCCCGCACGCTTCGCGATGCCGGCTTCGAGGTGATCTACACCGGCATCCGGCAGCGCATCGAGGACATCGTGTCGATCGCGCTGCAGGAGGACGTCGCGCTGGTCGGCCTGTCGATTCTCTCGGGCGCACACGTCGCGCTGACCACCCGCACCGTCGAGGCGCTGCGCGCCGCCGATGCAGGCGACATCGCCGTGGTGGTGGGCGGCACGATTCCGCAGGCCGATGTGCAGAAGCTGCTGTCGGCCGGTGCGGCAGCGGTCTTTCCGACCGGAACGCCGCTGGACGCCCTCGTCCGCGACGTGCGCGCGCTCACCGACAAGGCAGGGGAGTCCGTATGAGGCTGGGCGTGATGATCGGGGCCGAGCGCGGCGATATGGCGCGCAAGGTGAAGAAGCTGGTGGCCGACATCGAATGGGCCGAGACCGCGGGTCTGGACACCGCATGGATGCCGCAGGTGCCCGACGACTTCGACGCGCTGACGATGGTGGCGCTGATGGCCGCGCACACGACGCGCATCGAGCTCGGCACCGCGGTTGTCCCGCTGCAGGCGCAGCATCCGATTGCCCTTGCCCGCCAAGCACTCTCGGTGCACGCGATCGCCTCGGGGCGGTTGGCGCTCGGTGTCGGCCCGTCGCATCACTGGATCGTGCGCGACATGCTCGGCATCCCGTACGAGAAGCCCGCGGCCTACACCCGCGACTACCTCGAGGTGCTCAACGCCGCGATTGCCGGTCCCGGCCCGGTCGACGTCGAGAACGACTCGTTCACCGTGCACAACCCCACCGTGCTGGGCGCCGAGACGCCGATGCCGGTGCTGGTCGCCGCGCTCGGTCCGGTGATGCTGCAGATCGCGGGCGAGCACGCCGACGGCACCGTGCTGTGGATGGCCGACGAGAAGGCCATCGGCGATCACATCGCGCCGAAGATCACCAAGGCCGCCGCCGACGCGGGCCGGCCCGCGCCGCGCATCGTCGCAGGCATTCCGGTGTGTCTGTGCGCCAACTCGGAGATCGACGCGGCCAAGGAACGCGCCAATCGCATTCTCGCCGAGGCCGAGACGTCGCCGAACTACCAGCGGCTGCTGGATCGCGGCGATGCGCGCGACGTCGGCGACCTGTGCGCCGCCGGTGACGAAGAGGCGATCCTGGCGCGGTTCCGGCAGCTTCGCCGATGCGGGCGTCACCGACCTCTCGGTGCGGCTGCTGCCCATCGGCGACAGACCGCGACGAGCTGATCGCATCGAAATACCGTACCCGCGAGGTGATTTCGCAGCTGGCTGCAGAGCTGAGATGACGACGCAAGGGCCGCTCGCGGGCATCCGCATCCTCGAGGTCGGCGTCATGCTGGCCGGTCCCTACGCCACGATGCTGCTCGCCGACCTCGGAGCGGAGGTCATCAAGATCGAGCCGCCGGACGGTGAGATCTCCCGCCAGGTCGGCGACAGCTACTTCGCCAGCCTCAACCGCAACAAGCAGAGCGTCTGCCTGGATCTGCGATCGGAGGACGGGCCAAAGGCGACTCGGTGAGCTTGTCGCGAAATCCCATGCGCTGCTGGTCAATATGAAGCCGTCGGCGATCCGTCGGCTCGGGCTGACCTACGATTCGCTGCGACGGTACAACGAGAAGATCGTCTGCGTGGCCCTGACCGGCTTCGGGATGGACGGCGGCGACGACCCCGCCTTCGACTACGTGATCCAGGCCGGCACCGGAGTGGCGGCGATGACCGGTGATCCGGATGGGCCGCCGACCCTGCCGGGCTATTCGGCGGCCGACAACTCCACCGGGTTGACCGCGGCGCTGGGGCTGCTGGCCCAGATCGTGTCGGGCCGCGGCGGGCAGGTCGAGGTGTCGCTGCGCGATGTGGTGATGTCGCAGCTGAACTACCGGGCATCGGCCTACCTCAACGACGGGGTTGCAGCCGCAGCGGCATCCGAACGGGGCGCATTCGTATTACGTTCCCGCGCAGCTGTTTCCGACGGCCGACGGTTACCTCGCGCTGTTCATCACCCACGACGCGTTCTGGACGGCGTTCGCCGGGGAGGCCGGCATATCGCGGCTTCCCGACGATGGCCGAGCGCGCGGCGCAGCGCGACGAGGTGCTCGCCGTCGTCACCGCCGCACTGGCGACCGACACCGCGAAGGGCTGGGAGGCCCGGCTGCGGCCGCTCGGGATTCCGGCCGCGGCGGTTCGTTCACTGCCCGACGCCCTGGAGGCGACGCCCGAGGTCGTCGTCACTGCAGGCGACTTCCGGTTGGTGGGCAGCCCGATTCACATATCCGGCTTTCAGCCCGAGTATCGACCGGCACCGCGGCTGGACGAACACGCTCACTCGTAGTCGACGGTCACCGATTCCGTATCGGGCACACCCTGACAGGTGAGGATGTACCCCTCGGCCACCTCGTCGTCGTCGAGCGCGTCGTTGACGCGCATGGTCGCCTTGCCCTCGACGAGTTTGGCCATGCAGGTGCCGCAGTTTCCCGCCTCGCAACTGAACGGCGGCGACAGTCCCGCACGCCTCGCGCTCTCCAGCAGGGTCTCGTTCTCGACGCGCGGAACCGAAGCCTTCTGCCGGTCGAGCAGGATCGTCACGGTCCCCTCGACAGCCATCTGACGTCCCCTTTGCGCCGTTGAGATTCTGCTCCTACGAGAATACTATTCTCACTTTAGGATAGTGTGTTCTCCGTAGGTCGCGCAACGTGAGGGAAGGGCGGGTGAGCTGACGTGAGCGAGCCGGCCGCCCTCGCCTTCGACGAGCGCGAATACACATTGGCGCAGCTTGACGCCCTGGCCAACGGGATGGCGACGACGCTCGAGCACCGCGGGGTCCGGGCGGGTGACCGGGTGGCGCTGATGTCGTCGAACCGGCCCGAGTTCGTCGTGGCGCTGCGCGCCATCTGGCGGCTGGGGGCCGCGGCGGTCCTGCTCAGCCCGGCGTGGCGGGAAGCCGAAGTCAGGCATGCGCTGGCGGTGACCCAGCCCGCGCACGCCGTCGGAGACCACCCGGTGCTCGCCGGACTGATGCCGATGCTGGCGCTGGACGAGCCCGTCACCCCGGGGCGACGTGAGTTCGACGCACCCGATCCCGATGCCGACGCTCTGCTGGTGTTCAGTTCCGGCACGACCGGCATGCCCAAGGCCGTCCGGCACACCCACCGCGCGTTCGCGGTGGCCGTCCGGCAGTGGCGGGACGCGCTCGGTCTGACGTCGGCGGATCGCCTGCAGATCGTGACGCCGCCGTCGCACATCCTCGGCCTGCTCAACATCGTCATGGCGCTGGACACCGGTGCGTGGATCCGGCTGCATCGTCGGTTCGACGTCGACCAGATGTTGCATCACATCGAAGCCGACCGGATCACCATCGAGATGGCCGTTGCGCCGATCGCGCTGGCGCTGGCCGCGCACCCGAAGCTGGATTCCTACGACCTGTCGTCGTTGCGATACGTGATGTGGTGCGCAACGCCGGTGACCCAGAGTGTCGCCGAGGCCGTCACGGACCGGGTCGGCGATGAACTGGGTGACCGCGTACGGCACCAGCGAGTTGCCGGTCATCGCGTGCAATTCGCTCGACGGGGCACGGCTGGACACCGTCGGACGCCCGGTGCCCGGGGTCGAAGCTCCGGATGGTGTCGCTCGAGGACGGCAAGCCCGTCGCGCCCGGCGAGGTCGGTGAGATTCAGGTGCAGTCGGATTCGGTGATGGCCGGCTACCTGCCCGATGAGGCTACGGCGCAGGCGTTTTGCGACGGGTGGTATCGGACCGGCGACGTCGGTTACCTCGACGCCGACGGCTGGCTGCGGATCACCGACCGGGCCAAGGAGATGATCAAGGTGCGCGGGTTCCAGGTCGCGCCCGCCGAGATCGAGGCGGTGCTGCACGGGCATCCGCTGGTCGACGACTGCGCGGTGTTCGGTGTCGACGATGCGGCCAACGGTGAGGCGGTCGTCGCCGCGGTCGCGACACATGGTTCGGTGGACCCCGATGAGCTGATGGCCCTTGTCGCGGGCCGGCTGGCGTCGTACAAACAGCTGAGCCGCGTGGTGACGGTTCCCGAGATTCCGCGATTGCCTTCCGGAAAGGCGTTGCGCCGAGTGCTGAAGGAGCGGTATGGACGTCCGTCTGACGGCTGAACAGCGGCAGCTGCGGGAAGCCGCGGCCGAGTTGGCCGACGACCTCGGACCGGGGTCGGTCGCCGACCTGGACGACGCCAACCGCATCGCACGGCTGGAGAAGGCGGTTGACGGGACCGGGTTTCGCACCCTACGCAGCGACGGGGCCTCCGGCGTCGAGGTGGCCATCGTCGCAGAAGAGTTCGCCAGAGGACTTGTCGACGTCCCGTTCGTCGGCCCCGTACTTGCCGACGACCTCGGCAGCAGGCTCGGTCGCGACCCTGGGAAGGCAGGTGCCGAGCGCGAGTCGGTCGATCTCACCAAAAGCCTTGCCGGAGTGATCGAGTCGCCACCCGAGCTCGGCGAGCTCGGCGAAGAGGACGCAGGCCGGTGGCGTGCCCTCGCGCTGACGGTCACCTGTGCCGACCTGGTCGGCGCGGCCCGCGGCACGCATGCGCTTGCCACCGAATACGCCAAGGTCCGTGAACAGTACGGTGCGACGATCGGGTCGTATCAGGCCGTCGCGCACCTGCTGGCCGAGAGCCTGGCACTGATCGAGGGGTCGATCAGCGTGCTGCGCCACGCTGCATGGGCCGTCGACGAGCTGCCACCCGCCGAGGCGATCGAGGCCGCGCGGGTGGCCAAGATCTATTGTGCGCGTGCGGCTATGACGGTCTGCGAGACATCGATCCAGGTACACGGCGGCATCGGCAACACCTGGGAATGCCTTGCGCATGTCTATCTGCGTAGGGCGCTTGCCGCCAGCGAGGTGTGGCCGGTGAAGCTCGAGGAGGTGTCCATTGGATTTTCGTGATTCGCCGGAGGAGGCCGCTTTCCGGGAGCGGTTGCGCGGCTGGCTCGTCGAGCAGAAGGGCAAGTACCCGACGTCTGGCGACGAGTACTGGGCCCGGCAGGGCGACTGGCATCAGGCGCTGTATCAGGCGGGCTTCTTCGGCACGTCGTGGCCCAAGGAATACGGCGGGCAGGACCTGCCTCCGGTGTACGACGTGATCGTCGACGAAGAGATCGCCAAGGCGGGCGCACCGGCTCGGCCCAGCCTGGGCTATCTGGTGGTCGGGCTGTCCCACCACGGCAACGAGCAACTGCGGCAACGCTTTCTGCCCGGAATGATCAACGGCACCGAACGGTGGTGCCAGGGCTTCTCCGAGCCGGGCGCCGGTTCGGACCTGGCGTCGCTTTCCACCACCGCGACCCGTGACGGCGACGAGTACGTCATCGAGGGCCACAAGGTCTGGACGAGCTACTCCGATGTCGCCGACTGGTGTCTGCTGCTGGCCCGTACCGACAAGGACGTGCCCAAGCACAAAGGCATCTCGGCCGTTCATCGTCAACATGCATCAGCCCGGCATCGAGCAGCGTCCGCTGAAGATGATCAGCGGCGTCACCAAGGAATTCGGCCAGGTGCTGTTCGACGGCGCCAGGGTGCCGGTCGAGAACATGGTGGGTGAGCCGGGTCAGGGCTGGAAGCTGGCCATGACGATCGTCAGTCACGAACGCGAACCGTCGACGCTGGGGTTCTCCGCGCGGTACGGAAAGCTGGTGCGTCAGTTGGCCTCCCGCGTCGACGGCGCGACACCCGAGGAGCTGTCGTGGGCCTGGGTGCAGACCGAGATGCTGCGGCTGCACGTACGCCGAAGGCTGTCCGAGCAGCTCGACGGGCTGACCCACGGTCCGCAGGGCTCGCTGGACAAGCTGTTGATGACGTGGGTCGAGCAGTCGGTAGGCCACGCCGCGCTGGCGACCGTCGGCACCGGTGACCCGGAGTTGTTCGGTGCCTACATGTACAGCCGCGCCCAGAGCGTCATGGGCGGCACGTCACAGATCCAGAAGAACATCATCGCATCGCGGATCCTCGGATTAGGAGTGCGATGAGCGCTTGCGCGAAGAGCGAAGGGAACTGAAATGTACGACATGCCAGACGAAATCGACGTCAAGGCCGACGGCGCGCTGCGCATCATCACGCTCAACCGGCCCGATGCGCTCAACGCGGTCAACGACAACCTGCACGTGGGGCTGGCGAAGATCTGGGAGGCACTCAACGAGGACACCGGTGCACGGGCGGCAGTCATCACCGGTGCGGGCCGGGCGTTCTCGGCCGGCGGCGACTTCAACTACCTCGACGAGCTTCGCAATGACGAGGCGCTGCGGCAGAAGACGATCAAGCACGGCCGTGACCTCGTCATCGGCATGCTGCGCTGCCGCATCCCGGTGATCGCCGCGGTGAACGGACCGGCCGTCGGGCTTGGCTGCAGCCTGGCCGCGCTGTCCGACATCGTCTACATCGCCGAGACCGCGCACTTCGCCGACCCGCACGTACAGATCGGGCTGGTCGCCGCCGACGGTGGCCCGCTGGTGTGGGGTTCGCAGATCAGCCTGCTGCAGGCCAAGGAATTCGCGTTGACGGGGGTGCGGATCAAGGCCGGACATGCAGTCGAGTTGGGGCTGGCCAATCACGTCGTGGAAGATCCGCTGGCCGAGGCGATCGCGTGCGCCAAGAGGCTGCTGGCGCTGCCGCAGCAGGCGGTCGAGGCCACCAAGCGGTTGATGAACATCCAGTTGGAGAACGCCGTGATGGCCTCGCTGGACTACGCCAACCTCGCCGAATACGTGTCCTTCGGAACCACCGACTTCAACAAGATCGTGGACGGCCTGATCGCCAAGAAGGACTAACCTCCCCCCGCGAGCGTGCATGTCTGCTGCCCGACACGCCGTCAATCGTCAGCACTTTGCGCACACTCGCGGCGTCTGATGGCCCGCTACTGGCCGCTGTGCAAGGCTTGGCGCGCTTCCTCGGAGTCCGCGTCGGTCAGTGACAGGTCGTCTGGATTCGGTTGAACATAAAGCTCGAGCTGAGTGTTGTCGGGGTCACGGAACACGAGGGTCGGACCGTAACCGGTGTCGATGATCCCGGTGCTGGTGACGCGTTTCGCGTCCAGATGTGTCGCCCATTTCTGCAGTTCGCTCCGATCCGCAACGCGGAAAGCCAAGTGGTCCAGGCCAACCCGCCTTTCATCGAACGGACCGTAGTCGGATGTCGCGTCGTGTGTCATCACCGTCACGGCTATGCCGGACGCGTGGATCAGCGAACGGCACCGGAAAGTCGGCTCTTGTACTTTGTGGACGAGCACAAAGCCGAGCACGTCCTGCCACCACTGCGCCGCCTCGTCGCAGTCGGTGACCGTCAAATCGATGTGCGAGAAGCCCGTCAGTTCTGGCATGCGGTCAGCGTGCGCTCGGAGCGCGTCGAACGTGCGTGTTCTGTCGAAATTTTGCGGCGTGTCGGCCGCAGACACGCACGCTCGCGGTGCAAGGCGAGGGCCTTTAGAAGGTGAGGTCACTTCGGCGGGAAGCGCAACGCTCCGTCGAGGCGAATGATCTCACCGTTGAGGTAGTCGTTCTCGATGATGCTCTGCGCCAGCTGCGCGTATTCCGTCGACCGTCCCATCCGCTTCGGGAACGGCACCTGCGGACCCCAGTACTGCTCGAGCTGGTCGGCCGCCTTACCGTACGCAGGGGTGTTGATGGTGCCGGGGGCGATGGTGTTGACGCGGATGCCCAGCGGCGACAGGTCGCGCGCGGCGACCAGCGTCATGCCGAGCACGCCGCCCTTGGCCGCCGAGTAGGGCAGCTGGCCGATCTGGCCCTCGTACCCGGCGATCGACGCGGTGTTGACGATGACGCCGCGGGCGCCCTCCTCGAGCGGTTCGGACTTGGCGATCGCCGCTGCCGCCAACCGCATCACGTTGAACACCGCGGTCAGGTAGAACTCGATCGTCTTCTTGAAGCCGTCGAGATCCAGCGGGGTTCCGTCCTTGCCGATCAGCCTGCCGCCGCTGGCCGGGCCGCCGTGCGTGTCGACCGAGATTCGCAACGGCGCCAGCGACGCCGCCTCGGCGATCGCCGCGTTGACGGATTCCTCGGAGGTGGCATCGGTGCGCACGTAACGCACGCCGAGCTCGGTTTCCAGCTCCTTGCCCTTGTCGTCGGCGAGGTCGGCGACGACCACCTTGGCCCCCGCATCGTGCAGCCTGCGGACGGTCGCCTCACCCAGGCCGCCTGCGCCGCCGACCACGATCGCTGAGCTACCGGCGATTTGCATATGATTCCCCTTCTTGCAACTGGCACTCTCGATCAGAGAGAATAACATTCTCACGACGGTCGAAACGGAGTCACCTCATGCCTGAAGCAGTCATCGTGTCCGCCCTGCGTACGCCCATCGGAACGGCGATGAAGGGCACGCTGCGCGACACCGATGCCTACCAACTCGCCGAACACGTGGTGGCAAGTGCCGTCGCCGACCTCGATGTGGGTGCGATAGACGACGTCATCCTCGGCGAGGGCCTCTACGGCGGCGGCGTCGTCGCACGCCATGCCGCGATAACCGCCGGGCTGACGTCGGTGCCGGGCCTTGCCGTGAACCGGCACTGCGCCGCAGGCCAGGCCGCCGTGCAGAGCGCAGCGGCCAGCATCCGCGCCGGCATGGACCAGCTGGTCATCGCCGGCGGGGTGAACTCCGCGTCGACGTCGCCGCGCTTCCAGCGGCGGGCCGGCGACGAGATGGTCGACTGGTTTCCGCCCACCCACCCCGACCGGCCCGACGCGCCCAACATGGACATGTCGATCACCGTCGGCTGGAACGCCGCCGTCAAGGCCGGTGTGAGCCGGCAGGAGATGGACGAATGGGCGCTCGGGTCGCACCGCAAGGCGATCCAGGCCATCGACGAGGGGCGCTTCAAAGAAGAGATCGTGCCGATCGAGACGCCGCACGGCACCTTCGAGGTCGACGAACATCCGCGGCGTGACACCAGCATCGAGAAGCTCGCGTCGCTGCGGCCGCTGCATCCCGAGATCGAGGGGTTCTCGATCACCGCGGGCAACGCCTGCGGCGCCAATGACGGCGCGGCGGCGCTGGCCGTCGCCAGCGATCGCCTCGGCCTGCCCGCGCTGGCCACGGTGCGCGCATGGGCGTCCGTCGGCGTCGACCCGGCGTCGACGGGTCTGGCACCGGTCGAGGCGATTCCCAAAGCGCTTGCCCGCGCACGGCTTTCGCTGGCCGATGTCGACCTTTTCGAGATCAACGAGGCGTTCGCGTCGATGTGCGTTGCGACGATGAAGCTGCTCGACATCGATCCCGACATCGTCAATGTCAGTGGCAGCGGTTGCTCGCTCGGACACCCGGTCGCAGCGACCGGCGCCCGCATGCTCGTCACGCTGGTGCATGAACTGCGCCGTCGGGGCGGCGGCATCGGCGTCGCCGCCATGTGTGCGGGTGGCGGCATGGGATCGGCGACCGTCATCGAGGTTCCGGCACCGTAGGCTCGGCCGTACCGATGACCATCGACGAGCTCATCACGGCGGCGCGCAACGGGTCCACCCGTGCGGCCGGACGCCTGTTGAGCCTTGTCGAGAGTTCCCGCCGCGACGAAGTGCTCGATGCACTCGGCGCCACCACCCCTCCGCGCATCGTCGGCGTGACGGGCCCGCCCGGCGCGGGGAAATCGACGACCGTAGCCGCGCTGGTCTCCGCATATCGCGAGCACGACATGCGCGTGGCCGTTCTCGCCGTCGACCCGTCCTCGCCATACAGCGGCGGCGCGCTGCTGGGCGACCGCATCCGGATGGCGGCACACATCAACGACCCCGACGTCCTGATCCGCTCGGTGGCGACCCGCGGCCATCTCGGCGGGCTCGCGGCCGCCGTCCCCGCGGCGACCCGGCTGCTCGCCGCCCTCTCCTATGACCTGATAGTCGCGGAGACGGTAGGTGTCGGACAGTCCGAAATCGAGATCGCCGCCATCGCCGACCCGACCATCGTCATCCTGAATCCCGGTGCGGGCGACGCGGTTCAGGCCGCCAAGGCGGGCCTGCTCGAGGTCGCCGACATCGTCGTTGTGAACAAGGCCGACCGGGAGGGCGCAGACCAGACGGTGCGGGATCTGCGCGCCGAGACCAAGGCGCCGATCCTCAAGCTCGTTGCCGCACAAGGTGAGGGCATCCCCGAGCTGGTCGACGCCATTGAGACGCATGCCCGTTCCGACAGTCCCGAGCGCCGCAGGGCGCGCGCCCGCGCGCAGATTCTGTCGCTGGCGCAGACCCGCCTACGAAGCCATGCCGATCTGGACCGACTGGCAGAACTCGTCGCCGACGGGCGGTCCGATCCCTACACCGCGGCGGAGCAGCTATTCGCGATCCCCGTAGAGCCTTGATCTGGTAAGCATTTGCGACAACGAAACGGAGTGCAGCTGTGAGCGTATCGAGTCCAACAGTGTCGGGTGGCCCGGTCGTCTTCGATCCGTTCTCGGACGACTACTTTCAAGCACCCTTCGAGACGTACCGCCGGATGCGGGACGAGGCTCCGGCGTATTACAGCGAGAAGTACGACTTCTGGGCGCTGACCCGATACGAGGATGTCTCCGCGGCCATCAAGGATTACGAGACCTTCTCGTCGGCCAAGGGCGTCACACTCGAGATCGTCAAGGCGGCGGCAGCGGGGGCCACGGACAGCCCTACCGGGAAGATCATCATCAGCCTGGATCCACCCGAACATGAGCGGATGCGCAAGCTGGTCAACCGGGTCTTCACGCCGCGAGCCGTCGCTTCATTGGAACAACTGGTGCGCGACACCATCGATCGCTATGTGAGCCAACTCGATCCGTCGTCGTTCGACGCGGTCGCCGACTTCGCAGCGCTGTTCCCTGTCGAGATCATCACCTCGATGCTCGGCGTGCCCGCCGCCGATCGGCAGCAACTGCGACTGTGGCTCGACGTAAGCCTGGAACGGCAGCCGGGCCAGATGAGTACGTCGCCGGAGGGCATGGACGCGGTGATGAAGTCCGCCGCCTACTACTACGAGCTCATTCAGGAACGCCGCAAAAAGCCACAAGACGACATGATCAGCAGGCTCACCGAGGCGGAAGTCACCGAGGACGGCGAGACCCGACGGCTCGACGACATCGAGATCACCGGGTTCTGCACGATGCTCGGCGGTGCGGGAGCCGAAACGGTGACCAAACTCGTCGGAAACGCCGTCGTCGTGTTCGCCGACAATCCCGACCAGTGGCAGAAGCTCCAGGAAAACCGCGACAAGATCCCGGCTGCGTTCGAGGAACTACTGCGCTACGAAGGACCGTCGCAGTACCAGATCCGGACCACCACACGCGATGTGACGCTGCACGGCAAGACGATCCCGGCCGGTGATCCGGTCATGCTGATCAACGGTTCGGCCAGCCGCGACGAGCGGTTCTTTCCCGACGCCGACCGCTTCGACATCGACCGCGAGCGCAAGGTCGGCTACAACCTCAACTTCGGCTACGGCATTCACAGCTGCCTCGGCGCGGCGCTCGCGCGGATGGAGGGCAGGATGGCGCTGCAAACCCTGCTCGACCTCATCCCGCGGTACGAGATCGACCGCTCCGGCCTGCAGCGGGTGCACATGACGAACGTGTTGGGCTGGTGCAATGTGCCGGTACGCGCGGTGTGAGCCTGTGTCAGAGCATCATTGAAACGACGGGCGAATGCTCGAGATGACCAGTTCCATGAAAGGCCGGTAGAGGTCCTCGCCGTCCACATGGCTGTGCAGGGTGACCCCCTCGTTTGTGGCGAGGATTACCCGGGCCAGCGTCTCGGCCGGAATGGTCAACGTACCGCCGATTCGTTTGGCGCCGTCGGTGATGTAGTCGGCAAGCCATCGGACCGTCTCCGCTCGCTGCGCGGCAACCCGATCGCGAGCCTCGGGATTGCGCACCAAGAACAGCGTGAACTCATGCCCAAGGGCGGCCGCCTGCTCGGCATCGCCACTCATCAACTCGCGCCACCGCGAGGACAGCTCGTCGAGGTTCAGGTCGCTGAGTCGGTGAAATGAAGAAACCACGTCGGTGAACCCGTCGAGAAAACGCTGCCGCTGGCGCTCGATGACAGCCAGGAAAAGCTCCTCCTTGCTGCCGAAATGCGCGTAGATGGCACCGCGTGTATAGCCTGCGGCGTCGGCGATGTCCTCCAGCGAAGCGCCGCCCAAACCCCGCTCGGCGAAGAGCTTTTCGGCCGCGTCCAGAAGCAGGTCACGGGTGTGCTGGACCCGTCGTTCTCTCGTCCAACGCTCCGGCACGCGCTGATTCTCCCACACCCGTCGCCTATCGTCAGTCACGATGGCAGGGCTACTGTAAATGGTTGTAGTTCAATCACTTCCACGAGCATTTCCGCAGATGGCATACCGAAGAAGAGCGTTTCGCGAGTATCCGGCATGGGTGCTGTCCGCGCGGCGATGAGGGCCTGTGCCTTGAAGAGACGGGCAGCCGTGCTCAACCGATGCTCGACAACCTCTGTACCCGATGCATCGTCCAAAAAGACCTGTGGCGCAGGGTGTTCGGAACCGATCGGTTCGTTGACGGTAGCGCCGAGTATCGCGATCGGCCGGGTGTCGCCGGGCTGGGGTACGACGACGTTCACGGCCCAGCCCTGCATGGTGCGGTCAAAGATCCACCCGCCGGCACCGCGGACGACGTCGGCGACGCTGGCGGCAACCACGTCGACCCGGTAGCGCAGGACCATCTCCTCTCCTCACTGCATGGCTGAAAGCGAGCCACCGATATTCGGTGTTGTATCTAATATACAGATATGTATATTAGTAGTGTCGCCTGCAGCTCGGCGGCGCGAAAGGACTGATCCGATGACAGCAGCGACACGACCCGGCGAATGGGTGGACACGGCGAAGGGCCTTGCGGACGTCGGTCCGGACGCCTTCGAGATGCGCATCTCGACGGACCGCTACACCTCGCGCGAGTACCAGGTGCGCGAGCGGGAGGCGATCTGGATGCGGGTCTGGCAGATCGCAGGCCGGGTCGACGAGCTACCCAAGGTCGGCGACTGGAAGGAGTACAAGATCTTCGACCAGTCCTTCGTTATCGTTCGCGGAAAGGACGACAAGCTCCGAGGCTTCGTCAATGCATGCAGGCACCGCGGAAATGTGCTCTGCGCCGGCGGCACCGGAAATGTCAAGCGTGGCTTCCTCTGCCAGTACCACCTGTGGTCATACGACCTCGAAGGGCGACTGCGGGGGGTTCTGCGTGAGGATCTGGCGGGCCGGATCGACAAAGACGAGAACTCCCTGCACCAGGTCCCCGTCGACACCTTCGCCGGTTTCATCTTCATCAACCCTGACCCGAGTGCCGCGCCGCTATCCGAGTGGATCGGCGACGAGATCGCGGAGATGCTGGCGCCCTACCATCTGGACGAGATGGTCACGGTGATGAATGTCCGTGAGCCCCTTGACTGCAACTGGAAAGTCGTCATGGACGCTTTCGAGGAGGGCTACCACATCAACGGTATTCATCCTCAGCTTCTCAGCGTGATCGCAATCGATCCGGCCACGAGCCGATACAAGTTCTTCGAGAACCACAGTGTCGCGATGGCTCCCTTCGAGGTACAGGGCGCCAGCGACGAAAAGCAGGTCGACGGGATCATGGCTCTGCCAGAGACATTTCCCTCGACCGTCGCGGTGCTGCCTCGCTTCGAGGAGCTCGTCAAGGGCTACCGCGCCGAGGACGGTTCCTTGGCCTTCCCCGACGGCGTCAGTGCCCGCACGCTGCTGCAGCAAGCGACGCGCGACACCCTGACCGGGATGGGACTCGATGTCAGCGGACTGACCGATGCCCAGATGAGCGACAACCACGGTTGGGTGCTGTTCCCGAACTTCTTCATGACGATTCGCGCGGGTGAATGCCATGTGATCATGGCGGTTCCGCACCCCGACGGTGATCCGAACCGATGCATCTGGCATGTCGCCAGCTACATGTACCTGCCTGCGGAGATGCGCGACGCCTTCAAGGTCGACCTGATCGAGGTCGACGAACCGGGTAGCTACAAGTACTTCGAGGCGCTTCATCAGGACTACATCCAGATGCCGCGCCAGCAGCTGGGTTTGCGCAACACCCGCCTGGATCACATGACGTTGGTCAAGGAGGAAGTGGTGATCGGGCATTACCACTCGGTCATCGACAGATACATGGAAGGACGACGTTGAAACTCGAAGACCGCATCGCTGTGCACACTCGGATGGCGAAGGCCTACGGCGACGCTTACCTGCGGCAGGGAGTCCAGGACGGCGAGGCGTTCGTGGACGTGTGGAAGTTCGCCGACGACGCCGTCTACGCCTCCCCGTACTTCACCGGCGACGAAGTCTACAAGTTGAGCGAGTTTCCGGAGGAGTCGGCGCGGGCGTCCACCGTGGAGGCGAAGGTCTACTCGCTGCGCTTCCCGGACTGGAAGCCGGTGGACTTCAAGTACTGGCCGGCTGACAACGGCTTCGTCATGAAGACCCGCTGGCAGGGGAACACCAAAGACGGCATCGAAATGGGCTTCTATTCCTGCAGTTTCGTCGAGACCAACGACGGCGGTGAGGTCACCCGTTGGGAAACCCATGTCAACGATGAATACAGCGCATTCCTTGATGTCGCCATCGGCGTGCACGGACCCTTCCGCGTGACGTCCGAGTATGTCGAGGCGCTGGAGCGACGTCTTGAGGAAGAGGGTGTGGCGGTCTGATGGCCCTGCAAGACGTCAGCGACATCGTCGGCGACTACTCGGGACGCTGCCGCACGGTGTTGGATTACTGCACGACCACCAAGCGGCTGGTAGACGAGGCGAAGCAGCCCGGCTTCTCGGTGGACAGCTGGGCACCGCTTGCCGAACTGGTCGCAGTCGACGAGTTCGAGAGGGTCGGCGCGTTCAAAGAGACGATGAAGTGGACGGATTACGTTGGTTTCCTCACCAATTGGGCCACCTCATCGCAGTGGGAGTGTTCATTTCGGCGGATCACCGAGACCGACGACCTGGTGTTCCTCGAGCTTGAAGAGCGCAGCACGATAGGCGATTTCAACAATTCGGTGAATTCACTGTCGGTGTACGAGTTCGACGGTGCCGGGAAGATTCGGCATATCGACCTGTATCTGCAGATGGAACCGCCACAGCCCGAGATGCTCAAGAGCTTCGACGGACGGGCTGAGGTGGGATTTCATCGTGAGTGAGAGTCCGGGGCTTTCGGTCCAGCCTGAGGAACGCGCAACGGACGACAACAGCGACGCCTACGGCGGCACGGTCTTCTCCGGGACCGGTAACGCGATGGCCCGGGATCCCCAGACGGCCTACGCGCAGATGCGGGCGTCCGCACCGGCGATGCGTGTCGACGACGCAGGAGTCGTCGTCACCACACGCGCGGCGATGACCGAGGTGCTTCGTCACCCCGAGATCTACTCGTCGCGGTTGACGGCGGGTCACCTCGGCAACGTCCGACCGCTCATTCCGATCGAGCTGGACCCACCAGACCAGCGAAGGTTTCGAAAGATCCTCGATCCGCTGTTCACCCCGAAAGCTCTCGAACGCCTTGCGGATCCGGTGGAGCAACTGGTGAACGAGCTCATCGACGGCTTCGTCCACGAGACCGAAATCGATTTCGCCAAACGGTTTTCCGTGCCGTTCCCGTCGCAAGTATTTCTCACGATGTTTGGTCTGCCGTCCGAAGAACTCAGTCGTTTCTTGACGATGAAGGACGGGATCATTCGTCCGTTCCACGTGTTGGGTGTTCCGATGAACGACCCGAGGGTTGCGTCGTACAAAGCGCAGACTGCGCAATCGATCTACGACTATTTCAACGGCGTGCTCGACGAGCGTGCGCAGGAGCGCCGCGACGATCTGCTCAGTCACTTTCTCGACGCGGAGGTGGACGGCGAGCGTTTGACCCGTGAGGACATCCTCGACATCTGCTTTCTTCTGCTGATCGCAGGTCTGGACACCGTCTCGGCCTCGCTCGACTGCTTCTTCCGCTACCTCGCCGAACACCCGGATGCACGGGCATCGCTTGTCGCAGACCCGTCCATCAGCCCGCTGGTCGTGGAAGAACTCCTGCGCTGGGAAACACCGGTCATGCTGGTCACGCGCGTCGCCACGCAGGACACCGTGCTGTCCGGGTGTCCGATTCGCGCGGGCGATAACGTGCATCCGCTCCTCGGATCGGCCAATACCGACGAATCAGAGTTCCCCAACGCGGATGTCGTTCAGTGGGGCCGTAAAGCCAACCGCCACATTGCATTCGGCGCGGGTATCCATCGCTGCCTGGGATCGAACTTGGCTCGGCTCGAGTTACGAATCGCGCTTCGCGTGTGGCACAGTCGGATCCCGGATTATCGCGTCAAGCCGGGCGCCGAGTTCGACTACACGGTCGGTGTTCGTTCGGTGGACACATTTCCGATGCTGCTCGGCGAGTCCGTGTGACGCTGTAAACCTACTCAGTCGATCGAGGCAGATACTAAGGCCATGACCGACAGGACGATTCAGATCGTATTCTCCAATCCAGCCGACAGCAGGAAAGACGAGCGAAGGTTCGCGAATCCGTGGCCGAAGGAAAAATCGTGATGAGCGACAGCCTCGACATGTCCAGCTGGAGGTTGTCTTTTTGGACGCCACGAGGCCCGAAAACCGCAGCGCCGTAGTCGAGTCGCAGTGATTCAGCGATTAGCACCGGCAACCGCGAGGCCCACCCTGTAGCCGAAAACCATTGCCGGGCCGATTGTTCCGCCTGCACCGCCGTAGGCCTTCCCTGTCGCGCCGGCCATCGCATTGCCGGCGGCATACAGTCCGGGTATCGGCACTCCGCTGACGTGCATGACGCGGCCGTCGCGGTCGGTGCGCGGCCCACCCTTGGTGCCCATCGCCCCCACCGTGACCGGGACGGCGTAGTACGGGGGCGTATCGATCGGGCCGAGCGTCTTACCCGCGGTCGTCGCGGCGTCGTTGTCGCCCCAGTAACCGTCGTAAGCGCTCGAGCCGCGACCGAAATCGGGGTCCTCTTCGTGGGACACGTTCTCGTTCCACGTGTCCAGGGTGCGGGCCAGACCCTCCGCGTCGATTCCCGTCTTCTCGCTCAATTCCGTCAGGTCCCTCGATTGGCAGAACCAATGGGGGACGGGGCCGTCAGGCTCCACGCCGAGGAATCCGTAGCGCTTGAGGTGCTGGTCGTCGAAGACGATCCACGCCGGGTCGTTGAGGTAGCCGTGCCGCGGATCGAGATGGTGGAACGGGCCCGCCATCGAGTTGTATTCGCCTGCCTCGTTGAGGAATCGCTTGCCCGCCCTGTTGACGATGATGCTTCTCGGTCTGGTGCGTTCGAGCCGCACGCTTCGGCTGCGCGGCTTGCCCTCGAATGTGTCGCCCGGTATCTGGATGATCGGCACCCACCACGCCTCGCCCATGTTGGCCAGGTCCGCGCCGTGCGCCATCGCCATCCGCAGCCCGTCGCCGGTGTTGTTCGGGGGAGACACCGGCCCGCGCATCGGCCCGCGCAGGAACGCCTCCACCAGCGCGTCGTCCCACTCGAAACCGCCGGTTCCGAGCACGACACCGGCGCGGGCACGCACGCGAATGTCCCTGCCGGCGTGATTGATTCGCACACCGACGATCGCGCCACCATCGGCGATCAGTTCGACGGCCCTGGCCTCGGTGTGGGGAGTCACGCCGAGATCCAGCAGGCCCTTCAACAGTCCTGCGATGAGCGCTGTGCCCGCCACGCAGTAGTCACCGGCCTCGCTGTCGACCGCGGCGTGGATCCTGGCGCGGGTTTCGGCGTCGATGCCGACGTTGCTGAAGTCGGCGGGGAACGAGGTGATCTTGTCTCGCCAATCGCCGAGCCGTTCCAGGTCGAACGGCTTGGTATTCAGCGAGCGTCCGCCCGTCGGCCGCCCTCCCGGCAGTTCGGGCTTGTAATCGGGGAATCCTTCGGCGATCTCGAACACGAGCTCGCTGTGCTGCTCGACGAAGTCGAGCATCTTCGGGCCGGTCCGAACGAAGGTCTCGACCAATTCGCGGTCCATCACGCCCAACGACTGCGCCTCGAGATACTTCAGCGCATCGGCCTCGCTCAGTTCGCCCTCGGGCGAGCGATTGTGCGCTGGGATCCACACGATGCCCCCGGATACCGCGGTCGTGCCACCGACCGTCGCGGCCTTCTCATAGACCGCCACCGACGCGCCGTTGGCCGCTGCGGTCAGGGCGGCCGTCAGCCCGGCGCCGCCACTGCCCAGCACGACGACATCGACTTCGTTGTCCCAATCGGTCACCGTTGCACCCTCTCGGCTGACGGATCCTCAACTGAGGATCGCGGATAATTCGTTGGCCGCCTTGATTACCGAGTCTCTGCCACCCATGACCACGTCTTCGCGGTGGGAGATCAGGTTGATGCATGTCGGCGGCGACGGCGGACTCCGTCGCACGGGCACGGCCAGACCATAGGTGTTCGGTTCGACCTCGCCGTGGGTGATCACCCAGCCCTTCTTACGGGTCTGCGGAACGAGGTCCCGCTCTCCTGGCCTCGGCGGCATGCTTGCCAACAAGGCGATTCCGGCCGCCCCGCGGTCGAGCGGGTAACGGCTGCCCTCGTGGAACGACATCTGGTAGAAGACGTTGGTCGGCACGATCACCGCGATCGCGACCTGCTGGTCACCCTCGGCGATCAGCAGTGACACGGTGGTGCCGAGTTCGTCGGCGAGCGCGCGCAGGGTCGGCAGGCACAGTTGACGAACGTTGTTGTCGAAGGACGCGCCGAGCACCGCCAGCGCCGATGCCGACCGGTACCGCCCGTCTTCGCCCTTGGCGACGAACCGGTACTGCGCGAGCGTTGTCAGCAGCCGATAGGCGATCGTCCGATGTACACCGATGTCGTCGGCGACCTGTTGCGCGGTCAGTCCGTTCGGGGATGACGCGACCAGTTGAAGGGCGGCAAGACCCCTCGCGAGGGTCTGCGAGCCTGGCGCACCATTCGTTCCGGTCGTTCCGGTGCCGGCGACAGTGTTTATCCCCCCCGTCGCTGCGCTCCTGCCCCCTGGGCCCTTCGGCATGGCGCCCTCCTTGACAGACGGTTTCCCGAGAGTGATGCTCTGACTATAGTGCACGTGTATGTGCGATAAATGAGCAGAGTGCTTACAAGTTACGAGAATTTCCTTCTCGTCGTCAAGAGAGGTGACGGGTGCCGGAGCACGAAAGCGTTTGGAGCGATCTCCAGGGCGTCGCGTTCTCGCAGGGCTACCTCGATGCGGGCGGCATACGCACCCGGTACCTGCATGCAGGCGATGAGGACAAGTCCGCGCTGGTGTTCCTGCACGGGTCGGGCGGCCACGCCGAGGCCTACGTCCGCAACCTCGAGGCACACGCCGAGCACTTCTCCACCTGGTCCGTCGACATGCTCGGCCACGGCTATACCGACAAGCCGGGCCATCCTCTCGAGGTCAGCCACTACGTGGCGCACTTGATGGCGTTCTTCGACGCCATCGGCGCCGAGCGCGTGCACCTGAGTGGGGAGTCGCTCGGCGGATGGGTGGCATCCCGCGCAGCCATCGACCACCCCGACCGGATCGACCGGCTGGTGCTCAACACGGCGGGTGGCTCGCAGGCCGATCCCGAGGTGATGAAGCGGATCATCACGTTGTCGATGGCCGCTGTCGAGGCGCCGACGTGGGAGACCGTTCAGGCCCGAATCAAGTGGTTGATGGCCGACAAGTCCAAGGATTACGACGACATCGTCGCCAGCAGGCAGCGCATCTACCGGCAACCGGGCTTCGTCGCCGCAATGCGCGACATCATGGCGCTTCAGGATCCCGACATCCGGGCGCGAAATCTTCTCGGCCCGAAGGAGTATGGGGCGATCACCGCGCCGACGCTGGTCGTGTGGACGAGCGATGACCCGACCGCCGACGTCACCGAGGGCAGGCGGATCGCGTCGATGATCCCCGGTGCGCGGTTCGAGGTGATGCCGGGCTGTGGCCACTGGCCGCAATACGAGGACCCGAAGACGTTCAACCGGCTCCACCTCGACTTCCTGCTTGGGCGTTGACCGTGCCCGAAGACACAGTGGACATCGTCATCGTCGGGGGCGGCCCCGTCGGTCTCACCCTGGCCAATATCCTTGGCCTGCAAGGTGTCCGCACACTGGTGGTCGACGAACGCGACAGCCTCATCGACTACCCCCGCGGCGTCGGACTCGACGACGAGGCGCTGCGCACGTTCCAGTCGATCGGATTGGTCGACAAGATCCTGCCTCACACAGTGCCCAACCAGATCCTGCGGTTCTTCGACGCCAAGCGGAAACTCCTCGCCGAGATGGCGCCCCCCGATGCCCGCTTCGGATGGCCCAAACGCAACGGCTTCGTCCAGCCCATGGTGGACGCCGAACTGCTCTTCGGCCTCGACCGGTTCGACAACGTCGAAGTGCGGTGGGGCCATGGTATGGAGAACTGCACCGAAACCGCCGACGGCGTGACGGTCGAGTTCGCCGACGGTCGCAAGTCAGTCTCCGCGCGGTACGTCGTCGGCTGCGACGGCGGCCGCAGCGCCACCCGGCGACTGATGGGAGTGTCCTTCGACGGGACCACGTCACCGACGCGCTGGCTGGTCGTCGACTGCGCGAATGATCCGCTCGGGCATCCGAACAGCGAAGTCGGGGCGGATCCGTCGCGTCCCTATGTGTCGATCTCGATCGCGCACGGTATTCGCCGCTTCGAGTTCATGATTCACGGCGACGAGACGGACGAGGAGGCCGACAGCCCGCAGTTCGTCAAACGCATGCTCGCCCAGATGGTTCCCGACCCGGAACGGGTCGACATCATCCGGCACCGGGTCTACACCCACCACTCGCGAATCGCCGGTGCGTTCCGGCAGGGACGCTTGATGATCGCCGGCGATGCCGCACACCTGATGCCGGTCTGGCAGGGCCAGGGCTACAACAGCGGCATCAGGGACGCCGCGAACCTCGGCTGGAAGCTGGCCGCGGTGGTGAACGGCCAGGCCGAAGACGCACTGCTCGACACCTACGACGTCGAACGACGCAGGCACGCCAGGGCGATGATCGACCTGTCCACGATGGTCGGGCGGGTCATCTCGCCGACGAATCGGCGAGTGGCCGCATTGCGGGACAGGGTCATTCACGCCGCGTCGGTGGTGCCCGCGCTGAAGAAATATGTGCTCGAGATGCGCTTCAAGCCGATGCCTCGATACGAACAGGGCGCGGTCTTCCACGCGGAGCCCCGAGCGGAGCCCTCTCCGACGGGCACGCTGTTCATCCAGCCCCGCGTCGACACCCGCGAGGCGCAGAACGTGCTTCTCGACGACGTGCTCGGCACCGGTTTCGCGGTGCTCTGCTGGAGCAACAACCCCCGGGCTCTGCTCGGCGACGAGGCATTCGGGCGGTGGAAGGCACTGGGCGCCAAGTTCGTTGCGGTGCGGCCGATGACGCAACTGCACTGGACCGGACACGACGACCCCGACGTCGTCATCGTCGGTGACCGCACGGGCGCCCTGAAGGCCTGGTTCGACGCCAACACCGACTCCGTGCTCTTCGTGCGCCCCGACCGGTGCATCGCCGGAGCCTGCATCGCGCAGCGGGCTGCCGATCTGAGTGCATCGCTGTTCAAGGTTCTCTATCTGACTCAGGGAGGAGGCAACGATGCCAGTGGCCCTCTGCTGTATGTCCCACAGCCCACTACTGAATCTTCCGGGACCGTCGCGGGATCTCCTTGACGAGATCAACGCCGCGCTCGCCGGCGCCCGCGAGTTCGTCAGCGCCTATGACCCCGAGCTCGTCGTCATCTTCTCCCCGGACCACTACAACGGGGTGTTCTACCGGATGATGCCGCCGTTCTGCATCAGCACCCAGGCGACCGGGGTCGGCGACTACGGCACGCAGGCCGGTCCGCTCGACGTTCCCGAGGACATCGCCACCGGCTTGGCGGAAGCGGTGCTCGCCGCCGACGTCGACGTCGCGATCTCGGCGAGCATGGACGTCGACCACGGGACCGTACAGCCGTTGCAAACGTTGTTCGGCGACGCCGCGGCTCGACCCGTCATCCCGATCTTCATCAACTCGGTTGCCACACCGCTTGGGCCACTGCGGCGTTCGCGGGCACTGGGCACGGCGGTCGGAGAATATCTGGCCACGTTGGACGAGAGGGTCCTGGTCATCGGCTCGGGCGGGCTATCCCACGATCCGCCTGTTCCGACCCTCGCGACCGCCCCACCCGCCGCCCTCGGCCGGATCGTGCTCGGCGAGCCGATGTCAACGGACCAGCGTCAAGCCCGTCAGGTCGCGGTGATGGATGCCGCGCACAACTTCGCGCACGGCGAGAGCACGTTGCGACCGCTGAACCCGGAATGGGATCACCGCTTCCTGGAAATCGTCGACAGCGGCCACCTCTCCGATGTCGACGGATGGTCCACGTCATGGATGGCACACGAGGCGGGCAACTCCGCACATGAGGTCCGCACCTGGGTCGCGGCCTTCGCCGCCCTGGCGACGCAGGGCCCTTACCGGACCGGGAACCGCTTCTACCGGGCGGCTCCCGAACTCATCGCGGGCTTCGCCGTGCGGACGGCGGTGTCTTCGCCGTGACGTCCAATGATTTCGACCAGACGGTCGACGTGCTCGTCGTCGGTTCGGGTGGCGGCGGCATGACCGCCGCGCTCACCGCCAACGCAGCCGGACTCGACGTGCTCGTCGTCGAGAAGTCGGCGCACTTCGGCGGGTCCACCGCGCTGTCCGGCGGCGGCATCTGGGTGCCCGGCGCACCGTCGCAACGCAAGGCGGGCTACGTTCCGGACACCGACGGGACCTTCACGTATCTGAAGACGATCACCGACGGCCTGGTGAGCGACGAACGTCTGCGCCAGTACGTCGACTCCGCGCCGGAGATGATGGAGTTCCTCGAAAAGCGCAGCCGGTGGTTCGAGTTCGTGTGGAAGCCGGGCTACGCCGACTACTATCCCGAGCTGCCGGGAGGCTCCGCGCTGGGCAGCACGATCAACGTGCCCGCCATCGATCTGCGCAAGCTCGGCGACGAAGAGCAGGACCTGTTGCAGCCGCTCGCGCTGGCGCCGAAGGGAATCTGGTTCGCTCCCAAGGATCTTCGGCTGTTCTATCAGGTCCGGCAGAACTGGCGCGGTAAGGCCGTGCTGCTGAAGCTGATCTGGCGGATGTTCCGGGCGCGGGTGTTCGGTGACCGGATGGCAGCGATCGGACAGTCGCTTGCTGCGCGCCTCCGGTTGGCGATGAAGGAGCACGGCATTCCGCTGTGGCTCAGCTCCCCGATGACGGAGCTGATCACCGACGTGGACGGCAATGTGGTCGGCGCGGTGGTGGAACGCGACGGCACGACAGCGTCGCATCGGCGCACGCGGTGGCGTGATCCTCGCGGCGGGCGGATTCGACCATGACATGGAGTGGCGGCGTGAGCACCTCCCGGTGCTCGACAGGGTCCACGATCTCGCCGGAGGCGAGAAAGACTGGAGCTTCGGCAATCCCGCTTCCATGGGCGACGGCATCCGCGCCGGTGAGAAGGTCGGCGGGTCGACCGATCTGCTCGACGAGGCGTGGTGGTTTCCCGCCATCTGCTGGCCCGACGGCCGGCTGCAGTTCATGCTCAACGAGCGGATGATGCCCGCCCAGTTCGTGGTCAACGGCGACGGCAAGAGGTTCATCAACGAAGCGGCGCCCTACATGGACTTCGCGCACGCGATGATCGAGGGACAGAAGGCCGGCGTCGAACACATCCCGTGCTGGCTCGTCACCGACATCCGGTCATTCCACCGGTATGTGGTGGCGGGCCACCTGCCGATACCGAAGGTGCCGTACGCGCCGGTGCCCACCGGGCGGAAGGTGCCAACGGCTTGGCTCGAGTCGGGCGTCGTCAAGGAGGCCGACAGCTTCGAGGAGCTGGCGACGAAGATCGGGGTGCCGCCTGCGCAACTGCGCAAGACGGCTGACCGCTTCAACGAGCTTGCGCGCAAGGGTCACGACGACGACTTCAACCGCGGCGACAGCAAGTACGACAACTACTACGGGGATCCGACGCTGCCGAACCCCAACCTGTACCCGCTGGGCAGGCCGCCGTACTACGCGTTCCAGATCATCCTCGGCGACCTCGGCACCTCGGGCGGGTTGCGGACCGACGAGTTCGCCCGGGTTCTCGGTACCGATGACAGCGTCGTGAAAGGCCTTTACGCGGTGGGCAACACCTCGGCTGCGGTGATGGGCCGCAGCTACGCGGGCGCGGGCGCGACCATCGGCCCGGCGATGACATTCGGATACGTCGCTGCCAGGCACATCGAAGACCGGCTGCCGGAAACTGGTGGCAATCAGACCGATTCGACACTCGATTCGCATCGAAAGGTAACTAAATGAAGATCTCGCTGTTCTACGAATTCCCGCTGCCAAGGCCGTGGAGTGACGACGACGAGCACAAGCTTTTCCAAGACGGCCTCGACGAGGTGGAGGCTGCGGACAAGGCCGGCTTCTCGACCGTGTGGCTGACGGAGCATCACTTCCTCGAGGAGTACTGCCACTCCACCGCGCCGGAGATCTTCCTGGCCGCGGCCAGCCAGCGCACCAAGGACATTCGGCTCGGGTTCGGGATCATGCACCTGCCGCCTGCGGTCAACCATCCAGCTCGGGTCGCCGAGCGCGTGTCCACGCTCGACCTCGTGTCCAACGGCCGGGTGGAGTTCGGCACGGGTGAGTCGTCGTCGGTGGGCGAGCTCGGCGGGTTCGGCATCGATCCCGCCGACAAGCGCAAGATGTGGGAAGAGGCGCTCGAGGTCTCGATCCGCTGCATGATCGAGGAGCCGTTCACCGGCTTCAAGGGTGAGCACATCGAGATGCCGCCGCGCAACGTCGTTCCCAAGCCGCTGCAGAAGCCGCACCCGCCGGTGTGGGTCGCGTGCACCAGGCCGGCCTCGGTGTCGATGGCCGCCCAGAAAGGCCTCGGCGCCCTGAGTTTCGCCTATACGGGTCCCGGCCCGCTGACGGAGCGGGTCAACGGCTACTACAAGGAGTTCGAAGAGAGCGCCGCGCCCGTGACGCCGCAGATGAACCCGAACATCCTCGCCATCGGCGGCGACCTGTCGATGATGGTGGCGCCCACCGACGAGCAGGCCATCGAACGCCTCGGCAAGGGCGGCGGGTTCTTCGCGTTCGGCATCATGCACTACTACATGACCGGTATGCACATACCGGGCCGCACCGGGGTGTGGAAGCGCCATCTCGAAGAGATCGAGAAGGATCCAAGCATCGTCTACGGCCCCGGCCGCGGCCCGATCGGCAGCCCCGCCACCGTGCGCGAATTCCTGCGTGGCTACGAGGAAACCGGCGTCGACGAGCTGATCCTGTTGCTGACCCCGCGCCGTCACGAGGAGACGATGGAGTCCATCGAGCTGATGGCCTCCGACGTGCTGCCCGAGTTCATCGAGCGGCACGAGAAGTCGGCCGCCGAGAAGGCCAAGCGGATGGAGCCGATCCTCGAAAAGGCCGAGGCGCGTAGGCCGGCGTCGAATGCGCCCGCGTTCGACGAGACCTACGCGTTCGGCGGGCTGCCGACCGGCCGCGAGAACTACACCGCCAACGAGGTGTCCCTGGCGATGGACGAGATGAACGCAGGCATCGAAGCGGCTGCGGCAAAGCTCAAGTCCGGGGCAGGCTGGGACAGCAGGAACCCCGCCGCGGACGTGAGGAGCAGCGAATGACGACAGCGGACAAGAGATAGGACATGGGACGGATCGACGACCTCTGGCACTACGACGGTCGGCGTGTAGTCGTCACCGGCTGCGCGTCGGGCATCGGTGAGCACGTCGCCCGGCAGCTGACCGAGCTGGGCGCCGAGGTCGTCGGACTGGATCTGCGACGCCCGGCCGTGGCGCTCAAGGAGTTCCACGAGATCGATCTGTCCGATCCCGCCTCTATCGACCAGGCCGTCGCGGTGATCGGCGGACAGGTCGACGCCCTGTTCAACGTCGCGGGTGTGTCGTCGGGTATCGGTGATCCGCTTCGTGTCGTGACCATCAATTTCCTTGGTACACGCCACTTCACGGAGTCGTTGATTCCGTTGATGCCCGCGGGTTCGGCGATCGCCAGCGTGTCCTCGCTGGCGGCATCGGCCTACCGAGAAAACGCCACCATCACCGCGGGACTGTTGGACACTGCGACTATGGCCGAAGGTATCGAGTGGTGTGAGCGCAACCCGGGGCCGGTCGCCGACGGCGGCGGTTACCGGTTGTCGAAGGAGGCCCTCATTCTCTACGGGATGGCCAACGTCGGCACGCTGGGCGCCAAGGGCATCCGGATCAACTGCAGCGCACCCGGTGTCACGGACACACCCATCCTCGACCAACTGCGCAGTGCGTACGGACAGGAGTTCCTGGATTCGTTCCAGACGCCACTCGGCCGCGCCGCGGATCCGGACGAGCAGGCGGGCGTGCTGGTGTTCCTCAACAGCCGCGCGGCGTCCTACGTCACCGGACAGGTGATCTGGGTGGACGGCGGTGCCGTGGCCGAGCGCGTGTACGGGGACGTGGCGGATGCCAGACGAAGGGTGGAACATGGCCAGCCTCAGTGATTTTCGGCGGGTAGCCGACGATGTCCGCAACTGGGGGCGATGGGGAGACGCCGACGAACTCGGCACGTTGAACCTGATCACCGCGGAGAAGGTGCAGCAGGCGGCCGGCCTGGTCAAGCACGGCAAGGTCTTCCCGCTCGGCGTCGACTTCGGGTCGTCGGGGCCGCAGGGAGCGTTCCACTACCGGCAGAACCCGACGCACGTGATGACCATCGACGGCGGCGATGCCAAGACGCTGATGGAGTTCGGACCCAAATGGCTGGCGAACCCCTCGGCGGTTCAGCTCAGCGGCTACTCCGAGGCCGGCCCGATGCGCTTCAACGACGACATGATCATCATGCCGCTGCAGGCGGCCACCCAGTGGGATGCACTGTCGCACGTCTACTACGAGGACAAGCTGTACAACGGCTTTCCGGCGAACTCGGTGACCAGCCTCGGCGCATACCACTGCGGCATCGACAAGGTGGACGGCAAGGGCATCACGTCCCGCGCGGTGCTGCTCGACATCGTTCGCCTGCGCGGTGTGGACACCTTCTGCGAACTCGGCGACCCGATCACCCCCGCCGAACTCGACGAGGCCGCACGCACCCAGGGCGTCACCGTCGAAAGCGGTGACATCGTTTTGGTCCGGACCGGTTGGTGGGCACGGTTTCTCGAGACGGGCGACGGCGCCGAGCCTGGCGCGGGCCTGGACTGGACGTGTGCATCGTGGCTGCACGACCACGAGGTCGCGGCGGTTGCAGCCGACAACCTCATGGTCGAGAACCCCGTCTCGGGTGTGGACGACGCGATCCTGCCGATGCACATGCTGTGCCTGCGCGACATGGGGCTGATGCTCGGCGAGTACTGGGACCTGACCGCGCTCGCCGCAGACTGCGCCGCCGACGGGGTATACGAGTTCCAGCTCATCGCACCGCCGCTGCGCGTGACCGGCGCGGTCGGATCACCGGTGAATCCCATTGCAATCAAGTAGGTGTGAAGAATGACCGCAACCACGACAACGGGCGGCGTGCCATACGTCGTCGGACTCGGCGGCACGCTCCGGTCGAACTCGTCGACGGAACGGGCGCTGCGCTACTGCCTGGCATCCGTCGAACGGCAAGGCGGGCGCACGAAGTTGTTCAGCGCCGACGACCTCGACCTGCCGATGTACGCACCGCATGAGTTGGAACGCACGCCGAAGGCGCTCGAGTTGGTCGGCGCGTTGCGCGACGCCGATGCCGTCGTCGTCGCCTCGCCCGGTTACCACGGCGCAGTCTCGGGTCTGGTGAAGAACGCGCTCGACTACATCGAGGACCTCCGCGAAGACCCGCGCGTCTACCTCGACAACACGCCGTGGGGCTGTATCAGCTGCGCGTACGGATGGCAGGCCGCGGTCGGCACACTCGGCCAGTTGCGCAGCATCGGGCATGCGCTTCGTGCCTGGCCGACACCGCTTGGCGTGGCGATCAACTCGGCGGACCATATCTGGGACGACGCAGGCCAACTGGTCGACGACGGAGTGCAGAACCAACTCGACATGCTGGCCAACCAGGTGCTCGCGTTCGCCCGCGCCGCATGGGAAACGGCGTGACGGACGCCCAGCGCAAGACGCTGCTCGTCGACGGCCTCACCACCGGCTATCTCGAAGCGGGCCAGGGCGATCCGGTTGTCCTGCTGCACGGCGGGGAGTTCGGCGTCAGCGCGGAGCTGGGCTGGGAGCGCAACATCGCGGCGCTGGCCGCGCACTATCGCGTGCTGGCGCTCGACATGCTGGGATTCGGGCAGTCCGCCAAGGTGATCGACTTCAACGACGGTCGCGGTATGCGGATCCGGCATATCGCGCGATTCTGCGATGCGCTCGGGGTGGTATCCGCGCATTTCGTCGGCAACTCGATGGGTGCGATCAACCTGTTCGTCGACGCCACATCGGAGGCGCCACTGCTGCCCGCCCGCAGGCTGGTGATGATCTGCGGCGGCGGCGAGATCCAGCGCAACGAGCACTCGGCCGCCTTGTACGACTACGACGCCACGCCTGCAGGAATGCGGCGCATCGTCGAGGCGCTTTTTCACGACCAGGCATACCCGAACGACGACGCCTACGTGCAGCGGCGCTACGAGTCCAGCATTGCGCCCGGCGCATGGGAGGCGTTGGCCGCGGCCAGGTTTCGCAGGCCGGGGCTGGAACCGCCGCCGTTGCCGTCGAGCAAGCGTGCCTACGGCCGCATCACGGTGCCGACCCTGGTGGTCGAGGGCGAGTGCGACAAACTGCTTCCGCAGCGTTGGGCGGCCGATATCGCCGAACAGATTCCGAACGGCCGCTCGGCCGTGATCAACAGGGCCGGTCACTGCCCGCAGATCGAACAGTCCGCCGCCGTCAACGAGCTGCTGTTGGATTTCCTCGGCGACGTGAATTCAGAGAGGACAGCCGGCTAGGTGAGCAACGAACTCGAGGGCAAGGTCGCGATCGTCACCGGCGGTGCGTCGGGCCTGGGCGAAGGCCTGTCCCGGCGTTTCGCCGCCGAAGGCGCCAAGGTGCTGATCGGCGACATCGACCGCGACGCAGGCGCCGCCCTGGCCAAGGACATCGGTGCTGGCGCACGCTTCGTCGAGGCCGATGTATCTGAGTTGGAACAGGTCAGCGGCCTTGTGCAAGCAGCCGTCGACAACTTCGGCGGGCTGCACGTCATGGTCAACAACGCCGGCGTTTCGGGCACCATGCACCGCAGCCTCTTCGACGACGACCTCTCGGACTTCGAGAAGGTCATGGCGGTCAATCTGCGCGCGGTGATGGCGGGCACGCGGGACGCCGCACGGCACATGCGCGACGCAGGCGGCGGGGGCTCGATCATCAACATCACCTCGATCGGCGGCATACTCGCAGGCGGCGGCGTGATGACCTACCGGGCGTCGAAGGCGGCCGTCATCCAATTCACCAAGTCGGCAGCTATCGAGTTGGCGCACTATGAGATTCGAGTCAACGCCATCGCGCCGGGCAACATCCGGACGGCCATCGTGCGCAAGTCGGCGGCGGGGGAGGACCTCGAGAAGCTGGAGGAGTTCGAGGCCACGATCCGCGAGACGATGCGCAACGACCGCCCGCTGAAGCGTGAGGGCACGGCAGAGGACGTCGCCGAAGCGGCGCTGTACTTCGCGACCGACCGATCACGGTATGTGACCGGAACTGTGCTGCCCGTCGACGGCGGAACCGTGGCGGGCAAGGTGATCCCCCGCAAGCCGAAGTCCGGCTAGTGCTCCATGTCCACGCGGTCCGCGTGCCGGCGAACGAGCCGAGGGTAGCGATCTCGGTCCGGCCGGAAGATGTCGTGCGGCGCGTCGTGGAATTCCACCAGCTGCGCGCGTGGGAAAAGCCGCCTATACCGCGTCCATTCCTGCTCGCCGACAAGGACACTGCTGCCGCTGCGCACGACGAGCAGTGGAGGCTGCAGCGCGGCGATCCCCTCCCAGAACGACTCTGCCGTTGCGGCCTGGAACGTCTTCATTGCGGCCGGCACGTCGAGGCGCTCTTTCACCGGCGTTCCGCGCCAACGTCCGTCGAGCAACCGGCGTGCGACGCCGGCAGGCAGGACCTTGTGTTCGGGCACGTAGTCGCCTATCGAAAGCGACCGGACCCTGCCGGGGTGCGCCAGCGTCCACGCGATGGCGCACGACGTGCCACGGGAAAACGTCACCAGGTGAACGGGTCCGTCGGTGACGGCATCGACGACGGCGCCCAGGTCGGTGCTCAAGGTTTCGAGGTCGTGTCCGCTCTCCGGCGCCGCACTTCGGCCGTGGCCCCGGATATCCACGACGACCGCCCGGCGGCCGAACAGCGGCAGCACCTCGGTGTAGTCGTCGGCGACACAGGTCATGCCGGGGACGAAGACGACCGGCGCGCCCCGATCGTCACCCCCCGAGTCGAGGAAGTGAATGCGAACGTCGCCGTTGTCGATGTACCGGGAAATCACCATGGTCAGCGGTACCTTATGCGCCGCTCGATGCCGGAACCCGTCGAACTTTTAAATCAGTCGCTTGACTTAATGCCGCCGGCCGGGTTGACTGGCGTGGTGACCACGGCCAGGGCTGTGCGCGCCGACCGGGCGAGCAACACACAAGAAGCGATCCTGAAGGCGGCCGAGCGGCTGTATGCCGAGCACGGCGTTTTCGCCGTGTCGAACCGACAGGTCAGCGAGGCCGCCGGGCAGGGAAACAATGCCGCGGTCGGCTATCACTTCGGCACCAAGACCGACCTGGTGCGCGCGATCGAGCAGAAGCACCGCGCCTCGATCGAGCGACTGCTCGAGCGGATGGTCGCCGATATGGGTGACTCTGCCGAGCTGCGCGACTGGATCACCTGCATGGTGTGCTCGCTGACGGAGCATCTAGCTCAGCTCGGCAACCCGACGTGGTATGCGCGCTTCGCCGCGCAGGCGCTGGCCGATCCCGCCTATCAGAAGATCGTGGTCCGCGACGCGCTCGCATCCCCGGCGCTGGTTCAGGTCGTCGAGGGCATCACCCGCTGCCTTCCCGACCTTCCGATCGCCGTCGTAACGGAACGCAACATCATGGTCCGCAACCTGATGATGCACACTTGCGCCGACTTCGAACGCGCCTTCGCCGACGGTGACGGCGTACCCCGAACGACCTGGGCGGCAGTGGCCTCCGGGCTAATCGACGCGATCGTCGGGCTGTGGCAGGCACCTGTGACAGAGCAGCCCTGACATGAAAGTGACCGTCGACCAAGACAAATGCGTGTCATCGGGTCAATGTGTGCTGAACGCAGGCGAGGTGTTCGACCAGCGCGACGACGATGGCGTCGTACTCCTGCTCAACGACAGGCCGGCACCAGAGCAGACAGACAACGTCCGCAACGCCGCCGCGGCCTGCCCGGCCATGGCGATCGACATCGAGGAATGAACGAAGGCCATGTCCGAGACACTGACCGCCAGCACATCCGGCGTCACCGCCGACATCCCCGAGTACCCGATGGACCGCGACGCCCGCTGCCCGTTCGCACCGCCGCCACAGATGCTGAAGATGAACGAGACGAAACCCCTGTCCCGCGTGCGGATCTGGGACGGCAGCACGCCGTGGCTGATCACCGGGCACGCGGTGGCGAGAGAGCTGTTCGCGGACTCGCGAGTGAGCGTCGACGACCGTCTGGAGGGCTTCCCGCACTGGAACGAGCACATGCTCTCCACCGTGCACAAGCGGCCCAGGTCGGTCTTCACCTCCGATGCCGAAGAGCACACCCGGTTCCGCCGCATGCTGTCGAAACCGTTCACGTTCAAGCGTGTCGAGGGCCTGCGCCCAGCGATCCAGCAGGTGACCGACGAGTGCATCGACGCGATTCTGGCGGGACCGCAGCCCGCCGACTTGGTCGCCAAGCTCGCGTTGCCGGTGCCGACGACGGTGATCAGCGAGATGCTCGGTGTCCCTTACGAAGACCACGAATTCTTCCAGCATCACGCCAACGTCGGCCTTGCGCGTTACGCCACCGCGGAAGCGGGGCAGAAGGGGGCCATGAGCCTCCACCAGTACCTGGTCGATCTCGTGAAGACCAAAATGGAGCACCCGTCCGAGGACGCCGTCTCCGACCTGGCCGAACGCGTCACCGCAGGCGAGATCAGCGTCAAGGAAGCCGCACAGCTGGGCACCGGGCTGTTGATCGCCGGGCATGAGACCACCGCCAACATGATCGGCATCGGAATACTCGCCCTGCTCGACAACCCCGAACAGGCTGCGCTGCTTCGCGATTCCGACGATCCCAAGTTCATCGCCAACGCCGTCGAAGAGTTGATGCGCTACCTCTCGATCATCCAGACCGGCCAGCGCCGGATCGCCACCGACGACATCGAGATCGGTGGCGAGACCATCCGTGCCGGCGAGGGCATCATCCTCGACCTGGCCCCGGCCAACTGGGACGCGTCCGCTTACCCGGATCCCGACAAGCTCGATCTCGGCCGCGACGCCGGTCAGCAGCTCGGCTTCGGGTACGGCCGCCATCAGTGCGTGGGGCAGCAGCTCGCGCGTGCCGAGATGCAGATCGTGTTCCCGACGCTGCTGCGCCGTATCCCGACGATGAAGCTGGCCATACCGGTCGAGGAGGTCCCCTTCAAACACGACCGCCTCGCGTATGGCGTTTACGAACTACCCGTCACCTGGTGAACTTCTCCCAATAACAGCCCGATCGGAGTGCCAACGATGTCTACCCCAACTGCAACGCTCTATCCACCGGAAGGTTTCGGCGCCCCCAAGTACCGCAAGGGCCACGCTACGGGCGACTTCGGCCTGCCTGCGGGCACCGAGATCTTCTCGGCCGACAACCACATCTCGGTGGCCGACGATATCTTCTACGAGCGGTTCCCCGAGGAGCTGAAGGGTGCGGCGCCGCGCATCTGGTACGAGGACGGCGCGTACATGGTCGGCATGAAGGGCAAGGCCTGGACCGGTGGCGACTTCGGGCGTGTGCTCATGCAGTACGACGACCTGGCCGGCGCGGCGTCGAACAACATCGAGGCCCGCATCCGTGAACTCGCCGAAGACGGCATCGACAAGGAACTCGCGTTCCCTAACGCCGTGCTGGCGCTGTTCCACTATCCGGACAAGGCGTTGCGAGAGCGCGTGTTCCGCATCTACAACGAGCACATAGCCGACCTGCAGGAGCGCAGCAAGGGCCACTTCTACGGCGTCGGCCTGATCAACTGGTGGGACCCCAAGGGCACGAGGAGCATGCTCGAGGAGCTGAAGTCGTTGGGGCTGCGCACGTTCCTGCTGCCGCTCAACCCCGGCAAGGACGACGACGGCAACATCTACGACTACGGTGGCGCGGCCATGGACGCGGTCTGGGACGAGATCGAAGAGGCAGGCATTCCGGTCGCCCACCACATCGGAGAGACGCCGCCGAAGACCCCGTGCGAGAACAACAGCGTCGTCGTGGGCATGATGGTGAACGTCGACTCGTTCCGCGAGCAGTTCGCCAAGTACGTCTTCTCCGGCATTCTCGATCGTCATCCGAAGCTGAAGATCGGCTGGTTCGAGGGTGGGATCGCCTGGGTGCCAACGGCCCTGCAGGACGCCGAGCACATGCTGGCGTCCTACCGGCACATGTTCAACCACCAGCTCACCCACGATGTTCGGCACTACTGGAACAACCACATGAGCGCGTCGTTCATGGTCGATCCGCTCGGCCTCGAACTCATCGACAAGATCGGTGTGGAGAACGTGATGTGGTCGTCGGACTACCCGCACAACGAGTCGACATTCGGATACTCGGAGAAGTCGCTGAAGACGGTCGTCGACGCTGTCGGTCCGGAGGCCGCGACCAAGATCGTCAGCACCAACATCAAGAATTTCCTGGGCGTCGAATGACGACATTTGTTGAAGACCAGCTGACCGCACTCGGGATTCCCGACGAGCCCGACCGCGGCCGGATGTTGCGCGAGATCGGCGCACGGCTTCGGGCTTCGATGGCGGACAACGGCGTCGACGCGCTGGTTCTGCTCGGCAACGGCAACGTCGTCTACGCGACCGGCGCCAGCTGGCCGCTGCTCGACGCGGGGCTGTCGCATGTCGAACGGCCGGTGGCGATCGTGCTCGCCGACGACGAGTACCCGCATCTCTACGTCCCGTTCCGGGAGGGCGCGGCCTTCGAGACCGGCATCCCGTCCGATCACGTTCACGGCCCGCTCTATCTCGAATTCGACGAGGGGGTGGAACAACTGGCGCGGATCGTCGCAGACCTCATTCCGCCCGGCGCGAAGGTGGCGGTCGACGAGCTGACCGGATCCATGCGCAGGTCCGCGGCCAGGATCTTACCGTCAGGTCCGCCGTCGGACGCCGCGCATGTGATCGGGCCGGCGAAACTGGTGAAGACCCGCGATCAGATCGCGTGCCTCCGCCGCGCCTGCCGCATCACCGAGCTGGCGATGGCTGATGTCCAGAGGTCGCTGAAACCGGGTGTGCGACAGATCGATTTGTCGGCGGAGTTCGTGCGGCAGGCGTTCGAGCACGGCGCCACCGCGAACATGCTCGAGGCCATCTGGCAGGTGATGCCGAAGTCGAAGGCCGAGGGGACCTGGACCACCACCGGTGATCTGGCGCTGCCGCTGATGACCACCGAGCGCGAACTCGCCGCGGGTGACGTGCTGTGGACCGATGCGAGCATCACCTACTCGGGCTACTGCTCGGACTTCGGTCGCACGTGGCTCGTCGGCGAAACGCCCACGGAGCGCCAGCACGCTCAGTTCTACAAGTGGCGCGAGATCATCGACGCGGTACTCGAGGTGACCAAGGCCGGAGCGACGTCCGGTGATCTGGCGCGCGCCGCGATAGCGGCGAACGGCGGTGCCAAGCCGTGGCTTCCGCACTTCTACCTGGGTCACGGCATCGGCACCAACGCCGCCGAGATGCCGATGATCGGAACCGATCTCGGCCAGGAATTCGACGACAAATTCGTCTACCCGGCAGGCATGCTGCTCGTGCTGGAGCCTGTGGTCTGGGAGGACGGCACCGGCGGCTATCGAAGCGAGGAGATCATCGTTATCACCGAGGACGGCTACGCGCCGCTCACCGACTACCCCTACAGCCCTTATGGCGACTGAGATCCTGCCCGACGAGCGGGCACTGCGAAACGGGCGGCGCGAGCGGGCGCTGGCCCAGATGGAAGAACACGACCTGGACATCCTGGTCCTCGGCAGGCAGGCCAACGTCCGCTATGTCACCGGTGCGCCGCAGCTGTGGGTCGCGGGTACGCGGCCGTTCGGCCCGATCTGCGCGGTGATCCGCGGCACGGGCGAGATCCACCTCAACAGCACGTGGGACGAGGGCATCCCGGGCGAGATCGACCACGACCACCTGTACGGGCTGGCCTGGAATCCGATGACCCTCATCGACGTCATGAAGGGACTGCGCGGTGCCGACACCGCGCGCCGTGTCGGAACCGATGCCCTCACACCCACTTTCGCGCAGCTGCTACCGATGGCGTTCCCCAACGCGGAGCTCGTCGATGCGGAGCCCGCGATGCGTGCGGCCAGGCGGATCAAGACCCCCGACGAGGTCATCGCCATACGCGCATCGCTTCGGGTCGCCGAGGACGCACTCGCGAAAGCGGTCGCCGAACTGCGGCCCGGCGTCAGCGAACAATCGCTGGCAGGCGTGCTCCTCGAGGCGGAAGCGGCGGGCGGGGTATGCACACCCGCCACCCAGGACGCCGCGTGGGTGACGTCCACCGAGCACCCCTGGCGGAGGGCACGCAGCGACGGCAGCCTGGCTTCCGGTGACCTGGTGGCGTTGTCGGCGGGCGTCCTCGCGGGCGGATACGTCGGCGAGGTGGGCCGCACGTTCCCGATCGGCGAACCCGACGAAGGCCCGACCCGCAAGCTGTACCAACGCTCGAATGAATTGTGGGAGAGACTGATCGGCGCCTGCCGCCCCGGAGTGGCGGCCAATGAGCTGCTCTCCGCATACGAAGCCTCGGGAGAGACCCTGCCTCCGATGCCGGTCGCACACGGCCTCGGCCTCGGTTTCGATCCGCCTGTCGTCTCGTCGCAGCTGCCGGAAACCGCCGCCGCCGAGCGGCTCGATCCCGGTATGGTGCTGGCCGTAACCGGCTACGTGTGGGAAAGGGGCGTCGGCGCCGTCTTCCGGCGCGATGCGGTGCTGATCAAAGATGACGGGGCCGAGGTCCTCACGTCGAGCCCGACCTGGGACTGATCGGCCGCACATGGCCGACGAGACGCGACCGAGTCCGGAGGAGATCGTCCTCTACGACAAGGATCCCGCGACCAAGATCGCGACGATCACGTTCAACCGGCCCGAGTACCTGAACGCGCCGACGTCGGAAGCCCGGCTGCGGTATGCGGATCTGTTGCGCGGCGCGACGGTGGACGACGACGTCAAGGTGGTGGTGATCCGCGGCGTCGGAGAAGACTTCGGCAGTGGCGCAGACCTACCCGACTTCATGGCGGGCACCGAGGCGGATCGACTCGCCGAGCTGAGGGTGACCGACCCGAACGTCAAGTATCCGCCCGAGGGGTCCTTTCGCCACGGTGCGACGATGGGCCAGTGGTACGCCAACGTGGCGGCGGGCAACCGGGCGCTGCAGGAGCTCAAGAAGATCAGCATCGTCGAGGCGAAGGGCTACTGCTACGGCTGGCACTTCTACCAGTGCGCCGACGCCGATCTCGTGATCTCCAGCGACGATGCGCTTTTCGGCCATCCGTCGTTCCGGTACTTCGGCTGGGGACCGCGCATGTGGACCTGGGTGCTGACGATGGGCCTGCGTCCTTTCCAGGAGATGGTGTTCACCGGCCGGCCGTTCACCGCCGACGAGATGCTGGCATGCAACTTCCTGAACAAGGTCGTCGCACGAGACCAACTCGAGGCGGAAGTCGAGAAGTACGCGCTGGCGTGCGCGCGGAACCGGCCCGTTGACAGCATCTTTCAGCAGAAGGTGTTCTTCGAGGTCGTCAAGCAGTTCCAGGGTGAGTACATGGGCAGCCTGCTGTCTGCCGCCTTCGAGTCGATGGGTGGGACCGTGCGGCCCGACGCAGAGGACTTCATGCTCGGCGACGCGATCGACGCGGGGCTGGCCGATTCGGTCAACGACAACGACGCCAAGTTCCCGCCCGAGTTCCGGTTGAGCAAGAAGAACCGCGAGAAGAAGGACTGAAGCCCTGCGCACGCGAGGAGCAGAACCGGTCGAGTTGCCGCTCGACGGTCACACCGTCATCGACCTGTCGGTCGGCATCGCAGGCGCCTACTGCACCAAGATGCTGGCCGACGGCGGCGCAACGGTGATCAAAGTCGAATCGCCACAAGGCGATCCGCTGCGCCGGTGGTCGGCGTCCGGCGCCGAGATCCCCGCTGATGACGACGGCGCACTGTTCAGCTTCCTGGCGTGTTCGAAGCACAGCGTCGTCGCCGACCCGGAGAATCCCGAGGACGTCGACATGGTGCGCGGCCTGCTGGCGGCGGCCGATGCGGTGGTGACCTCGCGCGGGTCCGCGATCGTCGCGCTCGACGAATTCTCGCCCGCCGCACTGGCGGACACCTGTCCCCATCTGACCGTCACGTCGATAACGCCATTCGGGCTCGACGGGCCGTGGGCGGACAAACCCGCGACCGAGTTCACCACGCAGGCATGGTCAGGCGGTGTGATCGGGCTGGGCCGAGGTGCCCAGGACCGCGCGCCGCTGTTCGTCGCCGGCCAGATCGGGGAGTGGCTCGCGGGAGCGTACGCGGCGGCGGGCACGATGGCCGTGTCATCGGGCCTGGTAGACGTGTCCATGCTCGAAGCGCAAATCCTCGGCCTCACTTACTATTCGGTGTCGTTCCTCGACGCCCTGGGTCGACCGTTTCGCGATCTGCGTCGCCTCACCATTCCTGGGGTCGCGACCGCGGCCGACGGCCTGGTGGCGCTGGGCTGCGGCACCGCGCAACAGTGGTTCGACCTGTGCGCCATGGTGGGCCACGAGGAGTGGATCGACGAGGACGCCGACCTGTCGATCACCCAACAGGCGAACATCCACGCCGAACAGATCTACGAATGGGTGCGGGAGAACCGCGTCGACGACATTCTCGAGTTGTCCAGCGCCTTCCGCATTCCCAACGCACCGGTCGGAAACGGCGCCAACGTCACCTCCTTCGACCAGTTCGTCGAACGCGACACGTTCGTCGAAAACCCGCGTGACGGGTTCACGCAACCGGGACCGCCGTATCGGGCGACGCCGTCGCTCGTGCGCGCACCGCTGCCTGCTCCTCGGCTCGGCGAGCACACCGACGACTACCGCTCGCGAATGAGAAGCCAGGGTCGTGAGAACCGCGAGACAACGACCAGGAACGCTATTTCGGGACATCTGCCGTTCGAGGGCCTGCGGGTGCTCGACATGACCAGCTTCTGGGCCGGACCGTCCTGCACGCACGTGCTGGCCATGCTGGGCGCCGAGGTCATCCACGTGGAGTCGACGGCGCGGCCCGACGGCACCCGGCTGATCGCCGGCGTGCCGATCACCGAGGACCAGTGGTGGGAGCGGTCGCCGATCTTCTCGGGACTGAACACCGACAAGAAGAGCGTGACGCTGGACATCCGCACGGAACGCGGCGTCGAATTGCTGCGCCGTCTCGTGACGACCTGCGACGTCATCGTCGAGAACTACACCCCGCGTGTGCTGGACCAGATCGGGCTCGACTTCGAGGCGGTGCACAAGCTGCGGCCCGACGCGATCATGATGCGCATGCCCGGCTTCGGGCTCGACGGTCCGTGGCGCGACAAGCCGGCGTTCGCGTACGTGATCGAGGACGCTTCCGGGATCACCTGGCTGACAGGGCATCCCGACCAGAACCCGGTGGAGCCGTATTCGGTCGGAGACCCGAACGCAGGCGTGCACGGTCTCAACGCGCTGATGCTGGCGCTGGCTCATCGGCGGCGCACAGGGGAGGGTGTTCGGATCGAGGCCGCGATGGTCGACGCCGCGCTCAACGTCGCCGCGGAGCAGGTCATCGAGCACTCGGCATACGGCAACCTGCTACAGCGCGGGGGCAATCGCGGCCCAACCGCCGCGCCGCAAAACCTGTACCGCACCAGCGAGCTCGACGAGTTCGGGCGTCCCGACGACTGGGTGGCGATCGCGGTGGCCGCCGATGAGCAGTGGAGGAAGCTGGTCGCCGCCCTCGGCAACCCGGAATGGGCGACGGACGAGTTGGCCCGCGTCGACGGACGGCGGCGCCACCACGATGCGATCGACGAGCACTTGAGCCGGTGGTGCGCCACGCGCACGGGCGATGAGATCGTCGAAACCCTCTGGGGCGCAGGCGTGCCGGTAGCGAAGGTGATGCAGCCACACCGGGTCGGCGACCTTCCGCAACTGGTGCATCGTGGCTTCTACGAAGTCCTGGACCACCCCGTGAACCCCCCCGCACGGCACAGCACGCTGCCCATGCGTATCTCATCGGGACCGCGACGCTTCCACCGGGCGCCGGCTCCGCTGCTCGGACAGCACAACCGTGAGGTTCTTTCCGGACTTGGACTGAGCCACGATGAGATCACCGAATTGGAAGACGACGGAATCATCGGAACGGCCCCGGCGGGGCTCACCATCCGCACCACCAAAACTGGTTAACTCGACCGGTGGCCATCGATCCGTCCAACATCCTGCTGACCGGGCGAGTCGCCGTCGTCACCGGCGGGGGAGAGGGGATCGGGCGCGGCATCGCTGAGGGACTGGCCGCGTTCGGTGCGAAGGTGGCCATCTGGGAACGCAACGGGGAGACGTGTGCGCCTGCCGCCGAAAGCATTGGGGCGCTGGGCATTGTCACCGACGTGCGCGACAGTGGCCAGGTGGACGCCGCGCTGGAGCGGACGACCAGTGAACTCGGCCTGGTGAGCATCCTGGTCAACAACGCCGGGGGCGTGTTCGCCTCGGATCTGCTCGATACCAGTGAGAACGGCTGGGACGCGCTCTACAAATCCAACCTGCGCCATGTCCTGTTGTGCACGCAACGCGTCGCGCGGCGCCTCGTCGCCGCGGGGCGGCCGGGAAGCATCATCAACATCACCTCGATCGAGGGTGTGCGCGCCGCCCCGGGCTACGCCGCGTACGCGGCGGCCAAGGCCGGTGTCATCAACTACACCAAGACCGCGGCACTCGAACTGGCCACCCAGGGAATCCGGGTCAACGCGCTGGCCCCCGACCTGACCCTGACCGAGGGGATCTTGCGGGTCTCGCCGGACGGACTGCCCGCAGGCGCCTCAGACATGATTCCGATGAGACGGCCAGGCCATGTCGACGAAATGGCCGGTGCTGCTGTGTTTCTCGCGTCCGACATGGCCGGATATATCACCGGTCAGACCATCCACGTCGACGGTGGAACCCAGGCCGCGGGCGGATGGCACCACAATCCGCAGACCGGCAAGTACCAGCTGGGACCCGGCTAACCGCCCGGCTGCCTGCTGTCAAACGCCCGGCTCGCCCAGCCGCGCGCGAATCGCGCCCCACAGGTCGGCATAGCGGCCGGGCGCGTCGCGGTAGGCGGCGCGGTGCGCGAGAAACATTCGCGCCAACGGGACGATGGGCCGCAGCGGATAGCGTTTCCACCCCATGTGCGCGCGCATCTCGGCGAGCATGTCGGGCCACGAGTGACGCTGGAAATCCAGCGCCTCCTGCGCCCTCGCGGTGTCCAGCCAATCGGTCAGGAACCAGCCGTCGTCATTCGTCGGATCACCCGGCCTGCCCTTCGGCAGCACACCGGGCAGCCCGAGGGCGGCGGCCAGCGCGGGTCCGACGTCCTCCTGCCGCAGCAGGTGAGAGTCGTCGCCGCCGATCAGCAGGATCTCTCGCGCAACGTCCGCGGTGGTGGCCGCCGCAAACGCCCTCGCGACATCGCGCACGTCGACGGTGTGGATGCGGCCGTCGGTCGGTAGAGCGCTTTCGATGAAGATGCCGTCGGCGGACAGCGGAAGAGCGTTGAAGTTCGGGCTGAGCACGGCGCCCAGTCGCAGCACCACCCACTCCAGGCTGGATGCCCGAACGAATTCCTCGGCCTCGAGTTTGGTGGCGCTGTAGATGTCGATCGCCCGCGTGGGGGTGTCTGCGCGAGCGATGTCGGTCACTCGATGGGGGTTGCGGGAGCCGTAGACCGCGTTGCTCGACGCCTGCACGAAGCGAGGCGGGCTCTGCTGTGCCTCGGCGGCGCGCACCAGCGCCACGGTGGCGTCGACGTTAACTTTGCGGGCAAGGCCGGGCTTGCGGTAGAGCGGCGGCGGGATGACAGCGGCAAGGTGGACGATCACCGCGGGCGACACTTCGGCGACGAGGCGATCGACTGCCGCGGCATCCGTCAGGTCGGCCCACCGGGTGGTGACACCGTCGGGTAACGCCCGCGCCTTCCTCTGATTGGCCGGGGTGTCGAGGTCCGCCACCACCACTGCGCGACCGTCGGCGGCCAGCAGTTTCACGGTTTCCGACCCCACCAGGCCGAAGCCACCCGTCACGAGAACCGTCTCCGGCATTCCTCCCCCCTCCGAGAATGGAAATGACATTCTCTTAATAAGAGAGTACCATGTTCGCTGGTCATGACCTCAGTGGATAGTCTTCGTCCACCTTGGGTATGAGACATGTCAGGACACACAAGGGAAACACATGGGCGACAACGCCATTGATGCCATAGGCAAGGCAGAGGCCACCAAATGGGATCCCGGCTTCACCGAGCAGCTCAAGAAGTGGGTCGGGCCTGCGATCAAGCGGTACTTTCGGGCCGAGGTCCGTGGCCTGGACGCGATGCCGTCGGCAGGCGGCGCGCTGCTGGTGTCCAACCATTCGGGCGGAATGTTCACGCCCGATGTGCTCGTCTTCGCGCCGGCGTTCTACGACGAGTACGGCTTCGACCGACCCGTCTACACCCTCGCGCACTCCGCCATCCTCGTCGGACCGCTGGGGGAGTGGCTGCGCCGGGCCGGTGTCATCGAAGCGAATCGCGAAAACGCTGCGAAGGCGCTGCGCAGCGGCGCTCTCGTGCTGGTGTTTCCCGGCGGCGACTACGACGCGTACCGGTCCACGTTCTCGGAGAACAAGATCGACTTCGCCGGCCGGACCGGCTATGTCAGGACCGCAATCGAAACCGGTGTGCCGATCGTGCCGCTGGTGTCCATCGGCGCGCAGGAGTCACAGCTGTTCCTCACCCGCGGCAACTGGCTGGCGAAGCGATTGGGTCTGCAGCGGCTTCGAGCCGAGATCTTGCCGGTGACGTTCGGCTTCCCGTTCGGGCTCAGCGTGTTCTTCCCACCGAATGTGCCGCTGCCGACCAAGATCGTCACGCAGGTGCTGGAACCGATCGATGTGGCGGAACGGTTCGGCGAGGACCCCGACGTGGACGCGGTCGACGCGCATGTTCGCGACGTGATGCAGACCGCCCTTGACCGGCTGGCCGAGAAGCGCCGGTTCCCGGTACTCGGCTGAGTTCAAGCGAGACGTCTGGCCGGCGCCATCGCCGAGCCCACGGTGGTCAGTTCCGCTGGCAGGCCTGCGGCGCGACGAATTTCGGTCAGCCCGTGGACCATCGCGTCGGTCGCTTCGTGTATGTCGTCGAAGGTCTGGTCGTCGGACAGGATCGAGATGTCCACCTGGTCGACGTAACTCCAGACGGTCATGTTGAATGCGCTACCCGCCGAAAGTACTCCGATCGAATAGATCTCGGTCACCGGTGCGCCGCCGATATGTCCGCGTTCACGCGGGCCGGGGACGTTGGAGACGGCGACGTTCATGATCGGGCTGTGAGCGGCGCGTTCGGACTGCCACCGGAACAGCGCAGGCGCAAACGCGGGCGGCAGGTACTCCATCAACCGTCCGTGCAGCTTCGGGCCGAGAAGTTCGTTGTCCTCCTTGGCGCGCGACGCGGCGAGGGCCGTCAGTCGCACCCGCTCCAGCGGATCGTCGATGTGCACGGGCAGCGATACCGGCAGCCCGCTGATCTCATTGCCGGTGATCCGGTCCGGTGACTTGTCGGTGGCCACCGGCACCGACGCCATGATCGGCTGGTCGGCCCGACCGTCGTAGCGCAGCAACAGTTCTCGCAATCCGCCTGCGGCCGTCGCCAACACGATGTCGTTGAATGTCACGCTGAGGTGTTTGGCGGTCTGCTTGACCTCGTCGAGTGACAGCGACGCCGTCGCGAACGTCCGAGCGGGCGAGACGACGTGATTCACGAACGTCGGCGGGAACTTGAACATCTTGGCCATTTCCGCGTCGTCGCTTCGCTTCTTCGACCGACGATGGACCCGGCGCAATCCCCGGACTCCGTCGCGGATCAGGCCCGGCAGCGCCGCGACGTTCTGGACATGGTCACGCCCGGCAACTCGCAACAGCTCGGGCCTCGTCGGTGGCTCGCGGGTGGTGTAGTCGTCACGTTCGTTCTGTTCCGAGCCGGTCAGATCCATCAGCCGGGCCAACAGGTTGGCCGACGCGACCCCGTCGGCAAGCGTGTGATGGACCTTGCCGATCAGGGCGAAGCGATCGTCGGCCATACCTTCGGCGAAATGGAACTCCCACAGCGGACGGTCGCGGTCCAGCGGGGTGCTGGCGATCTCTCCGATGACCTGGTCGAGCTCGCGGCGGCCGCCGGGACTCGGGATCCGCACCCGGCGCAGGTGGTAGTCGAGGTCGACGTCGCAGTTCTCCATCCACATCGGATGGTGCAGTTTCCATGGGATGTCGACCAGCCGGTAGCGCAGCGGGTCCAGCAGGTGCAGGCGGCGTTGGATCGTCCGTCGGAAGACATCGAACTCGAAGTCGCCGTCGAAGTCGGCAGCGTTGATGACCGCGATCTTCAGGGTGTGCGTGTGCAGGTTGGGGGTCTCGCTGTACAGCAGCATGGCGTCCATGCCGTTGAGTCGCTTCACGCCCCACCCGCTCCCGTAGCGGTTCCATGCAACCATCCGGGCGGTCGCGGGCTGACCGGTTTGGGTGACTCAGTGAGTCCAGCCGTCGGCGGCCTGCTGGTCGTATGTGCGGTCGATGCGTTCGAAGCGTCGTCGAATCGAGTCCCGCGACGCGCGGTGGGGCAGGATGTACAGCCGGTTGGCGACGACGGCGTCGGCCGTCAGTCGTGCCACATCTTCGACCTGCACGCTGTCGTCGGTCGGCGTGATCATCGCCGCCAGTCCCTGGACGGCTTCTTCGGTCTGGTGGGTGCGGGCACCGTAGTCGTTGCTTCTGGTGCGTTCGGAGTTAGCGATGATCGGGGTGTCGAGGATCATCGGGCACAGCACCGAGACGCCGATCCCCTCGCCCTTCAATTCACGCGACAAGCTCTCGGCGAGCGCGACGACACCGAACTTGGCGACGCAGTAGGGCCCGAGTCCGGCGTTACCCACCATCCCCGCGAATGACGCTGTGAACATGATGTGGCGATCCCCGCCCTGCTCGATCAGGCGCGGCAGGAACGCCTCGACGCCGTGGATCGGCCCCCACAGGTCTACGTCGATCACCCAGCGCCAATCGCCGTGGGTGACGTCGGCGATCGGGCTTCCATAGGCGATGCCCGCGTTGTTGAACACCAGGTTCACCTCGCCGAGCAAGCGAAAGGCTTCGTCGGCCAGGTGCTCGACGGCGTCCAGCTTCGTGACGTCGCAGACCACGCCGTGCGCTTCGGCGCCGTCGGCGCGCAGCTGGTCGACAGCCGCATCGAGCGCGAACTTATCGATATCGGCCAGAACGACACGTGCACCGCGCCGCGTGAACTCCTGTGCGCTGGCGAACCCGATGCCGCTCGCGCCACCGGTGATTACCGCCCCGCGTCCCTCGAATGTCTCCACGGCGCGAACACTATCTGCTCGGGACGCGGCGGCGTCAACTCACCTTCGGCAGCGATCGGGCGAGGTCGGCCGCGGTGGCAATCGACTGCAGAACCATCGGGCCGAACGCCTCCACGACCCGTGGGTCCCCTTCTGGTGAGGTGACACCGCGTGCGTAGGTCCGCTCCAGCACGATGCCGATCTTGAAATTGGCGAGCACGAGGTAGTAGTCGATGTTGTCGGTCGGCAGGCCACTGATCTTCTCGTAATGTTCGAGCAATTCGCTGCGCCGAGGCATGCCCTCGATCGGCAGGTAAAAGCCTTCGGTCTTCGGTTCGTCGCCGTCGTAGCCCAACAGCGCCCAGGCAAGATCCAGCAGCGGGTCACCGATGGTCGTCATCTCCCAGTCGACGAGCGCAGCCAGTCGTGCAGGGGCGCCGTGCGCGTACATCACGTTGGCGAACTGGTAGTCACCGTGCATGATCCCCGGCGTGAAATGCGCGGGCCGGTTGGCTTGCAGCCAGTCGGCGGCGATGTCCAAGCCCGGCAACTCGCGGACCTGAAATTCCTTCAGAAACGACATCCAGCGGCCGACTTGGCGGTCGTGGAAACCCTCGGGCCTGCCGAAGCCCTCGAGGCCTTGGGCCCGCCAGTCGACGCGACCCAACTTCGCAGCGCCCTCGATCAATTGAAAAGCCAGGCCGCGCCGCGCTTCGAGATCGGTATCGAAGGGCGGCTGCCAACCGCCGTCCATCGGGCTCCAGCCGTCGATTTCGGCCATCAGGTAGAACGGCTTGCCCAACACGTCGCCGGACTCGTCGGCGGCGATGAGTTCGGCGTGCGGCACATCGGTTCCCTTCAACGCACGCACCAAACGGATCTCGCGCAGCAGTTCATTCAGGCGGCGTTCGTCGGCACGGTCTCCAGGCATACGCATCACCATTCGGCGATCGCCGCGCTCGACCGCAATCAACGTGTTCTGCGATCCACCCGACATGCGCTGCAGTGTGGGTAGCTCGCCATCACCGGGGACGTCACGTTCGTCGAGCCACCGACCCAGCCGAGCGGCGTCGATGTTGGTCTCCAAAATTGGGCTCCTGTTGTCGATGACGGGGATACCTATCGGTCCCATCGGTTGTCTCAGGCAGTGACCTTCGGTCCGCGCGCATCCCAGAACGACAGCCGCCAGCTGGACATGTCCAGGCAGTCCGCCATGCTGATCCTGCCCTCGGCCACTTCCTGCTGAATCTTGTTCATGATCGCGTCGACGTCTCCCTCCATCTCGTAGATGAGGCAGTAGCGGTGCTCGGGCGGCATCCCGCTTTCCATGCGGTAGACCTCGGCGTCGTGCAGGCTGTAGCGCTGTGCCGACAGCATGCCGGGGATCGCAAGCAGATCAGGGATGTGGACGTTGTCGTACCAGTCGTTGAACTCCTCGTCCTTACCCTCGGCGGGATTCGAGAAGACGATCTGGATGAATCGGTCAGCCATTGCGGCCTGCTTTCGTGTGAAGGTCTGTCGCTCAGAGTGATTCCCCATCGAGGGGAGAGTCACAGATAGAGCTCCGGAATCGACCGGCGTGTTCTCATACGATCGAGTTAAGCCTATCTCTAGTACTGAGTCAACTATTTTGTAGCGAGGCGATGAACCCGTCGTAATCGGCCACCTTGGCGGCCAGGCAGTCCAGTCCCAACTGCGAGTCGAGAATTAGGAACGACTCGGCGTCGATCGCGCCGACCAGACGCTCCGCCACCTCCTGCGGGGTGGCGGCACCCTGCATCATGGGGTGGTCTGCGGCTATCCCATCGGACAACAGCATGGGCGTCAGCATCGGTCCGGGGCAGAAGCACGAGACCTTGATTCCCTTGGGCCGGTAGGTCGCCGCCAGCCATTCCGAAAAGCCCAGCGCTGCACGCTTTGTCACCGAGTAAGCCGCTTTGTCCGGATGGATGGCCATCGCGACGACCGATGCGGTCTGCAGCAGGTAGCCGTCGCCGCGTGCGAGCATCGACGGCAGCACCTCGCGGGCCGCATACACGTGGGACATCACGTGGAGCCGCCAACTGAGGTCCCAAAGATGGTCATCGGAGATATCGCCGTTTTGCGGTGGTCCGGCATAGCCGGCGTTGCTGAACCAGATGTCGATGTCTCCGTAGGTGCGGCGGGCAAGGTCGGCAACGGAGCGAACGTTGTCCTCGACCGTGATGTCGACGGCCAGTCCCACGGTGCCGATATCGTCTGAAACCCGCTCGACGCCTTCCGGGTTGATGTCGGTCACAACGACTTTGGCACCTTCTGCAGCGAATCGGCGGGCGCATGCCTCCCCGATTCCACCGCCACTACCGGTGATGACGACAACTTTGTCGCGAAGCTTCATCTAGAACGCCCTCCCGGACGCCGCGCCTGCCGGGCGCAGGTGCTTCACCGACTTGATGCTGACGTCCCAGTCCTGCGCCTGACTGCGTAGTGCAGAAACCGTTGCCTGCTCGCGCGGCATGTGCGCGAACGGGTCGTACTGGAAATGCCGCATGGCGTTGAGATGGGTGATCTTGTTGATCTCATCGTCCGGCACGCCGCCCAGCGACTTCATCAACACCTCCGGCGCGTACGGCCAGGTGCTGTCGGAGTGCGGGTAGTCGCACTCCCACGTGATGTTGTCGATGTTGAGGTGGTGCCGGGTCTCGATGCCGACGAGATCATCGATGAAGCACAGGATCACGTGTTCTTTGAAGATCTCGGACGGCAGTCGATCACCCAGATCGGTGCCGCTCCAATGGTGGGTATGCCGGTAGATGTAGTCGACCCGCTCGCAGAAATACGGCAGCCAACCGGTACCCCCCTCGGACAGCGCGACACGCAGCGACGGGAATTTGCGGAAGACGGGACTCCACAGGAGGTCTGCGGCAGCGGAGAACAGACCGACGGGGGACAGGGTATAGACAAGTTCTATCGGTGCATCCGGCGATGTCATCGCAGGGGCGGAATTCGACCCGAGATGCATACAGACGACGGTGCCCTCCTCGGCGCATGCCTGCCAGAACGGGTCCCAGTGCTCCTGGTAGATGCTCGGCAGTCCCAAATCGTAGGGGCTGGAGGAGAACGTCACCGCATGACAGCCCTTGGCGGCGACGCGCCGCACCTCGGCAGCGGTGAGCTCGGGATCCCACATCATCGGCAGGGCAAGGGGAATGATCCGTCCCGGGTGTGTGCCTGCCCATTCGTCGATGTGCCAGTCGTTGTAGGCACGCACCATCGCGGCGGCTTGGTCCTTGTCGGCGGTTTCCATGAACAACTGGCCGCAGAAGCGGGGAAACGAGGGAAAGCACATCGACCCGAGCACACCGTTGGCGTTCATGTCCTTGACTCGGTGATCGATGTCGTAGCAGCCCGGCCGGATCTCCTCGATGCAGGTGGGCTCCATGCCGAATTCCGTTGGGGGGCGGCCCGCCACCGCGTTGAGCGCCGTATTGAGAATTTCCTGGCCGTCGTATCGCCACGCCATCGTGCCGTCGTCGCGTTTGACGAAGCGAGGGGCCTTGTCCTCGTACTTCTTCGGCACCCGGCCTTCGAACATATGCGCAGGCTCGATCACATGATCGTCCACGCTCACCAAGATCAGATCGTCGACGTTCATCGTTTCTCCTCGTTTCCGCCTGCACGCCCGGCGCCGTCTTGCCGAGCGGTTAGGTCAACCCATCAGGTCGAGCATCAATCGCTTACTGAATTCCGACTCCTCGGCCCAAACCGCATTGGCCGTAACGCTTTCCGCCCAGACCTCGGTAGCCCGAGCGGAGTCGTGTTCGGCTGCGGCCGACACGAACTGAGAAAAGAGGACTTGAGCCCTACGGTTGGTCTTGGCCACCCACGGCAGGCCCTTGACGTCCGCGGTGATGGCAGGCTCGACACCGATGCGAACCCAGTGCAAGATTTCGGCGATGACGGTAAGGGCCGGGTTCTTGACTGCGGAGAACGCGACCTTCTCCGCCTCTCGGTAGGTCGTGACGAACCGCGCGGTGTCCTCGACGGCGGCGGCCAACTCGGCGTTCATGGTGCTCAGGACATCGAGCTGCTTGGCTCCGATCCGCGAGGCGACGAGGCCCATGATCGACGGCTCGATGAGCCGGAGCGCGCGGTGGAAGTCGGCGAGCGTAATAGCCCGTGCCTCAAGGACTATGCCGGCCAGCTGGGCGGCGACACGGGTGGAGGGCGTCCGGATCATGGCGCCACCCCGGTCCCCGGTGCGCAGGTCGAGCAGAAACTCCATCTCCAAGATGCGGAGTGCCTCACGCAACGTCGGTCGCGAGATGCCGAATTCCTCGGCGAGGTCAGCCAGTGGCGGCAGACGGTCACCCTCGGTGAGGTCTCCCACAGCGATGCGGGCCCGTATCTCGGTGGCCATGACCGACGCTCGCCGGGGTGTCGACTCGCCGTTTGCCTGGCCGGCCTGGGCGCGCCAGAGCGGGGCGACGTCGATCGGCTGTCGGCTCAGGTTGCGGCTGACCAGCATCCTGCTTGTGGTGAAAAGGTAATCGCTCCAAGTATTTTGGGCCAGCGAGGCGTCCTGGCGCCGGGCAGCGTCGAGGAAGGCGCTGTGGCTGACCACCACTCGCCGTGCGATCCGTTCGGCCGACGCCGCGTCGTTGTCACCGATGGACAAATAGACCTGCCCGGCGTAGATGTCCCGAAACACACCCCCGATGACCGCGAGGGTCCGGTTGCCGGAGAGTTCGATGACAGCCTGGTCGAACGCTGACATCGCGGTGACGAAGGAGAGCGGGTCGTGGGCCGCACGCTCGGCGTCATGAAGGGCGACGAGGGCATCGAGATCGTCGGCCCCGGCCCCGGCCGCGAGCAGTTCGGCGGCGGGCGGTTCGATGACGGAGCGGGCCTCCTCGAGATGGGCAAGCGTGGTCCTGCGCAACTGCAGCAGCAGCGCCACATATCGGGCCACCGCGTCGAGCCCGGGTCGGCGGACAACGGCACCGCCGCCGCGGCCACGCTTGATCTCGACGAGCTGCTGGGATTCGAGGATCCTGAGCGCCTCGCGCAGCGTCTCACGGGAGATCTGCAATTGCGCGGTGAGATCGGCCTCCGGCGGCAGCTGCTGATCGGCAGCGAGCTGGCCGGTGAGGATCTGGCGCCGCAGGTCTCCGGCCAACAGGTGGGAGACCTTCTGGGTGTTGCGCCGCGGCAGCGCCCGCCAGGCGATATCGTTGCCGTCCCGTTGGATCGGCGCGACGGCGTCGCGTTTCGGTGTCGACTGGGTGCGTTCGGTCATACCGCAGTCAATACCATCGCCCCGCACTGCGGGTACAAGCCACTCGCGACGAGCGCCACTCGCGCGCCGGGAACCTGCCGGTCGTCGCACTGGCCCCGGAGCTGCAGCACGGCCTCGTTGAGAAAGCCGATGCCGTGCAGGCGTCCCTCCGCGAGCTGTCCTCCAGCGGTGTTGAGCGGGAAATCACCGCCGGGGCCCAGGCGGCTGCCGTCACCCACCCAGTCGCCGAACTCGCCGCGCGCGCACGCACCGAGCGCTTCGATCCACGCAACGGTCACCGGCGTGAAGCCGTCGTAGAGCTGAGCGACATCCACGTCGTTCAATGTCAAAGAGGACCTCTGCCACAGGCGCTCAGCGCACTCGAACATGCCTCCGTAGAGGAAGTCGACGTCGAACACCCAGTCCGCGCCCCTGCCGGTGGCGTAGGTCATCGCATCGACAATCACGGCGGGCTGACGCAGGTCGGCTGCGCGTTCTGCGGTGGTGATCACCGTGGCCACTGCGCCATTGACCGGGTAGTCGCAGTCGAGCACGCGCAGGGGATCGATGACCATCCGTGAGGACAGGTAGTCATCCATCGTCATCTCGTCACGCAGCACGGCGCGCGGGTTGAGCGAAGACCACCGCCGCGCGTTGACGGCGATGCGACCGAAGTCGTCCTCGGGGCGGTCGTACGCATCCATCCAACGGCGCTTCTTCAAGGCGAGGTTCACCAGTATTCCGCCGAGATAGCCGTAGGGAGTGAGGAATTGGTCGCGTCCACCCACGGTGTCGGGGCCGCCGGCCACACCACCCTGGTGGCCTGCGGTGCGGGTCAGGCATCGGAAGACGAGCACCGTTTCACACACGCCGGACGCGACGGCCATCACTCCGGCCAGGGGGCCGGCCAGCCCCGACGGGTTGGAGGCCATGATGTCGGCGAAGGCTGCGAGGTCGGGTATGCCGAGCAGCCGCGCCATGTCTTGAGCCCCAGGCGATTCCGGGCCGAACTTGTACTCGAAGATCCCGTCGACGTCCACTGCGCGCAGCCCGGCATCGGACAGCGCCGCATTGGCCGCGGCTATCGAAAGCGAGTTCGGATTTGGATCCCCTTTCCGAGTCAGCTCCGAGTAGCCGACACCGGCAATCGCCACCGAACGGGTCAGCGAGCTCATGACACTGTCCCGGATAGCCGGAACTGCGGCAACGTTGCGACGCCCCGGTCTTCGAAGGTCACCTCGACCGGCATGCCACACGAAAGCGTTGTTCCGGGTGGGACATCGACGAGGTTGGTGATGACCCGCAGCCCGGGCTGGTCGTCCAATTCGACGAAGACGACGATGTAGGGGAGCGAGTCGACGAAGCCGGCGTGCAAAGGCCGGTTCACCACCGCGTAGGAGTAGATCCGGCCTCGGCCGGTGGTCTCCGCCAGTTCGAAGTCTTCAGCCTGGCAGTGAACGCAACACACCTCGGGCGGGTACTGCAATTTCGTGCAGGAACGGCAGCGCTGCAAGACGAGTCGATGGTCGGCGGCCGCATCCCAGAAGAAATCGGAGATGTCATCGGGCGCCGGTAGCGGGCGAGGGTCGTCGAACACCCTCTCCTCCATCTGAGTCACCGCACTCCTCACCGAACCGCTCTTCCGGTCGAGCTAACCTTAGATAGTCTACCGAGTCAACTATATTCAAATGTCGGTGCTTGCCCGCGTCCTGGTCACGAGACAGATGGCCGAACTCTGCGACTCAGAAGACGCGTGTCTGGCCTTCGAGGGCCGGGACCGTGTCGGGCAGGTGGTAGGTGGCGATGCCGTTGCGGAACATGACGGCCTCACGGGCGTGCTCGGGCAGGTGCTTGACCAGCCAGCGGGGGTCGTCGAAGGTCCAGTGCGGGTAGTCGGAGCTGAAGAGCAGGATCTTCTCGCACTCCATCCACTCGAATGCCCGCGTCAACTCCGTCTTGTCCTCGGGGTAGTCCAGCGGTTGGGTGGTGAACTTGATGTGGTCCTTGACGTACTCGGACGGCTTGCGCTTGATGTCCACCCAGGATTTGCGGGCCTGGTAGATGGCGTCCATCCGCCACATCAGCGGCAGGATCCAGGTGAAGGCGTGCTCGATGAACACGATTCGCAGGGTGGGGAAGCGGTCGAAGACGCCGTCGAAGATCAGGCTCATCACCTGGTTGGCCGCCAGCAGTGAGTAGGTGACCATGAAATCGTGGTTGTAGCTGGGGAATCCGACCGGCGGAATGGGAAGTTCCTCGTGGTGGCCGCGGCCCAGGTGGCAGCTCACCGTGATGTCGTGCTTGGTGGCTGCTTCCCAGATCGGGTCGTATTTGGGGTCGCCCCATGACGGGCGCGGCTCGGCGTTGATGAGGATCTGTGCCATGTGCGGGTGTCCGGCCCAGCGTTCGATCTCGCGGGCGGCACCTCGAGGTTCCTCGATGGCCACGCAGATCGATCCGCGCCAGCGCCCGTGCCAGTTGTTGTGGCCATCGAGCCAGTGGTTGGCCTGCCATGTGTTGTTGGCGTAGCAGATTGCCGCCGTCGCCTCCGGAAGGCGGCACGATCCGTGGATGGGTTCCAAGATGGCGATGTCGGCGCCCGCCTCCATGACGATCTGACGGAACGCCAGATCAGGATCACTGCCAGCGAACTCGCCGTCGGCAGGGAACGTGTCGGTCCGCATCGCATAGGCATGCGCGTAATCGGGTGCGTCGTAGTAGATCTGCTCGCCCCGCTTGTGCGAGAGGAAGTACTCGCTGCGCCACGGCTCGGGGATGTACTGCGTCAGCTCACCGCTGCGGGGCACCGGATGCACGTCGGAGTCGACGCACCGAACGGCGATTTGTTCGGCGGGTGGAACTCGTTCCCGGGTATGAGTCGCGGCCATGGTTGTGTCTTTCTGTGCTGAGTCTAGTGCTCGGCAGTGCCGGCCGAAGCGAAGTCGCTCGGCGCCGATCGCATTGAGCCCCTCAAAGCGTTGTCTCGCTTGGCTCTTGGTCAGGCGCTGCCCGCAACGAGTGCTCCTCTGTGTCCTCGACGAGGATCGCTTGTTCCGGGCACGATTGGGCAGCTTCTCGCACCAGCTCCTGGTGATCGGCCCGGACCGACTCGGACACGGCCGACGCGCAACCGTCGACCTCACTGAGCCGGAACATTTCCGGCGCGATCATGGCGCACAACGTGTGTCCCTGGCACCGATCTGGGTCAACCCGAACCTTCAACAGTGCTCCCTTCGGACCTCTTCGTCTCAAACCAAGGTAATCGTCAACAGACGACCGAGTCAACTATTTACGTGTTATCGTCGTGGTCGCCATTCTGGCGGCGTGACCGCCGTGCACTGTTCATGATCACGGGAGACTCGATGCCAACGGACACCCAAACAGTAGAGGGCAAAGCTCGCTCATCTGGCTTATCGGTCGACCGGCGGATGCTGATCGACGGGCGTCTGGTCGCAGCCGAACGTGAGCAGACCTTTCCTTCCTACAACCCTGCCACCGGTGAGTTGGGTGTGGCGGGACTCGAGGAGTTCCTGGAGCGCAAGACCTTCGCAGAAGTGGTGGACGTGCCGCCTGCGCAAAGTGGAGAGGCCACGGCGTGAAGCCGCTCGAGGGAATTCGGGTCCTCGAAGTCGCCATGTACGGGTTCGTTCCCGCTGCCGGGGCCGTGCTGGCCGAATGGGGGGCCGAAGTCGTGAAGGTGGAGCACGCCGTGACGGGCGACCCCCAGCGCGGCTTGCGCCAGATCGGCACTCTGGTCGTCGAGGGCGACCCGAATCCCAACGTCGAGAACGCCAATCGCGGCAAGCGCAGCATCGGGTTGGATGTGTCGGTGCCAGAGGGCAGGGAAGTGCTCTACGAACTTGCCAGACGCTCCGACGTGTTCTTGACGAGCTTTCTGCCCGAGGCACGTGCGAAGTTCGGTATCGACGTCGACGATATCCGCGCAGTGAACCCGGGGATCATCTACGCCAGGGGCAGTGCGCTGGGCCCGCGCGGGCCGGAGTCGGACAAGGGCGGCTATGACATGACCGCGTTCTGGTGCCGGGCCGGTGCCGCCGCCACCGTCACACCACCGGGCGTGCGAGGAATGATCGGGCTGCCCGGGCCCGCGTATGGAGACACGATCTCCGGCACGAACCTAGCGGGCGGGGTCGCGGCGGCGCTGCTCAAACGTGAGCGCACCGGTGAGCCGTCAGTGCTCGACGTCTCACTCCTTGGCAGTGGGGTGTGGGCAATGGGCCACACGATTGCGCTCACCAAGTACCTCGGCGAGCGGCTGGTGGTCCCGCCGCCCGACGCAAACACGTCCCCGGTCAATCCGCTGGTGGGGCTCTACGCCACTGCCGATGACCGATACATCTCGTTCGTGATGATGCAGCCGACGAAGTTCTGGCCGGATGTCTGTATGCACCTCGACCTACCCGAACTCGCCGACGATCCTCGGTTCGCCACCAAGGAGCAGATGGCAGCCAACACTGCCGAGGCGGTGGAGATACTCACCAAGACGATGGCCACGCGTACGCTCGCCGAGTGGTCGCAGCGCTTCTCGACGCTGGCCGGGCCGTGGGCGCCGGTTCAGGACACCCTGCAAGTCGCTGAGGACTGCCAGGTGCGGGCGAACGAGTACATCGTCTCGGCAGGCGAAGTCGACTTGGTGACCAACCCGGTGCAGTTCGACGTCACTGCGGTGCATTCTGGCCGCGCACCGAGATTCGCCGAACACACCGAGGAGATTCTCGAGGAACTCGGCTTGGATTGGGATCGGATCATCGAACTGAAAACCGCCGGCGCGGTCACCTGAGATTGCGACGATCTGCGATGCCGAACCAGCAGCCCGCCGTCATGTCGCCGGGTTGGCATGCTGCCCGCACACCGGATACGCCAGCGATCATCATGGCTTCTGACGGCGAGACGGTGACCTATGGCAAACTGGACGAGCGGTCGAGGAGGTTCGCTCGGGCCCTTCGATCGCGTGGTCTGAAGGTCGGCGACCACCTTGCCATTCTGATGGGCAACGACCGCGCCTTCCTCGAGGTCGCATGGGCAGCGCAGCGCGCGGGCCTCTACTACACCGCGATCAACAGTCACCTGCGACCGGGCGAGGTCCAACACGTGCTCGACGACAGCGGCGCGACGGCTCTGGTCTCCAGCGCGGCTCTGAAAGACGTTGTGCTGCGGCTTGACCTGTCTCACACACCGGTACGGGTATCGGTTGACGGCGAATTCGACGGCTTCGAACGCTACGACGATGTGCTGGCGGCGCAGTCCTCGGCTCGGCTCGACGACGAGTGCGAGGGACGTGAGATGCTGTACTCGTCGGGGACCACCGGGCGTCCGAAGGGCGTACGTAAGCCGTTGCCCCGCAAGGTATTCGGTGACCCGACATCGGTGCCTTCCCAGATCGCTGTGAGTCTCACCGAGGGGGATGGCCGTCCCGGTGCCGTATACCTCTGCCCGGCGCCGCTGTATCACTCTGCGCCGCTGGTGGGTTCGATGTCGTGGCACCGGGTGGGCGCGACGGTCGTCGTGATGGAGAAGTTCGATCCTCGCGCGTGCCTTGAACTCATCGAGCGCTACCGGGTCACGGACGCTCAGTTCGTGCCCACGATGTTCGTCCGCCTGCTTCGGTTGCCCCGCGCCGACCGTGAGCGATACGACCTGTCAAGCCTGCGTAGGGTCCTGCATACCGCTGCGCCGTGCCCGGTCACGGTGAAGCGGCAGATGCTCGAGTGGTGGGGCCCGATCATTCACGAGTACTACTCGGGCACAGAGGACCTCGGCGCCACCTACATATCGGCGGAGGAATGGTTGGCCCATCCGGGTTCGGTGGGGCGGCCCTTCGAGGAATGCCACATCCTCGGCCAGGACGGTGACGAGTTGGGTCCAGGCGAAATCGGGGTGGTGTACTTCGCGGGTGGGCGACCGTTCGAATACCACAATGATTCTGACAAGACTGCGTCGGTCACCAACGACAAGGGCTGGCGCACGCTTGGGGACATGGGATATCTGGACGAGGACGGCTACCTCTACCTCACCGATCGTGCGGCGTACATGATCATCTCGGGCGGCGTGAACATCTACCCTCAAGAGACCGAGAACGTGCTCGCCGGTCACCCAGCCGTTGCCGACGTGGCGGTCATCGGCGTGCCCGACGAGCGAGATGGGCGAAGCGGTCAAAGCGGTTGTGCAACTGGCCGACTGCGTCGAGCCCGATTCGGTTCTGGAATCGGATCTCATCGCCTACTGCCGCGCCGAGGTGGCGACCTACAAGTGCCCCCGTACCGTCGACTTCGTCGACGACCTCCCCCGTGACCCCAACGGCAAGCTCTACAAGCGGCTGCTGCGTGATCGGTACTGGGTGGGTCATGAGTCGCGCGTGATTTGACCGTCCGGTGACGAGGTACGCCCAGATGTTGCCCGACACAGCCGTACATCAAGTGAAAGAGGCGGTCTGATGGACATTCCCACCACTTTGAGCTTTGGCTACCTCTACGATTTCCGAAATCCCGAACAGTGGCGTCGCCCATGGGACACGGTCTATGAGGAAACACTCGACGTAGTCGCGTGGAGCGAGACCGCCGGCTTCCGTGGCGCCTGGGTTCCGGAGCATCACGGCGCCGACGACGGATACATGCCGACGCCCAACCTCGCGCTGGCGGCGATGGCGGCACGGACCACGAGCATTCGCATCGGCGCGGCGGTCGCGATAGCGCCGCTGTATCACCCGGTGCGCTTCGCCGAGGAATGCGCCGTTCTCGACATCCTGTCCAACGGCCGCGTCGAGACGGCCGTCGCCATTGGTTATCGCCGACGCGAGTACCAGATGCAGGGTGAGGACTTCGGCAAGCGGGGCAGCCGCTTTGACGAATTCCTCCCGATAGTTCGCGCGCTGTGGGCAGGCGAGACGGTGAACTTCACCGGTAAGCACTACACCCTGACGGACGCGAGGATCATGCCGTTGCCTCTGCGCCGAACGATGCCGCTTTACATAGGCGGTTTCGCGGAGAAGGCGATGGAGAGGGTGGCTGAGTATGCAGACGGCTACTTCGGCAACGAAGAACTCTGGGATCTCTACTCAGAGAAGTGGAAACAACACGGTAAGGACCCGGCGCAGGCGGCCATTCGAATTCCCGGCCTGTTCTTGACCGTCGCCGAGGACCCCGAAAGGGCCATGGAAGAACTTGCGCCCTACTACCACCACGTCTACTCGTGCTACGGCACATGGATCAACGAGGACAACGCACTCGGGATGGATCGCGCGATGGACCCGATGGGGCTCGACGCCTTCAAGCGAAGCGGCATCCTGCAGATCCTGACCCCCGAGCAGGCAGTCACCTACTTCACGGCCCTGAAGGAACGGATGCGCGTCGAGCACTACATGATGATGCGACCGCCCGGCCTACCCGCGGCGCGCTTCATCGAATACGCACAGCTGTTCGCGGACAGAGTGATACCGGCCGTCAACTAGCACATTGCAACAAAAAATGTGGGTCTTACTTCGCGGCCCTTCGGCGGGTCTTCGATGCCCCGGCCGTGCGTCTGCGTTTCGCGGAATCCTGGGCGGCAACCGGACTCAGAGCATCGACCATAAGACCCAGGTATCGACGACGCTGCGGCGCGGGATGGTTCATTGCGACAGATGCGGTGGTGATCATCGCTACGAAGGTAGCGACTTCGTCGGCGGTGAGATCGGTTCGCAAGTTGCCTCTGGCCTGGGCGTGCATGAGAACATCCTCGAAGAGCTCACGGTCGCGGAGAATCATCTCCGCAGTGAGGCTGGCGAGGTCGTCGAGCGAGGCGAGCAGCGGCCGCTGCGCGGACATCACATCTTCCAGCTGTGCCAAGGCGTCGATGTAAGCCTCAGGCGGCGACTCGGACAGTGCAAGGACGGCGGGCGTGACTTCAGAGTTGAAGACATCCTCGTAGACCGCGGCGGCCAGGGCCTGCCGGTTGGGAAAATGGCGATACAGCGTGGCGTCGGAGACGCCGGCCTCGGCAGCGACTTGACTGAGGGTCGCCGACGCTCCCTCGCGTGCGAACACCCGCCGCGCCGCAGCGACGATCCGGGCGATGTTCGCGAAGGCATCGGATCGACGCTGGCTGGTGTTCACGCTGCCATGATCGCGCATCCGCTACCCCTCACGTCGGTCACAGCTCTGACTGCGAACGAAATTCGCGCTAAGTGCTAGCCAACTCTCAATTGAGAGCTTACTCTCACTACGTCACTTGTCACCATCGCGGGGGTCGAAGACTCCAGAGGAGGCCGCCCATGAGCGAGTTCAACACCATGGAGTTCCTTTCTGATCCGGAGTTGATCGTCGACCCATATGGGTACATCGCCGAGCGGCGAGCGCAGTGCCCTGCATCTCGACTCACATCGGTCTCATGTTGAGCATCGGACTTGAAGGAAAACCGTGAAGGTTCGAGTTGACCCGCTGCGCTGTCAGGGGCACACGTTGTGCGCGATGATCGCCCCGGAGATGTTCGCGCTCAGTGACATTGATGGCACGTCGTCGCCGGTCTGCGAAATTGTGCCCGAAGATCAGGAAGGCGCGGTGCGCGAAGCGGTGCTGTCCTGTCCGGAGCAGGCGATCCTCGTCGATGAATCCCACAACCAATCGCCAGGAAATGGCGTCGGCCCTCAAGAGGTCAGGAAGGCAGTGTCGTGAGCGACGGCATCACTACGGCGCACAGCGATCGTAAAGGCAAGTACCGGTACCACTTCGACCGGCATACGCCTGAGTATCGGCTCAATTATGAGGCTATTACCGAGGAACTGCACCAGAAGTGTCCGGTGGCGTGGTCGGAGACCCACGGCGGCCACTGGGTGGCCAGCAGCAGCGAGGCGGTGTTCGAACTCGCCAGGTGTCCCCACATATCCAACGACCACGATGTGAACAACGAACGTCGGGGCTATCAGGGGATCACGATCCCGGCCAAACCCATTCCCATCCGGGCCGGGATTCTGGAGATGGATCCGCCCGACCATCGAATCTATCGAGGCGTGCTCAACCCGTACTTGTCACCGGCCGCAGTGAAGCGGTGGGAGCCGTTCATCGACGAAGTGGTGCGGGCGAGTATCGACGACAAAATCGAGTCGGGGCGGATGGATTTCGTCGACGATCTCGCTAACATCGCTCCGGCCGTGATAACGCTTGCGATGCTTGGCATTCGGTTGAAGGACTGGCCGGTCTACTGCGAGCCCACGCATGCCTTGGTCTATACCCCGGAGGATTCTCCGGAGATGGAAACGGTGATCGAGCAGAACCAGCAGATGGCGATGGCCCTCCTTGCCAACGTCGCCGAGATTCGCGACAAGCCTCACCCTGGAATCATCGACGGGCTGGTCAAGCTGCGTATCGATGGTGAACCCGCTCCAGATATGGAGATCTTGGGGATGCTGACGTTGTTGATCGGGGGCGGCTTCGATACCACGACCGCGTTGACGGCTCATTCGCTGGAGTGGCTAGGTGAGCATCCCGATCAGCGGCAGCGGTTGATCGACGAGCGCGAGACGCTGCTGGATTCGGCCACCGAGGAGTTCCTGCGGTTCTTCACGCCTGCCCCGGGCGACGGGCGGACATTCTTGGAGGACGTCGAAATCAATGGAATACAGTTCCGCGAGGGTGAGCGGCTCTACATCTCGTGGTCGATGGCCAATCGCGATTCCTCGGTGTTCCCCGAGCCCAACAACATCATCCTCGACCGTAAAGGCAATCGGCATTTCGGTTTCGGGCTCGGCATCCATCGCTGTGTCGGCTCCAATCTGGGCCGTATGGTGTTCAAGTCGATGCTGACCGCAGTTCTGGACCGGTTGCCCGACTATGTCTGCGATCCCGAAGGCACTGTGCACTACGAAACCATCGGGGTCATACAGGGTATGCGTCATCTGCCTGCCACGTTCACGCCCGGCAAGCCGCTGGGGCCAGGTCTAACCGAAACCTTGGACAGACTCCAAAAGATCTGCGACGAACAGGAACTCGCCCGGCCAATCACCGAGCGCAAGGAGACAGCACAGATCGACTAGCGAGGCCACGTGATTGCACGATGCCACGGTGCGTGCAGGACTGCCCTCATCCTCGGGAGGAAAAACCCATGCACATCAACGACATGATCTTGATCAGTGTCGACGACCACATCGTCGAGCCACCGGACATGTTCAAGAACCACTTGTCGAGCAAGTACTTGAACGATGCTCCGCGACTGGTGCACAACCCTGATGGTTCGGACACTTGGCAGTTTCGTGACGTGGTCATCCCCAATGTGGCGCTCAATGCTGTCGCCGGGCGGCCCAAGGAGGAGTACGGACTCGAGCCACAGGGCCTGGACGAGATCCGACCAGGCTGTTACAACGTCGACGAGCGAGTCAAGGATATGAACGCAGGAGGGATCCTGGCGTCGATCAATTTCCCGTCCTTCTGCGGTTTCGCCGGGCGGTTGTTCGCAACCGAGGATCACGAGTTTTCGCTGGCGCTCGTGCAGGCCTACAACGATTGGCACATCGACGAATGGTGTGGGGCGTATCCGGCCAGGTTCATTCCGATGGCGCTGCCGGTGATCTGGGACGCCGAAGCATGCGCTGCCGAAGTGCGGCGAGTAGCCGAGAAAGGCGTCCACGCACTGACATTCAGTGAAAACCCGGCCGCCATGGGATTTCCCAGCTTCCACGACGAGTACTGGAACCCGCTCTGGCGGGCGCTCTGTGACACGGACACTGTAATGAATGTGCACATCGGCTCGTCGGGTAAGTTGGCCATCACTGCACCCGATGCGCCACCGGACGTGATGATCACGTTGCAGCCCATGAACATCGTGCAGGCTGCCGCGGATCTGTTGTGGTCCAAGCCGATCAAGAACTACCCGGACCTCAAGATCGCCCTGAGCGAGGGCGGTACCGGGTGGATCCCGTACTTCTTGGAGCGTGCCGACCGCACCTACCAGATGCATTCGACGTGGACAGGTCAGGACTTCGGCGGCAAGCGACCCAGCGAGGTGTTCCGGGAGCACTTCTTGACCTGTTTCATCTCCGACCCGGTGGGAGTGGCGCTGCGCCACGACATCGGCGTCGACAACATCTGCTGGGAAGCCGACTACCCGCACTCCGATTCGATGTGGCCTGGCGCGCCTGAGGAGCTTGGCCGGGTACTCGCCGCGAACAACGTGGCCGACAACGAGATCGACAAGATCACCCACCTCAATGCGATGCGCTGGTACAGCTTCGACCCGTTCACCCACATCACCCGCGAGCAGGCCACTGTCGGTGCCCTGCGCAAGGCGTCTGAAGGGCACGACGTGTCCATCCAGGCCCTCAGTCGCCACCAGCACAAAGCGTTCGCGAGCTTCGGCGAGTTCGCGAAACAGACCGAAGGGCAGACGTGACCAACCCGTCTCCGCCGAAACCGGACCTGGGCCGGTTCGGCGCGTGGGTGCGCGATGCAATACGGCCGGAGCAGGCCGTCGAGATCGAGAGCCTGGACTACGGCGCCCTCTCCGTTGTCAGCCGTCGATGTGGGCCTGCCCCTTGAACTGGGTGATGGGTCTGGCGAGCCCTTGCTCGTCGCATGCTCGCTGCAACTTGTCCAGCGTCTCATTCAGGCCCGCACCCAGTTTGCGTCCCGGACTGAACGTCGCAGGCAACTGTCGCATGCCCTGGATGATGCCGATGGTGTCGTAGTGGACAGTGCCGGCGGGGTCGCACCGGTAGTCCGGCATTCGGTCCAACACCGCGGTCAGCATCGACTTGAATACCACGCGGGCGAGGTTTGAGCCGATGCACCGGTGCACGCCCAGGCCGAAGGCGAAGTGACGATTCTGCTTGCGGTCCAGAATGATTCGATCTGGCTCCGGGAACAACTCGGGGTCCCTGTTGGCGATCGACCACGATATGTACAGCCGGTCGCCCTCTTTGAAATCAGTACCTTCGATCTCGATGTCGGTGTCCATCGTCCGCCCGTCACCCGGGGCCGGAGTGTAGAAGCGCAGGAACTCCTCGGTCGCCGAGTCAAGCAGGGCGTCCTGTTCGCGGATCAGCCTTGCTCGTTCGTCCGGATGCTCCGACAGCCACTCCAGGGAATGCGCGGTCAGCGCGGTCGTGGTGTCGAACCCACCTCCGATCAGCAGATTGAGCATGCCCAGCAGTTCCATATCGGGCGGCGCTTCGCCATCGACGCGCACTCGGGTCAACGCCTCGATGATGCCGGGCCGAGGGTTCTCCCGGATCTCAGCAAGGTTGTTCATCATGTCGATGCCCATCTCCATGTACATCTGCATGATGCGCGGGCGATCAGGCGAGTCCGGCGTTGTGTAGACGAACGCGTGCGTCGGCTCGCTGTAGAGCGCCCACTTTCGAAGCGGAATGCCCAACATTGCGAGCGTGAGGACGGCAGGCACTACATTGGCCAGGTCGTCGACGAAGTCGATCTGCCCGCCCTCGATCTTCTCATCGAGGCAGGCGCGCACGACATCGTCGATGAACGGCTCCCATCGCTTGACGGCGGCCGGTGACATGTAGGGGTTGAGTGCGCTGCGGTAGGTCCGATGTTCCATGCCGTCCATTTCCAGCATGCCGCCCCGGACCCCCGCGGCCTCGGCCGGAAGCGGGATGGAGATGCCCTGATAGCCACGCCGCGTGCCGTCGATGTCATGTTCATTCGACACGTGCGGGCACCGTGCCAGTTCGAACACGGCGTCGCTGCCTCCGGCCCACCAGTAGCCGCCGTAGGTGTCATTCCAGGCGATGGGGCACTTGTCGTGCATCACCGCGGCGATCTGCTCGAATTGTTCCCGGTACTCGGCCGTATGACGGTCGACGTCGAACCGCGGTTGCCTGCGGGTTCCGTCGTTCACGACGTCCTCAACGGTCACGCTGTGCTCCTTTGTTGTATCTCGATGTGGTCAAGGCGCTTCCGTGGCCGGTCTCTTTGATGGCGTCGAGGCTGTAGGCCGAAGCCGACACCGGCGAAGATCAAAGGTTGCCGACTTCCAGGTCGAGGTATTCAGCGAACTTGGCGCGAGCGGCGTCGCGCTTCTTCGGGATCCACTCGCTGGGCCACAGGTCATCGCTGGGGGAATAGTCGCGCAACACCTGCTTGGCCACCGTGGTCTTGTGCACCTCGGTCGGGCCGTCGACCAGGCCCATCGCCGCAGCGCCATGGATCATCTTGAACAGCGGCATCTCATTGGTGACTCCGAGAGCACCGTGTACTTGCATTGCCCGCCAAGCGATGTCGTGTAGCACAGTGGGCATCGTCGCCTTTACCGCGGCGATGTCCTTGCGGACTTTCTTGTAGTCGTTGTACTTGTCGATCTCCCACGCGGTGTAAAGCACGAAAAGCCGGAATTGCAGGAGTTGGGCATACGAGTCGGCGATGAAGCCTTGCACGAACTGCTTGTCGGACAGTCGAGTACCGGCGGTTTCTCGGCTGAGCGCACGTTCGCACATCATGTCCAGAGCTTGACGAGCCAGGCCGATGGTGCGCATCGCGTGGTGGATCCGGCCGCCGCCGAGGCGGGTCTGGGCGATGACGAATGCCTGGCCCTCGCCGCCCAGTAGTGCCTCGGCGGGTACGCGCACGTTGTCGTAGTGGATCAGTGCATGAAAGCCTTCGTTGTCAGGTTCGCCGTACAGCCCGACGTTGCGCACGATCGTGACGCCGGGCGTGTCGGTCGGCACCAAGAACATCGACATGCCTTGATAGGGGCTGGCATCAGGGTTGGTGACGACCATCACGATGAGGAATGACGCCGTCTTGGCGTTGGAGGAGAAGAACTTCCAGCCGTTGATCACCCAATCGCTACCGTCGCGGTGTGCCTGTGTCTGGAAGCGGGTGGGGTCAGCGCCGGCTTGCGGCTCGGTCATCGAGTAGCTGGAGAACAACTCGCCGTCCAGCAGCGGTTGCAAGTAACGCTGCTTCTGCTCATCGGTGCCGTAGTGGGCAATAATCTCGGCGTTGCCGGTATCGGGTGCCTGGCAGCCGAATACGATCGGTGCCCACATGGACCGCCCGAGGATTTCGTTCAGCAGGGCCAGCTTGAGCTGACCGTAGCCCTGCCCACCCAGTTCAGGGCCGAGGTGGGTGGCCCACAGCCCTTTGCTCCGCACCTGATCCTTCAGTGGGTCGATCGCCTTGCGTCGCGCCTCGTTCAGCGGTACGAACTCCTGGCCCGGCCATGCGAGGTCCAGCGGTTCGACCTCCTCACGGACGAATTCATCCGCCCAGCTCAACAGCACCTGATACTCGGCGTCCGTCTCGAAGTCCCACGCCATCCGGCTCTCCTTGTTTTGCGAATGTGGTGTTGTCTGCTGTCGGCAAGAACGGCTTGCATTGACTCGCAGGGGGTTTGTTCAGACAACCCTCTTTACAGACGGCGGCTGCTCAGCCAAGCTAATCGTGTATAACAGACCTAGTCAACTATTTTTCTCTGCGGGTGCCAGATAACGGCTCGCAGCACTGCTGCAGGAGGCCTAATGCCAGTACAGGCGACGGCAGCACGTCCCGCACCTGACGCGCGGGCAACACGGCATTGCGTGTCTGCGCGCCGCATCGACAGACGCATGCTTATTGATGGGTCTTTGGATGGCGCCGCAAGTGGCCAGACGTTGCCGTCGGTCAATCCCGCGAATGGCGAGATCGTCGGCTACGCACCCGACTGCACCGCTGCCGACGCCGAGCGGGCGATCGCGGCGGCGCGACGCGCTTTCGACACCACAGCGTGGTCGACGAATCTCGAGTTGCGCATCGAGTGCCTGAAACAGCTGCATGAGGCGCTCGTCGACCACCGCGAGGAACTGCGGCAGCTGACAATCGTCGAGACAGGCGCTACCCGGCGGTTGACCGAAGGTCCGTACCTCGATGCGCCGATCGACATGGTCCGCTATTACGCCGATTCGCTGACGACCTACCCGATGACTGAGGATCTCGGAGAGGTCCAAAGCATGGGAGTCTGCCATCGACACTGGGTTGAAAAGGAGCCTGCAGGCGTGGCGGCGTCGGTCATCGCTTCCAGCCATCCGATGCGACTGGCGCTGGCGGCGCTGAGTCCCGCGCTGGCAGCCGGCTGCACAGTGGTGCTCAAAGGTGCGCCCGAAACCGCACTGATCACACTCGCGCTCGGGGAATTGGTCGAAACCTGCACCGACATCCCGGCGGGCGTTGTCAACGTGGTGAGCTCGTTGGACCCTGCGATCGACGCCACGTTGGCGACCAACGTAAATGTAGACGCGGTGACATTCACCGGTGCGGCCCCAGCGGGCCGTCGAATCATGGCCGCGGCCAGCGGCACGGTCAAGCGCATCGCCCTGAGGCTGGAAAGAAAGTCCGCCGCAATCGTTCTCGACGACGCCGACTTCTCCGCATGCGCCGCCAGGATCGCCTTCATGTTCACCTCGCATGCCGGGCAGGGAGGCGCGCCGATATCGAGGCTCTTGGTCCCGCGCGACCACCACGACGAGATGGTCGACCTGGTCGGGAAAAGTCTCGGGGCCGTGCGTTACGGCGATCCCGCCGACCCTCGCACCTGGATGGGACCGCTGGTCAGTGACCGGGCCCGCGACGAGGTCGACGGCAGGGTGAAGCGGGCTGTAGCGGCAGGAGCGACGGTGGTCACCGGCGGCAATATGGTGCGGCCCGGCTACTTCTACGAGCCCACGATGCTCGTCGGCGTCGATCCGGGTAGCGAGATCGCCCGCCAGGAGGTGCCCGGACCGGTGCTGGTCGTCATCCCCTACGACGATGACCATGACGCCGTGCGGATTGCGAACAACTCGGTATGCGGGGAATCCGGGGCCCTGTTCGGCGGCCATGAACGCGCCCTTGCCGTGGCACGTCGGGTCAGAACCGGGAGGATGAGTATCAACGGGGGCAACTACTTCGGTCCGGACAGCCGTTTCGGCTGCGCCGAAGAACCAGGCATCAGCAGGGAAGAGGGCGTTGCTGCGCTCGAGGACTTTCTCGAGCGCAAGGCCTTCGCCGCCGACGTTTCGCGGTAGGCGCATTGGCGAGAAAGGAGCTGAGCCGTGCAGTCAGATTTTCGTAGACGAGTCGCGACGGTAAGCGATTTCCTCGACAGCATCGGCAATCTGGACTTCGACCGCGTCGAGCAGCATCTCGCCGAAAATGCCGTCATGGTGCTTCCCTTCGTGGAAGAAGTACCGCCCGCGCGGGGCAGAACGGCCATCGTCGACCAGCTCCGCAACTCCGTTCCATTGATGTTCGAGCGGATGAACTTCACGTATGACGAGTGGTACGACGTGCGCGATGCCGACGCTGTGGTCGCGGAGTATCACAGCGAATGCCCGCAGCGGGGAACCGGCAAGCTGTACCGGAACGCCTACATCACCGTCTTTCGCTTCGAGGGCGACAAGATCAGCCTCTACAAGGAATATCCTGAACCCGCTGAAGTTTGCGGGCTTCACTTCACCCGTGGACGGATCGTAAACATTGGTCAGACGCATAGTCGGCCTGTCGGTCTTGCTTCATCGATGACCGCCTCGGTATGGTCTCGGTTAGGCACTCGACTAACTATGGTGGCCGGGACGCCGCCTGCGCAAGCTCAAGGAGAACGAACGTGACGGTCGCGAGTCCTAGTGATGTGTACTACGACCCGTTCGACACCGGCATCGACGCCGATCCGTATCCGGTTTATCGGCGGCTGCGGGAGGAGGCGCCGCTCTATTACAACGAGCCCCACGACTTCTACGCCGTCAGCCGTGCCGACGACGTGGAGCGCGTCCTGCTCGACAACGAGACCTTCATCTCTGGCCGCGGGGCGATACTCGACTTCATCCGTGCCGACATTCAGATGCCGCCCGGGATGTTCATCTTCGAGGACCCGCCCATCCACACGAGGCATCGGAAGGTGCTGCACGGAGTGTTCACGCCGCGCAGGGTCGCCGAGTTGGAGCCCAAGATCCGCGATTTCTGCGCACGCAGCCTTGATGCCGTCGTCGGATCGGATCGATTCGATTTCATGGCCGACCTCGGCGCTCAGGTGCCGATGCGAACGATCGGAATGCTTCTCGGCATTCCGGAGACCGATCAGGAGGCGCACCGTCAGGAAACGGATCGCAGCCTGCGCACGGCCCCGGGCGAGCGGCTCAAGCCTCAGGAAGGCTTCGCCGACGGCTCGAGCTATGCCGAATACATCGACTGGCGCGCACAGAACCCGTCGGACGACCTCATGACCGACTTGTTGAACGCCGGCATCGAGGAGGGCGATGGCACTCTTCGCAAGTTGACGCGTGCTGAAGTGCTCACGTACACAACGCTTCTCTCCAGTGCCGGTGCCGAGACGACGGGTCACCTCATCAGTTGGAGCGGAAAGGCGTTGGCCGACCATCCGGACCAGCGACGCCAGCTCGTCGAGAATCCTTCGTTGATACCCAAAGCTGTCGAGGAGGTGTTGCGCCTCGAATCACCGGCGCAGCAGTTCGCCCGCTACGTCAACGCGGACGTCGAGTTCTACGGCCACACGGTTCCTGAGGGCAGCGTCATGTTGTTCCTCATCGGCTCGGCCAACCACGACGACCGGCGGTTCCCCGACGGCGACCGCTTCGACATCCACCGCGAATACGTCAAGCACCTGTCGTTCGGGGTCGGCGCGCACTACTGCCTTGGCTCCGCCTTGGCGCGGCTCGAGGGTCGGATCGCTCTCGAAGAAATCCTCAAACGCTTCCCCGAGTGGGAGATCGACGTCGACAACGCCCGCATGGCGCCCTCGCCCGCGTTGCGGGGCTGGGATTCGCTGCCCGCATTCATCTGATCGACCTGGATTGCGAGGCGCCGTGACCGTTCGCGTCGTGCAGTGGACGACCGGACAGGTGGGTGTGCGGCGATACGCGCGGTGCTGGCGCAGCCGGAGCTCGAACTGGTCGGGTGTTACGCGTGGAGCGCACAGAAGGTCGGCAAGGACGTCGGCGAGCTTTGCGATCTGCCGCCGCTGGGCGTTACTGCGACCGACGACATCGACGCGATCATCGATCTGAGGCCCGACGTCCTGCTGTACATGCCGATGCTTCCGAACGTCGACGACATCGCGCGTCTGCTCGACGCAGGCATCAACGTCATTTCGACGGCCGGCTTCATCACCGGCCGCTGCCTTGGTGACGACGCTGTGAAGCGGCTACAACAGGCGGCCGAGCGAGGTGGGGTATCGCTCTACGGTTCGGGCCTCAATCCCGGACTTGCGAGCGTGGTGGCGCTCACCTCCGCAGCCGCATGTCGCGAGATCGAACGGATCTCGATTCACGAGGCGGTGGACTGTACGCCATACGAATCACCAGATGTGTGGCGAGCGCTCGGCTTCGGGTCGCCGCCGGACACACCCGGACTGACCGACATGATGCGGCAACGGATTTCGGCCTTCGCAGACGCCATCGAGATGATGGCCTCGGCGCTGCACACCGAGCTCGACGAGGTGCGGTTCGCGCCCGCCCTCGGCGTGGCCACCAAGCACCTTGACCTCGGATACATGGAGATCGCCGAGGGAACGGTGTGCGGCATGAAGGCGATGTTCCAGGGAATGAAGGGCGAACAGCCGCTGCTCGAGATGGGACTGCTGTGGCGTCTCGGGGATGCCATGGAACCCGACTGGCCGATCGAGCACGGCTACGTGATGGAGATATGCGGCGTGCCGAACATCCGGGTCCGCTACGAGCCCGTGTTCGGAGGCGCCGCGGAGGAGTATGTCGCCGCCCCGACCGCCAATCCCGCGGTGAACGCGATCCCCGCCGTGGTCGCGGCGCGACCAGGCCTTGTCACCGCCGCCGACTTGCCGCTCATCACCGCGATATCCGTGAAGGCGCAGACTCGGCTCTAGGACGTGCGAAAGTGTGGAATGACCTCCCGCGCGAAAAGCTCCATCCCCGAACGAATCTGGTGCGGCGGCATGCCAGGCAGAGCCATGCCGGAAACCAGGTGTGTCAGTCGCGAGCGTGAGCGGTAGGCATCGATCTTCTCGATGACGTCGTGCGGGGTGCCGACCAACATGTCCTCGCCGAAGAAATCCATCGACTGCCTGCGGACGATCTCGTCGACAGGCGGCAACGCCTGCTCTGCAGCTGTGCCCTTAGCCTCCGAGGTCCACTTCAAGTAACCGGCGGCCATGTAGCGCAACGGCTCGGCCGCAATCTCCCATGCCTGCTCTCGGGTGGGCGCCACATAGGTGGGCACGGTGGCGGCGACGTTGAAGTCGTGGGGGTCGTAGCCGTTGGTGGCCAGCGCGTCGTCGTAGATGGCAGCCGATCCGGGTCCGCCGCTGAGGAAGTGCAGGCCCATCGCGGCCGCGCGCTCGATGGCTTTCGGAGCCGTCCCTCCGACCCATATCGGAGGATGCGGTCGTTGCAGCGCAGGCGGGGAGATACGGATGTCGCGCAGCTTGTTGTACTTCCCGTCGAAGGTAACCGCTTCGCCGGAAAGCAGCCGCCGGACGATTGTGAGGCTTTCCTGCATCCGTCCGGCACGCTCGCGGGCCGGAATGCCCTGGTCGTCGAATTCGGCGGGTCGGTATCCCAGGCCCACCCCCAGGTCGAATCGGCCGGCGGAGATGAGGTCGAGCGTCGCGGTGTCCTCGGCGATACGGACGGGGTTGTGCAGCGGCAGCAGAAGCAGGAACGTTCCGATCCGAAGGCGACTGGTCCGCGCTGCGATGGCAGCTCCGATCGGTAACAGCGATGGAGAATAGCCGTCGTCGATGAAGTGATGCTCGGTGAGCCACGCTTCGTCGAATCCCATCTCTTCCGACTGCGCCACGAGATCCAGGTGTGAGCGGTAGAACTCCTCCCAGGCAACATGCGCCGATGCGGGATTCCTGAACGGCCACAGCAGGCCGAACTTCAATGTCATCGACGGGCCCGGCGCCTCCCTGTTCGCGCGCCTTCCCTCGAACTGGCCGATCAGCCGTTCGACCACACCGATTGCCTGGTCGTGACCGAGGTTCAGGTCGTAGGCGCGCTCCTCACCCATGAACCGTGCGACACCGTCCATGAACAGCATCACCGCTTCCGGCGGCCATGCCTCGGTGTCTACGTCGTAGGAAGCCAAGACCCGCGACAGCCCGTCGAACTGGACGCGGCGGAACTGCACCGAGAAGTCCTTCATCTCTTCCATGACCGCCTTGCGGTGGTTGCCGAGCGCGAGGAACTCGAGGTTGAGCGCAGAGTTGGTCTGGTCGCGGATCAGGTCCCACAGCGCCCACAGTGGCTGGTCAGAGGCGAGCGCTTCGGCCTGTCGGCCGAGCATCCGTGCGGCGCTACGGCGGAAGACCTCGACGAACAGATTGTCCATCGGGCCGAAGTAGTAGTACACGAGACCGGGATTGACACCAGCCTCCGCCGCTACCCGGCGCGATGTCACGGCGGCGTAGCCCTCGGAGAGCATGAGTCGTTCGACGGCGTCGAGCAATGCCGTTCGTGCGTCGGGCTCTTCAGCGACTTTGGGCCGAGTCGATGCCATGTCTGCAACGTAGCCCACCGCGTGCCCGCTCATGTCATTCGCGCACCCGGGTCACCCGGTGCGAGACCCATCCCGAGCAGCCACCGCGCATACCGGTCCATCATCACGTCGTACTCGCCGTGCACGGCATGCGTCGAGATCATCGCGATGTCCTCTGACATTCTTCGCAAATGGTTGTCCGATCGGTACCCGCTGGATCCGTTGCCGTCGACGAGCTCGCGCAAGGTCTCGCGAACCGTTCGCAGGATGGTCACACCGTGCAGCCCACCGGCCGCTTCCTCCTCGAGTGTCTGGGGTGTGCCGCGGCGGGCGATGCCGATGGCTTCTTCCGTCGCGGCGTCGCGCATCAGGTGCATGATTCGTGCCGTCTGGTAGGCGCTCACCCAGCGCACCCTGGCCAGCGGCCGTTCAATTCGCGGCGGGCTGTTAACCCCCGATGCCGAGTTGAGGCGCTCCCGTGTCATCTCGACCGCGGCGTCGAGCGCACCTACGTACAGCGAGGAGATCGCATACTTCAACGCCGAGAACGGCATGCGCATGACTTCCTCGTCGTGGAATGTTCCCTCGTGGTCGGTCGCCGACATCATCTTGCCGAAGGGCAGGGCCCAGCTGGCCGGGACCACTGCGTCTTTCGCCACGATCGTGACGCTGCCGGTCGCGGCCATCGCCGCAACATCCCAGTCGTCGATGGTCTCCAGTTGCTCGCGAGGAAGAATCACCCAGCACATCTCGTCGCCGACCATCACCGGCACCAAAGCGTGTGATGCGTGCAGGATTCCAGTGGCGTAACCCCAGCGCCCGGTCACTCGCAGCTTTCCGTCGCTCCGCTCGGCAACCCCGGGCGACGACAGGATGGCCGCACTGCGCACCGATGCGCGGTCGGCGAAAAGCTCCTCCTGGACCTCGAGTGGGTAGCGGCACAGGAACCAGTTGTGGAAGTTGTAGAAGCCGGTGACCCACGCCGTCGAGACGTCCGCTGTGGCGATGATCTCGACCACCTCGTTGAGCTCGTGCGGCCCCAGGCCGGCGCCACCCCAGCGTTTCGGCACCACCACCGAAAACAAGCCGGCCTCTTCCATGTCCTCGACGAGGTCGTCGTCCAGTCGACGGTTCAGCTCCATCTGGCGCGCGAGATCCCGGATCCGCGGGACGAAGTCTCGGGCCGCACTCGAGAGCGACGTCCCCGACGCCGGGCCGTCAGCGCTCGAGAGCCGATCCACGACCGTCATGATTATCTCCTTGGGTTAGTCAAGCGCCTAACATCAACATACCGAGATGGGCGCGGTCCAGGCAAGCGACCGATGGTCAATGATGCATGTGCCTAACGAAGCGGAGAATGCATTCGCTACTGTGCGCGGCAGGGCGGATAGAGGATCGGAGATCCGGATGGCAACGCTGACAGGTCAAGTCGCCGTCGTGACCGGCGCCACCCGGGGGATCGGTAAGGGCATCGCTGTAGCGCTTGGGGCGGAAGGCGCCACCGTCTACGTCACAGGACGGACTGTCGCAGCTGGTGGCCATGAGCTTCCCGGCACCGTCGGTGAGACGGCGGCGGAAATCGATCGTCGTGGTGGCCGCGGAGTGGCCGTCCAGGTCGACCACTCCGACGACGACCAGGTCGCTGCCTTGTTCGACCAGGTCAAGAGCGAGCAAGGAAGGCTCGACATTCTGGTCAACAATGCCTTTGCCCTGCCCGAAGACCTGACGAATTCGAGACCGTTTTGGGAGAAGCCCTTGAGTGACTGGGGCATGGTCGACGTTGGGGTCCGTTCGAACTTCGTCGCCGCCTGGCATGCGGCCCGGCTCATGGTCCCCGCGCAAACCGGACTCGTCGTCGCCACATCCGGATACACGGGCGTGGCCTACACCTACGGTGTCATTTTCGGCATGTGCAAGTCGGCGGTCGACCGAATGGCTCGCGACATGGCCGTCGAACTCCAACCCCATAACGTCGCCTCACTGTCGCTGTGGCAAGGCCTCACGTACACCGAACGGGCACAACGCAATCTGGAAGCCAATCCCGAAATGAAGAACGCTGCAGCCACCCTTCCCGCTGGGGGGTCCTCGCCCGAGTTTCCCGGCCGGGTCATCGCCGCGCTGGCCTCCGACCCGCATCTGATGAGCCGCTCCGGTGGCACGTTCATCACTGCCGAGGTCGCCGCGGACTACGGTGTCACCGATATCGACGGCCGCGCCATCCCGTCGATGCGCGCTCAACGAGGCTCCCCGATATGGCAGCCGGTCTCACCCGTGTGATTTCCGGGGCTGATTGAGCTTGAAGCCGGCGCATCGACGCCGTATGGTCTGGATTAGTCGATTGACTAATCGGCCTTCGTCGCTCGGAGGAGAGGATCGGGAGCGACCATGATTCCGAGTGCGGAAGCGGCCGCGGACGTCGGCGCCGATACCGCTGGGGGACCGCTCGTCGTCGGTCAAGAACAGCTCGATCTTCTCGCCGGCCAACTGCTGACGTTCGCCATCGCGCTAAGAAGCAGGGATGAGCGCCGTATTAGGCCTACGCCTGATCCCCTGAGAAGGGGTTGCCTCGAGAGCGGCAACCTGGGTATCGTCAGGATTAGGCAACTGACTAACATGAGGCGAGTTGAGCCTGAAGCATCCGCTTCGAGAAATGCGCCATCCACGAGACTGGGAGACGAAGTATGAAAGTTGGCATGCATCTGGGTTTCCAGAATCTCCACGGAGTCCCCGATGTCGAAACCTTCATGCAGGACACGAAGCTCGCCATCGAAGCGGAAGCGATGGGCTTCGACTATGTCGGACCCGTTGAACACCATTTCACCGACTACGCGGCTTGCCCCGACCCATTCCAGGTGCTTGCCTATATAGCCGCCAAGACCAGCACGATCAACCTGGTCACCGCTGCGGTGATTCTGCCCTGGAACAATCCGCTGCGCGTCGTGGAACAAGCGATCGAGCTCGACATTCTGTCGGGGGGCCGACTATTGCTGGGCATGGGCCGCGGTGCTGCTCGCCGTGAGTTCCGCTCCTTCGGCGTGGAATTGGCCGATTCCCGCGAGATGTTCGACGAGGCAGCGCTGATCATCATGGAGGGCATCGAAACCGGCATCGTCGAGGCAGACACCAAGTGGTACAAGATCCCGCGCACCGAGATCCGGCCGCGTCCGTTCAAGTCCTTCAAGGACAGAACCATCATGGTGACGATGTCACCCAGTTCGGTAGAGGTCGCGGCGAGATACGGCTTGAAGGCATTGCGCTTCTCACAAGGCGACTGGCGAAATGCGATTCCGGAGATCAACCACTATCGCGAGACGTTCCAGGAGCTGCACGGCAAGACGTCGCCGCCGTTCATCATCTCCGACTTCGTCTGTTGCTTCAACGACAAGCAGCGTGTCACCGAGTACACCGACGGCTACTTCAGCAAGATGTTCGCGACGGTCGCCAATCACTACGAATTCATGAGCGACCATTTCAAGGAGCTGCCGTCTTACTCCACGTACGCATACATGGGGCAGGCGGCCGCCGACGCCGGGGGACCCGACAAGGCCTACCGTGATTACATCTCGGGCAATATGATCGGTACGCCCGAGGACCTGGTGGAGCACCATCGCATCCGCAAGGAAATGGTCGGCGACTACGAAATGCTGGCGAACTTCAGCTGGGGTGGAATGCCCTACGAACTCGTCTACGAGCAACTCAAGCTCTTCGCCGACAAGGTCCTGCCAGATCTGAAAGGATAAGCGCGGCAACGCGAGGCCTCGTCCTTGCGCACGAGAAAGAGGACCGATGAGGGCTATCGTGTGCCGTGCATATGGCGATCCAGAAGATCTCGTGCTCGATGAACTGCCCGACCTGAAACCCGGTCCCGGTGAGGTTGTCATCAAGGTCCGCGCGGCGGCGGTCAACTTTCCGGATGTGCTGCTGATCGCAGGCAAGTACCAAGTCAGGGTGCCGCCACCGTTCAGTCCAGGTAGTGAGATGGCCGGTGAGGTGCTGGCCGTCGGTGAAGGGGTCGACTACCGGCCAGGCGCTCGCGTGACAGCCACCGCCTTCGTGGGCGCGTTCGCAGAGCAGGCAGTTGTCGACGCGCGTTCGCTGTCAACGATTCCGGACGGCGTCGACTATGCCGAAGCCGCTGCGTTCGGTGTGACGTATCGGACCGCCTACTACGCACTTCGCACTGTCGCACCGGTGCAACCGGGGGACTGGGTTCTCGTGCTCGGTGCCGCGGGCGGCGTGGGCGTGGCCGCGGTCGATATCGCGAAGACTCTCGGCGCCAAAGTGATCGCTGCTGCGGCGGGCCAAGAGAAACTGGAGTTGTGCCGGCAGCGCGGAGCCGATGCATGCGTGGACTACGACGCTGAGGATCTGCGCGACCGTGTCCGTGAGATCACCGGTAAGGGCGGCGTGCAGGTCGTCGTCGACCCGGTCGGTGGACCGTACTCGGTGCCGGCGCTGCGCTGCCTGGGCCGAGGCGGAACGTTCGTCACCATCGGATACGCCGCAGGCCCGATTCCGGCCATTCCGCTCAATCTGATCCTGCTCAAGGGCATCACGGTGCGCGGTATGGAGATCCGCACGTTCATGTCGGACTATCCGCAGGAAGCCGCGCGTGACGATGACGAGCTTCGTCGGCTCTTCGTGGAGGGGAAGCTCCGTCCGTACATCGGTAGGCGGTTCCCCCTCGCCGATGCCGCCGTCGCGCTGCGCTACGTCGCCGACCGTAAGGCACAGGGCAAGGTCGTCATAGACATCTGAGCCGTCGACGGTCAGCCGTTCCGGGCCTCCGGGTGGGTGTTCAGCGGCCGGCCGTTGGTCAGTGGGCGTTGGTAGGAGGGGTCGGTCCGATCACGTGCCGGTGTGCCGTTGATTGATATGTCGGGTACGTCGGCGAACGGTATCGGCATGCTCGGTAGCATGCCTGACCATTCGATGACGTTGGTGCGCACCGCGATCCGCCATTCGCCGTTGCGGCGCTCGACGCGGTCGAAGTAGCGTCCACCTGCAATCCAGTTGGACTCGTCGCGATTGCGCGCGGCGAAGAGGTAATAGGTTTCGCAGTGCGCGGTGTCCTCGCTGACGTCACAGGTGTTGTTGAGCAGATTGTGCTGTGTGGCGATCTGGCCCTGCTCGTGCATCTGCCGCGCCCAGTCGTACAGGTCGGCAGGCCCCCCGACGAAGTCTCCCGCGGCGATGACGGCGTCAGGGTGAAACGCCGAAAGCACCAGGTCCCGGTCGAACCTGTCCATACCGCGGCTGAACCGGGTCAGGCAGTCGATGATGTCCAGGCGGTCCAGCACACGGTCGAGTCGAGTCGACCTGTCATCGCTCATGTCCTCGATCATGCCTCCTGCGATTGGCCGTCGCAGGAGGCTCGCCCTCAGCGGCCGGGGCCGTTCGGCCACTTGATCATGCAGCCTGCGTCGATCGGAATGCTTGCGCCGGTCATGTATTTCGACGCGTCGGAGGCGAGGAACAAGACGAGTTCGGCGACGTCTTCTGGCTCGATCCACGGGGTTGGCAGTGCGTGGTAGAACTCCGAAGCGGGCTGGAAATCGTCCTTGCCGACGGGGCCTTGTAGGTCGGGCCGGAAGATCTGGTAGATGCCGTCGTTGTTCATCAGATGGGTGTTGCAGTTCGTCGGGTGAATGACGTTGACGCGGATTCCGCTGGGCGCCAAGTGCATAGCCATCTCCTTGGTGTAACCCACCAGCGCTTGTTTCGACCAGCTGTAGCCTGCACCGCCCGGGCCCATGATGACGCGCGGATCGTCTGTGACGGAGAAGCTGCCCGGGATCAGCGCGGCCGTGGACCCGGTGATGACGATCGCCCCACCGCTGCCTGCGGAGATCAGGTGCGGGACGGATACCGTCACCGCGTTCATGACTCCGATGAGATCGACGTCAACCGCGTCCTGGAAGTCCAATGGCTGGGGGTCTCCCATGGCCATGGGCAGTATTCCCGCGTTGGCCATGACCGTTGTCAGGCGGCCGAATTCGGCCAGACCCTCGTCCAGGGCATCGGAGAGTTGCTCTCGTTTGCGGACGTCGGCCTTGACCGCCACACATGATCGACCCTCCTTCTCGACGAGGCGCTTCGTCTCGATCAGATCGTCCCAGCTGGCCATCGGGTACGGGTTCGACTCGATGTCCTCGCAGATGTCGACGGCGATGATGTCTGCGCCTTCCCGCGCCTGCAATACCGCGTGTGCACGTCCCTGTCCGCGGCCTGCGCCGGTGATGAACGAGACCTTGCCTGCCATGCGTCCTGCCATGAACTCTCCTGTGGTTGGTGGTGAATCCTCAAAGCGTGCGGAACAATCCGCCGTCTACGAGTATCTGAGCGCCGTTGATGTAGCTCGCCGCGTCGCTAGCCAGGAACACGCACAGGCCGGCCATGTCCTCGGGAACACCGATCCGTTTCATCGGATTCATCGACGCCGCGGCGGCTTGCCCCTCGGGACCCCATGCCTTCGAGATGTCGGTGTCGAAAGCGCCCGGCATGACGAGGTTTGCGCGGACCTTGGGAGCCCATGCGCCGGCCAACGCCAGGGTGAGTGCATTCAATCCGGCCTTCGCCATGGCATACGGGAGATCGGCGGTGTCTGGGCGCAGCGTGCCTGCCGTTGTGACATTGATGATCGAGCCGCCATCGCCCTCGGCCATGCGCGTTCCGAACAACGCGGCCAGTCGGAACGGTCCGCGAGCGTTGACGGCATGCACCTTGTCATAGAGCTCCTCGGTGACCGACGTGAGACCGTCGTAGACCGGGGACATCCCGGCGTTGTTGACCAGCACGTCACACCGCCCGAAAGCGTCATAGACGGTCTCGAGGAGCACGTCGGCGTCCGCCCAGCGGCCGACGTGGCAGCCGATCGGCAGGGCGCGGCGACCGGTCGCGGCTTCGATCTCCTTCGCGACCAGCTCGCAGTTCTCGAGCTTCCGGCTGGCGATGACGACATCGGCCCCCGCCATTGCGAAACCTTCGGCGACGGCCCGGCCGATACCCCGGCTCCCACCGGTGATCACCGCGACCTTGCCGGTCATGTCCAGCAGCTCTGCTGGGCGTTTCACGGTCACACAGTCACCACTGAAGATTGCCTCCTTGGCCTGCCGTCACACCCCATGCCAGAGGTATGGGCAAACGCCTCGTTAATCCTTCCGCTAGCTAACCGTAGACATCCGACCTAGTCAACTGTTTTAGATTACCCTGTCGATGTCGCTTGCTTTGCAATGCCCCGACCGCTACCTTTCAGATTAGGCAATCGACTAAATATAGGAGATCATGCCGGTGATCATCAATCACGACGCAACCACTGATAGATATCGGCTCGACGTGATGGCCACCGAAACCGTGGACGTCATCAGCTGTATCGGCGGCTGGCTGTTCGACCGCGCGCTGGCGGGATGGGATGTCACAGTGCTGGTTGCCACTCTGCACGATGATGTCCGACCGCTACAGATCCTCGGTGTGAGAGCTCTCGAATTGGAGTCCGTCCTGGACGGACCGAAGCGGTGCCCGGCGGCCTTGAGCGTGGCGGCGGATCTGTACGCGACGGACGGGCGGGTGTGCAACGCGGTAGGCGAGGCCCTCGAGCTGAGCACGCAGGAGATCACTGTGTGGGGACAACGACGTCCATCAGAACTCAGCCGCTGCGCAGCCGTAGTGCACCATCGGCTCAGTTCCGCCGCAGGCATTTACAAACGTCACGCCCTGGCGGCCGCTGGCCTTCAGGTCGACTCGGTCGATCCGATAGAGACCCTCGGCAGGGCACAGCGCAATTCGCGAGTGCAGCTGGGCAGCTTCTGTGAGCGACATCCCGGTGAGACCGGCGTGAACAGAAACCGGAACGTGGCGAGCACGAGCATCATGGGCAGGGGTCGGTAGTCGCGGGCCAAGACTGCTAGGCGATGGCGTCAATTGCCGCACGGCTGTCGAGGTCGATGAACGCCGCGGCGTAGCGCTGCGCCAACGCGAGACTGATCGCCGGGCTCTGCCAGGCGTCACCCCCCGACAGCGTGGCCATCCAGATCGCCAGCCCGTGCGCGACAGAGGCGCGATATCGGAGCATCACGTCTTCAGCGCTTGGCATCTCGTGTGCGGGCAGCGTCAGTGCGTCGCGGTACTCATCGAGGAGCTCTCGCTCGCTACGCCGTCGTTCCTCGGTTGTCAGTGCACCCTGCAGGAAGTAACCGACGTCGAGTGACCAATTGCCGCGGCGCACCATCTGCCAGTCGAGGAAGCCGACATCGTTGTTCGGCAGCACGTAGGTGTTGCCGATGTGTGGATCGCCGTGCAGCAATGTCTGCGGTGACGTCGTCAGCGTTCCTATGTAGCGCGCCCAGATGTCGATGAACAGCTGCTCCCCGGTCAGTGACAGGATTTCGGCGGCCACAGTGTTGCCCAATCGCTCGCGCGCGATGTGCAGCGGCGCGTACTGCATTCCCTCGAAGGCGACGAACGGCTCGACCCAGCCGAGCGCCGGGTTGCTTGTCAGCCGATCGCCCCAATATGCGCTGTGTAGTCGGGCGAGTCCGCGTATCCCGTTGGCCACCTGCTCGACGGTCATCGGCCGGGTGGAGTCACGCGGGTCGGCGCCGCGCGCGACGACGTCCTCCATGATCATCAGAAAGTCGGAGTGCTCCTCGTCGATAAGCACCGCATAGACCGTCGGATGGTCAAGCGACAGAATGACTTTCGATGAGAACAGCCGCGGCTCGTGGAACAGGCCGCTGGTCAGTGCGACGAGTTCGGCATGCGCGGGGTCGACCGCCTTGGCGAACACCGTGGCGGGCCCGGAGCCGGCCGAGTAGGTCAACTCCAGGCGGGCCCGCCTGTTGGTGCCGTCGTCGCGCAGCGCGACCCGCACGCCGTCCACTACCGCACCGGGATGATGGTCGGCCAGCGCAGTCGTCATCCAGCCCGGCGTGATCCCATCCCAGCCCTGCGGGATGGACAGCTCGGCAAGCGTCACTTCAGGCAGCTGCCCGCGTCTATCGGCAGGGTGACCCCGGTGAGGTAACGCGCTTCGTCGGATGCGAAGAACAGCACCGCGTTGCTGATGTCGATCGGGTCAACCCACGGGATGGGAAGCACGTGGAACATCTGGCAGATCGGCGCCATGTCGTCCGGGCCGGGGTTCTCCAGGTCGGGACGGAACATCTTCCAGGTGCCCTCGTTCATGATCATCGGCGTACTGACGTGTGTGGGGTGCACCGAGTTCACCCGGATGTTCTTCGCGCCGAGCTCGACCGCGAACGTCCGCATCAGCCCCACCACGCCGTGCTTTGCGGCCACATAGTGACCGGTGTGCGGGTAGGCCTTCAGGCCGCCGACCGAACTCGTCAAGATGATCGACCCGCCGCGCCCGCCCGACAATAAGTGGGGGACACCGGCTTTCACGGTCTTCCAGACGCCACCCAGGTTGACGTCGATCATGTCCGTCCAGTCCTCTTCGCTGGTCTTGTCCAGCGTCTCGCCGCCGTTGCCGATACCGGCGTTGGCAACGATGATGTCCAGCCTGCCCAGCTGGTCGACACCGGCGTCGACCGCGGCCTTGAGCGCGTCGTAGTCGCGCACGTCGACCTCGGCGGTGTAGATGCGGCGGTTGTGGCCCTTGACCAGATCCGCGGTCTCGGCCAAGTCCTCCGGCGTGGACGGCGGGATCCCGCCTTCGGCGACAACGGGTTTACAGACATCGATGGCGATGATGTCGGCGCCCTCTTCTGCCAGTCGCACCGCGTGGCTGCGGCCCTGTCCACGCGCGGCTCCGGTGATGAAAGCGACCTTGCCTTCAACACGTCCAGTCATTGGCTAACCTCAATTCGTCGTTATCGGAAAGGATTTCACTTGAGCACGGCCGGCATTGACTCCCAGCCGCGGACAGTCGAAGTCGGTGAGAGTGACGCGTCGGCCATGTCGACATCCCACTTCGGGAACCGCTTCAGGATCTCTTCCAGCGCGACGCGGCCCTCCAGCCGCGCCAGTGCCGATCCAAGGCAGTAGTGTGTACCGACGCTGAATGCCAGATGCTGGCGGACCTCGCGGTGGATGTCGAAAACGTCGCCGTCCGGCGGGAACTGGCGATGGTCGCGAACGGCGGCGCCGATCAGCATCATCATCACGCTGCCCTCGGGCACGGTCTGGCCGTGCAGCTCGACATCACGGGTGACGTAGCGGGCGACGTGCGGTGCAGGCGGCTCGAAGCGCAGCAGCTCCTCGATCGCCTGCGGTATCAGCGTCGGATCATCGACGAGCTCGCGGCGCTGGTCGGGGTGCTCGGCCAACACCTTGCCCGCCCAGCCGATCAGCCGCGTCGTGGTCTCGTTCCCCGCGCCGGCCACCACGTTGAGATAGGTCAGCAGCTCCTGGCGCGTCAGACGCCGCGTCGTACCCGTCTCGTCGACGAACTCCGCGTTGAGGAGCTCGGTCATGATGTCGTCCGACGGGTGCTCTGCTCGCCAGTCGATATAGGTCTCGAACAGCTCGCCGAGGACCATGGCGCCGCCCTCCGCTTGCTTCATGGGCTTGCCCGCCTCCGTGCGCAACTGCGCGTTGGCGTGGTCGCGGATCATCTCCTGGTCGTCCTCGGGGATGCCGAGCAGCGCGCTGATCACCTTCATCGGCATCTGCGCGCCGAGGTCGGCGACGAAGTCGAAGCGCTCCGCCCCGATCAGCGGGTCCAGGCTCTGGGCGCAGAACTCGCGGATCTCGGGCTCCAGTGCGTTGATCTTGCGCGGCGTGAACATCCGCGCCAGCAGCTTGCGGTGGATGTCGTGGATCGGCGGGTCCTCGAAAATAACAGTGCCGGGCGGGATTTCGATGTTCGCCTTGATCAGTTCAATGATTGCGCCGCGGGCCGAGCTGAACGTCTCGTGATCCACCAACGCCCTGTTGACGTCGGCGAAGCGGCTGATCGCGTAGAAGTCGTGCTGGGCGTTGTAGTACAGCGGTGACTCATCGCGCAGTCGCCGAAACGTCGGGTACGGGTCGGCGTTGATGTCGACGTCATATGGGTCGAAGTAGACGTCGCTCTTGGCAGTGTCGGTGGCATCGACGGTCACGTTGTCGCCTTTCGCGGAGACCTCTGCATAAGACATATGAATGGCAACTGTCTCACAAACTTTGGCATCAGCGCCGCACGGGTGTCAACGGGACGATCCATTTTCGCGATTTATACTCTCCGCTTAGTAGAACGCGCTTCTCACAGTTGCCGGCCTCAGGTGCGTATCCGCAGGAGCGCCTCCTGGCCGAACGACGCCACCAGCCTGCCGTCCTCGGTGAGGACATCGCCCCTGCCGAAGCTGCGTCCGTGCGCGAGCAGGGGACTGTGCTGGCGGAGCAGCAGCCATTCGTCGGTGCGGAACGGCCGGTGAAACCACAGCGTGTGAGAGGTGACGGCCGAGGTGAACTGGGTGCCGTTGCCGCGCTGCCCGAGGCCGTCCATCGGACGCAGCGCGGTGCCGATCAGGGTCAGGTCGGTGGCGTACGCCGCGAGCGGAGCAGCCAGTGCCGGGTCGACTGCCGGTGTGCGCATCCAGAATTCGAAGTCCGGCGGTCCTGTGATGGTGGCGCTGAGGTCGACGTCCGCACGCGTTTCCCAGGGGATGAGGTCGAGCGCCATCTGGTGCTCGGGCCCGAGCAGCGGCGGAACGTCGGCGACATCTTGGTGCTCGGGTCCGTCCTCCATCGCGTGCATGCTGATGGAACTGGTCGCCAGCACGCTCGCGCCTTGTCGCGCGGTGACCGTCAGGGCGGCGAAGGAGCGGCCTTCGTGGTGCCGGATCGCCTCGTAGGAGACGGGTGCGTCGGCGCGGCCCTCGCGGGCGAAGACCGCGTGCAGCGACTTGACGGCTTTGTCCGGGCAGGCCAGCCGTCCGGCCGCAAGAAACTGGCCCAGCAGCTGGCCGCCGAACAACCGGTGGTACTCGAGTTGCTGGTTGCGGCCTTCGAACAGCGAGACGCCGGCGTCGTCCGACGGCTTCGACTCGAGCTCGAGACAGTCGAGCAGGTCGATCCAGAGATCGGGCACGACGGTCAGTGTAAGCGAAGTTCTTCTGCTCGGAGAATGCAGTTCTCGGGTCAGGCCGCGAAGCCGTGAGCGCAGAAATCCCAGACTTCGTCGGCGGAGATGGGTTGGCCGTTCTCGTCGTCACTGTCGCCGCTGGACTGCGCGGCATTGAACATCACCGTCTGCATCGTCATCGCGGCCATCCGCTTCGGATTGATGTTGGAACGCAGCTGGCCTGCGGCGGCGGCGTCCTCCATCAGCTCCGTGAGCAGGGCAAGCAGGGGCGCGTGAGCGACCTTGACCTCGGAGGGATGCGACACCAGCAGGCGCGGCGCGAAGTCGGTGAAGAGCGGTCGTTTGGCGGTCGGATCGGGCCGCGAGGACTCGAACAGTAGCTGGATGGCGACCTTCAGCCGCTCGATCGGGTCGTCGTGGCTCGCGGTGGCGGCGCGGATCTGGTCCGCCGAGCGGCTCAGCGCGTCTTCGAACAGGGCCAGCAGGAGCTCGTGCTTACCGTCGAACTGCAGGTAGAAGCTGCGCAGCGACTGGCGCGAGCGGTCGACGACCTCCTGAACGGTGAAGTCGGTGCTGCCCTTTTCGATGATGATCGCCTGGGCGGCGTCGAGGAATCGCTGGACGCGTTGGGCGGCCCGGAGCTTCGCTGTCTTGATCGACCGTTCGACCGCGCGCTGCTTCCAGGCCGGCTCTTCGCTGGGGCTTGTCACCGGCGGCTCGGATGCTTGCCGATTGGTGAGAACATGAACTGACTGTACCGGAGAACGCCTTGCCATTGCGGTCCTCGACCCCCTCGCGGCCAACGTGTCGGAGATTGTAACTTTCGCACTGTGAGAATACTATTCTCATTCTGTTGATAATAGAAGTCTTTCCAAATTTGTGGACCGGCCGGGAGTGCAGTGCAGCTGACATTTGACGCCGACGTCGAAGCCTTCCGCGCCGAGTTCGTCGCCTTCCTCGACGAGAATTTGCCATCGGAGGCCGAGGCGCTCGATCGATCATGGTCGAGTAGCGACGTCCCGGAGCTGGGCCCGTCGCTGGCAGCGCCTGATGTTCGACAACGGCTGGCTGGTGCCGGGCAATCCGCCCGAGTTCGGCGGCCGCAACGCCACCATCCTGCAGCAGTACGTCCATCAACTGGAACTGTCGCGACGGCGGATCTACCAGACCTACAACCCACAGGGTGTCGGCATCATCGCCGCATCGCTGATCTCCTTCGGAACCCACGAGCAGCAGCAGAAGTGGGCGGTGCCGATCCTGCGAGCGGAGATCACGGCCTCGCTCGGCATGAGCGAGCCGGGGGCGGGCTCCGACCTGGCCTCCCTGCGAACGCGAGCCACCCGCGACGGCGACCACTTCGTGGTCAACGGGCAGAAGGTGTGGACGTCGGGCGCACACGACGCCGATGTGCTGCTGGCGTTCGTGCGCACCGACCCGGATGCCGCGAAGCACAAGGGAATCAGCGCGTTGATGATCCCGACCGACCTCGACGGGGTGGTGCGAAGGCCGTTCGCGTCGGCGTGCGACCAGACCGACCTCGACTTCAACGAGGTGTTCTTCAACGATGTGCGGGTACCGGCCGAGAACCTCGTCGGGCCGCTCAACGAGGGCTGGCGCGGTCGCCAACGGCTCGCTCGGTCACGAGCGGAACATGTTGTGGCTCAGCTATGCCGACCGGCTGCAGGAAATGGTCGAGGATTGGCGGGCGTGACACCACGCTGGACCGCGACAGGTACGCCACGCTGGTGATGGACAACCAGGCGCTGCGGCTACTCGGCTCCATCGCGTTGTCTCGCGCAGCCCGCGGGGATGAGGAGCCGTCGGCTCTTTCGGTGCTGAAACTGTTCGGTTCGGAAGCCTCGCAGGCGGCCGGCGAACACGAGCTGGCTGCCGCAGGCGCCGACGGCCTGAGTCATCCGGGTGTGTCGGGCCCATACTCGCCGTTTCATCTCGACCTCTACCGGTCTGCCTGGTTCGAGCGCTACATCCGGACATTCGGCGGCACCATCGCAGGCGGCACTTCTGAAATCCAACGGAACATCATCGCCCAGCGGCTGCTCGGGCTGCCCCGCAACTAACCCGCAAGTAAAAGGATCCACCGTGTACATCGACTACGAAGTCAGCGATCGCATCGCGACGATCACCCTCAACCGGCCGGAGGCCGCCAACGCGCAGAATCCCGAGCTGCTCGACGAGCTCGACGCGGCATGGACCCGCGCGGCCGAGGACAGCGAGGTTTCGGTGATCGTGTTGCGGGCCAACGGGAAACACTTCTCGGCAGGACATGACCTGCGCGGCGGCGGGCCGGTGCCCGACAAGATCACCCTCGAGTTCATCATCGAGCACGAGGCCAAGCGCTACCTGGAGTACACGCTGCGCTGGCGTAACGTCCCCAAGCCGTCGATCGCCGCCGTGCAGGGGCGCTGCATCTCCGGCGGGCTGCTGTTGTGCTGGCCGTGTGACCTGATCGTGGCCGCCGACGACGCGCAGTTCTCCGACCCGGTGGTGCTCATGGGTATCGGCGGCGTCGAATACCACGGCCACACTTGGGAACTCGGGCCCCGCAAGGCCAAGGAGATCCTCTTCACGGGCCGGGCGATGACCGCCGAGGAGGTGGCGGCGACCGGCATGGTCAACAAGGTCGTACCCCGTGACCAGCTCGACGCCGAGACACGGGCGCTGGCCGAACAGATCGCGAAGATGCCGCCGTTCGCGCTGCGGCAGGCCAAGCGGGCGGTCAACCAGACCCTCGACGTGCAGGGCTTCTACGCCGCGATCCAGTCGGTCTTCGATATCCACCAGACGGGACATGGCAACGCGCTGAGCGTCGGCGGGTGGCCGGTGCTGGTGAACCTCGAAGAGATGAAGGCCAACATCAAGTAGCTCAGCCGCCGCGAGCTGGCGTCACCTCCCCGCGAGCGTGCGCGTCTGCACACCGACACGCCGCAAATCATCCGCAGTCTGCGCACATTCACGCCGCGCGAGCGCGACGAAGGTGTTGGTCAATCCTTGCGACGAATTCCCACCCTCGATGGCGGACATCGTCGAAGACGATCGCAATGACCGTCCAGCCGATGTCCTGTAGGGCGGCCTGACGGCGGCGATCCCTGCGCAAGGCGTCCGGCTCGCTGTGCCAGTCAACACCGTCGTACTCGACTGCGAGTCGATAGTCCGGCCAGGCGAAGTCAACTCGACGCAACTCACCATTGCCGTCGATGATCTCGTACTGAAGCTCCGGCATGGGCAACCCACCATCGATCATGGCGAGCCGTGCCTCGCTTTCCATCGGCGACTCCGCTCGCGGATCGGCGTGGACCAGGAGTTCGCGCACGGCGACAATGCCGCGACGCCCCGCCTGCTCGGTCGCAGCGCGACAGAGCTGTCCTCTACTACATAATGCGGTGCGCAGCGCCGCGTCGAGCGTCGCCAAAGCACGTGGCCGACGGAGGCTGCGGGCAACTTCGACGGCCGTCCACGCAGGCGACGTGGCGGGTCGCTCACCAACGATGACGAGCGGCGCGCCATCGCGACGGTGCACCACGAGGCCGTCGACGGGCCGCAACTGGTGTCGCGGAGGGTTCAGGATGTGCAGATCCCTGGATTCTTCTGTGTCGAAGCCGAACATCGACGCCGCGGTCGCCAGGCATACCGCGACCGTGGAACCGCATGAAAGATCAAGACCTCGCAGCCGAACTTCATCAGTGGGCTCCCCGCAGCAATAGACGCCTTGCCAGATTCGTTCTAGAGATTGAGCTTTCAGCGCCGATTCGAAGTGGTACCTCGACACGACCGACAAGATTTGGCCACTGGTAGCCACTCCGCCCTGCTCATCGAAAAACTGCTGCAACGTTGAGTCCATGCCGAGATGCTCGAGCGGGATCGGTCGCGGCGAAAGGCGCTAACGCGAAGGTGTGGAGGAATCGCGTTCTGTGCACGGACAGTGACGCGCGAGCGTGCGCACAATGTTGGCGATATGCGGCGTGTCGGTGTACAGACACGCACGCTCGCGGGAGGGAGGTGCGCCGTCAGCTCGCGGGAGGGACGGGAGGCGTCAGAGGTCGGCGAGGCGGGGCGCCGAGCCGCGGGCCCGTAACCCCGCTCCGGCCTTGCGGGTGAGTTCCCTTGAGCTGCCGAGCAATCCGTCGAGCACCAGGACCCGCTTCACGTGGTGGTGCAGGTCGTGCTCCTCGGTGAAGCCGATGCCGCCGAGCACCTGCTGACAATGCTTGGCCGCGGTCAGCGCGGCCTTGCCCGCGGCGGCCTTGGCCAGCAGCGCGGTCAGATCGGGGTTGTCCGCCCCTGGCAGGCTCAGCGTCGCCTCGGCGCCTTCGATGGCCACCAGCGTCTCGGCGAGCCGGTGCCGGACCGCCTGGAACGCCGCGATCGGCTTGACCGAACTGGACCCGGTCCAGCGCATGCCGGCGAGCCAGGCGTCAGCATCGCCCGGGCCGCAGCCGACCAGCCACCAGCCCAGTGCCCGGCGGGCGTCGGCCAGCCGTAGCGGCTCGCCCTCGTCCACCCGGCGCAGCGGCAGCCCACCGAGTGTGGTGTTCGGGCCGCTCTGGTAGTCCCATACCACCCAACCGCCGCCTGCGTACGGCAGTGTCGGGGTCGCGCCGAGCTCGCGGTCGGCGGCTCTGTTGCACCACGTCGTTGAGAACCGAAGCGTGCGAACCTGTTTCGCCGAGCAGCCGGAACACCAGCGGCACCGCCAGATCGGGCATGTCGGACAGCATGTCGGCCCAGCCGAGGTCGGCCAGCGCCGCGTCGAGCTCGGCGCCGGAGGTCGACAGCATGGTCTTGCGCAGTCCGTCTTCGAGAAGTTCGAGTGACTCGGTATCCACGATCACTCCTTCCCGAGGTCCAGCAGCCGGCGGGCGATGATGTTGCGCTGCACTTCGGCGGTGCCGCCGTAGATGGTGGCCGCACGCGAATACAGGAACTCGGTGCGCCAGGCGGTGTCGTCGAGTTCGACGGCGCCCGGCAGCAGATCGCGCGCGGTGTCGTAGAGCTGCTGTTCGGCGCTGGCCAGCAACACCTTGTCGATCGAGGTGTCCGGACCCAGCTTGTGGCCGTCGGCCAGCCGATGCTGGGTGGCCCTGGACCGGCAGCGCAGAGTGTGCAGGGCCAGATACGCCGCACCCATGTCCGAGTCGGCGGCCTGGCCGACATCCTTGACTTCACCGATCAGCGCGTCGAACCGCGAGTACAGGTAGGCGATGCGCTGCCAGAAGCACGTCGAGCGCTCGTACGGCAGCAGATCCATCGCCAGCCGCCAACCGTCGCCGGGGTTGCCGAGCATGCGATCGCCGGGCACCACGACGTCGTCGAAGTACACCTCGCAGAACTCGTCGACGTCGTGCATGGTGCGCAGCGGCCGCACGGTGATTCCAGGGGTGTCCAAGTCGACGAAGAAGGCCGTGATGGCTTCGTGATTCGGGGTTCCCGGCGCCCCGGTCCGGGTCAGCAGCACGCAACGCTTCGCGTACTGCGCGAAGCTGGTCCACACCTTCTGGCCGTTGACAACCCACGTCGTCGCCGCGCTGCTCGGCGCGCGTCGTCAGCGACGCGAGATCGCTGCCCGAGCCGGGTTCGGAGAAGCCCTGGCACCACGACTCCTGGCCCGACAGCAGCCTCGGCACCATCTCCGCGGCGAGTTCGGGCCGCGCGTAGTCGATCATCGTCGGCGTCAGCACCTCGAGCATCGAGTACGGCCCGGGATGGTCGATTCCGCGGCCGACGATCTCCTCGCCGACGATCGGCGCGCAGGATCTCCGGGCCGCCGAGTCCACCCGCCGATTCCGGCCAGCCGTAGCGCATCCAGCCCGCGTCGTACAGCGCCTTCAGCACGCGAAGGTGCTGTGCTTGGTGTGCATCGAGGGAGTCGTCGCCGGGCGGGGGCGTCAGGTCGTTCTCGTCGAGCCAGGCGGCCAACCGTGACCGGAACTCGGCGCGGTCGGACAGGCTCGGTCATCCGGCCTCGGGCCTGCCGATCGCGTGCGGACGGCCGGAGTCGTGGTCGCCGCTGCGCCGGATGAACGTCATGGCACGGGTTTTCAGCCGCCACCCGTCGTCGGTGCGCACGTAGGTGTCGTTGTAGTAGCCGATGCGCATGTCGTGCTTGGAGTGCTCGATGAAGCACAGCGGCTGTGTGCCGGTGGCCTTGTCGGGATCGCCCTCGTCGAGGTTCGACCAGCGACGTGCCCGTCATGAACAGTCCCTTGGGCGCCGCGTCGACGAGTTCGGGGAAGCGGGCCAGCGTGTAGGTGGAGCCGAACGCGCTGTAGGTGCCGTCCGGGGTGAACACCGTGATCAACCCGTCGATGTCGCCCTGGGTGATGGTGACGGCGTACTTCGCGAGCAGCTGCTGGATCTCGACCAGATCCTCAGTTCGTGAGTGCGTCATGGCGGAAGACCTTACCGCCCTTCATTACAAAATTGACATTCTTTGTAACGCTGATATCGGACAGGGGATCGCCCGGCACCGCGATGATGTCGGCCAGGTAGCCCTCGGCGATCCGGCCCGAGATCGGGCTTGTTGATCAGGTCGGCGGCGACGACGGTCGCCGCGCGCAGCACCGCGTCGGCGGGCATGCCCCAGTCGACGAGCGTGACGAGCTCGTCGGCGTTGCGGCCGTGCGGGATCGCGGGCGCGTCGGTGCCGACGGCGATCTTCACCCCGGCCTCGTAGGCCGCCTTGATGCGACGTGCGCGCCTTCGGGAACATCTCGGCGGCCTTGTCCTGCAACTCCTTCGGCGCCTTCGAGACGTCCATCGCCTCGGCCAGCCGTCGGGTGGTCACCAGGAACCGGTCGTTGTCGACGAGCATCTTGATCGCCTCGTCGTCCATCAGGAAGCCGTGCTCGATGCAGTCGATGCCGCACGCGACGGCGTGCTTGACCGCCTCGGCGCCGTGGGTGTGCGCGGCCACCCGCAGCCCGCGCCGGTGCGCCTCGTCGACGATGGCCCGCAGCTCCTCGTCCGAATAGTGTTGTGCGCCTGCCTCTCCGGTCAGCGACATGACGCCACCCGAAACGCAGACCTTGATCAGCTGGGCGCCGTGCTTGATCTGGTAGCGCACCGCCTTGCGGATCTCGTCGACGCCGTTGGCGATGCCCTCCTCGACGGTCAGCTCGAGCACGCCGGGCATGAACGCCGCGAACATCGTCGGGTCGAGGTGGCCGCCGGTCGGCGTGATGGCATGGCCCGCGGGATCATGCGCGGGCCCTCGATCCAGCCTGCGTCGATCGCCTTGCCCAGCGCGACGTCGAGCAGGTAACCGCCGGTCTTGACGAACAATCCGAGGTTGCGCACGGTGGTGAAGCCCGCGCGCAGCGTGCGGCGGGCGTTGCCGACCGCGCGCAGCACTCGGGTCGGTGGATCGTCCTGAACCTGGGACAGGCCGGGGTTTTCGCCGCGGCCACCCATCAGGAGGTTGACCTCCATGTCCATCAGGCCGGGCAGCAGGATCGACGTCGCCGAGATCGATGACCTCGCCGTCCTCGGGTTCGCCGCCGACGCCGACGATCCGGTCGCCCTCGACGCGTACGATGCCGGGCCGGACGATCTCGCCGGCGTCGACGTCGAGTAGACCCGCTGCTTTGAGGGTCAGCACCGCTCAGACCACCGGCTCCTTGATGCATTCGATGTAGGCCGCGCCGCTGTCGAGCACGCGCGGCTGCTTCCACACCTCGATCGGGAAAGCTCACCATTCACCATCGACTGTCCTCAGATGGACCAGCGCCTTTGCGTCGTCTGGCATTCCGTCCAGCGGGAACCGGCGTCGACGTAGACCATGATGTCCTCGAGACGGGCAATGCCGGCGTCGTAGAAGTCCTGCATCTCGGCCATCGTCGAGGACAGCCGCTTCTGGTAGCGCTCCTCCTCGGTCGGGCAGGCACCAGTCGGTGAACCGCTCGAGGTCGGCGAACTCCTCTGGCAGCTTAGACATTGATCGCATCCTTCTTGTCCGGCGTCGCGGCGGCTTGCCGTTGGCCAGGCCCGTTGTCCTTGCCTTGTACGCGTTCACGTAATCCCATGCGGTCTTGTGCAGGTGGCGCAGCAGGATCTCCTGGTCGCACAGCGGGAAGTCCTTGACGACCCGGTGCCGATCATGCGTCTGCGTGGCCTCCAGGGTGTTGGCGTCCTGGAACGCGTACTCCTTGAACGTCACCGCCGCCAGTTCCTGGGCGAGTCGCTCACGGAGTGTTCGTCGGCGGCACGAAGTACAGGTCGGCACTCGAAGATGTGCTTGTCCACGTCGGTGGGCCAGTAGTGGTAGGTGAGGTACCAGCCCGGCGCCCAGAACAGCAGCGTGAAGTTGGGGAAGAACTCGAACGAGTCCTGTGCCCCAGGTCGTGTGGCGCGCCAGGGTTGACCGCAGGCGGCAACTCGTCGGGCAGGATGCCCTTGATGTTCGGGCGGTCCCACGGCCCGAACAGCCCGCTGTGCAGGATCCGCTCGATGGGCTTGACCATGCTCACGTCCTTCGGCGGGCTCATACCGCCCCACGACGACATCATCGAGTGGTCTGCCCTTGATGTCGTAAGCAGCGCCTCGAAGCCGAACTTGGCCAGCTTCTCGGCTTCCTCCTTCTCCGCCTGCTTCATGTGCAGGATCGGCGCGTGATAGAACTCGACGAACGCGTCGATGAACAGCTTCCAGTTCGCGTTGATCTCCGACGCGGTAGCTGTAGGCTCGGTCATCTCGTGGAACGGGATAGCCCTCGAGGCCCTTCGCGAAGTCGCCGAGATAGTCCACCAGCGGCGCGGCGTCGTTGTCGAAGTTGATGAAGATGAAGCCTTCCCAGACCTCGCAGCGCACCGGCACCAGTCCGTAGTTCGCCTTGTCGAGGTCGAAGAACTCACCCTCCTGCTGCACGAAGGTCAGGTCACCCTTGAGCGCGTAGCGCCAGGCGTGGTACTTGCAGGTGAACTGACGGCAGGTGCCGGAGACCTCCTCGCCCGGGATAGTCGTTCCACACCAGCTTGTTTCCGCGGTGGCGGCACATGTTGTAGAAGGCGCGGACTTCGTTTTCGGTGTCCTTGACGATGATCACCGACGTGCCGGGGCCGGCCGACGGCATCTCGCGGGTGAAGTAGCTGCCCTTGCGTGGGCAGCCGCTCCACGCGCCCGACGTTCAGCCAGGTCTTCTTGAAGATCGCCTGCTGCTCGAGCTTCCACTGCTCGGGATCGATGGAGTCCGTCGTAGTTGACCGGTGCGGTGCCCAGTTCGGGCCAGTTCTCGGTCCAGCTGCCCGCCGCGGGCTTCGGGAAGAATGCCATATTCGTTTACCTCTCCTGTTCGAGCTCGACGCCGAAGGTGTTCAAAGCCATGGACACGGTGACGTAGCAGCCGACCGTGAAGACGAAGTCCATCCGCTGTCGCTCGTCGAAGCGCTCGCCGAGCGCCGCCCACGTCGCGTCCGACAGTTCGTACTTCTCGAGAAGTTCGTCGACCGCGGCCAGCACCGTGCGGTCGAAGGCATCGCCTGCCTCGCCGCGCTGCACGCCCGCGATGTCGTCGTCGGTGAGGCCTTCCCGCAGACCCATCTTGACGTGCTGCATCCACTCGTACGCGGAGTCGCGTCCGGTGCGCCACCCGCAGGATGGCGAGCTCGCGCAGCCGCGGCGGCAGCGTCGAGTTGAACAGCAGGTGGACGTTGAACCGGAGGAACTCCTTCGTCAGCGCGGGATGGTTGACGAAGGTCGCCGAGGATGTTGCTGGCGTTCTCCGGATTGCGCCGCTCCTCGGGAAGCATCACGGCGAGCGCGCGGTCGACGTCGTCGTCCCACTGATCCGCGGGCAGCGGGGGCACTCGCACAGGCCGTCTCCTCTCGGGTGTGAGAATCATGTTCTCATTTCCGACTAATAGATTTCCATCTTTTCCCGCGATGGTCAATGGCCAGGGCGGCGGATGTCGCCGGGCACCAAACATTTGTCCCGCGGTATCGGTGGGGAAATACGGTTCGGACATTGATTCTCGCCGAGCGAGAAGATAGTTTCCCTGGATAGAGAACAGCGTGGATACTACGGTGGTGGTGAGAGGGAAGGGAGCCCCATGAACAAAGACGACATGATCCTGATCAGCGTCGACGACCACATCGTCGAACCGCCTGACATGTTCAAGAATCACCTGGCCAAGAAGTACGTCGATGACGCGCCGCGGCTGGTGCACAACCCGGACGGCTCGGACACCTGGCAGTTCCGCGACATCGTGATTCCCAATGTCGCGTTGAACGCCGTCGCGGGACGGCCCAAGGAGGAGTACGGCCTGGAGCCCCAGGGGCTCGACGAGATCCGGCCGGGTTGCTACAACGTCGACGAGCGCGTCAAGGACATGAACGCCGGCGGCATCCTCGGCTCGATGTGCTTCCCGTCGTTCCCCGGCTTCGCGGGCCGGCTGTTCGCGACCGAGGATCCGGAGTTCTCGCTGGCGCTGGTGCAGGCCTACAACGACTGGCACGTCGAGGAGTGGTGCGGCGAGTACCCGGCGCGCTTCATCCCGATGACGCTGCCGGTGATCTGGGACGCCGAGGCGTGTGCGGCAGAGATCCGGCGCAACGCCAAGCGCGGCGTGCACTCGCTGACGTTCACCGAGAACCCGTCGGCGATGGGTTATCCGAGCTTCCACGACTTCGACTACTGGAAGCCGATGTGGGATGCGCTGGTCGACACCGACACCGTGCTCAACGTGCACATCGGGTCGTCGGGCCGGTTGGCGATCACCGCACCGGATGCGCCGATGGACGTGATGATCACCCTGCAGCCGATGAACATCGTGCAGGCCGCGGCGGATCTGTTGTGGTCCAAGCCGATCAAGGACTACCCGGACCTGAAGATCGCGCTGTCCGAGGGCGGCACCGGGTGGATTCCCTACTTCCTCGAGCGCGCCGACCGCACCTACGAGATGCACTCGACGTGGACGGGGCAGGACTTCGGCAAGCAGAAGCCGTCGGAGGTGTTCCGGGATCACTTCCTGACCTGCTTCATCTCCGATCACGTCGGTGTGCAACTGCGCAACGACATCGGCATCGACAACATCTGCTGGGAGGCCGACTACCCGCACAGCGACTCGATGTGGCCGGGTGCACCCGAGCAGCTCGACGAGGTGCTCAAGAAGCACAACGTTCCCGACGACGAGATCAACAAGATGACCTACGAGAACGCCATTCGCTGGTACCACTGGGACCCGTTCACCCACATCACCAGGGAACAGGCCACCGTCGGCGCGCTGCGCAAGGCGGCCGAGGGCCACGACGTGTCCATCCAGGCCCTCAGCAAGCACGAGCACGGCGGTGCCAGCTTCGCCGACTTCGCGGCGAATGCAAAGGAATTGACCGGCAACAAGGACTGAGCTGGCCCGATCGCCGACAGTGCGCCGGTGCGGAAAGTTCTCGATCGCACCGGCGCACTCGGCTGTGCCGACGATGTAGTGGAGGAGTGAGCAGTGTCCGGCGGGATGAGTTTCGAACTGACCGAGGATCAGGAGCTGATCCGCAAGTCCGTCGCCGAGCTGGCGGGCAAGTTCGACGACCACTACTGGATGGAGAAGGACCAGGCGCACGAGTTCCCGCAGGAGTTCTACGACGCCATCGCCAAGGGCGGCTGGCTCGGCATGACGATCCCCGAGGAGTACGGCGGCCACGGTCTCGGCATCACCGAGGCGACGTTGCTGCTCGAGGAGATCGCGCGGTCCGGCGCGGCGATGAACGGCGCCAGCGCCATTCACCTGTCGATCTTCGGCATGCAGCCCGTCGTCAAGCACGGCTCCGACGGAGCTGAAGGCCGCGACCCTGCCCCGCATCGTCGACGGTGACCTGCACGTCTGCTTCGGTGTCACCGAACCCGGTGCGGGACTTGACACCTCGCGCATCACGACGTTCGCCAAGCGCGAAGGCGACCACTACCGCGTCAACGGCCGCAAGGTCTGGATCTCCAAGGCGCTCGAGTCCGAGAAGATCCTGCTGCTGACGCGAACCACGCCGTACGACGAGGTCACCAAGAAGACCGACGGCATGACGCTGTTCCTCACCGACCTCGACCGCGACCACGTCGACATCCGGCCGATCAAGAAGATGGGCCGAAACGCGGTCAGCTCCAACGAGGTGTTCATCGACGACCTGATGGTGCCGGTCGGGGATCGGGTCGGCGAGGAGGGCAAGGGCTTCAAGTACATCCTCGACGGCCTGAACCCGGAACGGATGCTGATCGCCGCCGAGGCGCTGGGCATCGGGCGGGTCGCGCTGGAGAAGGCGGTCAAGTACGGCAACGAGCGCGTCGTGTTCAACCGGCCGATCGGCATGAACCAGGGCCTGCAGTTCCCGCTGGCCGACTCGCTGGCCCGACTCGACGCCGCCGAGCTGGTGCTGCGCAAGGCGACGTGGCTGTACGACAACGGCAAACCCTGTGGGCGCGAAGCGAACACCGCCAAGTACCTCTGCGCCGACGCCGGATTCGGCGCCGCCGACCGCGCACTGCAACTGCACGGCGGCATGGGCTACTCCGAGGAGTACCACGTGTCGCGCTACTTCCGCGAGTCGCGCCTGATGAAGATCGCACCCGTCAGCCAGGAGATGATCCTGAACTTCCTCGGCGAACACGTTCTCGGAATGCCGAGGAGCTACTGATGGGCTACTTCGATCTGACCGGTCGCGCGGCGCTGGTCACCGGCGCTGGTGCGGGCGGCGGTATCGGCGCCGCCGTCGCGGCCGCGCTGGCCGAAGCGGGTGCCGCGGTGCTCGTCACCGACATCGACGCAGACGCGGCTTCCGCAGTGGCCGAACGGATTCGCGCCGCAGGCGGCAAGGCCGACTCGTGCGCGCTGGACGTCGGTGACCGCGCCGCCGCCGATGCCGCGGCCGAACAGGCCGCCGGGCTGGGCGGGGGTGCGCTGCACATCCTCGTCAACAACGCGGGTGTCACGTCTCCCGCGATGTTCCCGAAGCTGACGGACGAGACCTTCCGGCTGACCTTCGACGTGCACGTCATGGGTACGTTCCATTGCACACAGGCCGCCCTGCCGTTCATCCCGACCGACGGCACGGGCCGCGTCATCAACGTGACGTCGGCGGCCGGGCTCACGGGAACGCTGGGACAGGTCAACTACTCGGCGGCCAAGGCGGGCCTGATCGGCTTCACCAAGTCGCTTGCGCGCGAACTCGCTTCCAAGAACATCATGGTCAATGCCCTTGCGCCCGCTTGCGGCCACGCCGATGACAGAGACCATCCGCACCAACGAGAAGTTCGCGGCCAACATGATGCAGCGCATTCCGTTGAAGCGATGGGCCGGACCCGAAGAGGTGGCCGGTGCCTTCGTGTTCATGGCATCGGACGCCGCGTCCTACATCACCGGCCAGGTGCTGCCCGTCGACGGCGGCATGGTGATGTGACGCCGCGGACGCGAGGAGCAAATGACGACGGCGCCCTTGGCCGGCGTCACGGTCGTCGCCATGGAGCAGGCCGTCGCGGCGCCGATGTGCACTCGCGTGCTCGCCGACTTCGGTGCGCGGGTGATCAAGGTGGAGAACCCGAACGGCGGAGACTTCGCCCGCGACTACGACGACGTGGTCAACGGGCCGGGCGGCCTTGCCGCACACTTCGTCTGGTGCAACCGGGGCAAGGAATCGGTCACCCTCAACCTGAAGTCAGCCGCGGGCATGGACGTCCTGCACCGGCTGCTCGACCGCGCAGATGCGCTCGTTTCCAACCTCGCGCCGGGATCGACGGCGCGCCTTGGTCTTTCGGCCGCCGATCTCGCCGAGCGCCACCCGAATGTCATTCCCGTCGAGATCGACGGATACGGACCCGGCGGCCCGATATCCCACAAGCGCGCATACGACCTGCTGGTTCAGGCGGAAGGCGGATCGTGCGCCGTCACCGGGTATCCGGGCATGCCCGCCAAGCCCGGGCCCGCCATGGCGGACTTCACCACCGGGCTGTACGCAGCGCTGTCGATCCTCGCGCTGCTGTTCTCCCGTGAGCGCCGCGACGGGCCCGCTCCGGCAGTCGGATTAAGCCTGTTCGACGTGCTGACCGACGTGATGGGCTACCAGCTGACCTACACCCAGCACTCCGGCATCGACCAGCAACCGCTGGGCGTCGGGTCGCCTGCGGTCGCGCCCTACGGAGCCTTCCCGACCCGCGACGGCCAGACCGTGGTGCTCGGCACCACCAACGACCGCGAATGGCAGCGGGTGGCCCTGGAGATCATCGATCGCCCGGACCTTGCCGACGACGCGCGCTTCGCCACCAACACCGGCCGGTGTGCGCACCGTGAAATCCTCGACGAGGCGATCGGATCCTGGTGTGCGCAGCACGATCTCGCATACATCCAGAAGGTGGCCGACAAGGCCGGAATCGGTAACTCCCGCTACAACCTGCCGAGCGAAGTCGTTGTGCATCCGCAGCTGGCCGCCCGAAATCGCTGGCGGCAGGTCGATACGACGCACGGGCCCGATCCAGGCGTTGCTGCCGCCGCCGGTCATCGCCGGTTACGATCCGCCGATGGGGGCGGTGCCAGGTTTGGGTCAGCACACCGACGCCGTCCTCGCCGAACTGGGCCTTGCAGCCGACGAGATCGCGGAGTTGCGCGGGCAAGGGGCCATCGGCCCTGCGTACATCTGAGAAATGGAGACCACCGATGCGTGAAACTGTGATCGTCGAGGCGGTCCGTACCCCGGTCGGCAAGCGCAACGGCGGGCTGTCGGAGATGCACGCCGCCGACCTGTCCGCCCTCGTTCTCACAGCCCTCGTGGAGCGCGCGGGCATCGACCCCGAGATCGTCGACGACGTCGTGTGGGGCTGCGTCTCGCAGGTCGGGGACCAGTCCAGCAACATCGGGCGGTATTCGGTGCTCGCTGCTGGGTGGCCGGAGTCCATTCCGGGCACCACGATCAACCGAGCGTGCGGGTCGAGCCAGCAAGCGCTGGACTTCGCCGTGCAAGGGGTGATGTCGGGGCAGCAGGACGTCGTCGTCGCAGGCGGTGTCGAGGTGATGAGCCGGGTTCCGCTCGGCGCCGCCCGTGCCACCGGCATGCCCTATGGACCGAAAGTGCTTGCCCGCTACGGTGATTTCTCGTTCAACCAGGGCATCTCCGCGGAGATGATCGCGGAGAAGTGGGGATTCTCGCGAAATCGACTCGACGAGTACTCGGCGCAGAGCCACGAACGCGCGGCGGCCGCACAGGACAGCGGCGCCTTCGAAAGCCAGATGATCCCCGTGTTCACCGGCGGCGAACCCGTCGTCGCCGACGAGGGGGTTCGGCGGGGCACCAGCGTGGAGAAGCTCGCCGGACTGAAGCCGGCCTTCAAGGACGACGGCGTCATCCATGCGGGCAATTCGTCGCAGATCTCGGACGGCGCGGCGGCGCTGCTGGTGATGGCCGCGGACAACGCAGCCGCGCTTGGGCTCGTTCCGATCGCGCGGTACCGTGCCGGTGCCGTCACCGGAACCGATCCGGTCCTCATGCTGACCGGTCCGATTCCGGCCACCGAGAAGGTGCTGCACAAGGCGGGCGTCGGCATCGACGAGATCGGCGTGTTCGAGGTCAACGAGGCCTTCGCCCCCGTACCCCTGGCCTGGCTCGAGGAGACAGGAGCCGACGAAAAGCGTCTCAATCCGCTGGGCGGAGCGATCGCGCTCGGCCATCCACTCGGCGCGTCGGGCGCCGTGCTGATGACCCGCATGCTCAACCACATGCGCGACAACGGAATCCGCTACGGGCTGCAGACCATGTGCGAAGGCGGCGGAACCGCCAACGCGACGTTGGTCGAACTCATCGCCTAGGAACCTCACGACAGGAGGACGCCGCGTGCGTCGAGATCTATTCACCGAAGACCACGAGGCTTTCCGGGAGCTGTGCCGCGACTTCATCGACAAGGAGGTCGTGCCCCACTACCCGGAGTGGGAGAAGGGCGGCCGCATGCCGCGCGAGGTCTTCGAGCAGATGGGGTCGCTCGGGATGCTCGGCATGGCCATTCCGGAGGAGTACGGCGGCGGTGGCGAGCCCGACTACCGCTACAACGTGGTGATGCAGGAGGAGGCGGCGAAGGCACTCGTCACGCTGTCGACGGTGCGCACTCAACTCGAGGTCATCCTGCCGTACTTCCTGCACTACGCGGACGCCGCGCAGCGCGACCGGTGGTTCCCCGGCCTTGCGGCGGGCAAGCTGCTCACCGCCGTCGCGATGACCGAGCCCGGCACCGGTTCCGACCTGGCGGGCATGCGCACGAACGCGGTGCGCGACGGCGACGACTACATCGTCAACGGCGCAAAGACATTCATCACCGGCGGCATGCAGGCCGACATCGTCATCGTCGTCGCCCGCACCTCGACGGACCCCGACAACCGGCGACGGGGGCTCACGCTTTTCGTCGTCGAGGACGGCATGCCGGGGTTCACCCGCGGCCGCGAGCTCGACAAGATGGGCTGCAAGGTGCAGGACACCGCCGAGCTGTCGTTCACCGACGTGCGGGTTCCGGCCGCCAACGTGCTGGGGGAACTGGACGAGGCATTCGGCTACCTCGGCCACAACCTGCCGCAGGAGCGACTCACCGTCGCCGTCGGGTCGGTCGCCCAGGCGCGGTCGGCGATCGCCGCGGCCATCGACTACACCAAGGACCGCAAGGCGTTCGGAACGCCGGTCGCGTCGTTCCAGAACACCAAGTTCGAGCTCGCCGCCTGTTCCACGGAGGTCGAGGCCGCGCAGGCGATGCTGGACCGCGCGGTGGCGCTGCATGTCGAAGGGGAGTTGTCGGCCGCCGACGCGGCACGGGTGAAGCTGTTCTGCACCGAGATGCAGGCCCGCGTCGTGGACCGCTGCCTGCAGTTGTTCGGCGGCTACGGCTACATGATGGAGTACCCGATCGCGCGGCTGTACACCGACGCCCGGGTGGCCCGCATCTACGCGGGTACCAGCGAAGTGATGAAGGTGATCATCGCCAAATCGCTCGGGCTCTAGAAGTACGTCGATGCGCTAAGCCACGGCGCACAACTCAACTATAGTTTCTGAATCCAAACTATAGTATGCTTACCCCAATAATAGTTGGGTACAGCAGGAGCCCGGAATCCGTGCAGTTCAACAGGCCGCTCGCGACCGTAACGCCGACACTTGATGGCGATGTGTTGGGGGTGCTCGCTTCACACGATGTCTCATTCACTACCGGCCAGATTCATCGCGTCTTGAACGACTACTCCGAGCAGGGCATCCGGAAGGTGCTGACGCGACTGGTCATTCAAGGCGTGGTTTCCGCCGAGCGAATCGGCAACGCGTTCGCCTACAGACTGAATACCGAGCATCTAGCTGCTGAGCCAATCCAAGCGCTCGCGCGCTTGGGAAGTACCTTTATGAGCCGCCTTGAACGCCACCTCCAGGCCTTCGAGCAACCGCCGGCGTATGCCGCAGTATTCGGATCTGCCGCTCGAGGTGAAATGAGTCTCCACAGCGATATCGACATCCTGCTGGTGTCACCACAAGATGCGGACGCCGACGTGTGGGCTAGACAAGTCAATGAGCTTGCACCGACGATCGCTCGCTGGACAGGGAACGACGCGCGCATTGTCGAGTACACCGAAGAGGCCCTACGCGCCGCAGGCACAGAGCCGATGGTTCGAGATGTGATTGATCATGGCCTCACAGTCGCTGGCACACGGGCGTGGCTGTTGAAGCAACTGAAACCACCCATACGGAAAGTGCGACGCAAGTGACAGCACGAACCAAAGCCTGCACTGCTGCCAGCCGCGCGGGGCGGTTACGGAAAGCGAATCAGTTTTTCGAGGCCGCTGTGCTCTTGGAGGACGATATGCCGGACGCGTCGGTGGACCTATTCATCGATAGTGGGATCGCCGCTGCAGATGTCATCTGCTGCGCCCGCTTGGCGAAGCATGCGATGGGTGACAATCACAATGATGCTGCGTCGTTATTGAAGATTGCCGAGGCTGGCACGGAGAAGCACCTGCGGGCCCTACCGAACTTGAAAACAAAGGTTGCTTATACGCACCAATCTGTGGCCGCAACCGAGCGCAAGAAGGCTGCTCGGGCAGCCGAGGCGCTTGTCGAGGCCGCTCGCCAGATCTCAGCCGCTACTTGACCGGGGCACGCTTTCAGTTCAGGGCGCGCGCTGTGTTCTCGACGATGATCTCGCACGCCGTCTCGTAGAACGCGCTGATGAGCGTCGAGAACGACAGCTCGAACGGGTAGATCATGTGCACGTCGAGCGGCTCGGGTACCCACTCGGGAAGGACAGGCACGATGCTGCCCTCGCGCAGTTCGGCAGTGCAGATGATCTGCGTGGGCATGACGCCTATGCCGAGCCCCTGCAGGATGTACTGCTTGCACACCTGAAAGTTGTTGGCGCGCGCCCGCACCTGTGGCGCCAGTTCGTGGCGGCGCTTGTTCTTGAGCACCGTTAGCTTGCGAGATCCGCCGAAGCCGAAGTCGATGAACGGCAGGCGGTCCAGCTGGGTGGGCGTGGTGACCGGCTCCGGCAGTTGCCGCACGAAATCCGCCGATGCGCAGAGGAAGAGCTCGAGGCTGAACACCTTGCGCGCGATCAAGGTGGAATCCTGCAGCGGGCCGGTCCCGAACACCACGTCGAACCCGTCCCTGATCGGGTCGACGATGTTGTCCACCAGTCGGATGTCCAATTGCGAGTGGGGATGGCGCTGCAGAAAGGTGGCGCCGACCCGGGACGCGTAGTCGATGCCGACGAACACCGGCATCGCGACCCGCAGCTCGCCCTGCGGTTCCTGCCTGCTGCCTTCCACCAGAGCCCGCACGCCGTTGGCCTCGGTCAGGATGCTCACCGCATGGCCGTAGACCTTCTCACCGAGATCGGTAACGGTCAGCTGGTGGGTGTTCTTGCGCAGCAATTTGATGCCCAGGTCGGACTCCAGTTTCGCCAGCTTGCGGCTGACGGTTGACTTGGGCATCCCGAGCACTGCCGCAGCTTTCGACAGGCTGCGGGTCTCGACGACCTTCCCGAACACCAGCAGGGCGTCGAGGTCGAAAGGCAGGTTCTGTTCCACTGCTGTTGTCGCTCCTCATTCCGCTCGTACTGTTCCAAATATGCAACAGGGTGTTGCACGTTTGCGACTGTTTTGGCTATTTCGGCGGTTGTACCGTCAGCGCCGAGGAGGCTTTCATGAGTCAGGACAGCCTGGTGACCAAGCCCGCAAGCGGACATTGGACGGACGCGTATCCCGAACTCGGTCGCGGTCCGGTGTCGCTGGAGGACTGCGTTTCCGAGGAGTTCTACGAAAAAGAACGCGAACACGTCTTCAAGAAGACCTGGCTCTACATGGGGCGGGTCGAGCGAGTGCCGCGCTCCGGCAGCTACTTCACCCGCGAGCTGAGGTTTCTGAACACCTCGATAATCATCGTGCGGGGCAAGGATGACGTGATCCGCGCCTTCCACAACATCTGCCCGCACCGGGGCAACAAAATGCTGTGGGAGGACGACCCCTTCGAGGAAGTAGAGGGTCGGGCACCGCTGCTGTACTGCCGCTTCCACGGCTGGCGATACAAGTTGGATGGCTCGCTGCACTCAGCCACGCGCCAGGACCTGCTGCTCGACTTCGACGCCGACAGCTGCCGGGTGCCGTCCATTCAGTGCGAGGTGTGGGAAGGGTTCATCTTCATCAACCTCAACCCGCACAACACCGAGCCGCTGCACGCCTTCCTCGGCGAGCTTGCCCACGGCATCGAAGGCTATCCCTTCGAGGGGCCGCATCAGGTGTACCGGTTCAAGGCCGAATTGCAGTGCAACTGGAAGATATTCCTCGACGGCTTCGCGGAGAGTTACCACGGACCGTATCTGCACGCGTCCTCGTTCGGCACGCTGACAGCAGAGGCCAAGGAGGCGCTGGACAAGCCGAACCCGTTCACCGATGCGTTGGCCTACCAGCTCAAGGGCCCCCACCGGATGTTCTCCTTTTCCGGCGAGCCATCGCGAAAAACGCCGTATTCCAAGCCGATCGAGTGCGTGTTCGAAGCCAGCGCCGCCGGGCCGTGGACCAAGCGAACCGACCGCGGATCCATGCCCGCCGGTCTCAATCCCACGCGATCGGACAAGTACGGCTTCGACTCTTTCCAGTTCTTCCCCAACTTCGTGCTGATCTTCGGTGCCTCGGGCTTCACGGTTCACACCCACTGGCCAACAGGACCGCACTCGCACATCTTCGAGACGGAGATGTACTACCAGCCGCCCACCACGCACAAGGAACGGCTGGGCCAAGAGCTGACGGTGACCTTCCTCAACGACATCATCCTCGAGGACGCCAGCCCGTCGGAGGGCTTACAGGCGATGCTGAACAGCGGCGCGCTCACCCATTTCACGATGAACGACGAGGAGATACTGCTGCGTCACCTGCACAAAGTGGTGGCCGACTACGTCGAAGCCGGCGAAAAGGCGGAGGCAGGTATATGAACTCGGCTCTGCCACCAGAGTTTTCGCAACTCGAGCACCTTGTCCCGGAATGGGCGATCGAGGACGGGCATGCGCGATACGTGAAGCGCGTCAACACTTCGATGGAAGAGATCCAGGCGTTCTACGACGCTGTGTTTCCCCACGCCGAGGAGGCCGTCGCCTACATCGACAAGTTCGACTACTCCGAGCCGCTGCCCGACGACGTCGCCAATCTGCGCAACCTCCTGTACTCGCTGATCACCGTGTCGCTCGCGGTGGAGCTGTGGAGACAACCGCGTGTGAAGCATTCGGCCAGCACAATTTTGACGAGAGTGAGCTGACGCGATGGGACTGACCTCTGCACAACTGGACGTCGTCGACCTCACCCCCAGAATCGCCAGCGAGATCAGAACCGACATCGACACGCTGCTCAGCGGCACCGAAGCTCAGAACATTCGGGCGACCCTCGAGCAGCGCGGTGTCGTCTTCTTCCGGGGGTTGGACATCAACGACGAGCAGCAGGTCGCGATTGCCAAGACCCTTGGCGCCATTCCCGAAAACGAAGGACAGGGCGGCATTTACAAGATCTCGCTCGACAAGAATGTGAACCAGCGAGCCGAATACCTGAAGGGCTCGATGTTCTGGCACTTCGACGGCTCGCTTCAGCCCTATCCGAACCTGGCGACCCTGTTGCGGGCCATCAAGCTGTCGCAATCCGGTGGCGAAACCGAGTTCTGCAACACCTACGCGGCCTACGACGACCTGCCGCAGGCCGACAAGGATGCCATCGCCGATCTCCGGGTCGTGCACAGCGCGGAGCGTTCGCAGTACTACGTCCGCCCTGAGATGAGCTACGAGGAGATCGCGTTCTGGCAGAAGTCGCCGACGAAGGCTTGCCCAATCGTTTGGACGCATCGGTCCGGGCGGAAGTCACTGCTGCTCGGCGCGACGGCGGACTACGTGGTCGGGCTGCCGGTGGAGGAAAGCCGAGCGATGCTTGCACGCCTTCGCGACTGGGCCACCCAGCCGCAGTACGTCTATCGGCACCAATGGCAGCCCGGTGACCTGCTGATCTGGGACAACACCGGCACCATGCACCGGGTGCTGGCGTACCCCGTCGACAGTGGGCGCCTGATGCACCGCACGATTCTGGCGGGCGAAGAGCCGCTCAATTGAAACTCGCGATCGCCACGCCGGTGGTCACCAACGTCGCAGGCGCACCCCTGACGTGGGAGAAGGACGCCACGATCGAGGACATCGGCCGGGTCGCCGAGGCGGCGGATCGCCTCGGGTACCACCATCTCACCTGCAGCGAGCACATCGGCCTACCCGCCACCGAGGCGGGCAGGCGCGGCTCCCGTTACTGGGACCCCCTTGCCACCCTTGGCTATGTGGCGGCCCGCACCAAGCAGATCCGGCTCGCCACCATGACACTCGTGCTCGGTTACCACCATCCGCTGGCGATCGTAAAGCGTTACGGCACATTGGATCACGTGAGCGGAGGGAGGGTCATCCTCGGCGTCGGCGTCGGGTCACTAAAGGAGGAGTTCGACCTTCTCGGTGCCCCGTTCGATGATCGGGGAGCTCGCGGCGACGACGCGCTGCGCGCGCTGCGGGTGGCGCTGCCGACCAATGAACCGGCCTACGACGGTGAGTTCTATTCGTTCGGCGGGCTCACCGTCGACCCCTGTGCCCTACAGCCGCACATGCCGATCTGGGTCGGTGGTCGAACCAAGCGGTCGTTGCGGCGCGCTCTCACGCTGGCCGATGGCTGGTGCCCGTTCTATGTGTCCGTCGCCACTGCAGAGGAGTGGCTGCGGGATCGCGACGTGCCCGCGGGTTTCGAGGTCGTGCTGCCCGCCGAGCGGCCGCTGGACCCGATACAGAATCCGGAGGGGACGAAAGCGACGCTGCAGACGATGGCCGCGGCGGGCGTCACGACGCTGTCCGCCCGCTTCATCCATCACTCGCTCGGCCACTATCTCGAGCAGATCGCGGCCCTCGCCGAACTGAATGCGGCGAACCCGCAGGGTTGACAGCGGTCAATGAATTAAATCGCCGAGACCCTTGTCACAACATCCAAACCTACCTACTGTGTGTTCACTAGGTTGGTTTGACCAAAGGAGTTCGGTGACGGCCCCGCAGCCCAACAGGTCGCCTGAGCCGCGCGAAATCGCACCTCAGCGCCCATATGCATCGCTACTCGCCAAGGGCGAGGACCGCAGACAGCGGATCCTCGGCGTGGCCGAGCGGCTGCTGGCGCGCAACGGGTGGCGCAACACCTCGCTGGCCCAGATCGCCAAGGAAGCCGGCGTCACGCCGGCCGGGCTGCTGCATCACTTCGAATCCAAGGAGCAGCTGCTCAACGCGGTACTCGATGCCCGCGACGAAGACGACGCCATCCACGCCGACTATCAATCCGGTGACCTGATCACCGAGCTCAGCCGGGTGCCCGAGCGGTTCGACCGCGCTCCGGAGTTGGTCGGCACGTTCACCGTGCTGCTCGTCGAGAACATCGCCCCTGACGCGCCGCTGCACGACCGCCTGCACAAGCGGTATCGCGCCGCCGTCGACATCCTCACCGAGATCATCGAGCGCGGTAAACAGGCCGGAAAGTACCGCCAGGACCTCGATGCGGCCAAGAAGGCCGTCGAGATACTCGCCTTCAACAACGGAATGGAGACCCTATGGTTGCTCGATCCTTCACTGCCCATGGCCGACGTGTTCAAGGGCTACGCGGAGTCGTTGGGCCGCGAGCTGGCGCCGGGGAACCCGACATGAGGTACCGGCTCGATGTGGTGGCAGCCGACGTCGCCGACGTCGTCCGGTGCGCTGGCGGGTGGATGTATGACCGCGTGATGGCCGGGTGGGACGTCACCGTCCTTCTCACAGACGGCGCAGACGAACGGCCGCTGCACATTCTCGGCGTGGAGACGGCCGACCTCGAATCGGCGCTGGCGTTGTGGGCGGATCGTCCCCATCCGCAGACCGTTGCGGTCGCCGCGGATCTCTTCGCGAGCGACGAACGGGTACGCCGCGGCGTGCTTGGCGCCCTGGAACAGGGTTTGACCGAAGTGACGCTGTGGGGCGAGAGCTGCCCGGCCGAACTCGACGAGAGTGTCGGGCCTGTTTGGCATCACCTCAGCGCGGCGGCCCGCGCGTTCAAGATGCAGGCGCTGACGGCCGCAGGCGATCCCGAAGCGGGTTCCGTCGCCGACACCGAGACGTTCCGCTGCGGTGTGATGGCTACCCCGTCGGTCGCGGCGGACCTCATCGCGGTGAGCTGACGTCGATCACCACCTCGCCGACGACAGACCGCGGCGCGAATCACGCGTAGTCGGAGGACTCGGCGAGTTCGGCGGCCGAGCGCATCAGCGAGACGATGACGGGCCCGTACGCCAACAGCTTCTCGTTGTCGCCCGCACGCTGGAAGCCCTGTTCGAGCACGATTGCCAGCTTCCACTTGGCCAGCACCAGGTAGTAGTCGAGGTCGTCGACCTGTCGGCCGGAGACCTTCGCGTAGTGGTCGACCACCTGTGTGCGAGTGGGCATTCCACGCATGTCGACGTAGCTCATCTCCGACGGTTGTTCGGAACTCTCCGGCCAGCCCTGCACCATCCACCCGAGATCCAGCTTCGGGTCACCGACCGTGCCCATCTCCCAGTCGACGATGGCGGCCAGCTTCGCGGGAGCGCCGTGGCGGTACATCACGTTGGCGAACTGGTAGTCGCCGTGCATCAGGCCGGGGATGAAATCGAGCGGCCGGTGGGCGCGCAGCCACTGGGTGGCGACGTCGAGGCCGTCGATCTCCCGGCCCTTGATCCGCTCGAAGAAGCCGATCCACCGGTCGACTTGGCGTTCATGAAAACCGTCGGGGCGGCCGAGGTCCGCCAGCCCCTTGGCTTTCCAGTCGACCTTCGACAACAGCGCGATGCCCTCGGCGAGCTGATACGCCAGACCTCGACGCGCGGCGAGGTCGGTGCCGAACGGCTCCGGCCACCGCCGGTCCGCAAGGTCCATCGGTGACCAGCCGTCGACGAAACCCATCAGGTAGAACGGGCGGCCGAGCACGGAGGCGTCGGGGCAGACGCCGACCGCTGCGGTGTGTGGCACCTCGGTGCCGTCGAGCGCTTCGATGATCCGCCATTCCCGCAGAATCCCCTTGTCGCGGTCCGGTGGGGCGTCGGGCGGCGGCATGCGCAGAACGCATACGTCCTCGCCCCGGCTGATCTTGTAGATCACATTCTGCGTGCCGCCGGACAGGAAGTCCGCCGCGAGAGGCTCACCCTTGCTTGGGGGCACCTCCCCGCGTGCAAGGGGGAGCAGCCCCGCACCGTCCATCCAATCGGCAAGGCGCGCAATGTCTATGCGCTCGCTCACAGATTCCCCACCTCGTGCTCCAGATAGTCGGCGAACTTCTCGCGGGCGGCTTCACGCTTCCTCGGTATCCACTCGGTGGGCCAGGTGTCGTCGCTGGGCCGGTAGTCCCGCAGCACCTGCTTGGCGACCGTCGCCTTGTGCACTTCGGTCGGACCGTCGGCCAGCCCCATCACCGCGGCGCCGGTCACCATCGCCATGAAGGGAACCTCGTCGGTGACGCCGAGCGCACCGTGCACCTGCATTGCGCGCCAGGCGATGTCGTGCAGCACCGTCGGCATCACCACCTTCACGGCGGCGATGTCCTTGCGCACCTTCTTGTAGTCGTTGTACTTGTCGATCTCCCAGGCGGTGTAGAGCACCATCAACCGGAACTGCAGCAACTGGGCGTAGGAGTCGGCGATGTAGCCCTGCACGAACTGCTTGTCGGAGAGCCTGCTGCCCTGAGTCTCGCGGCTCAGCGCGCGCTCGCACATCATGTCCAGAGCGCTGCGCGACAGCCCGATGGTGCGCATGGCGTGGTGGATTCGCCCGCCGCCGAGACGGGTCTGGGCGATGACGAACGCCTGACCCTCGCCGCCCAGCAGAGCCTCGGACGGCACTCGCACGTTGTCGTAGTGGATCAGCGCGTGTGACCCATCTCCTTCGGCCTCTCCGTGCAGCCCGAGGTTGCGGACGATCTTCACCCCTGGTGTGTCGGTCGGCACCAGGAACATCGACATGCCCTGGTATGCGCTGACTTCCGGGTTGGTCACCACCATCACGATCAGGAACGACGCCGTCCTGGCGTTGGAGGAGAAGAACTTCCAGCCGTTGATCACCCAGTCGTCGCCGTCGCGTACCGCCTGGGTGGTGAACAGTGTGGGATCGGCGCCCGCGTGCGGTTCCGTCATCGAGTAGCAGGAGAACAGCTCACCGTCGAGCAGCGGTCTCAAGTAGCGCTGCTTCTGTGCGTCGGTGCCGTAGTGCGCGAGGATCTCGGCGTTGCCGGTGTCGGGTGCCTGGCATCCGAAGATGATCGGCGCCCACTGGGAGCGGCCCAGGATCTCGTTCAACAGCGCGAGCTTGAGCTGTCCGTGACCCTGCCCGCCCAGTTCGGGTCCCAGGTGGGTGGCCCACAGACCGCGTCGTCTGACTTCCTCTTTGAGCGGGTCGATCACCTTGCGCCGCTTGTCGTCCAGTGGCGTGAACTGCTGGTGGGGAAACGCCAGGTCGAGCGGCTCGACCTCGTCGCGAACGAACTCGTCGGCCCAGTCCAATGCCTTCTGGTACTCGGGGTCGGTTTCGAAATCCCACGCCATCGTGCGTCTCCTTCGATCTATTTGCGTTCTATGTTGAATCCGGCGATCAGGGCCGCGATGTCACCGGCGACCACCTCGGCGAAGGACAGTTGGCCGAAGATGCCAAGGGCCCAGTGCCGAACGCCTTCGCTGACATGCATCTGAGCCAATCTCGACAGATGGGCGACGTCAACGTGCGGCGCCAGCTTCCCGTCGGCCTGCGCCCTGGCGAACAGCTCACCGAACATGTCGGCGTCGGACTCCGCCGGCCGATCGCCCGCGAGGACACGCTGCTCCTGGCGATAGCCCTCCAGGATGGTCTCGATGATCAGCTCGCGGGGGTTGCGCGCCATCGAGCGTTCCAGGCTGCGCAGGGCCTGGTCGATGACCGATGCCACGTCGTAGTCGTGCTTCAGCAGTTCGCCCATCGTCTTCTGGGCGGCGCGCGTCGACAGCAGGCCGACCTCGAACAGCACATCCTCTTTGGCGGGGAAGTAGAAGTAGAACAGCGCGCGCGACACGCCCGCCGCACGGCAGATGTCTGCGACCGTCGTCTTCGCGTAACCGTTGGTGCGCCACAACGCCATCGCCGCCTGCACCAGGTCTCGCTTGGTCTGGTGTGATCGCGCCCGCTGAAATGAGGCCCGGCGTTGACTACCGTCAGCCACTGTTACCGTGTCTCGCTTCGGCACAAATGCACTGTAACAGCCATATTGACCCTTGCAAATAGTTAACGCATGTCTAACTATTTACTGGTGCCCAGTCAACTTCACCACGTAGTCATGAGAAGCCATTCGGCGCAAACGCTGATCGCGTTCTTCACCGATGTCGTCGGCATGCAGGTTCAGTTCCAACTGCGGATCCCCGGTCACGTGCTGGAGCAGACGCTCGGTTGGCCACCGTGCGATGGCGCAGAGCTGACCATGCTCGGAACCGGTGAAGCCGGGCTCGTCGAGGTGCTCGACGTGCCGACACAGCTGCGCGACGCCGTGCCGGAGGGGCTCGCCGGGTTGTCGTTTCTGACCGACGACTTCGGCGGCGTTCGCGAGAAGGCGAGGACGTTCGCCGGCGGTGTGACACCCATCGACACCGGCGTGCCCGGCGTCGACCTGTTCTTCTGCACGATGGGGGGCGTGCCCATCGAGTTCATGGGTAGCTATGCCCCCGAAGCGAACTCGGTGACCAGCGAGGCGACGAACTCCTGAGTCCGCCGCCGCGACGCTCTGCGCTCGGCGGCGTCATCGCCGAGGGGAACGACGCGAACGGCAAGATCGGTGACGCCGGCATCCCGGTAGCGGCGCAGCCGGGACACGACGGTCGCCTCGTCGCCTGCCGCCATCGTGTCGCCGACGTCGGTCGCATCGCCGTGCTCGAGCAGCCGAACGTAGTTGGGGGAGAAGTCGGCGTGCCCGAGCACCTCGCTGGCGTATGCGCGAGCCTGGTCCACCTCGCCGACCGAGCAGAGTGCGACGGGAACGCCTGCGACAACGCGAATTCCGGACCTGCCCACCGCTTCGGCAGCCTCGGTGATGCGCGGCACCACGTAGTCGCCGATGGCGCGCTCGTCGGCCATCCAGAGGATCGTTCCGCCGGTGCGTTCGCCGGCGATACGCAACATCGTCGGACCGAGTGCGGCGAGCAGTACCGGCATCTCCACGGCGTCCGTGACATCGATGGGGCTGTGCACGTGGTAGTTCTCGTTGTCGATCGCGACAGCGCCCGGGCCGGTGAACGCCGCGTTCAACACGTCGATGTAGTCGGAGACCAAGCGGGCCGGTCGGCCATAGGGCAGCCCGAGCTGATCGGAGATGATCCAGTGGTGCGACGGCCCGATGCCGAGGGTGAACCGGCCTGAGCAAGCCGCCTGAGTGGTCAGCGCCTGCTGCGCCATGATCTGCGGGTGGCGGGTCTGGATGGGCACGACCGCCGTGCCGATCTCGATGCGCTCGGTCACCTGGCCGAGAAGTGCGACGCCCGTCATCGCGTCGAGGTAGCCCGGAACCTGGGGCATCCAGAACGACGCGAAACCGTCGCGCTCGGCGGCCTTTCCGTCGGAAAGCAGTCCGCTCAGCCGGTCCGAACGTGAGCGCTCCTTGTCGGAGCCGACCATCAAGCCGACGCGCATCGGAACCCCTTACGGCACATGGCGATCCCATTCGTAGGGAATGACGGGATGAAACGGCGCCGCCAGCAGCGGTTCTATACCGGCATGCTCCCAGCGTGCCGCAAGGACGGGCTGTAGGCGTCCTGCCGTTTCGACCGGGTCGTCGTCGAGAAAGCAATACGTGAGCAGCTGGCCCGCGGGTGCACTCGCGAGGCGTTCGTCGACGTCCTGCGAGGCCACCGACCAGACGCCGCCGACCCCGTCGACGTCGACCAGATCTGTCGGCTCCGTCGTGCCGGACTCCAGCAACAGGTACACGCCCCGGATGGGCCACCACGGCAGCACGTCGGCGCCGATCTTGATCCGAGGTGCGGCCGCCTTGTGCTCGATCGCGTAGACACCGCGCTGTACCGGTGGGAGCAGGGGAAGCTTCCGGTCCGCGCTGCCAAGCGCCGAGGAGAGTTCGAGAAACGCAGTCAGCCCACTCGGATCGGTGAAGAAGTACGTCATCACGTGGTCGATCGCGTCGAAGCGCTCAACGCTACATGCGCGGGCCGCCCGGCAGCTTGGCGTCGACACCAGCCGCAGCGAGGCGCGCACACCGGCGAGCCGGTGCTGCTCGGGCCGGTGGTCGAGGGTGTGCCAGCGCAGGTATTCGGCGTCGCGGCCCTCGGGATGACGCGTTGCCATGGACACGAAAAGCGTTGTGATGTCTCCACGTCCGGCGGCGAGAACGTCGGCGACTTCGTCCGACGGGATACCGGGAAGTGTCATTGCGGTCCTTCCGGCAGGTCGATTTCGGGATGGCGGGCAGCGATCATGCGTCGAAGGCCCTCGCGCCACGGCACTTTCGTATGGCCGAGTATTTCGTGCATCCGCGTCACGTCGGGCCAGAGAGGAGTGTGCGCGTCGGGTGTGTACTCGAACACCGGCTCGACGCCGACGAGCTCGCCCATGTACGTGCAGTAGTCCTCGACGCTGACGGTCTCGCTACCCGCCCAGTTCACGACGACCGGGGGAGTGTCGGCGACCTCCATTGCCCTGATGCCGAGCTCGACGTAGTCGTCTTCGTAGATCGGGTTGTAGTTGTTCGGCCGATCGGGATGCAGCCGAATCGGCTTGCCCGCCAACATCGCATCGAGGCGGTCGGCGGGAGCCCCGCCCTCGGGCCCGTACGTCGAGCAGATGCGGATGATCGTCAGCGGGATCCGGTGCTGCCTGGCGATCCACGTGCACACCGCCTCTGCGGCGACCTTCGAGAAGCTGTAGTTCGGCCGCAGCGGCACTCCTGGCGGGTCGGTCTCGCGCAGCGGGCGCCGCCCTTGATAGCCGTAGATCGACCCGGTGGAGCAGAACACGAAACCCTTGGCGCTGCGGCAGTGGTGGAGCAACTCGCCGGAGTTGTGCGCATTCGTCTCGAGGCATTGCGCCCAGTCGCCAGCGCCCGGGTCCACCGCGGCATGGAAGACGTAGCCGAAGTCGTCGGGAAGTCCGGTGAACTCACCCGTGCTCATGTCGAGCGCAATGGGTCTGATGCCTGCCCCGAGCAACTTGTCGCGATCGGCTTCGCTTCTCAACCGGGCCGCACCCCACACCTCATTGCGCTGCGCCAGCGTCCGGGCGATCGGAAAGGCGATCTTGCCGGTCACGCCGGTGATCAGGATCTTCTCGCCGTCGAGCACCCACTAGTCATAGCGCATCGGCGCAGAAATGTTAAGTACTTGATATGTTGGGCCTGTGCAACTCCGGTTCGACGACGATGTCGAGGCGTTCCGTGCCGAGTTCATCGCCTTCCTCGACGAGCACCTGCCCGCCGAGGCGGAGGCGGCCGCGGAGCGATCGCGTTCGACGTCGCACATCCCGGAGTGGTCGCGGCGCTGGCAGCGGGTTCAGTTCGACCACGGTTGGCTGCTGCCGGGCAACCCGCCCGAGTTCGGCGGCCGCAATGCGAACATCCTCGAGCAGTTCGTGCACCGCGAGGAGCTTTCCCGGCGGCGCATCTACCACGCGTTCAACCCGCAGGGCGTCGGCATCATCGCGGCGTCGCTGTTGTCGTTCGGCACCGAGGAACAGAAGCGGCGGTGGGCGGTGCCCATCCTGCGGGCGGAGATCACGGCGTCGCTGGGCATGAGCGAACCGGGCGCGGGCTCCGACCTTGCCGGCCTGGCCACCCGCGCAGTCCGGGACGGCGATCACTTCATCGTCAACGGACAGAAGGTCTGGACCTCCGGTGCGCACGACGCCGACGTATTGCTGGCATTCGTGCGGACCGATCCCGACGCCCCGAAACACAAGGGGCTCAGCGCTTTACTGATACCGATGGACACGTCCGGGGTGACCTGCCGACCGTTCGCGTGCGTGTACGACAGCGGCGACCTGGACTTCAACGAGGTCTTCCTGACCGACGTCCGGGTGCCCGCCGAGAATGTCGTCGGGCCACTGAACGGCGGTTGGAAGGTGGCCAACGGGTCGTTGGGCCACGAACGCACGATGATGTGGCTGCAGTTCGCCAACCGGTTGGGACAGACACTCGAGAGCTATCGGCCCGCCGGCTCACTACAGCGCGATCAGTACGCGAGCATGGCCATGGACTATCAGGCGCTGCGTCTGCTGGGGTCGGCCGCGCTGGCGAAGGCTGCTCGCGGCGAGGGCGACGTCGCCGGACTGTCGGTGCTCAAAGTGTTCGGGTCCGAGGCGGAACAGAACGCTTACCGGCATGTCTTGGAGGCGACGGGGGTCGACGCGCTGGCCGATCCCGCCACGAGCGCCCCGTACAACGCGTACAGCCCGGGCCAATTCACCGCGGGCTGGTTCACGCGCTACATCGGCAGCTTCGCGGGCACCATCGCGGGCGGCACGTCGGAGATCCAGCGCAACATCATCGCCCAGCACGTGCTCAAGCTGCCGACGAGGTGAGTTGACGGCGGGAATATCAACTACTTGCGATTGCCCGTCAGAGCCGATACGGTCAGCAACGAGTCGACAGGAGCAGGCGATGGCGCGATTCCCCAAACCGGCAGAAGGCAGTTGGACGGAGCACTATCCGCAACTGGGCACCGAGCCGGTGTCCTACGAGGACTCCATCAGCCCCGAGTTCTACGAGGCCGAACGCAAGGCGGTGTTCAAACGGGCTTGGCTGAATGTCGGCCGCGTCGAACAACTCCCACGCAAAGGCAGCTACTTCACCAAAGAGCTGAAGGTCGTCAACACGTCCATCATCGTGGTGCGCAACAACGCCGGCGAGGTCAAGGCGTTCCACAACATCTGCCGCCACCGCGGCAACAAGCTGGTGTGGAACGACATGCCGCTGGAGGAGACCAGTGGCTTCTGCAAGCAGTTCACCTGCAAGTACCACGCGTGGCGGTACGACCTGGACGGCAACCTGACCTTCGTCCAGCAGGAGGGCGAGTTCTTCGACCTCGACAAGAGTCGCTACGGGCTGGTGCCGGTGCACTGCGATGTGTGGGAAGGGTTCATCTTCGTCAACTTCGCGCCGGAACCCGAACAGGGCCTGCGCGACTTCCTCGGACCGATGATCGCCGGACTGGAGGGCTATCCGTTCGACCAGATGACCTCGCGGTGGTACTACCGCTCGGAGGTCAAGGCGAACTGGAAGCTCTACATGGACGCGTTCCAGGAGTTCTATCACGCACCCGTGCTGCACGCGAACCAGTCGCCGGCCAAGTACTCGAAGGCCGCCGCCGAGGCCGGATTCGAGGCACCGCACTACCGGATCGACGGACCGCACCGGTTGGTCAGCACATCGGGTATCCGCGCATGGGAGATGGACTCCGAGATGCGCAAGCCGATGGAGGACATCTGTCAGAGCGGGCTGTTCGGGCCGTGGGACAAACCCGATCTGGGCGAGATGCCCGAAGGGCTGAACCCGGCGAAATGCGATCCGTGGGGCCTGGATTCGTTCCAGCTGTTCCCGAACTTCGTCATCCTGATCTGGGGTCAGGGCTGGTATCTGACCTACCACTACTGGCCGACGTCGCATAACTCGCACATCTTCGAGGGCACGCTGTACTTCCCGCCGCCGCGCACGCCGCGGGAGCGCATCGCGCAGGAGCTGGCGGCCGTGTCGTTCAAGGAGTACGGACTGCAGGACGCCAACACGCTCGAGGCCACCCAGACGATGGTGGAATCGCAGGTTGTCGAGAAGTTTCTGCTCTGCGACCAGGAGGTGCTCATCCGCCACCTGCACCAGGAGACCGCCGCCTGGGTGGACGAATATCAGCGCAAGACGGCGAAGGTGTGAGCGCGATGACCGCGATGCTGCCAACCGAATTCGCCGATCTGGAAATGTATTCCGAATGGTGTCTACCCTCCGAGCCGGAGCGGTACGCCAAGCGGCTGGCGAGTTCGATGGCACAGATGCAGGCGTTCTACGACGCCATCACGCCGCGGGCGGAAGAGGCGATCGCGTTCTGCGACAAGTTTCCGCTCGACGACATGCCCGAGGACGTCCTCAACCTCATGCACCTGCTGTACTCGATGATCATGGTGTCGTTTCCGGTCGAGTGCTGGAAGCAGCCACGCGTCCCCGACTCAGGTGCCGCCGAGCTGGATTGCCTCTCAGAACCCGTCCCATGAGTGACATCACGGTCCTGCGGGCCGAGCGGTGGGCCGACGTCGAAGCCGGCGAGATCCGTTCGCCAGCCGTCGTCGTGGTGGACGGCGACCGCATCCAGGCCGTGAATCCGGCTGAGCTGCCCGCTGATTCGACCGACATCGATCTCGGCGACGTCACGCTGCTGCCGGGTCTGATGGACATGGAGCTCAACCTGCTCATCGGCGGCCCCGGCGGTCCGGAAGGCCTGCCGAACCCGATGCACGGCGTTCAGGACGACCCCGTCTACCGGACATTGCGCGGCGCGGTGAATGCCCGCACGACGCTCGAGGCCGGCTTCACCACCGTGCGCAACCTCGGGCTGATGGTGAAGACCGGTGGCTACCTGCTCGACGTCGCGCTGCAGCGCGCGATCGACCAGGGCTGGCATGTCGGGCCGCGAATCGTCCCCGCGGGCCATGCCGTCACTCCGTACGGCGGACATCTCGACCCGACGGTGTTTCAGCGGCTCGCGCCGGGGATCATGCCGCTGTCGGTCGCCGAGGGCATCGCCAACGGTGTCGACGATGTGCGGGCGTGCGTGCGGTACCAGGTTCGTCACGGCGCCAAGCTGATAAAGGTCTCCGCGTCGGGCGGAGTGATGTCGCACAGCACCGCGCCCGGCGCGCAGCAGTACTCCGACGACGAGTTCGCAGCGATCGCCGACGAGGCTCACCGGGCCGGCGTTCGCGTCGCTGCACACGCCATCGGCGACAGCGCCATCAGGGCCTGCATCCGCGCCGGCATCGACTGCATCGAACACGGTTTCCTGGCTTCCGACGAGACCATCCAGATGATGGTCGACCACGGCACGTTCCTGGTGTCGACCACGTATCTGACCGAAGCCATGGCCGTCGACCGCATCGCCCCCGAGTTGCGCAAGAAGGCCGAGGAGGTCTTCCCGCGAGCACAGGCGATGCTGCCCAAGGCGATCGCCGCTGGGGTGCGTATCGCATGCGGGACCGACGCGCCCGCAGTTCCGCACGGGCAGAACGCAAAAGAGCTGTGCGCGCTGGTCGATCGTGGCATGTCGCCTATGCAGGCGATCCGCGCGGCGACGATCATCAGCGCGGAGCTCATCGAGGCCGACGACGAACTCGGCCGTCTGAAAGCGGGGTACCTCGCCGACATCATCGCCGTGCCGGGCGATCCCTCACGCGACATCGCAGCCACGCTCGACGTGGCGTTCGTGATGAAAAACGGCGTGGTCTACAAGCGCTAGCTGGCGAAGGAGGCGAGCGTGGAACAAACCGACAACATTCTCTGGCTGCTCAAGCAGGCGTGGTACTTCTCGCTCACGACGGTGAACGACGCGGTGAGCGAGCACGGCGTCAGCACCGCACAGATCGGGATGCTGCGCCAGCTGGCCACCGAGCCCGGACTGTCCGGCGCCGATCTGGCCCGCCGGCTGCTGATCAGCCCGCAGGGCGTGCAACTGGCGCTGAAGGAGCTCGAGCGGCGCGGGCTCGTGGAGCGCAAACAGGACCCCCAGCACGGCCGGATACTGCAGGCCTTCCTGACCGACCAGGGCCGCAAGGTCGCCGAGGCGGTCGTCAGCGATGCGATCGCCGCGCACGCCAAGGTGTTCGGCGTGCTCAGCAGCACCGAGCAGGAAACGCTGCGCGACCTGCTCGGCCGCGTGATCGAACAGGGCACGGGTCACAAGCTGCACACCGATCACATCGATCCCTCGTAGCAAGAGTTGGTACGAATGACAAGTACTTGATAATGTTGGCATCGATGAGTGAGGACACCCGTGCCGACGTCGCCGAGCGCACCGAAGAGATCGTCATCGAACTGGATGGCAAGACCACCACGGCGACATACCGCAACGGCGACACTCTGCTGCAGACTGCGCGCTCCACCGGGCTGCAGGCACCGTATTCCTGCGAAACCGGCTCCTGCGGAACGTGTATGGCGCGCATCCTCCATGGCAGCGCCCGGATGGTGAACAACGACGCGCTCGAGGACGACGAGGTCGCCGAGGGATACGTGCTCACCTGCCAGGCCTTGCCGACCAGCCCCACGGTGGAGTTCACCTATGACTTCTAGGAAAAGGTGCCTGTGATGAATCGGGTGGCGGTGGTGACCGGCGGCGCGTCCGGCATGGGCGAAGCGATCTGCCACGAGCTGGGCAGGCGCGGCAACAAGATCGCCGTGTTGGATATCGACGGCGAAGGCGCGCAACGGGTTTCCGAGGCTCTGCGTGCCGATGGCGTGACAGCGGTGGCAGTCGCCGTCGATGTCAGCGACCGCTCCGCCGTCGAGGAGGCCTTCGCAAAGACGCGTAGCGAGCTCGGACCGGTGCACGTCCTGGTCACCAGTGCGGGCGCGGTGGATTTCGCCCCGTTCACCGAGATCACCCAGCAGGCCTGGGACCGCCTGATCGCCGTGAATCTGACCGGAACGTTCCACTGCTGCCAGCTCGCGGTTCCGGACATGATCGAGGCGGGGTGGGGCCGCATCGTGATGATCTCGTCGTCGAGCGCCCAGCGAGGGTCGCCGAAGATGGCGCACTACGCGGCATCCAAGGGGGCGTTGCTCTCGCTGACGAAATCGCTTGCGCGCGAGTACGGCCCGGTCGGCATAACGGTGAACAACGTGCCGCCGTCGGGTATCGAGACGCCGATGCAGCACAAGGGACAGGCGGCGGGGCACCTGCCGTCGAATGAGCAGATGGCCGCAGGCATTCCCGTCGGCCACCTCGGCACCGGCGACGACATCGCCGCAGCGGTCGGCTTCCTGTGCTCCGAGCGGGCCGGTTTCATCACCGGTCAGGTCCTGGGCGTCAACGGTGGGCAGGTGCTGTGACGATGAAGGAGGTTCGCATGGGTAAGTGGCCAAAGCCGGCCGAAGGCAGCTGGACAGAGCACTACCCGGAACTCGGGACGGGCCCCATCTCGTTCCGCGACTCGACGTCGCCCGAGTTCTACGAACTGGAGCGCGAGGCGATCTTCAAACGTGCCTGGCTGAACGTCGGCCGTGTGGAGGAACTTCCGCGCGTGGGCAGCTACCTCACCAAGGAGATCGACGCCGCCAAGACATCCGTGATCGTGGTGAAGGGCAAGGACCAAGAGATCCGCGCCTTCTACAACATCTGCAGACACCGCGGAAACAAGTTGGTGTGGAACGACTTTCCCAACGAAGAAGTCAAAGGGTCCTGCCGCCAGTTCACCTGCAAGTACCACGGCTGGCGCTACGACCTCGAAGGCGCGCTGACCTTCGTGCAGCAGCCCGGCGAGTTCTTCGACCTCGACACCGGCGATTACGGCCTGAGCCCGGTGAACTGCGACATCTGGAACGGGTTCATCTTCATCAACTTCGATCCGCAGCCGCGGCAGACCCTGCGTGAATTTCTGGGGCCGATGATCACCGCCCTCGACGACTATCCGTTCGAAAAGATGACCGAGCGTTACGATTTCGTCGCCCACAACAACAGCAACTGGAAGATCTTCGCCGACGCCTTCCAGGAGTACTACCACGTGCCGTCCCTGCACTCCCAGCAGGTGCCGAGCGAGGTACGCCAACCCGACGCCACGTTCGAATGCGGGCACTTCCAGATCGACGGTCCGCACCGGTTGGTGTCCACCGCCGGAACCCGGCGGTGGCTGCTCGCACCCGAGTACATGTACCCGGTCGAGCGGGCGACGCGCAGTGGCCTGGTGGGCCCGTGGCGGACACCCGAGACGCACCAGTCGGCCGGACTGAACCCTGGTGGCATCGAACCGTGGGGTATCACCAACTTCCAGATCTTCCCGAACCTGGAGATCCTCATCTACCACGGGTGGTACCTGCTCTACCGCTACTGGCCGACGTCGCACAACACGCACAAGTTCGAGGCGTACAACGCGTTTCATCCCGCGCGCACCGTGCGGGAGCGTATCGAGCACGAGGTCGCCTCGGTGGTGCTCAAGGAGTTCGCGCTGCAGGACGCGGGCATGCTCGGTGGCACGCAGGCCGCGCTCGAGTACGACGTCGTCGACGACTTCCCGCTCAGCGACCAGGAGATCCTGGTGCGCCACCTGCACAAGGTGGCCGTCGACTGGGTCGAGGAGTACCGCAACGAACGCCGCACGGTGGGGGTGTGACCATGTCGGAAACCCGCCTGCCGAGTGCCTTTGCCGAGTTCGAGCCGTTCGCCGAGAAGTGGTGTCTGGCAACCGAACCGGAACGGTGGAATGCGCGGCTGACCACACCGATGCCGGAGATCCATGCGTTCTACGACGCATTCTCGCCTCGGTTCGAGGAAGCGATCGACTACTGCGACAAATTTCCACTCGACGACGTCCCGGACGACGCGCTCAACCTGCTGCACCTCATCTACTCGATGATCATGATCTCGATGGCCGTCGAGGTCTTCGGGACGCAGAAGCCCGCCGACTCAGCCGACGCCGTCATCGACCGAATAGGAGAGCCGGTTCCATGAGTGTGCTGACGATCAACAAGCTCACCGACTCGGTCGGCGCGGAGGTTCTCGGTGTCGACTCCGACCGGTTGGCAACCGACGAGGCGCTCGGCGCCGCCGTGCTCGACGCGCTCGAGGACAACGGCGTGCTGGTGTTCCCCGGCCTCGGCCTCGGCCTCGACAGCGCCAGGTGGCGTTCTGCGGGCGACTCGGCGAGATCGACCACTCGTCCGACGGGCATCACCCGGTGGCGGGCATCTACCCGATCACCCTCGACAAGTCGAAGAACGCGTCCGCGGACTACCTGCGCGCCACGTTCGACTGGCACATCGACGGGTGCACTCCGATCGAGGACACCTTCCCTCAGATGGCCACGGTGCTGTCGGCGATTCAGGTCGCCGAGAGCGGCGGCGAGACCGAGTTCGCGAGCTCGTATGCCGCATATGACGCGCTGGGCGACGACGAGAAACAGCGGTACGGATCGCTGCGGGTCGTGCACTCCCTGGAGGCGTCCCAACGCCGGGTCACCCCTGACCCCTCGCCGGAGGTGCTGGCCCGATGGAGATCGCGGCGCACTCATGAGCATCCGCTGGTGTGGACGCATCGCAGCGGCCGCAAGTCGCTGGTGCTGGGCGCGTCGGCGGACTACATCGTCGGCATGGATCCGCGACGAGGGCAGGGCCCTGCTGGCCGAACTGCTCGATCGCGGCCACTGTGGCCGATCGGGTGTACAGCCACGCCTGGTCGGTCGGGGACACCGTCATCTGGGACAACCGCGGTGTGCTGCACCGCGCGGCGCCGTATGACCCCGATTCGCCACGGGAGATGCTGCGCACCACCATCCTGGGCGACGAGCCGATACAGTAGCGAAGCTCGAAGCGCTGGGCGACTGCACAGCGCCGTCGTTGACGCCGACGAGCCACTATGGAAATCTAATACCCACATATGAGAATCACGTTCTCATAGCCTGAGATCGTCGTAGGGAGCAGCGCATGGCGGAGGACCTCACCTCGGTCGACTTCTTTCGGGACGGCCGTCTGACGGACGATCCGTACCGGTTCTACGAGGCGCTTCGCAACAAGTGCCCGGTCAGCCGCGAGGACCACCACGGCGTCACCATGGTGACGGGCTGGCAGGAGGCCGTCGACGTCTACAACGACGCCGACACGTTCTCGTCGTGCATCTCGGTGACCGGCCCGTTCCCCGGCTTCCCGGTACCGCTCGAAGGGGACGACGTCACCGAGCTGATCGTGAAGCACCGCGACGAGATTCCCTTCAGCGACCAGCTGCCGACGCTGGATCCGCCGACGCACACCAACCACCGCGCACTCCTGATGCGGCTGATCACGCCCAAGCGCCTCAAGGAGAACGAGGACGCGATGTGGCAGCTCGCCGACGACATCCTCGACGACTTCCTCGCACCGGGTGAGGGCGAGTTCATCAAGGGCTTCGCCGGCCCGTTCACGCTGCGGGTCATCGCCGACCTGCTCGGCGTGCCCGAGGAGGACCGGCCTGAGCTCCTCGAGCGGCTGGCACGCGGCACCCACGGCAGCGGGTTGGGCAACGCGGACAAGACCTTGGCCAAGACCCCGCTGGAGTACCTCTACGAGGTCTTTGCGACGTATGTCGAAGACCGCCGCCGCGACCCGCGTGACGACGTGCTGACCGGGCTGGCGACGGCGACCTTCCCGGACGGCACCATGCCCGAGGTCGGCGACGTCGTGCGGGTGGCGACCAACGTGTTCTCGGCGGGACAGGAAACCACGGTGCGGCTGCTGTCCACGGCGTTGAAGGTGATCGGGGACCGCCCCGACATTCAGCAGAAGTTACGCAGCGACCGCAGCCTGCTGCCGAACTTCATCGAGGAGTGCCTGCGCATCGAGAGCCCGGTCAAGGGCGACTTCCGGCTGTCCCGGGTGCCGACCACCGTCGGCGACGAAGCGCTTGCCGCCGGTTGCACGGTAATGGTGGTCAACGGCGCCGCCAACCGCGACCCGCGCCGATTCGAAGACCCCGACACCTTCGATCCCGAACGCAAGAACGCGCGCCAGCACCTCGCGTTCGGTCGCGGCATCCACAGCTGCCCAGGGGCGCCGCTGGCCCGCGCCGAAACCCGCGTCGGGCTCGAACGGCTGCTGGACCGCACCACCGACATCCGGATCAGCGAGTCGCATCACGGCCCGGCCGGAAACCGTCGCTACCAATACATTCCGACGTACATCCTGCGTGGGCTCACCGAACTGCATCTCGAATTCGACGTCGAGGCAGGTTCCTCGTGAAGGTCACCGTCGACGAGGACCGGTGCCGCGGCCACGGTATGTGTCTGACGCTGTGTCCCGAGGTGTTCAGCATGACCGACGACGGTTACGCCATCGCCGATCCAGAAGACGTGCCCGAAGGTCTCGAGGACGCGGCCAAGGAGGCCATCGTCAACTGCCCCGAACAAGCCATCGTCGAAACCGAATGAAGCCAAGGAGATTTCAGTGCCAAAGGGTTACATAGTCATCACCGAGGACGTCAAGGATCCCGCCGGAATGGCCGAGTACGGCAAGCTCGCCAGCAAGGCGATGGCCGGCGCCACGCTGCTGGCATTCGATGCGAAGGCCGAGACCCTCGAGGGCGAGTGGCACGGTACTCAGACCGTTCTGCTGGAGTTCGAGTCGCCGGAAGCCGCCCGCGAATGGTACAACTCGGACGCCTACCAGGAAGCGGCCAAGCTGCGGCAGGCGGCGGCCGACTGCAACGGCGCCATTCTCACCGGTCTTGGCTGACGCCTAGTCAGCGACCAGTGGGCCGGTCGGCTCGGTGGTCGTGGCGTGCACGAGCAACTCGGCCAGCTCGCGCGGGCGGCTGAGAAACGGCGAGTGCGATGTGTCGATGGTCAACTGCTCGACGCCGAGCCGCCGGGTGACCGTGTCGGCCAGCCAGCGCGGCATCGACCGGTCCTGCAGACAGCGGATGAAGCTGCGAGGCAGGTCGGCCGCCCAGAAATTCGGCACCGACACCGGTGTGACGGTGGTGTCGCCGAACCGTTCGGGGCCGAGCCGGTCGAACGCCTCGCGAGCGGTCGCCTCGTCGCAGTCGTGGTAGAAGTACTTCCACGCACCGTCGAAGTCGGCGAACGTCATGGCGCCGTCATCGTCGAACTTCAAGTAGCCCAACATCTCTCCGACATCGGCATCGAAATCGTCGCCCAGCTCATCGCCCTCGTCGCGCATCGCCATCGCCTCCGGGTAGGTGCGGCCTTCCCGCGGCAGGGCGGCGGCGAGGTAAATGATGTGGCTGACGTGTTCGGGGACGGCATCCGCGGCGAGCGTGGCGTCGAACCCACCTCCGGAGTGTCCGACGAGCACGTCGCCGGGTTGCAGCGCGGCGACTATCGCATCCCTGCGGTTCGCGAGTGTCGACTCCTCGTCGACCCGGGCGCCGTGGCCGGGCAGGTCGACCGCCACCGCGTCATGGCCCAGCCGTTGTAGCTCGGCGATCGTGTGATCCCAACACCATGCGGCGTGAAAACCGCCGTGCACGAAGACGAATCGCATTCCGCGCACGCGAGGAGCAGATGAACCTCCGGTGCGCGTCACTCGTCGCGAATGGAGATGGCCTGCCGCGGGCACTGTCGCACCGCCTCGCGGATCTGGTCCTCGTTCTCCGGAGTCACCTCGTCGGCCAGGACATGCAGGTAGTCCTGTTCGTCGAGGTCGAACACCTCGGGGATGATGCCCATGCATATCCCGTTGCTCTCACACAAGCCGAAGTCGACTTCAATCTTCTGCGTCATTTCAGAACCTTCACGGGGACGTGCTTCCAGCCGACCACATTCTGCATCTGGACGCGCGTGCAGTTGTCGTAATCGACTTCGAAACTCGGCATGAAGTCGAGCAGTTTCTCCAGTGCGATCGTGCTTTCCAACCGCGCGAGGGCGGCGCCCAGGCAGCTGTGAATGCCGTATCCCAGACCCAGGTTCTGCGCTTGCGAGCGGTCTCGATTGATGTCGAACTTGTCGGCATCGGTCCACGCGCGCTCGTCGCGGTTGGCCGAGCCGCCGATCAGGAACACCGGGCTGCCCTCGGGGATCGTCGTGCCGTGCAGGTGTACGTCGCGCATGTTGCGGCGCACGTTGTACTGCGACGGCGCCTCGTAGCGCAGCAACTCCTCCACGGCGGCGGGAATCTTGTCGCGGTCGTCCTGCAGTTCCTGCCACTGGTCTTGATGCTTGCCGAACAGGTACACCGCATTGCCGACCAGCTTGGTCACCGTCTCGGCGCCCGCCCCGCCGAGAAGGCTTGCGAAAGCCGCGATTTCGAGGTCGTCGAGCTTGTCCATTTCTCCGTTTTCGCGCTCGAGCTCGGCCGAAACGAGCTTGCTGAAGAGATCGTCCTGCGGATCGGCGCGCCGTTTGGCCACCAGGTCGAAGTAGAACATCGCCTGCTCGATGTTGGCGGCCATCGCCTGCTCGCCGGTCTCGACCTGTCCAACTTCGCGGTGCAGCGAGTCGTCGATCCAGTGCCGCACCTGCTGGGCGTTCTCCTCCGGCACGCCGAGCATCGTGGTGATGACCTCGACGGGAAAGGGGGCGGTGAATTGCTGGACCGCGTCGAATTCGTCGCGCCTCGATGCGGCCGAGGTACTTCTCGACCTTGTCGATCACATTGTCTTTCTGCGCCAGGATCGCTCGGGGCGTGAACACCTTGTTGAGCAGGCTGCGCATGTGCCGGTGCGCAGGGGGATCCATGAAGATGATCATTCGGGGCCCGGTGCCGGTTGGCAGCCCGTTTCTTATCGTGGCCAGGTCGATGCCGTATGCCGACGAGTACGTGTCGAAGTCCTTGAACGCGGGGGCGACGTCCTCGTGGCGGGTCAGCGCGTAGAAGTCGTGCTCGTCGTTGTAGTAGAGCGGCGCCTCGTCACGCATCCGCCGGTACGTCTCGTAGGCCCCGTTGAAGAAGTCCAGCGAGAACGGGTCGAAAACGAGCTTCGCCTTGGTCACTACAAACTCCTGAGCTGTGCGGATAGTGCGTAATCCATTACGAATGGCTGTTGGGTTGTAACCATATCGGTAATGCCGTTTTCATAAAAGAGAATGAGACACTCGCAGAATGTGTCTCATTGTCCGAGCCCGGCGTCGACCATGCCGCCCAGCGCGCCGAGGTCGGCTCCCAGCTCGGCGAGGATCTTGCGGGCCACGGCGACGTCCTTGCCGATGAAGTCGCCGACCGAGGCGATGAAGGCCGCGGCGGAGCCCGCCCTGGTGATGTTGCCCAGTGCGCGGCTGCCCGCGCTGCCGTGCGTCAAGCGCGTCGAGTAGTGCGGGTTCGGTGATGCCGAGCCGGCCGCCCAGCCGCACGCCCTCGGCGACGAGCCCGATCTGGGCGGCGAACAGCGTGTTGTTGACCAGCTTCACCAGCTGGCCCGCACCGCTGCGGCCGACGTGCAGGATCGGGTCTCCGTAGGAGCCCAGCACCGGCTTCACGCGTGCCACGGCGTCGTCATCGCCGCCGACGAACAGCGTGACGTGGCCTGCCGCGATGTCGTGTGGGCCTCCGCTGACCGGAGCGTCGACCACCTCGACACCACGGGTCGCGATCTCCTCTGCGGTGCGCGGGCTCCCGGTCGTGTGGATCACGAGAACAGCGCCGGGCGCCATCGCGGCGACGAGGCCGCCATCGAGGCAGACCTGCACGCACCTGCTCGTCGGTGAACACGCACACGATGACGACCTCGGCGTCGTCGGCGACGTCGGCCACAGTCTTCACCGCGCGTGCGCCCAACTCCTGGACGGCCCGGCACTTTTCGGGTGTGCGGCCGAGCACGCGCACTTCGTGACCGGCTTCGGCGAGCCGGCGCACCATGGGTCCGCCCATGCGGCCCGCACCGACGAAGCCGACGCGGGTCATCGCGGATGCTTCATCACGCCAAGCGCGGCGTCGGCCGCGTCGAACACCGCACCCTGCGGCGCCGATGCGGCATCGGCAAGGCTCGCGGCATGGCGGACATCCTTCTGGAGCAGTGCGCCCGCGATGGCCGCATGCATCTCCAGCGTGCCTCCGTTGCCGGCCATGCTGCCCAGTGCCATGCTGTTCGCCGAGCCGCGGGTGATGACGTCGCAGAGTCTGTCGCGCGAAATACCAAGGGACTCGCCGAGTTCAAGGGTGCTGATCGCGGTGCCCAGGTTGGCGGTGAACAGCACGTTGTTCAGGATCTTGGCGACCTGGCCGCTGCCGAGTGGGCCGAGGTGGACGATGGGATCGCCGTAGGTCGCGAACACCGGACGGCAGCGTTCGACGGCGTCGTCGTCGCCCCCGGCCATGACGAGCAACTTGCCTTCCTGGGCCGCGAGCCCGCCGCCGCTGACGGGGGCATCGATCAGCGAAACACCCTGTCCGGCAGCGGACTCGGCAATCTCCCTGCACGTGTCGGGGTGCACCGTGCTGTGGATGGCCACGATGCCGCCGGGAGCCAACCCCGCGAATACCCCGGTTTCACCGCCCAGCACCTCTCGCACGTCGTCGTCTCCGACGACGCACACGCACACCAGGTCGCTGGCGGCCGCCAACTCGGCGGGTGACTGCGCGGTCTTCGCGACGGTGTCGGCGAACGGTTCGAGGCTGGCCGGTCTGCGGGCCCACAGCGTCAGGTCGTAACCCGCTTCGACGATCCGTCGCGCCATCGGGCCGCCCTGGCTGCCCAGTCCGATGAATCCGACCCGCATCAGCCGGCCTCCAGTTCCGTGCCCGCGACGACACATTCGTCGACGAACGATCATCACCCGCCGGTGGTAGACGTCGGCGCTCAGGCCGACGCTGAGATTGTGTCCGCTGTCCGGCATTTCGTTGACGACGACCCGGGGCGACGAGGTGAACAAGCGCGGTGATGGCCGCGGTGGCCTCAGGTGTCGACTCCCATACGCGCTCGTGGTCGGCCACGCTGAACTGGACCGGCACCTCCACGCGTGCGGCGATGTCGGGGAAGTCCCGACGCGGCCAGTTCGCGGTGACGTCGGTTTCGTAGGGCGCGCCTGGTGCCGACAGGCCGCCGGTCAACACTTCCGGCGGGTAGAGGTCGGTCGGCTGCCACAGCAGATCGCGCAGACCCGCCGGCCGCGAGTTCAGGGTGGCCTCGCTGATGACGGCCTTGGCTTCGTCGCTGTAGCGCAGCCCGGTGCCGGAGAGTTCGACGCCGAGCACGTCGGTGGCCCTTTCGTCGACCGCCATGCGGAGTCCGAGCTCACAGCCCGCGGAGTGGGCGAGCAGGAAAAGACCTGCGCCGCGCCCGCTTTCGCCGAGAATCTTGTCGACAGCCCCCAGCGCGAAGCCGACGCGCTTGCCGGCCTCGGCCATGTCCTGGTGATAGAACGCCGAGGCGCCGTAGCCGGGGCGATCCAGCGCTATCGCCGTGTACCCGTTCGCGGCAGCGGCCCGCAGCAACGACAGTTGCGGGTGGCCTGGGCAGTCGAAATACGCCGCGGAGGTCGCGCCGCCGTGGATCGCGACGATCACCGCCTTCGGCTCGGGCACAGACGAGACCAATGCCGACATCGGCACGCCGTCGACGAGGACGACGCGTGGTCGCGGTGCGCTAGTCATCCGTCCGCAACAGGATCGCTCCGCTTGGCGTCAGGCCGCCGCTGCTGACAACCCCGACGCGGGCGTCGCTGACCTGCCGTTCGCCTGCCTCACCGCGCAGCTGCACGACGGCTTCGTGGATCAGGCCCATCCCGTGCGTGCGGCCGTGAGAGAGCTGACCGCCGTGGGTGTTCAGCGGAATGACACCGTCGCGGGCGATCGCCTTTCCGCCGTCGATGAAGTCCTTCGCCTCGCCGATTCCGCAGAAGCCGAGACCCTCCAGCCACGACAGGCAGTTGAACGTGAAGCCGTCGTAGAGCTCGGCGACATCGACGTCCTTGGGCCGCAACGATGTTCGCGTCCACATGTGTGCGGACTGGCCCAGCACCTGCGGCTCGTGCGTCATCGTGGTCTGGTCCCAGTCGGTGCGTTCGACGATCTGGGTGCCGACGGCCTCGAACAGCACCGGCTTGCGTGGCATGTCCCTGGCGACGTCGACGGCCGACACGATCACCGCGACGGCGCCGTCGCACGGCACGTCGCAGTCGTACAGCCCGAACGGCGTGGTGATCATCCGAGCGTTCAGATAGTCGTCCATGGTCATCGGATCGCGGTAGATCGCCGTCGGGTTCAGCGCCGCATTCGCGCGCTGGTTCAACGCGATCCAGCCGAGCGTCTCCCTCGTGGTGCCGTAGCGGTCGAAGTGCCGCTGCGCGTTCAGCGCGAGCGTGTGTGCCGCCGACGTCGCGCCGAACGGCATCTGCCAACTCGCGGTGCGGGCGCCGCCTGGCGGCGACATCTTGCCTTCCTTCATCAACTGCTGGAAGGTCGCCTCCCACAGCGTGCGGAAGCACAGCACGTGGCGCGCCATCCCGGTGGCGACGGCCATCACCGCCGCGATGAGCGAGCCGCCGGGCCCGAAGGTGTCCATCCCGCCGTTGATCCACGTCGGTCGCAAACCAAGCGCGCCCTCCAGCGCGGTGACCCCGCCTTCGCCCATGCCCGCGATGTCGAGCCCGGGATACGTTGAGAGCCCGTCGATGTCGTCGAACGTCAGGCCCGCATCGGCCACCGCGGCCTGGCAGGCGTCGATGGTCAGCGACAGCGGCGGGACCATCTGTCTGCGCCCGATCTTGGACATCCCGATTCCGGTGATCGCCGCCGCGTCCTCGAACTTCTCCTTGGTGAGCATCGGCGAGACGTGCTTGGCGAAGTCCTGCGGCGCGATCTCGTCGACCGGCTTGTGGCCCCGTCCTCTTCTCGGCCGTCGGGCTTGAAGACCGGCAGCCAGACGGTACCGACCTTGTCCTCGGCCTTCTCGAACCGGACCTCCACGGTCTGCCCGAGTTCGAGCTCGTCGGGATCGCAGTCAACGATGTTGGTGGTCAACCGAACCCGCGGATCCTCGACGACAGCGACCTGGGCGACCACATAGGGCGGCGGCAGGTCGGGGAAGCCGAAGCGGTGGTTGACGGTGAAGGCCGACAGGGTGGCTTCGCCCGAGACGTCGCGCACACCCATGTTGCGGCCGCGGCAGTACCGGCACACGGGTTGCGGTGGGTGGATCAGCGCACTGCAGTCCCGGCATTCCTGGATGCGCAGCACCCCGTCGGCACCCGCGGTCCAGAAGAACTCGTTGAGCGGGTTCAGTTCCGGTAGCGGTCTGGTCAACGGACGAAACCCCAGATCGCTTCGGTGTCATCGGATTTCGGGTCGGGCTCGGCCGACTCCCGTGCGTCGGCATGTACCGCCGTGTCATCGGAGGGTCGGTGCTCGCCCATGTAGATGATCGCGTGCACCGGGCAGTCCATCAACGCCCGCATCACGGCGTCGCGGTCCTTCTCGGGCACCGTGCCGTCACCGACGAGCGACGCGTATCCCCAGTCGTCGAGCGAGAAGTAGTCCGGCGCATGCTTGGCGCAGATGCCGAACCCGTCACACATGGTCCGGTCGAGGCGGATTCTCAGGCCTTCAGTCATCGTTTCGCCACAACCTCCACCTCGTAGGGCCGCTCGGCCCTGAATGCTCCGTCGCGGCAGGTATCGCAGTCGTTCCCCAGATGGCGCGCAACAGTTTGAGGGAACTGGCGCAGCAAGCTGGCGGCGATATAGGTCGCGCCGTCGAGCGTGGCGCACGCGCCGCGGCCACGGAGCACCACCGACCATCGCTCGAGCCGCGCGAGATCCTCCTCGGTGGCTGCGCCGTCGCGCAGCGCGCCTGCCGCGGCGGCCATCGCAGCGGTCCCGTTGAAGCACGATCCGCACTGGCCCGCGTTCTCGCGGTCGAAGTACTCCAGCACCGCCGCGGCGACTGCGACCGGGCAGTCCTGCGTCAGGATCGAGATCGCGCCGCAACCCAGACCGCTGCCGAGCCGGCGGATCGACTCGTGGTCGAGGGTGGCGTCCAGGATTTCGCTGTTGATCAGGCCTGCGAAGTAGCCGCCCATCAACACGCCCTTTACCGCGTCAGCGGTCACCCCGTGCAGCTCCAGCAGGCTCGGAAAAGGCTGCCCCATGCGGGATCTCGTACAGTACAGCGGGACGTCCCGCCCCTGTGATGGTCGCAAGGAATGTGCCGGGCGACATCGGGGTCCCCAGCGACCGGTAACTCTGCGCGCCGTGGCTGTGGATGAACGGCAGGTTCGCCAGCGTCTCGACATTGCTCACCAACGTCGGAACGCCGTCCACCCCTTCCTCGAACGGGCGCGGCGGTTTGTCGGTGGGCTTCGCCGGTCCGCCGTTGATCACCCGCACGGCGGCGGTCTCCTCGCCGGCGACGTATCCGGGTTCGACGGTCACCACGTTCACCGTGGTGTCGCCGAAAGCGTCCGACTCGACCTCGGAGAGCGCTGCCGTCACGGTGGTGGCCGCCGCCTGATCCGATACGTACACATACGCGCGTCGCGCTCCGGCGACGCGCGACGCCAGCCGCAGCCCGTCGAGGACGAGGTGCGGCCGGTTGCGCAACAACCAGCGGTCCTTCACCGAGGCCGGCTCGCCTTCCTCACCGTTGGCGATGACGACCGTCTCTGCTCCGCGCAGGCTGGCGTTACGGACGGTGTGCAACTTCGTTCCCATGGGGAACGCCGCGCCGCCGCGGCCGAGCAGGCCGGACAGATCGACCTCGCCGAGCAGGCGGTCGAGGTCGTCGAGCGGACGGTAGCCGCCCGCTTTGCGGTATTGCGGCGTAGTCCTCTGCCCCCTGAAGCAGCAAGCGCGGCTCGAGGCCGGGCCACACTGCGACGGCGAGATCGGTCGCGGCCGTCATGTCGTCCTCCTGCCCGCGGATAGGCTTGCCTGCGTGAGAACCGCGGTGGTACGTGTCCAGGTGGATCCGGCCGGCCGGCTCACGCCGGAGCAGTTAACCAACGGCATGGCGGCCCTCCGTGAACTCGTCGATGCGGCGGGCATCGATGTGCTGGACAACAGCATCGCGGCAATGCCCCCGAACCGTCGCGAGGTCGAGATGTTGATCGACGGCGATGACGCTGACCAACTCAAGCGATTCGCTGTCGAGTTGTGCACCAAGGCGTTCGGCACCTCGCCGGTGCCCGGTGTGCTCACCTACATCAGCCGCGGCACCGACGACGACGCCCACGGTGTGCTCGCGGGTTTCGGGCTGGCCGGCGAGATCACCCGCACGCCGGGGGACGACGGCCTGGACATCGTTCATGTGACGCTGCGCAAGTGCGGACCTGGACCGCATTCCGGAGAGTCGTATCCACACCGCGCTGGAGGCGTCCCTCAACTGCGAAGTGCACATTCGGACGATGTAGCTTCATCACTTGCCCAGGAAGTCCAGGATGGCGGGCGCCGCCTGCACCCACGTGTCGAACAGGTTGAAGCGCTTGACTTTTCCCTGCGCGCGGGCCTCGCCGGCGCGCTCCCACGCATCCTCGGGCCACGGCGGGTCGATCAGCTTCGAACCCTTGATCAGGCAGCTCACCTCCAGCGAGGTCCGCTTGGGATGATCCCAGTCGTTCTCCCCGCCGCGGATGATCAGCGTGGGCACCTTGATGTCGTCGAACATCTCGTCCGGCACGCCGGGGATGGTCTGACCCGGCTTGGACACGTATGCGTTGAGCCACCGCAGCTGACCCTGAGGAACTCGTCGATGTCGTGTGCCAGGATCCGGTCCTTGTTGCGGGGGTTGTCGGCGATCAGCTCTTTCCACTCGGGCAGGCGAAGCAGGCCCCCCATTCCGAGGGCACGGGCGGCGTGAATGGTCGGCATTACGTAGTGGGCGCCCAGCGCGAACGACCCGTACACGCCGCCGACGATGTTCCACACCACGAGCTTTCGCACGATCTCCGGGTAGAGCATCGTGGTCAGCATCGAGTCGCGGGCACCGCCCGACCCGCCGGCGATGATGCACGGCCCGATGTCGAGCCCGGTGATCAACGCGTGCAACGTCTCGGCGCGCATGTGCGATTCGCTCTGCCCGTAGAACTGGATGTCGGACTTGCCGCAGTTGGGCCGGTCCCACAGCAGCACCCGGTAGCCGCCCTTGACCAGCTTCTTGGCCAGCGGCCGCAGGCCTTCGATGTCCTTGCTGAATCGGCCACCCGGCGTCAGCGCGATGAAATCCCCTGTCGTGCCGAGGATTTCGTAAACGACGTTGCCACCGTTGATCTCCATCGTCTGCTCGCCGGCCGTCATGCTTGCACCAGCACATCTTTGCCGACGACCCGGACCGGATAGGTGCGGATGCTCCACTCCGGTTTGACCGCCGTCGTCCCGGTGGCGAGCTCGAATCCCCATTGGTGCCACGGGCAGTAGATGAACTCGAGGTCTCGAACCATGACGGCGTCACCGGGCACGTTCTCGTCGACGATCGTCCGGCCCCGCGGCCGGCCCGAGCACAATGGGCCGCCCTCGTGCGGGCAGTAGTTCGCGATCGCATAGAACGTGCCGTTGACGTTGTAGACGCCAACGCCGTGGCGTCCGATGGGCACCAACTTGTGTGTGCCCGGCGGGATTTCGTCGACGGTGGCTACGACGTGCTCACGCCCCTGCGCCAGCCGGGGCGGTTTCGTTTCCTCTGGCACTTGTCAGAACACCCGCACCTGGCCCTCGAGGGCCGGGACGGTGTCGGGCAGGTGGTAGGTCGCGATGCCGTTGCGGAACATGACGGCCTCACGGGCGTGCTCGGGCAGGTGCTTGACCAGCCAGCGGGGGTCGTCGAAGGTCCAGTGCGGGTAGTCCGAGCTGAAGAGCAGGATCTTCTCGCACTCCATCCACTCGAACGCCCGCGTCAACTCCGTCTTGTCCTCGGGGTAGTCCAGCGGCTGGGTGGTGAACTTGATGTGGTCCTTGACGTACTCGGACGGCTTGCGCTTGATGTCCACCCAGGACTTGCGGGCCTGCGTAGATGGCGTCCATCCGCCACATCAGCGGCAGGATCCAGGTGAAGGCGTGCTCCACCAACACGATTCGCAGGGTGGGGAAGCGGTCGAAGACGCCGTCGAAGATCAGGCTCATCACCTGGTTGGCCGCCAGCAGTGAGTAGGTGACCATGAAATCGTGGTTGTAGCTGGGGAATCCGACCGGCGGAATCGGCAGCTCCTCGTGGTGGCCGCGGGACAGGTGGCAGCTCACCGTGATGTCGTGCTTGGTGGCCGCCGCCCAGATCGGGTCGTACTTGGGGTCGCCCCATGACGGGCGCGGCTCGGCCTTGATCAGGATCTGGCTCATGTAGGGGTGCCCGGCCCAGCGCTCGATCTCGCGGGCCGCACCTTCGGGCTCCTCGATGGCCGCGCAGATCGATCCGCGCCACCGCTCGTGCCAGTTGTTGTGGCTGTCCAGCCAGTGGTTGGCCTGCCAGTCGTTCAGCGCGCAGCTCATCGCGTGATTCGGCTCGCGGAAGCGGGCCGGATACGCGGCGGGCTCGAGGATCGCGATGTCCGCGCCGGCCTCCATGATCAACTGCTTGAACGCCAGATCCGGATCGCTGCCGGGGAACTGGCCGTCGGCGGGAAAGGTGTCGATCCGCATCGCGTAGGCATGCGCGTAGTCGGGTGCGTCGTAGTAGATCTGCTCGCCGATCTTGCGAGTCAGGAAGTACTTGCTGCGCCACGGCTCGGGGATGTACTGCGTCAGCTCACCGCTGCGGGGCACCGGATGGACGTCGGAGTCGACGCACCGAACGGCGATGCGCTCGGCCGCGGGCTTGCGCTCGGTGGTCGACGTGATCGTTGCAGTCATCTTTGTCTTCCCCTTGCTCGAAGCCTCTGGTTACTACTGTGCGCCGACACCGGCCGCGACGTCTATCCCGTAGAGCTGCGCGGCATTGCGCCAGCACAGCTTGTCGCGCTGTTCGGGCGTGAACGCGCTGGGCACCTTCAGCTCGTTGGCCTGCCAGTGCGGGTAGCTGGACCCGTACATCACCATGTCCTCCTTGCCGGTGAAGCCGAGCCACTCACCGGCGAAGTCGACGTCGCCGGGGCCGTCCATCGCGCCCTGTACGAAGAAGACGTGGCCGGGCAGATAGTCGCTCGGCATCTTCGGCGCCCACGGCGTCTGCTCGAGGTGCGGACGGCCGAAGCAGTCCATCCGCCAGATGAAGGGGGTCAGCAGGTCGGCGGCGCCGTCGGCCCAGACGAACTTCAGGGCGGGCATCCTTTCGAACACCCCCTCGGCGATCATGTTCATCAGGTGGTACACGTAGTTCAGCGCCATGAAGGACACGTACTGCTCATAGGTTCTCGTGGTACCCGACGGCGTCGGCGAGAACTGGATGCCCGAGCCCACCTCGATGTGCGCGGCCACCGGCAGGTTGGCGTCCACGGCGGCCTCCCACAACGGCCAGAACTGCGGCTTGCCGTAGACCTCGCGCGACTGCAGGGGCACGCCGATCTGCACCACCCCTGGGTGGTCCTTGTACTTGTCGATCTCGCGCAGCGCGCCGGTGATGTCGTCCGGATTGACCCGGATCGTGCCGCGGAACCGATCGCGGTAGGGACCGTCGTCGAGCCAGCGCGTCACCATCATCTCGTTGTGGGCTGCGGCGATAGCGGTCCCGAGGTGGCGGTCGGGCATGATGCCGCGTGTCATCGGGTGCAGGATCGCGACGTCGACACCGCGCTCGTCGAACAGATGGCGCCCGACGATCTCCGGGTCCGAACCGGGGTACTGACGGTCGGGGCCCTCCGTGCCCTTCGCGTATTCACCGCCGGGTGCGCCGTACCAGTCCATCTCGTAGTCGGGGAATCCGCGGCTACGGTACGGCTCTTGCATCAAGTTCTTGCGGAGGTCCTTGTTCGACTGGGTGAAGATGTGCACGCTCGCGTCGATGACGGGAGTCGTCGCTCCGTCAGGATGTTGGATCACTGGTGGCCTCCGATGTCCGCCGGTCGGCGCCGGGCATACAGCCAGTGTAAAGCCAAGTTCTTCAATGGCAAGAATTGGGTTCTCAAGCGCGACGCTTACTTCTGCGCAGGTCAGGGTGTGCGCTGGTCACATGCACGGCAGTGGGGTATCGAAACGCGGTAGTCGCTATACGAGAACAGTTACGACATCTAAGGAGAATGTTATTCTCGTGCTGCACGGGTAATCGCACCAGGAGGCGCCGGATGCTACTCGAGTTCGATGCGGATCAACGGCTGTGGCAGGACACCGTGCGCGACGCGGTCGGCAAGCAGTGCCCGTCCTCCCTGGTCCGCGAGGTAGCCGAGAACGGTGTCGACCCCGCACCGCTGTGGCAGGCCTACATCGACGCGGGCTGGACCGAGCTGACCGACCCGGAGAACGCCGTCGAGCTGGCGATCGTGCTCGAAGAACTCGGCCGCGCCACCGACCCCACGCCGTTCCTGGCGACGTTGACGCAGTTCGCGCCGCTCGCCGGCGATCGCTTCGACCCACAGCAAGCCGGTGCGGCCATCTACGACGGCGTCACCGCCTACCGCGACGCCGAAGGCTGGGTGCTGGACGGAACCGCACGCCACGTCCTCGACGCCGACCGTGCCGAGCGGCTCGCGGTCGTCACCGAAGCGGGTGTCTTCCTCGTCGACGCGGGGCAGGTCGCGATCCGCCGCAGCACGGTGTTCGACCCGGTGTTGCACATCGCCGACGTGTCCTTCGCCGGCGTGCGGCTGCCGGACTCCGACCGGCTGCACACCGACGCCGAGAAAGCCCGCCATGTGGCGCTCACGGGCCTGGCCATCACGACAGTCGGTGCCTGCCAGCGCATCCTCGACCTGGTGCTCGAACACGTGAAGCAGCGTCAGCAGTTCGGCGTCGCAATCGGTTCCTTCCAGGCCGTTCAGCACAAAGCCGTCGACATGCATGTCGCCATCGAGCGCGCCCGCGCGCTGTCGTACTTCGCTGCGCTGACCATCTCGGCCGACGACCCGCGCCGGCGCCTGGCGGCCGCGATGGCGAAGGCGGCGGCGGGGGAGTGCCAGGCGGTGGTGTTCCGCCACGGCCTGCAGCTCTTCGGCGCGATGGGATTCACCTGGGAGAACGACCTTCAGTTCGCGCTCAAGCGGGCCAAGGCCGGCGAGCTCATGCTCGGTGGCGCTGCCGAACATCGCGCGATGATCGCGGAGGAATTCGATGCAGCTGACTTTTGATTCCGACGTCGAGGAGTTCCGCGCCGAGTTCTCGGCATTCCTCGACGAACATCTGCCGTCGGAGGCCGAAACGCTGGAGCGGCCGACGTCGGTGTCGCACATGCCACAGTGGGCGCGCGACTGGCAGCGACTGCTGTTCGACAACGGCTGGCTGCTGCCCGCCCAGCCGCCGGAGTTCGGCGGCCGCAACGCCACCGTGGTGCAGCAGTTCGTGCACCTCGACGAACTGTGCCGGCGCCGTATCTACCACAGCCTCAACCCGCAGGGCGTCAACATCGTTGCCGCCTCGCTGATTTCGTTCGGATCCGACGAACAGAAGCACCGCTGGGCGGTGCCGGTGCTCAGGGGTGAGCTCACCGCGTCACTGGGCATGAGCGAGCCGAGCGCGGGCTCGGACCTTGCGTCGCTGCGCACCCGCGCGGTGCTCGACGGTGACCACTTCGTGGTCAACGGTCAGAAGGTGTGGACCTCCGGCGCCCACCACGCCGACTTCCTGCTCACGTTCGTGCGTACCGATCCCGACGCCCCCAAGCACAAGGGCATCAGCGCCCTGATCATCCCGACCGACACTCCCGGTGTGGTGTGCAGGCCGTTCGCGGACCTGTGCGGTCGAGGACAACCTGGACTTCAACGAGGTCTTCTTCACCGACGCCCGGATTCCCGCCGAGAACCTCGTCGGACCGCTGAACGGCGGCTGGGGCGTGGCCAACGGGTCACTCGGCCACGAGCGCACGATGATGTGGCTGGGATTCGCCGACCGGATCGACAACATGATCGCCGACTTCCGCCCGCGCGGCGAGCTGCAGCGCGACCAGTACGCCACGACGATCATGGACTACATCGCGTTGCGCGCCATGGGATCTGCGGCACTGGCCAAGGCGTCTCGCGGCGAGATGGACACCGCATCGGTATCGGTGCTCAAGCTGTTCGGGTCGGAAGCTGAACGGCAGGCGCTCGAAAACGCGCTGACGGCCGCGGGTTCCAGCGGGCTGCTGCACCCCTCGACGACGGGCCCGTACGCACACATGAACCTCGACCACTACTTTGCCAGCTGGTTCGAGCGATACGCCCGCAGCTTCGGCGGCACCATCGCAGGCGGAACTTCGGAGATCCAGCGCAACATCATCGCCCAACAGGTGCTCGGCCTGCCGCGGCGCTGAGTCCGGTGACCGAGACGCTGATCGTCGAACGGCCGCACGCCGGCGTCGCTGTGGTGACGCTGAACCGACCGAAGCGGCTCAATGCGATCAACGACGTCATGCGTCGTGAGCTCACCGAGACACTGGCGTCCGTTGCAGCCGACGCGTCGGTGACTGCCGTCGTCCTGACCGGCGCAGGCCGCGGGTTCTGTTCCGGCGTCGACATGCGAGACTTCGGCCCCGGGGTGCCCGACGCAGCGGACCCGGCCATCGACCGGTTGCGGTTCCAGGAGGCGATGGCCGCGCTGCCGCAGGCGATCTGGAGCCTGCCGCAGCCCGTCATCGCGGCGGTCAATGGTCCGTGTGTGGGTGGCGGCCTCGCGCTGTGTCTGGCCTCCGACATCCGGATCTGCTCCACGGCAGCCACCTTCGGCAACGCCGCCATCCTCCTCGGCTTGTCGGGCGCCGAGATGGGCATGAGCTACCACTTGCCGCGGATCGTGGGAACCAGCGTCGCCGCGGACTGGATGCTGACCGGCCGCACCGTGCCGGCATCCGAAGCCGACAAGCGGGGCCTGGTCAGCGAGCTGGTCGAGCCGCAGCGGCTGGTGGCCCGTGCGGTCGAGGTCGCGTCTGTGATCGCCGAATTGTCGCCACTTGGAGTGCAATTGACGAAGCGGGCGCTGCAGGTCAACACCGACGCCGCCGGGCTCGAAGCAGCGCTGGAGCTCGAGAACCGCAATCAGGTGCTCAGCCACGCCACCGACGATGCGGCCGCCAGGCGGCAGAAGTGGTCGAAGTGACCGGTCCGCTGCACGGCGTGCGGATCGTGACGATGGGCGGGCTCGGTCCCGGCCCGTTCTGCGGCATGCTGCTCGGTGACCTCGGCGCCGACGTCGTACGGGTCGACATGCCGCGGGCTGTCGACGGCCCACTCCCGATCGACTACACCGTCCGGCGCAGCCAGCGGTCCGTCGCCCTGGACGTCAAAGCGTCTGCGGGCCGGGCGATTCTGCTGCGGTTGGTCGAGAACGCCGACGCATTCATCGAAGTGTTCCGGCCCGGCGTCGCCGAGCGCCTCGGCATCGGTCCCGGCGATCTGCACGAGCGCAATCCGCGGCTGGTGTACGCGCGGATGACCGGGTACGGGCAGGACGGACCGTACGCCGACCGCGCGGGCCACGACATCAACTACATCGCGCTGGCGGGCGCATTGCACGGCATCGGCACCGCCGACGACCCGGTCCCGCCGCTCAACCTCATCGGCGACTACGGCGGCGGCGGCATGCTGCTGGCCGTTGGGCTGCTCAGCGCCGTCCTGGACGCGTGCGCATCCGGGCAGGGTCAGGTCGTCGACGTGGCGATGGTCGACGGCGCCGCCACGCTGATGACGCCCTACTACGGCATGGTCGCGGCGGGGACGTGGCGGGATCGCAGGCACGCCAACGTATTGGACGGCGCGGCACACTACTACGGCGTGTACCGGACCGCCGACGACAAGCACGTCGCGGTCGGCGCCATGGAGCCGCAGTTCTACGCCGAGCTGTGTGCGCGCCTCGGTGTCGAGGTGCCGCAGGACGCGAATGAGCCGACCGCATGGGCAGCACACCGTTCGGTGCTGGCGGCGCGCTTCCGCGAGAAGACGCGCGCCGAATGGGAGCAGGAACTCAGCTCGCCCGGATGCTGTGCCGCGCCGGTGCTCAGCCTCGCCGAGGCGCCGCAGCATCCGCACAACGTTGCCCGCGGCACCTTCGTCGACGTCGACGGCGTCGTGCAACCGGCGCCCGCGCCCCGGTTCTCGCGCACCGTGCCCCCGACGCCGACCGCTCCAGCGCTGCCCGGCGACCACACTCGCGAAATCCTGGCGGGACTCGGGCTCGACGGGGAGGCCATCGACGGGCTTCTCGACGCGGGGGTCGCGCGGCAGAGTAGCGACTGAACACCGACGGAAGGACGACCGATGGCGTGGGACTTCTCCACCGACCCCGAATGGGCGGAGCAACTGGCCTGGGTCGATCAGTTCGTGCGCTCGGAATGCGAGCCGATCGACCTGATCGTCAAGGAGTCGCACGACCTGGCTGACCCCGTTCGCCAGGCCCTCATCCCGCCGCTGCAGGAGATCGTCAAGGAGCGAGGTCTGTGGGCCACCCACCTCGGGCCGCATCTGGGCGGGCCGGGTTTTGGACAGGTCAAACTGGCCCTGCTCAACGAGATCCTCGGCCGGTCCGAGTGCGCCCCTATCGTATTCGGTTCGCAGGCACCCGATTCCGGCAACAGTGAGATCCTCGCTCACTACGGCACGCCCGAGCTGAAGCAGCGTTATCTCGAGCCGCTCCTGGACAACCGGATCGTGTCGTGCTTCTCGATGACCGAGCCCCAAGGCGGCGCCGATCCCAAGGTGTTCACCACGACCGCGGTCGCCGACGGCGACCACTGGGTGATCAACGGCGAGAAGTGGTTCTCGTCGTTCGCGTCGATGGCGTCGTTCATCATCGTGATGGCGATGACCGATCCGGATGCGCCGCCGTATGAACGCTATTCGATGTTCGTCGTGCCCGGCGACACTCCAGGCATCAACGTGCTGCGCGACGTCGGCCTCGGCTACCAGCCGCTCGGCGGCGGCGGTCGCGAGGGTTATGTCCGCTACGAGAACGTCCGGGTCCCAGCCGATCACATGCTCGGCCCCCGCGGCGGTGCGTTCGTGGTTGCGCAGACGCGGTTGGGCGGCGGGCGAATCCACCACGCCATGCGCACCGTCGGTCTGGTCCGTCGCATCTTCGACATGCTCTGCGAACGCGCCGTCTCGCGGTACACCCAGGGCGAGATGCTGTCCAACAAGCAGCTGGTCCAGGAGATGGTCGCCGACTCGTGGATGGAGATCGAGGCGTTCCGTCTGCTGACCCTGCAGACCGCGTGGAAGATCGACCAGCACAACGACTACAAGGCTGTTCGAGCCGACATCTCGGCGGTCAAGGCCATGATGCAGAAGGTGCTGCACGACGTGTCGGCCCGCGCGCTGCAACTGCACGGCTCGCTGGGCACCACCCACGAAATGCCGTTCGTTCAGTATCTGGTCGAGTCGTTCGTGCTCGGGCTCGCCGACGGGCCGACCGAGGTGCACAAGGTGACACTGGCCCGCCTGCTGCTCAAGGAGCACAAGCCGGCGCCCGACGTCTTCCCGTCCGAGCACCTGCTGCGGCTGCGGGAGGCCGCGGAGGCGAAGTTCGCCGACAAGCTCGCGGGTATTCCGCGCACGTGAGGAGCAGGAAGAAACGGGCGCGCCTGACTGATCGGGAGGTTGTCAATTGACATGCGACGGCAAGGTGGCCCTGGTCACCGGTACCAGCCGGGGCCTGGGCAAGGCGATCGCGCAGCGCCTGGCGCGCGAAGGAGCGACGGTCGCACTCACGGCGCGCACGATGGACCCCGACCCGAAATATCAAGGCTCCCTGACGTCAGACGCTTGCCGAGATAGAGGCCGCAGGCGGGTCGGCGGTCGCGGTTGCGGCCGATCTGTCCAACGCCGAAGACCGTGAGCGCCTCTTCGCCGAGGTCGTCGAACGGGTCGGCGCACCGGACATACTGGTAAACAACGCCGCCGTCACGTTCCTGCGGCCGCTCGACGAGTTTCCCGACCGGCGGGTGCGGCTGATGATGGAGATGCACGTGATGGCGCCCCTTCACCTGACCCAGCTGGCCATCCCGGCCATGCGCGAGCGTGGCCGCGGCTGGGTGCTCAACGTGACGTCCGTCGGCGGCGACCTGCCAACCGGCCCGCCGTTCTCCGACTTCGACAAGTCCGCCGGGTTCGGCGTCTACGGCACGGTCAAGGCCGCGCTGAACCGGCTGACGAAAAGTCTCGCCGCCGAGTTGTACGACGACGGTATCGCCGTCAACGCCGCGGCGCCGACCAACCCCGTCGCCACACCCGGTGCGGGCACGCTCGACCTGGCCAAGATCGATACCGAGGACATCGAGCTGATCACCCAGACCGCGTTCATGCTGTGCACCGGCGATCCCAAGACGCTGACCGGCCGCATCGCGCATACGCAGACGTTCCTTCGCGAGAAGGGCTGGCTTTAACAAGTTGATGGATTCAACCACTCTCTTGATCCCCGAAACGCCGGACCGCGAGCGGATGTATCGCGATGTGGGCGCGCGGCTCCGCGCGGTGATGTCGGAGCAGGGCGTCGACGCGCTGGTGCTGCTGTTGAACGGCCACGTGACCTACGCGACCGGCGCCTGCTGGCCACTGCTCGACGCCGGCCTTGGCCACGTGGAGCGCCCGGTCGCGATCGTGCTCGCCGACGACGAGCATCCCCATCTCTTCCTGCCGTTCCGCGAGGGCGCGGCGTCGGAATACCATGTGCCTGCCGATCATCTGCACGGCCCGGTTTATCTCGAATTCGACGAAGGTGTACAGCATTTCGCGCGGGTTCTCGCCGAGCTGATTTCACCGGGCGCGACCGTGGCTGTCGACGAGATGTCCGGGGCGATGCGGCGCGCGGCGGACCGGCTGTTCCCCGGGGGACCGCCGTCGGATGCGACGCTCGTGGTCGCCGCTGCGCAGTTGATGAAGACGCCGGACGAGATCTCGTGCATCCGCACGGCGTGCCGTATCACCGAGCGGGCCATGGTCGATGTGCAGAAGCAACTTGTTCCGGGGGTGCGCCAGATCGACCTGTCGGCGTCGTTCGTCCGGCAGGCATTCGACCTCGGCGCCACCGCGAACATGCTCGAGGCGATCTGGCAGGTGATGCCGACGTCGCGCGCCGAAGGAGTCTGGACCACGCACGGCGACCTCGCGTTGCCACTGCTGACGACCGAGCGGGAACTGCAGACCGGCGACGTGCTGTGGACCGACGTCAGCATCACCTACGCCGGATACTGCTCGGACTTCGGCCGGACCTGGCTGGTCGGTGACAAACCGTCTGCCCGACAACAGGACCAGTTCCACCAGTGGCGCGCGATCCTCGACGCAGTGCTCGCGGTGACGAAGGCCGGTGCGACATCCGGCGATCTGGCCCGCGCCGCTATCGCCGCCAACGGCGGCGCCAAACCGTGGCTGCCGCACTTCTACGTCGGCCACGGCATCGGCACCTACCCGGCAGAGGCGCCAATGATCGGAACCGATCTGGGGGAGGAGTTCGACGACAACTTCGTCTTCCCGGTCGGCATGGCGCTCGTGCTGGAGCCGGTGGTGTGGGAAGACGGCACCGGCGGCTACCGCAGCGAGGAGATCGTCGTGACCACCGAGGACGGGTGGACGCGGATCACCGACTACCCGTACGCGCCCTATGGCGACTGAACTCGGCGCTGCCGACGAGGTGTTCCACCCTGCGGGCGACGATCCAAACTGGAACGAGAGTGGCTGGTTCGGCTTCTCGATACCCGAACGCGACATCAACGGGTTCGTCCAGCCGGGCCGGATGCGCGGCACCGCGACGCTCGACGGCGAGCGCCCTGTGGGCGATCGCGTCGCCCCAATCACATTGGCATGCAATCACCGTCGCAGGAAATGAAAACCGGCGTCGATGCGGTGATGGGCGGCTACCTGGTCCGGCCCTGCGCTGGCTGGGCTGGCCGGGCCGGATGACGTTCTGGACGCTCACGAAGTGGAGCTGGGACGACATCGAAGGATATGGCGAGGATCAGGAGTTCTTCGCACGCGAACAGATTCGCGCGCTCGTCGACTAGCGAGGTGTCGCATCGAACGTGAACTCACTGCGAGAAATTTCCCGAAATTTCGCAGTCACTGCACGTTCGGCGAAGACCAGGGAGTGTTAGCCCGCGAGTTGCTTCAGGATGCCGGGTAACACGGCCCGGCCGTCGGGGGTGACGGGCAGCATCGCCCAGTTGTGTATTCGTCCCTTGCGTAGATCGAAGGTCATCGGCGCCCCCTGTTGACGGGCATGCTGCTGCAAGACAAGTACATCGGGATAAAGCACATCCAGGGATCCCGAGTAGACATAGGTCGGCGGCAGCCCCTCAAGTGATCCATGCAAGGGATTGACCGAGGGATCTGTGGCATCGAGGGGCCCGGCCCATATCAGGCCGGACTCGCGCAGCACCGCTGAATCGAGTACGGGGTCGTCGACGGAGGCGATCGCCGGGTTGCTCATCGTGACGTCAAGAAAAGGCGAAACGAGCACCAACGATGCGGGCACCGGCTTGTCATCCGTCACCAGATGCTGGACCGCGGACAGCGCCAGGCCTGCACCCGCGGAGTCGCCGTAGACGCCGACCCGGCCTTCGCGATGCGAAGCGATCTGGTCGGCGATCAGGTTCGCGATCTTCGGGACCACCGAGCCTGCTGTGCCACCTTCCGTTGCCAACGGGTAGACGGGGACGACGACCGTCGCGCCGGTTCGCCGTGCCATCAACGTGTACAGGGCCCAGTGCATGACCGTCGGCCGCACCACGTAGCCGCCGCCGGGGACGGCCACGATGACGAGCCGAGGACTCGCGGAAAGACGTGACTGCATGGTGACGACCGGAATACCTTCGAACTCGGTGCGTCGCACATTGATTCCGGGTCTGAGAAACTTCGGCGGCTGAGCACTGGCCATCAACGGTGCGAGGTCGGAACCGATATCCACACCGAGTGCATCGGTGAGCCGCCGGACGAGCCGAAGTGCCGAAACGGTTAGAGACACAATCGATCACTCTCCTAGCTCGTCCAGCAGCCTGCCGACATCGCGTGACTCCCAGAGGTTCAGGACATTGGTGAGCATCTGCAACGGAGCGCGAACGCTCTCGTCGTCCTTGATCGCCGGGTCGGTCCTGCGTGTCGCGGCACCGCTGTCGGGTGCCTTCGCGCGGAGCAGGGCGGGCACATCCAACAGCCAGGTCACGCCCATCAGAACGACGTAGGCCACGACCTGGCGTTCCAGGTCCGCGGAACTCAACTCCGGGCCTCCCGAGGCGCGGACCTCTGTGCAGAACAGATCGAGAAGGCCATCGAAATGGTTGTCCCACAATGTGGTTTCGGCGCCTGACATGGCGCCCCAGATCGCCATCGCCACGTTCAATTGGCTGACGCAGCCCCAGTCCATCAGTCCGCACCGCAGAACACCGTCGCCGTCTGTCCAGAACCACGCGTTGTCGACGTTGGCATTCCAGTGGTTCAGCGCGATGTAGTCCCGCGCCCCGGCGAGGTAGCGCCAGATGGCCTGCTCCTGCTCGAGGACACGCTGGGCTTCATCGGCGAGGCGCTCCAAGAACTCCGGTGATCGCACGCTGGCGGGCAGCAAGCCCGGATGTGTTACGGCGAACTCGGCAAGCCGGGTGACGCGGCGGCGCAGCTTGTCGGCCGTCAGCGGCGGTGGCTCACCCACCGCCGCGGCCTGCAGGTCTACCGGGAACTGGTCGACGAGCTCGCTGGGCAGCCGCCCCGATCGATGCGCGCCGGCGAGGCGGGCAAGTTGGGTGAACAGCGCGCGATAGTGTTCGAGCGGCCGCGGCATCTCGTAATCCAGGCATTTGTGGTATTGCCGTTCGATCCCGTTGCTGCCGAACGGGATTCGCTGGCTGATCAGGATGCCGGTGCCGGTGTCGCGGTGGTAGTCGGCGAACTGTGTCCGCGGTACCGCGATCGGGAATCCCGGTGTCAGCGACAGGGACGCGAACGTGACCTCGGATTCCATCTGCGTCCTGCCGTGGTCTCGCACCGGGTCGTCGAAGTCGCGGGAGAACTTCACGAACAGGCCGGTGTGCAGATCCGGCGCCGGGCTCTGATACTCGACGTCCAGCAGCATCTTACGACCGGTGCTGCCGCCGGCGACTTCCGCGCATCGGCTGATCTGCGCTACGTCGTTGCCTGTGTCAAGAACACCGGAGACGTGAAATGCCTTGGTGAGAAAGGTGACGCCGCCGGAGCGAAGTGCGGCGGGATCAGCGGGGAACGACAGCCCGGACGCGTCGCCCCTGAACCAGCGGTCGCTCACCAGGTCTGCTCGGCTGAGCGCACCAGGATCTCGTTGACCGCCACCCTTCGGTCGCGGGTCACCATATAGAGCACCGCGTCGGCGATGTCCTCCGGCTGCAGTTTGACCATGCCGGCCGTTGTCTCAGCCTGGGCTTGGCGCGCCTGTGCGGGAAGGGATTCGGTGATCTCGGTCGAGACGGTGCCCGGCTCGACGATGCCGACGCGGACCCGCTTGCCGATCAGCTCCTGCCGGATGCCCTCGCTGAACGCGTTGACCCCGAACTTGGTCAGCGAGTACACGGCGGTGCCCGGCCTGGCGACCCGGCCGCCGGTCGAACTGATCATCACGACATCGGCGACGCCGCGGCGAGAGTCGGCCGCTGCCGCGATGAGATGGGGGAGCGCGGCGTGGGTGGCGTAGAGGACACCCTGCACGTTGACGGAGACCAAGTCGTCCCACTCCGCCAGTGGTGCGTCGGCGGCATCGCCGATTCGCAGCAGCCCCGCGTTGTTCACCAACGTGTCGAGGCGACCGTACGCGTCGACCGTCGCAGCCACAGCGGCGCTCACCTGATCGGCATCGGTGACGTCGGCGGGCGTGGCCAGCGCGGTGCCGCCTGCCGCCTCGATCTCGGCCGTCAATTCGTCGAGCCGATCGGCGCGGCGGGCGAGCAGCGCGACCGTCGCACCCTCGGCGGCCAGCGCGCGCGCCGTGGCCGCGCCGATACCGCTGCTCGCGCCGGTCACCAACGCCACCGTGTCTGCCAGTGTGTTCGTCATCGGGACTCCACTGTTTCGTCGGAGAAGACGTCGTCATTGTGCTCACCGAGATCCGGGGCACCTCGTGCGATCCGGGCCGGGTTACGGGACATCCGCCATGACGGCCCCAGGACCGGTCGCTGCCCCTCGAGGTGATCCGACACGAAGCAGTATGCGCCGCGCTCCCAGAGCAATTCATCGCCGATGACGTCGATCGAGGTGGCGCTCTTGCACGCGGCGACGCCGACGCTGCGCAGCCGGTGCGCGAGCTCGTCCGCGTCGTAGGCCAGGGTGAGTTCGGCCAGCGGTCCGGAGCCGAGCGCATCGCGCAACGCCCGCCGTTCGGTGTCGTCGGCGACGGCGATGCTGATCCACTCACCGTCCGCACAGGGATAGCAGCCGTGCGGTGACATGTCGGCGTGGTGGTTGCCGTCGGGCCCGAGCCGCTCTCCGGTCAGGGCCTGCTCGAGTACGCAGTCGCCGATCATCGTCGTCAGGACCTCGACGGCGGACACGTCGACGAACTGTCCCTGACCGGTGAGCTCGCGATGCATCAGTGCCGCGACGGCAGCGAACGCCGAGGCCGCGCCGACGGTGGAGTCCCCGTATCGCATGTTCGCGCCGAGCGGTGGCCCGCCCTCGTACCCGACCAGCGACGACAGGCCCGCCAGCGCGGCAAAGCACGGTGCGTAACCCGTTTGGTAGCCCAACGGGCCGTCATTGCCCCACATCTTGATCGAGACCGAGATGATGTCGCTCTTGATCGCGCGCAGCGCGTCGTATCCCAGCCCCTGCCGCTCCATCGCCCCCGGCCGCAGGTTGTTGATGACGATGTCGCTGCGGGCGATGAGTTGACGCAGCCGGTCAACTCCCGCAGCGGTCTTGATGTCCAGGTCGACGGAGAGGATCTCGGGGTTGATGCTCAGGAAGTACGGGGCGTGGTTGATGTCGGTGCCGCTGTACGCGCGCATTTCCTCGGGCCGCCGCGAGCTCTCTACCTTGATCACCTCGGCGCCGAGGAACGCCAGCAGCTTGCCTGCGTACGGCCCCGCCCACACCTTGGTGAGTTCGACGACCCGCACGCCTTCCAGCGGCCCACCCCTCGGCGTCCTCGGCGGCTTGAGCTGCGGGTTCTCGACTGTCAATTGCGTGCGCGGCCGTGCGAGGTGACGTGCTTCGGCCGTGTGCTGGCCGAGAGACGGTGCGGGGCTGGTGATCTCGGCCGGCGATGCGCTCATCCGGTAGGGCACGGTCGGATAGGCCGCGGTCCCGAGCATCGGATGCGTGACGTCGGCGAAGAACGCGCGATGGCGGTATTGCGGTGACCGCCGAAGATCGTCGGCGCCGTTGACGGGCACCAGCGGAACCCCCAGCCGTTGCGCCTTCTCCGTGACCGAGTCCTTCGCCTGATCTCGGATCCACGGCGCGAAGCCGCGGTGAAAGACCCCGACCTTGTCCGGTGTCACGGAGAACTCGAGCCAATCGTCGTCGAATTCGTCCAGCCACGGCGGACGGCCCATGAGCTCCTTGAGCCCTACCCAATGGGCGCCGTTGGTCATGTACAGGTACACGTGCCCGTCGCTGCACGCGAAAATCGACGCGGGCCCCTGCTGGTCGTAGTCGTCGCGGGTGTTCTCCGGCGCGATCTCACCGCTGATGAACCGGCCCAGTATGCAGTCGGCCCGCGAGACCAGCACCGCCTGCGCCGAGACGTCGATGAATTCGCCCCGCCCGGTGTGCAATTGGGCGAACAAACAGGAGGCCAGGCAGAGCGCCGCGTCGAGACCGGCCTCGTAGTCGGGAAGGAAACGCCCCGGTCCTTTCAGCGGAGGCAACGCCGGGTCGGGGTGGCTCGGGGTGTGGTAGCCCCAGCCGCTGCTGTGGAACACGTTGATGCTCTTGGCGTTCTGCATCTCGGGCGGCGCGCCCTCGCCGTAGGCAGTGATCGAGCAGAACACCACGTCGGGGTGTCGGCCCACTAGATCGGACGGCGAGACGTGATCGTCGATGACGGCGTGCGCCGAGCCGACGATGTCATCGAGGGGGACATCGTCGAGCACGACGGATTTCTTGTTGGTGTTGAGATAGGCGAACAGGCCGCTGCTTTCGCCTGTTGTGCTCCTCGCGTGCGCACCGCGCTGCCCGGTGTCACCGATCAGCGGCGCCATCGTCCGGGTGGGGCTGCCCGCCTGTGGCCGTTCGATCTTGACGACCTCGGCGCCGAAGTCGGCGAGTAGCTTCCCGCAGTATTCCCCGGCCACCGACTCGGCCAGTTCGACGATGCGGACGCCGTTCAGTGCCGACATGGTGTTGCGTTGGGGCTCAGGGCTTCTTGCGGCCCGAGCGGCTCAGACGCCACTCGGGCGGGAAGTTGAGGTCGTTGTCCTTCACCACGTTGTTGAGACCCTTCTCGAAGGTGCCCTCGGTGAGGTCGACGTCGTTTGGCTGGTCGTTCTGAATCAACGGCAGCATGCCCTCGACCATGCCGGTCAGCAGGCTGCCGAAGTACTCACCCTTGTGTTGCTTGTAGAGCTCCAGGAAGGTCTTCTGCACCGCGACCGTGTCGGTGGGGCGGGACCTCGAGCACGCGAGCGCGTACTTCTCGGTTTCCTTCTCGAGCTGATCGCGCGGCACAACGCTGTTGATGAAGCCGCAGTCATACATCTCCTCGGCGCTGAAAGGTCGCCCGGTGAAAAGCATCTCGGAGAACTTGCGAAGGCCCATGGTCTCCGCCCACCACCACAGCCGCGGACCCCATCCGACGTAGCGGAACGCCGGATGGCCGAACAGCGCGTCATCGGACGAGACGACCAGGTCGGCGTCGCCTGCCTGGTAGAAGTGCCAGCCGTAGCAGTATCCCTTGGCTTCGATGATGCTGATCTTCCGTAACTCCTGCAGCGGCCGGTTGCCGGCTCTGGCCTTCGCGTAGAAGTCGGTCACCGTGGACAGGTAACGGTAGGAGCCGCCCGGCGGGTACTTCACGTCGTCGTCGTTGATGGCCAGCTCGTGCAGCAGTGGCATGCCCGGGTTCTCGAGCATGCCCCGCTGTTCGGGGAGATCGCCGCCGCTGCCGAAATCCTCGCCCTCGCCGCGGATCACGACGACCTTGACGTCGTCGTCGACGTTGCACTTGTGGATCAGGTCGGCGTAGTTCTGCCGCATCCCCAGCGTCGTGGAGTTCTGCGCCTCCGGCCGGTCGAATGTGATGTAGGCGATGCGGTTCTTCTTGTCCTTCTCGAACTTGATGTACTGTTCGGCTTCTTTCTTCATCTCTTCGTAGTCGTAATCAGGCATGCATGTCTCCTGGTATCTATTTGAGTAGGCTGCCCGCGTCGACGGGCAGTTGAACGCCTGTGACGTAACGAGATTCGTCAGAGGCGAGGAACAGAACCGCGTTGCTGATGTCCTCGGGTTCGACCCAGGGCACCGGAAGCGTGTGCATCATCTGCGAGGCCGGCGCGAAGCCCTCCGGTCCCGGGGTCTCCTTGTGCGGCGCAAACAGCCGGAACGTGACGTCGTTCATCGTCATCGGAGTGTTGACTTGAGTCGGGTGCACCGAATTGACCCTGATGCTGTGCTGTCCGAGCGCCACCGTCTCGGCCAGGTCGGCGGGCGTCGCGGCCGGATACACGACGTTGTCGATCGGCCTGCAGATGTCGACCGCGATGATGTCGGCACCCTCCTGTGCCAGCCGCACAGCGTGACTGCGGCCCTGCCCGCGCGCGGCGCCCGTGATGAACGCGACCTTGCCTTCGACTCGACCCGTCATGACAGCACGGCCGGCATCGACTCCCAGCCACGCGCGGTGGACGTCGGGCTGAGCTCGGCGTTGGTGAGGTCGCGATGGATGTTGAACGTCTCACTATCCTGCCCGAACCGGCGCGGTTCGCGATTGGCTGCACCGACGATCGGCATCATCGCGTTGGTCGCGTGCACCGTCTGGACCGCCCCCCGAGCCGAGCTGAAGGTCTGGTGGTCGACGAGCGCGGCGTCGGCGCGGGTCGGATCGGCGTTGAGCTCGACGTCGTACGGGTCGTAGTGGACGTCGTTTCCCGTGCTGACAGTCACGTGGCCAGTCTTTCAGTGCCGGAAAGCGTTCGGGCTGTTTGTACTCTTTGCTTAAAAGAAAGGTCGTCGCCCCATGCCAGACATCGCTTTTCAGCCCGCACATGCGTCGGCTGCGGCCATCCGGCGCCGCGAGCTGTCGAGCCGCGAGTTGCTGGAGCACTACCTTGACCGTGTCGAACGCCTCAACTCACCGCTGAACGCCGTCGTCACGCTGGACGCCGACGGCGCACGAAAAGCTGCCGACGCCGCCGATGCGTCGCTGGCGCGTGGCGAGGATGTCGGGCCGCTGCACGGCGTGCCGATGACGGTCAAGGACACGTATCTGACCGCAGGCATGCGGACCACGTGCGGGCTGCCCGCCTGGGATCATGTGCCCGATCACGATGCCGAGGCGGTGAGGCGGCTGCGCGCCGCGGGCGCCGTGATCTTCGGCAAGACGAACACCCCGACGCTTGCCGGTGACTGGCAGACCTACAACTCGATCTTCGGCACGAGCAACAACCCGTGGGACACGACGCGCAGCACCGGCGGGTCGTCGGGTGGTGCCGCCGCGGCCGTCGCCACCGGCATGACGGCCCTCGAGCTCGGCAGCGACATCGGCGGCTCGATCCGTTTCCCGGCGAACTGGTGTGGTGTGTGCGGCCACAAGACGACTTGGGGCGTCGTGTCCCAAGCGGGCCACCTGCCGCCTGCGCCGGGCACTCTCGCCAGCACCGATCTCTCCGTCGTCGGCCCCCTGGCGCGCGACGTCACCGACCTCGAGCTCGCACTGGAGGTGGTCGCGGGCGCGGCGGGCCATGCTGCCGTCGGGTGGCGGCTGGAGCTCCCTGCCGCGCGCGCGACGACGCCGGGTGATCTGCGGCTGGCGCTGTGGCTCGACGATCCGGCGTATCCGGTCGACGCAGAAGTGGGCGACGTGCTCGCAGCAGCGGCGGGCGCGCTACGAGAAGGCGGCGCGCAGGTTGTCGATGCGCGACCTGCGGTCGTGCTGCCCGACGTTGTTCGCCTGTATCAGCAGTTTCTGTATCCGATCCTGCTGTCCACGATGGCCCGGCGGTCATTCGACAACCTGGTCACATTCGCGGACTCACTACCCACCGACGACGACCGTCCACTGGCGCGCACCGCGCGTTTCGCCACCCAGCGTTACAGGGACTGGGTGTTCGCCAACGAGAAACGCGAGCAGTTGCGCGCACTGATGGCCGAGTTCTTCTCGGATGTGGACGCCCTGCTGATGCCGGTGGCCATGGTGCCTGCGATCCCGCACGACCACAGCGAACCCTTCCCCGAGCGGGTGATAGGAGTGGACGGCGGAATCCGGCCGTACACCGACTTGATGGCGTGGATTGCGCTGGCGAGTTTGACCCACCTGCCCGCCACCGTCGTTCCGGTCGGGCGCACCGCATCGGGCCTGCCGGTCGGCATCCAGATCGTCGGGCCCTATCTCGAGGACCGCACCACGCTCGCCGTCGCCCGTCTGGTCGAGGAACTGGTCGGCGGATTCGTTCCGCCGCCCGGGATGTGACCCGCCGTCACAGCCTCTGTAGCGCGAAGGTCCAGTACTGCGTCCCCGGCGGGCCGCCGAAGCAGCCGACGTCATACGTGGAGTTGATCTCCCCGGCCAGCGTGTTGGTGTCCCAGGTGTAGGTGTCACGTGATGGCAGGACTTGGCCGGGGCAGCGCAGGCCGTCGGGCACGTCCACGGTCAACGTCCACTGGTTGCCGGAGAGGTGGGCCTTGCCCTGATATTCGTAGTAGTACTTCAGTCGCGCTATCCCCTGGATGTCGCGGCAGTCTTCCGACTTCTCCGGGATACACCCCGCGATCATCCACACCCACGACGCTTGCGTGTACCTGTTGGTGAGCAGGTCGTAATTGCCGATCTGCATGTTGGCGTTGGCGGGCGGGGCGAGCACCGTCGAGGCCGCGGCGAGAGCAGTCGCGGTCGCGGTCACGACTTTCGTCGACTTCATCGTCGTCCCTTCTAATCAGCCCAACGGGTGCCTATCAAACCATCCGGGTGCGGTTTTTGGTCGGTATCAGTCGATGACAGCGGCTTCCTTGCGTTCGGTGATCGGGCGAGCGAGTTCCTGTTCGTCGCAGATCCGCTGCAGTTTCTCCAGTGTCTCGTCCAGTCCGGGACCCAATCGCTTGCCGGGTGTGAATGTCGCGGGCAGGTGCTTCATGCCCTGGATGACCCCGATGGTCTCGTAGTGCTCGGTGCCCTCGGGGTCACACGACATAGTCCGGCATCCGGTCGAGCACTGCGGTCAGCATCGACTTGAACACCGTGCGCGCCACGTTCGATCCGACACAGCGGTGCACACCGATGCCGAAGCTGAAGTGTCGGTTGCCCTTTCGATCCATAATGAGCTCGTTGGGGTCGTCGAACACCGACGGGTCGCGATTGGCCATCGCCCATGAGATCCACAGCCGCTCACCCTCTTTGAAGCGGGTGCCCTCGAACTCGATGTCCTCGGAGAACGTGCGCCCGTCGCCGGGAGCGGGGGTGAAGAAGCGCAGGAACTCCTCGGTGGCGGAGTTCAGCAGCGTGTCGCGTTCGCGGCTGAGCAGCTCGCGCTGGTCCGGATTCTCCGACAGCCACTCCAGCGAGTGCGCGGTCAGTGCGGTCGTGGTGTCGAAGCCGCCGCCGATGATCAGGCCGAGGTTGCCCAGGATCTCCAGGTCGGGAGCGGGCTCGCCGTCGATCCGCAACTGCAGCAGCGCGTTCACCAAGCCCGGCCGCGGATTCTCCCGGACCTCCATCATGGTGGTGATCATGTCGATGCCCATCTGCCGGTTCATCTCGGCGACGCGGGCCGCGTCGGGCGAGTGCTCGGGGGTGGACACCGACAGGTGCGCGGGCTCGCTGTAGACCGGCCACTTCTTGCAGCTCGATACCCATCATCGCCAGCGTGAGCACCGCGGGCACGATGTTGGCGAGATCGTCGACGAAGTCGATGCGGCCAGATTCGATCTTCTCGTCCAGCGCCGCGCGCACGATCTCGTCGACGAACGGCTGCCACCGTTTGATCGCGGCGGGGGAGAGGTACGGGTTCAGCGCGCCGCGGTAGAGGCTGTGCTCGGGCTCGTCCATCTCCAGGATGCCGCCGCGCACGACCGTGGCCCGTTGCGCCTTCGGGATCGTGATGCCCTGGTAGCCCTTGCGCTCACCGTTGATGTCGTGATCGTTGGACACCACCGGGCAGCGGGCCAGCTCGAAGACTTCCTTGCTGTCGGCAGCCACCCAGTGCCCGTTGTAGATCTCCGACCACGCCATCGGGCACTTGGCCTGCATCTCCTCGGTGATCTTCTCGAACTGCAGCCGGTACTCCGGGGTGTGCCGGTCGAAGTGGTACCGATTCTTCTTGCGGGCGCTGTCGGCGGCGCTTGATGTCGTCGACGCTCAACTGTCTTCCTCATTCCTCGATCGAGATGGCCTGTTCGGGGCACGACTGCACGGCTTCGCGCACCGCGTCTTCCTGATCGGGCGCGAACGACTTCGTTCACCGGCGACGAGGTGCCGTCAATGTCGTTGAGCTCAAACGAATCCGGCGCGATCATCGCGCACAGCGTGTGGCCCTGGCAGCGCTCCGAGTCGACATAAACCTTCACTTGAGACCTCCGTTAGATGTGGTAGTCGTACCACTTCAGATAGCCGCCTGCATCGACGCGCTGCTGCGTGCCCGTGATGTAGCGGGCTTCGTCCGACGCCAGGAACAGGACCATGTTGCTGATGTCCTCGGGCTCGACCCACGGCACCTTCATGGCCTGCTGCACGTAGAACACCGGTTCGGCGTCGGCCTGAGTCGGGTTCTCCAGGTCCGGCCGGAACGACTTGTACATCGGCGCGCTCTGCAGCATCGGGGTGTTGGTGTTCGTCGGGTGCACGACGTTGGCACGGATGCCGCGAGGTGCGAGCTCGGCGGCGAGGTTGTGCACGTACTGCGACAGCAACCTCTTCGAATGCAGGTATGCGGCGCCGCCCGGGTCGGTGCCGGGATTGTCGTTCTTGGCGACGTCCATCAGCGCCGCGGTGGAGCCGGTGGCGATGATCGAGGCGCCTTCGCCGAGGTGCGGCAGCGCGACCTGGATGGCGTTGATGGTGCCGATCAGGTTCGTGTTCATCACGTCGATCCAGGCCGCCATATCCGCCGACCCCTTCATGCCCGCGATTCCGGCCGCCGTGACGACGATGTCGAGCCTGCCCAGCTCGGCGACGCCGTTGTCGAGCGCCGTCCTCAGCCGGCCGGCGTCACTCACGTCGACCTTGGCCGTGACGATGCGCTGGCCCGTCTTCTCGACGAACCGCGCGGTCTCTTCGAGGTCCTCCGGTGTCGCCATCGGGTAGCCGACGGTCTCGAAGTCCTCACACCGATCGACGGCGATGATGTCGGCGCCCTCCTCGGCCAGCCGAACCGCGTGGCTGCGGCCCTGCCCGCGCGCGGCGCCGGTGACGAAGGCGACCTTCCCTTGAACGCGTCCCACTCCGGTGTCCTTTCGGTGTTTCCTCGATCAGGTATTTCGGCCGCCGTTGACCCCGAGGATCTGGCCGGTGATGTAGCCGGCTTCCTCCGAGATCAGGAATGCGCATGCAGCGGCGATGTCCTCCGGCCTGCCGACCCGGCGCACCGGGGTGCGTGCGATGTGTTCCTCGACGGTCCCGCCAAGCCGTCCGCGCTCCTCGGACTTGCGCAGCATCGGGGTGTCGATGAAGCCGGGCGGCACCGCGTTCACGGTGATGCCCATCGGCCCGTACTCGAGTGCCAGCGACTTGGTCAGGCCGTTGACGGCGGACTTGGCCGCGACATAGGCCGACATGTAGGGCTGACCGGACTGTGCGCTGGACGAGGAGATGTTGACGATGCGTCCCCAGCCGGCCTCGATCATGTCGGGTAGTACCGCCTGCACGCAGTGGAAGACGCCGTTGAGATTGACGTCGATGACGTGTTCGCCAGTCGTCGAACGTCAGGTCGGTGAACCGCTTGAAGCGTTCCATGCCCGCCGCGTTCACCAGGATGGTCACGGCTCCGAGCTGATCCCGGATCGCCGTCATCGCGGCGTCCACCGCGGCCCGGTCGGTGACGTCGGCGGTGTGCGCGAACTTGTCGTCGGATGCGATGAGGTCGATGGTCGCGACGTGGTACCCGTCGGAGCGCAGCCGGTTCGCGACGGCCTGACCGATGCCCGAGCCGCCTCCGGTGACAACGGCGGTCTTCACGCCGCCGCGCCCGTCTCAATCATCAAGAATCTCCCTTCCGAATATGAGAACCGTACTCTCGCTCATTGCGATCCTGCAAGACAAATCGAGCCCAATTGTCGCATCCGTTTCCCAGGTCAATCCCGTAATCAGGCCACATGACTAGGCCGTCTTCATATTCTTGAGTTCTCATCGCGCGAATGTATGATTCGCCGGGGATGAGAATGAAGTTTCCATCACAATATAGGGAGTGTGGATGACGGAGGCGTCGACGATCTCGCGGGACACATCAGGGCGCAGCGCCGATCGACGGATGCTGATCGACGGAGTTCTGGTCGAGACGCCGCGGACGTTTCCTTCTATCAATCCAGCCACCGAAGAGGTGGTCGGCGACGCCCCGGACGCGACGGTGGCCGACGCCGAGGCCGCGGTGGCAGCGGCGCGGCGGGCGTTCGACACCACCGACTGGTCCACCAACACCGAGCTGCGCATCCGCTGTCTCGAACAGCTTCACAAGGCGCTCGTCGAGCACCGTGACGAACTGGCCGAGCTGAATACCGCCGAAGTCGGCGCGACGACCGCCTTGAATGCAGGCCCGCAGCTGGACGCGCCGATCGACATCATCCGCTACTACGCCGACCTGTTGAAGACGTATCCGTTGACCGAGGACCTCGGCAACATCGAAAGCCACGGCATGCAACACCACCGCTGGGTGGAGAAAGAGGCCGCCGGAGTCGTGGCGGCGATCATCGCCTACAACTATCCGACTCAACTCGCCCTGGCCAAGCTCGGACCGGCGCTCGCGGCGGGCTGCACGGTGGTGCTGAAGGGGGCACCCGATACGCCGTTGATCACACTCGCCCTCGGTGAGCTGATCGCCAACCACACCGACATCCCCGCAGGCGTGGTCAACGTGCTCAGCGGCACCGATCCAGAGGTCGGTGTCGCACTCACCACGAGCCCCGACGTCGACATGGTCACCTTCACCGGCTCGACCCCGACCGGTCGGGCGATCATGGCTGCGGCCAGCGAGACGTGCAAACGCGTCTTCCTCGAACTGGGCGGGAAGTCCGCGGCGATTGTGCTCGACGACGCCGACTTCGACACGGCGGCGCTGTTCTCCGCGTTCGCCACCGCAAGCCACGCCGGACAGGGCTGCGCGATAACCACCCGGATGCTGGTGCCCCGCAAGCACCACGACGAGATCGTCGAGAAGATCAAGAACAACCTCGGCGTGATCACCTACGGCGACCCGAGCGACCCCAACACCTATATGGGTCCGCTGATCAGTGAGAAACAGCGCGACAAGGTCGACGGCATGGTCAAGCGAGCCGTCGATGCCGGCGCGACCCTGGTCGCGGGCGGCGAGAAGGTCACCCCCGGCTTCTTCTACACGCCGACGCTGCTCACCGACGTCGAGCCGGACAGCGAGATCGCTCAAGAAGAGGTGTTCGGCCCCGTGCTCGTCGTCATCGCCTACGACGATGACGACGACGCCGTGCAGATCGCCAACAACTCGATCTACGGCCTGTCCGGCGCCGTGTACGGCAGCGAGGATCGCGCCATCGCGGTGGCGCGCCGCATCCGCACCGGCACCCTGTCCATCAACGGCGGCATGTACTACGGCGCAGACAGCCCGTTCGGCGGCTACAAGCAGTCCGGCATCGGCAGGGAGATGGGCGCAGCCGGGCTAGAGGAGTTCCTGGAGCGCAAGACCTTCGCGACGGTGGTTTCATGACCCGAAGGCGAGCGCGAGTGAGGATCGCAGCGAGGCTCAGGTCGATGGCGCGACCCGCAAGCTCCCGCGCGAAGCGAGGACCGGAGCGAGTGGGAGTCGAGGCATATGTCTAGGCCGCTTGAGGGCATCCGCGTCCTCGAAGTCGCCATGTACGGCTTCGTCCCGTCGGCCGGTGCGGTGCTGACCGAATGGGGCGCCGACGTCATCAAGGTCGAACACGCCGTTACCGGCGATCCGCAGCGCGGGCTGCGACAGACCGGGCTCTTGCGCGTCGAGGGAGAACCCAACCCCAACATCGAGCACGCCAACCGCAACAAGCGCAGCATCGGGCTGGACATGTCGGTGCCCGAAGGCAAAGAGGTGCTGTACGAACTCGCAAGGCGCGCGGACGTTTTCCTGACCAGCTTCCTGCCCGGACATCGCGAGAAGTTCGGCATCGACGTCGACGACATTCGTGCCGTCAACCCGAAGATCGTCTACGCCAGGGGCAGCGCGCTCGGACCACGCGGTGAGGAGTCGGTGAAGGGCGGCTATGACATGACCGCCTTCTGGTGCCGCGCGGGCACGGCGGCCACCATCACCCCGCCCGGCATGCCGGGGATGATCGGGCCTCCCGGTCCGGCCTACGGCGACACCATTTCCGGCACCAACCTCGCCGGAGGCATCGCGGCTGCACTGCTCAAGCGGGAACGCACCGGCGAGCCGTCGATCGTCGACGTCTCGCTCTTGGGCAGCGGGTTCTGGTCACTCGGGCACACCGTCGCGTTGACCAAGTACCTCGGCCAGCGCATGGAGGCGTTCCCTCCGGGTGTGCACGGCTCGCCGATCAATCCGCTGGTCGGGTTGTATCCGACCGCCGACGACCGCTACATCTCGTTCGTCATGATGCAGCCCACCAAGTTCTGGGCCGACGTGTGCAAGCACATGGACCTCGACGAGCTCGCCGACGACCCGCGGTTCGCCACCGTCGAGTCGATCGCCGAGAACACCGCGGCGGCGACGGAGATCCTGACCGAGGCGATGTCCAAGCGGCCGCTGGCCGAGTGGAGCGAGCGGTTCGCGACACTGCTCGGGCCCTGGGCGCCGGTGCAGGACACCCTGCAGGCCGTCGAGGACGCACAGATCCGGGCCAACGAGTACCTGGTGCCCGCGGGGGAGCTCGAATTGGTGGCGAATCCGGTGCAGTTTGATGTCACCGCACCCCGATCCGGACCAGCGCCGGCTTTTGCAGAGCAAACTGACGAAATCTTGCTGGAACTCGGTTTTGATTGGGACCGCATCATCGAGCTCAAGACGGTCGGCGCCGTCACCTAGATCGCGAAGGATTTCATGCCCTACGTCGCTTCGATCGGCACGTACCTGCCGTGTTGGGGTACGCCCCTGCACCGGGTGACCGGTGACGACGAGGACGCGATCACGCTTGCGGTTGAGGCCGGTCGCGCCGCGTTGAGCTCCGGGAGCTCAGTGGAGCACGTCGTGCTGGTCAGCCGCAACCTGCCGCTGCTGGAAAGCAGTAACGCGGCGGTGCTGCTGGCCGGCCTCGGGCTCGACCCCGAACTCGAGGTGGACGAACGGCTGGGTGGCGCACCTGCCACGGTCGATGCGGTCAGCTCCGCACGACCGAGGACGCTGATCATCGGCGCCGATCTGGATCCCGCAGGCGCCGCCGCCATCATCACAGCCGACCACGGCCTGCGGATCCGCACCGCCGCCCGCGTCGCGCGCAGCCTGCCGGTGCGGACGCGCAACAACATCGGCGACGTCCACGACTACGGAGACCCGCGGCTGCTTCACGAGCGCGGGCTGATCGCCTCGCTGGAGGCCGCGTGGCTGGACACCCCCGCGGCGGTGGCGGGGGTGGAGCATCAGCGCGCCGCCGATCTCTGCAGGGGCAACCCGCCTGCACTGCCGACGATGGGGGCGAGCGCGAGCCTGTTTGCGCTGGCGGGGATGAGCGAGCGGGGCGCAACCGGGCCGCTGGTCGCCGTCGAACAGGCCATCCTGTCCGGGATCACGGTCACCGGCGGTACCGCGCCGATTCATCGTCGCGAGCCCGCCGCACGGCCCGTCCCCGAGGGCAAATACGTCGCGAACGCCGACATCCCGATATCGCTGGCCGCCTACGAACGGGCTTTCGAGGCCAAAGTTCGTTGGGAGGCAGGGTATTTCGCGGACTCCGAACAACTGGACTTCCCGCCGCGCTTCCGCGTCGCCGATGACGGCAGCCTTTCCACCCGGTACGAACTGGTGCCGCTGCCGCGTACCGGGACGGTCTACACCGAGACGACGGTGCACATACCGGTTCCTGGGCTGCGAACGCCCTATTCGTTGGTGATCGTCGAGTTGGACGGGGTGGGGGTGCGCGCGCTTGTGAAGGTCACGGGCGCACAACCGGGCACCGTCGGCATCGGCGACCGCGGCAGGCTGGCATTGCGCCGGGTGGCGGTCCGTTCCGGAGTGCCCGACTACGGCTACGCGTTCGAGCCCGAGGCGGCGGCAGTGAGCGAAGCCTGCGAGGTCGGCGCATGAGGATCCGAAGGCGAGCGCGAGTGAGGATCGCAGCGCAGCACCAGAAGACGAGCGGGAGTGAGGATCGCAGCGCAGCGAGGACCGGAGCGACCGGGAGTCGAGGCAACGGCAGAGGCCCGGAGCGAGCGGGAGCCGAGGCATGAGGAACGTGGCGATCGTCGGTGCGGGCATGACGCCGTTCGGCGAGCATTTCGCGCTCGGCATCAAGGACCTGCTGCCGATGGCCTTCGCCGACTGCGCACGCAGCGTCGACAAGGGCCTTCAGAAGGCGGACCTGCAGGCGGCCTGGTTCGGCGCGATGGGTACCACCGACGGCTTCCCGTCCGGCATCCTCGCCGACTCGCTCGGGCTACCCGAGTTGCCCGTGACCCGCGTCGAGAACTCCTGCGCCACCGGAAACGACGCCGTCCGCAACGCGCTGTTCGGCGTCGCGTCGGGCGCATTCGACGTCGCCCTCGTGATGGGCGCCGACAAGCTGCGCGACACGACGACGGCGGACATGTTGTGGGAGTGGGAGGCGATGGCCCGCGACATGGCTTGGGACTATCCCCTCGGGGTGGTGTCGCCCGCCGGATTCGCCCTGCACGTGCAGCGATATCTGCATGAGTCGCCCGCCACCGAAGAGCACCTTGCGATGGTGGCGGTGAAGAACCACCGCCACGGCGTCAACAACCCCAAGGCCCGGCTGCGCTTCGAGATCACGCTGGAGCAGGCCATGACGGCGCCGACCGTGGTGACGCCGTTCCGGTTGTATGACTGCGCCCCGCAGAGCGATGGCGCCGCCGCGCTGGTCCTCGCCGCAGAAGACGTGGTCGACCGCTTCACCGACCGGCCGGTGTGGATCCGCGGTGTCGGCATCGGGCTGGACTCGGTGATGCATCAGCACAAGCCGGACATGACGACGTTCTCTGCTACCGTTCGGGCGGCCAAACAGGCGTTCTCCATGGCAGGCATGACACCGAGTGACATAGATGTTGCGGAAGTTCACGATTTTTTCACCGGTATCGAGTTGATCAGCTATGAAGATCTGGGCTTCGCCGAGCGATTCGGGGCCTACAAGCTTCTCGAGGCGGAGGACACGACCATCGGCGGTGGATTACCCGTGAACACGAGCGGCGGATTGAAGGCCAAGGGCCATCCGCCGGGAGCAACCGGTGTCGCGCAGTGCGTGGAGCTGTTCGCGCAGTTGCGCGGCGACGCGGCCAACCAGGTCGACGGCGCGCGAATCGGCCTAGCGCACAACCTCGGCGGCCCGACCGCCGTGTCTGCGGTCACGATTCTGGAAGGACCAGTTGCCCATGGCCGATAGATGGTCTCCAGGTGTGGCGTTCGGACGGAATCTGTCCGGCCCGATGCAGGCCGTGGGCGGCCTTTTCGCCATGTCGGCGGACGCGGTGAAGTTCATCTTCCGCAGGCCGTTTCAGTGGCGCGAGTTCCTCGAGCAGTGCTGGTTCATCTCCCGGGTCGCGTTGGCGCCGACCCTGCTCGTCGCAATACCGTTCACGGTCCTGGTGAGCTTCACCCTCAACATCCTGCTGCGCGAACTCGGCGCCGCCGACTTGAGCGGTGCCGGTGCGGCGTTCGGCGCGGTCACCCAGATCGGTCCACTGGTCACGGTGCTGATCGTGGCCGGGGCAGGCTCCACCGCGATGTGCGCGGACCTTGGATCTCGCACCATCCGCGAAGAGATCGATGCGATGGAGGTGCTCGGCATCAACCCGGTGCAGCGGTTGGTGACCCCGCGTTTCCTGGCCTCGGGTTTGGTCGCGCTGCTGCTGAACAGCCTCGTCGTCATCATCGGCATCCTCGGCGGCTACGCGTTCTCCGTCTACATTCAGGACGTCAACCCGGGCGCATTCGCCGCAGGCATCACGCTGTTGACCGGCGTACCCGAGGTGATCATTTCGTGTGTCAAGGCCGCACTGTTCGGTCTGATCGCCGGCCTGGTCGCGTGCTACCGGGGGCTGACGATCTCCGGCGGCGGCGCGAAGGCAGTCGGTAACGCCGTAAACGAGACGGTGGTGTATGCGTTCATGGCGCTGTTCGTGATCAACGTGATCGTGACCGCCATCGGCATCCGGATGACGACGGGGTAGCGCGATGGCGATACGGGCTGTTTATCCACGGGTGTTCCGGGAAGCGCGACGACCGGTCAACTTCTTTTCTCGCATCGGCGACCACGTGCTGTTCTACGGCAAGGCTCTCGGCGGAATGCCGCACGCCGCGCTGCACTTCCGCCGCGAGATCATTCGGCTGATCGCCGAAATCAGCATGGGTGCGGGAACTTTGGCGATGATCGGCGGCACCGTCGTGATCGTCGGCTTCCTCACGCTCGCGGCGGGTGGCACCTTGGCCGTGCAGGGCTACAGCTCGCTGGGCAATATCGGCATCGAGGCACTGACGGGCTTTCTGGCTGCGTTCATCAACGTGCGCATCAGCGCGCCCGTGGTCGCGGGGATCGGGCTTGCAGCGACGTTCGGCGCGGGCGTGACGGCTCAGCTCGGTGCGATGCGGATCAACGAGGAGATCGACGCGCTGGAGTCGATGGCCATCCGCCCGATCGAGTACCTGGTGTCCACCCGGATCGTGGCAGGCATGATCGCGATCACGCCGCTGTACTCGATCGCCGTCATCCTGTCGTTCCTGGCCAGCCAGTTCACCACCGTGGTGCTGTTCGGCCAGTCCGGTGGCCTCTACTCCCACTACTTCAACACGTTCCTCAACCCGATCGACCTGCTGTGGTCGTTCCTGCAGGCCGTGCTGATGGCTATCACCATCCTGTTGATCCATACCTACTACGGTTACTTCGCCACCGGCGGACCATCCGGGGTCGGTGTCGCGGTCGGCAACGCGGTGCGCACGTCACTCGTTGTCGTCGTGTCGGTGACATTGCTCGTCTCCCTGTCCATTTACGGTTCCAACGGCAACTTCAACCTGTCGGGATAGGGGACACGGGTCGATGAAGGGTAGTGCGGCGCGCCCGCTGGCGGGCGCGGGCCTGGTTGTCGCGCTCGCGTTGATCGTCGCGCTCGCCGTCGGACTTTTCCGAGGCAGTTTCACCGAGACCGTGCCGGTGACGGTCATCTCGGATCGCGCAGGCCTGGTGATGAACCCCGACGCCAAGGTCAGAATGCGCGGTGTGCAGGTCGGCAAGGTGAAGTCCATCGAGACCAAGGCTGACGGCACGGCGGCGCTGCACCTGGACATGGACCCGTCGCAGTTGCGTCTCATCCCGTCCAACGTGCTCGTCGACATCACGTCCTCGACGGTCTTCGGGGCAAAGTTCGTGGAACTGAACGCGCCGCCGGACCCGTCTGCCGAGAAACTGCGCGCCGGCCAGGTGATTCAGAGCCAGCACGTGACGGTCGAGGTCAACACCGTGTTCCAGCAGCTTGTCGCGGTGCTGGACAAGATCGACCCGGCGAAGCTCAACGAGACGCTCGGCGCCATCTCGACGGCCTTCAACGGCCGCGGCGAGAAGATCGGCAAGACGTTGTCGGACTTCAACGCGCTGTTGGCCAAGATCGAGCCGAGCCTGCCCAACCTGTCGCACGACATCGAGGCGTCCGTGCCGACGTTCAACGCGTACGCAGATGCGGCGCCCGATCTCATCTCGACGGTCAAGAGCACGACGACGATAAGCAACTCCATCGTCGACCAGCAGCAGAACCTGGACGAATTCCTGGTCAGCGCAATCGGCCTTGCCGACCTCGGCAACGAGGTGGTCGGCGCCAACCGTCAGGGACTGACCGATGTGACGCACCTACTCGTGCCCACCACCGGTCTGCTGAACGAGTACCGTGACGCGGTGCGGTGCGGGATCGGGGGGCTCATACCGTTCGCGAAGACCCAACCGCAGTTCTCCGGAATTCTCGTGAACGCCGGCCTCACGCTCGGCGTCGAGCGCTATCGCTATCCAGGAGACCTGCCGAAGGTCGCCGCCAAGAGCGGTGGCGCCAACTACTGCGACGCACTCGGCCTTCCCGAATTGTCGCCCGGTTTCGTGCCGCCGTTGCTCATCGGCGACGTCGGCGCCAACCCGGCGCAGTACGGGAACTCGGGCATCCTGCTGAATTCCGAAGGGCTCAAGAACTGGCTGTTCGGGCCGCTCGACGGGCCGCCGCGCAACTCCGCACAGATCGGGCAGCCGGGATGACGCGAGCAACGGGCACGCTCATCAAGTTCGCCATCTTCGGGCTCGTGATGGTGTTGTTGACCGTCTTCCTGTTCGTCGTCTTCAACCAGACGAGAACCGGTCCGACCAATGGCTATTCGGCCGTCTTCAGCGATGCGTCCCGGCTGGAAACCGGCGACACGGTGCGGATCGCAGGCATTCGGGTCGGCACCGTGACGGATGTGTCGCTACAGTCCGACAGGAAGGTCCTCGTCAGGTTCGACACCGACAAAAACATCAAGCTGACCGACGGCACAAAGGCTGCGATCCGCTACCTCAATCTGGTCGGCGATCGTTATATGGAACTCGTCGACAGTCCTGGGTCGACGAAGATCCTGCCGGCCGGCGGGCAGATACCCCTGGACCGCACGGCGCCCGCTCTCGACCTCGACCTGCTGCTCGGCGGCCTCAAACCCGTTATCCAGGGCCTGAATCCACAGGACGTCAACACGCTCACCACATCGTTGGTGCAGATCTTGCAGGGCCAGGGCGGAACCCTGGATTCGCTGTTCTCGAAGACGTCGTCGTTCACGAACGCACTCGCGGACAACAGCCAAGTCATCGAGCAATTGATCGAGGACCTCAAGAACACTCTGAACACACTGGACAAGGACGGTGGCGAGTTCTCCGGTGCGATTGACCGACTCGATCAGCTGGTCAAGGGGCTTTCCGCCGACCGCGATCCAATTGGCACTGCCATCGAGTCACTGGACAACGGAACGACGTCACTGGCGGACCTGCTCGGTCGGGGGCGGCAACCGTTGGCAGGCACGATCGACTCGCTGAACAGGCTTGCCCCGCTGGTCGACTCTGACAAGGACCGCCTCGACGCCACCATCCAGCGCCTGCCGGAGATCTATCGCAAGCTCGCGCGGGTGGGCTCTTACGGCGCCTTCTTCCCCTACTACATCTGCGGGATCAGCTTCCGCGCCAGCGATCTTCAGGGCCGCACCGTGGTCTTCCCCTGGATAAAGCAAGATACGGGAAGGTGCGTGGACCGGTAATGCTGAAGTACCGCGGATCCAAACTCGCCAGGGCGGGGATCATCGGCGTTGTCCTGGCCATCCTCGTCATCGCCATCGGGCTTCAGCCGGAACGGCTCGTGCAGTGGGCGACCGCTATCCGCTACCAGGCGCTGTTCTCCGAGGCCGGTGGATTGGCCCAGGGCAACGACGTGACCGTGTCCGGCATCAAAGTCGGCAAGGTGGACAAGATCTCACTGCAAAACGGTGATGCGCTTGTCAACTTCACCATCGCCGGAAAGTATGCCCTGGGGTCGGACACCACTGCCCACATCCAAACGGGGACACTGCTCGGCGAGCGGGTGTTGGCGTTGAACTCGGCGGGCAGCGGCACGCTCGACCCGCGTCAGGTCATTCCGACCTCGCGGACGTCGTCCCCGTATTCATTGACCGACGCGGTCAATGACCTGACCACGAACACCGCGGGCACCAACACCCAGTCGCTGAACCAGTCGTTGGACACCCTGGCCGAGACGCTCGACCAGGTCGCTCCGCAGCTGGGGCCGACGTTCGACGGCTTGTCACGACTGTCGCAGTCCCTCAACAACCGCAACCAAAGCCTCGCCGAGTTGCTCAAGACCGCAGGCGACGTGACAGGGATACTCTCCGAACGCAGCAACCAGGTCAACACACTGATTCTCAATGCCAACGATCTGGTCGGGGTGCTCAACGAGCGTCGGTACGCGATCACCAGTCTGCTTGCCAGCACGTCGGCGGTCTCGCGCGAACTGACCGGGATAGTCGGGGACAACGAGAAGAAACTGGCACCGGCGCTGGAACACCTGAACGCGGTCACCGCGATGCTCGAGAAGAACCGCGACAACCTGGCCAAGATGCTGCCCGGATTGGCGAAATACTATCTGACACAAGGCGAGATCGTGTCGAACGGCGCCTACTACAACGCGATCATCCCCAACATCTCGCCCGCACAGATTCTGCAGCCTTTCCTCGACTATGCATTCGGGTTCCGCCGCGGCGTCGATGCCGGCCAGCCGCCGGACAACGCAGGGCCGCGCGCCGAGATACCGTTCCCGGTCAACAGCATTCCTCAACCAGGAGATCTCCCGCCGCGATGAACAGACGCAGACTCGCCACCATCGCGGCCATCGCCCTGGCCGTCGCCTTGGTTGCAGGCACGGTGTTCCTGGTGCGACAGGTGTTCTTCGGGCCGAAGACGATCACGGCGTACTTCCCCACTGCGACGTCCATCTATCCGGGCGACGAGGTCCGGGTATCGGGTGTGAAGGTCGGCAAGATCGATTCGATCAAGCCGGAGGGCACGCAGACGAAGATGACCCTCAAGGTCGACCGTGACGTGCCCATCCCAGCCGACGCCAAGGCCGTTGTCGTCGCGCAGAATCTGGTCGCGGCCCGCTACGTCCAGCTCACGCCTGCCTACCGGAATGGTGGCGGACCGAAGATGGGCGACGGCGCAGTGATTCCCAGCGACCGAACCGCCGTCCCCGTTGAATGGGACGAGGTCAAGACCCAATTGATGCGACTGTCAACGGATTTGGGGCCGCAAACCGGGGTTTCGGGTACATCGGTGTCCCGGTTCATCGACAGCGCGGCGAACGCATTGGGCAATGGCAACGGCGAGAAGCTGAGGCATACACTGGCTCAACTGTCCGGTGCGGCGCGGATTTTCGCCGAAGGCAGCGGCAACATCGTCGACATCGTCAAGAACCTGCAGATCTTCGTCAGCGCGCTCCGCGACAGCAAGGAACAGATCGTCCTGTTCGAGAACAGGCTGGCGACGCTGACCAGCGTCGTGGACGACAGCAAGTCTGATTTGGACGCGGCGCTGTCAGATCTGTCGGTCGCGATCGGCGAGGTGCAGCGCTTCGTCGCGGGCAGCCGGAACCAAACCTCCGAACAGATCGCGCGGCTGGCGGACCTCACCCAGATCCTGGTCGACAACCGTACGTCCGTCGAGAACGTTCTCCACATCACGCCGAACGCGATCGCCAACTACGCCAACATCTATTACCCGAACGGCGGTTCGGTCACCGGAGCCTTCTCGCTCGCGAACTTCTCCAATCCGGTCTTCTTCTTCTGCGGCCTGATCGGCGGCGTCGCGAACACCACCGCACCCGAAACGGCAAAACTCTGCGCGCAATACCTCGGTCCCGCGCTGCGACTGTTCAGCATCAACAACATCCCGTTCCCGATCAACCTTTACCTAAGGCCTGCAATCGATCCGGACCGGCTGATCTACACCGACCCGAAGCTGGCCCCTGGAGGCGCGGGACCGGGTGATCCACCTGAGCCGCCGCCGACGGTGTCGGCCTTCACGGGTATGGGCGATGTGCCGCCGCCCCCGGGCTGGTACAACCAGCCCCCGCCGCAGGGTTTGTACAGGGGCAACGACGCGCCCGCGACTCCATCACCTGCGTTGTTCCCCGGCGCGCCGATTCCGGGTCCGCCCAACATACAAACGAACCTGCCGACGGGACCGCAGCCTGTGGATGGGCTGCTGGCGCCGGGCGGCCCACCCGCAGCGCCCGATGCCCCCCTGTTGCCCGCAGAAGGGACGCCGCCGTCATGATTCGCCGGATGAAGGGCATGGCCGTCGCCGGGTCGTGCGTCGCGCTGACGCTGACCGGCTGCTCCTTCCAGGGTCTGAACTCCCTGCCTCTGCCCGGAGCGGTTGGACGAGGACCCGACGCCGCGACCTACCACGTCGAGGTCGCGAATGTGGCGACGCTGGAGTCGAATTCGCCGGTGCTGATCAATGACGTCGTCGTCGGCAGCGTCGGCAAGATGACGGTCGACAACTGGCACGCCAATGTGGACATCTCGGTCAAGCCGGATGTGGTGGTGCCCGCCAACGCCGTGGCGACAGTCGGGCAGACCAGCCTGTTGGGCTCCATGCATCTGGCGCTCAACCCACCGCTCGGCGAGAAGCCGAGCGGCCGACTGCAACCCGGTGCCACCATCCCGCTGAACGATTCATCGACCTATCCGACCACCGAGCGGACGCTCTCTTCCCTGTCGGCCGTCGTCAATGGTGGCGGCCTCGGACAGATCGGTGACATCATCCACAACTTCAGTACCGCGGTGTCCGGACGTGAGCCGGAGATCCGCGAACTGCTCACCCGGCTGGACAACTTCGTCGGAGTCCTTGACGCACAACGGGATAACATCATCGCGTCCATCCAGCAGCTGAACCGTGTCGCAGGGACATTCGCCGGGCAGCGCGACACCATCGACAAGGCGCTCAAGGACATCCCCCCGGCGCTGGACGTGCTGATCAAGGAACGGCCGAAGCTGACCACCGCGTTGCAGAAGCTGGGCACGTTCAGCGACACCGCCACCCAACTGGTCAATGACGCGGGTGACGATCTGGTGACCGATCTGAAGAACCTGGGACCGGCCCTCGGTGCGCTCGCCGACATCGGACCGGATCTGAACCTCGCGCTGCTGTGGGCGACGGCGTTTCCGTACGGCCCGACGTTCGCCGACCGGATCACCCGGGGCGACTACATCAACCTCTATGCCACGTTCGACCTCACCTATCCGCGACTGAAGAAGACGCTCTTGCTCGGGACCCGGTGGGGCGACGAGAACGCCAAGCTCATCCCGGCTCCCGGCGATCCCTATTACCTGAACTACTCCTACGATCCGATGAAGTTCGGTGTCGCGCCGCCACCGGCGGATGCGGTGCCTGCGGCCGCGGCGCCGCCGGGTGAGCAATTGGCGTCGGTGAACGGACCGCCGCTGCCGGTGTCGCCACCGCCGACGATTCCCGGAAGCCCGCAACAGATCATGTCGCTGTCGCAGATCTTCGCCGGGCCGTACGCGCCAGGAGCGCAGGCACCCAACGACGTCCCGCCGCCGCAGGCGGCACCTGCGCCTGAAGCGCCACCTGACGAGCCGATGCCGCCGGTGACCGAACCGCTGGTGCCGGTAGTGCCACCCTCGGACTCTCTTCTGGGCCCGGTACAGACCACGTCGCAGATCTTTGCCGGTCCGCTCGGTGCAGACGCGCCACCGGCGCAGCCCGCGCCTGCCGCGGCACCTAGCGACGCCGCACCGACAACGGGAGGTGGTGGCTGATGCTGACCCGCTTCGTCCGGAACCAGTTGATCATCTTCACGATCGCTTCGATCGTCGGCGTGGCCGTCATGTTGTTCGCCTATATGCAGGTGCCGACCCTGTTAGGTCTCGGGCGCATCAACGTGAAGCTGGAGTTGCCTGCGGCAGGCGGCCTGTACAAGTTCTCCAACGTGACCTATCGCGGGGTTCAGATCGGAAAGGTCACCGACGTCAAGCTGACGGAGAACGGCGCGGAAGCGACGTTGACCCTTGACACGTCCCCGAAGGTTCCCGCGGACCTGCAGGCCGAAGTCCGCAGCGTCTCCGCCGTCGGCGAGCAGTATGTGGACCTGCGTCCACGCACCGACTCCGGTCCCTATCTGCGGGACGGCTCGGTCATCGAAAAGGACAACGCCACCATCCCGCAGGCGGTGGGGCCGATGCTCGACAAAGTCAGTTCGCTTGTGAACAGCTTCCCCAAGGACAGGGTTTCGGACTTGCTCGACGAGTCGTTCAAGGCGTTCAACGGGGCCGGGCCCGACTTGCAGTCGCTGCTTGACTCGGGGTCCAAGTTGACGGGCGACCTCAACGGCGTCTCCGACCAAGCGCGGGCGTTCATCGATGACAGTGGGCCACTGCTGGATTCTCAGGCCGAGACCACCGACGCGATCCGGACGTGGGCGCGCAGCTTGTCGGGAATCACCGGGCAGGTCGCACAGAACGACCCGCAGGTGCGTGCGATTCTGCAACGCGGACCCGGCTTCGCGCAGGAGGTTTCGGCGCTTCTGGCGCAAGTGAAGCCGACGTTGCCGATCCTGCTGGCGAATCTCACCACCCTGGGTCAGATCCTCGTCACGTATAACCCGTCGCTGGAACAACTCTTGGTGCTGTTCCCGGAGGTTGTCGCGAATCAGCAGTCATTCGGGCTCGGGCACAACAACCCTACGGGGCTTCCGGCGGGCGATTTCGCGCTCACCGTCGCCGACCCACCGGCGTGCACGGTCGGATTCCTGCCGCCGTCGCAATGGCGTTCGCCGGAGGACCAGACCTCGGTGGACACCCCGGACGGGTTGTACTGCAAACTGCCGCAGGACTCCCCGCTCAACGTGCGCGGTGCCCGTAACTACCCTTGCATGGGGCATCCAGGAAAGCGCGCGGCGACGGTCCAACTCTGCGACGACCCCAGAGGGTTTCAGCCGTTGGCGATGCGCCAGCATTATGTCGGACCGTATCCGTTCGACCCGAATCTGGTCGCGCAGGGTGTCCCGCCCGATGATCGCGTGGACGCCAACGACCGGATGTATGCGCCGATCGGAGGCACGCCCCTGCCTCCCGGTGCGGTTCCAGCGGGAACGCCGCCTGGGCCGCCCTCGCCCGACGGGGCGCCGCCTGTGCAGTTCCAAGCACCGGTTGCGCCGCCGCCTCCGCCTGGTAACTCACTCAACGGGACGCCCATACCACCGGTCGAAGCGCCACCGGTCGAACCGGCCGGCGGCGACGGTGCCGTGCCCGCTGCGCCGAGTGCCTTCGGCGGCAACGGTTCTGCGGCTGGACCGTCCGTTGCGGTCACGCATTACGACCCACGCACGGGCGACTACCTGACGCCCGACGGTCAGCTGCTTCAGCAGACGAATTCGGTTACCGGAGGGGCACCCAAGTCGTGGCATGACCTGATGCCGATCTGATAGCGCAGGGTTTAGGACAACTTTTCTATGTACACGGGCAGCTCGATGTCGAGGGGCTTGTTCACGCCGCACGCGCCACTGGCGGTCTTGGTGATGTCTCGGCCCGCCATGTACTGGATGTTCTTGGTGACCCGTTCCTCGGAGGCGGGGTTAATCCCCCAGAGCATGAACATCTGGTGGCCGGAGGCGAAGCTGCCGTCCGGGCACGGCGCCCAGTTGGGGATGTCGTGGTCGACGTAGTAGAAGTCGTCGAGCCGCAGCGGTGCGGTCCAGCCCTGGTCGCTGCGCACCTCGCCGGTGCATTCGATCGGACTCACGCAACTCGTGGTGATGGTCCAGGTCTGAATCACCGACTTCTCGTCCATCAAGACATCGTTGGTCCTCGCCCATTGGCCGTTCGAGGACACCCGATAGGTCCCGTTCAGCTCAACACCGAAATTCGAGGCATCAGCCGGCGATGCAGCGCCTAGACTTCCGAACACCGTGATCGCCGTCGCCACCACGCCGCCAATGACACTTGTTGCGCGCATGGCGCTTAGCCTAACGGTGCTCAGAGTAATGCTCTCCAAAAGGGAGAATTTCGTTCCCGCTCTGTGTGAGAATGGCGCCGTGCGATCTGTCGTTGCGGTGCTGTCCGCATTGGTGGCCGCTGCTGTGTTGACCGGCGCGCCGCCTGCGGCCGCCGAACCGGTTCCGCCGCCCCCGCCGGAGTGCAACTATCCCGACTGCACGCCGGGCATCCAGCCGAACGTCGTCCTCGGTTCCTATTGCGACAATTCCACCTATTACGCATTCGGCGTCACCGACTGGGGACGGCTGGTGTTCTGCGGCTCACCGCGGCGGTACGAGTCGCGCTGGTTCCGCTCACCTGAAATGCACGGCGTCAAGAACGAGGACGACCTCTGTCCCGCGCTGGACGGCCAGGTCGCTCAGGCGCCCGATGGTCTGTTCCTGACATGCGTGGCCAGAGACGGGGCCTCTAAGTGGGAGCGCGGCGACCTCTAGCTGCTCTGGGTTGTCGGCGTGAACTTGATGTTGATCTCGGTGAGCCCGCGCAGGATGAAGGTCGGCTCGTAGTTGTACGAGCGCGAACCGGCGGGACCGTGCTTGTCCTCGTCTATCGTGATGTCGCCCAAGCGGTCGAGGATCCGCTCGATGCTGACCCTGCCCTCCACGCGGGCGAGCGGTGCCCCAGGGCAGGAGTGGATGCCGCGGCTGAATGCGATGTGCTCGCGCACGTTCTTGCGGTCGAGCTGAAATTCGTGCGGGTGCTCGAACCGGTTCGGATCCCTGTTCGCCGCACCCGGGCTGACCATCACCGTCGTGCCCGCCGGTACGGGAGTCTCGCCCAGCGTCGTGGACTTGCGCGCCATCCGGAACACGCTCGTCACCGGGCTGTCCACGCGAAGGCATTCCTCGATGAACACCGGGATCAGGCTGCGGTCGTCGCGCAGCTGCTGCTGGATGTCGGGCCGGTCGCCGAGTATCCGCAGCGCCGCGCTGAGCAGCTTGGCGGTGGTTTCCTGGCCCGCGCCGAACAGGAACGTGGCGGTGCGGACGACGTCGGTGACCTCGGGCGTGGAGCCGTCGGGATAGAGCGCCGTCGCCAATCCGGTCAGCACGTCGTCGCGGGGATTCTTCCGGCGGTCCTCGATGTAGTGGGAGAACTTCTCGTCGGCCCACTCCAACGGGTTGGCGGCGATCGGCTCGTGGTCGAGCCCGCCGATGTTGCTGCCCTCCCGCTGCGCGCCGAACGCCTCGCGAAACTCCTCGTGGTCTTCCTCGGGGACGCCGAGCAGGTCGGCCACCACCAGAAGGGAGAAGGGCCTGGCGTATGCCTTCAGGAACTCACACTTGCCGTCGTCGATGAACTCGTCGATGTGGCGGTCGGCCAGCCGCCACATGAAGTCCTCGTTCTCCTTCAGCCGCTTGGGGGTCAGCAATCGGCTCAGCAGCGACCGTGCATCGGTGTGGAAGGGCGGGTCCATCGTGACCATGTGCTCGTACATCGGGATCTCGGCCCGGTGCTCCACGAGCTGGGCACTGATGTCGTCGCCCTCGGGCACGAACGGGATCGGCGTGAACGGGCCCGCGACCGCGACGCAGGACGAGTAGTTGTCCACGTCCTTGTACACGGCATTGGCTGCTTCCCACCCGGTGACGGCGAGCACCCCGTTGTTGATGGGGCAGCACGTCCCGCCCTTTGTCCGTAGGTGGTCGAAGTACGGGTGGGGGTCGGGAACGAGCGACGGGTCGGTGAAGTAGTCCACCGAGTCGAAGTCTGTGGTCATCGTCCGCATGCCTCCAAGGTCGACGCATCCCTGCGCGCTGGGTTGTGGGTGATGTCGGCCGCTCCGAAATATCGGATCGGCGAATATGCTGAGCACCTGCTTAGCATGGGATTAAGGTCAGGGTCAAGGCGAGGTGCCCGGCCGCGGTTACGATCGGCGTCTCGGGCGGTCCAGCTGCTGGAAGGCGAACAACGGGCATGGCATCGGAGCGCAGAATCGGGGCGCCGGACGCAAAGAACCGCAGTGTGCTGCTCGACGCCGCCGAGCGGTTGATGCTCGAGGAGGGCTACGCCGCGGTGACGTCGCGACGCGTGGCGGAGAAGGCGGGTCTGAAGCCCCAGCTCGTGCACTACTACTTCCGCACGATGGGCGACCTGTATCTGGCGGTGTTTCGCCGGCGGGCCGAACAGGGACTGGAGGCCCAAGCCCAGGCGCTGCGGTCCCCGCAGCCGCTGTGGGCGCTGTGGCGATACAGCTCGGATCCCAGAATCACCGCGTTCACCGTCGAGTTCATGGCGCTGGCGAGCCACCGCCAGGAGCTGAGGGACGAATTCGCGCGGTACGGCGAGATGTTCCGCGAACGGGACCGCCAGGCGTTGGCTGAGGTGCTGGGCCGCTACGGAATCGACACCTCCGAGGTGCCGCCCGTCGTGTGGGCGATGTTCGCCACCAGCCTTTCTCGCGTGTTGGTCATGGAGACGGCCCTCGGCATGTCGTCCGGACACGCCGAAACGCTGGAGTTCGTCGAGGCGTGGCTGCGCCAACTCGAGGGCGAACCGGTCGATACCCCTGCGGCCGGGACAACGACGCGGGTCTGACCGCCTCACCAGGTGCGGATCGAGCAGAGCGCCCCCTTGGGGCCCTGGGCCGTCTTGGCGACGACGCCGTCGACGGCAAGCACGCAGTGGAAATTAGGAGTAGCGCCGGAGCTGCTCTGGATGCCGGTGGTGACCATCGCCCATTCGTCGGGGTTAGCCAGCCAGACGTCGAGGTTCCACTTCTGGTCCGGGCCGACCTGGGCTTCGACGTTCGGGCTGTAGAGGTAGGGGTTGTGGCTGTACTCCGCCCAGTTCGGCGGGTCGGTGTCGCGGTAGTAGATCTCGGCGTTGCTGTACGGCTGCTCGGTCCACACCGTGTACTGCACGTGGCGCAGCGGCGGCCCGGGGGCCGGCTCCGGATCAGCTTGCGCGACGGTCGTGGGCAGCATGACGGCGGCGGCCGTCAGCGCGGTCAGCGCAGCCAGCGCACGTCGGGCGCGCAGCATCCCACAACCTGCCGGAAACATCATTTCCGGATTTTAGAACAAGATTTTCACGAGGGACAGCGAATCAGCCATCCAGCTGACAGTACGGGGAACCATCGCTCAGTAAAGATAAATCGCCAGGATCGTCGCCCACAGGACGATGAGCCAGGCGTCGGTGGTGACCTTCAGCCACCGCGGCGCGGTGCGCACCTCCATGAAGTACCGGATGATCATCCGCCCCTTGACGAATCCGAGTAAAACCACGGCGACGGTGATCGGCACGCTGGCCACCGCATGGCCACCGGAATGTCCGGGTGCCAGCCACCACGAGACCACTGTGATGGCCGACAGGATCAGCCACACGTAGGTGGTCGTCCTCGCGGACTGGCTTTCCGGCTTGCGTTCTGCAGCGACGGTCGCGGTCACTGGTTCACCTCATCACGTACAGCAGGCCGAAGATGACGATCCAGAGCAGGTCGACCATGTGCCAGTAGGTGGCTCCGGACTCGACCATGGACATGCGTCGCCGCCGGGGGTTGCGCAGTTCGCGCACAACGATTCCCAGGATGAGCAGGCCGAGCCCGACGTGGAACAGGTGCACGCCGGTGAGCATGAAATAGAACATGAAGAACTCGTTGCTCGGCATCGTGTGGCCCGCAGCGATCTCGGACGACCACTCGTAGGCCTTGATCAGGATGAACAACACGCCGCAGGCGCCGCCCAGATAGGTCAGCCGAAGCGCCCCTTCGTGGTCGCCGGAACGGGCCGTCTGCACGCTGCGCGCGATGAACCACGAACTGGTAAGCAGCACAAGGGTGTTGACCACGCCGATGGTGAGATTGAGGTGCTGCTGTGACTGCAGATAGAGTGCCGGTGCCATCGCACGGTGGACCATGAAGATGATGAAGTAGGCGCCGAAGAACACGAAGTCCCCGAGCACCATCACCCACATCGCGCCGTCGCCAGGCAGGTGAACCGTGCGGCCTGTCGCTTCGGCGGGTGCCGCGGTTTCCACGTCGGTCATGGCAGCGGCGCCTCGTCGGCCGGCTGAAGTTCATTGGCCTTCTTGAGCAGAACGATCAGGCACGAGATCCAGATGCCGAAGATGACCGTGCCCTCCCAGAACGCGATCGAGCCGTTCCACGCGAACGGGCCCGCCTTTGAGATGAACACCGGTACGGCCATGATCTCGGTGACGATCTGCCAGACCGTCACGTAGGCAAACCATTTCGGGAAGATCTGGTTCTTGTCGTAGAAGATCGCGATCGCGAACGCGATCCACGCGGTGGTGAAACAGCCGAGCGATCCGACATAGGACAGCAGGCCGAGGTCGTAGAGCAGGGCAAGCAGTTGCGGATCGCGGTCGGGCCGGTACACCGCGACCAGGAAACAGAATGCCACCAGCAGACATCCCGGTAGCGCACCGACGGCCAGCGACGCCATGTACGCGTACCCGAGGACAGAGCCGACCGTCATCCGCTTGATGTGGTACATGACGATGCCGTTGGCCATGCCTGCGCCGCCGACGATGAGGACCAGAACCCCGAAGCCGATCTTGATCGTGGTGGAGTGCGCATGGAAGAAATGCACCATCTGATCGGTGGTGACATCCGGTCGCGGCGGGGGCATCACGCGCGCCAGCGCGAAGAAGATGATCCCGAACGCGGTGTAGAACGCGGGGACGATCCAGAACACCAGCCACACGTCGCGCTTGCCCGCACGGGTGGGGGGTTCGGCGTCGACGGCCTTGGGGGCCGACGACTTCGCGGTCGAAATGGTGCTGCTCACCGCGTGACGCCTTCCTCGACGGCCTGGCGGTGCAGCACACCTCGCAGCACGAAGAACATCACGAGGACGAAGAGCGCAAATGCGCCGTTGCGCAACCAGAACGACACCGCGCCATCCCACGCCAACGGGCCGGTGCGAAAGATCGCGGCCCCCACGGCGGGCGCCATCGCCAGCCCGGTGGCAAGCGAGTAGTACCCGACCCACCGCGGGAACACGGGGTTCGGGCCGTCGTCGAAGTGGATCGCGGCAGCCAACAGCAGGTTCATCGCGACGAGCGCGCCGACCGGCGCGATGAAGATGATCCACGCCATGTCGTTGAGCAGCATCACCAGTTCGGGGTTGCGGCCGGGCCGGAACGCAGCGACGAGGAAGAAGATGTCGGCGAGCGCGAACAGCGTGGCGCCGCTGACGGCCGCGGTGAGATAGCAGTAGGCGAAGACGTGGCTCTGGGTGGCCATCCGTTTCATCTGCACCACGATCACCATGAAAAGCGGCAGCAGCATGATGCCGCAGATGTTGAACGTGATCATGGAGAACCAGACCATCGCCCGGTTGTCGGCGTAGAACGCGGCGACCTGGTCGGCCGTCATGTCGGGCGACATCGGGGGAAAGAAGCCGGGGAAGGCGAGGAACGCGATCAGCAGCGCCCCGCCGAAGATCGGCACGGTCCACAGGCTGATCAACTGGGTCTTGATGTTCGCCGTCTTCGGCAGGTCCTCGGCTTCGGCAAGAATCTGCATCGACTCTCCTTCGGGCTAGCTAGCCGATCGGCTATCTGGACAGTAGCCGATCGGCAAGCGGTGTTACAAGCGCCGCAGCGCGCGGACGACCTTCACGTACGGCGCCGTCGTTGCGGCGCTCTTGCCGAGGCTGGGCTGGATGGCACCGGCATTGCCGGTCACCAGGTACTGCAAGCCGGCGTCGCGGAACTCGGCGATCTGGTCGACGACCTCGTCGGGGGTCCCGACCGTGAACAGTTCAGCGACCAACGACCGCGGGCACTTGGCGGCGTACGACAGCGCCGTCTTCTCGTCGATCAGCTGTGGGATGAGTTCCTGCACACCGGTGAAGTCCGCGCCGAGTGGGTGTTCGGCACCGTGACGGGCCCAGGCCTCCGCCGTGCAGTTGAGTGCGAAGACCTTCGCGATGTCGGAGTCGATGACGTCGTCGACCTCATCGCGCGTCCGTCCGGTCACGATGAACCGGATAAGCGCGGGCGTGATCTCCTTCGGGTCGCGACCTGCGTCCGACGCGGCGGTCTTCAACCAGCCAAGCTGCTCGGCATACTCCACCGCCCTGGTCGTGCCGGGGAACCAGCCGTCGGCGTAGCGCCCCGTTGCGCGGATCATGCGGGGCCCGTGCGCGGCTACCCAGATCGGCGGCCACTTGCCCTTGTACGGCGGAAGTGCGAACGGCGCGTTGTGCAGCGGGAAGAACGGCGAGTCCCTGGTGACGAGTTCGCCGTTGGAGTTCCACAGCGCGCGAATGGTGGCGAGCGCTTCCTCGAAGCGCGCCACCGGCTTTGACCAGTCGACGCCGTACGGTGCGTTGCTTTCCTTCTCGCCGGTTCCGATGCCGAGAACCGCTCGGCCGCGGGTGAGCAGATGCAGTGTGGCCGCGGCCTGGGCGGTGACCGCGGGATTGCGCCGACCCGTATCGGTGACGGCCACCCCGAGGCGCATCCGGCGCAGGTTGTTCTTGGCGGCCAGGTATCCCAACATCGTCCACGGCTCGAGGTGCGCGTCCATCTTCGGGATCACCTTGGCCGCACCCACGTACTTGGGCTTCCACATCGATGGCGGCAGAACCGAATTGAGATGGTCGGCGACCCAGAAGGAGTCGGCCCCGGAGGCTACCGCAGTCAGGTAGTCGGCCTGGATCGGCGGCTTCGGCCCGAACCGCGAATTGATGGTGTTGTTCATGATGCCGACACCGAAACCGGGCATGTGCGTTCCTAGCTGGGGGAGCTGGGCGCGGACCAGAACGCGCGCATCGAGGTGATTCGGGCTTCGTCGTCGAACGTCATCACGTCGATCCCGTCTATCCGGGTTCGGAGGTCCCCGGCGATGACCGTCAACCGGGCCAGGAACGCCGCCTCGTTACCGATGACGTGCAGTGACAGGAGTTCCACTGTGCGGTCTTGCTTTTCGACCCGGCTGTACAGCTCGCGGATTGCGTCGTGGCCGCGGCGCACGCCGCTGCCGACCGGATCCTCAACGGTGGCGTCCGGCGTGTACAGCGCGGCAATCTCATCGGCGCTGCCGCTTGCGAGCAACTCGACGTAACGGTTGACGGTGTCGGCGACCGTTGGCATCTACCTCGCCGATCGGCGTAGCGCTAGACCGAGAGGATCGTCGCCGACGCCGTGCCGGGCGCGCCGTAGACCTGCGCCAGACCGACCTTCGGCTCGCCGGGCACCTGTCGGTCGCCCGCCTCGCCGCGCAGTTGGCGCACCAGCTCGTGCACCTGCCGCAGACCCGATGCGCCGATCGGCTCACCGTTGGCGATCAGCCCGCCGTCGGTGTTGACCGGCATCGTGCCGTGGATCTCCGTGGCGCCGTCTGCGATCAGCTTCTCCTGCTCACCGTCGGCGCACAGGCCCGTCTCGGCCATGTGGATGACCTCCGCGCCGGCATCGGTGTCCTGCAGCTGGGCCACGTCGATGTCCTCGGGGCCGATGCCCGCCTCCTCGTATGCGGCGCGCGCGGCGTACACCGTCGGCGACGAATCCTCGTCGAGCGGGGCGAACGTCGCGTGCACCTCGTAGGCGCCGAAGGTGCGCGTCCTGATCTCGGTGGCCTTCACGTACACCGGTTTCTTCGTGAACCGGTGCGCGATGTCGGCGCGGCACATGATCACCGCGGCGGCACCTTCGTCGGGTGTACAGAACATGTATTGGGTCAGCGGGTAGTTCAGCACCGGCGAGTTGAGGATCTCCTCCTCGGAGATCGGCTTGCGCCGGAACGCATTCGGGTTCTTCTCGCCGTTGCGGAAGTTCTTGGCGGCGACCTTGGCCAGCGTCTCCTGCGAGATGCCGTATTTGTGGAGGTAGTGATTGGCCTTCATTCCGAAGAACTTCGTGGTGACGAATTGGCCGTTCTCGGCATACCACTGCGGCAGTGCGAGTTTGGCCGGGTCGTCGGTGAACGCACCGCGGGGATGCTTGTCCAGGCCGATGGCGATGCCGATGTCGTACTTGCCGAGCCGGATCGTGTCGGCGGTCTGCTGGATGGCCGACGCCGCGGTGGCGCAGGCGTTGAAGACGTTGGTGAAGGTGATCCCGGTCAGGCCGACCAGCCGGGTCACCGCATCGGGATTCGACACCTCGTGGCTGCCGCCGAAGCCGAACTGGATGTCCTTCCAGGCGACACCGGCGTCGTCGAGTGCGAACTGAATCGCGTCGGCGCCCATCTCCATCGCGGTCTTGTCGAACCGGCCGAAGGGGTGCAGCCCCACGCCGATGATGGCGACGTCGTTCGTCATGGCTTTCCTCTCTAGACCGGCTGGAACGCGAAGGTGACGAGTTCGTTGCCCTCGTCGTCGGTGGCGAACGGAATCATTGTCAGCTCGACATCCATGCCGAACTGCAGCTTCTCGGGATCGTTCTCGGTGAGCCTGCCCTCGACACGGATGACGTCGTCGAGCTGCACGAGCCCGACACCGAAGGGGACGAAGTCCTTGCCCGTCGGGCCCTTGTACGGCGCGCCCGGCGGAAAGCCCTGCGTCGTCCACGCGACCAGGGTGCCGCGGCGGGGCAGCGTCACGTCGGACATGTCGCCGCCGCTGCACTTGGGGCAGCGCTTCTGGACGGGGAACGTGGTGGCACCGCACGCGCCGCAACGGCTACCGATCAGCTGCGGGTTCTCGTCGGGCCAGGTAGAGATCTCGGGCGCGAGCGCCTTCTGCTGTGTCGACACGCGATTGACAGTAATCGGAAATGGCATTCTCGTCTAGAGAGAACACGTGGTCCCTAGCGCACGCTGTAGCCCGCGACGAGGGCGGCGATGTCGCGGCCGACCACCTCGGCGAACGACCGGCCCTGGTAGCGGCCTGCCGCCCAGTGCCGGACTCCCTCGCCGACCAGTGACTGCGCGACGACCGCGACGTGCTCGGCGTCGAAGTCGGCTGGCAGCTTTCCGTCGGACATCGCCTGGTTGAAGACCTCGGCGAAGATGACCGAGGTGCGCTCGAGGTGGTCATGGCCGGCGAGCGCCTGGCGGTAGCCCTCGATAACCGTCTCCATCAGAAGCTCCGGCGTGCTGGTGCGCATCGACGCCTCGAGTGTCTCGAGAACGGCGATGACGACGGCAGGCACTTCGTATGGCTTGCGCAGGAGTTCGGTGGCCCTGCGATGGGCGGCGTCCGTCGACAGCACACCGACCTCGAACAGCACGTCTTCCTTGCGCGGGAAATAGAAGTAGAACAACGCCTTCGAGACACCAGCCGCGCGGCAGATGTCGGCGACCGTCGTGCGGGCGTAGCCGTTGGCCCGCCACAGCGCCGTGGCGGCCTGCACCAGCGACTGTTTGGTCGCGTGTGAGCGGGCCTGCTGAAAGGAGGCCCGACGCTGACCCTGGTCAGCAACTGCTCCTCGAGCAATCTCGGCCATTCTCACCGCTTTTCAGTGCACATCAATAGTTGACCCGAGTCTAACTTATCGGCTAACTTGACCGCGTGGATGCCGACAAGGCGCAGATCACCGAGGTGTTGATCCGCTACGCCACCGGAATCGACTCCAAGGACTGGCCACTGTTTCGCAGCTGCTGGGCCGATGAGGTCGACCTCGACTACGGCGAGGTCGGACACTTCACCGACCCCGACGCGTTCACCGAACTGTTCGCACAGACTCACAACCCCATGGGGTCGACCTACCACCGGCTGTCGAACTTCGCGATCGAGGTCGACGGCGACACCGCCACCGCGCGGACGTACGTGCACGCGGTCATCATGATCACGCCCGACGACAACGGACTGTGGGTCGACGTCGTCGGCCACTACGACGATGAGTTGGTTCGGGGTCCCGACGGATGGCGCATCCGCCGGCGGGTCACCCACACCCCGCGGATGCTGACAGGGGGAGCCCCATCGTGACTGCGGACTTCGCGCAGAAGTACGGCCGGTGGGCCGTCATCGCGGGCGCGTCCGAAGGTGTCGGCGCCAGCCTGGCCGACCAACTGGCCGAGCGCGGATTGGATCTCGTGCTCATCGCGCGCAACGGAGCGCTGCTGGAAGAGCTTTCGGCCGGGGTGCGTGAGCGCCACGGTGTCGAGGTCCGGCCGCTGGTGCAGGATTTGACCGCCCCCGATGTCGGCGACCGCGTGGCCGAGGCGACCGACGGACTCGAGGTCGGGTTGCTGATCTACAACGCAGGCGCCGCGAACCGGACGACGGAGTTTCTCGACGACTCGTTCGAGGACTCGCTGCAGCAGATCAAGCTGGCGTGCATCGGTCCGGTCGCACTGGCCCGACACTTCGCACCGGCCATGCGCGAACGCGGCCGGGGCGGCATCGTGTTGGTGGGATCGCTTGCGTGCCTGGCCGGATCGTCCCTGCTGGCGGTGTATTCCGCCGTGAAGGCGTTCAACGTCAACCTTGCCGAAGGCCTGTGGGCGGAGCTACGGCCGCACGGCGTCGACGTGTGCTGCACCCCGCTGGGAATGACCTACACCGAGGCGCTGGCGCGGATGGGTTACGCCTACGACCCGGAAACCGTCATGCTTTCCGACGATGTTGCACGCGAGATCATCGACAACATCGGCAACGGCCCGACATACCCTGTGGGAGAAAAAAATCGAACCATGGCATCAATGGTGTGGACCGCCGACCGGCGCACACTGGTCGAGCTCATGAGCGCCGCTTCCCGCGACTTCGCCACCAAGCATGGAAGTGCGGGCTGATGCGCGCGGTGGTGTTGCGCGACGGGAAGCTCGAAGTGCGGGAGACGGCCGATCCGGTGCCGGGCCCGGGCGAGCTGCTGATCAAACCGCTGAGCGCGGCTATCTGCGCCTCGGATGTGCATTACATGGACCACCCGAACTCGGCCGACCGGTTCGTATGGGATTCCGACCGCGACACCGTCATGGGCCACGAGTTCATCGGCGAGGTGGTCGGCCACGGACCGGACTGCTCGGGTGACTTCCCGGTCGGCACGCGTGTCACCAGCCTGCCGATCATGATCCGCCACGGCCATGAGCCACTCGTCATCGGCCACAACCCCGACGCGCCAGGTGCATTCGGCGAGCTGATGATCGTCTCGGAGGTGATGTCGCGCAAGGTGCCCGACGGCGTCCCGAACGACTCGGTCGCGCTGGTCGACGCGTTTGCGGTGGGGGAGTACTACGTTCGCTGCTCGGGAATCAAACCGGGCGAGCTGCCGCTGGTCGTCGGTGCGGGGGCCATCGGCCTGTCGACCGTTGCGGCCTTGAAGTCGCGCGGCGTCAGCCCGATCGTGGTGTCCGACTACAGCGTCGACCGGCTGGCCTACGCCACGAAGTTCGGCGCCGACGTGGTGGTCAACCCGGCGAACCGAGACCCCTACGAGGTGTGGCGAGAGACGTTTCGGGCCAACAACTTTCAGACCACGCAGGTCATCTTCGAATGTGTGGGTAAGAAAGGCCTGCTGCAGAGCATCGTCGACTCCTGCGAGTTCATGGCCCGCGTGCACGTCGCGGGCGGCTGGTACGACGCAGGCACCATCGACTGCACCGATGCCACGCACAAGGGCATGACGATCCAGTTCGGCGGGGGGCCGCATCCGCAGGACTGGTACGGCACGCTCGACGCCGTCGCCGATGGGCGGCTGGACCCGGCGCCCAGCATCGGCAGAACCATCGGCCTCGACGAGGTGCCAGCGGCCATCGACCAGGTGCGCAAAGGCCAGGGCCCGCCCCGCGTCGTCGTGCACCCCACGGCGTCATGACCGTCCTACCCGGCCCGGTGCGCCAGATCGGTTACGTCGTCACCGACCTCGACAGTGCGATCAACGGCTGGCTCGAACTCGGCGTCGGTCCCTGGTTCGTGATGCGCGACCTGCCGATGCAGGCGCTCTACCGCGGTGCACCGTGTGAGACCACGCTGTCGCTGGCGTGGTCCAACAGCGGCGAGCTCCAGATCGAGCTCATCCTGCAGACCGACGACACGCCGAGCATCTTCACCGAATTCCTCACTGCCCACGGCCCCGGCTTTCACCAGCTTGCTTACTGGACAACCGATTTCGAGGACACGATGGGCAAGGTCGAGAAGGCCGGTTGGCCGGTCGTGTGGTCAGGTGGCGAGGGGTTCGGCGTGCGGTTCGCCTACGTCGAGCCGCCGGACGCGCCCGCGGCGGTCATCGAGATCTCCGAACTCACCGACGCCACGGCGGCCAACGCGATGTTCATGCACGACGCCGCCGTCGAATGGGACGGCAGCAATCCGATCCGGGTGCTCGGCGCCTAGCGGCCTACTTGCCGCGCTTCATCACCTTGTCCGCGGCGGCCCAGTGTTCATCCGAAACCCACAGCCGCGCAAAGGCGGCCACTGCTTCGGTGGTGGTGACGCCGCGCATGACGCGCTTGATCTCGCTCGCCGGGCGCTTCGCCAACGCCGTGGCGATGTCGCGCCACTCCTTGTCGAACGACTGGCGCGGAATCACCTGATCGACCAATCCGCTCCGCTGCGCGTCGTCGGCGGTGATGATCATGCCCGTGCCCGCCAGCAGCAGAGCCTTGCTGAAGCCGACCAGCTCGACGAGCCGCTCCGCGCCGCCCCAGGCCGGCATGATCTCGAGTGCCACCTGGTTGAAGCCGATCTTGATGTCGTCGGCGGCAAGCCGGATGTCGGCCGCCACCGCCACTTCGGCGCCGCCCCCGAGCGCATGCCCGTTCAGTGCCGCGATCGTCGGGGTGGGAAAGCCGGCGATCCGGTCGCAGATCGACCGCATCCGCCACGCCATGGCCCCGGCCTCTTGTTCGGTGCGCAGCGCGCTGAGTTCCTTGAGGTCGCCGCCCGATACGAACGCTCGATCGCCTGCGCCCGTGATGACGAGCGCGCCCGCACCCTCTGCCCCGTCGAGCGCCTTGTCGAACTGGTCCATCGTCTCCAGCGAAATGGCGTTGCGGGCGTGCGGGCGGTCGATGGTGATGACCGCCAGACCATCGTCGAACTCGAGGTCGACCATCGGGCGTTCTCCGTGTGCGGTATTGGCATTCTCTGTATCGGAGAATAGCATCACGTTTGGACGGAGGAGCAGCGGCGCGCAATGCGAAAAATCCCGGTAGAGCTGACAAAACGCTACGAGGACGAGGGATGGTGGAGGCCGGAAACCCTCGGTGATCTCGTCGCAGAGGGACTGACGGCCAACCCGGACACCGCCTTCGTCGTGCACTCGGCCGTGCGGCCCTTCGAGGGCACCTTCGCCGACGTCGAGCGCCAGGCCCGCCTACTGGCCGAGGGTCTGCGCCGGCGCGGTGTCGGGCCGGGAGATGTGGTTGCGCTGCAACTGCCGAACTGGATGGAGGCCGCTGCGTCGTTCTGGGCATCGGCGTTCCTCGGCGCGGTCGTGGTGCCGATCGTGCACTTCTACGGCCGAAAAGAACTGAGCCACATCATGAAAACCGCGCGGCCGAAGGTGTTCATCACGGCCGAGGAGTTCGGGCGGATGAAGTTCCAGCCGGACCTCTGCGCCGATGTGCCCATCGTCGGGTTGGTGGGAAGCACGTTCGACGACCTGCTGGCCGATGAGCCGCTGGTGGGCACCGTCGCCGCTGATCCCGCCAGCCCGGCGTTGATCGCCTTCACCTCCGGCACCACCAGCGACCCCAAGGGCGTCGTGCACAGCCATCAGACCCTCGGTTTCGAAACCCGCCAGCTGCATGCGAACTACCCGCCCGACCGCGGCAGGCAACTCACCGCAACGCCTGTCGGGCACTTCATCGGCATGTTGGGTGCGTTTCTGATCCCGGTGCTCGAGGGTGCACCGATCGACCTGGCCGACGTATGGGATCCGGGCAACGTGCTCAAGCTCATCGAGAGCCACGGCCTGTCGATCGGCGGCGGTCCGCCGTACTTCGTCACCAGCCTGATGGACCATCCCGACTGCACACCCGAACACATGGCGCACTTCAAAACCGTTGGCTTCGGCGGTTCTACGGTGCCCTCGGCGGTCACCCGCAGGCTGGCCGACATGGGGATCTTCGTGTTCCGGTCCTACGGCAGTTCCGAGCATCCGTCGATCACGGGATCGAGTCGCGATGCGCCAGAGGACAAACGGCTCTACACCGACGGCAATGCGCGGCCGGGCGTGGAGATCCGGCTCGGGCCCGACGGCGAGATCTACAGCCGCGGACCCGATCTGTGCCTCGGCTACACCGACGACGCGCTGACCGAGCGCGCCTTCGACGCCGACGGCTGGTATCGCACCGGCGATGTCGGCGTACTCGACGACGACGGCTATCTGACCATCACCGATCGCAAGGCCGACGTCATCATTCGCGGCGGCGAGAACATCAGCGCGCTCGAGGTCGAGGAGCTGCTGCTGACGATGCCCGCCGTCGCCGAAGCCGTCGTGGTGTCCGCGCCCGACGCCAGGCTCGGCGAGCACGCGGCCGCCGTCCTGCGCGTCAAGCCCGGGCACAGCATGCCGACGATGGCCGAAGTTCACGAGCACTTCGAGCGGGTCGGCGTGGCGAAGCAGAAATGGCCGGAAGAGCTGCACGAAGTCGACGACTACCCCCGCACCGCCAGCGGCAAGGTGCAGAAGTTTCTGGTCAAGCAGCACATTGCGTTGAGCAGCTAGTGAGAATAGGATTCTCCCAAGAGGATAAGGAGTGTTTCATGGGTCAACTTTCGCACCGGGTCGACATCCCGTTCCCCCTGTTCGACGCGGACAATCACCTCTACGAGCCGCCAGAGGCGCTGACCAAGTACCTGCCCAAGGAGTACAAAGACGTCGTCCAGTACGTCGAGGTCAACGGCCGGACGAAGATCGCGCTGCGCGGGGTGATCAGCAACTACATCCCGAACCCCACCTTCTCGGTGGTCGCCAAACCGGGCGCATGGGAGGAGTACTTCAAGTTCGGCAATCCCGACGGCAAGAGCAAGCGTGAGCTCTTCGGCGAGCCGATGAGGGCCATCCCGGCGTTCTTCGAGCCCGCGCCGCGCCTGGAGAAGATGGACGAGCTGGGCATCGACCGCTCGCTGATGTTCCCCACGCTGGCCAGCCTGATCGAGGAGCGCCTCTCCGACGACCCCGTCGCCATCCACGTCCTCATCCACTCGCTCAACCAGTGGCTCGACGAGGTGTGGGGCTTCAACTACCAGAACCGCATCTTCACCACCCCGGTGATCACCCTTCCCATCGTCGAGAAGGCCATCGAGGAGCTGGAATGGTGCGTCAAGCGCGGTGCCCGCGCGATCCTGATCCGCCCGGCGCCGGTGCCCGGATTCCGTGGCCCGCGGTCGTTCGCGCTGCCCGAGTTCGACCCATTCTGGCAGAAGTGCGTCGAGTACGACGTGTTCATCGGAATGCACTCCAGCGACAGCGGTTACTCCCGCTACACCTCCGAGTGGGACGGCGCCGCCCAGGAGATGCTGCCGTTCCAGACCAACGCCATGTCGATTCTCAACGAGTGGCGCCCGATCCAGGATGCGGTGGCATCCTGGGTGATCCACGGCGCGCTGTTCCGGTTCCCTGACCTCAAGGTGGGGATCGTCGAGGCGGGATCCAAGTGGATGTTCCCGCTGCTGGACTCCATGGCCGAGGTCTGGAAGAAGGCGCCGGAGTCCTTCCCCGGCAACCCGATCGAGGAGATCAAGAACCGCATCTACGTCAGCCCGTTCTACGAGGAGGGCATCGACGACCTGATCAACCTCATCGGCGTGGACCAGGTGCTCTACGGCTCCGACTGGCCGCACCCTGAGGGGCTGGCTGAGCCCACTCACTACGTGACCGCGCTCGAGCACCTCTCCATGGATGATCAGGCCAAGATCATGGGCGGCAACCTGGGCCGGCTCGTCACGGTGTGATCCACGCACCGCGACGATCAAGGGCGGCACGCCCGTTGAGGAGCAGTGCCTATTGACCGAGTGGAAGACCATCCCCGAGATGGTCTTGAGCGCGGCGGACCGTTTCGGCGATGCGGAAGCGGTCGTTGACGGTCCGCTGCGGCTCACCTTCGCGGAGCTTGTCCACCGGATTCGTTGCGCCGCCGGCGCATTCGCGGATCTCGGCATCGAGAAGGGCGAGCGGGTCGCCGTCTGGGCGCCCAACTCCGCCGAGTGGATCATCGCCGCATTCGGGTTGCTCACCGCAGGCGGCGTGCTTGTCACCGTGAACACCCGGTTCAAGGCCGACGAGGCCGGCGACATCATCGCACGCAGTGGCGCGAAAGCCGTGTTGGTCCAGAAGGGCTTCCTGGGTCAGGACTACACCGCGCCTGCCGGTGTGCCGGTTATCGACCTGAAGTCCGACTTCCTTTCCAGCGGTTCGCCATCGGCCCGCGACGGAAGCGACGTCGCGGGCACGGACATCTCCGAGATCATCTTCACGTCGGGGACCACCGGCAGGCCCAAAGGCGTGCTGATGAACCACGACCAGAATCTGCGCCATTACATCGAATACAGCGGCCTCATCGACCTGCGTGAGGGTGACCGCTATCTGATGATCAACCCCTACTTCCACACGTTCGGGTTGAAGGCCGGGCTTCTGTCATCGTTCATCCGTGGCGCGACCATGTTCCCGATGGCGGTCTTCGATATCGACCGCGTCGTGGAAATGGTTGGGGCCGAACGGATCACGGTGCTGCCCGGCCCGCCGACGTTGTATCACTCGTTGCTGGCCGTCGCCGACAAGAGCCAGTTGGCGACGTTGCGAGTTGGTGTCACGGGAGCAGCGGACATTCCCGTCGAACTGATCAGACGCGTGTTCGACGAACTGCCGTTCCAGACGTTGGCGACCGGTTACGGGCTGACCGAGGGCGGCACCGCCACACTGTCGCGTCGGGGTGACTCGGTCGAGGACATCGCGACCACCGCCGGGCTGCCGCTCGGTGGAGTGGAACTCCGCATCGCCGACGACGGCGAGGTGCTGATGCGCGGCTTCACCGTCATGCAGGGCTACCTCGACGATCCGGTCGGCAACCGCCGAGGCGATCGACGCCGACGGCTGGCTGCACACCGGCGACCTCGGCACGATCGATGACACGGGTCGGCTGTCGCATCGTCGGCCGCAAGAAGGACATGTTCATCGTCGGCGGCTTCAACGCCTACCCCGCCGAGATCGAAGGCTTTCTGCTCGAGCACCCTGCCGTCGCACAGGCGGCGGTCATCGGCGTGCCCGACGACCGTCTCGGTCAGGTCGGCAAGGCATTCATCGTGCTCGAGGGCAGCCGAAAAGGCCGAGTGACCGCGCAGGACTTGATCTCGTGGAGCCGGGACCGGATGGCTGGTTTCAAGGTGCCGCGATACGTAGAGTTTCTGGACGAGCTGCCGCTGAATGCGACAGGCAAAGTGATGAAGGACCAGTTGATCGACAGATAGCGCTAAGCGCCTGCACAGCGCGTAAATAGCATTTCCGCAGGACATGCTTGAATTCGGCAGATTTTGCCCATCCTGTATCGTCGCGGCGATACCGAAAATAGAAAATGCCATTCTCATTGAGCAAAGTGCTTACCGGACAGGAGGTTGCATGCGGTCCCGGAAGCAGACTCCGCCGGAACTGAACGGCGACCATGTCGACGCCGCATCCAAGAACACGGATTCGGCTGCCGACGACGCGCTGGCGCTGGCGGAGGAAGCTGAGGCCGAGGCAGCCGAAGCCGAGGCGGCTGCCGCCGCTGCCCGTGCGAGGGCCCGCGCCATTCGGTTGCGTCGTCAGGCCGAGGTGGCCAAGTCGACGGCGGCGGTCGAGACGACAGCTGCGGCCGCGACCATCGAGGCGCCCGACACGTCGAACGACACCGTCGAGGACGACACGGACGTCGAGGACGAAGGCGATAAGGACGACGCGGACGCCGTCGTCGAAGATTTTGACAACGCTGACGCGGCGGAGGACACGGAGGCCGCCGCAGACTCCGCGGAAGAGCCAGAACCGGCCAAAAAGCGGCGCCGGCTTCGGATACCGCGTCCGTCGTGGAAGGCTGTCGCGGCCACCGTGACGGTCCTAGTGATCGCCGCCCTGCTGGCGGGCTGCGGCTACATGTACTGGTACCACCGGCAGGTGCAAGCCGAACAGCAGCGCAGGGCCGAGTTCGCCGCGGCGGCCCGTCAGGGCGTCGTGACACTGATGTCGCTGGACTACACCAAGGCCAAAGAGGACGTTCAGCGCATCATCGACAACTCGACCGGTCAGTTCAAAACGGACTTCCAAAACACCGCAGACGATTTCGTCAAGGTGGCTACCGATTCGAAGGCGGTCACCGAAACCAGTGTCACGGCTACGGCCGTCGAGTCGATGACCGACGACACCGCGACCGTCATCGTCGCCGCGACCTCACGGGTCACCAACGCCGCAGGCGCCAAGCAGGAGCCGCGCGCATGGCGGCTCAGCGTGAACCTGGCCCGGGACGGCGGCCAGATGAAGTTGGCGAAAGTTGAGTTCGTACCGTGACCGATCCGCAGGACATGGATGTGACCGACGGCGACGAGCCCACCGCCGAAGGTAGCGAGCCCCACGCCGTCGAGACGGAGGCGTCAACCGAACCCAAGCGCGGGCGATTGGGCCGGGTGACGCACGGCGCCCGCAAGCACTGGATCGCCCTCACCCTGGCCGTGGCCTTGATCGCCGTCGCGGGGCTGACGTCGTGGATGTTCTTCAAGGTGTACCAGCCGGATCGGGCGATGGACGACGCCGCCGCCCGGTCGGCGATCAGCGCCGCATCCGACGGCACCACGGCGCTGCTGTCGTACTCCCCGGAGAGCCTCGACAAAGACTTCGCGACCGCCAAGAGCAAGCTCACCGGGAGCTTCCTGTCGTACTACACGCAGTTCACCGATCAGATCGTCGCACCCGCGGCCAAACAGAAATCGGTGAAGACCAAGGCGTCGGTCGTCAGGGCCGCGCTGTCAGAGCTTCATCCCGACAGCGCGGTGGTACTGGTCTTCATCAACCAGACCACTCAAAGTGCGGACCGGCCCGACGCGAGCTTCATCAACAGCGCGGTGCGGGTCACGTTGCAGAAGATCAACGGCGGCTGGCTGATCTCGTCCTTCGACCCGGTGTAGCAGCCGTGCACGGCCGTGCTCGTTGTTGACCTCGGCGACTTGCCGACCTGCCTGCCTGTGCACACCGGGGTACTGCTGGCGGTTGGATCCGCCGCGGACATCGCGGCACCGGCCGCACAGCACTTCCTAGACCGCGCCACCCTCACCCTCAGCGAGGACGCCGTTGCCGACCGACGCGTCGTCTCCGTCGATTCGGCCTCGGCCGCGATCGCCGAACTGACCACCCGCACGGAGACCTGGCCACAAGCGGCCGCCGTGTGCGACGACGTGTTGCGGGCGGTCGACCCGGAGGCGCCCGCCCTGGCTGGGGTGATCACCGAGTCGCTGGCGTACTCGACGCTGCAATCGGGTGGGGAGTTCGCGGCGTGGCTGCAGCGGCGAGGCCCCGCTGCGGCGCCGGTCCTACCGGATCCGGTGGTGGCCGACCGCGACGGCAACACGTTGCACATCCGGTTCAATCGGGCCGCCCGCCACAACGCGTTCTCCAACGACGCGCGCGCCGCGCTGCTCGAGGCCCTCGACGTCGCCCGCCACGACCCCTCGGTCGACGAAGTGGTCCTCTCCGGCAACGGGCCGTCGTTCTGCAGCGGCGGTGATCTCGCCGAGTTCGGCTCCTTCGCCGATCCGGCCTCAGCGCACATCGCGCGCGTGCGGCACAGCCCCGCCCTTGCGTTGAGCGAACTCACCGCCCGGCTCGGCAGGCGCTGCCGAGCACGCGTGCACGGCCAGGTTCTCGGCAGCGGACTCGAAATGGCCGCGTTCTGCGGATGGGTTGAAGCACATCGAGATTCGGTGCTCGGGCTCCCTGAGCTGGCCTTGGGTCTGATACCCGGCGCGGGCGGAATGGTCAGCGTGACGCGGCGCATCGGCCGATGGCGTGCGGCATATCTGGTGCTGTCCGGCCGCGCGATCGATGCGGCGACCGCGCTCGGCTGGGGTCTGATCGACGCGATCGAAGCGGCGTAGATCCATGCAGAATGTGTTGGTGGGCTCGTTGGGCATCCCTGATGCCGTGCTCGCCCGGGCGCGGCGAGTCACCCGCGACATCACCCGCAGCGCGGCGGCCCTCGGCGGCAGCATGACCGCCGACGCCGACGAAATCCTCACCGGGCGTGCGGGACTGCTCGGGATTGCACCCGCCGGCCGTATCTCGGCGGGAGGTTCGACACGGCTGTTGGCCGCCCGCGACGGCTGGTGCGCGCTGACACTGTCCCGCGACGACGACGTCGAGACGGTGCCTGCGCTACTCGAGCTGGCAGAGCAGCCCGCCGACCCGTGGGTGGTGTTGACGGACGCGGCCGCCGACCGCGATGCGGCCGAGTTCGTGGCACGGGCGCGGCTGCTCGACCTGCCCGCGGCGACGGTGGGTGAAGTCGACGCCGCTCCAGCGAGATTCGTCGCCGGTGGAAGGCGAGCGCCAAGGGCGCTTTCCGAACTTCTGGTCGCCGACCTGTCCTCGATGTGGGCGGGGCCGTTGTGCGGACACCTGCTGGCGGCCGCGGGCGCGACCGTCGTCAAGGTCGAAGGCCGCAACAGAACCGACGGCACCCGCAACGGGCACCCCGCATTCTTCGACTGGATGAATTCGGCAAAGCTGTCCTATGCCATCGATTTTCACGATGACGAACTACGGCCACTACTGGAAATCGCCGATGTGGTGATCGAGAGTTCGCGGCCCGCCGCGCTTGCCCGCCGCGGTCTCGGTGCAGAGCAGCTGCCGGGCCGGCCGGGCCGGGTTTGGTTGCGTGTCACCGGCTATGGCACCGAGGGGAAGCGGGCCGATCACGTCGCGTTCGGTGACGACGCTGCCGTTGCGGGCGGTCTCGTCGGTACCGCGCACGACAGGAACAAAGACTCAGGCCCGGTGTTCATCGGTGACGCGATCGCCGATCCGCTCACCGGGTTGGAGGCCACCCTGGCCGTACTCGACGCGCTCGGCCGCGGCGGCGGGGAGATCGTCGAGATCGCGCTGGCCGAGGTCGCGGCGAGCTATGCCACGCTGCCGCTCACCGCGAGAACCGACGAGCCACCGCGAGTCCCGGCTCCATCGCGTGCGGCCGCCGCACTCGGCGCTGACAACCGCCGCGTGCGCGAACTCATCGAAGCACGGCTCGCCTCATGCTGATTCGCCGCGGCAAGCTGCCGGGCGGACGCGTCGCCGACCTGCGGGTCGACGAGCACATCGTCGAAATCGCCGATGAACTCGACCGGTCGGGCTCCGAGCAGCTGCTTGACGCAAACGGCGGCGCGGTGCTGCCCGGACTGCACGACCACCATCTCCATCTGCGGGCGATGGCGGCGGCGCTCGACTCCATTGCGGTCGGGCCGCCGCAGGTTCGGACCAAAGCCCAACTGGCCCAAGCGCTTAGGAGCACATCCCCGGGAGCTGACGGGTGGATCCGCGCGATCGGCTACCACGCGTCGGTCGCGGGCGAGCTCGACCGCGAACAGTTGGACACACTGATCGCCGACATTCCGCTGCGCATCCAGCACCGCAGCGGTGCGATGTGGATCCTGAACTCCGTGGGACTGGCCCAAGTCGGGCTGGCCGACCATCCTGACGGCCGGTTGCACAGCACCGACAAGTGGTCGAATGCGTTGCCGCGCAGAGTCACAGCGTTGGCCGATGCCGCTCACGACCTCGTCCGATACGGGGTCACCGGCGTCACCGACGCCACCCCGGACCTCACGGCAGCCGACATCGTGACGTTATCGGTGGCTCATCGCCGCGGCGAGATCCCGCAGCGGCTGCACTTCCTCGCACCCGGAAAACGGATCCTGCACGACGACCGGCTGGACGTCGACGAGCTGACCGGATGGGTGGGCGACCACCACGATGACGACATGCACGTTGCCTTGCACTGTGTCACCCATGCGCAACTGGTCGTCGCGCTGGCCGCGTTGCGCGCGGCGGGCGCCCACCCGCGCGACCGTATCGAGCACGCGGCGGTCGTCCCCGACGACGCGGTCGCCGACCTGCTCGACCTCGGGGTCACCGTGGTCACCCAGCCCAACTTCGTCGCCGAACGCGGCGAGCACTACCTGCGTGACGTTCCCGTCGAGGAGCACCCGCAGTTGTGGCGGTTGGCGTCGCTGCTCCGGGCGGGCATTCCGACGGCCGCCAGCACCGATGCCCCGTTCGGCGGCGCGGACCCGTGGGCGGCGATGCGCGCGGCCGTCCACCGCACCACCGCAGGCGGAGACGTTCTCGGCCCCGATGAGCGCATCTCGGCCGGGGAGGCGCTGCGTCTGTTCTTCGGCCACCCGGACCGCCCGTCGGTGCCGCGCACCGTCGAGGTCGGTCAGCCGGGCGACCTCATGGTGTTGAAACCTGCCGCCGACGTGGAGACGCTTGCGTCCGACATGGTCGCGGCGACCATCGTCGGCGGCCGGGTCAGCTAGCCTCTGCCGGCTGCGGCGGCCGGTAGAAGAGCACCAGCTGGCCGATGCCGCCCGCCAGCCCGAGTCCCGCCGACACCAGCAAGCCGACCCACCCGTCGAGCCAGTTGTGCCCGAAGATCAGCCAGTCAAGGCTGAACCGACCCGCACCGAGCGTTGCAATGCCGACGGCGGTGACGGCGAGCACCAGGTTGTACTCCCAGCCTTCCTTGACGATGAAGAAGCCGTTCGGCCGGTGTACCGTCCACGCCGCCACCAGCATCAGCGCGACGAAGCCCGCCGCGGGGATCGGCGTCAGCAGGCCGACTGCGAGGCCAAGACCCGCGGACATCTCGGTGCTGGCGGCGATGCGGGCGTGCAGGGTGCCCGGCTTCATCCCGATGCTCTCGAACCACTTCGCGGTACCGGGTATCCGGCCGCCGCCGAAGAACTTGTTGTATCCGTGTGCCGCCATCGTCAGGCCGAGGCACACCCGCAGAATCAACAGTGCGGTGTCGTAGGCGTAGCCATCCATAACCGATGAACCTAGTTCATCGTGTGAGCTGTGGCGCGAGCCACCGCCCTGATCGCGGGTCTCGGCGTCGCCGATGTCTTGGCAGGGCACGTCGCACCGAGGGCCGTCATGCCGAGGGCCGAGCCGTGACCTATTCGGCCAGGTCGAATGCCTTGAGCACCTTGGTCGGCCTGACCCGGACGACGAGCTCGCCGGGCACACCGTTGCGGCGGCCGTACTCCTCGGCTCGGTCGGGTGCCCTCGGAGAGATGAAAGCGATTACGTCGTCGGTGAGTTCGTCGATCCGGCCGAGGCTAGTCTTCGGCGTGGCGCTCGTGATCCCAGCGCTCGAGCCGCACCTGCAACTCGTGCACGCCGAGCGCGGCGAGCGGTGCCGCCAGGCTCACGCATGTCACAAGTAGGGCGTTCATGGCTCTCTTCCATCTCCGGGGTCTGTATCTATTTGACGATATGAGAGTAGAAATCGTTCACAGCGACACGCACGCGTAGTGCACTACCCGTTTCCCGCCCAGGCGTCCACGAGATCGTCGAGGGCATCCAACCGCAGCTCCCGGTAAGTGCTGCGGGCGTACGCGTTCCACTCGTCGGTCCAGCCGTCCAGCAGCGCGCCCGCCCCCAGCAGGGGAAGCAGCTCGGCGGCGAGGTCTCGACCGGGGTCGACCGGGTCGGTGTGTCCCAGCAGTTGGCCGATCAGGTCCACCGCGTCATACCAGTCCACCCGGACGTCGGGCGCGATGGCGATCGATCGCGGATTCACGACGAGCAGGCCATCGGCGCCCATCGGGCGCAGCCGCCACAGCGTGGTGCGCAGCCTGGCCGTAGCCCGGTCGCTCCGCGTGGTCGGCCAGAGCGCCTGGCACATCCAGTCGCGGGGCAACGCACGACGCTTGAGTGCTGCAAGCGCAACCACCCGACGGCAGGAGGGTGGCAAGTCCAGCAACTGGTTGTCGCGGTAGACCTCAAAACCACCCAGCATCGTGATCGCGAACTGTTCCGACACGGCCCACCGCCTCCTGCTCGTCGATTCGGCATCTGCGGTTGATGATGCGAACCGTTCGGCATGAAGGCATGCGTAGTCGACTACCTCTTTCTGCGTTACTCCGCAGAGAGGCAAGTCCAGCGGGGCGCCTGGACAGTGCAGCGCTGGCTGGGCAAACTCTGCAGTCCATGAGTGAGGCTCAGGAACATCGACCCGACACCAGGGTCGAGGTGCATCGCATCCGCCGGATGTCAGGACGCGATCCGCATGAGGAGCACCGGGCTGCCACGCCGCTGGAGTTGTTGTTCGACCTCACGTTCGTCATCGGCTTCGGCCTCTCGGCCTCCGAGTTCGCCCATGCCCTCGCCGAGGACCACCTCGGGCCGGGGCTGGCCGGTTTCGCCTTCGCGACGTTCGCCATCTGCTGGGCGTGGATCAACTTCAGCTGGTTCGCATCGGCCTACGACACCGACGACTGGATCTACCGGTTGATGACGATGGTCCAAATGGTCGGCGTCATCATCCTCGCGCTCGGCATTCCCGCGATGTACGCCTCGATCGCCGAGGGTGGGCACGTCGACAACCGGGTGATGGTCGCCGGCTACGTGGTGATGCGAATCGGCTTGGTGGCGCAGTGGTTACGCGCGGCGAAGCAGGACCCGCGGCGCCGCGCGGCGTGCCTGACCTACGCCACCGTCCTTGCCGTCGCTCAGATCGGCTGGATCATCTCGATCTTCGTCAACACGTCGGCGGTCCCGACGTTCGCGATCGTGATCGCGTTGGTGGCCTTCGAGATGTTCGGGCCGTGGCTGGCCGAACGGCGGATGGGCGGCACGCCGTGGCATGCCCATCACATCGCCGAGCGCTATTCACTGCTCACGATCATCGCTCTCGGCGAGGGAGTCGTCGGCACCGTCGCCTCACTGACTGCTGTCGTTTCGGAGCAGGGCTGGAGCGTGGCCGCGGTCCTGGTTGCCGTGGCGGGCACCGGGCTGACGTTCGGCATGTGGTGGGTCTACTTCATCGTGCCGCAGTCCCAACTGCTGCACGCCCGCCGCGACCTGTCGTTCCGGTTCGGGTATCTGCACCTCGTGGTGTTCGCGGCGATCGTCGGAACCGGCGCAGGCCTGCACGCCGCCGCCTACTACGTCGAGCACCAGTCGAAGCTCAGCGCGGTGGGCACCGTGCTGTCGGTGGCGATACCGGTGGGCATCTACATCGGGGCCGTCTATGTGCTCTACATGTGGTTGGTTCAGGCGCGCGATCCGTTCCACCTGCTGCTGGCTGTGCTCACTGGTGTGGTGCTGGTCGCCGCGGTGGTGTTCGTCGCCAGGGGCATGTCGATGGCCAACGCCCTGCTGATCGTCATGCTGGCGCCTGCGGTCACCGTCGTCGGATATGAACTGCTCGGCTATCGGCACGCCGAAGAGGCCATCGCGAAGCGTTTAGCCGACGACGGGCCGGGCTAACCCAACGTCGAAGCCGTCGAAGTCGCACGTCGATGCGAGCGGCCACAATCTCGCGATGGCGAGGTACCCGAGTGGCCTGGTCAAAAAAGCGGCCGCCGTTCGATAAGGGGTCGACGAACATTGACGTCGTGACTTCGGCGGCCCTTTCATCTCGCCGCCGCTGCCGGTCCGGGGTGAGGTTCGAAGCCTTCCAGCAGGTCTGGTTCTTCCGACATCTGCCTGCGCGTCTTCTTGCGGGTGATCAGGATGCCGGTCACCGCGAATGCCCAGATCACGTATTGAACCGTCCACGCCAGGCGGAACGAGTCGAACGAGTACCCGCCCACCGCGCCGATCATGATGCCCATGGTCTGCATCACGAGAAGCGACGCGATGAACCCGCCCATGTTGACCATGCCCTGCGCGGTGCCGAGCGTGGCGCTGGGGTTGAAGGTGCGGGCGAAGTCGAAGCCGACCATCGAACCCGGGCCGCCGACGGAGATGACGACCACCAGCAGCGTCAGCAGCCACAGCGGCGCGGCCGTGGGCAGTGCGAGCACGACCGTCCACATCGCGGCGTTGCTCGCGATGATGGCCAGCACCAAGCGCGACCGGCGATGTGGCCGCCGCCCGGTGAACACTCCGACGACGATGCCGGACAGGATCGCCGCGACGACTGACACGCTCAGCAGGGTGCCTGCCACATGGGCCGAGAGTCCTTGCGCGACAGTCAGATACGGCAGCCCCCACATCAGCGCGAAGACGGTGACCGAGAACTGGGTGCCCATGTGGGTGAAGAAGCCCAGCCGGGTCCCCGGCCGCAGCCACACGGTCTTGACGCTTGCCCAGACCTCGGCCACCGACATGGCAGGCGGATCCGACACCTTCCCGTTGGGGGTGTTCTTGACCAGCGCCAGCGTCAGCGCGATCGACAGCACGCCAACCACAACCACCGACACATACGCCGTCGTCCAGCCGTCGCCGGTCAGCAGCGCTAGGAAGGGAACGGCCGAGAGCACCTGGCCGAGTTGGCCGCAGATGCCGGTCAACTGTGTCACCAGCGGAACCCGCTTCGGCGCGAACCAATGCGGCACCAGCCGCAACACCGAGATGAAGGTCACCGCGTCACCGAGGCCCACCACCGCTCGTGCGGCGATCGCTGCGGGCAACGACTCCGTGAACGCCAGCGTCAGCTGGCCTAACGCCATCAGCGTCGCGCCGGAAACGATCAGTACCTTGGAGCCGAATCGGTCGAGCAGCAAGCCCGCAGGAACCTGAGCGCTCGCGTACACGACGATCTGCAGGACGACGAACGACGACAACACGCCGGGGCCGGCGGTGAACCGATCGCCGGCCTCCAGCCCGGACACTCCGAGCGTGGTGCGGTCAAGGACAGCGACGATGTAGGCGAAGAGTCCGGTGGCCCAAACGATCCAGGGACGCAATCCGAGCCTCTCGTCATCAACTTTGTCTTAATGTCTGTTGCCATCTTCCTGGACCGAGCCTGCGCGAAGCCAATTCATTACCGGTGAGATCACTCACCCGGTGGGCGGGAATAGCGTGCCGCGCTTCCTGGAAGTTGGCTGGAATCGCGCGAGCATGTAGTGCTTCTCAGAGGTTGTCCGCCATATGTCCAGATGAGTCGCGTGGCTACGCTAACTATTACATTCTGACCGAAGCGGCCACGACTTCGCTCAAAATCGCGTCTGCGGTACTACAGTGTCCGCATGCGAGGTAGCCGTCCCCTCGTCCGACCCTTGGTGCGCCGGGTTGGCTGAGTATCGACTGGACGACCTTGCGCGGATCTCGGGTGTCAGCTCGCGCAACATCCGCGCCTACCGTGAGCGCGGCTTGCTCGACGCGCCACGCAGGCAGGGCCGCTCGGCGTTCTATGACGACTACCACGTGTCCCAGCTGAAGACCATCAACCAGCTGCTTCGCAAGGGCTTCAACTCTGCGCACATCGCCGAGTTCTTCGCCCGGATGCGGGAAGGCCATGATCTTGCGGCGATCCTGGGCGTTCAGCAGACCATCCTGGGCGGCCGCGCAGACGATCCCCGCACCACAGCCGTCGCCCTCGACCTCGATCCCGATTGCGATGAGGCCGTGCGGCTGGTGTCGTGCGGGCTGGTCGAGCTCGCCGACGACGGGGTCGCACTCGTGCATCCGGAGACAGCCGAAATAGTGACCCGCTCGTCGGACCAACGTCACCACATACAGACCATCCTGCGGGTCGTCGACTCGATCAGCGGCAGCGTCGACGATCTCGCGGCCACACTCGTCTCTGCGATGGAGGAGTCCGTCGCTGCTCGCTACGGGTCCGACTTCGTCCCGAAACGGAGTGAGCTGGACGAGGTGGCCCGGCTCATTCAGGACTATCGCGATCTCGGCATCGCAGTCGTCACACACCAGCTCGACAAGGCATTGCAGCGGCACATGGTGTCGGCAGTTTCCGACTACACCACCGGGATGGTGGCCAGCGGGCAGTGGAAGCCCGGCGACTCCTAGACGGTATGAGGGGCTGGGGCCTCACTGACATGTGAACGTGGGTTGCCGACAGGAATCAGGTCCTGGCCGGTAGAGCCACAAGATGTGGGAGGCCCCAGTGAAACCTCAGCGTACGAGTGTTGGGTTGGATGTGCACGCACGATCGGTGGTCGCGTGTGCTTTGGACGGGGACACCGGTGAGGTGTTCCAGCGACGATTGACCCCGGATCACGGGGAGATCGTGGCCTGGCTCGGTGATCTCCCGGGCCCGGTGGCGGTGACCTACGAGGCCGGCCCGACAGGGTTCGGGTTGGCCCGCGCGTTGACTGCGGCCGGCATTCACTGTGAGGTGGCCGCGCCGTCGAGGTTGATCCGCCCGGCCGGGGACCGGGTCAAGACCGATGCTCGTGATGCTGCCCATCTCGCCCGGTTGTTGCATCTGGGTCAAATCACCGCAGTGACGGTTCCCACCGCCGCTCGGGAAGCGGCTCGTGATCTGGTGCGCGCCCGTGACGACTGCCGCGCCGAGCTGATGACCGCACGCCACCGGGTCTCGAAACTGCTGCTGCGCCAGGGAATCGTGTACTCCGGCGGCAAACCCTGGACCGGGCGACACGAACTGTGGCTGCTCGCCCAGCGGTTCGACAACCCGGCATTGCAGCTGAGCTACGAAGCGGGCTTCGATGCCATGCTGGCCTGCCTGGATCGACGCAAGCGGCTCGATGACGCGATCGCCACGATGGCCGCCGACAGCGAGTTCACCCCGGTAGTACACCGGCTGGGCTGCATTCGCGGGATCGCCATCTTGACCGCGTTTGGGTTGGCCGTCGAAATCGGTGACTGGAATCGGTTGACCGGGCGCTCCATCGGCGCCTATGTCGGGTTGGTGCCCTGCGAGTACTCCTCCGGCGAAGCCCGCACCCAGGGTGGGGTGACCAAGACCGGCAACGGGCACGTTCGCCGCCTGCTGGTCGAAGCCGCCTGGCACCACCGCACCCGGTACCGACCCGGAGCCGAATTGCGGCGGCGCTGGGATCTGGCCTCGCCCGCAGCCCGGGCCAGGGGTCAAGCCGCCAACCGGCGCCTACACACCCGCTGGGCCGGCTTCGACGCACGTAAGAAACGGCCGGTCGTCGCCAACGTCGCGATCGCCCGAGAACTCGCCGGCTGGTGCTGGTCTCTGGCAGTGTTGCCCGACTGATCCACCCAGCATTGTCCAGATGAACACTCGCTGACAGGGGCGGCAAGCGTTCTGGGGTGACCCGCGATTGAGCTATGAGCAATCATGTTGTCTCACAACTGATGACGCTCGACCCTAGACCCGCTGGTTAACTCCGATTCGAAGGTCCGTCCTGCGGTATCCAACCCGCGCATTTCAGACTGACACGCGTCGACTCGACACGCTCGACCCGAACAGCGGAACTCATCTGGCAACTGAAGCGGCGGCCACGACGACGGTCGCGGCCGCCGCTTCACCCTGCCTCTTGACAAACCGGCCTACATATCAGCTCACACCCGCGTCGTCGCCGGATCGCCGCCGAACCGCTGGGCAAGCCACACCGGGATCACCGCAACCACAGTCAGTGCCGCGGCCACCACGTTGATGACCGGCGCCTGATTGGGCCGGAACAGGTTTCCGAAGATCCAGATGGGCAGCGTCTGCACCGCCGGTCCGGCGGTGAAGGTCGTCACCACGATCTCGTCGAAGGACAGCGCGAACGCCAGTATCGCGCCTGCGACGAGCGCCCCGCGCATCATCGGGAAGGTCACGAAGCGGAACGTCTGCCATGTCGATGCGCCGAGGTCGGCGGAGGCGTCCTCCAGGCTGGCACCCAACCGTCGCAACCGCGCCTGGGTGTTGTTGAAGACGATGACGATGCAGAACGTGGCGTGGCCGACTATCACCGTCGCCAGGCCCAGTGTGACGCCAAGGGCGGAGGTGAAGGTCGCGTTCAGGGCGATGCCGGTGACGATGCCGGGCAGCGTGATCGGCAGCACCACAAGCAGACTCACCACCTCGCGACCGAAGAAGCGATACCGCTGCACCGCGAACGCGGCCATGGTGCCTAGCACCAGCGCGAGCGCCGTCGCGCAGAGGCCGACCACCACGGAGGTGGTCAGCGACTTCCACACGCCCTCGCTGTTCCACGCGGCGACCCACCACTTCGTGGTGAAGCCGGACGGCGGGAAGGCGAACGTGCGTGACGAGTTGAACGCGTTGACCAGCACGAGCGCCAAAGGGATGTAAAAGAACAGCAGTATCAGCACGGTCCACACGCGGACCGCGCGCTGCGCGCCGCCGGACAGCATCAGACGTTCTCCAGCGCGCCGGTGCGACGCATCGCCAACAGGTACAGGATGATCGCCGCCAGCGGAATGATCGACAGTGCCGCGGCCAGCGGCTGATTGTTGGCGGTCACCAGCTGGCCGTAGATGAGGTTGCCCAGCATCTGCGTCTTGCCGCCGACGATCGTCACCGCGATGTAGTCACCGAGCGACAGCGAGAATGTGAAGATCGATCCCGCCGCGATGCCGGGAAACACCAACGGCGCCACCACCATCCGCAGCGTCGACAGGTCGGATGCCCCGAGGTCGGAACTGGCGTCGATCAGCGAGTCGGGCACTCGGTCGAAACCGGCGAACACCGGAATCACCATGTAGGGCAGCCACAGGTAGGTCAGCGTGATGACCGTGGCGGCCAGACCGTATCCCGGCGTGAACCCGCTGACCCATGCCAGCGGGCCCTCGGGAGAGAGCAGCATCCGCCACGCGTACGCCTTGACCAGATAGCTGGCCCACAGCGGCGTCGTCACCGCGATCACCAGCAGCAGGCGCACCCGAGGCGAGGCCACCTTGGCCATGTACAACGCGAGCGGCACCGCGAGCACGATGCAGAGCACCGTGACAAGTAGGGCGACCCCGATCGTCCGCAAGGTGGTGACCCGGAAAACCGCGTCGGTGAACGCCTGGACGATGTTGTGGGTGGTGAACTTGTGGACCACCTTGCCGGTGAAGCTATTGGTACTCCAGAACGCCGAGACCAGAAGCACCGCAAGCGATCCCAGATAGGCCACCACCAGCCAGGCCATCGGCGGGATCAGAAGGAGCGCCAGACCGATCCGGCGTCTCGTGGACACCGAGATCGGCGTGGCTCGCACTACCCCTTGATCTGCTGCCACTTGGTGACCCACTCGTCGTAGGTCGTGCAGTTGTTTCCGCTGCCGTCGACACAATTCTTCTGCGGCGTCGTCCAGTAGTGGATCTGGGCGGCGTAGTCGGCGTCGGTGGCGTGGAAGATGTCGCAGAAGTCCTTCTGCGAAGTGTGTTCACACGCCTTCGTCTGCGCCGGTGCCTCACCGAAGTATTCGGCCACCTGTGCGTTGATCTCCGGCGACGTGATCCAGTCCATCCACTTGTACATGCAGTTGGGATGCGCAGCCTTCGAGGAGACCATCCAGGTGTCGGACCATCCCGTCGAACCCTCCTTCGGCAGAATGGTGTTGACCTGGACCTTGTTGTCCGTGCCGATCAGGTTCGCGATGACCTGCCAGGTGGTGCCGATCACCGAGGTGCCGGACTCGAACGCCTGCACCGCTTTCGTGTAGTCCGACCAGTACTCACCGATGTTCTCCCGCTGCTTCTTGAGCAAATCGGTTGCCGCGTCGAGCTGTTCGGAGGTCAGCGAGTACGGGTCCTTGATGCCCAGCTCCGGCTTGCTCTTCATCAGATACAGCGCGGCGTCGGCGATGTAAATGGGGGAGTCGTAGGCCGTCACCTTGCCCTTGTACTTGTCGGCGCCATCGAACACCGCGCCCCACGAATCCGGCGCGTCGTGCACGACGCCGAGGTTGTACATCAAAAGGTTGGCGCCCCAACCGTGCGGGATGCCGTACATCTGGCCGTCGACCGAGTTCCACGGCTTCTTCTTGAGGAAGTCGGAGATCGTCGCGTAGCTGGGCACCAGGTCCGTGTTGACCGGCGCGACGTCGCCGGCGTAGATCAGCCGCAGCGTCGCGTCGCCGGACGCCGAGACGCCGTCGTACTGCCCGGTGCGCATCAACTGGACCATCTCGTCGGATGTGTTGCCCAGCTTGACGTTCACCTGACAGCCGGTCTTCTTCTCGAACGGGGTCACCCAGTCGACGGTCTTGTCGTTGGAGCCATCCTCGGCGTAGCCGGCCCACGCGATGAGGTTGAGCTGGCCTTCGCCGTTGCCGACTGCACTCAGCGGTGTCATCTTCGGCGGGGACTCGCCCGTCCCGCCGGATTCCTGGGAGCTCGAGCAGGCGACGATCAGCGCCGCGCAGGCGCCGAGAACCAGTCCGATTCGGGTGATGGACGATTTCATGGCTACTCCTCGATTGACAGTTGGTGAAGGGCTTTTTCCGGCCACGCCAAGGTGATTGGGGTGCCGTGCTGCAGGTCTGGTGGCAGCCAGGTGCTCGCGGTCAGGACCGTGGCGGTGAGCGTGACGCCCTGCGGGGTGACCGCGGCGATCTTCGTCGTCGGACCGGCGTAGATGACCTCCAACACGGTGGCGTCGACGGTTCGAACGCCTTGCACAGGGTCGGTGCCCGGCTCGAAGACCGCGATGCGCTCCGGGCGCACGACGAACGTTCCCGATCTGCCCACGAGCGCTTCCGCGGCGGCGCCGTCGAGCACGTTGGAGGTTCCGACGAAGTCGGCGACGAATCGATTGGCCGGGTTCTCGTAGACGTCGCGGGCCCTGCCGACCTGTTCGATGCGTCCGTTGTTGAACACGGCGAGCCGGTCGCACAGGGTCAGCGCCTCGTCCTGATCGTGGGTGACGATGACGAAGGTGATGCCGACCTCGCGCTGGATCTCCTTCAGCTCGATCTGCATCTGCTCGCGCAGCTTGAGATCCAGCGCGCCAAGCGGCTCGTCGAGCAGCAGCACGCGCGGCCGTCCGACCAGTGCCCGCGCCAACGCCACCCGCTGGCGCTGGCCGCCCGACAGCTGTGCGGGCTTGCGTGTCGCCTCGCCGGACAGCCGAACCATGTCGAGCGCGTCGGAGGTCCGGCGGCGGCGCTCCTCGCGCGGCACGCCTTTGACCTTCAGCCCGTACTCGACGTTCTGCGCGACGGTCATGTGGGGGAACAGCGCGTATTCCTGGAAGACGGTGTTGACGTCGCGACGCCGCGCGGGGAGCGCGGTGACGTCGACGCCGCCGAGGCGGATCACGCCGGCCGTCGGCTGCTCGAACCCGGCGACCATGCGAAGCACCGTGGTCTTGCCCGACCCGGACGGGCCGAGGATCGCGAACAGCTCGCCGTCGCCGACGGCGAGGTCAGCGCCCTCGACGGCGACGACTTTGTGCCGCGAGTCGCCGAATTCCTTGCGGACGCCGACCAATTCGATCTGAGGATCGTCAACGGCGGCAGCGGAAGCTGAGCGCTGCATGGCGCCGGCCATCCCCGAGGGCATTGCCAGATCCTACGAATTCCGCGGTCCAGCCGCAGCACCATCAGCGATTTCGGCGCGCAAACCGGCGCTGAGCGCGCGTTTCCGCGCCGAAATCGCCGTTCACGTCACGGTCGCGAAGAAGGTCCGGACGTCCTCGACGAGCAACTGGGGCGTCTCCATCGCGGCGAAATGGCCGCCGGTGTCGAAGTCGCTCCAGTGGGTGACGTTGTGCCACTTCTCGGCGTATCGCCGGATGGCCATATCCGCGGCGAACACCGCCACGCCGGTCGGCACGCCCGATCGCGTGCGCGGCGTATCGGCATGTCCGAGCTCGTAGTAGAGGTTCGCCGACGACCCTGCGGTGCCGGTGAACCAGTACACCGAAACATTGGCGAGCAGACGGTCGCGCGGGACGGCGTCCTCAGGCTGCTCCTTGGCGGCGTCCGTCCACTCCTTGAACTTCTCCACGATCCAGGCCAGCTGGCCGGCGGGCGAGTCGGTCAGTCCGTAGCTGAGGGTCTGCGGCCGGGTGCCCTGAAGCCTGAAATAGGCCGTCATTTCCGCGGCCCACAGTCGTGCGCGCGCCACCCGGTCGCGCTCGATCTCGGTGAGGGACGCCAGCTCGTCCTCGCTGACCCCCCTGCCGGGCATGACACCGAAGGCGGGGCCATTGATGTGTACACCGATGACGCGGTCCGGGACGAGACTGGCTATTGCCGGGCCGATGACGGAGCCGTAGTCGCCGCCCTGCACGCAGAAACGGTCATAGCCCAGCGCAGCCATCAGCTCGGAGAAGGCCGTTGCCATCCTGTTGACCGTCCAGCCGGCTCCGGACAACGGCGTCGAGAAGCCGAAGCCGACCAGCGACGGGATGACGAGGTGAAACGCCTGCACGGGATCGAGGCCGTGGGCGCGGGGATCGCTCAGCGGCCCGATGATGTCGAGAAACTCCACCACCGAACCCGGCCAGCCGTGCAGCAGGATCAGCGGCCGCGCGTTCGGCTCGGGCGACTCGATGTGCAGGAAGTGCACCGTCTGCCCGTCGATCTCGGTGCGGAACTGTGGGTAGGAGTTGAGCTCGGCCTCCTGGGCTCGCCAGTCGAACCCGTTGCCCCAGTAGTCGGCCAGTTGCCGCAGATATTCGACCGGGACTCCCCGCTGCCAGGGTGTGCCCGGCAACTGCTCGGGCCAGCGGGTTGCGGCCAGTTTCGCCTTCAGATCGACGAGGTCGGCGTCGGGAATCGCGATACGGAACGGCTCGAGGGTCAGCTGCGAGGTCACATCGCGAACTGTATCGCTGAGAAACTTGATACATCTGTGACCAGTGGCGTTGGAGTGAAAGTTGAGGAAATTGACGTACCCTGTGGCACGTGTCAATGTCCCGGCGGGACCTGTTGAAGTACGCGGCCGCGGCCCCGGCGGTGATCGCCGCGTCGTCGTTGGTGCCGCCGCGAGCCCAGGCCGCGCCGCTGGGAATCCTTCTGGACTATGCGGCAGGCGTGATCCCGGCAGCCGATATCCGCGCCGCGGGGGCGCACGGAGCTATCCGCTATGTGTCGGACCGCAGGCCCGATGGCGCGTGGATGCTCGGTAAGCCCATCCAGCTGCCGGAAGCCCGGGACCTCTATCAGAACGGCCTGAAGATCGTGTCCTGTTACCAGTACGGCAAGCAGGACACCGCGGACTGGCTGGGCGGGCAGAACGCAGGCATTCAGCACGCGAGGCGGGGCTGGCAGCTACACGTCGCCGCGGGCGGTTCGTACGGCGCGCCGATCTATGCGTCGATCGACGATGACCCGTCATATGACCAGTACAAGGCGCAGGTAGCGCCGTATCTGCGGGGCTGGGAGTCGGTACTCGGGCACCAGCGAGTGGGCGTATACGCCAACTCCAAGACGATCGACTGGGCGCTCCAGGACGGCCTCGGCGCGTACTTCTGGCAGCACAACTGGGGTTCGCCCAAGGGCTTCACCCATCCGGCCGCCCACCTCCACCAGGTCGAGATCGACAAGCGCAACGTCCGCGGGGTCGGCGTCGACCTCAATGAGATCCTCAAGCCGCAGTTCGGCCAGTGGGACTGAAAACCTTACCGATCAGTAATAACCGCCAGCAAACTTATTTCGTTGGCTGACAGCCGCGACAAGACAGAAATCGCCGATTTGTCGCGTCTGAACCGGACAGGTCGACGCCAAAACCGAAGCTAAATTTTTACATAACGATTTGATAACAGTCATGCCTTGATCTGCACAATTTCGCCTACTCGACCGTAACCACTTACATGCAGGACGTTTGTCCCGGATACCTTGGGCCGGTGTTGGAGCGGGTGTTACACAACACATGGTTACCCGCGCGTAGAACTCGCCAGTAACCATTTCGGGCGTGAAAATGGTGCTGGCTCTTATGACACTCTTAGTGCGGCTGGAGTGTTCGGCAACGGCGTCAGATCGTCGCTCCGCAGGACGTGGCCAGAGCCAGTCGGGATTCGACGACGAATCGTAGTGACCTCGCAGGGGAGCAGGTCACTCCGCCGAGACAACGACAGCCCATAGACGAGTACGACGCGATACGCGCGAGACGCAGGACCGAGGAGATTAAAAGACGTGACGATCAACGAAAAACATGACTGGGGCACCCCGGCGAAGCCAGGGGAGGTTTCCACCGGCCGCGACGACGAATCCGGAGCGCCTCAGTCCAGCCACGCCCTTGTCGATCGTCTGACCGCTGGCGAGCCCTACGCCGTCGCGTTCGGCGGCCAGGGCAGCGCATGGCTGGAGACCTTGGAGGAACTGGTGTCCTCGGCCGGTATCGAGGCCGAGCTGGCGACGCTGGTCGGCGAGGCCGAGCTTCGGCTGCGGCCGGTGGCCCGCGAGCTGATCGTGGTGCGCCCGATCGGGTTCAAGCCGATGCAGTGGGTCCGCGCGCTGGCCGCCGAGGAGGCCGTGCCCAGCGGCAAGCACCTGACGTCGGCCGCCGTGTCCGTGCCCGGCGTGCTGCTGACCCAGATCGCCGCCGTGCGCGCGCTGAGCCGCCAGGGCATGGATCTGGCGGAAACCCCGCCCGTGGCCGTCGCAGGGCACTCACAGGGCGTGCTGGCGGCGCAGGCGCTGGCCGCCAATGGCGCCAAGGACGTCGAGCTGCTGGCGCTGGCTCAGCTGATCGGCACCGCGGGCACGCTGGTGGCCCGCCGCCGCGGCATCTCCGTGCTCGGCGACCACCCGCCGATGGTGTCTGTCACCAACGCCGACCCCGAGCGCATCTCTGAACTGTTGGACGAGTTCGCACAGGATGTCCGCACGGTGCTGCCGCCGGTGCTGTCCATCCGCAACGGCAGGCGCTCCGTCGTCATCACCGGAACGCCCGAGCAGCTGTCGCGCTTCGAGCTCTACTGCAAGCAGATCGCCGAGAAGGAAGAAGCCGAGCGCAAGAACAAGCTTCGCGGCGGCGCGGTCTTCAGTCCGATGTTCGACCCGGTTCAGGTCGAGGTCGGCTTCCACACCCCACGGCTCTCGGATGCCATCGACATGGTCGGCAACTGGGCCGAGGCCGTCGGACTGGACGTGGACCTTGCCCGCGACATGGCCGAGGCCATCCTCGTGCGCCGGGTGGACTGGGTCAGCGAGATCAACGCCCTTCACGAGGCGGGCGCCCGCTGGATCCTCGACCTCGGTCCAGGAGACATCCTGACCCGGCTGACGGCGCCGGTCATCCGCGGCCTCGGCGTCGGCATCGTGCCCGCCGCCACCCGCGGCGGTCAGCGCAACCTGTTCACCGTCGGCGCGATCCCCGAGGTGGCCAAGCCGTGGTCCAGCTACGCCCCGGGCCTCGTCACACTGCCCGACGGCTCGGTGAAGCTGTCGACGAAGTTCACCCGGCTGACCGGTCGGTCGCCGATTCTGCTTGCGGGCATGACCCCGACGACCGTCGACGCCAAGATCGTCGCGGCCGCCGCGAACGCGGGCCACTGGTCCGAGCTTGCCGGCGGCGGGCAGGTCACCGAGGAGATCTTCGACGACCGCATCGCCGAGCTGACAGAGCTGCTCGAGCCGGGCCGCGCCGTCCAGTTCAACTCGCTGTTCCTCGACCCCTACCTGTGGAAGCTCCAGGTCGGCGGTAAGCGGCTGGTGCAGAAGGCGCGCCAGTCGGGCGCGCCGATCGACGGCGTCGTGGTCAGCGCGGGCATCCCCGAACTGGAAGAGGCCGTCGCGCTCATCGAGGAGCTGAACGAGGTCGGCATCAGCCACGTGGTGTTCAAGCCCGGCACCATCGAGCAGATCCGATCCGTCATCCGGATCGCCGCCGAGGTGCCGACAAAGCCGGTCATCATGCACGTCGAGGGCGGTCGCGCTGGCGGCCACCACTCCTGGGAGGACCTCGACGACCTCCTGCTGGCCACCTACTCCGAACTGCGGTCGCGATCGAACATCACCGTGTGCGTCGGCGGCGGCATCGGCACGCCGGAACGGGCCGCCGAGTACCTGTCGGGTCGTTGGGCACAGGCCTACGGCTTCCCGTTGATGCCCGTCGACGGCATCCTCGTCGGTACCGCGGCGATGGCGACGCTGGAGTCGACGACCTCCCCGTCGGTAAAGCGGATGCTGGTCGAGACCAACGGCACCGACCATTGGATCAGCGCCGGAAAAGCCCAGGGCGGCATGGCATCCAGCCGCAGCCAGCTCGGTGCGGACATCCACGAGATCGACAACACCGCGTCGCGCTGCGGACGGCTGCTCGACGAGGTGGCCGGTGACGCCGATGCCGTCGCCGACCGTCGCGACGAGATCATCGCCGCGATGGCCAACACCTGCAAGCCGTACTTCGGCGACGTCGGCGACATGACCTACCTCGATTGGCTGCAGCGCTATGTCGACCTCGCCATCGGCGACGGCACCAGCACCGCCGACACCGCATCGCCGGGCAGCCCGTGGCTGGCCGACACGTGGCGCGACCGGTTCGCCGAGATGCTCAAGCGCGCCGAGTCCCGGCTGCATCCCAGGGACTTCGGCCCGATCGAGACCCTCTTCGATGACGAGGCGCTACTCGACAAGCCGGAGCAGGCGATCACCGCGCTTCGGGGCCGCTATCCCGATGCCGGCACCGTCAAGCTGCATCCGGCCGACGTGCCGTTCTTCGTTCAGCTGTGCAAGACGCTCGGTAAGCCGGTGAACTTCGTCCCGGTCATCGACAAGGATGTCCGGCGCTGGTGGCGCAGCGACTCGCTGTGGCAGGCGCACGACGCCCGCTACGACGCCGACCAGGTGTGCATCATCCCGGGCACGCAGGCGGTCGCGGGCATCACCAAGGTCGACGAGCCCGTCGGCGAGCTGTTGGACCGGTTCGAACAGGCCTCGATCGACGAGGTAGCTGCGCTGTTGGCGGAGAAGGGGGAGGCGCCCGTCGCCGTGGTCACCCGCCGCCAGGCGCGCGCCGACGTCACCGGTCCGCTGGCCGTCGTGCTCGACGCGCCCGACGTGTTGTGGGCGGGTCGCGCGTCGATCAACCCGGTGCACCGCATCGGTGCGCCCTCCGAGTGGCAGGTCAATGAAAACCGCAGTGCCACACACCCATCCACGGGAGCGCGACTGGAGCTGTCCGAGGATGAGACCGTCACGCTGAGCGTGCCGCTGTCCGAGGTCTGGATCCAGATCCGTTTCACGTTGCCGTCCTGCACGGTCGACGGCGGCATGCCGGTCGTCACCGTCGAGGACGCCTCTAACGCGATGCGTTCGGTGCTGGCGATCGCGGCGGGTGCAGACGGCCCGGCGAGTTTGCCTGCGGTGCATGACAATACCGCTCAGGTCGTCGTCACCTGGGATCCGGAGAGAGTCGCCGACCACACCGGCGTGACCGCGACGTTCGGCGCGCCGCTTGCAGCGGGTCCCACCGTGGTGCCCGATGCGGTGGTGGGCCTCTGCTGGCCCGCGGTGTTCGCGGCCATCGGATCGGCCGTCACCGACGACGGCTTCCCCGTCGTCGAGGGCCTGTTGAGCCTCGTCCACCTTGACCACGCCGCGCACCTGCTGTCGACGATGCCGAAGGCGCAGGCCGAATTGACCATCACCGCAACCGCTTCTGCGGCCACCGACACCGAGGTCGGTCGTGTGGTCCCGGTGTCCGTTGTCATCACGGACGCCGACGGCGCAGAGCTGGTGAAGCTGGAGGAGCGGTTCGCGATTCGCGGCCGCACCGGTGCCCTGGAGCTCACCGACCCGCAGCGCGCGGGCGGAGCGATGACCGACAACGCCACCGACACGCCGCGCCGCCGCCGTCGCGACGTCACCGTCACCGCGCCGTCCGATATGAGTGCCTTCGCGGTGGTGTCCGGAGATCACAATCCGATCCACACCGACCGCGCCGCCGCGCTGCTTGCAGGACTGAAATCGCCGATCGTGCACGGCATGTGGCTGTCGGCAGCCGCCCAGCAGGTGGTCACCGCAACCGACGGCAAGGCCGTTCCGCCGGCCCGGCTGGTCGGTTGGACCGCTCGTTTCCTGGGCATGGTGCTGCCCGGTGACGAGGTCGACTTCCGCGTCGACCGCGTCGGAATCGACCGTGGCGCAGAGATCATCGAGGTCGCCGCTCGCGTCGGATCCGATCTGGTGATGTCGGCGACGGCGCAGCTGGCCGCGCCGAAGACGGTGTATGCGTTCCCCGGTCAGGGCATCCAGCACAAGGGCATGGGCATGGAGGTGCGTGGCCGGTCCAAGGCCGCCCGCAAGGTGTGGGACTCCGCCGACAAGTTCACCAGGGACAACCTCGGCTTCTCGGTGCTGCATGTGGTGCGCGACAACCCGACCAGCTTGGTCGCCGCGGGCGTGCACTACCACCACCCCGAAGGCGTGCTGTACCTGACGCAGTTCACCCAGGTCGCCATGGCGACCGTCGCCGCAGCCCAGGTCGCCGAGATGCGCGAGCAGGGTGCGTTCGTCGAGGGCGCGTTGGCCTGCGGTCACTCGGTCGGCGAATACACAGCGCTTGGTTGCGTGAGCGGTGTCTACGAAATCGAGGCGCTGCTCGAGGTGGTGTTCCAGCGTGGTTCGAACATGCACGACATCGTGCCGCGTGACGCCCAGGGCCGGTCGAACTACCGACTGGCAGCGATCCGCCCCTCGCAGATCGACTTGGACGATGCCGACGTCACCAGCTTCATCGCCGAGATCGCCGAGCGCACAGGGGAATTCCTGCAGATCGTGAACTTCAACCTGCGCGGCTCGCAGTACGCCATCGCGGGCACCGTTCGCGGCCTGGAGGCGCTCGAGGAAGAGGTCGAGCGGCGGCGCGAAATCAGCGGCGGGAAGCGGTCGTTCATTTTGGTGCCCGGCATCGACGTGCCGTTCCACTCCTCCGTGCTGCGCGTCGGCGTCGCCGACTTCCGCCGCTCGCTGGACCGGGTCATGCCGCGCGACAAGGATCCCGACCTGATCGTCGGCAAGTACATCCCCAACCTGGTGCCCAAGCCGTTCAGCCTGGATCGCGAGTTCATCCAAGAGATTCGGGATCTGGTGCCCGCCGAGCCGCTCGATGAGATCCTCGCCGACTACGACACGTGGCGGAACGAGAAGCCGGCCGAACTGTGCCGCAAGATCGTCATCGAGCTGCTGGCCTGGCAATTCGCCAGCCCGGTGCGCTGGATCGAGACGCAGGATCTGCTGTTCATCGAGGAGGCCGCAGGTGGCCTGGGTGTGGAGCGCTTCGTCGAGATCGGTGTGAAGTCCGCGCCGACGGTCGCCGGATTGGCCACCAACACGCTGAAGCTGCCCGAGTATTCGCACAGCACAACAGAAGTGCTGAACTCCGAGCGTGACGCCGCTGTGCTGTTCGCGACCGACACCGATCCCGAGCCCGACCACGACGAGGTGGACGACGAGCCGGCAGCCGCACCGGAGGCCGCGGCCGAACCCGCCGCAGCCGAGGCACCCGCACCGGCGCCGGCCACCGCGCCCGCAGGCACGCCGCAGCCGGACGACATTCCGTTCGACGCCGCGGACGCTACGTTGGCGCTGATCGCGCTGTCGGCCAAGATGCGGATGGACCAGATCGAGGCGCTGGATTCCATCGAATCCATCACCGACGGTGCGTCGTCGCGACGCAACCAGCTGCTGGTCGACCTCGGCTCCGAGCTTGACCTCGGAGCCATCGACGGTGCGGCCGAGGCCGATCTCGCCGGGCTCAAGTCTCAGGTGACGAAGCTCGCTCGGACGTACAAGCCTTATGGTCCAGTGCTTTCCGACGCGATCAACGACCAGCTGCGCACGGTGCTCGGCCCGTCGGGCAAGCGGCCGGCCGCGATCGCCGAGCGGGTCAAGAAGACCTGGGAGCTCGGTGACGGCTGGGCCAAGCACGTTACCGTTGAGGTTGCGCTGGGCACCCGCGAGGGCAGCAGCGTCCGCGGCGGAAGCCTTGGTGGACTGCACGACGGTGCGCTGGCCGACTCCGCGACGGTGGACAGGGTCATCGACGCCGCTGTGCAGTCGGTGGCGGGTCGTCGCGGTATCGCGGTGGCGCTGCCGTCGGCAGGCGGAGGCGCGGGCGGAGGCGTCGTGGACTCCGCGGCGCTCACCGAGTTCGCCGAAAAGGTCACCGGGCGCGACGGCGTGCTGGCCTCGGTGGCGCGTATGGTGCTCAACGAGCTTGGGCACCACAGTGGCGTCACCACTCCGGAGACGGCGACCGACGCCGAGCTGATCGACCTGGTCAGCGCCGAACTCGGTTCGGACTGGCCACGTTTGGTGGCGCCGGTGTTCGACGGCCGCAAGGCGGTGCTGTTCGACGACCGTTGGGCGAGCGCGCGCGAGGACCTCGTGAAACTCTGGCTGATGGACGAGGGCGACGTCGACGCCGAATGGCCGCGGCTCGCCGAACGGTTCGAGGGCGCAGGCCACATCGTCGGCAAGCAAGCCACCTGGTGGCAGGGCAGGGCGCTGGCCGCGGGACGCAACGTTCACGCGTCGTTGTTCGGCCGCGCCGCAGCCGGAGCGGAGAACCCGGGCAAGGGTCGCTACAGCGACGAAATCGCTGTGGTGACAGGCGCATCGAAGGGATCCATCGCGGCCTCGGTGGTCGCGGGGCTTCTCGAAGGCGGCGCGACCGTCATCGCCACCACGTCCAAGCTCGACGACAGCCGGCTGGAGTTCTACCGCAACCTGTACCGCGACAACGCCCGCTTCGGCGCGGCGCTGTGGGTGGTGCCCGCCAACATGGCTTCCTACTCCGACATCGACGCCCTCGTGCAGTGGGTCGGTAACGAGCAGTCCGAAAGCCTTGGGCCGCAGTCCATTCACCTGAAGGACGCGCAGACGCCGACCCTGCTGTTCCCGTTCGCGGCGCCGCGGGTGGCCGGCGACCTGTCGGAGGCCGGTTCACGCTCCGAGATGGAGATGAAGGTTCTGTTGTGGGCCGTGCAGCGGCTGATCGGTGGTCTGTCGCACATCGGCGCCGAACGCGACATCGCGTCGCGGCTGCATGTTGTGCTGCCCGGTTCGCCGAACCGCGGCATGTTCGGCGGCGACGGCGCCTACGGCGAGTCCAAGTCGGCGCTCGACGCGGTCGTCACGCGGTGGAACGCCGAATCCTCCTGGGCGCAGCGCGTCAGCCTGGCGCACGCGCTGATCGGCTGGACGCGCGGCACCGGGCTGATGGGTGCCAACGACGCGATCGTCAGCGCCGTCGAGGAAGCGGGCGTCACCACCTACTCGACCGAGCAGATGGCCGCCATGCTTCTCGAGCTGTGCAACATCGAGTCGAAGGTGGCCGCCGCACAGCAGCCGCTGAAGGCCGATCTGACCGGCGGGCTGGGCGATATCGACATCGACATGTCCGAACTGGCCGCCAAGGCCCGCGAGGAGATGGCCGCCGAGGCCGTCGACGAGAGCGACGAGGAGAACGGCGGCACCATCGCCGCACTGCCGTCGCCGCCGCGCGGCTACACGTCCGCGCCGCCGCCCGCGTGGAACGACCTCGACATCGATCCCGCCGACATGGTGGTGATCGTCGGTGGTGCCGAACTCGGTCCGTACGGCTCGTCGCGGACCCGCTTCGAGATGGAGGTCGACAACGAGTTGTCCGCCGCCGGTGTGCTCGAGCTGGCCTGGACCACCGGCCTGATCAAGTGGGAAGACGACCCGAAGCCGGGTTGGTATGACACCGAATCCGGCGACCTGGTCGACGAATCGGAGTTGGTCGAGCGCTACCACGACGCCGTCGTGGAGCGGACCGGCATCCGCGAGTTCGTCGATGACGGCGCGATCGACCCCGATCACGCGTCACCGCTTCTGGTGTCGGTGTTCCTGGACAAGGACTTCACCTTCGTGGTGTCGTCCGAGGCCGACGCGCGTGCGTTCGTTCAGTTCGACCCGGAGCACACGGTTGCCACCCCGGTGCCGGACAGCAGTGACTGGCAGGTCACCCGCAAGGCGGGCACCGAGATCCGGGTCCCGCGCAAGACCAAGCTCTCGCGGACGGTCGGTGGGCAGATTCCCACCGGTTTCGACCCGACGGTGTACGGCATCAGCGCGGACATGAACACATCGCTGGACCGGGTGGCGGTGTGGAACATCGTCGCGACCGTCGACGCGTTCCTCGGCGCGGGCTTCACCCCGACCGAGCTGATGCGCTGGGTGCACCCCGCGATGGTGGCCAGCACGCAGGGCACCGGCATGGGCGGCATGACGTCGATGCAGACCATGTACCACGGCAACCTGCTCGGCCGGAACAAGCCGAACGACATCCTGCAGGAAGTCCTGCCGAATGTTGTTGCGGCCCACGTCATCCAGTCCTACGTCGGCAGCTACGGCTCGATGATCCATCCCGTCGGCGCATGCGCGACGGCGGCGGTCTCGGTCGAGGAGGGCGTCGACAAGATCAAGCTGGGCAAGGCCGAGCTGGTGGTCGCAGGCGGCTTCGACGACCTGACGCTGGAGGCGATCATCGGATTCGGTGACATGGCGGCCACCGCCGACACCGAGATGATGCGCGCCAAGGGCATCAGCGACTCGAAGTTCTCCCGCGCCAACGACCGTCGCAGGCTGGGCTTCCTCGAGTCGCAGGGCGGCGGCACGATCCTGCTGGCCCGCGGCGACCTCGCCCTCAGGATGGGACTGCCGGTGCTGGCAGTGGTGGGCTACGCGCAGTCGTTCGCCGACGGTGTGCACACCTCGATTCCTGCGCCGGGACTCGGCGCTCTCGGCGCGGGCCGTGGCGGCAAGGACTCCTTGCTGGCGCGCTCGCTGGCCAAGCTCGGCGTCGGCGCCGACGACATCGCGGTGGTGTCCAAGCACGACACCTCGACGCTTGCCAACGACCCCAACGAGACCGAGCTGCATGAGCGGCTGGCCGACTCGATGGGCCGTTCGGATGGTGCCCCACTGTTCGTGGTGTCGCAGAAGAGCCTGACCGGTCACGCCAAGGGCGGCGCGGCGGTGTTCCAGATGATGGGCATGTGCCAGATGCTGCGCGACGGCGTCATCCCGCCGAACCGCAGCCTGGACTGTGTCGACGACGAGCTGGCCGGCTCCGAGCACTTCGTGTGGGTGCGCGAGACGCTGCGACTGGGCGAGAAGTTCCCGTTGAAGGCGGGCCTGATCACCAGCCTGGGCTTCGGTCACGTCTCCGGTGTCATCGCGCTGGTGCATCCGCAGGCCTTCGTCGCGGCGCTCGATCCCGAGCAGCGGCAGGGCTACCAGGAGAAGGCCAACGCGCGGATCTTCGCGGGGCAACGACGGCTCGCCTCGGCGATCGCCGGCGGCAAGCCGCTCTACGAGCGGCCCGCAAGCAACCGTCGACTCGACGACGAGGCGCAGGAGAACCGCGAGGAGGCCGAGATGCTGCTGGATCCGGCATCGAGGCTTGGCGAGGACGGGGTCTACATCCGCTAGTGTGCGCAGCGTGAGCATCGTTGGCGTCGGCATCGACCTGGTCTCGATCCCCGAGTTCGCAGAGCAGGTCGACCGGCCGGGGACGGTGTTCGCCGAGACGTTCACGCCCGGTGAGCGCCGCGACGCCGCGGACAAGAGTTCGTCGGCGGCGCGGCACCTGGCGGCCCGCTGGGCGGCCAAGGAGGCGGTGATCAAGGCGTGGTCGGGGTCGCGGTTCTCCAAGCGGCCGGTGCTGCCCGAGGGCATTCATCGCGACATCGAGGTCATCACCGACATGTGGGGTCGGCCGCGGGTGCGGCTGACCGGCGCGATCGCCGAGCATCTGGAGAGGGTGACGATCCATCTCTCGATGACCCACGAGGGCGACACCGCCGCAGCCGTCGCGGTGCTCGAGGAGCGCTAGTCGCGGCGGGGGCGCTGACCCCCTCCCGCGAGCGTGCGCAAACTCCTCTTTTCCTGCGGCGAGTCGGCGGCAGACGCGCACGGTCGCGGAGAAGGGGGAGCCACTAACCTCGTCTGTATGAGCGATCTCGTGGAGCGGGTGCGCGACGTGCTGCCGTCGGTGCGGAGCGACCTGGAAGACCTCGTGCGCATCGAGTCGGTGTGGGCCGACCCGGCCCGCAGGGATGACGTGCACCGCAGCGCCGAGGCAGTGGCAAAGCTGTTGTCGCAGGCCGGGTTCGGCGATGTGCAGGTCGTCAGCGAGGGCGGCGCACCTGCCGTCATCGCCAGGCACCCGGCGCCTCCTGGCACGCCGACAGTGCTGCTGTACGCGCATCACGACGTGCAACCCGAGGGCGATCACAGCCAGTGGGTGTCGCCGCCGTTCGAGCCGACGGAGCGCGACGGCCGCCTCTACGGCCGCGGCAGCGCCGACGACAAAGCCGGTATCGCAACACATCTCGCGGCCTTCCGTGCCCATAATGGTCAGCCGCCGATCGGTGTGACGGTGTTCGTCGAAGGCGAGGAGGAGTCGGGGTCGCCGTCGCTGGGCCGGCTGCTGGCCGCCCACAAGGAGACGCTGGCCGCAGACGTCATCGTCATCGCCGACTCCGACAATTGGAGCACGGACACGCCCGCGTTGACGGTGTCGTTGCGTGGACTGGCCGACTGCGTGGTGGAGGTGGCCACGCTCGATCACGGTCTGCACTCGGGTCTGTGGGGCGGTGTGGTGCCCGACGCGCTGAGCGTGCTGGTGCGACTGCTGGCGTCGCTGCACGACGACGACGGCAACGTGGCGGTCGAGGGACTGCATGAGGCGACGGCCGCTGACGTCGACTATCCGGAGGACCGGGTGCGGGCAGAGTCAGGGATGCTCGGTGGCGTTTCGGAGATCGGGTCCGGATCGGTGCCGCAACGACTTTGGGCGAAACCCGCAATCACCGTCATCGGCATCGACACCACGCCGATCGCGTCGTCGTCGAACACGCTGATTCCGCGAGCGCGGGCGAAGGTCAGCATGCGCGTTGCGCCCGGCGGTGATGCGCGGGCTCACCTCGATGCGCTGACCCGCCACCTGGAGAAGCACGCGCCGTGGGGTGCGCAGGTGACCGTCACACCCGGCGACATCGGTCAGCCGTACGCTATCGAGGCGAGCGGACCGGTGTACGACGCGGCCAGGGCGGCCTTCCGGCAGGCCTGGGGCAACGAACCGGTCGACATGGGCATGGGCGGGTCGATCCCGTTCATCGCCGAGTTCGCCGAAGCGTTCCCGTCGGCGAAGATCCTGGTGACCGGCGTGGAAGACCCTGGGACGCAAGCCCATAGCATCAACGAGAGCCTGCACCTCGGAGTGCTGGAACGAGCGGCGACGGCCGAGGCGCTACTGCTGGCGAACCTCGCGTCACACCGATAGATAAATGACGAAGCACCCCCGACTCCGATGGAGCCGAGGGTGCTTCGACCATCCGACTATCGAGACTTGCTGGCGGCCTTCTGGCGTGTTTCCTGCACCTTGGCCTTAGCTCGAGCCTTCTCGGCCTCGGCCTCCTTGCCGGCAGCCTCGAGTTGATTCGATGCTTTGTCCACCTGGGCTCGACCCTCTTCCTGAAGGTCACTGCGGCTCAAGATCAACCCGATTACCTGCTTCGTGAACCCGATTGCGCCCGAAACGATGCCTCTCACGGCTTCGATGGGACCGCTGTTGTTATCCGCCATCAATTTCCCCTCCTGTTCAACGGCTGTCGTTCCCTCCCGATGCTTCGGCAGGGTGCTAGCTCGTGCAAGCTATTGTTAGCACTTTCACAATTGGGCAAATAAGGGTTAGACGGAAGGGCTTTGGGTACATCCGGCGCTGGCGTCAGACCGATAGATCGCGCCGCAGCTTGGCAACGTGCCCGGTGGCCTTGATGTTGTTGGTGGCGACGGGCGCAGGTTTCGGAGCGAAGGTCAGGATTTTAGATTCTCTTGCTGTGCAGTCAAAGCCGCGTCCACCTCCGCTGCCGTCGTCCTGCCCGATTCGATGGCCCCGTCGACCCAGCCTGACCAGACCCCGGCGAAGTCGGCCCCGGCCAGGTGGATTGCGCCCCAACGGGTCTCGACTCGAGCGAGGTCGGGCGCTTGTCCCGGTCGCAGTGCCAGCCAGGTGCCCTTCGAGAACGGATCGCGGATCCAGTCATGGCCGTAGATTTCCTCGACTGTGGCGCCCAACTTGAGTCCGTCGAGTCCGGCCTGCAGGAGGTCCGGCCGATCGACGGCCAGATCAGGTTCCAGTCCGAACGAAGCGAAGATGGCCCGTTCCCCGCCGGCCTCATGCACTGTGGCCTTCAGAGTGCACTCGACCACTCCCGGCCAGCCCATCGCGAACACGTACTTCAGTCCGGCCAACTTGGACCAGACCTTGATGCACCGGCCGGTGTGACCCTGGCTCACCAGCCGGGCCAGCGGGGCCGGCAGGCCCGGACTGAACTCGATGTCGCCGAGGGTGTTCAGCGGGGCGGCCAGCACCACCCGGCGGGCCGAGTAGCTCTTCCCCGTGGCGGTGACGACGTTCACGCCGTCGGCTGAGTCGGTCACCGCGGTGACGGGCTCACCGAGGCGGATGTGGTCGGCGATCGCGTCAGCGACGCGTTGGGCCAAGCCGCCGCTGCCGATGTCGACGCGGGCCAGGGAGGCGAAGAAGGAGTACGCGGGGTCGTTGTCGAAGCCCGCGATCTCCCGCAGGTACACCAGGGCCGAGAACTCCTCGGGCAGGGCTCCGGTCAGCGTGTAGGACTGGGCACGAAGCAGATCGGCGATCGCCGGCGGCGCGTCGAGCTTGGCCAGGTACTCGCTGAACGGGATGTCCAGTTCGGCGGTGTTGACCTGGTCGAAACCCTTGGCGAACACCACCGGTGCGACGTCGGCTTTGAGGCGGTCGAGGACCTTCTCCAACTCGTCCATGTCGACCAGCGAGTCGGGTTCGTCGCCCTCGCCGTGGCGACCGTCGAGGAACCAGCGGTTGGCGCCGCCCTTGTCCGCTTCGACGAACCGCGCACCGTAGCGGTTGACCTCGGCGGCCATGAAGTGATGACGCTGCGGGTCGAACCATTCGGCGCCGAGGTCGATCACGACGTCTGTCCCGGGGAACGTCGAGCTGTAGGTGCGACCCCCGGCCCGATCGCGGGCCTCCAGTACCACCACGGTTCGGCCCGCTTCGATCAGGTCACGGGCTGCCACCAACCCGGCGAACCCGGCTCCAATCACGACAACGTCATACGGTTCGGTTTCGCGCATGCGGGAATTGTGTCACGCTGACTGAATGTTCAGACACCAGTTCGGCGAGTTGGCGGATGACGGCCGGGGCCTCGCCCGGTGAGCAGCGCCAAGGACGTGCCTGAGCGGGCACGCGTGGTCATCGTGGGCGGCGGCGTGACCGGGTGCAGCATCGCCTACCACCTGGCCCACCTGGGGTGGACCGACGTTGTGCTGCTCGAGCAACACGAACTCACCGCAGGCACCACGTGGCACGCGGCCGGCCTGATCACCTCCGCGGGGATGACCGATGAGACGGCGCTGTTCCTGAGCAGGTATTCGCGCGACCTGTACGAACGTCTCGAGCAAGAGACCGGTCACTCCACCGGGTTCAATCCGGTCGGACACGTCAGCCTTGCCACAAACCCGCAACGCCTGGAGGCGCTGCGCCGCTCGTCGGCGTGGATGCACGGGTTCGGTGTCAACGAGCACGAGATCACGGCCCGCGAACTGCAGGACATGTGGCCACTGTTGGACACCTCCGACGTTCTTGCCGGCTTTTACGTACCCGACGAGGGCCGCGCCGACCCGGTTGGCGTTGCCACCTCGATGGCCAAGGGCGCCAAGGCACTTGGAGTGCGCGTCCTCCAAGGCGTCACCGTCGAGGGCGTCGAGGCAAAGCGCGGCCGGGTGACGGCAGTCAACACCGACCAGGGCCGCATTGAGACCGAGGTCGTGGTCAACGCCGCCGGCATGTGGGCCCGCCAACTTGGCGCGCGCGATGGCGTCTGCATCCCACTGCAGGCAGCCGAACACTACTACCTGATCACCGACACCGTCCCCGGCATGGATCACGACCTGGCGGTGATCGAAGACCCCGACCGCTACGGCTACTACCGGCCCGAGGGCGACGGCATGCTGGTAGGTCTGTTCGAGCCGGTGGGCGCTCCATGGTCGTTGGACGGGGTGCCGGACAAATTCGCGTTCGGCACGCTGCCGCCCGACTGGGACCGCGTCGGCCCCTACCTGGACGCCGCGCTCGCGCGCATTCCGTCACTGTCCGAAGTCGGTGTCCGACTGTTCTTCTGCGGCCCGGAGTCCTTCACTCCGGACATCCGGCCGATGCTCGGGCCGGCCCCCGAACTGGACGGCTACTACGTGGCGGCCGGAATGAACTCGCTAGGCATCCTGACGGGCGGCGGCATCGGAAATGTCATGGCGCACTGGATCGTCGACGGCGTGCCGCCGGTCGATGTCACCGGGTACGCCATCGACCGGGCTGCCGGGCACGAAAGCTCCCGGCGCTTTCGCGCCGAACGCACCGTCGAGCAACTCGGGGTGCTGTTCGGCGACGCCGTCTGGCCTGCCTGGAAGCCGGGCTCGGCTCGCGATGTGCGGCGCTCAGTGCTGCACGACCGACTGGTAGCGGCAGGCGGACACTTCAACGCCTCTGTGGGCTGGGAATTCGCCGAGTGGTACGACACCGACGGGGCTCATCCGGCCAGCACGCTCGATTTCGCCAGACAGCCCTCGTTCGAAATCGTGGGCCGCGAGCACCGGGCGGTACGAGAGGATGTCGGCGTTCTGGACATGAGCCTGATGGCGAAGTTCCTCGTGCAGGGGCCCGATGCGGCGAGGGTTCTCGACCGGCTCTCGGTCAGCGTTGTCGACCGCGAGATCGGGCGACTGGTCTACACGCAGTGGCTCAACACCGCCGGCGGGATCGCCGCCGACTTGACCGTGACCCGGCTGGCGGAGGAGAAGTTCCTCGTCGTCGCAAGTGATCTCATCCACCGCCGCATCGAACCCATGATCCGCCGCGAAACTCGGTCTGATGAAGTCGTCGTCGTCACCGAAATCACCTCGGGGACCACGCTGCTGTCGGTTCAGGGGCCGAAATCGCGTGCCCTGCTGTCCCGACTCACCGATGCCGACCTATCCAACGCCGCGTTTCCGTACCTCTCGGCGAGACAGATCCACGTCGGCTATGCACCGGTGCTTGCGGTTCGGGTGACCTACCTCGGTGAGCTCGGCTGGGAGCTGCACATCCCCGCGGAGTACGCCGCCAGCGTCTTCGACGAATTGACTGACGCCGGTGCGGATTTGGGGCTGCGACCGGTAGGGCTTGCGGCGATGTCGAGTCTGCGGCTGGAAAAGGGTTACCGGGATATCGGCGTGGACATCGACAACACCGACAACCCCATCGAGGCAGGGCTGGGATTCACGGTCGCCTGGGACAAGCCAGGCGGATTCGTCGGTCGTGACGCGCTGCGGGAGTTCAAGGCGCACGGCCCTCCGCGCAACCGGGTCGTGAGCCTGTTGGTCGACGACCCCTCGGCTGACCTGTTCGGCAACGAGCCCGTGACGGTCGACGGCAAGTGGGTCGGTTATGTGCGGGCGGCTGCCTACGGTTACACGCTCGGTGGGCCGGTGGGCCTGGCGCAGGTGTCCTACGAGGGTGGGGTTACCGGAGACTGGTTGGGCGAGCAGTTGTTCACGGTTCAGACTCCGGGCGGCGATCTTGCGGCACGACTGCAGCTACAGCCGTTCTATGACCCTCAGCGAACGCGCATCCTCGACACCGAAGCCTGAGCCCGCTCAGACGTCGATGTCGCGACGCAGCTTGGCCACGTGACCGGTGGCCTTGATGTTGTACTGCGCGACCTCGATCTTGCCCTTCTCGTCGACGACGAAGGTGGACCGGATGACGCCCTGAACCGTCTTGCCGTACATCTGCTTCTCGCCGTAGGCGCCCCACGCGGTCAGCACCTTGCGGTCGGGATCCGACAGCAGTGGAAAGTTCAGCTCCTGCTCGTCGCGGAACTTGGCGAGTTTGGCCGGCTTGTCGGGGGAGATGCCGATGACATCGAGGCCGGCCTCGTTCAGTTCGCGCAGGTTGTCGCGAAAGTCGCACGCCTCCTTGGTGCATCCCGGTGTCGACGCCGCGGGGTAGAAGTAGACGATGACCTTGCGGCCGCGGTAGTCGGCCAGCGACACCTTCTCCTCGTCGGCGTCGGCCAGGCTGAATGCGGGGGCTTTGTCGGCCACCTCCAGGCGTGGGGTCTGTGCCACCAGTGATCCCTTTCTTCTCCACCGGTGCGTCGGGGTTGGCGCCGGCTGATCTAGGGTAGTTCGGCAGAGCAGGGCGGACGCGAGGAGCACAAAGGTCCGCGGACGATGGAGGACGACAGTGGCGGATCGAGATCCCGACACCATCAGGCAGGAGATCGATCAGGCCCGCGACCAATTGGCTGTGACCGTGGATTCGCTGGCCGAGCGCGCAAACCCCCGCAGAATCGCCGACGACGTGAAGTCGGCGGTGGTCCGCTTCGTCAAGAAGCCGGCGGTTGCGATGTCGCTCGCGGGATTGGGGGCCGTGCTCGTGGTGCTGGCCGTGCGCAGATTCAGGCGCTGATCAGCCGTTGCCCAGACCGCGGTCAGCGGCTACGGCGATCCCGTAGCCAGTCGGAGAACGAAAACCCGGGTGGGTTGGCGCTGCGACCCAGCCTGCTGCAGTTTCGCACCATCGTCGGCTCGTGTGCGTCATGCACCTGCACAGCTACCTGATTCACAGGAGGACAGGTCGGCGAATCCGATGAGCGCATCGCGTCGAACGCTAGCATCAGCTAAGCCTCCCTTCCAATCCTCGAGCCACGAGCTGTTGCACCTGCAACGATCGCTAGCTAACAGCAGACTAACACGACGACTGGGCTTTTACCCAGCTAAATCGAGTGTGTCCGGCGTCGATGATACAAGCCCGTTACTTGGAGGTGCTTCGCGATCTGGATAGTCGCGCTGACCACCCGTGATGGGTAGCACATATTTACGGTTATGTCTGGTTTTTGTCGCAGGTCGCTGCTTGTCGGATCGTTGGCAACCATTGCTCAATGGCAGAGTCGCCAACGCAGACCGCTTTTCCTGGCCAAGGCTCACCGCATCCGACCCCAGCGGAGAGGGCCCGAATCATCGAATCTGAAGTTTGCCAGGCAATTCCTAGGTAGATTTCAGCGTGGAAGAGGTCACACGCCTGAAGGGGCTGTCATGCGGGCAGGACTTCGCCCGGTTGTCATGACCGGGATCGCGCTTGTCGGCGTGAGCACAGTCGCGGTCGCCCCGATCATCGCAACGCCGCCCGACGTCGAGATCACGAATCAACACGTGCAGCTTTCGGCGAGCCCGTTCGACAAGTACTTGGAAGCCATCGAGCGAGCTATCGAGAGTGCTCAGCTCCTGCTCCTGCACGCGGTCACAGATCCTGCGCTTCCGCCCAACGTGTCGCTCGAGGACATCGTTGCCGGGTCGGGAGACGGGGACGGAAATGTCGACAGGTTGATGAGCCTGCTCGAGACGGTCCCGGGCCGTCCCGAATTGCAAGCCTGGATCGACGGTGCACGCGCAAGCGTTCCGGTTGCAATCGAGTTCGCTGCAGCGGGAAACATCGACGACGCGGTCAACACCCTCATCCTCGGTGTCACTTCGCTGCTCAACGCGACAAACCTGGTCCTGGTTCTCGCCTCAGGGGTCGCGTCCAGCGCTCTGGGCGCCGGCGGCGTAGTCACTCAGGACCTTCTCGAGGCACTGGGCTCCGGAAACCCGGCGGATGCTTTGACTGTCCTCGCACGGACTCCGGCGGTCGTTGCCGAAGGCCTTTTCCGTCCCAACCAACAGCCTGGGCCTGCTTCCCTCGCGATCGGGCTGACGCAGGTCCTACGCGGGGCCGTCAGTCCACAGCCGCAGGTGTCGACGAGCTACTCGGCGCCTGCGAACCAGCGGACCGTGACCTTCGACGTCAACGCCGCCCCGAGCCCGCAGGCGATCGAAGGCATCCAGGTCGCCGAGGACCCCACGGAAGTCCAACATCCTGACGAAAAAACCAATAAGAACGTGATGGCCGATGACGGTGGCACGGGTCCAGCCGATGGCGACAAGCACGGTCCTCGGCCGTTGGGCGGGCACTCCGCGAGCCAAAGTGGCAGCGGCGCAGGTCTCAGCGCAGTGCGCGACGGAATCCGTGACGGCGTGCAGGGATTCCGCGACGGTGTCCGCAATGCGGTCAAGACACTCACGGGTCACGGCGGCGACGACAGTCACGGCACCATCGACAACACGGGCGAACCCTCCTAGCGAATTGCTGAGATGTGGATCCGCGGGTAGCCAGATGTCAACATCAGTTCATGCAAGCGCGGGTGGTCAGCCGTGAGCCGCAAGCGTCTGCGATTGCCGACTTCCTGAGCTCCCTGGTTGCTGAGCCCGCGGCGCTCGTGATGGAGGGGGAGCCTGGCATCGGCAAGACCACCCTGTGGTTGGACGCCGTCGAACGGGCCCGGGCGCACGGCTTTCATGTGATGGCCGCTCGCCCGGTCGCCGCGGAGTCGGTACTCGCCTACGCCTCATTGGCCGACATGCTGAACGGCGTCGACCCCGAAGTCCTGACGGAACTGCCTGGGGCCCAACGGGCTGCGTTGGATCGAGTCCTGCTACGAGCCGGCGCCGAATCTGCCCCGGCCGACCAGCGTGCAGTGGCGGCGGCATTCCTGTCGGTTGTCAGCGCCGTGGCGGATAGGTCCAAAGTCCTTGTGGCAGTTGATGACCTGCAGTGGCTCGATTCCTCCAGCCGACTTGTCGTCGCGTTTGTAGCGCGGCGATTCTCCGGAGCAGTCGGTCTGCTCGCCACTGCCCGCACCGGCGACAGCGAAAGTGCCAGTTCATGGCTGCAGTTGCCGCGGCCCGAGATGATCCGGCGGATGACCGTTCCTCCCATGAGCGTGGGCGCACTGCACGCGGTTATCTCCAACCGACTGGGACGCTCGTTTTCGCGCCCGATGATGGTGCGCATCGAGGAGACCTCCGGCGGCAACCCGTTCTACGCTCTCGAACTCGCCAAGGCGGTGGACGGCCGACAATCCAGCTCAGACATCTCCTTGCCCGACAGCCTCAAAGACTTGATCCGCTCGAAAACCCGCGGGCAGGACTCCGACGTCGATGAGGCATTGCTCGCTGTGGCCTGTCTGGCAGCACCGACGGTGGGCCTGGTTGCGGGTGCTCTTGGCGCGGATCTCAATAGCGTTGTCGCACAACTCGAGGACGCGGAGAGTCGCGGAATCGTCCTGATCGACGGCGATCACCTCCGGTTCAGCCACCCGATATTCGCTCGCGGGGTCTACAACGACGCCGCCCCAGAACAACGTCGGGCGATGCACCGACGGCTGGCGGGCGTCGTCGAAGAACCCGAACTGCGAGCCAGGCACCTGGCCCTGGGATCCGTCACCGGTGACCCGGCGACGCTTCGCTCGCTCGATTCGGCAGCCGAGTCTGCGCGGATCCGAGGGGCGCCTGCCGCGGCGGCCGAACTCATCGACTTGGCCATCGGACTCGGCGGAGGCACACCGCAGCGCCGCATCCAGTCGGCCGCTCACCATTTCAATGCCGGGGAGTCTGGCCGGGCCCGCACGCTCCTCGAGGAGGCGATCGCGGAGCTCGGGCCGGGCGTGCTTCGTGCCCAGGCAGTGAGTCTGCTCGGCTACGTCAGGCTGCTCGACGACAGCTTCCCCGAGGCGGCCGGTCTGGTGGAGGGTGCGCTCGGCGACGCCGCCGGTGAGGCCACGGTGCTGGTTCCGATGCTGGTCACATTGTCGTTCGCGTTGTTCAACCTGGGCCGGTTGGACGCATCGCTAGAGCGCGTGGAGGATGCGGTCACACATGCCGAGAAGTTCGGGCGGCCAGACCTGTTGAGTCAGGCGCTTGGCATGCGGGCGATGGTTCGCTTCCTGCGGGGCGACGGTCTCGACGAGCCCGGTCTGCGACGTGCACTCGAACTCGAGGACCACCGAGCGAACATCCCGTTCGCCCTGCGGCCGACGGTTCACAACGCCATCGTTCGGTCCTGCGCGGGCGAGCTCGATTGGGCTCACGACGAATTCACGTCGCTTCGACGGCGCTGCATCGAGCACGGCCAGGACGGTGAGCTGATGCTCGTCGCATTCCACGGTGCGTTGGTCGAGATCTGGCGAGGGCACTTCGCCGGGGCCGCGCTGATTGCCGAGGACACGATGCAGCTCGCCCAGCAGATGGGCGGCGACCTGCCGCTGTCAGTAGCGCTGACATGCCGTGCGCTGTTGGCCGCCTACCAGGGGCGGGTCGATGAGGCGCGCACCGATATCGACGAAGCGCGCGCAGCCAGCGTGCGGTGCGGCTCGGACAGGTTGGGTGAATGGCCGGCCACGGCCCTCGGCTTTCTCGAGGTGTCGCTCGGCAACCATCGCGCCACGCTGGACGCGGTTGCGCCTCTGTTGGCCAAGCTGCAGGCGGGACCCAACGCGACGGAGATCATCGCGGCGTCGTTCATCCCGGATGCAGTCGAGGCGATGGTCGCGATGGGCCTGCTCGAGCCCGCCGAGCAGCTGGTGGCCACGCTCGAGCGGAACGGCGACCGGCTGCAGCGCGATTGGATGATAGCCGTGGGTGGGCGTGGCCGCGGCATGCTGTTGGCCGCCCGCGGAGAGATTTCGGAGGCAGTCGAGGCAGTCGAGCGGGCGCTGCTCGCACACGAACGCCTTGCGATGCCGTTCGAACGCGCGCGCACTCAGCTCGTTCTCGGCCAGCTCCAACGTCGCAAACGCATGAAAGACGCGTCGGCGGCGACTCTTCAGGCCGCACTGCACACGTTTGACCAGCTGGGGACCCCTCTGTGGGCGGATCGTGCCCGCTCCGAGCTGGGCCGCGTCAGCGTAGGCGCCCACCGGAAGGTGGCCCTCAGCCCGTCCGAACAGCGGGTGGCCGAACTCGCCGCGTCGGGCATGACCAACCGCAATATCGCCGCCGCCATGTTCATCAGCCCGAAGACCGTGGAATCGAATCTCGCCCGCGTCTACGCCAAGCTCGGAATTCACTCGCGCGCGGAACTCGGCCGACATGTCGGTCAATCAGACGCATAGGGAAACACCCGATTCCTCCGAGTTCATTTACGGTTAGCGTTTGATCAATGAGCGTTCCCGTGCCCTGCTACCTCGTGGAGTGGTATCACTCCACGGTGACGGACGAGCCGCTCGACGACACGGCGGCGCGGTTGACGGAATGCGCGGTCTTGATGTCCGCTCAGGGGTCACCGGTCCGGCTGCTCAACCTGCTCGCGGTGCCGACCGACGAGGTGCTCTTCGCCGTCTTCACCGCCGACTCGGCGAGCATCGTCACGCAGACGTGCGACCGCGCCGGGATCCCGGCTCAGCGCGTCACCACCGCGACAGAGGTCGATCTGCTGCGGATGCAGTGACGGCGAGCGGCCGCGTCAGACAGCCGCCAGCGCGATGGCGGGCCAGGCCTCCGGCGCCACTTGGGCGTCAGCGCCTGCGGTGGGCAGCGTCAGTTGCACGTTCGACACGTTGATCACTCCGTAGGAGGTGAAGTTCTCGTACGGCGTTGCCGATCCGGTGATCTGCAGTTCGAGGTCGTCCTTGTTGACGTCCGTGTAGGTCCACACGACGTCTTCCATGTCCACCTCGGCCTGGCGGCTCCTGCCGTCGAGGGTGACGTCGACGGGTGTGACGATGTTGCCGACGACCAGGTTGGTCTTCGTATCGACGATCTGCGCGTAGACGTGGCTGCTGGTGCCGATGCCCGAATAGTCGAACGTGAGGTGCGGCGAGCCAACGACATACGTTGTCGGGTCGGTCAGTTCGGGAGTGATCGGGACAGTGATCGCGTTGTTCGCCGGCGCCGCCAGGCCGAGTGAATAGGGCAGCGGAACCAAGCTCTGCGGGCCCGAGCCGCCGATCACGGGAACGATGGTCAACCTGCCGCCGGCACTTGGATCGGTGAGGTTGCCGAGTTCGTCGCCGTAGAACTCGGTTTGAGACGGCGCGAGCACGGCCTTGTAGAGGTCGACGGTGCCCTGGATCAGAAGTGCCGGGACGAGGATCTGGTCGAGGTAACCCTGCGGGCCGCCGGGACCGCTGCGGTGTCTAAGACCAGCGGGTTCAAACGGCTGACTCACGAATTCGGGCAATGATTCCGTGACGACCAGGACCAACCGGCCTGGCTGCCGCCATCCCGGCTAGCGAAGTTTTCGCCGAACGACCGCACGGTCCGTAAATAACAGCACGCCAAGCCCACGGGTTAGGTGGACTCGGCGGCCGCTTGCAGCCGGGTGACGATGTGATCCGGATCAATCTCCTGGCCACGCCGGTTGTTCGCGTCGGCTTCGATCGGCAAGCGGATAGCCACGTCGGTGCCATTGGGGTCGCGGTACCAAAGACACACTCCGCTGACGTCGTTTGTGGCGCGGTGGTGGCGGGAACCGACGGCGATGAGTCGCTTGTAGGTGTCGAGGGCGGCGATCGCGGAGGGAGCTGACACCGTGAGCGAAATGACCCCAGCGACTTCGGGATTGGCGTTCATCGCGATGTCGGAGTGCTCGATGACTACCCGAAGACCTGGTGTCTCGACGACCGCCGTTGCCTGACCGACTGTGCGTGGATCCACGCCGAGAAGGGCGCCCCACCAGGCTCGCATCGACTCCCACTCGTGGGTCAGCAGAACAATTTCGTCAATGCGTGGGTCCATAGCTCTCCTCGACGGTGGCCGTCAGACCTAGTTGATCGAGTGCGGCACCGAGCGCATCGGCATACCCACTACCCGATGGGTCAAGCACTGCGGCGATGTGACCATCCGGGCGCAGCAGTAGCGCCTGTCCTGCCGCCAGCGAACGCAGCGGCCCGCTGCACGCCGCGAGGTCGACACCGATCACCGTCAGTGGGTATCCAACCGCCGTCTGCGCATCGCGCCAACCCGACTTGTGCTGCGACGTGGCCAGAATCGTCAGCGTGTCGCGCGCTGGGAGGTCGAGCGTGGAGACCCTCTCTCCGTGGTACTGGACCCACGCGTGTGGCAGTCGTCCCCCCACGCGCACGATTGGCGTATAGAACTCGATGTTCACGACGTCATCGGACACGGCGCCGTCGTCGAGGAATCCGCGGCCGTAGTGCACACCGAGATCGAGGCCCCACGTTCGGAAGTGGCCGCCTTGGCGGGCGATCACCTCCTGCACCCTGTACCGGATGCGTGCTGCCGATGCGACCCCGGGAAGTCACCCGGCCAATCCGCTGCATTGCCACCGCCATGAGGGCGGTCAGCATCCGGCGTGACGCTGGGCGTGCCGCAGCCATCGGTCGGGACCCGGCCAGAGTCTGCAACGCACTCGCCCCCGATCGGGGCAATCCGAGCGCGGCGTAAACGTCCTTCAGACCGTCGAAGTTCTTCACCGAATGCTCGGTGTTGGCGATGCCGACCGGTCGGCGTTCAGTCTCGTAGGTGTCGAGCAGATTAGCCGGTGGCACGCCCAGAAATTTCCCACGCCAGTTTCCAGGCCAGGTTGTGGGCATCGTGCACGCCGGTGTTGAGTCCGAGACCGCCGGTCGGCGGGAAGCGGTGCGCGGCGTCGCCGATCAGGAATGTGCGTCCTTTTCGGTACCGATCGGCGACCTGCGCCGTCATCGCCCAGCTCTGCACCGAGTGGATGTCGACGGCCAAATCGCGCTGTCCCAACGCATCTCGGATTCTGCGCCGACAATCGTCGGCGGTAAAGTCCTCGAGACGTTGGACCGGCGGGAAGTAGGGAAACTGGAAGACGAAGTCATCGGGTGAGCTGTGCACGATAATGATTCCCAGCGCGCGGGGGGTGCAGGTCAAGATGACGGGAGCTCGGCGTGACCACAGATAGGGGCGAAGGTCGGCGCTGAAGTGAACACTGATCACGTGTTGAAGCACGGGGCCGCGCATCTGGATTCCGCATGTGCGCCGGACATGGCTGCCCGCACCGTCGGCGCCGATCAGATACCGACCCGTCGCGACCCACTCGCCATCGCCGTCTGGGCCGGTCGCTTGAACTTCAACGCCGTCGGAGGTTTCGCGGTGAGTCTGGTAGACGCTACCCCGCTGGAACTCGACCCGCTTGCACGCTTCGAGCTGATCCCACAGCAGCGACGCGAGTACGTGTTGCGACAGGTTCACACCCCGAGTCGGGCTCACGGTCTGAAGCAATTGGGCTTCAGTCGATTCGGGGTCGTAAAGGGTGATCCGGCCCAGTTCGGGTCCGGTCAAGGCTCGTTGCATAAACGATGTTACGCAGTTCGTAGATCCTCGAGCTGAGTCGGCGCACATCGTGTTCGAGGCCCAGTTCGCGGAAGATCTCGAGTGTGCGGGTGGAGAGCATATGCGCGGCCGGGTGGGTCGGCGGGGCCGCGCGTCGTTCGACGACGAAGGTATCGATTCCGTGTTCGGCGAGCAGCAGTGCCGCCGTCGCTCCGGCCGGACCGGCACCGACGATCAGGACCCGAGAAGTGCTCATGTCACTACCCGGCTGCGCTGAGTTCCGAAGGGGCCCAGCGTCAATTCACCCAGATTACCGGGTGAAAGGAAGCGTTTGAGCTCCAGACCCGATCCGCCAGGTGCAGCAGCCGGTGTCCATCACCTCGCCAGGCACCAGCATCACCAGCGTCTTAGAGGATCCATCGTCATCGCCCTTCCAACCCGCGATTGCCGGAGTCTATATCTGAAGCTGAACCGTCCCCGGGTTTATGCGCACTTCCTTTGTTGGGAGTTATGGCGCGATGGCGAGGTCCGACATGTCGACGGTCAGCCGGCGCGGCCGGCGTCGTAGCGGGCCAGCGCATAGACCGCCTTGACCTCGTCGTTCCACTGCGAATATCAAATCGAAGTCGGCGACAATGGCCATGATGGAGCCACATGGGCGGCGACGAACGCCACGGCGGCAGACTGGGTTGATAATAGGCCCCGGCCAGGTGCAACACATGCCGTCGCCCAGACCCCGTCACAGGCGGGAGCGGTTCGGAGCCATGTGATGAGACATGGGCAGAGCAAGTTGCTCGGGCGACTAACCGACCTCGTCGGCCGGCACGCGTATCTCGTTCTGGGCCTGTGGATCATCGTGGCGGCCGGTCTCAACCTGGTTGCCCCTCGCCTGGAGCAGGTGGCCGTCCAGAAATCCGGCCCCCTCATGCCTGACTCGGCGCCGTCGTTGGTCGCGGTCAAGAACATGGGGATTCAGTTCGGCGAATCTCAAGCGTCGGCAATCGGATACGTCGTGCTGGAGGACGACCGCGGATTCAACGATGCGGACCGCACCTACTACGACGAGATCGTCACCAAGCTTCGGTCCAATACAGTCCCAGATCGATTCGGTCCAGGACCTCCTCAGCGACCCGGCGACTGCCCACATCGCGGCCAGCGAGGACGGCAAGGCCGTGTATGCGACCGTGCGGTTCTACGGTGGCGTGGGTTCGGCCACACAGCGAGAAGGACAGAGCTTTGTTCGTGCACTGATCGACCACACTCCAAAACCCGATGGCCTCGCGGTTTATCAGACCGGCCCGGCGCCGACCATCGGTGATGAGATCGCGGCTCAGGAGCACTCGGTCACCCTGATCACCGCCGTGATCATCGGAATGATCGTCGTGTTGCTGTTATGTATCTACCGTCGATTCAGCACAATTCTCGTACCGTTGATCAGCGTCGGTCTGGCGCTCGCCGTCTCACGCCCCATCGTCGCGTTATTGGGAATGCATGCCGGCCTCGATATATCCATTTTCTCGGTGATGCTGCTCGCGGCGATTGTTCTCGGGGCGGGCACCGATTATGCGGTATTCCTCCTCAGTGGCTACCACCAAGGCCGTCGGCAAGGCAAGTCGAGTCACGAGTCCATCGTGACGACCGCTACCCAAATATCGGGCATCATCGTGGCCTCGGGCCTCACCGTGGCCGCGAGTTGCGCGGTTATGTCGGCGACTCAGATCGTTCTGTTTCGAACCACTGGCCTGCCGTGCTCGATAGGTGTGATTGTCGCCGTACTCGCCGCGCTCACTCTCGTGCCGGCCCTTCTCTCAATCCTCGGACGCCGAGGATTCGTTGAGCCAAGGGACGCGGCCACAACCCGGTACTGGCGGCGTGTTGGTGTTCTGATCGTCCGTCGGCCGGCCTGGGTACTCGCCGCAAGCCTTGCCATCCTTCTCGCGCTGGCAGCACCGACCTTCTGGATGTCCAACGGGTACGACGAGCGGTCAATGCAGCCGGCGACCACGCCGAGCAACCAAGGGTATGACGCCATCGCCCGGCACTACGAGACCAGTGAACTCACGCCCGACGTCCTACTCATCGAGGCAGACCACGATCTACGGAATTCCGCTGACTTCGCCGCGCTGAATTCGGTTGTCAGGAGTGTTCAAAAAGTCCGCGGGGTGAGCGAGGTGCGGGGTCCAACCCAACCGGAGGGTAAAGCGATTCCAGAATTCACTCTGGGCGGGCAGGTCCGGGTGCTCACCGACAAACTGACCTCTGCAATTCGAGGAATCTCGGACAATCAACCCAAATTGGGCCAACTCGAAGACGGAATCCAACGGCTCACCGACGGCCTTGGACAACTGAGTGCGGGTAACGCGCTCGCGGCCGAAGGGTCCGGGCGAATCCAGAACGGTATGGAGCAGCTCCGTAGTGGACTGTCTGCCGCATTGAACGGATCCAAAGAGCTTTCCGGCGGCGCCGATCGGCTTGCCGATGGTTCACAGGAGATGGCGGATTCCATCGATTCCGTGGTGACGCCGATCCTCACCCAATTGAATATTTTCGTTCCTCCTCCCCCCAGTGACGTGACCTGTGAACAGGACAGCAACTGCCCGGAGGCCGACCAGTTGGCGATCTTGGCCCAGGACACTTCGCCGATTGGCCGGGTGCGCTACCTCCTCACTCAACTGAAGGTCGGCTCAAGGCAATTGGCGGACGGTAATCATCGTCTCTCGGATGGGATGCACCAGCTCGAGACCGGGCTGGCTGCCGCCTCGGACGGAACTATCAAGCTCACCGACGGGCAGAAGCTGCTGACCACGAAGCTCGGTGAGATCTCTGCCGGCGCGGCCGCTGCCCGATCCGGGGTCGGTCAGATCTCGAATGGCATCAAGCAGATTTCACCGCAAATGCAAGACCTCATCGACGGCCTGAGCCAGGCACGCGACTTCCTCAACGAGGTCAGCACCAATGTGAGCGGTACTGATGCGGGTTTCTATGTTCCTAAAGGCGCATTTCGGGATCCCCGTCTGATGCAGGCAATGAGCTATTTCATATCGAAAGACGGGCATACCGCACGGCTGTTGGTGTTCGGTGACACCACCGCATATGACAGAAATGCCGTCGGTCGTCTCGATGCGGTTATCGATTCCACCAATGCGGCCCTGGCCGAAACCACACTCAAGGGCAGCCGCGTGGAAGCCGGTGGACTCGCGGCCGGGTTTCGGGACTTGCATCATCTGGTCGTCGAAGACTTTGTGATCATCGCCTTGTTCGCGCTGCTGTTCATCTTCGTTATCCTGGCATGGCTACTCGGTGGCCTGATTGCACCGCTGTATCTCATTGTCACCATTGTGATTTCGTATTTGTCAGCGCTGGGCCTCAGCGTCCTGTTCTGGCAGGGTCTGCTCGGCATGGATGTCTACTGGGCGGTACCGCCGGTGGCCTTCGTCGCGCTTGTCGCCGTGGGTTCCGACTACAACTTGCTGTTCATGTCGAGAATCCGCGCGAATTCGACGTTAGGAATTCGTTCGGGCATCGTGAAGGCATTCAGAGCGACCGGTGGAGTCATTACCACCGCAGGCGTTATCTTTGCGGTCACCATGCTGGCTATGTTGGCCAGCCCCGTTTACACAATCGCCCAGATCGGCTTCACCATTGGTGCCGGACTGCTGATCGATACGTTCATAGTGCGCACCCTCACCGTCCCGGCGGTGGCAGCTCTTCTCGGTGCCAGAGTCTGGTGGCCCAGTCGGACTCTTCGATCTTGACCGGGCGGCGTTTGCGGCGCTGTCGCCCGCCGGCCGGCCGCACGCGGCGCCGCGGAGGCAATGGTCAGACACTGATTGAACCGGCTGGCAGTGCTACTCGTATCCGGTGTGGGTGGAAGTGTCGTCGTGGTCAATAAATCGTGCCGAGACGCCCACCGCCAGCTGCAGCAATGGATAGGATCAGTGCCCATGAACCCGGTGGTTCGTGACCCGGCCGAGCAAGGGGTCGGGCGAAGGAAAATGGGAACTGTCGCGCAAGAAAACGACGTCGAGCGCGACATCGTCGAGTACCTGGGCGCGCACTACAGCATCGAACCCGACGAGATCACCGATGAATCCACGATGGACGATCTGGGCGTCGATTCGCTCGGAGTTCTCGGCATCGCAGAAATCGTCGAAAACAAGTACGGCATCTCGCTCGACGACGAGCGAATCGCAGGGGTGCGCACAGTCTCCGATTTCAAAAATCTCATCGCCTTGAAGATCGCCGAAGTGGCATGACGGCCCGCGCAGTCTCGTTGACAACTCGATCATTGGAACGTCAGCATGAGTGCATATATCACGGCGACCGGCGCTTTTCTCCCCGGCTACCCAGTTCCTAACGACGAAATCGAAGACTACATCGGAAAGGCGGGACGCGCGTCCTCCGATCTGAAGGACCTGATTCTCGCGAATTGCGGAATCAAGACGCGCCACTACGCGATCGACAAGAATCAAGAAACCGTTATCTCGAATGCGGCGATGGCGGCCGAGGCGGTGCGTAACGCCGCCGAACGCGCCGAACTGGGCCCCAACGACGTCGAACTGCTGACGGCGGCCACGACGCTGCCCGATGTGCTCGGTCCGGGACATGGCAGCATGGTGCACGGCGAATTGGGCTATGGCCCGCTCGAGGTCGCGACCGCACACGGCATCTGCAGTGCCGGGATGATGGCGCTGAAGAACGCCTACCTGCAGGTGGCGATCGGCGAGAAGCGCAACGCGATCTGCGTCGCCAGCGAGTTCGCCTCACGTGGGTTCAAGAGCACCCGTTACGACGAGATGAGGCCGATCGCCGACGACGGGTCGTTGCCGATGGAAACGGCGTTCCTGCGCTACATGCTCTCCGACGGCGCCGGTGCCGCGGTGGTCGAGAGCGCGCCCGCGACATCGGGGATCAGCCTTCGCATCGACTGGATCTCGCTGACGTCGTACGCGAACACCCAGAAGGCGTGCATGTTCTTCGGCAGCAACGACAACGCATGTGAGAAGACCTGGGGTGACTACCCGACAGCCGCGGCGGCCGCCGAAGACGGTGCGCTCGCCCCTCGGCAGAAGCTCTCTCTGCTGCCGCATCTGGTACGCGTCGGAATCGACGAGTACGAACGGCTGCTCGCCATGGGCAAATTCGACCCGAAGACCGTGACGTGGTTTCCCGTGCACTACTCGAGCGAACGAATGAAAACCATGGTGTTGGGCGAGCTGTCCCGGCGTAACGTCGCCTCGGGCCGTCCTGAAATGTGGTACAGCAATCTCACCAGAGTCGGAAACATCGGCAGCGCAGCCATTTTCGTCATCCTCGACGAGATGATGACCGAAGGCCTGATCAAGGAAGGCGACACACTGCTGTGCATGGTCCCGGAGTCCGGCCGGTTCATCATCTCGTTCATGCATCTCACCGCGGTGTCAGCGGCTGGTGCGTCGGAAACCCAGCCATGACCCCGGTATCCGAGCCGTCAGCGACCGAGCAGCAGCATCCCCCTCGTGCGGTCGTGTACCTCTATTCGCAGACCGGACAGCTGCGCGAGGTCGCCGATGCATGGACCGCTCCGCTGGTGGCAAGTGGGTGGGACGTCCGCTGGGTGGAGTTCGAACCGCGCGTCGCTTTCCCATTTCCGTGGCCGATTCGGCGATTCTTCGGGGTGTTCCCCGCGGCGGTGGATCCGGAGGCGCTCGTGGAGCTCACCGAGCCGGTGGGCGGCTTCGAAACGGAGCCAGAAGAATTGGTGATCTTGGCCTACCAGGTGTGGTACCTGGCGCCCTCGCTGCCCATCCGGTCGCTGGTGAAAGCGCATCCCGAGGCGGTCCGGAACCGGGAGGTCGTGTCGCTGATCGCATGCCGAAACATGTGGTACTCGGCGGCGATCGAGATGGCCGGGCTACTGCAATCCGCGGGTGCTCGAAGCGTCAAGGTGGTCGCGGCGACCGACACACGGCGGCAGCCGACTTCACTCGTGACAACGCTGCACTGGCTGCTGACGGGCAGACGCGAACCCTTTCTGTGGTTCGGGCGGGCCGGGGTCGGCGACACGGAACTCGCTAGGGTCGCCAACGCGGGGCGATGCATCGCCGAGTCGGGGCAGTGTCCGCAATCCGCGGCGCCCATCGTGCCCAGCCTGGCAGCGGCGGATCTTCTTGCCGGCACGGTGTTTCGTAGGTGGGGCGTGATGGTCAGGTCGGTTAGGCGATTCGGCCCGCTGGCGCAGGCCGCAAGCTTGGCAACGTTCGTGCTCGGCTTGGGAATCGGCATCGTGGTGGGTATGCCGCTGATCAGATGCGCGGCCCTCGCCTGCGGCGCCCGGTTCGACACGGCCGTAAGTGATTTCGTGCGCCGCCGGATCTCGTTCGGCGAGGCACCGGTCTACGAGGTGGCGATCGCGTGACCGCTGACGCTTCGGACTATCAGCAACTTGCCGACTGGCTGACCATAAGGGTCGCCGGCTACCTCAACGTTCCGCCGGAGACGATCGACGTCGACACCCCATTGGCCGATTGTGGGATCGACTCCGTCGCCGGCATGAGGCTGTGCGCGGACCTGCAGTGTGAGAAGGGATTCGACGTCGAAACCACCATCGTGTGGGACTACGCCACCATCGGTGCCATCGCGGAGTATCTGACTGTCGAGCGAGTGGTGCCGTGACGCCGATCGCCGTGGTCGGCATCGACTGCCGCTTCCCGGGGGCGCCCGACAAGGACGCGTTCTGGCGACTGCTGATGGACGGCGTCGTTACCGACACCGAAGTGCCCTCGCAGCGTTGGGATATCGACACCTACTACCACTCCAACGGTGTCGCGGGATCGATGAACACCCGACGCGCCCATTTCATCGACGACGTCGACGCATTCGACAACGACTTTTTCGGCATCGCGCCCATCGAGGCGGTGGCGCTCGACCCGCAGCAGCGACTGCTGCTGCAGGCGTCGTGGCGTGCCCTGGAAGATGCCGGAATCGATCCCAGGTCGCTGGCCGGCACGCCAACCGGGGTTTTCGTCGGAATGATGTCCAGCGAGTGGAGCAGCCTTCAGATGCAGGACTTCGCGGGGCTCACCCCATTTCGTGGCGCGGGCAGCGGCTACTTTATGACGGCCAACCGCATCTCATACCACCTGAACCTCACCGGACCGAGCATGGCCATCGATTCCGCCTGCTCGTCATCCTTGATGGCCGTGCACCAAGGTTGTGCTGCGCTGCGCTCCGGGGAATCCGACACTGTCATCGCCGCCGGTGCGAATCTGCTTCTGACACCCGCGCTTTCGATCTTTTACACCCAGGCCGGGCTCTCCGCGCCAGATGGTCGCTGCAAACCGTTCGGGCAGTGCGCCGACGGCATCGGCCGGGGTGAAGGGCGTGGCCGCGGTGGCTCTGCGCCGACTGGATGACGCGGTTGCCGACGGCCAGCCGATCTACGCCGTCGTGAAGAGCTCGGTCGCGAACCACGATGGCCGGAGCAACGGGATAACCGCCCCCAACCGCCGGTCCCAGGTGGAGCTGATGCGCCGCGCGCTCAGCCTTGCAGAGGTCGAGCCCGGACAGATCGATTTCGTCGAAGCACACGGCACTGGAACGGTTCTCGGCGACATGATCGAGGCCAATGCGCTCGGCGACATCCACAAGACGCGCCGCGGGGAGTTGTGCCTGCTGGGTTCGGTCAAGGGAAATATCGGCCACACCGAAGGCAGCGCGGGCATCGCGGCCTTCGTCAAGGCGTGCCTCGCACTGCATCGCGGGGTGCTACCCGCGACGTTGTTCGGCGACACCGAGAATCCCGCTCTGCGGCTCGAGGCCCAGGGGCTGCGGCTGGCAGAGAGCCCAGAGCCGCTGCCAGCCAACGCACTCGGCGGGGTGAGCTCATTTGGGCTTGGGGGTAGCAATGCACACGTGGTGTTGGAGTCGGCGCCGTCGCACGAGCCGCCGACGGGCGGTACGACCGGGGTGCTCACCGTGTCGGGGCCGTCCGAGCAGGCGCTGCGGCGCAACGTCGATTCGATGGCCACCGCGCTGAATGACCTCGACGATCAGCGGTTGGCCTCCTGGTGCCGCACCACGAATGTCGTGAAGCGATCGCATCGGTATCGCCTTGTGCTGCAAGGTAACCGCGGCACGCTTGTCGATGGGCTGCGGGACTTTCTCGCTGGCGCGTGTGCCGACCTGGCGTCGTCCGCCCCGATGCGCAAGGTCCCGGCCGCAGTCGGGCTTTTGTGCTCTGGGCAGGGGACCCAGTACCAAGGCATGACGCGGCCGCTCTACGACGCCAATCCCGTGTACCGGGAACATCTGGATGCCGCGGCGGCCGCCCTGGACCCGCACCTGCCTTCGGGCGTGTTAGCGGCGATCTTCGGCGACGATCCCGTCCTCGATCACACGACCCTCGCGCAGCCGGCGTTGTTCGCGGTTTCCTATGCACTGGGAAAGACATTGCTGCAGAGTGGAATTCGTCCCGTCTGCGGTATCGGCCACAGCGTCGGCGAACTCGCTGCCGCTTGCCTCGCTGGCGTGCTGTCGGTCGACGATGCGGCCAGGATCGCCGCGGTCAGGGGACGGCTGATGGGCTCGTTGCCCTCCGGTGGGGCGATGATCGCGGTCGACCTCGGCGTCGAGGAGGCCGAGGCATTGATCGCCGACGAGCCTGGGTGCGCGATCGCAGCGGTCAACGGACCACGCTCGGTGGCCATCTCGGGTGCCGCCGACGCGGTGGCGCGGGCCCACACCGCGATTCGCGGGCAGGGCGGCAGAGCGGTGAACCTGACGGTGTCTCATGCATTTCACTCGCCGCTGATGGAGCCTATCGTGGCGGAATTCCGGCGCGAACTGTCGGGGCTCGCGCCGGCTCCCTCGGACTTCCCACTCTTCTCTACGGTGCTCGGCAGAGGAATCGAGGGCCACGAAATGGACGCCGACTACTGGTCCAACCAGATCTGTTCGCCGGTAAGGTTTTTCGACGCGGTCCGGGCAGCCCGGAGTGCGGCAAGTGCCGATTACGTCACCGAGGCCGGTCCGCGGTCCACGCTTCTCAAGCTCGCCCGGCAGTGCGGCCTGCCGCCGCAGACCCGGTCGCTGACAATGTGCGGTGGACCGGATTCCGATGGAACGGAGCTGCTGGGCGTCGCTGCGACGGTGCTGCGCGACGGGTTCTCGCCCGACCTGTCGCCGTTGTACGGCCGGCCGGCCGGCCGGCTGCACCGGATTCCGCCTTACGTCTTCGACACCTCCAGTCGGTTCTGGTTCGACGGCGGGGTCGTGACTGTGGCGCCGACGACCCAGCCCGCGGTGGTCGCGCCCGGGGACCCCCGAGAAAAGCCGTCGCGCGCGCCGGCCGGCGACGAGGGCGCGGTCCTGGCGATGATCGCTGATGTCGGTGGCTATTCGGTCGCCGAGCTTGCCCGGTCCAGCCTGCTCGCTGACGACCTGGGCTACGACTCGCTGCTGCAACTTCGCCTCATCGATCGGCTGCGGACGGAATATCCCCGACTGGAGGACATCACCGTCGCCGAGGTGCTGCCGAATATCCACAGCGTCGGCGATCTCGTCGACTTCGTGGTGCAGCGGCTCGATCCGGCCGGCGTGATCGGGTGATAGCCGTCGAACTGGTGTGGAAAGCCGCTGATCCATGAGCATCCTGACCCGCGACATACTTGCCTCTGCGGCATCGTCGTCGCACTGTCTGACCGTCGGCACACTCGCCGATCCCGTGCGGTTGACATGGCGCGAAGTCCACGAACAGGCGAAACGGATGGCCGGAGGCCTGGCCGCCAGGGGAATTGGCCGCCACTGCTCGGTCGCGGTGCTGGCTGCCGACGCCGGGGATGTCGCACCTCTCGCCCAGGCGATCTGGCTGCGCCGCGCCGCCCTGACGATGCTGCAGCAGCCGACACCGCGCACGGACCTGGCCGTCTGGCTCGCCGACACCGTGCGGGCGATCCTGATGATTCGTGCAGACCTGGTCGTCGTCGGGGAGCCCTTCCTGATCGCCCAGGATCATCTGGCGGCCCACAATCTGGCCGTCTGCACGGTCGAGTCTTTGCGCGGCGCCGAGGCGGTCGAGCCCGACGACGCCGACGAGGCGGATATCGCGATGCGGCAGCTCACCTCGGGATCGACCGGCATACCGAAGGCGGTGGAGATCAGCCATGGCAACTTCGCCGCGAACACCGTGGCGATGTGCGCAGGATTGGACGTCCACGTCGACCGGGAGGTATCCCTGAGTTGGCTGCCGCTGTCCCACGATATGGGCATGATCGGCTTTCTCTGCGTGCCAATGCAATTGGGTGCCGAAGCCGTTGTGATCACGCCCGATCAGTTCCTGCGGCGGCCGATCGTATGGGCCGAGCTCATCACGAAACATCGAGCGACGATCACCTCGGGACCCAACTTTGCGTACTCGATCCTGGCCCGCGTTCTGGAGCGGGCCGACCCGGCCGCGATTGACCTCTCGTCGCTGCGGGTGGCGGGCAATGGCGCCGAACCGATCGATCACCGCGACCTGAAGGAGTTCGCGGCGGTGGGTGCTCGTTTCGGCCTGCGGCCCAGCGCCCCGATGCCGGTCTACGGGCTGGCCGAAACAACGTTGGCGGTGTCGTTCGGCGCAGTCTACGACCCGCCGATCTTCGACCTGGTCTCACGCGACGCCATCGCCGCGGCCCACTACGCCCGTGCGATGCCGGAGCACCGCGACATGGCGCAGCAGATTGTCTGCGTGGGCTTCCCGGTCAAAGGCATGGAGGTGCGGATCGTCCGCGAGGGGTCGGTGCAGGGGCCGCGCGAGATTGGCTCCATCGAACTTCGCGGTCCTACCGTCGCCCGCAGTTATCTAACGTTGGATGGCGTCATTCCGTTCGTCCGCCAAGATGGCTGGTTCGACAGCGGCGACCTGGGTTACCTCGACGAGGAGGGGCGGCTTTACGTCTGCGGCCGTACGAAGGACCTCATCGTGGTGGCCGGGAACAACCTGTATCCCCACGATATCGAGCGTGCGGCCGAGAACGTCGACGGTGTGCGCAAGGGCTGCGTGATCGCACTGCGTGTCGACGCCGAGCGAGAGGGCTTCGCAGTGCTCGCCGAAGTGCGTAACCCGGAGGACGAGGACGCGTGCCTGCGAATCAGCCGCGAGATCACAGCCCGGGTAACCCGCCAAGTGGGGCACGCGCCGCGCGACGTACGAGTGTTCCCCGCCGGAACCTTGCCGAAGACACTGTCGGGCAAGCTGCGCCGGGCCTTCGCTCGAGAATTGCTTCCCCAAGGAGCGCGCGGCGCGGACACGGCTGGCTCGGTGGCTCGTCGGTAAAGGTGGGAGAGACATGATGCCAACAGAGGTCAAAATTCCACCCGCCAAAGTGGCCCGTATCGTCGAGCGTTTTCGCCACCATCTCTATCGACTTCATCAACGGTCGGCCCCCGCGGCGGCGGTGATGTTCGAGCTGGTTACCGGAGCATTTGTAGCGCAGGCCATCCAGGTGGCCGCCGAACTGGGCATCGCCGACACCCTCACGCAAGGTGCATTGTCCTTGGATGATTTGGCAGACCGCGTCGGCGCGGACCCCGATGCCCTCGGGCGACTGATGCGGGCGTTGATCAGTCGTGGCGTATTTCGCCAGCGGCGCGACGGCCGCTATGACCTGAACGCTCTCGCTAACGCCCTGCGCTCGGACGCACGGTTCTCGATGTACGGGTGGGCGCGCGTAGTCGGTTCGCCGCAACACCGGGAACATTGGAGTCTGCTGGTTGAGTCGATCAAGTCCGGCAGGGCGGTCCTTCCACAGCTGCGCGGGAAAGAAGCATTCGAATATCTCAGGGACGAACCCGAGCTCGCGAAGATCCTCCACGACGCCATGACCACCGTCTCCGACCTGGCGGCGGTCGCTATCGTTGCCGGTTACGACTTCGGTCTCTACCGCACGATCGTCGATGTCGGCGGAGGGCAGGGGGGGCTGCTATCCGAGATCTTGTCGGCGGAACCGAACGCGCGGGGGGTGCTCTTCGACCAGCCTGAAGTCGTCGCCGAGGCGTCCGCGCTACTGCGGCAGCGGGGAGTCGAAGACCGGGTCCGCGTCGAGGGTGGATCGTTCTTCGACAGTGTTCCGTCCGGCGGCGACGCCTATGTCCTCAAAAACGTCATCCACGACTGGCCCGATGGGCAAGCCGTGGCGATCCTCCGTACCGTTCGCGCAGCCACCGGCGCCGATGCGACGCTGATGCTGGTGGAGATGGTTCTGCCCGAGCACCACCGCGACTTCGCCGGTAAGTGGGTGGACCTCGAGATGCTGCTGCAGGCGAATGGCCGCGAACGCGCCGCCGCGGAATACCGAGACCTGCTTGGACAAGCTGGATTTCGGATGACGCGGGTAGTGCAAACCGCCTCACCGTTCAGCGTCGTCGAAGCGACACCTGCTTAACCACCTGCTCTGCGTTTACGCGAAATAAGCTGCGGTGTAACGGTCGTCAGCGCGCGGCTGTCGCGGTGAAGAGTGCTACAGCGCCGGACGGTTGAAGGCGATCGACTGTCAGTCCGGCGTCGGTGAGCCAGTGGTGTAGTTCATCGACGGTGCCGCCGGCGCCGAAGGCACCTGCGCGGCGAAAGGCGCGGAACGCCAGGTCCTGACGCAACCCGGCACCGCGCACAACCGAGTCGCCGACCAACCGGCCGCCCGGCTTGAGGCAGCGGGTGATTTCACGCACAGCGGCGGCCGGGTCGGGAAGACAGTGCAGGCCGTTGAAGGACACGCACAGGTCGAACTCCTTGTCGTCGAACGGCATCCGCTCGATGTCGGCTTCGATGAATTCAATGTCGTACCGGCCGAGGGCGGCGCCCCGACGGCGGGCGCGGGTGAGCATGTCGGTAGAGATGTCGGCGGCGACGTAGCGCACGCGCTGGTCGGAACGCAGGCCGCGCAGTGCCAGCCCGCCGCCGCACGGGACGTCGAGGACCGCCGAGCCGTCGGGCAGGTCGCCGATGAGACGGATGGTGTCGTAGAGCACGCGAGTGTCTGTACCCCACAACGCGAGTCCGGCGGGCCTGGCCAGCAATTCACGTTCCACCGCGTAGTCGTAGACGGCGCCACCGATTCGGTCGACTAAGGTCCGCTTGCCCCACATCGACCGCTGATCTGCCATGCCTTCACTGTCGCGGCGCGCCGTACGGCTGTCAACGGGACAGTGACGGCAAGCCACTTGCAATGGCCAAAACTGCTGTTGGGGTCTAACGCTGGCTTTCGCAAACCTCCGCCCGTCGACCGTTTGTGGTGCGCCGTCAGGGTTTCGAACCCCCGGACCCGCTGATTACCCATCAGCGGGTCCGGCCGACACCGGAAGCTTCCTATACGCGGGTAAAAGCCCTGTTAGCGCGGCGTTTTGGGTGCCGAAGGTTGCCGGTCGCGACCCGACGATTCCGGTTAGTCGGCTGCCATTTGAGGTGCAAAAACGTCCCCTCGACTGAGAGCTCCGCAGCAAATTTGCTGATTACTGATGCAACCGAGGCGCCGTCGAATACCCACAGGTGCTTCCTCCGTGGCAACGCTATCCCGCAGACGTCGTGCGCGACCGCCTCAACTCGACGCAATTATCCCCAACTACACGCTGGACGTCCCCGATGCATAGGGGCGATCCTCAGGCTCCATCGCGCGGAAGCCGCGGCGCACCGTCGCCGCGGTGTCCGTCGCCGCACAGCTCCAACGACGGTGCGATGGACTATCTCACCGATGCTTCGGCCGCGCGTCCGGCGCACACACACGCGTGCGCGCAAGAGCGCCTTTGTGCGGTGACCCAGAAGGGGCGCAGCGCGAGCGCGTCGGAGCGCGCCCGTCGACTCCGCGTCAATCAGCGAGTCAGCGTAATCCGAACAGATTCATCCGACGGACGACGTTGCCGGGGCCCATTAGGGTGTAGGCGACGTTGGCATGAATGCGGTTGGCGGTTCGATACGCCAGAAGACGCACCGCTTGCCGACGACGGAACTTGGCCTAAGTCGTAGTCGTATCGGCGTAAGCCGCTAGCGATATCGATCCCGCCGTCGCTGCATCGAGTTCTTCGAGGTCGCCCGGCAACATTTCGTGGATAATGAGACGACTATCCATCGAACAGATGAAATGTGTTGGGGTCCAACATGTTTAGACGTGAGTGTCCGGTTTCAGTGGACGTGGCCTTCTGCAAACTGTTGGCATTTCCGTGGTTTAGCACCGAAGGTTCGATGGAAGATAGCTGATGCTGGGCCAGAACAACGAGGCGTTATCTGTAGCCGGTTGAGGGGTGTAGGACTGTTACCCACGGGGTTCTCGGAGTTGGGTTTCGTTGCGGGGGACAGTGTTATCTGTAATGGTGTCACCGATGTTGGCTGGTGTCTGGGGTGTCGGTGTGGACGTGACACGATCTACTGCGCCATGCTGGCCTTGGACGGGGCAGCGGGAGGATCACCGAATCGTTCCGTCCACCACACGGAGGTCTACGCGACCCTCGGCAGACCACCACCACAGCGCCTGGCAGCTGATGTGCCGCAATCGCATCGTTCATCAGCTTGGAGACTGTTGCGAAGTCGACTGTGGAAGCGGCATCGGGCGGCACCGTAGACGTGGCGCCCGCAATCGGAGCCTCCGTTGCCCGCGCGCTTTCGCTTACGGCTGTCCGCGCTGCATTGCCACGGGAGCAACCCGTAGCGAGTGCAAGCACGACACTGCCAACTGCAATGCCAGTGACGGCGTACCGAATATGAAGCTGGCCTACTTATTACCAGGAATCGGGGTTCGGAATGCGCATTCATCTCACCCGTTCCGAACTCGATCACTCGTCGCCGATGATGCCGGCGCACGCGCGACCTATAGGAGAGGCTCACCGTGGGTGGCATTGACCCGCCCAGTGCCCCAATATGCCTTGTGAGAGATGGCAGATGGGTCGAGGCCGAGGCGTTCGAGTTTGTCGCACCAGGCCGACACCCGGCCCACGTCGCCGGACACGTAGGCGTGGCCGTCACCGTCGCGGGGTAGCGACACGACAGGATCCCCAGTCAATGATCTGCCCCGCGGAAGCCAGGTCCAGCGCGTCTGAGCCCGGCCGCGCTGACCGTAAGCTTGCCATTCAGCGGGGTCGTCCACTTCGACGAGAACCTGGGCCGGCGCGTCGGTGGCAGCAAGCATGGCCTGAATCCCTGGCAGGGAAGTTTCGTCGCCGATGAGCACGTGCCAGTCGGCGTCTGGGTTCAGCAGCAGCCTACCCCTGGGACCGATGGCGCTGACTGTATCGCCGGGTCGCAGTGCCCTCGCCCAGGCGGTGCCAATGCCGTGACCGTGCAGAAATACGTCGAGCTGTACCGCGTCGTGCGCTTGTGCGGCGATGGTGTAGCGACGACGGATGTCGCGGCCGGCCACACGTGCGACCATCAGGGTCAGATCCTGGGCCGGTTGCCAGCTCATTGTCTCAATCCCAGCTCCGGACAAGGTGATACGCAGCATCCGGGGCGCGGTCAGAAGCATCTCCACCACGGTGAGGTCAAACCGTTTCGAGCCCTGCGCCTTCACCAGCAGCGCCTCGTCGTCGAGATCACCGGCTGGCCGGCTCGGGACGGTGTCGGCGAGCATCCGCAAACCTGGGTGCATGCGGATCACCGAAGGGGCTTAATGTGTGCCAGCACGATGTCTACTGTACGAAGAAAATTGGTTTCGCCAAACAACAACAAGTGCTACGCGTAAGATCCGGACCTGCCGGACAGTACCTTCGGATAAAGGGGGCCGAAAACCGTGAATCCGCACATTCGATTCTGGATCGAAGTTGCTCTGGCAACGTTCGCAGCTGGACTGGCCATATTGACTGTCATCACACGTGAATGGATCGAGGTTCTTTTCGGCGTCGATCCCGACCAGGGCAGCGGCGCCCTGGAGTGGGCCATCGTCGCCGCCTTGTTCATCACTTCGATTGTGTTGGCACTGGTCGCACGTTGGGAAAGGAAGCGCCACATCGGCTTGGCGGGGTAGTAAGAAAGCCGAACCGGACTTGGTGAGGACAACACGCAGGTACTCGGCGCTGCAATTTCGGCGCTGATCCCGCTAGCTGCGCCGCCAACTGGCGAGAAGACAAGTGTCTGTGTGCAATTGGCCGAACCTCCTCTCGTCGACAATCGTGGCGCGCAATGCAAGGCAGCGGGGGACATCAAATGACGCATGTTCTACACGTACGGGGAGGAGTCGCGTAATTCCGATGCATTGCACCTCGTAGCAGTCCTTTAGTTCACATGGGGGAGGCCGCGAGTAATGGACGTCGCATCGAACGAAGGTGCTTACACCGATCACGATCCAGATACACGCTGCTTCAACGGTTTTGAGCGCGAGGAGGTTGGGCCTCCGGTGCTCAAGTAGCACGGCTGCACAGCAAGATCTGCCCCACAACTGGTCAGGGGGACGTTTTGGACTTTCTGCTCGGGATATGGAAGGCGTTGCAGCACATCCTGCGGGAAGTGCCGCTGTCATTTTGGGCTCTGATTCAGCTCATCCTGCTGCGGCTCCGACGTTTCCGTGAGCGCGCCGATAGGGGCCAAGAATCTCTGCCATGTTTGCCCATCCCATCCGGCGTCTGGCTGCAGCCGGACGCCTACCTGTACAGCCAGGGGTATTTGATGTCGCTTGGTATGGCAGTGACTTGGGACAACCCTGACGTTCAATTGACGGACACGGGAGGAGCAGTGGTCGGATCCCACGATCTGCTGCCGTCGGGCGGTGGGGGCTCGGCGGCGGTGAGTGTGTGCTCCTCGATGACGCGCAGCGAGTCGGCCCTGCTGGTCGGCTCGGATCGTTACGCCAGAACGGCCGCACCGTGACAGTCCCACACTGCCGACATGGTGAGGTAAGGCAGACTGACCGCCTTGAGGTAGTGCACTACTCGTGACCAACGCCCGGCAGTCTGGGAATGTCAAAGTTGTCCAAGTGAACTGGGGGATTGCGATACAGTCGGCGAACGCTCACCGAGGTGTGGCGGGTGATCGCATGGCGCGGGGGTTTTGAGTTATTCCAGCCCGCGACAGTTGAGCGCAATGCCATGCGCGTGTCAGCGAAGGCGCTGTTATAGGCGAAAGAGGGAGGCACCATGGTCGCCAAGAAGACTCCAGCCAAGAAGGCCGTGAAGGCCCCCGCCAAGAAGACTCCCGCCAAGAAGTCTCCCGCCAAGAAGACTACCGCCAAGAAGACTCCCGTCGCCCGCAAGGCCCCGGCACCGGCCAAGAAGGCTGCGCCGCCGAAGAAGGCCCCAGCGGCCCCAAAGAAGGTGGCGCGGCGGCCGAGGCTGGGCAGTCCGGACGCCGACCCGGCAAAGATCCATCGCGAGTACGAGGAGTGGGACTACCCCGCGGAGCACCTGGAGATCGAGAGACGCCGATTCGCCGGAGGCGAGCTCGAGAGACGCCGACTCGCCGTCGGCGACATCGAGAGGTTCGCCGGAGGTCTAACACCGACACCGGAGCTCTACGCGCTGGCCCGCGAGCAATGGCATCGAATGCCCGGCGTCGTCGTGAGGTCCTCCATGGACCCGGTGGTCGGCGATCAGCCTTCCGGTGAAGCTCAGCTTCCCGATCAGGCTCATCCGGACGAGCACGGGCCTGACCAATGAGCCTCAATGGAACGGTCTGGACGCCGATCGGGCCTAGCCCGATCAAGAACGGCCAAAACGGTGTCGACGCCAACGGCCAGGTCACCGCGATCGCGGTTCATCCGAACAACTCCAACATCATCTACATCGGCACGGCCTGGGGCGGCGTGTGGTTGACACGCAACGGCGGTGCGACGACGCCGATTTGGACACCGCTCTTCGACCGGGCGCCCTCGCTCGGCATAGGTGAGCCGGGCGGGATCGCGATCGATCCGGTCGATCCCAGCATCATCTACGTGGGAACCAGCAACCGCGACGGCTCACAGTTCTCGGGGGCAGCGACTCAACCGCCGGCCGGGCTGTTCAAGTCGACGGACAGCGGCGGGAGTTGGGTGCGACTCGGCTCGGGGTATCCGTCGAGCGCACCGAGCAATGCCAACCAGTTCTTCAACCGGATCATCAACGTCGTCATCGTCGATCCGGCGAACCACCTCGTCGTGTATCTCGCATGCGACGCCGGTGTGTTCTTCTCCCTCGATGGCGGGTTGAACTGGACGCGAGGTGCCTTGCCTGGCGGGGATGTGCGCTCACTGGTGATGGACCCGACCTCGCCGGCCAACAACCGCATCTTGTACGCCGGCGTCACCGGCCAAGGGGTGTTTCGGTCCAACGATGGCGGGGCGAACTGGACACCGATCCTGAGCGGCGCCACTACAGCGGTGTCGAACGAACTCAGCTCCGCAGGCACGTCAGGCGGTCCCGCGCGCAGCGTCGGGAAGTTCGTCATCGCGCTGGCGCCACCAACCGCTCCGCCCAATGCGGCCGGCATCCAGGTGCTGTACGCCACGGTGGAGGGACGGCCCGTCAACAGGCCCGGGCAAGCGACCGACGCGCCCGATCCCGTCGGCATCTTCATGAGCACTAATCAAGGTACATCCTGGACACTGCAGACGCCTCACAACGCGGGTATTCCGCCGGGCTCCGGCATGCCGGTGAACACGCAGGGCGGATATAGCTTTCACATGGCCGTCGATCCCGCCTCACCTGGCGACGGGATCAGCGACATCATCTATATCGGAGCCGTTAATCAGGCGCAATCCATCGATTCGGGCAAGACGTTCACGGCGTTGGGCGGACTTCACGCTGACACGCATGCATGGGCGTTTGTGCCGCAGTCCGGTCCGTTTTCCGACGTCTATTGCGGCAATGACGGAGGGCTCTTCAGGGCCACGGGCGGCAGTACCACCTTCGCGCCTCTCAACGGAGGCGGCTTGCAGACCACGCTGTTCTACGACCTTGACGTCAACTCGACGGCGAGCGTGACGCTCGGTGCTCTACAGGACAACGGCATCGTCACCAACGCGCCCAATCCGCTTCCCTCTGGCTTCGCCTTCCCGGACTGGTGGATGGGCGACGGCGGTGACGGCTTCGCCGTCGCGCATGAGCGCGCCACGACGACGACGAGAACCGCCTACGGGAGAAGCAACACAAACATCGACGCGTCGACGAACGACGGAAAAAGCTACGCAAACATCCAGCCTCCATTCTCGACAGGCCCAGGGTCGGAGACCAACGTGTACCTGGCGGCCGTCGCGGTCGATCCCAGCACCAACGGAACCGTGTACGCGAGCAGCAACGCGAATCTTTGGCAAAGCACGGACAGTGGGTCGACTTGGCCGAAGAAGGCCTCGATTCCAGGGGCCGCGAGCGACGTGGACGTCGCGCCGACCAATGGCAACAATGTGGTTGTCGCCGTCGGAGGACAGGTTTGGGTGTCGACGAACGCGCTCGGCGCGTTCACGCTGACGGATATCACGCCCGGCCTCCCGGGTCGCTTCGTTTCGCGCGTCGCATTCGACCCCAACGACGCCACAACGATCTATGCCGTGCTCGGCGGGTTCAGCGGCTTCCCGGGAGGGCACGTATTCCGCACCAACCTCGCTGCAACGGGATGGACGGATATTTCCCCGCAGGTCGACCTTCCGTTCAACGCCATTGCCCTCGACGGGAGCGAGACGCCCACCACCCTTTATGCCGGCACGGACTTCGGCGTGCTGCGCTCCCTCGATGGCGGCGCGAACTGGAGCGCGCTCGACGATATTCACTTCCCCGACGCGCCCGTGTTCGACCTGGTGTTCCGCGAGGGCGAGTTGCGGGCCGCGACGTTTGGCCGCGGCGCATTTTCCTTCGTGAAGCCGACGGGTCCAGTTATCGCCGTCGACCTCGAAGAAAACCTCGCTTTTGGACTCGTCTGCAAGGGATCGATGCACTACCTGGCGATTCAGGTCTTCAACGTCGGCACCACGGACCTTGTCATCACGAGCGTGCAGCGCCTCATGGGATCCACCGGCTTCACGGTGCTCGCGAACCCGGGGACGCCACTCAGTCTCGCTGCCGGCGAGCACATCGAGTTCACGGTCGCCTATTCGCCATCCGGCGCATCCCCGCCAGAGCGGGCGACGATCCGGATCATCACGAACGACCCGAACGCTCCCGTCGTGGACCTCATGGCGACGGGGCTGCAGCAGCCCGACGGCAGCGCCATCCTGGGAACGGGCATTGTGGCGACAGCGATTGCCAATTCCGGCAGCTTCGGAAACGTCTGCCTCGGCTCGTTTGTCGACGAACTGCTCACGATCAACAATTCGGGCACGTGTCCGCTGCAGATATCCGACATCAGGGGATCCGCGAATTTCCTGGCGCCGAGCGTCTCTTCCTACCCGCTGCTCATCGACTCGGGCGATTCGATCGACGTCGTCATCCGCTTCCAGCCATCAACCCACGGCACCCTGTCGGGCACGATCACGATTTTCAGCAACGACCCCGCTAGCCCCCACGTCGTGGCTGTCTCGGGCGTTGTCCCAGAGCCCAAGGCCAACCTGATCATCGCCGACTCCGGAGACTTCGGCGAGGTCCGCCTGGGCACGTTCGTCGACCGCGACCTCGTCATCAACAACCGTGGGCCATGCCAACTGAGTGTTACCGGCATCGCCTCGTCGGCGCCGATCTTCGTCACACCTGAGGTGGTCAGCTTCCCCCTCACCGTCGACGGCGGCGACTCCGTCGCGGTCCCGATCCGATTCCAACCCACCGACCGAGGATCCGCGTCAGCCACGCTGACAATCGTCAGCAACGACCCGAACGGCCCAGCTGTCGTCAACGTCAGCGGTACCGCGTGGCCGCCCTTGCCAATAGCAGGCACCGCCCTGACCGGCTTCCGGCTCAACGACGACAGTCAGCATGTCTTCTTCATCGGCACCGACAAATACGTCCACGAGCTCGACATCGCGGCCGGTGGGATCTGGCACGACAACGATCTGACGACCCTGGCCGGCGCCGTGCCACCCATCCCCACCAGCGCCCTGGCTGGCTTCCCGCTCGGCCCTCTGCTCGGCCCCAACAGCAAGCACCTCTACTTCATCGGGACCGACAATCACGTCTACGAGCTCTACTTCACCGCCGGCACGGACTGGGTCTTCAACGACCTGACCTCGCTAGCCCGCGCCAAGCAACCCACGCCGACCAGCGCCCTGGCCGGCCATGGGTTCGGCAACGACAGCAAGCACGTCTTCTTCATCGCCATCGACAACCACGTCCACGAGCTCTTCATCGCCGGCGACGGGCGCTGGGCCGACAACGACCTGACCACCCTGGCCGGCGTTGGCGCCAAACCACCGACGCCCACCAGCGCCCTGACCAGTCACTTGCTCGGCGACAACAGCCAGCACGTCTTCTTCATCGGGACCGACAATCACGTCCACGAGCTCTTCATCGACGGCGGGACCTGGGCCGACAACGACCTGACCGCCCTGGCCGGCGCCGTGCCACCCACCCCGACCAGTGCTCTGACCAGTCATCGGCTCGGCGACGACAGTCAGCACGTGTTCTTCATCGGCACCGACAACCACGTCCACGAGCTCTTCATCGCCGGCGCGGGCTGGCACGACAACAACCTGACCACCCTGGCCGGCGCCGTGCCACCCACCCCCACCACCCATCTGACCGGCTACCGGCTGCTCATTGACAACAGTCAGCACGTCTTCTTCATCGGCACCGACAACCACGTCCACGAGCTCGACATCGCAGGCGCGGGCTGGCACGACCACGACCTGACCACCCTGGCCGGCGCGGTGCCACCCACCCCCGGCAGCGCCCTGACCGGCTACCCGCTCGGCGACAACAGCAAGCACGTCTTCTTCATCGGCACCGACAACCACGTCCACGAGCTCTACTTCACCGGCGGCGCGGGCTGGGTCGACAACGACCTGACGGCGCTCACGTAGCAGGCGGCCATTGCGCACAAGACACTGTGGACCTGGCAACGTGGGATGACCGGATGACCCAACACGTCGAGCACCCGCCTTGATATTAATAAAGAAACTTCTCACCACTTGCTGTTAGCGGCTTCGTGTTAGCGGCTTTCTATAGCTGGTCACCGCGACGACATCCGGCTCTGTGGCGGCGGACGGAAGCGTTAGCGGACGGTAGCCGCAGATACTGATTGGGTTAGAAGGCGAACGAGTGGTCATGGAGCAGGTCGTTACCTGTGGGCCGCCATAAGAGGGATCTCTAGTGATCGGCGGTGGGCTTCTCAACCGCGTTAGCTCTCTCGTCGTTTCGTTCGACTTCCGAAATATCGGAGTCGGCAGGCGCATCGACCACGCCGTAGGCTCCTCGGGAGAAGAGCACGCCTTCGGCCCGACGGCGCCGGACCAGGCCGGGAAGCGGTCTACCGCCGGAATTAACCCACCTCATGAGCTCGGCTGGCACAGCCTTGTATTCGCCTTGGTTCAGCCGGCCCAGCAGTGTAGATCCGCCGAAGGCGCCAGCACCGACGTTGAAAACAAACTGACCAGCGCGTCAAACTGATATTGAGTTAGCACTACCTGAACCTGTTGGTTTACGGCGCGCTCCGCCGACTTTGGTGTCTCGCCGCAGCAGATCCAACCGCGTTCCTGCGGTCAGCGCAACATCCCGCGGTTCGGTGTATCAGCGATGGAGATTGGCGACGAACTGTTGCACGTTGTACGGATTGCCCGTCGCGGTGTGCCACTGACTCACCAGAATGATCGCCTGGTCCAGGGTAGAGCCAGGAACGATGTAGCCGCCGTAGTTTTGCGGAACTGTTTGTTGCGTCGCAATGACCGTAACTGGTGTCCACGGGGCCAACACTTGCGTCACGTCGTCAGCTACTCGAACTTCGACATTCCCTGTGCTCCAGTTGAACCCGGACAACACCGCCTTGCCTTCGATCAAGCGCAGACTCAACTCGCCCCAGATGTCATCGCTCAGCGGTGTCGGGGCCACATCCCAACCCCAGTCTGGGCCACCGTCAATCATTCCCCAGGCATGCCATGAGTTCCGGTCCGTAAAGTTCGCCGCCGGGCACCGATAGAGCCACACCCTGGTATCGCGGGCAAAGCCGTCGGCGACGATGTACACCCAACCGTCGGGCGCGTGGTAGCCGCTGATTTGTGTTTGGTTGAAGTCCTGCCAACCGGCATCCCTCACGGACCCGGGAACGGTGGCCCAGCCTCCGCCGTTGGGGTCGATTCGTACCAGACGCGTATCCCGCGGATAGAGGTCTGCCACCCTCGCCACAAACGCATAGTCGACGCCGAAGACCTGAATGGAACCGGCCGGCAATTGGCTACCCCCTGGCACATGAGGCCAGGTCTCGGCGTAGAGGGTGCCATTGCCACCGAATGAGCAGTCGAACTGGATTCTGCAATTCAGGGTGCCCGGCCGGACATGCAGGCCCATCGATGGGCTCCACGCTCCCTGGAAGGCACCGTTTCCCGAGAACGTGTCGCCAGCCAGGGCAACAAGACCGCCAGGTGATATTTCGCATAGGTCGGTGCCCCCCGCACCCAGCGCGCTGGTGGGTGAGCCGGTCCCGGCAATCGGCCCTAAATTTATGGCGTCGCCTCGGACGGGCCGAGGCAGCTCTAGCAGCTCCCACTCGGGTATCGCTAGTGGCCGGTTGGCTTTGCCTGGACGTCGTTGTGTCGTCTTCTTCGGTGCGGCGCGTTTCGTCGTTTTGTTCGGTGCGGCGCGTTGTGTCGTCTTCTTCGATGCAGCCGCGCGCCCCGATGAGGCGACCTTCTTGGCTTTCTTTTCCGGCATGTGATCCCCCTTGACCGATTTGTGAAACGGCAAGTAGACGCAATGTACTGGACGAATTCTCTGTCGGAGGTCGACTCGCTCAATCGGGCCGGCCGATCATGACATCGTTCTGGCGCGGCGAAAGGTTCTGGGCGCGGAAGAGAGTCGAGTGATATGGCAGATGTCCAGAGCCGGCCAAGGTGGCCGCCGGGCGTGCTGTCGGCGAAGCCCTGGGTTACGCCACGTCACGATGGCGAGGCGCCAGGTGTCGATGGCATCGCTGCGACGAGCCCGTCTCTTTGGTGACGTGCGCGGGCCGCGAGCCTAAAAAGTCCAGCTGGTTTGTGGGCTGAGGACAAAGCCGTGCCGTTGGGCGGTGTCGTCGCCGTGACTCTGGCGGAATCCCCTGATCACCATGCACGCGACTGTGAGATCTTGTACACCGCAGGTGATCTGGTCGTCGCCCATCAGGTTTCCTCCGGCGCCCAAGATCACCTTCTCGCCTGATGCCAAGGGCTTCCCGTTCAGCTTGTCTGTGTCGGGAGGCTTGTTCTGATCGAAAGATGCTGTGTAGTCCCCTGCATAGACCTGGTTTGCGGGATGATCAAGGCCGGGAATGGCACCGAAGCAGAATGCTGCCGTATCTCCGCGGCTGCTCCACATCGCGCACTGCAAGCCCGTCGGACTCGTAAATGTTGCCAAGGGGTAGTAGCGGGACACATCGTGAACCTGCGACACGTCAGTGAACCCATCCAGGTCCGGAAACCCCGGAGGTGGCGGGGCCACAGCCGCAGTCGGAACCGGAGGGGATGTAACAGGGACCGGCTCGGATGTTTCTAGCGGAGCCACTGCAGGTGCCGAACCTCCATCGCGATTCAACACAACCCGCATGACGGCCACGACGGCGGCGGTCGCGACCGCCACGACGGCCAGAACCATCATGACTCGCGTCCAGGTGACGGTGCTCATCCTCACCACGGCCCCTTCCCGGACGACGTCCGACGTGCACCACCTACGATAAGCGGAGGCCTCGGTGGCGGCGGTCTTGCAGCCGGCGAACCCGTCCATCGCAATGACTTCCACCGCCTGGGCGAAGGAGGCGGGTTGGGCGGCCAGCCACGACGCCAGCGCGGTCGCCGATCGTCCGTCGACCAGGTCGAGCAGCCGCACCGGGCCGGTCCGATAGTTAAGTCGGAGTGAGGTCGATGATCAGCGTGACGAACCCAGCCGGGCCGACGCGTCCGGGTGCCCAGCGGTGCTCGTCGACGCCGATCACCCGTACCCCGGACAGCCGATCCGAGCCCGCTGCAGCGATCAGGTCGGCGGTCGCGCGCATCGCGATCGCACTGACGGTATGGCAGGACACACCCAACTCCGCGGCGATCGTCGAGACGGTCGTGCGGTCGATCATCAACCGCCGCAACACATACCGGGCGCACCGCCGCGTCGTCGATGACCGCGGCGCAGCAGCCAGCTTGCCCAGGTCCTGGTTGAACACCGCCCGCCCACACTCAGCGGTGAGGCAGCGGTAGCGCGGCACGGCGACCTGTAGGACCAGGGGGTATCCGGCGACGGGTAGGTCGGTCAGTGGCCGGCTGATGGTGTCGCGGCCGCAATCCGGCACCGCGGGTCACGGGCCGCCGGCGCACATAAGATCGTCGTGACCTTCTCATCGACAGCGGCATCGGTGATCGTCACCCCCAACTCGATCGTGCGCACGATCGTGTCGGCAACAACAGACGGCGGACAGGCAGTAGCCTCAGGCACGGGTCACCTCGGTGGTGTTGGTCAAGCGCAGGCGTAGGAAGCCGCATCGTCACCCACCGAGGCCCCACCTCACCTCAACGACACGGCCCCCAAGCACGGTTAACCGCCAACCACAGGTGCACTCCCAATCACGAAGAGCCCGTTTGCTGTGGCGCGTCCGCCCCCGCGGCGTGGAGGCTCTGTGGAAGGTTTTCGGCCGATTTGGCGGCGAAATCCGGCCACAGACAACGCGCTTCCCGAGACAAAAACCACGCCTGAGCTGCGGTGATGGGGTGGTGCGCCGTCAGGGTTTCGAACCCCGGACCCGCTGATTAAGAGTCAGCTGCTCTACCAACTGAGCTAACGGCGCGCGTCAGCGACAATAACAGGCCCCGCAGCGCTGGGTGAAATCCCTTTCCGCGCCCCTGCCTGACGATATCGACAGCGCAGTCGCGCTGACACACAGCTTACCCTTAGACTATTGCCAAGAATCGCGTCGTGTTGAGCCCCCGTAACAAGTTGGAGCAAGGTATGTGGCAGGTCAAAGCGGTGGCCCGTCCGCGTCGTTTTAGCGCCGGTTTGATGGCCGTCGTCCTGGTTCCGGCCCTGGTCCTCGGCCTCAGCTCCTGCAGCAGCAACTCGGCTCCGCCGAAGCCCCAGGTCATCACCGACAAGGGCACCCCCTTCGGCGACCTGCTGGTGCCCAAGCTCACCGCGTCCGTGAAGGACGGCGCCGTCGGGGTGACCGTGGACCAACCCGTGACTGTCGGCGCGGAGGACGGCGTGCTCGGCGCTGTCACGATGGTGAACGACGACGAGGGCACGCCGGTGGCCGGCGAGCTGAGTCCCGACGGGCTGACGTGGCACACCACTGAGCCGCTCGGCTACAACACGCGCTACACGCTGAACGCGCAGTCGCTGGGCCTCGGCGGTGCAACCGATCAGCAGATGACCTTCCAGACGCACTCGCCGGAGAACCTGACGATGCCCTACCTGCTGCCGAACGACGGCGAGGTCGTCGGCATCGGTCAGCCCGTCGCGGTCCGCTTCGACGAGAACATCCCTAACCGGCTTGCCGCCCAGCGGGCGATCACCGTCACCACCAACCCGCCCGTCGAGGGCGCGTTCTACTGGCTAAGCAACCGCGAAGTGCGTTGGCGCCCAGCGCAATACTGGAAGCCGGGCACGTCGGTGGACGTCGCCGTGAACACCTACGGTGTCGACCTCGGCGACGGGCTGTTCGGCCAGGAGAACGTCACCTCGCACTTCACCATCGGCGACGAGGTCATCGCGACCGCCGACGACAACACCAAGACGTTGACGATCCGCCGTAACGGCGAGGTCATCAAGACCATGCCGATCTCGATGGGCAAGAACAGCACGCCCACCAACAACGGCACCTTCATCGTCGGCGACCGGTTCGGGCACATGGTCATGGACTCGTCTACCTACGGTGTGCCGTCGAACTCGCCCAACGGCTACCGCACCGAGGTGGACTACGCCACCCAGATCTCCTACAGCGGCATCTTCGTTCACGCGGCGCCGTGGTCGGTGGGCAGCCAGGGCTACAGCAATGTCAGCCACGGTTGTCTCAACGTGAGTACCAGCAATGCGCAGTGGTTCTACGACAACACCAAGCGCGGCGACGTCGTCGAGATCTCCAACACAGTGGGCTCGATCCTGCCCGGCACCGACGGCCTCGGCGACTGGAACATCCCCTGGGATCAGTGGCGGGCAGGCAACGCCAACATCTGACGCGCCGAAACGCCCGGGGTCACCTCGTCGTCGTCGGCGCTGGCGTGGGAGCCAGCGACAGACCGGTGTAAATCTCGTCGAGCATGGTCGGCAGCAATGCCTGCGCCGTCGTCTTGTCGTCGAGCGAAATCGTCAGGTTGGTCCAAATGACCAGGGACACATCATTGTCCGGGTCATAGCCCATGAAGGAATTGAAGCCGGGCATCTCGCCGCCGTGGTAGTACATCGCGGCTGTCGGGCTGAACCGTTGGTATGAGATGCCATAGCCGTACTTCTGGCCGTCGGGGTTGCCCGGGTCCTCCGGCTGCACGCTTTCCAGCCACTGCCGTTGGTAGTCGGCGTTGAAGACCTTGCCCGACACCAGCGCCCGTATCCAGGTTTCGATGTTGTCCGCTGTGGAGATGATGCCGCCGGCCGCGTGGGCGTAGGACGGGTTCTGGTTGGTGTAGTCGGTCGGCTTGAGCGTTCCGGCCTTGGCGTCCGCCTTGATGTCGTCGGGGTAGGGGATGTCGACCATCGCGTACGCCGAACCCCCGTACATGTAACCGTGGGAGTACGGAGCGGGAATCGAAGTGTCGTCCGCGGCAGGCAACGACGTCTGCGCAAGCGCATGCGGTCCGAAGAGCCGGTCTGAGAACTGCTCGGCCAACGGGCGTCCGCCGGCCTTCTCGGCGATCAGCCCGAGCAGCGCATAGTTGGTGTTGTTGTACTCGTAGGTAGTGTTGGGTGGGTCGTTTGGAGGATGCGCGAAGGCGATCGCCAAAACCTCTTGCGGCGTCCAGACTTTGGCCGGATCCGTGTCGGCCGTCGCCGAGAATTCCGGCGAGCTGGTGTAGTTGTAGAGCCCGCTGCGCATATTCAACAGCTCGGCGACGGTGATGTTGTCGCCGTTGGGCACATCTGGAACATAGGCGGACACCGGGTCACTGAACTTGAGCTTGCCGTCCTGAGCGAGGAGCACGATCAGTGCCGCGGTCATGGTCTTGGAGTTCGAGGCGATCCGGAAGTGGGTCTTCGTATCTGGCGGTGTCTGCTTGCCCAGCTCCGTCGTACCGACCGCCGCGGTGTAGCTGCCCTGCGGCGTGCGAATCGCCACCACCGCACCGGGCACGCCCATGTCCTTGACGGCCTTTTCCACAACGGCCTGAAGCGCTACCTGGTCGATGGGCTTGAGCGCGGGCGAGGCAGGCGCGGAACCTGCCGTGGCCGTCGTGCCCGACTCGGCCGTCGTTGTCGACGACGTCGACGTGCAACCCGCCATCGCGATGGCGACACAGGTCGTGATCCCGGCGATCCTGGCAATGCTGCTCATGCCCACTCCTCGCCGCAGGGCTCGATCTTGACCGAGCCTAGGGCGGCAGACCTCCCTGGCGGACTGGAACTGCAAATCGTCACGCAAGCAAAAGGTCGGAGGGCGAAAACGCCCTCCGACCTGCGGGGTGGCTGACGGGACTCGAACCCGCGACAGCCAGGATCACAACCTGGTGCTCTACCAACTGAACTACAGCCACCATTGCCACCGACCAGATCAGCGGCGTCGTCGATACTAGCCGCTCGGGCGCTCGGCGGCCGAATCCATTTGGTCTCCGTTGGACCGCGGCGGGCTCAGTTCGGCGGAAATCGCTGCGATATCGCTGGTCGCCGGTCCGGGCGGCGGCACGAACGCGGTGCGGCGGTAATACTGCAGCTCACGGATCGACTCGTGGATGTCGGCGAGCGCACGGTGCTCCAGGCCCTTCTCCGGTTGGCCGAAGTAGATCCGCGGATACCACCGCCTGCACAGCTCCTTGATCGAGCTGACGTCGATCATCCGGTAGTGCAAATAGTCGTCCAGCGCAGGCATGTCGCGTGCGATGAAGCCGCGATCGGTTGCGATCGAGTTGCCGGCCAGGGGAGCTGTCTTGGCCTGCTTGACGTGAGAACGGATGTAGTCGAGCACCATTTCCTCGGCGGCGGCGACGTCGATGGTCGACTTCCGCACCTCCTCGGTGAGGCCGGACCTGCTGTGCATCTGGGCGACGACGTCGATCATCCCGGACAGTGCCTCGTCGGGAGCGTGGATGACGACGTCGATGCCATCGCCGAGGATGTTGAGCTCTGCGTCGGTCACCAGCACCGCGATCTCGATGAGCCGGTCGGACTTCAGGTCCAGGCCCGTCATCTCGCAGTCGATCCACACCAATTCGTCACGCACAGCGATCAACAGTAGGCCCACAGCCGTCACGTGCCCCACCACACCCACCGCAGGGCGTCTGCACAGTAATGTTCGACCCATGACGACCGAGTCGACCGCCACCCCCGCCCAGCAGATTGCCGCCGGATACGCCGTCGAGGGTCAAGCACTCGAACTGGGCACCGTCGTCGTCGACGGCACCGTCGATCCGACTGCCCAGGTGCGCATCCCGCTGGCCACCGTCAACCGCCACGGCCTCGTCGCAGGCGCCACCGGCACCGGTAAGACGAAGTCGCTGCAGGTGATCGCCGAGCAGCTGTCCGCCGCCGGCGTTCCGGTGGTGATGGCCGACGTCAAGGGCGACCTGTCTGGCCTGTCGCGGCCCGGTCAGCCCAACGACAAGACGACGCAGCGCGCCAAGGACACCGGCGACGACTGGACGCCGACCGCCTTTCCGGTCGAGTTCCTGTCGCTCGGCACAACGGGGATCGGGGTGCCGGTGCGCGCCACCATTTCCAGCTTCGGCCCGATCCTGCTGTCAAAGGTCTTGGGGCTCAACCCCACTCAGGAGTCCACCCTCGGGCTGATCTTCCACTGGGCCGATCAGAAGGGCCTGTCGCTGCTGGACCTCAAGGATCTGCGGGCGGTGATCCAGTTCCTCACCAGCGACGAGGGCAAGCCCGAGCTGAAGAACCTCGGTGCGGTGTCGCCGACGACCGCAGGCGTGATCCTGCGCGCGCTGGTCAACCTCGAGGCCGAGGGCGCCGACACGTTCTTCGGTGAGCCCGAACTGGAGCCCAAGGCGCTGATGCGGCTCGACCCGCAGGGCCGCGGTGTCATCAGCCTGCTCGAACTCGGCGATCAGGCCGCCAGGCCCGTGATGTTCTCGACGTTCCTGATGTGGGTGCTCGCCGACCTGTTCACCACGCTGCCCGAGGTCGGCGACGTGGACAAGCCCAAGCTGGTGTTCTTCTTCGACGAGGCCCACCTGCTGTTCACCGATGCGTCCAAGGCGTTTCTCGAGCAGGTCGAGCAGACCGTCAAGCTGATCAGGTCCAAGGGTGTCGGCGTCTTCTTCTGCACGCAGCTGCCGACCGACGTGCCCAACGAGGTGCTCAGCCAGCTCGGCGCCCGAATCCAGCACGCCCTGCGCGCATTCACGCCCGACGACCAGAAGGCGCTGTCCAAGACGGTCCGCACGTACCCGAAAACCGATGTGTACGACCTGGAGTCGGCGCTGACGTCGCTGGGCATCGGCGAGGCGATCGTCACCGTGTTGTCCGAGAAGGGCGCCCCGACGCCGGTGGCGTGGACCAGGATGCGCGCCCCGCGCTCGCTGATGGACACCATCGGGCCGGATGCGATCAAGGCTGCCGCACAGGCGTCGCCGCTGCAGGCCGAGTACGGCCAGACGATCGACCGCGATTCGGCCTACGAGCGGCTGAACGCGCGGCTCGCGCCACCACCCGAGCAGCAGGCCGCGCCCGCCGACCCGAATCTGCCGCCGCCCGTCTACGTGCCGCCGCAGGGTGAGGCCAGTGCCGAGGGCACGGCCACGGCGAAGCGGGCCACCGAGCCCGGGATGCTGGACAAGATGATGAGCAGCCCGGCATTCAAGAGCGCGATGCGTTCGGCGGGCACGGTGATCGGCCGCGAGATCACCCGCAGCATCTTCGGCACCGGCCGCCGCCGCTAGGTCTCTCCCCGCGAAACGGAATTAGCAGCGAAAGTTCGAGTAACGGCCTGCTGGAATTCCGTTTCGCGACTAACGGCTACTCGCCGCCGAGCTTCTTGTAGACCGCGCCGACGATCGGGCTGACGATCGCGCGGGGGGCGTAGCCGCTCGCCACCGACATCGCCTTCGACGTGATCCCGGGCACCACGCGCATCTTGTTGCGCTCCAACGCATCCAGTGACTGCTTCGCGGTGTATTCGGTCGAGATCCACAGGAAGTCCGGTATCAACTTCTCCACCAGCGTCTGCTCGTGTTCGGCGGGCAACGCCTCACGCACGGGACCCGGCGCCAGCACCGTCACGTGCACGCCGTCGTGCTTGAGCTCACCGCGCAGTGACTCGCTGAACGTGTTGACGAACGCCTTCGTCGCCGCGTAGGTGGCGTTGTTCGGAATCGGTGAATTGCCCGCCGCCGAACCGGATATCAGAATTCCGCCCGCCTTGCGCGCGACCATCCCCGGCAGCACGGCGAGCACGAGGTCGTGCACCCCAAGGACATTCAGCTGCACCTGTGCCTTCTCGTCGGCGGGATCGAGCCCAGCGACCGGGCCGAAGGTCGCGGTGCCTGCGTTCGCGCACAGGATCGAGATGTTGCGTCCGGCCAACTCCTCGGCCAGCTTGCCCCGCTCGGCCGGGTCGGCGAGGTCCACCGGCCGCACCTCGACCACAACCCCGTACTTCTCGGTGAGCCGGTCGGCCAATGTCCGCAGCACGTCCTCGCGGCGGGCGGTGATGATCAGGTGATGGCCGCGCGCCGCGAGCTCGACGGCCAGCGCCTCGCCGATGTTCTGCGAGGCACCTGTGACAACCGCGCGGGCATCTGGGCTGGGTGCGGGTACTGGCATGGGCCGGACTATATCGTGGGCGGCGATGGACGATCCGCGACCGCCTCGGCAAAGCACCGTCCGGTCGCAAGTGCTGTCCTGGGGCCTGTGGGACGTCGGCGCGACGGGCGTCAACGCGATCGTCGTGACGTTCGTGTTCTCGGTGTATCTGACCCGCTCGGTCGGTGACGACCTGCCGAGCGCGACGACGCCGCAGAGTTGGCTCTTTCGCGCGCTGGCCTTGTCCGGTCTGGTGGTGGCCCTCCTCGCCCCGGTGACCGGGATCTGGGTCGACGCGCCGTGGCGACGGCGTCGCGTACTGGCCATGCTCACCGCGCTGGTGGTGCTGCTGACCTCGGCGATGAGCCTGATCCGCGACGACTACCACTACATGTGGCTCGGCCTGGTGCTGTTGGCGGGCACATCGGCGTGTGCCGAGATTTCGACGGTGCCGTACAACGCCATGCTCCGTCAGCTCTCTACCCCCGCGACATCGGGCCGGATCTCCGGATTCGGTTCGATGATGGGCTATTTCGGCAGTGTGCTGCTGTTGCTCATCGTCTATGTCGGGTTCATCTCCGGCGAGGGCGACAGCCGCGGACTGCTGGGGCTACCTGCCGCGGACGGCCAGAATGTCCGGGCCGCCATGCTGTTGGCCGCCGCGTGGTTCGTGCTGTTCGCCCTTCCTATATTCATCGTGGTTCCGCATCCACAGCCCCCGCCAGAAGACCGGGGCGAGACGATCGGCTTCGTCGGCGCCTACAAGAAGCTGTGGTACGAGGTCGTCGGCGAATGGCGCCGGGACCGCAACATCGTCTACTACCTACTTGCCAGCGCGGTGTTCCGCGACGGCCTGGCAGGCGTGTTCGCATTCGGCGCGGTATTGGGTGTCAGCGCGTACGGCATCTCGTCCGCCGACGTGCTGCTGTTCGGCATCAGCGCGAGCGTGATCGCCGCGATCGGCGCACTGCTGGGCGGTCTGGCCGACGACCGGTTGGGATCCAAGCCCGTGATCATCGGCTCTCTTTCCGCGATGATCGCCGTCGGAATCGTTCTGATGACGTTGTCCGGACCGCTCGCCTTCTGGGTCTGTGGGCTACTGCTGTGCCTGTTCATCGGGCCGACGCAGTCGTCGGCGCGCACCATGATGCTGAGGATGTCGGTCCATGGCAAGGAGGGCGTCGCGTTCGGTCTCTACACCACCACCGGCCGCGCGGTGTCCTTCCTCGCGCCGACATTGATTTCTCTGTTCATCGACTGGTTCGGCGCGGTCCGCGCGGGCACCGGCGGCATGTTGTTGGTGCTCGCGATCGGCCTGGTGGCGATGGTGGCGGTGCATGAACCGCAGCGGGCTGCTGTCCGTTAGCGCAGCGCGGTGCAGATCGTCAGTCCGTTGCCGCTGTTCGCCTCGACCTGGACACCGCTGATCGTCACGGAGCAGGTGACCTGGCGACCCACGTTGATGATCGTCACGCTCGCCGAATCCCCTGCGGGGCTGGGCAATTCGACTTCCTTCCGCCACGGCAGCACGACATTGAACTCGGTTTGCAGCACGTTACCCACGTCGACATAGGTGATGTTGATCGCCCTACCGGTGCCGTTCACCTCGTAGACCACCGTCTCGGTATCGCCGGGAGTCGCCGACTCGCTGGGTGGCGTCGCGCTCGGGGTTGGCACCGGGACGATCGGGGGGAGCGGCCGCAACGACGGCGTCGTCGTCGGCGTCCTGGTGGTCGTCGAGCCCGGCTCCGGCATCGGCGGCGGCGCGACCACCGTCTCCTGCTTCGAGCTGTTGGCGACCACGAGTGCGATCACCAGGCCGACGACGAGAAGCACCGCGACGGCGGCCACCACCCACAGCCAGCGGGGAGGCCTGGGCGGTGGCGGCTCCTCCGGCAGTTCACCCTGCGGGTACGGCGGCCCGTACTGTCCGGTCTGGTACTGCCCGGTCCCGTACTGGCCCGTCGCATAGGGGTCGTAGCCATAGTGGGAGTACAGAGGCAGCTGCCGGGTGGGGTCGGGGGCCTGCGGGGCCTGGTAGCCGGGGTTGTACCCGGTCTGGGCCGCATAAGCCGGATCCGAGTATGTCGGGTAGCTGGGGCCCAACGGCTGGGTCGGCTCAGGGCCGTCACCTCGTGGCGTGTTGGTCATACCCACCTCATGGCTGCAGGGTACCTGTGTCGAGCATGTGCACAGCATCGAGCGCGTAAGCACAGCGCTTAGCCGCACTGGCCGTGGCAAGCTGATATTGATGATGCCGACGGTGCGCACCAACTACGGAGCGTCGCTGTCGCCGGACGCGACGGCGTTCGCGCACCTGGTCGACGACGGTGGTTACCCGCGGGCGGTCCAGCGTTTCTTGCGCGGCTGGCGGGCGAGCTCATCGCGGGATGTCGAACTGCCCGTTGAGGGCCCGGTGCTGCGGGTCATGCACTCCGCAGACGGCCACTGGCTCGCATGCGAGGTGGCGCCCGACGGCGGTACCCGCAGCCAGATCTGGGTCGTGACCACCGATCCCGACGACCGAGCCGCGCGCCGCATCGACATGTGGTTGCCCGGAACGCCGGAGGGCACCGCCGAGCTGATCGGTTGGGATGGCACACGCGTCGCCGCCATCCTCACCGGTGACGACGGCGTCGGCAGCTCGTGCCTGATCGACCCCGCCGACGGGACGACGACCGTCCTCGATCGCCGGTCCGGCGGGCGGCTTGTCGACGCATGGGCGGGCTCGTCATTGGTGCGCGTGGGACCGCGCGGGTATCGCGACCTGATCATGCTGCGTGGCCTGACCGAAATCGCCTTGCTGCCTTACGATCCGGGCTCCACCACCGACATCGGCGTCATCCTCGACGATCACAGCCCCCGCCGTTTGCGTGCGGGGCTGGAGGGCGATGAGACGAAGCTGTACCGCCCGGCGAAGCGCTATGGGCCCAACAGCACCAAGGGGTACGTCCGCGCGTTGATTCGCAGCGAGAATGGCGCCGACCACGCGAGACTCCTCGAGGTGACGTCGACGGCCGATGGCGTGTCCTATCAAGTGGTCGCCGAGCGTCCGGGATATCCGCTTGACGAGTTCGTCGTCAGCGACGATCTCTCGACGGTAGCGTTGCTCTGGAACATCAACGGCGCCAGTGAGTTACAGATTCTCGAGTTCGCCGATTTCACGCTGCACGATCCGATTCCGTTGCCAGGCATGGTGGCCAGCGAGCTCAGTATCAGTGCAGGCGGCTCGATGGTGGCGATGACGGTCGAGGGCCCGGACAAGCCGCGCACGGTCGAACTCGTCGACCCGAGGACCAGGGAATGGGAGCGCATCGACCGCGAGCCGAGCAGCGGACCGCTGTCGGAGGCGCCAACACTGGAAACCGTCACCGCCCGCGATTGTTTGGACTTCACGGGTTGGTTGTTCCGGCCTCCGAGCGGGGTGGAGTCGATCGGGGCGATGATGTTCCTGCACGGCGGGCCCGAAGGTCAGGGCCGACCGGGTTACAACGAATTCTTCCCGCCACTGCTCGAGGCCGGCATCACGGTCTTCCTCCCGAACGTGCGGGGCTCCGGCGGCTTCGGGCGCTCGTTCATGCACTCCGACGACCGTGAACGGCGGTTCGCGGCGATCGACGACGTCGCCGACGCGGCGCTGTTCCTCGTCGAGCGTGGTCTGGCGCCTGCCGACCGCATCGCTTGCTGCGGTTGGTCGTACGGGGGCTACCTGACCCAGGCGGCGCTGGCATTTCATCCGCAGCTCTTCGCCGCGGGCATCAGCATCTGCGGCATGAGCGACCTCAACACCTGGTACCGCAACACCGAGCCGTGGATCGCGGCGGCGGCCTACTCGAAGTACGGCCACCCGGTGGGCGACCGCGAACTACTCGACCAGCTTTCGCCTTTGCTCCGCGCACATGCGCTGACCGCACCCCTACTTCTGGTGCACGGACTCAACGACACCAACGTGCCGCCGAGCGAATCGCAGCAGATGTTCGATGCTTTGCGGGCCATTGGTCGCACTGTCGAGCAACTGCTGTTCGACGACGACGGACACGAGATCGACAAGCGGGAGAACCGCGCGGTCCTGGTCAAAGCCATGGGCGAGTGGCTCAACACGGCGTTTGCGCCCAAGCCGAACATCTGAACCATTCAAGATCAGTTTTTGGCGTTTACTGAAATTGTCCGTGGGGTAAAACTTGATCTGCGCCAAATCGGCGCTCAACAGGAGGAGGCCAGCATGCGTGGTGGCGGAATTCTCGGCGTAATCGTATTGGTTTGGTTGCTGATCGGTGTGGTCGCGGCCTACCAGCGCGATTACTTCAAGACCGACGCAACTAATTGCGCCACAGCGGGCACCATCGCGTTGACGGTCGTTGCCGGGCCGTTGAACTACGCGGGGGCAAACCCGAAGGTGACCAACTGCAACATACCGCAGCCCAGTCAATAGTTAACTAGTTCAACACCTTTCACCTCTAATCGAAGGGAGTAGTCATGATCGCGCTTGGAGTGGTGCTGCTGATCCTTGGCTTCTTGTTCCACATCAGCATCCTCTGGACGATCGGTATCGTGCTGATCGTCATCGGGGCGGTGTTCTGGATACTCGGTGCGACGGGCCGCGCAGTCGGCGGCCGACGATACTGGTACTAGCGCCTAGCCGCCGCTTCGGCCGGCCGAGGACAGGGCCGCGATCGTCATCTCCCGCAAGATCGCCCGCGACCCCGGATTTCCTTGGCCGGCCGATTTGGCTGCGCCGGGCCTGACGCTGTGCGGCGTCGAGTTCAGCAGGCCGAAGACGGCGTGCGCCATCAACCGCGCATCGGCCTCAGTGTCCGCACGATTCAAGCGCAGAAGAACACCGACCCAGATCTCGACGTACTGCCGTTGCGCCTTGCGTACTTGGCGTTTCGCGGGCTCGGGCAGATGATCCAGGTCGCGGTCCTGGATGCGGATCAGATCGGACTCGCCCAGCGCGAAGTCGAGGTGGAAGTCGATCAACCCGTCCAACGCGGCCGGAGCGTCGGGCGCGTCGGCGACGACGGCGGTCGCCCCGGCGAGCAGCCGCGTGCTGATACCCACCAGCAGCTCGACGAGCAGCGCCTCTTTATTGGGAAAGTGCCGGTAGATCGCGGGCCCGCTGACCCCGGCAGCCGAACCGATGTCCTCGAGCCGGACCGCGAGAAAGCCGCGTTCGGCGACGAGCCGTTCTGCGGCGGCGATCAGTTGGCCGCGACGATCGGACTTGGCCCTGCTGCGGCTCGTTGCGGCCGGCTGTGAGGCCGGGAGAGTCATCGCGCTACCCCCTATACCGCTGGTGGACATTTCAGTTAATGATGACTAACATACTACGAGTTAGTCATCATTAACTCAAGCGAAACGGCGGGGCCGATGACAGCAGTGCTTCAGTCCAGTCGCGACCAGCATCTGGAGCTGGTTGCGCAGCTGCGGGAGAAGATGGCCGTCGCCGCACTCGGTGGATCCGTTAAGGCGCGCGAGCGCCACGTGAGCCGCGGCAAGCTGCTGCCGAGGGACCGCGTTGACGGGCTGCTGGATGCGGGCAGTCCGCTGCTGGAAGTGTCGGCGCTCGCCGCCGACGGCATGTACGACAACGAGTGTCCCGGCGCAGGCATGATCGCCGGTATCGGGCGGGTCTCCGGGCGCGAATGCATGATCGTGGCCAACGACGCGACCGTGAAAGGTGGTACGTACTACCCGATTACGGTCAAGAAGCATCTGCGGGCGCAGGAGATCGCGCTGGAGAACCGGCTGCCGTGCATCTATCTGGTCGACTCAGGTGGGGCGTTCCTGCCGCGACAGGACGAAGTCTTCCCCGATCGCGAGCACTTCGGCCGCATCTTCTACAACCAGGCGACCATGAGCGCCAAGGGAATTCCGCAGATCGCCGCCGTGCTCGGCTCGTGTACCGCGGGCGGAGCGTACGTGCCTGCGATGAGCGACGAAGCCGTGATCGTCCGCAACCAGGGCACGATCTTCCTCGGCGGCCCACCGCTGGTGAAGGCCGCGACCGGCGAGGTGGTGACTGCAGAAGACCTCGGCGGCGGCGACCTGCACTCGAAGGTCTCCGGCGTCACCGACCATCTGGCCCACGACGACCGGGATGCGTTGCGCATCGTGCGGCGGATCGTCTCGACGCTCGGCCCGCGGCTGGACCCGCCGTGGGAGGTGGCGCCGACGGTCGATCCGGTGGCCGAGGGGGCCGAGCTCTACGAAGTCGTGCCCGTCGACCCCCGAGTGCCGTATGACGTGCACGAAGTCATCACCCGCATCGTCGACGGCGGCGAGTTCGCCGAGTTCAAGGCCGAGTACGGCTCGACGTTGGTCACCGGCTTCGCCCGCATTCACGGTCATCCCGTCGGGATCATCGCCAACAACGGTGTGCTGTTCTCCGAATCGGCCCTCAAGGGTGCGCATTTCATCGAGCTGTGCGACAAGCGGATGGTGCCGCTGCTGTTCCTGCAGAACATCTCCGGCTTCATGGTGGGCCGCGACTACGAGGCGGGCGGCATCGCGAAACACGGCGCCAAGATGGTGACCGCCGTCGCGTGCGCGCGGGTACCCAAGCTGACCGTTGTGATCGGCGGGTCGTACGGCGCGGGTAACTACTCGATGTGCGGGCGGGCGTATTCACCCCGGTTCCTCTGGATGTGGCCGAACGCCAGAATCTCCGTGATGGGCGGGGAGCAGGCCGCGTCGGTACTGGCCACCGTCCGCGGCGAGATGACGCCCGAGGAGGAGGAAGAGTTCAAGGCCCCGATCCGCGCGCAGTACGAAAGCCAGGGCAATCCGTACTACTCGACGGCGCGGCTCTGGGACGACGGCGTCATCGATCCGGCAGACACCAGAACCGTTCTTGGGCTGGCGCTTTCGGTCGTCGGCCAGGCACCGGTCGAACCTGTCTCCTACGGCGTCTTCAGGATGTGACGGCCATGACCTTCCACACCGTTTTGGTGGCCAACCGCGGCGAGATCGCCGTGCGCGTCATCCGGACGCTGCGCGCGATGGGCATCCGTTCGGTCGCGGTGTTCAGCGATGCCGACGCCAACGCGCGGCACGTCGCGGAGGCCGACGTCGCGGTCCGCATCGGACCCGCCCCCGCGCGGCAGAGCTATCTCGACATCGAAGCGGTGGTCGCCGCGGCACGCCGCACCGGGGCGCAGGCGATTCATCCCGGCTACGGATTCCTTTCCGAGAATGCCGAATTCGCCGCCGCGCTGGAGGCGGCGGGAATCGCCTTCATCGGGCCGCCGGTGAAGGCGATTCGAACCATGGGTGACAAGATCGCCGCCAAGACCACGGTGTCCGCGTTCGGCGTGCCCGTCGTCCCCGGGATCGCGCGTCCAGGTTTGACCGACGACGACCTGATCGCCGCGGCCGGTGACGTCGGTTATCCGGTGCTGGTGAAGCCGTCGGCAGGCGGCGGCGGCAAGGGCATGCGGGTCGTCCACGAACCGTCGGGACTGCAGGCCGCCCTGACCAGTGCGCGCCGCGAGGCGGGTGCCGCATTCGGTGACGACACCCTGTTCCTCGAGCGATTCGTGTTGAACCCGAGGCACATCGAGGTGCAGGTGCTCGCCGACGGCTACGGCAATGTCGTGCATCTCGGCGAGCGGGAGTGCAGCCTGCAGCGCAGGCACCAGAAGGTGATCGAGGAGGCGCCGTCACCGCTGCTGGACGGCGCGACGCGGGCCCGCATCGGCGCCGCGGCCTGCGACACCGCCCGCAGTGTGGACTACACCGGAGCGGGCACCGTCGAGTTCATCGTCTCGGCCGACCGGCCTGACGAGTTCTTCTTCATGGAGATGAACACCCGCCTACAGGTCGAGCACCCTGTCACCGAAATGGTCACCGGCATCGACCTTGTGGAACTGCAGGTGCGTATCGCTGGCGGCGAGAAGCTACCGCTAGCGCAGGACGACATCACCATGACCGGCCATGCCGTCGAGGCCCGTGTCTACGCCGAGGATCCGGCCAGGGGATTCCTCCCGACGGGCGGCGACGTGCTCGACCTCGTCGAGCCGCACGGGCCCGGCGTCCGCGTCGACTCCGGGCTGTCCCGCGGCACCGCGGTCGGCAGCGACTACGACCCGATGCTGTCCAAAGTGATTGCGCACGCCGACGACCGGCCCGCGGCGCTGCGTGCACTCGACCGCGCCCTCGCCGACACGGCGGTGCTGGGCGTGACGACCAATGTCGAGTTTCTGCGCTTCCTGCTGGCCGATCCGGATGTGATCGCGGGACGGCTGGACACCGGGCTGTTGGACCGGCGCACACCGGATTTCGCGGCGGCTCAACCCGGCGACGACGAGCTCATCGCCGCCGCGGCGTACAAATGGCTTCGCGGCTGGCCGGAACCGGTCGGCAACCTGTGGGAGCTGCCATCGGGCTGGCGCATCGGGGAACGCGTACCGACGGCCATTCGGCTGCACGCGGGGGAGCGCACCGACCACGTATACCTGACCGGTACACCGCAGGCCGCGACGGCCGTCGTGGAAAAAGGTGAACCACGAACGCTGACAGCCACTCTCGACGACGACCGGCTCGTGGTGACGCTCGATGGGCTGCGCACCGACTACCTCGTGGCCGCTACCGACGGGCAGATCTGGCTGGCGCGGGGCGGCCGCACCGCGGTCGTCGAGGAGGTGCGGGAAGCGCCCGTCCGTCCCGACGACGAACACAGCGGGGACGCCGAACTCGTCAGTCCCATGCCGGGATCCGTTGTCGCCGTCGGCGTCGAAGGCGGCGCACACGTCGATGCAGGCGCCGTCGTCGTCGCGGTCGAGGCGATGAAAATGGAGCATTCGCTCACCGCGCCGGTCGACGGTGTGGTCGAACTGCTCGTCGCCGTCGGCGACCAGGTCAAGGTGGGCCAACCGCTGGCCCGGATCACAGCTACCGAGAAAGCAGAGCAGTCATGAGCGATTTTCTATCCACCGGCACACTGCCCGATCACTACGAGCAGCTCGCGAAGACGGTGCGCGACTTCGCGCAGAGCGTGGTAGCGCCCGTCGCCGCCAAGCACGACGAAGAACACTCCTTCCCATACGAAGTCGTGTCGGGCATGGCCGACATGGGGCTGTTCGGCCTGCCGTTCCCCGAGGAGTACGGCGGCATGGGCGGCGACTACTTCGCGCTGTGCCTGGCCCTCGAGGAACTCGGCAAGGTCGACCAGAGCGTGGCGATCACGCTCGAGGCGGGCGTATCGCTGGGCGCGATGCCGGTGTACCGGTTCGGCAACGAGGACCAGAAGCAGGAATGGTTGCCGCTCTTGGCAAGTGGTAAGGCGCTGGGTGCCTTCGGGCTGACCGAGGCGGGCGGTGGCACCGATGCGGGTGCGACCAGGACGACGGCGCGCCTCGACGACGGCCACTGGGTCATCAACGGCAGCAAGCAGTTCATCACGAACTCGGGTACCGACATCACCAAGCTGGTGACGGTCACGGCGGTCACCGGAGAAACCGATGGCAGGAAGCAGATCTCGTCGATCCTGGTGCCGGTGCCCATCGAAGGGTTCACCGCCGAGCCTGCCTACAACAAGGTCGGCTGGAACGCCTCGGACACTCATCCGTTGAGCTTCGACGACGTCCGGGTGCCCGCCGAGAACCTGCTCGGCGAGCGCGGCCGCGGCTACGCCAACTTCCTGCGCATCCTCGACGAGGGGCGGATCGCGATCGCGGCGCTGTCGGTCGGCGCCGCGCAGGGCTGCGTCGACGAATGCGTGAAGTACGCCAAGGAGCGCGAAGCCTTCGGCGCGGCCATCGGCACCTACCAGGCCGTCGCCTTCAAGATCGCCCGGATGGAGGCGCGCGCACATGCCGCCCGAACCGCGTACTACGACGCGGCCGCGCTGATGTTGGCGGGCAAGCCGTTCAAGAAGGCCGCGGCGATCGCCAAGCTCGTGGCCAGTGAGGCGGCCATGGACAACGCCCGCGACGCCACCCAGGTGTTCGGCGGCTACGGTTTCATGAACGAGTACCCCGTCGCGCGGCACTACCGCGACAGCAAGATCCTCGAAATCGGTGAAGGGACAACGGAAGTGCAGCTGATGCTGATCGCGCGCGAGGCCGGCCTGTGACCGACAAGAAGATCGTCACGCAACGGGGCCTGTGGTTCGAGGAGTTCGAGACCGGCGTGCTCTACCAGCACCGGCCGGGCCGCACCATCACCGAGGCGGACAACGTGCTGTTCACCACGTTGACGATGAACACCCAGGCGCTGCATCTGGACGCCGCGTTCGCCGACGCGCTGCCGCCGTTCAACCAGCGATTGGTGAACTCGATGTTCACCCTGTCGACGCTCGTCGGGCTTTCGGTGGCCCAGCTGACGCAGGGCACGATCGTCGGCAACCTCGGCTTCGGTGAGGTCGCCTTTCCGAAGCCGCTCTTCCACGGCGACACCCTGTACGCCGAAACCGAGGTGACGGACAAGCGCGAGTCCAAGAGCCGCCCGGGGGAGGGCATCGTCACCTTCGCCCATACCGGCCGCAACCAGCACGGTGACATCGTGGCGACTGCGTCGCGAAAGACCATGGTGCGCAAGCGGCCTGAGGGCGACGCATAGTGGCGCTCGCCCAGACGGGGCCCGGCTGGTTGTTCTGCCCGGCCGACCGACCCGAACGGTTCGAAAAAGCTGCGGCGGCCGCCGATGTGGTGATCCTCGACCTCGAAGACGGTGTCGCGGCCAAAGACAGAGACGCCGCGCGCACCGCCTTGTTGGAGACCCCGCTGGATCCCGAGCGCACCGTCGTCAGAGTCAATCCCGCAACCACTGACGACCATCAAGCCGACTTGGAAGCGCTCGCCAAGACCAGGTACACGACGGTGATGCTGGCCAAGACCGAGGACCCGCAGCAGATCCGGGACCTGGCGCCGCTGGATGTCGTGGTGCTGATCGAGACACCGCTGGGCGCCGTGGTGGTCAACGAGCTTGCCCGTATCGACAACGCCTACGCCCTGATGTGGGGCGCCGAGGATCTCTTCGCGGTGACGGGCGGCACCGCCAACCGGTGGCCCGACGGCAGCTACCGTGACGTCGCCAAGCATGTGCGCTCGCAGACGTTGCTGGCGGCCAAGGCGTACGGGCGGATGGCGCTGGATTCGGTGTATCTCGACATCAAGAACCTCGGCGGCCTACGGGCCGAGGCCGACGACGCCGTCGCGGTCGGGTTCGACGCCAAGGTCGCGATCCACCCGACGCAGGTCGCGGTCATCCGGGACGCGTACGCCCCGACCGACGACCAGGTGGATTGGGCGCGACGGGTGCTCGACACGGCTAGCGGGCAACGCGGCGTCTTCCAATTCGAGGGCATAATGGTGGATGCCCCAGTGCTGCGGCGAGCAGAGCGCATCGTCCAGCTAGCGCCTCACCCTGGCACCTAGCCGGCAGCCTCTTACCAGGGGTTTTGCTCTGATCGCCTCCGTGCTGAGCACCTCAGTCGCCTGACGGCGCGATCCGCCGTCAGTGACCCTAGGAGGCGGTATGGCAGGGTCCGATCAGGCACCCTTGACGTCGTCCGATGTCGAGCTGGAGCCGATTCGATTGGTCGCCCCGGACGGGACGCCGACCACCGAGACCAGATACCGCCGAGATCTTCCGCCCGAGACTCTGGGCTGGCTGTACGAGATGATGGCCGTCACCCGCGCGCTGGATGCGGAGTTCGTCAACCTGCAGCGACAGGGCGAACTCGCGTTGTTTGCGTCGTGCCGCGGTCAGGAGGCCGCGCAGATCGGTGCGACCGCGTGCCTGCGCAAGACCGACTGGCTGTTTCCGCAGTACCGCGAGATCGGCGCATTCCTGTTGCGCGGTATCGCGCCCGCGCAGATGGGCGCGGTCTGGCGGGGCCGATGGCACGGCGGGCTCGGTTTCACGGAGAAATGCGTCGCGCCGATCGCCATCCCGATCGGCACCCACGGTTTGCACGCGGTCGGGGCGGCGATGGCCGCGCAGCGCCTCGGCGAAGACTCGGTGACGGTGGCCTATCTCGGTGACGGCGCGACGAGCGAGGGCGACGCGCACGAAGCGCTCAACCTCGCCGCCGTTTTCGAGGCCCCGTGTGTGTTCTTCGTGCAGAACAACCAGTGGGCGATCTCCGTTCCGGTCAGCCGTCAGCAGGCGGGGCCGTCGATCGCACACCGGGCGATCGGCTACGGAATGCCCGGCATCCGGGTCGACGGCAACGACGTGCTGGCGTGCTACGCGGTGATGGCCGAAGCCGCCGAGCGCGCTCGCCAGGGTGGCGGCCCGACGCTGATCGAAGCGGTCACCTACCGAATGGGCCCGCACACGACCTCCGACGATCCGACCCGGTATCGGCCGCAGGAGGAGGTCGACCGGTGGGCCGCGCTTGATCCGATCCTGCGCTACCGCAAGCACTTGGAGAACGTCGGCGTGTGGACCGATCGGCAGGCGCACCGAGTCGAAGTGCGGTCGGCGCGCCTGTGCGCGGAGCTGCGCGACGCGATCGTCAACACGCCCGACATGGACGTCGGCGAGCTGTTCGACGCGGTATATGCGGACATCACCCCGAATCTGCAGGTGCAGCGCGACCAGTTGATGGCCGAGTTGGCGAAGGAGGCCTGACATGACTCAGATCATCGAGCGCCCTGCCGGTTACGGCGATGACGCGCACGAGCCATCGCTGTTCACCCCGGTGCCGATCGCCACGAACCTCACCATGGTGCAGGCCATCAACCGGGCCCTGCACGACGCGATGGCGGCCGACGATCGGGTCCTGGTCTTCGGGGAGGACGTGGCGAAGCTGGGCGGCGTGTTCCGCGTGACAGAGGGCCTCACCGAAACATTCGGCGATGGGCGGTGTTTCGACACGCCGTTGGCCGAGTCGGCGATCGTCGGCATCGCGATCGGCTTCGCCATCCGCGGCTTCGTTCCGGTTCCCGAGATCCAGTTCGACGGGTTCTCGTATCCGGCCTTCGACCAGATGGTCAGCCACCTGGCGAAGTACCGGGTCCGCACACACGGTGACGTGGACATGCCGGTCACCATCAGGATCCCGTCGTTCGGCGGAATCGGTGCGGTCGAACACCATTCGGAGTCCACCGAAACCTACTGGGCACACACCGCGGGCCTGAAGGTGGTGGTGCCGTCGACACCGTCGGACGCGTACTGGCTGCTTCGGCACTCGATAGCCAGCCGTGATCCGGTCGTCTACCTGGAGCCGAAGCGGCGGTACTGGTCCCGAGAGGACGTCGACACGACCACGCCGGGATTGCCCATCGGCCGTGCGGCGGTGCGCCGCATCGGCGACGACGTGTCGGTGCTGACGTACGGCGGGCTGGTCCAGACCGCTTTGGCCGCAGCGGATCTCGCGGCCGATCGGTACGGCTGGAATCTCGAGGTGGTCGACCTCCGCTCGCTCAACCCGCTCGACTTCGACACGGTGGCGGCGTCGGTGCGCAAGACCGGGCGGGCCGTGGTGATCCACGAGGGTGCGCGGACGCTGGGGTTCGGCGCCGAATTGGCTGCCCGCATCCAGGAGGAGTTGTTCTACGACCTGGAGGCGCCGGTGTTGCGCGCCACCGGTTTTGACACGCCATATCCGCCCGCCCGGCTGGAGAAGCTGTGGCTGCCCGGCGTCGACCGCCTGATCGACTGCGTCGAGAAAGCGATGAACCAACCATGACCGATGAGGGCGTGCGGGACTTCCTGGTTCCGGACCTCGGCGAGGGCCTCGAGGACGCGACGATCACGGGATGGAGTGTGGCCGTCGGCGACGACGTCGAACTCAACCAGACACTCTGCACGGTCGAGACGAACAAGGCCGAGGTGGAGATTCCGAGCCCCTACGCGGGCCGCGTCGTCGAACTCGGTGGCGCAGAAGGCGACACGCTGCCCGTCGGCACGGTGCTCGTGCGCATCGCGACGGACACCCCCGCTCCGGTGTCGCAGAACGGCGGGGGATCGGCACGCAAGGCGGTGCTGGTGGGCTACGGCACCGACGACACGATGGACGCCAGCAGGCGGGCACCCGTCGAGGACGGCACCCGGCCGCGCGCCAAGCCGCCGGTGCGGAAGCTGGCCGCCGAACTGCACGTGGACCTGGCCGACTTGGTGCCGGGCTCGGGTCCGGACGGAATCGTCACCCGCGAGGACGTTCTCGGGGCGGCGGGAAATCCGGGCGGTGCCGCGGACACGGTCGGGGTGCACGGCGTACAGGCCACGATGGCCCAGCGGATGACGCTGTCGCGCAGCCAGATTCCCGACGCGCATGCCGGCGTTCAGGTCGACTGCTCCGCGCTGCTGCGCGTGCGCGACCGGCTGCGGGAAGCGGTCGGCGATGACGGACCACAGATCACGACGTTCGTGCTGACGCTGCGACTGTTGACGATCGCGCTGACGCATCACCCGATGCTCAACTCGACATGGGTGGACACCGCAGGAGGTCCTCACATTCACGTCCACTCCGCGGTACACCTCGGATTCGGTGTGGCAGCGCCGCGTGGACTGCTGGTGCCGGTCGTCAAGGATGCACAGGACAAGACGACGCGGGAACTGGCCGCCACGGTCGCCCGCCTCATCGAGGAGTCGCGCGCCGGCACGCTGAAACCGACGGAGTTGCAGGGTTCCACGTTCACGGTGTCGAACTTCGGAGCTCTCGGACTGGACGAGGGCGTGCCCGTCATCAACTACCCGGAGGCGGCCATCCTCGGCATGGGATCGCTGAAGCCTCGGCCGGTTGTCGTCGACGATGTCGTAGTCGCGCGGCCGACGATGACGCTGACGTGCGCGTTCGACCATCGCATTGCCGACGGTGCGCAGGTGGCCGCATTCCTCGGTGAGGTTCGCCTGCTGATCGAGTCGCCGGAACTGGCGCTGCTCGACAGCTAGCGCTACCTACGTTTGGCGGCGGCCAACCGCTCAGCGAACGCCGGCGAAAGAATCGACGTCGCTTGCGGTTTCAGCTCGGTGTCGACCGCGATCCGGTGCTGGTCGACATCGAGTGTGCCGGGATTGGCGGTGGCCCGCATGGAAGCCTTGGTGGCAAGGACGACATCGCGCGGCGCGGCGGCGGGACCGGCGGCGAGCTCGCGGGCGGCGGCGAGGGGGTCGTCGGCGACTTCGAGTGCCAACCCGTGTCGGACAGCGGCCTCGGCGTCGAAGCGCATTCCGAACAGCAACGCAGCGCGGGCTGCCTGTACGCCGACGGCGCGCTGCAGCATCCATGTCGCTCCGCCGCCAGGGTGGATGCCGAGCTTTTGAAACCGCGCGTCGAACAACGCGGCGGGACCGGCTATGCGCACATCGGCGGCAAGCGCCAGGTTCAGTCCCGCGCCGACGGCGGCGCCGTTGACGGCCGCGATCGTCGGCAGCGCGCAGTTGGCCACCGCGAGGAAGCCGTCGTAGATCGACCGCAGCCCGTCTTCGGTAGCTTCGCCGAGTGCGGAGAGATCCGCTCCCGCGCAGAACGCCTTGCCCGCCCCGGTGACGATGAGCGCGTGCACATCGGTGTTCGCCTCGGCCGCATCGACCGCGGCGCGCAGCCCGGCCGATATCTCGGCGGTGACGGCGTTGCGGCGGTCGGGATCGTTGACGGTGATGACGGCGACATGGTCGTCGACCTGCACAAGGACGCGATCAGACATCGCTTCAGGCTAGTGACCGTCTACAGGGTCGCCGTGATCGGCCCGAGGATCTGGCAGTTGTCCGCGGGCAGGGTGGGGACGATGATGCCGCACCCACGTCCCCTGGACAGGTAGGTGGCGCCGGGCTTGTAGGGCTCGAAGTACACCTGCGCGGTATCGGTGCCCTGCATGCACGAGCCGCCCTGCTGACCGGCTAGCTCCACGCACGCGACGCTCTGGTAGGGGCTGGCTGCGACTCCGCAGACGGTCGAGGTGACGGTGGCCGTCACCTTGCTGACGCCGTCGACCTGCACCACCTGCGGGGGTGTGATCGTGAAGCCGCACGGCGACGGCGGCCACGGGTCGGCGCTCGCGACACCGATGCCCGTGACGCCGGCCAGCGCCAGAGTCAAGCTCACCCAAACAGCCACGACGACCCGGATCATGCCTGGATGGTAGATCAGGTCGGGTTGCCTGAACACCGAGTTCTGCAGGAGGGCTGCAAATGAGGTCGAGACGACAGCCGTCGTGCAGGACTCGGCGACCTGCCAAATCGAGTAGTCCATTACGCATCCGCTGTGGCGGCGACACGCCAATGATGGATTAGAGCCGTCGTCTGTTCCGGATGTCGGCATCTACGTGGGGGTGCTGATGCCGGTTCGGACGTTCAGTGAAGGCGACTTGCGGGTCCGCTTTCCGTCAACGCTCGATGTCCGCGAAGGCGTCCGTGCCCGGAACCGCTCCCTGCTGCCGGATGCTGTCGACGCGGCGATGATCCAGGACTTGCTCGGCGAGAGTGGGTTCGAGGTGGTGGCGCCGTTGGCAGTCCGGCGCAATCGCACGCGCGCGATACGGCCCGCAGGCGAACAGAACGTCGACCTCGAAGTGAGGCTGCGCGACGACGAGCAGGCTGTGGTCCTGATGGATCGTGGCGGCTATCTGTCCTGGCATGTGCCGGAGCCGCGGACGCGCGCTCTGCGCGACGGGAAACGCAAGGCGACGTTCGCATTAGATATGCGACCACCTACGGGCGCAGGCATATCCCGCGGGCTGTTCGATGACATCCGCGCCTTCGTCTTGAAATTCAGCGCGCCGATCGTCGCAGGCGCGGCCATGGAGGTGCTCGAAGCCGGAGTTGACGAGGGCCTTGTGCAGATCACCCTCGGCGACCCGAAGACATGGCCACGCGTGAGGTCACTGTCGGACATCCGACTGCGGGAGGGTGGATCCGGGATTCTGCTGTTCGTTCACGGCACCTTCTCCTCGACGGCCGGTGGGTTCGGCTCCCTTGCAACCGATGCCGGCAAGGACTTCCTCGAGCGAGCCATTGGAGAGTACGCCGCGGTTATCGGCTTCGATCACCGGACGCTTAGTGTCGACCCGCTGGCCAATGCCAAGGACCTGCTCGAGCGGTTGTCGGTGCATCAGGCCGACGGTGTCGTGTTCGACGTGGTCTGTCACAGCAGGGGCGGCCTCGTCGTGCGCAGTCTCGTCGAGAAGATCCTGCCCACCGCGGGATGGACCGGGTCGATCAACAACATCGTGTTCGTCGGCGTACCGAACGCGGGCACCAATCTTGCAGAGCCCGACCGGTGGTCAAGGCTGGTCGACGTCTACACAAACCTCCTGCTGGACTCTGCACCCCTCGACAACACGTTCTTGGCCAGGGAGATCGCGGGCGCTGCCATCAAAAATGTTGGGGCACTGGTGAAGTACCTCGCGGCCTACGCCGCCGACCGCAACGGAGTACCTGGCCTCGCCGCGATGCGGCCACCGCCGGATGGGCAGTTCATCGTCGATATCAACCGCAAGCAGGACAAGCCCAGCGGTGAGCAGCCTTGGCTCGTGATCGGCTCGGACTTCCATGCGGCCGCGGGCCAGGCGAAACTTCGAATCGTCGAGACGGTCGTCGACGACATACTGCGACCCGGCGAACGACCTCGTTGTGGACACCAAGTCGATGCCCGCCATCGACACCCCGCCAGGCGGCCTGGTCAAGCAAACGCGTGACTTCGGCACGAATTCGGCGATCTACCACACCAACTACTTCCGTCAGGCCGAAGTGGTTGCGGCCATTCAGTCGTGGCTCCTCCCGACCGCCGCAGTGTTGCCCGGCATCATCTTCGACAAGGACTTCGGCGTCGACGGCGGCGGCGCCGGCCCGCCTGCCCCTCCTGCGCCGCCGCCACCACGAGCTGCTCGCACAAGAGCACACATACTCGCCGAGATGCCAGGCAACCTGGTCGTCCGCCAGCCGGCGACGCTGCGCGTCGTCTTGTCGCGCAAGAAGATCAAGGTCAGTGCGGGCGCGGTGTCGGGCGAAAAGACCGTCATGGTCGACGAGAACGAGGCACTCACGGTTCAAGTCATCCCGAAGCGCAACGTCACGGTGAATGGTAAGGACACCGCGAGGTTCAGGCTGCCGCTGGACGACGGGATCTCGGAGCTGCCCTTCGTCGTGAAGCCCTCCAGCGTCGGGCCCGTCGAGGTTCGCGTTGTCGTTCGCCGCTCACCCACCGAGATCGTGGCCAGCGTGATGCTCGCAGCCGAGGCGCGCGAACCCGACGGGGCCGCCCGTCAGGAGAGGCTCGTACGAAAACAGGTCGAGGCGGCCGCTGCGACGTCGGTTGACCTGAAAGACGCAGTGTGGCTGGAGATTTCCGAGCTGCAGAGGCGCGGATATGTCCGATATCAATACGAGCTGAAGCTACCGGGAGAAGCCGAGAGTCAGCGCTACCTGTCAGATCCCCTCAAGAGGCGCGCGACGGTCGCGGCCAACCTGTTCGCGAACATCGAAACCGACTGGACCAACTCCGCGGACAAGCCGAAAGAGTTCATGAAGCAACTGCAAGAGCACGGCTCGGACCTGTTCGAGGAGCTGTTTCCGGTAGAGCTGCGCGAGAAGCTCTGGGAGAAAAGAAATGACCTGACGAGCATCTTCGTACTGGCCGACGAACCCTACTTCCCATGGGAGTTGGTTCATCTCAAGCCGCCGGACGGCCCATTGCAACGCGGCAAGACCCGGTTCCTCGGCCAGTACGGCCTCCTGCGTTGGCAATTCCTGCCCTTCCCTGAGAAACCCGCGTTGCGGCGACGTCGAGGACGGGTGTACTCCATCTGCCCGGACTACGCCGATCCCACACTTGACCTTGCAGAGATCGCGCAGGAGGCGAAGTTTCTCAAACGCAAGCTGGGGGCAAAGGCGGTGCCCGCGACCCCGTCGGGCGTGCGTGAGATTCTGCGCAATCGCGAAGTGGACATACTCCACTTCAGCGGCCACGGTGCTGCAAAGCCACTCGACGTGGCCGATGCCAAGATCCTGCTCCGGGGTCGGGTTGCCGGCAACCGATTTGCGCGCGAATACATCTCAGCGAAGACGGTGCAGGCAAGAGCCCGCCTGAAGGGAGCCGACGGCGCCGGCCCGCTGGTGGTGCTCAACGCATGCCAGGTGGGCATCAGCGGAGCGGAGCTCTCCTCGCTGGGCGGGTTCGCGCGGGCGTTTCTCGAGGCGGGTGCGCAGGCCTTCGTCTCATGCCTGTGGTCGGTGCAAGAGCAACCGTCCCAAGTGTTCGTCGAGACGCTTTACAACCGGCTGATCGCAGGAGATTCGATCGGCGAGGCCGCCGCGAAAGCCCGCACCGCGGCCCACACTCCAGACGACCCTGCTACCTGGCTTGGATTCGTCATATACGCCAGGCCGGACGCGAAATTCGTTCGGCGCTGACACCACACCGATATCGAGGGGAGAATTTCATGGTTGCCAAGGCGCTGTGTGTAGGAATAAACAAGTTCGCCAACCTTCCGAAGGCCAGCTGGCTCAACGGATGCGTGAACGATGCGATGGACGTGGCCGCGTTCCTGGAGAAGCGACCTGAGTTCGCGGGCGGCCACATCAAGGTCCTCAAGGACACCGCCGCCACCAAAGCCAAGGTGATGGCGGCGCTCAAGGAACTCATCGACGATCCCGACGTCGACCACATCGTGTTCTCGTTCTCCAGCCACGGCACGCAGGTGCCCGACAAGAACGGCGACGAGACGGTCGATCACGTCGACGAGGCCTTCGCCTGTCACGATCTCAAGCAGAAGGGCAGGGACTGGGACCGCAACACGGTCATCATCGACGACGAGTTGAAGGCGCTGTTCGAAACCGTTCGCAAGGACGTGCTCGTGGAAGTCATCCTCGACACCTGCAACAGCGGTACCGGGCTGAAATCGTTGGACCTGCTTCAAGGTCGGCGGCCACGCTTCATCCCGCCGCCGACGCCGCTGGGCATCCGCCGTCTCGCCCGCAAGTCCGATCCGAAGGGCTTCCAGACCGAGATCAAGCAGATCCCCGCGGCGACCCGGCCGGTGCTGTTCGCCGCGTGCCGCGCCGACCAAGTGTCCTCCGATGCGCCGTTCGGCGACCGCTACAACGGCGCCTTCACCTTTTACTTCCTCAAAGCGGCCAAGGGCGCCTCGAAGACACGGGCCGACGTGCTGAAGGCAGTCCGCGCGTCGTTGGCCAAAGAGGAGTTCCCGCAAGTGCCGCAACTTGAGTCGGTCCCGAAGGCGGCGACCGTTCCTTTCGGAAAGCGTTGGAGTTGAGATGACACACGAATTCTGCCCCGGCTATGCCACCGCACCGTTCGACGCGCTGGTGGCGGACTACCCGGGAGATGACATCTATCCGCTGAAGGACTTTCGAGTGGAGTGGGGCCCGATCTTTCACCGAGGTCGACTCGACGGATCCGCGAAGGTGCTTGTACTGGGACAGGATCCGGCGACGCACGAGACGATCAGCCGTCGCATTCTCGTGGGGGAGGCCGGACAACGGGCGCAGGGACTGCTCGCCAGGATCGGGATCGAGTCGAGCTACGTGATGGTGAACACGTTCCTCTACAGCGTGTTCGGCCAGGGCGGCGGCAACCGCCACGCGGAAGACAAGGACATCGCGAAGTACCGCAACCGGTGGTTGGACGCACTGCTGCTCGGAAGCAACGTCACTGCGGTCATCATGCTCGGAACACTTGCGAAGACGGCATTTTCGATGTGGGCGAAGACGCAGCCGCAGGCCGCCGCCGCCCTTCATCAAGCGCCGCTCAAACACCCGACGTTCCCGGAGAGCGCCTCGGCACACGGGACGACTACATTGCCGGAGGCGACGAAAGAACTGCACGAGAACTGGAGTGCAGCGCTGCCAGGCTTGGTGGCGCACGTCGCTCCCGACGTGCCCGCGAATCCGACGCCTTACACCGGCACATGGCAGCCAGGAGACCTGGTCCGGATCCCTGAACGCGACTTGCCTGCGGGCTCGCCGGGCTGGTGGCGCGATCTCGACGCATGGGCCGACAGGCCGAAGGGGGTTCCCGCGCAGATCAAACGCGCCACGGTCACCGTCACTGTCCCGGTTGCGGCCCGTACCTGGCCTCCTCTGCCCTGAGATCGGAGATTCACATGGACACAGGAGCTTTCACCCGAGCGTACAAGCGTGGCATCACCGAGGAACTCGAAGCACCGAAGCACCGCCCGAAGGCGCTTCCCCCGGGGCCCTTCAGTCTTCGCGGGACAGTGATCCAGCCGAACGGGTCATTGGCGGACGGGTATGTGACGGTCAACGCCGGCGTCATCGACAGCATCAGCGCTAAGAAGCCCGAAGGGGTGGACGCCGTCATCGACACCAAGGGCGTGATCGTTCCTGGCCTACTCGACCTGCACAACCACCCGGACTTCAACGTGTTCGCACCATGGGAACCGCCAAAGGTCTACCCGAACCGCTATCGATGGCGCGACAGCGATACCTACCACGAGCTTGTGCGTGATCCGCAGAACAAGTTGATCGACGCTCTACCGCCACACACTCAGACTCGATACGCCGAGGTGCGAGCGCTCATCGCCGGCGTGACCGGCATTCAGGGGGCGTCAGGTGCAAGCACCTCGAAGGTGGAACCGCTTGTGCGCAACCTGGATTTGTGGACCCTGGGCCAGCACAAGGCGCGGTCCATGATCGACCTGCCCACCGAATCCAGCCGGGATTTCGCGCGGCTGAAGACGATCCTGCAAGCGATCAAAGACGGTGACGTCACGGCTTTCTATCTGCATCTGTGCGAAGGCCAGCAGGGTAATGAGGCGCTGGCCAACGAGTTTCGTCGGTTCATCAAGTTGGAGGTGGCCACCCCCGCCACCGTGGTCATTCACGGCTCGTCGCTGAGCGAGACGGACCTGCATGACCTGGCGGATGCGGGCTGCAAGCTCGTGTGGTCCCCTCAATCGAACCTGCGGCTGTACAAGCAGACGACTCTGGCCGGCGTAGCGAGAGAAGCAGGCATTCCGGTTGCGCTGGGTGCCGACTGGATGCCGTCGGGCTCGCTGAGTCTGCTCGCCGAGATGAAGGTTGCGCGTAGGGAATTGGCGCGCCAGGGTCATCCGATCGCGGCGCGGGATCTGGTGGCGATGGTGACGTCGGTGGCCGCTTCGATAGCGGGCTTCGGTGACAAGCTGGGCTCACTGGCCGAGGGACGGGTAGCCGATCTCGTCGTGTTCGAGCGTCACCACGAGGACCCGTACGAGAACATCTGCATTGCCGATCCGTCGTGGGTGGATCTGGTGTGCATCGGGGGTGACATCACCTACGGGCGCGCAGACTGGTTCGAACAGCTGTCGGGAAACGCCCAGAGTCCGACGATCGAAGATCTGGTGGCGTGGGGCAAGCCGATGCGGCTCGACACCGGGTTCCAGTCGGCGCCCGACCCGATGTCGCTGACCCAGATCAGGGACTTGCTGATCGCTGAATATCCGCCAGTTGGTCCAATCTTCGCGTGAGCTCGTTTGGTTGCCCTACTAGCGTTGTGTCGTGGACCAACGGCCGCCTGTCGACAACCACGTTCACTCCCGGTGGTCCTGGGACACAGCAGCAAGCTCGTCCATGCAGCTGGCCTGCGTGCGCGCCGTCGAGCTGGGCCTTCCCGGACTGGCATTCACCGAGCACGTCGATTTCACTGAATGGAGCGGCGAGGACTCCGTCGAGCTCGCCGACGTGGCAGACTGGCCGGTTCCTTTGCCGGCGCGCATCGCCCAGCGGCCGCGAGTGGCGCCGCTGGACGTCGATGGATACCTGGCCGACGTGGCACGCTGCCGCGATGAGTTTCCCGATCTGCGGATCCTCTCCGGCATCGAGGCCGGAGAGCCGCACCTGTTTCCCGCCAGCGTGGCCGGCGTGCTCGCAGCCGGGAGATTCGAGCGGGTGCTGGGCAGCCTGCACGGAATCGTGCACGACGGCACGCTGACGGGAATCAGCAACGCGCTGTTCAGACAACTCGGTGCGCACGAAGTCATGCGCCGCTACTTCACCGAACTCGTCGTGCTCGTCGGCGGGTCATCGGTGTTCAACGTGCTGGCGCACTGCGACTATCCGCGGCGCTACTGGCCGACCCAACGTGTGGGCGCGTATCAGGACTCTGACTTCGAGGAGGAGTATCGGGCGGTGTTCCGCACACTGGCGTCGTCCGGTCGTGCGCTGGAGATCAATACGCGCAGTCCGATGGCCTCGATCTCCCAGTTGCGCTGGTGGTGGGAGGAGGGCGGCGACGCCGTCTCGTTCGGCAGCGATGCGCATCAGCCGCTCCGCGTCGGCGAGCAATTCGACCTGGCGGTCGATGTGGCGGAGGCGGCCGGTTTCAAGGCCGGCCGTGACCGTTTCGACTTCTGGCGGCGGTGAACCCGAACAGTGACGGCATCACTGCGGGTGGCTCGCCAGATACTGGTCGACCGGGACCGGTGAGTCCGAGGCGTACCCGATCGGCAGTAGGACGTCGCCTGCGGTCGTGCGGAGGTAGACGTCCCAGCGGTAGAAGCCGGCGAACGCCGCGGGGTCGGCCGCAAGCACGCTTGCGTAATCGTCGACCGCGCGTACGTATTGGGCCGCGTTGTTGTACCGGAAGATGGCCTGGTCGGGACTGTTGGAGAAGCCATTGGCGGCAAGGTAGCGGCCTGCGGCCATGATGCTGTCGTGGGGCGAGTGGATGTCGCCGTCGCTGTAGCCGGCGAACGTCGACGGCAGGAACTGCATGGGGCCTTGGGCGCCCGCGGAGCTCGGGCCGACGACACTGCCGAGCCGGGTCTCGATCAGATTGATCGCGGCCAGGTAGTTCCAGCCGACGCCGGAGGCCGCCTCGGCGTCGCGGTAGTAGCCCAACAATTCGTCGGCCGGAGCCGGCGCCACGATGCGCCATGCGGGGATCGCGCTCTTCACCTCCGCCATTGCGGCGAGCTGCCGACGGGCGTCGACATTGAGGTCGTAGGTCTGCAGCAGCGAGGCTGGGATTCGGGGGCGTGCGATCGCGTCCCACTCGCTGTTGCGCCCGATGGCGCGGTAGGCAGCCTGCTGCCGCCGCGCTGCTGCCACCAGCGCTGCGTCGGGCGTCGACGGGTCGCGGAGCGCCTGCTCGTCGGCCACCAGGTCGTCGGCCAGCTGTGCGGGATCTGACGCGAGCGGGGGTTGCGCACCGCCGGGTTTGGCCGTCTCGTCGTCCAACAGGGTGACAGGCGTCGTTTCGGGGGCGGCCACGCTCGATGTGGCCACCGGCACCGGCGGCCCGCTGTGCGTGCAGCCCACCAGTGCGAACGCGATCGCGAGGACTATCGGCGTGCCGCGACGCTGTACAGCGCTGATTGCCCGACTTCCGCTCACGTGTTTCCGCATCCCCAGTTCACGACCCGCCCGCCATGACTGTATCCAACTAGTACGGTGTGAATCACGCCAGAGCGGTGAGGAGCCATATGCATCGTGTCGCGGCACGGCTGGTGGGCCTTGCGGTGGTGCTGATGTCCGTCGCCGCCCTGTCGACATTCGACGCATCGGCGCAGTCGAATGTCCGGATCTCCAGCCAAAGCGAGCAGATCCTTCAAACGATGCTCGCGGTGAGAAACAAGGCCTCCGGCGCGGATTCGTCTGCGCGATCGGAGCTGTTGTCGCGGCAATTCCTTGGAACACCCTACGGCGCAAACACTCTCATCGGATCGGCGACTGTGCCGGAAGAGGTGGTCGTCGAACTTCAGCAGGTCGACTGTTTCACCTATGCCGACTACGTCGAAGCGCTGAAACGGGCCGGGGACCGCGACCAGTTCATCGCGAGCCTCATCAACGTTCGGTACAAAGACGGCGTCGTCACCTTTGGAAACAGGAAACACTTCTTCACTGATTGGGCCGCGTCGTCGCCGCCCGTGGCGACGGACGTCACGGGCAGCCTGAGCCCCAATGCCGTTGCGTCGAACAAGAATCTCAACAGAAAAGACTCCGGGGGTGTGTACATGCCGGGCTTACCGGTTGTCCCGCGAACCGTTTCATACATTCCGAGTCAACAGGTCGACACCGGCGTGGTCAGCCGGTTGCGCACCGGTGACTACATCGGAGCGTATGCACAGGATGGTGGCCTCGACGTCACGCACGTCGGCATCTTCATCAACACGCCCGGCGGTCCGGTCCTTCGAAACGCTTCCTCGCTGGCGGCGAACAACAAGGTCGTCGACAGCTCACTGGTCGACTACCTGAAGACCGTGCCGGGAATAGTGGTGCTCCGCCCGGTTCAGTGATGCCTAGCCGCGGTACTTTTCGACCGCTGCGGCGTACTCGTCAAGCAGCTTCAGCGAATCGTCCTTCGGCAGTGTCGGCAGCAATAGCGCCACCTGGCCGAAGCCGAGGTCGTCGACGGCGCGCCAGTAGTCGGGATCCAGGGGAGTGCCGAACTGCGCTAACGGAACGTCGTGGCCGGCGCCGTCACGCATCTGATGGATACGTCTTGAAAGGGCCTCCACCGAGATCGGATTCGATATCCAGCCTGCCTTGTGCCTGATCACGCGCTTGACCGTGGCATCGGAATCCCCGCCGATGAAGATGGGTGGATGGGGCTTCTGCACGGGCTTGGGCTTGAGGTAGGAGGGGTCGAAATCGACGTACTTGCCGTGGTACTCGGCGGGCTCGTCGGTCCACAGCGCCTTGATGGCTTCGATGCGCTCGTCGAGCAATGCCCCACGGGTCTTCGGGTCGGTCCCGTGGTTGCGTAGCTCCTCGATGTTCCAGCCCGCACCCACCCCGAGCACGAAACGACCACCCGAGATCAGGTCGATGCTGGCGGCCTCTTTGGCGGTGATGATGGGGTCGCGCTGGATCAGCAGCGCGATTCCGGTGACCAGCTCGATCCTCGACGTCACCGCTGCGGCTGCCGCCAGGGTGACGAACGGGTCGAGAGTCCGGTAATAGATCGACGGCAGGTCACCACCCATCGGGTAGGCAGACTCACGGCTGGCCGGAATGTGCGTGTGCTCAGCGATGGCCAGGGAGTCGAAGCCCCGTTCCTCGATTGCGCGTGCCAGCGACACCGTGTCGATCGTGTTGTCGTTGACGAAGGTCGAGATTCCGAACTTCATGTCCACCCTCCGAGGTTCGTTGTTATCGAGTTCCGACAGCTGCGACGTCTCGGGTATTCCCAGCGAGGCAACCGCGTGGTCCGGCGTACCTAGTGGTGCCACCTCGACCACGCCGCCTGCTTGGTGGTGCCCGCAACACCCGCGACGTCGCCCCACGACTGGGATTCGGCCAGGGTCCTTGCCGACTGTCCCAAGCACTCGCCGAGGTACTGGCTGAGCGCGAGCAGCGCCTGGAAAGCCGCTGGGTCGCTGTCGGCGGCGAGCGCACCGAGCAGCGTGCGCACTTCGGCCTCGATATTGCTCGGGTCTGTAGTCACGCCAACCGGACCTCGCGGATGTCATCCGGGTCGTCGAAGGTCCGGGTCCAGGACGTCTCGGGCCAGTGCCATGTGGCCGTCCCGGCCGCGGGCTGATATTCGGCTGTGTACAGCGTGCCGAAGCCGACGTCGAACTGATCGTTGCGTAGTGGGGCCGCCAACATTGCCTCGACCAGTTGACTGCTCGACGGATCATCGGTTCGCAATTCGTCCAACCGGGACAGTCGTCCGACACTGTTGAATCGAGCGGCGTGGGTGGGATGCTCGACCTGATCGAGGCGGTGATTGGTCGTCGCGTGCAGTTCACTCACCTCGGCTGGTAGTCCCGGGGCGACGAAAACGGTCGCGTGATCGCCCGCGCTGTCGACAAGAGCGACGTTGTAGGACTGCGAAACCGGGATCCGCCGGAGTGCGCTGACCGCCTGCTCGACGGTGGCGCAGGTCTCAAGGATGTAGCGCAGCACAATGGGGATACCGAAGCCTTCGCCGACATCGGGCCGGCCACCAAACGTGAGCGAGACCGCGAGACCGTCCTCGTTCATCCCGTCCAGCAGTCCCCAGAGCATGTCGCTTGTGCCGAGCACTCGGCGGCGCCCGGAGTAATCAGTGGACGAAATCACGGCTTCGAAGAGCGCCTGGTCGTAGTCGTAATTGCGCACCAGGGCCGGCCGTTCGCCCGGCAGTATCACTTGAGAGCAGCCGACGGCGAACGCGGGAAGACGCCACATCGACAGCATCCGGGCGGCGACGGAGTCGTCACGGCTGAGTCGGCACAACCGCTCCCAGGTCGGGACCAATTCGGGAAGGTATCTGGTGAGCGCATGGCGACACTCCCGCAGGGATGGCCGGGCGGCCAGCCCCTCGCGGGTGTACCAGCTGCGGTAGGCCGACCAGGTCGCGTCGTACAACCCCCGCCAGCGGGGCCCGGGTTCGGTTTCTCGGTAGGCGTGCAACGTCATGAAGCGACCGCCGTCGACCACGGCGGCGCGTGCTGAGTCGGGGACCGGCGGGCTCGGGGCGGCCCAGTGCAACCCGTAGGTGGCCCACTCCCGCCAATGGCTGTCGGGTGCGGGAAGTGGCAGAGGGGCGACAGTCGCGAAGACTGTGTTCATGCGTCAAGGTTTACTTGACGGCCATCGACCCGTCAAGTTTTCCTTGACGGCAAGGGGGATCCGGAACGCAACTGCACGTTCGTCGGCATCAATGTTCGCCGATCAGCCGGCTCAGGAACCGGCGGGTCCGTTCGTGCTGCGGATCGGTCAAAACCTGCTTCGGCCGAGCCTGATTCGACGATTCGGCCACCATCGAGGAAGCACACCGTGTCAGCCACCTCGCGGGCGAAAGCCATTTCGTGGGTGGCCATCACGATGGTGCTGCCTGTGGTCGCCAGTTCGCCGACGAGGGCCAGCACCTCGCCGACCAGTTCAGGGTCCAGGGCGCTGGTGATCTCGTCCAGCAGCAACAGCCGCGGTTCGTAAGCCAGCGCGCGGGCGATCGAGACCCGTTGCTGCTGTCCGCCGGAGAGCTTGTCGGGGTAGGCGTCGGCCTTGTCGGCCAGGCCGACGCGCGCCAATAGCTCGCGGCCGCGTTCCTCGGCGTCGCGACGCGTCGACCCGTGCACCACTCGCGGTGCCAGTGCGACGTTGGCCAGGGCGGTCATGTGCGGAAACAGGTTGAAAGACTGGAAAACCATGCCCATCGCCTGCCTGGCCTGCGTCGGCGTCGATGCGGGGGTCGCTGATGTCTCGGCCGTCCAGGAAGATCTGTCCATCGTCGATCTCCTCGAGCAGGTCGATGCAGCGCAGCAGCGTCGATTTCCCCGATCCGGACGCCCCGATCAGGACGACGACTTGGTGTTCGGCGACGTCGAGGTCGATGCCGTTGAGCACCGGCCGATCGTGGTAGGCCTTCTCCAGTCCACGCACCGACAACACCGGGGTACCGGTGTCGTTCACAACGCTCCCTGCCGGGTGGCCGAACGCTTCGACGCCCAGTCGGCAAGACGCGCCGACGGCACCGCCAGGGCGACGAACAACAGGCCGGCGACGACGTACGGCGTGAAGTTGTAGGTGGTGGCGGACTGGATCTGCGCAGCCCGTACCGCATCGACGGCGCCGAGCACCGAGATCAGTCCGCAGTCCTTCTGCAGAGCGACGAAGTCGTTGAGCAGGGCGGGTGTCACCCGCCGCGTCGCCTGGGGCAGCACCACGAGTCGCATCGTGCGTCGATAGTTCAGCCCGAGTGATTTGGCGGCGGCCAGCTGCGAGGGGTGCACCGATTCGATGCCCGCCCGGAAGACCTCGGCGACGTAGGCGGAGTAGATCAACACCAGCGCGAGACCGCCGAGCAGCACCGGATTCGTCGGCACCCCCGACAATCGAAGTCCCGGTAGGCCGAACCCGACGAGGTACAGGCAAATCAGCAGGGGCAGCCCGCGAAACAGGTCGACGTACCCAGTTGCCAACGCCCGCACGGGAAACCACACCGGACCGCGCAATGTGCGCACCGTGGCCAGACCCAGGCCGAAGATCAAGATCAGCACCTGGCAAACCACCAGCACTCGGACGTTGAGCCACAGGCCTTCGCACAAGCGCGGGCAGGCTCTCCCAGCCGACGCGCAGGTTGAAGAATGAGTCGCGCACCCGCGGCCAGCCCGGCGACGACGTCACCGCGAACAGCAGCACCGCGGCGAACACCACGGTCGACAGGAGCGCGATCAGCGTCGACCGGCGGGCCCGGGACTGCCGGTAGGCGACCCGGTCGATGGCGGCTGTGGTCACGAAAGCATCGGCGCGGCGCCTGCGCCGGCGAGCCATGTCTTCTGCAGCTTGACCAGGTCCCCGCTCTGACCGAGATCGTCGACGGCCTTGGACACACAGCTGGTGAGCGGGCTGCCCTTGTCCAGCACGATGCCGAACTGCTCGGCCTTCTCGGTGCCGTTGGGCAGCTGGCCGACGATGACCCCGTCGGTCAGTTCGCTCTGCACCTCGAAGGCTGTCGGCAGATCCAGTACCAGCGCATCGATCTGCCCATTCGACAGCGCGGCCTTGGCGTCGTCGTTGTTGTTGAACACCGCGACGTTGGGGTTGAGCGTCGTGGCGGCGGTGTAACTGGTGGTGCCGACCTGTGCGCCGAGTTTGAGCCCCTTGAGCCCCGCGAGGTTCTTCACCTGCGCCGCCGGCGAGGTCTTCACCGCGACGACCGCCTGCGTCACGTCGAAGTAGGGCGACGAGAAGTCGACCGCCTGCTTGCGTTCGTCGGTGATCGAGAACTCATTGAGGTTGGCGTCGAACGTCTTTGGGCCCGGGGCGATGGCCGCGTTGAACGGAACGCGCACCCACTTCACATCTTCTTTGGCGTATCCGAGCTTGTCGGCGACCGCATAGGCGACGGCGGACTCGAAGCCCTTGCCGTTGGCCGGGTCGTCGTCGACGAACCAGGGCGGGTAGGCCGGCTGATCGGTGCCGAACGTAATGACACCCTTGCTCAACGTGGTCAGCGAGTCCTTCGAGCACGTGTCGGCGGACGGAGAAGCGGATGGTTTCTCGTCGGCCGGGGCACACGCGGTCGCCGAAAGCAGACCGATCACGGCCAACGTGGAAACGAGACTCGAGATGCTGCGCATGGGCGGCATCATTGCGCACCTGGCGCGCGAGCGCCGGTATTTGGATCAAGATGACGCGGGCATACGCCCCTGCACATCGGCGCCGGGCCCCTTCTGCTACATCGCCATCCGGCCTACGCGAGTCAGTCACCGTAATAGGCGACGGTCATGCCGAACGGTGCCACCATGCGCCTTTCAACCGCGTCAACCCGCGGCGTTGGGCCGCAACGGCGGGCACGTGCCGCCGTATTCGGATGCGAGCTCGAAATGCCAGATTTCGTTCGCATAGATCTGACAGAGTCCGAACGCCGCGCCATTGCGAATGAGCCAGTCATCTGCAGCGGCGGGCCCGACGTCGACGGCCTTGCCGACCACGTGCTTCGAGACCTGGGGGGAGGCGACGTACTGACTGGCGATATCAGCGCTGCCGTGCTGAGCCACGGCGTCGTCGAACAGTTGCTGCTGGAACTCGGGCGAGCGCCATCCCGACGTGAGGCCGATCGTGATGCCCTCGGCTGCGGCACCATTGGCGGCCTGCTCGATCGCGTCGAGTAGCGCGGGATCGAGTCGGTTCACCGCGGGGCTGGACAGATCGAACGGGCTGAGCCGGTGACCGTCGGGGAGCCCGCCCTCGGCGGTTTCATCTGCCGACGGTCCGGCAGCCGTGGTGTCCTGGGCCCCCGCTCCTGGATCGGCCAGTGCAGGAGGGGCTACGACGGCGCAGGCGAGCGCCAGCGTCAAAGCCGTCGCTGCTGCCATTGATCGGGCTCGACGCATCCGCACTCGGTCATTATCGATGGTGGGCCTCGGCGGCAGTGTCAAGCATCAGTCGAGGTTATGCAAAAGCAACGGTGCCCCCGGCAGGACTCGAACCTGCGGCCGACCGCTTAGAAGGCGGTTGCTCTATCCGCTGAGCTACGGGGGCAGCGCACTCACCCTAGCCGAGCTCACAGACCGAGAGATCAAGGCGATCTAGGCGTCGCTAAAGCTCATGCCGACTTGGTAAGCAAAGGTTTCCACGGTTCCTTTCCCGGCAGCGGAACACGCGCCATTCGATCTTGTCGCGTACGCGGCCGGCGAATTCCGTCGTCCGACGACTGCTACTACAACAGGCCCGCAGATCATGGCGCGTCGGTCACCCTGCGGTTGTTCGCTAACCGTCGCGAAGGTGTTTCTAGGTCTACCAAGCGAGTCGGCTTCCTCCGCCCGTCCGACTACCGCTTCTACATAGCCTTCAAAGGCACGTCGCAGCGAGTTATGGCGGACTAGCGTGGGTAGGAGAAACTGCGGGCCGATGGGAGGAGCAGCAACGATGGCAGGGTGGCCGCAACCGTGAATGACGTGCCGGAACTGGATGCGGCCCGACATACGGAGGAGCTCAGCCCCGTCGACCAGCTTCTGCACCGCGGCGAAGCGAACCCCCGCACGCGCTCGGGCATCATGACCGTCGAGATCCTCGACACCACGCCGGACTGGCAACGTTTCCGGACCCGCTTCGAGAACGCCTCTCGCAAGGTGCTGCGGCTGCGGCAGAAGGTCGTGATGCCGACGTTGCCGACCGTCGCGCCCCGCTGGGTCGTCGACCCGGACTTCAACCTCGACTTCCACGTGCGCCGGGTGCGGGTCTCCGAGCCAGGCACGCTGCGCGAGGTGATGGATCTGGCCGAGGTCGCGCTGCAGTCACCGCTGGACATCTCGCGGCCGCTGTGGACGGCGACGCTCGTCGAGGGCCTCGCGGGCGGCCGGGCCGCGCTGATGGTGCATCTCAGTCACGCTGTGACCGACGGCGTCGGTGGGGTGGAGATGTTTGCCAACATCTACGATCTCGAGCGCGATCCACCACCGGAAGCCGCTCCGCCGCTGCCGATTCCACAGGACCTGTCGCCCAACGATCTGATGCGGGAAGGCTTCAACCGGCTGCCCGGTGCGATCGCCGGCGGCGTCCGCAACGCGGTGCTCGGCGCCGCGCATGCCGTCGGGCACGTGATCCGCGACCCGATTACGTCGATGGGCAGCGCGGTGGAATACGCGATGTCGGGTGCCCGTGTGGTGGGGCCCGCCGCCGAACCGTCGCCCGTGCTGCAGCGCCGAAGCCTGTCGTCACGAAGCGACGCGATCGACATCGTTTTCGGCGACCTGCACCGTGCGGCCAAGGCCGCAGAAGGCTCGATCAACGACGCGTACCTCGCCGGCCTGTGCGGTGCGCTGCGGCTCTATCACGAGGCCATGGGCGTGCCGATCGACACCCTGCCGATGGCGATCCCGGTCAACATGCGATCCGACAACGACCCCGCTGGCGGAAACCGCTTTGCCGGAGTCAATCTCGCCGCGCCGATCGGTCTCGTCGACCCGACGAAACGGATCAAGAGCATCCGGTCCCAGATGACCCGCAAGCGCGACGAGCGCGCCGCGAACATGGTCGGCATCATCGCACCCGTGCTCAGCCTGCTACCGGACGCGGTGCTGGAGGGCATGGCCGGATCGGTCGTCAACTCCGACGTGCAGGCGAGCAATGTGCCGGTGTACGCAGGCGACACGTTCATCGCGGGAGCAAAGATCCTGCGGCAGTACGGACTTGGCCCACTGCCCGGAGTCGCCATGATGGTGGTGCTGGTGTCGCGGGCGGGCTATATCACCGTCACTGCGCGCTACGACCGCGCTGCGGTCACCGACGGCGACCTGTTCGCCCGTTGTCTGCAAGCCGGATTCGACGAAGTGTTGGCCCTCGGCGGCGAAGGACGCTGCGTCCCTGCGTCATTCACGCCCGAGGCCGACGAGCCCAGACCGCCATCACCGAACGGGAGTAGTGCCCAATGACCGCGCAAGACGGCCAGAAGTCCCGACGCGCCAACCCCCGCGACATGCGGCTGCCCGGATCGGTTGCCGAGATCAAGGGCAGCCCCGCGGGCCCGCAGGTCGGCGCCTTCTTCGATCTCGACGGCACCCTGGTGGCCGGCTTCACCGGGGTCATCATGACCCGGGATCGGTTGCGGCGCGGGCAGATGGGCGTCGGCGAGTTCATCAGCATGGTGCAGGCCGGCCTCAACCACCAGCTCGGCCGATCGGAGTTCGAAGACCTCATCGGCAAGGGCGCCCGAATGCTGCGCGGCAGCTCACTCGGCGACATCGACGAACTCGCCGAGCGGCTGTTCATGCAGAAGATCATCGGCCGCATCTACCCCGAGATGCGCGACCTCGTGCGAGCCCACATGGAGCGCGGCCACACGGTCGTCCTCAGCTCCTCGGCGTTGACGGTCCAGGTGGAGCCGGTCGCGCGCTTCCTCGGCATCGGTAACGTGCTGAGCAACAAGTTCGAGACCGACGACGACGGACTGATCACCGGCGAGGTCCAGACGCCGATCATCTGGGGTCCCGGCAAGGCTCGAGCGGTACAGGCCTTCGCCGCCGAGAACGGCGTCGACCTGTCGAAGAGCTACTTCTACGCCGACGGCGACGAGGACGTCGCACTGATGTACCTGGTCGGCAACCCACGACCGACCAATCCCGCAGGAAAGCTGGCGGCCGTTGCGGCCAAACGTGGTTGGCCGGTGCTGAAGTTCACCAGCCGCAGCGGAAGCAACCCCGTTTCGCAGTTGCGCACCGCCGCCGGCGTGGCGTCGATTGTGCCGATTGCGGCGGGCGCCCTCGGGCTCGGCCTGCTGACGCGCAACAGACGCACCGGGGTCAACTTCTTCACCTCGACGTTCGGTCGGGCACTGCTGACCGCGACCGGCGTCAACATCAACCTGCTGGGCAAGGAGAACCTGAGCGCCCAGCGGCCTGCGGTGTTCATCTTCAACCACCGCAACCAGGTTGACCCCGTCATCGCGGGCAGGCTCGTCAACACCAACTTCACCTCGGTTGGCAAGAAGGAGCTGGAGAACGACCCGATCGTCGGCACGCTCGGCAAGGTGATGGACGCGGCGTTCATCGACCGCGACAACCCCAAGGCCGCGGTGGAAAGCCTGAAAAAGGTTGAGGAGCTTGCCAAAAAGGGCCTGTCCATCCTCATCGCACCGGAGGGAACGCGGCTCGACACCACCGAAGTGGGCCCGTTCAAGAAGGGACCGTTCCGCATTGCGATGTCGGCCGGTATCCCGATCGTGCCGATCGTGATCCGCAACGCGGAGGTCATCTCGGCCCGTGATTCGACGACGTTCAATCCCGGCACGGTGGATGTCGTCGTCTATCCGCCGATCTCCGTCGACGACTGGACTGTGCAGAACCTCTCCGAGAAGATCGAGGAGGTGCGTCAGCTGTATCTGGACACGCTGAAAAGCTGGCCACACGAGTCGGTTCCGAAGATCGGGCCGTACGCGCGGACCAGGAGCACCGCCAAGAAGTCGGCAGCCAAGAAGTCACCGGCCACGAAGGCGCCCGACACCAAGGCCGCGAAGACCGCCGCGCCGAAGCCGTCAGCGGCGAAGAAGACGGCTGCGAAGAAGGCGACTTCCAGCAAGACGACAGCCAAGAAGGCGACGGCCAGGAAGGCGGCCGTCAAGAAGTCGGCGGCCACCAAGGCAACGGCGAAGAAGGCGCCGGTCAAGAGGGGCAGGCCGTGATCGCAGCCGACGCGATGGCCAGCTTCTCCACCACCGACGACGCGCTGGTGTTGGCCTCGGTGTCGTCGCCCGCTGAGCGCGAGTTGTTGAGCGACTGGCTGCAACGGCAACGGCGCGAGTATCCCGATTCCAATGTCGCGGTTCTCGAACTGCCGGAAGGGGATCCGCCGCCTGGCGTATTGGCCCGGCTCGTCGAAGAACTCGAAGCCGACGAGGACCGCACGGTCGTTCCGGTGCGCGTCTTCTGGGTACCCGGCGGTCTGCCAACGCGCTCGAAGGTGGTCGCGCTCATCTCCGGCCGCGACACCTACCGGCCACCGGAGATCCTGCAACGCCGCATCCTCAAACGCGACCCGTCGCGCGCGCGCGTGGTCGCGGGCGATCCCGCGAAGGTTTCCGAGCTCCGCCAGCAGTGGAACGACACCACCCTCGGCGAGAATCCGCGTGATCTAGCCCATTTCGTCATCCGCCGCGCGGCCCTGGCCATCGAACGCGTCGAGTTGCGCCTGCTCGGGCCCGAGTACAAATCACCTCAGCTGATCAAGCCGGAAATTCTGGCGTCGGCGCGATTCCGGGAGGGCCTCGAGAAGATACCCGGCGCGACACTCGAGAAGGCGGGGGAGATGCTCGACGAGCTGTCCACCGGATGGAGCCGGTTCTCCGTCGATCTCATCCCGTCGTTGGGCAGGGCGATCTTCAGTCGCGGGTTCGATCCGAACATCGACTACGACCGTGCCGAGATCGAAATCATGCGGCACGCGTTGGAGACTCATCCTGCTGTGCTGCTGTTCTCGCACCGGTCCTATCTCGACGGTGTGATCGTGCCGGTCGCGATGCAGGAGAACCGGCTGCCGCCCGTGCACACGTTCGCGGGCATCAATCTGTCGTTCGGCTTCATGGGGCCGTTGATGCGCCGCTCAGGCGTCATCTTCATCCGGCGCAAGCTCGACGACCCTCTGTACAAGTACGTGTTGCGGCAGTTCGTCGGATACATCGTCCAGAAGCGGTTCAACCTGAGCTGGTCGATCGAGGGCACGCGGTCGCGTACCGGAAAGATGTTGCCGCCCAAGCTGGGTCTGATGAGCTACGTAGCCGATGCCTACCTCGAGGGTCGCAGCGAGGACATCCTGTTGCAGCCGGTGTCGATCAGTTTCGACCAGCTGCACGAGACGGCCGAATACGCCGCCTATGCCCGCGGTGGTGAGAAGACGCCCGAGGGATTGTCCTGGCTGTACAACTTCGTCAAGGCGCAGGGCGAGCGGAACTACGGCAAGATCTACGTCCGGTTCCCCGAAGCCGTGTCGATGCGCGACTATCTGGGCGAGCCGGGTGGTCCGATCGCCAAAGACGAAGCGGCCAAACGTCTTGCGATGCAGAAGATGGCGATCGAGGTGTCCTGGCGGATCCTGCGTGCCACACCCGTCAACGCGACCGGGCTGGTGTCGGCGCTGCTGCTGACCACTCGCGGCACGGCGCTGACCCTCGACCAGCTGCATCACACGCTGCAAGACTCGCTGGACTACCTCGAGCGCAAGCAGGCTCCGGTCACAAACAGCGTCTTGCGGTTGCGCACCGCCGACGGTGTGCGGGCCGCGCTGGACGCGCTGTCCAACGGTCATCCGGTCACATGCGTCGACGGCGGGCGCGAGCCGGTCTGGCGGATCGCGCCGGAGCAGGAGCACGAGGCGGCGTTCTACCGCAACACCGTCATCGACGCGTTCCTGGAGACCGCGATTGTCGAGATGGCCCTCGCGTATGCCGCCCGTGCCGACGGAGATCGGTTGGAGGCCTTCTGGAGTCAGGCCATGCGGCTGCGTGACCTGTTGAAGTTCGACTTCTACTTCGCCGACTCGACGGCCTTCCGGGAACACATCACCGAAGAATTGGCGTGGCACGACGGCTGGGAGGCACAGGTTGCCGCGGGCGAGGTCGACAAAATACTGCGGGCCAAGCGGCCGCTGATCGGGCCCGCCGTGCTACGCCCGTACTTCGAGGCGTACGAGATCGTTGCCGACGTGCTGCGCGACTCGCCTGCCGAGATGGACGAGAAGGACCTCACCAAGAAGGCGCTGGGCGTAGGCAACCAGTACGTCGCGCAGAACAGGATTCGCAGCACCGAGGCGGTGTCGGCGTTGTTGTTCGCGACCGCCCGTCAAGTGGCCGCCGACCAGCACCTGCTCGAGCCCGCCGCGGACCTCGTCGAACGGCGTACCGCGTTCCGCGACGAGCTTCGTGACGTGCTGCGCGACATGGACATGGTCGAGAAGATTTCACTCGAGCAGTTCTATGTTCGCGAGATGGAGCGACGCCAGCTACGGAAGGAACTCGCGTAGCCATACGCTGGTGACATGACCAGCGTGGCGTCGGGCGTGCGTAGCCGCGCGGTGTGGCCGGTGCTGTGCGGGGTCGCCCTGCTGGCAGGCGTGACCGCCGCGGCCATCGGCGCGATGACGCTCGCCGATGCACTGACCGCGACGGGCCTGCCCGATCCGGGCCCGGTCACCACCTACGGCCTGCCGTTCGTGCGGGCCGCCGGGGAGATCGCCTGCGTCGTCGCCGTCGGGTCTTTCATGTTCGCGGCGTTCCTGGTGCCGCCACAACAGAGCGGGGTGCTCGACGCCGACGGGTATCGGGCCTTGCGGATCGGAACGGTCGCGTCGGCGCTCTGGACGGTGTGCGCGGTGCTGCTGGTGCCGCTGACCGTCTCCGACGTCACCGGCCAGCCACTGACGTCCCGGCTCAGCCCGTTGGACATCTGGTCGGTGGCCGGCCTGGTGGAAACGGCGGGCGCATGGCGGTGGACGGCGTTCCTGGCGGCGATCGTCACGGTCGCGAGTATCCCGGTGTTGCGCTGGTCGCCGACGCCGCTGTTGTTCGGCGGAGCGTTGATCACACTGCTCCCACTCGCGCTCACCGGCCACTCCTCAGCGGGCGGGTCGCATGACCTGGCCACCAACAGCCTGCTCATTCACCTGGTCGCCGCCGCGCTGTGGGCAGGCGGGCTGCTGGCGCTGCTCGTCCATGCGTTGCGTGGCGGCGGACACGCCGACCTGGCCGCGCGGCGGTTCTCCGCCGTCGCACTGTGGTGCTTCGTGGCCATGGCGCTCAGCGGCGCCGTCAACGCCTTGGTGCGCATCCGCGCGAGCGATCTCTTCGACGACAGCTACGGCTTTCTGATCATCGCAAAGGCCACCGCGCTGTGCACACTGGGCTTCATCGGGTGGCGTCAGCGCCGAAGCGGCATCGTCGCACTGCAATCCGACCCGAATGCCCGCGGGCCGCTGATCCGGCTGGCGCTGACCGAAGCGATCGTCTTCGGCCTGACATTCGGCATTGCCGTCGCGCTGAGTCGGACACCTCCGCCGGCGCCGCTGATCTTCAACCCCTCCATTCCCGCGATCGAGATCGGCTACGACTTCGCCGGGCCGCCGACGGTGGCGCGGGTGCTGTTCGACTGGCGGTTCGACCTCGTATTCGGGACCGCGGCGATCGTCATGGCGCTGCTGTACCTGGCCGGGGTGCGACGGCTGCGGCGGCGCGGTGACGCGTGGCCGACCGGCCGGATCGTCACGTGGCTGCTCGGCTGCCTGGTGTTGTTGTTCGCGACGTCGTCGGGCGTCGGCCGGTACATGCCCGCGATGTTCAGCATGCACATGGCCGCGCACATGCTGCTGTCGATGCTGACGCCGGTCCTGCTCGTGCTCGGCGCGCCCGTCACGCTGGCGCTGCGGGCGCTGCCGACCGCGGGCAAGGGTGATCCGCCCGGTCCGCGCGAGTGGCTGCTGGCGGCGCTGCACTCCAGGCTGTCGCAGTTCCTCACGAACCCGATTGTCGCGACGGTGTTGTTCGTCGCCGGCTTCTACGGGCTGTACTTCGGAGGCATCTTCGACGCCGCCGTGGGCACCCACGCGGCGCACCTCGCGATGAACCTGCACTTCCTGCTCACCGGATACCTGTTCTACTGGGTGGTGATCGGCGTCGACCCCACGCCGCGTCCGATACCGCCGCTGGGCAAGGTGGCGATGGTGTTCGCGTCGCTGCCGCTGCACGCGTTCTTCGGGGTGGTGCTGATGAGCACCAAGAGCGTGCTGGGCGAGAGCTTCTACAAGTCCCTTCAGCTCTACTGGCACACCGACCTGCTCGGCGACCAGCGACTGGGCGGCGGAATCGCTTGGGCGGCAGGCGAAATACCGCTCGTCGTGGTGATGATCGCCTTGCTGGTGCAATGGACCCGCAGCGACCGGCGCACCGCCAAGCGGCTGGACCGGGCCGCCGACCGCGACGACGACGCGGACCTGGCCGCCTACAACGCAATGCTGGCCGAACTCGCCAAGCGCGACGGGCGGTAGACGTCGTTCGCGAAACGGAATTCCAGCAGAAGAAGTGCGGCCTGCTGGAATTCCGTTTCGCGGGCTAGACGGCGCCGGCGGCGACCGCCGCCCGCCAGCTGCCGTACGAGCTGATGTCTCTGCCCGTCGCCGCGGAGCCGTCGCACCCGAATGCGGTTCGCCATGTGCCATCGTCGAATTCGACCTTGCCGAGTTGCATCGGCGCGGGTAACGCGGCCAGGAAGCGGCCCCGCGCAGCGGGGGACAGTAGCCAGCGGTGCCCGAGTAACGCCGCGCCGACCGCTTCGTCGGGCACCCGGGTGACGGCAGGCTTGGCCGGCGTGGTCGGAAGCACCGACATTCGATAGCGCGGCGCGGTCGTCAGCTCACCGGCCCATCGCGCGCCGAGATCGGTGAGCTGATGCGAAAGCTGGCCGCCGCCCAAGTGTGCGCCGAACACGATGAGTTCCGTGTGGTCAGCCACTCTCAGCGGCCAAACATCAAGTGGCGCTTCGACTCCCGCAATGCAGGCCGCGACGTCGAGTGCGACGGCGTCGTCAAACGGGCGGGCGACCACGGTGACGTCGGCCATCGCCACGGCACACAGTCCGGACAAGTCGCCCACGATCGCCGAGGTCGGGATCGTCAGCGCGTCGACGCCGTCGCCAAGCATTCCGGGCAGCGACTCCGCAGTCGCGATGCAGGGCTCAGGCGGCGCGGCGAATCGCACATCGGAGGGCCAGGATCCGACCTTCGATTCGTTGTCTTGCACCCCCATGGCCCGGTTCGCGCGCTCCAGGTCTGGCGCGTCAACCCGCGTGCCGACCGTCGGCGTGATGCACACCGTCATGGCAGTTCAACCTACGGCGGCCATCCCCAGTCCGCGATTCATACACAGCCTGTGGCCGGCGGCGCGCCGCGCCATCGCAACGCGTCGGCGCCGGCCGGGTCAATGGCGATACGGCAACAGCCAGATGAAGCGAAAGGACAAGACATGTTCGAGACACCAATCCACGTGGTCGGCACCATCATCACGGACCCGATCCTGCGCAGGGTCGGCGACCAGGCCGTCTACAAGTTCCGGGTGGCCAGCAATTCGCGGCGCCGCACCGCCGAGGGGCAGTGGGAGCCCGGCAACTCGCTGTACGTATCGGTCAACTGCTGGGGCAACCGGCTCGTGAAGGGCGTCGGCGCCTCGCTCGGGAAGGGAGACCCGGTCATCGTTGTTGGATACGTGTACACCAGCGAGTACGAGGATCGTGAAGGCGTTCGGCGTTCGTCGCTGGAAGTGCGGGCCACCGCGGTGGGACCGGATCTGGCGCGAAGCATCGCCAGCATCGACCGGCCGAAATCGGCGGGTGTGAACAGCGACGATGCCGCAGAGGCCAAGGCCGACAAGTCCGAGAACGAGGCCGAGGCGGCCGAGTCGGACGACACCGTCGGCGAGAAGGTACTGCCCGTGTCGGCATGAGCGGCTGAGCCGCTGACGGCGCGGTCGGGACGGCCAGTGTCTACGCCTACGATGGTCCGCGAGCAATATCGAGACCAGAGAGGCACTAAAACGGCATGGCCGATTTCATCTACACGATGCGGAAGGTCCGCAAGGCGCATGGCGACAAGGTCATCCTTGACGACGTCACCTTGAACTTCCTTCCCGGCGCGAAGATCGGCGTTGTCGGTCCAAACGGGGCAGGCAAGTCGAGCGTCCTGCGGATCATGGCTGGGCTGGACCAGCCCAACAACGGCGACGCGTTCATTCAGCCCGGCGCGACCGTCGGGATCCTGCAGCAGGAACCCGCGCTGAACGAGGAGAAGACGGTCCGCGGGAACGTCGAGGAGGGCCTCGGCGACATCAAGGTCAAACTCGACCGGTTCAACGAGGTGGCCGAGCTGATGGCCACCGACTACTCCGACGAGCTGATGGAGGAGATGGGCAGGCTGCAGGAGGACCTGGACCACGCCGACGCGTGGGACCTCGACTCGCAGCTGGAGCAGGCGATGGACGCGCTGCGCTGCCCGCCGCCCGACGAGCCGGTCACCCATCTGTCCGGCGGCGAACGGCGCCGGGTGGCGCTGTGCAAGCTGCTGCTGTCCAAGCCCGACCTGCTGCTGCTCGACGAGCCGACCAACCACCTGGACGCCGAAAGCGTGCAGTGGCTCGAGCAGCATCTCGCCGAGTACAAGGGCGCGATCCTCGCCGTCACCCACGACAGGTACTTCCTGGACAACGTGGCCGAGTGGATCCTCGAGCTCGACCGCGGACGGGCCTATCCCTACGAGGGCAACTACTCGACGTATCTGGAGAAGAAGGCCGATCGCATCGCGGTGCAGGGCCGCAAGGACGTCAAGCTGCAGAAGCGGCTGAGGGATGAGCTGGAGTGGGTGCGCTCGGGCGCCAAGGCCCGGCAAGCCAAGAGCAAGGCGCGGCTACAACGCTACGAGGAGATGGCCGCCGAGGCGGAGAAGACGCGCAAGCTCGATTTCGAGGAGATCCAGATCCCGACCGGCCCGCGGCTGGGCAGCGTCGTGGTCGAGGTCGAGCACCTGGACAAGGGCTTCGACGGCAGGCCGCTGATCAAGGACCTGTCGTTCACGCTTCCGCGCAACGGCATCGTCGGCGTCATCGGCCCCAACGGCGTCGGCAAGACCACGCTGTTCAAGACGATCGTCGGCCTCGAACAGCCCGACAGCGGCATCGTCAAGGTCGGCGAAACCGTCAAGCTCAGCTACGTCGACCAGAGCCGCGCGGGCATCGACCCCAAGAAGACGGTGTGGGAGGTCGTGTCCGACAAGCTCGACTACATCGAGGTCGGCCAGAACGAGATCCCGTCGCGGGCGTACGTCTCGGCGTTCGGCTTCAAGGGTCCTGACCAGCAGAAACCGGCGGGAGTGCTGTCCGGCGGCGAGCGCAACCGACTCAATCTGGCGCTCACCCTGAAAGAGGGCGGCAATCTGATCCTGCTCGACGAGCCGACCAACGACCTCGACGTCGAGACTCTGGGCTCGCTGGAGAACGCGCTGGAGAAGTTCCCCGGCTGCGCGGTGGTGATCTCCCACGACCGCTGGTTCCTCGACCGCACCTGCACGCACATCCTGGCGTGGGAGGGCGACGAGGACAACGAGGCCAAGTGGTTCTGGTTCGAGGGCAACTTCGCTGCGTATGAGGAAAACAAAGTGGAACGACTTGGTATCGATGCGGCCCGTCCGCACAGGGTGACCCACCGCCGGCTCACACGCGACTAATGTCGCCACTGCGTGCCAACGTCGGCGCGGCGGTGAGGCAGGAGCGAGCGGCATGACGGTCAATCCGGGGGCGGGGGCGATCGACGGGCGAACAGAACGAATGGTCGCCCCGGCCACCCTGGACAAACTCGCCAGGGCCTACATCGCGACGTACCACGGTCCGCACGGCGACGCCCCTGCCGCCGACGCGATGACCGGTCCGGTGGACATGTCGGCCGCAGGCAAGCTGATGTCGCCGAACCTGTTCTCCGCGCACTTCAAACTGGGCAAGCGGCGGCACGTCGGCGAGACGCTTGTCGAGCTGTATCCGGCAGACGACCCCGGCGGCTTCGGTCCTGCGATGCAGATCGTCACCGACTACGCGACTTTGCTGATGGACTCCGTGACGGTGCTGTTGCACCGGCTCGGGGTGGCCTACAAGGCGATCATGAACCCGGTGCTGCGGGTGCGGCGCAGCCCGGCCGGTGAGCTGCTGGACATCCGGCCGGCTGCGGAGGCCGACAACTCCCGCGAGGGCATCGACGAGGCCTGGATTCATATCCAGCTGTCCCGTGCCGTGGACCCCAAGGTGCTGGCGGAGGTTCGTCGTCTGCTGCCCAGCGTGCTCGCCGACGCGCGCCAGGTCGCACTTGACTCACGAGCCTTGACCGGCACGCTGCTCGGGCTCGCCAACGAACTCGACACCGATCCGGAAGGACGTTTCCCCGGCGCCGACCGCAAGGACGTCGCGGCGCTGCTGCGGTGGCTCGCCGACGGCCATTTCGTCCTGCTTGGTTATCAGCGTTGTCCGGTGCATGACGGACACTCGACGGTCGACCCATCGAGTCGCCTTGGCATTCTTCGCTTTCGGGAAGAGATCCTTCCGCAGCTCACTGACAGCGACGACCTGCTGGTGCTGGCGCAGGCCACGATTCCAAGCTTCCTGCGCTACGGCGCCTACCCCTACATCGTGGTGATCCGCGAGCATCCCGGGGGCCATCACGCGGTCGAGCATCGCTTCTGTGGACTGTTCACGGTGGCCGCGATGAACGCGAATGTGATGGAAATCCCGTTGATCTCGCGACGGGTCAGCGAGGCGATCTCGATGGCGCAGCGCGATCCCAGCCATCCGGCGCAGCTGCTGCTCGACATCATTCAGACCATCCCGCGCTCGGAGCTGTTCGCGCTCAGCTCCCGGGAGTTGCTGGATATGGCGATGGCCGTGGTGGACCTCGGCTCACGGCGCCGAACGTTGTTGTTCCTGCGCGCCGACCAGCTGGCTCACTTCGTCTCCTGTCTGGTCTATCTGCCGCGTGATCGGTACACCACCGTGGTCCGGCTCGAGATGCAAGACATCCTGGTTCGCGAGCTTGGCGGCGAGAGCATCGAGTACACCGCACGTGTCAGCGAATCACCTTGGGCAGTAGTGCATTTCACAGTGCGTCTGCCGGAGGGATCGCGTCCGCGGGACGTCGACGTCTCCTTGACGAACGAGTCACGCATCCAGGACCTGCTGACCGAGGCGGCGCGAACGTGGGGTGATCGGCTGCTCGGCGCCGTCCGGACCGGGTCTATCGACCAGGCGAGGGCCGAGCACTACTCGTCCGCGTTCCCCGAGGATTACAAGCAGGCCGTCACCCCTGATGACGCAATCAAGGACATTGCGATCATCGAAGAGCTGCAGGACAATTCGGTCAAGCTGATCTTCTCCGAGGACGGCCACGACGGCGCCGCGCGGTTGATCTGGTACCTGGGCGGGCGGTCGGCGTCGCTGAGCCAGCTGCTGCCGATGTTGCAGTCCATGGGTGTGATCGTGCTGGAGGAGCGGCCGTTCACAGTGACTCGCGCCGACGGGCTGCCGGTGTGGATCTACCAGTTCAAGATCTCGGTGCTCAGCGACATCCCCGACGAGCCAGAAGGACCCGAACGGGACGCGACCGCAGTGCGGTTCGCCGATGCGGTCACCGCGATCTGGCACGGCCGCGCCGAGATCGACCGGTTCAACGAGCTCGTGCTGCGTGCTGGACTGACTTGGCAGCAGGTCGCCATTCTGCGGACCTACGCGAAGTACCTGCGGCAGGCCGGGTTTCCGTACAGCCAGTCGCACATCGAGGCGGTGCTCAACGGCAACCCTGGGACCTCGCGGTCGCTGGTCAAGCTCTTCGAGGCGATGTTCCACCCGGCCGCAGAGCCGGAACGTCGTGCAGCGCAGGCCGCCGCAGCGTCGGTGGCCGCCGACATCGATGCACTGACGAGCCTCGACACCGACCGTGTGCTGCGTGGCTTCGCCTCGATGATCCAGGCCACGCTGCGCACCAACTACTTCGTCAGACACCAGAATTCGGCCCGCGCCCAGAATGTGCTCTCGATCAAGGTGAATCCCCAGCTGATCGACGAGCTGCCGCTGCCACGGCCACGGTTCGAGATCTTCGTGTATTCGCCGCGCGTCGAGGGCGTGCACCTGCGGTTCGGGTTCGTCGCTCGCGGCGGATTGCGGTGGTCGGACCGGAAAGAGGACTTCCGCACCGAGATCCTCGGTCTGGTCAAGGCCCAGGCGGTGAAGAACGCGGTGATCGTTCCCGTCGGCGCGAAGGGCGGATTCGTCGTCAAGCAGCCGCCACCGTCCACCGGCGACGTCGCCGCCGACCGGGATGCGCAGCGCAATGAGGGGATTGCCTGCTACAAGCTGTTCATCTCGGGACTGCTGGATCTCACCGACAACGTCGACCAGACGACGGGCAATGTCGTCACCCCGGTCGACGTCGTCCGCCGCGACGGTGACGACGCCTACCTCGTTGTGGCGGCGGACAAGGGCACGGCGACCTTCTCCGACATCGCCAACGAGGTCGCGAAATCCTACGGCTTCTGGCTCGGCGACGCGTTCGCATCCGGCGGGTCGGTCGGCTACGACCACAAGGAAATGGGCATCACCGCCAAGGGCGCTTGGGAGAGCGTCAAACGCCACTTCCGCGAAATGGGCGTCGACACCCAGTCCGAGGACTTCACCGTCGTCGGCATCGGCGACATGAGCGGCGACGTGTTCGGCAACGGAATGCTGCTGTCCCAACACATTCGGCTGGTCGCGGCCTTCGATCACCGGCATGTGTTCCTCGACCCGAACCCCGACGCGGCGACGTCATGGGACGAACGCAAGCGGATGTTCGAGCTGCCGCGCTCGACCTGGGACGACTACGACAAGTCGCTGATCAGCGAAGGCGGAGGGGTTTACAGCCGGGAGCACAAGTCGATCCCGATCAGCCCGCAGGTCCGCGCCGCCCTCGGCATCGAGGACAACATCGACGAACTGCCGCCTCCCGACCTGTTGCGCCGCATCCTGAGAGCGCCGGTGGACTTGTTGTTCAACGGCGGCATCGGCACGTACATCAAGGCCGAGACAGAGTCCGACGCCGACGTCGGCGACCGCGCCAACGATATGATCCGGGTGAACGGAAACCATCTGCGCGCCAAGGTGATCGGCGAAGGCGGCAACCTCGGAGTCACACAGCTGGGTCGCGTCGAGTTCGACCTGGCCGGTGGCCGAATCAACACCGACGCGCTGGACAACTCCGCCGGCGTCGACTGCTCCGACCACGAAGTCAACATCAAGATCCTGATCGACGCGCTGGTGAGCACCGGCAAGGTACGGGCGGAAGACCGGACGAATCTGCTGCTGTCGATGACCGACGAAGTGGGTGAGCTGGTGCTCGCCGACAACAAGGACCAGAACGACCTGATGGGCATCAGCCGGGCCAACGCGGCCAGCCTGCTGCCCGTGCACGCCCGTCAGATCAAGGACCTCGAAGGTGAGCACGGACTCAACCGGGAGCTCGAGGCGCTACCGTCCGAGAAGGAGATCCGGCGGCGCACCGAAGCCGGGATCGGTCTGACCTCACCGGAACTCGCGACGCTGATGGCGCATGTCAAGCTGGACCTCAAGGAACAGGTGTTGGCCACCGACCTACCGGATCAGGAGGTGTTCGCCGCCCGACTGCCGCGCTACTTCCCGACCCTGCTGCGCGACCAGTTCGGCACCGAGATCCGATCCCATCAGCTGCGCCGCGAGATCATCACGACGATGCTGGTCAACGATGTCATCGACGCCGGGGGCATCACGTATGTGTACCGCGTGATGGAGGACGTCGGGGTCGGACCGGCCGACGCGGTGCGCTCTTTCGTCGCGACCGACGCGATCTTCCGCATCGAGGAGGTGTGGCGGTCGATCCGCGCCGCTGCCGTGCCGGTCAACGTGTCGGATCGGCTTACGCTGGATCTGCGGCGGCAGATCGACCGGGCGGGCCGCTGGCTGCTCAACTACCGGCCGCAGCCGCTGGCCGTCGGCGCCGAGATCAATCGGTTCGCCAAGAAGGTGGCCGAGCTGACGCCGCGCATGCGGGAGTGGCTGCGTGGTGACGACCGCGCGATCGTCGAGAAGGAGACCGCTCAGTTCTCCGCGCACGGGGTGCCTGAAGACCTGGCCTACACCGTCGCGTCGGGTCTCTATCAGTACAGCCTGCTCGACATCATCGACATCGCCGACATCGTCGACCGCGATCCGGCGGAGGTCGCCGACACGTACTTCGCGTTGATGGACTTCCTCGGCACCGATGGGCTGCTGACGTCGGTTTCCGGCCTACCGCGGGATGACCGGTGGCATTCGTTGGCGCGGTTGGCGATTCGTGACGACATCTACGGGTCGCTTCGCTCACTGTGCTTCGATGTGCTCGCCGTCGGCGAACCGGAGGAGCGCGGCGAGGAGAAGATTCACGAGTGGGAGCTGATCAACGGCTCTCGCGTGAAACGGGCGCGGCGCACGTTGAACGAGATCTATCAGTCAGGCGAGCGCGACCTCGCGACGTTGTCGGTGGCGGCGCGCCAGATCCGGAGCATGACACGGACGAGTGGAACGGGGACCTCTGGGTGACGGGCTTTACAGCGCCGGTGCATGTGCGTTGGTCGGACATCGACATGTACCAGCACATCAACCACGCCACCATGGTCACGTTGCTCGAAGAGGCTCGAATCCCGTTTTTGCGTGAGCCTTTTGAACATGTCATCGACGAGATCGGCCTGCTGATTCACGAGGTCAAGATTCTCTACAAGGGCCAGCTGCGGCTGAGGGATTCGCCGCTGCAGGTGACGATGTGGTCGAAACGAGTGCGCGCCGTCGACTTCACAATCGGTTACGAGGTGCGGTCGGTGAACAAACCCGCCGACTCCAGGCCGGCCGTGATCGCCGAAACACAGCTCGCTGCCGTGCATATCAAAGAGCAACGGCTGCAACGGCTTTCTCCTGACCAGCAAGAGTATCTGCGGCGCTGGTCGCGATGACCAGTCCCGAGCGGGGGATCTGGCTGAAGGACGCCACCCACCGCGAGGATCTCGTCACATTCGTCGAGCGGGCGGTGCGGCTCGACGACGCCGCTGTCATCCGATTGCGGGAGCGCTCAGGCGGTTTGGTGGTCGCGTGGGTCTCCACCGGTTTCGATGTGCTGGCCAGCCGGGTGGTGGCAGGCACGGTTCGGCCGGCCGACCTCAGCGCGGGCGCCGACGCGCTTGCTCGAGGACTGGGTGCGATGGATCGCAGCGGCCACGTCGACCCGGGATTCCCGATGGACTCGGCGTGGCGTGGTGCACTGCCGCCGGACTCCGGCTTCGCGCACATCGACGACGTGCCTGCGCGTGTGGTGCTGGACCTGGCGCAGCGGGGTGTCGCGCTGGCGAAGGAGCACGGCAGCTCGCACGGGCCACCGGTGTCGCTGCTCGATCAGGAAGTGCTCGCCGTCAGCTCCGAGCACGGCGACGTCGGCATCCCGATGCGCTGTGTATTCGCCTTGACCGCAATGGGTTTCCTGCCGCAGTCGTCGGTGTCCGGTGACGACTTCACGCCAGAATCCGTGGCCGCCGACGAGATCGTGCGAGTGCGCGCCCTGCCCGCATGGGTGCGCATCGATGCGAGGTTCGGCTCGGTGTACCGCCGCCGTGGCGACCCGGCGTTGGTACTGCGCTAACCCGATTCCCGCGAGCTGCGGGCACCATCCCGCGAGCGTGCGCAGACTCCGACATTTTGACGGCGTGTCGGCCGCAGACACGCACGCTCGCGGAAAGGAACTAGACCAGCCAGGCGGCGGTGTTCGGCGGTAACTTGCCGTCGACGAGCTCGCCACTTGCCAGCAGCACATCGCCTGGCGGCAGGGCGACGGCCTTGTCGCCCGCGTTGAGCGTGCACACCAGGCCGCCGCCGACGCGGTACATCAGCACGTCGTCCGGTGCATCCAGCCATTCGATTGCGGTGCCGTCGAATTCGCTTCGGGCATGGCGCAATCGGAGCGCCTCCCGATAGAAGGACAGTGTGGAATCCGGGTCGCTCAGCTGATTCTCGACAGTGAGCGTCGACCACTCCTGCGGGAGCGGCAGCCAGGTGTCGGGATTGTCGGAGAAGCCGAACGGGGGAGCGTCGCCCTCCCACGGCATCGGCACGCGGGATGCGTCGCGCCCGCGTCGAGTGTGCCCGGAGCGTTCCCACACCGGGTCGCGCAACGCCTCGTCGGGCAGGTCGACGTTGGGCAGGCCGAGTTCTTCGCCGTTGTAGATGAACACCGCGCCGGGCAGTGCAAGCATCGCCAGCGCCATCGCCCAGGCCTGGGCCAGGCCGACGCTGCCGCCCCCGTACCGGGTGACCTCGCGGTCGACGTCGTGGTTCGACAGCGTCCACGTCGGCGTCGCGTTCTCGATCGCGGCGGCGGCCAACGAGTTCTCGATCGCATGCCGGATGTCGGCGGCGTCGAATTTCGCCCGCAACAGCCGGAAGTTGAAGCCCAGGTGCAGTTCGTCGGCGCGAAGGTAGCGGGCGAACTGCTCGTTGTCGTACACCCACACCTCGCCGATCGCGACCGCTTGCGGGTAGTCGTTGAGGACCGTGCGGATGTGGCGATGGATGTCGTGGACGCCGTCGTGGTTGAACCGCGGGTCGTCGTCCATGTCGGCCAACAGCACCTCGGCCTTGACGACCTCCATGTCGGGCAGTCCGGGCGGCTTGGACATGCCGTGCGCCACGTCGATGCGGAAGCCGTCGACGCCGCGCTCCAGCCAGAACCGCAGCGTCTTCTCGAGATCGTCGTAGACCTCGCGGTTCTCCCAGTTCAGGTCGGGCTGCTCGGCGTCGAACAGATGCAGGTAGTACTGGCCGGGATTGCCGTCGGGTTCGACGACGCGCGTCCACGCGGGACCGCCGAAGATCGACACCCAGTTGTTGGGCGGATGCACCCCGCCCGGTCCGGTGCCGTCGCGGAAGATGTAGTGCTCGCGCGCATCGGTGCCAGGGCCCGCCGCGAGTGCGGCCTGAAACCACGGGTGCGCCGAGCTGGTGTGGTTGGGCACCAGGTCCATCGTCACCTTGATGCCCCTGGCGTGCGCGGCCCCGATCAGCCTCTCGAGCGCCTCCATCCCGCCGAACAGCGGGTCGACGTCGCGCGGGTCGGCCACGTCGTAGCCGTTGTCGGCCATCGGCGACACCATCACGGGATTGAGCCAGATCGCGTCGATGCCCAGCGTCTCGAGGTAGTCCAGCTTCGTCGTCACACCATCGAGGTCGCCGACACCGTCGCCGCTGCTGTCGCAGAAGGACTTCGGATACACCTGGTAGAAGACGGCCCGCGACCACCACGGCCCGGCGTTCGGAACGGTCACGCCAGCAACGTACACCGGCGAGGTTAATCCGCTTGGTGAGGAATGCCCGTCAACAGGATTTCCGCTGTGCGCCGCGGGATTTCGGCAACCAACGGGAAAGGCGCGTTCCGCTTGGGCAGCCGCACATGCTTGCGGCCCCTCTGCACCGCCTCGACGACCTTGCTCGCAACTGTTTCCCGAGGGACGTCGACCGTCAGATGAGTTCGATAGAAACGCCGGAATGACCGCTCCGTCGGCAGGTACTCCTCCACCTTGGCGAGCATGTCGGTCGGGATCGGCCCGAGTTCGACAAGGGTGGTGGTGATCGGCAAGCCGCGGAGGTCTGCTCGCAATCCCGCCGTGAAATGCGACAGTGCCGCCTTCGACGCCGCGTAGGACACCAGTCCGGGAAACACGACCGAACCGGCCACCGATGAGACGTTGACGATGTGGCCGCCGCCACGGCGAAGCATGCCAGGAATCACTTGACGGCAGAGCTCGGCCGGCGTCAGGTAATTCACCTGCGTGACGCGCTGCAGCTCGTCATCGGGCGCCTCGCACAGACCAGCGGAGCTCTGCACACCTGCGTTGTTGACGAGCACGTCGACGGGGCCGCCGTCGGCCTCGATTCTCTCGACGAGGCCCGACACCTGGCCGGGGTCGGACAGGTCGGCGTAGTGGGCGCTGCCTCCCAACTCCGCGGCGAGGCGTTCGATCGCGTCCTTGCTGCGTGCCACCAACGCGACCGTCGCCCCCGCGCCGGCGAAAGCATGAGCCATGGACTCACCGATGCCGCGCGAAGCTCCGGTGATCAATACGCGTTTCCCGTCGAGCTGCATCGCCGAAGAGTATCGACGGAGGTGACAATTAATGTCAGAACGACGAATTGACCATCGAGTGCGCAGCCATCTCGAGATAGGCCAGCAGCTCCTTGCGGTGCTCGTCGTCGAGGGTCCCGGAGTCGATGGATGCCACCGCGGTGTGCATGCAGCGCAGCCAGGCATCGCGTTCGATGAAGCCGATCTTGAACGGGCTGTGACGCATCCGTAGCCGAGGGTGTCCGCGTTGGTCGGAGTAGGTGCGCGGGCCGCCCCAGTACTGCTCGAGGAACATCCGCAACCGGTCTTCGGCGGCGTCGAGCTCGTCCTCGGGGTACAGCGGCTGCAGGATCTCGTCCTCGCGGACGAGCGCGTAGAACCGCGACACGATGGTATGGAAGGTGTCGTGGCCACCCACTTCGTCGTAGAAAGACCGCTGCGGCTGTGTCACGGCCCCCATTGTTCCTTGCCCGCGGATCCTTGGTGCGGGCCGGTGACGTCATGCGAAGTTCATTCGGGTGACCTGCGGACACGATCGAATTAGCTATGCGAATTCCCCCAATCCATGGTGGACTGTCCGTCGGAGGACGAATGGCGCATCGCAAGAAGAGCCACGGCCACCGGCTAACCGGAGCCGCGGTGGGCGTACCTGGGGCCGCGCTCACCCCGACGCTTCTGCACAGCGTCGACACCCGGCCCTCCTCCACCTCCCGCGACGGCTCGTTTTGGGGCCGTCGACGCGTGTTGCTCCTGAACTCGACGTATGAGCCGCTGACGGCCCTGCCGATGCGCCGGGCAGTGGTCATGCTGATGTGCGGCAAGGCCGACGTCGTGCACGACGACCCGTCGGGCCCGGTGATCCACTCGGCCAGCCGCACGATCATGGTGCCGTCGGTGATCCGGCTGCGGTCCTACGTGCGGGTCCCGTATCGGGCCCGCATCCCGATGACCAGGGCGGCGCTCATGCACCGCGACCGGTTCCGCTGCGCCTACTGCGGCAACAAGGCCGACACCGTCGACCACGTGGTGCCGCGCAGCCGCGGCGGCGACCACACCTGGGAGAACTGCGTAGCCGCCTGCTCGACGTGCAACCACCGCAAGGCTGACCGGCTGCTGGCGGAACTGGGCTGGGCGCTGAGGTCGACGCCGGCGCGGCCGAAAGGTCAGCACTGGCGGCTGCTGTCCACCGTCAAGGAGCTCGACCCGGCGTGGGTGCGATATCTGGGTGAGGGCGCGGCGTAGCCGGTCTGCGCGATAGGGTCTGCCCGTGAGCATCGCACTTACGCATTCGCTTCTCGGTGGCGTGCCCTTGGCCGTCCTGCTGATCCTGATCGTGCTGATCTGGGGCGTCGGCAAGAACCGCAAGGGCCCGCACCCGGCGTCCTACAAGATGTCCGATCAGCAGTGGACACATGACCCGATCCTGTGGGCATCCGACGAGCCCGCAGACCATTCGCACGGGCACCCGCACCCGTTGACGGTAGGAGGCGGCGCAAGTGGCAAGTGGTGAAGTAGCAACCCGCGAACCCGCCGAACTGCCCCGCGGCTTCGTCGTCACGACCAGCGGGCGGGTGTCCGGCGTCACCGAGCCAGGAGAGGTTTCGGTCAGCTACCCGTTCCCGGTCTATGACCTGGTGCGGCTCGACGACGCGCTGCAGTTCGGCTCGCGGAAGGCCAAGGCCCGCTTCGCGGTGTACATCGGCGACCTCGGCACCGATACGGCCGCGACCGCGCGGGACATCCTGGCCAAGGTGCCGACGCCGAACAACGCGGTGCTGCTGGCGGTGTCGCCGAACCAGAAGGCCATCGAGGTCGCCTACGGCGCCGATCTGCAGGGCCGCGGCATCGAGGAGTCGGCTCCGTTGGGGGTCAAAGCCGCAGCGGCGTCGTTCAACTACGGCAATCTCATCACGGGCCTCGTCGCCGGCATCAACGCGATGGCTGCGGGCATCTCCCCGGCCTGACGCTTTTGGGCGCGGTCTACGAGATATCGAAGGCTCGTGCGCGCCGCGCGCGTTCGACCCCCGCGCGCCCCTCGATCACCAGCCGCCGCAATGCCGGTGGCAGCTCACCGGTGAGGAAGCGGTCGGCGGCGGCCAGGGCGTCCTGGCTGATGTCCCACGACGGGTACAAGCCGATGACGACCGTCTGCGCGACCTCGCTCGAGCGTCGTTCCCACACGCCGGGGATGGCGTTGAAGTACTTCGCCGTGAACGGTTGCAGCAGCGCCTGCTGACCGGGCTGCACGAAGCCGTCGATGACGGCACGCCCGACGATGTTGGGCAGCGTGTCGTCCTCGATCACCAGCTGCCAGGCGGTCTCCTTCACCGCACGCTGAGGTCGTGCTGCCGCCGCGCGCGCGGCATTGCGATGGCCGGCGGCGGTCGGGTCGCGCTCGGCCTCGGCGTCGATGAACGGCGTTGCCTGCCCGTCGTTGTCGATGTCGCCCGCGGCCGCCAGCGCGGTGACGATGCGCCACCGCAGGTCGGTGTCGACGGTCAGCCCGGGCAGCCCGTGCTCAGCGGGGTCGGTGTCCAGCAGCGCGGCCAGCACGGCGACATGTCGCAGCGCCAGCACCGACGTGCACAGCGCGTTGACGTACGCCAGCTGGTGGTCGGATCCGGGGTCGGCGGCGCGAGCCAGCTCCAGCAGCCGGTCGGCGAACGGCGGCCAGCCGTGCGAGCAGGCCCAGTCGGGGTCGGCGTACGAGCGCAGCGCGGTCTGCGCCTGCAACAGCAGCCGCTGGGCAACCCCGACCTCGGTCTCCGCGCCGACGCCCGCAGCGACGAGCGCGACGAAGTCGCGGGCCTTCAGCTCCGCCTCACGCGTCATCTCCCACGCCGCCGACCAGGCGAGCGTGCGGGGCAGCGGTTCGGCGATGTCGGCGATGCGTGTCAGCACCGTATCCAGCGAGTCCGCGTCCAGCCGTAGCGAGCAGTAGGTCAGGTCGTCGTCGTTGACGAGGATCAGCTTGCCACGGGAAACACCTTGCAGCGCAGGCACTTCAGTGAGGTCGCCTTCGATGTCGAGCTCTTCGCGATGCACCCGCACCAGCTTGCCTGAGCCGTCGTCGTCGTAGATGCCGACGGCAAGCCGGTGCACGCGGGTCTCGCCGGCGCCGGGCTCGGCGCCACTCTGGCTGATGGCGAACCGACTGAACCGACCGTCGGCGTCGACGTCGAAGTCCGCGCGCAGCGTGTTGAGACCGGTGGTCTTCAGCCACTGCTGGCCCCAGTGCGACAGATCGCGACCGGAGGACTTCTCCAGCGCGCCGAGCAGATCACCGAACGTCGCGTTGTCGAATGCGTGATCGCGGAAATAGTCCCGCAGGCCGGCCAGGAACGCCTCGAGGCCGACGTAGGCCACCAGCTGCTTGAGCACACTGGCGCCCTTGGCATAGGTGATGCCGTCGAAGTTGACCTCGACCGCGGCCAGATCAGGGATGTCGGCGGCCACCGGGTGCGTCGACGGCAGCTGGTCCTGGCGATACGCCCACGACTTCTCGGCGTTGGCGAACGTCGTCCACGCCTCCTTGTATTCGGTGGCTTCGCTCTGGCACAGCACCGATGCGAACGTCGCGAACGATTCGTTGAGCCACAGGTCGTCCCACCACTTCATGGTCACCAGATCGCCGAACCACATGTGGGCCATTTCGTGCAGCACGGTTTCGGCGCGACGCTCGTACGATGCGCGGGTGACCTTGCTGCGGAAGACGTAGTCCTCCAAAAACGTTACTGCTCCGGCGTTTTCCATCGCGCCGGCGTTGAACTCCGGCACGAACAGCTGGTCGTATTTGCCGAACGCGTACGCCTCACCGAAGTTGCGGTGATAGAAGTCGAAGCCCTGCTTGGTTTCGGTGAACAGCCGGTCGGCGTCCATGAACTCCTGTAATGACTTGCGGCAGAACAACCCAAGCGGGATCTCGCCGTGTTCGTCCCGATAAGTGTCGTCCCACCGTGCGTAGGCCCCGGCGATCAGCGCGACGAGGTAGGTGCTCATCCGCGGTGTGGTTGCGAAGGTGTGCTTCTTGGCGTGGCCGTCGGGCTCGATGCCGGCGGGCGCGCCGTTGGAGATCACCTGCCAGTGGACGGGCGCGGTGACGGCGATGTCGAACGTCGCCTTCAAATCGGGCTGGTCGAAACACGCGAACATCCTTTTGGCGTCGGCGGTTTCGAACTGCGAGTAGAGGTAGACCTCGTTGTCGACCGGGTCGACGAAGCGGTGCAGGCCCTCGCCGGTGTTGGAGTAGCGGCACAGCGCGTCGACGACGAGGGTGTTGTGCTGTTGCAGGCCGCGCAGGGCGATGCCGGTGGACTCGTCGTAGCCGGACACGTCGAGGTCGATGCCGTTGAGCGTGGCACGCCGCACGCTGTCGGCGGCGAGGTCGATGTAGGTGTCCGCGCCGGGTAGGGCCTCGAACTCCACGGTCGTCACGGACCGGAACGTCTTGTCGCTGGGCGCGCCTGCGCCGTCGGTCAGGTCGAGGTCGATGACGTAGCGGTCGACGGTGACGAGGGCGGCCCGTTCAATGGCCTGGTCGCGAGTGAGATTGGGAAGTACCACATGTCCAACCTAGTGGCCCCGCTCGCGGCGGGGAGGGCGGGCGACGGCTATCAGAAGCCCGGGATCCCCGGAACGCCCGGGATTCCTTGCATGCCCTGCAGGGAATTCAGGAAGGTGCCGTTGCCGATCGACCCCATCATCTGCGGGCAGTACATCGAAATGGCGATGCCGGTGAAGAACGACGCCATGTCGGGGGAGATGCCGTTGTTGGCGACGCTCGAGGCGACCGAAGCGAAGGACTTGCCGGGTTCGACCAGCATGGGGCACACGGTCTGGCCCAACTGGGCCGTGGCGTCCGGATTGTTGTAGCCGATGCCCGCGCGGTTCAATGCATTGAGGAACGCGTCGTTGGAGGTGTCGGCGGGGGCTGTCGAGGCAAGCGCGACGCCCGCTGCGATCATGGAGGCCGTGACGGCCAATGTGCTGGCTCGAGTTGAAGGTTTCACTTGTGTAACAGTGGTATGCCTGGGTCACATTGACAACACGCTTAGGTAAAGGTTTGGAACAGTTGCGCGCGGCGCATGGTTGGTCGAGGAGAGCTCTGTTCCACAAATCGATTCGAGAGGACCCCCGATGCCGAAGAAGTCCGTCGCCGATTTCTGGTTCGACCCGCTGTGCCCGTGGTGCTGGATAACGTCGCGATGGATCCTCGAGGTCGAGAAGGTTCGCGACATCGAGGTGAACTTCCACGTGATGAGCCTCGCGGTGCTGAACGAGAACAAGGACCTGCCCGAGGAGTACAAGAAGGGCCTCGCTCAGGCGTGGAAGCCGGTACGGGTGGCCATCGCCGCCGAGCAGAACAAGGGCTCTGAGGTGCTCGCGCCGCTGTACACCGCGATGGGCACCCGGATCCACAACGAGAAGTATCGAGACTTCGACCCCGATTTCACCAAAGTCATCAAGGAATCGCTCGAGGAGGTCGGGCTGCCCGCCGAGCTCGCGGAGGCCGCCGACACCGACAAGTACGACGAGGCGCTGCGCAAGAGCCACCACGAGGGCATGGACGCCGTCGGTGACGACGTCGGCACGCCGACGATTCACGTCAACGGGGTCGCGTTCTTCGGCCCGGTGCTGTCGAAGATCCCGCGCGGCGAGGAAGCGGGCAAGCTGTGGGACGCGTCTGTGACGTTCGCGTCGTATCCGCACTTCTGGGAACTCAAGCGCACCCGCACCGAGCCGCCGACGTTCGACTGAGGTCGGGACGCCACCGCGTGCTGCCACCGCAGCCGCATGCGCCGGAAGAGGACCTGGTGTCGCTCATCTACTTCTACGAGGCCAACCACGACGCGCTCGTCACGCCGCTGGAGCCGCCGATCGGGCGGGTGTCCGGCCTGCAGCCCGTCACCTCGTCGGCCTTCATCAAGGAACGGCTCGACGCGATCACTGTTGGCTGACAGCGCGGGAACCGACACCTGCGTCTGCCAGAATGACGCCCATGCGCGTCTACCTGGGCTCTGACCACGCGGGCTTCGAACTCAAGAACGAGATCATCGAGCACCTGAAGAGCAACGGGCATGAGCCCATCGACTGCGGCGCCTACACCTACGACGCCGAGGACGACTATCCGGCGTTCTGCATCGCGGCCGCGCTGAAGACCGTCGGCGACAACGAGAGCCTCGGCATCGTGATCGGCGGTTCGGGCAACGGCGAACAGATCGCCGCGAACAAGGTCCCCGGCGCGCGCTGTGCGCTGGCGTGGAGCACGGAGACGGCATCGCTTGCTCGCGAGCACAACAAGGCGCAGCTGATCGGCATCGGCGCGCGCATGCACACGGTGCCCGAGGCACTCGCCATCGTCGACGCGTTCCTGTCCACGGCGTGGTCGGGCGCCGAGCGGCACCAACGTCGAATCGACATCCTGGCGAAGTACGAGGAGACGCACGTGCCGCCGTCCGTGCCGGACGCGCCGGCCTAGGAATGCCTGAAGGCCACACCCTTCACCGGCTGGCGCGGTTACACCAGCGCAGGTTCGGGCGCGCACCCGTCATCCTGTCCAGCCCGCAGGGTCGCTTCGCGGACGGGGCCGCCGCGGTCAGTGGAAGGGTGCTGAAGAAGGCGAGCGCGTGGGGCAAGCATCTGTTTCACCACTACGAGGGCGGCCGCGTCGTGCATGTGCACCTCGGCCTGTACGGCAAGTTCAACGAGTGGGCGGTGCCCGACGAAAAGGCCCTGCCGCTGCCGGTGGGGCAGGTGCGGATGCGGATGGTCGGCGCGGAATTCGGCACTGATCTGCGCGGGCCGACGGTGTGCGAGGTGATCGACGAGCCGGGTGTCGACGACGTGGTGGCGCGGCTCGGTCCCGACCCGTTACGGCGCGACGCCGACGGGGGAGTGGCGTGGGAGCGAATCACCAAGTCCCGCAGGCCGATCGGTGCGCTGTTGATGGACCAGACGGTGATCGCGGGCGTCGGCAACGTGTATCGCAACGAGTTGCTGTTCCGTCATCGCATCGACCCGTACCGGCCGGGCGTGAATGTCGGTGCCGACGAATTCGAAGCCATGTGGACGGATCTGGTCGAGCTGATGAAGATCGGGTTGCGGCGCGGCAAGATCATCACGGTCGAACGAGAGCACGACCTCGGCGCTCCGTCGTATGCGCCTGGCCGTCCCCGGACCTGGGTCTACCGACGCGCAGGCGATCCGTGTCGGGTCTGCGGGACGGCGGTGCTCACGGCGGTACTCGAAGGGCGGAATCTGTTCTGGTGCCCGAACTGTCAGAAGTAAAACAGGTTGCGCAGCCGGGCCCCAGGCCTCCTGTCGGCGCCGGTCGTCATCTGTTCAACGGCCGCGGTGCTGCTGAGTCGACGGAGCTTCCTCGCACGCCGGAGGTGATCGCGGCAGAACAAGCCGACCCCATCGGGGGCCGTCACGCCGAGTGAATTCGACCACCCGATCACTGGGCTCCCGTTGATCGTCGGTGGCTGCCAGCCGGCGTGGTAGTCGGCGAACTCCACCGATCCGGCCACCTCAGCGCCGCTGTTGAAGCCGCAGACCACGCAGTGCGGCATGATCGCCATCGCCTCAGTGTTGCCTGCGCGAGCGCGAAGTCAAGCAGCGGTGGAACGGCTCGACGTTCAGGAGGCCGGCGCGCCAGTGCGGCCGGAGAGCTGGTTCTAGTCCTGCTCGCGCTGGAAATGCTGGACCAGCTCGCCAGGCGACGAACACGGAATACCATGTCGCGATGGCCAACAGCGTGGAAACGGTTCGGACCTATAACGAGGCGTGGGCGATGGGCGACCTCTCGGCGGCGAGAGCGCTGATCGCCGACGATCTACGGTTTCGCGGTCCGATGGATACCTACTCCAACGCCGAGGACATGGTTTCCGCGTTGGCGGGGCTGGCCAAGGTCACCACCGGCATCCACTGGCACACTTTGTTCGCCGACGCTGACGCTGCTGGCGAACGGACGAATGTCGCGGCCTTCTACCGCCTCGACACTGCGGTGGGTCCGTTGGAGTGCGCGGAGTGGCATGTCGTCCATGACGGACTGATCCGCAGCATCGAATTGCGTTTCGATCCACGGCCACTGCTGGCGCCGCAGCCCGGCTAAAAGCCGCCGAAATCTCCGCCGAAGTCGCCGCCGCCGAAATCGCCACCGCCCCAGCCTCCACTGTCGCCGCCGCCGCCGTCCCACCAGCCGCCGCTGTCTCCACTACCACCGTCGTAGCCACTGGCGTCGGCGCCGCCGTCGTACCCGCCGTCCTGTCCTGCGTCGAAGCCGTCGGAATAGCCGTCGCCGTAACCGCTTTCGAAGCCCTGGGCGCCATAGTCCACGCCGTGCATACCGGAGAACATGGCATCAAACAGCAGCACCGAACCGAGACCCCAGGCCCCGGCAACCAGCGCAGGCTTCCACCATGGCTCGGAGTACCAGCCGGCGGGAACCGGACGACCCGCGACGCGACCGCCCGGGTAGTAGTTCGGGGTACGTTCCGAAGGCGTTGGGGAGGCTTCGATTTCGCGGCCTTCGAAGTTGATCCGCCGGTCTTCGGTGACGGCGCCAGAGGATTGCTGGCCGACGAGCGACTCGATCTCCGGGCCGGGGTCCATGCCCATCGCGGTGCGGGCCGCGCGGACGTAGTAGAGACCCTCGAGGGCGCTCTGCTTCGCGAGCAGCGCCTGCTTCGCGGTGGTGGCCTGCTCGATTTGCGAGCCGGCGGCCGTGTACCGCTCCGAGGCGTCCGCCAGCGCCTGCTTCGACGCGTCGTCGGTGCCGGTCAGGTTGATCACCTGGCCGCCGAGACGCTCGATGGCTCTGCGGGCGTCGGCCTTCGCGTCGGCGAGGGAGGCCGCCGACCGGTTACTCGAATTGCGCGACGCGCTCCAGACGGCCAGGCCGATCGCGGCCACGACCAGGACGATGAGGACCAGCAAGACGCCGTTCATGCGTCCAGCGTACCCACAGGAAATTGCGGGTTCAGGGGTGCTGAATCAATCGCCGATTACGCCGAGAGCGGAGTAGACCTCATCGGAGAGCGCCACGCTGCGGGGGTCGGCATTGCATTTGGTGGCGTCGAAGTAATTCATGACGTAGGCGTAGCCGATGCGGTGCTCGAGGTCGACGAAGCCATACGAACCGCCCGAGCCTCCGTGGCCGAAGGTCCGCTTGTTGGGGCCGTTCACGCCTCGCTGATTCAGCATGTACCCGAGTCCCCAGCCGTGATCGGCGACGCGCTGGCCCAGCACGACGTCAGTGTGGAAGCCGCCCTGCGAAACCCGGCATTTGTCCATGTGCTCGTAGCTGAGAACCTTGCCCTGCGCGAGCGCGTTGTAGAACGTCGCCAAACCGAGGGCGGTGACGTGGGCGTTGGTGGCCGGGTATTCGGCGGCGCGCCAGGCATCGATGTCTTCCGAGCCGAGCTCGTCGTCGGGAACAAAGCCCATCGCGACCGAGAATGCCGCCAGCGGATGCTCGGAGAGGCAGGTGGGGTAACCCGGCGCCCGACCGGCGGCCAGCACATCGCGGATGTGCGGCTTGTTGACCATCTCGGCGCAGCGGTGATGTTCGGCGGCGGGCAGGCCGATGTGGACGTCGATGCCGAGCGGTTCGGCGATCTCGGTGCGCAGGTAATGGCCGAGGGTGCGGCCGGTGACGCGGCGGACGACTTCGCCGAGGATGAAGCCGAAGGTGACCATGTGATAGCCCTGCGCGGTGCCGGGCTCCCACCACGGTTCGGCCTTCGCGATGTGGTCGCACACGGCATCCCAGTCGAGGGTCTCTTTGGGTGTGAGCCGGGTGCGGGGCCCGATGACGCCGGAGCGGTGGCCCAGCACCATGGCGAGGGTGATGTCTTGCTTTCCGGCTTGGGCGAATTCGGGCCAGTACTCGGCGACGGGGGAGTGAAGGTCGAGTTCGCCGCGATCGGCAAGGAGGTGAATGCAGGTGCTGGTCAAGCCTTTTGAGCCGGAGAAGATACTGGCGAGGGTGTCGTCTCGCCAGGGGCGTAGCGCGTTGGCGTCGGCGGCTCCGCCCCAAAGGTCCACGGCCAGAACGCCGTCGACCCAGATGGCGACGGCGGCCCCGATCTCATTGCGTTCGCGGAAGTTGATTTCGAAGGCGTCGCGGACACGTTCGAAGCCAGGCGCGCACGAACCGTGCACGGCCACCCCCGGCTGGTCGTTCAACGGTCCTCCTGACGACCGGCCTGCATAGTTTGGCACGGCTGTCTGCCGGGGCGGCTACAGGAAGACTGTGATTCGGTTGCGGTTGTGTTGCGGCAACAGTGCGCATTTGCTTGCGATTGAAAGTTCCCGGGGCCTCGGTATTCGCAATGCCGCAATATGCCGAGGGCTGCCCGCAAATCTTTAAGGGTTTCATTAGAAAATTGTCGCGTGCGTCAATCAGTTTGCTGACTAGTGCTCTGACTCCCGCAAATATCGCGAACTCCTGGGAATTTGCTGTGATTGTTGGCAAATGCACATAGGTAGCGGTGGGTGCTTGACTCTGTTCGCGCTCTGAGAGTTAAGCGGTATCGACATAGGTGAATATGCGATCGCGAGCAGCATTTCCGCACGATCCCCGCCACTTTGCTATCGGGGATATCTGCGACGTTACCCAGTAAACGCCGGTGTAGGTGTGTCACTTCTTTGGCGGCTTCGTTTCCCGATTTCATTTGCTGGATAACACTCGTAACTACGCCGATGCGGTGCCAAGCTCCTCCTTGTCCGGCCCGCGAATCCGGACGCCAACCGAGTCGGGGAGGCGCCATGTCGTCGTCAGGTAATCCATTTCCCTTGTCGCCGCGTTGCGGCTCGAAGCTCCGATACGCCCGCTACGTCGGACGCGTTGGAGCACTGGCGGTGTCGCTCGGTGTGGGCTTCGCTATCGCGAGCACGCCCGGCGTGGCTCTTGCCGATGACACGACCAACGCGACGGCCACATCGACCTCGCCGTCGGCAGATCCTCCCCGTACGACGGCGGAGCAGCGCCAGAGCCGTGCAGCTGAACGGCGGCGTGCTGTCCGGGTCTTCAGCGGCAACGTGGATCGCCCGAGTCGTCATACGAGGGTTGACCGGTCGACATCATCTGCCCCCGAAGGAGACTCGAACCCGGCGGACAAGGACGCTGTCGGAAGTGGTGCCGGCGCGGTCGACGGCACGGTGAACAACAACGCCACTCTCGATCGCGGCAATGGGGGCGGCTCGGTCGTCGGCTCCGGCACACCCGTCGGCAATGTGCGCGGTACCACGGTCAAGAGATCATCCATTGATGCTGTGAAACAGTCGGTTTCGATACGACGCGTACTGCCGAGCAGGCCTACGGAGAGATCCGGCGCAGTTACTACGAGCGCGCCGACAGCGGGAACGTCGACCGGCCAGAAGACGATAGACACCACGTCCGTTCAGTTATCGGCGACGGCGGGATCGGCGGTCGCCGCGAACCAGCCGCAAACCACCAGGTTCGCAAAGGTATTTTCGCTTCAATCCACGCCCACCCCGACGACTCCGACCCCGACCCTGACCACACGGGCCGCAGCGACACCCGTCACGCTGGTATCGGGATTCCTTGCCGCCGTGGGCCTCGCACCGTCGTTGACATCACCGACGACTCCAGCGCCGGCGCCGGTCGGCTTCGTTTGGGCGGCACTTGCATTCGTGCGGCGCGAGCTGGGCCAGCTGCAGCAGACCTACCTCAATCGGAGTCCACGGGCCAACGGCGACATCGTGCCTGCGTCCGAGGACACCTCGGTCACTTTCAACCCTTTGGGTAACGACGTCGACCCGGACTCGCGGGACACGCTGACGGTCAAGTCGTACACCCAGCCGACGAACGGCACCGTGGTCCAAAATGCCAACGGCACCTTCACTTACACGCCGAACGCGAACTTCAACGGCACCGACAATTTCAACTACACCGTGACGGATGAGACGAGCCCCGCGCACATCCACGGTCTGCTCGGTCTGCTCACTGGAGGCGGCCACACCAGCACTGCCACGGTCACCATCAACGTCGCCGCGGTCAACGATGCTCCGGTCGCCACCGGCGCCACTGTGTCCGTCAATCAGGACAGCGTTCTCACCGGCACTTTGGCCGCGAGTGACGTCGATGGCGACAGCTTGACGTACTCCCTCGCCGGTACCGGCGTCGCACATGGCACCGTCGTCATCACCAATCCCACCACCGGCGCGTACACCTACACACCTACCGCCGGCTACAACGGTCCCGACCAGTTCACGTTCGTCGCGAAGGACGCCAGCGCCACGAGCAACGCCGCGACGGTCAAGATCACCGTCAACCCGGCCGCGGACGCGCCGAGTGCGAACCTGAGTGTGGGAACCGCGAACTCGCAGACGGGAGCGGTGAGCGTCACCTTCTCGTACAGCGATTCCGCCAGTGATCGGCTGACGGCGACGGCGCCCACGCCCCAATTGGGCCAGTTGACCCCTCGGTTCGGCAGCGTCGCGACCGACGGCACCACTCAATCGCTGTCCACGACCTATACCTATGTCCCGAGTCCGGAGGCGCGGCTCGCCGCCGCCAATGGCACAGGTCCGACTACTGAGACGCTGACCTTCTCCGTTACCGACGGCCGCAGCACGTCGACCCGCACCATCGACGTCCCGATCAGCGCTGCACGGACGCCGACCACCATCGCCGTCGGTCCGGCGGACGACGCGTCCGGCGATGTCCCGATCACGTTGACGATCCTTCAGAATGCCAGCGATCCCTCGCCCTCGGTCACGCTGCCTGACGCCCAGTTCGGTGATGTCGTCCTCAAGACGACAACCGTCATGACCGACGACGTCACCACCAGGCAGGTCCTGACCTATGTCTACACACCCGGTGATCAGGCGCGCGTCGACGCCAACAACGGCACGGGCCCCCTTTCCGAGGACCTGACCTTCACGGTGGCCGGCGGCCAACCCTCGACGCTGACCGTCACCGCACCCATTGATCCGGCGGAAGCGGCGGTCACCGAGACCGTTTCGGTCGGGTCTACACCGACCGACGTGTCGGTCAGTCCCAATGGGGGCTGGGGGATCATCACGAAACAGTGACGGCACGCTGACGATCCTCAAAGCGAACGTCCAAGACGAGGGCCCCGGCTGGTCGGTCGGCGGCACTGTTGCGGTCGGCGGCACCGTCACTGCGGTCGACATTGATGACCAGGTTGCCTGGGTCGTGAGCCGGGGGGCAGACGGTAGCAGCACACTGTCGACGGTCGATCTCGAGACAAGAGCTCGTAACCGGTGCCCGGGTGGACCTCGGCGGTGATGTCACCGATGTGGTTGTGGCCAAGGATGTTTCGGGCAAGGCAGAGCGCGTCTACACCGTGGACAACACTGGCGCGGTGGTGGCGGTCGACGCGCAGACGAGACGAGTGGTCGGGCGTGTTCAGACGCAGCAGACCCGCGCGCTGACTTCCGCGGACATGATGGTCGCGGAGGCAGCTGTTGCCCGTAGCGCACCGACGCTCGCGGTGTCCCCGGACGGCAAGACGCTTTATGTCGCCAACGGCAGCAAGGTGTCCGTTGTCAACACCCGCCGCGCGGCAGTGGCGCAGCTGCGAACCGCGAGTGAGGACACGGCACTTGTTGCCGATGTCGCCGCCGCAGGCGACGATACGGGCGTTCTCGAGCTTTCCGACCAGGTCTTGGACTATGCCGGCGATGTGACTGCGCTGCAGACCAGTGCCGACGGCAGATTCCTTTATGCGACAACCGAGTTGCAGGTGAGCACCGACGAGGCCGACGTGCAGTATCAACGCGCACTACAAGCTGCTCGGGTAGACGTGGTGGCGGGAGCGGTCAATATCACGCCGGTCGGCTCGGTTGCCCTGGGGACCGCCGCGAGCGTCGCGTCCCGTTCGGGCGGGCTGGCCGTCAGCGCCGACGGCAATCGCGCCTACGCGTTGAAGAACGACGAGACCGTGTCGGTGGTGGACCTTCGCAGGTTGTCGGTTACCGAGGAGATCAAGACGGGGAAGGCGGGGGGCGTGGCGGTCGTTCCCGGACGCGACACCGTTTTGGTGACCAGCCCGAACGCCAACGCCGTCAAGGTTGTGAAGGACTCGTTCACTGCGTCCACTGTCGCGAATCCCGACACCGCTCGAACAGGCGAAGACAACTCAGTGGTCGTCAACGTGCTGGCCAACGACACTGACACCGGGACCGCCACGTTGACGCCGACGGTGGTGAGGGGCCCGGCCAGCGGAACGGCGACCGTCAACGTCAACGGCACCATCACGTATCGGCCGAACGCCGACTTCAGCGGCAGCGACAGCTTCAGCTACACCGTCACGGGCGGCACTTCCAATGCCGCACCGACGACGGTCAGCGTCACCGTCACGCCGGCCATCACCACGCAGCTCACCTGGGATGACAATCCAGCTGACCTGGATGCGCACCTGATAGGGCCGTCGGTGACGGGAAGCGGGTCGGACTTCCACGTGTACTACGCGAGCAAGACGTACAACGTGGATGGAACGACGACCGAGGGAACTGCGGACCAGGCCGCGTTCCTCGTGGCCGACGACACGAATGGGTTCGGTCCAGAGGTCATCGAGATCAACACTAGGACGCCAGGCGAATACCTCTACTACGTCCACAAGTTCAGCGGCGTCGAATCGTTGGCGCAGTCGAACGCGAAAGTGACTGTCGTTGACCCGAATACGGGGCTGCCCACAACGTTCAACGTCAATCCCAATAGTTCAGGAACGTACTGGGCCGTCTTCACGGTGACGGTATCGTCGACGGGAGCGGTGACGATCACGCCGATCGATACGTACAGCGATGCTCCTCCGACGCTGGAGGGCGACAACAATGCGATAGTGACGCTCTGACCGCCAAAGCTAGAGCGCACAGGGCAGCTGGCGGGATTTTGGTCCGCGGGTTCACACCGCTTGGTCGGCTGAGATGCGGAAAGTCAGTCGGCGGCGTCATCCGAGCGTTCGCAGCTTTGCTGGGAGAAGAACAGGACAACCGAGCGGACGCCCGACTTGACCGGCCTCCCCAACCAGGCAAGTCGTTCCGGGACCCGGGCCGATCTCCCGACATCAGTATGGCACCGTTACTGACACCAATGTGATTCCCCGCACATACAGGAGGGGACCGCGGAGTCATCGAACGGTCGTTCGGCAAAATCTGCGCAGGTCCTGTTGGAGCGGGCGACGGGAATCGAACCCGCGTAGCTAGTTTGGAAGACTAGGGCTCTACCATTGAGCTACGCCCGCGAGTGCAGCAGAGACACTGTACCGGCGGCCATTCAACCAAATCCAATTGAGGGTTCGGCGCGTCTGGGCCGTAGTATCTGCGGTGGTCCGCGGGGTGTAGCGCAGCTTGGTAGCGCATCCGCTTTGGGAGCGGAAGGCCGCAGGTTCAAATCCTGTCACCCCGACCAGCAGTACCACCGAACCGCCAACGAGATCTACCGAGGAGCGCGACCGTGAAGAGCACCGTCGAGCAGTTGAGCCCAACGCGGGTTCGCATCAATGTGGAGGTGCCCTTCACCGAGCTGGAGCCCGACTTCGATCGCGCTTTCCAAGCAGCTCGCCCAGCAGGTCCGCCTGCCCGGCTTCCGGCCCGGCAAGGCGCCGCGCAAGCTGCTCGAGGCCCGCATCGGCCGCGGCGCCGTCCTCCAGCAGGTCGTCAACGACGCCCTGCCCAGCCGCTACAGCGAGGCCGTCACCACCTCCGAGGTGCGCCCGCTCGGCCAGCCCGACATCGAGATCACCAAGCTCGAAGACAACGACGAGCTCGTCTTCACCGCTGAGGTCGACATCCGGCCCGACATCACGATCCCCGACCTCGAGGCGCTCAAGATCGAGGTCGACCCCATCGAGGTGTCCGACGAGGACGTCGACACCGAACTGCAGAATCTGCGCGCCCGCTTCGGCACCCTCACCGGCGTCGAGCGGCCCGTCGAGGACGGCGACTTCGTCTCCATCGACCTGTCGGCCTCCGTCGACGGCAAGGACGTGCCCGACGCCAAGACCGAGGGCCTGTCGCACGAGGTCGGCTCCGGACAGCTCATCGACGGCCTCGACGAGGCGCTCGTCGGCCTGAAGGAGGGGGAGACCAAGGTCTTCACCACCACGCTGGCCGCCGGCGAGCACGCCGGCGAAGAGGCCCAGGTGACCGTCACCGTCAAGTCCGTCAAGGAACGCGAGCTGCCCGAGCCCGACGACGAATTCGCCCAACTGGCAAGCGAATTCGACACCATCGACGAGCTGAAGGCCAGCCTCAAGGATCAGGTCGAGCGGGTGAAGCGCATCCAGCAGGCCGAGCAGATCCGCGACAAGGCCCTCGAAACGCTCCTCGAGCAGACCGAGGTTCCGCTGCCCGAGAAGATCGTGCAGGCGCAGATCGACGACACCGTCCACAACGCGATCCACAACCTCGACCACGACGAGGAGGCCTTCGCCAAGGCGCTGGAGGCCCAGGGCAGCAGCCGCGAAGAGTTCGACAAGGACAACAAAGAGAACTCCGAGCGCGCCGTCAAGACCCAGCTCGTCATGGACGCCATCGCCGACCAGCTCAACGTCCAGGTCGGCCAGAACGACCTGACCGAGCGTCTCGTGCTGATGTCGCGGCAGTACGGCCTCGAGCCGCAGCAGCTCCTGCAGTACCTCCAGGAGAACAACCAGCTGCCGGTGATGTTCGCCGACGTGCGCCGCGGCCTGGCCGTCGCCGCCGTCGTGCACGGCGCCACCGTCACCGACACCGACGGCAACGTTATCGACACCACCGAGTTCTTCGGGCCGCCAGCCACTCCGGAGGTACCTGAAGGCGTCGCACCCATCGCCGAAGTCGACGCTCCCGCCGAGGTAGCCGAGGTAGCCGACGAAGCCGAGGCAGCCGACGAGGAGACAGAGCAGGCGGACGACAAGGCTGACGAGGCAACGGCCGACACGAAGTGACGCTGTGAGCGAACGGGCGCCGTCAGGGAGTGCGCCGCGGCGCAGGTTGGTTAGTGTTCGGTGGAGAAGCAATAAGGAAAGCAGGTATCCAGTCGTGACTGACATGCGTTCGAATGGGGCGGGGTTCAGCCTCGTCGACTCTGTCTATGAGCGCTTGCTCGCCGAGCGCATCATCTTCCTGGGATCTCAGGTCGACGACGACATCGCGAACAAGCTGTGTGCGCAGATCCTCCTGCTCTCCGCGGAGGATGCCACCAAGGACATCCACCTCTACATCAACTCGCCCGGTGGCTCGATCAGCGCCGGCATGGCGATCTACGACACGATGGTGCTCGCGCCCTGCGACGTCGCGACCTATGCCATGGGCATGGCCGCCTCGATGGGCGAGTTCCTGCTCGCCGCGGGCACCAAGGGCAAGCGCTACGCGCTGCCGCACGCCCGGATCCTGATGCACCAGCCGCTCGGCGGTATCACCGGCGGCGCCGCCGACATCGCGATTCAGGCCGAGCAGTTCGCCGTCATCAAGAAGGAGATGTTCCGTCTCAACGCGGAATTCACCGGCCAGTCCATCGAGCGCATCGAGGCCGACTCCGATCGCGACCGCTGGTTCACCGCGCCTGAAGCCCTCGAGTACGGCTTCGTCGACCACATCATCACCAGCGCCAGCCTCAACGGCTCAGGACCAGGAGCAGGACTAGACAAATGACCGACCACACGGACCCCCGTCTGCAGCCTCAGGCGCGCTACATCCTTCCGTCGTTCATCGAGCACTCGAGCTTCGGCGTCAAGGAGTCCAACCCGTACAACAAGCTCTTCGAGGAGCGCATCATCTTCCTCGGCGTGCAGGTCGACGACGCGTCGGCCAACGACATCATGGCGCAGCTGCTGGTGCTCGAGTCGCTGGATCCCGACCGCGACATCACCATGTACATCAACTCGCCCGGCGGCTCGTTCACCTCGCTGATGGCGATCTACGACACCATGCAGTATGTGCGTGCCGACATCCAGACCGTCTGCCTTGGCCAGGCTGCGTCGGCCGCCGCTGTGCTGCTGGCGGCGGGCTCGCCCGGTAAACGTCTCGCGCTGCCCAACGCCCGCATCCTGATCCACCAGCCCGCGCTCTCCGGCGTCATCCAGGGCCAGTTCTCCGATCTGGAGATCCAGGCCAAGGAGATCGAGCGGATGCGCACGCTGATGGAGACGACGCTGGCCCACCACACCGGCAAGGACGCGGAGCAGATCCGCAAGGACACCGATCGCGACAAGATCCTGACGGCCGAGGAGGCCAAGGAGTACGGCGTGATCGACACCGTGCTGGAGTACCGCAAGCTGTCGGCTCAGACCGCGTAAACCACACAAGCTCGCCGCGAGTCTGCGGGGAGATCGTGATTTGGTGCACTTTCGCGATCTGTGCGAGTTTCGGCGTCTATGGGGAGCGTGAGCGTCCGCGCTTAGCTCCGCAATGTCGTCGGGCATCACCCGGCAGCATCCGCCGACGATGCGCGCGCCCGCCGCGACCCACTGCGGCGCCAGGTCCGACGACCACCGCCCCTCGCCGATCCACGTGCGGCGCTGCCCGTCCCACTCCTCGCCGCTGTTGGGGTAGACGATCACCGGCTTGCCGGTGACATCGCGGGCGATATCGATCGCGGGCAACACATCGGCAGGCGCGCAGCAGTTCACGCCAACCGCCACGATCTCCGGTACATCCGCAGCGACCGCGAACGCCTCCGCAAGCGGCTGGCCGGCGCGCGTGAACGGCCCGCTGATCGTGTAGCTCAACCACGCGGGCACACCGAGCTCGCGCACCAGACCCACCAGCGCCTCGGCCTCGTCGATATCGGGCACGGTTTCGATCGCCAGTACGTCAGCACCCGCGTCGGCCAGGATCTCCAGCCGCGGCCGATGCCAGTCGGCCAGTTGAGCAACCGTCAGCCCGTATCGCCCGACGTACTCCTCGCCGTTGGCCAGCGCCGCGCCGTACGGCCCGATCGACGCGGCCACCCACCGGCCGTCGCCGCCGACCTCCTCGCGGGCCGTCGCCGCGAGTTCGACGCTGCGTCGCATCAAACGCTCTGCGTCCTCGCGGCCTATTCCGCCCGCCGCGAAACCGTCGAAGGATGCCTGATAACTCGCCGTCGTAGCGATTGCCGCGCCCGCCTGATAGAAGGCCCTGTGAGCTGCGACGATCTCCTCTGGCGCGTCAAACAACAAGCGCGCCGACCACAGGTCGTCGGACAAGTCGTGGCCCCGCGCCTCCAGTTCCGTTGCCAGGCCGCCATCGCTGACCAGCACGGTATTGTTGGAGGCTGCGAACGCCACCTCGCAACTCTACGATCAGTTCGGAACGCCTATCGGTCCGGTAACGGCGGCGACACGCCAGGGACACGGCGGCGCGTTCATGGGGGTTGTGGGACGCATGAGGCGATATGTTCTGCAAACACAGCTAAATACCACCGACGCGATTCGGCTTTATCGGTCGCACCGTGCCGGAATGAGCGGGTAGCGTCGGGTGATCGCCCCGAAGCGACCCGACCACACGACGATTACTGACGGCGAACAGGAAAGTAGGACTCCACCACAATGGCGCGCATTGGAGACGGCGGTGACCTGCTGAAGTGCTCGTTCTGCGGAAAGAGTCAGAAGCAGGTCAAAAAGCTCATTGCGGGCCCCGGCGTATATATCTGTGACGAATGCATCGATCTCTGCAACGAGATCATCGAAGAGGAACTCGCAGACGCCGACGACGTAAAACTCGACGAACTGCCCAAGCCCGTGGAGATCCGCGATTTCCTCGAGGGCTATGTCATCGGGCAGGACACCGCCAAGCGAACACTGGCCGTCGCCGTCTACAACCACTACAAGCGCATCCAGGCCCAGGAGAAGATGCGCGACTCGCGCGCCGAGCCTGTCGAGCTGGCCAAGTCCAACATCCTGATGCTCGGCCCCACCGGCTGCGGCAAGACCTATCTCGCGCAGACGTTGGCCAAGATGCTCAACGTCCCGTTCGCGATCGCCGACGCCACCGCGCTGACCGAGGCCGGCTATGTCGGTGAGGACGTCGAGAACATTCTGCTCAAGCTGATCCAGGCCGCCGACTATGACGTGAAGCGCGCCGAGACCGGCATCATCTACATCGACGAGGTCGACAAGATCGCCCGCAAGAGTGAGAACCCGTCGATCACCCGCGACGTGTCCGGTGAGGGCGTGCAGCAGGCGCTGCTCAAGATCCTCGAAGGCACGCAGGCGTCGGTGCCCCCGCAGGGCGGCCGCAAGCATCCGCATCAGGAGTTCATCCAGATCGACACCACGAACGTGTTGTTCATCGTCGCCGGCGCCTTCGCGGGTCTGGAGAAGATCGTCTCCGACCGCGTCGGCAAGCGCGGGCTGGGGTTCGGCGCCGAGGTGCACTCCAAGGCCGAGATCGACACCCAGGACCACTTCGCAGAGGTCATGCCCGAGGACCTGATCAAGTTCGGGCTGATTCCCGAGTTCATCGGCCGACTTCCCGTCGTGGCGTCGGTGACGAACTTGGACAAGGAATCGCTCGTCAAGATCCTCTCCGAGCCGAAGAACGCGTTGGTGAAGCAGTACACGCGGCTGTTCGAGATGGACGGCGTCGAGCTGGAGTTCACCGAAGAGGCGCTCGAGTCGATCGCCGATCAGGCCATCCACCGCGGCACCGGCGCCCGCGGCCTGCGCGCGATCATGGAGGAAGTCCTTCTTCCGGTGATGTACGACATCCCGAGCCGCGACGATGTCGCCAAGGTCGTGGTGACCAAGGAGACCGTCGAGGACAACGTGCTCCCGACGATCGTGCCGCGCAAGCCTGCTCGGCCCGAGCGCCGCGACAAGAGCGCCTAGTCAGACCGCGGCGGGCACCGCGGAGTTCGCCGGGAAAGTCGTTGGCACCGTGGCGATCAGCGCCAACGACTCGACGAAGAAGTAGATCGCCTTGAAGAACTCCAGAAGGTCGCCCTCCTCGAGCAGCAACTTGCGATACATCACGGTCCGGAGTGCGTCATACCCCTCGAACAATGCCTTCCAGTCGTGATAGTCCGCCGCAAGCACGTACGTCGCGTCGACCGGCTCGGACTCGTCGAGGACGCGGCACTCGCTGACGTGCCCTTCACTCCACCTGACGACGAGATACCTTGTGCCGCCGCCTAACTCGGCGGGCAGGTCGTGGGCTCCCAGAGCCCACGACGACGGGTATGTGTAGCGGACCAGGTTGTAGAAGTCCCAGTACTCCTGCAGCTTTCCCGCAAGGGCTTCCTCGGTCGGCCCGGCATCCAGCGCAGCGCGGACGCCGTCGGCCCACTGCTCGCTGAAGAACATCGACATGATCAGCCTCCCGCCAGCACCGGCGTCGATCTGCACCAGCAGATCCTCGAGCTCCTGGGAGAGCGAGATGCCGACGTCGTTGCACTTGCGTCGGAGCTGCTGCATCAACAGCACACGGACCTCTTCCTCCGTCCAGCCCAGCGGCTCGTAGTACAGCGTTGCGGCTGGACACGCCGCTGATCATCAGGATCGTGCGCAGGGTGTCGTGGATCTCCTTGAGCATCGTCGGATCACCGCGCACCGCGTCCTGCAGGTAGCGCATGCCGCCCTGCACATGCCTTGACTCGTCCCGGCACGTCGCGGTGAACCCCGTGTAGTACGCGGGCAGGAAACCCCGCCAACGCGCATACGACAGCGTCACCTTCATCACCGACAGTGCGAGCACACCCTCGATCCACAGGAAGTACGTCGTCCCGTACCGAACCCGAGCGCGTTGGTCATACGGATTCCGGCGCAACTCGTCCGCCTGGTAGGCGAGCAACCCGAACGGGCCGACGAAGGTCTCCTGCACCCACGGGAAGGTCTTGTCGAGCACCTCCATGATGTCGTTGCCCTCGATGCCGACGACCTCGCGATAGAACCGGTCGAAGAAGACGGTGTGCCGCGCCTCGTCCTCGATCTGCGCGGCGATGTGGAGCTTCTCCTCCTCGGTCGCGCCGATCATGAAGACGGGCAGCTCGATTTCCACCTGCCGCTCGCCGTGGTGGAACCCGGATGCGATGCCGACGAAGGACTCCCGCTCGTCCTCGGTCATCTTCTCGGTCCAGTCGATGCGGTCCTGGGTGAAGTCCAGCTCGTAGACGTCCCATCGCTGCTTCAGGTACTTCTTGTACAGGGTGACGAAGTCGGGCAGCTTCCGCAGGCCGTGATGGACGTACTCGATCACGTCGTCGATGTCGACCTGCGGATCTCGCTGGAGATCTCGTCGCTCGATGTCGGCGATCTCGTCCTCGGAGAGGCTGCGCGGCCCCTCGTGCAGCACTGCCGTCGGCGTCTTGAGTTCGGTCATAGGACTCCTTTCCAGTTCCCGCGAACATCGTGCGCCTGCCCGCTATCCGACGGTTGGGATTTCCTCTTTTTTATCGCTTTCGTTAATTTTTGAGTCCGTCGCGGTACCTTCCAGATCGGAGCCGAACACGCCGGTCAGCGAGCTGAACAGGCACCACAACAGGTAGGCCGCGACGCCGGCGAACTGCAGTTCGGTAACCATGAGTCCACCCTTTCTCGGCAGTGCCCCGTGGGCACGCGTAGTCCGCTACTCGAATCCGGCGGCCGGCCGAAGGGGTCTGCGCACGTCATGACTTCACCGCTGCGGCGCGCTCGCTGACCACCTCGTCGACCATCGCCGCGATCTCGGCGACGCCGTCGCGCTGGGCGTACGCCACCTCCAGGTCGCGGGCCCGACGCAGATAACGGCCGTCGCCGAGTACTTCGCGAACCGCGTACCGGATGGCCTTCGCGGTGGGTGTGCCGGTCCGCAGGTTGATTCCCGCACCCGACCAGGCCACGCGTGCCGCGACCTCGGGCTTGTCCTCGGTGTCGCCCGCCACCACCAGCGGGACGCCTGTCGCAAGCGCGCGCTGCACGGCGCCGTAGCCGCCATTGGTGACCATGACATCGACCTTCGGCAGCAACATGTCATGCGGGATATGTTCGGCAACATAGGTATTGGGTGGTACGGAGAAGTTCAGCTCCGAGACGGGCCGTCCCCCTGTGGTTGCCACCACCATGACGTTCTCGTTCGCCAAGGCCTCGATGGTCGGCTCGAGCAGCCGGCTGAGGTCGGCGTTGTCCACGGTGCCCTGGGTGACGTGCACGACGGGGCGGTCGCCGTCGAGCTTCTGCCACCACGCCGGCGGGCGGAACTTCTGCGTCGGGGTCGGGTGCACCGCACCGACATAGCGGACGTTGGCGGGCAGATCGCCGCGCGGATAGTCGAACTCGGGCACCGTCGGCGCGACGAAGCGGTCGGCCAGCGCCCCGTGATCCAGCAGGAACATCGGCAGCTGCCGCGAGTTGAGCCTGTCCAGCTGGTAGTTCGCCGCGTTCTGCGACTGGCGCAGTAACACCCTCTGCGACAACAGGTTCAGGGTGCGGTTGCGCAGCCGGCCGAGAGTCGTCGTCGACGGGGGAAGGCCGAGCCCGCTCGGGGCGAGGTCACGGCTGCTGAACATCATCGGCGTGGTGCCGTAGAGCAATACCGGTGGCCGCGCGGCCCGGTCTCCGAGCAGGAACGGCATGAGTCCGAAGAACCCGTAGTCGGCGATGATGGCGTCGAACCGCTTCTTCGCCATCAGTTCTGTCAGTGCCTTCGCCTGATGTGGCATCGGCGCGACGAACAGGCGGACGATGTCGTAGTTGAGCCGCTTGATGCCGCTCGTCTCGGTGCGGCCCTGGTTGTCGGCACCCAACAGGGCCAGGTCGAGATCGCCCTGCTGCGGCAGCGTCGCGGGCGTCGCGCCCGCCGCGCGGATCTCCCCGGCACGACCGGCGCCGCTCAGCACGGTGACCCGATCGCCGCGGTCTGCCAGGCCGCGTGCGACGTTGAGCAGCGGGCCGATGTGGCCGACAGGCGACAGCGCCGCCATCAAGATCTCTGCCATTTGTTCGTGTCCCTTCGATCGTCGAATCTCGTCCGGCTGACGTCAGTGCGACGGGCACTCGATGTCGACGAACACGGTCGTGTTCTGCTTCTCGGCCAAGGGCAGGTCGGCGAGGTTGGACAGCAGGGGATGCAAGCCCTGCACAGAGCACTGCGACAGCGGCTGGTTGTTCGTGCTTCCGTTGAGCTCCACCTTGAAGCCGTCGGACTTCAGGCCGCTGATGGTGTCCTCGGCGGTACCGGCGTTGGGGAACGCCGCCGCCGTGCCGGCCACTCCCAGCGCCGCCGCTGCCAGCGCACCTGCGGTCAGGGCGATCGCGATTGTCTTCATGCCAAGCCTTCCTTCGAGCGAGCGGAGGTCTGCCCGCGTGGGTCACCGACGAATCGAGGGTGTCGAAGAAGGCGAGATGAAGCTTGGAGGTTGTGTGGAGATCAGGTGGAGATCGCAGGTAGACGGAGGTTCACGACCGCCGAAGGACGTTCGGCCGGGGAAGCGTCAGGCGAGTCCCTGCGACGGGTGCCAGTGGTGGCGTGCGCCGCGTCGACGGCGTGGGGGCTGCGCTTGACCAAGGCCGGGGTTGACGCTGCCGACGAGGTCGACGGCCTGACGTTCGCACAGTCGCGCCTCGGCGCTGAGCCTCAGGACGAGGCTTGCTCGCGGTTCGGCACGAACCAACTCGGCGTCCAGCAGTGCCCGGACCTTCTCGCCGCGGTCGGCTGCCAGCACGGCCTGCTCGATGGTGTGCATCTCGATCTCGGTCCACTCCAGTGTCTGGCCGAGTGCGCGTGACGCGTGCGCCAACGCCTTGTCCAGATCGACGCGCAATCGCTCGCCTGCCGTCACCGTGTTCTCTGCCATGACGTCGAGGTTAGGTGCGAGTCGCCGTTTGCCCGCGTAGCGAAATGGTGCATTTGGTCGTCTGCCGTAGGGCCGAAGGTCCCTAAATCTGCGGCGAGCGTCTCCACAGGTGTTGATGACTGCTGTGCGTAACTGGCTCAAGGGATTACGCGCAACGGGCGGTCCTAGCGCTTGATGCGATCGGGGCGCGTGTAGACGTTCATCGACTCGCCCCGCAGGAAGGCCACCAGCGTCACACCGGACTGGCTGGCAAGGTCGACGGCCAGCGACGACGGCGCCGACACCGCGGCGAGCACTGGGATGCCCGCCATCACCGCTTTCTGGGTGAGCTCGAACGAGGCCCGGCCGCTGACCAGCAACACGGTGCCGGTGAGCGGGATCCGGTTCTGCTCGACGGCCCAGCCGACGACCTTGTCGACGGCGTTGTGCCTGCCGATGTCCTCGCGCACCGTCAGCATCGTGCCTTCGGCGTCGAAGAGCGCCGCGCCGTGCAACCCGCCGGTGCTGGCGAACACCTTTTGTTCGGCCCGCAGCTGCTCCGGCATCGCCGACAGCGTCTCGGCCTTCACCACTGAGGCGTCGTCGCCGGGGGAGTAGCGGCTGATCGTGCGGACCGCGTCAAGGGACGCCTTGCCGCACACGCCGCACGACGATGTCGTGTAGAAGTTGCGGGTGATGTCGACCTGCGGCATCGCGACGTCGGGGGCGAGCGTCACGTCCAGCACGTTGTAGGTGTTCAGACTGTCGGCGCCGGTGCCCTTGCAGTAGCGCACGGTGAGCACATCGTCGCGGTGCCCGATGACGCCCTCGGTCAGCAGAAAGCCCTGCGCCAGTTCGACATCCGAGCCAGGCGTGCGCATCGTGACGGTGACGGGCTTACCGTTGACGCGAATCTCGAGCGGCTCTTCGACGACCAGGGTCTCCGGTCGTGTGACCGCTTCGTCTGCAGTGACGTGACTGGCTTTTCGCCGCGCGGTCACCCTGCCCATGTTTTTTCCAATCGGACGACGATCGCCTTCGACACCGGCGTGTTGGACTTGGCGGCGGTGTGGTCCAGCGGCACAAGCGAATTGGTCTCCGGATAGTAGGCGGCGGCGTTGCCGACCGGCGTCGAGTAGGCCACCACCCTGAAGTCCTTGGCGGTCCGCTCCTGCAGCCCGCCGTCGCCGTTGGTGAACTCCGACACCAAGTCGACACGGTCGCCGTCGGTCAGGCCGAACGCCTCGAGGTCGGCCGGGTTGACGAACACCACGCGGCGGCCGCCCTTCACGCCCCGGTAGCGGTCGTCGAGGCCGTAGATGGTGGTGTTGTACTGGTCGTGGCTGCGCAACGTCTGCAGGACCAGTCGCCCCGCGGGTATCGGCACCCACTCCAGCGGATCCAGCGCGAAGTTGGCTTTGCCTGTGCTGGTGGGGAATTCACGCGAGTCGCGCGGAGCGTGCGGCAGTTGGAAGCCGTCCGGCTGGCGGACCTTGGTGTTGTAGTCGCTGCAGCCAGGCACCACGGCGGCGATCGCGTCGCGGATCTGGTCGTAGTCGTCGTTGAACTTCTCCCACGGCACCGGATGGTCGGCGCCCAGCAGCGTCCGCGCCAGCTGGCAGACGATGGCCACCTCGCTGCGCACCTCGTCACTCGGAGGGTTGAGGCTGCCCCGCGACAGGTGCACCATCGACATCGAATCCTCGACGGAGACCATCTGCTTGGTGCCGGCTTGGACGTCCTTGTCGGTTCGGCCGAGCGACGGAAGGATCAACGCGGTCGCGCCGTGCACGGCGTGGCTGCGGTTCAGCTTCGTCGAAACCTGAACCGTCAGTGAGCAACTGCGCAGCGCCGCCTCGGTGACGGCGGTGTCGGGGGTGGCGGAGGCGAAGTTGCCGCCCATGCCCATGAACACCTTCGCGCGCCCGTCGCGCATCGCCCGGATCGCGTCCACGGTGTCGACGCCGTGCTCGCGCGGACTCACGATGCCGAAGCGGTCGTCGAGTGCGGCGAGGAACTGCTCGGGCATCTTCTCCCAGATGCCCATGGTGCGGTCGCCCTGAACGTTCGAGTGCCCGCGCACCGGGCACAGCCCTGCGCCCGGCTTGCCGATCATTCCGCGCATCAGCAGTACGTTGCTGATCTCGGCGATCATCGACACCGCGTGCCGGTGCTGGGTCAGGCCCATCGCCCAACACGCCACCGTCCGTTGGGATTCGGCCAGCATGGCGGCTACCCGCTCGATTTGCTCTCGAGAGATGCCCGTCGCCTCGACGACGGTTTCCATGTCGATCTGCCGGGTGCGCGCCTCGTATTCGGCGAAGTTCGAGCAGTGCGCGTCGACGAAGTCGCGATCGACGATGCTGCCCGGGGCGAGGTCGTCGGCCTCGAGAAGCAACCGGCCGAGGCCGGCGAACAGCGCCATGTCGCCGCCGAGCCGGATCTGCACGAACTCATCGGCGATCGGTATGCCGTGCCCGATCACGCCGTGAACCTTCTGCGGATCCTTGAACCGGATCAGGCCGGCTTCGGGCAGAGGGTTGACCGCAATGATCTTGGCGCCGTTGGCCTTCGCCTTCTCCAGCACGGACAGCATGCGGGGATGGTTGGTGCCCGGGTTCTGCCCGGCGATGACGATCAGGTCGGCCTTGGTGACGTCCTCGACGGTGACCGAGCCCTTGCCGACGCCGATCGACTCGTTCAGCGCGGCACCCGACGACTCGTGGCACATGTTCGAGCAGTCGGGCAGGTTGTTGGTGCCGAAGCTGCGGACCATCAACTGGTACAGGAACGCGGCCTCGTTGCTGGTGCGCCCCGATGTGTAGAACACCGCCTCGTTCGGGTCGGCCAGCCCCCGCAGTTCGTCGGCGATCAGCCGGTACGCGGCCTGCCAGTCGATGGGCCGGTAGTGGCCGTCGCCGGGCCGAAGCACCATCGGGTGAGTGAGTCGGCCCTGCTGCGAAAGCCAGTACTCGGGCTTGGCGGCGAGTTCGTCGACTGAATGCCGCTCGAAGAACGCCGGGGTGACGACGCGCTTGGTGGCCTCCTCGGCGACGGCCTTGGCGCCGTTCTCGCAGAACTCGGCGAACTTGCGGCCGCCGTGCTCCTCGGGCCACGCGCAGCCCGGGCAGTCGAAACCCTTGCGCTGGTTCAGCCGGACCAACGACGCCGCGGTCCGAAAGACGCCCATCGACTCCAGCCCGCGTTTCAGCGACACCATCACCGCCTTGACGCCTGCGGCCTCCTGCTCGCGGCCCGTCGACACCACCGCATGCTCGTCGTAATCGGCATCGAAGTCGCTGGTGATCTCGCGTCGAACCGCCATGACCCCAATCTACGACGGTCAGTCGACGACCTGCACCACACCGCCGGTGACGCCTGCGATGAACAGCCGCCCGGTGTTCGCGTCGACGCCCAGCGTGTAGGGGTTCTGGACCGTCGGCAACCGGCGCACCTCGCGCGGCGTCGGCTGGCTCATGTCGTAGCCGACGACCTCGTTGGTGCCCGAGGAGGCCACCCACAGCAGGTCGCGGGTCGGGTCGTAGGCGATCCCGTACGGGCCCCCCGGCTGGGCCACCTCGCCGACCTGGTGGGGTGTGGGCAGCGGTTCGAAGACCCGCACCTTGTCGCCCCTGGTGTCGGCGGCGATCAGCCGGCCGTGCTTGTCGGCGACCAGGTGCGTCGGCCCGTCGCCTGCCGGTGTCGAACCGATGATCGTCAGGTCGCGGGTGTCGTAGATCGTCAGATCGTTCTTGCGGACGTCGATCAGGCCCATCGACTCACCGGCCGACGCCAATCCGGCCGGCTGCACGGTGTTGGCGAAGACCTTGACGGTCTGCAGGCCGCGAAGGACCGTGACGGTACCGCCGTGTTCGTTGGAGACGAAGACCATTCCGTTGTCGGCCTGCGAGGCGTCGTGAACGGTGCCGTTGAGGGCCTGCGACAGCGGCCGCCCGCTCGGCAGCTCCACCCGGACCAGCGCGCCGACGCTCTCGATGGGGACGAGAACAGGCCCGCCCGCGTTGGCCAATTGCAGGTGTCGGGCGAAGCCGGGCAACGGCACCCGATTCACGATCTGACCTGTGTCGACGTTGAGCAGGACGAGCTCGTTGGGGTCACGCTTTGCAATGGCGGCGATGCGGGTTGCCGCGTCGACGACGACGCCCTCGGGCGCGCTGCCGACGTCCACGATGCGACCGGGGATCGACGCCGTCTGCGGCGGCGCCTGCTGTGGTTCGGCGGGCGGAGGCAGATTGTCGGCCGGGGGCCGCATGCCCACGGTAGGGACCTGGCTCGGGATGGCGCGCGGGTTGTCGCCGGTGAATGCGGGCAGGGGAGCGGGCGCGGCAGTATCCGCCGGGGGTTGTTGTGAGCAACCTCCGGCGATCAGCACAAGCGCCGTCAATGCAGCGAGCCGCCGCATACCCACAACAACGTCGGCGCGGCGGTTTCGGTTCACGAGTAGCGCGCCGTTGAAGCTGAGCATTTGCTGTGAGCCGCCTGACCGGGGAGGTCATAGTTGTCAGACAACTAGGGTTCATAAATGTGTAGTGATGTATTGACAATCGGTCAACGCATGTCCAGACTTCAGTCACACGGCACGCCGGGCCGCTGAACGCCTAAAGTCGGGCGCATCGAGCGGTGTGGTCACACTCGATGGAGAAGACAGTTGGCAGTCGCCACAGCAAACAACCCTTCGGTCGATTCTGGCGCGGGGACGGCTTGCGGGAAGAGCTATTACGCTCCCCGGCTGCGCGCAGCGATTGTGGGCACCGGCGGGATCTCCCGCATTCACGGCTGGCGGCTGCAGGACCTCGGCTCGACCGTCGTCGGCGTGTGCGGGCGGGACATCACCAAGGCGCGTTCGATAGCCGACGACTTCCGCCCGCACGGCGAGCCTGATTCACCGGTAGCCGCCTTCGACGACCTCGGCGCCATGCTCGACGCGACCAAGCCCGACGTACTGCATGTGTGCAGCCCGCACGGACTTCATTCGGCGCACGCGATCGAAGCCGTCAATCGTGGCATCAACGTGATCATCGAAAAGCCGATGGCGACCAGCAAGACCGATGCGCGTACGCTGATCGCGGCTGTGGAGCACGCCGGCGTCAACGCGGCGGTGTGTCTGACCAAACGCTCGTATCCGATGGTCGCCGAACTACGCGCGCGAGTCCTCGCCGGCGAGCTCGGCGAGGTCAACGCCGTCAGCGGCGGGTTCTTGTCCTGGGATTCCAATCATGACGACTGGACGTGGGGATTCGACCCAGCGATCGCCGGAACGTCATATGCCACAGCGGATCTGGGTGTGCACTGGCTGGACCTGGCCGAGTACGTCACCGGCCGCAGGATCACCGAGGTCGATGCGCGGTTCTCCACACTGCGGCCCACCCGGTACCGCGACGGCGAGCCGATCCACGTCGATGCCGAGGACTACGTGCGCCTTTTCGTCGAATTCACCGGCGGCGTGGTCGGGTCCGCGACGTTCTCCGGTGTCACGGCGGGCGAGCCGAACGGTTGTTCGATCAATGTCGACGGCACCGAAGGTGGCTTCGGTTGGAAGGTCGACCGGCCCAACGAAATCGTCCACCGCCGCGCCGACGGATCGGTGGCCATCATCGCCCGCAACCCCGACGCACTGGCTCCTGCCGCGGCGCGCTTGTCGTTCTCGCCGGCGGGCCACGCCGAGGGTTTCGGCGACGCGTTCCGAAATCTGTTCCGCGACGTCTACTCAGCGATCGGTGGCGCAGACGTCTCCTATCCGACTCTCGCCGACGGCTACCACATGGTTGCCCTCGTCGAGGCGATCCAGGCGAGTGCACACGCTCGAAGGGCGGTAAACATTGACTAGTTTCCCGGTGGACGAACTCCTCGCCACCCCCGCTGCCGAGACGGGCGAGCGGGCAAATGCTATCGAACTGCGCGGCGTGACTAAGAATTTCGGCGACGCGGTGGCCTTGCACCCTCTCGATCTGGACATCCGGGACGGCGAGTTCTTCTGCCTGCTCGGGCCGTCGGGCTGCGGGAAGACGACGACGCTGAACATCATCGGAGGTTTCACCGCGCCGAGCGCGGGTGTGGTGCGCATCGCGGGCAACGACATGACCAAACGTCCGCCCAACCGGCGACCGGTCAACACGGTCTTTCAGTCCTACGCGTTGTTCCCGCATCTCAACGTGCTCGAGAACGTCTCGCTTCGGGATGCGGATGGCGCGCGTACAGAAGAGCGAACAGGGCACCCGCGCACGCGAAGCCCTCGACCTGGTCGGTCTGGGGACGTTCGCCGAGCGTCCGGTCAGCCAGCTCTCCGGCGGCCAAGCGCAACGCGTCGCGATCGCTCGTGCGCTGGTCAACAAGCCCAGTGTGCTGCTGCTCGACGAACCGCTGGGTGCCCTCGATCTGAAACTGCGTAAGCGACTGCAGACCGAGCTGTCACTGATCCAACGGCATGTCGGCACGACGTTCGTCTTCGTCACCCATGACCAGGAAGAGGCGATGGCCCTTGCGGACCGCATCGTGATCCTCAACGAGGGCCGCATCGAGCAGATCGGCACACCGGAGGAGATCTACCGGCGGCCGGCCAGCCTGTTCGCCGCCGACTTCATCGGGGAATCGAATATCTTGCACGGCAAGAAAGACGGGGACACTTTCGTACTGGAAAACGGTGCGAAGGTTCCGATCTCAGGACAAGTGCCGGAGGCGGTCACCTCGCTGGTGATCCGGCCAGAGGCCCTGCGGATCGGCAAGGACGGATTCATCGGCGCACAAGTGCTCTCGCGTGGATATCTCGGGTCGATCACTCGCATGGTGCTTCAGCTGGAGAATTCGGAACTGCAAGTGGTGTCGTCGTTGAACGACGACGACATTGAGAATCTCGCTGAAATCGGCCTCCAGACAGGCGACTTCGTGAAGTTGTCCTGGTCGACGGAAGCAGCCCATCCTCTGGTAGCCCACTAAAAGTCAGGAAGTCGCATGTCTCGAATCGCTGAAATCAACCTGAGCCGCCGCTCGTTCGTCGGGGGAGCGCTGATGCTGGGTGCGGCAAGCCCGTTTCTGCTGTCGGCCTGTTCGTCGAGTAGTAATTCCGGCGGCGGGGCCGGCGGCGGTGGCACCGTCAACTGGCTGACGTGGTCGGACCACTACTCCACTGACCAGCTCGCCAAGGTCGCCGACACCACCAAGATCACCGGCAAGCCAAAGCTGTTCTCCGACAATGCCGATGCCCTGCTGCAGGTCAAGCAGACCGGCCCGCAGTTCGACATGGTGTCGGGCGACGCGCTGTGGGTCAAGAAGTACATGGAAGAGGGCCTGATCGAGCCGTTCGACCTGGCATCGATCGCGTCGAGCTCCCAGCTCTACCCGATGGCCACGAAGTTCGAGTTCCTCAACGACCCGAAGGGCGCACTGGGATACCCGTTCTCGTGGTCGACGGTGCAGATCTACTACAACCCCGACAAGGTCAAGACCCCGCCGACGTCGTGGGAGTCGCTGACCGACCCGATGTACAAGGGTCAGATCGTCGCAGAGAACATCCCGACCGACCTGATGGCGATCGCCGGCATCGCGACCGGTTCCAAGGGATCGCCCTACGGGCAGACGCCCGAGCAGATCTCGTCATCGTCGAACTTCCTGAACGCCCTGAAGCCGAACATGGTGAAGCTCGCCTCGCAGAACAACGAGATCGTGACGATGATGGCCAGCGGGGAAGCCGTCGATCGGTATCTCGAACCTCGGCACCGACGTGCGCGTCAAGAACGCAGGCGGCCCGGAACTCAAGTTCGCGTACCCGCCCGAGGGCACGATCGGCTTCATCGACTCGGAGATGATCACCGCCAAGGGTGCGAACAAGGCGCTGGTCAAGCCGTTCCTGGATGCGATGCAGCAGTCCGAGTGGATCGTCGCGAACTTCACCACCAACTGGCGTCCGCTGTTCAACCAGAAGGCCGCCGAGGCCCTGACGGCCGATCCGAAGACGGCCGACAACGCCAAGCGACTCTACATGGACAACCCGGAGAAGGCGCTGCAGATGACCCTCAAGGGTCCGGCCAGCGATCAGCAGGCGTACACCGAGGCATTCAACAAGGTATTCGGGGCGTGAGATGACCACCGTTGCCTCCCATGCCCGCGAAGCGGGCGGGGGGCCGGATGATACGCAACCACGACGCGCTGACGCCAAGAAGGAACGCCGAGACTGGCGTCAGTTCGTCGGGTTCGGACCGGCCGCAATCCTTTTCGGAGTGTTCTTCATCGCTCCGTTGTGCCTGATCGTCGTCTATTCGTTCTGGATCACCAAGAACTACGAGTTGGTCCCTGCCTTCACCACGGCCAACTACAAGACGATCCTGACGACCAGCACCTACGTGAGAACATTCGGCAAGACAGTGCTGATGGCCTTTCTGGCCACGATGGCCGCACTGGCACTGGCCTTCCCGTTCTGCTACTGGCTGGTGCGCTATGTGCTCGAAGAGGTTGCAACGGGTGGGGCTACTCCTGGTGATCCTGCCGTTCTGGACCAGCTATCTGCTGCGGGTGTACTCGTGGGTGGCGATCCTCGGCGACAACGGTGCGATCAACTCGTTGCTCAAGGCCCTTGGCCTGACCAAGGAACCGATCCGGCTGTTCCTGTATGACAACCCGGGCGTCTTCATCGTGCTGGTCTATCTGTACTTCCCGTTCGCGGCGCTGACGCTGTACGCATCGCTGGAGAGGTTCGACTGGCGACTCCTGCATGCCGCCGTCGACCTCGGTGCGACCGCCGATGCGCGCCATCGCCAACACCCTTCTGCCGCAGATGCGGCTGGCGTTGGTGACGGCCGGAATCTTCGTGTTCATACCGATTCTCGGTGAGTACCTCGCACCATCGGCGATCGGCGGTACGCACGGCGTGATGATGGGCAACCTGGTCGCCAACTTCTTCTCCGGCTACCTGCTTCCGCTGGGGGCGGCGGCCAGCGTGCTGATCGCGATGGTGATCTTCATCGTGCTGATCGTGTTCCGGCGCAGCCTCGACACGAAGGATATCTATGTCTGACGATCTGCAGGCGGTGAACCCGCGGGCCCGGCTGTTCCGGGTCATCCTGTCGGTCTACGGCATCGGCATCTACATCTTCCTGTTCGCGCCGATCGCCGTGCTGATCCTGTTGTCGTTCAACTCGTCCACCGTGGTCGGCTTTCCGATGGCGGGGTTCACCACCGACTGGTACGCCACGCTGGTCACACGACAACGTGATTCTCGACTGCGCTGGAGAAGTCCCTGATCGTCGCCTTCTGGGTCACCGTGCTCTCCACCGTCATCGGCACCATGGCGGCCTTTCCGCTGGTTCGCGCCAACATCAAGAACCGCGGCGGGGTAAGGGTTTTCATCACCCTGCCGATCATGATGCCCGGTCTGCTCATCGGTGTGGCCATCCTCGTGCTGGCGACCAATGTCCTGCACATCCAGCCGTCGCTACAAACCGCGATCATCGGCCAGACCGTGCTCGCGACACCGTTCGTCATCCTGGTGGTGTCGTCGCGGCTGGAGGCGTTGGACCGCAACCTGGAACGCGCCGCCGCCGATCTGGGCGCCAGCGGAGCGCAGCGAATCCTGTTCGTGGTGCTTCCGCTCATCTATCCGGGCATCATCGCGGGAGCGCTGATCGCGCTGACGCTGTCGCTGGACGAGTTCATCGTCACCAACTTCATCATCGGTGCCGATCAGACACTGCCGATCTACATCTACAACCAACTCAAATTCGGTATCACGCCGGAGGTCAACGCGCTTGGCGACGTTGATGCTTCTCGGCACGCTGGCCGTGGCAGGCGTGACATTCGGCGCGCTGCGCCTGTCAAGATGCTGGCGTCGGTCACCAAGAAACAAACGAACGGAAGAACCCGCTAGTGCAGCAGTGTGATGTTTCGGTAGTGCTCGAAGCGTTTCTCGACTACTCGCTCGATGAGGTACTGACCTGGCTGAGCACCGAGGTGCCCGAGGTCACCGCCGTCGAGGTCGGTGCGGGCGGCTACGCACCGCACCCGCATCTGGATCCCGATGCGGTGCTCACCGACGCCTCGGCGCGGCAGGCGTGGCTGGACAAGCTCGAGCGGCACGGCATCAGGCTGGACGCGCTGAACGTGTGGGGCAACCCGCTGCACCCCGACAAGTCGATCGCCGACGACCACGACGCGGCGCTGCGCCGCGGCGGTGCGGCTGGCCGGCGAGCTCGGCACCGACACGATCGTGGCGATGTCGGGTGCGGCTGCGGGTGCCGCAGGCGACCAGTGCGGCGGTGTTCGGCGCGGGCGGGTGGCTGCCGTATCTGGAGGGCGTGCACGACCGCCAGTGGGAGGAGTCCGTAATCCCTTACTGGTCGCAGCTTTCGGAGTTCGCCGCCAAGGAGAACCCCGACGTCAAGATCTGCATCGAGCTTCACCCCGGCACGACGGTCTACAACGTGGAGACCTTCGAGAAGTTCATCGGCCTCGGTGAGAACCTCTACGCCAACCTCGATCCCAGCCACTTCTTCTGGATGCAGATGGACGCCGACCGGGTCGTCGAGCGCATCATGCCGCGCATCGGCCACGTGCACGCCAAGGACGTCACGTTCAACGAGGACGCACTCGGCCTCAACGGCCTGCTCGACCACCGGTGGCCGGCATCACCGGAGAAGATGCCGTGGAACTTCTCGGTTCCGGGTCACGGCAAGGACGCCGCGTGGTGGCGTCAGTTCATCGCCCGCTTCGACGGCTCCGCGGTGACGGCGTTCTCCATCGAACACGAGGACCCGTTCGTCGACTCGAAAACCGGGGTCAAGGAAAGCGCGGTTCTGATCAAGTCCGCGCTGGCCGGATCCCACTGAGCGCGCTGCGCAACAAATACAGGAGGCATACCCAATGGCAAAGCGGCTGAAGGTTGGCGTCGTCGGCGCGGGAGTGATCGCGCAGGTCATGCATTTGAACTACCTGCGAGAACTAGTCCGACCGCTTCGAAACCGTTGCACTGTGCGATATCTCGGAGGAGAACGCCGCCAACAACGCCGACCGGTACAACATCCCGAAGAGGTACACCGACTGGCAGGAGATGATCGACGACGCCGACATCGACGCCGTCTTCATCCTGACCTCGGGCAGTCACGCGCCGATCGCCGTCGCGGCGGCGAATGCGGGCAAGCACGTCCTGGTCGAGAAGCCGATGTGCTTCTCCGTCGCAGAAGGTCTGGAGATGAAGGCCGCGGCCGACGCGGCAGGGGTGACGTTGATGGTCGCGTACCCGAAACGCTACGACCCGGCATTCGAGCGTTTCCGGGATGTCGCGGTGAAGGTCGCGGAGCCACGACTCATGCGGGTCACCACGTTCGAGTCGCCGTTCCTTCCCGTACATCGGCCACTACGCGCTGGCACCCGTCGCGCCGATCCCGAAGGATGCGATCGCGAACTTCACCGCGGAGACCCAGGCCAGCATCACCCGTGCGATCGGCGAGGCGAATCCCTTCCTGCGCGAGGAATACCACCTGGTGCTGCTGGACACCCTGGTTCACGAACTCAACACCGTGCGTGGTGTGCTCGGTGAGCCGACCAGCCTGGAGTACGTCGACATGCAGCCCGGTCAGCTGACCGTGATCCTCAAGTTCGGCGAGTTGTCGGTGCCGATCAACTGGATGGATCTGCCGGGAATCACCCGTTACGGAATGGAATTCGCCCTCTACGGCCCCGAGCAGCGGGTGACCCTGAGCTTCCCGTCGCCGTTCCTGCGCAGCGCACCGGCGACCGTCGAGATCGTCGAGGGCGAGGTGGGCACCACCAAGTCGCGCAGCATCAACGAAATCACCTCGTATGAAAGCGCTTTCAAGCTCGAACTGGAGGCCTTCCATCACTGCGTGGTGACGGGCGAGGCGCCCGCCACGAACGCAGAAGACGCCATCCACGACCTCGCGCTGTGCGAGGCGATCATCCGATTCGTCCAAGACCCGCGGCCGATCACAGACCCGAGCGCGATCCCCGCGCTGGCGTCTGCCAACTAGAAGGAACACGAAACATGAGCAACAGCGGAATCATCGTCGCCAACGCACCGGTCAGCTACGGCGCCTTCGAGGTGACGATCGGATTCGACCCGAACGTTCCGGACGGCGACGACATCCTCGACCAGGTCAGCGATGCCGGTTATGCGGGCATCGACCTCGGACCGGTCGGCTACCTGGGCACCACCGAGAACCTCGGCGCCAAGCTCGCCAAGCGGGGGCTGGGCCTGGCGGGTGCGTATCTCGAGCTGCCGTACGCGGATCCGGAGATGTTGGAGAAGACCCTTCCCGAGCTCGACGCGATGCTGGACATCTTCGATGCGATCAAGCCGCTGGGGCTCGGTCCCGACCCGCGACCCACGCTGGCCGACCTCGGTGTCGGCGACGGCGCCGATTTCCGTCGTAACAACCCGGGCTCGGGTGCGCGCAACCCCGCCAGCGGATACACCGAGGAACAGTGGGCGGAGTTCGCGCGGGGCATGGCCGTCGTCGTCGATCGGTGCCGCTCGCGTGGCTACCAGCCGGTGTTCCACAACGAGACGGGCACGTTCGTCGAGGCGCCCGAAGAGGTCGGCAGGATGCTGGAGGTCTCGGAAATCGGCCTGTGCATGGACGCGGGCCATTTCCTGGTCGGCGGCGGCGATCCCGTCGAGTACGTGAAGAAGTGGGCCAACCGGATCGATCACGTCCACATCAAGACCGCGGACCTGCCCCGTTTCCAGCAGATCGTCGACGAGGGCCTGCCCACCAACGCGATCTGGGAGCACGAGGTCTTCCCGAAGCTGGGCGAGGGCGCACTCGACGTCGATGCCTTCCTGGCCGCGCTGCGCGAGATCGACTACGCCGGTTGGCTGGTCGTCGAGCAGGACATCTTCCCGACGACGGCCGAGCGGTTCGCACAGGCCGCCGCCGATCAGCGCGCCAACCGTGAATTCCTGAGGGAGCGTGGCCTGTGAGCGCAGCCTTCCGGCTCGGCCTGATCGGCGGCGGCCGGATGGGCCGCACCCACTTGCGGGGCTTGGAAGGTTCGGCGGAGGTGACGGTGGTCGCCGTCACCGAGCCCGTCGAGGCTGCGGCGGCTTCGCTGCGCGAGCAGGGCCTTGCGGTGTATCCGACGGCCGAGCAGATGTTCGCAGACGCGGAGCTCGACGGCGTGTTGATCGCCGTGCCGACACCCCAACACATCGACACCACCCGCGCGGCGCTCGAAGCCGGTCTTCCGGTGTTGTGCGAGAAGCCGTTCGGCCTGGTTCCCGATGATGCGAGAGCGGCAGGCAAACTGGCCGACGAAAAGGGGCTGGCCCTGCAGATCGCCTACTGGCGACGGTTCGTGCCGCAGTTGACGGCCCTGCGTTCCGATCTGGCCGACGGCAAGTACGGCAACGTGCACTTCCTGGTGTGCTCGCAGTGGGACGAGGCCCCGCCGCCGCTGTCATTCCGCAACGACAGCGGCGGGATCTACATCGACATGGGCGTGCACGAGATCGACCAGACGCTCTGGCTGCTCGGTCAGGACTTCGACGAGGTCACGACGCAGGCGTACCCGAACACCGAGGATCCGGGCGCGCCAGAACGACGTGGACAGCACCCAGGCGCTGGTGATGCTCTCCGGCGGCACGTCGGCGGTGATATCGCTGGGCCGGTTCTACAAGGGCGGCGACATCGTCTCCGTCGCGCTGTTCGGATCCAAGGACCACACCCGTTTCGACGTGGTATCGCCGGAAACCGGGGAAGGACCGCAACTGCATGCCCTGAAACTTCAGGCCGAGGCGTTCGCGCGGCACGTGCGCGGAGCGCCGCAGGAAGGCACGACAGCCGAGGAAGCCGCCCGCGTGCTCGAACTGGCCCACGGCCTGACCGCGGCCGCGGGCGTCGCGGTGCTCGGAGCCGCGACCAGCTAGATCACGACACCGCACGGTCATCGACGAATTGAGTCGTTGACGGCGGCGTAACAAGTTTGCCATCGAATGTCCCTAGGGTTGGCCGGTCAACCGTCCGTGGAGCCGAAGCGGGCGACGAAGCGATAGGGAACAAACTTGAGCGGAAATGCGGTGCGCCTTGCGGCCATCAACAATGTCGAGGCGTACGTGCCACCGGCCATCAGCTTCGACCCCGCCGAGGAGCCGGGCGAGATCTTCGGCTCGAACGTCTTCACGCTGGCCGAGATGCGGCTGCGGCTGCCCAAGTCGGTCTACAAGTCCGTCGTGGCCACCATCGAGAAGGGCGCCAAGCTCGACCCGGCGGTCGCCGACTCCGTCGCCTCGGCGATGAAGGACTGGGCGCTGTCCAAGGGCGCGACGCACTACGCGCACGTCTTCTACCCGATGACCGGATTGACCGCCGAGAAGCACGACAGCTTCCTGGAGCCCGTCTCCGACGGCCAGACGTTGGCCGAATTCGCGGGTAAGACGCTGATCCAGGGCGAGCCGGACGCCTCGAGCTTCCCGTCCGGCGGTCTGCGCAGCACCTTCGAGGCTCGCGGCTACACCGGCTGGGACGTGACCAGCCCGGCATACATCCTGGAGAACCCGAACGGCAACACGCTGTGCATCCCGACGGTGTTCGTGTCGATGACCGGCGAGGCGCTGGACTACAAGACGCCGCTGCTGCGCAGCCAGCAGGCGATGGGCGCGCAGGCCGAGCGCATCCTGAAGCTGTTCGGGCACAAGGACTTCGACCACATCGTGTCGTTCTGCGGGCCGGAGCAGGAGTACTTCCTGGTCGACCGGCACTTCTTCCTCGCGCGTCCTGACCTCATCAATGCCGGCCGCACGCTGTTCGGCGCCAAGCCGCCCAAGGGTCAGGAGTTCGACGACCACTACTTCGGCTCGGTGCCCGACCGGGTGCTGGCGTTCATGATGGACACCGAGCGTGAGCTGTTCAAGCTCGGCATCCCGGCCAAGACCCGGCACAACGAGGTCGCGCCGGGGCAGTTCGAGATCGCGCCGATGTTCGAACGGGCGAACATCGCCGCCGACCATCAGCAGCTGCTGATGACCACGTTCCGCAACATCGCCAAGAAGCACGGCATGGAGTGCCTGTTCCACGAGAAGCCGTTCGCCGGCGTGAACGGGTCGGGCAAGCACGTCAACTTCTCCATGGGCAACGCGCAGTTCGGCAGCCTGCTGGTGCCCGGCGACACGCCGCACGAGAACGCGCAGTTCCTGGTGTTCTGCGCCGCGGTGATCCGCGCCGTGCACAAGTACGGCGGCCTGCTGCGCGTCTCGGTCGCGTCGGCCACCAACGACCACCGGCTCGGCGCCAACGAGGCCCCGCCCGCGATCATCTCGATCTTCCTCGGCGAGCAGCTCGCCGACGTCTTCGAGCAGATCGCCAAGGGCGCGGCCACGTCGTCAAAGGGCAAGGGCAGCATGATCATCGGTGTCGACACGCTGCCGGAACTGCCGACCGATCCCGGCGACCGCAACCGCACCAGCCCGTTCGCCTTCACCGGCAACCGCTTCGAGTTCCGTGCGCCGGGGTCCGGGCAGACGATCAACGTGCCGATGATCATCCTGAACACGATCATGGCGGATTCGCTCGACTACATGGCGACGGTTCTCGAGAAGGCCGTCGCGGAGGGCGAGGACTTCGACGTCGCCGTGCAGAAGCTGCTCACCGAGATCATCACCGAACACGGCGCAGTCGTGTTCAACGGTGACGGCTACTCGGAGAACTGGCAGATCGAGGCCGCCGAGCGTGGGCTGCCGAACCTCAAGACCACCATCGACGCCATCCCGCAGCTGGTCACGCCGGAGGCGGTCGAGGTGTTCGAGAAGTACGGCGTCTTCAACGAGCGCGAGCTGCACAGCCGCGAGGAAGTTCGATACGAGACGTACGCCCTGACCATCGGTGTCGAGTCGAAGTTGACGCTGGAACTGGGTTCGACGGTGATCCTGCCTGCGGCGATCCGCTATCAGACGGAGTTGGCGCAGAACGTGGCAACGCTGAAGGCTGCGGGCATGGAGCCGGACACCACGCTGTTGAATGCGGTGTCGGCCCCGATCTCGGAGCTCACGAGTGCGCTGACGGCGCTGAAGGCGGGGATGGCCGAGCACGGTGGAGACTCCGCCGCCGACGAGGCCAAGTACGCGCAGAGCCTGCTTCCTCTGATGGATGCGGTGCGGGCCGCCGCCGACTCGCTGGAAGGCATTGTCGCCGACGATCTTTGGCCGCTACCCACCTATCAGGAGATGCTCTACATCCTCTGACGAACTGACTGACGACGTCGTCGAGTGTGGGGGCTAAGCCTGCGCAATCGCAGGCCGATTAACCCGCGGCCCCCACACTCGGCGGCTATGTCCCTTCCGCGAGCGCGCTGGTGCGCTGGGGGTCACCTCCCCGCGAGCGTGCGTGTCTGCGGAAGACACGCCGCGAAATTTCGCTACTTTGTGCACGCTCGCGGGGTCGACGGCGATGTCGGAGCAGAGTCAGAGCACTGTCCAGGCCGAGTCGGCAGCCAGCTTGACGGCCTGGTCGACCGGCAGCTGCGCGGAAGGACGTCGACAGGATCTCCACGCCCCACGGGCCGTCGAACCCCTTGTCGCGCAGCAGGCGACCAGGCCGGGCAGGTCGAAACGATCCTTCGCCGCAGAGCAGCCGGCGTTCGACGGTGTCCTCGAACAACGTGCCGACGACCTCGGGTGCGGCGTCGTCGAGCTCGACGCCGAAGATCGTGATGCGGCTGCAGCGTCGTGTCCAATTCCTCCAGCGACGTCCCCGCGCGGAAGACGTGCCACGCGTCGACGAGCAGCCCCGCTGCGGGATGCCCGGCCGCGTCGATGATCTCGGCGCCCATCGGCACCGTGGTGATCGCGGAGAACGGCATCGTCTCGATGGCCACCCGGGTGCCGTGAGCCGCTGCCTGCGTCGGCGAGGTCGCGGAGCGGCGCGACGATTGTCTGCGGATCCTGGATGCGTCGGCCCGTTCTCCGAGCCGATCTTGATGAACGCGGGCGACAGCGTGTCGGCCGCTTCGAACAGCAGATCACGCACGTCGTATGTGTGGCCCGGCTCGCCGCGCGGAATCCACCAGCGCTCGATGAGCTCGATCTCGATGTGTGTCAGTCCGTGATCGGCGAGTCAGCCCGCGCAGTCCGCGGAATCCGATGGATGTCGCGGACGACGGCGAGATCGTCGGCGATCAGCCCGAGGCCGCAGAAGCCCGCATCGGCGACCGCCGCAACGCGTTCGGCGATCGGAACCGGGCTGGTCGCCGGGATGCGCATCGGTGACGTGTTACCCGCGCTGGTCCACGCCGTGGCGACGAGTTCAGGCATTTCATGGCTCCTCCGGGTGCCGCGAGTGTGCGCATTTGCACGCCAGATCACGGCGTGTCGCGGTACAGACACGCGCGCTCGTGCGGCGGGTGCGTGCTACCGCTGCAGCTCGCGGTAGTTGGTTACTTGTTCTGCGGGAAGCCCAGTTCGAGGCCGCCGTGGCTGGGGTCGAGCCAGCGGCTGGTGATGGCCTTGCCGCGGGTGAAGAAGTGCACGCCGTCCATGCCGTGGGCGTGGGTGTCGCCGAACAGCGAGGCCTTCCAGCCGCCGAAGCTGTAGTAGGCCATCGGCACCGGGATCGGCACGTTGATGCCGATCATGCCGACCTCGACCTCGTTCTGGAAGCGCCGCGCGGCGCCGCCGTCGTTGGTGAAGATCGCCGTGCCGTTGCCGTACGGGTTGGAGTTGATCAGATCCAGTGCCTCGTCGTAGGTCTCGACGCGCACCACCGACAGCACGGGACCGAAGATCTCGTCGGTGTAGACGCTCATCTCGGGGGTGACGTGGTCGATCAGCGTCGGGCCCAGCCAGAACCCGTCCTTGCCGCCGTCGGCCTCGACACCGCGGCCGTCGACGACGATCTTGGCGCCGTCGGCCTCGCCGGCGTCGATGTAGGACGCGACCTTGTCGCGGTGCGCCTTGGTCACCAGCGGGCCCATGTCGGCGTCGCTGGTGCCGTCGCCGGTCTTGAGCGGTGCGTGGTGCGCTCGGCGATCTTGGCGACCAGGTCGTCGGCGATCGGGCCGACGGCGACAGCACGCCGAGATCGCCATGCAGCGTTCGCCCGCCGAGCCGAAGCCGGCGTTGACCATCGCGTCGGCGGCCAGGTCCAGGTCGGCGTCGGGCAGGATCACGGCGTGGTTCTTGGCGCCGCCGAGGGCCTGCACCCGCTTGCCGTGCGCGGTGCCGGTGGCGTAGACGTACTGCGCGATCGGGGTGGAGCCGACGAAGCGACACCGACTTGATCGCCTTGTTGGTCAGCAGCTCGTCGACGGCGGTCTTGTCGCCCTGCAGGACGTTGAAAACCCCGGCGGCAGACCGGCTTCGGCCCACAGCTCGGCCATCCACAGCGACGCCGACGGGTCCTTCTCGCTGACGGCTTGAGCACGACGGTGTTGCCGGTCGCGATGGCGATCGGGAAGAACCACATCGGCACCATGGCGGGGAAGTTGAACGGGCTGATGATGCCGACCGGGCCGAGCGGCTGGCGGATCGAGTACACGTCGACCTTGGTCGAGGCGTTCTCGGTGAACCCGCCCTTGAGCAGATGCGGTATACCGCAGGCGAATTCGACGACCTCCTGGCCGCGGCTGACCTCGCCGAGCGCGTCGGAGACGACCTTGCCGTGCTCGCTGGTGATGATCTCGGCCAGCTCACCCTTGCGCTCGTTGAGCAGCTCGCGGAACTTGAACAGGATCTGCGGTGCGCTTGGCCAGCGACGTGTCGCGCCACGCCGGGAACGCCGCGGCGGCCGCGTCGATCACCGCGCGGGCGTCCTCGACGCTGCCGAGGGCGACCTCGCCGGTGACCTCGCCGGTCGCCGGGTTCGTCACGGGCGCGGTCGCGCTGCTGTTGCCCGCGAAGGCCTTGTTGTTGAGCCAGTGCGAGATGGTGTTTGTCATGACTTCGCTCACTTCTTGTACTTGGTGACGTATTCGGTCATGGTGTTCAGTTGGTAGCGCGACACCTCGTGGGCGTTCTCGTCCTCGGCGAAGACCGACGACACCATGACGGTGTCGGGGCGGTCGTAGAAGTCGATATCGGCCAGGGCGCCGAAGAACTCGTCCCAGTCGACGTCGCCGTCGCCGATCTTGAGGTGCTGGTGCACCCGCGCCGGGTTGCCCGGCGGGTTGGTGATGTAGCGCAGGCCGTGGCTGCGGTGGTGGTCCATGGTGTCGGCGACGTGCACCAGCCGCAGCCTGTTGCCCGCGGCGCGGATGATCTCGCCCATGTCGCCGCCCATGTGGAAGCTGTGGCAGGCGACGTAGACCATGCCGATGTTGGGGGAGTTCACGCCGCGGATGATCCGCAACGCCTCCATTCCGTCCTCGACGAAATCGTCTGGGTGCGGGTCGATCCGGACGTCGATGCCTTCGCGTTCGAAGATCGGCACCAGCTCCTCCATCGAGCGGAAGAAGGCCCGCTCGGACTCCTCGGCGCGCTCGGGGCGCCCGGAGAACTCGGTGTTGATGACGTTGACGCCGAGGTCGACGGTGATCTGGACGACGCGCTTCCAGTTGCGCACCGCGGCCTCGCGGGCATCCTCGTCGGGACCGGACCACCGCAGCACCGGCAGCACCGACGCGATGCCGACGCCCGCGTCCGCGCACGCCTTGCGGAACTGGGCGACGAGGTCGTCGTCGGCGCGCGGGTGGTTGAAGAACGGGATGAAGTCCCGGTGCGGCGTCAGCTGCAGGTTCTCATAGCCCAATTCCGCCACCAGCCGCGGGAAGTCGAGCAGCTCGTAGTCGTGGTGGAACGGCGTCGGATCGAGTGCGATCTTCATGCTCACGCTCCCTTTGATCGACGCGGGGTCGACGATCTGGACCTCGACGGGCCTGCCGCTGTGCAACGACTCGACGCCGGCCTCGCAGACCGCCGCCGCCGCGTAGCCGTCCCACGCGTCGGGCCCGTCGACGTTGACCCCGGCATGGATTGCATCGACCCAGCGCTGGAACTCGGTGTCGTAGGCCTGTCCGAAGCGCTCCCGGAAGCCGGGGGTGATGCTGGCCGCCCCAGTTGCCCGGCGCGGCTCTTGCGCACCAGGCCGACGTCGAGTCCGATCATGGCGCTGCCCTTCTCGGCGACGACCTCGGTGCGCACCTCGTAGGCGACACCGGTCGTGACGAACAGCTCGACGTCGACATGCTTGCCGGACTCGGTCCGCATGATCGCGATCTGCGGGTCGGCAAGCCCCTGCGGTGCAACGGGATTCGGTGCCGGCTTGATGATCTGGATCGAGGCGATCTCCTCGTCGAACAGGAAGCGGGTGACGTCGACCTCGTGCACCAGCGAATCCCGCACGACCATCGCGCTGTCGAAGTGACGGCGGGACGGCGGGGTTGCGGTGCGCGCAGTGCAGTACCAGCGGCTGGCCGAGTTCACCGCCGTCGATGAGTGCCTTCAGTTGGGCGTACTCGTGGTCGAACCGGCGCATGAAGCCGACCTGGATCAGCTTCTTGCCGAGTTCGGCCTCCCGCTTGACCACCGCGAGCGAGGTCTCCACGTCGGTGGTCAGCGGCTTCTCGCACAGCACCGGCTTGCCGTGCTCCAGGCAGGCCAGCAGTTGCTTCTCGTGGGTCGGCCCGGGCGTGGCGAGCACGACGGCGTCGACGTCGGGATCGGCGATGGCGTCCAGCGGGTCGCCGATCGCACGGGCAGCCGGGGACTGATGCGGCGACCTGCTCGGCCTTCTCGGAGAGGTAGTCGTTGACGACGACGACACGGGCGTCGCTGATCTCGGTGCGTGATGCGGGCGACGTGATCGGCACCCATCATGCCGACGCCGAGAACGGCGATACGAAGATCAGACATTGTTGTTTTCCTGCTTTGGTCATTAGGTGAATTTCACGGACGGGACGCCGCACGACCCGAGGTACTGGCGGGTGCGCTGGGCGATCGGCAGGGGCGCGTCGACCTCACAGGGGTACATGTCCTGCTCGACGATCGCGAAGACGTCGATGCCGAGTTTCTCGATGGCTGCCAGCAGCGGTGGCATGTCGGGAATGCCGCAGCGGCGGCTCGGTCATCGCGCCGAGCTTGACGGCCTCACCGAACGGCAGGTCCTCGGCCTCGACCTTGGCGCGCACCTCGGGATCGACCTGCTTGAGGTGCAGATAGCCGATCCGCTCCGGCGCGCGCTCGATGATCGCGATGTTGTCGCCGCCGCAGTAGCTGATGTGGCCGGTGTCCAGGCACAGGTTGACGAACTCGCCGTCGGTGCCGTCGAGGAAGCGGTACACGTTCTCCTCGGTGTCGACGTGGCTGTCGGCGTGCGGATGGTATTGCGCACGCACGCCGTACTTCTCGAACATCGCCTTGCCGAGCTCGTTCATGCCGTTGGTCTTCTTGCTGCCACTGCTCGGCGGTCAGGTTGCGGTCCTCGAGAACGGCGCCGGTCGCCGGGTCGCGCCACATCTCGGGGATGACGACGACGTGCTTGCCGCCGACGGCGGCGGTCAGTTTGGCGACGTCCTCGATCTGCGTCCAGACCGCGTCCCACGAGTCGTCTTGGTGCAGATGCTCGAACACCGTGCCCGCCGACAGCTTCAGGTTGCGGGCGGCCAGTTCGTCGGACAGCTTTTCGGGATCGGTCGGCAGATAGCCGAACGGGCCCAGCTCGATCCACTCGTAGCCGGAGGCGGCCACCTCGTCGAGGAAGCGGGTGTACGGGGTCTGGTTCGGATCGTCGGGAAACCAGACGCCCCAGGAGTCCGGTGCGGAGCCGACGAGAATGGTGCTCATCGGATCATATCCTTTCGCAGTCGGAGGGCTTCACGTAGGGGCGCTGGATCTTCTTCCACTCGGCATAGGTCTCGTACGCCTCCTGGGTGGAGTCCAGCGTCGAGGTCTCGCTGACCGGAACGTCCCACCAGGATTCGCTGTCCGGTGCGTAGATCAGCGGGTCGGTCTCGACGTGGATCACCGTGGTGTGCTCGTTGGCCTTGGCCACCTTGACCGCGTCGGTGAACTCGGCCGCCGTCGTCACCTTGATCACGTCGGCGCCGAGGCTGGCCGCGTTGGCGGCCAGGTCGACAGGCAGCTTGTCACCCGTCAGTCGGCCGTCGTCGTCGCGGTAGCGGTAGGAGGTGCCGAATCGCTGCGAGCCCAACGACTCCGACAGCGAGCCGATGGAGGCGAAGCCGTGGTTCTGCACCAGCACCAGGATGACCTTGACGCCCTCCTGGACCGCGGTCACCAGTTCGGTGGCCATCATCAGATAGGAGCCGTCGCCGACCATGACGAACACGTCGCGGTCGGGGCTGGCCATCCTGACGCCGATGCCGCCGGCGACCTCATAGCCCATGCAGGAGTAGCCGTACTCGACGTGGTAGCCCTTGCGGTCGCGGGTGCGCCACAGCTTGTGCAGGTCGCCCGGCATCGAGCCGGCCGCGCACACCACCACGTCGCGCGGATCGGACAGCGTGTTGGCCAGCCCGATGACCTGGCTCTGGTTCAGGGCGCTGCCGTCGTCCTCGACGCGGTAGGCGGCACTGACGGTGTCGTCCCACTCCTGCGCGAGTTCGATTGTGCGCGTGCGGTAGTCGTCGCTGACCGAGTAGTCGCCGAGCGCGTCGGACAGCGCCTCGATGGCCTCGCGGGCGTCGGAGACGACGCGAGAGGCCGCCCTGTTTGACGGCGTCGAACGAGGCGACGTTGATGTTGACGAACCGGACGTCGGGGTTGTTGAACGCGGTCCGCGACGCACTGGTGAAATCGCTGTAGCGGGTGCCGATTCCGATGACGACGTCGGCCTCGGCGGCCAGCGCGTTGGCGGCGGTGGTTCCGGTCGAACCGACCGCGCCGACCGACTGCGGATGGTCGTAGGGCAGTGAGCCCTTGCCCGCCTGCGTCTCCGACACCGGGATGCCGGTCGCTCGCACGAACGCCGTCAGCGCGTCGTTGGCGCCGGAGTAGATGACGCCGCCGCCGGCCACGATCAGCGGGTTGCTTTGCGCGAGCCGATGATCTCGGCGGCCTGGGCGATCACCGAGCGCTCCGGCAGCGGGCGTGCCACGTGCCAAGTGCGTTCGGCGAACAGCGATTCCGGCCAGTCGAACGCCTCGGCCTGCACGTCCTGCGGCATGCGCGATGGTGGCCGCGCCGGTCTCGACGGGGTCGGTCAGCACCCGCATGGCGCCGAGCAGAGCGGAGGGCAGCTGCTCGGGCCGCCACACCCGGTCGAAGAACCGCGACAGCGGCTTGAACGCGTCGTTGACGGTGACGTCGCCGTCGTGACGGGCTGTTCGAGCTCCTGCAGCACGGGTGCGCTGACCCGGGTGGCGAAGGTGTCGACGGCAGCAGCAGCACCGGCAGCCGGTTGATGGTGGCCAGCGCCGCGCCGGTCAGCATGTTGGTCGAGCCCGGGCCCGATGCTGGCGGTCACGGCCCACGTCTGCAGCCGGTCCTTCTGCCGGGCGTAGGCGACGGCGGTGTGCACCATCGCCTGCTCGTTGCGGCCCAGCACGTATCGCAGCGCCGGCTCGGTGCCCGCCTGCGTCGGCGTCGACCTCGGCCTGCAGCAGCGCCTGGCCGAGGCCGGCCACGTTGCCGTGGCCGAAGATGCCGAAGCAGCCGGCGAAGAACTTGCTGCGTTCGCCGTCGCGTTCGACGTACTGGTTGGCCAGGAACCGAACGGTGGCCTGGGCGACGGTGAGTCGCACGGTCGATTCGTTGTGCGGCGACTTCGAACTGCCGGATGCGGTGGAGACCACGTCACGCTCCTCGGGTATGCAGGGGAAGCCGGGGGTCGACGGCCTGGTCCTCCCAGGTGCCGCGCAGCCAGGCGTGCTCGGGGTCGTCGACGATCTTCCAGGCCCGTTCCTCGCCGGGACCGGCCATCACGTTGAGGTAGTACATGTGGTAGCCGGGCGCGGCGACCGACGGGCCGTGGTAGCCGTGCGGCACCAGGACGACGTCACCGGTGCGGACCTCTTCGAGCACCTCGATCGGCCTGCTCGGCGTGCCGTACACGCGGTGGTAGCCGAAGCCGCGGGAATCGTCTGGGCCTGAGGCGATCTCGAAGTAGTAGATCTCCTCGAGCGCCGACTCGACCGGGGTCTCCTCGTCGTGCTTGTGCGCGGGGTAGCTCGACCAGTTGCCGCCGGGGGTGATCACCTCGCAGGCGATCAGCGAGTCGGCGTCGAAAGCGCCTGCGGTGCCGAAGTTGTGCACCTGGCGGCTGCAGTTGCCGGTGCCGCGCAGCTCGACGGCGACGTCGGCGGCCGCCACCCTGCGGTTGGGGAACGGCCGCGTGGCGCGGGCGCCGCAGATCGCGATCCTGCCTTCGCCGCGCAGGGTGTAGCTCTGGCCGGTGCCGATGTAGACCATGTCGGCGGGCCCGTCGAACACCGATGCCCGCGGCGACAGTTCGAACGTCTCGTCGTCGCATTCGACGGTGCCGCCGCCGGCCAGCGGCAGGATCATCACCTCGATGTCGTTGGTGTCCAACGACAGTTCCTGCTCGGACTGCAGCTCGACCACCTGCAGGCTGGCCTCGGTCCAGCCGGCCGATTCGGGCGTGACGTCGACGGTGTAGGGCAGGGTCGCGCTGCGGGCAGGGATGTAGTACTTGCTGTGCATGCTCACCGCACCATCGATACGGCGGTCGCGACCGCCGAGCTGACGTCGTCGTCGGCGGGATAGAGCAGGGTGCGGCCCACGATGAGCCCACGCACCGACGGCAGCGCCAAGGCCTTCTCCCAGCTGGCGAATGCCTCGTCCGGATCGGCGGGGTCGCCGCCGAGCAGCAGGGTCGGCAGGGTCGTCGACTCCATCACGCGGTCCATCTCGTCGACGACCGGCAGCTTCATCCAGGTGTAGGCCGAGGTGGAGCCCAGGCCCTGCCCGATGTGGACCGACTTGATCACCGCGTCGGGGCTCAGGTCGTTGCGCACCTTGCCGTCCACCCGCGACGACATGAACGGCTCGACCATCGCGATCAGACCGTGCGCGGCGAGCTCGTCGATGGCCTGCGCGCAGGCTGCCAGCGTCGGCACGGTGCCGGGATCGTCGAGAGCGATGCGGCACAACATCTTTCCGCCGTTCATGCTGCGCGGCGGCGGTCGGCGGCCGCGGTGGCCGCCGTCATCCGGTCGTCGAGTTCGAACTGCGCGCCCGCCAGGCCGCCGCGGTTCATCGACGAGAACACCACCTTGTCCTCGAGCGCGCCGAGCAGCAGCAGGTCGTCGAGGATGTCGGAGGTCGCCAGCACGCCGTCGACGCCGGGGTCGGCCAGCGCCGCGCGCAGCCGGTCGAGCAGGTCCGTGCGGCTGTTCATCGCCGTCGGTCGTGACGCCGACGCCGAGTGCGCCGCGGGCCGGGTGGTCGGCGGCGACGATCATCAGCCGGCCGTTGCCGCGGACCGCGGGCCGGGTGGTGCGCGTCTGCCACGCGCGCTCGACGGCCTGCGGGATCCGACGGCGCGCACCTCGGTGATCTCGGCGTAGTCGCGAGCACACTGCGTTAGACATTGACGGCCTCCACGGCGGTCTGGTCGGCGAGCGCGGCCACCTCGGCGGCGGTCGGCATCGCGGTCGAGCATTCGAGTCGGGACGCGACGATGGCGCCGGCGGCGTTGGCGTAGCGCAGCGTCTTCTCCAGCGGCCAGCCGTGCAGCAGGCCGTGACACAGGCTGCCGCCGAAGGCAGTCTCCGGCGCCGAGGCCGTTGACGACGTCGACGTCGTTGGGCGGCACGGTGACCGATGCGAGTGCTTGGTCTTGCCCAGCACGCCGCGCGGGCCCTGCTTGACGATGGCCAGCTCGACACCGAGGTCCAGCAGTGCGTCGGCGGCCCGCTGCGGGTTGCTCTCGCCGACCGCGATCTCGCACTCCTCCCGGTTGCCGACGGCGACCGTGACGTGCTGCAGCGCGCGCTGCACCTGCTCGGTGGCCGCGGCGGGCGACTCCCAGAACATCGGCCGGTAGTCGAGGTCGAGGACGGTGAGCGGCGCCCGGGCGCGCGCCTCCCATGCGGCGAAATGCGCACTGCGGCTGGGCTCCTCGGACAGGCCGGTGACCGTCGACCAGTAGAGCCGGGCCGACGCGGACGGCGTCGAGGTCGAGCTCGTCGGGCCGGATCTGCAGATCGGGTGCGCTGCGGCTTGCGGTAGAAGTACAGCGGGAAGTCGTCCGGCGGGAAGATCTCGCAGAACGTCACCGGCGTCGGGTACTCGTCGTGGGTCGTCACGAAGCGGTTGTCGACGCCGAGCTCGTCCAGCTCGGTGCGGACGAAACGTGCCGAACGGGTCGGCGCCGACGCCGGAGATCAGCGCGGTGCGATTGCCGAGCCGGGCCGCGGCCACCGCGACGTTGGCGGCGCTGCCGCCGAGGAACTTGCCGAACGACTCGACGTCCTCGAGGCCGACGCCGACCTGCAGGGGATAGATGTCGACGCCGCTGCGCCCGATGGCGAGTACGTCGAATGGCTGCGTGGTAGTCAAGATCGCTCTCCGGCGGTAGTGGGTGGCTTGCGTACGACTGTGCACCGCGACACTCCGGCCTGTCAATAGTTTGTCCTGACATTCTAACTTTCAATCATGCGGTGCTAGTATTCAGCTACCGTTATCTGGTCGGACCCGAGATCGGAGACAGACGTGCCCTTGTCGGTGGAGCTCGACAGGTCGAGCCCTGTCCCCCTCTACTATCAGCTTGCCCAAGCCATCGAGGCCGCCATCCGCGACGGCGAACTGGCGCCGGGTGATCGGTTCGAAAACGAACTGGCGCTGGCGAAACGGCTGACATTGTCGCGGCCGACGACCCGCCGCGCCATCCAGGAACTCGTCGACAAGGGCCTGCTGGTGCGCAAGCGGGGGGTCGGCACCCAGGTGGTGCAGAACCCGGTGCACCGCCGCGTCGAGCTAACCAGCCTGTTCGACGATCTCGCGCGGGCCGGCCAGGAGCCGACGACTCAGCTGCTCGACTACCACGTCGGACCGCCCGACGACGAGGTCGCACGCGAGCTCAGCCTGAAGGACGACCGCGAAGTGGTGTCGATTCACCGGCTGCGCTGTGCGAACGGCGAGCCGCTGGCGCGTGATGACGAACCACCTGCCGGTGGACATCGCCCCGGACGCCGAGGAGCTCGAGAGCAACGGCCTGTACCAGTCGCTGCGCGCCCGCGGCGTGCACATCCGGCTCGCCCGGCAACGCATCGGTGCCCGCGGGGCGACCCGCGCGGAGGCCAAGCTGCTCGACGAGAAGCCCGGCGCGCCGCTGCTGACGATGGCGCGGACGGCGTTCGACGACTCCGGCGCCGCCGTCGAGTTCGGCACGCACTGCTACCGCGCGTCGCGCTACTACTTCGACACCACGCTCGTCGACCGCTGACGCAGATTTCCGTTTCGCGGGTCAAGTGAACGCGGCCCGGAAGGCTTCCAGCGCCTCGGTGCTGTCGCCGGAGGCCCAGGCCTCCATGCCGACCGTGCCGGTGAACCCGATGTCGCGCAGCGCCTTCGCGATCGCGGGGTAGTTGATCTCACCGGTGCCCGGCTCGCAGCGGCCGGGCACATCGGCGACCTGCACCTCGCCGATCGCGTCCCCGCAGCGCCGGATCAGCTCGATGAGATTGCCCTCGCCGATCTGCGCGTGGTACAGGTCGAGCATCATCCGCACGTTCGGATGGCCGACGCCTTCGACGAGCGCCAGCGTGTCCTTTGCCCTGGCGAGCGGGACGCCGGGATGGTCGACGATGGTGTTCAGGTTCTCCACGCAGAAGGTGATGCCCGCCGCCGCGCCGAGTTCGCCGATCTGCTCCAGTGCCCGCTGCGCGGTCAGCCACATCTCGCCCGTGGCGCGGTGGCGCGGACGGGCGGCCTTGCCGTCGACGAGCTCGGCGGTGTGCAGGTTCAGTCGCGGAACACCAAGCGTCTCAGCGGCTTTGATGCTCAGTTCGGCCGTGCGCACCACCTCGTCGGCGCTGGCGGGATCGATCAGGTCGCCGTGCAGGTAGCCGGTCATCGACGAGAACCGCGCCCCGGTGGCGGCCAGGGCGTCGAGGTCCTTGTCGTGCCAGCTCCAGATCTCGACCGCGAAGCCCGAGCTCGTCGATGCGCCGGACCCGGTCGATGAGCGGCAGATCGGTGAACACCATCTCGGAGCACACCGCCAACTGAATGTCAGGCATCGCTTGTCACCCACCTCGTCTCGACCAGGACCGATGCACTCTAGCATTTGATATGCAGTCCTAATGTCAGGACAAACTATTGACTTTCTGCTGTGAGCCGTATTACATCGACGTTGAAGACGTGTTACGTAGCACTCGATGGCAAGGAGAAACAATGAGGTTCAGTCGGCTCGCGGCGATCGCCGGGGCAAGCGTGCTCGTACTCGGGTCGCGTCATGTTCTTCCACCGGGGGCAAGCCCCAGCAGAACGGCGGGGGAATGGGCGCCGGTCAGGCCAACACCCCGCGCGTGACCGTCGCGATGATCACCCACGAGGTGCCCGGCGACTCGTTCTGGGATCTGATCCGCAAGGGTGCCCAGGCCGCCGCCGACAAGGACAACATCGAGCTGCGCTACTCCAACGATCCGGAGGCGCCGAACCAGGCGAACCTGGTGCAGAGCGCGATCGACAGCGGCGTCAAGGGCATCGCCCTGACGTTGGCCAAGCCGGACGCCATGGCGCCCGCGGTCAAGGCTGCGATCGCCAAGAACATTCCCGTCGTCGCGTTCAACTCGGGCTTCGACAACTGGAAGGCGATGGGCGTTCAGGAGTACTTCGGTCAGGACGAGAAGCTCGCCGGTGTCGCCGCCGGCGAACGGCTGAACAAGGACGGCGCCAAGAAGATCATCTGCGTCATCCAGGAGCAGGGCCAGGTCGCACTCGAATCCCGCTGCGCCGGCGTGAAGGAGGGCTTCAAGGGGGAGTCCGAGATCCTGAACGTCAACAGCAAGGACATGCCGTCGGTGGAGTCGACGATCACCGCCAAGCTCCAACAGGACAAGTCCGTCGACCACGTCGTCGCACTGGGCGCGCCGATCGCGCTTGGCCGCGGTGCAGTCCGTCGGTAACGCCGGCAGCTCCGCGCAAGGTCGTCACCTTCGACACCAACGCGGCGCTCGTCGACGCGATCAAGAACGGCGACGTGAAGTGGGCGGTCGACCAGCAGCCGTTCCTGCAGGGCTACCTCGCGATCGACTCGCTGTGGCTGTTCATCAACAACAAGAACCTGATCGGTGGCGGTCAAGCCACGCTGACCGGCCCGTCGTTCATCGACGAGACGCAACATCGACTCGGTCGCCGAACTGGCCAAGTCCGGAACCCGTTGAGCCACCGCGCGGGAGAGAGCGAAAACATGACTACACAAACTGATCTGGACGTCGCCAGTCACAAGGTCGTTCGCGACGAACGAGTCAAAGAGCGGAACCGCGTGCAGCGCCTGCTGATTCGCCCCGAGATGGGCGCGGCGATCGGCGCGGTCGCGATCTTCATCTTCTTCCTGATCGTCGCCCCGCCGTTCCGGTCGCCCGAAGCGCTTGGCGACGGTGCTGTACGCCAGCTCGACGATCGGGATCATGGCGTGCGCGGTCGCGCTGCTGATGATCGGCGGCGAATTCGACCTGTCGTCGGGTGTGGCGGTGACCACGAGTTCACTGGCCGCGTCGATGCTGGCCTACAACCTGCACCTGAACCTCTGGGCCGGCGCCGGGTTGGCCCTGATAGTCGCCCTGGCCGTCGGGTTCTTCAACGGGTACCTGGTGATGAAGACCAAGATCCCGAGCTTCCTGATCACGTTGGGCACGCTGTTGATGCTGACCGGCATCAACCTCGCTGCGACCAAACTGATTTCGGGTCAGGTCGCGACGCCGAGCGTGAACGACATGCAGGGCTGGGAGTCGGCGCAGAAGGTGTTCTCGTCGTCGTTCACGATCGTCGGTGTCGAGCGTCCGTATCACGGTGCTCTGGTGGCTGCTGTTCACCGCCGTCGCGACGTACGTGTTGTTCAAGACCCGGATCGGCAACTGGATCTTCGCCGTCGGCGGTGACCAGGAGAGCGCCCGCGCGGTCGGTGTGCCGGTGACCGCGGTGAAGATCGGCCTGTTCATGTTCGTCGGGTTCTGCGCCTGGTTCGCCGGCATGCATCTGCTGTTCGCATTCAACACCGTGCAGTCCGGCCAGGGCGTCGGCAACGAGTTCATCTACATCATCGCCGCGGTGATCGGCGGCTGCCTGCTCACCGGCGGCTACGGCACGGCGATCGGCGCCGCGATCGGCGCGTTCATCTTCGGCATGGTGCAGCAGGGCATCGTGTACGCCGGCTGGAATCCCGACTGGTTCAAGTTCTTCATGGGCGTGATGCTGCTGTTCGCGGTGATCGCCAACAACGCATTCCGCAACTACGCCGCGAAGAGGTGACCCATGACCGCAACTGTTGATCGTCCCGTGGAAGAGGCTCCGTCCGGAGGCAAGGTGCCCGCTGGTCGAGCTGAAGAACGTCGGCAAGTCCTACGGCAACATCACTGCGCTCAAAGACATCTCGCTGCGCGTACATGCCGGCGAAGTGACGGGCATCCTCGGTGACAACGGCGCAGGCAAGTCCACGCTGATCAAGATCATCGCCGGCTACCACCCGCAGACCGACGGCGAGCTTCTCGTCGACGGCGAGTCGATAAAGTTCACCTCGCCCGAAGGACGCGCTGGGCAAGGGCATCGCGACGGTGTACCAGAACCTGGCCGTCGTGCCGTTGATGCCGGTGTGGCGCAACTTCTTCCTCGGCCAGGAGATCCGGCAGAAGCGCTTCCCGTGGGCGCTGGACGCCAACGCGATGCGGGCCACCACGCTGACCGAGCTGTCGAAGATGGGCATCGACCTGCCCGACGTCGACGTGCCGATCGGCTCGCTGTCGGGTGGTCAGCGGCAGTGTGTGGCGATCGCGCGCGCCGTGTTCTTCGGTGCGCGCGTGCTGATCCTCGACGAGCCGACCGCGGCGCTGGGCGTCAAGCAGTCCGGCGTGGTGCTGAAGTACATCACCGCCGCGAAGGAGGCCGGGTTCGGCGTCGTGTTCATCACGCACAACCCGCATCACGCGCACATGGTCGGCGACCACTTCGTGCTGCTGAACCGCGGCCAGCAGAAGCTGGACTGCACCTACGACGACATCACCCTGGAGCACCTGACCCAGGAGATGGCAGGCGGCGACGAGCTCGAAGCGCTGTCACACGAACTGCGCGGCGGGAAGGACTAATCGGCATCCAGAATCGCCCCGCGCCCGACGGCGTCGGGGCGATTCTGTCTAGCGGACAGCCTCCGTTGCAGTGCCGCTAACCCAGTAAGCCGTGCGCTTCTGGACGGCTGGCTGACAGCTTGGCTGGTTACCGTGTGCGGCCGTGCCACGATACGAGCCGTCGCAGGACGCGGACTACTACTTCGAGCCGACGCGCGCCGCCAGCTATCGCACCTCAGCGGGATACGGCGACCCCTATGGTGGCCGCCGTCCACCGCCTCTGCCACCGTGGTATCGCCGCGGGCCGGCGCTTGTTGCGGCCGGTGCGCTGGCCGTCCTCATAGTGGCCGGAATAGCGGTCGCCGCCGTCAAGCTGACATCTCGGCCGGGCATTTCGTCGGTCACGACTTCCAGCTCGTCCGCCGCTCCGACGACGTCGTCCATTCATCGTGAACACAGCGGTGGCGGCACGACGGTGATCGAAACCGTCCCTTCGGCCGTCGACTCCGCTCCCCCGGCCACCGAGACGGGCACCCCCACGACCGCTCCGCCGGAAACCGATACGGTGACGGCCACGTCGACAGCGCCTGCGGACACCAGCGTGGTGACGCAGACTCAGACGGTCACGGTGCCGCCCTCGCGAGATCGTGACTTCCAGCGCCGCCCGGGTCAGTGAGCAGACAGCGCGGGGCCAGACCCGCCGCTGGGTATGCGGCGTCGACGTAGGCCATGTTCTCCACTGCGTCGGTTTCGTCGATCGGCATCGGCGCGCCGTAGAGCACGTGTGCGGCGAACGCCTCCAGTTGATTCGATAGCCCGCGTGCAGCGCAGAGCCAGATAGTTGTCGTCCCAGATTTGTCGAAGGATCAGGGTCATGGCCGCATCGCGGTGGGCGCGCTGACGGCGGCCGTGCTTTGGCCGCATCGGGCTTCCCCGGCGGCTATTCCTTCGGTGTGACTCCATCCTCGTTTCCCAGGTTAGGAGTATCCACACAAGTCCTGGCGCGCTTTGCCGACCTGGGAGAAGCAACGAGTGGCAAGGCTCCTAGCAAATCGGGACGTTCGCCCCTAGTACCACGTCACTTGGACCGAAAGGATTCGGAAGAACCGGACAAGAGGGGATTGCGTGATAGCGACTAAATCTCTCGCGCCGTTAAGTAGCAGCGGTCGAGAGCCGAAAGAAGCCCTTCGCATTGCATTTGTGGGGACCTATCCACCGACTCGGTGCGGGCTCGCGACGTTCACCGAGTCGATGGTGCGTTCAATCACCGGGCCAGGAAACACGGCCGAGCCTGTGGTCGTCCGCCTCGTGCAGCCCAATGAACGAACTGATGATGCGGGGCGAGCTACGGTCGATTGGATCACCGGCGACGCCGCATCGTTCCAACAGGTGTGCGACATCGTGAAGGATGTCGACGTCGTCATCGTCCAACATGAGTACGGGATCTACGGGGGAGCCGACGGCGACGAGGTGCTCCGCTTATTGAACTTCGTGCGGACAACGAAGACCTCCAGCATCGCGGTGCTTCACACCGTGCTCGCCGACCCCACCGAGAACCAGCGCACGGTGCTCGAGCAGGTCATCGAGTTGGCTGATGTGACCGTCACCCAGACACAGGCGGCGCGTTCGCGGCTCGTCAACTACACGGTCACCGATCGGGAGCGTGTCATCGTGATCCCGCACGGCGCATGGGCCGAGCCCGGCACCGGTGAGGGGCGCCGCGATGAGAGCCCCCTGGTGCTGAGCTGGGGATTGGTCGGACCCGGCAAAGGTCTCGAGCATGGCATCGCGGCGATGGCCAGACTCGGCGATCTGACGCCGGCGCCGAGATACCTCGTCGCCGGCGAAACCCACCCCAAAGTCCGTGCAGCGCAAGGGGAAACCTACCGTCAGATGCTGCAGCAGTCCGCCGTCGAGTTCGGTATCGCTGACCGCGTAACGTTCGACGGCTCTTACCGCGACTTCCCGTCGTTGGCCACGCTGATTCAAAGTGCCGACATTGTGCTCCTGCCGTATGACTCCCGCGACCAGGTAACCTCCGGGGTCCTTGTCGAGGCCCTCGCCGCCGGGAAGCCGGTCGTGGCAACGAGGTTCCCCCACGCTGTAGAAGCGCTGGCATCGGGGGCGGGCCTGCTTGTGGGCCATGGCGACGACGAGGAGATGGCAGATGCGCTCCGTCGGATCCTCACGCTGCCGGACCTTCCCGAGGCGATGCAGCAGGAGGCCGTCCGTGTGGGGGCGAGTCTGCGCTGGCCTGTCGTCGCTGAGCGGTACCTTGAGGTGGTGAGCGACCTGCTGGCGCGTCGGATGGCGGCATGAAGCTGCCCACACCCGATCTTCGGCACTTGTTCAGGCTGACCGATGGGACGGGGTTGTTCGAGCACGCCCGGGAATGCGTGCCGCGACGGGCGAACGGTTATTGCACGGATGATGCCGGGCGTGCGCTGGCACTGACCTGCAGCTGGGAGGATCCGGCGGCTGACCGGCTCAGCGAGATCTACCTGTCGTTCCTCGATCGGATGCACTGTGGCGGTGGTCGATTCGCGCTTCGCATGGGCCCCGACGAACGGATCATCGATGCCGACATCTCCGACGATGCCTGTGGCCGTGCGATTTTCGGCCTCGGTGTCGCCGCCGCGTCACGTGCGCCCCGCCAAATCGCCGATGGTGCACGAGAGCTGTTTGAGAAGACGACCTCGTTTCGTTCACCGTGGCTTCACGCGATGGCGTACGCCGCCCTCGGCGCCGCCGCCATCCTCGCTGACGACCCCGACCAGCCCCGTGCCGCCGAGTTGCTCCGCGATGCCGCGACAATGATCCAGCAGGCGACCGGCCGCCGCCACTGGCCCGAGGCGCGGTTGCGTTACGCCAACGCCCTTCTTCCCGAATGCCTACTGGCGGCGGGAGCGATGCTCAACGAGAGCAGATTCGAGCAGACAGGTTTGCGGCTGCTCGAGTGGCTAGTCGCCGAGGAGACGGCACCTGCGGGTCACTTCAGCTTCACACCCACCCATGGCTGGGATATCGGAGAACCGCGTCCGGCGTTCGACCAGCAACCGATCGAGGCGGGCGCGATGGCCGACGCCTCCGCGCGCGCGTTCGCCATGACCGGCGACGCCGAGTGGGCCGAAGTCACTGTGAGGTCAGCCGAGTGGTTCACCGGGCGAAATGACGTCGGAGTCGCGGTGTTCGACAGTCGCACCGGCGGTTGCTATGACGGACTGCACGCCGACGGGCCCAACCTCAACCAAGGTGCTGAGTCGGCCATGGCGTTCCTCACGGCGCTCGATCAGGCCCACCAAGCGGCGCTCCGCCAGGCCCAGGCCTCCGTGGCATGACCGCCGCCGGCGGCCCCGCGCCATCACGAGGTGAGTCGACCGGGTTGTTCATACGTCACGCAAACAACCCGATCATCACCGCCGATGACTTGCCGTGGACGGTCAACACCGTGTTCAACCCCGGCGCGACGGTCTTCGACGGCGAGACTTTGTTGATGTTGCGGGTCGAGGACCGCACCGGGCGGTCCGATCTGGTGGTCGGTCGTAGCCGCAACGGCTACGACAATTGGAAAGTGGAGCGTGACCGTGGAATGCTGGCGGAGACTTCGTCTTTCGAAGAGCGCTGGGGCATCGAGGACGCACGGATCACCCGCGTCGGGGACGAGTACTTCATCGTGTACACCGGCTACTCCGCCTCTGGGCCGTTGGTCATGCTCGCGTCCACGCGGGATTTTGTGCATTTCGATCGTCACGGTGTCCTCCAATCGCCCTACGATAAAGACGGTGCATTGTTCCCAATCAGGTTCAACGGCCGGTGGGGCCTAATCCACCGACCGACACCACCTACAGCCGGAATAGCGGCTCACGTCTGGCTATCGTGGGGCACCGATCTCGGCCACTTCGGTGACGCGGCGATCCTGCTCCCAGCCCGTCAAGGTGGATGGTGGGACGCCAACAGGGTCGGTTTGGGTCCTCCACCGATGCAGACCGAGGCCGGCTGGCTCATCTGTTACCACGGCGTACGCATGACAGTGTCGGGCGCCCTGTACCGCCTGGGGTTGGCGCTCCTCGACCGCGACGACCCGACCCGGGTGATTGCGCGTGGCAATGAGTGGGTGTTCGGCCCATCGGCGCCTTACGAGCGCTCCGGCGACGTGCCCGGTGTGGTGTTCCCGTGTGGCTGGATACTCGACGAAGACGGTGACACGGTCCGGATGTACTACGGCGCGGCCGACAGTGTCGTGTGCCTCGCCACGGCCAGCCTCCGAGCATTGCTCGACCACGTCATGAGCCACCCCTTTGAGGGTGATCAGTCCCGACCTCGGTAAGCGCACAAGTTGTTCGGTGTGCGCAGCGGGGTCGTGGAATGTTCGCGGAGACTTCGTCTTTCGAAGAGCGCTGGGGCATCGAAGATGCACGGATCACTTGGTCGGGACGAGTACTTCATCGCGTACGCCGGGTTCGACCGGGAAGGCGTTCGCGTCAGCGGGGGGTCATCCCTGCCGCTCGGTATGCGGCGTCGACGTAGGCCATGTTCTCCACCGCGTCGGCGGTGTCGATCGGCAGCGGCGCGCCGTACAGCACGTGCGCGGCGAACGCCTCCAGCTGATAGCTGTACGAGGTGCGGGTGCCGTGGTGCTCGACTTTGGTGCCTGCCGGTGTGCGGATGGTCAGCCGGTCGTCTTCGTGCGGTTTGATGAAGTTGTGCACCAACACATCTCCCTTGGTGCCGACGATGCGCAGCGTGTACGAATGGTCGGGGGCGGCCATGGTGTTGGCGCTCAAACCGGTTGCACCGCTGGGGAACCCGAGTTCGACATCGCACCATTCGTCGACACCCGCAGCGCGTTCGTTGGCGTGCGCGCGGATGATCGACGGATGGCCGAGCCTGCGCATGATGTGGATGCCGTAACAGCCCAGATCCATAAGCGCCCCGCCGGCCATATCGAATGACCAACGCGGGTCGGTGTCTCCTGGCGCGGGCATCGCCATCCGCACCTCGACGTGGTGCATATCGCCGATCGTCCCGTCGGCCGCGAGCTCGAACGCCCGACGGATCACGGGATGAAACAGGTAGTGGAAGCCCTCCATCACCGTGACGCCCGCCGCCTGGGCCGCCTCGGCGACCCGCTGCGCCTCGGAACGGTTGCGCGCAAACGGCTTCTCGGTGAGCACCGGCTTGCCCGCAGCGATCGCAGCGAGATTCCACGGCGCATGCAGTGAATTCGCCAGCGGGTTGTATATCGCGTTCACCTCGGGATCGGCGATGACATCGGCGTATGACCCCAAAACGCGTTCCACACCGTGCTTTTCGGCGAAAAGCTCGAGCGCGGCCCCGATCGCGGGCGGCGACGGCGACCAGCCGATGGCCGAGCTGCTGTGCAGGACCGACGATCGCGACGTCGGCGATCCGGGATGCACCGAGCACCCCGATCCGCAAACTCATACCGGGATGCTGCGACATACGTTCCGCATGAAGGTCACACTAGCCTGCACATCCCGCACCGGACCCTCATCGACGAGGCTCGCCGTCGAGGATGGTGTCCTGCTCCATGACGAACCAGCCGTCATACCCGTTGCTCCGCAGCGCGGTGACGATGCCCGCGATGTCCACATCGCCCGCTCCGAGCGGTGTGTACATCCCGCGAGCCACCGCCTCGGTGTAGGTCAGCCTGCCTGCCTGCACATCGGCGGCCAGGTTCGCGTCGACGTCCTTCAGGTGGGCGTGGGCGATGCGGTCGGGCACCTCGCGGGCCAGCTGCAGCGGGTCCGTGCCGCCGATCAGCAGGTGGCCGGTGTCGAGGCACAGCCGAATCGCGGATCCGGCCAGTACGCGCTCGACCTCGCTGCGGTTCTCCACCATCGTGCCGACGTGCGGGTGCAGCACGGCCAGCACGCCGCGGTCGGCCGCGGCTTCGGCGAGTCGGTCCAGATTGGCCAGCAGCGTCGCCCACTGCCGGTCGTCGAGCGTCGGGCCGTGCGTCGTATCCGTCGGCGCCGGTCGCGGCCGCCAGCACGAGCACATCGGCCCCGCACGCCACCAACGCGTCGAGCGGGCCGGCGATGTCGGGCAGCGGATCGTGGTCCGGCGTCGTGCAGCACCACCGGAGCGAACTGGCCGACGCAGCTGCAGGCCGTACGAGTCCAGCAGCGCGGTCAGCTCCGCAGGATCGGAGGGCAGGAAGCCCTCGGGTCCCAGCTCCGTCGCGGACAATCCCGACGTCGCGCATCTCGGCGAGCACGCGTTCGGGGTGAGCTGATAGCCCCATCCGGGCACCTCGCACACACCCCAGGAAATCGGTGCACCTGCGATTTTCATCGTGACCTCACTTCCTCGAGTCGTACCGGGACACCGCGCTTCAGCGACTCGGTCGCCGCATCGGCGAGCCAGGCCACCTCGACCGCGTCCGCGACGGTGCAGGCCGGAGCGGCGTCGCCGTTCGCGACGTCGACGAACGCCGCGAGCTCCGTGCGGAACGCCTCGGTGAAGCGGTCCATGAAGAAGTGGTGGGCCGGACCTTCGGGAAAGTCGTTGGCGGGATCCACGTTTCGCACCGGCGCGCCCTGGTCCCAGCCGGCGACCACCGTGTCGTGGAAGCCGTGCACCTCGAGGCGGCAGTCGTAGCCGCGGCCGTTGTACCGGGCCGCCGACACCACGCCGAGGGTGCCCGACTCGAACGTCACCACCACGGCGGCGGTGTCGACGTCGCCGAACTCGGCGAACTGCGGATCGCCCTGCACGCTGCCGGTGGCGTACACCTCGACGGCCTGCTGGCCGGTGATCCACCGCAGGATGTCGAAGTCGTGCACCGCGCAGTCGCGGAAGATGCCGCCGGAGCCGGCGATGTACTCCATCGGCGGCGGTGCGGGATCCATCGTCGTGCTGCGGACGGTGTGCAGCGTGCCGAGCGAACCGTCGTCGACGGCGCGCTTGGCCGCGGCGAACGCGGCGTCGAAGCGGCGCTGGTAGCCGACCTGCACCGGCACGCCGGAGCGGGCGATGACCTCGGCGACCCGCGCGCTCTCCGCCGCGGTACGCGGCGATCGGCTTCTCGCAGAACGTGGGGATTCCGCGCTCGACGGCGGCCAGCGTGAGCTCGGCGTGCGCCGGAGTGGCCGCCGCGATCACCACCCCGTCGATTCCCGACGAAAGCAGCTCGTCGACCGAATCAGCCGGTGTGGCACCGTGTTTCGCCGCGACTGCGGCGACGAGCTCCGGTCGCTCGTCGGTGATCACGAGACCGTCGACGCTGTCCAGGCCGCTGAGGGTGTCGGTGTGGAAGGCGCCGATGCGGCCCAAGTCCGATCACGCCGAGTGTGGTCATGGAATTCTCCGATCGTCCTGGTCGCGCAGCGCGACGTCGAGTTGTTCCGGGGTGTGGTTGTCGGCCAGGGCCGCCAGCACGGTGTCGACCTGCGATGGCGGGGCGAGGCTGCCGATCGGCTGGTCGAGGTCGAGATTGGTGGGGAACGGGTAGCCCTCGGCCGTCGCGACGACGACGTTGAGCAGCTCGCGCTGCGGTGCGGCCCGCGGCCTTCATGGCGCAGCAGCGCCGGATACACCGCACGCACCATCGCGGTGCGGTCCAGTGCCTCCATCGCCCGGCCGAACGGCGACGAGACCTGCAGCAGGTTGGCCATCCGCCGGATGTCGGCTCGAGACGTTGGAGCCTGCACCGTGATACAGCGCGGGATTGAAGAACACCGCATCGCCCTTGCGCAGCGGCACCTGGACGTGGTGTTCGGCGAAGAACTCGATGAACTCGGGTCGGTTGAAGGCGATGTAGCCGCCGAGGAACCGCTGCGAGTAGGGCAGCAGCATCGTCGGCCCGCTCTCGATCGGCATATCGCAGTGGGCGACCGCGCCCTGCAGGGTGAGCACCGGCGACGTGCGGTGCACGTGCGCGGGGTAGGCGGCCAGGTCGTCGGGTGCGACGAAGCCGAGGTGGTAGTCGCGATGCGGAACCTGTTGCTGTGCCACCGGGATTGACGACATTGACCTGTGACGTGACCTGGTAGCGCGGACCGAGCCAGGCCTGCGAGACGACGGCGAGCGCGTCGTTGGCGTAGTAGTCGGCGAAGACGTCCGGGGCGTGCAGCGCGAGCTTCTGCGCGGCATTCCAGATGCGGTCGTTGGCCCCGGGCTTGCCGAAGTGGTCGCCGGCCGCCGAACCGTCGGCGCGTTGCGCGTCGATGAGTCGCGTAGAAGCGCGTCGCTGGCCCGATCGACGACGTCGGCGGAGAACGCGTCCTCGAACACGACGACACCCGGCCCGTCGGTCAGCGCGCGGATCAGCTCGGCCTGCAGCGCGCGCCGGTCGGACGCCGCCGTCGCAGCGGATAGACCAGGACGTTCTCGCGGACATCGACGGCGTGCGGGTAGTCGGCGAGGTCGGTGTCTCGCAGCACTTCGTGCGCGGAAGTCGTCGAGCCGGAAGTCCGACTCGTCTATCCAGGCCTTGTATGCAGTGGTCAGCGGCGTTGCCATGGCAGTTAGTCTGATAGTCACCCGCACCGCAATCAACACCAAAAAACCATCAAAAAAACCTCAGGAAGGCTGACGTGGCGCACCGCTACAAGGTCCGCGAGATCGCTCAGCAGTCCGGGCTGAGCGAGGCCACCGTCGACCGCGTCCTCAACAAGCGGCCCGGCGTGCGCGAGAACACCCGCGCCGAGGTCATGCAGGCGATCGCCGACCTGGACAAACAGCGCGCCCAGCTGCGGTTGAACGGCAGGCGCTACCTCATCGACGTGGTCATGCAGACGCCGCAGCGGTTCTCCGACGCGTTCCGCGCGGCGGTCGAGGCCGAGCTGCCTGCCTTCGCGCCTGCGATGCTGCGGGCGCGCTTCCATCTGTGGGAGACCGGCTCGACGGCGCAGATGGTCGACGCGCTCGGCCGGCTGCGGGGCAGCCACGGCGTGATCCTCAAGGCGCAGGACGAGCCCGAGGTCGCCGAGGCCATCGACCGCCTGGTCGACGGCGGCGTCCCGGTGGTGACCTACGCGACCGATGTGCCCGCCAGCGCCCGCTGCGTCGTACGTGGGCATCGACAACCACGGCGCGGGCGTGACCGCTGCCTACCTGATGGGGCAGTGGCTGGGCTCCGCGCCGTCGGACGTGCTGATCACGCTCAGCCGCAACGTGTTCCGCGGCGAGGGGGAGCGCGAGGTCGGCTTCCGCGTCAGCGCTGCGCGGTTCCGGGCGTCGGATCGTCGAGGTCAGCGACAGCGACGGCATCGACGCGACGAACGAGCGGCTGGTGCTCGAGGCGCTCGAGCGCAACCCGTCGGTGGAGGCGGTCTACTCCGTCGGCGGCGGTAACGCCGCGACCGTCGCGGCGTTCGAGCGGGTCGGCCGCGACTGCCGGGTGTTCATCGCGCACGACCTCGACGCCGACAACCGGCGGCTGCTGCGCGACGGCCGCATCTCGGTCGTGCTGCACAACGACCTGCGCGCCGACGCACGGCTGGCGTTGCGGTTGATCCTGCAGGAGCGCGGCGCGTTGCCCGCCGAACCGGCACGTCCGGTGCCGATTCAGGTGATCACGCCGTTCAACCTGCCCGGCTTAGTGCGTGATGAATTGCAGATGCGTCTAGCGGTGCGATTGAAGGTGCTAGCAGAGAGCTACCGTCCGGTAACAATTTCCTTAGAATAGGCGTGTCGAAGAAACGTGACGAAACACACAATTCTGTCTCATCGCGTCGCCGCGCACGTAGCTGAACAGTGCATTCGAGCGATCGTCACCCGCGGGTAACCTGCGAGTCGTGCGAAACGGCTGCCTAAGAGAAGTGGTTTAATCGGTACTAAGAGTGACACCAAATTTCATGGACGTTTGCACCGATGGCGCGATTAGCCCGCGACTGAGGAACGCGTCGAAAGAACATTGCGAAAGGCAGGGGTCGTGAGTCCGAACGGCAACGGGGCCAGTCCGGAGACTCGCCAGAAGCTCGAAAAGGTTGTCATTCGTTTCGCCGGCGACTCGGGCGACGGCATGCAGCTCACCGGTGACCGGTTCACCACCGAGGCCGCACTGTTCGGCAATGACCTTGCGACGCAACCGAATTACCCCGCCGAGATCCGCGCACCAGCAGGCACTCTGCCCGGCGTCTCGTCGTTCCAGATTCAGATCGCCGACTACGACATCCTGACCGCGGGCGACCGCCCCGACGTCCTCGTCGCGATGAACCCCGCGGCGCTGAAGGCCAACATCTCCGACCTGCCGCGCGGTGGGCTGGTGATCGCCAACTCCGACGAGTTCACCAAGCGCAACCTCGCCAAGGTCGGCTACGAGGCCAACCCGCTGGAGACCGACGAGCTCTCCGACTACGTCGTCCAGGCCGTCGCGATGACCACGCTGACGCTCGGCGCGGTGGAGTCGATCGGCGCCACCAAGAAGGACGGCCAGCGCGCCAAGAACATGTTCGCGCTCGGCCTGCTGTCGTGGATGTACGGCCGCGAGCTCGAGCACAGCGAGGCGTTCATCCGCGAGAAGTTCGCCCGCAAGCCCGATATCGCCGAGGCCAACGTGCTGGCGCTCAAGGCCGGCTGGAACTACGGCGAGACCACCGAGGCGTTCGCCAGCACCTACGAGGTGGCGCCGGCGAAGCTGAAGTCCGGTGACTACCGGCAGATCTCGGGCAACACCGCGCTGGCCTACGGCCTGATCACCGCCGGCCAGCTCGCCGACGTCCAGCTGGTGCTGGGTACCTACCCGATCACGCCGGCGTCGGACATCCTCCACGAGCTGTCCAAGCACAAGAACTTCAACATCCTGACCTTCCAGGCCGAGGACGAGATCGCCGGCATCGGCGCGGCGATCGGCGCCTCCTACGGCGGTGCGCTCGGCGTCACCAGCACCTCCGGCCCCGGCATCTCGCTGAAGTCGGAGGCCATCGGTCTTGCCGTGATGACCGAGCTGCCGCTGATCGTCATCGACGTACAGCGCGGCGGCCCGTCCACCGGCCTGCCCACCAAGACCGAGCAGGCCGACCTGCTGCAGGCGATGTTCGGCCGCAACGGCGAGTCGCCCGTCGCGGTGATCGCGCCGCGGTCGCCGTCCGACTGCTTCGACGTCGCCGTCGAGGCCGCCCGCATCGCGATCACCTACCACACGCCGGTGATGATCCTGTCCGACGGCGCGATCGCGAATGGCTCTGAGCCGTGGCGCATTCCGGACGTCACCACCTACGCGCCGATCGACGCACACCTTCGCCAAGACGGGTGAGCCGTTCCAGCCGTACGCCCGCGACCCGGAGACCCTGGCCCGCCAGTTCGCGATCCCGGGCACGCCCGGCCTCGAGCACCGCATCGGCGGCCTGGAAGCGGCCAACGGCTCGGGCAACATCTCCTACGAGCCGAAGAACCACGACCTGATGGTGCGGCTGCGGAAGGCCAAGATCGACGGCATCGCGGTGCCGGATCTCGAGGTCGACGACCCGACCGGCGACGCCGAACTGCTGATGCTCGGCTGGGGCAGCTCGTACGGCCCCATCGGCGAGGCGTGCCGGCGGGCGCGGCGCAAGGGCATCAAGGTCGCCCACGCGCAGCTGCGCAACCTCAACCCGTTCCCGGCCAACCTCGGCGAGGTGCTGCGGCGCTACCCCAAGGTGGTCCTGCCGGAGATGAACCTGGGCCAGCTGGCGCTGCTGCTGCGCGGCAAGTTCCTGGTCGACGTGCAGTCGGTGACCAAGGTGGAAGGCATGGCGTTCCTGGCCGACGAGGTCGAGGGCATCATCGACGCCGCGCTGGACGGAACGCTGGGCGAGAAGGAAATCGACAAGGCCAAGTTCGCACGGTTGGCGGCGGCCACCGTGGAGATTGGCGTGGGAGCTGACGCATGACTGACCTGATCGGAACGGATCTCGGGCTGACCCCTGGGCACCGGCGGGGTGCCGACGACCGACGAGCCGCAGAAGGCCAAGGACTTCACCAGCGACCAGGAGGTCCGGTGGTGCCCCGGCTGCGGTGACTACGTCATCCTCAACACCATCCGCAACTTCCTGCCCGAGCTGGGTCTGCGCCGCGAGAACATCGCGTTCGTCAGCGGCATCGGCTGCTCGAGCCGCTTCCCGTACTACCTGGAGACCTACGGCTTCCACTCGATCCACGGCCGCGCCCCGACCATCGCCACCGGGTCTGGCCCTGGCCCGCGCCGGACCTGTCGGTCTGGGTCGTCACCGGTGACGGCGACGCGCTGTCGATCGGCGGCAACCACCTGATCCACGCGCTGCGCCGCAACGTGAACATCACGATCCTGCTGTTCAACAACCGGATCTACGGCCTGACCAAGGGTCAGTACTCGCCGACCTCCGAGATCGGCAAGATCACCAAGTCCACCCCGATGGGCTCGCTGGACTACCCGTTCAACCCGGTGTCGCTGGCGCTGGGCGCCGACGCCACCTTCGTCGGCCGCGCGCTGGACTCCGACCGCAAGGGCCTGTCCGAGGTGCTGCGCGCCGCGGCCGCGCACCGCGGCGCCGCGATCGTCGAGATCCTGCAGGACTGCCCGATCTTCAACGACGGCTCGTTCGACGCGCTGCGCAAGGAAGGCGCCGAGGAGCGGCTGATCAACGTGCACCACGGCGAGCCGATCACCTTCGGCGCCGACGGCGAGTACTGCGTGGTCAAGTCCGGCTACGGGCTCGAGGTGGCCAAGACGGCCGACGTCTCGGCCGACGAGATCGTCGTCCACAACTCGCAGGTCGACGACCCGGCGTACGCGTTCGCGCTGTCGCGGCTGTCCGAGCAGAACCTCGAGCACATGGTGATGGGCATCTTCCGCCAGGTCAGCAAGCCGACCTACGACGACGCGGCTCGCCAGCAGGTCGTCGTCGGCGCGTGATGCCAGGCCGCACGACACGGCGGCACTGCAGTCGCTGCTGCGCGGCAAAGACACCTGGACCGTCGACTAATCTCTCTGACGTGACATCGCCCGTGCCGCTTGCTGCTGTCGTGCTGGCGGGTGGTGCGTCTCGCCGGATGGGCCGCGACAAGGCCACCCTTCCGTACGACGGCACGCACCTGGTCGAGCGCGTCGTGTCGATCGTGAGCCCCAGGTGCTCGCCGGTGTTCGTGATCGCCGCGCCCGGTCAGCCGCTGCCCGAATCTGCAGGCCGAGATACTGCGCGACGAGGTACGCGGGGTGGGCCCGCTGCTGGCGACCGGACGCGGCCTGCGAGCGGCGGCCGACGCCGGTGCTGAGCTGGCCTTCGTCTGCGCGGTCGACATGCCGTTCATGACCACCGAGCTGATCGACGAGCTCGCGGAGCATGCCGCCCGGCTGCCGTCGACGTGGTGCTGCCCTGGGATGGTCGCGACCACTACCTGGCCGGCGTCTACCGCACCGCGCTGGCCGACCGGGTCGACGCGCTGGTGGCCGCGGGGGAGCGCAGCATGCGCGCGCTGGTCGACACCGTCGACACCCAGCGGATCGTGATGGCAGCGCAACGATCGCTGACGAACGTGAACACCACAGCAGACCTGTCCTGACCTCTAGCTATTACCGTAGGTAATAGTTCCAGCAAATTGCCCTATTCGGGGCAGCCAAATTCCTGCGCGCCTTCTGCGCTGTCGCGGCCGCCCAGTCGGCAATTCGGATTGATCCGGCGAATTGCGCTGTGTCCCATGGCGACCGGCGCGGCCTGTCTGCGTCTGAGATGCGTAGTTGCCGTGTGCGTTTCGGCTCGCCCGTTCGTTCCTTTCCGAGTCGGGCGTGCCACGTAGCCGAACGTCCTCGGAACCACTACGGAAGTCATGCGCATCGGTCGTGCTCCAAGCCTCCTCGCCGATGAAAAGTACTCGACAGAAAGAGTTTTCGTCCTAAAGGCGTCGAGACGTGGCCAATGACGGTCCGGCAGTATTCGGGCTGCGATGCATGGCCTTAGCTCGAGAGAGTCTGTCCTGCAACCAGTCTCGTATGGACTGAGTGCAGAGTTGTTATCAGCGAACAACTTCGACAGGATCGATCGAAAGTCAGTGCTGGAGGCCAAAACTGGACCATATAACCCCGGTTTCTTTGATCCCTCAATCAAATTGACAGTGGTCCAGGTCACAAAATGATCATGATCTGGCTCACATCTTCGATGCGCCACTGGGGGTGTGACATTACGCCCAACACGCCGCGGTGACCTGCCTTGACGACGAATTCGGCGGTCGTGATCTGACCGTGATTCAACCGCGACACGTTCTTCACCCGATATGACTTTGCGCGGATTGATTTGTACGTTCCGTACGGCTCAAAACGAGCAAATAATTTCAAACCACGAACCTGCGTGTGAGTGGGGCCACGGGAGGCGGGATCGCCTTCGGTGGCCGCCGGGTGTGACGCCCGGTGGGGTGATGCGTTTGCCTCCCCTGTCGTGCCTGACCGAGACGGCACGGCCCAACTCTCCTGCCCGAATACGGCATCTACGCCCGCATCAGTGGGCGTTGTTGGCGCGCGCTTGGCGAAAGGAAAGTAGTGAAGAACATCCGCAAGACGTTCGGCCTGGCGACCTTCGCCGGTGCGCTCGCCCTGGCACCGCTGGCGCTGGCGACCGGCACTGCGAATGCGGACAGCGTGAACTGGGATGCCGTCGCGGCATGCGAGTCGGGCGGCAACTGGCACACGAACACCGGTAACGGCTTCCACGGTGGCCTGCAGTTCACCTTGAGCACCTGGCACGCCAACGGCGGCTCGGGCATGCCGGAGAACGCCGGTCGCGATGAGCAGATCCGGGTTGCCAACAATGTCCTGAAGTCCCAGGGCATCGGCGCGTGGCCGGTCTGCGGCAGGCGGGGCTAGAACTCCCGAGTTCTCTGCAGAACACACTTCGAATGGTGCCGGGCCGGCAAAGGCCCGGCACCATTCTTTATTCACAATTTTCTCTATTTTCACTTCTGTCACATTTAACCCATTTACCGCTTCTTACTCATTTGTCCCATCACTAGCTTCGTTCTATCCCGCCCCGATAACGTACTGGTACCTCCCTTGTAACGCCTGACACTTCCAACCCGAAAGACCCATTAGTTGCAAGGTCGGGGAAGGACCAGAAGCGATGAAGAAACGCCACCCATTCATCAGGACGGGCAAGAAAGCCGCTTGGCTCGTCGCAACCACCGGGGCGCTTGCGCTCGCCCCGATGACCGTGTCAACGGCCACCGCCGCTGCCGACACCGTGGACTGGGACGCCATCGCCCAGTGCGAGTCCGGCGGCAACTGGTCGACCAACACCGGCAACGGCAAGTACGGCGGTCTGCAGTTCAAACAGGCGACCTGGGCCGCCAACGGCGGCGTCGGATCGCCTGCGTCGGCGTCGCGCGAGGAACAGATCCGCGTCGCCGAGAACGTGCTGCAGACGCAGGGCATCGGCGCCTGGCCGCAGTGCGGGGCGAACGGGGGCGGCCCGGCGGTGTGGAGCGCGCCGAGCCAGCTGGTGGGATGCCACACGATGCGCGGCGGGGCGGTGCTGGGCATCGTCGATCTGCGCCAGCTGTGCTCGACGTTCCTCAGCCCGTTCGGCCTAGGCTGACGCCTTCGTCGGCGCGGTGAACGCGGCCCGCGACGACACCGTCGCCATATGCCGGGTCAACACCGCCTCGGGTACCAGGACCGTCGCGCGGGTGGCCGCCGCGCTCAGGAAGGCGGGCCGCAGGTTGACGATCTTGCCGATCGTCGCCGACTCGCGCACCAAGGCACGCACCCGCGGCCTGCGGAACTCCGCGAACCTGGCGAACGCAGCGGCCACGTCGTCGGTCTGGTCGACGAAGTCGGCCAGGATCGCAGCGTCCTCGAGCCCCTGACACCCGCCCTGGCCCAGATGCGGGCGCATCGGGTGGGCGGCATCGCCGACCAGAGCGACCGGGCCCTTCGACCAGACTCGAGCCTCGTCGCGGTCGTACAGGTCGTTGCGCAGGACGACGTCGGGGTCGGTCGCGGCGAGCAGGGCCGGAAACGGCTCGGCCCACGACGCGAACTTGGTCTGCAGGTAGGCGAGCTCACCCTCCGGCGCCACCCGGCCCTCGGGGGCCCGCTCGGTGGCGAACCAGTAGGTGTGGTCGGAGCCCAGCGGAACGTGCCCGCATTCCACGCCGGGCCCGAGCGTCTCGCCGGCAAGGTCGGGATCGAGTGCAGCGGCGGCAATGCCGCGCCACGCCGTATAGCCGGCGTACCGGTTGTACAGCGGGCCGTTGAGGTGACGGGCGACCACCGAGTTCGTGCCGTCCGCACCGATCACCGCCGCCGCTTGTCGTGTCGTCGAGTCCGACAGCGTGATGCGCACGCCGTCGGGCGTCAGAGCAATCTCGTTGACCATCACACCGGTGTTGACGGTGCCGCTCGACAATGCGCCGGCCAGCACGTCGTTCAGCGCGGATCGGCGCACCACCACCAGCGGCTCGCCAAGGGCCTTGACGATCCGCTCTCGGGACGGACGGCGTAGCCACTTGCCGTCACGCCAACGCATCGCTCCTGCGGTCACCCGGCCGCCTGCCTCGCGAACCGCGTCGCCCAGCCCGATGTGGTCCAGCGCCGCAAGCGCGTTGGGCCAGATGCTGATTCCCGCCCCGGTCGTCGTGTCGGAACGGCCCTCGAGGACGGTGACGTCGTGTCCACGTCGCTGCAGCGCGACCGCCGTCGCGAGACCCGCGATACCCGCACCGATTACGACGAACTCCTGTTGCGCCACCCGTCGAACGTAGCGTCTCCGCTCGCGCGGCCTTAAAGGTCGAACACCAACAGCGTGCTGGTGGCCGTTGCGACCACAGCGCCGCCTTCGTCGGTGATGACGCCTTCGGCGAAGCCGACCCGCGATCCTGCCTTGACCACGGTGCCAGTCGCCGTGAGCAGCCCGCTGCTCAGCCGGACCGCCTTCAGGTAGTTGACCTTGATCTCGACCGACGTGTAGCCCTTGCCCTGCGGCAGCGTGCTGTGAATCGCGCAGCCGGTCACCGAGTCGAGAAGCGTGCACACCACCCCGCCGTGCACGGCGCCGATCGGGTTGTATGCCGATTCGTCCGGCCGGCAGGTGAAGACGACCCGTCCCGGGTCGGCTTCGACGATCTCGAACTGCATCAACCCCGCGATCGGCGGCTGCGGTAGCTCACCGGCGGCCATCGCCCGCAGGTAGTCGACCCCGGGCATCGTGAGGCCCTTGGCGGTGCTCGGCCCGGGTTCGTGCCAGGTGACGGTGCGGGAACGCTGCTGTCCCCAGTGCTCTGGAGTGCTCGCCTCGGTCAGCTCTGCGGTCATTTCGAATCCTTCAATTCGCTCAACGGTCGATACCTGCGTTGTCGATCGGGGTCGTCGGGGCCGACGGCGTGGTCGAGTCCCCAGGCCAACAGGGCGTCCAGCACCGGCACGAGGGCCCATCCGGACTCCGTGAGGCGGTAGTCGAAGCGCGGGGGTGCGGTCTGGTAGGCGGTCCGCCGCAGCACGCCGATCTCCTCCAGTGCCTTGAGCCTGGCCGCGACGCGGTCGCGCGGGGCGCCCGTGCCGTTGACGATGTCGGAGAACCGGGTCGTGCCGAGCGACAGCTCGCGAACGATGAGCAGCGCCCACCGCTCGCCGACCAACTCCAACGAAGCGGCGATCGGACAGGGCCGACCCGGGAGATCGGCGAGCTTGACGACGGTCATGCACGCAAGCGTGCCAGAAGTCAGTTTGAAAATCAAACTCACTCGCCCTGTGCTACGAACGTCGGATGACCGAAACCCCGTTCGGCGACCTCGACGCCTACGTCGCACTGCCGAGAGTGTCCGGGCTCGCGGTGTCCCCTGACGGCTCGCGGGTGGTGACGACGGTCAGTGAGCTCAACGAGAAGCGCACCGAATACATCACCGCGGTCTGGGAACTGGACCCCGAGGGCCAACTCCCCGCGCGACGGTTGACCCGCGGCGCGAAGGGCGAGTCGTCGCCCGCGTTCACCTCCGACGGTGACCTGCTGTTCGTGGCGGTGCGCCCGACCGAAGACGACGACAAGCCGCCCGCGGCGCTGTGGCGTCTGCCCGCGGCCGGCGGCGAGGCGGTCGAGGTTCTTTCGCCGCCCGGCGGGGTCGAGGGCGTGAAGACGGCGCGCGACGCCGCGCGGACCGTGGTGCGCGTGCCGCTGTTGCCGTCGGCGGGCACGCGTCGACGACGACCGTCGGCTGCGGAAGCTGCGCAAGGACAACAAGATCACCGCGATCCTGCACACCGGCTATCCGATTCGATACTGGGACAAGGACCTCGGGCCCGACGGACCACATCTGCTCGCGCTGGACCCGGCGGACGATGCGGCGCCGGTCGACCTGACGCCGCGACCGGGCGGGGCGCTGCGCGACGCCGACTTCGACGTCAGCGCCGACGGCCGGTTCGTGGTGACGTCCTGGCAGCTGCCCGCACCGGGCGCGGCCCGGCACTCGGTGCTGGTGCGGATCGATCTCGTCATCCGGCGACCACACCGTCATCGCCGACGACCCCGATGCCGACCTGTGGAGCCCGACCATCTCGCCGGACGGATCGGCCGTGGCGTTCATCCGCGAGTCCTACTCCACTCCGGTAGCGTGCACCACGAATCACCCTGGGCTGCTTGCGATTCGGTGAACAGCCGACGCAGTTGGCGGCCGACTGGGATCGCTGGCCGGTGTCGGTGACGTGGTCGCGCGACGGCGAGGCCCTGATCGTCACGGCCGACGACGGCGGCCGCTGTCCGGTGTTCCGCATCGGAATCCGCGACGGCGGGGTAACGGCGCTGACCGCCGACGACTATGCGTACACCGATGTGATCGCCGCCCCTGACGGCGTCGTCTACGCGTTGCGAAGTTCCTATGCGGCGCCGCCGCACCCGGTGCGCATCGATCCCGACGGCACCGTCACGGCGCTGCCCTGCGTCGAGTCGCCTGCGCTGCCCGGATCGCTCACCGAGATCACGGCCAAGACGGCCGACGGCACTGCGGTGCGGTCGTGGCTGGTGCTCCCCGACGGCGAGGCACCCGCGCCGCTTCTGCTGTGGATCCACGGCGGGCCGCTGGCCAGCTGGAACGCCTGGCACTGGCGGTGGAACCCGTGGGTGCTCGCCGCGCAGGGCTACGCGGTGCTGCTGCCGGACCCGGCGCTGTCCACCGGCTACGGCCAGGACTTCATCCAGCGCGGCTGGGGCGCCTGGGGCGGCGCGCCGTACGACGACCTGATGGCCGCCACCGACGCTGCCTGCGCCCACGAGCGCGTCGACGCCACCCGCACCGCCGCGATGGGCGGCTCGTTCGGCGGCTACATGGCGAACTGGATCGCCGGCCACACCGACCGGTTCGACGCGATCGTCACCCATGCCAGCCTGTGGGCGCTCGACCAGTTCGGCTCGACGACCGACGCCTCCTACTACTGGCTGCGGGAGATGACCCGCGACATGGCGACGGCGAACTCGCCGCACCGCTTCGTCAGCGAGATCACGCACGCCGATGCTTGTCATCCACGGCGACAAGGACTATCGCGTGCCGATCGGCGAGGCCCTGCGGCTGTGGTACGAGCTGCTCACGGAATCGGGCCTGCCTGCACGCGACGACGGCACCAGCCCGCACCGGTTCCTCTACTTCCCGTCGGAGAACCACTGGGTGCTCGCGCCACAACACGCCAAGATCTGGTACCAGGTCGTCACCGCATTCCTGGGCCGTCACCTGCTCGGCGACGACGATCGAGCTGCCCGAGACGCTCGGGTAGCGTCGGAATTCATGACCGCATCGCAGCGTGAATTCGACATCGTCCTGTACGGCGCGACCGGCTTCGTCGGCAAACTGACCGCCGAATACCTGGCCGGCGCGGGCGGCGACGCGCGCATCGCACTGGCGGGCCGGTCTGCGGACAAGCTGCTCGCCGTCCGGGAGACGTTGGGGGAGGGCGCGCAGTCCTGGCCGCTGATCACCGCAGACGCCTCGCAGCCGTCGACGCTGAACGCGATGGCCGCCAGGACTCAGGTCGTGGTGACGACCGTCGGACCGTACGCGCGCTACGGGTTGCCGTTGGTCGCGGCATGCGCGGCCGCGGGCACCGACTACGCCGACCTCACCGGTGAGACCGATGTTCATCCGCGAGAGCATCGACCTGTACCACAAGCAGGCGCTCGACACCGGCGCGCGGATCGTGCACTCATGTGGATTCGATTCCATCCCTTCGGATCTCACCGTCTTCGCGCTGTACCGGCGAGCCGAAAGCGACCAAGCGGGCCAGCTCGGCGACACCAACATGGTGGTGCGGGCCATGGCCGGCGGCGTTTCCGGAGGCACCGTCGCCTCGATGATCGAATTCCTGCGCACCGTGTCCGCCGATCCGGAGGCCAGGCGACTGCTCGATGACCCCTACACCCTGACGCCCGACCGGGCGGCGGAGCCGGAACTCGGCGCGCAGCCCGACTATTCGGTGGCGACGCGGCCGCGAGATCGCGCCGGAATTGGCCGGATACTGGGTAGGGGCGTTCGTGATGGCAGGGCCGAACACCCGAATTGTTCGGCGCAGCAACGCATTACTGGACTACGCATACGGCCGCCGGTTCGAGTATGCCGAACAGATGAGCATGGGCCGCTCGATCGCCGCGCCTGCGGCTGCGGCACTGGCGACCGCGGGTAACGCCGCGTCGATGACGCTCGGCGGTCGCCTGCTTCGTCGGCTGCCGAATCAACTCGTCGAGCGCATCGCCCCGAAACCCGGCACCGGACCGAGCGAACAGCGCGCGCGAGACACGGTCACTACACCGTCGAGACGTACACCACGACGACGACCGGGGCCCGCTACCGGGCCACCGATGTCGCAGCAGGGCGACCCCGGCTACAAGGCCACCTCGGTGCTGCTGGGGGAGAGCGGTTTGGCGCTGGCGCTCGACCGGGACCGGCTATCTGATCTGCGCGGCGTGCTGACGCCCGCGGCGGCGATGGGTGACGTGCTGCTGGCTCGATTTCCCGCTGCCGGTGTGTCATTGGAGACGTCGCGGTTGACATTGATCCTGTCAGCGCAGAACCCCTGTCAGCCAAGATCGATTGGACTAGTGTCGTGCTCGGCATGCGGTAACCAGCAATGAAGGTGGACAGGACAATGGCAGGTCTCGACGAACTCTTCGCGCAGATCCCCGTAGCGGACATCGCGAGCAAACTTGGCGCGGACCAGGGCGAGGTGAACAACGCCATCAAGACGTTGGTGCCTGCACTCGTCGGAGGACTGGCGCAGAACGTCCAGTCGGACGACATCGACTCGAGCAAGCTCGAGTCCGCCGTGGCCGAGCAGGGCGCCAGCGGCCTGCTCGACGGAGGTGTCAACGTCGACCAGGTCGACGAGAAGCAAGGCGACAATCTCGTCGCCTCACTGTTCGGCGGCAACGACAGCAACGCCGTCGCATCGGCGCTGGCCGGTACCGGCGCAGGCGGTGGCGATCTGATCAAGAAGCTGCTGCCGATCCTGGCCCCGATCGTGCTGGCCTACATCGGCAAGCAGTTCCCCAAGGGCTCCGGCTCGGCGCAGGCCCAGCCGCAGGCGCAGGCACAGTCGGCAGGCGGCGGCGGACTCGGCGACATCCTCGGCGGCATCCTCGGTGGCGCCGGAGGCGGAGGCGGCGGAACAACCCGCTCGGCAGCATCCTGGGCAGTGTGATCGGCGGCGGACAGGGCAACGCGATCGGCGAGATCCTCGGCGGCCTGCTCGGCGGCAAGAAGTAGGCAGCACCCGGCGGGCTGGCGCACCGCACTCCATAGAATGGCGCGGTGACCGCCAGCTCGAAGCCAGCAGCCGACGCCCTGCCCAAGTCGTGGGATCCGGGCGCGGTGGAAAGCGAGCTCTACCAGGGCTGGGTGGACGCGGGCTACTTCAAGGCCGATCCGGCGAGCGACAAGCCGCCGTACTCGATTGTGCTGCCGCCGCCGAACGTCACCGGCAGCCTGCACATGGGGCACGCGCTCGACCACACGCTGATGGACGCGCTGACCCGGCGCAAGCGGATGCAGGGCTACGAGGTGCTGTGGCTGCCGGGCATGGACCACGCGGGCATCGCCACCCAGTCCGTCGTGGAGAAGCAGCTCGCGATCGACGGCAAGACGAAGGAAGACTTCGGCCGCGACCTGTTCATCGACAAGGTCTGGGACTGGAAGCACGACTCCGGCGGCACGATCGGCGCCCAGATGCGCAGGCTCGGCGACGGCGTCGACTGGAGCCGTGACCGTTTCACGATGGACGACGGCCTGTCCCGCGCGGTGCGAACGATCTTCAAGCGGCTCTTCGACGCCGGGCTGATCTACCAGGCCGAGCGCCTGGTCAACTGGTCGCCGGTGCTGGAGACCGCCATCTCCGACCTCGAGGTGTCCTACTCCGACGTCGAGGGCGAGTTGGTGTCCTTCCGGTACGGATCGCTCGACGACTCCGAACCGCACATCGTGGTGGCCACCACCCGGGTGGAGACGATGCTCGGTGACACCGCGATCGCGGTGCATCCCGACGACGAGCGCTACCGCCACCTGGTCGGCAAGACGCTGTCGCACCCGTTCATCGTCGACCGTGAGGTGATCATCGTCGCCGACGAACACGTCGACCCGGAATTCGGCACCGGCGCAGTCAAAGTCACCCCGGCCCACGATCCCGAACGACTTCGAGATCGGGCTGCGGCACAAGCTGCCGATGCCGTCGATCATGGACACCAAGGGCAGGATCGCCGACACCGGAACCGAATTCGACGGCATGGACCGTTTCGATGCCCGGGTCGCGGTTCGCGAGGCGCTGGCCGCCGAGGGCCGGATCGTCGAGGAGAAGCGGCCGTACCTGCACAGCGTCGGGCATTCCGAGCGCAGCGGCGAACCCATCGAGCCGCGGCTGTCGCTGCAGTGGTGGGTCAAGGTCGAGTCGCTGGCCAAGGCGGCAGGTGACGCGGTTCGTAACGGGCACACCGTGATTCACCCGCCCAGCCTGGAACCGCGCTGGTTCGGCTGGGTCGACAACATGCACGACTGGTGCATATCGCGTCAGCTGTGGTGGGGCCATCGCATCCCGATCTGGCACGGGCCCGACGGTGACATCGTCTGCGTCGGTCCGGGCGAAACCCCGCCGGAGGGCTGGGAGCAGGACCCGGACGTGCTGGACACCTGGTTCTCCGTCGGCGCTGTGGCCGTTCTCCACCATGGGCTGGCCCGACCACACCCCCGAGCTCGCCAAGTTCTATCCGACCACGGTCCTGGTCACCGGTTACGACATCCTGTTCTTCTGGGTGGCCAGGATGATGATGTTCGGCATGTTCGTCGCCGGCGACCCGGCCATCACCTTGGAAGGTCGGCGCGGGCCGCAGGTGCCGTTCGAAAACGTGTTCCTGCACGGGCTGATTCGCGACGAGTTCGGCCGCAAGATGAGCAAGTCGCGCGGCAACGGCATCGACCCACTGGACTGGGTGGAGATGTTCGGTGCCGACGCTCTGCGGTTCACCCTTGCCCGCGGCGCCAGCCCCGGCGGTGACCTGTCCATCGGCGAGGATCATGCCCGCGCGTCCCGCAACTTCGCGACCAAGCTCTTCAATGCCACCCGCTTCGCGTTGATGAACGGGGCCGCCCCCGCGCCGTTGCCCGACGCACCGGACCTCACCGATGCCGACCGGTGGATCCTCGGCCGTGCGGAAGAGGTTCGCGCCGAGGTGGATTCGGCATTCGACAACTATGAGTTCAGTCGCGCCTGCGAGGCTCTCTACCACTTCGCGTGGGACGAGTTCTGCGACTGGTATGTCGAACTGGCGAAGGTGCAACTGGCCGACGGGATCACCCACACCACAGCGGTGCTCGCCGCAGTCCTCGACACGCTGCTGAAACTCCTTCACCCGGTGATGCCTTTCGTCACAGAGGTGCTGTGGAAGACGCTCACCGGCGGCGAGTCCCTGGTGATCGCGGAGTGGCCGACGCCATCTGGGTTCGCGGTGGATCAGGTTGCCGCACAACGTGTCACGGACATGCAGAAGCTGGTCACCGAGGTGCGGCGGTTCCGCAGCGACCAGGGCCTGGCCGATCGGCAGAAGGTGCCTGCGAGGCTGACCGACGTTGCCTCTGCCGATCTGGACTCGCAGATCCCGGCGGTGACGACGCTGGCATGGCTGACACCTGCCGCCGACGGTTTCACGCCGTCGGCCTCCGTCGAGGTGCGCCTGGCGCGCGGCACCGTCACAGTCGAACTCGACACCTCGGGCACCGTCGATGTGGCCGCTGAGCGGCGTCGGCTCGAAAAGGATTTGGCAGCCGCGGAGAAGGAGCTCAAGGGCACCACCGCCAAGCTCGACAACGAGGCCTTCCTGGCCAAGGCCCCGGCCGACGTCGTCGACAAGATCCGGGGACGCCAACTTCTCGCCCGAGAGGAAGTCGAGCGGATCAATACCAGGCTGGCGTCTCTGCAATGACCGACCCCGTCCCGACCCCGGACGAACTCGCGTCGCTGCTCCAGGTCGAGCACCTCCTGGACCAGCGGTGGCCGGAGACCAAGCTCGAACCGAGCACGACCCGCATTTCGGCGCTGATGGAACTGCTCGGCTCGCCGCAGCGTGGCTACCCGTCGATCCACATCGCAGGCACCAACGGAAAGACGTCTGTCGCCCGCATCGTCGACGCGCTGCTGACCGCCCTGCACCGCCGCACGGGCCGAACCACCAGCCCCCATCTGCAGTCGGCCGTCGAACGCATCGCCATCGACAACAAGCCGATCACCCCCGCGCAATACGTCGCGACCTACCAGGAGATCGAACCGTTCGTCGAGCTGGTCGACAAGCAGTCCGAAGCGGCCGGTGGTCCGGCGATGAGCAAGTTCGAGGTTGTCACCGCGATGGCCTTCGCCGCCTTCGCCGATGCGCCTATCGATGTCGCGGTCGTCGAGGTCGGCATGGGCGGGCGCTGGGATGCCACCAACGTCGTCGACGCGCCCGTCGCGGTCATCACCCCGATCGGCGTCGACCACACCGAGTATCTCGGCACCGAGATCGCCGACATCGCCGCCGAGAAGGCCGGAATCATCATCAAGCAGAACAACGACCTGGTGCCGATCGACACGGTTGCGGTGATCGGCAGGCAAGTGCCCGAGGCCATGGAGGTGCTGCTGGCCGAGACGGTGCGGGCAGACGCCGCGGTGGCGCGTGAGGACTCCGAATTCGCGGTGCTGAGCCGCCAGGTGGCCGTCGGCGGCCAACTGCTCGAGCTGCAGGGCCTCGGCGGCGTGTACTCCGAGATCTTCCTGCCGCTGCACGGCGAACATCAGGCGCACAACGCCGCTATCGCGCTGGCCGCAGTCGAGGCGTTCTTCGGCGCCGGGGCGCAACGCCAACTCGACATCGACGCCGTCCGGGCTGGATTCGCCGCCGCCACCAGCCCCGGACGGTTGGAGCGGATGCGCAGCGCCCCAACGGTTTTCATCGATGCCGCGCACAACCCCGCCGGTGCGGCCGCACTGGCTCATACGCTGGCCGAGGAGTTCGACTTCCGCTTCGTCGTCGGCGTCGTGTCGGTGATGGCCGAGAAGGACGTCGACGGCATTCTGGCCGCATTGGAGCCGGCGTTCGATCTGGTGGTCGTGACCAACAACGGCTCACCTCGAGCGCTCGACGTCGAAAGTCTTGCGCTGCGCGCGGAGGAGCGATTCGGTCCGGAGCGGGTGGTCGCCGCGTCGACGCTGCCGGACGCCATCGAGACCGCGACCGCGCTCGTCGAGGAGTCCGGGTATGACGGCGAAGGTTTCTCCGGCAGCGGCATGGTGATCACCGGCTCGGTCGTCACGGCGGGCGCGGCGCGCACGTTGTTCGGAAGGGATCCGGAGTGAGCGACGACGCCCCGCGGTCCTCCGCGCGTGCGGAGAACCCCCGACCTGATCCCTGGAAGAGCTTCCGCGGGGTGATGGCGGGCACTTTGATCCTGGAGGCCATCGTCGTACTGCTGGCTCTGCCCGTCGTCGTGGTCGCGCACGGCGGGCTGACGGCGGTCGCAGGCACCTATTTGATCGGCCTTGCCGTCGTGCTGATTCTGCTGACCGGTGTGCAGGGCCGACCATGGGCGATCTGGGTCAACCTCGCGCATGCAACTGGTGCTGATCGCCGGCTGGGTCGTGCACGGCGCCGTCGGCTTCATCGGGCTCATTTTCGCGGGCGTCTGGCTGCTGCTTCTCTATCTGCGCAGCGAAGTCAAACGTCGCGAGCAGCATGGCCTGCTGCCTGGTCAACAGCCCCCGCCCGACTGATCGCGGCGAACGGAAATTGGGGTAGCCAACTACGCTGCAGGACCGCCGCAGAAGTGTCATTGTTGTGCCCAGCGGACCACGTTGAATCCATATGGATCGGAACCAGCAATGACCTACCCCAGACCGTTCGATCGAACGCCCCAGAATATGGATCCGACGATGGTCGCGCCGGCTGCCCAACAGGGCCCCTACGGTGGGCCGGGGAGTGCGTATTCGCCGTACGGCCAGCAGCCGCAGGACATGTACTACGACCCACCGCCGCCGAATTACGGTCAGCAGCCACCGAACTACGGTCAGCCCCAACCGTATTACGGACCGGCCGCTGCGCCTCCGCCTGCGCAGTTGCCCGCGTACAAGCGCCCCGGTGTGGTGTTCGGAGCCGCCGCGGTGGCTGCGGTGATCGCCCTCGGCGCCCTGGCGGCGACGTTGGTGACGAAGGACAGTGTTTCCACGACGCCGGCCAACACGACCGGGACGCCGTCGCAACAAGCGCCGGTGCTGCTGGTCCCTGCTCCCCAGTCATCGGCGCCGCCGAGCGTAGCGGTGCAGCAACCCGCGCCGAGAACCGTTTATCAGCAGGCGCCCGCTCCGCGGGTCGCGCCCGCCAATCCAGCGCCCGTTAATCCCGCGCCGGTTGTGCCGGGTCCGGCTTCGCCTGCCCCGAACCCGAACGAGAACCAGAACCCGCCGCCGGACCAGAACCCCGCGGAGCAGAACCCGCCGCCTGTCGACAAGCAGGATCCGCCACCGGTGGTGGACAAGCAGGACCCGCCGCCTGTGGTGGACAAGCACAATCCGGGTGCCCCGGCGAACGAGACGCCGGAAGACACACTGTGTCATCCGAATCCGCCGGGCTGCGCCCCGAAGAACGATCAGCCGCAGCAGCAGCAACAGCAACAGCCGCAGCAACAGCAGCCGCCGCAGCAGTAGGAACCGAGTCCGAATTCACGCACGTCGTCGGTGAGTGCGTAACCGGCACGACCAAGCTGACCCGGAGGTAGGGTCCGCTGCATGCCGCTGCGGTACGTCGATCCCCACCGGAAGCAGAGTCGGATCTATCGCGCCGACATGCGTTTCGGGCGCAGCCGCGCAGGGGGGTGGTTCGGCCGCCATATCAGCCCGCGCATCGACCCGTGGTTGTACCGCAAGACCGGCGGGCGTTACCCGGCGTCGCTGCCTGTGATCACCAGCGCCCCGCTCGTCACCACGGGCGCCAAGACGGGCCAGCCGCGCGAGGTGCAACTCGCCTATTTCCACGATGGAAGCGATGCGATTCTGATTGCCTCCAACTACGGCGGCCCGAAACACCCGCAGTGGTACTACAACCTGAAGGCACACCCTCAATGTCGATTCGGCGACGAGCTATTTGTGGCCGCAGAAGTTACTGATCCTGACGAGCACGTCCGCCTGTTCGCACTTGCCGAGAAGGTATACGCCGGATACGGCGATTACCGCGCCAAGACGGCTTCAATCGGGCGCCATATCCCCGTCTTTCGGCTCAAACCCTGCTAGAGCCTGCGCCCTCCGTGTCGTTTTGTGCGAGTTAAGGTCACTCCAGTTCTGCGCCGGAGATCGCTGAGAGGGGAAAGCGATGAGCCCTGAGGAGATCGTTCGGGCCGAGATGGCCGCGTGGGGTCGTAACGATGTCGACGAGGTCATGAGCTACTTCGCTGAGAACGTCACGTTGCATGCCGGTCCCCACCCGCCGGTCTCGGGTCACGACGCGGTCCGCAAGACCGTGGAGGGATACTTCAGCGGCGGAACCTGCGTCGACCACGAAATCCTTCATCTCGCTGCCGTGGGCGATGTCGTGCTGATGGAGCGCATCGATCACTGGATGATGAATGGGAAGAAGATGGACATACCGCACATGGGGGCTTGCGAGGTGAAGGACGAAAAGATCACCGCCTGGCGCGAGTACTTCACCCCTCCCGGTGACTCCTAAGCGCCACCTCAGGCAGAGGTTGGGCAGAACGTTTGTGAACCCGTTGCAGCCCTTACCAATTCACTGACTCGCTTTGCGGCGGGGTTCTGGCGGCACGGCAGTTCGCACACCTTTTGCAAGGTCGTGTCGAGACCCATCTCCCGCGCGGCCCGGAAGCGGGCCGACGATGCTCTTAGCCGCCAGGGCAGGGCCCCGGAATGAACATGGACCAGCACATACCGGGAGGCAGAGGCGGCGCAGGAGGCGCAGGAGGCGGAGGTTCTGCAGGAGGCGGAGGATTGTCTCCCTCCCAAACATCACTGGAATTATTCGGGCCCTCGGGAACATTGCCCGCGCCCTCGGCCACCCTGTACCAGGTGTGGCAAACACTCATGTCCCAAATGACCCCCTGGTACGGCCCATGCTGATCCATGTACAAGGAATCCCCCGGGCACCAGCGATTGGGGCCGTAGCCGCAAACCCAGCCAGTCCAGCCAGGCGCGCAGCCTGCCTGGGCGGTACCCGCTACCCCCAGACCGGCCAGACCCAAGCCGCCGGACACCAACACAGTCGTTGCCAACCCGACGAATACTCGTTTCATCGTTCTTCCTTTCGCTGCTGTCGGCCCGTGGCCGGTCACGCAGAGGTTGCGGCGAACGCCTTGGAGGATTCTTTCGGCGCAGCTCAACCGGGTAAGACCCCCGTATTCGATGATCATGAACCCTGAGCGAACTGCTCACGATCAATAACGCGCAGCCTGGGAGGCTGCTGTGAAACTCTGGCAACTGCCGTGGGCGAGTGCATTGACTGCTTCGAGGACCCGGTCAACGACCGCGCCGTCGCGGGCAAGAACGCGCCCGCAGGTACGCTGTCGGCCGTGACTGAGCGGACCCTGGTTCTGATCAAGCCCGACGGCGTCAAACGACACCTGATCGGGGAGGTCATCAGCCGTATCGAGGCCAAGGGCCTCGGCATCTCGGCCCTTGAACTTCGCGATGTCGGCGACGAGCTGGCCCGCAAGCATTACGCCGAGCACGACGGCAAACCGTTCTTCGACTCCCTGCTGGAATTCATCACGTCGGGGCCGGTCGTCGCGGCGATCGTCGAGGGTCCGCGTGCGATTGCCGCCTTCCGGCAGATCGCCGGCGGCACCGACCCGGTGGAGAAGGCCGCTCCCGGCACAATTCGCGGTGACCTGGCCCTTGTCACCCAGGACAACCTGGTGCACGGCTCGGATTCGCCCGAGTCGGCCGCCCGCGAAATCGAGCTCTGGTTTCCAAGTCGGTAACGAGGACAATCGCCCTGGTCCGCCGAGCAAGGGTGATGTGGGATACTGATCGCGGGTAGAAGGCCGTACACCAGGGCCGGATGTCCGAATGAAGACTTCGACGAGCGCGACCACCGCTTCCCGTGGTGTGGCGCAGACCGTCCCAGCCGTCATTCAGCCAGGCACCGAGTGGGTTCCCAGCGAACCGCTCGGAGCGAGACCATAACAAGCCCGGGAGTAAACAACCCGGGCCAATAGCGGAAGCCCTCGCGTGGCCGCGTCATCCGACGCGCCCGGGGGCTTGAGGAGAATACGTGGCCGACGATGCAACCACACAGGACCTATCGGAAGAGACTCAGCAGCCCGAGGCGGCCCAGCCTGACGGGCTGACGGTCGTCACGGAGGATTCGAGCGAATCCTCCGAGGGCGACGGTGACCGGCCGCCCGCCGAGGACAGCGCGGACGACGCCGAACCGGAGTCCCGGACGATTCTCGAGACCACGGTCGAACGCGCCGAGTACATGCCGCTCTTCGTCGCGCCGCAACCGGTCGAGGTCGACGCCGAACCCGACGACGACTACGACGACTCCGACGACGGCGTCCCGGACTCCGACGACGAGCAGGCCGAACGGCCCAACCGACGTCGCCGCCGCGGCCGCCGCGGCCGAGGCCGGGGCCGGGGCGAGCAGGGCGGTGACGACTCTGGTGACGAGTCCGACGACGGACAGTCCGACGGCCAGGGCGAGGACTCCGGCGACGATGCCGACGACGACAACGGCGACGACGAATCAGGTGGCGGTGACGGTTCCACCAGACGTCGCCGTCGACGGCGTCGGCGCAAGTCCGGTTCGGGGGACGACGGCGACGCGGCGCCGGACGACCCGCCGAACACGGTCGTGCATGAACGCGCCGGGCGCGCAGAAAAAGACAGCAACGAGATTCAGGGCATCGCCGGATCGACGCGACTGGAAGCCAAGCGTCAACGCCGCCGCGACGGCCGCGATGCGGGCAGGCGTCGTCCGCCGATCCTGAGCGAGGCGGAGTTCCTGGCCCGACGCGAGGCGGTCGAGCGGGTGATGGTGGTGCGCGACAAAGTCCGCACCGAGCCGCCGCACGAGGGCGCGCGATACACCCAGATCGCCGTGCTCGAGGACGGCGTCGTGGTCGAGCATTTCGTGACATCCGCCGCGTCGGCATCTTTGGTGGGCAATATCTACCTGGGCATCGTGCAGAACGTGTTGCCGTCGATGGAGGCGGCGTTCGTCGACATCGGCCGCGGCCGCAACGGCGTGCTCTACGCAGGCGAAGTGAATTGGGAGGCAGCGGGTCTCGGCGGCGCCAACCGCAAGATCGAGCAAGCCCTGAAACCGGGCGACTACGTCGTGGTGCAGGTCAGCAAGGATCCTGTCGGGCACAAGGGCGCGCGGTTGACCACGCAGGTCTCGCTGGCGGGCCGCTATCTGGTGTACGTTCCCGGCGCGTCGTCGACAGGCATCAGCCGCAAGCTGCCCGACACCGAACGCCAGCGGCTCAAAGAGATTCTGCGAGAAGTGGTTCCGTCGGATGCAGGCGTGATCATCCGGACGGCCTCCGAGGGTGTCAAAGAAGAGGACATCCGCTCCGACGTCAGCCGGCTGCAGGAACGCTGGTCGCAGATCGAGGCGAAGGCGACGGAGACGAAGAAGAAGGCCGCCGGTGCGGCAGTGGCTCTCTACGAAGAGCCCGATGTACTGGTGAAGGTCATTCGTGACCTGTTCAACGAGGACTTCTCCGGGCTGATCGTGTCCGGGGACGAGGCCTGGAACACCATCAACGAATACGTGAATTCCGTTGCACCTGACCTCGTTCCGCGATTGAACAAGTACGCGCCCGCGAGCAGCGACGGCCCCGACGTGTTCGCCGTCCACCGCATCGACGAGCAGTTGACCAAGGCGATGGACCGGAAGGTGTGGCTGCCGTCGGGCGGCACGCTGGTGATCGACCGCACCGAGGCGATGACCGTCGTCGACGTCAACACCGGCAAGTTCACCGGTTCCGGGGGCAACCTCGAGCAGACCGTCACCCGCAACAACCTGGAAGCCGCCGAGGAGATCGTGCGCCAGCTGCGGCTGCGTGACATCGGCGGCATCGTCGTCATCGACTTCATCGACATGGTGCTGGAGTCCAACCGGGACCTGGTGCTGCGCAGGCTGACCGAGGCGCTCGCGCGTGACCGCACCCGCCACCAGGTGTCCGAGGTGACGTCGCTGGGCCTGGTGCAATTGACGCGAAAGCGGCTGGGCACCGGCCTGATCGAGGCGTTCTCCACGCCGTGCCCGGAATGTGCCGGTCGGGGCATTCTGCTGCACGCCGACCCGGTCGACTCCGCGCCGGCGAGTGGTCGCAAGTCTGAGTCCGGACGCCGCGGCAAGCGCTCGAAGAAGGGCGGCCGCGCAGACGAGATGCCGGTCGCGAAGGTGCCCGCGCATCCTGCGGGCGAGCACCCGATGTTCAAGGCGATGGCCGCTGCGAACGGTCGACACGACGAGGACGGAGCCGACGAGGAGCTCACGGACGACAAGAAAGCCGCCGAGGAGGTCGCCGAGGTCGACACCGAGACCATCAAGGAAGCCGTCGTGGACTCCGCCGATGCAGAGCTCGAGGATGAGGACTTCGACGAGAGCGACGAGGACGACTCCGACGAGGACGACTCGGACGATGACGAGGACGACGACGAGATCGACCTCGATGAGGACGACGAGGATGACGACCTCGACGACGACATCGAGGTCATCGACGGCGACGACTCAGATGACGACGACTCAGATGACGACGACTCGGACGACGACGACTCCGACGATGATGACGATGACGAAGACGACGAAGACGACGACGAGGATTCGGACGACGACTCGGATGATGACGATGACGAGGACGAGGACGACGTCGACGAACCTGCCGCGACCGTCGGGGGCAGGCGTCCGCGCCGTCGCGCCGCAGCTCGACCCGCCGGGCCGCCGACCCATGACAACTGACCCATCGTGACCTGCGGTGATTTGACCCTGAAGGCGCGCCTCACGTACCCTTGACCAGTTGTCTTTCGGCCGGTGCCGATGACAGCGGACCCACCGCGGCTCCGCACCCCAGACCCGCTCGCGCACCCACGGGTAGCGCGACGCCCTAGAGAAGCACTCAGGAGTAGAGAAACGATGGCGACGTACGCAATCGTCAAGACCGGCGGCAAGCAGTACAAGGTCGCCGTCGGAGACGTGGTCAAGGTCGAGAAGCTCGACGGCGAGCCCGGTGCCAAGATCTCGCTGCCCGTCGCCCTGGTCGTGGACGGCGCGAAGGTCACCAGTGACGCCAAGGACCTGGAGAAGGTCGCCGTCACCGGCGAGGTGCTCGAGCACACCAAGGGCCCCAAGATCCGCATCCACAAGTTCAAGAACAAGACCGGCTATCACAAGCGGCAGGGGCATCGTCAGCAGCTGACGGTCCTCAAGGTCACCGGTATCAAGTAGGAGGCGTTCGACATGGCACACAAGAAGGGCGCTTCCAGCTCACGCAACGGTCGCGACTCGAACTCACAGCGGCTCGGCGTCAAGCGGTTCGGCGGCGAGGTCGTCAAGGCCGGCGAAATCATCGTCCGGCAGCGCGGCACCCACTTCCACCCCGGCGTCAACGTCGGTCGTGGCGGTGACGACACACTGTTCGCCAAGGCCCCCGGCGCCGTCGAGTTCGGCGAGAAGCGGGGACGCAAGACGGTCAACATCGTGGAGCCGGCTTCTTCGGAGGCCTAGTACTCGCTTCTCCAACGTCGAGATCGACGTTTTGCAGCTGGCCTCTCGCACAAGTTCTGCAAAACGTAGATTTCGTCATGGAAAGGAAGCCCGATGCCCCGGTTCGTCGACCGCGTCGTGATCCACGCGCGGGCGGGCAACGGCGGTAACGGCTGCGCCTCGGTCCACCGCGAGAAATTCAAGCCACTCGGCGGTCCTGACGGTGGCAACGGCGGGCGTGGCGGCAGCGTCGTGCTCGTCGTCGACCCGCAGGTGCATACGCTCCTCGATTTCCACTTCCATCCGCACGTCGTCGCGCCGTCTGGCAAGCAGGGCGCGGGCAGCAACCGCGACGGCGCTGCGGGCAGCGACCTGGAGCTGAAGGTTCCCGACGGCACCGTCGTGCTCGACGAGAACGGCAGGTTGCTGGCCGACCTGGTCGGCGACGGCACCAGGTTCGAGGCGGCCGCGGGCGGGCGGGGCGGCCTCGGTAACGCTGCGCTGGCGTCGCGGGCCCGCAAGGCGCCCGGCTTCGCACTGCTGGGGGAGAAGGGCCAGGCCCGCGACTTCACACTGGAACTCAAGACCGTCGCCGACGTCGGCCTCATCGGCTTCCCTTCGGCGGGCAAGTCGTCTCTGGTGTCGGCGATCTCGGCGGCCAAACCCAAGATCGCGGACTACCCCTTCACCACCCTCGCGCCGAATCTGGGGGTCGTCTCGGCGGGGGAGCACACCTTCACCGTCGCCGACGTGCCCGGGCTGATTCCCGGCGCCTCCGAAGGCCGTGGCCTCGGCCTTGACTTCCTGCGGCACATCGAGCGATGCGCGGTGCTCGTGCACGTGGTGGACTGCGCAACGCTGGAGCCCGGCCGCGACCCGATCTCTGATATCGACGCGCTGGAGGCCGAGCTGGCCGCGTACACGCCCACGCTGCAGGGCGATTCGACGCTGGGTGATCTGGCCGAACGGCCGCGGGCGGTGGTGCTCAACAAGATCGACGTGCCCGAGGCCCGCGAGCTCGCCGATTTCGTCCGTGAGGAGATCCAGCGGCGCTACGGCTGGCCCGTGTTCGAGGTCTCCTCCGTCAGCCGGGAAGGCTTGCGGCCGTTGACATTCGCCCTGTGGGATCTGGTGTCGACCTACCGGGCGTCGCAGCCGGATATCGTGCCCCGGCGCCCGGTGATCCGGCCGGTGCCGGTGGACGACAGCGGGTATACCGTCGAGCCCGACGGCGTCGGCGGCTTTGCGGTGCATGGTGTGCGTCCTGAACGCTGGGTCGCCCAAACCGATTTCACCAACGACGAGGCCGTCGGCTACCTCGGCGACCGGTTGGCCCGCCTCGGCGTCGAAGACGAGTTGCTCCGGCTCGGTGCTCAACCCGGATGCGCAGTCACCATCGGCGACATGACCTTCGACTGGGAGCCGCAGACGCCCGCGGGCGTCGACATGCCGATGTCGGGCCGCGGCACCGACGCCCGGCTCGAACAGACCGACCGGGTGCGGGCCCCCGAACGCAAGGCGGCACGCAAGCGGCGGCGCAGCCACGACGGTGAGTCCCAATGAGCGTTCATCGCAATGCCATCCGCACCGCACGCAGCGTGGTCGTCAAGATCGGAACCACGGCGCTGACGACGCCGACCGGGGTTTTCGACGCGGGCAGGCTGGCCACGCTCGCCGACGCCATCGAGGCACGGATGGCGGCCGGCTCCGACGTCGTGATCGTCTCCTCGGGCGCCATCGCCGCAGGCATCGAACCGTTGCGGCTGAGTAAGCGCCCGACCGATCTGGCCACCAAGCAGGCCGCCGCCAGCGTCGGCCAGGTGGCGTTGATCAACTCGTGGAACGCGGCGTTCGACCGCTACAACCGCACGGTCGGGCAGGTGCTGCTGACCGCACACGACATCTCGATGCGGGTGCAGCACACCAACGCCCAGCGCACACTCGACCGGTTGCGCTCCCTGCACGCGGTCGCGATCGTCAACGAGAACGACACCGTCGCCACCAACGAGATCCGCTTCGGCGACAACGACAGACTCTCGGCGTTGGTGGCACACCTCGTGGGCGCCGATGCGCTGGTGTTGCTTTCGGACATCGACGGGCTCTACGACGGCGATCCGCGGAAGGCGCCCAAGGACAATCCGGCGCGATTCATCCCCGAAGTCGACGCCCCAGCCGACCTCGACGGTGTCGTCGCAGGCCGGGGCAGCCACCTCGGCACGGGCGGGATGGCCTCGAAGCTGTCGGCGGCGCTGCTGGCCTCCGACGCGGGGGTTCCGGTGCTGTTGGCTGCGGCGTCCGATGCCGCCACCGCGCTTGTCGACGCGTCGGTCGGCACCGTGTTCGCGCCCAGGCCCGAACGCATGTCGGCGCGCCGCTTCTGGGTGCGCTATGCCGCCGAGTCGGCGGGCGCACTGATCCTCGACGACGGCGCGGTGCGCGCGGTGGTGAAACAACGCAGGTCGCTGCTGCCCGCGGGAATCACCGGGGTGTCGGGCCGCTTCCACGGCGGCGACGTCGTCGAACTGCGCGCGCCCGACGAGACCATGGTCGCCCGCGGTGTTGTCGCGTACGACGCCGCAGAACTGGCCACAATGCTGGGCCGCTCGACGTCGGATCTGCCCGCCGAAATGCGCCGCCCCGCGGTGCATGCCGACGACCTCGTCGCCGCGGTATAGCGATTTCGGCGTGATTTCCGTCGGCCAGCGACAGTAATCACGCCGAAATCACGGGGTGAGCTTCGCGATCGCCGACTTGATGCGGTCCGCGCGGCGTGCCGCCGCATCGACAGGATCGTCGTCGGCCGTGCGCACGTCGACACCGTGCGCACGAGCCGTTTCCTGCAGGCAGTCGCGGACGGCCGGATCGGCCAGCACAACCGAGCCCAAGACGCCCGGTGTGAGCTCCTTGCCCCGCAATACGCCCCGATAGTGCACTTCCGCGGGTATCTGGACGTCCAGAGGGCCGTCCTGGAGCTGCTGCCGGGCCACCGCGACCAGCGCCGTGAGCGCTGCTGCCCCCACCGCGTCGAGCAGCAGCCCGCGACCGGGAAACCTGGGCAGCGGCAGCTTGCCGACCTGCCTGTCGATGGCGTCCGACAGCAAGTAGCCGACCAGGTTGCGGGTGCGAATCTCCGTGACGTCAGACCAGTCGACGTCGTCGCCGTCGAACTCGATCGCCTGCCCGCTGATCGCCACGCCGCCGAAGTGGTTGAGCAGGCCGACTACCCGGCGCAGCGGCTCCGGCACGTGCACTGCGTCGGCCACGAGATCGCCGATGCTCAGCGACCACCGCTCGTCGGCGGGACAGGATTTCGGGCGCATGCGGTTCAACAATGCGGCAGGCGTGGGTGCCATCACGCCGACATCACTACGGGAAGTTCGTCGGCGAGCAGCACGAGTATGGGGGAGCAGCCGCCGTCGACCTTCACGGTGGCCAGGTCGTCGCCGCGGGTGGGACCGCGGTTGATGATCGCGATGGGGATGCCGCGCGCGGCGGCGTGGCGGACGAAGCGGTATCCGGAGAACACCGTCAACGACGAGCCCGCCACCAAGAGGGCATCCGCGTCGTCGACGAACGCATATGCCTGCGCCACACGGTCTTTCGGCACGCTCTCGCCGAAGTAGACGATATTGGGCTTGAGCATGCCGCCGCACTCCGGGCACTCGATGGTGGTGAACGCGGACGTGTCGCCGACGACGGCGTCTGCGTCCGGGGCAACGGCGATGCCGCCGACCGCCTCAGCGCGTTCGACGAAGCCCGGGTTGGCCGCCTCGAGCAGGTCCGCGAGCGCAGCGCGCGGCATGGTGTGGCCGCAGTCCAGGCAGATCACCTCGGCGTAGGTGCCGTGCAGGTCGACCACGCTGCGGCTGCCCGCCTTGGTGTGCAGCAGGTCCACGTTCTGGGTGATCACGCCCGACACCACACCCGCGTGCTCGAGCGCGGCGAGCGCACGATGACCGGCGTTCGGCTGCGTCTCATCCATGTGCCGCCAGCCGACGTGGTTGCGAGCCCAGTAGCGCTGTCGAAACACCGGGTCCGAGGTGAATTGGCGGATCGTCATCGGATTGCTCGGCGGCGAATCCGGCCCGCGGTAGTCGGGGATACCGGAATCGGTGGACATTCCAGCGCCGGTGAGCACCGCGACCCGGCGTCCTTGCAATTGGGCGACGAGTTCGGGGGCTTCCACCCCTTCGAGGGTAGGCGATCAGGCCCCTTCGCCGGATTGCTGCTGATCCTCGCCTTCGGGCTGGTCCACCTGCTCTTCGTGGTGAGGGTCTTCGTCCTCGGCGTCGTCCCCGTCGTCGTCCTCGTCGTCATCTTCATCGAGGGGAGCGATCTCATAGACCTCGACGTGCTTTTCGGTCGGCGTCGCGTCGGCAAGCGGCACCGAAACGGTGAGGATGCCCCTGTCGTAGGTGGCACTGATGTCATCCTCGTCCGCGCCCGCAGGCAGCGGCACCGTCCTGGTGAATGATCCGTACGAGAACTCCGCCAGCCCGTTCGACTCGGTGGTCCGTGTCCGCAGGGCCTTGATCGTCAGCCGGCCGTCGAGGACGGTGACTTCGACGTCCTCGATCGGATCGACTCCCGGCAGTTCGGCGCGCACCTCGTAGACGCCTTCTTTGGTTTCGTCCTCCAGCCGCAAAAGGTGGTTGTCGAAAAACGGGCGAAGGCCGGCGAACGCGGGCAAGCCGTTGAAAAGCTCAGAAAGCTCGGGCAGCAATGGCCGCGACTGACGTTGAACGGCAAGCTTATTCACGTTTCCTCCAGAGTCTGTCGGGTGTCACTTCACCATGCGGGATGGAAGGAAAATCGCCGAATCGGGCACGATGCCCACAGGCGAACTGCAGGCCAACACAAGGCCACTCACGAATCGTTGATACCCCGTGACCGGTTTATGACACTTCAAGGGCGACAATAGAAGGCGATGGACTTCTATTCCGCCTATGGACAGGGGTTTGTGCGCGTCGCCGCGTGCACCCTGCACACCGCGATCGCGGACCCCGCCGCGAACGCCGAATCCGTCATGGCACTGGCACGGGACTGCCACGACGACGCCGTCGGCCTCGTGGTGTTTCCCGAGTTGACGCTGTCCGGGTACTCGATCGAGGACATCCTGCTCCAGGACGCTCTACTCGACGCGGTGGAGGATGCGCTCATCGACATCGTGGCTGGCGTCGGCCGATCTGCTGCCGGTGCTGGTGGTGGGTGCGCCGCTGCGTTACCAGCACCGGATCTACAACACGGCCGTCGTGATCCATCGGGGACGGGTGCTTGGCGTCGTTCCGAAGTCATACCTGCCGACGTATCGCGAGTTCTACGAGCGCAGGCAGGTGGCCGCGGGTGACGACGTGCGCGGTGTCATCCGGATGGGTGACGCCGATGTGCCGTTCGGCCCCGACCTGCTGTTCGTCGCGGCTGATCTACCGGGCTTCGTCCTTCATGTCGAGATCTGCGAGGACATGTTCGTGCCGATACCGCCGAGCGCTGAGGCCGCCCTCGCGGGTGCGACGGTGATCGCGAACCTGTCCGGCAGCCCGATCACGATCGGCCGTGCCGAGGACCGCGCCCTGCTGGCCCGCTCGGCGTCGTCACGATGCCTGGCCGCATACGTGTATGCGGCGGCGGGCGAGGGCGAGTCGACGACCGACCTCGCCTGGGACGGCCAGACCATGGTCTGGGAGAACGGCGTGCGCCTCGCGCAGTCCGAGCGCTTCCCTCGCGGGGCGCGGCGATCAGTTGCCGACGTCGACACCGAGCTGCTGCGCTCGGAGCGGCTTCGGATGGGCACCTTCGACGACAACCGTGTGCACCACGACATCAACGCAGAGTCGTTCCGGCGCATCGAGTTCGAGCTCGACCCGCCGGGCGGTGACATCGGCCTGCGCCGTGAGGTGGAGCGGTTCCCGTTCGTGCCGGCGGATCCCTCCCGGCTGCAACAGGATTGCTATGAGGCCTACAACATTCAGGTCGCCGGGCTCGAGCAGCGGCTCCGCGCGCTGGACTATCCGAAGCTGGTGATCGGCGTCTCCGGCGGCCTGGACTCGACGCATGCGCTCATCGTCGCCGCCCGTGCGATGGATCGCGAAAACCGGCCGCGCAGCGACATTCTCGCGTTCACCCTGCCGGGCTTCGCCACCGGTGAGCGGACCAAGAACAACGCGATCCGGCTCGCCGAGGCGCTGGGCGTCACGTTCGAGGAGATCGACATCAAGGCGACCGCCGAACTGATGCTGCGCGAGATCGGCCATCCGTTCTCGCAGGGCGAGAAGGTCTATGACGTCACGTTCGAGAACGTGCAGGCCGGTCTGCGCACCGACTACCTGTTCCGCATCGCCAACCACCGTGGCGGGATCGTGCTGGGCACGGGTGACTTGTCCGAGCTGGCGCTCGGCTGGTCCACCTACGGCGTCGGCGACCAGATGTCGCACTACAACGTGAACGGTGGTGTGCCCAAGACGCTGATCCAGCACCTGATCCGGTGGGTGATCTCGTCTAAGCAGTTCGACGATCGCGTCAACGACGTGTTGACATCGGTGCTGGACACCGAAATCAGCCCCGAACTGGTTCCCCGGGGCGAGGATGAGGAGATCCAGAGCAGCGAGGCCAAGGTCGGACCCTATGCGCTGCAAGACTTCTCGCTGTTTCAGATACTGCGCTACGGCTTCCGGCCGTCAAAGGTGGCGTTTCTGGCCTGGCATGCATGGAGCGACGCGGAGCGCGGTGACTGGCCGGCGGGATTCCCGGCGGACAAGCGGCCTGCCTACTCGCTCAAAGAGATTCGGCACTGGCTGCAGGTCTTCGTGCAGAGGTTCTACTCGTTCTCGCAGTTCAAGAGATCCGCGCTACCCAACGGGCCCAAAGTGTCCCATGGTGGATCGCTGTCACCGCGCGGCGACTGGCGGGCGCCGTCGGACATGTCGGCAAAGACCTGGCTTGACGAGATCGAACGCGAGGTCCCCGAGGACTAGGTGTCGTCTCTCTTCGAGTCGCGGACCATCCCGACGATCGCGCCGAATGCCGCACCGAGCAGCGCTCCGGCCGTCGCCCAGAGCCATTGGCTGGTCATGACCGCGACGGTCACGCCGAGGATCAGCCCGATCATCAGCGGTATCCAGAGCCATCGGCTTGATTGCTTGCCGTCCGCCTGTTCGCGTGCCATCTCCGCCCACGCTAGCGAAGCGGCATCCATCCGCCCTGATTGGCCCGGTGGCGTCAAGGGAAACCCAACACGGTGAATACGCAGGAATTGGAAGACGAACTCGGTCAACCCGGAGCTCAGGAGCTGCTGGGCGGGTCGGCGGCCCACCTCGCCTACAACGGCCCCGACGGCTTCCCTCGAGTGATCCCCGTCGGGTTCCTCTGGAACGGCGAACGCCTTATCGTCTGCACGGCAACGACTTCTCCGAAAGTCGCCGCACTATCGTCTCGACCGAATGTCGCGCTGGCCATCGACAGCGGCGACTCGCCGGGCGGCGCGAAGTCTCTTCTGGTGCGCGGCGTTGCCTCGATGGAGACCGTCGACGGCGTCGCCGACGAGTACATCGCGATGTCAGCGAAGTCGATGGATGCCGCTCAACAGGCGGAGTTCGAGCGTGAAGTGCGCAAGGTCTACAAGCAGATGGTGCGCATTTCGATCGAGCCGCAATGGGCGCGGTTCTTCGACTACGGGGCAGGCCGATTACCCGCGTTCCTCGGGAAGCTCGTCAACGGCTGAGCGGGTCACCGTCTGCATGAGTTGGACAGTCCAGCAGCTTCTGTATTCAGAGAAGGCTGAACTGTTGCGATCAGATGCGGCCGTCGAGCCGCAGGTCGGGGTGGACCCAGTTGGGTGAGCGCCGCTCCTTGAACGCGCGAAATCCCTCTGCCGCCTCGTCGCCGGTGTAGCTGGCCTGCATGCCGATGCGGTCGAACAGCCCCAGGTAGTTGTCCAGGCTGGCCTTCACCACCCGTCTGGCGGCCGGCGCCGTCCGACAGCACTGGGCCAGCACGTCACGGGCTGCATCCATCAGTTCGTCGTGCGGCACCACCCTGGCGACCATGCCCCAGTCCTCGGCCTCGGCAGCGCTCAGCGTGCGGCCGGTGAGCATCAGGTCACGCGTCCGCACCGGGCCGATGAGGCGCGCGAGAACCTGGCTGTAGTACGTGTCGGCGATACCACGGAACAGCTCGGGCACCCGGAAGGTGGCGCGGTCGCTGACGACAGCCATGTCGCTGCACAGCGCGATCTGTAGGCCGCCGCCCTGGCACAGCCCGTTGACCGCGGACACAACCGGTTTGGTGGACTGGCGCAGTTTCTCGAACGGGGTGACGTCCATCCCGAGCGCGGCCCCGAACGTCAGCCAGTTGTCGTCGCCGCCTCCGCCCAGGTCGCCACCGGGGGCGAAGACGTCGCCGGTGCCGGTGATCAACAGACCCGCCAGATCCGGATCTCCCTCGACGTGTCCGATGGCGTACTTGATGCCGAAGTACATCGCGGGCGTCATCGCGTTGCGTGCTTCCGGACGGTCCAGTGTGCAGACGGCGAACGGGCCCTCGCGGCGGAAGCTCAGGAATCGCGTGCCCAGCCAGTCGCCCTCCGGCGGCCGCGGCGCGGCGGTCGTCGTCATAGTTGCCTTTCTCCAGCCCGGCGATTGATTACAGCATCGTCGATGGCCTCGGCGTACGGGGCGCAGTCACCGGCACCGGGAATCAGTGTCGACAACGCGCCCGCCGCGCAAGCCCGGCGCAGCGCTTCCTCGTGGCCGGCAGGCCAACTCGCCGCCAGCACACCGGCGAAGACGTCGCCCGCGCCGGTGGTGTCCACCGCCTCGACCGCGGGTGCGCGGACGTCGAACCGCTCGTCGTCGCCCAGATAGCTCGCACCCCGACGGCCGCGGGTGATCACCAGATTCGGAACCGGCCAATGCCATTCGCGCGCCTCGGCCTCGTTGACCACGACGACGTCGGCCAGTTCTGACAGCGCGAGCAGGTCGTGCGGCTTCGCCCCCGCGGGTGAGGCGTTCACGATGACCACTGCGTCGGCGGCCTGCGCGATCCGGGCCGCGGCGACGGCGGTGGGGACGGGTATCTCGAGTTGCATCAGCACGACGTCGCTGTCGGCGATCACCGCCTGCACGTCGGCGGAGTCCACGCTCAGGTGCGCGTTCGCCCCCGGTGCGACCACGATGGTGTTCTCCGCGGCGGAGTCGACGACGATCGCCGCAGACCCGCTCGGCCCGGGCAGGCTGACCACGCCGTCCAGCCCGACCTCGTTGTCGCGCAGGTGCGCACGCAGCCGCTCGGCAGCCGGATCCGTGCCGAGTGCGGCGACGAGTTGCACGGAGGCGCCGGCCCGCGCGGCCGCCACCGCCTGATTGCCGCCCTTGCCGCCGGGCGCCGATGACAGCGATGACGCGAGAACCGTCTGCCCTGGACGCGGCAGCGCATCGACGATGAAGGTGAGGTCGGCATTGACACTGCCCACCACGCAGACCCGCGCCGCCATAGCTGTTCACGCTAGTCCACCGTGAGCTGGCTGACACCTGTCGAGGCCCGCGGACAGGTCCGATACGCTGGGTTAATGAGTGTGCAGGCACCCTCGCATGCCGACTTGCGCCAGCAGGTCCACGATGCCGCGCGCCGGGCCCGCATCGCGGCCCGCGAACTGGCGACGCTGAACACCGCAGCCAAGAACTCCGTGCTGCACGCTGCCGCCGACAACGTGCTGCGCGAAGCCGCCAACGTCATCGAGGCCAACAAGGCGGATCTGGCGGCCGCCAAGGCTGCGGGCACCCCGGAGGCGATGCTGGACCGGCTGGCCCTCAACCCGCAGCGGATCGACGGCATCGCCGCCGGGCTGCGTCAGGTCGCCGGGCTGCCCGACCCGATTGGTGAGGTGCTGCGTGGCCAGACCCTGCCCAACGGACTGCAACTGCGCCAGCAGCGGGTCCCGATCGGCGTGATCGGCATGGTGTACGAAGGCAGGCCCAACGTGACCGTCGATGCGTTCGGTCTCACGCTGAAGGCGGGCAGCGCGGTGCTTCTGCGCGGTAGCTCGTCGGCGGCGCGGTCGAACCAGGCGCTCGTCACGGCGCTGCGCGACGCGCTGGCCATCGAGAATCGCAACCCGGACGCCGTGCAGTTGCTGCCCTGCGACGATCGCGCCAGCGTCACGCATCTGATTCAGGCCCGCGGCCTCGTCGACGTCGTGATTCCGCGCGGGGGAGCGGGTCTCATCGATGCGGTGGTCCGCGACGCGCAGGTGCCAACCATCGAGACCGGTGTGGGCAATTGCCATGTCTACGTTCATGAATCGGCCGACCTCGACGTGGCTGAACGCATTCTGCTCAACGCCAAGACCCGCCGCCCGAGCGTATGCAACGCGGCCGAGTCGGTGTTGATCGACAAGGCGATCGCCGAGCACGCGGTGCCGCGGCTGACCAAGGCGCTCGTCGACGCGGGCGTGACGGTGCACGCCGATCCCTCCGACGAGGAGTTGCGCGCGGAGTTCTTGTCGATGGACATCGCGTTGGCGGTGGTGGACGGCGTCGACGCCGCGATCGCCCACGTCAACGAGTACGGCACCGGCCACACCGAAGCCATTGTCACCACGGATCTTGCTGTTGCACAACGGTTCACCGATCAGGTGGACGCCGCAGCGGTGATGGTGAACGCGTCGACGGCGTTCACCGACGGCGAGCAGTTCGGCTTCGGTGCCGAGATCGGCATCTCCACGCAGAAGCTGCACGCCCGCGGACCGATGGGTCTGCCCGAATTGACCTCGACCAAGTGGATTGTGTGGGGAGACGGCCACACCCGCCCTGCCTGATTAGGAGTAATACGTGAGCGTCCCCGCACGCCCGGCGCCGCTGTTCGCCGACATCGACGATGTCGCGCGGCGTCTTGCCGAGACCGGCTATCTGCCCGACACCGCAACGGCCACAGCGGTCTTCCTCGCCGACCGGCTGGGCAAGCCGTTGTTGGTCGAGGGTCCCGCGGGCGTCGGCAAGACCGAACTGGCGCGCGCGGTCGCACAGGCCACCGGATCCGGTCTGGTGCGGCTGCAGTGCTACGAGGGCGTAGACGAGGCCCGTGCACTCTACGAGTGGAACCACGCCAAGCAGATCCTGCGCATCCAGGCCGGACACGGCGACTGGGACCAGACGAAAACCGACGTGTTCTCCGAGGAGTTCCTGCTGACCCGCCCGCTGCTGACCGCGATCCGCAGGACCGAGCCCACCGTCCTGCTGATCGACGAGACGGACAAGGCGGACATCGAGATCGAGGGCCTGCTGCTCGAGGTGCTGTCCGACTTCGCGGTCACCGTTCCCGAGCTCGGCACGATCACGGCCGAACGCGCGCCGTTCGTGCTGCTGACGTCGAACGCCACCCGCGAGTTGTCCGAGGCGCTCAAGCGGCGGTGTCTGTTCCTGCACATCGACTTCCCCGACCCCGACCTCGAGCGCCGCATCCTGCTGTCACGCGTGCCGGAGTTGCCCGAGCATCTGGCCGAGGAACTGGTGCGCGTCATCGGTGTGCTACGCGGTATGCAACTCAAAAAGCTGCCGTCAGTTGCCGAGACGATCGACTGGGGCCGAACGATTTTGGCGCTTGGCATGGACACCATCGACGACGAGATGATCGCCGCCACCCTCGGGGTCGTGCTCAAGCACCAGTCCGACCAGATCAAGGCCTCGGGGGAGCTGAGGCTCAACTGATGGCCGTCCGTCGCACCCGCCCGCCGCAGCCGTTGGCCCCTCACGGGATCCCCGGCCATCTGGTCGAGTTCGTCGAAGCCCTGCGCGGCCAGGGCATTTCGGTGGGCCCGTCGGAGACCGTCGATGCCGGCCGCGTGATGGCGGTGCTGGGTCTCGGGGACCGTGAGGCGCTTCGCGAGGGCATCGCATGCGCGGTGCTGCGCCGTTCCGACCACCGCGACACCTACGACGCGATGTTCGACCTGTACTTCCCGGCCGCATTGGGGTCCAGAACAGTCCTCGACGACGAGGACTCCGACGCCGAAGGCCTGCCGCCCGAGGATGTCGAGGCGATGCGGCAGATGCTGCTCGACCTGCTGACAGACAACGAAGAGCTGGCCAACATCGACGAGCGACTGGCGGCGATGATCGCCCAGATCGTGGAGGCCTACGGCCGCTACAACTCCAGTCGGGGCCCGTCGTACTCGTCGTATCAGGCGCTCAAGTCGATGAACCTCGACGATCTGGAGGGCAGGCTGCTGGCCGGCCTGCTTGCGCCGTACGGCGACGAGCCCACCCCCACACAGGAGCAGATCGCCAAGGCGCTTGCGGCACAGCGCATCGCGCAGCTGCGCAAGATGGTCGAGGGCGAGACGAAGCGGCGCACCGCCGAGCAGCTCGGTCGCGACCACGTCCAGATGTACGGCGTGCCGCAGCTGGCCGAGAACGTCGAGTTCCTGCGGGCCTCCGGCGAGCAGTTGCGGCAGATGCGACGGGTGGTTGCCCCCCTGGCACGCACGCTGGCGACCCGGTTGGCGGCGCGGCGGCGGCGGTCGCGTGCCGGTGAGATCGACCTGCGCAAGACGCTGCGCAAGTCCATGTCGACCGGCGGCGTGCCGATCGACGTGGTGCTGAAGAAGCCGCATCCGGCGCGGCCCGAGCTGGTGGTGCTCTGCGACGTGTCGGGCTCGGTGGCGGGGTTCAGCCACTTCACCCTGCTGCTGGTACACGCGCTGCGACAACAGTTCTCCCGCGTTCGCGTCTTCGCCTTCATCGACACCACCGACGAGGTCACCGAGCTGTTCGGCCCCGACGCAGACCTTGCCGTCGCCGTGCAGCGCATCACCAGGGAAGCCGGCGTGTACACCCGCGACGGGCATTCCGACTACGGCAACGCGTTCGTGTCGTTCCTCGACAACTACCCGAATGTGCTGTCACCGCGCAGTTCACTGCTGGTTCTCGGCGACGGGCGCAACAACTACCGCAACCCGGAAACCGATCTGCTGGCGCACATGGTGAACGCCAGCAGGCATGCGCACTGGCTGAACCCCGAGCCCAGACATCTGTGGGGCAGCGGAGATTCGGCGGTGCCGCGCTACGAGGAGATCATCACCATGCACGAGTGCCGGTCGGCCAAGCAGCTGGCATCGGTCATCGACGCGCTTCTGCCCGTCTAGTTTTCCGCGAAACGGAATTCCAGCAGAAGAAGTTCGAGGCCGCCTGCTGGAATTCCGTTTCGCGGTATCAGGCGAAGGAGACGGTGACGTCGCCGCCCGACGGGTCTGCGTCCGCCACCAGCGACCACGGCGCCCGGTAGACGCGGCCGGGTGCGGCGGGCCACGGCGTGCGTTTCGTTGCGAGTGTCCTGCCGTCCTGAACTGCCCGCAGCTTCGGCAGCCTGCGGTACTCATCGACCCAGAACAACAGGTGACCCCTGGCCGCGACGCCGCCGTCGGGCGAGACCAGCTGCGGCGCAACCCATCTGAATGGCCCACTGGTGCGAATGCGGACAGCCTTCGGCGGTTCGAGACGATTATCCAGCCAGCCGGTCACCGCGGTCGCCACGTGGCGGCCGTCCAGCGCCGCCCCGTCGGCGGTGTCCACCGGATGCAGCAGGTTGCCCACCGCGAACACTCCGGGGCTGCTGGTCCGCAGGCCCGCATCGACCACTGGACCGCGGGTGGCTGTATCCATCGCGAGGCCGCCGGTGCGGGCGAGTTCGTGGTCGGGGATCCAATCGCCGGTGAACACCACCGTGTCGCAGTCGACGGTGGTGCGCTTGCCACTGTCGATGTGTTCGACGATCGCGCTTCGCACCCTGTCCTTACCCTCGATGCCGACGATCCGGCTTCGGGCGAACACCGGCCCGTTCGTCAGGAGACGGCCGGGAACCCGAAACGCCGCGTAAGCCTCTGAATGCGGGTACCTGCTGACCATCCCGATTGTGGCACAACCGGATTCGCGCAGCGTCAGCACCGCCGACCAGCTGACGAGCTCGGCGCCGACGATCAGGGCGCGCGCGCCGACTCGCGCATGGTTCAGGTGCACGAGGTTCTGCAACTGTCCGGTGGTGAACACCCCGTCGGGACGATCACCGGGAACCATCCGCGCGGGCCTCGGTCGCTCCCGTGCACCGGTGGCCAGTACCACCGCGTCGGCTGTGACCGTCCGGATGCCGCGCGGTGAGGTGATCTGCAGAGCCCGTTCGCCTGCCCAGCCGGTGACCATCGCCTCGGTCTCCAGCACCGCGCCCGCGTCCTGCGCCATGGCAGTGAGCCGCCTGGCGTAGGCGGGACCCGAGATGAACCGCTTGAGATCGCGCATGCCGTAGCCGGGATGGTCGCTGTGGCGGGGGATTCCGCCGGTTTCGCCCTCGCGCTCGATGACAAGGACATCGCCGTCAACCCGCCGCGCCAGGGCAGCGGCCGCGGTCAGTCCCGACGGCCCGCCTCCGACGATGGCGACGGCGACGTGTTGTTCGCTCATCGCACCTCTTCACGTGCATCCAGCAGCGCGCTGGTGTGCGCACCGCAATAGAAGCCCTGGCAGCGGCCGTTCATCACCCGGGTGCGACGGCGCAGCCCGTCGAGATCGACCGGCGGAACGGGGGATTGGAACGCGTCTCGGATCTCGCCTGCGGTGACCCGCTCGCAGAAGCAGACGATGCGACCGTATTCCGAGTCGACGGCGATGCGCTCGGCATCCTGATACGGGCGAATACCGGCCTCGCCGAGGTTCGGCATCCGCGGCGGCGCAGGAAGATCCGGGCGCTCGGCGACGTCCACGCCCGCATCGTCGAGCAGGCCCGTCACGTACTCGGCGATCGCCATGCCAGCTGTCAGCCCGGTGGACCGGATGCCGCCCACCAGCAGGTAGCGTGCGCCCGTGTCGACGTCGATCAGGTAGTCGTCGTGCTCCGTCGCAGCGCGCAGACCGGCATACGTGGCGGTGATCTCCTCGTCGAACAGCGTCGGCATCAGCGCGCGGCCCTTGGACACCAGGAACGCGAAGCCCTCTTCCGAAGTGCCTGTGGCGGTACGGTCTTCGAGATTCTCCGAGGTCGGTCCGACCATCACATTGCCGTAGATCGTCGGGCTGACCAGAACACCCTTGCCGCGCGACGACGGCACGGCCAGCACGATGCACGGCACCATCGGCCGTGTCAGCTTGTCGAACACCAGCAGTTCGCCGCGCCGCGGCGTCACCGTGAAGCGGTGATGACCGAACTCGGCGTCGAGGTGATCCGCACCGAGGCCGGCCGCATTGATGACCCACCGGCCGCGGACGTCGCCACGCGTGGTCTGCAGCGTGGTGTGCTCATCACCGATGACGGCGCCGGTCACTCGCGCGCCACACTGCAGATGCGCACCGCGCGCCACGGCGTCGGTGGCCAGGGCAAGGTTCGTGGTCCAGGTGCAGATGATCGACTCGCCGGGCACCGTCAGCCCGGCCAGCACCCCGGGACCGAGGTCGGGCACTCGTCGATACACCTCGTCGGCGGTGACGATCTCGCAGCGGTGGTAGAAGTTGCGTTCGGCCTTGTCCTTCAGGCCCGGCAGGGCCTCGCGTTCCTCGTCGGTCCACGCGACCAACAGCGCGCCGGTGCGCTCGACCGGAATACCGGCCCGCTCCGCGTAGTCGCCGAGCACCTCGTAGCCGCGCGCCACCAACCGCGACTCGAGCGTTCCCGGGGTCGCGTCGTAACCCGTGTGCAGCAGGGCCGTGTTGGCCTTGCTCGTGCCGTCGCCGACGTCGTCGCGCGCTTCGAGCAGAGTCACCGACAGGTTCGTGCCCGCCAATGCGCGCGCGATCGCGCAACCCACGATTCCGCCACCGACGACGACGACGTCGCTGACGTCGGGGATGCCGCTCATGTGGTCGTCGTCTCCTTCTGCGCCAGAACTGATTCCGCAGCGCGTGTCCATCGCGCCAGGAAATCGGCGGCACGGTCGTCGGACCACTCTGGTTCGTACGTGTGGTCCGGTGTCCAGGTGCCGACCGCTTCGGTCACGTCGACGGACGGGTCGAGCGCCAACCGCGCGCACGCGGCGGCGCCGAGCGCGGTTGCGTGCAGCGACGGGTAGACGTCGACGGGGATGCGCGCCAGGTCGGCCTGAGCCTGCATCAGGACGGCGGACTGGGTGAGCCCGCCGTCGACCCGCAGCCGAGTCAGCGGCTGCCCCAGATCCGTCGCGACGAGATCGGCCAGAGCGGCGACCTGTGCGGCGATGCCCTCCAGCAGTGCACGAACGAGATGCCCGCGGCCGCTGCTGAGCGACATCCCGCTGAACGAGGCGGCGGCCGCCGAGTCCCACCACGGCGCCGCTAGTCCTGCCAGCGCGGGCACGCACAGCACTCCGTCACTGGAATCGGCTGCGACGGAGTCGATTTGGTCTGCGGCGGGCACCAGCCCGAGATCGACCGCCCACCGCACCGCGGAGGCCGCCGTATACACCTGACCGTCGACGCAGTACGACGTGTGATCGCGCAGCCGCCACGCCACCGACGTGGTCAGGCCCGACGTCGACCGCGCCGGGTTGCCGCCGAGCTGAGCCAGCAGGAACGCACCCGTGCCGAACGTGCACTTGGCATCGCCTGGTGCCAGACAGCTCTCGGCCAGCAATGCCGCCTGCTGGTCGACGATCAGCCCTGCCACCGGAATCGTCGGCCCGAAAACATCTGTGCTGCCGATGATCTGGTCGCATCCCACGATCTCGGGCAGAGCCTCGCCGGTCAGCCCGAACAGCCCGAGCAGCTCGTCATCCCAGGCGACCGTGTCCAGCGAGATCAACAGAGACCGGCTGGCCGTCGACGCGTCGGTGACGAACGCGCCGCACAGCCGGTGCACCAGCCAGGTGTCGGTGGTGGTGACCACGCCCGCCGTGGTCATGTTCGCCCGGATCCACGCCATCTTCGGAGCGGAGAAATACGGGTCGAGCACCAGGCCCGTGCGTTGTGCTATGAGCTCTGCTGCTCCTCGCGTGTGCGGTGAGTCCGCCGACGCCGACAACGAGGCGCAGATCGACTCGGCCCGCCGGTCCTGCCACACCACCGCAGGCGTCAGCGGCCGCCCGGTATCGCGGTCCCATGCCAGCACGGTCTCGCCCTGGTTGGCCACGGCCACGGCGGCCACCCGAACACCGGCCTGCGCCAAGGCTTGTCGCCCCGCATCGACGACCGACTCGAAGAGCGCGTCGGGATCCTGCTCGACGCCGCCGCCGGCAAGATACTCCGGCCGCACCGCGACTTCGGCGATCGACACGACCTGCCCGGCGTCGTCGACGACGATGGCCTTCGTGCCCGAAGTGCCCTGGTCGATCGCCAGGAAGTGTTGCATCGTCAATCCTTTGCGGCCTCAGCGTCGAGCTCGGCATCGATCGACTGCATACCCGGCATGGTCAATCCGTGCCTACCTCGGCTGACCAAAAGGTATCCGAGATAGCACGCGCCGATGACCACCATCACGATCACGTACGCCCAGGCCTGCTTGAAACTCGAGTCCCGGAACAGTGCCAGCTCGAACACCAACCACACCACGGCGACCACCAGAACCGGGATCTCCCATGCGCCGAGGTTGAACTTGTCACTGACCGGCAGCGACTTCCGCTTGACCAGGTACAGCACCACCGTCGAGGCGTACATCACCGCGGGGAGCAAGGTTGCGGCGCCGAACAAGGTGAACAGCGCCGTCTCCGAATGCGAGAAGATCGCCAGGATCAGTTCCGCCAGAACGACATACAGCACCGTGGCCTTCAGCGGCGTGTGAAACCTCGGCGAGATCTGGCTCCACTGCTGCCAGCCCGGGAAGCGTTCGTCGCGCGACATGGCCCAAGTCAGCCGAACGCCGGTCATCATGATGACCAGGCCGCAGGCGAAGATCGCCAGCACCACCATCAGCAGCAGCAGGGTGGCGACCGCCGAACCGAGGGTGTTGTGGATGACGTCGGCGATCGGCGTACCGGATTCGGCCAGTGCGACGGGGTCACCGGCGGCCAGCGTCACGGCAACGATGAAGATGAATCCCAGCACACCGGAAGCGAGCACGGCCTGCCACATCGCGCGTGGCACGACTCGTTCGGGGTCGTTGGTCTCCTCGGCCAGGTTGGCGGCGGACTCGAAGCCGACGATGGTGAAGGCGCCGAGCAGGAAGCCGAGCATCCAGGGGCCTGCCGTGGTCAAATCGCCGAAGCTCCAATAGCCTTCGGCGGGCACCGCGCCCATGCTGAACAGATTCGAGAAGTCCATCTCGCCGCGCACGGCGGCCACGATCAGCAGCAGAACGGTCAGCGTCACCATGCCGATGAGTTCCAGCGAGACGAAGGTGTTGTTCACCCGCTCCGCCCACGGCGTCGAGAACCCGACGAGCAGTGCCTGCAGCACGAGTACGAGCGCGGTCACCAGCCAGGCGATCGTCGCGGTCCCGTCGTAGTTCAGCAGCACCGGAAAGATCGTCGACGCGATGGTGTAGTCCACCGCGACCACGACAATCGCCAGGAACGTGAACGAGATCCAGCCGAGTATCCAGCCCAGTACCGGGTTGGCCAGCCTCGACATCCACTGGTAGTGATAGCCCGTCACCGGGATGCGTGCGGCCAACGCGCCAAGCACGAACGCCACCGCCAATTGACCGATGGTGGCGATGGGCCAGGTCCAGATGCCCATCGGTCCCGACGAGTTCAGCACCGCCCCGTAGGTGGTGAAGATGCCGGTGGCGATGGAGACGAACGCGAACGCCACAGCGAACGACGCGAATCGTCCCGTGCGCCGCTCCATGGATTCCTTGTAGCCGAACTTTGCCAGGTCAGCGGCGTCGCTGGCGGCTGCGGGTTCCGGACCGGTCATCGTTCCTCCATTGGTATAGACCATGTGGTCGAACCGTAGTATGGGTGTGACGCAGGTCATCGTCAAGCGGGACACGACGTCGAGCCAAAGCCATGGCATAGACCAGCTGGTTGGCCATCCCGGTTACGCTGCTGACATGTCACCCGCCGCGCGGAGCCGACCGGCCGCCATCCCGCGTTACATCGCGATCGCGGCCGTCGTTCGTGACCGCATCGCCACTGAGCAGCTGGGACCGCACACGTTGCTGCCGTCCGAGCGGGAGCTGGCCGACCAGCACGGCGTCAGCCGCATGACCGCGCGGCAAGCGCTGTCATTGCTGGAAAGCGAAGGGGTGGTCTACCGCAAGCCGCCGCGTGGCACCTTCGTCGCGGAGCCGCGGGTGCGCTTTCACATCGGCAGCTTCTCGGAGGAGGTCTCTCGACTGGGCCGCAGGCCCGCCGCCCGCCTGCTGTGGGCCGAGCACCAGCACCCGACGCCGGCCGTGCGCATGGCGCTCGGTCTCGACGACACCGCGATGGTCAACGTCTTTCACCGTCTCCGCAGCGTCGACGACGTTCCGTTCGCGCTGGAGACGACGTTTCTGCCCGCTGACCTGACACCCGGGATCCTCGACGAGCCCGACGACGGGTCGCTGTGGGCGATTCTTCGCAGCCGCTACGGCGTCGACCTGGCGAAGTCGACGGCGGTGCTGGAGTCGATCGTGCTCGACGACGCCTCGAGCGCGCAGCTAGGTGTGCGCGCCGGCTCGGCGGGCACGCTGCTCACCCGCCGCACCGAGGACAGCTCGGGCCGTTGCGTGGAATACGCGCGCGACGTGTACCGCGCCGACCGCGCTTCGTTCGAGGTCTCCGAGCGCCTCGGCGCGCATCGCCTCTCGGCCGTCTAGCGGCTGCCCTGTCGGCGTACGTCAGGCGGCCGCCGCGCCGCTGTCAGACCAGTGACGGGCCAGTTGGGCGGCGACCTCTTCGGCTCGCTCGACCTGCCACCAGTGCCCGCAGGCGAGTTCATGGAAGCGTGCCGCCGCAGCCGTGGCGGCGGAGCGCCCGAATTCCGCCGACTGGTATCGATCGTCGCGGCCCCACAGCACAAGGCCCGGCGGGTATTTGGCGGTCGGATCGAACGCCCAGTCCTCGAGGTACGGCTCGGACCGGTACAGCGGCAGGATGTGGTCGAACATCCTGCGGTCCATTTCCGCCGCTACGCCCGCGGCGTCGGTCTCGGGCACTCCAGCCGCTGCCAACATGGCGGCACGGGTGTTGACATCGAGCCCGAGAAAGTCGTCGCGCCAGCGCTCACCGAGCTCGGTGGTCTGCCAGATGCGGGCCTGCCGGTGCCAGAGGAAGTCGTCTGCACACACGCCTCCGCCAAGTACCCAGGTGTTGACCAGGTCAGGCCGAGCGAGGATGACACCTTGGCTGATGACCGAGCCCTGGTCGTGTCCGACGAGGTCGACCGGTTCATTCATTGCCTCGAGCTGATCGATCAGCCAGTCGCGATAGGCGTACCGCGTACCGCTGAAGCCGGCGGGCGCGTCGCAGCCGAAGCCGGGCAGCTGCAGGGCGATTGTGGAGCGATCCGACAACAGTGAGCGCACCGGATCCCACACCGTCGCAGTGTTAGGTACGCCGTGGACGAAGACGACGGTCATGCCAACCCTCCTTTGCTGCAGTGACGCTGCAGTTGCGGTCTTGCGGTTCGAAGATCTGATTTGAAATATAGCGAACGATCGTTCGTATGGCAAGAGCGATCGATCGTACGGTATATTTGGGGTCATGGCTGGTCGCCGCTCACTGCTCGAGGCATCTAATACGCGCTTCAAGATCCTCAGTCGCGCTGCCGACATGGCATCCGTGGAGGGCCTCGAGGGCCTGACCCTCGGACGGCTCGCCACGGCGCTCGGCATGAGCAAAGCGGGCGTGATCGGTCAGTTCGGCAACAAGCTCGAACTTCAGTTGGCCACCCTCGACTTCGCGGCCGAGGTATTTCGCGACGAAGTGTGGCGACCCGCTGAGCATGTCGCGGCCGGGATGCCCCGCCTCCTCGCGATCTGCGACAGCTGGATGGAATACGCCGCGCGCCCGGCCTTTCCAGGAGGTTGCTTCATCGCCGCGGCCTCGTTCGAGTTCGACAGCCGCCCCGGCCCGGTGCACGACGCCCTTGCCGCGTACATGCGCAGGTGGCACGCACAACTCGTCGACGACGCGACGATCGCCGTCGAGGCAGGCGACCTACCGCCGGGCACCGGCGTCGAACAGATCGCCTTCGGTCTCGAGGCATTGGCTGCCAGCGTGTCTCCGTCCCGCCAGATTCATGGCGACCAGCGGGCGGCCGAGCACGCCAAAGAGTCGATGCTCAGGCTGCTGGGCCGGCCGGTGACGAGCCCGTAGCGGCAGAGGGACAGGTATCGAGCACCTCACCAACTGTGTCGTTTGTCGCGGAAAAGTGCGGGTAAACGCCGCAACAATCGATACATTCGGCGGCCGACGGGCGTCGCCGACGCTGCCGTAAGCTGGCTATTCGTGCAATCTCGACGCAGGCTGGGCGTGATGGGCGGGACATTCGATCCCGTCCACAACGGGCACCTGGTCGCAGCGAGCGAGGTTGCCGATCTGTTCGATCTGCACGAAGTGGTGTTCGTGCCGACGGGTCAGCCGTGGCAGAAGAGCCGTTTCGTCACCCCCGCCGAGGACCGCTATCTGATGACCGTGATCGCCACCGCCTCCAACCCGCGGTTCTCGGTCAGCCGGGTGGACATCGACCGCGGCGGCAAGACCTACACCCGTGACACCCTCCGCGACCTGCAAGCGCTCAATCCGGAAGCGGACCTGTACTTCATCACCGGGGCCGACGCGCTGGCATCGATTCTGACCTGGCAGGACTGGGAGGAGATGTTCGCTCTGGCCAAATTCGTCGGCGTGAGCCGGCCCGGATACGAGCTGGACGGCGAACACATCGCCGCTGCCCTCAAAGACAAGGCCGACGACGCGCTCACGCTTGTCGAGGTGCCCGCGCTGGCGATCTCATCGACCGACTGCCGCAAGCGTGCCGAGGAGAACCGGCCGATCTGGTACCTGGTGCCCGACGGCGTGGTGCAGTACGTGTCCAAGCGCGGCCTCTACCGGTCGCATGCATTGACGGCGCAGGAGCAGCAGCGGTGACCGCCTCCGACGACGCCATCAAGATGGCGACGGTCGCCGCGCGGGCTGCTTCGTCCAAGCTCGGCGACGACGTCGTGGTCATCGACGTGTCCGGCCAGCTGGTGATCACCGACTGTTTCGTGATCGCGTCGGCATCCAACGAACGTCAGGTCAACGCCATCGTCGATGAGGTCGAGGAAAAGATGCGACTGGCCGGCTACAAGCCCGCGCGACGCGAGGGCGCCCGTGAAGGCCGCTGGACGCTGTTGGACTATGTCGACATCGTCGTGCACATTCAGCATCAAGACGAGCGCAATTTCTATGCGCTGGACCGGTTGTGGCGGGACTGCCCGATCGTTCCCGTCGACCTGGACTCGGAGCCATGAGGATTCGCCGCCTGGTGCTGCTGCGGCACGGTCAGACCGAGTACAACGCGAGCAACCGCATGCAGGGTCAGCTCGACACCGAGTTGAGCGACCTCGGCCGCGACCAGGCCGTCGTCGCCGCCGAGGTGCTGGCCAAGCGGCAGCCGCAGCTGATCGTCTCGTCGGACCTGCGGCGCGCCCTCGACACCGCAATTGTTCTCGGCGAGCGGTCCGGCCTGCCGGTGGAGGTGGACACCCGGCTGCGCGAGACACACCTCGGGGACTGGCAGGGCATGACGCACCTCGAGGTGGATGCAGCGGCGCCGGGCGCGCGGCTGGAGTGGCGCAACGACGCCACCTGGGCGCCCCATGGCGGGGAGAGCCGCGTCGATGTGGCAGCGCGCGGAATGCCGTTGATCAGAGAGCTGGTCGCTGACCAAATCGAGTGGGGGACAGACGAACCCGATCGGCCGGTGGTCTTGGTGGCGCACGGCGGCCTGATCGCCGCGCTGACGGCGGCGCTGCTGAAGCTGCCGGTGGCCAACTGGCCTGCGTTGGGCGGAATGGGCAACGCCAGCTGGGTCCAGCTATCCGGTCATTCGGACGCCGACGCGGAAACCGACGGTATCCGTTGGCGGCTCGACGTATGGAACGCCTCGGCACAGGTCGCCAACGATGTCCTCTGACCGACGCACACTGCTGGTTTTCTGCGACTCGCTTTCGTACTACGGGCCCACTGGCGGACTTCCGTCCGACGATCCACGTATCTGGCCCAATATCGTTGCCACTCATCTCGGTTGGGACCTCGAGCTCATCGGCCGGATCGGCTGGACGTGTCGCGATGTGTGGTGGGCGGCGACCCAGGATCCGCGCGCGTGGGCGGCGCTGCCACGGGCGGGCGCCGTGATCTTCGCGACTGGCGGAATGGACTCGCTGCCCTCCCCGCTGCCAACGGCACTACGCGAGCTCATCCGCTACGTGCGCCCGTCGTGGCTTCGGCGGTGGGCGCGCGATGGCTACGGCTGGGTGCAACCCAGGCTTTCTCCGGTCGCACGGGCCGCCCTGCCGCCGCACGTGTCCGTCGAGTATCTGGAGATGACACGCGGTGCAATCGATTTCAACCGGCCGGGCATTCCTATCGTCGCCTCTCTCCCGTCGGTGCACATCGCCGAGACGTACGGCAAGGCTCATCATGGCAGGGCAGGCACGGTAAAGGCGATCACCGAATGGGCTGAGCAACAACATGTTCCGCTCGTAGACCTGAAGGCCGCGGTCGCTGAGCACATCGTGAGCGGCAACGGTAACCCCGACGGCATTCACTGGAACTTCGAGGCGCACGAAGCGGTTGCCGAGCTCATGATCAAGGGTCTGCAGGAGGCCGGGGTAACGCAGGAGAACTCTCCCTAGTGGCCGTCGTCATCGTGACCGACTCGTCCTCGCGCCTGCAGCCCGAGGACCTGGATCGGTTCGGGATTCGTCAGGTGCCCCTGCACATCCTGTTGGACGGCAAGAATTTTCGCGACGGCGTCGACGACGTCCCCGCCGATGTGCACCAGCACCACGCCACGACCGCCGGTGCCACACCCGCCGAACTCGCCGACGCGTATCGGGAGGCGCTGAAAGACAGCGGCGGCGACGGGGTGGTCGCCGTCCATATCTCGGCCGCATTGTCGAGTACCTACAGTTCAGCGGTGTCGGCGGCCCGCGAGTTCGGTCCTGCGGTGCGGGTCGTCAATTCCAGGTCGGCCGCGATGGGCGTCGGGTTCGTCGCGTTGGCTGCCGCTCAGCACGCCGCATCCGGTGCGGACCTGAATGCCGTTGAGGCCGCAGCGCGATCGGCCGTCCCTCGCGGCCACGCGTTCATCGTCGTCCATCGCCTGGACAACTTGCGGCGCAGCGGCAGGATCCGCCGCGGTGCGTCCTTGTTGGGCTCCGCGTTGTCTCTGAAGCCGCTGCTGTGCCTCGATGTCGACGGCAGGCTGGTGCTCGGTCAGCGGATCCGCACTGCGACAAAAGCGCATGCGGCGATGATCGACCAGGTCGCCGAGATAGTCGGCGATCGTCCCGCGACGATCGCAGTGCATCATGTCGACAATCCCGACGCCGCTGACGACATCGCCAAGACATTGACCGTGCGACTCCCGCAGATCGCTCCGCCGACTGTCACCGCCATGGGCCCGGTCCTGGCCGTGCATGTCGGCGCAGGCGCGGTCGGCGTGTGTATAAGAGTTGACGATTAGTGCCGTGGATGGAGCCTGGCCTGCGCCGAACGTCAGGACTTCGCCACCTTCCGTGACTCGCTGACGCCTGGGCGGTCGGGGCGCTAAAGAGGACCCTGACCTGGGTCGATGGGTTCGCGAAAGAAATCTTCGAGGAATTTCGGAAAAAGTGTGCGACTGATCTGGGGCCGGCGCTCCTACCTGTGAAAGCGGCCGCACGGGCCACTCAGACAGCCAGGAGAGATCATGTACACCACCTACCCGCAGAACAACAGCTACGCCCCCACCTACAACGGCTACCAGGGTTACGCCCCGATGCCGCAGCCGATGCCGGTGCCCGCCGCGCCGGTCGCGGCGTCCTCCTCGGCCCACATGGGCCTGCTTGTGGTGGCCGGGCTGGCCGTCGTGGGTGCTGCCGCCTTCGGCGGGGTCTACCTGATGAACTCCAGCCACGACACCCAGCCCGCCGCCGCGGTCGCCCCGTCGACGACGGTCAACCTGCCCTCCACCATCGAGATCCCCTCGCTGACCCCCAACAGCGACCCGGCCTCCCCGGTCATCGTCAACAACCCCGCCCCGATCCGGGTGTTCACCCCCTCCACACCCCGGTCGAACACCGCATCCGCCCCGGCCCCCGCGCTGGCCCCGGCCCCCGCCCCCGCGCCGGCCCCGGCGCCCAACCCGGCCCCGGCAACCAACGACAAGAAAGACCAGCCGAAGGACACCACGAACCCCGCCGGTGGCGGGACGACTACTCCTGCCGGCGGCGCCGGGACCACGACTCCCGCCGGTGGCGCCGGGACGACCACTCCTGCCGGCGGCGCCGGCACCGACCGACTCCCGCCGGTGGCGCCGGCACCACCACTCCCGCCGGTGGAGCAGGCACCACCACTCCCGCCGGTGGAGCCGGCACCACCACTCCTGCCGGTGGAGCCGGCACCACCACACCTGCCGGTGGAGCCGGCACGACCACTCCTGCCGGTGCGGACCCTGCCGGGCGACGACCACTCCGGACGGTGGTGCGGGGACGACCACTCCCGCCGGTGGCGCGGGGACGAACACCACCCCGTCTGACGGCACCGCCGATCTCGACAAACAGATTCAAAGCCAGATTAATGCCGCCGGAAGTGCTGTTTCGCACTTTCCGTTCTGACACTCGCCAACGCTCACAACACACTCAGCCCAGGCCACCCGGCCTGGGCTGAGTGCCTTTTGCGACCGCTACACCGCGGCGCGGCCGGTGACCGGCGGCAGATCCTTCAGCGTGACGATGCCGGGCGCGGCCGCGACGACGGCAGGCACCGCGTTGGTCACCGGCATAGCGGTGTAGATCATGCCGAGACCCATGAAGCCGGGCTCTGCCCAGTCCTTCGGCGGCAGGCAGTGCAGCACCGTACGCATGTTGGGCAGGCCGAACACCTGGATGACGTGGCCGTGTTCGAGCGGCTTCGGCGGCGTCACATGCTCGCCCATGATCCAGTTGAATCCCACGCTGACGACGTTCTTGTCGCCGACCCAGCCGCGGTGGTAGCCCATCACACCGCCCACGGTGCCCGTCGGGATCTGCATGAAACCCAGATCGGAGTCGCCGGTGGCCGCGGTGAAGGTGACGTCGAAGGTCATCCGGTCCAGCTTGGCGCCGATCGCGTCGGCCATCATCGCAGCGGACTCGGCGAACACCTCGCTTTCGCGGCGCACACTGTCGGCCAGCCCGGGCGTCTCCGGATCCTGCGAGAAGCCCATCGCGGTCTGAGTACCCGCCGACTCGTACGTAGAGCAGTCCACCGACTCGGTGATCCTGATTTCATCGACCCGCTCACAGGACCCACTGAGCACCATGCCGACCATGTTGGTCATCCCCGGATGAGCGCCGCTGCCGAAGATCGTCGAATTGCCCTTCTCGCAAGCCTTTCGGATGCGATCCAGATCCTCCGGGGTCTGCTTGCCGCCCGTTATCCACGCGGCGCTCGAGCAGACGTTGACCCCGGACTCCAGCAGCCGGGTCAGCTCGTCGATGTCGGGCCACAGCGGGTTGTAGCAGCAGGCGTCCGGCTTCTGCGCGATCAGCTCGTCGATGTCGTTGGTGGCCGTCACGCCGGTGGGCTCGGGCCAGCCCGCCAGCTCCGCGGCGTCCACGCCGACCTTGTCGGCACCGTGCGCATAGACCCCGACCAGTTCCATGTCCGGCCTGCCGATGATGGCGTGCAGCGAACGCTTCCCGATGTTGCCGGTCGTCCACTGAATCACCCGAATGGGCCGGTCGGCTGGCATGGGCGCCTCCTCGTCGTGACGGCGGTGGACCCATCGGCTGGCTGGACGGGTTCGGGCTCTATGTATACGCGAGGGTGTGCTCGGCGAGCCGGGAGACCGGTGCGCTGGCATGATCTGGTCGATGCAGCACTTCCTGCCTGCGACGCCGTCGACAGTGCATTGGGGCTTTTTCGACCCCAGACTGGCGCCAGTGATCACCGTCGCGTCGGGAGAGCTGGTTGCGATCGAGACGCTTACCCATCACGCAGGCGACGCGCCCGATCTGCTGATGGACGCGGGCATCACAGAGATATTCAACTCGGTGACCGACCGGGGACCTGGACCACATCTGCTCACCGGACCCATCGCAGTCGACGGCGCGAAGCCAGGCGACGTGTTGCAGGTCGACATCCTCGAGGCTGTCCCGCGCCTGCCCTACGGGTCCAACCTCGCGGCGCATTGGGGGCACCTCTATTCCGAACTGCCCACCGAACGGGTCACGCTGTACGAGCTCGACACGCGCGCGATGGTCGGCCGTGCGCTCTTCGGCTACGACTGGACCATCACGCCGCTGGCAGACGCCCCAGGCACGATCGTGCCGCCCGACCCCTCCGCCCGTGTGACGGCGTTGCCCGGGGTCGTCGTTCCGTTGCGGCCGCACTTCGGCACGATGGGCGTCGCGCCCGCCGAGCCGCAGCGAGTGTCATCGGTGCCGCCCGGCGACCACGGCGGCAACGTCGACAATTGGCGGATCGGGGCCGGCGGCCGCATGTACTACCCGGTGCAGGTGGCGGGTGGGCTGCTGTCAGTCGGTGATCCACATGTGTCGCAAGGTGACGGGGAGATCAGCGGAACTGCACTTGAGTCCTCACTGAACGGGTTGTTGCGCTTGACGATTCGCCGTGACCTGCCGTTCACGGTTCCGGTGCTCGAGACCCCAGCCGAGCTGCTCGTCCATGGGTTCGGAGACACATTGGACGCGGCCATGAAGGCGGCGGCACTGCGGACTCTCGATATCCTGGTCGGCCACTTCGGCCTCACTCGTGCGGACGCCTATTCGTTCATGTCCGTGGCGGTCGACTTCACGATCACGCAAGTGGTGGACCAACGTCAGGGCGTGCACGCGCGCGTAGACAAACGGTGTTTTCCGCGCTGGCCAGGGTCACCGACATGACCACCGGCGGAATCCGCGCGTTCACCTTTATCCCTGAGGACGGTGTGCCGCCCGCCGTCGCACCCTTCGCCCACGCTACGGCAGCGGGCCAGACGCTGTATGTCACCGGTCAGATGCCGACCGACGTCACCGGCACCGTGGTCGGCGACGACGTCGCTACGCAGACCGATCAGGTGATGGGCAATCTGCTGCGCGTCACCCAACTGTGCGGCGGCGGGCTGGCCGACGTCGTATCGGTGCGGGCGTTCCTTCTCGACTGGGACGACTACGCGGCGTTCAATGCCGCCTACGCGCGGTGGTTTCCCGACCGCCTGCCCAGCCGCACGTGCGTGGGCACCACGGGTCTCGCGGTCGGCGCCCTGGTCGAGATCGACTGGGTGTGCTGGCGAGGCGAGGGCTGGGGCGCCTAGTTCCCCCGATCGGGGGACACGCGGTTCATCCGCTCTGACGGCCGGTTGGCCGACATACATCTCCTTTGCGCTGAGGCACAGTTATCTCATGGCCGGAAACAACCGGCCGGAGAACTGAAAAGCCAACTCACACAAGGAGATCGAATAACATGAATGCCAACATCGCCAGCAGCTTCGCCCGCTACATCGCCCTCCCGGCCATTTCGGTCGGCGTCATCGGCGGAGCCGCCCTCGGCCTCGCAGGCATGGCCAACGCGGCGACCACCACCACCGACCACAGCACCGGATCGGCGATCGTGACCTCGCCGGACACCCACGCCAAGCCGGCCCCGAGCGCCATGCCGGGCTGGCGCCACCACCACGGTGCCGGCCACGCCTACCTGATCAACCAGTAAGCCCACAACCGAACAGATCCTCCCTCCAATAGAGGCCCTCCCCGGCGCGGTCAACTCCGGGGAGGGCCTCCCTCGTGCGTGCAGAACTAACAGAGCCGAATTCATCCACAGGCTGCGTCCTCTCGCGAAATCACTCGCCGACCCGGTCGCTGACGGCACCTACCGTCGGGCGCATGGGAACCGAACTGGCTGCCGAGCGGCTTCACCGCAGGCTCGGTGCAGAGGCCGACGCCGATTCCGAATCGGATGGCGGGGAAGGCAAACCCGATGCCGCACTGTCGCGTTGGCTGCCCGATGCGAAGACCGGTGACACGGGGTGGCTGGCGGCCGTCCGCGCCGATCCCGGTCGCGCCGGCGCGATCGTGCTTGGAGCCGTCGGCGTGGTGGCCGTGTTGGTCACCGTGTTCACATTGCTGCGGGACAAGACTCCGCCAGTGGTGTCGGCCAAACTTCCTCCGGTGGAGATGGTTTCATCGGCCAGCGCCAGGCCTTCGGCGGACGCGCCCGCGCCCGAAGGGCCGGTCATCGTGAGTGTGGTCGGCCTCGTGCACAAGCCGGGCCTGGTGACCCTGGCCCCCGGCGCGCGGATCGCCGACGCACTCAGTGCTGCCGGGGGAGCGCTGGACGGCGCCGACCTGATCGGTCTGAACATGGCTCGCCGAGTCGCAGACGGTGAGCAGATCATCGTCGGCATCGCTGCTTTGCCCGGCGAACCGACGACGATGGGCAGCTCGGTGGCATCCGAGCCGAGCGCGGCCGAACCCTCGGCCGGCCCAGAGGCCACTGGAAGTGCCCCGGCGCCTGGCGATTCGGTCGACCTGAACACCGCGACCGTCGAACAACTCGATGCCCTGCCCGGGGTTGGTCCGGTGACCGCGGCCGCGATCATTGCGTGGCGTGACGCCAACGGATCGTTCACCAATGTCGACCAGCTCGCCGATGTCGACGGCATCGGTCCCGCGCGCCTGGAGAAGCTGCGAGCCCAGGTTCATGTGTGACGACCGTGGACGGCCGCGAGCCCCGCCTGGACCTGCGCCTCGTACCCGCGGCGCTGACGAGCTGGGCGGTTACCGCAGCCGGAATTCTGTGGTCGGCCACCGGTGTCGTCGCGGCGCTGCTGGTGGCCATCGCCGCAACGGCGTCCGTGTGGTGGAGAAGCGCACGCCCTGAAGCCGGGACCGGCGTGAGGATGACCGCGGCAGGCACGGTCGCGGTGGCCGTCGCGGGACTCGGCTTCGCACTCGCGATACAGCTCCGCGTCGACCACGCGCGACACCATCCGATCGTCAACCGATACGGCGGTGTCGCCACCGTCATCGTCACGCCGACCGAGACGCCGCGGTCGCTGGGCGGCGGCAGGATGATGTTTCGCGGATCGCTTCAGGCCGTCGACTCTGACGAAATGTCGGGTCGGGTGGTTGTTTTCACATCCGTCGGCGGGTTCACCGACCTGACTGCGGGCCGTCCTGCCGCATTCCACGCCCGGATCACCAGGCCGACCCGCCGCGATCTCACGGTCGCTGTTCTGTCGGCGACCGGTGAGGCGACGCTGGGCGAGGCCGCACCCATTCAGCGTGCGGCGCAACGGGTGCGCACCGCGTTCGCCGCCGCGGCCAGGACGGCGTTGCCCGCCGACCAGGCGGCGATGCTGCCCGCGCTCGTACTCGGCGACACCTCGGCGCTGACTCCTCAAACCACTGAGGAGTTCCGGACTTCAGGGCTCACCCATCTCACGGCGGTGTCGGGTGCGAACGTGACGATCGTCTGCGGGGCGGTGCTTCTGGCCGCGGGTCTGGTCGGTCCTCGGGTCGCCGTCGCAGTGGCTGCGCTTGCGCTGGTGGCGTTCGTCATCGTCGTCCAACCGTCGGCGAGCGTGCTGCGGGCGGCGGTGATGGGGGCCATCACGCTACTGGCGGTGGCGTCGCACCGCCGCAGGCAGGCGATTCCGGCGCTGTCGGCCTCGGTCATCGCGCTGATGATCGGCGCGCCGGAACTCGCCGTCGACATCGGGTTCGCGTTGTCGGTGTCGGCGACCGCCGCGCTGATTGTCGTCGCACCGCTGTGGTCGCGGCGGTTGGCCGCCCGTGGCTGGCCCAAGCCGCTCGCCGACGCGGTGAGTGTGGCCATCGCCGCTCAACTCGTGACGGCGCCGCTGGTGGCGGCGATCTCGGGCAGGTTCAGCGTGGTGGCCGTCGCCGCAAATCTGGCGGCTGCGGGAGTGATCGCCCCGATCACCGTGATCGGCACCGCGGCGGCGGCGCTGTCAGCGATATGGCCGGCGGGCGCCGAGCTGTTGATCCGGTTCACCGGTCCGGAATTGTGGTGGCTCTCGCGAGTCGCCCGCTGGGCGGCCGCCGTTCCCGGCGCATCGGTGCCGGTGCCTGGGGGAGGGCTCGGCGCGTTCACCGTCGCCGCGGTCGCAGTGGCGGCTGGCCTGTTGATGCGGTGGCGAAGGACCCGGCTGTCGGGGCGGCATGACACGATCGGGTGGTGACCCCATCAGTCCCGGAATTGCATCTGATTCTCGGTGACGAGGAACTCCTTGTCGAGCGCGCGGTCGCCGACGGTACTGCGCAGTGCGCGTAAGCAGGCGGGCACCAACGACGTCCCCGTCAATCGCATGCGTGCCGGTGAGGTCAGCACCGCCGAGCTCGCCGAGCTGCTGAGCCCGTCGCTGTTCGCCGACGAGCGGGTGGTGGTGCTGGAATCCGCCGCCGAAGCCGGCAAGGAGGCCGTCGCGCTCATCGAGTCCGCAGCCGCGGACCTCCCGGACGGGACGCTGCTCGTCGTCGTGCATTCCGGCGGAGGGCGCGCCAAGGCGCTGGCCGGCCAGCTGAGGGACCTCGGCGCAGAGGTGCACGCCTGCGCCAGGATCACCAAGGCCTCCGAGCGGGCCGACTTCGTGCGCGGCGAGTTCCGCTCGTTGAAGGTCAAGGTTTCCGACGACACCGTCACGGCCGTCCTCGACGCGGTCGGATCTGACCTCCGTGAACTCGCGTCGGCCTGCTCGCAGCTGGTCGCCGACACCGGCGGAAACGTCGATGCGGCCGCGGTGCGCCGCTATCACAGCGGCAAGGCGGAGGTGAAGGGCTTCGATATCGCCGACAAGGCGGTGGTCGGTGACGTCGCGGGCGCCGCTGAAGCGTTGCGCTGGGCGATGATGAGCGGCGAGCCGCAGGTCGTGCTGGCCGACGCGCTTGCCGAAGCCGTCCACACCATCGCCAAGGTCGGCCCGCTGTCGGGCGACCCATACCGGCTGGCCTCCGAGCTCGGCATGCCGCCGTGGCGGGTACAGAAGGCGCAGAAGCAGGCGCGACGCTGGTCGCGGGAATCGGTCGCGAAGGCTATGCAGCTGGTGGCTGCGCTGAATGCCGACGTCAAGGGCGCGGCGGCGGACGCCGACTACGCGTTGGAATCAGCGGTGCGGCGGGTGGCCGAATTGGTCGCGGACGACCGGTAGATCAGAGCTTGTTGAAGGCCCTGGCGAGCGCGGACTTCTTGTTCGCCGCCTGGTTCTTGTGGATCACGCCCTTGCTGGCGGCCTTGTCCAGCTTGCGGCTGGTCGACTCCAGCAACTCGGCGGCCTTGTCCTTCTCGCCTGCCTCGGCAGCCTCACGGAACGAGCGGACGGCCGTGCGCAGTGAGGACTTCACTGACTGGTTACGCAGTCGGGCAAGCTCGTTGGTGCGGATGCGCTTTTCCTTCGACTTGATGTTGGCCACGCGCTAATTCCTTCGTAAATCTTTCGTTGGGGTTGCAAGAGTCTTGGCGCCCGACCAGCGGGCAGCGAGGGTTCAGATTACCAGCGAAGCGGGTAAATGCCCAAAGTGCCCAATATCCGGAAGCCACTGGCCTGCGGAAACGGGGCAGTTGGGGCAGCATGTCAACGGTGAGCCTTCGTACATTGCCGTCCGAGACCGCTAAGTCCGCACGCGCCAATGGCCGCCGTACCGCGCGCTACGACGGAATCTTCGACGGCTACAACGACCTGGGCAGCTATGCCATGGCGTTCGACGAGATGTTCGACGCTCAGGGCAACGTCCGCGGGCCGTACAAGGGCATCTTCGCCGAACTCGCGCCGTCCGACGCCTCCGAACTGGCAGCGCGCAACGACGCGCTCGGCCGCGCCTTCGTCGACCAGGGCATCACCTTCTCGCTGTCGGGCCAGGAACGCCCGTTCCCGCTCGACCTGGTGCCGAGGGTGATCTCGGCCGCCGAATGGTCGCGCCTGGAGAAGGGCATTCGGCAGCGCGTGAAGGCGCTCGAGATGTACCTCGACGACATCTACGGCGAGCAGGAGATCCTGCGCGACGGCGTCATCCCGCGGCGGCTGATCACCTCCTGTGAGCATTTCCACCGCGAGGCCGCGGGCATCATCCCGCCCAACGGCGTGCGCATCCACGTCGCGGGGATCGATCTGGTGCGCGATGCGCAGGGCAACTTCCGGGTGCTGGAGGACAACCTGCGCTCGCCGTCGGGGGTCTCGTATGTGATGGAGAACCGCCGCACCATGGCGCGCGTCTTCCCGAATCTCTTTGCAACCCACCGGGTCCGCGCGGTCGGCGACTACTCGTCGCACCTGTTGCGGGCGCTTCGCAACGCCGCGGCATCGAACGAGGCCGACCCGACGGTGGTCGTGCTGACGCCGGGCGTCTACAACTCGGCGTACTTCGAGCATTCGCTGCTGGCCCGGCAGATGGGCGTCGAGCTGGTCGAGGGCCGCGACCTGTTCTGCCGCGACAACACCGTGTACATGCGAACCACCGAGGGTGAGCGCCAGGTGGACGTCATCTACCGGCGCATCGACGACGCCTTTCTGGATCCGATGCAGTTCAACCCCGCCTCGGTGCTCGGCGTCGCAGGCGTCCTGAACGCCGCACGGGCGGGCAATGTGGTCATCTCCAGCGCAGTCGGCAACGGCGTCGGCGACGACAAGCTCGTCTACACCTACGTGCCCACGATCATCGAGTACTACCTCGGCGAGAAGCCCTTGGTGGCCAACGTCGACACCTACCGGTGCTGGCTCGACGACGAGCGCGATGAGGTGCTCGACCGCGTCGACGAACTGGTCATCAAACCCGTCGAGGGATCCGGCGGCTACGGCATCGTGTTCGGTCCCGACGCGTCGGAGAAGGAACTCGCGGCGATCAGCAAGAAGATCCGTAATGACCCGCGCGGGTGGATCGCCCAGCCGGTCGTGCAGCTGTCGACCGTGCCGACCCAGATCGACGACAAGCTCGCACCGCGCCACGTGGACCTTCGTCCGTTCGCGGTGAACGACGGCGACGACGTGTGGGTGCTGCCCGGCGGCCTGACGCGCGTTGCGCTGCCGGAGGGCTCCCTGGTGGTCAACTCCAGCCAGGGTGGCGGGTCGAAGGACACCTGGGTGCTGGCGTCGCGGGCGTCGGTGGCCGACCGCGAACTGGCAGCCGCCGAGGTGGTCCGCAAGCTGCCCAAGGCGCCCAAGGGTGCGAAGGCCGACAAGAACGGCGACTCGTCCCAGCAGCAACAACAGCAGTCTCAATCGTCGGGCCCGGGCCAGAGCCAGCAGCAGCAACAGCAGCAGCAGGTGATGCGCTGATGCTCGCCCGCAACGCCGAATCGCTGTACTGGATCGGCCGCTACGTCGAACGCGCCGACGACACGGCCCGCATCCTCGACGTCACGGTCCATCAACTGCTCGAGGACTCCAGCGTCGACCCCGATCAGGCGTCGCGGACGCTGCTGCGGGTGCTTGGCATCGATCCGCCGCAACAGGCGCTCGACGTGTGGTCGTTGACCGACCTGGTCGCATTCAGCCGCGACACCCAGGGTGGCTGCTCGATCGTCGAGTCGATCTCGGCTGCACGCGAGAATGCAAGGGGTGCAAGAGAAGTCACGTCCACCGAAATTTGGGAGTGCCTCAACACCACGTACAACGCGTTGTCCGAACGTGAGCGAGCCGCCAAGCGTCTCGGGCCCGCCGAGTTCTTGTCCTTCGTCGAGGGCCGTGCCGCGATGTTCGCCGGGCTCGCCGACTCGACGCTGTCCCGAGACGACGGCTATCGGTTCATGGTGCTCGGCCGCGCCATCGAGCGCGTCGACATGACGGTGCGGCTGCTGCTTTCCCGCGTCGGCGACAGCGCGTCGTCGCCCGCGTGGGTGACGGTGCTGCGCTCGGCGGGTGCACACGACACCTACCTGCGCACCTATCGCGGCGTGCTCGACGCCGGCCGCGTCGTCGAGTTCATGCTGCTGGACCGGCTGTTCCCTCGTTCGGTGTTCTACTCGCTGCGGCTGGCCGAGCACAGCCTCGACGAACTGCACCACCGTGCGCTCAACCGGGTCGGCGCCACCGCCGAAGCTCAACGACTGCTCGGCCGGGCGCGCAGCGAGCTGGAGTTCCTCCGCCAGGGGGTGCTGCTGGAATCACTCGAAGAACGTCTGGCCGGGATGCAGAAGACGTGCAGCGACGTCGGAGAAGCTCTGGCGCTGGAGTACTTCCACTCCGCGCCATGGGTGGCGTGGACCGACGCGGGACGCAACGGTTCGCTGGTCATCGAGGAAGGTGAGCTGTAGATGTGGCGCCTGCGGGTGGTGCACTCGACCGGCTACGCGTACAAGTCACCGGTGACCGCCTCGTTCAACGAAGCACGCCTGACGCCGCGGTCGGACTCCCGGCAGAACGTCATCCTCAACCGCGTCGAGACGGTTCCCGCGACGCGCTCCTACCGCTATGTCGACTACTGGGGCACCGCGGTGACGTCCTTCGACCTGCACGCCCCGCACACCGAACTCGAGGTCACATCGTCATCCGTCGTCGAAACCGACAGCGGAGAGATGCCCGAGGAGACGGTCGGCTGGGACGACCTGAGCTCGGAAGCGGTTATCGACCGATTCGACGAAGTGCTCAGTCCGACGCACTACACGCCGACGAGTAAGCGCATCGTCAGGGTGGGGCAGAAGATCGCGAAAGACCATGACCCGCAGGAGGCGGTGACCGCCGCCGCCAACTGGGTGCACAGCGAGCTGGAATACGTGCCTGGCACCACTGGCGTGCACTCCTCTGGGCTCGATGCTCATCGGGAGGGAAAGGGCGTTTGCCAGGACTTTGCTCATCTGACGTTGATCCTGTTGCGCGGCATGGGAATTCCGGCCCGATATGTGTCGGGCTATCTGCATCCGAATCGGGAAGCGGAGGTGGGCGACACCATCGACGGTCAGAGCCACGCGTGGATTCAGGCGTGGACCGGCGGCTGGTGGAATTACGACCCGACGAATGACACCGACATCAACGAGCAGTACATCAGTGTCGGTGTGGGACGGGACTACTCGGACGTCTCGCCGCTGAAGGGCATCTACTCGGGTGAGGGATCGACCGACCTCGACGTCGTCGTCGAGATCACCCGGTTGGCTTAGCGCGCGGACTTCCTCGACTGTCTCGTCGCTCACCGTCACCGACGTCGACGCCGACCACTTCACGGTGATGACACATCCGCACGCCGCAGAAGCGCTGCGCGCCCTTGTGGCTTAGCCCCCGCCGCGTGCTCCGCACACACCGGGGTGCACCTCGACCCGGAGCAGATCGTCGCCGAGTTCGATCTGCCTGCTGAACGCCGAAGCCGCCAGTGCGCGCCAGTCGTCTTCTTGACCGGGCGCGATGCCGGGCACGTAGTGGGTGAGGATCAGGATGCCCACACCGGCGCGCTCGGCGGTGGCCGCCGCCTCCTCGACCGACGAGTGGTAGTCGAGGATGTCCCTGATGCGTTGCACCGGCATCTGCTCGACGAGATCCTTGCGGATCACGGTGTGCACCAGCGCACCCGCACCGGCGCACAGTGCGTCGAGACTCGCGCACGGGACGGTGTCGCCGGCAAGGACCACCGAGGCTCCCTCGAACTCGACCCGAAATCCGATCGTCGGCTCAACCGGTCGATGATCGGTCGGCGCCACCGAGATGTGCACGCCGTCGAGGGCCCACACCACCCCCTCGGTCACCTCCTCGACCTCGACGGTCGGTGGTTCGGTGATGTCGGCGTGATGGGCGATCCGGTAGCTGATGTCCGGGGCCAGTGCGTCCAGCGTCGCGTCGACGACCGCCGCGGTTCCGGGCGGACCGATCACCCGGAGCGGCGATCGGGTGAACGTGGTGACCCACCTCGTCGTGATGACGTCGGACAGATCGGTGATGTGGTCGCTGTGCAGATGCGTCAGCAGCAGGGCAGTGATGTTGGCGGCGCCGACACCGGCCGCCGCAGCCCGCATCAGCGCGCCGCGGCCGCAGTCCACCAGGAACGTCTGGTCTCCCGTGCGCACCAACGTCGACGGTCCCGCGCGGTTGGGATCGACCATGGGGCTGCCGGTACCGAGCAGGGTGACCTCGATCATGAGTCAATACCTAACCCGCCGACGGGCTGCGGTCGGGGCATATCGCCGGAAATCGGCTCCTACGCGACGCTTCGGTCACCGTCACGGCTATTCGCGTCCCGCCGACACCCAGCCCATGTTCGCGAACCTGTTCCCGGACACCACATCTGCGGCAGCATCCAGCGCGGCGAGCTGATCTGCACCCAGCTTCACCGACAGCGACCCGAGGTTCTCCTCGACGCGGGCGGCCCTGCGCGTGCCCGGAATCGGCACCGACGCCACACCAAGGGCTTCGGCGCGGTATCTCAGCCACGCCAACGCAACCTGGGCTGCCGTCGCGTCCACCGCCTCGGCGGCCGACGTCACGACGTCCACAACCGCGAGGTTGGCTTCGAGTGCGCCCTCGGCGAACCGGGGAAAATTCCGACGGAAGTCGTTCTCCGACGAAAGGTCGGCGACCGACCGCACCGTTCCGGTGAGAAAGCCCCGTCCCAACGGCGAGTACGGAACGAAACCCACGCCCAGTTCGGCGGCCGCGGGCACCACGTTGCGCTCGACATCACGGCTCCAGATCGACCACTCGCTCTGTACCGCTGCGATCGGGTGCACCGCGACCGCGGCTCGTAGCTCGTCGGCGGTCACCTCCGACAACCCCAGGTGGCGTACCTTGCCCGCGGTCACCAGCTCGGCCATCGCGCCGACGGTCTCCTCGATCGGCACCGACGAGTCGCGGCGATGCATGTAGTAGAGATCGACGACGTCGGTGTCCAACCGCGAGAGACTCTCGTCGATGCACTGCTGCACATAGGCCGCGTCCCCGCGGGATTCCAGTTGTCCGATCGCACGGTCGACCGGATTGGACTTGATTCCGAACTTGGTGGCCAGGGTGACCTCGTCGCGACGGTCGGCGAGCAGCTTGGAGATCAGCCGCTCGTTGTTTCCGCCCCCGTACACGTTCGCGGTGTCGATGAACGTCACGCCAAGGTCGATGCAGCGGTGCAGCGTAGCCAGCGATTCGGTGTCGTCTACCTCGCCATATACCGGTGTCAGCGCCATTGCCCCGAAACCGATTGCACTGACCTTCAATTCGTCGCCCAGCGTGACGGTGGGCACCTCGGCGGGTTTGTTAGTCATGCTCACACGAATTGCCATGATGAGAGTCCCTCTGCCCCGACATATCCCCTGGTCAGGGTGTTTTCTTGGCGGTGGACCCGGTCTGCTGGCCCCCCTGGCCACAGATTGGACACATTCTCTGCCACAGCATCAATATCGGAGTCGAACAAATCGGCATAGATGTCGAGTGTCATGGCCGCGCTCTTGTGCCCCAGCATCCTTTGGACCAAGAGCCGCTCTCGGTGTGGCTCCTACGGCTAGCGCCGAGCCCATGGACGACCTGATAGCTATCGTGCCACCTGGGTATGGCCCCGACTCGTGTCAACCGATAGATACCAAGGGGTTGGCCCGTCTGCGATGTGGTCCCAACTCCTTGCCTGGTGGACCGAAGCAGGCGGTAGAGGTTGTCCCGGGTCTCGTAGAACTTGGGGTGGCGGTCCCCCGCTCGAGACCTGCCGTGTGGTAGGTGTCGGGCGTTCCGCCAAAGAACTCCGACAGCAAGGGGACCGCCGTGAAGAAGAGTAGCCAGATCCAGTCCGTGGATGCGACCGCCATCCCGGAGCGGGTCAGTGTGGCGATGACCGAGATCGCCGAGAACATGGGCGAGGGCCTGCTGGCCTTGGCCGTCGGCGCCGGCCTGCAGGTGATGCACGCGTTGATGGAGGCCGACGTGACCGCGTTGGCGGGCCCGAAGGGCCGCCACGACCCGGCGCGCACCGCGGTGCGGCACGGCCGGGAGTGCGGGTCGGTGACCCTGGGTGGGCGCCGGGTGCCGGTGACGCGCCCGCGGGTGCGGGCCGCGGGCGGTGCTGGTGAGCTGCCGATCGCCTCGTATGAGTTGTTCAGCTCGACGGAGATCTTGGGCAAGATGGCGATGGAGAAGATGCTGGCCGGGCTCTCGGCGCGGCGCTACCCGGTCGGGCTCGAGCCGGTCGGTGAGGCGGTCACTGAAAAGTCTTCGGCGACAAGCAAGTCGGCGGTCTCCCGCCGGTTCGTGGCGATGACCGAAACCGCTCTGGCCGAGCTGCTTTCGCGAGATCTGTCCGGGCTGGATCTGGTGGCGCTGATGATCGACGGGGTGCACTTCGCCGAATCCTGCTGCATCGTCGCCATGGGCATCGGTATCGACGGGGTCAAGCATCCGCTGGCTCTGGTGGAGGGCTCGACCGAGAACGCCACGCTGGTCACCGACCTGCTGGTGAACCTGCGTGGGCGGGGCCTGAACGTGACCCGACCGATGCTGGTCGGCCTGGACGGCTCCAAGGCCCTGCGCAAGGCGGTGCTCGACGTGCTCGATCACCCGGTCATCCAGCGCTGCCAACTGCATAAGGATTCGGAATGTGAAAGACCATCTGCCGCAACGACTTCGCAGCAGTGTGGGGAGCAAGATGACCGACGCCTACCACGCCGGCTCCGCGCTGGAGGCCGAGGCCGCGCTGCTGGCCCTAGCCAAAGAACTCGACCGCACCCACCCCGGGGCGGCGGCCAGCCTGCGTGAGGGCCTCAACGAGACCCTCACGGTGCTGCGTCTGAATGTTCCGCCCACGCTGGCGCGGACGCTGCGCTCAACCAACTGCATCGAGTCGATGATCTCGGTTTGCCGCGACCACGCCGCCAACGTCAAACGCTGGCGCGACGGGCAGATGGCGCTGCGCTGGTGCGCCGCCGGGATGATCGAGGCCGGCAAGCAATTCCGCCGCGTCAACGGCCACCTGCACCTACCGTCACTCCGAGCAGCTCTCGAACGCGAAGTCGCCGAACGTGTCGGAGCCGTCGTGCACAATGACGAGGTGAGCGCAGCCTGATGCTCACCGGACCGCCACCACAGTTCCACGGAACTCGGGACATCCTCAGGCGGTATATGGGCTGTATCAGTCTCCCCAGGCGACGGCGAACAGTTTCCAGGCCTTCTATGACAATGACCTGAAGGACATCCACGCCTCGTGCCCTGGGGGGAAATCGACTAACCCCGCCTATATCCAGACCCCTGATGGGACTCAGCTGGGGGCCTATGCGTGCGGTGATGCGCCGCCCACGGTCATCTGGGTGGTCAATGTTCCAAAATTCGCTGGGTGGGCCGAGGGGGACAACCTTGAGGACCTGTTCAAGTGGTGGAAGACGGTCTTGCCCGCCCAGGTGAAAGGCCAAGGATAGGGGCTCAGACGAACTTGCCGCGTGTCGGCCTGCTTTGCCGTGGTGTACAGGCCGGGTTCTGTGCAGGTCGGCTCTAGGCCCATGTGCGGCAAATGCGGCAGCAGACTTGAGCGAACCGCGCACAATGTGCCGGTTAGCCCAGCTAACGCCTACGAAGAGTCCTGTGCGCAACGTGTAAGTCGTGGCGCGGAGGGTCGGGTCCTTTGCCTGGGGCCGCGTTCTCCTCAGGGTTTCCCCTGGCCTTCCGCCCACCCAATCTCAAAATGGTGTTATGTTGCCGTTTTTTGATTCCATCCTGTATCTGGACTGAACGTTCCAGAACGCCGAGCAGCGGATATGAACAATGGGGGACGGGAATAGGGCCGGGAATGAATTGAGATGCCTTGTGTCTTTTTTTGTGCTTTTTAACGGGCTGCCAGCCGTCTGGCCTTTTTCTCGACGGGCCATGAGTTGAACCATCCAAGCCACCGGCAGCGGAACTCGCTTCACGAATGACCGCAGTGGCCACGCAATGTTTGTTGTCGGGCCGTCGCGTGTATTTCCCCAGGGGTGGCTGTCACGTAATTCCCCATGTTCGGGTGCTGCTGTGGTGAGGGTAGCGAAGCTCGGGCTGGGTGTGCTGTCGGTACGGCAATCTGAGCAAAAAGCCCTATTTGGTGCTCTTACAGGAGCACAGTCTGTAATTGATGGTCATCAGGCCGCGACCTCGAGTTCTACGGACTCGGGCCATTACCACGCTCAACCCAGCAATCGAAAGAATTCCGATGTCGCAGTTAACCATCTTGAACAGATCCCAGTGGCTCGCCGCTGCAACGGCATTAAGCGCAGTGGGGTTCCTCACGGTCTCACCGCCCGCGCAGGCGCACCCGATGCTGCCGTTCCCTCTTGCCCCGGCCTGCAGTCAGTACAGCTTCCCTGATGGGGATTGGCCCATCCAAATCAATGGGGAAACGTATGTCATCACCACACACCACGGAGCAAATGCCGCGGGGAGGGTCCTTCTCAACGGAAAGTACGTGGGGAGCGTCACGAGCGGCGGCATCTATACGAACAGCTACAACAGCTTAATCCTTGTCTCCTTCACCATAACCTATAACGAGAATGTCATGGAAACTTATGCCGGCAATGTGGATGACGACGGCCTCGTGCACGTTGGTCGCGTCGGCACCGGTACGGGAAGCTGGGACTCCACGCGTCCGCTCGAGTGCAATGATGCTCCGGCTCCGGCTCCGGCTCCGGCTCCGGCGCAAACAGCTGCTGCCCGCTTGGGCGTCAACGCCACCGGCCCCACCACGTTGCAAGCCGGAATGACCGGCACCTACACGGTGACCGTCAGCAATCCGGGGGATGTTAGCGCGCCGGTCGAGCTGTTCATCAGCTTCAATGGCAACCTGCAGCAGGCCGGCCAGCCCGGGCCCTCCGGCGGCTTTGATTGCACGGTCAACAACTATGCCGGCGGCACTTCATCGGTTCACTGCACCGTCGGACAATTTGGCTCGAAGGCGACAGCAAATATCACGGTGCAGGGGCAAGGGTCGGCGCCTGGCGCAGGTCAATTGGTCGTGAACATCAACTCTTCTGATCCCGCGGCACAGTTCGTGCAGAAGTCACAACAATTGAACGTCACGATAACTTGAGCTTGAGGGGGTAAACCTCTCGCGCCCGGCTGGTATTCGGAGACCTCGACACCATGTCTCTGTGGGGTACCCGCGCACCACGTTTGGCCTGTTTAACGGGCGCGACGCCCCAAGCACCAAGACTGCGAACTAATTGCCGCATGGATGAACACCTGGTAGGGAGGCAAGTGCACCGACGGCAGGGGGGGCGAAGTCCACCGCCGCTTGGCAAGCAGCAAACCCCGTGTCTCCCATGTTATCTGGGGTCGGATTGACAGCGTCGTTTATGAGGTCACTAGCTCCGCATCCGAGTAGCGTCATGCCTTCGGGTGTACTGGGTCCAGGTTTGTCGGTGACTGCCCCGACGAGATCTCCACCAGCGGTTAGGACGCCACCTATTCCTGTCGTGTACATGTTGTTGAGGTTTCGGCACGCCCCATTGTTGTTCGCCTGGTGTGGGTCACCAAAATCGAATGCTGGTGGCGGCGGTGCGTTCATAGCTGCCTGTTCGTCAGCCTGCTGTTTCGCAACGGCTTGGTCGTTTGCAACCATTTGGTCTGCATTGGCCAAGGCCTGTGAGGATGCCGGTGACGATTTCCCTGAACAAGCAAGTATCACGCGGCTGTTGTCTGCTTGAATTTGAAGGTCTTTATCGGCTAGGGCCTGGTTACCTGCCGGGCCGTATGACGCCTCGTCGCTCCTGACTTGGTTGGAAGCGGCAACAGTTGCATCGGTCAAGGCCTGTTGCCCCGCTGCGGTGCTCATGTCGTAGGGGCAAGCTGTATCAGCAACCGCAGACGGGCAGAGTACGACGCTGGTACCTAGAGCGGCGGCAGCGACGCTGATGGCTGCCGCGAGTTCCTTCTTCATTGATTCCTTATCTCGCTCATACGCCCGCAGGCGTTCCAATTGGTGGATTGGCCGTTTTGACACGGCCCTTCCCGGCCACTTCGGCGGTTCCGGTTCCCAGCTAACCCTCAGCTAAACCCCCCAGTTGCATTGGGCGACACTACAGCCGCATACACGTCCAGAGAGCAAAAACCTTAAAAGCCGCCACCAACAGCGTCGATGGCAGCACCCTGGGCGTTGTCGTTTCGTCTAGGTATCCCGGATCGGGAGAGCCAGGATGATCTGGCACGGGTGCCCCCCACATGGGGCAGCGGGACGCTGGGCCGCTTCAGCAAAGCTCAGCGTGCGACAACCGCACGGGCTTCTTCCTACGCGGCCATTAAGCGTCCCTGCTTCCGATAAGCGGGGTCGAGCTGTGGTTCCCCCGAAATCGTGGAGGGTTTCCTATGCCGCTTCCGGCTTGGTCTTGGATTCCCTGATCTCGTAGTTGACGGGCGATAGCCCGTCGGCGGCGCTGTGTCGGCGTTGGTGATTGTAGAAGGTGTAGCACCAGTCGATGACCACAGCCTGCGCATGGATGGTATCACGGAAACGATTGCGGGACAGCACTTCCCATTCCAACGAGGAGAAGAACGCCTCCGCGGCAGCATTGTCGAAACACGATCCGACCCGGCCCATCGACTGCCGAATCCCCAACTGCCAGCACAGCTTGGTGAACGCGTTTGCGGTATAGGTGCTACCGCGGTCGGTATGGAATATGACCCGCTCGGACTCCTCATCCCGCCAGATCGCTTGCCGGCCGCCGCGCGCGGCCACGGCCATTTTGATCGCCGCACACGCCAAGTCGGCGTCCGGGTGCAGGCCCATGGCCGCCCCCAGCAGCCGGCGGCTATAGAGGTCGATCACGGTCGCCAGATACAGTTTCTGCCCGGACTCAGTGGGGATCTCGGTCATGTCACCGACCCATTTCCGGTTCGGCGCAGCCGCGGAGAAGTCTCGTTTGACCAGGTCGGGAAACTTCGGTGCCGTCTTGTCCTGCTTGGTGAGCCCATTACGGCGCTTGATGCGGCGCGCCACCAAACCCTGGCGGCGCATCGAGTCGGCCACCGTCTTTTCCGACACTTCCCAACCCAGATCGCGCAGGTCAGCGATCAGCCGCGGCGAACCATGCAGCCCCTTGGCCGCCGTGAACGCCGCGGCGACTGCGGTATCGCGCTGCGCGCGGCGCCGATCGGTGTCGGTATGCAACCCATCGGTGCTGTCAGCACGGGTGATCCACTTGTAGAACCACGACACGCTGACACCCAACAGCACGCACGTAATCGTATGAGGCACATGGTATTTGGTCCTCTGGTCGGCAATGAAACGTGCCACGCTCACTTCGTCGCCTCCTTCACCCACAGGACCACTGATCGCTTGAGGACATCACGCTCCATCCGCAACTCAGCGTTCTCGCTGCGCAGACGTTTGAGCTCCTCGACGTCGTCGCGGGTCAACTCGCCCCGGCCCTCGCGGGCCTCGCGGTCCCGGGCAACCCAGTTGCCCAGAGTGCCCTCGTGGATCCCCAGGTCCCGCGCGACCTGGGCGATCGGCTTACCCGTCTCCCGCACAATCCGAACAGCCCCCTCACGGAACTCCCGGTCGTACTTCTTCCGTTTCTCTGACATCGCTACTCCTTATAGCTGATGCCTCCACGGTCTCGGGGGAATGCCAAGCCGCGTTAAAGGGTGCTTCGCAGATTCGCTAGAAACGACAGCCAAGACCTCAGCCAGCGACAGCCATAGCAGTAGTCCAGTCCGCGGCGATGGATTCCTGTGCCGCCGCGAGTCGCAGTTTGCCCGCGCAAACGCGGCTATGCGGCTTCCGTTGCCGCTGGGGTTCCGTTCCCTAGGTCATTGCAGATGGCGTGGCCCCAATGGACCAAGTCGCCAATCGTGCCCAGATGAGCGCCGTCGCTCCAGGAATATCCTCTGCGTCAACAGGAATCATCTGTTCCGTTCGATCCGTTTGCGCTTTGCACACAACACATTGCCGACCCAACGTAACCTTCCGAATTGGCTTGTCAGGAAACAACTTATGGAAGCAATCAAAACAAATCTTCTGGGTCATCAGATCGGATCTTTCAATCAGTCAGTCAGAGGTCCCGGTACTGGTCGAGCTTCGTGACCCCGGTCGGTAGCTAAGCTAGCTGCGGCGGCGGCGTGACTTGATGATCTCGAGGCGTTCCTTGAGCAGTTCCTCGAGTTCCTCGATCGAGCGGCGTTCCCGCAGCATGTCCCAGTGCGTGCGCGGCACCTTGACCTTCTTGGGTTCGGCCAGGCCACCACCCTCGATCAGGGTGCCCTCCATGCCGTTGCGGCACAGCCAGGTGTCGGGGATCTCGGCGTCGTGGGCGAAGGGCATGTCGAACTCCTCGCCGTTCTTGGTGCGGTACCGCGCTATTTGACGTGGCGCTAGATCATGGTTGCGGTCGGTCTCGTAGCTCACGGCTCCGAGGCGACTGCCCCTCATGACGCGATCAGCCATCATCAAAACTCCTCATCACCCCATATCTATGCAGGTTACGCCCCGGCGGAAGCAGCGCAGCCCATCAGTCCGGTGACCCCGCCCGCGCAGCCCTGACGCAGACGCGCCCCTGCAGTGGCAGGATCGACAACCTGGCCCACAGGAAGGGGGTAAAACATGACTACTGAGCACATGGCTATGTGTGAGTGCGGCCACCCTGCCATTGCCCATGCCGACAGTGAGCACCACTGCCGTGCCGTCATGAGGGGCGAGGGTCCCTGCCCGTGTCTCCGATTCAAGGCCCCCTCTTAGCGTGGACACGCCGTGGACACAAACTGGACACAGACGCACTTATACGGAATTAGGCAGAAAAGGGGTATCTGTGCAGTTCAGGATAGGTTTCGGCCTCTGACCAGTAATCGGGCGTGGGAGTCATGCTTTCATTCCTTGAGTCGGCGACGGTTTCACGATCGTCCAACCGACACCGACCGGCGCCTGTTCCGGCGAAGCTGCTTCCGCCCCGACCGACTTCGACCTAACCTTGTGTGAACTCGGTCACGATGGAGGCGACGATGCGAATCGCGGACGTGTTGCGGACCAAGGGCGCCACGGTGGCGACGATCACGCCGGAGACCTCGGTGTCCGGGCTGCTCAACGAGCTGTCCCTGCACAACATCGGCGCCATGGTGGTGGTGTCCACCGACGGCGTCGTCGGCATCGTCTCGGAGCGCGACGTGGTGCGCAAACTGCACGAACACGGCGGTGACCTGCTCAGACGGCCGGTTTCGGAGATCATGACGACGATGGTCGCGACGTGCACGCCGACCGACACGGTCGACCACCTGAGCGTTCTGATGACCAAGAAGCGGGTGCGGCACATTCCTGTGGTCGAGAACAACCGGCTGGTCGGCATCGTCAGCATCGGCGACATCGTGAAGCAGCGGATGGAGGAGCTGGAGTCCGAGCAGCGGGCGCTGCAGGACTACATCACCCGTGGTTGACATCGACGTGCGGCCCACGGCACGGGCCGACGTCGGCGAGTTGTCGAAGGTGCTGGCCCGCGCGTTCTACGACGATCCGGTGATGATGTACATGCTGCCGGACGAGACGGCTAGGGCGAAGGCACTGCCTCCGATGTTCGCGACCCTGACCAGGCAGCATTTCCTGTCACGCGGCGGCTCCGAGGTGGCAAGCCGTGGTGGGGAAATCGGGGCTGCGACGTTGTGGGATCCGCCGGGGCAGCGGAAGTCGTCCCGATGGGAAGAGCTCAGGATGATGCCCACGATGGTGCGGCACTTCCGGTCACGCGCCCGGCAGACCCAGGCCCTCGGAAAAGTCATGGAGGAAAACCACCCGGAGGAACCGCACTGGTACCTGATGGTGATCGGGAGCGACCCCACGGTCCGCGGCGCCGGTTTCGGCCAGGCGCTGATGCGCTCACGGCTCGACCGCTGCGACGGCGAGCGGGCGCCTGCCTACCTGGAGGCCAGCAAGGAACAGTTGCTGCCGTACTACAGCCGGTTCGGCTTCGAGCAGATCGGCGAGATCCAGATACCCGACGGGCCGAAGATGTGGCCGATGTGGCGGGCGCCGAGGTAGGTCAGCTCCACGAATATTCGGCGCGCAGCCGCATCGCGACGACCTCGAACGTCTCGCGCTCGAGGATCGCGCCTTCGCGGCGGATGCCCTCCTCGGGCACGTCGAGCACCCGGTCCAGACGCACCCAGCTGGGGCGTGCCTCGTAATCCCAAGAGCCCGAACCGATACCGACCCAGTTGTGATCGCTGCTGTGGTGCTCCTGGCTGGACAGCATCAGGCCGAGCAGGGTACGACGGTCGCGGCCCACCACCAGCACGGGCCGGTCCTTGCCCTTCGACGGGTCATCCTCGTAGACGACCCACGTCCACACCACTTCGCCAGGGTCGGCGCGGCCGTCGAGGTCGGGCGCGTACACCAGCTTGCGGGCCCGCTGCGCGGTCGGAACGCTGTCCTTGGTGACCGGCCTGCCCGAGGTGATGGCTGTCCTGGCTTCGTCGGGAGTGCCCAACAGCGCATCGACGCCGGCCCTGATGCCCTCTTGAATGCCGCGCGGCAGGTTTTCGGGTCGCTGGAGTTGGCGGATGAACCTCGGTGCCTCGTTGAACACCAGGTTCTCCGCGAACCGCTGGAACGTCTTCCATTGCGACGCCATGTTCGCAGCATAAGTGAAGCGCAATGCGCGCGATTGTGTCGCCGTGCCGCTGGCTCGATACCCTGGATGCGCATGGCACGCCCGCTATGCCCCGCCTGACCAGGAGATTCCCATAAGCAGTTTCGCCGACCAGACCTTCACCGCGCCGGCGCAGATTCGGAACTTCTGCATCATCGCCCACATCGACCACGGCAAGTCGACCCTGGCCGACCGGATGCTGCAGCTGACCGGCGTGGTTGCGGACCGCGACATGCGCGCGCAGTACCTGGACCGGATGGACATCGAGCGGGAACGCGGCATCACCATCAAGGCCCAGAACGTCCGGCTGCCGTGGAACGTCGACGGCACCGACTACGTGCTCCATCTCATCGACACGCCCGGCCACGTCGACTTCACCTACGAGGTGTCCCGCGCGCTGGAGGCGTGCGAGGGTGCGGTGCTGCTGGTCGACGCCGCGCAGGGCATCGAGGCGCAGACGCTGGCGAACCTCTACCTCGCGCTGGACCGCGACCTGCACATCATCCCGGTGCTCAACAAGATCGACCTGCCCGCGGCGGATCCCGACCGCTACGCCGCCGAACTCGCCCACATCATCGGCTGCGAGCCCGGCGACGTGCTGCGGGTGTCCGGCAAGACCGGGGATGGCGTCGCCGACCTGCTCGACCACGTGGTGCGTGAGGTGCCGCCGCCGCAGGGCGACGCCGACGCGCCGACCCGCGCGATGATCTTCGACTCGGTCTACGACATCTACCGCGGCGTGGTGACCTACGTCCGTGTCGTCGACGGCAAGATCCTGCCGCGCGAACGGATCAAGATGATGTCCACCGGCGCCCACCACGAATTGCTGGAAGTCGGCATCGTGTCACCCGAACCAAAGCCGTCCGCGGGCCTTGGAGTCGGGGAGGTGGGCTATCTCATCACAGGTGTGAAGGACGTCCGCCAGTCGAAGGTCGGCGACACCGTGACGACCGCGCGCCACGGCGCCACCGAGGCGCTCACCGGCTACCGCGAGCCGAAGCCGATGGTGTACTCGGGCCTGTATCCCGTTGACGGATCGGACTATCCGGATCTGCGGGATGCGCTCGACCGGCTGCAGCTCAACGACGCGGCACTGGTCTGGGAGCCGGAGACGTCGGTTGCGCTCGGATTCGGCTTCCGGTGCGGCTTCCTCGGGCTACTGCACATGGAGATCACCCGCGAGCGGCTCGAGCGCGAGTTCGACCTGGACCTGATCTCCACCTCGCCCAACGTGGTGTACCGGGTGGAGAAGGACGACGGCACCGAGCTCGTCGTCACCAACCCGTCGGACTGGCCGGAAGGCAAGGTGCGCACCGTGTTCGAGCCGGTGGTCAAGACCACGATCATCGCGCCGAGTGAGTTCATCGGCACCATCATGGAGCTGTGTCAGTCCCGCCGCGGGGAGCTGGGTGGCATGGACTACCTGTCGCCGGAGCGGGTCGAACTGCGCTACACGATGCCGCTCGGCGAGATCATCTTCGACTTCTTCGACTCGCTGAAGTCGCGCACCCGTGGCTATGCCAGCCTCGACTACGAGGAGGCGGGTGAGCAGGAAGCCGATCTGGTGAAGGTCGACATCCTGCTGCAGGGTGAGGCCGTCGACGCGTTCAGCGCGATCGTGCACAAGGACTCCGCCGCCGCCTACGGCAACAAGATGACGACCAAGCTCAAGGAGCTCATCCCACGGCAGCAGTTCGAGGTTCCGGTCCAGGCTGCCATCGGCTCGAAAATCATTGCCCGCGAGAACATTCGCGCGATCCGCAAAGACGTGCTTTCGAAGTGCTACGGCGGCGACATCACCCGCAAGCGCAAGCTGCTGGAGAAGCAGAAGGAAGGCAAGAAGCGGATGAAGACGATCGGCCGGGTCGACGTACCGCAGGAGGCCTTCGTCGCGGCACTGTCCACCGACGCCGCAGGCGACAAGCCGAAGAAATGACGGCTCGGGGTCTAGTCGGTCTCGTCGCGGTGTCCATGCTGCTGTCCGGCTGCGTGAGCACCGTGTCCGGCACCGCGGTGCGTGACGGGCATGCGGTGCCGACCGACGTGCCGCCGCTGGACGAGTCGGCGCTGAAGCGGGTGCTGCTGGCCGTCGACGAGGTCAACGAGATCATGGGCACCAAGAAGATCGAGGTCACCAGCGAGCTGGACGACATGACCGACTCGTCGGACAAGGTGTCCGACCCCGACTGCCTCGGTGCGATGTTCGGCGCCGAGGAACCCGTCTACCACGGCAGCGGCTGGACAGCCGTGCGTGACGTGGTGGCCCGTGAACCCGAAGAGGACAACGAACACTGGGTGGAGCAGACCGCCGCGCTCTACCCCGACTCCGCCCATGCGAAGAGGTTCTTCGAGAAGTCCAAGTCGACATGGCAGAAGTGCGCAGGGACGTCGCTCGCGGTGGATGATTCCGATTCCAGCTCGCTGTGGGAGATCGGCGATCTCGGCTCGGAAGAGGGCATGATCACGCAACTGGTGAAGCAGGAGGACGCCGGCGGCTGGGGGTGTCAGCACGCCCTTTCGGCGGTGTCTAACCTGACCGTCGAGACCTGGGCGTGCGCATACAACCTTGCCGGCGAGGCCGCGACGATGGCCGCCGACATCGTCACCAAAGCCGCCGAGAAGTAGCGCGGCAAACTTCCGATCACGCAGAGTTCAACGCGCGCGGGCCTTGTTGGCGCCGTTAGATTGGGCACGTGTGGGGTAAGCGTGCGGACATGATCGTGCACGGCACCGTGCCGTTCAATTCCGAGCCACCCCGGTCTGCCCTGGCAGGGGCGGACATCACCGCAGTGGATACCTTCTACACGCGCAATCACGGTCAGATTCCCTGCGTCGCCGAACGCGACTGGCGCCTCAGTGTCGGTGGCCTGGTCGCCCGGGAACAGATCCTCACCTTCGACGACTTGACCACCCGATTTGCGGCCCACACCGTGGTGGCGACGCTGCAGTGCGCGGGCAACCGTCGCGCGGGATTCAACGAGATCCGCCAGATCGAGGGTGAGGATCCGTGGGGAGCGGGTGCGACATCGACGGCCGAATGGCGAGGCGCCCGACTCGCCGACGTGCTGCAGAATGCCGGCGTGCACGCCGACGAGGATCTCCATGTGGCCTTCGAAGCACCGGACATCGCCGAGGACGCCTCTCCGCCGCAGCCCTACGGCAGCTCGATTCCGCTGTCGAAGGCGTTGTCATCCGAGGTCCTGCTGGCCTGGGAGATGAACGGCGGCCCGCTACCCGGTTTGCACGGTGGCCCCGTCCGCGTCGTGGTACCGGGCTACATCGGCGCCCGCAGCGTCAAATGGGTCACCGCCATCACCGTGCAGGATGAGCCGTCGGACAACTACTTTCAGGCGCAGGTTTATCGCCTTCTGCCCGCAGATGCCGATCCCGACGACCCCAGCAGTGGCATCCCGTTGTCCTCTGTCGCTCTCAATTCCGAGATCCTGGTGCCGGACGACGGCGACTCGATTCCCGCCGGAGCGTTGACGATCCGCGGATACGCATACGCCGGCGACGACCGCGGCATCGTCAGGGTCGACGTGTCCCTCGACGGCGGAAAGTCATGGCAGCAAGCAGAACTTGCGCCACAACGGAGCCCGTGGTCGTGGCGGTTGTGGTCGCTTGACGTCGACGTCGTGCCCGGGCCGTTGCATGTGACCGCACGGGCATGGGACAACACCGGAGCACTTCAGCCGGAGTCGGCCGAGGCGCTGTGGAATCCGAAGGGGTATGTGAACAATTCGTGGCCCACGGTGCACGCGACAGTGATTCGGGGTAATCGGTAGGTCATGCAGGTACATGCCATCGAGACATCGGGGCTGGGCGACCGGAGCTATATCGTCACCGACGGCAGGGTCGCGGTGGTCGTCGACCCGCAGCGGGATATCGACCGCGTGCTGGAGTCCGTTGGCGATGCCCGCATCACCCATGTGCTGGAAACGCACATCCACAACGACTACGTGACCGGCGGACTCGAGCTGTCCCGGACGGTGGACGCCGAATACGTCGTGCCCGCAGGCGAAGACCTCGGCTACCCGGCGCGCAGGATCCGCGACGGCGACGAGATCGAACAACTCGAAGCCGTCCTTGAGGCGTGGCAGCAGCTTGCGCCGAGTGCGAACCCGCCCTCACCGCGGCTGTGCCCACAGCGTCGAACGGCGTTGGTGGACGGGTGATCACAGGCGTAACCCGCGATGACGCCAACAGCCGATTGAAACCCGTCGCACTGGCAATGCCCTCGCCGCTCACCGTTGACTTCGCCATCTATTGGGCGACAAGTGATCTGAACACGAGGATCCCACGATCGAGGATCTCATCACGCTGATCTGAACCGGATGACTTGAGCGTCACTCGTCCTAGCGTGAGGGCATGGTCGGTATCGGAGCGACGTTCCAACGGCATCGTCACTATCTCGATGATGTCGAACTGGTTTCAGCGGGCGCGATGGTCGCGGCGTACATGGGAGAACCGGCGCTGGCGCATCAGCTCGAACTCATGCGGGCCCGGGTGACACCTGTCGAGCGCGACCGCTGACCTACATCGGCGCGTTGGCGGGCTGGAACCCGCCGGAGCTGTCGGACTCCTCCTCGGCGCGGATGACGTGCACGACGGCGTTGATCAGCGCCAGGTGGGTGAACGCCTGCGGGAAGTTGCCCAGGTGCCGTCCGGTGCGCGGCTCGATCTCCTCGGCGTAGAGGTGCAGCGGGCTGGCGAACGACAGCAGCCGCTCGCACAGGTGCTTGGCCCGGTGGATCTCGCCGATCTCGACCAGCGCCGACACCAGCCAGAACGAGCAGATCGTGAACGTGCCCTCCTCGCCGGACAGCCCGTCGTCGGTCTCCTCGACCCGGTAGCGCAGCACCAGGCCCTCCTCGGTCAGCTCGTCGGCGATCGCCAGCACCGTGGCGCGGATCCGCGGGTCGTCGGGCGGCAGGAACCGGGTCAGCACCGCCAGCAGCAGCGAGGCGTCCAGCGCGTCGTCGCCGTAGCGCTGGGTCAGCACGCCGCGCGTAGTCGACGCCGTTGGCGAGGATGTCGGCCTTGATCTCCTCGGCGATCGCGCGCCACTGCTGCGCGTAGCGACTTCTCACCTTCGATCTCGGCGAGCTTGGAGCCGCGGTCGAGCGCGACCCAGCACATGATCTTGCTCGACGTGAAGTGCTGCGGCTCGCCGCGCACCTCCCAGATGCCGCGGTCGGGCTCGCTGCCAGTGCTTGATCGCCTCCTCCACCTGTTGCTTGAGCACCGGCCACAGCGTCTCGGGGATCTGCTCGCGCGACTTGGTGTGCAGGTACACCGAATCCAGCATCGTGCCCCAGATGTCGTGCTGCATCTGGTTGTAGGCGCCGTTGCCGATGCGCACCGGGCGGGCGTTGTCGTAGCCGGACAGGTGGTGCAGTTCCTCCTCGACGAGGCTGCGCTCGCCGCCGACGCCGTACATCACCTGCAGCGGATGGCGTTCGCCGTTGTTGGCGCCCGACACGTCGGCGATGAACGCGAAGAAGTCGTCGGCCTCGCGGTCGAGGCCGAGCGTGTACAGGCCCCACAGCGCGAACGTCGAGTCGCGCACCCACGCGTAGCGGTAGTCCCAGTTGCGTTCGCCCTGAGGGGTTTCCGGCAGCGACGTCGTCGGCGCCGCCAGCAGCGCGCCGGTCGGCGAGTACGTCAGGCCCTTCAGCGTCAGCGCGCTGCGCTGCAGGTACGACCGCCACGGATGGTCGGGGAAGTCGCCGATGTTGATCCACTGCCGCCAGCACTCGCTGGTCTGCCACATCTTGTCGGCGGCTTCGTCATAGGTCTGCGGCACAGGGTGTTTCGACCAGCTCAGCGCGACGAAGACGTTGTCGCCCTCCTTCATCCGGGTGCGGGCGCGGGCCTCGCGGCCCTCCAGCCCGATGCGCAGGTTGGTGGTCAGCCGCAGCGTCGGATGCGAGTCGGGATTCTTGTCGGCCCGCGCGATCGCCTCGCCGTAGGCCTGGGCGGAGTACTCCCAGCTGGCCGCTGATGCGGTGGTAGTCGAACGACGGCTCGCAGTTCATCACCAGCTCGACGGTGCCGCTGACGCAGCGCACCGTGCGCAGCAGGATGTGCTCGGCGTCCCAGTCCATCGGCGTGCGGCGATGCGTGCGCGACCGCGACTCGATGTCGTGCCACGGGCCCATCACCAGCGCGTCGCGCACGATGAGCCAGCCGGTGTGGGTCTGCCAGGTGGTCTCCAGGATCAGGCTGCCCGGCAGGTAGCGGCGGGCGGCGGGCACCGACACGCCGTACGGGCCGAGCCGGAAGTGCCCGGCGCCGCGGTCCAGGATCGCGCCGAACACGCTGGGGGAGTCCGGCCGCGGCACGCACAACCACTCGACCGACCCGGCCGACGAGATCAGGCAGGTGGTCTCGCAGTCGGACAGGAACGCGTAGTCGGCGATCGGCGGGAACGGGTTCCGCAACGCTCCGCTCGGCGCGTACGGCACCGGTGCCGTCACGGTCAACGGCGGCGGTGCCTGGCGTCTCGCTGGCCTCGTCATTCTGTTGCAGAACCATTCGGACATCATCGACTCCCGACCTGCCCGGCGTCCACTCGTCGAGGGGTGTGTCCGGCGTTGCTGGCGCCGGAGCGACCGTACGCTGGCCGGATGGGCGGCTTCCTCAACTGGTGGGACGGCGTCGAGCTGTGGCTATCCGGCCTCGGCTTCGTCGCCCAGACCGCCGTCGTGATGCCGGTGGTGCTGGCGCTGGCCTACGGGATCGCGATCCTGCTGGACGGCGCGCTGGGCAACGGCATTCGGCTGCTGCGACGGGTACGGCATGAGGACGAGGACCCGGAATGACGCGGGATGCCCCGGTCGCGGGTGACGTTGGTGCTGGTCATCCTCGTGGTGCTGGTGATCGTCACGTGGCTGCTAACTCGTTAAGTGAGCTAAGCCTCAAAGTCAGCATCGCCCACAGATTCTGTTATTCTTCGCGCCATGCAGACAGCGTCCGGCAACAAGAGCGGCCACATCGTGGCCCTCATTGCCGTGGGGTTCAGCGCTGTCGCTGATGTCTGTTGTTGTCGCTGATTCCATACCCGTCCGCGGTTTGGTGTCGGTAGCGGCTGTCTGATGCCCAGGTACTGATCCTTCGCCTTGCCGTCGTGGCGGGACTCCTCCCGTCAGGTCAAAGCAAGGAAAGGTCATCGATGAACATCCGTAGAACCTGGCTGTCATGCCGCCGCGCTCGCCACCGCCGCGACCGTGCTCGCGGCCTGCGGCGGCGGGTCCAGTGACGTCGCAGGCGGGGGTGATCAGGGCGGCGGCGCCGCAGACCACGCTGACCCTGGTCGCCTACGCGGTGCCGGAACCGGGCTGGAGCAAGATCATCCCGGCGTTCGCGGCCACCGACGGAGGGCAAGGGCGTCGCGGTGACGACGTCCTACGGCGCCTCGGGCGACCAGTCGCGCGCCGTCGTCGACGGCAAGCCCGCCGACATCGTCAACTTCTCCGTCGAGCCCGACGTCACCCGGCTGGTCAAGGCCAACAAGGTGGCCAAGGACTGGAACGCCGACGCCACCAAGGGCATCCCGTTCGGTTCGGTGGTTTCTCTGGTCGTCCGCAAGGGCAACCCGAAGAACATCAAGGACTGGGATGACCTGCTGCAGCCCGGCCTCGAGGTCGTCACCCCGAGCCCGTTGAGTTCCGGCTCGGCCAAGTGGAACCTGTTGGCGCCGTACGCCGCCAAGAGCGACGGCGGCAAGAACCCGCAGGCCGGACTCGACTTCGTCAACAAGCTCGTCACCGAGCACGTCAAGACGCGACCCGGTTCGGGTCGGGAAGCCACCGACGTGTTCCTGCAGGGCACCGGTGACGTGCTGATCAGCTACGAGAACGAGGCGATCAACACCGAGCGGCAGGGTAAGCCGGTCGAGCACATCAACCCGCCGCAGACCTTCAAGATCGAGAACCCGGTCGCGGTCGTCACCTCGAGCGCTCACCTCGACAAGGCCACCGCGCTGAAGAACTTCCTGTACACCAAGGAGGGCCAGAAGATCTGGGCGCAGGCCGGTTTCCGGCCGGTCGACCCGTCGGTCGCCGAGGACTTCGCGAACGACTTCCCGACGCCGCAGAAGCTGTGGACCATCGACGACCTCGGTGGCTGGAGCGCCGTCGATCCGGCGTTGTTCGACAAGGACAACGGCAGCATCACCAAGATCTACAAGCAGGCCACTGGATGACAGCTAGTCTCGATTCCTTCTCGGGAGGGGCACAGCTCCGGCCCACCGAAGACGGTGAGGCCGGGCCGCCTCGTGGCTTCTTCAAGAGCCGCTACGGCAGCACGTCGCTGCGGGTCGGCGTGGCGACCACGTGGCTGTCGATCATCGTGCTGCTGCCGCTGGCCGCCATCGTGTGGCAGTCCGCGGGCGGCGGATGGCAGGCGTTCTGGGACGCCGTCACATCGAACTCGGCCATCGAGTCGTTCCGTGTCACGCTGACGATCTCGTTCGCGGTCGCGGTGATCAACCTGTTCTTCGGGCTGCTGATCGCCTGGGTGCTGACGCGCGACGAGTTTCCGGGTAAGCGTCTGGTCGACGCGATCATCGACCTGCCGTTCGCGCTGCCGACGATCGTCGCCAGCCTGGTGATGCTGGCGCTCTACGGGCCGAACAGTCCCATCGGAATCCACATCCAGCACACCAAATGGGGCGTCGGCATTGCGCTGCTGTTCGTCACCCTGCCGTTCGTGGTGCGCTCGGTGCAGCCGGTCCTGCTCGAACTGGACCGCGAGGTCGAGGAGGCCGCGGCGTCGCTGGGCGCCAACAACCGCACGATCTTCACGCTCGTCATCCTTCCCGCGCTGCTGCCGTCACTGCTTTCCGGTGCGGGGCTGGCGTTTTCGCGTGCGATCGGCGAGTACGGCTCGGTGGTGCTGATCGGCGGTGCGGTTCCGGGCGAGACCGAGGTGTCGTCGCAGTGGATCCGGACGCTGATCGAGAACGACGACCGTACCGGCGCTGCTGCCATCTCCATTGTGCTGCTGGTGATCTCGTTCATCGTGCTGTTCATCCTGCGCACCCTCGGGTCGCGCGCGGCCAAGCGCGAGGAGCTGGCGCAGTGAACCTGTCCACCCGCGACGCGTTACCTGTTGCGCTACGTCGCCCTCGGCGTATCTCCTGCTGCTGCTGATCGTGCCGGTCGGGCTGATTCTCTGGCGCACCTTCTCGCCGGGTGTCGGCGCGTTCTTCGAGTCGATCACCACCCCTGCGGCGGTCTCGGCGCTGCAGCTGTCGCTGCTCGTGGTCGCGATCGTGGTGCCGCTCAACGTGCTGTTCGGCGTGCCGACCGCACTGGTCCTGGCGCGCAACAGGTTCCGCGGCAAGAGCCTGCTGCAGGCAGTCATCGACCTGCCGTTCGCGGTGTCACCGGTGGTCGTCGGTGTGGCGCTGATCCTGCTGTGGGGTACCGACGGCTTGTTCGGCTTCGTGCAGAACGACCTCGGCTTCAAGATCATCTTCGGCTTTCCCGGCATCGTGCTGGCCAGCATCTTCGTCACCGTGCCGTTCGTCATCCGCGAGGTCGAGCCGGTGCTGCACGAACTGGGCACCGACCAGGAGGAAGCAGCAGCGACACTGGGTTCCAGCTGGTGGCAGACGTTCTGGCGGATCACCCTGCCGTCCATCCGGTGGGGCCTGATGTACGGCGATCGTGCTGACGGTCGCGCGCACGCTCGGAGAGTTCGGCGCGGTGACGATCGTGGCGGCGAACCTGCCCGGCTCGTCGCAGACGCTCACCCTGCTGGTGGCGGACAGGTACAGCCGAGGCGCCGAATACGGCGCCTACGCCGTTTCCACGCTGCTGATGACGGTCGCGGTGCTTGTACTGGTCGTTCAGGTGATTCTCGACTCGCGTCGCGCGAAAACGGACAATTAGGGCTTGAGGAGACGCTGACATGACGAATGCGATCACGGTGCGGGGCGCGAACAAGCGCTACGGCGACTTCGCCGCACTGGACAACGTCGACTTCGACGTGCCGTCCGGATCGCTGACCGCGCTGCTCGGGCCCAGCGGTTCGGGCAAGTCGACGCTGCTGCGTGCCATCGCCGGCCTCGACGAGCCCGACACCGGCACGATCACGCATCAATGGCCGCGACGTGACGCGCATTCCGCCGCAGAAGCGGGGCATCGGCTTCGTGTTCCAGCACTATGCGGCGTTCAAGCATCTGACCGTTCGCGACAACGTCGGCTTCGGTCTGCGCATCCGCAAGCGGCCGAAGGCCGAGATCAAGGAGAAGGTCGACAACCTTCTCGAGGTGGTCGGGCTGGCCGGATTCCAGACCCGCTATCCGAACCAGCTGTCCGGCGGGCAGCGGCAGCGCATGGCGCTGGCGCGCGCGCTGGCCGTCGACCCGCAGGTGCTGCTGCTCGACGAACCGTTCGGTGCGCTGGACGCGAAGGTGCGCGAGGATCTGCGGGCGTGGCTGCGCCGGCTGCACGACGAGGTGCACGTCACCACCGTGCTGGTCACCCACGACCAGTCCGAGGCGCTCGACGTGGCCGACCGGATTGCGGTGCTCAACAAGGGCCGCATCGAGCAGGTCGGTTCTCCGACAGACGTTTACGACACGCCCGCCAACGCGTTCGTGATGTCCTTCCTCGGCGCGGTGTCGTCGCTCAACGGCACGCTGGTTCGGCCGCACGACATCCGCGTGGGCCGCAACCCCGACATGGCGATCGCCGGCACCGACGATTCGGTCCAAGCCACCGGTGTGCTCAAGGCCACCATCGACCGAATCGTGATGCTGGGCTTTGAAGTTCGCGTGGAGCTGACCAGCGCGACGAACAACCTGCCGTTCACCGCGCAGATCACCCGCGGCGACGCTGAAGCGCTGGGGCTCAAAGAGGGTGACACCGTCTACGTGCGGGCCACCCGGGTGCCCACCCTGCCGGCCGGTGCCGAGATCCCGAACCCCGACGAAGCCGATGAGGACGAGGCACTGACGAAGGCCTGACATGTCCTCTGCTCGCGCAGTCAGATCGAGTCGATGGCCGCCTGAAGTTTCGTCGTCACTTCGTCGGCAACGGGTTTCAGTTCCGCCTCGCCCGTTACGTCGACCAACAGTTGCGGGTTCATCGCTTCGACGAGCACGGTGTTCTGGTCGTCAGGATCCGTTCGGACCACCACATTGCACGGTAGAAGCAGCCCGATCTGGCGGTCGACATTGACGGCGCGATGCGCCAGCGGCGGGTTGCAGGCACCGAGAATGACGTAGTTCTCCATATCCTCGTCGAGCTTGCTCTTCAGCGTCGCTTTCATGTCGATTTCGGTCAGCACGCCAAAACCCTGCTCGGCGAGGGCTTCACGGGTGCGGGCGACGGCTTCGTCGAACGTGGCCCGCACGCTGGTTGCCAATGCGATACCCATTCTGCGCTCCTTTGCGTCGATGAATTGGTCAGGCGAGCGCCAGGAACAGCTTCTCCAGTTCGTCGATGCTCATCTCGCGCTTGTCGCCGTTGCCGTCGTCGACGACGCATTCCCGGAGGCCGGTCGCGACGATCTTGAAGCCGGCCCGATCCAGAGCCTTCGATACGGCCGCCAGCTGTGTGACGACGTCCTTGCAGTCGCGGCCCTGCTCGATCATCGAGATGACGCCGGCCAGCTGACCCTGCGCACGACGTAGCCTATTGAGGACCGCGGCAATGCTTTCCTGATCGCCAACCATGGTGGTTCCTTCCGTTATGCCTAATTCTATAGTACCCGCGGGGGTATTTATCGGGGCGTCAAGCCGCTGCGGGAGTGGCGTGTTGGCGGATCAGCCGGCGGGCCGGACAGTACGCAGTCCGGTTGCAGGCGAAGTAGATCCCGCCCGCGACGGCGGTCAGGACGGCCGCGGCAACTCCAACCCAGAGATGAAGCTCCTCGCCGAGAATGACCGACGACATCGCCAGCACGAACCAGCCGAAGGCCTTACGAAGAGCGTCCGGATTCACCACCGAGGTCAGACGCGCGCCGACCAACGCACCGGCGACAGCTGCGGCGGTCACCATGCCCGCGACCGCCCAATCGATCTGCACGCTGGCCAGGTAGCCGCCGAAACCCGCGAACGACTTCATCGCGATGACGACCAGCGACGTGCCGACCGCGATCGGCATGGGCAGCCCGCCGAGCAACGCCAGTGCGGGCACCACCAGGAATCCGCCCCCGGCCCCGACAAGGCCGGTGACCAATCCGACGACGAGTCCTTCGGCGATGATCTTGGCAACCGACATGCGGTGCGCCGAATCAGTTGTCGACGGTGTTCTTGCGTCCCCGCAACATTGCGACAGCGGTCGCGATCATCATTGCGCCGAATCCGAGCAGGAGCACGGAGCCCGGAATGAAATGGCCGAGCAGCCCGCCCGTGTAGGCGCCGGCCATGCCGGCGGCGCCGAAAATCAGGCCGGTGCGCCATTGCACACGTCCCGCCTTCGCGTGCGAGATCACGCCCACCGCACTGGTTGTTCCCACGACGAGTAGCGACGTCGCGATCGCCTGCTTGGCGTCCATCCCGGCGACGTAGGCGAGCAGCGGCACGGTGAGAATCGAGCCGCCGCCTCCGAGCAAGCCGAGTGACACCCCGACGAGCACCGCGAGGCCAACGGTCAAAGCGATCATTTCGATAACCTCGCTTTCGCGGACTTGCCCGCCGGATCAACGAGTTGAGCCACGATCGTCTGCGCATCACAGGACGCGCCACGGTTGTACGGCAGACGCGCCAGAAACATGCCCATCGCGCATGTGTTCGTCAGCGCAGCGACGGTTAGGCCCGCTCCGATCACGAAGGCGACCCACTGGACACCGGGAACGAAAGCGCCGACCAATACGCTGACGGCAACGATCAGCCCGGCGACCAAGCGGACCTGGCGTTCGAGGTCCCAACGCTCCCTTCCCCGGTTGACGTCGAACCCCTTGCCCTCCCAGGTCGCGATACCGCCGTCGAGGACGTGCACGTTAATCAGGCCGGCTCGCCGCAGCGTTTCGTCGGCCTGGGCGGCGCGCTGACCGGACTTGCAGATCAATACCACGTCTTGGTCGAGATGCTTGACGATCTCGTCCCGATGTTCACGAAGTAGATCGAGCGGCACGTTGTAGGCGCCTGGAATGTGCGCAGTTTCGAACTCGCCTGGAGTTCGTACGTCGATCAACCGCGGCGCCCGGCTCGAGTTCAGCAGTTCGCGCAGCTCACTCGAATCGACGGTGGCTGTTTTGGACATCTCACTTTCTCCTTGCTAACGGCCCCGTGCCGTTCGATCGCTTGTCAACAGATACGGGTGGGGGTATGTTCCCTAGCCATGTTACATACCCCATTGGGTATCTGCAAGAGAGGAATATATACCCCTAGGGGTATGGTTGCGATTGATATATGGGTATCAGTCCCACCGACCGAAAAGGAGATGGATGATGATCCTCGAGCAGTACTACATCGAGTGCCTGTCGCACGCGTCGTACTTGATCGGCGACGAGACCACGGGGCGCGCGGTCGTGGTGGACCCGCGTCGCGACATCACCGAGTACCTCGACGACGCGGCCAAATATGGCCTGACGATCGAAGGTGTCATCAACACGCACTTCCACGCCGACTTTGTCTCGGGGCATCTCGAACTGGTCGAGGCGACCGGCGCATGGATCGGCTTCGGCGCGGCGGCCGATACCGACTACCCGATACGCCGGCTGGCCGACGGTGAGCACATCTCACTGGGGGAGGTCGAGCTGGAAATCCTGTCGACGCCGGGTCACACCTGGGAGTCGATCAGTGTGCTGGTGCGCCATCATCCCGGTGCCGAGCCGGCCGCGGTGCTAACCGGAGACTCACTGTTCATCGGCGACGTGGGGCGGCCCGACCTGGTCAACATCGGCGACAGTTCGACAAGCGACCTGGCGCGCGCGATGTACCACACCATCCACGACAAGCTCATGCAACTGCCCGACAAGGTGATGGTCATGCCCGCCCACGGCGCGGGGTCGTCGTGCGGCAAGAATCTGTCGACCGAACTGACCTCGACCATCGGGGAGCAGCGTCGCACCAACCCGTCGGTGCGGCCGATGGCAGAGGATGCATTCGTCGAGCTGGTCACCGCTGGTCAGCCCGCGGCCCCGTCATATTTCGCCGTCGACGCAGCGATGAACAAGCGCGTCCATCCGCTGCTCGACCAGTCGAGACGCATTCCCGCAATGACAGTCGCCCAACTGCGTTCGGCTCTGGACGCCGGCGTCCGCGTGGTCGATGCCCGATCTGTGGACGACTTCGCCGCCGGGCACTTGCGCGGATCGGTCAACGTCGGCTTCGACGGCCGGTTCGCCGAGACCGGAGGCATGGTCGCCGAGGTGGGGGAGAAGATCGCTCTGGTCACCTACCCCGGCGAGGAGCAGGACGCCGCACTGCGGCTGGCCCGCATCGGATCCGACAACGCGATCGGCCACTTCACGATCGATCGCGGCGGCGCGTTTCCCGCCGACCTGACCGATCTGGTGCAGCAGGCGCCGCGTGTCAGCGTCGCTGGAGCTGGATCGCTTGCTCGCCGAAAATGCCGTGACGCTGATCGACATCCGCAACCCGGGTGAACGAGAACTCGGAGCGATCCCCGGTTCGATCCATGTTCCGCTGGCTCAGATGCGGATCGCGAATGAACGAGATCCCGACGGACCAGCCGATCGTGGTTCACTGCGCCGGTGGCTGGCGCTCCAGTGTGGCGGCCTCGCTGTCTGCGGGCGCAGGGATTCGAGCAACGTGGCCGATCTCGCCGGCGGCTACAACGCGTGGGTCGAAGCTCACGACGACCGTGTAACAGCCTCTGAAACAACAAGATTGAAAGGAACCCCCCATGAGTACCGTAAACCTGACCCTGGATGACTTCGAATCGACGATTCGCGACAACCCGATCGTCCTCGTCGACTTCTGGGCATCCTGGTGCGGCCCCTGTCGGGCCTTCGCGCCCGTATTCGATCGCTCGGCGCAGACGCACGCCGACGTCGTGCATGCCAAGGTCGACACCGAGGCCGAGGCTGAACTCGCCGCCATAGTCGGCATCCAGTCGATCCCGACGATCATGGCGTTCCGCGAGGGTGTGCTGGTGTACAGCCAGCCTGGGGCCGTGCCGCCCGCGGTTCTCGAGGATCTGATCCGCCAGGTGAAAGACCTTGATATGGCGCAGGTTCGCGCCAAGATCGCCGCGCGCAAAGCCGCGGTGGCCGGCTGACCTTGGTTGCTTGGAGGACATCATGTGTTATCCCGTCCAGTGCCCAAACTGCGGTAAGACCAGCTGGGGTGGTTGCGGTCAACACGTCGACACCGTGATGAGGTCCGTTCCGGTGGCCGACCGCTGCTCATGTCGAGACGTCCCGGCCGACGGGGGACCGTTCGTCGCCGCCGCGCCTTGTTCCGTTCCGGATCGAGGACGTCCCGGCGTGGCTAACGTTGTCGTGGCAGACCAGACACGCCGGATGCTGCCGGACGGCGCCGACCACCGAGGTGGCCATTGACAGGTGAAGACGACAACGCAGAGCTGGACTACCGGTTCACGCTCGCAAACGAGCGCACGTTCCTTGCCTGGCAACGCACCGCGCTCGGCCTGCTGGCCGCCGCGGTTGCGGTGATCCAGTTCGTCCCTCAACTCGGGATCCCTGGAGCTCGCCATGTTTTGGGCCTGCTGCTGGCCATTCTGGCAACACTCACCGCAGGCGTGGGGTTGTTGCGATGGGAACAGGTCGACCGCGCCATGCGAGACGGCAGGCCGCTTCCTCGTCACCCGACACCGGCTTATCTTGCGGTCGGCCTCATCGTCATCGGGGTCATCGCAGTCGCATTGGTGATCATCAAGGCGATTTCCGGATGATCACTGCCGTTCCGCGCAACGGGGGAGAGGGCGGTCTCCAGGCTGAGCGAACCGCATTGGCCTGGACGCGTACGTCTTTCGCACTGCTGGGCAATGGAGCGCTGTTGATGTTGCGGGACCTTCGCAGCTTCCCCGGGCGACTCGGGCTGGCGGCGGTCGCATTCGCCGTGTTGATAGCGCTAACTACTTATTTCATCGGCCTCCGGCGACAACGAACGCTCACGCGCCGCCCACTCCCGTATCCGCTGACGCCGCGCCGCGAGGTCTACCTGCTGGGCATCTCGGTGCTCGTCCTCGTGGTTGTCTCGTTGCTCACCGTGACCCGTTGATTGCAGCCGAGCTCGTGGTACGCGACGAGGTCGTGTTCGGCGGCGTTGTCGAACTCGTCGTCGATAAGGACGACGGTGCGATCGGATCGCTCGATGAGCGAGGCCGCGACCGCCGCGCGGTATCCCGTTCCGCAGTGCACCCAGACCTGCCCGGCCGGCACCTCGTCGCGTCGAGCAAGCAGCTCGTGCAGCGGGATGTTGACGGCATCGCGAATGTGAGCGTCGCGGCAGTTCCGCGGTCACCACCACGGGCGAGATCAACTTTCCGGCCGACTACGCCGGCAAGTGGGTCATCTTGTTCTCACATCCGGCGGATTTCACGCCGGTGTGCACGAGTGAGTTCATCACGTTCGCTTCGATGCAGAATGAGTTCGCGGCCTACAAGACAGAACTGGTGGGGTTGTCAGTTGACGGGCTACACAGCCATATTGCATGGTTGCGCACGATCAAGGACAAGATCGCCTTCCGAGACATGCGTGATGTTGAGGTCACGTTCCCGCTCATCGAGGACGTCTCGATGGAGATCGCCCGCAAATACGGGATGATCATGCCCGGTGAGGACTCGACGAAGGCGGTGCGTGCCGTGTTCGTCATCGACCCCAAGGGAATGGTCCGGGCCGTGATCTACTATCCACTTTCGTTGGGCCGCAACTTCGATGAATTGTTGCGCGTTATAAAAGCCCTGCAAACCGCTGACCATTTCGATGTGGCGGCTCCTGCGGACTGGCGTCCCGGCGACCCAGTCGTCGTGCCGCCTGCGGGATCGTGCGGAACGGCCAAGCAACGGGTGGACGACCAGGTCGAGGGTGTGGAGTGTGAGGACTGGTTTTTCTGCACCAAGCAGATTCCCGCCGACGCGGTGGAGTCCGCGATTCGCCACACCAGCCGATGAGAGTGCGAATGCCGGGGTGCGCTGAAGCGCCCCGGCATTCGCCGTCACCGGCCATTTGTCGCCTGTCACGGGAAGAAGCCGTGCCGAGCAGATTCTCGGCGCGGCGTTCCGTTGAAAGTGGCTGCTAGGCCAGCCCTTTGAGCATCAGATTCCAGTACATGAACGGCAGCCCGTACTTCTTGAGGTACCAATAGGCTCGGTGTGGCTTCGCCGGATCCAGGCCCGGGAAGCTCGGCGTCATCTGCAGCGAGTAGTCGAACTCGGCCAGCAGCATCGCATGCGACGACGTGACGATGGGGCACGACGAGTAGCCGTCGTACTCGGCGGCCAAGGGCCGGCCCTTCAGGAACGAGTCGATGTTTTCCACTACCACCGGCGCTTGCTTGCGAATCGCCGCACCCGTCTTCGAGTTCGGCGTCGAACCCGCGTCCCCGAGGGCGAATACGTTCGGATAGCGGACGTGTTGCAACGTGTGCTTGTCGACGTCGACGTATCCGTTGGCATCACCGGTCGACAATGGGCTGGACTTGATCCAGTCCGGCGCTGACTGACGGGGGGCGACGTGAAGCACGTCGTACGGCAGCGTCGTGTCCGTGCCACCATCGGCGACGCTGGAAACCGCGACCTTGTGCGCCTCCGCGTCGATCGACGTCACCTCCGAGTTGGTGTGCAGGGTGATGCCGTAGTCGGCGACGACCTTATCGAGGTTGTCGGCGATTGCCGGAATGCCGAAGATCCGAGGTGTCGGCACGACGAGATGGACGTCGATATCCTTGAGCACACCCTGTTTTCGCCAGTAGTCGCTGGCCAGATAAGCGATCTTCTGCGGTGCGCCTGCGCACTTGATTGGACCGGACGGCATCATGAATACTGCCGTTCCGGACTTCGTGTTGCGGATGAAATCCCATGTGCGCGGCGCGAGGTCGAACCGATAGTTCGACGACACGCCATTGCGGCCCAACGTGTCTTCCAGGCCCTCGGTACTCGTCCAGTCGAGCTGAATGCCGGGACTGACGATGAGTACGTCGTATCCATAGACAGTTCCGTCGGCACAGGTCACTGTCCTGTTGTCAGGGTCGACTGCCGATGCAGCGTTCTTGATCCACGTCGCTTGTTTGGGCATCACCGACGCCTCAGGCCGGGCCGTGGTCGAGGCCTTGGCCTGGCCGCCGCCGACGAGTGTCCACAGCGGTTGGTAGTAGTGCGTCTCTGACGGCTCGATGATTGCGACGTCCGGGTAATTCTTGCGGAGCAGACGCGCGGCAACGGTGATCCCCGCGGTGCCACCGCCGATGATGAGAATCTGATGCATGTCCGTAATCACGACTTTTGCTCTCTTTCAGGCTTTTTGGATTGCCTGATTCCAGGCTTCATAGCCGCCGAGGATGTCGCTCACGTCGACGAAGCCGCGCTGCCGCAGCAAGCTGGCGGCGACGGACGACCGGTAGCCGCCCGCGCAGTACACAACAGTCGGAACTGTCGGGTCGAGCTCGTCGAGTCGGCCGGTCAGCTGTGCCACCGGGATGTTCACAGCACCTGGAATGGTGCCGGCCTCGACCTCGCCTGGATTGCGAACATCGACGATTTGCAGCCCCGGCACTTCCGAGATTCGCTCGTCGAATGCCTTGGCGGTCAACCGCGACGCGACCGCGACGTCGTCCGGTGCTCGTACATGGACTTGAAAGGCGATGCCAGGAAGCCGATCACCCGGTCGAATCCGATTCGGCCGAGCCGATTCTTGCCTTCGCGCTCCAGCCCGGGTTCGGTGAATAGCACGATGTCGACATCGGACGGAAGGATCGAGCCGGCGAACTCGGCGTAGCGGCCGTCGAGTCCGATGTTGATGGCGCGGCGGAGATGGCCCAGGGCGAACTCCTCCGGGGTGCGGCCGTCGACCAGAACGGCCCCGGCGTCGAGCGCTTTGCACACCTGCTCGTAGGTCATCGGCTCGGGCCGCTTCTTCTCGTCAAGCAGCCCGTGCTCCTTGCGATTGAGAATCGCGTCGTAGACGAAATAGCCCGGGGCCGGCGGCTGCCCTTCCGTGACGAGCTTCATGAACGTCGGCTTGTCGGGTGCACGCAGTGCGTAGTTCGTGGCCTTCTGGTCGCCGATGGTCGACCATAGTTCGGTCGACAGGTTCTTGCCGCACGCCGAGCCCGCGCCGTGGGCCGGATAAACCCGGGTGGCGTCGGGCAGTGTCATCAGTTTGTTGTGCAGCGAGTCGTAGAGCTTGTCGGCGAGCTCATCACGAGAAAAGCCGATCGAGGCCAGCAGGTCGGGACGACCGACATCGCCGATGAACAGTGCGTCACCGGTGAGGACGCCGTAGGGGATCTCGTCGTCGGCATGCTCGTAGACCACGATGCTCAGCGATTCCGGGGTGTGCCCCGGTGTGTGGCGGAACTCGAGAGTCACGTCACCGAGCGAGTATCGCTCACCGTCGTCGACACCCATGAACTCGAACTCTGCTTCGGCAAGCGACGAGTACACGATCTTGGCGCCCGTGGCCTTCGCCAACTCGAGGTGGCCGGAGAGGAAGTCGGCATGAAAGTGGGTTTCGATGACGAGTTCGATGGTAAATCCCATCTTCTTGGCATCGTCGATGTACTCCGACACGTCACGCTGGGGGTCGATCACCACAGCGCGCCCGCTTTGTTCGTCGGCCACCAGGTATGACGCGTGCGACAGGCAGTCCAGGTAGTACTGGATGAACTTCATGATCCCGTTCCTTTCAGTCAGAATCCGGCCCCGCATATACCACCGGGGGTATACAACCAATGCTGTTCAATATATACCCCCACAGGTATCACGTGCACAGGGGTCGAAGGTCCTCGATCGGAAGGGCGGAGGGCCGCGAAATTGAAGGGCAACTCCGGGAAAGGCCCCGCCGGCTGGTCGTCGGAAGATTAAGCGGCGATGTGCTGGGCGACAACAGCCTCGAAACGATCGAGCACCGTTTCGGCCACCTGGCGATGCGCGCCCAGCGGAGCAGACATCGGAATCTGTTGTGCGCGCGCGAATGCGGCGACGCGATCGATGATCTTGCCGTGTGCCAGGAACCAGGGTGCGATGACCAGCCGACTGGCGCCGCGGTCGTCTCAGCAGATCCAGCGGCCTCGGCCAGACCAGGGTGCGGGCCGGTGGCGAAGGCCGTGGTGGCCGTCCAACGTGTCGTGCAGGGTGAGCGCGTCAGCCACCGTTTTGGTGCGGGCATTCGCCTCGGCGTTCGACGATCCCACCGCGGTGACCAGCACGCCGACCCCGGAATCGAGCCGCGATACCCCGGCCTGTTCGAGCCGCTGTCGCAGCACGTGGATCAGCCGATCGTCCTCGCCGAGCACGTCGGCCTGGCGCACGTCGGCGCCCGACTCGGCGATCATCGCGGGGATGTCGACCCGAGCGTGATAGGCGTCGGCCAGAAGCAGCGGCACCACGACCGCCCCGCGCGGCAGGGTGGGAAGCACATCGCGCAAGTTCGGAAAGTTCTGCTCGCAGAACGCGACCCGTACGTCGAGCGACGGGCGCAGCCGGCGCGCACAATCCGCGATCGCATGCGCGTTCGCCGCGGACCTCGGGTCCGCGCTGCCGTGTGCTGTCAAGACGAGTGTCACGAAGCGTGCAGTCCGCATTCCGTCTTCGACGAGCCGGCCCAGCGGCCGCTGCGCGGGTCGGCGCCCTCGACCGGCTTGGCCGTGCACGGCGCGCACCCGATCGACGGATAGCCTTCGAACACAAGGGGATTGACCAGGACGTCGTTGGCGTCGATGTAGGCCTGCATCTCCTCGTCGGTCCACGCCGCGATCGGATTGATCTTCACCAGGTTGAATGCCTTGTCCCAGCTGATCAGTGGCGCGTTGGCGCGCGTCGGCGCCTCGACGCGACGGATCCCGGTGACCCACGCCGAATATCCCTGCAGCGCCTTGCCCAGCGGCTCGACCTTGCGCATCCGGCAGCACTCGTTGGGTTCGCGGGCGAACAGATCCTTGCCGAACAACTGGTCCTGCTTGGCGACGCGTGTTCTCGGCCGTCACGTTGACGATGTTGACGTCATAGACCGCCTCGACGGCGTCGCGGGTGCCGATGGTCTCCACGAAGTGGTAGCCGGTGTCCAGGAACAGCACGTCGACGCCCGGCCGCACCTTGGCGGCCAGCGAGACGAGCACCGCGTCCTGCATGTTCGACGCCACGACGTAGTCGCCGCCGAAATTCTCGTCGGTCCAGCGCAGCAGGTCGTCCGCGCTGGCGCCGTCGAGTTCGGCCGCACCGCGCTCGGCCAGCTGCTGCAGCTCTGTCTCGGTCATCGTCACCTCAGGTCCGCCTCGTCTGCTCGTACCGCCCACGTAGCGAAACGCTCGCCCTGCTCTCGTTGTTTCACGAAGTTGCGCACGACCCGGTCGATGTAGTCGCCCAGCTCGCTGGAGAGCACCTTGTGCTGGCGCAGCTTGCGGCCGAAACCGCTGTCCAGACCGAGGCTGCCGCCCAGGTGAACCTGGAAGCCTTCGACCGGTCCGTCGCCGTCGTCGACCATCTGGCCCTTGAACCCGATGTCGGCGACCTGGATGCGGGCGCACGAGTTCGGGCAGCCGTTGATGTTGACCGTGATCGGCACGTCGAGCTGGGCGTTGATGTCCTCGAGCCGCTTCTCCAGCTCGGGCACCAACGTCTGCGAGCGCTTGCGGGTCTCGGCGAACGACAGCTTGCAGAACTCGATGCCCGTGCAGGCCATCAGGTTCTTTCGCCAGTGGGACGGCTGCGACGGCAGGCCCAGTGCGTCGAGCCCGGCGACGAGTTCGTCGAGCTTGTCGTCGGGCACGTCGAAGACGATCAGCTTCTGGTAGGGCGTGAACCGGATCCGGTCCGAACCGACGGCCTCGGCCAGGTCGGCCACCTTGGACAGGATGGTGCCTGACACCCGGCCCGCGATGGGTGCGACGCCGACGGCGTTGAGGCCGTTCTTCAGCTTCTGCACGCCGACGTGGTCGATCGTGTGGACGACCGGATCGGGCGCGGGTCCGTCGATGAGCTTGCGGCCCAGATACTCGTCCTCGAGGACCTGGCGGAATTTCTCGATGCCCCAGTCCTTGATCAGGAACTTCAGCCGGGCCTTGGCGCGCAGCCGGCGGTAGCCGTAGTCGCGGAACACCGAGACCACGGCCTCCCACACGTCGGGCACCTCGTCCAGCGGCACCCAGGCGCCGACGCGCTGGCCCAGCATCGGGTTGGTGGACAGGCCGCCGCCGACCCAGAGGTCGAGGCCAGGGCCGTGCTCGGGATGATTGACGCCGATGAACGCGACGTCGTTCACCTCGTGGCAGACGTCCTGAAGACCCGATATCGCGGTCTTGAACTTGCGCGGCAGGTTCGAGTACTCGGGCTTGCCGATGTAGCGCCGCACGATCTCGTTGATCGCCGGCGTGGCGTCGAGCACCTCGTCGACCGAATCCCCGGCCAGCGGGGAACCGAGCACCACGCGCGGGCAGTCGCCGCAGGCCTCGGTGGTCTGCAGGCCGACCGCGTCGAGCCGCTTCCAGATCTCGGGCATGTCCTCGATCTCGGATCCAGTGGTACTGGACGTTCTCGCGGTCGGAGATGTCGGCGGTGTCGCGGGCGAACTCCGTCGAGATCTCGCCGAGCGTGCGCAGCGCGCCGGTGGACAGCGCGCCGCCGTCGCAGCGCACCCGCAGCATGAAGTACTTGGCCTCGAGCAGGTCGATGTTCTCGTCGCCGGTCCAGGTGCCGTCGTAGCCCTGCTCGCGCTGGGTGTAGAGGCCCCACCAGCGCATCCGGCCACGCAGGTCCTGCTTGTCGATGCTGTCGAAGCCCCGCTTGGCGTAGATGTTCTCGATGCGGGCGCGGACGTTGAGCGGGTTGTCGTCCTTCTTGACCTGCTCGTTCGGGTTGAGTGGCTCGCGGTAACCGAGCTTCCACTGGCCTTCGCCCCTGCGCTTGGCGGGTTTCGGCTTGGCGGTGGTCATCTGGTGTGGCTCCTTCGCAGAGCCGGCCTTCGGGCGCGCTGTTCACCGGGGGCTGTCCGGCGGCGCAGATCCGGCGGCCAGCTGAAAGTACAGGTGGGCAGGTCTACGACATCAAGGCAGACAACAACAGGTACAAACGCGCTTGAAGTCGACATGCCGCCGTGCCACCAGCGAAACGCGCTGGGGGAAGATGCGGGCGGCGGTCACGTGGCCAATTGTGCCATGGACACCGACACATGCCCTAACCGGGGGAGATTTGCGCTCAGGGTGAGTAAAAGCCCGTCTGGGAAACTGGGCCTATGACCGTCCGAGCGGCTGCTGACCTGCCCGGCCTCGTGCCGACGCCGGGCCGGCCGTTCGGCATCTATGTCCATGTGCCGTTCTGCGCCACCCGCTGTGGATATTGCGACTTCAACACCTACACACCCGCTGAGCTGGGCGGCGCGAACTCCCGCGCGAACGAGAGGAGCACTGAATCAGATCGCTGGCTTGTCGCGCTGTGCGCCGAACTGGGCCTGGCCGCCGGCGTGCTCGGATCGCCCCCGGAGGTGCACACGGTGTTCGTCGGCGGCGGAACGCCGTCGCTGCTGGGCGGCGCGGGTCTGGCTGCCGTGCTCGACGCGGTCCGTGACCACTTCGTGCTTGCGCCAGGCGCCGAGGTGACCACCGAAGCCAATCCGGAGTCGACGTCGCCGGAGCTGTTCGCGCAACTGCGCGACGCGGGCTACACGCGGGTGTCGCTGGGCATGCAGTCGGTCGGCCCCGCATGTGCTGGCCACGCTGGACCGGGTGCATTCGCCCGGGCGTGCGCCCGCGGCCGCCCGCGAGGCACTTGCGGCGGGGTTCGACCACGTCAGCATCGACCTGATCTACGGCACGCCGGGTGAGTCCGACGACGACCTGCGACGGTCGATCGACGCCGCGGTCGATGGAGGCGTTGATCACATTTCGGCCTACGCGCTGACGATCGAAGAGGGCACTGCGATGGGCCGTCGCGTTCGCCGCGGCGAGCTTCCGCCGACCGACGACGACGTGCTCGCGCATCGCTACGAGTTGGCTGACGCGCGTCTACGCGCGGCCGGATTCGACTGGTATGAGGTGTCCAACTGGAGTCGGCCGGGCGGTGAGTGCCGCCACAACATCGGCTACTGGGACGGCGGCGAGTGGTGGGGCGCGGGGCCGGGGGCGCACGGCTACGTCGGGTCGACCCGGTGGTGGAATATCAAGCATCCCAACGCATATGCGCAAGCTGTGGCGGATGGTCGGCTGCCGGTGGCCGACTTCGAGGTGCTCGATGCCGAGGCGACGCACACCGAGGACGTGATGCTTCGGCTGCGGTTGCGGCGGGGGCTGCCGAGCAACGCACTGAACGGCCGTGAGCGCGAACGCGCGCAAACCGCCGTCGCCGACGGGTTGCTACGCGGCGACGGCGATCGGCTGGTGCTCACCGACCGCGGCCGACTGCTGGCAGACGGGATCGTCCGCACAGTCCTCGACTGACGATCTGTGCTGCTCCGCCGGGCAAATCGGGCACAGCCGATCCACAGGCCCACGCGGAACATGAGGTTATGAGCGAGTGCGATCAGGCTGCAGTTCTGCGCGTGATCCACGACGCCCACGGCAAGGCGCTTTTACGGTACGTACTGAGTCTCACGCGGGGGGACATGCCGTTTGCCGAGGACGTGGTGCAGGAATCGATGCTGCGACTCTGGCGAAAGCCGGAGATGCTGCAGCAGCCGAGCGACCAGGTGCGCGCCTGGCTGTTCACCGTCGCCAGGAACCTGGTCATCGACGATCGGCGAAGCGCCAGATACGCGCGCGAACTGCGCACCGCCGACGTCCCCGAGCAAGCGTCACCGGATGGCATCGGCGCGGCATGCGACACGTGGGTGCTCTCGGACGCGCTGATGTCGCTGCGGCGGGATCATCGCGCTGCGGTCATCCGCGCCTACTATCTCGGCCAAACCATCGCCGATATCGCCGTACACGAACACATTCTCGAGGGCACGGTCAAATCCCGCCTTCACTACGCGCTGCGCGCGCTGCGAAACACGTTGCAGGAAGGCGGCGCGGTCGCCTGAGCCCCGTATCTGCGGCGGGTCGAGCCAACGTTCGAGGCGAGCGCAGTACCGTCGGCTCATGGCATTCGACCGCGGCGCCGTCGGGCGCGCGTTCTCCGAGCACCGCTTCGGCGAGGCACTCGGATACCTAGCCAAGGACGTGCGGTGGACGATCGTTGGCTACACGGTCCTCGAGGGCGCGGACGCCGTTCGGCAGACGTGCCGCGAAACGGCCGCCAGCCTCGAAGACACCACGACCACATACGACCGTTGTGTGGTGGCCGACGGCACCGACGTGGTGGCGGTGGACACCTTCGCGCGCTACAGCGGCCCGGGTGGCCTCACCGCGGTCGCCAGTTGTGACATCTATGAGTTCTCCGACGAGAAAATCGTCGAGATCACGTCGTACGCCGTCGAGGTCGACCCGGAGTCGGCGGGCTCGCAGCCGCCGCCTCGGTCTCATTAGTCAAAAGGGAGACCGTATCGACTACTTGTGGGGGTGTGAAGATGCGTTGTTGCACAACGCCTATCGCATTAGGTGACTCTTGCTGAATTTGGAAACACCCTACCGGTCTGTGCTGGCGCTATCGGTGTCCGCCGCCGCCACCACCGTGGAAGCCGCCGCCGAAGCCGCCGTGAAAGCCCATCCCGCCGCCGTAGCCGAGCAGAAAGCCGTCGTCTCCATAGGGATCGTAATTGACCCCCGGAGGGGAGTCGTTGATCTCGACGTTGCCGGGAGTCTCGCAGATGCTCCCCGAAACACCCGCGTCGCATGCTCCGCTGGCCGGAGTCGACGCGGCCCCCGCAATCGGTGCGGCAGCGATTGCCACTGCGACGGATCCTGCCGCCAAAAATGGTGCGATGTAATGCAATTTGATCTTCATGGTCGAATTCCTTCGTGACTGGTTCGGTCTTTGCGAGTTCGTTGACTTCTTGGAGTTGTCTCTTGGAACGTCCAGATTGGCTCCTATGGTCCGACGATGCCGAGCGCGAGTGCGTCCCCGCCGTACGGATGGAAGTTGACATGCGAAGGGGCGTCGTTGATCTCGGTATCACCGGGCGACTGACACAAGGATCCCATTGAATTCGCGGAGCAGGACTGTCCGGTATCTGCGGCCGCGATGGGCGCGGCAAGAACCGCCACGGCGGTCGCTGCGGCCCCGAACAGCGCTGTGAGATATGTCAGTTTCGTTCGCATGGTGTTTCTCCTGACTTGTGAGTGGTCGTGATCTGGATACATCCAGGGTCTTCCTCGGTCGGCGACACGTCGTCCCTGCTGCCCCCCAGTGGGATACCGGCTAGCTAGAACGTTTTCCGAGTACGGCTCTGTCAGACAATGTGTCAGCGTGCATTTGGGCGATGGAGTCATCGGTGTGCTCTCCTGGAAGCGGTGAACCGGTGACTGTTGGCGTGGACCCCGGGAGAGTTGGACGGGGCACCAGACGGTGAAGTAAGCACTGCTCCTTGCGGTCCCGCTGCTCAGCTCCCCACGGATCGAGGTCGGATACGCCGGTATGCTGCAGGTTGGCGCTCAAGCGAATCCCCCGACCTATGTGAGCTTGGTTATGACGCAGAAGCTGTCGCGGCTGCCCGGCTGGATGCGGGGTGGGATATCTGCGCGCGGTGCTTCCGATGGGCCGGCGGAGCCATTGCGAGCACGCGTGCTTTCGTTGTTGTTGCGCCCGATCACCCCGCCTCTGGCCTTGGGGGTAGTGGTTGCCGCGGTGATGATCGCGGCGGAGAGCCTCGCCGTGCACCTGCTCGCGCGTGTCGTCACCGGCAACCTCTTCGGTGTTGTCTTCGTGCTGGGCGTCCTGGTGATTTCGCTCGTCTGGGGGTTCAGGCTGGGCACGATGACGGCGCTGGCGAGCGCTCTCGTCTATGCGTACTTCCACTATCGCCAGACCGGCGGAAGCTTCGTGCCGACCGACCCACAGGACTGGGTGGCTGTCATGATTTTTCTGGTCATCGCCCTGTCGGCCACCGCGCTCGCGGGCGTGGCACGCCTGCGCGCCGTGGCGGCCGACGAGCGACGTCAGGAGGTCGAAGCCAGCCGCGACGAGCTCAGCGTGCTGGCCGAGCACCAGGCCGCGCTGCGCCGCGTCGCGACCCTGGTTGCGCGAGGAGTCACCCCGTCGGAGCTGTTCTCCGCGGTGGCGCAGGAGCTGGCGCTATGCCTCGGGGCGCATCACGATGCCGCGGTATTCCGCTACGAGTCCGACAGCACGGGCATTCTGGTAGCAGTCGGCAATCTCGGCTCCGGCCTCGAGGACATTCCGATAGGCGAGCGATACTCACTTGACGGCGAAAGCGTCGTGACGCAGGTTTTCGGCACCGGTCGGGCTGCCCGGATGGATAGCTTCGAGAACGCATCCGGGACCGTCGCCAGCCGCTTCGGCGAGTTGGGCATCCGCACAGCAGTGGGCGCACCGATCATCGTCGATGGTTACCTGTGGGGTGCGGCAGTCGTTGGCTCGACGCGGCCCGAACCGCTGCCGAGCGACACCGAGGCGCGCCTGGCGGATTTCACCGACCTGATCGCTACCGCGATCGCCAATGCCCACGCCCACGCCGAGCTCACCGCGTCACGGGTTCGAATCGTTGCGGCTGCCGACGATGCCCGGCGCCGAATCGAACGGGATCTGCATGATGGCGCCCAACAGCGGCTGGTCTCGCTCGGGCTCGAATTGCGCACCGCGGAGGCGCGCATGCCGGCCGAATTGAACTCGTTGAGGGAGCAGATGTCTCGCTTCGTCACGACGGTGGGCGAAATCTCGACCGAACTACAGGAACTCTCCCGCGGAATCCATCCGGCGATCCTGTCGAGGGGAGGGCTCAGCCCCGCGCTCAAGGCGCTGGGCCGCCGCTCCGCAGTGCCGGTTGAGCTGGTGCTCGCTGTCGACCGACGGTTACCGGACTCTGCCGAGGTTGCAGCATATTACGTTGTCGCCGAAGCGCTTACGAACGCAGCCAAACATGCGCAAGCCAGTGTCATCGAGGTGTGCGTCGACACCGAAGGTCCTAACCTGCACCTCTCGGTTCGAGACGACGGCATCGGCGGCGCCAACACTGCGGACGGGTCTGGACTCCTCGGTCTCAAGGACCGCGTCCACGCGCTCGGTGGCACATTGACGATCTCGAGTCGCACCGGGGAAGGGACCTGCCTCGAGGTCAACATCCCAATCGGAAACGAGTGAACGTTGCAGTATGAATCAAGGAACCGACCAGAAGGTGGTGATCGGGGATGCGGGTGATGGTGGCCGACGACGACTTGTTGCTGCGGGAGGGGTTGGCGAGCCTGCTGGACCGTTCGGGATTCGATGTCGTGGGGCAGGCCGGTGACGGTCGGCAGCTGCTCGCGCTGGTTCGCGAGAACCCACCGGACGTGGTGGTGGCCGACATTCGGATGCCGCCGACGCAAAGCACCGAGGGACTCGACGCAGCTCGGGAGATCCGAGAAGAGTTCCCCGATATCGCCATCTTGCTGCTCTCGGCCCATGTGGAGGTCGAACATGCGATGGAGTTGTTGGGTAGCGGGCACAGCATCGGTTACCTGCTCAAGAGCCGGGTCACCGATGTGGCCGATTTCGTGGAGACACTCGAGCGGATCGCCAGGGGGGCTCGGTAGTCGACCCCGCGTTGGTGTCCGAGTTGGTGTCGGCACGGCGGCGCAATGACCCGTTGGCGGTCCTGAGTGCGAGGGAGCGCGAGGTGTTGGCCTTGATGGCCGAGGGACGCTCCAATGCCGGTATCGCCCATCGGCTTTGGGTCACCGAGGGCACCGTGGAAAAGCACGTTCGCAGCATCTTGACAAAGCTGAACCTGACAGAGGCCGGCGACGATCACCGCCGGGTGTTAGCGGTAATCACTTTCCTCGACGCGTGCTGACTCACCGACGAGTTCGCGGATAGCCGCACCTGTCAACGCTGACTTTCGACAGGAAGCCGGCAGCCGGGCTGGTCTCGATCATGTCCCCGAAGTCCTCGGCGGCGTGCGTGGAGATCAATATCACCGGTGAGGGTTCCGACCGATCAACTCCATGGAGTTGCTCAGCGACTTCGAAGCCGCTTTCTCCGCCGAGGTTGATGTCGACGAGCGTCACGTCGGGCCGTACTTCGGCGAACAGTCGGAGCGCCTCGGCGCCGCTAGAAGCCACACCGACCACCGACAAACCCTCACATTCCAGCAGACCACGCGCGGCGTCGACGAATCCCGCGCTGTCGTCAACGATCAGACAGCGCATCGGACACCTCGCCTCGGCATGAACTCAGCTTCGCCGCATGGACGCCGATATGCATTCCCACTAGCTGCAAACTTTGCACATTTGTTCCGGCTCGCAGGAGCATGGATTGGGTGCCAGCTGTGACGACATCTGTCTGGCAGAGCAAGAAGATTGACCTGAAACGCCCAGTACCGAGGACTACCGTGACCAAAGCCATGAACAATCCTGATGAGTTCCACCCCGGTCTGAGCGACACGAGTGCGACATATGCCGACCGGAAATTACGGTCGCGAGTGCACCACATCAAGGCATCGGAGCTGAGTTCGGCGACGGCCCAGAGTGCGGGCATGCGTCGCCTGGCCGCGATCAGCGGAGGTTCCGTCGGATCGGAGAAGATCTGGATGGGTGAGACGTCAGTGTCACCGCAGACGGCGTCGGACAACCATCATCACGGCGAATCCGAGACGGCGATCTTCGTCCGAAGCGGAAATCCTGTGTTCGTGTTCCACGACGGTGTCGACGAGGTTCGGATTGTCACCGCTCCGGGGGACTACGTCTACGTGCCGCCGTTTGTTCCCCACCGAGAAGAGAATCCGGATTCCGAAAATCCCGCGGTCGTCGTCATTGCTCGCAGCACACAGGAGGCGATCGTGGTGAACCTTCCTGCGTTGTACGCGCTCTCAGATGCGCCTGAGTGAGTGAATCACTCAGGCCAGGCTGATTGCGTGATGATGCTGACGAAGTCCTCACGACGGAAGCTTGGATCGAAGTGCGCCAGCACATCGTCGTTCATCGTTCCGAAGGTGGTCTGCGGACGGGCTTTCATGCCCTCGTAGAACGCGTGCTGGATTCGGTTCTTGAAGTTCGGCCGGGGGTGAGCGGCGACGACGGCTGCGCGTTGCTCGTCGGTAATCTCATCGAGTTGTCGACCGAGCACGTCGGTTTCCACCCCGAGAGTGACCAGGTGGACTTCCGGTCCGAGATGTTCGGGAATCTCAGGCGTGGTGTGGAGGGCGATCGATAGCCACACCGTCCTGGCCTCGGACGGACTGTATCCGTGATCGAGAAGAAATGCCGCGGCCATGTCGGCGCCGTCGATTTCGAACCGCTGGTGCGTAGAGCGATATTTCGGGGTCAAACCAAGGTCGTGGAACATCGCGCCGACGTAACTGAGCTCGGCATCAGGCGAGAGCCCGCGGCGGTGCGATTTGAGCATGCCCCACAAGAACACTCGGCGCGAGTGGTGGAACAGCAGATCGTTGTCGGCATCAAGAACCAGGTTGGTGGCGGCATTGGCGACCGCGGTGTCGGGAATGCTGACTCCGGCGATTGTTTGACTCATTTCGGGCTCCGTCACCCCGTTGAGCAGGTGGCCGGTCAGCGAATGCTCATCGCTCTCCGCTGGGATACCGGCATTCGTAGTCGTCGGAATTGTTTGGTTCTCAGTCATTTTCGTACCTCTCATTGCTGAATGGAAAAGTCAAGGGGTCAGACGCGCCGCGCGACTTCCTTTGCGCGAAGGCCCATTTCGGTGCGTAATGAGGGGTTGATCAACAGACGCAATAGCGCCCTTGCCATCCCCGAGACATCGCCCGGCCGGTAGACGAACCCAACGCTGGAAGGAACCACGAGCCGCACAGCCGTTGGGTTTGCGGACGCGACCACGGGCCTGCCGACGGCCAACACGTCCAACAGCGTGATCGGCCCTGCGGCGACGTTGGGCAGGATGACGTCCGCGGCGGCGATCAGCTCGGGCCACCGGTCATGGGTGAGATCTCTGACCACGTGGACGCTGGTCCGAACACCTTGTGCCAAACTTGCTCGCAAGAGGGTGACTCGCTCCATGCCGGTGCCGAAAAGAATGAGCTGTGCCTGGCAGCGGCGCCGCACCATGGCAAAAGCGGTGGCCAGCTGTTCGGCCTGCACACGGTCGTCGAACGGACCGATGGCGACGATTGTCGGCAGGCCTGCCAGGCCTATCGCCGAGCGCGCGAGAACCGGGTCATGGGGCGACATCCGAGCGATCACCGGAGTGTCGGGACGCATGAATTCGGCGCCAGGTTGGTCGTCGGGTGCCTGCACGGTTTCCATGCCTTATGGAATTACCGTCCCCGGCGTGTGAATTCGTCGACGCTGGCGCCCATATGCCCCTCCCGCTAGCACCAGTTCGGGCATACCTGCCAGCGGTAAGTACGCGCATTGTGGCCAAGCTGAATCCGTCCGAGGCCGGCGATGATCAGAACGCGCTACGTCTGCTCGGCGTACGGGGTGTCCATGTCGAACACCCTGGCGTGCAGCACGGTCCGATTGCGCAGCGCGGCCCGCACCGCGCGGTGCAGCCCGTCCTCGAGGTAGATCACGCCGTGCCACCTCACCGCGTGCGGGAACAGGTCTCCGTAGAACGTGGAGTCCTCAGAAAGCAGGCGGTCCAATTTCAGCACGGTCGTGGTGGTCACCAGCTCGTCGAGCCGGATCTGCCGTGGGGGGATCTGCGACCACTGTCGATGCGTCAGCCCGTGGTTGGGATACGGCTTGCCATCGATAACGCCCTTGAAGATCACCAGCCAGAAATCCTTCGAGTCGTCATGCGTGGCGATGGCTTCACCATGAACTGAGGCTAGTCGCAACCGGCCGATCCGCCATGCGAACAGCTGTGCGGAGGCTCCGATGAGGCATAGCCCCTGCTGATAACCGTAAAATGGACAAGAGCGGGAGGTGAACAATGAGTAGTGCCGACGATCGTCGGTTCGAGATCTTGCGCGCCATCGTCGCGGACTTCGTCTCGACCAAGGAGCCGATCGGCTCGAAGTCGCTCGTCGAACGGCACAACCTGGGTGTCTCCAGTGCGACGGTTCGCAACGACATGGCCGTTCTCGAGGCGGAGGGTTACATCACCCAACCGCACACCAGCTCAGGCCGGGTGCCGACCGAGAAGGGCTACCGCGAGTTCGTCGACCGTCTCGAGGACATCAAACCGCTGTCCTCCTCGGAGCGTTCTGCGATCCTGCGGTTCCTGGAATCCGGTGTCGACCTCGACGATGTGCTGCGCCGCGCCGTACGGCTGCTCGCCCAATTGACCCGTCAGGTGGCCGTCGTGCAATACCCGACGCTGTCCACGTCCAGCGTCCGGCACCTCGAGGTCGTCGCGCTGACCCCGGCGCGAATTCTGCTCGTTGTGATCACCGACACCGGCCGCGTCGACCAGCGCATCGTCGAGCTCGGCGACACCATCGACGAACATCAGCTGGGCCAGCTGCGCGAGATGCTCGCTCAGGCGCTCGAAGGCAAGCGGCTTTCCGCAGCATCGATCGCGGTGTCCGATCTCGCTGCCCACATGGACGGCGCAGGCGGCCTCGGCGACGCGATCGGACGGTCGGCGACCGTCCTGCTGGAATCGCTCGTCGAGCACAGCGAGGAGCGGCTGCTGCTGGGCGGCACCGCCAACCTGACCCGCAACACCGCCGACTTCGGCGGGTCGTTGCGGTCGGTCCTCGAAGCGCTCGAGGAACAGGTCGTGGTGCTGCGGCTGCTGGCCGCACAGCAGGAGGCCGGCAAGGTCACCGTCCGCATCGGGCACGAGACCGAGGCCGAGGAAATGGCGGGCACTTCGGTGGTCACCACCACCTACGGCAGTATGGGAAAGGTCTACGGCGGCATGGGTGTGCTCGGGCCCACACGAATGGACTACCCGGGAACTATCGCCAATGTCGCAGCGGTTGCTCTGTACATAGGCGAAGTCCTGGGCGGTCGATGAACGCCGCGGACGCGAGGAGCATGACAAACATCGCGGACGCGAGGAGCAAGACAAACCGCGGTCAGCGGTAGGGAAGGTCAGGGAGTGGCACGCGACTATTACGGCCTGCTCGGGGTGAGCAAGGGCGCCAGTGATTCGGAGATCAAGCGCGCCTACCGCAAGCTGGCCCGCGAGCTGCACCCCGACGTCAACCCCGACGAGCAGGCGCAGGTCCGCTTCCAGGAGATCAGCGTCGCCTACGAGGTGCTCAGCGATCCGGAGAAGCGCCGCATCGTCGATCTCGGCGGTGACCCGCTGGAGTCCGCGGGCGCCGCGGGCAACGGCTTCGCCGGCTTCGGTGGCCTTGGCGACGTGTTCGAGGCGTTCTTCGGCGGCGGCGCCAGCTCGCGCGGCCCGATCGGCCGGGTGCGGCCCGGTGCCGACTCGCTGCTGCGGATGCGCCTCGACCTCTCCGAGTGCGCGACCGGCGTGACCAAGCAGGTCACCGTCGACACCGCCGTGCTGTGCGACCTCTGCCAGGGCAAGGGCACGCACGGCAAGTCGGCGCCGACCACCTGTGACACCTGCGGCGGGCAGGGCGAGATCCAGACCGTGCAGCGCTCGCTGCTGGGACAGGTCATGACGTCGCGGCCGTGCCCGGTGTGCGGCGGGGTCGGCGAGGTCATCCTCGACCCCTGCCACCGCTGCGGCGGCGACGGGCGTGTACGGGCCCGGCGCGAGATCAGCGTCAAGATCCCCGCGGGCGTCGGTGACGGTATGCGGGTGCGGCTGGCCGCCCAGGGCGAGGTCGGGCCCGGCGGCGGGCCCGCGGGCGACCTCTACGTCGAGGTGCACGAAAAGCAACACGACATTTTCGTCCGCGACGGCGACGACCTGCACTTCACCATCTCGCTGCCGATGGTGGACGCGGCACTGGGCACCACCGTCGCCGTCGACGCGATTCTTGACGGACCGACCGAGATCACCGTTCCCGCCGGCACCCAGCCCGGGTCGGTGACGACGCTGCGTGGCCACGGCATGCCCCATCTGCGGTCGGGGGTGCGCGGCGATCTGCACGCGCACATCGAGGTGGTGGTCCCGTCACGGCTCGATCACCAGGACATCGAACTACTGCAAAAGCTCAAGGAGCACCGCAGCCGAGACGTCGCCGAGGTGAAGTCGACCCAGACGACCACCGGCGCGGGCGGACTGTTCAGCAGGCTGCGCGAAACCTTCACCGGCCGCTAGCCGCGGCCATGACTGCGGCGCTCTTCTACACCGACGCCCTGCCAGAGGTCGGTGAGCTGGCTGTCGTCGACGGTGACGAGGGCTTTCACGCTGCCAACGTGCGACGAATCAGGGTCGGCGAACACCTCGACCTCGGAGACGGCTCGGGCGCAATGGCGCACTGCGTCATCGAAGATGTCGGCAAGGCCAGGCTGTCGGCCCGGGTGCTGGACCGCTGGACCGTGGAGCCGGCGTCCCCGCAGGTCACCGTCGTGCAGGCGCTACCGAAGTCCGACCGCTCCGAACTGGCCATCGAGTTGGCCACCGAGGCAGGAGCGGATGCGTTCGTGGCCTGGCAGGCGGCCCGCTGTGTGGCGCGATGGGACGGCGACCGCGCTGACAAGGGCCTGCGGCGTTGGCGTGCGGTGGCCCGTGCGGCTGCCCGCCAGTCGCGCCGCCCGCACATCCCGTCCGTCACGGGCGTCATCACGACCGTCGACTTGGTCGCACACGTGCGCGGCGCTGTCGCGTCGGGGACGGTGGTGCTGGCGTTACACGAGTCGGCGACCGAGCCTCTTGCGAAACTTTCTCTGGCGCAGGCTGATTCGCTGATGGTCGTGGTCGGGCCGGAGGGCGGCCTCTGCCGACGACGAGATCGCTGCGCTGTCCGAGGCGGGGGCGGCCACAGTACGCCTGGGTCCGACCGTGCTGCGTACGTCGACCGCGGCGGCCGTCGCGCTGGGTGCGCTGGGTGTTCTGACGGCGCGCTGGGCTTGACCGCGTTGTCGCAGGTTGAACATTGGGATGGGTCGGTACCCGGCGGTAAACTGGGTATTCAGCAGCAACTGACCAGGCAAGAACCCAGAAAGCAGGCAGAAAACCCCAGGTGACGCCAAGCGAGACGAACGCTGACTCGGCCGTTCCGGTCCGCAGCAGCATCAATGTTCCGCCCGACCTCGTCGTGGGCCTGCTTGGTTCCGCCGACGAGAATCTGCGCGCCCTCGAGCGCACTCTGGCGGCCGATATCCATGCGCGTGGCAATGCGCTCACGCTCTCCGGCGAGCCCGCCGACGTGGCGCTTGCCGAGCGGGTGATCTCCGAGCTGATCGCGATCGTGGCCAGCGGCCAGCCGCTGACTCCAGAAGTGGTGCGGCACAGCGTCGCGATGCTCACCGGGACCGAGGGGGAGTCGCCCGCCGAGGTGCTGACGCTCGACATCCTGTCGCGGCGCGGTAAGACGATCCGGCCGAAGACGCTGAACCAGAAGCGGTATGTGGACGCCATCGACGCGCACACGATCGTTTTCGCCATCGGGCCGGCGGGCACCGGCAAGACGTATCTGGCGATGGCCAAGGCCGTGCGCGCATTACAGACCAAGCAGGTATCGCGAATCATTCTGACCCGCCCCGCGGTGGAAGCCGGTGAGCGCCTTGGCTTCCTGCCCGGCACGCTGTCCGAGAAGATCGACCCGTATCTGCGGCCGCTTTACGACGCGCTGCACGACATGATGGATCCGGAGCTGATCCCGAAGCTGATGAGCGCCGGTGTCATCGAGGTGCGCCGCTGGCGTACATGCGGGCGTCGGTAGAACCCTTTCGGACTCGTTCATCATTCTCGACGAGGCGCAGAACACCACCGGCGAGCAGATGAAGATGTTCCTCACCCGGCTGGGCTTCGGCTCGAAAATAGTTGTCACCGGCGATATCACGCAGATCGACCTGCCCGGCGGCGCCAACTCCGGGCTACGGGCGGCGGTGCAGATTCTCGACGGGGTCGAAGACATCCACATCTCCGAACTCACCAGCGCCGACGTCGTGCGGCATCGCCTGGTGTCCGAGATCGTGGACGCCTACGCGAAATTCGAGGAGCCCGGGCTGATGAACCGGGCCCAGCGCCGTGCCACAGGCAATCGGCCGCGGCGATAAGCGGGGCAATGCATGAGCACCCGAAGGCGAGCGCGATTGAGGATCGCAGCGAGGAACGAGCGAGGACCGGAGCGAGCGAGAGTCGAGGCATGAGCATCGAGGTATCCAACGAGTCAGGCCTCGACGTCTCCGAAGAGGAACTCGTCAGCGTCGCCCGATTCGTCATCAGGAAGATGAAAATCCACCCCGCCGCGGAGCTTTCGATGGTGCTGCTGGACACCGCAGCGATGGCCGACCTGCACATGCGTTGGATGGACCTGCCTGGTCCGACCGACGTGATGAGCTTTCCGATGGACGAGCTCGAGCCGGGCGGTCGGCCCGACGCGCCGGACCCGGGCCCGTCGATGCTCGGCGACATCGTGCTGTGCCCGGAGTTCGCAGCGCAGCAGGCCCGTGCGGCCGGGCACACGCTTGGCCAGGAGCTCGCGCTGCTGACCGTGCACGGTGTGCTCCATCTGCTCGGCTACGACCACGCCGAGCCGGACGAAGAGAAAGAGATGTTCGCGCTGCAGCGCCAACTGCTCGAAGAGTGGGTGGCCGACCAGGTCGAGGCTTACCACCAGGACCGCCAGACCGAGAAGGATCGGCGGCTGCTGGACAAGTCCCGCTACTTCGACGAGCCGTGACCGGCCTGGGTTCGTTACTCGGCGCGATCGCGCTGATCGTTTTCGGCGGCCTGTTCGCGGCCATCGACGCCGCGATCAGCACAGTGTCGATCGCCCGGGTCGACGAGCTGGTGCGCGACGAACGACCCGGCGCCGTCCGGTTGGCTCGCGTGATCCATGAGCGGCCGCGCTACATCAATCTGGTTGTGCTGCTGCGGATCGCGTGCGAGATCACCGCGACGGCGCTGCTGGTGGACTATCTCTACGAGCACCTGGGTCTGGATTGGGGCCTGATCGCCGCGGCCGCCATCATGGTCGTGGTCAGCTTCGTGGTGATCGGGGTCGGGCCGCGCACACTCGGCCGTCAGCACGCCTACACGATCGCCTTGACGGCTGCCGTTCCGCTGCAGGCGATTTCGGTGCTGCTGACCCCGATCAGCCGGCTGCTCGTCCTGATCGGTAACGCGCTGACGCCGGGCCGCGGGTTCCGCAACGGACCGTTCGCTTCGGAGATCGAGCTGCGCGAGGTCGTCGACCTGGCCCAGCAGAGCGGTGTGGTGGCCGACGACGAGCGGCGGATGATCCAGTCGGTGTTCGAGCTCGGCGACACTCCGGCCCGCGAGGTGATGGTGCCGCGCACCGAAATGGTGTGGATCGAAAGCGACAAGACCGCAGGCCAGGCCACATCGCTCGCGGTGCGCAGCGGGCATTCCCGCATACCGGTGATCGGGGAGAACGTCGACGACATCGTCGGCGTCGTCTACCTCAAGGATCTCGTCGAGCGCACCTACTACTCCAACAACGGCGGGCGTGACACCAAGGTGGTGGACGTGATGCGAAACGCCGTCTTCACGCCCGACTCCAAGCCGCTGGATGCACTGCTGCGCGAAATGCAGCGCGACCGCAACCACATGACGCTGTTGGTGGACGAATACGGCGCGATCGCCGGCCTGGTCACCATCGAGGACGTGCTCGAGGAGATCGTCGGCGAGATCGCCGACGAGTACGACACCGACGAGGTCGCGCCGGTGGAAGAACTGGGGGACAAGCGCTATCGCGTGTCGGCCCGGTTGCCCATCGAGGACCTCGGCGAGCTCTACGACATCGAGTTCGACGAGGACCTCGACGTCGACACCGTCGGCGGCCTGTTGGCGCTCGAGCTGGGACGCGTCCCGCTGCCCGGCGCCGAGGTGACGTGGGACGGGCTGCGGCTGCGCGCCGAAGGTGGACCCGACCACCGCGGCCGCCTGCGGATAGGCACCGTCCTGGTCAGCCCCACCGGGCCCGAGCAGGAGGGTGACGATGACTGAGCTCGACGACGAGGACGCCAAGCTCGTTGTGCTGGCCCGCGGTGCGATGGGCCGGGCCGAGGCGACTAACGGTGCGGCCGTTCGTGATCAGGACGGGCGCACGTATGCGGGCGCGCCGGTGACCCTCGATGCGCTGTCGCTGACCGCGCTTCAGGCGGCGGTGGCCGCGGCGGTGTCGAGCGGCGCGACCGGACTCGAGGCGGCCGTCCTGGTCGGCGGATCCGCCGACGACGACGGGGTGGCCGCCGTCCGCGAGCTCTCCGGCGACGCCAAGATCATCGTCACGGACGGATCGGGTAGCCCGCTGTGAGCGCCGAGACTGCGCACAGATCGCCGAATCGGCGAAGATTGCGATCTCCCCGCAGGCTCGGGGAAAAATGAGCGAGTTCCGTTCTGGCTTCGTCTGTTTCGTCGGCAGGCCGAACACGGGTAAGTCGACGTTGATGAATGCGCTGGTCGGTACCAAGGTGGCGATCACGTCGAACCGCCCGCAGACCACGCGCCACACCATTCGCGGAATCGTGCACCGCGACGACTTTCAGATCGTCCTGGTCGACACCCCCGGGCTGCACCGGCCGCGCACACTGCTGGGGCAGCGGCTCAACGACCTTGTCCGGGATACCTATTCGGAGGTCGACGTCATCGGGCTGTGCATTCCCGCCGACGAACCGATCGGTCCTGGCGATCGCTGGATCCACGATCAGATCAAGGTCGTCGCGCCCAAGACCACCCTTGTCGCGATCGTCACCAAGATCGACAAGGTCTCCAAGGAGCAGGTGGCAGCACAGCTCGTCGCGGTCAGCGAGCTGGTCGGGCCGGACACCGAGATCGTGCCGGTGTCGGCGACGACGGGCGAGCAGATCGACGTGCTGACCGGCGTTCTCGCGGACCTGCTGCCGCCGGGGCCCGCGTTCTATCCCGAGGGCGAGCTCACCGACGAGCCCGAGGAAGTCCTGATGGCCGAGTTGATCCGCGAGGCCGCGCTGGAGGGAGTGCGCGACGAACTGCCGCACTCGCTGGCCGTGGTGATCGAGGAGGTCAGCCCCCGCGAGGGCCGCGACGACCTGATCGACGTGCACGCCAACCTGTTCGTCGAGCGGGACAGCCAGAAGGGCATCGTCATCGGCAAGGGCGGCGCCAGGCTGCGCGAGGTGGGCACCGCCGCGCGCACACAGATCGAGAAGCTCCTAGGTACCAAGGTGTATCTGGATCTGCGCGTCAAGATCGCCAAGAACTGGCAGCGCGACCCCAAACAGTTGGGGCGCCTGGGTTTCTAGTGATTTCGGCGTGATAACGCGTCGCCCCCGCAGGGCGAGCGGTGCCGTCGCGGTCGACGGTGTGCACTGCCCGCCACGGGGTGATCGTGGCCCAGCCGCGAACCCGAAATCGGCGAACAACAGGTTCTGTTTCCATCGCCCTTCGAGTGCTGGCAGTCCGACTGACCAGTGGAGCTTGCCAACGGTGCTGCGGTGGCCATCGCCGGATCCTCATGCCATTCGCGCTACTACCGCCTGCACTCGCCAAGGACGCATCGCTGTCTGGTGTGGTCGGTAATGCTGACCGCATCGGTGAGTGCGGGATACCGGCAATGTCGTTGACCGACAACGGATCGTCTACACCGGGAGCTGCACGCTTCGTGCGCTTTCGAACAAACTCGCGCTGGAATCCACCACAATTCCCTCGGCCCCGCCTCGCAGATCGACGTCTGCAGCGTTGAGAAATGTTACACGCCGGAATCGCTCGCGGGCTGGCCGTAGACCGCGACGACGACCGAGCGGTCGAGGCTGTTCTCCGACCACACGCCGATCTGGGTGTTGGCGCAGTTCGACATGATCGCCATGTAATCCGGGCGGTAGTACCACTGGTTCATGATCTCGACGCCGTTGATCGCCAACGCCGGGTTGATCGCGACGGTTTCGGCGACGACACCCTTGTACCCGGCGGCGTCAGCCCGCATCTGCGGCGTCGATCCGTCCGACCCGATGTCGCCGTCGAGCGCGCGGTTGTTCAGCACGTCATCTGTGTGCCACTGCGCCGCCAACTGCAACTGCGGGTTGATCAACACGTTGTTGGTGCAGCCGTGCTGGTGCTGGATCGTGTAGACGTTGGCGACCACGCCGTCGTTGAGCCGCTTGTTGTCGGCGGCCGCGCTGGGCATGCCCGCGATCGCGCCACCCAGCACGGCGACCATCGGGAGCACGCCTGCGCAGCGCCACAGCTTCACGCTGGGGGATCTTACGCGCCAGGACCGCTGTCGGTTTGCCCTTCGGACTCGTTCCACCACGCCTCGGGCTGCTTGGTCACCCAACCGGTGACCGCCTCCAGCTCGGCGGCCAGCGAGATCAGCAGTGGCTCGCTGTCGGCGGGGCCCATTAATTGCACGCCGATCGGTAACCCATCCGACGTGAACCCGGCGGGGACGTTGATCGACGGCCAGCCGAGCAGGTTCCACGGCCAGGTCGCCGGGCAGGCGCGGATCATCGCGCGGTCGGTGGACAGGCCGCTGCGCTTGTCGAAGTGGTGCACGGTCGGTGGCGGCAGTGCGGTCGTCGGCGCCAGGATCACGTCGACGAGGTTGAAGATGTAGCCGACCCGGCGCTGCGTCGCCGCTTCTTTCGCGCGGGCCTTGCGCAGCACGTTCTCCGACAGCAGCCGGCCCATCCGGAGGTTGCCGACGGTGCGAGGGTCCAGGTTGACGTCATGGCCGAGGCGGTCCGCCCAGTCCAGCAGGCCCGCACGTGGACCGGGACAGGAAGTTCCACGACATCCCGATCTTGTAATCGGGATCGGCGGCGACGATCGTGTGCCCGAGGTCGGTCAGCTGCTCGCCGACGGCGCGCAGGGCCTGCCGGATCTCGGGGTCCAGCCTGGGCCGGAAGAAGTTGAACGGGAACTTGGTCGACAGCGCGATCGTCAGTGGGCCCGGCGCACGGCCGACGGCTTCTGCTGCCAGGATCGGCGGCGGCTTGTGCCGGTCGCCGCTGACGTTGCCCGACGCCGCGTCGAGCACCAGAGCCGCGTCGGTGACGGTGCGGGCCAGCACGCCGTTGACGGTGATGCCGTTGAACGCCTCGGGCAGCGGCCACGTCGAGATGCGGCCGCGCTGCGGCTTGATGCCGACCAGATGCGTCCACGCCGCGGGGATGCGGACGCTGCCCGCGCCGTCCGAACCGATCGCCGCGGTGACCAGACCCGCGGCCACCGCCGCCGCACTTCCGCCGGACGAGCCGCCCGGAGTGTGGTTGCGCGACCACGGGTTTCGCGTGTGCCCGAAGGCGGGTCCGCTGGTGAACGGCCACTGACCCAGCTCGCAGGTGTTCGTCTTGCCGACGATGACCGCGCCTGCGGCGCGCAGCCGGCGCACGACCTCGGCGTCGGCGGTCGCCCGCCGCACCCGGCCTGCCGCGCCGAACATCGTTGGCACGCCCGCGACGTCGACGTCGTCCTTGACCGCGATCGGGACTCCCAGCAGGGGTGCCTGGTGCCCGGCGGCGCGCCTGCGGTCGGCCCTGGCGGCGTCGGCGAGCGCTTCCCTTTTCAGCACCACCCGGAACGCGTTGAGCGTCGGCTGGCTGGCCTCGATGGCATCCAGCGATCGCCGCATCAGATCGACCGACGTGACGCTGCCGCTGGCCAGCCGGTACAGCAGGCCTGTGAGGGTGGGCAGGGGAGGCTGTGCCATCAATGTCGAGAGTATCCCGGCGCTGCCTACCGACCTTGTCGGAACACGGTGCAAGACTGATCGGATGCGCCTGTACCGGGATCGGGCGGTGGTGCTGCGTCAGCACAAGCTCGGCGAGGCCGACCGGATCGTCACTCTGCTCACCCGTGAGCACGGGTTGGTCCGCGCGGTGGCCAAGGGAGTTCGGCGTACCCGCAGCAAGTTCGGTTCCCGGCTGGAGCCGTTCGCGCACATCGACGTCCAGCTGCACCCCGGCCGCAATCTCGACATCGTCACCCAGGTGCAGGCCATCGACGCGTTCGCCGCCGACATCGTCAGCGACTACGGCCGCTACACCTGCGCATGCGCCGTGCTGGAAACCGCAGAACGGCTGGCAGGCGAGGAGCGCGCCCCGGTGCCCGCGCTGCACCGGCTGACCGTCGGCGCGCTGCGCGCGGTGGCCGACGGCAGCCGCCCGCGGGAACTCGTGCTGGACGCTTACCTGCTGCGCGCCATGGGGATCGCCGGCTGGGCGCCCGCGCTGACCGAGTGCGCCCGCTGCGCCGCGCCGGGCCCGCACCGGGCGTTCCATATCGCCGCAGGCGGCAGCGTGTGCGTGCACTGCCGGCCGTCCGGGTCGACCACACCGCCGCAGGCCGTGCTCGATCTGATGTCTGCGCTCTACGACGGCGACTGGGACGTGCGCGCAGGCGTCGCAGCAGTCGCACCGCAACCAGGCCAGCGGGCTGGTGGCCGCGCATCTGCAGTGGCACCTCGAGCGTCAGCTGCGCACATTGCCGCTGGTCGAACGCGGCTACCGGGTCGATCGCGCGGTCGCCGACCACCGCGTCTCGCTGTTCGGGCAGGATGTCACCCGTGGCGATGAAACGGGCGGCCAAGACCACGTACCCGCAGCTGCCTCCGGCGCCTGACGACTATCCGACCTTTCCCGACAAGTCGACGCTGGCCGGTCGTATTTCCGCAGCTGCCGCCGCACACCAACGGCAGGTTCGCCCGCCCGCCGCAGCACACCTCCAAGGCCGCCGCGCCGCAGATCCCGGCCGACCAGGTGCCCCAGCACGTCGCGGTCGTGATGGACGGCAACGGCCGCTGGGCCACCCAGCGCGGGCTGCACCGCACCGAGGGTCACAAGATGGGCGAGGCGGTGCTCATCGACATCACTTGCGGCGCCATCGAACTCGGCATCAAGCACCTGACCGTGTACGCCTTCTCGACCGAGAACTGGAAGCGCAGCACCGAAGAGGTCCGCTTCCTGATGGGGTTCAACCGCGAGGTCGTCCGTCGGCGGCGGGAGAACCTCAACGACATGGGCGTGCGGATGCGCTGGGTCGGCTCGCGTCCGCGGATGTGGCGCAGCGTCATCAAGGAGTTCGACATCGCCGAGCAGATGACGGTCGGCAACGACGTCATCACCATCAACTACTGCGTCAACTACGGCGGCCGCACCGAAATCGTCGAAGCCGCACGCGAACTGGCGCAGGAGGCCGCGGACGGAAAGATCAACGCGAACCGGATCACCGAGGCCGCGTTCGCCAAGCACCTGCACCGCGCCGACATTCCCGACGTCGACCTGTTCATCAGGACGTCGGGGGAGCAGCGGGCGAGCAACTTCCTGCTGTGGCAGGCGGCGTACGCCGAATACGTCTTCCAGGACAAGCTGTGGCCCGACTACGACCGCCGCGATCTGTGGGAGGCGTGCGAGGAGTACGTGAACCGCAACCGACGCTTCGGCAGGGCCTGATGGAGCTCGCAGGACCGGTTGCCCGCGGTCCTCGACGGAGTGCTGCCGTACGAGCAGGAGGACGACGGCGCGCTCACCGTGCACCACGACGACACCGTCGCGTCGCTGCGGGTGGTGTCGATCGCCGAGGACCTGGAGATGGTGTCGCTGACCCAGATCCTGGCGTGGGACCTGCCGCTGGACCACGAGATTCGTGACAAGGTCGCCGAACACGCGCACGACACCCTGCTGGGCACGGTGTCGCTGGCCGAGCAGGTCGGCGGCGACGGCATCGCCGATGTGACGCTGCGCTACAACTTTCCGGGCGGCGGCCTGACCGACGAGGCGCTGCAGACGCTGATCCTGATGGTGCTCAGCGCAGGCGCCGACGCTGCGCCGGGCGTCTGGTCGGTGAGCCGGACGCCTAGTGCGCGGGCGGCAGCTGCCGCAGACGCCGAAGATCTCGATGGTGTGGCTGACGTCGGAGAAGCCGTGCTCGCGGGCGACGTCGGCCGCCCACGTCTCGACCTGGCCGCCCTGCACCTCGACGGTGCAGCCGCAGTCCCGGCACACCAGGTGGTGGTGGTGATGTTCGGAGCAGCGCCGGTAGACCGATTCGCCGGTGTCGGTGCGCAGCGTGTCGACCAGGCCGGCCGCCGCCATCGACTGCAGGGTGCGGTACACGGTGGTCAGGCCGATGCCCTCGCCGCGGCGGCGCAGTTCGTCGTGCAGTTCCTGGGCGGAGCGGAAGTCGTCGAGGTTCTCGAGCAGCGCCGAGATCGCCGCGCGCTGCCGGGTGGCGCGTACGCCCGGAGCACGTTGCTCACTCGTCGTCCTCCGCGGCGTGGGTCACCGCGGCGACCACGATGTGTGCCAGGTGGTGATCGACGAGTCGGTACATGCACCTCGCGGCCGGACCGCTCGCCGGCGACGACGCCTGCGGCCTTGAGGATGCGCAGGTGCTGGCTGACCAGCGGCTGCGGCACCGCCGAGCGCGTCGACGAGTTCGTGCACGCAGCGCGACGACTCGCGCAGCTGCAGCACGATCGCGATCCGCACCGGCGCGGCCAGCGCGCGCAACAGGTCGCCTGCGGTGTCGAGGACCTCGCGAGGCGGCAGGTCCGGCAGCGGGGCGTCGCTGTGCTGGTGGCGGTCGTCGACCTGCGGAGTTCGCCTGCTCCTCGCGCGCGCAGCCAAAGTGGAAACCGTTTTCATTATGTCAGCCACGATACATGCGCGATCGCGCATGTCAACGGCGTCGGACCTGTTTCGTTTGTTGCGACGAATGCGAGTAACGCCGCGACAAACGCATCGTTACGCTGTTGACCCGTGGCGTCCATCATCGACACCGTTGCGAACCTGGCCAAGCGTCGCGGCCTGGTCTTCCAGTCCGGCGAGATCTACGGCGGCACCAAGTCGGCGTGGGACTACGGCCCGCTGGGCGTCGAGCTCAAGGAGAACATCAAGCGGCAGTGGTGGCGGTCGGTGGTCACCAGCCGCGACGACGTCGTCGGCCTCGACAGCGCGATCATCCTGCCGCGCGAGGTGTGGGTGGCCTCCGGTCACGTCGAGGTGTTCAACGACCCGCTCGTCGAGTGCCTGAACTGCCACAAGCGGCATCGGCAGGACCACATGCAGGAGGCGTACGCGGAGAAGAAGGGCATCGAGGATCCCGACTCGGTTCCGATGACGGAGATCGTGTGCCCGGACTGCGGCACCAAGGGCCAGTGGACCGAGCCGCGCGACTTCAACATGATGCTCAAGACCTACCTCGGCCCGATCGAGACCGAGGAGGGTCTGCACTATCTGCGGCCCGAGACCGCGCAGGGCATCTTCGTCAACTTCGCCAACGTCGTCACGACGGCGCGCAAGAAGCCGCCGTTCGGCATCGGCCAGATCGGCAAGAGCTTCCGCAACGAGATCACGCCGGGCAACTTCATCTTCCGCACCCGCGAGTTCGAGCAGATGGAGATGGAGTTCTTCGTCGAGCCGGACACCGCCGCCGAGTGGCACCAGTACTGGATCGACACCCGGCTGGCAGTGGTACGTCGACCTCGGCATCGACCGCGACAACCTGCGGCTCTACGAGCATCCCAAGGAGAAGCTGTCGCACTACTCGCGACCGCACCGTCGACATCGAGTACAAGTTCGGCTTCCAGGGCAACCCGTGGGGTGAGCTGGAGGGCGTCGCCAACCGCACGACTTCGACTTGTCCACGCACTCAAAGCATTCCGGCGTCGACCTGTCGTTCTACGACCAGGCCACCGACACCCGCTACGTGCCGTACGTGATCGAGCCGGCAGCCGGCCTGACCCGGTCGTTCATGGCGTTCCTGGTCGACGCCTACGCCGAGGACGAGGCGCCGAACGCCAAGGGCGGCGTCGACAAGCGCACGGTGCTGCGGCTCGACCCGCGGCTGGCGCCGGTCAAGGCGGCGGTGCTGCCGCTGTCGCGGCACGAGGACCTGTCGCCCAAGGCGCGTGACCTGGCCGCCGAGCTGCGCAAGTCGTGGAACGTCGAATTCGACGACGCCGGCGCGATCGGCCGGCGCTACCGCCGCCAGGACGAGATCGGCACGCCGTTCTGCGTGACGGTCGACTTCGACACGCTCGACGACCACGCCGTCACGATCCGCGAGCGCGACGCGATGACGCAGGAGCGGATCGCGATCGACGCCGTGTCCGACTACCTGGCGGTGCGCTCAAGGGCAGCTGACACGCACCGCGGTTCGAGGGCTCAGAAGCGGCCGTCCGACGCTGCCGCCAGCCGCCGAGCCCGCCGCCCGCAGCCGGATCCGCCGTAGGACGTCGAGCTCCAGCCGCCGCCCATGCTGCCGCCAAGGCCGCCGCGCATCGCGCCGGACAGGATGTTGCCGATGATGATGCCGCCGAGCACCGCGCCCATGTTGGATCCGCTGGTGCTGCCGTAGTGCCCGGCGTAGGACCGCTGCGCCGACTGCGACGTCGGCGTTGGCCATCGACTGCGCCTGCGACGCCAGCATCGCCGCGCCGTTGGCATGGGCGATCGCCTCGGTTGAGGTTCGGACTCGCGCTTCGTCCTGCGCGGCCTGCAGTTGGCGCACCGCCTCGGCGAGCCGGGTGCGCGCCTCGGGGCCGATGCTGCCGCGGCGGATGTCGATGAAGTCCGACACCGCCCGAACCCGGGACTGCGCGGTGAACAGCGCCTGGTCGTAGGCGCGGCTCAGCCGCTCTGCCGCCTCGCGTTCCTCGGCGACGCTCGCCAGCAGCCGGTCCAGATCGGCGTCGGCCTGGGTCAGCTTGGTGAACGCGCCCAACGGATCGGCGGTGCCGGTGCTCTGGGCGTCGGCGACGGCCTTGACCGCGACGTCGCGGGCGGCGCTGAGTTCGGTCGGCGTGCGCGGTGTCGCCCTGCGCGATCTGATCTCCTGCGGCCTTGATGCCGTTCTGGATGTCGGCGATCGCCGACGGGCAGGGTGGCGATCGCGCGGTTGATGTCGGTCGCGGCGCTGTCGACCGCGTCGAGCAGCGTGCGCGCCTGGCCGAGCGCCGACTCCGCCGCGCGGACGGTGTCGACGAGCCCGGTCTGGCGATCGGCTGGGCGCGACGATCAGGTTGCGGCCGTTGGTGATGTTCTGGTCGGCGAACGCCAGCCGCTGCTTGGCCGTCTCGACATTGCCTGCCACCGAAGCCAATGCGGTGTCGGCGAACTGTTTGTGCAGCGCGGTCAGCGCCTGCTGCGACGGCTCCAGACGCGCGGTCAGGTCGACCATCTGCTGGGTCATCGCGTCCAGCCGGCTCGGCGCGTTGATGACCAGATCGCGCAGCTGCGCGAAGGCCTCCCGCTGGGTGTCGAGCTCGCGGTCGGCCTTGGCCGCCGCCACGATCACCCGGGTCAGCAGGTCGCGCCGCTGCTGCGGGCGTCTCGGGGACGGCGTCGTCGAGTATCTGTCGGACGTTGAACGCCTGCGCCAGAGTGGTTTTGGCGTCTTTGACGGCCTTGCTGAACGGCGCGGTGTCCTTGTCGCCGAATTCCTCGACGGCCAAGGTCAATTCGTTGTCGCTGGTGCGCACGGCGTTGTCGACGTCGACGACGATCGACTTGGACAGGTCGTCGAGCGCATCGACGGGCACCGAGGCCAGCGCGTTGGGATCGGAGGGATCGACCCGGCGCGCCGCCGCGAACTCGGCCTCGCGGCGCTTGCGGCGTCGCCGCCGCGTCCACCACCACAACAGCAGAACCAGCACGACGAGGATGGCCAGCGCGACCAGCAGCCCGACCGGGGAGATGCCGGCCGCTGGGCGGCGCTCGCGGTGTCGAGGCCGTTGGCCGCCGCGATCGCCGCGCCGGCCCAGTCGTTGCCGCGCAGTGTGGGTTCGATCTGGTTGCGGCGGATGTCGTTGGACGCCGAGTCGCTGACTATCGACGTTGGCACAAGGAACGCATAGGAGCGGTCCTTGGTGGCGACCGCGAGGATGGCGTCCTCGCTGCTCGAAATCGCTGATGTTCGCCTTGTTCTTTCGGCCCAGTCCACCGCGCCCAGGCCGTCGAAGCTGTCGACGTAGACCACCCAGAGCTGGACCTGGCGGTCGTTGTACAGCTTGTCGACGGCCTGTTCGACCTCGCTGCGCTGCGAGCCGTCCAGCGCGCCCGCGCTTGTCGGTGACGTAGCCGGGCAGCCGGAACGGTGGCTGGCTGCCTGCGGTCGGGCGCCAGCAGAACCCCGGCGGCCAGGATCGCGAGGACCAGGCTGAGCAAGCGGGCGATGCGCATGATCGTCAATGTAGTGCGGCTGCTGGGCCGGGCCACCCGGTACCGGCCGAAGACTCCTGGCAGACTGTGCGTCGGTGGCGACGAACGACGATCCGTACGACGAGTTCGACCGGCAGCGGCTGGTGGTCGAGCCGCCGAAGAGTGCCGCGCTGCCGGGCACCGACACCGAACACCGCACCGACTTCGCCCGGGACCGGGCCCGGGTGCTGCACTGCGCGGCGCTGCGCCGGCTGGCCGACAAGACGCAGGTCGTCGGCCCGCGGCAGAGCGACACCCCGCGCACCCGGCTGACGCACTCGCTGGAGGTGGCCCAGATCGGCCGCGGCATGGCGATCGGACTGGGCTGCGACCCCGACCTCGTCGACATGGCGGGCCTGGCGCACGACATCGGGCACCCGCCGTACGGGCACAACGGCGAACGCGCGCTCAACGAGGTCGTCCGACGCGCACGGCGGCTTCGAGGGCAACGCGCAGAACTTCCGTATCCTGACCCGGCTCGAGCCCAAAGTCCTTGATCCGCAAGACCGTAGCGCCGGGCTGAACCTGACCCGGGCGGCCCTGGACGCGGTCACGAAGTACCCGTGGCAGCGCAGTCCGCAGCGGAGCAAGTTCGGCTTCTACGCCGACGACATCGCCGCCGCCGACTGGATGCGCGAGCGGGCGCCGCGAGTCTCGGCCGTGTCTGGAGGCCCAGGTGATGGACTGGGCCGACGACGTCGCGTACTCGGTGCACGACGTCGAGGACGGGGTGGTGTCCGGCCGGATCGACATGCGCGTGCTCGCCGACGACGACGCCGCAGCCGAGCTGGGCCGGCTCGGGGAGTCCAGCCGGATGGGCGGCGGACTGTCGGCCGACGACCTGGTGTCGGCCGCGCGTAGCGGCTGTCCGAGCTGCCGGTGGTCGCCGCCGTCGGCAAGTACGACGCCACGCTGGCCGCGTCGGTGGCGCTGAAGAAGCTGACCAGCGAGCTGGTCGGGCGGTTCGCCTCCGCTGCGATCGCCGCGACCCGGGCCGAGGCGGGGCCGGGCCCGCTGGTCCGCTACGCACGCCGACCTGCGGGTGCCGGCGCTGGTCCGCGCCGAGGTGGCGGTGCTGAAGACGCTGGCGCTGCAGTTCATCATGTCCGACCCGCGGCACCTCGAGCTGCAGGCCCGGCAGCGCGACCGCATCCACCGCGTCGCCGCAGTGGTTGTTGGCCGGTGCACCTGCCACGCTCGACCCGATCTTCGTGCCGGCCTTCAACGCGGCGGCCGACGACGGCGCCCGGTTGCGGGTGGTCGTCGACCAGATCGCGTCGTTCACCGAAGGCCGGCTGGAGCGCCTGGAACCGGCTCTAGACTGATTCGGTGGCCGGCCGGATCCCTGATCGCGATATCGCGGCCATCCGTGAACGCGTGCGCATCGAAGACGTCGTCGGCGACTACGTCCAGCTGCGCCGGGCCGGCGCCGACTCGCTCAAGGGGCTGTGCCCGTTCCACGACGAGAAGTCGCCGTCCTTCCACGTGCGGCCCAACCACGGCCACTTCCACTGCTTCGGCTGCGGCGAGGGCGGCGACGTCTACGCGTTCCTGCAGAAGATCGAGCACGTCAGCTTCGTCGAGGCAGTCGAACTGCTCGCCGACCGAGTCGGCTACACCGTCACCTACACCGGCGCCGCGACCAGCGTGCAGCGCGACCGCGGCAGCCGCAGCCGGTTGCTCGCGGCCAACGCCGCCGCGCAGGAGTTCTACGCCGAGGCGCTGAAGTCGGACGAGGCCGCGCCGGCGCGGCAGTACCTGCTCGACCGCAACTTCGATGCCGAGACCGCAGCGCACTTCGGCTGCGGATTCGCCCCGTCGGGCTGGGACATGCTGACGAAGCACCTGCTGCGCAAGGGTTTTGAGTTCAAGGAACTCGAGGCCGCCGGGCTGTCGCGGGAGGGCGCCGCGGGCCCGATGGACCGTTTCCATCGCCGGCTGCTGTGGCCGATCCGGGTGTCCAGCGGAGAGGTCATCGGGTTCGGCGCCCGCCGGCTGTTCGACGACGATCAGAACCAGGCGAAGTACGTCAACACCCCCGAGACGGTGCTGTACAAGAAGTCGTCTGTGCTCTTCGGCCTCGACCTGGCCAAGCGCGACATCGCCAAGGGGCATCAGGCGGTCGTCGTCGAGGGCTACACCGACGTGATGGCGATGCATCTGGCCGGAGTGACGACCGCGGTGGCCTCGTGCGGCACCGCGTTCGGCGACGAGCACCTGGCGATGCTGCGCCGACTCATGATGGACGACAACTTCTTTCGCGGCGAGCTGATCTACGTGTTCGACGGTGACGCGGCCGGGCGGGCGGCGGCGGTGAAGGCCTTCGAAGGCGAGCAGAACCTGGCCGGGCAGTCGTTCGTCGCGGTGGCAGCCGACGGCATGGACCCGTGCGACCTGCGGCTGAAATCCGGTGACGGGGCGCTGCGCGATCTGGTCGCGCGCCGAACTCCGTTGTTCGAGTTCGCAATTCGCACCGCGCTCGCCGACCACGACCTGGACAACGCCGAGGGCCGGGTCGACGCGCTGCGTCGCTGCGTGCCGATGGTGGCCCGCATCAAGGACCCGACGTTGCGCGACGAGTACGCGCGCCAGCTGGCCGGCTGGGTGGGCTGGGACGACGTCGCCCAGGTGATCGGGCGGGTGCGCGACCAGGCGAAGGGCGGCAAGCCGACGCAGCACACCAGGCGTCGGGCGACCCACGAAGGCGGCGGCTGCGGTGGCGCGGCCGGACCCGCGGGACCCGACGCTGTGGCCGCAGCGCGAGGCGCTGAAGTCTGCGCTGCAGTACGCGGCGCTGGCCGGTCCGGTGTTCGACGCGCTGTCGCCGGAGAGCTTCACCCATCCGGGCTATACGCGCGGTTCGGGCGGCGATCGCGGCGGCAGGCGGCACGTCGGCGGGCGCCTCCGGCGGGCGAATGGATCGAGGCGGTCCGCCAGCAGACCGGGTCGGAGGCGGCGGCGAGCCTGGTCAACGAGCTTGGCGTGGAATCGATCAGCGTGGACGACGACGAGAGGCTGCCGCGCTACATCAGCGGAGTGCTCGCCCGTCTGCAGGAGGTGGCGGTCGGCCGCCAGATCGCCGAGGTCAAGTCCAAGCTGCAGCGCATGTCGCCGGTCGAGCAGGGCGACGAGTACCACGCGCTGTTCGGCGACCTGGTCGCGATGGAGGCCTATCGCCGCAGCCTGCTGGAACAGGCCAGCGGTGACGACCTTACTGCGTAACCAGCCGCCGCACGATATGGTGTAACGGCCCTCGGCCCACTGGTGAAAGGCAATTGTGGCTTCGAAAAGAACTCGTCGGCTCATCGCGCTCGGCGCCTTCGCGGCTGCGGCCGCGGCAGGTCCTGCTATCGCCGCGACCACTATTTCGACCTCCGCGCCCCAGGACTACCAGGCTGGACCCGGCCAGTGCCTCGCCTGGTTCGGTAACCAGGAGGACGGCAAGTGCCTGGGTTATTCAAACGGCCAGCCGATCAATGCCGGCACGCCGTTCACGGGGGTCTGGGGACCCAACGGCCCTAACGGCGTTGGAGTCAGCACACCCGGAATGTTGCCCGGTCAGACGATCACCAGCGGCGTCAACTAGCGATTATCGGTCGTCGCTTCCGGCTGCGGCTTGAGCACGGCAGTATCGGCGTCGATCGGTGTCAACGTCACCATCTCCGGATCCGGCGATACCCGATTGGCCAGCTTGCGGCGGCCAGCCGTGATCACGGCCTTGGCTGCCGGGCTCTCGGTGACCGCGCGATATGTCCCCGCGATCTGCTCATATCGGCGCCGGCCCGCCTTGGTGCCCAATACATAGCCGACGGCCAATACGACGACATACCGGAACACAGGGCTCCTCCCTAGACGACGGTGCGTTCGCGTCCATCCTGCCTCACCCAGAGGGTGGGCGTCGGGGCGGGAGACCATTGGCGGGCCGACCCGCACGTAAGCTAAAGTCAACCCTCGGCCCGAGGCTGAAGCCCACGGGCGGGGCCAATCCCCTGTAGCTCAATTGGCAGAGCATTCGGCTGTTAACCGAAGGGTTGGTGGTTCGAGTCCACCCGGGGGAGCAAGCACCTACTGCGCGGCTCACACTCCTGTTTGCCGATTGCCCCATCGGGTATCCGGCGGCGCAAGCGGTGGGCACTGGATTGGTTGCGTCCGCACATCGTGAGGCGATGGGCGGCGCAACTTCGAGTGTTGAGACCACAGCGCCCTCCTCTCATCGCCGACAGAACATGAACAGTGGCTCGTCGATGAACATGAATCCAATTTCGACGGCGAAAGTACTTGAGTATTCAGGCATCTGAAGAAGTGGCCCGAAAAATTCTGCGAATTGTTCCAATCCTCGACTAACGACGGTCGACAATGGATGCGGCGGCGAACGGGTTGACTGATCCGGAGGCTGCAACGTGCGGCTCCCGGACCGGCCACCCCTCTCGCGGCCGGACAATCGGATGCGCACGAAGGGGGTCTCCAAAGTGTCCGAGCAAGAAAACAAGGAACTCATCAAGAGGGGCTACGCGGCCTTCTCTGCCGGAGACGTCGAAACGGTGATGAGTCTGTTCGACGACGACGTGGAATGGGTGCAGCCGGGTGACAGCACGGTGAGCGGCACTTTCCACGGCAAGGCCGAAGTCATGGAGTACATGGGCCGATTGGCCGAGAGAGCGCTGACGGTCAAGCTCAAGAGGCTCATCGCCGAGGGCGACACCGTCGTCGCGATCACCGATGTCACCGTTGACGGTGAGACGGGTGAGGACGCCGACGTATTCACCATTCGCGACGGTAAGACCGTCCGCGCTGAGATGCACGGAGACACGGCATTGATGGAGCGCATCTACGGCAAGAAGCAGCTTGCTCCTGGATGATCGACGGCCCAAACCCGAGCAGGCGTCATCAAATTGATGACGCCTGCTCTTCGTTTGCCGGCAGTTCGGGCCGCGCTACGCCAAACACGGTCGGCCGCTTCGATTTTCACCTGTGAAGTTGCTGTGTGACGTGTGTCTGGTTGCCGTTGCGAGTTACATAGCGTAACGATGTAGTTACATCGCCGAAACATCGAGCGTGCGGAGGGCAAGGCATGTGCGGAATCACCGGATGGGTGGGCTACTCACGAGACCTGCGTCAGGAACGGCGCACGATCGACGCGATGACCGAGACCATGGCATGCCGTGGGCCCGACGCATCAGGCATCTGGACCGATCAGAACGCCGCGCTCGGGCACCGTCGGCTCGCGGTGATCGACCTGCCCGGCGGTACTCAGCCGATGGCGATCCCGACACCGGCCGGCGATGTGGCAATGGTGTACAGCGGCGAGGCCTACAACTTCACCGAACTGCGCGGCGAACTGCAGCAGGCGGGCCACAAGTTCACCACGTCCAGCGACACCGAGGTGGTGCTGCGTGGCTACCTGCAGTGGGGCGATGCCGTGGCCGACCGGCTGAACGGCATGTACGCGTTCGCCATCTGGGACTCCCGTGATCGCAAGCTGGTGATGATCCGCGACCGGATGGGGATCAAGCCCTTCTACTTCTACCGCACGTCCGACGGCGTGCTGTTCGGCTCCGAGCCGAAGGCGATCCTGGCCAACCCACTCGCCAAGCGGGTGGTCGGCGTCGACGGGCTTCGTGAGCTTTTCGTGCCCGTCAAGACCCCCAAGCAGGCCATCTGGCAGGGCATGGCCGAAGTCGAGCCGGGGACCATCGTCACGGTCGACGACCGCGGCATCCGGGAGCGCACCTACTGGCGGCTGGAGTCGAAGCTGCACACCGACGACCGCGATACGACGGTCGCACGCGTGCGCGAGCTTCTCGACGACATCGTTCGTCGCCAGCTCGTCGCCGATGTCCCCGAATGTGTGCTGCTGTCCGGCGGACTGGACTCCAGTGCGATCACGGCCCTTTCGGCCCGCGAACTCAGCGAGCCGGTGCGTACGTTCGCCGTCGATTTCGTCGACCAGGCCGAGAACTTCAAGCCCAGCGAGATGCGTCAGACCATGGACACGCCGTACGTGCACGACGTGGCCGAGCATGTCCACTCGGACCACACCGACATCGTGCTCGACCACAACCAGCTGTCGGATCTCGATCTCCGGCGCAAAGTCGTTAGGGCCCGCGACCTTCCGCTGGGGCTGGGCGACATGGACGCCTCGCTGTACCTGCTGTTCAAGGCGATCCGCCAGCAGTCAACCGTGGCGCTCTCCGGCGAGTCGGCCGACGAGATCTTCGGTGGCTACCGGCAGTTCCACGATCCCAGGGTGCAGCAGACCGATGCGTTTCCGTGGATCGCGATCGGCGACGGCCCCATCGACCCCACCGGTGAAATCCTCACGCCTGCTGTGCGTTCCGCCGTCGACCTCGACACCTATATGCGGGAGCGGTACACCGAGGCGGTCGCCGAAGTCACGCGACTCGACGACGAAGACGACTTCACCCATCGCATGCGGGTGATGAACTATCTGCACCTGACCCGGTTCGTGCGAATTCTGCTGGACCGCAAGGACAGAATGAGCATGGCCGTCGGCCTCGAGGTGCGTGTCCCGTTCTGCGACCACCGTCTCGTCGAATACGTCTACAACACCCCGTGGTCACAGAAGACCTATGACGGTCGTGAGAAGAGCCTGTTGCGCGGCGCGACCCGTGACGTTCTGCCCGAGTCGGTGGTCAATCGCGTCAAGAGCCCGTACCCGTCCACCTCGGATCCGCAGTACGGGGCGGCGATCCAGGCGCACGCGAAGGATCTGTATGGCTCTGGCGACGACTTGCTGTTCAGCCTGATCGATCCGGCGAAGCTGGAGCACCTCATCGGGCTGGATCCGCACAATCTCGCGCCCGTCGAGAGGACCCGCATCGAGCGGGTGCTGGACCTGGCGGTGTGGATCGAAATGTACAAGCCGACAATCGTCGTCTGATCCGAAGGGCCCCGGTCCGTAAGCTCGTGGTCATGCGACCTTCTCGCCTGATCGTGGTCCTGATGACGCTGGGCCTATTCGCCACAGGCTGTGGTTGGAGCCCGCCGTCCCCGCCCGCGACCAGCACACAGGCGTGCGGCTCATCGGATGCGCCGAACCCCGATACCGTGCAGCAGGCGATCGCGAGCCTCCCGCAGGGCGCGCAGTGGAAAGAGGTCTCGCGCGGACACGCCCCCGACTGCCGGTTGAACTGGGTGGTGGTGGGTTCAGGTGATGCGTTCGACAGCCCGCATCAGGTGTTGTTCTTCGATCGCAACACGTCGCTCGGGCCTGCCACGCCGGAGCCGCGTCCGTATATCAACGTGACGTCGATGGGCAATGACACCGTCAACGTGCAGTACCAGTGGCGTCAGGGTCAGGACCCGGCCTGCTGTCCGACGGGCATCGGCACCGTCCGCTTCAAGATCGGCGACGACGGCAAGATCAAGTCGCTCGATCCGATCCCGAACGGGTGATCAGACTCCGCGAACGCTGCCGCCATCGATCACGTACTCGGCGCCGTTGATGTAGGCGGCACGGTCCGACACGAGGAACGCAACGAGCTCCCCGACGTCTGCCGGGCTGCCGGGCGCACCGAGCGGAATGCCGCCGATCGACTCCATGATCTGAGCGCGAGCATCGTCGATACTGATGCTGTTGATCTCGCTGATCTCCACCGCCATTCGGTAAGCCGACTCCGTTTCTATGTAACCGGGACAGACCGCGTTGACGCGAATACCTTTGGGCGCCAGTTCGTTCGACAGCGCCTTGCTGTAATTGGTGAGTGCCGCCTTGGCCGCCGCGTACGGGATGGATGTCGGTAGTGGGGCACGGCGCTGTATCGACGTGATGTGCACGATGGCGCCTGACCCACGGTCGACCATGCCGGGAATGATCGCGCGGTCCAGCCGAACGGCTGCCAAGAGATTTGTATCCAGCGCGAACTGCCAGTCCTGGTCGGTGAGCGAGGCGGCCCCGCCATCGTACTGCCCGGATCCACCGACGTTGTGCACCGCGATATCGATGCCGCCAAGTCGCTCGAGCGCCTCGGCGGCGAACGCGGCGACGCCATCGGGCGTGGCCAGATCGGCGGCGACGACGTCGTCGGCAGAGGCTTCATCTGGCACCGACCGGGCCGCCACCAGTACCCGCGCCCCGCCCGCGCGCAGGCGGTCGGCGACACCCTTGCCGATGCCGCGCGTTCCGCCGGTGATCACCGCGCAGCGGCCAGAGAACTCGTGAACCTCGGTCATGCGGCGAGTCTGTCACCCGCCACTGACCCCTACTTCGGCTCTATGGTGCCGGAGCTGGTTGCGTCCTTCTCTTCGTGTTCGTCAGCGTCGGGAATGTTCTCCGGGTGCAACATCTCCGCGTAGCGCAACTGCTCGGGAATTCCGAACCCGTCGACGAGTAGTTCGGCGTACGGCCGCAGATTGCGGCAGCGTTCGTTGATGCCGCGGGTGACCGCCTTGGCGCGCTCGGTGGACAGGAACCGGTGTTCCATGAACCACGCCCTGTCCTGCTCGATCACCGACAGCGCGTACAGGTCGCACACCAAGTTCAGGATCTCGCGGGCCTCGTCGTCCTCGCATGCGTCGATGCCCGCGACGAACGCTTCCAGGACGATGCGTTCGATGTGTGCCCGCGCGGTGTGCAGCACGTGGTCCTGCACCGAGTTGAATGCGTCGAACGCGCTCATCTCCTTGGACTTGCCCTGCAGTCGGCGGGCGACCGTGGCGAGCATGTACTCCTCGCGGTCCTCGAACATCTTGACCTGTGTGCCGCGGTTGAAGAGGCTGCCCTCTTCCTCGTTGTCCTGCCGCGTGTCGAGAATGGTCTGCATGATCGTCTCGGCCGCAGTGCGTTTCAGCACCCGCTCGCCTGCGAAGTTGGCGGCGAAACGCACCCATTCCACCGGGCTCATGCCCTTGATGTCGTCGGCGTAGGCGGTCAGCAGTTCCTTGGCGACCAGCTGGGTCAGCACATGGTTGTCACCCTCGAAGGTGGTGAACACGTCGGTGTCGGCCTTGAGTGCGATCAGCCGGTTCTCGGCGAGATAGCCTGCGCCGCCGCATGCTTCGCGCGCCTCCTGGATGGCGCGGGTGGCGTGCCAGGTGTTGGCCGCCTTCAGGCCCGCCGCCCGCGACTCCAACTCGCGCTGCTCTTCGGCGTCGGGGTCATCCGACGTCTGCAGTTCGTGGCATTTGGCCACCAGTTCGTTCTGCGCGAACTGCAGCGCATAGGACTTGGCGATCAGCGGGAAGAGCCTGCGCTGATGCACCAGGTAGTCCATGATCAGAACCTCGTGGTCATCGCCGGGTGCCTCGAACTGTCTGCGTTCCAACGCATAACGGGTGGCGATGTCCAGTGCGACCCGGGCCGCGGCTCCGGCGCTGCCGCCGACGGTGACCCGGCCGCGGATCAGGTGCCGAGCATGGTGAAGAACCGGCGACCTGGATTCTCGATCGGCGACGAGTAGGTGCCGTCCTCGGCGACATCGGCGTACTTGTTCAACAGGTTCTCGCGGGGAACACGGACATGGTCGAACTGGATGCGCCCGTTGTCGACACCGGGCAGACCGCCCTTGTAGTGGCAGTCCGACGTCGTCACACCCGGCAGGTCGTTGCCCTCGTCGTCGCGGATCGGCACCACCAGGCAGTGCACGCCGTGGCCTTCTCCGTCGGGCGTGATCAGCTGCGCGAAAACCGCTGCCACCCTGGCGGTTTCGGCGGCGCCACCGATGTAGTCCTTGCGCGAGGTCCGGGTGGGGGAGTCGATGACGAACTCCTGCGTCGCCGGATCGTAGGTCGCCGTCGTCTCCAGCGCCTGCACGTCGCTGCCGTGGCCGGTCTCGGTCATCGCGAAGCAGCCCAGCAGGTCCAGGTCGATGATCTTCTGGACGTACTCCTTGTGATGCCGCTCGGTGCCGAGGTTCTCGATCGCGCCGCCGAACAGGCCCCACTGCACGCCGGCCTTGACCATCAGCGACAGGTCGGACATCGCGAGCATCTCGATCTGGGTGACGGCCGCGCCGACGTCCCCGTTGCCGCCGTGTTCCTTCTTGAAGCCGTCCTCTGCGGCACCCCGCTGGGCCATGATCTTCAACTGCTCGCCCACCTTGGTGCGGGCGATGACGGTGTTCGGGGTGTAGTGCGGGCGGAAGATCTCGTTGGAGAGTTCTTCGCGCATCCGGTTCTTCACGTCGCGCCAACGGCCGTCCAGCGTGTTGCGCAGATGATCCGCAGTGGTGGTCATACCACGACGGTAGCCCGAAGCGGCGCCGCGGAAACTGTGATGTGGCAAACGTAGGCAAACCTCGCTAGACCAGCGCAAACCGATAGCGTTGAATCGGTGGACATGGCCGAGTCAGACGAGGCACCGTTATCGCCCACCGGAATGCCGCACATTCCGCACCACCGACACTCCGACGTGTCCGGTGGCTGGCTGCGGGCCGCGACGTTCGGCGCGATGGACGGGCTGGTCAGCAACACCGCCCTCATCGCGGGTGTCGCCGCGAGCGCGAGCGCGCAGACTGTCGTGCTCAGTGGTGTGGCCGGACTGCTGGCCGGCGCGTTCTCGATGGCGTTGGGGGAGTACACATCGGTCACCACGGCCAACGAGCAGATCGATGCCGAGGTCCGGTTGGAGCGGCGCGCGCTGACCAATCACCCCGAGGCGGAGGAAACCGAACTCGTCTGGATGTTCGTCGAGATGGGGATGACGGCCGAAACCGCGGCGAAGGCGTCGGAGGAGATCCACCGCGACGAGGAGCGCGCACTGAACCTGCATGTGGCACAGGAGCTTGGTGTCAATCCGAGCGAGAAACCGTCGCCATGGGTCGCCGCAGGATCCTCGTTCGTGATGTTCGCGATCGGCGCGATCGTGCCGCTCATTCCGTACCTGCTGGGATTCGAATCCCTGTGGATGGGTCTCATCTTCGGTGGCGTCGGGCTGCTGATCGCGGGCGGCGTCGCGGCGCGGTTCACCAGCAAGCCGGTGTGGTGGGCGTCGGTGCGGCAGCTGGGCTTCGGTGCAATCGCGATTGTCGCCACTTACGTAGTCGGCTCGCTCATCGGCACAGTCGCCGGGTGAGGTCGTAGCGTCAGCTAACCGCCGCGCTGCTGCTCCGATGCCAGGTACTTCACCATCTGGCAAAGGTTTACAACAGCCGCGCTCAACTTGTAGATGGTGGCGTCCCGATCTTTCACGCACGACTGCCAATCCGGGAACTCCTGTGGGAGTTTCTCGTTGTCTGCGCGGAGGTGGATTTTCTGCTCGATTTGGTCGCACACATCCGCGAGGGTCAACTCTCCCGGCGCACCGATGTCGGAGAACCACTTATCGGTCATGTCAGATCGTCTCCTGTCCGAAAGGCAAAGCTCCCGAAACTCGCAGGATAGCGTGGTCGCTCACACGTGATCTCCGCGGGCCCGTTACTGACCAACTGAAGCGTGCTCGAACTTCTTGCAGCGCGACTGGTTCGAGAACAGCCAGTTCACCGTGCGGTTGAAGCGTGTAATACCCGCTAGGTTGCGAACGCGACCGCCCAAACGGCCTTGGGTTGGCGCCACATGAGGTGCGGCTGCTCCTAACTATTCAACTATTTGACGATTCGTTTCGGGGCTGCCGCGTCTTTGAGGAGCTTGCGCATGACGCGGACAGCGTCGTCCAGCGTCTTCCGGTCGGCGTCATCGAGCCGCTCCAGGTACGGGTCGATGGCGGCGCCTCGGTCGATGCGGACCTGGCGCAGCATGTCGACACCCTTCGGGGTGATGCGGATGAGCACAGCCCGTGCATCATCGGGATCGACAGTGCGTGACACCAGCCCCGCGTCCTCCAGCCTGCGCACCTGCATGGTCATCGTCGGTTGTGAGCAGTGATCCAGCGCGGCCAGATCGGAGATGCGCGCGGCGCCCTGGTCCTCGATCGTCGACAGCAGGCGGCCCTGCGCGAACGGCAGCGGTATGCGGGCCCGCTGCGACGCCAGACGGTTGAGCCGTGCCACCACGGCCAGCAGGTCTGCGCCAAGGGTCCGGGTCACCTGTCCATAATTACATAGTTTTGCTATGCGTATCAAACCCCGGCCGCGTGTCGGCGTTCACAACGTGGTCGCAGGTCTGTCCAACCGCGACTGGCAGAATCGTGAAATGACTGCAACCCGCCCCCCGAGGGCGACTCGGCGAGCGGGTTCGCTTCAACCCGTCGAGTTGGCGCAGGCGTCGGTGATGGCGGCGCTGTGCGCGGCCACCGCGATCATCGCGGTCGTCGTGCCGTTCGCGGCGGGCGTGTCGCTGCTGGGCAACGTGCCGATGGGTCTGCTGGTCTACCGCTTCCGATTTCGCGTGCTGGTCGCCGCGACGGTGGCGGGCGCGACGATCGCGTTCCTGATCGCCGGAATGGGCGGCTTCATGACGGTGGTCAACTGCGCCTACATCGGCTGGCTCATCGGCATCATCAAGCGGCGCGGCCGGGGTATGCCGACCGTCCTGCTCGTCGGGCTGGCCGCAGGGGCGCTGTTCGGGGGCGTCGTGGTGGCTGCGCTGTCGGTTCTGGTCCGGCTGCGCCACCTGATCTTCGAGTCGATGACCGCCAACGTCGACGGCGTGGCCGCCTTCCTCACCCGCATCTCCAACTGGTGGTGGCTGCCCAATTTGGACGGCTTCGCCGAGCGTCTGAGAAACGGCTTCGCCACCGCGTTGCAACACTGGCCGTACCTGTTCGGCGGCTCGTCCGTGCTGTCCATCACCATCGTCACGCTGATCGGCTGGTGGGCGCTTGTCGCAGGTGGTCGACCGGCTCGTGGTGATACCCGACGTGCACAAGCTGGACCCGACCCCCGACGTAGGGCCGGTCGCACCCGTGCCGGTGCGGCTCACCGACGTGCGGTTCCGCTACCCGAACAGCGACCATGACGCGCTCGGCCCGGTGTCGCTGAGCATCGAGGCCGGCGAGCACGTCGCGATCACCGGGCCCAACGGCTCCGGCAAGACGACGCTGATGCTGATGCTGGCGGGACGCGATCCGTCCTCGGGGACCATCGAACGCCCCGGCGTCGGTCGGGCTCGGCAGGCCCGGCGGCACCGCGGTCATCATGCAGCACCCGGAAAGCCAGGTGCTCGGCACCCGGGTGGCCGACGACGTGGTGTGGGGACTGCCGCCCGGCATGACCACCGACGTCAATCAGCTGCTCACCGAAGTCGGCCTCGACGGCCTGGCCGAACGCGACACCGGCGGCCTGTCCGGCGGCGAACTGCAGCGACTGGCCGTGGCCGCGGCGCTGGCCCGCGAGCCGTCGCTGCTGATCGCCGACGAGGTGACCAGCATGGTCGACCAGGACGGCCGAGACGCCCTGATGGCTGTGCTGTCCGGGCTGACCGAGCATCACCGCATGTCGCTGGTGCACATCACGCACTACAACGACGAGGCCGACTCTGCCGACCGCGCCATCAACCTCACCGGAAACGGCGGGGCCGCGGACAACACCGAGATGGTGGAAACGGCCGCGGCGCCTGCCGCGACCGGGCCGGTCAAGCCGCATAGTGACGCGCCGGTACTCGAACTCGTCGACGTCAACCACGAGTACGGCAGCGGAACACCCTGGGCCACAACGGCATTGCGCGATATCAACTTCGCCGTCCACGAGGGCGACGGCGTGCTGATCCACGGCCTCAACGGTTCGGGCAAGTCGACACTGGCGTGGATCATGGCCGGACTGACCGTCCCGACGAGCGGCGACTGTCTGCTCGACGGCGCGCCGGTGTCCGACCAGGTGGGTGCCGTGGCGATCTCGTTCCAGGCGGCGCGGCTGCAGCTGATGCGCAGCCGGGTGGACCTGGAAGTCGCTTCCGCCGCTGGGTTTTCGCCGCGCGACCGCGCCCGGGTGGTCGAGGCGCTGGCCACCGTCGGCCTGGACGCGACGCTGGCGACGCGACGGATCGACCAGCTCAGCGGCGGGCAGATGCGTCGCGTGGTGCTGGCCGGGCTGCTGGCGCGCTCACCGCGGGCCCTGATCCTCGACGAGCCGCTGGCCGGGCTCGACGCCGCCAGCGCGCGCGGACTGCTGCGGCTGCTCGAGGATCTGCGGCGCAACGCCGGGCTGACCGTCGTCGTCATCTCCCACGACTTCTCCGGGCTCGAGGACCTGTGCCCGCGCATCCTGCACCTGCAGGACGGTGTGCTGGCGACCGCGCCGACGGCGGCGGGAGGCGTGTCATGACCGCGCCCGCCCGCGTCCAAGCACGCAAGCCGGTGGTGCTGCTGCGACCGGTGCCCGGCCGCACGCGTCATCCACGAGCTGTGGGCAGGAACGAAACTCATCGTGGTGGCGGGGATCGGCGTGCTGCTGACCTTCTATCCGGGCTGGGTGCCGATCGGCGCCGTCGCGGCGCTGGTGCTGGCGACCGCATGGCTGGCGCGCATTCCGCGCGGCGTGCTGCCGTCGATACCGCGCTGGCTGTGGTTCCTGCTGTTACTCGGCGGCGTCACCGCGGCGTTCGCCGGCGGCAGTCCCGTCATCGACGTCTTCGGGCTCGGACCTCGGCCTGGGCGGGCTGCTCAAGTTCCTGCGTATCACCGCGCTGTCGATCGTGCTGCTCGCGCTCGGCGGCATGGTGTCGTGGACCACCAACGTCGCCGAGATCGCGCCCGCCGTGGCGAAACTGGGCCGGCCGCTGCGCGCCGCTGCGGGTACCGGTCGACGACTGGGCGGTCGCGCTGGCGCTTGGCGCTGCGCGCATTTCCGATGCTGATCGACGAGTTCCGCATCCTGTACGCGGCGCGCAGCCTGCGGCCCGAAGCCGGTGCTCACCAGGCGGCGGGACCGCAGGCGTCGATGGGCGCTCGAGATCGATCGACCTGATCGCCGCGGCGATCATCGTCGCGCTGCGCCGCGCCGACGAGATGGGCGACGCGATCACCGCGCGCGGCGGCGCCGGTCAGATCTCGGCGGCGCCGTCGGGGCCGAAACTGCGCGACTGGGTGGCGCTTTCGATAGTCGCGATGGTGTGCGGCGCGGCGCTGGCCCTCGAACTCACGCTGCTGGGAACGAGTTAGCGCTCGGCTGCGGCGTTGGCCGCGGCCTGTGCGTCGGCCAGAGTGTGTCGCCACGTCGGCGCGGCCGAGGAACATCTCGTCGAAATACGGCTGGAGCGCCTGATATCCCGCAGGGAAGCCCGGGCCGCCTGGCGCGGGAATGCGCGGGCCGTCGAGCACGCTGAAGAACGGCCTGACGTCGACGCCGCGGCGCGCCCAGTAGTCGAAGTAGACGCGCTGCGCTGCGAGCACCGCGGGAATGGCCGCACCGCGGGCGCCCAGGTACTCGTTGCCTCGCGCGCTGCCCATCCAGGCCAGCACCTGCCGCACGGCATCGGGGTGCTTGGTCGCCGAATTACCCGCAGCGGCAATGCCGTTGGTGACACTCACCCGGCCCGACGGGTCCGATCGGCATCGGCACCACGCCCCAGCGGAACGTGGCTCTGGTCGGCGATCGCCGCCAGGTTGTAGGTGCCGGACTGGAACAACGCCATCCTGCCCTGCAGGAACTGGTTGCGGGAGAAGTCGCCGTTGTCGTTGGTGTCCGATGCCGGCGGAGCGACGTGGTCGTCGTTGATCAGTCCGACCAGGTAATCGAACGCCGCTGCCGCGCCGGGGTTGTCGAACGCGAACCTGTCGCCGTCGGAGAACGCGCCGCCGGCCGAGCCGATGTAGTTGAGATAGATGCCCTGAAGGTCGTTGGCCGCGTTGTAACCCCACTGCCGGATCCGGCCCGGGTCGAATCCGGGTGTCGTCGGCGCGGCGCCCGTCGGCGTCGACGGTCAGCCGGGCCAGCAGCGGCCGCAGCGTGTCGACGTCGCCGGGGGACCAGCGCATCGCGACAGTCGTTCGAGATCCACGCCCGCCGGCCTCGAGCAGGTCGGCGTTGAAGTACACCGCGATGCCGGCGTCGGTCAGCTGCGGCACCGCCCACAGCCGCCGTTGCGGGTGAACTGGTCGACCACCGACGGCTCCCAGCCCGCTGAAGCGTTCGGGCCCAACGCTTCTGCGACGTCCATCAGCCTGCCGCTGTCGGCGTACCCGGCGAAGTAGGCGTTGGACAGCCAGAAGATGTCGTCGGCGCTGCCGCCCGCGACGTCGGTGCGCAACGTGTCGAAGTAGGTGGCGTACGCCACCACGTTGACCCGCACGTCGATGTCGGGATGCAAGCGGCTGAACTCGTCGAACGACTCGCGGTACGCCGCGGCGACCTGCTCGTCCCACAACCGCACGGTGACCACCGTGCGCCCGCCCGGTTCGGACGACCGGCCGAGCAGTACCGCGGCGACCAGCAGCACGGCCATGGTGAGCGCCAGCGCGCCGTCGCGACGAGCGTGGAAACCGTTGTGGCCGCCAACGCTCATTTCAGCCCCGTCACCACGATCGAGCGGACGATGTGGCGACCGAGCGCGACGAACAACACGATCAGCGGGACGATCGCCACCGTCGTCGCGGCCATCACCAGCGTCCACTGCGCGTTGTACCGCGACTGCAGGCCGGCGGTCGCCACCGTCAGCACCTGCCACTTGCCGCCGCTGGTGATCACGAGCGGCCACATGAAGCTGTTCCATTGGCTGACAACGGTGATCAGCGTCAGCGTCACCAGGATCGGCCTGCTGGCCGGCACCACGACGTGCACGAGGACATCGAGCGTGTTGGCGCCGTCGATGCGCGCCGCCTTGATCAGATCGGCCGGGATGCCGCGGAAGTACTCCCGCAACAGGAAGATCGCGTACGGCGAGCCGAACATGAACGGCAACACCAACGCCCAGAACGTGTTGCGCAGACCGGCCTGCGGCCATCATCAGATACAGCGGCACCACCGTCACCGTCGCGGGCACCATCAAGCGTGGCGAGGTACACCCAGAACAACGCGTCGCGGCCCGGAAACTCCAGTCGCGCGAACGCGTACGCCGCCAGCACCGAGAACGTCAACTGGCCGAACAGGATGACCGCGGTCATCAGCGCGGTCACCACCAACGCGCGGCCGAAGCCCGCATCGGCCAGTCCGGCGTAGTTCTGCAGCGTCGGCGGGTTCGGCCACGACAGCGGCGTCTCGGTGTTGAACTGCTCGGCCGAGGTGAACGACGTCAGCAACCCGAGGGCGAACGGCGCCAGCGTGATCAGCGCACCGGCGGCCAGCACCGGCGTAGATCACGGCGCCGACACGATCCGGCTAAACGACGTCATAGGTGATCCGCCGCCGGAAGTACAGATGCTGAACGATCGTCACGCCGACCAGCAGGACGAAGAGCACGACGGCCATCACCGCGGCCCGTCCGACCGCGGCCGGCGCCGAACGCCTCGGCGTAGATGCGATGCGCGATCAGGTCGGTGCGGCCCTGCGGACCGCCAGCGGTGAGCGCGTAGACCGTGTCGAACACCTGCGCCGCGCTGATGACCCCGGTGACGAGCACGAAGAACAGCGTCGGCCGCAGCATCGGCAACGTGATCCGGCGAAACCGCTGCCAGGCGTTCGCGCCGTCGGTGCGGCCGCGTCCTGGATGTCGCCGGGGATGGCGAGGATGCCCGCCAGGAAGAACAGCGTCACGTAGCCGACGTTGGTCCAGATCGTCACCGCCGACACCACGGGCAGCGCCAGGTCCGGGTCGGTCAGCCACTCGATCCGGCTGCCCGAGCAGCGTGCTGACCGCGCCGTCGGTCGGCGCGAGGATCCACCGCCACAGCACGGCGATCGCCAGCGGTGCGCAGATCCACGGCAGCACGTACAGCGTGCGGAAGAACCCGCTGCCGGGCAGTCCGCGGGCCAGCATCGCCGCGGCGACGAGGCCGAGCACCGACTGCGCGGGCACCACGATCGCGATGAACAGCGCCGTCACCAGCAGCGACGTCGCGAACGACGAGTCGGTGAGCACCGAGCGCCAATTGTCCAGTCCGACATACGAATCGGCGCCAAGCAGATCCCAGCGGTGCAGGCTGAGCCACAGCACGACGAGCATCGGCAGCAGCAGGAACGTGACCACACCGAACAGGCTGGGTGCCAGCAGCGCGTACCCCAGCGCCGCTGATCGCACCCGCTTGCCGGCCACCGAGTCATTAAAGCGGTCGCGGCGCGGTCGAACTACGGTGTTAGCCGTGACAGCGATCCCGACAAGTCGACCCCGACTTCCTCGCGCTGCCGCGCCACCAGCTTGCCGACGCGGCACTGTCGGCGGCCGCCGCGGCCGGCGCCAGCCACGCCGACCTGCGCATCCACCGCATCGTCAACGAGGTCGTGGCGCTGCGCGACGGTGAGCTGGAGACCTCGGTCGTCGACCGCGAGATCGGGCTGGCGGTGCGGGTGATCGTCGACGGCACGTGGGGCTTCGCGTCGCACGCCGAGCTGGACCCCGACGTCGCCGCCGAGACCGCCCGCCGCGCGGTGCAGGTGGCGCGCACGCTGGCCTCGCTCAACGCCGAGACGATCGAGCTGGCGCCCGAAGCCGGTGTACGCCGATGTCAGCTGGGTGTCGGACTATCGGATCGATCCGTTCGCGATCCCGGCTGCCGACAAGATCGCGCTGCTGGCGGAGTACTCGGGACGACTGCTGGCCGCCGACGGCGTCGACCACGTGTCGGCCAGCCTGCACGCGGTCAAGGAGCAGACGTTCTACGCCGACACGTTCGGCTCGTCGATCACCCAGCAGCGGGTGCGGGTGCAGCCGGCGCTGGAGGCGGTCGCCGTCGACGCCGCGGCGGGCAGCTTCGAGACCATGCGCACGCTGGCGCCGCCGACGGCGCGGGGCTGGGAGGCCGTCGCGGGCGACGACGTGTGGGACTGGACGAGCGAGCTGGCCGAGCTGCCGTCGCTGCTCGCCGAGAAGACCAAGGCGCCGAGCGTGACGGCGGGTCCGACCGACCTGGTGATCGACCCGTCGAACCTGTGGCTGACCATCCACGAATCCATCGGGCACGCCACCGAATACGACCGCGCGATCGGCTACGAGGCCGCTTATGCCGGCACGTCGTTCGCCACACCGGACAAGCTGGGCACGATGCGCTACGGCTCGCCGGTGATGAACGTGACCGCCGACCGCACCGAGCGAATTCGGGCTGGCCAGCGTCGGCTGGGACGACGAGGGCGTGCAGGCGCAACGGTGGGATCTGGTGCGCGACGGCGTCTTCGTCGGCTATCAGCTCGACCGCGTGTTCGCGCCGCGGCTGGGCCTGGCCCGTTCCAACGGCTGCTCGTATGCCGACTCGCCGCACCACGTTCCGATCCAGCGGATGGCCAACGTGTCGCTGCAGCCGGGCGCCGACGACACTGGCACCGACGACCTGATCGCGCGGGTCGAGGACGGCATCTACATCGTCGGCGACAAATCATGGTCGATCGACATGCAGCGGTACAACTTTCAGTTCACCGGCCAGCGGTTCTTCCGGATCCGCGACGGCACGCTGGACGGTCAGCTGCGCGATGTCGCATACCAGGCCACCACCACCGACTTCTGGGGCGCGATGGAAGCCGTCGGCGGCCCGTCGACGTGGCGGCTCGGCGGCGCGTTCAACTGCGGCAAGGCACAACCCGGGCAGGTCGCCGCCGGTCAGCCACGGCTGCCCGTCCGCGCTGTTCCGCGGCATCAACGTGCTGAACACCCGCACCGAAGGGGGACGGTAACGGTGATCGGCGCACAGCAAGTCGTCGACCTGGCGCTGGCGGAGGCGACGCGGCTGGGCAAGGCCGACGAGACGATCGTCGTGGTCACCGACCGCGCAGACGCGGCGCTGCGATGGGCGAACAACTCGATGACCACCAACGGTGTCTCGGTGCAGCGCAAGACCACCGTGATCTCGGTTGTGCGCCGCGGAGACCGTGGTCACGTCGGCGTCGCTGACGTCCAGCGAGGTCGATCCGGTCTGTCATCCCGGGGCTGGTGGCGGCGTCGCAGGAGGCTGCGCTGGCGGCGCCGGATGCCCGCGACAGCGCGCCACCGCTGCCCGCCACCGATGTGCCAAGCGATTGGGACGCACCGATTCCGGGCACCGGGGTGGAGGTCTTCGGCGGCGTCGCCGGCGCGTTGCAGCGCGGCTTTCCCGGCACCGACCGCCTCTACGGGTATGCCCGCCACATCGTCGAGACGACGTTCGTCGCCACGTCGAACGGACTGCGGCGGCGCTACACCCAGCCGACCGGATCGGTCGAGATCAACGCCAAGCGCGACGGCGCCAGCGCATGGGCGGGCACCAGCACGCCCGACTTCGTCGACGTGCCAACCGATTCCATGCTCGAGCGAGCTGTCGACGCGGCTCGACTGGGCGCAGCGCACCGTCGAACTGCCCGCCGGCCGCTACGAGACGATCCTGCCGCCGTCGGCGGTCGCCGACCTGATGATCTACCTGGCGTGGTCGATGGACGGGCGCAGCGCGCAGGAGGGCCGCACCGCACTGTCGGCGCCCGGCGGCGGCACGCGGGTGGGGGAGAAGCTCACCGACCTACCGTTGACGCTCTACTCCGATCCCGCGGCCGCGGCACTGCAGTGCATGCCCTTCGTCGCGGTGCCCAGTTCCTCGGAGCGGGTGTCGGTGTTCGACAACGGCATGGACATCGAACGCGTCGACTGGATTCGCGACGGCACCATCAACGCGCTGGCCTACCCGCGTGCCGCCGCCGCGGAGTTCGGTGTCCCGGTGGCGGTGCCGGCCGACAACCTGCTGATGACCGGCGGAACCGACAGCCTGGCCGACATGGTGGCAGGGCACCGAGCGCGGACTGCTGCTGACGACGCTGTGGTACATCCGCGTTGTCGACCCGGCCGTGCTGCTGCTGACCGGGCTGACCCGCGACGGCGTCTACCTGGTCGAGGACGGGCAGGTGACCGCCGCGGTCAACAACTTCCGGTTCAACGAGAGCCCGCTCGACCTGCTGCGCCGGGTCGCCCAGGCGGGGGTCAGCGAGGTCACGCTGCCGCGCGAATGGGGCGACTGGGCCACCAGGGCGGCGATGCCGTCGCTGCGGATCCCCGACTTCCACATGTCGTCGGTCAGCCAGGCGCAATAATGCGACGATGCACGATCCGTTGAACGGCTTGTTCGGCACGCTGCTGGCGCTCGCTCCGCCGGATCACGGCCGGGTCAATGCGCTGGCGCGACAGACCTGCGCCAAGACGCTCGGGTTGCCGCCGCTGCCCGCCGAGGTGACGGTGGACGGCCCCGGTGACGAGGCGGAATCGGTTCTCGGTGGAGTTCGCCGAGCAGTTCAGCGTGGACGTGTCGTCGATCGGCGACGATCTACGCACCCGATTCACGACCGCGCTGGGGAAGTCGGCGTTTCCCGCTGTGGTGTTGATGTACATCGCCGACTTCCTGCCAAGGGTGCGGGCCGGACTGGAGGCGCTGAGCCTGGCGGTGCCGTGGAGCGACGATGTGGTGTGGGATCACGACAGCGATTTTGGGGACGTGCTGTTCAACCAGTTCCTTCCCGGCATCGCCCGATTACGCGAACTCGACCCGCTGACAACGGAAATCGTTCGCCTGCGCGGGGCCACACAACACGATTGCAGGCTCTGCAAGTCACAGCGCGAAGGCAGTGCGCTGGACGCGGGCGGGTCGGAGTCGCTCTACCAACAGATCGAGATGTACGAGGCAGCAGACGGGTTCAGTGACCGGCACAAGGCCGCGCTGAGGTACGCCGACGCGTTGATCTGGACGCCTTCGAACGTCGCGCCGGAAGTGGCAGCCGGGGTGCGAATTCACTTCACCGAGGCCGAGTCGTACGAACTGACGGCCGACGTGATGCGCAACGCCAGCAACAAGATCGCCGTGGCGTTCGCAGCCGATGCGCCGAGAGTACAAGGAACCGAAACGTTCCTCATCGACGAAAAGGGTCAGTTGGTCTACAGCTGAACCGGTCTACACCTCGATGCGCTCACCCATGATCACCGTCTTGTCGCGGGGCAGGCCGAATCGCTCGGCAGCGTCGGCGGTGATGTAGGACGTGGTGATGAAGAGCCGCTTGCGCCATTGGGCCATGGTCTTCTTGTGTCCCCGGATCAGCTCCAGCTTCGACAGGAAGTACGAAGCGTCGTCGACCTCGATCTTGCCCTCGGTTTTCTTGCGGTCGAGGCTGCGCAGCGCGTCGAGCACGTGTGTCTTCTCCATGTAGCCGTAATTCGCTGTGACGAAGATGATCCCGTCTCGCTTGTAGCCGAGAGAATCGACGGTCGTCCGCTCCGATTCCGGCGCGCGGGGCTGCGGCAGCGTCTCGATCGATACGATCACCACGTGCTTGTGCAACACATGGGTGTGCTCGACGCAGGTCCGCATCGCCAGCGGCGCCGTGTCCTTACCGCGGTTGAGGAACACCGCGGTGCCGGGGACACGCACCAGCGGAGGATCACAATCCCGGATCTCCTCGATGAACTCGTCGAGTGGCCCTTCGGCCTCTTCCCGTGCCACTGTGACGATCTCGCGTCCGCGGTGCCAGGTGGTCATCACGGTGAACGCCGCGACGCCGATCAGCAGTGGCAGCCACGCGCCGTGCACGACCTTGGTCAGGTTCGCCGCCACGAACAGAAGGTCGATCAGCAGCAGGATGCCGCCGCCGATCGTCACCAGCCAGAGGGAGGCGCCCCATCGGGTCCTGGCGTAGTACAGGAACAACAGCAGGGTGATCGTGATGGTCCCCGTTACGGCCATGCCGTAGGCGTACGCCAAGCGTTCTGAGCTGCGGAAGGTGAGAACCAGGGTGAGGACCGCGACCAGGAGCAGGCTGTTGATCCACGGAACGTAGATCTGGCCCTCTCGCGCAGCCGACGTGTGTATGACCCGCAGCCTCGGCAGATAGCCGAGTCGAGCGGCTTGCGATGCCACCGAGAACGCGCCGGTGATCACAGCCTGTGACGCGATAATCGTTGCGGCAGTGGCCAATAACACCATCGGCCACAGCGCCCAGCTCGGAATCAACAAGAAGAAGGGCGCGGATATCGCCTTCTCGTTGCCGATCAGCAGCGCGCCCTGGCCCATGTAGTTGAGAACGAGCGCGGGCAGGACGACGAACAGCCACGCCCGGGTGATCGCCCTGCGGCCGAAGTGACCCATGTCGGCGTAGAGCGCCTCGGCGCCGGTGATGCTGAGCACGACCGCCGTCAGCGCAAAGAATGCGATCCCGAAGTGGCCCACAATGAATGTCAGGGCGTAGGTCGGCGAAAGCGCCTTCAGGATTTCCGGATGACCCGCGATGCCGTTGATGCCGCACGCGCCGATAGCCACGAACCACGCAACCATGATCGGGCCGAAGAATCGTCCGACGGCTGCCGTGCCGTGCCGCTGAACGGCGAAAAGCCCGAAGATGATGACAACCGTGATCGGCACGACCCACTTCTCGAAGTCCGGGTCGACAACCTCGATTCCTTCGATGGCCGACAGCACCGAGATCGCTGGAGTGATCATGCTGTCGCCGAAGAACAGCGATGCTCCGAAGATGCCGAGTGCGGCCAGTGTCAGCGCGGTGCGGTGGCCTGTGCTGGATCCCCAACGACGCAGCAACGTGATAAGCGCCATGATGCCGCCCTCGCCGTCATTGTCCGCGTGCATGATGAGGCTGATGTAGGTCAGCGTCACGATGATCATCACGGACCAGAAGATGAGGGAAACGATGCCGTAGATGTTGTCGGTGTTGAGCGGAACGGGATGCGGATCGCGAGGGCTGAACGCCGTCTGGACGGTGTAGATCGGGCTGGTTCCGATGTCGCCGAATACGACGCCAAGCGCGCCGAGCACGACGGCCGTTCGGACCGGATGGGCGTCCCCAGCCGCGTGTGGAGACGATGCGGGTTCGGTGTTCGTTTGCGACGCCATGGCGGTTTGATCGTAGAGCGACGAGGGTCGGACGGTCGCCAACGCCGCGATTCCGGCGGGCGCTAACCTAGTGATCCGTGCAGCGGCCTGGTCGCTGGACTGGGGGCGGTAGCTCAGTTGGTTAGAGCCGCGGACTCATAATCCGTTGGTCGCGGGTTCGAGCCCCGCCCGCCCCACGTCAGCGCTTATCTTCGGTGCGCGCTCGAGTCTCGTGTATTCGTCGTTTATGGCGCGGTCCAACAGGTTCGCAACCTCGGTGTGGACGCGGCCCCTGGTCATGTAGCGATCCTGGGTCATCGATACCTTGGAGTGTCCTAGCTGATCGGCACCGATCCGCGCCGACAGCCCTTCGTCGTCAATCAGAGTCGCGACGGTCTTACGGAACGAGTGTGTGGTGACCTGTGGGACGCCTAGGGCCTCACGCACCGTGCGCCACTGCTTGCCGAAGTTATTCGGGTCGCGCCAGGTGCCCGCCGTTGATGGGAAGATCATCGGCTGTTCGCCGTAGTAGCTCAGGCCACGGCGCGCCTGCAGCATGCTGACGGCGAACGACGGCAGCAGCAACGTCCGCTTGCCCGAAGCCGACTGCTACCGATCTGCGACTGCGGCGGCAATCTCGTGAATTTCGTTACAAGATCATGCCGCGGTCTTGGTGGTGGCAGCTCGTGGCAATGCACAGAGTTAGCGTCGGCGCATCGCCCACCAGCTGCCGGCCAGCACGATTGCGACACCAGCGACCGCAAATGGCCATAGGGGTATGCCATAGGGTTTGTTCGCGGCCGCAGCGACCGACGGCCCGGGCTTGCCGGTGCCGGGTGTGGTCATGTGGAACGGCCACGAACCCGATACGACGTGACCGTCAGCGGAGGTCACCCGGTAGTTCACGGTGTAGGTGCCGGCCGGACCCAGCGGCATGAGGTCGATGGTGATCACTGCGCCGTCGATCCGCGGTTCGCCGGTGGACCAGAGGTTGCCGTCGGGGCCGACGACCGTCATCGCGCCGAACGAGGTCTGCAGACGCTCGTTAAACGTTGCCGACACCTGGTGCGGTCCGGTCGCCACAACCGCGTCGACGGCGGGGTCGGTGGCGATGCGGACGGCGTGCGCCGACGCTGTGGGCGCGGTGCTCAGTGCGATGACCGACAGCAGCACGCCCAGCAGCGCCGACGCCGCCGACTTCATGACCGGCGTCGCATGAGCAGCAGTGCCAGGGTCACTCCCAGTGCGCCAACGATTAGTGCTGCGCCGGCCAGCCAGCGCGCTGTGTTATCGGGTGCCGGTGGGGGGGATGCTTGCGCCGGCGTGGGTGACGGGCTGGCCGAGACCGAGGGGGAGGAGCTTTGCGTGGCGTTGTCGGCGGGTGCGGCGGTCAGCGCCAGCGTGGGGACAGGGTGTTCGGGCTCCCCGCCGCCGGGCAATGGTGGCTGATCCCAGTGCACGACGGTGCCATCCGTGTATGTCTGGGCGACGGGGAAGGTGGCGCTGTCGGTGTTGGGCAGTGTCACCGCTATACGGAACAGTGCGAATTGGTCGGGCGCTATCCCAGCGCCGGGTGCGGCGGTCCAGGTGACCGAACGGGTGGTGCCCGACCCCGTGTCGCGGTCGAGCTTGGCCGTCCAGCCCTGCATGGCCTCCGTGTCGGCCGACGCCACGTTCGGCAGTGCGACACTCAATTGTGTTGTCAGCGCGCCCTTGTCGGATTCGTTGGGTACTTCGAACGTCAGGATCGTCTCGCCGCCGCGGACGGCGTTGTCGGCTTGGACTTCGACGTGCGCCGAAGCCGTCGCGGTGGCGGCGGACAAGCCGGTGGCGGTGATCGCAGCCAGTATCAGGGCGCGCAGAGTCGCCCTCGTGATGAGGTTCATTGTGAATTCTTGCTTTCTGTGTCGGAGTTAGGGGTGACGGTCAGGGGCGAGGCTGACCGGTGGCCCTCGACGAGACACCGACGCGTCCAGTAGCAGCGTTGAGCACAGAGGTTGGTCGGCTGTGCTCACTGCCGAAGCTGCGGCCGTGGCCAGGATGGTGGGCAATTCAATCGCGAAGGCGCGCATCGCCGACGTCGCGGCCTGGCAGAGTCGTCCACCGGCGGCGATTAGGGCCGCCCCGGCTACAACTGCTGCGGTGTGCGACGCAAGCATCGGTATGCCCGAGGGGCCACCGGGCGCGGCGCATTGCGCGTGCTCGGCGACCGACAACAGCAAGTGCGCGATCAGTTGACCAACAGCCAAGAGGACGAACAATATCCGGCCGTCTGAGGTTCGGTCGACGGTGGCGGTGACCGCGCCCAAAGTGACAGCCAACACGCACAGCAAGACGGCAGCCGCGCCCGCTGGCGCGCCACCCCCTGACATTGTGTGCGCCGTCATCGCCAGCGTCGCGGTGAGCAGTCCCACCGCGAGCGCCCGCAGGCGCGCTGCGGTGCTCGACGGTCTTCGGCGGTGCACAGCTCCCCCGCTCAGGTCACGCCCGGACGTGCCAAGAGATGATTCCCGACACCGCGGTGCTGCTGGGATTCATGGTGTGGCGATCATATGCCCAACGCCACCCACTTAGGGCTGCGGCGTTGGCGTGACATCGCGGTACCTGTCCCAGGGCGAACGGTTCTCGGCTTCGCCAGTCCCGCCGGCGGCGGTCCTAAGCACGTGACCTTCAGCCGCCTTTTGGGCGGCAGTGGTGCCTAGTTCATAGTCCACAGTTCGACGGTCCAGCCTCGACACATAGAAGCGTGATAGTGAGAATTCTCTGTACCGGGGAGTACCAGCGCAGCCAGCATCTCGGCTCCATCTAGCCGAGCCGCGTACAGCCGGCAGTGCGACCATGTGTCAATGACTGTCGCCGAGCCTCGCAGTCGCATTGTGACGTCGACCGAGGTGCTGGTGGCTGGGATGGTGCTGTGCGCGTTGGGTGGCACCTGGATGCGCGACGGCGTGGCCGGCAGTGAACGGCTGGCCACCGCGGGCACCGTGTTCTGCGGTGTGTTTCTGCAGGCCGTGCCATTCCTGGTGCTCGGCGTCCTGGTCAGCGGATTGGTTGCGACGTTCGTGTCCCCGGACCGGCTGACCCGCTGGCTGCCGCGGCGACCCGTCGGCGCGGTGCTGACCGCTGGGGTAGCGGGAGCGGCGCTGCCCGGCTGCGAGTGCGCATCGGTGCCAGTGGCGCGGCGGCTGTTCGGTGACGGGTCGGCCGGAGCAGCGGCGCTGACGTTCATGCTCAGCGCACCGGCGATCAACCCGGTCGTCTTGGTGGCCACCGCGGTCGCTTTCCCCGGCCAGCCGACGATGGTGCTCGCCCGTTGTGTGGCATCGCTGGTTACCGCGGTGGTCGTGGGTCTGCTGTGGTCGCGCTGGGGCCAGCCGGGCTGGATCACCCGCGCCCTTCCTGAGTCGCAACACTACGACGCGTCGCGGTGGACGGTGTTCACCGAGGCCGCCCGCCACGACTTCCTCCAGGCAGCGTCGTACCTGGTGATCGGGGCCGCCGCGGCGGCGCTCCTGCGAGTCGCGGTGCCGCCATGGATCTTTGAACACGTAGCGGGTCATCTGCTGATCGGTGTGGTGACCATGGCGCTGTTGGCGTTCGTGCTGGCGCTGTGCTCGGAGGCAGACGCGTTCGTTGCAGCCAGCCTCACCATGGTGCCGTTGCTGCCTCGCTTGGTGTTTCTGGTCGTGGGCCCGGCGGTGGATGTGAAACTCGTTGCGATGCAAGCGGGTCTGTTTGGGCGCGCATTCGCGCTGCGTTTCGCCCCGCTGACCCTGGTAGTCGCAACCGTCGTCGCGACGATCGTGGGTCTGGTGCTGCTGTGAGACGCGAGCCTCAGAACATGGTGCTGCTGCTCGTTGGTGTGAGCGTGGCGTTCATTACGTTTTCTGGCGCCTACACCCGCTATGTCAAGCCGGGCATGCTGCCCTGGCTGCTTGCATCGGCGGCGGTCCTGATCGCGCTGGCGGCCTGCGCAATCGTCCGCGACCTGCGCGCCGGGCACGCCGCCGACCACGGCGGGCATTCCGACCGCGGTGGCGTCGTGTGGCTGTTGGTGCTGCCGATCGTGCTGTTGACCCTTGTGGTGCCACCGGCGCTGAGCCCGCGGGCTGCCGCGCCGACGGTGATGGCGACCAACACCCGGCCGTTCGCGCCGCTGCCTGCCGGACGCGCACCGACGGTGCCGCTGCCCGAGGTGCTGATGCGCATCGCCACCGGCGCCGCCGGCGGCCTCGACAACAAGCCAATCACCATTACCGGCTTCACCATGCGAGACGGTGAGCATGTCGACCTCGCCAAAATCGTCATCATCTGTTGCGCGGCCGACGCCCAGCTGGCCCGGCTCCACCTGGCCGGACCGGCGGCGTCCATGGCTACACAACTGCCCGACAACACGTGGGTTCGGGTCGAGGGGACGGTGCCTTCAGGCCAGCGTTACTCGGGTACGTCCTCGATCCCGACGCTCGACGTGTCAAACATGGTGCGTATCGATCCGCCGGCCAACACTTATGGTTCTTGAACTCCAGCTACGCTAGGCGATGGAGCCTAGGTAAGCCGTGATGCCCCGGGTCACCGCGGTCGCATAGCCGGCTCTCCCGTCCGCGCTCGGTCAGCACTGCGGCATCTTCGGAGTTCTTCATGTTCCCCATCTCGATGAGGATGGACGGATACTGCGCCAGATTCAGGCCGGCCAGATCGGCGCGCCCGTAGAGTCCGTCGGTGCCGCGATAGGTCGACGGCTGCAAACCTGAGCCGACCAACTGATCACGCATGATTTGCGCGAATCGGACGGCGGGGCCGGCCTGCGCCTCGTTGAGTGGCGGATTGGAGTAATTGACATGAAACCCTCGCCCGTCGGGCGGCCCACCGTCGGCATGGATGCTGACGACCGCATCGGGCTGCAGGGCATTGGCCATCGCGGCGCGCTGGTCCACACACGGCCCCAAAGCGTTGTCGTTGCCGCGGGAAAGCGCTGTGCGAACCCCCAATTGGCTTAACTGCTCCCGGATTCGCAGCACCGTGTCCCAGTTGAACGAATGTTCGGGAAAACCTGCGTCGGTGCTCGTACCGCTGGTTTGGCATTCCTTGGTGCCGCCACGGCCGTTGACCACCTGACGGTTGATCGACGCGTCGTTGGCACCGTTGTGGCCAGGGTCGAGGAACACCACCTTTCCGGCGACACTCGAGGCGGCACGGGCCCGGGGTGCGCTGATCGACGGCATCATCGACAGACTCAGCAGCACGGGTGCACTGGCGGCATACCTCAGCACGTCACGGCGTGTCGTGCACCTACCGGATCGAGACCCGCGCTGTTGGCTGTCTTGCACGGCGCAATGCTAGCCATCCAGCCTTGGAGTCGGTCAGCGACATGCGGGCTCGTCAGGTTCGAAGCCGGCCCGTTGTGATAGCGACACCTCGGCGTGACCTGGCAGTCAACAGACCCCCTGAAGCAGCCGAAGATCGTGTCCGGCGAAGGTTTCACATCAGTACGCGTAGGTGTTGGCCGGTGCGTCGACGCGGGTGAGAGTTGAGACGGTCATTGTTGGAACCGATGGGGATGCGTCGTGGCCTGCCGGCGTCGTGACCGTGCCCTCCGCGCGAATCCAGGTGTTGTCGGGCAGCTCTGCGGCGGTTAGTGCCTCCGCGCCGCGAAGGTGCAGGCGCCCGAGCTGTGCATCGGCGGCGCAACAGAAGATGGTGATCCGGGCCAGGTCGGTTCCATTCCCGTCTTTGAGTGTGAATCCAATAACGGTGATAAGCCGTGAGTTCAGGGTGCCCGCCGAGTCGAGTGCGGCCCGTTTGATTACGTCCTTCAGCGAGATTTCCGGCGCGCGCCCGGCCGGTAGCGGCGGGAATGGTTGGCGTAACTCGTTGGGGGACAGGGTGACCGCTAGAGGAGCGGCGGCCTGTGCTCCCAGTGCGGGTGGCGCCACAAACGCGAGCAGAATTACGGGGACGGCGAGCACCCAGCCGATTCCGCGCAGATGCGCATGGCCTGGATGCTCGTCGGGCTCGGTGTCGTCGTCGCGCTCGCGGCGTAGGTCGCGGATGATCGCGCTGAAGGCCAGCGCAATGAGCAGTACCGCAACCGCGGCCAGCCACGGCAGAATCGACGGTTTGACGTAGCGGGTGTACACGCCGGTAATCGTGATGATTCCCGTCACTAGCCCCAGCAGCAGCAGCAAGGCGTTCTCGGTTTCTCGGTTCATCGCCCACCGCCCACGAGCAGCAGGCCGACCACGGTCGCCACTAGCGTGGCGATGACGAAGGTGGCCGGGGCGAAGCGAACGGCAAACACGCGTCCGAACATTCCGGTCTGCATTGCAAATAGCTTCACGTCCACCGCGGGTCCGACCACCAAGAACACCAACCGCGGCACCAGCGGCAGCATCGTCAAACTCGATGCGACGAAGGCGTCGGCCTCCGAGCACAGCGCCAAGACGACCGCCAGGAGCGCCATGGTGATGACGCCGAGTGCCAAGTGCCCGGCCAAGTGGGTGAACACCGCCGGTGGAACCAGCACATGCAAGACCGCCGCGGCGGCGGCGCCGAGTACCAAATACGAAGCGGCCTGGAGGAAGTCGTGCCGGGCAGCCTCGGTGAATACCGTCCACCTCGGCGCATCGGTGTGGTGAGTCGCGGGCATGCGGCGGGTGATCCAGTCGATGCGTCCCCACCGCGACCAAACCGCGCCCATGATGAGCGCGGTTAGCAGCGACGCGATACCGCGAGCCGCGACCATGGCCGGCTGTCCAGGAAAGGCGACCGCGGTGGCGACGAGCACAACGGGGTTGACGGCGGGCGCCGCGAGCATGAAGGTCAGTGCCGCGGCACCCGTGACCCCGTCGCCGAACAGTCGCCGCGCCACTGGCACCGATCCACACTCGCAGCCCGGCAGCGCGGCTCCCGAGACCCCGGCCGCCAGGATCGCGGCCCCCGTTCGCCGCGGCAACCAGCGCGCGAGTCGCTCAGGAGAAACGAACGCCGCGATCAGCCCGCTGACAACGACGCCCAGGCCCAGGAATGGCAGTGCCTGAACGAATACGCCGCAGAACACGGTGCCGGCGGTACTGAGGTCAGCATGCCCAGCGACCAGAGCCCGCAGCACGTCGCCCGACAACGCGGCTAGCACCAAGGCGGCCACCAGAACCTGCATCGGACCCACTCGCAGCCGGCTAGCGCGGAGGGCGACTGTCACCGCCTCATCGTGCCAGCCGTGCACGCGGGCATAACCACTAACAGCGGCCGTGTCGCTGCAATCAACCAGTGATTCACAGGCACGACTACTTCGTCTGGAGGGAATCTGCCGAACGGTGGAACGGCCGCTGGGCACGCCTCTGCAGCGGGGTTGTCGCCAACGCACTGGTGGGGGTGCGTAGCCGAGGTTATTGATCTATGATCTAACGGGAACGATTCCCATTTTCATTAAGGTGTCGAAGGATTTCCGATGTCTACGCGCTTACGCCCCCGAATCGTCGTCGCCGTCGTCGCGATGGCCGCAACCACCCTGATGTTGGCCGCATGCAACTCAACCTCAACGACGGGCACATCATCGACAACCCCATCAGGGCCTGCCCCTAGTGCGACCGCACCGATCAGCGTGGTGGCGAGCACCAACGTCTGGGGTGACATCGCCAAGCAGATCGGCGGAGATCACGTGAACGTGACGTCGATCATGTCCGATCCGAACGCCGACCCGCACGAATACGAGGCCGACGCCAAAACCGGTGCCGCACTGAGCAAAGCGCAGTTCGTGATCGAAAATGGGTTGGGTTATGACGATTTCATGGACAAGCTGTTGGCGGCGTCGCCCAACCCGAGTCGGGCAACGCTCAATGCCGCGGATGCGATGAAGATCTCCGGCCCGGACGCCAACCCGCACATCTGGTATGACATCGCCAAGGTTCCTGATGTGGCGACGGCGATCGCCGATCAGCTGGGCAAGATGGATTCCGCCGACGCCGCGATGTTCACGGCCAACGCCAAGACGTTCAATGACAGCCTTGCGCCGATCAACACGGCGATCGCCAACATCAAGGCCAAGTACCCGGGCGCGCCGGTCGGCTATACGGAACGCGTGCCGGGCTATCTGGTGGAGGCCGCGGGTCTGACGCTGGCCACGCCGGCGTCGTTCGCGCAGTCGATCGAGGACGGCAACGACCCGAGCCCGGCCGACAATGCGGCCATGGATGCGGCCTTGACGGATAAGAAGATCAAGGTGCTGCTCTACAACGGTCAGGTGACCAGCCCGGCGACCGACGCGGTCAAGCAGCTGGCGCAGAAGAGTGGGGTGCCCGTCGTCGGGGTGACCGAGACGCTGCCGCCCACCGATAAGGACTTCCAGGATTGGCAGCTGCGCCAGATCAACGAGATCACCACCGCGCTCGGCGGGTGATTGTGGCCGAAACCGTGTCGCCCGCAGCGCAACCAACGGTGGTGCTGCGCGGGGCCGGTCTTGCCTACGGGGGTCGCGAGCTGTGGCAGAACATGGACCTCACCGTGGCGCCGGGCGAGTTCGTCGCCGTGCTGGGTCCCAACGGCAGCGGCAAGACCTCGCTGGTCAAGGTGCTGTTGGGGTTGACCCCGCTGTCCTCAGGATCAGTGCAGGTCTGCGGGGCGCCGCCACGGCGGGGCAGCAGCGACATCGGCTACATCCCCCAGCAGAAGAGTTTCGACCGCGATCTGCCGATCCGGGGAACCGACCTCGTGCGCCTAGGCCTCGACGGGCACCGGTGGGGTATCGGACTGCCGAGCCGTCGGCGACGACGGCGGGTCGAGGAGGCGATCGCGTCGGTGGGCGCGGCGGGTTTCGCACGCTCTCCTATCGGGAGCCTCTCCGGCGGAGAGCAGCAGCGGTTGCGCATCGCCCAAGCACTCGTGGGTGACCCGAAACTGCTGCTGTGCGACGAACCCTTGCTGTCCCTGGACCTCAAACATCAGGGCGAGGTCGTCGCGCTCATCGATGCCCAACGCTCCGCATCCGCGGTCTCGGTTTTGTTCGTGACCCACGAGATCAACCCGATCATGGACGTGGTGGATCGCGTCGTGTATCTGGTGGAAACTCGATGGGCGGTGGGAACACCGGCGGAGATCTTCACCAGCGCAAAGCTTTCCGAGCTGTATCAGACAGACGTCGAGGTGCTGGAGGTCGGTGGGCGCCTCATCGTCGTCGGCGCGCCCGACAGCCCCCACGCCGAGGCCGGCAGTTCGCACTATCACCACCCGACACGGCCAGGAAGTCATCGTCCGATGACGCTGGCCGATTACCTGTCGGAAACCTTCGTGCGCAACGCGCTGATCGCCGCCACGCTGGTGGCGATCACGGCAGGACTGATCGGGCCGGTGGTCATCATGCGCGACCTCGCGTTTGCCGTACACGGCACCGCCGAGTTGGCGTTCACCGGAGCCGCGGCAGGTCTGGTGGCGGCCGACGATCCGCTGCTGGGCGCACTGCTGGGCTCCATCGTGGTGGCTACCGCTGTTGGCTTCCTGGGGAACCGTGTGCGCGAACGGAATTCGGCGATCGGGGTGATCCTGGGCTTCGGACTCGGTGTCGGCGTCTATCTGCTGTCGCTGTATAAAGGGTTCGCCACTGCGGCGACCAACATCCTGTTCGGCCAGATCTTCGGGGTGAGCCCCGGTCAGATCACCCTGCTCACAGCCATCGCAGTCGGTGTCCTGATTGCGATGGTGCTGTTGTACCGGCCGCTGCTGTTCGCGTCGGTGGATCCCGACCTGGCCGAGGCCCGTGGCGTGCGTACCCGACTGGTCGGTCTGCTGTTCGTCTACGTCCTGGCGCTCACCGTCACCGAGGCCGCCCAGGTTGTCGGCACGTTGTTGGTGCTGAGCCTGGCCATCACGCCCGCAGCGGCGGCCATCCGGCTCAGCGCGCGAATCCCGGTCGTCATCGGCATCTCGATCACGCTTGCTCTGCTCGCAGCCGATGGCGGATTGGTCTTGAGTCTGATCCACCCGGATGTCAAGGCCAGCGTCTTCATCTCGACGATCAGCTTCGTCTTCTACGTGCTTGCGCGTCTGGCTGCCCGTTATGTTCTGCCCGCCGCCATCAGTCGTCGACGGGCGTCGAAATCGCTCTGCGCCCCGCGGTGAGGTACACGCGGACGGTCGCCCGAGCGACCGTGCACCTCACGCAGTAGCATCATCGGCGCCCTCTGGGCTCGAGGACGGAGGCGGATGATCGCCCACGGATGGCACGCTGTCGGGCTTGTCGGTGTGCCGACACCATCGGGGGCAACAGCCGAGCACGGCGAGGGTAGCTTAGGGACGCTGGCGGTCACTCGCTGACCATCAGAAGATGGTTCATCTGGGCGATCTCTCTCTGCTGAGCGCTGATTATCATCTTGGCCAACTTGATAGCGTCCGAACTGCGACCCTGGTCAATCTCAGTTCTGCGCCATTGCGATTGCGCCTTGGTGGTGGCTGATCATCGACGTCATCCACAGCGCATCAAACGGCGGTCCGCTCAGTGACTGGATCTTATTCAGCGTCGCGCCATCCACCATTCCAGCGACGGGCATGCCCATATGGTCCATAGAGTTGTCCTGGCCGGGAGCGTCCTGCACACCCCACTGCGCGAGCAATCCCTTCATTGTCCGGATCTCGGCCTGCTGGTCTGACGAGATGTGCGTCGCCATGACGAGCAGGTCAGGGTTGGTGCTTCGGGACGGCACCCATGCCGTCATATCGACGGCTTGGCGGTGATGGGGAATCATGTCCTCGGCGAACGCCACGTCGGCGGCGTTGTGCTCGGCTGATCGGGAGGCGTGGTTCGGCGAGGGGCCGGTTGGCGTAGGCGTTGACGGGCCGCTGCAGGAGACCAGGGCAATAACCACCGCTGCGGCGGCCCAAAAGGCCTTCGGCGACATGTACCGAGGCTACTGCGATCGCCGGGCGCAGCGATGTGCCCGGCCTCGGCTTCGATTTTCAGCGCCGGTCGGATGACTTGGAGTCGAATGGATGACGGCCGCGGACGGCAACGACGTGACGTCGAAGCGCGCTACCGTGGGCGCCATGCGGCGTACACCAAAGGCGGCTCGACTACTGCTGATTTGTGTGATCACGCTCGCAACGGTGATCGGGTGTCGTTCCGAGTCCGGGCCGGCGCAGTCCAGCACGGCGAGCACTCGCGCCGAAGACTTCGCGGCGACGCTGCGTCAGCGGGTAACCGGCGACGCGATGATGGTGCACCTGAGATCGTTGCAGCAGATCGCCGACGCCAACGATGGCAATCGGGCCTCCGGCACGCCCGGCTATCAGGCCAGCGTCGATTACGTCGCTGATGTCTTGCGATCGAAGGGGTTTGACGTCCAAACGCCCGAGTTCGAACTCCGGCTACCCTTCGCCGACCCGCCCACTGTGACTGTCGGCGGCGTGAACTTTGCCGCCAAGCCGCTGGAGTACACCATCGGCACGCCACCCGACGGTGTCACCGGACCATTGCTGGCTGCGCGAGTCGAGGACACCCCCGGCTGCACGCCAAGCGACTATGACGGATTATCCGTCACTGGCGCGGTCGTGCTCGTCGATCGCGGTCAGTGTCCGTTCGCGTCCAAACAGACCGCGGCCGCCGATCGGGGTGCGATCGCGCTGATCGTGGCGAACAACGTCGACGGCGAGCAACCCGGTGCAACGTTGGGGCAGAGCACCGAAGTGAAGATCCCGGTGATCAGTGTCAGCAAGGCCGACGGTGCCCGCATGCGCGCGGAGCCTGGCGAAACCACTATCAAGCTCAACGCCGGTATCCACACCCAGACCACGCGCAACGTCATCGCCCAAACCCGGACCGGGTCCACCACTGACGTCGTCATGGTTGGCGCTCACCTGGATAGTGTCCCGGCCGGCCCGGGAATCAACGACGACGGTTCCGGAGTCGCGGCGGTCCTGGAAACCGCTCTGCAACTGGGCAGTTCGCCTGACGTGCACAACGCGGTGCGGTTTGGGTTTTGGGGTGCCGAAGAGATCGGTCTCCTCGGCTCCGCGAACTACATTCAGTCCTTGGACGTCGACGCTTTGGAAGACATCGCGCTGTACCTCAATTTCGACATGATTGCCTCGCCGAACCCCGGCTACTTCACCTACGACGGCGACCAGTCGACGCAACTAGACCCCCAACAAAACCCGCCCCGAGTACCGGAGGGTTCGGCCGGCATCGAGCGCACGCTGGTCGGCCTCCTCAATGCGGCCGGAAAGACTGCGCAAGACACCTCATTCGACGGTCGGTCCGACTACGAGTCATTCACCAGGGCTGGTATCCCGGTCGGCGGTGTGTTCACCGGGGCGGTGGACGAAATGACTGAAGAACAGGCGAAGTTGTGGGGCGGAGCGGCCGGCCAACCGTACGACCCGAACTATCATCAGAAGACCGACACCCTCGACCACATCGACAGAGCCGCGCTGGACATCAACGGAAAAGCGGCGGCGTATTCGGTCGGCCTGTATGCCCAAGACCTGTCGGGTCGCAACGGCGTTCCCGTCCGCGACGACCGGACACGGCACGTAGTCACAAAGCCATGATCCCGGGGGACGCCTGCGTCGACTAGGGAGCGTCGTTCGCTGTCGGTATTCGGCTGGTCGGCGGCGGCCTCGGCGGCCTCGGCGGAGTCCGAGTCGATTTCGAGCCTGCCGTCACTGCTGAGGGTCGAAACGAAGGCACCCCGACCAATGTGACCGGGCGTGCCTTCGCCGTCGACGCTAGCGAGGCGTGCCCGTCATCGGGTTGAGCACGAACGTCGGTTGGGTGGGCCCGGTGAAGGCGAACATGTTGTCCAGCACACCGGCTCGGGCGTCGAACGAATCGTTACCGATGCGGCCGGTACCCCAGTTGTCCTCAATGAACCGCAGGATCGAGGTCTGGTCTGTCTGTGTGTGGTCGACGAAGTTTGGTTTGGCATACGGCGAGATGACCAACAGCGGCAGTCGTGGCCCGTATCCACAACGGCCCTGATAAGTGGCCGGGTGGGCTTCGGAGTCGCCGCACTTGCCTGGGGCGGTCAACGCATCCGCCGGCGACGCGGATGTCGACACGATCGGCGACGCTTTGTGGTCATACCAGCCGTCGGAGTCGTCGTAGGAGACCACGATCGCCATGTCCTTCCACTCGGGCAGCTTCTGCAGGTGGTTGATCGTCTCGACAAGGAACTGTTGCTCGTCGAGCGGATCGGAATACTCGGGATGCCCGTCTTGGTATCCCGGCGCCTTCAGAAAGCTCACCGACGGCAGGTGACCCCCGTCGGCTGCGGCCCACAAGTCTGACAGGTCGTATTGGTGGTTGGCCGAGTCTGTTTGACCGATCGCCTCGACGGAGGTCGGCGGTAGGTGGTGGGGGTTGGCCGTTGAACGGTAGTACTGGAACGGCTCGTGATGGGGGATGTAGTCATCCTTCGTGCCGAGTGGCAGCGGGCCCGACTTGCCTGTGCCGCCAAGGATGGTCCCCACGTTATGGGTCGCCCCGCACACAGCGGTGCCGTCAGGTTTCGTGGCGGTCGGCTTGAATCCGCCCTGGAAGTAACCCCACGTCACACCCTTCGCGTTCAGGAGGTCGCCGATGTTCTTGTTGTCAGCGGTGAGCTGCACCTGGTCGCGGCTGGAGCAGTCGTCGCCGAACGGCTGAGGGTCACCGATCACCGTGCCCTGCCCGTTACCGGTGTTTTCGACCACATCGCCTGCTGGGAAGGGCTTCCCGCCCGGCATGAATTCCTTTGCTACCCCGTGGGTTTGACCAGAGATGAGGCTGAGATGGCCGGGTGTGGACGGTCCGAATGTGGTGCCGTACGAGTTGTCGCTCATCGCGTAGTGCTGTGCGTAGTTCCACAGCGCCGTCACCGAATTGCCGTCGTAGTAACCCATCACCATGCCGGGGACCTTGTACACCGGTGGCGTGCAGTCCGACACGTCGGTGTGTTCGACGAATTGGTCCATGGCTCCGCCGTGGAATGCCAGTTGCTCGGCGGTGTATTCATGATCTTGAGAACAGGTCACCTGTTGCACGGGCCCACCGAGACGCATCGGTTGTGCCTTATTTGGGTTGTGGGTCAACAGCTCTGGCGTCAGGCCGTCCACGAGTAGGTGTGCCGGGCATGGCAGCGAAGGGCTGGCCGTCAACATTGGCGGCGTTCGGGTACGTGCCGAAGTAGTGGTCGAACGACACGTTCTCCTGGAAGATCACCACCAGGTGATGAATTGGAGTGGCGGTACTGGCACGGGGCGCGGGCTTTCCCGCGCAGGACCCGGTCAACAGTGCGAGGACCGCCGCGAAAACGAGCACGGCCCGCCTCGGCCGTCGGGACATCACCAGGGAAGCATTCAACCCACAGTTGGACAACAGGTAAACCCCAGCTGTGAATGCCGATGGTGGTGCGGTCGCTCGGAGGCACCACGGTGGCGATGGAGAAATCGCATAAAGCCTCGTGGACCGCAGCGGCGGTTTGAATCGCCTGGTTGCAGCTGTTGGCAACGGTGTGGATCCCCTCAGCTCCGCACTGCCTCATCAATTTCTGATATGAGACATGCACGACCCCAAAGCGAGTGCTCCAGCCAGCCTGATTAGAGCGTACGGTCCGAGCTGACCAAAGAAAAACAATGCAGTGGGTCCCAACTCCGCCTGAAAAGCGGCACGTCAACGCGGCGGTTCCAGGGCCACGAACTGGGTCAGATTTTGGTCGCTCCTTGTCACGGGGTTGTCAACTAGTTACGAACCCGGAGAGTAGTTACGAACCCGGAGAGTTGACGGGGGAGAGCTTGAGACAGTTTGCGCTGGTCAAATCACATTGATAGTCATTGCGACACAACCCAATTCGGCCTTTTGTCCGACTGGGTGTCAAGTGGTCGCAGGTTCAATCCCGTCAGCCCGACCAGAGTTCTTGCAGGTAAGAGGCAGTCTCGGAGCGATCTGAGGCCGCCTTTTCTGCGCCCTGTGGATTCGGACCGACGAGCCGGCCGGAATGCTTAGTTGGCCGGTGCCGCCGGCGGCGGAGTGCCGATTGGTGCGTTGTTAGCCGGCGGCTTGACCGGTCCGTTTACCGGGGGGATTTTCCGGGTGTCTTCGGTACGAATATATAAACCATTCTTGAACATATCGCAGTGGGCTTTGCCCTCGGAGTCGCGGTAGCAACACCAGGAAACGGTGTTCCCGAGGTCGTCCTGATATGTGTCGTAGTCGCCACCAGCCTCGTCGCAGCCAGCCTGGATCTGCTTTTCGGTTTGCGCGTTGGCGGCAGGCGCGAGCGTGGTCATCGCCGCGACCCCGAGGGCGCCCGCGGCGGCGACGCGAGCAAGTTTGCCTAACCCGGCCCGCCCCGTCGTGCGCACGCCTTGATTACGCTGCGCGACAGAGTATTTCATGGTGATCAGCCCCAACCCTGGTCACCGGTGGCGCAACGGGCCACGATGACCTCGCCGCCCCCGTTCTGGTTCACGGCTGCGTCCTGGGCGGCGGCGATCGTTGCACCGTACGTTCCGTGGTGAGCGCCCCATTGGTGGTCGGGAGTAACCGCGGGCGTCATGACGGCAACGGCGGCGCAGTCGTTGTGCGCCCAGGCGTCGATTCCGCATTTATGGCCCCCGAAGTCTCGGCAGTTTTGCATCGCCGCGTCCATCGCCTGTTGCTGGTTGTAGGCGTTGTTGGCCCAGCCGTGAGCGCCGTCGTCGGGTGAGAAGGCAATGGCGACGTAGGGGCCGCCGTCGTCGGCATTGGCTGGAACCGCTTGGCCTAGGGTACCGGCGGTGATCGCGATGGTGATCGCCCCGGCGATGATCGGAGCGCGAGAAAGAAGACGTAACGGGACGGGAATGCCGATGTGGGTAAATCGTGTCATGAGTGTGCTTTCGTTCGGGAGGCGGGCAGTATCGCCGATCCCCGGGTTGGGCGAGAGATGCTACGTCTCATGTTCTGTAGTGATAGCAAAGATATGCGCGGTGCGCGCTCAGGGACGTGTTTTCGTCAATATGATTGGGGGCGTGGCAGATATGGCCGAGCACTCCGACGCCCGGTATCTAGCAGCTGATCTACAGCAAACTCACAGTCCGGTGGCCCCCTAATTCAGCCCACCAGAGGCGACACGGCCGAAGAGCCCACCTTTGCGGACTGTAAATCCGTCGGCTTGCGCCTGCCAGCACGCAGTGCGCCACCTTCAGAGGGCGTCGGCGTCGCGTTCTCCGGTTCGTACTCGGACCAAGGACTCGAGTGGCGTCACCCAGACTTTCCCGTCGCCGATCTTGCCGGTGCGCGCGGCGCCAATGATGGCCGCGACCACGACGTCGACGTGATCGTCGTCCACCACGACATCGATGCGCGCCTTCGGAACGAAGTCGACCTGGTACTCGGCGCCTCGGTATACCTCGGTGTGTCCCTTCTGACGTCCATAGCCCTGAACCTCGGAGAAGGTCATGCCGTGCACGCCGGCCTCATCTACGGCAGTGCGGATGTCTGTGAGCGTAAACGGCTTCACGATTGCGGTTATTAGCTTCATGTCATCAGGCCTTCACACCATCTAGCCGGCCGGTGACCAGCGCTTCGTCCGGGTAGGCCTCCTCGAGGTGAACGCCGATGTCGCCTTCTTCCAAGACCTCATCGGGGGCGCGCAGTTTCATGAACAGTCCGAGGATCTTCAGGATCGCGAACGTGATGAAAGCATCCCAGGCGATGATGGTGAGTGCAGCGCAGAGCTGGACCAGGATCTGCGCAGGGTGATGACCCCACAGCCAACCTGAGGCGGTGACGGCGTTGACGTCCTTGCCGTTGCCAAGGTAGATGATGACGTTCGGGTCGGCGAGCACGCCGACCAGAAGGCCTCCGACGAGGCCCGCCACTCCGTGGGTGTGGATGACACCGAGGGTGTCGTCGACCCTGGTGAACGGCTTAGTGCGACCCAGCCAGTTCCACGACATCCATACCAGCGATGAGGCCACTACACCGATGATCATGGCGCCGAAGCTGTTGACGAAGCCGGCGGCCGGCGTGATGCCGACGAGGCCCGCGATCATCCCGTTGATGGCGCCCAGGAAGGTGGGCTTGCGCTCGCGGCTGGCGAAGATATCCCAAATCACCCAGGTCAGCAGTGCCACTGCGGTCGCGAGGTTGGTGTTGAGCACGGCCAGCGAAGCGTTGGTACCGGCGAAGTAGGGGTCGCCGCCGTTGAATCCGTTCCAGCCCAGCCACAGGATGCCCGCTCCGACAGCGGCGATGGGCAGGTTGTTGGGAACCGCGCGTTCGCGGTCGCGGTTGAGTCGTGGCCCGATCACCGCGGCGGCGACGAACCCGCTGACGCCGGCGGCCAGGTGGATCACGTACCCGCCGGAGTAGTCCAGCGCCCCGGTGCTGAACAAACTGCTGGCCCCGGCGTGCGCCTGACCCCAAAAGCCCCCACCCCACACCAGGAAAGCGTTGATCGAGTAGGCGAACGTCGACCACAGCGGCACGAAGATCAGCCACACCTTGAAGTTCATCCGGCCTACCACGCTGCCCAGGAACAGCAGTGGGGTGATCGCGGCGAACACGAATTGGAAGTACGCCAGCGTGCTCTCGGAAAACCGGAATTTGGGCATCGCACCGTCGAGTAGTGGGATGACTGCCTGACCCTGGTTGGCGGTGCCCAGGATGCTGCGTGGATGGCCTACGAAGGAACCCAAGATGCCCGGGCCGAGCTTCATCGGATCCCCGAAGCCCATCTTGAAGCCCCACAGCACCCACACCACCAACACCAATGAAAACCCAGTGAAGGCCATCAACATGGTATTGACGGCCCACTTCTTTTGGACGATGCCCCCGTACAACACTGCGATGCCCGGGATGCTCATCAGGCCGACCAGAGTTGCGGCCACCAACTGCCAGGCATTGTCTCCGGGGTTGAGCCAATCGGGATACGGGTTCATCCGGGTCCGCCCTTCGGTTGCTACGATATCGACCCACGCGAGTGGCCAAATTCTTACGCCGTCTGCGTTTCTGTTGGATGATCAATTGTTAAATTTGGATTTCAGATCGAAATGACGCACCGCGTTATTTCAGGCGATTCAATGGCGATTCGCAGATTATGTACCGTAATTACACAGGAGACTCTCTGCTCCCTGCCCTGGGCAATCAGGTTCTCCTGTCAGCTGCGGTGAACCATGTTGTTGTCCAAGCCTTTTCGTGGACAAACAACGGCCGAAGCGGGTGGCCGCCAAAAGGGGTGGCTCACCAATTAAACGATTGAAAGACGACAATTAAGTGGCAGACACACGTGCCTTTCAACGGCCGCAGGAGTCGTCATGCCTGCTTTTTCGCATCGCTACCGAAGTTGGTGGATTGCGCGCGCCTTTGGTCGCAATCCGCTGCTTCGCTGGACCGATCGGACCGAAGCGTGCGTGATCGTGTTCGCGATACTGGTGGTGCTGGCCGCGACTCCGGTCTGCGCGGCCGCCGGCATGGGCGTCTACACATCGCACGCCCGCCTCTACGCCGAGCAGTCCCGGGCACGCCACGCTGTCACCGCGACGGTGGTCGAAACGGGCCCGCGCCCGCACCAGCCGCACTCAACGCCGGTGAGCACATCGGTGTCTGGGTCGATGGCGCTGGGGCTGCGGTCGCACCGCCGACACCGCCGTCGCAGGCCGGGGTGGACGCGGTCGGCTTCGGCGCACGAATATGGCTTGTTGCGATGCTGGGTTTAACTGCTGCGGTCGGTATGGTGCGCTCGCCACTGAACCGCGTTCGTCGCGCGCACTGGGAGCGGGAGATCAGAGGGTTCGCGGACGGTCAGCGAACTAGACGGCCGCACTAGGTGACCGGCGTTGTCGTCGGGGGCAGAATCCCTGCGACTCGGCACTGAGCTTGAACTGCTTCGGCGTGGCCGTCGTGCTGGACGTAGGCGGCGCGACACCAGTCGCGCGCTGCCGCGCCGCACGCGTGCTCGACCCCGCCGCCCATCGAACTGGCCATCGTGACGGTCACGCAGATTTCGGTAGGTCGAACAGAGCGCGACGACTGGCCCGTCACCGTCCATACGGTTGCGCCCAGTGCAACCGCGGCAACGGAAACGGCGCCCACTACCCATACGGCCCGGCGCTCGCGAGGCGTGAGCGGGTCGGTCGGTGGGGTCTTGCCTGTGTTGACCGTCGGCGGCTCCCTAATCCGGCGAAGTCGATCGATAAACGATAGGGGCCAGATCGGGATCCCACGCCCGAATGTTAAGTCAGCCTCTGGGCCGGCTGGGCGGGCCGCGCCCGCGCGAGACGGCGATCGACCAACCCGTTGAGCCCCGCCGAAGCCGGCCCGATGGGAACCGATTTGGGAACCAAACGCTGAGACCGCCCAAAATCAGCGCAACGAAGCGGAACCGGTAGGACAAATGAACGATGTTGAGCTGCGCTTTTGAGGCAGCACGAGCGATTAGAAACTCCTGGTACCTAGCCCGCAGCCCAGAGATCGCAGAGTCGAAAACTGCCAGCCCGCGCTGACCACAAGTCTGACGACAACCCCGACGACAGCCGCACGCCCAACAACGCCCACAACTGCCCGTCGAGGGTCGTGTACCGCCTTGTCACACGCTGCGCCTGCTCCTAGCAGCATGGGGGTCCGGGATTCGAGAACCGTTAGCTCCAATCACCGCACGTAAGGGCTTCGGCAGAACTGTCAGGTCCCTGCGGAGGGGGGCCACGTAGCGGCGGTGACTGGCGCATTGCGGATGGCTTGGTGCGTCCGGCTACTGGACGTTGTAGAAGGATTTGACGTTTTCGTGCAGCTTCTTGTAAAGCGGTGGAGCCTCGTAGGTATCGGTGACGACTTCGATGTAGGCGGCGCCATTGGCCAGCTCGGCAGTCTTCAGTGCGTCGTCGAGCTCACCGCAGTTGCTGACACGTGCGGTGAACCAGGCCTGGCAGCCCAGGGCGTGGGGAAGCTCGGCGTAATTCCAGGCTGCGATGTCGTTGTAGGCGATGGTCAAGTCTTTGCACAGGAGTCGCTCGCTGAGATAGCCGGAGTTGTTGAGCACGAAGATAATTGGGCGAAGCCCAATGGCGACCGAGGGGGTCGCCGGGAGTAAGGGGCGATGCGAGCGGCCCGCCGCTTTGCTCCTTGACACGTCTCACCACGCCGACGTGGCCGCCCCGTCTGACGCGTCCCGAGGCCTCGCCTCGACATCGGCTGACATTTGATACACAAAGGGTCGCAACGTCATTCGTCGTCTTGCCCCTCATGGCGGATGAGGTTACGCGATAAAGACCGCTGCGGCTCTGTACCGTTTGAAGTACGACAACAGACGATACGCCGGCACGGGCCTCGGCCAGTCGTTGGCGCGGAAGTACGCGTCCGTTCCGCCATCGACGAATACGACGCTCCCGCAGAGGAAGTCCGCAGCGTCCGACAGCATGAAGAGGGCCCAGTCGGCCAGCTGCCCGGCATCGCCGAAACCGCCGACCGGGACAGGGAAGGAACGAACGAGTTTCGCCCGCTTCGTCGTTGACAGCTGCTCCTCCAGAAGCGGCGTCATAATCGCGCCCGGAGCCAGAGCATTCAGTCGGATGCCTGCGCCCGCCCACTCGCTTTTCACCGCCTCGAGGCGAACCCAACGGCTGACGGCGATCTTGGATGCGGCGTACAGCATCACCGAAGCGTTCTTGCCGAACAATCGGGTGGTGCGAACCGCCTTCTCCGCATCGCGCGCAAGAAATGCCCGCACGGTGCGCGCGGGAACCAGGGGGGTTGTCGTAGTGGAGTTACTGGAGAAGACAACAACTTTCGCGCGTTCGGCGGCAGCCAGTGCAGGGCGCCATGCGTCAAGGAGGTCAACGACGCCGAGGTAGTTGACCTGGGCGATCAACCGCGGACGGTCAGGTCCTTGGCCTGGCCCGAGACCGGCTGCGAGAACGGCGCCGTCCAGCCTGGCCCCGGACGCTGCCAACACGCCGTCGGCGGCGGCGCGGCGTCCCTCGACACTCGACAGATCGGCCACGATGTCCGCCTGCTTGATGTCCACGCCGATGACGGTGTGGCCGGCATCGCGCAGCTTCTCCGCGGCCTTGCGACCCATGCCGGAGGCCGATCCGGTGACCGCGTAGATACCCATGAGTGCATCTCCTCACCTCTGATGGTGGCGACTTCACGTCGCCACTGCGACCGCGGTCTCCAAATCAACGAGGACGCGCTCGGTCAGCGGTATCAGCGACGCGATGTCGGGCATCACGTTGCGGCCGGAAACATAACCGAACGTCACGCGGTCGGCATAGGAGCACATAGTCACGTTCAGTGCCTGACCGTTGATGGCGGTCGACACGGGATAGATTTCCTCGAGATGCGCGCCGTTCCAATACATCTCGTCCTGCGGCCCGGGAACGTTGGAGATCGAGAGGTTGTAGCCGCGGCGCAACCGCGGCGCGAACGGCATGATCGGCGGCAGGACCGTGGACGCGATACTCGGCGCGAGAAGCAGCATCGTCGCGTTCGACCCGCGGCTCGCCACCTGGTGCTTTGCCCACGACATCGCGCGATGGATGTGGGCCAGCCGCTCGGCAGGGTCGGCTATCTCGGTGCCCAACGGGCACAACTCCAAACCGAACAGGTTTCCGTGCCTGTCCTCATCGGTCGCGTGCTCGCGACCGCGCACTGTTACCGGGCAGATTGCTACCAGCGACTTGTCCGGCAACTCACCATGCGCGGTCAGCCACTCCCGCAGCACCCCTGCTATCACGGTGGTCAGCACGTCGTTGCCGGTCACCCCGGCCGCCTGCTGGATGGCGCGGATGCGGGATTTCGACCAACTGGCCCCCGCGAAGGTGCGCTCGCGGCCGAGTCGGCCGTTGAATCTGGTGTAGGGGGCGCCGACCGGTAGAACGGCAGTCCCTGCCCCGAGACTCGTCACCACTGTTGATATTTCGCCGAGGGCTACTCGGCGAGCAAGGCCCAGTCCCGAGGCGATGCCGTTCAGCGCCACGCGTACGAGTGACAACGGGTTGGGGATCAGTCCGTGTGAGGTAGCGCCATGCTCGGCGGGTTGCTTCGGGGCTGTGGCATAGATCGGCCGCATCGACCGGCTTTCGGGGTCGGTGGTCAGCGCATCAGCGATGACCTTCAATCCGGCGACACCGTCGACCACGGTGTGGTGCACCTTGATGTAGAACGCGAATCGACCGCCCGGCAGACCGTCGATGACATACGCCATCCACATCGGCCGTGACCGATCGAGCGGCTCGCTGTGCAGCTCACTGATCAGCTCCCACAGCACTTCGCGATCTGCGCCCGCAGGCAGTGTTCGGCGCTGCAAATGCTCGCGCATGTCGATGGCGTCGTCGGTACGCCACACCCACAGGCCTGCGGTGTCGATGCCCACGTGTGGGTGCCGGCGAAATCGCAGATCCACTTCTGCGGTGTCTGTCAGCGCCTCCTGATAGAGCTCGTCGACATACCTGGACCCGGCGTCCGCGGGCGGAGACAGGATCAGCAACGCGGCGGTGTGCAGCGGGTCGGAGAGCAGCTCCGCCGTGATCATCGCCGCATCCAACGGCTCCATCGGGTCCATTGGCCAGACCCCAATTCCTTGAAACTGATCGGTATCGCCTACCGTCGCCTGTGGCTACGCACATTCACAAGTGGCGAGCGGCCGCATCGAGCGGGACCTAAGTCCCTATGCCGCCCGGCAGGCGTGAAATTAGCGTTCCCCGACATGGCAGCACCCGACAGCGGTGAACCGCCGGCGGTTGCATCTCATCAGCCTCCACGCGGTGCCGGTCCATTGGACTACATCGTCAGGCCGTTCCGACGGACCGGTCGTTACTACGCACGGTCATGGCGGGACTATCTCGACAATCAGCCGGATGAACTCCCCGTTGCGCGCCCCACCCTGGCGCTCGCTGCACAAGCGTTCCGCGACGAAATCGTCCTCACCGGCTTCCGGATGTTCCGACCCATCAGCGACACCCACGTGTTTGAACGAATCAACCGCGAAGTGCGGGCAGCGCTCGAGTTCTATGGGCAGCAAGGGTATCTGGACAAACCCAAGGAATTCTTTGCCACCCCGCCGCCGCTGACCGACGTGACGGTCCGGCCGGTCAAGACCTCCGGACGCTCCTACGAACGCATCGTCTTCGCCAGCGGGTACGAGCCGAGAGAAGGTGAACCGGGCCGTGAACGATGGTCGGGGTATACCGCCAACAACCGCGAGTATGCGTTGCTCCTGCGACACCGGGAGCCACGACCCTGGCTGGTGTGCGTGCACGGTGCCGTGATGGGCCGCGGCCTGCTCGACCTCACGCTGTTCCGTGCCTGGCATCTTCACGAGGATCTCGGCCTGAATGTGGTCCTCCCAGTCCTTCCGATGCACGGCCCGCGTGCGCTCGGCCTGCCACGGGGCGCGGCGTTCCCCGGCGAGGACGTGCTCGATGACGTCCACGCCGCAGCCCAGGCGGTGTGGGACGTGCGCCGTCTGCTGTCCTGGATACGCATGCAGCAGCCGGACTCGCCAATCGGCCTGAACAGCATCTCCCTTGGTGGCTACATCACATCACTGGTCGCCAGCCTCGAGGATGGTCTGACCTGCGCGATCCTCGGGGTCCCGGTCGCCGATATGACCGGACTGCTCAGCCGCCACGCCGGGATGAGCCGCACCGACCCGCGCCGCGGGACCGTCACGTTGGCGGAACCGCTGGGCCGGATGGTGTCGCCGTTGTCGCTGCCTCCCCGCGTTCCGATGCGGGGCCGCTTCATCTATGCGGGGATCGCTGACCAACTCGTGCACCCTCGCGAGCAAGTCGTCCGCCTCTGGGAACACTGGGGAAGACCCGAAATCGTCTGGTACAAGGGCGGTCACACCGGTTTCTTCCAGTCTCGTCCAGTTCAGCGGTTTGTGGACGCCGCGCTCATCCAGTCAGGGCTCATCGATTCGTGAGTGAAGAAGACCGCGGCTGATGACCGACAACTTGACGACAGCACGCGCCGCGACATGCACGCTTACGCTGGCACCCGCGCCACAGCGGATAGTGCGCTAGCACCCCCGCTATTCGGGTGACCGGCCTCGGCCTCGCTAACACCCCTGCGCCGCTACCGACGCCAGGCGGGAGTGCCCAGTGGGCGCATAGTACGGTGCGGGGAGTGTTTGCGTGCGAAGGGATTCAGTGACACAACCAAGCTAGTGCGTCAGCGGGCGGATGGGCGCCTTTATGCGATGCCGTACACGCCGCATCCCACAAATCACCATCGGCGTCGGGAACCCATCGCTGGCCGCGTCCGGGTCGTGAACTGGCGACACCGCAAAGGAGATCGTATGGATGACGTGCCGCTCGGGCCTCTGCCCGGCAAGCTCTTTGGGAAGTACCGCGGAACCGTGATCGATAGCGTGGACCCGACCAACCGGGCCAGGCTCAAGGTAAGAGCACCGGCCGCGCTTGGCGATCTCGAGGTATGGGCGATGCCATGCGTTCCATATGCAGGAGACGGAGTGGGATTTCTTTTCCGTCCCGATCCCGGGACTGGCGTCTGGGTCGAGTTCGAGGCCGGAGATCCTTCCCTCCCTATTTGGAGTGGGTTCTTCTGGGGCGACAGTCAAATACCTATCAACGCTTCGGCTGCAACCGCCAATGTCATTCGCACACACAAGGTGACTCTTGTGCTCGATGACGATGTCCCCGAGATTCGTGTCGCCGTTGACGGGGGCGGCGTGCTGACTGTGGGTGAAGACGTCGTCTTGGCCCGTAACCAGGCGACGGTGACGGTGACCGTCAATGGTGTGAGCAGCCAGAGCGGTTCAGGGGCCCAGGTCGCGATCGTGGGGCCCGACGTATCGATCAACAACGGCGCGCTAGAAATTGTCTGATGGCCGGTCGCGTGTTAACAACCGCGTCAACGCTTAGGTGTCCGCACGGCGGAACAGTTTCGGCTGTGACGTCGAACCTGCGAGTCAAGGCCGGCGGCTCGTTGCTAAGGCAGTCGGACGTATTCGCGGTCTCGGACTGTGGATTCACAAAGCCCGGCGGCCAACCTAGCCCGTGCATAACGGTGCAATGGGAAGCCGCGGAACCGCGCGTGCTAGCTGGTGGGCCCGTATTGGACGAATCGTCCATCAGTGTGTGCATGAACGGGACTGGCGAGCCACAGGGCGCGGTAAGCATTGTCATGACTCAGTCGCGGGTGAGCGCATCATGAAAAACGGCCAGTAGTGATGGGACGGCGCTGCGCGCGCATTTGAGCATGGCCGCTCTCAACGTGGTTACCGTTCAAGATAATACGGATACAACCGGTCGGCCTCGACTGATCCGCTATCGTCTGCGCGGACGTGCTAGCGCCGCGGCGACCGTGTGCGCGTTCAATCAATGGGGGCCGCTTCCTCGGGCAGAGGCGCACCGGTGACCTTGAAGACGACGCGGCGTCCGACTTCCACCGCGTGATCGGCGAAGCGCTCATAGAAGCGGCCGAGCAGGGCCGCATCGACTGCGGCGGGCACGCCGTGCGTCCAGGCGCGATCGAGCAGGACGGCAAACAGTTGCCGAAGGAGGTTGTCCATCGCGTCGTCGTCCCTGCGCAGCTGCGCGGCTTTCTGCGGATCGCTGGCTTCCAGTGCCCGCCGCGCACTGTCGCCCATCGCCACCGCGAGTGCGCCCATCTCGGTGAAGCATCCGTGCACGTCTTCGGGGAGCACGTGCTGGGGATGGCGCAGTCGAGCAATCTTGGCCACGTGTACGGCCAATGCGCCCATCCGCTCGGTGTCGGCGATGATCTGGATCGTGCTGACGATGTCCCGCAGCTCGCCGGCCACCGGCTGCTGCAGTGCCAGCAGCGCGAACGCATCCCGCTCGGCGTGCGCTCGCTCAGCAACCATCTGCTGATGGTCGCTGATCACCTGATCGGCGTAGTCGACATCGGCGTCCAGCAGGGCCCGCGTCGCCTGCCTCATGGCTACCCCGGCCTGCCCACACATAACGCCCAGCTGGCGGTCCAACGCCGACAACTGCTCGTGATACTCGGTCCGCATGACTGACCTCTCTGAACCGGTGCCGACGCGCGATTCCAGCGCGTCCACGGCCATCCTTCGCCACCACCCGCCAGCTCGACCCGCGATTGCACGGAAAACAACTCTCGCACAGAAAGTTTGAACGATGTTGGCTTCACGTTAACCACTGGCGCCGGATGAACCCGGCCCGCGACCACGCCGCGTGGTGGACACGGCGTCACCGGTTGGTCCATGGGATCGACTGAGCCAGTTCGCGATTGGTCAATAGGCAAATCAGCCGATTGGCCCCCAGCCGTGTCAGCCACTGGCGCCGACGCTCGATATCGGCGTTGGCCTCCACAGATCTGGGACCAATGGCCTTTGCGGCGTCGCCCCGGGATGCGCATTCTTGTCGAGTACGCAATGCAGCGTGCAGGTCCACGGCACCTACGGCGAACGGAACAGATCCATGCATCACGACCTGCGAGAGCACGACCTCGGCGTCGACGGCGCATCCCGTCTCAGGATCACGCCGAGCCGGCTACCGTCCGAGCACATCGACGGGGCCTGGTGGCCCCGGTCGACGAAGCTGACCTCCGAACTGCCCGCCCTACTTTCGACGTTGTCCGATCGGCTCGGGCAGGTCGTCGGCGTCGGCTACTGCCACGACGGCTGGACGGACGTACCGCCACATATCGACGTCGCCGGCCACCCGGTCCAACTGGTGGGATTCACCAGCGACGAGCCGGCGACCGTGATCGTGATCGGGCACGACGGCCACCACCTCACACTGCGCGTCATCGCGCCCGACACGTGTGACCAGGCCGCCCGGGAGGCGCTCGCGGCTATACCTGAACGTAGCAACGACGGGACCGCCGGCCTCAGAGCGGCCGCTGCTGCACGATCGGTCGTCGACATCGCACAAAAATTGGCCAGTCACGAGGGACGCAACGACCCACAACGCACCGCCGAAATCCTGCGCTGGTGTGAGGAGGCCGCAGGACAGTTCGAATCGGCACGAATCCAAGGCTTTGTGCCCATCCTCGTCGAGCACATCGTCAACAACCGGATTTTCCAAACTCGCGTCACGAAACCATCTCTCACCGACACTGATGCCGAGGGGGCGCCGGTCGGCGAGTAATGGCCTGCGCGAAGGCGAAGAAAGCCAGGACCTGCTGGAGTCGCGGCGGACGTGGCGATCTTGCAGTTTGTTACCGCACGAATCGCAGTTCATCCAGGGCGCGTGCTGACGGGCTCCCTGGGTCGGCGCGGAACAGGATCACGTGTTGGCCGCCCGAGTGCGGGACGCTGAGCCTGTGGCGATGGAGCTGCAGCTCACCGACGACGGGGTGGCGTACGTGGGTTATCCCCGCGCGGTAGCCGACGTCCGCACGCATCCACAGCTCGCGGAATCGTTCACTGATGGTCGAGAATTCCTCGATCAGGGCCAGCATGTGCAGATCGTTGGAGGTGTTGCCGGCGACTTCCCTCCACCCGCTGACCGCGACAGCGGTCGCTTCCTCCCAGTCGACGAAGAATTCCCGGGCGGCGGGATCGACCAAGCGCCAGCGTAGGTAGTTCTGACCGGGCGTGAATCCAGGGGAGAGTGCGCGGGCGGTCGCATTGGCCGCCAGCACGTCGAGGTACTTGTTGGCGACGAAGGCCGGCATCGGAAACTGATCGATCAGCTCAACCAGCCCGTTGACGGGGACTCGTTGACTCGGCTGTTCGCGATCGCTCCCGCTGACCAGCTGGTGAAGGTACTCCGTGGCTTCGAGGTCGAGTCGAAGCGCGCGTGCCAGGGCGTCGAGCACTTGCGTGGACGGATGGGTGTCGCGACCTTGCTCGAGTCGAAGGTAGTAGTCCGAACTGATGCCCGCCAGCATCGCCAATTCCTCGCGTCGCAATCCGCGGACGCGGCGTCGCGTCGTGCTGGCCAACCCAACGTCTTGGGGACGGATCTGTTGGCGACGCGCGCGCAGGAATTCGCCCAGTCCGTTGACGTTCGACCCCACCTGGCGATTTTAAGCGTGGTACTGCCAGCACCAGGATGAGCGGGGCTGCTCTGTGGTGCCTCGAGTGGGAATCGGCCACGTGCGCGCTGCGCTGTCGGTAGTCGTAACCATCGACTCATCGCAACAAGGAGGACAAGATGAGCACCATCCACTTCCGTGAGACGACAATCTGTACGCCTGAGCAGTTCACTGCCGGGCTCACCGACTTCGGACCGGGACGCTCGAAGCTCTTCGCAAACAGTGCCGATGCCTATCTGAAGGTTCATCGTTTAGGCACGCATCAGGCCGACGTCACCGAAGGCTCCGGCGGCATCTGGGAACGCCTGCACTACGACTGGTCCGACCCAACCCACGTCAAGCTCACCACGACTGACTCCAATACTTGGGGCGGCGCCTCGGGCTACCTGTACACGCTCACCCGGCGGCCCAATGGGATGACAGATGTGGACGTCGTCATCGTTCGCGAGGGCAAGAACCTCAAAGGACGAGTGCTGGCAGCCGTTCTCGGATCCGTCGGCAAGCCCGTACTGCGGAAGGCATTCGTCCACAGCGTCAAGGCCATTCAGGCCCGCAGCGGCACTAACACGGCGTCACGTGCCTAGAATATTCGGCGCTCGACCACGATCGACGATGGCGGCCGGCGAACAGAAGCGTCTCAAATGTGGCCTATTTCAAGACAAACCGGTTGTGAAGCTCAGATCATCAGCAGCGCAATAACCCTGTATCCGATTCCCGACCGGGCGTCGAGAGCTGGACCAGACCGCTGCGCTGGATCTGCGGTGGGCCATCCTCGGTATCTACATCGCGACCATCGTTGTGGCACTGAGCTATTGGGCGTAAGACTGGCACCCCTGCCGGTCCGCACACAGTCCGCAGGAGGATTCCAACACGCAGAAAAGCCATCGATACCGGTCAACGCACAAGAGCAGTTCAGGATATGCGCTAGCCAGCCAAAACCACCCCAGCCTTCGTTCGGCGCCTAGTGGTGCTCGTCGCTGAGGTAAGTGATCTTGGGCATTTCCACACTGCAGGTTCGGCGTTTGTTTGACCCCAAGGTCGCAGAAATGACCGCACCGGGCTCGGGAGCGGGTCGGGACCAGTGTGCAACCCCGCCGATCGACCGTCGACTAATCGGTGTCGACCCTCGCCGCGCCATGCTCCTGCTGGGCCGCCCCCAACACGGCGACGGCTACTGCACCGGCGACCGCACCCACGAACGCCACGCCGGCCAGCCACAGCAGCCCTGGTTGAGCGGTGTCACCAAGCAGCACGACGCCGATGACACCGGGTACCACGGTCTCTCCGACCACGAGAGCGGCGGCGGCGCCGTTGACCGAACCCAGTTGCAGAGCCACAGTAAATAGGTAGAAGCCGCCCAGTCCGGCGATGACGATCGTCCATAACGCCGGGTCGGTGAGCAGGATGTCTACCCGAAGCGGGGCGACGCCGTCGAGCACCCGCACCGCCACCGCCATCGCACCGAATAACACCCCCGCGATCAGCCCGGCCGGCACGGCAGCGCGAGCGCCAAGCACGCGGATCAGAGCGATGCCGGCGCCAAGGATCACCAGCGACGCCGCCAACACGCCCCAATGCAGGGCCCGTTCCGCCGGCCGAACACCGGGATGACCGGCGGTGAGTCCCAACACCAGTAACGACCCTACGACGGTGGCGATGGCCATCCAGTCATGCCGGCGCAGGCGAACGCCGAGTACGAGGACACCCAAAAGCGCGGTCACGACAAGGTTCGCGCTGATGATCGTCTGCGAGAGGAACAACGGAATCAGACGGGCCGAGACGATGCTTCCCAGGAAACCCACGATATCGAGCACCATGCCCGCGACGAACGTCGGTGTCAGGGCGGCGTGAATTGTGGAGCGAAGCGTCGGGGCGCCGGTCGCGGTGACTTCGGGCCGCTGCCGGTTGCCGGAAGCCACAACTTCCGAACTGCGCGCGCCGTAAGCCTGCAGAACCGACGCGGTTCCGTAGCCGACGCACGCTAGGGCGGCCGCCATCAGACCGACCAGCATCTTGTGTCCTGTCTGCCATTTGGCGATGCTCGCGGCCACCATGCGCGGCACATCACCGAATTGTCCTTCGAAACCCTCGGACGTCCGGGTCGAGTTGGTCAAACAGGTCGATAAATGCCCCCACGCTCGCGGATGCTAGAGGACACCGGCGACACACCGGACCAATTCGCCAAGGGGAGGGGGTGGGTGAAATCTCTGCCGCGATTGCCTCTCCGGACGCTTGTCAGCCCCACATACGCCGGTACACGTTTTCAGAAAATATTCGTCAGCAGCGATGGCGTCGACGACTGCATCAGGCTGGCCGCAACCGAAGCCTTCGGCCCAGTACCAACCGAACAAGGAGTTAAGCAGCGGCCCGACCAACAGCACCCCAGACAGGTACGTGCAGAGCAGCGTCTATTTCGAATCGGCTACCGCGCTCGCCGAGCCCAGTTCCCGACCGGCCCCCCCTTGCGCGTAGGACAGAACCGGCATCACCACAACCGACACCCCGGGTGGAAAAACGACTGCGTTCGAATTGCGGTCTGGTCTCCGGAGCCGATTCGCGGCCGCCACACTGTGGAGGTGGACAACACGTGTGACGACGCCAAACCGGCGCGGGAATCCCTGATGCACCGAGCCGGCCACCTCACCGCAGAGGCCAACGAGTTGGTGCCCGCCTGGCTGCGGCCCGGTAATCCAGAGAGCCGCTGGCCGGTGCTGCTCGCGCTGATCGCGGCGATGGCGCTGCAGTACGGGATTCCGCACCAGTACACCGTCGTTCCCCGCTGGCCGCTGATGGCGCTGGAGGTGGTGCTCCTGATCGTGCTGACCCTCATCAACCCGGTACGGCTGACCCGCTCCACGCGGGTGGGCAAGGCCGCCACCTTCGTCCTGCTGGCGGCGATCACCATCGATAACACCGCCTCGGCGGTGATCCTGGACTACCACATCATCACCGGACAGGTCAGCAACAATGCCGCGGTGCTGCTCGGCAGCGGCGCCGCGCTGTTTTTCACCAACGTCATCGTGTTCGGAATCTGGTACTGGGAATTGGATCTGGGCGGACCGTTCGCGCGCGCCGGCGTCGACGAGCGCCACCCGATGCGAACCTACCCCGATTTCCTGTTCCCCCAGACCGACCGGCCCGCCTTGGCACCCGAGGACTGGGAGCCCCGATTCCTGGACTACCTCTACGTCAGCCTCACCAACGTGATCGCGTTCTCCCCCACCGACACGATGCCGCTGACCCGACGCGCCAAGGCGATGATGGCCGTGCAGTCGCTGGTCGCGGTATCGACCCTGGCCCTGGTCGTCGCCCGCGCGATCAATGTCCTGAAATAGCGAGGCCTGCAACACTTTCCGCTCACCGAATCGTTCGGCAGGCGCCCGATCTACCCCTGCGTTGAAGGTGTCGGGAAGGGTCCGATAAGGGCAGGGCGCAAGCCCGTCAGGAATGGTCTACTGACCGTTTCGCCGATCGGTGATCAGATCTTTGCTCTCAGTAAGCTTCCCGTCGACCGAACGAAATCTGGCTCGGCTTCCCTGACGTAAGTCGGCCAATTCGGAAGGGTTACGTTGGGTCGGCAATGCGTTGTGTGCAAAGCGCAAACGGATCGAACGGAACAGATGATTCCTGTTGAGGCAGAGGACATTCCGCTGGTTAAGCAAATAGCTCAAGTGCCACGACGAGTACTAGACCGAACTGAACGGCATGCCGACTGGCGTGCTGTTCGTGTGGCTGCCCGAGGAGCGGGCCAAGTGGCTGGAACGCCTGGCGGGCTGTAGACGCCGATGCCACTTATTTCTGAGACGAAGATTCGAGACACCGACCTGACGAAACAGCACGGCCCGGCGGTGCCGGCGAGGGTGTCTCATTCGTTCCATTTCGAGACATGACAAATCAGCGAGTTTTGGGGCCAGCCGCCCCCCGTCAACGGTCGCCGCAGTCACTCGCACGGACCCCCGAGGGGGTCGGCAGCCATGGCAACAGCACTTGTGCTGCACCAACCCCCCGGCCCACCGACACCGGTCTATCGGTCAGGTACGGCCCCGAAGGTTATCCCTCGCCGCCGAGCTCGGTGTGGTCCCGCTCGGTCTCGGCGGCGTCCTGGGCCATCACCGACTCGTCAAGCCACTTCTGGACATCGCCGCCGAGGCGGTCCGCGGACAGGTGGGCGAAGTCGAGGGCCTGTACCGCCATCGCTGCCAAGACCTTCATGGCTCGTCCGCTGCGGTGGATCTCCGCCATCAGCGCACCGAGCGCCTGATTGTCTTCGGCGCACAAGGCCGATAGGTACCGGCGGGCATCCGCGAACTCCCGGTCGACGTGGGCCATCTTCCTCCGGAACTCGTCGGGCGACGGCAGGTCCTCGGGCGTGTCGGTCATGGGTTTCTCTTTCGGTGGTGGATAAATCCCATTTTTGGGGTTGGTTTGTGCTGGTGGTGTCTTTCAGGGCTTTTGCTCGGCATGCGGAGTTCGCCTGGCAGGGCGACTACCGGGTCAGCGACCGTTTACCTGGAGTCGAACAACTGGGCAAGCGCGTGGGCGGTGTGCCGACCATCGAACTTCGGCGAAGGTCTCGGACGCCCTGCGGAGGGTTTAGCCACTTCGCGGCGCGCCTGCGGATTAAGGGCAGCCAATTCGTGAAGCAACGTCTTCGGAGACATCTCTGGATCGGCCATGATTGTTCCAACTTGCGCCGTGCACCAGCCACTTGCGTAGACGGCGGACGTCAAGTCGCCGCGCGGGATTGGTCTTCTAGTCCCCATCGCTTCCCGGTGCGTGCCCTCCAGCTGCTTCCCTTTTCGTCTCCTCCACCCAGCAGGACACCAATATCGCCAACAGCACCGGCGCGCCGCCATATCTCGACGTGAACTGACTGCGCGTCTGGGCAGTGCTGCCGTTCGGGGGCGACTACCGTCGCAGCTGACGAGTACGTCATCTGTGGACAGGAGGTCGTTATGTCGCCGGACGACATCGCACCGCCCTCGGCAGCCCGCCGGGCCGGGAGGTTCGCGCTGCGCTACTGGGTGGCGCTCATCCTCGTCGCGTTGGCGGCGATCTTCATCGCGCAGAACCGGGAGCGCCCCCGGGTGCACATCCTGTGGATCACCGTCGAGTCGCCAATGTGGTTGCTGCTGACCGTAATGTTTGTCGTGGGCATCCTCGTGGGCCTTCTGCTGCGTCGTCGTCGCCGCCGGGCCTGAGCGGTACCGCAACGAGTCGTACACTCCTCCAGTCCGTCTTTGATGTTGCCACCACATTCCGCACACTTGAGTCTGGGTTGATCATCGCTTCTTCACCCGACCCTTCTGATCGACGCGAATCGGGCTTGGGTGCACCTCGTGCTCCGGCGGGTCGGGGCTGTCGTACCACCACGGTGCCGAGCTGTAGTTAGCGCGTGATGAATCCGCTGTCACCGAGGCCATCCGATAGCTGCACTGGGTAGATAGTGACAAATCGTGTGTATGGAGCTGTAGAAGACGTGGCCGGTGAGATCTGAATGACATAGTTCGAGAATTGGCCGACATAGACCATTGGTTTGTTCCTTTCCTGGTGGCGAGACTAGGAACATGCGCGACGGGCACTCGTCGGCCCTTGGGCCGCCGCATAGTCCTCACTGCCGGGGTTGGCGTCGTGAGGCGCGCACCCCAGCCTCGTACATAAACGACGTTGGCGGTGAGTTAGCCGCGGACAACGACCCCGACGGGGGGTCAACTTCGTGTGGTTAGGTGCCTCCTTTGTTCGACGAGCTTCAGGTGCGGCGACGGTTGTCGGATCGAGATGCCGCGGGCTGCTGGTTGGGTACGGTGAGTGTCATTCTTTAGAAGTGCGCGGTTTACCGCCGGGGGCGCTGTCATAAATGTAGGTCCCTGACGGCATAGTCCAAGCATGCGAACCCTGACCCGATTGGTCGCCGCCGTGGCGACGGCCGCTGTGGTGCCCGCGTGTTCGGTCATCGCCAGCTCCGTAGCTCTTGCCGATCCGGTAGCTACGACGGCAACCGTGTTGAAGGTGGTGGACGGCGACACCGTGGACATTGTCGACGACGTTCGAGGGCGGTTACGGATCCGCCTGTTAGGCATCGCTACCCCGGAAACCAAGAAGCCTGGCTACAGTGTCGGCTGCTGCGGTCCGGAGGCAAGCGAGTTCGCGATATCGACCCTGCTTGGGCAACGTGTCGCCTTCGTCACCGATCCGAGCCAGGGCATGTACGACCGCTACGGCCGTACCTTGGCCTACTTGGACAAGGCCGACGGTTGGGATTACTCGGTCGAAGGGGCGCGCGCGGGTGCTGCCCATTCCTACGTCTATCACGGCCATCCCTCGGCCCGAGCCGACGAGATTGCGGCTGCCGAACAAGAAGCGAAGGCCGCTGGCCGGGGCCTGTGGGGACCGCCGTGCTTCGGCCAAACGACTTCAGTCCCAATCTGATTCGCCCGCGTGCCTTCGCCCAACGGTCTGGCCGTGCGGGAGGGCTCTTATTGGGCGCACAGGACCTCCGGGACGTGGGATGCTGCCCGCAAGGGTGAGACGATGACCACCGGCGACCTACGCATACGACCAAATCGACGGGCCCGAGCTGCACTGAACGCGGTCTCGAAGTACACGAGTTACGAGAGTTCGAAGGTCAGTCGCGATTGCCGCGTTGAACAGGGCGTTGTGTGACATTCTGTGCGGGTGTCCGCGGGGGTGCCACCTTCGGGGGTGGTGACGTTTCTGTTCACCGACGTTGAGGGTTCGACCCGTCGATGGGAGGCCGACGCCGACGTGATGCGGGCGGCGCTCGCTGCCCACGATCAGGTGCTGCGCTCGGCGACCGAAGACCACGGTGGTTTCCTGTTCAAGCACACCGGCGATGGCGTCGTCGCGGCGTTCTCGTCGCCGAAATCTGCCGTAGCTGCTGCGGTGGCCGCACAGCGGGCACTGGAGTTGCCGGTGCGGATGGGGTTGGCCACCGGCGGAACCGAACTGCGCGACGGTGATTACTTCGGTGCCGTGCTCAACCGGGCGGCGAGGGTGATGGCTGCCGGTCACGGTGGTCAGATCCTGCTGGCCGACTCGACCGCGGTTCTGCTGAGTGGAGTCGATCTTGTGGATCTGGGGGCCCCGGCGATTGCGGGATGTACCAATGCCGGTTGGAGTCTTTCAAGTTCGGGCAGCGGGCCTACGCGACGAGTTTCCTGGTCTGCGGGCACTGGATACAACGCCGGGAAATCTGCATCCTGCGACTACCAACTTGATCGGACGCGAGTCCGAACTCGACGAGGTGCAAGCTGCGCTGCGAACCCATCGGTTGGTCACGTTGACCGGAGTGGGTGGAGTCGGCAAGACCCGACTGGCAACCGAAGTCGCCGGGCAGGTCGCCGACGAATTTCCCCACGGGGTCTGGTTTTTCGAACTGGCTGCGGTGACTGATCCCGCAGCGGTGCCCGACGCGGTGGCGGCTCTGCTGGGCGTCACCCAACAGCCGGGCAAGAGCGTGAGTGAGTCGGTGGCCGCTGCGTTGGAGGGCCGGGTTCGGCTGTTGGTGCTCGATAACTGCGAACACGTCCTCGATGCTGCCGCTGACCTGGTCGAAGCCGTACTCGGGCAATCAGCGACTGTGAAGATTCTTGCCACCAGCCGTAAGGACTGGTCACTACGTCTTGGAAGTCCGTCTCAGAAATTTCCGTCTCACCTGCGGCCATTGAGCAATTATGAGTTAACCGCAGCGAAGCAGCAGTGAGCTGCGTTAAGGAGGACATCGTGATCGAGGCGCTGACGGACTTTCCCGACAACGTCATAGCGATTGCCTGCCACGGGCATGTGACGAAGGCCGATTACGAAACGGTGCTGATACCCGACATCGAAGACAAACTGAGTCGGCACAAAAAGGTGCGGATCTACTGCGAGATCGCGCCTGATTACGTCGGACTCGATCCCGGCGCGGTCTGGGAGGATGCGAAGGTGGGCTTCAGCCACCTCCGCGACTGGGAACGCGCCGCGATGGTCACTGACGTGGAGTGGATGAGACACGCAGCGAAGTTCTTTGGTGGTTTCTTTGGTTTTCTGGTGTCTGGGGAGTGGCGTGGGTTCCCGAGCGCTGACGCCGACAAAGCACGCGAGTGGGTTGTTGGCGGGGGTCCCGCCTCGCGGATGTAGCGTGTTCTGTCTGGCGGCAAGTCCAGAGCCGTGAAGGATGGTGTGACGTGGAAGCGGACAGGCCCGCTCGCGACCCCGATGCCGACAAACTAGGCACCCCCGCGGGCTACGACTATGAGTACGACGAGGCACACGACGTACCGGCCGGCCCGCTGCATGGGACTCCTGCGCCACGTCGAGTCGATCCCCCACCGGAGGTAAACCTCGGCGAGGGCGGGGACTATGGCTACGACGAGGCCCATGATTTCTGCGCCCGACGATCAACCAAGAGCTGACAGCGCGGTCATGGACTAGCTCGCGCGACAGGTCGCCGATACACATGTCTTAAAACGAATTTCCGTGAGTCGCAGTTGTCGTCTGTTCTGAGACAGGCGGTCGACGCGAAAGCCAAGTACGAACGCCGCGACCGAGGTTCGTTAGCTGGTGCCACCTCCGCTGGTGGTGCCCGCCTGCGTGGCGCCGGCAGCACCCGCTGGATGCGCGCCGAGCGCACCGGCTATCGCCGTCAGCGAATTGGTCACCACGCCTTTGACGGTTGAGGCCACGTTCTTCACTCCGGGCATCGAAGGCGATCCACCGATTGGCCCGCGAAGACTGTTCAGCAGGGGCGGCTTCGTGGGAAGCGACAGATTCGTCGTCGAGGGCGTGGGGGTCTGCGTTGTGGTCGAGGGCGTTGCCGCGACTTGCACTGGGTTGGCGGCGGCAGTGGATACAGTAGCCGACGATTGAACGCTCGATGTCGTCGCCATGGTCTGCGCCAGCGGCAGGACGGGGGGCGTCTGATTCGGCAATGTCACCGGAGGCCCGCCGATGCCATACGCGTTCTGCCCCATCAGCCCCGGCGGCGGTGTTCCGGGTTGGCGAGTCCCCATGATGTCCTGGAGTCCGAGGGTCAGACCCAATGAGGATGCGGCCAGCAGACTGTTACCGAGGGTTCCCGGATTGGGGAAATACAGGAAGTTGGCCGGCGTGGGCACGCCAGGGTTGATTGTGCGGTTGTACCCGGCCTCCACCAGAACACGCAGTACGGGATCCAACATGTCTGCCGCAATCGGTCCGACGATGGGACTGCTCGCAAGCGGCATCAGCAGCGGCAGCGGATACGTCGGGATCAGGTAGTACGCCGTGTCTCCGTAAGTTGCCTGAAACTGCGCCTGGCTCATGTCGACGGTGCCATAGCCGGGGTGCACGAGGGCAACACCCATGAGGGCGTTCGCATCGGCGAGGAGATTCAGCGGATTGGTCGGAAAGTCGGCGAAACCGTCGTACTGGCGCGCGATGTCATACGTTGTGATTTGGCCTGCGGGCGCACCCGCCGTAGTGGTCGGAGTTGCACCGATGAACGAAAAGTCCAAGCCGGGAATGTACACGCCGTTGAAGCGTTCCATGGCTCCACCGTTGGGGCGGCTGCCGTTGCCGAGGAGCACGAACGTGATCGGCGGCGCTGTCCCGTTCTGCGGGTTCGAATAGTACGCATTGAAGTTTCGCTTGTAGGTCGTCGCGACGATGGCGCCTTGCGAGTATCCGAAGATGACGCTGCCGTCTTGGATGCTGCCGGGCGACGGGAGCGCAGCCACCCCCGCTGCCACGCCCTGGTTGTAGGTCGGGGCAGTGAGGCCGCCTTCGGAGATCGGCCAGAAGCTGGCCGGGTAATTCAGCACGGTTATGGTCCCGGGCGGAGGACCGAAGGTGCCGTTGATGTAGGGCGTCGCCAGATTGATGTTCTGCTGAGGCGTGGACAGAGTGCCGCAGAACGGCAGACAGAACGGGGCGTCGAATTGCGTGCCTCCGATGATGTAGGTCGATGCCGCGAGTGTGAACACCGAGGTCATCGTCGACGTAAGGGCCAACAGAACCGCGGCGGCCACGATGATGAGAGCTGTGCCGACTGAGCGGATGAGAACGCGCATGGAAAGTTCTCCCTGATGATGTGCTATGTACGTTGGCTGTCCGCGAGGGACGTCCCCGTCCACCCCGACTCGCGTTACCGATGCATCCTCCACCCAGGGAATGCTCTCATGTAGCAAAATCGCAATGTTCTCTTGGCGAACATTCTCGGGCGGACTCAGCAATTACCTTTGACGGAGCCTAACTGCTTCCCTTGCAATCCGCTCAACTGGACAAACTCAATGGTTAGAGCACTATTGTGACAGTGTGAGGCTGCGTTGTGAGGCCACTGTGGGCATGTTGTGAATCTCCTGTGAGCTATCGGTGTTGACGGTCATCACGTCAATGCCTGGCCGGTGTCGGGCAAAACGTCTGGCCGGTGTCGGGCAAAGCTTGAGCGGTCGGGATATCCCAGGTGGCACAGTTCGGTCCGCGCTGCCGGATGATCCCGTCGCCGGCTTGATCCATGACGCCGCACGCGGGTCTACCGCGCGAGGGCAGGGCCCGAGCGCGCGGCTCGTCAGGTGCTCGAGCTGTTGTGGCGCACACATCCAACCTCGGCAATCTGGCATCCGCGGAGTGCCACGTAGTTGAGGTAGCGTCTCGAGAAGTCCTCGATAACCACGGCGAGGGCTCGCGCGTTTCGGGCGCGATGCGACGTTTCGGCGGGGGAGCAAAGGAGCGACAGGGTGAATCTCGGTCCCTGGGGTGATCTCACGATCCTTGCTGCAGTGATGGAATTGGTGTTCGCCGCTTGCGTTTTCGTGTACATCAGCCGGCTGGAGAAGCGGACATCCCATCCTCTAGGTGAAAAAGTGGGCGCCCACAAGGCGGTGCTGGCCAAACTCCGCAAGCGCGAACCGATGTCGCAGGATGAAGTGGACTATGCGACCGAGCTGGTTGCCGACGCTCGATCACCGCTCGCCTACGCCATCCCTGCCGCACTCTTCACCATGGGATTCTTTTACGTCGTCGGCTGTCTCTACATGCTGCACAGAGATGGCGGCAATCCGTCCTTCCGGACGTTCATCGGGGGGATCCCGATGCTGACCTCCATGAACATCGTCGCCCAACTGCGCAGGGTCGCGCGACTGAAAGGGCGCTTGCGCGAAGTTCCGTTGAAGGCGACCGAACCAGCTGGTGAGTTCTCTACGGCCTAACTGTCGGCGGTGCTTTGGAGACAGTGTCTCCGTCGTCCCACAGGGGTAGTTGACGAACCGCATGGCGTGATTCGTCGGGCCGATGGCTGGTGGGACGGGTGTCCACCCTCAGCGGCCACCAGAACCAGCGTCCGAGCAGCGCTGCGATTGACGGCGTCATGAACGACCGCACGATCAGCGTGTCGAACAGCAGACCGAGGGCGATCGTCGTCCCGATCTGACCGAGAATACGCAAGTCGGCGAATATGAAAGAGGCCATGGTGGCCGCGAACACCAGACCGGCGGCGGTGACCACGGCGCCGGAGCCGGCCATCGCACGGATGATGCCCGTGTTCAAGCCGGCGCCGATCTCCTCCTTGAACCGGGAGATCAGCAGCAGGTTGTAGTCCGACCCCACGGCCAACAGCAGGATGATGGCCAGCGCCAGCACGATCCAGTAAAGCGGGATACCGAAAAGGTCCTCCCAAATCAGTACGGAAAGCCCGAAGGAGGCGCCCAACGACAGCGCCACGGTGCCCACGATGACGATCGCGGCGACGATGCTCCGGGTGATGAACATCATGACGAGCAAGATCAGGCTGAGCGCAGCGATGCCGGCGATCATGAGGTCGTACTTGGCGCCTTCCTGAATGTCCTTATAGGTGGCTGCGGTACCCGCGATAAAGATCTTGGACCCGGCCAGGGGAGTGCCCTTGACGGCTTCCTGCGCGGCATGCCGGATGGCGTCGATGTGCGAAATGCCTTCAGGCGTAGCGGGAATGCCGTCGTGGGTGATGATCATGCGGGCGGCTTTGCCGTCCGGTGACATGAACAGCTTGAGGCCGCGCTGGAATTCTGGGTTGGTGAATGCTTCGGGCGGAAGATAGAAGGAGTCGTCGGTCTTCGACGCGTCGTACGCCTGGCCCAGGGTGGTGGCGTTCTGCAGCGCCGCCTCGGTCTGGTCGTCAATGCCTGAGGTGGTGGCGTAGTTCGTCAACGTCAGATCGCGGTTGGTCTGCTGGCTCTTGATCTGAGGCGGAATCAGAGCGAGCAGCTTCGGTTGCAGCGCATCCAATTTGGCGATGCTTCCCGCGACGTCGCTCAGTTGGTCGGTCAGCGCGTCGATGCCGTCGAGCGCGTCGAAGACCGACCGCAGGGCAGCGCAGGCTGGGATGTCGAAACAGTGTGGCTCCCAGTAGAAGTAGTTGCGCAGCGGCCGGAAGAAGTCGTCGAAGTTGGCAATCTTGTCACGGAGGTCCTGCGCCGTGGCGACCGTCTGCTGGAACGCCTTGGCCTGCTCGTCGGTGATGGCGCCCGACTGTTGTTGCAGCGAATACTGCTGTCGCAGAACGTTGATCGAGTTGTTGATCACATCGACCTGCTTGAGTAGGTCGGCGCCACGGGCTTGCTGGAAGGGCAGATTGTTGATCTGAGACGCGCTCCCTGCGCTGATCTGGAACGGTATCGACGTGTGGTCCAGGGGTGTGCCCAGCGGCCGGGTGATCGACTGCACCTGAGCGATTCCGTCGGTGTGGAAGACCGCCTTGGCGACGCGTTCCAGCAGAATCATGTCGGTGGAGTTTCGTAGATCGTGGTCGGCCTCGATCATCAATAGTTCGGGATTCAGCCGCGCCTCCGAAAAATGGCGCGCCGCGGCCGCGTAACCGATGTTGGATGGCGCACTGGCCGGCATGAAGGGGCGGGCGTCGTAGCTCGTCTTGTACCCCGGCAGGGCGAGCACACCGATGCCGGCGATGGCCAGCGCCACGAGCAGGATGGGTACGGGCCAGCGCACGATGGCCGTGCCGATGCGCCGCCAGCCCCTGGTACGCATGGGGCGGCTGGGTTCGAACAGACCGAAATGGCGGCCGATGACCAGTAATGCCGGTGCCAGGGTCAACGCCGCCACCACTGCGACAAGCACGCCGATTCCGGCGGGAACGCCGAGGCTATTGAAATACGGGAGCCGAGTGAAGGTCAGACAGAGCACAGCGCCGGCAATCGTCAGGCCCGAACCCAAGATGATGTGCGCGGTTCCGTGATACATCGTGTTGAAAGCCGGGACGCGATCCTGCCCGGTGTAACGCGCTTCGTGAAAACGGCCGAGAATGAAGATCGCATAGTCTGTTCCGGCCGCGATGACCAGTAGCGTCAGCAGATTGGTCGAATACGTCGACAATTTGATGATGCCGGCGTTCGCGAGTACGGCGACGACGCCGCGGGACGCGGTCAATTCGATCATCACTGTGAAAATCACGAGAAACACCGTGGTGAGGCGACGGTAAAGCGAAAACAGCATCAGTGCGATCACCCCGAGGGTGATCAGCGTGGTCTTCAGGGTGCCGTGGCGGCCCACCTCGAACTGATCGGTGACCAGGGGCGCGGCACCGGTGACATAGGCCTTGACGCCCGGCGGCGGCGGGGTGTGGTTGACGATGTCACGCACAGAATCGACGGACTCATTGGCCAACGACTCGCCCTGGTTGCCTGCGAGGTATAGCTGTACCAACGCCGCCTTACCGTCGGCGCTCTGCGAGCCCGCCGCCGTCAGCGGATCGCCCCAGAAATCCTGAATGTGCTCGACGTGCTTGGTGTCCTGGCGGAGCTTCTGAATCAAGCCGTCGTAGTAGTGGTGCGCGTCGGCCCCGAGCGGCTGATCGCCCTCCAGGACGATCATCGCCGAACTATCGGAGTCGAACTCACCGAATACCTTGCCGATACGTTTGGCGGCCTGCAATGACGGCGCATCTTGGGGGCTCAACGACACGTTGTGCGATTGGGCCACGGTCTCCAATTGCGGCACGAAGACGTTCGTGACCACCGCCAGGCCCAGCCAGAACACCGCGATGAGCACCGAATACCGCCGGATCAAGTCCGGAACCGATCGCCGCGAGATGGTGTGGGTGCTCATCCGGACTTATCCAGGCAGTAGGTGAAGGCGTTCAGGGTGTTGACCGATCTCTCGTCCTTCACCACGTCGTCGATCTTGATTCGGCAGCCGATCGAGTTGCTGTCGCCCTGGGCGGAGACGTTGACGAAGACGGCCGGCTGGGTGGTGGTCGTGTCGTAGGCCCAAGGCAGGGTTGCGGCGTCGACGCGCTGGGGTTGGGCGTTCACGTCGAGGTAGGTGATGGTTGCCACCGTGCCGGGCGGCCCGAAGACCTCCATGACCACGTGTTTGGGGTTGAACGGAACGATGTTGTTTTCGTTGCCGCTGGGGGTGGACGTGACGTCGTGGGAGGCGAAGATGCCGTGCAGGCGGTACACCGACAATCCCGCCACCGCGACCACCAGCGCCGCTACCAGCAGCATCCAGCGTCGGCTCAGTCGACGTCCGATCGAAAACCGCTGCATCCGTGACCCTTTCAATGAGCGGCGACAGGCGCGGACGTAGGGACATCTCCTCGACGGACGGTTAGATCAACTAGGTTGACCGTACGATACGGGTCTGGACACCACAACAGATACCTGGGGCATTGTGCCGGGTGAAGCTGGGCGTGACGTCGTCATTCACATCGTGCACGGTCTTCGTTGATGGCAGATGCGTCGATCTCGGCGCAGTCCACCGTACGAGCAGGCAGCCCCATCAAGCCGTATCAGCGGTGATCAGCGGTGTCGACCGGCACAATTCGGCAGCTGAATCGCATTCTCGACTGGCCCCGGTTCGGCCGTATGATGAACCGGCCGTGGGGGTCGGCCGTGTGGAAGTAAAGAGGAGGCCGCCGTGCCGATATTCATGGTCGAACGTAACTTCGCCGAGGAGCTCGAGCCCAGTCTGGAAGCCGCCGACGGCATCAACCGCATCAATGCCGAGGAGGGCGTCCGCTGGTTGTACTCGTTCCTGTCGGCCGACAAGCGGAAGACATACTGCCTGTACGAGGCTCCGTCTCCAGAGGCCATCCGAACCGCGGCCGCGAGGGCGGGTCTGCCCGCCGATGTCCTGGTCGAGGTCACAGACCGCCTGACGCCCGACGGGGGCGTCTCGGCAATTTGAGCGTTATGCGAGCAATTCGTGCTCGGCGGCGTACATCGCCGCCTGCGTGCGATTGGCTGCGCCGGTCTTGAGCAGGATGCTCCGGACGTGGTTCGCGGCCGTATTCGTACTGATGAAGAGGCGTTCGCCGATCGCTCGATTGCTCAACCCGGCCGCCAGCAACCGCAATACCTCGACCTCACGTTCCGACAGGCCGTCCGGACCGCTCGCCTGCATGGAACTCAGCAGGTCGAGCACTCGGGTCTGGCCGATCGGTGCGGCGATCGCACGGGCCTCGTCGACCATGCGCTTGGCCTCTTCGGCGCGGCCACGCCTGCCCGTGAACAACGCCTGCCGGGCCAGAGTCTCCGCGATGTGCACCGGGGAACCCATCCGCCGGTCCATCTCGATTGCCGCGGCGAAATAGGTCTGTGCCGAGTCTTCTTCGCCCGCAAGGGCGGCCATGCGCGCGAGGTATCGGTCGGCGCTGCCGAATATCGCGACGAACTGGCCCGACATGATGTTCTTGCCCTCGTAGCGGGCGACGAATGGGCGTAGCACGTGGATCGCTTCCCGGTCGCCAAGTGCCAACGCCGCTTCGACCATGAAGACCAGTTCCATCGGCCACTGCGCAGCCTCGGTGCGTTCACCCAGATTGCGGGTCAGTAGCTGGTTGAGTGCACGGGACATACCGCGCTCGCAGTCGATCTCGGTATACAACGCAAGCAGGCCGGGCACCCAGCGGTCGGCGAAAGTCTCGGTGCCGTCCACGAACCCGCTGAAGCGCATGAGTTCGCCAATTTCCCGGTGGATCATGAACATCTGGACTCCGTAGGAGCCCTCGGTGGTATCAGCGCCGAGCAAACCGCCTGTGCGCAAAGCAATCTCGGCCCACCGTTCGGCGTCGGCGAAGTCGCCGCGCAGATATGCCAGTCCTCCTTGCGCACATGCGCCGACAAAGCCGAAGAAGGGTTGTCCGGATGCTTGCGCGGCTCGCTGCATGTCGGCCGCGGACGCGGCAAGGTCGTCCGGCCGGCCTGCCTGGTAACTGGCCAGGGCGCGGAAGTGAGAGGCGGAGCCGAGCGCCTCGTAGTCGCGCCGTGACAGCGCCATTCGCGATAGTTCGGTGGAACGCTCCAATTGGTTTTCGCACATGTCGGGGGTCAGGCCGTGCCAGAGGCTCGTCTCCAGAGCATGCGAGACCACTTCGGGATCGCCGGCTGTTCGGGCGTGGTCGATCGCGAGGTTACTGATGTCGCGAGCACGTACCGTCTCACCAGCGAAGGCCAGCGCCCGGCCGAAGCTGCCCAGCGCCCGCACGTAGCGCGGATCGTCGGCGGTCAGACCGCACGACTCCAGCGCGGACGCCAGCAGGTCGGCCGCTTTCGAGTTGGCGAGTCCAGGACGCCAATTCGCGTCTTCATAGCCGACGGCGGCCTCCAGCCGGATAAGCGGATCGTCGATTGCGCTGATGCTTTCGTACATGCCGCGGGCGCGAGCGAAGTCGCCGGCGCGGACATGGTTGGCGGCCGCACCCAGATTCAGTTTCGCTCGATCCGGCCAGATCAAGTTCGGCAAGCGATGCGGCCCGTTCATACCATCTCGCCGCATCTTCGTACGCCAGACTGCGTTCGGCCATCCGGGCTGCCTCCCGCGCGTACCGCAACGCCTGCTCGTGATAGCCGAGCACGTGGGCGAGCAGGTAGTGGTTGGCCAGGCGGGGGACGATCGACGGATCAGCGCGGCCCTCGAGCGCTTCTGCCGCGCGCGCGTGCATGATTCGCAGGCGCGAGGCCGCCAACCTGCCCACCACGGCTTCACGGGTCAGCGCATGGACGAACGTGAACTCGCCGTCGGAGCCGTGCACCGCCCTGATCAGACCGACGGCTTCGGCTGAGTCGACGGCAGCCAGCGTCGCCGCCACGTCGGTCTCGCTGCTGGCGATCAGGGCCGGTAGATCGAAGGATTCACCCAGAACTGCGGCCTGCTCGATGATCTCCCGGACACCGGCGCCGAGGCCGACGAGCCGGCGGGCGATGGCATCGCCGATCGATGCCGGAACGGTCTGGTGCGAACTCAGCGCCGCTATCCCACCGCGACTTTCCAGGTCGTTGCACAGTTCGGTGAGAAAGAAGGGGTTGCCGCCGGTTCGGTCGCGCAGCAAGGCAGCAGCCGTGCGCGCTGTGGGCGGCGCCAGCTGCTGTGTCCGGTTGACGAACTCGGTGATCGCCTCGGTGTCCAGCCCGTCGAGGTCCAGCCGCCGCACACCGTCGAACCTGTGCATTTCGGCGACCCGGCTGACCAGTTCGTCAGAGCGATCGGGCTCGGTCGTGCGGAAGGTGGCCACCACCAGCAGTCGCGTATCGGCGCAGCCGGCCAGCACCTGTTCGAGCATCGCCAGCGTCGGCAGTTGCGCCCAATGGAGGTCTTCCAGAATCAACGCCATCGGGCGATCGGCCGTCAGGCGGCGAAGAAAGCCTGTCAGCGCGTCGAAAAGCACACGTCGCGCCGTGCCCGCGTCGTCGGCTGTGCCAGTGCCCGACAGATGTCGCTGTACATGGGTCGACAACCGCCCGAGTTGGGGTCCCGCATCGGCGAGCGGTTCGGTGAGGCACCCAGCAGGACCGGCCGACAGCAGACGATCGAGCGCTTCAGCGAACGGTTCGTAGGGGACGCCCGCATCGGCCGTTGAGGCGCCCACCAGCACAGTGACGCCATGATCGGATAGTTTTCCTGCGACTTCGGCAACCAGACGAGACTTGCCCGCGCCCGGTTCACCGCCGATGAACACCATCTGGCGTCGGCCGTCTTCGACCCGCTTCCAGGCCTGCTCGAAGGCAGCTAGTTCCGCCGCCCGGCCGACGAAGGGTCCGCGCCGACGTACGACGAGTTCGGCCGGAAGCGGTGGTGTCACCCACTGCGCCATGTGTTGAAGGTAGCCGCGCGGGCGCTGCTGGGTCGATAGTCATATTTGACCATCCACGGGTGGCCGCGGAAATGCTTCGTTGTGGTCATGACGTGGAAGGTCGGCGCCACATAGCGTCATGACATCGAAATCAGAGACTTGATGAGGAGATGGCGACATGAGCGTTGCGGATGCCACCAGCGGTACCGATAGCCGCCTTGGCGGCGAGGTGATCCTGCCCGATGACCCGCGGTATGACGAAGCGCGGGCCGTACACAACGCGATGATCGACAAGCGGCCGGCGGTGATTGTCCGCGCCGGATCCACCGACGACATCGTGTCCGCTCTGGATTACGCACAGAGGTCGAAACTCGCGGTTGCGGTTCGCGGTGGCGGCCACAACGGCCCGGGCTTCGGCACGGTCGACGGCGGCATCGTCATCGACCTGTCCCGGCTGAACGGCGTCGACGTCGATGCGGACGCGCGCACCGTGCGGGTCCAGGGCGGTGCGACGTGGGGTCAGGTGGACACCGCCACTCACGCCTACGGGCTCGCGACACCGTCGGGCATCATCGCCTCCACCGGCGTCGGTGGGCTCACCCTTGGCGGCGGCCACGGCTATCTGTCTCGCAAACACGGCCTGACAATCGACAACCTGCTCGAAGCAGAGGTCGTCCTTGCTGACGGCCGCGTGGTGACGGCATCAGAATCGGACCACCCTGACCTGTTCTGGGCCCTGCGCGGCGGTGGCGGGAACTTCGGTGTGGTCACCTCTTTCACCTTCCGCGTGCATCCGGTCCACACTGTGATTTGTGGTCCGACGGCGTGGCCGGCAGCAGCCACCGCCGACATCCTCGGTTGGTACAGGGAATTCCTGCCCGCCCAGGATGAGGATCTCTACGGGTTCTTCGCGGCCATGACGGTTCCGCCGGCAGATCCGTTCCCGACGGATTTCCACATGCAGAAGGCATGCGCGGTGGTGTGGTGCTACTCGGGTGATCCAGCCCGAGCGGACGAGGTGTTCGCGCCGGTCCGTCACATGCAGCCGGCCTTCGACGGTATCGGCGAGGCCCCCTATCCCGCACTGCAGTCCACGTTCGACGCGCTGTATCCCAAAGGGCTGCAGTGGTACTGGCGTGGCGACTTCTTCCGAACGGTCGATGACGGCGCGGTGCAAGCACATGCCCGCTTCGCGGAGGAACTGCCGACCATGCATTCGACGATGCACCTCTACCCAATCGACGGCGCGGTCCATCGGGTTGGTCAGACCGAAACCGCTTGGGCGTACCGGGATGTCAACTTCTCACAGGTCATCGCCGGGGTGGACCCCGATCCCGCGAACGCCCCGATGCTCAAGCGGTGGACGGCGGACTACTGGGACGCCACCCATCCGCATTCGGCGGGCGGTGCTTACGTCAACTTCATGATGGATGAGGGTCAGGACCGGGTCCGCGCCACATACGGCCCGAACTATCGCCGGCTTACCGAGGTCAAGGCGGAATACGACCCAACCAACGTGTTCCACATCAACCAGAACATTCGGCCGGCCGAATAGCCTTTTCGTCCGGTGTGATCACCGGCGACTTCGCAGCCACGAACTGAGACCGTTCAGGTCTCTCTGCCGCGCCCGCCTATCGGCTCGCGCGGAATCAACACCAGCCCGAGAAGGAACGACCCCATGAGCGCAACACCCAAACCCAATGCAGCCGCAGTGGGTAGCGGCGGATGCCCAATGCACCTACATGATGCAACGGTTGCCACCGCCGACGGCAACGCATCACGCATCATCGCAGTGCTTTACGGCCTTGTCAGCTACGTCGTTTTCGTCGCTGTCTTCCTCTATCTGGTCGGCTTCGTCACCGACGTCGCGGTGCCCCGCAGCATCGACCGAGCCGGTGACGCGCCGCTGGGGGAGGCCGTGGCGATAGATATCGGATTGCTGACGCTGTTCGCACTCCAACACACCGTGATGGCCCGGCCCGGCTTCAAACAGTGGTGGACCCGATTCGTGCCCGCTCCGATCGAGCGGAGCACGTACGTACTGCTCACCAGCGCGGTGTTGACACTGATGTTCTGGCAGTGGCGCGCAATCGACACAGTCATCTGGCACGTGGATTCCGTACCCGCGCGGGCGGCTGTGGCCACACTTGGCGGTGTCGGTTGGGTCATGGTGCTCGCGGCGACATTCATGATCGACCATTTCGATCTGTTCGGTATCCGCCAGGTGCTGGACACCTGGCGATCAAAACCGCGTGAGGAAGCGGGTTTTCGCGAGGTGCTGCTCTATCGAGTCGTCCGGCATCCGTTGTTGCTGGGTTTCCTGATCGCTTTCTGGGCGGCACCGACCATGACGGCGGGCCACCTGCTGTTCTCCGTCACCATGACCGTCTACATCTTCATCGCTGTCCGGTTCGAGGAGCGAGATCTCGTCGATGCGTTGGGAGAACCCTACCGTCGCTACCGACAGCGTGTGCCCATGGTGATGCCGCGCCTGTGGCGCTGACGTCACGGTCAGTCGGACTCACTGCGAAACAGAGGGTCCTGTGTCGATTCGGCTAGGGACCGCTGGCCCTAGGGCCGGAATCGACTCGACGCCTACGGTTGGGCGGCCCGGCCATCGTGGTCGTGGGTGCACGGAGGCTGTCGATGAACATGACCGAAGCGCCCGACCGCATACGCTCCAAATTCGCCCTTCCGCGTGTGCTCGGCCGACGGCAACTGCTCGTATCCTCGGTGTCTCGGCGCGGACGTCGCATCGCCGCGCTGGTGCTGGTCGGCGGGTTTGCATTGCTGACGGTCATGGTCTTGCGCAACCGCGACATTGCGGACTGGAACCCGTCGGGACGCTTGGCGTGGTCCGTATCGCTGCTGGCGGCGGTGATGCTGTTGGCGCGTGGTATCCGTCTCGGCCGTCCGGTGACTGGTCTGCACTCGGCTGCGGCCTTGGCCATGCTCTCAGTCGGCATCGCTGCGCATGTCGTTGGACTCGCGGCCTGGGGCGACGTATTGGTGGCCGGCATGGGCTTGGTCCTGATGTGGCCCCTGCCGTCGCGCCCGTGGTCAGACGGCCCCGATCTGATATGGCCGCTGATCTCTGCCACGCGGGGCGATCCACTTGCACCGTTTGCGATGCAGTCCACAAAGAGCCTGTTCTTCAACAGTGATCGCACCGCTGCGCTCGCCTACCGAACGCTGCTGGGATTCGCTGTGGTCAGCGGAGATCCGATCGGTGAGCCCGGGAAGTATCGAGCGCTTGTCGGCGACTTCGCGACGATGTGTCAAAGCCGTGGGTGGCGAATCATGGTGCTCAGCTGTGGGCAGCACCGACTGAATCTGTGGCATGACGAGTCGGTGGTGCATCAATCGTTGATGACCATTCCGATCGGGCGTGACGTGGTCGTGGATGTCGCCAATTTCACTATGGCGGGTCGGAGGTTCCGCAACCTGCGGCAGGCGGTCGCACGTACCCACAACCGCGGGATCACCACTGAAGTCGTTGGCGAACAGTGTCTCGGTGAGAAACTCAGAGCCGAGTTGACCGAGGTATTGCTTGCCTCACGTGGCGGTGGCCGCTATGAGCGGGGATTCTCGATGATGCTCGACGGTGTGCTGGAGGGTCGGTATCCCGGAGTCATGCTCATTGTGGGGCGCGACGGAGGCGGGCGGATCCAAGCTTTCCATCGCTATGTGCAGTCGGGAGCGGGAAGCGATGTGTCGCTCGACCTGCCGTGGCGGCGTCCCCGCGCACCCAACGGGATGGACGAACGATTGACCGTCGACATGATCAGGTGGTGTAAAGCGCGAGGAGCACGACGGATATCGCTGGCATTCGCGGCTTTTCCAGAACTGTTCAACGCGATGCATCGCACTGTGGTGCAGCGCGGCTACTACACGCTTATCCGCTTGGGCGACCCCCTCATCAGGCTGGAGTCCCTTTACAGATATCTGCGGAAGTTTCACGCTTTCGGGCGTCGTCGTTACGTGCTGGTCTCGGCGCGCCACCTGCCCGCCGCCCTGATTGTGCTCTTATCGTTGGAATTCGTGCCTCATCGAGCGCACCGGCGCTGGCCGCACAGTCGCGCCGCGACCGAACAATCCACGAACTAGTTGAAGGGCGATGCCGACGACACGGCGCAAGACCATGACACAGGATGTCCTTAGTGATTCACAAATCGCCGCGCTGAGCGGAGCGCAGCGGCGTGAGCTGATTCTGCGGCTCGAGCGGCCCTTGGCAGACTTGAAGCCCAGAGGTTTCACCGCGAAGCTCAGGCAAGCGCATCTAGGACTGATGACGGGCGGCGCGGTTTTCATGATCCCGTGGATCGTCTATCTGTCCTTCACGTTGCCTCAGAACTACACCGTTCGCGACTGGCCGCTGACCTGGCTGGGATTTGACAGCTTGTTGGTCGTATTCATGGCCGTGACGGCGATACTCACGTGGCTGCATCGCCAACTGCTCGTCTTTCCGGCCTTCACCACCGGTGTGCTTCTGCTCTGCGATGCATGGTTCGACGTCACGACCGCCAGTCCCGATGAGCTGCCGGCGGCCGTGCTGACCGCGGTGCTAGGAGGAATCCCGCTGGCAGCTGTTCTGATCGCCGGGTCAGTGAGCCTGGTGCGTACGAACGCGAGCCGACTGTGGCTCTTGGAGCCCGGCCAATCCCTGTGGCGACTGCCGTTGAACACCTGACCGTAGGCGAAAGGCTCAGGTGCAGTCGAGCGATACGTTGATGGTCTTACTCAGGACAATCGTCTCTGGATGCGTCGAACCGGGGTTCGAGCGGTCGGTGCGAGTCTCGATGTTCGGTCCCCAAACGTTGTTGACTCTGCACTTGTCGACGGGATTGGTACCCACTCGGTCGAGTGCAATCGTGAAGCCGTCCTTCTCCAGCTGCGCGATGGTGCCCACCGCACCGGTATCGGCCATCCAGTCGAATCCGCCGTCACCGTTGGCAAGGCAGCGGATCTGGGCTCCCGAGAGGTCTGTCGCTGTCTGATTCAAATCCGAAGCCAGACAAGGCGTGTTGACGGCAGGGTCATCATCGGCGAGCGCGGGCGCAGCGAACGCCGCTGATGCGGCGACGATACATGCGCCCGCTGCAAGGTGTGTGGTTGCCATGATCTCTCCACAGTGAGAATTGTTGTCAGTATTGACATCAAGAACACGTGCTCGCACTGTGGTCTCGCTAGAGGCGTAGGACCCACAGCGCAGTGTCATTCGTTTCGACAGTCGGCGCTCCTTCTCACTTAGGCATGTGATCGTCGGCGTCGTCGGGTGGTCGAGATCGTGCCAGGGGACCATCGGCGCGACACGTGGGACCTTTGCCGCTCTCAGGGGACCGTAACGGGCAATAGCGTCGTCTACAGAACACAAGTTCATAAAGGAAGGAACGGATATGACCCAGACCACGGAGTCAAAGGTGCCGGCACCCCGCTCGAACGAGCTGCTCGACGAGGTGCGGGATTCGGCCAAGGTGGGCCAACAGGCAGCGGCCGAGGCACTGCGCAAGTTCCGTCATGCCATCGACGAGGCGATCCCCGAGGCGGTGCACCCGCTGCGCGCCAAGATCATCGAGGCCGCAATCGATTTGGCCGATTCTTTGACATCAGCGCAATATCAGTTCAACCGCAAGCTAATTCGCAGCGCTGACCGCGCATTGACTGACAGCGACGAGCAGAAGTAGACGGAAGAATCGGCCGGCCGGATGTGTCTGCGGCGGCTGTCCATCTTGGGAGGAGCAGTCACGTGCGGGCACGAACACTGATTCCCGCCTCCATGGCGGTCGCGGCTACCGCGCTCGTTGGCGGTCTGGCGAGTCGGCCGGCCGATTCACCTTGGTATCGATCGTTACGCAAACCGTCCTATCAGCCGCCGCGGCAAGTGTTTCCGATCGTATGGCCGATCTTGTATGCCGACATCGCGGTGGTCTCGTCAAACGCGCTCGACGAAATGGAGCGCCGCGGACAGACTCGGCAGCGGCGCCATTATATAGCGGCGCTCGGTGTCAATCTGGTGATGAACGCCGGCTGGTCATGGCTGTTCTTCAACCGGCGGCTGTTGGGCACTTCCGTTGTCGGCGCGGCGGTTCTTGCTTTAAGTAGCGCCGATCTGACTCGCCGCGCGGTCACCGTCTTGGGCCTGCGCGCGGCGCCGCTGTCGATATACGCGCTGTGGTGTGCCTTTGCGACGGTGTTGTCCGGTCACGTTTGGCATCTGAACCGGCGCTGACGCGAGGCGCCCACGGGCCGATGCGGATCGATCCGACTCGCACATCGGCGCTCGTCCGTCGCCTGCAACGCCAGGGGAGTCCAACGGAACGCAAGCAGAGGCCAAACCCGCTGGTGGACAGCCAAACCGGAAAACTGTGAAGCCTTGCCGACCACGGGCTGTCGAAATCCGGTGGTTCTCATTGCACACCTCGCTGCGAAGAGGAGCATCCAGGAACTATGAAGCGAGTGTTCGTGGGGTTTGCATCGGCCGTGTTGGTGTGTGGCGGCTTGGGCCGGTCTCGGTGGGGGTACTGCCCGGGCGGATGTCGACTGCGCGCCTGCCGCGTTCGTCGACGGTGTGTGCTACGGGCCAAATCAGTGGTGCCCAGGGGGGATTCCTTGTTCCACTTGACCCGGAATCATGTCTATGACCCGGTGACGTGGGACATGAATGTCTGCCACACCCACTATCACGTGGCCCCGGACCAGGCCAATCAAGGACAAGGCATTTATGAGGGACCCAAACCCCCTCCGCCCATAGGTCCTCCGCAACCTATGCCTCCTGCGTTTGTGGGTCCCAACGAGTGCTTACCTTGGTGCGCTTAGGCGTTGACGGCTAGAAGATTGCCAGCAGATTCACAGCTACGCGCGGTGCTGCTTAGGACAAAGATGTTTCATGCGCGTGCGAGGCGATCAACCCCACGCAAGAATCGGTGAGGAGCCATCGTGGATTTCCTTGTCACTATGACAACCCATGTCCCTGATGGCACACCAAGCGACGCCGTCGACGATGTCCGTGGGCGGGAAGCCGTGCGTGCCGGCGAACTCGCACGCGAGGGAAGCCTGCTTCGCCTGTGGCGTCCGCCCCTGCAACCCGGAGAGTGGCGCACACTCGGGCTTTTCGCCGCCGATGATGACGCGGCTTTGGAGCAGGCACTTGCCTCAATGCCATTGCGAGTGTGGAGGACTGACGAAGTCGCACGGCTGGCACCACACCCGAACGATCCCGCGCTCACCGCGACCGCCTCTGACAGCGACAGCACTGAGTTCCTGATCACCATGACGATCACCGTGCCGCCCGGCACCGCGGCGGAGGTCGTGAACGACGCAATGGCCCGCGAAGCTCAGCGCGCCCGCGAATTGGCAGCTCAGGGCCATCTGCTACGGCTGTGGGCTCTAAGTGCACCGGCGTACCGCCGGCGCACGCTGGGTCTGTGGCGAGCACGCGATGGCGCGGAGATGTCATCGATCGTCGCCGAGCTACCGCTGTATCCATGGATGGACGTGGAAATGACCGAGCTGTCAACACATCCCAGCGACCCCGCACGCGCCGTGCATCGCCCGTGACCGAAGGCGACTATGAAGTCGTAAAGCTCGGCCGGTTCGTGGTCGACGCGAAATTGTCGGACGTCGGGTCATCGCTGTCCACACTCAAACGCAATGTGCTCGACAGCATCGCCTGCGCATTGGGCGCTTTGGACGGAGAGCTGATTCCCGCGATCAGGGCGCATGCCGAACGGTTCAGCAGCCAGCCGACTACCACCTTCATCGGTGGCGGGCGCACCTCAGTCGATCAGTCGGCATTCTTCAACGCTGTTCTGGTGCGCTATCCCGATCTGCTCGATACTTTCTTGACGGCCGGAGGGCTGTGTCACCCCGCCGACAACTTCGGCGCTGTCCTCGCGATGGCCGAGCACGTCGATGCCAACGGCACCGACTTCCTTCTGGCGCTGGCCGTCGCCTATGAAGTGCAGTGCCGGTTCAGCGCCCAGGTGCCGGTCATGGCGCGGGGGCTCAATCACGCACTGCAGCTGGCGATGTCGGTGGCAGCGGGCACCTCCAAGTTGCTTGGTTTCGACGCAGAGCAAACGGCTTCCGCCATCGCCAATGCGACATCTGACAATGTGTCGCTGGCCGCCGTGCACACGGAGCCCGTGTCCACATGGAAGGGAATCTCTCCGGCCATCACCGGTATGCGCGCGGTTTATACAACGCTGCTGGCTAGCCTCGGCGCAACGGGGCCCTATGCACTAATCGAAGGTCCGAATGGCCTCGACCAGCTTTTCGGCCAATCCATCGATTTCCGAACCGAAGACAGCTCGTTGACCGCTGTCGAGCAGACTTACCTCAAGCAATACTGTTCATTGATCCATGGCCAGACCATCATTGACGCCACTCTGGCGATTCGCGACGAAGTCCACATCAGTGGCGAGGAGGTCGCCGAGGTCACCCTTGAGGTAATCCAAGGCGCCTTCGACATCGCCGGCGGTGGTCTCTACGGCAACAAGGATCACCCAAAAACCAAGGAACAGGCGGACTACAACCTGAAATACCTGTGCGCCGTTGCGCTACTCGACGGGCAGGTAGGACCGGAACAACTCGAAACAGAACGAGTGCTCCGCTCCGATGTGCAGGAACTGCTGCAGCGTGTCACGGTTTCGCCCGCCGACGATCTGACCGCCGGGTATCCCGAACGCACATCCACCCGTGTACACGTCACGCTCGACGACGGACGAATTCTCGAACGTGAGCAATCCGACTTCGAAGGCTCGCCGACCCGCCCGATGACCTGGGACCGCGTGGTGGACAAGTTCCACTGGCTTGCCGAACCGTTCGCCGACGACAGCCTGCGGCGCGAGATCATCGGAGCGGTAGAACATCTCGACGACATTCGAATTGCCGATCTGACGGCCCTACTCGGGGCGGTCAGCCCAAAGGCCGACCGATCCCGCAGCCGAGGCCGGGTCTGATAGCCGACAAACGGCTGACCAACCCGATTTCCAAGCTGCCCCGGCTCGCCTCGGTTCGGACGGGATTGAACCAATCGGCTGTCGAGACCGTGGTACGTCGGAAACCAAATTTGATCTTGCTGGAGACCGACGTCTGTGACTGTTGAGTACGACTGGGATGTGGCGTGCGACGCCGAGCTGGTCGGCGCTGCTGCGGCCGGCGATCGCGCGGCGTTCGCCGGAATTTACGACCGCTACGCCGACCGGCTCTACGACTTCTGTGTGGGCATGGTGGGCGAACGCGACGCCGCCGACTGCGTGCAAGAGGCATTCTGCATGGCCGTGGTCGATCTTCCGAAGCTGCGCGACCCCGATAAGCTGCGGCCCTGGCTGTATTCCATAGCCCGGCACCAGGCGTTGCGGACGCTTCGGGCCCGTCGCCGTGAAGCGGTAACCGACGAATTGCCCGATGAGCCGTCACCGGAAGCGGGCCCCGATGCCCTGGCTGCACGCAACGAACTCGCGGCGTTTGTCGCCGAAGCCGAGGGCGGACTCTCCGACCGTGACCGTGAAGTTCTGGATCTGACCTACCGGCACGGCCTGACCGGGGCGGAACTTTCGCAGGCGCTTGGCGTCAGCGATGCCTCAGCCAAGAAGATGGTGCAGCGCCTACGCGACACCGTCGAACGGTCTTTGGGCGCGGTGGTGATCGTGCGTCAAGTCCGCACCGGGCGCAATCGGTGCCCCGAGCTGGGGACGATCATCGGGAACTGGGACGGACAGTTCACTGTGCTTGTGCGCAAGCGTATTTCGCGCCATATCGAATCCTGCGCGCACTGCGATGAGTCTCGAGAAAGACTCGTCAGTCCAGCGGCCCTCCTCGGTGCTGCACCGGTGTTCATCCCGGCTCCGAGTTGGCTACGTAACCAAGCTCTTACTCGAATGGGGTCCGCCACCCACGTCACGACAGGGACGGTGGAGACGAGCACGCATGTGCTCGGTCATGCCGCCGGTGGTCTCTCGATGGTGACGAGCAGAGTTGCGCTGTGGGTCGGCGCCGTTGTCGCCGTTCCAGCGATCGCTGTTGGCGTTGCCGTTGGCTGGCCGGCTCTGCACGGCGCGCCGCTCGGTCCGGCACAGATCAGCCCTGCTGGGTCCACACCCGCGATATCGCATGCGCCCAACACTCCCGTACGCGAACCGGCAATACCGCCAACGCAGGTCAATGTTCCACCACCGCAATCGAATACGTCGGCGTCGCCCTCCGCGGGCTCGACGAACTCCGATGATCCGAATTCGACCGATCACGGAACCCAGCCCATTCAGCAGGCGCCGTCACCTGCGCCGGCCGCCACGGCGGCTCCCGCAGTCACGGGGACGCCATCGAGTCGCGTCGCCCCCGCGTCACAGGGCTCGACAGCTCCGGCCGCCCCGCCCCGGCAGCGGCCGCCGATACCGACCGTCAAGCACTGCGCCAACGGAGACACCGTTGCCCGTGATCAGTCCTGCCCGGCACCGCAACTGCCGCCTCCGTCGCAACCGTCTCCAGCGCCGAACTGCCCACATGTCGCTGTGCCCGGCAGCTCAACCTGCGCCCGCACTGCGCCGGGTGGGTGAAGCCCGGCCGCACGCCTGAAGCGTCGGCCACAGATGCGCCCGAAAAAAAGTGTCTCCTCGCGCGCGGGTGGCGGCCCTTAGTAGTGAATGTGGCCCAATCGGGCTGCACCGAACACAAAGGACAAGATCGCTATGAGCAAGTACACCTCGGGACTCCGTATGCGGATCGTGGCGGGCGCAATGCTTGTGATCGCGGGGGCGAGCGTCAGCGGCCTTATCGGCGCAGCGGCGCCGGCGGAAGCGGCGCCGGACACCTTCGTCGCCCTCGCCGTTGGGCTTGTCAACGACGCTCCTCCCGTCTCGACGGTCGGAGGTAAGTCGATCGGACCGGATTCCGGTCAGGCCAACCAGGCGGCGCTCACCGACTGCGTGAACAAGGGCGGGCACCAATGCGTCGTCGAGGTCATCGGGCAGAACGGGTGCGCCGCAATTGCGTCGAACGACTTCGGCGAATTCGAGTCGGCGTCGGACGCCACGCTTGGGGTCGCCGAGGCAAACGCCAGGCAAAAGCTGCAGAATCAGCAGGGCGCACACATCGTCGTGTCGGGCTGCTCCAATGGGCAGACGCCACTGCCGCCGAACCCACCGGCGCCGCCGAAGCAAGGACCGACCGTCTCCTTCAATCCGATTGTCGGTGGCCTGCAAGCCCACATCACCGATCGCAGCGGCGTCACCTCACAGTGCACCTACACGACGGACAACTACAACCGCAGTTTCGCGCTGCCGGCCAACTCCACGTACGACCTCAAGATCGTCCCGGCCATACCGCAGTTGCGGAACTGGAACGTCACCGTCGCCTGCGACAACGGCACGAAGACTCAGACGACGACCTACTTCTGAGCCGGTATGTGAGTCAATCCGCTGAGTCGGCCCGCCACGAAATACCAGGTGGTGGGCCGATGGCGCTGGTCCCCGAAGCGCCGGAACTGCGCCCGATCAGGCTCAGGGCGCATCGCCAGCAAGTGCAGTAGTCGACTACTCACGCCGGCTGCTCTGTGCTCTCAGAAGATGTCAGCATGATGCCTTCAGCCGTGTCGCCAGAGGAACATCGTCTCGCATGGGTCTGGAAGGCGCGATGTCGCTCCGCTGACCCCGACGAGTTGTTCGTCAGGGGTGCGGCCCAAAAGCGGGCGGCTGTGATCTGCCGCCAGTGCCCCGTTGTGACCGAGTGCCTCGCCGACGCGCTCGACAACCAGATTGAGTTCGGTGTCTGGGGCGGCTTGACCGAGCGTCAACGCCGGAAGCTGATCAAACTTCATCCCGAGGTGAAGTCATGGTCGGAGTACTTCGCTCAGCGGCAGAGAACGGCGGAGGTCAAGTCGCCGGCCGGTTGAGTTCCTCGAACCGGGCAAGCGTGGCGTCGAGGTCGGCTTCGTCGAAGATCTCGCAATGGCTGACCAAATCGTCTTCGACTGTGTAGATGAAGAGCATTCGCCACTCGGCCTCCAAGCCCTCGTGCGAAACCCCCTGTGCAACATGGGTGACGACCGCTCCGAGGCCGGTCAGCTGGTGCGCCGCCTCGATGTAGATGCGGAGGCTTGGCATCTGGTCCAAGACGGCGCCGATGAACGCGGCCATATCATCTGGCTCAATCGATACGAGCGGGCGATGATCGATGGTGACCCAGCCCGGCGTTCTCGCGGGAAGCTCGCGCCTGTTGAAACTGGTGTAGACCCCCGCGATGACCGACCACGTTTGTGAGTACTCGGCAGCTTCGTCGGCGAGGTATCGGGCGTCGAGTTCGGTGAAGGCGGCGTCGATGTCGTTGGAGTCGAACCCAACGAACGCCACGATTCTATGGTCCGCGCCGATCTCGACCAGGCAGAGAACGTCGGCACTGACGTCCTCGGGGTTCAAGCCCCGGTACGAGGAGCGGACGTGAGTGAGTGCGAGGCGTGCGCCGCGGGTGGCGACGACGGTTGACGCTGTGTTTTGAGGGCCGATTCCGGCGATGGCACGCAGGTCTGCGAGATGGGCATCCCGGCCGTGCATGACACCCGCGTTGACCACTCGGCGTCGATCGTCGATGCAGATGTCATCGTCGACGATTGCAGCTATCGCGTCCCAGTCGCAAGCGGCGAAGTAGTTCCAGAAGAGGCGGTTCACCCGACTTGCCGCGTTCTCCAACCTCGGCGCCGGGGGAGTGAGTTCCTCGAACCGGGCGAGCGCGGCGTCGAGGTCGGCCTCGTCGAATAGCTCGCTGCGGCTGATCATCTCGCCTTCGACCGTCAGGATTTGGACCCCGCGCCACTCGGCATCGAAGCCTTCTTTCGACGTCCCGTAGGCCGCATGCGTGACCACCGCTCCGAGGTTAGTTAGCCGATGCACGTTCTCGATGTACGTAGTGATGCGTTGGTCGAGTTCCCACCCGGCACGGATGTATGCGATCACCTCACCGGGCGCGTACGCCGCCACCCGACGATGGTCGATACTTACCAAGTCCGGCGTCGTCGCGGCGACCTCGCGTCGACTGATCGATGCATAGGCTCCCGCAATGACCGACCAAGTGTGACAGTGTGCTGCTGCTTCGCCGGCGGCGTAGCGGGCATCGAGCTCCGCAAGAGCAGCGTCGACGTCGTCGATGTCGAACACGACGACAGCATTGATCCGCTCGTCGTCGCTGATCTGCACCACTTGCAGCGCGTCGGCGTGAAATCCCTCGGATGACGCACTTCCGCTAGAGACCCACAGTCGAATGAGACAAATGTGTTCCCCACGCGTCGCGATAACGACCGACGTCAAGTTCGTGAACCCAGCGTCCGCCGCGGCGCGCAAGTCTTCCATCTCGGCATCCCGGCCGTGTCGTATACCGCCGTTGACGACCCGTCGCCGATCGTCAATGGAAAATTCATCGGCCACCGACGCCGCCATCGCGTCCCAGTCGCGGACGCCGAAGGACGCGCAGACGCCCCCGATTGCTCGGCTTGCTGCATTTTCGAGCTGTGGCGTTGTGGGACACAGCTCTTCGAACCTCGCGAGTGCCGCGTCGAGGTCTGCCTCGTCGAAAACCTCGTTGCGGCTGATTCGATCTCCGATGACTGTCAACAGCATGATGTAGCGCCACTCGGCGTCGAATCCCTCGCGCGAGGTTCCACATGCGGTTTGGGTGATGACTGCCGCGCGACTACTAAGTCGATGTACAGCCTCAGTACGGATGACGAGGTCTGGCGTTGTGTCCCATACTGCATGGACATAGGCGGCCATGTTGTCCGTGTCGACCATTGCGCTCACTGGTTGGTGGTCAGTGATCACCCAGTCCTGGGTCGTAGCGGCGGATTCGCCTCGCTGGAAAGTCGCGCGGGAGTTGGCGATAACTGACCATGTCTGCGCGTACTCGGCAGCTTCGCCAGCGAGGTATCGGGCATCCAGCTCCTCGAAGGCGGCGTCGATGTCGTCGAGGTCGAACCATATGCGCGACGTGATCCTGTTGTCGGCATCGATTTCGATAACGTTGAGCACCTCGGTTTGGAACGCCTCGGGCCACTTGTCGCGGCCCGATAGGCGGATGCGACAGAGCGCGAGACGCTCCCCGCGGGTCGCGATGAAGACCGACGTCGTGTTCGTTACACCGAGGTCGACGAGGGCCCGCAGGTTCGCGATCTCGGCATCTCGACCGCGACGGAGACCGGCATTGACCACCGGACGACGGTCGTCATTGCACATGTCTTCGGCCACCATCTCCGCCATGGAATCCCAGTCGCGGGCCGCGAAGCATGCCTGGAAGCGTTCGACGACACGGCTTGCCGCGTTTTCGAGGCGCCGCGTCTGTGCGTGTAGCTCATCGAACCGGGCGAGCGCGGTGTCGATGTCCGCCTCGTCGAACAGTTCGCACCGTTTGAGCCCGTCGCCCCCGGCTGCGAGAAGCACGACGATCCGCCATTCGGCCTCGAAGCCGTCTTGTGAAGTCCCATATCCGACATGGGTGACAACCGCTCCGAGCTCGCTCAGCCGATGCACGGTCTCGATGCGAATCTTGACGTCTGGCGCCAGGTCCCAAGCGGAACGGACGTAAGCGGTCAGATCATCCGCTTCGAACGTTGCGCGTACCCGGTGGTCGGTTGTCACCCAGTCCCGCGTCGCCGGGGGTATCTCATGCCTGTTGTGGGCGGCATAGCCCTCGGTGACGACCGACCACATGTCGGAGTAGCGAGCGGCCTCGCCGGCGAGATACCGCGCATCAAGCTCCTCGAATGCAGCATCGATGTCGTCGACCTGGAATGAGACAGCCGCCTCTATCCGCTCATCGGCGTTGATCTCGAGGATGCAGAGCACCTCAGTGCGAAACACCTCGGGCGCGTGATCGCGGTCCGAGAAGCCGACACGTATGAGAACAAGGCGCGCCCCACGGGTCGCCATGACGGTCGGTGTCGTGTTCGCGATCCACAAGTCGGCGATGGCTCGCATGTCTGCCAGCTGGGCGTCCCGACCATGTCGGACCCCCGCACCCACCACCCGACGGCGATCGTCACTTGAGAAGTCGTCGGCCAATGTCTTCGCCATGGCGTCCCAGTCGCCTGACGTGAAGTGCGCCCGGAAGCGTTCGCCCACTTGGCTTGCCGCGTTCTGGAGTCTCGGCGGCGCGTGCAGCTCGTCAAATCGGGTGAGTGCGGCATCGATGTCAGCATCATCGAACATTTCGAAGCGGCTGATCAGGTCGCCTTCGACGGTCATCAGGTCAATCGATCGCCATTCGGCGTCGAATCCCCCGTGAGAGGTCCCATTTGACACCCGGGTGACGGCCGCTCCGAAGTCGTTGATCCGATGGACGGTCTCGATGCGGTTGTGGATGTCGCGTTCGAGTTCCCAAGCGGCGCGGACAAATTGGATCAGATCGCCAGGCGCGACTGTTGCCACTCGTCGGTGGTCCAAATTCACCCAGTATGGCGTCGTCGCGGGGATCTCACGCCTGTCGAGTGCCGCATACGCCCCCGCGATGACCGAGAACGTGTGCGCGTAGGCCGCCGCTTCTCCGGCGACGTATCGTGCGTCGAGTTCCCCGAAGGCAGCATCGATGTCGCTGATATCGAAAATCACGCGCGCCGCGAGCCGTTCGTCGGCATCGATCTCGACGACGTTGAGCGTTTCAGTTTGGTACGTCGAGGAACGGACCCGAGTCAAGCTTAGGCGCTCTCCGCGGGTCGCGACCGCAGCTGATGTGATGTCGTCGAATTCGCTGATCTTCGCGAGGTATCGCATCCTCGCGATTTCGGCATCTCGGCCTTGTTGGACTCCGGCGTTCACGACACTGCGACGGTCATCGGTGCAGATGTCGTGGGTCAGTATCGCCGCCATGGCGTCCCAGTCGCGGGCCGCGTAACAGGTCCAATAGCGTTCGTACGCTTTGCTTGCCGCGTTTTCCAGACGCCGCGTCGGTCGCGTGAGCTCATCGAACCTCGCGAGCGCGGCGTCGAGATCTGACTCGTCGAACACTTCGCCGCGGTTGACCAGGCCGGCGTCGACAGTAAGAAGTTGAATCATTCGCCACTCAGCGTCGAAACCTTCGTGCGAGACGCCATGGGCGGTGTGGGTCACGACCGCTCCCCGGTCGCTGAGTCGATGCACAGTATCGATGTGGATGTTGTATTCCGGCGTGAGGGTCCAACCAGCGCGGAGGTTTACGTTCATTGCACCCGGCTCGAGTGTTGGGAGTCGTCGGCGGTCGACGTTGACACAGTCCGGCGTGACCTCGGGGAGTTCATGCCTGTTGACTGCGGCATAGGCCCCTGTGATCACCGACCACGTGTGCGCGTGCGCGGCGGCTTCGCCGGCGAGGTAGCGGGTGTCGAGTTCCTCGAAGGCCGCGTCGATGTCGTCAACGTCGAACACGACAACCGCCGCGACTCGCTCGTCGTTGTTGATCTCGAGGACGTGAAGGGCTTCGTTATGAAACACGTCCGGTCGTGGGTCGGGACCCGAGAAGTGCGGTCCGCGCGAGAACGAGGCGCTGCCCGCGGGTCGCGATGGCGACCGACGTTGCGTTGGTGAGCCCGACGTCAGCCGCCGCCCGTGAATCTAGGACCGCAGCATCGCGACCGCGTCGGATCCCGGCATTGACGACCCGACGGCGGTCGTCTTGGTAAAAATCGTCGGCCACCATCTTCGCGATCGCTGTCGAATCGCGAGCCGTGAAGGATGTCCAAATGCGGTCGTTAACCCTGGAGGCCGCGTTCTCGAGTTTCGGCGCCGGGGGACATAGCTCGTCGAACCGGGCGAGCGCGGCGTCGAGATCCGTCTCGTCGAAGATTTCGCCGCGGTTGATTCGGTCGCCATCGACCGTCGAAAGTCGAGATCATCCGCCACTCGGCGTCGAAGCCCTGGTGCGAAGTCCCGCGCGACACCTGGGTGACGACCGCGCCGAGGTTGGTCAGCCGATGCACACACTCGACGTAGACCCGTAGGTCAGGCGTGTCAGCCAACGTTTCGCGGATGTACGCGGTCATGTCACCCGGTGTGGTAGCTATCGCTCGCCGGTGGTCGACGTTCACCCAGTCCTGCGTCAACTTGGGTAGCTCGTGTCTGTTGACTGCAGTGAAAGATTCCGCGATGGCCGACCACGTCTGCGCGTACGGTGGCCGCTTCTCCCGCGAGATATCGCTCTTCGAGCTCCGCGAAGGCTGCGTCGATGTCGTCGGGGTCGAACACAACGCGTGCCACTATCCGTTCGTCGACGTCGATCTCGATAATGTCGAGCACCTCAGTGTGGAACGCGTCGGGGCGCTGGTTGCGGCCAATGGATCGCGAACGACTCAATGAGAGATGTTCGCCCCGGGTCGCGATGACCTCTGAAGTTATGGCTTTGACGCCGATCTCGGCGATTGCCGAGATTTCCGCGACCGCGGCATCGCGGCCGTGTTGGATGCCCGCATTGACCACCCGACGGCGGTCGTCGGTGGAAATGCCCTCGGCGATTACTTCCGCCGTGGCGTCCCAGTCGCGCGCCTCAAAAAACGCCGTGAGGCGCTCGTACGCTCGGCTTGCCGCGTTTTCTAGGCGCACTGCCGGCTGGCTGAGCTGTGCGAACCGAGCTAGCGCGGCGTCGAGGTCTGCCTCGTCGAAGAGTTCGACGCGGTCGATGAGGTCACCTTCGACCGTCATGATGTCGACCGTCCGCCACTCGGCCTCGAACCCCTCTCGCGAAGTCCCTTTCCCTACATGGGTGAAGACCGCTCCGAGGTCGCTCAACCGATGTACAGCCTCGATGTAGACGTTCAGGTCGGCGGCGAGCTCCCACGAAGCGCGGAAGTATGCGACTCCTTCACCCGGTGCCATTGCGGCCGCGTGCCGATGGTCGACATTCACCCAGTCCGGCGTCGCCGCGGGGATTTCGCCGCCGATTGAATCCGGCGTAGGCCCGCGCGATGAGCGACCACGTGTGCGAGTGGGCGGCTGCTTCGCCCGCGAGGTAGCGGGCGTCGAGCTCCTCGAGGGCCGCGTCGATGTCGTCGACGTCGAATATGACTTGAGACACGATCTGGTTGTCGGCGTTGATCTCGACGACGTCGATCATCTCGTTGTGGAACGCATCGGGCCCGTCGTCGATGTTGAAATGGTGTCGAGCGAGGACGAGGCGATCCCCGCGGGTCGCGATGGGCGTCGACGTTATGCTTGCGCCCCGAGCTCGGCGATCACCTGCACGGTCGCGATTTCGGTGTCCCGACCGCGATGGACGCCGCCGTTCACCACCCGTCGACGATCGTCGCTCAAAAAGTCGGCGGCCAGCAGATCCGCCATGGCGTCCCAGTCGCGGCCCGGGAAATGCGACAGATAGCGTTCGAGCACTCCGTTCGCGGCATTGTCCAGCCTCCACACCTCCGGCTGTTCTTCCTCGAAATGGGCGTGCGTGGCATCGAGTTCGGCCATCGCGGCGTCCATGTCTTCGATGTCGAAAAAGATCTGCAGGGCAAGTCGCCCGTCGTCATCTAGGCCGAACAGCGCGAGGAACTCGTCGTGCGTTGCCCCTGGGCCTTCGTCTTCGGTGCGTAGCTCCAGTCGGATCAGAGCCAAGGCGCTCGCCTCGCACGGCGAGAAATTCCTGGTGCGCGACTACGCCGGATCCGGCAATGCGTATTGCCTCGCGAGTCCATTCACTAAAGCGGAGATCGGCCATGGTGAAGCCGGACCATCTTCCGACGGCTCTCGACGAAGACGTCGGGTGGATACTGCAGCTGCTCCATTTCGTCCCAGGCCTGCCGGCGGTAAGCGTCTTCCAGCCGGAGGAGTGCTCGCACGCACGCGTTGTCCAATCGCCGCGCATGAAGGCTTTCCTCCGCGTCGAACCGGGCATGCGTGGCGTCGAGCTCGGCGATTGCGGCGTCGATGTCTTCGATGTCGAACCAGATGTGCAACGCGATTCGGCCGGCCTCATCGAGGCCACTTAACTGGAGCACCTCCTCCTGCGGCGCCCCAGCACTCTCGTCCCTAGTGGCCAACTTCAATTTCGTAAGCGCCAGCCGCTCGCCCCGCACTGCGACAACCACGTGATGATGCGGCGCTGTGCTTGATTCGACGAGACGCCTTGCTAGATGGGGCCACTCGCCAGACGGCAGATCGGCGCCGGCAAATCCAACGACCTTCCTCCGACTCTCGACAACCACGTCCGCCGCGTACATCTCATCGACGTCGTCCCAAGCTTCGCGATGGAAAGCGGTGACTAGCTGCCGGATCGTTCGCACACACGCGTTGTCCAACTCGACGCTCGACGCTTCGGGCGAAGGCGTGGTTGTGGGGCGGCCACGCTCGCCAACTAGGTTGTGCGCCTTCTCCGTAAGTGTCGCAGCGCCTTTCTGCTCGTACAAGCCCGCAGCCTGCTCGGCGGCCCGTCGTGCACCCGCAGTATCGCCTGCGGAGCCCAACACCGTTGCCAGCGCCAGACATGCGTCGCCATGATCAACCAAGGCGTCCGTGCGCTCAGCCAGGCCGACGGCAGCCTCGGCGACCTTTCGGGCTTCGTCGTGATCACCGCGATGTGAAAGAAGCTGGGCTCGAAGCGTGCGCCATGCAATCGATGCCTTCAACGCGTGGCCCGCGAGACGCTGGCTCTCCGTGCACAATTCGTCGGCTTCGGCATCTCGGCCGAGCGCGAGACAAACGCGGCCCAACAGCGCTGCGGTCTCGGCGGTGTCGGCGTCGAGACCCATCCGACGAAAGCCGTTGTAGGCCTTGCGTAGATGCGACTCGGCCGCCGCGGGATCGTCGACGACCAGCTCGACGATGCCGGCGAACTGCTCAACTTCGAGGAGCGCATGACGTAAGCCGAGCTCGGTGACCGTGCGACGAGCCGAGTCGATCATCCGTCGGGCCGCGGCTGCGCGGCCGCGGAAAGCCTCCAACACGGCCTGGCACCGCGTCGACGTCGCCTCGACGGCGGGGGAGTCGGTCGTGATTCGCAGCAGCCGCACCACGTCGAGACACCGCCCGCCGGCGCGAGGAACCGGGTTGGGGCCCCACAGCGCCGCAAGCGGCGCGCCCGCCAGTACCGCGTTCACCCGGCGGTGTTCGCTCGAGCGTCGCGCAGCGGTGAGTGCGTTGTCCAGAGCGATTTCGCAGTCGGCAATTCGTCCGAGGCGCGTGAGACACGCTGCCCGGACGGTGTGAGCCGTGGCTTCCCCTGCGGCGTCGTCCAATCCGGCCAGTTCGTTGGCTGCCGCACCCAGCGCAACTTCGACTTCGTCCAGTCGCTCGGGGTGGATCAGCATCGAGAGTTGGCCGTCGAAGCACGTGCGCCACGCCGCGAGACGGGCCGAATTGTGCGTCGCCTCTTGCAATTGCGCGACCGCGCCTGCCGCCGACGCCACGTCGCCCGCGGCCAGCAGAGCCTCGCAGCGGGCGATCAACAGTTCGGCGGTCTGGTCGTCGCGGTCAGGCAGCTCGTCGTCAAGCTCCTCGAGAGCATGCAGGGCGTGGTCGTAGAGGTCCGCGGCGCCCTCGTAGGCCAGCCGGGTCATCGCTTGGTCAGCGGCACGTCTGCAGTACTCGACGGCTTTGGCTGCGTTACCCGCCCATGCGCATTCGAAGTAATGGTGTGCGAGTTCGGCCAGCAGCTCTTCGTCGGCACCGGGCTCATTCTCGAGGGTCGCAGCGATGCGCTGGTGCAGCCGCATGCGCCGCACGGAGGGCAGCTCGGTAAGCAACGACTGTCGGACGAGGGCGTGATTGAACCGGTAGTGACCGCCGGGCTCTTCGATGATGATGCCGGCCTTGCACGCCTCGTCGAACGCGTCGACGAGATCCTGATCGACCACGCGCTCGACCAAGTCGACGGCGAACCGGCTGCCGACGACCGCGGCCGCGGCGAGGGCCTTGTTGGTCTCTGCGGGAAGACGCGAGAGGCGGCGGCTCACGGCTTCGCGTACGCCCTGCGGCAAGGTGCTCTGGTCCCACGCGCCGCCGCTTTCGTCGACGTGGCGCAGCGCCTCGATGAGGAAGAACGGGTTGCCACCCGTGACCGATGCCAATGCCCGGGCGAGCTCTTCGTCGTCGTAGCCCGCCTCGGCGACATACGTTGTCACGTCATCCTCGTCGAGGCCGCTGAGGTGAAGGCGGTTCGCGGTGCCGTCGCGATGAAGGTCGGCCAGCGTCGCCGCGAGGGGATGGGAGCGGTCGAGGTCGGTGCTGCGGTACGTGCCGACGATCTGCACGCGGGCCCGCTCGCCGAAGCGCAGCAGATGCCGCAGCAGGAGCAGCGTGGGTTTGGCCGCCCAGTGAAGGTCGTCGAGTATCAGGACGATGGGCGCGTTTGTGGAGGCGAATTCGAAGAGCGCGACGACTGCGTCGAAAAGCGCATAGCGCTCGGTGTCGGGATCCGCACGGGTCGGCGTGGCCAGGTCGGGCACGATGTCTGCCAGTCCAGGAACCAGGGGGAGCAGTGCTTCAACGCCGCGCAGCCCCCTAAGCCGGCTCGTGCCCAGGCAGGGCACAAGCGAACGCAGCGCTTCTGCGAACGGCTGATAGGGCGCACCGAGGTCCTCGTCGCAACGGCCGTAGAGCACGACCGCGCCCTGCTCGTACGCCTGCTGGGACCATTCACCGGCCAGCCGCGTCTTGCCGACTCCCGGCTCGCCGGCGATCAGCACCGCGCTCGTGCCACCGGCGAGCGTGGTCTGCCACGCGGACAGCAGCCCCGCAAGCTCGGTGCCGCGGCCGACGAACGGCCCGGGGCCGGTGAGGACTGCGGGGAGCTCGGGCCGCTCCAGCGGCTCATCGGTGGTGACGTCCGCAGGACGGTCGTCACTGGTTTCGAGCCGGAGCTCGAAAACGTGCTCAGGGCGTGCGAGGTTGCGAAGCTGTCGCATCCCCAAATCGGCCAGCGCAATGTCGTCGGGCAGCGAGTCGATGACGAGTTCGGCGGTGGCACCCGAGCACAGGATCTGGCCACCTGCCGCCAGCGACCGTAGTCGGGCAGCGCGGTTCACGGCCCGACCGAAGTAATCGCCGTCACGGAGTTCGACCTCACCCGTATGCAGTGCGACGCGAATGCGCATGGGCTCCCGCAGTTCCCAGGGCTCATGGGTGATGGCGTCTTGAAGTTCGATGGCTGCTGCGGCCGCCGCGGACGGCCGATCGAAGACCGAGAACGTGGCGTCGCCTTCACCGCGCGTCTTGATCAGCCGTCCTCCGCGCGACGTCACGACTTGTTCGACGAGCTCGTCGTGGCGCGCGAGCGCCACCGCCATCGCGCCGGTGTCGGCCTCCCAGGCCGCGGTTGACCCCTCGATGTCGGTGAGAAGGAAGGTGACGGCACGTGTCACAGACGAGACATGTTGGGCCACAGGCATATCCAGTGCGGCATCCTGAGCCACGATGGCAGCTTCGAGCCGGCGAAGTTCCGGCCCAGGGTCGACGCCCAATTGGTCGGCCAGCAGCGACCGCGCCCGTTGATAGGCCCCAAGGGCCTCACCCTGCCTGCCTGCGCGGTAGAGCGCCAGCATCAGCTGGCCCCATCGCCTTTCGCGAAGCGGTGCTTCGGCCACCGCTGCTTCGAGTTCGCCGACGATCTCGGCGGCACGCCCCGTCACCAGCAGCGCATCCGCTCGGTCCTCCACCAACGCGGCGTGAGCCTCGACCCAGCGTGTCTTCTCCGATGACCCCCTGTGGCTGTCGGGCAGTTCGGGGGTCCCGCGCCACAGGGTCAGCGCCTCGTCGAAGCACGCCACCGCTTGGCCGGTGTCTCCTGAGGCAGCGGCGTCTCGGCCCCGTTTTGCGGCGGCTTTGTACTTCGCCGCGTCCACCCCTGTCCCGGCCAGGGTCCAACCCGTTCCCTCGGTCAAGACGAAGCCCTCGCCGAGGGTGCGACGCAGAGAGGAGATGTGGGTCTGCAGGGCCTTGGCGGCGGTGCGCGGCGGGTCATCGCCCCAGAGCAGTTCAATCAACGTGTCCGCCGACACAACCGAACCGCAGTGCAGACCGAGCATCGAGAGGATGGCACGCGGTTTCGCGCCCGGGATCGCGACGGGTATCCCGCCCTGCCGGACCTGGAGAGGTCCCAATACCCCCAGCTCCACCGCTCGAAGCGTAGTCACATACGCATCGTCGGTGGGCCGATTCAACACACGGTCAAGATCGAGTAAAGCCGTCGCACTCAGCGACCGTCCAGCCACTCCGCGATCGCGGCGACGCCGTCGCGGAAGAAGATCCGGTAGGGCCGGTCAGCGACGTAGCCGATGTGCGGGGTGGCGAGCACGTTGGGCAGCGTGCGTAACGGATGGTCGGCTGGCAGCGGTTCGGTGTCGAAGACGTCGAGGGCTGCGCCCGCTATCGACCCGGACCGGAGCGCGTCGATCAAGGCGGTTTCGTCGACGATCGGGCCGCGTGACGTGTTGACGAGCAGGGCTGTGGATTTCATCGCATCGAGTTCGGCGGCGCCGACGAGACCACGCGAGCGTTCACCCAGCTTCAGGTGCACCGTCAAGACGTCGGCGGTCGCGAAGAACTCGTCACGCGACAGATACCTGGCGCCGGCCTCCGTGGCCGTCTGCGGCGTCAGATTCTGGCTCCATGCCGTGACGTCCATTCCGAAGGCGGCGCCGATGCGTGCCACGCGTGCGCCGATCCGACCGACGCCGAGGACTCCGAGCACCCGGCGGTCGAGCTCGCGTCCGACGGTGGTCTGCCAGCCGCCGTCGGCTACGGACTGCCGTTCGGCGACCAGGTGGCGCGACGCACCCAAGATGAGGGCCCACGTCAATTCGACCGTCGAGGCGACGGTGCCGCCCGTGGTTCCCACATGGATACCGGCCTCGGTGGCGGCGTCGGTGTCGATCGATGCGTTGAACGGCCCGGTGGAGGCGATCATGCGCAAGCGAGGCAGGTGTTCGATCACATAGCGCGGCAACGGTGTTCGCTCACGCATGACGAAGACCACGTCGAAGGGCCTAAGCCGTTCGATCAGTACATCGGGATCCGCAACGTGATCGGTGAACACGGTGACGTCGGCCCGCGATGTAACCGGCGACCAGTCGGCCATCGTCATCGACACGTTCTGGTAGTCGTCGAGTACTGCCACCCGTACGCGTGCGCTCGCCGCCGTCATCGACCGAGATCCCATTGCCCGAAATCGCCCGCCAGGACGTCGTCCTCGTCCACGTGAGTGCCGCCGAGGCTCACTCCAGGGTCTGACGCGGTGACGATGACGCTCTGGTAGAGCACGGCCGCGGGCTCGCGCTCACCGTGCGACCACGCTCTGGTCTGCCATGCCCACCGGAATCCCGGAGTGGTGGAGTGTCCGATGACGCCGTCGGCGATCGCCCACGCACAAACCCCGGCGTGGCCGTAGACACCGGTTCGCTCCACGCCCAAGACCGAGTTGATACCTCGAAGCCACTGGACCGCAACGCTTTTCCAGGTGTCGGCGTCGATGTCCTCGTCGATGCTGAAGAAGATCGGCGCTGAATCGGGACCTCCGGCCGCAGCGTGCAGGCGCAGAGCCGTCTGAGCGTCCGCGACGCCACCGTCGTATCCGCGCGTGTAGTCCGACGGCGTCGGCCAACCGGGCTTGCCGAACTGGTAGCAGCTGACGACGTGAAGCCCCGCCGCGCGCAGTGCATCCGCGTACTCGCGGGTGACGGGCTTGAAATCGAAGGTGGCGCCGGGACGCAATTCGGACACATAGACCAGCGCGCCGGCATAGCCTGCCGCCGCAATCTGGTCCGCCGGGACCAGCCGCTCCGCGAAATCGATCAGCTTGAGACCGGCGGCCGACGCATACTTCGCCTCAGTTGCCGCTGCAACCGCGCCGAGGCTGACAAGAACCGGCGCGGCCAGCGCACCTTTGAGGACGTCACGTCTTGAGGGCACAGCCCCATAGTGCACCGCGCGACGCCGATCCCGGCGAGTCCGATGACGACAGGAAGTCGCATCGACGTCCGCAATCAGCAGCTGTGACGATAGTGATTTTTGGGGCTCTAGTGATAGCTGATGTGCCGAAGGGTGCGGTTCCGTGACCGCGTCGCAACACGTGGATTCGCCGCAACCTCCGGGCATACGATTCGGGAATGACCGAGATCACGTCTCGTTCCCGGGTGTCGTCCTGGGCGTATGCGATCCGCACCACCAATCCGCCGCCGGACACACCGATCGACACCGTCACGCGCTGGCTCGTTGTGACCAGGGCGGCGGTGCTGCCGATGACGTTGGTATCCGGGCTGGTGGCGGGGCTGCTGGCGGTCGGGGAGCCGGGACTGGACTGGCGCTGGCTGGTCCTCTCACTCATCGGCATCACCCTGGCCCACGTCGCCAACAACCTGATGAACGACCTGTTCGACACCCAGGTCGGGACCGACAGCGCCACCTACCCACGCGCGCTGTACGCACCGCATCCCGTCCTGTCCGGGCTGGTGAGCCGCCGGACGCTGCTGGTGTCGATCCTGCTCGTCAACGTCGTCGATCTGGCGATCCTGATCGTGCTCACGCTCGCCCGTGGATGGCCGGTACTGGCGTTCGCGCTTGCGGGGTTCGTGCTCAGCGTCGCCTACACCGCGCCGCCGCTGCGGCTGAAGAAGCACGGCCTCGGCGAGCCCGACGTGTTCGTCGTCTGGGGTCCGCTGATGGTGTGCGGCACCTACTACTCCGCGGTCGGCGCCGTTGGCTGGGACATCGTGCTGGCCTCGCTGCCGTACGGGTTGCTGTGCACGACGGTGTTGATGGGCAAGCACATCGACAAGATTCCGTTCGACGAGCCGCTTGGAATCCACACGCTTCCAGTCATTCTCGGTGCCGAGCGCGCCCGAGTCGCGACGCTGGCGATGATGGTCGGGTTCTATGTGCTCGTCGCGGTGGCCGTCGGGTTCGGTGCGATGCCGTGGCCCGCCCTTCTCGTCGTCCTCGCGCTGCCGCGGCTGTGGAAGGTCTGGCCGCGCTTCCGCCGTCCACCGCCCGACGAACCGCCGCCTGACTACCCGGTCTGGCCGTTGTGGTACGCGGCACTGGCGTGGTTGCACGTGCGTCAAGCTGGGGCCCTGCTGGTACTCGGTCTCGCGATCGGTGCCGTGCTCAAGGTCGTCTGACGGCGCACGTCATGCGGTGACGGGGTGGACCATCAATTCGCACACATCGATTGTGGTTGGCACGGTTGATGTTTCAGTGGTGTCAGGGGGAGTGACCCGTAGATCGGTGTAGGTCGGGCATTTGTTTCCGCTCGGGTCGACGGCCACGCCCTCGACGACGGCATGTGCCGACGCCGTCGACGACACCGTGACGACGGGCGGTTCGTCGACGCCAGAGGGCAGGCCGCCCATGTACCCCCGCGGCAGGCGTTGGGCATGCACGAGCGGACCGCCTGTGCCGCTGTCCACGCCGGGGTAGCCCGCCAGCGTGCACGCACCTGCCCCTGGCGCCAAGCTGAATGTCAGAGTCACCGCGCGATGGCCTGCGGCGGCCTGCGGCGGCTCGGCTGTGACAGTCACCTGGCCGGAGGCGCACGGCGCCGTCGAATCCGAACCATTCATCAACGGCGCCAATTCACTCCGCGGCACTGTGACCTGAAGCGACCCGACGTAGTGCGGGAAGGCGCTGTCCTGGTCGATGAAGAAGATCACCGAGTCGTCGGTGATCGCGAAATTCTGATACGTGTCCATGGTTGCGTCGGCGGCAGACACATCAGAAGCCTGGCGTTTGTCCAACTCCTGCTGCACGATTGGGTTCAACACCGGTAGGGGCGCAGCTCCCGGTTTGAACAGCGTGTCGAGGGTGATCGGCGCGTGCTTGCCGGTGTCGTAGTTGAAGGACTTGAAGGTCGTCTCGGGGTGCACGCCGCCTTCTGTTTCCATGGTCAGGACCAGGCTTTGGGTGCCTGACGACTTGTAGGAATCCCCACCGATATTGAGTGCGCTGGAGACTCCGCCGGGCACGGGATATTTCTTGAGCCATTCGACGAACTCGTCGCGGCGCTTTGCGATGTAGTCGGTGACGGGCTGCATGTCGGGATAGTCGACCGGAAACTTGAAATCGAGTGTGTAGGTCGAGGTTTCGCTGCGGACATGGCAGGTCTGGTTGGAGTCGGATGTGCCGCCGAGCTTGGTGCACAGAGATGGCGCGCTGGCCGATGTTGTGGGCGCGTTGGCAGCAGGCGATGGCGAGGGCGAGGATGGTGCCGAGGTGCCGGTGCTCGACGTACCGCATCCCGCAACGCCTGCGATGACGATCGCGCCCGTAAGCGCAACGAGCAGTCGATGATTCGTCATGGCCGGCTCCTCTGTCCCTTGTACGGCACCGCATCGATCACGCCGCCGCCGTTGATCGGCGGACCGAGCAGCACCGTCGACGTATTGGCCTCCGGGTCGAAGCGCAGCAACGACTGCCCACCGCCGCACGCCGCCTTTGCCTGCAAGTCGAGGGCGCTGCCGTCGACACCGATCACCTCGACGCTCTTGCTGTCGTCGACTCCGGGCACCGACACCGGAGTGGTGGTGCCGTCGTCGTCGAGCTTCGCGAGATAGATGACACCGCAACCACCGAGCGCCTGAACGAACGTCCCCGCCGGCAGCTGCCAGGCGTTCACGTCGCCGTTGTCTCGTCCGCCGTTCTGCCCGTTGTTCGGCGCGGTGAGCGCGGTCGGTGCCCCGCCATCGATGGGCACCCGCCAGAGACTCGACGTGTACCGACTGTCGCTACCGCCGCAGTCCGCGAGCACCGTCGTGCCGGGGGCTTCATCCCACCACCGCACCGGGTTGCAGTCGGCCTGACCCGGAACGGGAAGCGTCGCCCCCACCGTCCCGTCGTTGCCCATCAAAGCGAGACCCGACTTTGTGCCAAGGACGATCCGCGTGCCGTCAGGCGTGGACAGGTACCGGCCGTTGAATGGGTTCTCGAGCTTGTCAGTCGGATACGTGAACTGCGGTTTACCCGCAAGGTCGACACGCTCGAGCGTCCCTGGCCGGTCAACTCCTCTCATATGGGAAAGCAGCAGGGCCTTGCCGTCAGGACGGGTGAAGCCGGGATATCCATCGACGGCCCACGTTGTCTGCTGGCCGGTGTGCAGGTCGACCACGGTGGCTGTCGCCGGATCGCCGTACTCCGTATAGAAGAGGGCCTTGCTGCCGTCGCCCGACCAGTCGACCAACTTGGGTCCGGCCTTGTCGCCGGGCGGCGGGAAGGTGGTGATCGGATAGCGACCACCGGCGGGGTCGACGAGGTAGAGCGTCATGGTCGCGGTGTCGTGTGTCGGCCCGTTGGGCAGCTGAGCCTCGCCGGGGCGAGTGCCGGACACCGGGCTCCACGTCGCCAGCATCCAGCCCGGGCCCACCTGCGACCAGGGGATCGATTCGATGGACCCCTCGACACCATGGGCGGCGGCAGGCTGAGCGGCCGCAGTCGACGTCGATGGTGCAGGGCTGCCCGAGGCGGTGCGGATGGTCGTCGACCCCGTCGGCACCGAGCACCCGGCGATGAACATCGCGGCCAGCGTGGCGATCGCTGTGGTGGTGATCTTCATTGATGGTCCTTGTCTGTCCGTTCCTTGCGGGACGGCTACAAGGCTGCGGTGGACGCCTTGACGAATTCTTGGAGGCGATCTCAGCACATATCTTCTCCTCAGCACGGAGCATCGACGAACTCGAGCGCGTGCAGCACCGGATGAACCGTCTCCGTGCAGTCGTCGATCGGCGCCGCCGTCGCAGAAGGGACGAGTGCGTCGATCAGCATCGCTGCCGCTATTGCTCCACAGATTTCGAGGATGAAGTTGTCGTGTTCATTTACGCGCAACGGCACCCAACTCCGCGCCCGCCGAGAAGGATGAAGTTGCAAGCCCACGTCGTACATGGAGGGGAGCAGCGCAATGGCGAACGTCACGGGATTCGACCCTGCGGTCAGCGGTCACGAGCCCAAGGACGAGAACGGCAACACAGTTCCGGTCGGCGTTTGGGGCGACTCGAACACCGACGTCGGAGTCTTCGGCACCAGCGGAGCCGTGCCGCCGGGCGGAAACATCCTGATTGCCAGCATGCTCAAGGCCGGCGTGATCGGCCATGGCACCGATCGACCGGGCATCATCGGCCACAGCGAGACGGCCTGCGGCGTCTGCGGGTTCAGCGAGAAGTTCGCCGGCCTCTATGCGTACAGCACGAACCCTGACTCCGACCCGACCGTGGCCGCGATCGTCGGTATAGCAAGCAACACGGGAATCGCGGTGCTGGGCTCCGGCGGTGACGGCGAAGGGGTGGTCGGCGAGGGCGGCACCGGCACGGGAGTCCGCGGCAGCGCATGGGCTGGAACGGCAGTGCTCGGCGAGGGCTTCGCCGGTCGGGGCGACGGCACCCCGTACGGCGTCAGAGGCCTGAGTGACAAAGGGGTCGGAATCCATGGCGAAAGCCAAACCGCCAACGCGATCGAGGGCGTCACATACGGCGACGGCTATGCGGTTCAGGGTGTGCATTTCTCGAAGGACCCGGGCGGGGGCGTCTTCGGGGAGAGCGTCCTCGGCAACGGAGTCGAGGGTTTCACGTTCAGTACAGATCCGAGCACCGGCGCGGTGTACGGGCGAAGCGCAGGCGGGAATGCCGGGCTCTTTATCGGAAACGTCAAAGTAACCGGCTCGATAACGAAGGGCGGCGGTGGATTCCGCATCGACCATCCTGACGACCCCAGGAACAGAGCGCTGTCCCACTCCTTCGTCGAGTCGCCGGAGATGATGAACGTTTACAGCGGAACCGTGAAGACCGACAAGCGCGGAAAGGCGCGGGTGTCACTGCCGAAGTATTTCGAGGCGCTCAACCGTGATTTCCGATACCAACTGACCGCCATCGGGCAGTTCGCCAAACTGATGGTCTCGAAGGAAATCCGCGACAACGAGTTCACGATCGAGTCGGACCCGCCGAAAGTGAAGGTCTCCTGGCAGGTCACCGGCGTGCGTCGCGACGCATGGGCAGAGGCCAACCGCATCCCGGTCGAGGAGGAAAAGCCGGCCGGCGAAAAGGGCGAGTACTTACATCCCGAGCTGTTCGAGAAGAAGGCGAGTCCGGACTCCCGTCCGGCCGCTGCGATGACGGCGGTGCTTCCCGACCATATTCGTCACCATGCAGCCGAGGTGTTGGCGCAACCTGGGCGGCCCGGCTTCGGAGACGTGGTGGACGAAGCCGGCAAGATCTTCGCGCAACGCGTGGCCGAACGACACGAGTCCGCCAGGACGAAGTAGCGGTACCGTCGGTGCAATGAGCCTGTTGAATGACCTGGACGGAGTGCGGGCCGGTTTCGGGCGTGCGTTGTTCGGCCTGGTCGCCGGGCCCGACGGCCCCCGCAACAGAGCCCGTATCCACCACACCCCCGGACCGCGCTGGTTCGATGAGGATCGCCCGATCCGACAGGTCCACGCCGATGCCTCGATGTTCGTCGGGGGCCTGCGGGCGCTGCTTTTCCAGTCGCTGCACCCGCTCGCCATGGCCGGCGTCGCAGAGCACTCCGACTACCGCGGCGATCCATGGGGACGGCTGCAACGCACCAGCACCTTCCTCGCCGTCACCACGTTCGGCACCGCGGACGACGCGCAGCGCGCCGTCGACAAGGTGCGTGGAATCCACCGGCGGGTTCACGGGGTCGCCCCCGACGGCGCGCCCTACCATGCGTCCGACCCGCATCTGCTGGAGTGGGTGCACATCGCCGAGGTGGACAGCTTCCTGCTCGCACACCAACGCTATGGAGCGGCGCCGCTCGACCAGGCCGGCCGCGACGGATACGTGGCCGACACCGCGCGTGTCGCCGAGGCTCTCGGGGTCTCCGACCCACCGCGCACGGAACAGCAACTGCAGCAACGCATCTCCGCATACCGGCCGGAGTTGCGCGGCACTGCAGCGGCCAGGGATGCCGCCCGCTATCTGCTGCTGACGCCCCCGCTGCCGCTCGTCGCACGGGCGCCCTACGGGATCCTCGCCGCGACGTCGGTCGGGATGCTGCCCGCGTGGGCGCGCGCTCCGCTGCGGCTGCCGTACCTCCCGCCGGTCGAGGCCACCGTCATTCGTATGGCAGGCAACGCGCTCGTCGGCGGAATCCGATGGGCGATGGCGACAGCGCGGTCAGAAGATGACTCGGTGGCCTGAACCCGAAAAGCCGCTGCCAGGGCAGGAATCGGTGTGGGACTACCCTCGTCCGCCCCGCCTGGAGGAGTTCGCGGGCGCGATCACCGTGGAACTCGGCGGACAGACGATCGCATCGACGACCCGAGGATGGCGGGTTCTGGAGACAAGCCATCCGCCGACGTACTACCTGCCAAGGGACTGCTTCGGCGACGGGGTGCTGCGCCCGACGTCGGGCGCGTCCTGGTGTGAATGGAAGGGCCAGGCAAGCTATTTCGACTTGGTGACCGCTTCCGAGCGCGCACCGTCGGCGGCGTGGACCTACCTGCACCCCACCGCGGGCTTCGAGCCGATCGCGGGCGCCATCGCCGTGATGGCGGCTGCCGTCGACCGCTGCACCGTCAACGGCGAGGTCGTCGTTCCGCAGCCCGGCGGCTTCTACGGCGGGTGGGTGACGAGCTGGATCCGGGGACCCTTCAAGGGCGTTCCCGGGTCGATGGGCTGGTGATCAGCGCGGCGCGCGGCCGAGACGGTGGAACCGCGGCAAGCAATGTGCGTGTGTAGTCCTGCTCCGGCGATTCGAACAACTCGGTCGCCGGCCGGTATTCGACGGCCGCGCCGTCCCGCATGACGAGTACATCGTGGCTCATCCGTTGGATGACCGCGAGATCGTGCCCGATGAACATATACGTGAGGTCAAGGTCCCGTTGCAGGTCCGCGAGCAGATCCAGAACCCGTGCCTGGACCGAGACATCCAGCGACGCCGTCGATTCGTCGAGGATCAGCAGGTCGGGTTCGACGGCCAGCGCACGGGCGATGCTCACCCGTTGGCGCTGCCCGCCGGAAAGCTCATGTGGATACCGCGAGGCGAAGTCGGCTGGAAGGCCGACCAGCTCGAGTAGATCGGCGACCCGCTGCTGACGAGCACGCCTGCCCTTGGCGAGCCGATGCACCCACAGCGGCTCGCTGATCGCCGTGCCCGCCCTGATGCGCGGGTTCAGCGAGGAGAACGGATCCTGGAAGACCAGGCTGATGCGTCGGCGCAGCGCCTTTTCGTCGCCGCCTCGAACACCGAACACGTCGGTCCCATCCAGTGCGGCGCTACCGGCGTCCGGCTTGACCAGTCCCGTCAGCGAGGCTGCCACGGTCGACTTGCCCGAGCCGGATTCGCCCACCAGGCCGAGCGTCGTGCCGCGTCTGATCTGAAAACTCAAGTCCTTCACCGCATGCACGATCGACCGGCCGACCGGCGTCGTCACCGGAAAACGGACATCGAGACCCTCGACGCGCAGCAACACGGGCGCCTCGGAAGCCGCCGGTGGGGGACCGGTCGATCCGACGAGCGGGCGCGCGTCCAACAGTTCCCGCGTGTATGGCTGCTGCGGGTTGTCGAACACGTCGAGAACCGGCGCCTGCTCGACGGCCTCACCGTCCTGCAGCACGGTCACGTCGTCTGCCACTTGGCCAATCACCCCGAGGTCGTGGCTGATCCAGACCACCGCGGTGCCGAAATCGCGTTGCAGGTCGCGGACAAGCTCGATGATCTGCGCCTGTGTCGTGACGTCCAGCGATGTGGTCGGCTCATCGGCGATCAGCAACTCCGGGTCACACGCCAGCGCGATGGCGATCATCACACGCTGTCGTTGTCCGCCGGAAAGCTGATGCGGGTACGAGCTCAGGCGTGCCTGCGGCTCGGACAACCCCACTGCCTCCAGCAGCTCTAGTGCGCGCCCTTTCGCCTTCTTTCTGGTCATGTTGCGATGGGCTTCAAGGGATTCCGTTATCTGACGTTCGACGGTCAGCAGGGGGTTGAGCGAAGTGCCCGGGTCCTGGAAGACGAATCCGATGCGGCCGCCATGCACTTCGCGCAACAGCCGCGGCGACGCACCGACCAGCTGCGTAGGTGCCGAATCCGCCGTGGCGGCAAGCGTGCTCGTTCCAGAGACCACCGCGCCGGGAGCGTCGAGCAGCCCCGTTGCCGCCAACACCGTCATCGACTTGCCCGAGCCCGACTCGCCGACGATGCCGAGTGTCTTCTCACGCGCGACGTCGAACGACACGCCGCGGACGATCTCGCGGCGGCCGATGCGCGCCCGCAGGTCCCGTACGCTCAGTACCGAATCAGCCACTGCGCCTCCGAGCCTCGATCATGTTGCGCTGCTTGGGATCCAGCACGTCGCGCAGCCCATCGCCGAGCAGGTTGAACGCCAACACCGTCACGACGATCGCGGCGCCGGGGAACACCGCCATCCACCAGGCGAGGGTGACGAAGCCCTGCGAGTCGAAGATCATGCGGCCCAGCGAGGGCTGTGGCGGTTGAATCCCGAGACCGAGGAACGACAGCGCCGCCTCCGACAGGATCGCGAAGGCGAGCGACAGCGACGTCTGCACGATCAGCGGACCGGCGATGTTGGGAAGGATGTGCCTCCCGAGCATGTACAGGTTGCCGGTGCCCATCGTGCGCGACACCGCAACGTACGGTTCCACTCGCACGCTCAGCGTGCTGGCCCGGGCCACGCGCGCGAAGATCGGGGTGTACACGATGCCGATCGCAAGGATCGTTGTCGTCACGCCAGGCCCCAGGATCGCCACCACCGCCAGCGCGAGCAGCAGCACCGGGAACGCGAACATCACGTCGACGACCCGCATGACGACAGTGTCGAGCCAGCCGCCTCGATAACCCGCGACGATGCCGATCGTCACGCCGACCACCACGGCGAACGCGACGCTCACCACTGCGACCCGCATGGACGCCTGTACTCCGACGAGCACGCGAGAGAAGACGTCGCGGCCGAGTTCGTCCGTGCCGAACCAATGCTGACCGCTTGGCGTACGCAAGGCATTCGGTACGTCGATGTCGTTGACGCCGAACGGCGCGATCCATTGCGCGGTTATCGCCACGAACACGATGACGGCGAGCACGACGGCGCTCGCCACAGTGACGGGATTGCCCGCCAGCAGTCTTACCGCCGAGACCCGGGTCTGATCGTCGACCGGTGCGGCTTCTGGGATGGTCCTGGTCGTCATGACAGCCGAATCCTCGGGTCTACCAATGCATACAGCACATCGACGATGAGGTTGATGAGCAGGAACAGCGCCGCGATCAGCAGCACCGCGCCCTGAATCACCGGATAGTCGCGCGCGGCCACGGCGTTGTAGACCAGCCGCCCAAGACCTGGCCATGCGAACACCACCTCGACGACGATGACGCCGCCGAGAATGGTCGCGAGCTGGATGCCGGTGATGGTCAGCACCGGTATCGCGGCGTTTCGGACGGTGTGCCGCATCGTGACCACCCGCGGCGGCAGCCCCTTGGACCGCGCCGTGCGCACGTAGCCCATCGCGGCGACTTCGAGTACGGCGGATCGGATGTAGCGGGTCATGATCGCGGCGGCGACGAGCCCCACGGTGAGGCCGGGAAGGACGATGTGGCGCAGCCAGCCGGCGGGGTCATCGAACAGCGGTCGGTACCCGGACGTCGGGAGCCAGTGCAGAGTCGATGCGAACAGCCCGATCAGCAGAATGCCCATCCAGAAGTCGGGGATCGACACTCCGAACTGGCTTGTGACACGGACGATTGCATCGCTGACGCGGCCCTCGTGCAGCGCGGACCAGACGCCTGCGGGCAGCGCGATCAGCAGCGCGATGATGATTCCCACCGCGCCGAGGGAAACGGTGGCGGGCAGGCGCTCGAGCAGCGTGAGCGTGACGGGGTCGCCGTTGCGGAAGCTCACCCCGAGATTGCCGGTGAGCGCCGAGCCCAGATAGCCGAAGAACTGCTCGATCAGGGGCCGGTCCATGCCGCTTGCCGATCGCAGCGCGTTGTAGGCCTCAGGCGTGTAGCGGGTCCCGAGCGCGATGCGCACGGGGTCGCCGGGCACCAGGTGCACGAGCGCGAAAACCACGACCAGCACACCAGCCATCACGACGATGGAATACAGCAGCCGTCGTGCCAGGAAACGCACGACCGGGTTCGATACGACGCCGGTCATTGCGTTGTACCCTCGGTGAGGCTCGCGGTACGGAAGCGAATGGCCTTGTCCCGCCGAGCTTCATAGCCGGACATGTCTTTTCTCCACGCCTGTATGACCGAAGGGTTGTACAGGTAGATGTAGCTGCAGTCGTCGCCGATGATCGTCGCAGCCTTGCGGTAGATGTCCGCCCTGGCATCCTGGTTCGTTTCGACGCGGCCCGCATCGAGCAGTCGGTCGACTTCGGGGTTCGAATACTTCTGCGCATTGCTGCTGCCGCCCGTGTGATGCTGCGCGTAGTAGAAGTCGTCGGGATCGATGTTGCCGAGCCAGCCCATCATCAACATGTCGAAGTGTCCGCTGTTTTGTTCGTCGAGCCAGGTGGCGAAGTCAACGGTGCGGATGTTCACTGTGATGCCAAGTGGGGCAAGGTTATCGGCAATGATCTGGGCTGCGGTCACCGTCTCCGGATATTCGGTGGTCACCAGCATGTCGAGATTCTGCGGCGACGCGTTCGCCTCGCGTAGCAGCCGTTTGGCCTGCTCGATGTCGTAGTGATACTTGCCGTAATCGGTGTGCCAGAAGCTGCCCTTGGGAATCGCGAGTTGATTCTTCGCGGCGGTGCCGTAACTGGTGGCCGCCGCGATGGCATCCCGGTCGATTCCGTACGCGATGGCCTGGCGGACCCGAATGTCGTTCCACGGCTTACGCGCCTCGTTCAGCGCGAGATACCAGTAGTCGTTGCTCGGCGTGACCGCGAGGTTGACGGAATCGTCGTCCTTCATCTGGTTCACCCGCTGCGGCGGAATCGAATCAGTCCAATCGATTTCACCCGCCTGCAGCGCCGACAGGGCAGTGGATTTCTCGGGAATGAAGCGGAAGATCACGCCGGAGACCTTCGGGGCGCCGGCCCAGTACGTCGGGTTGGCTTTCAGTGTGATCGAGTCGCCGCTCTTCTGGCTTTCGAAGGTGAACGGCCCGGTGCCGACCGGATGGGTGGCGATCTGATTGCTTTCGACGTTCTTCCGCGACACGATCGCCATGCCCTTGAACCCGCCGAGATTGGTCAAGAGGTTCGGCGTCGGATGCTTGAGACGAATGACGACTGTGGACGGATCGGATGCCCGCACATCGGTGACCGCGCTGAGCTTGTCGGCGTTGGCAAGCTCCTGGTCGATGATTCGGCGGTAGGTGTAGACGACATCGTCGGCGGTGAACGGGCTGCCGTCGTGGAAGGTGACTCCGCGACGAAGATGAAAGGTCCAGGTGAGCTGGTCCGGCGTCACGTCCCACGATTCGGCCAGCGCCGGACGCATCTCGAGGTTTGCGTCCGGTTCGACGAGGGTGTCGTAGATGTTTTCGAGTACCTCGAACGAGAAGTACGCGCTGGTCTTGTTGGGGTCGAGCTGATCGGGCTCACCGGCGATGGCCGCGACAAGCCGTCCGGCCGAGCTACCGCCGAGGTCGGCTCTTTCCCCCGGTTGAGCAGGCAGTAAGGGCAATCACAAGCGAGGCGACGACGCCGACAGCGGTTCGCACCGCCGTTCTCGTCATCGCCATCACCCCGGTTTCGTCGCCTTCGCCCTATTACCCGGGTTCCGTAGTCGCCAAAACGCCCGCGCAGCTGTTCATTTTTACATTGAATGCTCTATGATTTTGTCATGGCCAAGCCGCCACTGTCGATGAAGCCGACCGGCTGGTTCCAGGTCGCATGGTCTGACGAGATCAAGGCCGGCGACGTGCACCGGATGAAGTACTTCGACCGTGAGTTGGTCGCCTGGCGTGCACAATCCGGGCAGTTGACCGTGATGGACGCCTATTGCGAGCACCTCGGCGCGCACCTGGGATACGGGGGACACGTGGAGGGCGAGGTCCTGCAGTGTCCGTTCCACGGATGGCAGTGGAATCACGACGGGCGCAACGTGTGCATCCCATATCAGGACCGGCCGAACCGGGGGCGCCGCATTCGCACGTTTCCCGTCGTCGAGCGCAATGAATCGGTCTACATCTGGCATGACGTCGATTGCCGCGAACCGTTCTTCGATCCGCCCGACATATTCACGAGTTTCGACGACCACAGCAGTGCCGCCGACTACTACCCGCAGATGCGGTTCCTGCGGGAGACGCTCGAGATGCACCCGCAGTACGTCCTCGAAAACGGCGTTGACTTCGCGCATTTCAAATTCGTGCACCAGACGCCGATCGTTCCGGTGTTCACCCGCCACGACTTCGACGACCCGGTGTCGTATGTCGACTTCACCATCACCTTCGAAGGCGACGAGAACCAGACGATCGACGACGTCAAGAGCGGTGTCGAAGCGATCAACGGGGGACTGGGCATCGCCGTGACGAAGAGTTGGGGGATGGTCGACAACCGGACCATCTCGGCGATCACCCCCGTCGACGAACGCACCTCCGATGTCCGCTTCATGGTCTACATCGGCCGCAAGCCGGGGGACGCGTCACCGAAGGCCGAGGCCAAGGGCCGCGAATTCGGGCAGGAAATCATCCGGCAGTTCACCCAGGACGTCGAAATCTGGCAGCACCAACGCTATTCGGATCCGCCCGCGCTGGCGAACGCCGAACAGAAGGGCTTCACCGCCATCCGCAACTGGGCCAAACAGTTCTATCCCGACGGAATCGGTGGCAGCGCCGCCGAAGTCTATGCAGCACAGAAAGGCCGAACCGAATGAGCGAAACCCGCAAGCCGATCCGGGTCTTCCAGGTCGCGACGGGCAACGTCGGCACAGAGATGATCAAACGCATCGCCACCCAGCCCGATCTGCAACTGATCGGATTGCATTGCTACACACCGGAAAAGATCGGTCGTGACGCGGGTGAGCTCGCCGGACTGGCACCCAACGGGGTGACGGCCACCGGCACCGTCGACGAGATCATCGCCGCCAAACCCGATGTGCTGACCTTTCACGGTGTCTTCCCCGACGAAGATCTGTACGTGAAAGTGCTCGAGGCGGGCATCAACATCGTGACGACCGCCGACTGGATCACCGGCTGGCACCGCGACAAGAATCATCCGCATCCGTCGGGCAAGCCGGTGTCAGCGCTGCTGGCCGAGGCGTGCGAGAAGGGTGGCGCCACGTTCTACGGAACCGGCATGAACCCCGGGGTCAACCAGATCCTTGGTGTGGTGTGCTCGGCCGACGTCGCCGAGATCGAGAACGTCACCACGATCGAGTCCGTCGACGTGTCGTGTCACCACAGCAAGGACACCTGGATCGAGGTCGGCTACGGCCAGCCGGTCGACGATCCCGCGTATTCCAGGCAAGCTGGAGAAGTACACCCGCGTCTTCGCCGACAGCGTGCTGATGATGGCCGACTGCTTCGACCTGCAGCTCGACGAGGTCAAGTTCACCTACGAACTCGGTGCCTGCACCAAGGACGTCGACCTCGGCTGGTACACGTTGCCGAAGGGCTCGCTGGGCGGCAACTACATCAAGTACCAGGGCATGGTGGACGGCGTGCCGCGAGTCGAGACGCACCTCGAGTGGCAGATGACTCCGCACACCGACCCGAGCTGGGATATCAAGGGCTGCTACATCACCCAGATCAAGGGCGATCCGTGCATCTACAACAAGCACATGATCTTCCCGAAACCCGGCGTCGACCTGTCGAACCCCGACAACTTCGCCTCGATCGGCATGACCGTGACGGGAATGCCCGCATTGAACTCCATCAAGTCGGTGGTCGCGGCGCCGCCGGGAATCGTGACGAGTGCAGACCTGCCGCTTCGCGGGTTCGCAGGTCGTTTCAAGCTGTAGGGCGCGTCACGAGACCCTGAGTTCCAAGCTCTCGAGCCGCCGCGCCAGCAGGCTCGGCAGCCATCGACCGGTGGCCGCCGCCTCGATATGCGTTGTCCGGCTGAGCAGTTCGCCGATCACGATCCTGGCTTCCAGGCGCGCGAGCGCGGCGCCGACACAGAAGTGTGCGCCCTTGCCGAAGCTGATATGACTCCTGGCGCCAGCGCGATCCAGGCGAAACTCGTTGGCATCCTCCCAATGTGAGGGATCGCGATTGGCCGCACCCCACAACAGCAGAAGTCGCGAACCCGCGGTGAGGCTGATACCACGCCAGCATCGTGTCGTTGAGCACGTGGCGATAGTGACCTCGGAAGGGCGGCTCATACCGCAGCACCTCTTCGAGGAAAGCGTTCAGCAGCTCAGGATTTTCCCGCACCTGATGTTGGATCTCTGGGCGACTCGCCAAGATATTGGCCGCGGTTCCGATCAACGACGCGGTGGATTCGCCTCCGGCGCTGAACAACGTGATGATCATGGACAGCGCGGTCAGTTCCGCCAATTGGCCTGACGCGCGAGCCGTTGCAACGGCACTGAGCAGATCGTCTCGGGGTTCGGCGGCAGCTCGGTCGAAATGTTCGACGATGTAACTGGCGAGTTCCAAAGTCGCAACGCCCGCAGCCGCGAGTTGATCTTCGTCGACAAGTCCTTCGACCACTTTGGTGCTCGAGTACGACCAACGCATCAGCTGTTCGATGTCGACATCGGGCACACCGATCAGTCGCGTAACGACCATCATCGGCAGTCGATTCGCCATCGCCGACATCCACTCGATGGTGCCGTCGTGGACTCCCTCATTCCATAGTCGGTCCGCGGTTTCACCGACGAACAGCTCCAGTTCGTTGATGCGTTTGGCCGCCAACTGGGGCACCAACAACTTTCGGTGCGCGGCATGGGCGGGGTCATCCGCCGTCGCCAGCGCTTGCGTCGGGCCGCCGACAGCGTCCATGTCGAACCTTCCGACGACGCCATCCGCGAACGTCATCGTGGCGGTCAGGTTCGACGAGAAATCCTCTGGACGCGCGATCGCTTCGTTGACGGCATCCCATGTGCACACCGCGTGGAACTCGGAGTCTCCGACCCGGTGGACCGGTCCGTCGGCCAGCATCCTGGCGTACAGGGGATACGGGTCCTGGATGAACCTGTCATCGAACAACTCGACGCCGAGCCGTCCCTCGCGCACTTGCATTGTTCAAGGCTGATTGTGCTGGGGGCCCGCGTCAATGCTGCTCGGTGAAGTTGAAAGGCGCAGGTCCACCGCCACCTGATCGGATGTCTCACGACGCGACCCAGACCTGGACGGAAGGTGAGAATTCTCGCCAGATTTGTCTCAGCGTGAGAAAGTAGGCCGATGACTCGCAGCGATTGGCTTGTGGGTGGAGACCGGCGTACTGCAGCCGCCGAGCGCATCTACTCCGCCGCGGCGGATCTCATCGTCCGGGACGGCATGGATGCATTCGACATCGATACCCTGGCATCGCGCGTGCACTGTTCTAGGGCGACGATCTACCGCTGTGCAGGGGGCAAGCGTCAGATCCGCGACGCCGTAATGCTCCGCGGCGCTTCGCGAATCGTCGAGTCGGTGCGGCTGGCCGTCGACGGTCTGACCGGGGCGGAACGAATCGTCACCGCCATCACGGTCGCGCTCGCAGCGATTCGATCAGATCCGCTCGGCCAGTTGGTCTTCAGCGCGATTCGCGGCGCTGAGGAACGGACCTGGATCACCGATTCTCAGATCGTGGCCGACTTCGCGACCGACCTCAACGGCCTGACCGACGACGCCGCGGCCGGGCAGTGGATCGTGCGGGTTGTGCTGTCCTTGATGTATTGGCCAGTCGGCGACGTCGAGGCCGAGCGACAGATGGTGCAGCGCTTTGTCTCTCCGGCGTTCGCAACCTGAATAGAATCGGTATTCGATAATGGGCACCAACATCCCGCCGCGCCGTCCGGTCCATGGAAAGCAGCTCCGTGCGAACAGGACGCGCGCGATGGTCATCGACGAGACGGTGCGATGCGTTCTCGAAGAGGGATTCGGCGCCGCAAGCGCCAACCACATCACCGAGCGGGCGGGTGTCACATGGGGTGTGATCCAGTACCACTTCGGCGATCGCGACGGCTTGATGATGGCCGTCGTCGATCAGGGCTTCGGGCAACTCCTGGATAGCCTGCGGGCAATGGAGCGCGAACTGGGCTCGACGACTGGACATTCCCGCGCCGAACTCGTGGTGAACGCGATCGCCGACGCTTTCCTGGGTCCGACATCGATTGCCGCGCTTGAGATCCTGATCGCAACCCGCGCGGGCCGCGCCGACGTAGACCAGAAACATCTACTCGAGCTGTTCTCCACGCTGACCCGACTTGGCCGGTACGTCGCCGACGGGCTCGAGCCCGAACGCGCCGACGTGGTCGGTAATCTCATCTGGACCACGTTGATGGGGACGATGGTCGCCAAGATGGCGGTCCCCGGACCTGTCGACGTCAGCCGAGAGTTGCGCGCCCTCACCGAAGTCATCGCTGCCTACGTCGACCAGCATCGAGCAACCTAGCGACGCGCAGACCCCGACAGCGGTCCGCCATCGGCGGCCTCAAGGAAACAGATGGCCGTACTCGGGGTCGGATTGTTCGAGGTTCTGTCCTGATTCGAGTCGATCAGGTATGTCACCGTGTAGGGACCGCCCGCGGCGGGCTGCCCGGTATAGGGCGAGAACCCCTGATTGCATTTCTGTTCTGCGACGTCGGCCGTAGCGGTGTTGACGGCCAGCGGCGCGAGCAGATAGACCTCCGCCTGGTGCGGCGTCGCACAGTCGACGAGTGTGGCGGTCACGACGCCGACATCGATCGCGGGAATCTCGGTGACACAGTCGCCGACCTCGAGGTCGAACCAGTTCTTCGTTTGCGGGCCCTGCGTCGTAATTTGCGGGCCCTGCGTCGTAACAGGTGCCGCGGCGATCGTGGTGGTGCTCGTCGGTGACGGCGCCGCGGATGTCGAACCGGCAGACTCACCCGAATCGCTCGAGCCACATGACGGCAGCAATGCGAGGGCGCACAGGCCCCCCAAGACGCGCAGTCTTCGGGTCCGGGTCACTGCTCGGCGGCGTTTTCCAGAATCTGGCCTGCGACCTCCTGGGCGTCGTTGTGGTCATCGGTGTCACACGAGTACCCCTCGACGATCACGTTGGACACGACGCCCATCGCGTGCTGGCATATCCCGTTCAAGGTCCCGCTGACCTGGGCTTTCTGCGAGATCATCCGCTCGTTGACCTCCTGGACCTCGTCGGGGACCCACGAACCGTCCTCAACCGTGACGTCCTTGGTCTTCGCGCACTCGTTCCAGACGTCCTTGGACGTGTCGAAGAACTCGACGGCCTTGTCGTGGGTGTCGAACAGCACGACTGTCTGCTCGACGAGGTGCGCGTCTTCCGGGGCACCGGCCTCCAGCAGCAACTCGTCACGCACCGCAGACCAGTCACTGTCGCCGTAGACGGCGTCCTCGCCCGGATAGACCGCGCCAAGGCAGTCCAGGTCGGAGACCAGATCGGCGTTGTCGTTCATCTCCTCCGTCGAATAGACCGACTCCATTTCCACACCTGCGATCTTGTTGAGGTCCCTGTTGCTGAGCAGCAGGTCCTCCAGGGCGGACTCTTCGATGGGCGGCACGTCGTCGGCGGGCACCGACCCTTGGGCCTTAACGGCCGCGCCTTGGACGGTGCTCGTGCACCCGGTCGTCAGCACGCCGAGCGTCACCGCAACACACAGCGCGAGTACCGGTACCAGCCTTGTCATGCCGGGAGTCTAGAAGAGGTGCAGGCCCAGCGGCTGGAATCGATCCTTGCTGGCGACTGGCGGCACTGTGATACTCCTTGCAACGGCCTGAGGGAGGGACATGCGGACGTTCGCTCGTGTGTTGGGTATTGCCGTCGTCATGGCAAGCGTGGCTCTTGGATCGGCTGGTCCTTCGTCGGCCGACCAGACGATGCAGGGCAACTACACCTACAGTGCGCCCGGACTTCCGCCCGCCACCTGGACGATGTACCCCATCTGCGTGCCCGTCGTCGGCGATCTGCGTCAGCCGCTGGAGCTGCCGGTGGCGTGCACGATGCACGTCGTGAGTGCCACGAGCAAGAAGACGACTCCGGAACTGGAGTCGCTCAATTGGAGCGGTGACGCCCACCTGACGAACGGGGTGTGGGCGATCATCGTCAACCGGTCCGATGGCTTCAATTGCCCTGACGGCAGCACGGCGCCGCTTTTCAGAACCTACGAGTTCGACGACGCGACGCTCACCGGCACCGTCACGGCCACCAACAACGCCGGCTGTGGCGTGCCCGCGGCGATGACCAAGACGCCGTTCACGCTCGCATTCGACGGGCCGCTGCCGATCCCCGACGAGCAGTACCCCTTGGTCTGCGAGCCTGCCGGTAACCGTCTTTGCCGGTGACCGCTAGACGGTGAATCCGCCGTCCACGTTCCAGTTGGCGCCGGTGATGTATCCCGAATCCGCACCCGCCAAGAAGCTGACCACGTTGGCGATCTCACCCGGTTGGCCGTAGCGGCCAAGTGCCATGAGTTGCTTTGCGCTCTCGGCGAATTCACCACTGTCGGGATTCATGTCGGTGTTGGTCGGCCCCACCTGGATGTTGTTGACGGTGATGCCACGCGGGCCGAGATCTCGGGCCAGGCCGCGCGTCAGGCCGGCGACCGCGGCTTTGGTCATCGCGTAGACGGCCAGGCCAGGTCCTGGCACCCGGTCCGCATTGATGCTGCCGATGTTGATGATCCGGCCGCTCTCGGCGAGGTGTGGAACGGCACGCTGGGTGGCGACGAAAACCGCACGAACGTTGATGGCGACCAGCCTGTCGAACTCTGTGAGCGGAAACGACTCGATGTCGTTGAGTACGGCCACCCCCGCGTTGTTGACGAGGACGTCGAGGCCGCCCAGTCGGGCCACTGCCTCGTCCACTGATTTCGCGACCGCCTCGGGATCGGCGCTGTCCGCCTGAATCGCAGACGCCTTGCCACCCTTCTCGGCGACTTCGGCGACCAACTTGTCGGCCTCGGCGGCCGACCGGCCGTACGTGAAGGCCACAGCGGCCCCGTCGGAGGCAAGTCGCCGAACGATCTCCGCCCCGATTCCGCGCGATGCGCCCGTAACCAGCGCACGTCTTCCCTGCAGGTTTGTCATGCCGTAAGTAAAGCCGGTTGTGCCCGCGCGCATTCCCCGCCGCGCTATGGTCAGCGGTTGATGAGTCCGCAATCCCCGCTTGAGCGCTACGAAAAGCGCACGGAGTGGCCGATGGCCGCCATCGCGTTGGTGTTTCTCGGGCTCTACTCCATCCGCGTGCTGGCCCAACCGCGCGGCGCCGCCTTCATCGCGGTTCATGCCACGTTGTTCGGGGTCTACTTCGCCTTCGTCATCGACTACGGTGCCCGGCTTTATCTGGCCCGACCGCGGGGCCGCTGGTTCGTCAGGCATCTCTGGGAGCTGCCGATCATCGTGCTGCCGTTTTTCCGTCCGCTCCGACTGCTCAGCCTCGCGGCGGTGGTCAAGGTGCTGGAACACGCCATCGGCGACACCATTCGCGGTCGGGTGATCGTCTACACCGTGGTCGGCGCGGTGTCGATCGTCTATGCATCCTCGCTCGCGATTCTGGACGCCGAACGCGGCCAACCACATTCCAACATCAATACGTTCGGCGACGCGCTGTGGTGGGCGATGACGACGGTGACCACTGTCGGCTACGGCGACGTCAGCCCCGTCACCGGTACCGGTCGCATCGTCGCGGTCGCGCTGATGATCGGCGGGATCACGCTGCTGGGTACCGTCACCGCGACGCTGGCGTCCTGGATCGTGCAGCGCGTCAGCGAAGAGGACACGGCGAGCCAAGCGGCCACGGCGGCCGAGATCGACGCGCTGCGCGATGAGATTCGGCGCCTCGCGCAATCTGTCCAGGCGCAAAAAGAAGAACGGGACGGGGTCCAAGCGGAAGGCAGCGGATGACCAAACGAATTGTGGTGTGGGGCACCGGCTTCGTCGGCAAGATGGTGATCGCGGAGATCGTGAAGCACCCGCTGTTCGAACTCGTCGGTGTCGGGGTGAGCAATCCCGACAAGGTGGGCCGCGACGTCGGCGAGATCTGCGGCCTGCCCGAACCGCTGGGTCTGGCGGCGACCGACGACGTCGACGCGCTGATCGGCTTGGCGCCCGACGCGCTCGTGCACTACGGGCCGACGGCGGCCCACGCCGACGAGAACATCGACCTGATCAGCCGCTTCCTGCGGGCCGGGATCGACGTTTGCTCGACGGCGATGACGCCGTGGGTGTGGCCGACGATGCACCTCAACCCGCCGAATTGGATTGCAGCCGATCACGGAGGCCTGCGAGCTCGGTGAAGCCTCGTGCTTCACCACGGGTATCGATCCGGGATTCGCCAACGACCTGTTCCCGATGACGTTGATGGGCCTGTGTTCAGAGGTGCGCACGAGTCCGTGCATCGGAGTTGCTGGACTACACCAACTACGAAGGTGACTACGACTTCGAGATGGGCATCGGCAAGCCGCCTGAGCATCAGGCCCTTCTGGAGACACCCGACATTCTCATCTTGGCTTGGGGCGCAACGGTTCCGATGATCGCGCACGCCGCGGGCATCATGCTCGACGAAATCACCACCACATACGACAAGTGGGTGACTCCGACCGAGCGCAAGACCGTCAAGGGCGTCATCGCGCCAGGAAACGTCGCGGCCGTGCGGTTCACCATCAACGGCGTCTTCCAGGGTGAAACCCGCATCCAGCTCGAGCACGTCAACCGCATCGGCGACGACGCGGCGCCGGACTGGCCATCGGGCACCCAGAACGACGTCTACCGCGTCGACATCGAGGGCACGCCAAGCATCTTCCAGGAGACGGCGTTTCGGTTCACCGACGGTTCGGGCCGTGACGCCGCGGCCGCCGGATGCCTGGCGACGGGCATGCGAGCCCTCAATGCCGTTCCCGCCGTCAACGACCTGTCGCCTGGCTGGGTGACCGCTTTGGATTTGCCGCTGATCGCCGGCGTGGGCACCATTCGCTGACGAAACGATAGGGTTGGCCGTGACATGGCTGATGGGGTAGGGCTGTCGGTTGGCGCGACCAACCTGACGGCGGTTGCTGTAGGCCGGGCCGCGGTGACGCGGTCCGCCGTGGTGACCCTTTTCCCGAACCGGCCGCTCGAGGTCGGGGTGCCCGGCGAGAACCCCAGGCTGAACTCCGACGAGCGTGGCCTCGTCATCACCGACTTCGTCGACCGTGTGGGCGACCCGGTGGGCATCGTCGCTTCCGACGGCAGCGTGCACCGCGGTGAGGACCTGCTCGCCGACGCATTGCGCGCGATGCTCTACGACGTCACGAACGGTGCAGGCACCGCGGATCCCGTCGCGGTGACCCACCCGGCGCACTGGCGCCAGGCGACCGTCGACGCGCTGCGCAACGCCCTGGCCGCACTGCCCGAGTTTCGTTCGGCGGCACTGGTTTCCGACGCGTCAGCAGCCGTCACGGCCCTGCGGGACGATCCCGGCGTGCCCGCCAGTGGCCTGATCGCGTTGTGCGACTTCGGCGGCAGCGGGACGAGCATCACGCCTGGTCGATGCCACCAACGGAAACCAGCTGCGCGGCGCGACCGTCCGACACGCCGAGCTGTCCGGTGACCTGATCGACCAGGCCGTCTTGACACAGGTTCTGTCCGGACTGTCCGATGCCGGCTCGGTGGACGTGACGGGCACCTCTGCCATCGGCCCGCTGACCCGACTGCGCGCGCAGTGCCGCGCAGCCAAGGAACGGCTGTCGACCACCGCGGCCACCTCGCTCGTCGCCGAGCTGCCTGGGCATCGCGGGGAGGTTCGCCTCACCCGCACCGAGCTCGACGATGCGATCAGGCGACCGCTCGCCGACTTCGCAGGCGTGCTGCAGGACACGTTGGACCGCAACGGAGTACGAGCGGGCGAGCTTGTCGCCGTCGCCACGGCCGGCGGCGGTGCCCGTATCCCGCTGATCACGACGACGCTCTCGGAGCACCTCGGTGCGCCGGTCATCACCACCCCGCAGCCCGAACTGACATCCGCGATCGGCGGTGGTCTGCGGGCCGCCCGCGGCACCGTCGACGATGGCACGTCGCCGCTGGCCGAAGCCTCGCCGCCGACAGCCGCTGCCGCCGCTGCCGTGGCCGCCACGCAGATGGCGCCCGAGATCCACGCGGAGGGCGCGGGGTCGACCGGCGCACAGGCGCTGGCCTGGTCGAGGCCGACGACATCCCCGATGTCACGCCGATCACGGACCCGTACGACTACCACGGCTCGGTCACGACGGACGCGATGGGTGGCGGCCCGCGTCCTCAGATGCAGTTCGCCGAGCCGCAGACCGACCAGTACCAGGCCACCCAGCGCCGCTCGGTCGGGCTACTCGTCGGCGGATTGATCCTGGTTCTGGCCGCCGTCGCCGTGGCGGTGTGGCTGGTCCTGCGCAACAACGAGAGCACGCCGTCGCCGTCGTCGACGACAGTCACCACGACACCCACGGTGCCTCCGTCGGAGACGCCGGTGGCACCGCCGCCCGCGTCAGAGGCTCCACCGCCCCCGCCACCCGAAACGGAAACGATCACTCGCGCGCCGGAGACCATCACGCAGACCCAGGAGCCGCCGCCTCCGCCTCCGACCAGCGAGGCACCCCCACCGCCGCCGACGAGCGAGGCCCCGCCGCCTGCTCCGGAGTCGCCTTCGTCGCCGTCCACGCCGCCGCGACTCGTTCCGACGCTGCCCTACGAGACCATCCCCGGTCTGCCATTCGTTCCGAGACCGATACAGCCGGCGCAGCCCGCCCCCTAGGCTGCCCTCATGACCCAGACGGATGGCCTGCTGTTCGATCCGAACACCTACGACCCGCAGCAGTTCGACGCCGAGACCCGACGGCTGCTGCGCGCGACCATCGACTTCTTCGAGGGGCAGGGCAAGAAGCGCCTGCTCGACGACGACCTGACGGTGCAGGTGGCCCGCCGACTTCGTCGACTTCGTCAAGCGGGAGAAGCTGTTCGCCACGTTCCTGACGCCGTCCGAGTTCGCGGACGGTGACCCGGACAAGCGCTGGGACGCCGCACGCAACGCCGCGCTGTCGGAGATCCTCGGGCTTCTACGGGCTGACCTACTGGTACACCGAGCAGGTCACCATCCTTGGGCTCGGGCCGATCTGGCAGAGCGAGAACAAGGACGCCAAGCTCAAGGCCGCCGATGACCTCGAGGCGGGCGAGGTGATGGCGTTCGGGCTGTCCGAGCGCGAACACGGCGCCGACGTCTACAGCACCGACATGGTGCTCACCCCCGCGAGCGAGGAGGACCGTGCCAACGGCATCCTCTACCGGGCGTCGGGGGAGAAGTACTACATCGGCAACGGCAACGTCGCGAGCATGGTCTCGGTGTTCGGCAGGCGCGGCGACGTCGACGGCGACGGACGCGTACGTCTTCTTCGCCGCCGACAGCAGGCATGAGAACTACCACCTGATCGACAACGTCGTGCACATGCAGATCTACGTGAGCACGTTCCGGCTGGAGAACTACCCGGTGCGCGACGAGGACATCCTGCACACCGGTGTGGAAGCCTTTGCGGCAGCGCTGAATACGGTCAACATCGGCAAGTTCAACCTGTGCACCTGTTCGATCGGGATGGTCGAGCACGCCTTCTACGAGGCGATCACGCACGCGCAGAACCGAATCCTCTACGGCAACCCGGTGACCGACTTCGCGCATGTTCGGGCGAACTTCGTCGACTCCTACGCGCGGCTGGTGGCGATGAAACTGTTCAGCCAGCGCTCGGTCGACTACCTGCGCAGCGCGAGCCTCGACGACCGGCGCTATCTGCTGTTCAACCCGGTGACCAAGGCCAAGGTCACGATGGAGGGCGAGACGATCGTGCGGTCGCTGCACGATGTCGTCGCCGCCAAGGGATACGAGAAGAACACCATGTTCCGCGAGGTGGCACAGCTCATCGGCGCACTGCCGCGGCTGGAGGGCACCGTGCACGTCAACGTCGGCCTGGTGCTGAAGTTCATGCCGAACTACATGCTCAACCCGAAGGAGTATCCGGAGATCCCGACCCGCAACGACGCCGCCGACGACACCTTCTTCTGGAACCAGGGACCGACGCGCGGTGCGGGCAAGGTGCAGTTCGCCGACTGGACGCCGGCGTACGAGAGGCACGCGAGCATTCCCAACGTCGGCGCGCTTCTATGAGCAGGCGAAGGCGTTTCAGCAGCTGCTCGTCACGGCTGCCCCGGATGCCGACCAGCAGAAGGATCTGGACTTCCTGCTCAACGTCGGCCACCTGTTCTCGCTGATCGTCTACGGACAGCTGATCCTCGAGCAGGCCGAGCTGACCGGCGTCGACGACGACATCGTCGACCAGATCTTCGACTTCCAGATCCGCGACTTCAGCACGTATGCCGTTGCGCTGCACGGCAAGCCGAGCTCGACGCAGGCGCAGCAGGACTGGGCGCTCGGTGCGATCCGCAAGCCGGTGTCCGACGCCGAGCGTTTCGGACGGATCTGGGAGCGGGTCAAGGCCTACGACGGCGCCTACGAGATGCGGCCCTGACGGTCGCTGGGCTACGCGGTTTTCCGGTACACGAGCCAGCGCATATCGATCGGGCAATACTCCCGTTGAAGATCGAATACGTCCTGGCCCGCAGTCCAATTCGGATACCAGTTCGTCGGCGGCCATGCGCCGTCGGGCAGGTGTTCCTTCTCGTAGTCATGGACGGAGTCGTCAGCCAGCAGGGTCAGCGGAAACCCGGCTGCCGCGGCGGCCATCTGGTCTCGGGTGAACATGCTTGTGTACGACTGCTGTCCGAGTTCACGGGTGGCGTCGTCGGGTGTATAGCCCTCGTTGGCGAGAAAGGCGTTGAACAGTAGGGCCAGACAGTGTCCGGCGAGTTCGAACAGGCCGCGCAGCTGCTGCGTTGTCCGGAAGTCGGAAACCACCTCGGACACCACGATCAGCTGATAGTCCTGGCGGAGATCGTCGTGGGTCGCGAAGACGTCTCGCTGGATGACCCGCACGTCGAGCAGTTCGCGGTCGGCATCGGCGCGGATGATGTCGGCGAACTTGGGCGTCAGCTCGACCGCGTCCACCCGGTAGCCGCGCCGTGCCAGGCCAAGCGCATTGCGCCCGGTGCCGAAGTACGGCGGCTGCCGGATGCCGATCCAGTTCTCGTAGGCGCCCTCGATGGTCCACCACTCCGGCTTGATGTGATAGTTCAGCAGCTGGCTGGAGGGCGCGTTGTACGAGATCGTGATCATCGAACGGGGAGATGCCGCGTACGCCTCCGCGAGCTGATCGGCGAGTAGCGCCTTCAGATGAGCGAGCTCCTCGGCGGTGAACTTCCTGCCGACGGCGGCAAACGTGGTGTCGCACATCGTCACGTACTCGTCGATCAATTCCGGGCGGCGGGTAGCTGAATCTGGCCCGTCGCCCCCGATCGCCGATACAACTGCCGAATGATGGATGCGCGCAGCTGTGCCTGATCGGCAGTCGTCATCGTGCCCTCCGTTGTTTCGCCAGCACCAGTTTGGCCAGTGGGATCTGCATCTGTTCGGGTGAGGCGGCCAGCCGGTCGGTGATACCGGCTTCCAACCGATCGAAGAACTGCTGCGACCGAGGGTCGCTTCGGCCGCCTGCCAATGCCGTCGCCAATATCGGAAAGATCGAGGCCCTGAGGAATGCGGCCCATAGCGCGGCGAAAGCGGTTGCGTCATGGTCGACTTGGTACTGCGCCCAGAATCGGTCCTCGGCGTCGAACACCTCCAGGTGCTCGATCGACAGGCGTTCGAATCGGCCCGACGGCGCGAACGGCGCCATGAAGTCGGCCGCCCGGCGTCCCACCGTCGGCAGGCACATGCGGTGCACCTCGTCTTCGGTCAGCAGGCCGTCGGCGGTCAGCTCGGTGAGCGTGTCGACCAGGCCGGTCAACAGGGGGCGGTAGCCGAACTCGCCGTTCTCGTCGAGCGCCATCGTCAGCACCACGAGCCGGCCGCCGGGACACAGCTCTCGGCCCCGGAAGGCGACGAACTCGTGCCAGTCGTGCGCGGCCTGCTTGGCGTAGGCCCTCCGCACGTCTTCGTCGGCGCTGTAGGCGACCTGCACATGGTCGGGAATGGGCGCAGGGACCCGGCTCAGCCATTGGACCGCCCACGAAGACCAGCCCAGGTGCACGCTGTTGGACGGGATGATCTGGCTGTAGAACGACCGCCCGACGGCCGAGGCAAAGGTTGCGGCATCGGTGCGAAGGTAGGTGTCCTGATCGTTGGCCAGCGTTTCGAACAGCATGGTGAAGTTGTTTTCGGGTACGTCGGTGTGTACGACGAGGATCGAGTGTTCTGGGCGGGTCCGGTTGCGTAACAAGGGAATTGCCGCTGAGATGGGCAGCAGGGAGTTATGTCCGGTTGACGCGCCGTAGTCGGCGATGACGATCGGCTGGGGCGGTCGGGGCAGCGGGACCTCCGTGGCGGCCTGTTCGAAAAGCGCTATCGCCGGACGCAATCCGGCGGCCTGCAGCCGCGAGCTGACGGTGTAGGTCTCGCTGTCCACCGGCTCGGGTCGAACGACCACGCTCGACTCGGGCACCGCTGCCGCCTTCTTGGACATGGCGACCACGGTAGTCGCCGTCGCTGCTCGAGACGGGACCACTTGGCTGATTGGCGCAGCAACGCAAAGCGACGCGTGACAGACTTCGCTGATGACTGGGCGACGGACGGCGCCACGGATTTTCGTCGTGGCGGCGATTCTGACTCTGGTGGTGGCCGTCGTCGGCTTCATCGTGACGATCGTGCTGAACGCTTTCGTGCTCGACAAGTACAACGCGTACGGCGAGGTGCCGATCCCCGGCACGGGCAACCTGCATCTGCCTGCGGGCGCGGCGACGGTCAGCTTCCACACCCAAACCATCGGCAGTTCGAGCGGGGGCGGCTTACCCGTCCCGCCCCTTGGGCTGACCATCGTTCCGCCAGAAGGGGTTCAGGACCCGCAGGTCACCGAAAGCTACGGGACCACCACCACGGTGAACAACGACGCCCATATCCGGGTGTGGGTGGTGCAGATTCCGGCGGAGGGTGATTACGACATCACCACCAGCGGCCAGGTCAACGGCTACATCAACCCGCGGGTGGCGTTCGGGCACGACACCTCGTACGGCTGGCTGGCCTGGGCGTTCGCCGGCTTGTTCGTCGTCGGGTTGCTGGAGTTGACGGTGGCCGTCGTCTGGGCGGTCCGGTCGGGAAAGGCCCCTCGTGCGCCGAGTCGCACGGCGATCCACATCGGCGACAGCTATCCGGTCGGCGAGACCAACCCGGCCAGTAACCCCTACACGCCCTCAGCGGACGGGATCCGGATCGAGCAGCTCAAGAACTTGGCGGCCCTCCGGGACTCCGGCGCGCTGACCGAGGAGGAGTTCCAGACCGAGAAGCGCCGCATCCTCAACGGCTGACTCGCGGCCATTCTCCGGTCACCATGTTTCGCTAGCGCAACCTGGGGAAACAGTGCACGGCTAGTGGCCGCGGGCCACCCATTCGTCGTAGTGCACGATCTCGTCGCCGATCGTGGTCGAGTCGCCGTGGCCGGTGTAGACGACGGTGTCGCCGGGCAGGTTGCCGAGCCGTCCTGCGATCGAATCCAAGATGGTCGGGAAGTCGGAGTACGACCTTCCAGTCGCCCCGGGCCCGCCCTCGAACAGGGTGTCGCCACTGAACACGGCTTTCAGCTCCGGCGCATACCAGCACACCGAGCCTGGCGAATGCCCCGGCGTGTGCAGCGCACGCAGCTCGATACCGGCGACGTGGAGTGTTTCGTTGTCGCCGACCGCGCGGAAATCCCTGTCCGGGTGCGTCATTCGCCACAGAACGTCATCAGCCGGATGCAGCAGCACCGGGGCGTCCAGCGCATCACCCAGTTCGGGTGCCACCGTCACATGGTCGTTGTGGCCGTGGGTGCAGACCACCGCCACCACGTTGCGCCCGGCGACGGCGTTCACGATCGGACCCGCGTCGTGCGCGGCGTCGAAGACCACCACGTCGTTGTCGTCGCCGACGATCCAGATGTTGTTGTCGACTTCCCAACTGCCGCCGTCGAGTTCGAACGTGCCGTGGGTGACCACGCGTTGGATCGGCCCTGGGCTCATTTCCACACCACCACTGAGCGCAGCACCTCACCGGAGTGCATCTTGTGGAACGCCTCTTCGATGTCGTCGAGGCCGATGCGTTCGGAGACGAACTTCTCCAGCGGCAACCGCCCCTGTAGGTAGAGGCTGATCAGCGTCGGGAAGTCACGCTCGGGCAGGCAGTCGCCGTACCACGACGACTTCAGTGATCCGCCGCGAGAGAAGAAGTCGACGAGGGGCATCTCCAGCTTCATGTCCGGTGTGGGAACACCAACCAGCACAACGGTTCCCGCGAGATCGCGGGCGTAGAACGCCTGCTTCCAGGTCTCCGGTCTGCCGACGGCATCGATCACCACATCCGCGCCGTTGCCGTCGGTGAGGTCCTGGATAGTATCGACCGGGTCGAGCTCGCGGGCGTTGATGGTGTGGGTGGCGCCGAAATCGCGCGCCCAGTCCAGCTTCTTGTTGTCGGTGTCGACGGCGATGATCCGCTTGGCGCCGACAAGGTTCGATGCGGCGATGGCCGCATCGCCCACGCCGCCGCAACCGATCACCGCGACTGTGTCATCGCGATTCACCGCGCCGGTGTTGATCGCGGCGCCGATACCGGCCATCACGCCGCAGCCCAGCAGTCCGGCCACCGCGGGGTCGGCTTCGGGGTCGACCTTCGTGCACTGCCCCTCGTGCACCAGCGTCTTGTCGACGAACGCGCCAATACCCAGCGCGGGGGTCAACTCGGTGCCGTCCGTGAGCGTCATCTTCTGCTCGGCGTTGAACGTGTCGAAACACAGGTGCGGGCGGCCGCGCTTACACGCCCTGCACTCACCGCAGACTGCGCGCCAGTTCAGGATGACGAAATCGCCGGGCTCGACATGCGTGACGCCTTCGCCGACGGACTCGACGAGCCCCGCGGCCTCATGACCGAGCAAGAACGGGTACTCGTCGTTGATCCCGCCCTCTCGGTAGGTCAGGTCGGTGTGGCACACACCGCAGGCTTGGATGTCGACCACCACCTCGCCCGGTCCCGGGTCGGGGATGACGACATCCACCACCTCGACGGGCTCGCCCTTCTTCCGTGAGATCACTCCGCGCACTGTTTGACTCATGAGTCAAACCTTAGCGGGAAGCCGATAATGGGACCATGATGCCGGTCCTCTATTTGAGTCATGGTGCGCCGCCACTGGTAGACGATCGCCTTTGGGTCTCGCAGCTCGCGGCGTGGTCCGACGGGCTTCCCGAACCGGAAGCCATCCTCGTGGTCTCCGCGCACTGGGAGGCCGCGCCGCTGACGATCGGCTCCACCACCACCGAAACACCTCTGACCCACGACTTCTGGGGTTTTCCCGAGCACTACTACGACGTCACCTACGACGCGCCGGGTGCACAGGAGCTGGCGGCCACGATCGAACGATTGATACCCGACGGCGAGCCCGTCGCCCACGACCCTGACCGCAGGCTGGACCACGGCGCCTACGTCCCGCTCACCGTCATGTATCCCGACGCCGACATTCCCGTGCTGCAGATCTCGATGCCGACCCTCGACCCGCAGCAACTGCTAGGCCTCGGTGAGCGGCTTCGTCCGCTGCGCGACGACGGAGTGCTGATAATCGGCTCCGGTTTCACCACGCACGGGTTGCCGTTCCTGGACGACCCGTCGCCGGCGGCGACCCCGCCGGGCTGGTCCGTCGAGTTCGACGGCTGGGCCTCCGAACGGTTCGCCGCAGGCGATCTCGACGCGCTCGTCGACTTTCGGAACAAGGCACCGGGCATGCCCTATGCGCACCCGACGATCGAGCACTTCGCTCCGCTATTCCTGGCACTGGGAGCGTCGAGCGATCCGGAGCAGGCGCCCCTGCAGGTCATCGACGGCTACTGGATGGGGCTGGCGAAGCGGTCGGTCCAACTGGTGTGATGGAGTCGAGATGGACACCTTGATCGATTTCCTTACCGAGGCGCGGAGCGCCCACCAGCGCAACGACTGGCGCGCGAGCTATGCGGCGTTCGTGCGGGCCGACGAACTCGGGCCGATGCCGACCGACGACCTCGAGGCCTACAGCGCCGCCGCATGGCGTATCGGCCGCGGTGCTGAGGCGGTCCGGCTGGCCGAGCGGGCCTACGACAGGCTGGTGCGCACCGATCCCGCAGGCGCGGCGATGAAGGCGGCCGAGCTCGGGCTTCAGTGGCATGTGCGTGGTCACCACTCCGTGTCACGGCAGTGGGTGGACCGCGCACGGGGACTGCTCGCAGGCGCACCAGCCGGCGGAACGCACGGCTATCTGGCTTATCTCGACGCCGTGACTGCGCTGGCTGTCGGCAATTCCAGCAGCGTGAACAAAGCGGCTGCCGCGTTGCGTGACGTGGCAGCGGACACGGCCGACGCGACGCTCGCGGTGCTCACGAAGGTGGTCGACGGGGTCTCCGCCCTACTGGAATCGCGTGTCGCCGAAGGCTATCGACTCATCGATGAGGCGCTGCTGCCGATGCTCGACGAACAGGTTCCGCTGGAATGGGCCGGTGACGTTTATCGGCTGGTACTGCGCCCGGTTGGCGAGGTCGACACACAACACCGTGAGGCGTGGGCGCAGTCCATGCAACGGTGGGTGGTGATCACCCGCGTGGTGATCGACGTCGACGCATGACGAGACTGCGGCAACCGCTGCCTCAGCTCGGCAGCGACCGGTTGTTCGTGACAGACGGCGGCCTGGAGACCGAGTTGGTCTTCCACGATGGCCGGGACCTGGCGTGCTTCGCGGCCTTCCCGTTGCTCGCCCAGCCGGATGGCCCGAAGCGGCTGCGCCGCTACTACGACGACTATCTGGACATCGCCAGGAAGCATGGCGCCGGCTTCGTGGTGGAGACGCCGACCTGGCGCGCGAATCCCGACTGGGCGCAGCGGCTCGGTTATTCGGTGGGGCAACTCGACGAGGCCAACCGCGCTGCGGTGGCGCTCGCCGAGGAGGTTCGCGCGTCCGCGTCCGCCGACGGCATCACCGCCGTCGTCAGCGGCTGCATCGGTCCCCGTGGTGACGGCTATGACCCCGCCTATGCGATCACGTCCGACGAGGCCGAGGGCTATCACTCGGTGCAGATCGGCACCTTCGCCGACACCTCGGCAGATCAGGTCACCGCGATGACGATCACCAACGCCGACGAAGCGATCGGCATCGTGCTGGCAGCAACGGCGGCGGGCATTCCGGCCGTGATGTCGTTCACCGTGGAGACGGACGGCAGGCTCCCGACGGGCCAGCCACTGCACGAGGCGATCGAGCAGGTCGATGGCGAAACCGATACGGCTGCAGCCTATTTCATGGTCAACTGCGCCCATCCGACCCATTTCTCAACGGCGCTGGACCACGAAGGGGCGTGGCGGCAGCGGCTCTTCGGCCTGCGTGCGAACTCGTCGGTGAGAAGCCATGCGGAGCTCGATGAGGCGACAGAGCTCGACGAAGGCGATCCGACACAGCTCGGCGCCCAGCACGCCGCGTTGCGGGACCGGCTACCCGGAGTCCGGGTGCTCGGCGGCTGCTGCGGCACGGACGCTCGCCACGTGGCCGCGATCGTCTCGGCATGGGAGACGAACTAGGCTCCTGCCGGTGTCTGCCCTCGACGCGATAGCCGACTGGCCGGTGCCGAACGCCGCGGCGGCGGTGGTCGGGCCGTCGGGTGTTGTCGCGGAGTGCGGCGACACCGCCCATCGGTTCGCGTTGGCGTCCGTGACGAAGCCTTTGGTCGCCCGTGCCGTGCAGGTCGCGATCGAGGAGGGCGTGGTCGAGTTGGACACCCCCGCGGGTCCGCCCGGCTCGACGGTCCGGCACCTGCTGGCGCACGCCGCAGGGTATTCGATGAACACCGACCAGGTGACGTCCGAGCCCGGCAAGCGCCGGGTGTATTCCAACTACGGGTTCACGGTGGCTGCCGAAACAGTGCAGCAGAAGGCGGACATCGAGTTCGGGTGCTACCTCGCGGAGGCGGTGTTCGACCCGCTCGGCATGGCCTCCAGCGAATTCAGGGACGGTTCACAGGCCGCAGGCTACGGCGCGTCATCGACCGTGGTCGATCTTTCTCGTTTCGCCTCTGACCTGCTGAAACCTGCGTTGGTGTCGACGGAGATGCATGCCGAGGCCACGAGCGTGCAGTTTCCGGGGCTGGACGGCGTCCTGCCGGGGTTCGGGGTGCAGCGACCCAACGACTGGGGACTGGGATTCGAGATCCGCGACGACAAGTCCCCGCACTGGACCGGATCGGCCAATTCGGGCCGCACCTTCGGGCATTTTGGCCAGTCAGGGACGTTTCTATGGGTTGATCCCGACCTCGCGCTGGCACTCGTGGTGCTGACCGATCATGAGTTCGGCGACTGGACCCACGAGCGCTGGCCGGAGCTCTCCGATGCTGTCATCGCAGAATTCGGCAGCAACGAGACTGGGGACTAGCGCAACAGGGGCCTCACAAGGCACAATAGACACGCACGACACAACTGCAGCTCATCGCAACCGCCAGGTCGTTGGGGAAGACGTCCCTCGTGGAGCCGAAGGAGCAGTAGATGCGTGCGTTGAACCAGTTCGCCGACTCGACGTCGGGCGTGGTTTACATCCACGCCTCGCCCGCGGCCGTGTGCCCGCACGTCGAGTGGGCGCTGTCGTCGACCCTTCAGTCGAGGGCGAATCTGAAGTGGACCCCGCAACCGGCAATGCCCGGGCAGTTGCGCGCGGTCACGAACTGGGTGGGGCCTGTCGGCACCGGCGCTCAACTCGCCAACGCGCTGCGGTCGTGGTCGGTGTTGCGGTTCGAGGTGACCGAGGACCCGAGCCCCGGCGTTGACGGTCATCGCTTCTGCCACACCCCGCAACTCGGACTGTGGAACGGTGTGATGAGCGCCAACGGCGATGTGTTGGTGGGCGAGATGCGGCTGAAGTCGCTGATGTCCTCTGGCGCGGACATGCTGGCCGCCGAATTGGACTCGGTGCTCGGCACCGCCTGGGACGAAGCGCTCGAGCCCTACCGCAGTGGCGGTGACACGGGCGAGGTGGCCTGGCTCAACCGCGGCGTTGGCTAGCGGGCCGGTCGCAGCATCTTCAGCGCTCCCGGAACGGCGGACACCTCGACGGGCAGCGCGCAGACGTACTCGCCGTCGGCGTATGCGTTGATGCCGGGGGAGTCGACGGTGATCGTGCGGGCCCGCGCGGTGCGCACCTCGTCGAGATCGATGTGCGTGCCCTTGAATACGGTGGGGAACAGGCGAATCAGCCTCGTCCGCGACGCGGACGCCACCATCGTCGCATCGAGTAGCCCGTCGGTGGGATCGGCGTTCGGGCAGATCCGCATGCCTCCGCCATAGCTCTTCGTGTTGCCGAACGCGGCCAACGTGAGTTCGGTGACGAGTTCCTCGCCGTCGAAGGACAACCGGAACGGCAGAAGCCGCAACTTGGACAGCTCGGCGACCATGGCCACGTTGTAGCGCATCCGGCCATGCGGCCACCGCATCCGATTGGTGCGGTCGGTCACCAGCGAGTCGAAACCCGCCGCCATCACGGTGCCGAACCATTTGTCGGTGCCGTCAGCGCCCTTGATGCGGCCGAGATCCACGGTCTCGATGACTCCGTCGACGACGACGTCGGCTGCGGCTTCGGGATCCTTTGTCGGAATGCGGAATTCGCGCGCATGGTCGTTACCGGTGCCCGAAGGGATGATGGCGAGCGGTGTGTCGGTTTGGGCGAGCACTTGCAACGCAAGGGAGATGATGCCGTCGCCGCCGACGACGACGAGCGCGTCCATCCCGCGCTCGAGCGCACCGTCGACGAGGCGGCGCGCATGCTCGGCGTCGGTGCCCGTGATCGCGACGACGTCGATGCCACGTCGTTGCAACTGGGCGACCGCCCGTTCGGCGGCATGCGGCGCACTTCCGTGCCCCGATGCCGGGTTGGTCAACATCGTGACCCGGCCGATGGTCACGGAATCAGCTTGCCCGGGTTGAGGATCCCAGCCGGGTCGAGCGTCGCCTTGACCGCGCGCAGCACCTGCACGCCGAGGTCGCCGACCTCATCGCGCATCCACGGTCGGTGATCGGCTCCGACCGCGTGGTGGTGGGTGATGGTGGCGCCGGTGCGCACCATCGCATCCGATGCGGCGGTCTTGGCCTTGCGCCACTGCTCGATCGGGTTGCCGCGCTGCCCGGCGACGACGGTGAAGTACAGCGACGCCCCCGTGGGATACACATGCGAAATGTGGCACAGCACCAAAGCCGGTGTGCCCGTTTCGGCCAGCGCGGTGGTCAGCGCCTCGGTCACCGCGGCCTTCAACGCGGGAACGTTGGACCAGTTCGTCGCGGTTTCGAGGGTTTCGCACAACGCGCCCGCCGACAGCAGCGAGTCGCGAAGGTACGGCGCGTTGAAGCGGCCGTGTTCCCACGCGCGCGCGGGCGCCTCGCCGAGCGACGTGCCGCCCTTCGCAGTCATCAGCGCCCGGGTTTCGGCATGCCTGCTCTCGACATGGGCCTCGGTGCCCTCGAAGACGGTGATCGCCAGGCAGCCGCCGGTGATGCTGTCCTCGCCGATGCTCTCGGTGGTGGCCAGGTTGACGCCGGTCTCGGCCTCGTCGGAGAGCCGCAGAACGGTTGGGCCCGTGGCGGTTTGGGCGACCGCGCGCAGGGCGTCGGCGCCAGTCGCGAAGTCCGGGAACGACCACGCCTCGTAGCGGGTGGCGGCAGGCGTCGGGTGCACATGCACGCGGACGCGGGTGATGATGCCGAAAACGCCCTCGGAGCCGATCAACAGCTGGCGCAGGTCCGGACCCGCCGCGGACTCGGGAGCCCGACCGAGGTCGAGCACGCCTGCAGGGGTCACTGCGCGCAGGCCGCGGACCATGTCGTTGAAACGGCCGTAGCCCGCCGAGTCCTGCCCGGACGACCGGGTCGCGGCGAACCCGCCGATCGTCGCGAACTGGAAGCTCTGCGGGAAGTGCCCGAGCGAGAATCCGCGATCGCCGAGCAGCCGTTCGGCGTCCGGTCCGGTGACGCCGGCGCCCAATTCGGCCTCTCCGGAGATCTCGTCGAGTGAGTGCAGTTCGTCGAGCCTGCGGAGGTCGAGCGAGATGACGGCCTTGAACTGACCGCGCAACGGGTCGAGGCCGCCGACCACGCTCGTGCCCCCGCCGAAGGGGACGACGGCGATGCTGCGCTGTGCGCACAGCCCCAGGATCGCGGCGATCTCGTCTTCGTCGCCAGGCAACAGCACGGCGTCCGGCGCGTCCTGAACGCCGGGATCCCGTCGTCGCAGCAGGTCGAGCGTCGACTTGCCACCTGCCCGCAGCAGCCTCGCGTGATCGCCGATGCCACAGTGCTCAGCGCCGACGATGTCGGCCAGCGCGTCCCTGTCAGCGGATGACAGCGCCGACGGCCGCAGTTTCACCTGGTCGGGCTCGAGCTCGGCGAGTGAGGTTTCCCCGACCCCGAGCGCTTGCTCGAGCAGCCCTCGAATCCCATCGGAGAGCGGCTTGGCGGCGGCCGGGTCGCCCCAGGCATCCCACTTCATATCCGGACGAGTCATGCGTTACAGTATTACATATGTTGTCAATCAGTAACGACACGGCTCCTGACATCGGGGACCGGATCCTCGATGCGGCGGCGAGTTGCGTACTGGCGTACGGGGTGGACCGGGTGACACTCGCCGAAATCGCCCGGCGGGCCGGGGTGAGCAGGCCGACCATCTACCGGCGCTGGCCGGACACCCGCGCGCTGCTGGCGGCGTTGTTGACGGCACGGATCGTCGGCGTGCTGGGCGACGTGCCCAGCCGCAACGGGGGGCGGGAAGCGCTGGTGGATCGCATCGTCGGTGTCGCAGAACGGCTTCGGCACGACGAGGTCGTCATGTCGGTGCTTCATTCGGCTCCGGAACTGGCGATGGTGTACATCGCCGAACGTCTCGGCACCAGCCAACAGATCCTCATCGACGCGGTGGCCGCTGAGCTGCGGGTGGCCCAGCGCGACGGCAGTGTGCGGGCGGGGGACCCGCGCCAGCTTGCCGCCATGTGTCTGCTCATCACCCAGTCGACCATCCAGTCCGCGCGGATCGTCGAGCCGATCCTGGACGCAGGCGCCCTCGCCGTGGAACTCGCCCACTCACTGAACGGATACCTGAAGCCATGACGAACTCGGCCGCCCTCAACGCATCTCGCCGCACCCGCGAGCTGGCGACCCTGGCCGATGGCCAGCAGCTCGACGTCGTCGTGATCGGCGGTGGCATCACCGGAACCGGGATCGCGCTCGACGCCGCATCGCGCGGGCTGACCGTAGCCCTGGTGGAGAAGCATGATCTGGCGTTCGGGACCAGCCGCTGGAGCTCCAAGCTCGTGCACGGCGGGTTGCGCTACCTGGCGACCGGCAATGTCGGCATCGCCAGGCGCAGCGCGAACGAACGCGGAATCCTGATGACGCGCAACGCCCCTCACCTTGTCAGCGCCATGCCCCAGCTGGTGCCGTTGCTACCGGGGATGGGCACACCGGAACGCGCATTGGTGCGCACCGGGTTCCTTGCCGGCGACGCGCTTCGCTGCCTTGCCGGCACGCGCTCCTCGACACTGCCCCGGTCACGGCACATCTCCGCGACTCGAGCCGCCGACCTGGTGCCCGCCGTGCGGCGCGAAGGTCTCAGCGGAGGTCTGCTGGCCTACGACGGCCAGCTGATCGACGACGCGCGCCTGGTCGCCGCCGTTGCGCGTACCGCCGCCCAGCACGGCGCGATCATCCTGACCCGGGTTGCGGCCTCGGCGGCCACCGGCACGTCGGTGCGGCTGACCGACCAGCTGACCGGCGAGTCCTTCGACGTGACAGCTCGTGCGGTGATCAATGCCAGCGGTGTGTGGGCGGGGGAGGTCGACACCTCGATCAGGCTGCGGCCCAGCCGCGGCACGCATCTGGTGTTCGACGCGAAGTCGTTCGGCAATCCGACTGCGGCGCTGACCATTCCGATCCCCGGCGAGCTGAACCGCTTCGTGTTCGCCATGCCCGAGCAACTGGGCAGGGTGTATCTCGGCCTGACGGACGAGGACGCACCCGGTCCGATTCCAGACGTCCCCGAGCCGACTTCGGAGGAGATCGGTTTCCTGCTGGACACCGTCAACACCGCGCTGGACACGAAGCTCGGCCGTGAGGACGTGATCGGTGCGTACGCGGGGCTGCGGCCGTTGATCGACAATGGAGAGGGGCGCACAGCCGACGTGTCGCGCGACCACGCGGTCGTCGAGTCGCCGTCGGGCGTCATCAGTGTGATCGGCGGCAAGCTGACCGAGTATCGCTACATGGCCGAGGATGTTCTCGACAAGGCGGTCGATCTGCGGGGGCTGGTCGCGGGTCGCTGTCGGACGCGCAATCTGCCGCTCGTCGGTGCGCCGTCCAATCCGGTTGCGACGCTTCGCGTCCCCACCGACCTGCCCTCGTCGTTGGTCGCGCGCTTTGGCGCAGAAGCGCCCAATGTCATCGCCGCGGCCACCTGCGACCGACCCACCGATCCGGTGGCCGACGGCATCGACGTGATCCGTGCGGAGTTCGAATACGCCGTCTCGCATGAGGGCGCGTTGAGCGTCGACGACATCGTGGACCGGCGCACCCGTATCGGTTTGGTCGACTCCGACCGCGACACGGTGTTGACCGCGGCGGAGGAACTGCTCGCAGGAGGTGCGCGCTGAGCCTCGCCCACGCAGGCGTCAAGGCACCGACATCGCGCTGAAAGTACGGCGGCCGCGGGGTTCACCCGCCACAAGCGAGGACTGGGCTATGAGGCCATTGCGTCGTACAACCGCGCGATGTCCGCAGGTGCCACGTTCGACCCGCATTGCTGGCGCAGGGTGCGCAGCGGCTGCGCGATGCGCTGCAGTTCGGCCCACTCCGACGGATGTGCGATGAAGTAGTTGCGAATCGCAGCCTCGGCTCCACCGCCCTGTGCGCCGGCATTCGTGACAGCCTGATTCGCGTCTGGATGCCCGGCGAACCACTGTCCGGTCTGCGCCCCGACGGTTCCGATCGCGTTGCTCAGCCCTGACACCGTGCAGTCGGCGTCGGCGGACGCCGTCGGAACCGCGATGGCGCCGGTCAGTCCTGCCAGCGCTCCGGCTGCGAGCACGCCGGCGGCTCCGCGGCGAATGGTGGTGCCAAACATGTGCATTCCTCACTCCTTGGTCGGGGCCCTATGCATTCCCCGACCAGATGGGCCTCAACCCACATTACGGAAGCGAAGATTTACCGAAGTCGTCGCGAATTCGGCCTACAGCGGGATGTTCTTGTGCCGACCGCGGCGTGCGGGCGCCTCGGCCAGTGCCTGCGTCAGCTTGCTGCGGGTGTGCGACGGGTCGATCTTCTCGTCGACGACGCCGATCTCGATGGCGGAATCCACACCGCCTGCGATCCGCTCGTGTTCGGCGGCCAGTTCCTCGTGCAGCGCCTCACGCTCGTCATCGGGCGCGGCGGCCAGCTTCTTCTTGTGCAGGATGCCGACGGCGGCCTTGGCCCCCATCACGGCGACCTCCGCGTCGGGCCACGCGAACACCTTCGTCGCATTGAGCGAGCGCGAGTTCATCGCAATGTAGGCTCCGCCGTAGATCTTTCGGGTGACCAGCGTGACCCGCGGGACGGTGGCCTCGCCGAACGCGTGCAGCAGCTTGGCGCCGCGGCGCACGACGCCGCCCCACTCCTGGTCCACACCGGGCAGATAGCCGGGCACGTCGACCACGACGATCAACGGGATTCCGAACGCATCGCACAGCCGCACGAAACGCGCTGCCTTCTCGGCGCTTTCGGAGTTCAGGCAGCCACCCAGCCGAAGCGGGTTGTTGGCGAGCACGCCAACGGTGCGCCCGGACAGCCGGCCGAGGCCGATCACCATCGACGGCGCCCACTTGGCCTGGAACTCCTCGAACTGGACATCGGAGTCGAGCAGTGCGTCGACGAGCGGGTGCACGTCGTAGGCGCGGCGAGCGGACTCGGGCAGCAGGGCGTGCAGGTCCGTGTCGCCCGCCTCGGCCTTGCTGCGGTCGAAATGGCCCTGCTGGCAGAACAATCCGACCAGCTTGCGGCCTCGCGCATAGGCGTCGAGCTCGTCGTCGGCGACGATGTGGCACACGCCGGACTTCTTGTGGTGGGTGTCAGGCCCGCCGAGCGACGCCATGTCGACGTCCTCGCCGGTGACGCTGCGCACGATGTCGGGTCCGGTGACGAACACCCGGCTCTCCGGGGCCATCACGATGACGTCCGTCAGCGCGGGCCCGTATGCGGCCCCGCCTGCGGCGAATCCGACGACCACCGAGATCTGCGGGATGTATCCCGACGCCCGGATCATCGCCTCGAACACCAGGCCCACCGCATGCAGCGCCTTGACGCCCTCGGCCAGTCGGGCGCCACCGGAGTGCCAGATGCCGACGATCGGGCTCTGCTCTTCGATGGCGGTGTCGTAGGCGTTGACGATGTGCGCACAACCTTCGACACCCATCGCGCCGCCCATGACGGTGCCGTCGGTGCAGAATGCGACGGTCCGCAAACCGTTGACTGTGCCTGCGGCTGCGAGCACGCCTGACCGGTCGCGCTCGTGCAGGAACTCGAGGGTGCAATCGTCGTCGAAGAACGTCTTCAGGCGCAGCAGTGGATCACGGGGATCCAGCGATTCGCCGACTGCCTCGGGGGCCGTGATAGTCATCGAAACCTCCTGTAGGGGTCGGATGTCGGGCGCTTCAGTATTTCCCGAAGGCGAGCGCCACGTTGTGCCCACCGAATCCGAACGAATTGTTGATCGCGTAGTTGTAGTTGCCGGGTCGCGGCGATCCGGCGACGACGTCGAGGTCGATCTCCGGATCCAGGTTCTTCAGGTTCAGCGTCGGCGGGATGACGCCGTCGCGCAGTGCGAACATCGTCAAGATCGACTCGACCGCGCCGACCGCGCCGACCGAGTGGCCGAGCGCGCCCTTGGGCGCGAAGACCGCCGGCTTGTGGCCACCCATGGCGTTGTTGATCGCCTTGCCCTCGGCGACATCGCCGACGCTGGTGCCGGTCGCGTGCGCGTTGACGTGGTCGATGTCGGTTGGCTTGAGACCTGCGAGTTGGATCGCCCGGGTCATGGCATGCCCGGCCTGCTCCCCGTTGGGATCGGGCGCGACGATGTGGTAGCCGTCCGATGTGATGCTGGCGCCCATCAGCCGGGCCAGGATGTTGGCGCCGCGTGCCTTCGCGTGCTCCTCGGTCTCGATGACGATGAGCGCACCCGCCTCGCCGAACACGAACCCGTTTCGATCCCTGTCGAACGGCCGGCATGCGCCGGCCGGGTCATCGTTGGTGGTGGACAACACGATTCGCATCTGGGCAAACCCTGCGATCGGCACCGCCTCGATCTTCGTCTCCACGCCACCGCAGATGGCGACGTCGGCCTCACCCAGCACGATATTGCGCCATGCGTGAGCGATGGCCTCGGAACCGGACGCGCAGGCCGAGATCGGGGTGACAACCCCGGCCCTGGCCTTACGCTCCAGGCCGACCGCGGCGGCCGCCGCGTTGGGCATGTACATCTGGACCGCCAGCGGCGACACCGCACGCAGACCTTTTGCCCGCATACCCTCGTACGCGAAGAGCAGCTCCTCGCTGGATCCCATGCCGGTGCCGATCGACACCATCAGCCGCTTGGGATTTACATCGGGGTCCCCGGCGTTCTTCCAGACGCGCCGGCTCATCACCGTCGACATCTTCTGCAGGTACGACAGCCGGCGCAGTTCAACCCGCGTCAGCTCACCGTCGAAATCCTCCAGCAGATGTCCGCCGATCCGAACGGGAAGGTCGTATTCCTCGACGAACGGGTCACCGAGAAGGCGGATACCGCTTTGTCCCTCGAGAAGCTTCTTCCACGTCTCTTCCGCGTCGGTTGCCAGAGCAGTCGTCATGGCGACGCCAGTGACGACAACGTTGGGGAACCCGTTCCCCGTAGCCAACCCACTCATTTCGCTGCGATGGTTCCTTTCCCCCCCAACGCCTCAGTACTTGCCGAAGGCGAGCGCCACGTTGTGTCCACCGAATCCGAACGAGTTGTTGATCGCGTACTTGAACTCGCCGTACCGGGGCTCGCCCGCGACGACGTCCAGATCGATCTCCGGATCGGGTGTCTCGTAATTCAGTGTCGGCGGGATGACACCGTCGCGCAGCGACAGCACCGTCAGCACCGATTCGAGCGCACCGACCGCCCCGATGGAGTGGCCGAGCGCCGATTTCGGCGCATACACCGCGGCGTGCTCCACCCCGGCGACCCGGATTGCATTGGCTTCTGCGGTGTCACCGATCGGGGTGGCCGTGGCGTGGGCGTTGACGTGCTCGATGTCCTTGGGGTCCAAGCCCGCAAGCTCCATCGACCGCTTCATTGCCTGACCGGCGCGCAGACCGTCGGGGGCCGGCGCCACCATGTGGAAGGCGTCCGACGTGATGCCTGCGCCCATGAGACGGGCCAGCGGCTGAGCGCCGCGGGCCTTGGCGTGCTCCTCGGTCTCGATGACCATGAGCGCACCTGCCTCGCCGAACACGAATCCGTCGCGGTTCTTGTCGAACGGACGAGAAGCGCCCTCGGGGTCGTCGTTGTTGGTCGACATGGCGCGCATCATCGAGAACGCCGCGATGGGCAGTGCTTCGATGCCGCCCTCGACACCGCCGCACACGGCGATGTCGGCGTCGCCCATGACGATCTGCCGCCACCCGTGCGCAATGGCCTCCGAGCCCGACGAACAGGCCGACACCGGCGTCATGACGCCGGCGCGGGCACCTAGCTGCAAGCCGATGACCGCTGCGGCGCCGTTCGGCATGATCATCTGAACGGCCAGCGGCGAGACCTTGCGGGGCCCGCCCTCGTTCATCAGGTCATAGGTCTCGACGATCTTCTCGCCGCCACCCAGGCCGGTGCCAACGACAACTGCGAAGCGATCCGGGTCGACCTCGGGGGTTCCCGCGGTCTCCCAGATCTGGCCACCGAGCAGCTTGGCCATCCGCTGGACGTACGACATACGCCGCAGGTCCAGCCGCCCCATGTGGTCGTCGACGGCCTCCTTCAGGTGGCCACCGATCCGCACGGGCAGGTCCCATTTGGTGACGAATTCGTCTTCGAGGACGCGGATGCCGCTCTCGCCGGCCAACAAGCCCTTCCACGTGCTCTCGATGTCCGGCGCGATCGATGTCGTCGCCGTGACGGCGGTCACCACAACGCTGGGGAAACCGCCGTTAGCAGTGGAAGGCCTGGTCACGCGCGATCCGCTTCGATCTTCTCGCGCAGCGCGGCGGCAGCCTCGGGGTTCTCTTCCTCGAGCTTCTGGATGTAGGCGACGACGTCACCGACGGTGCGCAGGCCTGCGAGGTCCTCGTCCGGGATCTTCACGCCGTACTTGTCCTCGGTCTGCACGGCGATCTCGACCATCGACAGCGAGTCGATGTCCAGGTCGTCGACGAACGACTTCTCCGGGGTGACCTCCGACGGCTCGATGCCGGTGACCTCTTCGATGATCTCGGCGAGACCGGAGATGATTTCTTCCTGCGTGGCGGCCACTATGGCTCCTTCTAATTTGTTGTGTTACTGCGAATTACGTTGGATATGCGGTTGTTCTGTCCCCGACGACGCCGGGAATCAGGCCCTTAGAGCTCGGATAGCCCGTCCAGGTCGGCGGGGGATTTGACGGCGAGCGTCGGCACCCCCTTGAGTTCGCGCTTTGCGATCCCGATGAGTGTCCCGGCGGGCGGGAACTCGACGATCGCGGTCACGTTCGATTGCCGGAGTGTCTCCGTGCACAGGTCCCAGCGCACCGGCCGGGTCAGCTGGGCCACCAGCTTGCCCATGGCGTCCGCGGCGGACGCGACGGGCTTGCCGTCGGCGTTCGACAGCAGGGTCGCCGTGGGTTCGGCGGTCGCGACACCCTCCGCGGCTGCGGAGTAGCCGTCGGTGGCCGACGCCATGTAGTGGGTGTGGAACGCGCCTGCGGTGGCCAACTGGCGGACCCGCGCCTTGGCAGGCGGATCCTCGGCCAGCTTGCTGAGGGCGGCCAGGCTGCCCGCGGCCACGATCTGGCCCGCCGCGTTGCGGTTCGCGGGCACCAGGTCCAGGTCCTCGAGGCGACTCAGCACTTCGGCCTCGTCGCCGCCGAGCACCGCGGACATGCCGGTGGGCTCGAGTGCGCACGCCTTGGCCATCTCAGCCCCGCGGGTGGCGGCCAGCGCGACGGCGTCGTCGCTGGAGATCACGCCTGCGATCGCGTAGGCGGCGATCTCACCGACCGAGTGCCCGGCGGCGATGAAGTCCCGTCCGGCCAGCAGACCGCGCTTGGTCAGCTCTTCCCAGGCCAGCAGCGTCGCGGCGACGACCAGCGGCTGCGTCACTGCGGTATCGGTGATCTCCTCGGCCGTCGCGGTGGTGCCGAGTTTCGCAAGGTCAAGACCGCTGGACTGCGACCAGGCGGAGATACGGTCAGCCGCGCCGGGCAGCTCGAGCCAGGAGGCGAGCATGCCGGGGGTCTGCGATCCCTGTCCGGGAGCAAGCAAAACGAGCACGTGTTTAAGAGAACACTGTGAAGACGACTTTGCGCGGTGTAAGAGATTATGAACCTCGTCTTATTCTTTTGTGGAGACCCGACAAAAGAGCATGTGATGGGACGCCATCGATATCCACCCGAAATCTGTTACCCTGCGCGGTCCTGCCTAGTCAGGCGCCCAACCGTCGACGCCACTCGCAGGACATAGGCATCACGCGGGGTGGTCGGATCACGTCCCGTGAAGTCGGCGATGCGCTTGAGTCGGTAGCGCACGGTGTTTGGATGAACGAACAACTTGCGGGCGCAGGCCTCGATCGCACCGCCGGAGTCCAAATACGCGTCCAACGTCTCAGTTAAGGCCGGTCCGGCGTCACCGAGCGGCCTCATCACATCAGTTTCCAGGGCCGCGATGGCCGAGGCGTCGCCGAGCAACGCACGCTCGGGCAAAAGCTCGCGTGCTGCGACAGGCCGCGGCGCACCGGTCCAGCCTGCGACGGCGTTCATCCCTGCGATCGCTTCGGTGGCGCTCCAATGCGCGGCCGACAGGGTCGGCGCGGTCGGCCCGATGACGACAGGTGCCTCGGCGAATACGTCCAGCAGTTCGGCGAGGAACCGGTCCGTCAGGCTCAGCGGGCCCGACACGATCGCCACCAGCCATGTGCCGTGCACGTCGGAAAGCGCCGCGCGCCCGTGGCGGTTGACCACGTCGTGGACGTCGTCGCTGGCCAGGTCGATGCGGTCAGGCTGCGGCATACCCACGATGACGGTCGCCGGTGCGGTGGCGTCCCAGTTCAGCGCCGCGGCCTGGGACTGTAGCTCCGGTCCGGTGTCGCCTCGCACCACTGCGTCGACGATGTTGGCCTCCATCCGGGTGTCCCACGCGCCCCGCGCTTCGGCCTGGTCGGCGTAAGCGGTGGCGGCGGCGAACGCCAAATCGCGGCTGTACCTCAAGATTCCGGCCGTCAATGCGGTCAACTGCTCCTCGGAGCGGGCCAGCAGCGGCACCACTTCCTCGAAGAACTCCATGGTGACGCGCACCATCTCGACGGACTGCCGCAACGCGATGCGACGGCGCAGATCCTGCGGCACCACCTCGAATGCCTGCGCCGTGTAGCCGACGTCGCTGTTGGGATTTTTCATCCACTCCACGAAGTTGACCACCGCGGTCTGCACAACCAGCTGGACGCTGGCTCGCTGCGACGCCTCGAGTTCGGCGAAGAACGGCAGCCGCTCCTCCAGCGCGTGCACCGCCTGGGTGGCCAACCGCCCCGAATACTGGCTCAACCGGCGCAGCACCGATTCGGGAACGGTCTCCAGCACCTCCAGCGTGGACGCGGGCGGAACGAACCGGTTGTCGGGCATCCCTAAAAGCTACGCCATATTTCTGGCAGATTCCTCCAAGGGGCCGCCGCGGTCAGGCCACGCCGGGGTCTGAGGTCTGCTCCGGCGCGGCAAGCACGTCGTCGATCTCGTACTTGTTGGCGGCCTCGATGGCGACCGACTTGTCGATCTCACCGTCGGCGGCCAGCGCCTCCAGCACCGCCACCACCACCGACTCGGCGTCGGTGTTGTAGTAGCGCCGCGCGGCGGGACGGGTGTCGGAGAACCCGAAGCCGTCGGTGCCCAGCGTGACGTAGGTGTTGGGCACCCACGGCCTGATCTGCTCGGGCACAGCGCGCATCCAGTCCGAAACGGCCACCGCCGGGCCTCGGGTATCGGCGAGGACCTGGCTGATGTAGGGCACCCGTGCCGGGCGATCGGGGTGGCGCAGCTTTTCCTTCTCGATCTCCACGCCCTCGCGGTTGAGTTCGCCCCAACTCGTCACCGACCACACGTCGGCCGCCACGTCCCATTCCTCGGCCAGTAATTCGGCGGCCCGAATCGCCGATGGCATCGCCACTCCCGACACCAGGATGTGCGCCTGCTTCGACTTCTGCTCCGGGGCTGGTCGGTAGCGGTAGATGCCGCGCAGCAAGCCCTCGACGTCGAGGCCCTCCGGTTCGGCGGGCTGCCGGTAGGGCTCGTTGTAGATCGTGATGTAGAAGTAGACGTTCTCCGGGTTCTCGCCGAACATGCGGGCCAAGCCGCTTTCCACGATGTAGGCGATCTCGTAGGCGAACGCCGGGTCGTAGGCCACCACGGCCGGATTGGTGGCCGCCAGCAGCAGTGAGTGGCCGTCTGCGTGCTGCAGTCCCTCACCGACCAGCGTGGTCCGGCCGGCCGTGGCGCCAAGCACGAAGCCGCGGGCCATCTGGTCGGCGGCCGCCCAGAGCCCGTCGCCGGTGCGCTGGAACCCGAACATCGAATAGAAGATGTAGAGCGGGATCATCGGTTCGTTGTGCGTCGCGTACGACGTGCCCGCCGCCGTGAACGTCGCGGTCGAGCCGGCCTCGTCGATGCCTTCGTGCAGGATCTGGCCGATTTCACTTTCCTTGTACGCCAACATCAAGTCGGCGTCCACGGCGGTGTACAGCTGGCCGTTGCGGTTGTAGATCTTCAGGCTGGGGAACCACGAGTCCATGCCGAAGGTGCGGGCCTCGTCGGGAATGATCGGCACAATGCGCGGCCCGATCTGCTTGTCCCGCAACAGTTCCTTGAATGTGCGCACCATGGCCATCGTGGTCGCGACCTCTTGGTTGCCCGAGCCCTTCTTGAGCGCCTTGTAGATGTCGCGGCCAGGCAGCGTCAACACCTTCGACTTCGTCCGCCGCTCCGGCACGAAACCGCCCAGCGTCCGGCGCCGGTCGAGCATGTAGCGGATCTCGGGTGCATCCGGCCCCGGGTGGTAGTAGGGCGGCAGGTACGGGTTCTTGTCCAGCTCCTCGTCGCTGATCGGGATGCGGATGGCATCGCGGAACTGCTTGAGGTCCTCCAGCGCAAGCTTTTTCATCTGATGGGTGGCGTTGCGGCCCTGGAAGTGGGCGCCCAGCGAGTAGCCCTTGATCGTCTTGGCCAGGATCACCGTCGGCTGGCCCTTGTGCTCGGTGGCGGCACGATAAGCCGCGTACACCTTGCGGTAGTCGTGCCCGCCGCGCTTGAGATTCCAGATCTCGGTGTCCGACATCTTGTCTACCAACGCCTTCGTGCGCGGGTCGCGGCCGAAGAAGTGGTCGCGCACGTAGGCGCCGTCGTTGGCCTTGTAGGTCTGGTAGTCCCCGTCGGGGGTGGTGTTCATCAGGTTGACCAGGGCGCCGTCACGGTCGGCGTGCAGCAGCGTGTCCCACTCGCGGCCCCACACCACCTTGATGACGTTCCAGCCCGCACCGCGGAAGAACGACTCCAGCTCCTGGATGATCTTGCCGTTGCCGCGCACCGGGCCGTCCAGCCGCTGCAGATTGCAGTTGATCACGAAGGTGAGGTTGTCAAGCGCCTCGTTGGCGGCCACCTGGATCAGCCCGCGGCTCTCCGGCTCGTCCATCTCGCCGTCGCCGAGGAACGCCCAGACATGCTGGTCGGAGGTGTCCTTGAGGCCCCGGTCGTGCAGGTAGTGGTTGAACCGGGCCTGGAAGATGGCGTTCATCGGACCAAGGCCCATCGACACCGTCGGGAACTCCCAGAAGTCCGGCATCAGCCGCGGGTGCGGGTACGACGGGATGCCGCCGCCGGGGTGGCTGTGTTCCTGGCGGAAGCCGTCCAGCTGGTCGGCGGTCAGCCGCCCCTCCAGGAACGCGCGAGCGTAGATTCCGGGCGAAGCGTGGCCCTGGATGTAAACCTGGTCGCCACCGCCGGGATGGGACTTGCCGCGGAAGAAGTGGTTGAAGCCCACCTCGTACAGTGCCGCCGAGGACGCGTATGTCGAAATATGCCCGCCCACACCGACTCCCGGGCGTTGCGCCCGGTGCACCATGATCGCCGCGTTCCACCGGATCCAGGCGCGATAGCGGCGCTCGATCTCCTCGTCGCCGGGGAACCACGGTTCCAGTTCGGTCGGGATCGTGTTCACGTAGTCGGTCGACGTCAGCGAAGGAATGGCCACTCGCTGTTCGCCGGCCCGCTCGAGCAGCCGCAGCATCAGGTAGCGGGCCCGCGCCGGCCCCTGCCGTTCCAGTAGTTGGTCGAACGATTCCAGCCATTCGGTGGTCTCGTCGGGATCGATATCGGGCAGGTAGGACGCCACGCCTTCGCGGATCACGCGTACCCGGTCGGGTTCGGCTGCGGTGCCAGAGTTTTGGGCCAGGTCCTGGCGCGCGAACTCGGTGGTCAACTTCTACTCCTCGGTCGGAGGTATACGTCGTGCGACAACCCCTATCGTCCACCTATCGTGCCCCACATGCACCGCCGGTGGTGGCTACTGGAATGAACCGCCGAGCCACCGGTCAAACCGGTAACGTCTGGAGACTGTGCGGATGGGAGGAGTGACCGGGTCGCTGCAGCTGCGGATCGTCGCGCTGGTTGTCGGCAGCTTGGCCGTCCTCGCCATGATCGTCGTCGGATGTAGCTCCGTCACCAAAGGCGCGCCGACGGTCAATGCCACGGACGCGCCCGTCTACAAGGCGTCCGTTTCGGCGTCGATGACGGAGTCGGCCGCGTCGTCCAGTGCGCGCGAATCCGAGCGCCAGGCGTCGCTGACACGCGAGGCGGTCCACACCTCGTGCGAGGCGCTGAGCTCCAGCAGCGTGGACGCGATCACCGCCGTCAACGACTACGTCAAGGCGTTCAATGCCAATTCCGCCGACGCGCAGGCGAAGAAGGGACCGGCCGCCGACGCCCTCAACCACAGCGCCGACACGGTGGCCCAAAGCATCAGCGACCCGCTGTCGCAGGATCTGAAGGACGCTCTGAACGCGTGGGTCGACGCCGCACGGGGTGTGGCGACCGCCATCGCGGGTAACTACGGACCGGACGAGTTCAACGCCGCGGTGAGCAAGCTGAACGACGTGAAGACCCACGCTCTGGACCTGTGCGACGCGGCATATCGATGAACCTGGTGCGCCGGGCGTTGCTGGATGCCCGCGTCATGCGACGATAGACGGAACGCACGAGCAGGAAGAAGGAGGGCCGACGGTGGTCGCGGCGGAGGACGCCCCGAACTACGCCCAACGGCTGGGCATCCAAAAAGATCAGGTTGTGCAGGAACTGGGCTGGGACGACGACGTCGACGACGACATCCGGGCCGACGTCGAAGACGCGTGCGGCGGTGAACTGCTCGACGAGGACGCCGACGACGTCATCGACGTCGTGATGCTGTGGTGGCGTGACGACGACGGCGACCTGGTCGACCGGCTGATGGACGCCATCACGCCCGCTGGCCGACGACGGTGTGATCTGGGTGCTGACCCCCAAGACGGGTCAGCCGGGCCACGTGATGCCCGCCGAGATCGCCGAATCGGCGCCGACGGCCGGGCTGATGCAGACCTCGTCGGCCAACCTCGGCGACTGGAGTGCCAGCCGGCTGGTGCAGCCGAGGTCCAAGGCGGCGGGGAGGCGCTAGTGCTCGACACCGGCGCCGAGGCACCCGATTTCACGCTCAAGGACCAGAACGGCCAGCCGGTCACCCTCGGCGACTTCCGCGGCGGGAAGAACGTGCTGCTGGTGTTCTTCCCGCTGGCGTTCACCGGCATCTGCCAGGGCGAGCTGGACGAGATCCGCGACAACCTGCCCGAGTACGAGAACGACGACACCGCCACGCTGGCCATCTCGGTGGGACCGCCACCGACGCACAAGGTCTGGGCCACGCAGAGCGGATTCCTGTTCCCGGTGCTGTCCGACTTCTGGCCGCACGGCGCCGTCGCCAGGCCTATGGCGTATTCAACGACGACGCGGGCTTTGCCAACCGCGGTACGTTCGTCGTCGACCGCTCCGGCATCATCAAGTTCGCCGAGCTGAAGCAGCCGGGGGAGGCGCGCGACCAGAGTCTCTGGAAGGACGCGCTGGCGGCGCTGAAGTCGGACTGAGAATTTCCCGTCGCAGGTCATCGGCGTGTAGCCTGCACCGGCACGGGCGCGTAGCTCAGTGGTAGAGCTCTGGTTTTACACACCAGCGGTCGGCGGTTCGATACCGTCCGCGCCCACCAGTGTCTGTAGAGGTCAGCGTAATTCCGCGATCCGATTGAGCTCGACGGGCGAACCCCCGTTGTGCCAAGAGTGTGCCAGCTGGGTTCGCACATCCGGTCGATTGCGTGCTAGGCCCAATCGGCGCTGAGGCGCCCACCGTCACCGAGGCCCGCGCGCACCGCATCGCGGTCGGAGACCTCATCATCACCCGCCAAAACGACACCACCATCCCGCTGCGCAACACCGAAGACCCCGCGGCCGAGCAGAACCCGGTGCACAACGGGAACCGCTGGCGCGTCACCGCGATCAACCCGGACAACAACCGGCTGATCGCGCGGCGGCTGCACGAGTTCCCGGAAGCTCCGCGATAAGACCCAGGTCAGGGATGTAAAGCCGGACCTGGCCCCTTTGTGTCCCGCGGCACGGGCGCCCAGTTAGCCATTAGGCGTTGCATCAACGCACCGGGGGCATGGATTTCACCGAAGTCATGTCAAATGGCCCTAGCCGGGGACGGACGCGATGCCGAAGCGTGTTCGACACCGAGTCAGTGCTCGGCTGTTTACCAAGGAAGGGCGGCAAGTGGCCGACAAACCGAACATTCTGATCATCTGGGGCGACGACATCGGTCAAAGCAACTTGAGTTGCTACAGCAACGGTGTGATGGGATATCGGACGCCCAACATCGACCGCATCGCGCGCGAGGGTGCGCTGTTCACCGACTACTACGGGGAGCAGAGCTGTACGGCAGGCCGTGCGGCTTTCATCACCGGTCAGAACCCTTATCGCACCGGACTGACCAAGGTAGGCCTACCGGGCGCCGCTATCGGTCTACAGGCAGCCGACCCCACCATCGCGACGGCGCTCAAGGCGCAGGGCTACGCGACTGGGCAGTTCGGGAAGAACCACCTGGGTGATCGCGATGAGCATCTACCGACGATGCACGGGTTCGACGAGTTCTTCGGCAACCTGTATCACCTCAACGCCGAAGAGGAACCCGAAGAAGCGGACTATCCGAAGGACCCGGAGTTCCGCAAGAAGTTCGGGCCGCGAGGGGTATTACGGACCCACGCGAACGGAGACGGCACGCAACGCATCGAGGACACCGGTCCACTCACCAAGAAGCGAATGGAGACCGTGGATGACGAGTTCCGCGATGCGGCAGTCGATTTCATCAGGCGCCAGCACGACGCAAGCACCCCGTTCTTCGTATGGTTCAACTCGACCCATATGCACTTCCGCACCCACCCCAAGCCCGAAAGCGTTGGCCGCTCGGGGCGTTGGCAGTCCACCTACCACGACACGATGATGGACCATGACGATCTGGTCGGCAGCCTGCTCGACACCCTCGACGAACTTGGCATCGCCGATAACACGATCGTCATGTACTCCACCGACAACGGCCCACACATGAACTCCTGGCCCGATGCAGGCATGACGCCGTTCCGCAACGAGAAGAACTCGAACTGGGAAGGTGCTTACCGGGTTCCGGCGATGGTCCGTTGGCCGGGGCAAATCCCGGCGGCCTCGGTGCTCGACGGCATCGTCAGCCACAACGACTGGTTCGTCACGCTGCTGGCCGCTGCGGGGGTGCCCGATATCGCTGACCAGCTTCACACGGGCACCGATATCGGAGGTACGACGTACAAGGTGCACCTCGACGGCCACAATCAGCTTCCGTACCTGACCGGTGAGACCGACGAGAGCCCGCGCAAGCACTTCTTCTACGTCTCCGACGACGGCGATCTGACGGCCCTGCGGTTCGACAACTGGAAGTTCGTCTTCCTGGAGCAACGCTGCCAAGGCACGATGCGGATCTGGGCAGAGCCCTACACCGAACTACGCGTGCCGAAGATCTTCAATCTGCGCACCGATCCGTACGAGCGGGCCGACCAGACATCGAACACCTACTACGACTGGTTGTTGTCGCATGCCTACATGCTCGTACCGGCACAGGCTTATGTCGGCGAGATGCTGGCGACGTTCGCTGAGTTTCCGCAACGGCAGGAGTCGGCCAGCTTCAGCCTGGACCAAGTGATGGCCAAGCTGCAGGAGGGCGCCGGTGCCAGCAGCTGAGCTGCGCCCGCGGCTCTGATCGTGAACTGAATCGACGGGAAAGACGATGGCCCTGAACGAGTATCGGCCGGGGACTACGTTTACCGGCATCATCGGTCGTACGCCGGCTGAGTCGGAACCGGCATGGCCTGCCCCGACACGCGCCAAGTCCGGCGCGCCGAATGTCCTGTTCATCGTCATCGACGACATGGGGTTTGGGCATCTCGGCTGCTATGGAAGTCCGATCGCCACGCCGAACATCGACGCGTTGGCCGCAGAGGGACTGCTGTACGCGAACATGCACACCACTGCGCTGTGCTCGCCGTCGCGTTCGTGCATCATCAACGGTCGCAACCATCATTCGAATCACCTGGCGTGTCTGACCAACGGGTCCACCGGGTTCCCGGGCTCGGACGGCTACATCCCCTTCGAGAACGGGTTCCTCTCCGAGATCCTGAAGGCGCAGGGCTATAACACCTATTGCGTCGGCAAATGGCACCTCGCTCCGGAGGAGACGATGACCGCCGCAGGACCGTATGACCGCTGGCCGTTGGGTCGAGGCTTCGAGCGGTACTACGGATTTCTCGGCGGCGACACCCATCAGTACTACCCGGAACTGGTGCGCGACAACTCGCAAACCGAGCCCGAGACCACACCCGAGCAGGGCTATCACCTGACCCCTGACCTCGTCGAGAAGGCGACGGCAATGATCGCTGACGCCAAGCAGGTAGCGCCGGACAAGCCGTTCTTCCTCTACTTCGCGCCAGGCGCGATGCACTCGCCCCACCATGTACCGAAGGAGTGGGCCGACAAATACTCGGGGAAATTCGACGATGGTTGGGATGTCTACCGCGAGCGGGTGTTCGAGCAGCAGAAGAACCTCGGACTGCTGGCCGCCGACACGGTGCTGTCGCGTCACGATCCCGATGTGCAGGAATGGAACTCACTTTCGGCAGACGAGCGGCGTCTGTACGCCCGGATGATGGAGGTTTTCGCCGGGTTTCTCGAGCACACCGACCACTACCTCGGTGAGCTCATCGAATTCCTGAAGGAGCTCGGCGAATACGACAACACCCTGATCATGCTCGTGTCCGACAATGGGTCCAGTGCCGAAGGGGGGCCGACGGGTTCGGTCAACGAGTGCCGGTTCTTCAACAATGTCGCCGACACCGTCGAGGACGGCCTGGCGCACATCGACGACATCGGCGGTCCGTCGGTGTTCAATCACTTCCCCTGGGGCTGGACCAACGCGGGCAACACGCCGTTCCGTCGATGGAAGCGTGAAACCTACCGTGGCGGTGTCACCGACCCATTCATCGTGTGCTGGCCGCAAGGCATCGCAACCCGCGGCGAAACGAGGACGCAGTACACGCACATCATCGACATGGTGCCGACGGTGCTCGACGCTCTCGGCATCGATCCGCCCGGCACCATCGCCGGGGTGACGCAGTCCCCGATCGAAGGCGTGAGCTTCCTCCACACCTTCGCCGATGCCGGGGCGCCGACCCGACGCACCACCCAATACTTCGAGATGCTGGGCCACCGCTCGCTCTACCACGACGGTTGGCGGGCGGTGTGCCCATGGCCGGGAACATCTTTCGCCGAGTCGGGGCGCAAGTTCGGCGACGTCATCACCGCAGAGATGCTGACCGAACTCGACGCGACCGGCTGGGAGCTGTACCACGTCGACGAAGACTACGCCGAGACGACGAACCTTGCGGAGCAGGAACGTGCGCACCTGATCGCGATGATCGGTATGTGGTACACCGAGGCAGGCCGCTACAACGTCCTGCCCATCGACAGCCGTGCCACCGCCCGAATCGCCGAGGAGCGTCCGCAGATCGCCCAGAGTCGCGATCGCTACGTGCTTTACCCTGGCACGCAGTCGATTCCGGCTGCTGCGGCGCCCAAGATCCTCAACCGTCCCTATTCGATCAACGCCGAGGTCGATGCTGCAAACGGAGCCGAGGGCGTGCTGCTCAGCATGGGCGGCAATGACGGAGGCATCACGTTCTACGTTCAGGGCGGACTGTTGTGCTTTGCGCACAACTACGTCGCCAAAGAGATCTTCCACGTCAGGTCGGAGACCACTGTGCCTTCCGGCCGACACTTCCTCAGCGTGGAGTTCGAACCGACCGGGCAGCCAGATGTGAAGAACGGCAAGGGGACTCCGGGCCGGGTGCGCCTCTTCGTCGACGGCGACGAGGTCGGTCATGGGGATCTTCCGGTGACGACGCCGATACGGTTGGCGCAAGGCGGCGCGATGCTCGTCGGGGCGGACACGGGATCAGCCGTCACATCGGATTACGCAGCGCCGTTCCGGTTCAGTGACCGGATTCATCGGGTTATCGTCGATGTCAGCGGCGAGCACGTCGAGGACTATGAGGCCCAGATGAAGATCGCGCTCGCGAAGCAGTAGGGACGCGAGGCGTGGACCTGAAGCAGCTCGTCGTCGTAGCGTTCCAGGTCAGTCTGTTCGTCATCGTCCTCGGCTACGGACTCAGGGCGGACTTCGCCGACCTGCTGTACCTGTTCCGCCGCCCCGCACTTCTGGTGCGTTCGTTGATCGCTGTCCTTGTGGTGATGCCGGCGGTCGCTGTCGTGCTCGCCCGGTGGTTCGACTTCACGCCAACTGTGGAGATTGCGTTGGTGGCGCTCGCCATTTCGCCGCTGCCGCCCCTGTTGCCGACTCGCGAGGCGAAGGCCGGCGGTGGCGAGCGCTACGGGCTTGGTCTGTTGGTCGTGCTGGCCCTGCTCTCGATAGTCCTGGTCCCGCCCGCCGTTCAATTGATCGGCGCAGTGTTCGGTCGTGCGTACGTCGCGACGCCCGGAACGATAGCCGTTGTCGTGTCGACATCGATCCTGCTGCCACTGACGGTCGGCATGGTGGCCCGGGCCGTCGCAGGCTCGTTCGCCGACACGGTTGCCAAACGGGTAGAGCGAGCCGGCAAGGTGTTCATGCCTGTCGCGGCCGCGGTGCTGATCGCCGTCGCGGCCCCGGACATCTGGCGCCTCATCGGCAACGGCACCATGCTCGCCGTCACGCTGTTCGTCGTGACGGGGTTTGCCGTCGGCCACCTGCTGGGTGGTCCGGAGCCGCAGCATTCAGCGGTGCTTGCGTTCTCGACGGCGTGCCGCCATCCCGGCACCGCGTTGGCGGTGGCGGCGGCGAACTATCCGGACCAGAATCTGAGGGCCGCAGTCCTGATCTACATCGCCGTCAACGTCGTTGTGGGGCTTGTCTATGCCTACTGGCATCGGCACCGATTACGGCGTCGTGTCGACGCCCGAATAGAAGTGGAACGCAATGACGAACACCACGCCGGCTGACGGCTCGGTACTGCCCTTCCCGCCGACCCCGTCGGCCAGCACCGCCGGCTTCACGCTCGCCGAGTCGACCCACCAGCGTCGCGAACAAGCCCGTCGGCTGCCCCCGGATGCGCCAAACATCCTCATCGTGTTGCTCGACGACGTCGGGTTCGGGCTGCCCGACGTGGTTGGTGGGGAGATCAACACGCCTGCTTTTCGGCGGGTGGCGCAAGACGGATTGTCGTACAACACCTTTCATACGACATCGATCTGCTCGCCGACCCGCGCAGCGCTGCTGACGGGCCGCAACCACCACCGCGTACATTCCGGCACCATCGCCGAACGCGCCGTCGACTGGGACGGCTACACCGGAGTGATCGGCAAGGACACCGCGACGGTCGCCGAAGTCCTGCAGCACTACGGTTACGCGACGGCCGCGTTCGGCAAGTGGCACAACTCGCCGGCAACCCAGACGACGGCGATGGGCCCGTTCGACCGTTGGCCGACCGGGCACGGCTTCGACTACTTCTACGGCTTCATCGCGGGTGAGACCTCACAGTGGGAGCCGCGGCTCTACGAGAACCTCAACCCGATCGAGCCCCCGCACGACGAGACCTACCACCTGTCAGAGGATCTGGCCGATCGAGCGATCTCCTGGCTGGGCCGCCACGAAGCCTTCGCCCCCGATCGGCCGTTCCTGATGTATTGGGCGCCGGGTGCCGCGCACGGCCCACACCACATCTTCCGCGAATGGGCGGACAAGTATGCGGGGAAGTTCGACGACGGCTGGGACGCCTACCGCGAGCGGGTCTTCGCCCGGCAGAAGGAATCCGGCTGGATCCCCAGCGACGCCGAGCTCACCCCGCGCGCCGACACCATGCAGGGGTGGGGGGACATCCCCGAAGCGCAACGGCCATTCCAACGACGGCTGATGGAGGTCTTCGCAGGGTTCGTGGAGCACGTCGACGTTCAGGTCGGCCGGATCCTCGACGAGTTGGATCGACTGGCCAAGACCGAGAACACGATTGTGTTCTACATCTTCGGCGACAACGGCTCGAGTGCTGAGGGGCAGAAGGGCAGCATCAGCGAACTGTTGGCGCAGAACAACATTCCCGTCACGGTCGACGAACAGCTGGCAGCGCTGGAGCGGCTCGGTGGACTCGATGCCCTCGGCACGCCGAAGACCGACAACATGTACCACGCGGGTTGGGCGTGGGCGGGCAGCACCCCGTTTCACCACACCAAGCTGGTGGCCAGCCACTTCGGTGGTACCCGCAACCCGATGGCCGTGGCGTGGCCGCGGCGCATCACCGCCGACGGCATCATGCGCAGCCAGTTCCACCACGTGAACGACATCGTCCCCACCATCTACGAGATCCTCGGCATCCAGCCTCCAAGCGTCGTCGACGGACACCAGCAGAAACCCATGGACGGCGTCAGCCTGGCGTACACCTTCGACAGTCCGGACGAGGCAACGCGCAAGAAGGTGCAGTACTTCGAGAACAGCGCAAGCCGCGGCATCTACTCCGGCGGTTGGTTCGCCTGCGCCTTCGGGCCCTTCGTGCCATGGGACACCCCGGGCACGGCGCAGCGGTTGGCCACCTGGGATGCCAACACCGAGCCGTGGGAGCTCTACCACCTCGATGAGGACTTCTCCCAGGCCAATGACCTCGCCGCCGTCCACCCCGACAAGTTGGAAGAGCTGAAGGCGCTGTTCAAGGAGGTGTCGCGGGACAACCTGGTGTGGCCGATCGGAGCGGGGTTGTGGCTGCGCATCCATCCGGAGGATCGCGTGGCGTCCCCGTACACGAAGTGGCGATTCGACGGCGCTTGCACCCGGATGCCCGAGTTCACCGCGCCGGGTTTGGGGCGACAGGACAGCCTCGTCGCGGTCGCGCTCACAGTTCCGGAAACGGCGAGCGGCGTGCTGTACTCGCTGGGCGGATTCTCCGGCGGTCTCACCCTGTTCATGGATGCGGGTTTCCTTGTCTACGAATACAACATGCTCATCATCGACCGCTTTCAGGCGCGCAGCGCTACGCCGATACCTCCGGGTGAGCACGTGATCACCGTCGACACCACCTTTGCCTCGCCCCAGCCGATGGCTCCGGCGACGGTGGCACTCACGGTCGACGGCGGCGAGGTCGGCAAGGTGGTGGTCGCCAGAACCGTGCCGGCAGCCTTCACCGCCAGTGAGACCTTCGGGGTGGGCGTGGACCTCGGCTCACCCGTGTCGCCGGACTACTTCGATCGTCGCCCGTTCCGGTTCACCGGGACCATCACCAGCGTGGATGTCGAGGTGTTCGCGCCAGGATCACGTCAGCCCACCAGATAACGGCAGGCTCAACGCCCGCGACGTACGTCCGGCCCTAAGGCAGGCCGAACGCACGTCGGTAAGGCTACGGAATCGTCAGAACCTGGCCCGGTTGGATCAGGTCGGGATTGGCGATCCCGCTCGCGTCGGCGATCTGCTGATACCTGTTGCTGTCACCGTAGAAACGCTCCGAGATGGCCGACAAGGTGTCACCGGGGACGACCGTGTAGGTCCGTACCTCAGGCGCCGGTTCGGGAGGAGGTGGCGGTGGAATCGGCTCTTCGGCGGCGACGGGAGCCGGAGCCTCCGTAGCCGCCGCCTCGGGGGCCGGGGGTGGTGGTGCGTCGGTGTTGGTCTTCGACGTCCATGCCGGGCCGTCGGAAGCGTAGAGCACCAGGTTGCGGTCGTCCTGCAGGACGAGCTTGACGTCTTTCTTTCCCTTCGTACCAGAGTTCCACACCGGCTTGTCGCTGGTGTAGAGCACGAAGTTGCCGTCGCCCTGCACTTCTGCGCGTACCACGTCCTGACCATTCGTGGCGGTCGACCACACGGCGTCCCCGCGCGCGGCGAGCACCATGTTGCCGTCGTCCTGCAGGGTCAACGTGTATGCACCGTTGTTGGAGGTGAGCGATTCCCCTTTCCCAAGTTTTTGTCCTTGGGTAAGCGTGTCTCCCATGTCGTGGCCCCTTATCTTCCCGCAGCATTCCCGCCGCATCTCGGCTGGCATCGCATATGGCGCGACCACTGCGGAGCCTCTCAGGATCCACTCCCGCACGATCCGCTACTAGGGTCGTTCGGCCCTACTGGGAGCGATCACGCTAGGTGGACCGGCCGCTCCCGCACGCGCGGCTCTTGGGTTGCGCCCGGCGGCGGCGCGCTGACTACACATCTGACGACAATCGTGACGGCAGCCGCACTCCCAACAACTTCACAACTGACCTTCGCGGGTCGTGTTCTGGCTGGCCACACGCTTCGCTTGGTCCTGGCAGCGTGGAGACTAGAAGGTTCAGCAAACAGGGCGGACATTCCGATAACGGATGGCTTGGGCAAAAAGTTGTCACCAGCGCTCCTCGGCAGTTGACGTGCTTGTCGAACCACTCGATGGAAGTCCATGACTTAAATCCACTGGTGTTGACAGTTCTCGCGCTTGTCGTCGCAGCTGCCGGATGTAATCCATGGGGCCACAGCTCCAAGCTGCCCAGTTCAACGTGTCTCAGCCGGCATCACCAGCTGAACCACGTTGGTGTCAGCCAGACTCCGTCTGAAAAGCAGAAGCTCAACGTCGTCGAAATAAGCACCGCCTGCCGGCAATCGCATTTGTGAAATGCTCGTAATGTTCTGTGCACACACATATGCGGCCGCGCGAGGGGTAGGAAGTTGTCCCAGTTTCAGGCGGAAGTCACCCGCAGCGACGTGGGCTGGCTAATTTACGTCAGGGAGCTCGACCAATCGATCATCGCCCGAAGTCGCGGCGAGATCGCGGCGAAGGCGTTTGACCTCATAGTCTCCAAGACTGGCACGCCTGAAAATGAGATTGATCTCGTGGTGCGCTCGGAACGCGACATCATCAGAACGCGAGCAACGCAGTTGGGCTTCGAAACGACAATCGAGAGCGGATCGCGCACGGACACCTTCCAGCTCCCGGCAAAAACAAGATCGGTATCGGTAAGGTACGACGATTACGGCGCGGTGGTTGGCGTTGACGCCTCAACACAGCTTGCGGAGTTTCAGACCACCCGTGAAGGCGCATGCGATGCCTTGTTCTACACGGCGCAATACAGCGACATCAGGCGGCGGCGTCTTCGGACAGAAGCCTCCGAAGGCGGTAGCGACCAGAACTAGGTCGACGACACTGGCGGACCTTGTGCATTCAACACAGGGTGGGGATGCCGCCGAATCTATGTGTGGTGCTTCGGTCCTGACGAGTGGACTGCTTTCTGCTTCCTCGTTCATGGAGTAGCCCAGAGACCAAACCCCCGTTGTGCCAAGAGTGTGCCAAGACGCGCCGGCACAGGCCGAAATTCCGTAGACAGGGTGAACGCGAACGACCCGCTGACCTGGGCATTTCAGGACGCGATGGCACCTCATGAAACGCGGTCGACAGTCTGATTCGGCTTTACACACCAGCGGTCGGCGGTTCGATACCGTCCGCGCCCACCATTTCTTTGGCCGCCGCAATGTGTGGTTCGAAGCCCAGCGATGTCGCCATCTCGAGGTAGCGGACGGCGAAGTCTCGGTAGCCGACCTCGTTGCCGCGGGCCCGGGCCAGCAGCGCTCGCAGTCTCATCAGAACGAGGTCGAAGAACGCCGATCCGTTGATCGCGGGCTGGGCGGCCAAACGGTCGACCGCATCTCGAGCCTCCGCAACATCGCTGTCAGTACCGCCCTGCAGCAGAGCCCCCACTAGGACGCCTTCAGCCCAGAGCCAGTACCCGAGCAGTCCACTGCTGTACAAGGCGTCGGTGCTGGTCCTGAGAAGGGTCAACGCGCCCCGGTCACCCCGCCTGACCATCTCGTCGGCGAGGCTGACATCGACGACCGAAACCAGCCAGCCATTGAACCGGCCGTCGGCCGCCCTTTCGCGAACTTGCCGAAGCAGGCTCTCCGCGCGATCCCGCTGCGACGAGTCATGTTTCAACAGCGCATAGGCCTTCGTATACAGGGCCAGGCCAAGGGCGAGATCGTCGGCCGACTGCTGAGCGCTGTGAAGCGCCTCGTCGATGTCGCGCAGTGCGTCGGCGTCGGCGGCAATGACACCGCACGAGATCGCATTGGCGTAGGTGTAGGCGACGACCATTGCCTGCGAAATCGGTTCGGCGTTGCGCGCCATCGTTACCGCACGGGTGAGATCATCTCGCCATCCGTCTTGCCCCAGCCACCAGCGGGCTGAACATCGCATTGAGAGTGCCACCGTCAAGGGAGATTTCAATAGGTAGCCGCCCATTGCACCGTCACCCTCGGCCAGATCGATGACCGCGTCGGTCCATCGCAGCACATCTGCCATCTCGCCGGTCAACATCTTGCTCGAAACGGGGCCGAGACTGAGCCCGACGATCAACGCGGGGTCACCGATCGACTGGATAAGCGCCATGTATTCGTTCGCCAGTCGGGACGCCTCGTGCACGCGCCCTTTCCTCACGTGCTCACCCAACAAACCAAATGTGGCGATGGCTACCGAAGCTTTGTCGTCGGCTGCGGCACAGAGGTCCGCGACTTCCTGGAAGCGCTTACCCGCGATCGGTTCATCGATCCGCCAGCCGTTCGCGCACGACAGTGTTCGAGGAGCAATACGCATTGCCAAACAGTCGGTCTCGCCCGCGGGTAGCAGGTCGGCTAGCCGCGCCGCTCGGTCCCAACTCGCCACTGCCGCAGCGATATCGCGCCCCTGTGACCAGGCTGCGGCACGCATGTGCCATCCGTATGCGGCACGTACGTCGCCCGCGGCCTCGAGATGTTCGGCGATCAGCGCGGCGTTCTCATCGTCGGACTCGTTCTGCGACTCAATGGCATTCGCGAGCATGCGATGCAGTACTGCGCGATCGGCCTTGAGCTGTGATTCATACGCGACCGTTCGGATGAGTGGATGACGGAAAGCGAATTCGGCATGACCGGTGAACCTCACCTGATCGATCAACTCGGCAGCCAGCAGCGCCTCCACCGCGGGGTCGACGCCCATGACCGTCAACAGCTCGGTGTCGAACCGCATGCCGATCACCGCCGCGGCGCACAATGTGCGCTTGGCTGGCGGGGGGAGGCGGTCGATGCGGGCGGCGATGGTGGCCTGCAACGTTGCGGGCACGCTGATTTCGCCGGCGTCCGATTGACATACATACGCGCCACGGTGTCCTACGAGCACGCCACGTTCGGCGAGATCGCGCACGATCTCCTCGGCGAAAAACGGGTTGCCCGCCGCCCGTGCCGCGATCATGTCGGTCAGATCTTTCACCGACGGATCAGACCCCAGCAGATCGGTGGTCAGCGCGGCCGATTCCGTGTTGCTCAGTGGAGCAAGCGTCAACGTCTGTGCGCCGGGAACCCGGGTCAGTGCTCCGCGAAACTCCGGGCGGTGGGTGAGCAGGACCATCGAATGCGTCTGCGGAATCACCGTCAACAAATCGGTGAGCATCGAGTCGCTCACGTCGTCGATCCAGTGCACGTCCTCGACGATGTAGACGGCCGGAGTCTCGCGGGCGATGGCGGCAGCCCGAATCAACGCGGACAGCCGCCGACGACGCGCATCGGGGTCGATGTTCGGCAAGGGTGTTTCAGGATCACGGATACCCAGCAGGTCGTCGAGGAGGACAAGGTCCTGCTCGTCTGCGTCTTCGAACCGGGTCCGCAGCCGGTGCCGCGCAGCGTCGGCGTCAAGGTTCGGCAGGCCGGCGACGGCGCCGAGAAGCCGCCCAACCACGTGAAAGGCGATGTCGCTGGTGTGGGATTCGCAGAACGCCCAGAAAATCTCTGCACCGCGGCCCGCTGCCGTCGCCGCGATCTCGCGTACGACGCGGCTCTTGCCGATTCCGGCCGGACCGACCAGGGCTACCACCGCGCCGTCGCCGTCGATCGAACGGTCCAAGTTCGCCTCTGCCGCTGCGATTTCCCAGCGCCTGCCCACCAGAGGCGATTCACCGCGCACGACGGTCGCATGTGGCGTCTCCATGCCGAGCAGTCGTCGAGCGGGCACCGGAAGGTCGGACCCCCTGATGTGCACCGTCTCCGGATCGCTCAGCACAGCGGCATGCTGCACCAAGCGTGCGGTGGACTCGCTCAGCATGACGCCGCCCGGCGGGGCGGCGGACTCCATCCGCTGTGCCAGTCCAACATGCTCGCCGACGGCGGTGTAACCCATTGCGCGAGAGGAGACGTCGCCGGCGATGACCTCTCCCGAATTGAGGCCGACCCGCAGCCTGAAGTCGATGTTGTCTTTGCGGTGAACCTCCGCCGCCAGCTGTGCCGCCCGTTGCTGGACTTCCAGTGCGGCCAAACATGCCCGCACCGCGTGGTCCTCGAGGGCGACCGGTGCACCGAACACCGCCATGATCCCGTCGCCGGTGAACTTGTCCACTGTTCCGCCGTAGCGTGCGACGATGTCCGCCGAGCCGTCCACCAAGTCGGCCATGATCTCGCGTAACCGCTCCGCTCCGACGGCCGCCGCGATGTCCATCGAGTGCACGACGTCGGCGAACAGCACCGTGACCTGCTTGTACTCCGCGTGGACTTTGGCCTCAGCCAGCGGTGCGCCGCAGCCGTGGCAGAACCGGGCGTTCTCGAGGGGTTCGACACCACACGTACGGCATGCCGCCACGGCCGTCATCCGCACAGGATAGGACGCCTATGGCCCGAAATGCCGAATTACGAGGCGGGCGGAGCGAAGAACTCGAGCGCGATCCCGTCGGGGTCGCGGAAGCTCAGGCCCGAGCCGTAGTGGGCGTCCACGATGCCGCCGTGGTCGATGCCGAGTTCGTTCAGCTTGCCGACCCACGTCTCCAACTCCGCGCGGTCGGCGCAGCCGAAGCCGACATGGTCGAGCCCGACCTGGAACTCGGTGAATCGGCCGCCTTCCAAGGGCCGATCGTGCTGGTGGATTCCGAACAGGGTGCCGTCGGCGAAGGCCCACACCACGTGCCGGAATCCGGCGTCGGTGTGCTCGTCGAGCACCGGGTCGGTGTCGAACAGTGCCTGATACCAGGGGGTGCTTGCGTCGATGTCACGCACGGTGACTGCCACGTGATTGAGTACCGCCATTGGTCCCTCACTCTCGAATTGGCCGGTTGACTAGACCACGCGCTTTCCGCGCCGGGCGCGAGCACGCATGTCCCATAAGTACATTCGGAATCCCAGGATCCACACGTCACGAGGGATGACCCGGTCGGCGATCCGCAACGCGCTCAACAACCAGTCGAATTGCCGTTGCTGCGTCGCCGACCACGGCATCTTCATCAGCGCACGGAATTCCGGCGGCAGAAAGCCCTTGGTGGCGAAGAGGTTGAAGCGGCCCGCCAGCATGCGCAGTGGGGTGGGCAGGAACGCCATCGCCGCCACCCCGTGCAGGTGCTCGCGCACCGGCGGGTCGATGTTCAGCTCGTCGAGTGTGCGCTTCCAGAACTCCTCGAACGCAACGCGATCGGCCGGCCACATGTCGTCGCGGACCTGCAGCGTCGTGCCCAGCTTCCTGGCGTCCTGATAGATCGCGTCGGCGGACTCGTCGTCGAGCGGACCGTAGAGGAACTCGTGCTGGTCGATGAAATACCGGTAAAGGCACGCGGCCACCCACAGTTGCAGCCGTGGGTCGAAGGCGTTGTAGGACAACGGGCTTGACTTCGTTGGAGCGGACCTGGGCGTGCACCCTGTCGACCTCGGCGCGGATCAGCGCGCGATCGGCGTCGGTCCCCAGCGTGGCCGCGGCGAGGTAGGTTCCGGTGGTGCGTGCCCGCTTGAACGGATGCTTGTAGACGTTGCCGCTGTCGACAGGGCTTTCCAGCACGCCGTAGCCGACGCCGGGCAGGGACAGCTGCATGATGACGTTGGCCGCGGGGGCCAGCGCAGCCGCAGGATTGATCAAATCGACCACACGGGTCGGCCGCCGCGGTGGGCCCAGCCTCATGATTCGAGTACATCACTTTGTGAGACGCTCGCAGCGTGTTTGCCTCGATGTGTGCCGGCCGCGCGGCAGGCATCGCGGCCGGGTACCTGGCCGACCTGGCGCTCGGCCGATCCTCAGCGCGGGCACCCGGTCGCGCTGTTCGGCCGCGCCGCGGCCGGCCTCGAGCGCGTCACCTACGCCGACGACCGTCGGGCGGGTGCAGCCCATACGGCGACACTGCTCGGGGCGCTGGCAGTCATCAGGCGTCGTGGGGGAGCGGGCCGCCGCGCGGCGGGGGTCGGCATGGACGGCCGTGATCACGGCGGTGGCGACATTCGTGGCGCTCGGCGGCACGTCGCTGGCTCGCACCGGCGCGCGGATGGCCGACGTGCTGTCCCGCGCCGACGTCGATGCAGCGCCGGCGGCTGCTGCCGTCGTTGTGCGGACGCGACCCGGCCGCCCTTGACGCCGACGGGCTCGTCCGCGCGGCGGTGGAGTCCGTGGCCGAGAACACCTCCGACGCGCAGGTGGCCCCACTGCTGTGGGCCGCGGTCGGCGGCGTGCCCGGCCTGCTGGTCTACCGAGGCGCCAACACGCTCGACGCGATGATCGGCAACCGCTCACCGCGGTATCAGCGATTCGGTTGGGCGGCAGCGCGGTTCGATGACGGGCTGAATTTCGTCGCCGCCCGCGTGACGGGTGTGCTGGTGGCGATCTGCGCGCCCGTGGTGGGCGGGTCACCTGTTGGCGCATTGCGGGCCTGGCGGCGCGACGCCGTCCGACACCCGAGCCCGAACGCGGGCGTCGTCGAGGCGGCGTTCGCGGGGGCGCTGGGTGTCCGGCTCGGCGGACCCACGCAATACGCGCACCAGCTGGAGATCCGCCCGACGCTCGGCGACGGGCCCGCGCCGGAGATCTCCGATCTCGTTCGGGCCGTGCGGCTCTCGCGGGTCGTGCAGCTTGTCAGCGCGGTGTCGACGACGGCGGCGGTCAGCGCCGCTTGCCGTAGCGGTCGGCGAGCTTCTCCTCGGTGGTGAGTGGGGCATTCGGCGTGCGGCTCCGCTCGGCCGCCTTCTCGCGTCTGCGTGCCTTGATCTCCGAAACCACGAAGTAGCCCAACCCGATCGGGGCCAGGATGCCGAACGCGATCCACTGGATGCCGTAGGACAGGAAGGGCCCGGCGTCGAGATGCGGCAGGGCGATGACGCCGAGCCCGCCCGGCTGATTCTCGACCAGCTGCAGGTAGGACCCGGTCAACGGAACTCCGACCAGCGAGGAGATCTGGGCGGTGTTGATCGCGTACACCTGCTGCGCCCCATCCTGGCGGAACGGCGCCTTGCCCTCGGCGGCGGGTTCCGAGTCGCGCAGCCGCGCGGTGATCGTGACCGTCTGTGTGGGCGGTGGCGCGAAGGCAGGCACCCGGGAGCCTTGCTCGGGCTTGACGTATCCGCGGTCGACGAGCACGGTCGGGCCGCCGTCGACGGCGAACGGCACCAGCACCTCGAATGCGGGATCACCCTCGACGACCCGCAGCCGCGCCAGCACCTGCCCGTCGGGCAGATAGTGCCCGGTGGCCGTCACCCGCTGCCATTGCTCGTCGGGTGCCGACGAATCCTGCTGTGGCAGAACGCTCGTCACGGGGACTGGTTCCGCCGTCAGCGAGCGGGAGATCTGGCCGTTCTCACGCGACGTCTTCGTGTTCTTGCCGAGCTGCCACGGTGCGAGGACGGTGAAGCACAGGTAGGCGAATGCGATGACGACGACGATCAACGCCAGCCATTGCGGCCGAAACAGGAACGCCAGTCGCTTCATCAGCTGGCGATTCCGCGACCGGACAACTGTTCGTCCACCCACTCGTGCAGCCCCGGCAAGCGCGGCCTCGATGACGGCGAAGACGTCTTCGAAGTCCTCGTGCGTGCCGTAATACGGGTCGTCGACGTCGAGTGCGTGTGCGCCCGAGCGGGGGTCGAACGACCGCAGCATCCGCAGCCGGGCGGCCGCGACGCCCATGTCGCGCAGGATCCGCTCGTGGTTCCGGCCCAGCGCCACCACCAGGTCGGCCGACAGATGGTCCTCGTTGATCCGCCGGGCCCGGTGTTCGGTCGGATAGCCGTGCTCGCGCAGCACGCGGTTCGCGCGGTTGTCGGCGCCTTCGCCCGCGTGCCAGTCGCCGGTGCCCGCGCTGGTGACCCGCACCTCGTCGGCCAGGCCGCGCTCGCTGATCTGATGGGCGAACATCTTCTCCGCCATCGGCGAGCGGCAGATGTTCCCCGAGCAGATGAACGTGACGTGCAGCGGCTCAGACACCCAGCACCTCGCGGAGGTCGTCGATCGTCGGCACGTGGGCCAGCGCGGCGACGGCGGCAGGCTTGTCGAAGTCGGCCTGACCGTAGCCCCAGCCGACCACCACGGTGTCGATGCCGTGGGCGGCCGCGCCTTCGACGTCGTGGGCGCGGTCGCCGACCATCACCATGCGTTCGGGCAGCGGCACGAGCTGGGCCAGCGCGTGTGCCATGACATCCGTCTTGGTGGCCCTGACACCGTCCAGGCTGGCGCCCGCGATCACCTCGAAATGGCCGTCGAGCCCGAAGTGCTCGAGGATCCGGCGCGCGGTCGGCTCGGCCTTCGATGTGGCCACCGCCAGCCGCACACCGGCGGCTCGCAGGTCGGCCAGCAGCGCGGGATGCCGTCGAACAGGCCGTTCATCGCCCAGCCGCGGGTGGAGTAGTCGGCGCGGTACGCCGCGATTGCGGCGTCGGCGTCGTCGCCGAGACCCATCGCGCTGAGCGTATGGTGCATCGGCGGACCGACGATGCGGCCGGCCAGGTCGCCATCGGGCACCTGGGCGCCGATCTCGCCGAGAGCGTGACGGAAGCTGGAGACGATGCCCTGCGCCGAGTCGGTCAGGGTGCCGTCGAGGTCGAAGATCACCAGCTGCGGCCGGGTCGCCGCCGCGGTGTCATCCAGGGTCGTCACGCATCCATTGTCTCCGACGGCGCACTAGGGTCGTGATGTGGCAAGCCCAAAGCTGTCTGACGTCATCGACGTGCTGGAGGCGGCCTACCCGCCCGGAATTGGCGCAGGAATGGGACTCGGTCGGCCTGGTCTGCGGCGATCCGGCCGACGACGTCGACTCCGTGACGATCGCGGTCGACGCCACCGCTGCCGTCGTCGACGAGGTGCCCGACCGCGGGCTGCTGCTCGCCCATCACCCGCTGCTGTTGCGCGGCGTCGACACGGTCGCGGCGAGCACCGCCAAGGGCGCGCTGCTGCACCGGATGATCCGCGGTGGGCAAGCGCTGTTCACCGCACACACCAATGCCGACGCCGCATCGCCCGGAGTGTCCGACGCGCTCGCCGAGGCGCTGGGACTGTCCGTGGAAGAGGTGCTGGCTCCCGCGGTGGGCGGACCGGACATGGACAAGTGGGTGGTCTACGTACCCGCAGAGAATGCCGACGCGGTTCGCGAGGCCATGTTCGCCGCGGGTGCAGGGCACATCGGTGACTACTCGCACTGCAGCTGGGGTGTCACGGGTACCGGACAGTTCCTGCCTCAGGCGGGCGCATCGCCGACGATCGGCAGCCGTCGGATCCGTCGAACATGTTGCCGAGGATCGCGTGGAGATCGTCGCACCCGCCCGGCTGCGCGGTCATGTCGTCGCGGCAATGCGGACCGCGCACCCGTACGAGGAGCCGGCCTTCGACATCTTCGCGCTGGTGCCCGTTCCCGCCGACGTCGGGCTGGGTCGGATCGGCACTCTGCCGACACGCCGCAGACTCTGGCGGCGTTCGTCTCTCGCGTGCACGACGCCCTGCCGGGCACCTCGTGGGGGATACGCGCGTCGGGTGAGGACGACGCCGAGGTGTCGCGGGTTGCGGTGTGCGGGGGCGCGGGCGACTCGCTGCTGGACATCGTCGCGGGCGCAGGAGTCGACGCCTACGTCACCGCCGATCTGCGGCACCATCCCGCCGACGAACATCGCCGACGCTCCGACGTCGCGCTGATCGACGTCGCACACTGGGCCAGCGAGTTTCCCGTGGTGCAATCAGGCGGCCGGGCTGCTCCGCGGCCACTTCGGTGACTCGCTACCGGTGCGGGTGTCCGCCATCCGCACCGATCCATGGAACATCGAGAGAAATGATTTATGAAAGCTGAAGTCGTCCAACAGCGTTCGCTGCTCGAGCTGGCAGATCTCGATGCCGAGCTGAGCCGGATCGAGCACCGTGCCGGTCATCTGGCCGAACAGCAGCGCTTCGAGCAGGTCCAGGCCGAGCACCGTGAGGCCAACGACAGGCTCGCGTCGCTGCGGCTCGCGATCGAGGATCTGGACGCCGAGATCGCGAAGTTCGAGTCCGAGATCGACGCGGTGCGGGGCCGCGAGCAACGGGACCGGTCGATGCTCGAGGCGGGAGCCACCAGCGCCAAGCAGCTGGCCGACCTGCAGCACGAACTCGAGACGTTGGAACGTCGCCAGGCCAGCCTGGAGGACTCGCTGCTCGAGGTGATGGAGCGTCGTGAGGAGCTGCAGACCGAGCAGGACGACGAGCTCGACCAAGATCGACGGGCTGGAAAGCGAGCTGGCCGAGGCGCAGCGGGCGCGCGACGACGCGCTTGCCGCGATCGATCAGGCGCGGCACCAAAGTGTCTCGCGGCGCGACGAATTGACCGCAGGGCTCGACCCCGATCTGGTGGCGCTCTACGAACGCCAGCGCGCGCACGGTGGCGCGGGCGCGGGGCGGCTGCAGGGCCGTCGCTGCGGGGCGTGCCGGATCGAGATCGACCGCGGCGAGCTCGCCCGCATTCTCCGCCGCGGCCGACGACGAGGTGCTGCGCTGCCCCGAATGCGGCGCAATCCTGTTGCGGGTCAAGGACGGCGCCCAGTGAAGGTGATCGTCGAGGCCGACGGCGGGTCCCGCGGCAACCCCGGGCCCGCGGGATACGGCTCGGTGGTGTGGACGGCCGACCGCGAGACGGTGCTGGCCGAGAGCAAGCAGGCGATCGGGCATGCCACCAACAACGTCGCCGAGTACCGCGGTCTGATCGCCGGACTCGAGGAAGCGGCCAAGCTGGGCGCCACCGAGGTCGACGTGCGGATGGACTCGAAGCTGGTCGTCGAGCAGATGTCCGGCCGCTGGCAGGTCAAACATCCCGATCTGAAGAGCGCTGATCAAGCAGGCGATGGCGCTGGCCGCACGAGTTCGACCGGATCAGCTACACCTGGATCCCGCGGGCCGAGAACTCCCATGCCGACCGGCTGGCCAACGAGGCGATGGACGCCGCGGCCGAAGTTGGAGCAGTCCGAAGCCGGTGAGTCGGACAAGGCCGTCAAGATCACCGAAACACCGGCCTCGCCTGCGGGCTGGACCGGCGCACGCGGTGCTCCGACTCGATTCCTGTTGCTGCGGCACGGGCAGACTGAATTGTCCACGCAGCGGAGGTATTCCGGCCGCGGAAACCCGGCGCTGACCGAGGTCGGCCGCGGCCAGGCCGAGGCCGCCGCGCGAGTATCTCGGACAGCGAGGCGGCATCGCCGCGGTCATCACGTCGCCGCTGCAACGTGCCTACGACACCGCGGCGAAGGCGGCCAAGGCGCTGGGACTCGACGTCACCGTCGACGACGACCTGATCGAAACGGACTTCGGTGAGTGGGAGGGCCTGACCTTCATGGAGGCCGCCGAGCGTGATCCGCAGCTGCACCGAAAGTGGTTGCGCGACACCAGCGTCACGCCGCCGGACGGCGAGAGCTTCGACAGTGTCGCGGAGCGGGTGCAGCGGGTCCAGGCTCGGATCATCTCCGAACGCGCAGGCGAAACGGTGCTTGTGGTGTCGCACGTGACGCCGATCAAGACGCTGCTGCGGCTGGCGCTCGACGCCGGTCCGGGCATCCTGTACCGGTTGCACCTGGATCTGGCGTCGCTGTCCATCGCCGAGTTCTATCCGGACGGAGCGTCGTCGGTCCGCCTGGTGAACGAGACGTCGTATCTGTAGTCACTCGTGCAGATGCAGGCGCTCGCCGTGCATGCCGAAGATCATGATGGCCTCCACCGGTCCGTCCGCTGCACCGAACCAGTGCGGTGTCCACGTGCTGAATTCGACGGCTTCGCCCGGTTCGATGACGAAGTCGCGCTCGCCGAGAATGAGCCGCATCCGGCCGGACAGCACATAGGTCCAGTCCTGGCCCTCGTGAACGGGCAACTCGGCGGGCGGTTTTCGGCGCTTGGCGGCGATGCGGATCTTGAAGGCGTGCAGGCCGCCCGCGGCTGCCTGGCGGGTGAGCGGCCAGTACGTGATGTCGTTGTGGGTGTGGGAACTGCCGCGGACCCGCGGATCGGGCGCCTCGGGCGCACGCAGTAGTTCGTCGGTCGCTGACCGACAGCGCTTCGGCGAGCCGGGGGAGATGGTCGAGGGCCAGGCGGCGCTTGCCCGACTCGAGGCGGCTGAGCGTGGACACGTCGATGCGGGCGCTGCGGGCCACGTCTTCCAGCGTCAGGCCGCGCTGAATGCGCAGTTCCCGCAGCCGTCGTCGAACCCGCAGGTCGACATCGTTCTCGGTGATGGTCCTTGCCTGCATGGCAAATCAGATTGGCAGAACTGCAAGCGCGCGGCAAGCTGGCGGCATGAACGAAACGCAGGCGCACTGGGAAGAGCACTACGGAGAACGCGACCGAGTCTGGAGTGGCCGGGTCAACGTCCAGTTCGCCGACGTGGTGGGCGATCTGTCGCCGGGCCGCGCGCTCGATCTCGGCTGCGGCGAGGGCGCCGATGCGGTGTGGCTCGCCGAGCGGGGCTGGCATGTCGTCGCGGTCGACATCTCCGAGACGGCGCTCGGGCGGGCTGCGGACGCAGCGCGGACTCATGGGGTCGCCGACCGCATCGAGTTCGTCCAGCTCGATCTGTCCGACGGCTTTCCCGACGGCACGTTCGACCTCGTCTCGGCGCAGTTCCTGCATTCCACCGTTCGGCTGGACCGGTCGCGGATCCTCGTCGACGCCGCGGCCGCGGTGCGGCCGGGTGGGCTGCTGGTGATCGTCGACCACGGCTCGGCGCCGCCGTGGGCGTCGAAGCTGGATCACCATCACGAATTCCCCAGTGCCGAAGAGGTGATCGCAGGCTTGGACCTGAGCGCCGACGATTTCGAGCGTGTCCGCGTCGAGGCCGTTGAGACGGCAGGCCGTTGGTCCCGAGGGGCAGCAGCGCCCGTGGATGGACAACGTCATCGTCTTGCGTCGACTGCCGTCGTCCTAGTACGAGCTTTCCACGCCCGATAGCGCTCGGGCATGCAGCGGGCACACGGCCGGTAGCCCGCCGCGACGGCGGCGGCCTCGTCGGCGAAGAACACCCGGTATTTGACGTATCCGCCCCTGGCGATCGCGCGCAGTGCGGACGGGCAGTCCAGCCGCCCGTAGATCCGTCGTCCCTCGGTGACCGCCGAGGGTGCCGCGAATTGTCATGTGGCGTCGTGGAAGACGAGGCCGAGTGTGAAACGCTCGCCGGAGCGAACCGCCGAAACGCCATGCCGGACAGGGGCTGCCGACCAGCCCCGGGATGACTGCACGGGCCGCTCGCGGGTGGTGAACACGAAGCCGTGGCCGTGCGGAAGCAGGTGGCGGTGCCGCGAGACTGCGCGCGGGGCCGCTGCTCGAGCAGCAGGAACTCGCCGCCGGTGTGGTCTACGCCGGGCTCGGACAGGTTGATCACCACCTGTAGCGGAAACACCATCTCTCCGTACAGGTCCCGATGCAACGCGTTCCAGTCGCCCGGCCCGTACTTGAGCAGGATCGCGGTCGACTTGGTCTGACCCGCGGCATGGCACATGTCGAGCCAGTCGTCGAGCTCGTCCGGCCAGGGTGCCGGTCTGCCCAGCTTGCTCCACCAGTCCCGAGCGATCGGCAACAACCGCGGGTACAGCGACTGCTTGAGTTCTTCGATCGGCTCTGGATAAGGCCGCTTGAAGTAGCGATATTCCCCTTCGCCGAACCGGTATCGGCTCATCTCGATCGTCGACCGAAACAAGCCGTCGTCGGGATACAGTCCGCGGAGCCTCGTCGCCTCGGTCTTGGTCACCAGCTTTGGTAGGAGCGCACCGCCGAAGTCGTTGACTTCAGCGGTGATCGCGTCCCAGTCGCCGGAGTCGACGCGTTGCTCAGATGTGTTGGCACTCATCAGAACAACCGCGCCTCCCGCAGTTCGGCAGGCTCTTCGAGCTCGAGCAGGAACTTCTTGCGTTCGAGTCCGCCCGCGTATCCGGTCAGCTTGCCGTTCTTCCCGACCACTCGGTGACACGGGACGACGATCGAGAGCGGGTTGCGGCCGACGGCGGCTCCGACCTCCTGGGCGGTTGATCCGTCGGCCAGTTCGGCGGCGAGTTCGCCGTAGGTGATGGTCTCGCCGTTCGGGATCGTGGTCGAGTCTGTTCCAGATGCGCTGCTGCATGTCGTCGCCGCGCAGTTCGGTCGGCAGGTCGAAGTCCGAGCGGTTGCCGGCCAGGTAGTCATTCAGCTGCGCCTGCGCGTCTGCCAGCAGGTCGTCCTGTTTGGCGTCGACGCGCGGCCCGAAGGTGTCCACGGACGGCCGATACCAGTGGTGCCGGAAGTAGACGCCGATCAGCGCATCGTCGTCGGCGACCAAGGTGAGCTCGCCCAGTGGGCTGTCGATGACGGCATGTCGAGTGTTCATGTCTTGTAGACGGCGCAGACCGTCGATTCGTGAGATTCCGGACATGTTGGAAACCAGCGATTGTTGGGATCGGTAGGCGAGACGACCGCCGTCTACTAGCGGTAGGCGCGCCAGGGTGGCGCAAGAGAGATACAGCGAAACCAGGGATTGCGACATGAAGACCTGTCCCCGCACCAACCGGATAAAGCAGGCCGTTGCCGGTGCGCTGATGACGACCTCTGCGGCTCTCGCCGCCGCTGGATCGCTGGTGACTGCGCCCGTGGCCAAGGCCGATATCGATTTTGAATGCAAGCCAGGCTGCTGGGGCGCCGCCGCGGCGTCGAACTCGACCGGACAAGAAGCGATGCGACTCAACTACCGGACTCGACAAGAGGCGGAGGACGCCGCCGTGTTGTGGTGCGACGTCCTTGGCAAGACGAACGACTGCCAGGTGCTCGCATCGGGGCTGGGCTGTCTCTCAATCGCGGTGAGCAGCGACGGGAAAACATTCGTCGGGGGGGTCGCGCTATTTCAAGACGCCGCCGATGCGGCAGCTTTGGACGGTGCGGGACCCGGGTCGACGGTTGACCTCCGCGACTGCAACGGCTGACTTCGCTCGACCTAGCGACCGCCGTTCCACGGAGTCAGCCGGGGTGTCCACGCTGGCACGTTCCGGCGGTACTCCTCATACTGCTCGCCGTACGTCTGGACGAGTGTGGGCTCCTCGTACCACCGCACGAATGACGCCGTGACGATCCATCCGATCACCGCGTAGACGACGAGCCAGATGCTGTCGAAAAGCAGCGCCTGGCCGAGGATCGCGGTCAGCAGGCCGACGTACATCGGATTGCGCACGAAACGATTGAACCCGGTCACGACCAGACGCTGCGTCGGCGCGACGGGCATTGGCGTTCCGCCTGCCTTCACGAACTGAATGAATGCGTGGACCGGTGGAATCAGGCCGCACACGATGAACAGCACGCCAAGGACGACGCGAAGAGGCGGGCTGGACCCGGGGATCACCCAGTGGGTGATCAGCCACGGGCCCAGCCCCACGAATGTTCCGGGTGCCACGACGAAGAAGGCCGCCGATCCGAGGGCGGCCGTGGAGGTTCGCACCTCCTAAGTATTAGGCCAGCCCTGCGCGAGTTGGGTGAGTCGCACGCTGTTGCCGGACGGGTCGCGGAAGCCCGAATCGATGCCATACGGCATCTGGTTCGGCTTCTCCGTGAACTCGACGCCGCGTTCGGTCATCTCCCTGAAGGACTTCTCGATGTCGTCGGTGATGAGGAACACCGTGCCCGCGAACCCCTTCGCGGTGAGGTCCAGAACCTGCTTCCTGGTGACCTCATCCATCAGCGGCTCGCCCGGCACCGCCATCAGAACAAGATTGACGTCGTCCTGCCCGGGCGGCCCGACCGTGAGCCAGCGGAAATCGCCCATCTCCTCCGGAAACGACACGTCCTCGCGCACTTCCATGCCGACCTTCTCGGTCCAGAACTTCAGCGCGATCTCCTGATCATGAACCCACAGGTGGGCACTACCGATTCTCATCATGTGTTCGACGCTACGGTCGGTCGTCGTCGCTCGTCTTCTCCCCGTGTGCTGTCTTCACCCGGCTGTCGGGCAGCGGCCGGGTGTCGCGGGCAAGGACGCAACTGGGCACCCGCGCGTACATCACAGCCGGCGGCATGCTGGCGCGATAGGCAGCAGGTGACAGTCCGTAGACCCGTGTGAAGCTCGTCGTGAAGGACCCGACGCTCTGCAGTCCGACCATCACGCAGATGTCGGCCACCGACCGGTCGGTGTAGCGCAGCAGCGCCGCGGCCCGCTCCAGCCGCCGCGTCTGCAGGTACGCCCGTGGCGATTCGCCGAACGTCCGGGTGAACATCCGGCTGAAATGGGCGCGCGACAGGCCTGCGGCCGCGGCCAGGTCGTCGACCGTGATCGGCTCGGCGTAGCGCGAATCGACCAGATCCTTGGCCCGTAGCAGGTAACGGGCCGGTGGCACCTGCGGCATCGGAATATTATGTACGGGCGAACGAGTTGGCTGGGCGGCCGCGGATCAGCGCCGAGGGTTCCCGGCGAAGATCCGAGGAAAGTCCGGACTTCACAGAGCAGGGTGATTGCCAACGGCAATCCGAGGTGACTCGCGGGAAAGTGCCACAGAAAACAGACCGCCACCTGACGGTGGTAAGGGTGAAACGGTGCGGTAAGAGCGCACCAGCATCCCGGGTGACCGGGATGGCTAGGCAAACCCCACCCGAAGCAAGGCCAAAAGGTCGCACCTGGTGCGGCTGCGCAGGCGTCCGAGGGTTGCTCGCCCGAGCCTGCGGGTAGGCCGCTTGAGGCACCCGGTGACGGTGTGTCCAGATGGATGGTCGCCGCCTCGCCGCCGTGGTACTCCGCGACGGCGAGGAACAGAATCCGGCTTACAGGCCAACTCGTTCGCGCAAACCATCTGAACTGCACCTTTACCCGTTCAGCATCGCCTCGGTCCGCAGTGGGTCCGCAGTAGATCCGAGCACGGAGTCGATCGCGTCCCGCGTCCGGTCGTCAGAATCAGGCCACAGATGGCTGTAGGTGTCCAGCGTCTCGACCGCGCTGGCGTGACCGAGACGCGCCTGAACTGTCTTCACGCTCTCCCCGTGCCGGATCAACAGGCTCGCGTAGTAGTGGCGAAGCGCTTCCCCGACAAGGTGAACACCAGCCCGTCAGGGCCCGCGGGGAACTCCGCCAGATGTGCGGCCAGCGCGTCCACAACCACCTAGGGCAGGGGAATAGTCCGGTTGCTCGCCCTCGTCTTGGGCGGTGCCAGACCTGGTGCCTGCCTCGCTAGCGTGACAAGCTGTCGGTCCACCGTCACCGTGCGCTCAAGGAACCGCACCCGGTCCACCGTCAACCCGAAGCATTCGCCCTGCCGCATTCCTGTACCCGCCGCCAGCGTGACGAGCGCCTGCAGTATCGGCGGCAGGGCATCGCGAACCGCCGACACCTGCTCGGTCGTCAGCGGCACGATCTGCGCGCGCTGCACCTTCGCCGCCTTGAGCACCGTGGACACGATGCCGTGTAGGACGCCGACCGTGGCTGGGGCCAACTCCAGTCCCTTCACCCACGCCTGTATTTCGCTGGGCATGACCGACGAGAGGCGGCGATCCCCCAGCGCCGGATAGGCGTGGCGGCGGAGCATCGTCTCGACATGCGCCCGGGAGCTGGGCCGCTGGACCTGAATCGTCCGCCACCGCTCGGCATAGTCCCGGCAAGTCACCTGACCGGCCTTCGGGTCGACGTACTGGCCGGTGACCACGGCGGCCGTGACCTCATCCAGCCACTTCTGCGCGTCGGTCTTGCGGCCAAACGCCTTTGAGTGCTCACGGGCCTGGTCGTCGACATATCGCGCCAGCCAGCGCAGGCCCCTGCCGTGCCGCGATGTGGGCACCTTGGTCGCATTGCCCTGGGCGTCTCGGACGGTCTTGAACCAGCGGTCCTCGACACCGGCCCTGCGGTTGCGCTTCATCGGTCCGCACCACCTTGCAGCACGATTGAACCGCTGACCAGTGCGACAAGGGTGCTGGCGGTCGATTGCGCTGCCGCAAGCGCCGCACCCAGGCTCTTGGCCACCTGCCGCAGATCCTCGATGCCGGGCAGGTCGAAGGTCGCTTCCACCGACTGGAGCTGGTCGTCAATGTCGGCGGAAACCTCAAGTGCCCGCTGGATCTGGCGCTGCGCATCGCCGGCGTAACTGCACAGCGTCGTCAGTGCGAATGTCAGTGTGGAGTCGTCGGGTCTGCCCAGCAGGTTGTCCAGCGTCATCCCGAACAAATCGGCGATGCCGATTGCCTCGGCAAGCCGTGCAGGTCGTGGTTTACGCCCCGACTCGATCTTCGCAATGGTCGAGGGGTAGACCGTTATGCCCTTGTCGGTCAGGCGTTTGGCCAGCTCCTCTTGCGACCATGGCGTGCCCGGACGAGCGTCGGGCAGTTTTCTGAAGTGATCGACGCATTGCGCGACCTTCTCGCCTGGTGATTTCGTTGAGCTTGTCGAAATCGTCGGTTGCGGTCATCGGACACCCAATGGCAGTTTGGTCAACACAGTTCTTGGAACATCGAGTCATGATCAATTTCCCCAACCTGGGTTCCACTGTGGCAGGTCGGTATGCGGTGCGTATGAGGGGGCGTTGGTCCCCAGACTGGGAGATCATCGGCTCAGGACCAGGATGCGCTCGACGTCTTAGCTGCCGACGGCGTCGAGCCCAGCAGGAGGGTTGGAGTGATCACTCCGTATAAGGGCCGGGAAGTCCGCCCCGGCGATTTGGTGAAGGTTCGCTGGAATCTGCGCACCGGTGGCTGGTCGATCATGGCGGCGAACGGCACAATGCGGGACCGGGTCGTGGCCCACGCCGACAAGCTGCAACTGGCCGATGTCGAGTTCCGTGTCAGCGAGGCCCAGCGGCAGCGGGCGTTGACAACTGGCCAGCGTAACGCGCATGCGTTCGCCGTGGGCATCCTGCTTGACCCGAGCGGTCACCCGAGGAGCGATGCCCATGGGACGAGCACCACCCGGGCCTCCTACCGTTATAGGCGCTGTGGCACTTTCGTGACGGCCAACTATGAGGATGCTGTCTACCACGCGGCCTATGCCGACTTCGGCCCCGATGGCCAGATGTTCGTCAGGAGTCACTGACTGTGGAGCGCATCGCCGAGCACGAGCGCGAGCTTGAGGACCTCGGCGAGGAGTACCGCCGCAAGCGCGCGGAGATAGAACAAGCCCTGGCCTACCTGCATGCGCAAGTCGCGCACGACAATCCCAACGGCTGACACGACAGCGAGCGCTACCCAGTCGATAATCCTGCCTCGATCCTCATGCCCGTTGCCGACCACCATCGCGACATGGCCGCTCCACACCGCAAGGTCTCCTGGCAGGCTCCTCCCCGTATAGTCGATCTGCTTCACGAGATGCCGTCGCTGAGCTCCGACTGGACGGCACGCCAACCCCACGCTCGTGGGTGGCTCGGATGACGAAGCGGCCAGCACCAACCGGTGCAGGCAAGAGCGCCTCCCTCCGCGGAGGCCCGAATGAGGCACGGGCAATGACCGACACCACCAAGCCGAACGGCGACCGCGACCGCGAGGCCGCCGATAACCCGCGCGGACCCGCCATGGGCCCACCTGAAGGCACAGCGTCGTCGGGAATCACGTCACCGCCGCTCGACATGGCACTGCTGCGTGAGCTGGCCAAAGAGTTCGGTTACTGGCCTGCCAGCACCCACCAGGCCGACATTGAGCGTCACCGTCGCGACAATGCTGCCGACAAGGCCCGCCACGAGGCCTACCTGCGGGAGTACGGGCCGGGAGGTCCCAAGCGCCATCGGTGGGACCACCTGAGGAAAGAGGGCCAATGATGAGCGCAGAGCGTGGCTGGATTGCCGATCGGCCACCACAGCAGGAGCACCACACCCCGGGCTGGCTGTACGAGAAGGGCACCGGTCACAGCCACTTTCACCCCTTCAAGTGGTACAAGATGATGGGTGCGGCTGAGCTTCTGCCGGAAACGATCCGACATGAGTGCTGAGAGCGTCATGACCGATGAGCAGATCCTGGCTCATCAACGGGCCAAGCACGGTGACCCCTATATGCCGCTGTCCATGGCCAAGAAGATGCAGCGCTTTGAGCGCAGGTGGGCTCACGACACCGCGCTGCACAAGAAGAGAGCACGGGAGGGGACGTTGCCCATCCCGCAGCCGTGCCGCTATGGCGAGGGGACGTGTCTGACTCATCGGCGGGAGACACCGTGACCGATGAGCAGCAGCAGGCTGCGTACTACGTGCTGCCCGATGACCCACTGGCCGCGCTTAACATCCTGCGTGAGGCTGCTGGGCTGGATCCGCTGAAAGACGTTGAGGACTGAGGCGATGGACGTGAGTATTCATGGGACAGTCCATCCCCATCTGCACCATCCTTGCCGGCCTGCGCGGCTGTCTACGGCGTCCTGCACCCCAAAAAACGCCGGTTGCTAACGCTTCTGCGCCTAGTCCGGCCGGTGGATCTTGCTGCTCGCCAACGCCGCGTGGTTCCGAGCCCGGCACTGCTCAACAGCTCACGCCCATACTGGCAGCTGCTGCGAAATCGCAAGCTGCGCAACGGAGTAGCCTCACGATGGCGCAGGCGGCGTCAAGGAGCCCATCTGCCACTGACAGGCGTGGTTCGTGTGCCGCCCGCATCCTGTTCCTCGGGTGCGGGCGATGCCACGTTCCGTAGCTGGGCGCGCCCCTTTTCTGCCATTTTGACGTCCTTGCGGTCCGGAAGGTGCGGACCATTCTCAAGAATGTCCGCGAGACGCCGCGCAGATTCTGCGCCTGGTCGAGCTCAACCTTGCTCGCTACGGCACCCGGAAAGGGCATGAGAGTGCCGCGCTGAAGCACCGCGGCGGCCCCGGTGTATCGGCGCGGTGCGCCCACCGCAAGCTGCTGCTGCCCATCTGTGCGCAGAACAGCGGGATCCCGTTGGGATCCTGCGCCGAATCGTTTATCGCGTTGCACGGCAGCGCGACATCGCGCAGACCGACCAGGGGTCCGGCCGGTAGCCAAGCGCCCGTCGTGGCACACACGAACGTCCTGGAGTTGGAGTCCAGGCCAAAGTCGTACAGCGGTTGAGGAACGCAGGGCGTGCCCTCGACGACGTTCCGCGTCACGTTCGGAACACAGTCCGCCGCGTCGCAAAAGGCTGACGCCTTCCCGGCAAAAGGGATCAGCGCTGCGATCATTCCGCATGCCAGGACCGGTACGGCGATGAGTCTGCTCACGTCGGTCCCCTCGGGGTTCAGGTCGTGTTCCGCCGGCAAAAAGCTTAGGCCAGCCGGAGTAGCTCATGCACCGCCTCTCGAGTTTCTGTTCGTTGATCTAGAGAAGCGAAGACAAGGCGCATACGCGCCTGACTGACTCCTGTGGTAGGCCTAAGTCTGCCATTTTGTTGCATATGTAGTCGCGTGGGCGCTCGTCGTCATGTCATCGTAGGTAAAGCGCGTATAGCGTCGACGAGGGCCTCGGGCTGCATAAGCGGTCGCGGCGGCGGGGCCGGTTGGTAGCGATGACACCGGCCGACATGTGACTGATCTCGTGCCCGGACTTTGGCGCAATACCTCCGATAGGGCCATGCAACTGCCCGAAAGTCGGAGTGGTAGCGCCCGCGTCAATTACGCTCAAGGCCGTGCCGGAAACGTCGTACGCACCGTGCGGCAATCTCAGCCTGGCGTATCAAGTGTTCGGCGACGGGCCGGTTGAGCTCGTCTTCGCCGGGCCGTTCGTCAGCCACGTCGAGCTGTTCTGGACCGTGCCGGAATTCAAAGCCTTCTTTGACCAGCTCGCCACGTTCTGTCGCATCGTTCTGTTCGACAAGGCCGGAGTCGGGCTGTCGGACCCCGTCCCGCGAGTTCGCTCGATGGATGATCGAGCGACGGAGATCGAGGCCGTCATGGACGCCGTCGGCTTCGAAAAAGCTGCCGTCTTCGGGCTGAGTGAGGGCGGCCCCGCCTCCATCGTGTTCGCGGCAACACGACCGGAGCGCACGCGGGCATTGATCCTCTACGGCACCTTGGCGTTCGGGGGCAGCATCGGCTGGGAGGACCTCGAGCGCGACGCGGCCGAAGTGCGGGCGCGCGTCCTTCCCGAGTTCGGTGAGGACTACACGCCGTCAGCCAAGCAGTTAGCCCACTTGCAGGAAATCGGCCGCGCCGTCCGGTCGGCGTGGGGCAGCGGTGCGGCAATGAGGGGTTTCGTGCCGTCAGTGCGATCGATACGCCAGCTCGCAATGTTGGAGCGCATGAGCGCCAGCCCGGGAATGGCTAGGGCGACACTCGAAGCAGCATTCCGTATCGATGTGCGGCCGATCCTGCCGACGATCACGGCGCCAACCCTCGTCGTCCATGCTCGCGACGACCCCACGCCGGTGCAATTGGGCCGCTATATCGCCGACCACATCCCCGGCGCGCAGTGGCTTGAGGTCGATGGGAGGGACCACGCGCCCTGGTTCACCGAGCCCGACAAGATCCTGACCGCGATCGAGGAGTTCCTCACCGGGGGCCACGCCGCACCGCCGCAGTCGCATCGCGCCCTGCGCACCGTGTTATTCACTGACATGGTCGCTTCCACGCAACACGCCGCGGCGGCGGGCGACGAGCGGTGGCGTGCAGTGCTACACCGCTTTGGTGAGATCACCGCCGACCTCACGCACCGATTCGGCGGCACGGTGGTGAAGAGCACCGGCGACGGCCACCTCGCCACGTTCGACGGCCCGACGCAGGCCATCTGCTGCGGCGAGGCGTTGCGCGCTGACGCGGACACGCTGGGCATCGAGATCCGTGCGGGCATCCACACCGGCGAATGCGAACTGCTCGACAACGACATCGGCGGGATCGCGGTACACATCGCCGCGCGGATTCTCGGGCACGCCGGCGCCGGCGACATCCTCGTCTCGCGCACCGTGCGTGACCTAGTCGTCGGCTCCGGTACGGGCTTCGAGGACCGCGGCAGCGTCGAGCTGCGTGGCGTGCCCGGCACCTGGCAACTGCTGGCGGTCGATCGCCACGGCCCGCGGGCGGGATCACCCGAGGCCGAACTGGCATCAACACCCACCCCCGGCCCTCAGACCGCGATGCGCCGCTCCGACCGCGCCGTGGCGGTGATGGCCAGGCGCACACCGTGGATCCTGCGGGGGATGGCCCGCCTGGCCCCGGCCACCAGTCGCAGCTCAATCCCCTTGGCTGCGAGCGCGAGTAAGGGATGAGTGTAATGGCGCTAGTCGCAGAGCGGTTCGCAGCCCAGAACCCGAATTGAACCGCAAATGCCTCGACTGCAAGGCTCCAACCACATCATCCTTACCGTCACGGACGTCGAACGGAGCGCCGAGTGGTACAAGCGCGTGTTCGTCGCTGACGTCGTGGCCGACGAGAAGACGAACCTGGCCGCGACATCCCGACCAGTGCGGTACAGGGCGTTGTTCCAGATCGACACGATGACCAACGTCGTTGGTCTGATTGAACATTCCGACGCCGACCATTCGCATTTCGATGAGCGGCGGGTTGGCCTAGACCACTTCGCGCTGCACGTACTGGAACGACATGACCTGGACGAGTGGGTCTCCCACCTCGATCAGCTCGGGATATTGCACTCTGGAATCAAATCCGTCGATTATGCAGACGTCATCACGTTTCGCGATCCGGACAACATCCAGCTCGAAATCTGCTGGCCCAACGTCGAATTCTGGACTCGTCGTTTCACCAGTGTCGTCACCAATACACCCTGAGCCGCGATCACCCCGGGGCCAGGTCCACGCCACTGCGTAGACGCTGGCCGATGTTGTGGGTCTTGTTTCCTTACCTAGAGTTTCGCTGGTGATCTCCACCCCTGATAGAGATGGATAGCTTGCATGCTATATAGCATCAGAGTAATATCGTCTCCGTGATCGACCTCGCTGAGCTACGCCGCGCGGCTGGTGTGACCCAGGTGCAACTGGCCGACGTCCTGACCACCACCCAGGGTCAGATCAGCCGCATCGAGAGGCAGAACGACATGCTGCTGTCGACCTTGACCGCCTACCTGACTGCGCTCGGCGCGGAGGCCAGGTTGGTCGTGGTGGTGGGCGAGCAGACCATCTCGCAATCGTTGACGGAGGTGAGGCGATGAGCACTCTCACCCAGGCTGGACTCGCGGCGAGGAATCACCGCCGAGCGGTCCACTTCTTCTGGGGCCTTCTGATCGGTGCGACCACGGTCAGCCTGCTCGGCAACATCGCCCATGCCGTCCTGCCCTACCTTCCCCGCATCGCCGTCCAGATCGGCGCCGGCGCAGTGCCTCCCATAGCTCTCCTGGCCGCAGTACATGGCATCGCCCTCGCCGTCCGTGGAGGAGCGTCCGGCACGGTCTACCGCTGGGCGGTGAGCGCAGTGGCTGTTATCGGTGTGGGCGCGTTCGCCGTAAGTTTCCTGGCCCTGCGCGACCTGATGCGAGAGATCGGGTACAGCGTCACGACCGCATGGGTATTCCCCGCGATCATCGACACCGCAGTTGCAGTCAGCACCTTGATGCTCGTTGCACTCGGGGACAAGCCTCCGTGCCGCGCTCGCGCCGCGACCACGGCTGCTCCTAGACAAACTCCAGCAATCCAGCAGGCAGTGCAAAGTGCAAAAGCCGACGTGGCGCCGCTCCACCCGGATCAGAGTGCAAGCACAGTCGGTGCAAGCCGAGCGAGGAATAACCTTGCGCCGGTACAACTCGACCCGGCACAGACAGTGCAGTCAGCGGACACGGAGACGACACAGGCCGATGCAGACCTTGCATCGGAGCTGATTGCATCCCGGGCTACAACCCAGTCCGTCGACACGGTGATCGCAGTGCTCTCGTCACACCGTGATGGTGCGTCGATCAATGCTGCCGCCAAGGAATCGGGGATCAATTACCGGACCGCGCAGCGGATCGTGGAGGCTGCCGCCGAGCGTCGGCAGGGACAGCTCGTGGCGGCTTCCTAAGACGCGCCGGACGCACCAACCCGGCCGTCAATCAGAACTCGATGAATACGACCTCGTAATGCGGTCAGGCGTCACGCATTCGATACTCCGACGCCCGTCTCTGACTCGATCAGCGGACGCCCCGTTCGGCGCTCGCCACCAACGCGTCGGCCGAGCACCGGCTGAACAACGCTCCACTGACGCCCGGTGACGAGGCCGAGAAACCGTTCGGCTGCACAACGTAAAGCCCGCAAGCGGCTACCCTCGCAAGCGCACCCTGGGTGACTGACGCGAGGGAGAGGGGGACGCAATGGCACTCGCATGGGACGAAGCGCCTGCCTGGTGGCAGGCCGACAAGGGCGATAAGGCCACTCGGACAATCGGAGACGACGGCACCACGTACCGAATTTTCCACGCCACGCGGGGATTCGAGCTATGGGTATGGTCGGGTCTAGCAGAGGTGGGCCCGGTCCTGGGAGCAATGGGTGCTGACCTGCGTTCCCAGAAACGAGCCAAGCAATTGGCGACCTACGACAGCCTCGACGAGGCCAAGGCCGCCGCTGACGCCATCGATGCGACCGGCGACTACTCTAGTGCGCCTTGCGCACCGACTTGGCCAGTTTCTTCAGCGCGCCGCCGAGCTGTTCGCGCGACCTACGCGCCAAGTCGTCCTCCTGGGCGTACAGCAGACCGTATGTGAAGGTGTCCTCACCGGCCGCGTGGGCGGCCTCGGCCTGCTGGGTCAGGTGCGTCCGGCTGACCACACTGTCTTGATGGTCGCCCAAGAGGCTCTGAATGTCCTTGGCGCGGCTTGACACCTTGTCGGCGCCAGTCGCCGCCGCGGTGTAGCGGAGTCGCTTGGCGCCCTTGCGAATTCGGTGCAGCGCCTCATCGCGATGATCTTCGCCTGCGCCAATTGCGTTCTTCGCGGCTTTGCGCACGCGCTTGTACGCGGCGTCGATGGTCAAAACGACCGCCTCCCCGCCCGCGACTGGTTCGGCCGGCTCGGCGGCCACCAACCCCTCCAGCGCGTCGAGCAGACGGAAGTAGCGCTCCGAGCGCATCGCGATCAGAGACCGGCGCAGGCCGGACTCGTAGCGCCGCTTGGCGCCTTCCACCAACCGCTTCCGGATCGGACCGCGCACGAGCTCCTCCTGCAGCTCGTCGAGCGCGCGCTCGTAGCGCTCTGCCAGCACCTCGGCGTCCCTCGCGACCCCCAGAACCGCGGCCAGCTGTCGCAGCTCCTCGAGGACCCACGCATCGTCGGAGATACCGAAGGCGCCCTCTGACGCCTGCAGCAGGCTGCGGATCTTCCGTGTGGTGACCCGCATCTGGTGTACCGAGTCGTAGACGTCCGCCCGCACCGCCCTGTCCCATGCGATCAGCTCGTCGACCTGCTGGGCGACGGCCTGGTGTATCGGGTCGGTCGTGGGCCTGTCCGGGGCTGCTTCGTCGCCGTCGGCAGAGCCCGCGAGTACCCGCGCGAGCTTGGAGCCGTGTCCCGCGGGCACCGCGCCGGCGTCGAGAAGCCGGTTGGCCAGCCGGTCCAGCAGGTGATGCGGCGCCGACGCGCCCTCGGCGAGTTCGAGCTCCCACTCGCGCCATTGCTGCTCGCTGCCCTCACCGGCCGACGCGGTCACCTTGTCGTCGCTGAACTCGGCGATCGGGGAGCCCTCGGGGCCGTAGAGCAGGTCGACGGTCCGCTCGGTGGAAATCCGGGCCACGGGTGCCAGCGGCCGGTCACGCACGATGGCGAGCACGATGTCCTTCAACGCCTCAGGGACAGACCTGCCGTCGCCGTCGTCCAGCGGCACGCGCACCTCGGTGCGGGCGTCCTGACCCGCGGGCAGCTTGAGGTGCCAGCCGGCGTCCGATCCGCCGGTGCGTCTGCGCAGCGTGACGTAGTGGGCGGCCAGGTCATGGGCCGGAGTGTCGAAGTAGACGGCCTCGAGGTGTTGCGATGGTGACCGCTCGACCCGCGCCACCGATGACAACCCCTCGAACGACGGCGACACCGTCGACTCGACGATGTCGAATTTCCGCTCGACCTCGGTGTGCCGGGACGTTTTCGGCTTGCTGGCAGCCATCTCCACCTTCGTAGTGAATCCGTTGGACAGCTCAGGGTGCCACACGTAGGTGAATGCGAGAATGAGGCCATGCGCAGCGACGGCCGTGGGCGCCCTCGCCTGGAACGGTCCCGGCGGCCGGGCGGCAATGCTCGCGAGGAAATCCTCGACGCGGCGGCCGAACTCTTCACCAACTACGGATATGCCAGCACCTCGACGCGCCGAATCGCCGACGCAGTCGGCATCCGGCAGGCGTCCCTGTATCACCACTTCGCCACCAAGGACGACATCCTCGAGGCGCTGCTGGCAGGCACGGTCGATGATCCGCTACAGCTGGCCCGGGGGCTCCTCGGCGAGGCGGGACCCGCAGCGCCGCTGTTGCACGCCCTGGTCGTGTGCGACGTCAGCCAGCTGTGTGCCGGCAGGTGGAATCTCGGGGCGCTGTATCTGCTGCCGGAACTGCGAACGGGGCGGTTCGAGCACTTCCGGCTGCGCCGTGCCGAACTTCGCGACTGCTACCGAGCCCTGGCCGGGCGGGTGATCGCCGAGTGCGGCGGGCCCGTCGACGCCGATGACCTGCCCTTCCGGCTGGTGGAGTCGGTGATCAACCGCCGCTCCGACGACGGCGACTGCCCGGCCGAAGCGCCATGGGTCATCGCCGACGGCGCGCTGCGGACGCTGAATTTCGCCGGCGACTTCGCGGCGGTGCGGACGCTGACGAAAGTGCGGCTCGGGTTCGCAGATAAAGTCCAGGTGTGACCGAATACGAGACCATCACGCTCGAGCAGTCCGGCTCCATCGCCCGGATCACGCTGAACCGGCCCGATGCCGCAAACGGCATGAACCACACCATGACTCGCGAGCTGGCCGATGCCGCCAAGCGCTGTGACACCAATGCGACGAAGGTCGTGGTACTGACCGGGTCGGGCCGATTCTTCTGTGCGGGAGGCGATCTCAAGTCGTTTGCGACGGCGTCCAATCGCGGACAGCACATCAAGGGCGTCGCCGACGACCTGCACCGCGCCATCTCGACATTCGCACGCATGGACGCGGTGCTGATCACCGCTGTCAACGGCACCGCCGCCGGCGCGGGCTTCTCGATCGCGGTCACGGGCGACATCGTGCTCGCCGCCGAGTCCGCTTCTTTCACGATGGCCTACACCAAGGTCGGGCTGAGCCCTGACGGCAGCTCCTCCTACTTCCTGCCACGGCTGATCGGCATCACCAAGACCAAGGAACTGATGCTGACCAACCGGACCCTGTCTGCTCAGGAGGCGTCGCAGTGGGGTCTGGTCACCGAGGTGCTGCCCGACGACCAGTTGGCAGGCCGAACCGATGAGCTTGCAGCCCAATTATCCGCCACCGCAAGCGGTTCCAACGGCGCGGTCAAGGCGCTGATGCTGGCGACATTCTCCAGCGGCCTCGAGGAACAGATGGAATTCGAAGGCCGCATCATCGCCGAGCGTGCCGAATCCGCCGACGGACGCGAAGGGGTCGACGCGTTCATGGCGAAACGCAAACCGGAGTTCGCCTAAAAGCTGTGCTCCTCGGCGGGGAACGAACCGCTGGCCACCTCGTCGGCGTATTGGGTTGCCGCGCGGCGCAATTCCGCGCCTACGTCGCCGAACCGCTTGACGAACTTGGCGGTCTTGCCATCGGTCATACCGGACATGTCCTGCCAGACCAGAACCTGCGCATCGCAGTTCGGCCCTGCGCCGATGCCGACGGTGGGGATGGTCAGCTTGCCGGTGATCTGTGTGGCCAGTTCGGCCGGCACCATCTCCAGCACGACGGCGATGGCACCGGCCTCCTGGACGGCGATCGCGTCGTGGATGGTCTGCTCGGCGGCGTCCCCCCGGCCCTGGACCCGGAAGCCGCCGAGGCCGTTCACGCTCTGTGGGGTGAATCCGATGTGGGCGATCACCGGGATGCCGGCCTGCGTCAGAGTCGCGATCTGGTCGGCGACCCGCTCACCGCCCTCCAGCTTCACCGCATGCGCGCCGGTCTCCTTCAGGAAGCGGGTCGCGGTCTGCAACGCCTGCTGTGGTCCGGACTCGTAGCTGCCGAACGGCAGGTCGGCGACGACCAGTGCGTGCGGAGCACCGCGGACCACCCCGCGAACCAGCGGGATCAGTTCGTCGACGCTCACCGGCACGGTGGTGTCGTAGCCGTACACGACGTTGGCTGCGGAGTCGCCCACCAACAGCACCGGGATGCACGCGTCATCGAATACGCGGGCGGTGGAGTAGTCGTACGCGGTCAGCATGGCCCACTTGTGGCCTTCTGACTTCCACTTATGCAGATGATGGGTGCGGACCTTCGTCCGCGGCTTCGTTTCTTCGGCAGCACCGTAAACACTCTGCTCAGACATCGTTGTCCCTCGTGTCTGTTCGGTCGATCCTCGTGGCCCATTGCGGGTCCCCGGGTTCGTCTGACCTCCTCAGTGTGCCACCACCTGGCAAGAAGATGAACTCCGGGTTAAGTGGATTTCCTCACATTACGATCGGCCACATGCAACGGCTCAGTGGACTCGACGCCAGCTTTCTGTACCTCGAAACCGCCGCACAGCCATTGCATGTTTGCTCGATATTGGAGCTCGACACCTCCACGATGCCCGGCGGCTACACCTTCGATCGGCTGCGCGACGAACTGGCGCTGCGCATCAAGGCGATGCCTCAGTTCCGGGAGAAGCTCGCCGACAGCCGGTTCAACCCAGACCATCCGGTGTGGGTAGAGGACGACGATTTCGACGTCGACCGCCATCTGCACCGAATCGGCCTTCCCGCGCCTGGCGGTCGCCAGGAATTGGCGGAGATCTGTGGTCACATCGCCTCGCTGCCGCTGGACCGCACTCGCCCGCTATGGGAGACGTGGGTGATCGAGAACATCGCGGGCACCGATCCGCACTCCGGTGGCCGGCTGGCGGTCATGACAAAGGTGCACCATGCGGGCGTGGACGGGGTGACCGGAGCCAACCTGATGTCGCAGCTGTGCAGCACCGAACCCGACGCGCCCGCTCCCGACCCCGTCGACGGTGTCGGCGGCGGCAGCGAACTCGAGATCGCGATCAGCGGTGCCGTCAAGTTCGCCTCCCGGCCACTGAAGTTGATCAACGTGGTGCCGACGACATTGTCGTCCGTGGTCGACACCGTGAGGCGGGCGCGCAGCGGGCTGGCGATGAAACCGCCGTTCGCCGCCCCGAAGACGGCCTTCAACGCCAACGTGACCAGCCACCGCAACATCGCCTATGCGCAACTGGATCTCGAGGACATCAAGAAGGTGAAGAACCACTACGGTGTGAAGGTCAACGACGTCGTCATGGCACTGGTCTCCGGCGTTCTGCGCAAGTTCCTGGCAGACCGTGGCGAGCTGCCCGAATCGACTTTGGTTGCGATGGTTCCGGTTTCGGTGCACGACAAGTCCGATCGGCCGGGCCGCAATCAGGTGTCGGGCATGTTCTCCAGCCTCGAAACCCATGTCGACAATCCTGCCGAACGGTTGAAGGCCATCGCGGAAGCGAATTCCGTTGCCAAGCAACACAGCTCGGCAATCGGGGCGACCCTGCTGCAGGACTGGACCCAGTTCGCCGCGCCCGCGGTGTTCGGTGTGGCCATGCGGCTGTACGCCAGCACGAAGCTGGCGGAGGCACGCCCCGTGCACAACCTCGTCGTCTCCAACGTGCCGGGACCGCAGATTCCTTTGTATTTCCTGGGATCCGAGGTCAAGGCGATGTACCCGCTCGGGCCGATCTTCCACGGGTCCGGCCTGAACATCACTGTGATGTCGCTGAACGGGAAGCTGGATGTCGGCATCCTGTCGTGTCCGGAACTGTTGCCGGATCTGTGGGACCTCGCAGACGACTTCGGCGTGGCGCTCGAGGAGTTGGTGGAAAGCACCAAGTAGACCCGCCAAGCGGCGGTCTGCCAGGGCTGATAGGTGGCCATGGCAGCATGTGGTGCCATGAGCCTGAAGAAGGGGATCCTTGCGGCCGCACTGGTTGTGTTGCTGGTGGCGGGTTGCAGCAGGGTCGTCGACGGTCGCGCCGTCATCGCGGTGCCGCGGCCGGGGACGCCGATCCATTGGACCCCCTGTCATTCCGCCGATCCGACGGTGCCGGTTCCGCAGGGCGCCGAATGCGGAAAGCTCTCGGTGCCCGTGGACTACAGCAAGCCCGACGGCGACATTGCGCAACTCGCGATGATCCGGTTCAAGGCCACCGGTGACAAGATCGGCTCGCTCGTGATCAACCCTGGCGGCCCGGGCGAATCCGGCGTCGAGTCGGCCGTCAACCTCGTTTCGACGCTGCCGGAGTCGGTGCGGGAACGCTTCGACCTGGTCGGGTTCGATCCGCGCGGTGTGGCGGGATCGACGCCCGCGGTGTGGTGCAACTCCGACGCCGACAACGACCGGTTGCGGGCCGACCCTCAGGTCGACTACTCGCCCAAGGGCATCGAACACATCGACAGTGAGAGCAAGGCGTTCGTGCAGCGCTGCGTCGACAAGACGGGCAAGGAGTTCCTCGCCAACGTCGGTACGGCCAACGTGGTCAAGGATCTCGACGCGATGCGCGCAGCATTGGGTGACCAGAAGCTGACGTATCTCGGCTTCTCCTACGGCACCCGCATCGGCGGGGCCTACGCCGAGAAGTTCCCGCAGAATGTGCGGGCGATGATTCTCGACGGCGCGATCGACCCCAACGCCGATCCGACTGACGAGGACCTCCGCCAGGCGGCGGCCTTCCAGCAGGCGTTCAACGACTACGCCGCCGACTGCGCCAAGGATCCGACCTGCCCGCTGGGCACCGACCCCGCCAAGGCCGTCGACGTCTACAAGAGCATGGTCGACCCGCTCGTGGACAAGCCGGCCAAAACCCGGGATCCGCGTGGCCTCGCCTACAGCGACGCGATCGTCGGCACGATCCTGCCGCTGTATTCGCCGAGTATCTGGCCTCGTCTCACCGACGGTCTGAACGAGTTGAAGGACGGTCACGGCGACATGCTGCTGCGGCTGTCGGACCTCTACATGCACCGCGACTCCGATGGGCACTACGACAACGCGACCGACGTGCGGGTCGCGGTCAACTGCGTCGACTCGCCCGCGGTCACCGACGAGGCGAAGCTCGTCGAAAAGGATCGCCAGTACCGCCAGATCGCACCGTTCATGAGCTACGGCGAGTTCACCGGCCACGCGCCCGCGGACACCTGCGCATTCTGGCCCGTGCCAACGACGAGCCAACCGCACGAGATCTCCGTCAAGGGCCTGCCGCCGATCCTGGTGGTTTCCACGACGAACGACCCCGCCACGCCGTATGAGGCCGGTGTCGAACTCGCCAAGCAACTCGGCGGCTCACTCGTTACCTTCGAGGGGACACAACACACCGTTGTCTTCCAGGGGAACAAGTGCATCGACGACATCGCCGCCAAGTATCTGATCGACGTCACCGTCCCGCCGCCGGACACCCGTTGCTGACCAACGGAATCGAGTGTTGAGCACGCGAAGGTCTCCGAAGGGTCACCGTCCGATTGCGTCTGAGTTCGAGTCGTGATGTGCGTGCGACGATGACTGCCATGCGGTGGGCGGGGAGGAGTGGCGCAACGCTGCTGGCATGCGTGCTGGTGGCGGGCGTCGCGTGTCCTGCCGCACAAGCCACGCCCGAGGGAACGTCGACACAGACCTACGGCCAGCCACCGGTATGGGGCGGCTGTGAACAGTTCGTCGGCGACACCAGCAACATCCCGACAGCACAGTGCGGCACCGTGTCCGTCCCGATCGACTACGCGAATCCACAAGGCGCACAAGCACAATTGGCCGTCATCCGGATACCGGCATCAGACGAACGCATCGGTGCGCTGATGGTGAACCCGGGCGGCCCCGGCGCATCGGCAGTCGACACCGTCGCGGGCATGGGCGCCGGACTCGAGGGCACCGACATCCGCCGCCGCTTCGACCTGGTCGCGTTCGACCCCCGCGGCGTCGGGCATTCCACGCCCCAACTGCGCTGCCGCACCGACGCTGAATTCGACGCCTATCGAAGGGAGCCGAACGCCGACTACAGCCCGGCGGGCGTCGCGCACATCGAAGCTCTGAACCGTCAGTTCGTTCAGTCCTGCTCCGAGCGGGTGGGTAACGCGTTCCTGGCCAGTGTGGGCACAGTGTCCGCGGCTCGTGACATGGACGTGGTGCGGGCGGCCTTGGGCGAGAACCAGTTGAGCTACCTCGGCTTCTCCTACGGCACAGAGATCGGTGCGGCCTACGCGGAGGCCTACCCCGACCGGATTCGGGCCATGGTGCTCGACGGCGCGGTCGACCCGAGCGTGGACCCCATCGATCAGAACCTGAGCCAAATGGCCGGCTTCCAAATGGCTTTCGACGACTATGCCGCCGACTGCGCGCAATCTCCCGGATGTCCACTCGGCACCGATCCGACGCAGTTCGTCAACCGGTACCACCAACTGGTCGACCCGCTGGCCACTCAGCCGGCCGCGACGTCGGATCCCCGCGGGTTGAGCTATCAGGACGCGACCACTGGCACCGTCGACGCGCTCTACTCGCGTCAGTACTGGAAATTCCTGACCAGTGGACTGCTCGGCCTCCAGCGCCGAACCGATCCCGGCGACCTGCTGCTGCTCGCCGATGACTACCTGAAGCGCGACCAGGCCGGCCACTACACGAATTCGCAGGACGCCTTCAACGCGATCCGGTGTGTGAACGCGCCGTTCCCGACCGACCCTGCGGTATGGGCCGCCGCCGACCAACGCATCCGCGCCGCCGCCCCCTTCCTGAGCTACGGTTCCTTCACGGGTTTTGCGCCCCGTGATATTTGCTCGATGTGGCCCGTCGCGCCGTCGTCGACGCCACACCCCGCGTTGTCGCCGGGGCCGGGCAAGGTCGTCGTCGTATCCACCACCCACGACCCCGCGACGCCCTATCAGTCCGGAGTCGACCTGGCCACGCAGATGGACGCCGACCTGATCACCTTCGACGGCACCCAGCACACCGTCGTGTTCAACGGCGACGCCTGCGTGGACTCCGCCGTGGTGGAGTTCCTGATCGACGGCGTGACGCCGCCCGACGGCCTGCGCTGCTAGAGACCGCGACGGCCGCCAAGTGAATCAGCTGCACGGGAGCCCGTGAGGACCCCCCATCCAGTGTCCGGGCGGGGAGTCGAAGGGAGGTAAGCACGCCTTCCTCATCTGTCCCGGAGGGGGAAGCAGATTCAGGTCAGGAACAAACTCGTCAACCCAATGTCCTGGACCCCAGGGAATCCCCGGAATATCGGGAACCCATATCGGATCGGCCTGAGCCGAAGCTGCTCCGAGTCCTAGCCCAGCAGCGCTCAGCGCGCCTACAACTGCAGCTGTTCCCGCGATTTTCTTGATATGCATGAGCGGTCTCCCTTCTGCTCGGTCCCGCCGCGTTCGAGATGGTGGCGCAGCTAGAGGGCGGACCGGCATTCAAGACCCCAACCAACGTGAGAATAGCCCCTTTTGAGAGGCTCCAAAACGGTGTGAATCAGGGGTCCGGGGCCATGGGGCGGCGACGAATTCGCTGGCCTGGTGCTTCATCCGTAACACGGAATTAACAGCCGGTGCCTACGCTGCGGTTATGGACCGCCAGAAGGAATTCGTGCTGCGCACGCTGGAAGAACGGGACATTCGATTCGTCCGGCTGTGGTTCACCGACGTCCTCGGATTCCTCAAGTCGGTAGCGATCGCGCCTGCCGAGCTCGAGGGCGCGTTCGAGGAGGGCATCGGCTTCGACGGCTCGTCGATCGAGGGCTTTGCCCGAGTGTCGGAATCCGACACCGTCGCCCGGCCCGATCCGTCCACCTTCCAGGTGCTGCCGTGGACCACCAGCGGCGGAGACCAGCCACTCGGCGCGGATGTTCTGCGACATCACCATGCCCGACGGGTCGCCGTCCTGGGCGGACTCGCGGCACGTGCTGCGCCGCCAGCTGGCCAAGGCCAGCGACCTGGGCTTCTCCTGCTACGTACACCCGGAGATCGAGTTCTTCCTGTTGCAGCCGGGGCCCGATGACGGCTCTGTGCCGATTCCGGCCGACAACGGCGGCTACTTCGACCAGGCGGTGCACGACGCCGCGCCGAACTTCCGCAGGCATGCCATCGACGCGCTGGAGCAGATGGGCATCTCGGTGGAGTTCAGCCACCACGAGGGCGCGCCCGGCCAGCAGGAGATCGACCTGCGTTACGCCGACGCGCTGTCCATGGCCGACAACGTGATGACGTTCCGGTATGTGGTCAAGGAGGTCGCGCTCGGCGACGGCGTGAAGGCCTCGTTCATGCCGAAGCCGTTCGCGGAGTACCCCGGCTCGGCGATGCACACCCACATGAGCCTGTTCGAGGGCGAGACGAACGCGTTCTACAGCCCCGACGATCCGCTGCAGCTCTCCGACACCGGAAAGTCTTTCATCGCAGGCATTTTGGAGCACGCCACCGAGATAAGTGCGGTGACGAACCAGTGGGTCAACTCCTACAAGCGGCTGGTGCACGGCGGAGAGGCGCCGACCGCCGCGTCGTGGGGTTTCGCCAACCGCTCCGCGCTGGTGCGGGTGCCGATGTACACGCCGCGCAAGGCGTCGTCGCGTCGCATCGAGGTGCGCAGCCCCGACTCGGCGTGCAACCCGTACCTGACGTTCGCCGTGCTGCTGGCGGCGGGGCTGCGTGGCGTCGAGAAGGGCTACGTGCTCGGTCCGCAGGCCGAGGACAACGTCTGGAGCCTGACCCCCGAGGAACGCCGCACGATGGGCTACAAGGAACTGCCGGGAAGCCTCGGCGTGGCGCTCGAGCAGATGCAGAACTCCGAGCTGGTTGCGGAAGCGTTGGGGGAGCACGTATTCGACTTCTTCCTGCGCAACAAGCGCACCGAGTGGGAGAACTACCGCAGCCACGTGACGCCGTTCGAGCTGAAGACCTACCTGTCGCTATAGCGGGCGGTCTTTGACCAGCGGACGTGCGATACCGTCCTTTGTATGGCCAAACCTGCGACGCAGCGACCGAAGCTGCCGGGCGTAGGCCGGCTGGGGCTGGTCGAACCGTCGGCTCCGAGCTGATCTGGATCGGCTCGGCTGGAACACCGACGCGCACATCGAGCTGCTGTGGTCGCTGTCGCGGGCACCCGATGCCGACCTCGCGCTGAAGACGACGGTGCGGCTGGCCGAGACGGCGAACGACTGGGACAAACTCAACCAGGAGCTCGTCACCGACAAGGCGCTGCGCGGCCGGCTGTTCGGGGTGCTGGGCTCGTCGCTGACACTGGGTGATCACCTGGTCGCCAACCCGCAGTCCTGGCATCTGCTTGCGGGCAACGTGACCTTGCCGCCGGCCGACGAAGTGCGGAAGATTTTCGCCGAATCGACCACTGGCGCAAGCGATGCGCAGTCGGTGTTGCGGACACTGTATCGCGATCGGCTGTTGGTGCTCGCCGGCCTGGACGTCGCGTCCGTGGTCGAGAACGAGCCGGTGATGCCGTTCGTCGCGATCGGTGAGCATCTGTCGGATCTGGCCGATGCGGCGCTGGGCGCGGCGCTTTCGGTGGCGACCCGCTCGGTGTGCGGCGACGACGGCGAGCCGCCGCGACTGGCGGTCATCGCGATGGGCAAGTGCGGCGCGCGCGAGCTGAACTACGTCAGCGACGTCGACGTCATCTTCGTCGCCGAGCAGGCCGACGCGGTCACCACCAGGGTGGCAGGCGAGATGATGCGCTTCGCATCGGACACGTTCTTCGAGGTCGACGCGGCGCTGCGGCCGGAAGGCAAGCACGGTCAGCTGGTCCGGACGCTGGAGTCGCATGTCGCCTACTACCAGCGCTGGGCCAAGACCTGGGAATTCCAGGCGCTGATGAAGGCGCGGCCCGCGGCCGGCGACGCCGAGCTGGGGCGGCAGTACATCGACGCGCTGATGCCGATGGTGTGGACGGCGTGCGAACGCGAGGACTTCGTGCCCGAGGTGCAGGCGATGCGGCGTCGTGTCGAGTCGCTGGTGCCCGCCGACGAACGCGCCCGTGAGCTCAAGCTCGGCACGGGCGGGCTGCGCGACGTCGAGTTCGCCGTACAGCTACTGCAGCTCGTGCACGGCCGCAACGACGAGTCGCTGCATGTGGCATCGACGGTCGATGCGCTGGCCGCGCTCGGCGCTGGCGGGTACATCGGCCGCGACGACTGCGGCCAACCTGACCGCGTCATACGAGTTCCTGCGGTTGCTCGAACACCGGCTGCAGCTGCAGCGACTCAAGCGCACGCACATGCTGCCCGACGAGGACGACGAAGAGGCGATGCGCTGGCTGGCGCGCGCTGCCCACATGAGGCCCGACGGTCAGCACGACGCGCTGGGGGTGCTGCGCGAAGAGCTCAAGCGCCAGAGCATGCGCGTGTCGCGGCTGCACGCCAAGCTCTTCTATCAGCCGCTGCTGGAAGGGGTTGGCCAGCCCGGCGATGTTGACGCCGCAGGCCGCCGAACGTCAGCTCGCCGCGCTGGGATACGAGGGGCCGCAGAGCGCGCTGACGCATCTTGCGGCGCTGACCGGCCACACCGGCCGGCGTGGTCGGGTGCAGCAGGTGCTGTTGCCGACGCTGCTGGACTGGCTGTCGGACACGCCCGATCCCGATTCGGGGCTGCTGGCGTACCGGCGGATCAGTGACGAGCTGTCCGACCATCGTTGGTACCTGTCCACGCTGCGCGACGAAGGCGCGGTGGCCAAGCGGCTGATGCGGGTGCTGGGGACGTCGGCGTATGTGCCGGACCTGTTGATGCGGGCGCCGGAGGTCATCCAGCAGTACGCGGACGGCCCGAGCGGGCCGAAGCTGCTCGAGGTCGAGCCCGACGGCGCTGGCGCGGGCGCTGGTCGCGTCGGCCGGGCGACATTCGGATCCGGTGCGTGCGATCGCGGCCGCGCGCACGCTGCGTCGCCGGGAGCTGGCGCGCGTCGCGTCGGCGGACCTGCTGGGCATGCTCGAGGTCACCGACGTCTGCAAGGCACTGACGTCGGTGTGGGTGGCGGTGCTGCAGGCGGCGCTGGACGCCGTGATTCGGGCCAACACGCCCGACGGTGGCGTTGCGCCTGCGCGGATCGCGGTGATCGGCATGGGCCGGCTCGGCGGCGGGGAGCTCGGCTACGGGTCCGACGCCGACGTGATGTTCGTGTGCGAACCAGTTCGACGGCGACGAGTCCGCCGCGGTGCGGTGGTCGATAACGGTCGCCGAGCAGGTGCGCTCGCTGCTCGGCACGCCGAGCGCCGATCCGCCGCTGGAGGTCGACGCGGGTCTGCGGCCGGAGGGCCGCAATGGCTCGCTGGTACGGACGTTGTCTTCCTATGCGACGTATTACGAGCAGTGGGCGCAGCCGTGGGAGATTCAGGCGCTGTTGCGGGCGCACCGGGTTGCGGGCGACGAGGACCTCGGCGAGCGGTTCCTGTTGATGGCCGACAAGACACGGTATCCGTCGGGTGGGGTGTCGGCCGAAGCGGTGCAGGAGATCCGCCGGATCAAGGCGCGCATCGACGCCGAACGGCTGCCGCGCGGCGCAGATCCCAACACGCACACCAAACTTGGCCGTGGCGGGCTCGCCGACATCGAGTGGACGGTCCAGCTGATGCAGCTGCGGTATGCGCACAAGATCCCGTCGCTGCACAACACGTCGACGCTTGCAGTCGCTGGATGCAATCGGTGCGGCGGAGCTGATCGCCGGAGGCGACGTCGACCTGCTGCGGGAGGCGTGGCTGACGGCGACCGGGCGCGCAATGCGCTGGTGTTGGTGCGCGGCAAGCCAACTGACCAGCTGCCGGGGCCGGGGCGCCAGCTCAACGCGGTCGCGCTGGCCGCGGGCTGGGACACCGACGACGGCGGCGAGTTCCTCGACAACTATCTGCGGGTGACCCGTCGCGCAAAGACGGTGGTGCGAAAGGTGTTCGGTGGCTGAGGGCATAGATTTTTCGTTCGAGGAGATCAGTGCCGCCGAGCACGACCGGTTGCAGACGTTGTACACGCCGCTGACGCAGGCGGTGCGTGACCTGATCCAGACAGGTATACGGAGCGGCGCGGACGAAGCGACTCTGCGCGAGGCGCAGACCGCGATCGAGGCCGTGGTCGAGAAGCTGGGAGGCGCCGGGCACGGCGAGTCCGCGCAGGTGCGCCAGGCCGTCGACGGGCGTCCGGTGGTGTGGGGTAATCCGGTGACGGGTTTTCGCAACGCGATCGCGCCGCCACTGGTGATGCACGAGGACCCGGATGGGTTGTGGTGGAGCGAATTCGAGCTGGGGGAGGCGTACCAGGGCCCGCCGGGATGGGTGCACGGCGGTGTGCTCGCGCTGGTGCTCGACCAGCTGCTGGGCGAGGCGGCGAGCGACGGACTGACGAAGCCGTTGTTCACGGGAACGATCACGCTGCGGTACCTGCGGGGCACGCCGCTGGGCCGGCTGCGGGCCGAGGCCGCTATCGAGCGGACGGACGGTATCAAGACGTTCGTGAGTGGCCACATGAGCGACGCCGAAGGCAAGACGGTCGAGGCGGAGGGAATCTTCATCAAGCCGGTGTGGGCGCGGGACGCTGGATGAAGTTCTACATCAGCGTCGCGTTCCGCGAGACCAAAGAGGCAATCGAGATCGCCAAGGCTGCAGACGATCTCGGCTACGACGGCATCGGGATTCCGGATCATGTGATCAACCTGGAGACGCTGGCGACGCCGTATCCGTATACCCGCGACGGGAAGCGCCGGTGGGAGGCGTTCACGGACTGGCCCGACCCGTGGGTGTTGGTCGGGGCGCTGGCGCAGGTGACGACGCGGTTGAAGTTCGTGACGACGGTGTACATCCCGGCGATGCGCGACCCGTACTCGGTGGCGAAAGCGATCGGGACGGCAGCGTATCTGGCGGACGGACGGGTCGAGCTCGGCATCGGTGTGGGCTGGTGCGAAGAAGAGTTCACGTTGATGGGCCAGCAGTTCGAGCGGCGCGGCAAGCGGACGGACGAGATGCTGGAGTTGTTCCGTGCGCTGTGGGAGCCGGGATGGACGGAATTCTCCGGCGAGTTCTACGAGACGCCGCGTCTGGAGATGGAGCCGACGCCGCCGCGGATTCCGATCTATGTCGGTGGGTTGAGCGACATCGCGTTACGGCGGGCGGCGCGCAACGACGGGTGGATCGGCGACTTGATCTCGACGGACCGGGCGCTCGCGTCGGTTGAGCGGATCCGCGAGATACGCGCAGAGAAGGGCTTGGCGATGGACGATTTCCCGGTCCTGACGCCGTTGACGGACGCGTTCCTGCCCGAGCACTACGAGCGAGCGGAAGCCGGGGGAATCACCGGCATCATCACGATGCCGTGGATGTTCTACGCCGGCGCGGAGGCGACGCTTGGCGAAAAGATCGACGGCATGAAGCGGTTCCGCAAGGACCTGAGCCTCGACAGGTGATAGCTGTCGCGTCACGCCCCGCGTGGCAAATCTGCAATTGTATTCAATCTACGTGCGTGTTAGTTTAGCGCAAAGATAAGTTCGATTACCAGATTGTCAATATGTGGCTTTGCTGACAGCGCCATTGCATCACGGCGGCGAACGCCTGACTCGTAGGGTATGTAGCTTCTAGCAAGCATGCCCTCCGACGTGACCGTCTGATCCGAGAGTGCGGTGCCGCAGCCAGCGCTACCGCCGGAAGCGGCCGAACCGTCGATGCGGGGCGGCCGTTCCGGCGGTCGTTCTTGCACCGACCACACCGCGCCGTCGGGCATCCACGGCCGCGACGCCGGCGCCCGTCGTCGCGATCAACAGGAACGCGAAGCAGAACATGATCGCCAGCTCGCCGCCGTTGGCGATCGGCCAGAAGCTCGCCGTCCCGCCGCCCTTCAGCGGCGGCCAGTGGTTATAGAAGTACGCAAAGGCCATCTCACCGGATGCGATGAACGCCGCGATGCGCGTAAAGAAGCCGACGGTGATCAGGATGCCGAGGACGAACTCGATAAGTCCCGCCCACCACAGCGGGAAGCTGCCGGTCGGCGCCTCCGGGCCCACCGGCCAGCCGAACAGCTTCTGCGAGCCGTGGATCGTATACAGCAGACCAAAGATGATGCGAAAAGCGCTCAAGACAGGGGAGTGATATCCGGCGAAGCGGGCGTCCAGGTTGGTCATAGCTGACCCTAACGCAGCAATCGGGCCGGGCGACATGCCTCGCCCGGCCCAATTGCAGTGCTATTTAGACGTCGTAGTACAGCGCGATCTCGTACGGGTGCGGACGGATCTGCACCGGCAGAATCTCGTTCTCACGCTTGTAGGAGATCCAGGTCTCGATCAGGTCCTCGGTGAAAACCCCGCCCTCAGTGAGGTATTCGTGGTCCTCCTCGAGCTTGTCGATCACCGCCGAGAGCGACGTCGGCGCCTGCGGGATGCTGGCGGCCTCGTCCGGCGGCAGCTCGTAGAGGTCCTTGTCGACCGGCGACTGCGGCTCGATCTTCTTCTTGATGCCGTCCAGGCCGGCCATCATCATCGCCGCGAACGCCAGGTACGGGTTGCCCGAGCTGTCCGGGCAACGGAACTCGAGACGCTTGGCCTTCGGGTTGTTGCCCGTGATCGGGATGCGCACACACGCCGAGCGGTTGCGCTGGCTGTACACCAGGTTGATCGGAGCCTCGTAGCCCGGCACCAGACGCTTGTAGGAGTTCACCGTCGGGTTGGTGAACGCCAGCAGCGACGGCGCGTGGTGCAGGATGCCGCCGATGTAGTGGCGCGCGGTGTCCGACAGGCCGGCGTAGCCCGACTCGTCGTGGAACAGCGGGCTTGCCGTCCTTCCACAGCGACTGGTGGGCGTGCATGCCCGACCCGTTGTCACCGAACAGCGGCTTCGGCATGAACGTCACCGTCTTGCCCGCCTGCCACGCGGTGTTCTTGATGATGTACTTGAACAGCACCAGGTCGTCGGCCGCGTGCAGCAGCGTGTTGAACTTGTAGTTGATCTCGGCCTGGCCCGCCGTGCCCACCTCGTGGTGGCCGCGCTCCAGCACGAAGCCCGCGTTCTGCAGGTTGGTGCACATCTGGTCGCGCAGGTCGACGAAGTGGTCGTACGGAGCGACGGGGAAGTAGCCGCCCTTCGGGCGCACCTTGTAGCCGCGGTTGGCGCTGCCGTCGGACTCGAACGGCTCGCCGGTGTTCCACCAGCCCGCCTCCGAGTCGATCTCGTAGAACGTGCCGTTCATCCGCGAGTCGAAGCTCACCGAGTCGAAGATGTAGAACTCGGCCTCGGCGCCGAAGTACGCCGTGTCGGCGATGCCGGTGCTGGCCAGGTAGTTCTCCGCCTTGCGGGCCACGTTGCGCGGGTCGCGCGAGTACGCCTCGCGGGTGAACGGGTCGTGCACGAAGAAGTTGAGGTTCAGCGTCTTCGCCGCGCGGAACGGGTCGATGCGTGCGGTCTCCGGATCGGGCAACAGCATCATGTCCGACTCGTGGATGGACTGGAAGCCGCGCACCGACGAGCCGTCGAACGCCAATCCGTCCTCGAACACGCTCTCGTCGAACGCCGAAGCCGGGATAGAGAAGTGCTGGACGACACCGGGCAGGTCGCAGAACCGGATGTCGACGTACTCGACGTCCTCGTCCTTGATCTGCTTGATGATGTCGTCGGCGGTCTTATCTGCCACAGAGAACTCTCCTTATGTCTTATTAACCCGCGGGATGACGCTAGGGACACGATGTTGCACGGCAGTCAACCGTATGTTGCGCCGACGTTACGCAATTCCACCAGACCTATGCTGGGGCCATGGCTTCCAGCTTCGGTTCCTGGTTGTCCGGTCCGCCTCCCGTCGAGCCCGGATCCGCGGACCAGAAACCTAATGATTATCCAGGTCAGCGGCTGGGTCTACCCCAAAGCGGATCCAAATCTCTGGCGCGGATGGGCAGGCGCATCGCCGCCCTGTTCGTCGACTGGCTGATCGCCTACGGATTGGCAGCGCTGGCCTTGGCCTTCGGCCTGTTGACCATCCCGATGCTGTCCACCGCCGTCCTCGTCATCTGGTTCGTCCTCGGCGCGGCGTCGGTTCGGCTTTTCGGGTTCACGCCCGGGCAGTTCGCGCTCGGGCTGGTCGTCATCCCCGTCGACAACAGCCTTCACGTCGGGCTCGGGCGCGCACTGGTGCGCGGAATCCTGATCGCGGTGGTGGTGCCGGCGCTGATCACCGACACGGACCTGCGCGGACTCCAGGACAGGCTGACCCATACCGCAGTCGTGCGGCGCTGATCAGCGCCTGCGCACCGTCCGCTGTATCCCGCGCATCTTCGCCGCGTTCGGCATCGGGCCCTTCGGCATCGCTGCCGCCGGCCCGGCCTTCGCGCCGAGCGCGCCCAGCCGCGACTCCAGCGCATCCATCTGCTTGACGGTGATGTTCGCGGGCAGCTTCGTCAGGTGCCGCTCCAGCTTGGCCAGCGGAACCTCGCCCTCGCCGTTGCCGATCACGATGTCGTAGATCGGGACATCGCCGACGAGCCGCGCCGTGCGCTTCTTCTCCTGGGCCAGAAGCGGTTTCACCCGTACCGCAGATCCTTCGCCGACGAAGATCACGCCCGGTCTGCCGATCACCCGGTGCACCGCGTCGAGATGGCCCGTGGCCGCGACGCCCGGGGTGACCCGCCACTTGCCCCGCAGATTCTCCAGCGCCCAGGCCGCCGCACCGGTCTGACCCTCGGCCTTGCGGTAGACCGACTTCTGGGCCCGGCGGCCGAAGATGATGAACGCCACCAGCGCGCCGAGCACGATCCCGAGCGGGATCAGCGTGACCATCGTGAACCCGCCCGCGAACACCCCTGCCACCACCGAAGCGGCCACGATCAGCACGAACGCGCCGATCATGTACGGCAGCAGGCGCTTGTCCTCCTTGCGCTGCATCTGGAACGCCTGCCACAGCTGACTGCGGCGCTGCTTGGATGCGGCCTTTGCGGGTCGCCTTGGCCTCGGCCTTGGCGGCCTTGAGCTCGGCCTTACTGCGGGTCTTCGCCATCGGTTCAGGATACGGGTGGGCGTCAAGCCCTCGAGGCCGCTGCCTGGGCGTAGAGGCGGCCCGCCCGATACGACGATCGCACCAGCGGCCCGGCGAGCACTCCGGCGAAGCCGAGCGCCTCGGCGAACTCCGCGTGCTCGACGAACTCCTCGGGTCGAACCCAGCGCTCCACCGGATGGTGGCGCACCGACGGCCGCAGGTACTGGGTGATCGTGACGATGTCGCAGCCGGCGTCGAGCAGATCCGTCAGCGCCGTGCGCACCTCGTCGGTGCGTCTCGCCCATGCCGAGGATCAGGTTGCTCTTGGTGACCAGGCCGTAGTCGCGGGCCGCGGTCAGCACCGCGAGGCTGCGGTCGTAACGGAACGCGGGCCGGATCCGCTTGAAGATGCGCGGCACCGTTTCGACGTTGTGCGCCAACACTTCTGGTCGCGACTCGAAGACCTGCTCGAGTAGTACAGGCTCGCCGTTGAAGTCGGGGATCAACAACTCGACGCCGGTGTCGGGGTTGAGCTTCTTGATGTAGCGCACCGTCTCGGCGTACAGCCACGCGCCGCCGTCGGGCAGGTCGTCGCGCGCGACGCCGGTCACCGTGGCGTACCGCAGCCCCATCGTCTGCGACGCTCTCGGCGACCCGTCGCGGCTCGTCGCGGTCCAGCTCGGCCGGCTTGCCGGTGTCGATCTGGCAGAAGTCGCAGCGGCGCGTGCACTGCTCGCCGCCGATCAGGAACGTCGCCTCGCGGTCCTCCCAGCACTCGTAGATGTTGGGGCAGCCCGCTTCCTCGCACACCGTGTGCAGCCCCTCGCGCCGGACCAGGTTCTTCAGCTGCGGTGTACTCCGGACCCGTCCGCAGCCGGGTCTTGATCCACGGCGGCTTGCGCTCGATCGGAGTCTGCGCGTTGCGGACCTCCAGATCGGAGCAGCTTGCGACCTTGCGGAGCGACTGTCACGACGTCAACGCTACTCGCAGCCGGCCGTCCAGCGCGTCGCACACGGCGGCGCTGACACGGTCGATCACGTCGTCGACGGCGACGCTGGCGGCCCAGTTCGGCTGTCAGCGAAGTGACGCCGGCGTCGGAGATCCCGCACGGCACGATCGCCGAGAACGCGCTCAGGTCGCAGTCGCAGTTCAGCGCGAACCCGTGCAGTGTGGTCGCACGCGACACCCGAACCCCGATCGCTGCGACCTTGCGTGCAGGCCCCTTGTCATCCGCGGGCACCCACACGCCCGACCGCCCTTCCACCCGCCCGGTCTTCGAGCCCGAACTCGGCGCACACACGAATCAACGACTCCTCAAGTCGCCGAACGAAATTCACCACATCAAGCGGCTCGGCCAAGCCGATGATCGGGTAACCGACCAGCTGGCCGGGACCGTGCCAGGTGATCTTTCCGCCCCGATCGGATGTCGACGACGGCGGTGCCGTCGACCGGACGTTCCTCGGGCAACGTGCGCTTGCCCGCCGTGTAGACCGACGGGTGCTCGAGCAGCAGCAGGGTGTCGGGGCCACCCGCGACCCGTGCGTCGGCCAACTCCCGCTGCAGCGCCCACGCGGTCCGGTAGTCGACGGTGCCCAGCCGTCGTACGTCGATCGGTGTGGTGGCCGACCGGATTGAGCTCACGATTCGACGTTACTCGTGGCGTAGGCCAGCGCCTCGCCGACCGTGTTGTGGTGGAACTCGAAGCCCGCCCGCTCCAGTGCCGCGGGGATCGCCCGCTGCCCGCCGAGCAGCCCCTCGTCGGCGAACTCGCCGAGCAGCGTGCGCAGCGCGAATCCCGGAACCAGCAGCGGCGTCGGCCGGTTCACCGCCCGGCCCATCGCCGCGGTGAACTCGGAGTTGGTCACCGGCGCAGGTCCGGTGAAGTTCACCGGACCCGTCAGCTCGTCGTGGAGGATCGCGAACAGCAACGCGCGCACCTCGTCTTCGAGGCTGATCCACGGCATGTACTGGCGGCCGCTGCCCAGTCGTGCGCCGAGCCCGAGGGAGAACAGCGGCCGCAGCCGGGCCAGCATCCCGCCGCGCGGCGACAACACCAGCCCGGTTCGGGCCAGCACCACGCGGACGCCCTCGTGCTGCGCGGGCGCCGTCGCAGCTTCCCAGTCCCGGCACAGCTGGGCCAGAAACCCGCGGCCAGGCGGTGCCGTCTCGTCGGCGATCCTGCCGTTGGTGTCGCCGTAGTAACCGACCGCGCTGGCGTTGATCAGCACGGGGACATCAGCCTCCACGACCGCAGCAGACATCACCTCGGTCGGTTCGATCCGGCTGTCCCGCAGGCTCTGTTTGAACGCGCCCGACCACCGCTTGGCGCCGACGTTGACACCGCACAAGTTGACAGCGGCGTCCACGCCCTGCAACGCGGTCGCGTCGAACTCGCCGGTGTCGGGATTCCAGAACAACTCGTCGGAATTCGACGGCGCCCGACGAACGATGCGCAGTACGCGGTGGTCGGTCGCCCGCAGCGCGTTGACCAGCGCCGAGCCGATCAGTCCCGAGGACCCCGCAATCGCAACGGTGGCCACGGGTGTCTACAGCCCCAGGTCTGCCTCGAACGCCCCCTCTTCGAGGCGCTTCTTGATCGTGGTCAGGAATCGGCCTGCGTCCGCGCCGTCGATCAGCCGGTGGTCATACGTCAACGGCAGGTAGCAGATCGACCGCACGCCGATCGACTCGTTGCCCGTCTCGTCGACCACGACGCGGGGGCGTTTGACGATCGCACCCGTACCCAGCATCGCCGCCTGCGGCGGCACCAGGATCGGCGTGTCGAACAGTGCGCCCTGGCTGCCGATGTTGGTGATGGTGAACGTCCCGCCGGACAGCTCGTCCGGTTTCAGATCGCCGGAGCGCGCCCGCGCGGCGATGTCGGCGATCGCCCGCGCCAGCCCCGCCAGCGACAGGTCACCGGCGTTGTGGATCACCGGCGACAGCAGGCCCTGCTCGGTGTCGACCGCGAAGCCGAGATGCTCGGCGTCGTAGTAGGTGATCTCCTTGGTGTCCTCGTTGTAGCTGGCGTTGACGTTCGGGTGCGCCTTCAGCGCGTCGACGACGGCGACAGCGAAGAACGGCAGGAACGTGAGGTTCACGCCCTCGCGCTCGGCGAAACTGGACTTGGCCCGTGCCCGCAGCGCCACGATCTTGGTCATGTCGACCTCGTGGGTCTGCGTCAATTGCGCTGTGGCCTGCAGAGATTCGCGTGTCTTCTTCGCGGTGATCTGGCGGATGCGGTTGGCCTTCTGCGTGGTGCCGCGCAGATGCGCAAGCGCCGACGCCGGTTCCGCCTTCGCGGCGGGGGCCGGAGCCTCCTTGGCGGCCGGGGCCTGTTGCATGGGTGCCTGCTTGGCTTCCGCTGCGGCCAGCACATCCTGCTTGCGGATTCGCCCGCCGACCCCGCTGCCCTTCACCGTCGCCAGGTCGATGTCGTTCTCGCTGGCCAGCTTTCGCACCAGCGGAGTGACGTACGGCGCACCATCGCCCGACGGTTCCTGGTCCGCCTGGGGTTCCGGCTTTGCCTCTGCCTTCGGTTCCGGTTTCGGTTCCGGCTTGGCTTCTTCCTTCGGCTCCGGTTTGGGCTCGGGCTCCGGTTCGTCTTTCGGCTCGGGCTTCGTCTCTTCCTTGGGTTCGGGTTTGGGCTCTTCCTTCGGTTCGGGCTTGGGCTCCGGCTTTTCGGCGGGCGCGGCCCCGGCATCGCCGATCTTGGCCAGCTCGCCGCCGACGGCAACGGTGTCGTCTTCCTCGGCGGTGATGCTCACCAGCGTGCCCGCCACCGGCGAGGGGATCTCGGTGTCGACCTTGTCGGTGGACACCTCGACCAGCGGCTCGTCCACCTCGACGCTGTCGCCGACCTTCTTCAGCCAGCGGGTCACCGTGCCCTCGGTGACCGACTCGCCCAGCTCGGGCATCAGCACGGGGGTGGCATCGCCGGAAGACTTGGCCGCAGGTTTCTCCTCCGGTTCGGGTGCCGACTCCTGTTGCTCCGCCTCTTCCTGCTCTTCGGCCGCGGGCTCTTCCTGCTCTGCCGTGGGCTCCTCTGCAGGCTTCTCTTCCTCTTCGGCGGGCGCCTGCGCTGACTGGGCTTCGCCGTCGCCCCCGCCCGAGCCTTCGCCCGCCTCGCCGATCACCGCAAGCTCGCCGCCGACCTCGACGGTGTCGTCCTCCTGCGCGACGATCTTCGTCAGCACGCCCGCGGCGGGCGAAGGGATCTCGGTGTCGACCTTGTCGGTGGAGACCTCGAGCAGTGGTTCGTCCAGCTCGACCGTGTCGCCCTCCTGCTTGAGCCACCGGGTGACGGTCCCCTCGGTGACGCTCTCACCGAGTGCCGGCATCTGGACGGAAGTTGCCATGTCTTTTGACTCCCTCGAACGGTTGGTCGTCACGGGTTCGAATGCCGGTTCCCATCCTGTCATGTCGGGCCCGGCCGCTCGCCCCAGACCTGCACAGCAGCTGCTCTGGCACTATCGATAGAGGTGGAGCGCGGGAGCTCCGGAAGGAGTACGGGCCAGTTGGGACTGTTCGACAGGTTTCGGCGCGGCTCAGGCGGACGCGACGGCAGTAACCCTGCTGCCGATCTGGCGTATCTGCGGCAATGGGTCGCCGACCACGACGGCGTCGAGGCCTTCGTCGAACCGAAGACCACCGTCACCGACGTCACCGTCGTACTGGTGGCGGGCGACGGCGAGTGGACACGGCGGCGAGCCGGCGGGGACGCGGGCGCAAGGCGGCTGAGCGAACGGCTGAACATCCCGGTCTACGACGTGCAAAAGGTCGGTTATCCGCAGCGAATGCGCGACTACGACGCCCGTCGCCGCATCGAACGCGAGCGCGAAGCACGCCGGGAGTTGGAAGACCGCTAGGGTACGGATCGTGCCGGAAACGATTACGGAGCGGTTCGTCGACAGCGTCGACGGGGTCCGCATCGCCGTCTACGAGCAGGGCAACCCGACCGGGCCGACGTTGGTGATGGCGCACGGCTGGCCCGATTCGCACGTGGTGTGGGACGGCGTCGTTCCCCAACTGGCCGACCGGTTCCGGATCGTCCGGTTCGACAACCGCGGCGTGGGTAAGTCATCTGTGCCCAAACCGGTTTCGGCCTACACCATCGCGAAGATGGCCGACGACTTCGCGGCCGTCATCGCCGCCGTCAGCCCAGGTGAGCCTGTACACGTACTCGGCCACGACTGGGGTTCGGTGTCGGTGTGGGAATACCTGACCCGCACCGGCGCCAGTGACCGCGTCGCGTCGTTCACGTCGGTGTCCGGTCCCGGGATGGCGCAGTACGGCGGCCACATCTTCGACAGCCTCAAACGGCCGTACCGGCCGGTGCGGTTCGCCCGCGCCGTCGACCGTCTGTTGCGGCTGACGTATTGGTACCCGTTCGCGGTCCCGGTGGTCGCCCCGGCGGTGTTCAAGGGCCTCATGCGGGCGAGGTCGAACCGGCTGCTCACCGATCGCGTGCCTGCCGCTCAGCGCCATCGAAGCAAGACCGCCGCCGCGGACCTCGTCAACACCCTGAAGATCTACCGCGCGCTGGCCATCGCCGCGCCCACCAAATTTCCTGCCGACCCATATGTCACCGTTCCGGTGCAATTGATCGTCGGCACAAAGGATCCCGTGGTCCGGCCGCACGGTTTCGACGATTTCTCCCGTTGGGTGCCGCAGCTGTGGCGTCGCGACATCATTGCCGGCCACTGGTCACCCATGTCGCATCCGCAGGTGATGGCCACGGCCGTCGGCGAACTCGTCGACTTCCTGGACGGCAAACCGGCCAGCCGGTCGCTGTTGCGGGCGCAGGTCGGTCGCAAGCGCGACGACTTCGGCGACACGCTGGTGTCGGTCACCGGCGCGGGCAGCGGCATCGGCAGGGAGACCGCGCTGGCGTTCTCCCGCGCGGGCGCCGAGGTGATTGTCAGCGACATCGACGAGGCGAGTGTCAAGCACACCGCCGCACAGATCGTCGAACGCGGCGGTGTCGCTCACCCGTATGTGCTCGACGTTGCGGACGCAGAGGCCGTCGAGCGGTTCGCCGACCAGGTGTGCGCCGAGCACGGTGTGCCCGACATCGTCGTGAACAACGCAGGCATCGGCCAGGCGGGAGAGTTCCTCGACACACCCGCCGAGCAGTGGGAACGGGTGCTCGACGTCAACCTCGGTGGTGTCGTCAACGGCTGCAGGGCTTTTGGCAAGCGTCTCGTCGAGCGCGGCTCCGGCGGATATATCGTCAACGTTGCCTCGATGGCGTCGTACTCGCCGTCGAAGTCGTTGAACGCCTACTGCACGTCGAAGGCCGCGGTGTACATGTTCTCCGACTGCCTGCGTGCGGAACTCGACGCCGCGGGCATTGGGCTCACCACGGTCTGCCCGGGCACCATCGACACCAACATCGTGCACACCACTCGGTTCGACACACCGGGCCGCTCGAGCGTGGGCGTCGAGAGCCGACGGCGCCAACTCGAGGAGGGTTTCCGGCGTCGAAATTACGGACCGGACAAGGCCGCAAAGGCGATCGTCTCGGCGGTCAAGAAGAACAAGCCGATCCGGCCCGTCACCCCGGAGGCCTACCTCCTTTACGGCACGCCCGGGTGCTGCCGCAGGCGATGCGCAACGCGGCCCGCGCAAAGCTCGTCTAACTCAGCCCTTCTCGGCGATGTCCTCGAGCACGGCGAACATCGTGCGGGTCGGCACTCCGGTGCCGCCCTTGCCGGTGTAACCCCACGGACCGCCGGTGTTGTAGGCCGGGCCCGCGATGTCGACGTGCGCCCACGCCACTCCGTCGGCGACGAACTCGCGCAGATACGTGCCCGCGACGAGCATGCCGGCGAAGCGTGACCCGCTGACATTGGCCAGGTCGGCGACAGTCGACTTCAGATCGTCCTTGAGTTCCTCGGGAAGTGGCATCGGCCAGCCGTTCTCGCCGACCTCCTGGGACAACGCGGCGACGCGGTCGCGGAACTCGTCGGAGCCCATCACCCCTGGCGTGCGTGCACCAAGAGCGACGGTCTGCGCGCCGGTCAGCGTCGACGTCTCGATGAGGTAGTCGGGCTTGTCCTCGCAGGCGCGCACGATCGCGTCGGCGAGGATCAGCCGTCCCTCGGCATCGGTGTTGAGCACCTCGACGGTGATGCCGCCGTACTGGGTCAGCACGTCGCCCGGCCGCTGCGCGGTGGCCGACGGCATGTTCTCGGCCATCGGCACGGTGGCGATCACGTCGATCGGCAGCTTCTGCTTGGCGGCCAGCACCACGGTGGCGATCACCGCCGCGGCGCCGCCCATGTCGGAGGTCATGTGGTGCATGTTGGCGGCGGGCTTGATGGAGATGCCGCCGGTGTCGAACGTGATGCCCTTGCCGACCAGCGCAACCGTCTTGGCCTTGCCCTTCCGCTCCTCGCGTGCGCGGCTTGTTCGGCGCACCCGATGCGCCAGCCGGACCAGCCGGGGCGGGCGCGACGACCCCTTGCCGACGCCGATGATGCCGCCGTAGCCCTCTTTGTCGAGTGCCTTGTCGTCGAGCACCTCGACCTCGAGTCCGGCGGCCTCGCCCAAAGCCTTTGCACGCTTGGCGAACTCGGCGGGAAAGAGGTGCGACGGGGGAGTGTTGACCAGATCGCGCGCGGTGGCGACGGCGGTTGCGATATCCGTCGCTCTTTGTGCAGCCGCCTTGGTTTTCGCCTTCGTGTCGGCCGTCAGCGCGGTGATCTCGCGCAGTCCCTTGTCTTTCGGGGCGGTCTTGTCGCTGCGGAAGTCGCTGAACCGGTAGGCGCCCAGGATCAGTCCCTCGACGGCCGCCTCGAGGTCGATGTCCGACAGCGTGGTGACAACCGACTCGACGCCGGACAGCGAGCGGGCGGCAACGCCGGCGGCGCGGCGGATCAGGTCCGGTGGCCACTCGTCGCGGTCCTTGCCGAGGCCGACCGCAAGCACACTGGCGACCGGAAGTGACGGTGCGATCACCCGGGTGAGCTGGTCGGTGCCGCCCTTGGCGCCGAGCGACTCGAGTGCGACCTCGATCTCGCCGACGGCCTCGGCGTCCAGGAACGGGTTGGCGACGACGGCGGCTGTGGCGTCGTCGTCCTGGCCGCTGACCACGGGCACGATCAGCACCGTCATGCCCGCCTTTCGCTTGGGCAGCGACGAGCTGACGGTGACGGCGGGGGCCTGATATCCGGGATTTGCGGGGCTCACAAGCGGTCAGCCTATCGGTCAGCGGGACGGGTTGCAGGTCGTAGGCCGTTACCGGTTCCTCGAAGCCCTTGAGTACCAACGGATCCTGTGGAATCGCTGGCCAATCTGCGAGCTCGTCGCGAACATCGGATGATGCGAGAATCTGGCCGGGCGTCGCCGCACCGACCAGCCGAGCAGCCAGATTCACCGGGGTGCCGAAGTAGTCGCCGCCGATGGCCAGCACGCTGCCGTATCCCAGCCCGGCGCGGACCTGCAGGTCGGCCTCCCGTGCCCCGCGGTGTTCCACCAGGTCGAGCGCCACTTTCGCGAGCTGTTCGGGCGTCGAACTCACCCACATCACCTCGTCACCGATGAACTTCACCACCCGTCCGCCGTCGGCGAGCACCACATCGCTGACGGCGCCCGCGAACTCGACGAGCAGGTTGGACAGCTCGGTCGGGGTCAGCTGCTGCGTCAACGAGGTGAAGCCGGTCAGATCCGCGAACCCGATGCCGCATATCACGCTCGCCGTGGCGTCGCGGACGACGCCCTCGAAGTACGTGCGGGCGCTGATGGTGTGATGGCGCCAGACCGCATCGATGAGCACCGCGAGGCGTGGAATGAACTCTCCGACAGCGCGATACGCCTGTGCCGTGGTGAACTCGTCCTCGCTGTGCTCCATCTGGATGTCGGGTAGCCCGAGCCGGATCGCCGTCGATCCGGCTTCGGCGAGGCGGGCCATCGACGCACCGAGCACCCGCAGCAGAGTCAGCGTTGCGTCCTCGCCCACGGCCGATTTGATCGCCACCCAGGCCGCCAATCCGTCGAGGTCGACCTGGCTGAACACCGGTTCGCCGGTATCCGCGACGCTCAGCCCGAGCGCGGACCAGGCGTGGATGAGCTCCTCGCCGGGCACGCCGAGCTGCCCGGCGGCCTGGCGGAGGGTGTACACCGGCCGGCCCGACCACTGCAGGACATCGCCGGAAAGGCCGAACAGGCGGCCGCGACGCTCGGCCTCCACCATCTCCTCGGCGGTGAAGCCCAGGCTGTCCAGGTACTCGATCAAAGCGGCTCGCTGGCGCGCATCGGCGATTCCGGCCGCTTCCAGCGCATCGAAATCGACCACTATCCGCCTCCACGGCCCATGTCGTAGGCGATGATCGGCGCGTCGAAGCCCTTGAGCGTCAACGGGTCTTGCGCGATCGCCGGACACTCCGGCACTGCGTCGCGGACCGCGGATGAGGCAAGGATCTGCCCTGGTGACGCAGCGGCAACCAACCGTGCGGCGAGGTTCACGACGTCACCGAAGTAGTCGCCGGCGATAGCCAGTACTTCGCCGTAGGAAAGGCCCGCCCGGACTTGCAGGCCGGCTTCCTGCGTTCGCGGGTCCTCGACGAGGTCGACGGCGGTTTGGACAAGACACTCGGGGGTGGAGCTCACCCACATCACCGCGTCGCCGATGAACTTCACCAGCCGGCTGTCGTAGACGTGCACCACGTCGGTGACGGCAGCGCTGAAGCCGTTGAGAAGAGCCGACAACTCCTCCGTGGAAAGGACGTGCGTGAGGGCGGTGAACCCAGACAAATCGGCAAAACCGACGCCACACTCCACGCTCGCAGACGGATTGTCGGTGATGTTCGTGAAGAGGTTTGGCCGGGTGAGCTGGTGGCGGTGAACGATGTCGAGCAGTGATCCGAGGCGTGGAATCATTTCGGCGAGTTCGCGCCAGGCTCGAGCGGTGGTGAGTTCGTCGTTGGTGCGGGTGATCCAGAAGTCGGGCCGGGTAATCCGAAGCAATGCGGTCTCGGCCTCGGCCAGCCGCGCCATCGCTGCGCCGATGAGTCGCAACAGGCCACCGTCGTCGCCCATCCTGTCTTTCATATCGGCGCAGGTCGCCAGGGTGTCGACATCCACCTGGGTCAGGACGCACGCATCGGGGTCGGGGACAATCAAGCCGAGCAACGCCCAGGTGTGTGCGACCTGATCCAGGGGCAGGGCGAGCGCCTCGGCGGCGGTGCGCAGGCTGTGGGCCGGTTGGCCGGTCCGTCTCAGTGCATCGCCTGCAAGGCCGAACAGGCGGCCGCGACCCTCGGCCGCCACCATCTCGTCCGCGGTGAAACCGAGGCCGTCCAGGTACTCGATCAAAGCGGCTCGCTGGCGCGCATCGGCGATTCCGGCCGCTTCCAGCGCATCGAAATCGACCACCCACCGGAGTCTGCCAGCGTCGACGCCCCGATTAGGGTTGATTCCCGTGAGGGAAACTGAAGTGAGCGAAATCCAGCACGGCCCCCTCGAAGACCGGCACCGTGAGCTCGGCGCCAGCTTCGCCGAGTTCTCCGGCTGGCTGATGCCGGTCTCCTACGCAGGCACGGTCGGTGAGCACACCGCAACCCGTACCGCCGTCGGCCTTTTCGACGTCAGCCATCTCGGTAAGGCCGCGGTGCGCGGACCGGGGGCGGCGGAGTACGTCAACTCCACTCTCACCAACGACCTGGGCCGGATCGGGCCGGGCAAGGCGCAATACACGTTGTGCTGCACCGAATCCGGCGGTGTCATCGACGATTTGATCGTCTACTACGTCTCCGACGACGAGATGTTCCTGGTGCCCAACGCCGCGAACACCGCGGCCGTCGTCGCCGCGCTGCAGCAGCAGGCCCCCGACGGCCTGACCATCACCGACGAGCACCGGTCGCGCGCCGTGCTGGCCGTGCAGGGGCCGAAGTCCGCCGAGGTCGTCGGCTCGTTGGGGCTGCCGACCGACATGGACTACATGGGCTATGCCGATGCGGAGTTCGACGGAGTCGAGGTGCGGGTGTGCCGAACCGGCTACACCGGCGAACACGGCTACGAGCTGCTGCCGGCCTGGGACGACTCCCCGGTGGTGTTCGACGCCCTCGTTGGAGCCGTGACCGGTGCAGGCGGCCAGCTGGCCGGGCTTGGTGCGCGCGACACGCTACGCACCGAAATGGGATATCCGCTGCACGGCCACGAGCTGTCGCTGGAGATCTCCCCGTTGCAGGCCCGCTGCGGCTGGGCGATCGGCTGGAAGAAGGACGCATTCTGGGGCCGCGAAGCGCTGCTGGCCGAGAAGGAGGCCGGCCCGAAGCGGCTGCTGCGGGGTCTGCGCGCGGTGGGCAGGGGAGTGCTGCGGCCGGACCTGACGGTGCTCGACGGCTCGACTCCGATCGGGGTCACGACATCGGGAACCTTCTCTCCGACTTTGAAAGTCGGCATCGCGCTCGCGCTGCTCGACACCGATCACGACGTCGCCGACGGGCAGCGAGTTTCGGTCGACGTGCGCGGCCGACCCGTCGACTGCGAGGTCGTCAAACCGCCGTTCGTCGACGCAAAAACCCGGTAGCGCCCGGATATACAATCGGCGCATGACTGACCACCTCGAGTTCACCGTCGATCGCAACGCGAATCCGGCGAGCGACGAGGTACGCGCCGACATCCTGGCCAACCCGGGATTCGGCCGCTATCACACCGACCACATGGTGTCGATCGACTACATCGACGGCAAAGGCTGGCACAACGCGCGGGTCATTCCGTACGGTCCCATCGAACTCGATCCCTCGGCCATCGTGCTGCACTACGCGCAGGAGGTGTTCGAGGGGCTGAAGGCCTACCGGTGGGCCGACGGCTCCGTCGTCTCGTTCCGCGCGGAGGCCAACGCGGCGCGGCTGCGCTCGTCATCGCGCCGGCTCGCCATCCCCGAATTGCCCGAAGACGTGTTCATCGATTCGCTGCGCCAACTCGTCGCCGTCGACGAGCAGTGGGTGCCGCCCGCCGGTGGTGAGGAGTCGCTGTACCTGCGGCCGTACATCTTCGCCACCGAACCCGGCCTCGGGGTTCGCCCCGCATCCGAGTACCGCTACATGGTGATCGCCTCACCGGCGGGCGCCTACTTCCCGCGCGGTATCAAGCCTGTCAGCGTGTGGCTGTCGCACGAGTACGTGCGCGCCTCGCCGGGCGGCACGGGTGCGGCCAAGTTCGGCGGAAACTACGCCGCCTCGCTGCTCGCGCAGGCCGAGGCCGCCGACAACGGATGCGACCAGGTGGTGTGGCTGGACGCCATCGAACGCCGCTACGTCGAAGAGATGGGCGGCATGAACCTGTTCTTCGTGTTCGGCAGCGGAGGCTCCGCGCGGCTGGTCACGCCGGAGCTGAGCGGTTCACTGCTACCCGGCATCACGCGGGACTCGTTGCTGCAGTTGGCCACTGACGCCGGCTTCGCCGTCGAGGAACGCAAGATCGACGTCGACGAGTGGCAGAAGAAGACCGCAGCCGGCGAGATCACAGAGGTGTTCGCGTGCGGCACCGCTGCGGTCATCACTCCGGTGTCGCACGTCAAGTACGGGGATGGCGAGTTCACCATCGCCGACGGCGAACCCGGCGAGGTCACCATGGCCCTGCGTGACACGTTGACCGGTATCCAACGCGGTACCTTCGCCGACACCCACGGCTGGATGTCGCGGCTGTCGTAGCTTCGACGTCTTTCGTCGTTCCGCACTGAACGGGTTCGTTCGGGCGCGATCATGAAGCCATGGCGCAAGTAGTCGGATTCGACGGTAAGAGTGGACAACAGCCCGTGATTGCCAACGGCAACCCGCTTCCCGTTGGGGTATGGGGTGATTCCGACGCGGGCGTCGGAGTATTCGGCACCAGCGGAGCGCTTCCCGAAGGCACCTCGATGCCCATCGACTCGTCAGCGGCAGTGGTAGGGCACAGCGCCGCGCGCGAAGGCGTCGTCGGGGTTAGCGTGAACGCCCCGGGAGTCCGCGGTGTGAGTCACGACAATGCAGGGGTTTTCGGGCAAAGCGATAGCTATGCGGGCGTGCAGGGGCTGACCTCCGGCTCCACCGGTTCCTACGGCGTGTTCGGATATGCCACCGCCGACGGTTACGGGGTCTACGGCAGATCAGATGAGGGCATCGGTGTATTCGGGGCCGCCGCCTACGACTTCGCGGGATACTTCGAAGGCAATGTGCGGGTCGCGGGCCAGCTCAGTAAGAGCGGTGGTGGTTTCACCATTGATCATCCGAAAGACCCAGAGAAGCAATACCTTTCGCATTCGTTCGTCGAATCACCCGACATGCTGAACGTGTACAGCGGCAACGTGACGACCGACAAGAACGGCAAGGCGCGGGTCCGCCTGCCGTCGTATTTCGCAGACCTCAACACCGACTTCCGTTACCAGTTGACCGTGATCGGCGACTTCGCACGGGCGGTCGTCGCCAAGGAGATCAAGAACAACGCATTCACGATCCGCACCGACAAGGGCCGGGTCAAGGTCAGCTGGCAGGTGACCGGAGTCCGCAAGGACGCATGGGCGAAAGCCAACCGAATCGAACCCGAGCAGAAGAAACGCAAACACGAACGAGGCAAGTACCTGCATCCGGAACTGTTCGGCAAGAAGGCAGTAGGTCTGCATCCCGCTTCGGAGGCCAGCCGGTGACGATGAGTCCAGTCATGGTCGCCCGGGATGAAGGCGAGCGCTTCCATTTCCTCAACACGCTGCACACCGCAAGGATCACCGGTGAGCACACGAACGGCACGTTGACGGCGGTGGAGTCCCCACGGCTAGCGGATCGCCAGGCCGACGGCGGCCACCGTCGTCGTCAGCTCGATCGCGGCGCCGAGCACGTCGCCGGTGATCCCGTCGAACCGGCGCACGCAGTGCGCAACCAGCACGGCGCCGCAGGCGATCGCGACCAGCACCACGACCGGTCCCTGCCACGGGCGCGGACCGGCAGGCACCGCCAGCTGCCGCGACGGCGACGATCCAGGCCGCAATCACCGCGGCCGGCTGGCTGCCCGCCACCATTGCGCCCAGCGTGCTGCCCGCAGCTGCGCGGACAGACCGGTGACAGGCCGCGACGGCGGCGACCCGGCCCGCCGTCACCGCGCACGATCACGGCGAGCGCGTTCACCCCGGCGAAGGCGAAGGCCTGCACGGCGATCGACGACAACGACGGCGGCCACGCCGAACGGGCCGGTCGACCCGTCCCGCATCACCTGCAGCGCCCGCTCCGGCGGCCCGTAGCAGCCGAGGCCGTCGATGGTGTCGGCCAGCCCGTCGATGTGCAGACCGCGGGTGGCGACCAGCAGCACCGCCACCGCCAGCACACCGGTCAGCGGGTTGCCCGGACCGAACGCATGCGGGCCCGCCCACACCACCGCGCCCGCCAGCGCGCCGAGCGCGATACCCGACCACCGGCAAGGCCGTCAGCACGCCGCGGCCGACGTCGGACCCCGCCCGCAGCGGCAGAACGGTACCGAACGCGAAAGCCCCTGTGATCGAACGGATCACGACGAGACGCTGGCCTCATCGAACGTGGCCATCGACGTCAGCGCGGCGACCGCCGCCCGCACCACCGGCAGGGCGACCGCCGCCCCGGTGCCTTCGCCGAGTCGCATCGACAGGTCGACGATCGGTTCGAGGTCCAGCTTCTCCAGCGCCAGCGTGTGGGCGGGCTCGGTGGATCGATGGCCCGCCCGCCACCACTGCCGGGCGCCCGGCGCCAGCACCTCGGCGACCATCGCAGCGGCCGTCACCACGACGCCGTCGAGCAGCACCGGCGTGCGGCGAACCGCCGCCTGCGCGCAGAAGCCCGCCATCGCGGCGAGATCCGCGCCGCCGCACACGCGCAGCAGCGCGACGGGATCTGCTCGAGAGCCCGCGAGCCCGGTACAGCGCGTCGCGGACGGCGGCGACCTTCCGCGACCAGCCCGCGTCGTCGATCCCAGTGCCCCGGCCGACGACCGCGACCGGCTCGGCTCCGGTCAGCGCGGCGATCAATGTCGTTGCGGCCGTGGTGTTTCCGATGCCCATATCGCCTGCGATCAGCAGGTCGGCGCCCGCGTCGACCTCCTCGTCGGCGATCCGGCGGCCCGCCTCGACCGCGGCTCGCGCCTCGTCGTCGGACAACGCGTCCTCGACGGCGATGTTGCCGCTGCTCCTGCGGACCTTGTGCGCGCCGATCGACGGCGAATGCGGGGTCGTCGACGTCGACCGCGATGTCGGCGACCCGCACGCGTCGCGCCCGCGGCCTCGGCCAGCACGTTGATCGCGGCGCCGCCGGCGTCGAAGTTGGCGACCATCTGCGCGGTGACCTCGGCGGGGAAGGCCGACACTCCGGCGGCGGTGACGCCGTGGTCGCCCGCGAACACCACCACCCGCGCCCGCTGGAACTGATGCGGCGGGCACGTCCCCTGGCATGCCGCCACCCAGACCGACAGCTCCTCGAGCCGCCCCAGCGAGCCGGGCGGCTTGGTCAGCGTGTTCTGCCGCGCCCGTGCCTGCGCGGCGACGTCCTGGTCCGGCGCCGTGATCGGCGGGAAGTCCGTCACGACGACCCCTTCACCGTGATCGGTTGGCCCGCGATCACCAGCACCACGCGGTCGCACAGCGCTGCGAGCCGCTGGTTGAGTGCGCCCAGCTCGTCGGCGAACTGGCGGCCTGCAACGGTTTCCGGCACCACCGTCAGGCCCACCTCGGGACTGACCAGGACCAGCTCCGCTCGAATTCGCCGACGGCGTCGATGAGGTCGTCGATCTCGGCACTCACCGAGCCGCCGGTCCACGCCCCGGCTCGATCCATCGCCGCGGTGAGCCAGCCGCCGACGTCGTCGACCAGCGTCGGGCTCGTGTTCTCGGACCGCAATTGCTTTGCGACATCGGTGGTTTCGACAGTCGACCAGTGTTCGCGGCCGACGTTCGCGGTGGGCCGCGCACCCGTGCCGCCCATGCGTCGTCGTCGGCGACGGCGCCGGTGGCCAGATAGCGCACCGGCGGCTCGGCGCCGACGGACTGCGGCGATGGCGCTCTCGGCCCACTCGGACTTGCCCGACCGGATACCGCCGAGCACCAGAACGCGCACCTCGGCTCAGGTGACCTTGTCGCCGCGGTTGACCTGCGGCCGGGGCGCGCGCATCCGCCGCAGCTGGGAGGCGCGGCTGGCGGCGTAGAACCCGAGCTTCCACCGCTTTCGGTGTTGTCGGGGAACTTCTCGTCGACGAGCCGATTCACCTTGCGGCCCAAGAGGAAACCGTCGATGCCCATGATCGCCATCAGGACCAGCATCGCCGGTGAGATGTAGTACTGCACCTGCGGAACCGCAAGCATGATGAAGATCAACGCCAGCGCGGCGGGCATGAAGAGGCCGAGCACGCTGATGCGGCGCGAGTCGACGATGTCGCGGGCGAACTGCCGCACCGGGCCCTTGTCGCGCGGCAACAGGTAGGCGTCCTCGCCTGCCATCATCCGTTCGCGGCGATCGGCCATCGCAGCGCGACGCTCGACCTTCTCCTCGCGGCGTTCCTCGCGGGTCAGCTTGGGCCCGCGCAGCTCCTTGCGCCTGCGTCTGGCCTCGGCGGACGTCATCGGTGCGGGCGCGATCGGGCCGCGGCGCCTGGACGCATCCCGCTTCGGCGTCGGCCTGCCCTTCGGGGCGGTGTTGCCGCCGGAATCCTTGGCACCCGGATCCGCTGTCCGCGGCCGCCTCAGGACGTCTGGCGCATCCGTCGGCTGGCGGGTTGTCCTTCTTGCGGCCCAGCAGGTTCACGCCTGCCAGCATAATCTGCTCGAATGACCGGCTCCGGACGGCCTCCGCGTGCTGATCGCGCCCGACTGCTTCGGCGACAGCCTCACCGCGGTCGCAGGCCGCAGAGGCGATCGCCGACGGCTGGCGCCAGGCCCGGCCGGACGACGAACTGACGCTGGCCCCGCAGTCCGACGGCGGACCGGGATTCGTCGACGTGCTCGCGGGTCGCCGTCGGTGAGCGGCGCACGCTGCGGGTCAGCGGCCCGCTGACCGACGAGGTGGACGCCGACTGGGTGTTCGACGACGCCGACCCGCGCACCGCCTACGTCGAGTGCGCGCAAGCCTGCGGGCTGGCGCTGCTCGGCGGACCGCCGACCGTCGCAGACCGCGGTGGCCGCGCACAGCAGGGGGGTCGGGCAGCTCGATCGCGGCCGCGGTGGCCGCGGGTGCGGGCCGGATCGTGGTCGGGCTGGGCGGCAGCGCCTGCACCGACGGCGGGCGCGGCATGATCGAGGCGCTCGGTGGGGTGGACGCCGCACGCGAGCAGTTGGCCGATGTCGAGCTGATCGCGGCCACCGACGTCGAGCACCCGCTGCTCGGGCCGATGGGCGCGGCGCGGGTGTTCGGCCCGCAGAAGGGCGCCGACCCCGACACGGTGCTCGCCCTCGAGCGGCGGCTGACCGAGTGGGCGGCCGAACTCGACGCCGCGGCGGGGCGGCCCATCAGCGACGAGCCGGGCGCAGGCGCCGCGGGCGGCCTCGGGGCGGCCCTGCTGGCACTGGGCGGCCGCCGCGAGTCGGGCGCCACGATCATCGCCGAGTTCACCCACCTGGCCGACGACGTGGCCGCGGCCGAACTCGTCATCACCGGTGAGGGCCGATTCGACGACCAGTCGCTGCACGGCAAAGTCGTCAGCGCGCTGGCCGCCGAGGCGCGCGGGACACCCGTGCTGGTGCTGGCCGGTCAGGTCACCCTGGAGGAGGACGCCCTGCGCGATGCGGGCATCAGCGGCCGCCTACGCCATCGCCGACCACGCCGGATCCATCCAGCTCGCGATCGACGACGCGGCCAACCAGCTGACCGGGTTGGCGAAAGTCACGGCCGACGAACTCGGGAATAGCGGCATGACAAGGTACCGTTGACCTGGTGGGCCGTTAGTCGGCCCGCAACAAGAGCCATTACAGGAGACGCAATGACTGTTCAGGACGAGTCGGCGACCACCACCGCCACCCACGGCGTGATCCTGACCGACGCCGCGGCCGGAAAGGCCAAGGCGCTGCTGGATCAGGAGGGCCGTGACGACCTGGCGCTGCGGATCGCCGTCCAGCCGGGCGGATGCGCCGGCCTGCGCTACAACCTGTTCTTCGACGACCGCACCCTCGACGGCGATCTGACCGCCGAGTTCGGCGGCGTCAAGTTGACCGTCGACCGGATGAGCGCCCCCTACGTGCAGGGCGCCACGATCGACTTCGTCGACACCATCGAGAAGCAGGGCTTCACCATCGACAACCCCAACGCGACGGGATCGTGCGCGTGCGGGGACTCGTTCAACTGAGCTAGTACTGGCCTGCCGCGCGCAGCAGGTAGGAACACACCAGGATCTCGTTGTCCTGGGCGAGTAATTGGGCCACGGCCTGCTCATCTGTCTCCGGCGGAGGCTGCGTCCTGCTGCCCGCGGGAGACACGTGCATCGTGAACAGCACCTGCGCCTGATTGGGCGACGAGAACACCATCTTGTCGATCGATGTCACCTCGCGCCGTGCTGAACTGCTTGCGAAACGCGTCGCTGCTCAGGTCGGCCAGCGCGAGGTCGGATTTGCGTTCCTTGACCGCGTCGAACAGCCCGCACAGCGTGTGGCGCGCGATCTTCTCGACATCGCCGCGCTGCAGCGCGTCCAGGTAGTCCTGGATCGCGGTCTTGGCGAGGCGTTCGTGAGTTTCCCGCCGGTCGAGTCGTCGTCGGCGCGCGTGATGAAGACAATGGCGGCGACCACGGCGGCGACGACCGCGATGACCACCAGCGCGGCGAGCACGGCGCGCCACGGCCTGCGCTTCGGATACGGAATCGGCGGCGGCAACATGCCCGGATAAACCGCTGGCCCAACGGGATTCTCCGGATACGGCTGGGGGCGGCGTGGCGGCCGGGATGGGCGCGCAGGAGGGCCGACCGGTCCCGGCGCCGTATTGGGGCGGATACGGACCAGCCATGGTAGGCAGGTTAGCGCAACCGGCCGAGCACGGGCCGAGCCGTTAGGCTGGGTAATATTATCTAGACGGCTTAATGAATTGAAGGGTGACGCTTCGTGACCATTGCGGTAACCGGGTCGATCGCGACCGACCATCTGATGCGGTTTCCCGGGCAGGTTCTCCGAAGGCCTGCTGCCTGAACACCTGCAGAAGATCTCGGTGAGCTTCCTGGTGGACGATCTCGTCATCCACCGCGGCGGCGTCGCGGGCAACATGGCCTACGCCATCGGCGATCCTCGGCGGAGACCCGACTCTGGTGGGCGCCGTCGGCACGGACTTCGACGACTACCGCAACTGGCTCACCTCGCAACGGCGTCGACTGCGACAGCGTGCTGGTGTCGGATTCCGCCTACACGGCCCGGTTCGTCTGCACCACCGACCAGGACATGGCTCAGATCGCGTCGTTCTATCCGGGCGCGATGTCGCAGGCTCGCGACATCAAGCTGGCCGATGTCGTGTCGCGAAGGGGCACACCGGATTTGGTGATCGTCGGGCGCCAACGACCCTGATGCGATGTTCCTGCACACCGAGGAGTGTCGCGCGCTCGGACTGGCGTTCGCCGCCGACCCGTCGCAGCAGCTGGCCCGGCTGACCGGCGAGCAGATCCGCAAGCTCATCGACGGCGCCACATACCTGTTCACCAACGACTACGAGTGGGATCTGCTGCTGCAGAAGTCCGGCTGGTCGGAGGCCGAGGTGATGAGCCAGATCCAGATGCGCGTCACCACGCTGGGTGAGAAGGGCGTCGACATCGTCGGCCGCGACGGCACCTTCATCCATGTCGACGTGGTGCCCGAGACGCACAAGGACGACCCCACCGGCATCGGCGACGCGTTCCGGGCCGGTTTCCTGACCGGACGCGACAAGGGACTGTCCATCGAGCGGGCCGCCCAGCTGGCGTCGCTGGTCGCGACGCTGGTGCTCGAGGCGCCCGGCCCGCAGGAGTGGACCTGGGACAAGGAGGCCGGCGTCAAGCGGCTGACCGACGCGTACGGGGACGACGCGGGCGCGGAGATCGCCGCAGCGCTGGTTTGATTCACGGCTCGGCCGTGGTGACCTACAGCTGCACGGGGTAGGTCGGCTCGCTGATCTGCGGGGTCACGCTGCCCTCGACGAAGATCGCGTGCCACAGCATGAAGATCAGCACTGTCCACAGCCGTCTGCTGTGATCGCTTGCGCCGCTGCGATGTTCGTCGAGCATCGCGCGCACGGCGGCGATGTCGACCAGTTCGCCCGCGCCTGACGATCGCCACCAGCCCGTAGGCCCAGTCCAACAGTTCGCCGGCCCGCAGCCAGTGCCGAATCGGTACCGGAAAGCCCAGCTTCGGCCGGTTGAGCACGTGCGGCGGGAATGATCGGCTCCAGCGCACGGCGCAACGCGTACTTCGTGGTGGACCTGGTGATCTTCGGCTCCAGCGGCAACCGGGAGGCCACCGCGAACACCTCGGGATCGAGGAACGGCACCCGCAGTTCCAGCGAGTTGGCCATCGTCATCTTGTCGGCCTTGACCAGGATGTCGCCGCGCAGCCAGGTGAACAGGTCGATGTGCTGCATGCGCGCGACCGGATCCCAGCCCTCGGACTTGGCGTACACCCGCGCCGTCACGTCGGTGTGTGTCCACTCCGGACGGAAACCGGGCAGCACGGCCTGCAGCTGGGCGTCGGAGAAGCTGCGCGCGTTGCCGTAATAGCGCTCCTCGAGCGTCTGGCTGCCGCGGTGCAGCAGGCTCTTGCCGCGCATACCCTCCGGCAGCGGTGCCGACACTTTGGCCATCGAGCGGCGCAGCGGGCCGGGCAGATAGTTGAAAGGCTTCAGCGACAACGGTTCCCGGTAGATCGTGTATCCGCCGAACAGCTCGTCGGCGCCCTCGCCGGACAGCACGACCTTGACGTGCTTGCGCGCCTCGCGGGCGATGAAGAACAACGGCACCAGCGCGGGGTCGGCGACGGGTTCGTCGAGATACCAGACGATTTCGGGCAGGGCGGAGACGAACTCGGCCTGGCTGACCACCTTGGTGACGTGCCGGGCGCCGATCGCCTCGGCCGAGGCCACCGCCACGTCGACCTCCGAAAAGCCCTCCCGCTCGAAGCCGGTCGTGAAGGTGATCAGCCGTGGGTTGTGCCGCATCGCCAGCGCGGCGATCGCGGTCGAGTCGATGCCGCCGGACAGGAAGGCGCCGACGGTGACGTCGGCGCGCATGTGCTTGGCGACCGAGTCCTCCAGCACCGCGGTGATCTCGTCGTAGCGGCTCTGCTCGCTGGCTGGCGGTGAAGGGTTCGGCGGCGAACCGCGGCATGAAGTAGCGGGTCACCTCCGGTTGGGCGCCCGGCCGAATCCGGGCGTAGCTGCCGGACTCCAGCCGCCGCACGCCGCGGTGCAGCGTCTCGGGCTCCGGCACGTACTGCAGCACGGTGTAGTGCTGCACGGCGCGTTCGTCGATGCCGGTGTCGATGCCGAGCTCGTCGGCGAGGTCGAGCAGACACTTCTTCTCGCTGCCCACCGCCGTGCCTTCCGACCCGGTGGCCATGAACAGCGGCTTGATGCCGAACGGGTCACGCGCGCAGAACAATTCGCGCTCGACGGTGTCCCACAGTGCGAATGCGAACATGCCGCGCAGCCGCGGTCAGCGCGTCGGTGCCCCAGTAGTGGAAGGCGGCGATGATCGCCTCACCGTCGCCGTCGGTGTGAAAGGTCGCGCCGTGACTTGCGGCCAGTTCCTCGCGCAGCTCCAGGTAGTTGTAGATCTCGCCGTTGAACACCAGCACGTAGCGGTCGGGCGAGTCCGGCGGGGCCCCAGCGCAGCGGTTGATGGCTGTGGGCGATGTCGATGATCGACAGCCGGTTGAAGCCAAGCACCACCTCATCGTCGTGCCACGTGCCCGGCTCGTCCGGGCCGCGATGGCGCATCAGGTGGGAGGCGCCGGACACCGCATCGACGAGACCGGGGGAGACGTCGGCGGCCGGGTCAGTCAGCAGGGCCAGCAGTCCGCACACCGCGCCAGTATGCCCAATGGGGTCGCGGACGCGACGAGCGAAGTAAGTGGAGGTGTGTCGAGACCGGCGCCCGCGGGTGGTCTACGCTGCGTAGTATTCGGCTTGATCTACCGACTTCTAGGAGGCGCCAACGTGACACCTCGCGGACGCTGGGTGGTGGCACGGAGAGCGGCGTTGGCGGTCGTCCTTGGTGGCGCTGCGCTGCTGCTCAGCGGGTGTAGCTGGTCGGAGGTGCTCGGCCTGGGCTGGCCGGAGGGCATCACCCCGCAGGCGCACGTCAACCGGGAGCTGTGGATCGGTTCGGTGATCGCCGCCCTGGTCGTCGGCGTGATCGTGTGGGGCCTGATCTTCTGGACCTCGGCGTTCCACCGGCACAAGAAGGGCGACACCGAGCTTCCGCGCCAGTTCGGCTACAACATGCCGCTGGAGCTGGTGCTCACCGTGATCCCGTTCCTGATCATCTCGGTGCTGTTCTACTTCACCGTGGTGGTGCAGGAGAAGATGCTGCACAAGGAGCCCAACCCCGAGGTCGTGATCGACGTCACGGCCTTCCAGTGGAACTGGAAGTTCGGCTACCAGAAGATCAACTTCACCGACGGCACCTTCAACTACGACGGCGCCGACCCCGCACGCAAGGAAGCCGTCGCATCGGGTCCGGAAGGCCTGCAGGGCGAACACGGCGGCGAGTTCGGCGTCATCAACGGCAAGAACCCGGAAGACCGGACCTACCTGAACTTCGACAAGGTCGAGACCCTCGGCACCAGCACCGAGATCCCGGTCCTCGTGCTGCCCACCGGAAAGCGCATCGAGTTCCAGATCGCCTCGGCCGACGTGATCCACGCGTTCTGGGTGCCGGAGTTCCTGTTCAAGCGCGACGTGATGCCCGACCCGATGCCGAACAACTCCGACAACATCTTCCAGGTCAGCGAGATCACCAAGACCGGCGCGTTCGTCGGGCGCTGCGCCGAGATGTGCGGCACCTACCACTCGATGATGAACTTCGAGGTGCGCGTGGTGCGCGCCCAACGACTTCAAGGCGTACCTGCAGCAGCGCATCGCGGGCAAGACCAACGCCGAGGCGCTGGCGGCCATCGACCAGCCGCCGACGGCGGTCACCACCCACCCGTTCGACACCCGCCGCGGGGAGCAGGCGGGGGCACCCGCCCAGGCGAGCAAGTAGGGATCTCATGCACATCGAAGCCAGGCTGTTCGAGTTCCTGACCGCGTTCTTCGTGCTGGCGGCGGTCGTCTACGGCACGCTCACCCAGCTGTTCCAGCACGGCGGCGTGGAATGGGCCGGCGTCACCGCGCTGGTGATGACCGCGGGGCTGACGCTGATCACCGGCACCTTCTTCCGGTTCGTGGCGCGGCGGCTCGACACCCGGCCGGAGGACTACGAGGACGCAGAGATCAGCGACGGCGCGGGGGAGCTGGGCTTCTACGCCCCGCACAGCTGGTGGCCGATCATCATCGCGCTGTCCGCGTCGGTGACCGCCGTCGGGGTCGCCCTGTGGCTGCCCTGGTTGATCGTTGCCGGTGTGTGCTTCGTGCTCGCCTCGGTCGCCGGCCTGGTCTTCGAGTACTACACCGGCCCCGAGAAGCACTGAGCGCAGGGCCCTAAAAGGTCACATCTGGGCTTCAGTTGGCCAGCCACCGCGCTGCGGAATTCGATCCGCTCATCGGTTTGGGTAATGTTGCCGAGGCAACGTCAGCCGCTTGCTGTGGCGCCGATGAAGTAGTCGAGAAGGATAGGCGTAAATGAGCGGGCCGAATCCCCCGGGACGGATTCCGAAGGGTCGGACACCCCGGAACAGGAACCGGGCGAGCAGACTGCCCCTGAGGATCTGGACGTCGCGGATGCGACCGGCGAGACCGAGATTCATTCGCGGGCGTATTCGGCGCCGGAATCCGAGCAGTTCACCAGCGGCCCCTATGTGCCCGCCGATGCCGGCCTCTACGACTACGACGACTACGACGGCAACCGACCTGGTCGACACCGGCCGCCCGCCGCGCTGGCCGTGGGTGGTCGGCATCGTGGCGATCATCGCCGCCATCTCGCTGGTGGTGTCGGTGTCGATGCTGGTCTTGGGGACGAAGTCCGACAACCTCAACGCCAAGGGTGGGCCGACCTCCACCACGTCGGCACCGCCCGTGCAGGACGAGATCACCACCACGACCCCGCCGCCGCCTCCTCCGCCGCCGCCCCCGTCGAGTGAAGAGCCGCCGCCTCCTCCACCGGAGACCGTGACGGTCACCGAGCCGCCGCCTGCGCCTGCGCCACCGCCGTCGGAGGCGGCGCCGCCGCCTCCCGCGACCAGCGCGCCGCCGCCTCCGCCGCCCACCCGACGACTCCGGCGGGTCCGCGTCAGGTGACGTACTCGGTGACGGGGACCAAGGCGCCGGGCGACATCATCACGGTCACCTACATCGACGCCTCCGGCCGCAGCCGCACCCAACGCAACGTCTACATCCCGTGGTCGCTGACGGTGACGCCGATCTCGCAGTCCGAGGTGGGCTCGGTCCAGGCATCCAGTCTGTTCCTGGTCAGCAGGCTGAACTGCTCGATCACGACGAGCGACGGCACCGTACTGTCGTCCAATACCGGCAACTCCGCACAGACAAGCTGCTGATGACTTATAACACTGGGGCCGCGGCCCGCCCGCGGCTCGGCGCAATGCCGGACGACGGCGACAATCTGGACCGGATTCTGCTTGCCGCATGCGCGGTGATCTGGCTTGCCGTGCTCGGCTCGGCCGTCGCCGCCACGGTGGCCCTTGTCGACCTCGGTCGCGGCCACCCGCAGTCCTCCAGCACGTCGGGGACGCCGTGGCTGCTCTACGCGGTGATCGGGGTGTCGGCGATCGTCATCATCGGGGCCATCCCGCTGCTTGTGCGGGCCCGTCGCGCGGCAATCGAGGATCCGAGGGGCAGCCGCGGTGCCGCCGCCCGGCCGGTGGCCGCGCGGACCCAGGCGACGGCCCGGATGCCCGAACCGCAGACGCAGAAGCTGCGGTCCTACCAGCCGGGTGGTCGGCGACCCGATCCGGCCACGCAGCGGTTATGCGGCGCCCTCGGCGATCAGCACGTTCGACGCCGCGCTCCCGCCCGCGGTTGACCGGCTCTGGCTGCGCTGCTCGGTGGTCATCGCGTGCGCAATGGGCGTCGCGTTGCTGGCCATCGGCATCGCCACCTACCTGATGGCGGCCGGCCACGACACATTCGCGTGGGCCGTTTACGTCATCGCGGGGCTTGTCACGCTCGCAATGCCGGCCATTCCGTGGATCTATCTACGCCAGCTGCACGAGCTGCTGGACGCATCCGGTCACTAGCCGATGCGGCTAGTGGTGGCCGTTCGTCTCCCCGTTGCTTGAGCCGTTGGTCGACCCGTTGCGTGTCCTGATGCTCGCGAACCGCGGTGAGCGCCTTGCGTTCTGCGGCGTGCTCCGCCTCGGCGAGCGCGTCGTGCTGCTCGACCGGATCGGCGCGCAGGAAGCTGCCCGATCCCGGCGAGCCCGCGGCCCCGAGCTTGTTCATCCGCTTGGGGATGCGCAGCGCCCTGGTATTCCAGCGGAATCGGGTGGCCGTGGTCGTCGACCGGGCCGAGCGGCTGGTGCAGCTCGATGTAGGCACCGTGCGGCAGCCGCTTGATGATGCCGGTCTCGATGCCGTGCTCGAGCACGTCGCGGTCGCTGCGCTGCAGGCCGACCGCCCACCGGTAGGCGATGTAGTAGACGATCGCGGGCAGCACCACCATGCCGATGCGGCCGATCCACGTCGTCGCGTTCAGCGAGATGTGGAACTTCAGCGCGATGATGTCGTTCATGCGCGCTGAGCGTCAGCACCATGTAGAACGCGATCGCCATGGCGCCGATTGCGGTGCGCACCGGGGCGTCCCGTGGCCGCTGCAACAGGTTGTGGTGGGCCTTGTCACCGGTGAACCGCTGTCTCGAGGAACGGGTAGACGATCAGCAGGCCGAAGATGAGTCCCATGAGCACGGCGACCCAGACCACGGCGCGGGATGGTGTGGCCGAACGGATAGAACTCCCACGCCGGCCAGATACGGGTGAGGCCCTCCGTCCACATCATGTAGAAGTCGGGCTGGCTGCCCGCCGACATCTGCGACGGCTTGTAGGGCCCGAGTTGCCAGATCGGGTTGATCTGCAGCAGGCCGCCCATCAGGCCGAGAATGCCGGTCGTCATCGCGAAGAACGCGCCCGACTTGACGGCGAACACCGGCATGACGCGGACGCCGACGACGTTCGTCTCGGTGCTTGCCCGGTCCCGGGAACTGGGTGTGCTTCTGGAACCACACCATCGCGAGGTGTACGCCGATGAGCGCCAGGATGATTCCCGGGATCAGCAGGATGTGCAGACGCGTACAGCGTGGCAACGAGGACGCCGATCCGCCGAGCACTGGTATCCGAGGCCGCCGCAGGGGAAGTCGCCGCCGAACAGCGCCCAGTGCAGCCAGGTGCCGATCACCGGCATGCCCATCGTGATCGACGAGAATGCCGCGCGCACGCCGGTGCCGGAGAGCAGGTCGTCGGGCAGCGAGTAGCCGAAGTACCCCTCGAACATCGCCAGGATCAGCAGCAGCGAGCCGATCACCCAGTTGGCCTCGCGGGGACGGCGGAACGCGCCGGTGAAGAAGATGCGGGCCAGGTGCACCATGATCGCCGCGGCGAAAAGCAGTGCGGCCCAGTGGTGGACCTGGCGGACGAACAGGCCGCCGCGCACCTCGAAGCTGATATCGAGCGTGGACGCGAAGGCCTTCGACATCTCGATGCCGCGCAGCGGTTGGTACACCCCGTTGTAGGTGACCTCGGCCATCGACGGGTCGAAGAACAGGGTCAGGTAGACGCCGGTGATCAGCAGGACGATGAAGCTGTACAGCGCGATCTCACCCAGCAGGAACGACCAGTGGGTGGGGAACACCTTGTTCAGCTGGCGCCGCACCGCCGCCGACGGGTGGTAGCGCGAATCGATCGCGTCGCCCTGCTTGGCCGCGATCTCGGCCAGACTCGGTGGCTTCGGCAGTTTTGGACTCATGACTTCCGCTCCCAGAATGCCGGTCCGACGGGCTCGATGAAGTCGCCGTTGGCGACCAGATACCCGTCCTGGTCAATGGTGATGGGCAGCTGCGCCAGCGCGCGCGCAGCCGGACCGAATATGGGTTTCGCGAAATGCAGCGCATCGAACTGAGACTGGTGGCACGGGCACAGGATGCGATAGGTCTGCTGCTCGTAAAGCGAAGAGGGGCAACCCAAGTGAGAGCACACCTTGGTGTAGGCGAAGAAGTCGCCGAAGTTGAAGCTCTCCTGGCCCTTGCGCTTGACCACCCGCGACATGTCGCCGGGTTTGATGCGGATCAGCATCACCGGATTGCGCACGCCCATCTAGATCTCGCTGAGCCTCTCGTGCGACTCGACGGTGGTGCCGTCACCGTCGGACTCGCGCCACGGGAACACGGTCTCCATGCCACCGGCGTCGAGGTCCTCGGGCCGCATCTTGACGAACGGTGCGCCGCTCTCGTTGCTGCCCGTGGCGCGGGCCAGAAAGATGGTCTCGCCCTTGAACCTCGGTGTCCAGCCCGACGTCCACAGCACCGCCTTCTTGCCTTCGGCGGTCTGGACCACGGGTTTCCACGGATTCTTGATCAGACCGCCCGCGAATGCCACGAGTGTGCCCAGCCCGAACGCACCGAGGCCGATGCCGAGCGACAGCCCGACCAGCTTGCGCCGCTTGATCGTCGAGGTCTCCAGCGCGTCGGTCAGATTGGCGGCGATGGTCTTGCGCTGGATCTCGGGAGAGCGCCCGTCGTGGCGATCCTGGATGGAGATCTCCTCCGGAATGAACTTCTTCTGGTACAGCACCGCGCCGATGCCGATCGCGAGGATCGACAGCCCGAACGTCAGCCCGTACAGCGGCGTCGACAGGTCGTACCACCAGTGACCCGGTTCGTCCTTGCCCTTGTACTCCCACGGCCAGAACAGGAAGATCACCAGCAGCGCCAGGCCCGAAAGGCCGCCGAGCAGAAGCCAATTCGCCACCTGGCGTTCGGCGCGCTTCTCGGCCTTGGTGTCGGGAACCGGCCAGCGGTCCTCCTTGTAGACGATCTCGACGCCGTCGAACCTGCCGCCGAGCTCGAGCAGCTCCTCGCGCGACATCGACGCCAGTTCCGCGTCGCTGGGCGTGCCCTTGACGTCGTCACTCATGCGCGGGCTCCGATCCACAATGCAACGGCGATGCACGCGACGATTCCGATGATCCAGATGGCCATGCCCTCAGAGGTAGGCCCGAAGCCGCCGAGGCCGTATCCGCCGGGGTTGGGCGCCTCAGAGGCCATCCGGACGTAGGAGACGATGTCGCGCTTCTCCTCGGGGGACAGCTGGCGGTCGGAGAACTTCGGCATGTTCTGCGGGCCGGTCAGCATCGCGGTGTAGATCTGCGCGGGCTCGGCTTGGCCGAGGTCGGGTGCGTACTTACCCGACGACAGCGCGCCGCCCTTGCCGGTGAAGTTGTGGCACGACGAGCAATTCAGCCGGAACAGGTCACCGCCGCGGGCGACGTCGCCGCCGAGCAGCGACTGCTTGGCGATCTGGCCGTTCTCGTCGCGCGGAACGGTCGGGCCGCCGCCGTTGGCCTGCACGTAGGCGCCGAGCGCGTCGATCTGAGCCTTGTCGAACTGCGGCGGCTTCTGCGGTGCCTGGGCCTCGCCGCGCATCGCGGGCATCCGGCCGGTGGACACCTGGAAGTAGACAGCGGCCTCGCCGACACCGATCAGGCTCGGCCCGCGATCGGCCACGCCCTGCAGGTTGGCGCCATGGCAGGTCACGCAGGACGTGTCGAACAACTGCTTGCCGGTGCGCAGCAGTGCCGAGGCGGACTCGTCGGCGACGGCCACCTGTGGCGTCGGCGTCAGGGTGGCCGCAAGGCCGCCCGCTACCCCGAGTCCGATCAGCAGCAGCACCGCTGCTGAGAGTCGGCGACGAAGCCGACGGCGCTTCAATGTCGTCGGCCTTCCGGCTCCGAGGGCCTTCCCGCTCATCGAACCCCTTCTCATCGGCAGGCTCATCATCGAACGAAGTAGATGGTGGCGAACAGCGCGATCCACACGATGTCGACGAAATGCCAGTAGTACGAGACGACGATCGCGGCGGTGGCCTGGGCTGGCGTGAACTTGCTCATCGTGGTGCGCGCCAGCAGGAAGATGAACGCGATGAGGCCGCCGATGACGTGCAGTCCGTGAAAACCGGTGGGCAGGTAGAAGACCGAGCCGTAGGCGCTGCTGGAGATCGTGGTGCCGTGCTTGACGAGGTGGATGTACTCGTAGCCCTGGCCGAGCACGAAGAACAGGCCCATCAGGAACGTGAGGACATACCAGCGCCGCAACCCGTAGACGTCGCCGCGCTCGGCGGCGAAAACACCCATCTGACAGGTGAACGACGAGGCGATCAGCACCATCGTGACCGGCACCGCCTGGTAGCAGGTTCAGCTCGGTCGGGGGTGGCGGCCAGTTGCCGCCGGCCTGCGAGCGCGCGGTGAAGTACATCGCGAACAGTCCAGCAAAGAACATCAGCTCGCTGGAAAGCCATACGATGGTGCCGACACTGACCATGTTGGGCCGGTTCAGCGAATGTACGCGCGACGTGATCGCGGTTCCCGAGGTCCCTACAGCGCTCGTCACAGGAGCAAGTATGACGCTTTGTAGTTGTTCAACTCCACCCGGGTCGAGCAATTCGTCATAATCTCGTCGTGACTTCACCTCACGGCGAGCGGTCCGGTGCCGCCGCTTCACCGACCTGGCCGCTGATACTGGGCAGGTTGACCACCGAGCAGCCGCTGAAGACGGGCGAGGCGGCCTGGGCGATGGACCAGATCATGACCGGTGTCGCCACCCCGGCGCAGATCGCGGCCTTCGGCGTGGCGATGAAGATGAAGCGCCCGACGTCGGCCGAGGTGACCGAGCTGGCCAACACCATGCTGTCCTATGCGCGACGGGTGCCCACCGACGAGATCGGCAACGACACCGTCGACATCGTCGGCACCGGAGGCGACGGCGCGAACACGGTGAACCTGTCGACGATGGCCGCGATCGTCGTTGCGGCCGCAGGCGTGCCCGTGGTCAAGCACGGCAACCGGGCCGCGTCGTCGCGCAGCGGGGGAGCCGACACGCTCGAGGCGCTCGGGGTGCGTATCGACCTCGGGCCCGAGGAGGTCGCGCGCAGCGTCGCCGAGGTCGGGATCGGTTTCTGCTTCGCGCCGCAGTTTCACCCGTCCTACAAGAACGCAGGCGTGGCCCGGCGCGAGATCGGTGTCCCGACCGTGTTCAATCTGCTTGGGCCGCTGACGAATCCGGGTTCGCCGCGCGCCGGCCTGATCGGCTGCGCGTGGGCCGATCTGGCCGAGGTGATGGCGGGTGTGTTCGCCACCAGGCGCTCCAGCGTGCTCGTTGTGCACGGCGACGACGGGCTCGACGAGCTGACCACCACGACGACGAGCACCATCTGGCGGGTGCAGGCGGGCACCGTGGAGAAGCTGTCGTTCGATCCAGCGGGTTTCGGGTTCGCACGCGCGGAGATCTCGGAGCTGGTCGGTGGCGACGCGAGACAAGAACGCCGCGGAGGCGCGGGAGGTGCTCGGCGGAGCCAAGGGGCCGGTCCGCGACGCGGTGATCCTCAACGCCGCGGGTGCGATGGTGGCGCACGCCGGGCTAGCCAGCGGCGCCGAATGGCTGTCGGCGTGGGAGTCCGGTCTGGCTCGGGCCGCCGAGGCGATCGACTCCGGGGCGGCCGAACAACTGCTCGCGCGTTGGGTGCGGTTCACTCAGCAGGTCTGAGCCGTCGAGGATTTGCTCGGCGGCCAGTCGGGCCGACCGGGCCGACGCGGCCCACGATGCCCATCGCCCGGCCGATCCGAGCGGTGACGCCCACCCGGGCTCTGCCCGCACGATCCGTACACCGGGTTGGGCCAGCCAGCGCATGACGAGGGCGACCTCCTCGACGAGCGCGCCGCCCAGTGGTGCCGCAACGGGCAGAATCGCTTGTGCCGCAGCGCTGATCGCGTCGACCACCGGCATCGGCGGAACGCCGCGGCGCGCGACGCCCGCCGCCGCGAGCTGCCCGCACCGGACCACCGCGAGATGCCAGCCGCCTGCGCCGTCGGGACGCGCCGCAACCAGTTCGGGTACCGACGCCAGCGCACGCAGCCGCTGACCGCGCCACAGCACATCGATGGCCGCGGCGGCGTGGTCGCGCAGCCGAGCTGCGGTCTCGTAGCGGTTGCGCCTCGGCCAACTCGGCGATGCGGGACAGCGCAGCCGCCAGTGCGCTGTTCTCGGCGCCGTCGATCAGCGCCTGCGCACGCCGTGGCGCCTCCGCGTAATCGGTGGCCGCGATGTCGCGGGGCGCCGGACACGGCGACAGTTCACGTTCCGGGCACGCGGGTCCGTGCTGCGCCGACCGGGCAATCCGGTTGGTGCAGGTGCGCAACCCGGTGAACCGGGCCAGCAGGTCGGCCGTCTCGACGGCGTCGGCTCGTGACCGGAACGGCCCGACGGCGCGCTCGCCCCTCGGTGCGCGCACGACAGAGAACCGCGGAAATGCCTCGTCGGTCAACACGATCCACCACCAGCGGTGCGGGAATTTCGAGCGGCGGTTGTACGGCGGCGCGTGCGCGGCAAGCAGCCGCAGCTCGCGCACTCCGGCCTCGAGGTCGTGCGCACACTCGACGTGGTCGACCGCGGTTGACAGCGTGGCCATCTCCTTGATGCGTGGCCGCGGGTCGGTGCCGTTGAAGTACTGGTTGACCCGCCGCCGCAGATCGACCGCGGTGCCGACATAGAGCACCTCGTTCGCGGGGCCGCGGAACAGGTAGACACCCGGCCGGTGCGGCAGGCCTGCGGCGAGAACCCGCTTGCGTCGCTGTTCCGGCGTCACGTCGGGCAGGTATGCGCGCAGTTCGGTGTAGGTGTGTACACCCTGGTTGCCGACCCGTTCGATCAGCGCGTGCAGCACGTCGACGGTGGCCCGGGCGTCGTCGAGCGCCCGGTGCGTCGGCGTCGTGCCCGCACCGAACAGCCGGGCCAGCGCGGAGAGCCGCACGCTGGGCGCTTCGTCGCGGGTGAGCACGCGACGGGCCAACCGGACTGTGCACAGCACCGGCGGGCGCGGCCAGGCGATCTCGCAGCGCTCCGCGGCAGCCCGTAGGAAGCCCGATGTCGAATCCCGCGTTGTGGGCGACCAGCACTGCGCCGCGGGCGAATTCGAGAAACGACGGCAGCACGGTGTCGATCTTCGGCGCGTCGCACACCATCGCCGACGTGATACCGGTGAGCGCGACGATCTGCGGTGGAATGCTGCGGCCCGGGTCGACCAGCGTGGCGAGCTCGCCGAGCACCACACCGCCGCGCACCTTGACCGCGCCGATCTCGGTGATGGCGTCGAAGTTCTCCCCGTCGCCGGTCGCGCGGCCGCCGGTCGTCTCGAGGTCGACCACGACGAAGGTGGTCTCGCGCAGCGACACGTCGGCCATCGGGTCGACGTCGGCGAAGCTGAGCTGACCCATGCGCTGAAGGTAGGCAGTCGGACCGACAGGTCTGCGGTTGCCACGCGGAAATGTCGGTGGTGCCCGTTACGGTGCGGCTAACACCGATCGAGAGGACGGTCAGATGGACGAGACCAGCGACACCGGCGCGGTGACCATCGATTGCGATGACTGCGCCGTCCGCGGCCCCGGCTGCAAGGACTGCGTAGTCAGCGTGTTGCTGGGCGTGCCGGAGACATTGCTGTGTGACGAGCGCGCGGCCCTGGAGGTGCTTGCCGAGGCCGGCCTGGCGCCACGGCTGCGCTTGGTGCCGATACACCGGCACGGCGGTTCCGGGGTCGTTGCCTGACGACACGCCACGCGACGATCAGCAAGCCGAAAAACTCTGAGAGCCTGTTAAATTTGCGTCTCTTGTTTGGACAAGGCCGATGCCGTTTCGTAACCTGTCTGAGACCTAAGAACAGTTCGGGGCGGCTCGCCAACGGCAGTTTAAGGACGCAAAATCTTGACGTTCGACCGTATGCAGCGGATCACGCGCGGAGTTAAGCGACCCGTCATCGTTGCAGTATCAGGTTTGACAGTCTTCGCAGGTATTCTCGCCGCAAATGTGCAGGCCGATCCGGCTGACGATGCGTTGGCAAAGCTGAATGAGCTGTCGCGGCAGGCCGAGCGGACCACCGAGGCGATGCATTCCGCGCAGCTCGACCTGAACAACAAGCTGGCAGCGCAGCAGGCCGCCGATGCGAAGCACATCGCTGACGAAGCCGCAGTGGACACAGCCAAAGCACAGCTGGCAACGTTCCAAACGTCTGTGGATAAATTTGCTGCCGCTCAGTACATGGGTGGCAGGACCAGCGGCATGGACGCGATGCTGACCGCCGATTCGCCGCAGCGCCTGATCGAGCAACTGTCGGTGCAGCGGGTGATGGCCGCCGAGATGTCCGAGCAGATGCGCAACTACCGAAGCGTCAGTGACCAGGCGGCCAAGGCCGTAGGAAGCATCTGCCAAGTCGGCAGCCGACGCCAAGACCGCCGCCGAGCAGGCCGCGGCCGTGCGCGCGGACCTGCAGATCGAAGCAAAGCCAGCTGCAGGTGCAGATCGCGGTCGTCAAGTCGCAGTACACCGCGCTGACCCCCGCTCAGCGAGACGCGCTCGCCGCGCTTCCGCCCGCCCCGCCACCGCCCGAAGCGGCGCCACCGCCGGCCGCCGACGACCCCGCGATCGAGGCCGCCCCACCCGGTGGCATCCCGCCGGGGGACGTCGCCCCGCCTGATGGGGCCGTCGCTCCGGAAACCGGCAGCAGTGAGGGCATGCAGGCCGTGCAGGCCGCGCTGACCAGGATCGGGTCGCCCTATGTCGTGGGGCGGTTCCGGCCCCAACCAGTTCGACTGCTCCGGCCTGGTGATGTGGTCATTCCAGCAGGCGGGCATCTCGCTGCCGCACTCCAGCCAGGCGCTGGCGCACGGCGGCCAGCCCGTGGACATGTCGCAGATCCAGCCGGGCGACGTCATCACGTACTACTCGGACGCGTCGCACGCCGCGATCTACATCGGCGACGGCATGATGGTGCACGCGTCCACCTACGGCACGCCGGTGCGGGTGGCGCCGATGAACAATGCCCCGATCTACAACGTCCGCCGGTACTAGACGTCCACTTCTCGGCTTCCTCTTCGTCGTCGAGTTGATCGTCGCGGTCACGCTCGTCGGCAGGCCCGTCGCACCGCCTGCCACGCCGGCCGCCGCGCCTGATCCCGCGCCCACCACATCGGTTGCGGCCTCGAGCACCACAGCGGTCGCCGACGGCCGCACGGTCGAGCTGATGAGCCTTGGCGGGCCCGAAACCGGTCCGCTGCTGGGCCGGGTGTCGCGTGAGATGGACGACGCCGTCCTGGCCGTCACGGAATTCTGGGGCGACGAATGGCCCCGCAACATCGTCGTCGTCGCCACCGCATCCGACGAGCAGTTCCGCGCGCTGGCAGGCGGCGGATCCGACATCGCCGCAGCGACTACCGGCCAGCGGATCGTGTTCGCGCCCGGCGCCTCGGCGATGAGCGACGATGCGCTACGAATTGTGCTGCGCCACGAGCTTTTTCACTACGCGGCGCGGGCGGAGACCGCCCTCGACGCGCCGCGCTGGCTGACCGAAGGCGTCGCCGACTTCGTGGGCAGGCCTGCAGCGCCGCGGCCGGGGCCAGGACAGGCCGCTAGCCTGGCGGAATTGCCGTCCGACGCCGACCTCGACACCGCGGGAGCGACGCGCAGCCTCGCGTACGACCGCGCGTGGTGGTTCGCCCGCTTCGTCGCCGACCGCTACGGGACAGCAACATTGCGCCGCCTGTACGAACGGGCCTGCGGGCCGGGCCACCCCGACGTCGAGCAGGCCGTCTCCGAATCGCTCGGCGCCGGCATGGGCGAGGTGCTGGCCGACTGGCGGCGCTGGCTGGCCGGATAGCCTGACCGGATGCCCCGCGTGCTGCTGGTCACCAACGACTTTCCGCCACGCCGTGGCGGCATCCAGTCGTACCTGCACGAACTCGTCAAGCATCTGGTGGGGGCCAACGACGGCTACGCGCTGACGGTGTACGCGCCGAAGTGGAAGGGCTGCGAAGAATTCGACGACGAGGCCAGCGCCACCGGTTACGAGGTGGTGCGGCATCCGACGACGCTGATGCTGCCGGGCCCCGGCGTCGACGACCGGATGCGAAGTCTGATCGCGCGCAACGACATCGAGACCGTGTGGTTCGGCGCGGCCGCGCCGCTGGCGCTGCTGGCACCGCGAGCCCGCAGCGCCGGAGCCCGCCGCGTCGTCGCCAGCACCCACGGCCACGAGGTGGGCTGGTCGATGCTGCCGGTGGCTCGAAACGCATTGCGCCGCATCGGGGACGGCACCGACGTCGTGACCTACGTCAGCCGCTACACCCGAGGTCGGTTCGCGTCGGCGTTCGGGCCGCACGCCGCGCTGGAATACGTGCCGCCGGGCGTCGACACCGACCGGTTCGCCCCGGATCCGGCGGCCCGCGCGGAGATGCGGTCGCGGTACGGCCTCGGCGACCGACCGGTGGTCGTGTGCCTGTCGCGGCTGGTGCCGCGCAAGGGGCAGGACATGCTGATCCGGGCGCTGCCCGCGATCCGCGAGCGCGTCGACGGGTGCCGCGCTGGTCATCGTCGGCGGCGGCCCGTACCTGGACACGCTGCAGCGGCTGGCGCGCGAGGCGGGCGTCACCGAGCACGTGGTCTTCACCGGCGGTGTGCCGGGCGCCGAACTGCCCGCCCACCACGCGATGGCCGACGTGTTCGCGATGCCGTGCCGCACCCGCGGCGCCGGCCTCGACGTCGAGGGCCTCGGCATCGTCTACCTGGAGGCGTCGGCGACGGGTGTGCCGGTGGTCGCGGGTCGGTCCGGCGGCGCGCCGGAGACCGTGCGGGACGGCGAAACCGGTCGCGTCGTCGACGGCCGGACGTCGGCGAAATCGCCACTGCCGTAGGCGAACTACTCGCCGACCCGGAGCGGGCCGCCCAGATGGGCGCCGCCGGTCGTCGCTGGGCCGTCGAGCAACTGGCAGTGGCGCCATCAGGCGGCGCGGCTGGACACTCTGCTGCACGTCAAGGCGCCCTAGAGGATTCCCCGGATTTCAGCCGCTTCGGAGGTGATCCGAAGTCAGCTGTAGAGCCCCTCGATGTCGGCGGCGAACTTCTCCGCCACCACCTTGCGCTTGACCTTCAGCGTCGGCGTCAGCTCGCCGGTGTCCTCGGTGAAGTCGACGGGCAGGATGCGGAACTTGCGGATCGCCTCGGCCTTCGACACCGCCTGGTTGGCTTCCTTGACGGCCAGTTCGATCTCGGCGAGCAGGTCGGGATCGTCGGCGAGGTCGGCGACCGTCGCGTCGGCGCTCTTGCCGTTGCGTTGCTTCCACCCCGGGAAAGCCTCCGGGTCGATCGTGATCAGCGCGGCGATGAACGGCTTGGCGTCGCCGACGCACATCGCCTGGCTGATCAGCGGATGGGCCCGCAGCCGGTCCTCGAGCACGGCCGGTGCGACGTTCTTGCCGCCCGCGGTGACGATGATCTCCTTCTTGCGGCCGACGATCGTCAGGAAGCCGTCGTCGTCGATCGCGCCGAGGTCGCCGGTGTGGAACCAGCCGTCGGAGAAGACCGCCTTCGGTCTCCTCCTCGTTGCGCCAGTAGCCGGCGAACACCACGCCGCCGCGGACCAGCAGCTCGTCGTCGTCGTCGATTCGCATGCTGTTGCCGGGCAACAGCTTTCCGACCGAGCCGACCTTGACCGCGTTGACCTGGTTCACCGTGATCGCCGCGCTGGTCTCGGTCAGGCCGTAGCCCTCGTAGATGGTCAGCCCGACGCCGCGGTAGAAGTGGCCCAGCCGCGCGCCCAGCGGCGCGCCGCCGGAGATCGCGGCGTGGCAGTTGCCGCCGAGAGCGGCGCGCAGCTTGCCGTAGACCAGCCGGTCGAACAGCGCGTGCTTGGCTCGCAGCAGCAGGCCTGCGCCGCCCTTGTCCTGTGCCTGGCTCCACTCGATCGCGGTGTTGACCGCGGCCGCGAAGATCTTGCCCTTGCCGTCGTTGCGGGCGTTCTGCTCGGCGGTGTTGTAGACCTTCTCGAACACCCGCGGCACCGACACCACCAGCGTCGGCTTGAACACCCCGAACATCGGCACCAGGTTCTTGATGTCGCTGGTGAAGCCGACCGTCACCTTGTTCGAGAACGCCGCGATGGTGATCGCGCGGGCCAGCACGTGGGCCAGCGGCAGGAACACCAGCAGCCGCTCGCCCTTGTGCAGCAGCGTCGGGAAGCACGCCTTGGCGCCGCGGATCTCGTACACCAGATTGGAGTGCGTCAGCTGGCAGCCCTTGGGCCTGCCGGTGGTGCCCGAGGTGTAGATCAGCGTGGCCGGGTCGGTCGCCTTGATGCCCGGCCAGCCTGGCATCCAATTCGCCCGCGTCGACCGACTTGCCCGCCTCGGCCAGCGCATCGAGCGCCGCCTGACCCGTGCCGTCGATCCTGAAACACCTTGCGCAGGTTGGGCAGGTCGCCCGTCAGCTGCCTCGATCTTCTCCGCGTGCGCGTCGGTCTCGGCGAACACCAGCACCGCGCCGGAATCGCCGAGCACGAATTTCACCTGCTCGGCCGAACTGGTCTCGTAGATCGGCACGGTCAGCGCGCCCACGGACAGGATCGCGAAGTCGATGATCGGCCATTCGTAGCGAGTCGCCGACAACAACGCCACGCGGTCGCCGGGCTGCGACCCCCTCGGCGATCAAGCCCAGTGCCGCCGAACGGATCTGGCTTGCCGCCTCGGCCGCAAGTCACGTCCCGCCAAGCGCCGTCGACGAGGCGCTGGAAGATCACGTGGTCGGGATCGTCGCGCTCGTGCGAGTAGACGGAGCTGACGATGTTGTCGTGCTCGCCGACGGTCAAACGATGCGGGAACACTGAACTCGCGCACGGTGCTGGCCTCCGGTGGTAGCGACTCTGCCTGGCTTCAGCCTAGTCGGCCGGGGGCGGCAGGCGCGGTGCCATATGTGAAGCTAGGGGCGATGAACAGCATCCAGATCGCCGATCGAGACGTTCGTGGCTGCCGACCCCGCCGCGGTCGGCAGGGCCGTCGCGGACCCGGCGAGCTGGCGGCGGTGGTGGCCCGACCTGCGGCTGACGGTGGTCGAGGACCGAGGCCAGCTGGGCCATCGCTGGACCGTCAACGGCGCGCTGACCGGCACCATGGAGATCTGGCTGGAGCCGTCGCTCGACGGCGTGATCCTGCACTATTTCGTGCACGCCGAGCCCGCCGGCGCCGCGGCCTGGGAGCTGGCCAAGATGAACCTGGCCAAGATGACCCACCAGCGCCGGGTGGCGGGCAAGAAGATGGCCTTCGAGGTGAAGAGGACACTGGAGGCGGCGCGGCCGGTGGGGATGCCCCCGCTGGCCTGATACTGGGTCGAACCCAGCGGCGACAGGTAGATTTTCTTTCCAATCGAGCAGATGCGATCAGGGGAACGAATCACGTGGCGGACAAGACGGCACAGACCATCTACATCGACGCCGATCCTGCGACGGTGATGGACGTCATCGCCGACATCGGCTCCTACCCGGACTGGGTCGCCGAGTACAAGGAAACCGAGGTCCTCGAGGCCGACGACGAGGGCTACCCGAAGACGGCCCGGCTGGTGCTGGACGCCGCGGTGCTCAAGGACACCATGGTGCTGGCATACGACTGGCCACCCGATCACGGATCGGTGACGTGGTCGCTGGTGTCGAGTTCACTGCTGAAATCGCTTGACGGTGCATATCGCTTGTCGCCCAAGGGATCCGGCACCGATGTCACCTACGAACTGTCGGTCGACCTGATCATTCCGATGATCGGCCTGCTCAAGCGCAAGGCCGAGCGACGGCTGACCGACACCGCATTGAAGGACCTCAAGAAACGAGTCGAGGCTGAGTGAATCCCCCGGCGCCTACCCACGCCCGGATCAGTCTCTTCGTCGGCAAGGGCGGCGTAGGCAAGTCGACGCTGGCGACCGCGACCGCGGTGCGTGACGCGCGCAGCGGCCTGCGGGTGCTTGTGGTGTCCACCGACCAGGCGCACTCGCTCGGCGACGTGCTCGGGACGCCGGTGACACCGACGGGCACCGCGAGCCGACCAGGGTGCTGGCCGACGACGCCGACGCCGGAGGCGGCTTCCTCGACGCGCTGGCGCTGGACACGCTTGGCGCTGCTGGAGGCGCGCTGGCGCGAGGTGGCCGCGATGCTGTCCGCCAGATTCGAGGAATCTGAGCTGGGACAGGTTGCGCCAGAAGAACTTTCGGCATTGCCCGGCATCCAGGAGGTGCTCGGCCTGCACGAGGTCGGCGAGCTGGCCGGCGTCAGGGGAGTGGGACCACGTCGTAGTCGACTGCGCGTCGACCGCCGATGCGATGCGGATGCTGACCCTGCCCGCGACGTTCGGCCTGTACCTGGAGCGGGCCTGGCCGCGGCACCGCAGGCTGAGTTCGGGCGGCGACGACGCGGGCACGGCCGCGATGGTCGAACTGATGGAACGCGTCGACGCGGGCACCGGCGCGCTGACCAGCCTGCTCACCGACGGCGACTGGGTCGAGCGCGCACCTGGTGCTCACCGCCGAACGGGTGGTCGCCGCCGAGGCCGTCCGCACGCTGGGCTCGCTGGCGCTGATGGGCGTGCGCGTCGATGAACTGATCGTCAATCAGATTCTGGTTCAGGATGATTCGTACGAATACCGCAACCTGCCCGAGCACCCTGCGTTCGACTGGTACGCCGAGCGGATCGTGCGAGCAGCAGGCGGTGCTCGACGAGCTCGACGCCACCATCGGCGACGTGCAGCTGGTGCTGGTGCCGCACCTGGCCGGTGAACCCATCGGGCCCAAGGCGCTCGGCGAACTGCTCGACTGCGCGCGCAAGCGCGACGGCTCCCCACCGCCCGGCCCGCTGCGGCCGGTGGTCGACCGGGAGTCCGGCTCGGGACTGGAGGCGGTGTACCGAATGCGGCTAGAGTTGCCGCAGGTCGACTCGAGCGCACTGACGCTGGGCCGGGTCGACGACGACCTGATCATCGGCGCGGGCGGCATGCGGCGCCGGGTTCGGCTGGCCTCCGTCCTGCGGCGATGCACTCGTGATGGACGCCCAGCTCAAAGGCAGCGAGCTGACCGTGCGATTTCGACCCAATCCGGAGGTGTGGCCGGCATGAGTCAGGCTCACCCCGACCTCGGCCCCGAGTTGCGGCAGCTGGCGCAGTCCATCCTGGACCGGATCGACCCCGCAGTGCGCGCCGCGGCGGCCGCAGCCACAGGCGCCGAAGGGCCGGGCAAGTGCCAGCAGGTGTGGTGCCCGGTGTGCGCGCTGGCCGCGCTGGTGAGCGGCGAGCAGCACCCGCTGCTGACCGTCATCGCCGAGCACAGCGTCGCGCTGCTGACTGTCGTGCGGGCGATGGTCGACGACATCGAGGCGACGCCGGCGCCCGGACCGCCGGAGCCGCCGCCCGACGGGCCGCCGCCGAGACGACGCCGCCCGAGCCGGCGTATCAGCACATCCCGGTGACCGTCGAGGAGTGACCGGTCAGAGCTGTGGTCGACACACGCGTGGGTAAGGTTGTCGCAAAGCACCGTCCGGTGCGCCCCGATGCGGGAGGGTCCATGTGGTATTGGCTGTTCAAGTACGTCTTCATGGGCCCCCTGCTGTCCCTGCTCGGCCGGCCGAAAGTCGAAGGGCTGGAATACGTTCCGGACTCCGGCCCGGTCATCCTGGCGAGTAACCACCTGGCGGTCGCGGACAGCTTCTACCTGCCGCTGGTGGTGCAGCGCCGGATCACGTTCCTGGCCAAGGCCGAGTACTTCACCGGCACCGGGCTCAAGGGCTGGTTCCATCGCTGGTTCTACACCGTGGCCGGACAGGTGCCGATCGACCGCACCGACGCCGACTCCGCGCAGGCCGCGCTCGAGCACCGCGGAGCGCGTCCTGACCGAGGGCAAGCTGCTCGGCATGTATCCCGAGGGCACCCGCTCGCCCGACGGCCGGCTGTACAAGGGCAAGACGGGCATTGGCCCGGGTCGCGCTGCAGACCGGCGTGCCGGTCATTCCGGTCGCGATGATCGGCACCGACGTCGTCAACCCGCCCGGCAGCAAGATGTGGCGGTTCGGCCGGGTCACCGTGAGATTCGGCAAGCCGATGGACTTCCGCCGGTTCGAGGGCCTGGAGGGCAACCGCTTCATCGAGCGGGCCGTCATCGACGAGGTGATGTACGAGCTGATGCGGCTGTCCGGTCAGGAGTACGTCGACCTGTACGCCGCGGATATCAAGGAGGGCAAACAACCCGCCGAGGAGCTCGCCGCCTAGCCCCTAGCGGGTACCGGCGCGGCAGCGTTGACCGCCGCTGGTCGTTTCTCGGCCGAACCGGCCGCCACCGTCCCGGAGACCACGATGACGGCAAGCGCCCACCACAGGTAGGAACCGCCTGCGAGCTGACGCCACAGCGACGCACTCGTCTCGTGGTGTTCCGGCATCAACGTGATCGGCGTCCACACCATCAGTGCCACCCCGGCCGCCGTGACCGCGCCGAGCAGCGCGTGCCGACGCCGATACGCGACCACGGTGCACACCAGCACCGTCGGCAGCGCCCAGACCCAGTGATGCGACCAGGACACCGGCGACACCACCAGGCCGAACATCGCGACGCAGATCAGCGCCAGGATCGGCTCGACCTGCCCGCAGCAGCCGCCGGCCGCCCAGATCGTCACGCCGAGCACCACGAAGCACAGCAGCGTCCACAGCGCGAACCGCTCACCCTCGCCGAGGCCGAGCCGCGCCAGCGTGCCCGCGATGTTCTGGTTGGTGTTCAGCGTCGCGGTGCCGATCCGGTCGGTGTTGCGCACGGTGTCGGTCCAGTACTCCCAGGAGTCGCGCCAGGCGAACACGAAGCCGACGAGCGTGGCCACGGCCGCCGACGCCGCGGTGACGACCAGCGCGCGGGTGTCGCGGCGCAGCACGAAGTACAGCAGGAACACCGCAGGGGTGAGTTTCAGCGCGATCGCCACCCCGAGCAGGACGCCGCGCGGCCACGGAGTCCTGCGGGGCACGCAGTCGGCGATGACGAGCGTCATCAGCACCACGTTGATCTGGCCGAAGTCGAAGTTGGCCCGGATCGGCTCGAGGTAGACCAGCGGCGGGCGCCACGATCGCCAGCGGCCAGCCAGCAGCGCCGCAGCCACGCCGGCTCGGTGGTCACCGATGTCGTGGGCCAGACGTCAAGACGCGTCAGCACGATGACCGTGGACGTGAGCAGCAGCAGGAAGGTCGTCACCGTGATGGCGGCGCTGGCCGCGGGCAGCGACAGCAGGGCGAACGGCGCGAAGGCGATCGCGGCCAGCGGCGGGATAGGTGAACGGCAGGTCGAGCCCGGCCTGGGTCTCGAACGATGGCGCCGTCGGCGTACAGCGGTTGACCGTCCAGCCAGGCCCGGCCGCCCATGCGGTAGACGTCGATGTCGATGCGGTAGGTGCTGTGGCCGAGCAGCCGCCAGCAGCCCAGGCCACCACCGCCGCGTGAGCAGCTGAAACAGCCGCCACGCGACGGTTGGCCACCAACCAGCCCCGTCGGGCGACCGCCACCTACTCATCTCGCAACCCAGACTATCGGCCGACCGCGGCACGCCGGACCATATCCCCGGCACGTCGCGCCCCCGGCGGCGTAAGTTTTCTGCGTGCATCTGACGCTGCGACCTCGGCATCGGCATCCCGCCCGGCCGGCTGCCGCTGGTGTTCTGCCTTGTCGCGTTCATCCTGACCTTCTTCGTCACCCGCACGATCGTCCGCTACATCCGCCGCCACGCCGACAGCGACAAACCCCGCAAGTGGTGGCAGCCGCGCAACATCTCAGCCGGCGGCGGCATTCACCTCCACCACGTGGTGATCGGTGTGATCTTGGTCATGCTTTCCGGGGTCGCGATGGTGACTTTGGCTGTCGACGGTGGAGTACCCGAATTCACGGTCGCAGCAACATTTTTCGGGATCGGCGCGGCGCTGGTGCTCGACGAGTTCGCGTTGATCCTGCACCTGCAGGATGTGTACTGGTCCGAGGACGGACGGACATCGGTCGACGCGGTGTTCGCCGCGATCGCCGTAGCCGGGCTGCTGATCCTCGGCTTCAACCCGCTGTCGTTCTTCGACATCGACATCTGGCGCGACGACCACAGCCTCGCGGCGCGGGCCGCGGTCATCGCCCTTGCGGCGTTCACGCTGGCGCTTGCGGTGATCGTGCTGCTCAAGGGCAAGGTGTGGACCGGGCTGATCGGCATGTTCATCACCCCGCTGCTCGTCATCGGGGCGATCCGGCTGTCCCGCCCGCACGCGCCGTGGGCGCGCTGGCGCTACACCGACAAGCCGCGCAAGATGCACCGCGCGCTGCGTGCGGGAACGCATACTGCGCAGGCCGGTCGTTCAGGCCAAGCTGTGGCTGCAGCACGTCATCGCGGGCGAGCCGCATTTCCCCGACGACCACGAGGTCGACGCAGCAGCTCGACCGCGAGATCCATGCCGCTCCAGCGCCGCCGTCGGACAGCCCGGCAGTCGCCGACAAAGCGACCGTGTAGGCGCGCGTGAAGTACTTCTACGACACCGAGTTCATCGACAACGGCCACACCATCGAGCTCATCTCGATCGGCGTGGCCGCCGAGGACGGCCGCGAATACTACGCCATATCAACCGAATTCAACTCAGAGCGGGCGGGACGCTGGGTGCGTACCAACGTGTTGCCCAAACTGCCGTCGCCGTCGTCGCAGCTGTGGCGGTCGCGCAAACAGATCCGGTCGGAACTGGAGGACTTCTTCGGCGTCGACGGCGACGAACCGATCGAGCTGTGGGCCTGGGTCGGTGCCTACGACCATGTGGTGCTGTGCCAGCTGTGGGGGCCGATGACCGCGCTGCCGCCCGCGATTCCGCGGTTCACCCGCGAACTGCGCCAGTTCTGGGAAGAGCGCGGGTGTCCCGCGGATGCCGCCGCGGCCGCGCGACGCGCACGACGCCCTTGTCGACGCGCGTCACAACCTGCGGCGGTATCGGCTGATGACAGGTGTGGTTTAGAAGAATGCGGTGGTGTGGGTTGAGGTCCCGTTTGTGCACGTGATGTCGACCTGGTGGTCGATGAACAGCGGGACTGCCGGAACGACGTTGATGTCGAATGTCCCGTTCGCGGGCAGATCGAACGTGCGGTTCACGAAGTCCGAGTGGTATTGGCAATTCGAGGCCACGCCGCTGTGGTCGGTGACGTGGATGGTCAGCGCGCCGAGGCCGGGATCGAGCGAGATCGACGGGCCTTCCTTGGCCACCGCCGCCGCCTGCGTGACGCAGGTGAGTGGGGCGACGGTGTGCCACGCGACACTGTTGTCGGGCGGCGACATGCCCGTCGCCTTGCCGTCCGGGCCCACCTGACCATTGAGCGGGATGGCTGTTCCGTCATTCTGGAAGAACGTGAGAGAGACAACTCCATCGGGGCCGATGTTGCCCGATATGTTGCCGTGGTCGACCTTGCCTTGCTGATGGTCCCAATCGGCTGGCGCGCCGGCGTTGGGGCCGTTGGCGGTGAAGTTGACAGTCTCACCCGTGTCTCGCCTGATGGTTACCGGGCCGGGGAAGCCCCACTGGCCGCACGCGGCCGGCGCCAGCGGCGCTGGTGGCAACGCCTGTGCGGGCGCGGCTGTGGTGAACAGTCCTGCGCCTGCTACCACCGCTGCGGCCGCGACCAGCGGCGATGTCGTCAAGAATCGGCCCTTCGGCATGTCGACCACTCCATCTCGTAATGTCAGGCCGGGCGACCTGTTGCAGCAAACGCTAGCTGTGCAGACGCTGAGAAAAAAATAGGGTGTTTCCCTATGCTTGCCGCCAGCCCCCGACGTGAAAATCGGCTGGTCCCGCCCAGTTACCATGAACGGGTGAACTGGACCGTCGACGTACCCATCGACCAGCTGCCGTCGCTGCCGCCGCTGCCGGACGACCTGCGGCACCGGCTGGACGCCGCGCTGGCCAAGCCCGCCGCGCAGCAGCCCAGCTGGGACGCCGACCAGGCCAAGGCGATGCGGACCGTGCTGGAGAGCGTGCCGCCGGTGACGGTGCCCTCGGAGATCGAGAAGCTCAAGGGGCTGCTGGCCGATGTCGCCCGCGGCAAGGCCTTCCTGCTGCAGGGTGGCGACTGCGCCGAGACGTTCGTCGACAACACCGAGCCGCACATTCGCGCCAACATCCGCACGCTGCTGCAGATGGCGGTGGTGCTGACCTACGGCGCCAGCATGCCGGTGGTCAAGGTCGCGCGCATCGCGGGGCAGTACGCCAAGCCGCGGTCGGCCGACATCGACGCGCTCGGCCTGAGGTCCTACCGCGGCGACATGATCAACGGGTTCGCGCCGGAGGCCGCAGTGCGCGAACACGATCCGTCCCGCCTGGTGCGCGCCTACGCGAACGCCAGCGCCGCGATGAACCTGGTGCGGGCGCTGACGTCGTCGGGTCTGGCGTCGCTGCACCTCGTACACGACTGGAACCGGGAGTTCGTCCGGACGTCGCCTGCAGGCGCCCGCTACGAGGCGCTGGCCGGGGAGATCGACCGCGGGCTGACGTTCATGAGCGCGTGCGGCGTCGACGACCGCAACCTGCAGACCGCCGAGATCTACGCCAGCCATGAGGCTTTGGTGCTCGACTACGAGCGCGCGATGCTGCGGCTATCGACCGACGACGAGGGCAAGCCGAAGCTGTACGACCTGTCGGCGCACTACGTGTGGATCGGCGAGCGCACCCGTCAGCTCGACGGCGCCCACGTCGCGTTCGCCGAAGTCATCGCCAACCCGATCGGCGTGAAGATCGGGCCCGACGATGACGCCCGAGCTGGCCGTCGAATACGTGGAGCGGCTCGACCCGAACAACCAGCCGGGCCGCCTGACGCTGGTGAGCAGGCTCGGCAACAACAAGGTGCGCGATCTGCTTCCGCCGATCATCGAGAAGGTGCAGGCGACCGGCCACCAGGTGATCTGGCAGTGCGACCCGATGCACGGCAACACCCACGAGTCCTCGACCGGCTACAAGACCCGCCACTTCGACCGCATCGTCGACGAGGTGCAGGGCTTCTTCGAGGTGCACCGGGCGCTGGGCACCCACCCCGGCGGCATCCACGTCGAGATCACCGGCGAGAACGTCACCGAATGCCTCGGTGGCGCACAGGACATCTCGGACTCCGATCTGGCTGGACGGTACGAGACGGCCTGCGATCCGCGCCTGAACACCCAGCAGTCGCTGGAGCTGGCGTTCCTGGTCGCGGAGATGCTGCGGGACTAGAGCAACCCGGTCAGGTTGCTGCCGATCGTCCATGCGGCGGCGGCGAGTGCGCCGGTGAGCACCAGCACGGCGATCACCCAGAAGAACAGCGCGCGTTTGGCGCGCTGTCGTGCCCAGTGGAATTCGTTCATGTCGATCCCGGCGAATTGCCCTGCGACGCGGTGATATTCGGTCTCCGGTTCGTCCGACTGCCAGTCGTCGGGTCCGCGGGTCAGCTCCCTGGTGTGCTGCCGCGGCGCTACCGGCTTCGGCGGTGTCGGCTGGTGGCGGCGTGCTCATCCGCGCGGCGGTGGTGCGCCGTCGCGGACAGATGCTGCGCGGAGTTGCGCGGGGCGGGCACCCGGAAATCCGGCAGCCCCAACTCGTCGACGATCGCGTCGAGTTCGGCCGCCATGTCGTCGGCGTCGGCGTACCGATCGGCCGGATTCCGTGCGGTCGCACGCAGCACCAGTTCGTCGAATTGCGCTGGCACGCCACCGATCACGGTGCTCGGCGGGGCGACGTCGTTGTCCATCCGCTGATACGCCACCGCCAGCGCGGTGTCGCCGGTGAACGGGGTGCGGCCGGTCAGCAGCTCGTAGGTCAGGATGCCGACGGCGTAGACGTCGCTGGCGGGGCTGGCGTCGCCGGTGCTGACCTGCTCGGGTGACAGGTACGCCGCGGTGCCCAAAATCACGCTGGTGGAGGTGATCTTGGCCTCGGCGATCGCGCGCACCAAGCCGAAGTCGGCGATCTTGACGTCACCGTCGTCGGAGATCAACACGTTCTCGGGTTTGACGTCGCGGTGCACCAGGCCGTCGTGGTGGGCGACGGCCAGGCCGCCGAGCACCGGGCCGAGGACCGCGGCCACCGCGTGCGGCGGCATCGGGCCGCGCTCGACCAGCAGCTCGCGCAGGGTGCCGCCCTCGACGAGCTCCATCACCAGGAACGGGTGCTGGCCGTCGATGCCCTGGTCGTAGACGGCGACCAGGCCGGGGTCCTTCAACCGGGCGACGGCGCGGGCCTCGCGCTGGAACCGGGTCAGGAACTGATGGTCGCCTGCATAGCGGGAATCCATGACCTTCAAGCGCCACCGGCCGATCCAGCCGGAGGTCGAGGCCGCGGTACACCGTGACATCCCGCCGGTGGCGATCAGCGTGTCGACGCGGTACCGCCCGTCCAGCACGACCCCGGCGAGCGGGTCGGATTGCTGGTGGGTCTCCACCGCACACATGGTACGGAGCCAACTGTGCTCGCCGACTGCCTCACGTGACCGCGTCGCGCGTCCTACACTCGGGCCGGTGAGCAGCATTCCGGCCGCTGACGATGTGCTCGACCCTGACGAAGACGTCTACGACCTGCCCGCAGTCGCCCAATTGCTGGGCGTCCCGGTGACGAAGGTGCAACAGCAACTGCGAGAGGGGCACCTCGTCGGCGTCCGCCGCGACGGGTGCGGTGGTGGTGCCGAAGGTCTTCTTCGACGACACCGGCCACGTGGTCAAGAGCCTGGCCGGGCTGCTCGTCGTGCTGCACGACGGCGGCTACCGCGACACCGAGATCCTGCGCTGGTTGTTCACCCCCGACCCGTCGCTGACCATCAGGCGCGACGGATCAGTCGGAACGGCAGGACAACGCCCGGCCGGTCGACGCGCTGCACTCGCATCAGGCCCGCGAGGTGGTGCGTCGCGCCCAGGCGATGGCGTACTGAGACCCGGCTGCCAGCGGTCGCGTCGTCGGCTTGTCCGCGGGGGCGCGACTTGTACAGCGAATACCAGGCCGCCACGGCGCACGCCGTGGCCAGCAGCACGTGGATCCACGAGTACATGCCGTGTGAGCCGTCGGGTTTGAAGATCACCATGATCCAGGTGGAGAACCCGGCGATCGCCGCGATCGGCCTGCCTGCTCTGCGCCAGCGCCGACAACACCGCCAGCGGCCAGGTGTAGTACCAGGGCAGCGCGGCGGGCACGAACAGCACCACGACCACCATCGCCCACGCGATGCCGGTCAGCGCCTCGGCGGTCGGTCGTGCCGGAACCGCCACCACAGCAGCGGAAGTGAGATCGCGATGATCGCGATCCCGATGATGCGGGTGACGTCGAGCACGGCGTAGAAGTTGACCGGGAAGAACAGTCCGCCGAGCGCGTTGACCAGATTCGACGACGGCGGTCGGCACCGTCAGCCAGTTGATGATCTTCACCGATCCGGCCAGTGCGGTCAGCCAGCCCAGGCCGACGCCGGCCAGCCACGACAGCACGGCGAACACCGCGACGAAGATCACGACCGACGCCGCCGTCGCCGCCGCGAAGGCGTCGCGCGGCGACAGGTTCCGGCGCTCGCGACAGTTGACGCATCCACACCCACACCATGAACGGAAGGGCCAGTCCCGCGGTGGCTTTCACCGCCACCGCGACGGCGATCAGCGCGACTGCCCGCATCGGGTGGCGCTGGAAGGTCAGCGCGATGCCGGCCATCATCAAGCCGACCATCAGCATCTCGTTGTGCACGCCGCCCATCAGATGGATGATCACCAACGGGTTGAGCACGCAGATCCACAGCGCGGCCGCGCCGTTGGCGCCGACGTGGCGGGCGACCCGCGGCGCCGCCCAGATCAGCAGCACCAGCCCGGGCAGCATGCACAGCCGCAGCACCATCGTGCCCGCGATCACGTGGTCGCCGACCAGCATCGTGACGAACTTGGCCACCAGGATGAACGCCGGGCCCGTACGGCGCGGTCGTCGTCGTCCAGATCGGACTCACGTTGTCCAGCAACGAGTTCGGATTGTCGATCGGGCCGACGACGTACGGGTCGAAGCCGTCGCGCAGCAGTGCGCCCTGCGCCAGATAGGAGTAGGTGTCGCGGCTGAACACCGGCACGCGAGAGCAGCAGCGGCGCCAGCCAGAAGCCGGTGGTCGCCACCATCGTGTACTCGCGTCGCCGAGCCGTCGATCACCCGGCGGCCCAGCCACAGCCACGCGAACAGCATCACCGCGACGCCGCCCCACAGCAGCACCGACGACAGCACCAGGCCGTGGCCGAAGCGCAGCCAGGACAGGTGCAGCGACTCGAGCAGCGGATCGTGCAGCCGGGTGCTGCCCGCGCCGAGGCCACCCACGGTGATCAGCACCGCGCCGAGGACAGCCGAGCAGTGCGGGCCGGGCCTCCGGCGACGTGGTGAACGCGGCCAGCCGCGAACATGCCGGGCCAGCCGGATTTCGGGTCGCGCGTCGACGTCGGGGTAGTCATGCTCCTCAGGCGGACCGGTTGGCGGCCAATCTGGCGAGCTCGGCGAGGCCCGCCTTGGCCTGCGCGTCGATCGGTGCGGCGCTCAGCGCCTCCAGCGCGCGGCGGGTGAGCATGTCGATGCGCTCCTCGACGGCGGCCAGCGCGCCGACCGACTCGATGACCAGGCACAGCTCGCGCACCTGCGGCATCGGACAGCTCGGTGCCGATCGAGGTGCGCAGCAGCTTGGCGGCCACCGGATCGGACTTGTCGGCGCAGCTCGACGGCCTCGGCGAGCAGCACCGTGCGCTTGCCGGAGCGCAGGTCGTCGCCGGACGGCTTGCCGGTGACCGCGGGGTCGCCGAACACGCCGAGCACGTCGTCGCGCAGCTGGAACGCCACGCCGAGGTCGGTGCCGAGCTCGTGGAAGATCGCCTGCACGTCGGGGCGGTCGGCGGCGGCGGCGGCGCCGAGCTGCAGCGGCCGGGAGATCGTGTAGGACGCGGTCTTGTAGGTGTTGACGGTCATCGCCGACGCGACCGACTCGGCGCCGCTGGACTCGGCGACGATGTCGAGGTACTGCCCGCCGAGCACCTCGGTGCGGATGTCGGCCCACACCCGCTGCACCCGGCGGCTGCGCGTCGGCGGGCAGGTCGGCGGTCGCGACGATGTCGTCGGCCCACACCAGCGACGAGGTCGCCGAGCAGGATCGCCGCCGACAGGCCGAACTGGTCGGACGAGCCGTGCCAGTTGCGGTCGCGGTGCCGGTCGGCGAACAGCCGGTGCACGGTCGGCAGGCCGCGGCGGGTCGCCGAGGCGTCGATGACGTCGTCGTGCACCAGCGCGCAGGCGTGCAGCAGCTCCAGCGCGGCGAACAGGAGCAGCACGTCGCGGTCGACCGGCGTCGCCGGGTCGTCGGCGACCGCGCGCCAGCCCCAGTAGGCGAACGCGGGGCGCAGCCGCTTGCCGCCGCGCAGCACGAATTCCTCGAGCGCAGCGGTCAGCTCGGCGTAGTCGGTGCCGATGTAGGCGGCGTCGCCTGCGGCGCTCGCCGAGATACTCCCGCAGTTGGTCGGTGACGGCGCCGGCCAGCTCGACGGCTGACGGTGCCGCTGTATCCACGCTCAGCGGGCGCCCCTTTCGCTGATTCGCCCGGAGTGCATTCAGAGTAGAGCGTGCCACGGTCGTTTGTAGCAAGTCAGGGCGCTGCGGCTCACCGTGGCGATCGCCTGCGGGATCGGCCAGAAGCGGGGGTGCGGTCCCGGCTCATCCAGGCCAGCCCGCCGATGATCCCCGCCACCAGGAACGCCGCGAAGCCGAGCCAGATCGCCGCGCCGGTGAACGAGCGGGCGCTCGGGTCGGTGTAGCGGGCCTGGGCGCTCATGGTGCTGACCACGCCGGGCCTCAGCTTCCACTCGACGACGTCGGAGGACACCTGGTCGCCGTTGGTCGACGTCACCTCGCCGGGGAACGACACCGCTAAGCGACACGTCGGCGTCCGGGTCGTTCAGCGACGTCAGGTCGGCGCGGCCTTCGAGGATCACCAGGTCGCCTGCGCGGCGCAGCGAGATGTCGACGCCTGCGGCGTCGCGGTTCATGTTCGCCAGCTGCGGCAGTTCGGCGAACGTCAGGTCGGAGAACACCGCCTGCGAGCCGACGTAGTCGTCGCGGCTCGTAGTTCGAGACCGAGACCTTGTTGCTGAACGGCAGGCGTGTTGAGCAGCTGCGGGCCCTTGTCGTCGGCGTCGCGCGGTTTGGCGGCCGCGACGATCTGCCCGGACACCCGGTCGTCGGGGGACACCGTGATCGACGCCCGCACCCGCACGCAGCCGACGGCCATCGGGACGACGATCAGCAGCAGCAAGCAGCACGAGCGCCAGCAGGCGGCTGTCTGCGGGTCGGCGGTCGGGCACCGCGGTCATCGTGCCAGACCGGCGCCGGCTCACAGCGGCAGTGACCGGCCGAGGATCGCGAACGGCGCGCGGGTCGCCCGCGAAGTGGTAGCCGCGGATGACGTCGGTGAAGCCGAGCCGCCGGTACAGCCGCCAGGCCCGGTTGGCCTCGCCGTTGATCTCCGGTGTCGACAGCAGCACGTGGGACTCGCCGCGGCCGGCGAGCAGCCGGCGGGCCAGCGCCTCGCCGAGGCCGCGGCCCTGGGCGCGCGGGCTGGATGTGCAGTTCGGTCAGCTCGAAGTAGCTGGTCATCAGCTCGGCGATGTCGCGACCGGTCGGCGCCGCCGCGCTGCAGGCCCGCGACCACCTGCTGCTGCCACCACTGGTCGGGTGCGCCGCAGTAGCCGTAGGCGACCCCGAGCATCGGCGCGGCGGCCAGCGTCGCCGCGGCCGTCGGTGTCCGGCGGCGCCTCGACCGCCGCGACGGCCTTCCAGCCGTGCCTGCGGGTGTGCTCGAGCCACATCGACGCGCGCTGATCCTCGGTGCCGCGGGGGTACCGCATCGCGTCGACGTAGACGCCGAGCGCGTCGCCGAGACGGCGCTGCATGTCGCCCGGCGACAGGTCGATCAGAAACGTCGCCAACCTCTCGGTGCCCTTCCTGCGTTCGGAGTGTCGGAGTCGAGGCCAGTATCCGATTATCGCCGTCATGGCGAGTGCCGGCGCGGTCACGGTGGCGGCGCACGTCATACAATCGGGCCTCGAACTAGGTGGTACGGCTCAGATTCAGCTCGTATCATGACTGTTAGTTGCCCGTGAACGCGGGCATACACGACCTTTGAACGATCGAGACGGCACGCGGCCGGCAAGGGAGGGACGGATGCCACTCTCCGATCATGAGCAGCGCATGCTCGACCAGATCGAGAGCGCTCTCTATGCCGAGGACCCCAAGTTCGCGTCGAGCGTTCGTGGTGGGAACCTGCGCGCTCCCTCGGCCCGGCGTCGCCTGCAGGGTGCAGCGCTCTTCGTGATCGGCCTGGCGATGCTGGTGTCGGGTGTCGCGTTCAAGGCCACCATGATCGGCGGCTTCCCGATTCTCTCGGTGATCGGCTTCATCGTCATGTTCGGCGGCGTGGTCTTCGCGATCACCGGTCCGCGGGTGGCCGGCGGCAAGGACCGTCCCGGCACCGAGTCGGGCGGCGCCGCGGCAGAAGAAGGCCAAGGGTTCGGGTGGATCGTTCACCAGCCGCATGGAAGACCGGTTCCGCCGCCGCTTCGACGAGTAATCGTCCAGCGGTTCATCGGTAGCCAAGGGGGCTAGCCCGTATCGGGCTGCCCCTTTTCTTTGCGCACGGCACCACGCGTGTCCGCCGGATTTCGGCGTCCCCCGTCGGTCGACAGGCTGGCCGCCCCACTGTGCCCCACTCGCCTGACTGAGCGGTCTAGCTGCGGTTTCGCGTCGCGACCAGTCCGCGGCATCGTGCGTACCCGAAAACGACTGGTCGGTGGTGAATGGTGGGGCATGTGCCCAACTGTTGCCAGCAAATGGAGCAAAGTGGGGGATTGTGGGGTAAAGTGGCGTGCAACGGAGCGACCGGGGCTCCGTTGCAGGGCAGCAGCGCTGGAGGTGGCGGGATGTTTCTCGGCACCTACACGCCCAAGCTCGACGACAAGGGGCGGCTCACGCTGCCCGCCAAGTTCCGCGACGCACTGGCAGGGGGGTTGATGGTCACCAAGAGTCAAGACCACAGCCTCGCCGTCTATCCGCGGGCGGAGTTCGAAGCGTTGGCGCGAGCGGGCTGTCGCAGGCATCGCGGAGCAATCCGGACGCCCGCGCCTTCCTGCGGAACCTCGCTGCCGCCACCGACGAGCAGCACCCCGACGCGCAAGGCCGCATCACGCTGTCGGCCGATCACCGCCGGTACGCAAACCTGTCCAAGGAGTGCGTGGTGATCGGTTCGATCGAGTACCTGGAGATCTGGGACGCCCAGGCCTGGCAGGCCTACCAGCAGACCCACGAAGAGAACTTCTCCGCGGCCAGCGATGAAACTCTGCGCGACATCATTTGACCCGGCCAACCAGGCGCACGTGGCCCGTGCATCGTGGCCTCTGCCCGAACCGGCCCTGGCGTACTTCCCCGACGCCAGGTCCGCGACCTCGGACAGGGACCTCGTTGCAGGGGCCGCCTGCCGGCCTACTGCCCACCAGCCGCGGATCCACACAATCGAAGGTGCTGCGATGGCCCCGGATCTCGAAGGCCAAGATCACGGACACGTTCCGGTCCTGCTCGACCGCTGCGTCGAGCTGCTGACGCCCGCGCTGACCCGACGCGACGCGACGGGTGCGGGTGCGGTGCTGGTCGACGCCACGCTCGGTGCGGGCGGGCACGCCGAACGCTTCCTCACCGATCTGCCCGGTCTGCGGCTGGTCGGCCTCGACCGCGACCCCACCGCACTGCGCATCGCGGGGGAGCGGCTGGCCCCGTTCGGCGACCGGGTGCACCTCGTCCGTACCCGCTACGACGGGTTCTGGGCCGACCGGCGAGGACGACCGAGGTCGACGGCGTCCTGTTCGACCTCGGCGTCTCGTCGATGCAGCTGGATCGCGCCGAGCGCGGCTTCTCCTACTCCGCAGGACGCGCCGCTGGACATGCGGATGGACCCGGACGCCCCGCTGACCGCCGCCGAGGTCCTCAACACCTACGACGAGAGGGCGCTGACGCGGATTCTGCGGGAGTTCGGCGAGGAGCGGTTCGCCAAGCGGATCGCAGGCGAGATCGTCCGACGGCGCGCCCGCAAGCCGTTCACCACGACCGGTGAGCTCGTCGAGTTGCTCTACGACGCCATCCCCGCCCCGGCCCGCCGCACCGGCGGTCATCCGGCCAAGCGCACGTTCCAGGCGCTGCGCACCGCCGTCAACGCCGAACTCGACTCGCTGCGTGACGCCGTTCCCGCCGCGATGTCGGCACTCTCGGCCGGCGGGCGAATCGTCGTCATGGCCTATCAGTCGCTGGAGGACCGGATCGTCAAGGGTCTGTTCGCCGCCGCCACCGCGTCGCGCACGCCGTCCGGCCTGCCGGTCGAGTTGCCCGGCCACGAACCCGATTTCGTGTCGCTGACCCGCGGTGCCGAGAAGGCGGGCGACGCCGAGATCGAGCTCAATCCGCGTAGCGCGTCCGTTCGGCTACGAGCCCTGGAAAAGGTTGGTCAGAAGGGAAGTTTCGTGATGGCCAAGCGACCCGATCCGGTACGCGACCGCGATGACCGCCGCCGTGGCACCAGGGCGAACCCGCCCAGCGTCGGGCCAAGGACGCGCCGCCCCGCAACGCGCCGCTCGACGCGGGAGCAGCGGCCCGCCGCGCTCGGCGCCACAGACCAGTCCGATTCCGCGGCTCACCGACAAGCCGGCCCGGCCGAAGAACGCCGCCCAGGCCAAGGCGCGGTCGAAGGCGCGCAAGGCCAAGGCGCCCAAGGTCGTTCGGCCGCCACTACGCGAACGGCTCCTCGTCAAACTGGCGTCGATCGAGCTCGACCCCCGCAGGCTCGTCACCAGGGTGCCGTTCGTGGTGCTGGTGATCGGGTCGCTCGGCCTCGGGCTCGGCGTCACGCTGTGGCTGTCGACCGACGCCGCGGAGCGCTCGTATCAGTTGGGGCACGTCCGGCAGACCAATCAGGCGCTGCTGCAACAGAAGGAGGCGCTGGAGCGCGACGTGCTCGAGGCCCAGGCCGCGCCCGCCCTGGCCGAGGCGGCACGCAACCTCGGCATGATCCCCTCCAGGGACACCGCGCACCTGGTGCAGGACCCGTCGGGCAACTGGATGGTGGTCGGCACGCCCAAACCTGCCCAGGGGGTTCCGCCGCCACCCTGAACTCACCGCTGCCCGAGGATGCCCCGACCGCCCACCGCCCGCCCCGCCGGCGCCGCCGCGTCGTCGACCCGCGCGAGGTGACCGTCCGACCTGCCGTCGGCGCAGGTGCCCGACCCCGCAGCGCAGGTGCCCGCCGCACCGCTGCCGGGCCCGGTCGTCCGCCGGGGTCCCCGCAGCGCCAGGGGCCGAGGTTCCGCGGCACCGGCCGTCGCGCCCGTCGGCCAGACCCGGCCGCCGCGCCCGTTGCGCCGCTTGCGCCCGTTCCGCCCGTCGCGCCACCGCTGGCGATGCCACGCACCTGGCCTCGCCTGCGGCGACCGACGTCGCCGGCGCCGCCGCCGGTATCGAACTCCCGTCGCGGGAATGCCAGGTGCGCCCGCATGAGCCGCGCCGATCGGAAGAAGGTCGCAGCCACCGAAGTCGCGCACCGGCCAGTCCCATTCGGCGCGTGCCCGGCGTACCCGGGAGCCGTCGACCGACACCGGTGTGCGCACCGCGTCGTTCGTGTTCCGGCACCGGGTGGGCAACGCCGTCATCGCCCTTGTGCTTGGTGGTTGCGGCCGCGCAGCTGTTCAACCTGCAGGTGCCGAGGGCCGCGGGCCTGCGCGCCGAGGCCGCGGGGCAGCTCAAGGTCACCGACGTCGAGAAGGCGGTGCGCGGCAGCATCGTCGACCGCAACAACGACAAGCTGGCGTTCACCATCGAGGCACGGGCGCTGACCTTCCAGCCGGCCAAGATCCGCAAGCAGCTCGCCGACGCCAAGGCGAAGACCCCGACGCGCCCGATCCGCCGAAGCGGCTGCGCGACATCGCCGCCGAGGTCGCCGGTGCGGCTGAACAACAAGCCGGACGCCGCGACGGTGCTGAAGAAGCTGACGAGCAACGAGCTCCTTCGTCTACCTGGCCCGCGCCGTCGATCCCGCGATCGCCGACGCGATCACCACCAAGTACCCCGAGGTCGGTGCCGAGCGCCAGGACCTGCGCCAGTATCCCGGCGGATCGCTGGCGGCCAACATCGTCGGCGGCATCGACTGGGACGGCCACGGCCTACTCGGCCTCGAGGACTCGCTCGACGCCACGCTGGCGGGCACCGACGGTTCGGTCACCTACGACCGCGGCTCCGACGGCGTGGTGATCCCCGGCAGCTACCGCAACCGGCACGACGCCGTCGACGGGTCGACCGTCCAGCTGACGCTCGACGACGACATCCAGTTCTACGTCCAGCAGCAGGTGCAGCAGGCCAAGGACCTGTCCGGCGCCAAGAACGTCTCGGCCGTCGTGCTCGACGCCAAAACCGGTGAAGTGCTGGCGATGTCGAACGACAACACGTTCGACCCGAGCCAGGACATCGGCCGGCAGGACGACCGCGAACTGGGCAACCTGGCGGTGTCGTCGCCGTTCGAGCCGGGTTCGGTGAACAAGATCGTCACCGCCTCGTCGGTCATCGAGTTCGGCCTGTCCAACCCCGACGAGGTGCTGCAGGTGCCCGGCTCGATCGACATGGGCGGCGTCACCGTGCACGACGCGTGGGACCACGGCGTGACGCCGTACACCACCACCGGGGTCTTCGGTAAGTCGTCCAACGTCGGCACGCTGATGCTGGCGCAGCGGGTCGGCCCGGAGCGCTACGCCGACATGCTCGACAAGTTCGGCCTCGGTCAGCGCACCGGCGTCGGGCTGCCCGGCGAGAGCGCGGGCCTGGTCCCGCCGATCGACCAGTGGTCGGGCAGCACGTTCGCCAACCTGCCCATCGGACAGGGCCTTTCGATGACGCTGCTGCAGATGACCGGCATGTACCAGGCGATCGCCAACGACGGGGTGCGGATCCCGCCGCGCATCATCAAGTCCACCATCGCCGCCGACGGCACCCGCACCGACGAGCCGCGGCCCGACGGCGTGCGGGTGGTCTCGCCGGAGACCGCGCAGACGGTGCGCAACATGCTGCGGGCCGTGATCCAGCGCGATCCGAGGGGCATCCAGCAGGGCACCGGCTCGGGGGCGGCGGTCGAGGGCTACCAGATCGCGGGCAAGACCGGCACCGCACAGCAGATCAACCCGGCCTGCGGCTGCTACTACGACGACGTCTACTGGATCACGTTCGCCGGCATGGCGCCGCCGACGATCCCCGCTATGTGGTCGGCGTCATGATGGACAACCCGCACCGCACCGCCGACGGATCGCCGGGCACGACGATGGCGCCGCTGTTCCACAACATCGCACGCCTGGCTGCTGCAGCGCGAGAACGTGCCGCTGTCGCCCGACCCGGGCCCGCCGCTGACGCTGCAAGCCACCTGAGCGGCGGGGCCGCCGGCAGCCAGGCCGGTACTGTGTCATCGCCATGAAGTTGCGTCCCTCGCACCCCGTCGGCCAGGCGCTCGGGCCGCTGGCCGAGCGGGTGGCGCGGTCCCCGCGCCGGCGCCGACGACGGGCGGAACCGTCGTCACCGGGGTGACCCTGCGCAGCCAGGACGCCGCAGCCGGGGACCTCTTCGCCGCGCTGCCCGGTGGCGTCGTCGCACGGCGCCCGGTACGCCGCCGACGCCGTGGGCCGAGGCGCCGTCGCGGTGCTCACCGATCCGGCCGGCCTCGCCACATGGGCGCCGACGTCGGCGTGCCGGTGCTGGTCCGTCGCCGACCCGCGTCGGTGCTCGGTGAGGTGGCGGCCACCGTCTACGGTCACCCGTCGGAGCGCGCTGCGCGTCATCGGCGTGACCGGCACGTCCGGCAAGACCACCACCACCTATCTGGTGGAGGCCGGCCTGCGTGCGGCGGACCGCGTGGCGGGTCTGATCGGCACCGTCGGCATCCGGATCGACGGGCGCGACGAGCCCAGCGCGCTGACCACGCCCGAGGCGCCCGATCTGCAGGCGCTGCTCGCGGTGATGGTCGAACAGGACGTCGACACCGTGGTGATGGAGGTGTCCAGCCACGCGCTGAGCCTGGGCCGCGTCGACGGCGTCGCACTTCGCGGTCGGCGGTTTCACCAACCTGTCGCGCGACCACCTCGACTTCCACCCGACGATGGAGGACTACTTCGACGCCAAGGCGCGGCTGTTCGACGCCCGGATCGCCAACCCACGCAGACGCTTTCCGTGGTGTGCGTCGACGACGACGCGGGTCGGGCCATGGCCGACCTCGCGCCGCGACCCGGTCACGGTGAGCGCGACCGGACGGCGACGCCGACTGGCGGGTCGAGGACATCCGCACCGTCGACCGCGGGCGCGCCAGGAGTTCCTCGCGGTCGACCCGGCGGGCGTGCACCACGCGCTGCGCATCGGGCTGCCCGGCCGCTACAACGTCGCCAACTGTCTGCTGGCGACCGCGCTGCTGGACGCGGTCGGGGTGTCGCCCGAGCAGGCCGCGCCGGGCCTGCGGGACGCGCGACCGTGCCCGGCCGGCTGGAGCCGATCGACCGCGGCCAGGGCTTCCTGGCGCTGGTCGACTACGCGCACAAGCCCGGGCGCGCTGCGCGCGGTGCTCGAGACGCTGCGCGAGCAGACCGGCAGGCCGGCGTCGCCGTGGTGTTCGGCGCGGGCGGCAACCGCGACCCGGGCAAGCGCGAGCCGATGGGCCGGGTGGCCGCCGAACTCGCCGACCTCGTCGTGGTCACCGACGACAATCCGCGCGACGAGGATCCCGCCGCGATCCGCGTCGGCGATCATGGCGGGCGCGTCGGGCGGCGCCGGCACGATGTCGTCGAGATCGGCGACCGGCGGGAGGCCATCGACCACGCGGTCGCGTGGGCCCGCGCCGGGGACGTCGTGCTGATCGCGGGCAAGGGCCACGAGGCGGGCCAGACCAGTCACGGCCAGACCCGGCCGTTCGACGACCGCGACGAGTTGGCCGCAGTCCCTAGAGGCGCTGGGATCCCACGCATGATCGACCTGACCCTCGCCCAGATCGCCGACATCGTCGGCGGTGAGCTCGCCGACATCTCGGCCGCCGACGCCGCCGCGACGCGGGTCACCGGCACCGTCGAATTCGACTCGCGCGCGGTGACTCCCGGCGGGCTGTTCCTCGCGCTGCCCGGCGCGCGGTCGGACGGCCACGACTTCGCCGCAGGCGGCGGTGGCCGCCGGTGCCGTCGGCGGTGCTGGCCGCGCGGCCCGTCGGCGTGCCCGCGATCGTCGTCGAGCCCCGCACCGTCGCCGGAACCGACTCGGCGGCCAGCGTGCTCGAGCACGACACCGACGGCTCGGGCGCGGCCGTGCTCGCGGCGCTGGCCCGGCTGGCCGCTGCGGTGGCCGCCGAGCTGGTGGCGGGCGGCCTGACGATCGTCGGCGTCACCGGCTCGTCGGGAAAGACGTCCACCAAGGATCTGGTCGCCGCGGTGCTCGCCCGCTTGGGCGAGGTGGTCGCCCCGCCGGGCTCCTTCAACAACGAGCTGGGCCACCCGTGGACGGTGCTGCGGGCGACGCAGGACACCGACTACCTGATCCTGGAGATGTCGGCGCGCCATCCTGGCAACATCGCCGCGCTTGCCTCGATCGCCCCGCCGTCGATCGCCGTCGTGCTCAACGTCGGGACCGCCCATCTCGGCGAGTTCGGCTCCCGCGAAGCCATCGCGCGCACGAAAGCCGAACTGCCGCAAGCTGTTCCGGCGTCCGGTGTGGTCATCCTCAACGTCGACGACGACGCCGTCGCGGCGATGGCCGACCAGACCGCCGCGCGGGTGGTGCGGGTGTCGCGGTCGCCGGGCGCCGACGTGTGGGCGGGTGCCGGTCACGCTCGACGAGCTGGCCCGGCCCCGGCTTCACGCTGCACGCCGCCGGGCGTCGAGACCGACATGATCGCTCGCGGTGCACGGCGACCATCAGGTGTCCAACGCGCTGTGCGCGGCCGCGGTCGCGCTGGAGTGCGGAGCGAGCCGCGCGCAGGTGGCGGCCGCGCTGGCCGGCGCGGGCCCGGTGTCGCAGCACCGCATGCACGTCACCACCCGCGACGACGGCGTCACCGTCATCGACGACGCCTACAACGCCAACCCGGACTCCATGCTGGCGGGCCTGAAGTCGCTGGCCTGGATGGCCCGCCAGGGCACAGAGACCCGGCGCAGCTGGGCGGTGCTCGGCGAGATGGCCGAGCTCGGCGACGACGCGATATCGGAGCATGACCGCATCGGTCGGCTGGCGGTGCGATTAGATATCAGTCGACTCATCGTCGTGGGAACCGGGAGATCTATGAGCGCCATGCACCACGGGGCGGTCATGGAGGGTTCGTGGGGAGGAGAGGCCACCATGGTCGCCGACGCTGACGCCGCGCTGGCATTGTTGCGAGCCGAACTGCGACAGGGGGACGTGGTGCTCGTCAAGGCGTCGAACGCGGCGGGGCTGGGGACGCTGGCCGAGGCGTTGATTGCCTCATGAGGCAGATCCTCATCGCCGTCGGCATCGCGCTGACGGTGTCGATCCTGCTGACCCCCGTGCTGATCCGGCTCTTCACCAGGCAGGGATTCGGCCACGAAATCCGCGAGGACGGCCCGCCGAGCCACCACAAGAAGCGCGGCACGCCGTCGATGGGCGGCGTCGCGATCCTCGCGGGCATCTGGGCGGGCTACCTCGGCACCCATCTGGTCGGGCTGGCCCTCGACGGCGAGGGGCCCGTCCGCGTCGGGCCTGCTGGTGCTCGGGCTGGCCACCGCGCTCGGCGTCGTCGGCTTCGTCGACGACCTGATCAAGATCCGCCGCTCGCGCAACCTCGGGCTGAACAAGACCGCCAAGACGTCGGCATGCTGACGGCCGCCGTGCTCTTCGGCGTGCTCGCACTGCAGTTCCGCAACGCCGACGGGCTGACGCCGGGCAGCGCCGAGCTGTCCTACGTGCGCGAGATCGCCACGGTCACGCTGGCGCCCGCGATGTTCGTGCTGTTCTGCGTCGCTCATCGTCAACGCCTGGTCGAACGCGGTGAACTTCACCGACGGGCTGGACGGGCTGGCCGCGGGTGCGATGGCGATGGTGAGCGCGGCCTACGTGCTCATCACCTTCTGGCAGTTCCGCAACGCGTGCGCGACGCCGCCCGGGGCTCGGCTGCTACAACGTGCGTGACCCGCTCGACCTCGCCCTGATCGCCGCCGCGACCGCAGGGGCCTGCATCGGATTCCTGTGGTGGAACGCCGCTCCCGCCAAGATCTTCATGGGCGACACCGGCTCGCTGGCGCTCGGCGGCGTCATCGCGGGCTGTCGGTGACTCAGCCGCACCGAGATGCTCGCCGTCGTGCTCGGCGCGCTGTTCGTCGCCGAGGTGACGTCGGTGGTGGTGCAGATCCTGGCGTTCCGCACGACCGGGCCGACGGGTGTTCCGCATGGCGCCCTTCCACCATCACTTCGAACTCGTCGGCTGGGCGGAAACCACGGTGATCATCCGCTTCTGGCTGCTGACCGCGATCGCGTGCGGCCTCGGTGTGGCCCTGTTCTACAGCGAGTGGCTCGCCGCCGTCGGGGCCTGACGTGAGCCGCTCCGCCGTCGCGCCGCTGACGTGCCAGGCGCCCGCGTGCTGGTGACCGGCGCGGGCATCACCGGCCGCTCGGTGGGCGCCGCGCTGGAGCCGACGGGCGTGCGGCTGACCATCTGCGACGACGACCCGCTCGCGCTGCAGCGCCTCATCACGCCGGCGACGGTCGATCACCACCGCCGAGGCCGTCGACCGGATCGCCGACTACGCCCTCGTCGTCACCAGCCCCGGATTCCCGCCCACCGCACCGGTTTTGGCCGCCGCGGCCGCCGCGGGCGTGCCGATCTGGGGAGACGTCGAGCTGGCCTGGCGGCTGGATGCGGCGGGCTGGTTCGGCGCCGCCCAAGCGCTGGCTGGTCGTCACCGGCACCAACGGCAAGACCACCACCACCTCGATGCTGCACGCGATGCTCGTCGCCGGCGGGCGGCGCGCGGTGCTCTGCGGCAACATCGGCAACCCGGTGATCGACATGCTCGCCGAGCCGCCGAACTGCTCGCGGTCGAGCTGTCGAGCTTCCAGCTGCACTGGGCGCCGTCGCTGCGCCCGGAGGCGGGCGCGGTGCTCAACGTCGCCGAGGACCACCTCGACTGGCACGGCTCGATGGACGCGTACGCCGCCGACAAGGCGCGGGCGCTCGACGGCCGGGTGGCGGTCGTCGGGCTCGACGACCCGGTCGCGGCCGGCGCTGCTGGCCAGTGCCGCCGCGCCGGTGCGGGTCGGCTTCCGCCTGCGGCGAGCCCGCCGCGGGCGAGCTCGGGGTCCGCGACGGCGCGCTGGTCGACCGGCGCGTTCGCCGACGGCCTTGCTGCTCGCCGATGCCGCGTCGATCCCGGTCGCCGGGCCCGTCGGCGTCGCTCGACGCGCTCGCCGCCGCGGCGCTGGCCCGCGCCGTCGGACGTGCCCGCCGATGCGATCGCGGACGCGCTGTCGTCGTTTCACGTCGGCCGGCACCGCGCCGAGGCGGTCGCCGAGGTCGACGGGGTCGACCTACGTCGACGACTCCAAGGCCACCAACCCGCACGCCGCCGCAGGCCTCGATCACCGCCTACCCGCGCGTGGTGTGGATCGCCGGCGGTCTGCTCAAGGGCGCATCGGTCGACGACCTGGTCGCCGCGGTGGCGAATCGCCTGGTCGGGCGTCGTGCTGATCGGCCGCGACCGGGCGTTGGTCGCCAACGCGTTATCGCGACACGCCCCGGATGTCCCCGTCGTCGAGGTTGTGACGGGGGAGGATTCTGGGGTGCATGGGACAAATGAGTCAGATGTTAATGTCTGTGACTCGATTGATGACCGGCCGTGGTGCGCCGCCGCTGCGCCGGCCTGGCCCGACCCGGCGACACCGTGCTGCTGGCTCCCGCGGGCGCGTCCTTCGACCAGTTCAGCGGCTACGCCGAGCGCGGCGACGCGTTCGCGGCCGCTGTGCGCGCAACGCCGGTAGCGCGATGAGCAACATTCTGACCCGGCTGCGCGCTCCGCCGGACCGGTACCGCAGCCAGCGCCGGCGCCGACGCGGCCGACCGCAGCAACGGCTCCGCGCACCCGCTTCGGCGCATGGCTGGGCAGGCCGATGACGTCGTTCCACCTCATCATCGCCGTCACCGCGCTGCTCGTCACGCTGGGCCTGATCATGGTGCTGTCGGCGTCCGGCGTGCACTCCTACGACGAGGACGGCTCGCCGTGGGTGATCTTCGGCAAGCAGGTGATCTGGACGCTCGTCGGCCTCTTCGCGTTCTACGTCGCGATGCGCATGCCGCGTGCAGACTCATGCGCAGCCTCGCGTTCCCGGGTTCGCGGTCACCATCGTGATGCTCGTGCTCGTGCTGATCCCGGGAATCGGCAAGGAGGCCAACGGTTCCCGCGGCTGGTTCGTCGTCGCCGGCTTCTCCATGCAGCCGTCCGAGCTGGCCAAGATCGCGTTCGCCATCTGGGGTGCGCACCTGCTGGCGGCGCGTCGCATGGAGCGGGCGTCGCTGCGCGAGATGCTCATCCCGCTGGTGCCCGCCGCGGTGATCGCGCTGGCGCTCGATCGTCGCCCAGCCCGACCTCGGGCAGACGGTGTCGCTCGGCATCATCCTGCTCGGCCTGCTGTGGTACGCGGGCCTGCCGCTGCGGGTGTTCCTGTCCTCGCTGGTCGCGGTCGTGGTGTCGGCGGCGATGCTCGCGGTCTCGGAGGGCTACCGGTCCGACCGGGTGCAGTCCTGGCTGAACCCGGCCGCCGACTCGCAGGGCTCCGGCTATCAGGCCAAGCAGGCGAGGTTCGCGCTGGCCAACGGCGGCGTCTTCGGCGACGGGCTCGGCCAGGGCACCGCGAAGTGGAACTACCTGCCCAACGCGCACAACGACTTCATCTTCGCGATCATCGGCGAGGAGCTGGGCTTCGTCGGCGCCGTCGGGCTGCTGTGCCTGTTCGGTCTGTTCGCCTATACCGGGATGCGGATCGCCCGGCGGTCGGCCGACCCGTTCCTGCGGCTGCTGACCGCCACCGCGACGCATGTGGGTGCTCGGCCAGGTGTTCATCAACGTCGGCTACGTCGTCGGCCTGCTGCCGGTCACCGGTCTCCAGCTGCCGCTGATATCGGCGGGCGGAACATCAACGGCGACAACACTTCTGATCATCGGCGTGATCGCGAACGCGGCGCGGCACGAACCCGAGGCGGTGGCCGCGCTGCGCGCCGGGCCGCGACGACCGGGTGAACCGGCTGCTGCGGCTGCCGCTGCCCGAGCCGTACGTCGCCGACCCGGACCGAGGCGCTGCGCGACCGGTTGCGCACCCGCGGACGACGAAGCCGCCGAGCCGGCCAAGCCCGAAGCGCAAACCCGCGAAGGACGACCAGGCGCAAACCCCATACGGCCGACCGGCCGGTGCGGCGCTCAGGGCATCATGGAGGCGCGCCGCGAACGGCGCCGCAGACCGCGCCGCATGGAAGGCAGCGTCACGGGTCGACGCGGCTCGCACATTGGAAGGTCAGCGTCACGGAGTGAATCGGGCCGATCTCGGTCGTTCTCGCCGGCGGCGGCACCGCGGGCCACGTCGAACCGGCGATGGCCGTCGCCGACGCCCTGAGCGCGCTCGACCCCGACATCCGGATCACCGCGCTCGGTACCCAGCGCGGCCTGGAGACCCGGCTGGTGCCCGAGCGCGGCTACCACCTCGAACTGATCACGCCGGTGCCGCTGCCGCGTAAGCCGTCGCGGCGACCTGGTGCGCCTGCCGATGCGGGTGCGCCGCGCCGTCCGGGAGACCCGCGCGGTGCTCGACGACGTCGCAGGCCGACGTGGTCATCGGCTTCGGCGGCTACGTCGCGCTGCCCGCCTACCTGGCGCGCGCGCCGGCGCCGGGTGCCGGTGCGTCGTCCACGAGGCCAACGCCAGTGCGGGCTGGGCCAACAGCTCGGCGCCCGCTCGGCGCGCCGCGTGCTCGTCGCGCCGTGGCCGATCCCGGACTGCGCGCGCGTCGAGGTGGTCGGTGTGCCGGTGCGCGCGGCGATCACCTCGCTGGACCGGATGGCACTGCGGGCCGAGGCGCGCGCCCACTTCGGATTCGCCGACGACGCCAGGGTGCTGTTGGTGTTCGGCGGCTCGCAGGGTGCGCAGTCGATCAACCGGGCGGTCGCCGCCGCGGCCAAAGACCTTGCCGCCGCGGGTATCTCGGTGCTGCACGCGCACGGCCCCAAGAACACCCTTGACCTACGCGAGCCCGCGGACGGCGACCCGCCCTACGTGGCCGTGCCCTACCTGGACCGGATGGACCTGGCCTACGCCGCCGCCGACCTGGCGATCTGCCGGTCCGGCGCGATGACGGTGGCCGAGGTGACCGCCGTCGGGCTGCCCGCGGTGTACGTCCCGCTGCCGATCGGCAACGGCGAGCAGCGGCTCAACGCGCTGCCCGTCGTCGATGCCGGCGGCGGCCTGCTCGTCGACGACGCCGACCTCACGCCCGAGTTCGTCGGCGACACGGTGGCCGGACTGCTCGGCGACGCTGCGCGGCTGACGGCGATGACGGCGGCCGCGGCGCTGGCCGGGCACCGCGACGCCGCGCAGCGGGTCGCCGAGGTCGCCCTCGAGGTGGCGCGCGCCGGGCGGGACAGCCGAAAGGCGCGCCGGTGAACGCGAACTCACCGGAAGCGGGACGCCGGACCCCATCGCCCTGCCCGACGAACTGCAGCGGGTGCACATGGTCGGCATCGGCGGAGCCGGCATGTCGGGCATCGCCCGCATCCTGCTGGACCGCGGCGGGCTGGTGTCGGGCTCCGACGCCAAGGAGTCGCGCGGAGTGGCGGCGCTGCGCGCACGGGGCGCGGTGATCCGCATCGGCCACGACGAGTCCTCACTGGACCTGCTGCCCGGCGGGCCGACCGCGGTGGTGACCACCCATGCGGCGATCCCGAAGACCAACCCCGAACTCGTCGAGGCCAGGCGCCGCGGCGATCCCGGTGATCCTGCGGCCGGTCGTGCTGGCCAGGCTGATGGACGGCTACACCACGCTGATGGTCACCGGCACCCACGGCAAGACCACGACGACCTCGATGCTCATCGTCGCCCTGCAGCACATCCGGCTTCGACCCGTCGTTCGCCGTCGGCGGCGATCTCGGCGAGGCCGGCACCAATGCCCACCACGGCAGCGGCGACTGCTTCGTCGCCGAGGCCGACGAGAGCGACGGCTCACTGCTCGAGTACACGCCGAACGTCGCGGTGGTGACCAACATCGAGGCCGACCATCTCGACTTCTTCGGCAGCGCCGAGGCGTACGGCGCGGTGTTCGACGACTTCGTCGAGCGGCTGGCGCCCGGCGGCGCGCTGGTGGTCTGCACCGACGACCCTGGCGCCGCGGCCCTCGCCGAACGCACTGCGGCGCTGGGCATTCGGGTGCTGCGCTACGGCAGCGACGATCGGCCCGACCTTGCGGGCAGCGCTGGTGAGCTGGGAACAGCAGAACACCGGCGCGGTGGCGCACGTCGCGCTGGCAGGAGAAACGCACCCGCGGGTGATGCGAATGTCGGTGCCGGGCAGGCACATGGCGCTCAACGCACTCGCCGCGCTACTGGCGGCGGTCGAGGTCGGGGCGGCGGCCGAGATGGTGCTCGACGGGCTTGCCGGGTTCGAGGGAGTGCGCCGCCGCTTCGAGCTCGTCGGCACCGCGCACGGCGTGCGGGTGTTCGACGACTACGCCCACCACCCGACCGAGGTCCGTGCCACGCTCGGTGCGGTGCGGACATTGACCGAGCAGAGCGGGCGCGGACGTTCCATCGTGGTGTTCCAGCCGCATTTGTATTCGCGCACAGCCGCATTCGCACGGGAGTTCGCCGAGGCGTTGGACTGCGCCGACGAAGTGTTCGTGCTCGACGTCTACGCCGCGAGGGAGCAGCCGATGCCGGGCGTCAGCGGAGCGACGGTGGCCGAACACGTCGGTAAGCCGGTGCACTATGTGCCGGACTTCTCCGCTGTCGCAGAAGAGGTGTCCAACGCGGTGCGCTCGGGCGATGTGGTCGTCACGATGGGCGCAGGCGACGTCACGATGCTGGCCCCCGAGATCGTCGAGGCGCTCGCGGCACGGGCCAACCGGTCAACGCCGCGCAGCACTCCCGGGACGGGCGCGCAATGACGGAGCCCGAGGACGGCAGCGAGGCGACGGCCGAGCCCGAAGACCACAGCGAGGCGACGGCCGAGCCCGAAGACAACGGCGAGGCGACGGCCGAGTCCGAAGACAACGGCGAGGCGACCGCCGAGTCCGACGACTCACCCGCAGAGGATTTCGAGGGTCCGCGACGGCGGGCCAGGCGGGAACGCGAAGCGCGGCGCGAGGCCCAGGCCCGCGCCGTAGCGATCGAGCAGGCCAGAAGAGAAGCCAAGCGGCGTGCGCAGGGTAAGTCGACCGACGATTCCAAACCCGTTGCGCGGGGGGCAGTTCGGGGCCTGAAGCTGGTGGCGTGGACAGTTCTGCTTGTCGCCTTGTTCGTCGGGCTCGGCCTGTTGCTGTACTTCACCCCGATCATGGCGGCGCGAAACGTCGTGATCACCGGCCTGGGCGCGGTGACGCAGGAGGAGGTCATCGCGGCCGCAGCCGTCAAGCAGGGCACACCGCTGCTGCAGGTGAACACCGACGACATCGCCGAGCGGGTGGCCACCATTCGCCGTGTCGCCACCGCGCGCGTGCAGCGCGAATACCCGTCGACCCTCCGAATCACCGTCGTTGAGCGCGTCCCCGTCGTCGTCAAGGACTACCCCGACGGCCCCCACCTGTTCGACCGCGACGGGGTGGACTTCGCGACCGCCCCTCCGCCGCCGAACCTTCCTTACCTCGAGGCCGACAACCCCGGTCCGAACGATCCGCCGACAAGGGCGGCACTGGAAGTGATGACGGCCCTGCGGCCCGAGGTGGCCGGGCAGGTCGCCAGGGTGTCGGCGCCGTCGGTCGCTGCGGTGACGCTGACGTTGGTCGACGGCAGGGAAGTGGTGTGGGGCACGAACGACCGCACGGAGGAGAAGGCGCAGAAGCTGGCGGCGCTGCTGACACAGCCGGGCCACACCTACGATGTCTCCAGCCCTGATTTGCCGACGGTCAAGTAGTAGTCGTCACCCGAAATCGCCGGAAATTCCTGACGTTGCCGTCGGCGCGCCTGCATGGATAGTGCTTGACCTCGCCCTACCGTTCTGTTTGCGCAGAACAACTTGACATAACTGTAGACCTTTAGTTGAGGTTGAGAGTTTGCTCGAGGGGTTCGGCGCACCGAAGACAACCAGGGACGAAGGGGATCGCTGATGAGCGCTCGCGCGAAGAAGGGACGATCATGACCCCCCCGCACAACTACCTCGCCGTCATCAAGGTGGTCGGCATCGGTGGCGGCGGCGTCAATGCCGTCAACCGGATGATCGAGCACGGCCTCAAGGGCGTGGAGTTCATCGCGATCAACACCGACGCGCAGGCGCTGTTGATGAGCGATGCCGACGTCAAGCTCGACGTCGGGCGCGACTCCACCCGCGGACTCGGCGCAGGCGCCGACCCCGAGGTGGGTCGCAAGGCCGCCGAAGACGCCAAGGACGACATCGAGGAGCTGCTGCGCGGCGCAGACATGGTGTTCGTGACCGCAGGCGAAGGCGGTGGCACCGGCACGGGTGGCGCGCCCGTCGTCGCGACCATCGCGCGCAAGCTCGGCGCGCTGACGGTCGGCGTGGTGACGAGGCCGTTCTCGTTCGAGGGCAAGCGCCGGAGCAATCAGGCCGAAGCGGGCATCTCGTCGTTGCGGGAGAGCTGCGACACGCTCATCGTCATTCCCAATGACCGGCTGCTGCAGATGGGCGACGCCGCCGTATCGCTGATGGATGCGTTCCGCAGCGCCGACGAGGTGCTGCTCAACGGTGTGCAGGGCATCACCGACCTGATCACCACGCCGGGCCTGATCAACGTCGACTTCGCCGACGTCAAGGGCATCATGTCCGGCGCGGGCACCGCGTTGATGGGCATCGGCTCGGCGCGTGGAGACGGACGTGCACTCAAGGCGGCCGAGATCGCCATCAACTCGCCCCTGCTCGAGGCGTCCATGGAGGGCGCGCAGGGCGTGCTGATGTCCATCGCAGGCGGCAGCGATCTCGGGCTGTTCGAGATCAACGAGGCCGCTTCGCTGGTGCAGGACGCCGCGCACATCGAGGCCAACATCATCTTCGGCACCGTGATCGACGACTCGCTCGGCGACGAGGTACGGGTGACGGTGATCGCCGCCGGCTTCGACGCCTCGGGCCCGAGCCGAAAGCCGGTGGTCGGTGCAGGCCAGGCGATCGCTCCAGGACAAGCGGGCAAGGTCACGTCACACGCTCTTCGAACCGGTCGAGGCCGCCAGCGTGCCCGTGCACACCAACGGCGCGACGGTCAGCATCGGTGGCGACGACGACGACGACGTCGACGTTCCGCCGTTCATGCGGCACTAGTATCCGGCCCGGATACTTGGGGCTGTGAGTGTTCGGGTTCGACGCGTGACAACCACCCGCGCAGGCGGCGTGTCGGCACCGCCGTTCGACACCTTCAATCTGGGCGACCACGTCGGCGACGACCCGGCGGCCGTTGCGGCCAATCGGAAACGGCTGGCGTCCGCGATCGGGCTGAGCGGCGACGCGGTGGTTTGGATGAACCAGGTGCACGGCGACCGCGTGGTGCGAGTCGACGAGCCCCGCAAAGTTCCGGCGTCGGCCGTGGACGACACCGACGCATTGGTGACGACCACACCGCGATTGGCATTGGCGGTCGTGACGGCCGATTGCGTTCCCGTTTTATTGGCCGACGCCCGCGCCGGGGTGGTGGCAGCGGTACATGCAGGCCGGGTCGGCGCGCAGAAAGGCGTCGTCGCCCGTGCCGTCGAGGCGATGTTCGACGCAGGCGCGCACGCGCAGGACATCTCCGTCCTGCTCGGCCCCGCGGTCAGCGGCCGCAACTACGAGGTGCCCGCGGACATGGCCGCAGAGGTGGAGGCCGCCCTGCCCGGCAGCAGCACCACGACGTCACGAGGCACCCCTGGGCTCGATCTGCGGTCTGGAATCGCCAGGCAATTAACGGATTTGGGCATCACCGCCATCGATGTCGACCCACGCTGCACGGTGGATGACCGCAACCTGTTCAGCCATCGACGCGATGCCCCGACCGGACGCCTGGCGTCCCTTGTGTGGATGGAATGACCGCCTTGGCAACCACGAGGGAAGTCGAACTGGCCGACGCTCTGACCGCTGTGCGCGAGCGGTTGGCGCAGGCCGCAGAAGCCGCGGGGCGCAATGTCGACGAAATCGAATTACTGCCGATAACGAAATTCTTCCCAGCAACCGATGTACTTATTCTGTCGCATTTGGGTTGCGATGCTTTTGGTGAATCACGCGAACAAGAAGCGGCCGCGAAATTCGCCGAATGCAATTCCGCCGATCCGGCTCCGTCGATTCGCTGGCACATGGTCGGCAGGATTCAACGCAACAAGGCGCGGTCGATCGCGGGCTGGGCGTACGCGGCTCACTCGGTCGACAGCGCCAAGGTGATCGCCGCGCTGGACCGCGCGTCGTCTGCGGCCCTTGCCGAGGGAGAGCGGTCCGACGCGCTGCGGGTGTACATCCAGATCAGCCTCGACGGCGACGTCGCACGCGGGGGAGTCGACATCGGACGCCCCGACCTGGTCGACGAACTGTGCGCACTGGTGCAGTCCGCGCGCGGTCTGGAATTCGTCGGCCTGATGGGCATTCCGCCGCTCGGTGTCGGACCCCGGAGACGCCTTCGCGCGTTTGCAAGCCGAGCACCAGCGGGTACAGACCGCCTACCAGCAGCGCCTCGAACTCTCGGCGGGGATGTCCAGCGACCTCGAGGCGGCGGTCAAACATGGTTCGACGTGTGTGCGTGTCGGTACCGCCCTATTGGGGCAACGTCCTCTAACGTCACCATGAGTAGTCACTCCAGTCACATCTTCATCACAGGCATCACGCAAGAAGGGTCCAGCGATGAGCACACTGCACAAGGTCAAGGCGTACTTCGGTATGGCGCCTATGGACGACTACGACGACGAGTACTACGACGACGAGGACCGTCCGTCACGCGGCTACCCGCGCCGTGAGCGCTTCGCCGACGAGGGATACGGCCGCTACGACGACCGTTACGACGACGAGGAGATGCCCGGCGGCTACCGCGGCGGCTATCCCGACGAGGGGCGCTTCCACCCGCGCGAGTTCGACCGCGCCGCACCGAGGTTCGCCCCGCTGCGTGGCTCGACCCGCGGCGCACTGGCCATGGATCCCCGCAGGATGGCGATGCTGTTCGACGAGAGCAGCCCGTTGTCGAAGATCACCACGCTGCGGCCCAAGGACTACAGCGAGGCCCGCACGATCGGGGAGCGCTTCCGCGACGGCACCCCGGTGATCATGGACCTGGTGACCATGGACAACGCCGACGCCAAGCGGCTCGTCGACTTCGCGGCAGGGCTGGCCTTCGCGCTGCGCGGATCCTTCGACAAGGTCGCCACCAAGGTGTTCCTGCTCTCGCCAGCCGACGTCGACGTCACGCCCGACGACCGCAGGCGCATCGCCGAGACGGGCTTCTACGCCTATCAGTAGGTCGGGCTCGACAGGTAGGCTGGCGGCATCACGCTGGCCGACACCGGTCCGCGGCCTGTTTTAAGTCACACATCGGCTGTAGTGAGGTCGGCTAGTTGGCCCTGTTCTTCGAGATTCTGGGTTTCGCGCTGTTCGTCTTCTGGCTGCTGCTCATCGCCCGAGTGGTGGTCGAGTTCATCCGCTCGTTCAGCCGCGACTGGCACCCGCGAGGCTTCACGGTGGTGATCCTCGAGGTGATCATGACGCTCACCGACCCGCCGGTGAAGCTGCTGCGCAGGATCATTCCGCAGCTCACGATAGGGGCGATCCGCTTCGACCTGTCGATCATGGTGCTGCTGCTCGTGGCGTTCATCGGCATGCAGCTGGCGTTCAGCGCAGCGGCGCCTGACGATCGCGCGATCGACGTTTGCCGGGCATCGCAATTGGGCTTTAAGAAGATTGAATTTCGCTCTTAATTATTGGCCTCACCTGCAACCGCCGGGTCTGGTGTGACAGGATGGACGCCAGTTACTCCACTGACGCTCTACACTTTGAGATCGATTGACGGTCCAGACCTTCTAGGGGGCAGACAATGCCGCTCACTCCAGCCGACGTTCACAACGTCGCGTTCAGCAAGCCACCCATCGGCAAGCGCGGCTACAACGAGGACGAGGTGGATGCGTTCCTCGATCTTGTCGAGAACGAGCTGACGCGCCTCGTCGAGGAGAACGCCGATCTTCGTCAGCGAGTGTCGGAGTTGGACCAGGAGCTGGCCGACCGCGCGGGCGGGCGGTGGAGGGCAGCCCACCCAGGCCATCCCGCTGTATCAGCCCGAGCCCGAACCCGAGCCGGCCCCGCAACCCGTATACGAGGCGCCGCCGCAGCCGCGGCCGCCCCCGTGAGCGAGGACCAGCACCTGAAGGCCGCCCGGGTGCTCAGCCTGGCGCAGGACACCGCCGACCGGCTGACCACGACCGCCAAGGCCGAGTCGGACAAGCTGCTCTCCGATGCGCGCGCCCAGGCCGACCAGATGGTCAGCGAGGCCCGGCACACCGCGGAGTCCACCGTCGCAGAGGCGCGCCAGCGCGCCGACGCCATGCTGGCCGACGCCCAGACGCGGTCGGAGACCCAGCTGCGGCAGGCCCAGGAGAAGGCCGACGCCCTCCAGGCCGACGCCGAGCGCAAGCACTCCGAGATCATGGGCACGATCAACCAGCAGCGCACGGTGCTGGAAGGTCGGCTGGAACAACTGCGCACGTTCGAGCGCGAGTACCGCACCCGGCTCAAGACCTACCTGGAGTCCCAGCTCGAAGAACTCGGCCAGCGCGGCTCGGCCGCACCGGTCGACTCGAGCGCCAACAACGACGGCGGCGGATTCAACCAGTTCAACCGCGGTAACAACTGAACCCGAGCCCCTCGCCGTAAGGGATTGACCAATGTTGATCGTTGCGCTCGTGCTCGCCGTCATCGGCCTCGCGGCCCTGGTGACCGCGGTCGTCACGAGCAATGAGCTGATCGCGTGGGTCTGCATCGCCGCGAGCGTGATCGGCGTCGTGCTGTTGATCGTCGACGCGTTGCGCGAACGCTCCCGTCGGCGATGCCGGAGCGACGCCCGGTCGCAGACGGACGCCGAGGAACGAGTTCGACGAGGAGTACCCGGAAGAGCCGAGCCGACGCCGACGAGAGCCGAAACCACCGCGGCGCCAACCGAAACCGACGACAGGTCGATGCCGCAGAGGTCGCTCCGAGGAAGACCGAACCCGCGTTCTAGCGCGTCGGCGTCGCCAAGCAGTTCGCGCACTTCGTCGTCGGTGACCTGGTGGAAGTCGGCGTACACCTGCCCGACCGCTTCGAACGACGCGGCATCGTCGCGCACACCACGTCGTCGGCCTCGCCGGCCAGTTGACGGCACGCCGAGGCGGACCGACCGGAACCGCGACCACGACGCGTGCAGGGCTGGCGGCACGCACCGCGCGCACGCGCGGCGAGCATGCTTGCGCCGGTGGCGATCCCGTCGTCGACGATGATCACGGTCTTCCCCTTCGAGGTCTGCGGGTGCCCGGCCGCCCCGGTAGGCCCCCTCGCGCCGGTTGAGCTCGTCGGTCTCGCGGTCGATCGTCGCGCGCAGCGCCTCGTCGCTGATGCCGAGGCTGCGCATCAGGTTCTCGTTGATCACCAGGCCACCGCCGCTGGCGAGCGCGCCCATCGCGAGCTCTTCCCAGTGCGGCACGCCGAGCTTGCGAACCAGGAAGACGTCGAGCGGCGCCCGCAGCGCCGCCGCGACCTCCCAGCCGACCGGCACGCCGCCGCGCGCCAGCCCGAGAACCAGCAGGTCATCTCTGCCCGTGGTAGGCCGCCAACTCCGGCCAGGACTTGGCCGGCTTCGCGGCGGTCCCGGAAGGTACGCCTCGCGCTTCGTCGCGCGAGCCCACTCCATCCGGTCATGACAGTGCTTGTTCCTATCCCGGGGACTCATTCAGCGTACGACGGGCAATCCAACTCGCGCATCGGACTACGAATCACCGAACTCGACCACGCGCTACATCCGGAAAGTGCACGGGCCAACCGAATGGGCATCGAGTACGAGAGCGTCGTCAACCACCCGCTGGGCGGAGGTGTTCGCCTGGCACACCCGGCCCGGCGCCATGACCCGGCTGGTACCGCCGTGGCAGCCGATGACGGTGGTCGCCGAGACCGAGTCGCTGGCCGACGGCCGCGCGGTGCTCGGGCTGCCCGGTGGGCTGCGCTGGGTGGCGCAGCACGACCCCGACGGCTATCGACCCGCCGCACCGCTTCGTCGACGTGCTGTCGTCGGCGGGCTGCGTCGCTGCCGCCGCGCCTGGTCGGCTGATGGCGGCACACCCACGACTTCGAGGAGGCGCCCGGGCGGCGGCACGCCGGGTGCGCGACCGCGTCGACGCGCCGGTGCCCGGCTGCCGCGCTGCGATCGACGTTCGTCTACCGGCACCGCCAGCTGGCCGACGACCTCGCCGCGCACGCGACGCCGCCTCTGCGGGCGCCGCCCGTTGGTCGTCGCGGTGACGGGGCTTCCGGGCCTGGTCGGCTCGGCGCTGACGGCGTTGCTGAGCACCGGCGGCCACCGGGTGATCCGCCTGGTCCGACGGCAGTCGCCGGCCGATGGAGCGAGCGGCAATGGAACCCGGACGCCCCGAACCCGACCTGCTGCGAGGCGTCGACGCGGTCGTGCACCTGGCCGGCGCGTCGATCGCCGGCCGGTTCACCGACGCGCACCGGGCGGCGATCCGCGACAGCCGCATCGAGCCGACGCGCCGGCTCGCCGAGGTCGCGCGCGGCAGTACGACGGTCCGCGGGTGTTCGTCAGCGCATCGGCGATCGGCTACTACGGCTTCGACCGGGGCGACGCGCTGCTGGCTGAGGACAGCGTGCGCGGCGACGGCTTCCTGGCCGACGTCGTGGCCGACTGGGAGGCTGCGACCGCGCCCGCCGCCGAGGCGGTCTGCGCGTGGCCGTGCGCACCGGGATCGTGCAGGCGCGCGCGGGCGGCACGCTGCGGCTGATGCGGCCGCTGTTCCCGCCGGACTGGGCGGCCGGCTCGGCAGCGGTCGGCAATGGCTGTCGTGGATCGGTCTCGACGACCTGATCGACGTGTACTACCGCGCGCTGTACGACGACCGACTCACCGGCCCGGTCAACGCGGTGGCGCCGAGCCGGTGCGCAACGTCGACTACACCAAGGCGTTGGCGCGCGTGCTGCACCGGCCCGCGGTGCTGCCCGTCCCGTCGCTCGGTCCGCGGCTGCTGCTGGGCGAGCAGGGTGCGCGCGAACTGGCCGAGGCCAACCAACGCGTGGTGCCTGCCAAGCTGCAGGCTCGGGCACCGCTTCCGGCAGCCAGCTATCGCGGGCGCGCTGGCCCATCGAGCTCGGTCACGGTTGACGGGCCACCGGGCGTCAGGAAGCCGCGCACCAGCCGCGGAGTCGACGTGCGGCATCGGACTGCAATTCTGTGTCGCCGAACGCAATTCGTCGGGTGGAGGCCCAGTGCCGACGCCTCGCGCGCGGTCGTCGGCGAGCCACGCCTCCAGCAGGGGGCGTCGACCTCGGGGTGGAACTGCAGGCCAGCGCAGGCCGATCACGAAAGCCTGTGCCGCGCGGCTGTTCGGGCGAGTTCGATCGCGCCCGGCGGCACCGTCGAAGCGGTCGAAGTGCCACTGGAACCACGGCCCGGCGGGAATCAGGTCGGCGCGTCGCTTGTGACCTCGTGCCAGCCGATCTCGGGGTCCGCGACCGCGGACGGGCCGCCGAACGCCTGGGCGATTAACTGCCCGCCGAAGCACACGCCGAGCACCCCGACTCCCGCGGCGTCGGCGGCGCGCACCAGCGGCATCTCGTCGCCGACCCAGTTGTTCCGCAGCGTCTCGTCGTACACGGGCCATCGGGCCCCGAGCGGCACGATGACGTCGTAGTCGAGTGGATCGGGAAACTTCACGGGGAGGGCTGGGTCGTGCGCCTTGTTCCGCGACGACGGCGAACGTGTCGATGTCGTATCCGAACTTCGGCGAACACGTCGCCGAGCAGGCGCCTCGGTGCGACGGGGTCGTTGACGATGAAGAGGACTTGCGGCGACCATGCGCGAGCCGATCTACTTCGGAGGGATCGGCGGGGCGTCGTCGGGGGCCAGTTCGGCGGCGATCCTGCGGAACAGCGGGTCGGCTGCGTTGCGGTAGTTGCCCTGGTCGTCGAACGCCTCGGGTTGGTAGGTGACGGCGACGGCGATGGCGATCTTCTTCGCCGGCAGGTAGGCCATCACGCCGGCTTCGCCGGCGAACAGCGGGTTCTGCAGCAGCCAGTCGCCGGAGATCACGATGCCCATGCCGTAGGTGTAGCCGTCGTTCATCGCCGCGCAGGTCGTGCAGCCGGGCTGCTCGTGGGTCTTGCCGCGCAGGTCGGTGGACACCATCTTCTCGTAGGACTCCTTCGACAGCAGCTTGCCGGAGCCGATGCCCGACGGCGCTGGCCTCCATGTCGTAGATGTTCGTCGTCTGGATGGCGCCGTGCGTGATCGTCCACGACGGATTCCAGTACGTGGACTCCTCGTAGAACGATGTGCCGCTGGGGATCTGGAGCGCCTGCGCGACGTTCGCTGGTGAAGGCGTGCAGCACCGGCGCGGGGATCTCCGGGGTGAACGAGTTGGCGGTGTTGGTCAGCCCGAGTGGCCTCAGCACCTTGTCCTGCAACAGCGTCGGCATGTCCTGGCCGGTCGCCTTCTCCAGCGCCTTGCCCAGCAGCACGTAGTTGGTGTGGGCGTAGTTCCAGTTGGTGCCCGGCTCGTAGAGCAGCGGTTGCGACGTCGCGTAGCCGAGCAGCTGGTCGGGTTCCCACTGCCGGAACGGATCTCGTAGAGCGCCTTGTCGAACTCGGTGTTGCCGATGACGTAATCGACGTAGCCGGAGGTCATCTGGGCGAGCTGGCCGAGCGTGACGCGATCGGCGTTCGGCACGTCGGGCAGCCACTTCGACAGCTTGTCGTCGAGGCTCACCTTGTCCTGGTCGACGAGGCTCAGCAGCAGGGTCGACACGTAGGAGATGGCGACGGCGCCGTTGCGGAAGTGCATGTTCGTGGTGGCGGGCACGCCGGTCATCGACTCGCCGACGGCGTGGGTGAGCATCTCCTGGCCGTCGATCGGTGACCCGGACGATGACCGCCTTCAGATGTGCTCGGCCATGGTGTCGCGACGATCGCCATGACCGCGTCCGCCTTGGCGGTGTCGGTGGTCGGCGCGGGCGACCTCGGAGGGCGGCGTCGCGGTGCGCAGCCGGCGAGCAGCAGCAGGCGCAGACCACGGTGAGCAGGCGCCGGGCCGACGCATGCCCCGATCTTGACAGACCGCGACGGGTCTGGACATGGTCGCCTTTCGGCTATTCGGGTCGCGTGGCGGAACTCGCCGACTGGTTCCTCACGACGGAGGAGCGCGGTAACCCGGCCACCTCGATTGCCCGACTGGTGCGTACGGGCAACCTGGTCGAGCCGCTGATACACGGCGCCGACCTACTTCGACCGGCTGGCCACCGAGGTGGACGCACTGCGCGAGGGCGACTACGTGTTCTTCACCGACTGGCGCGGCGACCCCGACGAGAAGACTGCGCGACGGCGGCCCCACCATCGCCGAGTTGTTCTGCCGGGCTGCCGAACGCGGCGTCGTCGTCAAGGGCCTGATGTGGCGCTCGCACCTGGACAAGTTCTCCTACAGCGAGGAGGAGAACCAGCATCTCGGCGACGCGATCGAGCGCGGCCGGCGGCGAGGTGCTGCTCGACCAGCGGGTGCGCTTCGGCGGTTCGCATCACCAGAAGCTGGTGGTGCTGCGCCACCCGGCGCACCCGAACGCGACGTCGCCTTCGCCGGCGGTATCGACCTGTGCCACTCGCGCCGCGACGACGCGGAGCATCGCGGCGACCCGCAGGCGGTGCAGATGGCCCGGCAGTACGGTGAGCACCCGCCGTGGCATGACGTTCAGTTGCGGATCCAGGGCCCGGTCGTCGGCGCGCTGGACACCACGTTCCGGGAGCGCTGGACCGACCCGGCATCGCTGGACATGCTCTCGCCGATCGCCTGGATCGCCGACAAGCTGCGCGGTGCCGATCTGAGCGCCGGTCAGCTGCCGCGCCAGCCGCCCGACCCGCCGCCGTGCGGTCCGCAGGCCGTGCAGGTGTTGCGGCACCTATCCCGACGCCCATTTCGAGTACGCGTTCGCGCCGCACGGCGAGCGCAGCGTCGCGCGCGGCTACACCAAGGCGGTGCTGCGGGCCAGACGCCTGATCTACCTGGAGGACCAGTACCTGTGGTCCAAACAGGTCGCACACCTGTTCGCCAACGCGCTGAGGGCCAACCCGGACCTGCACCTGATCGCCGTGGTGCCGCGGCACCCCGACGTGGACGGCCGGTTCGCGCTGCCGCCCAACCAGGTCGGCCGCCAGCAGGCGATCGAGACCTGCCGCCAGGCGGCCCCGCGAGCGGGTGCACGTCTTCGACGTCGAAAACCACTCTGGCACACCGGTTTACGTGCACGCCAAGGTCTGCGTCATCGACGATGTCTGGGCGATGTGTCGGCAGCGACAACTTCAACCGCCGGTCCTGGACGCATGACAGCGAACTGTCGTGCGCGGTGCTCGACGACACCCGCGACGCGCGCGAACCGCGTGATCCGGCCGGCCATGGTGACGGCGCCCGGGTGTTCGCCCGCGACCTGCGACTGCGGTTGCTGCGCGAACACCTCGACCGAGCCGCCGATGGCAGCGAGGACGACGGCCTGGTCGACCCGGTGTCGGCGGTGGAGACGGTCGCCGCGTCGGCGCAGGCGCTGCAGGACTGGTACGACGGTGGCCGGATCGGCCCGCGCCCGCCGGGACGGCTGAGGCCGCACCGACCCGAGAACGCTCGGCCGGCTCACCCGCGCGTGGGCCGCCCCGGTGTACCGCGCCGTCTACGACCCCGACGGCCGGTCCTACCGCGACCGGCTCAAGCGCGAGTGGTGAATACGCCACATATACGCGCTTGCGCTGATGTTTTGCCCCCTGCGAGGACCGCATGCTGGCTAGCATGAGCCAACTCGAGTGGAGCGAACTTGGCGTGAGCGGGCTACCGACGGGAACGGTGACGTTGCTGCTTGCCGACGTCGAGGGCTCGACGCGGCTCTGGGAGGCCCAGCCCGACGAGATGACGGCTGCCGTCGCGCGACTCGATGCCACGCTGACGGACCTGGTCGCCGCTCATGGCGGTGTCCGCCCGGTCGAACAGGGCGAGGGTGACAGCTTCGTCGTCGCCTTCGCGCGTGCGAGCGACGCGGTCGCGTGTGCGTTGGCGCTGCAGCGCGCTCCGCTTGCGCCGATCCGGCTGCGCATCGGCCTGAACACCGGCGAGATCCAGCTGCGCGACGAGGGTAACTACGTGGGCCCGACGATCAACCGCACGGCGAGGCTTCGCGACTTGGGTCATGGGGGCCAGACGCTGATGTCGGGTGCGACCGAGGCGATGGTGATCGACCATCTGCCCGAAGATGCCTGGCTGAACGACCACGGAGCGCATCCGCTGCGCGACCTTCCGCGGCCGGAACGCGTTGTCCAGCTGTGCCATCCGGACATCCGCAACGAATTTCCGCCGCTGCGTACGTCGGAATCGGAAACCGCGCAACGTCTTCCGACGCAGCTGACGAGCTTCGTCGGGCGTGAAGGCCAGATCGCCGAGGTGCGTGGCTGCTCGCCGACAATCGCCTGGTGACCCTCACCGGTGCAGGTGGTTCGGGTAAGACTCGGTTGGCAATCGAGGTCGCGGGCGAGTTCGGCGACGACGTTCGATACGTCGACCTCGCGCCGATCACCGACACCGAGCTGGTACCCGTCGCGGTCGCCCGCGCGCTCGGACTTCCAGATCAACCTGGCCGCACGAGGATCGACACCGTGATCCGCTTCATCGGTGATCGCCAGATGCTGCTGGTGCTCGACAACTGCGAACATCTGCTCGATGCGAGCGCCGATCTCATTGTCGCGCTTCTCGACGGCCTGTTCGGGGTTGACGCATCCTGACGACAAGCAGGGAACCGATCGGATTGACCGGTGAAGTGACCTGGCGAGTGCCGTCGCTGTCGCTGGGTGACGAAGCCATTCAGTTCGTTCGAGGAGCGCGCGCGCAGGGTGAGGCCCGGATTCACCGCCGCCGATGAGGACAAAGGGGCGGTGACCGAGATATGCAAGCGGCTCGACGGCATGCCGCTCGCGATCGAACTGGCGGCTGCACGCGTGCGCGCGTTGTCGTTGACCGAGATTCTCGACAGCCTGCACGATCGTTTCCGGCTGCTGACCGGGGGCTCGCGGCGGGCGGTGCGGCGTCAACAGAGTCTCGAAGCCTCGGTGGACTGGTCGCATGCGTTGCTGACCGAACCGGAACGCATCCTGTTCCGCCGATTGTCGGCGTTCATGGGCGGGTTCGACCTCGATGCCGCTCAAGAAGTGTGTGGCGGAGGCGAGCTGCCCCGGCATCAGATCCTGGACCAGCTGACGCTGCTCGTCGACAAATCGCTCGTCGTCGCCGAAAGCGCAAGCGGTCGAACGCGATACCGGCTGCTGGAAACGATTCGGCAGTACGCGATGGAGAAGCTCGGCGAGTCGGGTGAGGCTGACGCGTTCCGCGATGCCCACCGCGACTTCTACACGTCGATCGCAACCGAGTTCGACGCGCTCTCTCCCGCGGGCTACGAGCCCCTTCTGGCGCGGGCGGAGGTCGAAATAGACAACCTGCGTGCGGCATTCGCGTGGGACATCGAGCACCGCGAGATAGAACGCGCGCTCGAGCTCGTGTCGTTCCTGTATCCCCTGTGGCTGCTGCGTGCACGGCCACAGGAAGGATTGGCGTGGTTCGAGACAGCGTTCGCGGATATGGATGATCCGGACATCGCGGTCGACGCGGCGGTTCGCGCGCGAGCGCTCGCCGACAACGCGGTGCTCGACGCTTTGACCGTCAACACATCCGGGATCACCCAGGCTGAAGAAGCCCTGGCGATCGCGCGCGAGCTCGACGATCGACCCCTCCTGGCTCGAGCGCTCACGGCTTGCGTCGGTGCCGCCGCTTTCGATGCCGAAGCAGCGCTCCCGTATGCCGCCGAGGCGATCGACGTGGCGCGCGAACTCGGGGACAAGTGGCGCCTGAGCCAAGTCCTCGCGTGGCAGGCGTACGCGGCAACGCTCGCCGGGCACCCGCTCACCATGGCCGCTGCGGGCAAGGAAGGCGCACCGCTCGCCGAAGCCGTCGGCGACCTGTTCATGGCGCGCATGTGCCGGTACTGGGGTGTCGCGATGGTGAGTTTTCAGCGCGGCGATGTGGCTGACGGTGTCGAGGTTTTGCGAGACCTGCTTGCAGCGGCAGATGCGTCGGCGGATGTGTTCCATGGGTTGCTCGCTCGGATCGGCCTGGCACACGCACTGCTGGCATTGGGCAAGTATGGCGAAGCCCGCGCCTTTGCGCAGGAGGCGGTCGATGTGGCCCTGGACCTTGGCCCTTTTCTCGTCCTCTGGGCGTACGCGCCACTGGCCCACGCAGCGCTTCTAGATGGCGACATCGCGACTGCAGCAGAGACGACCGACGTTGTACGGCAATGGATGACGGCCAATCCCGAACTGGCGATCGCCAACGTGACATCGATGGTCGAGCTGGCTTTCGCCCGCGGGGAGCTCGATGCAGCAAGGCGGTGGGCCGATGAAGCGGTCGCGTCGATGATGGGCTGGCACCGGGCGAGGGCGCTAACGACCCGTGCGCACGTCGCGATCGCGCAGAGTGATCCGGAGCGGGCCGAAGTGACGTGCATGACGCGCTCTCGCTTGCCTGCGAAATCGAGGCCTACCAAGTCGTTCCTGACGCTTTGGAAATCCTCGTCGAACTGGGTAGCGCGGCAGGAACACATCGTGAAGCGGCGCGCCTCGTCGGTGCGGCGGACGCAATCCGCCAACGGCAAGGCGGCACGGTTCGATTCACGATCTACGAGCCGGCATACGCCGCTTCACTCGCCGAGATTCGCAATGCCATGGGAGAGGCCGACTTCGAAGCCGCTCGGGCCGAAGGCGCAGCGTTGTCACTCACGGAGGCGATCGCCTATGCGCAGCGCGGTCGCGGCGAGCGGAAGCGGCCGTCGACGGATGGGCGTCCCTGACGCCGACCGAGCTCGACGTCGTCCGGTTGGTCAGCGAGGGGCTTGGCAACAAGGACATCGCATCTCGCCTCTTCATCTCTCATCGCACGGTGCAGACGCACCTGACGCACGTCTACAGCAAGCTCGGCATCGCGTCGCGCGTCGCGCTCGCTCAGGAGGCCGCCAGGCACGGCTGATCGTCGAGACTGCAACTACGCAGGCCCTCTCTCGAACTTTTCCCGCGTAACTGCAGTCTCGACGAGTGATCGCAGCGGGCCGCGCGGTAGCGTCGCTCGGGCGACCGACGCCGTACTGCAGCCGGATCTCCAATGCGCCGGTGCCGAGGTAGTGCTCGAGGTAGCGGCGCGCGCTGACCCGGGAGATGCCGACGCGCTCAGCGCATTCCGCCGCGGAGACCTCGCCGGCTTCGTTGACCGCATCCAGCACCAGGCGACCGGTCTCGGCGCCGAGGCCCTTGGGCAGCACCTCCTGCGGTGACGGTGCGCCGGCACCGCCGAACAGCGAGTCGATCAGCGACTGGTCGACGCCGTCGGCGGATTCCAGCGCTTCGGCGCGCGCCGCGAACGCCTCCAGCTTGGCTTTCAGCTGGTCGAACTCGAACGGCTTGATCAGGTAGTCGGCCGCACCGCCGTCGAGTGCACCGGTCACGGTGTCCAGTTCACGTGCGGCGGTGATCATGATGACGCCCACCCGGTCGCCGCCGGATCGCAACTGCTGCAGCACCTCGAGCCCGGTCATGTCGGGCAGGTAGACGTCGAGCAGGATCAGCTGCGGTTGCAGCTCGCGGGCCGCGGTCAGCGCTTCGGCGCCGGTGCGGGCCACGCCGACCGCGCGGAAGCCGTCGACCTGCTCGACGAACCTGCGGTGGATCTCGGCGACCATGAAGTCATCGTCGACGACGAACACGTCACGCATGAGCGGCCTGCTCGGTCGTCATCGCTCTCCGGCAACCGCACCACGAACAGCGCGCCACCGGTCGGAGCGTCGCTGACCTCGACGGTGCCGCCGTGCTGCGCGGTGACCAGCCGCACCAACGCCAATCCGATGCCCCGGCCGCCGGGCACATCCGGCTTCGACGTCACACCCCTGGCGAAGATCTCCTCGCCGAAGGTGTTCGGGCACACCGGGTCCGGAGTCGGCGACCGAGATCGTCAGGCTGTCCCGATCGTCGATATGCACCGTCACCCGGGCCGGTTCCGCTCCCACCGATACGTCGACCGCGTTGTCGATCAGGTTGCCGAGCAACGTGATCACATCCGTTGCCGCGCCGGGGTCAACGCAGCCAGATGCGACTCCGGCGCGAGCTGAAGCGACACACCGCTTTCTGCCGCCAGCGAGGTCTTCGCGATCAGCAGAGCCGCCACCGCCGGGTCGGATATCCGGCTGGTGACGGCGTCGTTGATCTCCGCGCGGCGCCGCGTCAGCGTGCCGACGAGGTCGCGCACGGAGTCGTACTCGCCGAGTTGGACGAGCCCGGAGATGGTGTGCAACTGGTTGGCGAACTCGTGTGTCTGCGCGCGCAGCGTGTCGGTGACGCTCTTGTGCGACGACAACTGGCCCTGCAGCGCTGCCAGTTCGGTGCTGTCGCGCATCGTCGTGACGGTGCCGATGACCTGACCCTGACTTGTCGCCGACCGCCGGTTCAACGCCAATACCCTTGTCCGGGTGGCGATCACGACATCGCGCCCGTCGTCGCCGGACAGCAGGAACTCGACGACCGCAGGATCGAGACCGATGCTGTCGACCGGTCGACCGACCGCGTCACCGTCGACGCCGAGCAGCTCCTGTGCGCTGTCGTTCAGCAGCGTGACGTCGCCCTCGTTGTTCACCGCGACCACACCCTCGCGGATGCTGTGCAGCAACGCTTCCCGGTGATCGGCGAGGCCGGCGATCTCGGCGACCTCCAACCCGCGGGTGTGCCGCTTGATGCGCCGGGACAGCAGCCACGACGCGAGCAGGCCCAGCGCCGCACCGAGGCCGAGATAGAACAACAGCCGCTCGCCCGCGCCGCTCAGAAGCTCCCACACCGACGGATAGCGCTCGCTCACCGACGCGACGGCCAACACGTCGCCGTTGATCGACAGGATCGGCACCTGGCCGACCAGGCTGTGCACACCGTCGACGTCGTCGTCGCCGAACCACGCTCGGCCCTCGTCGGCCCGGCTTGGCCCCAGGTCCATCCGCGAGCCGGCGCGCGAAGGGTCAGACGAGACCCGGATCGTGCCGTCCGGATCCGAGGATCTCCGCCAGGTCGGCGCCCGACAGCGCCACGGCGCGATCCACTTCCGGTGCGAGCACCTTGGCGGCGAACGGGTCGGCGAACCGGTCGCGGACGACCGGCGTCGAGGCCGTGTTCTCGGCCACCGCGATCATCCGCTGACCCCGTACCTCACGGAATTCGCTGGTCGACTGGGCCACCGAAACCGCCGCAACCGCGAACAGCACAACGACGACCACCAGCAGCTGGAAGACCAGGAACTGGCCGCCCAGGCTCGCGTGACCAGGCCATGTACTTAATGACCAATACTTCCTTTGCGTTCTCATCAGTGACGTGGATCACCCTCGGGGTCCAGTATTGCTGAGCATCACAACTGAAGTGATTGGGGACGAGCGTGAAGGCAACCCGGAACAGGGCGATCCTGGTCATCGCCGTGATCGCAGCGCTGCTGGTCAGCGGCTGCGGCGTGACGCGTGGCGAGGAGGCGCAGGGATTCCACCGGCTGCGGATGATGGTTCCGAACAGCCCTGGCGGCGGCTATGACCTGACGGCACGCACCGCGGTCAAGATCATGGAAGACGACGACATCACCGGTCGCATCGAGGTCTTCAACGTGATCGGCGCGGGCGGCACGGTCGCGATGGCGCGGCTGATGAACGAAAAGGGCAACGACGACCTCATGATGACGATGGGGCTCGGCGTCGTCGGCGCCACCTACACCAACGGTTCCAAGATCAAGGCGTCCGACGCGACGGCGATCGCCAAGTTGATCGAAGACCCCGGTGCCATCTTCGTTCCCGCCGACTCGCCGTTCAAAACGGTGAAGGACTTCGTCGCCGCATGGAAGGCCGATCCATCCAAGGTGACGATCGGCGGCGGCTCCTCGCCCGGCGGCCCGGACCACCTCTTTCCGATGGAACTGGCCAAAACCGTCGGGGTCGACCCGAAGTCCGTCAACTTCGTGACCTACGACGGCGGCGGTGACCTGCTGACCGCGCTGCTCGGCAAGAAGATCACGGTCGGCACCTCGAGTCCCGGCGAGCTCATCGACCAGGTCGAGGGCGGTCAACTGCGGGTGCTGGCGGTGTCCAGCGACGAGCGGGTCGAGGGTATCGACGCCCCGACGCTGAAAGAGGCGGGAATCGACATGACATTCGCCAACTGGCGCGGAGTCCTTGCGCCGCCGGGCATTTCCGACGATTCCAAGACAGGCGATGGTGAAGGTGCTCGAAGAGTTGCACGGCACGCAGCAATGGAAGGAGGCGCTGGTGAAGAACGGCTGGACCGATGCATTCGTGACCGGGGCGCAGTTCGAACAGTTCCTGAAGGACCAGGACGAGCGGGTCTCGTCGACGCTCACCGAACTGGGGCTGCTATGACCACCACCGAAGAGCCGCAGGAACACGCCGTCGAAAGAACCGTCGACAAGGCGCAGTACCTGGTCTGCGTCGTGCTCGTGGCGGTCGGCGCCTTCCTGATCTACGACGCGGTGACACTCGAAGCGGGTTTCGCGAAGGTGGATCCCGTTGGACCCAAACTGTTCCCGATCGTCGATCGGCGTCATCCTCATCGTGCTTGCGATCGATCCTGGCCGTCGCGATACCGCGCGGTTCGGTCGGCGAGGCCGACGCGGGCGAGGACGTCGACCCGAACATGCCGAGCGACTGGCGCACCGTGGGCATGCTCGTCGGTGTCTTCGTCGCCATGATCCTGCTCGTCGAAGCCGCTCGGCTGGGCCATCACCGGCAGCGCTCCTGTTCGCCGGTGCGGCAACGATCCTCGGCAGCCGGCACTACATCCGCAACATCGTCATCGGGGCGGTGCTCTCGGTCGGCAGCTTCTACGCGTTCTATTCCGGGCTCGGAATCCCGCTGCCCGCAGGCATTCTGGACGGAATTCTCTGACATGGAAAATCTTCGACTGGCTGATTCAGGGCTTCGAACAAGGCCGCAACCCCGATGAACCTGCTGTACGCGGTGATCGGAGTGCTCCTGGGCACCGCCGTCGGCGTGCTGCCCGGCATCGGGCCCGCCATGACGGTGGCATTGCTGCTGCCCATCACCTACAACGTCAGCCCGAGTGCGGCGTTCATCATGTTCGCGGGCATCTTCTACGGCGGCATGTACGGCGGGTCGACGACATCGATCCTGTTGAACACACCGGGGGAGTCCTCGTCGGTGATCACCGCGATCGAGGGCAACAAGATGGCCAAGGCGGGGCGTGCCGCCCAGGCGCTGGCCACCGCGGCGATCGGGTCGTTCGTCGCGGGCACCATCGGCACGATCCTGCTGGCCGCGTTCGCACCGGCGATCTCGAGGTTCGCCGTCACCCTCGGCGCCCCGTCCTATCTCGCGATCATGCTGTTCGCACTGGTCGCCGTCACCGCGGTGCTGGGCTCATCCAAGATGCGCGGCGCGATCTCGCTGTTCCTCGGTCTGGCGATCGGCGTCGTCGGCATCGACTTCCTCACCGGGTCAGCCGCGGGCGACGTTCGGGATCCCGCAGCTCTCCGACGGCATCGACATCGTCATCATCGCCGTCGCGATCTTCGCTCTCGGCGAGGCGCTTTGGGTGGCGGCACATCTGCGTCGTCGCCCCGCCGACGTCATTCCGGTCGGTCGGCCGTGGATGGGCGCGAGGACTGGCAGCGCTCATGGAAGCCGTGGTTGCGCGGCACCGCCTTCGGCTTCCCGTTCGGTGCGCTGCCTGCGGGTGGCGCCGAGCTGCCGACGTTCCTGTCGTATGTCACCGAGAAGCGGCTGTCAAAGCACAAGGACGAGTTCGGCAAGGGCGCGATCGAAGGCGTTGCCGGACCGGAGGCGGCCAACAACGCCTCGGCCGCAGGCACTTTGGTGCCGATGCTCTCGCTTGGCCTGCCGACCAACGCCACCGCGGCGGTGATGCTGACCGCGTTCGTCTCCTACGGAATCCAGCCCGGCCCGACGCTCTTCGAGAAGGAGCCGCTGCTGATCTGGACGCTGATCGCCAGCCTGTTCATCGGCAACTTCTTGCTGCTGGTGCTGAACCTGCCGCTGGCGCCGCTGTGGGCCAAGCTGCTGCGCACCCCGCGGCCGTACCTGTACGCGGGCATCCTGTTCTTCGCGACGCTGGGCGCGCTCGCGGTGAACGTGCAGCCGTTGGACCTGGCCCTGCTGCTGGTGTTCGGCCTGCTCGGGTTGATGATGCGGCGGTTCGGGCTGCCGGTGCTGCCGCTGATCATCGGCGTCATCCTCGGTCCACGGATCGAGCGTCAGCTGCGGCAATCGCTGCAGCTCGCCGGCGGCGACTGGAGCGGCCTGTTCACCGAGCCCGTCGCGATCGTCGTGTACGTCCTGATGGCGGTGCTGCTGCTGATGCCGCTCGTGCTGAAGCTGATGCACCGCAGCGAGGAGACGCTCCTGATCGTCGAGGACGACAAGGATCAGCAGGGAGAAGGCGGCAAGACATGACATCGTCGTCGGATACAGCGCTGACCCGTTCGGCCGGGCGGCGCTCGAGCACGGCATCGCCGAGGCCAAGCTTCGGGCACCACGCTGCGGGTCGTCAACTCGACGCGCGGGCGACGCCTACGTCGACGCCGGGTTCGCGCAGCCGGCGAGGTCGCACGACGTCGAGGAGCGTCTCGCGGACTGCGGAGTCGAATTCGAGCTGACCCAGCCCGTCGGGGTCGACGCCGCCGATGAGCTGCTGAAGGCGATGGAGCGCGACGACGCCGAACTGCTGGTGATCGGCATCCGGCATCGCAACCCGGTGGGAAAGCTGCTGTTGGGCAGCGTTTCCCAGCAGTTGCTGCTGGAATGCCCGAAGCCGGTGCTGGCCGTCAAGCCGAGCAGTGAGGGCTCGTTTGTTTCGATTCTGTTTCCCGCACCGCACGAAGGCTTTGTTCACCCAATGAGGACAACGTTCCCGTCGCTTAACGGCCCTCAACTGGCTATGTAACACGCCATTCCTACCGTCGAGTCACATCAGGGCAGCTCAGCCCTGCTTTTCGCGAATTTTCTTGCGACAGGAGACTCGACGTGACCGTTACGAAGTAGACGCATCAACGCGGACGGCGCCGCCGCCGACCCGTGGCCGCCACTGGATCGACGACTGGCGACCGGAAGACCCGGAGTTCTGGGACACCGTCGGCAAGCCGATCGCCAGGCGAAACCTGATCTGGTCGATCTTCGCCGAGCACATCGGCTTCTCGGTGTGGCTGCTATGGAGCATCGTCGTCGTGCAGATGACCGCCGGTGCCGACGGCAGCCCCGCCGCATCCGGATTCGCCCTCACCGCCACCCAGGCGCTGTGGCTCGTTGCCGTGCCCAGCGGTGTCGGCGCCTTCCTGCGACTGCCGTACACCTTCGCGGTTCCGGTGTTCGGTGGCCGCAACTGGACGATGGTCTCCGCGACGCTGCTTGTCATTCCGTGTCTGCTATTGGCCTGGCGGTTGTCGACCCCGACATTCCGTTCGGGCTGCTTCTTCTGGTCGCGGCGACAGCGGGATTCGGCGGCGGCAACTTCGCCTCCTCGATGGCCAACATCTCGTTCTTCTATCCGGAGAAGGAGAAAGGCTGGGCGCTCGGGCTCAACGCCGCGGGCGGAAACATCGGCGTAGCGGTGGCCCAGAAGATCGTTCCAGTCGTGGTGACCGCCGGTGCTGGCGTGGCGTTGTCGATGGCCGGCCTGTTCTATGTGCCGTTCGCGGTAGCTGCGGCGCATGTGCGCGTTCCTGTTCATGAACAACCTCTCTGAGGCCAAGGCCGACGTGAAGCCGGTGTCGCAGTCGCTGCGGCATTCCGACACCTGGATCATGTCCTGCTCTACATCGGAACGTTCGGTTCGTTCATCGGGTACTCGGCGGCATTTCCGACCCTGCTGAAGACAGTCTTCGACCGAGGCGACATAGCGCTGGCCTGGGCGTTCCTCGGTGCAGGCATCGGATCGATCGCGCGCCCGTTCGGCGGCTGGCTTGTCGGACCGGATCGGAGGCGCCCGCGTCACCGCCTGAGTTTCACCATGCTCGCCGGCAGGAGCTTCGATCGCGTTGTGGTCCGTGCAGGCGAAGAACCTGCCGGTCTTCTTCGTCAGCTTCATGCTGCTCTTCGTCGCGACCGGCATCGGAAACGGTTCGACTTACCGCATGATCTCCGAAGATCTTCTGCGTCAAGGGTGACGACGCAGGCGGCGCGCCGGAGATCATGGTCGCGATGCGCCGCCAGGCGGCAGGCGCCATCGGAATCATCTCCTCGGTCGGCGCTTTCGGTGGCTTCGTGGTCCGCTGGCTTACGCATGGTCGAAGGCGCAGTTCGGCAGCATCGAACCCGCGCTGCGCTTCTATGTCGCGTTCTTCGTTGTGCTGCTTGCCGTCACCTGGTTCTGCTACCTGCGCAAGGGCACCCGAATGGCACAAGCCGGGGTCAGCTGACGCGTCGTACCTCGGAACGGCCTGCCTCGTCGACCTGGCGTCGGCAGACCTACGCATCGGTATCGTGCTCGTATTCGACGTCGGCTGTGGCATCCAGGTCAACCACCACCGTCCGACTCGGGCAGGCCTGTCATCGCCAGGTCTCCGGAGACAAGCTGCACCCGGCCAACTTCGGCCGGCTGTGCACCAAGGGCGCGACCCACGCCGAGATGATGGCCGCCGACGACGGGCGGCTGACGTCGGCGCTGGTGCGGCCATCGCGCGACGACGGAGCCGTCCCCACACCCGTCGACGACGCGGTCGCCGAGGCAGGCACGCGGCTGCGCGCGATCGTCGACGAGCACGGTCCCGACGCGGTCGCGCTCTACGTGTCCGGCCAGATGTCCATCGAGGCGCAGTACCTGGCCAACAAGCTGGCCAAGGGTTTCCTGCGGACCGATGCACATCGAGTCCAACTCGCGGCTGTGCATGGCCAGCGCAGGCACCGGGTTACAAGCAGTCGCTCGGCGCCGACGGCCCGCCCGGCTCCTACGACGACTTCGATTGCGCCGACTTGTTTTTCGTCATCGGCTCCAACATGGCCGACTGCCATCCGATCCTGTTCCTGCGGATGGTGGACCGGCTCAAGGCGGGCGCGAAGCTGATCGTCGTCGACCCGCGTCGCACCGCCACCGCCGAACGCGCCGACCTGTTCCTGCAGATCAAGCCCGGCACCGACCTGGCCCTGCTGAACGGGCTGCTGCACCTGCTGGTCGAAAACGGCGACATCGACGTCGATTTCATCGCCGAGCACACCGACGGCTGGGACGACATGCCCGCGTTCCTCGCGGACTATCCGCCGCACCGGGTCGCCGAGCATCACCGGCATACCGGAGGCCGACATCCGCAGCCGCGGCGGGATGATCGCCGACGCGGGGGACTGGATGAGCTGCTGGACCATGGGGCTGAACCAGAGCACGCACGGCACCTGGAACACCAACGCGATCTGCAACCTGCACCTGGCCACCGGTGCGATCTGCCGGCCGGGCAGCGGCCCGATGTCGCTGACCGGCCAGCCCAACGCGATGGGCGGCCGCGAAATGGGCTACATGGGGCCGGGATTGCCCGGGCAGCGGTCGGTGACATCGCCGAGGCCGACCGCGCGTTCGTCGAGAAGCAGTGGGGCCTGCCGCCGGGAACCATCCGCGCCGACGTCGGTCCCGGCACCGTCGAGATGTTCGAGCGGCTCGCCGCGGTGACATCAAGGCGTGCTGGATCATCTGCACCAATCCCGTTGCCACCGTGGCGAATCGGCAGACGGTGATCGCCGGCCTGGAAGCGGCCGAGCTCGTCATCACCCAGGACGCCTATCGCGACACCGCGACGAACGACTACGCCGACATCGTGCTGCCTGCCGCGCTGTGGGCGGAGTCCGACGCCGTCATGGTCAACTCCGAGCGCAACCTCACGCTGCTGCAGGCAGTCCGTTCGGCCCGCCGGGCCAGGCCCGCCCGGACTGGCAGCTGATCTGCCAGGTCGCCGCGCACATGGGCTTCGGCGAGCACTTCGACTACTCCTCCAGCGAGGAGGTCTTCGATGAGATCCGCACGGTTCTCCAACCCGAAGACCGGCTACGACCTGCGCGGCGTCAGCTATTCGCGGCTTCGGCGAGACACCGGTGCAGTGGCCGTGCCCGCCAGACGACGACCACGACCGCCACCCGATCCGCTACCTCAACGACGGGGTCAGCCAGGACCTGTTCGTCGACGGCGACGGGCACCGACCCCGACTGGCGTTTCCCACCCCGTCGCGGCGAGCCGCGTTTCACGCCCGCCCGCACATGGACCGCCCGCGAGCTGCCCGACGACGACTTCCCGCTGGTGCTCAACACCGGTCGGCTGCAGCACCAGTGGCACACCATGACCAAGACCGGCAAGGTGGCCAAGCTCAACAAGCTCGACAGCGGCCCGTTCGTCGAGATCCATCCGTCCGATGCGACGGTGCTGGGCATCGCCGACGGCCAACCCGTCGAGCTGACGTCGCGCCGTGGCCGCGCGGTGCTGCCCGCCGTGGTGACCGACCGGGTCCGGCCGGGGCAGCTGCTTCGCGCCGTTTCACTGGAACGACGAACACGGCGAGCTGCCTCACCATCAACGCGGTGACCAGCGACGCCGTCGACGCCGAATCGCTGCAACCCGAGTTCAAGGTGTGCGCGGTGAGCGCCCGCGCGGTGGGGCCGGTGCCGACCCGCGTGGTGAAGGAACGCGAACCCGACGGGCACGGGCCTCTCGTGTTGTGGGCGTCGCAGACGGGTAACGCCGAGGACGTCGCCGCCAGGCTGGCTCGACGGCTGGGCGACTCGCAGCTGGCCAACATGGACGAGGTGCCGCTGTCGAGGCTGGCGGCCGCCGGCGACGTCCTGATCGTCACCAGCACATTCGGTGACGGCGGCCCGCCGGACAACGGCGCCGACTTCTGGGACCGGCTCGGTGCGCCGAACGCGCCCGCCCTCGACGGAGTGCGCTATGCCGTGCTTGGCATCGGTGACCGGTCGTATGCCGACTTCTGCGGCCACGCCAAGTCGATCGACGGCAGGCTGGCCGACCTCGGCGCGACGAAGATGCTCGATCGCGCGGAGTGCGAGGCCTACGACAACAATCCGATGGCTCAATGGGTCGATCGGATCACGGCGATGCTGGGTGCCGCAACCGAACCGGGCACCAGCGAGGAGCCGTTCACCCGGGACGACCCCGTTCTCGCGGCGCTGTGCCGCAACACCGTGTTGACCGGCCCGATGTCCTCAAAAGAAGTGCGCCAGTTGGGTTTTGACATCTCCGAGCACGACGTCGGTTACGCGGTGGGCGATTCGCTCGGCGTATGTGCCACCAACAGCCGTGCGGTCGTCGATGCCTGGCTGGTTGCGACGGGTCTGGATGGAGAAGACAGCGTCGAGGTCGACGGTCAGCGGCGGCCGCTGTGCGACGCGTTGATGACGTCCTATGACATCTGCCGCGTGACGCCCGACCTGCTTGGCTTTGTCGCCGACAACTGCGCCGACCCCGCCGCCGCCAGGGCACTGCGGGCGCCCTCCGCGCGGCTGGACCGATGGCTGGCCGGGCGCAACGGGCTCGACATCGTCGAGGAGTTCACCGTGCGTGCCGAGCCTGCGCAATGGCAGGAGGTGCTGGTGCGGCTGACGCCCCGCAACTACTCGATCTCCTCGAGTCCGCTGGTCAGCCCCCACGAGGTGCAGCTGACGGTATCCGTGGTGCGCTACCGGGGGCGCCGCGGCGGGCAGCGCGGCGGTGTGTGCTCGACGTTTCTGGCCGACCGCGCCACCGCTGCTCCGGTGTTTCTGCAGCGGTCGCCGCACTTCCGGCCGCCGAGGGACGCCGAGACGCCGATGATCATGGTGGGGCCGGGCACGGGCATCGCGCCGTTTCGCGGGTTCCTGCAGGAGCGCCGCGCCCTGGGCCACACCGGACGCAATTGGCTGTTCTTCGGCGACCAGCGGCGCAGCGAGAACTTCTACTACCGCGACGATCTGGTGGACATGGTCGGCGACGGCTTCCTCAACCGGCTCGACCTCGCCTTCTCCCGCGACCAGGCCGACCGCGTCTACGTGCAGCACAAGATGCTCGACTACGGCGCCGATCTGTGGCGTTGGCTGCAGGACGGGGCGCATTTCTATGTCTGCGGTGACGCCACCCGCATGGCCCGCGACGTCGATGCCGCGCTGACTTCCATCATCAAGGCCCATGGCGGGATGTCCGACGAACAGGCACACAACTACAAGCGGGAGCTGGTGGCGGCGAAGCGGTACGTACGAGATGTGTACTGACTGCGCACGCGAGGAGCAGAAAATTGTGTCCGAGGGGGGACTTGAACCCCCACGCCCGTTAATAGGGCACTAGCACCTCAAGCTAGCGCGTCTGCCATTCCGCCACTCGGACCTGCTCTGGGCAGCTAAGGCTATCGGATCGGCCAGCCCAGGCTCAAACCCGACAACGGTGCGGGTGGTAGGAAAGGAAACTGTGACGAAACCCCGCGACGAGGTAGTCGACCTCGTCCGTGCGCTGATCCGGTTCGACACGTCCAACACCGGGGAGCTCGCCACCACCAAGGGCGAGGCCGAGTGTGCGCGTTGGGTGGCCGAGCAACTGCAAGAGGTCGGCTATGAAACCGAATACATCGAGGCGGGAGCGCCCGGCCGGGCCAACGTGTTCACCCGCCTGAAGGGCGCTGACTCGTCCCGCGGCGCCCTGATGCTGCACGGGCACCTCGACGTGGTGCCCGCGGAGGCATCGGACTGGAGTGTCCATCCGTTCTCCGGTGCCCTCGAGGACGGCTACGTCTGGGGTCGCGGGGCCGTCGACATGAAGGACATGGTCGGCATGATGATCGCGGTGGCGCGCGGCTTCAAACGGACCGGCACCGTCCCACCGCGCGACCTGGTATTCGCGTTCCTGTCCGACGAGGAGGCCGGCGGCAAGTACGGCTGCCAGTGGTTGGTGGACGAGCGGCCCGACCTGTTCGAGGGCGTGACCGAGGCGATCGGCGAGGTCGGCGGCTTCACGTTGACGGTGCCGCGCCGTGAGGGCGGTGAACGTCGGCTCTACCTCATCCAAACAGCGGAGAAGGCCATGCGGTGGATGCGGCTGACCGGGCGTGGCCGCGCCGGACACGGGATGCTGATCCACGACGACAACGTCGTCACCGCGGTCGCCGAGGCCACGGCGAAGCTGGGTCGCCATCAGTTCCCGATCGTCATGACCGAATCCGTCGAGCTGTTCCTGCAGGCCGTCGCGGAGGAGACTGGCTATACGTTCGATGTCGACTCTCCGGATCTGGACGGGGCGGTCGCCAAGCTGGGCTCGATCGGCCGCCTCGTCGCCGCGACACTACGTGACACCGCCAATCCGACCATGCTCAAGGCCGGGTACAAGGCCAACGTCATCCCGGCCACGGCGGAGGCAGTGATCGACTGCCGTGTGCTGCCCGGCCGGCTCGCGGCGTTCGAGCGGGAGGTCGACGAGCTCATCGGCCCGGACGTTTCCCGGGAATGGATCGTCGACCTGCCGTCGTACGAAACCGGCTTCGACGGTGAATTGCTCGACGCGATGAACGGCGCGATCCTCGCCGCCGACCCCGAGGCCCGTACCGTGCCATACATGCTCGCCGGCGGAACGGATGCAAAGGCATTCGCGCGGCTGGGAATTCGGTGTTTCGGGTTTGTCCCGTTGCGGCTGCCGCCCGACCTGGATTTCTCGGCGTTGTTCCACGGCGTCGACGAGCGGGTACCCGTTGATGCGCTGACGTTCGGTGCCGAGGTTCTCGAGCACTTCCTCCTTCACTGCTGACCACTCGAAAGGACGATCATGGCGTTTCCCTACAACACGTATGACCACCTACCCAAGCTGCCGTCGTTCACGCTGACCTCGGAGTCGTTCACCGATGGCGGTGCGTGGTCCAACGACCAGGTCAGCGGCATCATGGGCGCGGGCGGCGAGGACATCTCGCCTCAGCTGAGCTGGTCGGGCTTCCCCGAGGAGACCCGGAGCTTCGCGGTGACCGTGTACGACCCCGATGCGCCGACCGCATCGGGCTTCTGGCACTGGGCGGTCGCCAACCTGCCTGCGACGGTCACCGATCTACCGGCCGGCGTCGGTGACGGCAGCGGATTGCCCGGCAACGCAATGACTTTGGCCAACGACGCGGGGCTAAAGCGTTTCATCGGCGCCGCACCTCCGCCTGGCCACGGCGTTCACCGCTACTACGTAGCCGTGCATGCTGTCGGCGTCGAGAAGCTCGACCTGCCCGAGGGCGCCACTCCCGCCTACCTGGGCTTCAACCTGTTCCAGCAGGCGATCGCCAGGGCGCTCATCCACGGCACCTACGAGCAGAACTAGCGACGCCCCGCGAGCCTGCATAAAGACACGCTGCAGATTTGCGTCATTTTGTGCACGCTCGTGGAGGCCAAAGCTAGCGCGCCGCTGAGCCGACGGCGTCGGTCAGCGACGCGAAGCCGCCGTCGTGCAGTCGCTGCGCGATGCCGTCGTGAATGTGCTTGGCCCACAACCCGCCGCCGTAGACGAAGCCGGTGTAGCCCTGCAGCAGTGAGGCTCCCGCGGTGATGCGGTCCCATGCGTCGTCGGCGGTCTCGATGCCGCCGACACTGATCAGCGACCAGCCGATCGCCGACCCGGTTGTACAGCCGGCGCAGCACCTCGGCCGACCGTCTTGCGACCGGCGGGCCGGAGATCCCGCCGGGTCCGAGCTCCGTCAACGCCAGGGGTCGTCAGGCCTTCGCGGGACACGGTGGTATTCGTCGCGACGATGCCGGCCAGCCCCAATTCGACTGCCAGATCGGCGATCTCGTCGATGTCGGAGTCGGACAAATCCGGCGCGATCTTGACCAGCACCGGCGTGGTCGTCTCTTCCCGCACCGCCGTCAGGATCGGCCGCAGCGACTCGACGGCCTGCAGGTCGCGTAGCCCCGGCGTGTTCGGAGAGCTGACATTGACCACCAGGTAGGCCGCCAGCGGTCCCACCAGCCGGGCGCTCTCCCGGTAGTCGTCGACGGCGGCATCTGCGGGCACGATCTTGGTCTTGCCGATGTTGACCCCGATCGGCACGTCGGGAGTGTGTCGGGTCAGTCGAAGCGCGAGCTCACCGGCGCCGTGGTTGTTGAACCCCAAGCCGGTTGAGCAGCGCCCGGTCGTCGGGCAGCCGGAACATCCTCGGCGGTGGATTGCCGGGCTGTGCCTGCGCGGTCACCGTGCCGACCTCGGCGTATCCGAAGCCGAGCGCGCCCCAGGTCGCCAGCCCGAGGCCGTTCTTGTCGAACCCTGCCGCCAGTCCCAGCGGGCCGGGGAAGCGGACCCCGAACACCGTGCTTGCCAGCACCGGATCGTGGGGTGCCAACCACTTCTTCAGAGCGCGACGGGCCGGTGCCGGTGCGGTGCCTGCGCGCAACGCGGTGAAGACCCAGGTGTGGATGCGTTCGGCGGGGACCAGGAACAGCGCCCGCCGTAGGGCGCGGTACATCACACCCCTACATCGCCGGCTGGTCGGCGATGTCCAGGCTGTTGACGGCGGACTTCTTGCGGCGCAACAACACTCGACGGCTGCCGTCGGTGTAGAGCCGGACCCGGGTGAGTTCCCAGCCGCGATACTCCGCCTCGATGGACAGCCGGGTGGACGCGCTGATCCGGGTCAGGTCGGGCGGCAGCCGCAGCGGCACCCACTCGTATTCGTCTGACAGGTCGGCTTCCCAGCCCGGCGGCATGCGGCCCCGCTGGACCGCCGTCACCGGCTGACTCCCGCGTTCGCGATCACCTGCACACCTGCTCCGGACCCCGACACCACATACAGGGTGCCAGACGCCTCGTCGAAGGCCAGAGAGTTCGGCTGCTGCACGGTCGGATAACGCACCTTCTCGACTGGTATTCCGGTCGCCAGATCGTAACCAATGACCATATTCGTTCCTGTCTGTGACACCCAAGCCAGCCGCGATGACCCAGCCAAGCCGTAGGGCGCACCCCGCACCGGGATAGCGCTGCCGCAGCATCAGCGGGTCGGTGCCGAACACCAGCAGCGCATCCCCGCGGGTGTCGGCGACCAGCACCCGGCCCAGCAGGATCGACGGCCAGCGTGGTGGCCCCTTCGCCGGCGCGCAGCGCCTGTCCGGCCTTCGCGCCGCTGGCGTCGACCGTGGTCACCGAGGTCTGGCCGCGGTCCAGCACGACGGCCGTATTCCCTTGGGTGACAAGCGCATCGACGCGAGCGAAGATCTTCAGCTCGGCACCGACGGAGGTGTCGGAGCTCAGCGTGTACACCGCGCCGTCCGCGCTGCCGAGCACCAGCCTGCCGTCGGCGCGACGGGCGATCGCGGTGAAGTCGGTGTCGCCATGACCGTCGACAGGCACCCGGCTGACCCGGCCCTGCGCGATGTCGACCCTGAAATAGCCGCCGCGCGTCGCGGCGAAGACGTGCCCACGGTTGTCGCCTGTCATCGCCGTCGCCGGGCCGAGCAGCGTCACGGCGCTGGCCAGGCCTTTTGCCGGCATCGCGGTGACCACCGCCTGCTCGCCCTTGCCCGGGCCGAGCACCACCAGCGACGCGGTCGCGGCGTCGAACACCACGGACTTCGCGTGACCGGCCAGCGGGCGCACGACTCCGGCAGGCGGCTGGGTCACCGGCGGAGACACCGCGGCTTCCGCGGGTGCGATCGTCGGCGGCGGCGTGTCGGCGGGTTTGGCCGCGCACGCAGCCGCCAGCCCGCACAGCGTGATCAGGAGACCACCCCAATAGGCGATCTGACCTGCATGTTTGGCGGCGGCTGGCAACGGGTAACTTTCCGTGCGTGCGATCTGGACGACAATTGAACAGCAAGTGTAGGCAAGCCGTTCGCAGCGGTAGGGTTCGGTCATGAGCCTCGCGCCGAGCCGTGATTCGGCCGACAACGGCTTTGCTATCGAAGACATCTCGACTGGTCTGCACGCCAGCGGATTTGGCCAGTTGGCCGAGGGGCGCAGTTTCTCCTTCCACGTCGAACACCAGACGCTGATCGTCGAGATCTACCGCCCGCGACTTGCCGGCCCGGTGCCGCAGGCCGAGGACGTCGTCGCCACCGCCGCTCGCAAGACCGTCGACATCGATCTCTTCGACGAACGCAGCCTGGCCGCCGCCGTGCGGGATGCCGTCGCCGAGGCGCAACCGGTGCCGCGCACAGCGCGCTGACGAACGCCCACGGTACGGTCGTCGTCGTGACCGACGCCCCCGCGATGTCCTGGCTGCAAGTTGTCGTGTTGTCGGTGGTGCAGGGTCTGACCGAGTTCCTGCCGGTGTCGTCGTCGGGTCACCTCGCGATCGCGTCGCGGCTGTTCTTCGCCGACGACGCGGGCGCATCGTTCACCGCGGTGACGCAACTCGGCACCGAAGTGGCGGTGCTGATGTACTTCGCGCGCGACATCGCCCGCATCGTCAAGGCGTGGTTCGCCGGACTGTTCAACTCCGCGGCCCGCGACGCCGACTACCGGCTCGGCTGGTACGTGATCATCGGCACCATCCCGATCGGCGTGCTTGGGCTGCTGTTCAAGGACGAGATCCGAACGGGCGCAAGGAATCTGTGGCTGATCGCGACTGCGCTTGATAGTTTTCTCCGCGGTGATCGCGGCCGCCGAGTACTTCGGCAGGCAGACCCGCGACGTCGAGCAGCTCACGTGGCGAGACAGCGTGACCGTCGGCCTGGCTCAGTGCCTGGCGCTGGTGCCGGGTGTGTCGCGCTCCGGCGCGACGATCAGCGCGGGCCTGTTCCTCGGGCTGGATCGCGAGTTGGCCGCCCGCTTCGGCTTCCTGCTGGCGATTCCTGCCGTGTTCGCCTCTGGCTTGTTCTCGCTGCCCGACGCCTTCCATCCCGTCGGTGAGGGGATGAGCGCCAGCGGCCCGCAGCTTCTGGTCGCCACGGTGATCGCATTCGTCGTCGGCTTCGCGGCGGTGGCCTGGTTCCTGCGGTTCCTGGTGCGCCACAGCATGTACTGGTTCGTCGGCTACCGGGTCGTGCTCGGCGCTGTCGTGCTGGCACTACTGGGCGCGGGGGTGGTGTGCGACGTGACCGTCATCCTGCTGCGGCACGGCCGCTCGACCTCCAACACCGCGCAGACCCTGGCCGGCCGTAGCGACGGCGTCGACCTCGACGACAAGGGGCGCGAGCAGGCCGAGGCGGTGGTGGCGCGGATCGGGTCGCTGCCGATCCGCACCATCGTGTGCTCGCCGCTGCTGCGCTGCCGCAAGACCGTCGAACCGCTGGCCGCCGCGCTCGGGCTCGAACCCGTCGTCGACGAGCGGATATCCGAGGTCGACTACGGGCAGTGGACCGGCCGCAAGATCGGCGACCTGGTCAAGGAGCCGCTGTGGGCGGTGGTCCAGCAGCAGCCCAGCGCCGCGGTGTTCCCCGACGGCGAAGGCCTGGCCCAGGTGCAGGCTCGCGCGGTGGCGGCGGTGCGCGAGCATGACCGCAGGCTGACCGAAGAGCACGAGGGCGACGTGCTGTGGCTGGCCTGCACGCACGGCGACGTGATCAAGGCGATCGTCGCCGACGCGCTTGGCACCCATCTCGACAGCTTCCAGCGGATCACCGCCGATCCCGCGTCGATGAGTGTGATCCGTTACACAACGCTGCGGCCCTTCGTCGTTCACGTCAACCACACCGGCGACCAACTGGCTGCGGGCCTGATGCCGAAACCGGAAAAGACCGCCGACGGCGAGTCCAAGGACGTGCCGTCGAGCGACGCCGTCGTGGGCGGCTCGACCGACTGAGCGCGGTATTTTGGAGATGCCATGCCCCGCGAAATCCACGTCTTCCGCACACCCGACCGCTTCGTGGCCGGGACGGTCGGGCAGCCCGGAAACCGCACGTTCTACCTGCAGGCCGTGCACGAGAAGCGGGTGATCTCGGTCATATCTGGAGAAGCAGCAGGTCGCGGTGCTCGCCGAACGGATCGCGGCACTTCTGCTTGAGATCAACCGCCGCTTCGGCACCCCGATCCCGCCGGAAACCGACATCGATGACCTCAGTCCGCTGGTGACACCGGTCGACGCAGAGTTTCGGGTCGGCACGATGGGGCTGGGCTGGGATTCCGAGGCGCAGACCGTGGTCGTCGAGCTGCTGGCGGTCTCCGAGACCGAGTTCGATGCGTCGGTGGTTCTCGACGATGCCGAGGACGGGCCCGACGCGGTGCGCGTATTCCTCACCCCCGAGTCAGCGCGTCAGTTCGCGACCCGGTCCAACCGGGTCATCTCGGCGGGCCGCCCGCCGTGCCCGCTGTGCGACGAGCCCCTCGATCCGGAGGGCCACATCTGTGTGCGCACCAACGGCTATCGGCGGAACCTGGGCGAGCCCGACGATGAGCCCGACGCCTAGCGACTGCGAGGCGTTGCGGCGCGGTGAACTCACCGTCATCGGGCGAATCCGCTCCGCCAGCAACGCCACATTCCTCTGCGAGGCTCATCTCGACGAGCTGACCGTGCACTGTGTGTACAAACCGATCGCAGGCGAAGCGCCCCTGTGGGACTTTCCGGACGGCACGCTGGCCGGTCGGGAGCTCGCGGCGTACCTGGTGTCGGCGGCATCGGGCTGGGACATCGTGCCCTACACCATCATTCGCGACGGCCCCGCAGGGCCGGGGATGCTGCAGCTGTGGGTGGACCAGCCGGGCGACGAGGTCGGCGAGGATCCCGAATCAGGGCCGGACCTCGTCGATCTGCTTCCGGCGGGCCATATTCCGCCCGGCTTCATGCCGGTGCTGCGCGCCTTCGACTATGCGGGTGACGAGGTGACGCTGGTGCATGCCGACGACCTGCGGCTGCGCAGGATGGCGGTGTTCGACGTGCTGATCAACAACGCCGACCGAAAGGGCGGCCACATCCTGTCCGGGGTCGACGGCCACGTGTACGGCGTCGATCACGGGGTCAGCATGCATGTGGAGGACAAACTGCGCACCGTGCTGTGGGGATGGTCCGGCAAGCCCGTCGACGACGAGACGCTGGAGACCGTCGCCCGGCTGCGCGACGACACACGCGGCACGCTGGGCGAGCAGCTGCGCGAGCACGTGACGAACCGTGAGGTCGACGCACTGCGCCGCAGAGCCGTTGCGTTGCTGGACAATCCGGTGATGCCGTCTGCCGACCGGCACCGCCCGATCCCGTGGCCCGCGTTCTGATCTACCGCAGAGCAGTCGCGTTGTGCCGGTACTGCATCACGCGATAGGGCCAGTTGGAGCCGTCGGTGGTGTTCCAGTGGCTGACCACCAGATGCAGGTTGCGCAGCGTCGAGCCGGGGACGATGTAGCCGCCGTACAGCTGGCTCAGGGTTCCTGCGGTGCAGCCGTCGGGCGGACTGCACCGGGGCGACGGCCACGCCGTGTTGCGCAGCACCGTCGTCGTCGGCGCTGCGGCCATGTCGTCGGTCGGGCTGTCCAGCACCTTGACCCGAATCCTGCCCGAGCTCGTCTCGAAATAGCTGAACACCCAACGATTCTCGACCCGTCGAAGGCTCATCTCGCCGACCGTCGTACCTTCGGGCAGCAGCGGAACCGGGTCATTGCGGAACCAGCCGCCGGTCCATGGGTGCCATGCCGAGCGGTCGAGCAGATCGTCGGCACGCACGCGGTAGAGAAAGGCGTTCTCGCGTCGGTTGAATGCGCTGGCGATGACGAACACCCAGCCGGTGTCCTGGTCGTGTTCCCAGGTGATCAACTGCTGGTGGCCGTCATCGTGGGAACCGAGCCGCCGCGCATCGGGCCCGCCGTCGTGCCAGGTGTCGCCGCAATCGTCGCTGTAGTTGATCTCGGTCCACAGCACGTTGTGCAGCCCGCGGTTCACCATCGCGAACAGATAGAGCCGGCCGTCGATCGTGATGGCGTCGGCGGGCAGCACCGTCGAGAACCCACCACCCTTCCACGGCGGCCCGTCGTGCGCGTAGTCCCACAGCTGGCGCGCGTAGTCGCCGCCAACCGCGTCGTCGAACGTGATGCCGTTGTTCAGCCTGCGCAACGTGGTGTCGTGTGAACGCAACATCACCGGGCTGCGCCAGCCGGGGCCGCCTGCGCAACAGTCGTCGAACGTGTCGCCGAAGACGAAACCGGTCCGTCCGTCCGCCAGGGCGACGGCGATGCCGAGGTCGGTGCCCCCGACGCCGAACTTCTCCGCCGAGCTGCCGGGTCCGGTCAGGTCGGCCACCTTGACCGTCGTGGGTGCGACCTGCGCGGTCTTCATGCCCCGATCGGTCACGGATTCATTATTCGGCAATACTGCTGTGGTGAGCGGAACCGATGCCGCGCTGGCCGCTGAGCTGGCCCGCGACGCCGGTGAGCTGCTGCTCCAGGTTCGCGACGAGGTCGGCTTCTGGGATCCCTACGACCTCGGCGACGCGGGCGACAAACGGGCCAACAGGCTGATCCTGGACGGCCTTGCGCGCAAACGCCCCGCCGACGCGGTGCTGTCCGAGGAGGCTGTCGACGACCTGTCGCGGGTGCACGCCGACCGGGTGTGGATCGTCGACCCGCTGGACGGAACCTGGGAATTCTCCGTCGGCCGCAACGACTGGGCGGTGCACATCGCGCTGTGGCAGCGCCACGGAGCCGAGGGGTCGGCGACATCCGGCCACGGACTGGAAGGTGCCATCACCGACGCCGCGGTCGCGCTGCCGGCCTTCGGCGAGGTGTATCGCACGGACACCGTCAGGCCGCCCGCGCCCCGCGGCGACGGCCCGATCCGGATCACCGCCAGCGCCAACCGGCCGCCTGCGGTGCTGTGGCGGTTGCGCGACCTGATGGACATCGAGCTCGTCCGCATCGGGTCGGCGGGTGCGAAGGCGATGGCGGTGGTGAACGGCGACGTCGACGCCTACCTGCATGCGGGTGGGCAGTGGGAATGGGACTCGGCCGCCCCCGCGGGCGTGGTGCGCGCCGCCGGGCTTGCACGCCTCGCGGCTGGACGGCTCGCCGCTGATCTACAACCGCCGCGACCCCTATCTGCCCGACCTGTTGATGTGCCGCGCGGAGCTGGCCGATCAGCTGCTGACCGGAATCAGGTCGGTCGTCAGAGGCCGGCCCGACCGAACCCCCTAGAGTCGAAGGTATGCAATCGTGGCAGGCGCCGACCGTCCCGGTGCTGCCGGGCAGCGGTCCGCAGCTTCGCCTGTACGACACCGCTGACCGGCAGGTGCGGCCGGTGGCCGCGGGCGAGACCGCCACCATGTACGTCTGCGGCATCACCCCCTACGACGCCACCCACCTCGGCCACGCCGCGACCTACCTGACCTTCGATCTCGTCCATCGGCTCTGGCTGGACGCGGGCCACCGGGTGAACTTCGTGCAGAACGTCACCGACGTCGACGACCCGCTGTTCGAGCGCGCTACACGTGACGGCATCGACTGGCGCGAGCTCGCCGACCGCGAGACCGCCCTGTTCGCCGAGGACATGACGGCGTTGCGGGTGCTTCCGCCGCAGGCCTACGTGGCCGCCACCGAGGCCATCGGCGAGGTCGTCGAGCTCGTCGAGAAGATGCTGGCCTCCGGGGCGGCCTACGTCGTCGACGATCCCGACCGCCCGGACGTCTACTTACCGCGCCGACGCCACCACCCAGTTCGGCTACGAGTCCGGCTACGACCGCGACGACCATGCTGCGGCTGTTCGGCGAGCGCGGCGGCGACCCCGACCGCCCAGGCAAGAGCGACGAACTCGACGCCCTGCTGTGGCGCGCCGAGCGGCCCGGCGAGCCCAGCTGGCCGTCGCCGTTCGGCCCCGGCAGGCCCGGCTGGCACGTGGAATGCGCGGCGATCGCGCTGAACCGGATCGGCACCGGCCTCGACATCCAGGGCGGCGGCAGCGACCTGATCTTCCCGCACCACGAGTTCTCCGCCGCGCACGCCGAATGTGTCACGGGGGAGCGGCGATTCGCCCGGCACTACGTGCACGCCGGAATGATCGGCTGGGACGGCCACAAGATGAGCAAGAGCCGCGGCAACCTGGTGCTGGTGTCCCGGCTGCGCGCCGACGGGGTGGAGCCCGCGGCGATCCGGCTCGGGTTGCTGGCCGGCCACTACCGCGCAGACCGGTCGTGGAGCGATGCGGTGCTCGAGGAAGCCGATCGCTGCGGCTGCAGCGGTGGCGGACCGCGACGGCGCTGCCCGCGGGGCCGGACGCCACCGACGTGGTCGCCAGGGTGCGGCGCTACCTGGCCGACGATCTCGATACCCCGAAAGCCCTTGCCGCGCTGGATGGTTGGGCCACCGATGCGCTGGAGTACGGCGGTCACGACACCGAGGCGCCGCACACGGTGGCGACCGCCGTCGACGCGTTGTTGGGCATCAAGCTGTAGACCACCTGCCGGTGGAGTACGTTTCCGGCAATGAGCTCTGTCAACGGAAAGGTCGTGCTGATCACCGGCGGCGCCAATGGCGTTGGCGAGGAAGTGGCCCGTCGACTGCACGACAAGGGCGCCAAGCTGGTGCTGATCGATCTCGACGAGGGCAGGCTCGAGGAGGTGGCGGCCCGACTCGGCGAGGACCGCGTCCTCACCGCCGTCGCCGACGTACGCGATCTGGCCGCCATGCAGTCGGCTGTGGATCAAGGCATCGAAAAGTTCGGCGGCATCGACATCGTGATGGCCAACGCGGGCATCGCGAGCGTCGGCTCGGTGCTCGGCGTCGACCCAGTGGCATTCAAGACCCTCGTCGAGGTCAATGCGCTGGGCGTGTTCCACACCGTGCGGGCCGCGTTGCCGTCGGTCATCGAGCGCCGCGGCTACGTGCTGGTGGTTTCGTCGCTCGCCGGCGTACATCGCCGGTGCCGGGACTGTCCGGGTACAGCCTCGCCAAGGCCGGCAATCGAGCACTTCGCGAACGCGCTGCGGCTCGAGGTCGCTCACTTCGGCGTCGACGTCGGGTCGGCGCACATGTGTTGGATCGACACGCCGCTGGTGCAGGAGGGCAAAGCGGACTCGCCCGCATTCAAGGACCTCATCGACTCTTCGCCGGGACCGCTCAGCAAGACCACGTCGGTGCAGAAATGTGGCGCGGCCTTCGTCAAGGGCATCGAGGGCCGCAAGCGTCGGATCAACGTTCCCGGCTGGGTGGGCATGTTCCGATGGTTGCGTCCGTTGCTGACGACCCCGCTCGGTGAGAAGCAATTGCGCAACGGGCTTGCCGGACCGGCTTGCCCGGATGGACGCAGAAGTCGCCGCGCTCGGCCGGTCGTTGAGCGCCAGGACGCAGGAAGTGGCAACAAGCGATGACCCGAATTCTTGTCGCTCTGACGGCCGTCCTGCTGCTGGCCGGCTGCACCGCCAAGGAGGGCGAGCAGAAGCCGACGTCGCAGCCGCCGCCGACGTCGGCCGCCGTGACGCCCGACCAGGCCCGCGCGATCGCGAAAGAGGCCTACATCTACGGCTTCCCGATCGTCGACAACTACCGCGTCCAGTACGCCTACTTCGTCAACAAGGAGGATCCGGAGTACAAGGGCGGCTGGAACGAGATCCACAACACCGCACGGGTGTACACCCCGGAGGACAAGGCCATCCAGACGCCGAACTCCGACACCCCGTACTCGGCCGTCGGCGCCGACCTGCGCGCCGAGCCGCTGGTGCTGACCGTCCCGCCGATCGAGCAGGACCGCTACTACTCACTGCAGTTCGTCGACGCCTACACCTACAACTTCCACTATGTCGGCAGCCGCACGACCGGCAACGGCGGCGGGAAGTATCTGCTCGCCGGGCCGAACTGGAAGGGCGACAAGCCCGAGGGCATCAACGAGGTCATCCGCTCCGACACCGACCTGGCGTTCGTGCTGTACCGCACGCAGCTGTTCGGCCCGTCCGACCTCGACAACGTCAAGAAGATTCAGGCCGGCTACCAGGTGCACGCCGCTGTCGGTGTTCCTCAACCAGCCGCCACCGGCGCCCGCGCCTGCTATCGACTTCGTTCCGCCGCTGACGCCGGACCAGCAGAAGACCTCGCCGCAGTTCTTCGAGATCCTGCAGCTTCGCGCTGCAGTTCGCGCCGACGCTGCCCGACGAGAAGGAGATGCGCGATCGCTTCGCGAGCATCGGCATCGGCCCCGACGGCGACTTCGAGGCCGACAAGCTGAGCCCCGAGATGCGCAAGGCGATCGAGGACGGCATGGCCGACGCCTGGGCCGAGTTCGACGCGTTCAAGAAGGACAAGATCGACACCGGCGAGGTCGGGTCTGCCCAGCTGTTCGGCACCGCTGAAGACCTGAAGGGCAACTACCTCTACCGGATGGCAGGCGCGGTGCTCGGCATCTACGGCAACACGGCCGCCGAGGCGATCTACCCGAACTTCTCCAACGACTCCGCCGGCGCACCGCTGACCGGGGCGAACAACTACACCTTCCACTTTCCGAAGGATCAGCTGCCGCCGGTGAACGCGTTCTGGTCGCTGACGATGTACGAGTTACCGCAGAGCCTGCTGGTCGCCAACCCGATCAACCGCTACCTGATCAATTCGCCGATGCTGCCCAGCCTGGTGCCGGACAAGGACGGCGGCTACACGTTCTACATCCAGAACGAGTCGCCGGGCCGGACAAGGAGTCCAACTGGCTGCCCGCGCCGAAGGGCCCGTTCGCATTGGTGCTGCGGCTGTACTGGCCGAAGCCCGACGCGCTCAACGGCACGTGGAAGGCGCCGAAACCCGAAAAGGCTTAGCCCGTAACCCGTGAGCGTGCGCGAACTCCCGAAAAATGGCGGCGTGTTGGCCGCAGACACCTTCGCACGCTGGCGGGGAGTGCTAGCCGCGGAATCCCGGACCCCGCCGGCGCAGATAGCGTTCGAACTCGGCGGCCAGCGCGTCGCCGTCGATCTTGCCCAGCGCTTCGCTCATGTCCACCTCGGCGTCGCCGCGCTGCTCGAGGGCGGCGACGTACTCGGCGATCTCGTCGTCTTCGGCGGTCATCTCGCTGACCGCCTCCTCCCACTCCTCGGCCTGCGTCGGCAGATCGGCCAGCGGCACCTCGATGTCGAGGACGTCCTCGACGCGGCGCAGCAGCGCCACCGTGGCCTTCGGGTTGGGCGGTTGCGACACGTAGTGCGGCACCGCCGCCCAGAAGGTCACGGCGGGGATGCCCGCCGCGACGCAGGCGTCCTGGAACACGCCTGCGATGCCCGTCGGACCTTCGTAGCGGGTTTCCTCCAGGCCGAAGAACTTGGCGGAGTCGGGGGAGTAGGCCGCGCCCGACACCGGCACCGGCCTGGTGTGCGGCGTGTCGGCCAGCAGCGCGCCCAGAATGACGACGGTGTCGACGTTGAGCTTGTCGGCGATCGCCAGCAGCTCGGCGCAGAATGTGCGCCACCTCATATTCGGCTCGACACCGTGCATCAACACGATGTCGCGGTCGGACCCCGGCGGACGGCAGTGCGAGATGTGCATCGACGGCCACACCAGCTCGCGTGTCACCCCGTCGATCTGCCGGATGACCGGGCGATTGACCTGGTAGTCGTAGTACGCCTCGTCGTCGATCTCGATGATCGGCTCCGCTTCCCAGATCGCGTCCAGGTGCTCCAGGGCGTCGCTGGCCGCATCGCCCGCGTCGTTCCAGCCCTCGAACGCCGCCACCACAATGGTGTTGCGGAGTTCTGGCAGGTCGGCGGGCTTGCGGCCGGTCGCATCCGACGGGGTCACCAAGCCAGCGTAAGGCTTGCGCGGGCCTGCGTGAGCCTTATGGGCGGATGCCCGATTTGGTAGACCGACTACCCTGTTTATGTGACTGCTCCGAACAACCGCGCCTATGACACCGACCTGCTCGACGCCTTGTCGCAGCGGGTATTGGTGGGTGACGGCGCGATGGGCACGCAGTTGCAGGAAGCCGATCTGACGCTCGACGACTTCAACCAGCTCGAGGGCTGCAACGAGATCCTCAACGAGACCCGGCCCGATGTCATCGAGCGGATTCACCGCAATTACTTCGAGGCGGGCGCCGACGCGGTCGAGACCAACACGTTCGGCTGCAACCTGAGCAACCTGGGCGACTACGACATCGCCGACAAGATCCGCGAGCTGTCGGAGAAGGCCACCACCATCGCGCGCCGTGTCGCCGACGAGATGAGTACCGCCGAGCGCAGGCGCTACGTCCTGGGATCTATGGGCCCTGGCACCAAGCTGCCGACGCTGGGGCACACCGAGTTTGCGGTGATCCGTGACGCGTATCTGGAGGCGGCGCTCGGCATGCTCGAGGGCGGCGCCGACGCGATTCTCGTCGAGACCTGCCAGGACCTGTTGCAGCTCAAGGCCGCGGTGCTGGGCTCGCGCCGGGCGATGGCCCAATTCGGCCGTCACATCCCGGTTTTCGCGCATGTCACCGTCGAAACCACGGGCACGATGCTGCTGGGCAGCGAGATCGGCGCGGCGCTGACGGCGGTCGAGCCGCTCGGTGTGGACATGATCGGGCTGAACTGCGCGACCGGACCCGCCGAGATGAGCGAGCACCTGCGGTACCTGTCGCAACACGCACGGACCCCCGTTTCGGTGATGCCCAACGCCGGCCTGCCGGTGCTTGGCGCCAACGGCGCCGAGTACCCGCTGCAGCCGGACGAACTCGCCGAGGCGCTGTCGGGATTCGTCTCCGACTACGGCCTGTCGCTGGTCGGCGGCTGCTGTGGCACCACACCCGAACACATCCGCCGGGTGGCCGAGGCCATCCCGGGAGTGCAGCGCGCGGAGCGACACATCACCGTTGAGCCCGCGGTGGCGTCGCTTTACTCCGCAGTACCGTTCCACCAGGATGCGTCGGTACTGATGATCGGTGAACGGACGAATGCCAACGGCTCCAAGGCGTTCCGTGAGGCGATGATCGCCGAGGACTGGCAGAAGCTGCCTGGACATCGCGAAGGACCAGACCCGCGATGGTGCGCATCTGCTCGACCTGTGCGTCGACTACGTCGGGCGTGACGGCGTGGCTGACATGAACGAGTTGGCCAGCCGGCTCGCGACCTCGTCGACGCTGCCGATCGTGCTGGACTCGACCGAAACCGCGGTGCTGCGAGCGGGTTTGGAGCATCTCGGTGGTCGGTGTGCGATCAACTCGGTGAACTACGAGGACGGCGACGGGCCGGAATCGCGCTTCCACAAGACGATGAAGCTTGTCGCCGAGCACGGCGCCGCGGTGGTTGCGTTGACCATCGATGAGGAGGGCCAGGCCCGCACCGCCGAGAAGAAGGTGGAGATCGCCGAGCGGCTGATCGCCGACATCACCGGGAACTGGGGTGTCGACGAGTCGTCGATCCTGATCGACACCCTGACGTTCACCATCTGCACCGGCCAGGAGGAGTCCCGTAAGGACGGTCTCGAGACCATCGAGGCCATCCGGCTGCTGAAGCAGAAGCACCCGGACGTGCAGACCACGCTCGGGTTGTCGAACATCTCTTTCGGCCTCAATCCCGCTGCGCGCCAGGTGCTCAACTCGGTGTTCCTGCACGAGTGCCAGGAGGCGGGCCTTGATTCGGCCATCGTGCACGCGTCCAAGATCCTGCCGATGAACCGGATCGACGAGAAGCGACGCGAAGTCGCGCTGGATCTCGTGTATGACCGCAGGCGGGATGGCTACGACCCGCTGCAGGAACTGATGGGCATGTTCGAGGGCGTGTCGGCGGCCTCGTCGAAGGAGTCCCGCGCGGCCGAACTCGCGAAACTGCCGCTGCTGGAACGACTCGCGCAGCGCATCGTCGACGGCGAGCGCAACGGGCTGGAAGCAGACCTCGACGAGGCGATGACGGAAAAGCCGCCACTTGCGATCATCAACGAGAATCTGCTGGCAGGTATGAAGACCGTCGGCGAACTGTTCGGGTCCGGCCAGATGCAGCTGCCGTTCGTGCTGCAGTCCGCAGAGGTGATGAAGACCGCTGTGGCGTACCTGGAGCCGCACATGGAGAAGGCCGACGACGACTCTGGCAAGGGGCGCATCGTGCTCGCCACCGTCAAGGGCGACGTGCACGACATCGGCAAGAACCTCGTCGACATCATCCTGACAAACAACGGCTACGAGGTGGTGAACATCGGCATCAAGCAGCCGATCAACACCATTCTCGAGGTCGCCGAGGACAAGAGCGCCGATGTGGTGGGCATGTCCGGGCTGCTGGTGAAGTCGACTGTGGTGATGAAGGAAAACCTCCAGGAGATGAACACCCGCGGCGTCGCCGGGAAGTTCCCGGTGCTGCTCGGTGGGGCGGCGCTGACCCGTGGCTACGTCGAGAACGACCTCGCCGAGATCTACGAAGGTGACGTGCACTACGCGCGGGACGCGTTCGAGGGTCTGAAGCTGATGGACACCATCATGACCGTCAAGCGCGGTGGCACGGTGGACACCGACAGCCCCGAAGCGACCGCAGATCGCGAGAAGGAAGCCGAGCGTAAGGCTCGCCACGAGCGGTCGAAACGCATTGCCGCCGAACGCAAGGCGAAGGAGACGCCGATCGAGGTGCCTGAGCGCTCCGACGTCGCTGCTGACGTCGAGGTGCCCACCCCGCCGTTCTGGGGTACCCGGGTGGTCAAGGGCATCCCGGTGGCCGACTACACCGGACTGCTCGACGAACGCGCACTGTTCCTCGGGCAGTGGGGGTTACGTGGCCAACGCGGCGGCGAGGGTCCCAGCTACGAAGAGCTGGTGGAGTCCGACGGCAGGCCGCGGCTGCGCTACTGGCTTGACCGGCTTGCCACCGACGGCATCCTGGCCCACGCGGCGGTGGTGTACGGGTACTTCCCCGCGGTCTCCGAGGGCGACGACGTCATCGTGCTCACCGAGCCGAAACCCGATGCGCCGGAGCGGTTCCGCTTCACCTTCCCCAGGCAGCAGCGCGGACGATTCCTCGACATCGCCGACTTCATCCGCTCCCGCGAACTGGCCACCGAGCGTGGACAGGTCGATGTGCTGCCCTTCCAGCTCGTCACGATGGGCCAGCCGATTGCGGACTTCGCGAACGAGCTCTTCGCGTCCGACTCATACCGCGATTATCTGGAGGTGCACGGAATCGGAGTCCAGCTGACCGAGGCGCTGGCCGAATACTGGCACAAGCGGATTCGCGAGGAATTGAGGTTCCCCGATCACGTCATGTCGTCGGAGGATCCCGACAACGTCGAGGACTACTTCAAGCTCGGCTACCGTGGCGCCCGGTTCTCGTTCGGCTACGGCGCGTGCCCCAACCTCGAGGACCGGACGAAGATGATGAAGCTACTCGAGCCGGAGCGCGTCGGTGTCACGCTCTCCGAGGAGTTGCAGTTGCACCCCGAGCAGTCGACCGACGCGTTCGTGTTGCACCATCCCGAGGCGAAGTACTTCAACGTCTAGGTCGTCCTCCGGTGAGATCGGCCACCAGGCTGTTGGCGGTGGCCACCTCGGCAAACGTCATGATTTTCCCGCTGCGTGGTGCCCATGACACAATCGCGGGCGTGAAAGCGGTGCTGTTCGACATGGACGGCACCCTTGTCGACTCCGAAAAGCTGTGGGACGTCTCGCTGGCAGCCCTGTACGACAAGCTCGGTGGCGAGCTGACGCCCGCCGTCAGGGCGTCGATAGTGGGCAGTGTTGCCGAGAACACCATGCGGATCGTCTACACCGACCTCGATCTGGAGCTGGATCCGACGGCGATGGCCGAGTCCAGCCGGTGGCTCAACGACTACACCGAGACCCTGTTCGACAGCGGCCTGCCGTGGTGCCGCGGCGCGAAGGAGTTGTTGGATGCGCTGGCCGCGGAACGCACTCCGATGGCGCTCGTCACCAACACTCAGCGTGCGCTCACCGAACGTGCACTGGAAAGCATTGGCGAGCATTACTTCTCGGCCACGGTGTGCGGTGACGAGGTGGCAAGCGGAAAACCCGCGCCAGATCCGTACCTGCGTGCCGCAGCGTTGCTGGGGTTGGCGCCGGAGCAATGTCTTGCCGTCGAAGACTCGGTCACCGGATCCGCTGCGGCAGAGCGCGCTGGTTGCCCGGTGTTGGTGGTACCCAACGACGTCGAGGTTCCCGGCGGCAGACGGCGGCGCCACATTTCTTCGCTGGCGGACGTCGATGTCGACGTCCTTCGCGACATTCATTCCCAACTGATTACGCAGTTCGAAGAACGCACCGCTTGACCTCTGGTCTGTGTTTGAATGTGACTTCCATCACGCAACGCTGCGGAAGGGCATCACATGACTCACGGACCCGTCGGTGATTCTGCATCAGGTCTGGATTACGAAGAATCCGAGCACAGCGGCCGCGTCGTCCGAATCGCTTCGGTAGCCGCCCTGGGCGGGCTTCTGTTCGGCTATGACAGCGCGGTCATCAACGGGGCCGTCGCGGCGGTTGAAGACCACTTCCAGATCAGCAAGTTCGTCACCGGCGTCGCGGTCGCGGCAGCGCTGATCGGCGCGGCGCTCGGTGCGGTGGTCGCCGGACGGCTGGCGGACAAGATCGGCCGCCTCTCGGTGATGAAGATCGCCGCACTGCTGTTCCTGATCAGTGCTTTCGGTACCGGTTTGGCTGCCAATATCTGGTTGTTCGGCATGTTCCGGGTCGTCGGCGGCATCGGCGTCGGCGTGGCATCGGTCATCGCGCCCGCCTACATCGCCGAAACCTCCCCGCCGCGCATCCGTGGCCGACTCGGCTCCCTGCAGCAGCTGGCAATCGTCACCGGCATCTTCGTGTCCCTTGCCGTGGATGCCCTGCTGGCCCATCTCGCAGGCGGGTCGCGCGAGGAGCTGTGGCTGGGTGCGGAGGCCTGGCGCTGGATGTTCATCATCATGGCGGTGCCTGCCCTCCTGTACGGCGGCCTCGCCTTCACGATTCCCGAATCGCCGCGCTATCTCGTTGCCACCTTCCGGATTCCGGAGGCGCGCAGGGTGCTGAGCATGCTGCTTGGAGAGAAGAACCTGGAGCTGACGATCACCCGGATCCAGGAATCGCTGAAGTCCGAGAAGCCGCCGTCGTGGTCGGATCTGCGCAAGCCGACCGGCGGGCTCTACGGAATCGTCTGGGTCGGTGTCTTCCTGTCGGTGTTCCAGCAGTTCGTCGGCATCAACGTCATCTTCTATTACTCCAACGTGCTGTGGCAGGCCGTCGGATTCGACGAGAGCCAGTCGTTCATCATCACCGTGATCACCTCGGTGACGAATATCGCCACCACGCTGATCGCGATCGGGCTGATCGACAAGGTCGGCCGCAAACCCCTGCTGCTGGTCGGCTCGGCCGGCATGGCCGTCACGCTGGGCACGATGGCGGTGGTCTTCGGCACGGCCCCGCTGGTCGACGGCCAGCCCCACCTGGAAGGCGCCGCCGGACCCATCGCCCTGGTCGCCGCCAACCTCTTCGTGGTGGCATTCGGCATGTCCTGGGGCCCGGTGGTCTGGGTGCTGCTGGGCGAGATGTTCCCGAACCGCATCCGGGCCGCAGCGCTGGGCCTGGCCGCTGCCGCACAGTGGCTCGCCAACTGCTTCATCACCGCGACGTTCCCGAAGATGGGTGAGATCTCGCTGTCCCTCGCCTACGGCTTCTACGCTGTCTGCGCAGTGTTGTCCTTCCTGTTCGTATGGCGCTGGGTCATGGAGACAAAGGGCAAGCATCTCGAGGACATGCACGGCGAGACATCACATCAGCCGGCCGCGCCACACTGACGACAGAGTCAGACCGGAACGCGTTGGTCCGTCAGCTGGTTCAGGCGTGCCTCGTGACGGCCCGAAGGTTGCCGCAGGCGTGACGAGACCTGCTTGACGCGGGGACTGCCGGCAAGATAGCTGACCAGGTTGGCAGGGGCGTAGTCAGCCGTGTTCTGACGGCGCTCGACGGCACTGGAGGACACGTATTCGTGTGCCTCGTCAGCGACACCGAGGTCCCGGACGAACCGCGGAATCACCCGGTACAGCCCCTTGCGGGACCGATGCAGGTCCCCGAGAGGATTCGGGTCGATGGCGTGCACAGGCGTGCGGCGTCTTCGATGCCGGCTGACACCTCGCTTGGTGTGTGAAGCTGCGCAAACGCGTTGGCCCGGAAGTCCAATCCGGTGCGGCGGGCGCGGTCGGCCATCCAGAGCAGCGGTATGTCACTGATCTGGTGGTCGGGATAGCCGCCGCCGACATCGGAGTGCACGCCGGCGAACCACACCTGCTCCACGCGTTGTTCGGGTGGCGGATTATCTTGCGGCGTCCACAGCGTGGGACGAAACGGACCTCGCTTCTCGTCGATGGCCAATGCCTGGTAAGCGGCGTCGACCGTGGTACTGAGCTGTGTGTCGTGAAACTCCCACCGATGGTTGATCAGATTGATCAGTGCGCCGCCGATGGGAATGCCGAGTGCGCCGACGGTGTCCCAGACACCGATGAAGCGGATACAGGTTTCATGCGAGTAGGAGCGCCTGAACAACGTAGCCTCGGTGCCGCGCGGATGTGTCTTACTACTCTTGTCGCGGTACAGCCCATAAGCCTCGCCGACGCGGTCGGCGTGTTCTCGCCGCAGGATCCCGCAGTTTCTGACGAACCCTGCGGTACTGCGTGCCGTGTATGCGCCCCGGCTGAATCCGAAGAAGAACAGTTCGTCACCGGGTTCGAAGTTCTGAACGAGGAAGCGGTAAGTGTCTTGGACATTGCGTGAAAGACCGACGCCGAACGCCCCGCCGCGGACGCGCTCCCATCGGTTGGTGCCCCCCGGTGGTAGAAGGTTCGCTGCTCGCGTCCCGCGGAGTCGACGGGGGCGATTGCCAGTGCGATCTTGGTGACATTGGTCGGGCTCTTCTGGTCCGGGCTGTTCCACGTGCCGTCGCAGCACAGCACCAATCGTTTCGACATGCCATCTCCTTTCCTCCGGCCGGCCTTGATCTTCGCGCCGTCCGCGGCTGCGGACACGCGTAGTGAGCTACCTGTTTTTCCTCGATCGCCCTCGTCGCGGGCCGTCGGGCCGAAACCCGCGTGACCGCGCGGTTGCCCTCGTGAAACAATCGCGAGCCGTGAAGACCTTCGACGCGCTGTTCGCCGAGCTCAGCGAAAAAGCGCGCACCCGGCCGGACGGTAGCGGCACCGTCGCCGCGCTGGATGGCGGCGTGCACGGGCTGGGCAAGAAGATCCTCGAGGAGGCCGGCGAGGTGTGGCTGGCCGCCGAGCACGAGGGCGACGACGCGCCTGGCCGAGGAGATCAGCCAGTTGCTGTACTGGACGCAGGTGCTGATGATCTCCCGCGGCCTGTCCCTCGACGACGTCTACCAGAAGCTGTGAGCGGCATGCTGCGTGTTGCGGTACCCAACAAGGGCACGCTGAGCGAGCCTGCCGCCGAGATCCTCTCGGAGGCGGGCTACCGGCGCCGCACGGACCAGAAGGACCTGACGGTCCTCGACCCGGTCAACAACGTCGAGTTCTTCTTCCTGCGCCCCAAGGACATTGCGATCTACGTCGGTTCGGGACAGCTGGATTTCGGTATCACCGGACGTGATCTGGCCGCCGAGTCCGACGCCCCGGTCCGTGAGCGGTTGGCGCTTGGCTTCGGCTCGTCGACGCTTCCGCTACGCCGCGCCGGCAGGCCGGGACTGGTCCGTCGGCGACCTCGCCGGTAAGCGTATCGCCACCGCGTTTCCGAACCTGGTCCGAAAGGACCTGGCGGCCAAGGGGATTGATGCCACCGTCATCCGCCTCGACGGTGCGGTGGAGATCTCGGTCGCGCTCGGCGTGGCCGATGCGATCGCCGACGTCGTCGGCTCCGGGCGCACACTCGGACTGCACGACCTGGTCGCCTTCGGTGAGCCACTGTGTGACTCGGAGGCAGTGCTGATCGAGCACACGGATCCGCGAGACGACAACGCCGCGGCCCGTGACCAGTTGGCCGCACGCGTGCAGGGTGTGGTGTTCGGCCAGCAGTACCTGATGCTGGACTACGACTGCCCGCGCACCGTGCTGGAGGCGGCCACCGCCGTCACGCCGGGGCTGGAATCGCCGACCATCGCGCCATTGGCCGATCCCGCTTGGGTCGCGGTCCGCGCGCTGGTACCGCGCCGCGACGTCAACGCGATCATGGACGAGCTGGCGGCCATCGGCGCCAAGGCAATACTGGCCTCCGACATCAGGTTCTGCCGGTTCTGATTCATCAGGTCCAGCCCAGGTCTCTCGTGTTAGCGTCCGGGTGACGTATCCACCGGTCCCGGAGGTTCGCATGACGTATTTCCTGGTTCTGCTGTTCGCTCTGCTGATCGGTGTGGTCGCCGGTCTGCGCGCGCTGACCGCTCCCGCGGTGGTGGCGTGGGCGGGAGCTCTGGGCTGGCTCACCCTCGACGGCACCTGGGCGCAGTGGGTGGCGCACCCGATCACGGTCACCGTGCTGACGATCCTGGCCCTGGCGGAGTTGGTCACCGACCAGCTGCCGAGCACACCGAGCAGGCGGGTGCCGCAGCAGTTCGGGGCACGGCTGGTCACCGGCGCGTTCTCGGGCGCCGTGCTGACGACCGGCGCCGTGCTCAATCCAACGGCGTGGGTCGTCGTCGGGGCCATCGGGGCTGCGTTGATCGGCGCAGTCGCGGGCACGCTCGGCGGTGCCGAGACCCGCAAGCGGCTTGTCGCGGCCACCGGTGGGCATGACCTGCCCGTCGCACTGGTCGAAGACGCGATCGCGATCGTCGGGGGATTCGCGGTCGTCGCCCTCGCCGCGGTTATCTGAATGGCAACTGCAGCACAGACATTCGACGCGATCATCATCGGTGCCGGCCAGGCCGGTCCGCCGCTGGCGGGCAGGCTGACCGCTGCAGGGCAGACGGTCGCGGTGATCGAACGCAAGCTGGTCGGCGGCACCTGCGTGAACTACTGGCTGCATCCCGACCAAGACCCTGGTGGCCAGTGCCCACGCCGCGCACCTGGCCCGCCGAGGCGCCGAATACGGCGTCGGCAGCGGCGATGTCACCGTCGACATCGGCAAAGGTCAAGGCGCGCAAGGACAAAATCATGCTCGACGACCGTCATGGGGTCGAGTCCTGGCTCGAGGGCATGGACAACTGCACCCTGATTCGCGGGCACGCGCGCTTCGAGGACCCGCACACCATCCGGGTCGACGACCAGCTGCTCAAGGCCGACAAGATCTTCCTCAACGTCGGCGGTCGGGCGGTGGTGCCGGACATGCCGGGGCTCTCCGACATCGACTACATGACCAACGTCGGAATCCTCGACCTCGACACGCTGCCGGACCATCTCGTCATCATCGGCGGCAGCTACATCGCGCTGGAGTTCGCTCAGATGTACCGGCGCTTCGGCGCCCGGGTCACGGTCATCGAGAAGGGGCCGCGGCTGACCTCCCGCGAGGACGAGGACGTCTCGGCCGCCATCAAGGAGATCCTCGAGAAGGAGGGTATCGCCGTCGAGGTCGACGCCAACGCCATCTCGTTCCGCAAGCGCGACAACGGTTTCGAGGTGACACCGCGCGAGGGCGCAGAGCCGATCGTGGGCTCGCACCTGCTGATGGCGATCGGACGCAGGCCCAACACCGACGATCTGGGCCTGGAGAATGCGGGCGTGGAGACCGACGCACGCGGCAACGTCGTCGTCGACGACCAGTGCCGGACCAACGTCGAGCACATCTGGGCGATGGGTGACTGCAACGGCAGGGGCGCATTCACCCACACCTCGTACAACGACTTCGAGATCGTGGCCGCCAATCTGCTCGACGACGACCCGCGACGGATCAGCGACCGCGTGCCGACCTATGCGCTCTACATCGACCCGCCGCTCGGCCGTGCGGGGATGACCGTCGACCAGGTGCGCAAGTCAGGCCGAAAAGCGTTGGTGGGGAAGCGACCGATGACGCGGGTAGGACGCGCCGTCGAGAAGGGGGAGACGTCAGGGCTTCATGAAGGTGGTCGTCGACGCCGAGACCAACGAGATCCTCGGCGCCGCGATCCTCGGCGTCGGCGGAGACGAGGTCGTGCACGCCATCCTCGACATCATGACGGCCAAGGAGCCCTACACCGCGATCTCCCGCACCATGCACATCCACCCGACGGTCAGTGAGCTGGTGCCGACGATGCTGCAGGAGATGACGCCGCTCGACCAAGGTTGAGCTGCCGCGTCACCCCCGCGACGCGGCGCCCGAGGTGGTGGCACGTCGCGACATCGGAGGGATGCACGCCGTCCGGGTCGGCGTCGACGTCCGTCTGCGCGCCCGCGCCGAGCCAGAAGCCCAGCCTGTTGAGATCGTCCTCGCTGCCGTCGGCGCTGTTCCAGCCTGCGCCCAGGCCGAGATTGACCCAATGCATGTGGTGCTGGGCCGCGAACACCGCGAGCGACGACAGGGTGTGCATCTTGTCGCCGGCCTTGGCGCCGGAGTTCGTGAATCCCGCGGCCAACTTGTCCCGCCATGTGCCGTTGAGGCAACGGCGCCCGGTCTGCTCGGCGAACGCCTGGAAGCCCGCCGAGACGTTGCCCATATACGTCGCGCTGCCGAACACGACGGCGTCGGCGCCATCGAGGACGTCCCAGTCCTCCTCCGCCATCCGGTCGACGGCGATGAGGGTGACATCGGCCCCACCTTCTCTTGCGCCAGCGGCGACGGCCTCGGCCAACACCGCCGTGTGGCCGAAACCAGAGTGGTACGCGATGACGACCGCAGGTGCGGCGATATGAGAACCGTTGTGCAACATGTTATTTCGACTCCATCTGTGCTTGTATGATTTGCTGGCGCCGTGCGGTCCAATCGGGCAATTCGTCACCAGCGAGATAGGCCTCCAGCCTGTCCAGGTAGGCGTGGGTGCCTGCGCGGAAGCCGGACGCGTTTCGGGCGCCGAGGCCGCGGTGACTGAAGCGAAGCAGGGTGCCGTCACCGTCGGGCCGCAATTCGTAACGCACGACGCTGTCTTCGACGATCGCCTGATTCCACTCGTGCTCGAGCACGTGCGGCGGATCCCACACCAGGATGCGCCCGGTCATCCGCTTCTTTTCGGCGGGAAGCGGTGGGCCGGTGGCGATCATGTCGATCGTGCCGCCCTCGCGTGCATCGATCGTCGTCTCGCCGAACCACTGTGCCCGCTCGCCCGGATCCGCGATCGCCGACCACACCGCGTCGATGGGATACGGCAACCGCCGCTCGAAGGTGAGCACGGCGCGGTCGCCCTGGACTGTCAGTCGTCCTTCGCGCCCGGTCATTTCGGATCCCCCTGAGATTCCCGCTTCGACTTCAAATGGCGTTCCAGCGCATCGAGATGGTCGGCCCAGTAGCGCCGGTAGCGGCCGATCCACTCGTCGATCTCGACAAGGCCGTCGGCGCGCAGCGCGTAGATCCGGCGCTGTGCATCCGGCCGGACCTCGACCAAGCCGACCTCCCGCAGCACCCGCAGATGGCGGGAGACCGTCGGCTGCGTCAGGCCGGGCAGCGTGGCGACGAGCTCGCCCGCCGTCCGCTCACCGCGGGTGAGGGCATCGAGCAGCGCGCGTCTGCTGGGTTCGGCAACGGCCTCGAAGACATCCACGCTTCGAATATTACACTACATCTATATAGATACAAACCTATATAGATTCGGGCCGACGTTGGACCAGCAGCGTCTGCGCGCAGGTGCCGATGAAACCCTGCCGGTCGAAGATGTCGGCGGTGGTGACGCCGATGCCGTCGGGCCCGATCGAGCCCCTGGCCCGCAGCGCGAAGTCGTTGCCGTCGGGTATCCGGTGCAGATGCACGGCGGTGTCGGTATTCATGAACACGAACAGCCGGGGATCGATCGCGGCGCCTGCTCCATTGGCGCAGTCGACGACCAGTGCGAGGCGCTGCGTCTGCGTCATCTCCTCGGTGTCAACCAAAGATGCAAGCGGGCTCAACCACACCACCGGTGACCCGTTGTCCAGCGCGCGCTGCCTGCGCCAGCTGATCGACCTCCAGGTAGCCCGTCGCGCCCTCCCAGCTGTGTGGCACCGGGTCGGCCTCACCCTCCACCAGCGGCGGGTACCGGTCGGTGGCGACGTCGGCGGTATCGCTGGTTGCCAGCAGCCAGGTCGACGCGCGGGCGACGACACGGTCGGAACCGCCGGGCGGCGCGGCAACCATCTCGGCCGCAAGCAACGCGATGCGGCGTCCCGGCCGTTCCACCCAGGCCCGAACCCGCACCGGCGCAACGGGAATCGCGCCGAGGATGTCCATCGACACCCGGCCGATGCGCATTCCGGAGTCGTTCGCGAGTTCCTCGATCAATTTCGTCATCAGCGCCAACGGCGGTGAGCCGTGCTGGATCTCGGGGTCCCAGTTGCTGCGGGTGTAGTCGGTGGAGTCGAAGACTGTGATACTCGCCGTCGACGCCGAGCCGACGGTAGTGACAAGCGCTCATGCAGCAGGCTCCGCGGAGTAGAGCACCGCGTCGTCGCCGCCTTCCGCCGGTTGTTGCGGCCAGCCGGGGTAGGGCGGCGGCGTCCCGCCGAACACCGGACAGCGCGAATGATGGGCACACCAGTCGCACAGCCGTGACGGGTGTGGACGGAAATCGCCTGTCGCGCCCGGCGGATTGGATGGCCCGCCAGATCGCGATCAACGTCTTCTCGAACCGCTCCAGCTCGTCGAGATCGGGGGAGTAGTCGAGCACCTGGCCGTCGGCCAGATACAGCAGCCGCAGCCGGGCGGGCAGCACGCCGCGAGAGCGCAACAGCGCGACGGCGTAGAACTTCATCTGGAACATCGCCTTGAACTCGGCAAGCGCGCGTGCCTCCGGCGGCGCCTTGCCGGTCTTGTAGTCGACCACCCGCACCTCACCGGTGGGTGCGACGTCGATGCGGTCGACGAAGCCGCGCAGCAGCGTGCCGTCGGCGAGTTCGACCTCGACACGCTGTTCGCAGCTCTCGGGGTCGAACCGCGTCGGATCCTCGAGCCGGTAGTAGCCCGACAGCAGTGCCCTGGCCTCCTGCAGCAGTTCGACCGCCGCGGCGGGCTCGATGTCGTCGGCAAGCTCGGGCTGAGCGGCGACGACGCGCTCCCATGCCGGCTGCACCAGCGACAGGGCGGTCTCGGGTATCCGATCCGGCGCGGGCAGGGCGTAGAGCTGCTCGAGGGCGGCGTGCACCACCGACCCGCGCAGCTGCGCGGTCGACGGCGGCTCCGGCAGCCGGTCGATCGCGCGGAACCGGTACAGCAGCGGGCACTGCTTGAAGTCGCTGGCCCGCGACGGCGACAGGGCAGGCCTCCGTGTCTCCGACGGCGGCGCCGGGACCTCCTGGTCGCTCGCTGCGCCGACCTCGCAGGCTCCGTCGGCGCATCCGGGGCCGGTCGTTCGCTCGCAAGCGTCGCTCACGGGGCAGCTTATGACCGCTCTCCGACAACCCCGCGCACCCGCACCGGCGCGTCTGCTGGCAGGCTGAACAGCTGTGCCAAGAACGGGTCCGTTCGCCGTCGGTGACCGCGTCCAGCTCACCGACGTGCAGGGGCAGGCACTACACCGTGGTGCTGGCGCCGGGCGGGGAGTTTCACACCCACCGCGGTGCGATCGCCCACGACGCCGTGATCGGGCTGCCGGAGGGCAGCGTGGTCAAGTCCGCCAACGGCGACCCGTTCCTGGTGCTGCGGCCGCTGCTCGTCGACTACGTGATGTCGATGCCGCGCGGCGCGCAGGTGATCTACCCGAAGGACGCCGCCCAGATCGTGCACGAGGGCGACATCTTCCCCGGCGCCCGCGTGCTGGAGGCGGGCGCGGGCTCGGGAGCGCTGACGTGCTCGCTGCTGCGTGCCGTCGGCGCCGAGGGGCGGGTGATCTCCTATGAGGTGCGCGAGGACCACGCCGAGCACGCGTCGCGCAACGTCGCGACCTTCTTCGGCGAGCTGCCCGACAACTGGGACCTGGTCATCGCCGACGTCGAAGACTACAGCGGGCCCGAGGTGGACCGCGTCGTGCTGGACATGCTGGCGCCGTGGGACGTGCTCGGCAGGGTCGCCGACGCGCTGGTGGCGGGCGGGGTGCTGATGATCTACGTGGCGACGGTGACGCAGCTGTCGCGAACCGTCGAGGCGCTGCGCGAGCAGCAGTGCTGGACCGAGCCGCGGGCCTGGGAGACGCTGCAGCGCGGCTGGCACGTCGTGGGCCTGGCCGTGCGCCCGCAGCAGAGCATGCGCGGACACACCGCGTTTCTGATCAGTGCGAGAAAGCTGGCGCCGGGGGCCGTCGCGCCGATGCCGCTGCGGCGCAAGCGGCAGATCTAGTCGTCGTCGCTGCGTCGCAGTCCGCGCCGTGCCGAGAGCAGCTCCATCTCCGGCCGGGCGGCGACGAGGCGCTCGGCGGCGTCGAGCACGTCGACGACATGCGTGCGGTCACCCGAGACCACCGCCAGCCCCGACCCCCGCGCGGCGATGCAGCTCCTGGGATCCGGTCTCGGCGGCGGACACGGCGAACCTGCGTCGCAACTCGGCGATCACCGGGCGCAGCGCAGAGCGTTTCTGCTTCAGCGAACTGCACGTCGCCGAGCAGCAGGTCGAACTCGAGCCAGCCGATCCACATATCGCCGACGTCAGGGAGTAGGCGTGGTCGCGGTCTGTCGCTTCGCCGAAATCGAGGAGGAGATCGGCGGTCTTGCGGGTCAGCTCCCACTTGTCGCGCACCGGGGTGAACTCCATCGGAAAGCTGAACTTGCCCGGCGGCTGTGTTGGCGGTCGTGACGTTGACGGTCGCCACCACGTTGCCCGCCTCGGTTTCCGACCACTTCAGGTCGGTGGCCTCGAAGGTCAGAGGCAGTGCGCCGTTGTCGGCCAGTGCCTTGCCGAACTTGTCCAGAGCGGCGGCGTCGTCGGCGGTGGCCAGCTCCACGAGGTCGATCTTGTCGGCGCCGGGCACGGCGGGGTCGGCGAGCCGGTTGAGCACGTCGATGAGTGCCTCCGGCGGCGGAAGAGGGGACGAGACGGGAGCCGTGGGCGCCGCGACGGCGGTCGTCGCCGCCGTCGTCTCGGGCGCAGCCGGGGGCGGCGGGCTGTCGCACGCAGCGACCACCAAGACGGCACCAAAAAGCGACAGCGACCAACGGAATCACCGTCGGCCGCTGTCGCACAGTGGTCAGAATCAGCCGCTGAATGCGGCGAGCACAGTCGACGCCGATGAGGCGGAGACCTTCCAGGTGCCCAACTCGTTCACGAACGTGATCGGCATGCTCGTGCCCCCAGCCGAAACGGTCGATGTCGCGGTGGCGGGATCGACACAGGTGGGCGGCGCGACGCTGATCGTCGTCGGCAGCTTGCCTTCGGCGTACGCGTTCTTCAGCGCGCCGTCGGCCAGTTTGCCGTTGAATACGCCGACGCCACCTTGCACGAGGCTGCTCTTAGCGGGAGAGCTGAACGGCACTGCCCTGAGCGACGAGGGTGTTGAGCACACCCTGCAACGTGCCCGGGTCGACGCAGTCGTCGGCGGAAGCGATCGCGGGGGATGCAATGGAAGTCACACCCATCGCGGCACCGCCCATCACAGCAGCCGCTGCAACGCCGGTTACGAGGGATTTCAGGGTCACGGTTGTCCTTTCGATTGGCCCGAGTCAATCATCAGGTTAACAAGTGTTGCTGGTGTGTCGAATTCCTAGACCGCACACAATGGCTGAATCGCCGGTAGCGTTGAAGTTGTTACCGCACCAACTTCCGGTGCGGGAAGGGAGCGCAACATGAGCGAGTCAGAGCGTTCTGAATCCTACGGGACACCGATGTCCAGCGATGACGCGGCCGAGCTGGAGGAGCTTCGCCGCGAGGCGGCAGTACTGCGCGAGCAGCTGGAAAACGCGGTGGGACCGCAGAGCGGTCTCCGTAGCGCCCGTGATGTGCACCAGCTGGAGGCGAGGATCGACTCGCTCGCTGCCAGGAACTCCAAGCTGATGGAAACCCTCAAGGAGGCCCGCCAGCAGTTGCTGGCGCTGCGCGAGGAGGTCGACCGGCTCGGTCAGCCGCCCAGCGGGTACGGCGTGCTGCTGGGGACCCATGACGACGACACCGTCGACGTGTTCACCTCCGGGCCGCAAGATGCGGCTGACGTGCTCGCCGAACATCGATGTCGAAGTCGCTGAAGCAGGGCCAGACCGTGCGCCTCAACGAGGCGCTGACGGTCGTGGAGGCCGGAAACTTCGAGTCGGTCGGAGAAATCTCCACCCTGCGCGAAATCCTGGCCGACGGACACCGCGCGCTCGTGGTCGGCCACGCCGACGAGGAGCGCATCGTCTGGCTGGCCGAGCCGTTGGTGGCCACCGCCGACCTGCCCGACGGCTACGACGACGAGCGCGACGACGATCTGCGGCCACGCAAGCTGCGGCCCGGCGACTCGCTGCTCGTCGACACCAAGGCCGGCTACGCCTTCGAGCGCATCCCCAAGGCCGAGGTCGAGGACCTGGTGCTGGAAGAGGTGCCCGACGTCAGCTACATCGACATCGGTGGCCTGAGCCGTCAGATCGAGCAGATCCGCGACGCCGTCGAGCTGCCGTTCCTGCACAAGGAGCTCTACCGCGAGTACTCGCTGCGTCCGCCCAAGGGTGTGCTGCTGTACGGGCCGCCCGGCTGCGGCAAGACGCTGATCGCCAAGGCCGTCGCCAACTCGCTGGCCAAGAAGATGGCCGAGGTGCGCGGCGACGACGCCCGCGAGGCGAAGTCGTACTTCCTCAACATCAAGGGTCCCGAGCTGCTGAACAAGTTCGTCGGCGAGACCGAACGGCACATCCGGCTGATCTTCCAGCGGGCACGCGAGAAGGCGTCCGAGGGCACCCCGGTGATCGTGTTCTTCGACGAGATGGACTCGATCTTCCGCACCCGCGGCACCGGTGTGAGCTCCGACGTCGAGACGACCGTCGTCCCGCAGCTGCTCTCGGAGATCGACGGTGTCGAGGGCCTGGAGAACGTCATCGTGATCGGCGCGTCCAACCGCGAGGACATGATCGACCCGGCGATCCTGCGGCCCGGCCGCCTGGACGTCAAGATCAAGATCGAACGCCCCGATGCCGAAGCGGCGCAGGACATCTACAGCAAGTACCTCACCGAGGACCTGCCGGTGCACGCCGACGATCTCGCCGAGTTCGGCGGCGACCGCGGGGCCTGCATCAAGGCGATGATCGAGAAGGTCGTCGACCGGATGTACGCCGAGATCGACGACAACCGGTTCCTGGAGGTCACCTACGCCAACGGTGACAAGGAAGTCATGTACTTCAAGGACTTCAACTCCGGCGCGATGATCCAGAACGTGGTCGACCGGGCGAAGAAGAACGCGATCAAGTCGGTGCTGGAGACCGGTCAGCCCGGTCTGCGCATCCAGCATCTGCTCGACTCGATCGTCGACGAGTTCGCCGAGAACGAGGACCTGCCCAACACCACCAATCCCGATGACTGGGCGCGGATCTCGGGCAAGAAGGGCGAGCGGATCGTCTACATCCGCACGCTGGTCACCGGCAAGTCGTCGAGCGCGTCGCGGGCCATCGACACCGAGTCCAACCTGGGTCAGTACCTCTAGGGTTTTTCGGCCTCAATCGGAGCAACGGTGGGAGCATGGTCGCATGCCCTCGCCGTTGCTCTCATGGACCGTGGTACCGGTCGACAAGCCGGACGACGTCAACGTCGTGATCGGGCAGGCGCACTTCATCAAGACGGTGGAGGACCTGCACGAGGCCTTGGTCGGGGTCAGTCCGTCGCTGAGGTTCGGACTGGCTTTCTGCGAGGCGTCCGGGCCACGGCTGGTGCGCCGCAGCGGCAACGACCCGGACTTGGTCGAACTCGCGACCCGCAACGCGCTGGCGATCGGCGCCGGGCACAGCTTCGTGGTCTTCCTGCGCGACGGCTTCCCGCTCAACGTCCTCAACCCGATCAAGGCTGTACCCGAGGTCTGCTCGATCTATTGCGCCACGGCTAACCCTGTCGAAGTGCTTGTCGCGGTGACGCCACGTGGTCGCGGCATCGTCGGCGTGATCGACGGGGAAACGCCGCTGGGTGTCGAAACCGACGACGATGTGGACGCGCGCCGCGACCTGCTGCGCGCTATCGGCTACAAGCTCTGAGGCGGGCCGGTGCTCGCCAAGCTTCGGATTCTGCAAATCGATTGGGAGACTTGATGATTCAGGCGCCGTGACGGCGCGGCCATGGCCCGTCGCCAAGAGCGCGCTGTGAATCGCTGAGAGAGCGTTACGAACTGGTGGGCTTCGAAACAGCGGCCCGATAGCGGCTGCGGGCGACCAGCGTCAGGCGGAGATCGTCGATGAGCGGGTCGAGGAACCGCGTCCGATAGTCGGCGTCGCCGACGGCGCGTGCGCTGACGTACATGAACGTCATCGCGGCCAGGAACATGCTGACCTGAATCAGCGCCTGGGGTACCGGGAGCGTCATGCCGAGGAACACACCGTCGCCCGGGCCGTTTCGCGACCACTGCGCCAGCAGTTGCGGGCTGAGCAGGATCAGGCCGAGCACGAGGAAGATCAGTCCGGCGACGATGGCCACCAGTCCTACCTGCAGCACCTGCGATGTGGCGAGCACGAACACCACGTTGACGCGTTCCGGCCGCGACAACGGATCGCTGGTGGCGGGGTCGGGCATCTTCTCGAACGGGGTTCCTGCCAGCCGGCTCTCGTCGCCTTCGGAGTAGCGGGATCCCGTCAACATCGGTCGCACCTGGTCCACCGTGGCCGACGTGACGAACGCGACCGCGATGAGGGCGAGAAACACCAGTGCCAACCACAGCCGGGGCCTGCTGATGGTCGATGCCATCGCCCACACATAGGTGTTGAAGAAGACGAGCACGGTCAGCAGCACGACGGGCAGTGCGCGCACGAACAGCTCACCGACGAATGCGAGGTTGAGCATCGCGGTGCGCAGACCCCAGCCGAGGATGGAGCCGACGCCGCAGGCGGTGAGTGCCAGTCCGACGACGATCACCACGGCTTCGACCACGAGGTTGGTGAGTATCCGCTCACTCGGTCCGCCGATAATGCCGCCGGCGACGACGACGCCCAGTGACACGAAAGCCACCAGCCTGCGGCCGTGCACGCTGCCGATTCGCGACACCTGCCAGCCCACCGCCACTGCGACGGGAAGCACCAGCACCACCAGCCCGAGGACGAACCACTCCGTGCGGGTGGGGTGCCCGTTGATGTCGATCGTGTGCTTGCCGGTGATCGCGACGACGAGGATGGAGTTGGCCATGAACACCGCGAATGTCGCCAGCGCGGGCGCCGACCGTGGCAGCAGTCGTCGCACCAACGCCCCTGGTCGAAGCACCGCGGGCAGACCCCGATCGAGGAACCATGCGTCGGCGGCGCGCCGTTGCGCGACTTCGGGCGAAACTTCGTCGCCTCTCGGGTGCTCGGACTCCATCGCGGCTTCCTCCCGGTCGTCAGTGGCGCATGGCACGTCGGTCGGGCGTACCGGTGAGTTGAATAGCCGCCCGCCACAACAGAATTCCCGTTTGCACACCGAGGGCGATCGACATCATCGAGATCAACGTCGCTGTGAAGACCAGCGAGCCGGGTACCAGTAGCCAGAAGCCCGGCAGCACAAGCGACACCGTCGGCGGGGTGTTCGGCCCGTGCGAGATGGCCCGTGCACAGACGATCAAGGAGAGCGACGCGGTAGCGTCTCGGCGGTCCTGCTGTGAAGGCACGGTCGCAGGCTACTGCGCGCGGTCGCATAGGCTGGCTGTATGCAACGGATTATCGGTACCGAGGTCGAGTACGGCATCTCGTCGCCGTCCGACCCGACCGCGAATCCGATCCTGACGTCGACGCAGGCGGTGCTGGCGTATGCGGCCGCCGCGGGCATCCAGCGGGCCAAGCGCACGCGCTGGGACTACGAGGTGGAATCCCCGCTGCGGGACGCCCGCGGCTTCGACCTGAGCAGGTCGGCGGGGCCGCCGCCGGTGGTGGACGCCGACGAGGTCGGCGCGGCGAACATGATCCTGACCAACGGCGCACGGCTGTACGTCGACCATGCCCACCCGGAGTACTCGGCGCCGGAGTGCACCGACCCGCTGGACGCGGTGATCTGGGACAAGGCCGGCGAGCGCGTGATGGAGGCCGCGGCCCGCCACGTCGCCAGCGTGCCGGGGGCCGCCAAGCTGCAGCTCTACAAGAACAACGTGGACGGCAAGGGCGCGTCGTACGGTTCGCACGAGAACTATCTGATGTCGCGCCAGACGCCGTTCTCGGCGGTGATCGCGGGTCTGACGCCGTTCCTGGTGTCCCGCCAGGTGATCACCGGTTCGGGACGCGTCGGGATCGGCCCGTCCGGCGACGAGCCCGGCTTCCAGCTGTCGCAGCGCTCGGACTACATCGAGGTCGAGGTCGGTCTCGAGACGACGCTCAAGCGCGGCATCATCAACACCCGCGACGAGCCGCACGCCGACGCGGACAAGTACCGGCGGCTGCACGTCATCATCGGCGACGCGAACCTCGCGGAGACCTCGACCTACCTCAAGCTCGGCGCCACGTCGCTGGTGCTGGACCTGATCGAAGAGGGCATGGACCTCTCCGACCTGGCGCTGGCGCGGCCTGTGCACGCCGTGCACGTCGTCAGCCGTGACCCGTCGCTGCGCGCCACCGTCGCGCTCGCCGACGGCCGTGAGCTGACCGGCCTTGCGCTGCAACGGATTTACCTCGATCGGGTGGCCAAGCTGGTGGACAGCCGCGATCCTGACCCGCGCGCGGCCGACGTCGTACAGACCTGGGCGAACGTGCTCGACCTGCTCGAGCGCGATCCCATGGAGTGCGCGGAACTGCTGGACTGGCCCGCGAAGCTGCGTCTGCTCGAGGGTTTCCGCAACCGGGAGAACCTCAACTGGTCGGCGCCGCGGCTGCACCTGGTCGACCTGCAGTACTCCGACGTGCGGCTCGACAAGGGCCTGTACAACCGGCTGGTGGCGCGCGGTTCGATGAAGCGGCTGACCACCGAGCAGCAGGTGCGCGACGCCGTGGACAACCCGCCGACCGACACCCGCGCCTACTTCCGCGGCGAGTGCCTGCGCCGGTTCGGCGCCGACATCGCGGCGGCCAGCTGGGACTCGGTGATCTTCGACCTCGGTGGCGATTCGCTCGTCCGGATTCCGACGCTCGAGCCGCTGCGGGGAAGCAAAGCGCACGTCGGGGCGTTGCTGGACTCCGTGCACAGCGCCGTCGAACTCGTGGAGCAGCTCACCAACTAGCCGCGCTATCCCAGGCAAACCGGCCGCCGAACGGTAGGGTGGTGTAACCGGCGGGCGGCTACACGGCCCGCCGATGACAATGCAGGAGGCAGCGATGGCTCAGGAGCAGACCAAGCGTGGCGGTGGTGGCGGCGAGGACGACGACCTCACCGGCAGCACGGCCGCCGGGCAGGAGCGTCGCGAGAAGCTGGCCGAGGAGACCGACGATCTGCTCGACGAGATCGACGACGTTCTCGAGGAGAACGCCGAAGACTTCGTGCGCGCATACGTCCAGAAGGGCGGACAGTGAGCTGGCCGCATCGCGAGCAGCTGTCCTTCCCGTCACCCCTTCCCGGAGCGCCCTCCGTCACCGTGGACTTGTCGTCCTTCTCTGAAGTGTTGCGCCGTCAGGCGCCCGAACTCCTGCCCATGAACAGAACCGGCAACCAGCACGACGCCGTCGGCGCGAGCGATGCGCTGCCGCACGGAACGACGATCGTCGCGCTGACCTTTCCCGGCGGCGTGCGTGATGGCAGGCGACCGCCGTGCCACCCAGGGCAACATGATCGCCAGTCGCGACGTGAAGAAGGTGTACATCACCGACGACTACACCGCGACGGGCATCGCGGGCACCGCGGCGATCGCGGTCGAGTTCGCTCGCCTCTATGCCGTCGAACTCGAGCACTACGAGAAGGTCGAGGGCGTGCCGCTGACGTTCCCCGGCAAGGTGAACCGGCTGGCGACGATGGTGCGCGGAAATCTGGGCGCGGCGCTGCAGGGCTTCGTCGCGCTGCCGCTGCTGGCCGGCTACGACCTCGACGACCCGAACCCGGAGGCGGCGGGCCGCATCGTCTCGTTCGACGCCGCGGGTGGCTGGAACTTCGAGGAGGAGGGCTACCAGTCGGTGGGCTCCGGCTCGATCTTCGCCAAGTCGTCCATCAAGAAGCTGTACTCGCAGGTGAATCGACGCGGAGTCGGCGCTACGGGTGGCGATCGAGGGCCTGTACGACGCCGCCGACGACGACTCCGCGACCGGCGGACCAGACCTTGTGCGCGGCATCTATCCCGACGGCGGTGATCCTCGGCGCCGAGGGCGCCGAGGAGGTGCCCGAGGAGCGCATCGCGGCGCTGGCCCGTGAGGTCATCGAAAATCGTTCGCGCGCCGATACATACCGGACCACATCCGGGCCGCCGACCGATGCGCGGGGCGACTCGTGAGCTTTCCGTATTTCATCTCGCCCGAGCAGGCGATGCGCGAGCGCTCGGAGCTCGCGCGCAAGGGCATCGCACGAGGGCGCAGCGTGGTGGTGCTCGCATACGACGGCGGTGTGCTGTTCGTCGCCGAGAACCCGTCGCGGTCGCTGCAGAAGGTCAGCGAGCTCTACGACCGGGTGGGGTTCGCCGCGGTCGGCCGGTTCAACGAGTTCGACAACCTGCGCCGCGGCGGCATCCAGTTCGCCGACACCCGCGGCTACGCCTACGACCGGCGCGACGTCACCGGCCGCCAGCTCGCCAACGTGTACGCGCAGACGCTCGGCACGATCTTCACCGAGCAGGCCAAGCCCTACGAGGTCGAGCTGTGCGTGGCCGAGGTCGCTCACTTCGGCGAGACCAAGGCGCCCGAGCTCTACCGCATCACCTACGACGGGTCGATCGCCGACGAACCCCACTTCGTGGTGATGGGTGGCACGACGGAGCCGATCATCGAGAAGCTCAACGAGTCCTACGCCGAGAACATGAAGCTCTCCGAGGCGGTGAAGATCGCCATCGATGCGCTGCAAGGCGGGCGGCAACGGCTCGGATGCGCGCAACCTCGGTCCCGACACCCTGGAAGTGGCCATCCTCGACGCGAACCGTCCCCGGCGGGCTTTCCGCCGCATCACCGGTCCCGCGTTGGACGCGATGCTGCCCGAACCCGAAGAGGATTCCGGCGCCAAGGCCGACTGACGAAGACGACGAGGCGTGCTCGCGCGAGGCCAACCGGGCCGCCTCCTAGAGGACGGCGCGCACCGCCTGTTCAAACCCGACGACATGTTCGGAAGCCAGTTTGGCCGCCAGGTCGGCGTCACCGTCGATGATCGCTCGCAGCAGCCCGACGTGTTCGGTGACGTGCTCGGCTACATTCGCCAGCCGGTCAAGGAACAGGCACCAGATGCGGGTGGCGTGGGCGTCCTGGCACACCAGTACGTCCTCCAGATACGGATTGCCGGAGGCCTTGTAAATCGCGGTATGGACCCGTATGTCGAACCGTAGCAAGGTTCGCGGGTCGTCAGCGGGGTCGAGCCGGGCAATTTCGTCGGCGAGCGCGGACAGCTTCATCCGGGTTTCCAGCGACGCGCTGGTCGCGGCGCGGGCCGCGACCAGCGGCTCGAGCTGCCTGCGGATCTCCTGGATGTGCGCCAGGTCGGTGATGTCCACTGTCGTGGCGAATGTTCCGCGGCGGGGATACGCGACGACGAGCCGGTCGCGCTCGAGCCGTTTGAGTGCCTCGCGTACCGGTGTTCGCCCGAACCCCAGTTGACGCGCCAGGCCCTCGTCGTTGATCGGTTCGCTCGGGCGAATGTCGAGCATGATGAGCCGCTCGCGAATGATCTGATACGCAAGATCGGCGTTGGACGGGGCGGGACCCTCGGTGGTGTCGGCCAGCTCCACACTCATCGTTCGGCTCCTGTCCGACATTGACCCTTGACTGCGTGTATCAACGTACCATACTCTGCTCAACAACTGATATATCAGTTATCCAATGACTGTTCGATGGAGGGTCAGCGTGAGTCCACAGGCCCCGGGCGCGCACCTGCCAGATCACCCCGACTTCCTCTGGCGCAACCCGGAGCCGAAGACGGTCGTACGACGTCGTCATCATCGGCGGCGGCGGGCACGGCCTGGCGACCGCCCACTACCTGGTGAAGAACCACGGCATCACCAATGTCGCGGTGCTCGAGAAGGGCTGGCTCGCCGGCGGCAACATGGCCCGCAACACCACCCTGATCCGGTCAAACTATCTGTGGGACGAAAGTGCGCAGATCTACGAGCACTCCCTGAAGCTGTGGGAGGGCCTCGAGGAAGACCTCGGCTACCCGATCCTGTTCAGTCAACGCGGCGTGCTGAACCTCGCGCACAGTCTGCAGGACGTGCGCGACAGCGTGCGTCGAGTCGAGGCCAACGTGCTCAACGGGATCGACGCCCAGTGGCTGGAGCCGGACGAGGTCAAGAAGCTCTGCCCGATCGTCAACATCTCAGCCGACCTGCGCTACCCGGTACTCGGGGCGACCTATCAACCGCGCGCCGGAATCGCCAAACACGACTACGTCGCTTGGGGTTTCGCGCGCGGCGCCGATGCGGCGGGAGTGGACCTCCTGCAGGGTTGCGAGGTCACCGGCTTCGTCACCGACGGCGACCGCGTGACCGGTGTGCGCACCACCCTCGGCGACATTGCGGCGGGGCAGGTCGCGATGTGTGCGGCGGGCCACACATCGGTACTCACCGACATGCTGGGCTTCCGCGTGCCCCTGCAGAGCCATCCGCTGCAGGCGTTGGTGTCCGAACTACTCGAACCCGTGCACCCGACGATCGTGATGTCGAATGCTGTCCACGTCTACGTGTCGCAGGCGCACAAGGGCGAGCTGGTGATGGGCGCGGGCATCGACTCCTACAACGGCTACGGTCAGCGCGGCGCATTCCACATCATCGAGCGGCAGATGGCCGCGGCCGTCGAGCTCTTCCCGATTTTCGCCCGCGCGCATCTGCTGCGGACCTGGGGCGGGATCGTCGACGTCACCCCGGATGCCTCGCCGATCGTCGGCCGCACCCCGCTATCGACAACCTGTACCTCAACTGTGGTTGGGGCACAGGAGGATTCAAGGCCACACCAGGCATCGGCTGGTGTATGGCCGACACCATCGCCCTCGACGAGCCGCACCCGTACGTCGCTCCCTTCAGCCTCGACCGCTTCGTCACCGGAGCGCTGGTCGACGAGCACGGCGCCGCCGCGGTCGCCCACTGAATCGCCCAAACACGAAAGCTGGAGCAACGATGCAACTCATCCAATGCCCGTGGTGCGGCAACCGGGAGGAAACCGAGTTCCATTACGGCGGGCAGGCGCACGTCGCCTACCCCGAGGAGCCGGCGACGCTGACCGACGAAGAGTGGGCTCACTACGTGTTCTTTCGTGCCAACCCCAAGGGCATGTTCGCCGAACGATGGTGTCACAGCGCCGGGTGCCGTCGCTGGTTCAACGCCGTGCGCGATACCGCCACCTATCAGTTCCACGGTGTGTACCGCATGGGCGAGCCGAAGCCGGTGATCTCATGACCGCCCGGTACCGCACCCCAACCGGTGGCCGCATCGACCGCGGCAGCCGTCTCGAATTCACCTTCGACGGGCGTACTTTCACCGGCCACCCCGGTGACACCCTCGCGTCAGCGCTTCTCGCTCACGGAGTGCACAAGGTCGCGACGAGCGTCAAACTCGGTCGCCCACGCGGAATCTCGGCGGCCTGGGCCGAGGACACCGGCGGGCTGGTTCAGATCGAGGCGCCGTTCCCGGAGCCGATGCTGCTGGCCACGACGATCGAACTGCACGACGGCCTCGTCGCCCGCGGCCTCCCCGGCCAGGGCCGCCTCGCCGACATCGCCGACTCCGCGCGCTACGATGCCATGCACGCATACGCCGACGTGCTCGTCGTCGGCGCCGGACCGGCGGGGCTGACGGCGGCGCTGACCGCCGCGCGCGCCGGCGCCCGGGTGATCGCTTGTCGACGAGCAGTCCGAGGCCGGCGGTTCCCTGCTTGGCAGCACCGACCAGATCGACGGGGCCGCCGCCACCGACTGGGTCGCGGACCGCCGTCGCCGAGCTGGCGACGTACCCCGAGGTTCGACACCTGCAGCGCACCACCGCATTCGGTCACTATGACGACGGCTTCGTCCTTGCCCTTGAACGGCGCACCGACCATCTCGGCACCGCCGCTCCGGCCCGGCAGTCACGCCAACGGGTGTGGCGAATCCGCGCTCGCCACGTGGTGGTGGCGACCGGAGCCCACGAGCGCCCGATCGTGTTCGCGGACAACGACAGGCCGGGAATCATGTTGGCGCACAGCGCAAGAACCTTCCTGCATCGCTACGGAGTGTTGGTCGGCGACGCGGCGGTGGTGTTCACCACCAACGACAGCGCCTACACGGCTGCGTTCGACCTCGCCGACGCGGGTGTGCAGATCGAGGCGGTCGTCGACGCGCGCGCGGCAGGTGCCCGACGCGCTGCGGCGCGAGTGCGAGCGACGGGGCATCCCGGTGCGCGCGGGCGCGGTGGTGACCGGCACCCGCGGCACCGATCGCATCACGCACGCGTTGGTCGCCGATTTCGACAGGGTGAATGTCGGTGCCGTCGAAGCGGTTTCGTGTGACAACTTGCTGTTGAGCGGCGGCTGGAATCCGGCGGTACACCTGTTCAGCCAGGCCCGCGGCAAGCTGCGCTACGACGAGGCCCTCGGCGGCTTCGTCCCCGGCGAGCACCTCGCCGGGGTGAGCGTTGCGGGCGCGGCCAACGGCGTTATGGATCTGGCCGGTTGCCTGCGAGAGGGGCAGGACTGTGCCGGGACGGCGCTGGCCGAGCTGGGTCTGCCGTTCGCAGGTTCGGCCCCGCTTCCGGAGGCATCGGGCGACGACGCGAGCCCGGGTCTGGTGCTGTGGCGCGTGCCCGGCCGTGAGCAGGACCAGTTCGTCGACGTGCAGCGCGACGCCACAGTCGCGGACGTGGCGCGGGCGGTAGGCGCGGGCATGCGGTCGGTGGAACACATCAAGCGCTACACCACGATCGGGACCGCACACGACCAGGGCAAGACGTCAGGGGTGATCGCCTCGGGCGTCACCGCTGAACTGCTCGGCGTGCCCATCGAGGTGTTGGGCACCACCACATTTCGGCCCCCCTACACCCCGGTCGCGTTCGCCGCGCTGGCCGGGCGCGACCGGGGCTCTCTGTTCGATCCCGAGCGCACCACGGCGCTGCACGACTGGCATGTGGCGCAGGGTGCGGTGTTCGAGGATGTCGGCCAATGGAAACGCCCGCGGTACTACCCGCACCCCGGCGAGGACATGGACGATGCCGTGCTGCGCGAATGCGCCGCGGTGCGCGACGGTGTCGGCATCCTCGACGGCTCCACGCTCGGCAAGATCGACGTGTCGGGCCGCGACGCGGCCGAGCTGCTGGACCGGATCTACACCAACCTCATGAGCAGCCTGAAGGTCGGCTCGATCCGATACGGCGTGATGTGCGGCGTCGACGGAATGGTGATCGACGACGGCACCGTGATGCGGCTTGCCGAAGACCGGTTCATTACTTTCACCACCACTGGCGGTGCGGCGAAAATCCTCGACTGGATGGAGGAATGGCTGCAGACCGAATGGCCGCAGCTTCAGGTTTCGCTGGCGTCGGTGACCGATCACTGGGCGACGTTTCCCGTCGTTGGGCCACGGTCGCGGGACGTGATCGGCGCGGTGTTCACTGATCTCGATGTCGCCAACGAGGCCTTCCCCTTCATGACGTGGCGTGACACCAGCCTCGACGGCGTGCCCGTCCGGGTCGCGCGGGTCAGCTTCTCCGGTGAACTCGCGTTCGAGGTCAACGTCAACTTCTGGCACGCACCCTCGGTGTGGGAGCGGCTGATGGCCGCCGGCCGTCCTTACGGCATCACACCGTACGGCACCGAAACCATGCACGTGCTGCGCGCCGAGAAGGGTTATCCGATCATCGGGCAGGACACCGATGGCACCGTCAGCCCGCACGATCTAGGCATGGCGTGGGCCGTCTCGAAGAAGAAGCTCGACTTCATCGGGAAGCGCTCGTTCAGCCGGCCGGAGAACCAGAACCCGTTGCGCAAGCAGCTCGTCGGTCTCTTGCCGGTCGATCGCGTGACCCGGCTGCCGGAGGGGTCGCAGATCGTCGAGTTCTGCCAGGACGACGCGCTCCCGCCGCCGCCGGTCCCGATGCTGGGCCACGTCACCTCGAGCTATCGCAGCGCTGAGCTCGGTCGCACGTTCGCGCTGGCACTGGTCAAGGCCGGCCAGGCCCGCATCGGCGAGACGCTGCACGTGCCCGTCGACGGGTCGCTCGTCGCTGTCGAAGTGACCGGTTCGGTGCTGGTTGACCCGGAAGGAGCACGCCGAGATGGCTGACACGTTGCAACGCACCAGCCCGCTACAGGTGTGGGCCGAAAGGTTCGCGCAGCTGCCGGATGCGGTGGCGATCGTTGAGGAACCGTTCGTCACGATGGTCGAACTGCGTGTCGACCCGTCCGGGCCCGGCTCCGCGGCGGTCGCACAATTGCTCGGCGTCGAGCTGCCAACCACCGCGTCCACCTACGCCAACAACTTTGATACGACGGTGATTTGGCTGGGTCCCGACGAGTGGCTGGTGACCGGCACCTCGCTGGCTGGGCCAGATCTGGAAGTACGGTTGCGCGAGACCGTGTCGCCGCACGGCGGCGCCGCGGTCGACGTGTCGGGGCAGCGCACCACGCTGAGGCTGCGCGGCTCGCACACCCGGGACGTGCTGGCCAAAGGCTGCGCGCTTGATCTGCACCCCAGGGTGTTCACCGGGGGAGCGGCCGCGCAGACGACGCTCGGCCAGGCGGGTGTCATCCTGTTGACCGTCGACGGCGGCGGAGCCGACTACCGCATCCTCGTACGCTCGTCGTTTGCCCGGTATCTGGCGGGCTGGCTACTCGACGCGGCCGAGGAATACAACCCGGAGCGAACGCTCTGATGCACTCGCAAATTTGTCCAGTTTCGACCAAGATGATGTGACAGAGGCATTGCCCATGAATCCCCAGCTCATTGACCCGTTGCTGCAGCCCTTCGAGCTGAAGAACCTCACGCTGCGAAACCGCGTCGTCAGTACATCGCACGAGCCGTCCTACACCGAAGACGGGATGCCCAAGGAGCGATACCGCCTTTACCACGAGGAGAAGGCGAAAGGCGGCATCGGCCTGACGATGATGGGAGGGTCCGCGGTTGTCGCACCGGACAGCCCGGCCGCATTCGGAAACCTCCACGTCTACAAGGACGAGATCGTGCCGTGGCTGCGGGAACTGGCCTACGGCGTTCACGAGCACGGCGCGGCAGTGATGTGTCAGATCACGCATCTGGGCCGCCGGACAAGCAATTACGACGGCGACTGGCTGCCAGTGGTCTATCCCTCGCCGTTACGCGAGCCCGCGCACAGAGCCTTCCCGAAGGTGGCCGAGGAATGGGACTTGGACCGCATCGTGCAGGCCTACGCCGACGCTACTTCCCGATGCCGCGAGGCCGGCCTGGACGGGATCGAAATCGAGGCCTACACCCACCTTCTTGATGCATTCTGGTCTCCGCTGACAAACCACCGCGACGACGAGTTCGGCGGCAGCCTCGAGGACCGCCTGCGCTTCCCGCTTCGAGTGATTCGTGCCGTGCGTGAGGCCGCAGGCCCCGACTTCATCGTCGGCATCCGGATGTCCTTCGACGAAGAGATGCCGGGAGGCCTCGGCCGCGAGGAGGCGCTTGCGGTCGCGCAGCGGGTCGTCCCCGAGGGCATCGACTTCATCAGCGTCATTCGCGGATACATGGCCAGCGACGAAGCACTGTCGCGGGTCATCCCGCCGATGGGCACACCCGTCGCGCCGCATCTGGAGTTCGCCGGCGAAATCAAGCGCGAGGTAGGAGTGCCGGTGATGCACGCCTCCCGGATCAATGACGTGGCGACAGCCCGGCACGCGATCCGCGACGGACTGCTCGACCTGGTCGGAATGACCCGTGCGCACATCGCCGATCCGCACATCGTCGCGAAAATCCAAGCGGGAGAAGAGGACCGGATCCGGCCCTGCGTGGGCGCCAGCTACTGCCTGGACGAGATCTACCAGGCCCGCGACGCCAAGTGCATCCACAACCCCGCGACAGGTCGTGAGCACCGGTTGCCCCACCACGTGCCGGCGGCCACAGGGACACCGCGCAAGGCCGTAGTGATCGGTGCCGGGCCGGCCGGGCTGGAGGCGGCGCGGGTGCTCGGCGTCCGGGGGCATCGAGTGGTCGTGCTGGAGGCCAGCGACGCCGCAGGCGGCCAGATCCGGCTTGCCTCCTCGTCACCGCGGCGGCGGGACTTGATCGGGATCATCGACTGGCGGCTGGCTGAGTGCAAACACGTCGACGTCGATGTCCGGTACAACACCTACGCCGAGGCCGACGAAGTGCTCGCCGAAGATCCGGATGTGGTGGTGGTCGCGACCGGTGGCATCCCGAACACCGAATTCCTGCGCGAGGGAGCGCATCTGGTCTCGGACGGATGGGATGTGCTCAGCGGTTCGTTCAAGGCGAAGGGTAAGGTCTTGCTCTTCGACGACAACGGGGGACACCCCGGCCTGGATGCCGCCGAGGTGCTTGCCCGGGCCGGTGTGGACGTCGAATTCGTCACTCCGGAAAGAACTTTGGCACCCGACGTCGGCGGCGTCAATTATCCGGGATACTTCAAGGTTTTCGCTGAGCACAACGTGTCAGTTACCCTCAACGAACGCCTGACCGCCGTGCGGCGCAAGGACGGTCGCCTCGAGGTCGACCTCTACAACGAATATGCGCACGCGACACGTCAACGCATGGTCGATCAGGTGGTCGTCGAACACGGCACGCTTGCTCAGGATGAGCTGTACTTCTCGTTGGTACCGGGCTCATCGAATCTCGGCGAGGTGGACCAACAGGCCCTGCTCGATCTCAGACCACAGCAGGTGCAGCGCAATCCGGACGGTCGCTATCAGTTGTTCCGCGTCGGAGATGCGGTGGCCAGCAGAAACATTCACGCGGCGGTGTTCGACGCGTACCGGTTGTGCCTGGTGCTGTGAGGCTCTAGACAGCGGACAGGGCGCGTCGTCGACGCGCCAGTAGTCGCGCAACCTCCTACAAGCTCGTCCCATCTTCATTACGACACAGAGAGGGCTTCACATGCCACAGCAGGTCCAGGGGATCATCGCGCGCAGCAAGGGCGCTCCCGTCGAGCTCGTCGACATCACCATCCCCGATCCCGGCCCGCACGACGTGGTCGTACGGATCCAGGCATGCGGGGTGTGCCACACCGATCTGACATACCGTGACGGCGGCATCAACGACGAATTTCCGTTCCTGCTCGGCCACGAGGCGGCCGGCATCGTTGAACAGGCGGGGAGCGCGGTTAGCCACGTCGAGCTCGGCGACTTCGTCGTGCTGAACTGGCGCGCTGTCTGCGGGAGCTGCCGGGCCTGCCGCCGGGGTCGGCCCTGGTACTGCTTCGACACCTTCAACGCCAGCCGGCCGATGACCCTCTCCGACGGAACGGAGTTGACCCCCGCGCTCGGCATCGGCGCATTCGCAGACAAAACCCTCGTGCACGAGGGCCAGTGCACCCGCGTCGACTCGAACGCCGACCCCGCCGTTGTCGGGTTACTCGGATGCGGTGTGATGGCCGGCCTCGGCGCCGCGATGAATACCGGCAACGTCTCGCGCGGCGATTCCGTCGCGGTGATCGGCTGCGGTGGGGTGGGTGACGCCGCGATCGCCGGCGCGAGTCTGGCCGGCGCCTCGCCGATCATCGCCATCGATCGCGACCCGAAAAAGCTGCAGTGGGCAACCGAATTGGGTGCGACGCACACGATCGACGCGTCTAAGACGGACGCGATCGAGGCGGTCCAGGACCTTACCGGCGGCTTCGGTGCCGACGTCGTCGTCGACGCGGTGGGCCGCCCGGAGACTTGGAAGCAAGCGTTCTACGCGCGCGATCTCGCAGGCACCGTCGTGCTGGTCGGAGTCCCGACGCCCGACCTGAAGCTCGAGATGCCGCTGATCGACTTCTTCTCCCGCGGAGGGTCATTGAAGTCGTCGTGGTACGGCGACTGCCTGCCGGAGCGTGATTTCCCTGCGCTCGTGGACCTCTACCAGCAGGGCCGTCTGCCGCTGGAGAAATTCGTCAGCGAGCGCGTCAAACTGGACCAGGTCGAAGAGGCGTTCGCGACCATGCATCGCGGCGAGGTACTGCGCTCGGTGGTCGTGCTGTGAGCCCGCGCATCGACCGGGTTGTCACGTCCGGACAGTTCTGTCTCGACGGCGGCTGCTGGGACGTCGACAACAACATCTGGCTCGTCGGCGACGACACCGAGGTACTCGTCGTCGATGCGGCGCACACCGCGCAGCCGATCATCGATGCCGTCGGCGATCGCAACGTCGTCGCGGTCCTCTGTACGCACGCGCACAACGACCACGTCACCGTGGCGCCAGAACTCGCAGTGCAATTCGAAGCGCCGATTCTCCTGCACCCGGACGACGAGTTGCTGTGGAAGCAGACGCACCCCTCGGTGGACTATTCGCCGCTCGCCCACAACCAGCGAATCACCTTGGCGGGTATCGAGATTCGGGTGATACACACACCGGGACACTCGCCTGGCTCGGTGTGTGTGTATGCACCGGCCTTGGGCGCGGTGTTCTCCGGTGACACCCTCTTCCAAGGCGGCCCCGGCGCTACGGGTCGGTCCTATTCGGACTTCTCGACGATCATCGACTCGATCAGCTCCCGGCTGCTCACGCTGCCGGGGGAGACGGTTGTGCACACCGGGCACGGTGATGACACCACGATCGACGCCGAGGCCCCGCACCTCGCAGAGTGGATCGCGCGCGGCAGCTGAGCTGCCAAATCAGCAGATGCAGATGCCGCGGGGCCTCAGCTGCGGCGGGCCGCCTCCGGATCGCTGGCCTGCTGCTTGGGCTGGTGGCGGTAGAACGACACCGTTGCGGGCGCCAGCGGCTGGTTGCCGAGAATCAGGTCCGCGGCCTTCTCGGCGACCATCATCACCGGGGCGTAGATATTGCCGTTGGTCACATACGGCATGACCGATGCGTCGACAACCGACAGGCCCTCGACGCCGTGCACGCCCATCGTCTGCGGATCGGTGACCGACATCGCATCCGTACCCATCTTGGCCGTGCAGGACGGGTGCAGCGCGGTTTCGGCGTCGCGCGCAACCCACTCGAGGATCTGCTCGTCGGATTCCACGCTCGGGCCGGGCGAAATCTCCCCGCCGTTGTACGGAGCCATCGCGGGCTGGTTGAGGATCCCACGCGCCACCCGGATGGACTCGATCCATTCGCGTCGGTCCTGATCGGTGGACAGGTAGTTAAACCTCAGCGCCGGATGCACTTTCGGGTCCCGGCTGGTGATCTTCACGCTGCCTCTCGCATCGGAGTACATCGGGCCGACGTGCACCTGATAGCCGTCGCCGCCTTCGGGCGATGAGCCGTCGTAGCGGACCGCGATCGGCAGGAAGTGGAACATCAGGTTCGGGTAGGCGACGTTGTCGTTGCTCCGGACGAAGCCGCCGCCCTCGAAATGGTTTGTCGCGCCGGGGCCACGGCGCAGGAACAACCAGTTGGCGCCGATCCACGGCCGGTACCGCCACTTCAGGTACTTCTGCATGGATATCGGTTGCTTGCAGGCGTATTGGATGTAGACCTCGAGATGGTCCTGAAGGTTCGCGCCGACACCGGGTAGGTCGTGCACGACGTCGATGCCGAGTGTCTTAAGATCGGCGGCGTTGCCGACTCCGGAGAGCTGTAGCAGCTGCGGGCTGTTGATCGCCCCTCCGCACAGCACGACATGGCCGGCGCTGACCCGTTTGGTGCCGCCGAACAGATGCTTGTACTCGACGCCAACCGCCCGCTTGCCGTCGAAGATCACCCGTTCGACGAACGCCCGGGTGACCACGTCCAGATTCGGTCGACGCATCACGGGGTGCAGGTAGGCGCGGGCGGCTGAGAGCCGCCGGCCATTGCGGATGTTGCGATCGAACTTCGCGAAACCCTCTTGCCGGTAACCATTTACATCATCGGTGCGGGGGTATCCGGCCTGCTCGGCCGCCGTGAAGAACGCCTCAAACAACGGATTGGTCGCCGGTCCGCGCTCCAGTGCGAGCGGACCGTCGTGTCCGCGGTAAGCGTCGTCCGGCGCGGCGGCCAGACAGTTCTCCATCCGGTTGAAGTACGGCAGGCAATGGGCGAAATCCCAGTCACCCATGCCGGGGTCCGCGCCCCAGCGCTCGTAGTCCATGGGGTTGCCGCGCTGGAAGATCATCCCGTTGATGGAACTGGAGCCGCCGAGCACCTTGCCGCGGGCATGGTAGATACGGCGTCCGTTCATATGCGGCTCTGGTTCGGACTCGTATTTCCAGTCGTAGAAACGACTTCCGATGGGGAAAGGCAGCGCCGCGGGCATGTGCACGAACACGTCCCACAGCGAATCGTTGCGGCCCGCTTCCAGAACCAGAACCTTATTGGCCGGGTCGGCCGAAAGCCGGTTGGCGAGCGCGCATCCTGCCGATCCGCCGCCGACGATCACGAAGTCGTACCGCGCAAAATCTTTACCGGCCATCTGTTTCCTCCTGCGGATCGTGGGAAATGGCTATTGCTGCGAAGCGTGATACGCACCAGGTTTCTCTATATGCAACGACATCTCGTATAGTTGCGTTATGAGCAACCCGCGAGGTGAGAACGCTGGGGGTGTGCAGTCGGTCGACCGCGCCGTCAGCGTGCTGGAAATCCTGGCCCAACGTGGTGAGGCCGGCGTCAGCGAGGTCGCCGCAGACATCGGTGTCCACAAGTCGACGGCGTTCCGGTTGCTCGCTGCGCTCGAGGAACGCGAACTGGTCGAGCAGACCCAGGAGCGTGGAAAGTATCGCCTTGGCTTCGGCATCCTGCGGCTGGCCAATGCGGTGCCCGGCCAACTGGATGTAACCCAACAGTCGCGTGGGATCTGCGAACAGCTCGCCGCGCAGCTCGGTGAGACCGTCAACATCGCCGTGCGGCGGTCGCACTTCGTCGTCAATATCGATCAGGCGCGTGGCCCGAGCACCGTCGCTACCCACAACTGGGTCGGTGAGCTGACACCGTTGCATGCCACTTCCAGCGGCAAGGTCCTGCTCGCGTACATGACGCCGGACGAGCGCCGCAACATGTTGGAATCGTCGGGGCTTGTCAAACTGACTCCCCACACGATCACGTCGCAACGGGAACTCGAGGCACAGTTCGAGGCGGCCGCGCGCGACGGGTACGCGTTTTCCATTGAGGAACTTGAAGAAGGGCTCACCGCCGTCGCTGCGCCGGTTCGGGATCACACTGGCAGTGTTATTGCGGCGCTTAGTGTTTCGGGTCCAGTCTATCGATTCACCCAGGAGCGGATGCGCGAGGTGGTCTCCGATGTTGTCGCCGCCGCGGCGGCGATCGGTCACCGGATGGGCCACCTCGACTGACCAGACTGGCGGGGTCATGTCGTCAGCTTTGCCTGCAGCCAGTTGTGGAAGTCGCCGATGTGGTGCTCGCTGGGCACCAGCACCCCGCCGTCTCGGTAGGTACGTGAACTCATCGCCGGCTGGCAGCGCTCACATGCGGCGAAGTCCTGCTGATTGACCCGGTGGAACAACGCCACCGAGTTGCTGAGGTCCTTGCCGGAGTCCACCACCTCGGGAAGGTACAGCCAGTCACACTCGACGACGGTGTGGTCCGCGGCGAGCGGAAACATCCGGTGCAGGATCACATGGTCAGGCACCAGGTTGACGAACACCTGCGGCTTGATCGTGATCGCGTAGTAACGCCGGTCCTGGTCTTCGGCTACGCTCGGGATCTGGTCGAGACCCGCCGAGCCGTCGATGGTGAATCCTTCTACGTGCTCGCCGAATTCGGCGCCGTGCCCGACGTGGTACTGCACCGCCAGCCCGTCGGCGAACTCGGGCAGTACCTCGGTCAGCTCCGGATGGATCGTGGCGCAGTGGTAGCACTCCATGAAGTTCTCGATGATGAGCTTCCAGTTCGCCTTGACGTCGTAGCGGATCCGGCGACCGACGCGCAAATGTGCGACGTCGTAGTGGTCGATCGCTTCGATGCTGCCCAGCCGATCACTGACATCCTTGCGGACCGTGTCATCGAACGACGGTGGGGTATCGGCCAGGCACACCCAGACGTAGCCCAGCCACTCCTGCACCGCGATGCGGCGCAGACCGTACTCGACCCGGTCGATGTCGGGCATCTTGGTCAGGTTCGGCGCGGCCACCAGCTTGCCGTCGAGGTCGTAAGTCCACGCGTGGTAAGGGCATTGGAAGGCGCGCTTGACTTCACCGCTGTCGTCGGTACACAACTGCGCGCCGCGATGCCGGCAGACGTTGAAGAAGGCGCGCACCTCGCCGCTGCGGGACCGCGTGACCAGCACGCTCTCGCGTCCGACCTGCACGGTCTTGAACCCTCCGGGCTTGTCGAGGTCGTCGGCCCGCACGGCGCAGAACCACATCGACTCGAAGATCGACGCCTGTTCCATCGCGAAGATGTTGGCGTCGGTGTAATAACTGCCGGGCAGCGTCGAGATAAGGCTCTCCGGCAGGCCGACCACGGTCATTGCGATCTCTCCTCTGCTGTGCCGCGCGGATATGGATAGGGGAGTCAGGCTGGAACCGGCACGGCGGCCAATTGGCGTCGCAAGCGAGTGAACAACCGCGGCTGGTCTACGCCGAGCACGGCGACCGGTTCACCCCTGCGGCGATATACGGCCAGGAAACTTGCGTCGTGCAGCGTGCCCACCTCGAGGCTGATCTGGTCGCCGGGCGCTGCGATGCCGGCGAACTGGATACGGCGGCCGTACTGGTCGGACCAGAAGTACGGGGGTTTGGCCGGCACGCCGTTGTGCCGGCCACCGGCGAGCAACGTGGCGACCGCGATGGCGGGGCGCTCCAACGCGCCTGTCCAATGTTCGACGCGTTGCGGACAGCCGACACACGGTTCATGCCAGGCCGCGCAGTCGCCCACGGCGACCACATTCGGCATCGACGTTGCCCCGCCCTCGTCGCATACGACGCCGTTGGACAGTTCGAGCGGGCTGTCGCGCAGCCACTCGACGTTCGGGACAGCTCCGATGCCGACCAGGACGACGTCGGCGGCCAGGCGACGCCCGTCGGCCAACTGCACGCCGGTGACTCGGTCCCTGCCCGTGAGATCCCCGACCGGGGCCCCGCACAACAGCCTCGTGCCATGCTCCGTGTGCAGCCGTGCCACCGCCGCCCCGAGCCGCACGCCCAGCGGGCCGGCCAGCGGCGCCGGCGCGGCCTCGACCACCGTCACGTCCAGCCCCATTTTCGCTGCGGTCGAAGCGACTTCGCCCCCGATGAAACCTGCGCCGATCACCGCAAGCCGTGCGCCCGGTCGCAGTTCGCGGCGAAGGGCGATGGCGTCGTCAACCGTGCGCAGCACGTGTACTCCGGCGAGGCGCGCTGAGGCGGGCCATGTCCGGGCCCGCGCACCGGTGGCCACAACGATGCCGTCAGCGCGGACCGTGGTTCCGTCGTCGACGTGAACGGCGCCCGCAGCCGCGTCCAGGCGGGTCGCGTGCACGCCGAGCAGCCATTGCGCGTTCAGGTCATCGTCGTCGGCTTCAAGGGCCAAGGCGTCCTCACCGACATCGCCGGCGAGGAACTCCTTCGACAGCGGGGGGCGGTCGTAAGGCCGCCGCGCCTCGCCGCCGATGACCGTCAGGTCGCCGTCGAAACCCTGCGCGCGCAACGCGCGGGCCGCCGACAGCCCCGCCAGCGACGCCCCAACCACCGCAATGCTTTTCACTGCGCCGCCTCGCCCGCCGCGCGGGTGGCGACACCTGGAGGGAGGTTGGGCGGGGCATCGTCGAGCACGACGTTGATCATGTCGTCAACCATGACCACCTTGTGTGTGCGCACAGGAAGCTTCGCGGGAGGCGCGTCGACCGCACCCGTGCGCAGGTTGAAACGTGAGGCGTGCAGCGGGCATTCGATCTCGCAGCCCTCCAGCCAGCCGTCGGCGAGTGACGCGTCCTGATGCGTGCAGGTGTCGTCGATCGCGAACACCTCCCCGTCGTCAGTGTGGAAGACGGCAATCGGTGGATCCGCTTCGACCCGCCGCGCCTCACCGCGGGGCAGGGCCGCGAGTGGACAGATTTCGAGCACGACCGTGACCTCCTCGGGATGGCTAATTTGTAGCGGATTACGAAACGTGATTCGCTATATGCAACAGCCTGATGGAAATCGCCCGGCCTTGTCAAGAGCCGCGGACGGCGAGTTTTGACGTCGCACGCACGACTTTCAGCACGTGACTACGCCGCGTTCTCCGCTCCGGTGCCTGCCAGCCATTTGGCGACAAGCTGCGGGTGTGCATCGATGAACTTCTTGGCGGCCTCGTCGTCGCTCATCCCGTCCACCGCGATCGAACGGGCGACGGAGTTCTGGTCCTCCTCGGTCCACTGGAAGTTCTTCACCAGCGTGTAGGCCGGGCTGCCGGATTCGGCGAACTTGGTCGCGACGATCTTGTCCAGGTCGTAAGCCGGATAGTCGCAGGCAATCTTGGCCGGATCGGCGTCGCATCCCGACGTATACGGCGGCAGATCGATCTTGACCATGGGTACCTCACTCAACAACCACTGCGGCGAGTAGAAGTACGCGAGTAGCGGGGTCCGCTGTCGCTGTGCCTGACGAATGCTGGAGATCAGCGCCGTTTCGCTGCCGCCCTGCACCACCTTGTAGTTCAGGCCCAGGTTGGCCACCAATGCGGCGTCGTTGGTCACGTAGGCGGGATCCCCGTCGAGCAGCTGCCCCTTGTCGCCGGATTCGGACGTCCTGAACAGGTGCGCGTACTTGTTCAGATTGCGCCAATCGGTGATGTCCGGGTACTGCTCGACCATCCACGGCGGCACGTACCAGCCGATCTGCCCGTTGATTCCGGTGGAGCCTGCGCTCTGCGCGACGCCCATCACGTCGATGTACTGCTTCCGCAGGTCGTCATGACCCCAGTTCTCCAGGATCGCGTCCACCTGTCCGGTAGACATGCCTTGCCAGGAAACCTGCTCGGCGATGTGTTTCTGCTTCACCACGCAGCCCAACACGTTCTCCGCCAGATACGTGATCACTGCGGCATTGGCCTCGTAGCCGACCCACGAGTTGATGGCCAGGTTGAAGGTGCCGCACGGCCTGCTGCCTGGCTTCAGCTGACCGCGGCTTTGCAGGTCCGACACCTTGGTGGCGTTGCAGCCCGATATCAGCAGCAAGAGCGCCGCGGCGACCGCCGCTATGGCAATCCGTCTCATTCGCTTGTCCGTCCTATCCGTTTCGATGCGGCCGCGGTCGTGCGGTCGAGGATCGTGCCGAGCAGCACGATCGCCAGACCTGCCGCCAAGCCCTTGCCGAACAGGCTGGTCTGCGCGAAGCCGGCCACCACGAGGTAGCCGAGCGCGCCGCCGCCGACCAGACCCGCGACGACGACCATGGAGAGCACATATATGAGGCCCTGGTTGGTCGCGAGCGTCAGCGAACGCACCGCCATCGGCAGCTGCACCTTGCTGATCACCTGCCAGGTGCTCGACCCCACCGAACGGGCCGCCTCGACGGTTTCGGGCGACACCCCGCGGATCCCGTCTGCCATGATCTTGATCGACACCGGGGCGGCGTAGACGATCGCCGCCACGATGCCGGTGAACCGCGACGCCGAGAACAACGCCAGGAACGGCACCAGGTACACGAATGACGGCATGGTCTGCGCGGCGTCGAGGAACGGTCGCACAATCTTGTCCGCGGTAGGGCTGCGGCCCATCCAGACGCCGACCACGACCCCGAGAGCGACGACGATCACCGTGGCCACCAGCACCGCGGCCAGGGTGTCCATGGTGTCCTGCCACAGCCAGAGTGGCCAAGCGATCAAGCCCAGGCACACGGCCGTGATCAGCGCGGACACCCGGCCCCCGATGATTGCCGCGATCGCGGTGATCGCCGCGAAGGTGAGCCACCACGGCGAGCTGTCAAGCAGCGTCTGCAACGGATCAAGTGCCCACGCGGTGACCACGTCCTTGATGCCATTGGTCACCCCGGAGAAGCTGGTTTGCGCCCAATTGGTCACGGAATTCGCGACGTTGATGATATGTGTGCCAACATCGAGCCCGATGTGAGCTGACCCGATCTGTAACGACGATGGGAAGATCGCCACCAGCTGGTAGGTGTAAGACAGCCAGATCGCGATCGCCGTCACAACGGCACCGATCGCGATCGCGGGACGCCGATATTTGTTGGGCTCGGCCGACTTTCGCCGTTGGGTCTCCACGCGTTCGCTCGCGGCCGTGGTGGTCCGGTCCAGGATGATGGCCAACAACACGATGGCCAGACCGGCGTTGAATGCGGTGCCGACGTCCTGGGTCGACAACGCCTGGACCACCACCTGGCCGAGGCCCGGTGCGGCGATCAGCGCGGCGATGGTCACCATCGCCAGCGCGGCCATGATGGTCTGGTTGATGCCGAGCACGATGGTGCGTTTCGCCATTGGCAGCAGTGCACCGAACAGCTCCTGGATTCGGGTCGCGCCCAGCGACTCGACCGCCTCACGCGACTCCTGCGGCACCGACCGAATGCCGTGCGCGGTGAGCCGGATGACCGGGGGAGCCGCATAGATCACCGTCGCGATCACGGCAGCGGCCGGGCCGATCAGGAATGCCAGCGTCAGCGGTGCGAGGTAGACGAACGACGGCAGTATCTGCATGAAATCCAGCACGGGGGTGATCAGGCGATTGAAGCCATCCGACATTCCCGCCCAGATGCCCAGCGGAATTCCGATGAGCAGTGATATCGCGACCGCCGCAATTGTCAGCGCCAGCGTCTCCATGCTCTCCTGCCACAGGCCCTGCAGGCCCATGAACAACAAGCCGCACAGCGTCAGCAGCGCGACCTTCCAGTTGCCGAGCGCCCAGGCTAGGACCGTGAACAACACGACGACACCGAGCCAGCCGATGTAGGGGACGGGTCGCCCGTCGACCGGATGCGCGATCAGGTCCTGGATCGCGGTGGCGAACGCGTCGATCACCGACCGGATCGGATTGAAGAAATACGTGAAGAGCGGGTTGGTATTTCGGCCCTCGCCGATCGAGGTCTGCAGGTCTGAGAGCCAGACATGCAGCGGTTTGGTGTCGGCCGGGGCGAGGGCGAGGGTGTTGCGTCCGTGCAGCAGCGAGAACAGCACGATCCAGACACCCAGTACCGCGCCGATGGCCGCGATGAACTGCACAGGCCCGCGTTCGGAGAACCACGACGTCTTCGGCTGTGCCTCCGGCGCTCGCGGTGCCGGGGGTGCGTCTGCCGCGATGGTGGCCATCACGCACCGCCCTCGTCGACCTTGCCGATCACCGCGAGGATCTCACTCCGGCCGACGATGCCCAGTAACTTGCCGTCCGAGACCACCTTAATCGGCTTTTCGGCGGCGAGCACCGGGTCCACGGCATCGCGAATCACGGTGTCCGGAGCCATCTCTGGGCCGTCAACCGGATCTTCGGGGCGCTTCTCGCGCATTATCCATTTCAGGGTCAGCACCCGCGAACGTGGTACGTCGCTGACGAATTCGCGGACATAGTCGTCGGCCGGGGCGCCGACGAGCTCGTCACCGGTGCCTACCTGGACCATCGCTCCGTCGCGCATGATCAGGATCCGGTCCCCGAGCTTGAGCGCCTCGGACAGGTCGTGGGTGATGAACACCATCGTCTTGCCCATCTCGTGGTGCAGCCGGATCACCTCGTTCTGCATGTCGCGCCGGATCAGTGGATCCAGGGCCGAGAAAGGCTCGTCGAACAGCAGCATGTCCGGATCGCTGGCCAGCGCGCGTGCCAGCCCGACTCGCTGCTTCATGCCACCGGACAGCTGATCCGGGTAGGAGTTCTCGTATCCGGCCAGCCCGACCAGTTCGGTGACTTCGCCGGCGCGCTTCATCCGGTCCTTCTTGTCGGTGCCACGGACCTCGAGGCCGTACGAGACGTTGTCGAGCACCCGCCGGTGCGGCAGCAGACCGAAATGCTGGAAGACCATGGATACCTTGCGGCGGCGCAGATCCCGCAGCGCTTTCTCATCCGCGGCCGTGATGTCGGTGCCCTGGAATACCACCTTGCCCTTTGTCGGCTCGATCAGCCGCGTCAGGCATCGCACAAGCGTGGACTTGCCGGAACCGGACAGGCCCATCACGACGAACACCTCGCCACAGCCGACGTCGAAGCTGACGTCGCGCACGGCGACCGCGCACCCCGTCTTCTTCTTGATGTCCTGGACGCTCAGCCTCTCCATGCTCTCGTCGCACGCGATGTCGGAAGCCTTGGCGCCGAAGACCTTCCACAGTCCATCGACACTGAGCTCCGCATCGCTGCGGCCAGGGCTGGGCGGGGCGACTACCGCCGTGGGTGCGCTCTCGGTGTGGATGGCCACCAGAATCTCCTCACTAGTTGGGCTGTCGGTCAATCGGCGTGCGGCGGGCCGGGCGCTATCCCCGGAACCACCGCTCGGGTCGTGGGTTGGTGTTCTGCCAGATGTGCTTGATCTCGCGGTATTCGTCGAGACCGGCCCGGCCGAGTTCGCGGCCGTTGCCGGAGCGCTTCATCCCGCCCCATTCGGCCTGCGGCACGTAGGGGTGGTAGTCGTTGATCCAGATCGTCCCGTGCCGCAGCCGGTGTGCGACGCGCTGCGCCCTACCGGCGTCCTGGGTCCAGACCGCGCCTGCCAGCCCGTAGTCGGTGTCGTTGGCGATACGTACCGCGTCGTCTTCGTCGGTGAATGTCTCGACGGTCAGCACCGGGCCGAACGACTCGTCCTTCGTCACCGACATGCCTGAATGGCAGCCGTCCAGAACAGTTGGGGGATAGAAGAAGCCATCGCGAAGGCGAGGGTCGTCCGGTCGGTGGCCGCCGCAGCGCAGCACCGCGCCTTCGGCCAGCCCCGCGGCTACGTATGCCTCCACCTTGTCGCGGTGTGCGGCCGAGATCAGCGGACCGGTCTCGGCGTTCGGATCGAATGGCCCGCCAAGCGTGATCCGTTCAGCACGCGCGACAACTTCGTCGACGAACCGCTCGTGTAGCGACTGCTCGACGATCAGGCGGGCACCCGCCGAACACACCTGCCCCGAATGCAAAAACACCGCGGTGAGCGCGAAGTCCACCGCGGTCTCGAAGTCGGCGTCGGCGAAGACCACGTTGGGGTTCTTGCCGCCGAGTTCCAGTGCGACGCGTTTCACGGTCGTTGCGGCAGCGGCCATCACGTGGGTGCCCGACGGGACACCGCCGGTGAACGAGACCATGTCCACGTCCGGGTGCTCCGACAACGGCGCGCCGGCGGCGGCCCCGGCACCGAGAACCAGGTTGGCGACGCCGGTGGGCAGGCCCGCTTCCTCCAATGCCCGCACCAGAAGAACCGCGGTTGAGGGCGTCAGCTCGCTCGGCTTGAGCACGAAGGTATTGCCTGCCAACAGCGCCGGTGCGACCTTCCAAATCGCTTGCAGCAGCGGGTAGTTCCACGGAGTGATCAGCCCGCAGACGCCGATCGGCTCGTAGACGATGCGACTGATCGCATCGGGCCTGCCGGTGTCCACAACTCGCCCGGCCTCCGTGCCGCCGACGCCTGCGTAGTAGCGCAGGCACGCCACGACATCATCCATGTCGTACTCGGCTTCGACGATCCGCTTGCCGGTGTCGAGCGCCTCGGCGCGAGCGAAATCCTTGCGGTCGCGGTCGATCAGATCGGCGGTGCGCCTCAAGACGTCCGCCCGTTCGCGCTCCGGGGTGTGCTGCCACGGGCCCGCGTCGAAGGCTTCGCGCGCCGCGGCGATAGCGGCATGCGTGTCCCCGGTGGATGCCTCCGCGGCTGTCGCGACCAACTCGCCGTCCGCCGGACATCGGATTTCGCGGCGAGCCCCGTCGAGCGCAGGACACCATTCACCCGCGATGTACAGATTCAGGTGTTCTGCCAAAGGCTCGGCCTCTCGCCCAGCAACGGTGACGTTGCGTATCACGCAATAGAACCCTCTACATGCAACAGATTGAACCGCCAGCATGTCGCTGTCAAGTGGAATAGTGAAATCAAATTCGCAGGTCGTGCGGTGCTCAGCCGGAGCCTTGACCGCCGAAGCGACGGCCAGCTATGATGCCGGTCACAATCTGATATATCAGTTACAGCCAATCTGGTATTCAGGACTTCGACCCCAACGAACGGAGCATCTCCATGAGCGTGCTGGACGAACGCCTCGGCGATTTCGATCCCGAAGTTGCCGAGCTGATCGGCAAGGAACTCGAACGCCAGCGCAGCGGCCTCGAAATGATCGCCTCGGAGAACCACGCACCGCTTGCGGTTATGCAGGCTCAGGGTTCGGTGCTCACCAACAAGTACGCGGAGGGCTATCCGGGCCGGCGCTACTACGGGGGCTGCGAGCACGTCGACGTCATCGAACAGCTGGCGATCGATCGAATCAAGGCCCTGTTCGAAGCGAAATTCGCCAACGTGCAACCACATTCCGGTGCGCAGGCCAACGCCGCGGTCATGCACGCATTGATCAAGCCCGGCGACACCATCCTCGGCCTCTCGCTCGACTGCGGCGGCCACCTCACGCACGGAATGCGATTGAACTTCTCGGGCAAGCTGTATCAGGTTGCCGCCTACGGAGTGTCCGCCGAGGACTACTTGATCGACATGGACCAGGTAGCCGAGGCTGCCCGCGAACATCGACCCCAGATGATCATCGCGGGCTGGTCGGCCTACCCACGCCACCAAGACTTTGCCCGCTTCCGAGAAATCGCCGACGAGGTCGGCGCCTACCTCATGGTCGACATGGCTCACTTCGCGGGCCTGGTCGCAGCGGGTCTGCACCCCTCACCGGTGCCGTACTCCCATGTGGTTACGTCGACCACGCACAAGACGCTCGGCGGACCGCGTGGCGGAATCATTCTGACCAACGAGCAGGACATCGCCAAGAAGCTCAACTCGGCGGTCTTCCCGGGTCAGCAAGGCGGGCCATTGGAACATGTCATCGCGGGCAAGGCCGTGGCCTTCAAGATGGCAGCCCAGCCCGATTTCGTTGATCGTCAGCGGCGCTGCATCGACGGCGCCAAGGCGCTCGCCGAGCGGCTCGGTGAGCCCGACGTCCGCGACGCAGGAATTACGGTGCTCACCGGTGGTACCGACGTGCACCTCGTGCTGGTGGACCTGCGCTACGCGGAGATCGACGGACAGCAGGCCGAGGACCGGTTGGCGGCGATCGGAATCACGGTGAACCGCAATGCGGTTCCGTTCGATCCTCGCCCTCCGATGGTGACGTCGGGTCTGCGCATCGGCACGCCGGCGCTCGCGGCGCGCGGCTTCCAAGCCGAGGACTTCGCTGTCGTGGCCGATCTGATCGCACAGTGCCTGATCGCCGCGCCGGACGCGGACACCGCGAAGCTGGCTCGCGCAGTCGGCGACCTCGCCGAGCGTTATCCGCTCTACCCGCAGCTGTAGCCGGAGGGATTTTCCGTGACGATCAGTGTGTTCGAGCTTTTCAAGGTCGGCATCGGTCCGTCGAGTTCGCATACCGTCGGCCCGATGCGGGCGGCTGCGAACTTTGTCGATGAACTCGAGGCCGCGGGGGTACTCGTCCGCGTTGTCGATGTACGGGTCGAGTTGTACGGGTCGCTCGCGGCGACGGGCCGCGGTCACGGCACGCTGCCCGCGGTCCTGCTCGGGCTCGAGGGGTACCGTCCGGAAACCATCGAGTCCGAAGAGATGGAATCCGGGCGCGAGCGGCTGTGCAGCACCGGCAAGGTCACGCTCGGCGGGCGAGTTCCCATCGCCCTCTCCGAGGACGACATCGCGCTCTATCCCCGGACGATGCTGGATTTCCATCCCAACGGCATGACGCTCACCGCATATGCCGCCGACGACAGCACGCTCCATCGGCAGACGTACTTCTCAGTCGGAGGCGGATTCGTCGTCACCGAGGGCGACGGAGCCGCGGAACCAGCCGTCGGCGACGAGGATGACGGGGCGTTCTCTTCGGCCGTGGAGTTGCTCAGGCTCGCATCCGGCACGGGCAGGTCGATCAGCGAGGTGATGCTCGCGCACGAGTGCCGCACGCGCAGCGTCGGGGAGGTGCGCGCCAAGCTGCTTCATCTGCGTGACGTGATGGTGGAATGCGAGCAGCGCGGTATCACTCGCACTGGGCTGTTGCCCGGTGCGCTGCAGGTGCGTCGGCGGGCGGGACAGTGGTATACGCGCCTCAATCAGGAGGATCCTCAACGGGATCCGCGGTTCGCGGAGGATTGGGTGAATCTGGTGGCGCTCGCTGTCAACGAGGAGAACGCCTCGGGCGGCCGCATCGTGACCGCGCCAACCAACGGGGCGGCGGGCATCATCCCCGCGGTGTTGCACTACGCCGTGCACTACACCGATGCGGGTAGATCCAACCCGGATGATGTGGCTGTGCGCTTCCTGCTCACCGCCGGTGCGATCGGATCGCTTTACAAGGAGCGGGCATCCATCTCCGGGGCCGAAGTCGGCTGCCAGGGCGAGGTGGGTTCGGCGTCCTCCATGGCCGCTGCCGGACTCGGCGAAATCCTCGGCGGCACACCAGAACAAGTAGAGAACGCTGCCGAGATCGCTATGGAACACAGCCTGGGACTGACCTGCGACCCTATCGCCGGACTTGTTCAGATCCCGTGCATCGAACGCAATGCGATATCCGCGGGAAAGGCCATCAACGCGGCGCGCATGGCCCTGCGTGGCGACGGCACCCACCGCGTCAGCCTCGACGAGGTGATTGCCACTATGCGTGCCACCGGACGCGATATGAGTTCGAAATACAAGGAGACCTCGACCGGTGGGCTCGCCGTGAACGTCTCGGTGAACTACGTCGGCTGTTGAGGCAGGATCGGCCGATCGTTCGCCATCAGAATCAGGACCTGGGCATGGTGTTCTAAGAGGTGGCCCGGCCGGTCCCGCGTCTGACCCGCGATACTTCACCGGATCCAAAAGGATACGATGACCACATCATGCTGACCGGTATCGGGCTGGCCCGCACCATCGCCGAGCAGTCGCCGCTGGCGGCGCGGGTGGCCCGCGAGCCGATGGCGATGCCCCCACTGCCTTCGGCCAACCCAAATATCACGATGATGACAATGGCGGAGACGTGTGCCGATCTCATCCGAAAACACTGATCTTGCAGTAGATCTGAAGTCGTTCCTGGGCGAGCACACACCGTTCCAGGCGATGTCCGACGGTGAGATTTCCGATCTGGCGGCCGGCTCGACGCTGGTGGACTTCCCTGCGGGGGCGGTCATCGCCGACTACGCGACTCGGGTGCCCGACGACGTCTGGATGGTCCGCTCCGGACAGGTGACGCTGCGTGCAAGCGCCGACGGCACCACGATCGACACCGTCGAGGAAGGCGGCATCTTCGGCTACACCCCTCTGCTCACCGGCGGCGGAATGGAGTTCGTGGCGCGTGCCGCGGTGCCGAGCACACTGATCCGGCTGCCGGGTGCGATGGTGCGGGCGCAGTTCGCCCGCCCCGCGGGCCTGGCGTTCCTGGCGTCGACGGCATGGAACGTCGGTCGTGCCGATCGGCCGACGATTGCGCCGACGACCGACAGCAGGCCAGTCGGCGAACTGGTACACGGCGATGTACTGCTGGTCGGCCCCGACGCGTCAGTGCGCGATGCGGTGTGCCGGATGACCGAACACCATGTCTCCTATGCGCTGATCCGACTGCCGGATGGCGAGTTGGGCATCTTCACCGACCGCGACCTGCGGACCAGGGTGGTCACCGCGGGTGTGTCGATCGACGCGCCGATCGTCGATGTGATGAGCGCGCCCGCTCGAACGGTCACCGCGGATCTGACCGCCGAGACCGTGCTGATGGACATGTTGGAGTGCGGGCTGCGGCATATGCCGGTCGTGACGTCGCGCGGTGAGGTCGTCGGTGTGCTGGAAGAGGTCGACCTGCTGGCCGCGTCGGCGCGGCAGAGCTTCACACTGCGACGCTCGATCGGTCTGGCCGGCGACGCAGTCGAACTGCAAAAAGTCGGACAGCGGGTTACCGGGGTGGCCGCAGACCTGTTTCGCAACGGCACGAAGGCGTCAGCGACCAGTGCAATCCTGTCCGTCGTCATCGACAGGCTGGTGCGCAGGGCACTCGAACTGGCACTCACCGAAACCGGCACCGCAGTCGACGGATTCGCGTGGCTGACACTCGGCAGTGTTGCCCGCCGGGAGGCGATGCCGTCATCCGACGTCGACAGCGCCCTGTCGTGGCGGGACGACATGTCATCGGCGAGCGAGCAGTTGCGGGCCATCGCCGTTCGCACCCACGAGATCCTCGATGGTTGTGGCCTGCCGCCGGACCGCAACGGCGCCGTCGCGTACGAGGCGCTCTTCTCGCGTTCGCAGTCGGAGTGGTTCGTCGCGGCCGAGGGCTGGCTCGAGGACCCGCTGCGCGGCCAGGGACTGATGATGTCGTCACTGCTCATCGACGGGCGTGTCGTCTGGGGCGACGCGGCGCTGCACACGGTTCCCGCCGCCTATCGGCGGATGCGCGAGGAACATGCCGACGCGCTGAGATTGCAGCGCCTCGATGCGCTGGCCGCGCGGGTCAAGACGCGGTCGCTGCGCGACGTGTTGTCCCGGCGCGGCGGCACCTTCAACCTCAAACAGCACGCGGTGACGCCGATCGTCAACCTCGCGCGCTGGGGCGGACTGAGTGCCGGTGTCGCGTCCGCATCGACGCCTGCCCGGCTGGCCGCCGCAGCGCAGGCCGACGCGATCAGCGACCGCGACGCGGAGACACTGTGCGATGTCTTCCTGATGTTGCAACGGCTGCGCATGGCGCATCAGGTCGACCAGATAGCGTCCGGTCACACCCCTGGCGATGTGATCACCATGTCCGAACTTTCGCCGCTGAATCGCAGCCTGCTGGGCGACGGACTTCGTGAGATCGTCGCTGTGCAACGGCGCATCCGCAACGTCGGAATACCGCCCGGATAGCCTCATCTCTGCTCCGGTCCGCGATGCGGCTTCGAAAGTCAGCCGCGGTCGAAGCGATCAGCCGACGCCTGGGCTGGGTCGAACTCGGCCGAGAATGAGCCTGGCGAACTCCTCCGGGCACTCAAGGGGTGTGAAGTGCCCTACCTCGTCGACCGGGTGCACCGCGACGTCGACGAAATAGTCCGTCAGCCGGTCGGCCCACGCACGGGGGAACAGCGGATCATGCTGCGGCAGTAGCACGTCGGTGACGGGCTGGATCTTGATCGCCCGATCCGGCGGCAGTTCGGTGAGGGATTGGGCGACCGTGCCCGCGCCTGCGCGGTACCAGGCAATCGACGCGATGAACGATCCGGGTAGCGCGTATTCCGACGCCAATCGGTCCAGATCATCCTCGGAGAGACGGAAATTCGGGCCGGACCAGTGCTGCCAGAAATGGCGCAGGTATTCCCGCACGGCGTCGAGGTTGCCGTCGATCAGCCGTTCGGCCAGCGGTAGTTGGTGGAAGGCCTGATACCAGTACTCGCGTTGTGCCCGTGCGGTGAGTACGCGATTACCCGCGCCCGGCAGCGGTGGCGACAGCACCAGCGCCTTGGCCAGTTCGGGATACATTCGTGCCACGCTCTGCGCGACGCGGCTGCCGACGTCGTAACCGGCGAGCACGACGTCGGTCAGTCCGAGTTCGTTGATGAGTCCGACCACGCTGCTGGCCTGTGCACTGGCGCTGTAGAAGTGGCGCACATCGACCGCATGCTTGTCGGAACCGCCGAAGCCGCGTAGATCGGGAACGATCACGTCTGCGGCATCGGCCAGCAGCGGCACGACGCGGCGGTAGTCATGGCGGTTGCCCGGCCAGCCGTGCAGCAGCACCACGGGTGGTGCGCCAGGCGACCCGTGTCGGCCGAACGCCAATCGGAACCCGTCGACGGGGGTGCTGCGCGACGCCATTCGTCAAATCTTGCCAATGGTCAACCCGCTTTGTGCAGAGTTGACGAATCGCCTGTGATCACCGCCAGGATGTTTCGCCAGGAATCCGACGGCGCGTTGATGATGTCGCTGTGCGCGCGAGGACCCGCCATCGGTCGCCCGTCGTCGTAATCACCTGTCGGCAAATGGATTACGCCCGGCATCTCATCCGGGTCTGCACCGTGCGGACTGGCCGGGCTGCCCTGCACCGCCTCGATGAGGTCGCCGGGCGCCGTCATCGAGAACCGCAGCACGTCCGGATTGCGGTTGTGCCAGTCCGACGGATCGTCGACGCCGACACCGGCGCCCGCTGCCGCCAGGTAAAGCGTGCGGTCGGCGGTCAGGCCGAGGGCTTCGGCGGTGCCCATGATGGAACCGCCGTAGGAATGGCCGATATAGGTGACCGGAATGTGGCGTCCGGTGGCGTCGACCGTGCGGTCGACATCCTCGCTGAACGCCACCAGGCGCGGCGCCATCTGCAGGGCATAGTGCGGATTGGCGGCGTCGGCAATACCCGTCGCGGGGTTGCCGCCGCGCGGGAAGGGGCCGCCCAGATACGTGATCGCGGCCACCTCTCCGCGGGTGGCCGACACGAACCGCCTCGCCGTCCTGGTGTTCTCGGTCGAACCCTCGATCGTGGTGTTCAGGCCCGGCACCATGACGGCGACGCTCTTGGCGGTTGCCACGCTGCCATTGAGCTCGATCAGGGATGCCCGGTCGGGGTCGAACGCAATGATCTGGCGGTCCACCCGCTTTCCGCTGCGGGCGGGATCGTCGATCTCGCTGAGCAGACCTTGGTAGAACCCGATGCGCTGTTGCGATCCCGGTTTGTCTTCGCGGCGTTCGTCGGCGATCGCCTGTGCGATGTTGATCCGGTTGGCCGCCGTGCGCATCGCCCACGGAACACCGTCGGTGTTGCCGACCTGCTCGGGAAAGTCATCGATAAGGCGTTGCCGCTGTTCGGGTGTCATGGCGGCGATCTGATTCGAGATCCGGTCCTGGCCGATCGCCGACCAGCCGGCGACGACGTCGGCCAGCGGTACCGGCCAGGCACTTGAAGGCGCGGTCTGCTCAGGTGCATGCGCCGGGTTCAGTGCCTCGATGATGTCCTTGGCGGCGTCGGCGTCGGCCGCACCCAAGCGATCGAGAGCATCGACGATCCGCTGGGTCAACACCTCGCAACCCACCGCGGAGCTTCCGCCGGTCAGCGGGACCAGCAGCGGCGAGGTGGCACCTCCGGTCACCGAGCCGTCGTCGGCGACCGTGAACCCCTCGGCGCGTGCGGCGTGCACCAGGTCCCGCACGTCGGATTGCGCCGAGCTCATCTGCTCGGCTGCGTCACGGGCGGCGACCGCGGCGGCGATCAGGCACCGCGTCGCCAGCGCACCGCCAGAGGAGATCGTCTCCCCGTGTAGGCGGGCGGCCTCGGCCGCGGACCCGGTCCAATAGTCACGGCTGCGGTCGATTCCGCGCACGACGGCTTCGACGCGGGACTGCAGGTCGACCGCGGCCGCATCCCAGTCGTCGGCCGTATCGAGCAGTGAGTCCGGTTGCCACGCCTCGGCCTGCGCGATGGTCGGTCGAGTCACGGCCGATGGAAGCGATCGGCGCTACGGCGGTCGGCGCGCTCGAAGGCGTCGGCCGACATCCGCGCCGCGACGGCCCAGCCGCGCATGTTCGCGATGACGTCGGTGAGCTTCGCGGCGATCAGATCGGGCGCAGGCACATTACCGACCGCTGAACCCCGCAGCTCATTGGTCGGCATTGTCGGCCAACGTATTTCGTCGATGGCATCGGCGGCCTCGGTGACGCGGTCGGCGACCGCGCGCAGAGCGCCCAGATCGACTTCGGTGTTTCCCCCCATCGCCCCATGCTGGCAGATCAGCGCGAAACGCCGCTCGCGTTATCCACAGGCGCATCGGTGCGGTGCGCAACCCACCCGACATAGGTGAGCCAACCGCCGATCGCTGCGAGCAACACGAAGAACACCCGCGCGGCGAGCAGAAGACCGGGGCTTGAGAGGGTTTCTCCGGCTCCTGATTCGATCGCCGAGGGGAAGGCCATCAGCGCTAGCCCGCGCAGCGCGACGAACCAGCCGAACAGGGAGATGACGACGGCCGCCAGGCTGTACCAGTACTGGTGGAAGGCGATGATGACGAGCCCGCAAACGAACATCATCGCGCCCAGGATCCATGGCAGCACGGCGTTGTCGAACAGGTCGGCGACCAGCCCGGTCAGGTCGGGCAGTCGGACGGCGACGATCAGGGTGACGGTGGCGAGGAACGGACCGATGACCCGGGCGAACGCCGTCGTGCGGTGGATGGCTTCATCGGTGGGGCGGGACATCCGGACTCCTTCGTCAATTAATAAACCGACCGGCGGTCTGCTGATAGAGTAGGCGTCGTGGCACGGCACGTAAAGCCCGACGAATACGCCGCCCGCCGGCGCGAGATCCTGGATGCGGCGCTGCGGTTGATGCACGACAAGGGCTACGAGCGCATGACCATTCAGGACGTGCTGACCGAGCTGCAGATGTCCAAGGGCGCGCTGTATCACTACTTCGACTCCAAGCAGGCGATGCTCGAAGGAATCGTCGAATCGATGGGGCAGAGTGCCTCGGCGGCGCTGGGCGGCGTCGTCGACGATCCCGATCTCGACGCCATCGAGAAACTGCACGCGTACTTCACGATGTCGACGGCGTGGAAGACCGAACATGTGGCCGAGGTGACCACCACCATGCGGCTGTGGCGTCACGAGAACAATGCGCTGCTGCGGCAGAAGATGTCGCAGGAGACGATGCGGTCGACGACCCCGTTGCTCGAGGCCATCGTCGAGCAGGGTTGCCGGGAGGGCCTTTTCGACACCGAACATCCGCGCGAGGCGGCCGTGATCGTGGCGGGAATGGGCCTGCACCTCGCCGACGCGATCATCGACGCCATCGAAGCCGATGGCACGGAACCGTTGGACACCAGCGGATCTCGGGCGAGCAGCGTCGTCGCCGCCTACACCGACGCGTTCGAACGGATCCTGGGCGCGCCGCCCGGCTCACTCAGGGCGCGGGGATAGGGCAGCGTTGGCTACCACCGCGGTGATCGGGTAATGCCAAGCGGCCCAGATGATTCCGGACACCAGAGCGACGGCCGTGAAGGGCAGCCCCTTGGCCAGTTCCGGCACCAGGAAGCCGCGCCAGCCGATTTCCTCGCCTGCGGCCGTCGCGACGCCGGTGAGCATGCCTGTAGCGGCCGCTCCAGTTTCCCAGTCCGAGGCTGGCGAGAGGCCGGCCCAAAATGCGGCAGGTGAGGAATGCCGCGAAGGCGGGCATCCACATCATCCCGAAGATGTAGGCAGCGTTGACGGTGTGGGTAGCGTTCACCAGCACCCAGAACGGCGCGTCGAGGCAGATGGTCAGAGCAAGGAAGAGACCGACGGGCCGCAACACGAATGCCGACCTTACGGCGCGGCTGGTGAGCCACGGGTCGAATCAACCCCGTAAGCTCGATGAGGTGCAGCGACGGATCATGGGCATCGAGACTGAATTCGGTGTGACCTGCACCTTTCACGGCCATCGCAGGCTGAGTCCGGACGAGGTCGCCCGCTATCTGTTTCGCCGAGTGGTGTCGTGGGGCCGCAGCTCCAATGTGTTCTTGCGCAACGGCGCGCGGCTGTATCTCGACGTCGGCAGCCACCCCGAATACGCGACCGCCGAGTGCGACAGCCTGGTGCAGCTGGTCACCCACGACCGCGCAGGCGAGCGGGTGCTCGAGGACCTGCTGATCGACGCCGAGCAGCGGCTGGCCGACGAGGGCATCGGCGGGGACATCTATCTGTTCAAGAACAACACCGACTCGGCGGGCAACTCGTACGGCTGCCACGAGAACTACCTGATCGTGCGGGCAGGGGAGTTCTCCCGGATCTCCGATGTGCTGCTGCCGTTCCTGGTCACCCGTCAGCTCATCTGTGGTGCGGGCAAGGTGCTGCAGACACCCAAGGCCGCCACGTTCTGCCTGAGCCAGCGCGCCGAGCACATCTGGGAGGGCGTGTCGTCGGCGACCACCCGCAGCCGCCCGATCATCAACACCCGCGACGAGCCGCATGCCGACGCCGAGAAGTACCGCCGGCTGCATGTCATCGTCGGCGACTCCAACATGTGCGAGGCCACCACGATGCTCAAGGTGGGCACGGCCGCGCTGGTGCTGGAGATGATCGAGTCGGGCGTGCCGTTCCGCGACTTCTCGCTGGACAACCCGATCCGCGCGATCCGTGAGGTCAGCCACGACCTGACCGGTCGTCGCCCGGTGCGGCTGGCCGGCGGCCGACAGGCCAGCGCGCTCGACATCCAGCGCGAGTACCACGCCAGGGCCGTCGAGCACCTGCAGACACGCGAGCCGAATGCGCAGATCGAGCAGGTCGTCGACCTGTGGGGGCGCCAACTCGACGCCGTCGAAAGCCAGGACTTCGCCAAGGTCGACACCGAAATCGACTGGGTCATCAAGCGCAAGCTGTTCCAGCGCTACCAGGACCGCTACAACATGGAGCTGTCCGATCCCAAGATCAGCCAGCTCGACCTGGCCTACCACGACATCAAGAGAGGCCGCGGCGTCTTCGATCTGCTCCAGCGCAAGGGACTGGCGGCACGGATCACCACCGACGAGGAGATCGAAGACGCGGTGAACACCCCGCCGCAGACCACGCGGGCCAAACTGCGCGGCGAGTTCATCAGCGCGGCACAGGAAGCCGGTCGCGACTTCACGGTCGACTGGGTCCACCTCAAGCTCAACGACCAGGCGCAGCGCACGGTCCTCTGCAAGGACCCGTTCCGATCGGTCGACGAGCGGGTCAAGCGCCTCATCGCCAGCATGTGATCTGAGCGAAGTTGGGATCGGTAGCGGTCCGATCGGTGTCTACTCGTGCGCATGAGCATGAACTTCACGCGGCCGATTGCGCGGCTGGCGATTTCTGGGTTGGTGGCAGGCGGACTCGCCGCTGCCGCTCTCGGGCTCGGCGCAGGGTCTGCGAATGCAGGCGGGCCCTACACCTGGTGTCCTGGCGAGCCCACCAACCAGGGAATCGATCCCGCCAAGCACAAGGGATATCCCGGCGCGTTTACGGATTGGGACATGAACGTCTGCCACACCTGGTGGTACACCAACTGGGGCATGGGCAACGTCTCCGATGGCATCTGGGACGGTGACAACCCGCCGCCGCCACCGGAGGCGCTGGCACCCCGGCAATGCCCGCCGATCGCCTTCATGTGCCCGTGACTCTCCGCATTGAAATAGCGTTGACATCCAAATAATAACGCTATTTAATCGAATGTATGGCGAGGCTACGCCGTGCCGAACAGGTCGCACGCAACCGCGACCTGGTCCTCGACGCCGCCCGCCGGGTGTTCCTGGCCCGCGGCTATGCGGGCGCCAGGCTCGAGGCCATCGCGGATGAAGCGGGGTTCTCCGTCGGGGTGGTGTATTCCCAGTTCGGCAGCAAGGCCGACCTGTTCTTCGCGCTCCTCGAGCGCCGCATCGAGGTTCGGGCGTACCAGAACGAGCGGATCGCCAAGGAGTTCGCCGGAGCCGACGGCTTGCGCGAACTGCTGCGTGCGGGGCGGGACGACGCCGCCGCCGAACCGGGCTGGCCCTACCTCCTCGCCGAGTTTCGCGCCATCGCACTGCGGGACCGCGAGCTCAACCGTCGCTACGCCGATGCGCACGCGCGGACGATCGACGGTATCTCGTCTGCACTCGAAAAGCTCTATGAGCCAACAGATCTCACGCCACCCGTATCTGTCCGGTCGCTCGCCGAGTTCTTGCAGGCGGGCACCGTCGGCGTAGCGCTCGAACGCGCCGCTAATCCGGATGCACTGCCCGACCAGGACGCGGAGCAGATCATCCTGCGGGCGCTCGGGCTTCAGGACGCACAATGACCGGGTGGCCGCAGTTTGGCGGGGACATTTCGGCCGCCGTGCTCGCAGGAGCCGCGGACGAGCTCGACCGGCGGACGTGGAGCGGCGACCGAATCGCGCACACGCAGCGGGCGGGTCTGCGCGCACTTCTGCAGCACGCCGTCGAACATTCGCCGTTTCACCGCAGCCGGCTGGCCGGAATCGACATCGACGGCATCGAACCGGCAGACCTGTCGGCGCTGCCGGTGATGACCAAGGCGCAGATGATGGGCGCGATCGACGACGTGTTCACCGACCGAAGGCTGCGCCGCGACGCGGTCGAGTCGGCGCTTGCCGCCACGGCAACCGAACCCGTGCCGATTCTGGGCGACTACATCGCGCTGGCCTCGGGTGGCTGCTCCGGACAGCGCGGGATCTTCGTGCTCGATCGTGCCGCGGTCGCCGCGTTCGTCGCATCGGTGTCCCGCCAGCGGGGAGCCGCGGACCCGATGTCCGGCGCGCCCGGCGACAAGCCCGTGATGGCATTCGTCGCGTCGCCGTCGGCCGTGCACGCCACGGGGATGGTCGCCGCCTTGATGAGCGCGGCCGATTCGCCCGTCCACTCCGACATGGTGCCCGCGACGCAACCGCTGGCCGAAGTCGTGGAGCGGCTGAATGCCTCGCAGCCCGCGGTGCTTACCGGGTACGCCTCGATGCTGGTGCGCCTAGCGGCCGAAGCGTCGGCGGGCCGGCTGCGGATCGCTCCGGCGGCGGTGAGCTCGACGAGTGAGACGCTGCTGCCGGAGATGCGGTCCGTCATCCGGGCCGCGTTCGGTGTGCCCGTCCTGGACGGCTTCGGATCAACGGAAGGCCTCGTCGGCAAGACCTGCGCCGATGACGACGTCTTCGTCTTCAACACCGACTTCTGCATCGTGGAGCTGGTCGACGCGGAGAACAGGCCAGTGCCGCCCGGCGCGCCGTCGGCGAAAGTGCTTGTCACCAACCTGTACAACGGGGTTCAGCCGCTGATCCGCTACGAGCTGACCGATACCTTCATCCGCCAGCCCGACGCCGCCGAACACGGCTATCTGCGGGCACGGGTGTGGGGCCGCAGCGACGACGTGCTGCGCTACGGCGCGGTCGATGTCCATCCCATCGCAATCCGATCCGTGATGGTCAAGACGCCCGAGGTCATCGACTACCAGGTGCGCCAAACCCGCTGCGGCATAGACGTAATCGCCGTCACCGACGACGGGGTATGTCTCGACGGCCTGTCTGACCGGCTCCGTCGGGCACTCGTCGACGGTGGGCTCGCCCGCCCGAACGTGACGGTGCGGCCAGTCGATAGCCTCGATCGGCACCCCGTCACAGGAAAACTGCGCCGCTTCGTGCCCATCACCACCGCATAGCCGACCTCCAGCACGCCCTAAGCTGTTTCCCTGTGGCGATCTCCAAAGTCGAGCGGCTGATGAACCTCGTCATCGCGCTGCTGTCCACCCGCACCTTCATCAGTGCCGAGCGGATCCGGGAAACCGTCTACGGCTACTCGGACAGTGCCAGCGACGAGGCGTTCTCCCGGATGTTCGAGCGGGACAAGAACGAACTTCGCGACCTGGGCATCCCGCTGGAAACCGGCCGGGTATCGCAGTTCGACCCGACCGAGGGCTACCGCATCAACCGGGAGGCCTACGCGCTGCCTGCCGTCGACCTGACCGCCGACGAGGCCGCCGCCGTCGCGGTGGCCACCCAGCTGTGGGAGTCGCCGGAGCTGATCACCGCGACGCAGGGCGCGCTGCTCAAGCTGCAGGGCCGCGGGCGTGGACGTCGACGCCGGGGATGCAGGGCATCGCCATCACCTCGACGGCGGGGATGCCGGGCATCCGTGGTTCCGAAGAGGTGCTGGGAATCCTGTTGTCCGCCATCAACTCCGGCCAGGCCGTGCAGTTCCCGCACCGGCCTGCGCGCAGCGAGCCGTACACGATCCGCACCGTCGAACCGTGGGGCGTGGTCACCGACCGGGGCCGCTGGTACCTCGTCGGCCACGACCGCGACAGCGACGCCACCCGCACCTTCCGGCTGTCCCGCATCGGCGCCGACGTGAAGGCGATCGGCCCACCGGGTGCCGTCAAGCCACCCGACGGGGTGGACCTGCGCGAGATCGTGCACAAGGTGATCGGCGAGACGCCGACAGGAGCGCAGGCCAGGGTGTGGGTCGCCGACGGGCGTGCCACCGCGCTGCGCCGCGGCGCCACTGTGGTCGGCCCGCACGCCCTCGACGGCCGTGACGGCGAGGAGATCAGCGTCGACATCGGGATGTCCGACCGGCTGGCCCGCGAGATCGCGAGCTACGGCGCCGACGCCGTGGTGCTGGAGCCGCAGGCACTGCGCGACGAGGTGCTCGATCGGCTTCGTGCGCACGCGGGAGTCGAGGCATGAGCCCCGTATCGACCCGGCTGGTCCGGCTGCTGAACATGGTGCCGTACTTCCAGGCCAACCCGAAGATCACCTACGCCGAGGCGGCATCGGACCTCGGCGTGACCGAGAAGCAGTTGCGCGACGACCTCAACCAGCTGTGGATGTGCGGACTGCCCGGATACGGGCCGGGTGACCTGATCGACTTCGAGTTCTCCGGCGACACCATCGAGGTCACCTTCTCCGCGGGCATCGACCACCCGTTGCGGCTGACCTCGCCGGAGGCCACCGGCGTCCTCGTCGCCCTGCGTGCGCTCGTGGACGTGCCGGGCATGGTCGACCCGGAGGCGGCGCGCAGCGCGATCGCCAAGATCGAATCGGCCGCGGGCACCGTCAACCACGGCGCCGAGGCCGCCGTCGACGAGCCCGCTCCGGCGGAGAGCCAGGCGGCGGCCGCGGTGCGCGCCGCGGTGCGCGGCAACCGGGCGCTGTCGATCGAGTACTACTCGGCCTCCCACGACATGCTGTCCAGCAGGGTCGTCGACCCGATCCGGGTGGTGCTGGTCGCCGAGCACAGCTACCTCGAGGCGTGGTGCCGGTCGGCAGAGGGGGTGCGGCTGTTCCGGTTCGACCGCATCGTGGACGCATCGGTGCTCGACGAGCCGTCGGCGCCGCCGGGGCCGGTCCTGCAGGCACCGCCGGACACCTCGCTGTTCGACGCGGACCCAGCGCTGCCATCGGCGACGCTGCTCATCGACCGCTCGGCGTCCTGGATGTTCGACTACTACCCGCTGCAGGTGGTCCGCGAATTGCCCGACGGGGCCTGCGAGGCCGCGATGACCTACGCCTCCGACGAGTGGATGGCCCGCTTCGTGCTGGGTTTCGGCTCGGGGGTGCGGGTGCTGGCGCCCGAGTCGCTGGCCCAGCGGGTGCGCGAATCGGCGGCGGCGGCTGTGCGTGCGTATGGCGCTGGTGTCGAAGCGGGCGGGTAGACTCGGTCCAGACGTCTGGAGGTGACCAAATTGGGCGGTCTACAACCCTGGCATTGGGTTATCGTCATCGCTGTTTTCGTCCTGCTCTTCGGTGCCAAGAAGCTCCCGGACGCGGCGCGCTCACTGGGTCAGTCGATGCGGATCTTCAAGTCCGAGGTCAAGGAGATGAAGACGGAGACCAAACCGGAGACGCCGCCTGCGACTCCGATTGCTTCGGAACGCGTCGACACCCCAACTCCCGAGCCCGAACAACCGCAAGACAAACACCCGGCCTGATCCAGGCCGAACGATGAAGCGCGGCATGACGCCGCGTCTCTAGGCCGATGCCACTTCGCATGCCCGTGCAGACCCCCGAAATCCTCAAGAGGCTCGATCCTCGCCGGCGTCGCGCACGGGTAAATCCGGACGGCACCATGTCGCTGGTCGACCACCTGACCGAGCTGCGCAACCGGCTGCTGATCGCGATGGCCGCGGTCGTGCTGACGACGACCGTCGGGTTCTTCTGGTACACGCACAGCTTCTTCGGGCTTCCACAGCCTCGGCGAGTGGCTGCGCGGGCCGTACTGTTCGCTGCCCGCATCCGCGCGCGCCTCGATCACGCGAAGACCACGCGTGCCGACTGTTGGCCACCGCGCCGTTCGACCAGTTCATGCTGCGGCTCAAGGTCGCGCTGACGGCGGGCATCATCCTGGCCTGCCCGGTCTGGCTCCATCAGATATGGGCGTTCATCACGCCCGGGCTGTACAAGAAGGAACGCCGCTTCGCGACGGCGTTCGTCGGCTTCGGCGCGGTGCTGTTCGTGACCGGCGCCGTGCTGGCCTACGTCGTGCTGGCGAAGGCGCTGCGCTTCCTGCTGACCGTCGGCAGCGACGTGCAGGTCACCGCGCTGTCCGGTGAGCAGTACTTCGGGTTCCTGATCAACCTGCTGCTCGTGTTCGGCATCAGCTTCGAATTCCCGCTGCTGATCATCATGCTGAACCTGGTCGGGGTGCTCACCTACGAGCGGCTGAAGTCGTGGCGGCGCGGGTTGATCTTCGGGCTGTTCGTGTTCGCGGCTTTCGCGACACCCGGTTCCGATCCGTTCTCGATGCTGGCCCTGTCCGTGGCGTTGGCTCTGCTGCTCGAGGTCTCCATCCAGATCGCACGGGTGCACGACAAGCGCAAGGCACGCCGCGAAGCGCTGGAGCACGTCCCCGACGATCAGGCCTCCGTGATCGAAGCGCCGTCCGCGGTGTCCACCCAGCCACGGCTCGTGGTCGATGACGACGCCACTTAGCGGCGAGCTCGCCGACTTCACCAAACTGCTGACGTTCAAGCTCGACGACTTCCAGCAGCGTGCCTGCCAGGCGCTCGAGGACGGACACGGCGTGCTGGTCTGTGCGCCCACCGGCGCAGGCAAGACGGTGGTGGGCGAGTTCGCCGTCCACCTGGCACTCGCCGCGGGCCGAAAGTGCTTCTACACCACGCCGATCAAGGCGCTGAGCAACCAGAAGCACACCGACCTGGTGCGCCGGTACGGCCCAGAAAGCATCGGCCTGCTGACCGGCGACCAGTCGATCAACGGGGACGCACCGGTCGTCGTGATGACCACCGAAGTGCTGCGCAACATGCTGTACGCGGATTCGTCTACGCTGCACGGACTTTCGCACGTCGTGATGGACGAGGTGCACTTTCTCGCCGACCGGATGCGCGGCGCCGTCTGGGAGGAAGTGATCCTGCACCTGTCCGAAGAGGTGCGGCTGGTCAGCCTTTCGGCGACGGTGAGCAACGCCGAGGAGTTCGGTGGCTGGATCCAGACCGTGCGCGGAGACACCACGGTCGTCGTCGACGAGCACCGGCCCGTCCCGCTCTGGCAGCACGTCATGGTGGGCAAGCGGCTGTTCGACCTGTTCGACTACCGGTCCGGCAATGCGGCGAAGAACGGTCGCGATCTGCTCGTGGACCCGCAACTGTTGCGGCACATCGCACATCGGCGGGAGGCCGACAGGCTTGCCGATTGGCAGCCGCGTGGCCGCGGTGGTCATCGGGGGCGCCCGAGCGTCTACCGGACTCCGTCGCGGCCCGATGTGGTCGAGATGCTGCAGCACGAAGGCCTGCTACCCGCCATCACGTTCATCTTCTCCCGCGTCGGGTGTGACGCCGCGGTCAAGCAGTGCCTGCGGTCGTCGCTGCGACTGACCGCCGACGACGAACGCGCCCGCATCGCAGAAGTCGTCGACCGCCGGTGCGCCGACCTGTCCGATTCCGATCTGGTGGTGCTCGGCTACCACGAATGGCGCGAAGGGCTGCTGCGCGGACTTGCCGCCCACCATGCAGGCATGCTGCCGGTGTTCCGTCACACCGTGGAAGAACTGTTCACCGAAGGATTGATCAAAGCCGTATTTGCCACGGAGACACTCGCTTTGGGAATCAACATGCCAGCACGCACGGTGGTGCTGGAGCGACTGGTGAAGTTCGACGGAGAGCAACACGTCCAGCTGACCCCTGGGGAGTACACCCAGCTGACGGGCCGTGCCGGAAGGCGCGGAATCGACGTCGAGGGCCACGCCGTGGTGCTGTGGAATCCGGACGTGGAGCCCGCCGAGGTCGCCGGTCTGGCGTCCACCCGCACCTTCCCGCTTCGCAGCTCGTTCTCGCCGTCGTACAACATGACCATCAACCTGGTGCATCAGATGGGCCCGGCGCAGGCTCATCAACTACTCGAACGCTCCTTCGCGCAGTACCAGGCCGACCGGTCGGTTTCCGGGCTGGTCCGCGGAATCGACCGCGGCGAGCGGATGCTCGACGAGATAGCCGCCGAGCTCGGCGGTCGCGACGCGCCGATTCTCGAGTATGTGCGGCTGCGCGCGGCGATCTCGCAGCGTGAGCGGGTGCAGGCGCGGGCGTCGCGGCTGGAACGCAGGAAGGCTGCCAACGACGCGCTGACGTCGCTGCGTCGCGGCGACATCATCAACATCGCCAACGGTAGGCGCACCGGCCTTGCGGTTGTGCTCGAACCCGCCCGCGACGACGACGACCCGCGACCACTGGTGTTGACCGAAAACCGTTGGGCGGGGCGCATTTCATCGGCCGACTACTCGGGTACGTCGACGAAGGTGGGCTCGATGACCTTGCCCAAGCGGGTCGAGCACCGCCAGCCGCGGGTGCGCCGCGATGTGGCCTCGGCGCTGCGGTCGGCCACCGCTGGTATGCCGATTCCCAAGGGCAGGCGAAGCGGCCCGCCGCGTGACCACGACGTCGATCCCGAGCTGGCCGGCCTGCGTGAACAAATACAGCGTCACCCCGCCCACCGCCTGCCCGACCGTGAGGAACGCTCCCGCCTCGCCGAGCGGTACCTGCGGATCGAGCGCGACAACGAGCAGATTCAGCAGAAGGTGGCCGCGGCGACCAACTCGCTGGCCCGCACCTTCGACCGCATCGTGGAACTGCTGACCGAGCGCGGATTCATTCGCGACGCGGACGGCGATCCCCGGGTGACCGACGACGGCAGGCTGCTGGCGCGTATCTACAGCGAAAGCGACCTCCTGGTTGCCGAATGCCTGCGTGCCGGCGTGTGGGACGGCTTGACGTCGGCGGAGTTGGCCGGCGTGCTGTCCGCCGTGCTCTACGAATCGCGCGGTGACGCGGCCGGCACCCCGCAGGCCGCCGAGATCCCGACCGGCAAGCTTCGCCGCGCGCTGGCCGACACCCGCAGGTTCGCCGCCGAGCTTCGGGCCGACGAGCAACGGCACCGCATCTCCCCGAGCCGAGAACCTGACGAGGGTTTCGTCGCCGCCGTCTATCGATGGGCCACCACGGGCGACCTTGCCTCCGCGCTCGATGCGTCCGACATCGGTCGCACCGGATCGCCGTTGTCGGCGGGCGACTTCGTCCGATGGTGCCGCCAGGTCCTCGATCTGGCCGATCAGGTCCGCAATGCCGCTCCGACGGCAGAGCTCCGAGCCGCTGCGAAACGCGCCATCAACGACATTCGACGAGGCGTCGTCGCAGTTGATGCAATGTAAGGTGTCGGCAGGATCAGCGACCACCAGGAATTTCAGGGAGACACGATGAGCGGACCGCAGGGACCTGACCAGACGCAGCCCTGGCCGGGTCAGGACCAGCCGTCGAGCGACCCGTCAAACCAGCCGCCGGCCTGGCAGCAGCCCGCGCCGGGCCAGGACCAGCAGAACTGGCAGCCGCCCGCGTACACGCCGCAGCAGTATCCCTCCTACCAGCCGCCAGGCCAGCCTGCCTATACGCCTCCGCAGCAATACCCGCCGACCGAGCAGTTCGGCCAGCAACCCACCGCCGACTACAACCAGCAGCAGGCGTACCCGCAGTACGGGCAGCAGCCGGGGCAGTACGGGCAGCAGCCGGGCCAGTACGGCCAGCAGCCGGGCCAGTACCCGCAGTACGGCCAGTACGGCGCGCCCGAGCAGGCGGAGGGCTCGAAGCGATCGCTGGCCCTCATCGGCGGCATCATCGGCCTGCTGGCCGCACTGATCGTCGCCGTGGTGGCGGTGCTCGGCTTCTGGAAGCCCGGGTTCTTCGTGACCACCAAGCTCGACGTCAACTCGGCGCAGACCGGTGTTCAGCAGATCCTGACCGACGAGTCCAACGGCTACGGCGCGAAGAACGTCAAGGACGTCAAGTGCAACGGCGGCAACAGCCCGACGGTGAAGAAGGGCGACACGTTCAACTGTGAGGTCAGCATCGACGGCACCAAGCGTCAGGTGACCGTGACCTTCCAGGACGACAAGGGCACCTACGAGGTCGGTCGGCCGAAGTAGCCTTCGCCTATTTGAGCGTGGCGCCCTGGTTGTTCATCGTGAAGCTGTGCTCGCCTATCTCGCAATGGATTCCACCCTGGTAACCCAACCAGCACAGGGCAGGCCCGCTCTCGAGCCGGTGGCCGGGTACCAACTCAGCGACATCCCGGGTGAATGTCGGTGTGCGCCGGAGTGGCGCCCTTGGCGTCGGTGGTCCTGAAGAAGACCCAGCCCGGATCGTTCGGCGTCGTATAGCGTCCTCTGCCCAGTGGATACGACGCCAGGCCGGTGCCGGGAAAGAAGGTGTCGGACAGTGGCTTTCCGTCCATTCTCGCCATGATCCTGGTGTAGGCCCCCTTGGCCGGTCGCCGCCGGATCCAGTCCGCGGGCGATCGTGTCGGACGCAACGACGTATCCGATGACGACGGTCGGTCCGACAGCGTAGGCGAGGCCGTCGCCGCTCGACGTCACGAAGGACTGCACGGTGCGCCCGTCCATTTCGACCGTGCCGTTTCGCGCGTCGGCCCCCAAAGCTGACAGGAAGTCGTCGACGAACGCGGCCCCGTCGCCGGACTTCGCGGTGCCTGCGACCGCTTTCAAAGCGGTGTAACGGTTGTCGCCGATCTTCGAGCTCGCGGGCTGGTACTCGGCCGCGGGGACGCCTGCGCCGCGATTGTGCCGAGAAGGACTACTGCTACTGCGAATGTCGACACACCCCGATGCTTCCCCACAGGATAAGCAAAGCTAGTTGTCAGGTAGGCCGTCAAGCGCTTTCTGCAGTCGGCCGATCGACGACGTGACGCCGTACTGCTCGGCGAGCTTGACCACTTTTCGCGGGTGCTCCGCCGACAGCGGCAGTTCGTCCGTCGGCGTGGAGAGGTCGACGTCGGCGTCGGTGGCCACCTTCACCACCGGTTGGGCCGCCTCGATGTAGTCGGTGGCCGCGAGCAGTTTCGTCCGGTATGCCTTGGACATCTTCGATTTCGGGTCGTGGGCGGCGGCGAGGATGCTCTCGAGCGAGCCGTGCTGTGCCAACAGCGTCGCCGCCGTCTTCTCGCCGACGCCCGGCACTCCGGGCAGCCCGTCGGACGGGTCGCCCCGCAGCAGCGCCAACTCGGCGTAGGCCGGACCGGCCCGGTCCACCGGCACACCGTAGGTGTCGGCCACCTCCTCGGGACCCCATTTCGTCGCCTTCGCCAGGCCCCTGCCCAGATAGAGCACCCGCACAGGCACCGGCTTGTCGCGAACCAGCTGAAGAAGGTCGCGGTCGCCGCTCACGACGACGACGGGGTCCCTGCGCTCGCGGCTGGCCAGAGTGCCCAGCACATCGTCGGCCTCGCAGTCCGGTGCTCCCGCGGTTGGAATTCCGAATGCGTCCAGCAGCTCCATGATCATGTCGACCTGAGGAGTCAGGTCATCGGGCACCTCTTCGATGTCGGGCCCCTTGGCCTGGACCTCCTCGACCCGGTGCGCCTTGTACGACGGGATGAGGTCCACCCGCCACTGCGGCCGCCAGTCGTCGTCGCGGCACACCACAAGCCGAGAAGGGCGTTCGCGTGTGATGACTGTGGCGACGGCATCCAGAAAGCCGCGCACGGCGTTGACGGGCCTGCCGTCGGGCGCGGTGATCGAGGACGGCACACCGAAGAAGGAGCGGAACCACATGCTGGCGCCGTCGAGCAGTAAGACCGGAGCTGCCACGGTCACTGACAGTAGCGTGAGGTATGGCCTTCACCGTGAATCGAATCGACCACGTGGTGCTCAACTGCCGCGACGTCGACGCCACCACCGACTGGTACGTGCGGGTACTCGGCATGCGCCGTGAGGTTTTCGGCGACAACCGGGTGGCGTTGCGGTTCGGGAATCAGAAGATCAACGTGCGGCCCAGCGGGGCGCCGAACTGGGAGACGGGCGCCGTCGATGCTCCCGGATCGCTCGATCTGTGCTTCATCGCCGAGATCAGCCCCGAGGACGTCGGCGCACACCTGCGGTCATGCGGGGTGGCGGTCACCGAGGGCCCCGTCGCCAAGACCGGCGCGCTCGGGCCGATGACGTCGCACTACTGCCGCGACCCGGACGGCAACCTGATCGAGGTCGCCAGCTATTCAGCGCACGATTAGCCTGACTTCCATGACGGCAGGCCGATTCAGCACCGACGTGTACGCACAGCGTCTCCGTGCCGCCGCAGCGGCTTGCGCCGACGCGGGCCTGGCCGGGCTGGTCATCACGCCCGGGTACGACCTGCGGTACCTGATCGGGTCGCGGGCGCAGACATTCGAACGGCTGACCGCTCTCGTGCTACCTGCCTCGGGCGAGCCGACCATCGTCGTCCCTCGGCTGGAACTCGCCTCGCTGAAGGAGTCCGCCGCCACCGAACTCGGTGTCACGGTGCGGGACTGGGTGGATGGCGACGACCCGTACCGGGTTGTCGCCGACGCACTCGGCGGTGCGCCCGCCGCCGTCGCCGTAACCGACTCGATGCCCGCGCTGCACCTGCTGCCCCTGGCCGGCGTGCTCGGTGTGGTCCCGGTGCTCGCGACCGACGTATTGCGCAGGCTGCGGATGATCAAAGACGGCGCCGAGATCGACGCACTGCGTAAGGCAGGGGCCGCCATCGACCGCGTGCACGCGCGGGTGCCGGAGTTTCTGGTGCCGGGGCGGACGGAGGCTGACGTAGCCGCAGATATCGCCGAAGCCATTGTCGCCGAGGGCCATTCAGAAGTGGCCTTCATCATTGTCGGCTCCGGCCCGCACGGCGCCGACCCGCATCACGAATGTTCGGATCGGGAGCTGCGGGCCGGCGACATCGTGGTCGTCGACATCGGTGGTCCCTACGAGCCGGGCTACAACTCCGACTCGACGCGGACATACAGCATCGGAGAACCGAAACCGGAAGTGGCGCAGAGGTATTCGGTGCTACAGCGGGCGCAGCGCGCCGCTGTCGAAGCGGTACGCCCTGGAGTGACCGCCGAACAGGTGGACGCGGTCGCGCGTGACGTGCTCGCCGAGGCCGGGCTCGCCGATGCGTTCGTACACCGCACCGGCCACGGCATCGGGTTGTCGGTGCACGAAGAGCCCTACATCGTGGCGGGCAACGATCTGCCGCTGGAACCCGGAATGGCGTTCAGCGTCGAGCCGGGTATCTACTTTCCCGGCCAGTGGGGGGCCCGCATCGAGGACATCGTCATCGTCACCGCCGACGGTGCGGAGCCGGTGAACAGCCGCCCGCACGAACTGGTTGTGGTGCGGGCGTAGTCGACGGCCCACGCGATGCCTTGCCCGTTCTGCGGCTCCGACGTCGGAAAGACCGGCGTCTGTCCGAGTTGCGGCGCAGTCAAGGACGGCGTCTCGTTGACCGGATGGCGACCCGACCCGACGGCCCGTCACGAAGGCCGTTACTACGTCGCCGGCCGTCCGACCATGCGGGTCCGGGATGGAAAGGCCGAAACGACCGACCCGGAGGGCGGCAAACTGCTGCCGTCATATCTCGACGTTCCGCCGCAGAGCAGGACGAGCATTCGATCGGCGTGGCTGGGTACCGGCATCGCGACGGCCGTGCTGGTCATGCTGGCCGCGGTCGTCTGGGGCCTGCAGCTGCCGCGCCACAATGCGAGTTCACCTGACGCGACGTACCTGTCGGCACTGAAGGACTCCGGACTCGCCGGTGGATTCAACTCGGACGCCAACGCGCTGGCCCACGGCAGGCAGGTGTGCAGGCAGCTCGACGACGGCGGACCACAGCAGGGGGTTGCCGCAGACAAGTTCGCGGTCGATGCCTTCTGCCCGCAGTTCTCGGAAGGCTTCCATATCCTCGAAACGGCAACCGTGGCTGGAACTTTCGTGCTGACCGAGACGTCGAAGCCATACCTCGACTCGATCGCGTCCGACGGGACCAATTGCCACGGAACCCATGGCTACTCCGATATCGGCAGCGGCACCCAGGTCATCTTGAAGAACGGCAAGGGCGAGATCCTCGCCTCAACGTCACTCGGCGATGGCCACGGAAACGACGTCACTTGCACATTCTCGTTCAAACTCCCGATCACCGAGGGCCAGGACCGCTATGTGGTGTCGGTGGGTCACCGCGGCGAATTCAGCTATACGTTCGAGCAGCTGGCACAACGCGGCGTCGAGATTCACCTCGGTGAGTAGCGAGCGCCTTCGACTTCGCGGCTCGCTTGCCCGAGCGTCGGTGCGCGCTGAACCTGTGGACCACTCAGCCCTTACGATATGCCTCATGGTTCGTGCACCCGACGTTCCCGGTGACGCGATCTGCCCGACGTTCCCGGTGACGGCGATCTGCCCGACGTTCCCGGCGACGATGACCTCCCGGATGTCCCCGACGATGAGTAAGTCCCTCGCAACATGGAACTAAACGACGACCTGATTCGGATCGGCCAATGGCAGCCTTTGCGGCCTGGTCACGACGCGGCGCTCTTGCTCGTCCAGTTCGCGGCCCAGCGCTAGTCAGGTCGCGGATTTGCGACAGACGCGCAGGCGACACCGAGCGGGCCTACCAGAACGAACAGCGTCAAGAGCAGAAACTCGATGCGTCGTCCCTCCGGAGCGACTATCGCCGCGATGAATGGGAACCACACCACCCACAGGACCATCACGGTGATGAACAATGCGGACATGTACGGCGTGAGATCAGGCAGTTGAATCTGGTCACTCATGAGACACGATGTTCCCAGCGCATCGCTGGGCCGATACGCGGAAGTTCTCGCTCTGTCGCAGCGACCGACTGGCCCGATGCCTCGCGTGGTCGGTGACCACCGGCGAAGGGGCATCCCCAACCTCAAACTGGCTGCCCCTGCCGCTCCACCGCAACCCACATCTTCGAACACCAAGTTCGAAGCACCGACGAACGGTCTAGTGCTCGCCCCGCTCAAGCAGTTCCGACGAGCCAAGCACCCGCTCGACGCGAACCTCGATCACCACCCGCCGAGGATTCACCCGCGGGGTGCGGTAGCGCTGGGCATAGCGAAGTTCGGCGTCGCGGACGGCCTCGGGATCGGTGTTGACCGTGGCGCGGCCTTCCAGCGACAACCAGCGAGCGCCGTCGACCTGGCTGAGCACTGCGACGCCCCGCTGCTCGGCGTTGACGGCCTTCTGGGACCCACCGCTGGTGATGACGCGGGCCACGTGCGTCTTGGGGTCGAAGGTGAAACCGACCGCGACGACGTGGGGCGAATTGTCCGAGCGCAACGTGGTCAGCATCGCGAGATGGCGCTCGGTGAGGAACGCCAGAGCGTCGTTGGTGAGCCGGGTCGTCGCGTTTGCCATCGGGCTCCAAACTAGCGCAGGCGATAATCGCAGCCGTGGATGACACGAGTGGCGGAGCCGTGGTGATTTTCGGCGGCCGCAGCGAGATCGGCATCGAGCTCGCTCGCCTGCTGGCACCCGGCGCGACCGTGGTGCTGGCCGCCCGGCGGGCCGACCAGCTGTCCGAACAGGTCGCGACCCTGGAGCAGGCCGGGGCGGCCAAGGTCGACGTGAGGGAGTTCGACGCCGACGACCTGGCCTCGCACACTCCGCTCGTATCGTCGATCGTCGCCGACCACGGCCCGATCGGCACGGCCGTGCTGGCGTTCGGGGTGCTCGGCGACCAGGCCCGCGCCGAGACGGACCCGGCGCACGCCGCGGCGGTGCTGCACACCGACTTCGTCGCTCAGGCGAGCCTGTTGACCGTGGTGGCCGACACCATGAGGTCGGCCGGGTCGGGAGCGATCGTGGTGTTCTCGTCGGTGGCGGGCGTCAGGGTCCGACGAGCCAACTACGTCTACGGCTCGGCGAAGGCCGGGCTGGACGGGTTCTGCAGCGGGCTCGCCGACGCGTTGCACGGCTCGGGGGTGCGGCTGTTGCTCGTGCGGCCGGGATTCGTCGTCGGGCGGATGACCGAGGGGATGGAGCCTGCGCCCATGTCGAGCACCCCTGCGCAGGTCGCCGCCGCCACTGCGCGGGCACTTGCCAAGGGCCGCCGCACCGTATGGATTCCGTGGATGCTGCGTCCGTTCTTCGTCGGCATGCGGCTGTTGCCGCAGTTCGTGTGGCGGAGGATGCCGCGGTGATCATCATCGTGGGTGTCGGGGCCGACGGGATGGTCGGCCTTTCGCAGGCATCGCTGACCGAATTGCGTAGGGCCAGCGTGATTTACGGCTCGCACCGCCAGCTCGCCCTGCTCGACGACAGTGTTGGAGCCGACCGGCGCCAGTGGCCGTCACCGATGCTGCCTGCGCTGCGCACACTGCTCGACGGGGCCCAGGGCGACGTCCACGTGGTGGCCAGCGGCGACCCGCTCCTGCATGGGGTGGGCGGCGCGCTCATCCGGCTGTACGGGCCGGAGAAGGTGGCCGTGCTGCCGCATGTTTCGTCGGTGACGCTGGCGTGCTCACGAGTGGGGTGGGCGGTGCAGGACACCGAGATCATCAGCCTCGTCACCGCCGAGCCGTACACCGCCGTACGCCGCGGCGGGCAGGCTGTGGTGATGTCCCGCGACCGCACCAGCCCGGCCGAGCTCGCCAGGCTGCTGAACGAAACGGGGCGCGGCGACTCGGAGGTCACGGTGCTCGAGCAGCTCGGCGGCCCTGCCGAGCGGCAGCGGTCGGCCACGGCGCGGGAGTGGGCCGCGCGACCACCCGGCGACGTCGACGACCTCAATGTCATCGCGGTGCGCTACCTGCCCGACGACCGGCAGTTCGGGGCGCTGCCCGACGACTCGTTCGCCCACGACGGGCAGATCACCAAGCAATCGATGCGTGCGGTGACGCTGGCGGCGCTCGCGCCCCGGCCTCGCGAGTTGCTGTGGGATGTCGGGGCCGGGTCGGGCAGCGTGTCGATCGAGTGGTGCCGCAGCGGTCCCGGTTGTCACGCGGTGGCTTTCGAACGCGACGACGAGCGCCGCAAGCGGATCGCTGAGAATGCCGTCGCGTTCGGCGTCAAGGTCGAGGTGAACTTCGACGCACCGGAGGCGTTTGACTTCGTGCCGCCGCCGTCGGCGATCTTCGTCGGTGGCGGCGTCACCCAACCCGGACTTCTCGACGCGTGCTGGGACCGTCTGCCGTCCGGTGGCAGGCTGGTCGCCAACGCCGTGACCGCTGAGTCGGAAGCCCTTGTCGCACAGTGGTATACGCGACACGGCGGCGAACTCCGGCGCTTTCAGCACTATCGCGGCGAGCCAGCTTGGCGAGTTCACGGGATGGCGTCCCGCAATGCCCGTGACGCAATGGGTGGTCACCAAGGAATGACCGTCTACTTCATCGGCGCGGGCCCGGGTGCCGCCGACCTGATCACCGTGCGCGGCCACCGGCTGCTGAGCCGTTGCCCGGTATGCCTTTACGCGGGCTCGATCATGCCCGACGACCTGCTGGCACTGTGCCCGCCCGACGCCAGGGTGGTCGACACCGGTCCGCTGACACTCGACGAGATCATCGGTGAGATCGCCGACGCGCACGCGGCCGGGCTTGATGTCGCGCGACTGCACTCCGGGGACCCCTCGCTGTACAGCGCGCTCGCCGAGCAGTGCCGCCGACTCGACGCAATCGGGGTCGACTACGAAATCGTCCCGGGCGTACCGGCTTTCGCCGCGGCCGCGGCCGCGCTCGGGCGTGAGCTGACCGTTCCGGGCGTCGCGCAGACCGTGACGTTGACGCGGGTCGCAACGTTGTCGACTGCGATGCCGCAGGGGGAGGACCTCGAGACGTTGTCGGCGCCGGGAGCGACCCTGGTACTGCATCTGGCGGCCGCCCAGGTCGACGCGATCGTCCCGCAGCTGCTGGCCGGTGGCTACCGGCCCGAAACACCCTGTGCGGTGGTGGCGTTCGCAAGCTGGCCGCAGGAGACGGTGCTGCGATGCACGCTTGCCGGCCTTGCCGACGAGATGCGCGCCGCCGACATCACCAAGACGGCGGTCATCGTCGTGGGAGACGTGCTTGCCGCCGAGGGCTTCTCGGACAGCTATCTGTATTCGCAGAACCGGGAGCGGCATTGATGCGTGTGCTGCTCCTCGGCGGCACCGCGGAAGCGCGGGCGCTTGCCGCTCGGCTGCATCCCGGCGTCGAGGTGATCAGCTCACTTGCCGGACGGGTGCCCGATCCCGCGCTGCCGGTCGGCGAGGTCCGAATCGGCGGCTTCGGTGGCGTCGAGGGAATGCGACGCTGGCTGATCGAGTCGGAAGTGGCCGCGGTTGTGGACGCCACCCATCCGTACGCCGCCACGATCACCGCTCACGCCGCAGAGGTGTGCGGCGAGTTGGGAGTTCACCATCTGGTACTGGCGCGACCACCGTGGACCCCGGGCGACGCGATACTCGTGGGCTCCGAGACCGAAGCGGCGAGAACCATTCGGGGCGAGACGTTCTCGCGGGTCTTCCTGACGACGGGCCGCTCCGGCGTCACGGCCTTCCGGGATCTCGACGCCTGGTTCCTGATCCGCGCCGTGACAGCGCCTGACCCGCAGACGCTGCCGCGCAAACACGAGCTCGTGTTGTCCCGCGGCCCGTACCGCTACGACGACGAACTGGCGCTGCTCACCGAGCACCGCGTCGACTGTCTGGTCACCAAGAACAGCGGCGGCGACATGACGAGGCCGAAGCTCGATGCCGCGGCCGCGCTGGGTATCCCGGTGGTGATGGTGCAACGGCCGCCCCTGCCTGACGGGGTGACCACGGTCAGCACCGTCGACGGCGCCGTCGACTGGGTCAGGTCGCTTGGTACGACGTGATCAGGTCCAGCGTCTCCAACTCGCGGATGGCCCGGCAGCCCCGGTGCAGCATGGCCAGCATCATCTCGTCGCCGCGCTCGGTGGATGCGGCGAATGCGAAACCCAGCCCCGTGAGAAGAGGCGCCTGCACGGTGCCGAGCCGGTAGTCACGCCAACAGGTATCGAAGTCGTAATCCGTTATGCCGTAGCCGAGTAGCGCCCGGTGGTACGTGCCCACCAGATCGTGCTCGATCTTCGACCGTTCGTCGGGATCCAAACTGGTCGCGGTGAAGTATGCGAGGTCCCTGCCGGGCAGCCCGATGCCGACCGTCTGCCAGTCCACCACCGTGATGCGGGTGCGATCGGGATCGAACAGCATGTTGTCCAGCCGATAGTCGCCGTGCATGAGGGCGAATCTGCCGGGCTCCGCCTTCAGCCAGGGGGTGACCAAAGACATTGCGGCGGTGAGGGTCTCCTTGTCCTCTTCGCTGATGTCGTTGCCCAGCTTGTCGATGAGGATTCCGGCTGCCATCTGCGAGATCTCACCAAGACCTCCCGCTGCGGCGTCGTCGCCGGGCTTCGGCATCGCGATCCCGGCAAGCTCCATCCATTCGGGATCGCACCAGCTGGGCCCGTGCAGGCCGGCCAGCGCCTCGACCGCAAGGCCTGCTTCCTGTGCACTGCAGCCGGCGATCTGGTCACCCTGCACCGCGGGTGCCATGTCGCCGAGGACGAGGACGAAGTCCGCTCCGTCGTCGGAGATGTCGGAATGGAAGCATCGAGGCACCGGGATGCTCATGCGGTCGGCGACCCGTGCGTAGTACTCGACCTCGGATCGGTAGCCCAGTGCGACGCGCTCGCGGACGGCGTCGTCCTGAGCGGACAGCTTGACCGCGAACGTGGCGGGCAGGTCGGTGTCGGCCGCGTACGTCGCGCGCACCCGGTACGTCGCACCGGTCTGGCCGGTGCCGATCGGGGTGACGTCGACATCGCTGACATCGGCTCCGAGCACGGAGCCGAGCCATGCCGGCGTTACATCTCGGGCCCGCGTGGAATGCTCATGGCTGCCGGACAGTATCAGAGGGTCGGGTACCGCCGTGGTGTGAACACCCGGTCGTCGTACCACTGGGTCTGCGATGAACCGACGATCAGCAGGCACCGCATGTCGATGTCGGCCTGGTCGAGATCGGCGAGGCGCACCACCTTCACCTCTTCGCGCGGGCCCGACACATCGCGACCGATCACCACCGGGGTGCCCGGGTCGCGGTGCTCGAGAAGCAGATCCCGCATCGCGCCGACCTGCCAGGTGCGGCTCTTCGACGCCGGGTTGTAGATCGCCAGCACCAGGTCGGCCTTGGCCGCTGCGGTCAACCTCGCGGCGATCACGTCCCACGGCTTGAGTCGATCGGACAGCGAGATCACCGCATAGTCATGGCCCAGTGGTGCGCCGACCCGACTCGCCACCGCCTGCGCCGCGGTCATCGCGGGAATCACCCGGACACCCACACCCGGCCATTGCTTGGCTTCCTCGAGCACCGCGGTGGCCATCGCGAAGACGCCGGGATCGCCGGACGAGACGACCGCGACGGCGCGCCCCTCCTCGGCGAGCGTGCACGCGAGCCGGGCGCGGGCGGGTTCGTCGGTGTTGTCGCTGGGGTGCAGCCGCTGCCCGTCGCGCGGGCGGACGCGTTCGAGATAGGGGCCGTACCCGATCAGGTCGGTGGCCGCGGCCAGCTCGCGTCGGCTCTGCGGGGTCATCCAGTCGGTGTCGCCGGGGCCGAGGCCGACGACCGCGACCGTGCCCGAGGATGCCGCCCTGCCTGCGGTGCCCGGCAGCATGGCCAGCGAGAAGTACGGCACCTTGCCGTCGTCGACCTCCCCGGCCGGCAGCACCCGCTGCTCGGGTGTGCTCGCACGTTCCACGTAATATGCATCGCCGAGCCGTCCCGCCGACGAAAGCGCCTCCCGCACAGCGGGATACGAGCGCCCGAGCTTCAGCACCACCGCGGCGTCGGTGTCGGCCAGCCTGCGCTTGAGTTCGTCGACCGGCAGGGTGCCGGGAATGATCGACAGCACCTCGTCGCCCTGCACAAGGGGAGTGCCGGTGGCCGCGGACGCGGCGCTTACCGACGTGACGCCGGGCACGATGACCGCGTTGAACCGATGCGTCAGCCGGGTGTGCATGTGCATGTAGGAGCTGTAGAACAGCGGATCGCCCTCGGCGAGCAGTGCCACGTCGCGGCCTGCATCCAGATGGCAGGCGATGCGCTCGGCGGCCTCGCGGTAGAAATCCTCCATCGCTCCGGCGTAACCGCCGGGATGGTCTGTGGTCTCGGTGGTCACCGGGTAGACGAGATGCTCCTCGATCTGGCCCGGCCGCAGATACGGCTCGGCGATTCCGCGAGCGATGCTGTGCCCGTGCCGGGCGCTGTGATACGCCACGACGTCGGCCTGCGCGATCAGCCGAGCGGCCTTGACCGTCACCAACTCCGGGTCGCCGGGACCCAGCCCGACGCCCCACAGCGTTCCGCCGCGAGTCATTCGGCGCTACTGGCGACGGCGTTGACGGCGGCAGCGGCCATCGCGCTGCCACCGCGACGTCCCGTCACCACCAGATAGGACATGCCGCGCGGGCGGTCGATGAGTTCCTGCTTCGACTGCGCTGACCCGACGAACCCAACGGGGCCGCCGAGCACGGCCGCCGGTGTCGGCGCGCCCTCGTCGACGAGTTCCAGAAGCCGGAACAAGGCGGTCGGCGCGTTGCCGATCGCCAGTACCGCCCCGCCGAGACGGTCCGCCCACAGCTGCACGGCGGCGGCCGATCGGGTGGAGCCGACACGCGCGGCCAGTTCGGCGGCCCTGGCATCGGCCACCAGCGACACCACTTCGTTGTCGGCGGGCAGCCGCGACCGCGTGATCCCGGCTGCCACCATCGAGGAGTCGCACAGTACGGGCGCGCCCGCGGCGAGCGCGGCGTGCGTCTTGGCGACAACGTCTTCGCTGTACGCGATGTGTTCGGCGACGTCGACCTGCCCGCACGTGTGGATCAACCGGACGACTACGCGGGCGACGTCGTCGGGAAACCGCGAGAGATCGGCCTCCGCCCGGATCGTCGCGAACGACTGCCGGTAGATCTCGGCGGCGTCGCGAATGTAGTCGAGCACCCGCTCACCCTACGGGGACGTGCTGCGCAGCCGGTATCCGTCGGTGGTGGCGATGAGCACCTGTCCTGCAGGTGGACTGCCACAAGCCCGTTCACAGCCGACGAAGTGGCGGTGTTCGGCGGTGGGGTCGGTGACCGCATGGGCCGCGTCGGCGCGGACGTCGGCGGCGGAGTGCTCGCAGCCGGGGCTGCCGGTGCAGGCGCTGACGTCGAGCCACGGCGAGTCGGCGTCGAACACGAGGCCCATCGGCGCCAGCACCCGCAGGGCGGCGTCGGCGACACCGTCGTCGAGGTCACACACCAGCACCGACCGCCACGGCGTGATGACCATCGGGGCGTCGATCGCGGCGAGGTATTCGGCTACTCGCGCCTGGAGGACGCCAACGGGCACCGCTGCGCCCAGTGCGATGCGGCCATCGTCCTGGCCGATCCATCCCACCGGCGGGCGGGTGACCGGTGGCCAGGTCGTCCCGGGCTCGGCGGATCGGGGAAGACCGTCAAGCAGGATCGAGGTATCTGTGAGTTCGGCTACCCGCCAAGCGCTTTCCCGGGCGTCGACGAAGTGCTGCGCAATCGCGATGAGCGTAGGCACCACGTCAGGCTGCGCGATTCGGACACCGGTATCGCGCCCTGCCAGCAGCACGGCCACCTGATCGCCGCAGACGTGCGCACCGACGTCGGCGCCGAGGCCGGAGATGTCGCCGCGGCCGTCGTCGATGCCGAACCAGAACCGGCCGGGCAGCTCTGCCAGCGTGGCCTCGGCGCGGACCGCGACGTCGAGATGCGTTACCCAATCCCGTACGTCGGCGTGCCCGCCGACCCGACCCGACAACGGCGAGGCGACGATGTTGCGCACCCGTTCGTGGCTTGTCGACGGCAGCAGCCCGGCGGCCGCGACGGTATCGGCCAGGGCGACGGCGGCGCCGTCGTCGCGGATGCCGCGAATCTGGATGTTGCCCCGCGATGTCAGCTCCATCGCAGGCGAGCCGAACAGGGTCGCCGCGCGAGCCAGTGCCTCGAGTTGGGCCGGTTCGATCATCCCGCCGGGCAGCCGGATCCTGGCGAGCGCACCGTCGGCGGCCCGGTGGACCTGCAGCGCGCCGGGGCATTTGTCCTGGTCGCGGGTGCGAGTCACCAGCTCACGGTACGCGTAGTGGGGAACTTGGGATTGGAGTAGTGGACTACGCGTGCGTCAATAAGCGGCCGATCCTAGGTTTCAGACATTGGGAGCCCGCGGCAGTAGAGCACGGGACATTGGGGCGGTTTGGAGTAGAAGAAATGACCACGCTGGAAACCAAGGCTGGCACAACCAACCAAACACAGGAATCTGAGACCACACCGGCGCCGGCCGTCGAGCAGTCGACGGGCACCGCCGCGCTGATCACCGAACAGCAGGTGCTGCTCGGCTCTGCGGCGGCACTGGCACCGGCGCCGGCGAAGCCGCACTTCTGGAGCCGTGCCGCACACACGGTCGCCGCACCGGTGCACGCGTTGTTCGCCCGCCCCGAGAAGCAGCGGCGGGCGCAGAAGCATTACCCGCAGCGGTACGCATATCTGGAGCACTCCGCGATGTCGCGCGCGATGGACCGGCTGTAGGAGCGCACGCTCTAGCCGGCAAGCGGTACCGGCTCAACCACGTCCGAGTACCGCGAGGCGTCCCCGACGACGACGCGGCTTCGCGTGCCGTGTACGTCGACGGGGATGTCGCCGGCCAGCGTGACGCGGTGAAGCATGCGGAACTGGTCGTCGTAGTCGGCCACGGCGTAGTGCTGCGTCGCGCGGTTGTCCCAGATCGCCAGGTCCCCGGGTTCCCAGTTCCACCGAATGGTGTTCTCCAGCTTGGTGACCCGAGCCTGCAGCAGGTTGAACAACACTGCCGACTCGGTGGCGCTCAGGCCGACGAAGCTCTTGACGAAGTGGCCGAGGAGCAGCACGCGCCTGCCTGTCTCCGGATGCACACGCACGACGGGGTGTTCGGTTTCGTAGTAGTCCGAGACGAACTCCTCGCGGTACTGGCGTTCCTCGGTGGTGACGGTGTCGCGCGGCGAGGCATAGTCGTACTGGTTGGTGTGCACCGCCCACAGGCTGTCGGCGAGCGCCCGCAGCGGGGCGGGCAACTGGTCGTAGGCCGCTTCGGTAGACGCCCAGGTCGTGGTGCCGCCGTAACTCGGCAGCGTGACCGCGCGTAACAGGGACGCCTTGGGGATCCGGTCGACGAACGTCACATCGGTGTGCCAGCTGTTGGCCTTGTCGTAGCGCGAATCGATGGGCAGCAGCCGGGTGCCGCGCGAAGTCACCGTCGGGTGGGCCGTCGTCGGTGTGCCCAGCGTTCGCGCGAACGCCAACTGCGTCTCGTCGTCGACATCGTGCTGTTCGCGGAAGAAGATCACCTTGTGCTCGAGCAGCGCGGCGTTGATCTTCGCCGCGGTTGCCGCGTCGACACTGCCGTTGACGCGGACGCCGTCAATGCGGGCACCGATGGCGGCGCCGAGTTTGACCACATGCATGTGCACAAGCTGACACCGAAGGCCCCCGCGCGCCAGGGTTGCGCGCACTGGGAACCGAACGGATTGTGACGGCGGTCACAGGGCTGGCCTGCTAGTTCCGTCAGGCACATGTCGCTCACCTCGGCCCGATTTCGTCGTACGGTTCTCGCAGTTGCACGTGTGTGTAACAACGTACGGAAGGAACGACGATGTTCTCTTTGATCGCATTCGGCGCAGTCCTGGTTCTGCTCGTCGCGGCGACCGGACTGCCGTACCCGCAGACCTGGCACGGCCGGTTCGGCGACTGATTGGTCGTGCGATAGGAATGGTGGGTGCCAGCGCCCACCATTCTGTTGCTGTCGACATCCGACACCGACCTGATCACCGCCCGCTCGAGCGGGGCGCGGTATCGGTGGGCCAATCCCTCCCGGCTCGTCGAAGGTGAGCTCACCGAGCAACTCAACGGCGTAAATCTCGTCGTCGTGCGGGTCCTCGGCGGCTACCGGTCCTGGCAGGACGGCATCGACCCCGTCATCGGCAGCGGTGTTCCGACGGTGGTGGTGAGTGGCGAGCAGGCGCCCGACGCCGAACTGATGAGCCACTCCACCGTGCCGGCCGGCGTCGCACTGCAGGCGCACGTTTATCTCGCCCAGGGCGGTATGGACAACCTGCGTCAACTGCACGCGTTCCTGTCGGACACGGTGTTGATGACCGGATTCGGTTTCGCACCGCCCGCGACGACGCCGAACTGGGGTGTCCTCGAGCGTGCGTCAACAAGGGATGACGGCCCGACGATCGCCGTCCTCTACTACCGGGCTCAGCAGCTGGCAGGCAACACGGGATACGTCGAAGCACTGTGCAGCGCAATCGAAGACGCGGGCGGGCGACCGCTGCCGGTCTACTGCGCCTCCCTGCGCACCGCCGCGCCAGAGATGCTCGAGCTTCTGAAATCGGCCGACGCGATGGTGACCACCGTGCTGGCCGCCGGCGGCGCGGTGCCCGCGACGGTTTCGGCGGGCGGCAGCGACGACGCGTGGAATGTGGCGCATCTCGCCGCACTGGACATCCCGATCCTGCAGGGTCTGTGCCTGACCAGCCCGCGGTCGCAATGGCAGGGCAACGACGACGGCCTCAGCCCGCTCGACGTCGCGACACAGGTGGCGGTGCCGGAGTTCGACGGGCGCATCATCACGGTCCCGTTCTCGTTCAAGGAGATCGACGACGAGGGGCTGATCTCCTATGTCGCCGATCATGAACGCTGCGCCCGTGTCGCGGGCCTCGCTGTGCGACACGCACGGTTGCGTAGCGTCACGTCCGAGAACAAGCGGGTGGCACTGGTGTTCTCCGCGTATCCGACCAAGCACGCCCGCATCGGCAACGCGGTCGGACTCGACACCCCGGCAAGTGCGGTCGCGCTGCTGCGGGCCATGCGGGATGGCGGCTACGACATCGGCGACATCCCGGGTGTCGACGCGGAGGATGGCGACGCGTTGGTCCACGCGCTGATCGAGCGTGGCGGTCAGGATCCGGACTGGCTCACCGAGGGACAGCTGGCGGGCAACCCGATTCGATTGCCCGCCAACGACTATCGCGCGTGGTTCGCGACACTGCCCGCCGAGCTGACCGATGCCGTGGAAAAGCACTGGGGTCAAGCACCGGGCGCTCTGTTCGTCGACCGCACACGCGATCCAGAAGGCGAGATCGTCATTGCGGCGCTGCAGGCGGGCAACGTCGTGTTGATGGTGCAACCCCCGCGGGGCTTCGGCGAGAACCCCGTTGCCATCTACCACGACCCCGACCTGCCGCCCAGTCACCACTATCTGGCCGCATACCACTGGCTAGCCGTGGACGCGAGGAGCGGAGATGGCACCGTGGGTTTCGGCGCCGACGCGGTGGTGCATCTCGGCAAGCACGGGAACCTGGAGTGGCTGCCGGGCAAGACCCTCGGCATGTCGTCGGCGTGCGGTTCTGATGCGGCGCTCGGCAATCTGCCGCTGATCTACCCGTTCCTCGTCAACGACCCGGGGGAGGGCACCCAGGCCAAACGCAGAGCCCACGCCACCCTCGTCGACCACCTCATCCCGCCGATGGCCCGCGCCGAAAGCTACGGGGACATCGCGCGATTGGAGCAGCTGCTCGACGAGCACGCGAACATCGCCGCGCTCGACCCCGGCAAGCTGCCCGCCATCCGTCAGCAGATCTGGACGCTGATGCGCGCCGCCGAGATGGATCGCGACCTCGGTCTCGCCGAGCGACCCGAGGACGACTCCTTCGACGACATGCTGCTGCATGTCGACGGATGGCTGTGCGAAATCAAGGACGTCCAGATCCGCGATGGACTGCACATACTGGGCCGAACGCCGACGGGTGAGGCCGAACTCGACCTGGTGCTGGCGATACTGCGTGCCAGGCAGCTGTTCGGCGGCAGCCACACGGTTCCTGGTCTGCGACAGGCACTCGGCCTGGCCGAGGACGGCAGCGACGACCGCGCCGCCGTCGACGAGGCCGAGACCCGCGCTCGCGCACTGGTTGCCGGGTTGCAGGCGGCGGGCTGGGACGCCGGCCGTCGCCGAGACGCTCACCGATGACGTCCGAGTCGCGGCGATTCTGCGGTTCGCGGCCACCGAGGTGGTGCCCCGGCTCGCAGGCACAGCGGGCGAGATCGATCAGATACTGCGGGCCCTCGACGGCCGGTTCATCGCAGCCGGACCGTCGGGCTCGCCGCTGCGGGGGCTGGTCAACGTGCTGCCCACCGGCCGCAACTTCTACTCCGTCGACCCCAAGGCCGTGCCGTCGCGGCTGGCGTGGGAGACGGGTGCTGCGATGGCCGATTCGCTGCTGGCCCGTTACCGCAAGGATCACGGACGCTGGCCGCGCTCCGTCGGCCTGTCGGTATGGGGGACGTCGGCGATGCGCACCTCAGGCGACGACATCGCCGAAGTGCTTGCACTGCTGGGTGTTCGACCGGTGTGGGATGACGCGTCTCGCCGCGTCGTCGACCTCGAGCCGATACCACCGGCCGAACTCGGCAGGCCGCGGATCGATGTGACGGTGCGGATCTCCGGGTTCTTCAGGGACGCCTTCCCGCACGTGGTCACCATGCTCGACGACGCGGTGCGGCTCGTCGCAGATCTGGACGAGCCGGCCGAGGAGAACTACGTTCGCGCGCACGCGGACGCCGACATGGCCGAGCACGGCGACCGACGCCGCGCCACCACAAGGGTTTTCGGCTCGAAGCCCGGCACCTACGGGGCGGGGCTCTTGCAACTGATCGACAGCCGCAACTGGCGCGACGACGCCGATCTCGCACAGGTGTACACCGCATGGGGCGGCTTCGCCTACGGTCGCGGCCTCGACGGCGCGCCCGCCGCCGACGACATGAACCGGCAATACCGCCGGATCGCGGTGGCCGCCAAGAACACCGACACGCGAGAGCACGACATCGCCGACTCCGACGACTACTTCCAGTACCACGGCGGAATGGTGGCCACGGTGCGGGCGCTGACGGGGCAGGCGCCTGAGGCCTACATCGGCGACAACACCCGTCCGGACGCCGTGCGCACGCGCACGTTGTCCGAGGAGACCACGCGGGTGTTCCGGGCCAGGGTCGTCAACCCGCGGTGGATGACGGCGATGCGCAGGCACGGCTACAAAGGCGCGTTCGAGATGGCCGCGACCGTCGACTACCTCTTCGGCTACGACGCCACCGCGGGTGTGATGGCCGACTGGATGTACGAACGGCTCACCGAGGCGTACGTCCTGGACGGCGAGAACCGCAAGTTCATGGCCGAGTCGAACCCCTGGGCGCTGCACGGCATGGCCGAACGACTGCTCGAGGCGGCCGACCGCGGCATGTGGGCGCAGCCCGAGGACGACACCATCGACGGGCTGCGGCAGGTGCTGCTGGAAACCGAAGGCGACCTCGAAGGCTGACGCCCGCTACGTTGGGTACGTGCCAGTCACCTTTGCCGACATCGCGAAGAGCGAATACATCCTGCTGACCACATTCACCAAGGACGGCCGAGCCAAGCCGACGGCCATCTGGGCGGCCCCCAAGGGCGATGGACTGGTGGCCATCACGCAGGAGAAATCGTGGAAGGTCAAGCGCATCCGCAACACCTCCCGGGTGACGATCGCGGAGTGTGACCGGAGCGGAAACCCGAAGGGTGAGGCGGTCGAGGCCACCGCCACGATCCTCGACAAGTCGGCCAACGGCGCCACCTACGACGCGATCGGCGAGCGTTACGGCCTGCTCGGCAAGACCTTCAATCTTTTCTCCAAGCTGCGCGGCGGGATGAAGAACAACGTTTCAATCGAGCTGACAGCGGTCAATTGAAACTCCATGGCCCCGAGCTTCGAAGACGTCTACGACGAGAAGTACCTGCTGCTGACCACCTTCACCAAGGACGGCAAGCCCAAACCCACCACGGTGTGGGGCGTGCCCGATGGTGACAAGCTGCTGATCATCACCGACGACGGATCCTGGAAGACCAAGCGGATCAACAACACCCCACGGGTGACCATCCAAAAGGCCGGTGTGCTCGGCAAGGTCAAGGGTGAACCCGTCGAGGCCGGGGCCCGCATGCTGCCCAAGTCCGAAACGCGGCGGGTGTTCGACAAGATCATCAAGCGGTACTGGCATCACGCGTGGTACTTCGTGCCGCAGGCGATCTTCCGCGGCGGCATCGACACGGTGCACGCCGCAATCGAGGTCACCGCGCCCGCGCCCGCCTAGGTTTTCGGTCGGACTCTCCCCCTACGCTTCGCGTGGGAGGTACCCGCACAACGCGGCTCGTGCCTCGCCGCTTGGTCGTCGTCCGACAGGAACCCAGCGGCGCTGCGAAGCGTTGGCAGATCATGGCGATGCGGCTGTTCCTGATCTACGCGATCGTCGAACTGGCGGTCGTCGTGGCGCTGACCTCGACGATCGGATTCGGCTGGACGGTGCTGGTTCTGCTCGGCACCTCAATTCTCGGCTTCGTGCTGGCCGGTTCCCAGGTCAAGCGCCATATCCGCCGGCTCCGGTCGGGGATCACCACCCCGCAGGGTGCGGTCACCGACAGTGCGCTCGTCGCGCTCGGCACCGTATTGGTGTTCATCCCAGGCCTGGTGACGACGGCTGCGGGCCTGCTCCTGGTGCTTCCGCCGACACGCACGCTCGCCCGTCCGGTGCTGACGGCGATGGCCGCCCGCCGGATGCCGCTGATCACCGTCGCCACCGCCGCCGCAGGCAGTCGGCCCGCCGCAGGCCGTGGCGACTACATCGACGGCGAAGTGATCGACGTCGTCGATATCGAGCCGCAAGCATTGCCCCGCAAGCCCGAGTGACTTGACGACGCTGCTTGTTGGCGGCCGGATTCACAGTCCGGCGATGCCGGACGCCACCGCGATGGCAGTCCGCGACGGCACCGTCGCCTGGCTGGGCACCGACGATGTCGGCCGCGGTCAATTCCCCGACGCCGAGATCGTCGACCTCGACGGCGGCTTCGTCGCACCCGCCTTCGTCGACAGCCACGTCCACCTGACCGCGACCGGCCTCACCCTCACCGGCCTCGACCTGCGCCAGGCCACGTCCGCGCCGCACTGCCTGCAATTGATCGCCGAGTACGCCCGTGCGCATCCCGACGGACCGATCTGGGGGCACGGCTGGGACGAGTCGGGTTGGTCCCAGCCCATGCCGCCGAGCACCGACGATCTCGACGGCGTGGTCGGTGACCGACCCGCCTACCTGGCCCGAGTCGACGTCCATTCGGCGGCGGCGTCCACGGCGCTGCGCGGGCTGGCCCCGGAGCTGCGGTCGGCACAGGGTTTCGATCCGCAGCGCCCGCTGACGGCCGATGCCCACCACCTGGTGCGTGCCGCCGCCCGTGACCGGTTGACCGCCGACCAACGGGCCCACGCCAGGATCGCGGCACTGGACGTGGCGGCCGCCAACGGAATCGTCGCGGTCCACGAATGCGCAGGCCCCGACATCGGCGGCCTGGACGACTGGCAGGAGCTGCGCGGCATCGAGCACGGCGTCGAGATCGTCGGCTACTGGGGTGAGGCCGTGACCGACCGCGCCCAGGCCGAGTCCCTCGCTGCGACGACAGGCGCCCGCGGACTGGCCGGCGACCTGTTCGTCGACGGTGCCCTCGGGTCGCGAACGGCGTGGCTGCACGAGCCCTACGCCGACGCGCCGGACCGCTGCGGCAACACCTATCTGGCGCCTGCTGCCATCGTCGCGCATCTGCGCGCCTGCACCGAAGCGGGCATCACCGCCGGCTTTCATGTGATCGGAGACGCGGCGGTGAGCGCGGTCGTCGACGCCCTGCAGCTCGTGGTCGATGCGCTCGGGGCTCCGGCGGTCGCCCGCTGCGGGCATCGGCTCGAACACCTCGAGATGGTGACGCCCGAGCAAGCCGCCCGGCTCGGCGCGTGGGGTGTCGTCGCAAGCGTCCAGCCCAACTTCGACGCGTTGTGGGGCGGCGACAGCGGGATGTACGCGCGGCGTCTGGGCCCGGACCGAGGCATCCGGCTCAATCCGCTGGCGCTGTTAGCATCCCAAGGCGTGCCTCTCGCCTTCGGTTCCGATTCCCCAGTCACCGGCATCAATCCGTGGGCGACCATCCGAGCGGCGACCCACCATCGAACACCGGCAAGCTCGGTATCGACGCGGGCGGCCTTCTCGGCGGCGACTCGCGGCGCGTGGCGCGCGGGCGGTGTGCGCGACGGAATCACCGGGACGCTTGTTCCCGGCGCGCCCGCGTCCTACGCGGTCTGGGAGACCGGCGAACTGGAGATCAGCGCACCCGACAACGCCGTGCAGCGCTGGTCCACCGACCCCCGGTCGCGTGTGCCTGCCCTGCCCCGACTCGTCGGCGGGGACCCCCTGCCGCGATGCGTTCAGACCGTGCACCGAGGTGTCGTGCTGCATGCATAAGCGGATGGGGCACCGGGACTGGGGCCGCGCGGACGACGACACCAACTCGTTACCGGCATTCACCGACGAGGCCACGATCGACGACGACCTGGCCGACGACGACCCCGCCCGGTCCGACGAGAGCCCTGCGAAGCGGGAAGTCCCGGACTGGGTCAAACGGTTCGGCGAGGCGGTGGTGGCCCGGCTGCCACGCCTGAGCGCCGCCATCGCCGGCGGACTGCTGCTGTGCCTGAGTTTCCCGCCGTTTGGCTGGTGGTATCTGGCGATCGTCGCGTTCGGGCTGCTGGCGTGGGTGCTGACGCGCGACTCCACCACGCTCGTCGGAGGATTCGGTTACGGCTTCCTGTTCGGCGCGGCGTTCTATATCCCGCTCCTGCCCTGGACGGGTGTGATGGTCGGGCTGATGCCCTGGCTGGCGCTGTCGCTCGCGGAGGCCGTGTTTCCGGCTCTGTTCGGTCTGCTCGCGATAGTGGTGCGCCGGTTGACCGGCTGGCCGATCTGGTTCGCCGGCCTTTGGGCGTTGGCGGAGTGGGCGAAATCTACCGTACCCTTCGGCGGATTCCCTTGGGGCGTAGTCGGTTTCGGTCAAACCGACGGCCCACTGCTGCCGCTGGCGCAGATCGGCGGAGCGCCTCTGGTGTCGTTCGCGGTGACACTGCTCGGGTTCAGCCTCGCCGCGCTGGTGTTCGAGATCGTCGATTGGTGGCGGCGCGGTGAGAACGGCAAGCCCGCCGTGGTCCTGCCGGGCGTCTGCGTCTGCGTCGTGCTGATCGCCACGACGGCGGTGTGGCCGGGCGTCCGGCATTCCGGTGCAGGCTCCGCCGACGAACCGTCCGTCAACGTGGCGGCCGTGCAGGGCAACGTGCCGCGGCTGGGGCTGGACTTCAACTCCCAGCGGCGTCAAGTCCTCGACAACCACGTGCGGGAAACGATGAAGCTGTCCGAGGACGTGCGGGCCGGGCGGGCGCCGCAGCCGTTGTTCGTCATCTGGCCGGAGAACTCGTCGGACATCGATCCACTGGCCAACCCTGACGCCGCGGACCAGATCTCGGTTGCGGCGCAGGCGATCAAGGCGCCGATTCTGGTCGGCGGTGTGCTCGCTGGGCCGGGCTACACCCCGGACAATCCGGTGTCGACCAACTCCGTCATCGTCTGGAACCCCGCAACCGGTCCCGGTGACCGGCACGACAAGCAGATCGTCCAGCCGTTCGGCGAGTACCTGCCGTGGCGCAGCTTCTTCAAACACTTCTCGCCCTACGCCGAGCGGGCCGGCTACTTCGTGCCCGGCAGCGGCACACGGCGTTGTGCGGGCGGCCGACGTGCCGATCGGGGTGACGACCTGCTGGGAGGTCATCTTCGACCGAGCGCCGCGGCAAGTCGGTGCGCAACGGGGCGCAGGTGCTGACGGTTCCGTCGAACAACGCCACGTTCAACGAGGAGATGAGCGCCCAGCAGCTCGGCGTTCGCCCGGTTGCGCGCCGTCGAGCACAACCGCTTCGTCGTCGTGGCCGGCACAACGGGGATCAGCGCCGTGATCGCGCCCGATGGCCGCGTGCTGGGGCGCACGGCCTTCTTCGAGCCGGCCTACCTCGACATGCCGATCAGGCTGAAGACGCAGCTCACGGCCGCAACTCAGTGGGGCCCGTTCCTGCAGTTCCTGCTGGTCGCCGTCGGTATTGGGGCTCTGATCGCCGCGATACTGCACAATGGAAGGTTCGTGCGTAATCGCCGTCCGGTGACCGACGCCAGCGACAAAGACACACCGTCCGACGAGGACGGCACCGAAAGAGGAACCACATGAGCGGCCCTGGGCCAGCAGAACGCCCGAGTCAGCGCACTCTGGTCATCATCCCCACCTACAACGAGCGGGAGAACCTGCCGTTGATCGTCGGCCGGGTTCACAACGCCCTGCCCGAAGTGCACGTTCTGATCGTCGACGACGGCAGCCCCGACGGCACCGGCGAGCTCGCCGACGAGCTGGCGCTTGCCGACCCGGATCGTGTCCACGTGATGCACCGCACCAGCAAGGACGGGCTGGGCGCTGCGTATCTGGCCGGATTCGCGTGGGGGCTGAGCCGCGAGTACTCCGTCCTTGTCGAGATGGACGCCGACGGCAGCCACGCGCCCGAGGAGCTGAAGCGCCTTCTCGACGCCGTCGACGGGGGCGCGGATCTGGCGATCGGGTCGCGCTACGTCCCCGGCGGCGCCATCCGCAACTGGCCGCGCCGCCGGTTCGCTCTGTCCAAGACCGCCAACACCTACGCGCGGGTGCTGCTCGGAGTCGACATCCACGACATCACCGCCGGCTACCGGGCGTACCGGCGTGAGGTGCTGGAGAAGATCGACCTGGCCGCTGTCGACTCGAAGGGCTACTGCTTCCAGATCGACCTGACGTGGCGCGCCATCAACAACGGTTTCGTGGTCGTCGAGGTCCCGATCACCTTCACCGAGCGCGAGCTGGGTCAGTCCAAGATGAGCGGGTCGAACATCCGCGAGGCCATGTACAAGGTCGCGGAATGGGGTATCCGCGGGCGCTTGGATCGCGCCCGCGGTGTTGTGCGCTAGTTAACCGCGTCAGCTGCCGCGACGGCGGGTCTTGATGATGTCGAGGCGCTCCTTGAGCAGCTCGTCGAGCTCCTCGACGGAACGGCGTTCCAGCAGCATGTCCCAGTGGGTCCGCGGCGGCTTCACCTTCTTGGGCTCCGGCACGTCGCCCTCGATCAGGGTGCCTTCCATGCCGTTGCGGCACAGCCAGGTGCCGGGGATCTCGGCGTCGTCCGCGAACGGGACGTCGAACTCCTCGCCGTTGTCGGTGCGGTAGCGGGCGACCTGACGCGGCGCCAGGTCGTGGTTGCGGTCGGTCTCGTAGCTCACGGCTCCGAGGCGACTGCCTCTCAATACCCGATCAGCCATTTTGTCAACACTCCTCACAAAGCATCTGGTCCGGGACAGCAACGCGACGGCGTGCATAGAAGTTCCCGACTCGACCATCAATGATACCGGGATCGAGGCGATACCCGGTCTAAGGTCAGGATCCGTGGAGACCATGACCAGAAGGCGCGCCAGAACGCAACCCTGCCGATGGTGTGGTCGGGAGGTCGACGACGCAGGGCTCGGGCGGCGCCGCCAGTACTGCAGGCAGTCCTGTAGGCAGCGCGCCTACGAGCAGCGCGCCCAGGTGAAGGGAACCTCTCTGGCCCCGGATTCGGTGGTGCTGACCGCCGAGGAGGCATCGCAGCTCTCCGATCGCGTCTACCAGGTCAGATGTGCCGCAGAGGACGTCGCCACGGCGATCGACGAAGGAGCGCACCCCACGGAGCTGCGCGAGCTGTGCGACGCTTTGATGCGGGCGGCCAAGGCGGCCGACGGCTGGCGATAGGGGACCCCCAGCTTGTGGCGTTTCGATGGTTTCGTCCTCGACACCCAGCGCTACGAATTGCGACACGGCGATGACGTGGTGCGGGTCGAGCCGCAGGTTTTCGATGTCCTGACCCAACTCGTCAGCCACCGCGAGCGCTGCGTCACCAAAGAGGAGCTGTTCGACGCGGTCTGGGGTGGACGGTTCGTCGGCGAGGCGGCCCTGACCAGCCGCATCAAGGCGGCCCGACGGGCGCTCGGCGACGACGGTGAATCGCAGCGCTTCATCAGGACGGTCCGCGGTCGCGGGTATCAGTTCGTCGGCGCGGTCGTCGACGACGCGCCTGCAGCGGTCGACGAACCCGAACCGCAGGAGGAACCGCCGCCGCCGCGGCAGCACATCGCGTTCTGTCGTGCGGTCGACGGTGTTCGGCTCGCCTATGCCGTAGCGGGGGAGGGCCCGCCGTTGGTCCGCGCCGCGAACTGGATGACCCATCTCGGCTACGACATCGAAAGCCCCGTCTGGCGGCACTGGGTTCGGGATCTGTCGCAGCGGCACACCTTCATTCGGTACGACGAACGCGGATGCGGTCTATCGGATTGGAGTGCAAACGATTTCAGCTTCGACGACTGGGTCAGTGACCTCGAGTCCGTCGTCGAGGCGCTCGGGCTGGACCGCTTTCCGCTGCTCGGGGTGTCGCAGGGTGGCGCCGTCGCGGTGGCATACGCAGCCAGACACCCCGACCATGTCAGCAAGCTGGTGCTGTGCAGCGCCTACGCGCGCGGCCGAGGGGCGCGAGCGGTCAGCGAGGAGGAGACGCGAGCCGCGGCGTTGGATCTCGACCTCGCCCGGGTGGGGTGGGGACGCGACGATCCGGCGTTCCGGCAGGTGTTCGCGGCGCAATTCATTCCGGACGGGACCCGGGCGGACTGGGCCGTCTTCGACCAATTGCAGCGCCGCACCACCTCACCGGAGAACGCCGTGCGGTTCCTGGAGGAGTTCGGTCGCATCGACGTGCGCGACGAGGCAGGTCAGGTGTCCTGCCCGACGCTGATCCTGCACTCGCGCGACGACCGAAGGCAGCCGCTGCGCGCCGCCGAGGAGCTAGCGGCTGGCTGGGCCATGACGAGCGCTACGCCCGCACCGGAGAGTTTCTGCACATCGTCAACTCGGTGTGGCGCGAAGAGTCCGTGGATTTCGACGGCGAGTACTACAAGGTCAAGGATGCGCGGGTGTCGGCGCCGCCGGATCCGTTGCCGCAGATCTACTTCGGCGGCTCATCGGCGGCCGCCCTGCCCATCGCCGCGGAATACGTCGACGTGTATCTCACCTGGGGTGAGCCGCCGCAGGCCGCCGCCGCCAAGATCGAAAAGGTTCGTGCGTTGGCCGCGTCGCGGGGCCGCACCGTGCGGTTCGGCATCCGGCTGCACACCATCAGCCGCGACACCTCCGCCGCGGCGTGGGCCGTCGCCGACGAACTGGTTGCCGAGCTGACCGACGAGCAGATCACCAAAGCGACTGAACTGCATGCGAAATCGGAGTCCGAGGGCCAGCGCAGAATGACCGCGCTGCACGGCGGGCGAGTCGACCAGCTGGAGATCTACCCCAACCTGTGGGCCGGGGTCGGCCTGGTACGCGGCGGGGCGGGCACGGCTCTCGTCGGCAGCCACGAGGAAGTCGCCAACCTGATCTACGAGTACCACTCGGTGGGATTCGACGAGTTCATCTTGTCGGGCTACCCGCACCTGGAGGAGGCCTACTGGTTCGCCGAAGGGGTGCTGCCGCTGCTGCGCCAGAAGGGCGTCGCATAGCCGAATCCGTTCAGCAGCTGAACTTCTCGCCGATGTCCTGCGGCGGTGACACCTTCTGCAGACAGCCGAACGGGACGACGCCCGCGTCGCTGAACCGCGCGGCCGACTGGTGCGCGTAGTTGACGCAGAACAGTCCCGCCGGGTCTGACCGGCAGCGGTAGTCGCCGAACGCGAGGGACTTGCCGTACGGCAGCTCCGGGCCTGTGCCGCTGCTGAATCGGCCGGGATCGCCATGCGCCGAACCGACGTCGATGCTCGGCCCGGCGAAGTCGATCCAACCGCCCTTCCACTGCCCGTACACGTCGGCCGGTTGCGCGGCGGGTCGCTGAGATCGACCAGGCACGCCAGCGCGCCGCCGAAGTTCTTCGAGTCGGTCATGCAGTTCGACTTGCCGGACGGCGTGGTGAAGGCGACGTCGTCGCCCAACTGCGTCGTCGCGCCGTCCCGAGTCGCCGAGTGGTAACTGGCCGCCGTCGGCAGGGCGACCCGCTTCGACGAACGCGATGACGTCGGCGATCTGCGCGCCCGGTTCGGGCGCGCGGGCGGTGGCCGTCGTGGTCGGTGTCGTCGTGCGCGGCGTCGAGATTGTCGTCCTGGTCGGCGCTGACAGGGAGGGCTGCGCCTGCTCGGCGTTCCCGCCACCCCCCGGTGAACAGCCCCCCACCAGCACAGACGCCGCGATGAGCACAGCAATCCGCATACCGGCCAGGCTAGCGGGCCGACAGCGCGATAACCGGCGAGGCGCGGGCGGCGAGTTCGTTCGATACCGTCGGGTGATGCACGAACACGTCGTCCGCGCAACGATCGCGCTCCGGCACCGTCGAGGGCTTCACCCGCGACGGCGTGCACCGCTGGCGGTCGATTCCGTACGCCCAGCCGCCGGTCGGTCCGCTGCGGTTCCGCGCGCCGCAGCCGGTACAGCCGTGGCCGGGGTGTGCGGTACTGCCACGGGTTCGCCAACTGCGCGCCGCAGCAGCGCATGTACACCGCGCTGGGCGTCGGCAAGTACCAGCCGATGGGCGAGGACTGCCTGACGCTGAACGTCACGACGCCGAAGCGCCGCCGCGAGGAGCCCGATGCCGGTCATGGTGTTCATCCACGGCGGCGGCTACATCCTCGGCAGTTCGGCGACACCGATCTACGACGGCGCAGCGCTGGCCCGCAAGGGCTGCGTCTACGTCTCGGTGAACTACCGGGTCGGCGCGCTCGGCTGCCTCGACCTGTCGTCGCTGTCGACCCGAGACGTCACCATCGAGGACAACCTGTTCCTGCGGGACCTCGTGATGGCGCTGCGTGGGTGCGCGACAACATCGCGGTGTTCGGCGGCGACCCCGACAACGTGACGATCTTCGGCGAGAGCGCAGGCGCGCAGGCCGTCGCCACTTTGCTGGCAGTGCCCGCAGCGAAAGGTCTTTTCGCACAGGCGATCTCGGAGAGCCCGGCCAGCGGGATGGTGGGCACGCCCGACGTGCGGGCCGAATACGCCGAACAGTTCGCCGCGCTGCTCGGGGTGCACAAGCACGGATGCGGCCGCGGCGGTGATGGCGGCCCGGCCCGCCGAGCTGGTGAACGCGCTCGACGGGCTGATCAAGCGCGCCAGCGCGACATGCTCGGCGCATTCGCGGTCGGCCCGACCAGCGGCACCGACTACCTGCCGCGTCGACCCGGTCGAGGCGATGCGCGACGGGCACGGCCCACCCGGTGCCGCTCATCATCGGCAACAACGCCCACGAGGGCAGGCTGTTCACCCGGTGGCTCAAGCTGCTGCCGACGAACGAGTCGATGATCGAAGGCCTGCTCGGTGGCCTCGAACCCGAACAGCGCGAACGCATTACCGCCGCCTACCCGGGCTATCCGGACACCGGCGGCCTGCATCCGCCTCGGCGGCGACTTCGCGTTCGGGACGGCGGCGTGGCAGATCGCCGAGGCGCACAGCATGCACGCGCCGACCTACGGTACCGCTACGACTACGCGCCGCGCACGCTGCACTGGTCGGGCCTGGGCGCCACCCACGCGACCGAACTGTTCGCCGTCTTCGACGTGTACCGCACCAGGTTCGGCTCGCTGCTCACCGCGGCCGCCGACGGCCGGTCGGCGCGGCGGGTCAGCGACGACGTGCAGACCCGGTGGCGGGAGTTCGGCCGCACCGGTGTGCCGGGTGACGACTGGCCCGGCCTACACGCCACTCCGACCGTGCGGTGATGGTGTTCGACCGCCGGTCGCGCAGTCGAGTACGACCCGCACGCCGAGCGTCGCGCAGGCGTGGGACGGCTTCTCGTTGGCGCCGCGCTAGGCAGACTGGCCGTCGCGCGACTGTTGCCGTGATCTTGCCGCGCCCGCGCGGATTCGGCCGATGTGATTGCGTGATCGGGTGAACTACCCACTGGATCCGTTATCGGCCGACGAGTTCACCGCGGTGGCGGCGATCCTGCGGCGCGAGCACGGGGTGGGGCGAGCGGGCGCACGTCGGACCCGGGCTGGCGGATCGCGTCCATCGAACTCGTCGAACCGACGCAAGAGCCGAACTGGCGGAGTTCGACGACGGTGGGGCGCGTCCCGGCCCGGCGGGCCGAGGTGGTCTGCCTGCAGCGCGCCAACAACGCCACCTACAAGGGCGTGGTGTCGCTGACCGACGACCGCGTCGAGTCGTTCGAACACATCCCCGGCGTGCAGGCGAACTTCACCGTCGACGAGTTCCTCGAGTGCGACGAGCTGCGTGCGCAAGCATCCCGACTTCATCGCCGCACTGGCCAAGCGCGGCATCACCGACATGGACCTGGTGTTCGTGGACACCTGGACCTACGGCGACGCCGTCGCACCGCCGGAGTACCGCGATCGGCGGCTCGGCTGGTCGGACACCTGGCGCAAGGACGGTCCCGGGCCAGAGCCCTACGCCCACCCGATCAGCGGCCTGCACTGCGTCATCGACGTCAACTCGATGGAGGTGCTGCGGATCGAGGACAACGGCGGCGTCGACGAGCCGACGGTCATGGGCGAATACGTTCCCAAGCACATTCCGGAGCGGATCCGCGTCGGCATCGCGTCGCGAGCCGCTCAAGCCGCTGCACCTCACCCAGCCCGAAGGCGTGTCGTTCACCCTCGACGGCAACCTGCTGCAATGGCAGAACTGGTCGCTGCGGATCGGGTTCAACCACCGCGAAGGCATGACCCTGCACACGATCCGCTACCGCGACGGCGACCGGATCCGCTCTGTGGCACACCGGATCTCGCTGGCCGAGATGATCGTGCCCTACCGCGACTCGTCCGAGGACCACTACCGGCGCACCGCATTCGACATCGGCGAGTGGGGCCTCGGTTTCATGACGACGTCGCTGGAGTTGGGCTGCGACTGTCTCGGCGAGATCCGCTACCTGGACGCGGTGCTGCACAACAGCAAGGGCGAGCCGTACACCATCACCAACGCGATCTGCATCCACGAGGAAGACAACGCCGTGCTGTGGAAGCACGTCGACCACGACGTCGGGCGCCGAGGTGCGGCGCATGCGCAGGCTGACGATCTCGTTCCACGTCACCGTCGCCAACTACGAGTACCTGGTCTACTGGCGGCTCTATCAGGACGGCAACATCGAGTGCGAGATCCGGGCCACCGGCATCATGGTGACCACACCGGTGGCGGAGGGTCAGCCGCATCCGAACGGAACGTTGGTCGACGAACGCACGTATGCGCCATTCCATCAACACTTCCTGGTGGCCCGGCTCGATATGGACGTCGACGGCGGCGACAACACCGTCTACATGTCGGAGTCGTATGCCGAGCCGATGGGCCCGGACAACCCGTACGGGCTGTCGGTGGTGCTGCGCAACGTCGCCGCTGCGCACCGAGAGCGAAGGCAAGCAGGACGTCAACTTCGCAACCCAGCGATCCTGGAAGGTGGTCAACACCAACGTCGTCAACGGGCTCGGCACCCACCCGTCGTACAAGCTGGTGCCGACCGGCGCGATTCCGATCGATGTTCGACCCGGCATCGCCGGTGTTTCAGCGGGCCACCGTCATCGGGCACACCCTGTGGGTGACGCCAAACCAGCCCGACGAGCGTTGGCCTGCAGGTGAATTCGTCAATCAGTCGGCGAAGGACACCGGGCTTGGCCGAATGGACGAAGGCCAACAGGTAGCATCGAGAACACCGACGTCGTGCTGTGGTACGTGTTCGGCATCCACCACATCACCCGGCCTGAGGACTGGCCGGTGATGCCCGTCGACGTGGTGTCGTTCTGGCTCAAACCGTACGGGTTCTTCGACCGCAATCCGGCACTCGATGTCGTCGGCACCCCGCCTGATACCTGCCATACGGAGAGTACGAGTGTCGGTCACTAGTGATGGAGCGGCCGGATGACCTGACCGCCGAATGGCTGACGGCTGCCTTGGGCGCAGGCACGGTCGAACGTTTCGCCTTCGAGCGGATCGGCACTGGCCAGATGAGCGAGTGCTACCGCGTTTCGTTGTCCTACGCCGACGGGCAGACCGGACCGGAATCGGTCGTGCTGAAGGTCGCCGCCAGCGACCCGGTGAGCAGGCAGACGGGTCTCGCGCTTGGCCTGTACGAACGCGAAGTTCGGTTCTACACCGACATCGCGCCGGGCATCGGCGGTCCCGTCGCGCCGTGCTACAGCTCTGGCGTTCGACGCCGAAACGGGCATGTTCCATCTGCTGCTCGGCGATGCAGGCACCTGCCGTCGTCGGCGACGAGATCCGTGGCGCCACAATCGAACAGGCGATGCTCGCGATGGCGCGAGCTCGGCCGGCTGCACGCGCCGTTGCTCGGCAAGACGGCGATGGCCGACGTCGGAGTGGCTCAACCGCGAGGCGCCGATCAACCAGGCACTCATCGCGCAGCTGTACGCCGGGTTCGCCGAGCGTTACGCCGACCGCATCGCGCCCGCACATCGCGAGGTGTGCGAGCGGCTGGTCGCCAGCTTCGACGGGTACCTCGCCGAGCCGTGTCAGATCGCGTTCACGGGCTGGTGCACGGTGACTACCGGCTGGACAACATGCTGTTCGGACAGGAGGGCGCCGACCGGCCGCTCACCGTCGTCGACTGGCAGACGGTCACGTGGGGTCCTGCGATGATCGACGTGGCCTACTTCCTCGGCTGCGCGCTGCCCGACGACATGCGTCGCGACAACTACGACGCGCTGCTGCGCGCCTACCACGATGCGCTCGGGCCGGACCCCGCGCTCAGCCTCGAACGACGTGCGCGAAGGCGTTCGCCGCCAAAGCTTCTTCGGCGTGATGATGGCGATCGTCTCGCCCGATGCTCGTCGAGCGCACCGAGCGTGGCGACGAGATGTTCATGGTCGATGCTGGCGCGGCACTGCTCAACACGTGCTCGACACCGACGCACTGGCGACCCTGCCCGAACCGGCCGCGCCCGAGCCGCTGCAGCCGTCCGCCGACGACGAGGGCGCGCACCCACCCGGCGCGGAGCCGCTGTGGAGCGAGAGCTGGTACTGCCGACTTCGCCGACGAGCAGCAGGGCGTCGGAGGATGGTTCCGGCTTGGCCTGATCCCCAATCAGAACACCGCCTGGATCAACGCGTTGTTGTGCGGACCCGGCATTCCCACCGTCGCCGTCAACGACTTCGAGGCACCGCTGCCTGACGACGTCCGATGTCGTCCGCACCGACGGCGTCGAACTCACCCACAGAGCGACCGAGCCGTTGCGTACCTATCGCGTCACCCTGCGCGGTCAGGGTCAGGCATACGACGATCCCGTCCGCGCTGTTGCGCGGGGAACCCGGGCGACCGGTCGAGCTGTCGATGGACCTGACCTGGACGACGGCGGGCACCCCGTACCAGTACCGGATCACACCCCGCTACGAGATTCCGTGCACGGTGTCGGGCACCGTCGACTTCGACGGCGCGACGATCGAGGTGCATGCCGTGCCGGGGCAACGCGACCACTCCTGGGGTGTGCGCGACTGGTGGGGCATGGACTGGGTCTGGAGCGCGCTACACCTTCGACGACGGCACCCATCTGCACGGCGTCGACATCCGCATCCCCGGAGCACCTCCGATCGGCATCGGCTACATTCAGCCGCCGGACGGGGCGCTGGTCGAGCTGCAGGCGGTGTCGGCGCGGGAAACGTTCGGCGACAACGATTTACCGCTGACGACGACATTGACGCTGCACCCGGGAGACGTCACCGCGACCATCGAGATCAAAGGCCACGCGCCGGTGCCGCTCACCGCACCTGACGGCCGGGTGAGCCAGTTCCCGCGCGCGTGGGCGACGGTCACCACCGGCGACGGTCGCACCGGCGTCGGCTGGGTGGAGTGGAACCGCAACCAGGTTTGACGCTTGCCCCGCGAGCGACCGTGTCTGCACGGCGACACGCCGCGAACTACCGGCATTTTGCGGTCGCTCGCGCTTAGTCGAACGTGCGCAAAATGCATGTTGTCCGGGACACCGGGTAGCCCACCGCCATGAGCAGACAATTCAAGAAGGGTGACAAGGTGACCTGGCAGAGCCACGGCAGCACCGCCGAAGGTGCCGTCGAGGAAGAGATCACCTCGGACACCAAGACCGCGGGGCGGACGGTGCGCGCGTCCAAGGACGACCCGCAATACCGGGTACGCAGCGAGAAGAGCGGCGGCGATGCCGTGCACAAGCCAGAAGCGCTGAGAAAGAAGTGACCACGACTCGGCGAGCGCGCGCAAAATGCAGGTGAACTACGGCGTGGCGGCGTGCAGACACGCTCGCTCGCGGTGCAAGTCAGTCCAGATGAGCGCTGTCGTCGTCGAGGTCGTCGCGGCGCAGGCCCATCGGTGTGGCGGCGGGGACATCGCCACCGGCGACGACCACCCTGGCAATCGGGGTGAGCGTTTGGAACAGCTCCTCGACTTCGGCGTCGTCAAGCGCCTCGAGCGGGTGGTCTCGCGGTTGGCTGGTCACGCCGGAGGAGTCGACGTGAATGCGGTTTCCTGCGAGTCGGGCCTGGAGGGCAGGGTCGGCACTGCCGCCCACTGTGACGTAAACGGCCGCGGTGTGCGCTTGCGGCGCACCGTCGAGGTCGCCGGCGTCAACGGGCTGATGATGAACGTGAACGTGGTGCCGCTTTTGACGAAGTCCGAGGTCGAAAGCTCGCTGCGGGCGGAACTCGCGACCCAGGTGGGTCAGCACGGTCGACGGCAGCAAGATCAACTACAACTACGTGCCCAAGTCCTGATCCGCGCCCGCGGAGAACTCCTCGGTCACAGCCGCGGTGGCCTCGTCGATGATCGCGCGCATGGCGCGCTCGGCGGCCGCCTCGTCGCGGAGCCGGATGGCGCGGGCCACCTCGTCGTGTAGCTCGATGGCTGCCGGGTTGGGTGTCGAAGGCATCATGTGATGGTGGGTCCGGCCGGTCAGGATCTCGGCCACCACGTCGTTGAGCGCCCGGAACATCTCGTTGCCGCTGGCCTCCAGAAGCGTGCGGTGAAAGACCTTGTCGGCCAGCAGGTACGACTCCAGGTCGCCGGATCGGCCGTGCATCACCATGTCGGACACCGCGGCCGCCATGATTCGGCATTGGTGCGGATCCGCACGGCGGGCCGCCAGCGCCGCGGCAGCGGGTTCGAAGCCGCGCCGCAGCTCCGACAGCGTCACCAAAAGCGCTGCGCGGTCGCTGGATTCGAGGCGCCACCGGATCACCAACGGGGTCGAACACGTTCCACGTGTCCGACGGCTGGATCGTGATGCCGACGCGGCGCCGGGACGCGACCATGCCCATCGATTCGAGCACGCGTATCGCCTCGCGGGCGACGCTGCGGGAGACGCCGTGCTCAGCGCTGACGCCGTCGAGGGTCAGTACATGCCCGGCCGGGTACTTCCCGGACGCAATACCGGTGCCGAGCGCAGTCAGCAGGTTGCGGTGCATGGCGCTGACGTTTGATGGCGAGGCCACATATACATCTTGTCATAAGTTTGCGATTGCCAGCTAAGAACAGATCTTTCCGTGATGGTCTTGCAATCGTATGATTATTGCGGCATGCTGTGTGACGTCAAGCACAACCGGGTAGGTGGAGGGTATGGGGTCACCAATTGTCGTCATGGGGGTTTCCGGCTCCGGTAAGTCGACTGTGGGCGCGGCGCTGGCCCAGCGTCTGCGGGTGCCGTTCGGCGACGCTGACGACTTTCATCCGCCCGCGAACATCGACAAGATGACGGCCGGCCAGTCGCTGAACGACGAGGACCGATACCCGTGGCTCGAGGCGATCGGGGAGTGGCTGGCCGCCCGCTGCACGGATGGCGGAGTGATGAGCTGCTCGGCACTCAAGCGTAAGTACCGCGACCAACTGCGGCGGCACTGCCCGGAAGTGACCTTCCTTCATCTCGCCGGTTCGCCGGAGGTGATCGGCAAGCGGCAGGCCAGCCGGCCGGGCCACTTCATGCCCGCATCGCTGTTGGCCTCACAGTTCGAAACACTCGAGCCGCTGCAGGCCGACGAACGCGGCGTCAGCGTCGATGTCGACCAGGACATCGACTCCATCGTCGAAACCTATCTCGCGTTATCCGCCACGCGCGCAACCGAACAGGAGAAGAAATGACCCCGGCACTCACCATCTTGGCGGCCGATACCAAGCTTGGCCGAGCCCGTCGCCGCCGGCTGGCAATTGGTGCTTGCCGCTCTCGTCGGCATCGCGCTCATCGTCGTGCTGATCACCGTCGCCAAGCTGCATCCGTTCCTTGCGCTGATCTTCGGCGCGGTGACGGTGGGCATCGTCGCCGGCCAGAACGTGGGCGATGTTCTCGACTCCTTCGCTAAGGGATTCGGCGATACCGCCGCAAGCGTCGGCATCCTGATCGCGCTTGGCGCCATGTTCGCCAAGCTGCTTGCGGACTCGGGAGGCGCCGACGAGATCGTCGACACCATCGTCGGCCACGCGTCACCGAGGGCGCTGCCGTGGGCGATGGCGTTGGTCGGCGCCATCATCGGCCTGCCGATGTTCTTCGAGATCGGCCTCGTGCTCCTGATGCCCGTCATCTACCTGGTTGCCAAGCGATCGCAGTTGTCACTGATCGCAGTCGGAATCCCCGCGCTGGCAGGTCTTTCCGCGATGCACGGACTGGTGCCACCGCACCCCGGACCGCTCACGGCGATCGACCTGTTGCACGCGGATCTCGGCATCACACTGGCCCTTGGCGTCGCCGTCGCGATCCCGACCGTCATCGTGGCCGGTCCGCTGTTCGGCCGACTGGCCGGTCGCTGGGTGGTGCTGGACGTGCCCGACCGGTTTGCAGCCGACGATTTCGCCCGCGACAACGGAGGCGGCGCGTTGGCGGCCGAAGCGGGCGGTGACGGCACCGCTACCGGAACTCAGACCGCCACCAGGACGGAACGGCAGCGTCCGTCCTTCGGCATCACGCTGTTCTCGGTTCTGCTCCCCGTCGCGCTGATGATGGGCAAGGCGCTCGCCGACATCTTCATCGATGACAAGAACAGCGTGCTACGGCAGGTTTTCGATATTCTCGGCCGTCCGCTGATGGCGTTGTTGATCGCGGTCATCGTCGGCATCTTCACGCTCGGCCGCGGTGCCGCAATGACCCGCGATCAGATCACCAAGTGCCTCGAAACGGCGTTGCCGCCAGTGGCTGGCATCATCCTGATCGTCGCCGCGGGCGGCGGTTTCAAGCAGGTGCTCGTCGACACCGGCATCGGCACGAAACTGGCGGAATGGGCTACGGCGGCACACATTTCGGCCATCCTGCTGGCCTGGGTGCTGGCGGTGCTGATTCGGCTCGCCACGGGGTCGGCGACGGTCGCCACGATCACCGCGTCCTCGTTGATGCTCGGCCTGGCCGAAGGCATGAGCACGGGACAGGTCTCACTGATGGTGCTCGCCGTCGGCTCGGGCTCGCTGTTCTTCTCCCACGTCAACGACGCCGGCTTCTGGCTGGTGAAGGAGTACTTCGGGATGAGCGTTGGTCAGACCATCAAGTCGTGGTCGATCATGGAGACGGTGCTGTCGGTCACCGGCCTGATCCTCGTAATGCTGCTGAGCCTCGTGATCTGACGCCGATCACCCCTTGACGACTTGGGTTCCGCCCGCGAGTTCGTCGTGCTTGCCCTGCTTGGTGGGGCTGGCGTTGATCGTTATCGCGATCACGATCATGGCGACGAATGCGAGCAGGCCACCGATGAACGGGACGATGGGCAGAAGCGTCCACACGTTCCTGATCGCGGACTGCTGCAGCGTCGGCTTCGCCGCGCCGCCCGGGCCGTGGACGCGCAACCCGAGGATCTTCTTGCCGGGCGTCCATCCCTGGCCGGTCTCGAAGGCGAGGAAGTAGAGGAACATCAGAAGGCCGGTGAAGAGGCCGGTCACCCAGTAGTTCGACAACGTGTCGGTGATGAAGATCAGCACGAAGCCGACGATCCCGACGATGATGCCGTCGATGACGCGGGCGAAGAACCGCGCCAGGAGACCGCCCGCACTACCGCCGAACGGGGGCGGATAGCCCGTCGAGTCGCTGCCATACTGGGGCGTCGGATCGGTTGTCATGTCGCTCCTGACCGTGGTGGCTGGTGAGCGACAATCTACCGTCGAACTCGTGCGAACGGCGTGACTCAGCTCCAGCGGCGACGCTGTTTCTTCGTCTCCTTGCGTGCCGTACTGGCGAGATCGCCGGCCCGTCCGCGCGCCAATTCCGCTCTTTCGCGCGCGACCTCGGCAAGTTCGGGTGCGCGTTCGCGGGCGACATCGGCCAGTTCGGCTGCGCGTTCGCGGGCAACCTCGGCGAGTTCGGGTGCGCGTTCGCGGGCGACGTCGGCCAGTTCCGATCCACGTTCGCGCGCGATGTGCGCGAACTCGCGTCCGCGTTCGGCGCCGACCTGTAGTCCGTGGCCCAACTTCTCGGCGAACGCACTGTCGGCGAGGTCGGCGAGGGTGCCGCCCGACGCCGCCCCGACGGGCAGCGCAGAACTCACGGCTTCGGACACCTTGCGCGCCGCACGCCGACCGCGCCAGCCGAGCGACGGCTTGCCCTCGGTGTCGACGGCGGCGATGATCAGGCCGCCCAACAGGCTCAGATCGGTCATGAACGCGCGCCGCTCGTCGGACTTGCGTTGCGGGTCCTGTTCGTTCCAGAACATGTGGCCGCCCAGGCTGCCCGGGATGACCGTGAACGCCAGCGCAGCGGAAGCAAGGCGCGGCATCTTGCCGGTGGCCAGCAGCAGGCCGCCGCCGATCTGCACCGCGGCGTTGATCCGCGCGAAGTTCTCGGCGTCCGAGGGAACGTTCGTCCCGACGGGATCCGGCAGCTTGCGCATGCCGTCGAGCGCGGGCCGTGCCGCGTCGGCCGCGGGTTTGGGGTTTCGCAGGGCATCGACGCCTTGCCCGATGAAGGCGACTGACAGCAGGGGACGCGCGATACGACGGATCAACATGGCACCGGAGTTCCCCCGGTCAGCGCTTCACAAACGTCAATACGAACGGTCGCTGCTTCGGCGCAGCGGCAGCGGCAGCACGAACCAAAACGTGACGAGCGCCGCCAGTGTGGCGCCGCCCGCAATCCAGGCACCGGTACGTCCGATCACCGTGTCGAATATGACGACGGCGACGCCGACCAAGGCCGCTCCGAGAAGAGTCAGGCCCGCGATGGCGCAGCCGTGCGAGATCGACACGATCGCGTCGAGACGGTGCCTGCGGAACAGCGCCCTGTGCATGCCGACCGGCGCGACCAGCAACACGGTCGAACCGAGCGAACACGCGACCGTGGCGAGATATACGGCCCGCATGGCGCCGTCGAGTTGGGTGAAGCGTTGCTGGAACGGGAGGGTCAGCAGGAAGCCGGTGAGCAGTTGAACGCCGGTCTGCGTCACCCTCAGCTCTTGCAGCAGGCTTGACCAATTGCGGTCCAGCCGTTGGGCTTCCGTCTCGTCACGGTCGGCATCCCACTGCTTCTGCGGCTCCGTGCTCACGACGCCATTCTGGCAGGGCACCGACCCTCGATTGGCCGATCGACGGTTTCAGCGAGCGCTGAAGCGCATCAGCGTGATGCCGGCGGGAAACGACCGCGGCGGTTCGACCAACGTCAAGGCCGGGATCGACGCCCCCGCCGGGAACAGTCGCCTGCCGCGACCCTGCACAGCTGGATAGACGAAGAGTCGGTACTCGTCCACCGCATCGGCCGCGATCAAGCTATGAGCCAGCCTGATGCTGCCGGTGAGCACGATGTCCCTGCCGGATTCGGCCTTCAGTGCGTGCACCCTCTGCACGGGGTCGCCGGTCAGCACCGTCGTGTTCTCCCAGCCCGGATCGACCATCGTCGTCGACACCACGTACTTGGCGACGTTGTTGAGGTAGTCGGTGATTCCCGTCGGATCATCCGTCTGCTTGGGCCAGTAGCTGCGAAAATCCTCGAACGTCTGCCGTCCGAGCAGCATCGCGTCGCACTCCGCATCCTGGCGGTGTGTTTCCGCCAGCAACTCGTCGTCCTGCAACTGCGGGTCGAACCAGTCGTCGAGCATTTCGATCGACCCGTCCAGCGTGACGTTCTGGGTTATCACGAGTTTTCGCATACGGGTACTGACATCGGGCTACCGCCGAACTCATCGCGCGGTTTGGGAGTAGCTTCGCAGACGTGGCTCTCGTCGCGGGCATCGACTCCTCCACGCAATCGTGCAAGGTCCTGGTGTGTGACGCGGACTCGGGCGAGATCGTGCGTTCGGGCACGGCGCCGCACCCCGACGGCACCGAGGTGGACCCGCAACTGTGGTGGGCCGCCCTTCACACGGCGGTCGAGGCCGCCGGTGGCCTCGACGATGTGGCGGCAGTGTCCGTCGGCGCCCAGCAGCACGGCATGGTCTGCCTGAACGAAGACGGCGAAGTCGTCCGAGATGCGTTGCTGTGGAACGATACTCGCTCAAGTGCCGCGGCGGCCGAGCTCGTTGCGGAGCTAGGCGGTGCCGCCGAGTGGGCCAAACGCATCGGCGTGGTGCCGGTCGCTGCGATCACCGCGAGCAAGCTCCGTTGGCTCACCGACCACGAAGCCGACAGCGCCGCCGCGACCGCCGCGGTCTGTTTGCCGCACGACTGGCTGACGTGGCGGCTGAGCGGCTCAACCGACATCGCCGATCTGCGCACCGACCGCAGCGATGCCAGCGGGACGGGATATTTTTCCGCCGAGACGGGCATGCTACGAACACGACCTGCTCGAGCTGGCCATGCGTGGCCGGCGGCCCGCGCTGCCGACGGTGCTCGGCCCGTACGACGCGGCCGGGCAGACACCTCGTGGTGCCACACTCGGTCCAGGCGCGGGCGACAACGCCGCGGCGGCGTTGGGGCTTGGCGCTCAATCCGGCGACTGCGTCGTGTCGCTCGGCACGTCCGGCGTGGTGAGCGCCGTCGGGCATGCCGCGCCGCATGACCCCGAAGGGATCGTGGCCGGCTTCGCCGATGCGACCGGGCGTCAGCTGCCGCTGGTCTGCACCCTCAACGGGGCACCGGTGCTAGCGGCAGTCGCCACCATGCTCGGCGTCGACTTCGACGAATTGGACCGGCTGGCGCTGTCGGCGCCCGCAGGTGCCGACGGACTCACGCTCGTGCCGTATCTCGAGGGTGAACGGTCGCCGAATCTGCCGCACGCCACCGGCGCCTTGCAGGGCATCACGGCGCGCAACCTGACCGCAGCCAACGTCGCCCGCGCGGGTGTCGAGGGTCTGCTCTGCTCGCTGGCGTACTGCCTCGACAAGATCTCATCGCAGGGTGTCGACACTGAACGGATCATCCTGGTCGGCGGCGGTGCGCGCTCGGAGGCGATTCGCGTCATCGCGCCCGCGATCTTCGGTAAACCGGTGCTGGTGCCGACGCCGGCGGAATATGTCGCACTGGGTGCCGCCAGGCAGGCGGCTTGGACACTGTCACAAGCGGATTCGCCGCCGGGATGGTCGTTCGGAATCACCACGATGTTCACCGCGGACCCGACGCCGGAAGTGCTCGACCAGTATCGGCGCGCCCAGCCGCTGACACTGGGGCGAACCTGACCGGTGAACTTCGGTTGGGAGCGGCTGGCCGATGGTGTGCATCGTTGCCGTCTGCCATTTCTCGACGTCACCATCGGACTGGTGTCCGGCCGAACAGGCACGCTGTTGATCGACACCGGAACGACATTGGCCGAGGCGAACGCCGTCAAGGCCGACGTCCTGGAAATCACGGACAGCGTCGTCAGTCATATCGTGTTGACGCACAACCACTTCGACCACATCCTCGGCTCGGCGGCATTCGTGGACGCTGCAGGTGTACTGCGCGCCGGAAGTCGCGGCGACGATCGTCGAGCGTTCCGAGCACCTGCGCGCCGACGCCGTGCACCACGGTGCCGACCCCGACGAGGTGGCCCGCGCCATCGCGGCGCTGCGGGTGCCCGAGCACCGGATCCGAAGCGCCGACCTCGATCTGGGCGGCACGGTCGGTGGCGATCGACCATCCCGGCCGTGGACACACCGATCACGACCTGATCGTCGTCGCGCCGGACCCGCACGGCACCGTCGTCTTCTGCGGCGACCTCGTCGAGGAGTCCGGCGACCCCGTCATCGACCACGACTCCGACCCGGAGGCGTGGCCCGCGACGTTGGATCGGGTGCTCGATGCGGGCGGAGCTGACGCCTTGTTCGTTCCCGGACACGGCGCGGTCGTCGACGCGGGCTTCGTCGAGGCGCCAGCAAGAGTGGCTGAGACGCCGATTGTGACGAATTTCGCACTATTCGCGTGACGTAATTCATTGCTCAATGCCGCTGTATAGGGCACCCTAACTTCCTTAAATCGCGTGATTGAGGGATGGGAGGTGCGCGATGGCCGACCTCGACTTCGCCTACGACCTGACGCTGGACGAGGCTCGCCGACGCACCGCGGTGCTGGAGGCGATCGGTGACGACTGGGACCCGGTCGCGGTCCTGGCCGAAGAGGACAGGGCCTACGACATGCTCTACTCCAACCTGGACGAAGAGCAGCAGCGCATCTACGACGAGCTGGTCAGCGCTGGCGTGTTGCCGGAACGGGACGGCGATCGTGTTGCCGATTGATCCGACCGCCGACCGGGCCCGCCGCGCCTGGCTGGAATGCCCCCGGTGCGAGCACGGCAGCGCTTGTGTCGTCTGCCAGAGCAGCAGCAACTGCGCCACACACTGGCAGTACCTGTTGAACAACCAGGGCACCTTCGTGCATCTGCAATGCCCGAGCTGCGCCTACCTGTGGGCGACCGACACCCGTCGCCGCGCGGCCCGGCAGAAGAAAGCCGCCTGACGACTCACCCCGCCTCCGGGCGCGGCCATGTGGGTCGCGGTAGGGAGCCATCGGGCCAGGCCGCATCCGATCGAGCACCACACGCAGCGGCGGCCAGGTCGATCTGCCCCGCCGGGTCACGGCGTACGCGGTGAGCACCACCTTCGGGTCCGACAGCGGCAGCACGGTGACGCCGGGATTGGTCGGCCTGCCGATGGGAAGCAGGCCGACGCCGTAACCGGCGACGATCAGATCCTCCACGAGGTCGAGGCTGTCGATCTCGTGCGCGATCCGCGGCGTGAACCCCGCAAGCGAGGCCAACGTGCGAACGGCATCTTCGTCAGCGGTGTTGCGGGAGTTGACGATCCACGTCCGATCCGCGTAGTCGGCAATGTCGGCGCCACGGCAGGCGCTGTCCGCCGGAACGGCGAGCCCCCACTGGACCGACCACAGAGCGACCGTCTCCAATACGGCCCCGGGTGAGGCGGGCGCGAGGTTGTAGTCGTAGGTCAGCGCGAGGTCGAGGTCGTCGTCGGTGAGAAGCGCGAACGCTTCGATCGGCTCGTACTCGCTGACCACGAACTCGACCTTCGGGTACCGCTGTGCGAGATCGGCGACGATCGGCAGCAGGGAGACGCGAATGCCGGTGGCGAACCCGCCGACGCGAACCGTACCTACCGGCTCGGCGTCGGGATCGAGGTCGAGGCGCGCGCTGTCGACGGCGGCCAGGATCGTGACGGCATGGTCGGCCAGGCGTTGCCCCGCGGGTGTCAGCCGGACCCGGCGACCATCGGGCTCGATCAGCTGTGTCCCCGTCTCTCGGGCGAGCGCCGCAATCTGTTGCGACACAGTCGATGTCGTCAGGTGATGTGTCTCCGCGACCGCGCGCATCGAACCCAGCCGAGACAACGCCAGGAGCAACTGCAGTCGACGGGTGTCCATGGCTAGCGCATCAGGCTGTCGGGGGAGAAGCCGTCCGCGGACGCTTCACGCGACGCGAACAACCAGCGGTCATCGACGGGAATCAGGACGTCGCGATACCGGCCCCAATGGTCGACGCCGATATCGGTGACGGCGAGAAAATAGCTGCTCACCTCGACGCGGTCGCGGCCCACCGCGCCGAATCGCACGCTCGAAACGTGGTGGCGGACATGGGTTAACGGGATCGGCCCCGCCGCGAACCGGGTGACCTGCGCACCAAGTCCCGCCACGATGGCCGCCGGCCCGACCATCGGTTCCCCGCCGCTGATCTTCAGAACGCCATCGGGAGCGAAGCACGCCGCGATGTCCTCGAGTCGGTTGCGGTCGGTACCCGCGGTGTAGTCGGCGAGCGTCTGCCGGACCGACTCGCGAATAGCGATCTCCCGGATATCCATGCCTCTACTGTTCACGATTAGCGAACGGTATGTCCAGAAAAATCACGTGGACGTGAACGGTCTCGGTGCCGTTCAATGCAGAAGTGACCGACCACCAGGCCCGCACCGGCGCCTTCATGGCGATGGGGTCGATGCTGTGTGTCCAGGTCGGGCTCGCGATCGCGGTCACCTTGATCGACCGCATCGGTGTCGAGGGAGCCGCATGGCTGCGGCTGGCCTGGGCGGGCGTATCTGATGCTAGTCATCGTCCGGCCGCGCCCATCGGCATTCACCCGAACCGCCTTCATGGCCTGCGTGGTGCTCGGCGTGGTGACCGCCTCCGTCACCATGCTGTTCATGGCGGCGCTGGATCGAATCCCGCTGGGTACGGCCAGCGCCTTGGAGTTCCTCGGGCCGTTGGGTGTCGCGGTCGCAAACGGCAAGGGCGGGTCTCGCGTGCTGTGGCCGGGGCTCGCCGCGGCAGGCGTCGTACTGCTCACCCAACCGTGGCAGGGCACCGTCGATCCGGTCGGCGTGTTGTATGCGCTGGGCGCCGCAGCGTGCTGGGCCGGCTACATCCTGCTCACCCAACGTGTAGGAGACGAAGTCGCCGGCATCAACGGGCTTGCGGTGTCGATGCCGGTCGCGGGCGTGGTGGCGACGATCGTCGTCGGACCGCATGTGCTCGACCGGATGACCCCCGAGATCCTGCTGATCGGAATCGGTCTGGCGATCCTGCTTCCCGTTGTGCCGTTCGCGCTCGAGATGCTGGCGTTGCGCCGACTGACCACGGCCGCATTCGGGACGTTGATGGCCCTCGAGCCGGCCCTCGCAATGATCGTCGGCCTGCTGATCCTGCATCAGGTGCCCGCCACCGCCGGCGTGGTCGGCATCTGCCTCGTCGTCGCCGCGGGCATCGGTGCCGCGCGCACCGGCGCGCGCTCGTCCCCGCCCATTCCCGCCGAGGTCAACAGCTGACGCGCGGCTAGGCTCGGCTCATGGCACGTGGCATCTTCAATTCACCGCTGGCGGACATCCTCAACAAGGGCTTCGTCGCACTGATCAACGCCCCTGTGGTCGGCCGTTTCATCGGCCGCGGCCTTGTCGTGATCCGTTACGTCGGCAGACGTTCTGGGCAGACGTTCGAGATTCCGGTCGGCTATCGGCGCTCCGGCGGCGACATCGTCATCAACGTCGGCGCACCCGATGCGAAGAACTGGTGGCGCAACTTCCTCGGCGATGGCGGACCGATCACACTTCTGAAGCTCGACGGACAGGACCGAAACGGGCACGCGGTCGCCAATCGAGATGCCCGGGGCCGGGTTTCGGTAACCGTTCGCCTGGACCAATAGGGCCCTTTGTCGCTCAGGCTTCGAGTCGCTTGCGGCGGTACAGCGTTCCGACGCCGAGCAGGACCAGGCTGATCACCAGGATGGCCGTCGCCAGCACGTTGATCTGCGGCGGCACAGCCGCCTTCACCGCCGCGTTGACGTACAGCGGATAGGTCACCGTCGAGCCGCTGACGAAGTAGGTGATGATGAAGTCGTCGAGCGACAGCGCGAACGACAGCATCGCCGCCGCGACGATGCCCGGCACGATCAGCGGCAGCGTCACCTTGAAGAACGTCCGGGTCGGGCTGGCGCCCAGATCCATCGAGGCGTCCTCGAGCGTCCAGTCGAACCCGCGGATGCGGGCCCGCACCGTCATGGCGATGAAGCTGATCTCGAAGGCGATGTGGGCGATGACGATCGTGGCGTACCCGGTGGCCCAGCCGAGATCCAGGAACAGCGTCAGCAGCGAGGCGCCCATCACGACCTCGGGCGCGGTCAGCGGCAGCACCAGGAAGGTGTCGACCGCCTGGCTGCCCCGGAACCGTTGGCGCACAAGGGCAATCGCGACCAGGGTGCCGAGCACCAGGGCGATGGCCGTCGAGACCGCGGCCACGTTGATGCTCAGCTTCAGCGCGCTCGGTCAGCGCCGGATACTTGAACGGGTTCGCCCAGTTGTCCAGCGTGAAGCCCTGCCAGGTGTAGTTGAACTTGCCCGCCGGCTTGTTGAACGAGAACACGATGATCACGAAGATCGGCAGGAACAGGTAGAGCAGCACCAGCCCGGCGACGACCCGCAGCGCCAGGTCGCCCAGCTTGAACGTGCCGCGGAAATTGCGGCCGGGCTTGGCCAGCCCGCCCTGATCCATCGTGTGCGCGACCGCGGCCACCCCGGCTTGCGGTCGTCATACCAGGTCCTCCGTGCCGAGCGCCCGCGTGTAGAGCAGCACACCGACCAGGATCATGCGCCATCAGCACGAAGCTCAGCGCGGCGGCGGCCGGATAGTCCTTGACCACCAGGAACTGCTTCTGGATCACGTTGCCGATCATCGTGGTCTGAGTGCTGCCCAGATAGTCGGCGTTGATGAAGTCGCCGACCGACGGGATGAACACCAGCATGCTGCCGGCCAGCACACCGGGCATCGCCAGCGGCAGGATCACCTTGCCGAACATCCGGCGGTTGGTGCCGTACAGATCGCGGGAGGCCTCCAGCAGGCGGGCATCGATCTTCTCCAGGCTGACGTACAGCGGCAGGATCATGAAGATGATCCAGTTGTAGGTCAGCCCGCCGATCACCGCCCAGCTGGTCGACAGCAGACGGCCGTCGCTCGGGCAGCAGCCCGATGGCGTCGAGCGCGCTGACCACCCAGCCGTCGTCGGCCAGGATCGTCTTCCAGGCCAGCGTGCGGATCAGGAACGTGACGAAGAACGGCAGGATCACCAGACCCAGCAGCAGGTTCTTGTACCGGCCCGCCTTGAACGCGATCACGTAGGCCAGCGGGAAAGCCAGCAGCAGGCACAGCACCGTGGCGGACGAACGCATAGCCGAACGAGCGCAGGATCTGGTCCTGGTACGTCGCTCAGCGCGTTGCCGTAGTTGCTGAAGTTCCAGGCGAAGGTGAGCTTCGGCATGTACACCGACCCGCCCATGCTCGACAGCGACGTGCGGAACAACGAGATGAACGGCACCACGAAGAAGACCCCGAGGTACGCGAGCGCCGGCAGGATCATCAGGTACGGAGCGATCTTGCTCCGCTGCCGGTTGCTACTGGCTACACCGGCCATCGGCGTCAGCCGCCGGTGACTGCGGCGTAGGCCTTGTTGAACTCCTGGGTCTGCTCGTCGGTGAGCGCCGTCCACGACTTGAGCTTGTCCAGGGTGGCCTTCGGCGGGTTGATCAACGGGTTGGAGGCCAGGCCCGGGTCGATCTTGTTCAGTTCGTCGGTCATGTCCGACAGCACCGGCACGTACTGGATGTGCGCGATCAGCTTGGCGTAGTTCGCCCGGTCGTAGACGTAGTTGATCCACTCCTCGGCGGCCTTCTGGTTCTGCGTGGTGTACGGGATCACCATCGTGTCGACGAACGTCGTGCCGCCGCGTCTCCGGCACCACGAACTTCAGGTCCGGGTTGTCCTTCTGCAGCTGGACCACGTCGCCCGAATAGGCCTGGGCGATAACGACATTGCCCGCCGCGAGGTCGTCGGCGTAGTCGTTGCCGGTGAAGCGGCGGATCTGGCCCTTGTCCTTCTGCTCCTTGATCAGGTCGACGGCCTTCTGCACGCCCTCCATCGTCGGATCCTCCAGCGATCTGCCCTGCGAGATGCATGATCATGCCCAGACCGTCCTGCATGTCGGAGAGCAGGCTGATCTTGCCCTTGAACGCGGGATCCCACAGATCGTCGATCTTGGTGATGTCGCGGCCGGTGGCGGCGCGGTTGTAGGCCAGCGCGGTCATGCCGGACATGTACGGCGCGCTGAACTTGCGGCCCGGGTCGGCCTTGGCGTCGAGCAGGTCGGGGCGCAGGTTCTTCTTGTTGGTCCAACGGCTGTCGCTGATCCCGTTGAGCCAGCCCAGGCCGTTGAGGCGAGCTGCCAGGAACTGCGTCGGCACCACCAGGTCGGCGCCGATGTCCTGCTTGCGCGACAGCGGCTCCTTGTTCTTGGCGAACCATTCCTCGTTGTCGTTGAAGTCCTCTTTGTAGTCCACGGTCAGGCCGGTCGCGGTCTGGAACGCGGCGACGAATCCGTCGGCCATGTACAGCGGCCAGTTCGAGATCCGCAGCTTGCCGGTCGCCGGCTTGCCGTCGTCGGACGGTGTCGCCGGGCCGCTGGAGCTGCTCGACGAGTTGTTCCGACTTGCTACAGGCTGCCAGGAAGGATGGGCCGAGGATGGCCGCCGCCGCTGCGGCGGCGCCGCCGCCGATGAAGCGCCGACGAGAGGTGCGGTTGGTGGCGAGTCGAGCGAAGAGCCGGGGATCGATTTCGTTGGGCATGGCGACTTTGCCTTTCGTGGATTTCCGGAGGAAAGGGAACGGGTTGACGACGGACCGTCACGAGTCGTCGAGCATCTCCTCGAGGTCCTCGGTGGTGGGGATGTCGGCAGCCGGAAGCACCAGCGACGCCTCGGGCGCCCAGCTGACGTGGACCTGGTCGCCCGGGCGCAGCAGCGGCAGGTCCTGCTCGGCTCCGACATGGGCGACGATCGCCGAGCCGTCGGGTGCTGCCAGCGACAGCCGCACGACGGGTCCCTGGAAGGTGAGGTCGGTGACGGTGGCAGGCACCGTCGCGACGTCGCCGGTCGGCGCATCCATCGTGACCCGGACACGTTCGGGGCGGATCATCAACGTGGCCTGGCCGCCGGGTTCGATGGTGGTGTCGCCCGGCCGGGCCTTCAGCGAGGTACCGAGCACCTCGACCTGGACGAAGTCGCGGTTGGCCCGCCCGGTTTGCCTGCCCGCCCAGAGGTTGGCCTGGCCGATGAAGCTCGGCGACGAAGACGGTCGACGGCCGGTCGTAGATCTCGGTGGGGCTGCCGATCTGGTCGACGTTGCCGGCGTTCATGACCGCGATGCGGTCGCTCATCGTCAACGCTTCCTCTTGGTCGTGGGTCACGTAGACGAACGTGATGCCGACCTCGCGCTGGATGCGCTTGAGCTCGAACTGCATCACCTGTCGCAGCTTGAGGTCGAGGGCGCCGAGCGGTTCGTCGAGCAGCAGCGCGCTCGGGTAGTTGACCAGCGCACGGGCCAGCGCCACGCGCTGCTGCTGACCGCCGGAGAGCTGGGCGGGCTTGCGCTTGGCGAAGTCGGTGAGGCGCACGATCTCGAGCAGCTCGTCGACGCGCCTCTTGACCTCGGCCTTGTCCTTCTTCAGGCTGCGCGGTCCGTAGGCGACGTTGTCCCACACCGTCATGTGGGGGAACAGCGCGTAGTGCTGGAACACGGTGTTGACGTTGCGCTTGTGCGGAGGCACCCGCGACACGTCCTTGCCTTCGAGCCGGATCGCGCCCTCGGTGGGGGTCTCGAAGCCGGCGATCATCCGGAGCGTGGTCGTCTTGCCGCAGCCCGACGGTCCGAGCATCGAGAAGAACTCGCCCGAAGCGATCGAGAAGTCGGCTTCGTTCACCGCCACGTAGTCGCCGAAGCGTTTGGTGACGTTGTCGATCTCGACGACCGGGCCGCCCTTGGCAGGCGCGGCCCCGTCCTGTCCCGTCGTCTGGTCTGCGGCGGTGGTGTGTGTGCCGGTCAGGGCGATCCTCCTTGGCCCCCGTACTTGGCCCCCGAAGCTGTGGGTAAACAATCGCGGATTCCGTCGCCCTTCGCAAGCGATTCCGCAACGAATTTACATTTCGACAATGGAATCGCTTGCGCTCATGGTTGCTGAGGGACAGATTTCGCGGATGAGGTCGCGTCTGAACGACGGCTGACTGTGGGCAGCCGGCGTCCGTGCGGCGGTTCGCGTGAGGCCTGCAAGTTTAGTTTTGCCGGCGGCTCGTCGGGGGTAGGAGAGAATAATGGCGGCGATCGATGTTGCGGTTCCCACTGATCTGGCTCCCCAGCAGGCCTGGAAACTGGCGTCGGACCTGCATCGCTTCGACGAGTGGTTGACCATCTTCGGTGGCTGGCGAAGCGAGGTGCCGTCGATCATCGAGACAGGCACCTGCGTGTCGTCGTGCATCAAGGTCAAGGGGTTCCGCAATGTCATCCATTGGCGGGTCACCCGCTGCGAGGAACCGAAGCTGATCGAAATGAGCGGAGCCGGCCGAGGCGGGGTTCGTATCGCATTGGCCATCGAAGTGCAGGACGATCCGCCAGGGGCGCGATTCCGGGTTCGGGCCGAGTTGAAGGGCGGCCTACTCGGCACCCGGATCGGGCAGCTGGTCGCGCGGGTTCTCCAGTCCGAGGTCCGCAAGTCGGTGACCAACCTGGCCGCGCTGCGCTAACCCCATTCGTGGTTCATGGCGCGGGATTCGTACCGCGCCTCGACGGTATCGATACCGCGTGCCTGCACCCGGGAGAGCGCGATGAGCACCATCGCCAGCGCCGCAGTGACCGCCCCGCCGAGGAAGATCGCCACGAAGCTGCCTTCCATCGGCACGGAGGAGCCCGCGGAAGGTCGGCCCAGCAGCACCGCGACGATCGCCGCCGCCACGGAGCTTCCGACAGTGCGGGCAATGGCGTTCATTCCCGTGGCGACCCCCGTCTCGCCGGCCGAGACTTCGTTGACGACCAACGCGGGCAGTGCGCCGTAGCCGAGGCTGATGTACGCGTTGGCCAGGATGCTGGCCACGATGACCTGCCACGGGGCCGAATGGACCAGGGCGATGAACAGGAAGCCGGTGATCCCCGCGGCGGCCGCGACGACGAGCACCGGCCGCGCGCCGAAGCGGTCGATGAACCTACCGCTGATCAACGCGACCAGGAATCCGGTGAGTGCACCGGGCAACAGATAGACGACGCTTGCCTCGAGCACGGTCGCGCCGAAGCCGTAACCTGCTGCCTGATGCGGAATTTGGACGAACTGCGTCAAGCCCAGAAACGCGAAGTACAGTCCCATGCCCACGAAGATCGTGGCGAGGTTGGTCAGCATGATGGGTCGCCGGGCTAGCATCTCCGTCGACACCAGCGGTTGCTTCGCGCGACGCTCCCAGAGCCACCATCCGACCATGACGATGACGCCGGACGCCGCGCACGCCAGAGTCTTCGGCGAAGTCCAGCCCCACGTGTGGCCCTGCGTGATCGCCAGCAACACCGCGGAGAGTCCGGCGGCGAGCCCCGCTGCGCCCAGCCAGTCGATGGTCCCCGTCGTGCTGCGCGGCCGCACCGGTACGACCACGATCACCACCGCGATGACCATGACGGTGAAGGCGGTGGTCAGCCAGAAGACGCGGTGATAGTTGGCGCCATGGTTCATCAGCAGGCCGACCACCACGAGTCCGGTCCCGCCGCCGAAGCCCAACGTCCCCGACAGCACCGACATCGCCGAGACCATCCTGTCCTCGGCCAGTTCTTCACGCAGGATCGCGACGCCGACGGGGTAGAGCGCGAACGAGGCGGCCTGAAGGATGCGGGCAACGATCAGCAGAGCCAGTGACGACGTGGTCGCGGCCAGCACCGAGCCCACCAGCACGACGCCGAGGACGATCAGGAGCACGCGCTTCTTGCTGTGCAGGTCGGCGAGCCTGCCGATCAACGGCGTCGCCGCGGCGGCGGCGAGAAGGTTCGCGGTGACAGCCCAACTGACCGCGACGATCGATGCGTTGAGTTGGGCGGCGATGACGCCGAGCACGGGTACGACGGCGGTCTGCAGGACGGCGACGGTCAAGACGACCACGCTCAACCCGACGACCAGCGCGCGCGGACGTCGAAGCGGATCGTCGAGCGAAGCGGAGGAGCGCGTCGGTTCCGTGTCGACCACGCACCCTCCGTTCCTTAGCCCATCTTCGGTTTCTCGATTATGTCCCCTGTCCGAGGAGCTCCACCAATCGATCGTGCGGCCGACACGGTGAACGGTGTCCGTCCCGGCCGATCATGTCGTCGTTGACGACGAGCGCGTTGAGAACGGATTCCTCGATCGCCTGCACGACGGCGGTGTAGAGGTCGTCCATTCGGCCCCAGGGGATGAAGGAGATGGTGCCGAACTCGTCGTCGGCGACGGGGCCCATGGGAAACGCGCTCGCCAGCCCGGGCACATCGGCGGTGGAGAAGGCGAGGAAGATATCGCCGGAGAAGTGACTGCCCGCGGTGCCCGTGCGGGCCAGTCCGAGCGGCACGCGGCGCGCCAGCGCTTTGCACTGACCGGGCAGCAGCGGGGCGTCGGTGGCGACGATGGCGATGACCGATCCGGCCCCGGTCGGCAGTCCGAGATCGGCTGCGAACCAGTCGCCGTCCAACGGGTTGTCGTCGAGCAGATCGGGGCCGACATGTTTTCCTGCGACCGTCAATTCGGCACGCGAGCCGAAGTTGGCCTGGACGAAGGCGGCGACGGTGAAGGTTCTGTCGCCGTAGTCGACCAACCGGGATGCCGTGCCGTTGCCGCCCTTGAACTCGTAGCAGTTCATGCCCGTTCCGCCGCCGACCGAGCCTTCGGCGACCGGGCCTGCGGTGGCCCCGTCGAGCGCGGACTCGACATGCTCGGGGCGGACATGGCCACCGTTGATGTCGTTGAGGTAGCCGTCCCAGGTCTCTGCGCAGACCGGCAGCAGCCACTGCCGCGCGAGTAGTGGATGGACCCGGTTGACCCAGCTGATGACGCCCGTGTGGCAGGCGCCTATCGCGTGCGTATTCGACAGCACGACTGGAAGATTGAACGATCCGGCCTCGTCGATCCACGTCGTGCCGGTCATCTCGCCGTCGCCGTTGAGTGAATACCATCCTGCTGCGCATGGCTGCCCGACCCCGTTTCGGCCACGCGGCAGAATCGCCGTGACGCCGGTGCGGACGGGACCCTTGCCGACGACGAGTGGGCCATCGCCGTCGATCAAAGTGGTGACACCGACCTCGACCCCGCCGACATCGGTGAGGGCGTTCAGCGGTCCTGGCGTGCCCAACGGTGCGATGCCGAGCGCCCGCGCCCGCGGCTTGCCATCGGCGGTTCGCGTCATGCTCACGTCTTGGAATGTAGCGGTGCTCACAGCCGACGGCTGAACCTCTCGTGGTCGAATGGACGCATGACGCCAGGGGGCCAACCGGCCAGTGCATTGACCGCGCCGACGTTCAGCGGTCACACACCGTCCGGTGTGGGGGATCTGTCCATCGAAACTCACGGCATCGCGCCGATACGGGAGGACCAGCGCTACGGGACCCCACGACGGCTCTTCACCGTGTGGTTCGCACCGCAGGTCAACATGACCGGTGTCTTCACCGGCGCGCTGGCGATCGCGTTGGGTCTCGGGTTCTGGCTGGGCATGCTCGCCATGGTGATCGGGACGGTGCTGGGTTCGTTGGTGGTGGCCTACCTGTCGACTTGGGGTCCTCGCACCGGCGCAGCACAACTGCCGAACTCGCGAATGGCGTTCGGTGCCGGGGTGGTGCTGCCCGGTGCGTTGCAATGGCTGTCGTCGATCGCGTGGGACGCGCTTGTCGGACTGTTCGGCGGCGAAGCGCTAGCCGTGCTGCTCGGCATTCCGTTCTGGAGCGCCGTTCTCATCGTGTTGGGCGTGCAGGGCGCGGTCGGGTTCTTCGGCTACGAGATGATCCACCGGATTCAGGCGGTGCTGACAGTCGTCCTGTTCGTGACGTTCGTGGTCTTCGCCGTCAAACTCGTCGCAGGCCACTCCGTCGTCACCCCGGCGACTGTGCACGGACCCGACCTGGTGGGCGCGTTTGTCCTCGAAGTCACCATTGCGCTGAGCCTGTCGATCTCGTGGGCCAGCTACGCCGCCGACTTCAGCCGCTATCTGCCCGCGAACTCGTCGCGCATCGGAGTCTTCGGCTTCACGTTCGCCGGAATCGTCTTGGCGTACATCTTCGTTCAGGGCATCGGGATCGCCGCAGGCGAGCTGGTTTCCGATCAGACCGCCGAGGGGGTGCGGTCGGTGATGGGCGGCGGGATCCTCGGAGGGCTGGCGCTGCTGATCATCGCGCTGGCCTCGATCGGCTCCGGCGTGATGAACGACTACAGCGGTTCTCTGGCGCTGCAGACGATCGGCGTCCGGGTGCGAAGGCCGGTGTCGGCGGTCGTCGTCACCGCGTTCGCGTTCGTGCTGATCCTGTGGCTGCACTCCGCCGACACCGCGTCGCGGTTCCAGAATGTGCTGCTGTTGGTGAGCTACTGGATTCCAGCCTTCGTCGCGGTGGTGGTCATTGACTGGGTTCTCCGCGCGCGCGGACGGGCGACCATCAATCCCGCCGAGGAACGCACAGGGCCCGCGGACGCCGTCGCCGCGGTCGTCGCTTTTGTCGCCGCCTACGGTGCGGCCGTGCCGTTCATGAACACCTCGCTGTTCACCGGGCCGGTCGCCCAGGCGTGGCACGGCGCCGACATCGCTTACTTCGTGAATTTCCTTGTCGCAGCACTTCTTTACGGCGGCTACCGGCTACTGCGCGGTCGTCCCGCGAACTTGGACAAGTACAGCCAGGTCGGCTGATAGCCGCGCCGTTGATACAGCCTGATGGCGTCGGCGTTACCTGCCAGCGCCCCGAGGATGATGTCATCGACGCCCCGTTCATCCAGGTGGTTCTCGAGTAGCTCGAGCAACTGTGAGCCCAGGCCGCTGCCGCGGTAGGCGGGAAGCACGCTCAGCGACTCGATCTCGCCGATCCGTTCGCCGGTCCTCCAGGTGTCTTCGATCCAGGTGTCCTGCATTTCGAACACGTGGCTCAGTCCGTATCCGATCGGCTTCTCGTCCACCAGCGCGAGCAGAAACAGAGTGTCTGGCTTAGGGAGCAGTTCCTCATAGAGTTTTCTGCGGGCTTGCCAGGTCTCGGCGTCGCTCACATAGGGCGCGAGTTCGGGCATCGACTCTTGGTGGCGATGGTGAACTGCGACCCACAGCGGTTCAACCAGGTCCAAGTCTTCGGGGCCACCGGTGCGCAGCGTCCATGCTGTTGCCATCAGGCCACGCTAGCTCAGAGTCGGGTGACCCCATCGGCGATGGCGTGCAGCTTGTCGGGATTGGCCACGTTGTGGATCGCCTCGATCCGCCCGTCGGCGTCCAGGTCGACGGTCAGGGTGGCGATGACGCGACCCGCCCCGCCGATCACGATGCCAGGGCCACCATTGATTTCGACGACTTCTGCTGTCATATCGGCGATTTCGACGCCCTCGTATGGCCGCGTGACCGTACCCGCCAGCCATCTCGCAACGTTCGCCGCGCCGATGATCGGGCGCATCGCCTGGCGTACTTTCCCGCCGCCGTCCGTCCACAGTGTGACCTCGGGTGCCAGCAACTCCATGAGTTCGTTGATGTCTCCGCCGACCGAGGCGGCGAAGAACCGCTCGGTGACCGCACGTTTCTTGGCCCGGTCGGTCTCGAAACGCGGTCGGCGTGCCTGGATGTGGTTGCGGGCTCGATGGGTCGCCTGTCGCACGGCGGACTCCGAACGGTCAACGGCCTCAGCGATTTCGGGATACGAGAAGTCGAAGACCTCCTTCAGTACGAACACCGCACGCTCCAACGGGCTCAAGGTTTCCAGCACCACAAGCATGGCCAACGACACCGACTCGGCGGTCGCGACGTCCTCGGCGGCATCCGCCTCGGTGAGGATCGGCTCCGGCAGCCACGGGCCAACGTAGGTTTCCCGTTGGCGACGTGTCGACCGGAGCCGCTCCATCGCCAAGTTCGACACGATCCGCGCGAGGTAAGCCTTCGGGTCGGAGACCTGAGATCGGTCGGCCCCCGACCACTTCAACCATGCATCCTGGACGACGTCTTCGGCGTCCGCGGCGGAGCCCAGAAGCCGATAAGCGATGGCGAACAACAGCTTCCGATGGTCGAAGAAGGTCTGCTCGTCGCTGCTCACCGGTTCGACCCGCCTCCGCGGCGCCATGTCATCGATCCGATCATCGGCAGTGTCCTGATCAGCCGGTAGGTGGTCCATGGGCTGGAGCTCACCGTTTCTTTGTACGCCACCGCCATCCGGCCGGCCAGGTAGAACCGTCCCGGGCTGTCGTCTGCGTGGGTGAACTGAATGACGGCGTCGTGCCGTCCGAGGCTGACAGGCTGATGCACGTAACCGAAGCGGAACGGCTTGGGTTGCTTGCCTTTCAATTCGCGCGCTATCGAGGCGGCGGCGTGCAGTGAGGTCGGGATCCCGCTCTGGCAGGTGCCGTGAACGACCCCGTAGCTCTGCCGGATCGCGGCCGCGTCGCCGACGGCGTAGACGTTCGGGTGAGACACCGACCGGAGGAACACGTCGGTGACGATGCGGCCACGGTCGTCGACGGCCAGGCCCGCCGCCGCGGCCAACGGGGACACCCGCACACCCGTCGTCCACAGCACCGCCTGCGCCCCGACCACCTCGCCGTCGGCGAGTGCGACTCCGTCCGCCATCACCTTGACGATGTCCGCGCCGGCGCGGACCTGCACCCCGAGCCGGGCCAGACCGGCGTGCAGGCGGGCACGGGCCTTCTCGCCCATCATCGAACCGGGCTCGTCCCGGCTGGTCAGGAAGACGTCGATACTGGGATGCTGCTCGGCGATCTCGGCGGCCGACTCGATGCCGGTCAGTCCGCCGCCTGCGACGACGACCGCGGCGTTGCCGAGCCGATCCAATTCTTCGGCCAGCGCTTTGGCGTCGTGCGCGCTGTTCAGTGTGTGGGCGAACTCCTCGACCCCGGGAACGGCGTCGGTGTCGGCGACACTGCCGAGCGCATAGACAAGGGTGTCGTAACGCAGCACGAACTCGTCGTCGATGCGCACGGTCCGTGCGTCGGCGTCGATCGAGGTCACCCAACCCCGGACGAACTGGATGCCGGTACCGGCGAGCCGGTCCGGGATCTGCAGATCAGCCAACTCCTGACCGGACGCCGTCTGGTGCAGCCGAAGGCGCTCGGTGAACCTGGTCTGCGGATTGACCACGGTGATGTGGACGTCGTCGCGGCCCGTCAACCGGCCGGCCAGACCCATGGCTGCGCCCATGCCCGTGTATCCAGCGCCGAGGATGAGTATCTCCGTCATCGTGATTCCTTTCGCGACTTCAGCGGTTTGATGTCCACGAGACGCAAGCAGCGGCCGGATTTGTGACATCGGGGCTGAGGAATTCGTCAGGAAACCGTTATCGCCGTGCGAGTTTGTGCACCGCGGTGAGCGGGTTAACTGGTCTTCATGCGCGCGGGAACACTTGCAAAGACAGCAGCGGCAGTCGTCGTCACCGGAGGGGTCGGTGGCCTGGCCAGCCGGCCCGCCCAGTCGAACTGGTACGCCACACTGCGCAAACCATCGTTCAATCCGCCGCGGCAGGTGTTCCCGATCGTCTGGCCGATCCTGTATGCGGACATCGCCGCGGTGTCAGCCTCGACCGTCGATCAGCTCAACGACCAGGGCCGGCGTGAGAAGGCCCGTGCGTACACGTCGGCACTGGCGATCAATCTTCTGCTCAACGGCAGTTGGAGCTGGGTGTTCTTCAATCGCCGCAAGCTCGGTGCTTCCGCCGTGGCGGCCGCGGCGCTGACCGTCAGCAGTGCCGACCTGACACGGAGGGCGATCGCGACCAACCCTGGTCGAGGCGCACCGCTGGCGCTGTATTCGCTGTGGTGTGCGTTCGCGACGCTCCTGTCCACTCGAATCTGGATGTTGAACCGCTGAGCGGTTCCGATTGGTCGTACGTGACCCAATGGCCCAGCAGTCCGAATCCGAGGGAGACGAGGAACGCCAGCGCCTAGCCGATCGAGTTCTCGCTCGAGATCCTGGACGGGCTGCTGCTCATCTTCATCTTCGTCGAGCTGCTGTACGCCGTGCGGGCCTGCTTGAGGTCGCACGAAATCGTCGCCGAACCGTTCTTGATCGTCGGCATCCTGGCCGGCATCAAGGAGATCGTCGTCCTGACCCACCCCGTCGCTGAAGATCGCTCTAGCCGGGCGACAGTTATGTATGCCATCATATATAGCGTGGTCAGCAACCCGAGGGAGCGCATGGTGGTCTCCGCCGCGCTGTTGATCCGCGAACGCGGCGCCCAGGCGACCGCGATCTCCGACGTGTTGAAGCACAGCGGGGCGCCCCGCGGATCGGCGTATCACTATTTCCCCGGCGGGCGCATGCAGCTGCTCGAGGAGGCGACCGACTACGCCGGTGCATACATCGCGGCGAAGATCTCGGCGGCGGAGGACTCCGTCGAGCTGCTCGACGACCTGGTGGACGGTTATCGCCAGCAGTTGATCCGCACCGACTACCGGGCGGGCTGCCCGATCGTTGCGGTCACGGTCGAGGCAGGAGATCCCGACAGCCCCGAGCGCACGACGAAGGTCATCGAGCGCGCAGCGGCGGCCTTCGCACTGTGGACCGACCTGATCGGTAGGCGTTTGACGGCCGAGGGCCTGACCGCTTCGCGCGCAGAGGAATTGGCGATGCTGGTGACGACGTCCATCGAGGGCGCGATCGTCGTTGCCCGGGCATCCCGCGATGTGAAACCACTCGACCTTGTCCAGAGACAGTTGCGCGCGCTACTGCAGGCCGAGACCGGCGAAAGGACCTCCGATGACCGCTGAATGGCAGTCGACCGCCTGCATTCTGTGCGAGTGCAACTGCGGCATCGTCGTGCAGGTAGAGGACCGCACGCTGGCAAAGATCCGCGGCGACAAGGAACATCCGGCATCGCAGGGCTACACGTGCAACAAGGCGCTGCGGCTCGATCACTACCAGAACAACCGCAGCAGGCTGACGACCCCGATGCGCAGACGTCCCGACGGCAGCTTACGAGGAGATCGACTGGGACACGGCGATAACCGAAATCGCCGAGGGCTTCAAGCGCATCCGCGACACATACGGCGGCGACAAGGTCTTCTACTACGGCGGCGGTGGCCAGGGAAACCACCTTGGCGGCGCATATGCAGGCGCGTTCCTCAAGGCGATCGGCGCCCGCTACCGGTCGAATGCGTTGGCGCAGGAGAAAACCGGAGAGGCGTGGGTCGACGCGCATCTCTATGGTGGCCACACGCGGGGAGAGTTCGAGCACGCCGAGGTCTCCGTCTTCATCGGCAAGAACCCATGGATGTCGCAGAGCTTCCCGCGGGCCCGCACCGTTCTCAACGAGATCGCCAAGGACCCTGCGCGCACGATGATCGTCATCGATCCGGTTATCACCGATACCGCCAAGATGGCCGACTTTCATCTCCGGGTGCGGCCGGGAACCGACGCCTGGTGTCTGGCCGCGATGGCCGCGGTGCTGGTGCAGGAGAACCTCTGCGACGAAGAGTTTCTGGCCGAGCACGTCAACGGTGTAGATGCCGTCCGCGACCTCCTACGGGAAGTGCCGGTCGCCGAGTACGCGGAGCGCTGTGGCGTCGACGAGGAGCTGATCCGTACCGCGGTTCGCCGCGTCGCCGCTGCCGACAGTGTGGCGGTGTTCGAGGATCTGGGCATTCAGCAGGCCCCCAACAGCACATTGTGCTCGTACCTCAACAAGCTGTTGTGGATCCTGACCGGCAACTTCGCCAAACGCGGTGGCCAGCATCTGCATTCGTCGTTCGCGCCGCTGTTCACATTCGGCGGGGTCGGCCGGACACCCGTGACGGGTGCGCCGGTGATCTCCGGCCTGGTGCCGTCCAACGTTGTGCCGCAGGAGATCCTGACCGACCATCCCGACCGGTTCCGGGCGATGATCGTCGAGAGCAGCAACCCCGCGCACTCCGTCGCCGACTCCGCGGCATGCCGAGAGGCGTTCCAGTCGCTCGAGCTCATGGTCGTCATCGATGTCGCGATGACGGAGACGGCCCGGCTCGCGCACTATGTGCTGCCCGCGGCGAGCCAGTTCGAGAAGCCGGAAGCCACGTTCTTCAACCTGGAGTTCCCGCACAACACATTTCACCTGCGCCACCCGCTGCTCGAACCGTTGTCCGGCACGTTGCCCGAGCCCGAAATCTGGGCGCGACTGGTGCGGGCGCTCGGTGTGATCGACGACGCCGAACTGCAGCCGCTGCGGGAGGCCGCCGAAGCCGGGTTGGAGGCATATGCGCAGGCGTTCCTCGGAGCCGTCGGCGCCAACCCCGCGATGAGTCGCGTTCTGCCGTACGTGCTCTACGAGACGCTGGGCGAAACATTGCCCGACGAGCTGAAGGGCGCTGCCGCGTTGTGGGGGCTGGCGCAGAAAACGGCGATGACGTATCCCGAGGCGGTTCGCCGCGCCGGGCACGCCGACGGGAACGCACTCTTCGAGGCGATCCTGGCGAGTCGCTCAGGTGTGACGTTCACCGTGCACGAGTATGAGGACGACTTCGGGTTGATCGCGCACGCGGATCACAAGATCGCGTTGGAGATGCCCGAAATGCTCGACGAGATAAGGGGATTGCAGGGCGACCGCGCGTCGTTGACGTCGTCGGAGTTCCCGATCGTGCTGTCGGCGGGTGAACGGCGCGCGTATACGGCCAACGATATTTTCCGCGATCCTGGCTGGCGCAAGCGTGATACCGATGGGGCGCTGCGGGTCAGCGTCGAGGACGCACAGGACCTCGGCCTGGTCGCGGGAGGACGCGCCCGCATCACCACCGCGGCGGGCAGCGCCGAAGCCAGCGTCGAGATCAGCGAGGCCATGCTTCCCGGCCACGCGGCGCTGCCCAATGGCCTTGGCCTCGATTTCGTCGACGAGGACGGCCGCACGCACGTTCCCGGTGTGGCACCCAACGCGCTGACGTCAACCGAGTGGCGAGATGCGTATGCAGGCACGCCGTGGCACAAGCACGTGCCCGCGCGGATCGAGGCCGTAACGGAGGCAGCGACAGTCGCCGCGGGCTAGATTTCTCAGCCCGCAGCCTCCAGGGTCACGTCGGAGATGCTGGTGCGGCTCTGCCCATCGGTGGTGCCCAACTTCGTAATCCACAGCAGCACATTCGCCGTCTTCGTTCGGTTGCTCACGGGGATGCGATTCTGTCCCGGCTGCAGAGGCACGCTCTGGGTCAGTTCGGTCGTGTCGGACAGGCTCGCGGGCGTGGCGCTGTCGGCCGCACGGATCTGCACCTCGGTTCCAGTGCTGGGCACGTCGATGGTCACCGCGCTCAGCGCCGTGGGCTCAGGCAACTGCAGAATCAGGCCGACGCCCTGCTTGAACGTGGGGAAGGGGTTGGCATCCACGTAGACATCGGTAGGCCACGCTGTATCCGGATCACCGTCGATCGCAAGGCCGGCCTGGTCGGGATGGTCCGGCGGGCCGCCGGGTGAGAACACGGTCGCTCGCTCGGGCTTTATCTGTGGCCCGGGCCCGCTGTTGGACCAGAGCCCGAAACCGTGCGTGAAGAAGACGGCGAGGCCCACGATCACGGCGATCGCCGCGATCACCGCGGCGATCGCGATGCGCCCATTGCGTCTCTTCGACATCCGGGGTTCGTCGGCGTCGCCGGCTCTCGTCGGCCGTCGCTTGCGGCTGCCGGCAGAGTGATTGACGACGGTGTCGGCCAACAGGGTGCTGCCGTCCCAGATGCCGGTGACCTCGACCACGTCACCGTCAGCCAGCTGTCCGGAAGCGCCTTGAATCTCGACAGGAACGACAGTGTGTGGTCGTCCCGTCGATTCGTATCGCTCGACACGAAACAACCAGCCTTCTGAATCCTGCCCGGGTTCGGCCGGTCGCCTACGCACCGCCTGCGCAGTCCCGTACACGGTCATCAGGTCCAGCCGCTTGGTCTGTGGCGGCGCGCTCGAGACCTCCTCGTTTGCGACATCGAGAGGCGCGGTGTGCTGTGCGGGATCGCTCGTCGGCGTGTGGTCCTGCACCGGCGGGACCGGCGGAGGTGACGGCATCCCGGCCAGCGCGTGGGCGAAGTCCAGGCAGCACGGATACCGATCGTCGGGGTTCTTGGCCAGAGCCTTCGCCATCACCGCGTCGAGGTGAGCCAGGTCGGGACGGCGGTCTGACAGTTTCGGCGGTGGCGTGTTGAGGTGGCTGCCGACCACGACTGCTCGATTGGAGTGATCGAACAGGGGGGCACCGGTCAACAGGTGATACGCCGTAGCGGCCAGAGCGTACTGATCTACCCGCCCGTCGATCGACCTGCTGGTCAGCTGCTCGGGCGCCGCGTAGGTGACTGTTCCGATGGCCATGTTGGCCTCGGTGATCCCGCTGATGTCGTCGGTCTCGCGGGCGATGCCGAAGTCGGTCAGCAGAACCCGGCGTCGGGCACTCCCGGATGGAGCGGTCACCAGGATGTTCGCCGGCTTGACGTCTCGGTGCAGCAGGCGACGTTCATGCGCGAAATCCAGCGCCTCGGCAACCGCTGTGACAATCTCCACCACGTCCGGGTAGGGCATGCCCGTGGGGTAGCGCTGTTCCAGCAAGTGACGGGCGTCGGTGCCCTCGACGTAATCCATCGAGATCCACAGCCGTCCGTTGAACTCGCCGCGGTCGTGTACGCCGACGATGTGCGGGTGCCACAGCGTCGCGGCCAGCTCCGCCTCGCGATTGAATCTGGCGCGGAACTCCTCGTCTGCCGTGGCGTCCAGCGACAAGATCTTCAGCGCGTCCTGGCGGGGTAGGCGGGGATGCTTGGCCAGGTAGACCTCGCCCATGCCGCCTGCACCGAGCAGTCGCTGAATGGAAAAGCCGGCGAATATGTCGCCGGCGCTAAACGGCATAGTCGAGAGCCTACAAAAAGTCCGGCGGTACGAGTCTGGACCGCTCAACCGCGGGCCAACACAGGCCAAACGCAGCTGATGCGATTATCGTGCGAAAATGGCCGAAACCGAGGTCGCACTGGTGGCGCGCGCACTCGCCGCCAGGAGTGGTGCAGCGACCACGGCCGAGCGCGACGAGGTTGGCGACGCCGACGGCGTCGATGTGTCCGAAGAGTGGGTCCGCGATCAGGTCTCGACCACTTCGTCGCCCCGGTTCCCCTACCTGGCTGTGCTCGGCGCCGCGGCGGGCGTCGGCCTTCTGGTGCTGCTCGTGATCTCTGTGCTGACGGTGTCCGACGACTCGAAACGCCCGGTTGTCGAGATGCAGCAGGCACCGTCGACCTCTGCGGCGCCGACACGCGCTGTCACCGCCGCTCCGACGAGCGCGATGGAACCCTCGATCCCGGCGCCGGAACCGGCTCAACCGGCACCCAGCGAAGTGCCGACGACGCAGAACCAGCCGACAGCACAAGTGATGGCTCCGCAAGCTCCGTTGACTGCCGAGACCATGCGGCCCGAGCCCCCACCTGCGCCGCCATCACAAATGTTTCCGCGATTGCACATGTGGTTTCCGCAGCTGTTCCCCGAGGGTTAGTCACGGGGGAATTGGGTTGTGACCCTTGTTATGTCGAGCAGTCACTGAGCTATTGCAGTCTGGCTGAGGCTTTCAGGCCTTACTGCCAGGCTGTCGCACTGTTGAGATACGGGTTCGCCATTTATAATGTGCCGCCACGTTATTCGTCAGCGGGGAGGTGTTGAGATGGCGCGCACCGACGACGCTTTCCAGCCAGATTTCTTCAACAACATTACCGCAGTGGCGGTTGTTCTGATGTTCACCAAAGTCGTCGCTCACCGAATGCACGACGGCGATCGGAAACGCGGATCCGCTGTACTACACGTAATCGCAGTGTCCGCAGCCGCTATTGCCGCGGGAACGTCGATCGTCGCCACGGAGAGAAGTTCGAACTGGTGCATCTTGCATTTGATCGTATGGCTTGGACTCGGTACTGCCTGCGCTCTGCTGCTGGTTGAAATTGTCATCGACGATGTAGGTGGTCCCTGGGGTTGGCGGCGACGCCGTGGGCAGACGTGTGTTCCACAGCGTCGGTGATCACCCGATGCCTGGCCGCTTCTGCGGCGCGCCGTGCACACCCTCGGTGTAGGCGGTCTCGGCGTGCTGGGCGAGATCGATTCCGGAGATCTCGTCCTCGCGCTGGATGCGGAATCCGAACGCTCTGTCGATGACCTTGCCGATGATGAACGACATCACGAACGCGTAGATCGCGACGACCGGGATGGCCAGGGTCTGCTTGCCCAGTAGCGACAGACCGCCGCCGTAGAACAGGCCCTCCACACCACCGGAAACCATCTCGGCCGCAAGCAGTCCGATCAGAAAGGTGCCGACCACACCGCCGACGAAGTGGACGCCGACAACGTCGAGGGAATCGTCGTACCCGGCCTTGAACTTCCAGCCGACCGCGTACGAGCAGACGACGCCCGCCGCCAGCCCGACCACGAATGCCCCTATGGGGGCGACGAATCCGCATGACGGCGTGATCGCGACCAGCCCGGCGACCACGCCCGACGCCGCACCGAATGTGGTCGGTCGGCCGTCGCGGATACGCTCGACGAAGATCCAGCCCAGCATCCCGAGGCACCCGGCGACCAACGTGTTGAGAAAGACCACCGCCGCCTTCCCGTCGGCGGTGAGAGCCGAGCCCGCGTTGAACCCGAACCATCCGAACCACAGCAATCCCACACCAAGCAATACGAACGGCAGATTGTGCGGTCGCATCGCCTCGGACTTGAAGCCGATTCGCGGACCAAGGACAAGTGCCAAGGCGAGTGCAGACGAGCCGGACAGGATCTCGACGACCAGTCCGCCCGCGTAGTCGACGGTGCCCAGCGACGCCAGCCAGCCGTTGGGTCCCCACACCCAGTGGGCGACGGGTGCATAGATCGCCACCGTCCATACCGCGACATAGATCATCCACGCCGAGAACCTGGCGCGGTCGGCGATCGCGCCGCACACGAGCGCGGCGGTGACGATGGCGAAGCCCAACTGGAAGGTCAGGAAGAGGAGTTCCGGGACGTGAGAGCGAACGGTGGTCGGGTCGATGCCGAGAAGCCCGACGTGGTCGAGGTTGCCGATGAGGCCACCGCCTGCGTCTTGGCCGAACGCCAGCGAGTAGCCGGCCAGCAACCAGACGATGGTGACAACAGGGATCGAGACGAAGCACATCATGATCATGTTGAGCACGCCCGTCGACCGGACCATGCCGCCGTAGAAGATGGCCAGGCCTGGCGTCATCAACAGCACCAGCGCTGTGCAGGCAAGCAGCCAGGCGGTCGCGGCAGGGTCGATCTGCATTCCGGACTCCTTTGTCTGGGCAAACGCTCGGATGAGATTAGCGGTCGTGGCGGTGGTACCGAACCTGAACCCCTCGATGCGGAAGCAAGACGATTCCCCGACGTATCTGTCGGTCCTGGCTCTCGTGCACAGCCTCGAATCGTCCGGAGCGCAAGAGCGTCTGAAGAGCGACGGTGAGCTCGACGAGGCTGAAGCTCGCGCCGAGGCAGCGCTTGATACCGCCGCCGAACGGTATCCACGCATAGGTCGGCGGGCTCGCGTCGAGGAATCGCTCCGGCCGGAACCGGTGCGGATCGTCATAGGTCTCGGCGTTCAGGTTGACCTCGCCGATGTGCGGGACGATCCGCGTGCCAGCAGGCACGGTGTACTCGCCGAGTCGATAGTCGCCCGCCGTGTAGCGGCCGGTGAAGGGGGAGGGGGGCCGAATCCGAAGCGTTTCGTTGATCACCGCCTCGGCATAGGACGTGGACTCGGCCGCCTCGGCTTCGGCCTGCACCTTGGCGAGGACGTCCGGGTGATGCAGCAACAGGTCGATCATCCAGGCCAAGGTGGTGGCCGTCGTCTCGTGTCCGGCGAGCATCAGCGTGACCAGGTCGTCTCGAATTTCCTTGTCGGTCAGGCACTCGCCGTCCTCGCTGCGGGCGGTGACCAGTAATGACAAGATGTCGGTGCGGTCGTGCAGACCGGGGTCCTGGCGCCGGGCGGCGATCATCGGCATCAACAAATCGTCGATTCCCTGATTGGCGCGGTCGAGTTTGGGCCAGCGTTTCAATCCACCCAGGGAGTGAAGCGCGACGCGCACGATCAGTTGTTCCGAAGTCCCCAGGTCGAGCAGCGTTTCGAAAGGGCGGCCGAGTCGCCTGCGCTCGGCGCGGTCCTCGACGCCGAACATGACGCGGACGATCACGTCCAACGTCAATTCACGAGCGGCGCGCAACATCTTGAACGGCTTGTCCGTTGGCCAACCGGCAAGTGCCTGGCGTGTGCTGTCCTCGACGATTGGTCGGTAGTTCTCGAGTGCCTTACCGTGCAGCGGCGGAGTCAACAGCTTTCGGCGTCGCAGATGCTCGGGCTCCTCCTGAACGAACATCGAACCCGTTCCGTAGATCAGGGCCGACGGCCGCACACCCCGCCCGCCGAGCAAGACGTCGGGCTTCTCGGTGAACACTTGCTTGACCAATGCCGGATCTTTGATCAGCACTACTGGGATGCCCGGCAGTGGAATCGACACCACGGGTCCATACCTGGCGAAGAGGCGGCGTATCAGCCACTCACCGGCGAGTAGATAGCCCGCACCGCAGGCGGCTGCGACAAATGGCCGCAGCGGCGCGACTGCGCGCGGACCCGGCGGGCGGCGTCCCATTTTCCTGACCCTACGGTATGGCAGAGAGTGGGCGAGTGGACGAAACGTCACAGTGACGAATTAAGGAACAGCGTGGCCCCAATTGCGATGGGGCAGTTACTGATCCCTGGATGCGAGACCGGTCGGGGCGGAGTCGAGGGCGCGGCGGATCGCGTCGGCGAGCGCCAGGGCGGTCTCTTCGGTGAGTTCGAGCGCGACGCGCGCGGCGGGGCCGAGCGCGGGATTGAGCATGTCGATGTTCACCGTGTGGCGGTAGGGGGCGTGCACCGGATGATCGACATAGACGGTCGCCTCAGTGACGGAGAACCAACCGTTGGCGCCCTTGCCGCTGCCGTCGACTTCGATCTTCTCGGTGAGATATGTGCACATGCGATCAGCCCCCTAAGTGCGTGGCGAAGAAGTCATTGATCCGGCGCCAGCCGTCGACTGCGGGGTCGACACGGTAGGCCGGGCGGTCGACCGAGAAAAATGAGTGTCCGGCGCCGTCGTATGAGATGAACGTGTGGTCCTTGCTCAGGCGATCGAGTTCGGCGTCGAGGGTGGCGACCGACTCGGGGGATGGGTAGCGGTCCTCTTTACCGAACAGCCCCAGTAGCGGGCAGCTGAGGTTCGGCGCCAGTCCCAGGATCGGTTGCATCGCGCGTGGCATGCCTTCCGGGGGGTCTTCGACGATGAACGCGCCGTAGCAGTCGACCGCCGCATCGATACTCAGGGAGCAGGCAGCCAGGAATGTATGCCGCCCACCCGAGCAATGCCCGATGACCCCGATCTTGCCGTTGGCGCCGTCGAGGGCGCGCAGGTATTCGGCCGCTCCGGCGACGTCACCGACCAATCGCTCGTCAGGCACTCCGCCCGCGGCGCGCACGGTTGCCGCCGCGTCATCTGGGTCCGCGCCGGGTGCCTCTCGCGAATACAGGTTCGGCGCAACAACCTGGTAGCCGTCGACGGCCAGGCGGCGGACGAACTCCTTCGTCTCGCGGTCGTATCCGGGCATGTGGTGTATCCACACGACGCCGGCCCGTGAACCAGATGAAAGAGGAATGGCCCGATATGCCTCGATATCGTCACCGTCGTGCCCCTTGATGAAGATGGTTTCGGCCCGGATCGCATCGGGGCTGGCTGCACTCATCGTTGCGTCCCTTCGTGTGCTTAGCGGTATCTTGGCGACTCCAACGTAGTCGCGAGACCGGAGTCAAGGCACCGCTGAACCGAAATGCACTGTCTATCAAGCGATTACGTCACAGTGACAAATTGCGCCGGTGTGGCTCTGTGGGGTTGATCCGGTCGTCGTTCAGTCGATCCGGGTGGCGTGGACGATGTGGCAGGGCAGGTGGATGCGGCCGTCGTCGATGAGGGGCAGGATGACGGCCATTCTTTCTGCCATGAGGTGCATCTTGCGAGCGAGTTCGGGTGGCATCTGGGCCAAGACCGCGTCGGGGAGCTTGCCGAAGCTTCCGCTGAAGCCTGAGGCGTTGCCGAGGAATGTGGTGGGGCCGAGGAAGTCGATTCGCCAGCCACCACCCGGGAGGGTCTCGCGGATCTCGGATTCCTGCACGGCGTCCATCGGCGCGGTCACGCCGTTGACGCTGTCGTCGGAGAAGCAATAGATGAACAGCCTTGCGCCCGGCGTGGTCGCGCGGTGCAGGGCCGCGGCATAGGCTTGCCGGCCGGTGCGGTCGAGGCAGTGGTAGAGAGCGCTGTCGACGACGGTGTCGAACGCGCCGTCGTAGCCGGCCAGTTCGGTAGCGTCGGCGACGTCGAAGCGCACTTGCACGCCGGTGTCGGCGGCGCGGGCGCGGGCCTGCTCGATGCCCGTTGGGGAACTGTCGAGTCCGGTAACCGAGTGGCCGCGGCTCGCAAGGTAGATCGCGTTGTCGCCCAGGCCGCAGCCGATGTCGAGGACCTGTCCCTTGATTGCGCCGAGGGCCTCAAGTTCCATCAGCCGCGGTTGGGCTTGGTGGACGTCCCAGGGGATGGCCTTTGGTGCGGGTGCGCCGGGGAAGGCGGGCCTGCCACGGTAGAGGTTTTCGTAGGACTCGGGATCGTGGGCCAGCGGCTTGGGCGCGGACCCGGTCGGGTTGTCAGCCACGACGGTCTTTTCCTTTCAACTCAATCTCCTTGCACCAGAGAGCAATTCGTCACTGTGACGTATCAGCGCCGGTGAGGGAGGGGCGGGGAAGGCGAGCGGTACGCGATCATCGATTCTGGTGGCGGCCGCCGGGCCGTGGGCCAGTTTGCGCGGTTCCGGATATGTCGCCAGGGAGTTGCAACGCAAACGGGCGAGGTTGCGTAGGTGCGAACGAGTTGATCACTGGGGTGCGAGCGGACCCTTTCAGGTTTGGTGAAACTCATGTTGGCAAAATGCCGATAAGCCACATTATGTCAAGTTGGAGAGACGGAAGTATCAAACCGATGGTCCCCCTCCAATGGCCTTGTCCAACTGCTGTTTTCGGTAAGGTCGCATGCGATTCGAACTGCTTGTCATAGGTGGCCACGTCGGTGCGTGCTAGAAGAGCTCCGGCGTCGTCGGTGGCACGTCATCGAGAAATGCGCTCACCATCGGCATCAACAATTCCGACTCCCCCGCGAGACCAATGTGTGACATCGCAGGCAGGACCACCAAGCGTGCGGTCGGAACGTACTGCAGTACCCCCGTTGCGGCTGCCTCCTCATCGCCTCCGCCGCGAAGCCGGTCCGTCCACACCTTCATCGAGTCGGTGGCCATGAACGCGCCGGGAATCAACAGCACTGGCGGCTTCGAGGCGCCGAGGTCGCCGTACACCTCGTGATAGAGGTTCAGCCCGTTGATCGGCAGGTGACCGCGTGAAGGCTCTGTTCCCATCTCGGATAGACCTCGAGGGCAGGTAAAGCTCATCGTCACTGCGGCTGTAGCGTGGCGACCGTGAATTTCTCTCGCATGTCTCGCGTCGCGCTTGCGGCGTCTGCCGCGTCGGTCGTCATGATGCTCGCCGCCTGCGGCTCCGACACGGACACGTCATCGGCGACCACGTCCTCCGCGCCCGAAGTGAGCGCGCCCTCCATCACCGAAACGGCAAGCGGAGCCAGCACGTGCCCGACGGCAGCGCCGGCAACCGGTGGCACACCGGAATGGACCCTGCCCGGGACCACCGGCAGCGTCGCGGTCACCGGATCCACCGATACGACGGCGCCGCGCGTCGACGTGAAAGCACCGTTCAGCGTGACCGAGACCCAGGTGCACACGCTGCAGGCCGGCGACGGGCCGGTCGTCCCGGACACGGCGACGGTTTCAGTCTGCTATATGGGCGTCAACGGACGTGACGGCACTGTGTTCGACAGCAGCTACGAGCGGGGCACCCCGGCGCAATTCCCGCTCGACGGAGTCGTGAAGGGCTTCCAGAAGGCCATTGCAGGACAGAAGGTCGGGTCCACGGTCGCTGTCGCAATGACCTCTGCCGACGGCTACCCCGACGGTCAGCCCAGCGCTGGAATCCAGCAGGGCGACTCCCTCATCTTCGCGATCAAGATCCTCGACGCCTCGAGTTGAGCGCAAGGTCTGGGTCACAGCCGCAAGGTGACCCCGAGCAGCGCGATGAGGCCGAGGCCCGCGATCATCGCGGCGACGAGCGAAGCGATCGAGTAGCGCATCGGACCGAACTCTCCCCGCAGTGCCTTCAATTCCTGACGGTGCTGTATCCAGCCGAGGATCAGTGCGGCCAGGCCGACGATGATCATGACGACACCGAATACCTGTGGGCTGATGAAGGGGTCGCGTAGCCGATCGTTGGCCGCCAGGTAGCGGAAGATCTGGTAAATGGTGAACCCGAACGCGATCAGTGACGTGCTTGTGCGCGTCCAGGCCATCAACGTTCGCTCGAGCGCCAGGCGGTTGCGTTCGGCGGCCAACCGAGTGTTTGCGTCCAGCGGCAGGTCTGCCATAGCCATCCCTCCGTCGCGCCCCTTCCGACATCTCGAAGACGAGGGCCGAACGATAGCATCCGGCGCCGTAAATCGGCCCTAGCCCGACGGACAACTCGTCGTCGGGTATGAAGAGGGACCAGCACCACCCCGGCGGAAGCGGCGGCGTCAAGTTAGGCGGTGGCGGAGGGGGCGGCGGCGGGGTCGCTCCTTCGAAGATGTTCGACGCGACGTTGCCCTGCCCGTGATACACGTACCAGTAGGTGTGGCAGACATTCTCGTCCCACACCACCGGGTTGATCCGGCGGTTGCCGGTCTGCACCGGCGGATCCCCCGGGCACCATGTGCATGGGCCCTCTGGGCTGTCCTCCGGACACCCGGGCCACGCCGATAGCGGCATCGGTCCGCCGGGCAGGGCCTGGGCGGTGCCCTCCCCTAGCCCCAGACCGGCGATCGCAACGCCGGCCGACATCAGTGCCCCGGCGATGATCCTCGTTGGCTTCTTCACGATGTGTTCCTTCGCTCATGTACCGCCTCGCGCGGCGTTGACAGCGAGTACACAGGGGCTGGGACGCTACCGATCCCAAGAATCGAGTAGAGCCCTTGTCGTCGGTCGTGGGCGGCTCGGTCATCGGTCGAACACAGCGTCGATCGCGCGATAGATCCGCTGCTCGCTGACCGGACGCGGCGTTCCGAGTTGCTGCGCCCACAGGCTCACCCGCAGCTCCTCGATCTGCCACTCGATGTCGCGGACGTCGTCAGCGCTTCGCCGTGCGGGCGGCAGCGCGTGGACCAGCTCGTCGTAGGCGTCCTGAACGGCGTGCACCCGCTGCATCCGCTGGCGGTCGGCCTCGACGCGCGAGCGGCAAGCGCTCGAGGCGCCGGCCGATCGCCGTCAGGTAGCGCACGAGGTCGGCGAGATGCGCGCGGCCCGGTGGCGGTGACGAAGCCGGGCGGCAGCAGCCGGTCCAGCTGAGCGCGGACGTCGGCGATCGCGTCGGCCTGTGCGGGCGGCGGCTGGGCGGGCAGCAGCAAGCTGCACTTCCTGAGCCGCGGACAAGCACCTTCGTCGACGCGGCCGACGATGTCGAGCGTCGTCGACGCGAGTCTGTCCGCCACCCGGTCGCGCAGCGCCGTCGAACTCGTCACGGGTCCACACCGGGTCGGGCGCCAGCGCGTCCGTCGCGGCGTCGGCGCAGTCGTCGAGCAGCGCGGACAACGAGCCGTCCGGGTTTGCGCCGAGCGTCAGGCGTGTCCGCGGATCCAGCTGCCGCTCAACCGCTTTGACCGGTGACGCTACGGTCAGCCGCAGCAAGCGTCGCGTGCCCGGCCCCATCGCACGGTCCTGCTCGACGGATGTCGCGAACATGCGCACCTCGACGGCGGTGCCGGCGTCGACGAACGCGGGGAAGCCGCGTACCGGGCGTCCGCCGACGGTGCGTTCGACGACTTGCGGCAGTTCGTCCAGGTCGTCGGGCCAGGCCCGCAAGCCCGTCCGTTCCAGCTCGCCGGCGACGGCGTCGCGCAACGGCGTCCCGAGCGGTCGCCGCAAGCCGTTCCTGCAGCGCTGTCGAGGTCCTTGCCGCGGGCGACTTCGGTGCCGTCGGCAGACTCGACCGAAGAACGTCACCCGTAGATGCGGCGGCAGCTTGTCCAGGTCGAACGCGTCGATGGGCACCAGAACACCGGTGCGGCGGCGCAATTCGCGCTGCAGCGCCGCCAGCAGCGGTTCGCCGGCTGGGTCGATGTGCGGCCAGCACCGCGCGGGCGGTGTCGGGGGCGGGAACGAAGTTGCGGCGCAGGTCTTTCGGCAGCGAGCGGATGAGCGCGGTGACCAGTTCCTCCCGCAGCGCGGGCACCTGCCACGCGAACTCGTCGCCGCCCAGGCGCGCGAGCACGTCGATCGGGACGTGCACCGTGACACCGTCGTCGGCGGCGCCCGGCTCGAAGCGGTAGGTCAGCGGCAGCGCGACATCGCCCGACTGCCAGGTGTCCGGCCGTTCGGCGTCGGCGGTGTCGTCGGTGCGCAACAGGTCGTCGCGGGTGAACGTCAGCAGGTCCGGTGTCTGGTGCCGCTGCTTCTTCCACCACGCGTCGAAGTGCCGCGCGGACACGACATCCGGCGGGAATGCGCGCGTCGTAGAAGCGCGTAGACTCGTCGTCGCCGACGAGCAGGTCGCGGCGGCGGGCCCGCTCCTCCAACTCCGCGAGCTCCGCCCGAAGCCGCTGGTTGTCGCGGAAGAAGTGGTGGCGGGTCTGCCAGTCCCCCTCGACCAGCGCGTGCCGGATGAACAGCTCGCGCGCCAGCATCGGTTCGATCGGCGCCGTAGTTCACCCGGCGGCGCGCCACGAGCGGCAGCCCGTACAGCGTCACCCGCTCGTAGGCCATCACCGCGCCGCGCTGCGCATCCCAGTGCGGCTCGCTGTAGGTGCGCTGCACCAGGTGGGCGGCGACGCGTTCGACCTCTTCCGGCTCGGATGCGCGCCGCGATCCGCCCGTACAGCCGGCTGGTCTCGACCAGGTCGGCGACGACGATCCAGCGCGGCGGGCGCTTGGTGAGCACCGACCCGGGTGCGAGCACGAACCGCGAGTTGCGCGCGCCCTGAAACTCGCGCGAATCGCCTTCGCGCAGACCGATGTGCGACAGCAGGCCGGCGGTCACCGCCGCGTGCACACGCGAGGCGTCCGCGGGCTCGTCCTGCTCCCGGATGCCCGATGTCGCGGGCGATGCTGCGCAGCTGTCCGGCCAGGTCCTGCCACTCGCGGATGCGCAGATAGTGCAGGAACTCCTCGCGGCACATGCGGCGAAACGAGTTGCCGGACCGTCTCCTTTCGCTGCTCCCGCAGATAGCGCCAGAGGTTGAGATAGGACAGGAAGTCGGAGTGCTCGTCGGCGAAGCGCGCATGCTTCTGCCGTGCGGCCTCCTCCTGGTCCGCGGGGCGTTCGCGCGGATCCGGGATCGACAGCGCCGCGGCGAGCACGAGCACCTCGCGCACGCAGCCCTCGGTCTCGGCCTGCAGGATCATCCGGCCGAGGCGCGGGTCGACGCGGCAGCTGCGCCAGCCGGCGGCCGATGTCGGTGAGCGCGCCGTCGCGGTCGAAGGCGCCGAGTTCCTGCAGCAGCTGCACGCCGTCGCGGATGCTGCGCGCGTCCGGCGGGTCGAGGAACGGGAAGCCGCTCGATGTCGCCGAGCCGCAGTGCCGCCATCTGCAGGATCACCGCGGCGAGGTTGGTGCGCAGGATCTCCGGGTCGGTGTAGCGCGGGCGCGCCGCGAAGTCGTCCTCGGAGTACAGCCGGATGCAGACGCCGGGCGCCACGCGACCGGAGCGACCGGCCCGCTGCGCGGCCGACGCCTGCGAGATCGGTTCGATCGGCAGCCGCTGCACCTTCGTCCGCCGGCTGTAGCGCGAGATGCGCGCGGTGCCGGGGTCGACGACGTAGCGGATGCCCGGCACGGTCAGCGATGTCTCGGCGACGTTGGTGGCCAGCACGATGCGCCGCCCGGTGTGCGGCGCGAACACCCGCTGCTGCTCGGCGGTCGGCAGCCGCGCGTACAGCGGCAGCACCTCGGTGTTGCGCGAGTTCGCGCGCCGCGCAGCGCCTCGGCGGTGTCGCGGATCTCGCGCTCGCCGGACAGGAAGACCAGGACGTCGCCGGGCGGCTCGGCGGCCAGTTCGCGCACGGCGTCGACGATCGCCTCGGTCTGGTCGCGCAGTCTCGGTGCGCACGACTTCGTGGTCGGGGTCGTCGGGGTCGTCGCTCGTCTGTCGGCGCGGTCGTACGACTTCCAGTGGGCGGTAACGGATCTCGACCGGATAGGTGCGGCCGGACACCTCGACGATCGGGCACCGCACTGGATCCATGTTCGGCACCGCCGAAGTGGGCGGCGAATCGCTCCGGCTCGATGGTCGCCGACGTGACGATCACCTTCAGGTCGGGCCGGCGCGGCAGCAGCTCGCGCAGATAGCCGAGCAGGAAGTCGATGTTGAGGCTGCGCTCGTGCGCCTCGTCGAGGATCAGGGTGTCGTAGCGCAGCAGGCGGCGGTCGCGCTGGATCTCGGCGAGCAGGATGCCGTCGGTCATCAGCTTGACCAGCGTGCGGTCGCTGACCTGGTCGGTGAACCGGACGGTGTAGCCGACGGCATCGCCGAGCGGGGTGCCCAGTTCGTCGGCGATGCGCTGCGCGACGGTGCGGGCGGCGAGGCGCCGCGGCTGGGTGTGGCCGATCGTGCCGCGGATGCCGCGGCCGAGGTCCAGGCAGATCTTGGGCAGCTGGGTCGTCTTGCCCGATCCGGTCTCGCCGGCGACGACGACGACCTGGTGCGCCCGTATGGCCTCGGCGATCTCCTGCCGCCGCTCGCTGACCGGCAGGTCCGGATAGGTGATCGTCGGGACCGCGGCTTGCCGGGTCGCGATGAGTGTTTCGGCGGCGGCGATCTGTTCGGCGAGCTGCTTCAGCTTCTCGGGCTTCGCCCCTCGGAGATGTTTCAGGCGCCTGCCGAACCGGGCTGCGTCGCGCGTCGTCAGTCCGTCGAGTCTGCTGCGCAATTCCGCGACGGATGGTTCGGCCACTCCGGTCAGGATAGGCGTTCGAAACTGCTCAGCCTTGCTGGACGGTGTTCTGATTGTTCCGTTGCGTGACCTTGGGCGAGCCCGAGTGGTAGGTGACGACGTTGTGGATGCCGTCGACGTCGATCGCATCGACCGAATCGACGGTGACGTGGTTGATAACCCCGTCAACCGAGATTTTCGCGCAGTGCCCGGTCACGTTGACCGTCATCTCGCGGCCGTCAACCGACAGGTTTCCGTCGTTGCATGCGATGTTCTTGGTCTGCGCGTTGCCGTCGACGGACAGGTTGCCGCCTGGGGGCATCTGCGTTGGGCGCGAAGCGCCCGCGATCGCCTGCGAGGCAAGGAAGACCACGACGGCTGCTGCCAGAACACCAAGACCGCTGGCGAGGACGACTTGCGTTTGACTCACCGGCTCTTGTCGAGACCTGCGGCGAAGGACGAGAACGACAGCCGCGACACCGGCGAAGACCAGCGTCAGCAGCAGGCTCTGCAGCGCCGTGATGGCGATCCAGTTCGCGTCGTAGACGCCGTCGGCTTTCAGGCATTCAAAGTCGACGGTCGTGCCCGACTGGTTCGGTTTGTAGCTGTAGTGCGAGGTGTTGATCATCAGCTGATTGGGACCGCCGCAGATGATTCGGCTCGTCCACAGGGCGGTCGACGGCAGCATCGCGGTCAGTGCGGACCCGCCTCCGGCGCAGAATCCGATGACGCCGGCGATCGCCCCGAACAGGTTCATTCCCGTGAGGCTGCGGCTCGGTCGGGAGGTCTGCTGATAGAACGCCGGTTCGTTGACCGAGAACACCGGTTCGTTGGCGGTCGCCCTGGCGCCGGCCAGCTGAGTTTGCAGCTCATTGATGCGCTTCTGCTGTGCCAGCTCACGTTCCAGCTCGGCGATGCGCTGGTCGGGGTCGTCGCCCACATTCATAGGTTGATGCTGGCATGGAGTATCGCCGGCCTCGGTAACTCCGCTGTCTGCACAGGAGCTTCGCAGGATCGGTCAGTTCTGCCGCGGCAGCAGTTCGGCGACAACGGCTTCGAGGAAGTCTGCAGTGCGCACATCCCCCGCCGGGCGGATGACGAACTTGCTCAGACCGGCGGCGATGTAGTCGTCGAGCCGACGGTGCAGCTTGGGCCAGTCGCTTGCCACGAGCTCGCTGGGGTCGAGATCGGGTCGGCGCCTGCGAATTGCGGTGACGACAGGCGCGGGCAGTTCGCCGTTGCCGACCGCGAGGTTGATTCCATAGTGGTCCGGTTCGATAGCGCGGCCTGCTGCTTCGGCGGCCGCGGCGATCTGACGTCGAGCCTGGCTTGCCTCGGCAGGCGTCAGGAAGCTGCCCAGCCATCCGTCGCCGTACCCCCCGATGCGACGGAACGCGGCGGGTGTCGCGCCGCCGACCCAGATATCAAGAGGCGGAACCGGTTTGGGGAGAATCCGCACGCCATGCACCGAGAAGTACTCACCTGTGAAGGCGACGTCATCCTCCCGCAGCACGATGCGCAGCAGTTGCAACGCCTCGTCGAACACTGCCGCGCGTTTGCCTTCGGGCACTGGGAAGAGGTCGCGTTCGGCAGGCAATGCCGATCGCAGGCCGAAGACCGGCAAGACCCGTTTCGGCGCGAGTGCCGACAGCGACGCGAGCCCTTTGGCGACCAGCACTGGATGGCGACCGGGCAACACCGCCACCGACGTACCAACCTTCAACCGTTTCGTGCGCGCGAGCGCGACCGACATCCCGACGAAGGGGTCGACCGCCTCCGCGTAGACGAGTTCGGAGAACCACAGCGAGTCGATGCCGGCGGCCTCCAGATGGTCGACGATGTCGGGCAGTTCGCCTGGGCCGATGTCGGCCCCGATGCTCACGCCGAACCGGATCTTCACGGGTGCCTCCTCGGATGACGGTCAAACTCTCCCCAGCATTGCAACACCGTTCTCCCGCTAGTGTTATTCCATGCTTCGCGGCGTGCTGAGCAGGTTTCAGCGGTGGCAGTATCGCGGCGGTGGCCCGGGCTGGTCGGCGCGGATCTCGAACAGGTTGAGTGCCATCGCCTTTGCCACAGGCATCGGACCCGGTCACGCAGCCACGGTCGAAGTCCGGGGCCGCAAGACCGGACGGACGATCGCGTTTCCTGTCGTCGTCGCTGATTACCACGGCCAACGGTATCTGGTCGCGATGCTGGGACAGCAGACGAAATGGGTGCGAAACGTGCGGGCCGACGAGCACGCCGTTCTGCTCATGCGCAGAAAGCGAGAGAACGTATCGCTGGTCGAGGACTTCTCCGGTGACCGGGCCGCGATCCTGCGCCGGTATCTCGACCTGGCCCCCGGCGCGCGCCCGTTCTTCTCGGTCGACCGCCGAGCCCCGATCGAGGACTTCGAACGAATTGTGAACGACTATCCGATTTTCCGCGTCGTCTGACGATCCTTGTGGAGGTCGGCGAGCGAGTTTCGCAGGCCGCCGTCGAGACGGATCTGTATCGCGGCCACCGCGATCATCACCGCCGCGGTGACCAGGTGCACGACGGCGTCCGTCGTGTTGTTCGGGAAGGTGAAGACGAACGCGACCTGATGAGAAAAGAAGGCCCAGATACCCGGTAGTGCTCCGGCTACTGCGGCGATCAGTAGATACAGCACCGCCCACGACTTGCGCATCGCGAACACGAATCCCGGAGCGAACAATGCCAACCCGGCGACGGCGTGCCAGCCGTTGTAGTCCATCCCCAGCACCTGGGCGGTCGGCGCACCGGGACCCGTTGCGAAGCTTGGTTCGACGACGAACCCGATCACCGCCTGGACGACGTGGAACGCTGCGATGATCAACAGGGCGATCTGAGCGAAACTGCCACTTCATGGCGCACCTCCGTGTGCAATTCGGCAGGGCTCCACACGAATACTACGCGCGGTAGTAGATGACGGCAACGGTGCCTTGTGTGCGGGCGTATCAGGTGCGCGTCGCAAGCGCGTGGGACTTCCATGCATTCCGGACACCCCAGTTGACGCGGGCGCTATACATACCCCATGCCCAGTGAGGCATACATCGGTCGAACCTTGGTGCTGACCGCATTTCCGGCTGAAGCCGACGCGATTCTTGCCCGCACCACACTCGACGATGACCCCGTCGTCGTCGTCGACGGCCGCCACTACTACCTCGGCACGCTCGGCGGCAAGAAGGTCATCGTCGCGATGACCGGCATCGGCATGAAGAACGCGGCCGACACCACCGAAACAGCGCTGACACACTTCACGGCCGAATCGGGCACCTCCATCGACGCAGTGGTGTTCACCGGCGTCGCCGGTGGCTCCGGACGCACCGAGATCGGCGACGTGGCGGTGCCCGCCAGGTGGACCGCCGACGGCGGCACCACGTGGCACGATGTCGATCCCGACATGCTCGAAGCGGCAAGCGAACTCAACGTCGACCTCGAGAGCACCAGCACCATTGCAGATCCCGCCCGCCGCATCCGCGGCCCCCTCGCCCGGCTGAAGCTGATCGACCTCCACCGCGAACCGGAACTGTACGTCGGCGGCGACGGCTCCACCGACGACGACAACAACGGCGTCGCGTTCCCCGCAATCCCATTGGGCGGAGCGGTCTTCGGTCCCCAACCTCTTTCGGCACCGGACTTTTCACGGCTGTTCACCGGCAACTTCTTTGGTGCCATAGGGCCGTTCCTTGCGCGAGGGGTGGTCAGCAACATCACGGGTTTCCTGACCGACAAGCCGCCCGCCGTCGATGCGGTGGACCAGGAAACCGCTGCGGCACAACAGGTTGCCGAAGCGCACGGCGTGCCGTTCTTGGGTGTCCGCGGCATGTCCGACGGACCCGGCGACCCGCTCAACCTGCCGGGTTTCCCCATCACGTTCGTCATCTACAAGCAGATCGCAGCGGACAACGCCGCCATCGTCACCGAAGCGTTCTTGGAGATCTGGGACGGCGGCGGAGCCTAGGTGCCTGCGCGGCTGTAGACCGCGTCGTCCTCGATGTCGGCGCGGGATCGATCGGCCAGAGCAAGACAACAGATGACCGTGATGACGGCGGCGATGACGATGTAGATCGAGATCGAGTACGGCGTTCCCGTCTCGTGGAGCAGCCAGGTCGCCAGCAGCGGAGCCGGTCCGCCCGCGAACACGGATGCCAGCTGGTAGCCGAGTCCGGCTCCGCCATACCGCAGATGTGTCGGGAAGCTTTCGCCGATCAGCGCCGCCTGCGGCCCGTACATCATCGCGTGGATGATCATCGACAGCACGATCACGACGAAGATCGACACAGCGCTGCCGTGCGTGAGCACGAAGAAGTACGGGAAAGCGAACAGCCCGGCGATAACCGCGCCGGCCGTGTAGACCTTTCTCCTGCCCAGCGAGTCCGACAGGTGCGAGAAGAACGGGATTGCTGCGAGTTCGACGGTGGCGCCGACCAGGACCGCCGAGAGGATGAAGGTCTTGCTGTAGTGGTGGACTTGCACGACGTATATCAGCACGAACGTGGTGAACAGGTAGAAGGGCATCTGCTCGGCAAATCGCACGCCTGCTGATAGCAGGATCTCCCGCCAGTGATGCTTGATCGCGTCCTTGACCGGGGCGGTCGCGGTCTTTCCTTGTTCCACTACTTTGGCGAACATCGGCGTCTCGAGGATCCTCAGCCGGATCGCCAGGCCCACCGCAACCAGCACCAGGCTGGCGATGAACGGTATCCGCCAGCCCCAGGAGTCGAAGGCGTCCTCGGACATCGTCGCGGACAGCAGTGTCATGCCACCGGTGCCCAGCACCAACCCGACAGGAACGCCGATCTGGGCGAAACTGCCGAGCAGACCGCGTCGCTTCTGGTCGCCCCACTCCATCGTGAGCAGCACTGAGCCGCTCCACTCGCCGCCGACAGCGATGCCCTGCAGGACGCGCAGAACGACCAATAGCAGCGGCGCGGCAACGCCGATGGTCGCCGTTCCGGGCATGATGCCGATGACTGCCGAAGACAGACCCATCACCAGCAGGGTGATGATCAGCGTGGTCTTGCGTCCGATCCTGTCGCCCCAGTGCCCGAAGATCGCCGCCCCGATCGGCCGTGCGGCGAATCCGACGAAATAGGTTGCGAACGACTGCATCGCGCCCGCATACGCGGAGGACGCGGGAAAGAACAAGTGTGGAAAGACAAGTGCGGCAGCGGTGTTGTAGAGAAAGAAGTCGTACCACTCGATCGTGGTGCCGATCGCGCTGGCCATCGCGGCCCGCCGCACCTGTGTCTTTTGGGTGCCCGAATCGGCTTGTACTGCGCTTCTTACCTCGTCGTCCCCGATAGTCATCGGCTCGCCTCCCTATGACCGATCTGCGTTGACAGTCAGTTGACAGTCTGTACTGCCGGGGCCGGATTCGGAAGGGAGCCGAAATCCGGCTGCGCTCAGCGGCAAAACGCCCGCAGCGGTCGGCGATCCGGGGAGGCAAACACGATCGGCCCGACGGGTTTCACCTGCGTCGTATACGGGAATGATCAGTATCAGCCCCGCTGACGTCGGGGTTACAAACGCATGTTGATTCAGCGGCTTGCAGCGTCATAGGCCTTGCCGAGTTCGCTTGGGACCGTTGGCCTGTTCGCTGGTTTCTCGCCTACCAGCACATGAGCCGCGTGATCCGGACGCTCGTTCTGGCTACCCTGATCGCCCTTGTAATTGGTGTGCTCATCTATCGCTCTCTCGCCATCGTCGCGCGTGACTGGTCGCTATCTGGCGTGCGCGGCGAAGAACTGCCACGACGCTTCGGAGGCATCGAATCCGTGGCTGGCCGGGCCGACGGACTGCGCCGGAAGGATCTCGGGTGCGCCAGGCCAGGTGTGACCGCCACCGTCCACCCGCATGAAGACGACAGACGTCCCTGCCGAGCAACTTGCTGACGTAGAGCGATCGGTCGAAGTGCCGTCACCGGCATCAGGCAGCTCGTCATCCTTCGGTGCGGCCCGACAGCCATCCACCGACCTCCAGCGCTGCACCATCGCCGGGGCGGCCACGATATCGCTGACCCCTCCGCGTCCCGTCATGGCGCCGCCGTCGAAGGGCACGATCGGATCAGCCGTCCCATGCGTCTCCATCACGGAAACCGGCCGCGACGGGTTGCATGGCACGGACGTGCCGAGCGTGCCCGCGACGGGTGCGATTGCCGCGAAAAGGTCGGCGCGATCGCACGCCAGCCGGTTGGCCATGAATGCGCCCGCTGACAACCCGGTGGCGTACACGTGTCCCGGATCAATGCCGAGTTCGGCCACCAGCTTGCCGGCCAGGGCCGCGATGAAGCCCACGTCGTCGACGCCTTGGCGGTCGGGCACCGACGCGCCGCGGCCGTCGGCCCAGCTGAAGTCGATGCCATCGGGGTAGGCGACCACGAAACCGTTGGTGTCGGCAACGGAGTCGTAATGCGTGAGCGCCGCCTGGTCCTGGCCGGTCGCGCCCGCCGCATGCAGATTGATGACCAAGCCCGTCGGATGCTCGACGCCGGCAGGCATGTGAACGGTGTAGGTCCTGGCCAATCCGCCGAAGTCGAAATTCGCGGTCGCGGCGGGCATGCCCGATGCCTGCGCCATCGATCCTGGCGTAAGACAGGCGAGGACCAGGGGCAAGGCTCCGATGATCCGCCCGCCGCGCCCGTTCACGCGAAATTGCATCCCGGGATGCTAAGTACCACGCACTAACTGTGAGCAAACAGGCAATGACCGCGGGGCGTTTTGGCCTTCGTTCGATCACCGAAAAGTCAGAGATCCACACTCAGGAAGCTGTACAACCGCTGTCTGACACCGCAAAATGCGGCCCATGACCCGCGAGCGGGCAGCCCGCGGGTTACGCTGGGCCGGGTCGGGTGAGAGGTTCGGAGAGCGTAGATGGTGACTGTGAAGCGCGGTGTGCTGGTATTCGGATGTGCTGTGGCCTTCGCGGCCGCGCCGTTGGTGGTCGCATCGCCGGCCGCCGCGGACAACACCTGCCCGTGGGGAACAAAGCCGACCCGTTTCGAAGGTGTCTGCATCAGTGGTGCCGGCGGCGGCGCAGCCGCGCCCGTCGCGCCAGTTGCTCCGGCGGGGCCGCAGAGTGGCTATTCGGACCAACCCGCAGGCGTCGGATCGGTGAACGGCATTCCCTGCACTCCCGAGCACTACGGCACCTGCTACGGCCTCATTCAGAACGGGGCCTGACCGCTAGTACAGCGGTGACCAGGCCGACGTCCGCAGGAGTCGGCTCTCCCACTGATCGCGGAACTTCAGCGCCTCGAACATGTACGTGCCAGGGCCACGGTGCTCGGGCGCGATCTCCGAGGTGAGCAGGCGGACCAGCGTGGCGTAGTCGTCGGCCGACGAGATCTTCTGCCAGAGCATGGCCTCGCGCCGCTTGTAGCTGCCATGGGCGACCTGGAAACACGCCTGGATATCGAGTATCTGCGAGGTCTTTGACAACGGCCGGTAGTAGATCTCGTCCCAGGATCGGATGTAGTCGTCCAGGGGCGCATACGGCCAGCCGGTGTCCTCCATGAACAGGCTCAGCTCATGGTTCGAGCCGTCGGTGGGCACGCCGGCGAAATCGACGTCCTGCAGAGGTGACCAGTCGACGGGCAACAGAATCTTGCCCGCCACATCGTGACGAAGGCTGTCCACTTCGCGCATCCACGGGCGCAGGTCGCCGACCTCGGTGCGGTGGGTCAACCGCTCCCATGCCGCGCCGTCAGCGATTCCGGTGATGGTGACGACGGTGTAGGACATCCCGGAACCGTGAGCCTGGTTGGCATACCAGAGAAGTCGCGCGTCATCGTCCCGCGCCAGCGTCGGCATCCAGCCCTCGCGGTAGGCCGCTTCGAAGTCGTCCTCGCGCGCTCCGATCACCTTGTGGGTCTCGTGGAAAAACAGCATGACGACTCCTCTCGCAGGCCTATGCCCCGTCGACGATGAGTGCGGCGATCACACGGCGGTTGACCTTGCCGGTGTCGTTGTACGGAATGGCGTCGACGAGCCTCAAACGCTCCGGCAGCTTGAAGTACGCGACACGGTCCCGGCAGTGCGATCTCAAATCCTCGAGCGTCAACGGGGACCTGGCCACCACCGCGGCGCCCACCCGCTGGCCCATTTCCTCGTCGGCGATACCGGCGACGGCCACGTCGCACACGGCGGGGTGCGTCCGAATCGCCTCCTCCACCTCGATGGGCCCGAACTTCTCTCCCCCGCGATTGATCGTGTCCTTCAGGCGCCCCGTTGGATAGATGTATCCGTCGGCGTCTTGCCGTGCGAGGTCCCCCGTTTGCAACCAGCCGTCGGTGACGTTCTGGCTGGTGTTCACCCACAGTTCGCCGACCGCCCCTGCGTCGACATCGGCGCCGGTGTCGGGGTCGACCACTCGAACCTCGACCCCCGGCAGCGGCCGACCCACAGAGCCCACGCGGGTTGGGTCACGATGATCGTCCGGCAGCAGCGTCGTGTAGGCGCCCAAGGTTTCGGTTTGGCCGAAGACGTTGGCGAAGCCGACGTGCGGCAGCGCGGTCATCGCCCGTTCTATCAATGCGATCGGCGCGGCAGCGGCCCCGTAGGCGACCGCCGAGAGCGAGCTCAGATCGGTATCGCCGAAGTCGGGATGGTCCAGGATGCGCTGCAGCATCGTCGGCACCATGAAGGTGGACGTGACGCGGTGCTCCTGCACCAGGCGCAGCCACTCGCCGGCGTCGAATCGGTCCTGCACCACGTACGTGTTGCCGGCGTAGAGGTTGCCCAGCACGCCCAGAGCGCCGCCGACATGAAAGAACGGGACAGACATCATGCTCACCGTCGCCTGCGTGTCCGGTCGGAACGGGGTGGCGACTCCCGTGATTCGCGCACTCAGCCGGCCCTGGGTGATGCCGATCGCCTTCGGTAGACCGGTCGTGCCGCTGGTGAACAGGACAAGGCCGTCGCGATCGTCCACCTCCTCGGAGGCCGGGACCGTGCCGGCGTCGTTGTCGAAAAGATCGTTCGCCGTGAGCGTTTCGCGCATCCCTGATTCACCGAGCCGGTCGACGTATGCGTCCCCGGCGACGCCGGTCGAAGCGCATCCGGCATTCTCGGCGATTCCCCTCAGCTCCGGTGGTGTCAGTGCGGGATTCATCAGCGCCGCTGCGGCCCCGATCCGCGCCGCAGCGAGCATCATCGCGATGGACAGCAAGCTGCCGACGTCCACGACGGCGATTCGCCTGCCCGCCAGCCCGTCGGCGGCCAGTCGCGCGGCACAGCGATCAACCACCGCCGCAAGCTCTCCGTAACTGATGACGCGTCCGTTGACGATGAGCGCGGCGCGCGCCGGATCGCGTGCCGCGGCATCGTCGATGACGGTTCCGATGTTCATGGGCAGCTCAGAACAGGGGTGACCAGGACGACGTTCGCAGCAGCCGGCTGGTCCACTGGTCGCGCAGTTCGAGTGCGTCGTGCATCCATGTACCCGGGCGGCGGTGCTCGGGTGGAATCTCGGTCTGCAGGAGTTCGAGCAGCGCCTCGGGGTTGTGAATGCGCTGCATCAGCGCCACTTCGCGACGGCGGTGGCTGCCGAGGGCGGGCCGGAATGCGGCCTCGATGCTCAGGAGCGGGTTCGGGTGGTCCAGGCTCTTGGAATACACCTCGCCGCACCTGTCGATGTAGGCAAGGAACTTGTCCTCGTAGGGCCACATGGTGTCTTCCATGTACAGGGTCAGCCCGTGCTCGCGGCCATCCGTCGGCACTGCGATCAGATCGACATCCGCCAGCGGGGACCATGGAAGTGGCACAAGGAGTTTGGCCTCGACGTCGTGGCGGAGCTCGTCAAGGTCGCGCATCCACTTTCGAAGATCGCCCTTCTGGATTCGCAGGGCGAGCCGCTCCCAGGCCGCTCCGTCGCGAACCGCGGTGACGGTGACGACGGTGTAGGCGGGTCCGCTGCCGTGCGCGTGGTTCGTGTACCACAGCAGCCGGGCATCGTCGCCCGTGCCGAGCATTGGCATCCAACCGTCGCGAAATGCGGCCTCGAACTCGTCTTCGGCGCGCCCGCGCACCGTGTGCACCTCATGCATGAACAGCACGCATCGACCTCCACAGCGCACGGTAATTGCGAGTACTCAACGTGTCCACGTCTGCGGCGGGGTCCGGGTTCACAATCCGACGGGTTTGGGCACCAGCACGACCCGCCAGCCGTCGGGATCCTCGAACGTCATCGCACCCACCCCGGCCCAGTACGGATTCTCGGCCTCGACCGGTCGGTGACCGGCGGCCGCGAGGCGCTCGACGGTGTCGTACATCTGAGCGTCCCCGTGGAAATACAGCACGAGCAGGTTGTCCGCCGTGGGTGCCGGGCAAGGGCTGCCGTCGGCGTGTGCGGTGAACTCGAGGTGGTAGTCGGTGCCTGGCAGCCCGAGCATCACCCCGTCGTAGCCGGCATGGCCCGAGAACCGATAGATCACCGGCAACCCCAGATGTTTCGAATAGAACGTCTCGACCGCTGCAAGCTGATCTGTCGGGCGCGCGACTCGCACCTGCGCCACTGACAGGCTTTCGGGCCATTGGTTGGTAGCCATACCGCGGACAGTAAGACCTCAACAAATATTGAGGTCAAGCGCATCTTCACATGAGAGGTCTCTGGACAGCGATACCGAGAATCTGGTTACCTCACAGGGGTAGGGCCCTCACCTGCAGGAAGTTGACTCATGGCAAGGCTTGAAGTGCCGGACGGCCCCGGCGGCGAAGCCGCGATGATCTGGACGTTGCGGCCCGAGCTGGGCCGCATGGTCGAACGAATGATCCGCGGCGCCTACCAGGAAAGCATCCTCCCCGCCGAGGAGCGCGAGCTCGCGAGGATGCGCATCGCCCAGATCAACGACTGCGTCGCGTGTTCGGACTTCCGCGCACCGTCTGTGCGCGATGCGGGCATCGCGCCCGAGCTCTACGAGAACGTCGCGGCGTACGCCACCTACCCCGGGTACACACTGCGCCAGCGTCTTGCGATCGAGTTCGCCGAGCACTTCGCCAACGATCACGCATCGATGGACGATGCGTTCTTCGGGCGCCTGCGCGGGCAGTTCAGCGACGAGGAGATCCTCGACCTGACCCTGTGCGTCGCCGTGTTCCTCGGCCTCGGGCGGTCCTTGACCGTGCTCGGCGTCGACCAGTCCTGCGCGATCGACGTCTGAACCGTGGACATCGCCTCGACCGACGAGTTGCTCAGCACGACGCGCGCGGTGCGCAAACGCCTCGACCTGGGCCGCCTTGTCGAGCGCGACGTGATTCTGGCCTGCATTCGGCTCGCGATGCAGGCGCCCACGTCGAGCAATGCGCAGGACTGGCGTTGGGTGGTGGTCACCGACGCCGACAAACGCGCGGCCATCGCCGATGTCTACCGCAGCATCGGCAAGGAGTACCTCGCGTACGCCGCGTCGAATACGACCGATCCGCAGACCCAACGGGTGTACAAGAGCGCTTTCTCGCTCACCGACACGCTGGCAAGGGTGCCCGTTCACGTAATCCCCTGCCTGGAAAGCCGATTCGATGAGAGCAACCACTTGATCGCGGCCTCGGGCTGGGCATCGATCATCCCGGCGGGGTGGAGCTTCCTGCTCGCTCTGCGGTCCCGCGGCCTGGGGTCGGTGTGGACGACGATGCATCTGGCCAAGGAGCGTGAGGTCGGCGAAATCGTCGGAATCCCCAGCACGGCAATGCAGGCCGCGCTGTTCCCGGTTGCGTACACCATCGGCACCGAGTTTCGTCCGGCGTCTCGGCCGCCGCCGGAGACCATCACCTTCTGGAACACCTGGGGCGACAACGCCTGAGCCCGGAAAAAGAGGAGGGTACTGATGCAGTCCTACACCGTTCGATTCCACGTCGACGCACCCCCGACACGGGTGTGGCGGGTGCTCCATCCCCCGGTGCCCCCCAACTCTCCCAGGCCGCGTGTCCTGAAATGGCCCACGGGCAGCATGGAGATTCTCAACGAGGGCGACGACGCCGGCGAGGGTCTGGTGCGCACCTGCATCTTCGAAGTGCCCAAGTACCTGATGTCCGGCGGTAAGGGCCGTTCGTGGGAAACGGTGACCGAGGCGAAGGTCAACAAGATCTCGCGCTATGTGGCGGTCGGGAAGCCGTTGTGGTCACGTGCCGAGGGCTATCACGAACTCGACGAGCAGCCGGACGGAACGACGGTGCTGACGTTTCACGAGACGTATTACGCCTACAACCCGGTGCTCCGGTTTCTGCTCGAGCGACCTGTACACGCGAAAATCAGTCGGGACAACCTGGACACCTATGAACACGCGCTCGGGTATGCCGGCAAAGTCACCCGACTGACCTAGGTTGGCGTGCCGTGGATTTCGCACAACGTACCATCGACCTCGCTCGGCAGAATGTGGCCGAGGGAGGGCGCCCGTTCGCGACGGTGATCGTCATGGACGGCCAAGTCCTCGCCGAGAGCCCCAATCGAGTCGCTCAGACTCATGATCCGACCGCCCACGCGGAGATCCTCGCAATCCGCCAGGCGTGCATCAAGCTTGGCACCGAGCATCTGGTCGGCGCCACGATCTATGTACTCGCGCACCCCTGCCCGATGTGCCTTGGCTCGTTGTACTACTGCTCGCCGGATGAGGTCGTTTTCCTGACCACCCGCGATGCCTACGAACCCCACTACGTGGATGACCGAAAGTATTTCGAGCTCAACAACTTTTACGAGGAGTTCGCCAAGCCGTGGAACGAGAGGCGGCTACCCATGCGGTACGAGCCGCGCGACGACGCCGTCGATGTCTATCGGTTCTGGCAGGAGCGCAACGGCGGTGACCGCCGCGCCAGACCCGAGTGACGGTGTGACTCCATTTCGGGTGCTTACGTGCCTCTGGGCCTCGGATCGATGAGGTCGCGAAAGCTCGCCGCCGGATACACCGATGCGCCCGCGTTTCGCACCCGGTCGGCCAGCGCGCTGTCCGATGTCACCACCATGAGGTCGTGCGGTCGGTCGTCGGCACGAACCAGCCGGACGATCTCGTCGTCAGCCGAGTTGGCGGCCGCCCGTGGCGCATGCGCGATCTCGATCACCGATGAGTCGAACGGCGGCGACATCGGCCGCTCGAAAACCACCGTCACGCCGCCGTCCTCGGTCGGAGCCCAGCGCTCGAGCTGTTCGACCAACCCGGCCATTGCGCGTCGGCGATCTTTCCACCAGCCGTCAGGGCGACTGCCGATCACGTTCATCGCGTCGACGATCCAGCGCTGCGTCATCCGTCGGCCAGCATGGTTGCGAGCTGTTCGACGGTCAGCGTCCACCCGCTGTCGAAGCTCTCGAATTCCTCTGGGGGAAGCAGGGAATGCTCGATCGACATGAGCGTCTCCTCGTCGCCGACCGGCTCGAAGGAGACGTTGACGACGCTTTCCGATGTGGGGTCCGGCCAGTTCGAGTTGGCCCACGTGAAGCGCAGAACGTGCGGCCGGTCGATGGTCAGGAACTGCCCGCTGATCAGGACGCGGGTGCCCGAATCGTCGACGTCGATCCGCACCGCCCCGCCGACGTACGGTTCGACAGTGACGTCGAGGACACGCACGGGACGTGGACACATCCACTCCTGCAACGATTCTGGATCGAGCCATTGGTCGAATACCACTTCCGGCGCCGCGGGCATGACGCGCTGGACGCGAACGGTAGCTGCCTCCGTCATTGCGCCCGCCCCTTTCGGCGCAGCCGTGCCGACAGCGCTTCGGCACGGGTCGACCAGAAGTCCGTCTGCTCGGCTATCCACTCTTGGGCCATCGTCAATCCGTCCGGTTGCAGGGAGAGCCAGTGCTCGCGACCGCGCACTTCGCGCCGCACGAGCCCAGCCGACTCGAGGACACCGATATGGCGTGACACACCGGCGAACGTCATCGGCAGTGGTGCAGCCAGATCGGTGATGCGGGCGTCACCCTGCCGAAGCCTCTCCAACAGCCATCGTCGGGTCGGATCCGCGAGCGCGCCGTACGCACGGTCCAGTACCTGATCTTCAACCATCTTGTTGACTATAACGGCCGCCCGTGATGTGCTGGAAAAAGTTGTTCAACCGAAATGTTGAGCTTTTTGACGTCGCCGAAAGGAGATTGCATGCAGACGCCTCCGATTGTGTCGGCGCAGGAGTGGGACGCTGCGCACCAGGAAATGCTCGTCAAGGAGAAGGAGTTGACCCGCGCGCGCGACGCGCTTGCTGCACAGCGAAGGCGAATGCCGTGGACGCGGGTCGAGAAGGCGTACCAGTTCGAGGGTCCCGAAGGCACCGCGAGCCTGCTCGACCTGTTTGAGGGGCGGCGCCAGCTGATCGTCTACCGCGCGTTCCTCGACCCAGGCGTTCATGGCTGGCCCGAGCATGGATGTGTTGGATGCTCGCTGATGGCCGACCACATCGGCAACCTCGCCCATCTGCACGCACGCGACACCACACTCGTGTACGCCTCCCGCGGCTCGCAGTCAGACATCGCACGGATCAAGGCGCGGATGGGGTGGGACCACCCCTGGTACACCATCGTTCCCGGGCCGCAAGGAGCCTTCGATGTCGACTTCGGCGTTGACGAATGGCACGGCACCAACGCCTTCATCCGCGATGGTGACCGCGTTTTCCGCACGTACTTCATCAACAGCCGCGGCGACGAGGTGTTCGACAACACCTTCCATTTCCTGGACATGACGGCCTTGGGGCGGCAGGAAGTCTGGGAGGACTCACCGGAGGGCTACCCGCAGACCAAACCGTACGAATGGTGGCGCTGGCACGACGCGTACGACGAGTCCGCCCCTGACAAGTGACCCGCGTGTCAGCCCCTGATCCACGTCAGGTCGCCGGCATCTACGAAGACGCACGAGAGCGGATCATCGCGTTGGTCACGGGCCTCGACGCCGCCGGGTTGAACACCGCCGTCGCGGCCTGTCCCGGCTGGTCGGTCCGCGACGTGGTGGCCCATCTGACCGCAACCGCGGAGGACTGGGGGCAGGGGCGCCTGACCGGGCCACCGACCGATGAGGAGACGGCGGCGCAGATCGCGCGATTCAACGGCCAGAACGTCGGTGAAATCCTCGCGGCCTGGTCGGCCGCCGCCGCCCGGTTGACCCACCTGGCCAAAGCCGACGGGGTGGAACCGCCGATCGGCGACATCGCGTGCCATGAGCACGACGTCCGCGAGGCGATCGGCAGGCCGGGTGCGCGCGATTCCGACGCCGTTTCGTACACCTCGGACCGCCTGCTGCGCAGCCTTCGTACGCCGGCGCCCCTGCGCGTAAAGGTGGAGGATGCCGAGTATCGGAGCGGGCCTGACCGTGGGGACGAAATACGGCTTCAGACAACGCGATTCGAGGCGCTGCGGTGGCGAACCGGCCGCCGCAGTCGGGCCCAGCTCAAGGCGATGAACTGGTCGGATGACCCGTCGCCGGTGCTCGAACACCTCTTCATGTTCGGCCCGTCCGGCACCGACATCGTCGAATAGCAGAGGAGGAATCCCGTGAAAAACGAGTCGCCGTACCGCGATTCGGTCAACGGTGCGCCGACGCCAACCCCCGTCGACCGAGCGACCTTCGAAGCCGAGATCGACAGCCTGCGCGCTCGCGAAAAGGCCCACATTCGCCAAGGCGATGAAATCGCCGCGGCCCGGCGCCGCCTGCCGGTGGTCGAGGTCGACGCCGGCCTCGAGTTGATCGGCCCTGACGGACCGGTCACGTTGCTGGACACATTCGAAGGACGCAGGCAGCTTCTCGCCTACTACTTCATGTGGAACCCCGGCAAGTCCGCGCCGGAGCAGTGCGAAGGATGCACGTGGGTCACCACGCAGGTACAGGAACTGTCCTACCTTCATTCCCGCGACATCACCTTCGCGGTCTTCTGTCAGGGTCCCTACGACGAAAGCGCCCGGTATCGCGATTTCATGGACTGGCATATGCCCTGGTACTCAGCGCTTCCCCCACTCGAGGCGCTCCTGGTCGGTCGCACCGCGGGCATGATGCACATCGTCAGCTACCTGCGCGACGGCGATCGCGTCTTCGAGACGTACTGGACAACGCTTCGGGGCGTCGAGGCGATGGACTACAGCCTCGCCCTGATGGATCTAACGGTGTACGGGCGCCAGGAACCATGGGAGGACTCCCCCGCCGGCTGGCCGCAGGAATGGATAGTCGACGGGTCCAACACCCGGATCGACGGGCGGCCCATCCCCCAGTGGTCGCGACTCGAGGCCGGACGGTCTGACGACCTCGGCGGGTAGCGACGGCTGTCTCACCCGGCGACACGGATGACCGTCTTGCCGTGAGTCCGCACCGCGGGGTCAAACGCCGAGGTCGCCTCCACGAGGGGAAACACCGCCCCGACAACGGGTTTCAGCCTGCCGTCGCGGAGCCGCTCTTCGAGCGCAGCGAGGCGAGCACGATCGGGTTCGACGATGAAGAACATCGCGCGTGCATTGTCGGGTTGAACTCGAGGCGGCTCCGCGATGGTGATGAGTGCTCCACCCGGTCGCACCAGTTGTGCTGAGCGATCAAGGATTTCGCCGCCTATCACGTCAAACACCACATCTACCTCGCCGACGTCCTCGAGCCGATCGTGCTGCAGGTCGACGAATTCGTCGGCCCCAAGGCCCAGCACCGTCTCTCGTTGCGCGGCTCGTCCGCTACCCATCACCCGCGCTCCCGCGTCACGCGCCAGTTGCACCGCGATCGAACTGACCCCACCCGCCGCGCCGTGAATCAGGACGGTCTGGCCGGCAACGAGATGTCCGTGGTCGAACAGGCCCTGCCACGCGGTCAACCCCGGCATCGGCAGTGCCGCCGCAACGACATGATCGATGCCTGCGGACAGCGGCGCGAGGTTGCGCGCCTCCACCGCAACGTATTCCGCCAGCGTCCCGTTCCGGCACCAGTCCGTCAGCCCGAAGACTGCCTGGCCCACCTCCAGCCCCGTCGTGCCGAACCCCAGCTCGGCGACGACGCCCGACACCTCGTGTCCAGGAATGGTGGGAGTTCGATCACGCCCTGCCCGGTCGGTCCACGTACCCGGCCACTCGAGCTCGTCGGGAGTGAACGCGGCCGCGTGCACCGCGACGATGACGTCGTTCTCCGCCATGTGCGGGTACGGCATGTCGGCCAGCGCAAGCCCGGCGATGCCCGCCGTGCGATCACTGGTGACGACTGCCCGCATGGCGCGCAACGGTTGTTCAGCGAGCCCCGCGGACCAGCCGGCCGGGACGCGCGCCGGTGTCGGCGCCGTCGCGGCGGGTCACGACGCCGTTGACGATCGTGGCGGTGTAGCCGGCTGGCTCCCTGGACCAGGCGCTGGCCGCCTGCGGGCAGGTCATAGGCCATGCGTGCGGGGTGCAAGGTCAGCGCGTCCATGTCGATGACGTTGAGGTCGGCTCTTCTTTCCGACCTCGATGACTCCGCGATCGGAGAGCCCGAACAGCTGCGCCGTGTCGTGAGACTGCTTGCGCACCACATACTCCAGCGGGAGCTTCTCGCCCCGGTGGCGATCGCGCGCCCAGTGCGTCAGCAGGAATGTGGGGTACGAGGCATCGCAGATCATGCCGCAGTGCGCGCCACCGTCGGACAGACCCGACACCCCGGCCGGATGGGTCAGCATCTCCCGTATGGCGTCGTGGTTGCCGTAGTAGTAGTTGTAGAACGGCAGCATCAGCATCGACGTCGCGTCCGACTCGAGCATCAGGTCGTACAGCGTGGCCAAGGGGTCCTCGCCGCGATCGGCGGCGATCTTTTCGACGGCTCGGTCAGGGGTCGGTTCGTAGTCGGGTGGATCGCCCAACGCGTAGAGCCGGCCCAGCGAGTACTGCACGAGAGCAAACATGTTGTCGAACAACAGCTTCGGGTCGGGCGGTAGGTCGTCCTCGGCCAGGATCGCCGCTTTGACCGCCGGGTCGGCGAGACGCTGAGCCAACTCCTCACGGCTGCATTCGGCCTTCAGTCGACGGAAGGTCGGGCGATGGGTGAACGCATGATGGCCGGGGAAGCCGAACAGCATGCCGAACGGTCGTGCGGCGATCTGGGGATACAACTGGCTACCCGCCTCGTGAGCCGCCGCCGAGATGTCGAGTTGTTCGCGCCAGAGGTCGGGCGCCGCGTCGACCTGGATCATGCCGAATGAGATGGGCCGGTCGATCTCGGCGCCGAGGCGCTGCATCCAGTCCAATTCCTTCTTGGGCGCGATGATGTCCTCGCCCGCGACCCCCTGTGGGGCCAGCTCGAAGACGGCCCGGCCGCCTGCGGCCATGGCGCGCCCGAGTCCGAACAGTTCGTCCTCGGCGGCGTATGTGCCGGGAACCGGCTCGCCGTCGATGGCCCGGTGACCGATCGTGCGCGAGGTCGAGAAGCCCAGCGCCCCGGCCTCGATGCCCTCCTGCACGATCCGCGCCATCGCCGCAATGTCCTCGGGTGAGGCCGGCTCGTTGCGGGCACCGCGCTCCCCCATCGCGTAAGCGCGGACCGCGCCGTGCGCGATCTGGCTGCCCACGTCGACGGCGAACTCCTGCTTCCCGACGACATCGAGGTATTCGGGGTAGCTCTCCCAGCCCCACGAGATGCCCTCGGTGAGCGCGGTGCCCGGAATGTCCTCGACACCCTCCATCAGGCCGATCAGCCAATCCTCTGTGCCCGGCCGCACCGGCGCGAAGCCGACGCCGCAGTTGCCTGCGACGACGGTGGTCACGCCGTGTCCGCTCGACGGCTCCAGCAGGCTGTCCCAGCTGACCTGGCCGTCGTAGTGGGTGTGGATGTCCACGAACCCCGGTGCGACGATCTTTCCCGTCGCGTCGATCGTCTCGGCGGCATTGCCTTCCAGCGGCGGGTCGCCGGGTCCGCGGCGACGAATCTCGACGATCTTTCCGTCCTTGACGGCCACATCGGCATCGAATCGATCCGCACCCGTTCCGTCCACGACGGTGCCGCCAGTGATTTTGAGGTCGAACACGATTACTCCCGCCAATGCCGTGCCAGCCGATACTTCTGCCCGTGTAGCCGACCGAGCGGCTACGGTGGTCAATGTAACACCGTTACAGAACGATGTCGCCGACCGGGAAGGGCGAACCATGACGCACACAGCGCAGCCCGGCCTGCCGGTCGGCAACCCCGTCCACACACGGCGCGAGGATGCGATCGGCACGCCCCCCAGACGGCCCACGTCGGTGCCTGCGGAGCGCTACTACTCGGCGGCGTTCGCCCGACTGGAGGTCGAGCGGATGTGGCCGAAGGTGTGGCAGGTCGCGTGCACGGTCGACCACGTCGCCGAACCCGGCGACTACTTCGAATACCGGTGCGGCCCATACTCCGTCCTCATTGTTCGCGGCGATGACGGCACGCTGCGCGGCTTCCAGAATGTCTGTCGCCACCGAGGCAACTCCCTGTGCACCGGGTCGGGCGGCGACCTACGTGAACTGAAGTGCGGCTACCACGGCTGGACGTGGGACCTTGCGGGCGCTCTCAAGAGAGTGCCCAACCGCAAGGGCTTCGGAGCGCTGTCGATGGCCGACTTTCCCCTGCTCGCGGTCAGGGTCGAAGTCTGGGAACGCCTCGTCTTCGTCAACCTCGACGTCAACGCGATGCCTCTGCTCGACTACTTGGAATCGGTGCCGGACGACATCGCATGGTGTGGGCTCGGCGACTTTCGCTGTTACGCCACCATGACCGTCGAGGTGGACGCGAATTGGAAGACGATCACGGACGGGTACAGCGAGACGTACCATATCCAGACGCTGCATCCCGAACTACACAGGTGCATGGACGATGTCTATGCACCGCAAGTCATTTGGGGACACACCGGCAAGTCGGAACAGATCTACGGCGTGCCGAGCCCGCAGATCAAGGAGCCGCTCGCCGACAGTGATCTGTGGGATGCGTACGTGTGCACTCAGGGCGCGCTGATGGGTGTTGCGGATGACACACCGTTCCCGGCCGATCAGCGTCGGCCCGGCGAGTCGGTGGCAGACGTGATCGCCGAGCGCACAAGAGCTTTCGCAGCGGGCCGTGGTGTCGACCTGAGCTGGGCAAGCACCGACCAGATGATGCGGCTGCACCAGTACAACGTCTTCCCGAACATGACGCTGCTGGTCAACGCCGATCACCTCACCGTCATGACCTCACATCCGGGGCCCGACCCCGATCACGGTGAGCTGGTGATGATCCTGTGGACGCGGATGCCGCCCGGCTGCGCCCCGATGCAACCCTGCCGACGTGCGACTGAAGGCCGAAGAGGCGCACCCCGGACTGGTGCTGACGCAGGACATCGCTGTGCTGGCGGGCCTTCAGCGCGGTCTGCATCAGCCGGGACTGACGCACCTGACGCTCTCCAATGAGGAGCGCCGCGTGATCAATACGCACCGCAACCTCGAACGCTATCTCGATCTTTCCGAGTCCGATCGCATGACCGGGGGTGAAACACCCTGACAGAACCACTCGACGCCGAGGCCATCCTCGACACCGCGGCTCGTTTGATCGAGTTCGACGGCGTCGATGGCTTCACGATGCGCGGCCTCGCCGAGGAACTCGGAGTGGCCGTCACGTCGATCTACTGGCACGTCGGGGGGAAGGACAAGCTGCTCGACAGCCTCGTCGACCGACTGTTGAGCCAGATGGCACAACTGCCTGTCGAGGGCGACGATCCCGTCGATCGCATTGCGTCACTTGCCCGCTCACAGCGGGCGGCGCTGATCGACCGTCAGCATCTCCTGTCCATCGCACACGAACGCGACCGAACGCCACGGCTGTTCCTGCCTATTCAGCAGACGCTAGCCGCGCAGCTCGCCGAGCTGGGTGTGACCGGGACCGACGCCGCGCTCGTCCTGAGAGCAGTGCAGGTTCATGTGATTTCCTCTGCGGTCATGCAGTTCTCGGCCGTCCGTGGCGCCAAGCACGAGGAGGAGGATCCCTCGTTGTGGACCGACGACTGGCCCGATCGGTCGCTCGTCGAGGCGCTGCAGTCCCCGACCGACTACGACGCCGTCTTCGAATACGGCCTCAGCGCGCTGCTGGCGCCGCTCCGGTCTCGCGACGGCGTCGCGTAGCTCCCCACAATCCGACACCGATCCCCACGATCGCGCCGCCAAGCCCGATCACCTGCTGTGAACGCTTCATCTCGTGGTGCACACTCATCCCGCCAAGCAGGTCGGCCGCGTCGGCACCACCCGAGGCGAGGAACCACCCGCGGGTATCGCGACCGCGCACCGCCGCTGACATCAGCAACCCTCCGATGAGGGCGTCGCGGTAGCCCATCGAGCGCAGCAGCAGCCGCGCCGTCGGGGCCGGTTCGTCGGGATCGCCCCACAGCCGGTTCGCGCGGAGCGGATCGACGAGAAACGAGATTCCCGACGCCAGCCGGATACCGCCGACGGCGAGCGCTGCACGGTCCATAGACATGGCTTGCAGCCTAGGCGGCGATGACTTCGGGCTGCCGAGGAAGTCTGTATGGACATGAGCAGACACACCCCACGGCTGGTGCTGTACATGTCGATGTCGTTCGACGGTTTCATCGCAGGCCCCGGCGATACGAAGGACAACCCGCTTGGTACCGAAGGCCACCGGCTGCACAACTGGCTGGCGCAAGGCGACGGTGACGATCCGACCGGCTATCGGCCGACCGACGAGCCGAGTCGAACCGTTTTCGACGAGATGATGGCGACCGGCGCCGTGATCACCGGCAGGCGTACGGCAGAGTTCGCCGACTACTGGGACGGCGACCATCACGGCGGTGTGCCGATCTTCGTCCCGACGCATCACGCGCCCACCGGCGCGCACGCGTATGACGTTCATTTCGTGACCGACGGCATCGAATCGTGCGTCGAGCAGGCCAAAGCGGCTGCCGGTGAACGTGACGTCATGCTGCACGGTGCGTACACCGCACAGGAATGCCTGCGGGCAGGCGTGCTGGACGTGCTCGAGATCGCTCTCATCCCAGTCCTTTTCGGCGGTGGGCGGAGACTTTTCGACCAACTGGGCCTCCATCACATCGAGCTCGAGCCGGTGCGCACGCTCGAGTCGCCCAACGCTCTGCACCTGAGGTATGAGGTGAAATACGCGTGAGTTCGCCGACCCAGTCATGCGCTCACCGACTTGACAACAGCTGTGTGTCTGCCGCGTACGCCCTGTGAAGCATTTGTTGGCAAGCCTGTGGCCACCTGCTGTTAACCGGCCACGACTGTGATCGACGGGTGACGACCAGTGACCGTGTGCGAGCCACCCCTGACGGCGACGACGCCGTCGACAAGCTACGCGCCGACTACGACGCCACGCCCTACACTTCGGATGCGTTTCCGCAGTCAGCGCCGGGCCACCTGGCCGCGATCGCGCACTTGTTCGGGTTGGAAACTCCCGAGGTGTCCAGCGCGCGTGTGCTCGAAATCGGTTGTGCCGCTGGGGGCAACATCATTCCGTTCGCCGTCGCACACCCCCAGGCGCACGTCGTGGGCATCGACCTCTCGGAGGTCCAGATCAACATCGGGCGAACCCGCGTAGAAGCCTTGCGCCTCGACAACCTCGAGTTGATCGCTGGCGACATCGCGGGCATGGACCTGACCGGACTGGGCCAGTTCGACTACATCGTCGCCCACGGCGTGTACAGCTGGGTGCCCGAAAATGTGCAGGATGCACTCCTCGCGGCGTTTCGGCGTTTGCTTGCTCCCGAGGGCGTCGCCTACTTGAGCTACAACACCTACCCGGGCTGGAAAACCAAAGAGGTCCTCCGCGATGCCATGCTGCTGGCGAGCGGCGACAGCGTGACACCGGACGACAAGGCGCTCAACGCACGCGGCATGGCCGAATTTCTGGAAGAGGTGGCACCTGCCGGCGGCGTGTTGGCGCGCGTGATAGCCGAATCTCGGGCCTTCTCAGAGAGTTTCGGCGATTCCTATCTGCTCCACGACGAGCTCGAGACGTTCAACGCACCGTGTTATTTCTACGAGATGCTGCAGCGGACGGGCGCCCACGGATTGGCCTTCATGGCGGAGGCGCGCCCAGAGACCATGTTTCCCGGCAATCACGGCCCCAGGGTCGCGGAGTACCTGAGCGAGAAGTGTTCGGGCGTTCAGGTGCTGGTCGAGCAGTACCTGGATTTCGTGGTGAATCGCATGTTCCGCGAGTCGCTGCTCGTACACGGCGAACGCGCGCCGCATATTTCCTACCAGCTGGACGGCGGCCGCTATCGGGATCTGCATTTCGCTGCATGGGTGCCCCCCGTGGACGGCCGGACTCGCATGGACAACTCGCGTCAGGAATACGAGGAATCGGACGGGTCGAAGCTTTTCACCAACGATCCGGGGATCAAGGCGGCACTGGACGCACTCAGTGCCCGCTGGCCGTGGACATTGTCGCGGCAGGAGCTGATCGACGACGTGCGGGCGCGCATGAGTGGGGCCGGGTTGAATCCGAGTGCCGAGATCCCACGCAACATCGACAACCTCATCCAGGTACTGGTGCTGCAGGGACAGGCACGGTTTCGGCTGGATCCGGTGCTGCCGGAGCCGTCGTCCACGCCGCTGCGGCTCTTCGAGCCGATCAGGCGGATGGCGGAGATAACGCGTGGAGAGAGCGGCGCGTCGATCTTCAATCTCTGGCACGAGACGCTCATCTTGTCGCCCGTCGACCGCCACCTGCTCCCCCTGCTCGACGGCACCCGCGATCGCGACGCGTTGCTCGATGCCCTCCTGGCGATCGACCGTGACACCCCTATTGAGATCGATGTCGACGGTGAGCCCGTCTCCGGTGAGGACGAGCGCCGCCAGGTGCTGGTCGAACACGTCGACGAGCTACCGCAACGCCTGTCGGAGATGAAGCTGTTGCGAGTCGGTTGACCTCGATCAGTCGAAGTTGTTGCCAGGGCAATCGACGTCGACGTACACGGTCGCGTTCGGCTGCTGATCAGTGGGTGGCCCGTCCGGGTTGTGGATGCCCTTGACCGAACACTGCGACAACGACACGTCGGAATACCCGCCGACCCAGTTGATCTGCACGGCATAGCCTTCGGCTGCCAGATCGCCGATGGTTTCGTCGGCCGGCTCGGCGCCCGCCACCGGCCATACCGGCTCGGCTGTCGCGACGGGTGGGATCGCGGCCGCGACGGTGGCGCCGAAAGCGACCGCGATCGCCGCAAAGTGGCGTCGCATAGACGACATCACAGCTTCAAGGATGCCCCCGAATCAACCGATGGCGCCAGCGGGTTCGCCGCCGTCCTCGAGGCCGGGCCCGGACGGAGTGTCCGCCGGTGCGGATATTCCGGGGTCGACGCCAGTGCCGCCCGCCCGTTCGCCGAGGCTCGAAGAGTCGATGCCCGCCTGGTCCGGGATGCCCGCGAGGTCAGGAGCGGTCTGGGGGCCCGGGTCGACGCCTGTGCCACCGGCGGGCTCGCCGTCATCCCATAGTGAGTCATCGCCGGCGGTGGCGCCGGCGGCGAACACCTGTCCCTGCGCGGCCGTAGCGGCGGGTGCGCCAGCGGAAACGGCAATCGCTGCCATTGCCAGAGGCGCAAGCGCCGCCAAGGCGATCTTGGATGCTTTCGTGCTCTTCATGATGTACTCCGTCCGTCGATGGGGACGACGCTCGAGCGCCGCGCTGCATCCACAATGGCGTTGCGGCGGCGCCAAGTCGTCAGTGCTGACGCCAAAGGGGAACCCCTGCTAGCCGGAATATCGGCGCAGGATGGGCCTGATCGGCCTGATGGCTACGTCGACGAAACAGCCTTTGCGGCACGCGCTATCGCGTCGGCTGACCGGTCTATGTCGTCGTCGGTCGTCGCCCAGTTCGATATCGACACCCGTAGCACATGCCGGCCGTTCCAGGTGGTGCCGCCGAGCCAACAGGTTCCATCGCGCTGCACGGCGGCCACCGCGGCACGGTTGGCGTCGTCGCCACCCGGCAACTGCACCAGTACCTGGTTGAGGACGACGTCGTTGATGATCCGGGCGCCGGGAATCTCGGCCAACCGCTGGGCCATTCGTCGGGCCTGGGCGCAGTTGCGCTCGATCATCTCGGCTATACCGGTTCGGCCAAGCGACCTGACCGCCGCGTATATCGGCACGACCCGCGCACGCCGCGAGCTCTCCGGCACATAGTTGGTGCCGTCTCGCTGTCCTGGGTCGGCGACGAGATACGGCCCGGCCAGGCTCATCGCGGCGACCTGGGCGTCGGCGTCGGCGACGATGGCCATCGCACCGTCGTAGGGCACGTTCAGCCACTTGTGGGCGTCCACCGCCCACGAGTCGGCCCGCACAACACCCTCTGTGAGGTGCCGAAGCGTCGGCGCTGCCGCCGCCCACAATCCGAAAGCGCCGTCGACGTGCAGCCACGCATTTCGGTCGGCACAGGCATCGGCGATCGGTTCGAAATCATCGAAGGCCCCGGTTGCCACATTCCCGGCCTGGGCACAGACGATCGCCGGCCCATCGGTCTGCGCCAGGGCGTCGCGAAGTGCGTCGGGTCGCATCCGCCCCTGGTCGTCGGCGGCGATGCGGACGGGGGTCTTGGCGCCGAGTCCGAGTTGGCGCAGGGCGGTATCGACGGTCGCGTGCGCCTGGGCGCCGCAGAGTATGTGTATGCGCGGCGCGCCGATAAGCCCGTCGTCCTCGACATTCCAGCCGGCCCTGGCGAGAACCGCGTTGCGGGCGGCCGCAAGGCACGTGGTGTTTGCACCCTGCCCGCCGGTGACGAACCCGACGCCGGCATCGGCAGGCAGACCGAGCAGGTCGAGTATCCACGTCGACGTGATCTCTTCGATGGCGGCAGCCGCAGGCGACAGCGAGTGGAATGCGGCGTTCTGATCCCACGCCGAGACCAGCCAGTCCGCCGCGAGCGCGGCCGGCAGTGCACCGCCGATCACGAAGCCGAAGTGGCGCGGCCCCGCACTGGCCACCAGGCCGGGCTCGGCACCCGCGACCAGTGCGTCGATGACGGCCTCCGGATCTTCTCCGTGCTCCGGCGTCGGGCCGCCTAGAGCGTCCCGCACGCCTGCCGCATCGACGCGGGCCGCAACAGGCCGTGCGTCGAGGCCTGCGACAAACTCCCGTGCGTGCTGCTCGGCGGACGAGAGCCCGGCGGTGCGATCATGCATGGTGAAACCCTAACGGCGACTGGCCATTACAGGCCGAATTGGTCGTCGACGATGCCGAGCCAGATCTGTGCCGCGTCGATCGCCACCTTCTCGCTGATGAAGGCGTGCTGAGTGCCGGTGTACATGTCGCGGAACGCCCGCTCGAGCCGGGTCCCTTCGCGGATCGAGCTGGTGCCCGCGACCAGGTGCGCCCATTCTGCGCACCCCCGTGCCACGTCGGTGGCGTGGACGGCGGCCGCCCGCATGTCCGCGCGCAGAGTCGGGCTCAGGTCTTCGCCTGCGGCGACGGCGGACTCCGCGGTGGTGAACGCGTCCAGAACCAACAGGCGGGCCGCGCGCCACGCCGACACGTGGTGCGCCAGGCCTTTCTGAAAGGTCGGGCGGCTGGCCAGCGACGCCATGTCGCTCATCCGGAACTTGGTGGCGGCCAATTGCTGAACGTCGTCGAGCATGCTCTTGGCCACGCCGAGCGCCCATGATGCGTGACCGGCGGCAGTGACGGGCATCAACCCCATGCGCGTGGCCGGTGAACTCCCCCGCAATGGCTCGCGGGTGAACAGCGCGAACGTCCGGTGGCCGGGCACGAACACGTCCTCGACGCTGTAGTCATAGGAGCCGGTTCCCTTGAGCCCCTGGACAAACCAGCCGTCGTTGAAGGAAATCTCCGCTCTGGGCACCACGGCGACCTGCATGTCGGGAATGCCTTCGCTGATCCAGCGCATCTCCCCGTCGTCCATCGGAAAGAAGCCCGCGGCGACATACTCCGAGTGGCCCGTCCCCGAGCCGAAACTCCACGACCCGCTCAGCCGGTAGCCGCCGTCGACGACTCTGCCCTGCCCGTTGGGAAAGAACTGGCCCCCCATCGTCACCCGGTTGTCGTGAGCGCTGAACACCTCCGCGAAACCGTCGTCGGGCAGATATGTGGCCGCGGCGAACGACGACGGCAGGTTGGCAATGCCGACCCAGCCGAACGAGCCGTCCTGCCAAGCCATTTCGATCCAGGTCGCGATCATCTCCGCAAAGGACGGCTCGACACCGCCTGCCGGGGCCGGATTGAATGCGGACATCAGGCCGGAGGCCCACATCTCCTCGACGACCACCGGAGTGAGCGTGCGGATTCGCTCGGCCTCGGCGGCTTCGGCCGCCACGAGCTCACGCATTCCGCGTGCCAATCCGACGACCCGGTCAGCAGCTTGCGCTATCGACGTCATTCGCTTGACCCTAGCCGCGCGCAGCTGAGCAGGCGGCGAGATTCCGACCAAGCCCTGCGCCATCCGGGGTCGGGAACACGTCGAGTTACGCGCCGAACTCGCCACCCAGGTATGCGTCCCGGCACGCGCGGCGAGCCAGCTTGCCGCTCGTGGTGCGCGGGATGGTGCCTGCGGGGACCAGTCGCACAGCGGCGACGGGGATGCCATGTCGCGACCACACCTGCTTGCGAATCGCGTCGACAGCGGGTGCCGGGTCGGCGCGGCGCGTCCCTGACGCACGTTCGGCGACGATCACCAGTGCCTCGCCGGTATCCGATGGCACGGTGAACGCCGCCGCGTATCCACGCCGCACGATCTGCGACGCGTCCGCCGTGGTGGCTTCGACATCCTCCGGGTAGAGCTGTCGGCCGTCGACGGTGATCAGATCCGCGATACGCCCGGTGACGTACAGCTCGCCGTCGAGGTAGAAGCCCAGATCCCCAGTCCGCAGCCACAGCGCATCATCGGGTGCGCCGTCCGCGTGGCTCCCTCCCGTCGTGCGCGGGTGAAGAACGGCGCCGAACGTCCGCGCTGTCTCTTCGGGGCGCCGCCAGTAACCGCGGCCGACGTTGTCGCCGTGCACCCAGATCTCGCCGACCCTGTTGTCGGGGAGCTCGATGCCGGAATCGGGATCGGTGATGACACACCATTGACTGCGTGCGATATGGCCGCACGACACATGTGAGACGGCGTCCGGGGTGTCCGCGGCTACGCGCTCGACCTCGCCGCGTTCGAACTTCTTCCTGTCGAGATGGGCGACGGTCGGAGTGTCGGCCGGTGCAGTCGTCGACACCAACAGAGTCGCCTCGGCGATGCCGTATGACGGCTTGATCGCCGTGGGTGGCAGTCCGTACGGCGCGAAGGCGGCGTTGAAGGTCTCGATCGCCCTCATGCTCACCGGCTCGGAACCCAGAATCACGATGACATTGCTCAGGTCGATGTCATCCTGCGGTGCAGGCAGTCCACGCTGCGCGGCGTACTCACACGCGAAGTTGGGTGCGGCGGTGACGACTCGGCCCTGCCGGGACCCGGCTGCCAGCGCGCGGATCCAGCGCTGCGGCCGTCGGATGAACGCGGTCGGCGACATCAGTGTCGAGTGGCCGCCGTAAACCGTGGGAAAGCCGATCATCGACAGGCCCATGTCGTGGTAGAGCGGTAGCCAGCTGCAGCCGTGTGTGTTTCGATCGAGCAGGTCGATCGACAGGATCATCTGCGTCAGGTTGGTGCCGACCGCACGATGGGTGATCTCGATGCCGACCGGCGGCCTGGTTGATCCCGACGTGTATTGCAGATGAGAGACGTCATCGGGTTCGAGTTGGACGGGCGCCAACGCCTCGCCTGCCGCGTCGGGCACATCGTCGATGGCGACGACGTGCGGCCTCGGCGCCAGCCCGATCTCGGAAAGCGCGGCCTCGACAGCCTGAATTGCCGCCGAGGTGGTCAGCACGACGGTGGGCCGTGAATCGTTGAGCGCCACGGCGAGACGCTCCGCGTGACCATGCAACTCGGGCGCGAACAGCGGCACCGCGATCGTGCCCGCCTTGATCGCGGCGAAGAACCCGGCGACATAGTCGAGACCCTGCGGGGCCAGGATCGCCACCCGGTCATCGCGAGATGTGAACCGTTGCACCTGGGCGCCGATGGCCCGCAAACGGGTGCCCAGTTGGGTCCACGTCAGTTCGACGGCGTACCCGTCCTCCGACCGCGTGTGGTCCAAATAGCGGTAGGCCACGGAGTCGCCCACATTCGCGATGTTGCGCTCGATGAGCGAGATCAGCGTGGTGCCCGGCGGCAGCGCGATATTGCCCGCCGCATCCAGGCAATCCCCGATCTGCAGCAGACCCTCGTGAACTGCGGGGTTCGGCCGTGGGTCGACAGTCATACCAATCAGACTAATTACTGTTACGAGCGGTTGCACTAACCCCCGAATGTGGTGGTCGTCACCTTCGGCTTCAGTAGGCCCTGGCCACGAAGGCCAGCGCACCCGCATCGTCGTCGGTGTCGGGCAACGTGCCGTCGCTGCCCTGCAGGCATCGCACCGTGAGGCCGTCGGCGGCAAGGCGCTCTTCGCCGGAGATCCCGACCGCCTCCCATGGCACCCGAGCGACTCCCGTCTGCGCTGCCTCGCAAACCTGGTCGAGCGTCGTGCAATCCGTGATGAACGAATCGCGACGTGCCGTCGCCGCTACCAGCATGTCCGTCTGGACGCGATCCATCAGCCCGCATACCTCGTCGACGACCATGTCCAAGGTCACCGTGTGCTTGTCGCGAGTGTCGCGCCGATACAGCAGCGCCACGCTGTCGACCAGGTCCCGCGGGCCGATTTCGACGCGTACCGGTACCCCTTGCAGGTCCCACTCGGTGGCCCGCCAGCCGAAGCCCCGGTCGACGTTGTCGTCCAGTCTCGCTCGCACGCCGCGGAGTTCGAGTTCGTCGACCACGGCTGCGGCGGCGCGGGTGACGCTGCCGTCGACGTCCTTCGCCACCAATGCGACAACCTGCACCGGCGCCAGCACGGGAGGCAGGACGAGGCCGAAGTCATCGCCGTGGCACATCATCAGTCCGCCCATCATGCGGGTCGAAGAACCCCACGACGTGGTCCAGCACAGCTCGTTTCCGCCGTCGGCGCTCAGGTAGCTGATGTTGAAGGCGCGGCTGAACCGCTGGCCGAGTTCGTGCGACGTGCCCATCTGCAACGCCTTGCCGTCGCGCATGATGCCTTCGCATGTCATGGTGTTCGCGGCGCCCGCGAAGCGCTCCTTGGCGGTCTTGCGTCCGACGATGACGGGCATGGCCAGGACGCCGCGCATGAAATCCTCGTACACGTCGTGCAGGATGCCGCGGGCATATTGCCGAGCGTCGGATTGGCTGGCGTGCGCGGTGTGTCCCTCCTGCCAGAGAAACTCCGTGGTGCGCAAGAAGATTCGTGGTCGCATCTCCCATCGCACGACGTTGGCCCACTGGTTGAGGAGTAACGGCAGGTCCCGGTAGCTGTGCACCCACTTGGCCATGTATTCGCCGATCACCGTCTCACTTGTGGGACGGATCGCAAGCGCCTCTGTCAGTTCCTTGCCTCCACCGTGCGTCACCACTGCCAGCTCGGGACTGAAACCCTCGACATGTTCGGCCTCGCGCTCGAAGAAGCTCATCGGCACCAGCAGCGGGAAGTACGCGTTCTGGGCGCCCGCGGCCTTGATCCGCCGGTCGACCTCCGCCTGCATTCGTTCCCAGATCGCGTACCCGTTCGGCCGGATGACCATCGTCCCGCGAGCCGGACCGCTCTCGGCCAGTTGCGCCTTGGTCAGCAGGTCTTGGTACCAGCGTGGAAAGTCATCTTCCTGAGCAGTCAGCACCGCCATCTGCGCGACGTTACTGATCGCATGCCGCAGAAGTCGCGCGCTTTTACGGCAGGGTCGCCTCGACGAAATAGCCCCGCGGTGCACCGGGTGCATTCGTCGGGGCAGCGGGTGCGAACCACCTGTTCCACCTGTTGCCAGGCTCGGCGATATCGGTCACGACAGCGGTCCAACCATGCCGCTCGGCAAGCTCCCCGGGTTCGTCGGTGCCGAAGAGCCAAGGGGAACCCCGCTCGGCCATGACCTGAAGAAGAGGAGCCATCATCGGCGATTCCAGCAGTGTCTTGCCGACGACGTCGTACAGCAGTACGGACTTGGGCGCCGACAGCGAATCGATGCGCTCGAACAGCGTGCGCACGGCGGCTTCGTCGAGGTATTGAAGTAGCCCCTCGATCAGCCAGACGGTGGGAGTCTGCGAATCGAAACCCGTCGCCCGCAAGGCGCCGGCCCAATCGTCGGCGAGGTCGACCCCGATCGGCACGCGCCGACACCGCGGAGCGTCGTCGGCGAGTATCTCGGCCTTGGCGGCGATCACGGCCGGTTGGTCCAACTCATAGACAGTGGTGCCGTCGGGCCAGTTCAGCCGGTAGGCCCTCGCGTCCATCCCCGCGGCGAGGATGACGACCTGCTCGGCCTGGCTCGCCGCCCGCAACAGTGCCTCGTCCCAGAACCGGGTCCGGACGACGATCTGAACGGTTGTCCGCTCACCGGTTTCGGCGATCGCAGCCTCCAGTAGTCGTCGGCCGGTGTCGCCGGCCAGCTTGTCGGCGAACGGGTCGTTGAACAGCCGATCGTCGCGAGTGGATTCCATGGCGCGGATCGCAGCGACCAACAGCCCCGTGCTGGCCACCGCCTCTCGAGCTTTGTTCATGCGTCAATCATGTGCGCCGAGCCGACGACTTGCTTGGATATTTTGGCCGGCCCGCAGATCGAGTGCGTGGCAGCGAGTTCGACGTGGCTGGGCAGCCAGGACCGGCGATGTGCGTACTGAGTCGGCGTCATCGCCGTGAACGACCGGAACTCGCGGACGAAGTGCGCCTGGTCGAAGTAGCCGAGGTCCGCGGCGATCGTGGCGCCGCGTTCACCCTTGGCAGGGCTCGACTCTGGTGCGGAACGCCAGAGTCACGCTGCCAATACCCGAAGTAGTCGATGTAGCCGGCCAGTGGCGGCCGTGGCCGATACAACTGCGGGGCGGTGGCGTCGGAGAACGAGTTCATCTCCACCATGATGCGCCGTCACGGCTGGGGGGCGAGCAGCGCCGTCCCGTCGCGGCAACGGCTACGCGACGACCCGAACCAGGTACGGAGCCATGTTCTCGGTCCGAACCGGCGACACCGTGACGACCGGGTCGCCCGCCTCCAGCATCTGGTCGTTTCCAAGGAACATCGCCACGCTCTGGTTCCCATTGGGGCCGTAGAAGATCAAGTCGCCGGGCAGCGCCTGCTGCGGCAGCACCTTGCGGCCTGCGTTGTACTGCGCTCCGGACGACCGCGGCAGCTTGATTCCGACGCCGGCATATGAGTACAGCATCAGGCCGGAGGCGTCGAACCCGACGACGCTCGCCATCGGATCCAACCCGACGACGTGACCCTGCCGGTCCAGGCCGATGGCATTGTCGGTCGGGCCACTGCCGCGGGTCGGGCCGTTGGCGTCGCCGCCTCCGAACGAGAAGGGGACACCGCGCTGCGAAAGGCCGCGCGCGATCACGTACTGGATTGCCTGCTGAGTGCTCAACGGCTTCGTCAAGGTGTCAGCGGTCGCCACCCCGGGCGTCGCCAGCAACAGCGTCAAGCCGACCACTACGGCGTACATGCGTCTCATTGAAACTTCCACTTTCTCCGATATCACCGCGACCACACATGGGGTGACTTCCCGGTGGGCAGCAGTCACCACAGCTACTTGTACAACCGGCAGTGGCCAGCGCCAAGCTGCGGCACGGCGCACTGTCAATGAGAGGCCGTAACGTGATCGAACGGTAACCGTTGTGCTCATCGACCGCCTTCTGACAACCTGAAACCGCCACGAACACGCCAGGAGTCAAAGCGGTGAGCGATTTCTTTCCCTACCGGTTCGACCGCCGGTTCCTGCCGATGTGGCTGGGCGCCGGAGCCCTGCCATGGCGCGACGGCGTCACCATCACCGACGAGGACCGGTTGGTCGCAACCTTCGGTGTGCTCCGGGTCGAGACGTCACTCGACAACATTTCGGATACGCACGTCACCGGCCCGTATCGTTGGTGGACCGCGGTCGGTGCGCGGATCTCGTTCGCCGACGACGGACTGACCTTCGGGACCAACCCTGCGGCCGGACTGTGCATTCACTTCCGTCACAAGATCAAGCGCGTCATCGGTTTCCGCGATCACTCCGCGCTCACGGTGACCGTTGCGGACCCGGCGGCACTCGAGGCGAGATTGCGATCGGAGGAATCATGACCGGCGGAGCCTCCCCTGTCGCCGCGCAGCGCGAACCGCAATTACTCGGACAGACCGTGGTGCTCATCGGCGGCAGCGCGGGAATCGGTTTGGAGACCGCTCGACGGGCACGGCGCGAAGGCGCCGAGGTCATCCTGACCGGTCGCAATCCGGACCGGCTCGGCCAAGCTGCGGCCGAGGTGGGCGCTAACCGCACCGCCGCGTTCGACGCGACAGACATCGCGGCCCTGCACGCGTTCTTCCAGGGTCTGTCGGAGCCGATAGACCACGTGATGGTCACCGCAGGCGGTCCGAGCTACCGCCCGCTTCTCGAGATGGACGCGACGCAGGTGCGCGATGCGCTCGGCGATCATGCGGGGCTGGACCTCGAGGTGGCCCGCGGCGCGGTGGGTCGGATGCGTCCGGGCGGCAGCCTGGTCTTCATGGGCGGTACCGGCGGCAGGCGTGTGAGCCGGGATATCGGGATCGTCTCCGCCGCTACGGCGTCATTGCCCCCGTTCATCGCGACCTTGGCGCTCGAGCTCGCACCGATTCGCGTCAACCTGATCGCCGCAGGCTTCGTCGACACCCCGTTGTCCGCCTCGCTGCTCGGTGACCGGCTTGAGGAAAGGCGCAGCGAGCTGCGGGCCAAGCTGCCGATCGGCCGGGTGGTGACCGCAGCGGACGTCGGCGCGCTCGCTGTTCACCTGATGACCAACACCGCGCTGACCGGCGCCACCTTCGACATCGACGGCGGTCAGCAGTTCGTGTCGTGAGGACAACCAGGGCGTGCGGATTCCGCACAATCGCGCGAAATGTGCGCCGTAGTGTTGATCTATGGCCATCGTCGAAGCTGATGCACAGCCCTTAACACCGTTCGAGCAGGACGTCGCCGCCATGCAGCGATACTTCGACAGTCCGCGCTTCGAGGGGATCATTCGCCTCTATTCCGCCCGCCAGGTCGTCGAGCAGCGCGGCACGATCCCCACCGACTACCCGGTCGCGCGCCGGGCGGCCGCGGCGTTCTACGACCGCCTGCGCGAACTCTTCGCCGCAGCGCAAGAGCATCACCACCTTCGGCCCCTACTCGCCCGGTCAGGCGGTGACGATGAAGCGGATGGGTATCGAGGGCATCTACCTCGGCGGCTGGGCGACCTCGGCGAAGGGTTCGACCACCGAGGATCCGGGCCCCGACCTCGCCAGCTATCCGCTGAGCCAGGTGCCCGACGAGGCCGCGGGGCTGGTGCGCGCTCTGCTCACCGCCGACCGCAACCAGCAGTACCTGCGCCTGCGCATGACCGACGACCAGCGTGCCGCGACGCCTGCCGTCGACTACCGCCCGTTCATCATCGCCGACGCCGACACCGGTCACGGCGGAGACCCGCACGTGCGCAACCTGATTCGCCGTTTCGTCGAGGCCGGTGTGCCCGGCTACCACATCGAGGATCAGCGGCCCGGCACGAAGAAGTGCGGCCACCAGGGCGGCAAGGTCCTGGTCCCCTCCGACGAACAGATCAAGCGTCTCAACACCGCCCGCTTCCAACTCGACATCATGGGGGTGCCCGGCATCATCGTCGCGCGCACGGACGCCGAAGCCGCCAACCTGATCGACAGCCGTGCCGACGAACGCGACCAGCCGTTCCTGCTCGGCGCCACCAACCTCAAGATTCCCTCGTACAAGTCGTGCTTCCTGGCGATGGTGCGCAGCTTCTACGAGTCGGGGATGACACACCTGAACGGTCATCTGCTCTACGCGCTGCCCGAAGGCGAGTACGCCACAGCGACCACTTGGCTTGACCGCCAAGGCATTTTGGATCTCGTCGCCGAGGCGGTGTCGGACTGGCGGCAGGACGGAGACGAGGCGGTCGACGCCCTCTTCGACAAGGTCGAATCACGCTTCGTCGAGGCCTGGCAGAACGACGCCGGGCTGGAGACCTACGGCGAGGCGGTGGCCGACCTGCTCGAGTTCCGCGAGCGCGAGGGCGAGCCGCTCGAGTATGAGCGCCGCGGACTGGCGAACGTTCGCCGAAACAGCGTCGCTCTACGAGGCCCGCGAGAAGGCGAAGGAGTTGGGCGCCGACGCCGGCTGGGACTGCGAGCGGGTGAAAACTCCGGAAGGCTACTACCAGCTGCGCGGCGGTATCCCGTACGCGATCGCCAAATCGCTTGCCGCAGCGCCGTTCGCCGACATCCTGTGGATGGAGACGAAGACCGCGGACCTCGCCGACGCCAAGCAGTTCGCCGACGCGATCCACGCCGTGTACCCGGACAAGATGCTGGCCTACAACCTCTCCCCCTCGTTCAACTGGGACACCACCGGCATGAGTGACGACGAGATGCGCCGCTTCCCGGAGGAGATCGGCAAGATGGGCTTCGTCTTCAACTTCATGACCTACGGCGGACACCAGATCGACGGCGTCGCCGCCGAAGAGTTCGCAGGGGCGCTCAAGCAGGACGGGATGCTGTCGCTGGCTCGCCTGCAGCGCAAGATGCGCCTGGTCGAGTCGCCCTACCGCACGCCGCAGACCCTGGTCGGCGGACCGCGCAGCGACGCCGCGCTGGCCGCCTCGTCGGGCCGGACGGCGACCACCAAGTCCATGGGCGAGGGCTCGACGCAGCAGCCAGCACCTCGTGCAGACCGAGGTGCCGAAGAAGCTGCTGGAGGAATGGCTGGCGCTGTGGAGCGAGCACTACCACCTCGGCGAGAAGCTCCGCGTCCAGTTCCGACCGCTGCGCGCGGGTGGCGAAGTGCTCGAGCTCGGCATCTACGGCGAACGTGACGGCGGCGAAGAGAAGCTCGCCAACGTGCTCGTCGACCCCATCAAGGACCGGAACGGCCGCAGCATCCTCACGGTGCGCGACCAGAACACGTTCGCCGAGCAGCTGCGCCAGAAGCGCCTGATGACCTTGATCCATCTGTGGCTGATCCATCGGTTCAAGGCCGAGGCGGTGTACTACGTGACGCCGACCGAGGACAACATCTATCAGACCGAGAAGATGAAGTCGCACGGCATCTTCCGCGATGTGCACCAGGACGTCGGCGAGATCGTCGTCGCCGACGTGAACCAGCCGCGCATCGAAGAACTGCTCGCTCCCGATCGCGCAGCGCTGATGCGGCTGATCCGCAAGGAGGACTAGCGGTGCTGGCAGGATAACGCCCCTAGCGAAAATCCTGCCATCGTGTTCGTCATTCGCTGTCCAATGGAGGATTCGTCGTAAACGCTATTGAGCGGTGATCCAGATTGCGTATCGACGTTTCCTGACACTGCCCTGCTGTTGAAAACAGCGGATCCTGTTCGACGCCAAATCATATCGGCGTACGCGCGTCAGTGGCCGCCCCGTTAGGCTTGTCCCATGGGGCGTGTAAATCGGCTGATGGAACGTCGCGTTCTCCGCCGCGCCGCCGATCAGGCCCTACTCACGTCATTGACGCAGCGACCGCAAACAGCGGACCAGCCGGGCGGCCCGCCGGATCGAGACTTCGAGTACAAGAGCGCCGACCCCGTAGACACGCGTGGGGCATACGACCACGAGCCGACGACCGACCCGATCCCGGTGGTCGACGTCGACGACCTCGCGCCTGCCCAATCGGATGACTACGCGCGGAACCACCACGACGAGTCTCAGCCCGAGGCCGTCGATGTCTATGACGTGATGCCTGGCGAGCCGGACGACGTTGAGAGTGCAGAGATCCCGCCGGCGCCGATCGAGCCTCTACCGCTCCGTGCGCGCCCACTCCCAGAGGCCGCGGTCGTCCGGCCGCACCTCGACTTCGCCATGCCGGCACAACCACCGTGGTATCGCACCAAGCCGCAGGCCGCGGCCGCGCTCGCGGCGGTAGTGGTCGTCGCCGTGCTGTGCGGCGGTTGGCTGGTGTTGCGCAGCCCGAGCACCACGGCCGAACAGTCGACGGTCGATGCGCCGACCAGCGTCCCGCCTGCGCCGACGACTGCCCCACCGACTGCGGTGAGCGCTCCGATTCCGCCCCCGGCTCCGCCGCCGCCCCCACCACCTCCGCCTCCGCCACAGGCGGACGCACCCGTCTATTCCGGCCCGCAGCGGCAGTATTCGGAGCCGCGGCGCAGTTCGCCGCCCTCCCAGGAGCAGAAGCCGAGGACCGACGTGACCAGAGCGCCGATCAGTGTCGCGCCGGTGCCGCGGCCGGTTCAGGGTAGTCAACTCCGGCGACTCCCGGGGATGGTCGACGTCCACGGCTGCTTCGGTTCTGGTGCTCGAGCCGATGCCGACGACCCGATCCGCCCGTTCCTGTTCCTGTCGATCCGCGGCGAGGACGCAGCGGCGGACGACGAGTATCGGGCGATGATGCGCTTCGCCGGGCTCGATGAGACCGGGATGCACCGAATCCGGCTGACGCACAGGTCGTTGGGGACCGTCGACCTCTACGATTGGTCCGGCGTCGTCCTGGGCGGCGGGCCGTACAACGTCAGCGACCCCGAGGAATCGAAGTCGCCGACGCAACGGCGTGTCGAGTCAGAGCTCCTGTCGCTGACAGAACGAATCGTCGACGCCGACTTCCCGTTTCTCGGATGCTGTTACGGCGTAGGCATATTCGGGTCGGTCGTCGGCGCCACGGTCGACCGCGACTATCCCGAACCGGTCGCCGCGGTCACGGTCACGCTGACACCGGAAGGGCGCGAGGAACCGCTGTTCGCCGAGTTACCTGACGTGTTCGACGCGTTCGGCGGTCACAAGGAGGCGGCCAGTTCGTTACCCGTCGATGTGGTGTGTCTCGCGTCCTCGCCCGACTGCCCGGTTCAGGCTTTCCGGGTCGGGTCCAACACGTATGCCACGCAGTTCCATCCCGAACTTGACCTCGCGGGCATCTGCACGAGGATCGATGTCTACAAGGACCACGGCTATTTCGCACCCGAGTCGGCCGAATCGCTGAAAGCCGCGGCGCGGCAACATGATATCGAATACCCGCCGACGATCCTCCGTCGGTTCGTCGCAGCGGTTCTCGCGGCGGAGATAGCCCGACTCACGTCGGATATTCGGGCGTCCAGCGCACCTGCGCGATTCGCTGCGCGATCTGCTCGTCGCTGCGTTGCGGGGCGACACCGTCGGCGACGGCTTGGCGGCCCACCGCGTGTGCGATTCGCACGGCGATGTCGGGCACGTCTGACCACGCCGGCAACAGGGGCCGGTCGGGATCGGAGAGGGCCGGCGACGCGTCGCCGAGGGTGGCGGCGGCGACCCGCATCATGTCGTCGGTCACCCGGGTCGCCTCTGCCGCGGTGACGGCCAACCCCATCGCAGGGAAGATGTAGACGTTGTTGCACTGGGCGATCGGCCGCTCCACCCCGTCGCGCCGCAACGGTGCGAACGGTGAACCGGTGGCGATCAGCGCGCGCCCCGATGTCCACGCGTCCAACTCCGCGGGGTGCGCCTCGGCGTGGCTGGTCGGGTTCGACAGCGGAAAGATGATCGGACGCTCGGTCTTGCTTGCGAGCTCCCGGACAATTGCCTCGGTGAAGGCGCCTGTGGCGGTGGACAACCCGACCAGGATGCCGACATCGACATTGTGCACGACATCCGCCAGCTGCGCCGGTCCCGAAAGGCCCCACCCGGCGACGCGGTTCGCCGATTGAGCGAATTTGCGCTGTCCCTGGGTGAGGTCCGTCCGGTCATCGGTGAGCAGGCCGACCACGTCGACCACCCAGATCCGTTCAGCCGCCTCTGTTTCCGACAGGCCCTGCGCGACCATCGCGCGTTGCACCATGTCGAGGACGCCGATGCCCGCCGAGCCCGCGCCCAGCATCACGACCTGCTGCTGCGACAGTGGGCGGCCCGCCACCTTTGATGCGCCGTGCAGCGCGCCGAGTGTGACCGCCGCGGTGCCCTGGATGTCGTCGTTGAACGTGAGCAGCTTGTCGCGGTAGCGGTCGAGGATCGGCAACGCGTGCACCGTCGCGAAGTCCTCCCATTGCAGCAGCACATTGGGTAGCTGTTCGCGCACCGTGTTCACGAACTCGATCGATGAACGCGTAATACTCGTCGTCGCTGATCCGTCGATGGCGCCAGCCGAGATACTGCTCGTCTTCGAGCAGCTCGACGTTGTCGGTCCCGACGTCGAGCACGATCGGCAGGGTGCGGGCAGGGTCTGATCCCGCCGATCAGGGTGTACAGCGAGAGCTTGCCGATCGGGATGCCCATTCCCCCGATGCCCTGGTCGCCCAGGCCGAGAATGCGTTGCCCGTCGGTCACGACGATCACGTCCGGATTGCGATGGGGACGGTTGTTGATCACCTCAGCGAGCCGATCGCGGTCGGGATAGGACACGAAAAGGCCCCTGGGCCGCCGGTAGATCTCGCTGAAGCGCTGGCAGGCCACCCCGACGGTCGGCGTGTACACGATCGGCATCGTCTCGGTGATGTGGTCACGCAGGACGCGGTAGAACAGGGTCTCGTTGCGGTCCTGCAGCGCGCGAAGGTAGATGTGCTTGTCGAGATCATCACGGCGCGTGGAGAACTCGTGCCAGCAGTGCTCGACCTGCTGGTCAAGGGTCTTCTCTGCGGTCGGCAGCAGTCCGAGGAGCCCGTACTTCAGGCGCTCTTCGTGGGTGAAGGCAGTGCCCTTGGTCGTCAGCGCGTCGAACAGCTTGGCCTGCCCTTTGGTTTCGCCGTTCTGTGCGGGCATGGAGGTTCCCTTCTGCGGATCCTGATCGACGTCTACACGCGACGTCTACACGCTAGCGGTGAACACGCGGCAAATGTTCGGCGTCGGTGATTGCCCGTTTCGTCCGGCGTGCGACAGGATCGCCATGTGCGCGACAAAGATTTTTCTCTGCTGGACGTGCCGCGGGCCGCGCCGGTCCACGACGCCGAAGCGTACCTGCGCGCTGCGATCGCCTGGCACTTCGGCGAGGACACGGGTTCGGCATTCTGGCTGCGCACGGCGAAGAACCTCGAGTTCGACCCGCTGACCGACATCAACACGTTCGACGACCTGCGGCGGTTCCCCAATCTCGTCAACGAGTTGCGCAGTGTTCCCGTGGAAGATCTGATCCCCCGCGGCTACGGAACACCGCAGCCGGTGCCGCAGATCTTCGAGTCGGGCGGCACGACCGGAGCGCCGAAACGGACTGTCCAGCTCCCGGACTGGGTCGAGCAGGTAGTCGAATGGCAGACCGAGGACTTCACCGTCGGCGGGTTTGTGCCCGGCGGCGGCTTTCTGTGCCTCATGCCCAGCGGACCACACGGCGTGAGCTACTTCTCCCGGCGGATCTGCGAGCGCCTCGGCTCGACCTTCCACCCGATCGACCTCGACCCGCGGTGGGTGAAGAAACTCGCCGCCCGCAACGCGGCCGCCGAGGTGGCCGCGTATGTCGAACACGTCCTAGAGCAGGCCAGGTGGATCCTGCGAACCCAGAGCATCGTCAACATGCATGCCACCCCGCCGCTGCTGGAGGCCATCGCCCGCGACGATGCCGATGTCGATCTGGTCAACGAGAAGATCCGCTGGCTTCTGCTCAGCGGTGCGCACGTGGACGTCGACACGCTCGACCTGCTCCGTGACATCTTTCCGGCGACGACGATCACGATGGCGTTCGGCAGCACCATGATTATGTCGCAGGCGACCACACGCGAAACCGGCTCCGGTGCCTTCGTCTTCGATCCGCGGACCCCGTATGTGGTGTTCTGGGTCGTCGATCCCGCCACCGGCGAGCCGGTGCCGCTCGGAGAGCGCGGCCAGGTCGTGATGAACCACATCAGCAAGGGCATGTTCATCCCCAACAACCTCGAACGCGACAGCGCGATTCGGGTGGCCGGCCCCGCCGGGCAGATCGGCGACTCGGTCGGCGAGGTCACGCCCGTCGAGACGTTCGAGGGCGAGGCCGTCATCGAGGGTGTGTATTGATCGCCATCGACGCCCTTGGCCCGGCGGGCGAATACCGCTCGCGCAACCGGGAGTTGATCACCGACACCGCGGGCGTGGCGGTCGCCGAGCTGACGATCGCGCCGAAACTCCTTGTGGCGCGCGCCCTTGGCGCGCAGCGGAAGATCCGACCGCTGCCGGTATCGCAACGTCGGGCGGCTCTGGCCGAAGCGGCCGACGTGTTCCTGACAGCCGTCGTAGGCGGGCTGGACTTCGAGGCGTACGTGCAACTCGCCAGCCGTGTCTCCGGGCTGCCGATCGCATCGGCGCGACACGGAGCCCACGAGGTTGCCGACGGCCTCAGGGCGGCGTTCGATGCGGTTGGTCCCGCCCGGCCGTCGGGCGCAGAAGTCGACTGGCGCGATGAGCGCCGCGGGGGCGGCGCGGTGTGGGCTCGCCGCGGAGACGTTTTCGCCGTGCACGCATCGGGCAATGCCCCGGGTGTGCACGCGCTGTGGCCGCAGGCGCTGGCCCTGGGCTACCGCGTCGCCGTCCGCCCATCGCGGCGCGAGCCCTTCACCGGCCACCGGTTGGTTCACGCGCTGCGACAGAGCGGGTTTCGCGATCACGATGCGATGTTCCTGCCCACTGACTACGCGGGCGCGGACGAGTTGATCGGGTCTGCGGACCTTGCCATGGTTTACGGCGGCCAGGACATCGTGGACAAGTACGCCGCCGACCCGACGGTGTTCGTCAACGGGCCGGGGCGAACCAAGATTCTCATCACCGAGGACCGGGACTGGCGCGACTACCTCGACGTGATCGTCGACTCGATCGCCCGCCTGGGCGGGATGGCGTGCGTCAACACCACCGCCGTTCTGTGCGAACGGGATACCACGGCGTTGGCGCACGCGGTCGCCGAGCGACTCTCGATGATTGCCCCGCTACCGATCATCGACGAGCGCGCGGTGCTACCCACCCAGCCGTTGGCCAAGGCACAGGCGTTGGCCGACTTCGTCGCGATGAAGGCAGCCTCGGCGACGCCGGTTCTCGGCGCCGACCAGGTCGTTGCGGACCTCGGCGACGGCCATGCCGCCTTACGCCCGGCGGTGCACCTTCTTTCGCGACCCGATGCCGATATTCTCAACGTCGAGTTGCCGTTTCCATGTGTGTGGGTATCGCCGTGGTCGCGGAGCGACGGACTATCACCGCTGCGCAATTCCCTTGTCGTCAACGCGATCACGGGCGACGAAGATCTGATCGACGAACTGGTGGCCGAGCCGAGTGTCACGAACGTCTACAGCGGGCACTACCCCACCTACTACACCGCACCCGGTATCCCCCACGACGGATTTCTGGCGGACTTCCTGATGCGGTGCAAGGGCTTCGCCCGAGACTGAAACCATGTCCTAGCGCAGCGGAATGAAGCGTCTCAGCTTCCCGGTCGCCTCGTGGCGTTGCAGTCGCTCAACCCGGCGGATGCCGATCTCGGGTTCTGACAGCCCATACCGGCGCAGCGCCGTGACCAACGCGGACGTCAGAGTGTCCAGGTCGGGACTTCCGACGACGAGAACATCGGCGCCCAAGGCGGTTTGGTGCACCTGGTACTCGGACACGCGGGGATCGGTGCCGAGCACGTGGCGAAAGGCGCTCGCGGGAATCGCGCACGCCTGGTACCGGAAGTCGTCGTCACGTCGGCCACCGATGTCGGCCACCCGCCTGAACGCGCTTCCGCAGACGCACGGCCCCGGAAGCCAACTGACCTGATCGCCGAGGTCATATCGAATGAACGGGAAGGTGCGGTTGGCGAGCCCGGTGGCGAGCGTTCGGGCGGCCGGTTCGTCTGGACCGACGGGCGCGCCATCCTCATCGACGCGCTCGAGCACCACCTCGTCCTCGCAGACGTGCAGGCCCTCCCCGCGTGCGCAGCCGACAGCCTGCACCCCGATCTCCGTCGATCCCCACAGGTTGTGCACCGGCACGTTCCACGCATCGTGAATCGCCGCACGGTCCTCGTCGAGCAGCGGTTCTGAGTTCGTGCTCACCCGCACAGGGCGGATGTCGAGCCGCCCGGCAAGGCAGGCGCGGGCGACTTGTCCGACCACGGACGCGTAGCCGACCAGGTGTGTGGGGTTGGCGGCCGCAACCGCTTCGATGGTTTCGTCGATCGGCGCCCCCGCCGGTATCACGACCGTTTCCATTCCCGGCGACGTCGGCACATCGAACAGCGGCGTGCTGGCATGCGGCGGCATGCCCGCCGCCAGAACGGCAAGCCTTGCACCGGAACAGGGTTCGCGCCGCTCCTCCCGCGCCTGCATGCGCCACGCAAGGCAGGCGATCGACACGAAGAAGTGCCAGTCCCACACGTAGACGCCCCGCACGCCGCTCGACCCGCCCGAGCTGTAGATCTGCTGGTCGCCCGCGGTGTAGGAAAACCATTGCTGCTCAGCCAGAATCTGTTCGGCACGGTCCCGGCTCAGGTCTGGAACGGTGACAATGGCATCCCATTCGTCTTGCGCCTCTTGCTTCGTCATCATCGGCAGGTTGGCCAGGTCCGCGACCGTGATCTCGGATGGATCGATGCCGCCCAGCCGCCGGCCATGGAACGGCGACCGTTCGCGGGCGTATGCCAGCAGGGAGCGCAACCGCTCGGTCTGGTGGCGTTCGATCTGTTCCCGCGACCAGTCCAGGCGCCCGACGTGATCCTCGAGTGCCGCTTGCACCGCCGTCAGATGGGCCGCGCGCAGCCGTTCATATGCTTGCCGGGCGTCGGTCACAGCGGTCCAGGCAGGCCGACTCCCGGAATGAGATCGCCCGAGTTGGGTCCACCTCGTTGCGGTCCCTGGTTCGGGAATGGCGCACGCGTTTCGGGCGCGACGCTGATCGGCGCCCGTGTGGTGGGCGAATTGGGAACGCGCGCTTCGGTTTCGCGCTGCGAGGTCGTCGGCTGCGGCGCAGTCTGCTGCCCAGTGCCTGACTCGATGGGCTGCGGCGCCTCGGTGGTCGCCTCCGACGCCGTGGTCAGGGGCGGCGGGGCAGGACCGAGCTGCGGTGGTACTACCGGCACGGTCGTCGACAGCTGGGCCGGTTCGAGCGGGGATTCAACCGGCCCGGCCGGAGCGTCCGGCCGTTGCAGCAGCAGAACCGCGACCACCGCCACTGCCCCGAGTGCGCCGAGGATGAACGCCGCGAACGCCATCCTGACCGGCGCTCTGCTTCGTGATGGTGTCGCACCGCCGGAAGGGCCGCTCGCCGGGGATTCGGCGCCAACGGTGTCGTCGGCCGACTCCTCGTCATCGAGGGGCTCGAATAGGTAGTCGAACCGACTAGAGAGGTTGTCCTCTCCCAGCATGTGGCGATGGTACAGGCGGTGGTACGTAGGCGGCGTCAAGCATCCTGGGCACGGTCAGCCCGCGGCGTTGGGCCTCAGTGGCGGACAGCCGCCGCGCTGGTCTGCTGCCAGCTCGAAATGCCATATCTCATTCGCATAGATCTGGCACAGACCGAACCGGGAACCCTTGCGTATCAACCAGTTATCGGCTTCGGCGGGGCCCACGTCGACAGCCTTGCCCACGACGTGTCGTGATGTGTCGGGCGAGGCGACGAACTGTTGAGCGATTTCCTTGCTTCCGTACGTCCGCACCGCATCGTTGAACAACCGTTGCTGGAAACCCCTGGTCCGCCACCCCGACGTGATCTGCATAGCGATTCCGTCGGACTCCGCGCTGCGGGCGGCATTCTGGATCGCGGTCAGCAGCGCCGGGTCCAGCCACGCGATCACCGGATTCTCGGCGTCAAACGGCGTGAGGGTTCGACCGTCGGGAAGATAGCCGCCGACGGTGTCCGTGGCGGCGGGCCCGATCGAGAACGTCTCGTCGATCGGGAGCCGGCCCGTTGGCCACTTGGGCTGAGGGAGTCGCCAGCATCTCGCTGCCCGCGGCCTGCGTCGGCGCCGCGACCGATTCCGACGTGGCGCAACCGCCGAGCAGCAGGGTCAGCCCTATGCCGACGACCATTCCTATCCGCATCGGCATAGCGCAGAGAGTATGGCAATGTCGCGGTGTGGACCTGCCGCAGCCAGACCCGCACACTCCCCACCTGGCCGACGTGGTGCCGTCGGTGCTGGCGGCGATGGGAGTCGAGGGGTTCGGCGGCCGTATCGAGCTGCGCGGTGAGATCCGCGGCGCATGCGTGCTCCTGATCGACGGGCTGGGCTCGGAACTCCTCGACGCATACGCCGAGGATGCCCCCGTCATGTCCGCGCTTCGAGGCAGGACGCTGCAGGCCGGATTTCCATCGACCACGGTGGCTGGTTTGGCCGCGATCGGCACCGGCTGCCGGTCAGGCGAGCATGGAATGGTCGGCCTCTCCTTCCGGCTGCCCGGCGTCGGCGTCTTCAACACGCTTCGGTGGCGCGAGTACCCCTGGGGCGAGGATCTTCGAGACGCCGCGCCGCCCGAGCAGGTACAGCCCATGGCGACGACGTTCGAGCGGGCGGCCTCGGCGGGCGTCGCAGTGAGCGTCGTCTCGGGTGCCGAGTTCACCGGTTCCGGCCTCACGCGCGCCGTCCTGCGCGGTGGCCGCTACGTCGGCGTCCAGGCGCTCGGCGACCTCGCGGCAGGAGTGCGCACGGCCGTGGCCGACGGCGGCTTCTGCTACGGCTACCACGGTGAGGTGGATCTGCTCGGCCACCTCTACGGTCCGGGTTCGCCCGCATGGCGCCTGCAACTGCGGGAGGTGGACCGGCTGGTCGAGTCCGTCGTGGAGGACCTCCCGCCCGGCGGCCTACTCGCGATCGTGGCCGACCACGGCATGGTGGCAGCCGAGCCCGACGGTGCAGTGGACATCGACGACTGTGCTCAACTGCTCGACGGTGTGCACGCCATCGGCGGCGAACCGCGGGCCCGGCACATCTACGTCGACGACGGTGCGGCGGAACCGGTGCTGGCGACGTGGCGGGAAACGCTGGCCGACCGGGCGTGGGTGGTGTCGCGCGACGAAGCGATCGCCGCGGGATGGTTCGGGGAGTCGGTACGCGACGACGTCCGGTTGCGCATCGGCGATGTCGTCGCCGCTGCCCGCGGGTCGGCCACGATGGTGCGGCGCACCGTCGAGCCGGTGGAGTCGTCACTCATCGGCCAGCACGGCTCGCTGACGACCGCGGAGCAACACATCCCCCTGCTTCTGGCCTACGGCTGATCCAACGCGCCGTGCCAGGTCGGCCACGGGTAGGGCGCGTTGGCGCGTGCGCGGCCGTACTGGTCGATCCAGTGCTCGGCGATGGCCCGAATCGGGTCGGCGTTGAGGTAATGCAGCTTTTCGCGGCCTCGCCGCTCCGTGTTCACCAGCTTGGCCGTCTCGAGCACCGCGAGGTGCTTGCTCACCGACTGCCGCGCCAGCGAAAGACCCGCGCACAGCTCGCGCAGACTCTGTCCGTTGCGCCGGTTGAGGCTGTCGAGCAGCCGCCGCCGGCTCGGATCGGCCAGCGCCCTGAGCACGTCGTCCATCTCTGACATTTCCTCACATTATGCAGCTCTGCGGCTGCATAACAAGTACATGCAGCCGGGACGCTGCCTGTGCATGGTCACAACTACTATTTGCTAAATCTGCAGCCGAATGTGGCAAAACTGCGTCGGCGCTTTCTTGTTCGAAGCCGAGATATGAGGGAAATCGCGCCGAAAAATCATGAGATGCTCAAATCCACAGTAGCACAACATATTACAAAGTATGACTTCCCGGCAGCTCAGAGGCGTGCATCCGCGTATTGGCATGAATAATGTTGTGCTGCAATAGAGTTCATATAACGCACAAAGTGAAAGATGCCACTGGATAAGCTAATTGTGAAGGGCATCACAGATTTTGAAGGTCTAATTGCATCTCTGTTACTGTCCGACGCCATGTTTGCTATCGCAGCGGCATCGCTGTTGACGCTCGTGCAGCAGCTATCCGGTACCCCCTACATCTCCGGAGGCGATTCGCCCCACGGAACGGACTGCTCTGGCCTGGTGTCCTTCGTGACCAACGCCGCGACCGGCCGCCCGATCTACGGCGACCGGTTCAATACCGGCAACATCGAGAGCTGCTCTCAAGGCGCGGGGCTTCCAGTACGGCTCCAAGCCGGGCGCCCTCAATGTCGGCTGGAACCGCGGCCACACCGCCGCGACGCTCCCCGACGGGACGCCGGTCTCGTCCGGTGAGGGCGGCGGGGTCAAGATCGGCGGCGGCGGCGCCTACCAGAAGCAGTTCTCCAAGCACATGTTCCTCGAGCTGGCGTCGCCAGAGGGCGCACCGGCGCCCGAGGACGCGCTGCCTCCGGGCGTGCTGCCGCCACCGCCGGATGCTCCGCTGCCCCCTGACGGCGCCATCATCCCGGTGGGGATGGAGGCTCCGCTGCCCCCGCCTCCGGGAGCGCCGTTGCCTCCTGGCGGCGAGCTGCCCCCGCCCCCGGGAGTCGAGCCGCCGCCCCTCGTCGCATAAGCACGGCGGCTGCGGCCGCCGAATTGCGCAACGGTGTATGGCGAATATGTGAGCGTTGGCTGCCGTCGTGCGTTCATCACGTGCACGGGGCGATGCGCTGATTGCCCGACGGGCGGCCAGTGCATCTCCCTCGTGTAGCCACGGTCATGACGGCCGGAAATGCCTAGCCGTGTCGGGCGAGGGTCCGCAATCACCGTTACCCCGTCATGCAAAATAGTCACAGCGCCGGCAATGGCTGTCAGCTTGTGACGATGCTGCATGACGGGAGCAATCTTGGTCGCCCAACCTGTGACGTCACTCAGGTCGCGTGCACGCAAAGGGCCGACACAGGAAACAGCCGTTACACCGCAAAGAGCCTGCGGGCCAAAGGCTTCCCGTTAGCAGATGGATTTCCGCCGCAGCCGTGATGGCGGTGACGGTGACTGCGCTCGCGTTCGGTGGGCTGACTGCGAGTTGGACTGCACAGGATTCCGTGCCGGTGGCGGGCGCAGGACAGCCGCCTTCACCACGGCAGGCCGCACCGAGCCAACAGCCGTCTCCAGAGGCGCTACCCATCGCCCCGTCGGCCCCGTTCCCCTTCGACGACAAAGGCTTCATCGACTCGTCGGCGCGCTGTCAGGGATCGCAGCCCGCGTTCGCCATCGGTCGCACGCAGGGGTCACTGGTTGTGATATGTGCCCAACAGGCTGGGCGATACGAATACCTGGGCGTTCGGTTGAGTGACGCGGCTGTGCTGCGAACGAACGCTGAAACCGACTCAGCACGTGGATTTCTCGCGCAGAAGGCCGGTGTCGTGTACGCGGTCTCCCCCACTGAACTGAAGGTGACGACCGGCAACACCATCCTCAAGCAGGAGCCGATGATCGAATATCGCCAGGTGTCTCGATAACGAACGCGCCAGGATCAGCTGGGCTTCGAGTTGATGTAGAACTCGACGTCGTCACCCTCCACCTTCGTCACCTTCATGTGCGCGGTGTATTCCTTGCCCTCGGGTCCGGTGAATTTGCAATCGAATTCGACTCCGACCTCCGCGTCCACCCCTGACGGGCAGCTGACGTCCTTCGGCTTGAATTTCGTCTGGCGAGAGACGACGTCGACGACCGACTTCGCGGCACCGTCCGGTTTGATCTTGGCGCTCGTGCCGCATCCACTGATGCACACAGCCAGCAGGACAAGAACAACCAGCAAGGCGCGTCGCATCGTCGCAGTATTGCAGATCAGGTGGAACGCGACTAGCAGCCTCGATCCGGCAACGTGACGGATACCATCCGGTCATGGGCTATCCCGCCGGCCCCACCGCACGGCCGCCGAAACCGGCGATGTCCGGGACGGACGTCGCCGTGTCGATCGTTGCTCTCGTCGTCACCGCGATCCTCGGCGTCGCCGGTGCGGTCTTCGGAATGTTCTCGCTTGCCTTTCTCGACTACTGCCCGCCGGAGAGCTGCAGCGCGGATCATGCCGTCACCGCAGTGGCGACGGCATTGCTCGTCGCGCTGGCCATCGGTGCGGTGGGTTTGACGGTCACGGTCGTTCGGCTTCGCCGACGTCGGCCCGGGTGGCCTTTCGCGATCGCCACCCTCGTGCTGTGCTTGGTCGTGTTCGTTCTCGGAGGCGTCGGCTACGCCGTCGCAGTCGGAGCATGATCGTCGGCCAGGCGGGAGAAAGGAGCCGGTCATGGCAACCGACCTGACGCTCTATCTGGACGACCAGCCCGGGGAGCTGGCCCGCATCGGTGACGTCCTGGGTAAGGCCGGCGCCAACATCGCGGGTTTGTGCGCGCTCACGAGCGGCGGCGGACAGGCTGAGGTCCACATACTCGTGCACGAGGCCACGGTGGCGTTCGAAGCGCTGCAGCGCGCGGGAATCAGAATCGCCGCGGAGCAGGAGGTCCTGGTGTTGCAAATAGAGGACCGGCCCGGCGCGCTCGGTGAGATCGCGCGCCGACTCGGCAAGGCCAGGGTGAACCTGACCCTGGCCTATCTCGCCACGAATACCCGCCTGGTTCTGGCCGCCGACAACCTCGCCGACGCGAGGGCTGCCGTCGGTTGACACCTATCTCGCGCGGTGGGATTGCTTCAGCTGCGCCTTGGCTGCCTTGACCGATTCGGCGGCGTCGCGGCTGGCCTGCTTGGTCTTCTCGTAGGCGTCGTCGGCGGCGCTGACGTTACCCTCGGCCTGCTCGAGGCGTTGCCGCATCTCGTCGAGTCGCAGCCGGGCCACCGCCAGATCGTTTTGGCGCTCTGACAAGTCGTTGTCGGCGTCATCTTTGGCGTGTTCGGCTGCGGCCAGCGCCTGCTTGGCCTTCTCCACCGTGCGCTCGGCCTCGCGATCGTCGCGGCGCTGCTCCTTGCGGACGGGCTTGTGGTGCGTCGGCTTGGGTTCCCCTTTGGCCTTCATGCCGCGGGCGGAGGTCAATACCGTTGTGGTGTCACCGAAATCGCCGAATCCGGACCAGCGTTCGGCCTTCGTCAGTTGACCAAGCCGTGCGGCGACATCGGGGTCGGCAACGGCCGCCTGCAGCGTCCCGGTGACGTCCTCGCGCAGCGACGCCTGCGGGTTCGTCACCTCGGCGCCTTCGAACGCGGCGCGCGCGAGTTCGTCGACGAGCGATCGCTGCTCCGAAGACAACCGGCGGATGGCGTCGCCGTCCATCGCCGAGTGCGCGGTCCGCAACCGCTCACCGAGATCGGCGAGCGACCGCTTGACGTCTTCGTTGGTGTGCACGAGCAGATTGACCACCCATGCCGCCGTGGTCGGCTTGCGGGCCGCAGAGATCCGCTTTGCGGCTGCGGCGTCGCCGCGCTTCTTCGCCTCGGCGGCCAGTTCGGTGCGCAGGGCCGTGAACTCCTCGGGCTTGACCTCGTAGAGCTTGTCCAGGTCGTCGGCCATGACGCCATGATGTCCCAGGCCCGTCGGGACGTCACGGGCGGCATGCGACACTCAGGGCATGGTTGTCGCAATCGATCGCCCGAAGCTCGAAGGAAACGTCGCCGTCGGCGACGACCGCCAGATCGGGTTCGCCGAGTTCGGCGCGCCGCAGGGTCGCGCGGTGTTCTGGCTGCACGGCACCCCGGGTGCTCGACGGCAGATCCCCACCGAGGCGCGGGCCTACGCAGAAGAGGCGGACATTCGCCTGATCGGTATCGACCGGCCGGGTATCGGATCGTCGACGCCCTACCAGTACGAGAACGTCCTCGAGTTCAGTGATGACCTGCGAACCATCGCGGACACGCTGGGTATCGACAGGATGGCCATCGTCGGCCTTTCCGGCGGCGGTCCCTACACGCTGGCGTGTGCGGCGGCGATGCCAGAGCGCGTCGTGGCGGCCGGCGTCGTCGGCGGAGTCGCCCCGGTGACCGGACCCGACAGCATCGGTGGCGGCCTGATGGGGAATCTCGGAACGCGTGTCGCGCCGCTGCTTCGGGTGGCGGGCCTGCCGATTCGGTTGACCGCGCTGACCCTCGTCCAGTTGATCAAACCGTTCGCGGGGCCTGCGGCGGATCTCTACGGCCTGGTGTCGCCACCAGGTGACCGGGCACTGCTGGCGCGCCCCGAAATCAAGGCCATGTTTCTCGACGATCTGCTCAACGGCAGCCGCAAGCAGCTTGCCGCGCCGTTCTACGACATCATCGCGTTCGCCCGGGACTGGGGATTCCGGCTCGACGAGGTGAAGGTCCGGGTGCGTTGGTGGCACGGCGACGCCGACCACATCGTCCCGTACGCGCACGGCCAGCACGTGGTGTCACGGCTGCCCGATGCCGAGCTCCACCCCATGCCGGGTGAGAGCCACCTCGGCGGGCTCGGCAAGGCCGAAGAGATCCTTCGCACCATGATCGAGCTGTGGGACGAGGAAGACGCGGTCAGCAACTAGGATCGACGGGCGATGAGAGCCATCGTGTTGCTCGCTCAGAGCGCCCAGCTGGACCAGGCGGGCACGATCCACGCGCTCGGCCTGGGTTGGACGGCCAGCCCGACTCCAGTACCGCAGCACGCCCTCGTCATCTTCGTGGAAGTCGAGTGGGCGGAACTCGGGAGGTCGTTTCCGATCCGCGCCGAGCTGGTCGACAGCGACGGCGTTCCGGTCGCCCACACCGAAGACGGTGTCATCAAGGCCAGACACAAGCCCGTGCATCCCGAGGGCACCCCGGTCACCATCCCGTTCACCGCCACCATCCCTTCGCTCAAGCTCACCGCCGGTCAGCGCTACCAGTGGCGGGTGTCCATCGACGACGAGATGCATGAGGACTGGCTGGCGAGCTTCACCGTGACCGAGGACGATTAGGCGGCATGGCGATCGAGATCGAGGTGCGGCAAGCCGACGTGACGAAGCTCGACGTCGATGCGATCACCAACGCGGCCAACACGCAGCTCAAGCATGGCGGCGGGGTGGCCGCCGCAATCGCTCGCGCCGGCGGCCCCGACGTGCAGCGGGAGTCCGATGAGAAGGCGCCGATCGGCCTCGGCGACGCCGTGGTCACCACCGCGGGCGATATGCCGGCCCGTCACGTGGTTCATGCGGCGACGATGGAGCTCGGCGGCCCGACGTCGGCGGAGATCATCGAGCGCGCCACCCGCTCTGCGCTTTGCGCCGCCGACGACATCGGTTGCCGCTCACTGGCATTGGTGGCGTTCGGGACGGGCGTCGGCGGGTTCCCGCTCGAGGAGGCGGCGCGGTTGATGGTCGCTGCGGTCTCGCATTACCAGCCCCGCACGTTGACCACCGTGATCTTCGCGGTGCACGGAGACGCCGCCGAGCGGGCTTTTCGTGCGGCGGCCGAGGCCTGACGTCAGTCCTGAAGAGCCGCAGGATCTTTCGCGCCGAGCAGCGCACGTCGCAGCAGGTGCATCGCGACGGTCGTCGAGCGCTCCCGGATGTCGGACCTGTTGCCCGGAAGAAGAAGAGTGCGCGTCAGCGTCGGTCCGTCGGACAGCATGACGGAAAAGCACACCGTTCCCACCGGCTTGTCCTTCGTTCCCCCGCCCGGTCCCGCGATGCCGGTGATCGCGACCGCGGTGTCAGCGTCGAAGCGCCGCAGCGCGCCGTGGGCCATCGCCTCGGCCACCGGCTCGGACACCGCGCCGTGTGTCTCGATGAGCGCCTGGTCCACCCCGAGCACACCGGATTTCGCCTCGTTGGCGTACGCCACCACGCCACCGGCGACATATGCCGACGAACCCGGTATGTCGGTGAGACGCGCCGCGACCAACCCTGCCGTACACGACTCGGCCGTGGCGATGCGGCGGCCCGCTAGCAGCGCCGCGACCTGATCGTCGACCCGGGCGCCGTCTTCCGAAAAGATCTGGCGCGCATGGCGTTCACGCAGCACCCGCATCAAGTCGGCGTACACCGGAGCCGCGTCGGGCTCGTAGCGCGTGACCATCTCGACTTCTCCGCGACGCAGGCAGGTGGTGATCTCGAGCCGCTCGAACCCGTCCACCCGGCCCTCGGCGAAACGCAGCGATTCGGCGAGACCCGACTCGGGCAGCCCGAACATCCGGACCGTCTCCTGGTGGTACGTCGTCCGCCCGGCGATCGCCTGCTGCAGCGCGGCGGTTTCAACGGCGCTGTGCCACATCGGCTGCAGCTCACGCGGCGGCCCTGGCAGCACGACGACGGTCGGCTTGCCCGGCACCACCACGCCGGGGGCTGTGCCGACCGGATCGATGATCTGAGCCCCTGCGGGCACCATCGCCTGCTTGCGGTTGGCGGCCCGCACCGCGTCGAAGTCGACGTCGGTGAACCGCGCCCTCAACCGTTTGAGTATCACGGCGATCTTCTCCTCGAGTTCGTCGTCCAGCACCAGTTCGCGTTCGCAGAACTGCGCCACGACTTCGACCGTCATGTCGTCGGCCGTCGGCCCGAGGCCGCCGCTGGTGACGATCAGGTCGACGCCCTGCTCGGCGAGAAAACGCAGCTGCGCCGCGATGTCGCGCGGCCGGTCGCCGCAGATCGTGATGTGAGCCAGCTCGACGCCGAGTTCGAGCAACCGATCGGCGATCCACGGGCCGTTGCGGTCGGCAACCCGCCCGGTCAGTACCTCTGTCCCCGTGACAACGATGCCTGCGCGTGCGCTCACGAACTATGCATACACGACGGCGTCTTCGCGACAGCCGCACCCGTCGACGGCACGTCTTTCTTGGCGCGCACGCGAATCCGCGCACCGCGGTGCGGCACGAGGATGACGTGCTTGACCTTCTGGCGTTCGCCTGCGGCCGTGGACGTGCACAGCTCGACCCGTCGCAATACCTCGCGCAGCACGACCCGCATCTCCACCGTCGCGAAGGTCGCACCCAGGCAGCGGCGGTTGCCGCCGCCGAACGGCAGCCAAGCGGTGGGTCCAGGCGTCGCCCCCAGCATTCGGTCGGGGTCGAAACGATCAGGATCGGGGTATTGCGCCGAACTGCTGTGCACCAGGCCGATTCCCGGGGCGACCATCACGCCGGCAGGCAGGCGGTAGCCGGCCAGCTCGACCGGCTCCTTCAGGACGCGGCCGACGTCGAAGACGACGGGACGGATCCGCAGTGTCTCTTTCGCCACCGCGTCGAGGTACTCCACGCCGGCCGGATCGCCCGCGGCGTCGGCCTCGGCAGCCTGCACCGCCTTCTCGAGGATGGCGGGGTGTCTGGTCAACCGCTCCAATGCCCAGGCGAGCCCCGTCGCGGTCGTATCGTGCCCGGCGACGAGGAGGGTGATCAGTTGGTCGCGGAGTTCGGTGTCGGTCATGGCGCCGCCGTCGTCTTCGCCCGCGCGGATCAACTTCGCCAGCGCGTCGGTGCGTGTGGCCAACTCGGGGTCGGCGCGCCGGTCGGCGATCTCGGCGTACAGCAGGCGGTCGGCCTCCTGCATGTTGCGGCGCAGCGCCCGCCACAGCCCGAGCCGCTGCAGCTTCGGGCTCGCGATCGCCAGTGACGCCCACGGCGTCACGTTGAGTAGCTTCGGCATCACGTCTCGCAGCGCCGCCAGCCGGGCCGGATCGGACGCGCCGATGACAGTTCGCAGAATCACCTCGAGGGTGAGCTCGGACATCTTGGGCGCGACCGGGAATTCGGTGTTCACCGGCCACGTGGCCACATTGGCCGCCGCGATCTCCTCCATGACCGCGACCTGTCGCGCGACCGCATCGCGGTGGAAGGCGGGCAGCATCTGGCGTCTGCGTTCGCGGTGCACGTCGTCGTCGATCACCAGCACCGAGCTGTCCCCGAGCAGGCCGCTCAACATCGAATTCGCTTCGCCCGCGTGGTAGACGCCTGGACTGCCCGCGAAGACCTTCTTGATCTCCGCCGGGTCGTCCAGGTACACCAACGTCCCCATCGTCGCGATGCGCATCGTGAACACGCTGCCGTAGCGCCGACGGCACGCCGAGATGAAGCGGGGCCAATAGCGGGCCATCAGCGCGGCCTGAACCGCAGCGGGTAGTCGAGGGCCCGGCGGCAACGCCTGGCGCGCGGTGTCACCCATCTGCTGAGCATACGAGCCGTCAAGTCGGGTAACCGGCTACCGGTAATGTCATTCTCGTGACGGCGCCGAAATCCCTGCGGGAGCTGTTCGACCAGATCGGACTGGAGGAGGTGCCGTCGACGGATGGCACCGTCGTCATGGAGATGCCCGTCGACGAGCGGGTGACCAACACCGCGGGCGGGTTGCAGGGCGGCCTGATCGCGACGATGGCCGATGTGACGGCCGGGCAGCTCGGCGCCCGAAGCACGCCGTTCGGCAACGGCATCGCCACCACCGACCTGTTCATCCGCTATCTGCGGCCGATCAAGATCCGCAACGGTCCGGCACGGGCCGTCGCGCGGATTCTGCGGACCGGCAAGAGGTCCGTCGTCATCCAGGTCGACATCTACCGCGGTGACGACGGCGAGCTCGCGGCCACCGCAACCGTCAACTTCGCTGCGGTCGGATAGCGTTCCTCACTCGGTGCGGGCGAGCACCTCGCGCACAAGGTCCAGGTGGGTGTGCGGGTGCAGGAACGCGAACCGGCCGACGGTCTCGCCCTCCCACTTGGTCGGCGGAATGAACGCCACCTGATCTTCGTGCAGCCGCTGCGCCCATGCGTCGTAGTCCTCGGGCTTCCAGCCGAGCCTGCGGAACAACACCACCCCGAGGTCGGGTTCGCGGATGAGTTCCAGCTGGGGCGCGGCATTGATGAGTTCTGCTGTCTGGTTCGCGAGTGAGACGGCGACCTCGATCGCATCTCGATAGGCCTCGAGCCCGTGCACCGCAAGGGAGAACCACAGCGGCAGACCGCGGGCCCGCCGCGTCAATTGATATGCGTAGTCCGACGGGTTCCACTCGCCGTCTGAGGTGTGGATGACATCGAGGTACGACGCGTCCTGGGTGTGCGTCGCGCGCGCGAGCTCAGGGTCGCGGTAGATCAGGGCACAGCAGTCGAACGGGGTGAACAGCCACTTGTGCGGGTCGAGGATGAACGAGTCGGCCTGCTCCAGCCCGGCGTATTTCGGGCGCAGCGACCGCGCGAAGATGCCGGACCCGCCGTAGGCGCCGTCGACGTGGAACCACCAGCCCCGCTCTCGCGCGAGCGCGCCGACGCCGGCAAGGTCGTCGATGATCCCGGCGTTGGTGGTGCCGGAGGTGCACACCACCGCGGCGATGTTCGCGGTGTCCTCGGCGACGGCGTCACGGACGGTGTCTCCGGTGAGGCGATGGTTCGGTGTGTCGACGACGAGCGCGTCCATCTCGAGGAGCCGCAGGGTGTTGACGATGGACGAGTGTGCATCGCTGCCGACCACCACCCGCAGGCGCCCGGTGGCACCGCGGCTCTTCGCCGTCTCGCGGGCCACCGCCAGCGCAGACAGGTTGCCTGCGGACCCACCGGAGACGAAGCAGCCCCCGGAGGTTGTCGGCAGCCCGGCTTCGCGAGCGATCACCCGCAGCACGCTGTTCTCCGCGGCGATCGCGCCCGACGCCTCGAGCCATGAGATGCCCTGGATCGACGCGCAGGACACCAGCATGTCGAACAACAGGCTGGCCTTGGTCGGTGCGGCAGGGATGAAGCCGAGGAACCGAGGGCTGTCGGCCGAGATGACGCTCGGCGCGATCACCGACGTGTACACACCGAGCACTTCGTCGGGTTGGCGCGGTGTCTCGCGGATCAGGCCGTCGAGCCGGTCGTACAGTTCGTCGGCGGGCAGCACGCCCTTGTCCAGGGGCACGGGGTTCATCCGCAGCCGGTTCTCCGCGTACGCCAGCACGCTGCGCACCATCTGCTCAGTTTTCTGGTCGACCTCGTGCACGGCGCCTCACCCCTATTCGATCGGCACCACCACAGGTGGCGAGTTGTATCCGGCGACACGCACATAGTTGGCGGCCGTCTTGTCGTTCGGCACGACGCCGTTTACCTCGACGGTTTCGCCCGGGAACACCGTCACGTAGTTGTCGCTGTATTCGATGGGCAGGATCTCGTCGTCGTCCGGGGCCGTGGTGATCTCGGCGCGCTCGAAGAACGCGACATGGTCCGTCGGGTTCTGCAGGCGGATCGTCACACCGTTCTTCCCCGCGTCGTCGGTATGGCGGGCGCTCACCTGCAGCGGCACTTTCGGCATCCAGTTCAACGCGGTCATGTCCGCCCAACTCACCTGCTTCAGCTGAAACGCCCAGTCATTCGTCGGATCACCAAGATCGTCTCGCTGCTGTGACTGCCAGTAGACGTTTTCGGCAAGAACGCTTCCGGTTTTGTCGACCACTTCGCAGCGCACGAAGAAGACGCTGGAGTCTCGGGCCACCCGCGGCAGCGTCATGGCGTCGACGCTTTCGCCGGATGCCACGTTGAGGTTGTCGGTGGTCTGGTCCTTGCGCATCCGGCCCTGCAGGTCGTACACGCGGACGCGCACCCGTAGGTCCGACCGGTCACTCGGGCGTTTGGTTGACAAGGGAGATGTGCGCCTGCGTGTGATCGCCGGTGGCATACGAGTCGAACACCACAGAGAGCGGTCGAAGTCCCTTCTTGGCGCCGTAGTAGGCGCCTCCAGGACGCAGGTAGTAGTCGAAGATGTTGCCGAAGAACGAGGGCCAGTGGCTGTTCAGCATCCAGTAGATGGTCATCTTGTGGCTCGCCCATCCGCTGGCGGCGAATACCTCGAATTGCGCCCGGGTCGACTCGTAGTGTGCCAGTTGCGCTTTGCGGGTGAACTCTTCTGCATCCTCCGACGGGCCGTAGCGACGATCAATGGCTCGTTGGATGCTGTCGAGGGTCTCGTTGTTCGGGTTCGAGCCGGCGTGGAAGTACCAGGTGTCGTTGATCGGCCAGAGCTTGTCCGGCGGGATGAACTTCTTCAGGCTGGCAAACGGCGGGACGTGCTCGTTGTCTCCCTGCTCCGCGGTCGACCCGCGGGTGGCGTCGTATCGACCACTGAACCAGTATCCGGGCGGCCGCCAGCTGTACGGCCCGTCCATCTGGATGCCGTCCCATTCCGGTTCGCCGTCGGCGTCGCGGGCCAGTGACGAAACAGTGTCGACCGTCGCGTTCTGCCAATGTGAATCATCAAGTATCGCATGGTATTTGGCGAGCACATCGGGCGGCGGTCTGCCGTCGCTGCCGTTCGCCCAGATGAACGCCGACGCGTGCGATCGAAGCATCAGGATCTGCGATCGCAGGCTGTCCTGGGCGACACGGTAGTCCTCGTCGTCCCACTGCGACCACTTCTCCCACTGGTTGCAGCACATCCAGCCGAACATCAGAGGGATGCCGAGCTCGTCGGCCTTTTCGACGATGTGCTCCCCGGGGAACTTCCCTTCCAACCGCAGCATGTTCAGGCCGAGGTCCTTGGCGTATCCCAGGATCGCGTCTTCGCGTCCGGGGTCGTAGGAGTACAGCAGGTCCGGTGTGTAGGCCGCACCGCGGACCAGGAAGTCCTTGCCGTTGACCGTCAGGTAGAAGTTGCCGCCCGTGCCCTGGTCGGGGACGTCGCTATCCTGGTCGCGGTGCTGGGAGACGGTGCGGATTCCGAATCGGAGGTCCTTGGCGTCGGACACCTGGCCGAACTGCCGGAACTCCAGCTTGAGGTCGTAGAGTTTGGGCTCACCCATCGTGTACGGCCACCACAGATCGGGATTGGCAACCGTCAGCTGCTTGAAGCCGTCGGGTGTGAAGGTGACTTCGCGGTCTTGCCCTGGCAACAGTGTCACCGGCTGCTCGACATCGATGCTCGGTTTGCCGGCGCGGGAGATCGTCCCGCGCAGAACGCCCCGAACCTGCTCAGTCGAATAGTTGTGAACAGTGCTGTGAATCGTCAGGCGCGCGGAATCGGTTCGGGGTAAAGGCAATTCAGTGTTGACGACGGCGGGTCCGAGCGAGACGTCACCTGCGACCTTGAGGTACACCGGCTTCAAGATGCCGGCATTCCGGTCGGCGACGAACGAATTGCCACGATCGGGGTTCTTGCCCGGCCCCTGGTATCCCAGGTAGTTCCAATTGATCCAGTCCCACCAGCTGTCGGCGAGCTCCACGCCGTTGATGTCCTGCAGCTTCTGCTCCGGTGTGACCTTGATGGCCAGCGTGTTGTGCCCCCCCGGATCGATCCAGCGCGCCACGTCGAGTTCGTGGGCCGCATGCATGCCGACGATTTGTGTGTTGTTCGCCACCTGATGGCCGTTCAACCACACCTCGGCGCGGTAGTTGATGCCGGGCAGCTCGAGCAGGTAGGTGGAGTGACCGGCGGGCGCCGTGAACGACGTCCGGTACCACCAGTCCTGCTTGTACAGATCCTGCGGCACCTCGTCGAGCAGGTTCTTGCCGTAGTAGAGGTCGGGGTAGGTGCCGTCGTCCTGCAGCGCCTCGAGGACCGTGCTCGGCATGCGCCGCACGGTGTGCCAGCCCTTGCTGGTGTAGTCGGCGCGCGAGACGGTCGCTCCGTCCGCGGTCGTGTCCTTGGCCGAGGCGAGTTGCCAGCCTTGGGCCAACTCGATCTGGTCAGGCGGAGACTGGGGGCGGGCGAAGTTGGATATGGATCCCGCGCAGGTCAGCAGCGAAAGGACGATGAGGATTCTCAGGAGAATGGTGCGACGCCGGGTCGATATGGCACTCTCCTCTCCGTCGTTTTTCCGCTCCTCGCGTGCGCAGCCATTCTTTCGCTCCTCGCGTGCGCAGCCACTTTTTCGCTCCTCGCGTGCGCAGCCACTTTTCCACTCCTCCGGTGCGCGGCACCGTAGACACTACGGTCGATGCCGCAATCCGGCTGATTTTGATCCAGAACCGTAGTCTCGGGTGATGGGCGTCGAGCCATCGGGTCGGGTCGCGGAGATCGCCGCGAGCCCGCCTGGACCCCAGGTCGGCGCGTTCTTCGACCTCGACGGGACTCTGGTTTCCGGCTTCACCGCGACGGCGCACGCGGGAGACCGGATCAGGCGGCGTCAAGCCCGGATCGGCGAGATCCTCGGGGTGCTTGAGGCATCGATCCGCTACCGGCTGGGCCGCATGCAGTTCGAGCGGCTGATCGTGCGGGCGGCCGGCTATCTGAAGGGTGAATCGCTGCGCGAACTCGATGAGCTGGGTGAGCGGCTTTTCGTGCGGCACATCGCGTCTCGCGTCTACCCCGATATGCGCGAGATCGTCGAGGCGCACCATCGGCGCGGCCACACCGTCGCGCTGTGTTCGTCGGCGCTGACCATCCACGCCGAACCCGTTGCCCGCGCCCTTGGGATCACCCGGCTGCTGTGCAACCACTTCGAGGTCGACGACAACGGCTTGCTGACCGGGGAGATAAAGCGGCCGGTGATCTGGGGCGCCAGGAAAGCCGATGCGGCACAGAAGTTTTGCGCCGACAACGGCGTGCACTTGAACGCCAGCTACTTCTACGCCGACGGCGACGAAGACGTGGCGTTGATGTCGGTGATCGGCAATCCGCGGCCGGTGAATCCGCGGTCGGGACTCGCCGCTGCGGCTGCAGTCAACGGCTGGCCCGTGCTGCGGGTTGCCGTCGCAGGCCGCAGGGGCTGACAGCGGTGGCGGCGCGATGAGCGTCGAGGCGGGCATGATGCTTGCCTGCGGCGGTTTCCTGCTCGCGGTGTTGTGGATGGACCTGATCTTCGATGTACAGGTGCGCGCCGCGCGCGGTGACGAAGTGCCAGAGCCGGTGCTGGCATCCGTCGCGGCCTACTACCATCGCGCGACGACCACGTCACAGCCGATGAGCCGGTTGATCGCCGGGGTGATGGTGATCCTGTTGGCGGCATTGCTCGTCCGTGGCGTCGGCGGGCACGACCCGGTCTGGCTCGTCGTCACGTCGGCTGTCCTCGCGTGCGCGCCCATCCTCCTGGCGCTCATCCGGACGGTGCCCAACGCCGTCCGGCTGGGCCGTCGGCAAGACGGTCTCGCCGAACAGTCACGGCTTGCGCGGTCGATCTTCCGCGACCATGTCCTGTGCTTCGGGTGCGTGTTCGCGTTCCTGGTCCTCTGGCTGGTGCGAGTTTGGTGACGACGCAGGCGGGCAATCCCTGCGCCTGGTCGGGACCTGTCAGCACTACGAGGAGATCGAACATGAATGCGCGACGCTTGATCCTGTTCATCGGCGCGGTCGTACTCGTCGCCGGTGTCATCGCCTTGCTTGTGCCGGTGTCGGTGACCGGCGACGGACAGTCGATCGGCTGCGGAAACGCCATTGCGGCCGATTCGTCGCAAGCCGAGGCCGCCAACGGCAAGACCGTGGCGAACGTGCCGATCCTCAACCAGATCGTGCCGCACACGGATTACGTCGCGAATTGTCGGGACGCGGTCTCGAGCCGACGGTCCTGGTCCATCCCGCTGGCGGTGATCGGCGCCCTTGTGCTGGCCGGTTCGGTTCTGGTGCCGCGAGCGCGCACTGTTTCGTAAGTCACACTTCCGGGCAGTCCCTACAGCACGTCGGGAAGACCAATCGATTCACAAGGGGGCGCCACCGTGGCGAGCGACCAGCAACAGACGCAACAGCAAGATACCGAGCAGCAGGACGACCGGCCGGTGACCGAGAAGCCCGAGGTCACCGACGAGCACAAGGCCAAGGCCAAGGAAATGCGCAAGGAGTACGACGAGGACCGTCCGACGGTCACCATGCCGGGCAGCGACAACACAGTCGCAGGTACGGCCGTCAACGAGTGGCTGGACGACGACGGGAATCCCAAGTACGGCGACCAGTCCAAGGACGGTGCAAAAGACGACGGCTAGGCCGTCATACCGGTCCTCGCGAACCCACCTGTCCTGTTGGCGCCGATCCGTACTAAACTAGAACACGTTTCAGTTCGCGTATCGCGCCCAAGGAGCAGGCATGCACACGGCCATCTGCGACGACCTCGACATCGAGTTCCCGATTTTCGCCTTCACGCACTGCCGCGACGTCGTGGTCGCGGTGAGCAAGGCCGGCGGTTTCGGCGTGCTCGGCGCGGTCGGCTACACCCCTGAACAGCTCGAGATCGAGCTCAACTGGATCGACGACAACATCGGCGATCATCCCTACGGCGTCGACATCGTCATTCCCAACAAGTACGAGGGCATGGACTCGGACCTGTCCGCCGATGAATTGACCAAGACCCTGCAGGACATGGTGCCGCAGGAGCACGTCGACTTCGCCCGCAAGATCCTCTCCGACCACGGGGTGCCGATCGAGCACAGCGGCGCCGACGCTTTCCAGCTGCTCGGCTGGACGGAGGCGACCGCGACACCGCAAGTGGAGGTCGCCCTGCGCCATCCGAAGGTGACGTTGATCGCCAACGCGCTCGGCACGCCACCCGCCGAGATGATCAAGCACATCCACGACGAGGGCCGCAAGGTGGCGGCACTGTGCGGGTCGCCATCGCAGGCCCGCAAGCACGCCGACGCAGGCGTCGACATCGTCATCGCCCAGGGCGGCGAGGCGGGCGGCCATTGCGGCGAGGTCGGCTCGATCGTGCTGTGGCCGCAGGTGGTCAAGGAAGTCGCGCCGGTGCCGGTGCTGGCCGCAGGCGGCATCGCCAGCGGTGAGCAGATCGCCGCAGCGCTGGCGTTGGGCGCACAGGGTGCGTGGACCGGCTCGCAATGGCTGATGGTGGAGGAAGCCGAGCACACTGCCGTCCAGCAGCAGGCGTACGCCAAGGCCAGCAGCCGGGACACGGTGCGCAGCCGGTCGTTCACGGGCAAGCCGGCCCGGATGCTGCGCAACGACTGGACCGAAGCGTGGGAGCAGCCGGAAAATCCGAAGCCACTGGGAATGCCGTTGCAGTACATGGTCTCTGGCATGGCGGTCGCCGCGACGCACAAGTACCCGAACGAGAGCGTCGATGTGGCGTTCAACCCGGTCGGTCAGGTCGTCGGTCAGCTCACCAAGGTGGAGAAGTCGGCGACGGTCATCCAGCGCTGGGTTCAGGAGTATCTCGAGGCGACGAACAGGCTCGACGAGCTGAACGAAGCCGCGACCGTCTGACGCCTACGGCGTCGGAGGGGCCAGCCCGGGCAGCACCGGTCCCGGCGGTGGCGGGGCATCGGCCGGCGGTGCATCCGGTGGTGGTGCGTCGGGAAGCTGAGGCTGCGGCCCCGCAGGAAGACCGTTCGTCGGCATCGCATTGGGATCCAGCGGACGCTGCGTCAGCAGGAGGATGGCGTCCTTGCCGCTGATGTCCTGAGTCTGCACCGCATGCCACAGGTCACGCAGATACGACCTCGTCCGGCCTTGCCCCTGGTCGATTGGGACGTCCGTCGTGCCGGGTGGCAGATTCTGCGGGCTCGACAGGTGCTGGACCTCCGTCGGTGGTGCGACCTCTGCGGGTGGCGGCGCGGGCAGCGCCGGGTCGCCCGGTGCGGCCTGCGTCGAAATGGACTGCTCCCCGGGTCCAGGCAACGGCGGGACCGTCACGTCGGGATCGGCCTGCGCGGATGGCGCCCCCAGCATCAGCGCTGCGAGCGCCCCGAGCGCGCCTGCGGTCGCTGACAGCGCCCCTGATTTGTCGGATTTCCTCACCGGTGCCCCCTCGCTTGTGTCAGACGGTGCTATTGGGGTCTTCAGTCTTGGTACACCGATTGTTACACCTGTGCAATGTGTGACCAAGGGGTCTTTTATGAGAAAGCCGCCTGAACACGTTTCACTTGAGACTTTTCGGGACTTTTCCAGAACCCCCTTCACCGCGTCCGATCTGTGGTGTAGCAATGCCTTACCGGCACTAGACAACGTCGTAAGAGGAGCCCATCGATGCCCACTCCGAACCTCCCGCCCGGGTTCGACTTCACCGACCCGGACATGTACGCCGAGCGGCTGCCGATCGACGAGCTCGCCCACATGCGGAAGGTGGCACCGATCTGGTGGCAAGAGCAGCAAAAGGGAAATCTCGCATTCGGTGACAACGGCTACTGGGTGGTGACCAAGCACAGGGACGTCAAGGAGGTGTCGCGGCGCAATGACGTGTTCTCCAGCAACAGGAAGACCGCATTGCCGCGGTATCGGGACGAAGCCGATCCTGCGTCGCTGGAGGCGGGCAAGGTCGTCCTGCTGAACCAGGACGCCCCGCATCACACGCACCTGCGCAAGATCGTCTCGCGCGCGTTCACCCCGCGCGCCATCGAGTCACTGCGCGACGAACTCCGCGAGCGCGCGCACAACATCGCCAAGGAGGCCGCCGCGGCAGGTTCCGGCGATTTCGTCGAACAGGTCTCGTGCGAGCTGCCGCTGCAGGCGATCGCCGGGCTGATGGGCGTGCCTCACGAGGACCGCAAGAAGCTGTTCGACTGGTCGAATCAAATGGTCGGCGATCAGGATCCGGAGTACGCGAGGAATGACCCGACGGCCGCTTCTGTCGAGCTGATCATGTACGGCATGCAGATGGCCGCGGAGCGCGGCAAGAACCCGGGCGACGACCTCGTCACCAAGCTGGTTCAGGCAGATGTCGAGGGTCACAAGCTGACCGACGACGAGTTCGGCTTCTTCGTGATCCTGTTGGCGGTGGCGGGTAATGAGACCACCAGAAACTCGATCACCCAGGGCATGATGGCGTTCACCGAATTCCCGGACCAGTGGGAGCTTTTCAAGCGGGAGCGGCCCGCCACGACGGCCGACGAGATCGTCCGCTGGGCCACCCCGGTCACGTCGTTCCAGCGCACCGCTCTCGAGGACACCGAGCTGGGCGGCGTGGAGATCAAGAAGGATCAGCGGGTGGTGATCTTCTACCGCTCGGCGAATTTCGACGAGGAGGTATTCGACGATCCCTACAGCTTCAACATCCTGCGAGATCCCAACCCACACGTGGGATTTGGCGGCACCGGTGCGCATTACTGCATCGGCGCGAACCTGGCGAGGATGACGATCGACCTGATCTTCAACGCGATCGCCGACGAAATGCCAAACCTCACACCGATTTCCAAACCCGAGCGGCTACGGTCGGGATGGCTCAACGGCATCAAGCACTGGCAGGTCGACTACACGGGGAAGACGGCTGCCGCGACGTAGCTGTCGGGTAGTCGATGATCGAACGCCAGTAGTCCTCGGGAATCTCCTGCCCCGACCGCAACACGATCGCAAGTCCGGTGGCCATCGCGATCCCGAGCAGGCCCAGCCACAACCCCGCGATGGCGATCACCGCCCACAGCACGGTGGTCACCGTCGGCCACGGCGACAGCACCGCGAGCACTGGCGCGAAGAAGAAGCCTGCGCCGATGTACCAGGCCGATCCGGCACGATCGGACTTGAGCACGAAACGCAGCCATCGCGGGATCGTCGATGGGTGGGCGGTCTCGTCTACAGGCATCGTGGGCCTCCTTGGTGTGGACACCTTCAGGGTGCGCCTTCCAGGTAGTCAGGGCAATTACCTCGGAGGTAGCGGTCGTACCTCGGAGGTAGCGGTCGCGGCCCCTGCCGCCAGTGACGCCACAAGTTATGGCGAGCAACTGGTCTGACCACTTGACCTCTGGCCTCTGATCGGCCACTCTTGTCGCATGGCCCTGCAACCGGTCAACCGGCGTTCGGTACCCGAGGATGTTTTCGACCAGATCCTCGCCGATGTGCTCAGTGGTGAGATGGCGCCTGGTCAAGCGCTGCCCAGCGAGCGCCGCCTCGCCGAGGTGCTCGGCGTCTCCCGCCCGGCCGTGCGCGAGGCGCTCAAGCGCGTTTCGGCGGCAGGCCTGGTCGAGGTGCGCCAGGGCGACGCGACCACGGTGCGCGACTTCCGTCGGCACGCCGGCCTCGACCTCCTCCCCCGGCTGCTGCTGCGCGCAGGCGAACTCGACCTGTCGGTGGTCCGCAGCATCCTCGAGACTCGGTTGCACAACGGACCGAAGGTTGCGGAGTTGGCCGCGGAGCGCCGCCAGCCTGGGTTGACCGAACGCCTCGACGAGGCGGTGCGCGTCCTGGACTCCGAACGCGACCCGGTCGAGCGGCAGCGCCATGCGCTGGCGTTCTGGGACCACGTCGTCGACGGGGCAGATTCCATCGTCTTCCGGCTCATGTACAACACGCTTCGCGCCACATATGAGCCCGCGCTGCCGGCTCTGGCCGCCGTGATGGCCGCCGAGGTCGGCCGCCCGGAGGCGTATCGGACACTCGCACGAGCGATCGCGGCCGGCGACCCGGATGCCGCAAAGCAAGCGGCCATCGATCTTCTCGAACCCGCCACCACGGCGATGCTCGCCGTGATCACCAATTTGGAGGAACAGTCATGACTGTCTCGATGGATCGCGCGGCACGCAAAGCGTTCACGCTGCGTGATGCACGTGCGCGAGTTCTGGAAACACCCTTCTCCGTGGATGATTGGCGCCAGCCTGGCTGCAGCTCTGACAGCTCGCATCGTCTTGGGTGACTGGCAGATCACGGATGCGCTCGTCCCATTCGTGATGCTCGCACTGTTCCCGTTCTTCGAGTGGGTCGTGCACGTGTTCATCCTGCATTGGCGCCCGAAGCGCGTCGGCAGCCTGACCATCGACCCGCTGCTCGCGCGAGACCACCGCCGACATCATCTCGACCCCCGCGACATTCCAGTGATCTTCATTCCATGGAAGGCCCTGCTCTGGGTGGTGATGCTCGCGGTTGCGATTGCGCTGCTTGCTTTTCCGCGGTTGGGCCTCGGTCTGACCTTCCTGGTGCTCATCTCCATCCTGGGTCTGGCATACGAGTGGTGTCACTACCTCATCCACAGCGACTACAAGCCGAAGACCCGTTTCTATCGCGCGATCTGGCGCAATCATCGACAGCACCACTTCAAGAACGAGCACTACTGGTTCACCGTCACGAGCTCCGGCACTGCGGACCGGCTGTTGGGCACCTACCCCGATGCCGCCACGGTCTCGACCTCGCCGACGGCCAAGAACCTGCACGCCATCGAGGCCTAACCCGCCAGGCCTGAGCCTGCCGGGCGGAGTCTGCCGATCGCCGAAATCCTGTATCCCAGAACAAGAACGAACACGGCGAGCAAGCCGATGTTGGTAACGACGACGGCCGTTCCGACCGAATCGGGATTCATGAAGTAGTAGGGCGCCCGGCGTCCCGCCCTGTTGAGCACGAGTAGTGCCAAGACGACATACGCCGCGGGATAGACGAGCCAAACCAGTGGTTGCCACCAGCGGACGTGGCGCCCGCTGCGTCCGACGACCAGCCAGTCGACGATGACGAGGACTGGCACGACGATGTGCAACAAGATGTTGGCCGGGGTGTAGCCCATGCTGTAGGCGGTCAGGAGCAGGTTCCAAATCACCCCGGCGACAACGGCATAGAGGACAACCGCCCCCCGAAGCCCGGCGCGTGCATCGGCGCGCGGAGAGAACAGGCTCCACACGCAGTACCCGGCCGCGAACAGATTCGCCTGATACGTGAACGTGGTCAGGCGCCAGAGCACACCGGAACGCGTTGACGTTTCGACAGCGATCAGTGCGGTGATCACTGCCGCGACGATCAGTACGCGTAGCAGCACCCGCACGGGGTCGTCACCCAGGCGGCGGCGGTGCCGGCGCGTCGGCAGGCACCAGCAGCGGGTCCTGCGGCGGCACCGCATCTGCGGGCGCCTGAGCCGGATCTTCGGGCTGGCCGACGCCGGCCAGCTTCTCCTTGAGCCGATGCAGAATTCCCGGCTTCTCCTGCGGCACCGGGTTTACGGGTTGGGGCAGGATGCCGGGAACCGGGTCGGTCACTCCAGGTGGCAGCGGGACGCCGTTGGGAGCCAGCCCGGCTGCGGCGGTCCCGTCGACAGCTGCGGCCGGTGCGGACGGGTCTGCTGCCGGTGCGTCAGGCGGCAACTGATCGGCTGCGGGCACGGGTTCGATCGCGGCGTCAGGCGGCGGCGGAAGCTCTTCCGCCGGGGGCGGCGGCAGCGCCTCGACGGTCGGCGGTGCGGCCGGGGCCACGGACTTGAGGGCGGCGGGCGCATCGGCTGTCTTGGCAGCAGGCGGTTTCTCGACCGGTTTCGCGGATTCGCCGGAGGTCAGTTGAAGGCCCAGGGCCAGCGAACCCGACACCACGAAGGTCACCACGCCTGCGCCCAGCAGGCACACTGGCCGCACCGACGGGCGACATCGACCGCGACCGTGCAGGCGTGGTCTTCACGCGCCCCGAGTCCCGGCCGGTCTCGTCGAGGAAGACATCCGGACCATGCGCCGAGGCCATGGCCGCGCCGCGGGCGAGGGCCAGCTGAGCTTCGGCAGGCACGAAAACCGGCACCGCCAGTACGTCTTCGAGGTGCGGTGTGATGGCCTCCAGGTCGCTGCCCGAGCCGACCAGAACCAGAGCCTCGGGCTGCCATTCGGCGTGGGCGAAGATCGCGCTCAGCCACCGCGCAAGATCCTCGTCGGTACTGACGGCATGGTTGACCGCCGTCTGGACGGCACCCTGGGACGTATCGACCACCAGCACCACAACCGCGTCGGGCTCGATCACGCAGACGGCGGTGATCTCGTGGCCGATGACGCTGGCGATCCCTCGGGCCAGCGCCTCGGTGGCTTCGGGCAATCGCACCGCGACGACGTTGTCGAAGCCGGACTCCGACAACGACTCGAGAAGCAGTGATGCCTCGGTGTCGGCGTCCTCGCTCCATGTCACACCGATGGAATGAAGCCGGTGCCCGCGCGCCGCGGCGATCGCTTCGCTGCGCAGCACGGCGGCGGCCGCCTTCTCCGATGTGTTGACAGCGCTGACAAGACCGCGGTCGTGGACCGCGAACTCGTCCTTGTCCATCGTGGCGCCGTCGGCGTCTTGCCCTTCGACGAGAACGAGTCCAACGGTGGTCGGCGTCATAGACAGTCCGAGCACCGCGTCCATCTGCACCCCCTCTTTGACCGCTGTCTACGGGCGTGGTCTTCGTCACCTATCGGGGGTGAGACTACCCGGGTCGGGTGATGTAGACGTCCCTGGGCCGCCCCCTCCGGCTGCCCACCGATGCCGAGCAAATCAAGCGAGCCGCGTACCGCGATGAGATCGGCACCAGGCACCTAGTCAGCAAACTGCAAGATGTTGCCGATTTTTTTCAGCTCGCAAGCATTTCGGCGAGTGCGGACCGTTCGATGTTGCCGCCCGACAGAATCATGACCGTTCGCCCCTGCGGCGTCGCGCCCTTGCGATACGCCGCCAGCCCGACCGCACCGCTGGGCTCACTGACCAGGTGAGCACTGCAGGCCAGTTCCGCGACCGCCGCGCGAATCTCGTTCTCCGACACCGTGATCATCTCGTCGATGACCTTCTGCAAGTGCGCGAAGGTGAGCGTGGAGGGCTGTGACCGAAGACCGTCGGCGATAGTGCGGTTTCGGTCCTCGATCGACCAGTTCACCCGCTCACCGCGCCGCAGACCCTCCGTGGTGTCGGCGGCGAGCTCGGGCTCGACACCGAAGACCTTCGCTTTCGGGCACCTGGCCTTGATGGCCGTGCCGATCCCCGATGCCAACCCGCCGCCGCTGACCGGAATCAGCACGTTCTCGACTTCGGGCAGATCGTCGGCGATCTCCAGGCCGATCGTGCCCTGGCCGGCGATCACATCGGGATGGTCGAATGGCGGGATCAACACTGCCCCAGTCTGATTCACGAGTTCGGCGGCGACCTTCTCGCGTTGTCCAGGTGCGCAGAGCACCACCTGTGCGCCGAGGTCGCGGGTGGCGTGCACCTTCACGTTCGGCGTCTCCTCCGGCATCACGATGTGGGCCGGAATGGCGAACGCCGCGGCTGCGAAGGCAACCGCCTGAGCGTGGTTTCCGCTCGAGTAGGCGACCACCCCTCGTCCGCGATCGGCTTCGTCCAGGCCGGCGACTGCGTTGTAGGCACCGCGAATCTTGAACGCACCGATCGGCTGCAGGTTCTCCGGCTTGATCCACAGCGGACGGTCCGTATCGCCCCACCGCGCCGGGATCAACGGCGTGCGCACCACCGCGCCCTTGATCCGCTCGGACGCCGCCTGGATGTCCTCGACCGTGACCAGTTGCACGGGTTCGAGTCTGCCCGCTGCTCCCAACGCGCTACCGGTCACCCTCGATCGGGGCCGACTCCCAGCAGTCCGCGTACCACGCGCTCGGCCATCGCCTCGTCGTGCGGTGCGCCTGCCAGGTGAATGGCCAAACCCTCGATTGCGGCGGTGATCGCCGCCCCGAGTGTCTTGGCAGGCGGTCCCGCAGGTATCGACGAGTCCTTGCGGCCCGCGGAGATGACGGCGCCGAACCTCATCGCGAGATCCTTCCCGATGTCAGTGACCCTGGCGCCGACGGGATGCTCCCGGCCGTCGAACTCGACCCGCAGGGCCATCATCACGCGGGCGATGTCGCGGCGACAGAACACGATGTGGCCGCGGCCGAGCGCGACCAGGACGTCGACGGGTGCGCCCGCGCGCTGTGCGGGCTCCCATACTTCGCGTTCCCAGGTGTCGGCTACCCAGTCCACCACGGCGAGTGCGAGTTCCTCCTTGCCTGCGAAGAGGTGGTACAGCGCTCCGCGGGTGTATCCGGCTTCGCTTGCGACTTTCTCGAGAACGAGGTTGCCGTACCCATAGCGCGAAAACCCCCTCGCTCCCGCTTCGAGCAGGGCGGCTCGCGTGCGGGCACGGCGCTCGGCCTGCGTTCTCGGGTGGGCCTTCGCGGCGGATATAGATACGTGCATGTATGTATGTTAGTGTGAAAGTCAAGGAGGCTCTGGATGAAACTCCCAAACAGCGCTCACTTTTCGCGGTCGTGGCGAATCCACGAGTTGACCCGCGACTTCCGGCTCGAGGACGTCTGGGCTCTGCCCACCCCCGGTGGCCAGGACGACTTTCCGCGGCTTGTTCAGATGGTCACTTCCTTCGACGGCGCGCGACGGCGCGGCTCGGTCGTCGGCATGCTCTTCGCGATTCGAGAGGCGCTCGGCCGGGTCTTCGGCTGGGACGCCGCCACAGACGACCCGGGGCGACCGAGCCTGCGGGACGGACTGCCCGCGGACCTGCGCCAGTCCCCCTCGACCGTGACACCGGCGATGGGCTTCACACCCCTGTACCAGCTGGACGACGAGTGGGCGGCCGAGCTCATCAACAAGACCGTGCACGGCGTCATCCATCTCGGCTGGGTTCCGGACGACGCAGGCGGATACCGCGGGCAGATGGCGATCCTGGTGAAACCCAACGGTCTGCTCGGCAGTGCCTATATGGCCGCCATCGCGCCATTTCGCTACCTGATCGTCTACCCGCAGATGTTGAAAGGGGTTGGTCGAAAGTGGTTGTCGTACAGCGGCGATCGGTCATAACCGGCGAGGGACACGACTACGCGGACGCATTCGAGGTTGCCGGCGGCCCCGACGACCGGTCGGCGGAGGAGGTCGTTCGGGCCGGTTTGGAGTGCGCTCCGCAGTGGTTGCGCATGATCGTGCTGATTGCGCATCGACATGTGCTGAGGCTCGAGTTGGCACCCGGTCGGGCGCCGAATCATCTTATGGGCTGGGAAGTTCTGACCTCGGACCACGATCACTTGCGGCTGCGCGCAACCGGCCCGCTCCTACGCGGCGTCCTTGTGGTCAGTCACAGGGTGAGCCACTCTCACCGTCGAGCGTCGTCTTGCAGGCGCGACTCCGGCGGGCGCGCGTCGAGGATCGTAGCTGCTTGACCGGCGCATCCGTAAGCTGGTATGAACGGTAAGTTGCTACTTACGGAGAGGTTCTGGTTGCGCTCGCCGACAACAGCCGGCGGGTAGTGCTTGACCTCGTGCGCCGCAAGCCATCCTCGGTCCAGGAAATCGCCGATCAATTGCCGATCAGCAGGCCGGCGGTGTCGCAGCACCTGAAGATCCTCAAAGAGGCCGGCATCGTGACGTCCCACGCCGTGGGGACTCGTCGCGTCTACACCGTGACCACCGATGGCTTCGAGGTGCTTCGGCAGTGGCTCGATGTCATGTGGCGCGACGCGCTCTCGTCGTTCGCCGAGTTCGCCGACAACCAGCCCAACGATGAAGGAGATGATTCATGACCACAATCACCGATGTCCGTCGCGAGATCACCGTAGCCGGGACGCCGGAGCGGGCATTCGACCTCTTCACCAACCACATGGGCGAATGGTGGCCCGGCGATCATCACTTGGCGGATTCTCCCGTGGTGGCGATGACGGTCGAACCGCGCATCGGTGGCCGGATCTACGACAGCTGCGAGGACGGCAGCGAATCAACGTGGGGACAGGTCACCGGATGGGACCCGCCTGCCGGCTTCACCTTCGCCTGGATGATCACCGGGTCCTGGCAGCTGGAAACCGACGTGGAGAAGGCGTCGCGCGTGTCGGTGACGTTCACCGCCGAGGGCGACCGAACGCGAGTCGCCTTGGTGCACAAGGATTTCTGGCGGCTGGCCGAGGGCGGTCAGGGGATGGCAGACGCCGTCGGTTCTGCCGACGGCTGGGGCTCGGGACTGCGGCGCTTCGCCGAGCTCGCCGAGAAGTGACCTCGCCGACATGAGCGTCGACTGATCGGCGGAATCGGGTCGCGCAGAGCGGTACTGTCACGCGTCATGGGTGATCAGCACGACCATGGGCCGCAGCGGGATTTGCCGCCGGGAATGGCCGAGCAGCTCGATTTGCCGCACTCGGGCCTCGCGTCGTTTGGGCACCGCCCGTTTCTGACCGAGTTCGAGCAACTCGAGTCCTGGCAGCCCGACGTCGCCATCGTCGGTGCTCCGTTCGACGTGGCGACGACGAACCGGCCAGGTGCCCGGTTCGGTCCTCGGGCGATCCGGGCCACCGCGTATGAGCCCGGTACGTATCACCTTGACCTCGGGTTGGAGATATTCGACTGGCTGGAGGTCGTCGACTTCGGCGATGCGTTCTGCCCGCACGGCCTGACCGAGGTCTCGCACAGAAACATCCGCGAGCGCGTGCACGCGGTGGCGTCCCGCGGCATCGTGCCGGTGATCCTCGGCGGCGACCATTCGATCACCTGGCCCGCCGCAACCGCCGTCGCCGACGTGCACGGCTACGGCAACGTCGGGATCGTGCACTTCGACGCGCACGCCGACACCGCCGACATCATCGACGGGAACCTGGCCAGCCACGGCACTCCGATGCGCCGGCTGATCGAATCCGGTGCGGTGCCCGGCACCCACTTCGTCCAGGTCGGACTGCGCGGGTACTGGCCGCCGCAGGACACGTTCGAGTGGATGCTCGAGCAGGGCATGACGTGGCACACCATGCAGGAGATCTGGGAGCGCGGGTTCAAGGACGTCATGCGCGACGCCGTCGGCGAAGCGCTGGCGAAGGCCGAGAAGCTCTACGTTTCGGTGGACATCGACGTTCTCGATCCGGCCCATGCGCCGGGCACCGGCACACCGGAGCCGGGCGGCATCACCAGCGCTGACCTTCTCCGCATGGTGCGCCAGCTCTGTTACGAGCACGATGTCGCCGGTGTCGACGTGGTCGAGGTCGCGCCCGCCTACGACCACGCCGAGCTCACCGTGAACGCCGCGCACCGCGTCGTGTTCGAAGCGCTCGCAGGCATGGCCGCCAGGCGCCGCGATGCCGCAGGCAATGCCGTGCCCGGTCCCCCCGCCCGTGGACCTGCTTGACCGGTTGAGCCTGGACGTTCCTGTGAGCCAGGCTGGAATGGGCGGCGGCCCAGGCCCGGAAGGCGTTGGCGGACCTGGCACCGGGGGGACAATGAAGTTATGGGCCGAGCAGTGAGCGGAGTGTTGTTCTTCGACGGCGCGTGCGGAATGTGCACCCGGTCGCGGGACTTCCTGCTCAAGCTCGACCGCACGGGCGATCTGGAGACCGAGCCGCTGCAGCGCGAAGGCACGGCCGAGCGCCTCGGGATTCCGGCGGATCGACTCATGGAGTCGGTGCGGTGGCTCGACTCGTCCGGCCAGGTGTACGCCGGCGCGGAGGCCGCAAACGCGGCGGTATCCGCAGCCCTGGGCACCGGGCTGCCGCTGTTGGTCTACCGGATTCCCGGCATGCGGTCGCTGCAGGACGCTGTCTACCGCTGGGTGGCCGATCATCGCTATCGCTTCCCAGGCACGACCCCGTACTGCGAGTCGCATCCGGTCGCCTGCTGACGGCGTTGAACGCCCGCGAACCGACCATCCGGCCCGCCGCGGCCGACGACCTCGACGCCATCGGCGCGATCTACGCACACCACGTGCTCACCGGTGTCGCCACCTTCGAGACGACGCCGCCCGATCGCCCTGAATGGGCGCGCCGATTCAGGGCGGTCACCGCTGTCGGGCTGCCGTTCGTCACTGCGGAGCTTGACGGTGTGGTCGCCGGATACGCGTACTGCGCGCCGTGGAAGTCACGACCTGCGTACCGATACACCGTCGAAGACTCGATCTACCTCGCACCCCACGCAGTCGGCCGTGGCCTCGGCGGCCGCCTGCTCGACGCCCTTCTGGCCGGCTGCCGCGAGGCGGGCATCCGACAGGTGATCGCCGTCATCGCGGACTCCGAGCGCCGACGCTTCCCTTGCGCTGCACCGCAATCGGGGGTTCGTCGACGCCGGCCGGTTGTCCGCGGTCGGATTCAAGTTCGACCGATGGCTGGACACCGTCCTGTTGCAGCGCAGTCTCAGCTGAGCTGGTCGGTGACGTCGGTCCAGGCCGGGTTGTCATGGCTGTGGTCCGTCATGTTGCGGCATTCGCCGTAGACGCGCATGGTTGCGAACCTCGCGTCGTCGGGGTTCTCGTGAAACGTCGACGTGACGCCGGCCTTGGTCAGCTTCAAGCCGAAGTGCTCGGCCATCGACGGCGCCTCCTGCCAGCCGTGCGCCACCATTGCGGCGGCCACCTCGCGGAGTCGTTTGACCGAATTCGTCTCCGGCAAACGGAAGTTCAGGTACACCGCAGCCTGGTAGGGCGGGTCGTGGTCGTTGGTGCACGACAGGTAGAGGTAGCTACCGCTGACGCCCTGCAATTGGGCCGCTGCGACGATCTGTCGGGTCGAATCGACGACCTGGGCCCTGGACTGTTCGTCCGTCAGCGGCGCGGCGCTGCCCAATGCGCGGACCCCGCTGTCCGGCGGTGTGTTGATGACGACGAAGCCGATGCCCAACACCAGCGAGATCGTGAGCGCGACGAGGATGAGGGCCCTGGCTGCCGGGGTCCGGAGCCATTGGCCGTCTCCGCCGCTCATGAGGGCAAACCTACCGCTCAGGTGAGCGGTAGACCGCCGCACGGCGGGCTACGCGGATGCGTTCAACCGGCGTGACAGCGACGATCTCGGCAAGCGGGCACCGTTGATCGGCCTTCTGCCATTGCGGTCGTGGCGCAGGTTCAAGACGGCCAGACGTTGAGTTCTAGCTCTTGACCAGGGTGAACTGACAGACGTCGGTGTATCCCTCGCGGAAGAGGTCGGCGCAACCGGTCAGGTACTTCATGTACCGGTCGTAAACCTCCTGGGACTGGATCTCGACCGCCTCGTCTTTGCGGGCTTCCAGGGCGGCCGACCAGATATCCAGGGTTTGCGCGTAGTGCAATCGCAGCGGCTGCACCAGCTTCACCTTGAAACCTGCTTTGGTGGCGTGGTTTTCGACGACGCTCACCTGCGGCAGATCACCTCCGGGGAAGATCTCGTCCATGATGAACTTGAAGAAGCGAAGCTTGGTCATGGTGACGGGCAGCTCGCGCTCTTTGAACTCCTCGTCGCTGGGCTTCACGATCGTGTGCAGCATCATGACGCCGTCGGCAGGCAGGGCCGCGTAGGCCTTCTTGAAGAATTCGTCGTAGCGGTCGCGGCCGAAATGCTCGAAGGCGCCGATGGACACGATGCGGTCCACCGGCTCGTCGAACTGCTCCCAGCCCTGCAGCAGAACGCGCTTGCTGCGCGGGCTGTCCTGCTTGTCGAGCAGTTGCTGGACGTGGGCCTGCTGATTGCGGCTCAGCGTAAGGCCGACGACGTTGACGTCGTAGCGCTCGAGGGCGCGGTTGATCGTGGCGCCCCAGCCGCAGCCGACGTCCAGCAGTGTCATGCCTGGCGCAAGCCCGAGCTTGCCGAGAGAGAGGTCGATCTTGGCGATCTGTGCTTCCTCGAGCGTCATGTCGTCGCGCTCGAAGTACGCGCAGCTGTAGGTCTGGGTCGGATCGAGGAAGAGTCGGAAGAAGTCGTCGGACAGGTCGTAGTGCGCCTGGACGTCCTCGAAGTGCGGCTCCAGATCCGGCGTTCCGGTCGGTGTTTCTGGCAAGGTCCAGCCTTTCGGCGCTAACTGATTTTTCAGGCACGGTCGGCGCGGTGGTCTCGGCCGACGACGGTTCCGTAGAGGATAGCCGGTTTGCCTGAGCGACTTAGCCTCGGGGAACAGTTGACATCGTCAAGAAAATGATTGACGCTGTCAACTATGTCGGTCTCCACCGTCGACGAGGTGCGCGGCTTCAACCGCTTCTACACCCGTGTCCTGGGATTACTGCGACCGCAGCTGGTCGGCTCGGCATTCGGCCTGACGGAGGCCCGTGTGCTGTTCGAGCTGGCCCACAGCAACGAGATGGCCGCGACGGACCTGCGGCGCACTCTCGATCTGGACGCCGGTTATCTGAGCCGCATCCTGTCCCGTTTCATCGCCGACGGGCTGGTTGAGCGGGAGGCGTCGGCGACTGACGCGCGTCGCCAGAACGTCCGGCTGACGGCCGCTGGAAAGGCCGCCTTCGCCGACCTCGACACGCTGCAGGCGGACGCGATCGATCGCTTGGTCGGCCCGCTCGACGAGGATCAGCGCTCCGAACTCGTCTCCTCGATGGGGCGTATTCGGCGGGTGCTCGACGATCAACGCCAGGCCCCCGGCCTCGTTCTCCGCTCCCCCGAACCAGGCGACCTCGGCTGGGTGGTCGAGCGGCACGGCGCCCGCTACGCAGCCGAGTACGGCTGGGGCGTCGACTTCGAGGCGCTCGTCGCCCGCATCGTCGCCGACTACGGAGCTCGCCGAGACGCTCAGCGCGAAGCCGCCTGGATCGCCGAACTCGACGGCGAGCGGGTCGGCTGCGTGTTCTGCACGGCATCAGAGACTCCGGGTACCGCGCAGCTGCGTCTACTGCTGGTCGAACCGCGGGCGCGCGGTGCTGGTGTCGGCACCCGACTGGTGGACGAATGCCTTCGGTTCGCGCGACGGTCCGGCTATGGGCGAATCATGTTGTGGACCAACGATGTTCTGCTGGCAGCCCGGCGGATCTACCAGCGGGCCGGTTTTCACCTCGATCGCAGTGAACCGCACTCGGGATTCGGCAGCGACCTCGTCGGCGAGTACTGGTCGCGCGACCTGTAGATCAGGTGGCGGGTGCGGCACCCAGTACGCGCTGGATGTCGGGCTTCATGGCCTGCAGCTGCCCGCCCCAGTAGCCCCAGCTGTGGGTTCCATTGGGCGGGAAGTTGAACACGCCGTTGCTGCCGCCCGCGCGTTCATATCGGGCCTCGAACTCCTTGTTGGTGTTGATCGTCAATCCCTCGAGGAACTGCGCTGGGATCTGGGCATTGCCAAGGCCGGCGTCGAGGTCGGTCGGATTACCGTTGCCGCTGTAGACCCAGATGCGTGTCCCGTTGGAGACGAGCCTGCCGATCTGCAGCATGGGATCGTTGCGCTGCCAAGCCGGACCGCCGTAGGGGCCCCACATGTCGAGGGCGTTGAAGCCGCCTGCGTCGGCCATGGCGATGCCGATCAGCACCGGCCACAACCGGTTCGATGTGTTCAGGAAACCCGACAGCGATCCGGCGTAGATGAACTGGCCCGGGTGGTACGCGGCCAAGATGAGCGCCGCTCCCCCGGACATCGAAAGGCCGACCACGGCGTTACCGGTCGGGCTGACGCCCTTGTTGGCCGCGAGCCAGCCCGGCAGCTCCGAAGTCAGGAAGGTCTCCCACTTGTAGGTCTGCGTCGTGCCGTTGCCCACCGCGGGCCGGTACCAGTCGGTGTAGAAGCTGGACATGCCGCCCACCGGCATCACCACCGACAGGCCGGAGCCGTCGAACCAGCTGAACGCGCCGGTCTCGATGTCCCAGCCGTTCCGGTCGTCCCTGGCCCGCAGCCCGTCCAGCAGATACACCGCACGTGGGCCGCCGCCCTGGAACTGAACCTGGATGTCACGACCCATCGACGGCGATGGAACGCTCAGCACCTCGGGTGCCGCGGCTGCCGTCGGTGTGCCGCCGAGGATGCCGATCAGGCCGGCTAGAAGGGTCGCCGCGAAGGCGGCAGCGGCGAACCTGCGGAGGATTTTCATGGCGTACTTCCCGTCGTGCGTTCAGCCCCGACAGGTTGGATATCGCAGCGCACGGCGCAGCAGTTACAGACCTCGCGTGCGGGAGGGGGATGCCAGACCGGCCGCGGTCAGGCCACGCAGCCCGACCTGGTGCGTTTGTCGTCGGTCTCCTTCAAGAGGAGGCCGTAGCCGTTCCTGATCAGGCTGATCCTCAACGGCAGCGCCGGATTGTGGATCACCAGCCAGGTCCCCAACGCCACCTTCTGCTTCTCAACGCACGCGTGGGACATGCCGAGTTCTCGGAGCAGAGTACTCACGGTGGCGGGTTGTGTGGCCACGCCCGGATCGAACACGCGGTCTGAAATCGAGACGGTCATGGCTGTCTCCGTTTGTCTTGAGACGTGAGCACCGTCGTGGCGAATTCTCTCTGGCGCTCCTGTCAATAAAGTGTGACGCCTTTGCTGGCCGCGTGTCAGGAATTTCGCGAGAAAAGCAACAACTGCTGATCATGCGGCACACCCGCGTTGCTACGGGGCTATGTGAGGCTCCGTTCACCGGATACGTCGTACTCCGAGACAGAGGCCGACACGATCGCGGCTGCCTGCTCATTGCTCGGACCGCTTCCGCGAAAGGCCTCGACCGACTCCTGAGACTCCCATCGTTCGAATACGTTGATGCGCGTCGGATCGAGCAAGTCGGCCGTTATCGCGAAGTCGAGACAGCCGGGCGCGCTCCTGGCCTGCTCCACCACTTCCGCACACCCCGCCAGGTAGTCGTCGCGCGCGTCCCTGTCGACGATCACATGTCCAGCGACTATCACCACGATGTGCTCCTTTATGGCCGTGCTATTACAACTGAGACCACGGGTGACCGACGAAATCATCGGTTGCAAAGACAGAAAGACAGAAGGGACTGCAGTGAAGCTACGAGACGCCCTCGACTCGATCGTGCCGGATCCGGCCGCCGCCCAGGTCTACGGACAGCCCTACGAGACCGCGAACGGCGTGACCGTTGTGCCTGTCGCGAAGGTGCGCGGCAGGACCAAACCAGGCGCCGGGACGGATCTTCACCTGACCGCAAGGCCGGTCGGCGTGTTCCTCATCAAGGATGGCGAAGCGACCTGGGTTCCTGCGATCGACTCGACCCGCATTGCGTTGATGGGTGAGCTGATCGGGTTGGTCTCGGCGACCCTCGCCACATTGGCTATGGTTCGCCGTCCGCCGTGGCCAGACCTTCGCGGGACCGTCTCTTACGCCAAGCCCAGATGAGTGCCGCGACGATCAGTGCCGTGAGCAACAGGATCCAGGGCCATGGCCCGTGGCGGTGCACCCACCCGGCGATCGTGCCCTGGACCCGGCCCGCCGTTGCGACCACCGGATCGTCAGCACTGCCGCCTGCCTCGAACAGCCGAACCTCGTAGTAGCCGTAGTACCCGACATAGAGGCCGACCAGGATCAGCACCGCGCCGCCAATTCGATTGACGTAGGGCAGGATCCGTCTCATCCGGTCGGCCATTGCGGAGCCGGCCAACGCGACGGCAACGGCCAGTGCGCCGACCACCAACGCGAAGCCGGCGGCGTATGCCAGGTAGATCGACACTCGGCTGAAGACGGATGTGCTCCCGGCCCCGGCGCCCGTCACCGCCAGGAACGGGCCGACGGTGCAGGACAGCGAGGCGATGGCATATCCCACTCCGTAGCCGAACATCGAGCCGAGCCTGCTCGTCGGCGCCCATGAAGCACTGTGGGCCAACCGATTCGGCATCAACAAAGACAGCTCGCGCCCGATCAGCAGCCAAATGCCCAGCGCCACAAGAGCGATGCCGATGAGCACCGTGACGTATGGCATGTACTGCTGAACTGTCGACGCCAGCGACGCGGTCAGAAACCCGAAGGTGCCGAACACCGCGAGGAAGCCGAGCGCCATCGCCGCGGTCGCCACCACTGCCCGACCGATCGCGACCGCGGCGCCGCTGTCGTTACCGCCGCGCACCACCAAGGCGAGGTAGGCGGGAAGCATCGCAAAGCCGCACGGGTTGAGCGCGGCCACCAGTCCGGCGGCGAACGCCAGCCCGACGAGGTCTTGCTGCACTCGCGACTACGCGCCGAGTGCCGACACGCGCTCCTGCAGTTCCTGCTGCGGCATCGCCGATGTCGGGTTGTTCACGAACGTCGATGTGCCGTCGGCCCGGTAGAAGACGTATGCGGGCTGCCAAGGCACGTTGTAGCGCGCCCAGATGGAACCGTCGGCGTCATTGAGGTTGGTGAAGTTCAGGTTGTATTTCGACACGAAGCCCTGCATCGCGGCGACGTCCGAGCGTGCGGCGACACCGACGAACGTCACCTTGGGGTTGGCGGCGGCCACACTGCTCACCGAGGGGGCCTCTGCGTTGCAGAAGGGACACCACGGCGTCCAGAACCACAGCACGGCCGGCTTGCCCTGCAGCGACGAACCGTTGAACGGCGCCCCGCTCAGCGTCGTCCCGGTGAAGTCCAAGCGGTCGTCGGCGAGGGCGGCCGGCGGGCTGACGAGCGTCATTGCCATGGCGGCAGCGGCCAAAGCCACGACCAAAGACCTGCTCGAACGAAGTGCACGACGAATCATGAAGGCTCCTCCCTGCGTCCGGCTCACGGCGGACAGACCTGTGCGGTAACACTATTTGACACGGGATTGTTCGTTCCTCGGTTCACCGCACTCGTAAACCGGACGGAGGTGAGTGTTGGCGGTCAACGGCCGACTGGCCACCGCTTTCGGCCTCACCGGTGCCGATGCATGGCGACGTCACGTCGACGGACAGCTGGGCGTCGCGGTCCGTGCTCGGCGAGAAATATTGGTCAGCGCGAAAGGAATCGCCGATACCGCGGCGCCACCGCATCGCGCCGATCGTGCCCAGTGTGATAAGCGCTGCCGGAGTCCCGTTTTGGGCCTGGGGACTGATCGTGCTCGATATCTGGATCACTGCGTTCGGACTGGCGATTCAGATGCTGGGGAAGGTGTGGTTCCTCGATCGGATGGCCTTGCTGTATGACGACGTTCACGGCTCTTCTGTGCGGCCCGACAGTTAACGTTAGCGGCGGAAACTTCAAGGAGGTCCCAATGCAGGCATCGGTAACGGTTCCGATGGCGGCGCCGGCGCAGAAGATTTGGGACATCGTCGCCGACGTCCGCAATACCGGAAAGTTCTCACCCGAGGTGATCGAGGCCGAATGGCTGGACGGTGCGACGGGCCCGGCGCTCGGTGCCCGCTTCCGTGGCCATGTGCGGCGCAACGAGATCGGCCCGGTGTACTGGACGACGTGCCGCGTCACGGCCTGCGAGCCGGGCCGCGAATTCGGCTTTGCGGTGCTCATCGGCGACAGGGCGGTGAACAACTGGCACTACCAGTTCACGCCGGCGGACGGCGGCACGGACGTCACCGAGTCGTTCCGCATGCAAGACGGCGCCTTCACTAAGATCTTCGCGGTGCTCGGCGGACAGCTCCGCACGCGGCGCAATATCCGCGACATGCGTAAGACGCTCGAGCGGATCAAGGCGGTCGTCGAAGCGCCCTCAGAAGGAGCCGAATGACAACTGCCGCCTCGCCATGTCGGCAAGGCGGCAGTCGCCATGAATCCGTTACGAGACGCCGATACCGAAAATCGGTATCCACAGGCCGAACAGCCAGATGCCCCACTGGTGGAAGCCGTCATCCCAGACCGGGTTGACGTCGTATCCCCAGTAGTTGAACGGCCGCGGCGGGCCGCCGGCCCACTGGTATGCCGGCGGTGGGCCCCAGCCCCACGGTGGCGGTCCCTGGCGGTCGTCCCACCAGTCATGGCGGTTGTCGGCCCACCAGGGCCCCTTGTCGAAGTTCCCGGGCCCGTTGTCGAAGTTCCCGCGCTGGAAGTCGTTCCCGTCGTGGCGGTTCTCGCAGAACGGGAAGCACGGATTGTCGATGTCGTGTCCCGGCTTCGCAGACGCCACGCCTGTACCAAGGCCGGCCGCCCCCAAGCCGATTGCGGCGACGACGATGGCGTTGACCACTGATTTGGTCAGTTTCATCCTCTAACTCCTAGCTGGGTGACGCACGACGCCGAACTCGTCCCACCTCATTCGACGCCGAATACGCCTCTGTTCATTCCCTTGGCTTGCTTGACCCCGACGTCGGGGCAAGCCTTGACCCCCTGAATCGGTTATCGGGCCGCCACAGGGTGGCCGTTACCTTTGGCTGGTTAGAGGGACCGCAGCCTGCGGATGCGGTCGTTGAGCGCCCGCTTCGACACATCGGCAGCGTCCGCCAGCGCTTCGAACGCGTGTGGACAGCCAGGATGCAGGCGGAACTCCGTCGGCACCCCGGCGTCGGACAGCCTGCGCGCGTAGGAAATATCTTCGTTGCGGAAGATGTCGAGGTCACCGACGTCGATGTAGGTGTCGGGCAGCCCGGCAAGGTCCGCGGCGCGGGCCGGCGCCGCGTACGGCGAGACGTCTGCACCGCCGGCCTCGTCGCCGAGCAGCGCGCCCCAGCCGGTGAGGTTGTCGTCGTATGTCCACGTCAGGAACCCCAGCAGCGCCGGGTCTGGTGGCACGGGCCGATCGTCGAGCATCGGGTAGATCAGCAGCTGCTGGGCAATGGCTGGACCGCCCCGGTCACGGGCCATCAGGCACACACCGGCGGCCAGCCCGCCTCCGGCGCTGTCGCCCATCACCGCGAGCCGGGCGGGATCGAAACCGAGTTCGGTTCCCCTTCCGGCGAGCCACTCCAGCGCGGCAAAGCAGTCCTCGACGGGGGTCGGATGCGGATGCTCGGGTGCGACGCGATAGTCGACGACCAGCATCGGTACCCCGGATTCGGCTACGTAACGGCGTGCCGCGAGATCGTACATCTGGCCGATGTGGTCGAGGCTGAAGATCATGCCGCCGCCGTGCAGGTACAGCACCGCACTGCCGGGCGGCTCGCCCGTCGAGCGCCGGTACCAGGTTGCGGCGAGCTCTGTGCCGTCCTTCGCGGTCAACGAGAACTCGTCGATGTCCACGCCGTCGATCGGCGCCGAGGTGGCGCCGATGAAGTCGAACATGCGGTGGCCGGTGATCCGCCGCGTCTCGACATCGCCGACCGGTGGGTCGTCCTCTGGAGCCTCCGGAAGCCGAGCCATCTGCTCCTTCACCTGAGGGTCGACACGAAACGCCATGGCCCGACAGTATCGTGGCGGTACGTGACCTCCACCGCCGTCCAGACCTCAACCGACCGACACATCGCTCCGTTCGCCACCGGCCCGGTTGTGACGATGGCTTTTATCGTTGCGCTTTGCCATTGTGCGGCAAGCACTTTGGGCCGTGGCTACTGGTTCGACGAGGTGTACATGTTGGCGATCGGCCGTTTTCACCTCGACTGGGGATCGGCCGATCAGCCGCCGCTGACACCTGCGCTGGCAGCATTGACGGACTGGGCCGCGCCGGGGTCTCAGCTGGTGCTGGCGCTGCCGGCTTGCGTGGCGACCGGCTGCGCGGTCGTGTTAGCGGGCCTCATCGCCCGGGAGCTCGGATGTGACCGGCGCGCACAGGTTTTCACCGCTGCAGCGCAGGCGACCGGGCTGTGGGTCACGCTGGCCGGTCACTGGTTGACTCCGTATTCCCTGGAACCCGCCCAGTGGCTGCTTCTGGTGTGGCTGCTCGTTCGGTGGGTGAGGCTGCGCGACGACCGGCTGCTGCTGGCCCTGGGTGTCGTCGCGGGCGTCGCAGCCATGACGAAGTTCCACGTCCTGCTGCTTTGCCTGGTGCTGCTTGCCGCGGCGGCCGCCGTCGGCCCGCGTGTGCTCCTGCGGCGGCCGATGCTGTGGGCCGGTGCCGTCATCGCGGCCGCGATCGCCGCCCCGACGCTGGTGTGGCAGCAGGTGCACGGTTGGCCGCAACTGCGGATGGCGCCGGTGGTGGCCGGCGAGGCCGAGGCGCTGTACGGCGGCCGCCCTGGCATCGCTGTCGAACTGATCCTGTTCGCAGGCGTGTTGGGGGTCGCACTCCTCGGGTATGGCCTGTGGAGGTTGTTCCGCGACGATGAACTGCGTGAATTCCGTTTCCTCGCTGTCACATTCGTGGTGCTCTACGTGATCTTCGTGGCCACCGCCGGCCGTCCCTACTACCTGGCAGGCCTGTACGCGCCGATGGCCGCGGCTGGAGCGCTCGGGCTGCAGCGCCGCCGCGAAGCCGGTCGCCGTCGACGCTGGCTGGCCTGGTCGGCCGCCGCGTTCAGCGCCGCCCTCGCCATCGGCGCTTTGGTTCTCTCCGTCGCGCTCACCAGATCCGCTGTCGGCGAACAGATTGCCCGGCGCACCGCCGACGCCTACCACGCGCTACCCGTCGGGCAGCAGGACCACACCGCGATCGTCGGTGAGTCCTACATCGTCGCCGCCTTTCTCGACGGCTATTCCGACCGCTACCGGCTCCCGGAGGCCTACAGCCTCAGCCGCAGCTACGGCTACTTCACCGCGCCGCCCGCCGAACGCGACACCGTGCTCTACGTCGGACGCGACCCCGGGCCGCTTCGGCCCTACTTCGACACGTCGCGGAAGGTTGCCGACATCGGCGACGACATGCGCGCGTACGCGCTCTCTGGACAACGGCAGCCGTGGGACGTCATCTGGCCGCACGAACGCACCCTGACCGTGTCCTGATTCGACGTCGCGAACCTGCACCGTTTGATAGAACGAGGTTCGGCGTTTTCCGCTGCGAGCCGAAGGAGTCTGGTGATGGGGCAATGGTCACGCGACGAACTCGAGGACGCCTGGCGTCGATATCAGGAATCCGTCGTCGATGTAGGCAAGACGTGGGACTGGTCCAGTTACGCCGACCATTTCACCGAGGATGCGAAGTACGTCGAGCACGCCCTTGGCAACATGGAGGGGCGCGAAAACATCCGCGAGTGGATCGTATCGACCATGAACACGTTCCCCGGCAGTGAGATGCCGTCCTACCCGGTGGAGTGGTACTCGATCGACACCGACAAGGGCTGGGTCATCTTCAAGAACATCAACACCATGAGGGACCCCGGCGACGGCAGTGTCCACGGGGCACCGGTCATCACCGTCCTCGAGTACGCGGGCGATGACAAGTGGAGCTACGAGGAAGACGCCTACAACCCGATGAACTTCATGGTGATGCTGCAGGGGTACATCCAGCGCAGCCATGAACTCGGCACCATCTCCGACGATGCGCGCACGTTCGCGAAGAACATGGGCTGGGAACTGACCTCTAGCGAATGACGAAGTCGTCGGGGTCGAGTTCACGCGTCCACGCCCAATAGTCGACGAGTCGCCACGGGCTGAGCGTGTGCACTTCGCCGAAGCTGTTCTTGAAATACGAGTGCTTGATCGTGGGCTGTGACCACACCATCGTGCGCATCTCGGCCTGGCTGCGTTCGTGCCAGTCCGTCGTCTTCTCGACAGTCGGTTCCATCGTCGTGTGTCCGCCCGCGATGAGCAGTTCCAGACATTGTGTGATGTAACGCATCTGGCACTCGGAGTGGAAGATCAGGCTGCCGCCGCTGGCCAGCCAGGTGCCGGGGCCGTTCATGCAGAAGAAGTTCGGGTAGTCGGGAATCGTGATGCCCAGATAGGCCGACGGTCGCTCACCCCAGCGCTCGCTGAGGACCTCGCCGTTTCGGCCGTCGAATGGTCATGGGCCACAACAGCTTGGTGTGCTCGAACCCGGTGGCGTACACGATGACGTCGGCTGGATATCGGGTGCCGTCCTCGGTGACGACGGCGTCCGCTTCGATGTGGTCGATCCCGGTCCGGACGAGTTCGACGTTGTCGCGCGTCAGCGTCTTCAGCCAGCTGCCGTTGTCCTGCAGCGTGCGCTTGCCGGTCGCCGGATAGTCCGGCACCACCTTCGCCTGTAGGTCGGGGTCATCGCCGACCTGACTGATGATCCAGTCGGTGAACATGATCCGGGTGACCTCGCTGACCTCGTTGATCGCCTTCTGTTGATCCGGATAATCCGGGTCGACGCGCGCCACGTCGAGCCCTTTGTCGCACCACGGCCAGAACAGCAGAAAGCGGTACCAGCGACCGTAGAAAGGCAGATGCTTCAGTGCCCACTGCACACCGGGGCCGACTTTGTCGTGGTAACTCGGATTGGGGAACATCCACTGCGCGGTGCGCTGAAACACGGTGAGGCGCTCGACATCCGGTGCGATCGTCGGTGCGATCTGAAAGCCGCTGGCTCCTGCGCCGATCATGGCGACCCGCTTGCCGTGGAGGTCGACGGAGTGATCCCACGCGCTGGAGTGAAATGTCGGTCCGGCGAAGTTCTGCTGTCCTTCGATCGTCGGGGTGTGCGCCCGGTCGAGCTGCCCGACCGCAGTGATCACCGCACGCGCCGACAGTTCTGTCGTCTTTCCGCTGCGGTCGCGGGTGCGAACGGTCCATGTCGCGGTGTCGTCGTCCCAGGACGCCTCGGTGACCTCGGTCTGCCACAGCACGTGGCGACCGATGTCGTGCTTGTCCATCACGCGCTCGAAATACGCCTGCAGCTCGGGCTGTTCGGCGAAGAAGTGCGTCCACTGATCGGTCGGCTCGAAGCTGTAGCAGTAGAAGTGGTTGCCGACGTCGACCCGCGCGCCGGGGTAGGTGTTCTGGTACCAGGTGCCGCCGACGCCTGCGTTCTTCTCGACGATGGTGAACGGGATGCCGGCCTCCTTCAGCCGGATCCCCGCCAGCAGTCCCGACTCACCGCAGCCGATGACGACGACCGGGAATCCCCGCGAGCGGGAGTGCCCCCGCATCGGCCTTCCCTGCCGGCGGCACGAGTCGTGCGTCGCGGCCGTCGAGTTCCATCTCCTCGAGCAGCATCGGCACGTACTCGTCGGGCACCGGCTCACACACCAGCCACTTCATCATCTCGTGCAGCAGCTCGGCGCTGATCGGCTCGGGTTCTGGGCAGCCGCGGTCGCGGTAGTCCGTGATGACGTCGAGCGCGATCTTGCGGACGGCGGCCTTGTCCTCCTCGGACATGTAGCCCTGCACCTCGTTGAGGAACAGGCCTGCCGGCTTCAGGTGGCCGCGGATCAGCTCGGCGTCGCCGGACATGTGCACCAGCGACAGCATCAGCGTCGGGATGCTGACGTCGAGCAAAGCCTCCGCGATCTCGTCGTCCGACGTCGTAAAGGGTTGGCCTGCATGTGGGTTGCGCACGACTGAAGTGCTACCACGCATGGCTTCGCGTGCGCAGGCGATTGCGGGTAGGCAAACCGGGGTATCTCGACCCTGTGAGCAAGCCTGCGGATTCGGAAGCCGACCTGGGCAGGCGTCCGGACGGCGTGAGCGACGAAACGGTCGAGGCGGCCGGTTCGGTGTCTGAGGCGTTGGAGTTCGTCGAGCGCGCCCGCGGCCACCTGTACTCGTTTCACCAGCTCGATGGGCCACGCCGACCTGCTGCTCGGCGAGGCCTGCGACAAGCTGCGGGCTGCGGGCCACCACGATGTCGCCGACCGGCTCGAGTGTGAGCTGGTGGGGCGCAATGTGCTGCACGGACGCTGGACGTTTCAGGTCGTCGAGGAGTTCGACGACAACTACTGGTCGATCTTCCGTGACCATGAGCGGCGCGTCCGTGCAGAGCTGCAGCAGGGGGCGCGGCACGTCTTCGAGGCGGAGATGAAGGAGAAGCGGCGCAGCATCGGCCGGTCCGGCCACGAAGGTCGCCCGTAGACTCGCGACGTGGGTATTTCGACCCGGGTGAACGGTGCCGCCCCTGCTGAGGTGCCGCTGTCCGACATCGACCTCGGCTCGTGGGACTTCTGGGGCCTCGACGACGACGTTCGCGACGGCGCTTTCGCGACCCTGCGCCGCGAGGCGCCGATCTCCTTTCACGAGTCCGTTCATAGGTGAGGAGTTCACTCCAGGAGCGGGCCATTGGGCCCTCACCCGCTACGACGACGTGTTCTACGCCAGCCGCCATCCCGAGATCTTCAGCTCGGCCGGGGGCATCACGATCGGCGACCAGACCGCTGAACTCTCCGAGTACTTCGGGTCGATGATCGCGATGGACGACCCGCGACACACCCGGTTGCGCAACATCGTCCGCAGCGCGTTCACGCCTCGGGTGCTGGCCCTCGTCGAGGACTCGGTGCGCGACCGGGCGCGGCGGCTGGTTTCGGCGATGGTGAACAACAATCCCGACGGCAAGGGCGAGATCGTCGCCGATCTGGCCGGCCCTCTGCCGCTGCAGATCATCTGCGACCTGATGGGCATCCCGGAAGGCGACCACGAGCAGGTCTTCCACTGGACGAACGTCATCCTGGGTTTCGGCGATCCCGACATCGCCACGGATTTCGAGGAGTTCTTCAAGGTCGCGGTCGACATCGGTGCGTACGCCACCGCACTGGCCGACGAACGCAGAGGCAAACCAGGTGACGACCTGACCACCAGCCTGGTACAGGCCGAGCTCGACGGCGAGCGGCTGACGTCAGCCGAAGTCGCCTCGTTCTTCATCCTGCTGGTGGTCGCGGGCAACGAGACCACGCGCAATGCCATCAGTCACGGTGTCCTCGCGTTGAGCCGCTACCCCGAACAACGCGACGACTGGTGGGACAACTACGACGAGGTGGCGCCGACGGCGGTCGAGGAGATCGTGCGCTGGGCGTCGCCGGTGGCCTACATGCGCCGCACCACCACCCGCGACGTCGAGCTCGGTGGTGTGGCAATGGCCGCCGGCGACAAGGTCACGCTGTGGTACGGATCGGCCAACCGCGACGAGTCGAAGTTCACCGACCCGTGGGCATTCGACGTGCGCCGCCATCCGAACCCGCACGTGGGGTTCGGCGGCGGAGGCGCGCACTTCTGCCTGGGTGCCAACCTCGCCCGCCGTGAGATCACGGTCGCGTTCGAAGAGCTGCACCGTGAGCTGCCCGACATCACCGCGACCGAAGAGCCGGATCGACTGCACTCCGCATTCATCCACGGCATCAAGCGGCTGCCCGTCGCCTGGACGCCCCGCTAGACCCGCAATGTCGCGATCCTGGAGTCGGCGATCCGCTCGCACAACTCGCGGGTGTTGTCGAAAACTTGCTCGGCGCCAGCGCTTTTGAGTTCCTCGCGTGACACTCCGCCGCTGAGCACACCGATGGACGGGACCCCGGCGTTCTTACATGCGACGACGTCCCAAACAGCGTCGCCGACGTAGACGGCGTGGTCGGCATCGACTCCAGCCCGGTCCAGCGCTACTTCGATGATTCCCGGCTCGGGCTTGGCGACGTCGACGTCCTTCGACGACGTCGTCGCGGAGACCAGATCGTCGCTGTCGAGCACATCGCGCAGCAGCGACAACTCGTCTTCGCTTGCCGACGTCGCCAAGACGATCTGGAGGTCTAGAGAGTGAATACGTTCGAGAAGCTCGCGAGCACCGGGCAACCGGCGCAGCAGTGGTGCTGACTCCTCGAAGTAGCGCAAATGCAGATCCTTCACCTGCTCCTGCACGTCGTCCTCGGCGTCACCGGTCAGGAATTCGACCAGCCTCGACCCGTCCATGCCGATCGATCGATGCGTGCGCCAGGACTCGACAGCGAGGCCGACGTCGTTGAACGCCCGGCACCATGCGTGGATGTGCAGGTAGTTGGAGTCGATCAGGGTGCCGTCGATGTCGAACAGCACCGCGGCTGAACCGTCCCGCCGATTGGCCATCGCCCGCGGATGCCCGCGGTCGGTGGCCGCTAAACGCCTGTCACTTGACGGTCAGCGTGCCCTTCATGTTCGGGTGATACTTGCAGTGGAAGGGATACGTGCCGGGTTGGGTCGGGGCGGTGAGGGTCTTCTTCCCATGGCCGTCGACCTCGACGTCGAAGGCGCCCGAGGTGTCCGACGTGACGGAATGCTCGACCGAATCGTTGTTGGCGACGGTGACCTCAGCGCCGGGAGCGACCGTGAGCGGCTCGCCGAATGCCATGTTCTCGATCGTGATCGTCGCGCCCGCAGTTGCCGCCGGACTGCTGCTGCCTGTCGCAGCCTCGGTCGAGGTTGCGGCGGTGTCCGTGGTCTTGGTCGTCCCGTTTGATCCGCCGCACGCGGTGACAAACGTCGCGACAAGCGCCACCGCCGCCATGAACATACCGATTTTCTTCATTCTGACCCCTAACTGTTTAGCCCTTACCGCGACACGATCTAGAGGCCGACTCGGTTCAGCCGAATCGTTATTCCATTACCTCATCCACTCGCGTTCTTCGACGATGAACAGGCAGAGAGTGACCGCGAGGAATCCCGCTGGCAGCCAGATCGCACGCACACCCATGGCGTCGGTGGCAATGGCGCCGATGAGCGCCCCGCCCGCGAACGCGACGATCAAGGTGCCGTAGACGACGACGGCGCGACGCGCTTCTGCCCGCTTCTCCACCAGGCCGTCGTATGCCGACTCCATGAAACGCATCAGGTTGCCGGTGGTGGCGACGGGCAGGTACGCCAGGTCACCGATATTGCGGAACAGGCCGATCTGCACCGCGGCGAGAAACGAGATCGGCACGGTGACGAAGGTGTGGTCGACCGATGCGGGTACGAATCCGATGACCGCGAGGGCGGCGGCCTGCACGCCCATGGTCCATCGCAGTGAGTGCGGCAGCATCTGCTCCATGCGTCCGGACTTGATGTGCGATGCCAGCAACATGCCCGCGATGAAAGCCAGCAGAGGCCACACGTGCGCCAACGCCGCGGAGAATTGTCGTTCTGCCACATGGATCGCGGAGAAGATGACGTTCGCGGTCTGCACATTGGCGAACACGTGGCCGCGGGCGATGTACGTGTGCGCATCGAGGAATCCATTGGCCAGCGTCAAGAGCAGGGCGAACCACAGGGTTCGCGACCGCTCGGTGTCGATCCGGCCGCCGGTCGCTTCCGTCATCTGCAAAACGTAGCGCCTGCATCGAGGGAGCGCCTATACCGCGCCGAGCGCCTGGAGCATGCCTGCCGCCGCCCGTGGCCAGGTGAATTGCTCGGCACGCCTGCGTGCATTGGTGCGCCGCAGCGCCTCTGGCCTGCTGAGGATCGACGACACCGCATGGGCGATCGCACGTGGATCGTTGTCAGCCGTCGCGCCGCTGTCCGTGGTGAGGATCTCGGCGAGCGCCGACGTCCGCGATACAACGGCAGGAGTGCCGCAGGCCAACGCCTCCAGCGCGGCAAGGCCGAAGGTCTCGTGGGGGCCAGGTGCCAGCGCCACGTCGGCGGAGGCCAGGATGGTCGCGACCGTGTCGCGGCAACCGATGTACCCGGTGAAGTCCACCGGTAGCCGCGCGGCCTGGCGCTCCAGCCGTGCTCGCATGGGCCCCTCCCCTACCACGACGAGCCGCGCGTCCACGCCTGAATAACGCAGGGCGCCAACGGTGTCGATGCTCCGGTGTGCGTGTTTCTCGACCGAGAGGCGCCCGCAGTGCACCAGGAGTAGTTGTTCGCGCCGCGCCCAGCGCTGCCGCATCAGTTCCGAATGTCGGCTCGGGTGAAATTGATCGAGGTCGACGCCGAGCGGTACGGTCAACACGTTCGGCGCGTGAATTCGGTCGAACTCCGCGCGGGCGAATGCCGTCGTACACACCACGGCGTCATAGTTCGCGGCCGTCCTGCGGTTTGCGAAATCTGCGATCGAACGGGCTATGCGGCGCGGAAAGACCTGTGCGACAAGACGATCCAGACGCTCATGCGAGATCATGACAGTCGCGACATCGTGGCGCCTCCCCCAACTGCCCAGCGACCGGAGCGAGAGCCGATCGGACACCTCGATGGCGTCCGGGTCGAGGTCTTCCAGCAGTGTCGTCACCGGCTTCGGCAACACCGCACGGTAACCGCCGGTGAACGGGATCCGCCTGGCGGGCAGCGAGATCCGGGTAACGCCGGATGGCAGATCGACCGAGTCGGGTTCGTGGCCGGGCACGATGAGGAAAACCTCATGGCCCGCCGCACAGTACTCGGCGCCTAGCCGGTCGACGGCCGTCTTCAGGCCGCCCGAGCGTGGCCCATAGAAGTTGGCGACCTGTGCTACGCGCATGACTCGAATGAGAACCGGCACGTCTGTGCCATCGGCGACGCCTCTTCAACTGGTGTCTTAACTGCCAATGAACAACGCCCCGCGCCTCGTCGAGCGTTGCGCCTCAGACGATTTCGGTCACCCGGCAGGTGGCGGCGGAGGCGGCGGTGCCCATGGAGGCAAAGGTGCCCCTGGAGCCGCGGGATCCGGCAGGAAGTCCGCAACGCCCAGCGGAATGTTTGTTCCGGGCGGCGGTGCGGTCCCCGGCAGCGGCTGGCCGAGCAGGGACGGGTCTATCTTGCCCATCTGGTAGTTCCAGATGCCGTGCGCTCCCTTGGCGTTTTCGAGGAAGCCAGGTGGCGGTGCGTCCGGCGCGGCGGGCGTATTGCTGTAGAACGACTGCTGACCCTGGCCCGCCAGTGCGAAATTGGTCGGCTTGAGGGCCTGTATGGCCTGCTGGTCCACAATTGTCGGCGCCTGGGGCGCCGGCACGGGTTCGCCGTCGGCCCCCACGATAACCGGGGTGGGCTGGCCGCCCTGCGCTGTGGGAAGCGGCGCTTGGCCCAACAGGAAGTCATATCCCGACCCCGGCGCCATCCCTCCCTGAGGCAGGAAGTTCTGCAGCGTCCCAGCGGGCGGCAGGAAACCCGTAGGCGCTGGCGCGGGATCCGCGGGTGCCGGCGGTACGGGTGGCGGTTCATCGGCGGCTGCGGTCGCCGAGAAGGCGACCGCAGCACCGACCGCCAGCATGCCCGCCGCCAAGGCAGCCGCGACATGATGGTGAACCGTTACCCGAGGAGAGCTCACGTGGAGACGAGTCATTCGGACTCAGAACACCTTTGTGACGCCGTAGTAGGCGACGACGTCGTCGGTGTCACCGTTCGAGCTGGTCAGGATGGCGTACGACCTCAGTGACGACGCGCCGACGCAGTTGTCGACCTTGACATGGATGTCCTTCACGGTGACCCGGGTCGAATTGCCTTTGTACGACTTCTTGTCCACGACCACGTTGGTGATCGTGCCGGGCCGTGGTTCGACCTCGACCTGGCCCTGGATCGGGAAGCTGAGTGAAGTTGGAGGGCCCAACACACCGGCGGTACTTAGCCCGAAGTCGTTGGTGCCGATGCCGATGCTGCCGTTCAGCTTGATCTTGTCCATCTCGATCGCGCAGCCGATCTGATATCCAACCTCCATCGACCCGCCCTTCGCCGAGCCCATTCCGGATCCGGTGAAGGTGGCGCCGACCAGCCAGTCGCGCGACGACAACGAGGTTGTCAGCGGCGCCACCGGCAGCTGCGTCTCGTCCTTGGCGACCACCGTCAAAGTCCGCCCATCGGAAGTCTTCGCAATTCCGGGCGGGCCGGAAGCGACAACACCGTTGTCCGGCGGGGGTCCGGCGTCACCGGCGGGAATCACCGGTGGTGGGGGCGGATCGTCCGCCAGCGCCACCGGAGCCGTCCCGACCGGGACCAGCATGCAAACTGCAGCCAGTGTCGCAAAACGATTCAACATGTCGTGTTGGCGCCTCTCCTCGTTCGATTCCTCACGGGATCTGTCCTGTGGAATCTTTAAGGGACCGAGTGTCGAAACGGTGAACGGAGCACCAACAGTTCACGCCCGATTCCCGACCACTAAGCGATCTGGGGCGCCGCATGTCTCGCAGATAACCGGGGCGTTATAACACGCCGGCAAACTTCACGCGCGCCGAGGAACCACAATTTTGGGTTAATACCCCGGGTCGTCGCGGCGTCGCCTTCGGCGTGAGCGAGGGCGCATGGCGAGAGCGGGCCTGCGCGGTGACCGGAGACGGCGGCTGCGGTTGGATATGGCGCCCGCTGTGGTCGACGCCCACGGTGCGAGTCCCCGCAAGAAAAAATGCATGCCCCTCGCCATTCGCGGGGGGCATGCATCGTGGACAGACTTGACTGCGCCAGAGCAGAGTAACTGGCGAAACCCTATGGCATCAGACCATTTTTGTGACGCCGATGTAGGTGACGACGTCGTCGGTGTCATCCGTTGAGCTGGTCAGCGTCGCGTACGACCGGATGAAGGACGCCCCCGCGCACTGGTCGAACTTGACGCGAAGACCGGTGATGTTGATCTTCGGGCTGGTGCCCTTGAACGTCTTCTTGTCGACCGGAACGATATTGACTGTGCCGGGCTTGAGGTCGATCTTCATCTGATAGCTCAGCGATGGCGAAATGGTAATCGGAAGGATGCTGCCGCTGAGGACCGGTATTCCGACTTTCGGCGTAATGCCCGCCGAGATAACGCTCTCGATGTCGTCCTGGGAAATGCCGCAGCCGATCTGGTAACCGGCCTCCAGGGATCCGCCGGCCAGCTTCGGGCCACCCGAACCGGTCACCGATCCGGAGAACGAGCCGTCCACAAGGTATTCCCGTGAAGTCGGCGCGCCCGTCAGCGCCGCCACCGGCTCCATTGACTCGGCGTTTCCCGACACCGTCAAGGTGTAGCCATCGGGCGTCTTCAAGACGCCGGGGGCCGCGGACGGCACAGGTCCAGCCGGTCCCGGACCTCCCGGGGCCGGGGCGGCGTCGCCGACCGGTACCGCCGGAGGTGGATCGTCCGCGAGAGCCAGCGGAGCCGTCCCGACCGGGACCAGCGTGCATACAGCAGCCAGCGTGGCAAAACGATTAAACATTCGCGTTGGTGCCTCTCCTCGTCCGAAGTCCCCACGGGATCTGTCCTGTGGAATCTTTAAGGGAGCGAGTGTCCAAACGGTGAACGCAGCGCCAACAGTTAGCACCCGGTTCCCATCTACCGGGCGTCTCCGGATCGCAGTGTCCCGAGGTGCCGCGGCAGGGCGCTGTCGATGACACGCAATAGAACGCTCTGGGGCACCGGCTGTTTGGGAACCGTTCACGATTCAGAAAGCTGCCCGACCGACGATCGGTCCCGGAGCTGACCTTCGATACCTGCGTGGCTGTAGACAGCGGCGGCGACCCGGCGGACGAGACGGGCGGCGTGCAGACTCGCCGGTACGGTTCGCAATCCCGATTCCACGGCGGGGGCGAGCGCGACCGAACTATCTGGAAGGAAACGATGAGGTCTTTTCACGATTGTGGGCGGACGGTGGCTACTGCGTTGGTTGCGTTCGGCGTTGGGGTTGCGGTGTGCCCGATCGCATCCGCGGATCCGATTGGCCCTGATCAGCCGCAACCGCCGGCCCCCGGTCCCGGGACCTTTCCGGAAGCCGCCGCTGCACCCGGCGTTGTCTCCGATGCGGCTGCTGCATCGGGTGCGCCGCTGGGACCCACCGGTGCGCCTCAGGGAGCGGTTCCTGATGCAACCCCCTTGCAGTCCTCCGGTGACCCGACGAGGGATGCCTGCGATCTGTTCAACAAAGCAGTGAATTACGCCGCGATCAACTATGAGGATTTCGCGGATTTCAGCGCAGGCAGCGGCAACTACGTGAACTACGACGATCAGACCGTCAGCAACGCCAATCTCGCCGGCAGGACCGCCCTGAAGCAAGCGGCCGCGGCGGCGCTCTCTGCGTCCGGCGTACCGGGCGTGCCGCCGGAGGTCACGTCGCCTATGCGCTCGTGGTCCTTCAACGCCGCGAAACTCGTCCTTGTTATGGGAGTACGAGGTGGCGGCAACACCCTTAACACGACGGCGACTGACCTCAACCAGAACGCGCACGACACTCAGATGGCTTGTGCGACTGCCCAAGCCAACGCCTGAGCCGGGCGCGCAGTCCCCACCACGGTGACGCGCGAGACCCGAGTGTGGGCGAGCGCGTTGGCGATGGCCGCAGCGCTTGTCATAACCGGCTGTGAATCGACAGTTGCCGGTACATCGGTCGAGCCCTCCGACCAGCAGAATTCTGACGGCGTCACGGTGGATCGGCTTGATCCCGGAAGTTATCCGACTGTGGCTGTCCCCTTACCAGTTGCCCCGCGCGTCGGTACCGGAGCCGTCCTCGAGGGATAGCGGATGGCAGACGCGGTGGGTCATCGCAAGCGAGGTGGATGCCGAGTTGCGACTCCTGAGACCGTTCAACACCGGAGCCGTGGAGAACGCAGAAGCCCTACGAGCCGACCTTGGTTCATCGCGTGCCAAGATTCTGGCGTCGCACCACTTTGTTGCCGGCTTCTCCAGTTCGCGCGATTCCGAAGCCGGTTCTGCCCCAGGCACATCCCTGGTCAACCTGGTGATGCGATTCCCGGATGGAGGAGCCGCCAGTGCGACTGCTGCCGCACTGGCCGCCACCAATGCGGCGGAGGTGCCCACGTCGATTCCGCGCCATTCTGACGCAGCCGCATCGGCGTACGACATGCGTCAGCGTGTCATCGTCGAAAGTTTCACGGCGCACGGTCCCTACGTTCTGTATCAGTGGGTGCAGACCAACAAGTCTGTCGTGACGGCGACCGAACTGGTTGCGAAAACCCTTGACTTGCAGGGCCCGCGGATTGATCGGTTCGTCGCGACCGACCCGTCACGGCTCGCCAGCCTGTCCTTCGACACGAATGGACTCTTGGCCAATACGCTGCCTGCGAAGGCCGAAGTGTTCGGTGCTGGTGCGGGTGAGTACTCCGCGCGGGCGGCACTTCATTTCCAGCCCGATCCCATGGAGTCGGCCGCCCTCTTCAAAGACGCAGGTGTCGAATCCGTGTCACTACGCGAATCAATGGTGTTTCAGACGCGAAACTCTGCCGCCGCGGCACATCTCGCCGACGAGTTGGCAGCGCATGCCTCCGCAGCAGGAGCCACACAAATCCAGGGTGTCGTCGGCCTGCCGAAGGCGAAATGTGTTGACACGGATATGAATACCGACCAGATATCACAACGGTTCCGTTGCTATGCATTCGCCGGCCGGTACGCCTTCCAAACCTCCTCGGAGCAACAAGATGACGCCCGCAAAAAGGCAACGGCGCAGTACCTCATCCTGAAGCAATACCACCGCTGATGGGTCGTCAGGTCGGTTGCCAAACTGGCCCGCCAGTCAAAATTTGCTGCCAACCTGACCGATGGCAAACGCCCGGTCAGTTACAAACGCGGCCGGAGATTGGTGACGCTCACTCGCCAAACCTCGAGCGGCGCATTGTTGCCGATGAAGCGCTGATCGGGCGGAGCCCACCCAGTCGGTAGCTCCGTTGCCTGCCAAACAGCAAACGCGGCGGAGGACTGGTCCTCGCCGCGGTGAGTTAACATTCGCGCCTGCCTCCATACCGGTGATCCATGGTCGAGGTACCGGGGTGCTGCCCGCATGCTCTGGCTATTCTGGTTGTGAACTCGCGCGGTGGGCGAGCGAACTTCCGTCGGCACCCAGAACCGGCTGGGCAACGCGAGCCTGCGTCGGCTTTCGACGTCCTCGTGCGCGTGGATGCTCGTTCTCGGCGCACGTGAGGGATTGAATTAGCCTGCAATACAAGCATATTCGTCGCGACCCTTGGATGCCGGACATTGGATCGTATTCCACTCTCTGGACGCGGGACGGCAAGGCACCGGTCGCGGCGACAGCAACTCCGAGGCTCCCGCTACCCGCCATCGCCACCACGCATTTGTCATCGTCTGGCTACCTCGAATTCATGTGAAGCTTCGTGAACTTCGACAGGGGTGCTATACCGTGTCCCGCGGGTGGAACAGCTAATCCCACACATGCATCTGGCAAAAGGAGATCACCAATGACTTATGTAGGAAAGCACCGTCGTGAGCGGGATGGCGGCCTCGGAATCGGCAAGGTTGCGGGTCTGGCTGGTGTGACGGCGGCGACCGCGGCAATTCTCAGCGTCGGCGTCGGCGCGGGGACCGCCAACGCGGACGGCGGCGTGTTGCACAATCTGTTCTCGCCGAAGAAGCCGAGCAGCTCCGCGCCGGTGAGCCAGAACGTCACCTCCAAGAGCATCTTCGGCACACCGGGGAAGACCCCGTTCGGGGGCATTGTGGTTGCCCCAGGCACCGGCGACAAGAGCTACTTCAGCTTCAACGGCACTGGGTCGGCGATCAAGGGACTCTGCCTGAACCCCAAGGGGTGCTGACTTCGTAACGGCGCCTTCGGAACACCGCGATGCGCGCACCCGAGTCGAAAGACTCAGGTGCGCGCATCTGCGTTAGCGGATCCGGTTGGCGCGCTGCGGCCTGACATCACAGCAGGTATTTGCCGAACCAGTCCTGCAGGCGCTGCCATGCGTCGGCGGCAGCCGTCGCGTTGTACCTGTCGCCGGTGTCGTTGAAGAACGCATGATTGGCGCCCGGCTCCGTCACCAAGTCGTGTACCAGCCCGGCTTTCTCCAGCGCCGCCTTGACCACCGGTTCCGTCGACGTCACGCGCTGATCCAGCGCGCCGTAGAAACCAAGCACCGCAACGTCTTTCGAGCCGGCGAAATCCGGGTTGTCGGGGGCCGGGCCATAGAACGGAGCGGCCGCCGCAAGTTCGGGCGCTCCCGAGGCCAGCAGCTGCCAGACCAATCCCCCGCCCATGCAGAAGCCGACGGCGGCGAGCTTCTTTTCGGGTACGCGTTTCTGCAACTCGCCCACACCCGATTTGATGTTCGCGACAAGCTGCTCAGGCGGAATATTGCCGAGCGCCGCAGTGGCCTGCGCGGGGTCGGCGAACTTCGCGGTTCCGCCCTGCGCCGACAGCAGATCGATGGCCAGCGCTGAATATCCGATGCCGGCGAACCTGCCCGCCACCGACCGCACCCAGTCGTTGAGGCCCTTGTTCTCGTGAACGACCAGCACGCCGCCGCGGGCGTTGGGCGCCTCCGCCCATGCGGCCTGCAGCTCACCCTGCGGCCCAGGCCACGTGATGGGCGCGGTGGGCAGCGCCTTCTCCGATCCCGGTGGGGCTGCGCCTGCGGTGGCGGGTTCGGTCGAGGTGGCCGGCGCCGTCGCTCACGGTCTTCTGCTTGTTCTCGCCGCATGCGGCGATCAGCGCGCTCGCTGCTGCAGCGCCCACCCCGAGCAGCGCCATCCGCCGCAACGCCTCGCGCCTGGACAGCAATCCGTCGACATGGTCGGTTGCGATTTCTTCTGCGATGTATCGCTGTAGAGGAGTCACCCTCGCGAGTATGCGCCAGGATGCTGAACCTCGGTAACGGCGTCGCCTGACGCGCAATACTGGCGATGATGAATTGGACACCGGACGCCAAGGCTCTTCGCGGGCGGGTCGCGGTGGTCGCAGGAGCGACGCGCGGCGCCGGCCGGGGAATCGCTGCGGCACTGGGTGAAGCGGGCGCAACGGTCGTGTGCACGGGGCGCAGCTCCATGTCGGGCCACGAGAAGTCCGACTACGACCGTCCCGAAACAATCGAGGAGACCGCGGCGTTGGTCGACGAACTCGGCGGTGAGGGCGTCGCGATTCAGGTCGATCACCTCGATGCCGGCGAGGTGCGCGCGCTCGCGCACCGGATCCGCGGTGACTACGGCGCCATCGACATCCTGGTCAACGACATCTGGGGCGCGGAGGTGCTCAAGGGTCCGCCCCCGACATGGAACAGGCCGATCTGGGAGCACGATCTGGATGACGGCCTGCGGATCCTCCGGCTGGGCGTCGACACCCACCTGATCACTTCGCATTGCCTGCACCCACTGTTGATCGAGCGGCCGGGCGGCCTGCTCGTCGAGGTCACCGACGGCACCCGGGAGTACAACGACGAGAACTTCCGGCTGTCGGTTTTCTACGACCTTGCCAAGACCGCGGTGAACCGCCTTGCGTTCGCGCACGGACACGAACTGGAGAGGTTCGGCGCGGCTGCGGTGGCCGTCACACCGGGGTGGCTTCGCTCGGAGATGATGCTCGACAACTGGGGTGTCGCCGAAGAGAACTGGCACACCGCACTCGACCCGAGCCGAGGTGGCGGCCTGCCGACCGCTCCGCCGGGTTTCGCCGGGTCGGAGTCGCCGCGATACGTAGGAAGGGGCATCGCCGCGATCGCCGCCGACGAGAACCGCGCGCGTTGGAATCAGCGGTCGGTGACGTCTGCGGACCTGGCGCGCGACTACGGTTTCACCGATATCGATGGCAGACAGCCCGACGGCTGGGTTTAGGTTGACGGGGTGACCAACGAAGCAACCGTTCGTGAAGTGGTTCTCGGGATGTGGAAGGCGTTGTCCGACCGCGACTGGGAATCTGTCAAGACCTTTCTGTCCGACGATTGTTTGTACGTCGACATGCCGATGCCTGCCGTCTCGGCCCGCGGGCCCGAGAACATCGTTGCACGACTGAAAATCGGACTGGAGTCGTTGTCGTCGTATGTGAACCACGATGGCCTACTGCTGAGCAACGGTGTCGACGTCATGTACGAGCACTCCGAAACCTGGGGCTGGCACAGCGGGGAAACCGTTCGGCTGGCGTTCGTATCGGTGCATCGCGTGGAGGGCGACAAGATCACCCTTTGGAAGGATTACTCGGACTTCAACACGTTGATATCCCAGGCGCCGCAATCGTTCACCGACGGCTTCGCGTCAGCCGACACGTCGTGGGTGTTCGACGCGACCGGGCTGGTCTGACGACGCTCACAGGCTCCAGGCCATGCGGAACTTCTCGGCGAGTTCATCGTCGCCGAGTTCCCCGTAGTTCTCCTGCTCGTAACGCCGCACCGAGACGATCGCATCGACTGCCGATTCGCCGAGGATGTCGCGTATCCGGGCGGAGCGGTCGAGGTTGTCGATGGCCTCGGCCTGGCTCGTCGGTAACACCGTGATGCCCGCGTCGGAACGTTGCTTGTCGGTGAGGCTGGATGGATCGACGGTGGCCTCCGAAGGCAGCGACAGCTTCTGTTCGATGCCGTCGAGCGCAAGCCCCAGAATCGTCGCCGTCGCGTAGTACGGGTTGGCCGATGGGTCGATGACCTTCACCTCGACGTTGGCGCCGTGCGGGTTGCTGTTACCGCCGACGAGGAATCGCACTGCGGCCTCACGGTTTTCGGTGCCCCAGCAGACGTATGCGCCGGACCAGTGTCCAGGCTGGATGCGGAGACCCGACAGGATGGAGCCGCACAGCACGCCTTCTGCCTCGGCGAGACCGGCGACCAACCCGGCAACCGCCGACTCCCCCTCCTGGGTCATCCCGCGAGCGCCGGTTCCGCCGGAGAACAGCGGTGTGTCGCCTTTGCGTAGCGAAAAATGCTGGTGTGCACCGGAACCGACGCTGCCTGCGAAGGGCACCGGCGAAAGGCTCACCCGCAGGCCGTATTGTCGCGCGGCCCTGCTGACGATGATTCGCATCAGCAGCAGCTGGTCCGCTGCGGCGATGGGCGACTGCGGGGTCAGTGAGATCTCGAACTGGTTGATCCCGTACTCAGGGTGGAACTGCTCGATGGACACGCCCGAACTCGTCGCCGCATTGGTCACGTCTCGCACGAATCCCTCGAACTCGAGCACGCCCGCAAGCCCGTACTGGGCCCACAGGTGGGCGGGCAGCCGACTGCCGTCAGGCCCGACGAGGAGAAATTCCATCTCATGGCCGACGAGCGCGTCGATGCCGGCTTCGGCAAGCCTGTTTTCGATTCGGGCCAGCGTCCCGCGACTGCAGTAGGGATCCGGTTGCGCCGCTTTGATCGAAGAAAGCGCCTGGCGCCCAGGCCAATCCGTCACCGAGAATGCGGAGTGCCCCCAGATCGATGCGGATTCGCTGATCGCCGACGACGCCGGTGGTGTCGCCGAACGCGATACCCGTCTGGTCGATGGCGAACACATGCCAGACCGGGCTGGCGCCGAGGCCGGGGTCGGCGAACGCGCCCATCCGCCGCAGCGGAATGGTCTTGGCGTGCGTCAGCCCGGCGGCATTGACGACAGTGCCGATGAGTGTGGCGACTCCATCGGATTCGAGTTGGGCGATGGCCGCTGCGGCGAGGGGTTTGGCTGCCATGACAGCCATTCTGCCGCTGCAGTGCCGGGGCTTACAAAGTGATCTTGCAGGTTTGGCCGATGTCGAGCGTGCGCAGCATCCGGCCCATACCCAGCCACATCGCACACGACAGCGCCAGGTCGGTCAGCAACTCGTCGCTGAATTGCTCGCTCGCGCGTTCCCAGAAGTCCTCGTCGTCGCGCAGGCCGGTGTGGTCGGCGGCGAAGCGTTCGGCGAACTCGGCCGCGATCCGCTCCTGCGCGTTGTAACCGGGCCACGTCCGCCATTCGGCCGCGTGGTCGTACAGGTCCTCGTCGACGCCGGCCGCGATGCCCTCCGAGTCGCGGGTGTTCTGGCACACCACGCATTCGTTGTCGAGCGCGATGACCATCCGGGCCAACTCGCGGACCCGCATCGGCAGCCGGTTCTTCGTGTAGACCGCGTTGGTGAAACCCGGCCATGGCGACTCCGATGTCGGGAGATTTCACCACCCAGGCGGCGGCGTCGTCGTCGGCGAAGTGGTCCGATTCGGCTCATGGCCGGAATCGTACGCCGAGGGTGGAAAAAGTGGAACACGTTCTAGAATGAGTCGGGTACTCGCAGCTAGATCATCTGGCGGCCGTCGCCGGAACCGCTCGGTCATCGTCCCAATCGCGCTGCACCAGGACTTGGTGGGCGATGCGCTCCAGCGCCGCCTCGACCTGGTCGCGGTCGGGGCGGCCCTCGAAGGTGGATGACGCCGAGAGTTTGTCGACGATGCGATTGACGAGAGCGCCGGAGGCGCAGTCCACCTGGCGCACGCCGGACTGGGTGAGCCAGAGTTGATCGCCGGTTCGCAGCGCGTAGCCGCACTCGACAAGGCGGTCGAACGTCGACTCGATGACCTCGCGCGGCACCCGCAGGCGCTCCGCGATATCGGTCAACCGCGCCGAGCCGAAGACCTGGCTCTGGCGATAGATCTGAATCAGCGCCCACAGCAGTGCCACGTCCGATTCGCAGCCGGCCTGCCCGGCGATGCTGCGCAGGCGGATCTCCGGCGTATTTCGCATCAACCGGCCGATCGCCACCTCCAGGATCTTCTCGGGCGACTCCGTGCTCGGCATGCCGAAGCCCTCGCCGAGGTCGGTGGCCGACACCGCGTCCATCTCGCGCAGCGGTACCTCTTTGAGGAAGAGCGAGACGACGAAGCCGACGACCGCGACCGGCACCGCGCACAGGAACACCGTGCCGAGCGAGTCGGCGTAGGCGTCGACGATCGGGCGCTGCCATCTCCGGCGACAGCGCGTGCAGCGCCTGCGGCGACTGCGCCGCGCGCGGCCGGCGCCCCGCTCGCGGCCAGTGCGGGCCCTATTCGGCCGGCGAGGAAGTTGGCGAACAACGAGCCGAAAATCGCTGCGCCGAAGGAGCTTCCGATGGTCCGGAAGAAGGTGACGCCCGACGTCGCAACGCCGAGGTCGGCGAAGCTGGCGGTGTTCTGCACGACCAGCACAAGCACCTGCATGCACAACCCGATCCCGGTGCCGAGCACGAACAGGTACACGGACTGCTGCCAGGTCGGCGTGGCGGCGTTCATTGTGGACAGCAGCACGAACGCGACCGCCATGATCGCCGTGCCCGCGACGGGAAACACCTTGTACCTGCCGGTGCGGCCGACGATGTTGCCGCTGCCGATCGACGTGATGAGCATGCCCGCCACCATCGGCAGCGTGCGCAGGCCGGAGGTCGGTCGCCGAGACACCGTCGACGAACTGCATGAAGGTGGGCAGGAATGTCAGCGCGCCCGAGCATCGCGAACCCGACGATGAAGCCGAGGATGCAGCACACCGTGAACACCGGGCTGGCGAACAGCCGGATCGGCAGGATCGGTTCGGCCGCACGGCGTTTCCACCCAGACGAAGACGGCGAGCGCGACGAAGGAGGCCGCGAACAAACCGATGATCACCGGCGAGCCCCATGCGTACTCGCTGCCGCCCCAGCTGGTGGCCAGGGTGAGCCCAGAGGCGCCGAGGCCGACGAGCACGATGCCCGCGTAGTCGATGACGGGTCGGACCGATCTTCGCCAGCGACGGGATGGCCGCGACCGCCACGAGCAGCACGACGATCGCGACCGGGATGTTGATCCAGAATGCCCACCGCCAGGTGAGGTGGTCGGTGAAGAACCCGCCCAGCAAAGGGCCGATCACAGTGGTGACGCCGAACACGGCACCGAGCGCACCCTGGTAGCGGCCGCGGTCGCGCAGCGGGATGACCTCGCCGATGACGGCCATGGCCGTCACCATGATCGCGCCGCCGCCGATGCCCTGCAGTGCGCGGGATGCGACCAGCATGGTCATCGAACCGCTCAGGCCGCACAGCACCGAGCCGACGAGGAAGAACACCACCGACGCCTGGAAGACCGCCTTGCGGCCGAACAGGTCGCCGAGCTTGCCGACGATCGCGGTGACGATGGTCGACGCCAGCAGATAGCTTGTGACGACCCAGGATTGGTGGCCGGCACCGCCGAGGTCGGCGACGACGGTCGGCAGCGCGGTGGCCACGATCGTCTGGTCGAGGGCGGCCAGCAGCATGCCGAGCAGCACCGCAACGAAGATGAGGTTGCGGCGCTGCGGGCTGATCCGGCGCTGCTGGACTCCGGATCCGAGACTGCGGCCGTCGGTGCCTGACTCGTCATACCTGCCTTTCGTCGGAGACGACCGTCCCTGAGCCATATCGTTAGACAGGCTACAAAAGTTACGGCGGCCCGCGGAGCAGGGTTCACGCGTCGCGACCGCGAAACGCCGCTGACGCGACTGCGGAGGTGCCGCCCGGCGGTCTCGAGACGCACTGAGCCAGGTAGAGCTCCTCGCCGAGCTTGCCCATCAGCTCGAGCTGCGTCTCGAGGTAGTCGATGTGGAGTTCCTCGTCGGCGAGGATCGTCTCGAAGAGGTTCGCTGTCGTCGCGTCCTCCTTCTCGCGGCACATGATGATGCCGGGCTTCAGGCGGGCCATCACCTCGTACTCGATGGCGAGGTCGGCCTCGAACTGCTCGCGAACGGTCTGGCCCACCCGCAACGAGAAAAGCCGTTGGTAATTCGGCAGCCCGTCGAGCAGCAATATGCGGTCGGTGATCGCCTCCGCGTGCCGCATTTCATCGAATGACTCAGCACGCGTATGGGAGGCCAATTCGGTGAAGCCCCAATTTTCCTGCATCTTGGCATGCAGGAAGTACTGGTTGATGGCCGTGAGTTCGCTCGTCAACTGCTCATTGAGCAATTTCAGAACGTCGGGATCCCCTTGCATGGTGGCTCCTTGGCGCCGTGCGCGTGGTCGGTGTGGTGGGCTGGTCGTGCTCGATCACAATCTAATGCAGGCGACGGTCCGCAGTGCCCTCTTCAGGGATGCGTCGCGTGTTTCACGTGTTGCGACAACGAACTTCGCCCCGTCGGTTGCGGAGACCTCGTTACCCGTCTGGACCGCCTGACCGAACTAAGGTTAGACTGCGCTAACAGGCTGGCGCGCACGGTGGATCGAGGCGAAGCGATGGGTGAGTACGATTTGCACTCATTCATTCTCGCCTGCGATTTTCGCGTCGACGACATAGACGTGATGTGGCATTGGCTCAGTAAGCGCCGCGACAATTTGGCATCGATCGGTGCCCACCATGTCGTCGTATACACGTCGATATGGGAACCCGGCCGAGTATTGGTGACGATAGGAATTCGGCACGCCCACTCAATTCGTGACGTGTTGAGCTCCCCTGCCATGTTCGAGTGGTTCGATATCGCCGGTCTCGACGATATTCCACCGATTTTCGGCGGTGAGGTCGTCGAGAAGATCGACCTCTACGAGCCGTCCCCTGAAGACCACGTCGGGCCGGATCGTGGTCGGTGTCATGTCGTCGGTCGACGATGTGTCGGACTTGATGGATCAAGGTGCACGACGGGCTTGACCGGTTCAAGCGCGGAGGTGTTCGCAAGATCTGGGTGTATCGCGCGCTCGACGACGGACGCGAGGTGATGATCCTGCAGGAGATCGACAACGAGATCAACGCCCGGCATTGGATCGATCACCCCGATGCCGCCGCGGAGTGGATGACGAAGGCGGGTTTCGGCGCCTACCCCTCGCAGTTCGTCGGCAAGTTCGCCCATCTCATGAGCATCGACGAGAGCTGATGGGCCAGTAGATGTTCGTCTGCCTTTGCACCGGAGTCACCAGCCACGTGGTGAGCTGAGGTCGTTGCCAACGGCGCCGCGACATCGAAGGAAGTAGCGGCCGCCTGCGGGGCCGGCTCCGAGTGCGGACGGTGCAGGCGCACTGTGCGGGCGATCATCGAAGCGCACTTCGCGAACAACGGCACCCATTCGGCTGCGCGCCGCTAGTCACACACATCTCGTTGAAACGCAGATTGCGCACGACCGCGTCACGAGCCCGCCCTCCCCTGCTTGTCCGTGAAGGCAGCCAGTGCATCGGCGTTGGCCGCGGCGCCCATCAACTCGGCGAAGTGGGCGTTCTCGCGTACGGTCGCGTCCTTGATCCCCGGGCGAGACGGCTCTGCGATGGTCTGCTTGACCGCCATCAGGCTCGGAATCGGCCGACTCGCAAGGATTTCGGCGTGTCGGCGCGCCTCGGGCAACAACTCCTCGGGTTGGCAGACCTGCCATACCAAACCCATCCGCAACGCCTCTTCGGCCGTCACCCACTCCGAGGACATCAGCAGCCAGGCGGCATTCTGCCTGCCGATCAACTGCGGCAACAGATACGACGACGCGGCCTCGGGTGCGACGCCGAGGCTGGTGAACGGGCACTTCAACCGAGCTTCCGACGACATGAACACGAGGTCGGCATAGCCGAGAATCGTTGTGCCGATGCCGACTCCGAGCCCGTTCACGGCGCAGATGAACGGCTTCGGGAACTCGGTCAGCGCGTCGATCATCGACGTGAAGTGGCTGCCCGTGTTGGCCAGTGCCGGGTCGGTGATGCGCGTCTGCATCTCTTTGAGGTCGTTACCCGCGCTGAACGCCCGTCCGTTGCCGGTCAGGAGTAGGACCGCCACCTCGGGATCGTCTGCCGCCGCTCGGATCGCGGCTGCGGTGGCCTCGTAGAGCGCCTCGTTGAAGGCGTTGAGCGCCTCCGGTCGATCGAGGGTGAGTGTCCGCACCCGGTTTTCGTCACTGATCTGCAGCATCTACTTGTACTCCTCGCGTGCGCCTGTCACGGCAGGAGAATAAACATCAGGCTGGTCATCGCGACACCTTGGGCCTTTCGTCGTTGAACGGGCTTCGGTAGACGTATCGGCTCGTCGGCACGGTGTCGACGTTCTCGTTGGCCCCGAAGGCTGCGGTGCTGGCGACCATGCGCTCCATCCGGTTGCGCAGATCATCGTCGTCGGCCGCACCGAAGAACGCGTGCAAATCGGATATCGCCTCTGCGGGAAAAAGCTCTTCGACGATCGCCGAGATCGTCGGCGCTTCGGGAGTCAGCGTCCGCACGACCGCGTTCTGTGTGTAGCCGAATGTCGACTGGGTCTCGATCGCCACCGGCGTGTGGTCGATATGCCAGCGGGTCAGCCAGGTCGCCTCATCGAGATCTGCGGGCCTGCGAAGCAGCGCGACGTTGGCCAGTCCCGCCGTGCGCTGGCCGGGCACGGTCTGGGGAGGCGGCAACGGCACCGATTCCGTGACGAGATACGCCGCCACCTCTGCGCACTCCTTCTCCAGCAGCGTCGTCGCGGCACGCACCTGTTCGCCGTAGGACTGCTGCGTCCACACACTGACCAACGCGGCCACCGGCGGGTCCATCGTCGTCAACGTCATCAGCGAGTCGCGCACCTCGGCGTCGCGAACGTTGATCGCCAGGCCAGGAAGGCCGATGTCGAGAAGGTCGGCGGCGACTTGGGCGCGCAGCCTGGCGCACCATGCATCGTCGGCCTCGACTCCCCGCAGAGTGAGGATGACTTTTTCCACCACCCGAACCTAGCCGACGCGCCTATTCGGCGTTCTTGCCTCGCGAAGGCCATGCGGTCCGATAAATTTCCAAATGCGCGTATCGGCATCAGTCTCGGTCAGGCCGTTGACTTTTCACAGCGTTAATTACTGGAGGTATCGATGTCCCCACCACGTAGTTTCGACGCACTATCGGGGCGGGTAGCTGACCTCGCACCGGTATTCCGCGAGCCGCTGGACTCGCCGTACGAGATTTCCAACGAGCTCTACGCGGCGCTTCGTCACGTGCTGCATGACGTGGGCGGCCAGATCGACCTCCCTCTGCCCTTCAAAGAGAAGGCAGAAGAGGAGTGGGAGATGAACACCTACGTGACCTGTGAATGCCTGGGGTGGCGTGGCGCGTGGAACTCCGAGGAACGCAGGCGTGCCGAAAATGACCTCGGCGCGACGCTCTATTTCGGTTTGCCGTATTACGCACGATGGGCGACGGTCGCGGCCAAGGTACTGATCAATAAGGGGCTGATCACACCCGACGAATTGACCGCGAAGATCGATGAGGTGCGCGCGCGATTGGAGAACGAAGCGTGACCGAATACAAATACGCAATCGGCGACCGCGTGACGGTGCGTGACGGCACCACGCTGTTCCACACCCGCACACAGGCGTTCACCCGGGGCAAGACCGGCACCGTCGTCGAGTACCGACCCGAGTGGGTGATCCCGGAGGACGAAGCGTGGGGCCGCGACGACGCCGAGCACAACGGCCGGTTCGAGCCGTTCTACGTGGTGCGTTTCCGCCAGAAGGATCTCTGGCCCAATTACACCGGGTTCGACATCGACACCCTGGAGACCGAGGTCTCCGAACATTGGCTCGAGGCGGCCAAGGAGGAGCAGAAGTGAGCCACGACCACAACCACGATCACGGCGCGCACGACCCCATCCAGGCATCCGAAGGGGTCAGCGAGTTCGAGATCCTGGAGCGCGCGGTGCGCGAACTCGCCATCGAGAAGGGGTTGTTCTCGGAGGAGGACCACAGGCGGTTCTCCGAGTGGGCGGAGTCGATCGGCCCGAGCGGCGGCTCGAAGCTGGTGGCCAAGGCGTGGACCGACCCCGAGTTCAAGGCGCGGCTGCTCGCCGACGGCACGGAGGCCTGCAAGGAGGTGGGTATCGACTGGCTCGACCCGACCGGTGTGGGGACCCCGAGCGACTACACCTACTTCTACGTCCTGGAGAACACCCCCGAGGTGCACAACGTCATCGTGTGCACGCTGTGTTCGTGTTACCCCCGACCGGTGCTCGGCATGTCACCGGACTGGTACCGCACGCCCAACTACCGACGCCGGCTGGTGCGCTGGCCGCGCGAAGTGCTCGCCGAGTTCGGGCTGCATTTCGGCCCCGATGTGGAGGTGCGGGTGCACGACTCGAACCAGAAGTCGCGGTTCATGGTCATGCCGATGCGTCCCGAAGGCACCGAAGGGTGGACGGAAGAACAGCTCGAGGCGATCATCACCCGGGACACCATGATCGGCGTCGCGCTGCCGCAAGTGGATTGGACGGCCTCAGGGCCGCCGTCGGCCGCCAAGGTCAACGCGTGACGGGACACCCTTACGACGTGTTGCTCGACACTCTCGATCCGGGTTCGCGGCGGGCGTCGACGCTGCCCGAGCTCGAGCGCAGACCGGATCCGTGGGAGTCGGCGATGCAGGCGACCTGCGAGTGCCTGTCGTGGCGTGGCACGTTGGACAATCTGGAGCGCCGAAACGCCGAGGACGCACTGGGTGAGACGACGTATCGGGATTTCCCGGTGCATGCCCGGTCGGTCGTGGTGACCGCGCACGAGCTGCTGGACCGGGGGGCGTTCACCGCCGATGAGCTCCGGGCGCGGATGGATGAGGTGCGAGAGCGCTTCAACCGCGCGTAACAACCGACACATCGACATGTCAGCTTGCCCCGGACGCGACGGCGATGGGGTGAGAATGTTCCGGTGAGCAAGGGCCTCGGGCTGCGGCTGCACCTGCCGGACAACGGCGCGGTCGCCCGCAGCCTGCTCGGCGTGCTGATAGTTGCAGCCGTCGCACTGTACTGGGGTCCGGCCGGTGCGGCGACCTCCGTGGCGGCCGCGGGTGCCGTCGCGGGTGCCATCGCGCTGCAGGACAACCCACTCGGCCGGATACCGATTGTCCTCGCCGTCTCGGTGGAACTGGGTGCCGCGGTGCTCGTCGGTGGATTGACCGCTTCCTACAGCGTCGTTTTCGTGGCCGCGGTGGCGCTGTGGTGTTTCTTCGCGGGCATGCACTGGGCGGTCGGTGCGCCCGCCGGGCTCATCGCGGGGTCAGCGGGTGTTCTTCTCGTCATCCAGCAGCCGCAGCACGCCCTGGCGGCCGCCGCATCGGCTCTTCTGGCCGTGATCGCGGGTCTGACACAGGCGGCGCTCATCTCGGTGTGGCCGCCACGACGTTGGCGGCGCGAGCGCGAAGCATTGATCAAGGTGTACCGCTCGTTGAGTGCGGATGCGCGATCGCTGGCCACAGACCCCACTGCGCAGGTCGACCCCGCCCAACTGCTGGAGCTGAAGGAAGCGTTCAGCATGAAGGACACTCAGTCCGGCCGCCGCGCGCCCGCATACCGTGACTGGCACGCGCTGCCGGAGCAGATCGCCAAGACGCTGACGGCATTTCGCGGCAAGGCCGCCGAGCACGAGGCGGTTCGTGACGTGCTGATAGCGGCCGCGGACACGCTCGCGGCGATCGCCACCCAGAGTCACACCGCGCGACGTGACGGGGAATATGCGCTGAAGAGCGTCGACGCCGCCGTCGCCGGGGTAACCGTCTCGGAAGCATCGGTGGCGCAGCGCCTTTCACGGCAACTGCATCGGGCGGACGGGCTGCGCTTCGGGCGGCGCCATCTGTCCGACTGGGCGGCGGCGCTGAAGGCGGGGTTCGAGACAGCGTACCGGCACCTGAGCCTCACCTCGCCGATACTGCGCCATGCCGTCCGTCTCGCCGGTGCGGCGGCGGCAGGAGCCGCGATCGCCCGGATCGCCGAAGTGCCACAGGGCCAATGGATTCCGCTGACGGTATTGCTCGTCCTACGACCGGAGACGGCCCACACCTACACGCGGTGCGTCGGCCGGGTCGCGGGTATCTGCGCTGGCATCGTGGTCGCCTCTGCGGTGTCACTGTTGTGGGAGCCCAGTGGGTTGGCCGCCGCGATCGTCTCGGTGGTGTTTCTCGGCGCCACTTACGCGATATCGGTATTCGGTTACATCGCCGTGACAGCGGCGTTCGCGGCGAGCATCGTGTTCCTGCTCGACATCACCGGTGCATCAGGGTCGGTCGCCGACCTGCTCTTCGCCGCACTGATCGGTGGCGCGCTCGCAGTTCTCGCTCATGTGCTGGTGCCCGATGACGCCCTGATCCGGTTGCGGCAGCGCGCCGGAGAGCTTCTGAAGACCGAGATCGACTATGCCGCAACGGTCATCCAAGCCTTTGTGCACGATCTCGACCACCCAGCAGACGCCCTTTCGGCGGCGTGGCAGCGAGCGATCAGGGCGCGTTCCGCCTTCGAGGCCGCCGCCGGGGCGACCCGCATGGAGTCGCGGGAGCTGAGACGATGGCTGAGGTCTTTTCGCACGGCGCTCAACGCCGTCACCAGCTCCTGCACTGCGCTGGAAGGCAGTCTGCCCCCGCATCCTTCTGCAGCACTCGGCCGGGAGTTCGTGCTGGCCGTGGACGACTACGTCGAAGTATTGCGGGGCGATCCACCGACGCCGGCCAAACCGTGGAGCATCGACACGGTCCAGTTGGCCGCCGCGGACCAGCAATTGCGCGACGCCGCAACGCATATCACGTCCGATGACGGCGCGGCACGCGTGCTCGTCGCCGAAGTCGGCGCCATCACGCGCAGCCTGGCCGGGATCGCAGTCGACAGCAGAGACGCCGCGGCGTCGTGACCGCTACTCGTTGCGGGCCCATTTGGGTTTGATGAACACGCCCTCGGCTTCCACGGTGACGCCCTCGTCGTCGGACAGGTGGCCGACGACGTAGGTCTTCACCCCCTCGGTCCGGTCGATCCGCGCCTCGGCGTGCAGCAGGCCCAGACGGGTGATGGTGCCGGTGAACCGAGGCGTGACGCCATCGCTCGCCGCCTCGCCGAGGACGTGATCGAGCACCAGCGCTGATATCCCGCCGTGCACGTGGCCTGGCGGACCCTCGTAGGGCGCCCCATCACGAAATCGGTGAACGCGCCGCCGGATTCGTCGCGGTGGATCACCAGCGGTGGGGCGATCGGGTTGCGGATCCCGACGACCGGGTTTCCCCACGCCATCCGGTCGCCGCCGGTGGTGTAGCGCACCCCGAACGGACCATCGATCTGCGTGGCCCGCAACTACGCGGCCGTCGCGTCGGCCGTCGGCGCGTTTGTCGTTCATCGGACTGATCCACGCGCCGCAGGTGGCGTGGGCGGCCAATCCGCAAGTGGCGCTTGGCTACCTGTTCTTCGGGATCGTCTGCGCCGCCTACTCATTGTTGCCCGGTGCGAAGGACCCCGTCGAGGTGGACGAAGCGGATATCGTCGCCGGCCACTGATTGATTCAGGCCTCCACGAACGGCACGTCGGCGTCGCGCGCCAGAACCACGTATATGCGCCGCCAGGGATCTGCGCCGTCGAGCCGCCACCGGTGACCCGATCCGGCGGTGTCCTCGGCGAGCAGCACGTCGCCGGGCCGAAGCGTGAACTCCTCACCGTCGCGGGTGGTGAAGATCAGCGTGCCGGACAGGGTGACGACGAGTTGGCGGACCGGAGCCGTGTGCCAGGCCAGCGCTCCCCCGCCCGCCGTTTCCTCGACGGTCGCGTGTGTAGCCGCCATCTCGGCCGACACCAGATCGTTGTTGCGTCCCGGCTTGATGTCCAGCCTGCCGTCGCGGAAATGCGAGTCGCCGTCCTGTCCGGTCCAAAGCCGGACGCACCGGATCATTCGGGACTCCTGCTGAGCCGAGGCATTTTTTGCTCCTCGCGTGCGCACCGGTCGTAGTCTGCGGTGGTGGACACCGCCACCGTAGTCGTGACGCTGTTGCTCGCAGCGCTCTTCACCTTCGCCGCGAGCATCAAGCTACTCGGCGTCGCCAAGTCCCTCGCGATCCGTGACCATCTGGGAGTGTCGCCGATCCAGTGGCGGATGATCGGTGCTCTCGAGCTCGCCGGAGTCGCCGGGGTGCTGATCGGGCTGCTGTGGGCGCCGATCGGGATCGCAGCCGCGATCGGGCTGACTCTGCTGTCCATCGGAGCGATCGCATTCCACTTGCGTGCGTCCGATCGCGTCGCGGACATGGCTCCAGCCGTGATCGGCGTCGCATTGGCCGTCGCGACCGCCGTGCTGCACACCCTCTGACGTCGCGGCCGTCACACCTGGTCGAGAACGGTGTCTTAGATTACCTAAACTTTCGTGGTCAGTTGTCTACGAAGTGGTCTACGCTGCGAATATGGCAGCACGCTCCAACAGTGTCGATCCCCGCGCCGAGCGGGTCCGCGCCCGGCTGCGGGAAGCGGCATTCGCGTTGGCGCACGAGCAACCGGTCGACCGGCTGACCGTCGGCGACATCGTCGCGCGCGCCGAGGTCAGCCGTCAGGTCTTCTATCAACACTTCCGGGACCGCGACGACGCCGTCGCATTTGCGTTCACGTGCTGCCTTCGCGTCGGCCACCGCGGATCTCGTCGGTGAACCGGGTGCCCGCATCCTGGCGCTGTTCGATTTCGCCGCCGACCACCGCGCGATGTACCGCAACGTCGTGCCGAGCGCGGTCACACAGCGGGTGGTTGCCGCATTCCGCGCCGAACTCGCGCCCGCGTGCGAGGAGATCGCCGCGGCGGGCATGCCCGCCGTCACCACCGTCGCCAGCCTGACGCCGGAAGCGGTCAGCCGCTTTCTGGTCGGTGGGTTCATGGAGGTGCTGCGCTCCTGGATGGAGGACCCTGGCGCCACCGATCTGCGGGGCAGGGTCACCGCGGCACTGGACACCGTCGGCGCGCTGCTCGGCCTCTCCGCCGCCGCAGGGCACTGATCGATTCACACACTCAAGAAAGGCTTCAACGTGGCAAGACATGCCTCACCCGAGGTGACAAGAAGCGGGATCCGCAACATGGTTTTCGCGATGATCGCGCTGACGGTGTTCGTCGTCGCGATGATCGCCAGCTACTCCGGCGCATTCGCCAGGCCGACCTTGCATCACCTGACCGTCGCCGTCGCTGCTCCCGAGCAGGTCGTCGACGGCCATCCGGACCAGGACGCATTGGCGGTCAACAAGGTTGGCGATGACGCTGCCGCCCGGCGACAGGTGCGCGAGCGCAAGGCCGACTCCGCCTTCGTCGTCACCCCCACCGGCCAGATGAAGATCTACGTCGCAGGCGGCGGCGGCCGGAGCGTGGCCACCGCTGCCGAAACCGTCGGCCGCGAGATCGCGGCCGAGGCGGCCTGGCCGCCACCGTGGAGGACGTCGCGCCGACGTCGGCCGCCGACCCGTCCGGCACCGTCGAGTTCTACGCCATCATCTTCCTTTCCATCGGAGCGTCATTGGGCGCCACCGCATTCGGCTACATCATGGGCAAGGTGCGCAAGCCCATGACGGTTTCTGCTGCGCACCATGACGCTTGCGGGTTACTCGGCCTTGCTGGCCGGTGTCGTCACGGTGTACGTCGACGCCATGCTCGGCGCACTGCCCGGTCACACCTGGCCGTCTTCGGTGCGCTGTGGCTCTACGCGATGGCTGTCGCCGGAGCTGTCACCGGCGTGGCAGCGGCGTTCGGGACCGTGGCCTCGATGTTGCTCACCTTGTTCCTGGTCGTCGTCGGCAACGCGGCGGCCGCAGGCCCGGTCGGCAGACCGCTGCTGTCGGGCTTCTACTCCACCTTCAGCTGGATCGTCCCGCAGGGTTCCGGTGTCGCGCTGCTGCGCAGCATCTCGTACTTCGGCGGCAACGGTGCCCTGATGCCCGCTGACGACCCTGGCGATATGGGGTGCGGCGGGGTGCCTGCTGGCAATCCTCGCCACCGCATCACGGGTGAATTATCGTGCCGTGTATGAGCGTTTCGCCGGGCGAGGCACCGCGCACGCAAGGAGCGACTTCGGCGGAGCCGTACTTCGACCTCGGGTCCTATCACCGGCCGATCGAGACACCGTCGCCGCAGGCGCAGATCTGGTTCGATCGCGGGCTGGTGTGGGCGTACGCGTTCAACCACGACGAGGCGATCCGCTGCTTCGAGCGCGCGCTTGGACCTGGACCCCGATCTGGCCATCGCCCGCTGGGGCATCGCATACTCCGTCGGCCCCAACTACAACAAGGCGTGGGAGGCGTTCGACCCGGTCGACATGGCGGCATCGCTGGCACGCGCCCGGATGGAACTCGGCCTGGCAGTCAACGGGCGCGCCTCTGCGATCGAACGTGGCCTGATCGAGGCGCTACAGGCCCGCTTCCCCACCGACGACGCAGACGACGTCGACGCACTGCAGGCGGGCCACGCCGGCTATGCCGACGCCATGGTGAGGCTCGCCGAGGCATATCCCGACGACATCGACGTGCAGGCGCTGGCCGCCGACGCGTTGGTGAACGTCACCGCGTGGGCGTTGTGGGACACCAGGACCGGAGACCCGGCGCCCGGATCGCGGGTAGTGGAGGCCAAGCGCATCCTCGACGACGCGCTCACCACGCCCGCCGGTCGCGGACACCCCGGCGTGCTGCACCTGTATCTGCACACCATGGAGATGTCGGCCACCCCGCAGGACGCCCTACCCGCAGCCGATCTGCTGCGGGGCCTCGTGCCGGATGCGGGTCACCTACAGCACATGGCCAGCCACATCGACGTGTTGTGCGGCGACTATCGAAATTCGGTCATGTCGAATCTCGCCGCAGTGCAAGCCGATCGGCTGTTCGTCGAACGCGAGGGGCCGCTCAACTTCTACTCGCTCTACCGAGCACACAATCTGCACTTCATCGTCTATTCCGCGATGTTCGAAGGAAGCTCGGCGATCGCCATGCAGGCAGCCGACGAACTCGCCGGACAGCTCACCCCGGAGCTGCTGGCGATCGAGTCGCCGCCGATGGCCGACTGGCTGGAAGCGTTCGTGCCGTTGCGGATTCACGTACTGGTTCGGTTCGGCAGGTGGGACGAGCTGATCGGCGAGCCTGTGCCCGACGACATCGATCTGTACTGCGCGACAGCCGCCACCATTCACTACGGCCGCGGCGTCGCGCACGCTGCCAAGGGACAGCTGCCGCAGGCGCACGCCGAGCGCGAGGCGTTCGCGGCCGCATACGAGCGCATTCCCGACAGCCGGTATCTGTTCAACAACACCGCGCGAGACATTCTCGCCGTCGCCGCCGAGATGCTCGACGGCGAAATCGCCTACCGAGAAGGTCAATTCGACGACGCATTCGCGCATCTGCGACGCGCCATCGAGCTCGATGACGCCCTCCCCTACGACGAACCGTGGGGATGGATGCAACCTACCCGGCACGCGTACGGGGCACTGCTACTGGAGCAGGGTCGCGTCGAGGAGGCGGCGGAGGTGTACGCCGCAGACCTCGGCCTCGACCCCACTCTGAGCAGGCCGTGCCAGCACCCGGGAAATGTGTGGAGCCTGCACGGCTACCACGAGTGCCTGCAGCGGCTCGGCCGGACCGCCGAGGCGGGGATCATCGGGCAACAGTTGGCCCTCGCAGCCGCACGAGCGGACGTGCCGATCGTCGCGTCCTGTGCGTGCAGGCTCGAGGTTGGTTAGGCCGCCGAATCCGACGCGCTCCGGCCAGAAGTCGACGACGCCGCCATCGCCGGTAGCCGGGGCTGCGTAGACTCACCGCCTGTGTCCATCAGCGACGACGACCTCGACCGGCTCCGCCGCTGCGTCGAACTCGCGCGCTCGGCGCTGAAGGACGGCGACGAACCGTTCGGTTCGATTCTGGTCAGCGCGGATGGCCGAACGCTGTTCGAGGACCGCAACCGGGTCTCCGACGGCGATGCCACGCGACATCCGGAGTTCGCGATCGCACAGTGGGCGGTGGCCAACCTGACCCCGGCGCAACGAGCCGCGACGACGGTCTACACGTCTGGAGAGCACTGCCCGAGGCGCGTCGAATGGGGCGCGCCGCCGTCACCCGTGGCCGCGCTTCCGATCACCACCGTCGCGCCGAGGGTGGCCGTGGACGGGCCCGCGCCGACCCTGGCCGACGAGATGAAGACCCTGTACGAAGCGAAGTTCCGGCCATGAGCGAACCGGAATGGGTCCAGCACGCGATCTGGTGGCAGGTGTATCCGCTCGGCTTCGTCGGCGCATTTCCCGCCGACCCACCGCCGACCCCCGACGAGCACAGGTTGCGCCGGATCGTCGAATGGCTCGATCACGCAATCGAACTCGGCGCGTCGGGTATCGCGCTCGGCCCGATCTTCGCCTCCCGCACGCACGGCTACGACACCACCGACCACTACCGCGTCGACCCACGGCTCGGTGACGACGGCGATTTCGACGAACTCGTCGCCGAAGCGCACCGGCGTGGGCTGCGCGTCCTGCTCGACGGGGTGTTCAACCACGTCGGCACCGACTTCCCTCGCTACCGCGAGGCCCTCGCGGGGCACGACACCGGCTGGTTCCGCCCCGCAGGCACCGGCTTCGAGACGTTCGAGGGGCACGGCGAGCTGGTCGCCCTGAACCACGACAGCCCCGACGTCATCGACTACACCGTCGACGTGATGAAGCACTGGCTGCGTCGCGGAGCCGACGGCTGGCGCCTCGACGCCGCCTACGCGGTCCCCGACCCGTTCTGGGCCCACGTGCTGCCGCGGGTCCGCGAGGAGTTCGGCGAGGCATGGTTCGTCGGCGAGGTCATCCACGGCGACTACGCCGCCCATGTTCAGGAGGCGGGGTTCGACTCGGTCACCCAGTACGAGCTGTGGAAGGCGATCTGGAGCAGCCTGAACGACGGCAACTTTCACGAGCTCGACTGGGCGCTGCAGCGGCACAACGAGTTCCTGGACGTCTTCGTGCCGATGACGTTCATCGGCAACCACGACGTCACCCGGATCGCCAGCAAGCTGGAGAACACTCGGCATCTCGAACACGCGCTCGCCATCCTGCTCACCGATCGGCGGCACCCCGAGCGTGTACGCAGGTGACGAGTCGGCGTACCGCGGCATCAAAGAGGACCGGGCAGGTGGCGACGACGCGGTCCGGCCCGAGTTCACCTCTCCACTGATGGGTGTCGACGAGCAGGGCCAAGACGTATTCCGCCTGCACCAGTACTTGATCGGGTTGCGCCGCAGACATCCGTGGTTGCACACCGCCAGGACATCCGCGGAGGCGATCACCAACACGCAGTACGTCTACACGAGCCGCTGCGATTCAGACACGCTGCTGATCGCCCTGAACGTCGATGATGCGCCGATGGCGTTGTCGCTGAGCGAGTTCGGTTTCGCGAGGCGGACGGATCGTCGCCGGCTCGGGCGCGCCGCCGCAGGACGTCCTGTCACAGGCCGAGGTCGAGCCGCACGGCTGGCTGATCATCGAGCCGAGCTGACCGTCACGCGAGCAGTGCCACCGTCGCCGGGTCTTCCTCGCCGTCGTAGAACTTCTCCAGCACCGAAACGAAGTCGGCGTTGTCGTTCGTAGCGCGGGCGAACAACGTCATCGACGAGCGCAGCTTCAGGTCGTCGGGCGAACCGAAGACCTCCCCTGCCGAGCGACCGTCGATCGCGGCGACCAGCCTCGCGCACTCCCGCAGCCGTGACCCGAGCAGAGCGTGGCTGAGGTAGGCGCGAGCCTCGTCGGCCGACGAGATGCCGAACCTGACCGCGGTGGGGCTGCTGCCGAGGCCGCGCAGTTGCGGAAATACGAACCACATCCAGTGGCTCCTTTTGCGGCCTTCGGTCAATTCGCCGATGGCAGTGTCGTAAATGCGTTCTTGCGCGTCGACAAAACGCTGCAGGTCATATGGATCGTTGGTCGCAGGCATATTGCGATTTCTCCACTGTGATGATGACTCCAAGTTTCACCATATAGTCTTCGCCCGGCAGCCGATTTCATGCGAAGGGACGTCCATGCCGCCTTTGTCGACGGGCCGTAACGGTGAGCCGACGACGGTCGAGCCGGATTCCGGCGTCCAGGGCGGTCCGGCGCTGAAGCGCCGGTATTTCCGCCTGCCGGTGATGTCGCGGGTCAGCATTCAGTCGAAGTTGCTGGTGATGCTCCTCATCACCAGCGTGCTGTCGGCCGCGGTAGTCGGCTATATCGGCTATTCGTCGGGTCGTGCCTCATTGCAGGCGTCGGTCTTCGACAGGATGACCGAGATTCGTCAATCGCAGACGCGCCAACTGCAGTCGAAGTTCGCCGATTTGACGAATTCTCTGGTCGTGTATTCGCGTGGCGATGCGGCACGGCAGGCAATCGACGCTTTCACCGCAGGGTTCAACCAACTGCAGAACTCGACAATCGACCCCGCGCAACAGCAGTCGATCGAGAACTACTACAACAATGTCTTCGCCAAGGTCGAGGACGCCCAGACCGGCAACACCGTGGACGTCGAGGGACTGCTGCCCACGTCGAACGCGCAGCGCTACCTGCAGGCGAACTACACAGCGCCGTTCGCCGGATTCGGACGGCGGCGCTGCGAAACGACGATGCGCACGACGGCAGCCCGTGGTCGGCGGCCAATGCCCGGTTCAACGATTTCTTCCGTGGGGTCGTCACCCGCTTCGGTTTCGAGGACGCGCTGCTGATCGATCCCGCGGGAAACGTCGTGTACACCGCGTACAAGGGCATCGATCTCGGCACCAATATCCTGACCGGCCCATACCGCGGCGGGACGCTGACCGAGGCCTACACCAAGGCGATGCAGGCCAACGACGTCGACTACGTCGGTGTCACCGACTTCAGCGACTATCAGCCCGCCGACGAACCGACGGCGTGGATGGTCTCGCCCGTCGGCGCCGCAGGCCGGGTGGACGGAGTGATGGCGCTGCAGTTTCCCATCTCGAAGATCAACAGCCTGATGACGATGGACAAGCGCTGGGAAGAGTCCGGCATGGGCAAGACAGGCGAGACGTTCATCGTGGGACCGGACGACCTGATGCGGTCGGACTCCAGGCTGTTCGTCGAGGATCCGCAGAAGTTCGTCACCGACGTCGTCAAGGCGGGCACGCCGCCCGACGTGGCCCAAGACTCGATACGGCAGAAGACCACGGTATTGGTGCAACCGGTGGCCACCGCGGCCACCAGGCTGGCGCAACAAGGACAGCGCGGGACCCTGGTCGCAGCACGACTATCTGGGGCGTGACACGCTGCAGGCATACGGCCCGGTCGACATACCGGGATTGCACTGGACCGTCATCGCCAAGATCGACACGTCGGAGGCGTTCGCCCCGGTAGCGGCGTTCACCAGGAAACTCGTGCTCTCCACGGCGTTGATCATCTTCGTCGTGTGTCTGGCCGCGATGCTGCTGGCCCGGTTGTTCGTGCGGCCGATCCGGCGGCTCGAGGCCGGCGCCCAGCGGATCAGTGCGGGCGACTACGACGTCAACCTTCCGGTATTGTCCCGCGATGAATTCGGTGAACTGACAACGACATTCAACGATATGAGCCGAAATCTCGCCATCAAGGACGAGCTGCTCGACCGAGCAGCGGCGGGAAAACGACCGGCTGCTGCGTTCGCTGATGCCCGAACCGGTGGTGGCGCGATATCGCGAAGGCGAGCAGACCATCGCCCAGGACCACAAGAACGTGACGGTGATCTTCGCCGACATCGTGGGCCTCGACGAGTTGTCCGCCGATACTGGACTCCGAGCACATGCTCGAGATCGTGAACAAGCTGGTTCGTCAATTCGACGCCGCGGCAGAGAATCTCGGCGTCGAGCAGGTCCGCACACTGCACAACGGATACCTGGCCAGCTGCGGGCTGTCGGTTCCGCGGTTGGACAACGTGCGCCGCACGGTCGACTTCGCCATCGAGATGCAGCGCATCATCGAGCGTTTCAACACGGAGACCGGAAACGATCTCAGCCTGCGCGCAGGCATCGACACGGGCGCCGTCTCCAGCGGCCTGGTGGGCCGGACCAGCCTTGCCTACGACCTCTGGGGGCAGGCGGTCAATCTCGCCTACCAAGTCAGTGGCGTACCGCAGCCGGGCATCTATGTCACATCACAGGTGTACGAGGCGATGCGCGACAGCCGGTCGTTCGTCTCGGCCGGGGAGATCACGGTCGACGGCACCGAGCAGCCCATCTGGCGGCTCTCGGAGCGGCCGTCATGACGAGCCTGCTCGACACATCGTGGTTCTACTGGGCCGCGGGGGTGGCGATCGGGCTGCCGTTCGTGCTGGTGGTGTTGACCGAACTGCATCACGCGCTGGCGCGGCGGGGCAGCTATCTGGCGCGGCCAATCCACCTGTTGCGCAACTACATCGTGCCGTTGGGCGCGCTGCTCATCTTGCTGATCAAGGGCACTCAGGTCTCCGCCGAGGCGACGCCGATACGCATCATCGCGACCGTATTCGGCTTCGTCGTTCTGGTATTGCTGCTGTCGGGGCTGAACGCGACCCTGTTCCAGGGCGCACCGGAAGGCAGCTGGCGGAAGCGGATTCCGTCGATCTTCCTCGATGTCGCACGGTTCGCCCTGATCGCCATCGGCGTCGGGCTGATGTTCTCCTTCATCTGGGGCGCCGACGTCGGCCGGCTGTTCACCGCACTTGGCATCACCTCGATCGTCCTCGGCCTTGCCCTGCAGAACTCGGTCGGGCAGATCATTTCCGGTCTGTTCGTGTTGTTCGAGCAGCCGTTTCAACTCGGCGATTGGGTAGACACCCCGTCGGCCCGTGGCCGGGTGGCGGAAGTGAACTGGCGCGCAACCCACATCGACACCGGCACCGGGCTGTTGATCATGCCGAACTCGGTGTTGGCCGCCGCGTCGTTCACCAACCTCAGCCGCCCGACCGGGGCCCATACCATCACCGTGACGTCCGTGTTCTCCGTGACCGACCCTCCCGACGACGTGTGCACGATGCTCTCGCGAGCGGCCGAAGCGCTTCCGCTTCTGCGTCCGGACGCCCTGCCGTCCAGTTCCCCTGCGGGTGGCACCGAGTACAAGACGTCGATTCCGTTGCGCTCGCCCGCGGACGACTTGGTCACCAGATCGACGTTCCTGCGCTGGATCTGGTACGCGTCGAGGCGAGCCGGGCTTCATCTGGACGAGGCCGACGACGATTTCAGCACGCCAGAGCGAGTCGACACGGCATTGCGAATCATCGCCCCGACCATGCGGCTGACGCAGGACGACCACGACTGGCTGCTTCCCCATGTGCGCATCACTCGGTACGGCGCCGACGAGCCGCTGCAGTTCGCCGGTCAGGTGCCCAAGCGGATGTCCTTCATCGTCAACGGAAAGGCGAGTTTGGTCGTCACCGGTGACGGCGGCGCTGTGATTCCCGTCCGTACCCTGGAGGAAGGCGATTTCCTGGGCCAGACGACGTTGACGCGGGAACCGGTGACAGCGTCCGCATACGCCATGGAAGAGGTGACCGTGCTGCAAATCGATCGCGCACACGTCGAAGACCTCGTCGGACGTAAACCGTTGCTGCTGCAGGATATCGGGCGCGCCATCGAAGAACGCAGGGCCGACGCACGGCGCGCTGTCTCGGCGGCGGCCGACTAGGCGGAACCGATGGACCGCCGGATTCCGAAACCGCGTGAGCTGGCTCCGCTGATCCAGTTCAAGAAGCCCGAACTGAACGGAACCAAGCGCAGGCTGGCGGCCGCACTGACGATCGACGATCTGCGACGGCTCGCCAAGCGGCGCACGCCGAAGGCGGCATTCGACTACACCGACGGTGCCGCAGAGGAGGAACTGTCACTGGGCCGGGCGCGGCAGGCCTTCCGCGACATCGAATTCCACCCGACGATCCTGCGCAACGTCGAAGAGGTGGACACCGGTTGGGACGTTCTCGGGGGCCGCGTCGCGCTGCCGTTCGGGATAGCACCGACGGGTTTCACCCGGCTGATGCAGACCGAGGGTGAGATCGCGGGCGCCCACGCGGCGGCGCGGGCGGGCATCCCGTTCTCGTTGTCGACGCTCGGCACCACCTCCATCGAGGATGTCAAGGCCGCAAACCCCAATGGACGCAACTGGTTTCAGCTGTACATGTGGAAGGACAGAGACCGGTCGATGGCCCTGGTGGAGCGCGCCGCCGCGGCGGGGTTCGACACCATGCTGGCCACCGTCGACGTTCCCGTCGCCGGGGCCCGGCTGCGCGACACGCGCAATGGCATGTCGATCCCTCCCGCCCTCACGTTGCGCACCGTGCTGGACGCGGTGCCTCACCCCCGCTGGTGGTTCGACCTGTTGACCACCGAACCGCTGTCGTTCGCGTCGCTGGATCGCTGGCCCGGCACCGTGGCCGAATACCTCGACACCATGTTCGACCCCACCCTGACATTCGACGACCTCGCATGGATCAGGTCGCAATGGCCGAACAAGCTGGTGGTCAAGGGAATTCAGACACTCGAAGACGCCAGGTCGGTTGTCGACCTCGGCGTGGACGGCGTCGTGTTGTCCAATCACGGCGGCCGACAGCTCGACCGCGCACCTGTGCCGTTTCATCTGTTGCCCACCGTCGCGCGGGAACTCGGCAATGACACCGAAATCGTGCTCGACACCGGGATCATGTCCGGGGCCGACATCGTCGCCGCCGTCGCGCTCGGCGCGCGGTTCACCCTCGTCGGGCGGGCCTACCTGTACGGCCTGATGGCCGGCGGCGAGGCCGGGGTCGACCGCGCGGTCGAGATCCTGTCCGACCAGGTCCGTCGCACGATGCGGCTTCTCGGCGTGACATGTCTGCAGGAGCTGACGCCGCGGCACGTCACCCAGCTGTAGACGCGTTTTCGCAGGTTGGTCCGTTGATATCAGGGCCGAGTCGCAATCGTTAGCCATTCGCGATCTGGCAATCCCGTGTTGGTACGCGTGTGACGTATGTGGCGGGTGTTTCACTAACGCACGCAAAGCAACGGCAATTGCTTGTGACAAGTAATTGGAAAGGTGGGTTGGTTGCCGTTATGAAGGTGATTGAGAAGTTTCGAGGCAAGTGGGTGCGCCGGCTGTCGGCCAGCGCCCTCGTGGCGGCAGCCATTCCAGCGCTGATCGGCATCGCCGGGGGGTCGGCGACCGCAGGCGCCTTCTCCCGGCCGGGTCTGCCCGTCGAGTATCTCGAGGTGCATTCGAATGCGATGAACCGCGACATCAAGATCCAGTTCCAGGGCGGCGGACCGCACGCGGTGTATCTGCTCGACGGCCTGCGTGCGCAGGACGACTACAACGGCTGGGACATCGAAACCCCGGCGTTCGAGTGGTACTACGGCTCAGGTTTGTCGACCATCATGCCGGTCGGCGGTCAGTCGAGCTTCTACGCCGACTGGTACAAGCCGTCGGAGGGCAACGGCCAGGACTACACCTATAAGTGGGAGACATTCCTGACGCAGGAGCTTCCGGCATACCTGGAGGCCAACAAGGGTGTGTCGCAGAACGGCAACGCGGTCGTCGGCATCTCGATGGGCGGCAGCACGGCGCTGACCTACTCGATCTACTACCCGCAGAAGTTCATCTACGCGGCGTCGCTGTCCGGCTTCCTCAACCCGTCCGAGGGTTGGTGGCCGATGCTGATCGGTCTGGCGATGAACGACGCGGGCGGCTACAACGCGGAAGACATGTGGGGCCCGTCGTCCGATCCCGCCTGGAAGCGCAACGACCCGATGGTCAACATCAATCAGCTGGTCGCCAACAACACCCGGATCTGGATCTACTGCGGCACCGGTACGCCGTCGGATCTCGACACGGGAACGTCGGGCGGCAACCTGATGGCGGCGCAGTTCCTCGAAGGGTTCACGCTGCGCACCAACGAGACCTTCCGGGACAACTATGTGGCCGCCGGCGGGCAGAACGGGGTGTTCAACTTCCCGCCGAACGGGACGCATAGCTGGGGCTACTGGGGTCAGCAGCTCCAGCAGATGAAGCCCGACCTCCAACGGGTGCTGGGCGCGTCACCCACCTCCGCGTAACAGCACCTCCCTCCAGTGAGCCTGTCGCTACCCCGGCGGCAGGCTCACTGCTTTGGGGCTAGCCCTGAACGGTTGGGCGGATGGTGATTTCACCGATCTCGACGTCGTGAGGCTGTTCGATCGCGAAGGCGATCGCACGCGCCACGGCTGGCTATTCCGCGATCAGAGCCGGGTTCGCAGCGCGATGTCCTCCTCGAAGTCGGACAGCATGTCTGCGGTCAGGGTCGGCCGGATGTCGGCGATGGCGGACAGGTAGTCGTCGGTGTGGGCGGGATCGCCGAGCCGGAACTCGATCTCACGCTCGAAGGCCGTCTGAGCGCCTTTGCGGGCAGCGAATTCGATATCGGCAGGGGTGAACATCTCGGTTGCCTCGACGAGCTTGTCGATCTCCACCGACGCGGCCATCGGACCCAGATAGCGATTCCAGATCGCGGCCCGGGCCACCGAATCCGGCGGACCGATCGGAATGATGTAGTCGAACCGGCCCGGCCGCAAGAACGCGGAGTCGAGCGAACGCACCGAATTCGTCGCGCAGACGAGCAGGCGCTCGTCGTGTTGACGGAACGCCGGGATCAGTTTCAGCAGTTCGTTCGTCACACCGTGCGAGGGATCTGAGGGGACACCCGAACGGCAGCCGGCGATCTCCTCGACCTCATCTATGAAGACCAGAGCTGCCTCCAGTTCCATCAGGGTCGCGAAGGCTTCGCGCAACGCACTGGCCATCGCAACATCGGGCGTTGCCAGCCGCGACGGGAACAGCTCGACGAAAGGCCAGCCCAGCCGACCCGCCACAGCTTTGGCGAAGCTCGTCTTCCCAGTGCCGGGCGGGCCGAACAGAATCACCGCCTTGGGCGGCGAAACCCCGTACTCCGCCGCGGTGTTCGGTTCAACGAGCGGCAAGCACGATCCTGCGCTCGATGATCTGCTTCTCCGTCTCCATCCCGGCCATCGACTGCCACAGTCCGAAAGGCATCACCCGACCCCCGAGACTGGCCAGCAGACCCGCGTCGGCGGCGCCGACGTGATCGACCTTTTCGAAGTAGCTCAACCCGGTGAGCTCGGAGTAGCCCGAGTTCTGCATGGCGGCAGTCCCGGCGGCGTCCGTCGGGCAGGAGGGCGCTGATTCGCCGCACACCCGTTGTCCGCAGCCGGATCTCCAACTCGTCGAGCAGCGCACTACCGATCCCCCGATTGCGCCAGAGGCTCCTCAGCGCGAACAGCGATATCCACGCCCGTTCCCCCTGCGGCTGCGCCGCCGCCACACCCACGATCTCGTCACCGACGACGGCCACCACGGCAGGCTGTCCCGACCTGGCAGCCGAGATGACCTCGGAAACGCGGAAACACCGGGTGTGGTTCGTTCGCGTTTCGACTCTCGTCCCAGACGTAGATCGCCTGGTCGAGGTCGTCCTCGTGGAAGTCGCGCAGTCGCCATGGAGCCATGTCTGTGCTTACCAGGCCAGGCGTTCGCGCGGCATCGCCCAAATGGGTGGGACGGCAGGGGACACATTCTGCTCTCGGCGATCTCCTTGAACACCGTCCCCTGCTCATAGCGGCACTGGGAACAAAGGAGGGCCGCTCAGGGTTGAGCCCAGCAGGCTTAACTTTGGAGGACTGAATGTCTGAAGCAATCTCAGTGCCGGTGTTGTTCGTCAGCGAGCCGATCGTGCTGCCGACGATGGTGGTGCCCATCGAGCTCGACGACGCCGCCCGCACCGCGGTGGACGCAGCGCAGGCAAGCGAGAGCGGAAAACTGCTGATCGCCCCGCGGCTGGATGACCGCTACCCCACCTACGGCGTGCTCGCGTCGATCGTTCAGGTCGGGCGCATCGCAGGCAGCGGCGGCTCGGCCGCAGTGATCCGCGGCGAGCGTCGTGCCCACATCGGATCCGGCACCACCGGGCCCGGCGCGGCGCTGTGGGTCGAGGTGACCGAGGTAGCCGACACCGAACCCGACGACGAGACCAAGGCGCTGGCCGCCGAGTACAAGAAGCTGCTGCTGGCCATGCTGCAGCGGCGCGAAGCGTGGCAGATCATCGACTTCGTCAACAAGCTGACCGACCCGTCTCAGCTGGCGGACACGGCCGGCTACGCGTCGTATCTGACCGATGTGCAGAAGCGCCGACTGCTGGAGACGCCGGACGTCGCCGAGCGGCTGCGTGCGCTGATCGACTGGACCAGCGACCACCTCGCCGAGGTGGAGGTCAACGACAAGATCGCCGAGGACGTCCGCGACGGCATGGAGAAGACGCAGAAGGAATTCCTGCTGCGTCAGCAACTCGCCGCCATCCGCAAGGAGCTGGGTGAGGGTGAGCCGGACGGGTCCGACGACTACCGGGCCCGCATCGAAGCCGCCGACCTTCCCGAAAAGGTGCGCGAAGCCGCGCTGCGCGAGGTCGGCAAGTTAGAGCGGTCGAGCGAGCAGAGCCCCGAGGGCGGGTGGATCCGCACCTGGCTGGACACCGTCCTCGACCTGCCGTGGAACGTCACCACCGAGGACTCGACGGACCTCAAGGCCGCCAGGGAGATCCTCGACGCCGACCACCACGGGCTGGAGGACGTCAAGGACCGCATCGTCGAATACCTGGCCGTGCGTGCGCGACGCGCCCAACGCGGCATGGCCGTCGTCGGCGGCCGCGGCTCCGGTGCAGTGATGGTGCTGGCCGGCCCCCCGGGCGTCGGCAAGACCTCGCTCGGTGAGAGCGTGGCACGTGCGCTGGGCCGCAAGTTCGTTCGCGTCGCCCTCGGCGGCGTGCGCGACGAGGCCGAGATCCGCGGACACCGGCGCACCTATGTCGGCGCGCTGCCCGGCCGGGTCGTGCGGGCCATCGGCGAGGCCGGCTCGATGAACCCCGTCGTGCTGCTGGACGAGATCGACAAGGTCGGCTCGGACTATCGCGGCGACCCCAGTGCCGCACTGCTCGAGGTGCTCGATCCGGCGCAGAACCACACGTTCCGCGATCACTACCTGGATCTGGACCTCGACCTGTCGGATGTGGTGTTCCTGGCGACGGCGAATGTCATCGAGAACATCCCTTCGGCATTGCTGGACCGGATGGAGCTGGTGGCTATCGACGGCTACACCGAGGACGACAAGGTCGCCATCGCGCGCGACTTCCTGTTGCCGAGGCAGCGGGAGCGTGCGGCGCTGACCGAGGACGAAGTCACGGTGACCGATGCCGCACTGCGCAAGATCGCGGCGGATTACACCCGCGAACCCGGTGTGCGACAGTTCGAACGGCTGCTCGCCAAGGCGCTGCGCAAGGCGACGACCAAGCTGGCGGAAGATTCGGAGTCGTTGAGAATCGACGAGCCTGATCTCGTTGGCTACCTTGGCCGTCCGCGGTTCACCCCGGAATCGGCGGAGCGTACGGCGGTGCCCGGCGTTGCCACCGGTCTGGCGGTCACCGGCCTCGGCGGAGATGTGCTCTACATCGAAGCCGGGTCCACCGACGGCGAGGCGGGGCTGCAGCTGACCGGTCAGCTGGGCGACGTGATGAAGGAGTCGGCGCAGATCGCGCTGTCCTACGTCCGGTCGCACGCCGAGCAGCTCGGCGTCGACCCGGCGGCGCTGGACCGCAAGATCCACGTGCACGTGCCTGCGGGCGCGGTGCCGAAGGACGGCCCGTCCGCGGGTGTCACGATGGTCACCGCCCTGGTGTCGATGGCCACCGGACGTCAGGTCCGATCCGACGTCGGCATGACCGGCGAGGTGACGCTGAACGGTCGGGTGCTGCCCATCGGTGGCGTCAAGCAGAAGCTGCTTGCGGCTCAACGCGCCGGCCTGTCAACGGTTTTCATTCCGCAGCGCAACGAACCCGACCTGGACGACGTTCCGGCAGAGGTGCTCGAGGCGCTGGAGGTGCGGCCGATGACCGATGTCGCCGACATCGTCGCGCAGGCGCTGCAGCCCGCAGCCGAGGCGGGCACAGCGGCGGCCTGAGCGGTCATCCGGCAGGCGGATCGAACGCACCGTGCGATTGGTAGTGCGCAACCTTGTCCGGCTTGGTGAGCAGGTAGCGGTCGTCTTCCGGGTAGTACACGGCCCGATCGACGTCCTCGCCGGCGAATGCGCGGATCGCTTCTATTGACGGCCACCAGCTCAGGGTGATGACCTCGGCGCGTTCGTCGTCCAGATCGCGGATCGCGATCAGGGCGCCGAGATTGCCTGGCGTTGCGCGGTAATCGGCAAGGCCGGTGTCGCGCATGTAAGCCACGTACTCGTCGGCCAACTCCCTGCGAAGCTCGCCGCGCCATTCTCGGAGGATTGTCATGGGCACCTCGATTCCGTGCGATTTCCGACAGTTACAGTGTCGGCCCCGGCGGTTACCGTCGACTCATGGCCTACGATCCTGACCTTGCCGACCGCATCCGCGAACTGCTCGGCGCTGAAAAGGGCGTCGGGGAGAAGCCGATGTTCGGTGGGCTGGCTTTTCTGATCAACGGCAACATGTCGGTGGCCGCCAGCGGACGCGGCGGGCTGATGGTTCGGGTACCTCCTGCGGACACGGACAAGCTGGTGATGCGCGAGCACGTCGAACCTATGGTGATGGCCGGTCGCGAGACGCGCGGTTGGCTGCGGGTGTCGGCCGACGGCGTCAGGACCAAACGCCAACTTCGGTCCTGGGTCGGCCGCGGCGTCGACTACGCGAAAGGGCTGCCACCGAAGTGAGCACGTTTTCGCCCGCATCGAGCGGGTAAGCGACGCGGATGATCCGGATCGGCACCTCGGGCTGGTCCTACGACCACTGGGCCGACGTCTTGTATCCGCCCGGCTTGCCGGTAGCGAAGCGGCTGGCCCGCTACGTCGAGGAGTTCGACACCGTCGAGCTCAACGCCAGCTTCTACCGGTGGCCCCGCGACGACGCGTTCACCGGCTGGCGGCGGCGGCTGCCCGACGGGTTCACGATGTCGGTCAAGGCGCATCGCGGGCTGACCCACTTCCGCAGGCTCAAGTCGCCGGAGCCGTGGGTCGAGCGGTTCGAGCGCTGTTGGAAGGCGCTCGGCGACCGGGCGGAGGCGCTGCTCGTTCAGCTGCACCCCGAGGCGCAGCGCGACGACGAGCGGCTCGACCACTTCTTGAGCATCATGCCGCCGTCGATCCCGGTGGCGATGGAGCTGCGCCATCCGTCGTGGAACGACCCGGCCGTGTTCTCGCTGCTGGAACGCCACCGCGCCGCCTATGTGGTGATGAGCGGCGCGGGGTTGGCGTGCGTACCGAAGGCGACCAGCGATCTGGTCTACCTCCGGATGCACGGCCCCGAGCCGGCGTCGCTGTACACCGGCTCCTACTCCGAAGACGATTTGCGGGAGTGGGCCGATCGTGTCACGGCCTGGGAGGCCGAGGGCAAGCGCGTGGTCGTGTACTTCAACAACGACCTCGGCGGGCATGCCGTTCGCAACGCACGCAGGCTCAGGCAACTAACGACCCCCGGTTGACGCGCCGGAATCGGGTTCCGGCACGCTATTGACCGAAATGCGCACCATCACTCTGATCTCGGCGGCGCTCCTGGCCGTCACGGGCTGCTCGGGCGAGCGCGTCGTCAACACCGGCGAGTGGGAAACCGTGACGGCGACGAGTACGTCCGTCGCACCGCAGCTGCCACCCATCGACCCTGCGCATATGGCGAACGCGTTCGGCTACTTCGGGCATCCGGATGACCAGCCGGCGTACTACTTCACCACCCCCAGCGGCCGCTGGCAGTGTGCGATCCTGCCCCGCAAGATGGCGGGTTGCCAGTCCGCGAGCGGAGCCCTGGGTATCGCCGGTGCGCCGGCGACCGTGGCTGACGCCACAGGCGCCGAGACGGTGCCCAACGCGATTGTCATCAAGCCCGACGGCGACGCCCAGTTCATGGTGCTGGACCAACCGGGATTCACACTCCTGCCCGGCCCGGCGAATGTCCTGCCCTTCAACAGGACATTGATCGCCGCCCGATTCCGGTGCAACATCCAAGAGGCCACCGGCGTGTCGTGCCTCAGCGAACAGAGCGGCAAGGGCTTTGCGTTCAGCGCAGATGGATTCCAGCCGCAATACAGCGAAGTGCCCGTCGACGCGCCCTAGCCGGCGGCGTAGCGTCGGGTCATGGCGTCGAAATCCGGAACCTTCGTCATCGTCGGCGGTGGACTTGCCGGGGCAAAAGCAGCTGAGGCATTGCGCGACAAGGACTTCGACGGTGAAGTCGTGCTGTTCGCCACCGAACGGCATCTGCCCTACGAGCGTCCGCCACTGTCCAAGGAATACCTGGCAGGCAAGAAGAAACTCGACGAGTTCACTCCGCACTCCGCCGACTGGTACCGCGACCATGACATCGACCTGCGGCTCGGCACCCCGGTAGCGGCGGTTCAGTCGCACGACCACGTCGTCGAGGTGTCGGACGGAAGCACACTGCACTACGACAAGCTGCTGCTGGCGACCGGTTCAACGCCGAGAAGACCGCCGATCCAGGGCGCGCACGCCGACCGGGTGCACTACCTGCGCACGGTCGACGACTCCGATGCGCTCAACGCGGTTCTGACGAAGGGGGCGTCGCTGGCGATCGTCGGCGGCGGCTGGATCGGTCTCGAAGTCGCCGCCGATGCCCGGCAACGCGGCGCGAATGTCACCGTGGTCGAAGCCGCCGAGCTGCCACTGCTGGGCGTGCTGGGCCGGGAGGCGGCCGAGGTGTTCGCCAAGCTGCACCGCGATCACGGAGTCGACCTGCGGCTCGGTGCAACCGTGGAGGAGATCACCACCGCAGACGGCGCCGCCACCGGACTGCGCCTCGGGGACGGGTCCACCGTCGACGCCGACTCGGTCCTGGTCGCCGTCGGCGCGGCGCCGAACACCGACCTTGCCGTCGCCGCGGGCCTGACAACGGGACGCGACGGCGGCGTGCTCGTCGACTCGACACTGTGCACCAGTGATCCCGACATCTATGCGGTCGGTGACATCGCGTCGGCTCAGCATCCGCTCTTCGCAACCCGGATTCGCACCGAGCACTGGGCGAATGCGCTCAAGCAGCCCGCGGTGGCGGTGGCGGGCATGCTCGGTGACCCGACCGAATACGACGAGCTGCCGTACTTCTTCACCGACCAGTACGACCTCGGCATGGAATACGTGGGCTACGCCCCCGACTACGACAAGGCGGTGTTTCGCGGGGACGTCGACGCTCGCGAGTTCACGGTCTTCTGGCTCGACGGCGAGAACCGGGTGCTGGCGGGCATGAACGTCAACATCTGGGAAGGACTCGACGACATCAAGTCCGTGATCCGCTCGCAGTCGCCGGTCGACCCGGCCAAGCTCGCCGACCCGCAGCAGGCGCTCGGATCCCTTACCTGAGGTTGGCGGTGCCGTCGGGGTGCACCGCCACCTTCGCTCCCGCGATGTCCTCGCGCACGGTGGCATCGGCCTCTGCGGCATCGGTGATCACCGCCAGCGTCCGTGTGTCCTCCGGCGTGCGAACCGCCAGGAAAGCCTTCTCCGCCGCCCCGTTGCGGTCGAACGGCGTGGTCCATGCCTCGACGGTTCCGACGCCGGCCCACTCCACCTCCGCGGCCCTCGTCGGTTCGGCGTCGACGGCGGATTGAACGTCTTCCCAACGGAATTCGTGCGCGGGCGGCTCGTGATCCGTACACGCCGAAGCTGTGCTTGGTGAGGTAGCCGCCGTTGGCGGTGATGAGCCCGCGTTGATCGGGTTTGCCCGCCAACCGCTCGGCCATCGTGGCGATCGAATGCGTGACGTAGTTGTTCCACGGACCGCCTGCGAAGGTGAGGCCGCCGGTGACGGTCAGTGGCCTGCCGGCATCGCCGAGCGGCAGTCCCAGTTCGGTCGGCGGCGACCTGGACCGCCGACGGGAAGCACGAGTACACGTCGAGTAGGTCGATGTCGTCGATGCCGACGCCGGCCAGGTCGAGCACTCGCCGACCGCCGATGCGGATCGCGGGTGACTGGCTCAGCTCCAAGCGCTCACCGACTGCGTAGGTGTCGTGCGAATCAGTCCCGGCATACGGGAAAACCCAACGCTCCGTGGGGATCTGCAGATGCGTGGCCTTCTCAGCCGAGGCCAGGATGATGGCCGCGCCCTGGTCGACCATGTTGTTGGAGTTCATCAGCTTCGTGTAGGGCCAGCTGACCATCCGGTTGCCTTCGTTCGGCTGCCAGATCTCCTCGGCGGCAGCGGGCTGTGCGGCTCCACGCGTGCGGATTGGCGTGCGCCACGTCGCTGAACTGCGACCACAGTTCGCCGATGCGTGCGCGGTGGGCGTCCGGCGACTCCCCCGCCTCGATCCGCAGCGCCTGCTCGAACAACGGGTACACGTAGGCGGGCCGGTCCAGGTTGATGCGCAGCTCCGCGGGCCCGACCATCGGAAGGTTCTCGTTGGCGCCCTCCGCGAACGGCACCGACTCGTCCTGACTCGTCCAGTCCGGCTTCAACCCGCGGTTACGCAATCGCGTTCGGGTGCGGAAGGTTTCGGCACCCGCGATGAGGACGAGGTCCGCGCGGCCGGACTGGATGTCCAGACATGCCTGGTTGACCAGTGTCTGCGGGACGTTGCCGCCGACCCCGGTGTAGCGGGTGGCCGCATCGTCGGCGTGGATCTGTTGCGCGAGCAGTCGACCGGGATCGCGGTATCGCCACGACAGGATGTTGACGACGCGCACGGAGTCGACGGCCTCCAGCACTCGCGGGTCGGCGGCGGCACGCGCCGCGGCCGCCATCAGATCGATCGGCTCGACAGTCGGGATCTTCGTCATGCTGGTTGACCTGTCCGTAGCCGACCAGCACCGGCGTCCTGGGTGGTGTCATCAACGGGTCCTCGATGCGTCGGAGGTGAACAGGACACCGTCGGCGATCAGGCGGTCGATCTCTTCGGTGTCGAGGGCAAGCAGCTTCTGGCAGATCTCGCGGGTGTGTTCGCCGGGCATGGGTGCAGGCCGCAGTCCTGCGCGCGGAATATGCGCGATACAGCGAAGGACTGGTCTCGGTGGGCATCGGATGGTCGAACAGCGGATGCACCATGTCGGTGAAGGACCTTCGGTGCACCAGCACCGGATCGGCCAGCACGTCGGACGCGCGGTTCATCGGCGCGGCGGGCACCCCGGCCCTCTGCAGTGTCTCCACGACGACGTCCTTGTCCATGCACGCCGTCCATGCCGACACCGCATCGACGAGGTCACCGCGGTCGTCCGGCAGTTCGGAGCGACCCATGGCGGTCGGCCAGCGCGCCGCGATCCGAGGTGTTGCGCAGCGAGATCACACACCACTCGTCCTCCCCCGCACACGGGTAGACGCCATGCACGGCGGGATCGTCGACGACAGGCAGGTTCGCTGTTCTGGCGGCGTCGGTCACATAGGTCGCGGCGAGCTGGTTGACAGCCGCCTCGGCCTGCGAGATATGAACGTGCGCACCGGTTCCGGTGTCGTTCGCGGCCGATCAGCGGACGCCAATGCGGCGATCGCGGTGATCCGCGCGACGACGTGGTCGGGAAAGATGGTCGTGGCGTCGTAGAAGCCGGGATCATCATCGGAGGTCCACAGCTTGGTGACGCCGGTGGTGGCCCGTACCAGAGGCCCGTAGCCCATCCGGGCGCTCCACGGTCCCGTCGCGCCGAACGCACTGCTTTCGGCCAACACGATGCGGGGATTGAGCTCGCGCAACCTCTCGTACGGAAAAGCCAAGGGACGCAAGGGTTCCCGGCTTGAAGTTGGCGAACACCGCGTCGGCGCCCGCGACCAGGCGGGAGAAGATCGCAGCGCCCTCCGCGCTGCGCAGGTCCAGGCCGAGGCCGTACTCGTTGCGGTGGGTCAATGCCCACGATCTGCTCATCATCTGCCCCGGCGGGGTTTGGCGCAGGCCGTCGGGATAGGTCGGCGCTCTCGACCTTGATGACCTCGGCGCCGAGGTCGGCGAACAACCGGCCGAGCTCGCCGCCGGCGACGATGACGCCGAGATCGAGAATCCGCAGACCGTCGAACGGCCGGTTCGTGCTCGCTGGCGTCCGGCGGCGCCGGCAGGGTCGGATCGCGTTGTGCGCCAGGCTGCTTCGTCGGCACCGGCCGACGGGGCCGGGCGAGCGAACCCGAGATGGCGGCCGTCGACGACGAACGCACCGATCGGCATGGTCACCTCCGCGCCCGGCGCGATCGTGGCGTCGGTCAGTGCGCCGACCGACCGGAAGTGCTCGGAACCCAACGTCTCCGCCGGGCTGAGCACCGCGGCGATCGGCACGCCCCGCGCCTGCCCGGCGGACACCAGCTCGTCCATCGTCTGCCCGGCGAACGAGCTCGGCGATCAGCGCGTTGATCTCCCGCGACGCGGCGTACCGGGCGGCGATCGTGTCGAACTTCGGATCCTGCGAACTGCTCGGGCTCGCCCAGCCACGACCGCATGCCACGCCACTGTCGCGGCGACAGCAGGCAGATTCTCACGTGACCGTCGCGGCACGCCGAAGATCGGATAGATGTGCTGGTTGCGCGGTCTGCCGCGCCACAGCTCGGTGGACCGCTTCTGGCCGACGGCGGCCTGCCCCTCGGAGCCGAACGGCGGATCGAGCGACTGCACCACCGCCTCGAAACGGGAGAAGTCGATGTAATCGCCGGTGCCGTAACGCAACCGGTGGAAGTAGGCGACCAGCGCCGCCCACGCGGCCTGCACCGCAGCGGTCGCCGAGGCGATGCCCGTCGGGCGGCAAGCACCGGGCGCCCGGTCGTCGGTCCCGATCGGGACAGCGCCGTCGACAAGGCGTAGAACACCGGGTCGGTAGCGCGCCAGGACGCCCGTGGGCCGTCGACGCCGAAGTCGGTGACCGACATCGCGACGAGATGCGGGTACCGCTGCGACAGCTCCGCGCACGAGCTGCCGAACACCGCGGCTCCACCGGGATTGCCGCTGTCCACCACGATGTCGGCGGCGGCGGCCAGCTCGATCGAACCGCGCGCGGTCCGCGGCGCCGGCCGGATCGAGCACGGCAGCTGCGCTTGTTGGCGTTGTTCAACGCGAACGAAACGCTGGCGCCCGCCACCGTTGGCTGCGCGGCACGGGCCGCGCTGCCGCCGGGCGGCTCGACCTTCAGCACGTCGGCGCCGAGGTCGGCGAACAGCCGGGTGACCGCGTCGGCATCGCCGTCGCACAGGTCGAGCACCCGCAGTTCCGCCAGCAGCACGCCCGTCAGGGTAGTGCGTGGCGAAATGTGATCCGGGTATCACTACCTCACCCGTTGTTCATTCGATGAGACAACTATGGCTACATGAGCACAGACGTCCTCTCTCCTTCGGCAGACCTCTCCGACGAAGTCCTCTCGCAGATCGACAGGTGGTGGCGAGCGGCCAACTATCTGTCGGTCGGCCAGATCTACCTGCTCGACAATCCGCTGGTGCGCAGGCCGCTGGCGCGTGACGACATCAAGCCGCGGCTACTCGGCCACTGGGGCACGACTCCGGGGTTGAACTTCCTCTACGCGCATCTGAACCGCGCGATCAAGCAGCGCGGCACGTCGATGATCTACGTCACCGGGCCCGGTCACGGCGGACCCGGGTCTGGTCGCCAATGCCTATCTGGACGGGACCTACACAGAGATCTACTCCGACATCACGCGGGACGACGAAGGCCTGCGCAGGCTGTTCCGCCAGTTCTCGTTCCCCGGCGGCATCCCGTCGCACGTCGCGCCGGAGACGCCCGGGTCGATCCACGAGGGCGGCGAGCTCGGCTACGCGCTCTCGCATGCCTACGGCGCTGCTTTCGACAACCCGGACCTCGTTGTCGTCGCGGTCGTCGGCGACGGCGAGGCCGAGACAGGGGCGCTTGCCACCAGCTGGCACTCCAACAAGTTCACGCAACCCGGTCAACGACGGCGTCGTGCTGCCGATCCTGCATCTCAACGGCTACAAGATCGCCAATCCGACTGTGCTCGATCGCATTCCGCAGGACGAACTGCGCAGCCTGATGGTCGGCTACGGCCATAACCCGTACTTCTTCGAAGTCGCAGAGCATGGCGACGCGGCGGACGCGCACCGTCGGTTCGCGGCGCTGCTCGACCGGTGCTCGACGAAATCGCCGAGATCAAGGCCAATGCCGCGGCGGGCGACGAGCGACGACCCCGCTGGCCGATGATCGTGTTCCGCACGCCGAAGGGCTGGACCGGCCCGGACTACATCGACGGCAAGAAGACCACCGGATCGTGGCGCGCCCACCAGGTTCCGCTCGCCAAGCGCCCGCGACACCCCCGAACACCTGCAGGTGCTCGCCGACTGGCTGGCGTCCTACCGCGCCGACGAATTGTTCGACGAAGACGGCAAACTCGACCCGAACATCGCCGCGCTGGCACCGCAGGGCCAGCTGCGGATGAGCGACAACCCGCACGCCAACGGCGGCCTGCTGCTCAAGGATCTGCGGCTGCCCGACTTCCGCGACTTCGGCGTCGACGTACCGGCGCCAGGCGCGACGATCGCCGAGGCCACCAGGGTGCTCGGGCAGCTGGCTCACCGACGTGATCCGGCTCAACCCCGACAACTTCCGCATCTTCGGGCCCGACGAGACGGCGTCCAACCGGCTGCAGGCGGTGTTCGACGTGACCGACAAACAGTGGAACGCCGAGTTCTTCGGCCCGGAGGTCGACGAGCACCTGGCCCGCGCGGGCCGGGTCATGGAGATGCTCTCCGAACATCAGTGCCAGGGCTGGCTGGAGGGTTATCTGCTGACCGGGCGGCACGGCCTGTTCAACTGCTACGAGGCGTTCATCCACATCATCGACTCGATGTTCAACCAGCACGCCAAGTGGCTGAAGGTCACCAATCACATTCCGTGGCGGCGTCCGATCGCGAGCCTGAACTACCTGCTGTCCAGCCATGTCTGGCGCCAGGACCACAACGGCTTCAGCCATCAGGATCCGGGCTTCATCGACCACGTGGTGAACAAGAGTGCCGAGGTCGTGCGGGTCTATCTACCGCCGGACGCCAACACGCTGCTGTCGACGTACGACCACTGCCTGCGCTCGCGCCAGTACGTCAACGTCGTCGTCGCGGGCAAGCAGCCGCACCCGAACTTCCTCACCATGGACGAGGCGATCGCGCACTGCACGCGCGGCCTCGGCATCTGGGAATGGGCGGGCAGCGAGACGCTCGGCGAGGATCCCGACGTGGTGATCGGCCGCTGCGGGCGACGTGCCGACCCTGGAGGCGCTCGCGGCCGTCGACCTGCTGCGCCAGCACCTGCCGGAGCTGAAGGTGCGCTTCGTCAACGTGGTCGACCTGATGCGGCTGCAGGACGAGACCGAGCATCCGCATGGTCTGTCCGACCGCGACTTCGACATGATCTTCACCCGCGACAAACCGGTGATCTTCGCCTACCACGGTTACCCGTGGCTGATCCACCGGCTCACCTACCGCCGTACCGAGTCACAGCAGCATCCACGTGCGCGGCTACAAGGAGGAGGGCACCACCACGACGCCGTTCGACATGGTGATGCTCAACGATCTCGACCGCTACCACCTGGTCATCGACGTGATCGACCGCGTGCCGTCCCTGCAGTCCACGTATGCGACCCTGCGTCAGGAGATGGTCGACAAACGACTCGCGGCTCGGGAGTACACCCGTGAGCACGGTGACGACATCCCCGAGGTGCGCGACTGGGTCTGGCCGGATGCCCACGGAGCGATCGCGGACCCGGCCGTCGATGCCGCCGCAGCGACCGGCGGTGACAACGAGTAGCCGCGACCTCGGCAAATGGCCTGCCCAGGTAAGCTTGGCCGGTTATGTCTGACGCGCCGGCCCTGACCTCACCTACAGCACACCCATCGGTGCTTCAGCTGGCCGCGCTGCACCATTTCCGGACGTACGTCGACATCGGGGTGGTCGTGGTGGTGCTTGCCATCACCAACTTGATCGCACACTTCACCACGCCATGGGCCAGCGTTGCGACGGTGCCCGCCGCAGCGGTCGGCCTGCTGATCCTCGTTCGGTCTCGCGGCCTGGGATGGACTGAGCTCGGGTCTGAGCCGTGAGCACTGGAAATCGGGCGCCGGGTATGCGGTCGCCGCGGTGGCCGTCGTGATGTCGGTCATCGCGATCGGTGCGCTGCTGCCGTGGACAAGGCCGATGTTCATGAACAACAACTACGCCACCCTGTCGGGCGCGCTGATGGCGTCGATGATCATCATCCCGCTGCAGACCGTCATCCCCGAGGAGCTGGCGTTTCGCGGGGTGTTGCACGGCGCGCTGAACCGGGCGTGGGGCTTCAGAGGCGTCGCGGCGGCGGGGTCGCTGTTGTTCGGTCTTTGGCACATCGCCACGTCGCTGGGCCTGACCAGTAGCAATGTCGGTTTCACCAGGATCTTCGGCGGCGGCCTGCTGGGTACCGTGGCCGGCGTCGTGCTGGCTGTGGCGGCGACCGGCGTCGCCGGTTTCGTCTTCACCTGGCTACGCCGCCGCAGCGGCAGCCTACTGGCGCCGATCGCGCTGCACTGGTCGCTGAACGGCATGGGTGCGCTTGCGGCGGCCCTTGTGTGGCACCTATCGACCTGACTGCGCGCCGCGTTTGCGCGCGCGAAACTCGCGGTTCTTGAGTTTGTTTCCGCACGAAGACATTTCGCACCAAGTACCGCCGTGGTTGCGGGAGCGGTCGTAGAACGCCCACTGGCACTCGTCATTTCCGCACGCCTTGAGCTGTGCCCAGGTGCCGTCGCGCTGGGCGTCGCGGATGATCAGCAACAGCTCGATGAGCCGGGCGGGCAGCGATTCACCCGTGGCGGAGAGCAGCACCTCCCCGTGCTCGCCGAAGTCGGCGCGCGCGGTGCCATCGGTGGCGACCTCGCGCAGCGGCGCGAACGCATTGGCGGCCGGAACAGGGCCGCCGGCGTTGTGTACGAGCATCGCGCGCAGTCCCTCGCGGACGCCGCGGACGAGGTTGAGGTCGGCCTGCCGCAATTCGGCGTCCGGCGCCAGCAGTCCACTGGCTACCAGCCACGGTCGTGCGTCGTCCGGATCGGCGAGCCGGTCCGGACCACCGGGCAGCTCGACGGTGTTGACCAGCGCCTGAATGCGGCTCAGAGGGTCGGGCGCCGGCTTGGACTCGGCGTCGGCGGCCCAGTGTGTGTGTCGCAACGACATTCCTCAATCGTACTGCCGCGTGACCGGTAAATCAATTTGACTAGTCATGAGTGACCGGTGTAGCGTTTTTGTTAGTCACAGAATTGAGACGAGAATGAGTGGAAAGAGGACAAGGCAACCATGACTGGGAACAGGATTTCGCTCGGATTTCTTTCGGCCGCCCAGATCCAGGATGCGATCCGGCGCGACGAGGCACCTCGCGCCGCCTTCGTCGCGCGGCTGAAGGCCCGGCTGCTGGCGGGCAGGTTCGACCGCATGCTGGCGGTGGGCGCGCCCGCACCCGCAGGCAGCGCGCTTGCTGTCCATGCGGCGCGGCTGACCTCTGTCGACGAACGCGAAGCACTCGCCGCGACGCTGCGTCGCTCGCTAGACGACGCCCGCAACCGCGATGCGCGGCTGTCGTCTCGTGTGCCTCTGAACGTGCCCAACATCGTGGCCGCCGAGGATCGTATCGACCAAGTCACCCTGCGGCTGCACTCGCCGCGGCCCGTCGCGGCGCGAGGCGTCGCGCGACTGCGGCTGGTCCTGGCCGACGGCGCCGGGCCCATGTACCGCTGCGGCCGAGGCGATCTCGATGGCCGGCTGGGCGCGGCGCTCGCCGCGTTGTAGGCAGGTGCGGCTAGATCCGCAGAACGGCGGCTCCGGAGATACGTCCGGCGCTCAGATCGGTGAGAGCGTCGTCGGCGCGATCGAGCGGATACTCGGGCGTCGTGACGGCGATCCGGTGACGGGCCGCGAACGCGAGGAACTCACGAGCGTCGTCGCGGGTGTTGGACGTCACCGAGCGCACCTGGCGTTCGTAGAACAGATGTCGTTCGTAGTTCAGCGACGGGATGTCGCTGAGGTAAATGCCCGCCACCGCCAGGGTGCCGCCGCGGTCGAGCGCCTCGAGCGCGGGCGGCACCAGATCGCCGACCGGCGCGAAGAGTATCGCGGCGTCCAACTGGACGGGCGGTCGGTCGTAGGCGCCCTGGGCCGACGCCGCGCCAAGGGCCAGCGCCAGTTCGCGCGCGGCCGCCTCCCGCGTCATCACGTGCACCTCGGCGCCCTGCGCCAGCGCCACCTGAGAGGTGATGTGCGCGCTTCCGCCGAACCCGTATATGCCCAGCCGGCCACCTGCGGGTAGATCGGCCCGCTTCAGGGAGCGATAGCCGATGATGCCTGCGCACAACAACGGCGCCAATTCATTGTCGGTGTATCCCGCAGGTAGTTGGTAGGCGAAAGCGGCTGGAACCGTGGTGAATTCGGCATACCCGCCGTCGGCGTCCCAGCCGGTGTAGCGCGACTGTGGGCAGAGATTCTCCTGTCCTCGGACGCAGAACTTGCACTCGCCACAGGTGTGCCGCAGCCACGCGACGCCGACGCGATCACCGACGCTGAAATCGCCCTGGGTGTCCGGCCCGAGTGCGACGACCTCGCCGACGACCTCGTGTCCCGGTATCACGTTCGGCCGGTGAACGGGCAGATCCCCTTCGGACGACGTGTAGATCGGTACGGCACACCCCGCACGCCGCAACGGCGACGAGCAGCTCACCCGCCCCGGGTGACGGCACCGGCACGGTGACGTGCTCCAGCGGACGCGTGCGCATCGGACCGGGGCGTCGGACCTGCCATGCGCGCATCGATGTACCGATGGTCATGACCCCATCATGACGCCAATGGCCTACAGCCGTCGAATACGGCCGTAGGCCAACGGTTTAGGGCCGTCTAGTCTTGCGTTGCACCATCCCGACGATCCACAGCAGGATCACCGATCCCAGGATCGCGGTGAACAGGGTGAACCACCATCCGCCGCCGGCAGTGTTGAGGAAGAAGCTGAGCAGGAAGCCGCCGATCAGTGCGCCGACGACGCCGATCACGATGTTCATGAGAATGCCCGAGCCGCCGCCCTTGACGATCTTTCCTGCGATCCACCCGGCGATTGCCCCGATGATGATGTAGCCGATCCAGCCAACGCTGGTCAATGTTGTTGACCGAGCCGCGCAACTCGGTCGCTGCAATGGCATCCATCTCGCGATCTCCTGCCTGTCGCCACCCAACGCGGCCGCTGGGCCATCCTCCGGTATACGCCCAGAGCGTAACGATTCGGCAGCGGAATTGGACACGAACAAGATCACAACGGCCGTCTTCGTTGTCATCCTGCCGGCGGGGGCCCCATCTCCGGCGGTGCGTTCTGCGGGTTGACCGGGACGGCGACGCCGACCTCGGGCCGCTGCTGCGGCGCGTTGGGTCCCGCGCTGACGTTTGGCGCTGGCGGGGCGTTGGGATCTGGCTCAGGTGGCGGTGGCGGAGTCCACGGCCGGATCGACGAGGCGAGCGCGGCGGCCGCGCCCTTGTCGATCGGGTTGGTCGCCGAGCCGAGCCACACCACGAACCAGCGCTCGTTGCGCTGGCCGCGCGGTGTCAGCGGCTGGCCGGGCGCCACCGTCGGCGTCGCATTGCCGACCACACCGGCCCAGATCTCACCGTTCGGCTTGTTGGTGTCGGTGAACTTCACGTCGTAGCCGGCGAAGGCTCCTGGCATGTCGCCGGCCGTGAGCGGCCCGCTCGTCCTGGTTGATCCGCGTTCCCGGGAACGGCATGAAGAACTCGCCCATGTCGGACGCCAACCGGGTTGCGGCCTTGCCATTGTCGGCTTCGGCGCCCGCGAACAGCTTCATGTCCAGCCTGCCGAGCAGGACGCTGGTGTCGTTGATCTGTTGCTGTGCCTGCCCCTGCTGTCCTGGCTGCTGCGGCGGCTGCTGGGTCGTGCCTTCGGCGTTGGCCTTTGTCAGGAGCGCCTGGCCGTACGACAACTGCGTGGCGTCGGCCACCTTCCAGCCTGCGGGCACCACATAGCTGAAACCACCCGCGGCGTTGTTGACACGGCCGGGCTCCGGCGGAGGAGGAGGTGGCGCGTTGGGATCCGCGGCGGGAGCGTTGGGATCGGCAACCGGCGCATTCGGATCTGCGGGCGGTGCCTCTGCTGCCGGCGGTGCATTCGGATCGGCGGGCGGACCCTGCAGGAACGTGTTGCCTGAGGGCGGCGGAGCCGGCGACGGCGACGGCTCCGGGTCGGCCTGCGCTACCGACGGCAGCGTAAGGGCCACCACCGTGGCACCGGCCAACGTGGCCATCGCCAGCGACTTCGCGCGGCGCTTGCGGTGTTCAGGGATCGCGTCCGGCACATGCATGCAGACGAAACTACAGTGTTGCTGTCGTGACGCAAGTGTGGGGCGGTCTTAGAGTGTTTAACTGTGAGGTTGCTGACAGGCTAATACGACGTGCTAGCGCCTTCGGCAAGATTTGCTGGCACGACAACGCTCTCGCGCGGCGCGCGAGCTTTATTCCGTAGATCGAGATCGGCGCGCGCACCGTTACCGCGCCGGGTGAACGGCGATCTCCTGCGCCTTGACCGAGAAGTAAACGCGCTCCCCCGGCGCCAACCGCAAGTCGGCCGCGGACTCGGCGGTGATATCAGCGGCCAAGCCGGGCGCGCCGCCGGGTTGCTCGTCGGCGCGTACGCGAATGGCCGGTCCTGAGCTGTCCAGCTCGGCCACCGTCACTTCGATCGTGTTCCTCGGACTGCCATGCGGCTTGTCGCGGTACACGGCGACAGCGGCGGGGCCGAACACGGCAACCGCGCGCTGTCCCACAACCAGGTCCGGAGCGGGTGTGCCGTGCCAGGCGGTGCCCCATTCGGTGTTCAGCGCACCGTCGGGTCCCGCGGTGCCGTTGACAAGGTTCACTCCAGCGAAACGCGCCCCGAAATGGCTGCGGGGTGTGGCCAAAATCGATGCCGTCGAACCGGTTTCGGCGACCCTACCGGACTCCAGGATCAGCACGTGATCGGCAAGCGTCAACACATCGAGCAGATCGTGCGTGATCAGTACCGCAGACCGCCCGTCACGGGTTAGCGTGTTACGCAACACCTTTCGCATCGCGCTCGCGGTGGCGACATCGAGTCCGGCGAGCGGTTCGTCGAGCAGCAAGACGTCGGGGTCGGCAGCGAGCGCACGGGCCAACGCCACGCGCTGAGCTTGGCCACCCGACAGCTGTCGTGGCATCCGATCGGCGAGGTCGGCGGCTTCGACCCGGTCCAGCCAATGTGCGGCGATCGCGCGGGCCTCTCGGCGGGGCCGCTTTCGGTACCCGCTGCGCGGCGCGAACGCGACGTTGGCCGCGGCAGTCAAATGGGGAAACAGCAGCGCCTCCTGCAGCAGCATTCCGACCCGCCGGGCATGTGTGGGCACGAACACGCCCGCTGTGGTGTCGGTGAGTACCCGGTCGCCGAGTCGCACCACGCCGTCGTCGGGTCGGATGAGTCCGGCGATCACGTGCAGCGTCGTCGACTTGCCCGCGCCGTTCGGGCCAAGGACGGCGAGCACTTCGCCTGCGGCGACTCCGAATTCGATGTCGACGTCGCGGCCGGCGACGACGGCGCGCACGTGTACGTCGGTCATGACGTGGCACCTGCCATCGTGGCACCCGAACGCAGTGTCCGGGCGCCGAGTCCGAGCACGACGACGGCGGCCACCGCGACCAGCAGGACCGACAACGCGACCGCCGCGTTGGCGTCGGTCTCCCGTTGTAGGTAGATCTCCAGCGGAAGCGTCCTGGTCACACCCTGGCGTGAGCCCGCGAACGTCAGTGTCGCGCCGAACTCACCGAGCGAGCGGGCGAACGCCAGCACCGCTCCCGACACCAGACCCGGTGCCAGCAGTGGCAAGGACACCCGCCACCACACTGTGGTCGGCCGGGCTCCGAGCGTCGCCGCCACCACGTCGTAGTCACGGCCTGCGGTGCGCGCCGCACCTTCGAGCGCGATCACCAAGAACGGCAGTGACACGAACGTCTGCGCCAGCACGACCGCCGTCGTCGTGAATGCGATTCGGATGTCCGCCGCCTCCAGGTACTGGCCGATCAAGCCCAGCCGGCCGAACGCGTACAACAGCGCGATGCCGCCAACCACGGGCGGCAGCACGAGTGGCAGTAGAAGCAGAGGACGAACCAGTGCAACCACGCGGCCGTCGTTGCGGGCCAGTACGAGTGCCATCGGCACCCCGAGCAGCACGCACAACAGGGTGCTGGCCGCCGCTGTCTTGAGGCTCAGCACGAGTGCCGTCCGCGACGATTCGCTGGCGATCAGCGACCAGAACTGCGGCCAATCGACCTTGGCGACGATCGCAACAAGCGGCAGCACGACGAAGAGCGCCCCGAGCGCGGCGGGGAGGTAGATCCAGCGCGGCAGCGCGGGTGCGGTGGTCAAGGTTTGGCGAATCCCGTGAGCATCAGCAACAGCGAAAGACGAGGACACGTGGAGAGAATTTCCTCACGGCCAAACCCTAGGTCACCGGAGCATCCCAGGTAGGGCTCGCTGTTCTACCGATGCGCGCGTCGGGTTTCGCCGAATAGCTACCGTCCAGTAACATCGTCCGCGGATCGCCGCCACGACGCGCGGAGATCCCGCACTAGCAGGAGGTATCTCGATGGAGGTGCTGGTCACCGGCGGCGACACGGATCTGGGTCGCACGATCGCGGAGGGCTTCCGCGACGACGGGCCACCGGGTCGTGATCTCCGGCGCCCGTCGCGACGACCTCGAGGTCGCCGCCAAGGAACTCGATGTCGACGCGATCGTCTGCGACAACACCGACCCGAAGAGCCTCGAAGAGGCCCGCGGTCTGTTCCCTCACCACCTGGACACCATCGTCAACGTGCCCGCTCCGCTCTGGGAGGCGGGCGACCCTCGCACGTTCACCCTGGCCGACCACGCGGCGGCATGGCGCAACGCGCTGGACGCCACGCTGCTCTCGACGGTGCTGACCGTCCAGATCGTCGGCGACCACCTGCGTTCGGGCGGTTCGATCGTCAGCGTCGTGCCGGAGAATCCGCGCGAGGGTAGCGCCGACGCCGCGATCAAGGCCGCCGTATCGAACTGGGTCGAGGGGCAGGCCGCCCATTTCGGCACCCGCGGCATCACCGTCAATGCCGTCGCATCGGGCCGCAGGGCTCAGGAGGGCTACGCGGGCCTCGGCGGCACCGCGCCGGTGGCCGCCGAGATCGCTCGGCTGGCGCTGTTCCTCAGCACGCCCGCGGCCCGGCACATCACCGGGCAGACCATGCACGTCAGCAACGGCGCGCTCGCCAACCTCGGCTGATATTCCCGCGTTCGCCCGAAGCTAAACGGGGTGATCGCCCCGCTTAGTTGTGGTTACGTGAACCGGGTGACCATCAAACTCGGACTTCAGATACCCAACTTCTCCTACGGCACAGGCGTCGCCGAGCTCTACCCCACCGTCATCGCGCAGGCGCGGGAGGCTGATGCGGCCGGCTTCGACTCCGTCTTCGTGATGGACCACTTCTACCAACTGCCCGGGCTCGGCACCCCCGACCAGCCGATGCTGGAGGCCTACACCGCCCTGGGTGGCCTGGCGACGACCACCGAGCACGTCCAGCTGGGCACCCTGGTCACCGGCAACACCTATCGCAATCCCACGCTGCTGGCCAAGGCGATCACCACGCTCGACGTGATGAGCCAGGGCCGCGCCATCCTGGGTCTCGGAACGGGCTGGTTCGAGCTCGAGCACGACCAGCTCGGATACGAGTTCGGCACGTTCACCGACCGGTTCAACAAGCTCTACGAGGCGCTCGAGATCATCGTGCCGATGATCAAGGGCGAGCGCCCGACGTTCTCCGGCACGTACTACCGCACCCAAGAGGCGATGGCCAATCCCCGCTTCCGCGACCACATTCCGCTGATGATCGGCGGCAGCGGCGAGAAGAAGACCATCCCGCTCGCGGCGCGTCAATTCGACCATCTCAACGTGATCGCGCGGCTTCGATCAGCTGGCCGCCAAGGTAGCGGTGAAGAACCGGGCCTGCGAGGAGATCGGTCGCGATCCGGCCACGCTGGAGACCAGCATGCTCGTCACCGCCATGGTCGACGAGAACGCCTCGGCCGACATCATCCCCGACGCCATGAAGGGCCGAATGGTCGTCGGCAGCGCAGAGCGGGTCGCCGAGCAGATCAAGACGAACGTGCTCGACGCGGGCATCGACGGAGTGATCATGAACATGCCGACGAACATCCAGGGATACCAGCCCGGATCGATCACCGATGTCGGGAAGGCGCTGACCGCGATCCTGACCGGTTAAACATGCCTTTACGTGGCAAATCTCACGCGTATGCGTGCTCTGGACGGGATGGGGGCGGCTACGGTAGACGCTGTAGAGAACGTGAAGCCGTTCGAGGAGTTACAGCTGATGAGCCACCCCGGAGCTACCCCGTCCGACCGGCACAAGGTAGTCATAATCGGCTCGGGGTTCGGCGGGTTGACTGCCGCCAAGGCCCTCAAACGAGCCGACGTCGACATCAAGATCATCGCCAAGACCACACACCACCTGTTCCAGCCGCTGCTGTACCAGGTGGCGACCGGCATCATCGCCTCGGGTGAGATTGCCCCGCCCACCCGGATGATCCTGCGCAAGCAGAAGAATGCCCAGGTGCTACTCGGCGAAGTCACCCACATCGACTTGGCGAAGAAATCCGTCCGCTCGAGACTGCTCGGCCACACCTATGTCACGCCGTACGACACGTTGATCGTCGCCGCGGGTGCCGGGCAGTCGTATTTCGGCAACGACCAATTCGCCGAGTTCGCGCCGGGCATGAAGACGATCGATGACGCGCTGGAGCTGCGCGGCCGCATCGTCGGTGCTTTCGAGCAGGCCGAGCGATCCAGCGATCCGGCACGACGGGAGAAGCTTCTCACCTTCGTCGTCGTCGGCGCCGGTCCGACCGGCGTGGAGATGGCGGGGCAGATCGCCGAGCTCGCCGACTACACCCTCAAGGGCGCGTTCCGGTTCATCGATTCCACCAGGGCACGCGTGATCCTGCTCGACGCCGCACCCGCAGTGCTGCCGCCGATGGGCGTGTATCTCGGCAAGAAGGCGCAGGCGCGGCTGGAGAAGATGGGCGTCGAGATCCAGCTCAACGCCATGGTCACCGACGTCGACCGCAACGGCATCACGGTAAAGGATCCCGACGGCACCACTCGCCGCATCGAATGTCAAACCAAGGTGTGGTCGGCGGGAGTGTCGGCCAGCCCGCTCGGCAAGCAGATCGCCGACCAGTCGACCGCTGAAGTCGACCGGGCCGGACGAGTAAAAGTGTTGCCGGACTTGTCGATTCCAGGTTATCCGAACGTGTTCGTCATCGGCGACATGGCTGCCGTCGACGGGGTGCCCGGGATGGCGCAGGGAGCTATCCAGGGTGCCAAGTACGTCGCGACCGCGATCAAGTCGGAACTCAAGGGCGCCGATCCGCTGGAGCGTGAGCCGTTCGACTATTTCGACAAGGGGTCGATGGCGACGGTGTCGCGATTCTCCGCGGTGGCCCAGATCGGGCCGGTCAAGTTCGGTGGTTTCATCGCCTGGCTGGCATGGCTGGTGCTGCACCTGGTATATCTCGTCGGATTCAAGCGGAAGGTCACCACGCTGCTGTCGTGGACGGTGACGTTCCTCGGCCGTGCTCGAGGAAATCTGTATATCACCGAGCAGCAGGCTTACGCCCGCACCCGGATCGAGGAACTGCAGGAGATCGCCGCAGGCGTCGAGGGCGAAAAAGCGGCCAGCTAACCGGCGGGGAGCCGATCGCCCTGCCAGGTGGCCAGGCAACCGCCGTCGGCCAGTTCGAGCACCGTGCCCAGTGCGTCGGAGCAGATGTCCGGGTAGTGGAACTCGCTCACGGCAGCGAGCGGCGCACCGAGTTCGTCGTGCGCCACTGACCCCGCACCGAGCTCGATGCGGTGCCGCAAGAGTGGCTGGCCGTCGGCGTCGGCGTGCAGCGATCCGGACCAAAAGCCCTGTCGTTCATCGGTTCTGCCGATCTGAACCCGCTCCCTTAGCCTGACCCGGCCCGACCCGGCGACCGACAGCCTGGTCGATGTCGCGTGGCGGGAGCCGCCCGCGACAACAGTGGGTTGCGGGTCGAGGTCGAGGTCACCGGCCACCTCGAGATGCCAGTGCGACGTCGACTCGGCGGTGTCGCGGCCGGGCAGCGTCACCGTCGCCGCAGCGCTCCGCAGCCGCAGTCGCGCACCCGGCTCGACGATCACCCGCACCGCGATGGTGTCGCCACCCAGGGGTGTCGCCGCCGTGGACACCAGATGCACGGTGTCCGGCTCGGTGCTGCGCGCGGCGACACCGCCTGCGCATTCGATCCGCGGCTGCCGGTCGCGCCGGGCGACTATCAGAACGTCGGAGTGCATCTAGACGGCCTGGGCTACCCGCAGCTGGTCCCGGACCCACGCCTGCACCGGCCCGGCAGAGGGGTCGTCGGTCAGTGAGATCAGCACGGTGGGCCGGTCGGCGCGCACAGCCGCAGCGTCCCGGCGCATGACGCCGAGGTCGGCGCCGACCATCGGCGCCAGGTCCGTCTTGTTGACCACCAGCAGGTCGGAGTAGGTCACGCCGGGGCCGCCCTTGCGGGGCACCTTGTCGCCGCCCGCGACGTCGACGACGAAGATCTGAACATCGACGAGTCCGGACGAGAATGTCGCGGTCAGGTTGTCACCACCGGACTCCACCAGGATCAGGTCGAGGCCGTCGTTGGCTGCGATCAGATCCTCGATCGCGTCGAGGTTGGCGGTGATGTCATCGCGGATCGCGGTGTGCGGGCATCCGCCGGTCTGCACGGCCGCGATCCGGTCGTCGGCCAGCACCGCATTGCGGCGCAGGAAGTCGGCGTCCTCGGTGGTATAGATGTCGTTCGTCAACACAGCCAGTGAAAGTTCTTCTCGTAGTTCGCGACACAGCGCCGCGACCAGCGCCGTCTTTCCCGATCCGACGGGACCGCCGACGCCGATGCGCAACGGCTCCTCAGGTGTGCGAGACCGTTTCGGACGGTTCGGTCGGTGGCCGTGCGGCTGGCCGTCGATGAAATGAGGTGGCATGGTGCGGCGCCCTTTCAGGAGACGAAGAGTGGACGTTCGCGTTCGCAGTGGCGCTGGGCCAGCACGTCGAGCAGCGGGTCGGACAGATCAGCGAGCTCCTTGCACGCCAGATCGGCTGTCTGGTCGCACATTGCGGACAGCTCGAACGTCAATGCGGCGACGTCGCCGGGGTCGAGGGCCAGCAGCCGTTGAGCGGCTGTCGCCGATCCGGTCATCGTGGTGTAGACGAGGGTCAGCGCGGTGTGCTGCGCACCAATGCCGGACGCCGCGCCGACCGCGCCTGCCGCGACCCCGAGATGCGGCGTGGCTCCCAGGCCGTCCCAGTTCGTGTCGGGCCACACCCGGCGTGCCAGCCGGACCAGGCCGCGGCCCTGCGCGCGGGAAGCCACGCGTGCGGCGGGAGACGGTGTGCGGGCATCGGTTTCGCGATCGGCAGCCGCGACCGACAGCGAGCCGGTATGCACCGCCGCGGCCACCGACGCGGTCACCAGTCCCTGGGTGGCGATACGGCGACGGAGAAACGCGCGCAGCGTATCGAGATCGACGACCAAGCCACTGGTCACCGCTTCTTCGACGCCGCCGGAGTGCACGTGTCCGCCCGTCGGCAACCGGGAGTCCGCCAAGGCCAGCAGCGTTGTCAAACTCGTCATCAGAACAGGAAATACCGTTGTGCCATGGGCAATTCGGCGGCGGGTTGCTCCTGCCAGACCTCGCCGTCGATGCGCACCGTAAAGGTGTCGGGCTCGACTTCGATCCGCGGCCGTGCGTCGTTGAGCGGCATGTCGGCCTTGCCGATCACTGCGGACGTCGCCGACCGGCACAAGGCGGCGATTGACCGCCAGCCGATCCGCCAAGTTGTCCTCGATCGCCTGCGGCGACACGAAGTGCACCGACGTCCGGCGCGGCCGCGGCAGGCGCGGCGCCGAACATCGGCCGCGGCAACACCGGCTGCGGTGTCGGGATGGACGCGTTGGCATCCCCCATCGCAGCCCACGCGATCATTCCGCCCTTGATCACAGCGTGCGGGCGGACGCCGAAGAACGCCGGCTCCCACAGCACCAGATCGGCCAGCTTTCCGACCTCGACCGAGCCGATCTCGTTGTCCAGCCCGTGCGCAATCGCCGGGCAGATGGTGTATTTCGCGACGTAGCGGCGGGCCCGGTTGTTGTCGGCGGCGCCGTCGCCTTCCAGCGCGCCACGGCGACGTTTCATCACGTGCGCGGTCTGCCATGTTCGCAGCACCACCTCGCCGATTCGACCCATGGCCTGCGCGTCGCTGCCGATCATCGAGATGGCGCCGATGTCGTGCAGCAGATCCTCCGCCGCGATGGTCGACGGTCGGATGCGGCTTTCGGCGAAAGCGAGATCCTCTGGAACGCTTGGGTTCAGGTGGTGGCAGACCATCAACATGTCGAGGTGCTCGTCGAGGGTGTTGACGGTGTGGGGCCGGGTCGGGTTCGTCGAACTCGGCAGCACGTGGGATTCGCCTGCGACGGTGATGATGTCCGGCGCGTGTCCGCCGCCGGCGCCCTCGGTGTGGTAGGCGTGGATGGATCGACCGGCGATCGCACTCAGCGTGTCTTCGACGAAGCCCATCTCATTGAGGGTGTCGGTGTGGATGTTCACCTGGACGCCGGACGCGTCGGCCACCTTCAGGCATGCGTCGATCGCCGCCGGGGTGGTGCCCCAATCCTCGTGAAGCTTGAAACCCGCTGCACCACCACGCAGTTGCTCCCACATCGCTTCTTCGCTAACGGTGTTGCCCTTGCCCAGCAGCGCGACGTTCAGCGGCCAGGTGTCCACCGACTCGAGGATTCGCGCCAGATGCCATGCACCGGGGGTGACGGTGGTGGCTTTGCTCCCCTCCGCCGGTCCCGTGCCACCCGCGACGACGGTGGTGATGCCGCCGCCGAGAGCCTCCTCCATGATCTGTGGGCAGATGAGGTGGACGTGACAGTCGATGGCCCCCGCTGTCAGAATCCGACCATTGCCCGCGATGATCTCCGTCGACGGACCGACCACGAGATCCTGGTGCACACCCGTCATCGTGTCAGGGTTGCCTGCCTTGCCGATCGCGACGATGCGGCCGTCACGAATCCCGATGTCGGCCTTGATGATTCCCCAGTAGTCGATGATCACCACCCCGGTGATGACCGTGTCCGGCGCGCCGTCGGCCCGCGTCGCTCTGCCCTGCCCCATCGACTCGCGCAGCACCTTGCCGCCGCCGAACACCGCCTCGTCTCCGGCCAGCCCCGGGCCGCCGCTGCGATCCTCGGTGATCTCGACGAACAGGTCGGTGTCGGCGAGCCTGATGCGATCACCGGTGGTGGGCCCGAACAGCGCGGCGTAACGCGCTCTCGACAGATTCGTCACGACGCGTCCAATCGGCCTGGAGGGTCAAGGCTCAGCCCGTGCACCTCGCGTGCGCCCGTCAGCGGGACCAGCGAAACACGCTGGACGACACCGGGTTCGAATCGCACGGCGGTGCCGGCCGGGATGTCGAGCCGGTGGCCGTGGGCGGCGGCGCGGTCGAAGTCGAGAGCGCCATTGGCCTGAGGAAGATGGACGTGGCTGCCGACCTGCACCGGACGGTCGCCGGTGTTGACGACGTCCACCGTGAGTCGCGTCGCACCCGCGTTGATGGCGATATCACCGTCGCCGTAGACGATCTCACCCGGGATCATGGGATCGGGTGGTGGACGGTGACGAGCTTGGTGCCGTCGGGGAACGTCGCCTCCACCTGCACGTCGTGCAGCATCTCGGGGACACCATCCATGACGTCTTCGCGACCCAAGATCTCGCGGCCGCTCGCCATCAGCTCGGCGACGGTTCGTCCGTCGCGTGCACCTTCGAGCAGATGGTCGGTGAGCACGGCGACGGCTTCGGGGTGGTTCAGCCGCAGCCCGCGCGCCTGCCGGCGTCGGGCAAGCTCGGCCGCATACGAGATCAGCAGCCGGTCCTGTTCGTGCGGGGTCAGTCGCATAGTGCGGATGCTGCCACGGGTCGGCGTGAGTCCGCAGCGCACGCCGATGGGCGCTACTCCTGCGTGAGGTTCTGCAGCCGCACCTGGCCGCGCGCCACCACGCGGTCGTTGTCGTCGGTGATGGTGATCAGCCACAGCTGCTGGCGCCTGCCCCGGTGAATCGGTGTCGAGACCGCCGTCACCGCACCCGACGAGATGGCGCGCAGGAAGTCGGTGTTGTTGTTGACGCCGACCACGGTGCCGCCGCCGTTCTCCGACAACCAGACGGCCCCGGACACGCTGGCAAGGCTCTCGATGATCGAGCAGTACACGCCGCCGTGCACGATGCCCGCGGGCTGCAGCAGCTTGTCGGTGATCTCGAGTCGCGCGCTTCCGCCGTCGGGAGTGAGCTCGATGTATTTGAGCCCGAGCTCGTTGTCGAATCCCTTGCCGAGATCGGGCAGTGGCTCAGTTGACACGTCCATGTGTCTACACGGAGAAGTCTCTACCCGCGCAGCGGGCCTCGCGTTACCGTCGACCATGCCCAAAAGTGTCAAGGAGTTAGTGGAAGCCGCCAACGTCGTCGTGCCCCGGGTCACGCCGGAGCAGGCGCAACAGATGATCGCCGACGGCGCCCTCGTCGTCGACGTGCGTGACGCCGCCGAGGTCCAGCAGAGCGGCAAGGTCGCGGGTGCCGTGCACATCCCGCGGGGAATGGTCGAATTCAGGGCCGACCCCGATTCGCCGTACTACGAGAAGGGTTTCAGCAAGGACAAGCCCGTCATCCTCTACTGCGCGGCGGGCGGCCGCGCGGCGCTCGCCGGCCAGGCGCTCAAGGAGATGGGCTACGGCGACGTGTACAACCTCGGCGGCTTCGCCGACTGGGCGAAGAGCGGCGGCGACGTCGACAAGCCCTGATCGAATTTGGGCGGGCCCCGCACTGTCAGCGCGGGACCCGCCTGGTGTGGACCGGGGGTCTCTGCAGCCCTCAGAACTCCGCTCGGTCCGGTGGATCTGCAGGAAGAGTAGGCAAGGCTGCCCTAATTAAGCAGGCCCTTCCCCTGGCGAGGACGCGACCCGCCGCGCACCGGAAGGCCGAAGCCGACCAGTGCGTCGAGCACGGCCTGTCCGCGCCGCATGCCCGTCAGCTCGCTCGACCTCGCCAGTAGCGGAACATGCGTGGCGCTGCCGACCACCGCCGCACCGACGATGTGCCACATGGAGGCCATCGAGATCGCACCGCCGCTGATGTCGAACAGCTTGACGAACAACGGTTCCAGGGCCCGATGACTGCGATGCGCGACCCAGGTGGTCAGGGCCGCCTCGCTGGGCAGGCGCACCATTCCGTCGCGGGCATGGTGCGCGGCGCCTGCATCGGGCCGGCCGCCGAAGAACGGGTCGTCGGGCAGCGCCCGCAGCGTCGGATCGACAACGCCCACCCAGTCGATCGCGCCCTCGGAGTCGACGTGCACCCAGAGGTTCTCCGGGCCGGTGTCCCAGGCCCGGCCTTCCAGCACGACGAGCGGTATCACCCGCCCGATGACGACGTGGGCCAGGGTGGCCGCAAGCTGCTGGGCGGCGGCCACCGGGCTGTCCATTTCCAGCGCGCTGATCTCGAACATCTCACGCAGCCGATCAGATGTCAGCGCCTCGAGGAGGGGCCACCACCGCCGCCGGCTCAGGTCCGACATCACCGCGACGCCGTACACCCGTGGACACTCCGGATAGAGCCCGCGCAGTCGCCTGCTGGATTCGTGCAGCGGCAGGGTCCGCGCGATGGACATCCCGGCGATGAGCGGGTCGTCGGCCAGAACCGTCATGACACCTCCCAAGATGAAGTTAGGATAGCCTTACTATAGTTGGGAGTGGGTTGCGGGCCACCCCCTGTGACTGGACTCACACGCAGGTGCCAGAAGGGGCTGTGAGCGGTGCCGATGCGGCGTGCCGAACTGGAAAAACGGGTACCCCGGTTCGGATACGACGCACGGTAGTAACGCCGTAGTACCCTTGAAGAATCGCTCTTTTGGAGATGAACGGAACATGGCCAAGTTGACGCGTTTAGGGGATCTGGAGCGCGCGGTGATGGACCATCTGTGGTCATCGCGCGAGCCTCAAACCGTGCGCCAGGTGCATGAGGCGCTGTCGGCTCAGCGCGACCTCGCGTACACGACGATCATGACGGTGCTGCAGCGGCTCGCGAAGAAGAACCTTGTGGTCCAGCATCGCGACGACCGCGCCCACCGCTATGCGCCCACGCACGGGCGCGACGAGCTTGTTGCGGGGCTGATGGTGGATGCGCTCGACCAGGCCGCCGACTCCGGGGGCCGCGAGGCCGCACTCGTGCATTTCGTCGAACGCGTCGGTGCCGAAGAGGCGGCCGCGCTGCGGCGCGCCCTGGCCGACTTGGAGAATGCTGCGCACGCGAGGAGCGGAACAGCGGGTGAAATGCCCCCATCCAGTGGCGGTGCGGGCTCTCCCTGAGGGAGACTGACAGCGTGTCCGCCCTGGCCTTCACCCTCGTCGCGCTGTTGCTGGTCGGACCCGTTCCGGCCCTGCTGGCGCGTGCGACGTGGCCGATGCGGGCACCCCGGGCCGCAGTGGTGCTCTGGCAGTCCATCGCACTGGCGGCGGTCCTCTCCGCATTCAGCGCGGGCATCGCGATAGGGAGCCGGCTCTTCGTGCCGGGCACGGATGGTAGGCCGACAGCGACCATCACCAGCGAAATCGAGGCGCTCGGCTGGCCGCTGTGGATCGCCTATGTGTCTGTCTTCGCGCTCACTCTGCTGATCGGCGCCAGGCTCGTCGTGTCCGTGCTCGAGGTGGCGATCGCGACGCGCCGCCGTCGCGCACACCATCGCATGGTGGTCGATCTCGTCGGCAACAAGCAGAAGTGGGCCCACGCGCAAGCTGGGGACGGGCTGCGCGTCCTTGACGTTCAGGAGCCGTTGGCCTACTGCCTACCCGGCGTGCGAAGTCGCGTCGTGCTGAGCGAGGGCACGCTGACTGCCCTGGCGGACAACGAGATCGCGGCCATCCTGTCCCACGAGCGGGCACATCTGCGCGCCCGCCACGACCTGGTCCTCGAGATGTTCACCGCGGTGCACGCCGCGTTCCCCCGCTTTGTCCGCAGCGCCAGCGCACTGGACGCCGTGCGGCTCCTCATCGAACTGCTCGCCGACGACGCCGCGGTGCGCACCGCGGGACCCACTCCCCTGGCCCGGGCCCTTGTCACGTGCGCCAGCGGGCGGGCGCCCTCCGGTGCGCTTGCCGCAGGCGGACCGACAACCGTGCTGCGGGTGCGCCGCCTTGGTGGTCGGGGCAACAGCATCGCCGTGGCGACGGCGGCGTATCTCGCAGCGGCTGCGGTGATCGTCGTGCCCACGGTGGCGCTTGCGGTGCCGTGGCTGACCGAGCTATCTCGGCTCTTCATCGCGTAGCCGGCAATCCCGTCGAAGTCCCTGTGCCACAACAAAACAACGAAAGGCCGCTTCTGTGAGCTCGTCTGAATCCTCCGCAACTGATGGCACCGCTCAGATCGGTGTCACCGGCCTTGCCGTGATGGGATCGAACATCGCGAGGAACTTCGCCCACCACGGCTACACCGTCGCGCTGCACAATCGCTCCGTCGCCAAGACCGACGCGCTGCTCGCTGACCATGGGTCCGAAGGACAGTTCGTGCGCGCCGAGACGATGGCCGAGTTCGCGGCGGCGCTGCAGAAGCCGCGGCGTGCGTTGATCATGGTCAAGGCGGGCGATCCGACGGACGCCGTCATCAACGAGCTGGCCGACGTCTTCGAAGAGGGCGACATCATCATCGACGGCGGAAATGCGTTGTACACGGACACGATCCGCCGGGAGAAGGCCATGCGGGAGCGCGGCCTGCACTTCGTCGGTGCCGGCATCTCCGGCGGCGAGGAGGGCGCGCTCAACGGCCCGTCGATCATGCCGGGCGGCCCAGCCGAGTCGTACAAGTCGCTCGGCCCGCTGCTGGAAGAGATCTCCGCACACGTCGACGGCGTGCCGTGCTGCACCCACATCGGTCCCGACGGCGCAGGGCATTTCGTGAAGATGGTGCACAACGGCATCGAGTACTCCGACATGCAGCTCATCGGGGAGGCCTACCAGCTGCTGCGCGACGGGCTCGGCAAATCCGCAGGCGAGATCGCCGATGTCTTCGCCGAGTGGAACAAGGGCGATCTCGACAGCTTCCTCATCGAGATCACCGCAGAGGTGCTGCGTCAGACCGACGCCACGACGGGCAAGCCGCTTGTCGACGTGATCCTCGACGAGGCCGAGCAGAAGGGCACGGGCCGCTGGACGGTGAAGTCCGCCCTCGACCTGGGCGTCCCGGTCACCGGCATCGCCGAGGCCGTCTTCGCCCGCGCGCTATCGGGCTCGGTCGCGCAGCGCAAGGCAACCACCGGCCTGGCGTCGGGCGATCTCGGTGAGAAGCCAACCGACGCAGCGCAGTTCACCGAGGACGTGAGCAAGGCGCTGTACGCCTCGAAGATCATCGCGTATGCGCAGGGCTTCAACCAGATCCAGGCGGGCAGCGTCGAGTACGACTGGGGCATCACCCCCGGCGATCTGGCCACCATCTGGCGCGGCGGCTGCATCATTCGGGCGAAGTTCCTCAACCGGATCAAGGAGGCGTTCGACGAGAACCCGGATCTGCCGACGCTGATCGTCGCGCCGTACTTCCGCAGCGCGATCGAGTCGGCGATCGACAGCTGGCGCCGCGTCGTCGTCACCGCCACCGAGCTCGGCATTCCGATCCCCGGGTTCAGCTCGGCGCTGTCCTACTACGACGCGCTGCGCACCGAGCGACTGCCCGCCGCCCTCACCCAGGGCCTGCGGGACTTCTTCGGCGCGCACACCTACGGTCGCATCGACGCAGACCCGAGCAAGAAGTTCCACACGCTGTGGAGCGGGGACCACACCGAAGTCCCCGCCTAGCACCGAGCCTGCTGACAGATCGTGAAATGGCGCCAGAGCGCGATCTCCCCGCAGTTTCGGGAGAAAACTAGACTTGTGGGTGATGAGATTTCTGGACGGCCAAACGCCACCCTATGACCTGACCTACAACGACGTTTTCATCGTTCCCGGTCGGTCAGACGTGGCTTCGCGATTCGCCGTCGACCTGTCGACGTCGGACGGCTCGGGTACCACCATCCCGGTCGTGGTGGCCAACATGACGGCGGTGGCCGGGCGCCGCATGGCCGAGACGGTGGCCCGCCGTGGCGGCATCGTGGTTCTCCCGCAAGATCTTCCGATCTCGGCGGTGAAGGAGACGGTGGACTTCATCAAGAGCCGGGACCTCGTCGTCGACACCCCGGTCACGCTGGTCCCCGACGATTCGGTGTCCGACGCGATGGCGCTGATCCACAAGCGGGCCCACGGTGCTGCGGTGGTGGTCTTCGAAGGCAGGCCGATCGGCCTGGTCACCGAGGCCAACTGCTTCGGAGTGGACCGCTTCGCCCGGGTGCGCGACGTCGCCATCACCGATTTCGTCACCGCGCCGGTCGGTACCGATCCTCGAAAGGTCTTCGACCTGCTCGAACAGGGTCCCGTCGACGTGGCTGTGATGACGGAAGCCGACGGCACCCTGGCAGGCGTGCTCACCCGCACCGGGGCGATCCGGGCGGGGATCTACACCCCCGCCGTCGATGCTCATGGCCGCCTGCGGATGGGGGCGGCGATCGGCATCAACGGCGACGTCGGCGCCAAGGCCCGTGCGCTGGCCGAGGCCGGTATCGACCTGCTCGTGGTCGACACCGCACACGGCCATCAGGTCAAGATGCTCGATGCGATCGAGGCGGTGTCGTCTCTCGACCTCGGGTTGCCGCTGGCCGGGGGCAACGTGGTCTCGGCAGAGGGCACCCGCGACCTGATCAACGCGGGCGCGTCCATCGTCAAGGTCGGCGTCGGGCCCGGCGCCATGTGCACCACCAGGATGATGACGGGCGTGGGCAGGCCGCAGTTCTCCGCGGTGGTCGAATGTGCATCCGCGGCAAGGCAACTCGGTGCGCACGTGTGGGCCGACGGGGGTGTGCGCCATCCCCGAGACGTCGCGCTGGCGCTGGCGGCAGGTGCGTCGAACGTGATGATCGGGTCGTGGTTCGCGGGCACCTACGAGTCGCCAGGCGATTTGATGCGCGACCGCGAGGACCAGCCCTTCAAGGAGAGCTACGGCATGGCCTCCAAGCGGGCGGTCGCGGCCAGGACCGCGGGCGACAGCCAGTTCGACCGGGCCCGCAAAGCGCTGTTCGAGGAAGGGATCTCCACGTCCAGGATGGATCTCGACCCGTCCCGGGGCGGGGTGGAGGACCTGCTCGATCACATCACCTCCGGCGTCCGCAGCACCTGTACCTACGTCGGGGCGGCCAACCTCGCCGAGCTGCACGAGAAGGTCGTGCTCGGCGTGCAATCGGCGGCGGGCTTCGCAGAGGGCCATCCACTGCCAACGGGCTGGTAGCTCAGCCGAGCCGCTCCGACCGGCTAACATAGGGCATTCATCACGCCCACCACAGGAAGGCAACCCGTGCCGCAGGCACCCGTTGACGCCTCGGGCTTGCAGGCGGAGCGGTTGGCCGCGGCGAAGCCGGGAAGTCCAACCGGAGCCGAACCCGACGCCGAGCCCTCTTCTAGTCAGCCGGGCGGACGGCCCGGCGGCGACCTGACGAGGATGCGATGAGCGGCGTTTACGTGGCGCTCGCGTTGGTGGCCTTTGTCCTACTGACGATGGGCACGGCCGTGTTCGTGTGCGCGGAGTTCTCGCTGACTGCGCTGGAGCGAAGCACCGTCGACGCCAACGCCCGCTCCGGCGGCAGGCGCGACAAGATGGTCCAGCGTGCCCACCGCACGCTGTCGTTCCAGTTGTCCGGTGCCCAGGTCGGCATATCCGTGACCACGCTGATCACCGGCTACCTCGCCGAGCCGCTGATCGCCCGGCTGCTGCAGCCTGTCTTCGCAGCGCTGAATGTGGCCGAGAATGTCGCAGGCGGCCTTGCGTTGGCCCTGGCGCTGTTGATCGCCACGTCGGTGTCGATGGTGTTCGGCGAGTTGGTTGCCCAATACCTCGCGGTGGCCAAGCCGTTGGAGACCGCACGCGTGGTCGCCGGGCCGCAGGTGCTGTTCTCGATCTTGTTCACCCCGCTGATCAAGTCGACGAACGGCACCGCCAACTGGATCTTGCGCCGGCTGGGCATCGAGCCGGCCGAGGAGCTGCGCTCGGCGCGGTCGCCGCAGGAGCTGGGGTCCCTGGTCCGAAACTCCGCGCGCCGCGGTGCCCTGGATCCGATCACGGCAGCCCTGGTGGACCGCTCGCTTCAGTTCGGGTCGCGTACCGCCGAGGAGTTGATGACTCCGAGATCCAAGATCGAGGCACTGGAGGCCGACGACACCGTCGCCGACCTCGTGGTGATGGCGATGGAGACGGGCTACTCCCGCTTCCCGATCGTGGAGGGCGACCTCGACGAGACGATCGGCCTGGTGCACGTCAAGAAGGTGTTCGAGGTGCCGCCCGGCGAGCGGCCGCGAACCCGGCTGGCAGGCCTGGCCAGTGCCGTGCCGGTGGTGCCATCGACACTCGACGGGGACGACGTGATGGCACAGGTACGGGCGAGCGCGCTGCAGACCGTGCTGGTGGTCGACGAATACGGCGGCACCGCGGGCATGGTCACGATGGAAGACCTGATCGAGGAGATCGTCGGAGACGTCCGCGATGAGCACGACGACGTGACGCCGGACGTGTTGCGGATGAGCCGCGACAGCTGGCGCGTTTCGGGGCTGTTGCGCATCGACGAGGTGGCCGAAAACACCGGATTCCGCGGTCCCGAGGGCGAATACGAGACCATCGGCGGACTGGTCATGCAGGAGCTCGGGCACATACCCAAGCCCGGCGAGGCGGTGCAGCTCACGGCTTTCGACCCGGACGGTCCGCCGGACGACCCGGTGGTCTGGCAGGCCACCGTCGTGCGGATGGACGGCAGGCGAATCGATCTGCTCGAGCTGACCAGACTCGGCCGCCGCGGCGACTTCGGGGACGAGGGTGATCGCTGATGGGCGGCGACATCTTCGGCGTGCTGCTGACCGTTCTGCTGCTTGCGGCGAACGCATTCTTCGTCGGCGCGGAGTTCGCCCTGATCTCTGCGCGCCGCGATCGCCTCGAAGCGCTGGCCGACCAGGGCAAGCGCAGCGCCAGCGCGGTGATCCGCGCAGGCCAGAACCTGTCGGTGATGCTGGCGGGTGCGCAGCTGGGCATCACCGTCTGCTCGATCCTGCTCGGCCGCGTCGGCGAACCGGCCGTGGCGCACCTGCTGCAACCGCTGTTCGACCTCGTCGGCGTGCCCGACGCGGTCCTGCACACGGTGGCGTTCGTCATCGCCATCACGATCGTGGTGGTGCTGCACGTGCTGCTCGGCGAGATGGTGCCGAAGAACATCGCGATCGCAGGCCCCGAATCGGCGGCCATGCTGCTGGTCCCCCCTTATCTCTTCTGGGTCCGCATGGCGCGCCCGGTCATCGCGTTCTACGACTGGTGTGCGCACATCGTCCTGCGCTCGGTGGGAATCGAGGCCAAAACCGAACTGGAGAACACGGTTTCGACGGTCGAACTCTCCGAGATGATCGCCGAGTCGCTGTCGGAGGGACTGCTCGATCCGGAGGAGCACAACCGGTTGTCGCGCGCCTTGCAGATTCGCAACAGGGTGGTCGCCGACGTGGCCCTACCGCTGACCGAGGTGCACGCGGTGCCCGCGGCCGCCGAGGGCAGCGGTCCGACGGTGCACGCGATCCAGCAGGCGCTCGCCGACACCGGCTACTCCCGGTTCCCGGTCACCGAGTCGTCAGGCCGGTACATCGGCTACGTCCACATCAAGGACGTGCTGAAGCTGGTGAACGACGTCGACGCGGTCGTCGACCTCTCGATGGTGCGGCCCCTGCCGCAGGTGTCCGCCTCGTTGCCGCTGCCGGACGCCCTGTCGCGGCTGCGGCGCAGCAACAGCCACCTCGCACTGGTCACGGGGACCGACGGCGGCGTGACCGCGATGGTGGCGCTGGAGGATCTCGTCGAAGACCTGGTCGGCACCATGCGACATCGGACTCACGGTGGCTGATTCGGTACTGGCCGAGGACGACTGGACCGCCCGTGAGCGGGCTCATCGCCGCCGAGTGGACAGGCTCCTCGAGCCGCACCTGCGGCGGGCGCGGGCCGGTGAGGCGCATCCGGTCTGGGATTTCCTGTTCCGCTACTACAGCCTGCGACCGCGCCAACTGCGGGTGTGGCATCCCGGCTTCGGCGTGGTGCTCGGCGGACCAGACAGCGCAGCGGTGCGCCGCTACCTGGGCCGCACCGGGTACGGCCGTCATCCCGAAGGCGTGTCGGTGACCGACGAGCATCTGCGGGCCCGCGTCGACACCGTGCGTTTCATCGCCGAACTGTTGGAGGCGACCGCGGGCCGCGAGCCTGCGCTGAACTGTTTCGGCATGCACGAGTGGGCGATGGTGTACCGGACGCCGACGGTGCGTCACGAACGTGTGCCGCTGCGGCTCGGGCCGGCCGCAACGGATGCGGTGGTGGAGTCAATGCCGTTGCGCTGCAGTCACTTCGATGCGTTCCGCTTCTTCACGGCGCCCGCGGCGCTGCGCAACGCGGGAGCCCCGACCCGCGGCGACCAGTCCGGCTGGGAACAGCCGGGGTGTCTGCACGCCAATATGGACCTGTACAAATGGTGCTACAAATTGGGTCCCTTGATCGCGTCTGAGTTGATGGTGGACTGCCTGGAACTGGCGGCCGACGCTCGCGAACTCGACATGCGCGCCAGCCCGTACGACCTCACCGAGTACGGGTTTGCGCCGATCGCGATCGAGGAACGCCGCTGGACGTGCGGAATACGTGCGTTGCCAGCGCGTTATCTCCGAGCGCGCGGCGCCGCTGCGGCAGGCGCTGCAAGCCCGCTGTGACCTGCTGCTCCGCTCGGTGTCCGCTGGTTCGCAGCCATATTACTGACCGGTAGGATGGATCAACTCACGGTGAGGGAGGAACTATGACCGACCGCGTGACGGTGGGAAACCTGCGCGTCGCCCAGGTGCTGCACGACTTCGTCAACAACGAAGCGCTGCCCGGCACCGACATCGACCCGGACAGCTTCTGGGCGGGCGTCGACAAGGTCGTCACCGACCTGACGCCGAAGAACCAGGACCTGCTGGCGCGCCGCGACGAACTGCAGGCGCAGATCGACAAGTGGCACCGTCAGCGCGTCATCGAGCCGATCGACCCGGAGGCGTACAAGCAGTTCCTCACCGAAATCGGTTACCTGCAGCCAGAACCCGGCGACTTCACCATCACCACGTCCGGCGTCGACGACGAGATCACCACGACAGCGGGTCCGCAGCTGGTGGTGCCCGTGCTCAACGCGCGGTTTGCGCTCAACGCCGCCAACGCCCGCTGGGGTTCGCTGTATGACGCGCTCTACGGCACCGACGTCATCCCGGAGACCGACGGCGCCGAAAAGACCTCGGGCTACAACAAGGTCCGCGGTGACAAGGTCATCGCCTACGCCCGCGGATTCCTCGACGAAGCCGCGCCGCTGGAAGACGGCATCCTGGGCGGACGCCACCGGGCTGAGCGTCGAGGACGGAGCGCTACAGGTCGCGCTCGGCGACGGGAAGTCCACCGGTCTGGCCAGCCCGGAGAAGTTCGTCGGCTACACCGGTGAACTCGGCTCCCCCGCCTGGTCGGTGCTGCTGGTCAACAACGGCCTGCACATCGAGATCCTCATCGACCCGGAATCCCCCGTCGGCTCCACAGACGAGGCGGGCATCAAGGACGTCGTGCTGGAGTCGGCGATCACCACGATCATGGACTTCGAGGACTCGGTCGCCGCCGTCGACGCCGACGACAAGGTGCTCGGCTACCGAAACTGGCTGGGGCTGAACAGGGGTGACCTCACCGAGGACGTCAGCAAGGACGGTAAGACCTTCACCCGCGTCCTCAACGAGGACCGCACCTACAAGTCTCCTGACGGAGCCGAGTTCACCCTGCCGGGCCGCAGCCTGCTGTTCGTCCGCAACGTCGGACACCTGATGACCAATGACGCGATCGTCGATGCCGAGGGCAACGAGGTACCGGAAGGCATCCAGGACGCGCTGTTCACCAGCCTCATCGCGATTCACGGTCTGAAAGAGTCCGACGCCAACGGGCCGCTGGCCAACAGCCGCACCGGATCGATCTACATCGTCAAGCCGAAGATGCACGGGCCGGACGAGGTGGCGTTCACCGCCGAGCTGTTCGCCCGCGTCGAGGACGTGCTCGGCCTGCCACCGGCCACCATCAAGGTCGGCATCATGGACGAGGAGCGCCGCACCACGCTGAACCTGAAGGCCTGCATCAAGGCTGCCGCAGACCGGGTGGTGTTCATCAACACCGGCTTCCTTGACCGCACCGGCGACGAGATCCACACCTCGATGGAGGCGGGCCCGATGATCCGCAAGGGTGCGATGAAGGGCACCACGTGGATCAAGGCCTACGAAGACGCCAACGTCGACACGGGGCTTGCGACCGGGTTCTCGGGCAAGGCGCAGATCGGCAAGGGCATGTGGGCGATGACCGAGTTGATGGCAGACATGGTCGAGCAGAAGATCGGCCAGCCGAAGGCCGGTGCCACCACCGCGTGGGTGCCCTCGCCCACCGCGGCCACCCTGCACGCCATGCACTACCACCAGGTGGACGTGTTCGAGGTGCAGAGGGAGCTCGAGGGTAAGACCAGGACCACGATCGACGAACTGCTCAGCATCCCGCTGGCCAAGGAGCTGGCGTGGGCGCCGGAGGAGATCCGCGAAGAGGTCGACAACAACTGCCAGTCGATCCTGGGCTACGTCGTGCGGTGGATCGATGCCGGAGTCGGCTGCTCCAAGGTTCCCGACATCCACGACGTCGCATTGATGGAGGACCGCGCAACCCTGCGCATCTCCAGCCAGCTGCTGGCCAACTGGCTGCGACACGGCGTCATCACCGAGGATGACGTCAAGGCCAGCCTGCGGCGGATGGCTGCGGTGGTCGACAAGCAGAACGAGAGCGATCCGGACTTCCGTGCGATGGCGCCAGACCCTGATGCCAGCATCGCGTTCCAGGCCGCCCAGGAGCTGATCCTGTCAGGGGCGAAGCAGCCGAACGGCTACACCGAGCCGATCCTTCATCGGCGTCGGCGGGAGTTCAAGGCCGCGAACGCCGCCAGCAACAGTGGCTGACCCGCATCTTTCGCGGAATGGATAGACTTCGGCGTGGCTGGCGATCGCCAGCAATGATCAGTAGACGGAGAGGACCCGGACGCAGGAGTGGGTAGGCACAGCATTCCCGACCCAGAGGAATCCTCAGGCGGTCTCCCCGACGGCGCCAGCGACGAGACCGAGTCGTTCCCGCAGCAGCCGCAGGTTCCGCCGCACGACTACGGCTACCGTGCCGGTCCTCCCGAACCCGATTACCCGAGCTATCGCGAGCCCGCCTATCGGGTACCGCCTTACACCGAACCGCGGTACTCCGAGCCCGAGAATCAGGACGCCGAATACGGCGAGTCGGAGTTCGACACGGAGTATGACGCGGACTACGAGTCGGACTACGACGACGAGTACGAGGCCGAGTATGACGAGCCGGACTACTCCGATGTGCCCGATTATCTGCATCCGGGCTACCGCGAGCCGGAGGCAGCCGAGCAGGAGTATGGGCCCGCCGCCGAGACGCCGTCCTACGCCGCGGCCGTGCCGCCGCCACGCCCGCGCGCACAGCACTCCGGCGACTGGGAAGGCGGCGAGTGGACGGGCAGCCACCGCGCGATTCAAACGGGACGGCGAGGCGTCAGCCTGGGCGTCATCGGCGCGCTGGTCGCCGTCGTCGTGGTGGTGGCAGCCTTCATCCTGTGGCGCTTCTTCGGTGACGCACTCTCCAGCCGGTCCAGCGTCGCGTCCGCGCGCTGTGTCGAGGGCCAGCAAGCCGTCGCGGTCGTCGCCGACCCGGCCATCGCCGGCGTGATCTCCACGCTGGGCAAGAAGTTCAACGAGACGGCCAACCCCGTCGGCGATGCGTGCGTGTCGATCGACGTCAAACCCGCCGAATCCGACCAGGTGGTCAACGGCTTCATCAGCGACTGGCCCGCGGCACTCGGCGGACGCCCCGCCCTCTGGATTCCCGGCAGCTCGGTGTCCCAGGCCCGACTGGAGGCGGTCGCCGGGGAGCAGACCGTCAGCGACAGTCGCTCGCTGGTCAGCTCGCCCGTTGTGATGGCGATCCGACCTCAGCTCAAAAGTGCACTCGTACAACAGAATTGGGGTACGCTGCCGGGTCTGCAGAGCAACCCCACCAGCCTGACCGGTCTGAACCTGCCCGGCTGGGGATCGCTGCGGCTGGCGCTACCGCTCAGCGGCGACAGCGACGCCTCCTATCTGGCGGCGGAGGCGGTGGCTGCCGCGTCCGCTCCGGCAGGCGCGGCGCCGAGCGCAGGCACGGGCGCGGTGAACACCCTGGTGTCGGCCCAGCCCAAGCTCGCAGACAACAAGGCGACGACGGCGATGGACGCGCTGCTGAACGCGAACGATCCCGCCGCCGCGCCCGTTCATGCCGTCGTCACCACCGAACAGCAGCTGTACCAGCGCGGGACGTCGCTCTCGGATGCCAAGAACGTTGTGGCGTCCTGGCTTCCGCCCGGACCGACCGCCATGGCGGACTATCCGACGGTTCTGCTGAGCGGGTCGTGGCTGTCGCAGGAGCAGGTCACGGCCGCAAGCGAATTCGCCCGATTTCTGCGTAAGCCCGACCAAATGGCCGAGTTGGCCAAGCTCGGTTTCCGAACCGACGGCGGCCAGACCCCGAAGAGCGACGTCACCAGCTTCGCACCGGTCTCGGCGCCGCTGTCGGTCGGCGACTCCACGATGCGGGCCACGCTGGCGAACTCGCTCACCGCACCAGCGGGCAATCCGGCCGTCACGATCATGCTCGACCAGTCGATGAACACCCAAGAGGGAGGCAAGACTCGGCTCGCCAATGTCACGTGCGGCGCTCGACGCGCGGCTGCAGGCGATGCCGCCCACTGCCGTCGTCGGACTGTGGACCTTTGACGGCGTCGAGGGACGCTCGGAGGTGACGACGGGCCCGCTGTCGGACCCAGTCGACGGAAAGCCGCGCTCGGCAGCGCTGTCGGCGGCACTCGACGGGCAGACGGCGTCCAGTGGCGGCGCGGTGTCGTTCACGACGCTGAAAATGATCTACGACGATGCGCTCGCGAAATTTCGTCAGGGTCAAACGAATTCGATCCTGGTCATCACCGCAGGCCCGCACACCGACCAGAGCCTCGACGGCAACGGCCTGCAGGACTACGTGCGGCGCACCTTCGACTCGGCCAAACCGGTCGCCATCAACGTGATCGACTTCGGCGGCGACTCGGACCGGGCGACGTGGGAAGCGGTCGCCCAGGCCAGTGGCGGCAACTACCAGAACCTGTCGACGTCGGCGTCCCCGGACCTGGCGTCGGCGATCACCACGTTCACGAGCTAGCGCGATCGATCTGACCGGACGCCGTGAGTGTGTTAGACACTGACCATGGTAGGGCAGGGTGGGCACGAAGCCGTCGACGTTGGGCCATCGGCCCGAGAAGCCGCTACGCCTCGCTTGGCTGTGCGCGCATTTGAACGCAGCGGCGGCTCATGGCGGCTGCTCGCCGCGGCCGTGATCGGCTTCATCTCCTTCAACGCAGGGTCCACGTGGCTGTTCGCCAACGCTGGTCCGTGCGGAATCGTGCACCTGGCCTCTCAATTCGCCGGTTCGAGCGAGAGATTCGCATGGCTGGTGCAGCGCTGTGCGGTGCCTGCGACGGTGCAACAGATCCTGTTGCCTGATTTCCTGGTCATGTTCGGTTACTGGTCGATGTGCACCGCCATCCTGATCGGCGGGTGGTGGCGCTTCGAGGCCCCGGCGCTGCGGCGCGCTTCATGGGTGCTGTGGTTGCCCACGGTCGCCGTGTCGTTCGACATCATCGAGTACTTCTTCCTCGCCGGCCTGATGTACAAGGACGACGACGGCCAGTTCGCCCTGCGCGGTCATGGCAGCGTGCTGAACTGGCTACAGATGGCGGTGTCGTCGGGGAAATGGATCGCCATCGCAGCCATGGCGACGGCCACCTTGATGGCTGCGGCAGTTTGGTTTTCGCGCCGTGGCGATCCCATTTCACCTTCAGCCGCAGCCGACGGCGGATTCGACGCTGAGAAGGAAGCCCTGTCGTCGCAGGACGGGCAGCGCATCGGTATCTGCCTGAGCGGCGGCGGGATCCGTTCCACGGCTTTCTGTCTGGGTGTCCTCAGCCGCCTGGAAGCAGGCAGCCCGCATCTGGCGCAATCACCGACCGAGTCCGCCCGATACCTCGCGGCAGTGTCTGGTGGAGCATGGGCGGCGACCGCGTGGACTCTGCGGAAAGCGAACCGCCCGACCGACGTCGCATCCGATGACGTCGTCGCACTCCTGCAAGCCAACGCACCGGCGGGAGGTGCGCGATTCAACTATCCGCTGAACGGGCGGGGTGGCATCGTGGGCGCGATCGGCTGGGTGTTGTTGAGCGGCCTCGCCAACCTGCTGCTCTTCGGCCTGGTGATCTATCTCGCCGCTTGGCCGCTGGGGTTGTTCATGACCCACTGCGCGATCGACTCCGGGCAGCTGGGTTCCGCATACTGCGCGCCGCCGCCGATCCCGCCCGACTATTTCTACGGGCCATGCATCGTCTTCGCGACGGTCGGGCTGCTGTGGCTGATCGTCTGCGCTGTCAGCAACGGAAGGGCGGCGCGAACGTGGCCGATCGGAGTGCTGCTGATTGCGCTGTCCGTCTTCCTGGCCGCATGCCTGATCTGGATCCCGGCATGGTTCCGCTCCATCGGTGACGTGAGTCTTGCGGCTGGCGCCGCCACTTCCGTGATCGCAATGTCTGTAGTGGCCGGTTTCGCAAGCGGAATCTGGCGGCTGTTCGGTGACCAGTCGGTGTACAAGGCGCACAGGCTGGTTGGGCGGTGGTTCCCGCCGCTACTAGGAATTCTGTTGCTGCTTGGCGCAATTGCGTGGCTGCTGGTCGCCTTGTACGTCACTGCAAAGTCCATACCCATCTCGGTGACAACGCTGTGGGGCGCGGTGGTGATGTCGCCGACATCGCGGTTGGCGATCGTGATACCCGCATCGGTCCTGCTCGCTGTGTTTCTGCTGCTGGGCCCCAACTGGCCGACCTTGCACAACATTCTCTCGGTGCGCCTGCGGCGCAGCTTCGACACGATCACCCCCGCATCCGACGCGGAGGACGACCTAACTCCGGGGTCGTGGGCGTGGCTGGGCACTAAGACCGAGGTTCCGGAGCTGATAGTATGCTGTGCCCAGCTGAGAAACGGCATCTCGAAGGGCGGTCTGCGCGGCGAAACATTCACGATATCGCCTCATTTCGTCCGCCAGGGCACACGCTCGTGCACGACGGCCGAGTACATCGATGCCGCAAGACAAGTCAACCGCTCTCCAGTCGGGTCCCAACACCGCGATCGTCTCGAATACGTCTCAGGCTGGTTGGCCACCACCGGCGCGGGCTTCTTTTCGGCAACTGGCCGAACGAGCCCCGGCGGCGCGAATGCCTCGCTGGCCGCCGCCAACTCCGATCTCGGTGTTTGGCTACCGAATCTGAAAGTGATTCAGGACGATCGCGCACTCGGCGGTTCGGTCAAGAAGCTCCTGCCCCGACCCCGGTTCGCCTATACGTGGAAGAAGATCCTGGGTTGGTACGGCGTTGACGACCGGTACATCTTCGTCACCGACGGCGGGCATTGGGACAACCTCGGGCTTGTCGAGTTGTTGCGGCGAGAATGCGACGTCATCTATTGCGTCGACGCCACAGAAGACCTGCCGGATTCGTTCGCCACACTGCGCCAGGCCCTGCAGCTAGCAGCCCTGGATCTCAATGTTCATTTCTCCGAGGCCGACTTGGAGGAAAGTCTGAACGCACTGTCGGCCACCGGTGGCTCGTTGCCGGCCGCGGCGGCCACCACGTTCACACTCAACCAGTTCCGTGGCCCCACCGGCGCGCACAACACTGCTGAGTCTGTGACCGTTCACTACACGAAGCTCCAGGGAGTGCAGGACATGAGCGCCGAGCTGAAGCGCTTGGCTATCGCTGACCCGAACTTTCCGCGCTACTCGACGCTGAGTCAGTCGCTCACCGCAGGGCAATTCGAGAGCTTGGTCGAACTCGGAAGAAACGCCGGTGCGGCCCTACTGACGTGTGCGGAAGACGCACATCCGCTGGGGGCGGATGCTGCGGTCAAGAGGCGTCGTAGCCGCGAATGAATTGCCGCTGGGTCTTGCTACGTAGCAGCAGATTGTCCATGTGAACGCCAAGCGGGCGGATGACGTTGAGAAAGTTCCAGCGGGCCGGAATGATCACGCGAACCTTGCCGCGCTCGACGGCGCGGAGCAACGCGGCCGCCGCCTTCTCGGGGCTGATGAGCAACTTCTCCTTAGCCTTGCCGAGTTCAACGTCGGTCAGCCGCACCATCGCGGTGTCGATCGGTCCGAAGTAGCCGATCGTCACTCCGACGCCATGGTTCGCGAGTTCCATTCGCAGCCCTCGGCCGAGCATCTCGACGGCGGTTTTGCTCGTCGAATAGGCCACGCCACCAATGGCAGGCAGCAGAGTGCCGTAATCGGTATTCGCCGGCCAGCCCATCGATGAAACAACGACGATGTGCCCGCCCGAGGCGATGAGCGGCTCGATTGCCGGGTGGATCGTGTTGAGCGTGCCGGTCAAGTTGACGTCGATCACACGCTGCGCCTCGCCGGGCTTCAACACGCGCAATGTCGCAGGCCGATGAGTGATCCCCGCGATGGCGAAGACGAAGTCAAGCCTGCCGAACTCGGCGACGACCCGGTCCACTGCGGCGGCCATCGCCTCGCGGTCTGCGACGTCCGCGCCGATGGCTAGTTCCGCGCCGCTGTGCTGTGCTGCCTCTTCGTCGATGTCGACCGCACACACCATTGCGCCTTTGTCCCGGAGCAGCTTCACCATCGCTGCGCCGATTCCGTTACCTCCACCGGTGACCAGGGCAACAGCACCCGATATGTCTCGCACACGATGGACGATACCGGGTGCTCCGGCCGTCCACCGTACAACAGAACCTCACCTATGCTGGCAGCAAATCCAACCACGGAGGGTCATGGCGAACAGCGGTTCGGATGCGGCGTGGTACGACGCGCAGTCACCACGGCCGACGTACCGCGGCATGCGTTACTCCTCGTGTTACTTGACGATGCGTGACGGCGTGCGGATCGCCATCACCCTGTGCTTGCCCGCGGGATTGGCCAGCGACGCCAGGGTGCCCGCGATCCTGAACCAAACCCGCTATTTCCGAGCGATAGAGTTGCGCCAACCTCTCCAGGCGTTGATGGGAGGCAAGGCTTTACACCACATACCTTCCACCGCGCGCTGCCGAAGGCACTTCGTGGCTAGTGGTTACGCATGGGTGGACGTCGATGTGCGCGGTACAGGCGCCTCGTACGGCAGTCGGGTGTCCGAATGGTCTCCCGACGAGGTCCGCGACGGCGCGGAGATCGTCGATTGGATCGTGCGTCAACCGTGGTCAAGCGGAAAAGTCGGTGCGCTGGGAAGCTCCTACAGTGGTGCTGCGGCTGAGTTTCTGCTCGTGAACGCACATCCGGCCGTGCGTGCCGTCGCGCCGCGGTTCTCACCCTTTGACGTGTATCCGGACATCGCCTTCCCAGGGGGCATTCATGCCTCCTGGTTCACCGAAACCTGGGGACGCTACAACGATGCGCTCGACCGCAACGCGCCATACGAGGTCGCGGGCCGCTGGCTCAAGCTCTTGGTGACCGGGGTGCAGCCGGTGCAGGGCGATCGCGATAGGTCGCTGCGCGCGGCTGCCGTTGCCGCACACCGAGATAACTACGATGTACACGAACAGGTGCTGGCGCTGAACTTCCGCGACGACGTCGCTCCGTCGGATCCGTACCACAACGAACTCGGCTCTCGACTCGAGCCGGTCGGCACACCGATTGACGATTCGGGCAGCCTCAACCTGGTCAGCCCGCACAACTATTGGCGAGACGTCGAGTCGTCCGGCGCGGCTGTCTACAGCTACTGCGGCTGGTTCGACGGCGCGTACGCGCATTCCGCGATCAAGCGCTTCCTCACGATCTCGACTCCTGGGAGCCGGTTGATTCTGGGCCCGTGGAACCACGGTGGCAAGTGGCACATCGAGCCGCTCCGCCGTCACGCCAAGGCAAGTTTTGATCACGAAGGCGAACTGCTGCGATTCTTCGATTGTCATCTGAAAGAGCGTGATAGGGGAATCGGGTCGGAGCCGCGCGTTCATTACTACACGATGGTCGAAGGCCGCTGGAAGTCGACCGATTCCTGGCCGCCACCCGCGACGAAACTCACGTATTACCTCGCTGCCGACCGCGGGCTCGGCCTCGACCCGCCGACTTCCGACAGCGGTGCAGACGAGTACGTGGTGGATCACACGACGGCGACGGGCGAGCACTCGCGCTGGCGGACCCAGGTGGCGATCGGGGAAGCAGTCGTCTACCCCGAGCGCAGCACCGAGGACGCGAAACTACTGACCTACACGTCGGCACCGCTGGACCGTCCCTTTGAGGTAACCGGGCACCCCGTTGTGACGCTCTTCGTGGGCTCCACCGCAAGTGACGGAACGTTTTTCGTCTACCTCGAGGATGTCGATGAGAACGACCGCGTCGCCTATGTCACCGAAGGCCAATTGCGTGGCATCCACCGTCGGCTCAGCGACGCCACTCCCCCATACTGCCAAGTCGTTCCGTACCGAACGTTCAAGCGCGGTGACGCGCAGCCACTCGTGCCGGGCGAGATCGCCGAGCTGACGTTCGATCTGCTACCCACCTCGTATCTGTTCCAGCGGGGCCACCGCCTCCGCGTCGCCATCGCCGGGGCCGACGCCAGCCACTTCGCCATCCTTCCCGGCGGACCGCCGAACGTGCACATCCACCGCAGCCGGCTGCACGACTCCCGTATCGAACTGCCGATCATCGGACAGTAGCTCGGACCGGCGCTGCCGGTCCGTCTCAAGCGTTTTGGGCGATCCACTCGTTGGTGAAGCCCTGCAGCTTGGTGATCTCGTCGACGGTCTGTCCGCACATGAAGCTTTCGATCTTGCCGCCGACCAACGGAACCTTCACCTTTACGGTGGTGGTGTAGCTCAACCGTGAGCCATCGCCCTCCGGCACCAGCAGTGCCTCTCCGATAGCCGATACCGGTGCCCCGGGAACGGCCACTGCGATGTCACCACGGACGCGCCCGCGGTCGGTCCAGCTCCACGTCTCATCGCGCACCATCTGGAGATCCCCGCTGGTCAATTGGGTCACCACCTTCGGCAGCCGATCGCGAAGCAGGCCGAGCTTGATCGTGACCCCGACAGTGCCGGCTCCGTCGACGCTCAACGCGTCCAATGTGGCGGTGCCACCGGCGAACTCGGAGAGCCGGGCATTCCAGTAAACCTCATCACCGAACGCTGACAGGATCTGCTCGACACTGGACGGGGAATCTATTGTCAGGTCTACTGAGCGGGGCATAGTAAGTCAGGCTACCGTGCGTCGGCCGGATGACCGGGTATGCCTCGACGGTCGGCCGATGAGTACCATCATTGCGGTATGACGACGCGACGGCGATCTTTCGAAGGAACATCCACCAGCTCCGCAAGCCCCGCAGCGGTATGGGCGGCCTGGACCAACCCAGCGGAGTGGCCGGGAGGCGTCATCCAAAAGGCCAGCATCGACGGGGATTTCGTCGTCGGTGCGAAGATCACGGCCAAGGTGAGCGGCGGCCCGACCACCACGCACACGGTGACAAGCATGGATCCGCCACGGACGTGGGCCGGAGTCTCGAAGTTTCCTGGCCTGACCATGACATACGAGCACGAGATCGTGCCCGTGGACGGCGGCACCACATTGACCGAGCGCGCCGTCATGAGTGGGCCGCTCGCCGGTATTGCCGCCGCCCTCATCGGGAAGAGTCTCGCGAAGGGTTTCAACGAGACGACGGCACGCATCGCCCGGCTGGCGGAATCCGGACCGGGGGCCGGCTAGCGGTCAGCCGGTGAGCAGCGAGATATGACCCACGAGGACGAACGCTGAGGCGACGAAACACACGATCGCCAAAAGCATCTCCTTGAGTGGGTCACCGACGCGCCGGTGCGCGATGACGGCGCCGATCAGCAACAGCAGCAGACCGATTGTTGCGGCAATGCCCAACGGTCGCCACCACAATCCGCCGATGAGGCCGACGACGGAAGCCCACTGACACCAGCCGATGAAGCGGGTCAGACCTACCGAGATACGAAGGTGGACTTGGTTTTCCCGGGCATCGCCGACGAAGAAGACGTTGAGGAATCCGGCGACCGCCATGAATATTGCGAGTCCGATCGAGACGATGATGACTGCGATCTGCATAGGCCCTCTCTCAATACGCTTGTCCCATAACTGATCGGCCCTGAGCCTGACAATGGCGCGCCCGCCAGGTCCACACTAGTTGGAGCACTGGCGGGCGCGTACGTGGGCGGCGATATTAGGGCGTGGCGCCGCCATCGGTGCTGCTCGTGCCCGTACCGGTGCCAGTGCCGCCGGTACCAGTACCGGGGTTTGGGTCGGGCGCGGTCGGCGCACTGCTCGACGGCGCACTGCTACCTGCCGGCTTCGGGGTGAGCGCATTTTGGATCGCGGTAACCGTCCCGGTCACCATGCCGTTGATCGACGTGACGATCTTCTTGAGGCCAGGCAGCCCCGGCGATCCACCGATCGGTCCGCGAACGTTCGTCTGCGGGGCGCCCGACGAATTCCCTTCCGGGATGATCAGCGGCTTCTCTTCGGTCGCAGGTGGGGCTTCCTCTACGGTTGCCGCTGCGAACTCCTCTTCGGCTGCCGGCGGAGGCGGCGCCTGCCAAGGGGTTACCGGCGGGTGCAACATGAATGTCGGCAACTGCGGCTTGCTCGGCGGCGCGGGCGGTGGGAGCGTCAGCGCCAAGTTGCCCTGCTTGGAAAGGGCGCTTCCCACGTTCGGCGCGGCGGCCTGGAGTGGGTTCAGCGCCTCGAGGTCCTGCGCGGTCTGATTAGCGCCTGCCTCGATCGCCAGGAAGTCACTGAACATCTTGTTCGGTTTCGGTATGAGCCCGAAGTGCACCGGCTGAGCCGGGTACACACCGTCAGTGGGCCGCTGGTAGCCGGCATCGATCACGGCGCGTAGGAAGGGATCGATCGCTTTGATGACGTCTTCCGGCACACCCAAGTCCTTGAGCGGCTGCGTGATCGGCAGATCGCCCGGCTGGTTCTTGATCAGCACGTCTGTGACGTTGCCATTTCTGTTGACGATGTACGGGCTGTCGGGATTGGCGTTGTTCGCAGCAATCTCCTGGTCGCTGATCGTACCGTCGTGGTTTGTGTCAAGAGTGGCGTTCAGGTCACTGACGTTGACGTCTTGGTAATAGCCGTTGTGCACGTATATGAAGCCCATCGCGGCGTTGATCGCGGCGAGCGGGTTGACCAGCACATACTTCGGCCAGTCGGCCGCACCGTCGTACTGCTTGGTGATCATGATAACCTGCGGCGCGTTCGGATCATTGCTCGGGTTCGTCGAGGCACCGAAGCTCAGCCCCACCAGCGGCACATACACGCCCGCGGGGAGCCGCGCCCACAGGCCTCCGTCGTTGCGGGCACCGTTTCCCAGCATGACAAATGTCAGACCCCGTGTGTCGATGTAGCCGGGGTCACCTGGATTCTTACCCGCGTTGTTCTGTTCGATCTGCCGCAAGACGTCGGAGCTGGCATTGGCACCCTGTGAATAGCCGACGACGTAAATCGGTGAGTCAGAGCAGTCGGGATTCGCGCACGGATTGTCTGCACGAGCTTGCTTGATGGCAGCGAGCGTATTGGTAGCCGCTATTGCCTTGGACGTGTCGTAGCTCACGCCACCAGTCAGGATCCCGAAGTCCCGCGGGTAGTCGATGTAGACGTTGCCTGCGCAGTAACCAGTGGAGCCGGCGCCGCACTGGTCGTAAGCCCCGCTGAGGGCGTTCCTCATCCGGTCGGGAGCTTGGCTATTGCCGGTGGGGATGATGTCCTTGGTGCCGTCGATGAAGATGCTCGTGGCAGCCAGTGGGCTGATACCAGGTACGTGGCTATCGGTGAGATATGCGAAGCCGAAAAGGCTCACGATCTCCAACGCCAATGCGGTCGTCACATATGGTGCCGCTTTTTTGTTCCAGGCGGTTTTCTGATGGTCCGTCATGCCTATTCCTCACCCCGGATAGCTATCACTGGGCTAACACATTAGTCCCCAACTGGGAGCAGCATAGCGGTCAACACGCCCGGTTGTCTCGGTTTTCGCTGAACTTGTCCAATCGAGGTCCCAGCGAAGTTCTCTTCGTCCTGAAGGACTTCCGGCGTTCGGCGCCGCGGCATGGCCCGGGCGTCGAACCTCGGCAGTCGTTTGAGCGCTGCCAGCGCTACCGTTCTCCCCGGAACGATGAGTGCTGAAAACCAAGCAGCACTACGCTTTTTTCACCCAGGCAAGTCATCTACACCGGGTCCAGTGATTCGCATCACACCTCGCGAAGATCAATGCGCCAGCCCCTGGCGTTGCTCGTGCAGGCCGCCACGCGGTACGGCGAACCAGGTGTGGTTCAGCTACTGCCCTACAGATTTGCCATAGCGCTGAAAGCCGGCAGTTCGGGAGGCCCGACCGCCACCGGCGCGGTCCGACAAGAGCAAAAATGGCTGGTCGGATTTCGGAAAAATTAAGTCCGTTTGGATTTTCTCGGCTGTGAAGGCCAATTTGCGCACGCATGACACCGAAGGTCTCGGCCTCGTCGGCGTGAAGATTTACCCGCTCTCAGACCTTCCCTTTGGGTACCGTATGACCGTGACTTCGGAGCTACTTGATGCCGTCATCGTCGGTGCCGGCTTCGGCGGGATGGGCGCGGCGATCGAGCTCAGACGCGCCGGATACGACAACATCGTGATCGTCGACCGCGAGGACGACTTGGGCGGCACCTGGTATGTCAACCACTACCCCGGGCTGGCCGTCGACATTCCGTCGCCCACCTACTCGTACTGGTTCGAACCCAACCCGTACTGGTCGCGGTTGCACGCACCCGGCGAAGAGCTCAAGCAATACGCCGATCACGTAGCAGACAAGTACGATCTCCGCCGCTACATGAGGTTGTCGACCACGGTCGAAGGTGCCCGATGGGACGAGGATGCACGGGTGTGGCGGATCGCCCTCGCCGGCGGCGAGACTCTGACCGCTCGATTCCTGATCACCGCGACCGGGTATCTGTCCCAGCCCCAGATCCCGGATATCCCCGGAGTCGACAGCTTCGCAGGCAAGATGATCCATACCGCCGACTGGGATCACAGCCATCGGATCGACGATCGCCGCGTCGCAGTCATCGGAACGGGTGTGACGGCGGTGCAGTTGATCCCCGAGCTGGCAAAGAAGGCTTCGGAGGTGACCGTTTATCAGCGGACCGCGATCTGGGTGGTTCCGAAGGTCGACTTCCCGATCCCCCGAGCAGTACAGCGACTGTTCGCCCGACTGCCAGTTCTGCAGCGCATCCTCCGATTCGTGACGGACGTGCTGGCCGAGCTCGGAATCTCGACCGCCGTGCTGAACTATCGCAAGACGAGCTTCGTCAATGCCGCGGCGGCCAGGCTGTCCAAGGCGCACATGTTCGCCTCGATTCGCGACAAGGAGCTGCGCCGAAAACTGACACCCGATTACGAATTCGGTTGTAAGCGAACGACGTTCAACAACGATTACTATCGAACGCTCGCCCGCCCGCACGTGCACCTGGAGACCGCGCGCATCGACCGGATCGATCCCGACGGCATCGTCACAAGAGACGGTCGCAAGGTGCCCGTCGACACGTTGGTGCTCGCCACGGGTTTCGACCTGTGGGAGGCCAACTTCCCGGCAATCGAGGTCGTCGGGCGTGAGGGACGGAATCTCGGCAAGTGGTGGCGGGACAACAAATTCCAGACCTACGAGGGTGTTTCGGTCCCCTACTTCCCCAACTTCCTGAACCTCGCCAGCCCGTACGCCTTCACCGGGGCGTCCTACTTCACGATGATGGAATGCCAGATGCTCCATATGAGACGACTCTTCGGTGAGATGCGCCGTCGCGACGCAGATGTGTTCGAGGTCACCGAGGAAGCGAACGCCCGCTACTTCAAGGAGATCTCCGAGCGGCTCGGCGACATGGTGTACTTCCTGGGCAACTGCGCATCGTCGCGGTCCTATCACTTCCGCGGAGACGCGACGATCGTGCGTCCCAAGTCACGACGGGAGACGGTTCGCGAGGCAGACCGATTCGTCCTGAGCGACTACGCAATCACCTGATTTGCCCGACCGACCGCTGTCAGAAGGCGTAGCGATGGAACTGGACAATCTTGCGCAGCACCGGCGTGCGCGACGCCACCCTGGCGAATCGCTGGTAGCCCTTGGTGAGCCGCTGCACCGTCTCGGCCTCGAAGACCGAGATCGCCCTCAATAATCGGGTTTCGGGGACAGCCGCCAGAATATCCGCGGGATCGTCGACAGCCCAACCCAGTTCCGAACCCGACCAGCGGACCACAGTGTTGTTCTTGCGCATGGCTTTCGAACCGAACCGACTCCAGAAGTCCAACTGCAGCTCCCCTGCGGGAAAGCGCTCGACGACTCGGCGAAGCAGTGCGACACCATCGCTCTGCGTGAGGTACATGCTGACGCCTTCGGCGATCAGCAGGGCGGGGCGGTCGGCCGGAATCGCGTCGAGCCAGGACAAGTCGGTCGCCGAAGACGCCACGAGATGGTAGTGCTCGCGTGTCGGATAAAACCGCTCCCGTAGCGCGATCACGTCCGGGAAATCGATGTCGTACCAGTCGACGTTCGGCCCCGGATCTACCCGAAACACCCGGCTGTCAAGACCGGCGCCGATCTGGAGAACGACCGGCCGGTCGTGGTTGGCCAGGAACTGGCGTGTCCAGATATCGAGCTGGGCGCCGCGGACCGCGATCGACATCGTCTGCCGACGCCGCTGCTTGAGGATGGGGCTCTTGGTGGTGTCGTAATCGACCTGATCCATCAGCTGCTTGGCCCACCTGTCGCCAAGCACCGGCTGCGGTGACTCGGCGTCCAACAGTCTCGCGTACACCATGTCGAGCATCGTCTGCGGCGGTCCAGTCAAGTCGACGTGCACTTTGTCCGAGCTCGTAGATGTCATTCCAGTCCCCCTAGTGTTGGTATTCAAGCGAAGCGGCGCGGAGCAGCGCGAGCACCATGTCCAGCGCCCGCTCCGGAGCAGCGGCATCGACGTGATGTTCGAGAATCAGTTCCCCGGCTACCACCCCGAATCCGTAGACGTCGATGACCGCGGAGGAAGCTCGATAGAACTGGGATCTCAAGTTGACGATTTCCAGGTCGGGAGGCGTCGGCATAGCCGACGCGATGTTGCCGATGTTGGTGGACAGGACGACATTGGCCAGCCCAGGCACATTGCCCTCGTATTGCAGGTTGAAGTGGAGCAGGGACTGCTGGACCACGCCTTCTGCGAGGTCGGCCTGAAGCGTGTCCGCGATGTCGCGGGCAAGCTCGACGATGTCGGTTTCCGCGGTTATCGAGGCGAGGTACGTCGCGACGCCCAGCGCGAGCGTGCAGCCCGTCGGCGACACGGGAGGCTCGAGCAGGGGCCGCAGATTCACGTTGTACACGTATGGAATCGGGATGTGTGGAGTCTCGCGGATGCGCCACTCGGCGAGCAGGATCGCAGCTGACACCAGGTTGTTGACGAAGAGTCGGTTCTTACGGCCGAACCGCGTCAGCGCTGTAGTCTCCTCCTTGCTCAACCGCGCTCGCGCGGTGGGAACCGCGACCGGGTGGCCGTAATCGGTCACGGTCGACGTGGCGCGTCGCGGCGGAAGTTCGTGGGCGAACATCGCAGGAATGAACCGGTCGAGTCCGGACCGCTGCCCCTTCGCTATGCCCCTCTGTTCGAGAAGTGCCTCTATCGAATCGGGGGCCGGCTGCGGAGTCACCGGACCCGGGTCACCCGTAGTGACCAGAGCGGTGTATCTGGTGAACAGCTCCAGAGCCAATCCCGCGATATGGGTTCCGTCGGAGAGACTGTGGTGTACGTACAGCGTGAGCTCGCTGTACTCGCCACCGGTTTTGACCAACAGATTGATCAGCGCCTCGGTCTGATCCAGCTGATACGCGGGCGAGAGTTCCTCCCCCTCTTCGACGAGCCAGATTCCCGGGTGCATGAGGTCGTCCGCGGCGACGATCTGAAAGCGACCGTCGGCTCCTTGCTCGATGTGTCCGGCATAGACCGGATACACCTCCAGCAGGAGGTCGAACGCCGTCGCTATGGCGCCGACATCGAGCGGACCCTTCAAATCCAGTGTGACAGAGGTGAATGTGTGCGTTTCGGCGAAGAAGTCCTCGCTGGGCGCCAGCTTGCGAATGACCGAGGATGGAAACATCGCTAAGACTCCTTGGCGCGTGGTGCGCATTCATCGTGGCCGCGCTGTGTCATCCGCGCATACTGGCTTTCCGGTAACCGATCACCATCGGAACAGCACATGCGAGCAGAGTGCCGCCGGACCACAGCAAGGTCCCAGTCAGTGGTTCCAACACGGGACCGCCCTGTGCCAGTCCGCGCATTGCCTCGATGGCGTACGACACCGGCTGGTGTTCCACGAATGGTTGAACCCATTTCGGATACTGGTCCAACGGCACGAAACCACTGGAGAAGAAGAGGCACAGCGAGTTCACCAGAACGATTGCGTTGACCATGGTCGGGCTGGGCCAATACACAGCAACGGTCAGGACGAGTATTGCGAACGCCACTCCGAATATCACTGGTACACAGAGCCAGGCCAGGCTCGCCGCCCATCCCGTCTCGAATCGCAGCCCCATCACGAGCCCCGCGCAGAGTAGGAAGAACGAATTGATGGCGACCCGCACCGCCTCGGCGCTGATCCGCGCAGTCAATCCCGACGCGCGGTGCACGGGGACGACCCACAGTCGAGCGAGCAAGCCGTCATTTTTCTCGGCGATGATGCCGACGGCACCCACTGAGGCTCCATTCATCGCTCCGATAACCGTCATCAGTGGGACGCTGCCGTATAGCGCGCTGTGGCCCGTGACAGCCGAAATCGCGTCGCCAAGGACGATGTCCAGCACCAGCAGCATGAAAATCGGGAACACGAGTCCGAAGAAGAACGTCATCGGATCCCGCACGAAACGGATGAGCAATCGCTGGCTCTGCACCCACGCATTTGGAATGAGGCGCAGCGGCGAGTTCTCACCCCGCCTGCGGTCGATCACCGGAAACTTTTCTTCGCGCAGAACCGTGCGTCGGACTGCGGTGGCGTCTGTGCTTGCAACAGCCATTAGGACCGCCTCCGGAGCATCAGTACAGACAACGGCACCATGATCACCATCGCGCCAACCAGCCATGCCAGTGACGGGCCGATGACCGACCATGTCACCTCGCCGGCACCCGGGGTGGTATCACCAGCCAACGCGCGCAAGGCGTAGATGAACTGGGAGATCGGCTGATTGCGGACGATCGGCTCGAGCCAATCCGGAAAATTCTCTGCCGGCTGGATGCCGACCGAAATCAACCCGAAGATCAACTGGGGCAGCATCAACCACTGCGACGTCGCCTCCGGATTTTTTGAGTTGCTGCCCAGCAGGTCTGCCATGAACGACAGCACCAGGCCGATCACAATCAACAGCGCGCAGAACCCGATGGCATTCACCAGACCGGCATGGAACCGAAACCCGATGGCGTACCCGCTGATCAGGGAGGCGACCGTACCAACCGCGCACCGGTAGCAGCCTGCTGTCATGCGGGCGATCTGCGGTGTCAACGGGGCTATCGGCATGGAATCGAACCGTCGATTGATGCCCTTGACCGCGTCGGTGGCCGCTTTGAGAGCTCCGGTGATTGCGGCGAACGATATCCCCTGCAGCGCGATCAGCGGCATCAAGAACTGCGCAAAGCTGCTCATCCCAGACCTGGGACCGAGGATGTTGTTCAGCGGGATATACCACCCCAACGTGAACACCACCGACGCGACCACCGCGGTCATTACCTCGCCGTTGCGGAGCGTCGGCGCGATCAACCGGGTGGTGAGTACCCACCATTGTCCGACTGTCGAAAGTTTGGGTCGGGCTGCGACAAGGGTAGCTGTCACGTTTCGACATCCATACCGCGAAATTCGGGTGACTCTGCCATTCCGCGCCAGGAGAGGCAACTCCCTCGCTCATGGCAATGCGTCCAGCAATGGGCTTCAAAACTACTTGGAGAGGGTCCGGTGGCGGCTACCGGCGGTGACCTGATCGGTGGCATGGCGCGGCTTGGAACGGAGCTCTGCGACCGTCCGAGGATGTTCGTGACACGATCGGTACCTGTGGAGCTGGAACGCTTCGCCGGTGCGGCGGTTTGCACCGCGCCGGTCGGTGACCCGCCACCGCAGGCTGAAGGATCAGCCACCTGCGAGGGGAGAACTCGCACCGCCGCCGACGTGACCGGTGCCTGCCTGGCTGGGACCACGTTCTGGACGTCGGGACCCGAAGGGGCCGGACGCTCGTCGCAGACGGCGGCGCGACGAGTGGGACCGGCGTCGGCGACGCCAGAGGGCAGGCTGAGCTGTGGAGTTGACGGCGCGGACCGGGTGGTGGTCCGGCCTGGACGCGGCTGGTGACACCGATGGTCGGTTGCCGACCGATCCCCGGTCTGGAATCCTTCTCCGGAATAACCAGACTTGCCGCGACGGCAAATTCACGCAGTAACCACCCAGGCCGCCAACATCATCAACGCCCTACTGTGCGACGACAGCCACGACCGAGCACGACCCGTAGTGCGGTTCTGCGGCTCTGTCGCTGCCATTCTGCGTGTCGACCGGGATGTCCCCCGATTGCTCGTCGACGGCGGTTCGTCGGGGCCGCGACGCTAACGGTGTCCTTTGTCAAGGCCAGGAATACGTCGTCGAGCGACGGTCGACGCAGCGCAATGTCGGTCAACTCGATATTCGCCGCTTTGAGCCGCGACAACGCCTCGACCAAGGGTGTTCGGCCGCCCGGTGCGGGCATCGCGATCCGATCCGCGGCATTCGTCAGGCGCTGCCCTGTTCTGCTCCGGCAGAGCGAACCGAGTGCCGCCACTACGGCAGGCAGATCCTTGAGATCACGCGGGACGATCTCGCAGTAGCTGCCGCCCGTGCGCTCCTTGAGCTGATCCGCGGTTCCCTCGGCGACGATCACACCATGGTCGATGACGATGATCCGGTCGCTGAGAGCGTCCGCTTCCTCGAGATACTGCGTCGTCAACAACGTTGCTATGCCGAGGTTCTTGAAGCCGGCCACCAGATCCCAGATGACTTGCCTGCTGCGTGGATCGAGACCGGTGGTGGGCTCGTCGAGAAACACCACTTCGGGACGAACCACCAAACCGCAAGCGATATCGATCCGTCGCCGCATTCCGCCCGAATACGTCCCCACCCGACGATCCGCCGCGTCCAGCAGATCGAACTCGCCGAGAAGTTCCTCGGCCCGTGAGCGCGCAGCCGACTTACTCGAGTCCCTGCAACCGCCCGAACAAGACCAAATTCTCCCGACCAGTCAGCACGTCATCGAGAGCGACCTGCTGTCCGGTGAGCATGATCGATCGACGTACGCTCGCCGGGTCCGACACGACGTCAAAGCCGGCGATGCTGGCCTTGCCCCTGTCCGGCCGGGTGAGCGTCGACAAGATGTCCACCAGTCGTTGTCTTGCCTGCACCGTTCGGCCCGAGTAACGCGACCACCTCACCGCGACCAACCTCAAAGCTGATCCCGCGCACAGCTTCCACGGCACCAAACGACTTACCGATCCCATTGACGACGACGCTCTTCTCCGAAGCGGTCGATCGTCTCTCCTGAATCATTTCTCCGTAACCGTCATCCGTGACTCAATCCCCACTCATTCCGCAGACAAATCGACCAAGCCGAGCTCTTGTGTTTCGGCGCCCAATCGGCCGTCTGTACGACTTCGACACCATCGCTTCCCGCACCAGTTCGGTCAGTGCCACCGGGAATCGTTCGGCGAGCGCTTCCACTTTCGCCCGCTGCGTCCGCCGACTGTCATACCACCAGTCGACGTGCAGTCCACCCGAGGAGCGATAGACCCGCACCTCGATCGGGTGCCCCAGGCCGGGAAGCTTATCGCGCACCGGCATCGCGGCGTCGACGTCGACCTCGACCGGTCCGCCGGCCGACGGCAGATCAGGAATAATGCCCTCGTTGGAGAAGTAGATGTCGGGCGGTGCGATCGGACCGAGTAGCCGGGCAGTCGGCGCATGGAGATACCGCAACAGCCCATGCCCGATTCCGTGATGCGGGACGGACTCCAGCGTTTCATGCACGCCGTCGAGCACCTGGAGCGCATCGGCGTTCTCGCGGTTTACGCAGTTGAGCTGCAACGGGTAGATGGTCGCGAAGCCGCCGACGGTGCGGCGCGGATCGACGTCGGGCTTGAGGACCGAACGGCCGTCTCCGGCCAGATCGACTGCGACAACGCCGTCGCCGACCGTGCTTGCGAGAGTTCTCGCCAGCGCGCCGAGCAACACCTCGTCGAGCGTGAACTGGAACATGCGCCGAACCCGGTCGACCTCGTCGGCCTCGTCGGTTGTCAGAGTCGACGGCAGCCGGACCAGATCTTCGGTGCCGGGCGGGTCGCTGACGTCGAGATCGGTGACTTGCAGCCTTGGCCCTGCCGCGTTCTCCAGCCAGTACTCGCGGCTGTCGAGTACCGCCGGGTGAGTGGCGAGCGCCGTGGCGCGCTGTGACCACTCCTGCCACGTCGTCCCCGGCGGCGTCAACACGATGTCCTGGCCCGCCAGTTGCTGCGTGAACGCGGTCATCAGATCGGTGAGCAGGATCTCGCGGGAGGAGCCGTCGGCGACCAGCTCCAAGACTGTGATCGCAACGAAGCGTGGATCGCCTTGAGCGTCGGAGATATACGTCGCCCTCAGCGGTTGGGACAGATCTCCGTCGCGGATGTCTTCGGCGATCATGTCGAGCACCGCTCCTCGCTCCTGGGCGCTTCCGCGGGTCACGCCCTCGGCCAGGGTCCGACGAGACACCTCGACCGACTCCTGCGGTGCATCAATGCGTTGCTCCCACGCCCCTGCGCGTTCGATGATCTTCAGCCGCAGCGCGTCGTGATGGTTGGTCACCGCGGTGAGCACCGATCGGACGTCGTCCATGTCGACATTGGGACCGATGGTCAGCAGCAGAGGCACACGCCAACGGTCGGGTTCGCGTAGCCCGTTCTCGAGGAAGTGGGCCATGCTCGGCGGAACGGGGTGAGTGACGTCATCACCGGTCGGCAGCGTCGCCAACCCGCCCGTGGCGTACCTGGCGGCGACGGCCGAGGCCAACGACGACACGCTCGGGTGGTCGTACAGATCCTGTGGCGTGAGCTCCAGGCCCTGATTGGTCGCGCTCATCGCCACACCGATGGCTAGAAGTGAATCGCCACCGATGTCGAAGAAGTTGTCGTTCAAGCCGACCGAAGGCACGCCGAGGCATTCTGCGCAGATCCGCTGGAGCCTGGCCTCGACCGCCGACTGACCGTTCTTGTCGGCGCCTGCATGCGCCGCGACACCGTTCGACGACGGATCGGCCGCACCATTGGCCGAGGCGGGCACATCCACCCAACCAATCCTTCTCGGCTCTATCCAATGCTTCTGCCGTGCAAAGGGATAGCCCGGAACCGACACTCGTCGCGGTTGACGCGACGACAACGGCGACCAGTCGATCTCGACACCGGCGGACCATAGTTGGCCGAGCGCCAACAGGAACGTGTCTCTGTCACTTCGGTTCTGGACCTGGTGGCGCATGAGACGCAAGGCGCGATGCCCTGTGGACCACCGCGGATGACGAACCGCGGAACCCGTCAGAGTGCCGCCGGGACCGACCTCGACAAGGATCCGGAACGGGTTCTCGAGAATCAGGTCCAGCTCGTCGGCGAACTTGACCGTCGCCCGAATCTGGCGCGCCCACATCGCAGGATCCGTCGCCTCGTCATCGGTCATCCAGCGTCCCGTGACGTTGGACAGGAGCGGCGTATGCGGCTTGTGCAACTCGACCTGCGAGAGGAACTCGGCGAACTCGGGAACCACAGGCTCCATCAAGTAGGAGTGGAACGCATGCGACGTCCGCACCCGGCGTGCCACGATCCCCTGCTGCCGCAGGCGATTCTGGAACTTGAGGATGTCCTCCTGTGAACCAGCGATGACGCAGCTGCCCGGGTCGTTGACCGTGGCGATGTCGAGGCCGGGCGACAGATACTCGGTCACCGCGTCGGGGCTGACTGGCACCGCCACCATCGCGCCGGGAGCCGATTCGTGCATCAGGCGCGCGCGCTTCGCCACGACCTTGACCGCCGTCGGCAGGTCGAATACACCGGCCATCGTGGCCGCCACGTACTCGCCGATGCTGTGTCCGGCGTAGGCCGCGGCCTCGACCCCGTAGGCGCGAATCAGCTGCCCGAGGGCGTACTCCACTGCGAACAGTGCCGGCTGTGCCCGGTCGGTGCGCTCCAGGTCCGATCCGGTTGCGTCGAACAGCTCGGTCCGAAGGTCGAACCCGAGCTCGGAGAGGAAGCCCTCGGCGCACTTGTCGAAGTTCTCGGTGAACACCGGCTCGGAGTCATACAGGCCGCGCGCCATCTCGATATGCTGCGCCCCTTGACCGGGGAACAGGAAAACGACTCTGTCGGCCGCCGATTCGCAGTTCTCCACCGACTCGGCGATGAAGACGTTGTCACTCTCCGCCGCCTGCAGCACGGCCGCGGCGTCCTGCTGATCGTGCACCACGACTGCCATCCGGACCTTCTCGTTGCGGCGGCCGGCGAGGGTGAACGCAACATCGGCCAGGTCAAGCGCCTCGGGGCGCGACAACTCGGCGCCAAGGGCGGTGCGGTAGTCGTTGATCGCCTCGGTGCTTCGCGCCGACAGCCGAAGGACCTGTGGACCCGACTGAATCTCGGTGGACGACGTCACCGGTGCTTCCTCGACGACGAGGTGCACGTTGGTGCCACCGACGCCGAACGAGCTCACGCCGGCGCGCAGAGCGCCGTCCCACTCCCACGGGGTGTATTCGCTTTGCACGACGAACGGGCCCTGCTCGAGGTTCAGGGCGGGGTTGGGGGTCGTGTAGTGCAGCGAGGCCGGAATGGCCCGATTCTGCAGGCAGAGAATAGTCTTGATCAGGCCCGCGATTCCGGACACCTCCGCGAGGTGGCCGATGTTGGACTTGACCGAACCCACTGCACACGGACCGGGCCTCGGCGTATCGGAGACACCGAACGCCCGTCGCAGCCCTTCGATTTCGATCGGGTCGCCCAACGGCGTGCCGGTCCCGTGGGTTTCGACATAGCTGATGGTCGACGAGTCGACGTCGGCAACGGCATGCGCCTCGGCGATGACGTCCGCCTGAGCGGTGCCGTTGGGCGCCGCGTAGGTCATCTTCTTCGATCCGTCGTTGTTGATCGCCGATCCCCTGATGACGGCGTGAATGCGGTCGCCGTCCTCCACGGCCGCCTGCAGCGGCTTGAGCACCACCGCGGCCACTCCGCTGCCGAAGACCGTGCCATCTGCGCTGGCGTCGAACGGCCGGCAGCGGCCGAGCGGCGACACCATCGATCCCGGTTCGTGCCAGTACCCGACCTGATGCGGAATGCGAAGAGACACACCGCCTGCGAGGACCATGTCGCATTCACCGCTGAGCAGGCTCTGGCACGCCGAGTGGACAGCGACCAGCGACGAGGAGCACGCCGTTTGCACCGTCATGCTCGGCCCCCGCAGGTTGAACAGGTGCGACACCCGGGTGGCCAGGTAGTCCTTGTCGTTGTACAGGGACATGTTGATAAGGTCGAATGTCGCGCCTTGCGCCAGGATCTCGTTCGGATCGTGATGCGACAGCAGATTGTGCACTAGATACATGCTGGTTCCACTTGTCGCGTACACCCCGATCGAGCCGTCGAACTCGGTGGGGTCATAGCCTGCGTCCTCGAACGCGTGCCATGCGGTCTGCAGGAACAGCCGGTGCTGCGGATCCATCATTTTGGCGGTCTGCGGCGGCATCCCGAAGAACTCCGAGTCGAATTCGTCGATCGCATCCATCAGTGGCGCACGGCGGACGTACAGCGGGTTCGCGAGGGACTCCTGGGTGACTCCCGCTGCCGCGAGCTGGCTCTCCGACAGCGTGACGATCGATTCCTCGCCGCGCCGCAGGTTGTCCCAGAACGGCGACGGTGAATTGGCGCCGGGCAGTCGGGACGCCATGCCGATCACCGCAATGGCGTTCGCCGGCAAGGAATCCGGTGGGCTGGGTTCGTTCACGTGCGTAGTCCTCTCTTTCGCCGCATCGACGCGCCTTGGCGCGCAGCGGCTCGCTGGTTGGCTTTGTCGCGAACGGCGTCGACCTTCCGGTCTTGGCGGGCCAGCCCGAGCTGGCTCGCGACGTTGCTCGTGATGTCGTCGGTCGAAGCGCCGTCCAACAGCAGAGCAACGGGTGGCTCGACGCCGAAGTCCTGTTGCACGGCGGTTCTTATTCGCACCGCCATCAGCGAATCCATTCCCAGCTCTATCAGCGGCTGGGCCGGATTCAGTGCCGACGGATCGGTGTAACCCATGATCGTCGCGAGGCGCGCGAACAGCCGGTCGGCGATGATGCGCTCGGCCTCGACCGGATCGAGATCGCCGATCCCTTCCAGACCGGCCCAGTCGTCGCCATCGGCGCCGCCGTCGTCGCCGTCGTCGGCCGTCACCAACTCGTCGATCATGCGAAGCGATGCCCGCGTGCGGTACGCGGTCGCCAGCCGGGACCAGTCAGCAGCCACCACGGTGAAGCGAATCGGCGCCTCGGGGGCCATGACCGCCGACAGCGCCTGGATGGCCACTTCGTCGGGCATCGGGTCGAGCCCGGAGTCGATCGTCACCTGTCGATACTCTTCGGATTGGTTGTCGGCCAGTGACTTCCAGAATCCCCAGTTGACGGTCGACGCCGCCAAACCGGCTGCGCGGCGCGCATACGCGAACGTGTCGAGGAACGTCGTCGTCGCAGCGTAGTGAGCCAGCCACCGCGAACCCAGCAGACCCGAGATCGAGGAGAACAGGACGAACTGGCGCACCGGTTGTTTCACCGACAGGCGATGCAGCACCGATAGAGCGTCAAGCTTCGGCCGGAACATCACGTTGACGTCATCGTCGGTCATGTCGGTCAGCGTTACCGGTCCGCCGCCGAACGCGGCCAGGTAGATCCCGCCCAGCGGAGGAAGGTCGGTGCCGAACCGGGCGAACAGCGGCGCGATCGAGCGCTCGTCGGCCGCATCGGCGGCCACCGTGATCAGGCTTGTTCCCCTCGCCGAGAGCGTCTGGGCCAGGTCATCCAGGCGTGAACCCGGTTGGCGCGACACCGCGACGATGGTCGCTGCGCCCATATCGGCGAGCTGCTGGATCAAGTGCGGGCCGATGTTGCCGGTCGCTCCGATGACGAGATGGCAGCTGTCCCTGTCGATCTCGGCGGGCGGCGTCGGCGGCGTGCTTCGCGGCACCAGGCGGGGCACATGTCGCACACCTGCGCGATAGACAACCTGGTCTTCGCCGTCACCGGAGGCGGCTTCGGCGAGCACGTAGCGCGCGGCCCTGTCGGCGGGTACCGATCGGTCGACGTCGATGAGGGCGCCCCAGATTTCGGTGTGTTCCAGCGCGAGTGTCCGCCCCAGTCCCCACAACACCGCGTGCGCCGGGTTGGCCAGGTCGCCCTCGGAAAGCGGTTGCGCGTTGCGCGTGAGGATGAAGAGTTTCGGCTGGGCGGGCGTCGTCGCGAGCGCCGCGGTCAGCCTTCGTGCCGCGTCGAACAGCCGGTAACCCTCCCCGGCGTCCATTGTGTTCGGCGGAACGTCGGGCGCGTAGATCACGTTGTCGACATCGGCGACGGCGGCGGCCAGCGCGGCATCGTCATCGTCGGGTGCGAGCACCGTGACGCGTGAATCCCCGCCGATTGCCCGCCGGACTTCCGCGCCGAGGTCGGCACCGGCGACCACCAGCCACGAACCGGGCGGAGTGGTGTCGGCGGAGGACAGCCGGCGCACCGGCCACGTCAGCTCGCAGTCCCAATTTCCCGGGATCACGCCATCTGACTCTCGGGCCGGATCATTCACGCGCACAACGGGTTCCGGCCTGCCATTCGGGTCGACGGTGATCCAGTGGTTGGTGTGGTGCCAGGGGGTGGCGGGTAGCACGGGTGCGGGTTCGGGTGGGTGGGGGGTTTGTGGGGGTGTGGTGGTGTGGGTGGTGTTGAGGTTGGTGTGGAAGCTGACGGTGTCGTCGGCGTCGCGCCAGAGTGTGGCCACGCTGTGGTGGTGGGTGTCGCCGAGGGTTTCGGTGATGGCGTGGGCCATGGTCGGGTGGGCGCTGATCTCGATGAAGGTGCCGTGGGTTTGTCCGGCTGCGGTGACGGCCTGGCTGAACCGCACCGCTTGGCGCACGTTGGCCACCCAGTAGTCGGCGTCTAGGACGGTGGCGCCGTCGATGACGGTGGACAGGAACGGGATCGTCGGGGTCTTGGGGGTCAGATCGGCCAGTGCTGAACGCAGTTCGGGCAGGATCGGATCCATCAGCGCGTTGTGCGAGGCGACTTCCATGTTGACCCGGCGGGCGAAGCGGTCCTGGGCGCTGACCGCGGCGATCAGGGCGTCGATGTCGGCGGGTGGTCCGGCGATCACGGTTTGGCGCGGTGAGGAGTAGACCGCCAGGCTGACCTGGGGGTAGTCGGCGATCAGGGCCGCGGTGGCCTCGGCGTCGAGTTCGAGCAGGGCGACCGCGCCCTGGCCGGCCAGCTGCGACATCAGCTGTGAGCGTACGGCGATCAGCCGCAGTCCCTCGGCCACGGTCAGCGCCCCGGCCACCACCGCGGCGCTGACTTCGCCCATCGAATGGCCGATCACCGCATCGGGGGTGACGCCATAGGAGCGCCACAATTTGGTCAGCGCCAGCTGCAGGCCCATGATCACCGGCTGCACCCGGGCGTCGCCGCTGACCGGTTCGCCGTTGGCCAGCACCTGCTGCAGGGAGAACCCGACATGCTCGACGAACAGTGGTTCCAGCTCGGCGATCGCCTCGGCGAAGACCGGCTCATCGGCCAACAACTGCCGACCCATGCCCGCCCACTGCTGGCCCTGCCCCGGATAGACGAACACCGTGCCCGGCCGGCAATGCCCCTCATGCGCACGCACCACACCTTCGGTGGGGCGCCCGTCGGATAGTGCTTGCAGTCCGGCGATGGCGTGGGCGCGGTCACGGGCGCACACGGTGGCGAACTTGGCATGACGGGCACGGTGATGATTGAGCGTGTGAGCCACATCGGCCAACCCCACACCCACACCCGCGCCGACCATCCACTCCGCCAACGCACCAGCCGCCGACGCGATCCGCTGCTCGGACTTGCCCGACACCACCAACGTCGTCACCGGCGAATCCTGCTGCGGCGGGGCGGCCACCACATCAGGCGCTTGTTCGACGACGACGTGCGCATTGGTCCCGCTCGCACCGAAGGAGGAAATGCCGGCTCGGCGCGGACGTGCGCTGTTCGGCCATTCCATGGCTTCCGAGGCGATGGTGAACTGGGATGCGCCTTCGCCGGCGTGGGGGGTGAGTTTCTCGAAGTTCAGGTGTTTGGGGATGTGGCCGTGTTTGACGCTGAGCACCGTCTTGATGAATCCGGCGATACCAGCGGCTGATTCGAGGTGTCCCAGGTTGGTCTTGACCGACCCCAGCACCAGCGGCGCCGAACCGTTGCGATCGCCGAACACCTGGCTTAGCGCATCCAACTCGATGGGGTCACCCAACGCGGTACCGGTGCCGTGGGCCTCGATGTAGTCGATATCGCCGGGGGTCAACCGCGAGGCGGCCAACGCCTGGCGCATCAACGCCTGCTGGGCCGGCCCGTTGGGCACCGTCTGGCCGCTGCTGGCACCGTCCTGGTTGACCGCGGAGCCGCGCACCACCGCCAGCACCCGATCACCGTCAGCCAGTGCATCGCTGAGCCGTTTGAGCACCACCACCCCGCAGCCCTCACTGCGCACATACCCATCCGCGCCGGCATCAAAGGTCTTGCACTGCCCATCCGGCGACAACATCCCAAAACGGGTGAGTGCCATGTTCGCCTCGGGCCGCAGCATCAGGTTGACGCCGATGGCCATGGCGGTGTCGCTTTCGCGGCGGCGCAGGCTCTGACACGCCAGGTGCACCGACACCAGCGACGAGGAACACGCCGTGTCGATCACCACCGCCGGACCACGCACCCCCAGGAAATACGACAACCGCCCCGCCGCGAAATTCGCCGCATTCCCAAACGGCACATACGCGTCGTAATCCTCCGGCCTCAGGCGGGCCGCAAGGGTGAGCATGTAGTCGTAGGCAGTCAGCCCGACGAAGACCGAGGTTTGTGTGCCGTGGATGGTGTGGGGTGGGATGCCGGCGTTTTCCAGGGCCTCCCAGGCGACTTCGAGAACCAGCCGCTGCTGGGGATCCATCGCCGCTGCCTCACGCGGGCTGATCCCGAAGAACTCCGCATCGAACTCAGCGGGCTTCCAGGACGTGATGAACCCGCCCTCACGGGTGCAGATCGTCCCAGGCTCGGTGTAGTCCTCGGAATAGAATGCATCGGCATCCCAGCGCTCAGCGGGCACCCGCACAATCCCACTGCGCCCATCCTGCAACAACCGCCAAAACTCATCGGGAGAATTCACCCCCCCAGGCAGCCGACAACCCATACCCACCACGGCGATCGGCTCGGTATCACCCTTCTCGGCGATCTCCAGACGCGCACTCGAACTCATCGATCTTGTGAAGCGCCTCAGTGATGATCGCCCGGCGATCCGACGACGGTGCACCAGCCATCGCGCTCAATTCACTCTCTCCGACAGGTCGGCCTGAGCGAGCTCTTGATCGGCATCGCCGATCGTGGCCAGGTAGTCGGCGAGTGCCTCGACTGTCGGATAGTCGAACACAACGGACTGCGCCAGCATTCGCCGAGGGTTTCGTCGAGCGCGCGCTGAAGTACCACGTTCATCAGCGAATCCATGCCGAGCTCGAAGAAGTCCGCCGACGGATTGAGCGACTGTCCCGACGGCAGCCCCATCACCGCGGCCACCAGTACGCCGACGTGATCGCGGAGCAGACTGCGGCGCTGTTCGGGTTCGCAGACCCGCCAGACGTCCTTGATCTCGACCGACGGGCATCGAGGTGTCCGCCGCGTCCGCACCGTCGACATCGGTGTGTTCGGCGGTCACCGACTCACCGAGCTCGATTACACCGCCCCAGATTTCGGGGTGCTCCAGCGCGAGCGTGCGCCCCAGGCCCCACAGAATCGCATGCGCGGGATCGGCCCGATCCTCGTCCGAGACGGCCTCACGGGTCAGCATGAACAGCCGTGGCGGCGAGGCCATCGTGGCCAGTGTGGCGGTCAGCCTCCGTGCCGCGTTGAACAGCTGGTAACCCGTCTCGGCGTCGAAACGCTTCGACGAAACATCCGGTGCGTAAAGCACATTGGATGCGCTTCCAAGGGAATCCAACAGAGCGGCCCCGGCAGAGTCATCGGCCAGCACCGACGGCGACATCACGGTCGACCGAGACATTGTCGCCGAGCACGCTACCGATGTCCGCTGCCCAGCGCGGGGTCCGCGAACACCAGCCAGGAAACGGCCCCCGCATCCGCCGCCGTGCTCAACGGCTGCACCGGCCAAGCGAACTCGTAGTTCCAGTCACCCTTCGGCCTGGCCTGGTCCCGTCGCTTCTGCGGGTCGACGGTGATCCAGTGGTTGGTGTGGTGCCAGGGGGTGGCGGGCAGCACGGGTGCGGGTTCGGGTGGGTGCGGGGTTTGTGGGGGTGTGGTGGTGTGGGTGGTGTTGAGGTTGGTGTGGAAGCTGACGGTGTCGTCGGCGTCGCGCCAGAGTGTGGCCGACGCTGTGGTGGTGGGTGTCGCCGAGGGTTTCGGTGATGGCGTGGGCCATGGTCGGGTGGGCGCTGATCTCGATGAAGGTGCCGTGGGTTTGCCCGGCTGCGGTGACGGCCTGGCTGAACCGCACCGGTTGGCGCACGTTGGCCACCCAGTAGTCGGCGTCGAGGACGGTGGCGCCGTCGATGACGGTGGACAGGAACGGGATCGTCGGGGTCTTGGGGGTCAGATCGGCCAGTGCCGAACGCAGTTCGGGCAGGATCGGATCCATCAGCGCGTTGTGCGAGGCGACTTCCATGTTGACCCGGCGGGCGAAGCGGTCCTGGGCGCTGACCGCGGCGATCAGGGCGTCGATGTCGGCGGGTGGTCCGGCGATCACGGTTTGGCGCGGTGAGGAGTACACCGCCAGGCTGACCTGGGGGTAGTCGGCGATCAGGGCCGCGGTGGCCTCGGCGTCGAGTTCGAGCAGGGCCACCGCGCCCTGGCCGGCCAGCCGCGACATCAGCTGTGAGCGGATGGCGATCAGCCGCAGTCCCTCGGCCACGGTCAATGCGCCCCGGCCACCACCGCGGCGCTGACTTCGCCCATCGAATGGCCGATCACCGCGTCGGGAGTGACGCCATAGGAGCGCCACAATTTGGTCAGCGCCAGCTGCAGGCCCATGAGCACCGGCTGCACCCGGGCGTCGCCGCTGACCGGCTCGCCCTTGGCCAGCACCTGCTGCAGGGAGAACCCGACATGCTCGACGAACAGCGGCTCCAGCTCGGCGACCGCCTCGGCGAACGCCGGCTCATCGGCCAACAACTGCCGACCCATGCCCGCCCACTGCTGAGCCCTGACCCGAATACACGAACACCGTGCCCGGCCGGCAATGCCCGTCGTGCGGACGCACCACACCGACTGCTGCTTCGCCTGCCGCCAACGCGCGCAGTCCGGCGACGGCGTGGGCGCGGTCACGGGCGCACACGGTGGCGAACTTGGCATGACGGGCACGGTGATGGTTGAGCGTGTGGGCCACATCGGCCAACCCCACACCCACACCCGCGCCGACCATCCACTCCGCCAACGCACCAGCCGCCGAGGCGATCCGCTGCTCGGACTTGCCCGACACCACCAACGTGCTCACCGGCGGATCGGGTTCCCACATAACAGGTTCCGGAGCGGGTGCCTGCTCGATGATCACGTGCGCATTCGTCCCGCTGACGCCGAACGAGGACACGCCTGCGCGCCGCGCGCGGGCAACCGCGGGCCATTCCATCGCCTCTGATGCGATGGTGAAGCGGGATGCGCCTTCGCCGGCGTGCGGGGTGAGCTTCTCGAAGTTCAGGTGTTTGGGAATGTGGCCGTGTTTGACGCTGAGCACTGTCTTGATGAATCCGGTGATCCCGGCCGCGGACTCGAGATGGCCGAGGTTGGTCTTGACCGACCCCAGCACCAGCGGTGCTGATCCATTGCGATCGCCGAACACCGAGCTGAGCGCATCCAGTTCGATCGGATCACCCAACGCGGTACCGGTGCCGTGGGCCTCGATGTAGTCGATGTCACCGGGGGTCAACCGGGATGCGGCCAACGCCTGACGCATCAACGCCTGCTGGGCCGGTCCGTTGGGCACCGTCTGCCCGCTGCTGGCGCCGTCCTGGTTGACCGCCGAGCCGCGCACCACCGCCAGCACCCGATCACCGGCAGCCAGCGCATCGCTGAGCCGCTTGAGCACCACGACCCCGCAGCCCTCGCTGCGCACATACCCATCGGCGCCGGCGTCAAAGGTCTTGCACTGCCCATCCGGCGACAACATCCCAAACCGAGAGCACGCGATGGTGTTTTCCGGGCTCAGCATGAGGTTGACGCCGGCGGCCAGGGCGGTGTCGCTCTCGCGGCGGCGCAGGCTCTGACACGCCAGGTGCACCGACACCAGCGACGAGGAACACGCCGTGTCGATCACCACCGCCGGGCCACGCACCCCCAGGAAATACGACAACCGCCCTGCGGCGAAATTCGCCGCATTCCCAAACGGCACATACGCGTCGATGTCCTCGCGCCGAATCTGTCCGGCGAACGTCAACGAGTAGTCGTTGGTGGTCAGGCCGATGAACGCGGCGGTTTGTGTTCCGTGGATGGTGTGCGGCGGGATGCCGGCGTTTTCCAGGGCCTCCCAGGCGACTTCGAGCACCAGCCGCTGCTGGGGATCCATCGCCGCGGCCTCACGCGGGCTGATCCCGAAGAACTCCGCATCGAACTCATCGGGCTTCCAGGACGTGATGAACCCGCCCTCACGGGTGCAGATCGTGCCCGGCACGGTGTGGTCCTCGGAATAGAACGCATCGGCATCCCAGCGCTCGGCAGGCACCCGCACAATCCCGCTGCGCCCATCCTGCAACAACCGCCAGAACTCGTCCGCCGAATTCACCCCGCCAGGCAGCCGACAACCCATACCCACCACGGCGATCGGCTCGGTATCACCCTTCTCGGCGATCTCCAGACGCGCACTGAGCTCATCGATCTTGTGAAGCGCCTCAGTGATGATCGCCCGGCGATCCGACGAGGCACCAGTCATTCGCGCTCAATTCAGCCTCTCGGAAAGTTGTTGCAGCAGTTCGTCCTCCGAGAAGTCGTCGTAATCGTCGACGTCCGCTTCCTCAGCTGCCTCGATCAGCTCGGGGAGGATGGTGGCCAGATAACCGGACGAGCGCCACGACCGTTGGATAGTCGAAGACCACAGAAGCCGGCATCACCTGGCCGAGGCTTTCGGACAGGGCGCGCTGAAGTGTCACGCTCATCAGCGAGTCCATGCCGAATTGGAAGAAGCCCGCCGACGGGTCAACGAACTGCGGCGAAGCCAGTCCCATCGATTCCGCGACCAGCGCGCGGACATGGTCGGCGAGAAGATCGTGACGTTCGCGTCGGCTCGCAGTTGCGCAGTGCCTCACGGAATTCGGTCTTCGGCGCCGAAGGCGCGTCGCCGGTCTCGTCGGTGTTCTCCGCGGGCAGGAGGTCATCGACGATGTGCAGCGCTGCACGCGTCCGGTAGGCGGTCGCCAGTCGGATCCAATCCGCGGCCACGACGGTGGACCGGACCGGGGCCCCGGGGCTCAGCACCGACCACAACGCCTGGATGGCGACCTCGTCGGGCATCGGTTCGAGTCCGGAGTCCAGGGTGATCTGGCGCTCCTGCTCGATCTGGTTGTCGGCCAGTGATTTCCACAGACCCCAGTTGACGGTCGTGGCCGGCAGCCCGGCTGCGCGCCGTGCGTAAGCGAACGTATCCAGGAAGGTCGTGGTGGCCGCGTAGTGCGACAACCACCGCGAGCCCAACAGCCCCGAGATCGACGAGAACAACACGAACTGCCGCACCGACGTCGTCAGTGACAGCTTGTGAAGAACCGCCACCGCGTCGAGCTTCGGCGCGAACATGGCCGCGACATCGTCATCGGTCATGTCCGACAACGTGATTGGACCACCACCGAAGGCGGCCAGGTAGATTCCGCCCAGCGGAGGAAGGTCGGCGCCGAAGCGTTCGAACACCGCCGCCATCGACGCTTCATCGGATGCGTCCGCCGCCACCGGCACCAACGTCGTGCCCTTGCGCGGCAAGTGAATCGGCCAGCGCCTGCAGTCGCGACCCCGGATTGCGGGAGACCGCGACAACGGTGGCGGCACCCATGTCGGCGAGCTGCTGGATCAGATGTGGGCCGATGTTGCCGGTCGCTCCCACGACCAGATAGCTACTGTCCTTGTCCAGTCCCTCGACCGACGCCGCAGGCAGGCTGCTCGGACGCTGCAGCCGGGCCACACGCCGGACACCGGCGCGATAGACGACCTGGTCTTCGCCGGTGTCGCCGTGTGCCTCGTCGACCACGTAGCGAGCGGCCAGCTGCACAGGTACCGATTCGTCGACGTCGACGACCGCGCCCCAGATCTGGGGATGCTCCAGCGCCAGGGTGCGGCCCAATCCCCACAACACCGCATGAGCGGGGTTGGCCCGATCACCTTCGGAGATCGGCTGCGCGTTGCGGGTGAGCATGAACAGCGTCGGCGGAGTGGCCATCGCCGCCATCGCCACGCTGATCCGCCTGCCGGCATTGAACAACCGATAGCCTTGTGCGGCTTCGAGGGAGCTCGAACCGTCCGGGCGCGTACAGCACATGGTCCGCCTCGGCCAAGGCATTGGCCAGTGCGTCGTCTGCACTGTCCTCGGCCAGTACGGCGACACGTGCGCCGTCGCCCTCGAGACGACCGATCTGCGCGGCCAGCTCACCGTCGCCGATCACCAGCCACGACGCCTCCGGAGGCGGCCCGGTCGGTGGACACGGGCTGCGATCGGCCACGCCATCTCGCAGTACCACTCGGCAGGGATGACTCCCGTACTGGAATCGGACTCGCGCGACGCGACCGCCACTTTCAGAGCGGCGGCGCCATCGTCTTGAAGTTGATCCAGTGGCGGGTGTGCTCCCACGGCGTGGTCGGCAACTGCGCATGTGGCTCGGGTGGATGCGCGGTCTGCGGCGGCCGCGTGGTGTGGGTGGCGTTGAGGTTGGTGTGGAAACTCAGCGTGTCGTCGCCGTCGCGCGCGCAGTGTGCCGACGGCGTGGTGATGGGTTTCGCCGAGGATTTCGGTGATGGCTTGCGTCAGCATCGGGTGCGCGCTGATCTCGACGAACGTGGTGTGCTCGGCACCTGCCGCGGTGACCGCCTGGCTGAACCGCACCGGCTGACGCACGTTGGCCACCCAGTAATCGGCGTCGAGTACCGGCGGTGTCGCCGTCTTCGGCGACGGTCGAGAAGAACGGAATCGCCGGGCTGGCCGGCGCTGAGATCGGCCAGCGCCGAACGCAATTCGGGCAGGATCGGATCCATCAGCGCGTTGTGCGAGGCGACCTCCATGTTCACCCGCCGCGCGAATCGTCCTTGCTCCAGCACCGCCGCGATGAGTGCGTCGACCTGTGCCGGTGGGCCCGCGACGACCGTCTGGCGCGGCGAGGAGTACACCGCGAGGGTCACGCCCGGATAGTCCGCGAGCATGGCCTCGGTCGCCTCGGCATCCAGCGTCAGCAGCGCCACTGCGCCCTGCCCGCCGAGCCGCGACATCAGTTGTGATCGGATTGCGATCACGCTGCAGTCCCTCGGCCACCGTCAACGCCCCGGCCACCACCGCGGCGGTGACCTCGCCCATCGAATGCCCGATGACCGCATCCGGCGTCACACCATGGGATCGCCACAGCTCGGTCAGCGCCAGCTGCAGGCCCATGATCACCGGCTGCACCCGCGCATCCCCGCTCACCGGCTCACCTTCGGCAAGCACCTGCTGCAGCGAGAAGCCGACATGCTCGACGAAAAGCGGTTCCAGCTCGGCGACCGCCTCAGCGAACACCGGCTCGTCGGCGAGCAGCTGCCTGCCCATTCCGACCCACTGCGAACCCTGACCCGAATACACGAAAACGGTGCCCGACGCCGCACGGACCCTCATGCGGGCCGACCACGCCGTCAGCGGGCATGCCCGCTGCGAGTGCCGCAAGACCCGCCATCGCCTGGGCTGCGTTACGCGCGCAGACCGTGGCGAACTGAGGATGGCGCGCGCGGTGGTGGTTGAGGGTGTGGGCCACATCGACCAACGCGACACCGGCACCATCGCCGGCCATCCACTCCGCCAGACTCTCGGCCGTCGACGCAATCCGCTGCGCGGACTTTCCCGACACCACCAGCGTGGTCACCGGCGCGTTCTGCGTGTGGCTCGACGACCGCCATGTCAGGCGCCTGCTCGATCACCACGTGCGCATTCGTCCCGCCGAAGCCGAACGAGGACACGCCTGCCCGGCGGGCGCGTTGCACGGAAGGCCACTCTTGGTCTTCGGCAACGACTTTCAGCCGCAACTGGTCGAACGGGATGTGCGGATTCGGGTTCTCGTAGCCGCAGGTTCGCCGGAATCTGGCCCTTCTGCACGGCCAGTACCGCCTTGATGAAGCCTGCCACTCCCGCGGCGGCCTCCAGGTGGCCGAGATTCGACTTGACCGCACCGATCAGCAGAGGTGCGTCCGCCTGGCGACCGCGACCGAGCACCGTTCCCAGTGCGCGGGCCTCGATCGGATCGCCCAGGAACGTGCCGGTGCCGTGGGCCTCCACGTAGTCCACCTCGTGGGGGTTGCACGCCTGCCTGGGCGTACGCAGAACGCAGAACCGCGGTCTGCGCAGCCGGGTTCGGCGCCATCAGACCGTTGGAACGCCCGTCCTGGTTGATCGCCGAACCGCGCACCACCGCAAGCACCCGGTCCCCGTCGCGGACGGCGTCGCTGAGCCGCTTGAGTACCACGACGCCGCAACCTTCACCCCGGACGAACCCGTCCGCGGCCGCGTCGAACGCATGGCAGAGACCGGTCGGTGACAGCGCACCCGCTTGGTCGAAGCCGTGGAAGACCGCCGGTGACAACAACAGGTTCACGCCTGCGGCGATCGCCAGCTCGGAGTCGCCCGTCCGCAGGCTCTGGCACGCCAGGTGCAGCGCAACCAACGACGACGAGCAGGCGGTATCCACCGAGACCGACGGACCACGCAGATCGAGGAAGTAGGACAGCCGGTTGGCGATGATGCTCAGCGCTCCACCGGTGTTGCTCCAGGCGTCGACCGTCGGCAGGTCCGCAGCGGCCAGGTACCCGTACTCGCTGAAGCACGCCCCGACGAAGACTCCGGTCTGCGAACGGCGCAGCGAATTGGCCGGGATCCCGGCGTGTTCCAAGGCCTCCCATGCCACTTCAAGCAGCAGCCGCTGCTGCGGATCCATCTTGGCCGCTTCGCGCAGGCGAGATCTCGAAGAACTCGGCGTCGAACGCGTCGATGTCGTCGAGGAACGAGCCCCATCGCGTGGTGCGGGCGAGCGCGGCGGCGACTTCGGGCGAACCGTCGTCGAACGGCTTCCAGCGCTCGGGCGGGACCTCGCCGATCGAGCAGTTGCCGTCCCAGAGGAACTTCCAGAGTTCCTCGGGTGCCGATATCCCGCCGGGAAAGCGACAGCCGAGACCGACGACCGCGATCGGCTCGTCGAGCGAGCCTCGACCGGCCGAAGCCGCCGCGGAGTCGGCGGACGTGTCCGAATCCGGGGCGGTCAGGAATCCGACGAGGGCATTGATCGTCGGGTTCTGCCAGAAGTCCACCGGCGAAACCGGTCGACCGAGCAGTTCTGACAACTCACCGGACAGCTCGAGGGCGTCGCGGGAGCCGACGCCGACATCGTTCAGTGACGCGTCCAGATCGATCTCGTCGGCTTCACAGCCGAGCCTGGTGCACAGGTTGGCAACAAGCCAGTTCGCGAAGCTCGATCGGCATCAGTGGTGTTGTCAGTCATGAGGTGATGTCCATACGTTCGAATTCATTTCTCCGGTAATGCTCGGCACATGACGACCGGCGGACTTTCCCGCTGGTGGTGATCGGAAGCGAACCGGGCGGCACGAAGACGAGATCGGCAACGCGCAGTCGGTGGACATTCGATATCGCCGAGGTGATCTCGCGCTTCAGCGTGCGCAGCCTCTGGATGTGCTCCTCGTCGGAGTCGCCGCGCTTCTTGACCTCGACGATGGCGACGAGCTGCTCCGTCTGCTCGGCCGTGATCGAGATGGCGGCGACAGCGGCCCTTGCTGATCTCCTGGATCGTCGCCTCGATGTCGTCGGGATAGTGGTTGGACCCGTCCACGATCAGCAGATCCTTGATGCGGCCGATGATGAACAGTTCGCCATCGGAGATGACGCCCAGGTCACCGGTCCGCAGCCACGGGCCCTCGGGTGTGCCGGTCGACGGGTTGACGAGTCGGCCGCCGAAGACGCGCTGGGTCTCCTTGGGCTTCTGCCAGTACCCCTTGGCGACGTTGTCGCCGTGCACCCAGATCTCGCCGACCTGGCCGGCCGGATTCTCGGTCCCGGTTTCGGGGTCGACGATCCGCATCGTGGTGGCTCGGGTCGTGCCGTGGCCGATCAGCTCGGTGCTGCCGACGTCCTCGCTTCCGCAGCGCCTGGCATGCCCGCTCGACAGCTTCTCGTAGTCGAATCGGACGACCGAAGGCGGAGTCGCCGAGGTTCGACGTCGCCACGTAGACGGTGGCCTCGGCGAGACCGTACGACGGCCGGATCACCGACTCCTTGAGCTGGAAGGCGGCGAACCGGTCGGTGAAGCGCTTGAGCGTGGCGGCGTGAACTCGTTCGGCACCGCTGCAGATGCCGTGCACGTCGCCGAGGTGGAGTCCGGCCATGTCGTCGTCAGATGTTCTGCGCGCCGCCAGTTCGAACGCGAAATTGGGTGCGGCGGAGAAGCAGCCGGGATTCTTGGCCAGCTGCTGGATCCAGCGGGCCGGTCGCTGCAGGAAGGCCAGCGGACTCATCAGCACTGCAGGGCGTCCGCATGACCAGCGGCGTGCAGACGCCCTTGATCAGGCCCATGTCGTGATAGAAGGGCAGCCACGAGACGAAGACGGCTTCTTGCGGCACGGGCCCACCGAAGTAGTCGCTTAGTCGCCTGGTCGACATTCACGACGACGTTCTTGTGGCTGATCACGACGCCGGCGGGCAGGCGGGTCGATCCCGACGTGTACTGCAGATACGCGGTGCCGGTCGCAGCGGGCTGGGCCGGATCGAGCATGCGCGGCGAGTCCAGGTCCAGCGAGTCGACGTCGACGACGGCCGGAGCGGGATTGCGTCCCTCGCCACGTGCGTAGGGCAGGACGGCGTCCACCGCGGCCGACGTGGTGAGAATCGACCGACGGTGCGCAATCCTGCAGCACCGAGGACACCCGCTCGTCGTGGTCGCCCGTACGCAGGCACCGAAAGGGGCACTGCGATGAACCCGGCCTGTATCGCGCCAAGGAAAGCGACGATGTAGCCGAGGCCCTGCGGCGCGACGATGGCGGCCCGATCGCCGGGCGACCCGTGCTCCCTGAGCTCATCGGCGACGCTTTCCGCCGCACGGTGCACCTGAGCCCAGGTCAGGGTCTCAGCAAACCCGTTCGGATCGATCTCGTAGTCGAGGAACGTGTACGCCGCCTCATCGGGTTGCCGGCTAGCGCGTTCCTGCAGGATCGCCGAGAGTGAAACGTCAGCCATGGTGGGTCCCTTTCCGTAGCGACCTGCATCAGGTTTGCCTGGGTTTGACAAGTGCGCACGAGTAGTCCACTACTCGTTTGCTGCGTGGAGTGCAGTGCACAAGAGCTGGGAGAGACCTGTGAATCCCTGCCGTGATCTGCGCAGAGTCCCTCACACGTCGCCCAGCGACGAAGCTAGTTCGCCGAATTATATTCAGACGCGCTGTGACGTGCACGAACTGCCCCCATCTGTTTGCCTTAGCGAAAATTTACACTGGTGTTGAGTCCGCTGTCAGCGCATTAGCCAGAATTTAACTCATAGCGTGTGCCGTCGCGCTCGGTCGTCCAGTAGCTAGAGAGCCCATGTTAACGGCAAAAGCAGTGCTCACAGTCCTCGTGTGTGGATTCACCGCATCGTAGCGGTCCACGGCGTGTTGCCGCCCGTTTGTGGCGAGACAAAGTTTGCATAGCCCCGTTTTGGCTGGTCCGCGTCGCGGATCGCAGCGATTTGACACACGTCAGCCCGGTCGGGGCGCGATTTCGTCGAATCGGTCGGCCCGAATCGGCGTCGGGTCAGTTCGTTCTCCCTCGCAGCCAGAACGTCGGTAGGTAACCGGCGGGGAGAGCAGGTGGATCCTGAGAATAGTTGCCGCAGTGCCTATTTGGGCTCACGGGGCGCGATGATGATCGCATGGATGGCGGACCGCGACGTTCTGCGGTGGCCAATTGCCTCCAATTCCCCTCGAGGCGGTCATCGTTGATGCACCGCACAGAATCGAGTATCGGTGTCGTCGGTACGATTCCTTGCAGGCGTCCGCCGAGCGCGGCCGGAAGGCACTTGGGTCGGTTGGCTGACATCGTATGGTCGACAGTTCAAACGCTAACGTGCTCAGGCGGTTTCACGCGCACAGCGACAGCGAGTCGCCCCGCGGCCCCCGCTATAGGTTTCGCAACGATCGGGCGACGGTCCGGCGCGGAAGGTTGATTCGCAAGCTCATCCAGCAAACGCAAGATCCGGTCTGGATTTCGGGATTGCGTTGGCTTCCGGCGTGCTGATCAAGGATGATGGCCGCGTGACGGATCAGAACACGACCGAGAAGACGACAGGCGGCCCTGCCGGCTGCCCCGACCCCATTCGGGCGCTGTACATCTTTCCGCATGCGGGCGGGTCCGCAAGCTCATACGCGCCGTTCGCCCGGGCGTTTTCGCTTGATATCAAACGGATCGCGGTGCAGTATCCGGGGCGCACAGATCGACATGACGTACCCGACATCGCGAGCATTTCCGCGCTCGCGGAGGACGTGTACACCATGCTGTCGGCGAACGTATCCGACACGCCCGTAGCGTTCTTCGGTCACAGCATGGGCGGGTCTGATCGCGTTCGAAGTAGCGCAGAAATTCGAGGCGGCGGGCACCCCGATCGCTGCGCTTTTCCTGTCAGCCTCCCCTGCGCCTGGTCATGGCGGGTATGAGTACCTGCAGAACTCCGACGATGATCTGCTGAAGATGGTCAACGAGATGACGGGGGCGGGTTCCCAGTTCATCGAGGGTCAGTTCGGGGAGACGATCCTTCGGACACTGCGCAACTACGGAGCGATCACCGGGTACACCTGCCCGCCGGGGACGGTAGTTTCCTGCCCGATCTACGCCTACGCGGCCGCGGACGACAACGCTGTTAGCTACGAGAGCGTATCAGCGTGGTCGGAGTTCACCACATCAGAGTTTGCCGTGCGCGTCGTGTCCGGTGACCACTTCTACATCACCAAGACGGTGGACGAGATCGTCGACGACATCGAGAGCCGCATCGCCAAGTTCGGCAGCAGTGGTAGCTGACCGGATGGCAAGCGTCGCCTAGAACGGGTGACTCCGTGCGCAAACAAGGCTCCATCCGCTCATGATCAACCGCCGCCCGTGCAGAATCGCCGCGGCCGAGCGAGGCTGCCCAGCTGGCCCAGCGAGATCGTCCGGGATGTCGGGCTGCGGTGGCGGTGCAGCGTCGGTTTTCTGCCACTCCTGGCAGTCGTTCGTCGTGAACGACGTATCGGCTCGGGTCGATCTGCACGGTCTGCGGCTTCTTGCTCATCGCGTTGTCGACGATGTCGGCGCCGTTCGACCGCTTCCAGTAGCAGGCTCCGCCCTCGACCGGACCCGCGGACTGGTAAACGCCCGGGTTCGATGTCGGTTCCCACCGCGTACGTGCCGTCGGCGTCGATGGTCGTCTTGGGTCCGGGCGGCGGAGGCGCCGGAGCTGGATCTGCGAACGCCGTGCCTGCCGACAGCGTCACACCCGCGGCGAACAGTGCCGTAGCGATGGCGATACGGGACATCAGGCGAACGCCTCCACCGGTGGGCATGAGCACATCAGGTTACGGTCACCATACGCGCCGTCGATGCGCCGAACCGGCGGCCATACCTTGGGCCGGAAGGCCTTTCCCAGCGGATAGGCGGCCTGCTCGCGGCTGTACGGATGCTGCCAGTCGGCGACCAGCAGGCTCTCCGCGGTGTGCGGTGCCCCGCGCAGCGGGTTGTCCTCTGCCGGCCAGGCGCCGGAGCCGACCCGGTCGATCTCGGCGCGAATCGCGATCATCGCGTCACAGAAGGCGTCCACCTCGGCCAGGCTTTCGCTTTCCGTCGGCTCGACCATCAGCGTTCCCGCTACCGGGAAGCTCATGGTCGGCGCGTGAAATCCGTAGTCCGCCAATCGCTTCGCGACGTCGTCGACGGTGACGCCGGTCGATTTCGTGATTCCGCGCAAGTCGAGGATGCACTCGTGGGCGACCATGCCGTTCTCGCCGGTGTAGAGCACCGGGTAGTACTCATCGAGGCGACGTGCGATGTAGTTGGCCGACGCAATCGCCGTCAGCGACGCCGCGCGCAGCCCATCGGCGCCCATCATCCGGATATAGGCCCAGGTGATCGGCAGGATCGACGCCGATCCGTACGGTGCCGACGACACCGTGTGCGCGTCGGACAGTTCCTCGGCCAGCGGATGGCCGGGCAGGTACGGCTGCAGGTGAGCCCGGACAGCCACCGGACCGACACCGGGGCCCCCGCCGCCGTGCGGGATGCAGAACGTCTTGTGCAGGTTCAGGTGGCTGACGTCGCCGCCGAACTTGCCCGGCCGCGCCAGTCCGACCAGTGCGTTGAGGTTCGCGCCGTCGACATACACCTGACCGCCGACGTCGTGCACCGCGGCGCAGATCTCGGCGATGTCGTGCTCGTACACCCCGTGGGTGGACGGATAGGTGATCATCAAGGCGGACAACCGATCAGCGTGTTCGAGTGACCTTGGCCCGCAGATCGTCGAGGTCGACGTCGCCATTGGCCCGGCAGGCCACCACGACGACCCGCATGCCCACGAGGGCCGCGGACGCCGCATTGGTGCCGTGCGCGCTCGACGGGATCAAACACACGTCGCGGTCGGGTTCACCACGCTGGGTGTGGTACGCCTGGATCGCCAGCAGACCTGCATATTCGCCCTGAGAGCCCGCGTTGGGCTGCAGCGACACCGCGTCGTAGCCGGTCAGCTGCGTCAGCCACGACTCCAGGTCGCGCGATCAGCTTGCGCAGCCCGGTGCGTCGGAGTGCGGCGCGAACGGGTGCTGGCGGGCGAACTCGGGCCAGGTGATCGGCTCCATCTCGGCCGCGGCGTTGAGCTTCATGGTGCACGATCCAAGCGGAATCATGCTGCGGTCCAAGGCGATATCCTTGTCGGCCAGCGAGCGCAGATACCGCATCATCTCGGTCTCGGTGCGATACCGGGTGAACGCGGGATGCGTGAGGAATTCCGACGTCCGTGTTGCGATGTCGGGCCCGTCGAACTCCCCTGCCGCGGCGGCCCCGAACGCCGTCAGCACCCCGTCGACGTGCTCGGCCGTGGTGGCCTCGTCACACGACACGGAGACGTGATCGTCGTCGACCAGCCAGATGTTGATGCCGCGTGACTTGGCCTGATCGCGAACCTGGGCCGCCCGACCAGGCACCTTCGCCAGCACCGTGTCGAAGAACCGGTCGTGCACCACATCGACGCCCGCCGCGGAAAGCCCGGCCGCCAAGGTGCGCGCGCGGTCGTGGACGCGCCGGGCGATGCCGGTCAGCCCGTCGGCGCCGTGATAGCTCGCGTACATCGCGGCGATCACCGCCAGCAGAACCTGCGCGGTGCAGATGTTGCTGGTCGCCTTGTCCCGGCGGATGTGCTGCTCGCGGGTCTGCAGGGACAGCCGGTAGGCGGGCGAGCCGTCGGCGTCCACGGAAACCCCGACCAGTCGGCCCGGCAGTTGGCGCGCGTGATTGGCGTGCACGGCCAGATAGCCGGCATGCGGTCCGCCGAAACCCATTGGCACGCCGAACCGTTGGGTGCTGCCGAACGCCACGTCGGCACCGATCTCGCCCGGCGGGGTGATCAGCGTCAGCGCCAGCAGGTCGGCCCCTATCGCCACCAGCGCGCCCCGCTCATGCGCAGCGGTCACCAGATCGGTCCAGTCGACCACTTCCCCACCGGCGCCCGGCAGCTGGGCGATCACGCCGAAGAACTCACCGTCGGGCAGGCCGTGGCGCAGGTCGGCGGTGACGATCTCGATGCCCAGCGGTTCGGCTCTGGTCGCCAGCACGGCCGCGGTCTGCCTGTACACATCGGTGTCGACCGCCAGCCGGTTGGACGGCCCTGCCTCGCCACTGCGCGCCGGCCCGGTGCATCAGTGTCATCGCCTCGGCGGCGGCCGTGCCCTCGTCCAGCATCGATGCGTTGGCCACCTCGAGGCCGGTCAGATCCGCGACCATGGTCTGAAAGTTCAGCAGCGCCTCGAGACGGCCCTGGCTGATCTCCGGCTGGTAGGGCGTGTAAGCCGTGTACCAGGCCGGGTTCTCCAGGATGTTGCGCCGGAGCACAGGAGGGGTGAGCGTGTCGTAGTAGCCCTGTCCGATCATCGACACCGCGACGGTGTTGGCATCGGCGAGCGCGCGCAACTCGGCCAGCGCCTGCTCCTCCGTTGCGGCCTGCGGCAGCGTGTCGAGGCCCGGCGCGACGCCATCGGCGGTCACTGCGTCGAGAATGCCTGCGGGAAGGGCCTTGTCGGCGAGTTCGTCAAGCGACCCGACGCCGATGGTCTTGAGCATGGTGGCTACGTCGTCGGCGTCCGGCCCGATGTGCCGGTCAGCGAAGTTCGGTTGATCGTGGGAGAACATCTTTCTCCTGACGCTGAAGGGGCAGGAAACCCGCTAGGTTTCCTCTCCCTCAGTCGTCGACCCGACGTGGGCGCTCCAGAGGCATTCGGGGCCCTGCGCGGTCCGGGTGCCTGAGAGTTTGACGGAGAGGTGTTGCTCCTTCGGCGTCCGTAGCTGGCCGCGACGGATCTCTCCCGCACAGGGGCGATGCATGGGCGATTCTACCGGCAGGCCGGTGTGCTTACAGAACTCAGCCGATCTTGCGGTCGCGGTGCTTGCGCCGGGACGCGAGCTCGTCCTCGGGCGCGCTGATCGACTCGCCGCCGTCGGCCCGCTCACCGGGGAAGTCGGCGATGGCGCCGGTCAGTTCCCGCATTGCGCCGGACACGGCGATGCCGAACACACCCTGGCCGCCCTGCAGAAGGTCGACCACTTCCTCGGCCGATGTGCACTCGTAGACGGTGGTGCCGTCGGAGAACAGAGTGATGTTGGCCAGATCGCGAACGCCGCGCTGGCGCAGGTGGTCGACCGCGACACGGATGTTGTGCAGCGAGATTCCGGTGTCAAGCAGCCGCTTCACGATCTTGAGGACCAGGATGTCCTTGAACGAATAGAGTCGCTGGCTGCCCGAGCCTGCAGCGCTCCGAATCGACGGCACCACCAGCGAGGTCCTGGCCCAGTAGTCCAGCTGGCGGTAGGTGATACCCGCGATCTGGCATGCGCTCGGACCGCGGTAGCCGACAAGCTCGTCGGGCACCGAGTCATCCGGGAACAGCCCTGCCTGTACGGGTTCGCTGGGGCTCGGCGCGGCCGGCTCGACTGCACCATCGTTCGACGAAAGCTCCAGCTGCTCTTGACGTGGTGTGTCTCCCACTCTCGAATCCTCTCGCCGATCGAACTCGCGTCCGTGACCTGCACCGCGGCACGTTTGCCAAAGCCCGAGTGTGTCGAGCATACGCTCCCCGACGACCGCTGACTGCTCGTCGTGACCATCAAAGTATGGCTGCCCGAAACACGTTTCTTGGAAACCCGCGACGCGTGTCGAGCGCGAAAGCGTCAGTTGAGACGCATCCGTGATGTTGATGACTCGATCAGGTGGCCTTGAAGTCGTCGGGCGACACGCTGTCCAGGAACTCCTTGAACTTCTCCACCTCGTCCTCGCGCACCGCGCCCGTCGCCTCGTCGTCGTTCTCGTCGGGAATCAACAGCCCGGCCTCGGCCAGCACCGCCTCTTCGACGTAGATCGGCACGCCGACTCGCAGCGCGATGGCCACGGAGTCCGACGGCCTTGCCGACACCTTGATGTCGCGATCGAAGATCAGATCGGCGTAGAAGGTGCCCTCCTGGAGGTCGACGATGCGCACCTCCTTCAGCGAATGGCCAAGGGCGGCAATGAGATCTCGGATCAGGTCGTGGGTAAGCGGGCGGGCAGGCTCGACGCCCTGCTGCTCGAGCGCGATGGCCGCGGCCTCCGACTGGCCGATCCAGATCGGCAGATAGCGGTCGCCGTTGGATTCCCGCAGTAGCAGAACTGGCTGGTTCTGCGGTTGCTCCACGCGAATGCCGACCACACGAACCTCACCCATCTGTGTCTGCCCTCCGCACCGCTGAAGCCAATACGACGAGTCTAATCCTCACCTGTCCAGAACGTCGCGCACGGCCGACTTGATCAACGACGTGTGCAGTGTGATCGCCAGCGCCGCCACCTCGCGGGCCAGATCGTCGGCGCGGTCCCGCGCGCCTGCCTTGCCTGCCTTGACCACCGGACCGGCGATCTGCGCGATGAGATCGGACTGCCGGTCGGCCGCCGAGCGGAACGCCCGCAGATGGCGAGGCTCCACTCCGTATTCGGCGAGTGCGTGCGCGCACTGGGCGATGACGACCGCATGTTCGTCGAAGAACCCGGCGGGACCCGTCGTGATCACGCCGGCCTTGACCAACTCCGCGATCAGCTCGTCATCCACCCCCGACCGCGCGAGCAGGTCTTCGCGGCTCACCCGTACCTGGCTGCGCGCCACCGCGGTTGCCTCCGACGCACCGGTGTCCCCCGACACGGGCACCAAACGCGGTACGCCGTAGGCGGATCCGGTGCGCGGCAGCTCGCCGTCGGGCTGCGCATCCAGCTGGGCCTTGATGACCTTCAGCGGCAGGTACTGGTCCCGCTGCGCGGTCAGGATGAAACGCAGTCGAGCACAGTCGTAGGCGGTGAACCGCCGATATCCCGACGCCGTCCGCTCCGGCGTGACCAGTCCCTCTGCTTCCAGGAAGCGGATCTTGGAGATGGTCACGTCCGGGAAGTCCGGTCGCAGCGAGTCGAGCACCGCTCCGATCGACATCCCGGACAGTGCGGGCGTGTCGGGGGCGGTCACTTAGGTGCCTGGGCCGCTGTCGTCGTCCGACTTGGGCCCGGTCAAGAACACCAGGCGGAACTTGCCGATCTGCACCTCGTCGCCGTTTGCCAGCACCGCGGAGTCGACGGGCTCTCTGTTCACGTACGTGCCGTTGAGGCTGCCCACATCGACGACCTGGAACTCGCCGTTCTCCAGCCGGAACTCCGCGTGCCTGCGGCTGACGGTGACGTCGTCGAGGAAGATGTCGCTGTCGGGATGTCGGCCCGCGGACGTGGTGGGCTGGTCGAGCAGGAAGCGCGACCCGGCGTTGGGACCGCGCTTGACGACGAGCAACGCCGATCCCACCGGCAGACCCTCGACCCCCGAGACCGCCCCCTCGGTCCCTGCTGCCGGCGGGGCATCCAGTTCGTTGAGGAAGTCGGCGCGGAAAACCGATGTCGTCTCCACTGTGACTTCGTCAGACGTCTGGTCGTTGTCCTTTTCCGTCACCCGCTGCTCCTCACTGGCTGCTGTGGCGATATCTGGCCGGGCCCGCGGTGGGTCCCCTCTCCAGCCGTCATTCGTCTCACGTCGACCGTACCGCGCTGCGGTCGCCGTTGGGTCCACCACCGCCGGATCGACTTGAAGACCTCGCGAGCTCAGATGGCGGAACCGATCGCTGGCACCTTAACAACATCTCAGTCGGTCACCAGCTTCTGGTATCCGTCGGCGTCCAGAAGGCCCTCGAGCTCGCCGGCCAGCGTGTCGGCGTCGGACCGAAGCTCGATCAGCCAGCCCTCGCCGTACGGATCGGAGTTGACCAGCTGTGGGCTACCCTCCAGATCACCGTTGACCGCAACGACTTTCGCAGTCACCGGCGAGTAGAGATCGGACACCGACTTCGTCGACTCGACCTCACCGAACGAGTCGCCGGCGGTGACGTCGGTGCCGATGTCGGGCAGTTGGACGAACACGACATCGCCGAGCGACGACTGGGCGAAATCGGTGATGCCGACCCTTACGGTGTCGTCACCGACGCGCTGCACCCACTCGTGTTCGGAGGTGTAGTACAGGTCGGACGGGATTTCGCTCACGGCGCTCCTCTTCGCAGGTCGGGCTCACTTCACGGGCTGAGCGTATTGGCGGGCTTTCGGTTGCCGCAAGGCGGTCACATCCACCCGGTCGGATTGCTGGACCTCCATCTTGCCGCCGACCCGCTCGACGCTGTCCATCGCTCCGCCGGGGATGTTCATCGCCGCTGCCAATGTCGGCGGATCGCCAATGGCCACAACGGTATACGGCGGGTTGAGGGTCTGGCCGTCGACCACCAGGGCGCCCGGGGCGCCGCCCACCCAGGTGTCCACTCCGACCCTGACCGCGGTTTTCGGGTCGCCCTGCCCACTCTGGAGCTCCATCGCCTCGGCGCCGGCGTTCCTCAGTTCGTTGATCACGTCGAGCATGGTCTCCGGCGCCAGACCGGGGGCGGTGTCCTCGATCGTCAGCGTCACTCCCGGCCCCGTCGCGGGCACCGTGCCGATCAATATCGACAGGGCGGCCAGCCGGGCCTGCGCGTTCTCGATGGCGGCCTGGTCGCTGCTGCCGGAAGCCTGCAGCGACGCCAGCGTCCGCTGCAGGTCGGCCACCTCGGTGTTGAGTGCGGCCTCGCGCTGCTGCAGCGAGTCCAACAACACCAGCAGGTCGGCCGGCCGCGCGGTCTCCAGCGAGTCGCCGGACTCGTTCTGCCTGACCTGGGTCACGATCGCCACGCCGAGCAGCACGCACAGCAGCACTCCGAGCGCCCCGAACACGAGCTGGGATCGCCCACGGCGCGCCACCCCCGCAACCCCGGCCGGCTGTAGATCGCCGATCTGCGGTGTCGGCTCGTCGGGCGGCAGTTCGTGACGACCGGGGTGATCGGCCTCATGCGCTCCGGTGTTCTGCGGGGTGTCGCTGGTCATCCGTCAAGCGCCAAAGAGCCTGCGCCGCAGGGCGGCGGCGTTGCCGAATATGCGAATGCCGAGGACCACGATGATGGCGGTCGACAGCTGCGTGCCGACGCCGAGCTGGTCGCCGACAAAGACGATGAGCGCGGCGACGAGCACATTGAACACGAACGACACCACGAAGACCTTCGAGTCGAAGATCCGCTCCAGGTATGCGCGCAGCCCGCCGAACACCGCGTCGAGCGCGGCGACAACCGCGATCGGCAGATACGGCTGGATGAACTCGGGCACGCCGGGATGGAAGACCAAGCCGAGCACGATGCCGATGACGAGTGCTGCGATTCCGATCATTTGTCTCCGATTTCCTTGGCGAAGTTGACATCTCGCACCGAACCGGCGGGAACGGTCAGCGTGTCGCCCGCGCTGACGGTCACCCCGACGCCGTATGAGGCCTCCAACAGCCGAAGCCGCTGAAGCGCGGGGCTGCGGTCGAACACGTCCTGCATGCTGTGCGGCGGGCCGACCGCGAGAATCACGTACGGGCTGCTGATCGGTTGATTGTCGACCAGGATGCCGCCGCCCGCCTGCCGGATGGTCACGTTCGGGCCGATCCGCACGCCGCCGACCGAAACGGCCTCGGCGCCGCTGACCCAGAGCGAGTTGACCACCAACTGCAGGTCACGGTCCAGGATCACCTGACGGCTGCCCTCGACGCGTTGCTTGGAGACGTCGCTGAGGTCCTTCGACGCGCCTGGATCGGTGATCGTCACCGTCAGACCGGGACCCGTCACCGCGGTGGCCGCCGCGGAGAAGTTCGCGCCGTCGAGACTGCCGAGCAGTTGCCGCCCGCGTTCGTCGCCTTCGAGGCGGCTGCGACGTTCGGCGTCGAGTTGGGCGGCCAGCGCATCGCGGCGCGCCGTCGCCGAGTTCGTGGTGTCCTCGGCCGATCGCACGCTGCCGGCCAACACCTGCTGGGTCTCCCGCACGCCGGGTGCGGTGGCCTGCGCCTGCGCGACGGCGAACGCGAACACCGTGGCGACGGCCAGCGCGGCAAGCACCTGCCAGCTCGCTTTCGCGAGCCTGCCCTGCGGGCGGCCGCCTGCACGGCGTTCGGCGGCCGCCGCCGCATAGCCGGGGTCGAGGTGGTCGGACAGCAGCGAGCGCAGCAGCGACGGCACGGGGATCAGCGTCGGTGCGCCGGCCTTGTGCAGATTGCGTCCGGCGTCGGGGTGGTAGCCGCCCAGCGCCCTGCCCGGGTCAACCACCTCGAGTGCACCTTCGGCATTCGCCGCATCACCATCTCACCTGGATGAGATACAGCACGCCCGACCACAGATACAGCGCCAGCCCCCAGATCACGAACGCCCAGCCGCACGCCAGGATCACCCGGCTCCACAGCGCGTCCCACTGCCCGAGCAGGATCAGCGGAAAGCCCGACATGAGAGCGAATGTCGCGCCCTTGCCGATGTAGGTCACCGGCAGCGCCGTCAATCCGCGGGTGCGCAACAGCGGAAGCGTCGCCGCCAGTACCGCGTCCCGACCGATCAGCGTGATGACGAGCCACCAGGGCACGATGCCTGCGAACCCGAATGCCAGCGGCACCGTCAGCATGTAGATCCGGTCGACCGCCGGATCGAGCAGTTCACCGAGCCGCGACGACTGATTCTCGACCAGGCGCGCGATCTTGCCATCGGCCCAGTCCGACGCACCGCTGAACATCAGCACGGCCACCGCCCAGCCGTTGGCGTGTGCCACGAGCAGCAGATACAGAAAAACGGGAACCAGGACAAGCCGCAGCACCGACAGCGCGTTGGGCACCGTCACCACGCGGTCACGCACTTCCCCCGGCGCGCGGTTCATGCGATAAACCTAGCGGAATATCCCCGGCAGGCTCAGCGCCGACATCGAGTCCTCTGCCAGCGGATTGTCGTGAACCATGTACGTCCACGTCGACGTCGGCCGGGCCAGCTTCGACAGGTCGAGGCCCTGCTCCTCCTCGAGCACGTTGGCCGTCTCGAAGGTCTGCTGCGCGGCCTCGATGGCGTCGGCCGCCAGCGAAGCGAACGCGTCGACGGCCATCCGGTGGAACTCGTCGATCGGCTTCTGGTGGCCAAGGGCTCGCAGGTGGATGCTCTCCCGGATGTCCGACAGGTAGGCGAGGTGGTCGGCCCAGCCCCGGTCGAGGTGGTAGAGCATGATCTGCCTGCAGATCCGCTCGAGTTGCTCCTCGCTGAGCTTGTCCGACAGCTCTTCGAAGCGGTCCGGTGACCGCCTCTCCAGTTCGTCGCGGGCAGTCGGCGTGCGCAGCAAGGTGTTTCGGCGCTCGACGAGGATCGCGCGCTGCTGCGCGATGAGCTCGTTGAACTGCCATGTGTTGGCATGCACCGCCAGCAGCCTGCCCTCGGCGATGCGCTGCGCGTGATCGAGCAGGCCCGCAGCCTTCTTGTTGATGATGCGGCCGTCCTCGTCGGTCTCGGTCGGCAGCTTGTTGCGCTTCTCCGGCTCCAGGTGTGACAGCACGACGTCGTCCTCCCAGCTGGAGAAGAACACCGACGAACCGGGATCGCCCTGGCGGCCCGCGCGGCCGCGCAGCTGGTTGTCCAGTCGCTCGGTGTGGTGCCGCCCCGTGCCGACCACGTGCAGGCCGCCGAGCTCGGCGACCTCGTCGTGATCGGCCTCATCGGAGCCACCCAGCCGGATGTCGGTGCCCCGGCCTGCCATCTGCGTGGAGACCGTGACCGAGCCCAGCTGGCCCGCTTCGGCGATGACCTGCGCCTCTTCTTCGTCGTTCTTGGCGTTCAGCACGACCGCGGGTACCCCGGCCTTGACCAGCCGCTCGTGCAGCTCCTCGGACTCGGCCACGTCGCGGGTGCCCACCAGGATGGGCTGCCTGGTCTTGTGCACCTCGGCGATGTGCTCGACGATGCCGTCGATCTTGGCGGCGGCGGTGATGTAGACGCGGTCCGCCTCGTCCTCGCGGATGTTGGGCGCGTTGGGCGGTATCGGCGAGACCCCCAGCTTGTAGAACTGGCGCAGCTGCTCCCCCGCGGCGAGCGCGGTGCCGGTCATTCCGCACACCGTCGGATAGCGGCTGATCAACGCCTGCACCGTGATGGTGTCGAGCACCTCGCCGGTCTCGGTCGTTTCGATGCCCTCCTTGGCTTCGACGGCGGCCTGCAGGCCGTCGGGCCAGCGCTGCAGCTGGGCGATACGGCCTCGGCTGGCGTTGATCAGGTGCACGGCGTCATCGCGGACGATGTAGTGCACGTCGCGGTGCAGCAGCGCGTGGGCGTGCAGCGCGACGTTGACTTCGGTCAGGGTGGTGCCGACGTGCTCCTCGGAGTAGAGGTCGATGCCGCCGAGTTTGGCCTCGACCTTCTGCGCGCCGACCTCGGTGAGGTGGACATTGCGGCTGTCGGAGTCGGAGTCGTAATCCTCGCCTGCGACCAATTCACCTACCAGACGGATGATTTCGAGTTTCGGTGTCTCCCGGTGCGAGGTACCCGCAAGCACGAGCGGCACCAGCGCCTCGTCGACAAGCACCGAGTCGGCTTCGTCGATCAGCGCGACGTCGGGGTTCGGCGACACGAGATCGTCGACGTCGGTGACGAGCTGGTCGCGCAGCACGTCGAAGCCGATCTCGTTGACCGACGCGTAGGTGATGTCGCACTTGTAGGCGGTCCTTCGCTCCGCAGCGGTCGACTCCGCGGTCACCCAGCCGACCGTCAACCCCAGTGCCTCGAGCAGCGGGCCCATCCATTCGGCGTCGCGGCGGGCGAGGTAGTCGTTGATCGTGACGACGTGCACATGCCTGCCTGCGAGGGCGTAGCCCGCGGCCGCGATAGCCCCGGACAGCGTCTTGCCCTCGCCGGTGGCCATCTCGATCACGTCACCTGCGAGCATGCGCAGGGCGCCGAGCAGCTGGACGTCGAACGGCCGCAGCGTGGTGGTGCGTTCGGAGGCCTCCCGGGCGATCGCGAGGAACTGCGGAATGTCGGCCGATTCGGCGAGGTCGTCCAGGTTCAGCAGTTGCGCTGCCTTCTTCAACTGCTCATCGTCGAGTTCGGAGGCCTTCTCGTCGAACTCGTCGGACGCCTCCACCAGCGCCAGCGACCGGGTCTGCTCCCTCTCGGTGTTCGCGCCGAGCAGTTTCCAAAACCGGTTGCTGACACCGCCCGAGGTGCGGGTCTTCGTCTTCGCCACGAGAGCTACGGTACGCGGCCGCCGGTGACCACTCACCGAGCACCGTGAGCGTGCGCGTCTGCACCACGACACGCCGGTACACGTGCGGAGTTTGCGCACGCTCGCCTGTACCCGGCGGGAGTCAACCGGGCGGAGACGACGGGAAGTCGACCCGCACCGACTCGGCGACCGCTTCGAATCCGATGCGCTGATAGATGCCGTTGGATGTCGGGTTGGCCAGGTCGGCGAACAGCACGACGTCCTCGACACCGCCGAGCCGCGCCGAGTTCGCCGCCGCGGCGGTCACCGCCGAGCCGTAGCCGCACCCGCGCGAGCTATGCGGCGTGAAGACGGGCCCGATTCGGGACACTCCGGCGGCCGGTGCGCGCAGCATCGCCATGCTCACCGGCACGCCGTCGTCCTCCCACAGAACAAAGCGGTCGCCCGCGGAGTTCGCGTTGTCGACGAACCGCTCACCCGCGCCGTCGTCGCGTTGTTGGCTGAACGTCTCGACGAAGAACTGCTCCACCCAGTCGACGAGCACGGGGCGGTCGGCGCGGGTGGCGGCGCGATGCACGCCTGCGACTCCGGCCAGCGGCTTCAATGTGCCCAACCGGTAGAGCATTTCCTCCGACGTGACCGTGCCTGTGTCCCCGGTGACCGAACGCCATGCGTCGGCGAAGGCCATCGTCACGTCGCGCGTGCCACGGACGCCGTTCAGGCCGGGGCGGATCCGCGTCAGTTCGGCTGCCACGAAATGATGAACTCTCGCCGGTAGTCCGTTGCACGCCAACGGGTATGGCGGAGTCTGTAACGCCGCGCCGACTGGCGCGGCGTCGTCCCACACGGTGAGCAGGAGTGCGTCGTCGCTAAAAGCGCTTGCCTTCAGCAGGGTCAGCTCGATGGTGTTCAGCACCGGATCGCGACGGTACAGCGGCTCCGCGGCATCGCGGAACTCGTCTGCTGTCGTGTGTGTCCGAACCTCCACGCACTACAGGATGATCACCAAACACTCAGTGCGTCCAGTGAATTACGAGTCGCGAGCGTGCGCATGTGCCGGAATTTCACCGGCGTGTCGCCCCGCAGACACGCACTGTCGCGGAAACGATGTCAGGCCAGATTCGAGCGACGCGGATAGGCGACCTGCGGATCGGTGAGCGTATTCACCACCGCGGGCAGCCCCGAGGCGAAAGCCCGCTCCAAGGGCGGGCCGGAGCTCGGTGGGTGTCGACACCAGCTCGCCGTGTCCGCCGAGCGCGGTGACCACCTCGTCGTAGCGGGTCCCCGGTCTCAGCTCGGCCACCACCGAATAACCGTAAAGGAGCTCCATGGGGTGCTTCTCCAGCGCCCATATCCCGTTGTTGCCGATCACCGACACCACCTGAACACCGTGGCGCACCAAGGTATCCCACTCCATGCCGCTGAAGCCGAACGCGCCGTCGCCCTGCAGCAGCACGACCTGGCGGTCCGGCCGGGCCAGCTTTGCGGCCAGCGCATAGCCGGGACCCGAGCCCAGGCAGCCGAACGGGCCGCTGTCCAACCATGCGCCGGGCACGTAACTGTCGATGACCCGTCCGGCGTAGGAGCCGAAATCCCCCGCGTCGATCACCACGATGGCGTCGCGGTCCAGCAGCGGTTTCAGTTCGGCGTAGACCCGCATCGGGTGCAGCGGGCTGCGGTCGTCGGTCAGCTCGGCCTGCTCGGCGGCCCGACCCGCCGACTCGACGACGCGAAGGTCGTCGATCCAGGTCTCGTGCTCGGTTGGCCGGCCGCTTGCGAGCGCCGTCAGTGACGTCGTCAGGTCACCGTAGAGCTCGGCCGCGACCTCGCGGGGATGCGGCCGCGCCGGCGAGACGCGATCGGCGACGACGAGGCGGGTCTGCTCACCGAAGACGCTGCCGAAGCCGAGGCGGAAGTCCATCGGCACCCCGATCACCAGCGCAACATCGGCCTCCTTCAACGCCTTTGACCGCGCACGGGAGAAGGCCAGCTCGTGATCGGCTGGCACGGTTCCACGCGCCATGCCGTTCATCAACACCGGGACGCGAAGCGCTTCGGCCAGCGACAGCAGGGCCGCCTCGGCGCGCCCCCACCACACATTGGTGCCCGCCATGATGACCGGTCGCTGCGCGCCTGCCAGCAGATCCGCCGCCACACCGAGCGCCCCGCCATCGGCCTCACTGAGGGTTGGCGGCTTCGCAAGCGCACCCGGCTCGCCGACGTCGTCAGCCTCGCCGAACACGTAGTCCATCGGGAAGTCGACGAAGGCGACACCCGTCGGCGCTCCCGCCGCACCGACGCTCGCCCTCAGTGCGTCGTCGATGAGCCCGCCGACCGCCTGCGCCGACTGCGCGGTGGCGGCGAAGCGGGTCAGCGGCGCCACGAACGGCACGTGGTCGATCTCCTGCAGTGAGCCCTGCCCCCAACGCAGCGCGGGGGCGCGGCCGCCCAGCACGAGCAGCGGCGACTGGTTCTGCTGGGCGGCTGCCATGGCGCTCATCCCGTTGGTCACGCCGGGCCCCGCCGTCAGGGCGGCGACCCCGGGCACCCGCGTCACCTTCGACCAGCCCTCGGCGGCGAATGCCGCGGTCTGCTCGTGTCGGGTGTCGATCAGCCGGATGCCTTCGGCGCGGCACCCGTCGTAAATCGAGAACAGGTGTCCACCGGAGAGGGTGAAGATCGTGTCGATACCGCTGGCCCGCAGCCTGCGGGCGATCAGGTGTCCGGCGCCTATTTTGTCCGAGGGAGCGTCGATGCTCATGGCCGCAGCATAATCACCCTCATGGTCGACACCGATGTGCTCATCGCAGGCGCTGGCCCGATCGGTCTCACGGCGGCAATCGAACTCGCCCGCCGGGGAGTCGACTTCCGGATCGTCGACCCGATCCACGATCCGCCGCAGTACGCCAAAGCGGTTGGCGTGCAACCCCGAACGCTCGAGGTGTTCGAAGGCATGGGAGTGCTGCGGCGGATTCTCGACGCCGCAGTCCAGATGTTCGGCCAGTTCGTCTACGTCAATGGCGAGAAGGTCGCGACGATCGAGTTCGCGACCCCCGCGGACGTTCCCTTCGGCTTCATCGCCATCCCGCAGTACGCGACCGAACGGATCCTCCGTGAGGAACTCGCCATGCACGGGGTTTCGATCGAACGAGGTCTGCAGGTCGCGGACTTCGAGCAGGACGCAGACGGCGTCACCGCGACGCTGGAGGGCGACGATGGCAGGCAGACCGTGCGCACCAGATATCTCGTCGGCGCCGACGGCGCGCACAGCGCGGTCCGAAAGGCACTCGGCCTGACATTCGAGGGCGCCGCCTTCGAGGAGCAGTACATGCTCGGCGACGTCGAGGTCGACTGGTCGTTGCCGCGCGGCTGGACCGTGCGGGCCATGCACCAGACGGACGGCAACACCGACGACCTGCTGGTGTGTATCCCGCTGCCGGGCCGCGGTCGCTATCGCATGTCGATGCTGGTTCCCGACGACCTCACCTCGGGCCCGACGCAGGCCGACGGCGTCGCGCACGGTTTTGAAGGCGTCCGCAAACCGGAGCTGCACCACATCCAGGACGTGCTCGACCGGCTGTCACCCGAGCCGACCACCGCGCGAAACCTTCGCTGGTCCTCGGTGTTTCGGATCAGCCACCGCATCGTCAACGCCTACGGCCGGGGCCGGGTGTTCGTCGCCGGCGATGCCGCACACATCCATCCCCCGACCGGCGCGCAGGGCATGAACACCGGAATCCAGGACGCGCACAACCTGGCGTGGAAAGTGGCGCTGGCGTTGTCGGGTGACGCCGCGCCGACGCTGCTGGACAGTTACGACGCCGAACGGCGGCCCGTCGGCGAGGAGGTCGTCGGACGGACCGTGCGCAGTGCACGCGAGGGCATCGGGGCCGACTCGACCGACCCGGATTTCGTGATCCGCAGGGAAGCGCAGCTGCTGATCCGCTACGGCGACAGCCCGATCGTCGCGGACGGAGCCGGCGGCCGTGCCCCCGACGCGACCGGGCTGACCCGCGCCGCGGTCACCGGGCCGCTGCGCCTCTTCTCGCTGTTGGGCAGGCGGCATCACACGCTCCTGCTGTACGCGGCCGACGACGTCCGCGCGGACGACGTGCTCTCGTTCGAGACGGTCGCCGAGGCGGTGATCGCCGCCGCGCACGGTCACATCGACGTCTACCTCATCGCAGCGCCGAACGCCGATGTGGACGGCACCGTGCTGCCGCTGATTCGCGACAGCGACAACGACTTCGCCCGGATGTACTCCGCAACGTCTTCGTCGGTCTACGTCGTACGCCCGGACGGCTATCTCGCATTCGCCTCCTCCTCCATCGACCCCGCCGATCTGCTGGCCCACCTGTCGTCGACCTTCGCCGCAAGCGTGTCGGCCACAGTGGCGCCTGTCCTGGGGTAGCTTCGCCGCAGGCTGGCTCCGCGCGAGGGAGGTGTCACAGGGTGAACACCGGCACGTTCAGGCCGTCGATCGACTGGAGCCACGAATTCGTCAACTCCATACTGTGGATATCGGTGGCCTTCGTGATCACCGCGCCGTGCCTGCTGTTGGCGCTGGTCTTGATCGCGCGGTTGACGGAGTGGGGTCGTCAGTTCTGGCGGGTCACGGGTGCCTACTTCATCGGCAGGCAAAGCCTGGTCGTCTGGATGGTGTTGGCGCTGCTGCTGTTTTTCACGATCATCACGGTGCGCATCAGTGTCTTGATCAGCTTCTACTCCAACGACGTCTTCACCTCGTTGCAGGTGGCTCTTCAGGGCATCGCCACCGGTCGAACGGCGGTCACCGACTCGGGCATCCACGGGTTCTGGGTGACCATCGGCATCTTCCTCATATTGGCGGTGGTGCACGTCATCGTGACCCTGCTTGACATCTACGTGACGCAGCGGTTCATCATGCGATGGCGAATCTGGTTGAGCGGCAGGCTGATCGACGACTGGCTGGGCGACTTCGCCTACTACCGACGTCAATTCCTGCGGCGGCCCAACGACAATCCGGACCAACGCATCCAGCAGGACATCGACATCTTCACGACGGGCGTCGGCGGCCAGACGAACAACCCGATGTACGACTCGGGGTCCACGTTGTTGTTCGGCGGCGTTGCCGCAATGCTGTCGGTGTTCGCCTTCGGCGCGATCCTCTGGCGTCTTTCCGGGGCCCTGACGCTGGGCGGTTTCACGCTTCCGCGCGCGCTGTTCTGGATCGTCATCGTCTACGTGCTGGCCGCCACCGTCATCGCGTTCGTGATCGGCAGGCCGCTGATCCGGCTCAGCTATCTCAACGAACTGCGCAACGCCGGTTTCCGCTACGCGCTCGTGCGGGTCAGGGATGCCAGCGCGGCTATCGGTCTGTACCGCGGCGAGAGGGTCGAGCGCCGACTGCTCGGCGGCAGGCTATCGGAGGTGATGGCGAACTACGGCGGCTGGCTGAACCGCATGGTGCGCTTCAAGGCCTGGAATCTGACCGTGAGCCAGGCCATCAACCCGTTGCCGTTCGTCGTGCAGGCGCCACGGCTATTCGCAGGGGAGATTTCGTTTGGCGACGTCATACAGTCGGCGACCGCATTCACCACGATCCACAACGCGCTGTCGTTTTTCCGGGAGGCCTACGACTCAGTTCGCGAGCTATCGCGCGGCGGTGATCCGCCTCGACGGGCTGGTCGAGGAGAACTCGCGGGCCCGCACGTTCGCACAGGTGGCGACATCGGCCTCCGAGGACGGCCGGTTGGAGGTCGACGGCGTCGAGGTTCGCACACCCGACGGCGCGAATCTTCTTCGGAGCACTTGATTTCAGCCTCGGGCCGGGTGACGCGCTGTTGGTCAGTGGACCGTCCGGCATCGGCAAGACGGTCCTGCTGCAGAGCCTCGCCGGGCTGTGGCCGTTCGTGTCGGGCCGCATTCGTGCTGCCGTCCGGGCGGCAGGCGGTGATGTTCGTACCCCAGCTGCCGTATCTCCCCCTCGGCGACCTGCGGGCCGTCGTGTCGTACCCCAACGAGGAGGGCACGGTCGATGATCGGGCGATACAGCAGGCCCTGATCAAGGTCGCCCTGCCCCAGCTGGCCATCCGCCTCAACGACGTCGGAGAGTGGGCGAAGGTGCTTGTCGGTCGGCGAGCAACAGCGGATCGCTTTCGCGCGCATCCTGGTGACCAAGCCCGCCGCGGTGTTCCTCGACGAGTCGACCTCGGCGCTCGACGAGGGACTCGAGCTGACGCTGTACGAACTGATCCGGACCGAACTCCCCGACATGATTTTGGTCAGCGTGAGTCACCGCGCCACCGTCGAGCAATTCCACGGCCGCCAGCTGGAGCTTGTCGGCGGCGGCCAATGGCGGCTGGAGCCACTGACCACCCGCAGTTGAGACCCTTTGCAGAGCTACGCCTAGCCGGTCGGGGTACGTTGCCGGGATGGATATGTTCACCCCAACGCTGGACTGGGGCAACGAGCTCTGGGCATCGCTGGTCTGGATCGCCAGAGCGTGGGCCATCGCGGCGATAGCGACGCTGGTCATCCTGCGTCCTGATCGGCCGCTACACCACCTGGGGCAGGCAGTTCTGGCGCGTCACCGGCGCTTATTTCATCGGCGCCGAGAGCGTGAAGGTCTGGCTGTGGCTGGGCGCGATCCTGCTGCTGGTGATCGTCGGCGTGCGACTTGACGTTCTCCTGAGCTATCAGAGCAACGACATGCTCACCAGCTTCCAGGTCGTTGCGGCAGGTATCGGCGGCAAGCGACGACACGGTGAAGAACTCGGGGGCGCATGGCTTCTGGTTGTCCATCGGCGTCTTCTGCATACTGGCCGCCATCTTCATCTTCCGGCTATTGCTGGACATGTTCCTGGTGCAGCGGTTCTGTCTGGCCTGGCGCGCCTGGCTGACCGACCGGCTCACCGGCGACTGGCTCGACGGCAAGGCCTACTACCGCGCCCGCTTCATCGACGACAAGATCGACAACCCCGATCAGCGCATCCAGTCCGACATCGACATCTTCACCGCAGGCAACGGGCCGCTGCCCAACGTCCCGTACTACTACTCGCAGAACATGCTGCTGTTCGGCGCGATCAACGCGGTCGTGTCGATGATCTCCTTCACCGCGATCCTGTGGAACCTCTCCGGAACGCTGACGGTGCCGATCATCGGATACGAACTGCCGAGGGCCATGTTCTGGATCGGGATCGTCTTCGTCCTGTTCGCCTCCGTCATCGCGTTCTGGATCGGCAAACCGATCATCTGGCTTTCGTTCAACAACGAGAAGTACAACGCGGCCTTCCGCTACGCGCTGGTGCGGCTGCGTGATGCCTCCGAGGCGGTCGCCTTCTACCGCGGCGAGATCGCCGAACGCACAGGGCTGCGCAGACTGTTCAGCCCCGTCGTCAACAACTACAAGCGTTACGTGGGCAGGTCGCTTGCCTTCAACGGCTGGAACTGGTCGATGGGTCAACTCATCGTGCCGTTGCCCTACCTGCTGCAGTTCCCGCGGTTCTTCAGCGGCGAAATCACCCTCGGCGCAATGAACCAGTCCGCGTCGGCCTTCGGCCAGATCCAGGACGGGCTGTCGTGGTTCCGAAACGCCTACGACACCTTCGCCGGCTACCGCGCTGCCATCATCCGACTCGAAGGGCTGGTCACCGCCAACGAGGAAGGCAGGGCGCTGCCCGAGATCACGACGACGCCGTGTGTCGACGGCACGGTGGAACTCAAGGCCGTCGAGGTGCGCACACCCGACGGCAAGCAGCTCATCAACCCCGCTCGACCTGCGTCTGGAAGTCGGCGACACATTGGTCGTCACCGGCGAATCCGGCGTCGGGAAGACCACGCTGCTGCGCAGCCTCGCCGAACTGTGGCCATTCACCACAGGCACGCTGACCCGGCCGTGCGGGCCGAACGAGACGATGTTCCTCTCGCAGCTGCCCGTATGTGCCGTTGGGCGACCTGCGCGCCGTAGTCACCTACCCGATGGAGGAGGGTGACGTCGACGACGCAACCCTGACGCGCACGATGGAGAAGGTGGCGCTCCCCCATCTCGTAGGCAGGCTGGACGAGGTGCATGACTGGGCCAAGGTGCTTTCGCCCGGCGAGCAGCAGAGAATCGCGTTCGCCCGCGTCCTTCTGACGAAACCCAAGGCGGTGTTTCTCGACGAGGCGACGTCCGCGCTCGACGAGGGCCTGGAGTTCATCGTGTACAACCTGGTCCGAACGGAACTGCCTGACACGATTCTGGTCAGCGTCACCCACCGCAAGACCGTCGAGCAGCACCACACCCACGAACTCGAGTTGCTCGGCGACGGTGATTGGCGCTTCGGCCGCGTGGGGGGCGAGGCACGAGAACCCGCGCCGGTATAGCGGTCGCGGGGTAGCTTCCCCGCATGGAAACGTACACGCCGTCCCTGAATTGGGGCGACGAGTTGATCACATCCGCTTTGTGGGTGGTGAAGGCCTCAGCGATCGCGTCGTTCGTCACTGTGGCAGTGCTGGCCCTGGTCGCCCGCTACACCACATGGGGTAAACAGTTCTGGCGTATCACCGGCGACTACTTCAAGGGTCGCCAGAGCGTTTCGGTGTGGGCATTCTTCGGTGTGCTGATGCTGTTGGTGATGCTCGACGTGCGGCTCAGTGTGCTGTTCAGCTATCAGTCCAACGACCAGTTCTCGGCACTGCAGGCCGCCTTCCAGGGCGAGGGAGCCGCCAAAGAAGTTGCCAAGGCAGGCTTTTGGTGGGCAATCCTGATTCTGGGCGGCCTCATTGCCACCGACGTCGTCCGGAGCATGCTCGACGTGTACCTGATGCAGCGGTTCATCATTCGCTGGCGGGTGTGGCTCACTCACCGGCTGACCGGGGACTGGCTCGATGGCGACGCATACTACCGGGGGCGGTTCGTCGATGATCCCATCGACAATCCGGACCAGCGCATCCAGCAGGACATCGATATCTTCACCACCGGCACCGGCCCGGAAACCAACACACCGCAGGTCGGGACGGCTCAAACCTTGCTGTTCTCAGGCATATTCGCCCTCGTCTCGCTTGTCGAGTTCACCCCGATCCTATGGCGCCTCTCCGGCCCGCTGACCCTCTTCGGTTTCACCGTGCCGAAAGCGCTGTTCTGGATGGCGTTGGCCTACGTGTTCTTCACGACGGTCATAGCGTTCTGGATCGGCCGGCCGCTGATCCGGCTGTCCTTCCGCAACGAGCTCACCAACGCCGCGTTCCGCTATGCGTTGGTGCGGGTGCGCGATGCGGCCGAGTCCGTCGGTCTCTACCGCGGTGAAGGCGTCGAACGCAGTCAGCTGATGACCCGATTCGCGGCCGTCATCGCCAACTACCGCGCGTTCGTGCGCCGCAGTATCGCCTTCCTCGGCTGGAACCGGTCGATGAGCCAGATCGTCGACCCCCTCCCGACGCTCGTCCAGGCCCAGCGCTTGTTCGACGGCCAGATCCAGCTCGGCGACGTCACGCAGTCGTCGCAGGCGTTTGGGAGGGTTGCGAACTCTCTGGCGTTCTTCCGCAACGTCTACGACGCATTCGCCAGCTATCGCGCGACCATCATTCGCCTCGACGGGTTGATCACTGTCAACGAAACGGCAAGGGAGCTACCGCTGTTGACGGCTGAGCCGAGCACCGACGGGTCACTCGAGCTCGATGACGTCGAAGTGCGTACGCCGGCCGGGATCCGCCTGATCGACCCGCTCGACGTGCGGCTCGATCCGGGCGAGTCGCTGGTGATCACCGGCGGTTCCGGCACCGGCAAGACCACCCTGCTGCGCAGCCTCGCGCAGATGTGGCCGTTCACCTCCGGCACGCTGCGCCGCCCGGACGACGACACCATGTTCCTGTCGCAACTTCCCTACATGCCGCTGGGTGATCTGCGCGCGGCGGTCTCGTATCCCGCTGAGGCGGGCGCATATTCCGACGACGCGATCCGATCCGCGCTCGACACCGTGTCGCTGGGGCACCTGGGCAGCAGGCTCGACGAAGTGGCCGACTGGGCGAAGATCCTCTCGCCGGGCGAGCAGCAGCGGATCGCGTTCGCGCGTGTCCTGTTGGCAAAACCGAAGGTGGTCTTCCTCGACGAGTCGACCTCCGCGCTCGACGAGGGCCAGGAATTCACGCTGTATCGGACACTGCGCACGCAGCTGCCCGACTGCATCGTGGTGAGCGTCAGTCATCGTCCGTCGTTGGAACAGCACCACGACCGCCGGTTGGAACTGCTCGGCGACGGCGGCTGGCGGCTCGCGCCCGTCTAGGCCCTGGCCGCGTGGGTTCCGGCGCGGCGGCCGAAGAAGGACCCCTCGCCCAGCTGCGTGCCGCTTGCGTAGCCCTTGCCGTCCTGGGCGATGTTCGAGGCGCACGCGCCCGCCGCATACAGACCGGGGATGACGCTGCCATCCTCACGCAGCACCTCGCCGTCGACCGTGACCGCCAGGCCGCCCATCGTGAACCCCGAGTACATCGCACGTCCCAGCGACATGTCGAATGCAGCCCAGGGGCCCTTCGTCTGTGGCGCAACGTATTCCGGCTGCTTGTGGAAGTCGGGATCCTCACCCGCCGCCGCGTACTTGTTGTACCGGTCCAGGGCGGCAACCAGATTGCCCTCGGGGATACCGAGCGCGGCTTCCATCTCCTCGACCGTCTCCCAGCCGTCGATGAACCGGATCAGCGGCATCTCCGGCATCTTCATGTGTTCCTCGTCGACGATCAGGTACGCGATCTGTTCGGGTTGCTCCAGCACGAAGGCCGAGGTGCGGGAGTGGTAGGAGTCCTCGGTGACGAACCGCTTTCCGTCCTTGTTGACCATGATCCCGGTGAGCAGGATCTCCGGCGGATAGGCGGCGGCGGTGATGAACAACTGATCCAGGTTCTTGGCGACTCCTCCAGCCGAGACGCCCAACCGGATTCCGAGGCCGTCGTCGTTGGGGTTGCCCAGGATGTAGGGCTCGACGACGCCGTGATGCTTGGTCCGCCGCTTCTGGCCCAGTGCCGGTGTGTGCTCGGCCACCATCTCGGGGTTCATCGCGAAACCGCCTGCGGCGACGATGACCGATCTGGCCTTCACGGCTCCGGTCTCGGTGAAGTGTTTCCAGCAGACGCCGACCACCGCTCCATCGTCGACGACCAGGTTCGTCACGCCGGTCTCATACCGGACCTGCACACCTAGCTCGTCGGCGCGCTTGAGCAACAGATCGATGACCATCGCGGCGCCGCCGAGCTCGCCGGGAACCGGCACCGAGTGACCACGCGGTGCCGGCTTTGCCTTCTCGGTGAACGGCCACACCTTCTCATTGCCCGTGTAGGACAGCCCCTCGGTGCCGGGCGGGACGACGATCTTTCCGGGGTAGAAGCTGCGCTCGAACTGAAATCCCAAGTCCTCCAACCAGTTGAAGTGCTCGACGCTGCCGTCGCAGTAGGCGCGGATCTTCTCGTGGTCAGGCTCCGGCGACACCGCGACCAGGTACTTGTACATCTCCTCGGGACTGTCGTCGTGGCCTGTTGCCTGCTGCACCGCCGTGCCGCCGCCGAGATAGAAATGGCCCCCGGCCATCGCGCTGGTGCCGCCTGCAGCGGCCGCCTTCTCCAGCACAAGCACCCGAGCCCCGGCCGCCGCGGCGCTCACCGCGGCAGAACCGCCGGAGATACCGAAGCCGATCACCACGACGTCGACCTCGTCGGACCAATTCGGCACGTCGGCGGCGTCGACGATTTCCGGGATCTCGGTACTCACTGCTGCTCCTGCTTCACATAGTCGAAGAACGCCCGGATCTCGGGCGAGATGTGCGCGATCTCGATGTAGGGCACGCCCGCCGCCTCGGCGGTGACGTAGGCGAACTCCATGCCGCCCGGCATCACGCCACGCTGCACCACCTCGGCCGCGCCGACCGCCTCGTCGACGTCGTCGACCTCCACGCAAATGTGGTGCAGCCCCTGGCCCGCGTGGTCGAGAAACTCGGTGTAGACGCTCTCGCCCGTCACGGGTGCGATCAGCTCCAGCTGGGTGTCCCCGGCATAGCTGAACGAGATGTGTGCGACGAAGTCGGCGGGCCGCCCCCGGTATGTGCACGTGTCGGGGCCGAAGTGTACGTCGGGCACACGGATCCACTTCTTGGCGCCCAACAGCGTGGTCAGGGCCTTTTCGGTGGCGTCGAGGTCCGTCGTCACCCACGCGATCTGGACAGGTGTCTGGGCATGCATCGCATCGAGAATATCCCCGGCATGCCCGGCTGGCTAGAACGTGTTCTAGTTTTCTCCCAGGTAGGCGGCAAGGCAGCGGTCGGCGGCCGCCCGTGCCCACTCCGCGTCGGCGCCGCCTGCGGTGTTGGCCTCGTACCACGCCTCGCCGGACAGCTTCGTGAATCGACGCCCGTTCTCGGAGGCCATCCATTGCCGACCGACGGAGGGGTCGACGGTCTCGCCGGTCGACAGATGGATGGCCAGACCGACAAGGGTGCCGTCGTAGCCCATGCCGACCGCGCCAGGGCCGAACTGCTCCCAGTTGTCGTCGACGTGCGAGATGTGTTGCAGCTCGAACCCGCGACCGGACCGAGCCCTCGCCGGTGATCCGTACTTCGATCCAGCTGACGTCGTCGCCGCACTCCCAGGTTGCGGTGAACTCGCGCGGCGGATCGCAGGTCACAATCGTCCCGTGGGCGTTGCCTTCCAGCTGGTATCGACCGCCGACCGTCAGGTCGCCGGTGATCGGCAGGAACCACCGCGGGATTCGCTCGATGTTGGTACAGGCGTCCCACAGATCGTCGGCAGCGGTGTCGAACGCCTGACTGATCGTGACGACGCGCGCCTCCCCCGCTTCGAGTGTCCGGCTGCCGACCGAACGCCGTACGGCACTGATCTGCTGGGTCGACGTCGATCATGTTGTCTTCCTTCGTCGGTCTCGCCTGCCGCGAGCGATTTCGGTGGCCAGCGCGTCGAGGTGCGGAGTCCAGAAGCGCCGAAACGCGCTCGAGCCACTCGTCGACATCCCGTAGCGCCCTGCCGTCGACCGCGTACAGCCGGCGCTGACCGTCTGGACGTACGGAGGCGAATCCGTTGTCCCGCAGGACCTTCAGATGCTGAGAAACCGCAGGCTGGCTGATCGCGAACTCGTCTTGAATGGTGGCTCCGATGACGCCTGCTGTCATCTCCCCGTCGGCGAGCAGCTCGAGGATGCGCCTGCGAACGGGGTCGCCGAGGACATCGAACGCGTGCACGTGTCAAACATTAAAAGCTGTTGCTTATATAAGTCAAGACTTCAACAGGTCGGGCCGTCAGCGCGGCGGGGCGACCCCTGCCGCGGACTGCACCACGTCCTCGCGCGCTTGCTGGCTGGCGCTCTGCCAGGACACCGCCGCCGGGTAGTTACCCCAGGTGCTGTTGAACATCCCGATGATGGCGGCCCTGCCGTCCGGGGTGACGACATACACCGGGCCGCCCGAGTCACCCTTCTGGCTCACCACGCCGTGGGCCATCGTGAACCAGCCGTTGTTGACCGCTTCGACGGTGCCGCAACTCTCGCCGGTGATCACACCGAAATGGCAGACCGGCAGACCCGGCGTCGGCTCGACACTCGCATCGGAAACCAGGGTGCGCCCGCCGGGCAGGATGTTGTTCAGCTCGACGTCGGGGGCGAGGTTGATCGCCTCCCAGTCGGAGATCATGTGGTCGGTGGCGATGGTGGCGCCGTCGGGGGTGTTGTCGCGGAACATATTCATGCTGCCGATGGGATTGCCGTCCCTGTCGACGACCGGTCCGTCACCGCGGCAGTGGCCCGCGGTGAACGCCGTGCGCGCGCCGGGATCGACGAAACCCAGAGTGCACACGTTCGTGCCTTGATGGATCTCCATTCCCGGGTACACCAACACCCCGGGAGTGGCCTGCGCCGGCGCTGCAGGAATGGTCAGCGCAAAGATCGGCGCGGCAGCCGCGACCAGCGAGCGCAACCAGTGTCGGCGCACTGTCATCTCCGATTCGTTGGTGTCAATGGCCCTCTACCCTACCGTCGCGACCGCACTCAGCAAGGCAGCCCGGGTCATTCGACCCGGGCTGCCCGTCATCACTTCAGCTACGGAATCGTCAGCACCTGTCCCGGATGAATCAGATCCGGATTCGAGATGCCGCTCGCATCGGCGATCTGCTGGTACTTGCTGCCGTCGCCGTAGAAGCGCTCGGAGATCGCCCAAAGCGTGTCCCCGGACACCACCGTGTATGTCCGCGGCGGTGGCGGTGGAGGCGGCGGTGCCGGAGCCTCGGCAGGCGGCAACGGCTCCTCGGCCGCGGCAGGCGCCACCTCTGGAGTCTCCGCGCCGGGCGGCGGCGGTGGTGCCTCGTCGGTATTCGTGCCCGACGCCCATGCCACGCCGTCGAACCCGTACAGCACCAGGTTGCGATCGTCCTGCAGCACCAGCCGAACATCCTTGGCGCCCTTGGTGTCGGTGTGCCAGATCGGCTTGTCCGGCGCGTAAAGCACGCAGTTGCCGTCCTTTTGCACCTCGAGGCGCTCGGCGTTCTGGCCGTTGGTGCTCGTCGCCCACACCGCGTCACCGCTCGCGGCGAGGACGAGGTTGCCGTCATCCTGCAGGGTCAGCGTGTAGGCCCCGTTCCTTGACGTCAGTGATTCACCACGTTGAAGCTTCTCGCCAATGGCGAGCCTGTCTGTCACGTCACTGCCCCTTTCATTTCCCCGTACCCAACCCGGCTGAGCTTACTGATCTCGGGTATGCGTGTGGGCGGTTCGGATCGGCCCAATCGAAACGTCTTGCAAACGCTACGTTGACGTTCAGGAATCGAAGCCGAGGCCGAGGGCGTCCAGCGTGCGCAGCAACAGATTGCGCCGCCCCGCCGAGTGGTCGGCGCGGTCGAGTGACCATCTCGTCGCCTGGATTCCGATGCTGGCCAACGGCTCAGGCGGGAACGGCAGCGGCCGCTTGCGCACCATCTCCAGCTCGGTGCGCTCGGTCGGCCTGCCGTCGAGCAGGTCAAGGCAGACATCGGCGGCGAACCGGGCCGCGCCGACACCGAGCCCGGTGAACCCGTTGACGTATGCCACGCGGCCGCCGCGGGCCAGCCCCCAGTGCGCGCAGAACCGGGTGCTGGTGTCGATCGCTCCGGCCCAGCGATGGCTGAATCGGACGTCGTCGAGTTGCGGGAAGGTGATGAAGAAATGCTGGGCGAGTCGGCGATAGGTGGCGGGCCGGTCCTCGTAACCCGGTTTGACCTTGCGCCCGAAGTAGTAGACGGCGTCGTAGCCGCCCCACACGATGCGGTTGTCGGTGGTGAGCCGGTAGTAGTGAAACTGGTTGGCGCAGTCGCCGATTCCCTGCCTGTTCGCCCAGCCGATGCGGTCGAGCTGTGCAGTCGGTGAGCGGTTCGGTTGCCAGCACGTAGTCGTACACCGGCACGGTCTGCAGCCGGTTGCGCCGATCAGGCTCGGGAACACGTTGGTGGCCAGGACCGCGCGATCTGCGCTGATCGTTGCCGGCCCTGCGCCGAAGCGAAGCGTCGGGCCGGAGGCGTCGATCGATGTGACCTTGGTCCGCTCGAAGATGCGAACACCCGCGTGCCGGCAGGCGCGAGCGAGTTCGAGCGCGAGCTTCGCGGGATGGACGATCGCGAGGGTGTCCGGGCTGAACAGGCCTGCCAGATATGTCGGTGACGCGACCTCGGTCACGGACTTCGCGCTGACCAAGGAACTGACCCTCGCCGTCGTCGTGCGGCCTCCTCGCAGCCAGGCCACCTGGTGTGGTTCCGTCGCAACCGACAGCATCCCTGTGCGTTCCCAGTCGACGTCGAGCCGCAGTTGCTCGATATCGTCCTGCATGCCGTCGAGGTTGTCGCGCCCCATCGTTTCGAGCGTGTCGATTTCGTTGGGCCAGCGCGATCTTTCCGTTTGCCAGGCCATGGGTGAGGCTGGAGTCGACGAACCCGCCGTTGCGGCCCGATGCCGCCCATCCGACGCGCTCGGCGTCGACGAGCACGATTCGCTGGCTCGGATTGCGCTGTGCGGCATGTAATGCCGTCCACAGCCCGGTGTAGCCCGCGCCGACCACGAGCAGGTCGGCGGTAATGGAACCCGAGAGCACGTCCTGCTCGGGTCGCGGGATGTCCAGCCACATCGAGCCGAAGGCGCTTGCCGCAAGCGACCGTTCGACCAGATCTGGGTCGACGTGGGCATCGAACACCGTCTGCACACCGCGGACACTACGGGCTGTGGGTCGATCACGCCGTTAATTCGGTTGCCGATGTCACGATGATGGAGCGCGTGCTGCTGTTGGTATCCGGCGCGAGTGGCGCGGGGAAGTCGTCGGTCCGGGAAGCGATCGCCGCGGACCTCGAACCGACCGTCACCGCCCTCGAGCTGCGCGATCTCGATGCGATCCCGCAGACCGCGACGCTCGAGTGGCGGCAACGCATGGCCGAGCGGGCCGTGGTCCGCACGATGGAGCTCGACGAGCTGGGACGTCACCTGCTGCTGGCCGGAGACCCGGTCGCACCCGGCGAGGTCGTGGCGGCGCCGTCGGCCCCGATGATCGACATCGCGGTCTGCCTGCTCGACATCGACGAGGCCGCACAGCGGGAGCGGCTGCGCCGTCGCGGGGAACCCGAGGACCTTTTTCCCCGACATGTTGCGTTCGCGGACTGGATGCGACGCCACGCCCGCGATCCTCGGCACATGCCCCACGTGCTGACCACTGGCGGCTGGGGGGCCATGCAGTGGTCACGGTTGACCGACATACCGGCCGACCAGTGGCGAGTCAGCGTCATCGATGGTTCGAAGATGACGAGGCCGGAAGCGAATCAGGCTGTGCTGCAGTGGGTCACCGACGCCATCGAAGGCCGGGCGGCTGCCTTCAGGAGGCGTTGGAAGCGGTGATCGGCGCCGGAATGTCCGGCTGAACGGATTGAGGTGGCTGCCATCCGGGCGGCCCGAGGATGAAGCCCACCCGATCGCGCCAGCGGCTCGCCGCCCGGACATCCCTGGCGAGCGCCACGTACTCGTGGGTCTGCAGCTTCCAGATGTTGTAGGTGTCGACCTGCTTGGTCAGGCCGTAGTGCGGCCGGAACGTCTCGGGCTGGAAGCTGCCGAACAACCTGTCCCAGATGATGAAGATGCCACCGTAGTTCTTGTCGAGGTAGAGCTCGTCCATGCCGTGGTGCACCCGGTGATGCGATGGCGTGTTGAATACGAATTCGATTGGCCGCCAGAGCTTCCCGATACGCTCGGTGTGAATCCAGTACTGGTAGATCAGGTTGATGGAGAAGCTGGCGAACACGATCCACGGCGGTACGCCGAGCAGCGGCAGCAGTGCGCGAAGAAAGACGTCGCCGCTGATGTTCCACTTCTGCCGCAGCGCGGTCGCGAGGTTGAAGTACTGGCTGGAGTGGTGCGCCTGATGCGTCGCCCAGAACAGGCGCACGCGATGGGCCATCCGGTGATACCAGTAATAGAGGAAGTCCACCCCGACGATGGCGATCACCCACGTGTACCAGCCGGTGGCGGGCAATTGCCACGGCGCGACGTAGACGTACAGCGCGGCATAACCGAACAGCGCGATCCCGTTCATCACCGCGCTGGTGCCGACGGACACAACGCCCATCCAGATGCTGGCCCACGCGTCGGGTTTCAGGTAGGCACCCGTGGATGCGCGCTCACCTTCGGTGTGTGCGAGCCTGCGCGCGGCGGTCCACTCGATCACCAGAAGCAGACAGGAAGAACGGGACGGCGAACGTCACCGGGTCATGCATCAGCGGCGGCAGCACTTGCTCCCATGCTTTGGCCCAGTCCACAGCGACACCTCCGGGGCAAGTCTAGCGATGCCGGACACGCCTACCGGAAATTGAGTATCTGCTGGCCCCAGGTGGTGCGGATATCGGTGTCGATGTCGCTGACCACCGCGTCCTCCCGTCCGATGAGCAGGCTACGCCCGATCGGCCTCCTGGTAGGACGGCCAATCCGGCTCGCCCGGCAGGCCGGCCGGCCTGCCCTGCGTCGCGAAGTTCACCCATCGGGCCCGCACCCGCTCCGAGACCGTCTTGCCGGTCTTCAGGCCACCCAGCTTGAACGTCGGGTCTTTCGGGCTGGAAACCAGATTGCCCCAGACGAACGGCAGTTCGGTGGCGTGAGCGGCGGCGATCCGCAGCAGCCGCAGCATCGGCGTGGCGAAGTCGAAGCGGTACAGGTAGACCGGCGCCACGGCAGCTGTGTCCCTCGGCGAGCCACACCGAGGGCATTCGGAAGCCGAGGTCACGGGCGACACCCATGCCGCGCGCCTTGCCGCGCAGCCCCGCATACGCGGCGCCGATCTGGTCGTCGGTCGGCAGCTGCAGGTGCGGCTGCTCGGCGGCGATCTCGGTGAACATCGCGCTGATCGCTTCCGGCGTGATCGGCATCAGCGGCGACTTCATCCACTTGAACAGCGCCGCCTCGTGCTTGTTGGTGCCGATGATCAGCGGGACCGGATGCGACCGGCCCTCCCGGGCCAGCTTCACCGGGTAGTCGAGCACCAGGTCGCCGTCGACGATCGGGGCGAAGGCCAGCGTGCCCGGGTTGACGCAGGGGCACTTCGTAGAACACGTCGGTGGACGCGGCGACGATCGCGTCGACCGGAACCTGCGGCAGCCGGTCGACGTCGGACGTCTCGAGGCCCAACCGGTCCGAGCACCTGCCGAGTGATCCCGTGCGCCCGGCTGGCGTCGTATACCGATGTGGCCGGCGAGCTCTGCGCGATCGCGCCGCAGAACAGGCCTTCGGCGGCGGGACTGGTGAGCAGGGTGGTGATGATGCCCGCGCCAGCCGATTCGCCGAACAGCGTGACGCGGTCGGGATCGCCGCCGAAGGCGGCGATGTTGTCGCGCACCCAATGCAGCGCGGCCAGCACGTCCCGCAGCCCGAGATTGGAGTCGAACCGGCGCCGCGGGCCGTTGAACTCGGACAGGTCGAGAAATCCGAGCGCGCCGAGGCGATAGTTCACCGTGACCACGATGACCTCGCCGTCGCCGGCCAGCACGCGGCCGTCGTAGAGCGGCTGGCTCGCCGAGCCCAGGATGTAGGCGCCGCCGTGCACCCACACCATCACCGGCTTGCGATCGCCCGCTGCGGTGTCCGATGACGCCCAGACGTTCAGCGTCAGGCAGTCCTCGCCCTGCGGCGCACCGAGGTCGATCGGGATGCGCGGGTCGACGGGTTGCGGACAGACGTGGCCGTACTGCGTGGCGTCGGCGACGTCGGTCCAGCGTTGGGGCGGCTCGGGAGCCCGCCACCGCAGATCGCCGATCGGGGGCGCGGCGTAACGCACGCCCTTCCACGCGATCGACGCGCCCGTCGTCGTGGCCGCGAACCGGTCCACTGACGGTTTCTACCAGGGATTTGTCGCTGGACATCGCCATCCAGGTTACCGCCGGAGGGCGGTTGACGACGTGAATTGCGACACGGAATGGTATATCTGAGATGATATCTGTAACAACCATACCAAGGAGGTTTTCCGATGGATGCGTTGCGTCGCCGCATGATCGCCGAGTTCGAAAAGGGTGCGGGCCGCCACGACGACCCGGAGATCTACGGCGGTCCGCCAGGCGATCCGGGGTTGATCGGTCCGGGCAGCATGTCGTGGGAGATCAACGCCGACCTCGCATCGGTGTCTCAGGCCGGGCTGCCCGCGATCGTGCTGGAGATCCTTCACCCGTCCGTGGTCGCCGGTGTGCAGGACATGTCGAACTACCGCGAGGACCCGTTCCAGCGGGCCCGCGCCACGCTCGGCTACGTGCTGGCCACCACGTTCGGCAACACCGAAGCCGCCACCTCGATCATCGAGCGCGTCAAGCACATCCACTCGTTCGTCAACGGCACCCGTCCCGACGGCGTGGCCTACCGTGCGCTGGATCCGGAACTGATCGCATGGGTGCACACAGCCATCCCCTGGATGATCCTGCGTGTGTTCGAAGAGACGAATCGACCGCTGTCCCAACAGGAAAAGGACCGCTACCTTGCCGAGCAGGCGGTGATCGGCAGGATGGGTGGCGCCGACTGGGTGCCCACCACCGCCGCCGAGCTCGACGACTATGTCGAGACCATGCGGCCACGGCTGTCGGTCAACGCGCAGACGCGGGAGTTCGTCGATTTCCTGATGACGTCGCCGTTCTTCCCCGACCTGCCCGATCGACTCGACCGCCAGCTGCACCGCTTCGCGATATACGCAGGCATGAGCAGGGCCCCGCGTTGGGCGCAGGAGCTGATCGGCTTCGACCGGCCGTCTCTGGCGACGCGAGCCCTGATGGGCCCGATGCTGCGGTTCGATGCGCAGCGGCTGCGCTGGGCGTTCGGCACACCGCGCTATCTGCGATTGGCTCGAGACCGCGCCGCCGGAGTCGCCACGACCCGAGGTCGCGGTGTCGTGATCGATAGCGCAGCTCATCGAGGTGGTCGGCGGCGCGAGTGCGGGCGGCCGGGTCGACGAGGCGGCCGACCGCACCAGCCAGCGCATCCTCGACGCAGCGCTGACGGAGGCCGCCGCCGTTGGGCTGCAACGCATCACGGTCGAGGACGTGGTCCGCCGGGCAGGCGTGTCGAGGATGACGGCCTATCGCCGGTACCCGCGGCGGGACGATCTGGTCGAGGCTCTGGTTCGCAGGGAGACGCAACGGTTCCTGGCCGCGGTCGCCGACGCAATCGAGAGCGTCGAGGACCCCAACGAGGGGGTGGCCGCAGCATTCATCGCGGCGGTGTCGTTCGCGCGGAGACATCCGATTCTGCGCCGGGCCGCACAGGCCGAACCCGCGCCGATCGCCGACTCCCAGTCGAGCTGATCAAGCTGGGTTCGGCCTTCATCGCCAACTACATCCACGGCGACGGGCCCGGCGCCCCGCCACAGCAGGTGCGCTGGGTGGCCGACGTCTTCGCCCGGCTGTTCTTCACCTACATATCTATGCCACCGAGCGACCCCGACTTCAGCGATGACGCCGAGTTGCGCCGGTTCGCGCACAAGGTCCTCACTCCGATGGTGGAACGCGTCGTTTAGCTTGTAACCCGTGCGGAAATGGCTCCTGCTCGGCGCGGCGATCGTCGTCGAGGTGGCGGCCACGTTGTCGTTGCGTGCCTCTCAGGACGATTCGGCCTGGCTGGTCGTCGTCGTGGCCGGCTATTCCGGGGCGTTCGTGTTGCTGACGTTGGTGCTTCGTGCCGGTCTGTCGATCGGCGTCGCCTACGGGATCTGGGGCGCGCTTGGCACTGTGGGGACAGCCGTGCTGGCGGCCGCGATCTTCGGCGACCCGTTCACCTGGCCGATCGCGGTGGGAATCGGCCTGATCATCGCCGGTGTTCTGCTTGTCGAATTGGGATCACGACACGGCGACGAGGCCGCGTCGTGATGTGGGCGGCGCTGACCGGCGCCATCCTTTTCGAGGTGATCGCAACCCTGGCGCTGCGTGCGTCGGAGGGTTTCCGCAAGCGGATCTGGATCATTCCGGTGACGGTCGGCTACCTCGCGTCGTTCTACCTGCTGTGGTTGACGCTGCGGCTCGGCATGCACGTCGGCATCGCCTACGGCGTGTGGACCGCCTGCGGCGTGGCGCTCGTTGCAGTGGCCGCGAGGGTTCTTTTCGACGAACCGCTGACCTGGCTGATGGGGCTGGGCATCGCGTTGATCATCGCGGGTGTGCTGACTATCGAGACGACCGGCGCCGCGGGCTGAGCGCGACCGCGAACACCATCGCGGCCACGCCGGCGAACGGCACCACCAGCAGACCGACCCGCAGGCTCGTCGCATCGGCGACCAACCCCACGAGGGGGGGTGACGACACCGACCCGACGCGCAGCAACCACGCCACCACCATCAGCCCGGTACCCGCTCGTAAACCCGGCAGCAGGTCCGCGGCGTGCATCGCGGCAGGAATCAGTGTCGCGACGCCGAAACCGGCCGCGGCGAACCCGGCGATGGTCCCGGGACACTCGGAAACGCGAGCGCCGCGCCCATGCCTGTCGCGGTGATCAGTCCGCCGATCCTGGCCACCCACCGCTCGCCGAATCGATCGACGAGACGGTCACCGATCGTCCGTCCGACGAACTGAAATCCGACCATGGCGATGTAGCCGAACACTGCGATCGCGCCGGGCGCACCCAGGCTGTCATGCAAATACAGTGTGGCCCAAGAACTTCCGGCGTCCTCGACAAACGCCCCTGCGATCGAGATGAACACCAGTGCGATCAGTGTGGCGTAGACGGCGAAACCGGGCCGTCCGGCCGTCTCGGTCCGGGCCGCCGGGTGATCGTCTTGGTCGGGGCCCGCGCAGCAGGAAAGGATAGGCGGCCAAGACCACCACGCTGAAAACGACCGCCGATATCGCCAAATGCGTTGTGCGCGGGATATGCAACGCGATGGCGGCCGCGCCCATCGCGCCCCCGAGCACGGCGCCGATCGACCAGACCGCATGGAACGAGTTGATGATCGAGCGCCCGTAATTCCGCTGAACGCGCAGCCCTTGTGCGTTCTGCCCGACATCGGTGACTGCGTCGGAGGCGCCCGCAATGAACAGCGAAACGGCGAGCACCACGGCCGACGGTGCCAGTGCGGCCGTATACAGAAGGACCGCGATGCCGATCGTTCCCGCCACCGCGACCCTGGCCGACCGAAAACGGCGGATCAGCGCCGCGGCCGCCAATCCCGCGACCAGCGCGCCCCCAGAGAAGGCCGCCACCGCCACGCCGTAGACCGCATTCGACAGGTGCAGGTCGGCCTTGATCTCGGGATACCGAGGCAGCAGGTTGGCGAACAACGCCCCGTTGGTCAAGAACAGCGCAGCGACCGCCACCCTGTTCCGCCGCTGCTGCGCCGCGACACCGACATCGTCGAGCCGTCCTAGCGCCATGGGCATCGACGTTACCGACGAGTCTCACCACGCCGGTGAGCAGGCGTGGCACGCTGAGGCGATGCGCACCGAGGCGACCGCCGACGATCTGCTCGGTCTCTTCCCGCCGGGGACGAGGACCGACGGTGACGGCACCATCGTGGTCGGCGGGTGCCGGCTCGACGAGGTGGCCGACGAGTTCGGCACCCCGGCGATCGTCGTCGCCGAAGACGCCCTGCGGAACCGGGCGCGGAATACCTCGACGCGTTCCGCAGCCGGTGGCCCCGCAGCGACCTGGCGTTCGCGTCGAAGTCATTCCCGTGCACCGCGGTTCAGCGGGTGATGGTCGAAGAGGGTCTGCACCTCGATGTGGCCGGCGGCGGCGAGATCCTCACCGCCATCAAGGCCGGCGCCGATCCCGCCCGGCTGGTCATGCACGGCAACGCCAAGACGGACGAAGAGCTCGAGCTGGCCGTCGAGCACGGCCTCGGACTGGTGGTCGTCGACAATTTCGACGACATCGACCGGCTGGAACGCATCGTGCCGCGGGGACAGCGGCAGCACTGTCTGGTGCGGGTGATCCCCGGAGTCGAAGCCGCCACCCATGCCTCGCAGGCCACCGGGCACGCCGGCTCCAAATTCGGGCTGTTGCCCGACGACGCGCGTGAAGCGATCGCGCGCATCGAGCGCAGCTCGGTGCTTGCACTCGACGGAGTACACACCCACGTCGGCTCTCAGCTGCTCAACGTCGAGCAGCTGGCCGCCGCGGTCGAACCGATCGCCAAGCTCGGCACCTTCGAGACCTACGACCTCGGCGGCGGTCTCGGCGTCCGTTACACCTACGACGAGCACCCGCCCAGCGTCGAACGACTACGCCGAAGCGATGGTGACCCAGGCCCGCGCGCTGCTGCCCGACGGCAGCCGCATCATCGTCGAGCCGGGCCGCAGCATGGTCGCGACCAGCGCATGCACGGTGTACCGGGTCACGACGGTCAAGCGTGGGGTCGTCACCCATGTCGCGGTCGACGGCGGCATGGGCGACAACCTCGAGGTGTCGCTGACCGGGCAGCGGTTCGAGGCGACGCTGGTGGACCGGGTCGGCGGCGGTGGCGAGATCGTCACGATCGTCGGGCGGCACTGCGAATCCGGTGACCAGCTCGTCGACGGCATCGCACTGCGCGACCCGACCGTCGGCGACCTGCTGGCGGTGCCGGTCACCGGTGCCTACTGCTACACGATGTCCAATCAGTACAACGGTGCCCGCCGGATTCCTGTGGTGTTCGCCCGCGACGGCAACGCTCGGCTGGTGGTCCGCCGCGACACCTGGGATGACCTGCTGAGCCGCGATGTCGCTATCGCTGAAGCCGGCAAGATTGGCCACATGGCTGAGCTGTCGCCAACACTCGCCGAACTGGCGCGCCGCCACGGAGTCGCCACCGAATACGCGGACTGGACCGGCCGCCACGTCGACGTGCCGGAAACGACGTTGGTCGCCGTGCTGGCGGCGCTCGGTGTGCCCGCCACGACCGACGAGGAGCGGGCGGCCGCGCTCGCCGCGCACGATCGCGAGCACTGGGGTCGCCCGCTGCCCCCGGCGATCATCGGACGGGCAGACACCGAGTCGTCCTTCTGGGTGCATGTCACACACGGCGAGCCGGTCGGCCTGTGGATCCGTTTGGAGGACGGCACTGTGCGCGCCGGTCTGCGTCAGCTTGAGAACCACACTCCCCCATATGATCTCGGCGACCGGCTGATCGGTGAGGCCACCTTCGAGCTGCCAGGCGATCTGCCGATGGGCTATCACCGACTGCACGTGCAGGCCGGCTCGCTCGAGGCCAGCACGCCGCTGATCATCGTCCCCGCCTCGCTGGAGCTGCCGCCACGGCTCGGCGCAAGGCGGACATGGGGGCTGGCCACCCAGCTCTACAGTGTGCAGTCCGAAAGATCCTGGGGTATCAGGCGATTTGACGGATCTGACCGATCTGGCTGTATGGTCGGCCGCCAGACACGGGGCCGGATTCATCCTGGTCAACCCGTTGCACGCCGCGGCTCCCACCGCGCCGATGGAGCCGTCGCCGTACCTGCCCACCTCGCGGCGCTACGTCAACCCGCATCTATCTGCGCCCAGAGGCGATCCCCGAGTTCGCCGATGTGCGCCACCGCGGCCGCGTCCGCAGGGCACGGATCGACGCTGCAGGAGGACACGCGGCGCGCGGACCTGATCGACCGGGACGCGGCATGGAAGGCCAAGCGCGATGTGCTGGAGAGCGTGTACCGGGTCGAGCGCTCGGCCGGTCGTCAGCTGGCGTACGCGGCATACCGCGAACGCGAAGGCGCGCAGCCTCGACGACTTCGCGATCTGGTGTGCGCTGGCCGAGCGGCACGGACCGGACTGGCACGACTGGCCGAAGAAATTCGCAGCCCCGGCAAGTCCCGCGGTCGCCGAATTCGCCGCCAAGCACGCCGAAACCGTCGATTTCCACCGGTGGCTGCAGTGGCAGCTCGACGACCAGCTGGCCGCCGCGCAGTCGACGGCGGTGCGGGCGGGCATGGAGCTCGGCATCATGCACGACCTCGCCGTCGGGGTTGACCCGAACGGCGCCGACGCATGGGCGATGCAGGATGTTCTGGCGCTCGGCGTCACCGCCGGGCGCACCGCCCGACGAGTTCAACCAGCTCGGCCAGGACTGGTCGCAACCGCCGTGGCGTCCCGACCAGCTCGTCGATCAGGGCTACGAACCCTTCCGTGCCATGGTCAACGCGGTGCTGCGGCACGCGGGCGGCATTCGCGTCGACCACATCATCGGGCTGTTCCGGCTGTGGTGGATCCCCAAGGGCGCACCGCCGACCGAGGGCACCTACGTCCGCTACGACCACGAGGCGATGATCGGCATCCTCGCGCTGGAAGCCCACCGCGCCGAGGCGGTGGTCGTCGGCGAGGATCTGGGCACCGTCGAACCGTGGGTGCGGGACTACCTGGCCCAGCGCGGACTGCTCGGCACGTCGATCCTGTGGTTCGAGCTCGACCGCGACGGTGACGGCGGGCCGCTGCGGGCCCAGCGCTGGCGCGAATACTGCCTGTCCTCGGTCACCACCCACGACCTGCCGCCGACGGCGGGCTATCTGGCCGGCGAGCACGTGCGGCTACGCCAGCAACTCGGCCTGCTGACCCGGCCGGTCGACGACGAACTGGCCGACGACCGCGCCGAGCAGGCGGCCTGGCTCGCCGAGCTGCGGCGCGTCGGGCTGCTCGGCGATGACCCCGACGTCGACGAGATCGTGCTGGCGCTGTACCGCTACCTCGGTCGCACCCCGTCGCGGCTGCTGGCCCTTTCGCTGGCCGACGCGGTCGGCGAACTGCGCACCCAGAACCAGCCGGGCACCACCGACGAATATCCGAACTGGCGGGTCCCGCTGAGCGGGCCCGGACGGGCGTCGGCTGCTGCTCGAGGACGTGTTCACCGACCCACGGGCAGACGCGCTCGGCCGAGGCCCTGCGGGTGGCGGTGAATCCGCAGGTGTAACGCTGAGCGGGTCTGTCACCGGTTTCACATTTGTCACGGCTGCGATATGTTCGCACCGCACCGACTTAGGGAGAGGTCACGTGAAAAAGCTTGTTGTGCTGGGCGCGGGCGCGGTTGCCGCGGGCTCGATCGGCCTGCTCAGCGCCGGGCTCGCCAGCTCCGATCCGGCGAATCCCAACCAGATGAATGTGATCGGCGAGCCGTACTACAAGGCCGTGGAGATCCTCAAGGGCATGGGCATGAAGACCGGCTTCGGTGGCTCGGTCGGCAGCGCCCTGCCGCAGGCACAGTGCATGGTGTCCAGCCAGAAGATGGTGGGCAGCGGCAGGAGCAGCAAGATGCTGCTCGACCTCGACTGCACCGAGAAAGCCGCCCAGGAGATGGCCGACCAGGGCAGCGCCGGTGCGCGGTGGCGCTCCCGGTGGGCGGTCCGTCGGCTCCAACGGCGTGACCACAGTGGTTCCGACCCCGGTCGGCCCGCAGCCGGGGATGACACCTGCCGGGCTGACGCTAGGTTTCGGTCAGGCCCTTCAGATTCTTCAGCGTCTGCGTCATCGTCCTGCCGACCTGACGGGCTGCCACCCAATCGGCGATCACGCCGAGAATTCCGCCCGGTGCCTCGTAGGCCATCCGGAAGATCACCTTGGTACGGCCGTCTGCGCCGTCGCGTAGGCGGAAGCGGCCGCGCTGCGTTATTCCGGTGATGCCGATCCAGGCCAGGTCGCGCGCCTCGTCGAACTCCACCACCTCGATCACGCCGCCGACCGGTACCGATCCGATCTTCCAGTGCCCGGTGTAGCGGGAACCGACACCGACGGGTCCCTCGGTCTCCGCGTCCCATCGCTCGAGATTCGCCATGAACTCCGGGTAGCACGCCGGGTCGCTGACCCGCTTCCACACGGTGTCGCGGTCCGCGTCGATCTCGACTTGCCGTTGCAGCCTCATTGCAGCCCCATCAGCCGATCACCGGGAAACGTCGTTCGGCGGCCAGTCTGTCCACCCCGGCCTGCAGGCTGCTCAGCACCTTGTCGTTGATGACGTCGTCGTCGCTGGCGGCGATGTCGGCGGCGTCGATCGGATCCTGCACCTCGATCGCGATCTTCGTCGGCAGCGGCAGTCGCGGCACCATGTCGCTGACAGCCAGGCCCCACGGCGGCGCCAACAGAATGGGCACGCTCTTCAGGCGGGCCATCTTGTCGACCATCAGCAGCTTGGCCAGCCACTGGCCGCGGTCGAGGAAGAGCGCAGCTTCCTGGCCGCCGACGCTGGCGATCGGCACGATCGGCACACCGGCCTCCCGAGCGAGCTTCACGTAACCCTTGCGGCCGCCGAAGTCGACCTCGTGGCGCTTCCAGGACGGCCGGAAGACCTCGTAGTCACCGCCCGGGTACACCAGCAACGCCCCGCCGGACTGCAGCGCAAGCGTGGCGTTGTCGTGGTTGGCGGCGACGGTGCCGAACTTTCGCAGTGATCCAAGACCAGGCATCGAGACGACGAGGTTGTGGGCCAGTTGGTAGAACGGCCGCTCGACGCCGAAGTACGAGCAGAAGGCCAGCGTGAACACGAAGGTGTCCGGCGGCAGGTTGCCGCCGCTGTGGTTGCCGACCAGCAGCACCGGCCCGTCGGCCGGAATGCGGTCGAGGCCGCGGACGTCGGCCCGGAAGTACAGCGATGCCAGCAGCCACAGACCCGGCAACTGCTCGCGGATGTAGTCGGGGTCGCGCTGGTCGAGGTCGGCCTTCGGCACCCGCGACGACACCTGTTGCTTGGCCCAGTCCAGGACATCGGTCAACCCCGCCATGTCGGTCATATTGACAGAGCCCAGCTATCTGAAACCTGCGTTCCCACCTAAGGGTCGTAGACTCACCCCAGCACAATGCAGGGGAGGAAGCCGCAATGTTGCGACCACGCCGTTTCGAGCAGGAAGTCGATCCGGGGCCGGTACAGATCCAGGCACGCAAGGTGCACTTCGACGCCACCGGCGTCCCGCTGCACTGGATCCCGGGACATCCCGTCGCATCGAATGTCGTCAGCCTGCTCAACGTCGTGCTGCCCGCGGCCGAGCGCTGGTTCGTCGACACGTTCAACGAGGCCCTGCCGCTGGTGAAGGATCCCCAGTCTGGCCGACGACATGCGGGGCTTCATCGGCCAGGAGGCCACCCACGCCGACGTCCACGAGCAGATGCTGCAACGAGTACATGGTCGTCAACGGCATCGACCCCAAGCCGATGCTCGACCAGATCGAGTATCCTCTTCGCCAAGACGCTCGCGCCGACGACCTCGACCGACCCGAAGCGTCGGCTCAACCATCTGTGCGACCGGCTGTGGTTCATCGCCGCCATCGAGCACTACACCGCCGTGCTGGGCGACTTCGCGCTTGAACTGCGCCTGGGACGACCACGGCGCCGACTCCGACGATGGTCGACCTGTTCCGCTGGCACGGCAGCGAAGAAGTCGAGCACCGCAACGTCGCCCACGACGTCGCCGTCTACTTCCACGACAGCTACTTCGACCGGATCCGCGCGATGACGATGGCGGTGCTGGCGATCTTCGTGTTCTTCCAGCGCACGGCCTGGTTCCTGGTCAAGTCCGACCCGACCACCGACATCGGCTGGTGGCGGTTCAACCGGCTGCGGATGCGGGACTCGAAGCTCGGGCTGCTTCCCAAGTACCGCAAGCTGTTCGGTTCGAACACCGCGATGTACTTCCGGCCCGGGTTCACGCCGGAGGAGATGGGTTCGACGGCGCAGGCGGTCGCCTACCTGGCCAGCTCCCCCGCGGCTCGCGCGGCACACATTTGATGGGTCTGCTCGACCGCTACCGCCAGGCGCCGCCGAGCGTCTTCGGCCGTAGGCGCCACGACGTCGTCCTGGGTGTCGCCGATGCCTCGGTCAATGCGCTCTGGTCGATCTCCGGCGCCATCCGCAGGATGAAGACCGCCGCCCGCGCCGGACCGAACCATCGCGCTGACGGTGGTCGACCGCCAGGTGGTCGCGCGCGATCAGGACGTGGTGGCGCTGACGATGGCCGCCGCCGACGGCGGACGCTGCCGCGGTGGCATCCAGGTGCGCACCTCGACTCCACCTGCCGAGCGGCCGGCTGCGCCAGTACTCGCTGTGCGGCGACCCCGACGACTCCGGGACCTATCGCATCGCCGTGCGGCGGATCGTCGACGGCGGCGGCGGCTCCGTCGAGGTGCACGACGGGTTGCCGGTCGGCGCAGCGGTGACGACCCACGGCCCGCGCAACGCGTTCCCGTTGACGGTTCCCGGCTACGGCTCGCCGACGCGACGGTTCCGATTCATCGCAGGCGGCATCGGCATCACGCCGATTCTTCCGATGCTGGCCCTGGCGGAGCGACTCGGCGTGGACTGGTCGATGGTGTACGCCGGTCGCAGCATCGACAGCCTGCCGTTCGTCGACGAAGTCGCCGCGTTCGGCGATCGGGTCGCAGATCCGCACCGACGATGTCAGCGGCGTGCCGACGGCCGCGGAACTGCTCGGCGACTGCCCCGACGGCACCACCGTGTACGCCTGCGGTCCCGCGCCGATGCTGACCGCGATCCGTGCCAGATCTCGCCGGCCGCGACGACGTCGAGCTGCACTTCGAGCGATTCGCCGCGCCGCCCGTCGTCGACGGCATGCGAGTTCACGGTCGTCGATCGCGTCGACGGGCCAGGCAGGTCGTCGGTCGGCGCCGACGAGACGCTGTTGGCGGCGTTGCGGCGCTCGGACGTCGCGGCGCCCTACTCGTGCCAGCAGGGCTTCTGCGGCACCTGCCGGACCCGGGTGGTCGCAGGCGCCGTCGACCACCGCGACACGCTGCTGACCGAACCCGAGCGGGACGGCGGCATGATGCTGGTCTGTATCTCGCGGGCCGCCGACGGGGAGCATCTCATTCTGGATCTGTAGCCGTCTGTACTATTCGGCCATGCCGTTAGCCGCTGGTCAGACCTTCGCGGGCTACACCATCGTGCGGCTTCTCGGCGCGGGAGGCATGGGCGAGGTGTACCTGGCCGAGCATCCGCGCCTGCCCCGGCGCGACGCGCTCAAGGTGCTGCCCGCCGACGTGTGCGCCGACAGCGAGTACCGGCAGCGGTTCAACCGCGAAGCCGACCTCGCCGCAACGCTGTGGCACCCGCACATCATCGGCGTGCACGACCGCGGAGACGTGGACGGCCAGATCTGGATCTCGATGGACTACGTCGACGGGACGGACGCCGGCGAGCTGCTGCGGGAGCGCTACCCGAAAGGCATGCCGAAAGAGGAAGTACTCGACATCGTCACGTCCGTCGCCGACGCGCTCGACTACGCACACCAGCAGGGCCTCCTGCACCGCGACGTCAAGCCCGCCAACATCATGCTGACCGACCCGGCGGCAGGTGAGCAGCGAATTCTGCTCGGCGACTTCGGTATTGCCCGGCGGGTCGACGACTACGAGCAACCTCACCGCGACGAATATGACGGTCGGTACGGTGTTCTACGCCGCCCCGGAGCAGCTGATGGGTGAGGAACTCGACGGCCGCGCGGATCAGTATGCGTTGGCGGCCACGGCATTTCACCTGCTGACCGGATCGCCGCCGTTTCACCACTCCAACCCGACGGTGGTCATCAGCCAGCACCTCACGGCGTCACCACCTGCCCTCGCGGACAAGCGTCCCGAGTTGTCGGCGCTCGATCCGGTGTTGGCCAAGGCGCTTTCGAAGGACGCCAAGGACCGGTTCAACAGCTGCATGGACTTCGCCCGGGCGCTGGCTCACCGGCTTGGGGTCGAACCGGCAGGCGACAACGAGCGGACCGCCGCCTCGATACCGCTGGCCGCCCAAAGGCAAGCGGGTGGCAGGCACGAAGCACCACAGCGCAGGCTGCTGCGGCCGGCGATCATCGTGCCCGCGATCTTGGCGGCGCTCCTGTTGGTGGCGATCGCTCTCGTGCTGATCCAGTTCCACGAGATCGAGAGACTGATGAACGACACCTACACGCCTCCGCCGTCGCCGACTGCCACCCCGCCCAAGGCAGAGGCGCCTCCCCCGCCCCCTGTGTCGCAACAATCGCCCACAACGACGGCGACCACTTCAGCCCCGGCGGCACCGGCGGGGGCCGTCGTCGGCGCCAACTGCTCGCCGGTCGACAGCACCGCCGTCACGGCCAACGGGAACACTGTCTATTGCTCGACGCTTCAGTCCACGGGCGCGTCCATCTGGTCGACCAGCCAGGGCGAGGTACCTGCGCCGACCATCACGGTGACGACCCAGGCCACCGACGAGCCGCTGCCTGTCGAGGAGGAAACGCCGGTGCGCGTGTGCATGCAGGAAACGGGCAAGACCCGCCGGGAATGCCGGGAAGCCATCCGCGCCAGCAACGGGCGGCCTGACGGCTTCATGACCCTTGCCATCGCGGACCGGTTGGCGCTGGCCGACCTCGTTCACATCTACGCCGCCGCGATCGACGACCGCCGCTTCGACGACGTCGTCGAATTGTTCACCGACACAGCCGAATTGCGCCTGCCCGATCCACCGGGATCGCTGGATCCCATCCGCCACAGCCGGGGGCGTGACGGTGTCCGCGCGGCGATGGCCGCGGTGGCGCGCGTCGCGCGTACCGAACATGCGATCGTCGGCGAGGTGTACGCGCCGGGGACGGACGCCGACTACGCATTGGGCCGCATCACTTGCGTGGCACACCACTGGAGCATCGGCGACGGTGAAGTCACCGACCTGCTGTGGCACCTGCGCTACGACGACGAATACCTACGAACGCCATCCGGCTGGCGCATCCACGGCCGCGCGCTGACGATCAATGCTATTGAGACGCGGGCGGTTCGGCGCCTCCGACCACACTCATCAACTGATCGAGAAGCGGGCGCTGACCCTTCAGGAGCTTCGACCGCGCCGCATCAACGGAGAACCAGTCCACCCGGTCGATCTCCGGGTACTCCCTGACATTCCCCGATCCCTTTGGCCACTCCAGGGTGAAGGTGTTGCTGACGAAATCCGTCAGGTCGAGATCGCCGCAGACCGCGTATGCGGTGATGATCTTTCCGCTCGGCTGCCGTCAGCGGAGGGAATGCGACGCGCGGGCCATCGGGCACCGGCTCGCCCAGCTCTTCGGTGAACTCGCGGCGGGCCGCAGCCCAGGGATCCTCGTTCTCGTCGTACTCCCCTTTCGGGATCGTCCACGCCCCGTCGTCCTTCTTCGACCAGAATGGGCCGCCAGGATGGCCGATCAGCACTTCGACGGACCCGTCGCGAATCCGGTAGAGCAGGAGCCCCGCGCTCAATTTCGGCATTGCGCACGAGCCTAGTCAAGTCCGCTTTCGCCCGACGATAAGGTGCTCCTGTGCCCGACATGAATCGCCGCAACATGATGCTGATGACCGGGGTGGCCGCGATGGCGGCTGCAGTCCCCGCGCCTCACGCAGCCGCCGAGCCGATCGCCCCAGGTCAACCAGAGAATCCGGGCGCTCCCCCCACCAACGCCAATCCGGCTCCGGCCGACTTCGTTTTCGCCGACGACTTCGACGGACCTGCGGGTTCACCGCCCGACCTCTCGCGGTGGACGGTTGTCGGCTGGAATGAGCCGGTCAACCCGCCGATCCTGGGCCTGTTCCGTGACGATCGCCGCAACGTGTTGCTGGACGGCAACGGCAACCTCGTGCTGCGCGCCACGCAGGAGGGCAACACCTACTACAGCGGCCGGGTCGAGAGCACGATGAAGATCGGCATCGGGCACACCTGGGAAGCCCGAATAAAGCTGAACTGCCTGGTTCCCGGGTGCTGGCCGGCGTACTGGCTGGTGAACCGGGAGCCGACGCCCGACGGGCGCGGCCCGCTGCCCGACGGCGAGGTGGACATCGTCGAGTGGTACGGAAACGGCATATGGGCACCCGGGTCCGCGGTGCACGCCCGGTCCGACGGCAAGACCTGGAAGGAGAACAGGTGGCCCGTCGACGGCGACTGGCACACCTACCGGGTCCGATGGGACGACGCCGGCTTCCGCTTCTGGCGAGACAACGTCGACGGTGCCCCGTACTTCACGGTTCCGTCCGTGCCCATCGATGGCGTGTGGCCGTTCAACGACCCGGACTACCTGCTGTACACGATCTTCAATCTCGCGGTTGGCGGTCCTGGCGGTGGCGATCCGGCCTTCGGCCCCTTCCAGACCCCGGAAATGCTGATCGACTACGTCCGCGTCTGGTAATACGGTGAAGCCGTGCGTATCGCGCTGACGATTGCAGCGGCCGGTGTCGTGCTGGTCGGCCTCGTCGTCGCCGCGCCTGCAGACGCCGAACCGGTGACCTACGGCAGCAACGGCGTATTCGGTGTCGGCGACGCGCCGACGAATGGCTGGGCTACGGCCAGTATCCCGCCGGGTACCTATCGCGTCGACCAGTCGCCGAGCATGTATCCATACCTCAGCCCGCCGGGATTCTGGTTGCGGTGCAACAACTTCCCGTGTGCCGGGAACTTCCCCGACCACATCATCACGAGAGGGGACGCCGTGCGAGACCAGCCGACGTTCGTGGAGATCCTGCCGACGGACACCGCGGTGTCGCTCAACAATGTCACCCTGACGGTTGCGGGATGAGATGAGCGACAGCCGATTCGAGCCGCGCTGGCGCCTGGACCTCGACGACGACAGCACCGTCACATTCGACCGCGCGACTCAGACGATCACCAAGATCAGAACGGGTGAGAGCTGCCACCTAGGCGGCTATCCGTCGTTCGCCGTCGAGGAACCCCGCTACCTGCGGGTCACCAGCAGCCATGCGCCGCCGATCGGAAAGTGGTACGTCACCGGCGAGGAATGACTACCGGCGGTCGCCTTCCGAGTCGTCGAAGAACGCCCAGTGGCCGTCGTCGGCGTCGACGAACCAGGCGTGCGCGTCGCCCGCGCTTTCGATGTCCTTGGTGTCGACGACGTCACCCTTCGGGTTCAGCACGCGATATGTAGCCATTGCACCGGTGTTCCCGATCCGTCGGCTTTCACACGTCAATCCGCCTTCGGGAGCGGAATTCCTTCGCTGGTGGAGAACCGCGCGTCGTCCTGGGTGGACAGCCCGACCGAGACGACGGACCGGTCGAAGAACACGTCGGTCAGGTAGGCCAGCGACACCGCCCAACGATTGACGAAACGCGGCATCGCATGCAGGTGGTACATCCGTGTCACGAATTTCGCCGGGTAGCCCGACAGGTGGATGTTCAGGGGATTGGCGACCGCATAGTGCGGCCCCAGGTCGACGACGAGTCCCATGTTGCGATGCCGGTAGTCCTTTGCCTTCCCATAGCCCAGGCTGGCGGCGACGTTGCGGCCCAACACCTTTCCCTGCCGAATCGCATGTTGCGCGGTCGGCGGCGTGATCTTGCCGGGTTGGGTCAGGTCGGGGACCGCCGCGGCGTCGCCCGCCGAGAACACATCGGGGTGACCGGGAACCTGCAGGTTGGCCTGCACCTTGAGCCGGCCACGTTCGGTCGGCAGCCCCAGATTCTCGACCAGCGGGGCGCCCGTAACCCCGGTCACCCATGCGACGGTATGCGTGTTGATGCGCGAATCATCAGTGAGCACAACGTGATCGGAATGGACTTCCTTGAGGGTAAGGCCGAGTCGCACGTCGACGCCGCGTTTGTGCAGCACCTTCTTCACGCCTTGGCCGAGCTTCTCCCCGACCTCGGGCATCACCTGCTCGGCCAGGTCCAGCAGCACGAACTTCACATCGCCGGCATCGAAGCCCATCTGCTCCGCGGCCGTGTCCGCCAGCGCGCGCAGCTGCACGACGAGCTCGGTGCCGGAGTAAGAGGCGCCGACGACGACGACCGTGCGGCGCGCAGCGATCCGGTCCCCGTCATCGTCGATGTTGGCCAGTTCGAGCTGTTCGAGCAGATGGTCGCGGAGGTAGACGGCCTCTGCGGTCGACTTCAGGCCGCGTGCGTACTGGGCCAGACCCGGGATGTCGAACAGCCGGGTGACCGAGCCCGGCGTGAGCACCAATCGGTCCCACGGCAGGCTGCGTGACCGCCGTTCGGGGTCGGTGTAGGTGACCGTGTGCCCGTCGAAGTCCACACTGTCCACCCGCCCGCGCACCGCGCGCACTCCGTGCAGCGTGTTCGCCAACGGGACAGTGACGAACCGCGCATCCACCAGGCCGCCTGCGACATCGGGCAACAACGGCGTGTAGAGCATGTAGTCGACCGGCGAGATGATCGAGATGTCGACGGACGCGTTGTGCTTGCCCAGCTGGCGGGAAAGTCGGCGCGCACATTCGAAACCGGTGAAGCCGCTGCCGACGATTACGACGGACGTCATCGCCCAAACTGTACGGGGCGAGCCGCTACGGGCTGGCCAACAGTGTGGCGAACTTCATTGCCAACCAGGGCTTTCTACCGCCCGCGCGCAGCCTGCCCCGCAGGATCGGCGACCACTGCGAGATGCGTCCGAAGCCCACCAGTAGGAAGGCGACGGGGTCTGCGGTGATAACACAGTCGGCCTTCTCCCCCGCGGCTGTGACGACGGCGGTGCCGCGGCCGACAGCCATGCGGTATGCGTTGGCGCCGCGAATCCGCAGTTCGAAACTGACCCGTGCGGCGGCTGCGGACGGGCGGAGATACTGCGGAGCGACGGTCAAGGCGCCGGGGATTATCAGCTGCGCATCGCGCGGCCGGATATCCCAGCGGGTCCTGGCGGCCCGCGCGATGTCGAGGCCGTGGATGACCTGTTCGCCGAGCAGCAGGCTTGTCATCGTCGGGGGGCTGAGCACAAGGCCGTTGGCCATCGGGATCGCCGCGGCCTCGTCTGCGACAGCGGCCGCAGCCCGGTAGGCCTCCGCCGCTTCCTCGACCATGTCGGCGAGCGGACCCATCTCGCGCTCCGCGACTTCGGTCAACTGTCGGGCATTGACCACGGCGCTCATCCGCGATGGTGATTCGTCGGTCCTATTGGCATGTGTCAGATAGCCGTTCGTGTGCCGGGTCAACGCCTGGGTGTAGTCGCGGAGCTCGCCGATCAAGTGCGCAGCCGTCTCCGCGGCGGTCCATGTCAGTCCCGGCACCGGCGCCGCGCCGTCGGTCACCCGATGCAGAAGCCCTGCGGATCTGCCCGCCGCGTCGCGGAGGGCATCGAGCGTCGCGGCGTGCGCGTTGCGGGTGTCTGCGGCAGGTCCGGTGAGGTCTACTGAGGCGGAAGTCATAGGCCAACTATTTCACATAGCGACGATATGTCAATAGGGTAGACTGGCCCGACCGAGAGGAAAAGTGAAAGCCATGCCGGGTTCGGCGTCTTCCGAGCAGCCGTCGTCATTGCGCGCCGAGCAGGTCGCGCAGACGCGCGCCGCGCTGATCGCCGGGGGCCGCAGGCTGTTCGGTGAGAATGGCTTCCGCGGCACGTCGGTCGAGGATCTGGCCCGCGAGGCCCGCGTGACGACAGGCGCCCTGTATCACCACTTCCCCACCAAGACAGCGCTTTTCGAGGCGGTTTTCGTGCAGGCCCACATGGAGATGATGGCGGCTTCGACCGAGGCGGCCAAGGACGCCAAGGACGGGCTTGACGAGCTGGCGCTGGGCTTCGACGCGTTTCTCGACGGCGTGCTGCAGCCAGACGTGCAGCGGATCCTCGTGCTCGATGGCCCGGCCGTGCTCGGCCTGGCGCGCTACACCGAGTTGGACGAGCAGTACGCCCACGCGGTCATCGTGCACTCGCTGAAGGAAGCGGCGAAGGCCGGGACGATCGAGATCGACGACCCGGAGACCGCGACGAGGTTACTGCTGGGCGCCCTCACCCGGGGGGCGATGTTGATCGCGAACTCGGCCAACCCGGTGAAGACACGCCATGCGGTGGCGAAATCGATGCGGGCGCTGTTGAACAGCTTCACCCCGTGAGGGCAGGATGCTGGGTGATATGACGCGTTCGCGACCGCTACGCCGATGGGACCCGTTTCGCCCGCTCGACATGCTGGCGTCGCTCTGGTCGACGGCGGCCGTCGCGCCGGTCAACAACGGTGCCGCCGCCGCGTACCGGACGCTGTTCCTCACGCTTCGCCGTCTCGTCGTCGGACGTGACGCTGGCGGTGCGGGTCGACGAGGGCGACATCACGCTGACCGTGACCGAGTTCGACTCGCGGCTCGACATCCGCGGCCTTTCGGTCGGCCAACTGAACGACGTCCGGCTCGGTGCACGCGACATCCGGTGGGATGGAAACAAATTGGACAGTGCCACCGCCGTGCTTCACAACGTGCAACTTCGGCCCAGCGCGCCGCCGGTGCTGGTGGCCGCACCGGTCGAGCTGTCGCTGGAGCTACCCGCCGACACCCTCGACGACTTGTTCCGGCTGGCGGCGCCGCGGCTTGCGGGTGAGATCGGGCCCGACGGCATCGCGCGACTGCGGCTGGCGCGGCGGCCTGGGCTGGGCCATCTCGAGGTCGACGCGCACCTTGACGGGTCGACACTGTGGCTGAAACCGCGCCGGCTGATGCTGCGCCGCACGCGCCTGCGGCTCCCTGCGCGCACGCCCGCCTATCCCGTGCATCTACCCGAGTTGCCCCACGGTCTGGAGCTGACGGAAATCACCTTCGCGCCCGATGTGCTTCGGCTGTCCGGCTCGCTGCCGGAATGGCGTGTCAACGTGCCGCGGCGCGGGCTGGAAGACGTCATCAATCAGCTCAGCGTCGTAGGCCGGCCGCTCAACCTGACCCGGCTGGGCCGCGGCTAGACCGCCGAGTCTGTTGCTTCGGGTAACTGATCGTTGACCGGCCGGCCAATGGCAGGGAACCTGTTGGGATGATCGAGTTGAGCGAACAGACGATCATCGAACAGCTGGTTGAGCGACTGACCTCGCACTATCCGACGGTCTCGCGTGACACAGTTGCCGCGGTCGTCCAGGAAAACCACGCCAGGTTCCAAGGGCGGCCGCTGCGGGAGTACATCCCGCTGTTCGTCGAGCGCAGTGCCCGAAGGGACCTCGCTGCGCTCTGCTGATCGACACCGACGGGCGCGTCAGATGTCGAGGCCGACTTGCGACGCTAGAGTGCCGCTCATGGCCTACGGTCCGTACACCCGCTACGTCGCGATCGGCGACAGCCAAACCGAGGGGCTTTGGGACGGCGACGATTCCGTCGGGGTCCTTGGCTTCGCCGATCGGCTTGCCGCGATGCTCGACGGACTCCATCCCGGTCTTGGATACGCCAATCTCGCCATCCGTGGCCGCCGGATCCACGATGTGCTCGACGACCAACTGCCGCGGGCCCTTGCGATGCGGCCCGATCTGATCACCGTCTGCGTCGGGATGAACGACATCACCAGGCCCGGTCTCCTCTTCGATCAGGCCCTCGCCGATCTGGACCTACTGCACGTACGGCTCGCCGAGTCCGGAGCGACGGTGGTGACGACGACCTTCCCTGACATCGCCCGCATCGTGCCCATCGGCCGGATCTTGACTACCCGCATGCATCGCACGAACGACGCCATCGTGACGGCCGCCGACCGGTACGGTTTCAAGCTCGTCGACCTCTACAGCGCACCATCGATGACCCAGCCGGACACCTGGAGTGACGACCGCGTGCACGGGTCGACCAAGGGCCACGTGCTATTCGCCGCAGCGGCCGCAGAAGCCCTCGATCTGCCTGGCAGCAACCATGATTGGGCGCATCCGGACCCGGCCGCCGCCGGCCCGTCGCTTCGAGAGCGCACCTATTCGCAACTTCTGTGGACGAAGAACATGCTCGCCCCGTGGCTGTTGAATCACGCACAGCGGAAAATCCAGCGGCGACGGGCGCCTGCCGAAACGGCCGAAGCTGGAGAGCCTGGTCGGCTAGAAACCGAGGAGGCCGAGCGGAATCGGTGACTGGCCACCGCCGATCGAGTCCACCACGCGCGGGCAGAAGAACGATATGGCGAGGCCGGTGAAGAGGTTGGCGCCACCGAGCGACGTCCCGGTGGCGTCGGCGACCTTCGCCGCAACGTCGGCGGCGTTCTGGCCCGGATCGGACAGCATCGGGCAGACCGACTGACCGACCGCGACCACGTTGGCAGGGTCGGTCGAGCCGCCCAGACCCGCACTTGTGATCGCATTCAAGAACGCGTCCGCGCTCGGGTCGGCCTGCGCCGGGGCGGCCAGTAGCGACGCTGCGATGGTCAGCCCGGCAAACATGACGGACGTGCGAACGGGCCGAGTGAGTCTGTGCACCTGCAGAATCGTAGAGGACCTACCGATTATCGGCTAACCGGCACGTCAACTGCGGTGACACGATGCCGAAATCACCTGAAGCCCCGCGGTGACCTCGCGCCACATTTCGACGACGTCCAGGCACATTACGACCCGATCGACGACTTCGTCGCGTTGTTCTTGGACCCGACGCGCACCTACAGCTGCGCCTGCTTCGAGCGTGACGACATGACGCTGTCGAAGAACCAGGCCGCCCACGTCCAGAAGGCTTTCGACGAGATGAACAGCCCACGCACGAAAACGCTGTCATGCTGCTGCACACGATCGTCGGTGAGAATCCGGCGCGCGCAAAGGAACTCGGTATTCCGCTGACCTTCGAGTTGGCGCGTTTCATCAAGTTCATCATCCATGACCGCCAGGTCGACGTCGTCCAGTTCACGCTGGGGAAGTAACCCCCGCTACACGCCGGTCCACGCGGCGTCGAGGCGCTCGGCGACGTCGATGACTTTGGCCTTCACCGATTCTGGGCTGTCGATCTCCCCTGCCACGTGGGCGGCGATGAACCGCCGGATCTCGGCGTCGACACCCGCGACTATCCGTAACAGCTCGGCCCGAAGCGATTTCGATGTGACGTGGATCTCGATGTCCGACGGCCGCGGCTTCTGCACGTCGAGGATGAGCAGGAGCGGTTCGGCGGCGCGCGCGATCGCGCTCAGCGCTATCTCGCCGAACACCACGAACTTGGGCTTGTCGATCCGCAGGTCGATCACCATGTCGATCTCGAGGGGAATGCGAATCGCGAACGTGATCAGCTCGCCGTTGGAACGGGTGACCCGCGGCTCCTGGATCCTCACCTTGGCGGTGACCTTGGCGATCTTGCCGGGACCCTGACCCATCGGTCCCATTTCGAACTCTTCGCCGGCGATCGCGGCGATCGCGTCGCCGACGCGCTTCTCCGTCACCGCGATCTCGTAGAACCGGCGGCCGAAATCCTCGTAGGACAGGTACTCGAAGTCGTCCATAGACGTCTACCGTCTCATGCCCTCACCCGCGGCGGGCCGGCAACGGCGACGAGCGCGGTGAGTCGGTCGCGATGTCGGCCGGTGCGTAGCGGAAGTTCGCGAGCCGGCTCAGCCGTTGTGATCGTCTCCCGTGCCATGACGGGCAACTACCCGTGCCCGTAGCACCCAAACGCTTTCCTGGCCATAACATGCCCGTTAGGCTCTGGCGAGAAAGGTGGGGACATGATTCGGGAACTAGCCATCGCCGCCGCGGCGGCGTGCTCCGCTGTCGGCAGCGCACCGGTCGCCATGGGCGATCCGAACGACAACCTGTATTTCGACAGGCCGGGACACTACGCATCGGATGTGCCGGGGATGAACTACGACGCGCACATGGCCGGTCCCTGCGACAACTTCGAGATCTTCACGTTCGGGCGGGGTCCCGGCGGCGAGCCGCTGCAATGCCACTGGATCCCCAACCAGTGGCCGCCGGTGACCACCGGGTTCTGGGTGGCCTCGCCCAACCTGTACGGCGTTCAGGAGATCGGCTCGCCGTGTCCGGCCGACCAGGCCGCCGCGCAGGCGCCTGACGGGCGCCCCCTGCTGTGCCTCGGTGATCAGGGCTGGCAGGCCGGCTTCTTGACCGGTTCCGGTTTCTGGCCGACGTAGGCCTAGGTCGGCGCGGACTCGAATAGACGCCGGATTCCGGCGAGCATCTCGGTGTGCGCATCCACCGCCTTGCGAGTGGTCACCGACGCCAACGGCCGCGGAGCTTCGATCCGGACCCGCTCGACGACGCGGGTACCGGACCCGACCGGTTCGAAAGCCACCGTGCTGCTCAGCCGCACGCGCGGGAACTGGCGGGCTTCGGTGAACACGTCGCCGGACACCGGGACATATAGCCGCGCAAGGTAGTTCGTGCGTAAGCGCAGCGGTCCGAGAGGGATACGGTCGCCCACCCGATAGGTCTGCACGTAGCCGTCGGCCGTCTCGCGGCGGTCGACGGTGTGAACCGACACCACCAGGGGATGTACGAGCTTGATGTTGTCCAGGTCGACATAGAAACGGCGGACGTCGTCGGGCGGGCCGGGCACGTCTTCACGCAGCGTGCGCTCCTCCCGCGTGATCCAGCGGCTCACGATCGATAATCTAGCCGCATCGGGGCGCTTGATCCTGCCCGGCCAGCCCCCGAGAATGTCATATGTTCAATGGGGAGAATCTCGTATCCGGTAAGCTTGCTGTGCACTTGCTCAGCAGACTGTCGTAGCGGCCGTGTCGACGACGAATTGGAGCCCTTGTCATGACTTCACCCCCGCGGGAAGCCGTCGCTACCCGGTACGCGGGGACACGGGTCCCGCGGGTCGAGGACAGCCGCCTTCTCACCGGCCACGGCACGTTCGTCGACGATGTCTCCCGCCCCGGCATGCTGCACGCCTGCTTCGTGCGCAGCCCGTTTGCCAGGGCCCGTATCAAGAGCATCGACACCTCCGCGGCGCTCGCGTTGCCCGGGGTGCACGCGGTCTTCGTGGCCGCAGGACCTGAACCCCGACGTGAAGGAGGCCTGGCACGCGGTCGCAGGCCGCGACGTCGCCGACACGCCGCGCCCGCCGCTGGCCGAGGGAGAGGCCAAATTCGTCGGCGACCCGGTTGCGCTTGTGATCGCCGACACGCGCTATCTCGCCGAGGATGCGCTCGAACTGGTCGACATCGACTACGAACCGCTGCCCGCCGTCGCCGACTTCACCAAGGCCGTCAACTCCGACGTCGTCGTGCACGACGCCTACCCCGACAACATCGCGGGCGGAATGGGTGGCGCTCCGCCCGACGAGGAGACCTTCTCGTCGGCCGCACATGTCGCGTCGGCGCACGTGTACCAGCAGATCCACGCCCCGGTCCCGATCGAGACGCGCGGCCTGGTCGTGGAGTGGGAGGCGTCATCGCGCCAGCTGACGATGTGGGCATCGACGCAAACCCCGCACGAACTGCGCGCGTTCGCTGCACGGCTGCTCGGAATCCCGGCACAGAACGTGCGCGTCATCATGCGCGACACGGGCGGCGGGTTCGGCCAGAAGGTCGTCCCGATGCGCGAGGACATGTGCATCATGCTGGCCGCGCGCAAGGTGCCAGCCGCCCTCAAGTGGATCGAGGACCGGCGCGAGAACCTGATGTCTGCCGGGCAGGCCCGCCACGTCGACGGCAACGTTCGGATGGCGTTCGACGAGGACGGCAACATCTTGGCCGCCGACATCGACTTCGTCCAGGACATCGGCGCGTATCCGACGCCGTATCCCGTGCTCACCACCGCGGCGATCGGCATGTTCTTCCCCGGCCCGTACCGGGTGCCGAAGTCCAGCTTCAACTACAAGACGGTGTTCTCCAACACTGCGGGTCTCGCGGCCTACCGCGGACCGTGGCAGTACGAAACCCTCACGCGCGAAATACTTCTCGACATCGCCGCGCGGAAGATGGACATGGATCCCATCGAACTGCGCCGCCGCAACATCCTGCGCGGTGACGAGATGCCCTACTTCAACCCCAACGGCATGCCGTACGAGCACGTCGCACCCGCCGACACCTTCGAACAGGCGGTGAAGATCCTCGACCACGAGGGCTTCCGCAAGGAACAGAAGGATGCGCTCGAGCGGGGTCGCTACATCGGGCTCGGGTTCTCGGCCTACATCGAGCCGACGGGCGCGGCGACAGGCCACCTCGGAACCGAGGGCGCGACGATCCGGATGGAACCGACCGGCAAGATCAACGTCTACGTGAACGGCGGGTCGACGGGCAACAGCATCGAGACCACGGTGGTCCAGTTGACCGCGGACGCGCTCGGGGCCGACATCGAGGACGTCTCGACGATCCAGGGCGACACCGCCGTCACGCCCTATGGGGCGGGCACGCAGGGCAGCCGCAGCGGACCGATGACAGCAGGCGCAGTGAACGAGGCTGGCACGATGCTGCGCAAGCAGATCATCGCGATGGCCGCGCACCGGCTCGAGGTCGACGAAGCCGATATCGAGCTGGCCAACTCGCGGGCCGGCGTCCGCGACGACCCTGAGAAGAGCGTCAGCTTCGCCGAACTGGCCTACCGCTCGTACTACGAGCCCGCACGGTTGCCGCCCGGCATGGCGGCCACGCTCGAGGCCACCGCGCGGTTCACCTCCCAGACAATGATCCACTGGGCCAACGCAACCCACGCATGCACCTGCGAAGTGGACGTCGACACGGGTCACGTCAAGCTGACGCGCTACATCGTCAGCGAGGACGTCGGCCCGATGATCAACCCCAACGTGGTGGAAGGGCAGATCGCCGGCGGCACCGTGCAGGGCATCGGCGGCGCCCTGCTGGAGAACATGGTCTACGACGACAGCGGTAACCCGCTGTCATCGACGTTCGTCGATTACCTGCTGCCGACGGCCAGCGAAGTCCCCCAGATCGAGTACGGCCACGTTGAGATTCCCGGGCCCGGCGTCGGCGGATACAAGGGCTGCGGTGAGGGCGGGGCCATCGGCTCCACGCCCGCGGTCATCAACGCCATCAACGACGCGCTGGCTCCGCTGGGTGTCACGCTCACCCGGCTGCCTGCCAGCCCCGCGACCATCGTCGAACTGGTCGAACAAGCCAACGCGTCCGGAAAGGACCACTAGGAGTGGAACTCAACAACGAATTCCGGGTCGCGGTGCCTGCGGCCAAGACGTGGGAGGTGCTCACCGACGTCGAGCGCGTCGCACCGTGCATCCCCGGCGCTCAGTTGCTCTCGGTCGAGGGCGACGACTTCACTGGCGCGGTGAAGGTGAAGGTCGGCCCGATCACGGTGTCCTACAAGGGCGATGCGTCGTTCCAGGAGAAGGACGCGGCCGCCCAGCGGGTGGTGATCAAGGCCAGCGGCAAGGAGACGAGGGGCAGCGGTAATGCCGCTGCCCTGGTGACCGCGCAGCTGAAGGACGAAGGCGACGTCACTCACGTGATCATCACCACCGATCTCACCATCTCGGGTAAGGCCGCACAGTTCGGCCGTGGGGTGCTCGCCGACGTCTCGACGAATCTGATCGGCCAGTTCGCCAGGAATCTGGAGGCCGACCTGCTCGGCGGGTCCGCGCCGCCTACCTCAGCATCGGCGAGCGCCGCGACACCGGCCACGGCAGCAACGGACGCAGTCGATTCCGTCGACCTGCTGAAAGTCGTTGCGGTGCCGATGGCCCGGCGCTTCGCACCGGTGATCGCCGCGGTGGCCGCAGGCGCCGCCGTGGGTTTCCTGCTGGGCCGGCGCAAGCGCGCACACCCGGCCGCCGACCTCGCCGAGGAGCTGCAGGCGGCACTGGCACGGCTGCTCGGTTCAATGTCGCCGACCGAGCGGCTCCGGCCATGAAGGCTGCCTCGTTCGCCTACCACCGGCCGAGCAGCGTCGCCGAGGCCGTGCAGATGCTGGGCGAATTCGGCGAGGACGCAAAGATCCTCGCCGGTGGCCAAAGCCTGGTGCCCATGCTCGCGATGCGGCTGACCCACTTCGAGAACCTCATCGACATCTCCCGCGTCGACGAACTGAAGGACATCGACCACCGCGACGACGAGGTGTTCGTCGGGGCCGGCACACCGCACGCGCTGGTCGGCATGGACGACGAGATCGCCGAAGCCGTCCCGCTGCTGACGTTGTCGACGCCCTACATCGGCCACTTCCAGATCCGGACCCGAGGCACGCTCGGCGGGGCGATCGCGCACGCCGACCCCGCCGCGGAGTATGCCGCGGTCGCTCTCGCCCTCGACGCGACGATGGAGGCGACGTCGTCGCGTGGCAGCAGGAAGATCCCGGCGGCGGACTTCTTCACCGGCCTGTGGGAGACATCGTTGGCATCCGACGAGATCCTCACCGGGGTGCGGTTCCCGGTGTGGGGACATCGCAGCGGCTTCGCGGTCGAGGAATTCGCCCGCCGCCACGGCGATTTCGCCATCGCGGGTGCCACGGTGGCCGTGCAGCTCGACGACCATGATTGCGTCGCGCGCTCCGGCATCGGATTGCTCGGCCTTGGCTCGACGCCCCTGCGAGGTTCCGTCGCAGAAAACGCCGTCATCGGCCTGGCCGCCGACGCTGTCACCGCCGAGGAGGTCGGCAGGCTCGCGATGAGCGGGCTCTCCGACATTCCCGCCGACCTCCAGGGCTCGGCCGACTACCGGTCGCGGGTGGGAGCCGCGATGGTGGCGCGGGCATGGACCGCTGCGATGCGCGAAGCCGAAACGTCAGCCACGGAGGCGATCCATGCATGAGCAACCGGTCGAGATGACCGTCAACGGCCGGCCACATCGAAGTGTGGTCGAGCCCCGTCTGACGCTCGCGGACTTCCTACGCGAGAGGTGCGGCCTGACCGGCACTCACCTCGGCTGCGAACACGGCGCGTGCGGCGCGTGCACGGTGTTGCTCGACGGTCAGGCGGTGCGGTCGTGCCTGATCTTCGCCGTCCAGGTGGATGGGCAGGAGGTCACCACCGTCGAGGGCATCGCGGCCGAGGACGGTGAGCTGTCGCCGGTACAGGCCGCGCTGCGGGAGTGCCACGGACTGCAATGCGGTTTCTGCACACCGGGTTTCGTCACATCGATCACCGCACTACTGCGCGACAACCCAGCACCCACCGACGAAGAGATCCGCGAGGGACTCTCCGGCAACTTCTGCCGGTGCACCGGCTACCAGGGCATCATCAACGCGGTGCACCGCGCCGCGTCGCGCACGCAAGGAGCAAAACAGCTCTAGGCCAAAACGCTGAATGACAGACTGGCCAACCCGGGTGGCCAACGTCCACACGGTGAAGACCGCCTTCGGCGCGACCGCGGTGCAGATCGTGTGGTTTTCGCAACGCGGATCGCGTGCGTCGAGCACCGTGGTTGGGCGCATGAAGGGGCCCAGGTGGCCGTGCTGAAGACTGCGGTGAGCAGCGTTTGGCGGCCAATCAGGCTGTACCGCTTGGTAGTTGATGATGGTCACATCCCGGCGCGGATTGGCGGCCGAGATTTGTCGTACCCGGCTGCAATGATGACGGTATGTCGTTGACCGCATCGTCTGGCGCCGTGGCAGAGTGTCCTGATCAGCGTCTTGAGGGGTTGTTCGAGGAGTTGGCTGAGTTGGCCGGTCAGCGCAACGCGATTGATGGGCGCATCGTGGAGATCGTCGCCGAGATGGATCGCGACGAGTTGTGGGGTGCAACGGGCGCTCGGTCGGTGGCGGCGTTGGTGGCCTGGAAGATCGGCTCGTCATCGGCAAACGCCCACACGATCGCCACCGTGGCGCGCCGGCTGGAGGAGTTTCCCCGCTGTGCCCAAGGCCTGCGGGAGGGCCGACTGTCGCTGGATCAGGTCGGCGTCATCGCGGCGCGCGCGGGCGAGGGATCCGATGAGCACTACGCGGAGATGGCGCGCTGCGCAACGGTCAACCAGCTGCGCACCGCGGTCAAGCTGGAACCGCGACCCGAACCCGATCCTCGGCCCGAACCGCAGGCCTCGATCACCCAAACCTCCGACGACGAGTTCACCTGTTGGCGGATCAAACTCCCGCACCTCGAAGCGGCGAAGTTCGACGCGGCACTGGCGTCTCATCGTGATGCGCTGATAGCCGAGTGGAAACTCGATCGCGAGAACCACGGGCGGGCATCAGATATGGCGCCGCCGTTGCCGGGCAGTGTCGAAGCGTTCATGCGCCTGGTGGAGGCCGGGTGGGACGCTGAGGTAGCCCGGCGGCCGCATGGGCAGCACACCACTGTGGTGGTTCACCTCGACGTCGAGGAGCGCGCCGCGGCGCTGCATCTGGGTCCGCTGCTCTCCGAGGCCGAACGCCGATACCTGACCTGTGATGCCACCTGTGAAGTCTGGTTCGAACGTGACGGCCAGGTCATCGGCGCCGGCCGAGCGACCCGCCAGATCAACCGGCGGCTTCGCCGCGCGCTGGAGCACCGCCATCCCACGTGTGCGGTTCCGGGTTGTGGTGCCACCCGCGGTTTGCACGCACACCATATTCGGCACTGGGAGGACGGCGGTCCCACCGAGTTGTTCAACCTGGTACTGGTATGCCCTTATCACCACCGGCTGCACCATCGAGGCGTTATCACCATCACCGGACCCGCCGACGATCTCATCGTCACCGACAGCTCCGGCCACCCACTCAGTGCAGGATCGCTCGCGCGTCCGCCGAACCTTCCCCCGCCCGCGGTGGCACCGTGCCCCGGACCTACAGGCGAGCGCGCCGACTGGTGGTGGTACCAACCATTCCAGCCGCAGCCACCACCAACAAACAACTAGATAAGGTGTTGGGGCATAGAAAAATTCGGTGACACTATCCGTCAAACACGTACAAGGCCCCCTCGAGCGCCGACCCAGGCAACCCTTGAGCTCGACACGCCGGCCCAAGGCTGGCCGCACTTCTCGACTAAACCCGCCGCCTGCAATGTCGCGCTCACCCGTTGACAATGAGTCCAGGAGTTCGCAATGGAATCACGTTCGCCGATCAGCGATGACTTAGCCCCGGGGCGGAACGCTGACCATCGATTCAGTGACTCAGGACGCTAGGACGGCTGCGGCGCGTACCCGAGCGTGCCCTTGATCTCCAGGTACTCATCGAAACCGAACTCGCTCCACTCGCGCCCGTTGCCGCTGCGCTTGTAGCCACCGAACGGGGTGTTCAGGTCGAAGGCGTGGTTGATGGCGACCTGTCCGGCCCGGATCCGGCGCGCCAGGGTGCGGGCGGCATCAAGGTCTGCGGCCGAAACATAGCCTGCCAGACCATAATCCGTGTCGTTGGCGATGTCGACTGCCTGGTCGAGATCGTCGTAGGCCAGGATGCACAGCACCGGGCCGAAGATCTCCTCGCGGGCAATCGTCATGTCGTTGGTGACGTCCGAGAACACGGTCGGCTTGACGTAGTAACCGGTGTCGAGTCCGTCGGGTCGTCCCGGTCCGCCGGCCGCGACCGTCGCGCCCTCGTCGATACCCTTCTGGATCAGGCCCTGCACCTTGTCGAACTGAGCCTTGGACGCGACGGGGCCGATCGCCCGTCTTGTCGTCGGCGTCGCCGACCGACACCGCTTCGGCCACGCCTCGCGCGATCTCCGCAGCCTCGGCCATCCGCTCGCGGGGAACGAGCATGCGCGACGGGGCATTACAGCTCTGGCCGGTGTTGAGCATCATGGCGCTCACGCCCGCGGCGACGCTGTCGGCGAACTTCTCGTCGTCGATGACGATGTTCGGGCTCTTGCCGCCGAGCTCCTGGGTGACTCGCTTGACGGTGGCGGCAGCGTTCTTCGCAACGTCGACGCCGGCGCGGGTCGAACCGGTGAAGGACACCAGGTCGATGTCGGGATGGCTGGAAATCGCCGCGCCGACCCCGGGGCCGTCGCCGAACACCATGTTGTACACGCCCGCGGGTACTCCCGCAGCGTCCATCACCTCGGTGAAGATCTGCCCCGAATAGGGCGCCACCTCCGAAGGCTTCAGCACCATCGTGCAGCCGGTGGCCAGCGCCGGGAACACCTTGCAGGCGATCTGGTTGATCGGCCAGTTCCACGGCGTGATCAGGCCGCACACGCCGATCGGCTCCTTGACGATCAGCGACGTCCCGCGCTGCTCCTCGAACGAGAAGTTCTTCAACGCGTCGATGGCGCCCATCAGGTGACCCAGGCCCATCATCACCTGGGGGCCCGGCCGCCAGCGAGGGCGGCGCGCCCATCTCCTCGTTCACCGCATCGGCGAGGTCGCCGGAACGCTTCTGGTACTCCGCCGCGATCGCCCCCAGCAGGTCGAGCCGCTCCTCGCGGGTGCTGACCGACCACGTCGCGAACGCCTTGCGCGCCGCCTTCACCGCCTTGTCGACGTCGGCCGCGGTGCCGATCGCGATCTTGCCGGACACCTGCTCGGTGGTCGGGTTGTCGACGTCGAGCGTCTTCGGCTCGCTCGGGTCGACCCACTGGCCGTCGATGTAGAACTTCAGATATTCACGCATGTCTCCTAACCCTTCCCTACTGGGTGCCTTCTGCATACCAGGTTCGGAATCGGTCGTACTTCGGCATCTCCTCGGAGTTCGCCGTCGGGTCGATGCAAACGTGCACGACGGCGATCTTGCCGCTGGCGTATGCCCGCTCGATCGCCGGGCCGATCTCGTCCTCCTTCTCGACGTATTCGCCGTGGCAGCCGAAGCCCTCGGCGATCTTGTCGAAGCGCACGTCCTTGCTCCAGTGCACCCCCGGCTGCGGTGACGGCTGCGTCGAAGGTTCGCTTGTAGACGCCGACCTCGAGGCCCCACTGGTGGTCGACACCGACGACACATACCAGCGGCAGGTTCTCCCGCGCCGCCGTCTCGAGCTCGGCGATGTGGAACAGGAACGCCGAGTCGCTGGTCAGCAGCATCACCGGCCGCTTGCGGCCCTCGGCGACCGAGGCGCCGACGGCGTAGGGCAGACCAGTGCCCAGATGACCGAAGTTCTGGTTCCAGATCACATCGCGCGGCTTGGTCTGCGAGTAGGTCCACTGGAAGATGACGGTCGCGCCGCCGTCGCGCACCATGATGCCGTCCTTGGCGAACTCGTCGAACGCCTTGGTCGCCTCGACCACGTAGCGCGCCGGGTGCACCGGGGTGCGTCCACTTGGGGCCTCTTCGGCCACCCGCGTCAGCTCGGCGGCGTCGGCCTTGACCAGGGTCTCGAGGTTGGTCGACGGGGCAGCGCGGGGTCTCCCGCAGCGCCTCGACGAGTTGCGGCACGACGCCGCGCAGATCGCCGACCAGCGGCACGTCGAACCGACGGTTGACGCCGATGGCGGTCGGGTCCTGCTCGACGTACACCCACTTGCGGTTCGCATCGTTGCCGGCCCAATGCTGAGTCCGGCCGTAGTGCATTGGCTCACCGAGTTCGGTACCCAACGCGACGCAGAGGTCGGATTCCTCGACTGCCTCGTTTGCGGCCGGGGAGAACAAGTATGGGAACGTCCGGTCCTGCAGTCCCGGGATGAAGCGACGTGCCGCCGGATGTCTGGATCACCGGGCAGGCCATCAGCTCGGCGAGTTCCTTGACCTCCGCCTGGGTGCGCGACGTATGAACGCCGTGGCCGACCAACAGGATCGGGCTCTTGGCTTCGCGGATCAGCTTCGCGGCCTCTGCGACCTCGCGAGCACCCGCACCCTGGTTGACCAAGCGATAGGCGCTGGGCTCTGGAGCCTCGGGCACATCGAGTTCTTCGAGGATCACGTGCGACGGGAACTCGATGTAGGACGGACCGGGTGTGCCGGACATCGACCGGCGAATGGCCTCGTGCACGATCTCGTCGGTCTGGTCGGCGTACTCGATGGAGCTGCTGTATTTGACCGACGGCGTGAAAAGGCCTCTCCTGCTGGACGAACTGGATGCGGCCGCGGCGCACCCGGCGCTCGGTGATGCGGGCCCGCTGGCCGCCGAGGAAGATCACCGGCGAGTTCTCGACGAGTGCGCACATCATGGCGCCGGCGATGTTGGCGACGCCGGGGCCGAGCGTGCCGATGCACAGGCCGGGCTTGCCGGTCATCCGCGAGGCCGCCTCCGCCATGAATCCGGCGCTCAGTTCGTGGTGCGGCGCCACGACCGACCAGCCGCGGGCGTCGGCCTCGGCGAACATGTGCACGAAGTTCGGATCAGGAATGCCGAACAGTGTGTTGACACCCTCGGCCTCGAAGAGGTCGAGAATGCGTTTGTAAACGGGCACACCCATGACGAAACTCCTTTTATCGGTAGCGCTTTGCTAGTTGTTGGCGGTGGGCCGCGGGTGATCCGAACAGTGAACGGTTGAGTGCGGCGCGCTTGAGGTAGACGTGGATGCCGCTCTCCCACGTGTAGCCGATGCCGCCGTGCAGCTGCATGGCCTTGCCGGCGATGTCGACGGCCGTGCTGCAGGCGTAGGACTTGGCCATCGCGGCGGCCACGCCGGCATCCGGCCGGTCCTCTGCGACGGCGTCGACGGCCGCACCGACGAGCTGGCGCGACACCGCGATCGTCACGAACATGTCGGCGCAGGCGTGCTTGACCGCCTGGAAGGAGCCGATCGGACGGCCGAACTGGTTGCGCACCTTCGCATAGGACACCGTCGCGGTGAGCATCGCCTCGGAGAGGCCGAGGCTGTCGCAGGCGACCGCGACCGCCGCACGGTCTTGCAGGCGGCGAAGGGCGGTTAGCGGGTCCCCCGTCGAACCGAAGGGCCTCGGCCGACCAGGCCCCGTCTGCGCAAACCGTTGCCAGCCGGCGCGTTTCGTCGAGCACCGGTTGCGGTGTCACGGTCGGATTTCCGAGCACGGCGACGCCGTCATCGGTGATCAGCAGGACCCGGTCGGCCCCCTCGGCGTCGGGAACGAACGACGGCGAGTCCGAGCGCGACGGCCAGCCGGATCGCACCCGATGCCACGTCGGTGAGCAGTCTGTCGCGGGTGTCGCTGGGCTGCAACGCATTCAAGGTGCCGACCGCCAGCACGGCGCTGCCGAGGTAGCTGTTGGCGCTGGCGGCGCGGCCCATCTCCTCGCAGATCACGGCTACCTCGGCGAAGGTCGCGCCGGCCCCGCCGAACTCCTCGGGCACCTCCAGGCCGACCCAACCGGCATCGACGAGCGCCGGCCAATCGATCGCGCGGTCCTTGGCGAGCAGATCGCCTGCCACCGACCTGCAGCTCGGCGTGGAACTCCTCGAATTCGGTTGCCATCACGACCGCGCTCGGCTCTCGCGGCAGCCCCAGACCGCGCTCGGCGATGATCGTGCGCTGGATCTCGCTGGATCCGCCGGGAATCGTCCACTCCCAGGAGCCGATGAAATCCAGCACCCACGAACCGGATTCCCACCCGCTGGACGTCGACTTGACCAGGTCGGTGTGCGCCGGCAGCCCGCCGATCTCGGCGCCGAAGTCGGTCATGCGTTGCAGCAGTTCGCTGTAGTACAGCTTGACGATCGATGCGTCGGCGGGCCCCGCGGTGCCGGCTTCGGTGTCCTCGACCAGCTCGCGGCACAGCCCGCGCAGACCCGGTGATCTCGGTCTCGAACTGTGCCAGCCGGTCGGCCACGACCGGGTCGTCGGTGGGACATGACTGCGACGAGCCAGCGGAAGCCGGCGTTGCCGAGCCGCTCGGCGAGTTCCAGCATCGTCATCCCGCGCTCGGCGCCCAGCGTCGCCTGAGCCACCTGCCAGCCGGAGTTCTCGGCGCCGACGAGGTTGGCGGCCGGAATCGTCACGTCGTTGAGGAAGATCTCGCAGAAGTGCGAGTCGCCGATCGGCGTTGCGGATCGGCCGCACGTCGACCCCCGGGGTCGTCATGTCCAGCAGGAAGTACGAAATGCCTTTGCGTTTGGGGGCATCCGGGTCGGTACGGGCCAGCAGCAGGCACCAGTCCGCGTGCATGCCGCCGCTGGCCCACAGCTTCTGGCCGTTGACGACGTAGCCGTCGCCGTCCTTGCGCGCCGTGGTGCGCAGGCTGGCCAGATCGGACCCGGCCTCGGGTTCGGAGAAGCCCTGGACCCAGATCTCGCCGTCGAGGATCGCGGGCAGGTGCCGTCGGCGCTGTTCGTCGGTGCCCGCGACGAGCAGTGTCGATGCGGCGTGGTGGATCCCGACGAACGCCAGCACGAGCCGCGGAGCATCGTGGGCGGCCAGCTCCTGGTACAGCACGATCTGTTCGGCGACCGACATGCCGCCGCCCCACTCGCGCGGCCAGTGCGGCACCGCGTAGCCCGCGCGCGTGCAGCTCGGCGAACCACTCCTTCTGGAAACGGACGAATTCGTCGTCGCTGACGCCGGTTTGAGCAGCGCGCCAGTCGGTCGGGACGTGCTCCTCACACCATGAACGCACGGTGGCGCGGAACTGGTCGAGGTCGGCCGTCATGCGTACAGCCCCGTGAGACCGCCGCCACCCACCCGGCGGGTCAGATAGGTCGCGCGTCGCGGACAGCCCGAGCGGTAGCCGGCGCAGATCGGCTGGCTGTAGCGGGACAGCCAGGACAGCGTGGTCTCGTCGCAGAACCCGACCGCGCCGTGCAGCTGATGACACACCCGGAAGACCACCTCGGCCGCCTCGATGGCCGACATCCGCAGCGCCAGCGCGTCGTCGAGGGCTTCCGGTCTACCGTTGCCGACGCTCCACAGCGCGTACTTGGCGAGAATCTCCAGCCCGCTGCGTTCCACTTCGGCGTCGGTGAGCTGGAACTGCACGCCCTGAAACGACGACAGCGTCTGGCCGAACTGCTTGCGCAGGCTGACGTGCGCGATGGTGAGCTCGACGGCGCGGTCGAGCATGCCGAGCAGCGTCCAGCACGGCAGAACGAGTCCGAGCGCCACGTCGCCCGCTCCGTCGCGGTCGGTCTCCGCCAGCTCGAGTTCGGCCACGAATGCCGGGCCGGTCACACCGTGCCCGACGACCGCGCTCCGCCTACCGTCCAAGGTCACCGCCGCCCAGCGGGACTCGACACCGCCGACGGCTCCGGCAGGCCGGCTTGCCGGCGACCACGACCAGGCCGTCGACGTCGAGGTCGAGCGGCCGGGCCAGCCGCTCGGCGACCGGATACGGCAAGCGCCCAGTAACCCGCACTGCGGCACAGTGCCGCGGCGGCCTCGAGCCCGTCGGCATCGGTGCGGGGGTCGAGTTCCCAGGCGCCGAGCTCGTTCAGTACCGGCCGACGAGTGACGTCGCGGGTCTCGGGCTTGGCTTCGGCCTGCTGCACGAGCTGATCGCCGCCGGCCGCCTCGAATGCCCGAAGCGCCTGTCGGCCATACTCTTTGGCGTCGTCGCCGAGATCGAGGATCATTTCGCGCCGTCCTTCGCCACCCGCCAGCAGCGACGCCGGGACAGCAGGATGCGCTGCATCTCGATGCTGCCGGACGACACCGTGGAGGCCTGCGAGTATTTCCAGTGGTCCTCGACCTCGCCGAGGAACCACCGCCGCGCGGGTCGTCGGGCGATACCTCGGCCGCGATGTCCATCAGCACCTCGGCGCTGTCCTGGTCCAGCTTCGTCACCGCGATCCGGTAGGCGGCCGCATCACCGGGCTGGATACGCCCGCTACTCTGCAGCGACACAACGCGATACGCGAGCAGGCGGGCCCGGCGGCAGTGCGTCAGCATCCGCACCCACCGGCCGCGCAATTCGGCGGGCAGGTCCTCCCAGCGGTCGCCGAGCACCGACGGTGCCGCGGCAAGCAGTCGTTCGCATCGGGCATACCTGGCGATGCCGACGCGCTCGAAGGACATCACATCCTGGACGATGCGACCAGCCCTGGTCGACCTCGCCGAGCACATCGGCTCGGGTGACCCGCAGGTCGTCGAAGAACACCTCGTTGAGGTGATGCGGGCCCATCATGCAGCGGATGGGCCTGACCTGGATCGCCGGATCGTCCATCGGCACAAGGAAGATGGTCAGGCCCTGCTGCTTCTTGTCCCCTTTGTGGGTGCGTGCGAGCAGGAAGCACCACTGCGCCATCGTGGCGTACGAGGTCCAGATCTTCTGGCCGCTGACCAGCCAGCCGTCTCCGTCCGGCCGTGCCGTCGTCCGCAGCGACGCCAGGTCCGAACCGGCCTCCGGTTCGGAAAAGCCCTGGCACCAGATCACTTCACCGCGCGCGATCGGCGGCAGGTGCTTGCGCTGCTGCTCCTCGGTGCCGTGTCGCATGATGATCGGCCCGACCCAGTTGACACCCATGTACTGGGCGCCGCGCGGCTCGTGATGGGCCCACATCTCCTCGCGGACGACCGTCTGCTCCCACACCGAGGCTCCCGCCGCCGCCGAATTCCTCCGGCCACGACAGACACAACAGATTACGGTCGGCCAGTGTCCGACAGAACTGCTGGGCCGTCTCGAGGTCGGCGGGATTGTCGGTGAACGCACCCAGAAACCCTTCCGGCACATGGTCCTTCGCCAGGTCGCGCAGCTCACGACGCAGCTCAGCGGCTTTTTGCCCCATCTCGAAATCCACAGGCGTCCCTATCCCGAGCCGACCGCGGGCTCGACGTCGGCCGGATCCAGTCCCAGCTCTTCGAGCACCTCGGCGGTGTCGGCGCCCAATTCATGCGTGGGGCCCGCGATCCGCCCGGGCGTGCGCGAGAACCAGGTCGGCACACCGGGCATCCGCACCGGCCCGTAGTCGGTTTCCACCGTTTCGAACAAGCCCGACGGCGTTGAGGTGTGGGTTGTCGAACAGCGCGTCGGGCGTGTTGATCGGTGCCGCGGGGATTTCCAGTTCCCGGAACAGCGCCATCCACTCGTCGGTGGTGCGCTCCAACATCGTCTGCGCGACCAGACCGTAGACGGTGTCGATGTCGTTCGCACGCAGTTCGAGGGTGGCGTACCTCTCGGTCGCCCACGGCGGCCGGACGGCGTCGACGAAGGCGTTCCAGTGCTTGTCGTTGTAGATCAGCGCGGCGATGTGGCCGTCCTTGGTGCGGTACGGCCGCCGGTTCGGCGCCACCGTGCGCGGATAGACCGCAGGGCCGAGCGGAGGGTCGAACATGGCGCCGTTGGCGTGTTCGACGAGCATGAACGACGCCATCGTCTCGAACATGCTGACCTCGACCTCCTGGCCCTCTCCGGTGCGTTCGCGGTGGAACAACGCCATCATCGTGGCGTAGAGCGCGGTCAGACCCGCGACCTTGTCGGCCATGATCGTGCCGACGTAGTTGGCCTCACCCGTCAGCTGCTCCTGCACGGCGGGCAGACCGCATTCGGCCTGGATGGTGTCGTCGTAGGCGGGCAGGTCGCGGTTCGGCCCGCGCCTGCCGTAGCCGTAGCAGTTGGTGTAGACGATGGACGGGTTGATCGCGGCGACATCGTCATAGCCGAAGCCGAGCTTGACGATCGCCTTCGACCGCATCGAGTGGATGAACACGTCGGCCGTCCGGATCAGCGCTCGCAGCGCGGTCCTGCCCTCGTCGGTCCGCAGGTCCAGCACGATCGCTGCGCTTGCCGCGGTTCACGTTGACGAAGACGCCGCTCATCCCGGGCGCGGGCCCGACCGAGATGTAGCGGGTGTTGTCGCCCTCGGGCGGCTCGACCTTGATCACGTCGGCACCCATGTCGGCCATGATCTGCGTGCAGTACGGACCCATCACCATCGCGGTGAGGTCGACGACCCGCACTCCGGCCAGCGGTCCTGGACTAGCCATGTCCCACCGCCTGCATTCGCCATGCCGAAGCTGTAGCCGGATGTGCTCGGCATGCCCGTCGGGCACGACCGGGAAGATCACCGGTCTCGCTGGTATCCCGGATCGCGTCGAGGTGCTCGCCCACCTGCTCGATCGTCCACGACGGCCGGTACACGCCCGGTGTCTCGGCGACGACGACCCTGGCGACCCGGCCCGCGATGGCCGTCAGGATCTCGCCGGTGATCGAGCAGGACTCGTGGGCCAGCCATCCGACCGTTGGCGCCACCAGCTCTGGACCCATCGGCGGGTAGGCCGAGGTGTCGATGTCCCTCAGCCATTCTCGTCACGGCGGCGGGCACGATGACGTTGCTCTTGACGCCGTGCGCGGCACCCTCGATCGCGACGACGTTGGACAGGCCGATGATTCCGGCCTTGGCGGCCGCATAGTTGGCCACGTCGTGGTTGCCGTACAGGCCGCCGATCGACGAGGTCAGCACGATGCGGCCGTAACCCGCGTCGCACATCGGCGGGAACGCAGGCCGCACGACGTGGAACGCGCCGCGCAGGTGAACATCGAGGACGGCGTCGAAATCGTCGTAGGTCATCTCCGTCAGGGATGCCCGTCGCACGATGCCCGCGTTGTGCACGAGGACGTCGAGCCGCCCGTAGCGCTTCGAGCGCCGCATCGATGATCGCCTTGCCGCCTGCCGCAGTGGCAACCGACTCGGTGCACGCGACCGCGTCACCGCCGGCGGCGGTGATCTCGGCGACCACGTCACGCGCGGGGCCGCCGTCGGCGCCGTCGCCCGTCAGGCTGCCGCCGGGATCGTTGACGACGACCTTCGCGCCGCGCGACGCCAGCAGCAGGGCGTAGGAGCGTCCGAGTCCGCGGCCGCCTCCGGTGACGACGGCGACCCGATCGTCGAATCTCAGTTCAGGCATTCATCTTCCGAGCTCCAGGCCGTCGAGGTCGCCCTTGGTCGCGCCATGCCTTGAGCAGATCGTCGAAGACGTAGAAACCCGCCATGTAGTAATCACCGAGGAACGACCTGACGCCTTCGCCGAAGCCGCTGCCCTCGTTGTTGTAATAGCCCGGAGTGCAGGAGAGATCGAACGCCGAAGTGTCGATCGCGAGCTCCCGGATGGTGTTCACCCAGGCGTCCTGGGCCTCCTGGCTCGGCTCGACGGTCGTCGCCTTCCGTTTCACGCGCCTCGGCGATGACGTAGGCGATGTGCTCGGCCTGCTGCTCGAACATCGCCGTGGTGTTGGCCGACACACCGCCCTGAATGAATCCGGTGTGGAACTGGTTGGGAAATCCGCGGCTGGTCATCCCGTGCAGTGTCTTGTAGCCGTCCCGCCAGTGGTCGAACAGCGACAGCCCGTCACGGCCTTCGATGGCGTCGATCGCGTACCGGCGGCTGATCTCGGTCGAGATCTCGAAGCCGCTCGCGAAGATGACGCAGTCGACCTCGTACTCGACGCCGTTGGCGACGATGCCGTTCTCGGTGAGCCGCTCCACTCCCTTGGACTCCGCCACGTCGACGAGCGTGACGTTCGGGCGGTTGAATGTGGGCAGATATTCGTCATTGCTGCACGGCCGCTTGCACATGAACCGGTAGTACGGCTTGAGCGCCTCGGCCGTCTCCGGGTCCTCGACGACGGCCGCGACGCGGCGGCGCAGCCGCTCCATGACCTTGTAGTCTTCCTCCTCCCGGATCGCCATGATCTGCTCGATCGTCAGCGATGCGGGATCCGGGCTGGCGGCGATCCGCGCCGTCATGTTGCGGCCGAACTCGGTCCAGAAGTCGCAGACCTGGTCGGGCTGCGTCGAACACCACGCCGTCGAACGGTGACCAGCGATGGAAGTTGCGCTTGCGCTCCTCCTGCCAGCCGGGCTGCAATGACGCCGCCCACTCGCGGATCCGTCGGTTCGTTGCCGCGCAGGTCCACCGACGACGGTGTTCGCTGAAATACGTAGAGATGCTGCGGCATCTCGACCGAGATGCGGAACCAGCTGCACACCGGTTGCCCCGGTGCCGACGAGTGCGACGCGCTTGTCGTGCAGCTTGTGCAGACCGCCGTTGGCGTCGCCGCCGGTGTAGTCGTAGTCCCAGCGTGCCGAGTGAAAGATGTGACCCTTGAAGTCCTTGACTCCCGGGATGCCGGGCAGCTTGGGCCGGTTGTATGAGCCCTGTGTCATGACCACGAAGCGAGCGCGGATGTCGTCGCCGCGGTTGGTCTGCAGACGCCAGCGGTTGATCGAGTCGTCCCAGCGCACCGTGCGCACCTGGGTGGAGAAGATCGCGCCGTCGTACAGCCCGAAGTGCTTCCCGATGTTGCGGCAGTGTTCGAAGATCTCGGCGCCGTCGGCGTACTTCTTGCTCGGCAAGAAGTCGAGCTCTTCGAGCATCGGGATGTAGCAGTATGCGTCGTTGTCGCACTGAATCCCGGGGAAGCGGTTCCAGTACCAGACGCCACCGAAGTCGCCGCCCATCTCGATGACGTGGACGTCGTCGACGCCGGCCTTCTTCAGGTAGGCGCCCGCCAGCAGCCCGGCGATGCCGCCGCCGAGGACCGCCACCTCGACGTCCTCGTTGATCGGCGCGCGCGGTGTCACCGGGGTGTGCGGGTCGATCTCTGCGAACTCCGCGAAATCGCCTTCGAGTTCCAGGTACTGCGTCGACCCTTCGGGGCGCAATCGCTTGTCGCGTTCGTGGGCGTACTTCTCCCGCAACGCGTCGATGTCGATGTCTTGTGGGGTGTCGGTGGGCCCGCAGGTGTCGAAGATCGTCATTAAAGCTCTCGCGGTTCGCCGGTGCCCATGTACTTGGCCAGCTGGGTGTGCAGGTTGACGGTGCTGCGTTCGCGGTACGGATTGGGCTTGGTGCCGGGGAAGCCGAGTGACTTCATGCCCTGCTGCACCGCGGCCATGTTCGAGAAGTCCTGCGGCAGCACGGACAGCCAGTTGGGATCGCCGACGGGTGTGTACTGCCATTCCGTCTGCGGCTCTTGGCCTTTCGGATACAGCTCGAATACCGCGACTTCGAAGATGCACTTGTTCGGGTCGTAGCTCGGATCTGGCCGTGCGCAGTAGCACAGGGCACTGGTCAGCCCCTGGCCGATCTGGAAGTTCGGGAAGATCTGCCACGCGGTTCCGCTCTGGCCCAGGATGTCGGCCGGGATGGTCGGCCAGATCACCCCGCGGGCCTCGTCGTCGCGGCGGGCAGATGTCAGCCAGTGCTCGAGCACCTTGTCGGCCGGGGTGCCGTCCGGCAGTTCGTCGACCAGCCGCTTCGCCGCGTTGACCAGTGTTTGCGTGGTGGTGGCGTTGGTCTCCTCCATGGTGTAGACCTGCATCTCCGCGGTGGAGATGCGCGGGTCGCCGGTACCGAGCCGGATCTTCGACTTGGTCTCGTCCAGGCCCTTGGGCGCGTCGTAGCCGATATTGCTGTGCCTGCCCTGCGCCTTCGCCCAGCCCTTGAACTCACCGAACTTGTTGAACTCGGGATGGGTGGTGAACACGTGGTACGTCTCGTTGAAGGCCTCCAGCGCGACCTTCCAGTTGCAGTCGAAGTTCAGCCATTTGCGCCACTTGTAGCGCATGTTCTCCAGGCCGAACGGGTCGAGGATCTTCGCTGCGGGAAACAGATAGTCGGCCAGCGGTTCGCAGTCGGGGTCCATGTTGACGAACAGCCAGCCGCCCCAGGTGTCGACCTGAACCGGAGCGAGGTGGGTGTTCTGCGGTGTCAGCGCGCCCTTCCAGTCGTCCTGCTCGCGGATGTGGGTACACGCGCCGTCGAGGTCGTAGGTCCAGCCGTGGAATCCGCACACGAACGACTTGCGGGCGCGGCCACACGCGTTCTTGGCGCCGTCAGGGGTGTCGACCAGCCGGCGGCCGCGGTGCATGCAGACGTTGTGGTGTGCCGTGAACTCGTTCGGGCCGGTACGCACGACGATGATCGAGTCGTCGAGGATGTCGTAGGTGAGGTAGCTGCCGACCTCCGGGATCTCCTCGACCCGGCCGACCTGCTGCCATACCTTGCGCCACAGCTTGTCCCGTTCGGCGCGGGCGTAGTCCTCCGAGACGTAGGCATCGACGCCGATCGTCACCGGTTCGGAAAGTTCTTCAGCCGCAGCAGTATTGATTTCGGTGTCGGTCACATTCTCCTCCTTCATGGCCGACTGATGGCTTGTCGGAAGGATTCGTCGGTGAGAAACAGAGAGGTGTTGTCAGCGCCGAGGTGGGTCCACTTCAGGTTCAGCCCGCCGTCGACCAGCAGGGTCTGCCCGGTGATGTAGCTCGACAGGTCGGACAGCAGGAACAGGATCGCGCCGGCCTGCTCCTCCGGCGTGCCGCGCCGTCCCATCGCGATGGCCCGGCGATCCCGGTCGGGGTCCGCGCCGGTGTAGGTGAGAGACGCCGCCGTCGCCGTCACCCCCGGTGCCACCGCGTTGACGCGGATGTTGTCCTGCGCGAGTTCGACGGCCATCGTCCGCGTCATCGCCACGACCGCCGCCTTGGCAGTCCCGTAAGCGATGTGAAACGGGGCGGTGTTCATGCCGCTGATCGACGAGATCGAGACGATCGATCCGGGATTCTTGTTGCGCCGGATCTCCGCCGCCACCGCCTGGCTCATGAAGAACGTGGTCTCCAGGTTCGCGGTGAACAACGCACGCCAGTCGTCTCGGGTCACCCGGGTCGACGGCATCCAGGTCGACGGTTCGGCGCCGCCGGCGACGTTCACCAGACCGTAGAGGTCCCCGTCGGTGCCACGAACCCGGTCGATGACCGTGGCGATGCCTTCGTCGGTCGACGCATCGGCTGCCACCGGCACCACGGACAGACCGCCGGTCGCCCAGCGGCGCGATGTGCTCGTCGAGGTTCTCCTTGGAGCGGCTCACCGCGACGACGGTTGCGCCCGCTTCGGCGGCCATCCGGGTCACGGTCGTCCCGATGCCGCCACCTCCCGCACCGGACACCACCACGACGCGGCCGTCGAGCTTCAACAGGTCGGTCATGAGATCATTTGTCCGGACAACATATGGTGCTCTGCATATTGAAGAACACTATTCCGCAGCCACAATCCGGTCGTCAAGGGCGGGTAGCCAGCTTGCCGGGGCTATTGTCTGGACTATTCGGGCTTGATAACGTCCGAGGCCATGAGCACGTCGCGCACCGACGCCCGCTACCTGGCGCCGACTCCGGACATCGCCGAGGGTTGGCGGCTGGAGCGGCTCACTCCGCCAAGCCGGCTGTTCGGCGCCAACGGCTTGCGGACCGGCCCCGACGGCCGCCTCTACATCGCGCAGGTGACCGGCAGCCAGATCAGCGCGCTGGATGTCGGCACGGGGCAAGTCGACACGATCAGCGCCAAGGGTGGCGACATCATCGCGCCCGACGACGTGGCCTTCGGCCCCGACGGCACCATGTACGCCACCGAGGTGATGGACGGCCGGGTCAGCGCGCTCGGCAGGGACGGCCGCACCCGCGTGCTGCGCGACGACCTGCCCTGCGCCAACGGCATCACCGTGCACCAGGGCCGGCTGTTCGTCAACGAATGCCGCGACGGCGGCCGGCTGATGGAGCTTGACGTCAACGGCGGCGCGCCGCGGATCCTGCTGGAGAACCTGCCCTCGCCCAATGCCATGGAGGTCGGCCCCGACGGGATGCTGTACTACCCGCTGATGACCGCCAACGAGATCTGGCGCATCGATCCCGAAGGCGGTGAGCCACAACGCGTCGCCGGCGACCTCGGAGTGCCGGACGCGGTGAAGTTCGACTCCGACGGCTACATCGTCTCCACCCAGGTGGCGAGCGGGCCAGGTGCTTCGCATCGATCCGCGCAGCGGTGAACAGACCCTGCTGGCCCAACTGAATCCCGGTCTGGACAACCTCGCCATCGTGGACGGCCGGCTGTTCGCCTCGAACTTCACCGGCGAGATCACCGAGATCCTCGGCGGCGGCGAAACCCGAACCATGCTGCAGGGCGGTCTGAACTGGCCCCTCGACCTCGCGTTCGGCGACGACGGCCGGCTCTACGTCGCCGACGGCACCTACTTCTACACCGTGGCGCCCGACGGTTCGCTGCAGACGGTGGGAATGCTGTTCTCGCCCGGCTATCCGGGATTCCTCCGCGGCCTGGCCCCAGCGGGTGCCGGCGAGTTCGTCGTCACCACATCCGGCGGCCAGGTCGCCAGGTACCGGCCCGCGGCAGACGAAACCGACTATCTCGCAGCCGATTTCGACCAGCTCTACGGCGTCGCGATCGGTCCTGGCGAGACGATCGTGTTCGCCGAGCTCGGCACCGGGCGAGTACACGCCCTGCGCTCGGGCAACGTCGAGACCCTTGCCTCGGGACTGCAGGATCCAGTCGGCGTGGCCATCGCACCCGACGGCAGCCCCCTGGTGGCCGAATCGGGTGCCGGGCGCGTGATGAAACTGACCGGGTCGGGCGCCGACATCGTGGTGGACGGACTGCAGAAACCGCAAGGCCTCCTGGTGCGGGACGGACAGCTCTACATCGTCGACGCCGGAGCCAAGGAAGTAGTCGCATTCGACCTGAACAGCAAGGTGCGCAACACCATCGCCTCACGGTTGCCGATCGGCGCCCCGCCGGGGGTCGAACCCAAGCCGCTCAAGGGCATGCCGCCGTTCTCCGGACCGCAGGGGCCGTTCGCCGGCATCGCGGCGGGACCTGACGGTTCGCTCTATGTCTCGGCCGACGCGGACGGCAGCGTATTGGCGCTGCACCCCAGCTCCTGACAGGTTGCGTGGAATGACCGAAACCACTCCAGCCGATCATCGCTACATTCAGGTGGCGCGGGCGCTGCGTAAGGACATCGTGGAGGGTGTCTATCCGGTCGGATCTCAGTTGCCCACCGAACACGAACTGTGCGAGCGGTTTTCGGTCAGCCGCTACACCGTGCGAGAGGCGCTGCGCCGATTGCGCGAGGACAACCTCGTTTCCTCCCGGCCGCGAACCGGCACACTCGTGATCCCACGGTCGACAACAGGCTCCTACGACGTCATGTCGATCAACGACTTGGTCGCGTTCGCGACCGAGGCCCGGTTCGCCATCGAGTCCATCAACATGGTCACGCTGGACGATGAACTCGCCGCTCGGACCGGACTCGACGGCGGTGAGGAATGGCTGGCCGTCCGCGGATTCCGCCAGTCCGAAGGCGCAGGCTTTCCGCTGTGCCGAACGGAGTACTACATCAACCGGGCTTTCGCGGCGGTCGGCAGGCTCCTGCAACGCCATACCGGCCCGATCTTCCCACTGATCGAGGACCTGTTCGGTGCGAGCATCGTCGAGGTGCACCAGGAGATCGCCGCCGTGTTGATCGCCTCCGACCTCGCCGACGGGCTCAAGATCGAGCCGGGATCGCCCGCACTCGAGGTGCAGCGCACCTACAAGACCTCGGACGGAGAAGTTGCGCAGGTCACGATCAACACCCACCCCGCATCGCGGTTCCGACACTCCATGAACATGCGGCGCGTCCGGGGCTGATGACATGCCGACATTGGCCGATTCGCTTGCCGAAGCCGCGCGGGTGACGCCGCAACGCGTGGTGGTCGTCGACGGCGACGTCCGCCTCGACTGTCTGTCCCTTCACGCGCAGGCCACAACGCTGGCGCAGGCACTACTGTCGCGGATGCCGTCAGGCAGCGTGGTGTCGTTCATGCTGCCGAACTGGTACGAAGCCGCCGTCGTCTACCTCGGCGGCAACCATGGCGGGGATGGCGGTCAACCCCATCCTGCCGTCGCTGCGGGATCGCGAGCTGCTCTTCATCCTTGATGACGTCGACAGCCGAATGGTCTTCGTGCCGAGTCGAATTCCGGCAGCACGACTATCCGTCGATGCTGAGCCGGGTCGCGGCCCGCCTGGATTCCCCGCCCGAGGTCGTCGTGGTCCGTGGCGACGCCGGCGACCACACCCCGTATGCGTCCTTGTTCGAAGACGCTCCCGATGGCGACGAGATGCCCGTTCTCGACCCGGATGCGGTGCGGATGATCCTCTACACCTCAGGCACCACGGGCCGGTCGAAAGGCGTACTGCACAGCCATAACTCGATCCACGCTCTGATCTGCCAACTCAGGGATCATTGGCTTATCGAGCCGGGCGACAAGTTCCTCGTCCCCTCCCCGATCGCTCACATCGGCGGATCCATCTATGCATTCGAATGTCCGCTCCTGCTCGGTACGACCGCAGTGTTGATGGAACGCTGGGACCCCGACGACGCCGTCGCGCTCATGCTCAGCGAGCGCTGCACCCACATGGCAGGCGCGACTCCGTTTCTCGAAGGTCTGCTTTCCGCGGCCGAACGCGCTGATACCCGATTGCCCGACCTGAAGGTGTTCATCTGCGGTGGCGCCTCGGTGCCCCCGTCGTTGATTCGCAAGGCCACAGCATATTTCGACCGTGCGGTGGTGACACGGGTGTACGGCTCGACAGAGGTGCCCGTCACGACCGTCGGATCCCCCACCGATCCACAGCACGCGGCCGACACCGACGGTCGGCCAGGGATCGCGGACGATCAAGCTGGTTGCACACGAGGCCGCGCCGCCCGGCTCGGGCGAGATCCACGCGCGTGGACCGCAGATGCTGGTCGGTTACCGGAATCCGGAGGACGATCGGGACTCGTTCGACGACGAAGGGTACTTCCGCACCGGCGATCTCGCGCAGTGGGTGGATGACGACTACCTCGTCGTCACCGGCCGGGCCAAGGACATCATCATCCGCAGTGGGGAGAACATCGCCCCGAAGGAGATCGAAGACATCCTCGCCGGCCATCCCGACATCCTCGAGATCTCCATCGTCGGCCTGCCCGACCCCAGAACCGGAGAGCGCGCGTGCGCTGTCATCGTTCCCAAGGCCTACCCCGGCCCCGACGTCGAGAGCCTGCGCAGCTTTCTTGCCGACCACGGAGTGGCCAAGTTCAAATTTCCTGAGCAAGTCGTCATCTGGGACAGCCTGCCCAAGAACGATGCGGGAAAAGTGTTGAAGCATCAGATCCGGTCGGCGCTGACGAAGGCGGATGAGTGAATATGACGGGTTATGGGCGGGTGGGTCGAGCGCCAGTAGCGATCGTGACGGGCGCGAGCAGCGGCATCGGCTTCGGCTGCGCCACCAAGCTCGCTGAAATGGGCATGGCCGTCGTCGGCACCGGGCGCGACGAGGACAGGCTTGCCGAGCTGGAGAAGGCAATCGGCGATGCCGACCGGGTGGCGACGATGGCCGTCGACCTCACTGCCGACGACGCGCCGAAGAGGATCGTCGATCTCGCCTTGCAACGATGGGGCCGCGTCGACTTCCTGATCAACAACGCGGGCGTCGGCAGCCCCAAACCGCTGCACGAAACCGACGACGAGTCACTGGATCACTTCCTCGGTCTGATGTTGCGCGCTCCGTTCCGGCTCGCTCGTGAGGTGATACCGCACATGCAGCCGGGCTCCGCGATCATCAACGTGACGTCGACGTTCGCCATCGTCGGCGGACTGCGCGGCGGCGCTTACTCGGCGGCCAAAGGCGGCCTGACGGCACTGACCCTGCACATCGCTTGCCAATACGGTCCAGCAGGGAATCCGTTGCAACGCAGTAGCTCCGGGCGTGACGCTCACGCCGATGGTCGCTGCGCGGCTCGAAGACGAGAGATTCAGGAAGATCAACATCGAGATGACGCCGCACCAGCGGCTGGGCAAGGTCGAAGACATCGCCAGCACCGTCGCCTTCCTGTGCTCGGAGGGTGCCGGCTTCATCAACGGCCAGACGATCGTCGTCGACGGTGGCTGGAGTTCGACGAAGTACCTGTCGGACTTCGCGCTGAACTCGGAATGGGTCGCCCGTTGAACCTATTCGCGCTTCTCGATCAGGCCGCCGCTCGGTTCGGCGACCGCGGCGCTGTGTATCACGGTGAGCGGCAACTGTGTACGTGGGGCGAGCTGCGGGACCGGGCGCTACGGATGGCGGGTTCGCTGCGCGAATTGGGTCCTGGCTCCCGAGTCGCCGTCGCGAGCGAGAACCGACCGGAGATCATCGAGCTGATGTTCGCGGTGTGGGCCGCGGAATGTGTGTATCTGCCGATCAACTACAAACTGCACGCGCGGGAGATGCAGCAGATCATCGATGATGCCGGCGCCGCAATGATTTTCGCATCACCGACGATCGCCGCCGACCTCAGCTCGGTGACCGACGTGCCGATCGAGGTCATCGGCAGCGGCGTCTACCAAACGCGGCTGGGCTCGGACTCCGCGCCCCCGCCAGATAACGATCCGGCCGAGTTGGCATGGCTGTTCTACACCAGCGGAACCACCGGCCGGTCCAAGGGCGCGATGCTGTCACACCGCAATCTGATGGCGATGACGCTGGCCCACCTTGCCGATTTCGACTCGCCCGACGAGGACTGCAGCCTGGTGCACGGCGCGCCGATGTCGCACGGTTCGGGTCTCTACATCCCGCCCTATGTGCTGCGCGCAGCCCGTCAGGTCATCCCGGAGTCGGGCGCATTCGAGCCCGGGGAGTTTCTCGATCTCTGCGAGCACCATCCAGGTTGCAGCGCCTTCCTTGCGCCGACCATGGTTCAGCGCCTGGTGCAGACCGGACGCCCGCGCCCACGCAACCTGCGCACGGTGGTGTACGGCGGCGGCCCGATGTATGTCGACAGCTTGAAGAAGGCGATGGCCGCGTTCGGCCCCATCTTCACGCAGCTCTACGGCCAGGGCGAAGCGCCCATGACGATCACGGGCCTGCGCCGCGCCGACCATCTCGATGCCGACGATGCCGTGCTGGGGTCGGTCGGGTATGCCAGGTCCGGCGTGGATGTGGCGGTGCTGCGAGACGACGGCAGCCCGGCGGCCATCGACGAGATCGGCGAGATCGTCTGCCGCGGCGACGTGGTGATGTCGGGCTACTGGAAGAATCCCAAGGCCACCGCCGTGACTCTGCAGAACGGCTGGCTGCACACCGGCGACTTGGGCTCCTTCGACGAGCGCGGCTTTCTGACCCTGCGCGACCGGTCGAAGGACGTGGTGATCAGCGGCGGCAGCAACATCTACCCGCGCGAGGTGGAGGAGGCACTCCTCGAGCACCCCGGCGTCGTGGAGGCCGGTGTCGTCGGGGCGAAAGACGAGGAGTGGGGCGAGGTCGTGGTGGCGTTCGTCGTGGGTGAAGTCGAGGCTGCGGAATTGGACGCGCACCTGCTCGACCGCATGGCCCGCTTCAAGCGGCCGAAGCGGTATGAGTTCGTCGACGAACTACCGAAGAACAGCTACGGCAAGGTGTTGAAACGCGAACTGCGGCAGCGGTTGTCGTGATCACCCGCGCGTGGCGCCGAGCACCCGCTGGATGTCCGGTTTCATCTGCTGCAGCTGTTGGCCCCAGTAGCCCCAGCTGTGAATGCCCTCTGGGAAGTTGAACACCGCGTTGTTACCGCCTGCGGCCACGTACGCGTCCGCGAAGGCCTTGTTGGAGTCGATTGCGAAGCCCTCGAGGAACCCGAGCCCCCCGATGGGAGCGTTCGGGCTCGCGAGGTTCGGATCGGTCGGCGTGCCGTTGCCGCAGTAGATCCAGATGCGGGTGCCGTTGGCGACGAGCCGACCCACCTTGATCGTCGGGTCGTTGCGCGACCACGCCGGGATCGCTGGACGGACCCCACATGGCGGCGGGGTCAAAGCCACCGTTCCACTGCATGGCGATTCGGACCATGCCGGGCCACTGGCCCTGCGACAGGTTGAGGAATCCCGACAGGGACCCGGCGTAGATGAACTCGGCCGGGTGGTATGCGGCCAGGATCAACGCCGAGGAACCGCCCATCGACAGGCCGACGACGGCATTGCCCGTCTGCGGCACGTTCTTGTTGGCGGCCAGGTACGCGGGCAGTTCCTGCGTCAAGAACGTCTCCCACTTATAGGTGTAGGTGCTGCCGTTGCCGGACGCAGGTGCATACCAGTCGCTGTAGAAGCTCGCCTTGCCGCCGACAGGCATGACGACCGATATGCCGTAGCCGTTGTACCAGTCGAACGCGGCGGTGTTGATGTCCCAGCCGTTGTAGTCGTCGCCCGCCTCCATGCTGTCGAGCAGGTACAACGCGTGAGCGCCGTGGCCGCCGTCGAGGAATTCGACCCGGATGTCGCGAGCCATCCCCGTCGAGGGCACGGTTAGCTGGTCGACCTGCACATCAGAGAAGGCCACCGCTGCCGGCGCGCCACCGGCGGCGCAGACCAGGCCAGGCAACAGCGCTGCGGCGATAGCCGCGACGGTCAACCGGCGGCGCCAGCCGTCAGGGCTATTCGCGTCGAAGGCCATCGCTGCCTCCCCTTGGCCCGTCCTCGACCTACGCCGGAGGATACGACCACTTGCGGCGGTTTTCGGCGGATTCGCCAGGTCGGCCGCGGCATCGGCGGCACCGCGGCGGGCAAATGGTCGGCCAAAGCTGTGAATATTTGCGCTAGCCTGTTGCGCGCCTAGAAGTTATATGGGCTAAGTTAAGCAGAGGCCAAAAGTGTAGGGAGAAGTTGAATGGGTCGGGCGGAAATCGTCACCCTAGCGTTTGGGCGGCGAGGCTTCCAGTGCTGAAGCTTCTCAGGCGCGTCTGGGTCCCGCTGCTCGTCATCGCGGTGGTTCTGCTCGGGTTGTTCATGGTCGACAGGCTCCGCGCCGTCTTCGGCAAGACCGAGCTCACCAGGCCCGGCGCCGGCCTGGTCAACGACCCGGCACCGTTCAACCCCAAAGTGGTGAAGTACGAGATCTACGGAGAGCCCGGAGCCATCGCCACCATCAACTACCTTGACTTGAACGCTCAGCCGCAGAAGGCGGAGAACGTGGCGCTGCCGTGGTCGCTGACGCTGACCACCACCGCCCCCGCGGCCAGCCCCAACATCGTCGCGCAAGGTGACGGCGACAGCATCAGCTGCCGGATCACCGTCGACGGTGTGGTGAAGAACGAGAACAGGTCCGACGGCCTCAATGCCCAGACGTTCTGCTTGGTGAAGTCCGCATGACCAACACCCACGTCGGCGCACATCCGATGATCCCGCGTTTCATCAGGCTCTTCTCGGTGCCGATCCTGCTGGGCTGGCTGGCACTGGTGGTGCTGGTGAACGTCGTTGCACCGCAGCTGGAAAAAGTCGGCGAGGCACACTCGGTGTCGTTGGCGCCCAGCGATGCACCGTCGATGCAGGCGATGAAGCGCGTTGGCGACGACTTCAAGGAGTTCGACTCCAACAGCTCGGCCATGATCGTGCTGGAAGGTGACCAGCCGCTCGGTGCTGATGCTCACCACTACTACGACGGGCTCATCGACAAACTGGAAGCGGACAAGAAACACGTTCAGCACATCCAGGACTTCTGGGGGGACCCGCTGACCGCCGCGGGATCACAGAGCGCCGACAACAAAGCCGCCTACGTTCAGCTCTACCTGTCAGGTAACCAGGGCGAGAGCCTTGCCAACGAGTCCGTCCAAGCGGTCCGCGACATCGTCGCCAGCAGTACGCCGCCACCGGGAGTCAAGGCCTACGTCACCGGCCCGGCTCCGCTGACCAACGACCAGCACCACGCGGGCGACAAGAGCATCAAACTCATCACCCTGATCACCATCTGCGTGATCTTCGTGATGCTGCTGTTCGTCTATCGCTCGATCGTCACGGTGTTGCTTGTGCTCGTGATGATGTTCATCGAGCTGGCGGCCGCCCGCGGAATCGTCGCATCCCTTGGCTACTACAACCTCATCGGTCTGTCGACGTTCGCGACCAACCTGCTGACCACCCTCGCGATCGCCGCAGGAACCGACTACGCGATATTCCTCGTCGGCCGATATCACGAGGCGCGCCAGAACGGCGAGGACCGCGAAACCGCTTTCTACACCATGTATCACGGCACTGCGCACGTCATCCTGGGCTCCGGCCTGACCATCGCCGGCGCCACCTTCTGTCTGCACTTCACCCGGCTGCCGTACTTCCAGACCATGGGCATACCGCTGGCCATCGGCATGCTCGTCGCGGTCATCGCCGCGCTGACCATGGCACCCGCCATGCTCACCATCTGCAGTCGATTCGGCCTCTTCGACCCCAAGCGCAAGATGCAGACGCGCGGCTGGCGCAAGGTCGGCGCGGCCGTGGTGCGCTGGCCCGGCGCGATTCTGGTGTCAACGATCGCTCTCGCGCTGGTGGGTCTGCTTGCGCTGCCGGGGTACGTGCCCAGCTACAACGACCGTGAGTTCCTGCCTGTCGACATCCCCGCCAACCAGGGTTATCAGGCCGCCGACCGCCACTTCCCGCAGGCGCGGATGAATCCGGAGATGCTTCTCGTGGAAACCAACCACGACGTGCGCAACTCGGCCGACATGCTCGTCGTCGACCGAATTGCCAAGAACGTCTTCCACATTCCCGGTATCGGCCGCGTACAGACCATCACCAGACCGCTGGGCACGCCGATCGAGCACACGTCCATCCCGTTCCAGATCAGCATGCAGGGCACCACCCAGCAGATGAACCAGGACTACATGGACAAGGTCATGGCGAACATGCTGACCCAGGCCAACGACATGCAGACGACCATCGACACGATGACGCATATGCAGAGCCTGACCCAGCAGATGGCGGACACCACGCACGCCATGGTGGAGAAGACCAAGCAGATGTCCATCGATATCGGCGAAGTGCGGGACAACATCGCCGATTTCGACGACTTCTTCCGGCCGATCCGCAGCTATCTGTACTGGGAACCGCACTGCTACGACATTCCCGTGTGCCATTCGCTGCGGGCGATCTTCGACACCCTCGACGGCATCGACGTACTGACCGATGACGTCCAGCAACTGGTACCCCTGCTGGAACGCCTGGACACCCTGATGCCGCAACTGGTGGCGATCATGCCGTCGATGATCGAGACGATGAAGAACATGAAGAACATCACGCTGACCATGTACCAGAGCCAGAAGGGTCAGCAGGATCAGATGAAGGCCCTGCAGGAGAACTCGACTGCGATGGGCCAGGCGTTCGACGCGTCCAAGAACGACGACTCGTTCTACCTGCCACCCGAGGTGTTCGCCAATCCGGACTTCCAGCGCGGGCTGAAGATGTTCGTGTCACCGGACGGCAAGGCGATCCGGTTCATCATCTCCCATGAAGGTGATCCCGCTACCGCAGAAGGCATTTCGCATATCGACCAGATCAAGAATGCGGCCTTCGAAGCCATCAAGGGCACACCGCTGGAAGGCTCGAAGATCTACCTGGCGGGCACCGCGTCCACATACAAGGACATGAAGCAGGGCTCGAACTACGACCTGTTGATCGCCGGGATCGCGTCGCTGTGCCTGATTTTCATCATCATGCTGTTGCTCACTCGGGCGGTGGTCGCCGCGGCGGTGATCGTGGGAACCGTGCTGTTGTCACTTGGCACGTCGTTCGGCCTGTCGGTACTCCTCTGGCAGTACATCCTCGGCATGCACCTGCACTGGTTGATCCTCGCGATGTCGGTCATCATCCTGCTGGCGGTGGGCTCCGACTACAACCTGCTTCTGGTGTCCAGATTCAAGGAAGAGATCCACGCCGGGATCAACACCGGCATCATCAGGTCGATGGGTGGTAGCGGTTCTGTCGTCACTTCGGCGGGGTTGGTGTTCGCGTTCACCATGATGTCGATGGTGGTCAGTGATCTCCGCGTGGTCGGACAGGTGGGCACCACCATCGGCCTCGGCCTGTTGTTCGACACACTGATCATCCGATCGTTCATGACGCCGTCGATCGCCGCGCTGCTCGGGCCTTGGTTCTGGTGGCCGCAGCGAGTGCGCCAGCGCCCGATTCCAGAGCCCTGGCCCGCGCCGCCCAAACCTGCGGACGAACCGGTCGGCGTCGCACCCGCGCGTCATGTAAGCGATGAAAGCCCCACCGGCCCAATCAGATAGGTGATCATGAAGGCAAAACGGATTGCTTCGACCGTCTTTACGGCCATCGCGCTGACGGTGCCCACGCTGGCCGTTGCGGCACCCGCCCATGCCGACCCCGACACCGACTTCTACAACGAGCTGCACATGTACGGCATCTACGGCGAGAAGGACTACAACGCGTGGATAGGCAAGATCACATGCAAGCGGTTGTACAACGGCATCGACAAGGACGCCAACGCGTCGGCCAAGTTCGTTCTCAACCAGCTACACAAGGACAGCACGACCGAGCAGGCGTACCAGTTCCTGGGCGCCGCCCTTCGGACCTACTGCCCCGACAAGATGTCCGTGCTCCAGCAAGTGGCGGGGCAGTCACCAGCGCCGAGCGGTTCGCAGGCACCAGCGGGTCCGGCGCTGGCGGCAGAGCAATAGCAAAGGGAGTCAAAGATGTTGGGTAAGGCAAGCGTTGTAGTGACCGCGTTGGGTGTTGTCGCGCTGACGATTCCGGCCGTCGCGTCGGCCGACGCGTCCGACGACTATCCGATCCCGAACCGGATACTCAAGACCACGTGCACGGTCGACCAGTACATGGCGGCGGTGCGCGACACCGACCCGGTGTACTACGAGCGCTACATGATCGACTACAACAACAGGCCTGCCGACATTCAGCAGGGCGCGCGCGATCGCATCTACTGGTTCTTCTCGCTGGACTACGCGGGGCGCCGCCAGTATTCCGAAGACACGGCGACCAACGTCTACTACGAGCAGATGGCGACGCACTGGGGCAACTGGGCCAAGCTGTTCTTCAACAACAAGGGCGTCGCCGCCCACGGCACCGATGTCTGCATGAACTACCCGGCAAACGATCCATCGGTTTGGAACTGGACATGACCATGGCGTTCGGCAAGTCCACCCTGGCTGCCATCGCGGTTTCGGGCGGACTCGCCGCAGCGATTCTGGGCCTCGGAGCTGCTCCGGCACTCGCCGACCCTCCCCCGCCGCCCAATCCGCCGGAGGCTGCCGCGGGCGATCCGGTGCCGTCATGGGCGCCGGCGAAACCCGCCGAGTTCTGGGATGGGCACCCCGTGGTGTGGACCACGGGATGGGGCGGACGTTGGGGCGTGTGGATCAACGGCGGCTTCATCACTCTGTCGTCGAACCCCGTCAGCAACGGCGGCTGACACGGCGAGGCACGCCCGGTCAGCCGTAATAGAGCGCGTCGTAGTAGGTGCTCCAAGCCTGGCCCTTGCAGGTCAACGGTGCCCCCTGCGGTGACTGCGCCACCCCGGGCACGTTCTCGTCACACGGCGCGCGCAGCGTCCGCACGCCGACGAGCGGGGTCACCGGAACCCACTTGTTGGTGGCCGTGCAGGCATACGTGGCGCCCTTCGCGTCAAGGCCGAACGGGTCCCTGGCTTGGAAGTGGCACGCGTCTGTTGGCACGATGTTGCGCTTCACGAAGGGCACACAGTCGACGCCGTCGCAGGTCTCCGGCATGGCCGACGCCCCGCCCGCGGTGATCAGTGGTGCTGCAGTGAGTCCGCAGGCCAGTGCCAGTACTGCCATGAGCTTCATGCTTCGTCCCCTCCGATGTGGACCGGCTTCGACGGTTACAGTACCGGGGCTCCGTTGGGCCTTAAGGTCTTCTCGTGCCATTACGTCATGTCGACCCGGTCTGCTCCGCAGGGCGCAGGTTGCCTATTTCCACGATGGCCGTGACGCGGTCGTCGTCGCCTCGAACTACGGGGGCGACAAGCACCCGCAGTGGTATCACAACCTGATCGCGCATCCCGGCTGCGAACTGGGCGACGAGGCGTTTCGCGCCAGCGCCACCCCGGCACCCGCGAACGTCCAGAAGATCGACTGCCATTCGAAGATGTGGAGCAGCAGGCCGGTACCGAGCAGACCGAAAATCCCTCCGGACCCTGCCACGCCCGCCCAGACGCCGACCGCTTTGGTGCGCGCCTCCGGCGGGTAGGCGACGGTCAGGAGTGACAGCGTCGCCGGCATCACGAACGCCGCACCCGCACCGGCAAGCGCTCTGGCCGCGATGATCTGCACGGGCCCGCCGAAAATCAGTGGTGCGATCGATGCAAGAGCGAATATCGCGAGGCCGACAAGAAGAGCGGTCCGGCGGCCGTAGCGATCTCCGATCGCCCCTGCCGGTAGCAGCAGGCAAGCCAGAAGGAGCGTGTAGCTGTCGACGATCCAGGTCAGCTGGGTTTGGGTCGCGCCGGTCGCCACCGCGATGTCACCGAGCGCGGTGTTCAGCGCGACCATCGACGCGACGACCAGTGCCACGCCTGCGCACGCGACGAACAGGGTCCAGCCCCGCCGCACCCTTGATCCGCCGGCGAAGGAGCCGCCGGCGCTGGGTGTGGACCGAACAGCGGAGTCAGTAATCGACCTACCCCCTTGGTCGGTGCGTAATCGAACGAGACTAACAGTCTCGTTTCCGCTCGGGCACGAACCTAAACGCCGTGATTTCCACCATGGGTGCCGTGTTCCCCGCGCATTCGGGTATGCGGCTGTCCATGGGGGTATCGACAATCGTCACCGCTTTAGCCGGACTCGCAGCATTGCTCGCCGCAGTGGCGATCGGGGTTTCGATCGTGCTCGGCAGCCGCAGCCACGACTCGACAATGTCTGATCGTGTGCGGCGATTCTTCGTCGACCGCCGCCGCGAAGGGCGTGGTCGTTGAGGTTCGGCAGCAAGATCGACAATGTGTGTCACATCTTCACCGCTTCGCGCGACAAACCAGCATGACGAAAAAGAGCGCAGTTCGGCCGGCGCACATTCTCGGCGTGGTGGTGGCAACGGCCGGAGCATGGTCCACCGCCCTGATTGATCTCCCCGGTGCAGGCGCTGCGCCATGCCCCGATGTGGAAATCGTGTTCGCCCGCGGCACCACCGAGCCGGCCGGTGTCGGCGGAATCGGTCAGGCCTTCGTCGACTCGCTTCGCTCGCAGTTGGGCGGGCGTTCGGTCGGCGTCTATCCGGTTAACTACCCGGCAAGCAACGACTTCGCCATCAGCACACCGGCGGGCAGTGACGATATGAGTGCCCACGTTCAGGCGATGGCCGCCAACTGCCCCAACACACGCATGGTGCTCGGCGGTTACTCACAGGGTGCGGCGGTGGTCGACCTGGCCACCACCTACATGCCGGCACAGGTCTCCGATCACGTCGCGGCGGCCGCCGAGTTCGGTGGCGCGAGAAGTACCTTTGCCGACAGCCTCTCCCCCGGCCCGCTGCCCTCGGTCGGCCCGCTCTACACGGCCAAGACCATCGAGATGTGCGTGCCCAACGACCCGATCTGCTACCAGGGCGGCTGGGACATGCGGGCCCACGGTGCGTACGTCCAGACGGGAATGGTCGACCAGGCCGCCGGCTTCGCCGCAAGCCGGGTATAACGCCGCTGAGCCGGGTATAACCTGCACATGTCTGATCTGAGGACCCGCCGCATCGTCCACCTGATGAGTGTGGCCGCAATGTCTCTGTCGGCGGCGTTGCTGAGCATGCCCGCGCCGTTCGCATCCGCAGAGCCATGCCCTGATGTCGAGCTGATCTTCGCCCGCGGAAGCGGCGAACCACCCGGCGTCGGCGGGGTCGGACAGGCGTTCCTCGACCAGCTGCGCTCGCAGGACGGTGGTAAGTCGGTCGCGGTGTATCCGGTCAATTACGCGGCGAGCACCGACTTCAACGACACAACGGCGTTCGCCCAGAGCGTCATCGACGGCATCAGGGACGCAGGTGGTCATGTCCAGTCGACCGCGGCCAACTGCCCGAACACGAAGATGGTCCTGGGCGGTTACTCGCAGGGCGCGGCGGTTGCGGGATTCGTCACCTCGGCCGCGGTGCCTCCGGGAGTGCCTTCTGCGTTCGTGCCCCAGCCGTTGCCGCCTGCGGTGACCGACCATGTTTCCGCGGTCGCTCTCTTCGGAAAGCCGTCGGACGCGTGGGTGACTCAATACGGCGCACCACCGATCGTGATCGGACCAGCGTTTGCGGCGAAGACCATCCAGTTGTGCGCTCAGGGCGACACCATCTGCGACGGATCGCCCGGCGGTGGGCCGACGGCCGCGCATCTGCTGTATCCGGTGAACGGGATGGTCGGCGAGGCGGCATCGTTCGCGGCGGCCAAGCTCTAGCCCGGCTCATGGCAAGCCGCTGAACAGCGGACTCATCGCCTGCTGGGACGGATCCTGCGGAAGCGGCAGCATCGAGTCCGCAGGCGGTGGTGTTGCGGCTGCGGGTGCGGCCGGCCCGGGGCCAGGAATATCACCCGGCTGCGCATCCGGGATGTGCTGCATCGGCGCTACGTCCGGAAGGTGGTCAGGCGGCGGTGCGACCGTCGCTGATTCGTGCGCGGGTGAGGCGTCGGTCTCGGGTGCCACGGCGTAGGCCTGGGCAGGCTGCTCGGCAGGCTCGGGAGTCGACGCTGGGACGGCGTCTTCGGGCGCAGGCGGCGGAGGAAAGACCAGCGGCGCGACCGAAGCCGTGTCCGGCGGCATCTCGGCAGCGTTGGGCGTCGGCGGACTTTCTGACGAATGAGAGTTGCTCTCCGCCAGCCGAATCGGTGCGCTCGCCGCGGACAGTGTGACCAGCGAAGCAGCGGCAACAGCAGCTATTACACCGAGAGTCTTTGCGGCCGAGGCAAGCCCAGGTCGGCTGTCCACAACCGGGCCTTCGAGGCAGTTCACAGCGGAATACGCGGCACCGCGAGCAAGGGCCAGTTGGGCGTAACGGGTCGCGTCGACGGGTATGGGCAGAGCGCCGGCGAGCGGGCCGGCGATGACCTTGAGCTCGGCGCGAGAGCCGATCAGGTACAGAGCTTCCGGCTGCGAACCGTTGCGGCCGATGGCGGTGTTCAACCAGTCGATCAGGCTCGCGCTGTCGCGGGACTGGATAGTGGTCATGGCTTCCGTTGCGCCGCTGTGAGTGTCGACCACCGAAAGGGACGCCGAGTCGCGACCGAGTAAGCACACTGCGGTCTTCGCCTGGCCGTCTGCGCGGCCCGCATCCATCGCCCATGCCCGAGTTGCCTGCGTCAGCGGAACAGATACCACTTCGTCGAAACCAGCCTCCGTCAACGCATCTCGGAGCGACGACATATTGCCGCTCGTCGTGACATGAACGCAGTCAACGGAGTAGCCGGTCGCCGTGGCGATTTCGCGGACACGGCGCGCAGTGGCTGCCGGTGTGACGGCGCTCGCGTTGGTCACATCGAAGGCATCGTGGTCAAGCGGGTCGCCGGAGACATCGTCACCGTCGAGTAGCACCCAACCGATGCTGGTCGACGTCTTCGACAGTCCCATTACCGTTCGCACCCGTAGGGTCCCACCCTTGTCGAATCGACGTCGCCACTTCACATGAAAGAGCTACGAGCGGAGCATAGTTGGCACTCGCCCGTGCAGCACCTCGACCGCGAAAGCCTTAACCGATTTGCGATGTTGGCGTGACCGAAATCACGCAGAAGGGAACGCTCGTGCACCAGCGCTCACCCTCGCCGCGACTGCCGCGGCGAGGAAGCACCCGAGCAACGTGGTGCCCGCGCTGCCGGCGAGCCCGTTCTTGGCCAGAAGCACGAGCGCGACACCCGCGAGACAAACAAGCGCACCAGCGACGGCCGACCGGGCACCGATTGCATGAACGCGATTGTCCCACCACGGAAGTCGTCGATGCTCGAGCGGTGAGAGCAGGAAGAACACCGCCGTCATGACGACCGCGAACACCAGTGCGCGTAGAGCGAGTAGGGCCCAGAAGCTCTGTGCGTGTACGTCGTAAGCGTCGAGACCGATGGCGTGCAATGAGAATGTGGCAACCGCTATCGCCGGGATGTGCCACAGGTAGAGCGTCATCGCTCCGCCGTTGCCGACCGCGACGACCTGCCAGACACGTGGGTGCTCCGCCCATCGCCGCACCGGACCTGCGACAGCGACGAACAGGCAGGACATCCACGTGCAATGCAGGGCGAGCAACAGTGTCGGCGGAGACACATTGGAAACGTGTTCCGTGCCTGTCACGACCAGGGCGACTTCATACGGCCCGAACACGGCCAACAGCACCTGCCCGGCGAACGCTGATGCGGCGACGACGAGTGCGGCCCGCACTCCGATCAACCCGCGCGCGTACGCCACGCCGATGACGACTGGGATCAGCCACACGATGAAGAAGTTGGCGGCCCCGGCCATGGGCGTGTCGACCGCGAACCGAATTCCGTCGCACGCCGCGGTTGCCACGACAAGGGCCGCGACCACGATGGCGACGCTGCGCCCGGTCTGCAGCCGGGTCAGCGCAGGCACGAACGCAAGCACCACGACATAGATGCCGAGGAACCACAGAAGCGCAACCGACTCGCGCCCGAGTGCATCGGCGGACTCCGGCCCGAGGACCATGCCGGCGACGACCAGGCCGACGGCCCAGAACGCGAGATACCAGAACACCGGGCGACACAGTCGCTGGGCCCGGGTGAACAGCCAGGTCCCCCAGCGCGTGCCTTCGCGCCAGCCGTATGCACCCGCGGCGCCGCCGGCGAGGAAGAACAACGGCATCACCTGAACAATCCACGTGACGGGGGCCAGAGCGGGCAGCTCGCCGAGGACGTTGCCAATCCATAACCCACTGCTGTCAATGGTGGCGAGAAGCAGGGCGCAGTGCCCGAACATCACGACTACCAGTGCGGCGAGCCGGGCGACGTCGACAGCGCGGTCACGGTCGGGGGCGGTGCCTGCGGCAACCGAGCGGGCGTCGGGGAACGGCCTGGAGATCTGCACGGGTTCAGCATGCCTAACTGATCAGCCGGGGCGGATGAGTACTACTACCTGTCCGGCCCACGCTGCTGATACGGCATCCGGCCATCCGAATTGATGACCGAGGTCCCTGGCAATGTGGGCAGAAGCGGGCAAACATGACGGCATGACTCGCGTGAGACCACGATCGGCGGCCGCGCTGGTCGGCGGCACTCTGGCAGGGGTGGCGGGGTGGGACCTCTGGCAGCGGCGTCACACGATCCTGCGCAACTATCCCGTCATCGGGCACCTGCGGTTCATCCTCGAAGCGGTCGGGCCCGAGCTGCGCCAGTACATCGTCACCGACAACGACTCGGAGAAGCCGTTCAGCCGCGATCAGCGGCGCTGGGTTTACACGTCGTCGAAGCTGAGCAATCGCTATTTCGGGTTCGGTACCGACAACAATCTGGAACAGGCCCACAACTATCCGATCATCAAACACTCGGCATTTCCCGTATCCGCCCGTGAGGACGAGCCCGAACATCCCGATCCGGCAGTACCGCTGCCGGCAGCGAAGGTGCTCGGCGGTGCCCGTCGCCGCGCAAAGGCGTTCCGGCCGTCATCGCTGGTGAACGTGTCCGGGATGAGTTTCGGAGCGCTCAGCGCCGCCGCGATCACGGCGCTCAACAAGGGCGCCGCCATGGCCGGTGCTATGCACGGCACCGGCGAGGGCGGAGTGTCGCCGTACCACCTCAACGGTGGCGATCTCATCTGGCAGATCGGCACCGGTTACTTCGGTTGCCGCGAGGACAACGGCTCGTTCAGCCTGCCCCGTCTGGTCGACCAGGTCGCCGCGACCCCATCGATCCGGGCGATCGAGATCAAGATCAGCCAGGGCGCCAAACCCGGTCTCGGCGGCATGCTTCCAGGTGCCAAGGTGACCCCTGAGATCGCCTCGATACGCGGCATTCCTGTCGGAGTTGATTGCAAGAGCCCCGCCGGGCACTCGGCGTTCCACGACGTCGATGGTCTGCTGGACCTGGTGGAAAGCATCGCCGCCGAGACCGGGCTGCCCGTCGGAATCAAATCCGCGGTCGGACAGGAGTCCTTCTGGCCCGACTTGGCGGCACGGATGGCGCGCACCGGCCGAGGTGTCGATTTCGTCACCGTCGACGGCGGTGAGGGCGGCACCGGCGCGGCGCCGCTGGTCTTCAGCGACCACGTCGCCCTGCCGTTCAAATGGGCCATGCCCCGGGTCTACGCGGCATTCGCCGAACAGGATCTACACCATGACGTGGTGTTCATCGGTTCGGCGAAGCTGGGCACCCCCGAGAACGCCCTTCTGGCGATGGCCATGGGCTGCGACATGATCAACGTCGCCCGGACCGCCATGTTCGCCATCGGTTGTATCCAGGCTCAGCGCTGCCACACCGGCCGCTGTCCCTCTGGCGTTGCCACGCAGTCACAATGGCTGCAGCACGGCCTGGACCCGGATCTCAAATCGGTGCGCTGCGCCAACTATCTGGCCACGCTGCGCTTCGAACTGCTGTGCCTGGCGCGTGCGTGCGGCACGGTCCATCCTGCGCTGGTGCCGCTCGATGCCATCGAGCTTCTCGACGTCGACCTGCAAAGCGTGCAGGTCGACGATCTGTTCGGCTACAAGCCGGGCTGGGGGATGCCGAGTCCGGCCGACATCGACGCGATCACCGCCCTGATGGTGTGACCGCGTCGACTGCTACCAGACGCGCACGTAGTCGATGAGCATGTCCGCCGGATAGGTTCCCGGTCCGGGATCGCCACCACCGGAGCCGGCAACGGCGAGACCCAGGATCGGAAACATCTGATAGCCGGGGTCGTTGAAGTGCCAGTCCGGCAGGGACTTCGCGGGAACGTCGAAATATGGTTGCGCGCCGTCGACGTAGTCCTTCCAGAAGTGCATACCGGCGTCATCCCACTGGACGCGCCAGGTGTGCCAAGCGCTGTCCGCGGTGATCCCGTGGCTGACGTGCTCTCCGCCGTTCAAATTCGCGTGGACCGTGGTTCCCGCGGCCCAGTTGCCGTTGCCGTACCACTCCATGAGGTCGATTTCGCCGCCGACGTCCGGGGTGTTGTTGGCCATGTACCACGCGGGCCAACATCCCGCGGTTAGACAGTTCAGCTTTATCCGGGCCTCCCAGGTGTGGCCGATGCCACCCCGCCATTTCCCGAAGACCTTGCCGCTGTAATAGGTCTTGCCGTCCTTCGCGGCGTGAAGAACGAGGTTGGACTTGCCGTCGACGAACACATTTCGGCGATCGTCGCGGTACTGGCCGACGTTTTCGGGTAGCTCCCAGAACGTCGGGTCCTGCATCGACTCGCGCTCCGTCGCCACCTCCCACTTCGATGCATCAGGGGCGGAACCTGCCTGGCCGTCGAACTCATCCTGGAAGATGTAGCTCGGACCACCTGGCGGCGCGGCGGGTGGCAGCGGCGGAGTGGCCTGAGCCCTCGGGACGGTGAGAGCGGGTGCCGCCACCAGGCCGAACCCCATCATCAACATCGCGCTGCGACGATTCATCTCGGTCACAACTACACATAAAAGCCGGTTCGCCAGACCGGGTGCAACTCGCATGGCGCCTAGATCCGCGGGTCGGGGCTGAACGAAACCATCTCTGAACTGCCGGTTCTGTGATCATCACGTCGACGGTTTTTCCGCATTCTCGCTAAGGCCGAACCGGCGTCAATTCGGGTTTGGTCTCATGCGCGCATCTTGCTACCGATCCCGAGAAGTCACTGCCGGCCCGAAACGCGAAGCCTTGCAACCTGTCCGCCACCGGCGTCAGGAGACGGACCTAGCTGTGAGAAGCCTGCGACAAGGCTGTAAACGATTGTCCGAATGACCTATCCGCAGAAGATCAGGAAGCAATCGGGCGCGGGCGGCTGTGGCTGAGCCGGATCACCGGCCGGTGGTACAGCGGGCGCGGGGCTGGCGTTCGCCCTTGGCGCATCGGCGTTCTGTGCCAAGGTCTCTGTGCGCCGCTCCGGTGTGACGCAGACCGTGTCCCCGTCGAAGGCCTCCCGCCAGACGTAACCCTGTTTGCACGTCTGCGGTCCGTAGGCCCCGCCGCCGGGCTCAACAAGGCTCGGTGCGGCGTCGTTCTCCCGGATGACCACAATGCGCGTCCGCGCCCGGACGCACACGTTGTCATTCGGACCGGCGCCGCGCAGCACCAAGTTGTCCGGGCAGCCGTCGTCGGCATGCGCGAGACCGGGTGCGACGACCACGCCGAGCGCGCCGGCGGCGGCCACCAGAGATAAAGCAGCTAGACGCATGCCCTTCATGGAAAACTCCTTACTCATCCGACCCGACCCTGCTCAATGGCACTTCTAAGGAAGGTTAGGGACGCTCCGTCGGCGGAGATATGAGGTGTTTCCCTACATTTTGAATGCAACTGGTGCGTGTGATTGAGCTCAGCGGTAATGGGCGGGCCGGCTTCAAGGATGCGTGGACTGGTTGGCGGCGGCGGTCTGTGCAGCGGTTTGCCATCGCCGGGGTGGCTGGCCGTGGTGTCGCTGGAAGGCGGTGGTGAACGCGTATACGGAGCCGTAGCCGACCTGGGTGGCGATCTGCTCGGGTGATGCCTCGGAGGTGAGTAACAGGTCGCGGGCGATCGTCATGCGCCAGTCGGTCAGGTACTTCATGGGTGTCTGTCCGAGCACCTGCTGGAACGTGCGCGCAAGAGTCGCGCGTGACGTGTGGGCCCGCTCGGCGAGTTCCTCGACGGTCCAGGAACGTTCGGGTTCGGCGTGCAATGCGTGCAGGGCAGGCGCCAGGCGAGGATCGACTGCGGCGCGAAACCACGACGGCGGGTTGGGGCTGCGATTCAGTCCGGCTCGGAGGCCGAAGACGACGAGCACGTAGAGCAGTCGGTCGAGCACCGTTTGCCTGCCGGGCTGCTCGTGGAGCATCTCCCGGGACAGCAGCGCGACCACTGTGTGGACGGGATCGTCGATGCTGGCTGGCAGTGACAGCACGGGGGGAAGCGCGTCGACCAGGCCTTGGCCGATGTCGCCGGCGAATCGGTAAGCGCCGCAAAGGAAGATCGAGGTGCGTTCCGGGGACGTTGTTTCCTCGTCAGCGGGTAGCGATACGAAGTCTTCGGGCAGCGCGCATGGCGCACCCGGCTCGTGGGCGATGAAATGGTCCGGGCCTCCCCGCACCAGGGTCAGGTCTTCAACGGTCGCCAGCGGCAACGGATCACGCCCCAACAACGACGTGCTGGCCGTCACCGGACGCTCACCGATAAGCTTCGCCGACTTCGCCGGGCAAGCGACCTCTGCGTGGAAGTAGTTCCACCACAACCAAAGTTAGGAAAGCAAGGATGAAGACCCCCATCGCGAACCTGAGTGATTTCACCGCGCTCGACCCGTTCTTCCGGATCATCGAGCAAGGCCTGGAGGGCCTTGTCGATCCAGGGCACTTTTTCGACCTGATGGCCGAGGACGTCATCACCGAGTATGTGATCACCGTGCCGGGCTACCCGCCACGCGTCGAGGGACGCCAAGCCCTTGCCGAGCTGTATCGGCCCTATGGAAACGCGATCCAACTCGACCGCTGCTTCGACTTGGCCGTCTACCACGACGCCGCCAAGGGTGTCGCCATACTCGAATACGCATCTGAAGGCCACACCGTGGAGGGAAACCGCCCTTACGCCAACCGATTCGTCTCGGTCATCACCATTCGTGACCAGGAAATAGCGCACTGGCGCGACTACCTCAATCCCGTCGCTGTGTTCGATGCACTCGGGTGGCCCAGTACGTAGCGACGGAAAACTTGGGTCAGCTTGTCAACTCTTCGAATCCACGCCGAGTTGCGACGCGTCGGTTGGAATGACGTAATCCGCTGGCCAAGGGGGCGAAAGTCCCTACTGCGTGTGCTGCCCGAAGCGCAGGGTGGAAACAGCGGCCGAAGGGCGAAAGGAATGACAAATGACTGAAGCGACGACGACGTACTGCAAGGTCTGCGGTCACCCGAAAGAGCATCACGACCTGAATGTGCATCTCGACCCGAAGAAGGGCCACGCCAAGACTCGCCAGGAAGGCGAGGAAGGCCACGGCGCGTGCCGCGACATGTCCTACGGCGACCATCACTGCATCTGCGCGGAGTACAAGAACTGGAGCTGACCGCCGTAGCTTGCTGGTGTCGGTCGTGCGGCACCAACAATCCGAGGCGGCGGGGTTCCACGCTGCACGGTGCAAGAAATACGGCCTGACCTGCGTCGGGCTGAGAGGACTTGAACCTGCGACCACTTGACCCCCAGATTCGATCAGTGAGTCAACGCGTGCCCATGGGTGACTAGTCCCGTAGCTCAGAGCGTTTCGCGTCCGTCTATCAAGTGTTCGGCCCGCCACCCAACCCCCGCGGTGGCGGGAACCATTTCAGGGTTGGTTTGTTCTGAGAAAGGGCTGTCCGCGGCCGGTGGACACCCCTTGGTGGGTGTCGGGTCGATCTGTGCCGTCAGCCGTTGGGGCAAGGGGCCGGAAGCCACATGGCGAAGCACGGACCTTCAGGTACCCGCGGCGGATTGGGCCCCTCCCAGATGTTGTCAAGGGGCTCACCGTCACTGACAACGGTAGTACCGTCAACGTTGCCGTGCCCGCGGGCCACTATCCAGAACGTATGGCAGATGCTGTGGTCCCAATCGAGGGTTGTGGGCCGTCCCCCCGGGCACCACTGGTACGGCCCAACCGGCTCTATGAAGCCAGGATCTGCATAGGCGGTACCTGCGCCCAGGACCAACCCCGCCATCGCGACACCGGCCGAGAGCAGCGCCCCAGCGGCGATCGTCTTCACGTTGTAGCTCATGATTTTCCCTCCTCGCTTGAGGTTTCGTGGTGTCGCAACCATGCGGCAGACGCCTTGGCGAATTCTTGGAATCCGTGGAAGCTGAACGGTGCTCGACACCGTGGAACCCAATCGCAGTTGCAGGCGTCACGCTGCGGCGTCTGACCTACTGTTCGGGCCGCCACTGCTCCCCCAGGAAGTAGCGGTAGCGCGTTTTCCCAGGTCACCGGAGGTTTCCGTGGGTCGGGGCGTGGTGTGTGACGTTCACGGACGTGCACGTCGTTCGGCATCGTGCATGACGTGTGGTCCCTGGGTGGTCCCCAGCGCTGGCCGCAACCCTCACTAGCCGTGTACGTACATTCACCGTACAATGAAGTGATCGACAGCTGCGAGCAGAGATGACCGAGGGAAGAAGGAGGTGTCGCTGTGGCAGTCAAAACGAAGCGCATCGAGCTTCGCGCGGAGCAAGCGACCTTGGACCGCATCCAACGCGCCGCCAACCTTGTCCATGAGCAGACGTCGGAGTTCGTGCGGAAAGCTGCGATGCAACGGGCCGAAGACATCCTGCGTCAGGAGCTGGTAACGGCAATGGAGCCCGAACAGTTCGACAAGCTGATGTCCTCGCTCGATGCTGCTGACGACGCGCCGCGGCTGGCGGCAGCCGCGCGCAAACCAGCGGTCTTCACAAGGCGTTGAACAATGTTCGAGTCCGCGCGACTCACTGACGCCCACACGCTGGAAGGATTCGACTGCGGTAAGGAGTCGCTGAATACCTGGCTCATCGCCCATGCCCGTCGCGCGGACAGCAGCGGAGTCGCGCACGTCTACGTGTGGACCCCGCTCGGCGAACAGAAAGTCAGCGCCTATTTCGCCATCTGCCCCACCGAAGTAGTACGCAACGACGACGGCGTCTCGGGATCCATGGCCGGCGGCTATTCCCGCATACCCGGATACTTGATTGCCCGCCTGGCGATCGACACCTCGCTGCGAGGTCAAGGATATGGCGAGCAGCTGCTCCTCGACGCAGTAGGCAAAGCTGTCGCCGCATCGGAAATCGGCGGCGGCCGGCTCATCGTCGTTGATGCCATAGACGACGAGACACAATCCTTCTACGAGCACTACCACTTCGTTCCCGTCACCAACCGCGAGCGTCGTCTGGTCATGAAGGTGTCCACCGCGGCCAAAGCGCTCGGGGAGCGCTGGCGACAGTTAATTGCGGCGGAAGTACGCCAGCAAGAATGGCGGTCCCGGATCGGCGATGTCCCTACACAGGTGAGGTCGACGCAGCCAGTGCTCCTCACACGCCGGCCCAGCGAGTGAGGTCGCTCAGAGCCCCTTCGCTTGGAGCGCCTTCATCAGCGAGGGGCGCCTGCCGTAGTCTTGCCGGACCTTGGCGATGTACAACGCGAAATCAGAACTGCGACCGCCTCTTTCATACAGCTCGGCCATCGTTACCAGCGTTGCAGCAATGCCCGGGTAGAGCCTGGTGTTGGGACGCTGCAGGTCGTTCTCGAGCTGCGGTCGGTACAGATCTGCAGCGGCTACCGGCCGAGCCTCGGCGCCTTGCGTAGCGAGTTCCTGCCATGCCCAGCCGGGACCATAGCGGTCGGCGGCCTCCCAGGCGGCGTCCACGTCTCCCTCGCTCAGCGAGAGCTGGACCAGGACCGACCCCGCGCCGTGGGCCACCAGCCAATTCTCGCGCGTGGTCGAGCGCCCAGGCGCGTTCGGTATCGGCGCGATCGATCGTGGCGGCAAAGTCCAGCAGTGACCGATAGGCGTGGACCGCAGGCTGCCGGACGAAATCGGCACGCAGAACGGCGATCGCATCGTCGATGCGGCCGATTCCCCGGTACGTGTCGGCGACGTCGGACGGGCTCAGCCAATAGCCATTACCGCCGCCTTGACTGCTGGCTCGCCCTTCGGCAACCGCCCGATCGATCCAGTTCACTACCTCGTCGTCACGTCCGGCCTCCCGCAAGCGGGCGATGATCGCCCCGTACTGGCGGTGCTCTCGTTCGTTCAGCAGGTCGACAGCCCGATCGACATCGCCGTCGTGATCGGCGAGCTCCAGCAACATAGCGTCGACTTCAAACCGGCTCCACTGGTCGCGACCTGCGTGCTGGCGGTCCAAGTCCGCGACCGCCGCGCGGTAGATCGCGAGCGCATGGTCGTCGAACGCGTCGACGAAATCCGCAAGCAGCAGCGTCGGCCATCCCGGCGAGGTGGCACGGAAAGTCGCCAGCCACCGTGCGAGTTCGGCTGGGTCTGGCTCACCCAATCGACATGCCTGCGCGTACAGGTCGGCAGCCCGCTCGCATTCAGCGCCAATCGCACCCGACGAGTCGTCCGCCTGCTCGGTGATCGTGCGCAGCAGCGTCAACGCGCACAGCAGGGCGGGCCGTACGATTTCGGCGGACCCTCCATTCAGGTGATTCTCGAGTTCGTCGAGTACTTGGCTGGCGCCTTCCGCGACTGCGTAGGACTCGCGATAGTCGACGAATCCGCGCAATTCCAGGGCGTTTCGCACATAGGCTTCGAACTCGGCTTTCGCGGTGGTGTCGTCACCGGATGCGGCCGTGGCGCGAACCTCCAGCATGCGGCGCACTTCGCCGTCGCGCTGGGCGAGGGTCATGACGAGTTCGCGAAGCTCGTCGACGTCCATCGCTTGCACGGTCGCTTCCAGCGCCGATGCCACCCGAGTGGCGTCGGCGACGGCGCAGCTGTCGATCACGGCGAGTCCGACCGCGACCAGGTGCTTGCAGAAGTGACCGTCGGCGGCGTGCGGGCACGTGCAGAAACCATCAGGTTGCGGACCGGACCAGTCGAGCTCCACGGTGTAGACCCGCTTGGCCTGGACCGACGCGTAGGCTCTCACCGCTGTCGTCCGCAACCCTCGGACGTATCGGACATAGTCTTCGCCTCGGGCGTAGCTCCGGTCACCGGCCACCTTGAGCAGCGCCCTCTCCGACAACGGCATACCGACATGGTGCCCGATCGACTCGGCGACAGCTCTAAGGTGAGCGGCATGAGCGAGCGCCCGTACCTGCGTCTGGTACCGGAACCGGTGTCGCGGCCCGATCTGCGTCGCGCGCGACGGCGTGATGTCGTCGTCTACCGGGTCCGGGCGCACCTCAATGACAGCGATCCACCGATCTGGCGACGGCTGGACCTGCGCTCGAACCTGACACTGGACCTGCTGCACCAGGTCCTGCAGGTGGCGTTCGACTGGACCGACTCGCACCTGCATCGCTTCTCACTCGGCGGCGGCGGATTCGACCACCATAGCCAGCTGTTCCTGTGCCCGTACGACGTGGACAACAAGGAGTGGCCCGAAGACGACGACGGCCTGCCCGCCGCCGAGACTCGACTCGACGAAACCCTCAGTGAGCCCGGCGATGTCCTGCACTACCTATACGATTACGGCGACAACTGGGAGCTGACGCTGCGTCTCGAAGAAGTTCTTCCCGCCGAGAGCGACTGTCCCGCAGCGGTTGTCGTCGACGGTGAGCGCGCCGCGCCGCCAGAAGACTGCGGGCATCTGGTCGATGCCGACAGCCTCGCCGAGGTGCTTGCCGACCCTGCGCTCTTCGAGCCGCAGCGGGTCAACAAGGGCTTCGCCGGCGCGTACTTCGTATTGCGTGAAGCTGGCATCGACACGCGCCTGGTCGACCTGGTCCATCGTCTCGCCTACGCCCCGCACGGTGACGATCTGACCGAGGTGGCGCTCACGCTGGCTGATTCAAGGCCGCTGGACATCGTCGCGGTGGCCGACAACCTGCGGGCGTATCAGTGGTTCCTGGACCGGGCCCATTGCGGTGGCATTCCGCTGACGACCGCTGGTTATCTCAAACCGGCCGACGTCGAGGAAGCCTCCAAAGTCGTTCCCGCAATGAATGATTGGATCGGCAAGCGCAATCGCGAGATCCAATGCTACCCACTGCTGCGGTTCCGCGAAGGCGTGCAGTCGTTGGGACTGCTGCGCAAGCACAAGGGCACCCTGTTGCTGACCAAGGCCGGCGTAGCGGCCCAGCGTGACCCCGATAGACTGTGGGAGCATCTGGCCGTTCGGCTGATTCCCAAGTCCGAAAATACGTTTGAGGCACAGGCCACTCTGCTTATGCTGGCTTTTGCGGCGGCTTCGGCCGGTTCCAAACTGCCGTTCGACAAGATGACTGCGCTGCTGGCCGAACTCGGCTGGCGCTACTCCGACGGTCGATCTATCTCGGAATCGCCCCTGCGCCAACTCCCCGCCTACGAAGTCCTGATCAACGTGACCGACCAGCCCGTCACCCGGGCGCGGCGAAATATCGTGAGTCCTGCGGCAGCATTATTGGCGCGTAGGGCTCTCGGCGGGAACTGAAAGCTTCAGCCATGCTGAGGACGACCCGGAAGTCGTTCGCCAGCGGCTTCGCGAAGCGCGCCGAGCAGTCGCCGAACGGCGCCGGGCCAAGGCCGCCGCGCTGACAACCTCAAGATGGGTTCCCTGACCCGCGCAAGACGCCGATAGGACTTGCGTGCCACCACCCCACTCGACCAGCGGTCAACTTCGGTACTAGGACACCGGCCTCGGCCAAAGCCGCACAACGTGTACAGGCGCGCTTAGCGTGCATGACGTGCGGTCGATCGGCCCAATGCACCCCCGCACGAGTCCATTGAGTGCGCCGCCGGCACCCGGCTGGTCCCACCGGTCGGTCGTCGCCTCATCGAACCCTTGAGCAGATTAGCTCCGTTATCGCAGTTCAGAGCCTACTTCTCTTGGTCGGGCTGACAGGATTTGAACCTGCGACCACTTGACCCCCAGTCGGACATAGGCTGAATTTGGTTGTCTCGCAATGACTCTCGATCCAGTCTGACCAGTCGAATCCGTCTCAAGCTGTCCCCCGTCAACTCTCCGAATTCGCACGTAGCTGTGACACCGCAGTGACAACGTCCTCGCCGGAGCCGTCGGTTCCCGGCCATCTGCGCTATTTGCTGGGAGCTTTCACCGTCGTACGACTCGGCGTAAGAACACCGAGCGGGTCAGCCTTAGAATTTGTTTGTCTGCCGAAGCCCTTACGGACGGTGGAGCTAACGGTGCTCGAACCCGTGACTCCCACGCTGCCAGGAGCGGGCGGACTGCCGTCACCAGGCAAGGTCGGCGGCAAATGGTCCTGCAGGCGAAGTCGCTGGGACGGCGACTGTCAAGACCGTCGTCAGATCGAGGGTTGCAGCGCGTCTCCGCCGCCTCGCCAAACGCGAAGGCAAGCGGTGGCAGAGAAGCCTCAAGCTTGAGCACGGCCGAAGGGCGTCGAAACCGTAACCTGTTGATCCGTAGGCAGAGGCCGATGATTTGACAAGGCACGATACGAATTCATTTGTTGTGTACGTGGAGGTGCCGGGAAGCCCGACTGTCGTCATCGTTGTCGTCATAACTGTCGTCAGCTCACGGTGCGAGACGACGGTACTCCCCTGGCGGGCACAACAGTTGATCGGTCGGCAGCTCCAGAGCGGATTAGCTCGATGGTGCGTTCCGTTCCAGAAAGGTCTCGGAGAACGAGGTGAAATCCCGCATGACCCCAAGCGGCGTTGTGCGCCGCCATCCGGCCACAACGCACGCGGGAATGATCAGGGCGAGCAGCCCTAAGCCTCCGACGATGTAGTCATCGCGTGCCCGCCTGTTGGGGAGCGGCTCTCCCCGGCGACGGGCCAGCAGTGAGTCGATCGTGTTCGCAGCCCGGTTCGCCCATGTCATCACCCTTGCAATCACCGCAATGTCGTGCTGTTCCCGCGCGTCGTAGAGCGCCTGGAAGTGAGTGTCAATCGGGTCGGGCACGGTCCGTAAATCTGATCCGTCGAACGCCTGAACGTAGGCGATGGCCGCCCATCGGCGCGCGTCGAACGAGTCGGCATCCAGCCCCTCGAGCGCGGCCAACTCGTCTTCCGGGAGTCCCACGCGCAACGCCCACTCTCGGTGCATATAGCTGCAGAACCGGCACGAGTTGACCCTGGCAACCGCGACCATCAACTCTTCACGGAACGCAGGATCGACTCGGTCGCGTCCCCAAATCTCGTAGATTTCACGCCACCGGCGAGCCAGCGTCCCAGTCGCGCGAACGAACTCAAGCGCCGTGAAAGCAGGCGCGCTCCTCGCTACTGCTGTCGTCGCTGCGCTAACTTCTTGAGTCTGTTTCCGCGTCATGATCGCAGTTTCTCCGTTCTGGCCGCCTCTTCGGAGGTGCCGTTGTGTTGAGGTGTTTCACCGGGCCGGCCGAGTTGGTTGGGAACGTGGGCGCTGATCGCGAGGATCTCGGCGCCGATGGTCACCAGGACGGATTCCGTGTTGGCAAAGCGGCGCAGATGAGGGGTCAACGCAATGTTGTTCATCATGGTCTGGACGGCTTGGACTCGGATCCGCGCGGGGACGGTGTCCCATTGCGGGTGGACTTTCCGCATGAGCGTGACCCATTCAGCGATGTAGGCGTACTGGGCGGTTCGGGCGCGATGACGTTCCGGCTCGGGTAGGTGCCCGGATTCGGACACAAGGACTTGGACCAGGTGCGGGTTGTCGAGGACGAACGAACAGTAGCTTGCGAGCAGCCGGGTGAGTCCGTCACGGGCATCGGATGCCGTCGCGAAGGCCCGGTGCATGTCCATGCGGAGCCACTCGTCCCCGCGGAACATCGCCGCGGCCAGAATGTCGGACTTCGCCGGGAAATGGTTGTAGAGGCTGGGACCGCTGATGCCGACGCTGGCACCGATGTCGTCAGTGCTTACTCCCGCGAATCCGTTGGTCGCGAAGAGTCTTGTCGCTTCGGTCAGGATCGTTTCCCGACGGGATTGTGTCCGCAGCGTCCGGGCGTTGGCAACGTCGGCGCCCCGGGGTATCAACGGCGATATCGGCGCGTCGATGACGGTGGAGATCAGTTCGGCCAGCAGCGCGGTGAATTCGGGTTCGGGCAGTTCCAGGCTGTGCAGCGAGACGCTGGTGGCCACCGCCAGGCCTGACCAGGCCAGCATGTCCGCTTCGGCCGTACCGAGGCCGGGTCGTCGTATGCGGATGAGTGCGGCGAACCGCGCGGCGATCTGCCTACTGGTGGCGCGAAATTTCGCGCCGTCGGCTGGGGCGAGCTGTCGTGCCTCGCGCTGCCACAGCACGCCCGCGCCGCGATGCTCCAGGACCACCGCGGCCAGCGCGGCGGCAACGTCGGACGAGGGTTCGGTTTCGGCTGCAGTGAGTGCATCGCTGAGGGTGTCGACCGCGTGAGCCACGACGGTGGCGAGCAAGTCTTGCTTGCTGTGAAAATGCCGATACAGCGCCGACGGTCCGATCGCGACGGCGTCGGCCACATCGCTCATGGCGACCCCGGCGTATCCCTTGCGGGAGAACAGATCTCGGGCCGCGTCGAGGATCAGCTGGCGACGGTTCGCCGGGCGGGTGCCGCGCGGCGGGCGCGCAGGAGATTGCCGTACGGAGCCGGCTGTCATGTCGGCCCTCGGTCAGGAGACTTGGTTCGCATCCACGCTCCAATATTTTTTGCGCAGTTCGCGTTTGAGGATCTTGCCAGCGCCGGACATTGGCATAGCGTCGACGAATTCCACGCTTCGAGGCGCCTTGTATCCGGCGATCAGCGTTTTGCAGTGCGCGCGGATCTGTTCCTCCGTGGCCTGCTTGCCGGGCAGCAGTACGACGATGGCGTGGACGCGTTCACCCCACTCCGGGTCGGGCACCCCGATGACCGCGCAGGCCGCCACGGCCGGGTGGCTCGCCAGCGCGTTCTCGACTTCGGCGGAGTACACGTTCTCACCGCCGGTGATGATCATGTCCTTGATCCGATCGACGATGTATACGTAGCCGTTCTCGTCCATCCGGCCGCCGTCGCCAGTGTGCATCCAACCATCGCGGACTACCGCGGCGGTGTCGTCAGGTCGATTCCAATAGCCGAGCATCACGTTGTCACCGCGAACGACAACCTCGCCGACTACGCCGCGGGGTACCTCGTGGTCGTCGGAGTCGTGAGAATCGACGATGCGGACCTCGGTGTGCGGCGCGGCCCGGCCGGCGGATCGGCGGAGTGCGGGGTTGTCGTGATCGGTCGGTGTCAACAGCGTGGCCACCGGAGACAACTCGGTCATGCCGTACGCCTGGGTGAAGCCGGCGGCGGGAAACACCGCGCGAGCGCGTTCCAGCACCGCTTCCGAAATCGGCGACGCCCCGTACACCAGATGCTGAAGGCTGGACAGGTCCTTGTCGCCGACAGCCGGATCGTCGACCAGCATCTGCACCATTGTCGGCACCAGCAGGGCGTCGGTGATGGCGTACTCACTGATGGCGTCCGTCACCTCAGCGGCATTGAACATCGGCAGGATCACGTGGGTGGAGCCGACCAGGCATCCGGCGGTCCATGCCGCAATGCCCGCGAGATGAAACAGCGGTGCGCTGTGCAGCAGCCGGCCACCCGGGCTGACGAAGTGGCCCGACGACAAGCTGCCGAGCGCCGATATGAGCAGGTTGTTGTGCGAGAGCATCACGCCCTTGGGGTGACCGGTGGTCCCGCCGGTGTAGAACACCCCGAGTAACTCGTCACCGCCGGTCCGGGTGTCTTCGATCGGCGCGCTGTCGGCGATCATTGTTTCGTAGCCCAGTGCGCCGCCCGGCAGTTGACCGTCCCCGCAGTAGATGACGGTCGACAGGCCCGAAAACTGTTCTTGCAGTGCCGGAATCATCGGCGCGAAGGTGTCGTCGACAAATAGCACCCTCGTATCGGATTCGGCCAGCGAGTAGGCGATCTCGGCAGGACTCCACCGGATATTCACCGGGTTGACCACGGCTCCCATCCATGGCACTGCGTGGAAGTACTCCAGGTAGCGGTCTGAGTTCAGGGCGAGAATGCCTACGCGATCCCCTCGTTGCACGCCGACAGCTACCAGGCCGCCGGCCAGTCGGGCAACGCGATCGGCTGATTCTGCCGCTGAGCGGATACGTTCGCGGCAAATCGTCGCTGGCCGGTCGGGATCTTGCTGCACGTTCCGATGCAGCGATTGGGTCAGATACATGTCTGCCTCCGGTTCGCCGCAGCTGTGACCGCCTGCACGGCGGGATCGAACTCGTATATCACCGTGGAGAGGGGGCCATTTCCGCGGCAGTCACGGCAACGCGTCTGCTCATCGACACTCCATCGAGACTAAACACAATTCACTTAGTAGACACCACCTACGCGATCCATTGCAAGGGGTAACCCGTGTGGATAGATGCATCTTGCCTCAACGACTGTGAGTCTCTACGTGAGCGAGGTTACGAATCTGGACCTAGCGTCTGTTCACATCGAGTAAGCTCAGGTGGCGAAACCGATTACCCAAGGAGGCGATCTGCGGTGGCGAAAACCAAGCAGTCACCCGACACGCGGCCGGACGAGTCCTATGACGTGGTGGTCGTTGGGAGCGGTTTCGGTGGGAGCATTGCGGCCAATCGCCTGTCCCGTGCCGGGCTGAATGTGCTCGTGCTCGAACGGGGCCCGTGGCGCGACTCGTTGCCTGTACGCGGGCTTGGAATCCCCGACCGCTCCCCGTTCCCCTACGGCACGCGGTTCATGACGCATGCACTCCGCGGCATCCATGTCGGGCACAGCGCCATAAAGGGACTCACTGGAGGTTACCTGCGCCGGCTGCGAGTTCGCGTTGTTGCGTTGGTGCGGGACCTCATCGCGGCTCCTCGTCGCGGCGTGCTGGTCAACAAGCACGGGATGTACGAGGTATTCAGCTATCCCGGAATCGACGTGGTCTGCGTCTCGGGGGTAGGCGGCGGCAGTCACGGCTGGTTGGGCCTGCTCGTCGAGCCAGACGATTCGACCTACTGGGACAACCGTCACCCCGACCTGAGCGGTGACCAGATCTCCCGGTACTACGGGAAGATCCGGACGGATCTGGGCGCCACTCGCCTGACCCGTCAGCATCCTGTTCCGACAAGCGTGTGGACTGAGCTGCCCGGGTTGCCCGGCAAACGGTGTCAGCCCGCGGATCCGCAGCCCGAGGCTGCCTATTTGTACCCGCAATCCGACGCCGACGCCGGCCGATTGCATCGGAACGATTCCGGCGTGCAGCGCCGGTTCTGCGCGTTCGACGGGGACAGCCTGCTGGGGTCCAAAGGTGGCGCGAAATCATCGGTCGACGTGGCTTATCTCGCCCCGGTCCTCGACAAGGGCGTCACCGTTCGCGCATTATCCGAGGTTATTCGGGTGGTTCGCGAACCGGATTGCGCCGCAGGCGGATACGCCGTCCACTACCGCGATCTGCGCGGCAACATCACTGGCACGGCGCAGGCGCAACGGGTGGTGCTCGCCGCCGGCACCATGAACACGCTGCGACTGCTGTTCGAAGGCCAACAACACAATGATCTGGCCGCGATGCCATCGTTGGGTGCTACGTTCGGCGGCAACGGGGACGAGATCGGGGTCTGCTTCAAGAACTCCGCAGACCTCCCAACGCTGCCGGCACTGCCCGTCCTCGGCCAATTCAAGGTCGACGACGCACGCTCGCCGTTCTTCGGGCTGGCTTCGCCGAGCGGACTAGACACCCTCCCGCTGCCAAGCTGGGCGCAGCGCCGGCTGCACCGGCTGATGTTCGCCTTCGGCATGGGCGCTGACTCAGGGACGGCGTCAGCGCACTGGCAGCGAGGCCGTGTCGAGATTGATTACGACAAGACCGTAGAGCCGGTCTTTGATCGGATCGCTGAGGGCTTGGACGCATTCGAGGCCGATAGCGGGCTACGCGCGCTGCGTCGGCATAAACCACTGACCGTTCACGCCTGGGGTGGGGCATGCCTGGGACCCGATGCTCGGCATGGCGTCGTGGATCACCGCGGTGAAATCTATGGCAACCCAGGCCTTTTCGTCGCCGACGCCGCGGCGCTGCCCGCCGCTGTCGGCGCGCCACCCTCATTGGCGATCGCCGCGTGGGCCCATCACGTCGCCGATCAGCTCGCCAACTCAATCACGGGGCGCTCCGACCCGAGCACCGTTGAACCGTATACCGAGGGAGCACGATGATGGCCGAATTGTCCGAGCGCTCCCGACAGGTCCGAAAGACCATCATGGACCACACCCGCGGCGAGGGCGTCGTTCCCACCAGTGCCGCGTTGTGTCGAGAACTCGACCTGTCGCCGGAGACGCTCGCCGAGGAGTTCAAGACCCTCGAGGCCGCAGCGTCTCTCGCCCGGCAGGACTCCGCCCACGCCGGACTGATGCAGTTTCAAGGGGAAGTCCTCGACGAACCGCTGCCACCGCTGGGCGAGATCATGTATGCCCGCCCGTTCGCCGCATTCAAGAACCACTACAAGGTCTGGGTGGCCGGCGAGCAGAAATGGTTCGCTGAATGCGCAGTGGAAGCGTGCTCCATCTCGGCACAGTTTCCCGGGAAAGAGGTGATCGTCCGGTCGGTCTGCCGGCAGACGGGAGAACCCGTCGAGATACGGGGACGCGACGGCACGATTCTGGACTATTCGCCCGCAACCCTGCGGGTCCACCTCGGCTACCCGCTGCGAACCCTGCCCGCACGCATGGTCGGATGGTGCGACTACAACAGCTTCTTCGCCTCCGACGATGCCGCACAACAGTGGGCCAGTGCACATCCGGACGTTCACGGCGTCACCCGCAGCCCCGAGACGATGTCACGACTGATCGGCGAGCTGTTCGGAAGAGGACGACTCGATTACGACTATCAACCCGCGGTGCCGATCCTCGACGCCGTGCTGCACATGACGCGTTACGGCCTGGACAAGCCGACCGTGCTCGGTTTCCGCGTCCCCGATCCGTTCTTTCTGCCCAGCGTCAGCATGGTGCGGGAATGGAGACGGCAGGGATACGCCAATTACTTCCGATTCTCCCTGCGATGAGCGGAACGATCGCGCACTAGATGATGTTGAGCGCGTCGAGGAATCGTGTGGCGTAGGCGCGGTCTCCGGTGACGGCGAGATCGCTGTCGCGCCACGAGGTGCGAGTGGTCGCCCAGGCAGGAAAGTCGACCGAAGCGCCCTCGATGCAGGCGGCGGAATCGGTATTGGACGCCGGCGTGACGGCGAGGCGTCCATTGCCGCTCGGCCTGATCTGCCAACTGCCGCCCGCAAGACCGGTCAACGTCAGGGTGATCGGGCGGTCGACCCATTTCATCTGTGCTTGATTCATCTGCTCCATGCCGGCCAACATCCACTCCAAGGTCGCCCTCAGACGGCGGTCATCCGTTGGTGGCGCGGGCTTATCCAGGGCCGGGGCGATGTCGTAGTGCAAGTGGGTGTGCCAGTCAAATACCAACGCACACGGCAGAACTCGAGCCGGGTACCGGCCGATGGCGCCGAGTGGAAGCGTGATCTTTCCGAGTGGCCCGCGGGTGGCCACCCCGAAGGCAAGCGCCGCGACGTTGCTCCAGCGCGCAAAATCAGCGAGTACGCGATAGGTTGGCCAATCCCGGCGCGGATCGACCAAGTCCTCGTTGGTGCATTCGATGTCCGCGGACCGCATCACCTGAAATACGCCGGGACCGAACAGGACTCGGCAACTTGCGCCCATGTGGGCGATGACGTCACGCACTCGCCAGCCGGCGGCCAGGCTGGGTACATTCCACTGCTCTTCTGTGAGATCGCGGCAGTAGTCCAGGACGTCGTCGCGTTCAGACCTCAACGCGATGATCCGGTCATTCGACATTCGTTGCCTTCCGGCCGCTACGCGAGATAGTCGTCTCGTCAGGTGATCGATCCGGTTCTGTCGGATTCGAGGCCACGGTAACCCGCCGAGTCTGCCTAGCGGCGCGAAGGGCGATGTGCAGCGAGCAGGATGTGGTCGCGTTCAGGTGTGCGGCGGTCGAGTCGGACAGACCCGCCGCGCCCGGGCACGAGGAGCACGTTGCTTCTGGCGATGCGTTCCGATGGTCCGGAGTTTGGCGCAAGTCTGGCTGCACGCAAGATGGTCCTCAGCACGACACGGGCCTCGATGAGGGAGAACGCGGCGCCCAGGCAGCGTCTTCGCCCGCCGCCGAACGGGATCCAGGCGTAAGTACTGACGGTGGTGTTGAGGAATCTTTCCGGTCGGAACTCCAGGGGGTCTTCCCACAGGTCGGCTCGGCGCTGCACCAGGGTGATGTAGGGGACGACGATGGTGCCTGCCGGGACGGTCAATCCGGGCAAGTCGAAATCCTGGGCCGCCAGCCGGACGGTCATGGGCCCGACCGGACGGAGTCGCATTGCTTCCTTGATGACCGCGTCGAGATAGTCGTCGTCGCCGTCGAGGGCAGCAGCCTCGGTGCGGGAAAGGGCTTGGGGGTGGCGGGTGAGCCGCTCAAGCAACCAGGTGAGCGTCGATGCCGTCGTGTCGTGGCCGGCCAGCAGCAGGGTCCGCATCGCGTCGCACAGTTCGTCGTCGCTCATCGGCGTGCCGTCATCGTTTGTGGTGCGCAGCAAGATGCCGAGGACGTCGTCGCGGTCGATATCACCGGTGGTGCGCCGGTGGGCGACCTCCTCCAGCACGATCGCATCGACCGCGGCCATCGCGCGGCGCATCCTAGGAAACGGTCGGTCCCAGCCGTTCTGGCGGGAGGTGGCGATCACCGTCTGCACCAGGAAGCGTCGCGAATATGCCTCGCGGATTAGCGCAAGCGTGGCGTCACGAAGGCGTGTCACGCGGTCGGGATCGGTGACCCCGAACACCACCGCGACGATCACCGCCAACGTGATCTCCTGCATGAGCGGCTGGGCCGCTGTCGACCGACCGTACGGCCAGTGCGCGAGCACCTCGTCGGTCTTTTGTTCCATCGTCGCCTGGTACTTCATGAGCGCCGCACCGTTGAACGGGTGGTTCTGGACACGGCGCAGGCGCATGTGCTCGTCGCCGTCGACGTTGGTCAGCCCGGTCGGGCCGAGCACGAGTTGGTGTGGCGCCAATTTCGCTAGCGCCGCGCCCAACCGGAGTACATCGGTGTCGGCGAGGAACACCCTTTTGATGTCGTCAGGGTGGGTCAGGCACAGCCACGGCCCGGTCGACGGCATCGGGACCTGAAACCTGTCGCCAAGCCGCTCGCAGCGGCGGGCGAAACCATCGGGCGTAAGCCAGTATTGCGCGGCGTTGATCGCCGCGGGACGACGCAAGCTCGGTACGTCGAGTCGGGTCTGCCTCATAGTTCCCACCTCGCTTTAGATACTAGGATACTGTTGTAGTATCATTATCTCTATGATGTCAATAGCCGACGTCTTCGACGCGGGACCCAAGCCAGGCAGCGACGAACTGCTCGACCGTGTCGCATCCGCCGCATTGGCCCAGTTCGCCGACTTCGGAATACGAAGGTCCTCCATCGACGATGTCGCACGCCGCGCCGGCGTATCGCGCGTGACCGTCTTCCGTCGCTTCGAGAACAAGCAGCGTCTCATCGAGGTGGTCGTGGCACGCGAGATCCGCCGTGGCGCGGCAGAACTCGCCAAAGTGTGGGAGGACGGAGAGTCTCTCGAGCAGCGCATGCTGCACGGTTTGTCGTTCACCGTCAGCTTTGTGCGCGGCCACCCATTGTTCGATCGCTTGCTGCGCAGCGAACCCGAGGTTCTGCTGCCCCTGCTGACGGTCGACGGCGGCCCGGCACTCGAGCTCTACCGGTCCCTGATCGCCGAATTGCTGCGCGCCGAGATCCAGGCCGGCCGTGCGGCCACCGCCGACCCCGACCGGGTGGCCGAGGTGATCGCACGCCTGGCAATCTCTCTGGTGCTCACCCGCGGCGGCACCGTAAGCCTGGATGACCCCGAGTCGATGGCTGCGCTGGTCAAGCACGTGCTACTTCCTATCCTGCAGCCACCCGCGGCGGAGAACGGCAACGGGTAATCGCGGCAGCCAGGGCTCGAAGTCTTCTTCGTCGATCCGACTTCACATGGCCACACTCGACCGATAGCGCACAACTCCTTGAGCGCCGCCTGGGGTCGAAAGGCTCTAGCCGGTGATCGGGCGGGGGCGAAACCTTAGGACACGTCGCGGCGGATTCCCGTTGCGTCGGCTAAGGGCATACAGGGAGACGCGTCATGGGAACTTCCCCGAACGGTGAGGAGGACAATCAGGGGAGGCGAAGCGGGGAGTCCGACGTCACGACCAAGCCGAATGGCGAAGCTTCACAACCGGATTGGGTTCAGTTCACCCCTCCGACGCCCGACGGCAGTCGCAGCGTGCTGCCAATCCCGGATCGTCCGTTCACCGGGCTGATCACCTACGACGCTAAAGACCCGGAGGCGCGCTTCCCGCACATCGAGCCGCTGCGACCGCCCAAGGGTGCGCCCAACGTGCTGGTAATTCTTCTGGACGACGCGGGATTTGCGGCGATGAGCACGTTCGGCGGTCCGTGCACGACGCCGACCGCCGACCGCCTGGCCGCAGGCGGACTGACCTATAACCGGTTCCACGTCTGCGCGCTGTGCGCCCCGACCCGTCAGGCGCTGTTGACCGGCCGCAACCATCATGCCGTGGGGATGGGCGTGATCACCGAGGCCGCGTCGTCGGCACCGGGCTACACGTCGATCCGCCCGAAGTCGGCTGCACCGCTGGCCGAGATCCTCAAACTCAACGGGTATGCGACCGCCCACATCGGCAAGTGTCACGAGGTGCCGGTCTGGGAGACCAGCCAGATGGGACCGTTTACCCAGTGGCCCACCGGCGGTGGGGGTTTCGAGCATTTCTACGGGTTCATCGGCGCCGAGACCGACTACTACCGACCAGACCTGTATCAGGGCACCACCTCGGTCGAGGCGCCCAAGACGCCCGAAGAGGGCTATCACTTCGACGACGACATCGCCACCCACACGATCGAATGGGTCCGCCAGCAAAAGGCGCTGATGCCCGACAAACCGTTCTTCGTGTATCTGGCACCCGGGGGCACCCACGCACCGCACTACGTGCCCACCGAGTGGTCCGACCGGTACAGAGGGAAGTTCGACCAGGGCTGGGATGTGTTGCGCGAGGAGATCTTCGCGCGCCAACAGGAGCAGGGTGTCATTCCCGCCGACGCCGAGCTCACCGCGCGGCCGCCCGAGATCGGGGCCTGGGACGATGTACCCGAGGAGCTCAAGCCGGTGCTCGCGCGCCAGATGGAGATCTACGCCGGCTACATGGAGCACACCGATCATCAGATCGGCCGGGTGGTGGACGCGCTCAAAGGTCTGGATGTTCTCGATGACACGCTGATCATCTACATCACCGGCGACAACGGCGGTTCGGCGGAGGCGGGACCCAACGGCACCTTCAATTGGATGATCGGGCTCAACGGAGTGGCCGACATCGAGACACCGGAGTTCCTGGCGGCGCGGATCGACAAGTTGGGCACGCCGGAGGCCCTCAACCACTACGCGATCGGCTGGGCGCACGCTACGAACACACCATTGCAGTGGACCAAGCAGGTGGCGTCCCACTGGGGCGGCACTCGCAACGGGGCGATAATCCACTGGCCCAACGGTTTTGGTGCGCAGGGTCAGATCCGTTCCCAGTTCAGCCATGTGATCGACGTCGCGGCCACGGTGCTGGAGGCGGCCGGGATTCCCGAGCCGGCCTTCGTCAACGGTACCCAGCAGATGCCGCTGCACGGGAGAAGCATGATTGCGTCGCTGCACGACGCCGACGCTCCCGAGTTCCGGGAGACGCAGTACTTCGAGATGGTGTGTAACCGCGGCATCTATCACCGGGGCTGGACCGCGTGCACCAAACACACCACCCCGTGGATCATGATGGCCGAGTTGCCCCCGTTCGACGACGACGTGTGGGAACTCTATGGCCCCGACGACTGGTCACAAGCCCATGACCTTGCCAAGGAGATGCCCGACAAACTGCATGAGCTGCAGCGGCTGTTCTTGATTGAGGCGGTCAAATACAACGTGCTGCCCCTCGACGACCGTAAGGCGGTGAAATTCAATCCCGAGATCGCCGGACGCCCGCAGCTGATCCGCGGCAACACCCAGCTGCTGTTCTCAGGGATGCGCGGCCTGGGCGAAAACATCATGATCAACGTCAAGAACAAGTCACACTCAGTCACCGCCCAGGTCGTCGTTCCTCGAGACGGTGCTCGGGGCGTCATCATCGCTCAGGGAGGCCTGTTCGGAGGGTGGAGCCTCTACGTGAACGAGGGCAGGCCGACGTACTGCTACAACCTGCTGGGGCTGCGGTACTCCAAGGTTGCCGGCGCGCAACCGATCCCGCCTGGTGAACACCAGGTTCGGATGGAGTTCAGCTACGACGGCGGCGGTCTGGGCAAGGGCGGTACCGCCTGCCTCTACCTCGACGGGGACAAGGTCGGCGAGGGACGCGTCGATCAGACCCAGTCCGTGGTGTTCTCCCTGGACGACAAGACAGACGTCGGCATCGATGTCTGCACACCGGTCAGTGACGACTACAGCTCCGCCGACTCCGAGTTCAGCGGTCAAATCGACTGGGTTCAAATCGACGTCGACGAGAACGCCGTTGACGACGATCACCTCATCACGCAGCAAGAACAATTCCGGGTCGCGCTGGCCAAACAGTGATCCCGGCGCGCCGGCATCAACCCGACGCGGCTCGACACAAGAAGCGTGCGAGAGCGACTGTTCCGATAGAACTGCGCGCCACCGCACTTGACCAGCGGACAACTTCGGCACAACGACAGCCGCCCCCGGCCGAGCCGGATAACAAGCACAGGCGCTCATAGCGTGCGGTACAACCGCCCGAAATTCCCCCGCACGAGTCCATTTGGCGCGCCGACGTACCTCTTGTGGTCCCGAGGGTGGTTGTCACCTAAAGCAACCGCCCAAGCAACACAACACCATTACTGCAGCTCAAAGCCTACTTCTCTGTGTCGGGCTGACAGGATTTGAACCTGCGACCACTTGACCCCCAGTCGGACAAGGGCCGAATTTCGTCGTCTTGCAGTGAATCTCAAAGCCTCGCGGCCAGCCCAAAGAGTCTCAACGCGTCTCTAGCGAACTCCCCCGATTCGCACCCTCCTGTGACAACGTTGCGACAACGCTTGCGCCCAGTGACCCCCAAACTCGGAACGTCGGCGCAGTTTGCTGACAGCCCCGCGCTTCGGCACCGTAACGGGCCGTCGCGAGGCCAGCGCGGCTGCCGTGGTCTTGAAGGTGAAGTCCGTCCACCGCCCATCAGGGCAGCCATCGTTAATCCAATGCAGAACTTCGAACTGTCGAGGATTGAGCGGAGTATCCAGTGCCAGGCGGAGAATTGTCCGGTGCTGCTAGCTGTCCTGCAGCCGCGCAACCTCCGCTTCGAGTTCCGCGATCCGGCGCTCAAGTGCTGCCCGCGTAGGTTTCCGGGCAGCCGGAACCGGTTCCGGGTGAGCTGGCGCCTCGGCAAGTCCAACAGCTCGCGCGTCAACCACAGTCGCCGGGTCACAGCCGCATTCGGCACATCTGACCGAGCCGCAAAACGCAGAGTGCACGGTCATATGGGTACGGTGAGCAGTCCGCTCGACCGTGTGCCCGCAGTAGAGGCGCAACCGCCAGACCATCAGTTCGTGGCGAGCGGTCGGCGTCATCAAGGCCCCGATTCGCTGCAGTTGAGCCGGCGACATAGGCGGCGTGGGACAGCACTTGCCGCAATGCAGTGTCAGCGAACCTGAGACGCTGTGCCGATGGGATCGGCATGCGGCGTGGTCGGTTTTGAAGCGGGACTCCTCGGCCTCATAGCGCACCCGTTCAGCATCGGAAAGATTGATCGTCCCTTTGAAGTCGAACGGGTCGGCATCCACGTACGGGCGACCACATCCGGGACAGGGCACCCCCGCGCGGTACTGCTCGAACGTCAACGGTGCAACATCACACCGGATGGAGTCACGTAGGCGCTCGCGATCCTGCTGCCGCCGCGTATCTTTGGCGCTCACCTCGAAGGGCTTGTCGAGGTCGCCGAGGCGCTCGTAGGCATCGAGATCTATACGCATCGACGAAACGTAAAGTCCTCGGGTGTCGCCACCGTGGCGGGGTTACTCCAACAAGGTAAACACTGCCAGCCATCCCGGTGGGCGAGAGTGGGCGGACGCGGTGCAAACCCGCGAACAACGGATTAAGCATTGGCAATGCCCAGGCCCACCGGTCACATCTCAATCATGTTGAACGGCAACATAATCACATATCCTCGGGATCTCAAGGCAACCATGCGATTCCGGCCGATTCCAGGTCATTCTCGCCGAATAAACGGCGATCGATGTAGGGTTACGCGGCACCGCGGAATCGCCCGACTCGACGGGTGCCGGTAGCTGCGAGGTAGGGATCGAGGGTTGATTGGTATTCGCGGAGTCTCCTCGGATGTGGGGATATTTGCGTAGTGGGTGTGCGCCGACCTTGTCTGCGACATCGAGTACCAGGACCTCGTCGGAGTACTGCGGCATCCTGCATGAAAGGGCCTGAGGGTCGACCTCGATTGCGAGATGTTTCAACTGCCTGCTTAGGGCTCATCGGGCCGTGGCTCAACGCCGCAGCGCTGGACTCATTTACTGAACTGAGCACCTGAGCGCCGACTAGGGTGAGGCTGTGTGTCGTTTCCGGACGCCAGGCCGCCTGGCCGCAGTATGGGTTGTATGTCTGGTGGTTGCTGGATTCGGCCTGACGAGTTGCACACGCGAGGTTTCCGGCTCGCCGGTCAAAGCGAACGCGATGCTGTCTGTCGATCTCGGTACCGTGCTGCTCGACGCCGACGAGATCGATGAAGTGATGGGCACCAGCGGCTCTGAGGTACTGGATGAGGGAAACGCACCTGACGACACAATCGAAGCGAACCCGCCAGAATGCCACGGGGTGATCTACATCGCTGGCGAAACCGAATACGCGCCCACAAATTTCACCGCGATGCGTTGGCGGATCGTAGGGGCTGCGAATGTCAGCACCGTTGTGGAAATGGTGGCGCAGCTCCCTTCGGTCGCGAAAGCCGATGAGTTCATCGAGAAGCAAACCAAGGCGTGGGCAGGGTGTGCGGACGAAGTCATCACCAGCAAAGACAAGGTGAGCACTTCGACAACGCAACAGCGCGTCACCGCGGTGAGGGCACGTCCTCACATCGTGATCGCATCAATCGATATGTCAAGCGAGACGCCTTGCCAGCATGGCCAGCATCTCCTGCAGGCGTTGTCGAACGTCATTCTCGACGTGAGCGCCTGCCGCTACAACTATTCTGATCAGGCCGAAGCGATCGCGTCGAAACTCGCGGACAGAGTCCAGCCCGGTTAGTCCCCATCACCGCCGCTGTAACCGTGCCGACGGGGCTCGCGGACCCAAAGCTCGCTCTCGTTACCTGCCCGTCAGGGAGTTGAAGAGCCGATTCATTCAAGCCGCAAAGCAAGACTTCGACTTTAGAGAAAGTTCCGACAACGGGCCTTAAATAGTAACTAGGCGCGAATGGGCGACGCGGCCAATGACCAGTCCGCCTGACTATCCCCGCCTCGCACGGCCAGCGCTCGCTCTCTCTCCGGCGATCTGATCAGACCAGCGTCCGCAATCCGTCCGCAGTAGCTTCGACAACGGTGTCGCCGCTAGCCAACTTCCCCAACCTCTTGACCTGCTAATTCTTAAGGTGCCCAACGCGATCAGCGGCAACAAACGCCGAGGTCGTCTCGTTCGCATCGAGAAGGTCAGGGGTTCGATTGCCGTTAGCTCCACCAGATTTGAGCAGGTCAGGGCACACTTCCGACCATGACAAACCGTCCATACGGGGCAGGTGGCGCACGCGGGAACGCACGCCGACAGTTCGCCATACCGTCCACGGAATCTCTTAGCTGCTCGTAGCATCGGCAGATACTTCGCTTCGATCCAAACGCTTAGGAGGCGATGTGCAGCCCAACCCAGGCCCTCCGTCGTTGCTGTGCCACAACCATTCTCGCACCACTGTGCAAATGTGCCGTACACGATTTTGGAGCGGTTGGCGGAGGTAGGTCATCGAGATTGTAGTTGAGACACAATGGATTTAGCGGATACAGCGGGAGATACGCGGAAATGCAGAAGCAAAGATGAGGTGTGTGATGCGGTAGGGGTGGCCAGTAGGCGGGGGGCTTGCGCCTCACGCCGGGCAACGGGGATGCCGCTGGTTGAATCGCTCGCCACGCGTGGCATTGGAACCGGGGTACGTCGTCGCGGCGGTGCCGCCGTGTGCCATTTGCGCTGAGACCGCGATCGCCGACGACCAAGCGCAACGTCAGACCCGTTGCACTGATCAGCTTTCGGCAGCGCTGCTCGGTGCGCGTGTGTGCATCGGTCCCGGTGAATTGTCAGGGAGCGTCGGGGGCGCTGTATTGCGGGTAATGCGCGCGGTATCCGCGTGCGCGAGCAAGAGGTGCCAGGACGGCGGCCAGCCCGCGTGTGGCAATCCCGGCGAGTCCCGGGAAACCGATGTCGTCGCGGTATTCATGTGACAGCATCACAGACTGCAAGAAGCTAGGGAGTTGCGTCCTCGTGCTGAACTTCCCGTCATTGGCGAGGCCGAAGTAGGTCTCAAAGAACGTCTCCATTTTGAGTGCCGGGCTGAGTACGACCGCGACGGTGGCCGGGTCGTCGAACGGGTTACCCCATACGTGGCCGGCGCCACGCGGAACGATAACCGTCTCTCCTGCCTCGGCTATGCGAGACGTGCCATTCGTCTTGATCTGGATGCGACCTGTCGTGACTTGAAACCGTTCCTCTGCGCGAGGGTGGGCATGAGGCAGTGGTAGGGAGCCGCCTGGCGCCATTTCAACGCTGATCTTGAGGAAGTCACCGCCCGTCGTTGTGGCGGTTTCTAGAAACGTCAGCCGCTCACCGGTAAGCGGATGCTCGATTGTTTCTCCAACGTGCGCCATACGACCTGCCCTTCATGTGCTCATGCCGCACAGTATCGAGATCCTGTGGTGTCTTTCTACAAGATCGCCAAGTTAGGCAATCCCGGTCACGAGCGATCGCGTGACGATCACGAGCGGCTGACCAGCCTGCGTACTCGAGCATTTCCTACCTCGGTGATGACGGCTCGCGCGTTCAACGCTAAGGCTGCGCGCCGCGCCGGGAAGGTCGCATGCTCATGCGCGCCAGACCCGATATAGGAAGCCTTGAGCCGAGCATCACGTCAGCTAACGAATCTGGCCGTGCCGGGAGCGAACGTCCTCAACAGACACACAGCCTTCCGCGCAGCTAGTGCGGACCACGTTCGGCGTCATCCGATACGGCTAATGCTAGCCAACTGGGGCGCAAGTTGCTCACGCGCGATTTCGGCGTCGTAGTGGGCCTGCATGTTGATGAAGAACATGTCGGTCAAACCCAGCGCGCGTGAGAGCCGCAGCGCGGTGTCGGCGCTGATGCCTCGCTTGCCGTGGACGATCTCGTTGATGCGCCGCGGGGGTACATCGATCGCCTTCGCGATCCGGTACTGCGAGATCCCCATCGGCTCGAGAAACTCGGTCAACAGAATCTCACCGGGATGGGTAGGTGCGAAGTCTGCCATTGGTTTCTCCTCTCTAGTGGTAGTCGACTAGCTCGACGTTCCCGGCGCCGACGGTGCTCCAGGTGAAGCAGATCCGCCATTGGTCATTGACCCGGATGCTGTATTGGCCGGCGCGATTTCCTGACAGCTTCTCCAGTCGATTACCTGGTGGCACTCGCAAGTCGTTGATGCTCTCCGCAGCGTTGATGAGAACAAGCTTGTTGTACGTGACTGTGCTGAGCTCCGGGCTGAGCTTCTTGACATATCGGCGCTGCCAGATCGCCTCGGTGTCCTTATCCCGGAACGAGCGGATCACTGACTAATAATAACGCTCGGCGCTATTAACGGCAAGCGTTATCACCGGGTCCTACGGAAAATGTGCACATAGTCGTCACCGGGGCGAATTACAGTTATGGAACACCACTCACCACAAGGGGATCGCATGACCCACCCACACTCCCCAGGCCACAACAACCATATCGCCTTCCAGGGCAGGCCCATCAACGGCAGTTTGTTGCTGACTGTGTCAGAAGCGGCTGCAGCTCTTCGTATTTCGCGCTCGTCGATCTATCGCCTCTTCGAGTCGGGTGAGCTCGGCTGGGTCCAGATCGGCGCATCGCGCCGAGTGACCTCGGCCGAGATTCACCGCTTCATCGCTGCCCACACCGAAGCCGCATCGTGATGCTTCACGGAGATGGCTGAGCGTCGCCAGCTGCCACCACAGATTCGACGCGTCGAGCTTGCCCGTCGCGCCGGTAGTAAGCCTGTCGTTCGTTACCAGCTGACTGTCGACACCGGCATCGTCGATGGCAAGCGAAAACAACTACGCCGTCGCTACCGGACCGAGAAGGAAGCCCGCGCCGCGCTAGCCGAAATTCAGGGCCACGTCGGCTCGGGTACTTACGTGCAGCCGTCGACACTCAGCGTCGAACAGGCATGCGCTGATTGGCTGCGTTCGCGCCATAAGATCCGGCCGACGACCGCTGCAGGCTACGAGTATGTCCTGCAGCCGGTGCGCAGCGAGCTCGGCGCTCTTTCTGTTCAGAATCTGACCCGGCGCCATATCGACGATCTCATTGTGAAGCTGCGTGGCGGCGAGCTGGTTCGGCCAGGCGGTCGAGCTCGCAAGGCGTGGAGTGCTCGTTCGTGCAATTACATGCTCGGCGCCCTGTCGCAGGTGGTGGGCCAGCTCGTCGCAGAAGGCCGGCTGACGAGAAACGTCGCCGCACTAGTCGATCGATTGCCCGGCGACGCGAAGAAACTTGAGACGTTCACGTCGGATCAAGTCCGGACCGTCTTACGTGGCATCGCCGACGACCGCAATCGGCATGCCTGGCACCTCGCCCTCGCCTGGCCTGCGCCGCGGAGAGATCGCCGGGCAACGGTGGGCTGACGTCGATCTCGACAAACAAGACGCTGAGAATTGGTGCCACACGAGTGGATGTGGGTGGCCGCGCGCTGGACCAGGACGAGCCCAAGACGGCGAACGCGGGCCGCGTCCTCCCGCTACCGGCTGCGCTGCTCAGTGAACTCATCGCAGCGAGGAGCCGCCAGGCCGTCGAGAAACTCGCGCTCGGTGAGGCCTACACCGATCGGGGCTACGTGGTCTGCAACGAGGCACCTGCCCGGCCCTGATCCAGGTCGCCAGCGACGATGCCCTTTGCCCTATCTCGGAGGCCCGAAAAGCGGCCTCCCGCATGCCTCAAGCGACGCTGAAGAGCTATCCGGGTCATCATTTCGACGTCTACGTGGAGCCGTTGTTTGACACTGTGATCGCCGACCAGCTCGAGTTCCTGCGGTCGGTGGCGCCGGTCACGGCGTAGGTGCCCCAGCAGGGAACCCGTGATCCACGACTCGCGATTGGCCGCGAGCCAACGCGCCGCCGGCTCATCGAGCTCGGCGAAACCGTCGCCCTCGCGCACAACTTCGAGCAACACCCATCACCAACTTGTCGTCGCTGCCGTCCATGTAGGCGACGGCGAAACGTTCACCGAGAGCGCGTGATCGCCTGCCGGATCGAGTCCTCCCGTGTCTGGCGAGAGGTCTCGGTGGGCTCCCGCCCATTGCGTGCGAGGTGGGCATTGACGGCGCTCTGCGCCGCGCCGACCGAGCGGAAGCCGAGCTTGGCGCATATCTCCCGCCAGGAGTGATGCGCGATCCGCAGCTCGTAGGCGTCGGCAGGCGGCTCGGGCGCGGCTGGCGTAGCGGGACATGACAGGTGCCATACCGCATTCGTACCGGACTTCGGTGCAGGGGATTGCGGTACGCCGGGCCGGGGTCACGCGGCGATGGCCGACCGCCAAGTGGATTGGCACCAATCGTCCAGGCTGATCACAGTCCGTGAACGTAGAAAAGGCTTTACCTCTGCAACCTGGCAAGCCCCGCAGGTCGGGCGAGGTAAGCCAATACCGAGCAGAAATGAAGTGATCAGCCATGAAGACGAATCAGCAGGTCCGGCCCAGACGGGTCAAGGTAATCGCAGTCATCGGTGGCAGCGCGGTCGTTGCGATGGGTGCCCTGAGCGTGGCCCTTCATGAGGAACAGGCACCGGGAGCATCCGGTGGTCTCGCTACGGGTGCAAACTTCATCCAGGGGGGCGGCATGATGACTCTGGGAGCAAGCGCCACCACGACGACGCCGCCTGCGGCTCCCGCCACGGCCGTCGCGGTCCCGCCGGTCAAGGCGAAGCCATTCGGCAAGTAAGGTCCAGCGCCGCTGAAGAAGCGGTGAAAGCTCGGCGGCCGGGCTCCTGAGAGGCATTTAGCCCCAGCGGTGGAGCGGCAATGCATGAACGGCAGCTTGCGACGCTTTCAGCGGGCGAGACAGCCTCGGGTTAGGCCACAGCCGCAGTCCCTGGGGGTTAGGCCGCAGCCTCCGGTCTCGCCACATCACAGCCTCGGATTGGGTCACAGCCTCGGACCGCTGTTCGACGGTGTCCATCCTCCTGACCCGTTAATAGCTAACAAAGCAAAGGCGTCGGTGAAGACCATGCGGACCGTCCGTCCGTGCCCTCCGTACGTCCGTCCTTAATAGGGACGGCCGGACGCACGGATGGTCACTGGCGCTGAATCCAGACGATGCCGGAAGGCGGGTAAGGAAAACAGGCTGTGAGCTGCAAATATGACCGTCCGGCTGTATCTTCCGGACGGTAACGGACGGTCCGGACGGATAATGCCGACACGGGGCAGTGTTCTTGGATAACCGCAGTTCGAAAACGTACGAACCGTCCGGCTTTCCGTTTCCGGACGGTCGGCCTTCCCGGTCAGCGATTCCGGCACCTATCCGGACGCTTCGGGCATGTCCGCAGCAAACTCGTCACCGACGCTCGGCGGCGGCCCGAGCGGGTCAGCTCCGTCGACCGCATGCCATTCGGGACGTGTCCGGCTGCCCCTATTCCCGATGGCGTTGATCAGCTCCAGACGGGGGATGCAGTCGTGGATGGCGTCGCGGGGAATCCTGCCGCGAAACTCCCTGGGCAGCCTGGCGAGCCCCGTCCCCGACAGGCCGGGATTATCGCGGAACAGTTCCCAGGTCCCCGTCTGGTGAGCACGCCTCCTGGCGGCGGCGTGGTCGGCCTGCGGACGGTTGCCGCTGACGGTCAACCGCCCGCCGCCGCTCAGCGCCAGTACCGCCGCGTCGGCGGACACCTTGCTGCGCCCGTAGGCCGAGAAGATGCGCGACGTGTCGGCGGCAGGCGGGCCGTCGAGCTCGACTGTCCACCTGGCGTCGATGCTGCCTTCAATGCTGCTGTGCCCGCGCGCACCCTTGGCGGTGTCCTTGCCCAGGTGGTGCGCGACCAGCAGACCGGCGGCGTCGCACTCGACGGCTAGCGCGCGCAGGGCGATGATGAGGCCGCCCGCCTCGGGGGAACTCTCGTCAATGCCGAGCCGGAACAGCAGGCTGTAGAGGCAGTCGAGGATGAGCAGCGAGCCCGGTGCGATCCGCCCGCGCCAATAGTCGCGGACCGGGTCGAGGCGGACGTCGAAACGGTTCTCGACGCCGCGCACCGAGGCCAGCCGCAGCCGGGCGATGTTCTCGGTCCCGTTCTCGGTGTACATCTCGTGCAGGTCGTCGGGGTCCATCTCGGTGTCGAACAGCACGACCTCGGTGCCAGTGGGCAGGTTCACCGGATACGTGCCGAGGAACCGCCGACCGTCGAGCACCGCACGCACCAGGTCGGCGACTACATGTGTCTTACCGGCCTTGCGCTCGCCCAGCAGGGCATTGACCGCGCGCCGCCGCATGAGTCGGGGAATGACCCACGGCTGCGGGTCCGGGGTGTCCAGCGACCGAGCCGAGAAACATCGAGACCCGCTCCGGGGCTGGTCAGAGTGGGTTTTTATGTGTCGGGCTGACAGGATTTGAACCTGCGACCACTTGACCCCCAGTGTCATTTTCGGCGTTCGTGGGCATCCGCAGGTGTCCCGTTTTCGCAGTTCAAGCGCGTCGCAGGTCGCCTACGAACATCAGCGAATCCACCTGAAACGGAAGCCGTTGCTATCCGCGTTGCTATCCACCGCTGTCCCTGGCCAATGGGTTGGAGCAGCGAAACACCCTGCGCGGTAAGGCACTTCGGCGGCGACAAGAGGTCGTCTCTTGGTCAATCCCCTACTGCATACCGCACCGACGGTGAGCGTCAGCTGGCCGCCAGGAACTGTCGACGATCGGCAGCCTCCACAATCCGCCGGGCAGTTCGGTAATTGATCCCCGATGCTTTGGCGGCCGCGTTGATCGACGCACCATCGCGGCGTGACGAGAGCACTGCGACCACCGTGTCGACGGACTGCGTCGTGACGCCGGATGCAATCAGACCGGACGCAAGGTCTGCATCGTCCTGTGTCACTTCGGCTTGCGCTGAGCGCAGGGTCTGCACCGGGGCCGGTTGTACCGATGCAAGGCCCTTTTCCGGTCGGCTTGCACCGTCTGTGCCTGCACTCTGAGAGCGGACTGGCGTGACCGCTGGTTTTGCACTCTGCGCCGCCCGCTTCACCGCCGTAGTTTGTGCGCTGGCGGGCATGGTCGCGGCCCGCGTGTGCCGAGCGGGTTTGTCCCCCAGCGCAACAAGCATCACCGTGGCGACTGCAACTGCTGTGTCGATGATGGCGGGGAAAGCCCATGCAGTCGCGGGTGTGTACCCGATGGCGAGCATCAGATCGCGCAGCGCCAGGAAGCTCACCGCGAACGCGCCCGCGCCGATGGCCGCAGTAGCACTAACCGCCCAGAAGTAGACCCGGCCCGAGGCCCCGGCGCGGACCGCGAGGGCGATGCCGTGCACGGCGGCGAGGAGCGCGATGGGAGGCACTCCGGCCGCCCCCATCTGGACGACGATGCGCGGAAGGTGTGGCAGCACCGCATGCGCGATGTTGCCGAGCAGGCTGACCGTGGTCGCGCCAATCAGAAAACCCCAGAAGAAGCGGACCGCTCGGCGGTGATTCCTCGCCGCGATTTCGGTCTGGGTGGCAGTGCTCATCGCCTCACCTCCGTCAATGACTGCGAGATGGTTTTCCCGCCCGCCGACACGACCAGGCTGCCCTCCACTCCCAGACCGGTCAGGTAGGCGGTCAGGGTGGATAGCAGCATGTCGCGCTGCCTCTCGATACGGCTGATCTGTCCCTGACTCGTCGCGAGGGCATCGGCCAGTTGCACCTGGGTGATGCCAGCCATGCGGCGGAGTTCAGAGAGGTCGATCACCAAACTGATATTACTCCGATGCTATATAGCATGGACGTGATATCGCGTCGGCGCTGTCTGTCGCCCCCACGGATGACTTCATCCGGCACGCGTCCGCACATCTCGACGGGCCTGCGAAGGTGCGGATCTCTACCCAGCGCGATCAGTGAGCTGTTTTCCTCGGCGCGTTACCTTTCCGGGAAGGCCAACCGCCGTCGGGTAGAAGACTTGACATTGGTCCCTCTCTAACGAGGCCTTAGGGGGTTCTCACTCACGAGCACGAGATCGGCTAAGCGCCGGTTCAACGATTCGTCAGGTCATGCGAGTCGGGCCGCTGTGGTCGGCGCGACTACTACGGCGGCGAGTATGACCGAAACGTGTCCGGCATGGCACACATGCGAACGCTGGCCGAGGCGAAGGAAGGGATTGAGCGGTTCCGGCGCGCCCGGCTCCCCCTAGCAGGCTCACGGCATCGACTAGGCCCCGGCGGGCTGCTGCCCGGCGACCTCGCGGTGAGGGAGGGCCACATCGCGATGATCGTGGGCAACGGCATGAGGAAATCGCTGAATCCGGAACCGCGTCGCGCAGGCCTCGCGATGACGAAGACGACTGAGGACTCGGCGATTTGAGGCAAAGGCCTCATGCGACCACGGAAGCGGCGGATCGATGATCAGGGCAGAGCGGCCAGCCTGGCCACGACCACTGCCCAAGGGGTACGCGATGAACACCATCTCCACGATGAGGACCGGACATCATCGGCTGGCGGACGGGTCGCTGCTCAGGGTGGACATCGAGCTGGGCCGCTGGGTGGGCAGTCTTTACACACCGGACATGCGGGTCAAGACGCAAATCATCGGCACTGACGTCGACGTCCATGCCTGGGCTGACCAGCTCGTGGCAGGACGAGTAGGTACGTATAACTAACTTGGACCTGCGCCAATACCGTTGGTGGGTAACGACAATCAAGGACGGCATGCGCATGTCCTGCGGACTGACTACAGACCTGCGACTGGCTGAGGCGAGAGGTCAATACGGGGACAGAACGACCGCCGTCATGGCATCGCCTCGGCCCACTTCATGTGACCCTCGAAGCCCAGCGATGTCGCCAGCGCGCGGTAGCGATCCCGATAGTCGCGATAGGAGATCTCGTCGCCGTCGGCACGGGAGAGCAGCGCGCGCAGTCGCAGCAGCGTGATGTCACGTATGACCAGCCCGTCGTCGGCTAGCGCGGCGGCCAGCCGATCGATGGCGGCCTCGGCTTCGGCCACGTCGGCCTCGGTGCCGCGCTCGAGCAGCGTCTCCACGAAAAACGCGGTCGCCCCAATGCAAGACCAGAGCTGTGTTGCATGGAACAAGTCGTCGACGGCTTGACGCAGTAGCGGTATGGCACCGTCGCGGTCGCCGCACCTGGCCCGCTCCCGTGCGGCGAACACGTCGACGACAGGAAGAAACAACAAGGAGAACCGCCCATCCAGGCACATGTCGCGGACCTGCACCAGCACCGCCCTTGCGCGCTCGCGCTCCGCCGGTGACTCCCGATGCGCCAGCGCGACACCCAGCGTGAACCGGGCAAAGCCCAGCATGAGATCCTCGCTCGACCGCTCGGTGCTCGCTAGCGCCTCCTCGAGCTCGCGCAGCGTGGCGTCGTCGGCCAGCAGCACCCCACCGCCTATCGCCTGACCGTAGCCGTAGGCCATGACGAGGCCATACAGCAGCGGGCCGATGCTGCGGGCCTTGGCGAGCGCCTGGTCGAGGTCGCTTCGCCACCCACGGTCGCCGAGGGCGCATCGGGCCGTGCCGCGCGTTGCCAATGCGTGCGCCAGCGCCGCCGTCAACTGCGAGTCGATAGTCGAGTTATTTTTGGCGGGTTCGCCGTCGGCCAGGTCGATGACGGTCTGCGACCAGCGCAGCGCCTCGGCGATCTCGCCGGTGTGAAGCTTGGCGGCGCTCGGTGACATTGACAGCCCGAGCGTCCAGGTCGGATTACCGATCGACTCGACCAGTGCCATGGTTTCGGCGGCCAGCCGCGACGCCTCGCCCAAACGGCCATAGATCATGTGAACTTCCATCAGCCCGGCCATGCCGGTGGCCAGCGACGCCTTGTCCCCGGCGGCCGCGCACAGCTCTCGCAGCTCCTCGAAGAGTCCGTCGGAGATGTCGGCATGGACTCGGAAGGCGTTGCCGCACAACATGGTGCGCGTAGCGATGCGCATGGCCTCTCGGTCCGGGTCGTCGGCGGGCAGCGCGTCGGCGACCTGGCGCGCCCGCTCCCAACTGGCCCACGCTGCGGCGATATCGCGGGTGGTCGCCCACCCGCCAGCGTGCATGTGCCATGCATAGGCGGCGTGCAGATCACCGGCGGCCTCCAGATGTTCAGCGATTAGAGCTGCGTTCTCATCAAGGGCTTCCGCGTTACGTTCTTGGATTGAGGCGGCCAGACGGCGATGCAACTCGGCGCGGTCGGACTTGAGCTGCGATTCATACGCGACCGCATGAATCAGTGGATGGTGAAACACATACTCAGGTCGGCGGCTGAACCTGACCTGATCGATGAACTGCCCAGCCGCCAGGTCGGTAACGGCGGGTTCGACACCGAGCTGGGTCAGTAGGTCCAGGTCGAACCGCGACCCGATCACCGCCGCCGCGCCCAACGTGCGTTTGGCTTTCGGGTCGAGCCGATCAATGCGCGCGGCGATGGTGGCCTGCAGCGTCGCAGGCACGCTTACCTCAGCGACCTCTGCCGTCGAGATGTACGCGCCCGACTCCCCGCGCAGCACACCGCGCTCAGCCAATTCCCGCACGATCTCCTCGGCGAAAAACGGATTACCGGCGGCCCTCTCGGCGATCCTCTGGCCCAACCCGGTGATCGAGGGGTCCGGCCCGAGCAGTTCGGTGATCAGTTCCACAGACTCCGAATCACGCAGTGGCGCAAGTGCGACGGTCTGAGCACCGGCCACCCGGCTCAACGCGCCCCGATATTCCGGACGATATGTGAGGACCACCAGTGAGGGTGTTTGCGGGATCACGGTGAAGAAATCGTCCAGCATCGACTCGCTGACCTCATCGATCCAATGAGCATCCTCAACGACATAGACCGCCGGGGTTTTACGGGCCAACGACGCGGCATTGACCAGCGCGGTCAACCGCCGCCGCCGGGCATCGGGATCAATGGGCGGTAAAGGACTATCCGGGTCGGCGATCCCGAGCAGGTCATCAAACAGCGCCAAATCCTCTGGGTCTGCCTCAGGAATCCCGTCGCGCACTCGATCACGGGCGGTCTGCTCGTCTAGACCCTCGACGCCGGTGGCCGCCCGCAGCAGGCGCGCCACGGCATGAAATGGGACCTGACTGGTGTGGACTCGCAGAATGCGGTGAACACGTCGCCACCACGGGTGACTGCCATCGCAGACAGCTCACGCACCAGACGGCTCTTGCCGATGCCGGGTAGTCCCACCACGCCGACGACTGCGCCGTGGCCCTCGACCGCACGGTCCAACAAGCCCTCGACGGCGGACAGCTCCCACCGCCGACCCACCAGATTCGACTCGGCACGCCCGATGAGGCGATGCCGTTCCTCCATGCCCAACAGCCGCTGGGCCGCGACGGGCTTATCGGCACCCTTGATCTGAACAAGCTCAGGCTCAGCGAGGCTGGCTGCGGCTTCAACCAGTCGCGCGGTGGACGCGCTAAGCATCACCCCGCCGGGTGGCCCGACCGACTCCATCCGCTGAGCCATCCCGACCTGCTCACCAATGGTGGTGTAGCCCAAAGACCTTGAGCCGACTTCGCCTGCGATCACCTGACCCGAGTTCAGGCCGACACGCAACCGCAAGTCGATCCCGTCGCGGTCTTTGACCTCAGCGTCCAGCCGCGCGGTCTCATCTTGAATGCCCAGCGCCGCAAGACAAGCGCGGACTGCATGGTCCTCCAATGCCACCGGTGCACCGAACACTGCCATGATCCCGTCGCCGGTGAACTTGTCCACCGTGCCGCCATAACGCTGCACAACTGCAGCGCAGCGGTTGACCAGCTCGGTCATGATCTCGCGCAACCGCTCGGCCCCGACGGCTGCCGCAATGTCCATCGAATGAACAACATCGGCGAACAGGATGGTCACCTGCTTGTACTCCGCCAATCGGGTGGCCGGTGTGACTGGTGCTCCGCACCTGTTGCAGAACCGCGAGTCCGGCGACAGCTCGGTGCCACACGACCCGCACACCAAGGCTGCCGCCGTCATGTCACCCGGCCACCCCATTGGCGTTCACGTCAATATCGTGTCACCGGTGGCCAGCCACCATGTGCCATATCGCTGCTGCGCTTCGGCCAACGGGCAGCCCGCTAGGGGCTGTAAATTTTTCGGTGTAACTCCTGAGGAAGAAGGAGACACCTGTGACTGATGTGATGAATGATGAGAAGCTCTCGGTGGACCTGGATGCGGTGCCGCCGCCGGTGCTGCGGGATGCGAGCAACGACGAGCTGGTGCGGCAGCTGGCGGAGCGGGCCCGGGCCGAGGGACTGCGGCTGACCGGTGAGGGTGGGTTGTTGGCCCAGTTGACCAAGCGGGTGGTCGAGTCGGCGCTCGAGGGCGAGCTCGACGATCACCTGGGCTACGGCAAGCACGATCCGGCCGGTCGGGACGGCGGCAATTCCCGCAACGGCCGGCGCGGCAAGACCGTGTTGACCGAGGCCGGTCCGGTGCGATCGAGGTGCCGCGCGACCGCGAGGGCAGCTTCGAGCCGCAGCTGGTGCGCAAGCGGCAGCGGCGGCTGACCGGGCTCGACGATCTGGTGATCTCGTTGTCGCGCCAAGGGATTGACCCACGGCGAGATCTGCGCGCACCTGGCCGAGGTGTACGGGGCGAGGTGTCCAAGCAGACGATCACCACGATCACCGACCGGGTGATCGAGGGCATGGCCGAATGGCAGTCCCGCCCACTGGATCCGGTGTATCCGGTGATCTTCATCGACGCGGTCAACGTGAAGATCCGGGACGGCAACGTGGCGAACCGGCCGATCTACGTCGCGTTGGCGCGTGACGGTGGAGGGCACCCGCGACATCCTCGGGTTGTGGGCCGGTGAGCACGGCGACGGGGAGGGCGCGAAGTTTTGGGTCCGGGTGCTGTCCGAGATCAAGAACCGGGGGTCGGCGACGTCTGCATGGTGGTCTGCGACGGGCTCAAGGGCCTGCCCGCGGCGATCGAAACCGTGTGGCCGCAAGCGATCACCCAGACCTGCATCGTCCATCTGTTGCGGAACTCGTTTCGGTACGCCTCGAAGAAGCACTGGGCGGCGATCGCCAAGGATCTCAAGCCGATCTACACCGCGCCGTGCGAATCGGCCGCGTTGGACGCGTTCGTCGCGTTCAGCGAGCGTGGGATCAACCGGTACCCGGCGATCATCAGGCTGTGGGAGTCCGCGTGGGCGGAGTTCGTGCCGTTCCTGCAGTTCGACAACAACATTCGCACCGTGATCTGCACGACGAATGCGATCGAGAGCGTCAACGCCCGCATCCGCCGGGCCGTGAACGCCCGCGGCCATTTTCCGACCGAGGCAGCCGCGCTTAAATGCGTGTACCTGGCGATGATGAGCCTGGATCCCACCGGCAGTGGACGAATCCGATGGACCAACCGCTGGAAGGAGGCTCTGAACGCCTTCGAGATCACCTTCGACGGACGCCTGTCCGCAGGTCGGAAGTAGAACTAACACAACGACTTACACCGAATTCTTGACGGACCCGCCCGCTACGCCGTGCCTCGGGGGGTATGGGGCCAGTTTCCGCTAGGTCGACGACGATGCCTTCCATGTCCAGCCGGGCAGGTCCTGGAGCCGCTGCTCGCGGTCGTCGTCGAGGGTGCCTTTTCTGTGGCTTTGGCGTTGAGTAGTGACCCACGAGCCGAGCCGATAGCCATCGTCGGTGTAGGACCGGGGAACTCGGGCGTCACGGTGGCGTTTGACGTAGTCCTTTAGTCGGCGGAATCCCTCCTCCCACCGGTCGGCGTGGGGATCCCAGGTCCAGCCGGACAGTCCCACGAGCCGGTGTTCGCAATCAGCCTCCAGAGTGCCTTCGTTGTGGAAATAGCGTTGTTTGACGACCCACTTACCGAGCGGGTAGCCATCGTCGGTGTAGGACACCGGGACGCGGGCGTCACGGTGGCGTTTGACGTAGTCCTTTAGTCGGCGGAATCCCTCCTCCCACCGGTCGGCGTGGGGATCCCAGGTCCAGCCGGACAGCTCCTCAAGCCGGTGCTCGCGATCGGCCTCCAGGGTGCCTTCGGTGTGGTGGGAGCGTTGCGTCTGGACCCACCGACCGAGCGGGTAGCCATCATCGGTGGCGGACCGGCGGACGCGGGCGTCACCGTTGCGTTCGACGTAGTGCGAGAGGTGACTGAATCCCTCCTCCCACTGGGAGGCCTTGGAATCCCAGGTCCAGCCAGGTAGGTCTTCGAGTCGGTGTTGGCGGTCGGCGTCCAGGCGGTTCCACCTGGCGCGTTGATTATTGACCCACACGCCGAGCTGGTAGCCATCGACCGTGTAGCGCATCGGGACATGGGCGTCACCGTGGCGTTCTGACGTAGTTCCGGAGTCGGCTAAACCCGTCCTCCCACTGGGCGGCCTTGGTGTCCCAGGTCCAGCCGGGCAGGTCCTGGAGTCGGTGTTGGCGGTCGGCGTCAAGGGTGCCCTTGGCGTAGCTGCTGCGTTGCGTTACCGACCCAAGCACCGAGTCTGTAGCCATCGATCGTGTAGGACTCCGGGACGCGGGCGTCACCGTGGCGTTTGACGTAGTCGCGGAGTCGGCGGAATCCCTCCTCCCACTGGTCGGCGCGGGGGTCCCAGGTCCAGCCGGGCAAGCTCCTGGAGTCGGCGCTTGCGGTCGGCGTCGAAGGTTGCCTTTGGCGTGCTCGCCACGTTGCCAGCCGACCCACTGGCCGAGCTTGTAGCCATCGACCGTGTAGGACGCCGGGACGCGGGCGTCACCGTGGCGTTCGACGTAGTGCTGGAGTCGGCGGAAACCCTCCTCCCACTGGTCGGCCGTGCGGGTCCCATGTCCAGCCGGGCAGGTCTTCGAGTCGGTGTTCGCGGTCGGCGTCAAGGATGCCTTTGGCGTGTATGCTGCGTTGCGTGTTGACCCAATGACCGAGCTGGTAGCCATCGACCGTGTAGGACGTGCGGGACGCGGGCGTCACCGTGGCGTTCGACGTAGTCCTGGAGTCGGCTGAAACCCTCCTCCCACTGGTCGGCGTGGGGTCCCATGTCCAGCCGGGCAGGTCTTCGAGTCGGCGTTGGCGATCGGCGTCAAGAGTGCCTTTGCGGTGTCTTGTGCGTTGCACGATCGACCCACTGACCGAGCTTGTAGCCATCGACCGTGTAGGACTGCGGGACGCGGGCGTCACCGTGGCGTTCGACGTAGTCGCAGGAGTCGGCTGAAGCCCTCCTCCCACTGGTCGGCGTGGGGTCCCATGTCCAGCCGGGCAGGTCCTGGAGTCGGCGTTCGCGGTCGGCGTCAAGGGTGCCTCTGGCGTGGTTGGCGCGTTGCGTGCTGGACCCACGCACCGAGCTGGTAGCCATCGACGGTGTAGGACGTCCGGGACGCGGGCGTCACCGTGGCGTTCGACGTAGTCGCAGGAGTCGGCTGAAACCCTCCTCCCACTGGTCGGCGAACGGGTCCCATGTCCAGCCGGGCAGGTCCTGGAGTCGGCGTTGGCGATCGGCGTCAAGGGTGCCTTTGGCGTGGAAGTTGCGTTGCGTGTTGACCCACTTACCGAGCTGGTAGCCATCGACCGTGTAGGACTGCGGGACGCGGGCGTGACCGTTGCGTTCGACGAACTGTTCCAGTAGCCCGAACCAGAACTCCCAGGAGGCGGTGGTCTGCTCGACGAGGCGCACATCGAAAGCGCGGGCGAAATCGATGCCGACCCTTGCGGGCAGGTCGAAGATGGATCTTGCCGGGGAGCCGTGGCCGTTGGCCCCGCCGACCGAGCTGTCGTCGGAGTTCATCGAGTTGCTCGCCAAGCTCGTCGTCGTGTGACCGCAGCGCCTTGATCACGTCCCACACCGGCTTGAACGCCGAGTCGTCGAGGGCGATCTCGGGGTCTTCGTCGGTGTCGATGAAGACCGGGATGACGATGGTGCCGACGGTCTTGTCGGAGGCGAGCCTGATGGCGCGGCCAACGGCCTGCACAATGTCGACCTCCGAGCGGCGCGGGTCGATGAAGGCCACGCCGTCGAGGGTGGGTACGTCGACTCCTTCGGTGAGGCAGCGCGCGTTGGCCAGCAGCCCTCGTTCGCCGTGGTCGAGCCTGCCGAGGTGTTGCAGCAGCGCATGGCGCTGCCCGGCGGGCATCTCGCCGGATGCGTAGTCAGACCACAGGTGTCCCTTGGGCCGCTGGCGCGCGGGCATCCAGGCGATCACCTCGGGTAGCGAGTGGGCGAACTCTCGCGCACGTTTAACCCGTGAGTGGAAGGTGATCGTGCGGTGCAGGTCGTAGCGGCGCATCGCCTTGGCCAGGCCGATCTGTCCGGCCAGGGTGCGGGCGTCGGTCACCTTGGTGCCGTCGAGGGTGACGAACCGGCCCCGCTGTGCCCAGTCGCGGTAGGTGGCGTCATCGACGCCGACGACGACCACCTGGTAGTCGGTGAGCAGGTCACGCTCGATCGCCTCGGCGAACCCGAGCCGGTGAAACACCGGGCCGAACGCTGCCTCGTTGTCCATCGAGGCGACCTCGAAGTCGGCCTCTTTGGCTTCCCGCACGACCCGGCCCGTGAAGTAGCGCGGGGTGGCCGTCATGAACAACCGGCGGCGCGCCTTGATCGCCTCGCTGTCGAGGATGGTGGCGAAGTCGGAGGAGACCGCGCCCGGCGCAGCGATGGGCCTCATCGGCGATGACCAGGTCGAAGGCGGGCACCCGACCCAGCCGGAACGCCTTGGCGATCTGCGGCGACGACTGGTAGGTGGCAAACACCACACGCGGGCCGGACCGCCGACGCAGAAACGTCGCGATCTCCTCGGGGTCGGTCGTGACCGGGAAGCCCAGATCACTGGTGTTCGACACGACCGCATCGGGTTCGGCGACGGTCTCGTCGGAACACACCGGAAGGAAGTCGAATCCCACCTTGGTGTTGGCCGTCCACTCGCGCAGCGTCTGGGCCAACAGCGACAGCGACGGCACCAGCACCAGCGTGCGTTCGGCGGCGAGCTTCTCGGTGATGAACAACGCGGTCAGGGTCTTGCCGGTCCCGCAGGCCATGATCAACTGGCCGCGGTCGGCCCGGTCAAAGCCCTTCACCACCGCGTTCATCGCTTCGCGCTGATGAGGCCGGGGTCGTTTCGGTGGCAGCCGCCGGGCACGCAAATCCGATGGGGAGCGCGGGCCAGTCGACCTCGGCGGCTTCCAGGTCACCGAGCAGCAGAACGCTCGCCTGCTTCTCCTGGGCCTCGATCGTGCGCTTGGCGGTGTGCCCGATCAGGTTGGTCGTCGCGATCAACAGCCGGAACGAGAACTCCGAGCGCCCCGACTCGGCCAGGAAGGTGTCCACGTCGCGCTTGGTGATCCGGTGGCTGCGTCATACGCCTTGGCCTGGATCGCCCACAGGTGTCCGTGACGGTCCTCGGCGACCAGGTCGATACCGGCGTCAGCGCCCCACCGGCCAGGCCACTCATCCCACAGCCACACCCGGCGAAGCTCGCGCGCGTAGACCGGGTCGTGCGTCAGGAACCACTGGCAGATGCGCTCAAACTGCCTGCCCCGCCGACCTGGGTCGGGGTCGCACCGGCCCAACAGATCACCGAGCGCCGTCATGAACAACGAGACTAGAGGTCAGAGACGTGCGTGACCGCCATCCGACTTCGATGTCCCTCCCGATCGGGCAGCGCCATCCTCGCTGAGGTAGCGGTACAACGTCGCTCGGCTCACCCCGAGGTACTTGGCGATGTCCCGGGCGGTGTGGCCATCGGCCTTTATTGCTTGGCGGTGGTGATGTGTTCGGCGGCGGCGACCTTGCGGGGACGACCGAACTTGGTGCCATTGGAGCGAAAGGCCGCCCGCTTTAAGCGGTGCGCTCCGTGATCAATTCGCGCTCGTACTCGGCCCCAAGGGGGACTCCCTGTTAACCCTGGGGCCGTTCACAATCACCGTCGAAACCAGCGCCGCCGAGCGAGGACCTACCCCGCGGGCCCCGCGGGTGTGATGCACACGAACGGAACGAGGGAATCCCAGTGCGCGGCGGGGCCGGGTGACAACTCGTCGTAGGTGCCGCCGTGTGCGAAGCCGTCGTAGCCCACCTGGCCTGTGTAGCGTCCTATCGACGGGTTTGCGCTCTCCGAGCCCCAGTCAATCGCGAAGTCGACATGGCTACCCTGGATGTTGCCGTCAACGCCGACGTTTTGCAGCGGGCCGTTGATGCCGCCCGTGGCCGTGGCCGGTACGAATCCGCTAACAGTTGGCCCGGTCGCGTAGAAGCGCACCGTGTCACCGTTGGACTGTTTCAGCGAAAAATTCCCAGGAAAGCCCCACTGGCTGCAGGGGGGAAGGATCGGGTGGGCCTGCGCGGGCGGTGAGACCGTGAGGAACCCCACCGCGCTTATCGCCGTTGCGGCGGCGAACACCTGGCATGATTTGTTCAAGATGGTCAACTGCGACATCGGAATCCTTTCTGGTTCACGGTGTTCGACGCCAGGTTGAGCGTGGTGGGGTGGCCAGACCCGTTAAGATATTGAGACGTTCAACTGTTGGGACTTCTGCACGAACTGTGCCGCGGGATCAGAAGAGTTGATGTTCACGACCAACTGACCTGCGCCAGGTGCCGACCCTTGCCCCTGCACCGTGATATTCGCTGTCGCCTTCGAGCCAAATTGTCCGACGGTGCAGTGCACCGACGAAGTGCCGCCGGAATAGTTGTTGACCGTGCAGTCAAAGCCCCCGGACGGGGTGACCGGGCCGACCTGCTGCAGGTTGCCATTGAAGCTGATGAACAGCTCGACCGGCGCGCTGAGATCCCCCGGATTGCTGACGGTCACCGTGTAGCCGCTGGCCATTCCGGCTTTCAACGTGGTGGGGCCGGTGACGTTGACGCCCAAACGGGCAGTGGCAGCGGCAGCGGGAGGAGCCGGTGGGGCTGCCGGAGCGGGTGGAGCTGCCTGGGCAGCCGCCGGTGCCGCGGGTGTGATGCACACGAGCGGAACTGTGGAGTCCCAGTGCGAGTGGTCGTTTGACAACTCGTCATGGGTTTCACCGTGCGCGAAGCCGTCGTTACCCACAGAGCCCTGATAGCGTCCTTTCGACAGGAGCGGCGCATCAGCAGGTTGTCCCCTGCCTTGCCAGGGTATGGTGAAGTCGATTTTGTCACCTGTGATGCCGCCCGTGACGGGGCCGTGATACTCGCCGTCGTTCGCTTCAGCCATTGCTCCGTTGGCATTTGGTCCGGTCGCGTTGAAGCTCACCGTCTGACCCAATACTGTCTGTTTGAGCGAAAAAGCCCCGGGAAAGCCCCACTGGCTGCAGGCCGGGGCGAGAGGAAACGGCAGCATCGGGTGCGCCCGCGCGGGCGGTGAGACCGTGAGGAAAACTGCTGCGCTTAATGCTGTTGCGGCGGCGAACAACTGGCATGATCTGTTCGAGATGGTTAACTGCGACATCGGAATTCTTTCGATTGCTGGGTTGAGCGTGTTAATGGCCCGAGTCTGTAGAACACGAAGGTCGCGGCCTGATGAACCATCAATTACAGAACTGTGCTCCTGTATGAGCACCTAATAGGGCTTTTTGCTCCGATTGCCCTACCGACAGCACACCTGGCAACCAACCCTGAGGGTCCCAAGATCGCCACGGTCCATCTCCTCGGCGCAGCCATTGGCGCAAAGGGGGACTGGCGCAGCCTAAACGACGCAGTGACCGACGCCGCCTACAACTACTACTCCGCCAACGACAAGGTACTGAAGTGTTGTGCAGGCAGGCAGTAAACCGGCGGGTTCTGCGCGGGTTCAACAAGCAAGTTTCTAAAGACTAAGGACCGCAACGTATCTCGGCTCATGAACTCGCATTCTGACTACTGCAGCAGAGTCAACCTGGTCTAACCGTCAGCGCCCGTTCGACTCGGCAGGTTCGTGCTTATTGGCACGCCTTAGCGCAGGTCCTGCCGCCCGACTCCCATGTGTCAGCCGTCGCCGCTCCTGCTGGTGCTTGTCGCGGCTGTGTTCAGCCGACTATGGACCTTTGATTGTTCAGCCGGTTACGGACCTTTGATTTCAGTAATTGTCTCGACAAGCACTTGTGTTCCGACGTCTTCCTGAATACACGCACTGTGTCTGGCTAGATTCAATCCGATGGGCCACCGCAAGCAGGTCTACAAGATCACCTACCCCAACGGGAAGATTTACGTCGGGATGGATCTGACCGGCGCAATTTCCTACTTCGGCAGCCCCAGCGCCAAAGACCGGATGGCCGCCGATCTGGCGGAGCATCGCCTAGACCTCACCGCCCGCAAAGAGATTCTGTGGGAGTCGGAGACAGCCACTGATGGGGAGGTCCGCGCGATGGAAATCAAACTGATCCTTGAGACCGGCGCGAACAATCCCGAGATCGGCTACAACCTATCCCCGCGTTGGTCGGGGTAATGCTTCGCGGCGGCGTGTCAGTACTCGTTTCATCCTGATCGTCTCAACGGCGCTGGGGATGGCTAATGTCCTTCTTCGTGTCGATACCTGACTTTCAGACTTTGATGCGACCGGTTCTGATTGCCGTTGATGGCGAGGTTCCAAAGTCCAATGCACAGATCAGGGATGTCGTCGCGCCCGTGCTGGGAGTTTCTGACGAGGACCGACAGGTGATGCTGCCCAGTGGCACCCAGACGTTGTTCACCAATCGGGTGGCCTGGGCGATCACCCACATGACGCAGGCCGGATTGCTCACCCGGCCCGAGCGGGGCCGCTATCTCCTGACTGAGCGCGGACGAGAGGTCCTACACGACCATCCCGACCGCGTTGATATGACGGTCCTCGCCCAGTTCCCGGAGTATCAAGAGTTCCGCGCCCGCAAGAGCGGAAAACGCCTCGAAGAGTCTGTCGCCGTTGTTGCCGATGAGGTGTCACCGAGCGAGTCCATCGGCCAGATCGTTGAAGAATCCTACGAGGAGCTTGCAGCGGAATTGCTCGACCGCATCTTGGCGCAGCCACCGGCATTCTTGGAGACGCTGTCGCTCAAGCTGCTGCGCGCGATGGGATACGGCGGTCGGGAGTCCTTGCTTGACCACACCGGCAAGCCCGGTGACAGCGGATTGGATGGGATCGTCCGTCAGGACGCTGTCGGGCTGGACCTGGTTGGTGTTCAGGCCAAGCGGTACGACAAGGACAACACCGTGCAACGCCCCGACATCCAGGCGTTTGTCGGGGCGCTGCAGGGCGCTCAAACCACGCGCGGGGTGTTCGTGACAACGGGCAGATTCTCCTCGGGGGCTTTGCAGTTCGCGGACAACGTCGCGATGCGTCTGCGGCTCATCGACGGCAAGGAATTGACCCGCCTGATAGTCAGATACAACGTCGGCGTGCAAGCCCGCGAGACCTTCGAACTGAAGCAGATCGACGAGGAAACCTTCGACGAGTGACCGCTAGCCTCGCGCTGGCCTACCGGATGGTCGCGGAGTCGGCGACCGCCCGATCCTTGGTCGGTCCCAGGATGCTGTCCAGACGGCGCAGGATGGTGGACGCCAAAATCACATCGCCGTACTGGTTCGGCCCATCGGCCCCGCATCCATCTCGCGCTCGGCCCGGATTGTCTGTACCCACGGTCCCTCCCTGCCTGATCGTCAACGAACTCACCGCTAACGGCGTCATGGAACCAGCCCGGCTCTATGAATCGCCCTACACCGACCACGCCCCGACAGGCCCCGAATCAGTGTTTCCGGAAGCAGATGTCGACACCATCGTCGACATCCTCAACACCGTGAAAGCCAACGCTCTGCCGATTGACGGTGCGGCCTGAACTTGCTGACGGCATCGTGAACGATGAACAGCTTTTACCACACCATCTTTGAAACCCGAAAACTTCCTAACGGCGGGCTGCCGGGCGGGCGGCGTTTTCCCTGTTTAACGGCGGTCAGAGCGAACGCGCTGGCCGTTCGCCCCGGCGTCGCCCGGCGTGTGGGCGAGTTAACCCCGGCGAGAGCGGTGGCGACTCGCCGGGGGCTGAGCACGCCGCAATCTATCGCAGCCGACTGAGACGATGGCGTGGTGGCAGACGTTCTCTCTCGCGATCCACCGGCGGACGTCAAACGCGCGCTACGCCAGGAGGTTGGCTTCGGCTGTCCGATGCGCGATGTAGGCACGGACTACTGCGGCAACCCATACCTCGAATACCACCATTTCGACCCGCCGTGGGCACAGGAACATCATCACGATCCGCAACGGATGATTGCTGCTTGCGCCACCCACCATGCGAAGGCTAACTCGCTCACTGTCGAACAGTGCCGGGAACTCAAGCAAACCGCTCTCAGCAGGGCCGGGGATGTCGTAGGCCGCTTTGAGTGGATGCGGCACGACATCCTCGCGATTGCGGGCGGCAACTATTATTACGAGACACCACGCTTGGTCGTCCTCGGCGATCAACCGCTCATCTGGTTCAACCGCGACGAAGACAACCACATGCTCCTGAATATCCAGACGCCAGATGCGAATTGGAATCCGCGAGTATCGTTGACCGACAACGACTGGATTATTCGGGGAAACCCAACAGACGTCGAAAGCCCGCCCAACGGATCCAAACTCACTGTCAAGTACGGTGATGGCGACCGTCTCGTCGTCCGGATTCGGGAGTGGGATAGCGAAGATGCCCTGGCGCGGTGGCATCCGACCGTGCGTGGCGCGGTTCCTCAAGACCGATACCCGCTCGTTACCGTGTCAATTTACTTGCGGTTAAACGGTTTCGGCATCGACCTGACTCAGGACAAATCTACGTTCGGCGGCAAGAACGGCACGACAATGACCAACTGCTTTATGAGGAATTGCACGACCGGCGTGCAACTCGGACAGCCTTAGCCAAACACGTTGACCACATTCGTCGTCTTCGCCACCGGGACAACAGGTTCTGGCAGCGGGGTTCTCGGCCTCTTCGCTGGGTGAGTAGTCGGCGTATGTCGTCAACGTGTGAACACGTAGCTGCTGTGCCCGAGCCACTTGGATACCCACATGAAGCGCACGCCGCGCTCCTCTTCTCTACGAAGGGCCCGCGTTGCCTCCGGAGTGTGAGCAAGCCCTACCTATGAACTACTGGCTAGGCAGCGGTGTCGTCGGCGAGGTAGCGATAAACGGTGGCGCGGGAGACACCCAACATTTTGGCGATGCCGGTGGCCGTGATGCCCTTCTCCCGAAGCTACGGGCCTTGGCGGCATCGGCATCTCAACCTTGTGGGGAGAACATGCTCGACCCCCACCAACCGGCGGCGCGGCGTTCGACGTACCCCTCGATCTCGAAGGTTGTACGTGTGCCCAGGATCAAGGGCAACTCTCAATACCAGGTTGCTCATGCACCTTCAACGCGATGCCGATAATCGCGTCGGCCTCGCGTGGCGTGAACCGCATACCAAGGAGATCATCCTTGGCTGTAGCCACCGCAATGCTGCTTGCCCCGTGCGCACCGCCGAACGACGAGCAAGTGCGATCCCACGCCAGACTTACCACCCCGTAGTCCAAGTAGCCGTACCCCTGGTCGTGCAAACCCGAGACAATCGGTCGTTCGCCCGCTCCTGGCGAGTTAGCCAACAGTTGATCAATAGTCTCGGCGTTGGCTACTGGCGCGGACAAAATCAGGCCGAACGCGGCCAGTGTGGTAGCGACGACCTTGTTCACACCCGTTCCTCCTTCGCTTGGAAGCCTCCCCTGTCACATGAACAGGAATGTCTTGTCAATGCCTCCCACATTCTCCAATGTCGGACGATGGGCATCAGGCTCTTCGTTCGTTATTGCCGGTTGACGACGTTCTGGCCAAATCGGTTCTAACACTGGCGCAGGCTAGTTTCACGTCGGTGAGGTTGACGCCACCGATGCTTCGCCGAGGTAGCGATAGATGGTGGCGCGCGAGACGCCCAGCATCTTCGCGATGTCGGTGGCCGTGATGCCCTTGTCCCGAAGCTGGCGGGCTTTGGCGGCGCTGGCGTCATCGACCTTGCGTGGGCGTCCGCCCTTGCGCCCGTTGGCGGCGGCAGCGAGCAGCCCAGCGCGGGTGCGCTCGATGATGGTGTCGCGTTCAAGCTGCGCGAAGGCGGCCATGATGGTCAGCATGGCTTTGCCCATCGGCCCGTCGGTGTGCAGGCCCTCGGTCAGGCTGCGGAATCCGATTCCACGTGACGTCAGGTCGTCGACGACGGCGAGGACGTGTTGGGTGTTGCGTCCGAGCCGATCCAGCTTCCAGACGGTGAGCACGTCGCCCTCGCGGAGATGGTCGAGGCAGGCATCCAACTGGGGTCGGCACGACGTGGAGCCGCTGACACCATGGTCGGTGAAGATGCGCTTGGCCCCGGCCTCGTGAAGCGCATCGAGTTGGAGCTGGGGGTTCTGGTCGGTGGTCGACACCCGTGCGTATCCCACGACCGCCACGACGCTCCTCTGTCTCATAATCCCGTCGAACTTTCGGTTTCGATACTACCAGGTTATGAGACCGGTTTCTAAGACAAGCGCTCAAGTCGTCGAGCCTGGAAACGCACAGGCCGACAGCAGAGGTACCTCAGTCGCATCAACCCATCGTTTTCGAGACAGACCCAGACCGACGTGTACATGAGGCGGTTCCCAACCGATGACGAGCGTGGCACCGACTGCCGCCCTGAGTAGATCTCGTGCCAGCGGCCCGCGTTGGTGGTAGCGCGCGCTTTGCCTGACACCGAAATCTGATCCGCTCCTCGGCTTACACTTCGGCAGTGTTCTCGGAGACGCGCTACGCGATGAACGGGGACTTGCGCGTCGCGTACCGCGCGTCGGGTGAAGGTCCTCGCGACATTGTGTTCGTTTCGAACTGGTTCACCACCTGTGAGCTTTTTCCGGAGCTGCCGTCTATTCAGGGGTGGGTCGAGGCGATGACATCGCTCGGTCGGCTGATCTTTTTCGACCAGCCGGGCACGGGAGGGTCCGATCCCGTCGCGCCGGGCGCATTGCCAACCTTGGAACAATGGTCCGACAGCATCACAGCGGTGCTTGACGATCTCGGGAGTAGCGAAGCGGTCCTCGTCACCATTGTCGGGTCGCTCTCAACGGGGGCCCTGTTCGCGGCGACACATCCGTCCCGCACGACAGCATTGGTCGTGCTTGAGGGCTACGCAGACCCGTCGGCCATCGCCGATATCGAGGGAGCCACCGCCACGGTGGTCGCCATGTGGGGCACCGGGAAGTTCCAGCCCGTTTTTAATCCGGACATGCCGTGGAACGAGGAGATCCGGGCCACGTGGGCTCGAATGGAACGCATGGCGGCCAGCCCGGCGACCGTCGCCCTCATGCTGCCGCTCGTCCAGCTGGACGTGCGGGCGCTGCTTCCCACGGTCCGCGTGCCCACCCTCGTCCTCCACCACATCGACGACCCGATACTCGAGCCCGCAAACGGTAGGTACGTGGCCGAGAACATTCCGGGCGCGAAATTTGTTGAGCTGCCAGGGCGCAACCTGTACCACTTCGTTGAACCGTGGCGTGAATCGTTTCAGGAGATCGCCCAATTCCTCACCGGCCAGCAGGCTGAGGTGGCCGATGATCGGGTTCTCGCGACGGTGCTGTTCACCGACATTGTGGACTCGACGCGCCGGGCGGCGGAGATCGGCGACCGTGACTGGAATGCACTGCTCGACGCGCACGACGCAGTCGTCCGGGCGCAACTCACGCGGTTTCGCGGTCGCGAGGTGAGCACGGCGGGCGACAGCTTCCTCGCGATGTTCGACGGCCCTCAACGGGCGATCCGCTGCGCGATGGCGATCCGCGACGCGGTGCAGGCGTTGGGTATCGAGGTGCGCGCCGGGTTGCACACCGGCGAGTGCGAGGTCCGCGGCGATGACATCGGCGGGATCGGCGTGCACATCGGCGCGCGGGTGAGCGCCCTGGCGGCCCCGAACGACGTGCTCGTATCCAGCACGCTGCGCGACCTCGTGATCGGATCAGGGCTGGAGTTCGACGACCGCGGCGCTCACACGCTCAAAGGCGTTCCCGGCGAATGGCACCTATTCGCCGTCACCTCGTAGATGCGGGATTGGCCGCACACATTCGCCTGCCGGGCAAGGTGATCAGGTGGTCGGCACTCAGTTCGAGACCGCGTTCAGCTCTGCTCGGGCCTGGTCGATTTGGTCGTAGGCGTACGTCACCATCGCGGAGGTAGTCATCGCGGCACCGCTCTGGGCGAGCGATTCATAGGTCTGATCGCCGAGGACATCGCGGAGGCGAGCGACCACCGTGTTGATCTCGGGGAACGATAGCGTGGCCAGCGGACTGATCGCGAAACCGCCTATGATGGCCGCCGCCTCGTGGTATCCGAGCCGACCGAGAACGGCTGCGAGGACAGTCAGCGCGGTGCGGCTCATGGCGGTACTGCCTGAGTCGTGGTAGTTGCGGATCGCCAGAGTGACGTTATCGAGCGCAGCCAGCGGGTCACCGTGTTCCGCTTCAAGTCGGGCCAGATTGGTAGCCAGGTGGGTCTCGTTGGCGCGGTTACCGCTGGCTTGGGCGATCGCCATGCCCCGGCGCACGGCCTCGAGCGCGCGGACGGGATCGGTGTGGCGGTAGGTGATCCCGTAGGTGAAAAGCGCATATGACAGCACGAACGGGTTATTGGTGGCCTCCGCGGCGTCGATCAGGCCGGTCGCGGCGGCCATCGCCTCGTCAGAGCAACCGGCCAACATCAATGCGAGGCCCAAGCTTGCCCTAGTGAGTGCATTTGTGTCGCGACCGCTTGCCAGCTCGGCGCGACCCAACTCGACCGCCCGTTCGGGACGACCGATGGCGAGGTACACACCGAAAGGGATGGTCTCGAAACCGGAAAATGGCTCGTTGAGTCCACTGCCGAGAAGCATCTGGCCCGCCTCGCTGTAGCGGACAGCCGCCTCGATCCGCCCCGCCATCCAGCACAGTGATGCCATCACATACAGAGCCGCGAGCCGGGGATGGTCGACCGCGCGGGCGGCCTCGATGAGGTCTTCGACCCAGGCTATCGGCTCATAGTTTTCGACCATGTAGCCGAGCAACCCCGCGTAGGTGGCGATGGCCGCTGCCACGTCGAGGTCGCCATGGTCGGCAGCCCACCGAAACGCCGTCCGCAAGTTGGCCAGCTCGACGGTGAACCACGTATATGCCTCTTTCTGTCGGGGGCTGTCCCACAGCGCCATGATGTCGGTTTCATGCCCGGCGAAGTAGCGAGCATGCGCGGTCCGGACCTCGGTGGCCTCGCCGCCCGCGACGAGTTGCTCCTCGGCGAACTGGCGGATCGTCTCCAGCATCGAGAACCGGGTCCGCCCCGAAGACCTGTCGGCAACCAGCAGCGACTTGCGCACCAGGGCATCGAGCAGATCCAGGGTGGCGAAGTCATCATCGGAACCCATGACGGCGCAGGCACTTTCGAGGTCGAATCCACCGGCGAACACCGAACACCGCTCCAGCAGCGACTTCTCCTCGTCGTCGAGGTGGTCGTAGGACCATGCCACCGCGTGGCGCAGGGTTTGGTGGCGTTCCAACCCGCGCCGCGGTCCGACCAGCAGCCGGAACCGCTGATCCAGACGATCCCGGACCTCGCTCGCGGTCATCGACGCCATCCGCGAGGCCGCCAACTCGATGGCCAACGGGATCCCATCCAGGCGGCGGCAGATCTCCACCACCGCGCTCGCCTCGTCAGGTGTGGCCATCGAGAAGCGCGGGGCAACACTTTGGGCGCGTTCGACGAACAGATTGACTGCGGCAGAGTCGATTCCCCCGCTGAGGTCCAGCGAGGGCACCGGCCACACTTGCTCGTCGGCGACCCCCAGCCCTTCGCGGCTGGTGGCCACGATTCGCACTGTCGCTGACTGGACCAGGATGGCCTCGATCAGATCGGCGGCGGCGTCGCGCACGTGCTCGCAGTTGTCGAACACCAACAACCGCACCCTGCCCTCCAACGCAGCGGCCACCGACTCTCCCACGGTCTTGCCCGGCTGCTGGGTGATGCCCAGCACCGCCGCCACCGCGTCAGGTATTGCCGCCGGATCGGCGACCGCCGCCAGTTCGAAATACCAGACGCCTTCAGGGAACTCATCGGCCAAGCGCGCCGCAAGTTCAGTCGCCAGGCGGGTCTTGCCGACCCCGCCCACCCCGGTCAACGTCACCAACCGATGAGCCTTCAGCGCCTCTTCGACCTCGGCCAGTTCTGCTTCGCGTCCGATGAAGCTGCTGGCGGCAGGCCGCAGATTCCCAGGACTGGTATCCAGTGCCCGCAATGAGGGAAATTCTGTCCGCAGTCTGAGTGCTCGGACCTGGAACACCCCCACCGGCGCTGACACATCACGCAACCGTCTCGGTCCCAGATCGAGAAGATCAACACCGGTGAGCAGCACTGCCGTCGAGTCGGCTAGGAGGATTTGACCGCCATGTCCGGCTGCCATCACCCGCGCTGCACGATTAAGCACCGCACCGAAGTAGTCCCCGTCGCGCAGCTCAGCCTCACCGGTCGCCAGTCCCATCCGCACCGGCAACTCCAGCACCCGCTGCGCAGCCACCGCAGCATCAACAGCAGACTTCGGCGAGGAGAATGCGGCACACACACCGTCGCCGGTGTGCTTGAACAACCAGCCCCCGTGCGTCTCGATCGCCCCGTGCAAAACCGCATCGTGGGCGGCCAGCGCCGCTCGCATCTCATCCGCGTCGGCTTCCCACCGACGGGTCGAACCCTCAACATCGGTGAACAGAAACGTGACCACCCCCGAAGGAGCAGCCGCCCTCATGGCATCGCCTCGGCCCACGCCATATGTCCCTCGAAGCCCAGGGATGTAGCCATCGCGCGGTAGCGATCCCGATAGTCGCGATAGCCGGTTTCGTCGCCGTGGGCACGGGCCAGCAGTGTGCGCAGCCGCAGCAGCCAGATCTCGCACGCCTTGGAGTCGTTGTCGACCTGGGCGCTCCCCAACCGGTCGATCACGGCCTCGGCTTCGGCCACGTCGCCGTCGGCACCACGGCTCAGCAGCGTCTCTACGAAAATCGCGGTGGCCGCAAACCAATCGAACATTTGTCCTGCGTGGAAGTAGTCATCTACGGCCCTTCGCATCCGCGGTATGGCATGGTCGATGTCTCCCCGCCTGGCCTTGTCCAGTGCGGTGTATATCTCGACGAGCGGGAGCTCGGACGGGTAAAACCGCTTATGCAGGCACATGTCGCGGAGTTGTCCTAGTAGTTTGACTCCGAGCTCACCATTTGGGGGGTCCGTGTACATGAGCGCGAGGCCTTTTGTCAGCCGGGTCAGCCCTAGCGCGAAATCGTCAGCCGATCCTTCGGCGATCTGCAGCGCCTCATCGATCTCGTGTAGCGCGGTCTTGTCGGCGGGCAGCACCCCATACGCTATCGCGACGTATTTGAAGACGATGACCGTGGCGTGCGACAACGGGTCAGTCTCGTGTGCCAAGGCGATGGCGTGGTCGAAGTCGTCTCGCCATCCGGGGCGTCCCAGCCACCATCGGGCAATTCCGCGCGTCGCCAATGCCACCGCCAAAGGCGATCCGAAGATGAAGCCGCCTTTGGCGGGGTCGCCGTCGGCCAATTCGATGGCGGTCTGTGACCACTGCAGCATCTCGGCGATCTCCCCAGTCTTGTACTTGATAGGGATCGCCGTGGCGGCTAGCCCGACGGTGAGCGCCGGATCGCCTATCGACTCCACGAGTGCCATGTATTCGGATGCCAAACGCGATGCCTCACGAATGTGGGCGTGGACCCATTGATCCATCATCAGCCCTGCCATGCCGATGGCCAGGGAAGCCTTGTCCCCCGCTACGCCGCAGAGCTGGCGCAGTTCCTCGAAGCGGGAGCGGACGATGTTCTCATGGACTCGCCAGGCGTTGCCGCACAACAGGGTACGCGGGGCAATCCGCATCGCGATTCGGTTCGGCTCGTCGGCAGACAGCGCGTCGGCGACGCGGCGTGCGCGCTCCCAGCTGAGACACGCCGCGGCGGTATCGCGGTTGGTCGACCAGGTTCCCGCGCGCATGTGCCAGTCGTACGCCGCGTGCAGCTCGCCCGCCGCCTCCAGATGCCCGGCGATCAGCGCCGCGTTCTCGTCGGCTGATCCCGGGGCACGCTGTTCGATCGCGGCGGCCAGGCGGCGGTGCAACTCGGCGCGGTCTGACTTCAGTTGTGACTCGTAGGCCACCGTGCGGATTAGCGGCTGGCAAAACGCATATTCGGCCTGCGGGGTGACCCTCACCTGATCGATAAGTTCTGCCTTGACCAGCTCGTGGAGGACCGGGTCGATTCCCAAGCTGGACAGTACGCTAGGGCTGAACCGCGATCCGATCACAGATGCGGCGCTCAACGTCTGCTTGGCCCGCGGATCGAGGCGGTCAATGCGGGCGGCAATGGTGGCCTGCAGGGTTGCTGGCACATGCACCTCAGCGACATCCCCACGGCCCACATACGCGCCGCGTTTCCCGTGCAGCACATCACGTTCGGCCAGATCACGCACGATCTCCTCGACGAAAAACGGGTTACCGGCAGCCCGCTCGGCGATCGCCGCCGCAAGGTCATCCACCGAGGGGTCCGATCCCAGCAGCTCGGCGATCAACGCCGCGCTGTCCGAATCACCTAGGGGGCCAAGGGCAATCGTCTGAGCACCGGCCACCCGGGCCAACGCACCCTGGTACTCGGGGCGGTAGGTGATCAACACCATCGAGCGGGTCTGCGGGATCACCGTGATGAAGTCGGCCAGCATCGACTCGCTGGCCTCGTCGATCCAGTGCGCATCCTCGATGATGTAGACTGCCGGTTGCGGGCGGGCCAGCTGCGCGGCGTTGATCATCGCCGTCAACCGACGCCGCCGCGCGTCCGGGTCGATCTTCGGCGAAGGTGCAGCGGGGTCGCGGATTCCGAGCAGATCATGGAGCAGGACTAGGTCCTGCTCATCGGCATCGGGAACTCGGACCCGCACTTGAGCCCGGGCGGCCTCACCATCCAGTTCGCCTACACCGATCGCCGCGCGCAGCAGGCGCGTAACGACATGGAAGGAAATCTCGCTGGCGTGGGACTCACAGAACGTCCAAAACACCTCGATCCTTCGCTGGCCCGCCAGCGCCCCGGCCTCCCGCGCCACCCGGCTCTTGCCAATACCCGGCGGTCCCACTACACCGACGACAGCCCCGTGACCATCGATGGAGCGGTCCAAAATGGCTTCTAAGGCGGCCATCTCCCAGCGCCGACCCACCAGGCTCGACAACACGCGCTCGACAAGACCATGCCGCGGCTCGATCGCCAACAGGCGACGCGCGGGCACCGCAGCATCAACACCTTTGATGTGCACCAACTCGTGTTTACTCAATACCGCGCCCTTTTGCTCGACCAGGTGCGCGGTGGACTGGCTGAGCATCACCCCGCCGGGTGGGGCGACCGATTCCATCCGCTGAGCCATCCCCACCTGCTCGCCCATAGTGGTGTAACCCAAAGCGCCGGAACCGATGTCGCCAGCGATCGCCTGACCAGAGTTCAGGCCAACCCGCAACTGTAGATCGACTCCGTCGCGATCGTGCGCCTCGACGGCCAGTCGCTTCGCCTCGTCCTGAACACCCAAGGCCGCCAGGCAGGCACGCACAGCGTGGTCCTCCAACGCAATGGGCGCACCGAACACCGCCATGATGCCGTCACCGGTAAACTTGTCCACCGTGCCGCCATATCGCTGCACCACCGCCGCGCAGCGATCGGCCAGGTCGGCCATGATCTCGCGCAACCGCTCCGCACCCACCTTCGCCGCGATGTCCATCGAATGAACCACATCGGCGAACAGCACCGTCACCTGCTTGTACTCCGCCGATCGAGTGGCGTGTGTGAGCGGTGCACCGCACTCGTTACAGAACTTGGAGTTCGGTGGCAGCTCGGTGCCGCACGACCCGCAGGACACTCCCGCCGCCGTCAGTGCACCGCCACCATCCCCGCTGAGGTCCACGCCAGTATCGTTTCACTGCTGGTCAGCGGTGTCCGGGATATTGCCAGGCCATCTCCGACACGAAGTATTGAGACTCTCGTATGTCGTCACTTATAAGACAACAGGTGCTGCGACCCCACCGCCGAGCCGGGCCCTTTCGGCCCGGGCTCGCTACTCCTCGAGCGCTGCCTTCACCTCGTCGCCGTTCAAGAGGAGGTCGAAGACCTTCGACGACCCGAAGGCCGCCGGACGCCCACCGAGGCTGCGGAAGGTCTCGAGGAACCCCACGCTGAGGTGGTTCACCGGGAACAGATAGTCGGGCACGCAGATCCACTTGCGCCGGGCGACCTGGTTGAGCGTCGAACGTACGATGCGCTCGGGCTTCATCGAGCCGCCGATGAGCTTCGCGACGAAGCGGCTCGTGGGCGAGAGCTTGTTCTCGTAGCTCTCCGAGCCCTCGATGCCGTTCACCAGCACAGTCGACACCTGCACGCCGTACCGCCGGTACTCGAGCCATAGGCATTCCGCGAAGACGCGCAGGAAGGCCTTGGTCGCCTGGAAGACACCATCGATGTCGATGGGGGAGAGGTTGTTGAGGACATTGACGAAGACGATGCCACCCTTCTTCCGCTCAACCATGAGGGCACCGAAATGGTCGGTGAGGAGCATCGGCACCTCGGCGTTCATCCGGAGCATCTGGAGCTTGGTCCGGCGATCCATGCGGTGAAAGAGGTTCACCTTGTGGAGGTTGACATTGACCACCAGGAGCCCCACCTCCACGTCGCTCGTCGCCTCCCCGAGGCGCTCGACGGCGTCGTCCGTGCCGATGTCCATTGCGATCACGCGGGCCTCCACCCCGTGTGCCACGCGAATCTCGCCCGCGATCCGCTCGAGGAGCTCTTTCCGGCGCGCCACCAGGATGACGTTCATCCCACGCGCCGCGAGCTGACGAGCGAACTGCTCGCCGACGGTGGTGCTCGCCCCGATGACCAGAGCATGCTGTCCGAAGTGCTGCCTAAAGTCCATCCGTCCTGTTTCCCGAGCCAAATTGCCGTCGCCGCTGCTTCCCGAGTGTTTCATCCGTCGCTCACCCGGGGCACAGAAAACGAGGCCGTCACTGTCCAGCAGTCGGATCAAGGAAGTGGGCCAGCATCCGCAGCGTGGGGGCGGTGTGGAGACCGTCGGGCACCTCAGCAAAGGTCTCCGACACCTGGCGAAAGGTCGTGGCCAGCTTGCGCCGTGCCTGCGGATGGAGGCTCGCGAGTTCGTCCAGCAGCGTCGCCGGAGACTTCTCCGTGTCGGGCATGATCCCTCACCGATCTCGATTCGCACGTGACAGGTTCTCTGTCAGCATTACGTACGCGCGCGGGACAGGCGGAGATCTCTCTGGGGCCGTGGGTCGCGTTGACAAGATCACGCTAGGTTCCGCATCATCCGGCGCACCAGCGCCGTCACTGTTGGTGTGTGCTCGGAGTTGCGATGACGACGTCGGTGACAAGTCCCCACTGATGCACGCGCGAGTGATGCTGGATCTGCCAGTCGTGGTCCAGCAGGGCGCTCACGTCGATGGGGCGACACCCGCCCAACAGCTGCGGCGCAAGACCCCACAGGCCGGTCCAGGCTCGGCAGACGGTCCGTTCAAGCAGCCGGTCTCCGTGGGCGAGGCTGGCCAGGCAGAGCCTGCCGTCATGGGTGAGTATTCGCCGCAGATCGTCCAGTACGGCCCGTGCATAGTCTTCATCGAGCAGGTCGAACACGAACGTGGACAGCACACGGTCCGCGAACCCGTCATCGGCAGGTAGCGGCAGTGAGCCGTCGACCAGCACCGCCTTCGCCCGCTCGGCCCAGGCGGCGAACCGACTGGTGGCTATGTTGATCATCACCGGGCTGATATCGACACCAAGGTAGTTAACGCTGGCAGGCAGCGTCCCCAGAAGGCGCGCGGCCAACCGGCCAGTGCCGCACCCGAACTCGAAAATCGTCTGGTCTCCGGCAAGAGCCGCACTGGCCACCAGCCGGTCCGTGGTCGCGTCCTCATAGAAGGCTTGCCAGTCCTGGACGCGTCCGATTCGGTTGTAGACCGAACGGGCCTGCTTCAAGGTAAGCGCCACGGGAGCGTCCTCCTTCCTCGCGGAGTGACTCTCGCCACCCTCTCATGTCCTGATACCCGGGCCCTCCTGAACGATGGTGAAACGACTCCGGCATCTGCAGTTCGGCGGTGGTGCTGATCGCTGGCCCGAAGGGGTGCTGGCCGGGGGATCTGACCTGAGCAAACGGAAACTGCTGGTGGCACTCCAACCCCAGAGAGCCTGCGCCACTTGGCTGGCCAGGCTCGGATACATACAGAGGTACTTCGTACTCGAAATCGGAGCAGAACCAACCGGTGCTTCGTAGCCGACCTCGTGTGAATATTCATTTCTGAGACCAAGATTCGAGACACCGCGACATGGGCAAGACCCTGTCGAGGCCTCGGCTCCGAGGCTGTCGCATATGTGGTCTATTTCGAGACACAGGGTGAGGACCGGGCCAGTTGAATCAGCGACCAAGTACACAGCTATATGCGCACCCGTACGCGGAAAGCGCGAACGAGAGCGCATACGGGTCCGCGTGTGCGCCAGGGCTGAGCGGCCTTGCGCGTCGCGTCGCTGCGACCCAGTTTCGCCGAACGGCCTCTGCCACCTCGTCCAAACGCGACGATGGTCGCCATGAAATTCGGATTCCCGATGCCGCACATGATGGAGTTGAAGGCGCTGACCCAGCCGTGGGAGTTCAGTGTCAGCGGCATCGACCAGACGGTCGTGGCCCAACGCGCCGAGGAACTCGGCTACGACATGCTTGCGATACCCGAGCATTTCGTCGTTCCGCACACGCATCTGGAACTGTCGGGACCGCATTACTTCCACTCGACCGTGGCGCAGGCTTATCTCGCTGGCGCGACGAAACGTATACCGGTGAACTCCGCTGTCACACTGCTGCCGCTGCAGCACCCCGTCATCATGGCAAAAGCCTTGGCGACAGCGGATTGGATGAGCAGCGGTCGCATCATGTGCACATTCGGTATCGGATGGGACGAGGAAGAGTTCAGGATTCTCGGGGTCCCTTTTCATGAGCGCGGACGCATGGCCGATGAGTACCTCGCCGCGATCATCGAACTGTGGACGAGCGAAACGCCAAGCTTCGACGGCAAGTATGTGTCATTCGACAACGTGGCCTTTGAGCCGAAGCCGGTGCAGAAGCCCCATCCGCCGATCTGGATCGGCGGGGACGCCGATGCGCAACTAAAGCGTGCGGCTCGGTTTGCCTCCGGTTGGTTTCCGTTCCTCACGCAACCCGAAGACTTCCCGGCCAAGATCGACTTCATCAAGTCCCAGCCGACCTACAACGGCAGGCCGTTTGAAGTGTGTTACGGCTTGGGCACCTCGCTAATCGGCGAAGGCCATGTGGTGATCGACGACCCCACGCAGCAGCCCGGTATGAGCGCGCCGGAGATCATCGACCGGCTCGGCTGGTTCGCCGAGTTGGGCGTCACGATGTCGTCGGTGCCCATCCCCCCGGTGAAGGACGTGAACGCCTACCTCGACTACGCGCAGTGGGTGATCGAGGAAATCAAACCGAAGGTGCCATAACGAGTCCCTCATATCGCTGTGCCGTCTCCGAGCCGAAGTTGTGAGACTCTCGTATGTTGTCGATTTCGAGACGGACCCAGACCGGCATCTTTGCGAGGCATCCAGAACTGCCGACGAGCATGGCGGAGACTGCCCTGACTACATCTCGTGGCCTGAGGGCCGCACCCGTGCTGGCGGGCTTCGCCTGACACCGAAACTCGACCCGCTCCTCGGCTTACACTTCCGCAATGTTCTCGGAGACGCGGTATGCGCTGAACGGTGACTTGCGCGTCGCCTACCGCGCGTCGCGCGAGGCTGAGCGGGACATCGTGCTCGTCTCGTCCTCCGTTCACAAACTGTGAGGTCCTTCTCGACCTGCCGTATTTCCAAGCCTGGCTTGAGGCGATGACATCGCTTGGTCGACTCGTCTTCTTGGATTATCCAGGCACAGGAGATGTCCGATCCCGCAACGCCGACCCTGGAGCTATGGGCCGACAGCATCACCGCGGTGCTGGACGATCTCGGAAGCGGCGAAGCGGTCCTTGTCGTGATCGGCAGCGCATTCCCGATATCGGCGCTGTTCGCAGCCACTTATCCATCTCGCACAACCGCGCTGGTCGTGCTAGAGGGCTATGCGGATCCGCTGGTTGAACGCACCGAGGGATCATCCATACCCGACGACCTCGCTGCTGCCGGAGCCGCAATGTGGGGAACCGGCGAGCTAGCGCATCTCGCGAATCCGGACATGCCGTGGAACGAAGAGATACGGGCAACCTGGGCGCGGCACGAACGCCTGGCGCTGAGCCCCACCACCTTTGTTCGCATGAGGCCTCTCGTGGACGAAATGGACGTGCGGGCCTTGCTTCCGACAATCCGCGTGCCCGACACTTGTCGTACATCACGCCGATGACGCCTTCGTCCCGCGCGAGTGCGGCAAGTTTGTCGCCGACCGCATACCGGGCGCGAAATACGTCGAGCTTCCGGGGCGCAACATATTCCACTTCGTCGAACCATGGCGCGAGTCCTTCCAGGAGATCGCCGAGTTCCTCACCGGCCATCAACCCGAGGTGGCCGATGATCGGGTTCTGGCCACGGTGTTGTTCACCGACATCGTGGACTCCACGCGTCGGGCCGCAGACATGGGTGATCGGGATTGGCATGCGTTGCTTGATGCGCACGACGCCGTCGTCCGGTCGCAGCTAACGCGCTTCCGGGGCCGCGAGGTGAACACATCGGGCGACGGCTTCCTCGCGATGTTCGACGGCCCTCAACGAGCGATCCGCTGCGCCATGGCAATCCGCGACGCAGTGCAGGCGCTCGGCATCGAGGTGCGCGCCGGGCTGCACACCGGCGAGTGCGAAGTACGCGGCGATGACATCGGCGGGATCGCCGTGCACATCGGTGCGCGGGTGAGCGCACTGGCAGGGCCGAACGACGTGCTGGTGTCCAGCACGCTGCGCGACCTCGTGATCGGGTCGGGGCTTGAGTTCGACGAGCGCGGCGCTCACCAGCTCAAGGGCGTGCCTGGTGAGTGGCACCTGTCCGCCGTCACCTCTACGTAGCGGTGGGTTGCGGCGAAACTGATTTCGCCTGCCTTAAACGCTTGTGCACGCGGTGGCACCTAAGCAGGGCAGGCCGACTAACGAGATGCTTGGACATATGCTATTTCGACGACCGCGTTCAGTTCTGTTCGGGCCTGGTCGATTTGGTCGTATGCGTAGGTCACCATGGCGGCGGTGGTCATCGTCTCACCCTTGCGGGCGAGCGATTCGTAGGTCTGGTCGCCGAGGACATCGCGTAGGTGGGTGATCGCGGTGTTGATCTCAGGAACCCACGACCGCCGTCGTGAGGGGGTCGTATGCGAACCCGGCGATGATGGCCGCCGCTTCGTGGTCGTCCGAGCCGGTCGAAACACGTGGCGAGGGAAGCCAGTGGCGCGACGCATCGTTGGGCGTGTTGCCCGACGTCGTGGTAGTTGCGGATCGCCACAGTGAAGTGTCCGAGCGCGGCGAACGGGTCGCCGTAGTTCGGCTTCGAGTCGGGCCAGACTGGCCGCCAGGTGGGTCTCGATGTCGCGGTTGCCGCTGTCTTGAGCGATCACCAAGCCCCGGCGCAATGGCCTCCAGTGCGCGGTCGGGATCGGCGTCGCGGAAGGCGAAGCCGTAGGCGAGCAGCGCGAACGAGAACGCATAAGGGTTGCGGGTGGCCTCGGCGGCGTCGATCAGACCGGTCGCGGCGGCCATCGCCTCGTCCCGCGATCCGGCGATCGGCAGCGCGAGGACCAGGCATTGCCCTGGTCAATCGCGTGAGTGTCGCGACCGGACGCGAGCTGGGTTCGGCACCACTCGACGGCACCGTTCGGGCTGGCCGATGATCTGGTACGCACTGGCGAGCCAGCCCTCGAATGCCGTAAGGCACCTCGTCGCAGCCACTGCCGATGATCGTTCCTGCGCTGCCTCGCTGTAGCCGACAGCCGCCTCGATCCGTCCGGCCATCCAGCACTGCGACGCCATCACATACAGGAACGCGAGCCGGGGATGGTCGACGGCGCGGGCGGGTTCGATGAACTCTTCGGCCCACGCTATCGGCTCGTAATATCTCGACGAGAAAGCCGAGGAACGCCGCGTACGTTGCGATGGTGGCGGCCACGTCGAGGTCGCCGTGGTCGGCGGCCCACCGGAACGCGGTGCGCAGATTGGCCAACTCGGCGGTGAACCAGTCGTACGCCTCGCGCTGTCGGGGGCTGTCCCACAGGGCCAGGATGTCGGCTTCACGCCCGGCGAAGTAGCGGGCATGCGCGGTCCGGACCTCGGTGGCCTCGCCGCCCGCGACGAGTTGCTCCTCGGCGAACTGGCGGATCGTCTCCAGCATCGAAAACCGGGTCCGCCCCGAAGACCGGTCGGCGACCAGCAGCGACTTGCGCACCAGCGCGTCGAGCAGATCCAGGATGGCGTACTCGTCGGAGCCATCGAATCCGGCTACCGCGCAGGCGCTCTTGAGGTCGAATCCGCCTGCGAACACCGAACAGCGTTCCAGCAGCTGTCTTTTCGGCGTCATCGAGCAGGTCGTAAGACCACGCCACCGCGTGACGCAGTGTCTGGTGGCGCTCCAATCCGCGTCGTGATCCGACCAGCAGCCTGAATCGGTCATCGAGACGATCACGCACCTCGCCCGCCGTCATCGACGCCATCCGCGAGGCCGCCAACTCGATCGCCAGTGGGATCCCGTCGAGGCGACGACAGACATCCTCCACGGCGGTCGCCTCATCGGCCAACGAGACCGACACCATGCTCTGAGCGCGTTCGACGAACAAGCTCGCAGTCGAGCCGCACCAACGTCCAGCGAAGGCACCGGCCACAACTGCTCGTCGGCGACGCCGATTCCCTCACGGCTGGTGGCCAGAACCTTCACGGTCGCCGAGTGTCGCGAGGATCGCCTCGACCAGATCCGCGACGCTGTCAACGACGTGCTCACAGTTGTCGAACACCAACAGCCGCGACCGGCCCTCCAACGCCGACAGCCACCGACTCGCTGACGCTCTTGCCGGGTTGTTGGGTGATGCCCAACACCGCCGCCACCGCATCGGGCACCGCAGCAGGATCAGCGACCGCGGCCAGCTCGAAAACCCAGACGCCGTCGGGAAATTCATCGGCCAGTTGCGCCGCGACTTCCGGTCGCCAGGCGGGTCTTGCCGACTCCGCCCACCCCGGTCAACGTCACCAACCGATGCGCCCGCAGCGCCGCTTGCACCTTCGGCGACCTCGGCGTCGCGCCCGATGAAGCTGGTGGTCGGCAGGCCGCAGATTCCCCGGACTCGTATCGAGTGCCCGCAATGAGGGAAAGTCTGTCCGCAGTCCGGGTGCTCGGACCTGGAACACCCCGACCGGCGTTGGCACATCCCGCAACCGTCGCGGTCCCAGATCGAGCAGATCAACTCCGCTGAGCAGACCCGCCGTCGAGTCGGCCACCAGGATCTGACCGCCGTGCCCGGCGGCCATCACCCGCGCCGCACGGTTGAGCACCGTGCCGAAGTAGTCCCCGTCCCGCAGTTCGGCCTCACCGGTCGCCATCCCCATCCGCACCGGCAACTCCAGCGCCCGCTGCGCGGCGACCGCCGCATCGACCGCGCGACTTCGGCGAGGCGAACGCCGCGCACACACCATCACCGGTGTGCTTGAACAAGAAGCCGCCGTGCGCCTCGATCGCGGAGCGCAACACCTCGTCATGCGCGGCCAGCGCCGCCCGCATCGCCATCCGCGTCGGTCTCCCACCGACGGGTCGAACCCTCGACATCGGTGAACAGAAACGTCACCACCCCCGAAGGAGCAGCCGCCGTCATGGCATCGCCTCGGCCCACGCGATATGTCCCTCGAAGCCAAGCGATCTCGCCATGTCGCGGTAGCGATCCCGATAGTCGCGGTAGGCCGTGTCGTCGCCGTGGGCCCGCGCCAGCAGTGCGCGCAGCCGCAGCAGCCAGATGTCGCGGATCACCAGACCCTCATCGGCTGGCGCGGCCGCTAACCGCTCGATCGCGGCCTCGGCTTCGGCCACGTCACCGTCGGCCCCGCGATCGAGCAGTGTCTCCACCAGAACACCGGTCGCTGGAATGCCCCACTGCAGCAGTTGTCCCTCGCGGAACAGATGGTCGACGGCGGCGCGCATGAGCGGTATGGCGTCATCGCGATCTCCACGCCGAGCCCTCTCACGCGCCGAGTACACGTCGACGATCGGTAAATCGCCCAGGATGTATCCCCGGCGCAGGAACACCTCGCTGACCTCGGCCAGGAGCTTCTGTCCGCGGTCACGCTCCGCATCCGTTTGGCGGTGCACCAGCGCAAGGCCCAGCGTCATCCGGGCGAGGGTCAACGCGTAGATCATCACCGGATCGTTCGGCAATCCGCAGGGCATCCTCGATCTCGCGCATCGCGCGATCGTCGGGCCTCAGCACGCCATTCGGTATTCCCGGGAAGTAGACGTAGGTCGACGACCGTGGCGTAGGACAAGGGGTCGGCGCTGCGGGCCATGGCCAGGCCGTGCCGCAGGTCGTCGCGCCATCCGGGACGACCCAGGCAATACCGGGCCATACCCCGCGTCGTGAAGGCGACCGCTAACGGAGACCCGATAATGAAGTTGCCTTTAGACGGATCACCGTCGGCCAGGTCGATGACCCTCTGTGACCACCGCAGCACGTCAGACCACTCGGCGCTTTCAATCTTGGCGTAGATCGCCGGCGATGGACAGCCCCACCGTCAAGGTCGGATCGCCGACCGACTCGATGAGGGCCATGGCTTCCGATGCCAGCTGCGACGCCTCGCGCATCCGGCCCTGATACACGTGATCCATCACCAGCCCTGCCATGGCGATGGCCAGTGACGCCTTGTCCCCGGCGGCGGTGCACAACTCCCGCAATTCATCGAAAGCGGGCACCGGCCACGTCCACCTCGCGACTCGAAAGGCGGTCGCGCACAACATGGTGCGCGGGGCGATGCGCATGGCTGCTCGGTTGGGGTCCTCGGCGGGTAATGCGTCGGCGATCTCTGCCGCACGCTCCCAACTCAGGCGCGCCGCGCCGATGTCGCGGTTGGTCGCCCAGGTTGCCGCGCGCATGTGCCAGCCGTAGGCGGCGTGCAGATCACCGGCGGCCTCCAGATGTTCGGCGATCAGCGCCGCGTTCTCCTCGACCGCTGCCGGGTCACGCGCTTCGATCGCGGCGGCGACGCGCCGGTGCAGCTCGGCGCGATCCGATTTCAGCTGCGACTCGTAGGCCACCGTGCGGATCAGCGGATGGTGGAACACATACTCGGGTTGTCGAGTGAACCTGATCTGATCGATGAACTCGCCGCCGACCAGGTCGTCCAGGACAGGATCAATGCCCAGCGTTTCCAACAGGTCGCGGCTGAACCGCGAGCCGATGACCGCCGCAGCGCTCAAGGTGCGCTTGGCCGCCGGGTCAAGCCGGTCGATGCGGGCGGCGATGGTCGCCTGCACGGTGGCGGGCACGCTGACCTCGGCAGCGTCCGCCGTCGAAACGTAGGCGCCGCGCTTCCCGCGCAGCACACCGCGCTCGGCCAGTTCGCGCACGATCTCCTCGGCGAAAAACGGGTTACCGGCGGCCCTCTCGGCGATCTTCTGGCCCAGCGCACCAACCGAGGGGTCCGGCCCGAGCAGCTCCGAGACCAGTGCTGCGGTCTCCGAATCACTCAGCGGCGCAAGGGCCATGGTCTGTGCACCGGGCACCCGGGTCAATGCGCCCCGATATTCGGGTCGGTAGGTGACCAGCACCAGCGAGGGCGTCTGCGGGATCACCGTGAGGAACTCGGCCAGCATCGACTCGCTGACCTCATCGATCCAGTGCGCGTCCTCAACGACATAGACCGCCGGGGTTTCGCGGGCCAACGAGGCGGCATTCACCAGCGCGGTCAACCGCCGCCGACGCGCATCCGGATCGATCTGTCGGCAGCGCAGCACCTCGGGTCGGCGATGCCCAGCAGGTCATCAAACAGCACCAAATCCTCGGGGTCTGCGTCCGGAAGCCGGTCGCGCACTCGATCGCGGGCGGCCTGTGCGTCAAGACCGCTCGACACCGATGGCGGCGCGCAACAGCCGCGCGACGGCATGGAAGGGGACCTGGCTGGTGTGCGACTCGCAGAAGGCGGTGAACACCTCCACACCGCGGCGACCCGCCATCGCCGCAACCTCGCGCACCAGACGGCTCTTACCGATGCCAGGTGGCCCCACCACGCCGACCACCGCGCCGTGGCCGTCGATCGCAGCGCTCCAACAAGCCCTCAACGGCGGACATCTCCCACCGCCGACCGACCAGATTCGACTCAGCACGCCCGACAGCGCGATGCCGCTCCGCCCATGCCCAACAGCCGATGGGCGGCGCACTGGTTCGTCGGCACCCTTGATGCTGCACCATCTCCGGTTCACCGAGAGCTCGCCGCGCCCTCAACCAGTCGCGCGGTGGACGCGCTGAGCATCACCCCACCCGGCGGTGCCACCGACTCCATCCGCTGCGCCATGCCGACCTGCTCACCGACGGCGGTGTAACCGAAAGGCCCCGAACCGATCTCACCGGCGATCACCTGACCGGAATTCAGGCCCACCCGCAACTGCAGGTCCACACCGTCGCGATCGTGGACGTCGACGGCAAGCCGCTTCGCCTCCTCCTGAACACCCAAGGCCGCCAGACAGGCACGGATAGCGTGGTCCTCCAACGCCACCGGCGCACCGAACACCGCCATGATCCCGTCGCCGGTGAACTTGTCCACCGTGCCGCCGTACCGCTGCACCACCGCCGCGCAGCGGTCGGCCAGCTCGGCCATGATCTCGCGCAGCCGCTCCGCACCGACGGCCGCCGCGATGTCCATCGAATGCACCACATCGGCGAACAGCACCGTCACCTGCTTGTACTCCGCCGATCGAGTGGCCTGTGTGACCGGTGCACCGCACTCGTTACAGAACTTGGAGTTCGGTGGCAGCTCGGTGCCGCACGACCCACAGGACAGTCCCGCCGCCGTCAGTGCACCGCCACCATCCCCGCTGGGGTCCACGTCAGTATCGTTTCACCGCTGCTCGGTGATGTCCGTCATATCGCCGTGCCTTCTCCGATACGCAGTTTTGAGACCCTCGCTCTGGGCGATACCTGTGGGGCGCTGACAGAGTCAGCCGCGAGGTTGGTGTCGATTCTGGCTAAGGGTCGGCTCGGCCCGCTCCAACTGATCAGCTGGCCAGCGCCCGCATCGCGGTGGCCGCGATGGTGTCGGCGTCGTCCCGAGTCAGCGCTCCATGCCCGGTCGCCATTCCGGTACACGGCCGAGGCGAAGATGAGATCCAGCGCCACCTCGGGGTCGACGTTCGGGAATCCAGGTTCACCGCGGGCGACACTGCGGTCCCACATCTTCGCCGCCGAGCGTCACAAGGGTTCTGAGGCGGTCATGACATCGGTGTCCAGTACCCAGGGCTCGACGTCCGCGCGGTAACACAGGTTGTGCCATAGCCACCCCGTCAGGACCACCCTCCACCACCTAGCCACAGCGGCGGCTCGTGGCCGTTGTAAATGCTCTTGGGCCGCCATCGCTGTCTGCGCAGCAGTCGCTCGGCGTGGTGCTCGGCCACGTCCTTCAGGTACTCGACGTCGTCGCTGGTCCACGGGTGCTGGCCGGTCCCGTCCAACCACCACCTCGGTTCACCGTCCTGCTCGTAGCGGGTTATCCGGTAGCGCCAGGCGACGTGCCTGCCCTTGGCATCAACCTGCCAGTCCAGCAGCCGCGGGCGGACGGCCTCTGGCGTCGGCTGGATGAGTTCCCACGGGTGGGTTATCCGGATCTCGATAAACGGGCCACCCATGGGCTAAACCCTACCAGTGTGCTGGCCTACGTCAGTGGTTCTACCTGCGGAGATGGTGTCTTTCTGATCATCATCTTCTGCCACTTGGTGCCGCCGGGGTCCTGGGCCACCTGCTCGTCGTAGCGGGCGTCCTGGGCACGCAGCCGGGCGACGTGCTCCTCGTCGGTAGAGGCAGGCCAGTAGCCGAGTTCGGCCGCCAACTCATGCAGCCTGACCAAGTCCAGCTCAGTCATGCCTACGCCCAGCCGCGTACCGGTCGGCGACCTGCAGGGACGGGACACTCGTCGGCGACGCCGCGCTGGGAACCAGATGGTCGGGGTTGGTCGAGTGCACCAAGACCTTCCGGTATTCGTAGCGGCCGCACCGCTGCCACGCCCAGTGCACGCCGTCCCCAGGCCACCCGAACAAGTCGTCTGTCATGGCGATCTGGCCTGCGCCGTTGTCATCGTTGGAGTTCGAGTTGTCGGTCATTGCCCGTCCCTCATTCGGGCCTCCACCGAGTAAGGCGCTCTTGCCCACACCTGTTGGTGCCAGGCCGCTTCGTCACCCGAGCCACCCACAGAGTCCGGCAGATGTCCGGGTTTCCCTACATTTTGCCGCTGTGAGATCAGTCTGCTTTTACTGTGAGAGGTTATTTCATTGCTGTGAAAGGTAATTGGCACGTGCCTGCGATGCAGGAGGGCGCGCCGCCGACATCGCCGCAGCGTCCGCGCGGCATTGATCTCGACCCGCGTACGAGGCGCGGGTTTTTGGCGTTCATCCCGGTATCTCGGCATATGCGCAGGAGCGAAACTCGCCGGTCTCGATGTCGTTGCACAAACTCGTGCCTGCGATTTGGTTGTTGGGTGAGCTGCTGGCGGCATTTAAAGGGCCCGGCCAGACCTGGGCCACCACGATGCCGAAGTCCTGGCGATGCACGGTGGTCTGTATCTCGGAAGTGATCTGCCCTTTGGCATCCGATCCGATGGCCGCGCGATAGATACGGTGACCGTTCGGCACGACTTGGTCCTTCCCCACCGGAATCGATATATTTCGTGGTAGTGCAATAACGTCCACCATGACGAATGTTCCCGGATTCAGCTCGTCAGCCTCGAATTTCACGTTGACTGTCGCCAGTTCTGGCCGCGAAGCGTCGGAAACACTTAGCGTCAACCGTGGCGCGTCGTGGGTAGAAAGCGTCACCGCGTAGGCCACCGCTAGCACCGAGGTTCCCAGCAGAATCAACGCCATTCCCGCTGCGATAGCCGCGATAGCGGCGCGACGCAGCCCCCCAGAGGCTTGCGCACCGGATGAGGCAGCAGGACGGCTGGCCTCGACAAGGTTGAACACGGCGGCCGAGCACCCGCACAACAACCCCAGCACTATCAGGGTGATCGCAGTCATTAACGCCGGTCCGTAGGCGCCTGCCACTCGCGGCGCCAGACCCACCAGCGTCACCACGGCCGTGGCGAGGGAGGCACCACTCAAAATCCAGGCCGCAGTCTTCGGTATGTCGTCCAAGGGCCCCCCTAACGCTCGCGATGGTCCGCCACACCACCGGTAAGACACCTCCCGGCGAGGCTGATAACAATCCGTCACGCCTCACGCCGTTAGCGTAGGGCCGACACAGCCAGGACTCAGCACCTATTGCGCATGTTTCTCACGCCTCGTCAGCCGGATATGCACAACCCAGCGGCCGCCAGGAAGCCGTCGAGCACTGCCAGTGGACATGGAAATGGGCCATTTATCTCAAACCACGCGCTGATGCGGGTCTGGTCGAGAAGATAGGCGAGAACTACGGCGTTGCGGCAACCATCACATGACACCTCGGCCATCGAGGGGCCCCAAGAGCGTGAAATGGACTCGGCGGTCGAAGGTGGAGTGGCGTCGCGCCTCAATGCGCCCGCCAAAGATCGACCCGACATGAGCGGCAACTGACGCCAAAACGCGGCGAGGTCGCACCTCGGTCGTGCTTCACGCGCAGACGGGATCTCAAGGATGCAACGGGCCTCAGTGTCGGGGGATACTTAAAGCGGTTAGATAATCATTGCGAGATTTTAAGCGCCACAGAGTGTTGACCGCTTGGAGTGTGGCGTATCCGTCGACAGTGAGGATGTCCCGAGTTCCGTGGAACTTCGGTGGCGGTCCGGTGAGCATCAGGCTGCGCTCACCTCGTCATTGTGCACGTCGGGTCCGACAGGTTCGGCGACTTCGCGTTCGAGAGCTGCTCGGAGTGACGGTAGGTGCAGGTGACCGTTGACGCGGCGGAACTGCTTGCCGGCCTCGACCATCCCGGCGGCGCACCAGCGCAGCGCCATCTGCCCGTCGCGCCAGCGTTTGACGTTGGCGGCGTGTTCGCGGCAGACCGAGATCATCGACTCGATGCAGTTGGTCGAGCGCAGCGTCCGGGCCAGGGTGGGCGGCACGCCGAGGCGCAGCACCGTGAGCGTCTCGTCGAGGCCCTCGCGCAGGCTGGCCGCCGCGCCGGGGTGGGTGCGGTCGAGTTCTTTGGCCAGGGCCAGCAGCGCGGCCTCGGCCTCCAGCGCCGAGCCGGCGTGGTAGGCGTCGGTCATCCTGCGTCCGACACTGCTGCGAAGTCGTTGCGGCAGATGATCTTTCACGTTCCGAATCTTGTGCAGTTGGCAGCGTTGGATCACCGGGTGATCGAGCACGTCGAGCACCGCCTTGCGCAGCGCCTTGGACCCGTCGATCCCGACCAGCATCGGGCGGGTCACGTCCAGGCCCCGCTCCACGCAGGCCGACCAGCAGGTCGGTGACCAGGGTGGCGTTCTCCGTCGAGCCCTCCACCAGCGCCAGCGGATGCTTGATGCCCGTCGATGTCGATGCCCAGCGCCACGACGCAGCACGATCTCGGCGAAGTGCACCCCGTCGATCATCAACGCGACCAGATCCAGCCCGGACAGATCCTCGCGAAAGCAGCTCGGCCAGGGCGGTTTCGGTCATCGCCACGAACCGGCGGGAGACCGCCGACTTGCTTGTCGCCGAAGACTTTTCAGTGACCTGCCTCGCCGACCGGCTCCAGCCCGACCGGGTAGCGGCGGGTCGACAGCCCGGCCAGCATCTTCTCCATCGCCATCTTGCCCAGGATCTCCGTCGAGGTGAACAGCTCATACGACGGCGATCGGCAGCTCACCCGCACCCGTCGGCGGCCCGCACCCGCGGGCGGGTCACCGGCACCCGGCGCCCACCCAGGGTCACCGACCCGCGCTCGCGGCCGTGCCGCACCGCGGTGCGCGCCGGGTCGTGCTTGCCCTTCGGCCCGGCCAACGCGGTCACGTCGGCCTCCATCAACGCCTGCATCACCTGCAGGCCGGCGCCGACGGCCAGGGCCAGCAGGCCCTCGCTGCATGTTCTCGGCGATCTCGGTCATCGCCACACTGACCCGCTCCGGGATGGCGGTCGCGTCCACGGACTGGATCTGGCTACTCTTCTTCACGGCGGTCCCCTTGCTGTTGGTGTTCTTGGCGGAACGCCCGACACCTACCACACGGCAGGTCTCGAGCGGGGGACCGCCACCTCAAGTTCTACGAGACCCGGGACAACCTCGTCGACAGTAGCCTTCACGTCCCAGATGGGGCTGAAGTCCCGCGTCACCTGTTTTTGCAGCGCTGAGGCGACCCGCAGGATCTCTTTGATGTCGATATCGACGCCGTCGGGGACGAGCGCAACTTGCCTGATCATCCGCTTGGTCCTTCCGTGCTGTCAGGGCATTGTTTTAGTGACCGCCGACCGAATGGCGACGGACAGCGATCACGGATTCATGGGCCCCTGCCGAGGCGGCCGAAACAATCACGAGCGTGATTCGATGAAAGCCAGCCGAATTCACACTCAACGTCGCGTCGTGGCTGCAACTACCGGCCAGAAAACACATGCCGAGAATTCTTTACCGAACCGGTAAGGACGGCACGCGTAGTTGACTACTCGAACTACGACACCAACTGCGCACACATCGGGGTCCTAAACGTTCCACCAATTCGCGTAGTGGACTACTCGTGCGGTGAGGCGTCGGCGGAACATAGCCTTGGACGCATTGTTGAAACGCACCGCAGGGGTGCGTTCGTGGGGAAGGATCGATGTCATGGCTGCTCGAAAAGTATTCGCAGACAGCGTGACCCCGCTGCCGGACGAGCCGGGTCCGACGCCGCGGGGTCTGATGGTGGCGGCGGCTCTACCGGAGACCCGCAACGAGCAGATGACGATCTTGTTCTCACTGGACACGCCGCCGGATAAGGAAGCTGACCTCGAGCGGCGGGTGGCCAACGGCGAGGTGATCTCGCCGAGGGAGCTGCAGGAGAACTATGCGCCTGACCCCGGCCAACGAAACAAGCTGATCACGTGGCTGAAATCGCAGGGCTTCGATGTCACCGACGTCCCCCCGGACGGCACGGGTGTGTATGCGCGCAGTTCGGTCAAGCAGATCGAGAAGACGTTGGGTGTGGATATGGTGCGCGTCACCAAGGACGGTGTCACCTACACCGCGGCTAAGAACGCGCCCAGCCTGCCGGCCGACGTCGGCGAGGGCGTGCATGCCATCATCGGTCTGCAGCCCTTCCGCCAGGCGCGCAAGCAGAGCCGTATGTTTCTGCCCCTCAACGACAACCGTGCGTTATTGGGTGTCCGGCCTCCGCGGCCGCGGGGCGCGCAACCTCGCCGCGCCGGTGCTGCGCGTGCAGCGGCGGCACAGCCGACGGTCAACATCGGCAACGCGCCACCGTACGTGGTGCCCGAAATATTGAAGGCGTACGGCGCCGACGGGTTGGGCCTGACCGGAAAAGGCCAGACCATCGCCATCTTGATCGACACCGTGCCAAACGACGCAGACCTCAGGGCGTTCTGGGAGCAGAACGGCGTGCCGAACTCGCGCGCCCGCGTCCAGAAGGTGAACGTCACAGGCCAACCGCTACCGCCGGCATCGGGCGAGGAGACCCTCGACGTGGAGTGGGCCAGCGGTGTGGCGCCCGGCGCCAAGGTGCGGGTGTATGCCACGGGTACCTTGCAGTTTGTGGATCTGGACCGTGCGCTGGATCAGATCATCGCCGACCTGCGCGATCACCCGGAGATTCGCCAACTCTCAATCAGCCTGGGGCTGGGCGAGACTTTCATGGGCGGCCCGCAGGGCGAGGTGCGCACCCAGCACATGAAGTTCCTGCGCTTGGCTGCGGCCGGCGTGAACATCTTCGTGTCCTCCGGTGACGCCGGGTCCAAGCCCGATGACACCGGCCACAGTGCGACGGGTCCCACGCAGGCCGAATACGAGTCGTCGGACCCGATGGTGGTCGGCGTCGGCGGTACCACGCTTAGGCTCACCGCTGCCGGGGCGGTAAAAAGCGAAGTCGCGTGGACGAGTAGCGGTGGCGGTACGAGCATCTTCTTCGACCGGCCGGCGTGGCAGACCGCCGCCGGCCTGCCGGCGGGTACCAAGCGGCTCGTGCCGGACGTGGCCCTGGTGGCCGACCCGAACACCGGGGCATTCCTGGTGCTCAATGGCCGGGTGAGTCAAATTGGTGGCACCAGCTGGAGCGCACCGGTGTGGGCGGGTTTCTGTGCGCTGCTCAATGAGGCACGCGCCAAGGCGGGCAAGCCGTCCTTGCCGTTCTTGAACCCTCTGCTCTATCCCCTGCAGGGAAGCGCATGTTTCCGCGACATCGTCACAGGGACGAACGGGGACTTTCAGGCCAAGGCAGGTTATGACCAGGTCACCGGCCTCGGCGTGCCGAATGTCAAGGAGTTGGTGAAGGCGTTGGCCTAGACGATATGGAGGCTGACTCGAGGCCGAAGGCCTCGGGCTGCAATCGGACGTGGGTTGCCGATGACGGGTGAACACTCGCATCGGTAGAGCCACAGTTGCAGATTAGGAGGCCTCCGGTGAGTTTCAACGGTACGAGTGTCGGGTTGGACGTGCACGCACTTTCGGTGGTTGCGCATGCCGTCGACGAAGAAACGGGTCGAGTCGAGCGGGCGCGGTTGTGTCCCGATCACGGCGAGATCCTCGAGTGGTTGCACCGGCTACGGGGCCCGCTGCGAGTGGCTTATGAGGCTGGACCGACGGGATTCGGGCTGGCGCGGGCATTGACCGATGCCCATATTGACTGCGTGGTGGCCGCGCCGTCGAAGTTGATCCGCCCGTCAGGAGATCGGGGTCAAAACCGATGCTCGCGACGCCGCACATCTGACCAGGTTGCTGCGGCTGGGCGAGATCACGCCGGTCACAGTGCCCGACGCCGACGTCGAAGCGGTGCGGGATGTCACCGTAGGCCCGGACCGGCTGCTGGCCCACTATCACGAGAAGCGCCGAGGGCGCGGTTGTACCGGAATAGCAATTCCAGTGACACCGGGCAGGGGCCTCGTCGTAACAGGCGAGCCCAAAGACCCGTTCCGTTTCGTACACGACTGAAATGCTGAATAATTTCTGCAGAGGCGCTATAGCTTTCATTCCCAAAACAGCAGCTCGTGCCAGCCGAGCCCGTGGTTCACTAACCATTTAGTGCTGCTAAGGGCTCGTGGTTCGACTATAAAACTACCCGCAGTTACGCTATGGATTTGGCCGCGGTTTCGCGCTGTATCTAGACGAGTTCTGTTGTAGTCCTATAGGAATCGGCCCGGCCAATGCTGTCAGCGGCCACAGTCGTGCTCTGTCCGCCTGGTCAGTATGGGCCGACTCGGCTAGGCGGTATAGCAGGGCCGCGATGTCGCGCGAGCCGAGGGCATCCACGCGCCTTCCTGGTCGGCGAGGGCGTATAGGCATGACAATGACGCCGGATTCGTGGGCTGTCAGGAATTCGAATTAATCTGCTGTCCTCAAGCGACGACCAGTCATCGTGTCGCGGTAGTCGAGGTCCATCTCCTCCAGGCAGGCGTCGACCACCGGCCCGTAAAGGCCGTACACCTCGAGGAAGAACTCCGCGTTGTCCTGATCAGCGGCTAGCCAGATGGCTTTGTCGAACAGCAGTTTGCCCATCTCGGCGACTTTCAGCAGATCCTCGGTGTGGGCCACCGCGTGATCGTTGACGAGGTCCAGCAGCGCGGTGATGGTGAACGCGTCGCGCTCTTCACGTTCCCGTGCATTGTCCTTCTCGATAGATTCGTACAGCCTTTCCAAGTGCTCCCGCTGCTGTATGGGGAGGTGGGCATCGGAGTCGCGCACGCAATAGGTGCAATCCGGAGTGTGCATAGCTGGATCAAGGTCCGGCTTGAAGTAGGTCGTCATGTGCTCGGGAGCGCCGGGCAGGTCGATGAGGCTTTCGAAGGACGGGACCATCGCGCCGCAGTCGTGGCACTTGATGAGACCCTCCCCCATGTATCCAGTCATGCTCCATACTTTCGGTTGCAGCGACGCGATTTCGGGCCTGCGCTGGCAGCGGCCGAAATCGTCCTCCGTCTTTCCGCGCCGACGCTTACTGGTTGTCGTCGCCAGCGTCGGGTTCTTCAGCATCCTCTTGGTCCTCACTTTCATCGTCACCGCCCCGGTCGATCACTCCCTCGAGCAACGCCTTGCGCAGGGCGGCAAAATCAGTCGACCCCGCCGGGTGCGACGGATTGCTGACGACTTCATGGTGGGGATGGACCGGCGCGATGTAGCAGATCGTTCCTAGCGGGTGTTCGGCGACGGCACCGTCACCGAGCGTGAAGCTGTTGTGCGGCCAGCTGGCCTCTGACTCCCACGGCTCGATTTGAATCTTGATTCGGATCTCACGGCCATCGGAATACGTGTTTTCCCACTCAATCACGGTCAAGTCGTCGGCGTCCTCATCGCGAATGGCGCACAACGTCCCGGCATACAGGTCCTCCCAGATGTCGATCAGCTTTTTCTGCAAGCTCTCCGATTCGTCGGGATCGAGTTGACCGATGCCGGCGAGTTCACCGAGGCGGTACTGCATGGCTGCCAGCGACTGCGTGATCACGGCGTAGCCGCACTTGACTCGGTCGGCGATATTGTGGACGTCGGGGTTGACCGGCGGTGGTATCGACACGGTCTTAGCTCCTCTTCAGGTGTCGGGTCTGTCTGGTCGCCCAGTCGCTGCTAGGGCGGGGTCTTGTTCTTGCAGGGCGCAGTTCAGCGTTGCTCGCCGTTCCAGACGAACATGGTCGGAACCCAGTGCGGTGTCGCGTACCCGCCGTCGGCGATCTCGCCCTCGACCGGTGGCATCGGGATGCAGTCGTCCCCGTCCGTGTCGTGGAAGGTCTCTACCGGTGCGCCGTAGTCGTAGTAGCGCTGGGCGGTGGTGCGCACCATCCGGATACCGGGGTGCTCAAGCATCATGTCGATCACGGCCAGGAACTCGCGCGATGAGTTAGTTCCAGCACACCGCATTCGCGTGATCAGCGTCCACCAGCATCGTTTCGTCGCCGGAGGGTTCGATGCCGAATTTGGCGCTCACCCTGTCGACCAGCCGGGGAAAGATAACGCCGTCAGCGCCGCTGTCGCGCACCAGACCGATGCATGCCATGGCGGCGTCCAATCGGTTCACAACAATGTCACCGTTTCCGGTGGCCGGCTGGGCCTGGCGCGGCAACATCGCGTTCAACCGCGAGAAGGACTCCCGATCGTAACCCCTTTCGTTCCAGGCGAACTCGACAGATTCGTGGGGTACCTGATCGACATGCGGGTCAGCCCACAGCTCCTCGATCAAGTCCACCAGCTTGTACATGTCCGGTGACACGGGGAACCGGTCGCCGAACTTGTCGCTCAGTTCGTCAAGCAGCTGACAGATGCTGACGACGCATCGGTCGCCTTCGCCGCGAATGAACTCGCGTGCGGCGGCGACGATATCGGGCGTGACGCGGTACGGGTCAGGTGTTGCGGACATTTTCTTCTCCTGTTCCGCCCGGGCGTGCCGCCGCGGCTCATAGGGGTCGTGTGAGGGTCAGAGCGGCCGTCGGCCATGCTGTTTCGACGTGCAGTGGGGCTGAGGAGACGGACACCCTCAGCGGTCCCGTTCGACTTGGATCCGGAGCTCGTCAACGACGTCTCCTCGACGGTGATGGACACCCAGGTGCTACACCGAAGCTGTAAATGTTTTAAAACTAAGGGGCGCAACGCGGTTGGTCGAACGAGTTCCCAGCTATCGAGCGCCGAGCAGAATTGCTGACGAGGCGATGCAGTTCGGGGATGATGTCGGTCTGATCGCCCGGATACGCAAGCTCGATGGCACCGACCCGCGCCTACTGGCCGACGCAGACGTGGCAAGGTTGTCGACCACGGGATAGCAGTCGTTGAGGTCCGGCGCGTGCCGCGTATCGCAGAACCCGCAAAAGGGCCGACTTTTTGAAGGTTTTGCGGCTTCTGCGACGGGGGTCGTCGTCCTGTCCGGTCACACACACAGCGATAAATGTGTGTGGTTTGATCTTGATATTGGGCCGAGAGAGCCCGGTGAGAACGCAGGCCGCTGTCGCAGAAGCCGCATAACCTACAAAAGGTCATTGATTCGTGGTAAGGGCGTGGGGGTGCCGCAGAACCCGCAGAAGCAATAAAAGGGTGCGGCAAGGAGTAGTCGGTCAATGAGCACCGGCTTCTGTGTGTTGTGCGGCGTTTGCGGCGAGCGGGTGGATGACGAACCGACGGCTGGCCGGTCTGCCGCCGGTCGGCTTCGGGTAGGGCAGCCAGGCGATGATGTTGTGTTCCTCCAGCCGCCTCAGCACCGGTTCCATGTCGCGCACCTTCTTGAACCGCGACCGGCTGCAAAGCGTGAACAGGTCGCGCTCGGACATGTCGCTGACCTCCATTGACACGATCCGCTCCAGCAGATAGACGGCGTCATCGAAGTCAGGGCCGCACCGCATCTCGGCGAAGGCGTTGATCGCACAAGCCTGGAAGTACTCGCCGAACTTCTTGGCGTCCAACACCGTGGCCCGCTCGACGGCGGTGCGAGGCCCCTGCTCTGCGCCGTGCTTACCCAGATGCAACATGCCCGCGATGCGGCCAACCGCACCGGCGTACTTGCCACCCCAGTCCCGCAACGTGGACAGAGCACCATCGCCGACCAGCATCGGTTCCACCTCCGCCAAGAGGTTCACCATCTCCCGCCGGGCCTCGTCGGTGAGCACCAGGACCGCCGGGTCACCGTTCCACTCCGCCAGGCCAGCAGCCAGAGCTCCGACGTGAGCCTCGTATGCCGTCACCACCGCCTGATCCATCGGGGCCGGATCGGGATCACGACGTCCCACCTTGGAGGGCGGTCGGGCGTAGAGGAACCGGGCCAACAGGCCACGGCCACGAAACTGCGGGTTGGCGGCGATGGTGTTCAACACCGAGGGCTGGAACATCAGGCACAGGGTGAGCGCCGGTGCCGGGATGTGCTCGGGTGAACGGCCCTTGCGATCCACCCGCAGCGGGTCACCGGAGTGACCCTTGAGCCACAGGTCCATGTTCGGGACGTTGGCGTTGTAGCGCCCGCCGATGATGTCGAAAATGCCACCCTCGGCGGAGATGATCGCCAGCCGACCGCCCTGCTCGGCCAGCAATGAAGCTGCGGCCTCGGGAGTGATGTCATCGGCGATCAGCCGAGGCACCGGCGGAACCTCGATGCTCTCCGCGAACTGCGCGGCTGCCAGCGCGGCCTCCATGTCGTCGTGGGCGTTGTCGCCCCCCGCCGACCGGGCTGCTGTCCGGCGGCTGGCCTCGGCAGCCTGCTCGGCCACCGTCCGGCGGACCTGGGCCTGCATGCGCTCGATTGCCCCGTGCGCGGCCAGACGCTGCTCGGCGGCGAGCAGGGGGCGTGTCATGGCCGACTGGACCGCCGACTTGCGCTCTGCGGGGTCGGCGATGGTGGCGAAATACTCGTTGAGCGGTTCCCGCCACCCCGAGCGAATCTCGATCACCGCATGTCCGCCGCAACATGCCGACAGCACAGACAGCGCCGACGTGCCCGCCATCGCCGGGTCGGTCTGGGTGGTCTCCGCCAGCCCGGTGACCATGTCGGCCATGGGGTCGGGCAGGCACTCGACCGGGAACGGTGGCACCCGGCACCGCTGAATCAGTGGGATCGGGTCGCCGTCGAACAGTTGCTCGCCGAGGTCCGGCGGGATGTCCTCGCCGGGCACGTCATTCAGGTTCTGCATCACCAGATGCCTGCCGTCTTCTCATCCCGCAGCACTGCCGCTGCGGCTTTCATGTCGCCGTTGTGTTCCAGCAGCGCGTAGGCCCGGAACAGGCTGTAGCCGTGGGCGTCCCCCGGCGAGGTCGGCTCGAACCCGCAGCTGGTGCTGAATACGAACAGGTGCCCGTGGGCGATGGAGGCCGAGCTGTCGGCGGTGGCGTCGGGGTGCCGCCAGCGGGAGCCGTCGGCGTCACCGTCCCCGGCGACGCACACCCAGTTGTGCGCGGTCAGCAGGTCGCTCCACGACGCGCGCTCACAGAACCAGTCAGCGACTGAATCCCGACTTCCCCCACGGGGGACGGAAGCCTCTTTGCGTTTCGGGTCGGCCAGCAGCAACGCCAACAACCAGCACGGGGCAGATACCACCGGGCGCGGCACCAGCAGGTAGGGCTGGGAGTTGGCGTGATGGGGGGACGGCGGCAGTCTGGTCGCGCCGTTGTGATCCTTGAAGTCGACACCGGTACCGGCCAGCCGGTGCCCGTCGAGCTTCAGAGTGGGCGGCGCGGAATAGATGCGGTGGCGGCCACCATCGCCGCGCCCCGAGATGATCTCCAGGGTCGGGGGCAACGCCCCGTGCTCGGCCTGGAGCCGCTCCAGGAAGAGGTGCCCGCCGTGGCGCGGGTCGTCCTCAATGTCGAAGAAGCCCTCGCCCAGCCGCCCGGCGAACCCGCCCCAGCCCAGCCCGTAGGTGCGTCCCCAGGACCGCAGATGGTCGCGGTCGATGGTGGCGTCGAGGTGACCATGGCCGTCCTGCCCGCAGGCCCTCTTGCACATCACCCGCTCCCGGCTCCCCCTGGGATGCGGGCTGCGGATCAGCGGGGCCTTGTTGGGCTGCTGCGGGAACACCCGCATGCCGTGCTCGGCCCACCACCATGCCGCGAGGAAGTCGGGGATGTGGGGGAAGAAATGCTTGACCCGCTGGGTCAGTGCGTCCTCGATGCGTTCGCAGTGGTGCGCGGGAATCTCGTGGATCCGGCCCTCTAGGAAGTCACCGGCGAGCTGGTTCCACTCGGCCTCGATCTGCTCGCGCCGCCGGACATGCCAGAGCGCCAGCGCACGGTTGTGCAGCTGCGCTTCGTTGGGTGGCGACGGCCAGCGAGGAGCGTCGGGTCCGACCTCGACGTAGTCGTCGTCGTCGGTGAAGTCTCTCGACGGACCGGCCCACGCGCGACCCTCGGTACTGACTCCGGTTCCTGTCTCCTTGCGAGTCTCTGAGACCGTCTCGGTGGGGTTTGTGCCGCCGGGGCGGCCATCCTCATTCGTCACGGCGATCACCACCTGCCGATGCCTGGCCCTCCTCCTGCCCGGCCCGCCCGAGCGATTCGCCGTCGCCGTCGGGGAGCCGGATGTCGGGAAGGTGGCCGATCAATGCGTCACCTCCCAGGACGCTGCGCTGAGGCGGTCCATATACGCCTCGAGCGACTCCGAAGTGATGAATCCGCGGCGGCCGATGTTCACCTTGACGATCTCGCCGCGGTTGACCAGTTCGTAGACGGTCGTGTGCCCGATGCCGCCGAGGATGGCGCGTGTTTCGGGAATCGACACGAGCCGCCGGGCTCCGGTGTCCATATCTGCCCTGCCCCTTGTCCGTTCGTCTCCGCCCGTACGCAGGCGGTTACCGATAGAGTGCAGAGATTGATGCAGAGTTCACAAGTTCCCGCTACGAACCGTTTGGGAGGTTTGGGTTGGTCAAGCACAAGACCGAGAGCAAGCTCGGTGATTTACGCGCGCCTCATGTACCGGTGACCCTCACAGTTCCTGGCCAGCGCGGAGATCATCGAGGACTTCGAGGTGCCCACGTGGGTCGAACTCAATACGTCTGGCACGGCGTTGGGCCGGATTTGTTCGTCCGTGTCGAACTGCGCGACGGTGTCGCCTCAAATTGTCGAGGTCCGGTGGACCTCCCAGCCTCACCAGAGCGAGGTCAAGCAGAAAGCACCTGCGGTCAGTCGACCTGGAAACCCTCCCGACGTCGATGATGGCGAGGCTACTGCCGGGATGGCCATCCGTTCCACGAGGCACAAGTCCGGTACCGAGAAATCCGAGGCTGTCTTCCGCAAAGCCACGAAGTTCATTGAACGTCAACGACTGCCGAGCGAGTACCGCGTCATCACTGACAGCTTCCTTCGAGCGGTAGCGAGGTGTACCGACAGAACATCGACCGTGCGCCGACGCAGGCGGTCGCCAACGGTTTTTCGGGGTGAAGTACGCGGATGGCATCGATATATGTCGAGCGGGCACGCCGGGCAGGGCACCTGCCCCCGACCAAGCAGGGCCAGAAGAAGGCATAGGACCAGCCGATGGCGAACGCGAACGGCGAGGGCAGCGTCTACAAGCGGATGCGCAACGGACGGCACACCGGGTACATCGGGGCCATCAGCTACACCGACGACGAACCGGCAAGCCCAAGCGGCACATGGTGTACGGCAAGACCCGTACCGAAGTGCGCGACAAGATGAAGGCTGTCCGCGAGCGCCTCGACAACGGCGCGGCGGTCAAGGACTCCAAGCGGACGCTGGCCGACTGGCTGGCGCACTGGCGGGCCACCACCTTGGCGGCGTCTGATCGCAAGGCGTCGACCCGTGAGCTGTACGCCAACCTCAGCCGTCGCCACCTGGAGACCGGCGCCGTTCGGGGCGATCCGGCTCGACCGGCTCAAGCCCTCCGACGTCGAGGCCCTGGTGTTGGCCATGCGCGCCAAGACCAAGCCCGCCAACGTCGCCGGTGCCCGAGCCGGTGCGGGCACTGTCGGACGCCACGATCCGGCAGATCTACACCGTGCTGCGGGCGGGTCTCGACGGTGCGGTCCGTGACGGTCTGCTGGCGAAGAACCCGGCGGCGGCGGTGAAGCGTCCCGGCGTGGCGCGCAAGGAGGCCCGCCACGTCAACGCGGTCGACGTCACCAAGCTCCTGCTGTGCGCCGAGGGCCTGCGCTATCGCAACGTGCTGGTGCTCGTCGCGGGCACGGGTATGCGGCGGGGTGAGGCGCTGGCTCTGCACTGGTCCGACGTCGACCTCGACGCCGGGGTGCTCGTCGTGCGCGGCACGCTCGGCAGGGTCGGGGGCAAGCTCGTCGATCTCCGAGCCGAAGACCGACCGGTCCCGGCGGTCGGTGCCGATCGCCGCGCCGCTGGTGGCCATGCTGCGGGCGCACCGCGTCGCCCAGCAGACCGAGCGGCTGGCGGCGGGCAACCAATGGACTGACGAGGGCCTGGTGTTCGCGACCGAGTTCGGCACCGCGGTGGACCCGCGCAACATCCTGCGGACCGATCGAGATCGCCGCGCAGAAGGCGGGCATGTCCGACATCGGCGTGCACACCCTGCGGCACAGTGCCGCGGTGGCCTGGCTGGAGTCAGGCGTGCACATCAAGGCCGTGGCTGATCTGCTCGGACACTCCTCGATCGCCATCACCGGGGACATCTACGGGCACACCAGCGACGACACGGCGCGGGCGGCAGTCGACGGCCTGGCCGATCAGCTGGGCATCCTCGACTTCTAAGCAGCCGTTGCTATCCGCGTTGCTATCCAGACCCCATCGGGGTACGAAAAAGGCGGCTCCGGATTTCTCCGAAACCGCCTCTGACCTGCTGAATTCTGTGGTCGGGCTGACAGGATTTGAACCTGCGACCACTTGACCCCCAGTCAAGTGCGCTACCAAACTGCGCCACAGCCCGGTGCCGCCGAATAGACCGGCAGCAGCACGTGAGCCTACCGCAGCGCGACGTCACAATCCCAACCGCCGCCAGCGGGAACACCTGTGCTGTGACCGCTCGCGACGAGGCTCCACTGTGGCTGTTCGCCGACCAGCTCGGGCCTGCGACCTATGGTGGCGATCACGCCCATCGCGACGTCCTTCTCGTCGAGGCCGACTCTGCGCTGCGGCGACGGCATTATCACCGTCAGAAACTGCACCTGGTGCTCTCGGCCCTGCGCCACGCCGCGCACGACCTCGGTGACCGCGCCACCCTCATGCGTGCCGATACATACAACGACGCGCTTGACGAGTACGGGCGCCCAGTGCTCGTCTACGAACCGACCTCGCACGCCGCCGAGAAGTTCGTGCTGCGGCTGCACTCCGACGGCCTCGTCGCCGACATCCTCCCCACGCCCACCTTCGCGCTCCCCGCAAGGACTTCGCCGAATGGGCAGGCGATCGCAGCCGCTTCCGCATGGAGGACTTCTAGCGAGACCAGCGCCGCCGATTCGACGTGCTCATGGACGGCGACAAACCCGTCGGCAGCCGCTGGAACTACAACGAAGAAAACCGTGAATCCCCACCGAAAAATCAACCAGCACTGGACGTTCCGAAGCCCTACCAACCACGGGAAGACGACATCGACGAGCAGGTCCGCCGCGATCTCGACAGCATGAAGCTGCCCACGGTCGGCATTGATGGACCGCGGCTGTTCGCCGTCACACCTGCCGAGGCGAAGCGAGCGCTCGACCGCTTCATCGAGCATCGGTTGTCGACGTTCGGCCGCTACGAGGACGCCATCATGGGCGACGACTGGGCGATGTCGCACTCGCTATTGTCCGTGCCGCTCAACCTCGGCGTCCTGCACCCGCTCGACGCTGTCGACGCGGCCGAGAACGCCTACCGGCGCGATGGCGCTCCGCTTGCCGCAGTCGAAGGGTTCATCCGCCAGATCCTCGGCTGGCGTGAGTACATGTGGCACCTCTACTGGCATTTCGGCCCCGGCTACGCCCGCAACAACGAACTGGCCGCCCGCACCGGCCTGCCAAAGTGGTGGCGCGAGCTCGACGCCGACAAGATCACCGCCGAATGTCTCCGCCACGCCATGACGGGTGTCCGCGACCGCGGGTGGACCCACCACATCCAGCGGCTGATGGTGCTCGGCAACCACGCCCTGCAGCGCGGCTACCGGCCGTCGGAGCTTACGGAGTGGTTCGCCACCGCCTACGTCGACGGATTCCGCTGGGTGATGCCGACCAACGTCGTCGGGATGAGCCAGCACGCCGACGGCGGCGCTGCACCAAGCCTACGCGTCGGCGGGCCTACATCAACAAGATGAGCGACCCTGCGGCGACTGCGCTCGACCCGAGAAGGAGCGACGCGCCCGCCGCGGACTTCTGACTCACCGGACTCGCCAAGAACAACCGGTCACAGCCCCGATCAGGCCGACGACGACGCCGTCTGACAGGCGCGCAGCGCATTCGACGACGCAGCACGGCGGCGGCCGTAGTGCGCGCCGACGAACCCACCGACCAACGAGCCGAGCGCGATCAATCCCGCTGCCGGCCAGCTGATCCGGTCGAACGCGACGAGTATGTAGGCCACCGCCGCAACGACGTTGACGATCAGCGAAAGCAGATTCTTCGCGGCGTTCATCCGCTGCATGTCCTCGGGCAACAGCGCACCCATCACGCCCATCAGCAGAATTCCCTGCGCCGCGGTGAAATAGCCGCCGTAGACACCGACGGCGAACGTGCCGATCACCAGCGCCACCATTCGGCCCCGGGACACGTGCTCGGCCGACTGCCCCGCCGCCTCGGCCCGTCGACGCGCCCAGTCCTGAATCCTTGGCCCGATCACCACCAGGATCAGTGCCGCGATCAACAGCACGGGCACCACTTCGGTGAAGACCTTCTCGGGCAGGTGCAGGAGCAGCCACGCCCCCAGCAGAGCACCGACAAACGACGCCGGCATCTGCCATCGCAGTCGGTGCCACTGGCCGCCCAACTCGCGCCGGTATCCCCAGGTCCCCGAGACGCCGCCCGCGACGAGTCCGATCGCGTTCGACATCGTGGAGACCACCGGCGGATAACCCAGTGTCACCAGCGTCGGAAACGTGACGAGTGTGCCGGAACCGACGAGGCTGTTGATGGCTCCAGCCGCGACACCCGCCAACGCGATGAGGACCATGTCGATGACGGGCACCAGCCCAACTTAACGAGAGCGCGCGCCCCGCTTTTCGCGCACCCGCACGTTGATGCGAACGGGGCTGCCCTCGAACCCGAATGTCTCGCGCAGCCGCCGTTCCAGGAACCGGCGATAGCCGGCTTCCAGGAAACCGCTGGTGAACAGCACGAACGTCGGCGGTCGCGTTGTGGCCTGGGTGGCGAACAAGATCCGCGGCTGCTTGCCGCCGCGCACCGGCGGCGGCGTTGCGGCCACCACCTCCTTGAGGAAGGTGTTCAGCCGGCCCGTCGAGATCCGGCTGTCCCACGACTCGAGCGAAGTCTCGAGCGCAGGCACCAGCTTCTGCACGGCGCGCCCGGTCTTCGCCGAGATGTTCACCCGCGGCGCCCATTGCACCTGAGCCAACTCGCGGTCGATCTCGCGGCCGAGGTCGTAGCGCCGGTCCTCGTCGACCAGATCCCACTTGTTGAACGCCAGCACGAGTGCCCGGCCGGCCTCGATCACCATCGACAGCACCCGTTGATCCTGCTCGGTCAGCGGCTGTGAGGCGTCGATCAGCACGATGACCACCTCGGCGGCATCGATAGCGCCATGTGTGCGCACTGAGGCGTAGAACTCGTGGCCGCTGGCCTGGCCCACCTTGCGGCGCAGACCCGCGGTATCAACGAAACGCCAAGTCCTGCCCCCTAATTCGATCAGCGAGTCCACAGGGTCAACGGTGGTGCCCGCCTCGTCGTGCACCACCGCCCGGGCGTCGCCGGCAAGCTTGTTGAGCAAGGAGCTCTTGCCGACATTCGGCTTGCCCACCAGCGCCACACGTCGTGGACCACCTCCGCGGGCGCCTGCCTCGGATGCCGCGGGCAGGGCCGCGACGACCTCGTCGAGCAGGTCGGCCACTCCCCGGCCGTGCATCGCACTGATCGGGTGCGGCTCCCCCAAGCCCAGCGACCAGAGCGCTGCGGCGTCGGCCTCGCCGCGTTCTGTGTCAACCTTGTTGGCCGCCAAGAACACCGGTTTGCCTGAGCGGCGCAGTATTCGCGCGGCCGCCTCGTCGCCTGCGGTCGCGCCCACCACGGCGTCAACCACCAGGATGATCGCATCGGCCGTTCGCATCGCCACCGCGGCCTGCTCGGCCACCAACTGCTGCAAGCCCTTGGCGTCGGGTTCCCAGCCGCCGGTGTCCTGGATTTGGAACCGGCGTCCCACCCAGTTCGCGTCGTAGGAGACCCGGTCGCGCGTCACACCGGGTACGTCCTGCACCACGGCCTCGCGGCGCCCGAGCACGCGGTTCACCAGGGTCGATTTGCCGACGTTCGGGCGACCGACTATCGCGACCACCGGTGGCGGCCCGGATGAATCCGCTGCGCTCTCATCGTTGCCGTCGAGCTCTGAATCGGTTAGCTCCCAATCGCTTTCGTCGACCCACGTGCCGTCGTCATCTGAAGTGCTCACCGGGACGCACCCGCTCGCTGTTTGACGAGCGTTACCAGGTGATCGATGACCTCGGGCTCCGACATGTCGCTGGTGTCGACCACGACCGCATCATCGGCAGCGCGCAACGGCGATACCGCGCGCGTCGAGTCGAGGTGGTCACGACGTTGCACATCGGCCAGCACCGCGTCGTATGCGTCGCCGAGGCCGTTGGCGATGTTCTGATCGTTACGTCGGCGCGCCCGCTCCTCCGCGGACGCGGTCAGGAAGATCTTGACGTCCGCGTCGGTGAGCACAACGGTGCCGATGTCCCGGCCCTCCACGACGACGCTGCCCTGGCCCGCGGCGAGCTGACGCTGCAGCTCGACGAGCCGTGTCCGAACGGCAGGCACGGCCGAGACCGCGGACACGGCTTTGGTGACCTCGTCGCCGCGGATTTCGGCCGAAACGTCTTCTCCTGCCAGATAGCAGCGATCCTCGTCGGGGTCGTAGCCCACCGTCAGCTGAGCTTGCGCGGCGACCGCCCCGATCGCCTCCGCATCGCCGAGGTCGACGCCCGCCCGCAGGACCGCCAGCGTCACGATCCGGTACATCGCCCCCGTGTCCAGATAGCGTGCATCGAATGAACGCGCCAAACCTCTTGATACCGAGGACTTCCCAGTCCCGGCGGGACCGTCGACCGCGATCACCAGTGAGCCCGTCACATGCCCACCGCCTTGTACAGCGCGCCGATCTCGTCACGGCCGAGCACCCGGATGCTGCCGGGGCGTTGGTCTCCCAGCGATACGGCGCCGATGTCGGTGCGGACCAGGTCTTGTACCGGAAAGCCGACGGCGGCAAGCAACCGCCGGACGATTCGCTTGCGGCCCTCGTGCAGTGTCACGCGCACCATCGTCTTGCCGGGCACCGCGTCGACGACCGCGAAGTCGTCGACAAGCGCCGGCCCATCGTCGAGTTCGATGCCTGCCCGTAGCTTGCGCCCGAGGCCGCGCGGCACCGTCCCGACGACTGTGGCCAGGTACGTCTTCGGCACCTCGAAGGACGGATGCATCAGCCGGTGGGCGAGTTCGCCGTCGTTGGTCAGCAGAATCAGCCCTTCGGTGTCGGCGTCGAGGCGTCCGACGTGGAAGAGCTTCTTGTTGCCGCGGACCCGGTGCTCGACCAGATCCCCGATGCAGGGCCTGCCGCGGTCGTCGGACATCGTCGAGTGCATGCCGCGCGGCTTGTTCAACGCCAGGTGCACAAGGGTGTCGTCGAGCATCACCCGCGCACCGTCGACGCGGATGACCGATGCGTCCGGATCTACCCGGGTGCCGAGTTCGGTCACCGTTTGTCCGTCGACGTCGACCCGCCCATCGATGATCATCTTCTCGGCGACGCGTCGCGATGCAATCCCGGCCTGCGACAACACTTTCTGCAGCCGCACGCCTTCCCGCACGCGAGGAGGAAAAGAGTCCTCCGTGTCGGCCATCTCAGTCGGTGTCCACGTCGAATGACGCCTGCCGCTGGCTGTCCGATGCGGGCGGCGCACTGAGTTTGACGAATCGCGGCTCGTCGGCAAGCGTTTCGCTGAGGTCGTCGATCACGTCGACGTCGGGCAGCAACGGCGCTATATCGGGAAGATCGGTCAGCGAGGACAACCCGAGCCGTTCCAGGAACAGCTCGGTGGTCGCGAAGGTGATGGCGCCGGTATCCGAATCGGTGCCTGCCTCGGTGATCAGCCCGCGGGCCAACAGTGTGCGCATGACCGCGTCCACATTCACCCCACGTACCGCGCTCACCCGCGCTCGAGTCACCGGTTGGCGATACGCCACCACCGCCAACGTTTCCAGGGCCGCGCGAGTCAGCTTTGTGCGCGCGCCGTCGAGCAGCAGTCGCTCCACGTGGGGCGCGTACTGGGCCCTGGTGTACATCCGCCACCCGCCGCCGGCCTCGCGCAGATCGATCCCGCTTTCGCGAGCCGACAGTTCCTCGGCCATCAGCGCCAGTTTGGCGGCCACTCGATACGCCGGCTGTTCGATCGCCGCCGCCAACGCATCGACGGTCACCGGCGTATCGACAACCAAAAGCAGCGCCTCGAGCACGGCACCGAGTTCGGCATCCTCCAGCGGGGGCGGGGTGGCGACTTCGATGCCCAGATCGAGATCTGGAATATCTCCGTTGACCGTCTCGGCGATGTGGTCGTGCGTCGGTTCGGCGGCGTCGGCGTTCACCGGGTCGGGAACGTTGCCGTTCATCGGCTCGCGAACGTCGTCGTCGATCGGATCTGGAATTTCGTCAATCATCGTTTGGCTCTTCCACCGTCTCAACGGCTTCGATTTGCTCGCTGGATGGCCGATCTCCGGTCCACGAAATCTGGAGCACACCAAGCGGTTCTGATTGGTCAAATGTTACCGCCCGCGCCCGATACAGCTCGAGCAGCGCGAGGAAGCGGCCGACGATCAGGATCGGCTCGCCGCAGTCGGCGACCAGTTCCGAGAACGTCGCCCACTGGCCTGGGCCGCGGCGTTGCAGCTCAGCGAGCAGTTGCTCGGCCTGCTCGGGCACCGACACCATCAGCTCGTGTAGATGCTCGGTCGCGACGATGGGCACCGGCCGAGGGGTGAACGCACTCGCCGCGATCTCGGCGAACAACTGTGCGTCGACGCCGAGCATCACCTCGGGCAGCAGGTCTTCGTAACGGTCTTCCAGAGACACGGCGCGCGGATAGCTGCGCAGGGCTGCGGCTTCGAGCTCGGCGAACATCTCCGCGACGTGCTTGAACGCCCGGTACTGCAGCAAGCGGGCGAACAGCAGGTCACGCACCTCAAGCAGGGCCAGATCCTCCTCGTCGTGGATCTCCCCGGCGGGCAGCAGTCGCGCGGCTTTCAGGTCCAGCAGGGTGGCCGCGATAACGAGGAACGCAGTGGTCTCGTCCAGTTCGAGCGAAGGGCCGATCGCCTTTGTGTAGGCGATGAAATCGTCGGTCACCTGGTGCAGAGCGACCTCGGTGACGTCGAGCCGGTGCGCGAAGATCAGCTGCAGCAGCAAGTCGAATGGACCCTCGAAATTGCTCAGCCGGACCTGGAAGCCTGTCTGCTGCGAGTCCGCCGGCTGTGTCTGGGTGTTCACGAACCGAACCGGTCGATGACCTCGCGGGCCAGCGATCGATAGGCTTGGGCGCCACCGGATTTCGGCGCCCACGAGGTGATCGGCTCGCCCGCAACACTGGTTTCGGGGAAGCGCACAGTGCGGGTGATCACGGTGTCGAACACCAGGTCGCCGAACCGTTCGAGAACGCGGGCCATCACTTCGCGGGCATTGACCGTCCGAGGGTCGTAACGAGTGATCAGGATGCCACTGATGCTCAGCTTGGGGTTCAACCGGTCGTGCACCTTGTCGACGGTATCCGTCAGCAACGCCAGCCCGCGCAGCGAGAAGTACTCGCACTCCGTCGGGATGATGACGCCGTCCGAGCAGGCCAGGCCGTTGACCGTGAGCAGACCCAGCGACGGCTGGCAGTCGATCAGCACGTAGTCGTAGCGGTCCAGGACGGGATGCAGCGCGCGGGCCAGCGACTGCTCGCGGCCGACTTCGTTGACCAGCTGGATCTCCGCCGCCGATAGGTCGATGTTGCTCGGCACCAGGTCCATGTTCTTGACCCGGGTGTGAATGAGGACCTCGTCGATCGACACCCGCGGCTCGACCAGCAGGTTGTGGATGGTGTGTTCGAGCTCGTAGTGCGGGACCCCGAGCCCGGCCGAAAGCGCGCCCTGCGGATCGAGGTCCACCAGTAACACCCGGCGGCCGTATCCGGCGAGGCTGGCGCCCAGGTTGATGGTCGAGGTGGTCTTGCCGACCCCACCCTTCTGGTTGCACATCGCGATGACCTTGGCGGGCCCGTGCACGTTCTTGGGCTTGGGGTCGGGAATCGTCCGAGGCGGACGACCAGTCAGGCCGGCCTGTGCGGGTGGGTCGGCACCGCCGCCGTCCTCAGTCATGTCTCGGCTCCCGCAGGCTCCGAGCGCTCATGCCCCACCGTCGGTGGGGACACAGAGGCTTGGCGGACATCCGGGCAAGTTTAACGGGGGGAATGGGCTCCAATGGGCAGACCCGCGGCAACGTGGTCGCCGATTCGGTTTGCCACGGATCTAGGCTGACGCTCGTGAGCTTGAAGCAGCGATTGCCCTTCCTTCGTCCGTCCGTATGGCGAATGGGAGTGGGCATGCCGCACTTTCTGAAGACCGGCCAGATCGGGGACGGCAGGGAGGAGGCCTGCGCGGCCTACGTCGAGGCAAACGCGCGTCGCGGCGACATCGACGACGTGCTGGCCACCATCGACACGTTCGCCGCCGAGCAGTCGATGCTGATGAACATCGGTGACGAGAAGGGCGAGCTGCTCGACGCCGCCGTACGCCGGGCCAACCCGAAGCTGGCTCTGGAACTGGGTACCTACTGCGGCTACGGTTCCCTGCGCATCGCCAGGAGCGCACCCGGCGCCAGGGTGTTCTCCGTCGAATTCGCCGCAGCCAACGCCGACGTGGCCCGCCGCATCTGGGCGTACGCCGGAGTCGACGACCGCGTCACCTGTGTGGTCGGCACCATCGGCGATGGCGGGCAGACGCTCGACACGCTGGCCAATGTGCACGGGTTCGGCGCGGGAACACTCGACCTGCTCTTCATCGACCACGACAAGAGCGCCTACCTGACCGACCTGCAGAGCATTCTCGACCGCGGCTGGCTGCACAGGGGCTCCATCGCAGTCGCCGACAATGTCCGCATTCCCGGCGCCCCGAAGTACCGCGGATACATGCGGGAGCAGCAGGGCAAGCTGTGGAACACCGTCGAGCACAAGGCGCACCTGGAGTACCAGACGCTGGTCAGCGACCTCGTGCTGGAGTCGGAGTACCTGGGCGGCTGACGGCTACCGTGCGCGCGGGTGGGCGCCGGCCCACACCTCGCGCAACGCGTGCACGGTGACGAGGGTGTAGATCTGCGTGGTGGTGACCGACGCGTGGCCGAGCAGTTCCTGCACCACGCGGACGTCTGCGCCGCCGTCGAGCAGATGTGTCGCGAAGGAGTGCCGCAGGGTGTGCGGCGACACCGCCGCGGTGATCCCCGCCCGCTCTGCGGCGTCCTGCAGCACCTGCCACGCGCTTTGCCGCGACAGTCGCCCACCTCGCGCGTTGAGGAAGATCGCCGCTGTGCCCTTGCCGCGACGGGCGAGGTCTGGCCGCCCTCGCACCAGGTAGGCGTCCAGCGCGGTCACCGCCGGACGGCCGATCGGCACCAGCCGCTGCTTCCCGCCCTTGCCTCGCAACAAGACCGAGCGAGCGTGGGTGTCGATGTCGTCGATGTCGAGACCCACCGCCTCGGAGATCCGCGCACCCGTCGAATACAGCAGCTCGAGCAGCGCCCTGTTACGCAGCGTCAGCGGGCCGTCGGCCTCACTGTCGCCGCCCGCGCCCTCCAGAAGTGAGAGCACCTCATCGATGGTCAGGCTCTTCGGCAACCGCCTGCTCGGCGTCGGCGGCTTGACGGCACGCGCCACATCGAGTTCCGTGAGGCCTTCGGCTGCCGCGAAGCGGTGTAGCCCACGTACGGCGATCAGCGCGCGGGCCGCAGATACCGCCGACAGCGGGATCGAACCAGTGTCGGGGTCGCCGCGGCGCAGCGCGGCGAGAAAGTCACTGACGTCGGCCTCGGTGACCTTGGTCAGGTCGTCGATGCCGCGCAGGGTGAGGTGCTCGGCGTAGCGCCGCAGATCCCGCCGGTAGGAGCTCAGCGTGTTGGCGGCGACGCCACGCTCGATCGTGAGGTGATCAAGGTAGCCCTGAAGCTGGTCGTCGAGAACGGGACGGAACGTCGTCATGACCGTTCCTTCCTGCGGCGGAAAGCGGTCGGCCGGTCGACCCACTCAGCGTCGACCGGCCGCAGCGCACCGAATCTCCCTCGCGCAACGCGTGCGGCAAGGATTCCACCGACCGCGATGGTGTTGACGATCTCGCCGCTGAGCACCATCCGCACCGCCTCGTCCAGCGGGAACCACCGCACCACCAGATCGGCCTCTTCGTCGTGGGCATCGGGCCGACCGACCTCGGACAGGCCGGTGGCGAGGTACACCCGGACGCCTTCGTCGCTGAATCCTGGCGTGCTGACGAGGTCGACCAGCACGCGCCAGTTCTGCGCGGACAACCCGGCCTCTTCCTTCAGTTCGCGCGCTGCCGTGACGTATGGCGGCTCGCCGCCGAGGTCCAGCAGGCCTGCCGGCAGCTCCCATAACCGCCTGCCCACCGGGTGGCGGTACTGATAGACCATGACGATGTTGTCGTCGTCGTCCAGTGCCAGGATGGCGACGGCGCCGTAGTGCTCGACGACTTCCCGTCGGGCGGTGTCTCCGCCGGGCATCCGCACCTCATCGGCGCGCAACGCGAAGATCTTTCCGACGTAGATTGTCTCGGACTCGACAGTCTCGAAATCGTGTTCAGCCACGGACTTCGGATTTTTCCCTTGGGTCGCCCTGGAGCAGTTGCCCCACGCCGTCCGGGTGCTCGATCCCGTTCGCGCGCTGATCGGGAATCTCCACCGGCAATCGCTCGGCGGCCTTGTAGTCCAGCGCCGCGCCGATGAATGCCGCGAACAGCGGGTGCGGCCGGGTCGGCCGGCTCTTCAACTCCGGGTGGGCCTGGGTGCCCACCACGAACGGGTGCACTTCTTGGTCGTACTCAACGAACTCGACCAGGTGTCCGTCGGGCGAGGTGCCGGAGAACTTCAGTCCGCCCTCGGCGATGCGGTCGCGGTAGGAGTTGTTGACCTCGTAGCGATGTCGGTGCCGCTCGGACACCGCTGTGGTTCCATATGCCTGCGCCACAATGGATCCCGGCTCGAGAACGGCGGGATAGGCGCCGAGCCGCATGGTGCCGCCCAGATCGGCCTCGCCTGCCACGGCGTCTCGCTGATCGGCCATCGTCGAGATCACCGGGTCCGGCGTGCTCGGGTCGAACTCCGCGGAGTTCGCCTCGGTGAGCCCCACCGACCGGGCCGCCTCGATCACGATGCACTGCAGGCCCAGGCACAGGCCGAGCACTGGCAGCCCGTTCTTGCGCGCATAGCGGATGGCGCCGATCTTCCCCTCGATGCCGCGGATACCGAATCCGCCGGGGATCAGAACGCCATGCACGTCGTTGAGCACCGCTGCGGCACCAGCGTCGGTCTCGCAGTCATCGGATGCCACCCATCGCATCTCGACCTTGGCGCGATGTTTGAAACCGCCCGCCCGCAGGGCTTCGGCCACTGACAGGTATGCATCAGACAGGTCAATGTACTTGCCCACCAGGGCGATTCGCACAGTTTCATTGGGCTCGTGCACACGTTCCAACAGATCGTTCCACTGCGTCCAGTCAACGTCGCGGAACGGGAGATTGAGCCGACGCACGACGTAGGCGTCGAGTTCCTCGCGGTGCAGCACCTTGGGAATCTCGTAGATCGACGGCGCATCCGGCGTGGAGATCACGCCGTCGATGTCGACGTCACACATCAGCGCGATCTTGTTCTTGAGCGGTTCGGGCACATCGCGGTCGCATCGCAGGATCAGCGCGTCCGGGGTGATACCGATGCTGCGAAGCGCGGCAACCGAGTGCTGGGTGGGCTTGGTCTTGAGCTCGCCCGACGGGGCCATGAACGGCACCAGCGAGCAATGCAGGAAGAAGCAGTTCTCGCGGCCGACCTCGTGGCGCACCTGACGCGCGGCCTCGAGGAACGGGAGGGACTCGATATCGCCTACGGTGCCGCCGATTTCGGTGATGATCACGTCCGGCCGGTTGCCGTCGGCGTCGGGCTCGGCCATCGCCAGGATGCGGCTCTTGATCTCGTCGGTGATGTGCGGAATGACCTGAACGGTGTCACCGAGATATTCGCCACGGCGCTCCTTGGCGATCACCGTTGAATACACCTGTCCGGTAGTAACATTCGCCGATCCGGACAGGTTGCGGTCGAGGAACCGCTCGTAGTGCCCGACGTCGAGGTCGGTCTCGGCGCCGTCCTCGGTGACGAACACCTCACCGTGCTGGAACGGGTTCATGGTGCCCGGGTCGACGTTCAGGTACGGGTCGAGCTTCTGCATGGTGACCTGCAGACCGCGCGCAGTGAGCAACTGCCCGAGGCTGGACGCGGTCAGGCCCTTACCGAGCGAAGAAACCACACCGCCAGTGACGAAGAGGTGCTTGGTGGCGGTTTGCGGGTGCTTGCGTAACGCTGGCAAGAGCAACCTCCGTGACGACGGGCAGGGCATCGCAAATGACTGGCTGGGGCCTGCCGACCCACGGAACTCCACATTAACACCGACCCCGACAAGCCGTCGCTGACGCGCCGACGGGGGCCTATTGCGGGATTGTTACCGACGTCGCACCCTGCCCGACGCCGTACTGGCCGGGCCGTCCGCCGCTGATCAGGTCCGCAAGCGCCAGCACCGTGGTGATCCGCCCGGACGCGGCGTCCGCGTCGTCCACTGTGCTCACGGCGGCCGTCAGCGCGCCGTCGGACCTTGTCACGGCCACCGCGGAGGTCCCCGACGCGGACCCGTCACGGCCCGCGATCACGATTCCCGAGCCGTGCGGCGCGAGCCCGGCAGCGAAACGGGCTACCGTGGCGCCTTTGTTCCCCGCATCGTCGCCAAGGCCGCCGCCGGTCACGATCAGCGCAGTGTTGGCCGCGCCGACTCGTTCGGTTCCGTATGTGATGAATCCGGTGTCGCGCAGCGCGGTGAGCACGGTGTCGCGCTGCTGGTCGGCGACGGCGGGCACCTTGGGGTCCCTGTTGATCAGCAGAGCGATGCCCAGCAGGTCACCGGCCTGCGAGCCCTGATCCACCGACTTGGTGCTCAGCTGGGCTCCCGCAGGCACGATCGGCGAGTTCACCACCGAAAGGAGTTTCTCCGCTGAGTTGGCGTCGACGAACTCCTCGGTCAGCGACACCGTCCCGGTCACCGTGGCGCCGGCCTGTTGTACCATCCGCGACAGCGCGTCGGCGTCATCGTCCACCGCGTCTGGGGTGCGGAATATCACCACGGATTTGCCCGCCATCGCGTCTCGCAGGATACGAGGCGACATCAGTGCGTCGAATTCGCCTGCCGCACTGAGCTTTTCGTTGAGAGCATTCTTCTGGTCGGTGAGCCCGTTGATCTGGTTCTGCAGCTCGTGCTTGTCGTCACGCAGGCCGGACAGAACCGTGTTGGACAGCAGCCCGGAGCCCAGTGCCACCCCGATGGCAAGGGCCAGGAACACCGCGGCAAGTGAAATCGCGTGTGTGCGCAGAGATATCACTGCACGGCTCCCCTAGCTGACCAGGCCCTGAACCCACAGCGAGAAGCGGTTCCAGTAGTCGACGACCCAGTCGATCAGGGCGCCGTCGGCTCGCGACACCCACAGTGCAACGATGACCGCTACCAACATCGCCATCACCAGAAGAGCGATCGCCCCACCGGACACCCGGCTTCGGTAGAGGGTCGCAACGGCCTTGGCGTCCACCAGTTTCTCGCCCACCTTGAGCCGGGTGAGGAATGTCGAGGGGTTGCTGTGCTGGCGGGATCGATCGAAGAACTCTTCGATGCTGGCGGTGTGACCGGCGGTGACGATCAGCGAAGCGCCGTGGTGGTCGGCCAGCAGCAGCGCGAGGTCGGCGGCCGATCCCGCAGCGGGGAACGTCATCGCCCCGACGCCGAGATCCTGGATGCGTTCCAGGCCGGCGGCATGCCCGTCGGCATCGGCGGGCAGCACCACCTGGGCGCCGCTGCGCAATACCTCGGCGCTCATGCGTTCCGGATCGCCGACGATGAGCTGGGGCCGGTATCCGCTCTTGCGAAGCACATCGGCGCCGCTGCCGACGCCGATCAGCACCGGCTGGTACTCCTTGATGAAGGGCTTGAGGGCCTTCAGATCGGCGGCGGCGCTTTGCTCCTCGGCCACGATCACGACGTGGCGGCGATGCAGGTCGACGTCGATGTCGGGGATGCCGATGCCGTCGATCAGCAGAGGGCTCTCACTGCGGATGAACTCGATCGTGTTGCCCGCGAACGCCTCGAGGTGCGCGACCAGCCCGCTCTTGGCCTCGTGCATCAACTCGTGGATCTCGTGGTCGGTCCGCTCGGTACCGTGCACAAGCCTGCGGTCACCGGCATACACGGAGCCGTCGTACAACCGGACGCGCGAACCGTCCTTGACGCGTTTGAACACCTCGGGGCCGGTCTCATCGATCAGGGTGACGCCGTTGTTGACCAGCACCTCGGGACCCAGATTCGGGTATCGGCCGGAGATCGACGGCGATGCGTTGACCACGGCGGCGATGTCGGCCTCGACCAGTGCATCGGCGGTGATGCGGTCGAGATCAAGCGCGTCGAGCACCACGATGTCCCCCGGTCCGACACGCCGTAACAGCCGATCGATGTCGCGATCCACGCGGGCCGTGCCGGTAATGCCCGGCCGTGGGCTGGCAGTACGGGATAGCAGCGCAGACATCTTCATGGGCCGATTCTGTCGGCCAACCCTCAAGTTGAGGTGGAGGCGCGCCGTAACACCAGCCTCAGAAGTTATGTTGTGTCACACCCGCCACAGGCTAGGAGACCTGCGCGCGATCCTCCTGCGCCGCGCTGAGCAGCTCACGCGCATGGGCTCGGCCGCTATCCGAATCGCCGAGTCCGGCCAGCATCCGAGCAAGCTCAGCGACCCGATCCTCGTCATCGAGCCTGCGCACGCCGCTGGCCTTGGTTGCGCCTGCGCTGTCGACGACGAGGTGGATGTCGGCGTATGCGGCGACTTGCGGCAGGTGGGTGACCACGATGACCTGGTGAGTGCGCGCCAGCCGGGCCAACCGGCGTCCGATCTGTACAGCGGCACGTCCGCCGACGCCGGCGTCGACCTCGTCGAAGACCATCGTCGTGCCTTCTGCGGACGCGGCGAGGACGACCTCGAGTGCGAGCATCACGCGCGAGAGCTCACCGCCCGACGCACTCTTGTTCAGTGGAAGTACGTCGGTCCCTCGATGTGCGGAGAAACCGAACTCCACCGCGTCGGCGCCGTCGGATCCCGCATGCACCGTCGCACCCGACGGCAGCGTGATCGGCGCTGAGTCGTCGCCCCGGACGGTCAGCGGCGCCACTGCGACGGTGAACTCGGCATCTGCCATGGCCAGACCGGACAGCTCTGCCGTCACCGCCTTGGCAAGGCCCTTGGCGGCCTTACTGCGCGCCTTGCTCAATTCGGTTGCAGCGGTGATGACTTCGGCTTCAAGCTCGGCGACCTGACGCTCCAGCCCGGCGAGCGTCTCCTCGGAGACGTCCAGCTGCGCGAGCCTCTCGCGTGACTCGCGAGCCCACGCCAGGACGCCGTCGATGCCAGCGGCATACTTGCGGGTCAGTACGCGCAACTCGCTCTGCCTCGCCAGCTTCTTCTCCAAAGTGCTTGCATCGCTGGGCAATTCGGACAAATAGTCGCCGAGTTCGGTTGACACGTCGCCGATGACAGCGAGCGCCTCTGCGAGCCGCTCCCCCAAGACCCGTAACGCGTTGTCGTCGGTTCCCTCCAGCTGCGCCTTCGCCTGCCCGACTCCGTGGGCGGCCGAGGCCGAGTCCGCTTCGGCGCTGTCGTCGAGCGCGCCTGACAATGCCGAGCGCGCGCTCTGAGCGGCTTCCCGCAATGCATCGAGCTCGGACAACCGCCGGATGTCGTCGACGAGCGCGCCGTCCTCGCCGGCCTGGGGGTCGACGGCGTCGATCTCGCCGAGGCCGAATTTCAGCCGGTCTGCCTCCTGCGCCAATTCCCTTGCCCGCTGGGTTCTATCGGCCAGGTCGCGACGGGCGGCCTGCCACGAGTCGCGCACCGTCCGATAACGATGCAGCTGGGGCCCGACGTCGGCGAAGCGGTCCAGCGCGGCCCGTTGTTCGTCGCCGCGCATCAGCCGCAACTGGTCGTTCTGCCCGTGCAGGGTGAGCAGCTCCGTGGTGAAGGTGCTCAGCGATTTCGCCGGCACGCTGCGGCCACCGAGGTAGGCACGGGACGGGCCGTCGCGGGAGACCGATCGTGCCGCGATGACGCTGCCGTCCTCGTCGCGCTCAGCTCCAGACGCGTCGAGAATCTCATCGACCTGGACGGCCACCCCGTCGCCGAGTTCTGCTGTGCTGAAGCGGCCTTCGACGACAGCACGACCCGCACCGGACCGAATCCTGGTGGCGTCGGCACGGGCGCCACCCAGTAGGTGCAGCCCGGTCACCACCATCGTCTTCCCGGTGCCGGTCTCACCGGTGAGCACGGTCAGACCGCGATCGAACTCGGCCGTCGCGGTGCTGATCGCGCCGAGCGACTCGATGCGGATCTCGGAGAGCACTACTGTCCGCGCCAACCCGTGACCGGCAGCCGGAACTTGCGGACCAGGCGGTCGGTGAAGGGGGCACCGTCGAGGCGCACCCATTTCAGCGGTGTGCCGCAGCGCGTCACCTCGAGCCTGCCGCCCGCGGGCACCACCATCTCGCGGCGGCCGTCGCAGAAGACCAGCGCGTCGTGTCCGTCCGCCTCGACCTCGATCGCGATGGCGGCGTTCGGGCTCGTCACCATCGGCCGCGCGAACAGCGCGTGAGCGTTGTTGGGCACCACCAGGATTGCTTCGAGTTCCGGCCACACGATCGGGCCGCCGGCCGAGAACGCCCACGCGGTGGAGCCGGTCGGCGTCGCGACGAGTACGCCGTCGCACCCGAATGCCGATACCGGCCTGCCGTCGACCTCGAGAACGGCGCCGAGAACGCCGAGTCGTGGGCCCTTCTCCAGGCTGGCCTCGTTGAGGGCCCAGCCCCGGTCGACGATCCGGCCTTCGACGCGGACGACGACGTCGAGCGTCATGCGTTCCTCGACGCGATAGTCGCGCTTGACGATGTGATCGAGCACCCTGTCGATGGAATCCGCCTCAGCCTCGGCGAGGAAGCCGATGCGGCCGAGATTGACTCCCACCACCGGGATTTCGACGTTACGGGCGAGCTCGGCCGCGCGCAGGAACGTGCCGTCACCGCCGAGGGCGATGACGAGCTCACAGCCCTCGGCTGCGCGCTCGTCGGCGTCGACGACCTCGATGTCGGACTCAAGGGTGCGCGTTTCGTCTAACGCCAGATGCGCCGGCCCTCGGTCGACGGCTTCCGCAGACAGCACTCGAAGGCCAACACCGTTGTCGCCCAGCACCTTCTCCACCCGACGGGCCGTCTCGGTCGCCTCGTCGCGGCCGGTGTGAATCACCATCAGGATCGTGCGTTCGGCCATCACTGCGGCCCCTCGGCGACGGCGTTCTCGACGGCCCGCTCGAGCCCGCCGCCTGTCAGTGGGCTGTGGGGCCGGGCGCGCAGATGCAGAAAGTATTCGACGTTGCCCGATGGGCCTGGCAGCGGGCTGGCGATGACACCGACGGTGTGCCAGCCCAGGTCGGCGGCCCGGCGGGCGACGGCGAGCACGGCGTCGGCGCGCAGATGAGGATCGGAGACGACTCCCCCTGCGCCGACTCGATCCCTGCCGACCTCGAACTGTGGTTTCACCATGGGAACGATATCGGCGTCGTCCGACGCGCATGAAACCAGCGCTGGCAATACCGTCGACAACGAGATGAAGGACAAGTCGGCGACAACCAGGTCGACCTGTCCGCCGATGGCCTCCCGCGTCAGCTCACGCACGTTGGTGCGCTCGAGCACAGTGACCCGCTCATCGGACCGCAGGGACCACGCGAGCTGGCCGTATCCGACGTCCACGGCCACCACCTCGCGTGCGCCACGATCCAGCAGCACCTCGGTGAATCCGCCGGTCGACGCGCCGGCGTCCAGGCAGCGCGCACCGGAGACCGAGATCTCGAAGGCGTCCAGTGCGCCGATGAGCTTGTGCGCGCCGCGGGACACCCAGGAGCGCTCGTCGGCCGCGTCGACGGTCAGCCTCGCGCTCACGGCGATCGCGGTTGCGGGCTTGGCGGCGGGCATCCCGTCGATGCTGACCCGACCCGCGCCGATCAATTCCGCGGCCTGCTGCCGCGAACGCGCCAAGCCGCGCCGCACCAGCTCGGCGTCGACACGAGCACGCCGTGCCATGTGCGCTCAGCCGTCCAGCGTTTCTGACGGCTCTGGCTGCGGCGCCGGACCTTTCTCGACCGACTCCAGCGCGTGCACCAACAGGTCGTGCGCCTCCTCCAGGCGCGCGGCGACGCTGTCGATGTCGACGTCCGCGGAGCCGGGTCCCTCGATATCGGGCAGTTCGGCCAGCAACGCCGCGATCCGGGCGCGAATCTCGTCGGGTTCGGTACTCATGTCGATGTTCACGCTAGTCGATCGGGCGACGTCAGCAGGGACCATCGCTCCAGCGCCCTTCGGGCGATGTAGTCGCCCGCGACGATCGCGAACGGCTGGCCGCTGAGGGTCGAGTTCCACACCGCGCTGGCGGTGGCCCGTACCACCGTCAGCGAATCCCGCGGCTCGCTGCCGGTGTTGTGAATTGTCACCGCGGCCTCGCCGATCTCGACGCGCCAGGCCTGATGCGGTCCGACGCGGAGGAGATCGGCGCGGTCATACAGCGATCGAAGGTCGGCGGCGATGTAATTGGGCCGCTCGCTGATGACTGCGCGCACGGCCTCGGCAGCGGTGCTGACCCCGCTGAGCACCAACAGGCTCGGCAAGCCCGCGGCGTTGGCACCCGCGATGTCGGTGTCGAGCCGATCGCCCACGACCAGCGGGTTACGAAAGTTGCCGCGGGACAATGCATCCGTCAGCAGTCTCGGCTGCGGTTTTCCCGCTACCGTCGGCTCGCGATCGGTTGCCGCCTGCAATGCCGCGACCATCGAGCCGTTCCCCGGCAACAGCCCCCGTTCAGACGGCAGCGTCCGATCGACGTTGGCCGCGACCCAAAGCGCGTTGCCCCTGATCGCCAGGGCGGCCTCGGCCAGGTCCGACCATCCAGTCTCGGGCGAATGACCTTGGACAACGGCGACGGGGTCGTCCGACCACCGCCGCACGGGCTTGAGGCCGACGTTCTTGATCTCCGCGGCCAGTGACTTGGTGCCGACGATGAGGACAGCGGCCCCCGCCGGTAACCGGTCGGACAAGAGGTGAGCGGCACTCTGGGCACTGGTGACGACGTCGTCGGGCGCGGCGGCGAAGCCCATCGCGCGAAGGTGCTGCGCGACCTCATCGGAACTGCGCGAAGCGTTGTTGGTGACGTACAGCGTGCGCGAGGTGACCGCCCCGAGAGTGTCGACGGCGCCGGGAGTGGGTTCGTGGCCGCGGAAAACCGTGCCGTCGAGGTCGAGGAGCAGGCAATCGTGTTCTTGGGCAAGGGTTGTCACGTCAGGGGAGCTCCGTAATCCGCTCTTCGGCGTCGGTCACGCCTTCGATGTCCGCGGCGGCGGCATTGATGAACCACTGCAGGGCTTCCTCCTGCCTATCGAGGGCGAGCAGCGTTTCGGCGTACGCGTAGAACAGACGGGCGGCGGTCTGCCCGGTTCGCGTCGGATCAAGTTGTGGGGTGGACAGAATGGCCAGGGCCTGGTCGGTCTGTCCAAGGTCGGAGCGTGCGCCGGCTACGACGATGCGCAGCTCGTCGGCATCGTCGCCGGTGAGCTCGGCGGCCTCAGGGCTGCGAGCCAGTTCGATCGCCCGCTCCGGACGGCCGACGCCGCGCTCACAGTCGGCGATCAGCGGCAGCAGCGGGGACTTACTACCCAACCGGCGGGCGGCTCGTAGCTCGGCGAGGGCCTGCGCCCAGTCGCCGCAGCGGTACGCCGCGATGCCGACGGCCTCCCGGACTGCCGGTATCCGCCCTGAGCGAGCCCTTGCGGCACGGGCGTGCTCGAGGGCCGCCTCGGGGTCCTCGTCGAGCAGCTCGCCTGCCGCCACCAGATGGCGCGCAACGAAGTCGGCGGTATTGCGGTCGAGGGTGGTGAGCTCACGACGAACCTCCGGGGCCAGCTGTCGGGGCTCGATGTCCGGCGACAGCCTGGGACCAGTCGGCTCGGATGACGCCCCCGTTGCTGATTCGGGCTGGGCTCGACGGGCACGGTTAGGGCCCGAGGAGCGCGGCGCAGTCCGCTGTCGTGGACCCGGTCGCGGTCCGTCGTCGCCAGAGGAACCGCGGGCACGCCGTTCGCCCCTGTCGCCTTGCCTGTCCTGCGCCACGTATGTATTTCTACCCTGTCGGAGATTCCTGACGAAAACTGGCTATTCCCAATGACACTCGCTCGCCTAAATAGAATCACCCCCCACGCAATTGTGGGGGGTGATTCTATATGTGTGTTCGGCGGTGTCCTACTTTTCCACCCGGGTTGGGTAGTATCATCGGCGCTGGCAGGCTTAGCTTCCGGGTTCGGGATGGGTCCGGGCGTTTCCCTGTCGCTATGTCCGCCGTAACTTTATTCATTGTTGTTGTGGTGGGTGTTGTTTGGTGGTGGGGTGTGGTTTTTGTGGTGTGTGGTTGCGGGGTTTTGGGGTGTTGTAAGTTTTCGGCCGGTTAGTGCCAGTTCCCTGAGCGCATTGCTGCGGTGTGTAGGTCTGGTCTATTGATCCCGTGGTCTGCGGGGGGCCTTATCCCACTTAATGGGTGAGAAGCCTGGTCTTGGAGGGGGTTTCCCGCTTAGATGCTTTCAGCGGTTATCCTGTCCGAACGTGGCTATCCAGCGGTGCCCCTGGTGGGACAACTGGTGGACCAGAGGTTCGTCCGTCCCGGTCCTCTCGTACTAGGGACAGGTTTCCTCAAGCTTCTGACGCGCGCGGCGGATAGAGACCGAACTGTCTCACGACGTTCTAAACCCAGCTCGCGTGCCGCTTTAATGGGCGAACAGCCCAACCCTTGGGACCTGCTCCAGCCCCAGGATGCGACGAGCCGACATCGAGGTGCCAAACCATCCCGTCGATATGGACTCTTGGGGAAGATCAGCCTGTTATCCCCGGGGTACCTTTTATCCGTTGAGCGACACCCCTTCCACTCGGGGGTGCCGGATCACTAGTCCCGACTTTCGTCCCTGCTTGACATGTCCGTCTCGCAGTCAAGCTCCCTTGTGCACTTACACTCAACACCTGATTGCCGTCCAGGTTGAGGGAACCTTTGGGCGCCTCCGTTACATTTTAGGAGGCAACCGCCCCAGTTAAACTACCCACCAGGCACTGTCCCTGAACCGGATAGACGGTTCGAGGTTAGAGGCCCAATACGATCAGAGTGGTATTTCAACAATGACTCCACAATCACTGGCGTGACTGCTTCACAGTCTCCCACCTATCCTACACAAACCGTATCGAACTCCAATACCAAGTTGTAGTGAAGGTCCCGGGGTCTTTTCGTCCTGCCGCGCGTAACGAGCATCTTTACTCGTAGTGCAATTTCGCCGAGTCTATGGTTGAGACAGCTGAGAAGTCGTTACGCCATTCGTGCAGGTCGGAACTTACCCGACAAGGAATTTCGCTACCTTAGGATGGTTATAGTTACCACCGCCGTTTACTGGGGCTTAAATTCTCCGCTTCACCCTCGAAGGGTTGACGGGTCCTCTTAACCTTCCAGCACCGGGCAGGCGTCAGTCCGTATACATCGTCTTGCGACTTCGCACGGACCTGTGTTTTTAGTAAACAGTCGCTTCTCACTGGTTTGTGCCACCCCCTCACCGCTGCCCACCGCGAAGGTGTTGACGGTGCGGGGTCCCCCTTCTCCCGAAGTTACGGGGGCATTTTGCCGAGTTCCTTAACCATAGTTCACTCGTACGCCTCGGTATTCTCTACCTGACCACCTGTGTTGGTTTGGGGTACGGGCCGTGTGTGTACTCGCTAGAGGCTTTTCTTGGCAGCATAGGATCACCGAATTCACCTCACTCGGCTATGCATCACCTCTCAGACATGTGACATACGGATTTGCCTAGATGTCGTCCTACCGGTTTGCCCCAGTATTACCACTGACTGGTACGGCTACCTTCCTGCGTCACCCCATCGCTTGACTACTACCACCGAAGGTCCCACGCAGCCAGAACCCCGTCTTTTCCCGAAGGATCGGATCGGTCGCTCGTTTGGGTGGTTAGTACCGGTGATTCATCACGGGCGCGCACACACGGGTACGGGAATATCAACCCGTTGTCCATCGACTACGCCTGTCGGCCTCGCCTTAGGTCCCGACTCACCCTGGGCGGACTGGCCTGGCCCAGGAACCCTTGGTCTTTCGGCGGGCAAGGTTCTCACTTGCCTTATCGCTACTCATGCCTGCATTCTCACTCCCACACCCTCCACCACTCGATCACTCGGTGGCTTCACCGGATGCAGGACGCTCCCCTACCCAACAACCCCCGAAGGGTTGTTGCCGCGGCTTCGGCGGTGTGCTTGAGCCCCGCTACATTATCGGCGCACAATCACTTGACCAGTGAGCTATTACGCACTCTTTCAAGGGTGGCTGCTTCTAAGCCAACCTCCTGGTTGTCTTCGCGACTGCACATCCTTTTCCACTTAGCACACGCTTAGGGGCCTTAGCCGGCGATCTGGGCTGTTTCCCTCTCGACGCACGGAGCTTATCCCCCGCCGTCTCACTGCCACGCTTTTGACTTACCGGCATTCGGAGTTTGGCTGACGTCAGTAACCTAGTAGGGCCCATCGGCCATCCAGTAGCTCTACCTCCGGCAAGAAACACGCAACGCTGCACCTAAATGCATTTCGGGGAGAACCAGCTATCACGGAGTTTGATTGGCCTTTCACCCCTACCCACAACTCATCCCCTCAGTCTTCAACCTAAGTGGGTTCGGGCCTCCACAACATCTTACTGCTGCTTCACCCTGGCCATGGGTAGATCACTCCGCTTCGGGTCCAGAACACACCACTACACCCCTCTGACGGGGATACGCCCTATTCAGACTCGCTTTCGCTGCGGCTACCCCACACGGGTTAACCTCGCGACATGTCCCTGACTCGCAGGCTCATTCTTCAAAAGGCACGCCATCACCCCACCACAAGGGAGGGCTCTGACGGATTGTAGGCACACGGTTTCAGGTACTCTTTCACTCCCCTCCCGGGGTACTTTTCACCATTCCCTCACGGTACTAATCCGCTATCGGTCACTGAGAAGTATTCAGGCTTACCGGGTGGTCCCGGCAGATTCACAGCAGATTCCACGGGCCCGCTGCTACTCGGGGACAGCTTGCACGAAAGCCGCGACGTTTTCGCTTACGGGGCTCTCACCCTCTACGGCAGACCATCCCAGGCCACTTCACCTAACACCACGGTTTATCACTTTCGCCCTCGCCGGCGGAGCAGAGAAGAAACGCCCCACAACACCGCACACACAACCCCTGCCGGGTATCACATGCATACGGTTTAGCCATCCTCCGCTTTCGCTCGCCACTACTCACGGAATCACAATTGTTTTCTCTTCCTACGGGTACTGAGATGTTTCACTTCCCCGCGTTACCCCCCACACCCTATAGTATTCAGCATGCGGGTGACACGACATCACTCGTGCCGGGTTTCCCCATTCGGACATCCTCGGATCCACGCTCGGTTGACAGCTCCCCGAGGCATATCGCAGCCTCCCACGTCCTTCATCGGCTCTCAGTGCCAAGGCATCCACCATGCGCCCTTAAACACTTACAACACAAAAAACCAAAAAATCAGTCTCTCACAAAGAAGAAACTCTGAGTTACAACAACTCTGAAATTGCACATCCACACACAAAACACCAACCCCCACCAGGGAGCCGACGCCACCATTGCGTGTTAGATGCTCGCAACCACTATCCACAAATCAAACACCACACCCCACCACCAAAGATCGGGGCGACAACCACACCTCCTACCCCCGGTTTCCCACACGCGGGACGAAGAGATAGCGGGCCTGTTGCCTCAAAGCCCAATAGTGTGTCTGGCATGAATCCATCGACCGCATAACCCGTACGCGGCTCAACGTTTGTTCGTCGCACCAGACCCGACACCCACTACAGGTGCCGAGGCCATCCAACGAATCGCCCAGGTCACCGAACCCCCACACGATGTGGGCCGGGCCAGAGTCTCGTGGTGCTCCTTAGAAAGGAGGTGATCCAGCCGCACCTTCCGGTACGGCTACCTTGTTACGACTTCGTCCCAATCGCCGATCCCACCTTCGACGGCTCCCTCCCACAAGGGGTTAGGCCACCGGCTTCGGGTGTTACCGACTTTCATGACGTGACGGGCGGTGTGTACAAGGCCCGGGAACGTATTCACCGCAGCGTTGCTGATCTGCGATTACTAGCGACTCCGACTTCACGGGGTCGAGTTGCAGACCCCGATCCGAACTGAGACCGGCTTTAACAAGGATTCGCTCCACCTCACGGCATCGCAGCCCTTTGTACCGGCCATTGTAGCATGTGTGAAGCCCTGGACATAAGGGGCATGATGACTTGACGTCATCCCCACCTTCCTCCGAGTTGACCCCGGCAGTCTCTCACGAGTCCCCGCCATAACGCGCTGGCAACATGAGACAAGGGTTGCGCTCGTTGCGGGACTTAACCCAACATCTCACGACACGAGCTGACGACAGCCATGCACCACCTGCACACAGGCCACAAGGGAAACCGACATCTCTGCCGGCGTCCTGTGCATGTCAAACCCAGGTAAGGTTCTTCGCGTTGCATCGAATTAATCCACATGCTCCGCCGCTTGTGCGGGCCCCCGTCAATTTCTTTGAGTTTTAGCCTTGCGGCCGTACTCCCCAGGCGGGGTACTTAATGCGTTAGCTACGGCACGGATCCCAAGGAAGGAAACCCACACCTAGTACCCACCGTTTACGGCGTGGACTACCAGGGTATCTAATCCTGTTCGCTCCCCACGCTTTCGCTCCTCAGCGTCAGTTACTGCCCAGAGACCCGCCTTCGCCACCGGTGTTCCTCCTGATATCTGCGCATTCCACCGCTACACCAGGAATTCCAGTCTCCCCTGCAGTACTCCAGTCTGCCCGTATCGCCCGCACGCCCACAGTTAAGCCTCTGGTTTTCACGAACAACGCGACAAACCACCTACGAGCTCTTTACGCCCAGTAATTCCGGACAACGCTCGCACCCTACGTATTACCGCGGCTGCTGGCACGTAGTTGGCCGGTGCTTCTTCTACAGGTACCGTCACTTGCGCTTCGTCCCTGCTGAAAGAGGTTTACAACCCGAAGGCCGTCATCCCTCACGCGGCGTCGCTGCATCAGGCTTGCGCCCATTGTGCAATATTCCCCACTGCTGCCTCCCGTAGGAGTCTGGGCCGTATCTCAGTCCCAGTGTGGCCGGACACCCTCTCAGGCCGGCTACCCGTCGTCGCCTTGGTAGGCCATCACCCCACCAACAAGCTGATAGGCCGCGGGCCCATCCCACACCGCAAAAGCTTTCCCCCACCAGGCCATGCGACCAGCAAGGTCATATTCGGTATTAGACCCAGTTTCCCAGGCTTATCCCAAAGTGCAGGGCAGATCACCCACGTGTTACTCACCCGTTCGCCACTCGAGTCACCCCGCAAGTGGCCTTTCCGTTCGACTTGCATGTGTTAAGCACGCCGCCAGCGTTCGTCCTGAGCCAGAATCAAACTCTCCAAACAAAAACCCCAAAAAACTCATGTTCAGAACAATCCGATCAAAGCAACCAGTATCAAACTGGCAAAAAAACAGTCACGCCCCTAAACGGGAAAAAGAGGCATGACAAAAACAAAAAACAACAAACAAAAACCACCAAACACACTATTGAGTTCTCAAACAACACACCCATTCCGACCGCGCAACCAGCGCGCGGCAGTGCCGCGTACTAGTAGTGCGGACAGTCGGGAACCCACCGAAGTGGGAGCTTCCCTCTGGGACGCCGTCGCGCTCAGCGGCGGACCGCGTCGCGACGACTTCAACAAGTTACGTGAGGGAAAACTCGGAGTCAAATGGCCTGATGGGCGGTGCGTTTCAACTTTTCCACCCGTCGCGCGCACTGACGTGCGTCAACCCCGACCCGCTATCCAACGCGTTGGACGCCCGCAATATTCCGCTTGCCGCGGCGCAGCACCAACCACCGGCCGTGCAGGAAGTCTGACGACTGCGGCGCCCAGTCGTCGCCATCCACCCTGACGTTGTTGACGTAGGCACCGCCTTCGGCGATCGTCCGCCGCGCGGCGCCCTTGCTGTCCGTCAGCCCGCTGGCCACCAGCAGGTCGGCGATGGTTTCCGGACTCCCCGGCTCGAGTTCTGCTACTCGGTTGTTGCTGGCCTCTCGCAGTGCAGCAGCCAGCGTCGGCTCATCCAACTGCGACAGCTCGCCCCGCCCGAACAACGCCTGGCTGGCGTGTTCGACAGCCAGGCATTGCGCCTCGCCGTGAACCAGCGTGGTCAGCTCCTGAGCCAGCCTGCGCTGCGCCGCCCGCTCATGCGGCCGGTCACTCGTGGCCCGCTCTAGTTCGGTCACCTCATCGGCGGACAGGAACGTGAACCACTTCAGATATGGGATCGCGTCGGCGTCAGAGGTATTGATGAAGTACTGGTACCAGGCATACGGACTCGTCATCTCGGGGTCCAGCCACAGGTTCCCACCGCCGGTCGACTTCCCGAACTTGTTGCCTTCCGAGTCGGTGACCAGCGGCGTGGTGAGGGCGTGCACCGTCGCGTTCTGCTTCTGCCGCACCAGCCGGACGCCGGCGATGATGTTGCCCCACTGGTCGGAGCCGCCGACCTGCAGCGTGCACCCGTAGCGCCGATGTAGCTCCACGTAGTCGTTGGCTTGCAAGAGCATGTAGCTGAATTCGGTATAGGAGATGCCCTCGCCCTCGAGGCGCCGCCGCACCGTGTCGCGGTCGAGCATCACGTTGACCGAAAAATGCTTGCCGATGTCGCGGAGAAACTCGATCGCAGGCATGTCGCCGGTCCACGTCAGGTTGTTCTCGACGACGGCGCCCGACGGTGAGTCGTCGAAGTCGACGAACCGCTCGAGTTGCCCGCGGATGCGGTCGCTCCATTCGGCGACGGTCGCGGCGTTGTTCAGCGTGCGTTCGCCAGTGTCCCTGGGATCGCCGATCATTCCGGTGGCGCCACCGGCCAGCACAATCGGTCGGTGGCCGGCCTGTTGAAACCGCCGCAGCGTCAGCAGCGGAATCAGGTGACCGGCATGCAGGCTCGGCGCGGTCGGGTCGAACCCCGAATAAGCAGTGACGGGTCCAGCGGCCAGGTGCTGTCCCAGCGCGTCGCGGTCGGTGGACTGTGCGATCAGCCCGCGCCACTCCAACTCGTCGAGGATGTTCGACGTTCCCATGACCTCGATCTTCCCGTACTAGTCGCTCTCGCCTGGCGCCGGTGCCCGCGGACTGCGGCGGTACACCGAGACTTCCGGACGTCCCTCCAGCCAAAATCGCCACGGCCGGTCCGCCGCCTGGCTGACGCCGACACGCGGTCCGTCGGCGGGAAGGTGCTCCTCCGCCAGCATCAGCCCCACCGGACTGCGCGCGTCGAAGAGATCAATTCCGTTGTCGTTCATCGTGATTCCCAGCGCAGAGCATAGGTTTCCTGGACCGCGGGCCAACGCTGCCGGACGGACCGCATCACCTCGGCGTTGCGCGGCGACGTCCAGGCCAGACTCCACCGCCGCGGCGCGCAGCAGCACGGCGCCGGCGACGCCGTTGGAACCGCAGACCACGTTGGCACAGACGTGGATGCCGTGGCTGAGATAGGTGTACAGCCGACCGGCCGGCCCGAACATCACGGTGTTGCGCCCGCCGCGGCCCCGAAACGAGTGCGACGCGGCGTCGGGCCACGGCCCGTCGGGCGGGCCGCCGTACGCCTCGACCTCCACGATCATCGCGCTCACACCGCGGCCGGTCAGTACTGATCCGAGGAGTCGATGCGCCGCGGCCACCGGGTCGACGGACAGCAGCTTCGCGCTCACCGGGGCGATTCTGCCTTCGACCCTTGACACCCACGACGCCGGGGAGCACTATTCATCGTATGATGACTTCATCAAGCGATGAATTACTCAGTAGGGGTGTCGAGCCGGTCATCGTTGTCGACCACCTGCGGGTTATTCGGGGAAAGCGGCCCGCGATCCACGATCTGTCCGTCCGAATCGCCCGCGGGACCATCACCGGCCTGCTCGGGCCGTCGGGCTGCGGCAAGACGACGCTGATGCGCAGCATTGTCGGCACGCAGATCATCACCGAGGGCAGCGTGACGGTCCTGGGGCAACCGGCCGGAGTCGCCTCGCTGCGCCGACGAGTCGGCTATATGCCGCAGGACCCAACCATCTATAACGACCTGCGCATCGTCGACAACGTGCGCTATTTCGCCTCGTTGTACGGCATTGGCGCGACTGCTGCAGATCAGGCCATCGCCGCTGTTGGTCTCGACGACCATCGAACCGCGCTGTGCGGCAACCTCTCCGGCGGCCAACGCACGCGGGTGTCATTGGCGTGCGCGCTGGTGTCGGCACCAGAGCTGTTGGTGCTCGACGAGCCGACCGTCGGCCTGGACCCCGTGCTGCGCGTCGACCTTTGGGAGCAGTTCCATCATCTGGCAAGGCGCGGAACGACATTGGTTGTGTCAAGCCATGTGATGGACGAGGCCGATCACTGTGGCGACCTTCTACTCATGCGTGAAGGTCATCTGCTCGCTCACTGCACACCACGGAAACTACGAGAGGACACGGGATGTCAGTCACTAGAGGAAGCGTTTCTGTCCGTCATCCGGCACAGCACCGCAGCCACAACCGGCTGAGCACGCAGGCGTACTTCGCCACCACCGGTCGGATCCTGCGTCAGCTCGCGGCGGATCATCGCAGCGTCGCAATGATTCTGGTAGTGCCGAGCGTGATCATCACGCTGATGTACTTCATGTTCCAGGACGTCCCGCATCGGCCAGGCATACCATCGCCGTTCAACAATGCCTGCCTGATCATGCTCGGGGTGTTCCCCCTGATCGTGATGTTCCTGATCACGTCGATAACCATGCAACGCGAACGGGTTTCGGGGACATTGGAGCGGATCCTGACCACTCCCCTGCGCCGACTCGACCTGCTCGCGGCCTACGGCACAGCATTCTCGATCGCAGCGGCAGCGCAGGCCACCCTTGCGTGCGTCGTGTCCTTCTGGCTCCTCGGTCTCGACACGAAGGGCAGCCCGATCCTGGTCTTCATCATCGCGATCATCAACGCGGTACTCGGTGTCGGACTCGGTCTGCTGTGCAGCGCCTTTGCAAGAACTGAATTCCAGGCTGTGCAGTTCATGCCGGTGGTCATCGCACCCCAGCTGCTGCTGTGCGGAATCATCGTGCCTCGCGAGGTGCTGCCGGATTGGCTGCAGTGGATCAGCAATGCGCTGCCCGCCAGCTACGCTCTGGAGGCGCTGCGGCAGGTCGGCGCCTACCCGGACCTGACGGCTATTGCATTGCGGGACATCATTGTGGTGATCGGCTTCGCGGTGGTCGCCATGTGTCTGGCCGCCGCGACGCTACGACGAAGGACACCGTGACCGCATTGACCACCAACACCGAGCGCAAGCGCCCCGGGCGACCGCCCGGGACGTCTGATACGCGCGACCGCATTCTCAATAGCGCACGAGAACTCTTCGCCCGCAATGGAATCGACAAGACATCGATCCGTGCAATCGCGGCCGACGCGGGCGTCGACCCTGCGCTGGTCCACCACTACTTCGGAACCAAGACCCAGTTGTTCGCCGCGGCGATCCACATCCCGATCGACCCGATGGCGGTGATCGGCCCGCTGCGGGAAGTCCCTGTGGAGCGGATCGGCTATGTGCTGCCGTCGATCCTGTTGCCGCTCTGGGATTCTGAGTTGGGAAAGGGCTTCATCGCGACGCTGCGCTCGATACTGGCAGGCAACGATGCCTCACTCATCCGGTCGTTTCTGCAGGACGTGATCGCCGCAGAGGTCGGCTCGCGCGTGGACAGTCCGCCCGGCAGCGGCCGGATTCGTGTTCAGTTCGTGGCGTCACAACTTGTCGGCGTCGTGATGGCGCGTTACATCTTGGAGTTGGATCCGTTCAGGTCGCTGCCGGTCGAGCAGATCGCCGAGACGATCGCACCGAACCTGCAGCGATACCTCACCGGTGATCTACCCGGCCTCACCTAGAGCCGTAAATACTTGGTTTACAACATATCCCGCGACAGATGGGGGCGAGGGCGTCCGAGGGGAAAAGCGTAGGTTTTCAGTACTCCGCCACCCTGATCAAACGCCCCCGCGGGTCTCAACCGTACCGGCGGCGTCGACGATTTTCACCAATCGCACGGTTTCATGCGCGAAATGACTCGATATCTTGAATTCAACTCGTCACGGCGCAGTGTCCGCCGGCTTCGCGCGGGACAACAAACGCTCGTGTTCGTTGTCATCCGTCACCGCGACAGCCTCGTCGACAAGCAGCACGGGGATGCCGCCCTCGATTCGGTAGGCACGCCGCAGCCTCGGGTTGTACAGGAGCTCGTCATTCCCGATCAGCAGCAGCGGCCCGCGGTCCTCGGGGCAGACCAGGATGTTCAGCAGTTTGGCGTCGAGCACGACGAAGCGTCAGCCGCCGGGGCCGCCGAGGATGACGCTGCCCTGGTTGAAGGGCGCGGGCGCTCCGCCGATCGCCAATCCGGGTTGACCACCCTGTTGCTGTTGCGCAATGGCTTGTGCCTGCATCCGCTGCTGGTAGGCGATGGTCTCTTTGAGGGCTTCGACCAATGGCGCCTGGTTCGGCCGCTTGTCCAGCGCCGCCGCGATGGCTTCCTGGTTGCTCTTCGACGGCTTGTAGCCGTTGTTGCGCAACACCAGGACCTGGTGGATCAGATTGGAGAGCTGACCGCCGCCGGAACCGGTGTCGTATTCCTTGTCGATGATGGCGAGCGCCTGGTCAGCGGTCATCGGCGGCGCCGCAGGGGCCGCCGTGTCCGTGGTCTGGTCGTCGGCGGGCGCGGACCAAGCCGTCGGCGCGCCGAACCCGGCGATGAGTGCGCCGGCGATCACGCCACCGGCGAGGGCGCCCGTGACGCGACGCCTACCCTTTTGCGATGTCATCGATCCTCCAGTCATGGCTTCAGCGAGACTAACAGTGTGTCGGACGCCCAGCAGGATCTCAGTGCTCCCCGTCCGCGATCTCGGCACGGACCGCGACCGTAAGTCGCTTGTATTTATTGGTATCCGCGTCGAGATACCAGGCGTTACGCGAAGGTTTCGGAATCCCGTCGGCGCGTAGCGGGCTGATGAGCGGCCGATACGACGCGCTGAGCGCGAGATCCGACACGACATGCACGATGTCCGGCGCCACGCCGACCGGCAATTCCGACAACGCCTCGGAAAGGTCGCCTGCCGCAACACTGCCGCCGGGGCGCAACGCCAGAGCGGTCACCGCGACCGTTCCCTCGCCGGTTTCGACCGCATAGGTCACCGACATGTCGACCGCCTCTATCCCGCCGACGGCGTCGTTGACGGATGTGGCATAGACGGGGCCGCGGTCGATGCGGATGACGGCGCTGCGGTTGTCCACCAGCCAGTAATCGCCGTCATGGTCGCGCCGGAAGAGGTATTCGGTGGACACCCAGGTGTCGGCCGGGGAGAACACGCCGCGCTTGACGGATGCCGTCGGGTCGATCGGCCCCCGCGGATGGGCCAGCAAGACGCCCACCTCGTTGGTGTCGGCTTTCCGCACGAAGCCGCGATCATCCTCCAGGATCAGGTCGTCGTCAGGGTCATAGGCCGCGAGCTCGACCTGTCCACCACCGGGCAGCGGCCTGCCCTTGCTGCCGACCTTGGCCCCGGACACGTTGGCCAAGACGGCCTGGCCGTCGGTGGTCGCGAAGAACTCGACGACGTGCGCGGGCGCGAAGACATCGACCACCCGTTTCCACAGCCCGGTCGGCATACCTGAGCCGATGAACAGCCGCACGGGATGATTGCCGGTGAGCGCGAACGACGGGTCGTCGATGACCTCGCGCAGCATCGCCCAGGTGTAAGACACCACCGTCACGCCGTACTGACGGATCTCCTGCACGAACCGGTCCGGTCGCAGGTCGCGGGAAAGAGCGATTCTGGCTCCGCCGACCACGGCGCCGCCCAGGCTGACCAGCAGCCCGGACTGGTGGTGCAGCGGAGTGAGGCAGTACACGGTGTCGCCGCGTCCGAGGTTGGCTGCCGAAGCGGTGCCGAACGCCGACAGTGCCCAGCGGAAGTTCGTGATCTGGCGGGCGTGTAGCTCGCCACCGATCGTGCTGAAGGCGACGAACGCGAGGTCGCGGGCCAGCCCCGGGTTGGGCCGGTACCAGCCGGGCAGGTCCACCTCGTCGGGGTCGATCTTCTCCATGTCGACGACATCGGCGTCGTCGGGCAGGTGCAGATCGCGTGACTCACCACCACCGAGCACCAGCACCCGCGTCGACAGCTCGCGGGCCGCCTCCAGGCTGCTCGGGTCGGCAATGATCTCCGAGACGGCGCCGAGCCGTGCCGCTGTCGGCAGGTCCGCGTCGGGCGGCATCAGCACGGCCACCGCACCGAGTCGCGACAGCGCCGCAATCGCCACCAATGCGCTTGGCCGCGTCTCCATCAGCACACCGACGTGTGCGCCCTGCCGCACGCCCACCCCGATCAGGCCGCGGACCACGTTGTTGATGCGCCGATCGACCGCCTCGTAGGTGTGTACGCGCCCGTCGAACAGCAGGCACTCACCGGTCGGCGCACCGCGGGCCTGCTCGGACATGATGCGGCCGAGCGAGATCCGGGTGTGGTCGTTGATCTGACCCAACCGCGCCAGCCTCGGCAGCGTGCGGACCGTCTCGACGGCCAGCGCCCGCGCGGATTTGTTGGCCGCGACAACCGCGTCGGCAGCAGACCGGGCCAGGGTGAACGCCATCTCACCAGCCGCGGTGGCACCGTGCGCGAGCCTGGAGGCGAACGGGACACCGCTCTCGCTGTGCTCGGCCGGCTGCAACGCCATCGGCGTGACACCTTCCGGCAGGTCGGCGTCGCCGTCGACCGACTTGACCCACTGGGCAACCGTCGGCCATGTCTGGTTGGCCGCCTTGGATCCGACGACAAGACCGAAATGGCCTGCGCGGATGAGGTATTCGTAGACATCTGCCTGTGGGGCAGCGCGCTTGATGCCACGCACCGACGCCGGCTGGCCGATGTCGTCGACCTCACCGATGACCGCAAGGACCGGGCAGCTGATATCGCTGAGCGTCACCAGTTCGCCGTGAATCGCGAAGCCGCCGGTCATCATTCGGTTGTGCGCGATGAACTGCTTGAGCAGTTCCGAGATCGCCGGGCCCGACCAGGCGATCCAACCCTCGGAAGCAAGGAACCGCCGCTGCTGTTCGCGAGGCAGCAGCGCCTCCCGGTCGTGCAGCTGGCGCACAAAGTCAATCCGCGACTGCGCGGTCTTGATGGGGTCGAGCATCTGGAACCCGGTCCGCGCGAGCCAACTCGGGATGTCGATGTGGCTGAACACGTGGTCGGCCATGAAATCCGCCGCACCGGCCGCCAGCCCGGCAGGAAGGTTCATCGGCAATGCGGCCAGCGTGTCCACCGGCGAACCGAAGGCGACGATGCTGGCGAGGTCCTTCGACCGGCGGTATGCGGCGGTCTGGTAGCAAAACATGCCGCCCTGGGAGTAGCCGGCCAGATGGACGTCGCGGCCGGTCGTCTCCTTGACGGTGTCGATGGCCTCGCTGAGCGCGACCACGTGGTCGGCCAGGTTGCGCTGCATTCCGCCCTCGACCTTGTCCGGTTCACCGAAGTCGATGACCCAGGGGTCGATCCCCGCGCTGTGCAGGATGCCGACAGCGCCCTCGTCGCGGGTGACATCCCACATGTCGGCCGACATCATCATCGGGTGCACCATGAGCACCGGCGGTCCCGGTGGCCTCGCGCCTGGACGGGTGTCGGGCGGGAAGTACCGTCGCAGCCGGTACATCGGCACGCTTTCCACGATCTGGAACGGCGACGGCACGGTGCCGGTCTCCAGCCCGCCGTATCGCAGCACTTCCAGACCGTTTTGCGCGGTGGCCATCAGCCGGCCCATTGGCCTGGTCACCGCCGAGAAATCAACCACCGGCCGCTCCCCTTTGTGATGCCCGTTCCCCCGATTGCCGAGGTCATCATGGCACAAGGCCCGAATATCATCGGCGGCTGATGGCGAACCTGATAAACGTGGAGCGCGCGACGGTCGGCTACGGCACCCGCACGCTGCTGAATGCTGTGAGCCTGGGTGTCGACGAAGGTGACGCGATCGGCGTGGTCGGACGCAACGGCGACGGTAAGTCCACATTGCTGAGGGTGCTGACGGCTAGCCAGGATCCCGACTCGGGCCGCGTCACCCACACCTCCGGCCTGTCTGTCGGCTTTCTGCTCCAGACCGACGACTTCTCCGCCGGCTCGAGCGTCCGCGAGGTCATCGTCGGGGGCAGGCCCGACCACATCTGGGCGGCCGAACCGGATACCCGCACGGTGGTCGAGCACTTGCTGGCCGAGGTGGACCTCGACACCGATGTCGCCGATCTGAGCGGCGGTGAGCGGCGCCGGGTGGCGCTGGCCGCGGTGCTGCTGGCTGGTCACGACGTGCTCGTGCTCGACGAGCCCACCAACCACCTCGACGTCGAGGTGATCGGTTGGCTGGCGCGCCATCTGATGGGGCTGCGGTCGGCGGCCCTGGTGGTGGTCAGCCACGACCGCTGGTTCCTCGACGCGGTCACCACCAAGACGTGGGAGGTGCATGACGGCACCATCGATGCGTACGACGGCGGATACGCCGCATACGTGTTGGCGCGCGCTGAGCGGATGCGGCTGTCCGCGGGGGTCGAGGCGCGACGCAAGAACCTGATGCGCAAGGAGTTGGCCTGGCTTCGCCGCGGTCCGCCCGCTCGCACGTCGAAACCGAAGTTCCGCATCCAGGCGGCCAACGAGCTGATCGCCGACGAGCCTCCGCCGCGCGATTCGCTTGTGCTGCAACGATTCGCGACCACGCGGTTGGGCAAGGACGTATTCGACCTGCATCGCTTACGGCTCGAGGTCGGCGATCGGGCCATCCTCGACCGGATCGACTGGTCCATCGGCCCGGGCGCCCGGATCGGGCTGGTCGGTGTCAACGGAACCGGTAAGACGTCGGTGCTGCGGCTGCTGGCGGGCGAGTTACAGCCCGCGGCAGGCACGATGAAGCGCGGCACCACGCTCCGGATCGGCTATCTCAGCCAGGCTTTGTCCGAACTGACCGGCGACCGGGTGATCGACGCGGTGGAAAACCGGCGCCGGGTAAGTCAATTGGCGGGCGGCCGCGAGATCAGCGCCGACACCCTGTTGAAGGATTTCGGTTTCACCGGCGACAAGCTGACCGCACGGATCGCAGACCTGTCCGGCGGCGAGCGCAGGCGCCTGCGGTTCCTGCGCATTCTGCTCGACGAGCCCAATGTGCTGCTGCTTGACGAGCCGACCAACGACCTCGACATCGACACGCTCACCGTGATCGAGGACTACCTTGACGACTGGCCCGGCACCGTGATCGTCGTGACCCACGACCGGTATTTCCTCGAACGCGTCACCGACGTCACCTATGCGCTCACCGGCAATGGGCGCTGCGACCTGTTACCCGGCGGCATCGAGCAGTACCTCGCCGACCGCGCCGCCGCCGAACCCGCACCGACCCGTCAGGAGCCGCCGCGCACCGAAACGGCGTCGGCGCGGGAGCGGCGCGCCGGCAAGGAGATGGCGCGCATCGAGGGCCAGCTGGCCAAACTCGACGAGCGGATCACCGCCTTGCACGAGACGATGGCCGCCGCCGCACACGACCACCTCAAGCTGAACGATCTCAATGCCGAACTCAATGAGTTATTGACGCGCAAGGAATCTCTCGAAGAGGCGTGGCTGACCGCCGCCGAGGACTAGATCGCTGCTTACGATGTGGCGGTGCGCTACCTGTTGCGGCCATTCGATCTGTGGTGGCGCTATTTCCCGCAGCTTGCGGCGCTCTACCTGCTCGGGTGGCTCGGTCGCAAAGGCGCCATCGAACTCGCCGCATATGTCGGCTGGGACAACGATGTCTGGGCGTCGCTCATCATGCCGTTCGCCGGCCTGGCCCGGCTCGGGTCATACGTGGCGATGTTCCTCGTGCTACGCCCGGCGATTCCCGCGCTGGCGGCGCTGCCGCGGCGTGCGGCACGAAGCGTCGACGTGTTCGCCAACAATCATCGTGCCGTTCTTCCGCAGAGTGGCGACCACACCGAGGTAGACCTTTCCCGGTTTCGCCGACGCGAGAGTGCCTTTCAGCTCGTCGACGAGCCTCGCGCGCTCGATGGTGAGGGTGAACTCGCCGTCGCTGAACTCTTCGCCTGGCTCGAACGGGGTGACTTGCTTGTCCACGGTGTCGAGGCCACCGAACGCCGCCGTAGCCACCAAGGCAAGGAGAAGGAGCACGCGCTGCATCTGGGCCAGCTTCAAACCCGCCAGCCACTGCGCCACCCGATTGGTCGGCTGTGGCGTCACGGGGGGTTGGCCCATGTTGCTGGATGGTAATAGCCCTGCGCACGGCGCCGATGCATTAGCGTCTGCGGCGATGCTCGAGGTCATCGAAAAAGGGCACGGCACCGCAGCCCATCCGGTGCCGCTCCTTTTCATTCACGGTGGCTGGCACGCCGCCTGGTGCTGGGACGAGCACTTTCTGGACTTCTTCGCCGAGAACGGGTTTCGCGCCGTCGCTGTCAGCCTTCGCGCGCACGGTGGCAGCGCCACCCCGCAACGGCTCCGCACGTTCTCGATCGCCGACTACGTCGACGACGTGAGGGCGGCGGCGGCCACGCTCGAGCCACAGCCCGTGATCGTCGGGCATTCCATGGGCGGCTTGGTGGTGCAGAAGTTCCTGGAGACACATCACGGGCCCGCAGGCATCCTGCTTGCCTCCGCACCGCCGACCGGTACGTTGCGCGCCACGCTTCGCATGCTCGCCCGGCACCCGGTCACAGTCGCGAGGTCAAGCACGGTGGGCAGCACGATCGACGTCGTCAGCACTCCCGCTCTGGCGCGTGACCACCTTTTTTGCGCACAGACACCCGAGAAGATCGTCGTCGACTGTGTCGCGCGGCTCCAACCCGAAAGTGCCCGTGCGATGCGCGAGATGATGTTTCACGAACTGCCTGACCCCCAACGGGTGACGACGCCGATGCTGGTCCTCGGCGCAGAGGATGACCGCGCTTTCACCCACGACGAGGTGCGGGCGACGGCGCGCGCGTACGACACCGACGCGCAGTTCTTCGGGGACATGGGTCACGACATGATGTTGGAGCCGGGCTGGCAGACGGTCGCCGAGCGGATCATCCAATGGCTCGGCCACCGCGGACTATAGCCGCGCCTTGAGCGCGGCGACGGTGTCGCGCACAGCGCCAAGCTGTTTGGCCACCTGGACGGGTGCGGTGCCGCCGCGCGCATCGCGTGAATTCACCGAGCCGGCAACCGTGAGCACCTCACGCACCTCCGGTGTCAGCTCCGGATGGATGTCCGCCAGCTCCGCATCCTCGAGGTCCTCGAGCCCGACTCCCCTGGCCTCCGCGGCCCGAACGGCAGCCCCCGCCGCTTCGTGGGCCACCCGGAAAGACACGCCCCTTCGCACCAGCCACTCGGCGACATCGGTGGCCAGGGTGTAGCCCAGCGGCGCCAGCTCGGCCATCCGGTCGACATCGAACCGCAGTGTCCCGACGAGGCCGGCCATCGCAGGCAGCAACAGCTCCAGCTGCGCCACCGAGTCGAACACCGGTTCCTTGTCCTCCTGCAGATCGCGGTTGTAGGCCAGCGGCTGCGCTTTCAACGTCGCCAGCAGCCCGGTCAGGTTGCCGATCAACCGGCCCGACTTGCCGCGCGCCAGCTCGGCGATGTCGGGGTTCTTCTTCTGCGGCATGATCGAGCTGCCGGTGGACCATGAGTCGTGCAGCGTCACATAGCCGAATTCGGTTGTGCTCCATAGGATGATGTCCTCCGCCAGTCGCGAAAGGTCAACCCCGATCATGGCGAACACGAACGCAGCCTCTGCAGCGAAGTCACGGGCGGCGGTCGCATCCACCGAATTGTCTGCGGCGGCGGCGAATCCGAGTTCCTCGGCGATGGCGTCGGGGTCGAGGCCCAGCGACGACCCGGCAAGCGCTCCGGCGCCGTACGGGGATACCGCGGCCCGCTTGTCGAAGTCGATCAGCCGATCGACGTCGCGAAGCAGGGGGTGTGCGTGGGCCAGCAGATGGTGGGCGAGCAGGATCGGCTGGGCTGACTGCAGGTGCGTCTTACCGGGCATGATCGCTGTTGGATGGGCCGCAGCCTGAGTCGCCAGCGCCGATACGAGGTCGAGTGCGGCATCTGCGACGCGCCGCACTGCATCGCGCAGCCATAGCCGAAACAGGGTGGCCACCTGATCATTTCGCGACCGGCCTGCCCGCAGGCGCCCACCGAGGTCGTCGCCGACCCGGTCGATCAGCCCACGTTCCAACGCCCCGTGCACGTCCTCGTCGGTGACCAGTGGCAGGAAGCTGCCGTCGGCGACGTCCTCGCCGAGGCTGTCCAGACCGGCCAGCAGACCGTCGCGCTGTTCCTCGGTCAGCAGTCCTGCCCGGTGCAGCACCCTGGCGTGCGCCTTGGACGCTCTGATGTCGTACGGCGCGAGCACCCAGTCGAAGTGGGTGGACTTGCTCAGCGCGGCCAGCGCGTCCGAGGGACCGTCGGCGAACCGCCCGCCCCACAGCGACCCCTCGTTAGTGCTCACCCAGATCCCTTCGCGCGGCGATCTTCGAGGACAGGCCGTGCACGTGCACGAAGCCCTTGGCCGCGGACTGGTCGAAGGTGTCGCCCTCGTCGTAGGTGGCCAGGTTGAAGTCGTACAGCGATTCCGCGCTGCGGCGTCCGTTGACGGCGATGTGCCCGCCGTGCAACACCATCCGGATCTCACCGGACACATGTTCCTGCGTGTCGGCGACGAACGCCTCCAGTGCCCTCTTCAGCGGCGAGAACCACAGACCGTCGTAAACCAGTTCGCCCCAGCGCTGGTCGGTCTGCCGCTTGAAGCGGCCCACCTCGCGCTCGAGCGTGACGTGTTCCAGCTCGGTGTGCGCGGTGATCAGGACCATCGCACCGGGTGCTTCGTAGATCTCGCGGCTCTTGATGCCGACGAGCCGGTCCTCGACGACGTCGAGCCTACCGACACCCTGCTCGCCGGCCCGGCCGTTGAGCTCCTCGATGGCCTGCAGCACGGTGACGCGCCTGCCGTCGATCGAAACGGGCACGCCCCGTTCGAATCCGACGATCACTTCGTCGGGCGAGCTCCAGTTGACGGTCGGATCCTCGGTGTAGTCGTAAACGTCTTTGGTCGGTGCGTTCCACAGGTGCTCGAGGAACCCGGTCTCCACGGCCCGGCCCCACACGTTCTGGTCGATCGAAAACGGCGAGCGCTTGGTGACGTTGATCGGGATCGCGTTCTCCTCGGCGAACGCGATCGCCTTCTCCCGCGTCCAGGCATAGTCGCGGACCGGTGCCAGCACCTCGAGATCCGGTGCCAGCGAGCCGAACCCGACCTCGAAGCGGACCTGGTCGTTGCCCTTGCCGGTGCAGCCGTGGGCGACGATGCCGCCGCCGTACTGCCGCGCCGCAGACACCAGATGCTTGACGATCAGCGGTCGACTCAGTGCCGACACCAGCGGGTAGCGGTCCATGTAGAGCGCGTTGGACTTGATGGCGGGCAGGCAGTACTCGTCGGCGAACTCATCGCGCGCGTCGATCACGACGGCCTCGACGGCACCGCAGTCCAGCGCGCGCTGCCGGACGACCTCCATGTCCTCGCCGCCCTGACCGAGGTCGATCGCGACGGCGACGACCTCGCTACCGGTCTCCTTGCCGATCCAGCTGATCGCCACTGAGGTGTCAAGACCGCCGGAATACGCCAGGATGACGCGCTCGGACATGTAACCAATCTCCTTTGATGACAGCTCTATTGAAGGTTCTCGATGCTGGAGGCCAGTTCAGCGCCGGTCATCGGCTCACGGGCCACCACGAAGATGGTGTCGTCACCGGCGATCGTGCCGACGACGTACGGGAGGGCCGCGCGGTCGATGGCGCTGGCCAGGTATTGGGCCGCGCCTGGTGGCGTGCGGAGCACAGCGAGGTTGCCGCTGGCGTCGGTCGACGTCAGCAGGTCGCCCAGCATCCGTGACAGCCGGTCGGTGCCGCCGGAGACGCCGCGCACCGGACTGCCGTCCTCGGGCACGACATAGACGCCGACGCCGCCGTCGGCGGCGCGCAGCTTGACCGCGCCCAACTCTTCGAGGTCACGCGACAGCGTCGCCTGAGTGACGTCGATGCCCTCGGCCGCCAACATCGCAGCCAATTCGGTTTGGCTGCGCACCGAATTCGAAGACAGAACAGCCACGATGCGCGCCTGCCTGCCTGCCCTGGTGGCGCTGATCTCCGGTGCCTTGCCCGCCGTCATGATCGCTCCAGGAGCCAAACCAGCAGCGCCTTCTGGGCGTGCAGCCGGTTCTCGGCTTCGTCCCACACCGCGCTGCGCGGCCCGTCGATGACGTCATCGGTGATCTCGTCGCCGCGGTGTGCTGGAAGACAATGCAGCACAACAGCATCCGAATCAGCATGGCTCAACAGCTCGGCGTTGACCTGGAACGGCTTGAACGGCGCCACCCGGTCCAGTCCGTCGTTCTCCTGCCCCATCGACGTCCAGGTGTCGGTGACCAGCACGTCGGCGCCCGCTGCGGCTTGCGCCGGGTCGGCCGTCAGCGTCACGGCAGCACCGGTGAGCGCGCCGCGTTTCTTGGCGGCCGCCACGAATTGGGGGTGCGGTTCGAACCCGGCCGGTGCGGCGATCGTGACGTCGATGCCCGCGGTCACTCCACCCAGCATCAGCGAGTGGGCCATGTTGTTGGCCCCATCCCCGAAGTAGGACAGCCGCAGACCCGTCAGGTCACCCTTGCGCTCAGCGAGCGTCTGCAGATCGGCCAGCACCTGGCATGGGTGGAACTCGTCGGACAGCGCGTTGACGATCGGCACGATCGCTCCGGCAGCCATCGAGGTGAGGCGGTCCTGGCCGAAGGTGCGCCACACGATCGCTTCGACGTAGCGGGACAACACCTTTCCGGTGTCCTCCAGCGTCTCGTCGCGCCCGAGCTGGGTGCTGCGGCCATCGACGACCACGGCGTGTCCACCGAGCTGCGCTATGCCGATCTCGAACGAGAACCTGGTGCGGGTGGAGTTCTTGTCGAAGATCACCGCCACACCGCGTGGCCCCTCGAGTGGCCTGCGCGAGAACGGCTCCTTCTTCAGTTCCGCGGCCAGCGCCAGCACCTCGGCCTGTTCGTCATGGGACAGGTCGTCGTCACGCAGGAAATGGCGGGCCGTCATGACACCGCCGTATCCAGTACGCCGGGCAGCGCGGTGAGGAACTCGGCGATCTGCCCCTCCGTGATGACCAATGGCGGGGCCAGCCGGATCAGGTCCGGCGCAGCGGCATTCACGAGAAACCCGGCATCGCGGGCTGCGGCCTCCACGGCTTTGCCCTCGGGCGCGCTAAGCGCGATACCCCGCAGCAGTCCGCGGCCGCGGACATGGTCGACGAGCGGATGACGCAGCGACTCGATGCCATGGTGCAGTGTCTTTCCGAGCACGTCGGCGCGCGAGACCAGATCGTCGTCGGCCAGCACCCGTAACACCGCCAGTGCCGCGGCGGCGCAGACAGGATTGCCGCCGAATGTGCTGCCGTGCAACCCGGGCGTGAGCAGTTCGCCTGCCGACCCGACAGCGATGCACGCACCGATCGGCAGCCCGCCGCCGAGCCCCTTGGCGAGGGTCACGATGTCAGGGGTGATGCCGTCGTGCTGATGGGCGAAGAACGTTCCGGTGCGCCCCATTCCGGTCTGCACCTCGTCGAGCACCAGAAGAGCGCCGCGAGTTGTCGTCAACTCACGGGCGGCGACGAGATAGCCGTCGGGTGGGACGACGACGCCGGCCTCCCCCATGATCGGCTCGAGGAACACCGCCGCGGTCGCGTCGTCGATCGCCTCGGCCAGCGCGGCCACGTCGCCATACGGGACATGCACCACGTCGCCGGGTAGCGGTTCGAACGGTTCCCGCTTCGACGGCTGCCCGGTCAAGGCCAGCGACCCCATCGTCCGGCCGTGAAAAGCGCCTTGCGCAGCAACGATTTTCGTGCGCCCGGTAAGCCTTGTGATCTTGAAGGCGACCTCGTTGGCCTCGGTTCCCGAGTTGCAGAAGAACACTCGTCCGTCGGCGCCAAGGAGGCCGACCAATGCTTCCGCCAACGCGACGCCGGGCTCCGTCATGTACAGGTTCGAGGTATGGCCGAGGGTGTTCATCTGGGCCGTAACGGCGTCGATGACGGCGGGGTGACGGTGGCCGAGCACGTTCACCGCGATGCCGCCGAGCAGATCCAGGTAGGATTTGCCGTCCACGTCGGTGACCACCGCGCCGTCACCGCTGGCCAGCGCCAACGGCGGCGTGCCGTAGTTGTGCATCATCACGCTGTCCCAGCGCTGCTGAAGCGTCATGCGCCCTTCACCACCTTGGTTCCCGTTCCCTCGTCGGTGAACAACTCGACCAACACGCAGTGTTCGACGCGGCCGTCTATGACGTGCGCACTGGGCACCCCTCCCGTGACAGCGCGAAGGCAGGCCTCGATTTTCGGCACCATGCCCGCCTCCAGCGTCGGCAGGAGTTGTGTCAACGCGCCAGCGTCGATCTCACTGACCAGCGACTCGCGGTCCGGCCAGCTGGTGTACAGGCCCTCGACGTCGGTCAGCATCAGTAACTTCTCGGCGGCAAGTGCTTCGGCCAGCGCCGCGGCGGCGGTATCGGCGTTGATGTTGTGGACGACCCCGTCCACGTCGGGTGCGATGGTCGATACCACCGGAATACGACCTGCGGCAATCAGATCGAGCACCGCCTCGGTGTTCACCTTTTCCACGTCGCCGACCAGCCCGATGTCGGTGGCCACCCCGTCGACGGTGACGCTGCGGCGCACGGCCGTGAACAGGTGCGCGTCCTCGCCGGTGATGCCAACCGCGTACGGGCCGTGTGCATTGATCAGGTTGACCAGTTCGCGCCCGACCTGCCCGAAGAGCACCATCCGTGCCACGTCGAGCACCTCCGGTGTGGTGACGCGGAAGCCGCCCTTGAAATCGCCTGCGACGCCGAGTCGTTTGAGCATCGCACTGATCTGCGGGCCGCCACCGTGCACGACCACGGGATGGATGCCGCAGTTGCGCAGATAGACCATGTCGGCAGCGAACGCCTGGCGCAGCGTCTCGTCGGTCATCGCGTTCCCGCCGTATTTGACGACGATGATCTTGTCGTGCAGAAGCTTGAGCCAGGGCAGTGCTGCAGCGAGCACCTGCGCCTTGACCGGGGTGGCGAGTGTCATGAGCTGTACGCCGAATTCTCTTCGACGTATCCGTGCGACAGGTCGGTGGTGCGGATCGCGGCACGGTCGCTGCCGACCCCGAGATCGATCGTCACGTCGGTGTCGACGCCAGACAGGTCGACCTCACGCGCACCAGGCGCGCCGACACCGTCGATGCACACAGGTGAGCCGTTGAATGACACGCTGATTCGTTCGGGATCGAGTCTGACCGGCGCCATGCCGACCGCGGCCAGCACGCGGCCCCAGTTGGCATCGGAGCCGAACAACGCTGTCTTGACAAGGCTGTCGCGGGCGACGACGCGGGCGGCGGTGAGCGCATCGGCCTCACTCGCCGCGCCGGTGACGGTAACGGTGACCCGCTTGGTGACGCCTTCCGCATCCGCCTGCAGCTGTGCGCACAGGTCGTCGCACACGCGCAGCACCGCCTCGTCGAGGTCGGCCTGGCGCGGCGCGATTTCGCTTGCGCCGGAGGCCAACAGCAGGACGGTGTCGTTGGTCGAGCAGCTGCCGTCGACGTCGAGCCGGTCGAAGGTCTGTGCGCTTGCCGAGCGTAACGCCCGATCCAGCGCGGCGGCGTCGGCGACCGCGTCGGTGGTGATGACGGTGAGCATGGTCGCCAGCGACGGGGCCAGCATGCCTGCGCCCTTGGCCATTCCGCCGACGGTCCAGTTGTCGGGGTGATGCAGTGCGACCTGTTTGGGCACTTTGTCGGTGGTCATGATGGCTCTTGCGGCCTCTTCACCGCCGGTCAGCCCGCCCGCCATCTCGTGGACGATGTCGGTGACGCCGGCGAGCACTCTATCCATCGGCAGCCGATCGCCGATCAATCCCGTTGAGCAGACCGCGATTTCGATGGCACCGGTCTCGCTGCCCCAATCGGACAGGGCCGCGGCGACGGCCTCTGCGGTGGCATGGGTGTCCTGGAAGCCGCCGGGTCCGGTACAGGCGTTGGCGCCTCCGGAGTTCAGGATGACCGCACGCAGCCGCCCGGTGGTCAGCACCTGCTGGGTCCACAGCACCGGGGCGGCCTTGACCTGGTTGCGGGTGAAAACGCCTGCAGCACCGTAGTCGGGCCCCTCGTTGAAGACCAGCGCCAGATCGAGCGCGCCGGATGCCTTGATGCCCGCGGCGATCCCGGTTGCGCGGAATCCCGCTGGCGCGGTCACACCCTGGGTCCGAACCAGCCGAGTGGTCGCCGCTGAAGTGTCGGTCACGGCGCCACCCCCACAATCGAGAGTCCTTCGGTTTCCGGCCAGCCCAGCGCGAGGTTCATCGACTGAACGGCTGCGCCGCCCGTGCCCTTGACCAAGTTGTCGATTGCGGCGATGGCGATGAACACGCCTGCGTCGTCGTCGACGGCGACCGCGAGCTGAGCGGCATTGCTGCCGATAACCGCGCCGGTCTTGGGCAGTTGCCCTTCGGGCAGTAGGTGAACGAAAGGTTCGGCGTCGTAGGCCTTCTCGTAGGCCGCCCGCAGCTGCGACAGCGGCGCTTCGGTGCGGGCCGTGCACGTTGCGAGGATTCCGCGCGAGGTCGGTATCAGCACCGGGGTGAACGACACCGTCACGTCCTTGTCGGTGACGGCGCGCAGCCCCTGGGCGATCTCAGGAGTGTGCCGGTGTTTTCCGCCGATGTTGTAGGCGCGGGCCGACCCGATGACCTCGGAGCCGAGAAGGTCGGTCTTGGCCGTCCGTCCGGCGCCCGAGGTGCCGCTCACGGCGACGACGGTCACGGCGGGCTCCACCAGATCCTCGGCGATCGCGGGCACCAGTGCCAGCAGCGCCGCGGTCGGATAGCAGCCGGGCACGGCGATCCGGGTGGCGCCGCGCAGCCGGTCCCGGGCGCCGGGCAGCTCGGGCAGTCCGTACGGCCAGCTGCCCGCGTGCGCCGATCCGTAGAACCGCTGCCACGCCGCCGGGTCGGTCAGCCGGAAGTCGGCGCCGCAGTCGACGATCACAGTTTCGGTCCCCAACCGTTCGGCGAGCTCCGCGGAGTTGCCGTGCGGCAGCGCCAGGAACACCACGTCGTGTCCGGCGAGGAGATCGACATCGGTGGCCTCCAGCACGCGCCCGCTCAGCGGCAGCAGGTGCGGGTGATGTTCGGCAAGGGTGGTGCCCGCGCTGGCGGCAGCCGTCAGCGCCCCGATCGTCAGCCGACCGTCGGCGAAGGCGGGATGGCCGAGCAGCAGCCGCAGAATCTCACCACCGGCATATCCGCTGGCACCGGCCACGGCGACAGAAGTCATGCATTGATTCTGCATGTTTATGCAACTCGCCGCAAATCAATTAAGGTGCCCATGTGACCAATCCGTCCCCGCTGGTGACCGACCGGGTCGCAGTCATCGGCGGCGGCATCCTCGGTGTCGCCGTCGCACGCGAGATCCTCAAGCGCCGGCCCGACGCTGAAGTCACCCTTTTCGAGAAGGAGAACCGGCTGGCGGCACACCAGACCGGGCGCAACAGCGGCGTGGTGCACGCCGGCCTGTATTACGAACCCGGCTCCAAGAAGGCCGTGCTGTGCCGCCGAGGCGTCGGCCTCCTCGAAGAGTTCTGCGAGCGACGCGGCATCCGACGAATCGCTTGCGGCAAGGTCCTCGTCGCCCTCGACGAGGACGAACGGGCCCGGCTCGACAACATCAGGGAGCGGGCCCTCGCGAACGGGGTCCCCGGCGTTCGAATCATCGGAGCTGACGAGCTGCGCGAGCTGGAGCCGCATGTGCGCGGCGTAGCCGCGCTGCATTCACCGTCGACCTCCATCGTGGATTTCGCGGAGGTGACGCGGGCGCTCGCCGCCGATGCGGTCGCCGACGGGGCGAAGATACTGCTCGGCCATGAGGTCGTCGGGTTGCAGACATCCGGCACGGAGGTGGTCGTCACCGCTCGCAGCGACGGGGACTCCGGTGCATTCACATTCGACCGGATCGTGGTCTGCGGCGGGCTCCAGAGTGATCGGCTGGCCGAGCTCGCCGGCGACGGACCCGATCCGGTGATCATGCCGTTTCGCGGCGAGTACTACGCGCTGAAGCCGCAGCGGCGCAACCTCGTCAACGGGCTGGTCTACCCGGTTCCCGACCCTCGCTATCCGTTCCTCGGGGTGCATCTCACCCCGCGTGTCGATGGTGAAGTACTGATCGGACCCAATGCCGTGCTCGCCCTGGCCCGCGAGGGCTACACCTGGGGGAAGATCTCCGTGCCGGATCTCGCCGAAGTGGCTCGCACGCCCGCCTTTTGGCGCTTCGCCCGCCGCCACTGGCGGACGGGTATCCGGGAGATGTCGGGCTCGTTGAGCAGGCGGCGGTTCGTCGCGGCCGCCCGCGCCTATGTGCCGGAGCTTGCCGACGACGACGTCCTGCCCGGCACCGCGGGAATCCGTGCGCAGGCGCTCGACGCCGACGGCGGGCTGGTCGACGACTTCCGGATCAGTGTCCGCGATCGTGTCGTCCTCATTCGAAACGCACCTTCGCCGGCGGCGACGTCCTCGCTCGCCATCGCCGAGCACATCGTCAACACCATCGAGAAGTAGCGCATCTCACCATTCCCAAGTGCGGCGTTGCCGCTCGTTCTCGAGCCCGTAACGCTGGGCGGTCTCTTTGGCGTTGTGTGGGTATTTCGCTCGAAGTACATCCTTTTCGACTTCGCCGAAATGCTCGACTTCCATCCGTAGGTGTTCTCCGATTGCGGTAGGCATCACGGACGGAAAGTCGCTCGGCTCAACGGATAGCAGCGGCGGTCCGGCGGCCGGCAAGAAAACCAGCCGGGCCGGATTGCCGTACAACACAATGTGCTTCAGCGCGCTGGTGTCGATCGTCCTGGTGCCGCCGACCCAGCGGTGCACACGGATCTCGTGCTGGGACACCGACAGCTTCCGGTCGGTGAATAGCGTCAGCATCACCATGCCCCACCCGAAGAGCATGAGAGGCGCAAATGCCAGTACCGCCGATGCCGCCAGCGCCAGCGGGTGGTGTCCCTCTTGTACCAGTCTGACGAACGCGAACGGACTCCCGATCAGGGAGAGGAGACCAAGCGGCAGAAGGATCAGCATGGACAGGATCTCCCCGACCCGCCCCCTCCTGAAGGAGACCAAGTCCGTGCTGTCCACGAGTCAGCGCCGCTGCTCGGCCCCGACCCGCTGGGCGGCGGTCGCCACCGCGGCGTCGCGGGCTGCGCTCGCCTCGTCCTCGGTCAGGGTACGGTCCACGGCACGGAACCGCAGCGCCAGCGCAAGCGACTTGCGGCCCTCGCCGATCTGCGGACCCGTGTACACGTCGAACAACCTGACGTCCTCCAGCAGCTCCCCCGCGCCATCGCGGACCGCGTCGACGACACTTTGTGCGGCGACGTCTTCGGCGACGATCAGCGCGACGTCCTGGAACACCGCGGGGAACGGCGACACCGAGGGCGCTGGCAGCCTTTCGGTGATCGGTATGGCGTCGAGGTTCAGCTCGACCGCGCAGGTGCCCTTCGGCAGACCCGACCGCTCGATCACCGCGGGATGCAATTGGCCCGCATGGCCGATGACGGTGTCCCCGACAAGAACTTCGGCGCAGCGGCCCGGGTGCCATGGGAGGTATTGCGACGGTCGCAGTGTCAGCTCAACGCCGGCAGCGCGACCGACGATACGCACGGCCTCGAACGCGTCGCCGGCATCGACCGGGCGGCCAGGACCCCACGGGCCCGCGGGCTCACGCAGACCGGCCAGCACCACTCCCACGTGCTGGTGCTGACGCGGCAGCGACGCGTCGAGCGCCGCGACCTCGTCGTCGGTGGGGCGCCGGTGGGTGGGAATCAGCTCGACTGCACGAGTTTCCGACGTCGGTTCGACGACCTGCTCGATCGAGAACAACGCGGCATCAACGAAGCCGCGGGACACGTTGCGGCTCAACGACTCCAACAGCCCGGGTAGCAGTGTGGTGGCCAGCTCGGGCCGGTCGGACTCCAGCGGGTTCAGCACATGCGCGGCGGTGCGGCGCGGATCTTCGGGCGGCAAGCCCCATTGATCGAACACGCCCGCGGGCAGGAACACCGTCGGCAGGATCTCGACATACCCGTTGAGCGCCAAGGACTTTCCGATCGCGCGCCGTCGCTTCTGCTCCGCGGTGAGGCCACGTCCCGCGGGTGCCTGAGGCAGCACCGACGGTATGAGCTCGAGACCCTCCAGCCGCAGCACCTCCTCCACCAGGTCGGCGGGCTCTTTAAGGTCGGGTCGCCAGCTTGGCGGTGTCGCCGTCACGCGCCGTTCATCGACGGACACGTCTGCGCCGATCTGCGTGAGCCTGCGGCGGGTGGTGCCGTCGGGGTAGTCCACACCCGCGGTGCGGTCGGGCAGGTCTGCGGCCATGCTGACCGGAGGCTGCGACCAATCCTCACGCGGCGGTTCGCCACGCCAGTCGGTCAGTGTGGACTCCGTTGTGCCGTTGGCGATCTCGGCGAGAAGTGCCGCGCACCTGTCCAGCGCGGCAACCGAGATCGCCGGGTCGACGCTGCGTTCGTAACGGCGCGCCGCCTCGCTTGGCAGATGAAGCCGCCGCTGCGTCCGCGACACTGCGGCCGGATCCCATACCGCGGCCTCCAACAACACATCGGTGGTGGTGTCGCGTACCTCAGTGGTGCCCGCACCCATCACGCCGCCGATCGCCGCGGTGGCGACATCGTCGACGATGAGAACGTCGCCCGGGTCGAGCCTGCGTTCGATGTCGTCGAGAGTGACGACCGTCTCCCCCGGCCGCGCGAATCGAACCCTGAAGCCGCCGGTGATCAGGCTGCGATCGTGGGCGTGCATCGGGTGGCCGAGTTCGAGCATCACGTAGTTCGTCACGTCGACGGCCGGTGAGATCGCCCTGATACCGCTGAGCAGGAGTCGTCGCTGCATCCACCACGGTGACACCGCCGTCGGATCGATACCGGTGACCGGTCGCAGCCCGAAGCGCAGCACTCCGGTGCCCGGCTCGATCGTCACCGGCAGCGCCTCGCCGTCGGCGGGAAGCGGGGCGACATCGGCGGGATCGACGTAGTCGAGGTCGTAGGCGTTGGCGATCTCGCGGGCCATGCCGCGCACCGAAAGGCAGTAACCGCGGTCGGGGGTGACGGCGAGATGGAACACGGTGTCGTCCAGTCCGAGTATGTCGGCGGCGGGTGTGCCCGGCTCGGCCGTGCCCGGCGGCAACACGAGGATGCCGGAATGGTCGCTGCCGAGGTGGAGCTCGGCCGTCGAGCAGATCATGCCGTCCGACGTGCGGCCGTACGTCTTGCGCGACGTGATGGTGAAGTCGCCGGGCAGCTGTGGTTCCCGGCAGCGCCACCGCCACCAGATCGGCGACGGCGAAGTTCGTTGCACCGCAGACGATGTCGCGGGGCTCGGCCTCACCGACGTCGACCTTGACCGCGCGGATCGGCTTCTTGAACTCGGTGAGCTCCTCGATCTCGAGCACCCGACCGACGATCAAGGGACCGCTGACCGGTCCGACGGGGATGACTTCCTCGACCTCGTGGCCGATGCGGATCAGTGTCTGCTCGAGGTCGTCGACGGGAACGTCCCAACCGGGCGCGCCGGCGGCGACGACCTCCCGCAGCCAGCTGTAGGGAAGACGCATCAGGCGCCAACTCCGAACGGCAGCGAAAACCGCACGTCGCCTTCGACCATGTCGCGCATGTCCGGGATTCCGTTGCGGAACTGCAGTGTGCGCTCCAGCCCCATGCCGAATGCGAATCCGGAGTAGACCTCCGGGTCAATGCCGCACGCACGCAACACATTTGGGTTGACCATGCCGCAGCCACCCCATTCCACGAAGCCTGGGCCGCCCTTCTTGTTCTCGAACCACACGTCGACCTCGGCGGACGGCTCGGTGAACGGGAAGAAGTGCGGACGGAAACGGGTGCGGCCATGCGGCCCGAACTCCGAACGCGCGAACGCGTCGAGCGTGCCGCGCAGATGAGCCATCGTCAGACCCTTGTCCACCGCAAGGCCCTCGACCTGGTGAAAGACCGGGGTGTGGGTGGAGTCCAGCTCGTCGGTGCGGAACGTGCGGCCGATGGAGATGATGTAGACCGGCAGATCACGCTCGAGCAGCGCGCGGATCTGCACGGGCGATGTGTGGGTGCGCAGCACTTGCCGTGACCCGTCCGGTGCGACGTAGAAGGTGTCCTGCTCGCTGCGTGCCGGGTGATCCGGTGGGAAGTTCAGCGCGTCGAAGTTGAACTGCTCCGTCTCGACCTCGGGCCCCTCGGCGAGCTCCCACCCCATCGCGACGAAGGTGTCGGCGACGTGCTCGGCGAGGATGGTGATCGGATGGCGAGCGCCGAGGGGCTGGCGCGTCGACGGCAGCGTCACGTCGATGCGCTCGGCCACCAAGACGGCCGCATCGCGCTCGGTCCGCAGCACCTCGAGGCGCTCCTCATAACTGCGCTGCGCCTCGGCGCGGGCGACGTTGACTCGCTTGCCCGCGTCGGCCCGGTCGGCCTTGGCCAGCGATCCCAGCGCCTGGCGGGCGAGCGCGAGCGGTGAGCGGTCGCCCAGATGCTCGGACTTTGCGCGGGCCAAGTTGTCGAGGTCGGCGGCCAGATCGAAGGCATGCCGGGCCGCGCTGACCCACTTGGCCAGCGCTTCCTCCGACAGGTCTATGGGCTGATCAGCCACCCGGCGATCATAGGTGATGCGCAGATGCGAGCGGCGTCACGCGATGCCTGGTGTCAGCGCGCATTCTGCGCCGACTGGTCGCGGCGCCGAGCGGCGGCCCATCCTGCGGCCGATCACGACCTCTGCGACCAGCGCCCCGACCACACCGAGCCCGGTCGCAACCACCAACGTCAGCCCGGTGTTGGCCAGCATCAGATAGCCGAAGCCCGAAGCGGCCACCAGCAGCAGGTATCGCAGCGGCGTCCAGGCTCCCGGCTGCCCGAAGCGCGTGGCCACCAGCATGCCGAGCACCAGCGCCACCGCATGCCCGGCATCGGTGAAGTCGGTTCCGACGACAATTACCGCGACCGCAACGGCCAGCCACCACCCGGTCCAGGCGGGCCGCCACCGCCTCGGTATCGCCGCACTGAGCGACCCGAGCGCGGCGGAGGCGCCGTAACTCATCCCGACGTCGGTCGCCCGGCTCACGTCTGCCGACAGCCAGCCGACTTCCACCGCGGCGGTGAGGCCGACCGCGACCAGCAACGTGGCGCCGATATGGCCGACCGCGAACGCGATCAGCAGGCGAGCGCTGCGCCACAGCAGTTCGGCGATGGCCATCAGGCACATCAAGCCCGGAAGCCAGAAATAGATCGGTCCTGCGTCGATGACGAACGCGCTGACGAACAGGGTTCCGATGTGTCCGTGGCTGAGGTTGTGCAGGTTGGTGCTGGCGTGGCTGATCACTCGGCTCTGCACCCGCGGCCCAAGCGTCACCAACGCGGTCGTCACACCTGTCAAGATCGCCGCGTACGCGACGGTGGCGCGAATCCTGGCCAGCCCTTGCACAAAACCGAGCAACATCTCACCTACCACTATGCGTCGGCGATGTCTTCGATCTCCTCGTCGTCTGCTGTCAACTCTCTGCGAGTTTTCACCCGGTAGATGGCGAGATCGGCGGGTACACCGTCCTGCTTGTGCGAAAACACTTGTTTCCGTATCCGTTTGGCCGACAAACCGAGCGCGTCGAGATCTTCTGCAGAGATTCGGTCCATGGTGGCCTGCGTCACAATGAGTCCACCTCTGGTGGCCCTCTCCATCACACGTGCCGCGATGTTGACATCGACTCCCAGCCAATCCGAGCCGATCCGCTGCGGTCGACCGGTATGTACACCGGCGCGCATCCGAGGCGTATAGCCCTCGACCTCAACGTCTTTCACGGCATCGAGGCTGGTGCGGACCGCGCGGACCGCGGTGGCCGGATCGGCGAACACCGCCATTGTGCCGTCGCCCATCCGCTTGACGATGTGCCCACCCGCCTCCAGCAGCGGCGGTTCGACTACCTGAGCCACCCGCCGAAGGAGCTTGAGTGTGGCATCGTCGCCGGCCTTCAACGCCCAGGAGGAAAAACCGACCAAGTCTGTAAAGACCAGTGTCACCTCGCGATTGGCAGGCTTGCCGGAAACCCGCTCGGTCAGTGCCTGCCAGACCTGCAGTCCGGCAAGGCTTACCTCCCGTGATGCGGCGTCGCGCTCTAGCAGCCGGTCCGCCGCGCGAGCGGCCGCACTCGGCCCACCAACACCGGCCGCGGACAACGGATCTCCGAAGTCCGGGTCGCCGGGTAGCGCACGCCGCGCGCGCCGAATGAACGCGACCACTCCGGGACTGTGGTTGGTGTTCCGCAGCCACTCCCGCGGTCCGGGTGACGTGCCGGACCGTTCATCGAACGATTCGACATCCATTGCGCAAGATTAGATGCCCCGTCTTTTGGCGAGCAAACACGCATGCGACGCGCCCCGAAATGATGGACAACGCACGTTGTCAATATTATCTTGGGAGTTTGTGACGGCGAGTTCGACGACGAGGCGAACCAAGCGAGGCGACCCGCTCGGGGCGGACTCACTGACCTGGAAATACTTCGGTGACCTGCGCACCGGAATGATGGGCGTCTGGATCGGCGCGCTGCAGAACATGTACCCCGAGCTCGGCGCGGGCGTTGAGGAGCATTCCATCCTGCTGCGCGAACCGCTGCAGCGTGTTGCACGCTCCGTCTACCCGATCATGGGAGTCGTCTACGACGGGGACCGGGCCGCCCAAACCGGCAAGCAGATCAAGGGCTTCCACACCACCATCAAGGGCGTCGACGCCACCGGGCGGCGCTACCACGCGCTGAATCCCGAGACCTTCTACTGGGCGCATGCCACCTTCTTCATGCTGGTGATCAAGGTGGCCGAATACTTCTGCGGCGGGTTGACCGAGGCCGAGAAACGCCAGCTCTTCGACGAGCACGTGCAGTGGTATGCGCAGTACGGGATGAGCATGCGCCCGGTGCCCAAGTCCTGGGAGGAGTTCTGCGAGTACTGGGACCGGGTGTGCAGCGACGAGCTGGAGATCAACCGCGCCACGCTGGACATCTTCTCGATCCGCATTCCCAAACCCTGGTTCGTGTTGATGCCCACCCCGATCTGGGACCAGATATTCAGGCCGATGGTCGCCGGACAGCGCTGGATCGCCGCAGGCCTCTTCGACCCGATCGTGCGGGAGAAAGCAGGTATGCGCTGGACGGCCGGTGACGAAGTCCTGCTTCGGCTGTTCGGCAAGGTCGTCGAGATGGCATTCGTCGTCGTGCCCGACGAGATCCGGCTGCACCCGCGCGCGCTTGCGGCCTACCGGCGCGCATCCGGGCGGCTTCCGGAGGACTCCCCGCTCGTCGAGGCACCCGCGTTCATGGCGCCGCCGCGGGACCGCAGAGATATGCCCATGCATTATGTGCCGCGGCGCAAGAGTCTGCTGGACCGCGCCGGCTCGCTCGTGCACACCACCTTCTCGCTTGCGGGCCTACGCCCAGCGCGTGGCCGGAGCACCGCAGCCTAGGCTGACGGCATGCTCGAATGGTCTGAGGTCGACATCGCCGTGCGCGACGCCGTACGGGAGTTCGTGGCCAAGGAAGTCCGCCCGCACGTCGACGCGCTGGAGAGCGGCGACATGGAGCCCTACCCCATCATCCGCAAGCTTTTCGCCACCTTCGGCATCGACGTACTTGCCCGCGAGTCGCTGGAGAAGCGATTGGCCAGGATGCGTGAGGGCACTTCGAAATCCGACGGCGCATCCGGCGGCATGTTCGGCGACGGCGGCCAGGCAGGCATGGGCTTTGTCGTCGTCAGTGAACTGTGCCGGGTTTGCATGGGTGTGGTGACCGGGATGGGTGTCAGCCTCGGGCTGACGGTGCCGACCATCGCCGGCCGCGGCACACTAGCGCAGCAGGAGCGATGGCTGCCGGCCCTGGTCACCTACGAGAAGGTGGGCGCATGGGCGATCACCGAGCCTGACTCCGGCTCGGATGCGTTCGGCGGCATGAAGTCCTATGTGGTGCGCGATGGCGACGATTACATCCTCAACGGGCAGAAGACGTTCATCACCAACGGTCCGGACGCCGACGTGGTGGTGGTGTACGCAAAGCTCGACGAGGGCGATGGTAGCGACAAACGTGACCGCAAGGTGCTGACGTTCGTGCTCGACCGCGGCATGGAGGGCTTCGTTCAGTCGAAGCCGTTCCGCAAGATGGGCATTCACAGTTCACGCACCGGCGAGCTGTTCTTCAACAACGTCCGGCTCGGCCGCGACCGGCTGCTCGGTGAGACCGAGGACAACTCCGCGGGCGACGGACGCGACAGCGCTCGGTCGAACTTCTCCACCGAGCGCATCGGGGTGGCCGCCATGGCGCTCGGCGTCATCGAGGAATGCCTGAAGCTATGCGTGGACTACGCGAAGACCCGCAAGCTGTGGGGCCAGGAGATCGCCCAGTTCCAACTGATTCAACTCAAGCTGGCGAGCATGGAAGTGGCTCGAATCAATGTGCGCAACATGCTGTTTCGGGTGATCGAAGCCGCACAGAACGGGACTCAGATCTCACTGCCCGAGGCGTCGGCGATCAAGTGGTACTGCTCGCAGGCGGCGACGGACGTGGCGATGGATGCCGTGCAGTTGTTCGGCGGAAACGGGTACATGACCGAATACCGCGTTGAGCAACTGGCACGCGACGCGAAGTCGCTGATGATCTACGCGGGTAGCAACGAGGTGCAGATCACTCACGTGGCGAGGGGTCTGCTCACCGGCTAGCCTGGTCTGGCCTACTACCGCGGGAGCGCCGAGTGGAATTCAGCAACGACACGGCACTGATCACCGGTGCCAGTGGCGGCATCGGTGAGGAGTTCGCCGTCCAACTCGCCCGGCGCGGCGCGAATCTCGTGCTCGTCGCGCGGCGTGCCGACAAACTGAGCCAGTTACGCGAGACGCTGATCGCAAAACATCCCGCGATCACGGTCGACGTCATCGCCGAGGACCTCGCAGTGTCTGGCTCCGGTGCCGACCTGGAGAACAAGGTGCGTGAGCTCGGACGCACGATCGACGTCCTGATAAACAACGCCGGTGTGGGACTGCATTCCAAGTTCGTCGACCAAGCGCCCGAGCCCAACGCCGCACAGATCCAGTTGAACTGCGGCACGCTGGTCGATCTGACCGCCCGCTATCTGCCATCGATGGTGCAGCGGGGACATGGTGTGGTCGTCAACGTGGCCTCGACCGCGTCCTTCCAGCCGACGCCCGGGATGGCCGTCTACGGCGCAACCAAGGCGTTCGTCCTGTCCTACACCGAGGCCCTCTGGCAGGAATGCAGAGGAACCGGGGTGAAGGTGCTCGCCCTGTGCCCCGGCGCGACGGAGACGGAGTTCTTCGCACGCACCGGCGAGGAGTTCTTGACCGACGGGAGGCAGACGGCTCAACAAGTCGTGGACACCGCCCTGGGCGCGCTCGACAAGTCCACACCTACAGTCGTATCCGGTTGGCGGAACTCACTTCTGGCGAGCGGATATCGCGTTACGCCAAGGAAACTGATGCTCGCGGTGTCCGAGCGCCTGCTCAAGGCGGCCAACTAGCCGGCTCGGTGCGCTTTGGCGCTCTCATAGAGGCAGATCGCGGCCGCCGCCGCCACATTCAGACTTTCGGCTGCGCCCGACATCGGAATCCGAACCCGTTCTTCTGCCATCTCCGCCAACTCCGCGGGCAGGCCGTGAGACTCCGGCCCGAACAACCACGCTGTGGGCCCGGACAGATCGGCGTCGTCCAGGCTCGTCTCTCCGTCAACGGTGGTGGCCCGAACACGTAGGCCCGCGTCACAAAGCGTGCACACCGCTGTAGCGGCATCGGATTCGGACACCACCGGTATGGCGAAGATGCTGCCCGCCGACGCGCGCAGACATTTTCCGTTGTAGGGGTCGACACTGTGGCCGGCGAGCACGACGGCGTCGGCGCCCATCGCGTCGGCCACCCGGATCAGGGTGCCCGCGTTGCCGGGCTCCGAAATCCCCGCGGCGATCGCAACCAGCTTCGGCCGGTCGGCCAGCACGTCGGAAAGGCGCGTCGACGGCACTTCGCAGACGGCGACGAGCCCGACCGGTGTGACGGTGTCCGACAGCGCTTTTGCGGCACGCTCGGTGACCACATGAACCGACACGTCGCCCAACATGGGCTCGAACCGGCTCAAAGCGGCTTCGGTTACGAACACCTCGATCACAAGGTCGCGTCGCAGCGCCGCTTCGACGAGGTTGGGCCCCTCTGCGAGGAAACGTGCTGCACGCCGCCGCCCGACGTGGCGGTGCAACTTGACCGCCGCGGCCACCCGGGCAGAGCGCTCGGTGAGCGTCAGGCAGCCTCGCCGGACGGGGCGTTGACATCCTCGGGCAGCGCACCCTTGGCAATCTCCACCAGCGCGGTGAAGGCGGCCGGGTCGCTCACGGCGATCTCGGCGAGGTTCTTGCGGTCCACCTCAACACCGGCGGCCTTCAAACCCTGGATCAGCCGGTTGTAGGTGATGTCGTTGGCGCGCGCCGCCGCGTTGATCCGGGAGATCCACAGCTTGCGGAATTCACCCTTGCGGGCGCGCCGGTCACGGTAGGCATACGTCAGTGAATGCAGCTGCTGCTCTTTGGCTTTGCGGTACAGCCGGGAGCGCTGACCGCGGTATCCCTTGGACGCCTTGAGGATTGTGCGCCGCTTCTTCTGGGCGTTGACTGCGCGCTTTACGCGTGCCATGAGGGTGTTCCTATTCTCGTTCGGGCTAAAAGGTCATTGGGGCGCGGAAACTAGCCGCTCAGCAGCTTCTTGATGCGCTTCTTGTCGTTCGCCGACACCTCGGTGCGCCCTTCCAGGCGGCGGGTGCGGGTGCTCGGCTTGTACTCGAGCAGGTGCCTGCGGTTGGCCTTCTCGCGGACGATCTTTCCGGTTCCAGTGCGCCGGAACCGCTTGGAAGCGCCGCTGTGGCTCTTCGCCTTGGGCATGTGTTGTCCTCAGTTCTGTGGTGTGTCGGTCTGTGCTTCGGCCGGCTCAGCGCTTGCGCGCTGCGCAGCCGGTGCATCGGCGTCGTGCGCCGCCTTGGCACGAGTCTTCGCGCCGCGGTGCGGAGCCAGCACCATCGTCATGTTGCGGCCGTCCTGCTTGGCCGAGGTCTCCACGAAGCCGTAGTCGGCTACGTCGGCGCCCAGGCGCTGCAACAGCCGGTAGCCCAGTTCGGGCCTCGACTGCTCGCGTCCACGGAACATGATCGTCACCTTGACCTTGGACCCCGCTTGCAGAAAGCGGACCACGTGGCCCTTCTTGGTCTCGTAGTCGTGAGGGTCGATCTTGGGTCGGAGCTTCTGTTCCTTGACGACGGTCTGCTGCTGATTCTTGCGAGACTCGCGCGCCTTCTGAGCCGTCTCGTATTTGAACTTGCCGTAGTCCATGATCTTGCAGACCGGCGGCTTGGCGTCCGGGGCTACTTCGACAAGGTCGAGATCGGCGTCCGCGGCGACGCGGAGTGCGTCTTCGATGCGCACGATGCCTACCTGCTCGCCACCTGGTCCGATCAGGCGGACTTCAGGTACTCGAATGCGCTCGTTGACGCGGGTCTCAGTGCTGATGGGGCCTCCTACGTTGTCCTCTTTCGAGGAGACCCACGCCATCAGCACCCTGCTCAACAGAACAGAGGAGCCCTGCTTGAAGCAGGGCCCGAAGCCGACCAGGACAGCCACCGCGGCGGCTGTGACCGGACCGCTGAGCCGGTGTGGCCAACGGTGGGAGCGGGACTCCACTTGCTGTCCCTGGCGGATGCCGGGACGGTCGCGCATGCCAGTCTAGCAGGCATGACCGAGGTTCCTAACATCCGTGAGCTGGCCGAGATTCCCGCTGTCGAGGTGATCACCCGCGCGGCGGTGATGCTGATGAGCGCCGCGGCGGAGAAAGTCGGCCTGTCGTCAGAGAGTCCCGACGACAGCCCCCATCGCGATCTCGACGAGGCGCGCCGGCTGATCACGGCGCTGGCCGGGCTGGTGACCGCGTCGGCGGAGTACCTCGGCCCGCACGCCGGGCCGATCCGCGACGGACTGAAGAGCCTGCAATTGGCGTTTCGCGAATCGAGTGCCGCTCCCGATGAATCCGGGCACGGTCCTGGCGAGAAGTACACCGGACCGGTCTGGTAGGGGGTCACACGCATTTCTGAGATTGAGCGAATATCCTCGCGGCTTATGACCCTCACTAGCCCGCCGCGGGCCAGACCCCGGTCCAAGTACCACTGGGTCCCCGCGGCGGCAGGCTGGACAGTCGGAATCATCGCGACCCTGTCGCTGATCGCGAGCGTGTCACCGGGCATCCGATGGCTGATCAAGGATCCACGCGAATTCGTCAACGACTACATCTTCAACTTCCCCGACACCAGTTTTGCGTGGGCGTTCGTGCTGGCGCTGTTGGCCGCCGCGCTGGCCGCCCGCAAACGACTTGCCTGGTGGATCCTCGTCATCTACATGGTCGCCTCGATCGGCTGGAATGTCGTCGACATAGCGGCTCGCGGCGAAACGTGGATGCGAGAGACCGGCGAGATGATCGGGTTCGCCTTCCACATCGCCGCGGTCGTGTTCCTGGTGCTGGCCCGTAAGCAGTTCTGGGCGAAGGTGCGCCGTGGGGCCCTGTTCAAGGCGGCCGCGGCCCTCGTCGTCAGCATGGCGGTCGGCACCCTCGTGGGTTGGGCGCTACTGGAGCTCTTCCCTGGCTCCCTGGCCCGTGAGGACCGCTTTCTGTATGCGCTGAACCGGGTCAGCGCATTCGCAGGCGCCTCCTCGGATTCGTTCTCCGGCCATCCTCACCTATTCGTCAATGCCCTGCTCGGCTTATTCGGCGCACTCGCCCTGATGGTCGCGGCGGTCGTGTTGTTTCAGTCGCAACGCGCGGAGAACGCGCTCACCGGCGAGGACGAGTCGGCGATTCGCGGCCTGCTGGAACTCTGGGGAAAGAACGACTCGCTGGGGTATTTCGCCACGCGGCGCGACAAGGCAGTGGTTTTCGCGCCGAACGGGCGCGCCGCCATCACCTACCGAGTCGAAGTCGGAGTGTGCCTGGCCAGTGGCGACCCGGTCGGCGACCCGAGGGCATGGCCACAGGCCATCGAGGCGTGGTTGGGACTGTGCCAGACCTACGGCTGGGCCCCGGGCGTGATGGGCGCGAGTTCGACAGCGGCGCAAGCGTTCCGCGAGGCGGGACTCAACGCCCTGCAACTCGGCGACGAGGCGATCCTGCATCCGGACAACTTCCGGCTGTCCGGCCCGGACATGCGCGCCGTACGCCAGGCGGTGACGCGGGCTCGGCGGGCCGGCGCATCGGTGCGCATCCGGCGGCATCGCGATCTCGACGCTGAGGAGATGGCGCAGGTGATCGCGCGGGCCGACGTCTGGCGGGACACCGAGACCGAACGCGGCTTCTCGATGGCGCTGGGCCGGCTCGGCGACCCTGCAGACGGCGATTGTCTGCTCGTCGAAGCGGTGCAGCAGCAGAACGTCGTCGCGATGCTGTCGCTGGTGCCTTGGGGCAACAACGGCGTTTCACTGGACTTGATGCGCCGATCGCCCCAATCCCCCAACGGCACCATTGAATTGATGGTCAGCGAGCTGTGCATGCAGTCCGACGGCATCGGAGTCACTCGCATCTCGCTGAACTTCGCGATGTTCCGGTCGGCGTTCGAGCAGGGCGCACAGCTGGGCGCAGGCCCGATCGCCCGGTTGTGGCGCGGACTGCTGGTGTTCTTCTCACGCTGGTGGCAACTCGAGACGCTCTACCGCTCGAACATGAAGTACCAGCCGCAGTGGGTGCCGCGCTACGCCTGCTACGAGGACGCGCGTCTGGTCCCGAGGGTCGGCGTCGCTTCGGTCATCGCAGAAGGCTTTCTCGTACTTCCCTTTTCGCGCCGCAGTGAACAACCGCATACCGGGCACCACATCTCGGCCCCGGAGAATCTGGTCGCGACGGGACTGCTGCATCACGACGGCAGCGCGCCCGACATGGGTGAACTTCGGGCCGATCTGCCCGAGAACGGGGATGCGCTCAGGCTGCCCGAGCAAGTGCGCGTCCGGATGGCCAAGCTCAAGAGCCTGCAGGACAGCGGCGTGGACGCCTACCCCGTCGGCCAGGCGCCCAGCCACACGGTCGCCGCGGCGGTCGAAGCCTCCGACGACACAACGGTGACGGTGGCCGGGCGGGTGCTGCGGATGCGCGACTATGGCGGTGTACTGTTCGCGCAGCTGCGCGATTGGTCCGGCGAAGTTCAACTGCTGCTTGATAATTCGCGGCTGGATGGCGGCAGCACCGCCGACTTCACCGGCTCCATCGATCTGGGTGACCTCATCGAGGTGTCCGGCTCGATGGGCCGGAGCCGGTCGGGCATCCACTCGCTGATCGTCGGCAACTGGCGGCTGATCGGCAAGTGCCTGCGCCCGCTGCCCGACAAGTGGAAGGGGCTGACCGACCAGGAGGCGCGGGTGCGCGCCCGCTACGTCGACCTCGCCATCAACACCGAGGCTCGTGACCTGATCCGGGCCCGCAGCGGCGTTCTGCATGCAATCCGCGAAACATTGATTGGCAAGGGATTTTTGGAGGTCGAGACCCCGATCCTGCAGCAGATCCACGGCGGCGCCAACGCTCGCCCGTTCCTCACCCACATCAACGCCTACGATCTCGATCTCTACCTGCGCATCGCGCCCGAGCTGTACCTCAAACGGTTGTGCGTCGGCGGAGTCGAGCGGGTCTTCGAGCTTGGCAGGGCGTTCCGCAACGAGGGGGTGGACTTCAGCCACAACCCCGAGTTCACGCTGCTCGAGGCCTATCAGGCGCACGCCGACTACAACGTGTGGATCGACGGCTGTCGCGAGCTGATCCAGAACGCGGCAGTGGCCGCCAATGGCGAGCAGGTGTTCCTGCGTCCCCGCGACGACGGCACCTTGGAGAAGGTCGACATCTCCGGTCAGTGGACCGTGAAGACCGTGCACGGCGCCGTATCGGAAGCGCTCGGCGAGGAGATCGGGCACAACACCGAACTGACCACGCTGCGCAAGCTGTGCGACGCCGCCGACATCCCCTACCTCACCCACTGGGATGCCGGCGCTGTGGTGCTCGAGATGTACGAGCAGCTGGTGGAGGACCGCACCGAAGAGCCCACGTTCTACAAAGACTTCCCCGCATCGGTGTCGCCGCTGACCCGGCCACATCGCAGCATCTCCGGTCTGGCCGAGCGGTGGGACCTCGTGGCATGGGGCATCGAGCTGGCCACCGCCTACAGCGAACTCACCGACCCCGTCGAACAACGCAGGCGACTGAAGGAGCAATCTCTTCTTGCTGCCGGCGGCGACCCAGAGGCGATGGAGCTCGACGAGGACTTCCTGCAGGCTATGGAGTACGCGATGCCGCCGACGGGCGGTCTGGGAATGGGTGTGGACCGGGTTGTCATGTTGATCACCGGCCGCAGCATTCGCGAGACACTGCCGTTTCCCCTGGCCAAACCGCGCTAGCAGCTTCTTCACAGTCAGTCACAAGGTAAGCGCGTCACCATGTTGCCGTGACGTTACCGGACTCGTTTCGCCACTCCCTTTCGCTCATGCACGGATGGCTTCCAATGACGGTGCAGGTCATCGCCGCCATTGCGGTGATCGCCGCCGTCAGCAGACGTAGCGGACACTGGCAGGTGCGCTGGCTACCGTGGGCGCTGATCGTCGGCGGCGCACTCGCAGCGTCGGCCTACTGGTACGTCGCGTCCCAAGGACTCTCCGACAACCCCGCTCCCCGTTCGCTATGGATCTGGATCGGCCTCACCGGCTTCGCCGCGGCGGTGCTGGTGGCCGGTTGGCGTAGAGCGCGATGGTGGATGCGCGGCGTCTCGCTGGCGGCGCTCCCGCTCACCCTGTTCAGTGCTGCACTTGCGCTGAACCTGTGGGTCGGGTACTTCCCCACTGTGCAAACCGCGTGGAATCAAATGACCGCGGGGCCGTTGCCGGACCAGACCGATCAGGTCGTCGTCGCCGCGATGCAGCTGCAGCGCAAGATACCGCCGAAAGGCACTGTGGTGTCAATCGATACCGGCAACGGGGCGTCGGGTTTCCGGCACCGTAGCGAGTTGGTTTACCTCCCGCCTGCCTGGTTCGCCACCAATCCACCACCCCGGTTGCCGACGGTGATGATGATCGGCGGCGAGTTCAACACCCCCGCGGACTGGCTGCGCACCGGACGGGCGATCGAGACTATCGACGATTTCGCCGCCGCCCACCACGGCAACGCACCCGTGTTCGTGTTCGTCGACCCCGGTGGCGCCTTCAACAACGACACCGAGTGCGTCAACGGGAGCCGCGGCAATTCCGCCGATCATCTGACGAAAGATGTGGTGCCGTACATGGTCTCGCACTACGGCGTCAGTCCCGATCGATCGAAGTGGGGCGTCGTCGGCTGGTCGATGGGTGGCACCTGCGCGGTCGACCTGGCGGTGATGCACCCCGATAGGTTCAGCGCATTCGAGGATATCGCGGGTGATATCGGGCCCAACTCGGGCAATAAGGACCAGACCATCGCAAGGCTCTTCGGCGGCAATGCGAACGCATGGGCGGCGTTCGACCCGACGACGGTGATCAACCACCACGGCCCCTATGCGGGATTGGCCGGCTGGTTCGACATCAACGGCTCGCCGCGCCCGAGTGACCAGACCAAGGCCGCGAACTCGTTGTGCGCGTTGGGAACGACCAACGGAATCGACTGCGCGGTGGTGAGTCAACCGGGGAGGCACGACTGGCCGTTCGCGTCGCACGCCTTCGCGGCCGCGCTGCCCTGGTTGGCCGGCCAGATCGGCACCCCCGATTCGCCGCCGATCCCATTTCCGACTCGCCCCGCGGGTCCGTCGATTGAACAGACCGCCGCCAGGTGATCATCATGAGTCATGGGCCTCTCGACTCAGCTCAGGACTCTTCGACGATGGATGTTCGCCCGACATTCCAATCCGTGGAGCGCATGGACGCGCTGGGCGAGCACGCCGATGGTGCTGGTACCCGTGTGGACGCGACGACGACGTGATGCCGCGCTTGTCGCTGCGTGGCTTGCCGTCAACCCGGTGATCTTCCCGAAACCGGCTGACAACAGGGCGTGGGCCACCCGCGCGATCCTCGGTGAGGAGCTTTCCGTGACCAGTCGGCCGAGGGACTCCGCCAGGGGCGTCACCGCCGCGACATCACTGTTCGCGATCATCGCCATGATCGCCAGCGCCCGGCATCGGCTCACACTCGCGCTCGTGGCCTGTGCTGTCCAGATGGCGCTGACGCTCGTCTACTGGGAGATGATGGCGCGGTATTGGGATCGCCGCCGCGTGTCGGCGGAGTAGCGTTGCGGCATGCCCGACGAACCGAATCCCGAACCGGCTCCGGCCGACTCGCAGCCCGGGCCCGAACCGCCTGCGCCCGCCGAGGCCGCCGACACCGGTTACACGCCGGACGGTGTTCCGACGTTCGAATCCGTGCGGGAGAAGATCGAGACGAGGTACGGGACGGCGATCGGCGCCTCCGAGTTGGCCGCAGAAACCCCTGAGGGGCGATCCGTGGAGGAGCAGTACGAAGAGCGCCAGCGGGCCGCCGCCGAGCGGCTGGAGCAGATACGCGAGTCGATGCGCCGGGAGGACGGCGGCTCTCAGTAATCGGCCTCGGCCGCCAGGATCTCGGCGAGGAACGCGTCGCCCGACGGTTCGGCCAACCGGGATCGGGCAAAATCGCGAACCCTCTCGCGTGTCTGCGCGACTCGGTGGAGTCGTTGAGATTCGCGCCTACGCTGACCTCTGTCGTGTGCCAACCATGGTTCCAGGCAACCGATTCTGTGAGGGGCTGCCGCTGAGCGTCGACGATCGGGAAGGTTGCCCGGCCGTCATCATCAAGGACACCGGCACCGCTGAAATCTCCCGACCGTAGCCGGACGGCGATGCCAAGCGGCGAGCCCGTCCCCGTCAGTTGAACGCCGACAACCGCATTCGTCGATGCATCCGCCGCCTCGACCCGCCAGTCGATGGTGTTCTCCGCCGCGTCGAACACGCCCGGCGGAACGGCGGCCCAGTCGACCGAGCCTGTTCCACTTGCCACCGCGCCCGTCGTGCCCTGGCGTGCATCCGAGCCTGCCGCGAGCGCGTAGTCGTCGCGACGCGGCGTCGCCGCCGGCTCGGCGATCGCGATTCCGACATCATCGGTCAACTCGTTCGCCGCCTGAACCAACGCCACCACACGTGGATCCCCGTCGCGCACGAGTGCACCGAGCACCGCGGCGTGCGGCGCGAGCAGCCCTGCCACGTCCGAGTCGAAGGTGTCGTCGGCGAAGAAATCCTGTGCCGCCGCGGTCAGCAGCGCGATCTCCGCGTCGAGCACTGCCGGGTCGAGCGAGGCGATACCGTCCCGGTGACTGCCGGGCCACCATCGCCGCAACCAATGCCCGAGCGCCAATCGGCGCAGCTGATCGACCGAACCCGGCCGCAGGGCGACGCCGGTCAACTCGATTGTCTGCGACCCTTCAGGCCTGCGGCCGTCCACCGCCGAAGCAACTGCGCTGTGGCCGGACTCGCCCAGCACGCGCCATAGCCAATCGGCTCGGGCCAGATCGGTGAAGGTGATCGACGCGGCGTCGGACTCGTCATCGATACCCCAGGACAACACGGCTCCACTGACTTCCAAAACGGCGACCAATGGAGTCGGCGCGACCAGCGGGCCGGTGCTCCACAGACCGGAATCGGCGACCAGTTTCATCCCGCCACCTGCAACATCGCCTTGATCCGCTGGCGGTGGTCGAGGCTCACCGATCGTGCGACTCCTTCCAGCAGCGCCCGCAGGTCGTCGACGTCATCGCACGGCTCCTGCCACACGTCGCGCCCGTGCAACCGCGCCCACAGCCGACTCAGGTACGGGCGGGCGAACGCGGCGAGATCATCGATCACCTGCTGTTGGCGCGGATGGATCGGCCCGCCAGCGGCCAGATACCGGCGCGCATGCAGCACATAGGCCTCTTTGCGCAGTCGCGCCTGGATCGTGGCCGCCAGCGGATACCGGGTGGTCGTGGTCTCGATCAGCGGCGCAAGATCGACGGCGACCTCGATCCCCGCGATCATCGCGGCCTGCTTGTCCTCGGAGAGCAGCCCCCACGGCGCGCACGACCGGTCGACCTCCTCCGCGCACAGCAGCGGGACGTCGGGCAGCTCGTCGCGGTCCATCGCACGGCGCAGAGTGGCACGTACGCGATCGACGACCGCGCGGTTCAACGGGCGATCGCTGGGTGTGCCGCCTGTGATCGGCGGGCATTGTTGTGGCTCAACGGAACTCAATCCGAGTTCGACGATCGACCATGGCAACTCACCGAACTTCTGGTGCGCCTTCGCCCCGAGGTTGTACGGCGTGGCGTCGGCGATCAGTGCCGACCAGACCCGTTGACGCGCCACCGCGGCGGTGTGGGTCTCCGCAGGCCCGAGGACAGTCGTCAGACCGGCCAGGAAAGGACCGGTGATCTCGGCGCCTGCGCGGACATCACGCCAGCTGTGGTCGAGCTGCTGGGACAGCTTTGCGATGACCTGGGAATCAGAGACGAATCGGTTCAGCACTTCGATGGCGTTGCGATCGCGTTCGCCGTGAATCTCGCTGAGCACCGCGGCCGCGGCTTCGTGATCCTCCTGTGCGGGCGACCCTTTCGTCACCGCCAGCTCGAAACAGACGGGGAAATAGAGTTCCTGCGCATTCCCTGTGGTGATGCGCTGCCTGCGTCGCTCGCGTTTGAGGATCTCGAACCACGCCGCGGCCGCGCGCAGTGCCGGACCCTGGCCGACGATGAGGTCGTGCATCATCGCCGCGACATCGGCGTTGACGAAGGGCGCCGAATACTGCGTGTTCGACCGGAGGCGGAGCACCAGGGGGTCGATGATCCGCTTGACGGTCCGGCGCAACGGTCCACCGTCGTCGCCGCTGAGCACCTCGACGCCGGGTCCGACTGCCCGCCAGGCCCCGTCGATGACCGCTTGGCGCGGGCGGGTGACGGCGATCGCCGTTTCCGCTGGGGCCCCCGTGGTCATCACTAGAGGATAGAAGTGCAGGCGTTCATCTCCTAGCAGGAAAGTTGGGTTCGGTAGCCGGCCGGTTGGCAGACGCTAGCGTCATGTCCACGACGATTCTGCTCACTTTCCTGGCCGTTATCGGAATCGGTGTCGCGGCGGCCGTCCTGCTGTCGCGGCCCCGCACGTCGGAGACCCCGGACGCCACACCCGAGGTCGGCGTCGGCACCGTGCGGGCAATCGAGGAGGTCGTCACGGTCGAGGTGGAGAGCGTGACGGGCCAGAGGTTCACCGGCAGGCTGCACGACGATGCGGTCGCCGCCGCACTGCACCCAGGAGCTGTATTGCTTGTCGCCTTCGACCCCGCTGCGCGCGAACACCTTTCGCTTGCCGACGACATGCTGGCCGTGCGCGCCGCATTCGACCAGATGCTTCTTCGCAAGGGCCTGCTCACCGGCCACCAATTGAACCTGATCCGGCACGGCACCCGGTCGCACGGCGTCGTCACCGCGATGCGGAGCACCGGCGAGACCCGCGAGGACCACCGCGAAGTCGAACTGGACGTGATGGTCAGCAGGCCCGGCGGCGGGCAGTTCCCCGCACACGAAACCGCTTTGATCCCGACTTCTTCCATGGCGAAGGTGTCCCCGGGCAGCGTGATCGACGCGTACTACCAGCCGGACGACGAGTCATCCGTCGCCATCGCCGTGCCGCCCAACTGAAGGTCAGCGGGCACCGTCGACCGCGAAGGTGACCAACGCGGCCCAATACAGCGGGCTGGCGGTCACATCGCCGTCGCGCCACCGCCGCATCTGATCGCGCTGCCAACGGTTCACCGCGCTGCCCGCTTCGGGCTCCTCATGGGCCCGATCGACGGCGATGATCGCGTCGGCCATCGGATCAACGGTCGGCTCAACGGCAGTCGGCGCGAACTGCCGATAGCCGGCTGCGGTAGGCAGTGACCACAGCGTGGCTGTCACCAATTGCGCTCCGCAGAGAATCATCGCGGCCACCAGGCCGGTCGCCTCGTCGAACTGATAGTCGCCGCCGGACGCACACGCCAGCAGCGCCACCCGGGGCGGAAACGGCAGCTTCGCCGACATCAGGTCCGACGCCGTCAACGGACGGTCGTCCGCCAGGTGCAGAGCCGCGCGATCGGCATGGCCCACATCACCGTCGGCGGCCGTCGCGTGGCCGACATAGAGAAGTCTGCTCGGCGCCTGGGCCAGCAGGCCGGCCAGCCAAGCGCGGCCCGCGTCTGAGCGGCGGAACAACTCAACCGTGGTGGCAGCGTTCGGCAGCACCGGCCGCCGCTGCATCAACTCGCCGAAATGGCGGGCCACCGCGGTGTCCGGCGACGGTCGGCCGAGGACGGAGCCGAGTGGCGAGTCCGGACGCTGCCCTGGCACCCGCGGGTCGATGACCAGCAGCGCGGGCCTGTCCCGACGACGGTCCCAGTCGACTGTCGAGCGCGCAGCGTTGGCGATGTTCGGCGGTGCTGCCATCAGCACGTCGACGAGTTCCACCAGCCGAAAGCCGTCGTCCCCCGGCATCGCAAGTGCTGCCCATGGAACACGCGCGAGGCGCGCGCTCGGCGAGATGAACAGCGCCGCCCGTGGCGATGCCACGCATTCGGTCAACAGCTGCCAGGCCGGTGCATCGAGTAGTCGCGACCCGAGGTCCCTGGCAATCGTCAGCTCGGCGGACGGCGACGCGAACGGGCCGGAGGAGATCGCCCGATCCACGGCGTCGCGTTGCGACTCGGCGCCTTTCGGGTCAGGGAGCGCCTCGGCGAGTTGCTCAAGTGCCGCAACCAGATTGGGCTCCTCGACCACCCAGGTGACCGTTCGCGTCGGTGATCCGACGACGCGCAGGCTGGCGTACGTGGCGACGCCGACATCGGCGAATCGCAGCACCAGGGTCTGCCGCTGCGTTCCGGTCACGGCCACGTCGACCAGGGAACCTCGTCGGCGGTGATGTCGCGGCCGTACCGCTCGAACGCCAACGCGCGATAGCGGCTCAACAGCGGTGGTGTGTGCGGGTCCATGCGCAGCGGCGGCAAGGGACCTAGCCGGGTCAGCCCGCCCGCAGCGGACACGGCTGCCGATCCCGCAGCCACGAGTGCGTACTCGTCGGACGCCTCGATGGGAACGGCCGCCGTCGCGGTCTCCATCCATTCGTCGGCGGCGCTTTCGGTCGGCTCGGTGCTGAACGCTCCACGCGCACTGTGATATTCGACGAGCTGGCTCAGGAGCTCCGTATTCCCCCACTCCCAGGCCACGGCGAACGCGCCTGCGAGGATTCGCGCCGACACGAACGTGGCCCACCGCATCCGGGCGTCGGCGTCGACGATCGCGTGCCGCACCGAGTCGACCGCAAGAGCGGCGGGCACCTTCAGGTCGGCGGCCTGTTCGAGCTTGGCTGCGCCGTCTGCGGGATCGGCCAGCGCCTCGGCCCGCAGAATGCTGCCCAAGTGGTCGTCGAGCCTGGCGTACTGCAGCCAGCTGTGCCGCGGCCAGGAGTCGAGAAGCTCACGCGCTTGAGCCGTTTTCTCGGCTGCCGCGCCGAAATCGCCACGCAGAATGTCCACCCAGCTGCGCTGCAGGAGAACACGGTGAATATGCAGCGGCTTCTCCACCTCGCGCCAATGCCGCTCGGCATGTCCGAACCGCTCGTCGGCGTCGTCGAGCTCCCCGATGGAGAGGCTGATCAGTCCCAGGTAGAGCCAACTGCGCGACACGTCGTGCGCGCGGTTGCCCTTGGCGATCGCCGGATACGCCTCATGAACAAGGGTCTGGGTCTGCGCCCGGTCGCCCATCGCCCATGCGGCAGTGCCGCGTTCCAGTTGCGTTCTGGCCCTTGCCAACTCCCACCCGCGGACTTCAGCACGAGCCCCAGCACGGCGGAGCCACGGCTCCGCTTCGGAGAGTCGGCCCGTCTCGACGCAGAACCTGCCGTACCCGGTTGCGCCGACGACCAACAGATGGTCGGCTGACTCGCTGCCGTCCCCCGGGCTGTCGATCGCATCGATCACCCTGTCCCACAATGGGACCGACTGCACGTGCAGATCGTCATCACACAGCACCGTTGCGCAGAAGATCCGTGCGTAGGTGATCAGGTAGTTGTGCTCGTCCACCAGATCCGGAAAGGCTGCACCCGGATCGTCGTCGCACAAGACCAGCAGCGCGAGCTCGGCCCCCTCATGGTCTCCGTGGGCGGCGGCCGCGAGCCCCGTCCGGAGAAACTGGGCACGTCGGGTATAGCGGCACAGCATGTGATCGATCTCGGCATCCGACATCGTGGCCTGCGCAGCGGCTTCAGAATTCGTGCCCGCGCGGATCGACCGGTAGACGGCCAGGCAGTCGTCGATGCGGCGGATGGCCTCCCGGACGCCGTCGTACGCCGTGCGAACCAGGTAGATCTCACCCAGCTGGGCGAGAACCTCCATCATCAGATCGTCCCGGTCTGCCTCTTCGATCTGCGCACCCAACGACAGCAGCAGCTCCTTCGCCGCCTCCTCGTTGGCGGCGAACGTGAGCTGACGCGCTCGGTCGAGATCGCCGGGGATGCTCATGGCGCAATCTTAGGAAGCGGCGGGCGCGCTAGGCACGCCCGCCGTCCGGTTGGGGCCGACTATTTGCAGCTCACCGTCACGGAGAACGGTTTGGTGATCATGCCTGCCATCGGGTTCTTGATGTCGGCGCCGGTGGCTTCACCCGTGATGGTGTAGGTGCTCCCGTCGACCTTCACGTCGGCAGACCCACTCTTCATGCCGCCCATGTTGCTGACGGCGAGGGCGTTGCCGTCGACCACCATGCCAAGCGACTCGACCGTCGGCGTTGCGGCGTCGGTCATCACGATCCCGAGTCCCTGCTGGCCGCCGACGGCGCCGCTGGCGACGTTGATCTTGCCGCCCTGCTTGACGCAGGTCACCGAGTTCACATCGAGACCAGCGAGGTCCTTGCCGTCGACCTTGACCTGCGTGCTTCCGCCCGTGCTGACGTTGCTCGGCGAGGTCGCGCCCTTGTCGTTCGAGCACCCGACCAGTACGGCGGCACCGGCGGCAAGTGCTATCGCACCCGCGACAACTCGATTCATCGTCTTCGTTCCCTTCGTTCGTGCGTCGCCACGATGACGGCGTCGTGGAGAAGTCAAGACGGGCGGGGCAGCTACCGATCCCAAACTTTGTCGGCCACCGCAGGTACGGTTCGGTGGCGATGCGGTCCTTTTCTACTGCCGAGCGGCGGGCACGGTTGGCGCGGCGGCATTTCCTGGATGCGCCTGCAGGCTCGATCGGCGCCGCTGTCGCGCCCCTGCTCGGCTTGCACGCCACCGACCCCGCCACGCCCTACCTGTCCCTGTGGGCGCGTCTTCCGGGCTTCGCGGTTGCCGACCTCGACGCCGGGCTCTACCGGCGGCGGACCCTCGTCAAGCATCTCGCGATGCGCCGCACATTGTGGGTGGTCGGCGTCGATGACCTGCCACTCATCCAGGCCGCGGCCAGTGACAGGGTGGCCGACAACGAGCGTCGAAAACTGGTCACCGATGTGCAGAAGGCCGGCGTCGCCGCCGACGGCGAAGGCTGGCTCGACCGCGCGTGTGACGCCGTGATCGCGCATCTCGCCGAGCACGGCCCGACAACCGCCAGGCAATTGCGCGAAGCCCTGCCCGAACTGGCGGGAACATACGACCCCGCCCCCGGAAAGCGTTGGGGCGGAGACACTCCCCTGTCCCCTCGGGTGCTCACCGTACTTTCGGTGCGTGGTGACATCGTCCGCGGCCCCAACGACGGCGCATGGACGACATCGCGGCCCCGATGGGCGGGCGCGACGGATTGGCTGACCGCCGAGCGCGACACTGCGTCGCCCGAATCGGCTCGCGCAGAGCTGGTACGCACCTGGCTGCGGACCTTCGGGCCTGCCACTGTCGCCGACATCAAGTGGTGGTTCGGCAACACCCTGACCTGGGCGCGGCATGCGCTCCGTGACATCGAGGCTGTCGAGGTCGATGTCGACGGGACGCCGGGTTTCGCACTGCCCGACGACCTGGAGAAGGTACCCGAGCCCGACCCGTGGGGCGCGCTGCTGCCCGGCCTCGATGTCACCACCATGGGCTGGTTCGACCGCGACTGGTACCTCGGCGGGCACCGTAACCAGGTTTTCGATACCAACGGCAACGCCGGACCAACGGCCTGGTGGAACGGTCGGGTGGTCGGCGCCTGGGGTCAGGATGCCGAGGGACGGGTCGAGTTGCGGCTGCTGGACGACGTCGGACGGGACGGCCGCAAGGTGCTGACGCGGCGCGCCGACGAACTGACCGACTGGCTCGACGGTGTGCGGATCAGCCCGCGGTTCCCCTCGCCGCTGTCCAGGACGACGATGGGGTGATGACGGGAATCTCGATCCGCCCGGCGAGCCCGGCCGACGCCGAGGACTGCGCACGCGTGATGTTCGCCGCCTTTGAATCGCTGGCTACGCGACACGCGTTTCCCATCGAGGCGCAGTCGCTGGAATTCACTCGCATGCAGATGGAGTCGATGCTTGCGACCGACGGCATCTGTGCCCTGATCGCAGAGCGGGACGACGACGTCGTCGGCAGCGCCTTCCAGGACGAACGCGGTGACATCGTCGGGATCGGTCCGGTCAGCGTCGACCCCGCCACGCAGGGCGGCGTTGGCCGCGCGCTGATGGAATGCCTGTTGCAGCGCTGCGCGGGCCGCGGTGCTCGTGGCGTCCGCCTCGTTCAGACTGCCTACAACTACCGATCGCTCTCTCTGTACGCCAAGCTCGGCTTCGCCGTCCGTGAACCGCTGTCGGTGTTCCAGGGCCACATGAGGAGCGTGGGCACGACGAGTGGTGATGTTCGCACCGCCACACCGCAGGACCTGGACAGTTGCGACGACCTGTGCCGACGAGTGCACGGCCACGACCGCCACGGGGAGTTGAGCAGCTGGATCGGCGTAGGCATGGCAAGGATCGTCGAGCGCGGGGGCCAGATAACCGGATACGCCACGGGCTGTGGTTATCTATCGCACGCAGTAGGCAAGTCGGACGATGACATCATCGCGCTTCTGGCCGCCGCTGAAACCATTGCGGGACTTGGCTTTCTGGTGCCGTCACGCAACACGGACCTGATGGCTTGGTGCCTGGACTCTGGACTGCGGCTTGTGCAGCAGTCGACCTTGATGAGCATCGGCTTCTACGCCGAGCCGCAGGGGTCTTGGCTACCTTCCATCGGGTACTAGCCGGCCGATCGGGCGCCGTCTAAGGCGCACCACGAGCGACCACGACAGGCATTGACGTCGCCGCGTTCGTGCGCAGGATCGTGTGCACCACCTCGACGAGGTCCTCGACCGGCATCAGCTGGCCGGGCATGCAGCCGCGCGAAACCCACTGCGGATAAAACTCCGTCGCGAGCTGCCGGTCCCAGCCGTTGCTGAAGCCGGTGGCCGAGTCACCGTCGCCGCCTGCGCATTCGCCGACGATGAGGTTCGTGAAGCCGATGCCGGGATGCTCGGCACGCCACGCCTCGATCAGCCTTTCGAGCGCGGCCTTGCTGACGCCGTAGGCGCCGAGCCCCGGCCACGGCGGACCGAATGTGCCCGCATCCGACGACAGATAGACCACCTTGCCCGACGATTCCGTCAGGTGCGGAATGGCCGCAGCCGTCGCGAGGGCGGCACCGGTGACGTTGGTGGCGAAGACGCGACCCCAGGTTTCGGCGTCCGTGTCGACGAGACGCATGACCGAGCCGATGGCCGGCGTGTAGACCAGGTTGTCGATACCGCCGAGACCATCCGCCGCCGCACTGATGGCCGAGCGCACCGACGCTTCGTCGGTGACGTCGCATTCGACCGCGACCGCATCGGATCCGGCCTCCTTGGCCGCGTTCTCGATCCGGTCACGACGACGGGCGAGCAGCGCGACCCGATCACCACGCTCCGCCAGTCCCGTCCCAATGCAGCGCCCGAGCCCGCTCGATGCGCCGATCACCACTGTTTTCGCCATGGTCTCCTCGCCGATCAATACCGGTAATGGCATTCTCAGTTCAGGAGAACTTACCTTACGCGCTGACCTTGCGGCGACGTCGCGTCGCCGTCGTCTTGGCAGGCTGGACCTCGAGCGCCTCGGACAGGAACTTGCCCGTATAGCTCTCCGGCACCGCCGCGACGTCCTCGGGCGATCCCTGCGCGACGACGGTGCCGCCCGCTGAGCCGCCCTCCGGGCCGAGGTCGATGATCCAGTCGGATGTCTTGATCACGTCGAGGTTGTGTTCGATGACGATGACCGTATTGCCCTTGTCGACAAGGCCGTTGAGGACGGTGAGCAGCTTGCGGATGTCCTCGAAGTGCAGGCCCGTCGTCGGCTCGTCGAGGATGTAGACCGTCCGGCCCGTCGACCGCTTCTGCAGTTCGGAGGCCAGCTTGACGCGCTGCGCCTCGCCGCCGGACAGCGTCGGCGCGGGCTGCCCGAGCCGCACATAGCCCAGCCCGACGTCGACCAGCGTCTGCAGGTATCGGTGAATCGACGAGATCGGCTTGAAGAACTCGGCCGCATCCTCGATCGACATGTCGAGCACCTCGGAGATGGTCTTGCCCTTGTAGTGCACCTCGAGGGTCTCCCTGTTGTACCTGGCCCCGTTGCACACCTCGCACGGCACATACACATCGGGCAGGAAGTTCATCTCGATCTTGATGGTGCCGTCGCCCGAGCACGCTTCGCAGCGACCGCCCTTGACGTTGAACGAGAACCGGCCCGGCTGGTAGCCGCGGACCTTCGCCTCCGTGGTGGCCGCGAACAGCGAACGGATCTTGTCGAAGACCCCGGTGTAGGTGGCCGGGTTCGACCGTGGCGTGCGACCGATCGGCGACTGGTCCACCCGCACCAACTTGTCCACATGGTCGAGGCCGTTCACCCGGGTGTGCCTACCGGGAACCTGCCGGGCGCCGTTGAGCTTGTTGGCCAACACGGCGGCCAGGATGTCGTTGACCAGCGTCGACTTGCCGGAGCCGGACACACCCGTGACCGAGGTCAGCACCCCGAGCGGGAACGACACGTCGATCTCGTGCAAGTTGTGTTCCCGCGCGCCAACCACCGTCAGCTGCCGTCTGCGGTCAATGGGCCGCCGGATGGCGGGCACTTCGATGCTCTTCCGGCCGGAAAGGTAAGCACCAGTGAGAGATTCGCGGTTGCGCAGCAGTTCGTCGTACGGCCCGCTGTGCACGATGCGTCCGCCGTGCTCGCCGGCCATCGGGCCGATGTCCACCACCCAGTCGGCGTGCGCGATCGTGTCGAGGTCATGCTCGACGACGATCAGCGTGTTTCCCAGATCCTTCAGTCGCAGCAGGGTTTCGATCAACCGCCGATTGTCGCGTTGATGCAGGCCGATCGACGGCTCGTCGAGCACGTAGAGCACGCCGACCAGACCTGACCCAATCTGAGTGGCGAGCCGAATGCGTTGCGCCTCACCGCCGGACAGTGTCGCCGCTGCGCGTGACAGAGAGAGGTATTCCAGACCGACGTCGAGCAGGAAGCCGAGCCGCGACTGGATCTCCTTGAGCACCTGGCCGGCGATCGCCTGTTCGCGCGAACCCAGCGTCAGCGAGTTGAGGAAGTCCGACGCGTCGGCGATCGACAGTTCCGCCACCTCGGCGATCGACTTCTTGCCGTACTTGCCTGCCGACAGGGTGACGGCCAGAATCTCCGGCTTCAGCCGGGTACCGTCGCATTCCGGGCACGGCACGTCGCGCATGAAACCCTCGTAGCGCTCCTTCATCTGCTCGGAGTCCGTCTGCTCCATGCGGCGCTGAAGGAACGCCATCACACCCTCGAAATCGGCGTAGTACGAACGAGTTCGGCCGTATCGGTTCTTGTACCGCACGTGAACCTGCTCGTCGCAACCCTCCAGAAGCGCCTTGCGGGCCTTGGCGGGCAGCTTCTTCCACGGCGTGTCGACGTCGAAGCCGAGCTGATCGCCGAGACCGGCCATCATGCGGGTGAAGTACTCGGCCGTCTGGCCCATCGACCACGGCGCTATCGCCCCCTCGGCAAGGGTGAGCTCCGGATCCGGAACCACCAGGTCGGGGTCGACCTCCTTGCGGATGCCGAGGCCCGAGCATTCCGGGCACGCGCCGTATGGGGAGTTGAACGAGAACGACCGCGGTTCGAGGTCGTCGACGGCCAGCGGGTGTCCGTTCGGGCAGGCCAGCTTTTCGGAGAACCGCTGCTCCCGGTGCGGGTGGTCATCGTCGCGGTCGACGAACTCCAGCACGACGATGCCGTCGGCCAGGTTCAGTGCGGTCTCCACCGAGTCGGTCAGCCGCTGTTTGGCCGACGCCTTGACCGTCAACCGGTCCACGACCACTTCGATGTCGTGCTTCTCTTGCTTCTTCAGCGTCGGCGGCTCGGTCAGCGGGTACACCACCCCGTCCACCCGGACCCGGCTGTAGCCCTGCGAGTTCAGCTTGTCGAACAGGTCGACGAACTCGCCCTTGCGGGTCCGCACCACCGGAGCGAGCACCTGAAAGCGCAGACCTTCGTCCATCGCGAGCACCTGGTCGACGATCTGCTGCGGGGTCTGCCGCGCAATGCGCTCACCGCATACCGGGCAATGGGGCGTGCCGGCCCGGGCGTACAGCAACCTCAGATAGTCGTAGACCTCGGTGATGGTGCCGACCGTCGACCGCGGGTTGCGGTTGGTGGACTTCTGGTCGATGGACACCGCGGGCGAGAGGCCCTCGATGAAGTCGACGTCGGGTTTGTCCATCTGGCCGAGGAACTGCCGGGCGTACGCCGAGAGCGACTCGACATAGCGGCGCTGCCCCTCGGCGAAGATCGTGTCGAAGGCCAACGACGACTTGCCGGAGCCGGACAACCCGGTGAAAACGATCAGCGCATCGCGAGGTAGATCGAGGTCGATGCTTCGCAGGTTGTGCTCCCGCGCACCCTTCACAATCAGGCGGTCAGCCACCCGGTATTCCTCCCGCAGACATAGTTGGAGACCATGCTATGTGCCGCCACCGACAAGGCCGATACCGTAAGCACCATGACTGTCGTCGACGATAACTACACCGGCCATGTGGAGCCCCGGACCGCTGCTCGGCGCACCCTTCCCGGCGCGTCCATCGTCAAGGTCTCGGTGGGCCAGATGGACAACAACGCCTACCTGATCACGTGTTCCCAGACCGGCGAAACGCTACTCATCGACGCCGCCAACGACGCGGAGATCCTGCTCGAGCTGATCAAGCGGTACGCCCCGAAGTTGTCGCTGATCGTCACCAGCCACCAGCACTGGGACCACGTTCAGGCCCTGGAGGAGGTGGCCAGGGCCACCGGGGCGCCGACCGCAGCGCACCAACTGGACGCCGAGCCGCTGCCGGTGAAACCGGACCGGATCCTCGCCAACGGGGACACGATCAAGATCGGCGAACTCTCCTTCGACGTCATTCACCTGCAGGGCCACACACCGGGATCGGTCGCGCTGGCGTTGACCGGGGCCGACGGGGCTACGCACCTTTTCACCGGTGACTGCCTGTTTCCCGGCGGTGTGGGCAAAACGTGGCAGGAAGGCGATTTCGAGAAGCTGCTCGGCGATGTGACCACCCGGGTTTTCGACGTCTACGGGGACACGACTGTCGTGTATCCGGGCCACGGCGACGACACCACGCTGGGCACCGAGCGGCCACATCTCGCCGAATGGAAAGAACGCGGTTGGTGAAGCCCGCCGACAGAAGGGTCGCGGTCGTCACCGGAGCCAGCCGCGGCGCCGGACTCGGCATCGCCCAGGCGCTCGGCAGCCACGGGTGCACCGTCTACGTCACGGGCCGGACAGAGAAGGCAGGCCAGTCCCCGCTTGCAGGCACCATCCACGAGACGGCGGAGCTGGTGACGGCCGCCGGAGGTGAGGGCATCGCCGTCGCCGTCGACCACGCCGACGACGAACAGACCAAAGCCCTTTTCGACCGGGTCGGAAGCGAGCAGGGCCGCCTCGACATCCTGGTGAACAACGCCGCGATCATCCGCGACGAGATGATGGGCAGGACGCGGTTCTGGGAAGAGCCCGTCAATGTCATCGACACGCTCGATGTCGGCCTTCGCAGCGGTTATGTCGCGACGGTGTACGCCGCGCCGCTGATGCTTCCGCAGCGCCACGGTCTCGTCGTCTTCACGTCGGCACCGGGCGCGGCCCACTATGTGTTCGGTCCGTCATACGGGGTGCACAAGGCGGGCGTCGACAAGATGGCCGCCGATATGGCCGTCGACTTCAAGGACTTCGGCATCGCGGCGGTATCCATCTGGATGGGGATGCTGCTGACCGAGCGCTTCAAGAACATCGTCGCAAGCAATCCCGAGAAGTTCGGTCACCTGGCCGAGATCGCCGAGACGCCGGAACTGACGGGACATCTCATCTGGGCACTCTTCAACGACCCGGCCTTGATGGACAAGAGCGGGCAGACGTGGATCGGTGCGGAGCTTGCGGTCGAGTACGGCATCAAGGACGACGGGGACCGGCAGCCACCGTCCTACCGCGACCTGCACGGAATTCACCCAATCAGGCAGTTCACCCGCATCTTGAGGTGACACCATGATCGCGTGGACGACACCCGCTGCGGGTCGTGTGGCGTTGAGGTAGCCGCCACAGCCAAGTTCTGCAGCGAGTGCGGGACGCCGCTGGCGCGCTCCGCACAAGCTGCGGAGTACAAGCAGGTGACGGTGCTGTTCGCCGACGTCGTCCACTCGATGGACATCGCGAAGCAGGTCGGCGCGGAGCGGCTTCGCGAAATCATGGCCCAGCTGGTGGACTGCGCGAGTGCGGTGGTGCAGCGGTACGGCGGAACGGTCGACAAGTTCACCGGCGACGGCATCATGGCGGTGTTCGGCTCCCCGGTGGCACTGGAAGACCACGCGCTGCGGGCGACACCGTGCAATTGCGGATCGGGCTGAACTCAGGTCAGGTGATCGCTGGTGAAGTCGGTTCTGGCGCAGGGGCTTACACCACTATCGGTGAGCACGTCGGGAACGCGCAGCGGATGGAGTCGGTGGCGCCCGCAGGCGGGGTAATGCTCAGCGCATCCACCGCCCGGCTCGTGGAAGACATTGCGACGCTTGGCGAGTCGGAATTGGTTCAGATCAAGGGCGAAGACCAGCCCGTGCCCTCTCGACGCTTGCTCGGCATACGCGCGGATCGCCACGTCGGACGCGCCGAGTCGAATCTGGTCGGCAGGCGGTGGGAGATGTCGGCGCTCGAAGCCCTGTTGGACCGGGCGATTGACGGCCAAGGCGCCGTGGTCGTGATATCCGGTCCCGCCGGAATCGGTAAGAGCCGTCTCACGCGCGAGCTCGCGGCGATGGCAGCAAGCCGTGCCGTGCAGAACTTCTCGACATTCTGCGAATCCCACACCAGCCAAGTCCCTTTCCACGCCGTCAAGAGGCTGTTTAGGGCGGCCACCGGCGTCGAAGGCCTGGACGCGGCCGGCGCCCGCGCACTCATCGACTCTCAACCTCGCAATGTCGACCCTGAAGATGCCGCTCTTTTCGAAGACCTGCTGGGCATCGCCGATCCCGAAGCGCCGCCTCTCAAAATCGATCCGGATGCCCGTCGGCGGCGGTTGACGGCCATGGTGAACGCGGCATCGCTGGCCACCCAGACACCAGCGGTCTACGTCATCGAAGATGCGCACTGGATCGACGACGCCAGCGAGTCAATGCTCGCCGACTTCCTCACTGTGGTTCCACAGACGCCGCTTCTGACCGTCGTCACCAGTCGGCCTGAGTATCGGGGTGCGCTTGCGCAGGTCCCGGGAGCCCAGACGTTCGCACTTTCGCCGCTGAGCGATTCTGAAACAGCGACGCTGGTTTCCCAACTACTGGGCGCGGACGAGTCTGTTCGCGATCTGGGCCGATCAATCGCCGAGAGGTCGGCGGGCACACCGTTCTTCGCCGAGGAGATCATCCTCGAACTTGCTGAACGCAATGTGCTGCAGGGCAATCCAGGCTCTTACCTCTCCACGGCAGAAGCGGGAGATGTCAGTGTGCCTGCCACGCTGCAGGCGGCGATTTCCTCGCGCATCGATCGGCTCGATCCGAAAGCAAAGCGAACATTGGGCGCCGCTGCGGTTATCGGATCGAGGTTCCGCGTGGATCTGCTGGACGCGCTGGGCGTTGACTCGGTAGTCGACGAATTGTTGACGGCCCAACTCATTGACCAGGTGACGTTCACCCGGCATCCCGAATACGCCTTCCATCAGCCTCTGATCCGGACCGTGGCGTATGAAACCCAGCTCAAATCCGATCGCGCGGACATGCATCGGCGAGTAGCGACAGCCATCGAAAACCAAAGCGCCGGAACGCCTGACGCAACCGCCGCCTTGATAGCACAGCATCTGGAAGCGGCGGGCGACTTGCAGGAAGCATTCGACTGGCACATGCGCGCCGGCGCATGGTCGAACAACCGCGACATCGCCGCGGCACGAGTGAGTTGGGAGCGCGCGCGCCAGGTTGCCGATGCGCTGCCCGATGACGAACCGGGCGGGATGGCGATGCGTATCGCACCACGGACCGCATTACGAGCGACCGACTGGCGAGTGCACGCCGAGGATTCCGTTGCGCGATTCGAGGAGCTTCGCAGACTTTGCACCCTCGCCGGTGAGAAAACCTCGCTGGCCTTGGCCATGATGGGGCCGATGTCCGAATACGCGCAGCACGGCGATCCACAAACGGCGTCACAGCTCGCGTCCGAGCAGATTGCGATGCTCGATTCGATCGGGGATCCAGCGCTGACCGCGCAGGCTGCATTCGGTGCAATGGGAATCAAAGCGCAAGTCGGCGAGATGCGCGAGGTCATGCGGTGGGCCCAAACCACCATCGAATTCGCCGAAGGCGAGGCGCTTCCGGGCGACCTTGTCCTGGGCTCACCGCTGGCTGCGGCGTTCGCCCTGCGCGGTGTCGCCCGATCATGGTTCGGCTTCCCCGGGTGGCGCGAGGACCTCGATGCCGGTGTTGCAATCGCACAACGGAGCGAGGAGCCGCTGACCCTCGCGGTGACAACGTCGTGGAAGTACGGCACGGGCATTTGGACCGGCGTCATTCGTGCAGACGACGCGGCCGTACGCGCTACCGAGGACGCCCTTAGGACCCTCGAGTCGTCGGGTGATGACTACGCCGTCGCCATGTTCAAGTGGGTGTTTGCTTCCGTACTCCTGTGGCGTAACGCCGCAGCAGATCCGGAGCGTGGAATCGAGCTCGTGAGACAGGTCCGCGAGACGTCCGAGCAGCAGCGATTCCTCGGGTCGGAGATCTGTGTCATGGACGTGTATCTCGGCCGGGAATGGGCCCGCGACGGCGACGTTGACAGTGGCATCCAGATTCTGCGGGATGCGGTCCGCGACATGTTCGATCGGGGTCAGCTCGCCTACTACATTCCTTCGTGCTCGATTCTGGTCGAAACGCTGCTCACCCGAGGCGCTGCAAGCGATTTCGCCGAGGCCGAGGATGCGATCGCCAGGCTGCAGGCCGCGCCCGCGGAGGGCTCGGCCGTCCGCGATATCTGGGTGTTGCGGATGCAAACCCTGCTGGCGCAGGCGCGCAACGATGCGGGCTATCGCGAATTGCGCGACCGCTACCGCGAGATGGCGACGTCACTCGGCTTCGAGGGGCACACGGCATGGGCCGCGGTGATGCCGTGATGGCGATGGTCGCCGATCACGCCGTCCAGGCGACCGGTAACCGCTTGATGCCGTGGAGAAACGCCGAATGCAGGATCGCAGGCTCCTCGATCGCGACGATGTCGGGTATCTGGCGGTGCAGTTCTTCGAACAGCACCCGGATTTCACGACGTGCCAGATTTGCGCCCAGGCAGAAGTGGGCGCCGCCGCCCCCGTACCCCATGTGCGGGTTGGGATCCCGGGTCACGTCGAATAACCACGGATTTGCGAACTTGGCCTCGTCACGGTTGCCCGAGTTGTACCACAGGGAGATCTTGTCCCCCGCCTTCATTTCGATGCCACGCATCTCGATGTCCTGAGTCAGGTTGCGCCGCATGAAGATAACTGGGGACGCCCATCGGACGATCTCCTCGACGGCGGGGCCGGCCACCCCGTCGAAATCCGACCACCACTTCTCTCTTTCCTCGGGATAGCGGGACAGCGCTACTACGCCGTGACTGATGGCATTGCGTGTTGTCTCGTTGCCGGCGGCGGAGAGCAGAATGAAGAACGATGCGATCTCGCTCGAGGTAAGGCGCTCGCCGTCGACCTCGGCCTGCACCAGGCTGGTGGTCAGGTCATCGCCGGGATTGGCTCGCCGTTGCTCGGCGAGGCGCATGGCGTAGGCGACGATTTCGTTCAACACCACCACGACCTCGTCGAAGCCGCCGGACACTTCGTCGTCGCCGAAACCCAACATCACATTCGTCCAGTGAAAGACTGTGGCCTCGTCTTCCTCTGGAATGCCCATCATGTCGCAGATCACCTGCAGGGGCAGCAAGCCGGAAGCCTCGGCGACGAAGTCGGCTTGTGCGTCGCGATGGTTGGCGACCATGTTCGTCACGATCGCCCGTGCCCGGCTCCGCACGCTGCTCTCGATCCGGGCCACCACCTTCGGCGTGAACGCTCGGTTGACGATTGTCCGGAGCCGGAGATGACGCGGGTCGTCCAGGCTGATCATCGATCCTGCGAACTCCGCGACCTCGGGCGGCACCTCGTTGAGGGACGTGCTGGTCGGAATCGAGCTGAAGATCTCGGGGTGGCGACTGGCATGGTGGATGTCGTCGAACCTGGTGAGCGCCCAGTGGCCGGGGCCCGCGGGGAAACCCGGGAACTCCGCTACCTCGAAGAAGGTGATCGGCGACTCGCGTCGCAACGTCGCGAACGCTCCGTCGCGCACGTCGTCGTCGCGCTCCCAGAACTCGAGAGATGCCAGATCGACGTCGGTGAGCGGTACGTCCGGAGGTGGAATGCCGTTCTCGCGGCGCGCGATCCCTGTCGGATGCAACGAGGCCGTCATGAGTGACCCTCCCGTCAGGTCGAGTGTCCCACCCTGGACCGGGAATGATCTGGATTTGGCCGAGCCAGCTGACGATCGGCTGTTACGGCAACGCTAGATTGCCTGTGAAGCAGAAAGGGCAGACATGAACACCGATCAGTTCAAGAAGGCCAAGACCGGCGCGGGCTTCATCGCGGCACTGGACCAGAGCGGCGGCAGCACGCCCAAGGCGCTGAAGCTCTACGGCATCCCCGAGGACGCCTACTCCGGCGACGAGCAGATGTTCGACCTGGTGCACGAGATGCGGACCCGCATCATCACCAGCCCCGCCTTCAACGGCGACCGCATCATGGGCGCGATCCTGTTCGAGATGACGATGGACCGCCAGATCGAGGGGCGTCCCAGCGCCGACTACCTGTGGACCGTGAAGAACGTCGTGCCGTTCCTCAAGATCGACAAGGGGCTGAACGATGAGAAGGACGGCGCTCAGACGATGAAGCCGATGCCCGGCCTCGACGATCTGCTGGACCGCGCGGTGGCCAACGGCGTCTTCGGCACCAAGGAGAGGTCGGTCATCAAGCTGCCGGGTGCGGGCCTGGATGCGGTCGTCGCGCAGCAGTTCGAGGTCGCACAGCAGGTGCTCGCGAAGGGCCTGGTGCCGATCATCGAGCCCGAGGTCGACATCCACAGCCCGCACAAGGCCGAGGCCGAGGATCAGCTCAAGGCCGCGCTTCTCGACGGTGTGAACCAGCTCGGCGACGACCAGAACGTCATGCTGAAGCTGACGCTGCCGGACACCGACAACCTGTACCGGGAGTTCGTCGACCACCCTCGGGTGGTGCGTGTGGTGGCGCTGTCGGGCGGCTACAGCCGCGACGAGGCGTGCGAGAAACTGTCCCGCAACAGTGGCGTCATCGCCAGCTTCTCCCGTGCCCTCACCGAGGGTCTGACCGCACAGCAGAGCGACGACGAGTTCAACGCAACACTGGATGCGGCGATCGCCGAGATCGCCAAGGCGTCGAGCACGTGAGGAACTAGCCGAGTATCGGCAGCCGGCGACGCCGCCCAAGCGTGTCGAGCACGGACTGCATCACCCAGCGAACGTAGCGGTCGACGTCGTGCACATCGGGGTTCTTGCCGAACCTGGCGGCGATGTCGATCGGCGGCAGCACCTGCGTGATGATCTTGCTCGGCAGCGGCATGTTCAGAGGGATGGTCAGGATGCTCAGCCCGAACGGGAAGCCGAACGTGATCGGCAAGATTTCGGTACGCCCGACCTTGCGGCTCAGCTTCGCCAGCCCGAGCAGACGTGACAGCCATTCGCCGCGGGCCAGATAGAGCTGCGTTTCCTGGGCGCCGACCGACACCGCGGGAACGATCGGCACGCCCGCGTCCATCGCGGTGGTGACGTAGCCCGTCCTGCCGTCGAACTCGATCTTGTTGCGCCGCAAAGTCGACCGGTAAACCTCGTGGTCGCCGCCCGGGAACACCATCACGACCGCGCCGGCCGCCAACCCGGCTGCCGCGTTCTCGCGCGTCGCCCTGACCACTCCCGTGTGCCTCAACAGGTCCGCAGCCGGGGTGTCGAACAGCAGGTCGTGTGCGAGCGTGTACAGCGGGCGGTCATAGCCGTACTCGTCGTAGTAGGCGACTGCGAACACGGACATGTCCGGGGTGAGCAGGCCTCCCGAATGATTGCCGACCACCAGGCACGGGCCTGTGGGTATGTTGTCGATCCCGCGTACCTCGGAGCGGAAGTATTGCTTGACGATCGGGCGGGTCATCCCGACGATCATCTCGGTCAGGTGCGGGTCGTACCGACCGATATCGGTTTGCTCAGTGGCAGCGTCGCTCATGGCCGTCCTCACTCTCCTGCCGGGATCGTGCCACCCCGGCTCGTGGCCCGCCAGGGTCGGAGATCCACAACTGACGGTGACCTTGGCCCCTACTCGCACGGCGATCGACTGCCGATGCTGTAACCATGACTGCCGGAGGCCGCGACCTCACGCCGCTGCCTGATCTGCTGCACGGTCAGCCCCGCGCCGGACCGGTGCGGGATCGCCGTCCCGTCTACGTCGACCTGCTGCCCCCGTGCAACGCCGGGTGCCCCGCTGGCGAGAACATTCAGGCATGGCTCGGCCTGGCCCGCGCCGGACACCACGAGCGGGCATGGCAGCAGTTGGTGACCGACAACCCGTTCGCCGCAATACACGGCCGCGTGTGCTACCACCCGTGCGAATCCGTCTGCAACCGTGCTCGACTCGACACAGCCGTGTCCATCCATGCTGTCGAGCGCTTCCTCGGCGACGCGGCACGTGAACACGGGTGGGCGTTCGAACGGCCTCCGGAGCCGACCGGCAAGCGGGTGCTCGTGGTCGGCGCCGGACCCAGTGGCCTCTCTGCGGCTTACCACCTGAGCCGACTGGGCCACCACGTCGAAATCCGCGACGCCGGCGACGAACCCGGCGGGATGATGCGCTACGGCATCCCGAACTATCGGCTTCCCCGTGACGTGCTCGACGCCGAAGTAGCCCGAATCGCCTCACTCGGAGTGCAGTTGACTTTCGGGCACCGCGTCGAGGACCTCGACGCAGAGCGGCGTGAAGGCAACTTCGATGCGGTGTTCGTCGCTGTCGGCGCTCACCTCGCCAAACGCGTCGACATCCCGACCAAGGACGCAGGCCCACTGTTGGACGCTGCGTCGTTCCTGCGTGCCGTCGCATCCGGGGCGCGCCCTGACATCGGCCACCATGTCGCGGTATTCGGAGCAGGCGACACCGCGATGGACGCCGCTCGAGTGGCCCGCCGACTCGGTGCCGACGACACCGTGATCATCTACCGCCGCACCCGCGCTCAGATGGGCGCTCACGAGGAAGAGGCAGAGCAGGCCGAGCGCGAGGGCATCGAGATGCACTGGCTACGCACGATCACCGCGTTCGAGCGTGAGGAGATTCAGGTCGAGATCATGGAGCTGGACGAGTCGGGGCGCGCACGCCCGACGGGTCGCTTCGAGACGCTCGCGGCCGACACCGTCATCATGGCGCTGGGGCAGGTCACCGAATCGGAGTTCATGCGAACGCTGCCCGGCGTGGAGTTCACCGACGACGGCTCGGTGCGGGTCGACTCGTCGTTGATGACAGGGTGTCCAGGAGTCTTCGCCGGCGGCGACATGGTGCCCTGCGAGCGGACCGTGACCGTCGGCGTCGGCCACGGTAAGAAGGCCGCCCATCACATCGACGCGTGGCTGCGCGGAGTTACCGGCGAGCGGCCCGATAAGCACCCAACGGCGACCTTCGACATGCTGCATCTGTGGTACTTCGGCGACGCGGCCCAGAGGACGCAACCTGAACTTCCGCCCGAGGAACGGATGGCCGGATTCGCCGAGGTGGTCAGCGGCCTGACCGCCGACGCCGCGGTGTACGAAGCCGGCCGGTGTCTGTCCTGCGGCAATTGTTTCGAGTGCGACGGCTGCCTCGCCGCATGTCCCGAGGACGCCGTGATCAAGCTCGGTGCCGGACACCGCTACCGGTTCGATTACGACCGATGCACCGGATGTGCAACGTGCTTCGACCAATGTCCCGTGCATGCCATCGACATGATTCCGGAAACATGATGACGCGAGCCACGATCGACGGCAACGAGGCGGCCGTGTCCGTCGCCCACCGACTCAACGAGGTGTGCTGCATCTATCCGATCACGCCATCCTCGCCGATGGCCGAACTGGCCGATGAGTGGTCCAGCCACGGGCGCCAGAACCTCTGGGGCACCGTGCCGACGGTGGTCGAGATGCAAAGCGAGGGCGGCGCAGCGGGCGCGTTGCACGGCGCGTTGCAGGGCGGGGCCCTTGCCACGACTTTCACCTCGTCGCAGGGCTTGTTGCTGATGATCCCGAACATGTACAAGATCGCCGGCGAGTTGACCTCAGCCGTCATTCATGTAGCCGCCAGATCGATTGCCGCTCAGGGGCTATCGATCTTCGGTGATCATCAAGATGTCATGGCGGTGCGTCAGACCGGGTTCGCGTTACTGTCGTCGGGGTCGGTCCAGGAGGCTCACGATCTGGCCTTGGTGGCGCAGGCCGCTGCGCTGCGCACTCGGATCCCGTTCGTGCACTTCTTCGATGGATTCCGGACATCGCATGAGCTCAATACGATCGAGATGCTCTCGGATGACGACTTGCGCGCGCTGGTTCCGGAGCGGCTGATCCGCGAGCACCGCGCGCGTGCGCTGTCGCCGGAGCGACCGTTCATCCGCGGCACCGCACAGAATCCCGACACGTACTTCCAGGCCCGCGAAACGGTGAATCCGTTCTACGCCAGGGTGCCTGACGTGGTCGAAGAGTTGATGGGCGAGTTGGGTGAGCGCACGGGTCGGGAGATGCACATCGTCGACTACACCGGCCACCCACAGGCCGAACGGGTGCTGGTCCTGATGGGGTCGGGCACGCAGACGGCTGCGCAGACCGTGGCCGCCCTGACCGTGAAAGGCGAACGCGTCGGTGTGCTCCAAGTGCGGCTGTACCGTCCGTTTCCGGCTGATGCGCTTGTGGCCGCGCTGCCTGCCACCGTCCGCACCGTCGGCGTTCTGGACCGGACGAAGGAGCCCGGCTCCGTCGGTGAACCGCTCTACCTCGACGTGGTCGCCGCGCTGACGGAGGCATACAGCCGCGGCGAGCGCCCGACTCTGCCGCGAGTATTCGGGGGGCGATATGGCTTGTCGTCCAAGGAGTTCACCCCGGCGATGGTGGCGGGGGTGTTCGATGAGCTATCCCGGGAACGACCGCGCACGCATTTCACGGTCGGGATCGACGACGACGTCAGCCACACGAGCATCGACTACGATGCCGAATTCGACTGCGAGCCGGCGGACACCGTGCGGGCGGTGTTCTTCGGCCTCGGGTCCGACGGCACGGTCGGCGCGAACAAGAACACCATCAAGATCCTCGGTGGCGAGGGCGATCTTTTCGCCCAGGGCTACTTCGTGTATGACTCGAAAAAGTCCGGCTCTCAGACGGTTTCACACCTACGGTTCGGGCCGACGCCGATTCGGGCTCCGTACTTGGTGACCCAGGCCGGTTTCGTCGGCTGCCACCAATTTCGGTTCCTGGAGAATGTCGACGTGCTCGACCGGGCGGCCCCCGACGCGGCTCTGCTGCTCAATTGTCGTCATCGGCCCGATGCCGTTTGGGACGCGCTCCCGCTGCCGGTTCAGCAGAAGATCATCGACAAGCGCATCAAGCTGTACGCCGTGGACGCGGGGCGGATCGCCCGCGACGCCGGACTGGCCGGACGCATCAATGTCGTTCTGCAGACGTGCTTTTTCGCGATATCGGGCGTGTTGCCGCGCGAGACGGCGATCGCCCGTATCAAGGACGCCGTCACCAAAACCTACGGAGGCCGTGGCGCCGACATCGTCGCCAAGGAACTCGCCGCCGTTGACCACGCGATCGAGGGTCTGCACCGGATCGATGTGCCCGACCAACCGACCAGCACCCGCGAACCAGCACCGCTCGTGCCCGCCGGTGCACCGGAATTCGTGCGCACCGTCACCGCAGAGATGATGGCGGGCCGCGGTGATCGACTACCTGTCAGCGTGCTGCCGGTGGACGGCACCTACCCGAGCGGCACCAGCGCCTATGAAAAGCGCAACATCTCCGACCTGGTGGCCGTTTGGGATCCCGACAGCTGCATCCAGTGCGGCAACTGCAGTTTCGTGTGCCCGCACAGCGTCATCCGCACCAAGCTCTTCGACCGTGGCCGGCTCGACGGCGCCCCCGACACATTCCCGTCGGCACCCCTTGACGCCGTCGGCATGCCGGACACCCGCTACACGCTGCAGGTGTACGCAGAAGACTGCACAGGATGCGGGCTCTGCGTCGAGGCCTGCCCGGCGGTAACACCTGGAGTGCCGGTGACCAAGGCGATCAACCTGGCTCCCCGCGAACCTCTCATACCCGCCGGGCGCGAGAACGTCGCGTTCTTCGAAACGCTGCCCGTCGCCGACAGGTCTCGCGTCGACTTCGGCACCGTGCGCGGCACACAGTTCCTGGAACCGTTGTTCGAATTCTCCGGCGCATGTGCCGGCTGCGGAGAGACGCCGTATCTGAAGCTGTTGTCGCAGTTGTTCGGCGACCGGCTGACGATCGCCAACGCGACGGGCTGCTCGTCGATCTACGGTGGCAATCTGCCCACCACACCGTGGACAGCGAACGCCGACGGTCGCGGCCCCGCGTGGTCGAACTCCCTTTTCGAGGACAACGCCGAATTCGGTCTCGGCCTGCGCCTGGCCGCTGACACCCACGCCGCGCAGGCTCGGCAGTTGTTGTTCGAGTTCCGCGACGCCTTGGGACGGGACCTCGTCGACGAGATCCTGGATGCGCCGCAGGTGCGGGAATCGGAATTGGCCGCCCAACGCAAGAGAGTGGCTGAACTCGAATCTCGGCTCGAACACCTCGACGTCGCGGTGGCCGACGAGTTGCGCAGCGTTGTCGACCACCTGGTGCGGCGCAGCGTCTGGATTGTCGGCGGTGACGGCTGGGCGTACGACATCGGCGCGGGCGGACTTGACCACGTCCTGGCCAGCGGGCACAACGTCAACGTGCTTGTCCTCGACACCGAGGTGTATTCCAACACCGGCGGCCAGATGTCGAAATCCACCCCGCTGGGAGCGGTTGCGAAGTTCGCCGCTGGGGGCAAGACGGTTCCGAAGAAGGACTTCGCGCTGCAGGCGATCGCGTACGGAAACGTTTATGTCGCGCGAGTGGCCATGGGCGCCGACCCGCAGCAGACGCTGCAGGCCTTCCGCGAAGCCGAGGCGTACGACGGGCCGTCGATCGTCATCGCCTACAGCCACTGCATCGCACACGGAATCGACATGCGCCAGGGGTTGGATCAGCAGTACCGCGCGGTGGCCAGCGGGCACTGGCCTCTGGTGCGCTACGACCCAGTCGTCCGCGCCACCGGCGACGGACCTTTCATGCTGGACTCGCACCGCCCCCGGATTTCGCTGACGGACTATAGGTACAGGGAGTTGCGTTACCGCAGCCTGGCCAACTCCGACCCGGACGAAGCCGACCGACTGCTGGCACTGGCACAGCAGGCGGTCGATCAACGCCGGGATACCTACGAAGACATGGCGTCCCGGGGTCCGCAGCACTTCCCGTCGGACGCGCGGAAGGACCGCTGATGGATCTGACCACCCGCTACCTCGGACTCACGCTGCGCAACCCGCTGCTGGCCGCGGCCTCGCCGTTGAGCCACACCGTCGACGGCGTGAAACGGCTCGCCGACGGCGGGGTCGCCGCGGTGGTTCTGCACTCCTTGTTCGAGGAGCAGATCCGCCGGGAGGCCGAGCTGAACTCGTGGCTGGCGTCGCAAGGCGGCGAGACTTTCGCGGAATCCCTCAGCTATTTTCCGGCCACGGTGGACCGTGAATCCGGTGCAGGCCAATACCTGCGTCGCCTGGAACGTGCCGTGGCCGACGTCGATATTCCGGTGATCGCCAGCCTCAACGGTTGCACGTCCGGCGGGTGGGCCCGCTATGCGCGCGCGATGCAGGACGCGGGCGCCGCGGCTGTGGAGGTGAACATCTACTACGTGCCAGGGAGCCCGCACATCGACGGCCGTGAGGTGGAGCAACGCCACCTCGACGTGCTGGCGGGAGTCAAGGCTGCGGTGACAATCCCAGTCGCGGTCAAGCTCAGCCCGTTTTTCAGCTCAACCGCTGAGATGGTTCAGCGACTCGACGACGCGGGCGCCGACGGCCTGGTGTTGTTCAACCGATTTCTGCAGCCCGACATCGATCCGGAGACCATGACGATGGCGCCGGGGGTGATGCTGTCGACATCGGCGGAAGGCCGCGTGCCGCTCACCTGGATCGCCCTGTTGCGGGGTCGGGTGCGAGCGTCGCTGGCCGCTACCACCGGCGTCGAGAACGCCGGCGACCTGGTCAAGTTCCTGCTCGCCGGTGCCGACGTCGTGCAGTCGGCCTCTGCGCTGATGCGCTGGGGGCCCGACCACGCAGGCGTTCTGGTCGAGGGGCTGCGTGAGTGGATGGGCCGGAAGGGCTTCGCCGACCTCAACGACGTTCGCGGCATGTTGGCGTGGCCCGCCGCCGACGATGCCACGGCCCGCGAACGCGCGGAGTACGTCACCGCGCTGCAGGACGCCGACAGCGAGTGGAATCAGGGCTTCGAGTAACGCGCGTGCGGTTACGGCGTGGTGTGGACGATCAGCACGTCGGTCTTCGACCGCCGTGCGACGTTGGCGGGCACCGAGCCGAGCAACCGGCCTGCGATGGTGCTGAGGCCGACGTTGCCGACGACGAGAAGGTCGGCGTTGACTTCCTCGGCGAGGTCGACGAGTGCGTCCACCGGAGCGCCGACGACCGCCTTCTCCTCGACGTCCGTCGCCCCGGCGGCCTTGGCGCGGTCCTTGGCCTCGCGCAGGATCGCGTAGATCGGAGCGTTGCCTGCCATCTTGTAGCCCTCGTCCTTGAGGACGTCGGCGGCCCGCTGGTCTTCGCTCTGCGGGAAGTACGCTGTGGCCACGATCACCTTCGCACCTGAACCCGCGGCGATCTGACCGGCCTTGTCCACCGCACGCAACGACGAATCCGAGCCGTCCGTGCCGACCAACACGGTCTGATAGCCGCTCATTCATGCCCTCCCAGTGTCGTTTGCAGCGCCAACGAACGACCCTAACCTGTCATCGGACGAATCTGGGAGTTATTCACCAGCGTGAGCAGCATTTTCCAGGCGGTTTGCGGTCAAAGCGCTATCAATGTCACGTCGCGCTTCGAGCGTGACCCTCGCGACGGGTACTCGGCACATATGACGGGTCTCACCGCGCTGGCGAAGGACGCGCAGGGCTGCGAGCGCTGTGACTTGTACCGCAACGCGACGCAGACGGTCTTCGGGTCGGGGCCGAACGATGCGCGGCTGATGTTGGTGGGCGAGCAGCCCGGTGATCAGGAGGACAAGGCAGGCGAGCCATTCGTCGGCCCAGCGGGAAGGCTGTTGGACAAGGCGCTCGTCGCGGCCGGTATCGATCGCGATCGCGTGTACGTCACCAACGCCGTCAAGCACTTCAAGTTCGAGCAGCGCGGAAAGCGGCGCATTCACAAGACACCGAGCCGGACAGAGGTGGAGGCGTGCCGGCCCTGGCTGATCGCCGAGATGAACGCTCTGCAACCGGATGTCGTGGTGCTGCTCGGAGCGACGGCCGCAAAGTCCGTCATGGGCAGCAGTTTCCGGCTGACCGCCCACCGCGGCGAGGTGCTCGCGCTGCCCGCGGCCGGCCTGAATGTCGAGCTCGACGCCGACCCCCGGGTGGTCGCGACGGTACATCCATCGGCCATCCTGCGGGGGCCGCCGGACGATCGGCAGAAGGCGTTCGACGCCCTGGTGGCCGATCTACGGATGGCCGTCAAGCCGGCGTGACGGCCAGAACGCGCGGCCATGGAGCGAGTGACGGGATTCGAAACCGTGTTAAGCCACTGTTCAGAAGGCTTTTAGGAAGATCGGGTACGCACCCGGTACACACACCCGGCACCCATCCGCTGCGCAACTTCGTCTAGATCGCCCTTATAGAGACTGCCGTAGGTGTCGAGCGTCATCGTCGCAGTCTTGTGCCCAAGCATGGTTTGGACGGCCTTGATTGATGCACCCGCGCCACGAATCGCAAGTTCGGGCGTCTTCGGAGCTTCAATCTGCTTCTGTGGTTGCCTCAACTCGCTTACGCGCGACGACAACGTGGTAACTCCGTCAAGGAAGCCATTCGCGTCGTCGACGGCTACATGGGCACCATGGAGGATCGCGACAGCAGCGGTCGCAGCAATTGCGATGCGTCTGGCGATCTGGGGCTTCGTTCGGGCCGCTGCATACGACGGTCGCGGCACCGGTCTCACACGAGAGCGGTGCGTTACACCGGACCCTCGGGTGTCAACCTGTTGTGGGCCTGGTTAGGAACACCAGAACGAACTTGCCGATATTGATCACGTCGCCGCTGGCCAGCACTTCCGACTGCACCGGTTGATGGTTGACATAGGTGCCGTTGAGGCTGTCGATGTCGACGACCCGGACTTCGCCGTTTTCCCTTCGGAACTCGGCATGCCGACGGCTGACGGTGACGTCGTCGAGGAAGATGTCGCTGCCGGGATGGCGGCCAGCGGATGTGACGGACCGATCCAGCAGAAACCGCGTTCCGACGTTGGGGCCGCGCTTCACGACAAGCAGCGCCGAGCCGTTCGACAACCCTTCGGCTCCCCACACCCCCGCCTCAGCGGCGGCGGCGGAAGCGTCGAGCTTGCCGAGGAAGTCGGTGGGCAAACGGGCGGTGGTGGTGTCCCCGGCGGCTTTGTCGGACGTCCGGTTGGTCTCCCCGTGGTCCACTTGCTGCTCCTTGTGGGTCGTGCTGGCGGTATGACATGGGCTTCAGCGGTTACCGATTGTCTGATGACAGGAGTCCGCGACCGCTAGGGACTTCGGTCCCTAGTTCCCGGTAGCGGGAATCGACCCTGAAACCCGTACAGGATGGCGGACCCGCATTACGTCCTGGTCACGTTGTCTGCTTTCTCAGAACCAAAGTTTTGGACACCTCGGTGCGACGATGCCTGTGCGACAGGAATGCCCACGTCTCACTGTCGCAGAAGTCGCCTCAAAATAGTCGTCGCAAATCTTGTGCTTCTGAGACTTATGAGACACACTTGACGACATGACCACCGCAACCGCTTCGATGACTGGCGTACAACTCGGATACGCGCGAGTGAGCACCGAACATCAGTCGTTGGACCAACAGCTTGATGCGCTGACTGCCGCTGGCGTGGACCCGGACCGGGTTTACACCGACAAGTTGTCGGGTGTGTCGGCGCGGGCGCAGCGTCCGGGCCTCGCCGCACTTGTGGACTATGCGCGGGAGGGTGACGCCATCGTTGTCGTCGGTATCGACCGGCTTGGCCGTAACGCTGCGGAGGTGATGACCACGATCCGTGAGCTTGGAGAGCGCGGCATCGTGCTGCGCTCGCTCCGCGAAGGCATCGACACGTCCAACGCGACCGGGCGCATGGTCGCTGGCGTCCTCGCTAGCCTTGCCGAACTTGAGTTGGAGCTGGGCCGCGAACGCCGCGCAGCGGCGCGGGACGCACGGCGGGCACGCGGCCAAGCTATCGGTCGCCCGAAGGCGCTGGACCAGTCGAAGGTGGCTCTGGCCCAACGCATGCATGCCAGCGGCGAATCGGCCACAACTATTGCAGCGACCCTTGGTGTGAGTCGTGCAACGATCTACCGCGTCCTCGCGGACGCCGACAACGCCGACTAGTCATTCGGGGCGTACCAGCCGATGGTCGAGTCAAGCGAATGGACGGCTATTCAGCAGGTGGTGGAACGGCTCAAGCAGAGCCATCCGGGCGTGCCGCCGGATACGGTCACGACGGTGGTTGGGTCCTGACCGAGTGCACCGCCCATGGGATGAGACGTCTCGTCCACCATTGCCGCCGCTGCGCACGCGGCGGAACAACGGATGGTTGATCCGCCAGACATCCGCCGTGGCTGAGGAATCACTTATTGCATCGCCGGGCGCAAACGCTCCACTCGCTTTGCCGACCGGCAATCCGGGAGTCGGAGTTACTGGCAGCGAACCTTCATATCGCGCAGCGGCTGGCGGATGCCCGCCAGGTCAGACTTCGTCTGCGGGTTGTTGTCCAGGTAGGTCTGGACCTGGCTGCGGATTTGGTCCCTGGGCTGGCCCTTGAGGGTGGAGAAGAAAGCATTGACGTCGGGATGGGTGAACATGTAGACCGAGGTCGCCGCCGCGACTCCGGAGGTGACTTGCTCGAAGTCCCCCGCCGAGCACCCTGGGGCCGGTGGAGGTGGTGGGTCGGCGACGGCGGACGGAACGGCAGCGAACAGCGTCGCGGCGGCTACCGCGCCAGCGCCGATCACAGCGGCCACCGCGCGCCGCGCGGCACAGCCTGAGAGCAACATGGGTCAATCTCCTAAACTCTTGACGCTCAACGGAAAAGCTATGTCAATTGGGAAAGAACGTGCGAAGCTCTGTGCCGATTCCGGACCGCTAACGGTGTCCGCCTCCGCCGCCACCGCCGCCAGACGGCGCGCCGCCGCCCCCGCCGGACGGCCCGCCGCCGCCCGTTGATGGGTGCTCAGGTTGCAGGGCTGTGCCGCCGCCAGCGGGGTTGAAGTACCACTCGCTGTCGTATGGATACTGATCATCCGCCGCCGAAACCGGAGGCGCGTAATCCGGTGAGGAACTGTTGGGTTGGACGTTGGGTTGGACGTCGAAACCCTGGCAGACCGTGACCGCAGGGTCGCAGGTATCTGCACCCGCGAACGGCGCGGCCATAACCCCCGCCGCAACGCCCGACGCCGCGAAAAGCGCCGCCACCCCGAATTTCCTTAATCGCATGACAACTCCTTCGCGCGCCGAACGCAATGGCAAGGCACTTAACTCATAAGCCCAAACGCCATCCTCGGCGCACGGTTCCTTCGCCCATAGAACGCCTGGGCCAGCCGTTCAAGATAGAGCCGAAGGTCCCCCGCTTGTGGTTGCATTAGGCGGACCGAGCGGCGTCAAACCTCCGGCGATTGTTCCCGTCCGCAGTCCGTCCGCAGTAGCTTCGACAACGCTCGGCACTCGCCAACGTCGCCAACCTCTTGACCTGCTAGTTTTTAAGGCACTCAACGCGGTCAACGGCGATAAACGCCCAAGTCGACTCGTTCGCATCGAGTAGGTCATTGTGTTTCGAATCGGTCGCCCCAAGGCACTCGACCAGTCGAAGACGGCTCTGGCGCAACGGATGCGCGCCAGGGGGAGTCCACGCTCGGAGTCAGCCGCGGGGACTGTAACGCCGCTCCCGTCGGGGATGGCTGTGGTGGAGTGCTCGGGCCTACCAGGGGGGGTAGACCCATCCGTACAGCGTCCACGAGCCGAGGTTCGGGGTGGGCAGAATCTGTATGTCGTGGCCGTCCCCGTAACCGGGCGAAAGTCCTTGTACGCCGCCGGATAGATACGTGCCGTCGCCCCGAGAGATGTCGACATGGTTGCCATCGGGACCTGCGGAGAACACCAGCGCGCCGCGTGGGACGGGCATTTCGTGATGGTCCAGCCCACGGTCGGCCAGCGATTGGTAAAACGCCAGTGCTGCGTCGTGACCAATGCCGGTGGCGGTGGTGCGGTCATAAGCGGCGTCAACGAAGTCTTCGCAGCCATAGGAGCCGAACGCGTCCGTGCCCAACATGCTATCGGCGGCCATCATGGGATTACCGATCGCGCTAGCGGTGTCGACGTTGCCGGGTCCGGGGCTGGGCGAAGCACCCGCGGTGACATTGCTCCTGTTGCCGCCCGCGGCGGTGCCGCCGAGGAGGCCCTGGGCCGAGACCGACGAGTTTTTGTCGAGCTTGACCGCGAAGCTGGTCGGGGCGCTGGTGCAGTGCGAGTCAGCGCCGGTGCCGCTCACCGACTTGCATGTCGCGTCGGCAACGCCGGCCGAACTTAATGCCGTGGCTATCGAAGCGGAGACCAGGGTGCCCAGCACTAACCCGCGCGCCGCGCCTGGTGCCGATCTGGGCGTGCTCACCGCGATCGCCTCGAATTGCCCCATCACGTCCGCCTCTCAGGTTGCCCCGCCGCGCCCGGTAGCTACGGGTTGCGATCCGGCACCAGATTCCCCTTGGTCAGCGATGACGATCATGGAGATGGAAGGACCGTAGCCGATTGCAGTGACTCTCGGGCGCGAGCCTGGACAGAAGTGTGGGTGGTGCTTCTACACTCCGCCGGTCCGCAGCCAGTCCGCAGTAGCGTCGTTCATGCTCATATCTCGCCAACGGAATCAACGGATTGAAGTGCAGCCTTAAACGTTTCCAGCGCCATCGTCATCGCCAAAGCCGCTGGTGGTGTCGTTCGGGACGAAGAGGTCAGGAGCGCGCTACCGGGTGAGGAATTTGGACTCAACCGCATGTTTGCTGGCGTACCTTCCGGTATGAACCTGGTACGCACTACTAGTCGGCGGGCGTCGGCAACTGTCGTCAATGACCGTTGGTACTCGTCACTGCAAAGTGCCACGTGATCTGCGCTTATTGAGGTCTCAACGAGGTTGTCGCGACCCTGACCAGCATATAACAAATGCAAGCATGCGAGCGAGTGACGGGATTCGAACCCGTGTGGACGGCTTTGCAGGCCGCTGCCTATCCGCTCAGCCACACCCGCATGGCGTTGTGACTATGCCGGTGCGCGACAGCGCACACCAGCTTTCGGATCGCGGTGATCGCTACGCCGACTGGGCCGCAGCGAGTGCGATTTCGCGATCCTGGCCAAACGCGCCAGGTTCCAGCGGGATGGAGATGGTCACCTCGGTACCCGGCGATGTCGCCCGCACGTCGAACCTGCCTTCGGCCGCCAACACCTTCGTTCGGGTCGAGGCCATCCCGATATGGCCTTCTTCAAGCCGCTGCGCGAGCTTGGCCTCCGAGATTCCGATCCCATCGTCGGCTATCCGTAGCGTCGCCCACCCATCGCGGTGTTCCAACTCGACCCAAACATTCTGAGCGTGCGCATGTTTGATGACGTTGGTCAGTGCCTCCCGCGCTGCCCCATACAGCACGTGGTCTGCTTCGGTGTGCAAGCCGTCGGGCCATGATCCGGCGCCGACCTCGACACCAAGGCCGCTCCGTGCGCTGATGCCGGCCGCCAGGGTTTCGATGGCCGCCTTCAACCCAGACCGATCGAGAACTTGTGGATGCAGTTCGCGAACCACGTCACGAAGCAGGCCGGAGCACTCGACAAGTGCAGCGTCCACCCGGTCGACAGCCTCCGTCGAACCGTCGCGCACGTCGTCGATGTCCTGGCGTGCGACCAGCACGTACTGAAGGGCCCCGTCGTGAACACGTTCGGAAATAGCCTGCCGCTCACGCTTTTCCAGCCCGAGTAGATCCTGCAGCAATTGCGTTCGCTGCGCAGCCAGGTCTGCGATCACCCCGACCCTGTCTCGCTGGATCAGCGACACCGCGACCGAGGCCGCGAACAGCGCGGCCAAGACGAACGTGTTCAGCAGAATCGACGCCCACGGCTCCTCGTTGAGGTTCTTGGTGACCGCGCACGTCACGAAGAACGCCGCGACCGTCGGGACGGCCATCACCGCGTTGATGGTGGGATCCAACTGTGCAGCGGCGATCAACGGGATCAGGAACAGCGCGTCGGCCATGAGGTCCGATGTCCACACCTCAGGCGAGGTGACTCCGGTCAACACCGAGAGGACTGAAAGCACCGCGACATCGGCACCGAGCATCAGCAGAGTCACCCGCGTTCTGCTGGCTGCCACCGCTCGCCATCCGGACCGCAGCGCCCAAGCGCTCCAGCATCCGACGATGGCGATGTAGGCCGCCAGGATCGCCACACAGGTCCACAGATGCCGATTCGGCGGCTCGCACAGCAAAGTCGCAGCGACGAATATGACGATGACGACGCGCAGGGCGAATTGGACCAGGGTGCCGAGGTAAAGCGGACGGTCTTGCGCAAACTGCTGCGGACTACCGTGGACCGGCTGCTGAGGATCTTCGGACATCGCAGGCTCCCATCGCATCGGCGCTGGCAGCAAGAATAACTCGGCAACCACCGTGATCGGCTGAAAGGTGCGCTGGGCGGTGGGATCGGTCTTATGTGCAGCAAATCGCGCTAGGCCCGGCGCGGCACAAGCCATATCGGGAACACCGGCGTTAGCTTGTTGGCATGGATCTCTGGCTGGCAGCGGACCCGCCGTTCTTCGGCGGTCCGGGGCAGGGCACCCGTCAAATCGTCGAGCTGTTCGTCGCGTTCGGGTTGACCGCACTCATCGGTCTGGAGCGCGAGCTGCAGGGCAAGAGCGCCGGCATTCGCACCCAGACCATCGTCGGCACCGCCGCCGGCCTGATACTTCTCATCAGCAAGTACGGGTTCGGCGACGTACTCACGCCCAATCTGGTTGTCGTCGACCCGTCCCGGGTGGCGGCCCAAATCGTCTCCGGCATCGGCTTTCTCGGTGCGGGCATCATCATTTTCCGGCGCGGGTCGGTGCACGGGTTGACAACCGCAGCGGCGATCTGGGAGTCCGCAGCGATCGGAATGGCCGCTGGCGCAGGGCTACTACTGCTCGCGTGCACGGTGACGGCCATGCATTTTCTCGTCGTCGTGGGATTTCTGCCGTTGGCTCGACGACTCAGCTCCCGGCTGAGTGGGGCCATCCGGCTGCACGTCATCTACGACGAGGGCCGCGGTGTCATGACCCGACTGCTGCAGGCTTGCGATCGGCGGCAATGGCAGCTCACCGAGCTCACGGTGGACGTAACGGGAGAACCGCTTGGGGCGGCACCGGGCAGCTCGGGTGTCATGCTGACGCTGGTCGGCAGCGGAATCCTCAACGCGCCGACCGTGCTGGCGAGCATCGACGGTGTGACCGCGATCCGCCAGCTCGACGAGGATCCGGACTAACGGTGCTGGCCGTACCGCGGGCCGAACGCGGTGGCCGGAAACACACCGGCGGCGCGCACGCAATCCCCAATGACCTCCCCTAGGCCGACCAACTCCTGCACATCGTCGTCGGGCACCGTCCGCCATGGCGGGAAGGCGAGCTCGTCGGTGAAATCCTCGACCTTCGTGCGCAATTCGTTGCCGACCGCCGTCAGCAGGCCCGCGTCGTCGAGGAGACCGCGCGACTTCAGTGCGCCGACAGTGTCGTCCCACTGCTGTTGAGTCCAGCCGCGCAGCCGCCTCCCGAATTCTGGATCGAAACCGGTTCCCGTCGCGATGTGGGTGATCAGCGCCTCGATGCCGCTGAGGCCGTGCGTCACCAGGGCGGCGATGTGGCCGTCGCCACGGTACTCACGCAGCAGAGTGATCGCATGCCACAGCTGCCCATGTGGCGTCTGCGGCCAATCCAGTTCAGCGTGACCGGCATACAACGGGCGGCCGTCTGCGTTCGGAACCGCCTCGGCGGTGCGGCGCAAGATTGCCACCGAGTGCGCGAACTCCGGTGTTCGGACTCGCTGCTCCCCCAGGATCTTCGGGATCAGCGAGTCGACGATGTCGTAGCGCACCCGAGTCACGGCGGCCGGTGACGCGACATCCCACGCGGCTGGAATGGCTTTGGCAATCAGCTCGGGATTGAAGTTATAGAACGTCGCCGCAACGACTTTCGCGGTCACCGCTCCCATGGGCGCCGACCGGCTCGCGAAATACTGCGTGCGCTGGTTGTCCAGACCCAGCTCGGTGAACATCTCGTTGGCCTCGGACGCGAAGTAGATCGTCGAATGCAGCCTGTCGAGAGCGCGGCTCAGCTGGCCGGCGGAGAAGGCATCCACTCGATCGAGCCTAGCGGCCGCGCGTTGCGCGGTACGACGCGACGAAGCCCGCCGCGGCCAGCACCGCGAAAACGGTGTACAGCCAGCGGGCCGCGGCCGCGTCGCCGCCGTGGGACATGTTCACGACGATGCCTGCCAAGCCTGCGCCGAACGCGCCACAGATGAGTTGGACGGTGTTGATCGCGGCCGCCGCAGTGCCAGCTTCCACCGGGTCGTCGATCGCGCCCATGATCCATGCCGACAGATGCGGCCAGGCGACGCCGACACCCGCGCCTGCGACGAACAACCCGACGGCCCAGACGACGATCATCGGCCACGGCGCATCGTCGTCGATGACCAGCGCACCGAGGCCGAGGCCGACGGCCATGATCACGGGCGCCGCCGCAACGAGCCGGGCGATGGTGTGAGTCCTGCTAAGTGATGCACTCGCGATCTCCGACGTGGTCCAGCCGACCGCCAGCACCGCACCGAAGAATCCCGCCGCAGCGGGCGCCATGTTGGCGAGCCGCTGTCCGAACAGTGGCACATACATGTCCAACATCGTGGCGGCCATCAGTAGCCCGATCGTCACGTACATCCACTTCAGCGGGCCGGGACCGAACGCCGCCCGCGGCAGCACCGTCGCTTGCGCCCGACGGTCCACCAGAAGGAACAGCCCAACCAACGCCGCGCCGACCGCGAGCAGCGCGAAAGTGCCGACGGCGGAAGACTGAACGCCCGCGATGCTGATTGCCAGCGCGGCCACGCCCAGCAACAACAGCGACCAGATCGGAATTCGCGGAATCGTGACCGACTCCGGCCCACAGTCCTTCCGGCGTGGCAGGGCGCCGGGCACGAGGACGGCCATCGCCACTGTCATGAGCGCCACCGAGCCGAAAGCCCAACGCCAGATACCTAATTGGGCGAAGAGACCGCCGAAAGCCGGGCCGACGATCACGGCCACGCCCCACATTGCCGACACCAACGCCGACGCCCTTGTCCACAGCCAGTTCGGCAGCGCGGAGCTGATCACCGCATAGCCGAGGCCGGCGAGCATTCCGCCCGCCGCGCCCTGCATGGTGCGGGCGACCAGCAGCAGCTCCATGTTGGGGGCCAGCGCGCAGGCCACCGTGCCCGCGCCGAAGACAGCCAGCGTGAGCAGATAGGACATCCGCGGGCCGAGCCTGACGAGCAGCGGGTTGACGGCGGTCGCCGCGACCACCGAGCCGATGAGGTACACCGCGGTCACCCATGCGTAGAACCGCTGGCCACCGATGTCGGCGACCGTGCTGGGCAGCAGGCTGATGGTGAGGAACTCGTTGGTCGCGTACAGGCCGACGCCACCCGCCAGCAGAGTCGCGGTGCCGAGCCGCTCGCGGCCGAGCAGATCGCGCCAGCTGCCCGGCTTGATCGCCGCGGATTCAGTCACACCGGTCACCGTATGACCTCAACCACGGTTCAGATCAAACTTATTTCAGACCGGCGGCATCCATGCCGCGAAGCTCGCGCTTCAGATCGGCGATTTCATCCCGGAATCGGGCGGCAAGCTCGAACTGAAGGTCGCGCGCAGCGGCCATCATCTGGGCGGTGAGGTCCTTGATGAGGTCCGCGAGCTCTGCCCGCGGCATGTTCGTGGTGTCGCGTCCCTCGATGATCCCGGCGCTGACCGCGCGCCCGGGCTCACCCTGCGCGCGACGCCCCCGCGATGCGTTGCGCCCGGAACCTCCGACCTCGACGTCGGTGTCATCGGCCTCGCGGTACACCTGGTCGAGGATGTCGGCGATCTTCTTCCGCAGCGGTTGCGGGTCGATGCCTTTCTCCTCGTTGTAGGCGATCTGTTTGGCCCGCCTCCGCTCGGTCTCGTCGATGGCCTGCTTCATCGAGTCGGTCATGGTGTCGGCATACATGTGCACCTCGCCCGAGACATTGCGGGCGGCACGGCCGATGGTCTGGATCAGGCTGCGCGGCGACCGGAGGAAGCCCTCCTTGTCGGCGTCCAGGATCGCCACCAGCGACACCTCGGGCAGGTCGAGACCTTCTCGCAACAGGTTGATGCCGACGAGAACGTCGTACTCACCGAGCCGCAGCTGGCGCAGCAGCTCGACGCGCCGCAGCGTGTCGACCTCAGAGTGCAGATAGCGCGTCCGGATCCCCGTCTCCAGCAGGTAGTCGGTCAGATCTTCGGCCATCTTCTTGGTCAACGTCGTCACCAGCACGCGCTCGTCGGCCTCGGTGCGCTTGCGAATCTCGCCGATCAGGTCGTCGATCTGGCCCTTCGTCGGCTTGACCACCACTTGCGGGTCGACGAGCCCGGTCGGCCGGATGACCTGTTCGACGAACTCTCCGCCCGTCTGGCTCAGCTCGTACGGACCGGGGGTGGCGGAGAGATACACGGTCTGCCCGATCCGGTCGGCGAACTCCTCCCAGGTCAGCGGTCGGTTGTCGATGGCCGACGGCAAGCGGAAGCCGAAATCCACCAGGTTGCGCTTGCGGGAGATATCGCCTTCGTACATGCCGCCGATCTGCGGGACCGTCACATGCGACTCGTCGATCACGAGCAGGAAGTCTTCGGGGAAGTAGTCCAGCAGCGTGGCGGGCGCCGAGCCCGCCGGCCTGCCGTCGATGTGGCGTGAGTAGTTCTCGATGCCGGAGCAGAAGCCGACCTGTCGCATCATCTCCACGTCGTAATTGGTCCGCATTCGCAGCCGCTGCGCTTCCAGCAGCTTGCCCTGCTGCTCCAGCTCCGCGAGCCGCTCCTCGAGCTCCTGCTCGATGGTCGAGATGGCGTGCGCCATGCGCTCGGGACCGGCGACGTAGTGCGTGGCCGGGAAGATCCGCAACGAATCCACTTTGCGGATCACATCACCGGTCAGCGGATGCAGGTAGTACAGCGCCTCGATCTCGTCGCCGAAGAATTCGATCCGCACTGCGAGCTCTTCGTACGACGGGATGATCTCGACGGTGTCCCCGCGTACCCGGAACGAGCCGCGGGTGAACGCCATGTCGTTGCGGGTGTACTGGACGTCGACCAGCAGCCGGAGCAGCGCGTCGCGGGGCACCTCGAGGCCGACCTGCACCTCGACGGACCGGTCCAGGTAGGACTGCGGTGTGCCGAGGCCGTAGATACAGGACACCGATGCGACCACGACCACGTCACGGCGCGACAGCAGGCTCGACGTCGCGGAGTGCCGGAGCCGCTCCACATCGTCGTTGATCGAGCTGTCCTTCTCGATGTAGGTATCGGTCTGCGCGATGTACGCCTCGGGCTGGTAGTAGTCGTAGTACGAGACGAAATACTCAACCGCATTGTGCGGCAACATTTCCCGCAGCTCGTTGGCCAGCTGCGCGGCGAGTGTCTTGTTGGGCGCCATCACCAGCGTCGGGCGCTGCACGCGTTCGATCAGCCACGCCGTGGTGGCGGACTTACCGGTGCCCGTGGCGCCGAGCAGCACCACGTCGCGCTCCCCCGCCCTGAGCCTGCGCTCGAGGTCGTCGATGGCGGCCGGCTGGTCACCGGCAGGGGCGAACTCACTGACGACCTCGAACCTGCCGCCGGCGCGCACCGCGTCCTCGACAGCGCGGTACTCCGAGTGCGCCAGTACGGGATGTTCGGTAGCGAAAGCCATGTTCACAGACTAGAACCACGCACCGACATCGGCTGTTCCCGAAGTCGCTCAAACCGCCAGCAACATCTGTGACGGCCGTCGCAAGTACCCTCTAGCACGGTATATATCGCAATCAGCGCCGGAGTCAGCGAACACATGACCCTTGCGTGACCGGGGGTGAACGACGAACTCGGGCACGGAGGCAGCCGTCGGGCGGCGATAGACTCAGGCCCATCCACGCTGCCAAGCACGAAACATTCGATCTCGTCGCACGCACGAACACCGACCCCAAGGGGATCGTGCGGGCGGTGGACGAGTACACGGTGAAGCCGTGGGGGCTGTACATGGCCCGCCCGACACCCGGCCGTGTGCAGTTCCACTACATGGAGTCGTGGCTGCTGCCGTCGCTGGGTCTGCGCGCCACGGTATTTCACTTCAACCCCAGCTACGAACTCGACCAGGACTACTACCTCGACGTCGGCCGCTACACGCCCGGCCCGTCGGCGTGGCATTCAGAGGACCACTATCTCGACCTGGTCGTGCGCACCGGCGAGGGGGTTGACCTCTCCGATGTGGACGAGTTGCTCACCGCCGTCCGGCACGGCCTGCTCAGCCCCGAAGACGGCGAACGGGCGGTTCAGACGGCGGTGGCCGCGATCGACGGGCTGTCCAGGCACCGCTACGACCTCGACCGCTGGCTGAGCACAGCCGACATCGCACTCACCTGGCGCGGCGCGCAGACGCCGCATGCTGCGGGTATGCCGCAAGCATGACGTTGACCGACGGGCTTCCCGATTCGATCCGCCGACGCCTGCGCAGCGAAGCGGTGCCCACCTGGTGCTCGCCGACCCTTGCCACGTTGACCGACGACCGGTTCTCCGACCCGGACTGGATCTTCGAACGCAAGCTCGACGGGGTCCGATGCCTTGCGTTTCGCGACGGCCGCAGCGTCAGGCTGCTGTCGCGTAACCGTCAGTCGCTCAACGGGACCTATCCCGAGGTGGTCGAGGCGCTGGCTGCGCAGAAGTGCACCAAATTCGTCGTCGACGGCGAGATCGTCGCGTTTGAAGGACGCCGCACGAGCTTCGCGCGACTGCAGGGCCGGCTGGGCATCACCGATCCGGACGACGCCCTGGCATCCGGCATCCCGGTCTTCTACTATCTCTTCGACATTCTCCATGTCGACGGCGAGGCCACCACCGATCTTCCGCTGACCTGGCGCAAGCGGTTGTTGCGCAACGTATTTCAATTCAGCGACCCACTGCGCTACACCACGCATCGCGTCAAGGACGGCGAAGCGGCCTACGCGGCTGCATGCACGCGCGGCGACGAAGGTGTCATCGCGAAACTGGCCGACGCGCCGTACGCGGGTAAACGCTCGCCGAACTGGTTGAAGTTCAAGTGCAGCCATGACCAGGAGTTCGTCATCGTCGGCTACACCGCACCGAAGGGCAGCCGAGTCGGACTGGGTGCGCTGCTGTTGGGCTACCACGAGGGCGACACGCTCGTGTACGCAGGCAAGGTCGGCACGGGCTTCGACACCGCGACGCTGCAGAGACTGCACAAACGGTTGTCCGGCACCGAACGGAGCGCGCCGTCCGTCGACGGAGCCAAGGTGTCCGGTGCGCACTGGGTGCGTCCAACATTGGTGGCGCAGGTGGCATTCAGTGAATGGACACGGGACGGAAAGCTGCGACACCCGCGGTATCTCGGTCTGCGCACCGACAAGTGCCCGGCCGAAGTGGTGAGGGAAAGCCGCTGATGGCGAACGTCGAGATCACACACGCCGACCGGTTGCTGTTTCCGTCCGACGGCATCACCAAGGGCGATCTGGTCGAGTACTACACGGAGATCGCCGGGGCGATGGTGCCGCATGTGAAGGGCCGTCCGCTGACGCTGTGGCGCTACCCCCGGGGAATCGACCAGAAGGGCTTCGTGCAGCAGGACTTCGCTGACTCGTTGCCGGACTGGATGGGCCGGGTGACCGTGGACAAGGAGAACGGCACCGTGGTGCACCCCACGGCCGACGGTCGCGATGCCCTGCGCTGGCTTGCCAACCAGAATTGCATCACCGTGCACGCATGGCTGTCCAAGCGCGACCGGCTGCACACCCCGGATCGCATCGTGTTCGACCTAGACCCGTCGGGCGGCGACTTCGCCGTGGTGAAGGCGACGGCCCGCACGGTCGCTGACGTACTGGTCGACCTCGGCCTGGTTTCCTACGTGCAGACCACCGGGTCGCGCGGCCTTCACGTCGTGACACCGATCAAGGGCGACAACGACTTCGACGTCGTGCGGCAGTTCGCGCGCGACGTCGCCGATGTGGTCGCCGCCGACGACCCCGCCCACCGCACCGTCGAGATGCGCAAGGACAACCGAGGCGACCGGGTCTACCTCGACATCATGCGGAATGCCTACGCGCAGACCGCGGTCGCGCCCTACGCCGTGCGAGCCCGCCGCGGAGCGCCGGTCGCGACTCCGTTGGCAGTGGGACGAGCTTTCCCGACGCGGGCTGAGGGCCGACAGCTTCACTATTCGAGACGTCCCCACGCGGGTGGCTGAGCGCGGCGACCCGTGGGCCGGTATGGCCCGGCACGGCCGCTCCCTGACCCGCCCCGCCCAACGGCTTGCCAAGATCCACGCCTGAGCCGCCTGCCGGCGTGAAGCAACGGCTGCGTGTGTCGGCTCGATGGTCTTGATGATGCCAAAACGTGCAGGTCAACGTAGTCAAGTCCACATCTGGGACCGACCGCGGGCCGGCCACGTCGTCGCAACCGCTCCGCGCCGGGTTGTAAAGTCTGCTGTCATGAGCTTTACCAAGCGCAGCGCGCTTGCGTTCGTGGCCATGGCCGTGGTCGGGGTTGGCGCGCAGGTCCTTCCGCCCACGGCGCTCGCCGACCCGGACCCCGACGCCCAGACCGACGTGGCGCCCGCCCCCGGTGACGGGTTGCGGCACAACATCACATACCGGGCCCGCGCCGACGGCACATCGCGGGGAGCGGTGGTCGCCTACAAGATCGACGACGCGAACGTCAACAGCGACCAGCCGACGCTGCTACCTGGAATCACGTTTGAGGTCAACACCGTCCTGTCCGACCCGAAACTGGCCGGCATGACAGTTTCCATCCAGTGGCCGTATGGATCGAATCTGCACTGCGAGATCTTGGTCGATGACCAGATCGTCGCCCAGGCCGATCAGTTCATCGCGCCGAGGCTGTTCCACGTCAAGGACGACCCGCTGTACGGCACGCTGCAATGCGGCGCTCCGCTCGACACGCCTGTGGTCGGGGCACCGGCGCCGGTCGCACCGCCCGCCGACGCGCCTCAGCAGTCCGCCTGACCGCTAGGCCCGCCAGCCGGTCGACTCGGCCCACGCCTTGGCACGCCAATACGCGTCGAGGAACCACGGCTCCTTCGCCTCGGCGTAGTCCGGCGCACCGAGCGCACTCCGCTTGGCCGCCAGATAGTCGTCCCGCATCCCCGGATTGGCCGTCAACCAGTCGACGAACAACAACGCGAACTGCTGGTTGGGCAGGCCGTTGACCCGTACGTGAACATTGGCAAGCCGGCCCGGATCCGCCGCGGCGTGAATGCGCTTGCGCCACAGTGACGCATCGCCCTCGTGCGGCACGTCGCTGGTGATTCTCTCGATACGGGGATAGCCGACGTTCGTCAGGGTGTCGGCGAGTTCGTCGGCGACGTCCAGCGATTCGACCGTCACCTGGATGTCGATGACGTCTTTGGCGTCCATACCCGCGACAGCCGTGGAGCCGACGTGGTCCACCCGCAACGCTTTCGCGCCGCAAGCCATTCGCAGCCGGTTGATTATCCTGCGGGCATCGTCTGGCCATGCCGGGTCATACGGCACCAGCTTCGGCGGCGTGCGCACGACCTCACGGGTGCGGATGTTGTGCGCCAGCGGCAGGACTCGGTGATACCAGATGTCGCGCGCGCGCTCGACCAGTTCACCCTGCGATCCCGAGTTATCAAGCAGCACATCGGCAATCGCGCGACGCTGATCCTCAGACGCCTGGGCCTTGATACGTGCGCGGGCATCGGCTTCGTCCATGCCTCGCTTGATCAATCGCTTGACCCGGGTCTCCTCGTCGGCGTGAACGACCACCACGAGTGGGAACATCGGCGCCATGCCGGTCTCGACGAGCAGCGGGATGTCCTCGACCACCACCGCGTCTTCGGAGACCGCCGCGATGATCTCCTCGCGCCGCTTGCCCACCAGCGGGTGCACGATCCCATTCAGCTTGGCGCGCTGCTCATCGTCGACGAAGGCCCTGGCGGCCAGCGCGGGGCGGTTCAGCGCACCGTCGGGCAGCAGGATCTCGTCGCCGAACGCGTCGACCAGTGCGGCCAGCCCTTCGGTGCCCGGTTCGACGACTTCCCTGGCGATCACGTCGCCATCGACGATGATGCCGCCGCACTCGCTGAACGCGGCGGACACCGTCGACTTGCCGGCGCCGATTCCGCCGGTCAGACCGATGCGCAGCATCCGGTCAAGCGCCTACTAGGCGCTGCCTGCGAGCTTCTCCCGGAGCGCCGCCAGCTGGGCATCGCTGGCCAGCGACCCGCCTGCCGACTGCTCCTCGTCTCGCGGTGCACCGTTGGCCGATGGCGTCTCCGCCGCTGCGGCCTCGGCCGCCGCGAACTTCTCCATCTGCGTGGTGTGCATCTTGTGCCTGCGCTCGGCCTCGGCGTAGCGGGACTCCCACTCGTCGCGCTGCTTCTCGAAGCCCTCGAGCCATTCGTTGGTCTCGGAGTCGAAGCCCTCGGGGAAGATGTAGTTGCCCTGCTCGTCGTAGCTGTCGGCCATCCCGTACTTCGACGGGTCGAACTCCTCGGTGTAGTCCTCGTTGGCCTGCTTGAGCGACAACGAGATCCGGCGACGCTCGAGGTCGATGTCGATGACCTTGACCATCGCGTCGTCGCCGACGGCGACCACCTGGTCTGGCACCTCCACATGACGCTCGGCCAGCTCGGAGATGTGCACCAGGCCCTCGATGCCCTCTTCGACACGGACGAACGCGCCGAACGGCACCAGCTTGGTGACCTTGCCGGGAACGATCTGGCCGATGGCGTGGGTGCGGGCGAAGTGACGCCACGGGTCTTCCTGAGTTGCCTTGAGCGACAGCGAAACCCGCTCGCGGTCCATGTCGACGTCGAGCACCTCGACGGTGACCTCGTCGCCCACCTGAACCACCTCGGACGGGTGGTCGATGTGCTTCCAGGACAGCTCGGAGACGTGCACCAGGCCGTCGACCCCGCCGAGGTCGACGAACGCGCCGAAGTTGACGATCGAGGACACGACGCCCTTGCGGATGGCGCCCTTCTGCAGCTGGTTGAGGAACTCGCTGCGCACCTCGGACTGCGTCTGCTCCAGCCAGGCGCGACGGGACAGCACCACGTTGTTGCGGTTCTTGTCCAGCTCGATGATCTTGGCCTCGATCTCCTTGCCGATGTATGGCTGCAGATCGCGGACGCGGCGCATCTCCACCAGCGATGCGGGCAGGAAGCCGCGCAGGCCGATGTCGAGAATCAGGCCGCCCTTGACGACCTCGATGACGGTGCCCTTGACGGCCTCGTCCTTTTCCTTGAGCTCTTCGATGGTGCCCCAGGCGCGCTCGTACTGAGCCCGCTTCTTGGACAGGATCAGGCGGCCTTCCTTGTCCTCCTTGGTGAGGACCAGAGCTTCGACCTCATCGCCGACGGACACAACCTCGTTGGGGTCGACGTCGTGCTTGATGGAGAGCTCTCGGGAAGGGATGACGCCTTCGGTCTTGTAACCGATGTCGAGAAGGACTTCGTCACGGTCAACCTTGACGATCGTCCCTTCGACGATGTCGCCATCGTTGAAGTATTTGATGGTTTTGTCGATGGCGGCGAGAAAGTCCTCGGCCGAGCCGATGTCGTTGACGGCTACTTGCGGCGAGGTGACGGAGGGACTTGGCATGTTGTGGGTTTGCTCCGGACAGGTTGGGTTGTAGGGACAGTTGTTATTGGTGTGACCCGCAGCAGAGCACGCGAAACCACAAACGGGTACCTGACGAGGTTACTCGACTGTGTACACGCTGGACAAACTCGGTCCCATGCCGACGCATCGCAGCCAGCTACCCTGCTCTGGTGTCCTACGCCGGTCCGCCGCCGCAGCCCCTTCAGCATCTTCCGCCTTACCCGCCGCTGCAGAGACGAATCCGCAAGGTCGGCGTCCCGTTGGGCGTGCTCATCACGCTTGGCACCATCGCCGGCCTGATCGTCATCGCGCTGACCGCCTTCAACCCGGCCGGCACCAGCATCGGATTCGTGCTGTCCAGCGTGGCCATGACGGTCGTCGTGCTGGCCTACCTGTGGCTGGACCGCTGGGAGCCGGAACCGCCGCGGCTGCTGGTATTCGCGTTCCTGTGGGGCGCGTCGGTCGCCGTGATCATCGCGTCGATACTGCAGCTCGTCACCGAAGCCGCGATCAACCCCGGCTCGCCGGAATCGGTCAGCCCGGTCACCATCGTCCTCGGCGCGCCGCTGACCGAAGAGGCCGCGAAGGGGCTGTTTCTGCTGCTCATGATGACCGGTCGGCGCCGCAACGAGCTGAACTCGCTGACCGACTGCCTGGTGTATGCGGGCCTGGTCGGGGCGGGTTTCGCCTGGCTGGAAGACATTCTGTACATCGGCAGCGGCGAAACCGTCGGCGATTCGCTGCTGACGGCGGCGATGCGGCTGATCATGGCGCCGTTCGCGCATTCGCTGTTCACCACGATGACCGGCATCGGGGTGTACTTCGCACTGCAACAGCGCAACGCCCTCGCCAAGGTCGGCTGTGTCCTGCTCGGCTATGTCGGCGCGGTGATCATGCACGGCTTGTGGAACGGCTCGTCGTTGCTCGGGGTGGAGGCGTACTTCCTGGTCTACCTGCTGTGGATGGTGCCGATCTTCGGCCTCGCGATCTGGCTGGGCGTGGCCAGCCGCCGACGCGAGCAGAAAGTCGTCGCGGGAAAGCTGCCCGGCATGGTGGCTGCAGGCCTGGTGACCGCCAACGAGGCGACCTGGCTGGATTCGATCCGCCACCGCAAGGCGGCGATCGGCCAGGCCAACCGTATCGGCGGGCGGGCGGCCGCCAAGTCGGTGAAGAAATTCGCCCACCAGGTGGTTGAGCTGGCGTTCGTCCGCGACCGCATCGACCGTGGCTTTGGCGACCAGCGGGTGAACGCTCTGCTGACCGAGGAGGCCTACGGGGTCTACGGCGCGAGGGCGGCAGCGCCCGCGCTTCAGGGGTTGGCCGGATACCGCACGACCGGTGCCTAGTGCGCTGCCGTATCCCAGCTGCGGCCGTAGCCGACCGACACCTCCAGCGGCACGTCCAGCGGGTAGGCGCCGCCCATCTTGTCGCGCACCAGCTTCTCGACCTGGTCGCGCTCGGCAGTTGCGACCTCGAACAGCAACTCGTCGTGCACTTGCAGCAGCATCCGCGACTTCAGCCCCGCCTCCTTCAGCGCCCGGTCCACCTCGATCATCGCCACCTTGATGATGTCGGCGGCGCTGCCCTGGATCGGGGCGTTCAGCGCAGCCCGCTCGGCGGCCTCCCGCACGTTGCGATTGCTGCTGTCCAGCTCGGGCAGGTAGCGCCGCCTGCCGAACACCGTCGAGGTGAAGCCGTCCTTGCGGGCCTGGTCGACGACGTCGCGCAGATAGTCGCGCACCCCGCCGAACCGGTCGAAGTACTGCTCCATCTGCACCTTGGCTTCCTCGGTGGAGATCTTCAGCTGCGCGGCCAGCCCGTATGCGCTCAGCCCATAGGCCAGCCCGTACGACATGGCCTTGACCCGGCGCCGAAGCTCCGCGGTGACCTCGTCGATCGGGACGGAGAACGCCCGTGAGGCGACGAACGAGTGCAGGTCCTCGCCGGTCTTGAACGCCTCGATGAGGCCTTCGTCCCGCGACAGGTGCGCCATGATCCGCATCTCGATCTGGCTGTAATCGGCCGTCATCAGCTCGTCGAAGCCCTCGCCCACGACGAATGCGTCACGGATTCGGCGGCCTGCATCGGTGCGGATCGGGATGTTCTGCAGGTTCGGCTCGGTCGACGACAGCCGGCCCGTCGCGGCGATGGTCTGGTTGAACGTCGTGTGGATCCGGCCGTCGGAGGCCACGGAATTCAGCAGCCCGTCCACCGTGACCTTCAGCCGCGTCGCGTCGCGATGCGCGAGAAGATGCTGCAGGAACGGATGCCCGGTCTTGTCGAACAGCGACTGCAATGCGTCGGCGTCGGTGGTGTAGCCCGTCTTGGTGCGCTTCGTCTTCGGCATCTCCAGCTCGTCGAACAGCACCACCTGCAGCTGCTTGGGCGAGCCGAGGTTGATCTGCTTGCCGATCACCCCGTACGAGGCCTCCGCCGCGTCCCGGATCAGGTTCGCGAACTCGCTTTGCAGTTCGGAGAGCAGGCCGAGATCCACGGCGATACCCGCGGACTCCATCTCGGCCAGCGCTCGTTGCACCGGCAACTCCATGTCGCCGAGCAGCGCCGAGGATTCGATGCGCGCCAGTTCCTCGTCCAGCGCGTCGGCGAGATCCATCACCGCACTGGCCCGCAGAATCGATGTCTGCACCGCCTGGTCGTCAACGCCTTCGCTGTCGTCGAGCAGCGAAAGCTGTTGCTGCTCAGGGTTATCCGCACGCAACTCGCGCTTCAGATAGCGCAGCGACAGATCGTCGAGTGCGAAGCTGCGCTGGCCGGGCCTGACCAGGTAGGCGGCAAGCGCGGTGTCCGATGTGACACCGCGCAGCGTCCAGCCGCGCCCCTCGAGGTCATGCATTGCCAGCTTCGCCTCGTGCAGCGCCTTGGGCGCGTCGGCATCGGCCAGCCACGACGCGAGCGCGGCCTCGTCGTCGGGATGCAGGTCGGTGGTGTCGACATACCTGCCGTCACCGTCGCCGGCCACGATCGCGAGCGCGGTGGCGTCCGCATCGAAGGCCAGGTGCGTGCCGATCACGGCCAACCCGGACCGCTTGCCCTTGGTGTGCTCGGACAGCCAACCGGCCAGCTCACCCGTCGCGAGCGCACCGCCCCGCACATCGAAGCCCTGGTCCACCTCGGGGTCCGCGGAGGCCAGCGTCTCGAACAACCGCTCGCGTAGGACCCTGAACTCCAAGTCGTCGAACAGCCGGTGGATCTGGTCGCGGTTCCACGGCTGCATGCGCAGCGTGTCAGGCGTCTGCGCGAGCGGTACATCCTTGACGAGGTCGGTGAGCTCACGGTTGAGCACGACATGAGACAGGTTGGCGCGCAGCGCGTCGCCGACCTTGCCCGTCACCGTGTCGACCTGGTCGACAAGGGCCTGCAGCGAACCGTATTCGGCGATCCACTTCGTCGCCGTCTTCTCCCCCACGCCGGGGATGCCGGGGAGGTTGTCACTCGGGTCGCCGCGCAGCGCCGCGAAGTCCGGGTACTGCGCAGGGGTGAGCCCGTACTTCTCGACAACGGCTTCGGGTGTGAAACGGGTCAACTCGCTGACACCTTTGCGCGGGTAGAGCACCGTGACGTCGTCGCTGACCAACTGCAGCGAGTCGCGGTCACCGGTGACCACGAGCACTCGGTAGCCCTCGTCCTCGGCCTGGGTGGCCAGCGTGGCGATGACGTCGTCGGCCTCGAACCCCGGTTCCGCGAGCACCGTGATGCCCAGCGCGCCGAGCACCTCCTTGGTGATGTCGATCTGGCCGCGGAACTCGTCGGGTGTCGACGACCGGCCGGCCTTGTACTCGGGGTACTTCTCCAATCGGAACGTCTGACGGGACACGTCGAACGCGGCCGCGATGTGGCTGGGCTGCTCGTCGCGCAGCAGGTTGATCAGCATCGCGGTGAACCCGTACACCGCGTTGGTGGTCAGGCCGCCCTGGGTCTTGAAGTTCTCCGCAGGCAGTGCGTAGAACGCCCGGAAGGCCAGCGAATTGCCGTCCAGCAGCATCAATGTCGGCTTGGACTCCGCTTGCGGATCGGCGCTGGGCTTGGTCTGGGCCGCAGTGTTGGCGGGACTCACGGACACAACTCTAGGCATCGAGTCCGACACGCATGTGCTCGCCCGCGACGGCGTGCTGCTTTACTTTTTATAGCACTCCGAGGTACCCTGGAGCAGCGCTATGAAAACTGTAGCGCTTGCCGTTGACGACCGAAAGGGGCCATATGACCGCGACATCCGAAACAGCCGCGCCCACAGGCGAAGTCGGCCGCTCAGCGATCCGCGTGCCGTGCCCACCCGTCGGCCCAGGCCTGCAACGGCTCGAGAGCCGTCATCAGCGATCGCCCCTGCTTCGTCAGGAGATAGCCCTCGTCGCAACGGTCGACGACATTCATCGCGCGGAGTTCTTTGATGCGGGTATTGAGCGAGCCGGGATTCATCTCGGCTGCCGCTTGCAGGGCGCGGAATGTCAACGGCTCACCGCGCAACTCCCACAGCACACGGAGTGCACCGCGCCGGCCCAAGACGTCGAGGGCGACCATTATCGGCCGCCCCGACGTCGACCCGCGCACCGGCGCACCCCTTCGAGGCGTTGTCATGCTCCATATTTTGTAGCATCAATCGAGAAAGCACCAGCATGAACATTGACCAACGGGCCCACGGGCGCATCAGCCCGGCGCCGCAACCACTGCCCGACGACATGCGTCAGGCGATCGACTCCGTCATGCGCGGCAAGCCGCCGCTGCTCCTGTTCACGACGATGGCCAGGGATCGCCGACTGTTCTTCAAATTCTTCGATGCGGGTCTGTTGGATCGCGGCCACCTCACCCTGCGTCAACGCGAGATCGTCATCGACCGGGTCACCGCCTCCTGTGGCGCAGAGTACGAATGGGGCGTGCACGTGGCGGCCTTCGCCGCGAAAGCGGACCTGACCGCCGACCAAGTCGCGTCGTTGACGTTCGGTGGCCCCGACGACGCCTGCTGGTCCGACGACGACCGATTGCTGATCCGGTTGTGCGACTGTCTGCACCGGCAGTGCACCGTCGACGACGGACTGTGGGAAGAACTCAGTTCAACCTTCAGCGCCGAGGCGATCATCGAGCTGATCATGCTTGCCGGAACATATCGCACCGTGAGCTATCTGGTGACCTCACTACGGCTTCCGCTCGAACACGACTCAGGCAGGTTCAGCGACTTCTCGGGCGACGGATGCCGGTGATTCTCACGCCAGTAGCCGTCGGGCACGATCGACCAGAACGCGTGCCGCCGGGCTGACCGGGCCCACCGACCGCCACCCCAGGACCAGCCGCCCCCGGATCTCCGGGACGATCGCCAATGCGTGCAATCCCTTGCGACCCCGCGGCACCGACGCGGGCACTATCGCGACGCCCAGTCCACGTTCGGCCAGGTCGGCCAGCGCCAGCGGCGTGCTGGCCTCGAACGCGATCCTCGGTGTGACGCCCGCCCTCGCACATGCGCTGTCCGAACTGGTGACGGATGCCCGCACCGACGGGCAAGGCGATGAGCGTTCTGTCGCGCAGGTCGGCCAGCCGCGACCTGAACCGGTTCCGGCGCCGCGACTTCGTCTATGCGCTGAAATGGCCGGGAGATTCGCCGCTTCGACCGTCATACGAGCGCGTCAAGGACGACCCGAACTGGAACGTCCACGAACTCGACGGTGCGCACAACCTGATGCTGGACAACCCGGACGATCTGCTGCGCATCCTGCTCGAGGCCGCTCAGAGCTGACCGGTTCGGATCCAGTCGATCGTCATGTCATGCGGGTTCTGCGGGTCGACGAACACCGAGAGCGTGGCACCCGGTTGCACCCTGCCGGCGTGCATCTGGGCGACGACCTCGTCGAAGACGGCGCCGTAGGGCGCGGCTCCGTCCTCGCGCGCAACCCTGCCCTGGATTCGAATGACGGGCGACATGTTCATGTACGACCCGACCTGCCACACACCGTCGACACTGAGGGTGGCGCGCAGGCCCGCACCGTTCGCCAGCGCTCAGTATCCGAGGAACTTGCGGAACTGTTGCCCGACGGCCATCGACTGGCCCATGCGCTGCACCCAACCGTCGAGCGCCGCCTTGGTGTCCGCCGGGTTCCACCCGCGCTCCTGCGCAAGCGTGATCATGCCCGCCTCGTCGTTGATGCCGCGGGCCTGCGCATCACGGGCCAGTTTCGCGTAGTCCTGCAACGAGATCCCGTTGATGGGCTGCCAGATCGGGTCGTCGGCGGCCACCGAGCGGGTTGACGGCCCGCCCATGATGGCGGGGTCGATCGGCCCCGCGCCCTGCACGTGCACCATGCCCTGGGCGGCTTGCTTGGCCTTGTTGAAGAGTCCCATCGCTATCTCCGTTCTTCGGGCTCCCAGACCTCGTGGCCGGGAAGCTACTCCCGCACGAGTGCACACGGGCCGGGTCGCTACCGATCCCAAACTCGTCGCCGACGACGAAACTGGAACACGTTTCAGTTTCGTCGCCCGACTCGGTACGCTGACCGCGTGTCAGCTTCTACGAAACCCGCGATCGACGGGTGGTTCGCCACCGACGGCTCCGGGCAGCCGTATCTGATCGGCGGCAAATGTCATCAGTGCGGCACCTACGTGTTCCCGCCGCGCGCCGAACAACTGCCCCAACCCGGCCTGTGACGGCGACGACCTCGCTCAGGTGCCGCTGTCGCGCAGGGGCACGCTGTGGAGTTACACCGAGAACAGGTACGCGCCGCCGCCGCCCTACCCGGCGCCGGATCCGTTCGAACCGTTCGCCGTGGCCGCGGTGCAACTCGCGGACGAGGGTCTGATCGTGTTGGGCAAGGTCGTCGAGGGCACGCTGGCCGCAGACCTCAAGGTCGGCATGGAGATGGAGTTGACGACCATGCCGCTGTTCACCGACGACGACGGCGTCGAGCGCATCGTCTACGCCTGGAGGATCGCATGAGCCCCGAACCCGTGTACATCCTCGGTGCGGGCATGCACCCGTGGGGCAAGTGGGGCCGTGACTTCACCGAATACGGCGTCGTTGCCGCGCGTGCGGCTCTGGCGGAGGCCGGTCTGGACTGGCGACAGATCCAGCTGGTGGCCGGCGCAGACACCATTCGAAACGGCTACCCCGGTTTCGTCGCGGGTGCGACGTTCGCGCAGAAGCTCGGCTGGAACGGTGTCCCCGTCACGTCCAGCTACGCGGCGTGCGCCAGCGGCTCGCAGGCGCTGCAGAGTGCCAGGGCTCAGATCCTCGCCGGATTCTGCGACGTGGCGCTGGTGATCGGTGCCGACACCACGCCGAAGGGTTTCTTCGCGCCGGTCGGCGGTGAGCGCAAGAACGATCCCGACTGGCAGCGCTTCCATCTGATCGGCGCGACCAACACGGTGTACTTCGCGCTGCTGGCGCGCAGGCGGATGGACCTCTACGGTGCGACGCTGGAAGACTTCGCGCAGGTGAAGGTGAAGAACGCCAAGCACGGGCTGGACAACCCGAATGCCCGGTACCGCAAGGAAAGCTCGGTCGAGGACGTGCTTGCCAGCCCTGTGGTGTCGGATCCGCTTCGGCTGCTTGATATTTGCGCGACGTCCGACGGCGCGGCGGCGCTGATCGTGGCGAGCAAATCGTTCGCCGAGAAACACCTGGGTTCCGTCGAGGGTGTGCCGTCGGTGCGAGCCGTCAGCCTGCAGACACCGCAGTATCCCCAGCATCTGCCCGAATTACCCGACATCGCAACCGATTCCACCGCTGCGGTGGCGGCGCCGGAGCGGGTGTTCAAGGACCAGATCCTCGACGCGGCCTACGCCGAGGCGGGCATCGGTCCCGAGGACCTCAGCCTCGCCGAGGTGTACGACCTGTCCACCGCGCTGGAGCTCGACTGGTACGAGCATCTCGGGCTGTGTGACAAGGGCGAGGCCGAGGCGCTGCTGCGCAGCGGCGCAACGACCATCGGCGGCCGGATTCCGGTGAACCCGTCAGGCGGGCTGGCCTGCTTCGGCGAGGCGATCCCGGCGCAGGCCATCGCGCAGGTCTGCGAGCTCACCTGGCAGTTGAAAGGCCAGGCCACCGGCCGCCAGGTCGAGGGCGCCAGGGTCGGCGTCACGGCCAACCAGGGCCTGTTCGGACACGGCTCGTCGGTTATCGTCGCCCGCTGAGCCTGCGCCATGGCCGCCGTCGAAGCCGTTGAGCCGCAACCCTTCGTGGACGGCATCGGAACTAGAACCCGATTTTGTGCACGCTCAGCGGGCCAGAGGAGGCGATCGTCCAGCGCCGCCGTCGCCTGCTAAGAGCCTCTCCGAGGATTGGCCCGCCACGAGCGTGCACAGACTCGGCCTATTCAGCGGCGTGTCGCCTGCAGACACGCACGGTCGCGGGAGGAGAGGGGTGCGGTGCGGGAGCGCGGGAAGCCAGCGGTGCTAGGCGACGCCGAGGTAGGCGGCGCGGATGCTGTCGTCCTCCAACAACTCTCGGGCCTTGCCCTCGCGGGTGATCTGGCCCGTCTCCAGGATGTACGCGCGGTCCGAGCGCGTCAGGGCCTGCTGGGCATTCTGCTCGACGAGCAGCACCGTGGTGCCCTGCGAGTTGATGTCGGCGATGATCTTGAAGATCTGCGATATCACCATGGGCGCCAGCCCCATTGACGGCTCGTCGAGCAGCAGCACCCGAGGGCGGGCCATCAACGCGCGACCGATCGCCAGCATCTGCTGCTCGCCCCCGGACAGCGTGCCGCCGACCTGGTTCTTGCGTTCGGCGAGCCGCGGGAACGTCTCCAGCACCCAGTCGAGGCGCTCCTTGTGCTCGGCCTTTGAGGCGAATTTTCGTCCGTAGCAACCCATTTCGAGGTTCTCGGTGACGGTCATGCCGGGGAAGACGCCGCGGCCCTCCGGTGCCTGGATCAGGCCGTCGGTCACCCGGCGGTGCGCCTTGACCCGGGTGATGTCGTTGCCCTCGAACCACACCGACCCCGACGTCAGCGGCCGCAGGCCCGAAATCGCGCGCATGATGGTGGTCTTGCCCGCCCCGTTGGAGCCCAGCAGCGTCACCAGCTCGCCCTGGCGCACCACCAGCGAAACCCCGTGCAGCGCCTGGATCCGCCCGTAGTGCACGACGATGTCGCGGGCCTCGAGCAGGATCGGGCCGGTCGTCTGCGTCAGGACTGTTCGTCATCGGGCACCCCCAGGTAAGCGGCGATGACCTTCGGGTCTTCGCGGATCTCGGCGGGCAGACCGTCGGCGATCTTGCGGCCGAACTCCAGCACCACGATCCGGTCGGTGACACCCATCACCAGTCGCATGTCGTGCTCGATGAGCAGCACCGTGTAGCCGTCGTCGCGGATCTTGCGGATGAGGTCGATCAGCGCCGCCTTCTCGCTCGGGTTGAAGCCGGCGGCCGGCTCGTCGAGGCACAGCAGTTTGGGCTCGGTCGCCAGCGCGCGGGCGATCTCCAGGCGCCGCTGGTCGCCGTAGGGCAGGTTCTTCGCCTTCTCCTCGCCGCGGTGCGCGATGCCGACGAAATGCAGCAGGGCTGCGGAGCGTTCGATCGCCGACTTCTCCTCGCGGCGATGACGCGGGCGTGCGCACGAGCGCCCCGGGCACCGATGTCTTGTGCCGGGCGTCGGTGCCGACCATGACGTTCTCCAGCGCGGTCATCTCGCCGAACAGCCGGATGTTCTGGAAGGTGCGGGCGATGCCCTTGCGGGTGATCTGGTGCCGCTTGATGCGGCCGAGCGGCGCCCCGTCGAAGATCACCGAGCCGGAGCTCGGCCGGTAGACCCCGGTGATCGCGTTGAAGCAGGTGGTCTTGCCGGCGCCGTTGGGCCCGATCATGCCGAGGATCTCGCCGCGGCGGATGTCGAACGTCACCGAGTCCAACGCGGTCAGGCCGCCGAACTTGACCGTCAAATCCTTTGTCTGCAGGAGCGTTTCGCCCTCGGCGGCGTGAATCTCGCGATGCACGCCCGCCAGTTCCTCGATGGACTCCTGTGCGCCGGGCAGCGGCGCGGTCATGCGGCCGGCTCCTTTTCGCCTGGCGCGGCGCGCAGCAGGTCGCGTGCCGCTCTGCCGTAGGTCAGCAGCTGCTGGCGGGCCGGGAACAGGCCCTGCGGCCGGAAGATCATCAGCACCACCAGAGCGAGCCCGAAGAACAGGTACTTCAAGTCACCGAGATTGATGCCGAGGAACTCGACACCCAGCAAGCGGTTGGGCAGGTAGACGATGATGAACGCGCCGAAGATCACGCCCAGCTTGTTGCCCTGCCCGCCGAGCACCACCGCGCACAGGAACAGCATCGAGTTGATGATGTTGAAGGTCGGCGGCGCGACGTACTGCACCTGCCCGCGTACAGCGCACCGGACAGGCCGCCGATCGCCGCGCCGATCACGAACGCCCACAGCTTGAACCGGAAGGTGTTGACGCCCATCACTTCCGCGGCGTCCTCGTCCTCCCGGATGGAGATCCACGCGCGGCCGACCCGGCTGCGCTCCAGGTTGCCGACGAGCAGCAGGATGATCACGATGAGGATCAGGCCGAGCCAGAACCACCAGGTGCCGTAGTTCGCGTGACCCGTCGAGTTGCGCACTGGAGAACACGCCCTCGGGCAGCTTCTCGCTCTCCCCCACACGCGGGAACGCCACCTCGTTCAGGCCGCGCGGGCCGTTGGTGATGTCGGCCAGGTTGTCGGCCATCAGCCGGATGATCTCGCCGAACCCGAGCGTGACGATCGCCAGGTAGTCGCCGCGCAACCGCAACGTCGGGATGCCGAGGATCAGGCCGGCCAGCGCGGTGAACGCCATGGCCAGCGGCACGCACGACAGCCACGCCCACGGCGTGCTGAAGAACCCGTTGGGGCCCACCTTGTTCCACGGGCTGTCCGGGCTGGTGAGCAGCGCGACGGTGTAGGCGCCGACGGCGTAGAAGCCGACGTAGCCGAGGTCGAGCAGGCCGGCCTGGCCGACCACGACGTTGAGGCCGATCGCGATGATCGCGACCATGGCGAACTGCGCCATCGTGCCGCCGAAGCTGATGCCCGGCGTGTTCAGGAACGGCGGGGTGTAGAGCGGCAGCAGAGCGACCGCGCCGAACAGCAGCACGCCGAAGACCCACTTCTGCACCCGGGGCAAGCCGTCCCACCACTGCCGCAGGCCGTCGCCCGGCGCCAATAGGCGATCCGTCCACGTCGACGCGCGATCCGCCTTCGGCTTCTCGCTGCTGCTCATGCTCGTGCCTTCCCGAGGCTCTCACCGAGTATCCCGGTCGGCCGGAACAGCAGCACCAGAACGAGCAGCACGAACGCGACCACGTCGCGCCACTGGGTGCCGAAGACGGCCTGGCCGTAGTTCTCCATGATGCCCAGCATCAGACCGCCGAGCAGCGCACCGCGGAGGTTGCCGATGCCGCCGAGCACCGCGGCCGAGAATGCCTTGATGCCCAACAGGAATCCGCCGGAATAGATGATTCCCTGCGGCACCTTGAGGGTGTACAGCAGCGCCGCGGCGCCGGCGAGCAGGCCGCCGATCAGGAAGGTCGTCATGATGATGCGCTCGCGGGAGACACCCATCAACGTGGCGGTGGTCGAATCCTGCGCGACGGCGCGGATACCGCGGCCGAACTTCGTCCGGTTGATCGCGATATCGGTCAGCACCGCGAAGCACCAGTGCCGCCACGATGATCACGATCGTGACGTTGGAGACCGTGGCACCGAAGATCGTGAACTGCGTCTTCGGCTGAACCAGGATGATCGGCTGCTGCGCATTGCTGCCGCCATAACCCTTGAGCAGCTTGGGCAGAACGAAGTGCACGAACTCCTGCAGCACGAACGACATGCCGATCGCGGTGATCAGGAACGTCAGCGAGCGCGCGTTGCGTCTTCGCAGCGGCCGGTAGGCGATGAACTCCAATCCGACTGCGGCCGAACCGGAAACCAGCATCGCGAACAACATCGCGATCGCCAGATACAAGCATCGTCAGCGCGATGCCCTTGTTGTAGGCGTTGCCGCTCGGGCGTGAAGCCCAGGATGATGTCGAGCGCGAAGTAGGTGCCGAACATACCGAGCATGAAGATCTCGGAGTGCGCGAAGTTGATCAGTCGCAGCACACCGAACACCAACGTGTAGCCGACCGCCACCAGCGCGTAGATCGCGCCCCACGAGAGGCCGTCGATCGTCAACTGCCAGAAGCCGGTTCGCAGGTTCTCGAGGTTGAAGTTGATGTTGGCAGCCAGGCAGGCGTACTGGTCGACGCACTGATGGACGATCCCACTCATCCGGTGGCGGCTCCTAGCGAATACGGCCGCTAGCGAAAACGCGTCCGAGCCTTACGGTCTCGGACGCGTCTCGCTGCGGGTTACTGAACCTTGAAGATCCAGATCAGGTTGGTGGTCAGCTCACCGGTGGGTGTCCACTGGTACTTGCGAGCCACGCCCTGACCGTTGTAGTTCTTCACGAAGTCCAGCAGCGCGGGCCGGGTGATGGCGCCCGAGTCGATGCCCTTGACCAGGATGGTGCCCAGGTCATAGCCCTCGGCGCTGTAGGTGCCGGCGTCGGTGTTGAACTTCTTCTTGTACTCGTCGGCGAACGAGCCGGTTGCCGGGCCGCACGGGCAGGACAGGATCGCACCCTTGGACGCTTCACCGGCCTGGCTGACGAACTGCGGGATCCTTCGTGCCGTCGGCGCTGACGAAGGTGCCCTTGAAGCCGCCGTCCTTGAGTTGCTGGACCAGCGGTGCCGCCTCAGAGTAGTAGCCGCTGTAGAACACGGCGTCCGGGCTGACGCCCTTGACCTGGGTCACCGCGGCGGAGAAGTCCTTGTCGCCCTTCTTCACCGAGATGTTGCACGACGAGTCGGCGACCGGTCCGAGGGTGTCGCGGACGGCGGTGGCCAGGCCGAGGCCGTAGTCGGTGCTGTCGTCGATCACGCAGACCTTCTTGTAGCCGAGCGCGTTCTTCATGTAGTTCGCGACCGACGGGCCCTGCACGGCATCGTTGGCCAGGCCGCGGAAGAACGTCTTCCAGCCGTTCTGGCTGAGCGTCGGGATTCGTCGCCGACGCCGTGGCGGCGACCAGTCCGGCCTGGTCGAAGACGCCGCCGGTGGCCTTCGTCTCGCCGGAGAACGCCGGGCCGACAAGGCCGATGGTGTACTGGTCGTCGACGATCTGCGGCGCGATCGCCGTTGCCTTCTGCGGGTCGCCCTCGGTGTCGAACGGCTTGAGCTGAACCTGGCAGCCGGGATTGGCGGCGTTGTGCTTGTCGATGGCCAGCTGCACGCCGTTCTTGATGTTGATGCCGAGTGCGGCGTCGGGGCCGTTGAGGGCGCCGGCCATCGCGATGGACACCGGCGGGCAGTTGGCCTTGCCGTCCCCGGCGGGATCGGCGGGCGCAGCGCCTTCCGCCGCCTTGACCTCCGCACCGTTCTCGTCGATCTGTACCTGCTCGACGATCTTCAAGTTGGTCTGAGCTGTGTCCTCTTGGGGCTTGGACTGCTGGCAGCCGGCCAAGCTGAGTACCACGAGTCCTGCGCTACCAAGTGCGACTGCACTTCGTGCCACGCGACCGCGCACGTTTCACCTCCGGGTCAATGTTTTCCTCGGCAGGTAGAACATAGCCAACGCATCGCCGTAGTGCGCGTTTTCCGGGTATTGCTAGCCCGACGGCGCGGCGTCCTCGGGCGCATCGAGCGTCTCCAGCACAACCTCGGCAACCCGTTTCATGGTCGTACGGCGGTCCATCGCAGCACGCTGAATCCACTTGAACGCCTCGGGTTCGGTCATCTGATGCTTGCTCTGGAGCAAACCCTTGGCGCGTTCGACGAGCTTGCGCGTCTCCAGCCGATCCGACAGCGTCGCCACCTCGTTTTCGAGCGCGCTGATCTCGCTGAACCGGCTGACCGCCAGCTCGATGGCCGGTATCAGGTCGGTGATGGAGAACGGCTTGACCAGGTAGGCCATCGCGCCCGCGTCGCGGGCCCGCTCGACGAGTTCGCGCTGGCTGAAGGCGGTGAGCACCACGATCGGAGCGATGCGCTTGGCGGCGATCTCCGACGCCGCGTCGATGCCGTCGCGGCGCGGCATCTTGACGTCCATGATGACCAGGTCGGGCTTGAGGCTCTCCGCCAGCTCGACCGCTTCCTGCCCGTCGCCGGCCTCGCCGACGACCTCATAGCCCTCCTCACGCAACATCTCGGCCAGATCGAGCCGGATGAGTGCTTCGTCCTCTGCGACGAGAACACGGTGCGGCTTGGCATCGTCAATCGTTGAGCCGGTCATGGGTGCCATTGTGGCGGTCGCGGGTCAAGTCAGCGACCTCGGGGGATCCTCTATGGTGGGAAACCGCAACACGCGCCCTCGTATCCCAACTGGCAGAGGAACTGGACTCAAAACCCAGACAGTGTGGGTTCGAATCCCACCGAGGGCACCGTTTTCGCTACAGCAGAACACTCGTCGGCGCCGGGGCCAGCAGGGCCACCTGCACGGCACGGGCCTGACGATAGCCCGCATACGCGCCGACCAGGGTGAACCCCGCGATACCCGTCACGCCCGGCAATGCCGCGACGAACAGGTCGGTCGTCGTGGCGGCTCGCAGGTATTCGGCGTACCCGACCCGGAACGAGTCCGGGATTTTGGCCGCTGGCGAGAAACGGTCGGCAGGTGCGGCGACCTGACGCCCCGGGCCAGGCTCGACAGTCGACGGCACCGGGACCGCGTCCGGCGCCGGTACGCGCACGGCAGGGGCTGCTGGCGGCGATACGGACAACGGACCGGCCTCGGGTATCTGCGAACCCATAGCGGCTGGGAGCGGCCCCGCGATCGGTGCACCCAGCGCGACGGCGGGCGCTGCGGCGACGGTGTCGAACGACGCCGCCGAAAACTTCGGATCTACCTGTGCTGCTTCAGGTTTCGCTCGGATGACGACGTTGCGCGTGCTCGGCGCGGTTGAGACGGCCGGCAGGCTCGATACCCGCCCGGCAGCGGATCCGCTGCGCGCTCCCTGGCCGCCGCCCAACACGTCGACACCGAGGACATTGACGTTCCCGCCACCGACGCCGAGCAGGTCTGCCTTCGCGACCCCGATGCCGGCGATCGACGGTCCGGCTACCACGGCACCACAGGCGATCGCACATCCGATCGCGCTTCGCATCAACGGCCCATTCATGCTCGATCGATTCTGTTCAAGCCTCACCCGACAGTTTGCTAGTAAGTGGTACCCGCTGTTCGGCGGTACTACACCTGTTGTCAGAGCAGCACGCGGGTAGGCACAGGCGCCAGCAGGGCCGCCTTCAGTGCGCGGGCCTGGCGGTATCCCGCATATGCGCCGACCAGCGTGAAACCCGCTATCCCAGCGACACCGGGCAACGCCGCCACGAAGAGATCGCTGGTGCTGGCGGATCTCAGGTACTCCGCATAACCCACCCGGAAGGAGTCCGGTATCCGCTCCGCACCTGAAACACTGTGTGCGCCTGGGTCTTTCGCAAGCGGCGATTGGGGGGTCGGCGCTGGAGGCCCGCTTGGCGCAGGCCTGCCCTCGGGGAGTTGCGGGGTCGGCGGCGGCGCGGCCAGCGGCACGGTGACGGGCGCCCTCTGCAGCGCGGGCGGCACGAACGCCGGCGCAGGCGTACCCGCGCTGCCCGGCAGCCCTCGAATCACAATGTTGCGGGTGACCGGGGCTGACGGCACCGGCGCCAGGTTCGACGCCCGGCCCGCGCCAATCGTGCGGGGCACCACGCCACCGCCGGCCCCGCCACGGCCGACACTCTCGGGAACGCTGACCTGGCCGAGGCTTTCGGGAGCACTGGTGGCGGCGACGCTCGCTGGCGCGCTGACACGGCTGGCGCTGACCGGTTCGCTGCCGATTTTCGCCTCTGGAGGCGCCGCCTCGGCCGCCGCGGCACTCGCCATGGTGCGCGACCCCTGCGCACCTGCGTCAGCGGCGGGATGTGGGTGGTGCTGCTTGGACTTGTTGTCGTTGCCGAAGATGTCCAGCAAGTCCGGTCCGAAACCGAGGAATGCGTGCGCGGTCGGGGTACCGGCGATGCCAGGGCCGACGATCAGGGCCCCACAGGCGAACGCGCAACTGAACGCCGCCCCACGTACCCACGTCCGGTCCACGCATCAGCCCCCACGACTAGCGAGGGGGCAACTTTACAACATGGCGCCGAATTGTCGCATCCGTTACTTACGCCCGCGATATAAGCAGGTCATCGGTGGGTCCGGCAAAGTAGGCTCTTGCCATGGGCCGCAAGGCGCGATCGGTCTGCATGCCCGAGCTGGCACTGAAGAGCCCGGTGCCCGCGCGGACGCAGTTCTATGCCGAGAGCGTCGCGAGCCGACTGCGGGTCCTCAAGATCGCAACGTGGATCGGCGCCGCCATCTCCCTCGCCTTCGGGATCTTCCAATTGACCCTCGGCGGCCACGTTTGGTGGATAGGCGTCCTCAACATCTCGTTCGCCGCGATCTTCACCACCGTCCCGCTGCTGTACCGGTTCGGTGAGCTGATCGCCCCGCTGGCGTTCTTCTTGCTCGCGTACCTTTTCGTCGGGTTCATCTGCTACACCATCGGGACCGGCTCGGGCGTGCAGTTCTACTTCCTGGTGTCGGCCACCCTCGTCGTTCTGGTCTTCGGGGTGGAACGCATCGTCCTGGCGTCGACGATCGTGGCCATCGGCGTCGCGGCCACCATCGCTTTGGAGCTCCTCGTTCCCAACGACAGGGGCCTGGGGCCGCACTGGTCGCTCACGGTCGGCTTCGTCAGCTCCGCCGTCTTCTCGGCCGTCATGGTGGTGGCCACGGTCTTTTACGCGATGCGCGAAATCGACCGCGCCGAAAAGGCGATGGAGGCCGAGTACCAGCGATCCGAGTCACTGCTCGCGAACATTCTGCCGGCGTCCATCGCAAGCCGGCTGAAGGACCCGACGCGCACCATCATCGCCGACAAGTACGACGACGCGTCGATCCTGTTCGCCGATATCGCCGGATACACGAAGTGGGCCAGCGACACAGCACCCACCGAGCTGGTCCGGTTCCTCGACACGCTGTACACCGATCTGGACGCCCTCGTCGACCGACACGGGCTGGAGAAGATCAAGACCAGCGGCGACTCGTACATGGTGGTCAGCGGTGTGCCGAAGCCGCGGCCGGATCACCTGCAGGCGCTCGCCTGTCTCGCTCTGGACATGGCCGAGGCGGTTGCGAACCTGAAAGACCCGCAGGGCCGGGAGGTTCCGCTGCGCATCGGACTGGCGGCCGGACCCGTGGTCGCGGGCGTGGTCGGTGCGCGCAAGTTCTTCTACGACGTGTGGGGCGACGCGGTGAACGTCGCATCACGGATGGAGTCCACCGACGTCGAGGGCCGGATCCAGGTGCCGCAGTCGGTGTATGACCGGCTCAAGGGCGACTACGAGCTCGAAGAGCGCGGCGAAATCGACATCAAGGGCAAGGGCCTCATGCACACCTGGTATCTGGTGGGCCGGCGCAACGGCGACGCGCCTCGCACGAAGCAGAACTGCAGTCGGTCAACGGCCCGACAGCTCAGTCGGTTTGAGCCGTTGAGCCAGTGCGCCCAGGCGCCAGAGCGACTCCCGGTTGCGCGGCCACACGGCGATGTCCGACAGTCGGCTCGGCAATAGGGCAGCTGGTCCGCTGATCGGGAACTCCTCCATCTCGACCCGGCAGCCATCCGGAATGTCGCTGAGCCGCAAGATAACTCGCGCGCCACCGAAGAGTCCGCCCTTGGCGTGCAGAACCAGCTCCTCCAGCGGCACGCTATTCTCGGCCACCGTCTCGTCGCTGATCACCAGCGGCCAGACTCCGATCGAATGCCGGATGGTCGAGCCCGCAGCGGGCCAGTTCGGATCCACCGCGCGCATCCGACTGTTGCCGACGACCCACTGCGAATACGTCCAACCGTCGGCCATCACATCCCACACCTGCTGACGCGAGGCGCGGATATCCCTTGTCACAGTCACGCGGCGTGGAGTACCCGCTTGGCCGAGAACAACGCAGGCGTTAGACCTTGCGGTTCTCCGACTTGATCAGCCAGGCCAGCTTCTCCAGCCCGTCGATGAGCTGATGCAGGATGTCGGCCGTGCTGGGATCCTCCGCGTCGACCGAGTCGTGCACGGTACGGATGGTGTCGACGGTCGCGTACGTCCGCGCGGTGATGAGGTCGACGACCTCTCCGGTGGCGTGCTCGTAGCGCCGGGAACTGCGGCAGCGACGTGGCCGCGGCCACGGTGTCGGAGCGACCGTCGGGAACCGCGTCGAGCGCGCGCATCCGCTCGGCGATGGTGTCGCTGGCCTCCCGTGCGAAGTCGACGAGTTCGTCGAGCTGCAGATGAAGGTCCCGGAAGTTGGTTCCGACGACGTTCCAGTGCGCCTGCTTGCCCTGCAGGTGGAGTTCGATGAGGTCGACCAGGACGCGCTGCAGGCTCGCGCTGAGCTCGGTGGACGCCTCGAAGTTCTGGATTTCGGCTTCGGTACGACGATGCGATGTCTGTGTGCTCATGCCTGGTCCAACGTTCCCTAAATTGGAATCACTCCAGATCAGGTCGTGAGTGGCGTCACACCCCCCGCTGATCCTGCTGGGCCAGCAGCCGGGCATAGCCCGCCCCCATTCCGAGCAGTACCAACCCGACGACGATGAACACCGCGACGCGGAACATGCCGTCGAGCGTGCCGAGGTCGAACAGGAACAACTTGGCCATCGAGCCTGCGACCAGCGCCAGCCCACCGGCGATCGGCAGCGACCGGTCGTCGCGGGGCCGCCGGGCCGCGAACACGAACAGCGCAGCGGCCATCGCGATCCAGCAGATTGTCGCGGCCATGTGACCTGCGAAGAATCCGCCGCTCTCGCCGCCGGCCAGCACCCCGGCCGTGACGGTGAAGGTGGTCACCGCGTAGACGACGACCACCGACAGGCTGGCCAGCAGAACCCGGACGGCATCGCTGTCGACCACGCCGCGCCCGTCCCACGACCAGACGATCGCGACGACGGCGGCGATCAGCAGGATGCTGGACGCGAGCACGGCGACCGCGTCGGGTGTCGACAGCAAGGTCGCGCGCACCAACGACGTCGGCGGTGCATAGCTGACGTAGAGAAGTCCGCCGACAACGCCGAATCCGATGGCCACGACGCGTGCGACGTCGTCGCGACGGCCCGCGACGGCGACCACGACGGCCATCGCCAGCAGCACCGGTGCTGCGACCTCGCCGTCGAAGGCGACCGTGACCGCGATCAGGGCCGACACCGCCGATGCGGCCGACCAGATCTGCCGGACGAGCTTCGAGACTCCGGGGATGCGGTCGCCGACGAGCACGATCGCGAGCAGCGTCCCGGCCAGACCGGCGGCCATCAGCGCGGCGACGATCGGCGCGAGGGCCATCGACGCGCACAGCACCGGCAGCGCGCCTGCCGTGGTCAACAGCGCCATCACGGCCTGGTTGCCGGTGGACGGCAGCAGGATCAGTGCACCGGCGATGGCGAGCACGGCGGCGATGCCGCATGTCGCCGGCCAGCCAGGCGTCGTTGCCGTCGCCGATGCGGGCCGCCACGAGAGCGACGAGGAGCGCGAGAGTCGGGGCGGCGATCCGGGCTGCATGCAGCCAGATCCAGTCCTTGCCGAGCTGGACGAGCAGCGATGCGGCCGAGATGGCCAGCATGAAGGCGATGAGCAGCATGCGTGATGCCATCGGTGACGATCGGAGCAAGCACGATCAGCGGCACCAGCACCAGCAGGCCGAGCTGCTGCGAGTCCCAGCGTCGGGCCAGGGTGAGGCCGCCGCCGCCGATCACGGCGGCGAGCACGAGGCCGACGGGTGCGGGCACCCAGTCGTAGATCGTCGTGACGGCGATGACGTCCATGTACGCCGCGGCGATGCCGGTGGCCGCCAACGCGATCGCGCCGACCCGTCCGCCGGGGCGGCGCGTTGAGCCGAGCCGCGACGGCGACCAGTGCCCCGGCCAGCAGAGCGCCCGCGCCGACGCGGATCTCGGGTCGCAGGATGCCGGCCTGGGCGGCGAGCACGAGCAGCAGAACGACACCGATGAGCGTGACCGCGACACCGGCGACGGCGAGGACCTTGCCGATCCAGTTCGAGTCGCGCGGCGTCCTCGGCGCCGCAGGTGCGGGCGGCCGGGTCAGCCGCGGCGGCGGGGCGGCCGGGGCGGGCGGGGGCGGGTAATGGGCGACGGGCGGCAGGTACGGCTGTGGAGTCGGCACCGGTTGCGGTGCGGGCTGCGGGGCCGGCGGCCGTTGGGTCAGCAGTCGATCGAGTTCGGTGAGGTCGGCGGAGACCCGGGCCAGCTGCTGCGGACATCGCGGCGAACTCCGCCGAAAGCCGGGTGACGACGGCGTGATGCGGTGCGGTCATGCCGGTATGGTCGCAACGCCGGGGTGCCCGGCGGATGAGTAGGACTACGCAATCCGCGCTGCGGATACGGCTATTCGTCGAGGCCGTGTTCGATGGCGTAGCGCGCCAACTCGACCCGGTTGGCCACCTGCAGCTTGCGGAACGTCGCCTGCACATGGTTCTCGACGGTGCGGTGGCTCAGCGACAGCCGCGCGGCGATCTGCTTGGCGGTCAGGCCCTTCGCGACGTGGCGAAGGATCTCGGTCTCCCGCTCGGTCAGGCTTGGCGCCGAACTCGAGTCGGGGCCCTGCGCGATGCGGCGGTACTCCCCCAACACCAGGCCGGCCAGGCCGGGCGTGAACACCGCGCGACCCTCCGCGGTCGCGCGCACGGCGTCACCGAGTTCGGTTTTCGATGCGCTCTTGACCAGATAGCCGGTGGCACCGGCCTTCACGGCCTCCAGAACGTCGTCACGTTCGTCGGAAGCGGAGAGCACCAGGATCTTCGACGACGGCGACACCGCGAGCACCTCGGCGGTGGCCTGTGCGCCGTCGCCGTCGGGCAGTCGCATGTCCATCACCACGACGTCCGGCTTCACGACGGCAGCCCGCCTGCGCGCCGACGCCACGCCGTCGGCCGTGGCCACCACATTGAAGCCGTCGTCGGCCAGATCGCGGGCCACCGCGTCACGCCAGATCGGGTGGTCGTCGACCACCATCACCGTCGGGGTATCGTCAGCTCCCATTCCGTCCCGCATCCCGGCCCAGTGTTCAGCTTTGCGCTGCCACCCAGCCAATCCATCCGTCCGACAATCGATTTGGCGATCCCGACCCGGCCTTCCCGCGCCGCTTCCTGAAGCCGGCCATCCGGAATCCCGACGCCGTCGTCGCGAATGCTCACGGTGACCGAGTCGCCGAGATCCTCCAACAGAACGTAGGCCTTGGCGTCCGGTCCCGCGTGGGCGCGACGTGTTGTCGAGCGCGTTGCCCGCCGCGGCAGCCAACTCCTCCGCGACGTCCGCGTCCAGCAGCACCGGGTCGGCCGGCACGCTGACCGACACCCGATCCGATGCCCGCCGCCGCAGCAGGGCACCGAGATCGGCGAGCTCACCCAGCCGCGGTTCGACGTCCGCCGAGCTGACCAGCCGCCGCAAGGCGCGTTCCTGCTCGCCGGCCAGTTCGGCCAATTCCGCTGTCTCACCACCGATCTCGCGCCCGCGGCGGGAGACCAGCGCGAGCACCTGGATGGCGCCGTCATGCACCTGTCGCGACAGCCGTTCGCGCTCCTCCGTTCTCGCCGTCAGCCGCGCGGCCCGTTCGAGCTCGGCGTGGGCGCGGCGCGCCGTCTGCGCGGCCATCCCGACGCCCAGCCCGACCGCGAGCTCGATCACCACCGTCGCGTTGCGGCCGAGGTCATAGTTGAGTACGCCCTTGACCACCGTGCTGGCCGCGACAATCACTACGCCGCTGAGCATTCCGTAGATCGGGCCGAGCAGGATCGCCGCGGAGATCGTCGCGTTCGTGGCCCACAGCGTCGTCGGCCAGGACTGGTTGTTCAACGCCCACTGCTCGGAGGCGACGTACAAGGTGGACAGGACCAGCGCGACCACGACCACGAGTTCGGCGAGCACCCAGACGAGTCTGCGGCCGAACCCCTTCAGATAGGCCACCGCACAGGCCGCGCTCCACCCGATCAGCACCGCGAACAACAGCCATCCGATCGCCGGTCGCTCGAGGTCGCCGTTGACCGCGATCTGGAAGCCGAGCGCGTAAAGGCAACTGAGCAAGCCGGAACACCTGCGCCGCCCGCCACAGCGGGGTGGCCGGATCCGGTGCGCTTGCCGGTATCAGAACTAGAGCACCTTGGACAGAAACGCCTTCGTCCGTTCGTGTTGCGGATTGGCGAGCACCTCCCGGGGCGGCCCGCTCTCCACGACGACGCCGCCGTCCATGAACACGAGCTGGTTGGCGACCTCCCTGGCGAATCCCATCTCGTGGGTAACGACGACCATCGTCATGCCTTCGGTGGCAAGCTTTTTCATCACCTCGAGCACCTCGCCGACCAGTTCGGGGTCCAGCGCCGAGGTGGGTTCGTCGAAGAGCATGAGTTTGGGGTTCATCGCCAGAGCCCGGGCGATCGCCACGCGCTGCTGCTGGCCTCCGGACAGTTGCGCCGGATAGGCATCGGCCTTCTCCGACATCCCGACCTGTTCGAGCAAATCCTTGCCGCGCGCCACGGCGGCATCCTTCTTGACGCCCTTGACGTGGATCGGGGCCTCGGTGATGTTCTCCAGGGCCGTGCGATGGGGAAACAGGTTGAAGTGCTGAAACACCATGCCGATATCGCGTCGCTGCTTGGCGGCGTCACGGGGTGACATCTCATGCAGCTTGCTGCCTTTGTCGCGATAGCCGATCAAGTCGCCGTCGACGTACAGCCGTCCGGCATTGACGGTCTCCAGATGGTTGATGCAGCGCAGAAACGTCGACTTGCCCGAGCCGGACGGGCCGACCATCACCAGCACCTGGCCCGTCTCGACGTCAAGCGTGATGCCCTTCAGGACTTCCAAGGCGCCGAAACTCTTGCAGACCTGTTCGGCTTTCACCATCGGTGTCATACGTGCCCCGCCTCACCCATCTGCTGTGCCTTGGCCAGCGCCTCGAGCTGCTTGCCAGTCAGCTTGCGCGACGCGCCACGCGAGTAGTACCGCTCCAGGTAGAACTGGCCGACCATCAGGATGCTTGTGACCATCAGGTACCAGAACGCCGCCACCAGCAGGAGGGGAACCGGCTCGAACTCGCGGGCTGCGATCTCGCGTGAGGTGATGCCGTACAGGTCCAGGGTGAACGGCACTGCGGTGACCAGCGATGTGGTCTTCAGCATGCTGATGACTTCATTGCCGGTCGGCGGGATGATCACCCGCATCGCCTGCGGTAGCACGGTGCGGCGCATCGCCATCCCCCACGACATGCCCAGTGCCGTCGACGCCTCGAGCTGGCCTTCCGGCACGGAACTGATTCCCGCGCGGATGATTTCGGCCATGTAGGCGGCCTCGTTGAGCGCCAGTCCAAGGATCGCCAACAGAAACGGGATTGATAGCGACTGCAGATTGAGCTGGAAGAACGTACGGCCCGAACGGCACACCGAGCTGGATTTTCGCGTAGATCGTCGGGATCAGCCCCCAGAACACCAACTGTACGTATATCGGGGTGCCGCGGAAGATCCACAGGTAAACCCACGACACCGACTTGAAGACCGGATTGGCCGACAGCCGCATCACGGCCAGTATCACGCCGAGCGCGATCGCCAGCACCATCGAGTAGATGGTGAGCTGCAGAGTGTTTACCAATCCGATCCGCAGCACCCGCTCGTTGAAGACGTACTTCCCGAAGATGTGCCATCTGTAGGCGTCGTTAGTGGCAGCGCCGTAGACGAACAGGAACACCAGGATGACGATGACGACCGCCGCCACCCACCGCCACGGATGACGCAGCGGAACGGCATCGATCGCAGCTGGAGAGGTGGCCGGCGGCGTGTCGACATCAGTCATTTTGGAATCCCGAACCTAGTTGATGGCGCCGTTGATAACGGGCTTGTCGATCATCACCTTTTCGACGCCCCAGTTGGTGGCGATCTCCTTGTACTTGCCGCTCTCGATCAGATGCTCCAGCGCCTGCTTCAGCGACTGGGCGAGCGGCGACCCCTTCTTCACCGGCCAGCCATACGGCGCAGCATCGGTGATCTCACCGGCCTGCGTCAGCTTTCCGTTGCTCTGCTTGATGGCGTACAAGGTCACTGGAGAATCAGCCGACATGGCGTCGGCCTGACCGAGCACCACGGCGTTGGTGGCCGCGTCCTGGCCGTCGAACGAAACGATCTGAATCGCAGGCTTGCCCGCGTCCGTGCACGCCTTGCTCTTGGCGGGCAGCTCTTCGGTCTCCTCTGTCGTCGTGGCCTGCACAGCGACCTTCTTGCCGCAGGCGTTGTTCGGGTCGACAGGGTTATCGGGACGCTGCGCCCACAGGATTCCCGCGGATCCGTACGTAACGAAATCGACGGTGGCCTCGCGTTCCTTGGTGTCGGTGAACGACGACATCCCGACGTTGAAGGTGCCACCCTGAATCGACGGGATGATCTTCGCGAAGTCCGCCTCGCGGTATTCCGCCGTCAGGCCGAGCGTCGAGGCGACCGCGTTCATCAGATCGACGTCGAAACCGACGATCTTTCCGCTCGGATCCTTGAACTCGTTGGGCGTGTAGGGAATGTTCACACCGACGACCAGCTTCCCGGACGACTTGATGTCCTCGGGCACGGTGTTCGCGATCGCGTCGACTTTCTCCGCGGCCGCCCCCGATGTCGCGCTCGTCGACCCGCTCGACCCGGAATTGCTGCCGGCCGAGCAGCCCGAAACGGCGAGAGTGCTGGCCACCGCAAAGATCGCTGCGATGCGCCACGTTTTCCCCCGACGGATTTCCCATCCACCTACCACGGTTGCCTCTACTTTCTGCATTGGGCAGTTAACGGAAGGAACACTAACGACGAAGACGGCGTTGCGCCGCGCTTCGGCTTATTGTGCTGTCACGCTTAATCTGCCGCATGTTGCTTGCAAAGGCTTATCGGTGCGGTTAGCACTGTGAAACACTTTGATCATGACTACCGAAGCTTCCCCCGCCCTGTTGCCGCACCTCTGGAAATCGGCGCTCCTGTCCGGCGTGCTGTCGGTCATCCTCGGCGCAATCGTGCTCGCGTGGCCGGGGATCTCGATCCTCGTCGCGGCGATCCTGTTCGGCGCGTATCTGCTGGTGACCGGCATCTCTCAGGTCATCATGGCGTTCAGCCTGCACGTGACCGCCGGCGGCAGGATCCTGCTATTCATCAGTGGCGCGGCCGCGCTGATCCTCGCCGTGCTCGCATTCCGCCATTTCGGACAGGGCTACGCAGTTTTGCTTCTCGCCATCTGGATCGGCGTCGGATTCGTCTTCCGCGGGGTCGCGACTACGGTGGCCGCCGTCAGCGACCCCACGCTGCCCGGCCGCGGCTGGCAGATCTTCCTCGGCGTGATCAGCCTGATCGCCGGCGTCGTGGTGATCGCATCGCCGTTTGAATCGATCCTCACCCTGGCCATCGTGGTCGGTGTCTGGCTGGTGGTCATCGGGGTGTTCGAGGTCATCTCGGCGTTCGGCATCCGTAAGGCAGGCAAGTCGGTGTCCGACCTCAGGAAGCCGGCTGAACCGTCGTCGGCGGGCGACAGTTCGGCGTCATGACCGATCCGCAACAGCCCCAATATCCTCCGCAGTACCCACCGCCGCCGGCGCAGTACCCACCGCCGCCGGGCGGCGCGTACCCCGGCGGCTACCCGCCACCGCCACCACAGCCGTACTCGGGGTTCACCCCGCCGCCGATCGGGCCGAGAAACGGGCTCGGCATCGCCGCGCTGATCGTCGCGATCATCGGCCTGGTGTTCTGCTGGACGGTTTTCGGCGGCATCATCCTGGGATTGGTCGCGATCATCATCGGCTTTGTCGGGCGCGGCCGCGTCAAACGCGGGGACGCCACCAACGGTGGGGTCGCGATCGCGGGCATCGTGCTGGGCATTCTGGCGATCGTGCTGGGACTGGTCTTCATCCCGATCTGGTACGGAATGTTCAAAGACGTCGGCGCCACCGATTATGTCGACTGCGTGTCGAAGGCCGGTTCAGACCAGGAAGCGGTTCAGCGGTGCGCGGAGCAATTTCAGAAGCGCGTCGAGGACAAATTCAGCGTGACGCTCACGACGACTGCGCCACCGACGCCCTAGCCAGGTGTCGTCGCCGCGGCACGAACTCGAGCGACAGCAGCACCAGCAGCAGCGGCACCACCTGCGTGAGTGTTGCCATCACATACCGCCGATCGCCGAGCGCGTGGAACTTGCGCAAGTAGCGGAACAGCGACTCCAGCGCGATCAGCGGATCGCCGAGATGGACCGCCGTGAATACCAGGGTCCTTGGTAGGTTTCGGTGCTCGTCGGTGAAGATCTCTGGAAACGCCGCAAAGGCAAGCGACAGCCGTTGCGCCCCTTGCTGTCTCGCGGCGGCGATCATATCGACGGACAGCCGCTCGTCGATACCGTTCGGTGCGCCGCTGCGCCGCCATGGCACGTCGAGCGTCACATCCGCACCGTCGACCCGCGGTGGCATAGCGGTGAAATCCCTGCACGCGGCCGTCCTTGTCGCGCGCGACGATCAGCGCGACACCGGGATATCTGCCCTCCAGCGTGCCGTCGAGAGCCATCGAGAAGCCGCGCTCCGTGCGGGAGCCGCTCGGTGATGCGAGCACCACCTCAATCAGTTCGGCGAGCAGGCCGTCGCTGAGACCCTGCTCGTCAACGACTTCGGTGGTGACACCGAAGTTGTGGGTGCGCTGAACGGCCTGGCGGAGGTTGCGGTATTTGCGCCCGACCATGTCGAACATCGCCACGTCGATGACCACATCGCGCCCGATGGGCACCGCGTGCAGCTTCTGGCCCACCATCGTCGCGTTCGACCACAGATTCAGTCGCCGCTCGCTGCAGCCGAGCACGACGATGCGCCAACCCCGGGTATGGCACATCGCGGCGAAATCCGCGACCAGCACGGGGAACCGCGCGTCGTCGCCGATCGGGTCGCCACTGACGACTGCAAAGCCCAGCCGGGTGCGGTAGGCGATGGCTGCGGTGCCGTCGGCAGTGAAGTGGTAGCACTTGGACGCCTGCATCGCGAACGGTGCCAGCGGGTCACCCGTGGTGGCGTTCACCAGCGCGAAGATCCGCGGTAGATCGGCCGGGTTGGGCCGCGCCGACGTCGGCCACATCAAAATGATCGCGGGTGCGACCAATAGAAGATTGCCGAGCAAATCGAAGGCCAGGAACACCGTCGCGATACCGGCGATGCAGACCACCAGCGCCGCAGTCGCATGCACCGCGGTGACCGGCCTGCCGAGGAAAATGCCGCGCGCGATCAGTACGACGGCCGTCAAAATGGTCAGTGACCAGGCGAAATCTTTATGCAGTACCAACAGCCACCCGGACAGGCTCAGCACCGCGAGCGCGCTGATCCAGCGGGCGGCCGGCGAGTCGACGTGTACGACGACCCGCTCGCGGGCTCGAAGCCCCGTTGCTACCTTCATCGCTTTGCACCCGGGAAGTGTTTGATGATGCCTTCCTGAACTACGGTAGCGACAATCTGGCCGGATTTGTCGAAGAAATGCCCGGTTCCCAGGCCTCGCGAATCGGCCGCCACCGGCGATGACGTCGAGTACAGCACCCACTCGTCGAATCGGATCGGCCGGTGGAACCACACCGAGTGGTTGACCGTCGCCGCAAAGATGCGGTCATAGCCCCACGACAGCCCGTGTGTGGTGATGATCGAGTCGAGCACAGTGGTGTCCGAGGCGTACACGAGTGCGGCGGTGTGCAGCATCGGATCGTCCGGCATCGGCCCGTCGGCCTTGAGCCATACCCGGTTGTGCTCGAGCATTTCGCCCTTGTCGCGCATCACCCACGCCGGGTCGTTGGTGTACCGCCACTCGATCGGCCTCAGCGCCTCGACGAACTGCGGCACAGTGTCTTCATAGCCGACCAGCAGATCGTCGATCTTGGGCAGGGACAACGGGTCCGGTACATCGGGTGGGGCAATGGCATGCTCGAGCCCGCGTCCCCCGTCGACGAATGACACCATCGCCGTGGTGAGCAGATCACCGCCCTGCATGACATCGACGCGGCGGTTGGCGAAGCGCCGTTCGTCGCGAAGCGCAACGACGTGAAACTCCAGATCCTTCGCGGGGTCCCCGCCGGCGATGAAGTGCGCCGAGATCGCGGCCGGCGGACACGCGCGGGACAGGCTGCGGCTGGCGGCCACGAAGGCCTGCGCCATCATCTGGCCCCCGAACGTGCGGGGCGGGTTCTTGCTGGGATGAGTTCCGACGAACGTGTTGTCGTCGATGCGGTTGAGGTCGAGTACCGCAAGCAGCTCCTGGAAGTCGGCAAGCGGCACTGGTACCTCCTACCTAGCGCGATGGTCGGACTCCTCAACGCGGCTCGTACCTCGCCGCTTGATCGTCGTCCGACTAAACGTCGTCCTCGCCGATCCGGTGCACGTGGATCAGGTTGGTCGAGCCTACTGTGCCTGGTGGTGCGCCAGCGATGATGACCACCAGGTCGCCGCGCTTGTATCGGCCCAGTTCGAGCAGCGACTTGTCGACTTGACGGATCATTCCGTCGGTGGTCTGAATGTGCGGCACGATGAACGTCTCGGTGCCCCAACTCATCGCCAGCTGGCTGCGGACCTCGGGCAGTGAGGTGAACGCCAGCAGCGGCAGCGGGGTGTGCAGCCGCGCGAGCCTGCGCACTGTGTCGCCCGACTGCGTGTAGGCGACCAACGCCTTGGCATCCAACCGCTCTCCGATGTCGCGTGCGGCATACGAGATGACACCGCGCTTGGTCCTCGGCACATGTGTCAGCGGCGGGACCACCACCGAATTGTCCTCGACCGCGGCGATGATGCGAGCCATCGTCCTGACCGCCTCGAGCGGATACTTGCCAACAGACGTCTCGCCCGAGAGCATCACCGCGTCCGCGCCGTCGAGTACGGCGTTGGCGACGTCCGACGCCTCCGCACGCGTCGGACGCGAGTGCTCGATCATCGATTCGAGCATCTGCGTGGCGACGATGACGGGTTTCGCGTTCTCCCTTGCCATTTGGATGGCGCGCTTCTGGACGAGCGGAACCTCCTCGAGAGGCAGCTCGACGCCGAGGTCACCGCGCGCAACCATGATCGCGTCGAACGCGAGCACGATGGCCTCGAGGTTGTCGACCGCGTCCGGCTTCTCCAGTTTGGCGATCACCGGGACGCGGCGGCCGACCCGATCCATCACCTCGTGCACCAGCTCGACGTCGGCGGGAGACCGGACGAACGACAGCGCGACGAGGTCCACCCCGAGTCGCAGAGCGAACTCGAGGTCTTCGATGTCCTTTTCCGAGAGCGCGGGCACCGACACGTTCATGCCGGGCAGCGAAAGCCCCTTGTTGTTGCTGACCGGTCCGCCCTCGGTCACCGAGCAGACCACATCGTGGCCGTCGACGTGCTCGACGACGAGGCCGACGTTGCCGTCGTCCACCAGCAGCCGGTCGCCAGGAGCGGCGTCGTCGGCGAGCTGCTTGTAGGTGGTCGACACCCGGTCGTGGGTGCCCTCGCAGTCGTCGACGGTGATGCGGACGGTTTCACCGTTCGCCCAGTAGGTGGGCCCGGCGGCGAACCGCCCCAGGCGAATCTTGGGGCCCTGCAGGTCGGCGAGAATACCGACCGCACGTCCTGTCACATCGGACGCGGCGCGCACCCGCTTGTAGTGCGATTCGTGGTCGGCGTACTCACCGTGGCTGCAGTTGAGTCGGGCGACGTCCATTCCGGCCTCGACCAGTGCCCTGACAACGTGGTCTTCACTGGTCGCCGGGCCCAAAGTGCAGACGATCTTTCCGCGTCTAGTCACGACTTCTCAGCATAGTCCCGTTCGGTCCCCGTCACGCGACGGCGAGCGGCAACGCGGTGGGCACGACGGGTGCGGGCAGATCGGATTCGCCCATCAGATACGCGTCGACGGCGTGCGCCGCACTTCGACCTTCCGCAATGGCCCAGACGATCAGCGACGCGCCGCGATGGGCGTCGCCGCACACGAACACGCCGGGGGCGGTGGTCTGCCAGTCCGGCCCGCACGACACCACGCCGCGGCGGTTGAGTTCCAGTCCCAGCCCGTCCAGCAGCGCCATGTGTTCGACGCCGTCGAACCCGATGGCCAGCAGAGCGAGGTCACAGGGGATTTCCAGGGATTCGCCGACCGGCGAAATGTGCCGACGGCCGTCGGCATCGCGGGTGACACGGACCTCGGCGATCTGCACGGCGCGGACGTGGCCGTCGTCGTCGCCGACGAACCGCTGCACCGCGACCTCGTAGCGCCGCGACCCGCCCTCGGCGTGCGCGGGCGACGTCCGCAGCACCAGCGGCCACATCGGCCAGGGCGAGCGGGACTCGTCGCGGTACTCCGGCGGCTCCGGGTTGTAGTCGAGCTGTGTCACCGATGCGGCGCCCTGTCGATGCGCGGTGCCAAGGCAGTCCGCGCCGGTGTCACCGCCGCCGATGATCACGACGTGCCTGCCCTTGGCCGAAAGCGGCGACGGGCCGTCGCCTTCGCATTCCCTGTTCGCAGGCACGAGGTGCTCCATCGCGAGGTGGACGCCTTCGAGGTGGCGGCCCTCCACGTCGTTGTCCCTTCCCCGCAACGCCCCTACGGCCAGCACCACCGCGTCGTGCCGGTCGTTCAGTTGTTCGATGGACAGGTCGACACCGACTTCGCACTCGGTGACGAAACGGGTTCCCTCGGCCCGCATTTGGGCCAGGCGCTGGTTGAGCGTCGCCTTCTCGAGCTTGTATTCGGGGATCCCGTAGCGCATCAATCCGCCCAATCGGTCGTCGCGCTCATACACCGTGACGTGATGCCCGGCGCGGGTGAGTTGTTGCGCGGCGGCCAGTCCCGCGGGACCGGAGCCGACCACCGCGACACTCTTGCCGGTCGCGATCGCAGCGGGCTGCGGTGCGACGATGCCGTCCATCCAGGCCTGATCGACGATGGTCTGCTCGATACGTTTGATGGTGACGCTGCCGCCGGTCTTCTCGTCGCCGATCGACAGCACGCAGGCCGCTTCGCATGGTGCTGGACACAGCCGACCGGTGAACTCGGGGAAGTTGTTGGTGGCGTGCAGCCGATCGCTCGCGGCGTCCCACCTACCTCGCCGAACCAGGTCGTTCCATTCGGGGATGAGGTTGCCCAGCGGGCAGCCAGCAGTCCCGGAGTGGCAGAACGGGATTCCGCAGTCCATGCACCGACGCGCCTGCTGCGATACCTCGCCCGCCCGCTCGTGTGGGTTTTGTCGTTCGTAGACCTCGCGCCAGTCGCCGACGCGTTCATCGACCGGGCGCTTGGCCGCGTCGACCTTGGGCACTTCAAGGAATCCGTGCGGATCAGCCACGGCTCGCCTCCATGATCGCGGTGTCGACGTCGCGGCCTTCCGCCTTCGCCATCCGGGTGGCGGTCAGGACACGCTGATAGTCGGTCGGCATGATCTTCGTGAATTGCGCGCTGCGCCTTGGCCAATCGGACAGCACCGATGAGGCCACAGTGCTTCCGGTGAGCCGGGCGTGCCTGGCCACCACGTCCCGCAGCCATATGAAGTCCTCGGGTTCGAGGCGCTGCAGCTCGACCATCTCGGCATTGACCATCGCGGGGTCCAGCCCGAGCACGTAGGCGACGCCACCCGACATCCCGGCTGCCATGTTGCGGCCGGTCCCGCCGAGCACCACGACGCGCCCGCCGGTCATGTACTCGCAGGCGTGGTCACCGACACCCTCGGTGACCGCCAGGGCGCCGGAGTTGCGCGCACAGAAGCGCTCGCCCACCCTGCCGCGGAGAAAGACCTCGCCGGACGTGGCGCCGTAGAGCAGCGTGTTGCCCGCGATCACATGGTCTTCCGGGAGGAACAGCACATCGTCGGGTGGTCGGACGATGACGCGACCCCCCGAAAGTCCCTTGCCCACATAGTCGTTGGCGTCGCCGACCAGATCAAGGGTGATCCCCGGCGGCAGGAAAGCACCGATCGACTGGCCGGCGGAGCCGTTGAGCTTGACGTGGATGGTGTCATCCGGCAACCCCTGCGCGCCGTAGCGGCGGGTGACCTCCGCGCCGAGCATGGTGCCAACGGTTCGGTTCACGTTGCGCACCGGCAACTCCAGCCGGACCGGATGCGCGTCCTCGAGTGCGCCGTCGGCGAGCTGGATCAGCGTCTGGTCCAACGCCTGATCGAGCGCGTGGTACTGGCTGCGGATTCGCCTGCGCACTGTCTGAGCGGGGTCGTGGGCGTTGGTGGCCATGCTGAAGATCGGCGTCAGGTCGAGACCCCTGGCCTTCCAGTGGGCGATGCCCTCGGCGGTGTCGAGCATCTCGACATTGCCGACCGCCTCGTCGATGCTGCGGAACCCGAGCTCGGCCAGGTAGCGGCGAATGTCTTCGGCGACGAACCGGAAATAGTTCTCCACGAACTCCGGCTTGCCGTTGAACCTCGACCGCAACTCGGGATTCTGGGTTGCCACGCCGACGGGACAGGTGTCGAGGTGGCAGACCCGCATCATGATGCACCCGGACACCACCAACGGCGCGGTCGCGAAGCCGAACTCCTCGGCGCCGAGCAGCATGGCGACCACCACGTCGCGGGCGGTGCGCATGCCGCCGTCGCACTGCACGGTGATTCTGTCTCGCAGCCCGTTGAGCACAAGCGTCTGCTGGGTGTCGGCCAGGCCGATCTCCCACGGGGCACCGGCATGTTTGAGTGACGTCAACGGCGCAGCGCCGGTGCCGCCGTCATAGCCGGAGATCAACACGACGTCGGCGTGCGCCTTGGACACCCCCGCCGCGACTGTGCCGACACCGACCGAGCTGACCAGCTTCACATGGATCCGCGCCTCGGAGTTGGCGTTCTTGAGGTCGTGGATCAGCTGCGCCAGGTCCTCGATCGAGTAGATGTCGTGGTGTGGCGGAGGCGAGATCAAACCCACGCCAGGCGTCGAGTGCCGGGTCTTCGCGATGTTCGGGTAGACCTTGTAGCCCGGCAACTGGCCGCCCTCCCCCGGCTTGGCGCCCTGGGCCATCTTGATCTGGATGTCCGACGCGTTGACCAGATAGTCGCTGGTGACGCCGAACCGGCCCGATGCCACTTGTTTGACGGCGCTGCGCCGGCGCGGGTCGTAGAGCCGGTCGACGTCTTCGCCGCCCTCACCCGAGTTGGACCGCCCACCGAGGTTGTTCATCGCGATGGCCATGGTCTCGTGCGCCTCGGCCGAGATGGAGCCGTAACTCATTGCGCCGGTGTTGAACCGGGTGACGATCGAGTCGACCGATTCGACCTCGTCGAGCGGAACCGCGGGGCGAACACCCTTCTTCAACTCGAACAGGCCGCGCAGCGTGCCGCCTTCCCGCGACAGCCGGTCGACCTCCCCGGCGTACTGCTGGAAGACGTCGTAGCGCCCGTTGCGAGTCGAATGCTGCAGCAGGAAAACGACTTCGGGCGTGAACAGGTGCAGCTCACCTTCCCGCCGGAAGGCGTACTCACCGCCGACGTCGAGACGACGATGCACCCGTTCGGTCGGATTCTCGGGATAGGCACGGCGATGCCGCTGCTTGACCTCCTCGGCGATCACGTCAAGGCCGACTCCCCCGAGCTGGCTCGGTGTGCCGGTGAAGTATTCGCCGACCACGTCGCGGCCAAGGCCGATCGCCTCGAAAGCCTGTGCGGCGGTGTAGGACGCGACTGTGGAGATGCCCATCTTGCTCATCACCTTCATCACGCCCTTGCCGAGCGCCTTGAGGTAGTTCCGCACCGCTGCCGCGGCCTCGATGCCGGTGAGCTCGCCCTCGCGGACCAAGTCCTCGATCGACTCGAACGCCAGGTACGGGTTGACTGCGGCCGCGCCGAAACCGATGAGCATCGCGATGTGATGCACCTCGCGGGCGTCTCCACTTTCGACGACCAGCGCGACAGTGGTGCGTTCCTTGGTGCGCACCAGATGGTGGTGCACAGCGGACACGGCGAGCAGCGACGGGATCGGTGCCAGGGTGTGGTCGGAGTCCCGGTCGGAGATGACAAGTGTGCGAGCACCATTGGCGATGGCGTCACACGCCCTGCTCCGCAGCTCTTCGATGGCGTCGGCCAAACCCTCGCCCCCGCGCTCGACGTCGTACAGCGCGCGCAGCACCGCCGTCCGCAGCCCGGGGTGTTCGCCGTCGTCGTTGATGTGCACGATCTTGTTCAGTTCGTCGTTGTCGAGCACCGGCCACCCGAGCCTGATCTGGCGACAGGATGCCGCCGACGGCTCCAGCAGATTCTGTTCCGGCCCCATGATGCGCGCCATCGACGTGACGACCGCTTCGCGAATCGCATCCAACGGCGGGTTGGTGACTTGGGCGAAGAGTTCGACGAAGTAGTCGTAGAGCAGCCGGGAACGCTGCGAGAGCACCGCAGTTGGCGTGTCGGTCCCCATCGAGCCCAGCGGCTCAGCGCCGGAGGCGGCCATGGGCGTCAACAGGATTCGCAGATCCTCCTCCGTGTAGCCGAACGAGATCTGCCGCCGCACCACCGACTCGTGGTTGGGCTGGCTGCGCACCCTGTCGGGCAGCGTCTTCAGATCCAGCAGGCCCGAGTGCAGCCACTCACCGTACGGATGCGCGCCCGCCAGTTCGGCCTTGACCTCGTCATCGGGGACGATGCGGCCCGCGGCGGTGTCGATCAAGAACATCTTGCCCGGCTCGAGCCTGCCCTTGGCGACGATCTGGGCAGACGGCACGTCAAGGACTCCACTCTCGCTCGCGAGAACGACGCGGTCATCGATGGTGCGCCACCACCGTCCTGGCCGTAATCCGTTGCGGTCCAACACCGCTCCGACAACGGTGCCGTCGGTGAAAGTCACGCAGGCCGGGCCGTCCCATGGCTCCATCAGCGACGCGTGGAACTGCCAGAAGTCGCGGCGCGACTGGTCCATCCCCGCGTTGTTCTCCCACGCCTCGGGCACCATCATCAGCACCGCGTGCGGCAGGCTGCGGCCGCCGAGATGTAGCAACTCCAGAACCTGATCGAACGAGGCGGAGTCCGAGGCGTCGGCGGTGCAGATCGGCGAGAGCCTGGCGATATCACCGGGGATGTGTGTGCTGGCCAGCATCGCCTCGCGGGCGTGCATGCGGTTTCGGTTGCCGCGAACGGTGTTGATCTCGCCGTTGTGGGCGACGAAGCGGAACGGGTGTGCCAGTGGCCATGACGGGAAGGTGTTGGTGGAGAACCTGCTGTGCACGATGGCGATCGCGCTCATGCAGCGCTCGTCCCGCAGGTCCGGAAAGTACTGCGGCAGCTGCATTGTCGTCAGCATGCCCTTGTAAGCGATGGTCCGGCTGGACAGGGACGGGAAATACACGTCGCCCGCCTCGGCCCGCTTCCGCAGCGGATAGACGCGGCGGTCCAGGTCGATGCCGCCGACACGATCGGGCGCCGCGACGAACAGCTGCGACATGTACGGCATGCAGCTGCGCGCCGTCGCGCCGACGTCGGCGCCGTCGGGATCGACGGGCAGCTCGCGCCAGCCGAGGACGTCGAGCCCCTCGTCGGTGGCGATGGCCTCGATCTGCTCGCGCGCGGTCGCCCTCTCGATCGCCTCCTGCGGAAGAAAGCAGATTCCGGCCGCGAACGTATTGCAGCCGTCCTCGGTCGATGGTGGCAGTTCGAAGTCGACGACGTCGCGAAGTAGCTCGACGGGCAGCTGGATGAGGATGCCGGCGCCGTCGCCACTGTTCGTTTCGGCACCCGCAGCGCCGCGGTGCTCGAGGTGTTCCAGGGCCGCGAGTCCGTCGGCGACGATGGCGTGTGAGCGTCTGCCCTGGATGTCGGCGATCATGGCGACGCCACAGGAATCGGACTCGTGCTGCGGGTCGTACAGACCCTGGGCACGGGGCAATGCCGAAAACAGCACCGGAAGTGACCTCCGCAGTCTCCGAGAATTTCGTCAGGGACTGCACCGGCCCGAAGGGAAAGTGTATCAGCGCAGCTCGGCGACTACCCGTCGAGAAGCGTCGGGACCAGCGGGAATCCCGGCATGTTCCGGACGACCGTCCAGGTGAGAGCCAGCACGGCGATGACCGCGACCACGGGCATGGTCATGACCGGTCGTCCGGTGCGCCATCGCACCAGGACCCACGCCAACAGCGCGGGCAGGCCGATGAGCAGAAAGACGTTGTCGACGACGGCGGCGGCGATGTCGCCGTGCAGCAGGTCGTGGGTCATCCGCAGTCCGCCGCACGCCGGACAGTTCCACCCTGTCAGGAGCTTGAAAGGGCAGGTCGGAAACACGAAGTCGGGACTGTGTGGATCACCGAGACCGACATAGGCGACGCCACCGGCCAGCAGCGCACCCGTGCCGAGTGCGCCGTACAGCCGTGCCCGGCTGCTGACCGGGGCGCTAGGTTCCCTCACGAAGGGGGCGTCCCTCCGGGTCGCGAACCTTGTCGGTGAAGATCAGCACGGCGTCGATGATGCCCCAGACGACCGCCCCGAGGCCGCACGTGATCAGGCCGACGACCAGTTGGGCGATGCCGAGGCCGGTGTAGCCGAGATAGATGCGTCCGATGCCGACGAGACCGAACAGCCCGAGCAACTGCAGGAGTCCGCCGACGATTTTCGACTTGTCCGACAGCGGCTCCCCGGTCAGCGGATGGCGACCGTAGGGCGCCGCGGGATCCGTATAGACCTGCGGATACTGACCCGGCGGCGGATAGCCCGGCGGCGGCGGCGCGTAACCCGGGCGGCGGCGGCGCATAACCCGGGGGTGGCGGCTGGTACTGCGGTTGTTGAGGAGGCGGGGGTCCCTCGGTGCCGCCGAACTGGGGCTCAGTCATGGCACCAAGCATGCCAGAACCGGGCAGTTGCTAGAAGGGTTGTCCGGCCACCAGCCGGAGCGTGTCGACGAGCCCGTTCACGGGTATCGACGGGTCGATCGACCGCATCAGGCCAAGCCCGACGCCGAGGGCCAGCATGACGGTGGCCGCTTCACGGCTGGGCAACTTGAGTTCGAGATCGTCGGCGGATTCCACGCCGTTGGCGAGCATTTCGATGATGTTGTCCAGCCGAGCAGCAAGGTCGGTGCGCAATTGTTCGTTCGGCCGTGCGTGCAAGGCGAACTCGGCCTCCAGCGGCGTCCACCCCGGATCGCCGATGACGCGTTCGGCCCAAGCGCGCAGTGACTCGAATCTGTCCGGTTGGGTAACCAACTCCAGGACTTCGGCGAATCGTTCGGCCCGAATTTCGTCGAGCACCGCGGCGCACAACTCGTCTTTGTTGCGGAAATTCGAATACACCGCGCCCTTCGAGTAGCCGGCGGCGTCCGCGACCTTCTCCAGCGACGTCGGGTGGTAGCCGTCGGTGAAGAACATCTGCTTCGCGGTGGCGACCAGCTGCGACCTGGTCTGCGCCTGGCTTTCGGCTCGGCTCATTCGCCTCATATTGGCGATTCTAGGCCTTTGACATACCTGCAGTCTCTAGATACCGTCGGTTTTCGAATGGGACGAGGAGGGCGCTATGGCCTACCCCAGGATCGATCTCGACGGCGCAATCGTGGTGGTCACAGGCGGTGCGCGCGGAATCGGCAGATCCACGGCGGAGCTGTTTTCCGCCAAGGGCGCGACCGTCTGCTCCGGTGATCTCGACGATCCTGAATTCGCAGTCGACGTGGCGTCCAGAGACTCCTTCGCGGCGTTCACGCACGGTGTCCTCGATCGTCACGGCCGGATCGACGTTCTGGTCAACAACGCGGGCGTCATGCCGCTCGGAGACTTTCTGTCGGAGGACGATGCAATCAGCAGGACGACGCTCGACGTGAACGTCTGGGGGCTCATCAACGGCATGCGACTCGTGATGCCACACATGATCGAACGAGGACGCGGTCACGTTGTGAACGTCGCCTCCATGGCGGGAAAGCTGGTTGTTCCCGGGATGGCGGTCTACAACGCCAGTAAGTTCGCCGCCGTGGGTTTGTCGGCGGCGGTTCGTGAGGAGTGTCGCGCGTCCGGAGTCAGCGTGACGGCCGTGCTGCCAAGTGCGGTGCGCACGCGGCTCGCGTCGGGTGTGCCACTCGGTCGCGGTCTGCCCACCGTCGAACCGGAAGCCGTCGCGCGGGCGATCGTCGGCCGCGTCGTCAACCGGCGCTCCGAAGTCACCGTGCCGCGCTATCTCGCGGGATGGGACCTGCTCGACGCCATCGTGCCGGACGTGCTGATGAGACTGGGCCGCAAAGCAATCGGCGATCGTCGGGCACTGACGTCGGTCCAGCATGATGTGCGCAGCGGCTACGACGAGGCGATCGAATCGCAGGCTCGAGGTCGACGGTGAGTCGCGAGCCCAGGATCGTCATCATCGGTGCGGGCGTGGCAGGCATCGCCACTGCGGTGACATTGCAGCGGGCGGGTTTTCGAGCTTTCACGATCCTGGAGAAGGGTGCCGACGTCGGCGGAGTCTGGCACTGGAACCGCTACCCCGGCCTGACGTGCGATGTGCCGTCGCAGCTGTATCAGTTCTCGTTCGCGCCGAAGCCTGACTGGACCGGCATATTCGCGGCGGGCGACGAGATCCAGCGCTACCTTCGCGACGTGGTCGAGCAGAACGGGCTCGACGATCGCCTGCGGTTGAACGCCGAAGTCGTCTCGGCCGTGTTCAACGGGACCACATGGCAGGTCACCACCGCGGACGGCGCGGATCTGGAGGCCGACTTCGTCATCGCCGCAACCGGTGTGCTGCATCACCCGTTCAGCCCGGACATACCTGGCCTCGACTTGTTCGACGGTGATGCCGTGCACACCGCCCGCTGGGACGACAGCATCGAGACGAGTGGACGCCGAATCGCCGTGATCGGTAACGGCTCGACCGGTGTGCAGATTGTGTCGGCGTTGCAGCCCGAGGCCGCGCACATCACACACTTCGTGCGGACCCCGCAATGGGTGATATGGGCCCCGATGGGACTTCCCCAGCCGACGCTCATCGGAAATATTCTGCGCCGGCTGCCGCTGATGAACCGCCGGCTATACGACGGACTGCTCTGGGGCTCGCGCATCTTGACCGACATCGCCGCGCGGCCGACCTGGCAGCGCAGGCTGGCCCAGACCTATGCGCGATGGTGTCTGCGCGCTCAGATCCGCGATCGCGAACTGCGCGACCGCCTCACTCCGGACTACCAGCCCTTCTGTAAGCGGCAGGTGGTATCGAGCTCGTACTACCGGGCGATCCAGTCCGACAACGCCGATGTGGTCACCGCGGCGATCGAGGAGATCACCCCGCGCGGCATCCGAACCACGGACGGCCGCGAAGTCGACGTCGACGTACTGGTGCTCGCCACCGGGTTCCGTGCCCACAACTACATGCGACCGATGAATCTTCGCGGTCGCGACGGCCTGGACATCGACGACGTCTGGGCGAAAGGGCCACGGGCGTACCGCATGACGGCAATTCCTGGTTTCCCGAACTTCTTCACCGTGCTCGGCCCCAACTCGCCGACCGGCTCGGTATCGCTGCAATATTCCGCGGAATTGACCGCGCGCTATATCGTGCAGTGGCTGCGGCGTTTTCGCGATGGCGAGTTGGACACCGTCGAAGTCACCGAGCAAGCGACGACGAAGTTCAACGACAACGTCGCCACGGCGCTCGGCCCGACCGTGTGGAACACCGGATGCAACTCCTGGTATCTCACTGACGAGGGCAATGTCGATCTGTGGCCCTATGACCGCAAGACCATGACCGCGATGCTTGCGCGACCCGACGATCGCGACTTCCACATCGCGTAGTGGGCGCAAGTACGACTCAGTCGTCGATGTGCATTGGCGGGTCGGCGAAGGCGTAATCCAAAGGCTGCTGGTCAGGACCCATCAAATCGCAGTGCTTTTCGGGCACCAGGTAGGAACTGAGGCCGCTGGGAACATAGCGGGCAACCGCCACGCAACGTTGCCAAGTGCCGTCAGGCTGGACGGGTCCATCGCACTTGCTGATAACGGGCCCTCCGTACAGGCAGCCGGCGCTGGCCGGCGGCGCTGAGGTGATCAGCCCTGCGGCCATCAGCAGGGCAGCCAATCCTCCGACAATGCAGCGATTCATGGTTGTCTCCCCTCACAACGCCGCTGGGGCGTTGCCGAGTGCTTGGGGCGGCAATTACCGTCGACAGCCCAGCCAGCAACCAATGACGCTACCGCTTATGCATCTGGTTTTGCGGCCTTTGAGGTCGTGATCCGAAGCGTGGGTGAGAGCCGCTGAGCAGATGGTGACACCGGCTTGCTCAAGGACACTTTGGAACCGGGTTGGATAATGGCCCGCCCCTCAACTCACCGAGCCGATGCTGGGGTCGCGTCGAAGGCCTACCCCACCACCACCACCACCGGCCGCGCTTCAGGCTGCCGTCGTGTACGTGCAGAACGGGACCTTCGGCCGTGGCGGCCGCTGGCGCGCGCCGACGAGAATCGCATCATGACGCAACGCGATCTCGAAGACCTCCCGCCCGACGAATGCTTCCGCCTGCTCACTGCAGCACACGTCGGGCGACTCGTGTACCAAGATGACCTCGGTCCGCTCGCCGTGCCCGTCAACTACGCTATGGCCGGACACGACATCGTCTTCCGCGTCGAGGGTGGCGCGAAACGAGCGGCGATGCAGCAACCGATGCTCGCCTTCGAGGTCGACCACGTCGACGAGGACCGAAAGTTCGGATGGAGTGTCCTAGTGCGAGGCGTTGGCGCCGAGGTCGACCCGGAACGGGTTCCTGCGCTGCTACAAGCGATGCACGGCCACTTCCCTACGCCGTGGGCAGTCGGCATCCACAACGTGTGGCTTCAGATTCTGCCGCACACCGTGACTGGGCGGCGGCTCGGTGCGGAGCGGTCGTCGTGGTGACAGTTCTCATCCACAGCAGGGGCGCACACTCCGTCCGCTTGGGCCCTATCAAAACGCCGGGGCCGTGACGCATTCTGATGCCGTTCACTGCTGCAGCTGCAAAGAAAGCACACTCATTCGTCGTTTGCGGGCACAGCGGACTGGACCGGGGCCAAGCCGACGGACTTCGTAGGCACCAACGAATAGCTCGTGCCGCCAAGCCGCCGCGACTACCGTGCGCGTTATGTCCTGCTGATAGTTTCCGAACTAATGCGACGAGCCGTACTTCGAACGGCCTAACTCGGTGCTGGCAGCGAAAGCGCAAAGAACACTCTAGGGAGATTCGGTCGCTCAGCGGCGGATATGCGACGACCTCCAGCACCCCAGGGAACGCCGAACGCTGCAACCGCTAGCGAAACTCTGCGACCCGTAGCCGCCGGGTCTGGACGTGCCCATTTAGTGGGTTAGTACCCGCGGCGGTTAGTGGGTTAGTACCCGCGGCGGCCGCCTTGGTCGCCCATCCCAGGGGCGCCGGGTGGAGGCGCAGGGACGTTGGTCGCATTGGTCTGGGGAACGGTGCATTGACCGTCGATTACTACTTGACCTGGCTCGCAAGCTGTGTTTCCCGGCTGGGCGACGGCGGTGGGTGCTGCGCCGATCATCATTGCGGATACCGCAAAAGCTGCGCCAACCGCCGCCAAGAGTGCGGTGATGGTTCGTGATCTTGTTGCGCGCATAGCACGCCTCTTTTCTACTGATAGAGAGCGGCAACGTAGCAGCTAGACCTGTGTTTTGACAGGGGCGTAAGCAAGGAATGTCATATGGGAACGCTGGCACCGAATTGCTGAAGAACATTTCAGGGGACCGCTCTTAGCTGCACAAATATCTGTCGACTCGTTTCACGGCGACCAATACCGCGACAACCGAGAACAGGTCGTGTCGTCGGCACCGGACACTCGAGGAACTTTTTGTGTGGTAGATGACTCAGAGCGCCGACACGATGGGAGGCCACCATGCCCTTCACCCTTGATCCCGAGCTGGCCGCGATCGCCGCAGCGAATGGGCCCGGTTCGGTATGGGATCTGCCGCGGGGCGACGCGATCGCGCTGCGGAACAACATCAACACAACCATGCAGATGGTTGACGCCGCGGAACCCAGCTCACCCGACGTCAATACGGCGAATTTCACCGTGCCCGTCGAAGGTGGGGAGATCCTCGCCCGCTGGTATACCAAGGAGCCGTCGGGTCCGGGGTCGGCGGTCGTGTATTACCACGGCGGCGGGATGGTGGGCGGATCGGTCGATGCGTTCGATCGCATGGTCGCGAAATATGTACAGAGCACGGGGGTTCCGTTCCTCTCCGTCGATTATCGTCTGGCCCCGGAGTATCCCGGCACCCTCCTTGTTGAGGACGGCCACGCCGCTTTGGCGTGGTTTGTGAAGCGCGCCGAAGACTTCGCTGTGGACTCGGCGCGCATCGCGCTCATGGGTGAAAGCGGGGGCGGCGGTGTCGCCGCGGGCGTGGCTATCGCAGCGCGTGACGCGGGAATTGCTGTGACGAAACAACTTTTGATCTACCCGATGCTGGACGACCGAACCGTCGATCCCGACCCAGAACTAGAGGGGTTGGCGTCATGGTCGTACGACAACAACTTCACCGGATGGAACGCCGTGTTGGGTGAATGCCGCGGAACGGCGGACGTGCCCGCTCGCGCAGCACCGGCGCGGCTGACAGATTTCGCAGGACTTGCTCCCGCCCTCATCGACGTGGGAGAACTCGACATCTATCGTGACGAGTGCATTCTGTACGCCCGGAATCTTTCGCTCGCGGGGGTGTCGACAGAACTGTACGTCCGGCCCGGCGTGCCGCACGGTTTCGATCGCATCAATATCGAAATAGCCAGGCGCTCATGGGCGGACCGGTATCGCGCGATTCAGGCGTTGTGACCGGCCTCCGCGGCGACGGCGATCCGCCAACGTTCTGATCGCCGGATCGAACGTTGTCAACAGATGCTGAAACCGGCACAGCAACTTGAGGTTCGACGGATGCGTCGGCCCGACTGGATACGCGATCGCGGTATATCCGCCCGTCGAGAACGAGTCAGAATCTAGGGCGTTTTATCAGGCTCGTCGGCGTGTTCTCCGGCGACCTCATCGGTAACGGACGCGGCTTCGTCGGCGGCCTCAACAGCAGCCTCGTGAACCTCCGTCGCGGCCTCCTCCGCCTCGGCCGCCTCTTCGCCCTCAACCGCACCGACGCCCCCGACGTCCTCGGGTTCATCGTCCGTGTTGCCAGTCGATTCCTCAGAGGCTTCAGCCTCCTCGCCGGCGTCCCCATCGGCCTCTTCGCCGCCGACCCCATCGGCGTCTTCGTGGCTGTCTTCGTCGGTGACCTCATCGGCGACGGACGCGGCTTCTTCGGCGCCCTCGACCGCGGCCCCGTGAACCTCGGGTGCCGCCTCTTCGGCTTCCGCGACCTCGTCGCCATCGACGGCACCTACGCCGCCGACATCTTCGCGGTCGTCCTCCGCGTCATCGACCGATTCCTCGGATGCTTCGGCCGCCTTGTCAGGCTTCTCGTCGGATTCCTCAGACGCCGACTCCGCCTTCTCGGGTTCGGCGGCGTCTTCCCCGGCGATCTCATCAGCGGCTGCGGCGGCTTCTTCGGCGGCCTCGACGGCCGCTTCGTGGACCTCTGGCGCGGCCTCCTCCGCCGCGGTCGCGTCTTCGCCTTCGACCGCACCGACACCGCCGACGTCCTCGGCTTGTTCGGCCTCTTCACCGGCCTCTGCGAAGGCGTCGGCCTCACCGATGTCTTCGGCGGGCGCCTCGGCGACGTCCTTGGTGAGTTGCTCTGTCTCTGCGACCGGCTCGGCTTCGGGCTCCTCCGCGCTATTGGCGTTCGCGTCCGTGGCGATGGCCTCCGTGGCGTCAGCGTCGGCTTCAGCCTCTGCCGCGGTGTCTTCGTCTTCCTTTTCACCGGCGACCTTCGCCGCGGCGACCACACCTGTGGTGGCTGCAACGGCGGCCAGCTCCTTGGTGACCGCTTCGGCGGCCGACTCGTCATGCTTCACTTCGTCGGCGTCACCGCGCAGCTCGGACGGATCCTCGCGGCCCTTGGGCGCCACCATGATGTAGACGACGGCGCCGATGAACACGAACACCGACACGAACGAGTTGATCCGAATACCCGCGATATGGGTGGCCACATCGCTGCGCATCAGCTCGATCCAGAACCGGCCGAAGCAGTATGCGGCGACATACAACGCGAACAGTCGCCCGTGGCCGATGCGGTAGCGACGGTCCACCCAGATCAGCAACGCGAAAACCAGCAGGTTCCAGAGCAACTCGTACAGGAACGTGGGATGGACCACCTGAACGACTCGCCCCGTCGACACGCCGTTCAGATAGTTGATCGCCCCGTCGGCATCGACGCGCTCGAAGATCTGAAGCCCCCACGGCAGAGTTGTGTCCCTGCCGAACAGTTCCTGATTGAAGTAGTTGCCGATTCGGCCGATCGCCTGCGCCAGAATGATTCCTGGCGCGATCGCGTCGCCGAATGCAGGCAGCGGGATACCCCGGCGCCTGCAGCCGATCCATGCGCCGACGCCACCGAGTGCGACCGCACCCCAGATGCCAAGGCCACCCTCTTGGATCTTGAACGCCGCCCAGAAACCCGCGCCGCCCGGGCCGAAGTATGTCTGCCAGTCGGTGAGGACGTGATAGAGCCGACCACCGATCAACCCGAGGATGATCGCCCACAGCGCGATGTCGAAGACGGTGCCGCGCTCGCCGCCGCGCTCCGCCCACCGCCGGTCGCCGATGAACAACGCGGCAATCACGCCGATGAGGATGCACAGCGCGTAGGCCCGGATCGGTATCGGTCCCAGGTGCCAGACACCCTGCGACGGGCTCGGAAAAGAGGCCAGTATGGTCGTCGTCACGCAGAAATCCTTTGTCGCACACCGTCGGCCAGTTCTTCGGTCAGTGCGCGGAGGGCCGGCAGGCCCTCGTTCAACGCTGACACCAGGGCCGAACCAACAATTACACCGTCGGCGTACGCACCGATCTGGGCGGCCTGCTCGCGCGACCTCACCCCCAGACCCACGCCGACCGGGATATCCGACACCGCCTTGATCCGTCTCACCAGTTCGGGTGCGGCGACCGACACGGCATCCCTGGCACCCGTCACACCCATTGTGGAAGCCGCATAGACGAATCCGCGCGATGCCTTTACCGTCGCGGCCAGTCGTTCGGGGGTCGACGACGGCGCCACCAGGAATATCCGGTCCAGGTTGTGCGTATCCGATACCGCGAGCCACTCGGCCGCCTCGTCGGGTATCAGATCCGGCGTGATCATGCCGAGGCCTCCCGCTGCAGCGAGATCGCGCGCGAAAGCGTCCACGCCGTAATGCAACACGAGATTCCAGTAGGTCATCACCACGGCGCGGCCGCCGGCCTTGCTGATCGCCTCGACGGCCGTCAGCGAGTCACGGACTCGGACGCCGCCGCGCAGCGCGGCCTCGGTGGCCGTGGCGATGGTGGGGCCGTCCATGCCGGGGTCGGAGTACGGCATCCCGACTTCGACGACATCACAACCGGATTCGACGAGTGCCGTCATCGCCGATATGGAGGTCGGCACATCGGGGTAGCCGGTCGGTAGGTAACCGATGAGCGCCGACCGACCTTCCTGCCTGCACGCATCGAAGATGCCGGAAAGTCGACTTGTCATGTCTGGGCGGACCCCTTGCCGTCTAGCAACCCGAACCACTTGGCCGCTGTCTCGACGTCCTTGTCGCCACGACCCGACATGTTCACCAGGATGACCGACCCCGGTCCGAGCTCGACGCCGAGCTTCAGCGCGCCGGCCACCGCATGGGCCGATTCGATCGCCGGGATGATGCCTTCGGTCCGGCACAGCAGGCCGAACGCGTCCATCGCCTCGCTGTCGGTGATCGGACGGTACTCGGCGCGTCCGATGTCCTTGAGGAAGGCGTGTTCGGGACCGACGCCGGGATAGTCCAAACCCGCCGAGATCGAATGTGACTCGATGGTCTGTCCGTCGTCGTCCTGCAACAGGTAGGAGTAGGAACCCTGGAACGCGCCGGGTGAGCCACCGGTGAAAGTGGCGGCGTGGCGGCCGGTTTCGACCCCGTCGCCGGCGGCCTCGATATCCGACCAGCCGGACGCCGGGATCGTCGATGAACGCGTGAAAGATGCCGATGGCATTGGAACCGCCACCGACGCATGCCGTCACCGCATCGGGCAACCGGCCTGCCTGGTCCTGGATCTGCACGCGCGCCTCGAGGCCGATCACTCGTTGAAAGTCACGGACCATCGTCGGGAACGGATGCGGACCCGCTGCGGTGCCGAAGCAGTAATACGTGTCGTCGGCGTTGGTCACCCAGTCGCGGAAGGCTTCGTTGATGGCGTCCTTGAGCGTCTTCGACCCCGACTCGACGGACACCACCTCGGCTCCGAGCAACCGCATCCGCGCGACGTTCAGAGCTTGCCGGGCGGTGTCGACGGCGCCCATGTAGATCACACAGTCCAGGCCAAGCAGCGCACATGCCGTCGCGGTCGCCACCCCGTGTTGGCCTGCGCCGGTCTCCGCGATGACGCGGGTCTTGCCCATCTGCCGGGCCAGCAGGGCCTGACCGAGCACATTGTTGATCTTGTGAGACCCGGTGTGGTTCAGGTCTTCTCGCTTCAGGAAGATGCGTGCGCCGCCCGCATGCTCGCTGAGCCGCGCGGCTTCGTACAACGGAGACGGGCGACCGGCGTAGTGGCGCTGCAACCGATCCAGTTCGTCGAGGAACTCTTGGTCACCGCGCGCCTTCTCGTAGGCGGCCGTGACTTCCTCGATGACGGCCATCAGCGCTTCGGGGACGAATCGTCCTCCGTAGACACCGAAATGGCCCTTGGCGTCGGGATCGTGGACGGTCGGTTCGGCGACGGCCGCGCTGGAACGCGGCAATTCCGGGCCGGCGGTATCGGCCACTGGTCAGCGTGAGGGTTTCGGGCAGGACGGATGCGTGCCTGCGGTGACCAAATCGGCGACGGCGCTGCGGGGATCACCACTGGTGACGAGTCCCTCGCCGACGAGAACGGCGTCAGCGCCCGCACCTGCGTACGCCAACAGGTCGGCCGGCCCGCGCACGCCCGACTCGGCGATGCGAATGATGTCGGTCGGCAGTCCGGGTGCGATGCGCGCGAAGCAATCCCGGTCGACGTCGAGGGTCTTGAGGTCACGCGCATTAACACCGATCACCTTGGCGCCTGCCTGCAGGGCGCGATCGGCCTCCTCTTCGGTGTGCACCTCGACCAACGCGGTCATCCCCAACGACTCGGTGCGGTCCAGCATCGACACCAGCGCGGACTGCTCGAGGGCCGCGACGATCAGCAACAGCATGTCCGCACCGTGCGCGCGGGCCTCGTGAATCTGATACGGCCGGACGATGAAGTCCTTGCGCAGCACCGGGATTGAGACCACGGCGCGCACCGCATCCAGGTCGTCGAGGGATCCGTTGAACCGCCGCTGCTCGGTCAGCACGCTGATGATGCGCGCCCCGCCGTCCTCGTAAGCACCGGCCAACTTCGCCGGATCGGAGATCGGCGCCAGAGCTCCACGTGACGGGCTCGCGCGCTTGACTTCGGCGATGACACCAATGCCGGGTTCACGCAACGCCGCCATCACGTTCAGCGGCGGCGGGGCGGCCTTCACGGCTGCCTTGAGTTCGTCGAGGCTGACAACGGCTTCGCGTGCAGCCACGTCGGCGCGGACTCCCTCGATGATGGAGTCGAGCACGGACGCCGAACTCATAACCCGCAAACTCCCTTCACGCACACGCCGGTCTGTTGCCGCATCAGCTTCTTCGAAGGGTAGACGTACCGAACGCACCATCGATCACCGCCCCTCGGTGTCCGGCTTGGTGGGGTCGCGGCCGTCGTCGAGCGCGTCCCAGATCATCCGTTCGGACATGTCATCGCCCCCTGCGGCGCGGCGCCGCGCCGCCTCGCGCCGACGTGCGGGAGCCTCGTACTTCTCGTTATCGGACGCGTCCTTGACCGGCGCCCGCATGAACAGCACAGCACCGACGAGCGTCAGCACTGCGGCGATCAACGTGATGATCGCGCCCCAGTAGTGCCGTTCGGTGCCGACCAGGTCTGCCACCGGGACGTCGGCGAGGCCGGCGGCACGAACAGCGACATCGGGAATCACCCACTGGCTGATCGCCAGGTAGGCCATCACCGCGCTCATCCCGCCGACGATCACCGCCAGAACCCTGAGCTGCCACCGCGGGCCCACCGTCGACTTCAGCAGCGCCGCGAGCAGCATCAGCGCCAACGGCACCAGGGCCGTCGACCATTTTCCGCCCGTCAGCGCCGCCGTGTGCGGCTGCCCCAGCCCGTCGAACGACGTCACCGTCACCCATGTCATCCGCGACGCCAGCCACAGGGCGCCCGCCGCCAGAAGCAGCGACAGCTGTCCGATCCGCATCATGGCTCCGTCAGCGTCTCCGCCGCGGCGATCGCGTTCAGCACCGCCTTGGCCTTGTTGGCGGCCTCGTTGTACTCGTAGGGCCCGTTCGAGTCCGCCACGACTCCCCCGCCTGCCTGCACAAACGCCGTCCCCCCGCGCATCAGCGCGGTCCGGATGGCGATCGCGAAGTCGGCGTTGCCCGCGAAGTCCAGGTAGCCCAGCACGCCGCCGTACAGCCCCCGGCGGGTCTTCTCGACCTCCTCGATGAGCTCCATGGCGCGCACCTTCGGCGCGCCGGTGAGCGTGCCCGCCGGAAAGCACGCCGTGACGGCGTCCAGCGCGGTCTTGCCGTCGGCCAGCTGCCCGGTCACCGTCGACACCAGGTGCATGACGTGGCTGTAGCGCTCGATGTGGCTGTAATCCTCCACTCGCACCGTTCCCGGCACACAGACCCGGCCGAGGTCGTTGCGGCCGAGGTCGACGAGCATCAGATGCTCGGCGCGTTCCTTCTCGTCTTCCTGCAGCTCCTTCTCGAGCAGTACGTCCTCTTCCTCGTTGGCGCCGCGCCACCGCGTTCCCGCGATCGGATGTGTCGTCGCGCGGCCGTCCGCGACGGTGACGAGCGCTTCGGGGCTGGACCCGACGATCGAAAAGTCCAGTCCGCCATCGCTATCGGGCACATTCAGCAGGTACATGTACGGGCTGGGGTTGGAGACCCGCAGCATCCGGTACACGTCGAGCGGATTGACGTCGGTGTCCATCTCGAACCGTTGCGAAGGCACCACCTGAAACGCCTCGCCCGCTTCGATCTCGCCGACGAGCTGGTCCACGATCGCGCCGTATTCGTCGACCGAGCGCTGCGAACGGTGCAGCGGCTCGGGCCTGCTGAAGGTGGCCACCGCCGATGACAGGTTCTTGCCCAGCGCTTCGGTCATCACGTCAAGCCGCGCGACCGCGTCGTCGTAGGCCCAGTCGACACGCTCGTCGGTGCCGTTCCAGTTCACCGCGTTGGCGATCAGCGTGATGGTGCCCTCGTGGTGGTCGACCGCGGCGATGTCGGTGGCCAGCAGGAGCAGGATGTCGGGCAGCTGCAGGTCGTCGACGACCAGTGCGGGCAGCCGCTCCAGCCTGCGCACCAGGTCGTAGGCGAAGAAGCCGACGAGTCCGCCCGACAGCGGCGGGAGGCCCTCCACCGGCTCGGTCTGCAACAGCTCCAGCGTCTCGTGCAGCGCCGTGCAGCGGGTCGCCGCCGCTCGGTGCGTCCTGCGGCGTGACGCCCAGCCACGCCGCCTCTCCGTCGCGCACCGTGAACGCCGACGGGGCGCCCGCGCCGATGAACGACCACCGCGACCAGGACCGCCCGTTCTCCGCCGATTCCAGCAAGAACGTGCCAGGGCGATTGGCGGCCAGCTTGCGGTACGCCGACAGCGGCGTCTCGCTGTCGGCCAGCACCTTCCGGGTCACCGGAACCACCCGGTGCCCCGCAGCCAGCGCCCGGAAGTCCTCGCGCGAGGTCGTGACAGCCAGGTTGGCGGTGGTTTGCACGTGGTAATCCTCCCAGCCGGTATGGCAAGAGCGGAAATCAGCCAGGCGTAGCCTCACACCCATGAAACGTGGTGACCGGGTTGCCGAGTTCGAACTTCCAGACCAAACAGGTGCTGTGCGAAGCCTCACATCGCTGCTCGCCGACGGCCCGATCGTGCTGTTCTTCTACCCCGCGGCGATGACGCCGGGCTGTACGAAGGAGGCCTGTCACTTCCGCGACCTGGCCGGTGAGTTCGCCGCCGTCGGTGCGTCGCGGGTCGGCATCAGCACCGATCCCGTCGAAAAGCAGGCCAAGTTCTCCGACACCCAGCGCTTCGACTATCCGCTGCTGTCCGACGGCGACGGCACGGTCGCTGCCGCGTTCGGTGTGAAGCGCGGCCTGCTGGGCAAGCTGATGCCGGTCAAGCGCACGACGTTCGTCATCGACACCGACCGAACCGTGCTCGACGTGATCTCCAGCGAGTTCAGCATGGACACGCACGCCGACAAGGCGCTGGAGGTGCTCCGGCAGCGGCAGTCGGCGTGACAGAGGTTCTCGCACTCGCGATGTGACGTTTCGCCGCGACGGCAAGCAGATCATCGACGGCATCTCGCTCACCGTGAACGCCGGCGAGCACTGGGCCCTGCTCGGCCCCAACGGAGCGGGAAAGAGCACGCTGCTCGGTTTCTGTGCGGCGGTGACGTTCCCGACCTCGGGCACCGTGCACATTCTCGGCGAGCAGATGGGCCGGGTCGAGCTTGCCCGGCTGCGCCGATTCATCGGGCACGTGAATCCCCGTCACCGGCTGCAGTATTCGCTGACGGTCCGCGAAGTGGTGCTGACGGGCATCACCGCCACCATCGACACCCCGATGCGGTGGACGCCGAGCGCCGAGGAGCGTGACCGCGCCGACGCGATGATCGCGGCGGTCGGCCTGACGCAGCGGGCCGACGACGTCTGGCCGACCCTGTCGCAGGGTGAACGCGGCCGCACACTCATCGCCAGGGCGCTCATCTCCGAACCGCGCCTGCTGCTGCTCGACGAGCCGACCACCGGGCTCGACGTGGCCGCACGCGAACAGCTGCTGGAGACCATCGACTCGCTCGACGAAACCCATCCAGAAGTCGCCTCGATCCTCGTCACCCATCACCTCGAGGAGCTTCCGACGACCACGACGCACGCGCTGCTGATCGCCGAAGGCCGAACGGTGGCGATCGGCGACGGCCCGCGCCACCGTGACGACCGACAACGTCAGCGCCGCGTTCGCCCATCCTGTTGTCGTCGGCTACGACGAGGGCCGCTGGACCGCGCGGGCCAAGGCGACCCGCATCATCGAGCCGTGAGATAGGTGCGCAGGTGCGCCACCATGCTGGCGTGAAACTTTCGCATTGACGGCGCGTTCTGCCTGACACCTTCGGCCGTGTGGTACATCCCGGCGACGGTGATGATCTCGCACGGCACGCCCGCGGCCGCCAGTTTCTCGGCGTACGCGACGTTCTCGTCGTAGAACACCTCCAGATCGCCGACTCCGATCCAGGCCGCCGGCAACCCGGCCATATCGGCGCGGCGGGCAGGCGCGGCGTAATCGGGCGCGTCAGACATACGCGGCTCGCGTCCCAGGTAAGCGGTCCAGGCCCACCTGTTGGACCGCGGCGACCAGGTGAGTTCACCTCGGCCCGCGAGGTCATCACGTAGCGCGGTCCGATCATCGAGCATCGGGGAAACGAGCGCCTGCGCCCGCAGCGGAATTCCTTCGTCGAAGGCGCGCTGCGCGACGGCCGCCGCAAGGCCGCCGCCTGCGCTCGTGCCGGACACCGCGACACGGTCGGGGTCTATGCCGAGTTCGTCAGCGTTCTTCACCATCCACCGCAGGGTGTCCATGCAATCGTCGAGTCCTGCAGGGAACGGGCATTCGGGTGCGAGCCGGTAGTTCGGCAGCACGACGACTCCGCCGATCGCCTCCGCCAGCTGTCCGGACGGTTGAGTTTCCAATTGCGCAGTGCCCGCGCACATTCCGCCGCCATGCAACAACAGCACGGCAGGCCTGGGCGCAGGATGGTCGCGCGGGGTAAGCACCAGAACTTCGGTGGCGGCATCGCCGACGCGGTGCTCGGACAGCGTGACCGCGGGCCCGGGACTGGTCCTGATCCCCATCAGCAACCGGACGATGGGCAGGGTCAATGTGTTCATCGGGATGCCCGTGACGAGTATCGCCGGCGTTCGCAATTCCGGGGCCACCGCCGACATCGATTTCCGCAGAGCGGCGACGCGGCGCGCCGCCGCCACCGCAATTCCCACGACGCCGACTAGGGCAACCTTCCTCATGCCTCTTGCGGCCCAAGCAGCAGGTCAGCATCGAAGCAGGTGTGGTCACCGGTGTGACAGGCGCCGCCGACCTGGTCGACTTCGAGCAACACGGTGTCGCCGTCGCAGTCCAGCCGCACCGAGTGCACGTGCTGAGTGTGGCCGGACGTTTCGCCCTTGACCCAGTGCTCGCCGCGGGAGCGCGAGTAGTACGTGGCCTTGCGGGTTTCCAGTGTGCGGGCCAAGGCGGTGTCGTCCATCCACGCGACCATGAGCACCTTGCCGGTGTCACGCTCCTGTGCGACCGCGGTGAACAAGCCGTTGGCGTCGCGCTTGAGCCGCGACGCGATCTCTGCGTTGAGTGTCATCGGACAACGATCCCTTCCGCCGCCATCGCCGCCTTCACCTCGGCGATGGTCAGTTCCCGGAAGTGGAACACGCTGGCGGCCAGCACGGCGTCGGCACCTGCAACAACCGCGGGAGCGAAATGTTCCTTGGCGCCTGCCCCGCCGCTGGCGATGACCGGTACGGTGACGGCCCCGCGCACCGCCCGCAGCATCTTGAGGTCGAAACCGGCCTTCGTGCCGTCGAAGTCCATCGAATTGAGCAGGATTTCACCGACGCCGAGCTCAGCACCGCGCTCGGCCCATTCGATCGCGTCCATCCCCGTGCCGCGTCGTCCGCCGTGGGTGGTGACCTCCCATCCCGACGGCGTCGGCTCGGAACCCTCTGGCACGGTGCGAGCGTCGACCGACAGCACGATGCACTGCGACCCGAACCTCCGGGACAATTCGGCCAGCAGTTCCGGGCGTGCGATGGCGGCCGTGTTGACGGCGACCTTGTCTGCTCCGGCGCGCAACAGCACGTCCACGTCGTCCACCGACCGGACGCCGCCGCCGACGGTGAGCGGAATGAACACCTGCTCGGCGGTGCGTTTGACGACATCGAGCATGGTGGCGCGGCCCGACGAGGACGCCGTCACGTCGAGGAAGGTGAGCTCGTCGGCGCCCTCCCTGTCGTAGGCGGCCGCGAGCTCGACGGGATCGCCTGCGTCGCGCAGGTTTTCGAAGTTGACACCCTTGACCACCCGGCCGTCGTCGACGTCGAGACACGGAATGATGCGGACCGCGAGGTCTTTCGGATTCATCGGTAGTCGTCCGGATCGCCGGCCGAGCGCACGAGGTCGAGTAGCTCGCCGTGCACACCGGGTACTCCGGCCAGCGCCGACTTGGATTTGATCGTCCAGTCGTTGCCCGCCAAGTCGGTGACGATGCCTCCCGCGGCCCGCACCAGTGCGACACCAGCCGCGTGATCCCAGAGGTGGCCGCCGAAGGTGATGGCGCCGCCGAGGATTCCGGCTGCCGTGTAGGCCAGGTCGAGACCGATGGCGCCGTGCATGCGCATTCGCGAGCACCGGCGACTCAGCTGCTCGACGATTGCCAAGCGATATCGGCCAGGAAACCGGCCGCGCGAGTCGACGTCGAAGGTGCCGGTGCCGACCAGGCTGTCAGATACCTTGGCCCTCTCGAGCGGCTGTTGGGCAACGCCGTTGGCGTACATCGGCTTTCCGACGACCGCGGTGAATCGCTGGTCCGTGAACGGCACCCATGTCAGACCCGCCACCGGCTCGCCGTCGCGCACGAGCGCGAGCAGGATCGCCGCCGACGGAAGACCGGCCGCGTAGTTGAACGTGCCGTCGATCGGGTCGAGCACCCACACCAGCGGTGAGTCGACGTCGGCGCCGCCGAATTCCTCGCCGTGCACGTCGATGCCGGTCCTCGACATCAGGGCCTCGACCACCTGACGCTCGATGGCCAGGTCCACCTCGGTGGCGAAGTCGTTGCCCTTCTTCGGGACGGCGGAATCGGCACCGTGGCCGGACACGAATGGCTTCGCGGCGTCATCGAGGATCGCGGCGGCCTCGGAGACCAGGGCGTCGAGATCGGTCTCGTCGAGCGCCATCGCCGGTTACTCCCCTACCGCGGTGAGTGCCTGCGGCAGCGTGAACCGCCCGGCGTACAAGGCTTTTCCGATGATCGCACCCTCAACACCGCTGCCGGTGAGGGTGGCGATGGCGCGCAGATCGTCGAGGCTGGACACACCGCCGGATGCGATGACCGGAGCGTCGGTGCGTGCGGCGACGCTGGACAACAGGTCCAGGTTGGGTCCCTGCAGCGTGCCGTCCTTGGTGACATCGGTGACGACGAACCGCGAACACCCTTGCTTGTCAAGGCGTTCCAGAACCGGCCAAAGGTCTCCGCCGTCGGTCTCCCAGCCCCGGCCGCGGAGTCGGAACCCGCCGCCAGGTAAGGAGGGGTCGATCTTCACGTCCAGCCCGACGGCGACCTTGTCGCCGTGCTCGGACACGACGCGGGCACACCAGTCGGGGTTCTCCAGCGCCGCGGTGCCCAGATTGACGCGTCGGCATCCGGTCGCCAGCGCGGCCGTCAGCGATTCGTCGTCGCGGATTCCGCCGGACAGCTCGACGTCGACATCGAGCTTCCCGACGACCTCGGCGAGCAGTTCGCGGTTGGATCCCCGGCCGAAGGCGGCGTCCAGATCGACCAGGTGGATCCATTCGGCGCCGTCGCGTTGCCAGGTCATCGCGGCGTCCAGCGCGGAGCCGTAGTCCGTCTCGCTGCCCGCCTGGCCTTGCACGAGCCGCACTGCCTTGCCGTCCACGACGTCGACGGCAGGAAGGAGAATCAGTCGCTTTTCTGCAGGCACGGCGCTCAACCCTAGATCAGAGCCCATCGAGCCAGTTAGCCAGCAGCGTCGCGCCCGCGTCGCCGCTCTTCTCGGGGTGGAACTGGGTGGCGGCCAGCGGCCCGTCCTCGACGGCGGCAAGGAACGGCACGTGGTGCGTTGCCCACGTCAGCAGCGCCGCCGGGTCGCCCTCCCAGGTCTGTGCGGCGTAGGAGTGCACGAAATAGAAGCGGGTGGTCGGGGTCCAGACCCTTGAACAACGCGCTGCCCGCGGCGGCGTCGACGACGTTCCAGCCCATGTGCGGGATCACCGGGGCGTCGAGTCGGACGACAGCGCCGGGCCATTGGCCGCAGCCCCGCGACTCGACGCCGAACTCCACACCACGCGCGAACAGGATCTGCATGCCGACGCACACCCCGAGCACCGGGCGCCCGGCCGCGACCCGCTCGGCGATGATCTTGTCGCCGCCGATTTCCCGCAGCCCGGTCATGCACGCCTCGAACGCACCGACCCCGGGCACCAAGAGCCCGTCGGCGGATGCGGCCGCGCCGGCGTCGGCGGTCACTTCGACATCGGCACCGACCCGCTCGAGCGCCCGCTGGGCAGACCGCAGGTTGCCCGACCCGTAGTCCAGGACGACAACGGACTTTCTTTGTCACAGCGTGCCTTTGGTGGACGGCACACCGGTCACCCGTGGATCGAACTCGACGGCTTGGCGCAGCGCTCGCGCAATGGCCTTGTACTGCGCCTCGGTGATGTGGTGCGGGTCGCGACCGTACAGCGTCCGCACGTGCAGGGCGATGCGGGCGTTCATCGCGAGTGGTCTCGAAGACGTGGTGGTTGATCACGGTGTGGTAGGGCACCTCGGAACCCGCAATCGTGGTGTGCAGCATGTGTTCCGGCTCGCCGGTGTGCACGCAGTACGGCCGCCCCGACACGTCGACGGCGGCGTGCGCGAGGGTCTCGTCCATCGGGATGAAGGCATCGCCGAACCGCCGGATGCCCTTCTTGTCGCCGAGTGCCTCGCCCAGCGCCTGGCCGAGCACGATCGCGGTGTCCTCGATGGTGTGATGTCCCTCGATGTCGACGTCGCCCTTGGCGCGGATGGTCAGGTCGAAGCTGGCGTGGCTGCCCAGCGAGGTGAGCATGTGGTCGTAGAACGGGACACCGGTTTCGACGCTCGACGACGCCGGTGCCGTCGAGGTCGATCTCGACGGCGATGTCGGATTCCTTGGTCTTGCGTTCGACGCGGGCGCGACGGCTGATGGTCACTGTGCTCCTATTCGTGCGCTGGCTTCGAGAAGCGCGTCGTTCTCGTCGGCCAGGCCGACGGTGGCGCGCAGATATCCGGGGATACCGACGTCGCGGATCAGGATGCCCGCGTCGAGATAGCGCTGCCAGGTGGCGGTTGCGTCGGCGAACTCGCCGAACAGTACGAAGTTCGCGTCGCTGGGGATGACCCGAAAGCCCATGCCGGTCAATGCGTCTGTCACGCGATTGCGCTCGGCGATGAGCGTCGCGACGCTTCCGAGGGTGTCGTCGGCATGCCGCAGCGCCGCCCGCGCGGCGGCCTGGGTGACCGATGAGAGGTGATACGGGAGGCGCACCAGCAGCATGGCGTCGATCACCGCGGGCGCGGCGATGAGGTATCCCAGCCTGCCGCCTGCGAACGCGAAAGCCTTGCTCATCGTGCGGGTCACGACGAGCTTGGTGGGGAACTCGCCGAGGAGGTTCACGGCGCTGGGTTGTGACGAGAATTCGCCGTAGGCCTCGTCGAGGATCAGGACTCCGGTCGTCATGGCCTCGAGCAGCCGACGAAGGTCGTCGAGCGAAACGCTCTGGCCCGAGGGGTTGTTCGGGCTCGCCACGAACACGATGTCGGGGTTGTGCTCCTTGATCGCGTGCACAGCTACCTCGGCGTCGAGGCTGAAGTCGGCGGCGCGGTTGGCGTCCATCCATTCGGTCTGTGTGCCGTCCGAGATGATCGGGTGCATCGAGTAGGACGGTACGAAGCCGATCGCGCTGCGGCCCGGGCCGCCGAACGCCTGCAGCAGCTGCTGCAGGATCTCGTTGGAACCGTTGGCGGCCCACACGTTTTGCACACCGATGTCGACGCCGGTCTGGGCACTCAGATAGGCCGCGAGGTCGGTGCGCAGCGCGACAGCGTCGCGATCCGGATACCGGTGCAAGCTCGCCGGCGACGTCGCGCACCGAACTCGTGACGTCGTCGATGAGAGCCTGTGTCGGGGGATGCGGGTTCTCGTTGGTGTTGAGTCGCACCGGCACCGCGAGTTGTGGTGCGCCGTATGGAGATTTGCCGCGCAGGTCCTCCCGTAGCGGCAAGTCGTCCAGCGTCACCTTCTTGCCGGGTGTCACGTCTCGAACCTCCGCCGCACCGCCTCGCCGTGTGCGGGCAGGTTCTCGGCCTCGGCCAGCGTGATGACGTATCCGGAGACATCCTTCAGTGCGGCTTCGTCGTAGTCGACGACGTGGATGCCGCGAAGGAAGGTCTGCACCGACAGCCCGCTGGAATGCCGCGCGCAGCCTGCGGTCGGCAGCACGTGATTGGAGCCTGCGCAGTAGTCGCCGAGGCTGACCGGTGCGTACGGACCGACGAAGATCGCTCCGGCCGAACGGATGCGGCCCGCAACTTCGCGGGCGTCGGCGGTCTGGATCTCGAGATGCTCTGCGGCGTAGGCGTTGACCGTCTTGATACCGGCATCGAGGTCGTCGACGAGCACGATTGCCGACTGGCGTCCGGTCAGCGCCGCGGTCACCCGCTCGCGGTGCACCGTTGTCTGCAGCTGGGTGGCGAGTTCGCGGTCGGTGGCGTCGGCGAGCTCTGCGCTGGGGGTGACCAGCACACTGGCGGCCATCTCGTCGTGCTCGGCCTGGCTGATCAGGTCGCAGGCGACATGCACGGGATCGGCGGTGTGGTCGGCGAGGATCGCGATCTCGGTCGGACCGGCCTCGGCGTCGATCCCGATTTGCGAGCGGCAGATCCGCTTGGCGGCGGTCACGTAGATATTGCCCGGTCCGGTGACCATGTCGACCGGTGCTAATTCGCTTCCATCGGTGTCGGTTCCGCCGTACGCCAAGAGTGCGACGCCCTGTGCGCCGCCGACGGCCCACACCTCGTCGACGCCGAGCAGGTGTGCGGCGGCGAGGATGGTGGGGTGCGGTAGTCCGTCGAACTGCTCCTGCGGGGGGCTCGCGATGACAAGCGAGTCCACTCCCGCGGTCTGGGCGGGCACGACATTCATGACCACGCTGGACGGATACACGGCGTTGCCGCCGGGCACGTAGAGCCCGACCCGCTCGACCGGGACCCAGCGCTCCGTGACCGTGGCGCCCGGCGCGAGTGTCGTCGTGGTGTCAGTGCGGCGCTGGTCAGCGTGCACGGCGCGGGCGCGCTCGATCGCCACCTCGAGCGCGGTCCGGACAGCTGAAGGCAGCCGGTCGAGAGCATCCTGCAGCTGAGCAGACGGCACCCGAACCTGTGCGGGACGCACCCCGTCGAACGACTCACCGAACTCCAGGGCGGCCTGGGCGCCGCGCGTCGGCGACCGCATCCACGATGGGACGAACCTTCGGCACCACCGCCTCGACGTCCACGCCACCGCGCGGTAGCGCAGACCGCAACCGGGCGGCCGACAGTTCGGCGCCCCGCAAGTCGATGCGGGCCATGGTCGGGGACGATGCGTTCACGCACCCATTGTCCCAGATCAGGCCAAATCGATATCGCCGCAGCAAGCGGCGCCGCAAGATCAGGTAAGACGAGCGCTTACTTGCAGAGATTGGTGATCTCGGCGTTGGCCGAGTCCGCTTCCTTCAGGCGTGCGGCCTGAGAAGGCTCGCTGTTCGGTATGCCCGTCGTCGACCGGGCTCCGATATCCATCAGGTTGTTGGCGAACTTGCGAACGGCGTCAGCAAGGTCCTGCGGCGTATTCGGCTGCAGTCGGGCCAACAGGTACTGCCCGCCGTCATACAGTGCCACCCGCGCATTCGCCGCGACGGCCATCGAACCGGTTACGTCCTCAGGGCCGCCGGGTGGCTGCAGGTTCGTGTTGATCTGCACACCGTTGCGGACGACGTTGAAGGCGTCGCAGATGGCGCCCTTGGGATCGTCGCTGGCAGTGCCCGTGAACACCGTCTCCGTCGGCGCCGGCTTCACCAACGCCCAGACGCCGAGGCCAACCCCTACGAGCGCCAGAACGAGCGCCAGAACCGAAATGATGAAACCTCTTGAAGTCCCCGAATGCTCAGCCATGCGGGGATCGTATCGGCGACGCGGCCCGGGCCAGCGACCTTTGAGCACGCGAGTCGCCGCCAATCTTTCGGTGGCGTTCGAAGCGTAATGTCGACAACCATGTCTGCGAAGGATCACCCCAACAACGCGCCGGGCGTGCCGATGGTCTATCCGCCCGCGTTCGAACGTCTGCAGATCAAGTACATGAATCCGCTGGTCAAGCGGCTCGCACGGGTCATGCCCGGCCTCGCGAAGGTCCAGCATCGTGGCCGCAAGTCCGGCAAGACCTACGAAACCGTCGTCACGCCCTTCCGTAAAGGCAAGACACTCGCCATTGTGCTGGGCCACGGCAAGACCGACTGGGTGAAGAACGTGCTCGCCGCCAACGAGGCCGACGTGGTGTTCGGACAGAAGAGCGTGCACATCGTCAACCCGCGCATCGTGCCCGCAGGCGGCGATGCCGACGGCCTGCCGTTCATGGCACGCATGCAGTCGCGAAAAATGGGAGTGCTCGTCGCCGACATCGCGTGACACACTGTCGCGATGGCATGGGAAGTCTGGCTGACATTCGTCGGCGCTGCGATCGCGATCGCCGTCTCCCCCGGCGCGGGCGCCATCCAATCGATGGCAACCGGACTCAGTCACGGTGTGCGGCGCGGATATTGGAGCATACTCGGGCTCGAGGTCGGCCTCATGCTGCAGCTGGCGCTGGTCGCGATCGGGCTCGGCGCGGTCGTCGCGAACTCAATCCTGGCGTTCAACATCGTCAAGTGGGCGGGCGTGGCCTACCTGATTTATCTGGCCGTGCGGCAATGGCGCACCGCCACAGTCGATCTGCGTGAGCAGGTCGGCAAGGCAATCAACGGCGGCCGGCTGTCGCTGCTCGTCCGCGGTTTTCTGGTCAACGCCACCAACCCCAAAGGCCTGGTGTTCTTCCTTGCGGTGTTGCCGCAGTTCGTCGTGCCAACAGCGCCATTGCTGCCGCAATATGTGGCAATCGGCGCGACCATGGTCGCCGTCGACCTCGTCGTCATGGGCCTCTACACCGCACTTTCGGTCCGACTACTCAAGTGGATGCAGACGCCTCGCCAACAAACAGTCGTGAACCGCGTGTTCTCCGGGTTGTTCGCCACAGCAGCTGTCGTGCTGTCGCTCGTGCGCCGTGGTGCGGCTACCGCGTGAAGACCGTCTTCCCAGTCATCGTCGGCCAGACCGACGGCGCTTCCTCCCACGGCACCACGCGATCCACCGCAGGCGCGAGATCGCAAGCCGCCGTGAGTAATTCGAGAATCTTCGGGATGACCGCCCGTGCATTGACCCGTCCCGTCACGAAGCGCACACCGCGGGTGTACATCGGCAGCAACGGCATCTTCACCCCATCCTGGTAGTAGATGCCCGTGTCGGTGCACACGCCATCAGGCCACGTCACCCGCAACGTCGAAGCCAGCACCGCCGGATCCATGGAGGTGTGCACGGTGACCGGATACGGGTCCCACGCCTTGTCCGGCTTCGGCCGGTCGTGCACTCGTGCGCCGAGCTTCTCCGCCATCGCCAGCCGCTGTTGATCGGTGTCGACGTAGTCGACCTGCGCGCCGTAGGCCACACCGAACGCCGCCGCATACAAGCCGATCGACAGCCGGCCCACTACAAGGACACGCCGATCGACCTCGTCAAGAGCGGCCAACTCCGCCGAATACGGGCCCACTCCTCGCCACCCGTCGGGGATGTTGTCCGACAGCGAGGCGATCGCGACCGGGTCGACACCGTCGGGAACGGGGATGAGCATCGCGTCGGCATACGGCACCAGCACCAGGTCGGACATGAACCCGCCGCCGTCCAACCCGGCCAGCGGAGCCATCCCGTACATCGCCATCAGCGGCAGCGACGCACACGATCCGGTCACGCCGCGCCGACACGCCCGGCACTGTCCGCAGCTGATCTGGAACGGCACGACGACGCGGTCACCGACCTGCACCGTCGTGACGTCATCCCCGACGGCGACGACCTCGGCCAGGCCCTCGTGGCCGACGGCGTGTCCTGGCGGCACCGGCAACACGCCCTGCGCAACGCCGACATCCAGGTCGCAACAGGCCACCATCAGGGGCCGTACCAGAGCCTGCCCGGCATCGGAGATCTCGGGGTCGGCGGCCTCGCGCCATGCGTATCGTCCAGCTTCTTCGAACACCAGCTGCTGCATCGTCGGTCCTTCTTTAGTGGTCGTTCAAGTATTCTTGAGCGACCGTTCTAGTATTGTCAAGGGGTGCCCCGCCCCGATCGAAGCCGAGCCGCCCTGATCGACACCGCGGCGCTGTTGTTTCGCCGGCAGGGCTATGCCGCCACCGGCGTGAACCAGATCCTGGAAATCGCGGACGTCAAGGCAGGCTCGCTGTATCACCACTTCCCCAATGGCAAACAGGAACTCGCTGCCGCGGTCGTCGACTCCGCCGGCGGCGATATCGAGCGGCTGCTGCGCCGCTTCCTGGACAGTGACTCATCGGTGGCCGACATCGTCGGCGGCTGGATCGACCTGCTCGCCGTGCAACTGGCCTCCGATCAGCGCGACGGCTGCCCCATCGAACCCATCGCCACCGAGTCCGTCAACGCCAGCGCGCAGGTGCGCGAGGCTTCGGCCAGGGCGTTCGCCGGCTGGACCGCCGCGGTCGCCGAACGGCTTCGCGCCGACAGCTGGCCCGAGCGCGACGCAGAGCAGACGGCACTTGCGGTCATCGCCCTGATAGAGGGCGCACTCATCCTGTCCCGCATCGCAGGCGACGACGCCGCCTTGAATTCGGCGAAGGTGGCGGCGCGCTCGCTGCTCGCACGCTAGAGATCCAAGCCGATATCCAGCACTCGCACCGAGTGGGTGAGGGCGCCGACAGCCAAGTAGTCGACACCCGTACCCGCGTATTCGGCCGCGGTGTCCAGCGACAGACCGCCCGACGACTCGAGTTTCGTTTCGGGAGCGCGGGTGTCGCGGCGTTGCACCGCGATCTGGGTCTGCCAGATCGGGAAGTTGTCCAGCAGAACGAGTTCGACGTTCTCGGCCAGCACATCGTCAAGCTGTTCGAGCGAGTCGACCTCGACCTCGCACGGCAGACCCGGAGCCGCCTCGCGGACTGCGCGCAGCGCGGCGACCACCGAACCCGCCGCTGCGACGTGGTTGTCCTTGATCAACGCCGCATCGCCCAACCCCATCCGGTGGTTGACGCCACCGCCGACACGCACCGCGTACTTCTGCAGCGCCCGCAGCCCAGGCAGCGTCTTGCGCGTGTCGCGGATCTTCGCCGTGGTGCCCGCCACCGCCTCGACCCAGGCCGCCGTGGTCGTCGCGATGCCCGACAGGTGGCAGACGAGGTTCAGCATCGTCCGCTCCGCGGTCAGAAGCCCTTGCGTCGGCGCCTCGACGATCAGCACCACCCCGCCGGCGTCGAGCCGCTCGCCATCCTCGACGCGGTGCTTCAACCGGTAGCCATCCTGGCCGAGCACCTCATCGAGAACCAGCAGCGCGACGTCGACTCCGGCGATCACGCCCGGTTCGCGGGTGACCATCGAGGCCGTCGTCTCGGCGTCGACGGCCACCGTCGCAAGCGTCGTCACATCCGGCCCGTAGCGCAGGTCTTCCTCCAACGCGCGGGCGATCACCCTGCGAGCCTCCGTCAGCTCGTCGGCGCTGAGCTCCATCAGCAGCGGGCCGCCTCGAGCACCTGGCTGTGCGCCAACGCGGGGTCGGTGTCGGGGAAGTCGGCCCGGTGATGGCAACCGCGAGATTCGGTGCGGGCCAACGCCGCAGCGGCGACGGCGCGGGCGGTCGTGGTCAGCGCGACATCCTCGATGCTGGCACGGCAATCCAGGTCGCGCGGATCGGCGGCTTCGAGTTCCTGCGTCAGCCTGTGCAGGCCGTCAGCGTCCCGGACAACCGATGCGTATCGCGACATCGCCCGTTGTAGCTTTGTGCGCGGCAACGCGACCCGTGTTTCGGCGGCACCGATCTCGGCCCGGGCGGGTCCGCTGCCGACGGCGTACTGGGCTGCGGCCTTGCCTGCACGACCACCGACCACCAGACCTTCCAGCAGGCTGTTGGATGCCAATCGGTTCGCGCCGTGCATGCCGGTGCGCGCCACCTCGCCCGCGGCGAACAACCCGGGAAGTTCGGTGCGGCCATGCACGTCGGCCACCACGCCACCGCAGCTGTAGTGCGCGCCCGGCACCACCGGAATCGGTTGTTTCGTCGGATCGATACCGGCTGCGTTGCAGGCGGCCGTGACGGTCGGGAATCGACGCGCAAAGTCGGTGATACCGCGGGCGTCCAGATATGCGCACGGGTCACCCGTCTCCCGCAGCCTGGCATCGATCGCCGCGGCGACCACATCGCGCGGGGCCAGATCACCCATCGGATGAACACCCGCGGTGATCGAATTCCCCTGCCGGTCAAGCAGGATGCCGCCCTCGCCCCGAACGGCTTCGGTGATCAACGGACGGCGTCCGCCCGCGTGGCCGTCGAACAGCATGGTCGGGTGGAACTGGATGAACTCGATATCGCTGATCGGGACACCAGCCCACAAGGCCAGCGCAACACCGTCGCCCGTCGACCCCTCGGGATTGGTCGTCGCCGAATACAAATGGCCCAACCCACCTGTCGCCAGAATCACCGACGGGGCGTGCACGATGCCCGGTCCGTCCTCGTTGAGCACCTCTACGCCCGTCACCGCGCCCCCGGACTGCAGGATCTGCAGCGCGACGTGGCTACGGCGGATGTCGAGGGTGGCGGCGGCATGGTCGAGCGCGCGCTGCACCTCTGCTCCAGTGGCGTCGCCGCCGGAGTGGATGATGCGCCGCCGCGAGTGGCCGCCCTCCCGGGTCAGTGACCAGCGGCCCGGCTCTGCCTCGTCGAAACGCGCACCGTCATCGACCAATTCGACGACGGCGCGGTACCCGTCGGACACGATCGAGCGCACTGCATCCGGGTCACAGAGCCCGGCGCCGGCCGCGATGGTGTCCGTGACGTGGGCATCGATCGAGTCATCGGTGTCCGGCAGCACGACGGCGATGCCGCCCTGCGCATAGAACGTCGCGGTGTCGACGGCCTTGCTCAGCACCATCACCTTGCTGCCGCGGCGATGGGCGGCCAGCGCGGCGACCAGGCCGGCGACCCCGGTGCCGATGACCACGACGTCGGCCCGCTGATGCCACATCATTCGCCGCCGCCCGGTGTGCCGATCTCGATCATCCGCTGCACGCTCGCCCGGGCCCGGCGAGCGATCTCGGGGTCGACGTCGACCACGTCGGCGCCCTCGACCAAACAGCGCAGCAGCGCGGCGGGGGTGATCATCTTCATGTACTTGCACGATGCGCGATCATTGACGGCGCGGAAGTCGACTTCCGGTGCGGCCCGGCGCAATTGGTGCAGCATCCCGACCTCGGTGGCGACCAGCACCTGACGAGCGCGGGTCTCGCGCGCGGCGTCCAGCATGCCACCGGTGGACAGGATCTTCACCCGGTCCTCGGGGAACGCGCCCTCGCCTGCCAGATACAAAGCCGAAGTCGCACAGCCGCATTCGGGATGCACGTACAACTCGGCGTCGGGATGTGCGAGGGCTTTGTCGGCGAGCTCATCGCCGTTGATACCGGCGTGCACGTGGCACTCACCCGCCCAGATGTGCAGGTTCTCGCGGCCGGTGACCCGCCGTACGTGGGCGCCCAGGAACTGGTCCGGGCAGAACAGCACATCGCGGTCCGCCGGAATGGAGGCCACCACCTCCACGGCGTTCGACGACGTGCAGCAGATATCGGTCTCCGCCTTCACCGCCGCCGTAGTGTTGACATAGGAGACCACGACCGCGTCCGGATACTCGGCCTTCCAGGCGCGCAGGTCGTCGGCGGTGATCGAGTCGGCCAGCGAGCAGCCGGCGCGCTGGTCGGGAATCAACACCGTCTTGTCCGGAGAAAGGATCTTCGCGGTCTCGGCCATGAAGTGCACGCCGCAGAACACGATGGTTTCCTCGGGCGCGGCGGCGGCGATCCGCGACAGCGCCAGCGAGTCACCGACGTGGTCGGCGACGTCCTGGATCGCCGGCAGCTGGTAGTTGTGTGCGAGCAGGGTGGCACCGCGCAAGTCGGCCAGGCGGCGCACCTCGGCGGCCCACTCCTCGTCGCCGTCGACGCCGGAATAGCCGGTCGGACCGTTGACGATCCGTTCGTCCAACACCGTCATGGCCGCCTCCTCGCAACCAACAGGTTTTCGACTTATAATCGAAAACATGGCTAATGGTAGCACTGCGCACGAGGTGCTCGCCGTCGTCTTCCAAGTTCGGCAGCTGAGCACACGAAACCCACAGCTCAGCGTGCTGCTGTGGGAGCGTGCCAAGGAACCGCAGCGCGGCGCCTGGTCGCTGCCCGGCGGGCAGCTGCGTCACGACGAGGACATGACGAGTTCAGTCCGGCGACAACTCGCCGAGAAGGTCGACCTACGTGAGTTGGCCCACCTCGAACAGCTGGCCGTGTTCTCCGACCCGCAGCGCGTCCCCGGCGCTCGCACCATCGCGTCGACGTTTCTCGGCCTGGTGCCCTCCCCCGCCACACCGGAGCTGCCGCCCGACACCCGCTGGCATCCGGTCAACGCACTTCCGCCGATGGCGTTCGACCACGGCCCGATGGTGGAGCACGCCCGCACGCGATTGGTGGCGAAGATGTCCTACACGAACGTCGGATTTGCTTTGGCGCCAAAAGAATTCGCCCTATCCACACTGCGCGACATCTATGGTGCCACCCTCGGCCACCAGGTCGACGCCACCAACCTGCAGCGGGTGCTCGCGCGCCGCGGCGTCATCACCCCGACCGGCACCACGGCGCGCTCGGGCCGCAGCGGCGGCAGGCCCGCGGCGCTGTATCGCTTCACCGAATCGGCCTACCGCGTCACCGACGAGTTCGCCGCATTGAGACCACCCGGTGAGGCGACTGGCTTCTTAAAGCTTTCTTAAGCAATACTGACCGGATGGACTTGGGCAATGTCGCACCCGCCACCGGTGCCGAGTGGATCGGTTCCGTCCCGCACGAAGACATCGAGCGGGGCGTGCGTCCACAGCTGCCCAGCGATGATCCGTTCTACGACCCCCCGCAGGGCTTCCAGCACGCCGCCCCGGGCACCGTGCTGCGCAGCCGCGATGTCGAGGTGGCCTTCCTGGGCCTGATCCCGCAGAAGTTCACCGCGACCCAGCTGCTGTACCGGACGACCGATATGAACGGTGCGCCGGAGGCGACCGTCACCACGGTGATCGCTCCGGCTGAGCGTGCACCCGGGCAGGTCTGCCCTGTGCTGTCGTATCAGTGCGCGATCGACGCCGTCACGTCGCGTTGTTTTCCCTCCTACGCGCTGCGCCGCCGGGCGTTGGCGCCGGGAGCCCTCGCTCAATTCGAGTTCTTCCTGATCGCAGCCGCCCTCGCCGAGGGCTGGGCGGTGTCGGTACCCGACCACGAAGGTGCGAAGGGCGCGTGGGGCACCCCCTTCGAGCCGGGTTACCGGATCCTCGACGGACTGCGCGCCTGCGTGAGCTCGGACCTGCTCGGGCTGTCGGAGACCTCGCCGATCGGCCTGTGGGGATATTCCGGCGGTGGCCTGGCCACCGCGTGGGCCGCCGAGGTGGCGGGCTCATACGCCCCCGAGTTGAACATCGTCGGCGCGGTGCTCGGTTCCCCGGTGGCCGATCTGGGACATGCGTTCCGCCGCCTCAACGGCAGCTTCTACGCGGGGCTGCCGGCGATGGTCGTTGCCGCACTGTCGCACGTCTACCCCGAACTCGACCGCGTGATCCAGGAGCACGCGACCGATACGGGCAAGGCGATGCTTCTGCAGGTGGAAGACATGACCACCGCACACGCCGTGCTGCGGCTGATCGGCATGGACATGGCCAAACTCGTCGACAAACCCTTGGACCAGATCCTCGGGATGCCCGAGGTACAAAACGTGTTCGACAGCATCAAGCTGGGCACGGCGGTCCCGACGCCGCCGGTGCTGCTCGTGCAGGCGGTGCACGACCGGATCGTCTCGGTTGATGACATCGACGCGTTGGCCGACACCTATCTGTCCGGCGGTGCTTCGGTGACCTACCACCGCGACATGTTCAGCGAGCACATGCTGCTGCACCCGATGTCGGCACCGATGGCGCTGCGCTGGCTGATCGACCGGTTCGCGGGTAAGCCCTTGAGCGAGCACATCGTTCGAACCAAATGGCCGACGCTGCTGAACCCGATGACCTACGTGGGGATGGCCAGACTGGCGCGCATCGTCGCGAAGGTCGTTACGGGGCGGACGGTAGAGCGCCGTCCGCTGTGACCGGCCGCGGCACGACCGGTTCCTCCGGCGGCCAGCCGCCCAGATCATCGCGTGACGTCGACACCGCGATCAGCGCATAGACCAGCGCTGCCATCGCGGCGGGGAACAGGATCGATGCCGCGATCAACAGCGGGGAGTGTGCGAAGAACACCGGCGGCGCCTCAGTCGCGTAGTGCACTCGATGCTCGGGCGAGATCGGGGCGCCCGCGATGTCGATGACGTCGTAGCGCGACCGCACGATCAGCGCCCCCACCCCGGCAGCGGCCCCGGTAGCCGCTGCCGATCCGATGGTCAGGGCAGCGGCGAGCAGTGGACCGCGATGGGGCCGCCACTGCCACACCAGCACTGCGGACACCACGGCCAGCGCAACGGCCAGGCCTACCAGCAGGAAGGCCGCGACGAAAAAGTTGTCGGATTCGTTGCCCAGGTAGGCGTGCACGCGATCGCCACCCTTGGTCAGGGCGATGACGCCGTGGATCGGCGGCGCGATCCATGCCCACAAGGCACCAAGCAATGCGCCAGCGACCGCCAGGCCGACGACCACGGTCACGGCGGCTCTGCGACGCGAAACCCGTGGCGACGCAACCTCATTCATCGCCGCTCTCGGCTCTTCGCGCAAGTCACTCATCGCTTGTCCTCAAGGTCCTTCGAATCCTGTTCGCCGTGGCGGGAACACTTGGCCGACCACCCGTCGGGCCGCACCTGCACCACCATCCGTCTGCCGCACTCCGCGCAGAACCGAGGTGGCTCGAGGCCGAGTTGGGCAGCGGTGGGCACGGCGCCACCAGCGGGTTCGCCAGTGTAGACGTTGAACTTGGCGGTCCCCATCAGACAACCCACGGCTACAGCGTGGCGTTGAGCGCCTTAATCGGCATCTGCAGATCGTCGAGCAGCTCGAGGTCGGACTCGGCCGGTCGGCCGAGCGTCGTCAGGTAGTTGCCGACGATGACGGCGTTGACACCGCCGAGGATGCCCTGTTTGGCGCCGAGGTCACCCAGCGTGATTTCGCGGCCGCCCGCGAACCGCAGCATGGTGCGCGGCAGCGCCAGCCGGAACGCGGCGACGGCCTTCAGCGCCTCCGATGCGGGCAGCACGTCCAGGTCGCCGAACGGGGTGCCGGGCCGCGGGTTGAGGAAGTTCAGCGGAACCTCGTGGGGATCGAGCTCGGCCAGATTGGCGGCGAACTCCGCACGCTGCTCCAGGGTTTCTCCCATCCCGAGGATGCCGCCGCAGCAGACCTCCATGCCCGCATCGCGGACCATCGACAGCGTGTCCCAGCGCTCCTCCCAGGTGTGCGTGGTGACGACGTCGGGGAAGAACGACCGGGCGGTCTCCAGGTTGTGGTTGTAGCGGTGCACGCCCATCGCCGAAAGCCGATCGACCTGCTCCTGCGTCAGCATGCCCAGCGAGCAGGCGATCTGGATGTCGACCTCGTTGCGGATCGCCTCGATGCCAGCGGCGACCTGCGCCAGTAGCCGCTCGTCGGGTCCGCGTACGGCGGCCACGATGCAGAACTCGGTGGCGCCGGTCTTCGCCGTCTGCTTGGCGGCTTCCACGAGGCTCGGGATGTCGAGCCAGGCGCTGCGCACCGGAGAAGCGAAAAGCCCTGACTGCGAACAGAAGTGGCAGTCCTCGGGGCAGCCGCCGGTCTTGAGGCTGATGATGCCCTCGACCTCGACTTCCGGGCCGCACCAGCGCATCCGCACCTCGTGTGCGAGCGCAAGCAGTTCGTCGAGCCGGTCGTCGGGCAGCCGCAGCACGGCCAGCACCTGGTCCTGCGTCAGGCCTTCGCCCCGCTCGAGCACCTGCTCGCGCGCCTCGGTCAGGATGTCGGTCAAACCATGCTCCCTACTCAAACTTGAACGGCGTTCAGGTTATGGTAGCGAGGTGCAACTGCACAAACGCGACGTGGTCGAGGCGGCGACGGCGATCCTGGACAACTACGGCATCGCCGACCTGACGATGCGCAGGCTGGGCCGCGAGCTCAATGTCTCCCCCGGCGCCCTGTACTGGCATTTCGCCAACAAGCAGCAGCTGCTGGGCGCAATCGCAGACCGCATACTCGAGCCGGTCGGTGACGTGCCCGGTGATTGGCGAGACCGCGTGGCCGGGATCTGCGGCCGGCTGCGAGATGCCCTGCTGTCGCACACCGACGGCGCCGAGTTGGTGTCGGCGAGCCTGGCGGCGGGCCAGTCCGAGGCGATGACGCAGATCGTGGCCCGGCTGGGCGAAGCCGCTGCCGATGCCGGTGTCGAGGCCGCGCACGCCGAGCTGGCCGCCCGCACGGTCGTGTACTACGTGCTCGGGTTCACCGCCGACGAGCAGTCCCGCCTGCAGTGGGACGCCGCCGGAGCCGAGCTGCCGAATGAGCAGTCCGTGCTGACCGACGACGCAGGCGAGCGGTTCGGCTTCGGGCTCGCGCTGTTGATTGACGGCATCGGCGCACGGCGGCCCGTTGTCGGAGTGCCCGACTAACGTCCCTGTCGTGATCACCGTCGCTGATGTGCGGCGCATAACCGCTACGCTGCCGCGGTCCTACGAGGTCGTTGTCGCCGACCGGATCAAGTTCCGGATCGGCCGGATCGTCTATCTCGCGTTCTCGCGCGACGAGACGGTGATGGGTTTCGCCTTCCCCAAGGAGGAACGCGACGGACTCGTCGCCGCCGAGCCGGACAAGTTCATGCTGCCGCGGCCGTCCGACATGAGATACAACTGGGTCCACGTCCGGCTGGATGCGATCGAGCTTGTCGAGCTCCGCGAGATCGTCGTCGATGCGTGGCGGATGTGTGTGCCGAAAAGCGTTGCGGCGACGGTGCTTGGCGACGATCGCTAAACCCTTCGAATAAGCGCCCATCGCGAACGTGCGTCCTCTGCGACGACACGCCGACGGCGATCGCAGACGTTTCACACTCGCGGAACTCAGGGCAGTTCAGCACTTTTCGTCGCAGCCGGTTGATGGTGGGACCGATGTTCAACGTCTCCGCGCGTGGATCAGGTCCGCTCATGCTAGCCAGCGTGCGATGGCCAGGAACCGGAATCATCAGGGAAACTACGGAGAGATCGGGTGCTCCACACGGTTGTTGCCGTCCCAGTGCCGCAGCCCGACAGCCGTTGCCCGCCGGTCGCGAGACATGCGGCGCAGCGACAGCGCATCGGCCAACTTGCCCTGCGGCACCCGTCGAGCCAGCGTGACGTGCGGTGTCCACTGACCGGGATCGGCATGCGGCAGCGGGCCGGGCGCCATGTGGGGAAGGCACACCTCGTGCACTTCGGCTTGAAGCGCCAGTACTTCGGTGGACGGAATCAACAAGCGCACGAGCGTGAACGGTCCGCGCCCGAAGAACATCGGGGCGCCGATGGTGCACGGCAACGGCAGCCGCCGCAGCAGCGGGCGAAGCGCATCGTTGACGGCGTCGTCCATGTGCTCCGCAACGACCAGGGTCACGTGCGGTCGGTTGCTCGGCGACGTCGAGCTGGCCAGGCTGCGCACGCCTGCATCGGTCAGGTCGTCCCAGATTCGCCGGACTGCGGCCTCGGTATCGGGGTCGAAGAGCAACTCGACGCTGTGGACCATCTCAGCCGGCCAGGCTTCTGACCCACTGCGCGTCGAACGCCGACGCGCTCATCGTCTCGAACTCCACTGCACTGAAAGCACCCGCACCGTCGGGCAGCACTGCCCGCAGCGGAGCCAGCGCCGCAAGCGCGTGACGATTGCCCGCCTCGGCGGTCCCCGGATCACCGGGCCACGCTCCTACCACCAGCCCTGCACACCAAACATTGTGCGAGGCAAGCGCTTCCAACGTCAGCAAGGTGTGGTTCAACGTGCCCAAACCGGGCCTCACCACGACAAGCACCGGCGCGCCGAGATCGACCGCCAAATCGCGCAGCGTCACGCCGCCCGCGCCGATCTCCACCAGCAGACCACCTGCGCCCTCGACCAGCGTCAACCGCCCCGGCCGGTCCACCCCAGTGACCGCCGAGCGCAACTCACTTGCCGTTGGTAGGGAGACCCCAGCCAGGTCCGCAGCAGCGACGGGCGCCAGTGGCTCTGGAAGTCTTGCAAGACCGTGTAATTCGGTGACACCGGAAAGCCGCCCGACCTCGGCAAGATCGTCGTCGCCGTCAGCACTACCGGTCTGGACCGGCTTGCACACCGCGACGTCGATCCCGGCCAGCCGCGCATGACACGCCAGCGCCGCGGTGGCCACCGTCTTTCCGACGCCGGTGTCGGTGCCCGTGACGACGAGAACGCTCACGCGTGCGCCGTCGACAGCACTTCCGTGAGCACCCGGCGCGCCAACGTCATCTCGTCGTCCGATAGCGACGCGCGCGCCGTCAGCCGAAGCCGCGATGTGCCCGCGGGCACCGTCGGCGGGCGGAAGCAGCCGACCCGCACACCCCGGTCCAGGCACGCGGTCGCGGCGGCCAGTGCCACCTCGGGTGCACCGAGAATCACCGACACCACGGCCGATTCCGGTTGTTCGGGAACGTCGCATATCCGAGCCAACTCCGAGGCGAAGCCCAATACCGCCTGCGCCCGCCACGGCTCGGCCGTCAGCACCCGCAACGCGGCCCACGCCGCACCCACCGCGGCCGGAGCCAGTCCGGTGTCGAAGATGAACGGCCGCGCCGCGTCGATCAGGTGATCGCGAACGGCGACCGGCCCGAGCACCGCGCCGCCCTGGCTGCCCAATGCCTTTGACATCGTCACCGTCATCACGACGTCCGGCGCACCGGCCAGCCCTACTTCCTCGAGCAGGCCGCGCCCACCGGTCCCGCGCACCCCGAGTCCATGCGCCTCGTCGACGATCAGCAGCGCGCCCTGCCGCCTGCACACGTCGTGAAGCCGGCGCAGCGGGGCGAGATCCCCGTCGGCGCTGAACACCGAATCGGTGATCACCACCGCGCGTTCCTCGGCGCGCGATGCCAGTGCCTTGTTCACGGCTGCCACGTCGCGATGCGGCGTCACCTCCACCCGTGCCCGCGACAGCCGGCAAGCGTCCACCAGCGATGCATGCGTCAGCGCATCGGACACCAGCAGCGAGCCCGGTCCGGACAGCGCGACCACCGCCCCGAGGTTGGCCGTGTACCCGGACGAGAACACCAGCGCCGACTCCGCGCCGACGAAGTCGGCCAGCGCGGCCTCGAAGCCCTCGTGCAGCTCGGTGTTGCCAGTGACGAGCCGCGAGCCTGTCGAGCCCGCGCCCCAGGTGCGTAGTGCAGCGACGCCGCCGTCGATCACGGCGGGGTGCTGCGACAGGCCGAGGTAGTCGTTGGACGCCAGGTCGAGCTCGGCGCCAACCGGTGGCCGCGTGCGCAGCGACCGACGCAGCCCGGCCGCACGGCGCTGACGCTCGACGTCGTCAAGCCAGGCCAGCGGCGAAACACCTACTCGGGTCACGATGCTCCTCAAGACAACTTGAACAGCGTTCAGGTTAGTGCACGAGCGACGGCGACCATCGCGGTGGTGATCTGCGCGATCTCCTCCGGCGTGCAGACGTACGGCGGCATGGCGTAAACCAGGTTGCGGAACGGGCGCAGCCATATCCCGTTGGCAAGCGCGGCCGCGGTCGCCACCGGCATGTTCACCGGCTCCGCCATTTCGATGACGCCGATACCGCCGAGCACCCTGACGTCGGCCACGCCGGGCAGCGAACGGGCCGGCTCGAGGCCGTCGCGCAGGCCCGACTCGATCTCGGTGACCCGCGCCCGCCAATCCCCGCTCAGCAGCAATTCGACCGACGCCACCGCCACCGAGCACGCCAGCGGGTTGGCCATGAACGTCGGCCCGTGCATCAACGCTCCCGGCTGCCTGCCGCTGATCGTGTGCGCGATGTGTGTCGTACACAGCGTGGCCGCCAGCGTGATGTAGCCACCGGTGAGCGCCTTGCCGACACACATGACGTCCGGGCTCACCTTGGCGTGGTCGGCGGCGAACAGTTCACCGGTGCGGCCGAAGCCGGTGGCGATCTCGTCGAAGATCAGCAGGACCCCGTGGCGGGTGCACATCTCCCGCAGATCCGACAGGTACCGCGGGTCGTGGAACCGCATGCCGCCTGCGCCCTGCACGACGGGCTCGACGATCACGGCAGCCAGTTCGTCCGCGTGCTCGACCAGCTGCTTTTCGAAGGCTGCGCTGTAGGCAGGGTCGTAGTCCGCAGGCACCTGCGGCGCGAACACCTGGCGCGCCAAGACGTCTGTCCACAGCGAGTGCATGCCGCCGTCCGGGTCGCAGACGCTCATCGGCGTGAAGGTGTCGCCGTGATAGCCGCCGCGCCATGTCATCAGCCGGTGCTTGCCCGGCCGGTCGAGGCTGCGCCAGTACTGCAGGGCCATCTTCACCGCCACCTCGACCGCGACCGAGCCGGAGTCGCTGAAGAACACGGTGTCCAGCCCGTCGGGGGTGATCTCCACCAGCAGCTTGGCCAGCCGAGCGGCCGGCTCGTGCGTGAGCCCGCCGAACATCACGTGGTTCATCGAAGCCAGCTGGGAGGCGATCGCGTAATCGAGCGAGGGGTGGCCGTGGCCGTGAATGGCGGTCCACCACGAGCTCATCGCGTCGAGGACCTCGACCCGCTTCCCGTCGTCGACGAGGGTGAGCCACGGGCCGCGCGCGCCCACGGCGACGACCGGTGGCATCGCCTCCGCGCCGATCGAGCTGTAGGGGTGCCAGATGTGAGCGGCATCGATTGCGCTGATCTCGGCGGGGGTCAACGCGGGCATGTAGTTGGCGCCTAACTCTTTGCTACCAATTGCAACGGCTGCGACCGTGACATGATCCGCCCAGCCTTCTTCGGTAGATTATCCGTCGACCATGATGACCCTCGCCCCTCCCCGGCAGGCGGCGGTTCCCGCAGGCATTCCCGCAAGGGGCGCGCAGGCGGCAGACCGCAAGTCGGCTTTCTACCGCCACGATCTCGATGGCCTACGCGGTATCGCGATCGCCCTCGTGGCGGTTTTCCACGTCTGGTTTGGTCGTGTTTCGGGCGGTGTGGACGTTTTTCTTGCGCTGTCCGGGTTCTTTTTCGGTGGGCGTCTGCTGCGCACTGCACTGACGCCCGGGGCATCGTTGTGGCCGGTTCCCGAGGTGACCCGGCTGGTTCGCCGGCTGCTTCCCGCACTTGTCGTGGTGCTTGCCGCGGCAGGCGTGCTGACAATTCTCGTGCAGCCGGAAACACGTTGGGAAACATTTGCTGATCAAAGTCTGGCGAGCCTCGGCTATTACCAGAACTGGGAGTTGGCGAACACCGCGGCGGACTATCTTCGCGCGGGGGAAGCGGTAAGCCCGCTCCAGCACATTTGGTCGATGTCGGTGCAGGGCCAGTTCTACATCGGGTTCCTCGCGCTTATCTTTTTGTTCGCCCTGATGTTCCGTCGGCGTCTCGGCAAGTACATGCGGGTGTCACTCGTGGCGCTATTAAGCGGGTTGACCATCGCTTCCTTCGTATATGCGATATTTGCTCACAATGCCGATCAAGCAATCGCGTATTACAACAGTTTCGCGCGCGGATGGGAGTTGCTGCTCGGCGCCCTGGTCGGGGCGCTGGTGGGTTATATCCGCTGTCCGATGTGGCTGCGCACGACGGTCGCGGTGGCCGCCCTCGCCGCGATCCTGTCGTGCGGGGCACTGATCAACGGCGTCAAGGAGTTCCCGGGGCCGTGGGCGCTGGTGCCCGTCGGCGCCACCATGCTCTTCATCCTGACCGGCGCCAACCGGCTGGCCGACCCGCACACCGGCGGCAAGTTGCCCGGCCCCAATCGGCTGCTGGCCACCAAACCCTTCGTTTGGCTCGGATCGATCGCTTACTCGCTGTATCTCTGGCACTGGCCGCTGCTGATCTTCTGGCTCGTCTACACCGACAAGGAGCGCGTCGGCTTCCTCGACGGTGCGGGCGTGCTGCTGGTGTCCGTGGTGCTGGCCTACCTGACCACCAATTTCGTCGAGAACCCGCTGCGCTACCGGGTGGCCGTATCGAACATCGGTCCTTCGGTGAAGATGCCACTGCGCACCCGGCTGCGCAGGCCCACGATCGTCCTCGGCTCGATAGTGGCCCTTCTGGGAGTGGCGCTGACGGCGACGTCGTTCACCTGGCGCGAGCATGTGGTGCAGAGTGCGAACGCCGAGACCCTCACCTCGCTCGACATGCGCGAATATCCCGGCGCCCACGCGCTGCTCGACAATGCGCCGGTGCCCGCCGCGCCGATGCGGCCGACGGTGCTGGAGGCCAAGAAGGATCTTCCAGAGACCACCGAGGACGGCTGCATCAGCGACTTCGACAACGTCGACGTGATCTCCTGCGCATATGGCGACCAGTCGGCGACGCGCACGATCGCACTGGCCGGCGGGTCACACGCCGAGCACTGGATCACGGCCCTCGACCTGCTCGGAAAGCTGCACCACTTCAAGGTGACCACCTATCTGAAGATGGGCTGCCCGCTGACCACCGAGGATGTCCCGCTGGTGATGGGCGACAACCGGCCCTACCCCAAGTGCCACACCTGGAACGAAACGGTGATGAAGAGGATCATCGCCGACCGGCCCGACTACGTCTTCACCACCGCAACCCGGCCGTGGAACATCAAGGCCGGCGATGTCATGCCGGGCACCTACGTCGGGATCTGGCAAACCCTTTCGGACAACAACATCCCGATCCTGGCGATGCGCGACACACCGTGGCTGGTACGCAAGGGGCAGCCGTTCTTCCCCTCCGACTGCCTGGCCGGCGGAGGCAACGCCATCTCATGTGGGATCAGGCGATCGGATGTGCTTTCCAGCGAGAACCCGACGCTGGACTGGGTGGCGCAATTCCCGCTGATGAAACCGCTGGACATGAGTGATGCGGTGTGCCGAAAAGACGTCTGCCGCGCGGTCGAGGGAAACGTTTTGCTGTACCACGACTCTCACCACATCTCGAAGACGTACATGCGCACGATGGCCGACGAACTCGGACGTCAGATCGGCACAGCCACCCACTGGTGGTGACAACCGAGCGACGGTTCGCCGGCGCCGATAGGGTCGACTGATGTCGCTGACGACGGTGTGGCCCGGTACGCCGTATCCGCTCGGCGCCACGTACGACGGCGCGGGCACCAACTTCTCGCTGTTCTCCGAGGTCGCGGAGAAGGTCGAACTGTGCCTGATCGCCAAGGACGGTTCCGAGGAGCGGATCAACCTCGACGAGGTGGACGGTTACGTCTGGCACTCCTACCTGCCGACCGTGACACCGGGCCAGCGGTACGGCTTCCGCGTTCACGGGCCCTGGGATCCTGCTGCCGGGCACCGCTGCGACCCGAGCAAGCTGCTGCTCGATCCGTACGGGAAGTCGTTTCACGGCGACTTCGAGTTCACCCAGGCGCTGTTCTCCTACGATCTGAAGGCCCACGACCTCGTCTCCGGTGGCACACCGCCGGAGGTCGATTCGTTGGGGCACACCATGACCAGCGTCGTCATCAACCCGTTCTTCCAGTGGGCTTCCGAGCGGGCGCCGCGCACCCCGTATCACGACACGGTGATCTACGAGGCGCACGTCAAGGGGATGACGCAAACACATCCGAGCATCCCCGAAGAACTCCGCGGCACCTACGCCGGGCTGGGGCATCCCGCGATCATCGACCATCTAAAGTCGCTGAACGTCACCGCGATCGAGCTGATGCCGGTGCACCAGTTTCTGCACGACCACCGGCTGCTCGATCTGGGCCTGCGAAACTACTGGGGCTACAACACCTTCGGCTTCTTCGCACCGCACTATCAGTACGCGGCGAACAAGCACGCAGGCGGCGCGGTCGCCGAGTTCAAGACGATGGTGCGGGCATTTCACGAGGCAGGTATCGAGGTCATCCTCGACGTGGTCTACAACCACACCGCCGAGGGCAGCCACCTGGGGCCGACCATCAACTTCCGCGGCATCGACAACGCCGCGTACTACAGGTTGCTTGACGGCGATCTGAGGCTGTACAAGGACTTCACCGGCACCGGCAACAGCCTCAACGCCCGGCACCCGCACACCCTGCAGTTGATCATGGACTCGCTGCGGTACTGGGTGCTGGACATGCACGTGGACGGGTTCCGCTTCGACTTGGCGGCGACGCTGGCCCGGGAGTTCTACGATGTCGACCGCCTCTCGGCGTTCTTCGATCTGGTGCAACAGGATCCGGTGATCAGCCAGGTCAAGCTGATCGCGGAGCCGTGGGACATCGGCGAGGGCGGCTATCAGGTCGGCAACTTCCCAGGTTTGTGGACCGAGTGGAACGGGAAGTATCGCGACACTGTGCGCGACTACTGGCGGGGAGAACCCGCGACCCTCGGCGAATTCGCCTCCCGGCTGACCGGATCCTCGGACCTCTACGAGGCCACCGGGCGGCGGCCCAGCGCGAGCATCAACTTCGTCACCTGCCACGACGGTTTCCCGCTGGCCGACCTGGTGTCCTACAACGAGAAACACAACGAGGCCAACGGAGAAGACAACCGCGACGGCGAGAGCCACAACCGGTCGTGGAACTGCGGGGTCGAGGGTCCCACCGACGATCCGGACATCCTGGCGCTGCGCGCCAAGCAGATGCGCAACATCATGGGCACGCTGATGGTGTCTCAGGGCACGCCGATGATCTTGCACGGTGACGAGATCGGCCGCACTCAGGGCGGCAACAACAATGTGTACTGCCAGGATTCCGAGATCTCCTGGATGGACTGGTCGCTGTGCGAGAAGAACGCCGACCTGCTGGCGTTCACTCGCAAAGTGGTGCAGTTTCGCAGGAATCACCCGGTATTCCGCCGCAGACGGTTCTTCGAGGGCAAGCCGATCCGCACCGGCGACCAGTCCCGCGACATCGCCTGGCTCACCCCAGCCGGCAAGGAGATGAAGCCCGAAGATTGGGGCACCGGTCTCGACAAGTGCGTTGCGGTGTTCCTCAACGGAGAGGCGATCCCGGCGCCCAACGAACGCGGCGAGCGCGTGGTCGACGACTCATTCCTGATGTGCTTCAACGCACACGACCAACCGCAGGACTTCGTTGCCCCGAAAAGCAAGTACGCCAAACAGTGGACCGCGGACTTCGACACCTCCGATCCCACGGGCGACACCGACGTCGTGGTTGCCGCGGGCGAGAAGATCTCGCTGCAACCACGGTCACTTCTGGTGCTGCGTAAGACCGCCTGACACATGGCTTTTCCTGTCCTGTCGACCTATCGGCTGCAGATGCGTGGCGACTGCTTCACGTTCGCCGACGCCGAAGCCCTGCTCCCCTATCTGGCGGAGCTAGGCGTGTCGCACCTTTACCTGTCGCCGATCCTGACCGCGGTACACGGTTCCACGCACGGCTACGACGTCACCGACCCCACCACCGTGTCGGAGGAACTCGGTGGCGCCGACGGGCTCGCCCGTTTGTCGGCGGCCGCGCGGTCGCGCGGCATGGGCTTGATCGTCGATATCGTCCCCAACCATCTCGGCGTCGGCGACCCGGAGCAGAACAAGTGGTGGTGGGACGTGCTCAAGCACGGCCGCGGCTCGGCGTTATCGTCTTACTTCGACATCGACTGGGCACTGGACAACGACCGAATTGTGCTGCCTGTGTTGGGTTCCGATGACGATGTCGCCGATCTTGTGGTCGACGGTGATGTGCTGCGGCTCGGCGACCTCGCCTATCCCATCGCGCCGGGAACGGGGGCAGGCACCGGCAGCGAGGTGCACGACCGCCAGAACTATCGCCTCGTCGGCTGGCGGCACGGCGTGTGCGGCTACCGCCGGTTCTTCTCGATCACATCGCTGGCCGGACTGCGGCAGGAGGACCGCGCCGTCTTCGACGCCACCCACGTCGAGGTCAAGCGCTGGTTCGACGAAGCTCTGGTCGACGGCGTACGTATCGACCACCCGGACGGATTGTCAAACCCGACAGGCTATTTGGCGTGGCTGCGGGAGATCACCGGGCCGCGGGCGTGGATCGTCATCGAGAAGATTCTGGCCGTCGACGAACCGCTGGACCCGAGCCTGCCCGTGGCCGGCACGACCGGCTACGACGCGCTACGCGAAGTCGGTGGCCTGTTCATCGATCCCACTGGGGTCGGGCCGCTGACGGGCCTCGTCGATTCGACCGGCGAAGAATACAGCCAGACGCCGCAACTGGCGCACGCGCTCAAGGTCCGCGCCGTCACCGACACCTTGACCAGCGAGCTCGGACGGTTGTGCCGAACCATCACGGCTGCGACCGATTTCCATCATCCGGAGCTGCCCGAGGCGGTGGCGGTCCTGCTGAGCCGAATCGGTGTCTACCGCTCCGACTACCTGAATCTGTCGTCGGTGCTGCCGACGGCGCTGGCTGAAGCCGTGACAGCGCGCCCGGACCTGGCCCAGCCACTCGCGGTCGTCTCCGCGGCGGTCGGCGGAGGCGGCGAGGCGGCGGTGCGCCTGCAGCAGCTGTGCGGCGCGGCGACGGCGAAGTCGATGGAGGACTGCCTGTTCTACCGCGATCCGCGGCTGGTGTCACTCAACGAAGTCGGAGGAGAACCCGAGCGGTTCGGGGTGAGCGTGGCCGAGTTCCATCAGCGGGCTGTGGTGCGCAGGCTGCTGTGGCCGCAGACGATGACAGCGCTCAGCACGCACGACACCAAGCGCGGCGAAGACGTGCGGGCGCGGATCGGGGTGCTGTCGCAGGTGCCCGCGCTGTGGGCGGGGTTCGTCACGGCCTGGAACCGGCGCACCCCGTCGCCGGACCCGATGACCGGGCTGTTCTTGTGGCAGAACGTCTTCGGCGTGTGGCCGTCCGACGGCGTTGTGACAGAGGACTTCCGTGGCCGCATGCATGCCTACGCGGAGAAGGCGATCCGAGAGGCCGCCGTGCGACACGACGTGGAACGACCAGGACGCCGAGTTCGAGCACAAGGTCCACGAATGGATCGACGAGGTGATCGACGGACCGATCGCTAACGAATTGACCTCTCTGGTGGCGCGGGTCGACGAGCATGCCCGAAACGACAGCCTCGGCCAGAAGCTCATTGCGCTGACGGCGCCAGGCGTGCCCGACGTCTACCAGGGCACCGAACTCTGGGACGACAGCCTTGTCGATCCGGACAACCGCAGGCCGGTCGACTACACGGCGCGACGTGAGGCGCTGTCGGCGCTGCGGCACCCGAAGATCCGGGTGGTGACCGCCGCGCTTCGCCTCCGCCGCGAGAAGCCGGACGTGTTCAGCGACGGCGGCTACACGCCGCTGCTGCCCGAAGGGTCGGCGGCCGAGCACATTGCGGCCTTCGTTCGCGGCTCGGACGTCGTCACCGCGGTGACCCGGCATTCTGTGCGACTCGCGGAAACGGGCTGGGGTGACACACTTTTCACGCTGCCAGACGGAGCATGGGTGGACCGAATCGGGACCGGTCGATTCAACGGTGCGGTGTCCCCGCGCGAGCTGTTCGCAGAACTTCCCGTCGCGCTTCTGGAACGGATCGATGACTGAGTTCGCCGTCTGGGCGCCACGGCCGCAGCGGGTGCGTCTTGACGTCGACGGCACGCATGTACCCGATGACCCGCACCGACGACGAGTGGTGGCGCGCCGATGTCGACGCGCGGCCGGACGCCCGATACGGGTTCGTGCTCGACGACGACCCGAAGGTGCTGCCCGATCCCCGGTCGCCACGTCAGCCCGACGGCGTACACGAGCGCTCGCAGCTGTGGCGAGCCCGCGTCCGACGCATGGACCGACGGCGGCTGGCAGGGCCGCTCGATCGAGGGCGGCACCATCTACGAACTGCACATCGGCACGTTCACGCCTGCAGGCACGTTCGACTCCGCGATCGAGAAGCTGGACTATCTCGTCGATCTCGGTGTCGACTTCGTCGAGGTGATGCCGGTCAACGCGTTCAGCGGTACGCACGGATGGGGCTACGACGGTGTGCTCTGGTACGCCGTGCACGAACCCTACGGCGGTCCCGACGGACTGGTGCGGCTCGTCGACGCCTGCCACAACCGCGGCCTCGGCGTGCTGATCGACGCGGTGTTCAACCACCTCGGCCCGTCGGGCAACTACCTGCCGAGGTTCGGGCCCTACCTGTCGTCGGGCAGCAACCCGTGGGGCGAGTCGATCAACATCGCCGACGCGGACGCCGACGAGGTGCGCCGCTACATCATCGACTGCGCGCTGCGCTGGATGCGCGATTTCCACGCCGACGGCCTGCGCCTGGATGCCGTGCATGCGCTGGTCGACACCACTGCGATTCACATCCTGGAGGAGCTCGCCACCGAAACCGACACGCTGGCAGAAGAATTGGGCAGACCGCTGTCGCTGATCGCCGAGAGCGACAAGAACGATCCGCGGCTGATCACCCCCCGTGACCGCGGCGGCTACGGCATGACCGCCCAGTGGGACGACGATATCCACCACGCCATCCACGCGGCGGTCTCCGGCGAACGCCAGGGCTACTACGGCGACTTCGGTTCAATCGAGACACTGGCGCAGACGCTGAAACACGGCTACTACCACGCAGGTACCTACTCGTCGTTCCGGCACCGACGCCACGGCCGCCCGCTGGACACCGCGACTATCCCCGCGACGCGCCTGCTGGCCTACACGTTGACGCACGACCAGGTCGGCAACCGTGCCGTCGGCGACCGGCCGTCGCAGAACCTGACCACGGGGCAGCTCGCGGTGAAGGCCGCGCTCGCGCTCGGATCTCCCTACACGGCAATGCTCTTCATGGGTGAGGAGTGGGGATCGTCATCACCGTTTCAGTTCTTCAGCTCGCACCCCGAGCCGGAACTGGCACGGGCCACCGCAGAGGGACGCAAGCGGGAATTCGCCGAACACGGGTGGGACGCCGACGAGATCCCGGACCCGCAGGATCCCGAGACGTTCCTGCGTTCGAAACTGAACTGGGACGAGATAGACGAGGGCGATCACGCCCGGCTGCGTCGGATGTATCACGCGTTGATCACCCTGCGCCGCACCGAATCCGACATGGCCGACCCGTGGCTGGACCATATGACGGTCGACTTCGACGAGGAACAGCGCTGGATCGTCATGCACCGCGGCTCACTGTCCATCGCGTGCAACCTGAACGACGACGAAGTGACGGTCCCGGTGACGGGCGAGCCCGTGCTGGCATGGGGCGAGCCGGTCGTCGACGCCGAATCCATTCGGCTGGAAGGCCATTCGTTCGCTGTTGTGCGAACCGTCAAGCCGTGATCCGCAGGCGTCAGCTGCGCGCAAGGATCCCGCGAAGGGCATCACCCAACGCAGTGCCCGGGTCTGGTGGCAGGTTGTCCGTACGCCAGCCGACGAAATCGTCAGGACGCACCAGCAACGCGCCCTCGGCGCCAAGGCCGGTGACGGCCGCCCACCGGCCGTCGAGATCGACGATGTCACCAGGGGTGTCTATGTGATGCACATTGATGGGCACGCCCAGCGCAGCCGAGGCAGCGGCTGCTGCGGATGTCCACTCGGCGGACTTCGACCGGGTCAACAGCGTGAAGCCGGGCCGGAGGAGGTCCAGCGTGGACACCTCCCGACCGTCGCGCCGCACCCAGGCATGCGGAACCCGTGTGCCCGGTTGTCCCCGTAGCTCCGCAACCACCGCCACACCGTAGGGCTCCGTCGGCGCACGATCCTCAGTGGCGACCGCCGCGGACTGGTACCGGTAGCCCGCGAGCAACGCGAACATCGGAGCCTCCTCCTGCGCAGGCAGCAGGTGCGCGTCGTCGTCGAGCCGCAGGAAGCCGACCGTGGGCCCGGTCAGCGACTGTCGGGCACTGAACCGGCCGACCGGATACCGCTCGGTGTTATAGGTGGCCAGCAATGCAGGGCCGGCCGTTCCGTCGAGAACCGCGGCAAGCTTCCACGCCAGGTTGTGCGCGCTTTGGATGGCGGCATTGGCTCCGCCGGCTTTGAACGGGGGCATGGCATGCGCGCTATCGCCGACAAAAAAGACTCGCCCGCACTGGAAGTCGTCGGCCACCAGCTCATAAGGCTGCCAGGGCGCCACCTCGAGGATGTCCACGTCGACAGGCGCACCGACAGCGTCGACGATCATCTCGCGGCAGCGCGACGAAGTGAACTGCGCGGCGGTCTCTCCCTTGTCGGGGAAGTAGGTGGTGATGAACATGCCCAGATCCGAGGCGGCAGGCAGAAAGATCGCATCAACGGCGTCGTTCTTGATGTGCACAGCGTCGGCATCACGCAGCGTCGGGACGTATCGCCGCCACGGCGCCCGGAAGTAAACGAATACGACATAGATGGGCAGCGCCCCGTGACCGCTGGTGCGCACGCCGAGTGAGCCGCGGATCGGGCTGTGCACACCGTCGGCGGCAACGAGATAGTCGGCCCGCACGGTTTCGGTGTCGCCGGAGTCCAGGTCGTGCAGCACCGCCGTGACACCGGCGTCGTCCTGCTCGAAGGACGACAATTCCACGCCGTAGCGCACCTGATTGCCGTGCCCGCGCGTCTCTTCGAGCAGGATCGGCTCCAACCTGCTCTGGGGGCAGTACTGCATGGCCGGCTCAGGGGTCAGGTACTCGAACTCGGAGAACATCGCGTCGATGTCGAGCCCCTGTGATTCGTCCAGACTGTTCAGGGTCGGCTTGACGACCATTCCCGAATAGCCGTCGGCGACGGCGTGGATCTCATCGCTGAGGCCAAGGCCGCGCAGAATCTCCAGGCTGCGAAAGCTCAGGTTGCGGGCCTTGGGATAGACGAATACCTCGCGGCGCCTCTCGACCAGCAGCGAACGAACGCCGTGTTTGGCGAGCAACGCCGAGGTGGCCAGGCCTCCGGCGCCGGCTCCCACAATGAGCACGGGTATGTGGTTCATGCTTCTCGCCTCCTCTTGAAGACGATGTCGCACTATAAGCGGAACTACTCCGTTCTACCAGTGGCGTGCTCTATCCGGTGTCTGATATCCCTACGAGTGGCACCACCACGTCGTCGAGGACGCGTCGCACGAAGACCCGATCGATCGGCCGTCCGGTCACGAGTCGCAGCATATTGAGACCCATGACGACGTCGGGCACGAGGGCGAGATCGCGGTCGGCTGGAATCTCGCCTCGGCGGGCGGCCTGATCGAGCACCACACCAAGCATCCGACGAGGCTGCGACATAACCAGGTCGTCCAACGCCGCGGCAAGTACCGGATCGCGCGTCGCCGCCGTCGCAACTCCCATGATGACGTTAATCGATTGCAGATCAATGTCATTGAGCTCAGGAACCGCGGCAATGAGGGCGTCGATGTCCCCACGGAGAGTTCCGGTATTCGGTGGTGTCACCGGTCCAAGAGTCCGCCGCCAGTGAGCGATCGCATCGGCGACCACAGCGGGCTTAGATGGCCAGCGTCGATAGATTGCGGCCTTGCCCACCTGCGCACGCGCCGCGATGTCGTCCATGCTCATGCGGTCGTACCCGTGCTCGGCGAGTCCGGCCAGCGCGGCATCGAGGATCGCAGCGTCAAGGGTTCGATCCAGGCGTCGGGTGCCGCCGCGTCGTGAGTCGGGAGTCAAACAGCACCTCGGATGTCGATACGAACTCGTTCCGTCTAACTCTACAGAAACCCCGCCACGGCGAGGAAGTTTCTAGAGCAGGTAGCGATATGCGGGCGAGCCGGGCTCCAACGTCTCGACGTGGATGTCGGATGCCTTCATCCGCTCGAGCAGGCCTTCGAGGTCGGCGGCCGACCCCAGTTCGATACCGACCAGCGCTTCACCCGTCTCCCGGTTGTTGCGTTTGACGTATTCGAACAGGGTGATGTCATCGTTTGGCCCCAGCACCGTGTCGAGGAATCGCCGCAGCGCACCGGGCTCCTGCGGGAAGTCGACGAGGAAATAGTGCTTGAGCCCGAGGTGCACCAGCGAGCGCTCCAGCACCTCGCCGTATCTGGACACGTCGTTGTTGCCGCCCGAGATCAGGCACACCACCGTCGATCCCGGCTCGATGTCCGCTTCCACCAGGGCGGCCACCGACAACGCGCCTGCAGGCTCGGCGATGATGCCCTCGTTCTGGTACAGGTCCAGCATGGCCGTACACACCGCGCCTTCGTCGACGGTCGTGACGGAAACCATGTCACCTGCGGCGGCCAGCGCCGCGTAGGTGAACGTACCTGCGCGATTCACGGCCGCACCGTCGACGAACTGATCGACGTGGTCGAGGGTGACGGGCTCTCCTGCGGCGAGTGCGGCGAGCATCGCAGCGGCCCCCGCCGGTTCGACGCCCAGAATCGAAGTGCGGCTTGCACGTTCGGTGAGGTAGGTCGTGATCCCGGCGATGCATCCACCGCCGCCGATCGGAACGACCACCAGATCCGGCTCGCTGTCGAGCTGGTCGAGCAGTTCGACGGCGATAGTGCCCTGCCCGGCGATCGTGCGGGGGTCGTCGTACGGCGGCACCAATGTGGCCCCGGTGCGCGCGACGTCTTCAAGCGCAGCGGCGGCGGCGTCGTCGTAGGTCTTTCCAACAGCGATCAGCTCGATGTATTCACGACCGTGATATCGGATGCGGTCGCGTTTCTGTTTGGGCGTCTTGGCGGGTACGTACACCCGGCCGTGGATGCCCATCGACCGGCACGCCATGGCAAAGCCCTGGGCATGATTGCCCGCCGACGAGCACACCACCCCGGCGGCGACCTCGTCCTCGGACAGCTGCCTCAGCAGGTTGGTGGCCCCGCGCAGCTTGTAGGAGCGCACCGCCTGGAGGTCTTCGCGCTTCAGGTACACCGCGGCGCCGGTGGCTTCCGACAACCGTTCGCTGAACTGCAGCGGGGTCCGCGTGACCACGTCGGAAATTCGCTGAGCGGCCGCATCGATGTCGGCCGCGGTCACCGGCGGCGACGTACGAGGGGTATTGCTCAATTCAGCGGACACCGATTAATGGTGCCATCTGGGGGTTCGCCGCCAAAATCAGATTCCACTCACCACGAGGTGAGTGGGTTCAGCTCGCGGGAGTGAGCACGAAGACCGGGATCTGCCGGTCGGTCTTCTTCTGGTATTCGGCATAGTCGGGCCACGCCTTGACCGCGCGCTCCCACCACGTCGCCTTTTCGTCGCCGAAAACCTCGCGCGCGTCGTAGTCACCGGCGGTTTGCCCGTCCTGCAGTTCGACCCGCGGGTTGTTCGTGATGTTGTAGTACCAGACCGGGTGCTTCGGCGCGCCGCCCAGCGATGCCACGACGGCGTACTCCCCGTTGTGCTCGACCCGCATCAGCGGGGTCTTGCGAATCTTGCCGCTCTTGGCCCCGACGGTCGTCAGCAGGATCACCGGCCTGCCCGCCAGCTCGGTGCCTTCGGTGCCGCCGGACTCCATGTACTTCTCGGCGTTCTCACGGGCCCAATCGGACGTGCTGGGTTCATAATCTCCGGAAAGTGGCATTCGACCAGCCTAATGGGAACCGATCAGCGTGTCCTTAACAGGGATTGGTTGTTAAGCGGGAGGCTGATCACCGAGCCGCCAGCCGGTGAGCACTGTTACAGCCTGGAGTGATGGTCGATTCCTGGGGCTAGATCGTGCCCCGGCTGGTTGGTGAGGTCATCTGTAGCGCTCATGGGATGTCGTGCCGGTTGAGCACTGATCCATTAGACGGTATGGGGAGGCTGGGGCCTCACTCACATGTGAACGTGGGTTGCCGACAGGGTGGTCCTGGCCGGTAGAGCCACAAGATGTGGGAGGCCCCAGTGAAGAATTATCGTACGAGTGTTGGACTCGATGTGCATGCGCGATCGGTGGTCGGGTGTGGCCTCGATAGCGAGACCGGCGAGTTGTTTGAGCGCCGGTTGACCCCCGATCACCGGGAAATCCTGACCTGGGTTCAGTCGTTGCCGGGTCCGGCGGCGGTGACCTATGAAGCCGGTCCGACGGGGTTCGTTCTCGCACGGTTCCTGCTCGCCGCCGGGGTGATGTGTGTGGTGGCGGCGCCGTCGAAGCTGCAGCGCCCGTCTGGGGATCGGGTGAAGACCGACACCCGTGACGCGCGGCACCTGGCTCGGCTGCTGCATCTGGGCGAGATCACCGAGGTGACCATTCCCAGCGTCGAGCAGGAGGCGGCCCGAGACTTGGTGCGGGCTCGCGACGACGCGCGCGGGGACCTGATGTCGGCCCGGCATCGCGTCTCCAAACTGCTTCTACGACAAGGGATCGTCTACTCCGGCGGCAAGGCATGGACCGGTAAGCACGAACTATGGCTGCGGTCGCGCAGCTTCACCACACCAGGACGCCAGTCAGCCTACGACGCCGCGTTCGATGCCATGGTGTCTGCCGTGGACCGCCGTGATCGCCTCGACGAAGCAATCGTCGAGATGGCCGCCGACTCGGGGTTCACCCCGGTGGTGACCCGGCTGGGGTGTCTACGCGGGGTCTCCACGTTCACCGCGTTCGGGTTGGCCGTCGAAATCGGGGACTGGCAACGCCTGAGCGGGCGCTCGATCGGCGCATACCTCGGGTTGGTGCCCACCGAGAACTCCTCAGGGGCCACGCGCTCCCAGGGCGGGGTCACCAAGACCGGCAACGGCCACGCCCGCCGCCTGCTGGTCGAAGCAGCCTGGCATCACCGACCCCGGTACCGGCCCGGGCGCGAGCTGCGGAAGCGCTGGGAGACGGCGTCCCCGGCGGCCCGAGCGCGGGGCCAGGCAGCCAACCAGCGTCTGCACACTCGCTGGGTGGGTTTCGATGCGCGCAAGAAACGCCCCGTGGTCGCTAACGCGGCGATCGCCCGTGAACTGGCCGGCTGGTGCTGGTCGTTGGCCGTCATCGACGACTAACACCCACGAATGTCCGGACAACAACTCGGTGGTGACGGCAAGCGTCTGGGAGTGACCCGCGGGCGACCTATGAGCAATCACGTTGCAGCGCAGCTGATGACGCTCGTCCTTTAGACAAGCGGTCCACTCCGACTCGAAAGTTCCGTCCTGCGGTAACCAACCCGCGCATGTCAGACTGACACACGCGTCGCGATGACACGCTCGTCGCCTCCGAGGACTTCATCCGGTCAACGAAGCGGCGGCCACGACGACGGTTGCGGCCGCCGCTTCACCCTGCCCCTTGACAAAACGTCCCCCATATCAGGTCGCCGCCGGGTGTCCTTGGGCTCGACGGGATTCATCGGCGTTTGAAAACGAGGAGGTCAATCGATGCTGTTCGTCGGAGACGATTGGGCAGAAGACCATCACGACGTATACCTGATGAACGACGCCGGCGGCAGGCTCGCGTCGCGGCGGCTGCCCGAGGGTCTGGCTGGCATGCGGGTGTTTCACGTGCTGATTGGCGAGCATGCCGAGGATCCCGCCCACGTGGTGATCGGCATTGAAACCGACCGTGGTCTGTGGGTGGATGCCTTGACCGCGGCCGGATATCAGGTGTTCGCCATCAATCCGCTGGCGGCGGCCCGCTACCGCGACCGCCATCACGTCTCGGGAGCCAAGTCCGATGCCGGCGACGCCAAACTGCTGGCCGATCTGGTGCGCACCGACCGGCACAACCATCGCCGCATCGCCGGCGACAGCGGCCAGGCCGAGGCGATCAAGGTGCTGGCCCGGGCCCATCAGAATCTGATCTGGGCACGCACCCGGCACACCAACGGCCTGCGCAGCGCGTTGCGCGAGTACTACCCCGCGGCGCTGGAGGCGTTCGAGGATCTGGCTGACCGAGACGCGTTGGCGATTTTGGGGCGCGCTCCGACCCCCGCCGATGCGGGCCGGCTGAGTGTGTCGAAGATCCGGGCCGCGCTCAAAGCCGCAGGACGCCAACGCAACCTCGACATCCGCGCACTGCAGATTCAGGAGATGTTGCGTCGCGAGCAGCTCACCGCCCCGACCGCGGTCACCGCGGCGTTTGGGGCCAGCACCCGCGCTGCGGCGGGCATCATCGCCGAACTCAACCGTCAGATCGCCGATCTCGAGGCCGAGTTGGCAACACATTTTGAGACACACCCGGACGCCGACATCTACCGCTCCCTGCCAGGACTTGGTGTCATCCTCGGCGCCCGGGTGCTCGGTGAGTTCGGGGACGACCCGAATCGCTACACCACCGCCAAGTGTCGCAAAAACTACGCCGGAACATCACCGCTGACCGTCGCGTCGGGAAAGAAACGCGCCGTGCTGGCCCGCCACATCCGCAACCGCCGGCTCTACGACGCCATCGACCAATGGGCCTTCTGCGCCCTGACCACCAGCACCGGCGCCCGCACCTTCTACGACCAACACCGCGCCACCGGCGACCTACACCACCAAGCACTACGCGCCCTGGGCAACCGACTCGTCGGCATCCTGCACGGCTGCCTCCGCCACCACAGCATCTACGACGAACACACCGCCTGGGCACACCGCCAACCCGCCACGGCCGCTTGACACATTACGACCCTGGGATGTCTAGCCGCCTAACGAGCCATCAGCCCTGATCCGGTGTTTCGGTTGCCCGAAATCATTCTTACGAGTTATCGTGAACCTATGACCATGCGGGACGAAGTGTTGATCGCCGGGGTGCCCTGGCCGGTCTACAAGCTGGTCGCGCTGCTCGTCGGCGCCGTCGTGCTGATCGCGGTCGGCTTGGTCACCGCCAGCGCCGACGCCGCCGTGCTGGCCGCAGCAGCCGCCGCCACGGCCGTCTGGCTCGGGATGCGCGTGGCGGCCGCGCGCCGCTAACTCTCGGCCAATTCGCGCAGCCGGTCCAGATCGGCGGCCACCGTCGCCACGTCGCCTTCGAACTCCTCGTCGGACATGTCTGCTCGTCGCCGTACCGTGAACACCACCTCGCATCGGGGCTGACCCTCGCCGGCGGGAATCACCCGCAGCGGGTTGTACACCGCCTCGCCCGACGGCATCCGCACCACGTGATCGAGCACCCCGTACTCGTTGATCGGCGCGAACTCGACGGTCACCTCGCCCATCGGCGAATCGGCCACCCAGCCCTCCGCCGTCTGGCGCAACCGGCCCGCTGCCAGCCCGGAGGCCCATCGCGACAGCTGCTCGGGGTCGGCCGCAATGGCGTAGACAACTTCGGGTGCGGCGTCGATCCAGACGCTGACATGACGGGATGTCATTGCGAAGCGCTCGCGGGCGCCTTCGGCTCGTGGACGCCGTCGGCTACCTCAGAGGCGTAGAGCCCGTCGATCTCGGCGCTGTACTTCTCGTGTATCGGCTTGCGCTTGAGCTTCATCGTCAGCGTGATCTCGTCGCCGCCGGGCTCCCAGAACGTCGGCAACACCCGGAAGCGCTTGATCTGCTCCACCTTCGACAACTTCGCGTTGCCCTCGGCCACCCCGGCCGCGATGTCGGCGATCACGCCCGGGTCTGCGGCCAGGGTCTCGGGCGAGTCGTCGGCCAGACCGCGCTGCGCGGCGTGGGGCGCCGCCGACTCCGCGTCGAGCACGATCAGCGCGGTGTTGTACGCGCGGGCATCGCCCACGACGAGCACCACGCCGATCAGCGGGCACGCCGCCTTGATGGTGTTCTCGATGTTGGCGGGCGACATGTTCTTTCCCGCCGCGTTGATGATCAACTCCTTCTTGCGGTCGACGATCTTGAGGAAGCCGTCTTCGTCGACCTGCATGACGTCGCCGGTGTGCAGCCAGCCGTCCTCGTCGACGGCCTCGGCCGTCTTCTGCGGCTCCTTGCGGTAGCCCTTCATCACCAGCGGCCCGCGCACGAGGAACTCGCCGTCCTCGGCGATCCGGCCCTCCATCCCCGGTACCAATTTGCCGACGGTGCCCAACCGTGTTTCGGACGGATGGGCGACCGTCGCGATGCAGCTGAGTTCGGACATGCCCCAGACCTCGGCGATCGGTATTCCCAGGCCGACGAAGAACGCCAGCGTCTCCTTGGGGATCGGGGCGGCGCCCGACACCGCGTGCCTGACCTGCTCCAGCCCCAGCTTTTCTCGCAGCTTGGACAGCACGAGCTCGTCGGCCTGTGCCCACTCCGCGGCCACGTCGTCGGCGACGGGCTGTCCGGCGACCAGCGCCTCGGCCTTCTTGGCCGCCACCCCAAGACCCCATTGCAATCCCATGCGCTTGGTCTCGTCGGGCTCGTTCGCCGCCGTGAATTCGATTGCCGCCTTGAGCTTCTCCCACACCCGGGGTACCGCTCCCCATATCGTCGGCCGCACATCCGGCAGTGCGCCCGCGATGGCCCGCGGGTCGGACACCGTGGTGATCTGCGTGCCGAACACCTCCTGCAGATACAGCGCGCCCATCCGATCGGCGATGTGGGCCGTCGGCAGGAACGACGTGCTTCGGTCCCCGAACCGAACCCCCAACACTTCGTCGACGGCGTAGGCCTGGAACAACAGGTTGGCGTGTGTCATCTCCACGCCTTTGGGATTGCCGGTGGTTCCCGACGTGTAGATCAGCGTGGCGACGTCATCGGATTGCACCGCCCGCCAAGACGCCTCGAAGTCGAAGTCGTCGGCGCCTGCGGCGATCAGGTCGTCGACCGACAGCGTGCCGTCGGGCGAGCCGTCCAGGCAGACGATGTGGTCGATGTCGGCCCCGCTGGCCCTGACCCGGTCGACGTACTGCGCCTCGCACACCAGCACCTTGGTGTCGGCGTTGTCGAACAGATAGACCAGTTGCTCGGCGGCCAGGGTGTTGTACACCGAGAACGAGATGGCGCCCACGTGTTGGGCACCGACCTCGAGCGGATAGAACTCGACGCGGTTGGCCATCATCAGCGAAACCGTGTCGCCGCGCCGGACGCCGAGTCCGGCCAAACCCGCAGCCACCTTGCGGACCTGCTCGGAGTATTGCCGCCAGGTCAGGGTCTGGGTGTCGCCCGGTGTGCGGAGCGCTACGGCGTCCGGATCGATCGAGGCGGTGCGCTGGAAGGCCTCACACAACGTGGCAGGCCGATCGGATGTGCTCATGATTCACAACTTAGGCACTCACACTGAGCAGATGGACGGTTCACCGGAATCTCATCATCCACACGAGCGGCTGACGCGCCGCGCCGAGGAGCTCGCGTTCGGCGCCGAGAGGTACGTGCCCTCGTGGCTGCGGGCCGGCGAGCCCGAAAGCGCGCTACCGGTCCTGCTCGCGCTGCTCTCGGCCATGGTTCTGCAGGTGGTGATCCCGAAGAGTTACACGCTCGTCCCGCGCTGGCCGCTGCTGGTGATGGAGGCGCTGCTGTTGGTCGTGCTGCTGGTCATCAACCCGCTGACCGTGACGCGCCGCACCCGAATGGGCAGATACGCGGCTTTCGTGCTGCTCGCCGCGATCACGGTCGACAACACGCTCTCCGCCGTGCTGCTGGACGTGCGCATCGTGACCGGTCAGGTCAGCAACGACGCAGCGGTGCTGCTGGGCAGCGGCGGAGCGATCTTCATCACGAACATCATCGTGTTCGGCATCTGGTACTGGGAACTCGACCGCGGCGGCCCGTTCGCCAGGCACGAAGGCGAACGACCGTATCCCGACTTCATGTTTCCGCAGATGACTACACCCAATGTCGCCAAACCGAATTGGCGTCCGACGTTTGTCGATTACCTGTATGTCAGCGTGACCAACGTGATGGCCTTCTCCCCCACCGACACCATGCCGCTGGCACGCTGGGCGAAATCCATGATGACCGTGCAGGCGATGGTGGCGCTGTCTACGGCCGCGCTCGTAATCTCAAGGGCGGTGAACGTTTTGGGCTGAACGTTCAGCCGGGAAAGAGGAGTACGTTCGGGAGTCATGGGGATTGCAACAACGGAACTGACTCCCGTCGAGAAGACCGCATTTCTCACCGAGTACGCCAGGGCGCTGGACAGCCAATGGCCGAGACCGATCCTGGGCGACACTCTGGCGCACGAGGTCGTCGGCAGGATCGACTACGACTTCCAAGGCCTCGGCATTCAGACCAGCGTGCGTCTGCCAAACCGCGCTCCGCGCAAAAATGTTGGACGACCGGGTGCGGGCGTTCATCGGCAGCCATCCCGACGCGGTGGTCGTGGACTTGGGCGCCGGGTTGGACAGCGGCCCGCACCGGGTGGATCCGCCCGCATCGGTGGACTGGTACAGCGTCGACCTGCCAGGGATCAGCGCGCTGCGCGACGAGGTGCTACCCGCCCGACCGCACGCACACACGGTGCCGATCTCGCTGGCCGACGAGCAATGGCCGGACGCCATACCGGCGGACCGCCCGACCGTGCTGATCGCCGACGGCCTGTTCGCGTTTCTCACCGAACCGGTGATCGCCGGGATCTTTCGCCGAATCACCGATCATTTCGGTTCGGGCGAGGTGGCGTTCAACGACTACGGCGGCATCGGTTGGGTCAGCCGGCTGGCGATCAAGCTCTACCCGCAGAAGATGTTCAAGGACGTCGGAAGCCAGTGGGAGTACTACGGATTCAAGGACGCGCACCATCCGGAAACCTGGAATCCGCGGATGCGGCTGGTCGAGGAGACCAGCATGACGCATGCGCCCGAGGTCGACCTGTTCCCGAACTGGTTGCGGATCGCCACCCGGATGTCCGGTATGACCAAGTCCACCGCCGACACGGGCGAATCCTGCGGTATGCGTTCTAGCCCAGACAGCCGGGTCCGAGCAGTGCCTTCAGGTCGCCCATCAACGCCGATGACGGTGTCACCCGCAACGACGCGTCCAGCTCCAGCGTGGTGATGCGTTCGCCGCTGATCAGTCGCAGATGGACCTGCGACGTGCCAGGGTGACGCGCGAGCACCTGCTTGAGCGCGGTGACCTTGTCGATGGTGCACTGGCGCGTCGGCAGGCTGACCGCCAGCGGACGGTCGACGGCGGCATTCGAGAAGTCAGGCACCACAAGATCGTTGGCGATCAGACAGATCCGGTCGTCCTGGATCCTGACCTTGGCGCTGACCAGCACGACGGCGTCGTCGATGACCTCGGCTCCGTAGCTCGAATAGGTGTGCGGGAAGAACATCACCTCGACGCCACCGGTCAGATCCTCCAACTGTGCTGACGCCCAAGGCATCCCGTTCTTGTTGACGCGGCGGTTCACCCCGGTGAGGATGCCGCCGACGCGCACCTGGGCGTCGTTGGGGATGTCGCCGTCGAGGATCGACGGGATCTGGGTGTCCACCTGTGTCGTCAACAGGTGGGCGACGCCGTTGAGCGGATGGCCGGACACATACAGGCCGAGCATCTCCCGCTCAAGCGCGAGCTTGTGCTTGTCGTCCCACTCCTCGTCGGGCACCTTGATGGTGAACACCGCATCGGTTGCGGTGTCGGCCCCGCCGAACAGGTCGAACTGCCCCATCGCCTCGGCCTTCTTGGTGCCGAGCACCGATTCGACGGCGTCGGTGTGCACCAGGAACAATCCCTTGCGCGGGTGGTCGAGCGAGTCGAAAGCGCCCGCCTTGATCAGCGACTCGGTGACCTTCTTGTTGCACGGGCCGATGTCGATCTTGTTCAGGTAGTCGGAGAAGTCGATGAACTTGCCCTTGTCGGTACGCGAACCGATGAGCGACGCAACGACGTTCGCGCCGACGTTGCGGACGGCGCCGAGCCCGTAGCGGATGTCCTCGCCCACCGAGGCGAAGTTCAGGCCGGACTCGTTGACGTCGGGCGGCAGCACGGTGATGCCCAGCTTGCGGCAATCCGCCAGGTATACCGCGGCCTTGTCCTTGTCGTCACCGACCGATGTGAGCAGACCCGCCATGTACTCGGCCGGATAGTTGGCCTTCAAGTAGGCCGTCCAGTAGGACACCAGCCCGTAGCCCGCCGCATGTGACTTGTTGAACGCGTAGTCCGCGAACGGCAGCACGGTGTCCCACAGCGCCTTGATCGCCCTGGCCGAGAACCCGTTGGCCTTCATGCCCTCCGAGAAGCCTTCGTACTCCTTGTCGAGCACCTCGCGCTTCTTCTTGCCCATGGCTTTGCGCAGAATGTCTGCTCGGGCCAGCGAGTAGCCCGCCACCTTCTGCGCGATGCGCATGATCTGCTCTTGGTAGACGATCAGGCCGTAGGTCTCGGCCAGGATCTCCTCGAGCGGCTCGGCCAGCTCGGGGTGGATGGGCTTGATCGCCTGGCGGTTGTTCTTGCGGTCGGCATAGTCGTTGTGGGCGTTCATGCCCATCGGACCGGGCCGGTACAGCGCGATGACGGCGACGACGTCCTCGAACCCCGTGGGTTGCATGCGACGCAGCAGGTCACGCATCGGGCCGCCGTCGAGCTGGAACACGCCGAGAGTGTCTCCGCGCCCGAGCAATTCGTAGGTGGGGCCGTCGTCGAGCGGCAGCGACTCCAGGTCGAGCTCGATGCCCCTGTTGGCCTTGACGTTCTCCAGGGCGTCACCGATGATCGTCAGGTTCCGCAGGCCGAGGAAGTCCATCTTCAGCAGGCCGATGGCCTCGCACGACGGGTAGTCCCAGCCGGTGATGATGGCACCGTCCTGCGGCCGCTTCCACAGCGGAATCGCCTCGGTGAGCGGCTCGCTGCTCATGATCACCGCGCACGCGTGCACGCCGGAGTTGCGGATCAGGCCTTCCAAGCCGCGGGCGGTTTCGTAGATGGTGCGGACGTCGGGGTCGGTGTCGATCAGGCCGCGCACCTCGGCGGCCTCCTTGAACCGCTCGTGGGTGGGGTCGGTGATGCCCGACAGCGGAATGTCCTTGGCCATGATCGGCGGCGGCAGTGCCTTGGTGATCCGGTCGGCGATCGCGAAGCCGGGCTGCCCGTAGTGGATTCGGGCCGAATCCTTCAGCGCCGCCTTGGTTTTGATGGTGCCGAACGTGATGACCTGGGCCACCCGATCGTGGCCCCACTTGTCGGCGGCGTACCGCACCATCTCGCCGCGACGGCGATCGTCGAAGTCGATGTCGATATCGGGCATCGACGCACGCTCCGGGTTGAGGAAGCGCTCGAACAGCAGCCCGTGCTCGATCGGGTCGATGTCGGTGATGCGCAGCGCGTAGGCCACCAGCGAACCCGCGGCCGATCCACGGCCGGGGCCGACGCGGATGTCCACCGACCGCGCATAGCCGACCAGGTCGGCCACGATCAGGAAGTACGACGGGTACCCCTTGCCGCAGATGACCTCGATCTCGTACGCGGCGCGCTGGTCGTATTCGGGTGGCACACCGTCGGGGAACCGCCGCGCCAGGCCGGCGTCCACCTCGTGGCGCAGCCACGACGCCTGGTCATGCCCGTCGGGCACTGGGAAGACCGGCATGCGGTCGCGGGGCGCCCACACGTCCTGGTAGGACTGCACGCGCTCGGCGATGAGCAGTGTCGAGTCGCACGCCCCGGGGATCTGGTCATCCCACAGCGACCGCATCTCCGCGGCGGACTTGAGGTAATAGCCGTCGCCGTCGAACTTGAAGCGATTGGGATCCGACAGCGTCTTGCCGGTCTGCACACACAGCAGCGCCTCGTGGTTGTGTGCGGCATCGCGCGTGACGTAATGGCAGTCGTTGGTGGCCAGCGCGGGAATGTCGAGCTTGCGGCCGATCTCCAGCAGCCCGTCGCGGACGCGCCGCTCGATCTGCAGCCCGTGGTCCATCAGCTCGAGGAAGTAGTTGTCCGCGCCGAAGATCTCGCGCCACTTGGCGGCCGACTCCAGCGCCTCGCGGTCGTGGCCGAGTCGCAGTCTCGTCTGCACCTCGCCGGATGGGCAGCCGGTGGTCGCGACGATGCCTTCGGCATGCTCGGCGACGATCTCGGCGTCCATCCGCGACCACTTGCCGAGCTGACCTTCGAACGACGCCAGCGACGACAGCTTGAACAGGTTGCGCACGCCCGTGGCGTTCTCCGCCACCATCGTCAAGTGGGTGTACGAGCCGCTGCCCGACACGTCGTCGGACTTCTGGTTCGGGTCGCCCCACAGGATTCGCCGGGTGTCGAAGCGCGATCCCGGGGCGATGTAGGCCTCCACACCGATGATCGGCTTGATCCCCGCCTCGGTGGCCAAGTTGTAGAACTCGCTGGCGCCGAACATGTTTCCGTGGTCGGTCATGCCGATCGCCGGCATCTCCAACCGCTGGGCCTCGGCCAGCATCGGAGCGATCTTCGCGGCACCATCCAGCATCGAGTACTCGGTGTGGTTATGCAGGTGCACGAAGGACGAGGAGTTCATAGGCACGCCAGTCTATGGCCGCCCACCGACGAGTACGGGCGTGTCGCCGTGCGTGTCTTATTGCTGTAGCGAAGTTAGCTGTTCATGCAGGTACTCGGCGACGCCGGGGTCGGTGGTCAGCTCGATGGCGGTGCGGTAGGCCTCCGCTGCGGTGTCCATGCGGCCTGCCTGCGCCAGCAGATGCGCCCTCGTCGTCCACGCGGGCTGGAAGCGCTCCGCGGCCGGGTCGTCGATCGCATCCAGCGCGCGCAACCCGGCCTCCGGCCCGTCGATCCGGCCCTCCACCGCGGCCAGCGCCACAGCCGCACCCAACGACGGCGCCACCCGGAGCAGCGCGCGGTACAGCTTGCGCACCGCGTCCAGGTCGGGCTCTCGGGCACAGTGCGCAGACTGAATCGCGGCCTCGTACTGAAAGCGGCCGGGCCGCCCGAGTCCGTGGGCCCGTCGCAGCAGGCCCTCGCCGCGGGCGACAAGCGCGGCATCCCACAACGTGGCGTCCTGCTCGTCGAGCGGGATGAATCGGCCGTGGCCCTCGCGCCGCGCAGGCCCACGGGCCGCGGACAGGCAGACCAGGGCCGCCAGCCCGAGCACCTCCGGCTCGTCGGGCAGCAGTTCGGCCAGCACCAGCGCCAGGTGCAGCGCCTCGGCTGACAGCGTCTCGATCGGTGTCGCCTGCGGTGCCAGCTGCCAGTCGATCGCGTACGCGCCGTAGACCGCCTCGAGCACTGCAGGCAGCCGTGCGGCGAGGTCCTGGCGCTCGGGCAGCGCGAACGGAATGCCTGCGTCGCGAATGCGCTTCTTGGCCCGCACCAGACGCTGCGCCATCGTGGCCGGTTCGACGGCGAAGGCCTCGGCGATCGCGGCCGCCTCGACGCCCAGCACGGTCTGCAGCATCAGCGGCGTGCGGATGTTCGGCGCGATGGCCGGATGGGCACATACCAGCATCAGCTCGAGCCGCCGGTCGGGAATCGCGGGCATGGCATCGACTTCGGCTGGGCCGTCGTGGGTTTCGCTTAGTGGGTCGGTCATCCGGTAGGCGTGTGACTTCCACATGTCGCGCAGCCGGTTGCGGGCGACGGTGAGCAGCCACGCCTCGGGATTCGCCGGGATCCCGTCGGCCGGCCACCGCGCGAGCGCGCGTTCCAGCGCATCGGCCAGCGCGTCCTCGGCGGCGGCGATGTCCCGGGTGGGGGCCGCAAGGACGGCGAGCAGCCGACCGTAGGACTCGTGAACCAGGTCGGCTACCCGCCGTCGCGCCGCTACGGGTTGAACCACCCGCGGTCGGCGGCGTATGTCCGCGCCACCGGACGGATTTCGACCGAACCCCAACCGTTGGCGGGATTGCGTTGCGCCCACTTGATCGCCTCGTCGAGGTTGTCGACCTCGATCACGAAGATGCCGCCGAGTTTCTCCTTGGTGTCGGCGAATGGGCCGTCCTGAATCTCCGGTGTGCCGTTGCGGGCGGTCACCGTCGTGGTGGCGACGATGGGTTCGAGCACCTCGGTGTCGATCAGCACCCCCGCGGCCGTCAGGTCGTCGGCGTAGGCCTGAAATGCGGCCATCGCCGGCGCCATGTCCTCCTCGGTGAGCCCGATCTCGCCGGCCTCCTGGTAGTGCATCAACAGGCAGTACCGCATGGTGTCCTCCTTGACGTCGATTGTGACCTTGTCACTGTCATGACGACTCGGCTCCCACCGAATCGACATGCGGCGACCGACCGGTCCGCGCAATACAGTGCGAGCGCTCATCGGATGTTCTCCCTGTGGTGGTCGCCGCCCACGCTGGGCGGCGCTCACCGACTAGGAGCGGCGACCGGTCTGCGATCGCACACTTTCTTGGAAAGTCTCCGGATCTCTCGGTCCAGTGCGTCGGGCCCGCCACAACGCGTCACCGCTGAACACCATCAGCGCAACCCAGATCAACGCGAAGCCGAGCCATCGGCCGACCGGCATGGGCTCGTGTCCGACCAGCACGCCCCAGGCCATCTGCAGCGCCGGGTTCAGGTAGAACAGCAGACCGAGCGTCACCATCGGCAGCCGCTGCGCGGCCGCGGCGAAGAGCAGCAGCGGAATCGCCGTCACCGGCCCGGCGAGGATCATCAGCAGCGCGTGCCCCGGCCCGTAGTTGGCGAAGTGCGCCTGGTGGCTGACCTGCAGCCAGATCATGTATCCGACGGTCACCGGCAGCGCCCACAGCGTCTCGACCGTCACGCTGACCCGCGGGTCGGCGTCGACCACCTTCTTGACCAGCCCGTAGATGCCGAACGACACGGCAAGCACCAGCGCGATGTACGGCACCTCGCCGACTTCCGCGGTCAGTATCACGACGGCCGCGATCGCCAGTGCCAGCGCGACCAACTGCCAGCGATTGAGCCGCTCGCGGAATATCACCACCCCGAGTGCGACACTGACCAGCGGGTTGATGAAGTAGCCCAGCGCGGCGTCGACGACATGGCCGTGGGTGACGGCCCAGATGTAGGTGCCCCAGTTGATGGCGATGAAGCCCGACGCCGCCAACAGCAGCAGCCACGTGCGTGCACTGAGCCTGCGCAGATCGCCGAGCTTGCGCGCGACCGCAAGCAGCACCAGTAGGAAGACCGCACTCCACACGAAGCGGTGGGCAAGTATCTCCGGCGCGCCTGCAGGTAGCAGCAGGAGGAAGAAACCGGGACACAACCCCCACCACACATATGCGCCGGCACCGAACAGCAGCCCGGAGCGCCGCTGCCCGTCGCTCACAGTTCGTGGTTGCGCAACGCGTCGAGCGCGTGCTGCAGGTCGGACGGGTAGGGGCTGGTGATCTCGACGCGGCGGCCGTCGGCGGGATGACTGAACGCCAGCGATCGCGCATGCAGCCATTGCCGTTCCAGGCCAAGCTTTTTCGCGAGCACCGGGTCGGCACCGTAGGTCAGGTCACCCGCACACGGGTGGTGCAGCGCGGCGAAATGCACCCGAATCTGGTGTGTGCGGCCGGTTTCCAACTCGATGTCGAGCAGGCTGGCCGCCTGGTGTGCCTCGAGCGTGTCGTAGTGCGTGATGCTGTGCCTGCCGTCCTTGGTGACGGCGAACTTCCAGTCGTGGCCGCGGTGCCTGCCGATCGGCGCATCGATGGTGCCGCTGGACGGATCCGGATGTCCTTGCACGAGTGCGTGATAGCGCTTTTCCACGGTACGTTGCTTGAACGCCCGTTTGAGCACGGTGTATGCGCGTTCGGACAGGGCCACCACCATCACGCCCGACGTGCCGACGTCGAGCCGGTGCACGATGCCCTGCCGCTCGTGAATGCCCGAGGTGGAGATCCGGAAGCCCGCGGCCGCAAGCCCGCCCAGCACCGTCGGCCCGTGCCAGCCGACCGTGGCGTGCGCGGCGACGCCCGCCGGCTTGTCGACCGCGACGATGTCGTCATCGGAGTACAGAATCGTCATGCCTTCGATTTCGACCGGCGTATTCTCCGGCGGCGCAGGCGGCTTCGGGCAGCCGCACCTCCAGCCACGCACCTGGCGTCAGGCGATCCGACTTGCCGACCGGAGTGCCGTCCAGGTCGACGCCACCATCCTCGGCCAGTGCGGCAGCCGCGGTGCGGGACAGGCCGAGCAGCCGGGCCAGTCCGGCGTCGACACGCATGCCCGCCAGTCCCTCCGGCACGGGCATCGACCGGGTGTCCATCAGGACGGCACGGCCTTCCGCCTGCCGGGGGTGTCGAAGTCGAACCCGAACAGCGAAAGGGCGACCAGCAGTATTGCCCCGCCAACGACCGCGGGGTCGGCGACGTTGAACACCGGCCACCAGCCGATCGACAGGAAGTCCACCACGTGCCCGCGCAACGGTGCCGGTGACCGGAAGAACCGGTCGACCAGGTTGCCCAGCGCGCCGCCCAGAATCATGCCGAGGCCGATCGCCCACCACGGCGAGACCAACCGGCGGCCCATCCAGATGATTCCGACGACCACGGCGCTGGCGATCAGCGTCAGCACCCAGGTGTATCCCGTGGCCATCGAGAACGCCGCGCCGGAGTTGCGCACCAGCGTCCACGTCACGGTGTCACCGATGATCGACACCGGTTGACCTGGCGTTAGCAGCTTGACCGCGAGCACTTTGGTGATGATGTCGAGCGCCAGAACGACGGCGGCCACCGACACCAACAGGCGGATGCGGCGACGTGGCTTCGGCTCGGTTTCCTCGGCAGCTGTCAGAGGCTCGCCTTGGCCGGCCGGTTCATCAGTCACTCCCCCATCATTCCAGGGCGTGATTTTGGAATGATTGGGGCGTGAGCCGTCTCGTCGTCGTCACCACCGGTGGGACGATCGCGAGCAGCGCGGGAAAGGACGGGGTCAGGCGGCCAACGGCCAGCGGAGCCGACCTGACGTCCGGACTCGACGTCGAAGTCGTCGACCTGATGGCGGTGGACAGTTCGCAACTCACGCCCGCCGACTGGGACCGGATCGGCGGGGCGGTCAGATCGGCCTCGGGCGCCGACGGTGTGGTGGTCACGCATGGCACCGACACCATGGAGGAGACGGCGCTGTGGCTGGAGCTGACGTACGACGGCGCCGCACCCGTGGCGATCACCGGCGCGCTTCACAGCGCCGATGCGCCCGACGCCGACGGGCCGGGCAACCTGCGTGACGCGCTGACGGTCGCGGGAAGCGCGGCGGCGCGGAACCTCGGTGTCCTGGTGACCTTGGCGGGGTCGGTCAAGCAACCGCTTGGGCTGCAGAAGGTGGCGACGGCCGATCTCAGCGGCTTCACCGGAGTGACGGTCGGATCCGTCGCGGACGGCCGGTTCGGCCCCACCTCGTCGAAGGAGCGGCCGTTCCTCGGCGCGCTGTCGGCGATCGACGCGCCGAGGGTGGACATCCTCGCCGTGTACCCGGGCGGCGACGGCGCGGCGATGGACGCATGCGTGGCCGCGGGGGCACGGGGAATCGTGCTGGAGGCGCTGGGCTCAGGCAACGCGGGCGCCGCGATCGTGGACGCGGCGCGGAGGCATTGTCGCGACGGAGTGACGGTGGCGGTGTCGACGAGGGTGCCCGGCGCGAAGGTCAGCGCGGGCTACGGCCCTGGCCGCGAGTTGGTGGATGCCGGGGCGGTGATGATGCCGCGACTACGAGCCCCACAGGCCAGGGTGCTATTGATGGCCGCCCTGGCGAGCGGCTCGCCCGTCGACGACGTCGTCGCCCGCTGGGGCTGAGCGGTCCGCCAGGGCGTCGACGTACTCGGGCCAGTCCAGGCTGTCGACCGGATTGGCGCGGTCGATGGCAGGCGTGCTGTCGGCGAACGTGTGCACAGGTCCCGGCCCCGTGCTGCGGGTCTCGAACCGCACGGTCATCACGCCGTGTCCCGCACCCTGGATCCAGCCGTGGCCGTGCTCGGTGTGCACCACGTCGTCGCCGATTCGCCACGCCGGGGCTGTCGCGGCGGCTTCGGTCAGCGTCTGCGGGAGACCTGTGTCGGACACCTCCTCCGCCATCAGCTCGAGGTCGGGGAACAACGACTCCTGGCGAACCTCCGATAATCCCGAAAAGCCAACGCCGACAAGGCGAATAGGTCCTACATCGAGGGGATCGAGCAGCAGCCTGCGGGCCATCGCGATCAACGTCGCGGCGTCGGTGGTGGCGTACGGCAACGTGGCCGAGCGGGTCAGGGTGCTCATGTCCGACTTCTTCAGCTTCACGGTGACGGTGCGCGCGCCGCGGCCGTCCTTCTCGAGACGGTTGTGTGCGTGCTCGCCGATCGTGCCCGCCGCCTCGCGCAGCTGGTCCAGGGTCGTCAGATCCTCGGGGAATGTGGATTCCGCGCTGATCTGCTTGGCCGGACCGTTCTCGGACGACCGGTCGCTCGTCGATCCCTCTGGCCAGCTGGTGCAGGGCGGGGCCGACCGTGGCTCCCAGGATGTTGGCGGCTTCGGCGTCCGTGAGCGCGGCGAAGGCGCCGATGGTCTCGATGCCGAGCCGGTGCAGCTTCTCCTCGGCAACCGGGCCGATCCCCCACAGTCTGCGCACCGGCAGGCCGTCCAGCAGCACCCGTTCCTCGTCGCGGCGCACTACGCGGATGCCGTCGGGCTTGGCCAGCCCCGAGGCGATCTTGGCGATCTGCTTTCCCGACCCGGCGCCAACGGATGCGACCAGCCCGGTCACGTCACGAATCTTGGCCCGCAGCGCCTCGCAATAGGCCGCCACGTCCGACGCGCCGGCGCCGACGAGCTCGGCAGGCTCACCGAAGGCCTCGTCGAAGGACAGCTGCTCCAGCACGGGCACGACTTCTCGAACCGTGTCCAGCACGCGACGGCTCGCCACGCCGTAGACCACCCCGCGGGGCGGTAGCACCACCGCCGTAACCCCGACCAGTCGCCGGGCCTGATGCATTGGCATCGCCGATCGGGCGCCGTACACCCGGGACTCGTAGCTGGCGCCCGCGACCACGCCGCGCCCGCCTAGACCGCCGACCAGCACCGGACGGCCGCGCAGCGTCGGCCGGGTCAGCTGCTCAACCGACGCGAAGAACGCGTCCATGTCGAGGTGCAGCACCCAGCGAGCGGCCACACCTGCCGATGCTAGGGCGCTACCCTGGCGGCCATGACGCAACAGGCCCGCGACATCGGCACGTTCGGCATCTGGGTCGACCACTTCGAACAGAACGAAGACGTGCACGCCAGGGCCGATGCCGCCATCGAATTCGACGGTCAGTGCGACATCCCCGACGGTGTGCGCCGTCCGCTGGTGGAATCGGTACGCCGCTTCCAGCTCGGCGAGAGCGGCGACGGAGAACAGCTGCTGGGGAAGGCGCAACGAGCGGGTGATCCCGAATACTTCCGCGCCGCACAATTTTTCGTGGCTGAAGAGCAGCAACATGCCGCACTGTTGTTGCGGCTGCTCGGCTATCTCGGCGGCCAACCGATGCGCAACGCACTGGTCCGACACGGTGTTCGTGCGGCTGCGCAGGCTGATGGGCCTGCGGACCGAATTGATGGTGCTGACGGTCGCCGAAGTGGTTGCGCTGTCCTACTACGGCGGCCTGGCCGCCTCCGGTCCTGACGCCGTGGTGCGCGCGGTGGCGGCACGCATTGTCGCCGACGAACACCCGCACGTGCGGTTCCAGGAGGACCGGCTGCGCGCAGGCTTCGCCGCGTCCGGCACCGGGATTCGCGCGCTGGCCTTCGTGTTCTGGTGGCTGACGGCGATCGGCGCCACCGTCGTGGTCGCCGACGACCACGGGCCGCTGCTCGACGCCATCGGATACCGGCGGGCGCGATTCATCCGCGACGTTCTTGCCGACTTCGCAAGGGTCGTCGCAACCGTGCTCCGCCGCTAGGCCTTGGCGATCGCCACCCGCACTCCGTCGCCGATTTCGGTGCCGTCGGCAGGCTCGCCGAACTCGAAGCTGGTCGCCAGGATCTCCCCCGCGATCAGATCGGCGTGGGTGCGCGCCCACGCATCGCGCTCCGCAGGCACCTGCGATGACCACCGTGATGCGATCGGACACGTCGAGGCCGGTCGTCCTGCGCAGCTCCTGCAGCTCACGGATGCGGTCCTTGGCCCAGCCCTCGGCCTCGAGTTCCGGTGTGACGGTGCCGTCGAGCACCACCAGCCCCGATCCCCCTGGGAGCGCCGCGGTGAACTCGGGGTCGGCCGCCACCAGCCGCGAGCTGAACTCATCGGGCAGCAGCACCGCGGGCCCCGCCGTCAGGGTGCCGTCGGGGTTGACGACACCCTCGCCGGCCTTCACGGCTTTGATCGCGGCCTGCACGTCCTTGCCCAGCCGGGGACCCGCTTCGCGGGCGTTCACCGTCAGCTCGAAGCGCCCGTAGCGGGCGATGTCGTCGGTGAGCTCAACGCTCTTGACGTTCAGCTCGTCGGCGATCAGGTCCGTGAACGGCTCAAGGCGCTGCGGGTTCTCCACGGCAACAGTGAGTTTCGGCAGCGGCAGCCGCACCCTCAGCTTCTTCGCCTTGCGAAGCGACGACGCCGCCGATGCCACCTCGCGCACCTGGTCCATGGTTGCGACGAGTTCGGCGTCGTGAGGCAGACCTCCCGACTCCGGCCAGTCGGTCAGATGCACCGAGCGCTCGCCGGTGATGCCTCGCCAGATCACCTCGGTGACGAGCGGAAGCAGCGGCGCAGCCAGCCGGGCGGTCACCTCCAACACGGTGTGCAGCGTGTCGATGGCGTCGGGATCTTCTTCCCAGAACCGCGAACGCGACCGTCGCACATACCAATTCGTCAATGCCTCGGTGAACTGCCGCAGCTCGTCGCACGCGCCGGAGATGTCGCACACGTCCATCGAAGCCGTCAGATCGTCGCGCAGCTGCGCCAGCTTGGCCAGGATGTAGCGATCGAGCACGTGCGTGGAATCGGTACGCCAGGTGCCCTTCTTCGGCGCATAGAGCGCAAGGAAGGTGTAGGCGTTCCAGAACGGCAACTGAACCTGGCGGACGCCCTCACGGATGCCCTGCTCGGTGACGATCAGGTTGCCACCGCGAAGGATCGGCGACGCCATCAAGAACCAGCGCATCGCGTCTGAGCCGTCGCGGTCGAAAACCTCTGTGACATCCGGATAGTTGCGCAGCGACTTGCTCATCTTCTGGCCGTCGTTGCCCAGCACGATGCCGTGCGACACGCAGGTCAAGAATGCCGGCTTGTCGAACAGCGCGGTGGCCAGCACGTGCAGGGTGTAGAACCAGCCGCTGGTCTGGCCGATGTACTCGACGATGAAGTCACCCGGGAAGTGCGACTCGAACCAGTCGGCGTTCTCGAACGGATAGTGCACCTGCCCGTACGGCATCGACCCGGAGTCGAACCACACGTCGAATACGTCCTCGATGCGCCGCATCGTCGACGTGCCGGTGGGGTCGTCGGGGTTGGGCCGGGTCAGCTCGTCGATGTAGGGCCGGTGCAGGTTGTCCGGCCGAACGCCGAAGTCGCGCTCCAGCTCCGCAAGGCTGCCGTACACGTCGATGCGGGGATAGGCCGGATCGTCGGACTTCCAGACCGGAATCGGACTGCCCCAGTAGCGGTTTCGTGAGATCGACCAGTCGCGGGCACCCTGAAGCCACTTGCCGAACTGGCCGTCCTTGACGTGTTCGGGATACCAGGTGATCTGTTGGTTGAGCTCGACCATGCGGTCCCTGAACTCGGTGACCTTGACGAACCAGGACGAAACGGCCCGGTAGATCAGCGGATTCCGGCAGCGCCAGCAGTGCGGGTAGGAGTGTTCGTAGGTTTCGTGACGCAGCAGCACCGGGGCGTTCTGCGCGGCGGCACCCGTCTGGTTCTTCAGGTCGCGGATGATCTGCGGGTTGGCGTCGAAGACGTGCTGGCCCGCGTAGTCCGGCACCGTCTCATCGAAGCGGCCCTTCGCGTCGACCGGTGTGACCGCGACGATATCGGCCGCCTGTGCCGTGGCCATGTCGTCCTCGCCGTAGGCAGGCGACATGTGCACGAGGCCGGTGCCGTCCTCGGTGGACACGAAGTCGCCTGGCAGCACCTGAAAACTGTTGGCCGCGTCCATGAAATACGGCAACGGCGGCAGGTACCGCGTGCCGAGCAGGTCAGCGCCGCGGTAGGTGCCGAGGATCTCGGGCTCTTCGCCGAGCTCTCTGGCATATGCCGCCAGCCGTGCCTTCGCCAGCACGTAGCGCCGCTCCCCCGCCTGCACGAGCGCGTACTCGACGTCCGGGTTGACCGCCACCGCCTGGTTGGACGGCAGCGTCCACGGCGTCGTCGTCCAGATCAACAAATACGCCCCGGCGAGTCCCTTTTCGTCGCCTTCGACGACCGGGAATCCGACCGTGATGGCCGGGTCCTGACGGCTCTGGTAGACGTCGTCGTCCATCCGCAGCTCGTGGCTGGACAACGGGGTCTCGTCGTTCCAGCAGTACGGCAACACGCGATAACCCTCGTAGGCCAGGCCCTTGTCCCACAGCTGCTTGAACGCCCAGATCACCGACTCCATGAAGCCGAGATCCAGTGTCTTGTAGTCATTTTCGAAGTCGACCCAGCGGGCCTGCCGGGTGACGTACGCCTGCCACTCGTTCGTGTAGCGCAATACCGACGCGCGGCAGGCATCGTTGAATTTCTCGATGCCCATCTCTTCGATCTGAGACTTGTCGGTGATGTCGAGCTGCCGCTGGACCTCGAGTTCGGCGGGCAGGCCGTGGGTGTCCCAGCCGAAACGACGCTCCACCTTGTAACCGCGCATGGTGCGATACCGGGGCACGATGTCCTTGACATAGCCGGTCAGCAGGTGGCCGTAGTGCGGTAGGCCGTTGGCGAACGGCGGCCCGTCGTAGAAGACGTATTCCGGCGCGCCGTCGCGGCGCGCCACGCTGGCGCGGAAGGTGTCGTCGCTGTCCCAGTACGCCAGGACGTCGGATTCCAGCGCCGGGAAGTTCGGCGCACCGCCCGCCGGCTTCGGATAGGTGGTCACGGTCTTGGGTCGTCTCCATGCCAAACGTCGTTCATGGCACGGGGACGACGCCGCGCCGGTGCGCGAACGCCGCGGTACCACCCCGCTTGCGCACATGTGTGCGCCGCTCGATTCATGGCTGTGACGGGCCTACCCGTTCGGGTCTACTGAGCCAGACCTTCCGGCCTGCGCTGTTCTTCCGAAGGCTCCCCGGTGATGGCCGGATCTGCGCCGATACGTCAGATTCTAGCGAATCAGTGGCCGACGGCCATCGGGGTGTGCGGCACCGGCGATGCCTCCGATGTCAGCTCGATCAGCGCGAAAGGCAGCTGCTCGGCCAACTCCTCGACGGTGTGCGGGTCGAACCCGCGGGTGTCGTACCACCAGTCCAGCTGAACCAGGTCGTCCGCGCGGTACGCCTGAAGCTCGAGTGCATGGCGGAGTCCGGGCTCCGTGCCGAGGTAGGAGAAGCTGATCTCGGACGGCAGCTGCGCTGCCGGCTTTGGCGCACTGGGGCCGGCCGCAAGTGTGCGGTGCACGGCGCCGAGGGTCTCTGTCGCGGTGGCTAGGCCTGCCGACGTGCACGCCAACGGAACCGCGCCGCTGTGCCCGGCGACATCGACACACACGACGCCCTCGCCGATCGTGCGGGCGATTGCAAGGCCGAGGGCCGCGAGGAGGATCTCCTCGCCGGCGACGCCGAGATACCACTGCGCGCCATCCAGCTCCGCAGTCAGGATGCTGTTCAGTGGCGCGGAGAGCTTCGAGAAATCCTCCGCCTGCGGTGCATCGGGGGTTTCGTGGTCGACGATGCGAAGAGGGCTGCTGGCAAATTCTGCAATCAACATGGAGCTAACAGTAGCTGCGATGTCCCAAAATTGGGAGACCTCTCCCAAAAGTGTGACACCTGCGTCAATAACAGCAACACTTTCCGCGAATCGATTGGCACTGCCCATTTGCGGGATAAGGGTTTAAGGTAAAGCGGTGCCACGTACAGATGAGAACGGCCGACAGCTAAAGGCCCTGCTCGACTATCTTCTCGACGGCGAGGTCGACGCAAAGGACATCTACGACGCGCTCGGGGTGTCTAGCAGCACGTACTACCGCCGCATCAAGGAGCAAGGCTATCCCGACGCCGAAGAGCTGCGCCGGGTCGCCGATCGGTTCGGGCTCAGCTACCCCGATCTTCAGGTTCGGTTCGGGTTGATGAGCCACGAAGAGGTGCAGAGCTACTTCGAGTCTGCCGGGGTGGCCGTGGCAACCGCGGAAACGCGGCGCGTGCGCCCGCCGAAGTTATCTGAAATGACGCCTCGCGCAGACGCCCCACCGCTATAGAATTTGCTGGAACTGACTCAGCGCAAAGGCAAGACGGATGGCCCTCGCAACACTCCTCGCGATCACGATTACGTGTATCGGGTGGAGCCTGTGGATTCGGCGCGTGACGTGGACGTGCCGGTGGGAGGTTGCCGCCACCCTCAACATCGCGCTGCAGGGCCTGGCCGTGCTGCTGATGTCGCCGTTGGCCTCCGAGACCGTCGGGCACTGGCTGCATGCCCTCACGGGCAAGTGGAACCTCGAGGACTACCTCGGCCACGACTGCTACATCGTGGCGGCGTCGGCGATCGTCTACAACACACTGGGCAGGCTCGCCGACGACGACGCCATGCAGAGGTCGTTCAAGCAATACGTGGAAAGGCCCGCCACGCTGTGCATCCCTCTGCTGCTTGTCACGTTCTCGATCGGTAACGGAGCGCGAATCTACAAGCCGGACTTCTTCACCGTGCCGACCGACTTCTGGCTGAACCTCTACTGGCTGCTGCTCTGCGGCACCTTGATCTACCTGCTCGGTTATGGCATCCGGGCCACGATGGTGCTGCGCAGGGACCCGAGATCACGGCGCATCGCCAACTTCTACCTGGCCTCCTCGGTCTTCGGAATCCTGGCTTGCGTCGTCCGCATCACCACCGCCTACGTGCCCCATCTGCAGACAACCGCGGGCAGCGCCCTGGTATGGGTGTTCGCCTGCATGTGCGGCGCCGGGTTCGCGCTCGCGTCGGCGCACTCGTGGCGGATGAGAACCAAGTGGTTCACAAAGGTTTCTCGCTGACGACATAGTGCAAGACCTGTTCTGACATATCGTTCTCGCGGTCGAACAGGGAGGGTTAGGAATGAGCGCGCCCGCCAAGCGTCATCACGTCATCATCATCGGGTCGGGCTTCGGTGGCCTGGAGGCGGCAAAGAGCCTCAGGCGGGCCGACGTCGACGTGACGTTGATCTCGAAGACCACCAGTCACCTGTTCCAGCCGCTGCTCTACCAGGTGGCCACGGGGATTCTGTCCGAAGGCGAGATCGCGCCGACGACCCGCCTTGTGTTGCGAAAGCAGAAGAATGTCAAAGTGCTCCTCGGCGAAATCGAGGCGATCGACCTGGAGGCCGGCACCGTCACCTCCAAGCTGATGACGATGACGACGGTGCTGCATTTCGACAGCCTCATCGTCGCCGCGGGTGCGCAGCAGTCCTACTTCGGCAACGACCATTTCGCGACGTTCGCGCCCGGCATGAAGACCATCGACGATGCCCTCGAACTGCGCGGGCGCATCCTCGGGGCGTTCGAGGCGGCCGAGGTCACCACCGATCACGCCGAGCGGGAGCGGCGGCTGACGTTCGTCGTGGTCGGTGCGGGTCCCACCGGCGTCGAGCTGGCGGGCCAGATCGCCGAACTCGCCGACCGTACGCTCGCCGGGTCGTTCCGCACGATCCAACCGAGCGATTGCCGGATCATCCTGATCGAGGGTGCGGACGCGGTGCTGCCGCCCATGGGCCCGAAGCTCGGCGAAAAGGCGCAGCGCCGACTGGAGAAAATGGGCGTCGAGGTTCAGCTCAATGCGCTGGTAACCAACGTCGACTACATGGGCGTGACGGTGAAGGACAAGGACGGCAAAGAGCGCCGCATCGAGTGCGCCTGCAAGGTGTGGTCGGCGGGCGTGCAAGCCAGCCCGCTGGGCAAGATGGTCGCCGAGCAGTCCGAGGGAACCGAGATCGATCGCGCGGGCCGGGTGGTCGTCGAGCCGGATCTCAGCGTGAAGGGGCACCCACTCGTATTCGTCGTCGGCGATCTGATGTCCGTGCCGGGCGTGCCGGGAATGGCGCAGGGTGCGATCCAGGGTGCCAGGTACGCCACCAAGGCGATCAAGCGCTCGCTGTCCGGACATGACGACCCCGCACACCGCGCTCCGTTCAGGTACTTCGACAAGGGCAGCATGGCGACGATTTCCCGGTTCAGCGCCGTCGCCAAGGTCGGCAGGCTCGAATTCGGCGGCTTCATGGCCTGGATCGCGTGGCTGGTGCTGCACCTGGTCTACCTGGTCGGCTTCAAGAATCGCTTCACCACGCTGATCACCTGGTTCATCACCTTCATCAGCCACACTCGCGGCCAGATGGCGATCACCAGCCAGATGATCTACGCGAGGCTGGCGATGGACATGCTGCAGAACCAGCACAACCAACGGCCTGAACGGTCGGCGCTGGCCGCGGTCGAAGAGGCGGAGAGACTCGAAAGAGGCGCGTCCTAGCGACTGTTATCCGGCCACGTGTCGTGGCTCGGAGGCGAACGGCGCGCCGAACTTCGGCACCGGCCGGTATCCACGCCTGCGCGCCGCGGCCGCACCACGACGTATCAACGCCGACGTCGCCACGAAGCCGGCCTGATCGGCCACCACAAACGGCGTCAGCAGCCGGTTGTGTACGTACCCGAATGACATTCCGGAGCTCGGATCGGCCCAGCCGAGCGAGCCGCCAAGTCCCGCGTGGCCGAACCCCGGCATCAGGGCTGCGACCGGGATGGAGTGGTAGCCAAGATGAAATGCCATGGGGAAGAAGATGTTTCGGTCCGGCCGCATGTTGGGCTTACCGATCAGGCCTGCCGTCAGCTCCGGGGACAGGAACTGCTTGCCGTCGACCCTGCCTCCGCATGCCAGAGGCGCGTACATCTTCGCCAAGCCGCGCGCGGTCGCGGTTCCGTTGGCCGCTGGTATCTCGCCGTCGAGGAAGGGGGTATCGCCCTGCACGACGGAGAACATTTCGGGGAAGTACAGGGCGCCAAGCCCACTGGACCACTGCATCGCGGCAAGCTTCGGCACGACGGCACCGAGGACCGAGTTCTTGAGCGTGCCCTGCGGGATGATGATCTGCGCCGTCCTGGTCGGCGACTCGAAGGGCGGCCGGCCCAGGTGCAGGCCGTCGGTGTTGAGCGGTTCGGCCAGCTCCGTGCGAATCAGATCACGCATGCCCGTGCCGGTGACCGCTCTGGCCAGACCGGACATCAGCCAGCCGTACGTCAGCGCGTGGTATGCGCCCTTGCCGTAGAGAACCCGGTTCACCGAGGCGGCCGCGAGCCGCTCCTCCATCTTGACGTGGTCCATCAGATCGGCCCGGCTGGCACCGTTGAGCTGAGACAGCCCCGCCCGGTGCTGCATCACCTCGCGAACGGTGATCGTCGACTTGCCGTTGGCGCCGAATTCCGGCCAGTACTCGGCGACGGGCGCTTCGTAGTCGATCAGGCCACGGTCAGCCAGCCGATGGATGACCGTCGACGCCATGCCCTTGGTGGCGGAGAAGACCATGGCGCCGGTGTCGGCGTTCCAATGCGTGGTGCCGCCACGGTCGGACCAGCCCGTCCACACGTCGACGACGGGCTCGCCGTCGAGGTAGACCGACAGTGCCCCTCCGCCATACTTGGGACCGGGGAACATCGCGGAAAAGGCCCGCACCGCACAGGCGAAGTGCGGGTCGGCCGCGCCTTGAACACCGTGTGGGAGCGCCGCGCTGCGCTCCGCGCTGTCAGAGTGCCTCACAATGGGACTAATTTACCTGGAACCCCGGCAAATAAACGCACTGTTACCGATCTGTGAGTGCTTCGCATGTCAGCGATGCTATTGCTACACCGGACAGCAATTTAGCGGGTCACGATTTCTCTGCGGCTTCGAGGATCTGCTGTGCGGCAAGCGTCGGTGTCAGTTCCCCGTCGCGCACCTTGCGCTCGACTTCGGCGCGGATCTTGCGGACGGCGGGGTTGCCGAACACCCGGTCCAGCACTGTGTCGCGGACCATCGACCAGGTCCAATCCACCTGTTGGGCGCTGCGGCGCGCTTCGAACTCCCCCGCGTCGGTGAGCACCTGACGGTGTTTGAGCACGGTGTCCCACAGCTCGGTCAAGCCGGTGCCCTGTAACGCACTCATCGTCAGAACGGGTGGGCGCCAGAGTGTTTCGCGCGGATAGATCAGGCGGATGGCGCCGAGCAGCTCGCGGGCGGCCGCCTTCGCCTCGGCGGCGTGCTCGCCGTCGGCCTTGTTCACCACGACGACGTCGGCAAGCTCGAGCACGCCCTTCTTGATGCCCTGCAGCTGATCGCCGGTGCGCGCCAGGGTCAGGAACACGAACGTGTCCACCATGTTGGCGACGGCCACCTCGGACTGACCGACACCGACGGTCTCCACCAGGATCACGTCGAAACCCGCCGCCTCAAGCAAGACGATGGTTTCCCTGGTGGCCCTGGCGACCCCGCCCAGCGTCCCCGACGTGGGCGACGGTCGGATGTAGGCGTCGGGGTGCACGGCCAGCTGCGGCATCCGGGTCTTGTCTCCGAGAATCGATCCGCCGGTGCGCGTCGACGACGGATCGACGGCCAGCACCGCCACCCGGTGGCCCTGCTCGATCAGGTGCATTCCGAGCGCCTCGATCGTCGTCGACTTGCCGACACCTGGCACGCCCGTGATGCCGACGTGCATCGCACTGCCTGCATCGGGCATCAGCGCCATCAACAGCTGCTGGGCCTGCTCGCGGTGGTCTGCCCTGGTCGACTCGACCAGAGTGATAGCCCGCGGAAGCGCAGCGCGGTCTCCGCTGCGGACGGCCGCGGCCAAGTCGTCGATTGTGTCGGCCATTTAGCCCAGGTCGTAGCCCGACCGCTCGGCCAGCTTCTCCAGCAGCCCGATGGCCGCATCCGCGATCACCGTGCCGGGCGGGAAGATCGCGGTCGCTCCCGCCGCGTACAGCTCGTCGAAATCGCCGGGCGGAATCACGCCGCCCACCACGATCATGATGTCCGGCCTGCCGACCTCGGCCAGCGCGTCGCGCAGCGCAGGCACCAGCGTCAGGTGGCCTGCCGCCAGCGACGACACTCCCACCACGTGCACGTCATTGTCCGCCGCCTGCCGTGCCACCTCATCGGGCGTGGAGAACAGCGAACCGACGTCGACGTCGAAACCGATGTCGGCGAACGCGGTCGCGATGACCTTCTGGCCGCGGTCGTGGCCGTCCTGCCCCATCTTGGCGACCAGGATGCGCGGCCGGCGGCCGTCGGCCTCGGCGAACTTCTGCACCAACTCGGTGGCAGTGGAATAGGAGCCGATGTTTCTGCCTCCTCCGGATACTTCGTCGCGGTAGACCCCGGCGATCGTACGGATCTCGGCCTGGTGGCGTCCCCAGACTCGCTCCAGCGCATCGGAGATCTCACCGACGGTGGCCTGGGCGCGCGCCGCGTTGATGGCCAGCTCCAAGAGGTTTCCCTCACCGTCGGCAGCCTTGCTCAGCTCGGCCAGTGCGGCGTCGACCGCCGGCTGGTCCCGCTCGGCGCGCAGCTTCTCGAGCTTGGCGATCTGCTCCGCGCGCACCCGGCTGTTCTCGACCTTGAGCACCTCGATCTCGTGGTCCTCGTCCACCTGGTACTTGTTGACGCCGATCACCGGCTGCTGGCCGGAGTCGATCCTGGCCTGGGTGCGCGCCGCGGCTTCTTCGATGCGCAGCTTCGGGATTCCGTCGTCGATGGCCTGCGCCATGCCGCCGTGCTCGTTGACCTCGCGGATGTGGGCACGGACCCGCTCGGCGAGCTGATGGGTGAGCCACTCCACGTAGTAGGAGCCGCCCCACGGGTCGATCGGGCGCGTCGTGCCGGACTCCTGCTGCAGCAGAAGCTGCGTATTGCGGGCGATCCGTGCGGAGAAGTCGGTTGGCAGCGCCAGCGCCTCGTCAAGGGCGTTGGTGTGTAGCGACTGCGTGTGCCCCTGCGTCGCGGCCATCGCCTCGATGCACGTGCGGGCGACATTGTTGAACGGGTCCTGCGCGGTCAGCGACCACCCTGATGTCTGCGAATGCGTGCGCAGCGAAAGCGATTTGGGATCCTGAGGTTCGAACTGGGCGACCAGCTCGCTCCACAGCAGCCGCCCGGCCCGCAGCTTGGCGACCTCCATGAAGAAGTTCATCCCGATGCCCCAGAAGAAGGACAGCCGCGGCGCGAACTTGTCGATCGACAGCCCCGCGTCCAGGCCCGGCCTTGATGTACTCCACGCCGTCGGCCAGCGTGTAGGCCAGCTCCAGATCGGCTGTGGCACCGGCCTCTTGGATGTGATACCCGGAGATCGAGATCGAGTTGAACTTCGGCATCCGCACGCTGGTGTAGCCGAAGATGTCGGAGATGATCCGCATCGACGGCTTGGGCGGGTAGATGTAGGTGTTGCGGACCATGAACTCCTTGAGGATGTCGTTCTGGATGGTCCCCGCGAGCTTCTCCGGCGGCACGCCCTGCTCCTCGGCGGCCACCACGTACAGCGCGAGGATCGGCAGCACCGCGCCGTTCATCGTCATCGAGACAGACACCGTCGACAGATCGATACCGTCGAACAACTGGCGCATGTCGAGGATGGAATCGATTGCCACACCGGCCATTCCGACGTCACCGGCCACACGCGGATGGTCGGAGTCGTAACCGCGGTGGGTGGCCAGGTCGAACGCCACCGACAGGCCCTTCTGCCCGGCCGCGAGGTTGCGCCGGTAGAAGGCGTTGGACTCCGCAGCGGTGGAGAAGCCGGCGTACTGCCGAATGGTCCACGGCTGGTTGACATACATCGTCGGGTACGGGCCACGCACGTACGGTGGCTGCGCCGGGAAAGGTGTCCAGCGGATAGCCCGCATCGGCCACGGCATCCCGGTCGGCGGCGATGTAGACCGGCTTGACGTCGATGCCCTCCGGCGTCGACCAGTCGAGTTGCTCGGGTGTGTATCCGTGCGCGTCGGCGGCCGCTGCGATGTGCGCGCTGACGGCGGCCTCCGTCGTGGGCGGGGTGGCACGGTCGCTGCGCAGCGGAACGTCGGCGAAGCTGTCGATTCTGGTTGTGCTGTCCGGAGCCGCTTGGCCGGCGACATCGTTGACGGTCATCTCGTCACGCCCCCAATCGAGTGAGAAGCATCCGACAGGGCATCGACCGCGTCGATCTTTGCGGTGAGGTAGTCGTCTGGCTTGTGATCGGACTCGGCGACCGCCTTCTCGGGCCCGGCGAGCAGGACGCGCGACACCCCCGCCTTGCGGGCGGCCTCGACCACACCGGCTGCCTCGGCGCCGTAGCGGGCGTCGGTGCCGCAGATCACCACGACGCCTGCCGCGTCTGCCGCCGAGACGGCATCGGCAACCCCTGCGGCGTCGATCACACCCGGATTGACCGCCTCGATGCCGCCGGAGGCGAGCAGGTTGGCCGCGAACGTCGCGCGGATGTTGTGCTCGGCCAGCGGACCCAGCGGAAGCAACAGCACCTTCGGGCGCGAACCGGCCTTCTTCAGGTAGGCATCGGAGCGGTCGCGCAGCGACTCGAACCCTGCGGCGTACCGCTGCACGATGCTCGACGAATCACGTTGCGGCAGAGGTGGTTCGGCGAGGTTGGGGTACTCGTTGACACCGGTGAGCGCGGTGCGGCGGTGGTTGATGTCGTCGGCGCGCTGGTCGCGGACCTCGGCGATCTCAGCCACCACGAAGTCGCGGGCCTCGCCGAACCCTCCGCGCGCCTCGATCTGCTGGAAGAGTTCCCAGGCCTGCCCGGCGAGTTGCTCGGTGAGGTCCTCGACGAACCACGAGCCGCCTGCAGGGTCGAGCACCCGGCCGAGATGGGACTCCTCGAGCAACAACAGCTGGGTGTTGCGGGCGATGCGCCGCGCGAAACCCGCTGCGGTGCCGGGCAATCCGCCAGGGATTGCGGCGTCGAACGGCTGCACCAGCACGGTGTCCGCGCCGCCGATGCCCGCGCCGAATGCCGCGACCGTGGTGCGCAGCATGTTCACCCATGGGTCCCGCTGCGCCATCATCGGCATCGACGTGACCGCATGCAATCGGGCCGCGCCCGAGTCGGGCTCACCGACCACCTCGGCCACCCTGGCCCAAAGCTTGCGCATCACCCGGAATTTGGCGATCGTCATGAACTGGTCGTCATCGGCGGCCAGCCGGAAGCTGATCTGCTGCAAGGCCTCCGGGACGCTGAGCCCGGCCTCGCCGAGCAGCCTCAGGTAGGCGACGCCCGCAGCGACGGCTCCTGCCAACTCCCACGACGCGCTGGCGCCGAGATTGTGAAGTGCGGGCCCGTCGACGGTGATGGCGCGCACGCCACCGCCGTAGCTCGTGACCTTGGCCGCGGTCGCGGCGACATCGGCGCATGACAGGGGCCGACCGATCGCTCAGCGGTGCGGTGAGCGGGTCGGCGCCGAGATCGATGGACAGCCGGGACCGCCGGTCGTCGTCCATGCCGGCCAGTTGCGGCAACAGCGCTTCGGCGGCGGCGAGGTAATCGGAACCCGAGTCGAGAACCAGCGGCACGAGGTCGAGGAAGACCCCCTCGAGCAGACGGTCCAGCTCGGCAGGCACCACACCGTCGGGGGCGCCGACCCGCAGCACCAGCGCACTGACGCCCTCGGTCAGGGCGACCAGGACAGCGCCGTTGCCGTCGGTGACGGCCTTCTGACCTGCGACGGGAAACGCCTCGGCGACCTTCCAGCCGGCCTTGACGTCGCGCAGCGCATCGCCGCCCCGAACGAACGGCCAGTCGCCGGGCAACGGCTGCTCGGCCAGCGCATCCAGGCTGGTGTACAACGCTCGAATCGGGAAGCCCTCATACGTCGGCGAATCCAACAGGCGTTCGGGCTCCGGCGGCAGGTCGGCCGGATCACGCCGAGTCGACTTCGCCAGCACGCCCGCAACGGCCGAGCGCCATCGCTGTCTTGATTCCTGCAAGCCGGGCTCCTGCACGTCCATCAGGCTAAATGATCGCCATCGGGCCAGCGTGCGCCGGGCGGCCGACTCGCAACCGGCATGAGGCGAACCACCACCGGCAGGCCCGTAGTCTTGGTAGCCGTGAAGTCCGTCGTCAGCACCCTTGCCGCATTGCGTTCTGCGGTGATTTCGACGGCCAAGCAGGTCCCCCGGCGCCAGCTGGCCGCCATCACGGCGACGATTGTGATTCTCGTCGCAACCTTGTTGCTGGTGCCGCGGCCCGGCGCCATGCAGCTGCGGGACTGGGCAACGTCAGTGGGGCCGTGGTTCCCGCTGGCGTTCCTGGCCGCGCACATCGTCGTCACCGTGTTCCCCTTCCCGCGCACCGCGTTCACGCTCGCCTCCGGCCTGCTCTTCGGGCCATGGCTGGGCATCGCGATCGCTGTCGTCGCCAGCACCGTCAGCGCGCTTCTCGCGTTGGTGTTGGTCCGCGCCGCAGGTTGGCGGCTCAACCGTCTCGTGCCTCATCCGCGCGTCAAGACCCTTGACGTGCGGCTGCGCCAGCGCGGATGGCCGACGGTCATGTCGATGCGGTTGATCCCCGCCGTCCCGTTCTCGGTGCTGAACTACGCCGCGGGCGCGTCCGCCGTGCGGGTGCTGCCCTACGTGTGCGCGACACTTGCCGGCCTGCTGCCAGGCACCGCCGCGGTCGTGATCCTCGGCGACGCACTGACGAACCACATCAGCCCGCTGCTGATCCTCGTATCCCTGTTCACCGCGAGTCTCGGCGTCGCCGGCCTGGTATACGAGATCCGCACCTACCCGCGCCACCATCCTGTCGACGCCGCGGAACCCGCAGAGGCGCCCGCGGTTACACCCTGACGTCGGACCTCAGAGTTCGACGTCGCCGCTGTGGCGTCCCCCCGGCGGCACTGGTGGCGGTTGCTGCATCAGCGGCTGCTGGGTCTGCTGCGAGTACTGCACCGGAGCGGTGACGTTCGTCGGCGCCGATCCGATGGCACCCTGCACCGGGGCCCGTGCCTCCGCCTCCGCCTTGGCCACGGCCTGCGCGATCGCCGGGTCGGTCTCCGTGGAGAACCACTCGGCGACCTCGTCGGAGTCGTCCTCCGGCTTCGGCAGGTTCTCGTCGACGGGCGAGGGCTCGTAGCGGAACACGCCGTCGTCGCCGGGTGCACCGAGCATCTTGGTGAAGCCCTGCAACGCCGCACCGAAGTCGCTCGGCACCAGCCACACCTTGTTCGCCTCGCCCTTGGCCATCAGCGGCAGCGTCTGCAGGTACTGGTAGGCCAGCATTTCCGGCGTCGGCCTGCCCGCCTTGATCGCGGCGAACGTCTTCTCGATCGCCTTGGCCTGACCCTGCGCCTGGTAGTACTGCGCGGCCCGCTCACCCTGGGCCCGCAGCATCCGGGACTGCCGGTCGGCCTCGGCGGCCAGGATCGCCGCCTGCTTGGCGCCCTCGGCGGACAGGATCTGCGACTGCTTCTGCCCCTCGGCCTGTTTGATCGAGGCCTCGCGGGTGCCCTCGGCCGTCAGGATCATCGCGCGCTTCTCGCGGTCGGCGCGCATCTGCTTCTCCATCGAGTCCTGGATGGACGGCGGCGGGTCGATGCTGCGCAGCTCGACGCGGGCCACGCGCAGCCCCCATCGGCCGGTCGCCTCGTCGAGCACGCCGCGCAGCTGGGCGTTGATCTGGTCGCGCGAGGTCAGCGTCTGCTCCAGCGTCATGCCGCCGACGACGTTGCGCAGCGTGGTGGTGGTCAGCTGCTCGACACCGACGATGTAGTTGCTGATCTGGTACACCGCCGCCTGCGGGTTGGTGACCTGGAAGTAGACGACGGTGTCGATGTTGACCGTCAGGTTGTCCTCGGTGATCACCGGCTGCGGCGGGAACGACACCACCCGCTCACGCAGATCCACCCGCGCGCGGATCCGGTCGATGAACGGCAACAAGCAGCGTCAGCTGACCGGACACGGTCTTGCTGTAGCGGCCGAGCCGCTCGATGACCGCGGCCTCGGCCTGCGGTATGAGCGCGATCGACTTGGCGACGACGATCGCCGCGAACACGACCAGCACGCCGACGAGGATCAGACCGGCGACGGCACCTTCCATGGGGGTTCCTTCCTTAGTTGCCCAGGTTTCTCTAGACGACTTTTTGGACTACCGCGGTGGCGCCGTCGATCTGCACGACGGTCACGTGGTCGCCCGGTTCGTAGACATCGTCGTCGTTCAGCGGGCCGCGCCGTCCAGACTTCGCCGTCGAGTTTCACCTGGCCTTCATGACGCGCGACGCGGTCGAGCACCAGCGCGGTCTTTCCTTCCAGCGCCTTGGCCGGCTCCGGCAGTCCGGTGCCGGACAGAAAATGCCGGCGGAGCGCGGGACGAACGAGCACCAGCAGCAGCACCGAAACCACGAGGAAAACCGCCCCGTGAATCCACAGGTCGTCGAAGACCAGGCTCGATCCGGCGGCCGCCAGTGCACCGCCGCCGAGCATGAGCAGGAACATGTCGCCGGTGAGCGCTTCTGCCCCGGCGAGGGCCAGCGCAGCGATTAGCCAGATCAGCGCAACAGGCATGCCGAGAGCCTAGCGTGTGGTCGGCTCCGTGAGCCCGTAACAACTACACTGCGAGCATCATGTGGTGCCCTAGTGTTTCGCTGTCGGTGTGGGCCAACGCCTGGCTCGCAGGTGCCGCTGCGCCCGACGACGTCCTCGACGCGTTATCGCAATGGGCGCCAAGGCATTCGGTCACCGCCTACGACTCGGTCGCGGCCGGCAGTACCGGCCTGCCGTGGCCGGATATGAACCACTCGGGGACCATGTCGCTGCTGCAGACGCTGCGCACCGCGGCAGGTCCTCCCGCAGGCAGCGCCTGCGATCTCGGTCGTGCTGCCGGTTCCCGGCGATGTGCGCGGTCTGCCAGCGGGCACCCAGTTCCAGCGCGACGCGGTGACCGCCGGCGAGGCGATCATCGTCAACGGCGGCCCGCCGTCACAAGTGGTCGGCCTGGTCCCCGACTTCGAGTTCGACGACGCCGACGCCTATGACGAATCCGAGGACGTCGAGGTGTCCGGGCTGAGCTGGACGGTGTACTCGCTGCCGGCAGCACCGGTCGCCGAACACCTCGACCTCGGCGAGGCCGAGTACGCGCTGCGGTCGGCGGTCAGGTCGGCGGCCGACGCGCTCGGCGCGATCCGCGCCGAGGCTGGCGGCGTGGACGTCGCCGATCCGCGCAGGCTCGTCGAGCAGGTGCTCGAGTCATCCGGCAGACACCAGCGCGCCCGACCACGCCCCGTCGCGCGCGTTGCGGGTGCTGGAGAACGCCGCGCACATCGACGCAATCGTCACGGTCAGTTCGGGATTGATGCCGATCGGGCTGCAGAGCTCGTCGGAGGCGCAGATCGCCAACGAAGCGCTGCGGCCGCTGACAGCGGTGGTGCGCTCGGCCCGGCTGGCCGCGGTCAGCGCGATCCTGCAGTCGGCCTGGCCGAGCTAGGACGTCCCGCAGTCCGGGCGTGCACAGCGCGCCGTCGATCGAAAAGCCGTGCAGCGGCTGGGGCATCCGACCCGTGGGCATCGACCGAGCCGGTTCGCGCCCGTTGCGCACCTCGTCGATCAGGTCGACGGCCAACCGTGCGAATCGGGGGTCGGCGTTGGGGGTGGCCGCCCGCGCGAACGCGATACCCAGCTCCTCGCGCCTGCTCCGCAGCTCGTGTCCAGGTCCCACACCACCTCGATGTGATCGGCGACGAAACCGATCGGGCAGACGATCACCGCCTTGGTGCCCGCTCGGCCAGGGTCGACAGGTGGTCGGCGACATCGGGTTCCAGCCACGGCACGTGTGGCGGCCCCGACCGCGACTGCCACACCTGGTCGTAGTCGTCGTAGCCTGCCGCCGTGGCGACCAGCCGGGACGCATAGGCGACCTGGCGCGCGTAAAGATCGGTGCCGCAGCGGGACCGGGCCGCGACCGGAATCGAGTGCGCGGTGAACACCAGCCGCGCGTCGTCGCGGCAGCCGTCGGCAGGTGCCGCCGCGGCACGCGATGCGCGTCGGCGAACATCTCGACGAACAGCGGATGGTCGAAGTACTGGCGCAGCTTGACGAGCTCGGGTGCGCGATCTCCAGCCGCTTGACGACCGCGTGCGATGTCCTCGATGTACTGCGTGCAGCTGGAATATCCACCCCACGCCGACGTGGTGAACACTGCGGCCCGGCGAATACCGTTGTCGCGCATGGCCGCGACCGTATCTTCGACGTACGGCTCCCAGTTGCGGTTGCCGAAGTACACCGGCAGATCGAGGCCGCGCGCCGACCAGTTCGGCCTCCAGTTGCCCGATCAGCGCGCGGTTGATGCCGTTGATCGGTGAGACGCCGCCGAAATGCAGGTAGTGCTCGGCGACGGCGGCGAGCCGCTCCCGCGGGATGTCCCGGCCGCGAGTGACGTTCTCCAGGAACGGCATCACCTGCTCGGGCGCCTCCGGCCCGCCGAAGGACAGCAGCAGGACGGCGTCGAATGTCCATCTTACAGCAGCTGCGTGTGGCGCCGCCGTCGGCGTAGACGATGGTTCCCGTGGTGGCGGGCAGCCAGTCCGACAGCAGGGCGCACACCGTCTTGGCGACCGGCGTCGGATCCTTCATGTTCCAGCCGACGGGCGCGCGCTGGTCCCAGCCCTCCTCGAGCAGCTGCATCTGATCTGCCGGCCTCGTCGCCGAGTGCGCCGCCGACGATCGCGCTCATCGCCAGCGTCCGGATCGGCCCTGCGGCAACGAGATTGGATCGCACGCCGTACGGACCGGCCTCACGCGCCACGAACCGGTTCACCGACTCCAGCGCGCTCTTGGCGACCGTCATCCAGTTGTATGCGGGCATCGCACGGGTCGGGTCGAAGTCCATGCCGACGATGCCGCCGCCGGGGTTCATGATCGGCAGCGCGGCCTTGGCCAGCGAGGCGTACGAGTACGCCGAGATGTGGATGCCCTTGGCGACGTCCTCGTAGGGCGCGTCGAAGAACGGGTTGATGCCCATTCCGGTCTGCGGCATGAAGCCGATCGAGTGCACGACACCGTCGAGCTTGTTGCCCTCGCCGATCACCTCGGTGACGCGGTCGGCCAGCGTGTCGAGGTGCTCCTCGTTCTGCACGTCGAGCTCGAGCAGCGGCGCCTTCTCCGGCAGCCGGTCGGCGATGCGCTGGATCAGCTTCATCCGGTCGAAGCCGGTCAGCACCAGCTCGGCACCGGCCTCCTGGGCGACCTTGGCGATGTGGAACGCGATCGACGAGTCGGTGATGATCCCGGTGACGAGGATGCGTTTGCCTTCGAGCAGTCCTGCCATGTGAATGTCCTTCTCCTCTAGCCGATGTCTTCTTAGTGGCCCATGCCCATGCCGCCGTCGACCGGGATCACCGCACCGGATATGTAGCTGGCATCCTCGGACGCCAGGAAGCTGACCGCCCCGGCGACCTCCTCGGCGGTGCCGACCCGCTTCGCCGGGATGAACTCCAGCGCCCCCTCCTGAATCCGCTCATCCAGCGCGCGGGTCATCTCGGTGTCGATGTAGCCGGGAGCCACCACGTTGGCGGTGACCCCGGCCTTCGACAGCTCCCGGGCGATCGAGCGGGCCATGCCGATCAGACCGGCCTTGGAGGCCGCGTAGTTGGCCTGGTTGCCGATGCCCCAGCTGCCGGAGACCGAACCCACGAAGATCATCCGGCCGAACCGCTTGCGCTGCATGCTGCGCGATGCCCGCTGGGCCACCCGGAACGCCCCGGTGAGGTTCGCGTCGATGACCTTCTCGAACTTCTCCTCGGTCATCCGCATGAGGAACGCGTCCGCGGCGATGCCGGCGTTGGACACCAGCACCTCGACCGGACCCTGGTGCTCCTCGACCTCTTTGAAGGCGCGATCGACGGCTTCGTTGTCGGTGACGTCGCACTCGACGCCGAACAGCCCCGTCGGGCGCGCCCGATCCGCGGTGCGTGACGGCCACCTTGTGACCGTCGGCGGCGAGTCGCTGGGCGATCGCGAGCCCGATGCCGCGGTTTCCGCCGGTCACCAGCACCGAACGAGAAACGAACGGCGGACGGCCCGCCAGTCGTTCGGCTCGGCAGTGTCGGGAACTGCAGTCTCGGTCATGCCCGCCAACCTATCGCCTTGGCGGTGTCGGCCAGAAATCGCCTTAGTTGGGCAGCCGCGGTTGATCAGCAGCGCCGCCAGCGCCGCCAGCGCCAGCACCAGCGCCCCGAGCCGCAGCCAGCCCGACGCTGGCGTCGCCCTTGATCGTCTCGTAGCCGATCTGCTGCTGCAGGTTCGAATAGACCTCCTTGAGCTGGTCCAGGCTGGACGCGCTGTAGGCCTCGCCGCCGGACAGCTCGGCGATCTTCTTGCAGCGTCTCGTCGTCGACGGGCACCGGCTGGCGCTGGTCGTTGATCTCGACGTAGCCGTACGGCGTGCCGAACGAGATGGTCGAGATCGGCACACCCTGGTCCTTGGCGGTGCGGGCGGCGGTGTAGGCGCCCTTCGGATTGTCCGGATTCGACGGCACCGTCTCCTTGCCGTCGGAGAACAACACGATGCGGGCGGGCGGCGGCTCGTCGCCACCACCGATCACCGCGCCGACGGTGGCGATGGCCTGCAGCGCCGTGAAGATGCCCTCACCGGTCGCGGTGCGATCGGCCAGCTGCAGCTTGTCGATCGCGTTCTTGGTCGCCTCGCGGTTGGTGGTCGGCGACACCAGCACCGTGGCGGTACCCGCGTAGGCGATCAGGCCGAGGTTGATGCCCGGGGTGAGCTCGTCGGCGAACTGCTTGGACGCATCCTGGGCGGCCGCAAGCCGGCTGGGCGACACGTCGGTGGCGCGCATCGACTGCGAAACGTCGATCACCAACATGACGACGGCGCGGTTGCGCGGGATACGGACGTCGTGTGTCGGTCCGGCCATCGCGACGGTCAGCAGCAGCAGCGAGAGCACCAACAGGATCGCGGGCAGGTGCCGCCAGCGCGTCGGCCGTTTGGGCGCAACGCTTTCCAGCAGCTCCATGTTCGCGAAGCGCAGCATCCGCCGCTGACGGGCCAGCTGCACGATGATGTAGAGCCCGATCAGCCCGAGCACGACGAGCAGGAACAGGAAGAACCACGTGTGTTCGAAGCCCGAAAGCGTCATCGGTCCGAGCAACGGTAATGTCATGTGTTACTTGTCATTTCGGTTGAGTGACGATCATGGCCGGCCGGCCAGCGCCCCTCGGCGGCGGCTGGCGACGAACCGGACCACGTCGGCGATCCAGTCCCGGTCGGTGCGCAGGGTCAGCAGCGGGGCATCGCAGCGTCGCAGGGTTCGCGCCACCTCAGCGCGGTGCGCGCCTGCGGCCTTCTCGAAGTCGGACGCGCAGTTGTTCGTCGATGGTGAACTCGCGGGTGACCCCGGATTCGGTGTCCTGCAGGATGACGTCGCCGACGGGCGGCAGTTCGACGTCGCGCGGGTCGAGGATCTCGATGCCGAGCACCTCGTGCCGTCCGGCGATGGCGCGCAACGGCCGCATCCAGTTGATCGGGCCGAGGAAGTCGCTGATGATCACCGCCATGCCGCGCCGCCGCTCGGGCCTGCGCAGCGCATCGATCGCGGCGGCCAGGTCGCCACGCACGCCGATCGGTGCCTTCGGCATGGTGGCGATGGTCCGCAGCATTTCCTGCTCGTGCATGCGGCCCGACAACGCGGGCACCCGACGCACCGAGTCGCCGTTGGCGATGATCGCGCCGATCCGGTTGCCGCCGCCGCTGTTGAGGAACGTGATCGCCGCTGCCGCGGCCACTGCGAGGTCGCGCTTCTCGCAACCGGTGGTGCCGAAGTCGAGGCTGGCCGACATGTCGACCACCAGCCAGGTTTCCAGCTCGCGGTCGGCGATCATCTGGCGCACATGCGGATGGGTGGTGCGCGCGGTCACCGACCAGTCCATCCGGCGCACGTCGTCGCCGGGCTGATAGAGCCGCGACTCGCCCGGCTCCGAACCCGGGCCGGGCAGCAGGCCGAGGTGGTCGCCGTGCAGCACGCCGTCGAGCTTGCGGCGCACCGTCAGCTCGAGCTTGCGCAGCGCCGCCGTCAGCGCGGGGTCACGGATCTCCCCGCGCTTCAGCGACGGCAGATCGACGTTGCGTCCTGAAGTAGTCACCGACCGCTAGCCGCGGCAGCTGCGGCGGGCACGACGGGCGGTACCGAATGACCTTGCTGCGGAATGGCATTCACCTGCGGTAGGCCGACGGTCTGCAGGATCCGGTTGATCACCGTCTCCGAGGAGATCTCGTCGGCCAGCGCGTCGTAGGTCAGCACGAGCCGGTGCCGGAGCACGTCGGGAATGACCTCGACGACGTCCTGCGGGACGACGTAGTCGCGGCCACGCACCAAGGCGAGCGCCCGCGACGCGGCGATGATGCCGAGGGACGCACGTGGCGACGCGCCGTAGGCGATCCACGCCTTGGCGTCGGGCATGCCGAACTTCTCCGGCGCGCGGGTCGCCGTGACGACGCGCACCACGTAGTCGACGAGCGCGTGGTGCACGAACGTGTTGGCGGCGACGTCCTGCAGCCGCACCAGGTCACCGGTGGCGAGAATCTGCTTGGGCTCCGGCGGCCTCACGCCCATCCGGTAGACGATCTCGCGCTCTTCCTCCGGCGTCGGGTAGTCGATGTTCAGCTTGAACAGGAAGCGGTCGCGCTGCGCCTCGGGCAGTGCGTAGACGCCCTCCTGCTCGATCGGGTTCTGGGTGGCCATCACCAGGAACGGGTCCGGCATCGGGAACGTCTTGCCGCCGATCGAGATCTTGCGCTCCGCCATCACCTCCAGCAGCGCCGACTGCACCTTGGCCGGAGCGCGGTTGATCTCGTCGGCGAGCAGGAAGTTGACAGACCACGGGGCCGAGCTCGATGTCGAACTCCTCCTTGCCCTGCCGGTAGATGCGGGTGCCGACGATGTCGGTCGGCACCAGGTCGGGGGTGAACTGGATGCGGGTGAACGTGCCGCCGACCACCCTGGCGAAGGTCTCCACCGCGAGCGTCTTGGCCACGCCGGGCACACCCTCGAGAAGCAAGTGTCCCTTGGCGAGCAGGCCGACGAGCATCCGCTCGACCAGCAGGTCCTGGCCGACGATGATGCGCTTGACCTCGAAGATCGCGCGTTCAAGAGTGTGCACCTCGGATTGCAGGTTCCCGGAGTTCGCGGCCGGCGGCGGAGCACCGTGGGTGTTCGGGGGAAATCCCTGCGCCGGGCCTTGCGGCCCACCAGCTGACGTCATCGACGATCCTCTTACGTTGTTCTTTCAAAGACGCAGGTCGTGCGCCGCGGGCCGGGTGCCCGCCGTCAACTATTCCAGGCACTTCGGAATCCGTCGACGTTGCCCGGGTCTGCTCAGGGTTCGCTCAGGCCTAGCTCAGGATTCGATGATCCGGGCGGCGTACGGCTGCAATCCGCCGGTGCGTACAGGGCTGACGGTCACCTTGCCAGCGCTGCCCGAGGCCTCGAGCATCTCGCCCGCCGCCGAGATACATGGTGACGTGCTGGCTGCCGCCCGGCCCGTAGAACAACAGGTCCCCGCGCTTGGCCTGGGCAACCGGCACCTTGCGCCCGGTGTTGTACTGGTCCCCCGAGTACTTCGGGATCTGCACACCGACGCCCGCGAACATGTAACGGGTGAAACCCGAACAGTCGAAGCCGACTTTCCCCGCGTCGTCGTCGACGCCGGGCCCGGGGCCGGTGAGCGTGCCGCCTCCCCATGAATACGGCACGCCCATCTGCGAACCTCCGCGACGGATCGCGTATTCGATCGCTTGCGGCCCGCGGACCCGACCACCCGGCACGACGGCGCCTTGGCTACTGCTGCCGCCGAGCCCGATGCTGGACAGGAACTGCTGTCCCAGGTTCTGAGTGGTCGAGAGGGCGAGCTGGCTCACCTGAAACGACGCGTTGGCGATCGCGACCGGATCGCCTGGGGCACCCGAACTGACGATCTTCGGCAGCGTGGGATCCCACTGCCCGTCATCGGGTGCGGCCCAAGCGGGCACGGCGAATCCGATCACCATCGCGAACGCAGCAAGGAGCAGCGCAGCGATCTTGACCGAGCGTAAACGCTTGTGGCGCAGGGAAATCACAGAATCACTCGCATCAGTATTCGATGTATCGGATGACGTACGGGGTCATGCCGCTGGTCCGCACCGGCGAGACCTTGACTTGCGAACCGGTGTACGGCGCCTCCAGCATCTGGCCGTTCCCGAGATAGAGCGTGACGTGCTGGCTGCCGCCCGGCCCGTAGAAGATGACGTCGCCGCGGCGCATCTGCGACGACGGGATCTTTCGGCCCAAGTCGTACTGCGAACCCGAGTAGTGCGGCAGCTTGATGCCGACGCCCGCGAAGGCGTACAGGATCAGCCCGGAGCAGTCGAAACCGACTGTGTTCGAGCCGGAGTCGATGCCGGTGCTCGGGCCGGCGGCATTGCCGCCGCCCCATGAGTACGGCACGCCCAACTGGGACCCCGCCCGCTGGATGACGTACTCGGACGCCTGCCTGCCGTAGACGCGGGGAATAGCGCCATTGGTGTAGCCGGTCGGTGTCGGCAGGATTCCCAGCTTGCGCAGGAAGCCGCGCCCCATATCGGCGGTGTACTGCGCCGAGGTGGACGAGATGCCGAGCACCGAGTTGATGATCGCGATGGGATCGCCGCTGACGAACGCGCTCGGGATCGCCGGCAGTGTCGGATCCCACTGACTGACGTCCCAATTGCGTGCAGCCGGAGCAGGCGCACCGGCAGCACGATCCCAATTGGCGGACGGGTTCGATTGCGGCGCAGCGGGTTTCGGCTGCCCACTCGTTGACGCGGACCACGTCGCTGCCTGCGCGAGCTTGGCCTGTGCGGCGCTGCGCTCGGCGGTCAGTTGATCGAGCTGGCCCTGCTGGTCGCGGAACGTCTGCTGTGCCGACGTCAGGGCCGACACCGCGGCGTCCTGGCTGGCCTGCGCGTCGACGGTGGCCTGGTCGGCCTTCTGCTTTGCCAGCCGCGCCGCGGACTCCTTGTTCACCTGCTCGGTGCGGGCCCGCTGCAGGTCGGCGAGGATCTGCTGCGAGCTGGCGGCCAGCGTCTGACCGGCGGAGGCGGTGTCGAGCACGTCGGCGGGGTCGGCGGCCGTCAGATAGGAACTCGACGGCCCGTTGACGTACGTCGACGCCGCGAAGGTGTCGAACCGCTGTTGCGCGGACTTGATCGCGGCATTGGAGTCGTCGACGGCGCGCCTGCTGTCATCCACGTCGCGCTGGGCCGTCGCGGCGTTGTCACGGGCGGTCTGGACGTCGACGATCGCCTTGTTGACGCTCTCCTGCTGAGCCTGCACGGCCGCGCCCAGGTCCTGCAGCTTCTGGTTGACGTTCGCAATCGCGGCGACCAAGGAGCCGACGGTGTCCGGGCTACTCGGCTCGGCGGCGGCGATTCCCCCCGAAGTCGAAAACACCGTCGCCGCCAGCACTCCGATGATCACAGGAACCGCGCAGGCTCGACCGAATAGTCGCGACGCGGAGGCGCGAGGGGTGCGTCTCATACGACTCAGGTCTCCTCGCAGAAGTCACAAATACAACAACTACACCATCAGATACTTCTGCACCGTACGTCACAACAGACGCTAAAGAAACTCTAGTCACAAACTACATATCTGTAATTAGAGAGAGTGTGACCGAATAGTGATATTCGAAATGCCCGGGCTCTTCTACCCGGTCGTATTCGCAGCCGGCTCGGTGTCCACTGACGCCTTGCGTTTGCTGCGGACCTGCAGAAACCGGGTGACGACGGCCGCTGCGAATACGCCGATGACGAGTACGACCGAGAATGCCGTCCACGGAAAGTGCGGTGTCGTCAACTCGCTGACGAAATTCTTTGACGACTGAACCGGATCACCGTTCTTCGCTATATCTTGGCCGGCTTCAAGCGTCACGCGATCGAAATTCTTGCTGTAGGTGCCCGCCCACATCGGGCTCATCGCCAGCACCGTCGAGCCGGGATACGCCTGACCCACCTCGGTCGCGATGTCGCGCAGCGGGGTGTCGATCGGCGGGTTGTTCGCGATCATCACGATCTTGAGGTCGATGCCGTGTTCACGGGCGTCGGCGACCACCTGGCGGAGTGCGGGGACGTCCTTTGCATACGCGGGCGCCACGCTCACACCGTCGTCACCGACATCCGCCTTCACCTGGTTCATGTCGACCTCGGGCGGGATATACGACGGGAGGAACGGAATCACCTGGGGTCCGGTCACAGACGAACCGTACGTGATATGGACCCGAACGGGTGGCAGCACGCACGGCCGAGGACAAGACTGAAACCTGCCAGGCTTGCTTTATAGGACAAGCGTACTGTTAGATTGGAAGTGCCGTCGACACAGCCCGTCGCGGCGAGATTCAGCCGGGAGTTGATGTGAGCAGCAAGGATTCGTTTGGAGCCCGCGACACCCTCGAGGTCGGGGACAAGAGTTACGAGATCTACCGCCTGGACGCGGTGGCCGGTGCCGAGAAACTCCCCTACAGCCTCAAGGTGCTCGCCGAGAACCTCCTGCGCACCGAGGACGGGTCCAACATCACCAAGGAGCACATCGAGGCGATCGCCAACTGGGACCCGGATGCCGACCCCAGCGTCGAGATCCAGTTCACCCCCGCCCGGGTGATCATGCAGGACTTCACCGGTGTGCCCTGCATCGTCGACCTGGCCACCATGCGCGAGGCCGTCGGCGACCTCGGCGGGGACCCCGACAAGGTCAACCCGCTGGCGCCGGCCGATCTGGTGATCGACCACTCCGTGATCGCTGACCTCTTCGGCCGCGCGGACGCCTTCGAGCGCAACGTCGAGATCGAGTACGAGCGCAACGGCGAGCGCTACCAGTTCCTGCGCTGGGGCCAGGGCGCCTTCAACGACTTCAAGGTGGTGCCGCCCGGCACCGGGATCGTGCACCAGGTCAACATCGAATACCTGGCCAGGGTGGTGTGGGAGCGCGACGGCGTGGCATACCCGGACACCTGTGTCGGCACCGACTCGCACACCACGATGGAGAACGGCCTCGGCGTGCTGGGCTGGGGCGTCGGGGGCATCGAGGCCGAAGCCGCCATGCTCGGTCAGCCGGTGTCGATGCTCATCCCCCGGGTCGTCGGGTTCAAGCTCACCGGGGAGCGGCCAGCCGGCGTCACCGCCACCGACATCGTGCTCACGGTTACCGAGATGCTTCGCAAGCACGGTGTGGTCGGCAAGTTCGTCGAGTTCTACGGCGCCGGCGTCGCCGAGGTGCCGTTGGCCAACCGCGCGACGCTGGGCAACATGAGCCCCGAGTTCGGCTCCACCGCCGCCATTTTCCCGATCGACGAGGTGACGATCGACTACCTGAAGATGACCGGCCGCAGCGAGGAACAGCTGGCGTTGGTGGAGGCGTACGCCAAAGAGCAGGGCATGTGGCACGACCCGGAGCGCGAGCCGAAGTACTCCGAGTACATCGAGCTGGACCTCGGCGATGTCGTCGCGTCGATCGCCGGGCCCAAGCGTCCGCAGGACCGCATCGCGCTGACAGACGCAAAGACCGCCTTCCGCAAGGACATTCACAACTACGTCGAGGAGAACCTGCCTGCCGAGCACACCAAGCTCGACGAAGCGGTTGAAGAGTCGTTCCCGGCCAGCGACCCTGCGGTGCTGTCGTTCGCCGACAACGGCACGGCAGACGTGGCTTCCGCGGCCGTAGGCGCCGAGGGCAGGCCAAGCAAGCCGGTCGCAGTCAAGTCGACCGAGCGCGGTGACTGCGTCATCGATCATGGCGCCGTGGTGATCGCGGCGATCACGTCGTGCACGAATACCTCGAACCCCGAGGTGATGATCGGCGCCGCCCTGCTCGCCAAGAACGCCGTCGACAAGGGACTGACGTCCAAGCCGTGGGTGAAAACCACGATGGCGCCGGGATCCCAGGTCGTCACCGAGTACTACGAGAAGGCGGACCTGTGGCCGTATCTGGAGAAGCTCGGCTTCTACCTGGTCGGTTACGGCTGCACCACGTGCATCGGCAACTCCGGACCGCTGCCGGAAGAGATCAGCAAGGCGATCAACGACGCCGACCTGTCGGTGGCCGCGGTGCTGTCGGGCAACCGCAACTTCGAGGGTCGGATCAATCCCGACGTGAAGATGAACTACCTGGCGTCGCCGCCGCTGGTGATCGCATACGCACTGGCGGGCACCATGGACTTCGACTTCGAGTCGGAACCCCTGGGCCAGGACGAGTCGGGCACCGACGTCTTCCTGAAGGACATCTGGCCGTCGCAGAAGGACATCAACGACACAATCGCCTCGGCGATCAACACCGAGATGTTCACCAAGAACTACGCCGACGTCTTCAAGGGTGACGAGCGGTGGCGCAACCTGCCGACACCGAGCGGCAACACATTCGAGTGGGACGACAACTCGACATATGTCCGCAAGCCACCGTACTTCGACGGTATGCCCGCCGAGCCGGAAGCCGTAACCGATATCGCGGGCGCCAGAGTGCTTGCGCTGCTGGGTGACTCGGTCACCACCGACCACATCTCCCCCGCGGGCAGCATCAAGCCGGGTACTCCCGCGGCGCAGTACCTCGACGAACACGGCGTGGACAAGAAGGACTACAACTCCTACGGCTCACGGCGCGGCAACCACGAGGTGATGATCCGCGGCACGTTCGCCAACATCCGGTTGCGCAACCAACTGCTCGACGACGTGTCCGGCGGCTACACCCGCGACTTCACCAACGACGGCGAGCAGGCGTTCATCTACGACGCCGCGCAGAACTATGCGGCGGCCGACATCCCGCTGGTGGTGCTCGGGGGCAAGGAGTACGGGTCCGGCTCGTCGCGCGACTGGGCGGCCAAGGGCACCAGCCTGCTGGGCGTGCGCGCGGTGATCACCGAGTCGTTCGAACGCATCCACCGCTCCAACCTGATCGGCATGGGCGTCATCCCGCTGCAGTTCCCCGAGGGACAGTCGGCGGCGTCGCTGAAGCTGGACGGTACGGAGACCTTCGACATCACCGGCATCGAGGCGCTCAACGACGGCAAGACGCCCAAGACCGTGCATGTGAAGGCCACCAAGCAAGACGGCAAGGCGGTGGAGTTCGACGCCGTCGTGCGCATCGACACCCCAGGTGAGGCGGACTACTACCGCAACGGCGGCATCCTGCAGTACGTGCTGCGAAACATGCTGAAGTCGTAGGCGGCGAAGTTGCCCCGGGTAACCGAGGACCATCTGGCGGCGCGTCGCCGTCAGATCCTCGACGGCGCCCGGCGGTGCTTTGCCGAATACGGCTACGACAAGGCGACGGTGCGCAGGCTGGAGCACACGATCGGGCTGTCGCGCGGGGCGATCTTCCACCACTTCAAGGACAAGGACACACTGTTCTTCGAACTGGCCCACGAGGACGCCGAGCGCATGGCCGATGTAGCGTCGCGCGAGGGTTTGATCCAGGTCATGCGCGACATGCTGGCGGCACCCGAGCAGTTCGATTGGCTGGCCACCCGCCTCGAGATCGCACGCAAGCTCCGCAATGATCCGGCATTCAACAAGGGTTGGTCGGAACGCTCGGCGGAACTGGCCGCGGCGACGACCGACCGGTTACGCAGGCAGAAGCAGGCGGGGCGGTTGCGCGACGACGTGCCCAGCGACGTGCTGCACACCTATTTGGACCTGGTGCTCGACGGCCTGGTTGCGCGGCTGGCGTCGGGCGACGATCCCGAAAAGCTCAGCGCCGTACTCGACCTCGTCGAGTCATCGGTCCGTCAGCAGTAGCTAGGCCCGCGTGCGGTGATTCGGCCCGCCGCGGCTGCGCATCGTGGTGCCGGACTCGCGCAGCATGCTGTGTATGGAGCCGTACGATCGTCCCGTCGAGGCAACAAGCGAGCGAATGCTCGCGCCTCCCTCGTACGCGCTCCGCAGGTCCACCAGCAATTGGTCCCGGGTCTTGTTCAATTTCTTCATCGACACCTCCCCGCTGTGATGCCCCGACGAATACCCAGCGTAGAGAAGCCGAAACTTGGCGGCGGGTGGATTCAGAATTCGGTATGGAATTGACGCCTACGCCAACTCGATGAGATCGGCGTAATCCTCCGACCAGAAATCCTCGGTGCCGTCCGGAAGCAGCACGACGCGCTGCGGGTCGAGCGCCTCCGCGGCGCCCGGATCGTGGGTCACCAGCACCACCGATCCGCGGTAGCTGCGAAGTGCGTCGAGCACCTGTTCCCGTGACGCCGGATCGAGGTTGTTGGTCGGTTCGTCGAGCAGCAACACGTTTGCGGTGGACGCGACGAGTCCCGCGAGCGCCAGACGGGTCTTCTCGCCACCGGACAGCGTGCCCGCCGGCTGGTCGAGCTGCGGGCCGCTGAACATGAACGCGCCCAACAGACTTCGTAGATCCTGCTCCCCGGTATCGGGAGCGGCGTGACGGATGTTCTCCCACACCGTGGCGAGGTTGTCGAGTGTGTCGTGCTCCTGTGCGAAATAGCCGATCTTGAGGCCGTGGCCAGGCTCCAGCATGCCTGTGTCGGGTGTCTCGACGCCGGCAAGCAGACGCAGCAGCGTGGTCTTACCAGCGCCGTTGAGGCCCAGCACCACCACACGCGAGCCGCGGTCGATGGCCAGATCAACGCCGGCGAACACCTCCAGCGAGCCGTATGTCTTCGTCAGATCCTTGGCCACCAACGGTGTGCGCCCGCACGGCGCCGGGCTGGGGAACTTGATGCGGGCGACCTTGTCGGCAACGCGCTCCTCGTCGAGGGCAGCGATCATTCGGTCGGCCCGCCGCAGCATGTTCTGTGCCGCAACGGCTTTGGTCGCCTTCGCGCCCATCTTGGCGGCCTGGGTGCGCAGCGCCGCGGCCTTACGCTCGGCGTTGACGCGCTCCCGACGCCGCCGCTGCTCGTCGGTGGCGCGCGCGTCGAGATACTTCTGCCAGGACATGTTGTAGACGTCGACCTCACCGCGCACGGCGTCGAGGAACCACACCCGGTTGACGACGTCGGCGAGCAGCTCGACGTTATGGCTGATCACCACCAAGCCGCCGGTGTGCGCCCGCAGAAAATCGCGAAGCCAACCGAGCGAGTCGGCATCGAGGTGGTTGGTCGGCTCGTCGAGCAGCAGTGTCGTCGACGAACCCGCTCCCGTGTCGGATGCCGCGAACAGGATTCGGGCGAGCTCGACGCGGCGGCGCTGGCCGCCGGACAGGGTGCGCAGCGACTGGGTCAGAACGCGTTCGGGCAGGCCGAGACTGGCGCAGATACGCCCTGCCTCGCTTTCGGCACCGTATCCACCGAGCGCGGCGAACCGCTCCTCGAGCTGGCCATAACGGCGCACTGCCCGGTCACGTGCCGCGTCGTCGGCGACCTCGGCCATCAACGCCTGTTGCTTCTCCAGATCAGAGAGCAAGGTGTCGAGGCCGCGGGCCGACAACACCCGGTCGCGGGCCAGGGTGTCGAGGTTGCCCTCTCTGGGATCCTGCGGCAGATAACCGATTTCGCCTGTGCGCACGATGGTGCCCGCATAGGGTTCGCCTTCGCCCGCCAGGATGCGCATGGTCGTGGTCTTGCCCGCGCCGTTACGCCCGACAAGTCCGATTCGGTCGCCCGGCTGAACGCGCAGGGTCGATCCCTCCGTAGACAGCAGCGTGCGCGCGCCTGCGCGGACCTCGAGGTCCGTTGCGGTGATCACGCTGCGCTCCTAGTGCTGTTACTTGTCGTCGGTGAAGGCCGGGGCCCGCTTTTCCGCGCGCGCCGCCACCGCTTCTTCGAAGTTGGCGGTGAGCAGACGCACGAAGAGTTGTCCGAGGCCTTCGGCCTGCATGTGCCCTTCCAGGCTAGCGGCGTCCAGTCCAGTCCACAGCGTGCGCTTGGTCAACTCGATTCCCGGCCGCGAGAAGGCGGCGATGCGTTCGGCCATTTCGTAGCAGGTCTGCAGCAGCTGGTCGTCGGGTACGGTGCGGGAAACCAGCCCGATGCGCTCGGCTTCATCGGCGTCGACGTCGCGGCCGGTCAACATCAACTCGAACGCCCGTGTCGTACCGATCGCCCGTGGCAGCAGGTAGCTCAGCCCGAGCTCGCTGGCCGTCAGGCCGTTGTTGATTCCCGCCGCGCGGAAATACGCGCCGTCGCCTGCGATCCTGATGTCGGCGGCCAGCGCAAGGCACAGCCCCCCGCCGATGGCGGCGCCGTTGACCGCGGCGATGACGGGTTGGTGCATCTTGCGCAGAGCCAGGATCACATCGTCGAGCACCTCCATCGAGCGCAGCGCGAACGTCGGCCGGGTCAGTCCCTCGATGTGCGGCACTGCTCCCGCCGACTTGTGGTCAGCGCCTGACGAGAAGCCCTTTCCCGCCCCGGTCAGCACTACTGCACGCACGGAGTTGTCGTACGTCAGCTCTTCCAGCACCGCCTTGAGGGGGACCATGACGTCGAAGGCCATGGAGTTCATTCGCTCCGGGCGGTTCAGCGTCACCAGCGCGACACTGGGCCGCGGGCGGTCGACGAGGACGAAGTTGTTCTGCTCTGTCACGCAGAGCACGCTATCGCGTGCCGGGCGTCAGGCCTCTTCGCCGTTGGACTGGGATGCGATCGCCGCGTCGACGTCGAACGCCTTGACCTGCTGCACCAGGTCCTCCAGGGCGGCGGGCGGAAGTGCACCAGCCTGGTTGAACACAAGCTTGCCCTTCTTGAACGCCATCAGCGTGGGGATCGAGCGGATGTCTGCGGCCGCGGCGAGTTGCTGCTCAGCCTCGGTATCGACCTTGGCGTGCACCACGTCGGGGTGCTTCTCGGCCGAGGCCGCGAACGTCGGTGCGAATGCGCGACACGGCCCGCACCACGACGCCCAGAAATCAACCAGCACGATGTCGTTGTCGTTGATGGTCTCGTTGAACTTGTCAGCAGTGATGTCTTGGGTGGTCACCATTCTCCTAACGCCGGCGTCAAGCAGTGTGTTCCCACTATGTGGTCGGCAGAACCCTTTGAACGCCCCCAGCAGGCGGCTGCGGAACGCCGGATCCAGCTCATCGTTGCCGATCTTGCCGACCGTGCGAACCGTTTCGCGGAACTGCTGCCGATGCTCTCGCAGCAGCCACCGCCAGCTTCTACCGATGGTTCTGACGGCGGTGCCCCGAGGAGCCGTCGTCATCGTCATCGGGCACTAGGTAGCGCTCGGGGTGGTGGTAGTTGTTGACGCGGGCTTGGCCGGTGTCGAGGTGGGGTGGTGGGATCCATTCGGTGCGGCCGTCGTGGCGTTTTCGGGTTGTCCAGCCGCCGGGTTTGACGCGGCGGTTGTCGGTGGGACAGGCCAGGGTTTCGTCGGTGATGTCGGTCTGCCCGCCTGCGGCCCAGTCGGCTCTGGCGTGGTGAACCTCGCTGTGATACGCCGGGGCGGTACAACCCGGGAAGGTGCAGCCACGATCCTTGGCGTACAACACGATCCGCTGCCCAGCCGATGCCAACCGCCGGCTGCGGCCCAGATACAACGGCTCTTCGGTGTGCTCATCGAACACCGCCAGATAGTGATGCGCCGCCGCAGCTTGGCGGATCACCTCGGCCATCGGCACCAGAGTGCCGCCGCCGGTGACCGCGTGCCCGGTGCCGGACTCGAGTTCTTGCAACGTGGTGGAGATGACCATCGTCACCGGTAACCCGTTGTGGCTGCCCAACTGCCCCGAGGCCAGCATCGCCCGGCACACCGCCTTGAACGCATCGTGATTGCGCTGCCCCGTCGACCGCAGATCACTGCTGACGTTTTGCGATGGCGGATCACCGTCGATACACGGGTGCTCGTCGTCGGGATTGCACATCCCCGGGGCGGCCCACTTGGCGGCCACCGCATCCCACATCGCGCGCGCCTCGGGATCCAGGCGCCCCCGGACCTCGCTCATCCCATCAGCGCCCTGCTTACCGACGACCAGAAAGCGGCGCCGGGCCCGATCCCCGTCGGACAGTTCGCCGTCCTGGTCCAGCAGCGCCGCCAACCGGTCAGCGGCCTGCCGCAACTCCTCGGGTCGCAGCCCACACGCCAGCCGGGCCAGATCGGCCTCGGCGGCCTGCCGGGTGTCGTGATCGACAAAGTCGGGCAGCCGTTTGAAAAACCGCCGAATGATCGCCACCTGCTCGGCCCCGATCGCCCCACCGCGCTGCGCGGCGGCCGTGTTCGACAGCATGGGCTCGAGCGCCTCGCCGGTCATCGCCGCCCGCGGCCCCAGATCCTGGGCCTCACCAATCCGTCGAGACGCCTCAGTCTTCGAAATCCGCAACAACGTCGACAACGCACAAGCCACCGACGGCTCACCCAACTCCTCCACCGGCACCTCGGCCAGCGCCGCCACAAACCGGTTCATCACCGCGCCCATCCGGCGCGCCACCACCTCCAGTTGATGGGTCACCGCCGTGCGCTCGGCAGTGGACATCCCAACAAGGGACTCATCCAACAACGCCGACACCTCTGCGTCCATCGCAGCGATGCGCTTCTCAACGCCGACCGAACTCACACTTCGAACAGTAGTTCGAACCACCGACAAATTCAGGCGGCTAAGGCTAAAGGTCCAGCACGAGGTCGCTCGTCGGCTCGGCAACGCAGATCAGCACGGTCCCCTCGGACGGCAGCTCCAACGGGGGCTGGGTGTAGGACGTCCTGCCCGCTATGACCTGCGTAACGCACGTGTGGCAGACCCCGCTGCGGCACGAGAACCGCGTGGGAACATCGCACGCCTCGGCGAACTCGAGAATGCTGCCGTATTCCGCGGACCAGTTGACCGTGAGCCCGCTCCGGGAGAACGACACCGGCGGTCCAGATCCCGCAAGGCCCGGCGGGGGGTGCGGCCGAGCCGTGGACTTGTCGACAATGCCGGGATTGATCGGCGGCAGGGCGCCGAAGAGTTCGGTGTGGATGTGGGATGCGTCGATCCCGGCGTCGGTCAGGGCACCGCGCATGTCCGACATGAAGCCGTCCGGTCCGCACATGTAGACAGTGGCGTCGGGCGGCAGGCCCAAGTCCGCGATGGCTCGGGCATCCAACCTGCCGACGGCGCTCGTGTAGAAGACCTGCTGTCGCGCGTGCGGCAGTTCGGCAATCAGGTCGCTGACTTCCGCCGAGAAAGCGAGGGTTTCGGTGTCTCGGGTGGTGTGCAGCCACCAGATTTCGCGATCGCTGCGACGTTTCGCCAGTGCGTTCAGCATGGCCAGCACGGGCGTGACGCCGACGCCGGCAGAGAGCAGAACCACCGGGCCTGCGTCCTCGGTCAGATAGAAGTCGCCACGCGGCGCGGCGACATCGACCGCAGATCCGGGGCCGATGTTGTTGTGCAGCCAGCGACTGACCAGACCATGGTCCTCGCGCTTGACGCTGATCCGGTATTCCGCCCCGCTGCCCGACAGGGAGTAGCTTCGCAGCGGTACCGGGTCGCCCGCGTCGGGAACTCGCAGCGTCAGATACTGCCCGGGACGCGGGATCGGCAGCGGCGCATCGTTTTCGGCTTCGAACCGAATCGACATGATGGCCGCGCTCTCGCGGTGTGTTTCAGCGACGCGCAGTCGACGGAACCCACTCCAGCCCGGTTCGACGCCGATCGGAGGCGCCGTCGCGCCCGCGGCACCGTCGTGCGCGGCCAGTAGTTCGGCGAACGACTGCTGCCAGCCGGGGCTCAGCGCGGGCACGTCGACCGCCTTGCGGAGCACGCCGATGTCACGATCTGGCAGGTATAACAGCGCGTCGACATCGGCGACGCTGAGCTGATGCCTGCCCCGCAGAGTACGGACGATCGCGTCCCCTGCTTTGACACGGCCTACGGTGATCACCCGAAAATAGAATCCCGGACGATGATGGGCGACAAGGAGATTCGGCATTTCGGGTTCACCAAGGCGCATGCCCACCCGAAAGCAGGTCACTCGTGGCTGGGTCACCTCGAACTCGGCCTCGCCGATAGCGTAGCGATCGCCGACGCAGACTTCGTCGTCCGCCAAACCTGTGATCGTGAAGTTCTCACCGAAATTCCCCGGTTGCAGATCGTCGCGCCCGAGAACACGGCTCCAGTAGTCGTAGGACTCGGTCTGGTAGACCATCACGGCACGCTGCTCTCCGCCGTGCCCGCCAAGATCACCCTGGCCGTCACCGTCGATGTTGAGTCTGCGCACCATCACCGATCCCGGCACCGGGGTCTTGTAGATACCGGTGTGCACGGTCTTGCCGCGCCATTCGACGTCGGCGGGCATCCCGACGTTGACGGAGACCAATCTGGCGTCAAATGACTGGTTCGTCACCGTCGGCCTTCAGGGTCGACGACGCCGGCCATCTCCGCGGCGAGGTCGGCGTTGCTCAGCAGCTTTCGCTGCCGCTTGGGCCACCAGAACATTTCGAGAAAAAGCATCGCCAGATAGATGGCCGATGCGATGGCGTTTCCCCAAGAACCGAAGGCGGCGTCCCATGCCGCGGTCCCGACCGCGACGACGAGGACGACCCACACCACCCACCGGAACGGCCTGGCCTTCTCGGCGGCCTCATGAAGCCCGTTTCGGTATTCGACGAGCGCGGGCGCCAGTCGGGGATCGTCGATCCGCCCGCCGCCTCGTGCGGCACGGGCCACCTGCTCGCGCTCCGGACCGCTCAGCTGCTTGGCACCCGGCCAGTACCGCACCATCCGCCGTGCCATCCACACGCCATAGAAGACGCACAGGGTCGCGAACGCCATCAGTCCGGCAAGCAAGAATCCCGAGTCCAGCCACGCAAGGGCGCCGAGAACCGCGCCGACACCGATTCCGAGAAGCAGCCCGCGAAGGATCGGACCGTATCGCCAAACAAACGCGGGCACCGTGACCATCAGATGATTGTGACGGCTCGACCGGCCATCTGGCTACAGCCAGTTCCCAGTAGACGAGAAGCAAAGCTACAGTGAGGAATTGACAATCGTCCGGCACGTCAGAATTAGAATTGCTGCGTGCCATGCGTAGACAGGCGCACCGTGTTGGCCGCCATCGCGGTCGGTACGATTGCGGCGATCACCGGAGCACCGCAGGCTGCGGCCATCCGGACGATGCCTCGGGCGCGGGTGGCCCCTCCCGTCGGCGTGCTCACCCGGCTGCCCGGCGACGGCAATCAGTTGGCGCTGACCGTCGATGACGGTGCCAGCAGCCCGGTGGTCGCCGCCTTCGTCCAGTTCTGCCGCGACACCGGTACCCGGCTGACGTTCTTCGTCAACGGCGCCAACAAGTCCTGGACCGACAACTCCTCTGCAATCCGCCCGATGGTCGACTCCGGCCAGATCCAGATGGCCAACCACACGTGGTCGCATCCGTACCTGAACAAGATCAGCCTGGACGGAGTTCACGATCAGATTCAGCGCAACGCCGACTTCCTGCGCAACACCTACGGAACCGACGGGACGCCGTTCTTCCGGCCACCGTTTGGGGTGCACACCGCCGAAACCGATCGGGTCGCCGCCGATCTCGGCTACACCACCGTCACGCTGTGGAGCGGCACGGTCGGGGACTCGCTGCCGGAGACTGCAGCCAATCTCGTCGCGTGCGCCGAGCGATCGTTCGCCCCCCAACAGATCGTGCTTGCCCACGCCAACCTGCCGACGATCACGCAGTGCTACGACCAGCTCGCAAACCTGATCTCCAGCCGCAACCTACAGACCGTCACCCTCAACGACGTGTTCACCTGATCTCGGTTTCAGCAGCAGCGTCGCCACCACGCTGATCGCCGCCGTGGCGACCAGATACGTGCACGCCAGCCATGGCGACTTGTGTCCGGCGGCGATCAACGCCGTCAGAAATCAGCGGGGTCAGCCCGGACGCGTACACACCGGAGAGCTGATACACCGTCGACAGACCGGTGTACCGGATCCGCGCGGGGGACAGCGAGGCGTACAGGGTTCCCTGCGCTCCGTAGAACCAGGCGTGAATAACGCCGAATACCAACAGCATTCCGATCGCGTAGGCCGTGATGCTCTTCGTGTTGAACAACCCGAAGACCGGGAACACCGCAAGCGCGTATGCGGCGATTCCCGTCGCATACACCGCCCGTGCGCCGAACCGATCGGTCAGCACGCCCGACAACGGGAGCAGCAAGGCCATCACCAGCGCTGCCGCAGTGACCGCGATGAGAACCGGCACCCTCGCGAGATGCAGGGTGGCTGTCGCGTAGGAGATCGCGAAGACGCCCCAGGTGTTGAACGCCGCCCCTTCGCCCCAGCGTGACAGCAGACCCAGCACCGTCGAGCGCAGATGCGGTGGGCGAAACACCTCGCGCAGTGGCACGGCCGAACGGTCGCCCGCGGCCCGCAGCTTCTCGAACACCGGTGTCTCGGTGGCCTTCAACCGCACGATGACGCCGAAGACGACCAGCACGATGCTGAGCAAGAACGCGATGCGCCAGCCGTAGGACTCGAAAGCCGCCTCGGGTAGTGCGATCTGCAACAGCGCGAATACGCCTGTCCCCAATGCGAGCCCGAGTGCCAGGCCGACCTGGGGCACGCTTCCGGCGAGTCCGCGCCGTTTCGGCGGGCTGTGCTCGACCGCCAGCAGGATGGCGCCCGCCCATTCGCCCCCGAGCGCGAACCCCTGAACTATCCGAAGCAACAGCAACAGGATCGGGGCGAGCACCCCGATCTGCGCGGCGGTGGGCAGCAGCCCCATCAGGGCGGTGGCCCCGCCCATCAGGAACATCGTCAGCGCCAGGGTCTTCTTGCGGCCGATGCGATCTCCGACGTGGCCGAAGACGAAGCCGCCGATCGGCCGGACGACGAATCCGACGGCGAACGTCGCGAACGACAACAGCGTCCCGACGTATGAACTCTGGTCCGGGAAGAACGCGTGGTTGAAGACGAGGCTGGCCGCCGTCGCGTAGAGGAAGAAGTCGTACCACTCGATGGTGGTGCCGACGAGGCTGGCCAGCAGCGCCGTGCGAACGGTGGGATCGAATCGGGTCTGATCACGCGCGGTGATGGCCTCGTTGGCCTCGCTCGAGGCGAGTTCGGGCGTCGATGTCACGCTGATCGACCATCCCTGCATCCGCGGAGCAGGAACAGGGTTGCACGCGCCGTGATCGGAACGGTCTCTGCGGGGTGCGCGGATTGTGTCGAGTTCGCCGCGTGAACGCGCCAGGCGCGCCAAACTGACGGTCATGTCATCGAGCACGAATGTCGGCACGATCACAAAGCAGGGCCGAAGCGGGCGGACATTGCCGTTCGACATGTCCGGAGTCATCCGCACTGACGACGGTGTTCTGCGGTATTCGGATCTGGCGCCGTCGCTGCTGGACATGTTCGCGGCGTCGGTCGATCGTCATCCCGATCGCGAGTGTGTCGTCGTGTTGCGGGGCGAGCGGGTGACGTACCGGCAGCTGTGGGACCGGGCGGCCCGGGTAGCAGGCGGGCTGCGCGCAGCGGGTGTGCGGCCGGGTGACCGCGTCGCGAACCGGCACGCCAACAGCCTCGAGTGGTGCCTCGGCTTCTGGGGGACGTTGATGGCGGGTGCGGTGGTCGTACCCGTCAACACCCGGTTCTCCGAGAGTGAGGTGTCCTACGTCGTCACCGACGCCGGAGCCGACGTCGTGCTACTCCCCGACGCGGCTCTGCCTGACGGCGAACCGTATGTTGCGGCAGGCGCCGAGCATTCGACCCTTGCGGCGCTGATGTACACCAGTGGCACGACGGGTTTTCCGAAGGGCGCGATGGTGACCCACGAGAACTTCCTGTCGAACGTCGAGACCTGCGTCAGGGCCATGAAAATCCCCGCGGCGTCGCCGATTCGGAACCTGATCTCGGTGCCGCTATTCCACGCCACCGGGTGCAACAGTCAGCTTCTGCCCACGATCCACCTCGGGGGCACCGCCGTGATCATGCCGGCATTCGACGTGCAGGCCTTCCTGCACGCGACGGTCGACGAGCGCATCAATGTGCTCGCGTCGGTGCCCGCGATCTTCTGGCTGGCGATGAACCAGCCGAACTTCGCCGATTTCGACATGAGCGGCGTCGGCTGGCTCATTTACGGCGGCGCTCCGACAGCGCCCGATGTCATCTCGCGCCTTCGCGCATCCTTCCCGAATGCCCGGCTCTCCAACGGCTTCGGCCTCACCGAGACATCGTCGGTATCCACCCTCCTGCCGGACGAGTATGCCGAGCTGCGGCCGGAGACCGTCGGCTTCGCCGTGCCGCCGGTCGAGGTCGACCTGCTTGATCCCGACCCGCTTACGGGCGTCGGCGAACTGCTCATTCGCGGCCAGAACGTGGTCGTCGGCTACTGGAACAACCCGGAGAAGACGGCGGAGACGTTCGTCGACGGCTGGCTGCACACCGGCGACCTGGCGCGCATCGACGAGGACGGCTTCGTCCAGATCGTCGACCGGTTGAAGGACATGATCTGCCGCGGCGGCGAGAACGTCTACTGCGTCGAGGTCGAGAACGTGCTCGCCCAGCACCCCGGCGTTTTCGAAGCCGCGGTGCTCGGTGTGCCCGACGAGATGATGGGTGAGAAGGTCGGCGCGGTCCTCGTGCCGAAGCCGTGGGCCAACCTCGACCCCCTAGAGATTCAGGCCTTCGTCAAGGAGCGCATCGCCGACTACAACACGCCACAGTTTGTCTGCTTCCGCAGCGAGCCGTTGCCGCGGAACCCGGCAGGCAAGGTGTTGAAACCCGTCCTGCGCAACGAGACCCAGTGGAGCGAGGAACTCCGCTAGACGGTGAAGCCCAACGCGCGCAGCTGCTCGCGGCCGTCCTCGGTGATCTTGTCCGGGCCCCACGGCGGGTTCCACACCCAGTTGATCTTGATCTCGTTGACCAGCCCCGCGCCGACCAACGCGGTGCGCGACTGATCCTCGATCACGTCGGTGAGCGGGCATGCCGCCGACGTCAGCGTCATGTCGATCAGCGCCACTTTCCCTGCATCGCCGTCTTCGACATTCACGCCGTAGACGAGGCCGAGATCGACGACGTTGATGCCGAGTTCTGGGTCGACGACATCACGCATCGCCTCTTCGAGGTCGGCGAGAAACTCTTCGTCAGGCACTGCGGTGTCGCTCATCTGGCGTCTCCTCACTGGCTTGCGCCACTGCGTCTTTGAAGGCCATCCAGCCCAGCAGCGCACACTTGATCCGCGCCGGATACCTGGCCACCCCGGCGAAGGCGACGCCATCGCCGAGCACATCTTCGTCACCCGCAACGTTGCCGCGGGACGAAATCATCTCGTTGAATGCCGCGACGGTCTTCAACGCGTCTCCGACGCTCTCGCCGATCAGCAGGTCGGTGAGCACGGATGTCGCGGCCTGGCTGATCGAGCAGCCCTGCCCGTCGTAGGAGATGTCGGTGACGGTCTCGCCGTCCTCGCTCAGCGCGACCCGCAGCGTGACCTCGTCGCCGCACGTCGGGTTGACGTGATGCACCTCGGCGCCGAACGGCTCCCGCAGCCCGCGATGGTGCGGGTGCTTGTAGTGATCCAGGATCACTTCCTGATACATCTGCTCCATTCTCACGGCGAAACCTCAGTCCCTGCCGAAGAACTCGACGGCGCGCTTGACTCCCGCCACCAGCCGGTCCACCTCGTCGAGCGTGTTGTACACCGCGAACGATGCCCGCGCTGTGGCGGCGATGCCGAACCGGCGGTGCAGCGGCCACGCGCAGTGGTGTCCTACCCGCACCGCGACGCCGTCGTCGTCGAGGATCTGACCGACGTCATGGGCGTGGATTCCATCGACGACGAAGCTCACCGGAGAACCGCGCCCGACGAGAGAGGTCGGGCCGACGATACGGACACCGGGGACCGTCGCCAGTCCTTCCAGAGCGGCGGCCACCAGTTCGGCTTCGTGCTGCTCGACAACGTCCATTCCGATCGCGCCGAGATAGCGGGCAGCCGCCGCGAGCCCGACGACCTGCGACGTCATCGGGGTGCCTGCCTCGAACCGCTGCGGTGCGGGCGCGTAGGTGGTCCCCTCCATCGTGACGGTCTCGATCATCGAGCCGCCGGTGATGAAGGGCGGCATCGCGTTCAGCAGCTCGTGGCGGCCGTACAGCACGCCGATGCCGTTGGGGCCCAGCATCTTATGGCCGGAGAACGCCGCATAGTCGACGCCGAGTGCATGCAGGTCGACCGGCTGATGCGGCACCGACTGGCAGGCGTCCAGAACCGTCAGCGCTCCGATTGCCTGTGCCCGCGACACCAGATCGGCCACCGGTGCAACGGCGCCGGTCACATTCGAGTGATGGCTGAATGCAACGACTTTCACGTTGCGGTCCAGCTCCAGCGAGTCGATGTCGATGCGGCCTTCTGGCCCGACCGAGTACCACTTCAACGTCGCGCCGGTTCGGCGGGCCAGTTCCTGCCACGGCACGAGGTTGGCGTGATGTTCCAATTCGGTGGTGACGATGACGTCGCCGGGGCCGACGGCGTGCTCGAAGCGGCTGTCCCCCAGCACATAGGCGACCAGGTTGATGGACTCGGTGGCGTTCTTGGTGAACACCAGCTCGTTCGCGTCGGCGCCGACGAATGCCGCGATGTCGGCGCGACCCTGCTCGTAGGCGTCGGTGGACTCCTCCATGAGCTGATGCGCCCCACGGTGCACTGCACCGTTCGAGGTGACCAGGAAGTCGCGTTCGGCGTCGAGGACCTGCGTCGGCCGCTGCGAGGTGGCCCCCGAATCGAGGTACGCCAGCCGGCTTCCCCCGCGCATCACCCGACTGAGGATCGGAAAGTCCGCCCTGATCTTGGTGAGGTCCAAAGTCTGAGCCGACGCCGTCATGTCAGGCTCCGACTGCCTGCGTGAAACGCTCGTAACCGTTGGCGTCGAGCTCGTCGGCCAACTCGGGACCACCCGACTCGACGATGCGGCCGCCGACGAACACGTGCACGAACTGCGGCTTGATGTACCGCAGGATGCGGGTGTAGTGCGTGATCAACAGCAACCCGCCGTGCACCTCCTCGGCGTAGCGGTTGACCCCTTCGCTGACCACGCGCAGCGCGTCGACGTCGAGACCTGAGTCGGTCTCGTCGAGGATGGCGATCTTCGGCTTGAGCAGCTCGAGTTGAAGGATCTCGTGGCGCTTCTTCTCGCCGCCCGAGAAGCCTTCGTTGACACTGCGCTCGGAGAACGACGGATCGATGTCAAGGCCTTCCATCGCGCCTTTGACCTCTTTGATCCAGTGCCGCAGCTTCGGCGCCTCACCTCGCACGGCGGTGGCGGCGGTGCGCAGGAAGTTCGACATCGACACCCCTGGCACCTCGACCGGGTACTGCATGGCGAGGAACAGGCCGGCGCGAGCGCGCTCGTCGATGCTCATCTCGAGGACGTCCTGGCCGTCAAGCGTGATCGAGCCCGACGTCACCGTGTACTTCGGATGCCCTGCAACCGCATAGGAGAGCGTCGACTTTCCGGACCCGTTCGGACCCATCAGTGCGTGTGTCTCCCCCGACTTCACGGTGAGAGTGACGCCCTTCAGGATCGGGATGTCCGTCCCGTCCTCTTTCGAAACGACGCTGACGTGGAGGTCCTTGATTTCCAGTGTGGTCATGAGGTGGCTGTCCTCGATTCCGTTATCTCTAGTTCGTGTTCGATGGCGTCGGTGAGGCGGTCACGCACGGCGGGCACAGCGATCTTGCCGATCAACTCGCCGAAGAAACCACGGACGACGAGGCGGCGCGCCTGGTCCTCCGGGATGCCGCGGGCCTGCAGATAAAAGAGCTGCTCGTCGTCGAAACGTCCGGTGGCGCTGGCGTGCCCGGCGCCGGCGATCTCGCCGGTCTCGATCTCCAGGTTCGGCACCGAGTCGGCACGAGCGCCGTCGGTGAGCACCAGGTTGCGGTTGGTCTCGAAGGTCTCGGTACCGGTGGCCGCCGCTCGGATCAGCACGTCGCCGACCCACACGGTGTGCGCGTCGGGCCTGTCCGAGTCCGGATCACCTTGCAGCGCACCCTTGTAGGTGACATGCGACCGGCAATTGGGCTGGGCGTGGTCGACCAGCAGCCGCGATTCGAAATGCTGGCCGTCGTCGGCGAAGTAGAGGCCGAGCAACTCGACGTCACCGCCGGGGGCACAGAACTTCGCACGCGCGGTGAGCCGCACCAGGTCGCCTCCGAGGGTGACCGCGACATGGCGCAGCACCGCGTCCTTGCCGAGCGTGGCGTGATGGGCGCTGACGTGTACCGCGTCGTCGGCCCAATCGGCGATCGAGACCACCGTCAGCCGCGCGGCGTCGCCGACGACGAACTCGATGTTGTCGGCGTAGGTTCCGCTACCGCTCTGGTCGATGACGACGACCGCCTCACCGAGTTCGCCGACCCGCACCTGCAGGTGGCCGTACGCGGTGGCGCCTTCTCCCGGGCCGGTCACGTCGATTTCGATCGGCTCTTCGCACGCAACGTCTCTTGGGATGGTGACGATCGTCGCACTGTTGAACGACGAAAACGCCTGAGCGGCAACACGGTCGGCAGGCGCGCCGGCCTGCCCGAGGCGATCGTCGCCACGGCGTACCGTCTCGACGGTGACCCCGGCGCACTCGGAAACGTGAATGCGGGCGCTGCCGGTTGCGGGCGCGGACCCGTCGTGCAGACCGCGCAGCCGCTTGAGTGGCGTGAACCGCCAGATCTCGTCACGCCCGTGCGGCACCTCGAAGGCGTCGACATCGAATGACGTGAAGATCTCGCCCTTGGTCCTGCCCTCCAGAGTCGCTGTCAGATCCTGCGCCACTAGCCGACCGCGCCTTCCATCTGCAGCTCGATCAGACGGTTGAGCTCCAGCGCGTACTCCATCGGGAGTTCCTTGGCGATCGGCTCCACGAACCCGCGCACCACCATCGCCATTGCCTCGTCCTCGGTCATGCCGCGGCTCATCAGGTAGAACAGCTGGTCCTCGCTGACCTTGGACACGGTGGCCTCGTGACCCATCGTGACGTCGTCCTCGCGGATGTCGACGTATGGGTAGGTGTCGCTGCGGCTGATCGTATCGACAAGCAGCGCATCGCATTTCACGCTGGAGCGCGATCCGTGCGCGCCCTTGTTGACCTGAACCAGTCCGCGGTAGGACGTGCGGCCGCCGCCACGAGCCACCGACTTGGAGACGATGTTGCTCGACGTGTTCGGCGCCAGGTGCAGCATCTTGGCGCCGGTGTCCTGGTGCTGGCCCTCGCCTGCGAACGCGACCGACAGCACCTCGCCCTTGGCGTGCTCGCCGGTCATCCACACGGCCGGGTACTTCATCGTGACCTTGGACCCGATGTTGCCGTCGACCCACTCCATGGTGGCGCCTGCTTCGGCGCGGGCGCGCTTGGTGACCAGGTTGTAGACGTTGTTCGACCAGTTCTGGATGGTCGTGTACCGTCACGCGCGCACCAGGTTTGACAATAATCTCGACTACCGCAGAGTGAAGCGAGTCAGACTTGTAAATGGGTGCCGTGCAGTTGTGCACCGCGAAGCCGTAGGCCAGATAGCTGTCCGGCGCTTCGACATCGAGGTTGTACACCGGCTCGTGCGCTTCACGGACAGACCGCTTCTTGAGGGGCACGAGGAAGTAATCTCCGCAGTCACGGGCCTGCTTCGGACCGGTACCGCCTTCGGTCCACTGGACCTGATAGATGTCCTTGCGCATGATGTCACGACCCATGATCACGCCCTGCCCGCCCGGTCGACGCAATTCAACCGTCGCGTAGTGACCCAAGCGCGCAAGGATCGACTGCAATTGGAAAGCCCAAACTCGCGACGTCGTGTGCGCGCGCTTCCAGAGGGCACCACCGCGCCGGGTGACATTGCCGTCCCCGTTGACGTACGCGTCGACCAACTCGCGCAGGAACGTTTCGTCTTGGCGCATCAGTAGATCGGACAGCTTCTTATTGGCGGACCCGACGCCGACATGGTCACGCATCGCCGCGTATCCGGCCTTGGTGTAGACGAGAACCCGCGCCGAATGCTTGTCCTGCTCGATCAGCACCGAGCCGGACGTCTCGTACAGCGACTTGCAGGCCTGCCGCACGTCCTCGACATAGTCGAACTCATCGCTGTGGAAGGAGAACACCAGCGACGCGCACGCGTTGGTGAGAGTGGCGTGGCCCTCAGCCAGGTAGTAGCCGGCCAACCGCGCGAACTCCAACGGCAGAACCGTCTTATGCGGCACCGGCTTTGGCTTCGGGTAGACGAGGAAGTCACCCTCCGCGACGTCCTTGGCGGCGACCCAGCGCGGTTCTGCGCACTTCGCCTTCACCGAATCGACCTCGGGCTGCCACCCGTTGCGCGGCTTGCGTTTCACCAGCACCTCATTGCGCGGGACGACGAACAGCGGATGTTCAGACGTCACCTCGAAGGCGTTGGCCGGCGACATCGGAGTGAACTTGAAGAGGTCGCCGTTGAGATCGCGCATCTGGATCGCCGTCACGCGGTGGGAACGCCCGTCGTGGCCGAGGACGTTTTCGCCCACCTTGATCGACTCGATCGGGCGTAGATCGCCATCGGCCATTGATACGAGCTCACCGGCCGGCAGGCAGCCCTCGACATAGTGCACGTATGCGCCTTCGTCGGCGATGATCAGCGTCCGCTCGAACTGGCCCATGTTCTCGGTATTGATCCGGAAGTAGGCCTGCAGCGGAATGTCGACGTGCACGCCGGGCGGCACGTAGATGAACGAACCACCTGACCACACAGCGGTATTCAGCGCAGAGAACTTGTTGTCACCGGCCGGGATCACGGTGCCGAAGTACTGCTTGAACAGCTCCGGATGCTCCTTCAAAGCGGTGTCGGTGTCGAGGAAGATAACTCCTTGCGCCTCAAGGTCTTCCCGGATCGAGTGGTAAACGACTTCGCTCTCGTATTGTGCGGCTACACCGGACACCAGGCGCTGCTTCTCCGCCTCGGGGATACCGAGCTTGTCGTAGGTGTTCTTGATGTCGGCGGGTAGGTCATCCCACGTCGCGGCCTGCTTCTCGCTGGAGCGCACGAAGTACTTGATGTTGTCGAAGTGAATGCCCTCGAGATTGGAGCCCCAATTCGGCATCGGCTTCTTGTCGAAGATGCGCAGCGCCTTGAGCCGGATGTCGAGCATCCACTCGGGCTCGCTCTTCTTCGCCGAGATGTCGCGCACGACAGCCTCCGACAGCCCGCGCTGCGCGCTGGCGCCCGCGACGTCGGAGTCGGCCCAGCCATAGCCGTAGCGACCCAGCGACTCGATGGTCTGTTCCTGGGTCAAGGCCTCGGGCGTGGTCGTCATGTCGACGCTCCTTGCTTCGTTTTGGTGGCTTCGGCGCGGTGGGCTGAGCGCCGAAGGTCTGGTTGCTGGTCGTTGAGCGGCACGTGTGTGGTGCAGGCGCAGTCGCCGTTGACGATCGTGGCCAACCGCTGCACATGGGTACCCAGTACCTCGGCGAACGCCTCGCGCTCCGTCTCGCACAACTCCGGGAACTCCTTAGCGACGTGCGACACCGGGCAGTGATGCTGGCACAGCTCAACCCCATGCAGGGGTCCACTCACCTGGGTCGCGGTCGCGGCGTACCCGGCCTTGGTCAGTGCAGCTGCCACACGATCGACAGTGGATTCAACGTCATCGGATCCCTCGGTTACTCCCGACAGGATGGTGTCGATGCGGCGTCGCGCGAAGGTGCGGACGGCGTCGTCGCCTCCGATTTCACGGAGTTGGCGCATGGCCGCGGCCGCCAGGTCGTCGTAGGCGTGCCCGAGCTTGGCGCGGCCCGCGGCGGTCAGTCGGTAGCGGCGGGCCGGCCTGCCGCGGCCGTGGTGCTGCCAGGCGGCGGCCGCGCTGGACTGCGCTTCGCCTGCGTCCAGCAGGGCGTCGAGGTGCCTGCGCACGCCTGCCGCTGAGATGCCGAGCTGCTCGCCGATCTCGCCTGCGGTGATGGGTCCGGACTCCAGCAAGAGCTGGACGATCGCGCCACGCGTGTGGCGGTCAACTTCCGGCCGGATTTTCACAACACCATTGTGACGGAATTCCGAAACCGGGTCTAGGAAGGGGACCCTTATGTGGGCAACGTCCTACCTACTGCTCTGGCTAGACATCCCAGGTGTCTACGTTCGATCTTGATGCGGACCTCTCCGGAGATCGCGCATTCGAACTGGCGAAGAACGGCCCGGTGACGCTGTTCTGGCGGACACAGGTGCTCGAATCGACGCTCAACTGGCTTGAGGCACGTCGCTACCGACTGATCCGCCTCGAAGCCGGCACATGGTGCGCAGAAGCCGACTTCCACACCGCCATTGCATCGGCCCTCGGTTTCCCGGGCTACTACGGCCACAACCTGAATGCCTTCACCGACTGCATGCGCGATGTGGCCTCGTACGAATACGGCGCATCGCGCGATGCCACGGGAACGGTCCTCGCTTTCAGCAATTACGACGCGTTCGCAGTCCGTCAGCCGAATCCCGCCCACTCTGTCCTCGACATCATCGCCACAGAGGCGCGCAACGCCATGTTGTTCGGCCATCGCATGCTGTGCCTGGTCCAGTCGAACAACCCGAACATCCACTTCGACCCGGTCGGCGCCTCCGCGGTGATGTGGAATCCGGCCCAGTGGATGCAAGCGAACCGGCGATAACTGCGGACCTACGATCAGCACATGAGCGAGCAGAATCGACGACTGGTCCTGGCCCAACGACCCTCGGGCCTGGTGAACGACAGCACCACCCGACTCGAGACCGAACATCTGCCCGACCTCGAGGACGGCGAGGCGCTGGTCAAGGTCCGCTACCTGTCGATCGACCCCACGATTCGCACGTGGATGGACGACATTCCCAGCTACCTGCCGCCGATCCAGATCGGCGAGGTGATCCGCAGCGGCGGCGTCGGCGAGGTCGTCGAGAGCCGATCCGACGCCTATCAGCCAGGCCAGCTGGTGTTCGGCATGACCGGCTGGCAGGACTACGTGATCGCCGACACCGGCGAGCGTTCGATGCAGGTACTGCCCGACGGAGTGCCGCCGGGACTCGCCATCGGGATCCTCGGCGTCACCGGCATGACGGCCTATTTCGGCGTGATCGACGTCGGACAGGTCAAGGACGGCGATGTCGTCGTCATCTCCGGCGCCGCTGGTGCCACCGGTTCGGCGGCAGGCCAGATAGCGAAGATCAAGGGCGCAAAGAAGGTTGTCGGCATCGCTGGCGGCGCCGAGAAATGCGCGTACATCGTCAACGAGCTGGGCTTCGACGACGCGATCGACTACAAGAACGAGAACGTCGCGGCACGCCTCCGCGCAACCTGCCCGGACGGCATCGACCTGTACTTCGACAACGTCGGCGGGTCGATCCTCAACGACTGCCTCGCCAACATCGCGATGCGCGGCCGTGTCGTGCTGTGCGGGGCGATCTCCACTTACAACAGCGACGGTCCGCCGCCAGGGCCGAGCAATTACCTCAACCTGCTGGTGCGTCGCGGACGCATGGAAGGCTTCATCATCATCGACTATCTCGACCGCTTCCCCGCCGCGCAGTTGGAGATGGCGGGCTGGATCGCCGAGGGCAAGATCAAGTCGTCTGAGCACATCGTCGAGGGGCTGGAGAAGGCGCCAGACGCGCTGAACCTGTTGTTCAGCGGCGGCAACACCGGCAAGGTGATCGTCGCGCTCTGACGGCTACGCTGCACTGATGGCTGCCCGCCTATGGTCTCTGTCCACCTCGATCGCCGGATGGCACGGGGATGAGCGGACCGTCGGGTCGCCACTCAACGACGCCGAACTGATCGCGCTGCGCCGGACACGCCTGTTCGGTGCGACCGGCACGGTGTTGATGGCAATCGGTGCGCTGGGCGTTGGCGCCCGCCCCGTCGTGCAGGATCCGACGTTCGGGGTGCGGCTCCTGAACCTGCCGTCGCGCATCCAGACCGTCTCGCTGACCATGACCACCACCGGCGCGGTGATGATGACGCTGGCGTGGCTGATGCTCGGCCGGTTCGCGCTCGGTGAGCGCCGGATGACCCGCAGCCAGCTGGACCGCACGCTGCTGCTGTGGGTGCTTCCCCTGCTCATCGCGCCGCCGATGTACAGCCGCGATGTCTATTCGTATCTGGCGCAGAGTGAGATCGCGATCAACGGGCTCGACCCGTACAAGGTGGGGCCTGCCACCGGGCTTGGCCTCGACCATGTCTTCACGCTTTCGGTGCCGACCATGTGGCGTGAAACCCCTGCGCCGTACGGTCCGCTGTTTCTGTGGATAGGTAAGGGCATTTCGGCGCTGACGGGCGAGAACATCGTCTTCGCGGTGCTGTGCCACCGGCTGGTGGTGCTGCTCGGCGTCGGGCTCATCGTCTGGGCCGTGCCGCGGCTGGCGCGCCGGTGTGGCGTCGCCGAGGTCAGCGCGCTGTGGCTGGGTGCCGCGAATCCGCTGCTGATCATGCATCTGGTCGCGGGCATCCACAACGAGTCGCTGATGCTCGGGCTGATGCTCGCAGGCACGGAGTTCGCGTTGCGTGGCGTGTATGCCGATAGACCGTTGCTGCCAAAACCGTTGGCCTGGCCGCAGACTCGCGACGACTGGGCGCGATGGCGACCGATGGCGGATCTCGTGCTCGGCGTCGTGCTGATCACACTGTCCTCACAGGTCAAGCTGCCGGGCCTGCTGGCCGTGGGCTTTGTCGGGATGGCGCTGGCCTGTCGTTGGGGCGGCACATTCAAGGCCTTTGTCATCGCGGGCGGATCGCTGACCGCGGTGTCGGTGGCCGTGATGGCGGTGATCGGCTGGGCCAGCGGCCTGGGGTTCGGCTGGTTGTTCACCCTCGGCACGGCCAACGTCGTGCGCAGCTGGATGTCGCTGCCCACCTTGCTGGCGCTGGGAACGGGACAGGTCGGCATCCTGCTCGGCCTCGGCGACCACACCACCGCCGTGCTCGGCCTGACCCGCGGTATCGGCGTCCTGGTCATCGCGGTCGTGGTGACATGGCTGCTGTTGGCGGTGCTTCGCGGTCGCCTGCATCCAGTCGGCGGGCTCGGCGTGGCGCTCGGCATCACCGTGCTGCTGTTCCCCGTTGTCCAGCCCTGGTACGTGCTGTGGGCGGTGATCCCGTTGGCGGCATGGGCCACCAGGCGCTCGTTCCGCACCACGGCCATCGTCGTCACACTCGTTGTCGGGATCTTCGGCCCGACCGCAAACGGAGACCGCTTCACCGTCTTCCAGATCCTGCTGGCTACGGCGGCGAGCACCGTGATCGTTGCGGCGCTGATCGCGATCACGTACTACCGGCTGCCGTGGCGGAAGCTGCCGGATCCCGGGCCGGAGCTCGCCGTCCCGCTGGTTTCGGAGCCCGTCCCGCTCGAGCCTTCGCTACCGCTGCCGCAGGCAGCAAAGGCCGACGCCTACGCTGAGTCCCCGTGACCTCCGGCCCTGGCGTCGTCGGCTCCTCGCGCGAGCGCTCGTCGGCCATCCCTGTGCGTCTGCGCGGGGTGTGCAAGCGGTACGGGTCGACGACCGCGGTGTCCGGTCTCGACCTCGACGTGCAACCCGCCGAGGTGCTGGCCCTGCTCGGCCCCAACGGGGCGGGCAAGACGACCACCGTGGAGATGTGCGAGGGCTTCATCCGGCCCGACGCGGGCACCATCGAGATCCTCGGCCTCAATCCGATCACCGATAACGCTCGCGTGCGTGAGCGCATCGGGGTCATGCTGCAGGGCGGCGGCGCGTATCCGGCGGCGCAGGCCGGTGAGATGCTGAATCTGGTTGCGGCGTACAGCGCCAACCCGCTGGACCCGAAGTGGCTGATGGAGACCCTGGGCCTGACTGAAGCGGCGAAGACGACCTATCGCAGGCTCTCCGGTGGACAGCAGCAGCGGCTGGCATTGGCCTGCGCAGTGGTCGGCCGCCCGGAGCTGGTGTTCCTTGACGAGCCGACGGCCGGGATGGACGCACATGCGCGAATCGTTGTGTGGGAGTTGATCGATGCGCTGCGCACCGACGGCGTCACCGTTGTGCTGACCACGCATCAGCTGACCGAAGCCGAGGAACTGGCCGACCGGCTGGTGATCATCGACCGCGGCGTGGCGGTGGCCAGCGGGACACCGGCTGAGCTGACGCGCAGTGGCGCGGAGAACCAGTTGCGGTTCAGCGCTCCGCGGATGCTCGATCTGTCGCTGCTGATCTCGGCGCTACCGGAGAGCTACAAGGCCACCGAGACCGCACCGGGCGAGTACCTGGTGGAAGGGCACATCGACCCACAGGTGCTGGCAACCGTGACGGCGTGGTGCGCGCGGCTCGATGTGCTGGCCACCGACATGCGAGTAGAGCAGCGCAGCCTCGAGGACGTGTTCCTGGATCTGACCGGACGGGAGTTGCGATCGTGAACCGCTTCGCCGCGGGCACCTTCACGCCCGATCCGCGGCCGGCGACCGTGCCGACGATGCTGGCCGCGCAGTACGCGCTGGAGCTGAAGTTGTTGCTGCGCAACGGCGAGCAGCTACTGCTGACGCTGTTCATCCCGATCACGCTGCTGATCGGGTTGACACTGTTGCCGTTCGGCTCGTTCGGACCGAATCGGGCGGCGACGTTCGTGCCCGCGATCATGGCGCTCGCGGTGATCTCGACGGCGTTCACCGGCCAGGCCATCGCCGTCGCATTCGACCGCCGCTACGGAGCGCTCAAGCGCATCGGCGCGACAGCGCTTCCAGTGTGGGGCATCATCGCGGGCAAGTCGCTGGCCGTGGTGACAGTGGTGTTTCTTCAGTCAATCGTGCTTGGCGCCATAGGCTTTGCGCTGGGCTGGCGCCCACACATACTCGGATTGATGTTGGGTGCGGTGATCATCGCGCTGGGCACCGCAGGGTTCGCGGCCATGGGTCTGCTACTCGGCGGCACGCTGCGAGCCGAAATCGTGCTCGCCGTCGCCAACCTGCTGTGGTTCGTCTTCGCCGGCCTGGGTGCGCTCACCCTGGAGGGCCAGGTCGTGCCGCACGCCGTGCAGTGGGCGGCCAGGCTCACGCCGTCCGGCGCCCTCACCGAGGCGCTGACGCAGGCGATGTCACTGTCCGTCGACTGGTTCGGCCTGGCGGTCCTCGCCGTGTGGGGCGCGGTGTCGGCGCTGTGCGCTCTGCGCTGGTTCCGCTTCACCTGATGATCCGAGTGCGCTACTACGGCCTGTAGTTCTCATCATCTACGATCGGGCCGTGCCCGTCGGACGATTTCTGCTGCGGTTGGTGGACGTACTGCCGCTGCCGAGCCTGCGCGTGCAGCGGCTCATCGCCGCCGCTGTCGTCCTGACGCAGGGCGGCATCGCGGTCACCGGTGCGATCGTCCGTGTCACCGCGTCCGGATTGGGCTGCCCCACGTGGCCGCAGTGCTTCCCGGGAAGCTTCACCCCGGTGCCGCATGCCGAAGTGCCCGTCATCCACCAGGCCGTCGAGTTCGGCAACCGGATGATCACCTTCCTCGTCGTGCTCACCGCGGCTCTTGCGGTGCTTGCCGTCACCAGGGCCCGCCGTCGGCGTGAGGTCCTCGTGTACGCGTGGCTGATGCCGGCGTCGACCGTGATGCAGGCGGTGATCGGCGGCATCACCGTACGTACCGGTCTGCTGTGGTGGACCGTGGCCATCCACCTGTTGGTGTCGATGGCCATGGTGTGGCTGGCCGTGCTGCTGTTCGTGAAAATCGGTGAGCCGGACGACGGGCTGCCGACGCTGTGTGTGCCGAAACCGCTGCGCCAGTTGACGATTCTGACCGCAGTCGTCTTGGCCGCGCAGCTCGTCAGCGGCACCCTGGTCACCGCCGCGGGACCGCACGCCGGGGACAAGAGCGCCGATCGCGTCGTGCCGCGGCTGGAGGTGGAGATCACCACGCTGGTGCACGTGCACACCTCGCTGCTGGTCGCTTTTCTCGCGCTGCTGGTCGCGCTCGGCTTCGCGTTGATGGCCGTGCCGGCGCCGCGGCCGGTGCTGCTTCGCCTCGGCGTGCTCCTGGTCTTGGTGCTGGCGCAGGGCCTCGTCGGGACGGTGCAGTTCTACACCGGTGTGCCCGCCGCGCTGGTGGCGGTACACGTAGCGGGCGCCGCCGCATGCACGGCGGCCACCGCGGCGCTATGGGCGTCGATGCGAGAACGGACCGAGCCCGAACCGGTCAAGGGCTGACTCCACCCCGATCGCGAACCGGCGCTGTTGCAGGTCCCGCGTCGTCGCATCGAGCTGGCGCCAGCCCAGCGACGGCTCCACCAGCTCCAACTCGAGAAGCAGCGGATCGTCCGGGCCACCGATCACGTCGACGCGGGCGTACAGGAGATCGGTGGTCGTGATGTTCAGGTGCGCGGCGGCCGCGTCGAGCGCGGCATGGCCCACGTCCCACAGTTCGAAGTCGGGGTCGGCGGGGCGCAGCGACTCCTCCGCATAGGTGCCGGAGGGGTCGAACACCGGCCGCCGGCCTGCCGGCGGCAGCATGGGCCCCTTGGTGAACGCGTGCGACTGCTCGCCACCGAGGAACACCAGCGCCGTCTCGCCGTCCTCGACCCTCGGGTCGTAGGGCTGGACGAGCACAGTGCTGCCCGCGGCGTGAAGTGCCGCGGCGTGCTCACGGGCGGCCTTGGCATCGACAAAGCGTTGTGCGCCAACTGATCCGGCACCGATCGCCGGCTTCACCACAACCTCCCCCTTCGGCAGCCGCACCCGCTCCCCTGGTCCGAAGAATTGGCTCGCCAAAGTGGGCACCCCGGCGTCCGCGAGGTCGGCCAAGTACCGCTTGTCGGTGTTCCACGCGACCACGGCGGGTGGGTTCAGCAGGTTGGCGACGCGGGTACTCCACTCGAGGAATTCGTCCAACCGGTCGATGTAGTCCCAGGTTGCCCGGAGGATGACGAGGTCCGCGCGCAGCGTTCCCGGGTCATCCCACGACAGCCAGCGGGCGTGCTGACCACGCTGGCGAAGGGCCGCGACCAGCCCTGCGTCATCGCCGTCGCCCTCCGGCAGCGCGGGGCAACCGGCGAGCACTATCCGGGGATGACGGATGTCGGGACGAGCAAGTTTCATGACGTAGGGATGATAGTCAACATGCACGCCATCGAAATCGCCGAAACCGGCGGACCTGAGGTTTTGAACTACGTCGAGAAGCCCACGCCCTCTCCCGGGCACAACGAGGTGCTGATCAAGGCCGAGGCCATCGGCATCAACTACATCGATACCTATTTCCGGTCGGGCCTCTACAAGCGAGAGCTTCCATTCATCGCGGGTCTCGAGGTGTGCGGGACGGTCGAGGCGGTTGGCGACGACGTGGCGGCGCTCGGGGTCGGCAACCGCGTCGTGACCGCGCAGGCCCACGGGTCGTATGCCGAATACTGCACCGCGCCAGCCGATTTCTGTGCCTATGTGCCTGACGGTGTGAGACCGGACGTCGCGGCCGCGTCCTTGCTGAAGGGAATGACCGCGCATTACCTGCTCAAGTCGGTATACCCCGTGCAGCAGGGCGACAGCGTGCTGGTGCATGCCGGCGCAGGCGGGGTGGGGCTCATTCTCACCCAGTGGGCCACCAGCCAGGCGGTCAACGTGATCACCACCGTGTCGACCCCGGAGAAGGCGGAGCTGTCACGGCAGGCCGGCGCTGCGCAAGTCCTCGACTATCCGGAAGATCCCGAGGAGTTCGGAGCCAAGATCAAGGACCTCACCGACGGGGGTGTGGCGGCGGTGTACGACGGCGTCGGCGCGTCGACGTTCGACGCCAGCATGGCCAGCCTTGCCGTGCGGGGAACCCTTGCCCTCTTCGGCGCGTCCAGCGGGCCGGTCCCTCCTGTCGACCCGCAGCGGCTCAACTCGAGTGGCTCACTGTTCTTGACCAGGCCGACGTTGGCTCACTACACCCGCACTGCAGATGAGTTCTCTTGGCGTGCAGGGGAATTGCTTGATGCGATCGCGTCGGGAACCATCACCGTGACGGTCAGCGAGCGCTATCGACTCGAGGACGCCGAGAAGGCCCACCGCGACCTCGAGGGGCGCAAGACGGTCGGATCGATCGTGCTGATTCCCTAGGCCACCGTCGCCTCTGGGAATTTCCACGACCCGTCGAGGATCGCCCGCTGCGGCCGGTACAGGCGCACCAGGTAGTTCCATCCCGGGGTGATGGGTAGGCAGTTGGGCGTGCTGCCGTCGCAGCCGCCGAACTGGATGCCGACCTTTCCGTCGGCGTCCTTGTGCGCGGTGACGTTGTTGAACGAGTAGGCGTTCTTCGGGTTGGGCGAGAAGTAGCCATCCTTGTTGTAGACGGTGACCGACCAGAAGCCGTCGACCGGCACCTCACTCACTATCAGCCGGTGCACGGTGTTGCCGTCGTTGTGCGGCGGGACGACCGTGAGGTACAGCGCCTCCTTCTCCGGGTTGCCGCCCCAGGCGTTGGCCGCACCGATCAGGTGACGAACAGGGTCGGTGTCCGCCTTGGTGCCGAACATCTTGATGCTGTCGGGCAGCGTGGTCGCCAGCGTCACCAATGCATCACGAACCGTCTTCTGGCTCACCGGATCCCACTTCGGCACCTCGAAGTTGCCTGGCTTGTCTTGCTCGACGACGATCCCGTCCTGCAGCTTGTGCACCGTCGACAGATCGGCCGGATCGTTGGGGTCCACCATCGTGCGCACCGGCGTTGCGACGTAGCGGGTGCCGATCTGTTCCCGGGTGAGAGTGTGCCCGCCCTTTTCGTAGATGACCTCGTGTGTGTAGTGGTCCTCGTCGATCACCTGCATGGACATGAACCGGCCGTCGGCGTCGGGCAGCGTGATGGTGACGGGCCCGGCGTCGAGATCGAACACGCCAGCCGAGTACAGGGTGTCGCGGTTCGCGCGGATCACGAGCTGATGGTCGATCGGGGTGAGCTCGCGAAGGTGGAAGAATTTGCCAAATCCGTCGTTGTTGACGATGTTCCCGAAGTAGAGGTCGGATTCAGCGCGAACGAAGTTGTCGGGGCTGACCGAGACCGAGGCGTCGGATGTCATCTTGCCGCCTCCTCAACTGGACGGACCGATTTTCAAATCGTACGCCACAGTTAACCCAAATTGACAAGTCCGCCGATTTCTTGAGTCAGCAACAATCGGAACTGTGTCCGTGCGAACGTGAGCTAGGTCGGTGAATTACTTTGTTGCTTACGGAAACTCGGGTCGACGTCAGAAAATGGGGCCGACAAAAGCATTGGGAAACACCCGATTCGTACGGCGCCCCTTCAGGCCTACCATCCCACTGGCAAACGAGTGCCAGCCGGTCGAAAAGGAGTACGGCGATCGAGTACGGGCCAACACAATCGTGGCCAGAAATACCGACGTGAGTGACGGGCGCGGGTTGGCGATCAGCCCCCACGGCACACGCCTCTACGTGACACAGATCGGCTATAACGAGGTCACTGTGGTCGATACCGCGACGCTCCAGGTCGTCGACAACATTCCGGTCCAAAGCGCGTGGAATGTCGCGATCACGCCTGACGGCACGCGCGCCTACGTCGTCGGCTTCGCAACGCCGGGAGTGTCGGTGATCGCACTCCAAACACCGACAGATCCTGCGCTCGTGGTCTGAGCTAGCGACTCAGCAGCGTCGGCAGGTCCAGCGCCGAATCGACGGCCAAGGCGCAGAACACGACGGCCAGGTAGTTGTTGGACTGCAGGAAGAGTCGCAGCGGCTTGACCGGCTCGCCGCGGCGCACGCCCGCGTACAGCTGATGCGCCATGGCCAGGAACCACGTACCCGCCACCAGTGCCACCGACGCGTAGAGCCAGCCCGTCGCCAGCGCCAGCGCCAGCGTCGCGGCGACCGTCAGCCACGTGTAGACCAGGATCTGCGTGGTGACCTGCCGCTCGGTCGCGACCGCAGGCAGCATCGGCACGCCCGCCGCGCGGTAGTCCTCCTTGTAGCGCATCGCCAGCGCCCAGGTGTGCGGCGGCGTCCAGAAGAAGATGATCGCGAACATCACCAGCGCGGGCCATTGAATCGTGCCCGTCACCGCCGACCAGCCGATCATCACCGGCATGCAGCCGGCCGCCCCGCCCCACACCACGTTCTGCGACGTCCGCCGCTTGAGCAGCAGCGTGTAGACCAGCACGTAGAACGCGATCGTCGCCCCCGCCAGATGTGCGGACAGCATGTTCGTCGTCCACCACAACCAGAAGAACGACCCGACGGACAGCGCCAGCCCGAAGATCAGCGCGTGGCTACGCGGAACGGTGTCCCGCGCCAGCGGCCGCCGTTCGGTGCGCTTCATCATCTTGTCGATATCGGCGTCGGCCACACAGTTCAGCGCGTTCGCGCCTGCCGCGGCCAGCAACCCGCCCACCAGCGTGTTCAGAATCAGCAGCGGATTCACAGATCCGCGGTCGGCGAGCAGCATCGCCGGAATCGTCGTGACCAGCAGAAGCTCGATCACCCGTGGCTTGGTCAGCGAGACGTAGCCGAGAATCGTCGCGCGAGTCCTGCTCGGCGAAACGCCTTCGCGAGTGCTCACGCAGATAACTCCTCAAAAGGGCGCGCAGCGCGCCGCGTCTACTACAGACGATGGTAGACCGCGGGGCGTCCCCCGACCTAGCAGGGTCGGTTCGGTAAATGAACAGCTAATGATGTGCGACGCAGCCTGCAACGATTGCCTGCGCCGCACTAGGGTATGAGAAGGACGAGACTTGCCGATCTGAGGAGTCAACTGGTGACAACCGTTGAAGAAATTTCCGCCCTTACTCGCCCCCACCACCCAGACGACTGGACCGACCTTGACACGGCCGCGGTCGACACCGTTCGGGTACTGGCGGCGGATGCGGTGCACAAGGTCGGTAATGGTCATCCCGGCACGGCGATGAGCCTTGCGCCGCTGGCGTACACGCTGTTTCAGCGGGAGATGCGACATGACCCCAGCGACGTGCACTGGCTGGGCAGGGACCGCTTCGTCCTGTCGGCAGGCCATAGCAGCCTGACCCTGTACATCCAGCTCTACCTCGGCGGGTTCGGGCTCGAGCTCAGCGACATCGAGTCGCTGCGCACCTGGAAGAGCAAGACGCCGGGGCATCCCGAATTCCGCCACACCAAGGGCGTGGAGATCACCACCGGACCGCTGGGCCAGGGCCTGGCATCGGCGGTGGGGATGGCGATGGCATCCCGCTACGAGCGCGGGCTCTTCGATCCGGACGCCGCTCCCGGCGCCAGCCCGTTCGACCACTTCATCTATGTCATCGCCTCCGACGGCGACATCGAGGAGGGCGTCACGTCGGAGGCCTCCTCCCTGGCCGGCACCCAGCAGCTCGGCAACCTCATCGTGTTCTACGACCACAACCAGATCTCGATCGAGGACGACACGAACATCGCGCTGTCCGAGGACACCCCGGCCCGCTACCGTGCCTACGGCTGGCATGTGCAGGAGGTCGAGGGCGGCGAGAACGTCGTCGGCATCCAGGAGGCGATCCAGCAGGCCAAGGCCATCACCGATAAGCCGTCGTTCATAGCGATCCGCACCATCATCGGCTATCCGGCGCCCAACCTGATGAACACCGGTAAGGCCCACGGCGCAGACCTCGGCGCCGATGAAGTCGCCGCCGTCAAGAAGATCCTCGGCTTCGATCCCGACAAGTCGTTCGAGGTGCGTGACGAGGTGATCGAGCATACCCGAAAGCTCGTCGCCCGCGGCAAGGAAGCCCACGAGAAATGGCAACCGGAGTTCGACGCCTGGGCCGAACGTGAGCCCGAGCGCAAGAAACTGCTCGACCGACTGCTGGCTCAAGAGCTGCCAGACGGCTGGGACGCGGATCTGACTCATTGGGAGCCGGGCTCCAAGCCACTGGCCACCCGCGCCGCCTTCGGTCAGGTGCTCAACGACGTCGCACCCAAGCTTCCCGAACTGTGGGGCGGCTCTGCCGACCTCGCCGGTAGCAACAACACGACGATCAAGAACGTGCCTTCCTTTGGGCCCCCGTCGATTTCGACGAGGGACTACAAAGCCGAACCGTATGGCCGGGTACTGCATTTCGGCGTCCGCGAGCACGCAATGGGCTCGATCCTGTCAGGCATCGTGCTGCACGGGCCGACGCGCGCGTTCGGCGGCACGTTCCTGCAGTTCTCCGACTACATGCGGCCCGCGGTCCGACTGGCCTCGCTGATGGATATCGACACCATCTACATCTGGACGCACGACTCGATCGGTCTTGGCGAGGACGGCCCCACCCATCAGCCCATCGAGCATCTCGCTGCGCTGCGGGCGATACCGAACCTGTCGGTGGTGCGGCCCGGTGACCCCAACGAGACCGCCTATGCGTGGCGCAGCATCCTGGCCCGCGGCAATGGCAGCGGCCCGGTCGGGTTCATCCTCACCCGCCAGGGCATTCCGGTGCTCGAGGGCACCGACGCCGAAGGTGTCACCAAGGGTGGCTATGTGCTCGGCGGCGTCCCCGACGAGTTGCCTGACGTGGCGCTAATCGGGACCGGATCCGAACTGCAACTCGCAGTGGCGGCGCAGAAGCAGTTGGCGGAGAAGGGCATCACAGCCACCGTGGTGTCCATGCCGTGCGTGGAGTGGTTCGAGTCCCAGCCCGCCGAATACCGCGACAAGGTGCTCCCGCCTGCGGTCTCGGCGCGAGTTGCGGTGGAAGCGGCCGTCGCGCAGAGCTGGTACAAGCTCGTCGGTGACACCGGTGAGATCGTCTCGATCGAGCATTACGGCGAATCCGCCGACGACAAGACCTTGTTCCGCGAATTCGGATTCACCCCGGAAGCCGTCGTGGCCGCCGCGGAACGCTCACTGGACAACTGAAGGAAGGCAAGAGCAATGGCTCAGAATCCGAATCTGGCGGCATTGTCCGCAGCGGGTGTGTCCATCTGGTTGGACGACCTGTCTCGAGATCGATTGCGCACCGGCAACCTGCAGGAGCTCATCGACACCAAATGTGTGGTCGGCGTCACCACCAACCCGTCTATCTTCCAAGCGGCACTCTCCAAGGGCCACGCCTACGACGATCAGATCAAGGAACTCGCCGAGCGCGGCGCTGACGTGGACGCCACCATCCGCACTGTGACGACCGACGATGTCCGTGATGCCTGCGACGTGCTGCGGCCGCAGTGGGAGGCTTCCGACGGCGTTGACGGTCGGGTGTCGATCGAGGTCGACCCGCGCCTGGCCCACGACACCGACAAGACCGTGCAGCAGGCGATCGAGTTGTGGAAGATCGTCGACCGGCCGAATCTCTTCATCAAGATCCCCGCGATGGAAGAGGGTATACCTGCAATCACGTCCGTTCTCGCCGAGGGCATTTCGGTGAACGTGACGCTGATCTTCTCCGTTGAGCGTCACCGCGCGGTGATGGATGCTTACCTCGCCGGGCTCGAAGCCGCCAAAAAAGGTGGCCACGATGTGTCCAAGATCCATTCCGTCGCTTCGTTCTTCGTCTCGCGCGTCGATACCGAGATCGACAAGCGGCTGGAGAAAATCGGCAGCGACGACGCTCTTGCGCTGCGGGGCCAAGCGGGTGTCGCGAACGCCCGCTTAGCGTACGCAGCGTACGAACAGGTGTTCGTCGGCGGTGACCGCTTTGAGCCGCTCAAGGCAGACGGTGCGCGGGTGCAGCGGCCGCTATGGGCCTCTACCGGTGTGAAGAACCCGAACTACTCCGACACGATGTATGTCACCGAACTCGTCGCGCCCAACACCGTGAACACCATGCCGGAGAAGACCCTTGAGGCGGTCGCCGATCACGGGGTCATCAGGGGAGACACGGTCACCGGAACCGCCGACGCCGCTCAAGAGGTCTTCGACAAGCTCGAGGCCGTTGGCATCGACCTGCCCGACGTGTTCCTGACCCTCGAGAACGAGGGCGTGGAGAAGTTCGAGAAGGCGTGGCTCGAGCTACTTGAGGAGACGCAGAATCAGCTCGACGCCGCGAAAAAATGACCACGGAGAACAAGTCCGTCGAAACCTCTGCTGCACCGTCGGACTGGCGTAACCCGCTGCGGGACAAGCGCGACAAACGCATGCCTCGCATCCCGGGTCCGTGCGGAATTGTCATCTTCGGCGTCACCGGCGATCTGGCCCGCAAGAAGCTGATGCCTGCCGTCTACGACCTCGCCAATCGCGGCCTGCTGCCCGCCAACTTCGCGTTGGTCGGGTTCGCCCGACGTGATTGGGCCGACGAGGATTTCGGCAAACTCGTCTGCGAATCCGTCCAGCAGCACGCGCGCACGCCGTACCGCCAAGAAGTGTGGGACCGGCTGGCCGAGGGAATTCGCTTCGTGCAGGGCACATTCGACGACGAGAAGGCATTCCAGCGGCTGGCCGAGACGTTGGAGAAGCTCGACGTCGAGCGAGGCACCGGCGGCAATCACGCCTTCTACCTTTCGATCCCGCCCAAGGCGTTTCAGACGGTGTGCGAGCAACTGCAGAAGTCGGGGCTGGCCCGGCCACAGCAGGGCCGGTGGAGTCGGGTGGTGATCGAGAAGCCGTTCGGCCACGACCTGCAGAGCGCCCAAGAGCTCAACGGCGTCGTCAACAGCGTCTTCCCCGAGGAGTCGGTGTTCCGCATCGACCACTACCTCGGCAAGGAAACCGTTCAGAACATCCTGGCGCTGCGGTTCGCCAACGAACTCTACGAACCGATTTGGAACGCCAACTTCGTCGACAGCGTCCAGATCACCATGGCTGAAGACATCGGGCTCGGCGGCCGCGGTGGCTATTACGACGGGGTCGGCGCCGCCCGTGACGTGATACAGAACCATCTCATCCAGTTGATGGCGCTGACCGCGATGGAGGAGCCGGTCAATTTCAGCCCGCACGAACTGCAGGCCGAGAAGATCAAGGTGCTCTCGGCGACCAGGCCGATGCAACCGCTGGACCAGACCACTGCGCGCGGGCAGTACACCGCAGGCTGGCAGGGCAGCGAAAAGGTACCCGGTCTCCTCGAGGAGGAGGGCTTCTCCAAGGACTCCAAGACCGAGACGTACGCAGCCATCACGCTGGAGGTCGACACTCGTCGCTGGGCCGGCGTGCCGTTCTTCTTGAGAACCGGAAAGCGACTGGGGCGCAGGGTGACCGAGATCGCGCTGGTGTTCAAACGGGCTCCGCACCTTCCATTCGACACGACGATGACCGAGGAACTCGGCAAGAACGCGTTGGTGATCCGGGTCCAGCCGGACGAGGGCATCACCACCCGCTTCGGTTCCAAGGTGCCCGGCAGCCAGATGGAGGTCCGCGACGTCAACATGGACTTCTCCTACGGCGCGGCGTTCGCCGAGGAATCCCCGGAGGCATACGAGCGGCTGATCCTGGACATGCTGCTCGGCGAGCCGTCGTTGTTCCCGGTCAACCGAGAAGTCGAATACTCCTGGGAGATACTCGATCCCGTTCTCGACCATTGGGCAGCGCACGGCAAGCCCGATCCCTATGAATCGGGCACGTGGGGACCGGACTCCGCGTTCGAGATGATCCGCCGCATGGGCAGGGACTGGAGGCGGCCGTGATCGTCAATCTGCCCGGCGCCACCACCAACGACATCAACAAGAAGATCATCAGCCTGCGCGAGGAGGGCGGCGCGGTCACGATGGGCCGGGTGCTGACGCTGGTGATCGTTCCCGACTCCGAGGACATTCTCGAGGACTCCGTCGAGGCCGCGAACTTCGCCAGCCGCGAGCATCCCTGCCGGGTGATCGCGGTGCTACCGGGCGACCGCAAGGCTTCCGAGCCGCGCCTGGACGCCGAAATTCGAGTCGGCGCCGATGCGGGCGCCGGCGAGGTCGTGGTGTTGCGGCTCGCCGGTGAGCTCGCCGACCACGCGAGCAGCGTGGTGCTGCCGTTCCTGTTGCCGGACACGCCGGTGGTGGCCTGGTGGCCCGCGGGCGCTCCGGCCAGTCCTGCGCAGGATCCGCTGGGCCAGTTGGCGATTCGCCGCATCACCGATGCGACCAACAGCAGCGATCCGTTGAAGGCGATCAAGAGCAGGCTGCAGGGATTCACGGCGGGCGACACCGATCTGGCCTGGAGTCGCGTCACCTACTGGCGCGCCCTGCTGGCGACGGCGCTCGATCAGGCGCCCTTCGAGCCGGTCAATTCGGCGTTGGTGTCGGGCCTGAAGACCGAGCCCGCGCTCGACATCCTGGCAGGATGGCTGGCCAGCCGGATTGACGGGCCTGTGCAGCGCGCGGTCGGTGACCTCAAGGTCGAACTACACCGAGCCAGCGAAACGGTGACACTGAGCCGCCCGCAGACGGGCGTGACCGCAACCCTGACCCGCACCGGCAGACCAGAAGCGCTGATTCCGTTGGCCCGCAGGGACGCCAAGGAATGTCTTGCCGAGGACCTGCGCCGGTTGGACGCCGACGAGATCTACTTCGAGGCGCTCGCGGGCATCGACAAGGTGCAGTACGTGTGAGCACCATCATCGAAAAGTACTCGGACAAGGCGGCACTCGTCACCGCCGTCGGAGACCGTCTCATCGGTGCCATCACCGACGCCGTCGCGGCCAGAGGCCGAGCGCTGATCGTGCTGACGGGCGGCGGCACGGGAATCGGCCTGCTCGAACACGTGCGGGAGAACGGCGGCGCGATCGACTGGTCGAAGGTGCGCGTGTTCTGGGGCGACGAGCGCTACGTGCCCGAGGACGATGACGATCGCAACGAGAAGCAAGCCCGGGAGTCGCTGCTGAGCCACATCGACATCCCCGCAGCCAACATTCACGCGATGCCTGCCAGCGACGGGGAATTCGGCGACGACCTCGACGCGGCGGCGTTGGCTTACGCGCAGGTGCTCGCCGCCAACGCCGACGACGGGGAACCTGCACCGGATTTCGACGTCCACCTGCTCGGCATGGGCGGCGAGGGCCACATCAATTCGCTCTTCCCGCACACTCCTGCGGTCCGCGAAACCAGTCGGCTGGTGGTCGGCGTGCCCGACTCCCCCAAACCACCGCCACAGCGAATCACCTTGACACTGCCCGCAGTTCAGCGCTCGCGCGAGGTCTGGCTCGTGGTGTCCGGCGCCGAGAAGGCCGATGCGGTGGCCGCCGCGGTGGGCGGCGCCGACCCCGACGATGTGCCCGCCGCAGGCGCTACGGGCACCGAAGCGACGGTGTGGCTGCTCGACGAGCAGGCGGCCGGCAAGCTCTAGTCGGGTCTGTCGGCCAGCCCGTCGGCATACCCAGAGGCGTAGTCGTCTGTGGCGCGTGCGAAGTCCGCGCACGCGGTGAGCTCGCGCGGATCACATTCGCATTGCCTTCGCTGCATGTAGGTCAGACGGCCGGTCGGCCACCGCGGTTCCGTGTTCTATTTAGTGCTCCTCTCGTCCGCGGCTTTGTGGTCAAATGACCGACATGGCAGACAAGGGTGGCAGGCCAGGGGCCCGCAGCGGCCGGGAGCGAATCCAGAAACTCGCACAGGCGGCGCTGAACGCAGACGTCACGGTCGACCAGGTCGACGCCGTCCTGGCCGGGCTGGCCGACACCCTGGAGGATCTCAACAATTCCACCGGCAATCTCGACGCCACTTTGGAGCGGTTCAACGACACGATCAGCCGGATCAACGAGCTGGCGCCGCGCCTCAACGCCGTCGTCGACCGCCTCGAAGGCATCGTCGACCGCGTCGAACGCATCGTCGGTATCGGTGAGGCCGCGGTCGCGCCGCTCGCCGCAACCGAATCGGCGGTACGCGGCGCGATCAACGCGGTGCGCCGAACCACTCGGCTCTAGTGCCGGACAGCACGCCCACACCTCTGCCTCCCATTGCCGACGGCACCGGGCTGCCATGGGATGTCCCCGTCGACGACGCGGTCGCCGCGATCGCCGCGGCCAGGGCCAGGCTCGGTGACACGTTCGCCGTGCAAAGCGGCACCGAGCACTACCTGTTCACCTTCTCCCCCGTCGGCGTCGAGTCGTTCTACGCCCTGCCCGAAGAGAAGGCGAGCAAGGGCCTGGCCGACTACCTCATGCTCCGGCGCAAGCTGCCCGGCGAGGTCTTCGTCGGCAGGCGAGTCCTGCCCGACGCGCTGTTCCGACGCGACGACGTCGCGTCCTATCTGAACAACCTGCGCAGGGCGCTGGACAGGACGGTCGCGGAGCTGAGTTCCGAGGGCACGATCGATATCTTCGACCTCACCCGCAGGCTCGGGCACAGGATGGGCCTGGCGTCCTGGGCCGGACCGGGGTCAGCCGAAGGCAGTGCCTTCGAGCGGCTGGTGTCGGCGTTCGACACCCTGGACGGATCGGACGCGTTCGTGCATCCCGACGCGATGGCCGCCGTCGCCGCGTCGGACAAGCAGGCCGAGAGGTCGGCGTTGGACGAAGTCGTCGCGGTAGTGGAGCAGGCGGTGCGTCGGTTGGACGCGGGCGATGTGGACGACACCGCGCTCTTCGGACGAATCGTCGAGGCATGGTCGTCAGAGTCGGGCACGGACCGGATCCGCGGCATCGGGCTGGACGTCGCGCTGATCCACATCGCGTCGATGTCCAATCTGATGGCTGCGCTGGGCTGGGCGATGGTCGACCTTCTCGAGCATCCGGCAGAGCTGGACGCTGTGGTGGCGGGCGACGGGGAACTCGCCCAGCGCTGCGCCCTGGAGAGCACTCGGCTTGCGCAGCGATCGATCATGTCGCGGACTGTATTGGCTCCGGTCGACCTCGATACCGGCGACGTGACGTATCGGGTTCCTGCGCACTGGACCATCGCCACGCTGCTGCCGCTGCTGAACACCTCGGTTGCGCCCGGCCTTGAAGACTGGGATCCCAATCGGTGGCACAGGCACCGTCTCAAGGACCAGGACGGGTTGCCCTCGCCGATGTTGGTGACGGCGTTCGGACACGGCAAGCATTCGTGTCCGGCCCAGCCGTTCTCGCTGGCGGCGATGACGTCGGCGATGACTCACCTGTTCGGTCACTACCGGATGACCCCGCGCTGGACCTCATACCCTCGACCGGTTTCCGAGCAGATCGGTGGAGTGGCGCGATCGGCCGACCGGTGCCCGGTCGACTATGTCGAGCGGTGACGGCTGACATTGACCGTCGCCCCGGTGACGTAGCCGTAGCGTCGCCGCCAGATAGGTTGTGATGGAGGCGATCCCTACGCTCCGTGCTGGTGCGCGACTCCGAGTCCGCCGAGGCAGAACCGGATGGCGTGTCGCCGAATGTCCGCGCGGTTGCCGTCACCCGTTGCCCACTGACGTTCGACAACCGCCCATACCGTGCCCTGAATGGATTGCGCGTCGGTCGCAGGGTCGATGTCGGGGAAGATTCCGAGCTGTTCACCCCGCATGAGTTGTTCCACAAGGGGTTTGAGGATCTCGGCGTATGCACCGCTGACCAACTCGGGTGTGGCGAACATCTGAGTCTGGGCCTCCAGAGACATCTTGCGCAGATCAGAGCGGATCTTCTCGTCGAAGGCAAGGTCGAGCCGACCGTCGATCCAGGCCACCACGGCTTCGACGGGGCCGGCGCACGCCGACATCGCCCGTCGCAATCGCAGCGCCTCGACCCGCGCCATGTCGACGAAGACGGCCGATACCAATTGGTCCTTCGAGTCGAAGTGCCGGTAGAACGCCCGGGTGCTCAGGCGCGCACGACTCAGCACCTGAGCGACGCTCAGGCTTCGGACCCCGTCCTCCCGAACGATTTTCGACGCAGCCGCCAGGATGGCGAGGCGCACTGCGGGGTCCGGGTCGAGCTTCTTGGTTCGCCGCGGCACCGCCCGCTCGGCCGCTTGCGTGTTCACCATGGGCGGTTCAAGCCGTCGCGTCGTAGGTGGCCAGATATTCGGTGAATGACGCGCGTACCTGCTCGGGTGTCAAACCGTAATCAGCAAGCTCGTAGGCGTGGGAGCCGCGGGAACCCGGCTTGTGCTCATCGGCCCACTGCCGGACGGCCGCGCGGGCGGCTTCGGTGAAGTCAAGGCCGAGTTGCGCATAGCTCTTCTCGAGGGCACTGACCGGATCGACCTGAAGATCGGCGAAGGATACGTCAACGAAGCGGTCGTCACCGAGCCGCTTCCGGAAGTCCATCGCGCGCCGGACCCCTTCAGCCCAGCATTCCAGTTGCTCGGCGCCGAGTTCCTCCGCGTCGTTGCGATCGCTGCTCCAGCTGCGGACGTAGGCGATCAGACTGCACACCGATGCCAGGACTTTGGCCGGATCACGGTGGCTCCAAAGGAATTTGGCGTTCGGGTACGCCTCGACGAGAGCGTCGAGAGCGAACATGTGCACGGGTGTTCTCAGATGCCACAGGGTCGGCGGGCAATGCCACTGAAGGAGCTTGAGCACCTGGCGGTGGAAAATATATGTCTCCCGCATATCGCACTGCATCAGCCAGGCGAGATAGCCGGGCACGCGGACCACACCGTCGAAGTGGAAGGTGCGGAAGCTCATTCCCATCAAGTCCTGGCACTCCGTGGCCGCTTCCGGTTCCGAGTTGATCATCGTGCGCATGCGCGGGAACATCTCGTCCATCATCGCGATCCCCTCGGCCGCCTGCGCGATCCGCGGGTCGGTGTGCTGGGTGGCCTCCTCCGGCGGCGGCGTGCAGGCCTGGGACTCCCACTGCCGCAAGGAGCGAAACTGTGGATCGCTGGCCACCAGCTGGCTCAGGGCGGTGGTGCCGGTGCGGGGCAGCCCGATGACGAACACCGGGCCGCCGACCACCTCGTCGTCGATCTCCGGATGCTGTTTGTAGGTGTCCACGATCCGCAGCCGCTGGATCAGCGCATTGCTGATGGTCGCGTGCTGGATGACGTTGCCCATGTCGTTCAGGTCGGCTTCGGTGTTGAGCGCCTCGACGGTCCGCTCCAGACCCTCCCGGTAATAAGGCGAACCGAAATCGTCCAGACCGGTTGCCGCGCGTGCGCCATCCTCGAGTTCGTCGGCGGAGAATCTCATGCGGAGAACCTTTCGAACACGGCGCGGCGGCGCGCCTCGATGATCGAGGCCCGTTCATGTGGGGTGACGGTCTTGGTTTCCGTCGGCAGCGCCGAGGAGATCTCATCGAACTTGACCACCCGCGCGGTCGGGACGGGTGCGGTCTGCGTGCGCACACAGCGCAGGATCATCGACCCGCTGCTGTGTCCAGCGGCGTCGAGCCAGTTCGCGACGCCGGGGTCTTGAGAACAGATGACGACGCGCAGGATTCCATCGGAGTCGATCGACGCTTGATGCGCGTTGAGGCTGGACTGACGACGCCCGTAGTGAATCGTCTCCCACCACTGGTTGCCGATCGAGTAGCTCCAGTAGACCCCTTCGGGTGGATCGACTTCCAAGATCAGCGCCTCGTCGGGCTCCAACTCGAATCGGCCGATGACGGGCCGGTTTTCCGCCGCCGCCCCGATCGCGGTGCGGTCGATCGGCGGCATGAAACCGTTGACCGGAGGCCCGGAGTTGAAGTCGAGGAAGAACTTCAGATTGGCAACGACGAAGTCGCCCAAGGCGTACAACTCCCGCGTAACTGCGACATCGAGATCAACGGAGCGGTCCTCGGCTTCGACATCCGCCCCGATCCGTTCGATCTGCAGCGACGACGGAACCTCGGTGTCCCAGTCGTAGAAGAAGTGCCGCACCGTCAGCGTGGGATGATCGCCTGCGATTCGCAGCCAGTTTCCTGCGTGTTCGTCGGCGGACAAGATCGCCTCGAAGTTCCCGTCGGCATCAACCTCGAGTTCGTCGACCAGGCAATTGGTTGTCGACGCGATGCCGTCCATGGTCTGCAAGCCGACATATCGTGCAGTGCCACGGTTCCCGAACAGCCGGTACGTCTCGCCGCGACGCATCGTGGCGCGCAAGTAGATGCAGTCGGGACACTCCATCCCCCAGGTCAGGACGTCGTTCATGCTGGTGCGCCCGACCGCGAGAACCGGATCCGGATCGACCCGGAGCGCCTCGTCGATACCGACTGCGAGCAGGACCATGAGATGCCGCATGCCCGACGCGTAATCGATGCGATTGCGGTTGACGGGAGCCGAAACCACCAGCTGCTCAGCCTCTTTCAGCCGGTCGAGCAGATGGGACCAGGCGCCCGACAGGTCTGCGCCGTCGCTCGTAACGCCCGAAAGGGCCGCTTCGGCAATGGAGAACGGCAGCCACGCCTGGGCGTCGGGACTGTCGGCCACGCTTGCCTCCGTTTCCACCGGCGTCGGCGCGCCGGTATCTGAAAACATTGTTTTCATTTGGTAGATCCGAACTATCACACCTGGCCGTGCGCACTGTCAACGGATCCTGCTGAATTGCCACGTAGGAGGCAGTTTCTGTCACAGGAGCGCTCAGCCGGAGCCTGGCGCATCATTCTTGGGTCATTCAGCCAGGAATACTGGCTGTTCCGAGGTCAGCCAGTCGCCGGGCGCTACCCGCTGTTGCGCAACGCGGTGGCGAGGCCACTCATCGTCAGCAGGATTCCGCGCTGGACGAGTTCGTCGTCGTCGCCGGACCGGTATCGCCGCAACAGCTCCACCTGAAGGTGGTTGAGCGGCTCCAGATACGGGAAGCGGTTGAACACCGAGCGGGCCAGCGCCGGGTTGTCGGCAAGCAGGTCGTCGTGGCCGGTGATCAGCCTGTGCATCCTGATCGTGCGCTCGTGTTCGGCGACGATCTTGTCGAACACCCGCCGCCGCAGCGCCTCGTCGTCGACCAACTCCGCGTAATGCGCCGCGAGGCCCATGTCCGACTTGGCCAGTACCTGCGCCATATTCGACAGCACCACGCGGAAGAACGGCCAGCGCCGGTACAGGTCCCGCAGCACCTCCAGCCGACTCTCCCCGTCCTGTCCGTCTTCATCGGCGACGAACTCTTCGAAGGCCGTCCCGGTGCCGTACCAGCCGGGCAGCATGACGCGGGATTGGCTCCAGGCCAGCACCCAGGGGATGGCGCGCAGATCCGATATCGACGTGGTGGGCTTGCGCGACGTGGGCCTGCTGCCGATGTTCAGCGACCCGATCTCGCCGACCGGCGTCGACGCCTTGAAGTAGTCCACGAAACCTGGTGTCTCGTGCACCAATTCGGCGTAGGACCGGTGGGCGCGCGCGGCCAGGTCGTCGAGCACTTCATACGCCGGGCCCGCTGCGTCATCGAGGCCTTCGACGTCGAGCAGCGACGCCTCGAGGGTGGCCGCCAGCAGTGTCTCCAGGTTGCGGTGTGCGACGCGCGGCTCGGCGTACTTCGCGGCGATCACCTCACCCTGCTCGGTCAGCCGCAGCGACCCGCTTCACCGCCCCTGGCGGCTGCGCCAGGATGGCGTCGTAGCTCGGGCCGCCGCCGCGGCCGACGGTGCCGCCGCGACCGTGGAAGAGCCGCAACCGGATTCCCGTCTTGCGGGCGGACTCGACGAGGTCCAGCTCGGCGCGGTAAAGCGCCCAGTTGGCGGCCAGATATCCGCCGTCCTTGTTCGAGTCGGAGTAGCCGAGCATGACCTCCTGGCTGTCACCGCGCGATGCGATGATCGCCCGATACAGCGGAAGATCAAGCGCCGCTTCGAGAATCGACGAGCCGCGTTGCAGGTCGTCGATCGTCTCGAACAGCGGCACGATGTTGACCGGGCTGTGACGGTTCGGGACCCGACGCGTCGAGTAGACCGGCCTCCTTCAACAGGATGGCTGCCTCGAGCATGTCGGAGACCGACTGGCACATCGAGATTATGTAGTTGGGCACGGCCTGTGGGCCGAAGACCGCGACGGCACGGGCAGCGGCGGCGGCGATGTCGAGCTCCTTGCGGGCGAGCTCGGACAATTCGGCCCCATCGCCGATCAGGGGCCGTCGCGTGGCGAGTTCGCCCACCAGTAGTTCGACGCGCTCCGGTTCGGGCAGCGACCGATAGTCGGGGTGCACGCCTGCCCACGCCAGCAGCTCGGCAACGACCTCCTCGTGGACATCGGAGTTCTGCCGCATGTCCAGACCCGAGAGATGAAAACCGAAGGTGCGCACGGCTTCCCGCAACCGCACCAGCCTGTCCTCGGCGAGAACCGCGCTTCCGTTGGCCCGCAGCGACGCGTCGACGACGTCCAGGTCGGCCAGCAGCTCGGCCGGCGTCGCGTACCGCTGGAGACCGAGATCCAACTCGTGCTCGGGCTGTTGGTCCAGAATCTGCTGGGCGGTCGCGGTGAGCCTGCCGCGGACGACCCGCAGCGCCCGCCGGTACGGTTCGTCGGCACGTGCGGGCTCATCGCACGCACCGGCCAACGCCACCAGCTCGTCGCTCACCTGCACCAGACGCGCAGACATCGACAGCTCTTCCTCGAGCGCGGCGATCTCGCCGAAGTAGTGCGCCAGTGCCGTGTATGCCGCACTCGATGTGGCCAGCCGGACGACGTCGGCGGTGACGTTCGGGTTACCGTCGCGGTCGCCGCCGATCCAGGATCCCGGCCGCAGGATCGGCTCGGCCGAGCAGATTCGCATCCGGCCAGCGGGCCCGCAGCGCCGCGCGAACGTCGGCGTTCACCTTCGGGATGACCTCGAGAAACGCGGCCGGGTAGTAGCGCAGCCCGGTTTCGATCTCGTCCTGAATCTTCAACCGCGACAACCGGATCAACGCGGTCTGCCACAGCGTGAGGATATGTCGGCGCAGTTCGGTTTCGATGTCGCGGCCATCATCGGTGTGCGCGTGGCCGTGCAGGCGCAGTCGCATCAGCCCGGTGATGCGGTGCTGGGTGTCGAAGACCGTGCGGCGGCGGGTTTCGGTGGGATGTGCGGTGATCACGGGCGACACCAGTGCACCGCGCAGCGTCTCGGCCACGGTTTGCACGTCGAGGTCGGCCGAATCGAGTTTGAGATAGGTGGAAGCAAGGCTGCTGTCCTGCGGCGGTTCGCCCGCGGCGACATGGACGGCGCGGCGCCGTTCGCGGTGGATGTCCTCGGCGACGTTGGCGAGCAACGCGAAATGAGTGAAAGCCCGGATGACGGGGATGGCCTTGTGGATGTCGATGCCGTCGAACATGCCCGCGAACTCGACGCGGTCGATCTCGGAACGACGCACCCGGAACGACTCGACGCGGGCCCTCTCGACGAGATCGAACACCTCGTCGCCGTTCTCTTCCCGCACGGTGTCACCCAGGATGGCGCCGAGCAGCCGGATGTCCTCGCGCATCGGCTCGGTCGCCTCACGCCCGACCTTGGTGCGCTGCACAGCGCCGATCGGCGCCAATGAGGTGTCGGGACCTTCGACCATCACCCCAGTATCGGCGACCCGGAAGCAGCCCGCAGGGCGGGAACTGCTCAGAAGACGGCCAACAGGATGGAGATGAATATCACCAAGACGATCACCGCGATCGGGATCGCCGCTATCGCAATGGTGATGCCGACGCCGTTGTACTTCTGCGGACCGACACCCAGCGACCCCGGGCTGAACGCCCACATCGGCGCCTTGTACTCGAGCTCGGCGACCTGACCGGGACGCACATCCGCGGTGGCGTCGGCCTGGCCCATCCGCGAGGGCAGAAAGTACGGCACGTGAACATGTACCTGGTGTTGGCCCGGACGGGCAGGCAGCACAGTGCGGCCCCACGCCGTGACGGGCATCTCCTGACCGTCGACGGCGATCTTCGGCTTGAAGAAGTACAACAACCACGCCAGCGGGAAGAACTGGGTGTTGACGGCGATCCCTTCACCGGGCTGCCCGTACGGATTTCCGTACGGCTGCGGCTGTTGGGGGGCCGGTCGCTGCCCGTACTGCGGCGGTTGCCGGTACTGCGGCGCAGGAGGCGGTGGGGGTGGACGGTACTGCTGCGGAGGCGGTTGCGGCGGATAGCGGTGCTGCGGTTGCCGGTACGGTTGCCCGTGTTGCGGCGGAGGTGGCGGTTGGTTGTGCCGATACGGCTGCGGGCCTTGCGGAGTGTTCATGGCGCCTCTCGTGTGACAGCCCGAGGCGGGCGATACGTAACTGAATCACACAAGTTGCAGGGCCGCTTGATGTGCGGCTGAGCCGCTAGGCGTACTTGATCTGCAGCGCGATGGCGACGATGCACACCAGCCAGATGCCGACGACGAACAACGTCAACCGGTCGAGGTTCTTCTCCACCACCGTCGAGCCCGAGAGGCTGGACTGAACGCCGCCGCCGAACAGGGTGGACAGGCCGCCGCCCTTGGCGCGGTGCAGCAGGACGAGCAGGATCACCAGGACACTGGTGACGATCAGCGCGATCTGCAGGGCAAATTGCATGGCAGCCAGACTACAGGCTGCCGGGCTTCCTCAAGGAAGCGGCCCACCAGCGGCGATGGCGGACAGGGTGGCGAACTGCTCTCCGTCGAGCGACGCGCCCCCGACCAGCGCGCCGTCGACGTCCTCCTGGGCGACGATCTCGCCCACGTTCTTGGCGTTCACCGAGCCGCCGTAAAGCACCCGGATCCCGGCCGCCAGCTGCGGGTCGGCCAGCTTGCCGAGTTCGTCGCGGATGGCCTTGCAGACCTCCTGCGCGTCGGCGGCGCTGGCCACCCGGCCGGTGCCGATCGCCCACACCGGTTCGTAGGCGATGACGGCCTGGCCGATCTGTTCGGCCGACAACCCGGCCAGGGACCCACGCAGCATCTCGACGTTGTGCTCGACGTGGTTGCCCGCCTCACGCACCTCGAGCTGCTCGCCGATGCAGATGATCGGGATCAGCTCGTGCTTGAAGGCCGCCGCGGCCTTGGCGGCGACGAGCGCGTCGTCCTCGGCGTGGTAGGTCCGCCGCTCGGAGTGCCCGACGACGACGTACGTGCAGCCGAGCTTTGCCAGGAACGCACCGCTGATGTCGCCGGTGTAGGCACCGGAATCGTGCGGCGAAAGGTCCTGTGCGCCGTAGGTCAGCCGCAGCTTGTCGCCGTCGACAAGGGTCTGCACGCTGCGCAGGTCGGTGAACGGTGGGACCACCGCGACGTCGACCTTGTCGAAGTACTTGTCCGGCAGCGAGAAGGCGATCTTCTGTACCAGCGCGATCGCTTCGAAGTGGTTGAGGTTCATCTTCCAGTTGCCGGCGATCAGCGGCTTGCGGCTCATAACTTCCCCTCCAGGAGGCTCAGGGCTTTCCCAAGACTTCGATGCCGGGCAGCGTCTTGCCCTCAAGGTATTCCAGTGAAGCCCCGCCACCGGTCGAAATGTGTGAGAAGCCGTCCTCCGGCAGGCCGAGTTGGCGCACCGCGGCCGCCGAGTCGCCGCCGCCGACGACGCTGAACGCGCCTTTGCCGGTGGCGGCGATGATCGCCTCCGCGACGCCCTTGGTGCCCGCGGCGTACGCCGGGAACTCGAACACGCCCATCGGGCCGTTCCAGAAGATGGTCTTGGCGTTCGACAACAGATTGGTGAACCGCTTCACAGAACCAGGCCCGATGTCGAGGCCCATCTTTCCTTCCGGAATCTCGTCGGCGGGCACGCGCTCCGGCGGGGAGTCTGCTGCGAACTCGTCGGCCACCACGATGTCGACGGGCAGGTGGATGACGTCGCCGTGAGTCTCCAGCAGCTCGCGGCAGGTGTCGATCATGCCCTCTTCCAGCAGCGAGGTGCCTACTGAAACTCCTTGCGAGGCAAGGAAGGTGAAGCACATGCCGCCGCCGATGACGAGGCTGTCGGCCTTGGTGGCAAGGTTCTCGATGACGGCCAGCTTGTCGGACACCTTCGAGCCGCCGAGCACCACCGCGTACGGCCGCTCGGTCGAGCTGGTCAGCTGTTCGAGCACCTTGATCTCGGCGGCCACCAACTCGCCCGCGTAGTGCGGCAGCAGCGTCGCGACGTCGTAGACCGAGGCCTGCTTGCGGTGCACCACGCCGAAGCCGTCGGACACGAACGCGCCCGGCGAGCCGTCCGGTGCCGCGACGAGTTCGGCCAGCTGCTTGGCCAGCGCGAGGCGTTCGTTGTCGTCCTTGCTGGTTTCGCGCGGGTCGAACCGGATGTTCTCCAGCAGCAGGACGTCGCCGTCGGTCAGCCCCTCCGCGCGGGCCAGCGCGTCGGACCCCACCACATCGCCTGCGAGTTGGACGTGTCGGCCGAGCCTGCTCCCCCAGCGCCTTCGCGACGGGCGCCAGCGAGAACTTCGGGTCAGGGCCGTCCTTCGGCCTGCCGAGGTGCGCGGTGACGACGACCTTGGCGCCGGCGTCAGACAGCGCCTTGAGCGTGGGCACCGAAGCGATGATCCGGCCGGGGTCGGTGATGTTGCGGTCGTCGTCGAGCGGGACGTTCAGGTCGGAGCGCACCAGTACGCCCCGGCCCGAAACCCCTTCTGCGAGAAGGTCGTCGAGCGTCTTGACGGCCATCGGGCTAGAGGGACTTGCCGACAAGCGCGACCAGGTCGACCAGGCGGTTGGAGTAGCCCCACTCGTTGTCGTACCAGGACACCACCTTGGCCTGGTTGTCGATCACCTTGGTCAGGCCGGCGTCGAAGATCGAACTGTGCGGGTCGGTGACGATGTCGCTGGACACGATCGGCGCGTCGTAGTACCTGAGGATGCCCTTGAGCCTCCCCTCGGCGGCGGCCTTCATCGCTGCGTTGATCTCGTCGGCGCCGGGGGCCTTGCTCAGCTCGACGGTCAGGTCGGTCGCGGATCCCGTTGGAATCGGAACACGCAGCGCGTAGCCGTCGAGCTTGCCCTTCAGCTCGGGCATGACCAGGCCGATGGCCTTTGCCGCACCCGTCGAGGTGGGCACGATGTTGAGCGCGGCGGCGCGGGCGCGGCGCAGATCTTTGTGCGGACCGTCCTGCAGGTTCTGGTCCTGGGTGTAGGCGTGGATGGTCGTCATCAGGCCTCTTACGATGCCGAACTCGTCGTGAAGGACCTTGGCCAGTGGGCCGAGGCAGTTCGTGGTGCACGAGGCGTTGGAGATGATGTTCTGGCTGCCGTCGTACTTGTCGTCGTTCACGCCGAGCACGATGGTGAGATCCTCGCCCTTGGCGGGCGCGGAGATGATCACCTTCTTGGCACCGGCGTCCAGGTGCCCCTTGGCCTTGGCGGCGTCGGTGAAGATGCCGGTGGACTCGACGACGACGTCGACGCCGAGGTCACCCCATGGCAGCGCCGCAGGGCCCTCTTTCACCTCGAGCGCCTTGATCTTGGTGCTGCCGACAACGATGGTGTCGTCGCCTTCCAGGCTGATGTCCTCGGGGTAGCGACCGAGGATCGAGTCGAACTTCAGCAGGTGCGCCAGGCTCGCGTTGTCGGTGAGGTCGTTGACGGCGACGATCTCGATGTCGGTGCTCTTGCCCTCGGCCTGTTGTGCCGCCAGGGCCCGGTAAAGATTGCGGCCGATGCGGCCGAAGCCGTTGACGCCTACTCGGATGGTCACTTGTCTCTCCCTTTTTTGCCTCGATGCTCATGGCCAGCGTAGTGCTGTGATACGCGCCACGCGCGAACTGGTCAGAGCACTGCCAGGCTCTGGTCGGTGTACGGGTTGCCCAGCCATTTGCGACGCAACTGCTGCAACGTCCCGTCCTGGTTCAACTCTTCCTGGGCAACCATGATCCGTGAGAAAAGTTCCTGGTCATCGAGGGCGACGGCGATGGCGATGTTCTCGACGGAGATGCCGCGCTGTACGACCTCGACACCGGTGATCGGCTTGACGAGCTCGGTGAGCACGGGGGCGAGCTTCATGAACGCGTCGCAACCGCCGGTGGTGAGGTCGGCCAGCGCCGTGCGGATACTGCCGTAGTCATAGACCCGCACGCGCGCTGCCTTCCCCTCGGCGACGAGCTTCCCGGCGATCGGGAGGCTGGTGTTGCCCTGCTGCACGCCGATCGTCAGGCCTTCCAGGTCGTCGACCGAGTGCACATTGGGCAGCCTGCCGGTGTCGACGGCCAGCGACTGGCCGGAGATGAGGTAGGGCGGGGCGAACTTCGCCTTCTTCTCCCGCTCCGGGGTGACGGTCGTGCCCGCGGCCACGCAGTCGAAGACCTTGGCGTTCAGCGCGTCGAAGATGCCGTTGAAGTCGGTTCCTTCGTAGGCGACGAATGCGACACTCATGCCGAGCTTCTCGGCGATCTCGGTCATCAGGTCGATATCGAGCCCGCCGTCGTTCGGCATGCCGTTGAACGGCGGATCGGGAAAGGCGGCGCCGACTCGCAATGTCTGCATCAGCTCACCGTAGTTGCGCCGAGACCTGCTCGAGGGTCGTTGGGCCGCGAGATTCACAGCCCCGACGCAGAACTCGGCGGTCATGAACTCGGCCGGCCGCCGTCGGCGCTACCGTTGGCCCACCCGCTCCTGTGCCGCTGTGAGCTTGGCCTCGGATATCTGCCGGGTCGGCGGCGCCGCGCCTGGTCGATATGGCCTTCGACGGGCCGACCGCTCTTTCGCCAGCCGAAACGCCGGGGTGCTCGCACCACTGCACCGCTCAGCGAGCATTCCCGCGCGCGGCACACCGGTAGCCGGCTCCGCGCAATCCCTCCGGCGCGAGTTGTCAATTCGCTCTTGCGGTTTCGCCCAGGGACACCGTACGCGTGATCGCCTCTTTGACGGCGCCCCGACTGCGAAGCCGGGAAGCTTTTCCACCACAGGCCTTTTGCGGCTCTACGCGCCGCTTCCGGCTTACCCGTCGCAGCCCCGTACTCGGGACGAACGGCGTCGATGCACCCGCGCCCGCGCGACGGAATGAGGTGCGACGCATCGTCAATCAAATTCTTGCGACCTGTCGGTGATCACGATCGCGTGAACGCCGCAGCGGCTAGGCGTCGTCGAGCAGATCCGGCGTGACAGCGGACTCGGTGTCGGGAATGCCTTCCTGCTTGGCCTTGCGGTCAGCCATTGACAGCAGTCGCCGAATGCGGCCCGCGACAGCATCTTTCGTCATCGGAGGATCTGCCAGCCGGCCCAGCTCCTCCAACGACGCCTGGCGGTGCTCGACACGCAGCTTGCCCGCGGCGGCCAAGTGGTCGGGAACGGTGTCGCCGAGGATCTGCAGCGCCCGCTCGACTCGGGCCGCGGCCGCCACCGCCGCCCTGGCCGACCGTCGCAGGTTGGCGTCGTCGAAGTTGGCCAGCCGATTGGCTGTCGCCCTCACCTCGCGGCGCATCCGGCGCTCTTCCCAGGTCAGCCGGGTGTCCTGAGCACCCATTCGGGTCAGCAACGCGCCGATGGCCTCCCCGTCGCGCACCACGACCCGATCGGCACCGCGCACCTCGCGTGCCTTGGCGCTGACGCCGAGCCGACGTGCGGCGCCGACGAGTGCCAGCGCCGCCTCGGGCCCGGGGCAGCTGACCTCCAGCGCCGACGACCGGCCCGGCTCGGTCAGGGATCCGTGGGCCAGGAACGCCCCGCGCCAGGCCGCCTCCGCGTCGGCCACGCTGCCGCCGACGACCTGTGCAGGCAGGCCGCGCACCGGACGGCCCCGAAGATCGAGTAGCCCGGTCTGACGGGCCAGCGCCTCGCCGTCCTTCGCGACGCGCACCACATACCGGGTGCTCTTGCGAATTCCGCTGGCGGACAAGACATGAACGACGGCGTTGTATCCGTACAGGTCGAAGATGTCCTTGCGCAGCCGTCGGGCGATGATGCCGAGGTCGACCTCGGCCTCGACGACGACGCGGCCCGACACGATGTGCAATCCGCCTGCGAACCGCAGCAACGACGCAACCTCGGCACGGCGCGCGCTGACCGAATTGACCACTAGGCGGCTCAGCTCGTCCTTGACCTCGGCTGTCATCGCCACGAGTCGTCACCTCTCGGTCCGTTAACTGTCCTGGCGGGTGTGGGAACCGTCGGCTGCTGGAGAGGCTCGCCAGGTTTCATCCCCCTCAGGCGGACACCCTCCAACGCCGCGGCCAACCTTGCCGGGTCATGTAAAGGTGTACCAGGTCTGGACACCTCAGCAAACTGAACCGTGGCACCCAGAATAGTGGCGGTACGGCTGAGCTGTTCCCGCTCCCGCTCACCGGGCACCCGAGCTGCGTCTACGACGATCTCGTTCACCGTGAAACCCGGCGCGTGCTGGGACAACACATGGATGTGCCGCTCCACGGAGAACCCGGCCGTCTCACCCGGCTCGGCGACCAGGTTGAGCACGAGCGCCCGACGGGCGGGGGTGGCCTGCAGCGCGGCGGCCAGTTCCGGCACCAGGACATGCGGGATGACACTGGTGAACCACGATCCGGGGCCGAGCACCACCAGGTCGGCGTTCATGATCGCGTCCACCGCCTGCCGGGTGGCCGGCGGGTCGATCGGCAGCAGCCGCACCCTGCGGACCTTGCCCGGGGTGGTGGCGATCGCCACCTGCCCGCGGATCACCCGGCTCATCCGCGGATCCGACTCCAGGCCAGCGACATCCGCTTCGATCTGCAGAGCGATCGGGCACATCGGTAACACCCGGCCCTTGACGCCGAGGATGCGCCCCAACTCATCAAGTGCCGCAACGGGATCGGCTAGCACCTCGTTGAGTCCGGCCAGCAGCAGGTTGCCGATGGGATGACCTGCCAATGCACCGCTGCCGCCGAACCGGTGCTGAAGAATCGTCGCCCAGAGCCGGCCGTGCGGACTGTCGGATGCCAAGGCCGCCAATGCCATTCGCAGATCACCCGGTGGAACGACGTCGAGTTCCCCGCGCAGCCGGCCCGAGGATCCGCCGTCGTCGGCGACTGTGACCACCGCGGTGACATGCGGAGTGAGCCTGCGAGCCGCCGACAGCGTGGCGTAGAGCCCGTGGCCGCCGCCCAACGCGACGATGCGTGCGCTCATTCGCGGCCCAGATCCCGGTGCAAGACCCGCACCGTCAGCTGGTCACCGCCCTGCAACCGGCCCGCCAGCGCCTCGGCCATCGCAACACTGCGATGTTTGCCGCCCGTGCAGCCGATGGCGACGGTCATGTAGCGCTTTCCCTCCCGGCGATATCCCTCGATGACGAGGTCCAGCAGTCGATGGTAGGTGTCGAGGAACTCCGCCGCGCCGGGCTGGCTCAACACGTATTCACGCACGGCTGGATGCTGGCCGGTGTGCCGCCGTAGCTCATCCACCCAGTGCGGGTTCGGCAGGAAGCGGACGTCCATCACGGTGTCGGCATCCATCGGCAAGCCGTACTTGTAGCCGAAGGACTCCACGGTGACGCTGGTGTCCGCGACGGTCTCACCGCCGAACGCCCCTTCGATGGTTTCCCGCAGTGCGGGCACCGGACAGTGCCGAGGTGTCGATGATCAGGTCGGCCGTGGCCCGTACGGGTGCCAGCATGGCGCGCTCGGCTGCGATGCCCTCGGCGAGCGTCTGGTTGCCCTGCAGCGGGTGACTTCGGCGATTCTGTTCGTAGCGACGCACCAGAATGTCGTCGGAGGCCTCCAGGAACAACACCCGCGGCGTGATGTTACGGGTCGCCAAATCCGTACGCACCCAGTCCAAGTCGCCGGTGAAACCGCGCGACCGCACGTCCATCACCACCGCCAGTTGGGTGATACGCGAGCCCGCCGCCAGACCGAGATCGACCATGCGGGCGATCAGTTCGGGCGGCAGGTTGTCGGCGACATACCAGCCGAGGTCCTCGAGCACCTTGGCAGCGGTCCCGCGGCCCGCACCGGAGAGCCCGGTGACAAGGACGACGTCGATTCCCGATTCCGCGTCGGTGTCGCGGGTCGCGTCACGCCCCCGCAAGTCCTCGCCAGTTCCTTGATCCGTCATCCAGATGCCCTGCTCTGATCATCGCCGATTACCGCAGCGGGCGCGGTCGAATCGTCCGGTACGCCGAGTGCTTCCAGGACGGCCTTCGCGGTGGTGACCCCGATGCCCGGTACCGAGGTGATCTCCTCGACGCTGGCCTGCTTCAGCCTGGCAACCGAGCCGAAATGGGTGACCAGCGCCTTCCGCCGGTGCTCCCCGAGCCCTGGCACCGCGTCCAGCGCCGAGGCCGTCATGCGCTTGGACCGTTTGCTTCTGTGGTAGGTGATCGCGAATCGGTGCGCTTCGTCGCGCACCCGCTGCAGCAGATAAAGGCCCTCACTGTTGCGGGGCATGATCACCGGGTCGGGCTCCGACGGCACCCAAACCTCTTCGAGCCGTTTCGCCAGCCCGATGACGGCGACGTCGGTCACGCCCAGCTCTTCGAGTACCGCTGCCGCCGCATTGACCTGTGGGGCGCCGCCGTCGACCACGTAGAGATTCGGTGGATACGCGAACCGGCGCGATTTTCCCTCGGCGGTAAGCACACTGGCGTTCTGCAGATCGGAGACGTGCCTGGCGAACCGTCGGCGCGTCACCTCGGCAATGGAGGCCACATCGTCGGACCGCCCGTCACCGGCAGCCTCCCGGATCGCGTAATGCCGGTAGTCCGACTTGCGCGGCAGACCATCCTCGAACACCACGAGGGACGCCACCACGTCGGTGCCCTGAACGTGACTGATGTCGACACATTCGATGCGTAGCGGAGCGTCGGCCAGCCCGAGTGCCTCCTGAATGCTCTGCAGCGCAGCAGATCTCGCGGTGAAGTCGCCGGCCCGCTTGAGCTTGTGCTGTGTCAGCGCGTCCTGTGCGTTCCGCTTGACCGTCTCTGCCAGCGCTCGCTTGTCGCCGCGTCGCGGAACTCGGAGTGCCACCCGTGATCCGCGCAGGTGGCACAGCCAGGTTTCCAACTCGTCGGCGTTCGGCGGCAGGACCGGCACCAGGATCTGGCGTGGCACCGGGTTCGTCGCCTCGTCGGTTCCGGCGTTCAACTCGGCCTGGTCTCCGTAGAACTGAGTGAGAAACTGTTCGACCAGATGCCCTTGGCCGGAATCCTCGGGATCGCCGGACTTTTCGACGACCCAGCCGCGCTGGCCGCGCACACGTCCGCCGCGGACGTGGAACACCTGAACGGCGGCCTCGAGCTCGTCGTCGGCGAAGGCCACCACGTCGGCGTCGGTGCCGTCGCCGAACACCACCGTCTGCTTCTCCAGCGCACGCTTCAGCGCGGAGATGTTGTCCCGCAGTCGTGCCGCCCGCTCGAAGTCGAGTCGAGCGGCGGCCTCGTTCATCTCGCGTTCCATGTCGCGCGCCAGCCGGTCTGTCTTTCCGGCCAGGAAATCGCAGAAATCCAGCACGATCTTTCGGTGCTCTTCGGCGGAGACACGGCCGATGCACGGCGCTGAGCACTTGTCTATGTAGCCCAACAGGCACGGCCTGTCGATCTGCTTGTGCCGCTTGAACACCCCCGCCGAACATGTGCGGGCCGGAAACACCCTGGTGAGCAGGTCGAGCGTCTCGCGGATGGCCCAGGCGTGCGAATAGGGTCCGAAATAGCGGACACCTTTGCGGCGCGGCCCGCGGTAGACCATCAGCCGCGGATATTCCTCGTTCAGCGTCACCGCGAGCACCGGGTAGGACTTGTCGTCGCGGTAGCGGATGTTGAACCGCGGATCGAATTCCTTGATCCAGTTGTACTCCAGCTGCAGCGCCTCGACTTCGGTGTTCACCACCGTCCACTCGACGCTGCCCGCGGCCATCACCATCTGACGCGTCCTGGGCGCCAACCCGGAGATATCGGCGAAATAGGAGTTCAGCCGGCTGCGCAGGCTCTTGGCTTTGCCGACGTAGATGACGCGGCCATGCGGATCGCGGAACCGATAGACGCCGGGTTCGACGGGGATCGACCCGGGCGCCGGTCGGTACGTCGCTGGATCGGGCACGGATTCCAGGTTACTGCCGTCGTCGCACGACCCTGATGATCTACCGTCGAGTGATGCGGACCCTCTCCCTGCAGAAGGCGACGGGCCCGCCGACGAAGGTCCCATCGGTGCTGGCCGGACACGGTGCCGAGGAGCCCAGGTGAGCGCGCGAGTCGCCCGGCTGACCGAATCGGACTGGAGGTTGTTCGCCACTGTCCGGCTGCGGGCGCTGACGGACTCCCTCGGCGCCGAGGACCCGCAGTTCCGGCTCGAGTCGTCATTCACCGCCGCGCAGTGGCGCAGGCGGCTCCGCGAGCACGCGCAGTTCGCCGCGCTGCTCGACGACCGACCAGTGGGGCTGATAGCCGCACAGCAGGAGAACGCCGAAACCGTTTACCTGTACTCACTTTGGCTCGATCCGGCCGCACGCGGCCACGGGTTGGCGCGACCGCTGGTCGCCGCGGCGGTGGACTGGGCACGCGATCGGCAGGCACGTTTCGTCACGCTTCGGGTGGCGGTCGACAACGCGGTCGCAAGGGGCGTCTACGAGAGCCTCGGGTTCGCCATGGTGGCAGACGACAACGCAGGCAGGCGCGACGAGGTCGCGATGTCGCTCAGCGTGGGCTGATGTCGGGCCGGTAGCGGGCCACCAGACCGCGGACGCGGTCCATCGCGTCGACGGCACGTTCCTTGTCGACGGCCTGGATGGCCATCACCGGAATGTACTCGTCGTCGGGCAGGTCCACCCGCGCCCACCGGGCGCCGACCGGGAATGTCACGCCTATGACATCGGACCACGGAATCAGCTTGTAGCCGAACAGATTCCGCACCGCCACCCCCGCAGCGCCCAAGCGCAGCCGCGGCCGGGCGAACAGCAGCACCACGCCGCCGATCACGACACCGAGCAGAGCGATCGCCACCTGGTCGGCGGTCTGAAAGATCACCCCTGTCGACGAGATCTTCAGCAGCACACCGACGGCGACATGGGCGGTGACGATCACCGCCGCCGCGCCGTACGCGAAATACGGTGTGAGATGCGGCCGTACCTCGAGATCCCAGTCGTCGCTCATGACCGCCGGCGCAGGTCGCGCAGCGTCAGCGCGGTGGACAACGCGGCCGCTGCGGCCTGCGCGCCCTTGTCCTCTGTCGAGTCGGGCAGGCCAGCGCGGGCGAGCGCCTGCTGCTCGGTGTTGGTGGTCAGCACCCCGTTGGCGACCGGGGTGGAGGAATCCAGGGACACTCGCGTCAAACCCTGGGTAACAGCGTCGCAGACATAGTCGAAATGCGGTGTCTCGCCGCGGATTACCACCCCGAGTGCGACGACGGCGTCATGGTCGGCCGCCAATACCTGCGCGACCACCGGGATCTCGATCGCGCCGAGCACTCGCACGACGGTCGGGTTGTCGATGCCTGCGCCGACGGCCACCCTGCGGGCCCCGTCGAGCAGTGCGTCGCAGATCTTCTCGTGCCAGGTGCTGGCCACAATCGCCAGCGTTATGCCAGACGCGTCGAGCTGTGGCAGGTCGGGAACTCCCGCGCCTCCGCTCAATTTCGGGCTCCGCGCGAGCCGCTCACTCGGCCTGATTTTGTCACAGCGCCCCGCCGAACTCGCCCGGCACGACTTCGTCGTAGTCGTCGAGTCCGCTCAGGTCGTGACCCATCCGATCGCGCTTGGTCATCAGGTACCGGATGTTCTCGGCGTTGGCCCGCACCGGCAGCGGTACACGCTCGATGATGTGGAGGCCGTAGCCGTCGAGACCGACGCGCTTGGCGGGGTTGTTGGTGAGCAGCCGCATCGACCTCACACCGAGGTCGACCAGGATCTGCGCGCCGATGCCGTAGTCGCGCGAATCGGCGGGCAGGCCCAGCTTGAGGTTCGCGTCGACGGTGTCGTCGCCGGCGTCCTGCAGTTGGTAGGCCTGCAGCTTGTGCATCAGCCCGATACCGCGGCCCTCATGACCGCGCATGTAGAGCACCACGCCGCGGCCCTCCCTGGCCACCATCGCCAATGCGGCGTCCAGTTGCGGGCCGCAGTCGCAGCGGCGGGAGCCGAACACGTCACCGGTCAGGCACTCGGAGTGCACCCGCACCAGCACGTCGTGCCCGTCGGCGTGCGGTCCCGCGATGTCACCACGGACCAGCGCGACGTGCTCGACATCCTCGTAGATGCTGCTGTAACCGACCGCACGGAACTCGCCGTGCCGGGTCGGGATCCGGGCCTCGGCGACTCGCTCGATGTGCTTTTCGTGCTTGCGACGCCACTCGATGAGTTCGGCGATGGAGATCAGCGCGAGATCGTGCTCGTCGGCGAAGACCCGAAGCTCATCGGTCTGCGCCATCGCGCCCTCGTCCTTCTGGCTGACGATCTCGCAGATCGCGCCTGCCGGCTGCAGACCGGCCAACCGGGCCAGGTCGACGGCCGCCTCGGTGTGCCCCGGCCTGCGTAGCACCCCGCCGTCCTTGGCCCGCAGCGGAACAACGTGGCCAGGACGCGTGAAGTCGCCTGCGACACTGTTCGGGTCGGCGAGCAGCCGCATGGTCGTCGCGCGATCCGACGCCGAGATTCCGGTGCCGACACCCTCTTTCGCGTCGACGGTCACGGTGTAGGCGGTGCCGTGCTTGTCCTGGTTCACCGCATACATCGGCAGCAGGCCGAGCTTGTCGCAGATCGCGCCGTCGAGTGGCACGCACAGATAGCCCGACGTGTAGCGGACCATGAAAGCAACGAGTTCGGGTGTCGCCTTCTCGGCCGCGAAGATGAGGTCGCCCTCGTTCTCGCGGTCCTCGTCATCGATGACGACGACGGCCTTACCCGCCGCGATGTCGGCAACCGCCCGTTCGACGGAGTCCAACCTCGTCATCATCGCCACCCTTGCCGGTTCCGGACAGAACCATCGTCGCCGTTTCCAGTATGAACCACGGCGAAGTGGCGATTATTGCCAGCTGCCTGCTGAGGGTCCGTCAGCAGGGGTCGCCCGGAGGCGTGTAGTACGGCACACCCTCGACCGTGTAGCAAGGGACCTCACCCGGGACGTACGGGTCGGTCGCCGCGGCGATGGCCACACCGGTGGCGACGTCACCGGCGACGTTCGTGCAGCCACCTACCCCGACATGGCGTCCGTGGGCGCCCGCACAGATGTCGGCCTGCGCCACCGGCGCGATGGCAATCGGTGCGACCGCCGCGGCGGCGGCCGTCAACAGCGCTGCTGCCAGCTTCTTCATTGAATGCATCCTTCGGTTAGACCCGGCCCGCAGCTATTATCGCGCCTGCCAATTCCACGCGCTGAGAATTCGCTCTTCTCTCAGTCTCTGCCCAGCATGAGGCGCTCGACGTACTTCGCGATGACGTCGACCTCGAGATTGACCGGGGTGCCGACCTTCGCCTGGCCAAGCGTGGTCAGCCCGAGGGTGGTGGGAATCAGCGACACCTCGAACCAGTCGTGGCCGAGCCCGGAAACGGTCAACGACACCCCGTCGACGGTGATCGACCCCTTCTCGACGACGTAGCGCGACAGCGCCGTGGGCAGCGCTATCCGCACCACCTCCCAGTGCTCGCCGACGGGTGTGCGCGCAATCACATGTCCGGTTCCGTCGACATGGCCCTGGACGATGTGCCCGCCCAGCCGGCTGTTCACCGCCGCCGCCCGTTCCAGGTTGACCCGGCTGCCGACGCCAAGGCCCCGCAGGCTCGACCGGTCCAATGTCTCCTTCATCACATCGGCGCTGAACTCACCGCCGCCCAGCACCTCAACCACCGTCAGGCAGACGCCGTTGACCGCGATGGAATCCCCGTGGCCTGCGTCGGCGGTGACGACCGGTCCGCGGATGACAAAGCGGGCGGCATCCGCGAGGTCCTCTTTGCCGACGACTTCGCCCAGCTCTTCGACGATTCCGGTGAACACGCAAATCAGGGTACGCAGAGCCACCCTCTACGATGCACTCATGCAGACGCGCCCTAAAAACGCAGTCCGATCTCTTTGGCCAATCCTCACCGCACTTTTCGCAGCCGCAGTCCTCATTGCAGGCTGTTCGTCGTCATCGGAGAAGTCATCCGGATCGCTGCCTGACGCCGCGACGCTGCTCAAGGACTCCAACAGTGCGACCCGCAACCTCAAGAGCGTGCACCTGGTACTGACGGTGGAAGGTGACCTCCAGGACCTGCCCATCAAGACCCTCACCGGCGACCTGAGCCAGACTCCGGCCGTCGCCGCCCAGGGCAACGCCAAGCTCATCTTCCAGGGCAGCGACGTGGACGCGAACTTCGTCGTCTTCGACAGCACGCTCTACGTCGCGCTTTCCGGCGACAGCTACATCGACATGGGTCCCGCCGCCGACGTCTACGACATCTCGGCCATCTTGAACCCCGACACCGGGCTGGCCAACGTCCTCGCCAGCTTCAGCGACCCGAAGTCCGACGGCACCGAGACGATCAACGGCATCGAGACCGTCAAGGTCACCGGTCAGGTCAGCGCCGATGCCGTCAACAAGATCGCCCCGCCGATCAAGGCGACGGGCCCGATTCCCGGCACGGCGTGGATCGAGAAGGACGGCGACCACAAGCTCGTCCAGGCGAAGTTGGAGCCGGCGTCGGGCAAGAGCGTTCAGATGACGCTGTCTGATTGGGACAAGCCGGTCGCCGTCACCAAGCCCGCCGTGTGATGACGAACGCAGCACCGGCTCACGCGGGCCGGAGCCGCAGAATCGCGATCAGCGCGGGTGCACTCGCGGTGCTGCTCGGCGCACTCGACACCTACGTCGTGGTTTCGATCATCCGCGACATCATGTCCGACGTCGGGATCGCGATCAATCAGATCCAGCGCGTGACGCCGATCGTCACCGGCTATCTGCTCGGCTACATCGCGGCGATGCCGCTGCTCGGCCGGGCGTCGGACCGCTTCGGCCGCAAGATGCTGCTGCAGGTCAGCCTCGCGGGCTTCGCAATCGGCTCCGTCATCACGGCGATGTCGACCGATCTCACGATGCTCGTCGTCGGGCGCGTCATCCAGGGCGCGGCCAGCGGTGCGCTGCTACCGGTGACGCTGGCCCTGGCGGCGGACCTGTGGGCGGCCCGCAACCGGGCCGGTGTGCTCGGTGGGATCGGCGCAGCACAGGAACTGGGCAGCGTGCTCGGGCCGATGTACGGCATCGCGCTGGTCTGGGTGTTCCACCACTGGCAGTCCGTGTTCTGGGTGAACGTGCCGCTGGCCGTCATCGCGATGGCGATGATCCACTTCAGCCTGCCCAAGCGAATGAAGAACGAGCACCCGGAAAAGGTGGACGTCATCGGCGGCGTGCTGCTGGCCATCACGCTCGGGCTGATGGTCGTCGGTATGTACAACCCGGCGCCGGACGGTAAGCAGGTTCTGCCGTCCTACGGTCCGCCGCTGCTGATCGCGGCACTGGTCGCCGCGGTGGCGTTCTTCGTGTGGGAGCGCTTCGCGAAGACCCGGCTGATCGAGCCGGCCGGGGTGCACTTCCGACCATTCCTGGCCGCGCTGGTGGCGTCGCTGGCCGCGGGCGCCGCCCTGATGGTGACGCTCGTCAACGTCGAATTGTTCGGTCAGGGCGTGCTCGGGCAGGACCAGAACGATGCGGCGTTTCTGCTGCTGCGCTTCCTGATAGCGCTGCCCATCGGCGCACTGCTCGGCGGCTGGATCGCCACCCGGGTCGGCGACCGGGCGGTGGCCTGCGCGGGTCTGCTGATCGCCGCAGGCGGCTACTACCTGATCGCCCAGTGGCCGGTCGATCTGCTTGCCGCGCGGCATGACCTCAAGCTGTTCACGCTGCCGGTGCTCGACACCGACCTGGCGATCGCCGGCCTGGGGCTGGGACTGGTCATCGGCCCGCTGACGTCGGCGACCCTGCGGGTGGTGCCGTCGGCTCAACACGGCATCGCCTCGGCCGCCGTCGTGGTGGCGCGGATGATCGGCATGCTGATCGGTATCGCGGCCCTGAGCGCATGGGGCCTGTACCGCTTCAACCAGATCCTGGCCTCGCTGCCCAACCCGCCCGCCAACAACCTGGCTGCGAGACTGGCCGCCCAGGCGGCGAAGTACAAGACCGCGTTCGCCATGCAGTACGGCGAGATGTTCGCAATCACCGCGATCGTCTGCGTCGTCGGCGCCGTTGTGGCCCTGTTCATCAGCGGGCGCAAGGAGCACGCCGAGGAGCCTGAGGAATTCACCTCGGCCGACGAGGCCGACGACGCGCCGACCGCGTTGATCGACGCCCCGACGCAGGCGATACACAGCACGCCGCCGGGACGGCACCGGCCACCGCGCTAGAGATCAGCAGCGCTCGACGCCGCGCTGAATCAGCCGCGGCTCAGCGGTCACGTCGGCTATTTCTTCCTCGCCGACGCCCAACGCGTCGCAGATCAGGGCCTTGAGGTTTCGGGGGTCGAAAGGGCGAATATTGAGCCAGTCCTGCATAGCAGTCATGCTCTATTTCCTTTGTTCGTGCTCACCAGCGCAACTCGTCGGTGAAAGCGCGATGTACCAGGCCCGATGCCGGGCTCTGTCGTGAGTCTACCGGCCCCGTCTGACGGAACCGGGGTCACGACAGGCGATGTTTCACAGTCGTTTTCGTCACATTCGTGTCCATCAGGCAAACATCCGGCGAAAACCGACCCGATCTCGGTAGCGTCACCGCATGCTCAGGGTCACGCTGCGCGACCTGCAATGGCGAAGACGACGCTTCGTCATCGCGATCGTCGGCACCAGCCTGGTCTTTGCGATGACCCTCGTTCTCACCGGCCTGTCCAATGGCTTCCGCGTTGAAGCCAACGACACAGTGGACGCACTGGGCTTCGATGCCTACATCGTGCGGTCGGGACCGGCGGGACCGTTCGTCGGCTCGCCACCGTTTCCCGAAGCCGAAGTCGCTTCGATCGCAAGGATTCCCGGCGTCACGGCTGCGGCACCGCTGGCCTTCACGACGACGACCGCCCCGGACGGCGATTCCACACGCAATGTGAACATGTTCGGCGCGCCGGCACAGGGCCCGGGCATGCCTGCGATCAGCACGGGCCGCGCACCATCCAACGCCGAGGAGGCCGCCGTTTCCAGCACGGTGGGCAGAAAGGTCGGCGAGACGCTCGAAATCGGCTCGCTTTCAACGAAAGTCGTCGGCATCGTCGACGACTCGACAGCTCTCGCTGGCCAACCCAACGTGTTCATGACGCTCGAAGGCGCACAGCAGGTCGGCTACGCCGGTCAACCCATCGTGTCGTCGGTTGGCATCCGCGGCACGCCTGCGGAGATACCCGACGGCTTTCGCTCCATCGACCGCGCAGGCGCCATCGACGACCTGATGCGGCCGATGAAGGCGGCCGTCTCCGCGATCACGTTGATAGCGGTGCTGTTGTGGGTGGTCGCGGCGCTGATCGTCGGGTCGGTCATCTACCTCTCGGCACTCGAGCGCACCCGGGATTTCGCTGTGCTCAAGGCGGTTGGCGTGTCGACGCGCTCGGTGCTCGCGGGGCTGTGTCTGCAGGCCGTCCTCGTTGCGGTCGTCGCCGCGGTGTTGGGCGGTCTGCTGTCACTGTTGCTCGTGCCGGTGTTTCCGATGCGCGTGGTGGTGCCGATATCGGCGTTCCTGCTGTTGCCGGTCGTCGCGGTGCTGATCGGCCTGGTGGCGAGCGTTGCAGGGTTGCGGCGAGCGGTGACGGTCGATCCCGCGCTCGCCTTCGGGGGGCCGTGACCGATGGGCAATCTGCGCATCAACGATCTGGTGGTCGAGTACTCGAGCGGCGGGTACGCGGTCCGCCCGATCGACGGCCTCGATCTCGAGGTGAAGGCGGGCTCACTGGCACTGCTGCTCGGCCCGAGTGGCTGCGGCAAGACCACGCTGTTGTCGTGCCTGGGCGGAATCCTTCGCCCGACGTCGGGCCGGATCGCGCTCGACGACGTCGATGTCACCGGCCTCGACGCCCACGACCTCACCATGTACCGGCGCCGCACGGTCGGCATCGTGTTCCAGGCCTTCAACCTGCTTGCCAGCCTCACCGCGCTGGAGAACGTGATGGTTCCGATGGAGGCGGCGGGAATGAAGGCCCGCCAGGCACGCCAGCGAGCCACCGAGCTGCTGGAGCGGGTTGGCCTGAAGGACCGGATGCGGCACCGCCCCGGCGACCTGAGCGGCGGACAGCAACAACGCGTCGCCGTCGCCCGCGCGATCGCTCTGGATCCGCCGTTGATCCTGGCCGACGAGCCGACCGCGCACTTGGACTTCATCCAGGTCGAGGAGGTGCTGCGACTGATCCGCGAACTCGCGTCCGGGGAGCGGATGGTCGTCGTGGCAACCCACGACACCCGCATGCTTCCGCTGGCCGACCGCGTCGTGGAACTGGTGCCGCATGTCGCGTCAACGGACGGCCCGCCCGAGACCGTCCGGCTCTCCCCTGGCTCGGTGCTGTTCGAGCAGGGCTCGATGGGTGACCTCATCTACGTTGTGAGCGAGGGCGAACTGGACATCGTCCGCGAATTGGCCGACGGCGGTGAGGAACTGCTGCGCGTCGCGACCGCAGGAGACTATTTCGGTGAGATCGCCACACTGTTCGGACTTCCGCGATCGGCGACCGTTCGAGCACGCACCGCCGCCGAGGTCATCGGGTACACGGGGAAGGCATTCCGCGCGCGGCTCGGACCGGCCGGGGTACGCGACGTGATCGAGGGTCGCGAGCTCACCATCGACTAGCGCTGCCGGCACGGGCCCCTGATTGCCGCCCCGCCCACATGGGTATGCGGCGGATAAGCGAGCGATCCGAAAGGAGGCAACGATGCCGACAACATTGCAAGGCAAGCGCATCGCATTCTTGGTCGCGCCGGAAGGCGTCGAGCAGGTCGAACTCACGGAGCCGTGGAAGGCCATTGAAGAGGCAGGCGGGACACCCGAATTGGTGTCCACGGAGGTCGGCAAGATTCAAGCGTTCAACCACTTGACCCCGGCAGACACGTTCGAGGCGGACACGGCGACCGACGCCGTCACCGCCTCCGATTACGACGGCCTGGTGCTTCCCGGCGGCGTCGCGAACCCCGACTTTCTTCGCGGTCAGCCATCTGCGGTCCAGTTCACCAGGAGTTTCTTCGACTCCGGCCGGCCGGTCGCGGCCATCTGCCACGCGCCATGGACGATGATCGACGCCGACGTCGTGCGGGGCCGGATGATCACGTCATGGCCGAGCCTGCGCACGGATCTGGTCAACGCAGGCGCCAACTGGGTCGACGAAGAAGTCGTTGTCTGCCCACGCGGACCGAATACGTTGGTGTCCAGTCGCAAACCCGACGATCTGCCCGCGTTCTGCAACACATTGGTCGGCACGTTCGCAGCGGGTCGCTGAGACGTCGTAGCCAAACCCGGCCCGCAACCGCTCGGGCGTCGGTAACGTCGCACACATGCTGTTGGCCGCGCTGCGCGACATGCAGTGGCGAAAGCGGCGTTTCGTCATCGCAGTCCTTTCCACGGCCATCATCTTCGCCATGACGCTTGTCCTGACCGGGCTGGCGAACGGCTTTCGAACCGAGGCACGACGGACTGTCGACTCGCTGGGAGTCGACGTGTTTCTCGTCAAGGACGGTGCGTCCGGCCCGTTCGTCGGGGCGACGCCGTTCGCGCCAACCGACCTCGGCCGGATCGCCGCTGCCCCCGGCGTGCAGGCCGCAGCCCCACTGGTGTACGCCGGCGGCACGGTCACGCTGGGTGACGCGACACGCAACGCCGACCTGTTCGGCGCTCCGGAACGCGGGCCGGGGATGCCCGTCCTGTCCGAGGGCCGTCCTCCGGCGAACCCGAACGAGGTCGCGGTCTCGAGCACGCTTGGGCGCAACGCGGGTGAGGACATCCAGATCGCTTCGCGGAGGCTGCGCATCGTGGGCATCGTGGAGAACTCCACGGCGCTGGCCAACCTACCCAACATCTTCCTCACCACGGAGGGCGCGCAACAGTTGGTATACGGCGGCCAACCGTTGGTCGCGTCGATAGGGATCCGAGGCACGCTCGAACAGGTGCCGCCGGGTTACAAGGCGATCGACCGGGACGGTGCGGTGGCCGACCTGCTTCGGCCACTGAAGGTCGCGGTCAACTCCATCACGATCGTGGCGATACTGCTCTGGGTCGTCGCGGCCCTGATCGTCGGGTCGGTGATCTATCTGTCCGCGCTGGAACGTCTGCGAGACTTCGCGGTGTACAAGGCGATTGGCGTGCCGACCGGTTCGATCGCCGCCGGGCTGGCCCTGCAGGCCATCGTGGTGGCACTGTCGGCCGTCGTCGTCGGCGTTGTACTCTCGGCGCTGCTCGGACCGATTTTCCCGATGCAGGTCATCGTCCCCGGCTACGCCTATGTCATCCTGCCCGTGATCGCGGTCGTCTTCGGATTGATCGCCAGCGGCACCGGGCTGCATCGTGCGGTGTCCGTCGACCCCGCCATGGCGTTCGGAGGTCCTTGAGCCATGGGCGATCTCAGCATTCAGGACCTGGTGGTGGAGTACTCCAGCGGCGGATACGCGGTGCGCCCCCTCGACGGGTTCAATCTCGACGTGGCGGCCGGGTCATTGGTAATCCTGCTGGGCCCCAGTGGTTGTGGGAAGACCACGTTGCTGTCGTGCCTCGGCGGAATTCTGAGACCGACCTCGGGGGCCATCAAGTTCGGCGATGTCGACGTCACCTCGCTCGACGCCAAGGCGTTGTCGAAGTACCGGCGCGAAACGGTTGGCATCGTGTTCCAGGCGTTCAACCTGGTGCCGAGCCTGACTGCGCTCGAGAACGTGATGGTGCCCCTCCGCTCGGCGCACATGTCGCGGAGTGCGGCGCATGAGAAGGCGGAACAGCTGCTGGCCCGCGTGGGACTCGAAGACCGGATGACCCACCGGCCAAGTGATCTCAGTGGCGGTCAGCAGCAGCGCGTGGCAGTCGCGCGGGCGATCGCATTGGACCCGCCGCTGATCGTCGCCGACGAGCCGACCGCGCATCTCGATTTCATCCAGGTCGAGGAGGTGCTGCGGCTGATCCGCGAGCTTGCTTCGGGTGACCGGATGGTGGTCGTCGCGACCCACGACAGCCGGATTCTCCCGCTGGCCGATCGCGTTGTGGAGCTCGTGCCGGATTTCGCGGAATCAAACCGGCCGCCGGCGACGGCCCCGCTGGAAGCGGGCGAGGTGCTGTTCGAAGAGGGCACGATGGGCGATTGCATCTACGTCGTGTCCTCCGGTGAGGTCGAGATCATGCGCGAATTGGCCGGTGGCGGTGAGGAACTGCTCTGGGTCGCAGAACGAGGAGACTATTTCGGCGAACTCGGACCACTGTTCCACATGCCGCGTTCTGCGACAGCTCGGGCCCGCACCGACGCGACGGTCATCGGCTACACGGTGGCTGCGTTCCGGGAACGCCTCGGCGCCGGCGGGATCCGCGACCTGATCGAGCACCGGCCACTGGACATGGGCGACGAGCCGGCTACTCAGGAACCAGACTGAGCAGAAGGTCGGGTCCGATCGGCTCGATGCCGTCGAATCGCCAGCGTTGTGCGTGGGCGATGGACAGGACTCCGACGTCGTCGACCGCGGTGATCGGCCCGCCCAACAGGATCGGCGCGACGTAGGCCAATATCCGGTTGATGGCTCCCGCCCGCAGGAAGGCGCCCGCCAACGTCGGGCCGCCCTCGATGAGCACATCGGTTCGGTCCGAGAGCGCCTTGATGACTTCGTGCGGATCCCTGGTGCGGATGACCATCGTCCGCGTGTCGTCGTTGAGTACGTTTGCCTCAGAGGAGATTTCGCGCTCTCCCACCACGACGCGCAGCGGCTGCGTCTCGGCGAGGCTGCCGTCGGGCAGCCGTGCCGTGAGTTTGGGGTCGTCGATGAACACGGTTCCGGTGCCGACGACGATCGCATCGCAGGCCGCCCGCCGCCGGTGCACGTCTGCGCGGGCGGCCTCGCTGGTGATCCACTGGCTGCTGCCGTCGGCCGCCGCGCTGCGGCCGTCGACGCTGGTCGCAAACTTCCATGTGACGTGCGGTACGCCGGTGCGCTGCTTGTGCAGCCACTCGCGCAGTGGACCGCCTGCCACGTCATCGGCGAGAACACCACCGACGACATCCACACCCGATTCGGTCAGCCGCGACGCTCCCCCTGCGGCCTCGGCGTTGGGGTCGCCGACGGCGTACACAACGGTCGAAATGCCCACGGCGAGAAGGGCGTCGACGCACGGCGGGGTTCGTCCGTGATGGTTGCACGGCTCCAGGGTGACGACCGCGGTGCCGCCGTCGGCGCGTGCACCCGCGCGTTGCAGCGCCACCACTTCCGCGTGTGGGCCACCGGTCGGCTCCGTTGCGCCCACACCTACCACCTCGCCGTCGCGGTTCAGGATGACCGCGCCGACAGGCGGATTCGGATAGGTGCCGCCCTTGACTCTCTCGGCTTGCTCGATTGCCAGCCGCATCGCGGCGTCGAAGTTCATAGCCGCAGGTGGTGCGACGCTCCGGCAGCCTGCCTGCGCAGCGCTTCGATGGCGGCGGCGGGATCCTCCGCGCTGTAGACGGCCGATCCCGCGACGAAGCAGTCCACCCCGGCCGCGGCGGCGTCCTCGATGGTCTCGGCGTTGATGCCGCCGTCGATCTCGACGAGGATGGTCAACTCGCCCGCGTCGACCAGCCTGCGGGCGATGGCGACCTTCGGCAGCACCTCGGGGATGAACTTCTGGCCGCCGAACCCCGGTTCGACGGACATGATCAGCAGCGTGTCGAACTCCGGCAGGATCTCGAGATAGGGCTCGAGCGGGGTGCCCGGTTTGACGGATATGCCTGCCTTGGCGCCCGCGGCGCGGATGTCGCGGGCCACGCCGACGGGGTTGTCGGTGGCCTCGGCATGGATCGTGACGTTGTAGGCGCCCGCCTCGGCGTACGGCGGAGCCCATCTGTCGGGGTTGTCGATCATCAGATGGCAGTCCATCGGAATGTCGGTTTGGGGCAGCAGGCTTTCCACCACCGGCAGGCCGATCGTCAGGTTCGGCACGAAGTGGTTGTCCATCACGTCGACGTGCACCCAGTCGGCGCCTTTGACGGCCGCCACTTCGTCGGCCAGCCGGGAGAAGTCGGCGGCCAGGATCGACGGCGCGATTAGCGGGCGTGACATGGGCTCACCCTACTTCGAGGGCGGCCGCGAACATCGCGTCGGTGCCGTGCCGATGCGGCCACAGTTGCACGTAGGGGCCGTCGCCGAGACGCTCGACGCCCTCGAACAGCGGTCGGGAGTCCATGGCCGTCACCGGATGGCGGCGCAGCGCGTCGGCCACTACGCCGACGGTCTCGGACAGATGGGGTGAGCAGGTCGCATACAGCACGACGCCGCCGGGCCGGGTCAGCTTTATCGCGGAAGCGAGCAGCTCGCGCTGCAGGCGGGTCAGCGCAGGCACGTCGCCTGGGTGTCGGCGCCACCGCGCCTCGGGGCGTCGCCGCAGCGCGCCGAGCCCGGTGCACGGCGCATCCACCAGCACGCGGTCGAATCCCGGCTCGAGCCCAGGGTCGCGGCCATCCACCTTCAGCACGTCAACGGGAAGTCCACGGGTGTTCTCCTCGACGAAGTCGGCGCGACGTTCATTGGGCTCGATCGCGGTGACGCGGGCACCGGAACCGGCGCCGATCGCCGCCAGCAGCGCGGTCTTACCGCCGGGACCCGCACACAGATCCAGCCAGCGGCCGCCGTCGTCGTCGACGGGGGCGAGCGTCAGCGCCCTTGCCACCAGTTGGCTGCCCTCGTCCTGAACCAGCGCGGCGCCTTCGCGGACGGCTTCCAGCTGGCCGGGGTCACCACCGGCCAGATACACCGCGTAGGGCGAATAGCGGCCGACGGTGCCGTCCACGCTGTCGGCGAGGTCGCCCGCAGACAGCACCCCTGGCCGGGCGGCCAGATGAACCAGCGGCCGGTCGTCGTCGGCCGTCAGTAGTGCGTCCAGCTCACCCGCATCGGCGCCGAGGGCATCGGCGAACGCCTGCGCGATCCAACGGGGATGGGCGTGCACGAACGCCATGTGACCGACGGGGTCGGTTTCTGCGGACGGCGCCAGCTCGTCTGCCCAGGACTGCTCGTCACGCCCTGCGATGGTGCGCAACACACCGTTCACGAAACCCGCTCGTGCCGAATCGAATTCGAGGCCGGCCTGCTCCACGGTGGTGGAGACGGCGGCGTGCGCGTCGACACGCGTGCGCAGGAGTTGGTAGGTGCCCAGCCGCAGCAGGTCCAGCAGCACCGGGTTGATGTTCTCCGGCGGGCGACCCGCGGCGCGGGCGATGACGGCGTCGAGGAGTCCTCGGCTGCGGCACGCACCGTAGGCCAGCTCGGTCGCGAAGGCGGCGTCGCGACCGCTGATTCCGCGCTCGCGCAGTAATGCGGGCAGCACCAGGTTGGCGTAGGCATCTCGCTCCGAGACCGCACGCAGGACGTCGAACGCCGCGCGGCGGGCAGGGTCGAGCGGCTTACGGCGCGCCCGGTGTGGCTTCGTCACTGTGCCCTCATCTGGCCCTTGCGGACTCGTCGAGTCGGGCACCGCGCGCCCAGGCTGCGGCGTCCATCTGCTTCTTGCCCGGCGGCTGCACGCTGCCCAGCAGCACCGGCTGCGATGCTGTCCCGACGCGCACGCCTCTTCGATCCACTCGAATTACGCCGGGGGGCAGGGGGTTCGGTGCCGCGTCGTCGACCGTCACCGGCCCCAGCTTGATCCGTAGCTCCCCGACGACGGTCCACGCCCCCGGGTTCGGGGTGACGGCCCTGATCCGCCGCTCGACAACGTGGGCGGGCAGGTCCCAGCGCACCCGGGCATCGTCGACCGTGACCTTCGGCGCGACCGTGACGCCGTCGGATGGTTGTGGCACCGCCGTCAGCGTCCCGTCGGCGATACCGTCCAGTGTCGTCTCGAGCAGCGCGGCACCCGAAATCGACAGCCGGTCAAGCAGATCCCCCGCGGTGTCAGTCGGCCGGACCGTCTCGGTGACGACGCCGTAGACGGGGCCGGAGTCCAGGGCCGCTTCTATCTGGAACGTGGTGGCACCGGTGACCGCGTCGCCTGCGGCGATCGCCGCCTGCACGGGCGCGGCACCACGCCACGCGGGCAGCAGCGAGAAATGCAGGTTGATCCAGCCGTGGCGCGGCACCGCAAGCAGACCATCGCGCAGCAACGCCCCGTATGCGACCACGGCGCATGCGTCGGGCGCCAGATCCGATAGCTCAGCGACGAATTCATCGGAGTTCGGCCGAGGCGGCCGCAGCACCGGAATGTCCCGCTCGAGCGCCAGTTGCGCCACCGGCGATGGTGACGCCTTGCCGCGGCGGCCGGACGCGGCGTCGGGGCGGGTGAGCACTGCGACGACATCATGGCGCGCAGAGTCGATGAGCCTGCGCAGTGACGGTAGCGCGGGCTCGGGGGTGCCGGCGAAGACGATGCGCATGTCTACCGGGGCACCTGGTAGTACTCGCGCTCGGACACACGGCTCAGCGGTGCGACGAACATCCACGGGATGGTGCTGACGAGCCGGTTCAGCGTGGCAGCCGCATCGTTGTAGTACTGCCGGGCGAACGCCAGCTTGTTCTCGGTGTCGGCGAGGTTGTCCTGCAGGTTCAGGAAGTTGTTCGACGAGGTCAGCTGCGGATAGCTCTCGCCGAGCGCCAGCAGCGGGGTCAGTGCGGAGTCGAGTTCCTTCTCGGCGGTGCTGCGCTGTGCCACCGACTTGCCCGACATCGCGGACGTGAGCGCGGCCCTGGCATCGGTGACGTGGTCGAAGACGTCCTTCTCGTGCGCGGCGAAGGTCTGCACCGTGTGCACCAGGCTCGGAATCAGCGCCGCGCGACGCGTCAGCTCCACGTCGATGCCGGACAACGCCTCGGCCGCTCGGATGTCCGCTGCGCGAATCTTGTTGTAGCCCATCACGAAACCGATGAGCACCAGCACGGCAAGCACCAGCACGATGATCAGCAGTGCCCTTACCACGATCCGCCTCCTCCCCCGCCGCCGCCTCCGCCGCCACCGCCGCTGAAGCCACCTCCTCCACCGCCACTGCTTCCGCCGGACGACGACGATTGGGAAGCGGTGTAGGCGCCGATCGACGACGACAACGCCGACTGGAAACTGTCGAAGTTCGTCCCGCCCGAGCCGCCGATGAAGCCCCAACCCGCACTCGTGGACGACGATGACGAGTTGTACCAATCCGGTTGCGGCGCAGGCGTCCCCATCGAGGTCTCGTACTTCTTGGCCCACATCGCCGCGGCGCCTGCCGCAACCGCGAACGGCACGTATGCGGTGTACAGATCCCTTCGGGCGGAGAAGTCGAACCGCGACTCTGCCGAATCGGTGGCCAGCATGCGGTGGAATCCACCTGCCTGCGACCACAGTTCGCGACCGGCCGCAGTGCGGCGAGTGCCGACCCCGGCAGTCCATGACCGCGCAGAGAACAGGAAGAACGCGGCGAACGGCAGGCCCCACGCGGTGATCGGGATCCCGAACCACAGCAGGAAGCAGGACACCGCTGCAAGGAACGCGATGACATTGGCCGTCCGTACCCAGAGCTCTTTCCTGCGTTTGACCATCAGGCCGCTGTCGAAGGCCCACTTCTCCACAGCCTTGGCGATGTCGGTCTTGGCCTTGTTCAGCTTCTCGCCCGACTTGGCCGTCTTCTTCGCCTCGAACTCCTCGCCGCGCCTGTTCACCTTGAGCGCGATGCCGGCCTTGCGGCTGACGGGATCGAGCCGCTGCTCCCAATCGGATATGTCGGCAAGGCCCCGGATTCGCCAGTGCTCGTCGCTGATCTGCTTGAGCTCGATCATCTTGCGCTCGGCAAGATAGAAGAGCGTGGCGGTGAGCGCATCCTTCGGAACCGTCTCGGTGCGGATGTACTCCGTCTGCACCGGCCCAAGGCCCTGCGGCGGCGCATATTGCAGCGGGAATCCCGGCGGCGGCTCAACCGTCGTGCGATACCAGAGAAACGCCCCGAGCCCGGCCGCCACGGTCAGGCTCAGGATCCACATCAGGCCGGTCACCGACTGGCCGAGGATCCGATCCCAGGTGTAGGGCCACATCAGTTCCGCGCGCTTCGGGGTCGGTGCGTCGACACCCGCGCGCACGGTCACGGGTGTGCGCGGCGACAGATGGGTCGCCGAGAGCGTCACCTTGTTTCCGGTGACGGCGAGGTCATGACACGGTGCTCCGACGCCGAAGCCGACAGAACACTGCGCGCCGGCGACGTTGCCCGGCAGCGTCAGCGAGACATCGGCCCTGTCGATCCTGTTGTTCCACGCCTGGCCGATGACATTCCAGTAGAAGACCGACGGAGACTGGGCGCTGTCGCCCGTCGACCCCGCGAAGATCTTGTCGGCACCGACGCCACCCGGGTCGATCACGCCGGGAATGGTGTAGCGGATCTCGAACACATGGGTGCCGGGGTTCAGGTACTCATTCGGATCGCCGATCTTGGCCACCCGGAACCGTTTACCGTCCTCCCACAGCATCTGATACGAAACCCGTCCGCCGTCCAGCCGTATCGAGGTGACGTCTGGAATCTGGCGCACCCGCGAGACGTTTCGGTTCTCCACGGGCCAGAACTTCAGCAGACCGTGCCTGCCACCGGGGAACTCTGCGGTGATCGTCTCCACCGCATCGAGCCGACCGTCGGCGTTGACGACGAAGTCCACCTTGTAGTTGCTGAAGACCACGGGGTCGTCGGCGGGTCCTGCTTCCGATCCGCCCTTGAAGACCAGCGGCCACAGCAGCCCAATTGTGATGAGCAGCAACGGAATCGACCATCCGATTATCCGCCGCATGCCACCTCCTGCCGGTCCTAGAGCGCGATTCTCGCACTACCCTATGTGCAAGGGGTCGATTTGCACCCGAACAGGCTGCTGATCGTGGCGCGCGCTGAGCACTCCGGTGGCCCGCCGCAGTGCGGCCGCCAGGTCAAGGCCACCCGCCCGGGGCACCCGAACCAGCATGCGGGTGACCGGCACCGCGGCGGGCGTGCCGGGGGGTCGGCGGGCACTGGGCGGCAGGTCGACGGGTCCCAGCAGCTCGGCAGAGTCCGGCAGGTGAGCGGTGTCGAGGAGCGCGTCCACCGCCTCGAGTGCACCGTCGACCGCGGCCATGTGGACGGCGGGAGGCAGGCCGACCTCCGCGCGGGCGTCGAGCTCGGCCTCGGCGTGTCCGACCGGGTCCCAGCGGATCAGTGCCTGCACGGTCGGCACCGTCGACTCGGCCACCACGGCCACCACGCCTCCGTCACCGCGGCTGCGCACCAGCGTGGTGGCGGTCATCCAGCGACGAAGTGTGTCCTCGGCCGCACGCAGATCCTGACGCCCGAGCAACGCCCAGGCGTCCAGCAGCAGTGCGGCGCCGTAACCATCCGTTGCGACCGGTTCCGCGCCGGGCGTGGCGATGACAAGGGCTGGGCCGCCCGGCACAGCGGCCACGACGGCATCGCCACCGGACGTGACGACGTTGGTGCCGGGAAAGGCTCTGCCGAGTTCCTCGGCGGTACGGCGGGCGCCGACGACGACGGCGCGCACCGCGTCGGAACCGCAGCGGACGCAATGCAGGGCGACTTCCTCGCGCCCGCACCACCGGCACATCGCACCCGAGGCGTCCCGGTCCGGCAGCGACAGCGGGCCGGTGCAGTGCCTGCATCGGGCAATGGTGCGACAGCGGCCGCAGGCCAGCGCGGGAACGTAACCTCTACGCGGCACCTGGACCAGGACGGGATGGCCGGCGTCCAGAGCCGTTCGCGCGGTGCGTAGCGCCATCGACGGCAGCCGGGCGCTGTGTGCAGCGGGATCGCGCTCCTGCGCGTATCCGCTGTCCTCGAGCGCGATCACACGCGGTGCCCGGGACCGCACCACCGGCCTGGCCGCCACCAGGTCGTGCGCCCACCGGCTACGCACCAAGGCCTGCGCCTCGGCGGTGCGGGAGTATCCGCCGATCAGTGCGGCACAGCGCAATTGGTGCGCACGCAGCATCGCGACTTCACGGGAGTGCGGATACGGCGCACGAGGCTCGGCCAGAGTGTCGTCACCGTCGTCCCACACCAGCAGGAGCCCGAGATCGGCGACCGGGGCGAATACCGCGCTGCGTGTTCCGATGACCAGGCGCGCGTTGCCTCGCAGCGCCGAAAGCCAGCGCCTATACCGCTGTGCGGGGCCGAGTCCCGCCGAGAGCGCCACCACCCTGCCTTCGTCGACGAGCCGAATGCTGGCCTCGCACAGCGCGTCCACGTCGCGCTGGTCGGGCACGACGGCCAGCACACCGCGTCCGGAGTCGACGGCAGCGGCAGCGGCCTCGGCCAGCCGCTCGGCCCACTGCTCGCCGGGCAGCGCCTGCCACACCGCTCGGGCAGCGCGACCGTCGCGAAGCGCGGCGAGAAATTTTTCACCCCTGCCGTATTGGGACCACCCCGCGGTGTCCAGAGGTGCGACGGCGATGGGCGCGGGCTCGGCGGGTGGCTGCTTTTCGACACTGGCGTGGCGCGGCGGGATCGCCAGGCGCAGCACGTCGGCGCGGGTGCCTGCGTACCGCGCAGCGACGGCGTCGACGAGGCGGCGCACGTCCGGGGTGAGCACACGTTCGGCGGAGACCACCCGGTCGAGCCAGCCAAGCTTGCCGACATGATCCGTCTCCGAACGCCTTTCGAGGACAAATGCATCGACAAGGCGACCGTGGAAGCGCACCCGCACCCGCACACCGGGCTGCGCGTCGTCGGACTGCTCGGCAGAGACGAGGTAGTCGAACTCGCGATCCAGGTGCGGCACAGACAGCATCGGGAGCACACGGGCTATCGGCTCGTGCTCCGCCGCGGTCTTGCTCACCCCTACCGTCTAGCAGACGTGTCGGACGTGCGGCCGAAAAAGAAGCCCGCGGTGATCAACACCAACGATGTTGCGTACGCCCACCAGATCGGCACCGCGAGCGCCTCTGACTCCAACACGAACCTGCCGATGCCGATCATCGCGTCCGAGACCGCGAAGCACACCGCACCGAGCGCCGTCCACGGCGTCGGCAGCCGGGCCAGCAGCGCCGCGCACACCATGGCGCCGAGCACCGCCATGTAGACGGTCACCGGCAGAGACATGCCTTCGGCGATCAGCTTCGGCCAGAACCAGATCAGCAGTGCGATGCATGCCGCCACGACAGCCGCCGCCGCCGTCAGCCGCGGCGCCGATGCGGCGCACAGCGGGAGCAGCGCAGCAAGGAAGCAGAGGTGCGCGACGAGGAAGGCGGCGAGCCCGAGCACGAACGACGGCTCCCACCACGGCATCGCCAGCAGGAAGTCCCCCGCCGCGGAGCCCACCAGCGCAGCGATCAGCCAGCGTCGTTCCCGGGCGATCGGGTGCGTCACGGCGGCGGCCGCCAGCAGGACCGCCGCGGCGGCCTTGACGGCCGGCTGCAACCAGAACTGGCCGGTGAGCTCGGCGCCCGACGGCAACCGCAGCGCGGTGACGATGAGGAAGACCCCGTAGCAGGTGGCGACGACAACGGCCGCCAACCACAGTGCTCGAGTCAGTCGCTGCGGGTTCGTGACCGACGAGAAGCCGGCATGCCCGGCATCGGTGGTGGCCATTCTGCTGAAGGTACTGGGTCGGGCGGGCGTCGTGGGAGCGGTATCAGCGCCTTAAAATCTAGGCACCCACACCGACGGAGACCCTATGACAGCGCCCGACCACGACACCGTCATCGTCGGTGCCGGATTCTCCGGAATCGGCGCCGCGATCACCCTCGACAGGTCGGGCATGGGTGACTACCTGGTGATCGACGACGCGGACGGCCCAGGAGGGACCTGGCACTGGAACACGTATCCCGGTATCGCCGTTGACATTCCGTCATTCTCCTACCAGTTCTCCTTCGAGCAGAGTCCCGACTGGACACGGACCTACGCGCCAGGTCGCGAGCTCAAGGCCTACGCCGAACACTGCGTCGACAAATACGGTCTGCGGCCCAGGATCCGGTTCAACACCAGGGTGCTCGGCGCTTCATTCGACGACGAAACCGACCTGTGGCAGATCGAGACCGATGCCGGCGACCGGTTGACCGCGCGCTTCCTGATCAATGCGGGCGGCGTGCTGACCACGCCGAAACCGCCCGACATCGACGGCGTCGACTCGTTCGCCGGGGTGACCATGCACACCGCGCGCTGGGATCACGGCCAAGACCTCACCGACAAGCGCGTCGCGATCATCGGGACGGGCGCCTCGGCGGTTCAACTGATCCCCGAGATCGCGCCGATCGTCAAGCACCTCAGCGTCTTTCAGCGCACACCGATCTGGTGCTTCCCGAAAGCCGACGTACCGCTGTCCCCCGCCGCGCGGCGTGCGATGCGCATTCCCGGGGGCAAGATCGTCCAGCGCCTGATGAGCCAGGCCTACGTCGAGCTGACGTTCCCGCTCGCCGCGCAGTACTTCACGCTGAACCCGATGGCCAAGCGGGCGCCCAGATTCGCCAAGGCGTACCTGCGCCGGGAGGTCTCCGATCCCGTCGTGCGCGACAAGCTCACGCCGCGCTATGCGGTGGGATGCAAGCGGCCGGGATTCCACAACACCTATCTGGCGACGTTCAACCGCGACAACGTCAGCCTGGTCACCGAGCCGATCGAGAAGATCACGGGCTCGGGCGTGGCCACCGCCGACGGCGAATCCCACGAGGTCGACGTGCTCATCCTGGCGACGGGGTTCAAGGTGATCGATCCCCAAGACGTGCTGACCTATCCGGTCACGGGACCCGACGGCCGGTCGCTGGCGAGGTTCTGGGAGTACCACCGGCTGCAGGCGTACGAAGGCGTGAGCATCCCGGGGTTCCCGAATTTCTTCACGGTGTTCGGCCCGTACGGCTACGTCGGCTCGTCGTACTTCGCACTCATCGAGTCGCAGAGCCACCACATCGTCCGTTGCCTCAAGCACGCCAAGCGCCGTGGCGCCACCCGCGTCGAGGTGACTCAGGAGGCCAACGACCGCTATTTCGAAGAGATGATGCGCAAGCGGCACCGCCAGATCTTCTGGCAGGACAGCTGCTCGCTGGCCAACAGCTACTACTTCGACAAGAACGGCGATGTGCCGCTGCGGCCGGCCACCACGATGGAGGCGTACTGGCGCAGCCGCCGTTACCCGCTGAGCGATTACCGCTTCGCTTAGACGGCGCTTGTCGCGTCTGACTCCTCAGCCGGGCTCGTTCCTCGCCCCGCAGTCGTCGTCAGACAGACGCCTTCAGCTCGTCGACCTTGTTCAGCTGCTCCCAGGGCAGCTCGATGTCGGTGCGGCCGAAGTGGCCGTAGGCAGCCGTCTGCGCGTAAATCGGGCGCAGCAGGTCCAAGTCGCGGACGATCGCGCCGGGCCGAAGGTCGAAGACGGACGTGATGGCCTTCTCGATCCTGCCGGGGTCCACACTCTCGGTGCCGAAGGTCTCGACGAACAGCCCGACCGGCGCGGCCTTGCCGATCGCATAGGCCACCTGGACCTCGATTCGCTCCGCCAGGCCCGCTGCGACCACGTTTTTTGCCACCCAGCGCATCGCGTACGCCGCGGAACGGTCCACCTTGGAGGGATCCTTGCCGGAAAACGCCCCGCCGCCGTGACGAGCCCAGCCGCCGTAGGTGTCGACGATGATCTTGCGGCCGGTCAGGCCTGCGTCGCCCATCGGGCCGCCGAGCACGAACTTTCCGGTCGGGTTGACCAGCAGCCGGTAGTCGGAGGTGTCCATCGAGTCGTGCGCGAGGTCGTTCAGGACCGTGTTGACGACCTTCTCCCGGATGTCCGGGGTGAGCGTGGACTCCAGGTCGATGCCGTCGGCGTGCTGCGTGGACAGCACGACGGTGTCCAGACGCACCGGGGTGGTGCCTGCGTACTGCACGGTGACCTGGGTCTTGCCGTCGGGGCGCAGGTAGTCGAGGACCCCGCTCTTGCGGACCTCGGTGAGCCTGCGCGAGAGCCGGTGCGCCAGCGCGATCGGCAGCGGCATCAGCTCGGGGGTGTCCTTGATGGCGTAGCCGAACATCAGGCCCTGGTCGCCGGCGCCCTGGGCGTCCAGCGGGTCCTGCTCACCCTCGACTCGCGACTCATAGGCGGTGTCGACGCCCTGGGCGATGTCGGGCGACTGCGCGCCGATGCCGATGTTCACCCCGCAGCTGGCGCCGTCGAAGCCCTTCTCCGACGAGTCATAGCCGATTTCGAGGATGCGGTCGCGCACCGTCTTGGTGATGTCGGCGAACGCCTCCTTCGCCGAGGTCGTGACCTCGCCGACGACGTGCACCTGGCCGGTGGTGACCAGCGTCTCGACCGCGACCCGCGACTTCGGGTCGTCGGCAAGCAGCGCGTCGAGGACCGAGTCGCTGATCGCGTCGCAGATCTTGTCGGGGTGCCCTTCGGTCACCGACTCACTGGTGAACAGCCGACCTTCACTCACGGTTGAATCCTCTCGAAACTTAGTTAGTCAAATTATATCCGTCACTCGTAGCACCCAAACGTGTGACCCCGCCGCGCGCAACCCTTACGCGCAAGCGGATATGTGCGTCCGGTCACCCGCCGTCGTTGTGCAGGAAGGCCACGATCGCGTCCACGATACGGCTGGCCATCAGAGTTTTCGAACCGTGCTCCAGCGCCGACTCGGTGCCGTCCGAGGCCAGCAACCAGCCCTGGTTGCTGTCCACCTCGAATGCGCGGTTCTCGCCGACGGCGTTGACGACGAGCAGGTCACATCCCTTGCGGGCCAGCTTGGCGTGGGCGTGGAACAGTACGTCGCCGTTTGCGTCACCGGTCTCGGCGGCGAACCCGACGATCGCCCGCATGTTGGGCAGCTGTCCGTCCGACCGCGACCGGACCGCGCCCGCCAGGATGTCGTCGGTACGGGTCAGCTCGATGGCCGTCGGCTCGGCGGCGCCCTTCTTGATCTTGCTGGCCTCGAAGTGCGCGGGCCGGAAGTCGGCGACGGCGGCGGCCATCACGAGCACGTGCGCGTCGGGGGCGTGTTTTGACACCGCGTCCCGCAGCTGAGCGGCCGAACCGATGTGCACGACGTCGACGCCCGCCGGATCGACGAGGCCGGCGGTGTTGCCTGCGATCAGCGTGACCTCCGCGCCGCGCTGAGCGGCGACACGGGCCATCGCGTAGCCCTGCTTGCCCGAGGACCGGTTGCCGATGAAGCGCACGGGGTCGATCGGTTCGCGAGTGCCGCCCGCCGAGACGAGCACCTTGACGCCGGCCAGGTCGTAAGGGAGCGCATCGGAGCGCTCCAGAAGCAAGTGGGCAAGCGTGGTGATCTCTTCGGCCTCGGGCAGTCTCCCTGCGCCGCTGTCGGCGCCGGTGAGCCGGCCGGACGCAGGCTCCAGGACTATTGCACCGCGACGGCGCAGCGTCGCCACGTTGTCGACGGTGGCGGGGTGAAACCACATCTCGGTGTGCATCGCGGGCGCGAACAGCACCGGACATCGGGCGGTCAGCAGCGTGGCGGTCAGCAGGTCGTCTGCCCGGCCCGCGACGGCGCGGGCCAGCAGGTCGGCAGTGGCGGGCGCGACGACGACGAGGTCGGCCTCCTGCCCGATCCGCACATGCGGGACCTCGGGGACGTCGTCGAAGACGCGCGTGTTCACGGGCTGCCCGGACAGCGCCTCGAAGGTGGCGGCGCCGACGAACCGCAGCGCGGACTCGGTGGGTACGACCCGGACCGTGTGGCCCGCCTCGGTGAGCTGGCGGACCACGGTGCACGCCTTGTAGGCGGCGATGCCACCGGCGACGCCGACGATGATCCGCTTGCGATCCATGGGGACGACGCCCGGCTACTCGCCCTCGGTGTGCTCGAGCAGGTCTTGGTGGATCTCGCGGAGCGCGATCGACAGCGGCTTCTCCTGCAGGCCGGGCTCGACCAGCGGGCCGACGTACTCGAGGATGCCGTCGCCGAGCTGGTTGTAGTAATCGTTGATCTGGCGCGCGCGCTTGGCAGCGAAGATCACCAGCGCGTACTTGCTGGATGCGCGGTCGAGGAGTTCGTCGATCGGCGGGTTGGTGATACCAACCGGGGTGTCGTAGCCCTCGTGACGGGATTTATCGAGGTCGAGGTCGCCAACGGCAGCCAGAGGCGCGTCGGCATGCGGGGTGCTCACGAAAAAGTCTCCTGGCGTTTGGGTGAAGTGCTCAAGTAGCTTGCGGGTCGCGTCTCGCCGTACCCGGCGCGCTGCCCACCAGCAAGGATACCAATTCGTTGCAGGCAGACTCCAATTGGCTGTTCACGACGACGGTGTCGAAGTCCTCCTGAGCAGCCAATTCGGCACGTGCGGTGGCCAGGCGGCGATCCATCGCCTCGGGCGTTTCGGTGCCGCGGCCGGTGAGCCGGTTCTCCAACGCTTCCCAGCTGGGAGGCGCGAGGAACACCGTCAGCACCTCCGGCATCGCGTCCTTGACGGCACGCGCACCCGCCAAATCGACCTCGATGAGTACCGGATGACCCGCCGAGACGGCGTCACGGATGGGCTGAGTGGGAGTGCCGGACCGGTGCAGTCCGCCGTGGATTTCGGCCCACTCGAGCAGCGCCCCGTCGTCGATCAGCTGCTCGAATTGTTCGGCTGTGACGAACGTGTAGTCGACGCCGTCGACCTCGCCAGGGCGCGGCGCCCTGGTGGTCACGGAGACACTGAAGTGCAGATCGGGAACGCGTTCGCGCAGACATCGCACGACAGTCGACTTCCCGACGGCAGATGGGCCGGACAGCACCACGACCGGGGCCCTGGGGCGGCCCGGCCCTCCGCCTTCGCTCACTGACTCCCTAGGACTACTGGTCGAACTTTTCCAGCAGGGCCTTGCGCTGACGGTCGCCAAGGCCGCGCAGCCGCCGGGTCGGGGCGATTTCGAGCTCGGTCATGATTTCCTGCGCCTTGACCTTGCCGACCTTGGGCAGGGCCTCCAGGAGCGCAGAAACCTTCATCTTGCCGAAGACCTCGTTGGTCTCGGCATCCTTCAGCACCTGCTTGAGGTTGGTGCCGCCACGCTTGAGCCGATCTTTGAGTTCGGCACGTGCTCGACGTGCGGCAGCAGCCTTCTCCAACGCTGCCGCGCGCTGTTCGTCGGTCAACTGGGGAAGGGCCACGGGTTCCTCCGTCTCGTCACAATCACTGTCTTTTCTCTCGACTGGTCAATAACACCAGCCAGCAGCGACGACCGTACCCACGCAACCTGACGAAAGCTAACCCCACCCCCCTGGTTGGGCCGTCAAAAGCCCAGCGTGCTCGACGGTGGCGGGCACCGCCACGGATTCGGGTCACGGCCACGAGTTCCGCGGGAAATCTCGAGAAATCCCTGCTCATTGCGGGTTTTTGAGCTATCGCGGGCCCTGTCGAGGCTGGCCGGCACAGCCGACGGGGCATGCAGCCCCTTCTGTGAACCTTCAAAGAAAGAAAATTTTGCCTGGTCACCGACTTTCGGGCGTGTCGGGGCGGGTTTGCGTCGATTGGGCGGTGTTTCGGTCAGCCGTCAACGACGTTGCGTAGTAGGCGAATTTCCGGGCCGTCGAGCCGCGTGCCGGATGGTCGGCGTGGCGATCACACTGCTTCCCGGCGGCAAAGAATGAACGTCGCGCGCCCGGCTCACCGCACCGCGAGTCGAGTTCGCCGCGACTCGTGGTGGCCGGACAACGGCTATCTCCGCGGAGGATGGGGCGCTGATCGGTCTCGCGTACATCGGGCTCGTCGGTCTCGGCGGGCTCATGATAAGCGCCGCGCTGACAAAGCGCCGTGGCCCAGCTGGACATCCGCTGTCTTAATCACGTTGAGCGCAACCGGTTTTCGAACCGTTACCGGTTCCACAGCGCTCGCCTACGGTCAGCACAGTGCGGACCCAACTCGCGTTCCTAACGTCAGGTCTGTGAGGCGAACACGCGCCCACAGACGATGATCTGGAGGCATTTGATGACCTTTAAACGGGCCATATATGCGTCGACAATCGCGGCGGGGGTTGGACTCACCGGGTTGCTCGGCGTTGGACTCGGAACGGCTTCGGCGGACCCATGGGGGCCTCCGCCGCCCCCGCGTTGCGACGTACCGGGCGCGCCGCCTTGCGACCACCACGATGACTGGAACCGCGGTCCAGGCGGTCCCGCTCCGATGGACTGGCACGGCCGCGGCATCGACCAGGGCCGCTTCGATCACCAGCCGTTCAACTGGAACGGCCAGCAGGTGACGCCGATGCCCGCGGGTAACGGTGTGGGATGGGGCTTCTGGTTCGGAGGCAGTTGGATTCCGCTGTAACCAAGGCGGACTACGAGACGGCGGGGCACGTAGCAGTGTCCCGCCGTCGCTTTTCAGCGCTTGATCTCCACCAGCACGACCCAGGCGTTCACCGAAGTGGACACGAAACCCATTGCGACAGCTGCGGCTACCCAATACAGACCCCCGCCCGCTTCGGCCCACAACGAGATGCCGGCGACCGTCAACAACAAGGGCGGCGGCGCCAACAGCAGCGACGACACCATCGCCCTCTGCGTCGGCGCATCGCGCTGCTGCGCCGCGGCGTATATCGCGCCGCGGCGTATATCGCTCCGATCAGCATGGCGACCCCGACGACCACGAGTTCGACGGCGACGACGATGCGCGGCTGATCGGGCGTCACCAGAAACGTCGCGGTCAGCAGGATCGACACCAGCAGCCCGAGCGTGGCGGCAGACCGCGCGGGCACACCCGAATACCTCAGCACCTCTTCAATGTTCAGCGACGCAGCGACGAAAAGAAGGCCTGCTAACGCAGCCGCACCGCCTAGCACTGCGACACCGAACTCAGACCAGGCGCCGACGTCGTAAGCAGTCACCAACACCTCCTCGGTGGTATCGCGCAGGTTGCCGCGTTCGCCTCAATCACCCCAGGTAAGCGACCGCATCGCGATACCTCTCCGCTGCCGCTCGCAGTCCGGCCACGTCGGGTCCGGCCCGCAGGATCTCCCGCGACACCGCGGGCAGCAGCTGGCCCGGCCGTGCGCCGGCGAAGCCGCTCAACGCATCCGGCCGCCCGCCTTGCGCACCGACGCCGGGCACCAGGACGGGTCCGTTCAGCGAGCTCACATCGGGGGGCGTCGACAGCGTTGCGCCGACGACCACGCCCACCGACCCGGGTTCGGGCGCGGAAGCGCGGTTGACGGCCGCCGCGGCGTCGACGATCGACTGTGCGACAGTGCGCCCATCCGACTGGGCGCGCTGGACACCGGCGCCCTCAGGGTTGGACGTGGCGGCGAGAACGAACACTCCTCGCCCGTGCGCCGCGGCGCCGTCCAACAGCGGCTGAAGCGAACCGAATCCGAGGTAGGGCGACGCGGTGACCGCGTCGACGGCCAGCGGGGAGTCACCGACCCATGCGGCGGCGTAGGCGGCCATCGTGGAGCCGATGTCGCCTCGCTTTGCGTCGGCCAGCACGAGCACACCGGCGTTGCGTAGCGCCGCGATGGTGTCTTCCAGCACTGAATAGCCTGCGGCGCCGTAGGTTTCGAAGAACGCGACCTGGGGCTTGACCACCGCGAAGCCTTCGAATGCCGACACACAACTGTCGCAGAACCTCCGCATCCCGTCGGCGTCGACCGACAGACCCCATGCGGCCAGCAGCTCGGGATGGGGGTCGATGCCCGGGCAGAGCGGACCCCGCTTCGACACCGCCTCGGCCAGGCGGCGGCCGAACGCGGGAGTCGTCAAGCCGGCCCCAGTGCGCTGTGCAGCTCCTGCAGCGACATCACGCCGATGTCACCGCGGATACCCGCCTCGATGCCCTGCACGGCGGCAGAAGCGCCCTGCACCGTGGTCACGCACGGAATGTTCATCGCAACTGCGGCCGAGCGGATCTCGTAGCCGTCGATGCGCGGTCCGGAGTTGCCGTACGGGGTGTTGATCACCATGTCGACGTCACCGGCCTTGATGGCGTCGACCGCGGAGACGGCGGGCCTGCCGTCACCCGGTGGCTCGAAGTGCTTGCGCACCTCATCACACGGTATTCCATTGCGCCGCAGCATCTCCGCGGTGCCTCCGGTGGCCAGCACGCGGAATCCGAGATCGGCGAGCCGCTTCACCGGGAACACCAGCGAGCGCTTGTCCCGGTTGGCCACCGACACGAACACGGTGCCCTCGGTGGGCAGTGAACCGTATGCGGCCGTCTGGCTCTTGGCGAAGGCACTGCCGAAGTCACGGTCGATTCCCATCACCTCACCGGTCGACTTCATCTCGGGGCCGAGCAACGAGTCGATGTTGGAACCGTCGGCCTTGCGGAAGCGGTGGAACGGCAGCACCGCCTCCTTCACCGCCACCGGCGCGTTGCGTGGCGTGGCGGCGCCGTCGCCGGTGGCCGCCAGCACACCTTCTACCCGCAAGTGGGCGATGCTGGCGCCCAGCATGATTCGGGCACACGCCTTGGCCAGCGGCACCGCGGTGGCCTTGGACACGAACGGGACGGTGCGGCTGGCCCGCGGGTTGGCCTCCAGGACGTAGAGCACGTCGTCCTTGAGCGCGTACTGCACGTTGAGCAGGCCGACAACGCCGATGCCGTGTGCGATGGCCTCGGTCGCGCGCCGAACCGACTCGATGTCGCTGCGGCCCAGGGTCACCGGCGGCAGCGCGCAGGCCGAGTCGCCGGAGTGGATACCGGCCTCCTCGATGTGCTCCATGATCCCGCCGATGTACACCTCGCTGCCGTCGCACAGCGCGTCGACGTCGATCTCGATGGCGTCCTCCAGGAACCGGTCGACCAGCACCGGGTGCTCGGGTGACAGCTCGGTGGCGCGGGTGATGTAGCCCTGCAGGGTCTGCTCGTCGTAGACGATCTCCATGCCGCGCCCACCCAGCACGTAGGACGGTCGCACCAGCACCGGATAGCCGATCTCGGCGGCGATGCGGCGCGCCTGTTCGAAGCTGGTGGCCGTGCCGAACCGCGGCGCAGGCAGCCCCGCGGTGTTCAGCATCTCGCCGAACGCGCCGCGGTCTTCGGCCAGGTCGATGGCCTTCGGGCTGGTCCCGACGATCGGCACACCGGCATTCTCGAGGCGCTCGGCCAGGCCAAGCGGCGTCTGCCCGCCGAGCTGCACGATCACACCGACGACACCGGGACCACCTGCACCGGAAGCGGATTCGGCGTGGAACACCTCGAGGACGTCCTCGAAGGTCAGCGGCTCGAAATAGAGCCGGTCGGCGGTGTCGTAGTCGGTGGACACCGTCTCGGGATTGCAGTTGACCATCACCGTCTCGAAACCGACCTCCGACAGCGTGGTTGCGGCGTGCACGCAGCTGTAGTCGAACTCGATGCCCTGGCCGATGCGGTTGGGTCCGGACCCGAGGATGAGCACCTTCGGTTTCTCGGTCTGCGGCGCCACCTCGGTCTCGGCGGCGGGGTCGAGTTCGTAGCTGCTGTAGTGGTAGGGCGTCTTGGCCTCGAACTCCGCTGCACAGGTGTCGACGGTCTTGAACACCGGGTGGATGCCGAGCCGCCGGCGCAGTGCCCGGACGCCGACCTCGCCTGCCAGTTCCGGGCGCAGCGCGGCGATCTGGCGGTCCGACAGGCCGCTGTGCTTGCTGCGCCGCAACAGATCCTCGTCGAGCACCGGCGCATCGAGCACTTCGGCGCGCAGCGCCACCAGCCCGTTGATCTGTTCGACGAACCACGGGTCGACGCCGGAGGCCGCCGCGACCTCTTCGACGCCTGCGCCCAGCCGCAGCGCCAGCTCGATGTCGTAGAGCCGCCCGTCGGTCGGGGTCTTGAGCCGGTCCAGCAGCTCATCCACACCGACGTCGGGATCCGGCGCCGTCCAGAAGCCGGCCCGCCCGGTTTCCAGCGACCGCATCACCTTGCCCAGCGCCTCGATGAAGTTGCGGCCCAACGACATCGCCTCACCGACGGACTTCATCGTCGTCGTCAGCGTGGGATCGGCGCCGGGGAACTTCTCGAACGCGAACCGCGGTGCCTTGACGACGACGTAGTCAAGCGTGGGTTCGAAGCAGGCGGGCGTTTCCTTGGTGATGTCGTTGAGGATCTCGTCGAGGGTGTAGCCGATCGCGAGCTTGGCGGCGATCTTGGCGATCGGGAACCCGGTGGCCTTCGATGCCAGCGCCGAGGACCGCGACACCCGCGGGTTCATCTCGATGACGATCAGCCTGCCGTCGGCGGGGTTGATCGCGAACTGGATGTTGCAGCCACCGGTGTCAACGCCGACCTCGCGCAGCACGGCGATGCCGAGGTCGCGCATGCGCTGGTACTCCCGGTCGGTCAGCGTCATCGCCGGGGCCACCGTGACGGAGTCGCCGGTGTGCACGCCCATCGGGTCGAAGTTCTCGATCGAGCACACCACCACCACGTTGTCGTGGCCGTCGCGCATCAGCTCGAGCTCGAACTCCTTCCAGCCGTAGATGGATTCCTCGATCAGCACGTTGGCCGACGGGGATGCGGCGAGGCCGTCGCCCGCCATCCGTTCGACGTCGTCGGCGGAATAGGCCATGCCCGATCCGAGGCCACCCATGGTGAACGACGGCCGAACGACGACGGGCAGACCCAGTTCCTCGACGGTCTCGCGAACCTCGTCCATGGTGAAACAGACTCGGGAGCGGGCGGATTCGCCGCCGACCTTGGCGACGATGTCCTTGAACCGCTGACGGTCCTCGCCGCGCTGGATCGCTTCGAAGTCGGCGCCGATCAGTTCGACGCCGTAGCGGTCGAGGGCGCCGTTCTCGTACAGCGCGACGGCCGTGTTCAGCGCGGTCTGTCCGCCGAGGGTGGCCAGCAGCGCGTCGATCTTGTTGCCGCGCTCGGCCTGTTGCGCGATGACCCGCTCGACGAACTCCGGTGTGATCGGCTCGACGTAGGTGTGGTCGGCGAATTCGGGGTCGGTCATGATCGTCGCCGGGTTGGAGTTGACGAGGCTCACTTCCAGACCGTCGGCGCGAAGCACTCGGCAGGCTTGCGTGCCGGAGTAGTCGAACTCGCAGGCCTGCCCGATGATGATCGGCCCTGAGCCGATCACCAGCACGTGCTTCAGGTCAGTCCGCTTCGGCATTACTCCGCCCACCCCCTACTACCGCGAGCGTGCGTGTCTGCAGCGAACACGCCGGTCTTATTGCTGAGATCGCGCACGCTCGGGCGGAGATGAGCGGGCGTTGGATGCATCGAAGGTCGCGAGTGTTCGGCTCGATCCGCGGCGCGCTGACACATCGTACGAATTTGCACAGTGGTTGACGACATCCGACTCCCGCAGCGAGCGTGCGCATTTGCAGGATTTTCGCGGCGTGTCAGGCCGCAGACACGCACGCTCGCGGTCATTTCTGCCCCGACATCAGGTCGACGAACTGGTCGAAGAGGTACTCCGCGTCGTGCGGGCCCGCTGCCGCCTCCGGGTGGTACTGCACCGAGAACGCTCTTCCGTCGGCAAGTTTGATCCCTTCCACCACCCCGTCATTGGCGCAGGTGTGGCTCACTTGCGCGGGGCCGAACGGGGTGTCGAAGCGCTCCCCGGCTTCACCTTCCAGCGCGAAGCCGTGGTTCTGCGCGGTGACGGCGACCCGGCCGGTGGCGTGGTCGATGACCGGCACATTGATGCCCCGGTGCCCGAACACCATCTTGTATGTCGATCGGCCCAGGGCGCGGCCGAGGATCTGGTTGCCGAAACAGATGCCGAACAACGGGATTCCGGCGCCGAGCACCTCGCGGGTGACGCCGACGATGTGGTCGGCGGTGGCCGGGTCGCCGGGGCCGTTGGACAGGAAGACGCCGTCGGGCTTCAGGTCGGCGATCTGGTCGAAGGTCGCCGACGACGGGAGCACGTGGCTGCGGACGCCGCGTCGGGCGAAGTTGCGCGGCGTGTTGGTCTTGATTCCCAGGTCGATCGCGGCGACGGTGAACCGTTGCGGCCCATCGGTTTCGACGACGTAGGTGTCGTCGGTGCTGACCTGGCCCGCCAGGTCGGCACCCAGCATGGACGGCTGGCTGCGCACTCGTTCCAACAGCTCATCCATGGACGCGTCGCCTGAGCCCGATGTCGCCGCCAATGCGGCTCCACTGAACAGGCCCGCCTTCATCGATCCGAGGCTGCGCAGGTGGCGGACCACTGCCCGGGTGTCGATGCCGGCGATGCCCACAATCCCCTGCCGGACCAGTTCGTCATCGAGCGTTCCGGTCGCCCGCCAGTTCGACGCCCGCGGCGACGGGTCACGTACGGCGTAGCCGGCGACCCAGATCTTGTCGCCGCGGCTCTCGGCGTCTTCGTGATTCCAGCCGGTGTTGCCGATCTGCGGGGCCGTCGCCACCACGATCTGGCGGTGATAGCTCGGGTCGGTGAGCGTCTCCTGGTAGCCCGACATGCCGGTGGAGAACACCGCCTCGCCCAGCGCCTCGCCGACGGCGCCGAACGTGGTGCCCGAGAAGATGCGGCCGTCGTCGAGCACCAGCACCGCCTTGCCACTCATGCCGCCTCCTCTCCCAGCCACTCTGTGTAGTCCGTGCGGTTGTCGCCGCGGAACCCGGTGTCGATCTCGGTGCCCGACGGCAGCCGCCACCTGATGGCCAGGATGCCGTTATGCGTGAGCGCCTTGCCTGCGATGCCGCGTTCGGTGCGGATGGCGGTGATCGCCTCGTCGGGAATCCAGATCGGGCCTGCACCGCTGCGCTGCAGCATGATGCCCTCGGGGTAGCGGGTCAGTACCGCCTTGGTCCGGTAGCCGAGGTCACCGACCGCGATGCGGTCCTGCCAGCTCGGTGCCAGCGTACTGCCGACGTACAGACCCTTGGTTGCCGGGACGATCGCGGGGCCGACGGTGTCGGGCATCGGCGGCAGCGTCCCGATCAGCTCGGCCTGCCGCTCGGCCCGGTGCCGCCATCCCCGCACCATCGCCTGGACGACCAGCCCGATCAGGACCGCGAGCACCGCGGCGATGATCAGCGAGCCGACCAGTGTCCCTGAGTTCATGCGCGAACCGCCTGCGCCACTCGCTCGCCGTTCATGCGGGCGATTTTCCATCCCGGGCCGTGACTTTGCCACGCAACAGCGTCAACGTCACCGCACCGGGCAGCGTCATCGACTCATACGGGGTGTTGTCCGACTTGCTGGCCAGCTCGGTGCCAGCCACGGTCCACGTCGCGTCGGGGTCGACGACGGTCAGGTTGGCAGGCTCGCCGATCTCGAGCGGCCTGCCCTGGTCGGGCAGCCCGACGATGCGGGCGGGGTTCTCGCTCATCACCCGCGCGACGTCACGCCAGCTGAGCAGACCGGGCCGCACCATCGTCTCGACCACCACCGACAGCGCCGTCTGCAGGCCGAGCATGCCGGGCCTGGCAGCGGCGAACTCGCACATTTTCTCGTGTTCGGCGTGCGGGGCGTGGTCGGTCGCCACGCAGTCGATGACCCCGTCGACGAGTGCCTGTCGCAGAGATTCGGCGTCGCTGGTCTCGCGCAGCGGCGGGTTGACGCGGTTGCGCCCGTCATAGGTGGCCAACCGGTTGTCGTCCAGCAGCAGATGATGCGGCGTCACCTCCGCAGTGATCGAAATGCCTTGCGACTTGGCCCATCTGATGATCTCGACCGTGCCTGCGGTCGAGGCATGACAGATGTGCACCCGCGCCCCGGCGTCGCGGGCCAACAGCGCGTCGCGGGCGACGATGGACTCCTCGGCGGCGCGCGGCCAACCGGACAGGCCCAGCCGCGCGGCGTTGGGGCCTTCGTGCGCGACGGCGCCGACGGTCAGCCGCGGATCTTCGGCGTGCTGGGCGATCAGCACACCCAACCCGGTGGCGTACTCGAGGGCGCGGCGCATCACCAGCGGGTCGTGCACGCAGATGCCGTCGTCGGAGAACATCCGGACCTGGGCCGCCCCGGCGGCCATCATTCCCATCTCGGTGAGCTGGGTTCCGGCCAGGCCCATGGTGACCGCACCGACTGGATGGACGTCGACCAGTCCGACCTGCTGGCCGCGGTGCCACACGTGATCGGTGACCACTGGGCTGTCCGCGACCGGGTTGGTGTTGGCCATCGCGAACACCGCGGTATAGCCGCCCAGAGCTGCTGCAGCCGAGCCGGTTTCGATGTCTTCGGCGTACTCGCGTCCGGGCTCGCGCAGGTGGGTGTGCAGGTCGACGAAGCCGGGCAGCAGGATCTGACCGGTGGCATCGACGACATCGGCGTCTTCCGGGATCGTCAGATCAGCGCCGATGTCGGTGATCTGGCCGCCGTCGACCAGCACGTCGACCGGATCACCATCGCCGTAAAGCTGCACACCTCGAATCAAGACGCTCATGTGCTGATCGCCTCTCCCCCGCTAGCGGGCGGTACCCCCAGACCCGCGCCGACCAGTAGGTGGAACAGCACCGCCATCCTGACATGGACACCGTTGGAAACCTGTTGCAGCACAGCAGATTGCGTGGAGTCCGCCACCGACGAGGAGATCTCCATGCCGCGCAACATGGGCCCGGGGTGCAGCACGACCGCGTTGCCGGGCAGCATCGCCTGCCGCTTCTCCGACAGCCCGTAAAGCACCGAGTATTCGCGGGGTGACGGGAAGAATCCGCCGGTCATCCGCTCGGCCTGCACCCGCAGCATCAGCACCGCGTCGGCGACCGGAAGCTCCGCGTCGAGGTCGTGCGACACGGTGACCGGCCATCCCGCAACCCCGACGGGCAGCAGTGTCGGCGGCGCCACCAGCACCACCTCGGCGCCCAGCGTGTGCAGCAGCATGACGTTGGACCGGGCCACCCGGCTGTGCAGGATGTCACCGACGATCACCACCCGCTTGCCCGCGATGCCGCCGAGTCGCTGGCGGATGGTGAGCGCGTCGAGCAGCGCCTGGGTCGGATGTTCATGGGTGCCGTCACCCGCGTTGATCACCGACGGACCGCCGTCTTCGGTGGCCGTCCACTCGGCGAGCTGCTGGGCCGCCCCCGACGCGGGGTGGCGGATGATCAGCGCGTCGGCGCCGGCCGCCCGCAGCGTCAGCGCGGTGTCGCGCAATGACTCCCCCTTGGCCACCGACGACCCGGACGCGCTGACGTTGATGACGTCGGCGCTCATCCACTTGCCCGCCACCTCGAACGACACCCGGGTGCGGGTGGAGTTCTCGTAGAACATCGTGATGACGGTGCGGCCGCGCAGCGTCGGAAGCTTCTTGACCTCGCGGCCCAGCAGCGACTCGCTGAACCGGTCGGCGTCGTCGAGTATCGCGGTGGCCTCGTCGCGCGTCAGATCGGACGCCGAGAGCAGGTGCCGTGGACTCATCGGACCGGACCTCCATGCGAAGCGATCGTCACGCCGTCGTGTCCGTCGTGTTCGGTCAGCCGGACCTTGACGTTGTCGCTGCGAGAGGTCGGCACGTTCTTGCCGACGTAGTCGGCCCGCAGCGGAAATTCGCGATGGCCGCGGTCGACGAAGACCGCGAGCTGCACGGCGCGGGGCCGTCCGACGTCGCGCAGGGCGTCCAGCGCGGCGCGCACCGTGCGGCCGGAGTACAGCACGTCGTCGACGAGCACCACGACCGAGCCGTCGATGCCGCTGTCGGGGATCGTGGTCTCCTCGAGCGGGCGCGGCGGCTTCATGTTGAGGTCGTCGCGATAGAGCGTGATGTCGAGGGCGCCGTGCTCGACGGCGACACCCGAGAACTCCTGGACCTTCTCGGCGAGGCGGGCGGCCAGCGCTACGCCCCTGGTCGGAATGCCGAGCAGGACCACGCGCGGAGCGTCGGGACCGTCGAGCGCGGTCTTCTCGATGATCTCGTGTGCGATGCGGGAAACGGTCCGACCGACGTCCGCCGCGGACATCAGTTCCCGGTCGGTGTCTGAAGAGTCGGTGGCGCCCAAGCGACCTCTGACCTCCTTCTCCGCCTCTCTGGACGGATCGTTAAAGGACGTCGAACTGCCGGGAGCTTAGCAGGCGCGAACCCGCAACACTGCAGACGTGCCGCGCGCGTCAGTCCGATGAGCCGCGAAGCGAGGCCGCCGGGCGTATTGCCCCGGCCAAGATCACATGGGGGCTCACGTGGCAGGTCCAGACCCGTTGGTACTACCCGATCCGAACTTCGACTGCACACCGGCCGACTGCCAATTCCTTTCCGGCATTCGTCCCTACCGGCAGGGCACCTTCCGGCTGGAGACGCAGAACCTCCAAATCGCCGGGGTCGGAACGAAATTCGTGGTGCACAACTACGGGCACGGCGGCGCGGGCATCACGATGAGCTGGGGGTGTGCGGTCCAGGTCCGCGACCTGGTCCGTCAGCACGCCGGGGCGGCGCTGGGGCAGGTCGCGGTGCTGGGCGCGGGAGTGATGGGGTTGACCGCCGCGAAATTGCTCGTCGAAGCCGGCTTCACGGTGCGGATGTATGCCGCGTCGTTTCTCTACACCACATCCGACGTCGCGGGCGGCCAGTGGTGTCCGTCGTTCGTCGAGCACGAGAACAATCCGGCCGCCACCCAGCGGTTCGAAGCCATCCTGCGTACCTCCTTCACCATGCACCGGGACCGGATCGGGCAGGGCTACGGCGTCTCCGAACGAATCAACTACTCCAAACACCCGCGGCAGGACACCAGCTTCAAGAAGGTGCCGACCGACGTGATCCCCGAGCCGACGGAGTACGAGCATCTGCCCTTCGCACATCTGAACCAGAAGGGGTACGGCTACCACACGCTGTTGGTCGAACCACCGATCTTCCTCGAGAAGCTGCGGACCGAACTGACAGGCGCGGTCCAGCTGACCCAGCGCACCTTCGCCACGGCCGCCGACGTCGTGGGGCTACCGGAGCCGATCGTCGTCAACTGCACCGGCATGGGCTCTCGGGACATCTTCGGTGACACCAACCTCGCGCCGATCAAGGGCCAGCTCGTACTGGTCAAAGCCCAACCCGCACTCCAATACCTGTACAGCTCCGACGAGACCTACGTCTTCCCGCGCGATGACCACGTCGTGGTCGGCGGTTCCTACGAGTTCCACGTATGGGACCCGCTCGATCCATACAAGGCCATGGCGATCCTCAAGATGGCCAAGGACGTCTTCGCGGGCCACCCGACCATCCAGATGCCGCAGCAGGACTGGATGCTGCCCGAATACCGGTGACCCATGCCCTATCTCATCGCCGACTATCTCATCGACCGCCTGGTCGAACACGGCGTCGAACGTCTCTTCGGGGTGCCCGCGGTGTTCTGCGCAGCGGTCTTCGACGCCGCCGGCCGCAAAGCCGGCTTCCACTCCGTAGTCACCAACAGCGACCTGGAAGCGGGATATGCCGCCGACGGCTATGGCCGCATACATGGGTTGTCGGCGCTGGCCGTGTCCTACGGCCCGGGAAACCTCAGCATCGTCAACGCGATCGCGGGTGCCTACCTCGAGCGCAGCCCGGTAGTCATCATCAGTGGCGGGCCGTCGGTGAAGAACGTCGACGATCAGAACGCGACGGGCGTGCTCTATTCCCATTCCATGGGCAAGCCGCACACGGACCTGGATGTGTTCCGCAACATCACCGCGTTCTGCGAGCGTGAGACCGACGAAGCCAAGTTGCCGAAACTCATCGACGATGCAATCAAGGCGGCGCTGGTCACCAGACACCCGGTGTACCTGGAAGCTCCCAAGGACCTGTTCAGCGGCCCGTGCTCACCGCCGGCCGCGGCCATCGACACCACCGTCCCTGCAGGCGCCGCCGACGCCGTCGCGACAGCGATCCTGCAGGACCTGAGGACTTCGGCCAACCCGGTCGTGGTGGTCGGCGAGGAGGCGCAGCGCTACGGGCTGGCCGCAAAGGTGCTGACGGTGCTGGACCGGCTGCAGGTCCGGTGGGCGACCACCGTCGTCGGTAAAGCCGTTCTGCCCGAACAACATCCACGCTTCATCGGCGTGTTCAACGGTGACAAGGCACCCGCCGACCTGAAGACCGCGATCGCACAGGCGGGCGTGATCGTCGCGCTCGGAGCGGTGTTCGGTTCCGGACACGCCGCCTTGATGATCCCGAGGGCGAACAAGACCATCCGGGTTTGGGACGGCACGGCAGTTGTTCGAAACGGCGCACCGCAGTCGGTGGGGCTGCCCGCGCTGGTCGACCGGCTGGAGAGCCAGACCGTCGGCGTGAACCCGATCGCCTACGACACCCCCATGCCCGCGGTCCCCGACGCACCTGCGGTGGCCGCGGCGGCCGAACTCGGCTACCAGCAGGTGTTGGACGTGATCTCAGAACCGGCCTTCCTCGACGCATCTTTGCGGGTCATCGCCGACACGTTCCTCGGTATCTATCCGGCCGCGCGAATGAAGATGCCCGCGCAGGACACCTTCATGGCCTGCGCGCTGTGGGCGTCGATCGGTCATTCCATCGGAGCCGCGGTCGGCGCTTGGACGCCCGGCGGGAAACGGCCACTGGTGTTGATCGGTGACGGCGGATTCCAGATGGTCGGTCAGGCAGTGTCGACGATGGTGCGTTACCAGCAGAACGCGATCGTGGTCATCATCGACAACAGCCTGTACGGGTTCGAGCAGTATCTGCTCGGGCCGGGTTTCTACACCAACCCGGCGCAGCCGCCGCTGGTCTACAACGTGCTGCCGGACTGGAACTTCGACGCCTTCGCGCAGTCGCTCGGCGTCACCCAGGTCGCCACGGCCAACACCGTCGACGGATTGCGCGCGGCGCTGGCGGCGGCCAAGGCACATAACGGCGGGCCATCGGTGATCCGGGCGCTGGTGGCAGGGCGGTCGCTACCCGCCGGGCTGTAGCTGTCTAGCCTGGGCCGTGTGAATCTCGACGGCAATCGCGCATCCATCAGCGAGGCGATCGACGCGGGCCTGCTGGCCGGGGCCGTCACGCTGGTGTGGCAGGCCGGCGAGGTGCTGCAGGTCAACGAGCTGGGCTACCGCGATGTCGAGGCGCAACTGCCCATGCAGCGCGACACCATGTTCCGCATCGCCTCGATGACCAAGCCGGTCACCGTCGCCGCGGCGATGACGATGGTCGAGCAAGGCCGCTTGGCGCTGACCGATCCGGTCGCGAAGTGGCTGCCGGAACTCTCCGACCTGCGGGTGATGAAGGACATCCACGGCTCGCTGGACGACACCGTTGCGGCCGAGCGGCCGATCACGTTCGACGACCTGATGACCCACCGCAGCGGCCTGGCGTACGTGTTCTCGGTGCCCGGTCCGCTGGCACGCGCGTACGGGAAGCTGTCCCATCGACAGGACCAGGACGGGTGGCTGGCGGACCTGGCCGAGCTTCCGCTGGCGCATCAGCCCGGCGCGCGACTGACCTACGGCGTCGGGACCGATGTGCTCGGCATCGCGTTGTCGCGGATCGAGGACAAGCCGCTCGCCGAGGTGCTGTCCGAGCGCATCTTCGAACCGACCGGCATGCCCGACACGGGCTTCAGCGTCGGCCCGACGGGACGGCAGCGCGCCGCGACCATGTACCAACTCGGCGCAGACGACACGCTGCACCACGAGGCGATGGGCCCGGCGGCCATCAAGGATCCGCCTCTTTGCAGTGCGGGGGCCGGCCTCTGGTCGACCGTCGACGACTATCTGCGGTTCGCGCGGATGCTGCTCGCGGGCGGAACGCTCGACGGCGTGCGGGTGCTGTCGGACGAATCCGTGCATCTGATGCGCACCGACCGGCTCAGCGATGAGCAGAGACGGTATCCCTTTCTGGGAATGCCGTATTGGGTCGGTCGTGGCTTCGGCCTGAACCTGTCGGTGGTGACCGATCCGGCGAAGTCACGTCAGCTGTTCGGGCCCGGCGGCAAGGGCACCTTCACATGGCCGGGTGCGTACGGGACGTGGTGGCAGGCCGACCCGTCGGCGGATCTCATTCTGCTGTACCTGATTCAGAACCACCCGGACATGTCGGCCGACGCCGGGTCGGCGGTCGCAGGCAACACGTCGCTGGCGAAGTTGCAGAGCGTGCAGCCGAAATTCGTGCGCCGGACGTACCGGGCTTTGGAGATCTAGCTGCGCAGACATCGATGCGCTCGCCAGGGCCCTAATGTGGTGCCGTGGCCCAACCGACCGTCTTGATCAGCGGCGCAGGCATCGCCGGACCCTCGCTCGCCCTCTGGCTCTCCAGGAACGGCTATCGCGTGATCGTCGTCGAGATCGCGCCGGGGATCCGACCCGGCGGCCAGACCGTCGACCTGCGCGGCGCAGGCGGCGACGTCGTCGAACGCATGGGACTGATGCCTCAGATGCGCGCACACGCCCTCGAGCAGGAAGGCGTGGCCTGGGTGAAGTCCGACGGCAGCCGCAGGGCTGAGATGCCCGTGACCGCGTTCGACGGCAACGGGCTGGTCTCAAAACTCGAGATCCTCCGCGGCGATCTGGTCGACGTGCTCTACCAGGCCACCAGGGACTCCGTCGAATACCGCTTCAACACAAGGATTTCCGAGCTGAATCAAGCCGACGAACGGAGTCGACGTCACCCTGGCCGACGGCACCCGGCTGCATGCAGATCTGGTCGTCGGCGCCGACGGGCCGCACTCCGCGGTGCGCGCAATGGCCTTCGGCCCCGAGGACGAGTTCGTCACGCCACTGGGCGGTTACAACGCGTGGTTCACCGCGCCCGACCACGTCGGGCTGGACGGCTGGTACCTCATGTACCTTGCGCCCGGCGGCCTCAACGCATCCATGCGACCCACGCACGAACCCGCAATGGCCAAGGCCGGACTGGCATTTCAGTCGGAACCGATCCCCTACGACCGCCACGACCTCGACGAGCAGCGCCAGATACTGGTGGACAGGTTCGCCGGCGCGGGATGGCAGTGCGATGCATTGCTGGCCGCCGCGCAGGAGGCCGACGACTTCTACTTCGACTCGTTCCTCCAGGTGCACATGCCGAACTGGACGACGGGCCGGGTCGCCCTCGTCGGCGACGCGGGGTACTGCGCCTCGCCGCTCAGTGGCATGGGCACCAGCCTCGCGCTTGTCGGCGCGTACATCCTGGCCGGCGAGCTAGGCCCCGTGGATTCGTTCGGCGCTGCGGGCATTCACGACGCCCTGCAGCGCTACCAGACGAAAATGCGCCCCTACGTTGACAAGTGCCAGGACATCCCCAACCGCGTCGAGCGCTACGCGCCGAACTCGGCGTCCGACATCGCTGCCAATATCGCGGTGATGAAGTGGATGCAACGCTGGCCGTTCCGGCCGATCGCAGCCAGGCTGTGGTTCACCGTCGCGGATTCGATCGACCTGCCCGACTACTCGACGGTCTGAGCTACATCGACCGCGACAGCACCCTGCCGAACTGCAGCAGCCGCTCCATCTGAGCCAGCCCACCGTTGTCGACAGACTTGTCGTAGCGGAACGACTCAAAGAAGTAGTCGGTGTCGGTGGCCGACCTCTCGTGGCTGCGCGTGACCAGCTGGGTGTACATCCGCAACCGGACCTCCGACAGCCGACGGGTTCCGTCGTCGAGCCGCCGCGACATGAAGAGGGACTGGATGGACGGAAAGTCGACGACGCCGCGCAGCTGGTCGAGCGCCACCACCGGGTCCCGCAGGTACACCTTGGCGGCATCCTCGATGCCGTAGTACGGCGCCCAATCCTGCGGTACTGCCATCATGAACCTTCTGTAGTTCCCCGTACTGCCCCTCGGACGGCCGCAGAGGCGGCCCGAACCTGCGGCGTCACCAACATCACCTGGCCCAGCACGCCGTTGACGAATCCCGGCGACTCGTCGGTGGACAGTTGCTTGGCCAGCTCGACGGCTTCGTCGACGGCCACCGGCTCCGGCACGTCCTCGGCGTGCAACAGCTCCCAAACCGCGACTCGAAGAATCGCACGATCGACGGCGGGCAGCCGGTCCAACGTCCAGCCCTGCAGATGCGTGGAGATGAGATCGTCGATGTGATCGGCATGTTGCGTCACACCGCGCGCCACCGTGATCGTGTAGGGGTTCAGCGCCGACACGTCGGATTTGGCCTGCGCCAACGCTTCTCGCGACTCGGCTGCCTCCGCCGGGGTGATCCCACGGGCCTCCGCCTCGAACAGCAGGTCGACGGCCCGCTTACGGGCTTGATGCCTGCCGCGGTCGGGCTTGGGCTTGGTCAATTGACTCGGCCCAGATAGCTGCCGTCGCGAGAGTCGACCTTCAGCTTGTCTCCTGTGTTGATGAACAGCGGCACCTGGATCTCGGCGCCGGTCTCCACAGTCGCCGGCTTGGTGCCCGCGCTGGACCTGTCGCCCTGCAGCCCGGGCTCGGTGTGGGTGACCTCGAGTTCGACTGTCACCGGCAGCTCGATGTACAGCGGCGCGCCGTTGTGGAAGGCGACCTGCACCGGCAGGCTCTCCAGCAAGAAGCGCGCGTCGTCGCCGACCAACGACTCCGGCAGGTGGTGCTGCTCGTAGTCCTGGCTGTCCATGAACACGAAGTCGGATCCGTCTCGATACAGGTACGTGGTGTCGCGGCGGTCCACGGTGGCGGTCTCCACCTTCACTCCGGCGTTGTACGTCTTGTCGACCACCTTGCCCGACAGCACGTTCTTCAGCTTCGTGCGTACGAACGCGGGCCCCTTGCCCGGCTTGACGTGTTGGAACTCGACGATGGTCCACAGCTGGCCGTCAATCTGCAGAACGAGCCCATTCTTGAAGTCGGCGGTCGATGCCACAGCGGTACTACTCCTAGTCTCTCAACTCAGAATCGCCAGTTCCTTGGGGAACTGGGTAAGCAGGTCTGATGTCTGATGTCGCCGGCCATCCGGCTCCACCGCCGCCTCGCCGACGACCAGGGTGTCCTCGATGCGGACACCGCCGCGATCGGGCAAATAGACACCCGGCTCCACAGTCACCGCGGAACCAGCAAGCAGTGTACCGGCGGCCGCCGCACTGATTCCCGGCGCTTCGTGGATCTCCAGACCGACGCCGTGCCCGAGCCCGTGGGTGAAGCACTCGGAGTATCCCGCGTCGGCGATCACCTGTCGCGAAGCGGCGTCCACATCGCGCAGCGCGACCCCCGGCCTGACCGCCTCCCGACCCGCCTGCTGGGCAGTGGCCACCAGTTCATAGAGGTCGAGTTGCCACTGCGCGGCAGGTGCCAGCACGAAGGTCCGCGTCATGTCGGAGTGGTATCCGCACACCAGCGCTCCGAAGTCGATCTTGACGAAATCGCCCGCCGCGAGGACTGCGTCGGTCGGTCGATGGTGCGGGACCGCGGAGTTGGCGCCCGCCGCGACGATCGTCTCGAACGACACCCCGTCCGCGCCGTGGTCCAGCATCAACGACTCCAGTTCGCGGCCCACCTCTCGCTCGGTTCGCCCCGGCCGGAGGCCACCGCCGTTGACGAGGTCGGCCAGCGCCGCGTCGGCCGCCTCACACGCCAGCCGCAGCAGCGCGATTTCGCCGGCGTCCTTGACCTCCCGCAACGCCTCGACGGTGCCTGCCGCGCGGACCAGTTCGACGTCGCGTGCCTGTTTCGCGAGCGCGTCGAAACCGTCGACCGTGACCTCGTGGCTCTCGAAGCCGAGCCGTCGTACCCCGTCGGTCGCGGCACGGCCGGCCAGAAACGGCCCGCAGGCGCGCTCGATCACCAGCTCGGCGTCCGGTGCCTGCTGGGCGGCCTGGGTGCGGTAGCGCCCGTCGGTGGCGAGCACGGGCGTCTCGTCATCCGCGCGAATCAGCAACGCCGCGTTGGAACCGGTGAAACCGGACAGGTATCGCACGTTGACCAGGCGCGTTACCAGCATTGCGTCCACCCCGTCGGCCTGCAGCCGCTGCCGCAACCGGTTCCGGCGCTGGGATATAGTCACAGGCCTTGACGCTACTCGCTAAGGTGATGCCCCATGAGTAAGTGGTTGCTGCGCGGACTGGTGTTCGCCGCCCTGATGGTTTTCATCCGATTGGTGCAGGGCGCGGCGATCAACGCGTGGGAGACCAAGGCCCTGTTGATCAGTGTGACCCTCGTGGTGATCTTCGCGATCGCGGTGTTTGTCTGGGGCTTCCTCGATGGGCGTTCGGATGCCCGCGCCAACCCGGACCCTGACCGCCGCGAGGACACGGCGATGACGTGGCTGCTGGCCGGTCTGTTCGCAGGCATCGTCAGCGGTGCGGTCGCGTGGCTGATCTCGCTGTTCTACAAAAACCTCTATGTCGGCGGGCTGATCAACGAGCTCACCACGTTCGCGGCGTTCACCGCGCTGCTGACCTTCATCTTCGCGATCGCCGGTGTCGCGCTCGGACACTGGGTGATCGACCGGCACGCCGAGGACACCCCGCGCCAGCATCACGGACTCGCTGCGGGCGACGACCGCGCCGACACCGACGTGTTCGCCGCCGTGCGCCATCCTGACGCGCCCGGCGAGGATGCGCCCGGCGAGGAATCGCCGACCGAGCGTCGCGGTCAGGACCAGCTCTAGCCCAAGGCGGCCGCTGCGGGCCGCGCGTCGTGAACCCGGACGAGTTCTGCACGTCCGACAACTGGAGCGCGCTGACATCGGCCTCGGCGAACTCACAGCTCGCGGGAGTGTTGGGCGGTTTCCTGATCACCGCGATCGCCCTGCTGTTCGACCGCAACAGCCGCGAAGGCGTGCACACGCTGGCTCTGTTCTCCTCCGCCGTGCTGATCCTGATGCTGGATTCGCGTTTCTGTTCAGCCTGATCACCGGGACGCAGGTGCCGGAGGGGGATGCTCGGCAGGGTGTCTGTGCGATCGCGTGGACGCAGGGCGCGGTCTCGACGGGGATGCTCGCCGCGGGCGCGACGGCCCTCTTCGGCGGCCTTGGTTGGATGCTCGCCGGCCACGCTATACGGGCGCCGTCATGTTCGTGCTGCTGCTGACCTTCGTCGTGCCGACGGTCGTGTCGACGGCGATCTGTAATTCGGTGGCCAGCACCGACGACCGCTAGGAGGCCGGATTGGCCAGGTATCGCAGCGCAAGCAGATAGCCAGGCACGCCGAGTCCGACGATGACGCCGGTGGCGACAGCGCTCAGGTAGGAGTGGTGCCGAAACTCTTCGCGGGCATGCACATTGGAGATGTGCACCTCGATCAGCGGGGCGCGGAGTTCGGCACAGGCGTCCCGCAGGGCGATCGAGGTGTGGGTCAGCGCGCCCGCATTGAGCACCACCGGCTCGCCCGCATCGGCGGCCTGATGGATCCAGCCCAACAGTTCGGCTTCGCTGTCAGTCTGCCGTACAACGACTTTCAGCCCGAGGTCGGCGGCTTCCCGCTCGATCATCGCAACCAGATCGTCGTGTGTCGTGCTGCCGTACACCTGGATCTCGCGGCGACCGAGCCGACCCAGGTTGGGGCCGTTGAACACGTTCACCGTCGTCATTGGCGCGCCACCTCCGCATACGCCGCGGCCAGCAGAGACGGATCGGGGCCTTCCAGCCGCCCTGGTTTGGCCAGCCCGTCGAGGACGACGAACCGCAACACGCCCGAGCGCGTCTTCTTGTCGCCGGCCATGTATTCGAGCAGCTGCGGCAGCGCGTCGGCGTCATAGCTGACCGGAAGGCCGAGCGAGGTGAGGATCGCGCGGTGCCGTGCGGCCGTCGCGTCGTCGAGCCGTCCTGCCAGCCTGCCCAGTTCGGCGGCGAACACCAAGCCCACCGACACTGCGGCGCCATGCCGCCACTGATAATGCTCCCGACGCTCGATGGCATGCGCCAAAGTGTGTCCGTAATTGAGGATTTCGCGCAGTTGCGATTCCTTCTCGTCGGCGGCCACCACCTCGGCCTTGACGGTGACGGCACGCCTGATCAGCTCCGGCAGCACTTGGCCGGTGGGGTCAAGTGCGGCCTCGGGACCGGCCTCGATCAGGTCCAGGATGACCGGGTCGGCGATGAAGCCGGCCTTCACGATCTCTGCCATACCCGCGACGATCTCGTTGCGCGGCAACGTTTCCAGTGTCGCGAGATCGACGAGCACGGCGGCAGGCTGGTGGAATGCCCCGACCAGGTTCTTGCCCGCATCGGTGTTGATCCCGGTCTTCCCACCGACGGCGGCATCCACCATGCCGAGCAGCGTCGTCGGGACGTGCACTATGTCCACTCCGCGTAGCCAGGTGGCGGCGGCGAAGCCCGCGACGTCCGTCGCGGCTCCCCCACCGAGGCTGACGATGGCGTCCTTGCGGCCGACACCGATGCGGCCGAGAACCTCCCAGATGAACCCGACGACCGGCAGGTCCTTGCCCGCTTCGGCGTCGGGGAGCTCGATGCGATGCGCGTCGATCCCCTTGTCGGACAGATGAACGCGGATCGCCTCGGCTGTCTGCGCGAGCACCGGTTGGTGCAGGATGGCGACCTTGTGCCTGCCGTCGAGGAAGCTGCCCAACTCGCCCATCAGGCCGGTGCCGATGACCACCGGATAAGGCGGGACGGTCTTCACCTCGACGGTGACGGGCGTGCTGAGCTCAGTCATGGCGGGCCTCGGCGCGACGGGCCAACTCCGCCGGACTGGCGGGAGTGCTGTTCTCAGACGGGCTCGGAGCCAACGACACCGGCGTGCGGCGCCACGACGGGCGACGCCGCCGCCGCGGTCTGGGCGGGGCTTCCTCCGTCTGCGGATTCTCCAGGCGCGACACGATCTGGCGCACTACGGCCCCGGGATTTCGGCGGTTGGTGTTCACGCGGATCGTGGCTGCCCGCCGGTACAGCGGCACCCGCTGCGACATCAACGCCCGGAACTTCTCCGCGCGATCGCCGCCGGCAAGCAACGGGCGCACCGTGGCGCCGCCCGTACGGCGCACACCCTCGGCGGCGCTGATCTCCAGGTAGATCACGGTGTGACCGGAAAGCGCTTCGCGCACACCGGGACTGGTGATCGCGCCGCCACCCAGCGACAGCACACCGTCGTGAGATCCCAGCGCGTCGCGAACGACTTCCTCCTCGATGCGGCGGAACTCGGCCTCGCCGTCGTTGGAGAATATGTCGGCGATGCTGCGGCCCGTGGTCTGCTCGATCGCCGCGTCGGTGTCCAACAGCGCCACGCCCAGCGACTTGGCAAGCCGCTTGCCGATCGTGGACTTGCCCGAGCCGGGTAGTCCGATCAGTACCGCCTTGGGCGCCATCAGCCCGACGCCTGCGCGGGTTGGTTCGGCTCGCGGGCCGCCACTGCACGTAGGTAACTGCCGACGTTGGCGCGAGTCTCGGCCAGCGAGTCCCCGCCGAACTTCTCCAGCGCCGCGCGGGCAAGTACCAGCGCCACCATGGTCTCGACCACCACTCCGGCGGCGGGTACCGCACACACGTCGGACCGCTGGTGAATGGCGACGGCCTCGTCGCCGGTGGCCATGTCGACGGTGGCAAGGGCCCGCGGCACGGTCGAAATCGGTTTCATGGCGGCGCGCACCCGCAGGGGCTGGCCGTTCGTCATGCCGCCCTCAAGGCCGCCTGCGCGGTTGGTCGAGCGCATCACCCCGCCCGGTCCCGGATACATCTCGTCGTGGGCGACGCTGCCCCGGCGGCGCGCGGTCTCGAAGCCGTCGCCGATCTCGACGCCCTTGATCGCCTGGATGCCCATGACCGCACCCGCCAGTTGGCTGTCGAGCCGGTTGTCACCACTGGTGAACGAGCCGAGCCCGATCGGCAGCCCGTTCGCGACGACCTCGACCACGCCGCCGAGCGTGTCGCCGTCGGCCTTGGCGGCTTCGATCTCGGCGATCATCCTGGCCTCGGCGTTCTTGTCGAACGCCCGCACCGGGCTCGCGTCGATGGCCGCCAGATCGGCGGCCTGCGGCGGCGGCCCGTCGTACGGCGCCGACGCGCCGATCGAGATGACGTGCGAGAGCACTTCGACGCCGAGCGCCTGCCGAAGAAACGCCCGTGCGATGGTGCCCGCAGCGACGCGGGCCGCGGTCTCGCGCGCGCTCGCACGCTCCAGCACGGGGCGGGCGTCGTCGAAGCCGTACTTGAGCATTCCGGCGTAGTCGGCGTGGCCGGGCCGCGGCCTGGTCAGCGGCGCGTTGCGGGCGGCGCTGTCGTCGAGATCGGCCGGGGCGACCGGGTCGGGCGCCATCACGGTTTCCCACTTCGGCCATTCGGTGTTGCCGATCTCGATGGCGACCGGGCCGCCGAGCGTCACGCCGTGCCGGACACCGCCGAGCATCGTCACCTGGTCCTGCTCGAACTTCATCCGCGCGCCGCGGCCGTAGCCGAGCCTGCGGCGGGCGAGCTGGCCGGCTATCTCCGCCGATGTGACCTCGACGCCTGCGACCATGCCTTCGACCACGGCCACCAGCGCACGGCCGTGGGATTCACCCGCAGTGGTCCATCGCAACACGCGTCCCATCTTCCCATGTCGCACTCTGCCTGCGGAAATCCGCTCTGGGCACCGCCAACGATTTCCATGTCAGGTGACCGCGAGCGCCGCCGCGGCGAGTGTGGCGATGCACATCGCCGGGCCGTGCGGCACCGTAGACCCGGAACGACGGATGACGGTGACGACTGCCCATATCGCGGTCAGCAGCGGTGCGCCGACCGCGGCCAGCGCCCACACGTCGACGCCGAATGACCCCGTCAGCCCGCCCACACCCGCAGCGAGCTTGACATCTCCTGCGCCCATCGCCGTCGGCGCGACCAGATGGACGACGAGGTAAAGGGTCCCAAGTCCGATCGCGCCCAGCGCGGCAGGCGCTCCGCGTCCGGCACCCGCGGCGACCGCGAGAATCACCACCGCGCCCGGCACCGTCAACCAATTCGGCAGTCGCCGTTCACGGATGTCGTACACGGTCAGCACCGTCAGCCACGCCAGCACGCACGCGCCGGCCGCCCCCGCCCCCATCCACCGAGGCTAATCGCCGAGCAGCGCTGCTCTCATCGCCTCTTTGGGCGCGGGCAGCCCGGTGAACTGCTCGACCTGTGCGTAGGCCTGGTGCAGCAGCATCTGCAGGCCGCTGATCACCTTGCCGCCTGCCGCCTCGACCGCCGCCGCCAGCGGCGTCGGCCACGGGTAGTAGATCGCGTCGAGCAGCACCGGCGTGGTCGACAGCACAGACGCGTAGTTGGCCGCGGCGTCGGCAGGCACCGTGTTCACCACCGCGTCGGCGGTAGCCACCACCCGTTCCAGGTCCGGCCCGTTGACGTCGCACCAGCTGGCGTCGACACCCACCTCGGCGGCGAGATCCACCACCGGCGCGGCCTTTTCACGATTACGGGCGACCACCGTGATGCGGTGCGCGCCGAGCTCGACGAGCCCCACCACAACCGCTGGTGCGGTTCCGCCGGAGCCGACGACGATCGCATGACCCACAGCCTCACCCAGCGCGCCGGTGACGCCGTCGATGTCGGTGTTGTCGGCGCGCCAACCGGTCGGGGTCTGCACCAGGGTATTGGCCGCACCCACCAGTTCCGCACGCTTGGTGCGCTCGTCGGCCAGCCGTAACGCGGCGAACTTGCCGGGCATCGTCACAGAGACACCCACCCACTCCGGACCGAAACCACCGACCACGCCAGGCAATTCGTCTGCAGTGCACTCGATGCGATCATAGGTCCAGTCGTCAAGGCCCAGCGCCCGGTAGGCGGCCAAATGCAACTGCGGTGAGCGGGAATGCGAGATCGGCGAGCCCAGCACCGCCGCCTTGCGTGCGTTACCGGGCGCTGTCGAGGACACCGTTTCGCTTCGCGAGTTCGATGTTCGCCAGGTGCTGAGGGTAATCCTTGGTGAACAGCGTCGTACCCTGCATATCGACCGTGACGAAGTACAGCCAGTCGCCGTCAGCGGGATGTTCGGCTGCTGCCAGCGCGGGGGCACCGGGTGAGCAGATCGGTGTGGCCGGAAGCCCCTGGCGCACATAGGTGTTCCACGGCGTCGCCCTGGCGCGGTCGGCGTCGGTGGTGGCGACCTCTTGGCGATCCAATGAATAGTTCACCGTAGAGTCGAACTCCAGCCTGCTGTGATCCGGTGCGACCAAGCGGTTGTAGATGACCCGGGCCACCTTGTCGAAGTCCTGTGGCTTCGCCTCTCGCTGCACCAGCGACGCCACCGTCAGGATTTGATACGGCGTCATGTTCAACGACTTTGCGGTGTCCAGCAGACCACCCTGGGTGTACTGATACGCGCTGGAACCGATGAGCTGGGAAAGGATGTCCTGCGCGGAGGCCGACGGGTCGATATCGAATGAACCTGGGGCGATCAGACCCTCGAGCCTGCGATGGTCCTCGCCCATCGCCTCGACCGCCTTGGTCGCCCAGTCGGGCACCGATAGCGACGACGGCGATGCGCTCGTCGCTACCTTCTTCAGGTCGTCCTTCGACACGCAGTGTCGGTCGCCGTCGAGGTCCACACAGGTGGCGTTGGATATCAGGGAGAAGATGCCGTCGGTGACCGCATTGGTCTTGACGTCTTGGACGTCGTCGAGCTGGCGCCCTTCCGGGATGACCAGCTTGCCCACCCGGTTCTGCGGATCCGTAAGCCGCGCAACGGCATCCGATGCTGGTATCTCGGTGCGCATCTTGTAGAAGCCGGGCTGGATCGATGACATCGCCGCATTGCCTTCGGCGGCGGTGACGAAGGTCCTCACCGTCGCGATGACCTTGTGGTCCTCCAGCGTCTTGCCGATCGCCGTGGTGGAGTCGCCGTCGTGGATCTGGATGACCACGTCGGACTTCCCGTCGCCGGAGTAGTCGCTGCCGGGGCCGAACACGGTGTGCCACAACCGGGATCCGAGGAAGACGGCGCCGACCACGATGACGATGAACACCGAGAGAGTGAACGCGCGCACGACCCGACGCCTGCGGCGGCGGCGTGCTTCGCGCATGCGAGCGGCGCGGCTCATGCGACGACGCGGGGGTCCCACCGCCACGGGCTGCGGGCGTTCGCGTCCCCAGGCGTCAGGCATTACCGACCTCATCGAGGGTGGCCCGTCGCTGGTCCAGCCAGCTCTGCAGAATCCCGACGGCAGCGGCCTGGTCGATCACGGCCCTCTGCCCCCTGGCACGCACACCGGCTTCACGCAGCGACCGCTGCGCGGTGACGGTGGTCAAGCGTTCGTCGACCAACCGCACCGGGGTCGGCGCGACGCGCCGCGCCAAATCGTCGGCGAGTCCGATGGCGTCCTCAGCGGAGGGACCGGTCCGGTCCGCGAGCGTGCGCGGCAGCCCGACCACCACTTCCACCGCCTCCAGTTCGGTGACGAGCTGGGCCAGCCGTCGCAGGTGGCGGTCCGTGCGGTCGCGGCGGACGGTCTCCACCGGCGTGGCGAGGATGCCGTCCGGGTCGCTCACGGCGACACCGATGCGAACGCTTCCCACGTCCACGCCCAGCCGGCGTCCCCGTCCGGGATCGTCGCCTCCGGGCCGATCCGGCAGACGGTGTTCTTGGTTGGCCACGTGGCTAGCTCCGGCCTATCTCTTCACGTATTGCGGACAGCGCCGCGTCGATGCCTTCGGCCCCCTTGCCGGAGCCCTGCGCGAGGTCCGCTTTGCCGCCGCCGCGGCCATTGACCGCCGCGCCGAGCTGCTTGACCAGCTCGTTGGCCTTCAGACCGAGGTCCTGGGCGGCTGGGTTGACCGCCACCACGAACGGCACGGTGTCGTTATCCCCCTCGGCGATCAGGGCGATCACCGCCGGATCGGAGCCGACCTTGCCCCGGATGTCGCCGACGAGGCTGCGAAGGTCCGCAGCAGATGTCCCTGTCGCCATCCGCTGCGCCACGAGACGGACCCTACCGATCTGCTCGACACCCGCGGCGGCGTTCACCGCGGCGGCCCGCGCGTTGGCCAGCCGCGCCCGGTCGAGTTCCTTCTCAGCGGTCTTCAACCGGTCCACCAGCTGCGCCACCCGCGCCGGCACCTCGTCCGAGGGAACCTTCAGCGACGACGCCAACCCCGCCATCAGCGCGCGTTCCTTGGCGAGATGACGGAACGAGTCAAGCCCCACATAGGCTTCGACGCGGCGCACGCCGGAGCCGACCGACGACTCACCGAGAATCGTGACGGGACCGATCTGGGCCGAGTTGTGCACGTGCGTGCCGCCGCAGAGCTCCAGCGAGAACGGCCCGCCGATCTCGACCACCCGCACCTCCTCGGGATACGCCTCGCCGAAGAGCGCCATCGCGCCCATCGCCTTGGCCCTCTCGAGTTCGGTCGTGAAGCTGTGCACCTCGTAATCAGCCTCGACCGCCTCGTTGGTGACTTCTTCGATCTGTGTGCGCTGATCTTCGGTCAACGCGCCCTGCCAGTTGAAGTCGAACCGCAGATATCCGGGGCGGTTCAGCGAACCTGCCTGAACAGCGTTGGGGCCCAACACCTGTCGCAGCGCAGCGTGCACCATGTGGGTGCCGGAATGACCCTGCGTCGCGCCGTGGCGCCAGCGTGGGTCGACGGCCGCGACGACCGTGTCGCCCTCGACGAACTCGCCGGATTCCACGTTGACGCGGTGCGCCCAGAGGGTTTTGGCGATCTTCTGGACGTCGGTAACGGCCGCTTTCGCCGTTCCCGACGCGGCCGTTCCGGTGATGCTGCCCTCGTCGGCGATCTGGCCGCCGGATTCGGCGTAGAACGGTGTCCGGTCCAAGATCAACTCGACACGTTCGGCCTCGTTCGTCCCGTGGCTCACAACAGGGACGCGCTTGCCGTCCACAAATATGCCGAGAATTCTTGCCTCGGTGGATAATTCGTCGAACCCGGTGAACTCCGTCGGACCCGCGTCGACCAGGTCGCGATAAGCGGATAGATCACTGTGTGCCTGCTTGCGGGCGGCCGCGTCGGCCTTGGCGCGTTGCCGCTGCTCGGCCATCAGGCCCCGGAAGCCCTCCTCGTCGACGCTCAAGTCGGCTTCGGCGGCCATCTCGAGGGTCAGTTCGAGCGGGAAGCCGTACGTGTCGTGCAGCGTGAACGCGTCGGTGCCGGAGATCTGCGACCTACCGGACTGCTTCGTCGCCCTGGCGGCTTCGTCGAACAGCCGCGAACCCGAGGCCAGCGTGCGGTTGAACGCGGTCTCCTCGGCCACCGCGATGCGTTGGATCCGGTCGAAGTCGTTGACCAACTCCGGATACGACGGGCCCATCGCGTCGCGCACGGTGACCATCAGGTCGGCCATGATCGGCCTGTCAACGCCGAGCAGCTTGGCGGCGCGAATGATGCGGCGCAGCAACCGGCGCAACACGTACCCACGGCCTTCGTTGCCCGGACTGACGCCGTCGGCGATGATGATCGCCGCGGTGCGGGTGTGGTCGGCGATGATCCGGTACCGCACGTCGTCGTCGTGATCGCCCTTGGCGTAGCCGCGCGGCGCGACCGCGGCCACCGTGTCGATGACCGGGCGCAGCAGGTCCGTCTCGTAGACGTTGTCGACGCCCTGCAGCAGGCAGGCGACGCGTTCGACGCCCATGCCCGTGTCGATGTTCTTGCGCGGCAGCGGCCCGAGGATCTCGAAATCCTCCTTCGAGGTGCCCTCGCCCCGCTCGTTCTGCATGAACACGAGGTTCCAGATCTCGATGTAGCGGTCCTCGTTGGCGATCGGGCCGCCCTCAACGCCGTACTCCGGGCCACGGTCGTAATAGATCTCCGATGACGGACCGCACGGGCCGGGGATGCCCATCGACCAGTAGTTGTCGGCCATCCCGCGGCGCTGGATCCGCTCAGGGGGTATGCCGGTGATCTCCTGCCACAGGTCGGCGGCCTCGTCGTCGTCCAGATATACGGTGGCCCAGAGCCTTTCGGGATCGAACCCGTAGCCACCCCGATCGACGGGATTCGTCAGCAGCGTCCAGGCCAGCTCGATGGCGCCCTTCTTGAAATAGTCGCCGAAGCTGAAGTTCCCGGCCATCTGAAAGAACGTGTTGTGCCGGGTGGTGATGCCGACCTCATCGATGTCCGGAGTGCGGATGCACTTCTGGATGCTGGTCGCGCGGTCCCACGGCGCGGTGCGCTGTCCGAGGAAGTAGGGCACGAACTGCACCATGCCCGCATTGACGAAAAGGAGGTTGGGGTCGTCAAGGATCACCGAGGCACTGGGCACCTCGGTGTGGCCCGCCTTCACGAAGTGATCGAGGAATCGCTTCCTGATCTCGTGTGTCTGCACGTCCTGATGTCCTTGTTTGTTCTCGGCGATGTCCGCGAATCGATCGACCGCATTACATTACCGGTCCGGCATGTCGGGTCGTCATCAGCCGTTTATGAAGCTCAAACGCACCGATCGCCGCGGGTTGTCTCGGTTCAAGTCGACCAGCACGACACTCTGCCACGTCCCGAGCAGGGGTTCGCCGCCGTGAACCGGAACGGTCACCGAGGGCGCAATCAACGCGGGCAGGACGTGGTCGGCGCCGTGGCCCGGCGAACCATGGGCGTGCCGGTAGCGGTCGTCGCGCGGAAGCAGCGTTTCGAGCGTGTCGACGAGGTCGTCGTCGGATCCCGCACCCGTTTCGATGATCGCGACGCCCGCGGTGGCGTGTGGCACGAACACGTTGCACAAGCCGTCCCCGTGGGCGGCGCAGAACTTCCTCACCTTCTCGGTGAGATCGACGATCCGTCGCCGCGATGAGTCGATTTCGAGCACGTCGGAGTCCACATCTCCAGCGTACGGATCTTGAACAGGCTGCTCACGCGGAGGAAGCTGATTGCTGGTGGGTGGCGCCACCGGGGCGCCACCCCTGACCAGAGGGGGTGGACCGTGTACGCACGCTCTACCACTATCCAGGCGCAACCCTCGTCCATCGACGACGGGATCGCGTTCGTCCGCGACAAAGTCATGCCTGCGCTGAATGCCATGGAGGGCTACGTCGGCCTGTCCTTGTTGGTGGACCGGGAGTCCGGTCAGTGCATTGCCACCAGCGCCTGGGAGACGGAGGAGGCCATGCGTGTCAGCACGGAGCAGGCCGCGCCGCTCCGCGACCAGGCCGGCGTGCAGTTCGGTGGCGGCGGCGTCACGGTCGACCAATGGGAGATCGGGGCGATGCACCGCGATCACCGCTCCGGAGACGGCGCCTGCGTGCGAGCGACGTGGATCAAGATGCCACGCGATCAGGTCGACCGAGCCGTCGACTTCTACCGAACCTCCGTATTGCCCGCACTCGAGGATCTCGACGGCTTCTGCAGCGCCAGCTTCTTGGTCAACCGCGCCACCGGCAGGGGCGTTTCGTCGGCGACGTTCGACAGCCGCAACGCCATGGACCGCAATCAGGAGAACGCGAGGGAACTGCGCAACACGAGAACGCGGGAGTTGGGCGCAGACATCACCGACGTCGGGGAATTCGAGCTGACCCTCGCCCATCTGCGCATACCCGAGATGGCGTGAGCTCGTAGAAAGCCCGCGATTGACGCTCGCGTTTATTTCGTGAATGCCGAGGGTATTTCATCTCCACCCCACTACCGCTCCCTGGAGGAAATATGACAATCACCGGCATCATCACCGCCATCCTCATCGGCATCGTGGTCGGTGTCCTCGGCCGGCTGTTGGTTCCTGGCAAGCAGCCCATCGGGATGCTCGTCACGATCCTCGTCGGCATCGTCTCCGCGTTCATCGGGACCGCGATCGCCCGCGCACTCGGTATACCGACTGCAACCGCCGGTATCGACTGGCTCGAACTGCTGGTTCAGGTAGTTGTCGCGGCACTCGGCGTCGCACTTGTCTCGTCGCTGATGGGACGCAGGCGCACCGGCGTGCTGGGGAGCCGGCGGCGCTCAGGAATGTTCCGCTAGAACGTCAACTCAGCGAGCCCGGCGGCATCCCCTGGCCGCCGGGTTTGCGTCTGTTCGGCGGCGGTCGAAATTTCGTGCTCAGCGCTTCCTGCGGATGATCGCGCGTAGCTTCTCGAGCCTGCCCGCGATCTCTCGCTCCGCGCCGTGGTTGGTGGGCTGGTAATAGTCGACGCCGACCAGCTCGTCGGGCGGATACTGTTGCGGCACAACACCATCCGGGTCGTCGTGGGCATACTTGTACCCGATGGCGTTTCCCAGACCTTCTGCGCCCGAGTAGTGCCCGTCCCGCAGGTGCGCAGGCACCAGTCCGGCCTTGCCCTCCCGCACGTCGCCCATCGCCGCACCCAACGCCGAAGTCACGGCGTTGGACTTGGGCGCGGTGGCCAGGTGGATCGTGGCGTGCGCCAACGTGAGTTGCGCCTCCGGCATGCCGATCAGCGCAACCGTCTGAGCGGCGGCCACCGCGGTCTGCAGTGCCGTCGGGTCGGCCATGCCGATGTCCTCGCTGGCCAGGATCATCAGCCGGCGCGCGACGAAGCGCGGGTCCTCCCCCGCGACCAGCATGCGGGCCAGGTAGTGCAGGGCCGCGTCGACGTCGGAACCGCGGACGGACTTGATGAACGCGCTGATGACGTCGTAGTGCTGATCGCCGTCGCGGTCGTAGCGGACGGCGGCCTTGTCGAGCGACTGCTCGACCGTCTCGACGGTGACCTTCGCCCCCGCTTCGGCCGCCACCTCCAACGCGGTGAGCGCACGCCTGGCGTCACCGGCAGACAGCTGCACCAGAAGATCGATCGCGTCGTCGGCGACCTCGACCTTGCCGGCAAGGCCGCGCGGATCTTCGATGGCGCGGGTGACCACGGCGCGGACGTCGTCGGAGGTGAGCGGCTGCAACTGCAGGATCAACGACCGCGACAGCAGCGGTGCGACGACCGAGAACGACGGGTTCTCCGTGGTGGCCGCCACCAGCAGCACCACCCGGTTCTCGACGGCAGACAGCAGCGCATCCTGCTGGGTCTTGGAGAACCTGTGCACCTCGTCGATGAACAGCACCGTCTGCTCGCCGTACGCGGCCGCCCGGCGCGCGACGTCGATGACCGCGCGCACCTCCTTCACCCCGGCCGACAGCGCGGACAGCGCCTCGAACCTGCGGCCGGTCGCCTGCGAGATCAGCGACGCCAGCGTGGTCTTGCCGGTGCCCGGTGGGCCGTAGAGGATGACCGACGCCGCTCCCGAGCCCTCGACCAGGCGGCGCATCGGCGAGTTCGGCTGCAGCAGGTGGTCCTGGCCGAGGACTTCGTCGAGGGAAGCCGGACGCATCCGCACCGCCAGCGGGCTCGAGGCGCCGGCCGGCCCCGTCGCGCCACCCGTCGACGCGGGCTCGCCGGGCACGTCAAACAGACCGTCGGACACGCTCTCTGCTTACCACGGCGCTACGACTGTGCGGACCGAGTGACGAAGTCGATCAGTTCCTCGACTCGCCCGATCAGCGCAGGCTCGAGGTCGTTCCAGTCGCGCACCCGGCCGCGGATACGCTGCCATGCCCTCGCGATGTCCGCCTGCTGCGCGTGCGGCCATCCAAGTGCCCGGCACACGCCCTTCTTCCAGTCGGTGCCCCGTGGCACGACGGGCCAGGCGGTCATGCCGAGCCTGCCCGGTTTGACGGCTTGCCAGATGTCGACGAACGGATGGCCCACCACCAAGGTGTGCGGCCCGCCCGGCCCGCGCCGTACGCCGTCGGCGATGCGGGCCTCCTTGGACCCCGCGACCAAGTGGTCGACGAGCACTCCCAGCCGGCGGCCGGGACCGGGGCCGAACTCCTCGACGATCCCGACCAGATCGTCGACGCCGCCGAGGTATTCGACGACGACGCCCTCGATTCGAAGATCATCTCCCCACACCTGTTCGACGAGCTCGGCGTCGTGGCGGCCCTCGACGTAGATCCGACTGGCAAGCGCCGACCTTGGCTTTCGCGCCCGGCACTGCGACCGAGCCCGACGCGGTACGCGTCGACCTGCCGGGTGCGTCCCGTCTCGGTGCGGTCAGGATCACCGGCTTGCCGTCGATCAGGTATCCGGGGCCGACCGGAAACGGCTTGCGGCGACCGCGCCTGTCCTCGAGTTCCATTCGCCCGTACTCGATTCGGACCACCGCACCCACGTAGCCGGTCTCGGCGTCCTCCACCACCATGCCCATCTCGACGGGCACCTTGGTGGACCGGGGTTTCTTGTGCGGGTTGTCGGCGAGCACATCGGAGCCATAGCGATCAGCCACCGGGTGATCGTAGGGTCACACCCGTGCTGCTCAACCGCGACACGGCCGAAGGCATCGCAAACGGCAGCATCACGCTTGTGTTGCGGCGCTGGGATGTCCCTCGCGCGAAGCCGGGTGGCACCCAGCGGACTCAGGTCGGCACGATTCGCATCGACGCCGTCACCGAATACGCCGGCGGTTACCAGGTGACCGCCGCCCAGGCTCGCGCAGCCGGATATCCCGACGCCAAGAGCGCGCAGAAGGACTTGGACCGCAGGCCTGCAGCCCACACATACCTCATCGGGGTGTCCTATCTTGCGCCCGACGAACGCCCTGAGCTCGCCGCCGACGACCAACTCAGCGACGCCGACGTCGCCGCAATCGGCGCACGGCTGCGGCGGTGGGACGGCGTTGCCGACACGCCGTGGACGGGGCGGTACCTGGAGATGATCGCCGCCAACGAGGCGGTCCGCGCGCCCGACCTGGCCGCCCGCGTCGGCCTCGAAACGCCGCGGTTCAAGCGCCGGGTGCGCCAGCTCAAGGGCCTCGGCCTGACGATCAGCCTTGATGTCGGGTACCGAATTTCTCCGCGCGGGCACGCATTCCTGGCTCGGCAGGCACGATCGAGCGGTGACTGATCTTGGTGACTACGGGCCGTGGGCGGTGGTGGCGGGCGGTTCGGAGGGCGTCGGCGCGGAATTCGCCAGGCGGCTGGCGGCCGCCGGACTGAATCTGGTTCTGCTGGCCCGCAAGTCCGGGCCGCTGGAAGAAACGGCGGAGACCTGCCGCGGCCACGGCGTCGAGGTACACACGGTGGCAGTCGATCTGGTTGATCCCGGTGGTGTCGACCGGCTTTTCGAGACGACGGCCGACCTCGAGGTCGGCCTGCTGATCTACAACGCGGGCGCCAACACCTGCAGTGAGCGCTTCCTGGACGGCGACCTGGCCGATTTCCAGCGGGTCATCGACCTCAATGTCGGCGCGGCGATGCGGTTGGTCCAGCACTACGGTCGGCCCATGCGCGACCGCCGCCGCGGCGGGATCCTGCTCGTCGGTTCCATGGCCGGATACCTCGGATCGGTGCGGCACACCGTCTACGGCGGGGTGAAGGCGTTCGGACGGATCTTCGCCGAGGGACTCTGGCTCGAACTGCGCGACTACAACGTGCACGTGCTGGAACTCGTGCTCGGCGTGACCCGCACCCCAGCGATGGAACGCGTCGGACTGAACTTCGACGTGCCTGGTATGCGCGTCGCCGAACCTGCGGACGTGGCGCGCGAAGGACTCGAGCAGCTACCGAACGGCCCGGTGTACGTCGCCGGCGGTAACGGTGGCGACGTTGCACGCCGCAACGACCCCGACCGTGCGAAGGTGGTGCTCGGAACCCATCGGGTGATGCAGAAACTGATAGGTGGTGACTGACCGTGAGCTCATTGGCCGACCTCGAAAAGCGGTTGAAGCACATCGAAGACGAGCGGGCGGTCGAACGGCTGATCGCCTCGTACGGTCCGCTGGTCGATGCCGGCGAGGCCGATGCGACCGCCGAACTGTGGGCGCTCGACGGCAGCTACGACGTCGAGGGCTGGCACATGCGCGGCCGCGACGACGTGGCGGCGATGGTGCGATCCGACGCGCACCAGGGTCTGATCCGCCATGGCTGTTGCCATTTCCTCGGTCCGGCGGTGGTGAGCGTGGACGGCGATGACGCCGTCGCGGTGTGTGAGTCCGTGCTGCTGCTCCGCCGCACCAACGGATATGTCGCCGCGCGGGCAGGAGCCAACCACTTTCGGTTGCGGCGCATCGACGGCCGCTGGCAGATCGTCGGGCGCACCACCCGTGCACTCGACGGCAGCGCGGCGCCGCGGGAGTTGTTGTCCACCGGCGTGATGGGGGTGGCGCGATGAGCGGGGCGCTGACCGGAAAGGTGGCGCTGGTCACCGGCGCCGGTGCGGGTATCGGCGAAGGCATCGCGCGACGCTTCGCCGACGAAGGCGCCCGCGTCGTCGTCGCAGAACTCGACCCCACCGCGGGCGAAGCCGTTGCGGAGAAGGTCGGCGGGCTGTTCGTCAGCACTGACGTATCGGATCGTGAGCAGGTCGAGAACGCGGTCAGCACAGCGGTTTCCGAGTTCGGCGCGCTGGACATCCTCGTCAACAACGCGTGGGGCGGCGGAGCCATCGGGCGGGTCGAGAAGAAAACCGACGAACAGGTGGCCGCCGGCGTCGCGGTCGGTTACTACGGCCCGTTCTGGGCGATGCGGGCGGCGTTCCCGCACATGAAGGAGCGTGGCTGGGGCCGCGTCGTCAACATGTGCAGCCTCAACGGCGTCAACGCGCACATGGGGTCGCTGGAGTACAACGCCGCCAAGGAGGCACTGCGAGCGCTCACCCGGACGGCCGCGCGGGAGTGGGCGCCGACCGGCGTCACCGTCAACGCACTCTGCCCGGCGGCCAAGAGCCAGGCCTTCTTTCGGGCCATCGGCGACTATCCCGAACTGGAGGCGATGGCCGACGCGGCCAACCCGATGGGCCGGATGGGCGACCCGTACGACGACATCGCACCCGTTGCGGTGTTTCTCGCCGGCGAGGCGTCCCGGTATCTCACCGGCAACACCCTGTTCGTCGACGGCGGAAGCCACATCAACGGCGTCGCCTGGGCACCCGACCTCGACTCCTCCTAGAAGTCGGCGGGGTTCGGCCGCTCGACCGAACGCGGCGTAAGGCCAAGACTGCGAACGTGATTGGCGACGGCGCCCAGGCTGGTCACCCACACGTCATCGAGGGAGCAGACGTACTCGATGAGCGTGTCCAGCGCCTGCGCCCGCGATGGCCGCCCGGACAGGAACGGATGATTCGTCAGCACGAACGCCGCACCCTCGGCCCGGATCGCGTCGAACTCCAGCCGCCACATCTCGATCGCCTTCGTCGGGCTCTCGATGAGTCCCGAGCCGCTGAACTCCGGGACGTAGCAGTACTGCTCCCAGTCATCGAGCGCCCACTGGATCGGAATCTCCACCAGTGGTCCCCCACCGTCCACCGCCAGCTCATAGGGGTGGTCGGTGTCCATCAGGCTGCTGTCGTAGAGGAATCCCTTCCACACTCGACACCTATCTGCGATGTGAACGGTCATGGCTGCGAACGGCCGAGGAACTGGGCATCCACCGTCAGACGGTGGTCTACCGAATACAGCGCATCGAGGACATCACCGGCAGGCGTATCGCCGACACCGCGACGCTCGCAGAGTTCTGGCTGGCGCTGCGCGCCCGGGATCTACTCTCCGTCCCCGGCTAGTTGCTGGTGATCTCCTCGACGACGGTGTGGATGAACCGCATCTTGTCCAGCACCGCCGGGGGCAGCACGAACGGATAGAGGTCCTGCTTGCCCATCGACCGGTTGATCATGTTCAGCGACCACGACAGCGGCAGCCACATGTCGATGATTTGATCGAAGCCGCTGGGACCCAACACTTTCCGTTCGAACGTAGCGGCTGCCGGAGCGATGCTGAACGCCGCGGCGGTATCGAGGGTGTCGCGGATGTGCAGGTAGTGCGCGAAGGTCTCGGCCCAATCCTCTGCGGCGTGCATGGTGGCGTAGGAGGAGACGTAGTCGTCTTCCCAGTCCGGCGGCGGACCGTTCTTGTAGTGCCGGTCGAGCGCCGCCTGATAGTCGGCGTCGGGGTCGCCGAACAGTTGTCGGAACCGGTTCTTGTAATCCTGCGACGGGGTCGACCAGCCGGAAGTAGTAGTAGTGCCCGATCTCGTGGCGGAAGTGCCCGAGCAGTGTGCGATACGGCTCGTCCATCGAGATTCGCAGCTGCTCGCGGTGCACGTCGTCACCTTCGGCGAGGTCCAGAGTGATGACGCCGTTGTGGTGGCCGGTGAACACCTTCTCGAACTCGCTGGAGAGCAGGTCGAACGCCAGCCCGAAGTTCGGATCCTCGTCACGCCCGATGATCGGCAGCTTCAGCTCGAACAGTTCGACGATGAGCCGGCGTTTGGCCTTCTCCGCGTCGGCGAACGCCGCCGAGCGCCGTGGTGTCGGCGTCGTTGGGCCTGGTGCGGGTGAGCGCACACGACGTGCACAGCTTTCTGACGGGGCTCTTCTCGACCAGCCAGTTGCATTCCGCCAGATGCAGATTGGCGCACAGCTCGTACTTGTCGGCATCGACGAAGCCCGGCTGCGCGCTCTCGTCGCCCTGCCGCGATGACCAGCAGCGCCATGTCGTGCAGCGAGAAACCCAACGGGCTGTTGCAGGACAGGCACACCGAGTTCTCGAACGCCAGGTGCTGGCCGCACTTGGGACAGATGAAGTCACGCATGCAGCACTTCTCCTTCGTAACGGCGCCACGTCAACCGCGACGTCGATGACACTGCTCTCCGAGTCGGTGTAGATGATGCCGCGCAGCGGCGGCACGTCGGCATAGTCGCGACCCCAGCCGACGATGATGTAGCGCTCGTCGACCATCTGGTCGTTCGTCGGGTCAAGCCCCAGCCACTGGTTCTGCGGGGTCCACACCGACGCCCAGGCATGGGTGGCGTCGATGCCGACCATCCGCTCCTTGCCCGGCGGCGGGTCGGTGGCCAGATAACCCGAAACATAGCTGGCGGCAAGCCCGTTGGCGCGCAGGCAGGCGATCGCCAGCCGGGCGAAGTCCTGGCAGACGCCTTCCCTGGCGGCCAACACGTCGTTGACCTGAGTGGAGACCGTCGTCGACCCGGACCGGTAGGTGAAGTCGCGGTAGATCCGCGACGTGAGGTCGCGCAGCACCTCGATCAGCGGGCGCCCGGGCGCGAAGCTCGGCGCGGCGTAGTCCCGTACCTCGTCGGTGATCTCCGGCGGCGCAGGTCGAGGGTGAACTCCGTCGCCAGCGCACCGTCGGGACCGACGGGTCGGGCGATCTCCCACGGCGCCAACGCCGAACCTGCGCCGTACAGCTCGGCGGCGGCGGGTTCGACCTCGACGACCGACTCGCTGGTGATGGAGAGCCTGCGGTGCCGCTCGGTGACATGGAAGTACGAGCTGACGTTGCCGTAGGCGTCCCGGCTGGTGGAACTGTCTGCCGCCTCGGGGTCGATGCGTCAGCGTGTGGGACAGGCAGCGCTGCCGGGCGGTGTCGCGCGGCGTGAGGAAGCCGCGGCCGTAGGAACTGGTCACCACGTCGGAGTACCCGTAAATCGTGCTGTGAGTCACTTGATATCGGCGCGTACTCATGCCTCGGCTCCCGCTCGCTCCGGTCCTCGCTTCGCTGCGATCCTCACTCGCGCTCGCCTTCGGGACTCACGGCATCACCCGGCGTTCGTCGGGTCCCCACAACGGCTGCATGCCGCCCGGCAGCGACAGATGCGTCGCGGTGATGACCCCGGACAGGTCGCGCAGGTCGGCGTGCAGCCCGTCCAGCAGGTCGGCCAGTTCGGCCCGCCTGCCGTCGGGGGTGACGTCCTCGAGGTCGGCCGGGTCGAGTCGGCGCAGCCGAGTGCCGATCTCGTCGACCAGCCGCTCCGGCCGCGACGAGCCCGACGACCTGGGCAGCGTCTTGAGATCGGCACGCAGCCGCTCGAACTGGTAAACCAGCGAGCGCGGGTTCTCCGCGTCGAACAGCACCAGATCGGCCACCGCGGCGATGCTGACCGCGCCGAGGTTGCGCCTGCGGTAGATGACCGACGATTCGCATGCCACCAGCGCGGACTCGGTGACGGTCTGTTCGGCGCCCGGGCTGCGCACCGTCGTCAGCGTCGCACTCAGCAGCGCGGTCAGCGCGAGGCCGCGCTCGATCCGCTTGCCGATGTCCATCATCGTCCAGCCGACGTCCTGCACCATCGACTCGGCGGCCAGCCCGGACAGCGCCAGCATCCCGGCAAGCGTTTCGCGGTGCGCCGACACCAGGTAAGCCTCGCCCTCGGTTTGGGATTCGGGCAGCGTGCCGACCGCGATGCAGCACCGCGCGTTCGACCGCTGCCAACACCATCCAGGTGTCGTTGGACATCTGGTCGCGGACCGCGCGCGCCGCCAGCCCGAGCCGCTCGACGGATTGCGCCAGCGCACCGGCGCGGTGCCGGTCGGCGGTCAGCGACCACAGCGTCGTCGGGGCGGTGGCGATCATCTCGTGGGAGTCGCCGCTCGCGCCGGTGTCGGTTCCGGTGATCTGCCCGAGCGCGGCCAGCAGCACCGGCACGCACTCGCTGCCCTCCATGTCCTGCCGGTAGCGGAATTCGTGGTAACGCTCGCGGGTGACGATCAGCAGCCTGGCCGTGTTCTCCGCGCGCTCGGCGTAGCGCCCCATCCAGAACAGGTCGGACAGCACACGCGGCGAGCTGATGGCCCGCGTCGGGCTCGGCGTCATCGCGGGCAGTTCGACCGGCGGCGACGTCGGAATCCGCTCGGCCGTGACACGGGTCGGGGTACGAACCCAGATATCCTTGGCGGCAACGGTTTTCATCGCGAAGGCGGCGTTGCCCGGCGCCAGCAGGTAGCCGAGGCCGCCGATCATCGGCGCGTAACCACCGCGCTGGGCCACCGTGAACAGCCGCATGCCGACGCTGGCCGACGACAACCCGCCCGGGTGGAAGTCCGTTGGCGCCGACGAGAACTGCGGCAGCTCCTGGCCGACCCACTGCCACGGCGTGGCCTCGATGCGGACACCCAGTTCCTTGCGCTGCTTGGCCGTCAGCGCGGGGCCGACGATCGTGTCGCCGCCGTTCACCGGTTTGATCAACAACGAACCCAGCTTGCTCAACAGGTGCGACCGCTCGACGTTGATGCCGCCCCAGTACACCGGCGCGGTCTCCAGCAGCGGCGTCTCGCCGAGCAGCGGACTCGGCCAGCTCCGGCAGAAAGCGAAGCAGCCCAGGGCTTTCCAGGATTCCGCTGCCGAGCGTGTTGACGACCGTCACCGCTCCCCTTCGCAGCACCTCGACCAGTCCGACCACGCCCAGCCGCGAGTCGGCACGCAGATCCAGCGGGTCGGCGTATTCGGCATCCACCCGCCGCAGCACCACGTCGACCCGCTTGAGGGTGCCCAGCGACCGCATCCACAGCTTGCCGTCGCGCACCACCAGGTCGGCGCTCTCCACCAACGGGAAGCCCAGCACGCTGGCCAGATACGCCTGGTCGAACGCGGTCTCGGAGTGGATGCCCGGGCTGAGCACCACGACCACCGGTTCCTCGGCGGACTCGGGCGCGGCGTCGATCAGCGCCAGCCGCAGTGCCTGCGCCCACGGCGAGGCGGGGCGCGGCCCGATCCGCTCGTAGAGGTCGGGGATGGCGTGGGCGACGACACGCCGGTCGGCCAGTGCGTAGCCGGCCCCCGACGGTGCCTGCGTCCAGTCGGCGTTGACCCGGAACGCGCCGTCGGCCGCGCGGCTGACGTCACACGCGTGCATGAACAGCTGATGCCTGCCCGGCACCTCGATCCCGCGGGCGGCCCGGATGTAGCCGGGATGGGCGAACAGCAGTTGCGGGGGCAACACGCCGCCGGTCACCGAGCGGCGAGGACCGTACAGGTCGGCCAGCACCGCGTCGAGCAGCCGGGAGCGCTGCACCAGACCGGATTCCAGTGTGTCCCAGTCGGTCGCAGACAGCAGCAGCGGCAGGGCGTCGAGATGCCAGGCACCGGGCACAGCGCTTCCGTCGCCGTTGGTGACCGCTTCGCCGTTGGTGTCGACCTGGACGTAGGTGATGCCGTCGTTGTCGACAAGGCTGCGCACCACCGAGCGCAGATGATCGAGCCCGTCACGGCCGCGTTCGCCGACGCAGTCGGCCAACTCGAGCCACGACGGCCGGACATTGCCTGCCGCGTCGACGAATTCGTCGTACCCGGCGACCACGCCACCACGCGGATCGAACAACGCCTGCTGAGCCCGCGCCGCGCGATAGCCGGCCAGCAGGTTGTCGATGTCGTGCGGGTTCGCCGCAGGGAGTGCCATCAGTGCAGAACGGTACGCACCCGGCGGAGATCGAGGATGCCCGGCGCGCCCACGTCGGTGGATTGGCGGGCCTGCTTCTCCCGAATGTCGGAGATGTCGACGTGGCCTGGAGTGAACCCGGTCGCCTCGAACCGGCGTCCCCGGCGCGACTCGGCCTCGACCGCGTTGACGGGCGGGGTGTCATAGGACCGGCCGCCGGGGTGCGAGACGTGATAGGTGCAGCCGCCTCGTGATGTGCCGGTGGCCATGTCGACCAGCTCGAAGCGAAGCGGGCCGTCGACGGTGATGGTCGGGTGCAGTGCGCTGGGTGGCTGCCAGGCGCGGAACCGCACGCCGCCGACCTGGACGTCGGGGTTGTCGGTGGCCAGCAGCGGCACCGGGTACCCGTTGACCGTCACGACGTAGCGCTGCCGGTCCGCGCCGATCGTGCGGACCTGAATGCGTTCCACCGACGAGTCGACGTAGCGGGTGGTGCCTGCCTGCGGTGGACTCCTCGCCGAGCACGTTCCACGGCTCGATCGCGCCGCGCAGTTCGATCTCCACGCCGTCGAACACCGCGGTGCCGATGCGCGGGAAGCGGAACTCGGTGAACGGGTCCAGCCAGCTGGTGTCGAAGTTGACGTCGTGGGCGCGCAGGTCGGCGGCGACGTCGGCGATGTCGTGAATCAAGAAGTGCGGCAACAGGTATCGGCCATGCAAATTGGCTCCGTGGCGGATCAGCGGGGCCCGCAGCGGCTCGTCCCAGAACCAGGCCACCAGCGAGCGCACCAACAGCGACTGCACCATCGCCATCTGGAAATGCGGCGGCATCTCGAAGCCGCGCAGCTCCAAGAGACCCAGCCTGCCGCGCGCGCTGTCGGGGTTGTACAGCTTGTCGATGCAGAACTCGGCGCGATGGGTGTTGCCGGTGATGTCGGTCAGCAGATGCCGCAGCGCGCGATCGGTCACCCACGGCTTGGCGGCTTTGGCGCCGCCTGCGAGCCGGGCGATTTCGGCGAACGCGATCTCCAGTTCGTAGAGCGCCTCGGCGCGGCCCTCGTCCACCCGCGGCGCCTGCGACGTGGTTCCGACGAACCGGCCTGCAAAGAGATAGGACAGCGACGGGTGCCGCTGCCAGTAGGTCAGCATCGAGACCAGCAGATCGGGTCGGCGCAGCAGGGGCGAGTCGGCGGGCGTGATGCCGCCCAGCGTGATGTGGTTGCCGCCGCCGGTTCCGCCGTGTGTGCCGTCGAAGTCGAACGACTCCGTCGACAGCCGGGCCAGCCGGGCCTCGTCGTAGAGCGTCTGCAGCTGGTCCCGCTGCGCGGCGAACGTCGCCGTCGGGGCCACGTTGACCTCGATGACGCCGGGATCGGGTGTGATGGTCATCGACGTGATCCGCGGGTCCGACGGCGGCCCGTAGCCCTCGATCACCACCGGGCAGTCGATCTTCGCGGCGGCGGCCTCCACCCGCGACACGACGTCGACGAAATGCTCGAGCTCTTCGGTGGGCGGCAGAAAGACGCGCAGCAGACCGTCGCGGATCTCGGCGACCAGCGCGGTGATGGGTGCCGATTCTTCTTCTTCTGAATCGGAGACGACGACTGCGTCGGACTCCGCATCGGCACGCAGGCCCTCGCGGTCGGCCAGCGGGTCGGCCTGGTGTGACGGCCGCGGTGGTTTCCAGCTGATCGAGTCCAGCGGAAGGCGCAGACCGGCGGGCGAGTCTCCCTCGAGCAGCACGATGCGGCCGCGCCGCAGCCGCCAGTCCGCGCTGGCCCAGCCGGAATCGTCGTCGCGACGGTGCAGCGGCAGCACGTATGCGGCGGGCTCGGCGACCGACTCGTCCAGCTTGGCCAGCAGCTCGGCGCGACGGTCGGGGGCGTCGGACTCCAGGTCGTCGGCGGCCGAAACGGGCTCGCCCGCCGGCTGCCGCACCGCGGTGAGCAGCCGGCTCAGCGGATCCTCGAAGGCAGGCCGCACCTGGGTGGGCGGCAGGCCGAGGCCGTCGGCGACGGCGCCGAGCAGCTGCGCCCCGGTGTCAGGTGAGACCTCGATCGCTCGAGGCTGGGAAGGCCAGGGGTCGGCCAGCAACGCGCCGTTGGTCCACAGCGGCTCGCCGTCCGTGCGCCAGTGCAGCCCGATCTGCCAGCGCGGCAACGGTTCTCCGGGATACCACTTGCCCTGGCTGTGCTGCACAAGGCCGCCGGGCGCCCACACCCGCTTCAGTCGCGCCGCAAGCGCCGACGCGCGCTTCCGCTTGTGCGGACCGTCGGCGTCGGTCGTCCACTCGGGGTCGACCTGGTTGTCGATCGACACGAACGTCGGCTCGCCGCCGACGGTGAGCCGGACGTCACCCGCGGCCAACCGCTCGTCGACGCGGGCGCCGAGCGCGGTGATCGCGCCCCACGCCGCCTCGGTGTAGGGCAGTGTCACCCGCGGGTCCTCGTGGATGCGGGTGACGATGTTGGAGAACTCGAACGTCGTCTCGCATGGCTCTGTCGCACCCTCGATCGGGGCGGCCGAATCCGGATGCGGCGTCGCCGACAGCGGAATGTGGCCCTCCCCCGCGAACAGGCCCGAGGTCGGGTCGAGGCCGATCCACCCCGCGCCGGGGATGTACACCTCGGCCCACGCGTGCAGGTCGGTGAAGTCTGCGGCCGGCCCCGACGGCCCGTCGAGCGCCTCCACATCGGACGTCAGCTGCACCAGATACCCCGACACGAACCGGGCAGCCAGTCCGAGCTGCCGCAGGATCGACACCAGCAGCCACGCCGAGTCGCGACACGAGCCGATTCCGGTGCGCAGGGTGTGGTCGGGTGTCTGCACCCCGGGTTCCATCCGCACGCTGTAGCCGACGTCGGCGTTGACGGCGCGGTTGAGCGCAACCAGGAAGTCGATGGTCCTGGTGTCGGGCGCGACGGCGAAGTTGCGCACCCACTCCTTTGTGAGGTCGCCGGGACCCGATCCCTCGGACCCCTCGTCGACGGGCCGCAGGTACGGCTTGAGGTCTTCGGCCAGCGCCTTGGGGTACTCGAAGCCGATCCGCTCGGCCCAGTCTTCGATGAAGAAGTCGAACGGGTTGACCACCTTCAGGTCCGCGATCAAGCCCGACCGTGATCGTCAGGCTGCGGGCGCGGTTCGGGAAGACCAGCCGGGCGAGGAAGTTGCCGAACGCGTCCTGCTGCCAGTTGATGAAGTGGTCGGCGGGCTCGACCTGCAGCGAGTACGCGTCGATCGGGGTACGCGAATGTGGCGCCGGACGCAGGCGGACGACGTGTGGAAACACCTCCACCAGCCGGTCGAACGTGTAGCTGGTGCGATGCTCCAGCGCCACCTTGATACCCATCCGCTGATCCCATCACAACGGCATCCGGCCCGCAGGTCGCGCCGAGCACGGCAGGGGCCAATTTCGTGTGCCTCTCCCTTTGCCGGGCGCGCTGCTCTACTGTCTGTGTGTTGGCGAGCTAGTCGTAGAGGGGGATCCACACTGATGAAGCGCCGGTTCACCGCCGCAGCCGCTCTCCTCGTTGCCGTCGGCGTTGCGGGCTGCTCGAGTGCCCCCGCGGCGCTGGGCACCCATGACGCCCGGGTGAGCATCAACGGCAAGGCCACCAACGCGCTTCAGCCGGTCGTCTGTACGCAGAACGGCCCGAGCTGGACGATTCAATCCACCAACAAGGATCCGGGGTTCACCGCGACGATCCAATTGGGTGACCAAGTGAAGGCCCAGGCGGTGGACATCCGCAATCTGGGCAACTTCACCGGCACCTTCTGGGACGACAACCTCGGCAAGGCCAAGGCGGAAGTGGAAGGCGGCCAGTTCAGCATCAGCGGCGAGGCCACGGGAGCATTCGCCGACAAACCCAACCAGCCGGCGACTGCGACGTTCGACATCACCACCAGCTGCTGACCGGCGGCCTCCTGGGAGCCGAGGCCTGGCTGGCGCAGGCGCCGAAAATGTTGGTCAAGGCCTTTCTGGCGAACAGAACCTCCTGACTCTGCGTCGGAGGATCATCTGACGCATCACTGACAGTCGTGTCAATTAACGACTGGGCGCGAGCCAGAGGAGGAATCATGCCTGCCACAGACCCGACCTTCTACCGCACACCACGCGCCGCCGCGACGGCCGCGCGAGAGGAACTGGCCTATGTTGCCGCATTCGACCCGGCCGGCGTGGGCAAGGACGCCATCGCGGTGGTCGACTGCGACCCCGGCTCGTCCGGCTACGGCAGCGTGGTCGGATGGGGCGAGCTGCCGACCGCCGGAAACGAACTCCACCATTTCGGCTGGAACGCATGCTCGAGCGCGTTGTGCCACGAGGGCCACGACCATCACAACGGACTCGAGCGGCGCTACCTGCTCGTGCCGGGAATCAGGTCATCGACGACCTATGTCCTCGACACCAAGCCCGATCCCCGTAACCCGGTGCTGAAGCACACCATTGAGGCCGGCGAGCTGGCAGCCAAGGCTGGATACTCGCGACCGCACACCGTACATTGCGGGCCCGGCGGCATCTTCATGTCGGCGTTGGGCGGCGCGAACGGTGACGACGGGCCCGGTGGCGTTGCGCTACTCGACCACGACACGTTCGAAGTCCTCGGACCGTGGGAAGCCGACCGGGGACCCCAGTTCTTCGCCTACGACTTCTGGTGGCACCTCCAACAAGACACCGTCATCACGTCGGAATGGGCGTCTCCGTCGATGATCGAGAACGGGCTCAATCCCGAGGATCTGCTGGGCCGCAAGTTTGGCCACCATCTGAACTTCTGGAGCATGTCGGAACGCAAGCTCACCCAGCGCATCGACCTCGGCGACGAGCATCAGATGGTGCTGGAACTGCGCCCAGCCCATGACCCGGCCAAGTCCTACGGATTCGCGAGCGTCGTGATCAGTGTCGAGGATCTTTCCGCCTCGATCTGGTTGTGGCACAAGGACGGCGACCACTGGTCGGCTCAGAAGGTGATCACCATCCCGGCCGAGCCCGCCGACGCCGACGACCTGCCGCCCATCCTGCAGGGGTTCGGTGCGGTCGCGCCACTGGTAAGCGATATCGACCTGTCTGTCGACGACCGTTGGCTGTATGTGTCTTGTTGGGGCACTGGCGAACTCAAGCAGTATGACGTAAGCGATCCATTCCACCCGCGAGAGACGGCGTCAGTCAGGCTCGGCGGTATCGTGCGGCGCGAACCTCACCCGGCGTTTCCGGACCAGCCACTTGGCGGCGGCCCGCAGATGGTGGAGATCAGCCGCGACGGCCGCCGGGTCTATGTCACCAATTCGCTCTACGCGTCGTGGGACGAAGTCTTCTACCCCGAGGGTGTCGGCTCATGGATGGCGAAACTCGACGCCGACGTCGCGAGCGGTGGGCTGGCCGCCGACCTCTCGTTCTTCCCGCACGGAGACGATTTCCGGGGACTTCGCGTTCACCAGACCCGACTGCAGGGCGGTGACGCGTCGAGCGACTCGTACTGCTTCAGCAACTGAAGGTCAGCCGCCCGCGACCGGTGCGGTCCGCTGCCCCCCGTCGGTGCACGTGATCGCGTGCACGGCCCGGGTCAGTTCGAGAATCTGGTTGGACAGCGCGATCAGTTGCTTGTTCTGCTGATCCTCCTCCTGAACCATCTTCCACTGCTGGTCGGCCGCCGCCTGGCGCTTGAAGTCGGCGCGGTTCTGGCTGATCATCACGAACGTCGACAGGAAGATCGCCTCCAGCGACACGATCATCGTCAGCAGCCCGAACGGATAGCCCTCGATGCCGAAGATGATCCAGACCGCGAACCACAGAACGTGGAAGTAAACGAACGCCATCGAACCGGCGAACCGGGTGATGACATCCGCGATCCGGTTCTGCAGGTTCGCTGCACGGGCCTCCGCGTGCTTGGCCAACTCGGGATTCAGCGGGATGGGCAACTTCGGCGGGACGAATCCCCGGTGCGCCCGGTGGTCATGGGTGTTTGCCATGGCTCACCGTAGCCGCGGACGACGATTCGTCCTGTTTCGTCTGCCTGTGAATTCGCTTGGGGTTAGCTGCTTTTCCTCGCGAGTCGGACGCCCAGCTCGCTCGCGGGCACCTTGTGATCGTTCGCGCAGCGGATCTCGACGGCAGCGTCCGCGCCGCATTCCTGGTGGAACAGGCGCAACTGCGAGCGGGTGGGCAGGTGGCGGCGACCCCACTCGAACATCGCCAACACCACCGGCATGAAGTCGACACCCGCGGGTGTGAGCACGTACTCCTCCCGGGCGCGCTGGCCCGGCTCGCGGTAGGGGCGCCGCTCCAGCAGTCCGGCCTCCACCAGTTCGGTCAGCCGGGCTGCGGCCGCCGCCCGTGTGATGCCGACGCGTTGACAGAAGTCGTCGAAGCGGGTCGTGCCGTAATAGGCCTCCCGCAGGATCAGCATCGCCGACTTGGTGCCGAGCAGCGCCATCGTCTTCTCGATCGGGCACTCGCCCACCGCTGACCAGGCATCCCGGTCGGCGAGCCTGCCCTGCAGAACTGTCATGGAATTCACCCCATCCCTGAGTTGTTCTAAGTATACCCAGGCTGGTATAGCTGGGTATAGGAAGCATTACTCAGCGTGGAGTCACAGGAGGCAGAAATGGCCGGTTATGTAGGCCGGGACGCGGTCATCGTCGGGGCGGTACGCAGCCCGATCGGAAAGGGCAAGGCCAGCGGTGCGCTGCACGACGTGCTCCCCGTCGACCTGCTTGCGCACAGCCTGACCGAACTCGTGGCGCGCACGGGCGTCGACCCGACCCAGATCGACGACGTCATCGCGGGCGCGGTCACGCAGGTCGGCGACCAGGCGGTCAACATCGCCCGCAATGCGCTTCTGGGCGCCGGTTTCCCCGAGTCGGTACCGGGGACGACCGTTGACCGGCAGTGCGGCAGCAGCCAGCAGGCCATCAGCTTCGCCGCGCAGGGCGTCATCTCGGGCGGGTACGACATCGTGGTCGCCGCGGGCGTCGAGTCGATGGGACGGGTCCCGATGGGCTCGAGCGTGTTGCCGGGCAGCGACCCGTTCGGCGCGATGGCCCAGCGCTACCCCGACGGCCTTGTGCCGCAGGGCATCAGCGCAGAACTGATCGCCGCGAAGTGGGGCTTCTCCCGACAGCAGCTGGACGAGTTCTCCGCGGGCAGCCACGAAAAGGCCGCAGCGGCAACCAAAGAGGGGCGCTTCGACAACGAGCTGGCACCCATTGCAGGGCTCACCACCGACGAGATCATCCGCCCAGGCACGACGGTCGAATCGCTGGCGAATCTCAAGCCGGCGTTCTACAACCCGGCGTATGAGGCCCGCTTCCCGCAGATCACATGGGAGATCACCGCGGGCAACTCGTCGCCGCTGTCCGATGGCAGCGCGGCGGTGCTCATCACCACCTCAGAGGTCGCCAAGCGCCTCGGCCTGCGTCCGTTGGCCCGGATCCACACGGCCACCGTCGTCGGGTCGGACCCGCTGTACATGCTGACCGGGGTCATCCCGGCCACCGAGAAGGTGCTGCAGCGCGCGGGGCTCACGCTCGCCGACATCGACCTGTTCGAGGTCAACGAGGCGTTTGCGCCGGTGGTGCTGGCCTGGGCGCACGACACCGGCGCCGACCTGGCCAAGACGAACGTCAACGGTGGCGCGATCGCGATCGGTCACCCGCTGGGCGCCAGCGGCGCGCGCATCATGACCACGATGGTCAACGCACTGGAGCAACGCGGCGGCCGCTACGCACTTCAGACGATGTGTGAGGCCGGCGGCATGGCCAACGCCACCATCATCGAACGGCTGTAACTAACTGAGCCAGGAGCCGGGTCGTGGTGGTGCCTTCCACGGCCCGGCTTCGTCCTGCTTGTTACCCCCGCATGGGTACGGCGCCGGTATGGCGACAGACCCGTTGAAGGGCCTACGGAAGGCGGGACTCGAGCTGCCTCTGCCGGAATCTTTGGCCGTGCGTATCCACGGCTTCCGCTATTCGAGCGGTATGTGTTCGAGTTCTGCTCGGGCCTGGTCGATTTGGTCGTATGCGTAGGTCACCATTGCGGCGGTGGTCATCTGTTCGCCTCTGCGAGCTAAGGATTCGTAGGTTTCGTCGCCGAGAACTTTGCGCAGGTGGATTATCGCGGTGCTGATCTCCGGTACGACTGACCGCGTGTAGGTCATGTCGGCGAATCCGCTCATGATCGCGGCGACTTCGTAGTGCCCGAGCCGGTTGAAAAGGGCGGCGAGGTTAGCCAGGACGGCACGGATCGTGGTGGTGCTGCCTGAGTCGTGGTAGTTGCGGATCGACAGAGTGAAGTAATCGAGCGCGGCCAGCGGGTCACCGTGTTCGGCTTCCAGGTCGAGCCAGGTTGGCCGCGAGGTGGGTCTCGTTGGCGCGGTTGCCGCTGTCTTGAGCGATCACCACGCCCCGACGCATAGCCTCCCGCGCGCGGTCGGGATCGGCGTCGCGGAAAGCGGTGCCGTAGGCGACCAGCGCGAACGAGAGCACATGCGGGTTGCGGGTCACCTCGGCGGCGTCGATCAGACCCTTCGTGGCAGCCATCGCCTCGTCCTCGGAACCCGCGATCTTCAGCGCGATGACCAGGGCTGCCCTAGTGAGTGTGTGAGTGTCGCGACCGCGCGCGAGTTGGGCGCGACACCACTCAACACACCGTTCGGGCTGGCCGATGTACACGTATGCACCGCCAACCCAGCCCTCGATGCCGTAGGGCACCTCGTCGCGGCCATTGCCGAGAACCGTCTGGGCGGCGTCGCTGTAGCGGACAGCGGCCTCGGGCCGTCCGGCCATGTAGCACTGTGACGCCATCATGTACAACACGCGCGAGCCGGGGATGGTCGACGGCGCGGGCGGGTTCGATCAACTCTTCGGCCCACGCTATCGGCTCGTAATTCTCGACCCATAGGCCGAGGAACCCCGCGTAGGTGGCGATGCGGGCCGCCACGTCGAGGTCGCCGTGGTCAGCGGCCCAGCGGAAGGCCGTACGCAGATTCGCCAGTTCGGCAGCGAACCAGTCGTAAGCCTCCCGCTGCCGGGGGCTGTCCCACAGCGCCATGATGTCGGTTTCACGCCCGGCGAAGTAGCGAGCATGCGCGGTCCGGACCTCGGTGGCCTCGCCGCCCGCGACGAGTTGCTCCTCGGCGAACTGGCGGATCGTCTCCAGCATCGAAAACCGGGTCCGCCCCGATGATCGGTCGGCGACCAGCAGCGACTTGCGCACCAGCGCGTCGAGAAGATTTAGGACGACGTAGTCATCGACGCCTTCGGGTCCCACAACGGCGCAAGCACTGTGAAGGTCAAACCCGCCTGCGAACACCGAACAGCGTTCCAGCACTGTCTTTTCGGCGTCATCGAGCAGGTCGTAAGACCACGCCACCGCGTGACGCAGTGTCTGGTGGCGCTCCAATCCGCGTCGTGATCCCACCAGCAGTTTGAATCGGTCATCAAGACGATCACGCACCTCGGCCGCCGTCATCGACGCCATCCGCGAGGCCGCCAACTCGATCGCCAGGGGGATCCCGTCGAGCCGACGACAAACATCCGCCACGGCGGTCGCCTCATCGGCCAACGTGTCCGAAACCATGCTCTGAGCGCGTTCGACAAACAACTCCACAGCCGCACCAACATCCAGTGAAGGCACCCGCCAAAAAAATTCGTCAGCGACACCGATTCCCTCACGGCTGGTGGCCAGAACCTTCACGGTGGTCGACGCCGCGAGGATCGCTGCGACCAGATCCGCAACGCTGTCAACGACGTGCTCACAGTTGTCGAACACCAACAGCCGCGACCGGCCCTCCAAAGCCGCAGCCACCGACTCGCCGACGCTCTTGCCAGGTTGCTGAGTGATTCCCAACACCGCCGCCACCGCATCCGGCACCGACACCGGATCGCTGACTGCGGCCAGTTCGAAAACCCACACCCCGTCGACAAATTCGTCGGCTAACTGCGTCGCGACTTCCAACGCCAGCCGGGTCTTGCCAACTCCACCGACGCCCGCCAATGTCACCAACCGATGCGAGCGCAGGGCCGCTTGAAGATTGGAGACCTCGGCGTCGCGGCCTATCAAGCTCGTGATCGCCGGACGCAAATTTCCGGGATTCGAGTCGACTCCACGCAATGATGGAAATTCTGTCCGCAGTCCGGGTGCTCGGACCTGGAACACCCCCATCGGCGCTGACACATCACGCAACCGTCGCGGTCCCAGATCGAGAAGATCGACACCGGTGAGCAGGACCGCCGTCGAGTCGGCCACCAGGATCTGACCGCCGTGCCCGGCGGCCATCACGCGTGCGGCTCGGTTGAGAACCGTCCCGAAGTAGTCCCCGTCCCGCAGTTCGGCCTCACCGGTCGCCAACCCCATCCGCACCGGCAACTCCAGCGCCCGCTGCGCAGCGACCGCAGCGTCGACAGCGCACTTCGGCGAGGCGAACGCGGCGACCACACCATCACCGGTGTGGCTGAAGAGATAGCCGCCGTGCGCCTCGATCGCAGCACGCAACACCTCGTCATGCGCGGCCAGCGCTGCCCGCATGCCATCGGCGTCGGCCTCCCACCGACGGGTCGAACCCTCCACATCGGTGAACAGAAAAGTCACCACCCCCGACGGGGCAGCCGCCGCATGCGCGGACACACCCGCAGAATGCCACAAGAGACACGCGGCCACCTTTCACATCGAGGAAACCTGGCCCCTGAAACACCCAGGTCCTAGCGGCATCATCGAGCGGCTGTAAACCCCGAGCCGAGGGGCGGGGTCGTGGTGGTGCCTTCCACGGCCCGGCTTCCTCGTTTCATGTGTGTTTGGCGTGCCAGTCCGCCTGCATCACCAGCAGGGCCATGGCGGGAAGCTCCGGGGTCTGCGGCTCGAGTTCGCGGTAGCGCTGATAGACATTGACGACGACGCGCTCGGAGTCCAGCCACTGCGCGTACTCGGCGAGATCGATCGCGTCGGCCGCCTCGGCGAACGTCAGACCCTTATCGTGCGCGGCGTCGACCTCCTGCAGGATGTGCTCGAAGTAGCCGCGTACGGCGCGGATCCCGTCCGGATCGGTGATCGGCCCGTGCCCGGGCACCACGGTCGGCGCGTCGAGGGCGATCATCGCGTCGCATGCCTTGATCCAGTTCGAGATCGGCCCCGCCCAGACGATGGGCGTGCAGCCGATGAAGAGCAGATCGCCTGCGAACAGCACCCCCGCGTCGGGGACCTGCACCACCGAATCGGCCGCGGTGTGCGCCGGCCCCAGATTCAGCAGGACAACAGGCCGTCCGCCTACGTCGACGTCCAGCTTGTCGTCGAACGTGATGTCCGCGTTGCGCAGCGTGATGCCGCCGAAGTCGAAGTGGCCGAACCGTTCCCGCAGATATCGCGTCGCGGTGGGACCCAGATCTGCACGCTGGACCATGGCCAGCATCTCCGGCGCCATCTCGTGGGCGATCTCGTCGGCGGTGCCGGTTGCAGCGACGATTTGCACCGCGGGATCGAGGAGTTGGTTGCCGTGGGTGTGGTCACCGTTGGAGTGGGTGATCAACGCTTTGGTGATCGGCGCCGCATCCGTCATCGCCCCCATGGCATCGAGCATCTCGGCAGTCAGATGACAGTCGAAGAGGGTGTCGACCAGAAGCGACTCCCCGTCGCCGGATACCAGTCCGGCGTTGCTCCAGCCGTAGCCACCGTCGGGCAGCGTCCAGGCCCACACGCGGTCGGCGACACTGTGCAGTCCACGCGTGTACGGGATGCGGGCGGGCGCGCGATTGACGCGTGGCTGCGGTGTGGCGATGTCCGGATTCACCAGTGTGCGAAGGGGTTCGGGCGCGGGGGTGGCGCGGACGGTCTGACGAATCTCCCCGAGCCCGCGAACTTTGAGCGTGACGACGTCGCCGTCGTGCAGCCACCCGCGGAAGGCTGACGGGTCGGCCGCATTCAGATGTTCGATCAACGTGCACGTCGGGACGGTGCCGGAGCCGAAGACATCGCCGGCCCGCAGCGGAACACCGCGCGAGGCATACGAGATCACCTCCGCGAAGGTCCAGTCCATCGCCGACGTCGAACCGCGGCCGATCACCTCGTCGTTGACCAGCGCGGTCACCTCTAGATCGAGGCGGCCGTCGCAGAAGTACGGCTCCAGCTCGTCGGGAGTGACCAGATACGGGCCCAGCGTGATGCCGCTGTCTTTGCCCTTGCTCTGGCCGATTCCCAGTTGGCTGTCGAACATCTGAAGATCCCGGGCCGACCAGTCGTTGAAAATCGTGTAGCCGACGATGGCCTGCTGCGCTTGCTCGACCGTCAGGTCGGCGCCCGCGGGGCCGACAACGGCCGCGATCTCCAGCTCGAAGTCCTGCCACGCCGATCCCGGCGCCATGGCGGCATCCTGGTAGGGTCCAAGAATTGTTGCAGGACAGGCGAAATAGAACGCCGGGACCCGGTACCAGGTATCAGTTAGAGTGCGTCCCGCACCGGTCACCTGCTGGCAGTTCCGCATGTGATCCAGAAAGCACAGCGAGTCACGGACCGACGGCGGCTCGGGAATGGGTGCCCGCAACTCCACGTCGGCCACGGCGACCACCTCCGCAGGAGACGCCATCGCCGCCTCGGCGGCAGCACGGAGACCGTCGGCGCCGCGGGCGATCAGGTCGACGAGTCTCACATCCTCGGCGGTGGCATGGATGGCGTCGTCCGAAACCACCCCGACGCGGTCTTTCTCCGTTATGCCGATACGTCGCCCATCGCGCCATCGCTTCTTCGTATCAGGCTTTCCGCAGTTCGAACAGCGGGATGACGCGCGACGTCTTCGACTGGTACTCGCCGAAGCCCGGTGCGGCTGCGACGACCTTGTCGAAGATCTCGTCGCGCTCGGCCTGCGGCAGTTCGCGGCTGGTGACGTCGTAGGCATCGGTGCCGACCTCGACGTGCGCCTGCGGATCGGCCCGCAGGTTGTGCACCCAGTCCGGGTTCGTATCGGCTCCCGCCTTCGAGCCGATGATGATCAACTTCCCGTCGATCGTGAAATAAGCCAGGGGCGCGAGACGCGGCTGGCCCGACTTGGCACCCGTCGTCGTCAGCAACAGCAGGGTCGCGCCCTCGAATGGGCCGCCCACCTTGCCGCCGTTGGCACGGAACTCGTCGACGATGTTCTTGTTGAACGTCTTCATCGCATCTGCGTCAGGAATTTCAGTCACGCCTGTCACAAGCACGCAGACGGCGACCGTATTCCGGGCGGCCCGCTCAGCCGCGGGTGAGCTCGAAAATCGGGATCACCCGGCTGGTCTTCGCCTGGTACTCGGCGAAGGCAGACCCGAGTGCGTTGACCTTGGGGATCATCTCCGCGCGCTCTGCCGCGGACAGCTCGCGGGCCGTCGCGTCGAACGACTCTCGGCCAAGCTCCACGTGTGCGCGCGGGTTCGCCCGCAGGTTGTACACCCACGCCGGGTTGACGTCGGCGCCGCCATATCCGGCGATGATCAACAACCTTCCGTCGACGAGCTTGCACGAAAGCGGCGACAGCCGGGGCTGACCCGATGTGGCACCCGTCGTCGTCAGCAGCAAGAGTTCGTTGCCCTCGAAGGCGGCGACCCGACCGCCGGTGGCCCGAAACTCCTCGACGACCTTCTCGTTGAAGGCTTTCATCTTCTCGTCGTCGGGCACTTCGGTCATGCGCCGTCAGGCTTCTGCGGCTTCGCGTCTATTCCGGATTCCTTGCGCTGTTGCGGCGTGATCGGTGCGGGCGCGTCGGTCAGCGGGTCGACGCCGCCGCCCGACTTGGGGAACGCGATCACCTCGCGGATCGACTCGGTGCCCGCCAGCAGCGCGGTGATCCGATCCCAGCCGAACGCGATGCCGCCGTGTGGTGGAGCGCCGAAGGTGAAGGCGTCCAACAGGAATCCGAACTTCTCCTCGGCTTGCGACTTGTCCAGCCCCATCACCGCGAACACCCGCTCCTGGATCTCGCGACGATGAATACGGATCGACCCACCACCTATCTCGTTGCCGTTGCAGACGATGTCGTACGCGTCGGCGAGCACGGCACCGGGGTCGGATTCGATGCGGTCCTCGTACTCCGGCTTCGGCGCGGTGAACGCGTGGTGCACCGCGGTCCACGCGCCCGAGCCGACAGCGACGTCGCCGGCGGCGGTGGCGTCGTCGGCGGGCTCGAACAGCGGCGGATCCACCACCCAGGTGAACGCCCACGCCTTCGGATCGATCATGTCCAGACGCTTGGCGATTTCGGTGCGCACCGCTCCCAGAAGCGCCCGCGACGTCTTCACCGGGCCGGCCGAGAAGAAGACGCAGTCCCCGGGCGACGCGCCGACGTGTGCGGCCAAGCCGTCGCGCTCGGCGTCGGACAGGTTCTTCGCGACCGGTCCCCCGAGCGTGCCGTCCTCGTTCACCAGCACATACGCCAGGCCGCGGTGTCCGCGCTGCTTGGCGAAATCCTGCCAGGCATCCAGCGTTCGCCGGGGTTGCGACGCCCCACCGGGCATCACGACGGCACCGACATAGGGCGCCTGGAACACGCGGAACGGGGTGTCGGAGAAGTACCCGGCGCATTCGACGAGCTCGACGCCGAATCGCAGGTCAGGTTTGTCCGAGCCGAACCGGCGCATGGCATCGGCGTAGGTCATCCGTGGCAGCGGGGTCGGCACGTCGTACCCGATGAGCGCCCACAGCGCGGAGATGACCTGCTCGGAGATCGCGATGACGTCTTCGGCGTCCACGAAGCTCATCTCCATGTCGAGCTGGGTGAACTCGGGCTGCCGGTCGGCGCGGAAGTCCTCGTCGCGGTAACACCGCGCGATCTGGTAGTAGCGCTCCATGCCCGCCACCATCAGCAGCTGCTTGAACAACTGCGGGCTCTGCGGGAGCGCGTAGAACGAGCCTGGCTGCAGCCGGGCGGGGACCAGAAAGTCCCTTGCACCCTCGGGCGTGGACCGGGTCAGCGTCGGCGTCTCGATCTCGACGAAATCGTGCTCGGCCAGCACGCCGCGCGCGGCCGCGTTCACCTTGGAGCGCAACCGAATCGCGCTTCCGGGGCCTGCGCGCCGCAGGTCGAGGTAGCGGTACTTCAGCCGCGACTCTTCGCCCGCCGTCTCGTCGAGCTGAAACGGCAGCGGCGCGCTCTCCCCCAGAACCGTCAGCGACGTCGCGTTGACCTCGATGTCACCGGTGGGGATCTCCGGGTTGGCGTTGCCCTCGGGCCGGATCTCGACGACACCCTCGACAGCGATGCAGAACTCGGCACGCAGCCGGTGGGCGGCGGCCAGCACGTCGGCCTCGCGGAACACCACCTGCGACACTCCCGAGGCGTCGCGCAGGTCGATGAAGATCACCCCGCCGTGGTCGCGGCGGCGCGCCACCCAGCCGGCCAACGTCACCTTCTGGCCGGCATCGGTGGCACGTAGCGAACCTGCGGCATGGCTGCGCAGCACGAAAACTCCCTGGGAAAGACCTGACTGACAGGACGGCCACAGTCTAGTGGGGGCTTTTCCGCCGGTAGTTTGGGCGTTCGTGGATGAGCGCTTGCGCGAGAACCATGTCTCAAATACGTCTGTCGCGGTCGTCGGCCCAGGGGCAATCGGCTCGACCATGGCGGCATTGCTGCACGCCGCGGGTCATCACGTGCTCCTGTGCGGGCACACACCGCGCGACCAGGTGGAGGTCCGCCCCGACGACAGGGATCCGATCGTCGTGCCGGGCCCGGTGCTCACCGACCCCGCCGACATCGATGGCCCCGTCGAGGTGGTTCTGCTGGCGGTCAAGGACACCCAGAACCAGTCGGCGGCGGGATGGTTGGGCCGGCTTTGTGACCACCGGACGGTGGTGTGCGCGCTGCAGAACGGCGTCGAACAGGTCGAGCGGGTGGGCCCGCTGTGCCCGTCGTCTGAGGTGGTGCCCGGCTGTGGTGTGGTTCTCCGCAGAGCCCCACCCGGAGGGCTGGGTTCGGCTGCGAACCGGAGTCCGGCTCGTGCTGCCGGAGGGGCACGGCGCGAAGAAGATCGCGGATCTGTTGCGCGGCACCGGAGTGACCGTCGAGCTCGATCCCGACTTCACCACGGCGGCGTGGCGCAAGTTGTTGGTGAACGCCCTCGCCGACCTGATGGTGCTGACCGGTCGGCGTTCGGGCATGTTCCGCCGCGATGACGTGGCCGCATTGTCGCGCCGCTATCTGGCGGAATGCCTTGCCGTTGCCCGCGCCGAGGGCGCCAGTCTCGGCGACGAGGTGATCGACGACATCGTCCGACATGTTCGCCAAGGCACCCGAGGACATGACCACGTCGATGCTCACCGACCGCGAGGCGCATCGGCGGCTGGAATGGGACATCCGCAACGGCGTCATCTCCCGCAAGGGCGCCCGGCACGGCCTGGCCACCCCGATCAGCGACGGTCTGGTGACGTTGTTGGCCGCGGCGAGCGACGGACCTGGGTAGACACGGAGCGTTAGCCTGTATGGCCATGAAGCCATGTGAACGCGTCGAGTTGTCCTTCGTCGACGCCGCGCCGTTTCGTTTCGTCAGCACCGTCGATCTGACGATCACTCCCGAGCAGTTGTGGGAGGTGCTCGACGACGCCGAGTCGTGGCCGCACTGGGCGACCGTGATCACCAAGGTCACGTGGACCAGCCCCGAGCCGCACGGCGTCGGCACCACCAGAGTCGTCAACATGCGCGGCGGGATCGTCGGCAATGAAGAGTATCTTGCCTGGGAGTCCTACTCGCACATGGCTTTTCGCTTCAACGAAGCCTCGAGCGGAAGCATCAGGGCGTTCGCCGAGGACTACCGGATCAAGCCCACCCGGAACGGGTGTCACCTGACCTGGGTGATGGCGATGGCGCCCAACGGAGTCGCAGCGCGGCTCGGCATGTCCCTGGGGCGGCCGGTGATGTCGTGGCTGTTTCAGAAATTCCTGTTCAACCTGCGCGACTACTCCAACAAGCGCTACGCGGCGGCCTAGTAGCGGCCTGCCCAGGCCTTGCGGCGCTCGGCGTCCGGATCCTCGACCACGGTGTCGCGCGCGGACTGGATGATTCGGGTGAAGCGGCGGCCGGTGTCGTAGACCGGCCAGTCGTGACCGCTGGACCACTGGATCTCGCCGGTCTCCCAGCCCTGCGCCGCGAAGTCGAGCCAAGCGCGCTGCATGCGCTTGCCGACCGCAGGCTGAAGCCGCCGCCCCAACGGGTGCATCTTGCGGCCGAGGAATGAGCCGTAGCTGTGCTGAATGTGCACGATCTCGCTGCCGTGGGTGGCGCCGAGGCCGAGCAGCCGCAGGCTGAAGCCGAAGTGGTCGAACCGGTACATGTGGGTCGGCGCATGAGCACTGTAGGCATCGGCGAACGCCCACGCCGGGCCGCCGAACATCACATCGGAACCGAAGGCGATCAGCGCCCGCCGCCGCGGGTAGTCCGGGTAGGCCGAAAGCAACTGCTCCCTTGCATCGGGTGCGACCCGGTCGATGTACGCGTCGATCGACGCCGTCGTCGTCGGCAGCATCGGCGGCTTGGTCCAGGCGAACATCGACGCCTCGTGGCTGTTGGTCCCGATGATCAGCGGAATCCGGGCCAACGTGCCCGCTCGTGCCGCATCGACCGGATGTTGCGGTAGCAGGTCGACGCCGTACGTGAGGCCGTAGGCGAGGGTGGGCGTCGTGGCGGCGCTCTTGAGCTGGAGCCGGCCCGCGGCCCGGCGCAGCTGCCGTTGCGGCAGACCCTTGACCTCGGCGGCGCTCACGCCGAGCCGCTGCAGGAACTCGTGCGCGCGTTTGGCCCGCAGCTCTCTGTCGGCGATCAACGGCAGGGCCGGGCTCTGCGCGATCGCGCGGCGGAACAACCCGTCGGCGGCCGGGCTTGCCAGCAGCGCCAGCACCGACGTCCCACCGGCCGACTCGCCGAACACCGTCACCCGGTCGGGGTCACCGCCGAACGCCGCGATGTTCGTCTCGGATCCAGCGCAGTGCGGCCAGCTGGTCCCGCAGCGCGAGGTTGTCGTCGAATCCGTCGCCCAGGTCGCTGAGCTCGAGGCCGCCGAAAACCCCTATCCGATAGGTGATGTTGACCACGACCACGTTCCCGTTGGCGGCCAGCCGCGACCCGTTGTAGAGCTGGAACTGGCCCGCGCCGAACACGAACGCACCGCCGGGAATCCACACCATCACCGGTAGCGAGCCGCCGGTATCGGGCGACCACACCGTCAAGGTCAGGCACGCCTCGTCGCGAACCTTCGGGTCGTCGCGGCCACCGCCGACGAACGATTTGCTTTGCGGAGGCAGCGGTCCGTGATCGACCGCATCCCGGATTCCCGGCCACGGTGGCAGCGGTCCGGGCGTCAGGAATCGTCGTTCCCCGACCGGCTGGTCGGCGTACGGGACACCCCGCCAGACTCCGACGCCGCCCTCCGTGGTACCCCGCAGATCGCCCGAGTCCGTGTGCACAACGGTGGAATGTCCGGCAACAACTGCCACGCCCGAATCGTAGTGTGCAAAGCTGGGAGCATGACCTTCAGCGAGGGTATGCAGATCGACACCAGCACCACGTCGACCAGCGGAGGTGGTCGCGGCCCCGGCCGAGGAATCGCCATCGGCGGCGGGTTCGGCGGGCTGATCATCGTGGTGATTGCGCTGCTGCTCGGCGTGAATCCCGGCTCGGTGCTTCCCCAGCAGGACAGTCAATATGCCAACCAGGGTGCCGAGGCCCCTGGGTTCGATCTGAGCCAGTGCCGCACCGGTGCGGACGCCAACAACATCGTGCAGTGCCGGGTGGTCGCGACGGGCAACTCCGTCGACGCGGTGTGGGAGCAGTTGCTGCGCGGCTACACCCGCCCCCACGTCCGGCTGTTCAGCGGTCAGGTGGACACCGGCTGTGGACCGGCCACCAGCGAGGTCGGGCCGTTCTACTGCCCTGTCGACAAGACGGCGTACTTCGACACCGACTTCTTCGAGGTGCTGCGCACCCAGTTCGGTTCCAGCGGTGGCCCATTTGCGCAGGAATACGTCGTCGCCCACGAGTTCGGGCATCACGTGCAGGATCTGCAGGGCACGCTCGGCCGCGCACAGCAGGGTGCGCAGGGCGCCACCGGCGGCAGTGTGCGCACCGAATTGCAGGCCGACTGCTATGCAGGCGTCTGGGCCCACTATGCTGCGATCACCAAGCAGCAAGGCACTGATGTGCCGTACCTGGAGCCGTTGAGCGACAAGGACATTGCCGACGCGCTGTCTGCCGCATCGGCGGTCGGTGACGATCGGATCCAGAAGCAGGCCATGGGCCGGATCAACCCCGAGCAGTGGACCCACGGGTCGTCCGCGGAGCGACAGAAGTGGTTCACCGTCGGATACCAGACCGGTGACCCGAACAAGTGCGACACCTTCGCAGTGCAGGACCTTGGGTAGGCGCACCACCGTCGTCGATGCCTTGGCAGAAGACTATCTCGCTACGTTCGCCGCGCTGGATCCTTGTGCGGCAACCGAATTGGGCATCCTCGGCCACGATGACGACATCACCGACTACTCCCCCGACGGCGTCGCCGCGCGAGCAGACACGGCCCGCAGCACGCTTCGTGAGCTGGACGGCGTCACACCGGAGGACGACGTCGACGTCGTGACGCTCGCCGCAATGCGGGAACGGCTCGGCGTCCAGGTCGAGCTGAACGACGCGGGACTCGACGTCGGCGAGCTCAACGTGATCGCCTCGCCGCTGCAGACGATGCGCGACGTGTTCGACCTGATGGCCACCGACACCGACGACGACTGGGCACTGGTCAGCCGGCGGCTCTCGCGCGTACCCGACCGGGTGGCCGGTTATGCCGAGGCGTTGCGGGCCGCCGCCGCCTCGGACCATCCGCCCGCGGTACGGCAGGTGGGGCGCGCAGTCGAGCAGGCGGGCCAGATCCAGCAGCTGTTCATCGACATGGTGGCCGACGCCGCACCCGGTAACGACACGCTGCATGCCGAGCTCGCCGAACGGGCGTCGGCTGCCGCGGACGCGTACAGCAGGCTTGCCGCCGTGTTGCGCGACGAAGTCGGCCCGCACGCCCGCGGCGATGACGCGTTCGGCCGCGACGCCTACCGGCTCTTCTCGCGCGTGTATCTCGGCGCGGCCGTTGATCTTGCGGAGACATACGAGTGGGGCCTGGATCTTCTGCAATCCATTGTGGCCGAACAGGAGTCGATCGCCCACCTGCTCTATCCCGGATCGTCGGTGGCCGACGCGCTGCAGCCGGCTGGACGACGAGCCGCGCTATGTCGTGGAGGGCACCGACGCGCTGCAGGCCTGGATGCAGGAGCTGTCCGACCGGGTCGTCGACGCGCTGGCCGACACGCACTTCGAGATCGCCGAGCCGCTGCGGCACCTGGAGTGCCGGATCGCGCCGACCCAGACCGGCGGCATCTACTACACCGGCCCGTCGGAGGACCTGAGCAGGCCGGGCCGGATGTGGTGGTCGGTGCCGCCGGGCGTCGACACGTTCCACACCTGGCAGGAGACCACCACCGTCTTCCACGAGGGAGTTCCCGGCCACCATCTGCAGATCGGCCGGGCGGTCGTGCTGGCCGACCAGCTGAACCGCTGGCGCAGGCTGGGCTGCTGGGTGTCCGGGCACGGCGAGGGCTGGGCGCTGTACGCCGAGCGGCTGATGGCCGAGCTCGGCTGGCTCGACGACGCAGGCAATCGAATGGGAATGCTTGACGCGCAACGGTTCCGGGCCGCACGCGTCGTCATCGACATCGGCGTGCACTGCGGCATGGCCGCACCCGACGGCGGCACCTGGGACGCCGAGAAGGCGTGGATATTCCTGCAGTCGCACAGCGCGATGAAGGAGGCGAACCTTCGCTTCGAGCTGGACCGCTACCTCGGCTGGCCCGGCCAGGCGCCGTCATACGCGGTCGGGCAGCGGATCTGGCAACAGCTGCGCGACGAATCGGTGGGCCGTGGGTTGGCGTTGAAGGAATTCCACCGCCGCGCATTGGATCTGGGCGGTCTGCCGCTCGACGTGCTCAGGTCGGCTCTGTCGGAGAGTTGAGCTGCGCGCGGGCGAGATCGATCTGCTCGACGGCGTAGTTCGACATCTCGGCATTGGACATCGACATACCAACTCGCGCAAGTGTTTCGTAGTGATCGTCGCCGAGGAGTTCTCGCAAACGGGCGATCGTCATGGCGATCTCGGAAAACGCCATGCGGGACAACGTGTCGTCGGCGAAGTCCGCGATCGTGGCGGCCGCTTCATGATGGCCGAGTTGGTGCAGCAAGCCCGCGAGGTTCGCCAGCGGACTGTGCAATGTCGCAATGTTCCCCGAATCGAGGTAGTTGCGAATCGCAAGCCTCAGACAGTCGAGGGCGGCCGCTGCGGAGCCGTGTTGCGCTTCGAGCGGAGCCAAGGTCACCGCGATGTGCGATTCCTCGAACCGGTTGCCGCTGGCCTGTGCGATCTCCAACGCACGCCTGAGGGAGGCTAGCGCCTTCTGCGGATCGGCGTATCGGTAAGCCAACGCGACGGCGAGGAGTACTTGCGCGAGCGAGAACGGATTGTGGGTGGATTCGGCCAATGCGACGAGTCCATCCGTGAGGGCGATCGCCTCGTCATGTGCGCCACCGAGGGCCAGCGCCATGATCAACGAAGCGCGGGTATGTCCGTGGCTGTCTTCGATGTGCTCTAGTGTCTGCCGTGCCACCGTCTTGCCACCGCTCGGGCAGACCGGGCGATATGTAGGGGCTGCCCAGGGTTGCCTCGCAGTGCAGCGGGGATCTGGTGAAGCGGTCGTTTCCGAGCAACTTCACACCGTCTTCGCTGTAGCGCATTGCGTCGTCTAGCCGGCCGACCCAACTGCATTGACAGGCAACCATGTACAGGGTCGCGAGCTTTCGATGGTCGGCAGCCTTCGCCGGTTCGATGAGCTCCTCGGCCCAAGCGGCCGGTTCGTACTGTTCGACAAGTGGTCCGATAAACGCGTATTCGACGATAGTGGCGGCGGTGTCGATGTCGCCGCGGTCGGTAGCCCACCGAAAGGCGGTGCGAAGGTTCGCAAGCTCGCCTGTGAACCAGTCGTAGGCCTCGCGCTGCCGCGGGCTGTCCCACAGCGCAACTACATCGGATTCGCGGCTGGCGAAGAATCGGGCGTGCGCATCGCGGGTCGCCTCTGCCAGGCCGTCAGCGACCAATTGTTCTTCGGCGAACTGCCGGATGGTCTCCAGCATCGAAAATCGTGTGCGACCCGATGACCGGTCGGCAACCAGAAGAGACTTACGCACGAGGGCATCGAGCAGATCCAGCGTTGCGAATTCGTCGCTGGAGCCGGCCACCGCGCATGCACCCGCCAGATCGAAGCCGCCCGCGAAGACCGCACATCGTGTAAGCAGCGCCTGCTCGTCCTCCCCGAGAAGGTCATAGGACCACTGCACCGCGTGGCGCAGCGTCTGATGACGCTCCAGCCCGCGCCGCGACCCGACCAGTAGCCGGAACCTGTCGTTGAGGCGGTCGCGTACCTCGGTCACCGTCATCGACACCATCCGCGATGCCGCCAACTCAATCGCCAATGGGATTCCATCGAGGCGTCGGCAGATCTCCAGCACTGCAACGGGATCCGAAGGCGCACCGGGCACTGCCGAATCAGCGCGTTCGACGAACAGGGTCGCAGCGGCGGACTCGGATTCCGTTTCGGTGTCCAGTGATGGCACAGGCCAGAGTTGTTCGTCGGTGACCCGAAGACCTTCCCGGCTGGTCGCGATGATCTTGACGGTCGCCGAGTGCGAGAGGATCGCCTCGACGATGTCGGCGGCGGCGTTGAGGACGTGCTCGCAGTTGTCCAACACCAGCAGTCGTGACCGGCCCTCCAGCGCCGCGGCCACGCTGTCGGCCATGGTCATCCCCGGTTGTTGAGTGATGCCGAGCACCGCGGCCACCGCGTCGGGCACCGATGCGGGATCGGTGACGGCGGCCAGTTCGATCACCCAGACCCCGTCGGGGAAGTCGGGCGCCGACCGCGCTGCCACCTCCAACGCCAGCCGCGTCTTGCCGACCCCGCCGACACCGGTCAGCGTCACCAACCGGTGTGCCTTCAGCGCCGACGCCACATCGGCGAGCTCGGACTCCCGGCCGATGAGACGGGTCGTGGGTGGCCGCAGGTTCCCCGGCGTCGAATCCGCGGTACTCAGCGGCGGGAACTCGGACGGCAGCCCCGCTGCCTTCACCTGGAACACCTCGACCGGCCGGGCGATGTCGCGCAGCCGCCGCGGCCCCAACGCGATCAGGTCAGTGCCCGTGAGTAACCCTCCGGTGACACCGTCGACCAAGATCTGGCCACCGTGGCCCGCCGACATCAGTCGGGCGACGCGGTTCAGCACGGCGCCGAAATAGTCGTCGCCGCGTAACTCGGCCTCACCCGTCGAAACACCCATTCGTACGGGTAACTCCAGCGCGCGTTGCGCGGCGATCGCTGCATCGACTGCCGACCTCGGCGACCCGAATGCCGCACATACGCCGTCACCGGTGTGCTTGAACATCCAACCGTCGTGAGCCGCAACCAATTCGCGAAGTACCTCGTCGTGAGTGATCAGCGCCGCACGCATCGCGTCCGCGTCCGACTCCCATCGACGGGTCGAACCCTCGACGTCGGTGAACAGAAAAGTCACCACCCCGCGGGGTTTGCCCACCACGTCGTCATGGTGTCACGATTCGCCGAAAGCGAATCGGCTTTCGACGACCATGAGGCCGCCATACGGTCGACGCATGGACTGGACCGCCATCACACCGAACCTCACCATGCTGCGCGTCAACGGCTGGCAGGTATACGTCTGGCGGGACGGCGAATCGGCCACCCTCATCGATACCGGAGCGCCGGGATCGGGCGCCGAAATCGCCGCCGCCGTGCCGGGCATCGACCGAATCGTGTTGACGCACGGGCACGTCGATCACATCGGTTCTGCCGCTGAGCTACGGGAGTCGACCGGCGCGAGGGTGATGGCGGGCGCAGCTGATGCCGCCGTCATCCGCGGCGAAGCCGACATGCCGCTACCCGTGTTCGAGGACTGGGAAATCCCCATCTTCGAACGGGTTTCGGCGGGCCTGCCCACAACCGCGCCAGCGGTCCCCGTCGACCGAGAGCTGAACGACGGCGACGTGCTGGACTTCGGTGGCGGCGCGCACATCCTCGCGATACCCGGGCACACCGAGGGCAGCGTCGCGGTGCACCTGCCCGAACACCGCGTGCTGTTGGCGGGCGACACCATCGCCAACGTCGGCAGCATAATTCCGGGTGTGTTCAACCAGGATCGGGCGCGCGCAGTCACGTCGTTCAAGCGCTTGGCGGAACTCGATATCGAGACCTTATGCGTCGGTCACGGGGATCCCATCCTGGCCGGAGCGGGTGATCCGCGTCCGTGAGGTAGCTGTCACACTGACGCCATGATCGAGCCCGACACCAAGGACTGGACCTGGGTCATCTCGCAGCCGTGCCCCGAGTGCGGATTCGACGGGTCCGCCGTCAGCCACGCCGAGGTCGCCGGTCACATCCGCGCCGACGCAGCCGAGTGGCCGCGCAGGCTCAGCAGATCCGATGTCGCCGACGCGCCCCCGACCGGCGGTGTGGTCGACGTTGGAGTACGGCTGCCACGTGCGCGACGTGCACCGGATCTTCAACGAACGGGTCCGCCTGCATGCTCGACGAGGACGTGCCGCGTTTTCCCAACTGGGACCAGGACGCGACGGCGATCGAGGATGACTACGGCTCTGCGGATCCCGGCGTCGTCACGACGGAACTGGTCGATGCGGCGAACGCGGTGGCGAACACCTACGAAGGTGTGCCGCCCGACGCATGGTCGCGGCGCGGGTTGCGCAGCAACGGCAGCGAGTTCACCGTCGGCTCCATCGCGGTCTATCACTTGCACGACATCGTTCATCACGCGCACGATGTCGACCATGGCTGAAGACAAACCGCTGGCAGGCAAGGTCGCCTACGTGACAGGCGCGGCCCGCGGACAGGGGCGTTCCCACTGCGTGCGCCTCGCCCGCGCCGGCGCCGACATCATCGCGATCGACGCGTGCGGCCCGGTCGCCGAGCACAACGGTTACCCGCCCGCCGAACCGGCGGATCTCGCCGAGACGGTGAACCTCGTTGAGGGCGAGGGCCGCAAGATTCGCGCCGAGGAGGTCGACATTCGCGACCTCACCGCGCAGCAGCGGGTGGTGTCCGACGCGATCGAGCAGTTCGGCCGCCTCGACATCGTGGTCGCCAACGCTGGCGTGCTCAATTGGGGTCGGCTGTGGGAGATTTCGGCCCAACAGTGGCAGGACGTCATCGACATCAACCTGACCGGGTTGTGGAACACCGTCAAGGCGGTGGTGCCGCCGATGATCGAAGCGGGCAACGGCGGATCCATCATCGCGATCAGCTCGGCGGCGGGCGTCAAGGCCGTTCCGGGCTGCGGCCACTACTGCGCGAGCAAGTTCGGCGTCGTCGGGCTGACCAACTCACTGGCAGTCGAGTTGGGCGAGTTCGGGATTCGCGTCAACTCGGTGCACCCGTACGGCACCGACACCCCGATGGGCAACGATTCGTCGATGTGGCAGATGTTCGCCGATCATCCGAACTTCATTCACAGCTTCTCGCCCGGCGCGCTGCCGACGGACTCGCTGGCCGCGCCTGATCTGGTCTCCGACATAGTGGTATGGCTGGCCAGCGACGCGTCGTCACTGGTAACCGCGGCGCAGATCCCCGCGGAGAAGGGCTATCTCAAGATTTAGCGCGCCGTCGGCGCGAGTGCGGTCACGCCGATGCTGAACAGAGCTTCCGTCGCCGCCACCGGGTCGTTCGGAATGCCCGCGGCAAGTAGAGCCTGCGCCTTGAACGCCCGCGCCGCCGCGCTCAACCGGTAGGTAACGGCGCTGACGTTCTCGGCCGAGTGCACCGGCGTCGCCCCACAGCGCCACCTCGGCATGGCCGCGGTCCGACGCGGAAACGAACCGCCGAACGCGTTCGTCGGCGGCATAGATGTCCGCGGCGACGGCGAGAGTGGCGGCACGTTCGGGGTCATCCGCAATCTCGGCAAGTCCCGCGTCGAGATCGAGTGCGGTGCCCCCCAGAATCTGCAGCGCCCGTTCACCGACGCGATCGGGAACGAGAACGGTGACCTGCCAGCCGGCCATCCGGCGATCGAACAACCACCCGCCGGCCGAGGTGACGACGTCGGTGACGCTCGATGCGATGAGGGTCATGTCGTGCTTGAGCACGGCCCGGGCGGGAGACCGCGCTTACCGAATGTGCTTTCCGATCGTCGCGATTGATCGTGCGATAGGTCTGCGGCGACATAGCGGGTCCAATCCTGGCGAGCGGGTGTCCGGGCTGCGACTCACCCCAGCGTGACATTTCTACTCGAATATGTAAAGGTTCGCTTTTGGCATCACAGCCGCGACTGCTCCTTGATGGCGGTGTCGGTAGTGCGAAGCGGGCGTATCAGTGCATCCTGTGCGAAGGACGCGATCAACTCCCCCTCCTCGGTGTGTACCGCTCCGCGCACGTAGGACATGCCGGCGCCGACCTGGGTGCTCTCATGGGTGTAGAGGAGCCAGCCGTCCCAGCGGACCGGCTCGTGGAAGCTGACCGACACCGTCATCGGCGCGGTCGACACCGTCAGGTGCGCCTGGCTGGTGCCGATGCCCTCGTGCGCACGCATCGTCGTCGAAATCCCAAGGTGGCCAGTGAAATACGCGATCAACGCCTTGGCCAGGTCGTCGCGCTCCGGAATCGGGTCATAGTGCAGCCACGCGTACAACTCCGGCGGCCCCACCTCGTCAGGGCTGTTGACATCGACGACATCGACGAGCCGCAGCTGGCGTCCGTCCATCGGCATCTCCGAGACGTTCGCGTCGGCGGGTGCAGCGACCTGTGGCCGAGGCAGGTGATGGCGGATCACGTCGCCGGTTGGCACGTCGGTGAGGATCGTCGCGGTGATGCACCGCTTGCCGTTCTGCTTCGCCGAGACGATGGCCGTCGCGGTGGAGCGGCCCTCGCTCACGACGTCGAGCTCGAGTTCGACGGGGCCGGCTCCGGCCATGACGGCGCGGGCGAACACCGCGGAGACCGAACGCACCGACTTCTCGGGGAACCGCTTGGCGACCGCGACGATCGCCTGGGCCAGCACCTGCGTGCCCTCGACCACTTGCCGCTGATCCTCACCGGCCGGGCCGGTGTCTGCGATGAAGCGATTCTCCCCGTCCTGCGTGACGTCGAAGAGGTCGAGCAGCGACTGAACCGTCCACGTCTGCGCTGAGTCTGTCGTCATGGGAGGGAACAGTAACCGAGCATCCGCAAAAGCGGTAACGTCATTACCATGGCGAAGTCGAACGGGCGATCATCCGGTTCCGTCGGCGCCCAAGCCGAACCACGCGAGCGACGTTTCATGCGCTCAGCGCTGGCGATCCTCGGCGAGACGGGCCGCACCGACTTCACCGTGCTCGAGGTCGTCGAGCGCTCGAAGACGTCGCTGCGCTCCTTCTATCAGCACTTCTCCACCAAGGATGAGTTGCTGCTCGCCCTGATCGACAAGATCATGTCCGAGTCGACGCGCAAATGGCGCGAGGACACCACCGGACTGCAAGCCGTCGCGGCGCTGCGGGTGCTCATCGACCGCATCTGCACTCCGGCCGAATCGACAACCCAGGACAAGGTCAACCGCGGGCTCACCGACTACAACGACCACCTCGCCGAGACACTGCCCCGCGAATACGCCCGCGTACTCTCCCCGGTCCATCAGCTCATCAAGGACATCATCAATCGCGGGATCGACGACGGTTCATTCCGCTCCGGCATCGACGTCGACGCCACCGCCGCGCTGATCATGCAGTCGGCCCTTGGCGCAATGCGCCTGCGGGTCCTCGGCGCCGAACTCAGTGGCGTGCCCGTCGACGCCAACCACATCTACGACTTCTGCCTGGCCGCGCTCGCCAGCCGCCCTGCGCCGGGCAACCCCATCTGACCTGCCGAGAAGGAGTTCTCGGGGGGTGGTGTTTACGCTGGTCCAGAAGTGGTAATGTCATTACCACCAGAGCCAAGCCACACATCGAGGAGGCATAGTGCCTGCCCGCCAGCTCCCCTATCCGGTGTTCGACGCCGACAACCACTTCTATGAGCCCAAAGAGGCGCTGACGAAGTTCCTGCCGGAACACCGCAAGAACGTCATCGACTACATCGAGGTCCGCGGCCGCACCAAGATCATGGTGCGCAACCAGGTCAGCGACTACATCCCGAACCCGACGTTCGAGGTCGTCGCGCGGCCAGGCGCTCAGGAGGAGTACTTCCGGAGCGGCAGTGGCGGCAAGAGCTTCCGCGAGGTGATGGGTAAGCCCATGAAGGCCATCCCCGCGTTCCGCGATCCCGCGGCCCGGCTGGAGGTCATGGACGGCCTCGGCCTCGACTACTCCCTGATGTTCCCCACCTTGGCCAGCCTGGTCGAGGAGCGCATGAAAGACGATCCGGTGCTCATCGCCGACGTCATCCACGCGCTCAACGAGTGGATGTACGAGACCTGGCAGTTCGACTACGAGGGCCGGATCTTCTCCACCCCGGTGATCAACCTCGGCATCATCGACCGCGCCCTCGAGGAACTCGAGTGGTGTCTGGAGCGCGGCGCCAAGACCGTCCTCGTCCGACCCGCGCCGGTGCCCGGTCTGCGCGGCACCCGGTCGTTCGGCACCGAGGAGTTCGACCCGTTCTGGCAGGCTTGCGTGAAGGCCGGCATCCCGGTGTCGATGCACGCCTCCGACTCCGGATACGCGGAGTACCTCAACGACTGGGAGCCCGCCGACGAGTTCCTGCCGTTCAAGCCGACCGCTTTCCGGATGGTCGCAATGGGCAAGCGGCCGATCGAGGACTCGATGGCGGCGCTGGTGTGCCACGGTGCGCTGACCCGTAACCCCGATCTGCGCATCCTGTCGATCGAGAACGGCGCGGACTGGGTGCCCTACCTGTTCCATCAGTTCGAGAACACCTATAAGAAGATGCCGCAGGGGTTCCTCGAGGATCCCGTCGAGGCCTTCAGGCGAGGCGTCTACGTCGCTCCGTTCTGGGAGGACGACTTCGCCAAGATGGCCGACCTGTGCGGTGTCGACCGGGTGATCTTCGGATCCGACTGGCCACATCCCGAAGGTCTGGCGGAGCCGACCAAGCTGATCGACGACCTGCAGGGCCTCGACGAGGAGGGCCAGCGAAAGGTCATGGGCGGCAACATGGTCGACCTGTTCAAGGTGCCCAACAAGATCGTCCACAACCCGGACGTTCCGCCGCTCGTCATTCCCGCCTGAATGAGCGACTCCACGAATCCCGAGGTTCTGCTTTTCGCCTCGACGACGCAGTCGTTCCTGGAGAAGGAAGCATCGCTGAGCCGGCTGCGCGAGCTTCACGCGGCCGGCACCTCATTCGACAACGACTGGTGGGCGCGGGCCGCCGAACTCGGGTGGACGAGCCTTCTCGTACCGGAAGATCTTGGCGGTGGCTCCGTTTCGGGCAACGGCGTGCGGGACCTCGCGATGGTGGCCGAATTGGCTGGCAAGACCGTCGCGCCGGGCCCGCTGCACCCGGTCAGCACCGTGCTCGCCGGCCTGGTCGAGGCGCCCGAAAACCACGAGGACACAATCGAATCTCTGGTGAGCGGCGAAATCGTCGCCTCGTGGGCGGTATACGAACCCGGAAAGGCCTGGTCACCACTGGCTCCCGGGGTGACGGCGACGCCCACCGACAACGGTTATCGCCTCGACGGTGTGAAGGATCGTGTCGAAGCGGGCGCCGAGAGCGCGGTGCTTCTGGTGGTGGCTGACTGCGAAGGCGCGCCCCGGCAGTTCCTGGTTCCGACCGATACCCGCGGTGTACGCATCGACTCACAACGGTCCATCGATCTTGTGAAGAGTTATGCCCGTGTGCATTTCGACGGCGCCGAGGTCGCTTCGTCGGCGGCGGTCGGCTCGGCGGAGAAGACGCCGGAACTCATCGCCCGTCAGAGCCAGATCGCGCAAATCCTTCAGTGCGCCGAGGTCATCGGCATCCTGGATGCGGTCATGCGGTTCACCATTCAGTGGGGTTTCGACCGGCACTCATTCGGGCGTCCGCTCGGTTCGTACCAGGCGCTCAAGCACAAGTACGCCGACCTGAAGATCTGGTTCGAGGCATGCAAGGCGGCCACCAATGCCGCCGTTGCGGCGGTCGCCGACCGCTCCCCCGACGCCGAGATGGCCGTCAGCGTCGCGAAATCCTATGTCGGCGAACACGCTGCGGGCATGCTGCAGGATTGCGTCCAGCTGCACGGCGGCATCGGGGTGACGTGGGAACACGACCTTCACCTGTACCTGCGCCGCGTCCTGCTCGACCGCTCGATGTTCGGCACTCCCGAGGATCACAACCTGCGCGTCTATGCGCTGACCGAAGCGCGGGAGTCCGCCTGATGACCGAGACGACGTCGGCCGCGGCCACGACCGAATCGGTCGAAGACTTCGCGGCACGGGCCCACACCTGGCTCGCGGAGAACATGCCACGCATCGACCCGAACGACCCGCCGGATGCCGACCGCGGCGAAGAAGAGCCGTGGCTGCGCGCACGCGAGCTCCAGAAGAAGCTCTACGACGGCGGCTTCGCCGGCATCTGCTTCCCGCGCGAATACGGTGGACTGGGGCTGCCGATCGAATACCAACGGGCGTTCGACGACGCGTCGCGGACCTACGAACTGCCGGTCATCCTCAACACACCAACTTTCACGATCTGCGCCGCCACCATTCTCGACACCGGCAGCGAGGACCAGAAGAAGCAACACATTTCGGCCGTGCTTCGGGGCGACGAGGTGCTTGTCCAGCTGCTGTCGGAACCCAGCGGCGGATCCGATCTGGCCGGCGTGATCACGCGCGCCGACCGACAGGGCGACAAGTGGGTGATCAACGGTGCAAAGACCTGGAGCACAAGCGCTTTCGCCGCCGACTACGGGCTGATGCTGGCCCGTACCGACTGGGATGTGCCCAAGCACGAGGGTCTGACGATGTTCCTGGTTCCGATCAACAGCCCGGGCATCACGATTCGGCGGATCAAGCAGGTCAACGGCTCCGTCGAATTCTGCGAGGAATTCTTCGACAACCTCGAACTCGGCGACGATGCCGTCGTCGGCGAGGTCAACGAGGGCTGGCACGTGGCCTCCCGGCAGCTCTACCACGAACGTCGCGCGGTCGGCGGCGGGTCGGAGTTCGCAAGTGGTCTCGGCGCCGAGGGCAAGACCGACGTGCCCATCGACTGGGTCGGCCTTCTCAAGGCGACCGGCCAGGCCGACAACGAACGTGCCCGCGAGATGGCGGGCAGGGCAATCGTTCACAAGGCGGTGCAGGAACAGCTGATCGATCACGTCTACCACGGTGTCCTCGACGGCTCGCTGCCCCCGGCGGCGGGCTCCATCATCCGCATCACCCATGCGGAAACCCATCAGGTGGGGTTCGATACCGCACTTGCCCTTTCCGGCAGCGGCGGCGTAGTCGAAGAGGACGAGAACCTGATCCGATTCGGCGAACGCTATCTGTCGCGGCAGACGGCCGCACTCGGTGGCGGCACGACGGAGATCGCGCGGAACATCATCGGCGAGCGCGTGCTGGGCTTCCCGCGCGAGCAGGCGGCCGACCGCGGTGTGCCGTTCAAAGACGTCAAGCGCAACAGACAGGGCTAGATCACAAGCACTAGAACAGGGTGGGCTGGGCCGCCTGGGCGGTCAACGCCGCTGGCGCCTCTGCTGTTCTGAACGAACGCCGGTCGGGAGCCAGGCCGTGCTTCGTCACCAACGGAGTTGCCCTGTCGTGCAGCATTTCTCGGTAATCGGACGGCAAGTAGGCGCCGCGCCGGTAGAGCTGCCGATACTCGGCAACCAACTCGGGGTGCGATCGTGCCAGCCAAGACATGAACCAGCCACGCGTCGATCCGCGCAGATGAAGGCCGAACACCGTCACGCCGTTCGCTCCTGCTGCCGCGATCTGGCCGAGCAGGGCGTCGAGATGCTCGACCGAGTCGGTCAGCCGCGGCAGCACCGGCGCGACCATCACATGGCAATCAAGGCCCGCATCGCGGACCGCGGCGATCAAGCCGAGCCGGGCCTGTGGCGTCGGTGTACCCGGCTCGACATCCTTGTGCAGATCGGGATCCCCGACGGCCAGCGACACCGCGACGCTGACGTCCACCCGTTTCGCGGCGTCTGCGATCAGCGGAAGATCGCGGCGCAACAGCGTGCCCTTGGTGAGGATCGAGAACGGCGTACCCGAATCTGCAAGCGCACCAATGATTCCCGGCATCAGCGAGTAGCGGCCCTCGGCACGTTGGTACGGATCGGTGTTGGTGCCGAGCGCCACCGTCTCGCGCTGCCACGACCGCCGGTTGACTTCCCGACGCAACACGTCGGCGACGTTGGTCTTGACCACGACCTGGGTGTCGAAATCGGCCCCGCAGTCGAGATCGAGGTACTCGTGGGTGGGTCGCGCGAAACAATATCGGCAGGCGTGCGAGCAGCCGCGGTACCCGTTGACGGTGTAGCGGAACGGCAGCATCGCCGAATTGGGCACCTTGTTCAGCGCCGACTTGCACAGCACCTCATGAAACGTGATGCCCTCGAACTGTGGGGTGCGCACGCTGCGGACGAAGCCGATGCGCTGCAGGCCGGGCAGCGCGCCGTCGTCGACGCCGACGCCCTGCCTGTCCCACCGCACACCGTCAATTCGAACTCATGTTCGATACATTGTCAAGCGTTGGGTAGAACGATCGACTTGAGGCTGGCGGGGTCGGAGTCGCTGTTGAGCGCGTCGGCGACATGGTCGAGGTCGTAGCGCCCGGTGACCAGCGAGTCGAGATCGACGGCTCCCGAGGTGACCAGATGAATCGCCGTCGGCCAGGTGTCGGTGTAGCGAAACACCCCTGTCACGGTGATCTCCATGTTCTGGATATAGGAGACCGGCAGGGCGTAGTCGTCGGCGCCCATGCCGACAAGCACCACCCGACCCGCGGGCCCGACGGCCTTGATGCCGGCGATCACCGCGGGAGGCGCACCGCTGGCGTCGACGAATGCGTCCACCTGGGGGTCGAGAGCGGCGACGTCGTCGGCCGCCGGGTCGAGCACCTCGGTGGCGCCGTACCGCAGCACCCGCTCGCGCCGCGCGGGCACCGGATCGGAGACGAGGATCCGGGCCGCGCCGAAGGCCCGTGCGGTCTGCGCGCACATCACACCGATCGGTCCAGCGCCCGCGATCAGCACGCTGGAGCCTGGGACCACTGCCGCCTTCCGCATCGTGGCTATCGCCACCGACAAGGGCTCGAGCAACGCCGCCGCCTCGTCGGACATCGAGTCCGGCACCGGGTGCGCCATCTCGGCGTCGACGGTGACGAACCGGCACAGCGCGCCGTCGACCGGCGGTGTGGCGAAGAACCTCATGTGCGGGCACAGGTTGTAATCACCAGACATGCATTGCTTGCAGCGACGGCACGGGTGCTGCGGCTCGATCGCGACTCGCTGGCCGACGCGGCCTGCTTCGACGCCTGCGCCGACCGCGGTGATCCGCCCCGCTAGCTCGTGGCCGAGGATCATCGGCTCGGTGACGACGTAGTCGCCGATCCTGCCGTGCCGGAAGTAGTGAATGTCAGAGCCGCACACCCCGACCGCAGCGACCTCGACCAGCACCTCGTGGTCGGCGGGCGACGGCACTGGACGGTGCTCGATGGTCAAGGTCTGCACACCCGTCAACACGCTGGCCCGCATGGTCTCCGAAGGCATACCCCCGATCATGCCGCGACCGACCCAACCGCGACAGCAGGGGCCGAATTCGCCGATGTGCTGAATCATGGATCAGTTTTTCGCGATATATTGATTGATATGCACTTTTATGAGTTGTATAGCCGTATCTAGGTTTACTTGTGAGATTGCTAGATCTACACTAGTGTGCGTTTTTGCGAGAAGCTTTTGCCTCGCTCCTGGACGCTCTCGGCCTGATAGGAGACACGATGAACGTTGTCGAACTGCCCCGCGCGTTCGCTTCAACCGACGTCGCCAGCGCATTGACGAGCTGGTGGGACTCCGATGCCGAATGCACGATCAAGATCGCAAGGCCGTCAGATGACGACGGGTTGTGGCGGGAATACCTGGCAGGCGCCGAACGCAGTTATCGCAAACACGGCGTTGGAGCGGCGATCGACGTCGAAGCGATCCGGCGGTCCGGGGACACGGCAGTGTTCTGGACGATGCTCGACTCGACCGGCAATGTGCTCGGTGGTGTGCGTGCCGTCGGCCCGCTGACATCGGCCGACGACTCGCACGCCGTCGTCGAGTGGGCAGGCCAACAGGCTCTGCCCCAGGTCCGCAAGATGATCGCCGACCGACTACCGTTCGGCGTTGTCGAAATGAAAACCGCATGGGTCACCGACGATCGTGACCGCAACAAGCAGCTCACCACGTCGTTGGCGCGCACCGGCTGTCAGGTGTTGGCCGTACTCGGGGTGCAGTTCTGCATGGCCACCTGCGCGCAACATGTCCTCGAACGCTGGCAGTCGTCGGGCGGTGTCGTCGCTCCGATCCGGTCCACCCCGTATCCGGATGAGCGCTACCGCACCAAGATGATGTGGTGGGACCGACTGACCGTGGCAAGCGTCGCCGCGCCCAACCAGACCGCGAAGATCGTCGCTGAGATGGAGCACATCCGTCGTCAGCTTCACAGCACCGACCGCCAGGCTCCGGTCGGGGGTTGAGCTGATGTTCAGCGAAACACTGTGGGACCACGAAGTCGACGTCCTATGCATCGGCGCCGAAGGCGGCGTCCTTGCCGCAGGAGTAGCCGCCGCGTGCGCCGGCTTGGATACCTACCTGGGCATCACGGCGCCCGCCGAGCCCGAAGGCGATGTGGCCAACTCCTTGTGTTACGGCGGCGGGGACAGGACCACGACCAAACACCTTGCCGGCTTCGACTACGCCTTCGCAGAAGATCGCCGCAGGACCCAGTGGCCGGTGCGGGCGATCGAGGACATCGATCCGACACCGCGCTCGCGGAACCGAGGACCACTCGAACCCTTCTTCGGCGCGGCACTCGAACAGTGGGCGCACCGATGCGCCGCAGCGCCCAACGGTGTCCTCTACGACCGGGTACGCAACCGTCAGATGACCGAGATGCGCACTGCCCGTGGCGAGAAGGTCGAGGCGGCGGTGATTGGATCGCTTCCGTTGGGCCCGGACCTACCCGCCTTGTCGCTGAGCACGTGGCTGAAAAGCCGTGCAGCGGCCGTCGGAGTGCGGCCCGACACCGAAGTCCGGTTGGTCAGGCTGATATTCGAGGACGGCCTCGCCGGCGCCCTTCTCGACACGGCCGACGGGGTCAAGGCCGTGCGCGCCAACGAGAATCTCATCATCGGTGTCGGTGATCCGGTGACGGTACGCAGGCAACCGCTTATCAGCGGTACCGCACCGATGACGGCGCGGGTCTGCCTGGTCAGCAAGGCGGCCAGCCGGTTCGGCGAGCTCGAGATAGTCACCGCCGCAGGAGATGAGGAGCGTCTGTCGTTCCTGGAAGACCCGGGAGCCGAGCTCGAGCTGGCGGCCAGCGGACTCTGAATTACAGTTCCCTTCGTGACGGAACTGCTGTTCTCCTACGGCACACTGCGTCAGCGCGACGTGCAGCGCAGCACCTTCGGCCGCGAACTCGACGGTAGACCCGACGCCATCGTCGGCTACGAACTGGACCACGTCACGATCACCGACCCGCAGGTGATCGCCGCCAGCGGCAGCGATCGTCACCCGATCCTCAAACCAAGCGGGCGCCCCGATGCCGCGATCGAGGGCACCGTATTCGCCATCAGCTCAGCCGATCTGGCGGCCGCCGACGAGTACGAGGTCGACGACTACCGGCGCGTCGCGGTTCCGTTGCGGTCGGGCGGGCAGGCGTGGGTGTACGTGTTCGCCGACGAGGGTTGAGCGCGGCGTCGGGCCGTCACAGCTTCCCGAGTGAGCACCGGGCCACATACGGATCGCCGCCCGCCTGCGAAACGACCTGGCCATCGACCGCGATCTCGCAATGCGGAAACGGCGGCGCCTGCCCGCCGTGCGCGGCGGCGCTCATGTCGACGAACGCCCACTGCGGATCTGCGAGCGTGGTTTTGAACACCCACGGGTCCGCCGTGCTGACCTCCTCCTTCTTCAGGTAGGAGTACGCGTCCGCGTTGTACGCGTCCAAGCTCGGCGGCTGTGCAGTGATGTAGTTGACGTTGAAGGTCACACCGGTTTGCGAGGTGAGCGTGTACTGGACGTTGGGCTCCACCGGATCAGCGTTCGCCGTTGTCTGGCCCGCTAGAACTGACGCAGTTGCGAGCATGAACGCCGCCCCGACCCTGATTGTCGCTGTTCGCATGTCCGTCACATCGCCCGACGCTACCGGAGCGTTACACGAGCAAACAATTCGAACAGTTCGCGCACACTCGCACCGACGGAGGTGGCAGGCTGCAGGCGTGACCACGCCGACCGAGCCCCGCATAGTCGCCGACACGGGCGGACTCCTCGTCACCGATGACGGCCGTCGGGTACTGGTCATCGACCGCTGCACGGGTGCTCTTGCGGTATTGGCTTTCGTCCTCGGGGTGCTGACGATTGTCATCGGCGGGTTCGGCCTCGTCGCACTCATCGCAAGCGCTCCCTCCCGCGCGCTCGGAGCGATCTTCACCTGCGTCGGTGTCGTGCTCGCCGCGGTGACGTTCGTCGTCGCGCGAAAGATTCGGCGCCGCCGCGGTCAGCCACTCGCCGAATGCCGCCCGGTCGCAGTCATCGATCGCAAGCTCGGACTGTTCAGCTACCGGGGCGGGGCACTCGTGCAGCTGGACCATGTGCGCTTCGCCCGCCAGTTCCAAATCGGCTCGAGTTCACCCAAACTCGTGGCACTCACCCCGGGCGGACGGCTGGTCATCAAGCGTGGCAATCCGTTCGACGGCGGCATCGGCAACGTCGACGAGGTGCTCAACGCGGTCACTGCCGCGGTGGCGTGAAAGACACCACAATGGTGAACCACCAACGACTGTGGTACGTCTTGCAGTCGTGGACCAGCCATCCGAAAACGGTTTGAACTGGCGCGGTGCTCCCCTCACCCGCCGCTCGATTCTCATCGGATTAGGAGCCGTCGGCGCATTCCTGGCCGTCGACCTCGGCGCTGTTGCCTACGCGAACAACTGGATCGGCGCGGGCACGGACTTGACCCGCAAGGCATTCATCGATCGATTCCGCACGGTGTTCGGAAGCCACCCGGGATTCAGAAAGAACCACGCCAAAGGTGTCGCCGTCACCGGATACTTCGACGGCAACGGCAACGGTCGTGAACTGTCGAAGGCAGCGGTGTTCGCGACGGGCCGGACCCCGGTTACCGGACGCTTCTCACTGACCGGCGGCAATCCCGACGTCACCGACGCAGCAGGCGCTGCGCGTGGCCTCGGGTTGGCGTTCGCATTCCCGGATGGCACACAGTGGCGCACCGCCATGCTGAATCTGCCTGTCTTTCCCGACAATTCGCCGCAGGGCTTCTACGACCGGCTGCTCGCCTCGAAACCCGTCCAGGCGACAGGCCAGCCCGATCCCGCCCTCATGTCGGCATTCCTTGCGGCCCATCCGGAAACCGCTGCCGCCATGGCGGTGATGAAGGCACACCCGCCGACACCTGGCTTCGCCGACAGCACGTTCAGCGGGCTCAACACCTTCTTCTTCGTCAACGACGGCGGGGCCCGCACGCCGGTTCGCTGGTCGTTCGTCCCGCAACAGTCGGCCCTCCCAGCCCAGACGGGCAGCAAGGACATGCTGTTCGACGCCCTGATCCGGCAGATGCGGGCGGGACCGCTGCGATGGAAGCTGATGCTGACCGTCGGCTCGTCGGAGGATCCGGTGCGTGATGCCACGCTGCCCTGGCCGAGCGACAGGCGCACGGTCGACGCGGGCACGCTGACACTGACCGGCATCGAAACCGAGAAGCCCGGCAACGCCCGCGATATCAACTTCGATCCGCTCGTCCTGCCGGACGGTATCGAGCCGTCCGACGATCCGTTGCTCAGCGCGAGATCCGCGGTGTATGCGGCGTCGTACCGCGCCAGAACCGGAGAGCCGAAGTCCGCATCCGCCGTCCAGGTGAACGAGGTGGCGTCATGACCGAGCGGCCCGTGCGATATCCGGTCCGGACGCGCATCCTGCACTGGCTCACCGCGATCCTGATCTTCACCACGCTGTTCGTCGGGTTCGTCATGGTGAACTCGATCGGCTCATACGGCGCACTGATCGGCGTGCACATGACCCTGGGAGTGACGATCCTGGTGATCGTGATCGTGCGGGCGGCCAACCGATTCACCCACCACGCACCGAAGCTTCCGGCAACCGTTGGTCGGATCGAGCACAAGATGGTCGTCGGGTCCGAACTGATCCTGTACGCGTTGATGCTGGCGCAGCCGTTGGTGGGATGGGCGATGGTGTCGGCCGCAGGTCGACCCGTGGTGATCTTCGGTCTCTTGCGGCTGCCGAGGATAGCGCCCTTCGACGCCGACCTGTACTTCGCACTGCGCCAGACACATTCGGTGCTCGCCTACTTGCTTGTTGCGGTGATCGCCGCGCACATCTCCGCAGTCCTGCTGCACACCTTGACGCTGCGCGACCGAATGCTCGCCCGGATGACGTTCTGAATGCCGACCGGCTAGCCGCGGAACCGGGAAAGAACCTCTGCGACAACGGCGTCGGCCGCCACATCGACCTGCTCACCGGTCGACAGATCCTTCACGCCGATGGTGCCCGATTCGATGTCGCGGTCGCCTGCGACCAGCGCGATCGACGCGCCCGATCGATCCGCCGCGCGCATCGCACCCTTCATCCCGCGGTCACCGTAGGCGAGATCCACCCGCACCCCGGCCGCCCGAAGCCGGGCGGCCAGCACCGACAACCGCAACTTGGCCTGCTCGCCCAGCGGCACGCCGAACACGTCGACACGGGCGGCGTCGCCGACAGACTTGCCCTCCGCCTTCAGCGCCAGCAGAGCGCGATCGACGCCGAGCCCGAACCCGATGCCGGACAGGTCTTTTCCGCCGAGCTCGCTCATCAGACCGTCGTAGCGGCCGCCGCCGCCGATACCCGACTGCGCACCGAGGCCGTCGTGGACGAACTCGAATGTCGTCTTGGTGTAGTAGTCCAGCCCGCGCACCATCCGCGGGTTGATCACGTACGGCACCTCCAGCGCGTCGAGATGGGCGAGCACCGTGTCGAAATGTTGCTTGGCGGAATCGGAGAGGTGGTCGAGCATCACCGGGGCGTCGGCCGTCATCTCCTTGATGTGCGGCCGCTTGTCGTCGAGCACCCGCAGTGGGTTGATCTCGGCGCGCTGGCGGGTTTCGTCGTCGAGGTCGAGCTTGAACAGGAAGTCCTGCAACAGTTCCCGGTACTGCGGTCGGCAGCTGTCGTCGCCCAGCGAGGTGATCTCGAGCCGGAACCCGTCCAGCCCGAGCGACCGGAAGCCCGTGTCGGCGACAGCGATCACCTCCGCGTCCAGCGTCGGGTCGTCGACGCCGATCGCCTCGACGCCGACCTGCTGCAGCTGCCGGTAGCGGCCGGCCTGCGGGCGCTCGTAGCGGAAGAACGGACCCGCGTAGCGCAGCTTGACCGGCAGCGGACCGCGGTCGAGACCGTGTTCGATCACCGCGCGGATCACCCCCGCGGTTCCCTCCGGGCGCAGTGTCACCGAGCGGTCGCCACGGTCGGCGAAGGTGTACATCTCCTTGCTGACCACATCCGTCGACTCCCCGACCCCGCGGGCGAACAGCGCGGTGTCCTCGAAGATGGGTAACTCGATGTCGTCGTACCCGGCGCGGCGCGCAGCCTCCAGCAGACCGTCGCGCACGGCGACGAACTGTGTCGACTCCGGCGGCAGGTAGTCGGGCACCCCCTTGGGTGCCTGGAACTGGTTCACGCGGACGTGAGGAGCAGAAGGAGTCACAACGTCAGACCTTCGAGGAACGGGTTGGTGCGGCGCTCGAGTCCGATGGTGGACTTTTCGCCGTGTCCCGGTAGTACCACGGTGTCGTCGTCGAGCACCATCAGTTTTGTCACGATCGACCCCAACAGGTCACGGCCACTGCCCCCCGGCAGGTCGGTGCGGCCGACCGACTGACGGAACAACGTGTCGCCGGTCAGGACGACCTCGGAACCGTCTCCCGCGACCCGGAAGACCACCGAACCGCGCGTGTGCCCTGGCGTGTGGTCGACGGTCACGATCGTGTCGCCGAGGTCGAGCTTGTCGCCGTCGCGATCCAACTCGACCACCTGTCTGGGCTCGCGAAACAGCGCACCGAAGGCGATCTGCCCGATCCGCGGCCCGAACCCCTTGATCGGGTCGGACAGCATGAACCGATCCTCGGGGTGGATGTAGGCCGGGCAGCCGTAGGTGTCGGCGACCTTCTGCGCTGACCAGATGTGGTCGATGTGCCCGTGCGTCAGCAGTACGGCAGCCGGCGTCAGGCGGTTCTCGTCCAGAATCCGGCGCAGCTGGCCCATCGCCCGCTGCCCCGGGTCGACGACGATGGCGTCCGCCCCGGCGCGCTGTGCCAGCACGTAGCAGTTGCAGGCCAACATGCCCGCAGGGAACCCGGTGATCAACACGACGTTCATTTTCCCATCCCGGCGCGGGCCAGGGCCTCTTGGCCCGCGCTCAGCTACTGCTGGCACACTCGTTGCGGATCGACGGGCAATCAAGGAGGACTACGGCGGTGCCGACCAACGAACAGCGGCGGGCGACAGCGAAGCGCAAACTCGAGCGGCAGCTGGAGCGACGGGCAGCACAGGCACGCAGGCGGCGCCTCTACACGATCATCGGTTCGGTCGTCGCGGCCGTCGCCGTCATCGCAGCCGTCATCGGCATCGTCGTCTTCACCAAGCACAAATCGGACAACACGACCGCAGCCGCCACCAGCACCACCCCGAGCACATCGGCGGAGCCGACAGAACCGGCGCCGACGGGCAACGGTCAGCTGCCGGCGTTCAAACCCCCCGCCGATCTCGGCGCCAACTGCCAATATCCAGCGTCGGCTGAGCCGGCCAGCAAGCCGAACACCCCGCCGCGAACCGGCAAGGTCCCGACCGACCCCGCCCAGGTCAGCGTCAGCATGACGACCAACCAGGGCAACATCGGCATCCAGCTCGACAACGCCAAGGCGCCGTGCACGGTCAACAGCTTCGCCAGCCTGGCCCAGCAGAACTGGTTCAACAACACCGCCTGCCACCGGCTGACCACCAGCCCGGATCTGTCGGTGTTGCAGTGTGGCGACCCGACCGGCTCGGGCAGCGGCGGTCCCGGCTATCAGTTCGCCAACGAGTACCCCACCGACCAGTTCCAGCCCGACGACCCCCAGCTGCAGAATCCGGTGACGTATCCGCGCGGAACGCTGGCCATGGCCAACGCCGGCCCCGGCACCAACGGCAGCCAGTTCTTCCTGGTGTACAAGGACTCGAAGCTGCCGCCGAACTACACGGCGTTCGGCAAGATCGACGACACCGGTCTTGCGACGCTGGACAAGATCGCCGCCGCCGGTGTGGCCGACGGCAGCCAGGACGGCAAGCCGAAGCTCGACGTTCAGGTCAAGTCCATCGGACTGGACTGACGCATCGTGACGATGCCCGGGCCGCCGCCACCTCCGTACGGCGCGTATCCCCCGCCCTACGACCCGTACGGCTACCCACGGCCGCGCCCGACCAACGGCATGGCGATCGCGTCGCTGATCTGTGCCTTCCTGTTCGCGCCGCTTGGCATCGTCTTCGGGCACATCTCGCTGTCGCAGATCAAGCGCAGCGGCGAGGACGGCCACGGCCTCGCCATCGCCGGCCTGGTGATCAGCTACCTCATCACCATCGGCAGCATCGTCGTGCTGATCGGGGTGATGCTGTTCGCGATCATCTTCGCGCGCACCGTGAACGAGCACATGGACGAGTTGAACTCCCGCTATCCCAGCTACACCGCGGCGCCGCAGTCGCCGGGTAACCAGCTTCCGGACTTCGCCCCGCCTGCAAGCCTCGGCGCCAACTGCGCCTATCCGGCCACCACCGAGCCGGCAAGCAAGCCCAACAAGCCGCCGCGATCGGGCCGGGTGCCGACCGATCCCGCTCGGGTCAGCGTCAGCATGACCACCAACCGGGGCAACGTCGGCCTGCAACTCGACAACGGCAAGGCGCCGTGCACCGTCAACAGCTTCGCCAGCCTGGCCCAGCAGGGGTACTTCGACGGCACGACGTGCCACCGGCTGACCACATCGTCGGACTTGGGCGTGTTGCAGTGCGGGGACCCGTCAGGAACAGGAACGGGCGGACCCGGCTACCGGTTCGCCAACGAGTACCCCACCAATCAGTACCGGCTCGCCGATCCGGCGCTGCAGACGCCGGTGGTGTATCCGCGCGGCACCTGGCGATGGCCAATGCGGGGTCGGGCACCAACGGCAGCCAGTTCTTCCTGGTCTACGCAGACTCGATGCTGCCGCCGACCTACACCGCGTTCGGCACGATCGACGCCACCGGGCTCGCGACGCTGGACAAGATCGCCGCCGCGGGCGTCGACGGTGGCAGCGAAGACGGCAAGCCTGCGAAGAGCGTGACGATTCAATCCGTGCGGCTGGACTAACGCGCGTCGCCGCACGCAAGAAAGTCAGGCGGCGCTGGTCACCCGGTAGACGTCGTAGACGCCTTCGACGTTGCGCACCACGTTGAGCACGTGGCCCAGGTGCTTGGGGTCACCCATCTCGAAGGTGAAGCGGCTGATCGCAACCCGGTCGTTGGACGTCGTCACCGATGCCGACAGGATGTTGACCTTCTCGTCGGCCAGCACCCGCGTGACATCCGACAACAGCCGGTGCCGGTCCAGCGCCTCCACCTGGATGGCAACCAGGAACACCGACGACGGCGACGGGGCCCACTTCACGTCGATGATCCGCTCGGCTTGCTGCTGCAACGACGACGCGTTCGTGCAATCGGTGCGGTGCACGCTGACTCCGCCGCCGCGCGTGACGAAGCCCATGATGAGGTCCCCTGGCACCGGGGTGCAGCACTTGGCCAGCTTGGTCAGCACGCCGGGAGCTCCTGGCACCGCCACACCGACGTCGTCGGTGGTGCGCTGACGCACCGAGCATGGTGGCCGGCGTGGACCGCTCCGCCAGCTCATCGGTGGCCTCGTCGTCGCCGCCGAGCTGGGCCACCAGCCGCTGCACGACGTGCCGTGCCGAAACATGGCCCTCACCGACGGCGGTGTAGAGGGCCGAAACATCGGCGTAGCGCAGTTCGCGGGCGAGCGCCGCCATCGACTCGGCATTCATCAAGCGCTGCAACGGAAGCCCGCCACGACGCACCTCGCGGGCGATGGCGTCCTTACCGGACTCCAGCGCCTCCTCGCGACGCTCCTTGGCGAACCATTGCCGGATCTTCGCCTTCGCCCGCGGCGAAACGACGAACTGCTGCCAGTCCCGCGACGGGCCGGCGTTGAGTGCCTTGGACGTGAAAACCTCTACCACTTCGCCGTTTTCGAGCTTGCGCTCCAGCGCGACCAACCGGCCGTTGACGCGCGCCCCGATGCAGCGGTGGCCGACCTCGGTGTGCACGGCGTATGCGAAGTCCACCGGCGTCGAGCCCGTCGGCAACGTGATCACGTCGCCCTTCGGGGTGAACACGAAGATCTCCTGCACCGCAAGGTCGTAGCGCAGCGACTCCAGGAACTCGCCGGGGTCCGCGGCCTCCCGCTGCCAGTCGAGCAGCTGACGCATCCACGCCATCTCGTCGATCTCGGCGGCGGCCAGTCCGGCGGGAACACCGTTGCGGCCCTTGGCTTCCTTGTATCGCCAGTGCGCCGCAATGCCGTACTCGGCGGTGTCGTGCATGTCGTTGGTGCGGATCTGCACTTCCAGCGGCTTGCCCTCCGGCCCGACGACCGTGGTGTGCAACGACTGGTACACCCCGTACCTGGGCTGGGCGATGTAGTCCTTGAACCGGCCCGCCATCGGCTGCCACAGCGAATGCACCACGCCGACAGCGGCATAGCAGTCACGGATCTCATCGCACTGAATCCGGATGCCCACCAGGTCGTGGATGTCGTCGAAGTCGCGGCCCTTGACGATCATCTTCTGGTAGATCGACCAGTAGTGCTTCGGCCTGCCCTCCACCAGCGCGGTGATCTTCGACTTGGCCAGTGTGGCGTTGATCTCGGAGCGCACCTTGGCCAGGTAGGTGTCCCTCGATGGCGCCCTGTCGGCGACGAGACGGACGATCTCCTCGTACTTCTTCGGGTGCAGGATGGCGAATGCCAGATCCTCCAGCTCCCACTTGACCGTCGCCATGCCCAGCCGATGGGCCAGTGGCGCAATGACTTCCAGCGTCTCGCGAGCCTTGCGGGCCTGCTTCTCGGGCGGCAGGAACCGCATGGTCCGCATGTTGTGCAGCCGGTCGGCGACCTTGATCACCAGCACCCGCGGATCGCGGGCCATCGCGATGATCATCTTGCGGATGGTCTCGCCCTCGGCGGCGGTGCCGAGCACGACCCGGTCCAGCTTGGTGACGCCGTCGACGAGATGGCCGACCTCATCGCCGAACTCGGCCGTCAACGCCTCGAGCGTGTAGCCGGTGTCCTCGACGGTGTCGTGCAGCAGGGCGGCCACCAATGTCGTGGTGTCCATGCCGAGTTCGGCCAGGATGTTGGCCACCGCAAGCGGGTGGGTGATGTACGGATCGCCTGAGCGGCGCATCTGGTCGGCGTGCCGCACCTCGGCCACGTCGTAGGCCCGCTGTAGCAGCGCAAGGTCGGCCTTCGGGTAGAACTCGCGATGCACCGCGACCAGCGGCTCGAGCACCGGGTTGACGGGCTGCGCTGAGACGTCATCCGGCGCGCAAGCCGGGCGCGGACCCGCCGCGAGGTGGAGGTCTTGGCGGTGTCCTGCGGGGTGGCGTCGGCGGCCTCGGGCACCGGAGGTGATTGCACGGCCTGACCCGTGCCTTGGTCGTCGGCCATCGTCACCTCCTCACGCGCAGACTTCGAGGATATCGCTTCAGACGGTGTGCAAGCTGCTGACGGGCAATGGTTCGAGCAGGTCGCGGCCGCCGAGGGCGCTCAGTTCGAGCACCACAGCCGCGCCCGTGACCTTCGCGCCCGCCCTGGTCAGCAGCCGAGATAGTGGCCGCCAGCGTGCCGCCGGTGGCCAGCACGTCGTCGATGATCACGACGTTGCGGCCGGTCAGATCGATGCCGTCGGCGGGGACCTCCAGCGTCGCAGTTCCGTACTCCAGCTCGTAGGTCTCGCTGTACACGGGCGGCGGCAGCTTGCCCGCCTTGCGGACCGCGAGCACGCCGATCCCCAGTCTGTTCGCGACCGCCCCGCCGACCAGAAAACCCCTGGCATCGATGCCTGCGACCAGCTCGGCACCGGCGGCGATCTCGGCCAGCGCCGCCGTCACGACGGCCAGCCCTCGCGGATCGGCGAGTACCGGAGTGAGGTCCTTGAACTGGATGCCCGGCTCGGGAAAGTCGGCCACCTCCCGGGTCAGCGACCGATGACAGCGGTGACCTCTGTGTTCACCCCGCGGCTCACTTCGCCAGCACCCACCTGTCCATGTTCCACCCCGCGCCCCATCGCGTCGGATTACTGCTCACGGCATACATCTTCTTCGATGTGATCAGGGTGCGCTGCTGTCGGTAGAGCGGCAGCGTCGGCACGTCGGTCCACAGGACCGGGCCCGCCTCGCCGAGCAGCCGGGCCACCTCCTTGGGGTCGGCCGTCACCGCGAGCGCGTCGATGATGCCGTCGATCTGCGGGTTGGTATAGCCGGACAGGTTGTTGCCGTTGCCGGTGTGCAGGTCATAGGCGTCCATCGCCGATGAGCCGGTCGAGCCACTCCCGGTCGCCCCACCGGTGCTGGCAAGCAGAACGTCGATCTCGTTGTTGCGCAACGTCAGCGGGCCGGTGGTTTCGGAGCCGACGTCCTGCACCGTGATCCCGGCGGGCGCACACGATTTGGCGATCGCGCCGACCGTCGCGGCCAGCCGCGCGTTCGGGGTCTGATATCCGATGCGCACCGGCAGTGGCTGATTGTTCAGCGCCGCGCGCGCGGCGTCGGGATTGGCGGCGATGTAGCCTTCTGCGCCGACCGCCTCAGCGCTTCCGACGGCTTCCTCGGTCACGGGGTTGAGCCGCGTGTTGGCGATCGGCACCTCCGCGTTGCGGGCGATGACGTCGCGGGGCGTGCACAGCGCCAGCGCGCGACGCGCGGGCGGGGCCGCCAGCGGTCCCTGCGCGGCGAAGATCAGCTGCTCGATTCCCGCCGATGGTGAATCGGCCTGGGTGTAGTCGTCCGGCATGTTCAGCACACCCGACGAGCCGGTGGCGACGTCCACGACGTCCACCGAGCCGTTGTTGAGGCGGTCCTGCACATCGGCGCCGCGAGGCCTGACGGTGATCTTGTTGGTGACCGGCTTTGCGCCCCACCACTTGTCGTTGGCGACGAGGACGACCGCACCGTCGTCGCCGACCGATTCCAGCTTGTAGGGACCAGACGACGGGAAGAGCTTCAGGTCGAGATCGGGCCTGAAATTCCACGTGCTCGTTCCACGCCGTAGCGATGCGGTCGATGCTCGGGCCGTCGTTGTTGAGGATGGCCGTCGTGACGTCGATGCCGAGCTCGTCGGAGATGACGTGCGACGGCATCACCGACGTGGCCGCGAACAGCTGTCCGAAATCGACGAACGCGCGGTCGGCCGCGAAGGACACCCGCGCTCGCTTCTGTCCCGGCGCGCAGTCGACGGTGGCGATGTCGCGGTAGCCGGCCTGGTTCGCGGCGTCGAAGCCGGGGAAACGCCCGGATTGCGACGCCCAGGCCAGCACCAGGTCGTCGCACGTGACGGGCTTGCCGTCGGAATACACCGCCTTGTCGTTGATGACGTAGTCGAGCACCAGCGGGGCGCGACCGACGACGGAGATGGAGCCGAAGTCGTGGTCACCGACGATCTGTCCGTCGGGCCCGTGGTAGTCGAACCCGGTCAGCACCCGGGCGAACGCCTGCGGGCCGCCCGACGCCGCACCGGCGACCGTGTTGGTGTTGTAGGTGGTCAGCGTGCCGTCGACGGCGTAGGTGATCTCGCTTGCCGGGCTGCCCGAGCAGGACGTCAGGGTCACCGCACACGCGAGCGCAACCGTCACCGCGGCGGCGGTCCCCCGCAAAAGGGCCGTCATCGGGCCTACCGCCGCCGGGTGTTCCGCTTACCCGAGGGCCGTCCGGTCCTGCTGGTGGTCGGTCGGATCGGTCGCGCACCCGGCGCCGGTTTCTCCCCCACGGCCGCCGCATGCCTGCCCGTCGTGGACGCGGCGGAGGCCGCGGCGACGGTCTCCTTCTCGGCCTCGGGCTCGTCATCGACGGTCTCGACGGCGGCGCCGGATCGGCTACCCGTCGGCTTGCGCCGGTTGAGCGCCCGGCGAGTGTGGGTGCGGACCAGCTCGGTGCGTTCCCGCATCGATACCAGCAGAGGCGTGGCGAAGAAGATCGACGAGTAGGTGCCGACGATCACGCCGACGAGCTGCACCAGCGCCAGGTCCTTGAGTGTGCCGACCCCCAACAGCCACACCGCGACGACCATCAAGGACAGGATCGGCAGCACCGAGATGAGGCTGGTGTTGATCGACCGCATGAATGTCTGGTTGATGGCCAGGTTCGCCTGCTCGGCGAAAGTTCGGCGGGTGGTGTGCTGGAATCCGTGGGTGTTCTCTTCGACCTTGTCGAACACGATGACGGTGTCGTACAGCGAGAAACCCAGGATGGTCAGCAGGCCGATCACGGTGGCCGGCGTGACCTCGAAGCCGACCAACGAGTACACCCCTGCGGTGACGACCAGGTCGAAAACCAATGTGGCCATTGCCGAAATCGCCATGTAGCGCTCGTAGCGAATGGTGATGTAGACGGCGGCGAGCACCAGGAACACCACCAGAGCCACCAGCGCCTTCTTGGTGATCTGGCCGCCCCAGGTCGACGACACCGCAGAGTCGCTGATGGCCTGCTTGCTCGCCTGGCCGTCCACGCCCTTGGGCTGGAACGCGTCGAACAGCGCGGTGCGCAGTTGTTCGGTCTCCTGGTTGGTCAGCGTCTCCGATCGGATCTGCACCGTCGCCGATGCACCGTTGCCGACCATCACCACCGATTCGGCGTCCTTGCCCAGCGCCTCGTGGAACACCGCTTCGACCCGTTCCGTGCTGACGCCGGAAGCAGGCATCGACACCTTGGTGCCGCCCTCGAAGTCGATACCGAAGGTGAAGCCGCGCAACACAATGCTCGCGACGCAGACCGCGACGATCAGGCCGCTGATCGTGTACCAGAGCTTGCGACGCCCGATGACCTCGAACGCCCCTGTACCCGTGTAGAGCCTTACGAAGAAGCCGTGCTTGGGAGCGTCGCCGCTCTCTAGATCGGGCGCCTCCACCGCCGTCGACTCGGTCACGTCGGGTGTCTTCCTGGCCATCGTTTTACCCCCGTCCCGTCGCAGCGGACACTCGCCGTTCACGCGCAATCTGCTGCACAGCGCCGAGACCGTTGAACGCCGGTTTGGCCAGCATCGTCGACTTCGACGCCAGGTAAATCAACGGCCAAGTCACCAGGAACACCACCACGATGTCGAGGATCGTCGTCAGGCCGAGGGTGAACGCGAAGCCCTTCACCTGGCCGATCGCCAGCACGTAGAGCACCACTGCGGCGAGGAACGTCACGGCGTTGCCGGAAATGATCGTCTTGCGCGCACGTACCCACCCTCGCGGGACCGCCGATCGGAACGAACGGCCTTCGCGTATCTCGTCCTTGATGCGTTCGAAGAACACCACGAACGAGTCCGCAGTGGTACCGATACCGATGATCAGACCCGCGATGCCTGCCAGGTCCAGCGTGTAGTTGATGTATCTGCCCAGCAGCACCAGGATCGCGAAAACCATTGCGCCCGAAGCCACCAGCGACAACGCCGTCAGCAGTCCCAGTACCCGGTAATAGAGCAGTGAGTACACCAGCACCAGCGCCAACCCGATCGCACCCGCGATCAGACCGGCCCGCAGCGACGTCAAACCCAGTGTGGCCGAGACGGTTTCGGCCTCAGACGATTCGAACGACAACGGCAACGAGCCGTACTTCAGGACGTTGGCGAGCTCCTTGGCTCGCGCGGCGTCGAACTGTCCGGTGATCTGCGTGTTGCCGCCGGGGATGGCTTCCTCGATCTGCGGCGCGCTGACGACCTGTGAGTCGAGCGTGAACGCGGTCTGCGTGCCGACGTGGGCTGCGGTGAAATCGGCCCAGACGTTGGCGGCGTCCGGCTTGAACTCCAACGTGACGATGTACTGGCCGTGCTGTGCGTCCAGGCCGGAACTGGCGTTCTTGATCTGCTCGCCGCTGATGATCGACTTGTCGAGCAGATACACCTGGGAGTGGTCGGTCGAGCAGGTCACCAGCGGCAGGTTCGGATCGTCGTTGCCCGCCAGGATGTCGTCCTCGTTGCACTGGGTCGCCTGGATCTGCATCGCGAGGAACTGAATCTGTTGTTCGGTGCTCTGCCGCCATGCCTTCTGGTCGGCGATCCGCTGCGCGAGGTCCTTTGCCTGATCGGGCTTGCCCGGCGCCGGGGCAGGTGGCGGCGGCGGCCCGGGGTCGGCGGCGCCTGCGGATACGGACGGGGCTGGGCCGGCTCGGCAGGCGACTGCGGCACCGGTTGCTCAGCGGGTGCTTCCTGCGGGGCCGCAGGCTCTGCCGGGGGCAGGCCCTCGGCAGGCAGGCCGTTGGGCGCCTCCGGCGGCGCAGGCGGGGCGCCGACGGGGGCTCCCGGTTGGCCTACCGGTGGCCCGCCCTGCTGCGGAGCGCCCTGCTGGCCTGGCTGTGCCGGTTGCTTGGCCGGAAACGCCTGGATGACCGGCCGGATGTACAGCCGTGCCGTCTGCCCCAGGTTGCGGGCCTCGCTGCTGTCGTTGCCCGGCACGGTGATCACCAGGTTGTCGCCGTCGATCACCACCTCGGACCCGGACACACCGAGCCCGTTGACGCGCGAGGAGATGATCTGCTGGGCCTGGTTCAGCGCGTCGGCGGTCGGCCTCGATCCGTCGGGCGTACGCGCGGTCAGGGTCACCCGGGTGCCGCCCTGCAGGTCGATGCCCAGCTTCGTCTTGGCCTGCTTGTCGCCGGTCAGGAAGACCAGCAGGTACACGCCGATCAGCAGCGCGAGGAAAAGTGCCAGGTAGCGGGCAGGGTGCACCGGCGTCGAAGGCGATGCCACGTTTCTTTGATCTCCTCGAAGGTCGGATCGTCAGCACCGCAAAGGGTACGTGCCTGCGCTGAGTCCCCGACTGTCAGTCGTTAGTTCAGCCGGTTCTGGTCGGTGCTGTCCGTGATCGTGCTGTCCGTGATCTCTTTGGCGCTCGACTCGGGCTCGACGTCGTCGAAGTCGTCGTCGAAGTCGTCGTCGTCGGTGATGCGGTCCCGAACGGCGAGTTTCATCCATGTCGTGACGACGCCCGGCGCGATCTCGAGTTCCACGTTGTCGTCGGTGATGGCCTTGATCTCGCCCTGCAGACCCGACGTGGTGTGCACACGGTCGCCGACCTTCAGGGATTCGTGCAGGTCGATGGTCTTCTGCATCGCTTTCTTCTGCCGTCGCGAGGCGAAGAACATGAACGCGCCCAGAATGAGTAGTAGGGGTAGTAAGGCGACCAGATCCATGGCAGCAACTGTCTTTCGTGTCGGTCTTGCGGTGATGGACCCCAGGACCGTGACCGATTTCGGGGCCTTCTAGTTGACCAGTGTGCCATTGCGGCAGCTGACGACCGAGCGACCCCGCGTTCCGCGCAGCCGACACCGCCACCGGGAGTTCCCGGCAGGATGCCGCGCAGCTTCACAAATACGGCTGCAGCTACGAATTCCGTTGCGCCGATCCCGTCCGACGGGCGATCCCGCCGAGCTGCGGGTTCGTTTTCAATCGGATCGGTGCGTCCACGACAGGACGCAGACTAGGCTCAGACCGCGGCGCGGCAGTCGCTGATCAGACCCGTCTTCAGGAGGCGAAAGTTGAGCACCATCGAGCAGAGCCGCCATCTCGCCACCACCATTCCCGGCCCGCTGTCGCAGGAGCTGATCGAGCGGAAAGCCGCCGCGGTATCCCGCGGTATCGGCAACACCATGCCGGTCTACACGGCGCGGGCGGGCGGCGGCATCGTCGAGGACGTCGACGGCAACCGGCTCATCGACCTCGGGTCCGGGATCGCGGTGACCACGATCGGCAATGCGTCACCGCGCGTCGTCGAGGCGGTGCGTGCGCAGGTCGCCGACTTCACCCACACCTGCTTCATGATCACGCCCTACGAGGAGTACGTCGCGGTCGCCGAGCAGCTCAACCGGCTCACACCCGGCAGCTACGAGAAGCGCTCGGCGCTGTTCAACTCGGGCTCCGAGGCGGTGGAGAACGCCGTCAAGATCGCCAGGACGTACACCCGCAAGCAGGCGGTGGTGTCGTTCGACCACGCCTACCACGGCCGCACCAACCTGACCATGGCCCTGACCGCCAAGTCGATGCCCTACAAGCACGGCTTCGGTCCCGTTCGCGCCGGAGATCTACCGCGCGCCGCTGTCCTATCCCTTCCGCGACGCGGAGTTCGGCAAGGAGATGGCCACCGACGGCGAAGTGGCCGCCCGTCGCGCCATCAACGTCATCGACAAGCAGGTCGGTGCCGCCAACCTCGCCGCGGTGATCATCGAACCGATCCAGGGCGAGGGCGGCTTCATCGTCCCCGCGGACGGCTTCCTGCCCGCGCTTGTTGACTGGTGTACGAAAAACGACGTCGTGTTCATCGCCGACGAGGTGCAGACCGGTTTCGCACGCACCGGTGCGATGTTCGCGTGCGAGCACGAGGGCATCGAGCCCGACCTGATCGTCACCGCCAAGGGCATCGCCGACGGGCTGCCGCTGTCGGCGGTGACCGGACGCGCCGAGATCATGGACGCACCGCACGTCAGCGGGCTCGGCGGCACCTACGGTGGCAATCCGCGTCGCCTGTGCGGCCGCACTGGCCACCATCGAGACGATCGAAGCCGACGGGCTGGTGGAACGGGCCCGCCAGATCGAGCAGGTGATGAAGGACCGGCTGGGCCGGCTGCAGGCCGAGGACGACCGCATCGGCGACGTCCGCGGCCGCGGCGCGATGATCGCCATGGAGCTGGTGAAATCCGGCAGCACCGAACCCGACGGCGAGCTCACCGCGAAGCTGGCCGCGGGGTGCCATGCCGCAGGTGTGATCGTGCTGACCTGCGGCACCTACGGCAACGTACTTCGCTTCCTGCCCCCACTGACCATCAGCGACGACCTGATCGTCGAAGGCCTGGACGTACTGGCCCTGGTACTCGCCGACCTCTAGGAACAGGAGCGGATTCATGACCACCGTTCAGAATTTCATCGGCGGCGAATTGGTCGACTCTGTCGGCGGCGAGACCATGCCATTGGTCGACCCTGCCACCGGCGAGGAGTACGCGACCGCGCCACAGTCCAACGACCAGGACATCGACAACGCGTACGCCGCGGCGTCGAAGGCCTTCGCCGACTGGAAGCGCACCACGCCGTCGCACCGCCAGAAGGCGATGCTCGACTTCGCCGACGACGTCGAGAAGAATGCCCAGGCTCTGGTGGAGGCCGAAGGCCGCAACACCGGCAAGCCCAACCACCTCACGATGGCCGAAGAGATCCCGCCGATGGTCGACCAGATTCGGTTCTTCGCCGGTGCGGCAAGGATGTTGGAGGGCAAGTCGGCGGGCGAGTACATGGAGAACCACACCTCGTGGATCCGCCGCGAGCCGGTCGGCGTCGTCGGCCAGGTAGCTCCGTGGAACTACCCGATGATGATGGCCATCTGGAAGTTCTGCCCGGCCATCGCCGCGGGCAACACCGTGGTGATCAAACCGAGCGACACCACCCCGGTGACGACGGTGATGCTGGCCGAGATCGCGGCCAGGCACTTCCCGCCGGGCGTACTCAATGTCGTTTGCGGAGACCGGGATACCGGCGCCGCTGTCGTCGCGCATCCCACCCCCGAGATGGTGTCCATCACCGGCTCGGTGGCGGCGGGCCGGGCGGTGGCGGTCAGCGCGGGCAGCAACCTCAAGCGCACGCATCTCGAACTGGGCGGCAAGGCGCCGGTGATCGTGTTCGACGACAGCGACATCGCCACGGCCGCAGAGGGAATCGCGACAGCCGGCTACTTCAACGCAGGCCAGGACTGCACGGCTGCCACCCGCGTGCTGGCGCGGGCAGCGGTGGTCTCGGACCTGACCGATGCGCTGGCCGAGCAGGCCAAGGGCGCGACCACGACGTACGGAAAGGCCCCCGACGACGAGGACGCCTGGGTACCGCCGGTGAACAACATCAACCAGATGAGGCGGGTGCTGTCGTTCCTCGCAGACGTGCCGTCGCACGCCAAGGTCGCCAGCGGCGGAGCGCGCCAGGGCGACAAGGGTTTCTACATCGAACCGACCGTCATCGGCGGCCTGATGCAGGACGACAAGCTCATCCAGCAGGAGATCTTCGGGCCGGTGATCACCGTGCAGTCGTTCTCCGACGAGGACGAGGCGATCGCGTGGGCCAACGGCACGGAGTACGGGCTGGCGTCCTCGGTGTGGACCAAGGACGTGTCCCGCGCACTGCGGGTGTCGGCGGCGCTGGACTTCGGCTGTGTGTGGATCAACACTCACATCCCGTTGGTGGCCGAGATGCCGCACGGCGGCTTCAAATCCTCGGGTCACGGCAAGGACCTGTCGATGTACGGGTTCGACGACTACACCCGCATCAAGCACGTAATGGCTTATACGGGCTAGGTTTTCGGAACGGCGGCACCCCAGAATTCGGTGACGAGCCGCAGAATCCGGTCGCGATCGATCAGCAGCGGCGAGACATGGCCGGTGCCCGCGACTTCCTCGACACGGCAGTCCGGGATCGCGGCACACGTGCGGCGCGCCTCGTCGGGGCGCCAACCGGTCACATCGTCGCGGACCGACATCACCAGAGTCGGCACCTTGACACTGCCGAGTAGATCCTCGATTCCGTTGCGGTGCAGCATCATCGATTGCATCGCGTGATACATGCCGCGCCGGTCCGCGTCACGGAACGATGCGGTGACCGCAGCCGCCTGGTCCGGATGTGCGGCAATGGCATCCCTGCCGACAAGGGCGTCCATCAGCTGATTGACGATGAAGCCGTTCGGTCCCGTGAACCGGTACATGTGGACCAGCGGCCACGCCTTGGTTAACTTCTCCCCCACCGTGAATCCCTGGATCGGCGTGCCGATCGTCGTCAGGGTCCGCAGCCTCGTCCCCGTCGCCAGCCGGATGCCGACGTGCCCGCCCCAGGCGTTCCCGACCCAGTCGACGGGTTCGGTCAGGCCAAGGCCGTCCAGCGCCTGTTCTGCGGACACCACCAATTCCTCGAAGGTGAAGTCGCGCGGCACCGGCTCGCTCTCGCCGTGCGATGGCCCGTCGATCGCGTACACCGTGCGCCGGCGTGCCAGCTCATCGATCAGCGATCCCCAGGACCGGGAGTCGACGAACAGGCTGTGCCACAACACCACCGGTGGTCCGTCCCCGGCGCGCCGCACATGCAGCCGGCCGAGATCGGTGCCGACGAAACTCGGATTCGACGCGATCATGGCAGTTCTCCCATTTACTTCGGAAACCGAAACTTCGGTAACCGTAGTATTCTCGAAGAACCATGGCGAAGTCAAGACATCTCGCGCCGGACCGGCTGGCGGTCGGACAGCTGCTGGTCCGACTGCTTCGCGAGTTCCGTGACGACCTGGCCGCTCCCCGTGCCGACGCCGGCTACGGTGATGTCCGCGAACCGCACTTCCAGATCTTCGGCAACATCAGGATGGGCGGCATCCGGCTCACCGAGCTCGCGGACCGGGCGCAGCTCAGCCTCGCCGCAGCGTCGGAGCTCGTCAACGATCTCGCCGACATGGGCTATCTGACGCGGCGGCCGGACCCGTCAGACGGCCGGGCGAAGCTGATCGACCTGACCGAACGGGGACGCGATCTGATGACCGACGCCGGCCGACGTGTCGCCGACATCGAACGTCGGTGGTCGCAGCTTGCCGGCGGGAAGAACTTCGACCAGATGTGCGCGACGATGCAGCGCCTGCTCGACGAGCTCGATCCGAAAGAGGCCCGAAGCTAACTTGGCGGCGGCAACCGGAGCAGCAGCCGGGCACCACCCATCGGGCTGGTCTCCAATGCGGCTGTCCCCCCGTGGATCTCGGCCTGTTGGGCCACCAGCGCGAGGCCGAGGCCAGAGCCCGATCGCGCCGCCGTCGATCCGCGTGAGAACCGGTCGAAGACAGCCGTCCGCTCTTCCACGGGCACGCCGAGGCCGTTGTCGTCGACCGTGATCTCCACGCCGTCTACGGAACTGATTGCGGCCAGACGGATCTCGGTCGCGCCGCCATGCTTGACGGCGTTGGTGATCGCATTGTCGATGACCAACCGCAGGCCGGCAGGCATCCCCACCATCAGCACCGTGGTGGACGACGCCAGCGACACCTGCAGGTCGGGGTAGTTGCGCACCGCGTCGTGTGCGGCCCGATCGAGGAGCTCGGTGATGTCGACGGGGACGAAGTCGTCGACCGTCGTCAGCTCGCCTTGCGCCAGGCGCTCCAACGCGGACAGCGTGGCCTCGATGCGGCTCTGGGTGCGCATGACGTCGGCGATGACTTCCTTGCGCTGTTCGTCGCGCAGGTCAAGGGTGGAGAGCACTTCGAGGTTGGTGCGCATCGCGGTCAGCGGCGTGCGCAGTTCGTGCGAGGCGACGGCCGCGAAATCCCGGGCCGATTCCAGCGCAGCCCTCGTGCGTTGCTGTTCGTCGCCGATACGGGCCAGCATTCCCTCGACCGCTTCGGCGATCTCCACCGCTTCCTGGACGCCGCGCACCTTCACTTCGTCCGGATTGGACTGCGCGTTGATCACCCGGGCCTGCCGGGCGAGGACCCGAAACGGGTTGATCATGATCAGCCAGAGCACCGAAGCGACCACGACGGTCCCGATGATGACGCCGCCGCATATCAACAGCACCCGCCGGTGCAGTTCGTCGATCCTGCGCTGTGTTTCGGCCAGTGGAGCACCGACGGCGATGGAGGCATTGCCCGCGGAGAACGTGCGGACCCGGTACGCCACGCCGTCGATCGTCGTGCTGGCATAGCCGTTGTCGAATCGCGGTAGCACGACGTCCTTCGGCACGGACACCGTGGTGCCGTCGACGCGGGCGGTGCGGACCAGGGCGCCGTTCGGGGACGTTTGGTCGAGTCCCGGGTTCTCGGAGTTGCGCAGCAGTGAGCTGATGTCCCCGAGGCCGCTGATCGAGTCGAGGCGACGATCGAGCTGGCTGTACTGATCGTTGGTGACGCCTAGCCAAACCCAGACGCCAAGCGTGATGACGAGGGCAACCACCGCAAGCGCCGCGACGATGACGATGATGCGCAATGACATGACGCGCGCCAGCACCTGGTAGAGGCGCCTCACCAGCCGCACTTCAGCCCCACGGCCGAACGAGCATTCATGGCGTCATCTTGCCCGATGGGAACGTGGCGGCGCCGAACCAGTCCCCGGTATCACGCTTGGCTGTCGCCGTGGCTGGGTCCTAGACGCCGGGCAGACGCGGGCCTGCCCCTGCCCGGCGTCTATGCGTCAGCGGTGGGCGAGCCGGTTCCCGCGGCCGAACACGTTGCCCCATGGGCGGTGCCGGGTCTCGGGTGTCGGTTCCGCAGGCTGGATCTCAGTCACATCCTCGGAGGGCGGGGGCTCCGCGGTGGTTTCCATGGTCGTGCGGTGTGCATGCCTGATGTCGCGCGCGCTGCGGATCGACAGGCGTCCGAGTGCGACAGCGCCGAGGAAGATGATCAGCGCGCCCAGCCCATAGAAGTAGGTCAGGTCCAGCGCCACGCGCTTGGCCTCGGTCGCCGCCGCGGGCGTACCCACATCGCCGAGGCCCAACGGCCCGGCCAGCGCACGCCCGACGACGAACCATGCTCCTGCGAGCACGGTCAGCCACCCGCCGAGCATGGCGGTGAAGCGGTTGCGCGAACTCAACAGCAGGAACCCGCCGACGACGGTGGCTGCGCCCGGCAGCACCTCGAGCCAGCCGCGGGCCGCCGTCCAGGCCCATGCCTGCCCTGGCGTGAAGGCGAAGTCGAAGTACGGGCCGACGAACGGGGCGAGGGCTCCCCAGGCGCCCAACAGAATCAACAGAAAACCACTGGCCGCGCCGCGGCTGCGGGGCATCTGCAGCCTGCCACCACCGGCGTGAACACGCGTGTCGCTCATTTGAAGCCTCCTTGGTCCTCGACGGGGTACCCCGACCACCGCCGGAGTACCCCATCCGCATGCTGTCTCGCACGCCGATGTCGCTTCAGACCGTGATCAGCTACCCGGCCGTCGGTAGCGCTACGGCGGCCGTGGTCGGCCATGCAACTACCAAGGAGGCTTCCAGCCGACAGTCAGAGAATTGCTGACACCACAATCAGCAAACACCCCTTAGACTGCTTAACATGACGTGGGTCCGGGAGTGGTGGGTACAGACTGACCATTTCCGCTGGTTATCCGGGTACCTGGGCTATCGGAATCTGCGCGGCTTCACCCGGCGCATGATGGCCACCGTCGTCGCCGCACTCGGTGCGGTTCCGCTTCTCACGATGTGGTCACCCGTTGGGCCGGGCACCATCGTCGGCAGGGCCGTAAGCGCGCTCGTGACGATGTGTTGTCTGGTGATGGCGATCATGTGGCTGAAGCGATGGCCGACGAGGCGGCAGTCGGTGTTGTTCGTCCTCGTGTCGACCGCATGCATCGCGGCCGCGTGCCTGGTGTACATGTCGTATCCGGGGATGTCGCTGCTCGGCTGCACGGCGTTCGCCGCGCTGGCCGGATACGTCGCCTTCTTCCACACCAGCCGCTACCTCGCGCTGGTCCTCTCCACCGCGGCGGCGGTCTCGATCGCCTGCGGTATCGAGATGGCGGCGATGACGGGAGGGCTGCTCGTGATGGTGGCGAAACTGCTCATCATCGCCGTGGGTGTGCTCGCCGTGCCGTTCTCCGTGCATGTGCTGATCCACCTGCTCGGCGACGAAGCGCTCAAGTCGCACACGGATCCTCTTACGGGGCTGCGTAATCGGCGCGGCTTCTACCGCTCGGCGCGCGAACTGCTCGGCTCGTCCGGCCACTGGGCGGAGCCCTATCTCACGGTGATCATGCTTGATCTCGATCGGTTCAAGCAGGTCAACGACACTCGGGGCCACACGACCGGTGACAGGATCCTGGTCGCCGTCGCCGACAAGCTGCGGCGCAGTACCCGTGGGCGCGCCGTAGTCGCGCGCGTCGGCGGTGAGGAGTTCCTCATCGCCGAGGCGACGCAACCCGGCGAAGGACACCTGATCGCCGAGCGGTTGCGCCAGGAGGTCGCCGATATCCCGCGCGGCGCGACGGCGAGCGTCGGCGTGGCCAGCATCAGGTGGGTCGATATCGGAGATGCGGATGCCCGCGCAGTGATCGAACACCTGGTGGACGCCGCCGACGCGGCGATGTACGAGGCGAAGCGGGCCGGCGGAAATCGGACGCGGCAGGCAGAGGTCATCTCACCGCAGATAGACAGGCTCACGAGTTAGCGGGAATAAAGTTAGCTTTGCTAACGTAGTTTCTTCTAGGCGCAGCGTCGCGCCGCCTTTCCCGCAATTTTCGAGGACTTTTGATGCCGACTATCACCCGCGAGGAGCGCCTCGGGCGCCGCATCGCTGACCTGAAAGCTTCTGATCCGCAATTCGCCGACGCTGCCCCCGACGAGACGATCTCCGCCGCAATCGAAGACCCCCGGCTTCGGCTCGCGCAGATAGTCGAGACCGTCTTCGACGGCTACGCGGATCGCCCCGCCCTCGGCGCGCGAGCCGTCGAGTTGACCACGGATCCGGATACCGGCCGAACGACCGCCGTACTTCTCCCCCGCTTCGAGACGATCACCTACGGGCAGGTCTCCCAACGGGTGCAGGCGATCACCAACGCCTTGGCGAACGATCCGGTCGCGCCCGGCGACCGCGTCGCACTGCTGGGCTTCACCAGCGTCGACTACACCACCATCGACATCGCGCTGATCGGATTGGGCGCGGTTTCCGTTCCACTGCAGACGAGCGCACCCGTCGCGGCGCTGCGGCCGATCGTGGCCGAGACCGAGCCGACGCTGATCGCATCGAGCGTCGACAATCTCGCCGACGCGGTCGAGTTGATCCTCACCGGATTCGCCCCGGCGCGCCTGCTCGTGTTCGACTACCTCCCGCAGGTCGACGACCACCGCGATGAGCTTGCTTCCGCCAGGGAACGGCTGGCCGAGGCCGGCAGCTCCGTCATCGTCGAAGCGCTGGCGGATGTCGCAGAACGCGGAGCGAAACTTCCTGTCGTGCAACCCTTCATCGCCGATGACGTCGATCCGCTTACGCTGCTGGTCTACACCTCAGGAAGCACGGGAACGCCGAAAGGCGCGATGTATCCCGAACGCCTGGTGGCCAATTCGTGGCGTCGATCGGTCAGGGGAACCTGGGGCTACGAAGGCACCCGCCCGTCGATCACATTGAGCTTCATGCCGATGAGCCACATGATGGGCCGAGGCATGTTGTACGGGACGCTCGGTGCAGGCGGCACCGCGTACTTCGCCGCGAAGAGCGACCTCTCCACGTTCCTCGAGGACCTCGCGCTCGTCAGGCCCACGCAGTTGAGCTTCGTTCCGCGTGTCTGGGACATGATCTTCGCGGAGGTCCAAACCGAAACCGACCGTGGCACGTCGGACGAGTCTGCGGTGCTGGCCGATATTCGACAGCGCCTGCTCGGCGGCCGCTACGTGATGGCGATGACGGGTTCGGCGCCGATGTCGCCGGAGATGAAGACGTTCGTCGAGACACTCCTCGACATGCATCTGGTCGATGGCTACGGCTCCACCGAGGCCGGTGCGCTGTTCGTCGACGGACACATTCAGCGGCCACCGGTGATCGACTACAGGCTGGCCGACGTCGGCGACCTCGGATACTTCCGCACCGACCGACCGCATCCCCGCGGTGAGCTGCTCGTCAAGTCGGCGACCATCATTCCCGGGTACTACAAGCGTCCCGAAGTCACCGCCGAGGTGTTCGACGAGGACGGCTACTACCGCACCGGCGACATCGTCGCCGAGGTCGGTCCCGACCAGCTGGAGTACCTGGACCGCCGCAACAACGTTCTCAAGCTCTCGCAGGGCGAGTTCGTCACGGTCGCCAAGCTCGAGGCTGCATTCGGCGACAGCCCGCTCGTCCGGCAGATCTACGTCTACGGCAACAGCGCCAGGTCCTACCTGCTTGCGGTGGTGGTGCCCACCGAGGCGGCGCTGGCTGAGCACGGTTCGGCGGACCTCAAATCCGCCATCGGGGATTCGCTTGCCGACGTCGCGAGGACCGCAGGCTTGCAGTCCTACGAGATTCCCCGCGACTTCATCATCGAGACAACGCCGTTCACGCTCGAGAACGGTCTGCTCACCGGTATCCGCAAGCTGGCCCGGCCGAAACTCAAGGACCACTATGGCGAGCGGCTGGAGCAGCTGTATGTGGAGCTGACGGAGGGTCAGGCCGACGAGTTGCGTTGGCTGCGGCAGAACGGCGCCGACGGGCCCGTCCTCGAGACGCTCATCCGCGCGGTGGGAGCACTGCTCGGCGCATCGGCCGCCGATGTACGGGCCGACGCGCATTTCACCGATCTCGGTGGAGATTCGTTGTCGGCGTTGACGTTTGCGAACCTGCTGCGCGAGATCTTCGATATCGGCGTTCCCGTCGGCGTGATCGTCAGCCCCGCCAACGACCTGGCCGCGCTCGCCGACTACATCGAAACCGAGCGTCAACCCGGCACCAAGCGCCCGACGTTCGCATCCGTGCACGGCCGGGGCGCAACCGAGGCACACGCAGGCGACCTCACGCTGGACAAGTTCATCGACGAGCAGACCCTTGCCGCGGCGCCATCGCTGCCGGGCCCGAGCGCGCAAGTGCGCACGGTTCTGCTCACCGGCGCTACCGGATTCCTCGGCCGCTACCTGGCCCTGGAATGGCTGGAACGCATGGATCTTGTTGGCGGCAAGGTTATTTGCCTGGTGCGTGCCAAGGACGACGATGCCGCCCGCGAACGTCTCGACAAGACGTTCGACAGCGGCGACCCCGAACTGCTGCGTCACTACCACCACCTGGCCGCCGAGCACCTCGAGGTGCTCGCGGGCGACAAGGGCGAGGCCAACCTCGGGCTCGACCAGACGACATGGCAGCGCCTCGCCGACACGGTCGACCTGATCGTCGACCCGGCCGCGCTCGTCAACCACGTCCTGCCATATGACCAGCTGTTCGGCCCCAATGCGCTTGGCACCGCGGAGCTGATCCGCATCGCGCTCACCACCAGGATCAAGCCGTTCGCATACGTGTCGACAATCGGCGTCGGCGCGGGTATCGAACCGGGCAAGTTCACCGAGGACGGCGACGTCCGGGTCATCAGCGCCACCCGCAAGGTCGATGACGGCTACGCCAACGGCTATGCCAACAGCAAGTGGGCCGGCGAGGTGCTGCTGCGCGAAGCGCACGACCTGTGCGGTCTGCCGGTGTCGGTGTTCCGCTGCGACATGATCCTGGCGGACACCTCCTACGCCGGTCAGCTCAACCTCCCTGACATGTTCACCCGCATGATGCTCAGCCTGGTCGCCACCGGTGTCGCGCCCGAATCGTTCTACGAACTGGACGCCGACGGGAACCGGCAGCGGGCGCACTATGACGGTCTGCCAGTGGAATTCATCGCCGAGGCGATCTCCACACTTGGCGCGAGCGTCGTCGACGGATTCGAGACCTACCACGTGATGAACCCATATGACGACGGCATCGGCCTCGACGAGTACGTCGACTGGCTGATCGATGCCGGGTACCGCGTTCAGCGCGTCGGCGACTACGCCGGCTGGCTGCGGCGGTTCGAGACGGCTATTCGCGCACTGCCGGAACGCCAGCGCCAGGCATCGCTGCTACCGCTGCTGCACAACTATCAGCGGCCGGAAAAGCCGATCCGCGGGTCCATCGCACCGACCGACCGGTTCCGCGCCGCGGTCAAGCGCGCGAAAATCGGCAGGGACAAAGACATTCCGCACGTCACCCCGGAGATCATCGTCAAGTACGCCACCGACCTGGAGTTGCTCGGCCTGCTGTGACCGGCCGAGCGGACTAGGTCGCCAGCGCGATCGCGAGGAGCACGACGGCGACCAGCGGGAAGGCCCCCTGCGTGATGGCGGCCCTGGCCTTGTCCGGTGATGACGCGAGCAGCACTGCCGACGCTGCCAGCATCGATCCGACACCCGCGAAGACCAGGGCGGCCCCCACCGCTGTGTGCCCGAGGCACATCGCGACGATGCCGATGGCCGTCACCACGGCCAGGAACAGGTTGTAGAAGCCCTGGTTGAACGCCAGCAGTTTGGTGGTCTCGGCTTCTTCCTGCGTGGTCCCGAACGTCGCGCGGGTGCGCGGCGACGTCCACGTCAACGACTCCATCACGAAGATGTACACGTGAAGCAGCGCGGCCAGAGCAGCGAAAACCAAACCCGCAGTTACCATTACACACCTACACTTTCAATCCGAACCACCGGTGGAATCGCCAGCATCAGCAAGCCCGTCAATCCCAGCCAGACGATCATGCTGTAAGCGCCAGGCAGACCGATCCAGGTGTGCAGCAGCGGCAGTGTGCCGTTGGCGGAGAGGAACGACGCGGCACGCCCGAAATAGTCGTGCGCATCGGTTGGGCTCTTCGGCCGTTCCGGCGACCCCACCAGATAGGCCGGGACCACCGCTGCCGCCGACGCGACGCCGAACAAACCGCCCAGCCGTATCGTGCCGCTGCCCATCCGTGTCCTCCCTGACTAGTCGAAGAGGCCCTGCTGTCCCAGCCCGGACACGCCGCTGGGCGGGCTCATCCCCAGATGCGTCCATGCGAGCGCCGTGGCGACGCGGCCGCGCGGCGTGCGCGCGATCATTCCGGCTCGCACCAGGAAAGGCTCGCACACCTCCTCGACGGTGGCGGCTTCCTCACCCACCGCGACCGCGAGGGTGGACACGCCGACCGGTCCGCCGCCGAAGCTTCGGGTGAGCGCCGAGAGCACCGCGCGGTCCAGCCGGTCGAGCCCGAGTTCGTCGACGTCGTAGACCGCCAGCGCGTACTTCGCGATGTCGCGCGTGATCACACCGTCGGCGCGGACCTCGGCATAGTCACGCACCCGGCGCAACAGCCGGTTGGCGATGCGTGGCGTTCCGCGTGAACGACGGGCGATCTCGGCGCCCGCGTCGGCACCGAGCTCGATGCCCAGAATGCCCGCCGAACGCGCCAGCACCCGCTCCAGCTCCGCAGGCTCGTAGAAGTCCATGTGTGCGGTGAAGCCGAACCGGTCGCGCAGCGGGCCGGTCAATGCGCCCGACCTGGTGGTGGCGCCGACGAGGGTGAAGGGTGCCACATCGAGTGGAATCGACGTCGCGCCAGGGCCTTTGCCGACGACGACATCGACGCGGAAATCCTCCATCGCCAGGTACAGCATCTCCTCGGCGGGCCGCGCGATGCGATGGATCTCGTCGATGAACAAGACGTCGTGCTCGACGAGGTTGGACAGCATGGCCGCCAGATCGCCCGCCCGCTCGAGCGCGGGCCCGGACGTCACCCGCAGCGACGATCCCAGTTCTGCCGAGATGATCATCGCCAGTGACGTCTTTCCGAGCCCGGGCGGGCCGGACAGCAGGATGTGATCCGGTGTGCCACCGCGGTTCTTGGCACCTTCGATCACCAGCTGCAGCTGTTCGCGCACCCGGGCCTGCCCGATGAACTCTCCCAGCGATCGCGGTCGCAGGCTGGCGTCGATGTCACCCTCGCCGACGGTCAACGCCGCAGAGACGTCGCGATCCTCGGGTTCGTCGTCGTCGTCGGTGAACCGGCTCATCTGTTACCCAGCATCGAAAGCGCAGCGCGCAACGCCGTCTGCGTGTTGGCCTCCGGCTCGTTGGCGAGCACCTTGTCGGTGGTCTCCTCGGCCTGCTTGAGCGCAAACCCAAGACCGACAAGGGCTTCCACCACCGGGCCGCGCACCGCATGGCCGTTGGTGGCAGGCAGTCCAACGGCGGCGCCAACCGGGCCGACCTTGTCGCGCAGCTCCAGCACCATCCGCTCGGCACTGCGCTTGCCGATTCCGGGTACCCGGGTCAGCGCGGTCACGTCGCTGTCGGCCAGTGCCTGGCGCAGCGCGGGGGCGTCGTGCACGGCCAGCGTGGCCAGCGCGATCTTCGGGCCGACGCCCGATACCGACAGCAGGGTCGAGAAGAGGTCTCGAGCGTCGGAGTCGGCGAAGCCGTACAGCGTCATCGAGTCCTCGCGCACGATCATCGCGATGACCAGCCGCGCCTCGGTCCCGCGGCGCAGGGTGGCCAGCGTCGAGGGCGTCGCGTTGATTCGATAGCCGACGCCGCATGCCTCGATGACGACGTGGTCGAGTGCGATGTCGAGGACTTCCCCGCGAATGGATGCGATCATCGTGCCGCCTTGAGTCGTGCCCGGTACTTCTTCTGCTGCTCGGCGGCCAGCGCCTCGGCGGCGGCCATCCGTGCGATCATCGGCGCCCGCCAGCAGTGACAGATGGCGAGCGCCAGCGCGTCGGCGGCGTCCGCCGGCGTCGGTTTGGTCTGCAGCGCAAGGATTCTCGTCACCATCGCGGTGACCTGAGCCTTGTCGGCCCCGCCGTTGCCGGTAACGGCCGCCTTGACCTCGCTGGGCGTGTGGAAGTGAACATCGATATCGCGTTTCGCAGCCGCCAACGCGACCACCCCGCCCGCCTGGGCCGTGCCCATCACCGTCGACACGTTCTGTTGCGAGAACACCCGCTCGATCGCGATGACATCGGGGCGATGCGTGTCCATCCAGTGTTCGACCGCATCACTGATGGCCAGGAGGCGTCGGTGCAGCGGTTCATCGGCCGGTGTGCGAATCACGTCGACGTCGAGCGCGATGACCTGCCGGCCCGTTCCGCCCTCGATCACGGAGAGCCCGCAGCGCGTCAGACCGGGATCGACTCCCATTACGCGCACGCCAACCCCTTCTGTGAACACCTGTTCGACGGCAGCGTAGCCCGGTTGACCGACGCATCCGGGCAGGGACACGCCGTTCCGCCCGTTGTAGTTCGCGGTTCTTTCGGGATGGATCACGTGTCGCCGATGTGACGTCGGCGCCGCGCGCCGCTAACGTCGCGGGAGACCTGAACCCGATCCGTGGGAGCTGAACTCAAACCCGATGCCCGACGACAAGGAAGTTCTCCGGCAGCCCCGAAGGCGATGCACGTACGCGGGCCTTCGACGACTCCGCCGACCGCGAGGACGACATGGTCAGGTCCAACGGCCGCCGCTGATCCTGCGATTTCGGCGTGATAACTGTCGCTGAGCGACGGAAATCACGCCGAAATCACTCCTCGTCGTCGAGGAGGGCGGCGACGTCGTCGGGGATGTCGATGTTGGTGTAGACGTCCTGCACGTCGTCGCTGTCTTCGAGCGCGTCGACCAGTCTGAGCACCTTGCGGGCGGCGTCGAGGTCGACGGGCACCGTCACCGACGGCTGGAAGCTGGCCTCGGCGGACTCGTAGTCGATGCCCGCGTCCTGCAGTGCGGTGCGCACCGCGACGAGATCGCCCGGCTCGCAGATGACTTCGAAGCTGTCGTCGAGGTCGTTGACGTCCTCGGCGCCTGCCTCCAGCACCGCGGTCAGCACGTCGTCCTCGGTCAGCCCGTTCTTCTCCAGCGTGACCACACCCTTGCGGGAGAACAGGTAGGACACCGAGCCGGGATCGGCCATGTTGCCGCCGTTGCGGGTCATTGCCACACGCACCTCACCGGCGGCGCGGTTGCGGTTGTCGGTCAGGCATTCCACCAGCACAGCCACCCCGTTGGGCCCGTAGCCCTCGTAGGTGATGGTCTGCCAGTCGGCGCCGCCGGCCTCTTCGCCCGCGCCGCGCTTGCGGGCCCGCTCGATGTTGTCGTTGGGCACCGAGCTCTTCTTGGCCTTCTGGATGGCGTCGTACAGCGTCGGGTTGCCTGCCGGATCGCCGCCGCCGGTTCGCGCCGCCACCTCGATGTTCTTGATCAGCTTGGCGAAGTTCTTACCCCGCCGGGCATCGATGATCGCCTTCTTGTGCTTGGTGGTGGCCCACTTGGAATGGCCGCTCATGGGTGTACTACCTCTTTCATCACTGCGAAGTCCGATCAACGAGTCTACGTGGACGTTTATGCCCGACAGCGCCGCGTCGGGGGGTCAGCGAATCTCACCCTCGATGTAGTGCTGCAGGTTCGGTGCGATGGCGGCGACGAGCTCATCATCGCTCATCGAAGCGAGCGGTTCGATCTTCCAGATGTAGCGCATCATCGCCAAGCCCATGATCTGCGACGAGATCAGGCCGCTTCGCACCGTTCGGTCACGCTCGTCCGATGCCGAGCTGCGATACCCCCATCAGGCTGGCTTCGACGACCCTGCGCAGCTTCTCGCGGGTGGTCGCCTCGTGGGCGGCGGTCTGCAAGACGGCCCGAAGCACGGGGCCGATCTCGTCGTCGGCCCACGCTCCGAGCATCAGCCTCAACAGGGCGCTGCCCAGCTCGGGTACCGGCGTGGTCCAGGTATTCGCGACGCTTTCGAGCCACCTCTGCGGCGGGTTGGTCGCCGCGTCGAGCAGGGCGTCCTTGGACCCGAAGTAGTGGTAGACCAGCGCCGGGTCGACGTCGGCGGCACGTGCGACCGCCCTGATCGTCGTCCCTGCAAAGCCGGTTTCGGCGAACGCGTCGCGCGCCGCAGCCAGGATCCGGGCCGCCAGCACCCCGCGTTCATCCCTCGGACCTGGAGGAATGGTCCTATTCGGCATGTCCGCCATCCTCCCTGTTAATTTCCTCTTGCGTTGAGACTTGTTTCATCGTACCGTGAAACTAGTTTCAACGGAACGTGAAATCAGGAGAAAGAATGACCGCCACCCCTCAGACCCCCGATGTCGTCGTCGTCGGCGCAGGCCCCGTCGGCCTCGTCGCCGCATGCGAGCTCGCCCGCCGCGGCGTGTCGGTTCGCATCATCGACAAGCTGGCCGAGCCCACCGACGAGTCGCGCGCCATCGCCGTGCACGCCCGCAGCCTGGACATGTTCGACCGGATGGGGATCATCGACGAGCTCGTGGCCACCGGCGTCAAGTCGACGAACATGCGGATGCTCAGTGGCGGCCGCCAACTGTTCCAGGTCAAGTTCGACGGGGTCGACAGCGCCTTCCCCTACTCTCTGCTGACCGCGCAGACAGAGACCGAGCGCGTGTTGACCGACCGGCTCACCCAACTCGGTGTCGAGGTCGATCGTGGCGTGGAACTCGTCGAACTGACGCAGGACGACAAGACTGCCGCACTGACTCTGCGGCGCGCCGACGGCTCGACCGAGACGCTCACGACGTCGTGGGTGGTCGCGCGCCGACGGCGCGCACAGCACGGTGCGTCACCTGATCGGCACCAAGCTGGAGGGGTCATTCAAGGGCGAGCGGTTCATCCTCGGCGACTGCGACGCCGAGCACGACATGGACCCTGAATCGATGTACACCATCTTCTCGCCCGAGGGCACGGTGATCGCGATGCCGATGCGCGGCGGCAGGGCCCGGTTGATGGCACAGATCCACGATGCGCCGGGCACCCCACTGAACCTGAATCCGACACAAGACGACCTGCAGCAGATCCTCGACGAGCGCGTCGGCGGCATCACGATCACCCGCAGCCACTGGTTGACCTGCTTTGAGATTCACCACGGCCAGGTGCCCACCTACCGGCACGGCAGGGTATTCCTCGCCGGCGACGCGGCACACATCCACAGCCCGGCCGGCGGGCAGGGCATGAACACCGGAATGCAGGACGCATTCAACATCGCCTGGAAGCTGGCGGCCGCCGTCCACGGCGAGGGCGGGCAGGTGCTGCTCGACAGCTACGACGCCGAACGGCATCCGGTCGCGCAGAAGGTGATCGCGTTCAGCAGCAACCTGACCAAGGCGGGCACCCTGCGCGGCGGAGCTCGGGTGGTCCGCAACGCCATCTTGCGCGTGGTCGGCAACGTGCCCGCCGTCGGCGAGAAGCTGGCGAGCACCGTCGAAGAGATCGAAGTCTCCTACCAGCACAGCCCAGTTGTTGTCTCCAGCTTGCGGCACACCGAAATCGTTGCGGGGCAGTATCTTCCGCACATCGACGACGAGCGACTGCAGAAGCAGCTGTCCCGGGTGTGCGGAGCCGCCAATCCCGGGCACACCATCGTGACCGTCACCGCTGACAAGCCTGCCCCCGCGGCGGGGCCCGCGGGCCGGACGCAGGTGCTCATCACCTCCGACGACACCCCGGTTGGCGGGTATGACGCCGTCATCGCCGATCCCGACGGGGTGGTCGCGACCCGCTACGGCCTGCGCGACGGCGGTCGCGTGGTGGTCCGACCGGACGGCTACATCGGTGCCGTCACCGCACTCGACGACCTCACCGGTGTCGCCGACTACTTCGCGCTGATTGCCCGGTGAGCACGATGTACACCTACGAGATCGACCCGCAGGAGATGTTCACCGACAGGCACGCACAGTTCGAGAAGTTCGGGATTCCGCTCGCCGACATCGAGAAGGTTCGCTCCGCCGTCACCGACATGTGGTCTGACGCGCCGGGCGGATGGGTCTATGAGTGGTCGAAACTCGCACAGTCCTACGCTGATTCGGACGATCACGCCACGGCGGCAACCGCGTACGGATTCGCGAAGTTTCCCTGTCTGGCCGACCAGGCTCGGGTACGCGCCATGCAGAAGCAACTCGACCAGTACGAGATCGCCGCCAAGAAATTCCCGGTGCGCTTTGAGCGGCGCATCATCGAAATCCCCTACCGCGACCAGACAATCACTGTGCCCGTCCATTTGTATTCAGCCGACGGCGACTACCCATCGCGACCGGTGCTGATCGCCAGCGGCGGCGTCGACACTTTCAAGATGGATTTCCATCCGTGGTGCGTTGCGTTCACGTTGAATGCCGGCGTAACCACATTGGCCTTCGACAATCCCGGCACTGGCGAATGCCCTGTCGCGCTCGACGCGCATTCCGATGACGTGATCCGCGGTATAGCCGGCTACGCGCGATCGATCGGCGACGGCAGGGTCGCCCACTTCGGCATGTCGTTCGGCGGCAACTTCTCGGCGATGTCCGGCCTGGCCGGAATCGTCGACGCCGCGGTCGACCTCGGCGGACCGGTCGTCGACGCGTTCGCACCCGACCGCGCGGCTCACCTGCCGTACGGCATGCGCGACATCATCGGAAACGCCATGGGGTTGGATCACTCCCCCACTCTCGACGAGCTCAATCGCGGGCTGCAGGCGCTTTCGCGACGGAAACTGCTGGCAGAGCACCACGGCGCGGCAATGCTGGTCATCAACGGCGCCGACGACTACTTCGTCCCGCAGTCGGACACTCTGGTCTTCGAAGGGCGTCGCGACACCGAGGTACATCTGATACCCGGCACCGGCCACGTCGCGATGAGCAAGGCAGCGGAGGTGGTGCCGGTGATCATCGGGTGGCTGCGGCGCCAATTCGGTCTCGCATAGTTTCGTGAGCAAATTCTCAGGTTCGCCGCGACAGGGCGCGAAACATCGAAACATATTGTGCAGGAGACCCTGGCACGTTTGCTGAATTGCTACCCTGCGTAAATGCCCCCGATGCGCCAAATAGGTCGCCGATGAATGCGGCGCTGCGATGGTGGCGCGGCCTTGATCACTACTACTGGTTGACGGCGTTTCTCGCCGCCCGGGGAATTCAGCAGACAACGTGTCGCTTGGTTGCACTCGTCATATTCGCGCTCAGCGCCATTTCCATAACGCTGATCTGGAGCCCGACCGGCCCGCACGGCCTCCGCAACGAGATCCTTGCGCTCGTCGTAGCGGTGTGCTGCTGGGGGATGTCTGCGTTGTGGCTTCGTTCCCGCTGGCCGACGCGCGCGTCGAGTCCCGACTGTGCGTCTGCCTGGGCTCGGTCTGCATCGCGATCTCGTGCCTGATCCAGTCCGATCCGCTCGCCGGACTCTTCGGTGCGACCGCGTTCACTCTGGTCTCGATCTACGCCGCCATCTTCCACACCACGCGATGGTTGGCCGTCACCTGGGTGGCAGCCGGGGTGACATTGGCCGTGCTGGCAGTCAGGTTGGCGGCGATGGATTGGGCGTTCGCAATCTCATCGGTGCTGCTGGTGGCATTCATCGTCATGTTCGTCTCGCTCACCGGTAAGGGCGCGATCTGGCTTGTCGACGCCGACATCCTGCACGAGAACTTCGAGACGCTCACCGGAATGTTCAACCGCGACGGCTTCTACGAGAAGGCGACGACCCTGCTGGCGTCACGAAGCCGCGGAGACGACCGGTATCTCGCCGTCGCCGTGATCAACTTGGACAGCTTCTCCCTGGTGGGCGAGTTCTCCGGCCAAAGCGGCGCCAACCGCGCACGCGTCGAGATCGCCGCACGGCTACGCGAGACCGCGCGGCGCGATGCCGTGCTCGCACACATCTCCGACTCCGAGTTCGTGATCGGCGACCTGTTCGAGAGTGCCGACGCATCAGCGCTCATCGAGCGGGTGCGCGGCACCATCTCCGGAGCCCCATCTCGCCTGTCGGCCAGCGTCGGCGTGGTCACCACCCCCCTGCAGCCGCTCGTGCAGCTCCCGCCGCACGACGTGCTCGGACGAGCTGCTGGCCGTCGCCACCAATGCGATGTACGAGTCGCGCAAAGGGGGCGGCAACCAGGTCACCTACGTCCGCAATCCAGCGCTGACGGTCCTCGACGATCCGGACAACGACGAGTGGCTCGACACGGGGGAACCGGCCTAGCGATCCCGGGTCAGGAGCGCCCGGTGATCACGTCGACGAAGAGCTTGTGAATGCGGCGGTCGCCGGTCATCTCGGGATGAAACGCCGTCGCCAGCATCTTGCCCTGGCGGACCGCGACGATGTGATCGCCTGCGCGGCCGAGCACCCTCACGTCCGGGCCGACGCGCTCGACCCACGGCGCCCGGATGAACACAGCGTGCACCGGCCCGTCCAGCCCCTCGAACGCGATGTCGCCTTCGAATGAGTCGACCTGGCGGCCGAAGGCGTTGCGCCGCACGGTCATATCGATCGCCTTCAGCGGAGCGGCCTCTCGGCCCGCGGCGCCGGCGTCGAGGATCTCGCTGGCCAGCAGGATCATCCCGGCGCACGACCCGTAGGCAGGCATGCCCTCGGCCAGCCGCGCGCGCAGCGGCTCGAGCAGCTCGAACTCGCGCAGCAGATGCGTCATCGTGGTGGACTCGCCGCCGGGGATGACGAGCGCGTCGACGGAGTCGAGCTCGCCGCGGCGCCGCACGGTGAGCGCGTCGGCGCCGGCTTCGCGCAACGCGGCCAGATGTTCGCGGGTGTCGCCCTGCAGCGCCAGCACACCGACGCGGACGCTCACTGCGGTGCCGACGGGACGTCGCGCTTGAAGCGGGTCAGCCCCTCCTGCATCACCGCCGCCACCATCTCGCCGGACTGGGTGAAGATCTTGCCCTGCGTCAGCGACCGGCCACCGGACGCCGACGGCGAGGACTGGTCGTAGAGCAGCCACTCGTCGGCGCGGAACGGGCGCATGAACCACATCGCATGGTCGAGCGAGGCCACCATCAGATGCTTGCGCTCCTCGAGGTGGTTGACCTGAGCCGAGCCCAGCAGCGTGAGGTCGCTCATGTAGGCCAGCGCACAGATGTGCAGCACATGATCGTCGGGCAGCGGGTCGCGGTGGCGGAACCACACCTGCTGCTGCGACGCCTTGCCGGGCAGCAGCTTGAGCTGGTCGCGCGGCACGATGCGGACATCCCACTCGGCGAACTGCTGGAAGCCGGCGTCGTCGAACACGCCACCCTTGGAGATGAAGCCGGGCAGATCGTCGGGCGGCACCGCGAACGGCATCGCGTCCTGGTGTTCGATGCCGCTCTGGTCGGTCTGAAACGACGCCGACATCGAGAAGATGGTCTCGCCGTGCTGGATCGCGTTCACCCGCCTGGTGACGAACGAGCCGCCGTCGCGAAGTCGTTCGACGATGAAGACCGTCGCCGCCTTGGCATCGCCTGGCCGCAGAAAGTAACCGTGCAGCGAGTGCACCTGATACTTGGGATCGACTGTCCGCACCGCCGAGACCAGCGACTGGCCCGCGACATGCCCGCCGAATGTCCGCTGCAGAAAACCCGATTCGGGGCTGAAGACGCCACCGCGGTAGATGTTGATCTCGAGTTGCTCGAGATCGAGGATCTCCTCGATCGCCATGGGTGGAAGTATTACCAGCCGCGCTCGGCGAGCCGGTGCGGGGCGGCGATCTCCTCGACGTTGATGCCGACCATGGCCTCTCCCAGCCCGCGCGACACCTTGGCCAGCACGTCGGGGTCGTCGTAGAAGGTGGTGGCCTTGACGATCGCGGCGGCCCGCGACGCGGGATCGCCTGACTTGAAGATGCCCGAGCCGACGAACACACCCTCGGCGCCGAGCTGCATCATCATCGCGGCGTCGGCAGGGGTGGCGATGCCGCCCGCGGTGAACAGCGTCACGGGCAGCTTGCCCGCCCGCGCCACCTCGGCGACCAGCTCGTAGGGCGCCTGCAATTCCTTTGCGGCGACGAACAACTCGTCCTCCGACAGCGACGTCAGCCGGCGGATCTCGCCGCCGATCTTGCGCATATGCGTCGTCGCATTCGACACGTCGCCGGTGCCCGCCTCGCCCTTGGAGCGGATCATCGCCGCCCCCTCGGTGATCCGGCGCAGCGCCTCACCCAGGTTCGTCGCACCGCACACGAACGGCACGGTGAACTTCCACTTGTCGATGTGATTGGTGTAGTCGGCCGGGGTCAGCACCTCGGACTCGTCGACGTAGTCGACACCGAGGCTCTGCAGGATCTGCGCCTCGACGAAGTGGCCGATGCGGGCCTTGGCCATCACCGGGATCGTGACCGCTGCGATGATGCCCTCGATCATGTCGGGGTCGCTCATCCGCGACACCCCGCCCTGGGCGCGGATGTCGGCGGGCACGCGTTCCAGCGCCATCACCGCCACCGCGCCTGCGCCCTCGGCGATGCGGGCCTGCTCGGGCGTGACGACGTCCATGATCACGCCGCCCTTGAGCATTTCGGCCATGCCGCGCTTGACCCGCGCGGTGCCGGTCTGGGCCGACCCGTTCGTTCCAGCTGCGGTATCCACTGCTATCTCCTCCAAATCGCTACGGAACCAGTCTAAGGGGGTCGGCAAATCCGTTGAATTCGCACTCAGCGGATCGATTGCAGCTGCCGTTGCGGTCCGCCACCCTGCGCGTCGGCCAGCGCGTTCGCCTCCGCGAGCAGCTCACCGAGCTGCAGTGGGTAGACGGTCTCCCCCTTGGCGACCAGCTCACCGATCATTGTCGCATCGCACCAGAGGTGGCCATGGATGTAGCGCCGTTCCAGCGCGGTCCGGCCCGACGCGGACGGTTCGAACCGGTCGGTGCGGTGCACGAAGAACATCTCCTCGCTGCGAATGACCGAGCCGTTGAAGTCGATCACGGCGTCGCGACGCCAGATCGGGCCCGACCATGTCGGTCGGACCGACGCGCAACCCCGTTTCCTCGGCCAGCTCACGTACCGCGGCCTCGGCCAGCGTCTCGCCCGGCTGGACGGCGCCCCCCGCCGTGAACCACCAGCGCGGTGCGCCAATGTCGGCACCGGCCGGATCGGAGCCGCAGAACAGCAGCACCGCTCCCTCGTCGTCCAACAGCACCACCCGCGCCGACGTGCGGCGGTTCACCAGCCCGAGGTCCCGGTCGGCCCGCTCGGCGATCTCGAAATAGGTTGGCAGCGCCGCGGTTCCGCCGAGCCGCAGCCAGCGCACCGGACGCCGCTCGCGCAACGCCAGCGTGTCGCGCACCGCGTCATTGTGAAACCGGCGGGCCAGTGTCACGCGCGCCTCGGCGTCGGCGAGCTCGGCGACCAGCGCGGCGGGCAACGACACAGGGTCGACACGGCCGAGCGCCGCCGACAACTCGTTCTCCGCGGCTTCCCTGCCCGCCCTCGACGCCTGTTCGGCGGTGTCGGCGAGCGCCGCTGAGCCGCGTGCCCTCCGGGCCCGCCCCGTACGCGTCGACGGCGACCGCACGCGCGACCACGGCGCGGCGGGCCAGTGCACCGTCGAGCGCCTGCCACGAGAGGTCGTAGCGGACGTGCAGCCGGTCCAGCCGGTGCGCGGTCTGATAGGCCCACATGGCCGCCAGCAGAAGTGCGACCAGCGCCAACACCAGGCCCGCCACCACGAGCCACATCATCAGCTGGCCACCTGCACCTTGATCCCTGCACCCGCGACCGTCTCGTACACCCGCATGATCTGGCTGGCGACCACCGACCAGTCGTACTGGCGCACAGCCTCGGTGGCCGCCTCGATGTAGCGGCTGCGCGCGACGTCGTTGTCGAGCACCTCGATGAGGCCGGCGGCCAGCGCATCTGCGTCGTCGACTGGCACCAGCCGGCCGGCCTTCCCGTCCTCGAGAACCCGGCGGAACGCATCGAGGTCACTGGCCACCACGGCGGTGCCGGCGGCCATCGCCTCGACAAGCACGATGCCGAAGCTCTCGCCACCGGTGTTCGGCGCGCAGTACACGTCGGCGCTGCGCAACGCCGAAGCCTTCTCCGCATCGTCGACCTGGCCGAGGAATCGCAGGTGCCCCGCCAGCGCGCCGGCCTCCTCGCGCAGCTCGTCTTCGTCGCCGCGGCCGACGATCAGGATCTCGATGTCGGGAAACCGCTCGACCAGAGCAGGCAGTGCAGAAGTCAGCACGGCCATGCCCTTGCGCGACTCGTCGAACCGCCCGAGGAACAGCACCGACTTGCCTGGGCGCGGATAACCGTCGAGGCGCCGCGCCGAGGCGAACGACTCCACGTCCACTCCGTTGGGGATCTGAACGGCGTCCGAACCGAGCGCCTCCATCTGCCAGCGCCGGGCCAGATCGGACACCGCGATACGGCCGACGATCTTCTCGTGGTAGGGCCGAAGGATTCCCTGAAAGACGCTGAGCGTCAACGACTTCGTGGTCGACGTGTGGAACGTCGCAACGATCGGGCCTTCTGCGGCCTGCAACGCCAGCATCGACAGGCTCGGCGCATTCGGCTCGTGCAGGTGCAGCACGTCGAAGTCGCCATCGGTGAGCCAACGCTTGACCCTGCGGTGCGTGGCCGGGCCGAAGCGCAGCCGCGCGACCGAACCGTTGTACGGGATCGGAACGGCCTTGCCGCCGGACACGACGTAGTCGGGCAACTCGACGTGCGGCGACGACGGCGCCAACACGCTGACGTCGTGCCCGCGCTCGCGCATGACCTCCGCCAGTTGCAGCACATGGGACTGCACGCCGCCGGGAACGTCGAACGAGTACGGGCACACCATGCCGATGCGCATCAGCCGTCGCCCCTGAGCTTGGCCTGTCGCTCCTCCGACAGGTCGGCCAGCCACTGCGGCTGCAGCATGTGCCAGTCCTCGGGATGGGCCGCGATGCCCTTGGCGAACCGGTCGGCCATCGCCTGCGTGATCGCGGTGACGTCACCCGACGACGTGTCCAGCGGTGGCGACACGTCGAAGACCCAGCTGTCGCGTGTGTTGTAGCAGTGCGTCGGCAGCACGACCGCACCGGTTTCGATGGCGAGTTTCGCCGAGCCCGCGGGCATTCGGGTCGGCTCGCCGAAGAAGTCGACCTGCACGCCGGAGCGCGTGAGGTCGCGATCGGCCATCAGGCAGACGATCCCGTTGTCACGCAGCCGCTCGACGAGCACTTCGAACGGCGGGCGTTCGCCGCCGGTAAGCGGCAACATCTCGAAGCCCAGGCTCTCCCGGTAGTCGATGAACCGTTGGTACAGGGATTCCGGCTTGAGTCGCTCGGCAACGGTGGTGAAGGTGCCGAAGTGCTGGACCATCCAGACACCGGCCATGTCCCAGTTCCCGCTGTGTGGCAGCGGCATGATCACACCCCGACCGGCCTCGAGGCCGGCGCGGACGTGCTCGCTCCCCAGCAGGCACGGCTCGATGCGCGCGCGGAGCTTCTCTTTGTCCATCGACGGCAATCGGAATGCCTCCCGCCAATATCGGGCGTAGGAGGCCAGCGAAGCACGGATCAGCCCGCCCGGCACCCTGGCGGGCGGGACGCCGAGCACACGGGCCAAGTTCTTGCGCAGTTGCGCAGGACCCCCACTGCGCGACGCATACAGCGCGCCCGCATCGAAGGCGTTGCGCGCCACCAACTCCGGCATCGCTCGAACCACTCGCCAACCCGCGGCATAGCCGAGGTCGCTGATTTGGCCCCCGAGCGAGAAGCGGCTGCCGCCAGTCGCCTGCGGTCCCGTCGGGGTGGTGGTCACGGTTCGTCCGCCTCGGGTTTGTCGCCGGAGCTGCCTGCGACGTCGGAGTCGGCCTTCTGCAGCGGCTCCATCGCGCCCGGCGAAGTCCGCACGGTGTGCACGCGCTGACCGAGCGTGATCAGGCTTGCCACCGCGAGCAGCCACGCGCCGACGTGCAACAGCCAAGGAACGTGCAGGAACGACACGCCCGACAGCCCGGCGCCGACCAGGACGATGATCAGCCGCTCCGGCCGCTCGATGAGGCCGCCTTCGCCGCTCAGGCCGCTGGCCTCGGCCCTGGCCTTGACGTAGGAGATCACCTGCGAGGTGACCAGGCAGATCATGATGGCCACCACCAGCGACGTACTACGCAGGCCGAACGCCGCCCACCACAGCAGACCGCAGAACACCGCACCGTCGCTGATCCGGTCGCACGTGGCGTCGAGCACAGCGCCGAACCGGGAGCCGCCGCCGCTCTGGCGAGCCATCGCACCGTCCAGCATGTCGGCAAGCACGAAGACGAAGACCGCGAAGGAGCCCCACCACAGCTGGCCGATGGGATAAAGCGTCAGAGCGGCGATCACCGCGCCGGCGGTGCCGATGATCGTGATGCTGTCGGGCGTGAAGCCCGCGCGCAGGGCGGCCTTGGCCACCGGCGTGGAGAGCTTTGCGTACGCCGCACGGGTCATCAGGTAGAAGTCGCTCACGGCTGGTTGCCCCATTCCGCGGCGAGGAGCTCGCGGGTCTCGCGCAGAAGCTGCGGGACCACCTTTGAACCGCCGATGATCGTGATGAAGTTCGCGTCGCCGCTCCACCGTGGCACCACGTGCATGTGCAGATGCTCGGCCAGCGAGCCGCCCGCGGACTTTCCGAGGTTCAGCCCGACGTTGAAGCCGTGCGGCCGCGACACCGACTTGATGACGCGAATCACCTTCTGGGTGAACGCCATCAGCTCCGCACTCTCCTCGTCGCTGAGGTCTTCGAGTTCCGACACCCGCCGATAGGGCACCACCATCGAATGGCCCGGGTTGTACGGGTAGAGGTTCAACACGACGTAGACGAGCTCGCCGCGGGCAACGACAAGGCCGTCCTCGTCGTTCAACGTCGGGATGTCGGTGAACGGCTGCGTCGACGCCGCCGATCCGCCCTTCATCGGCGCCTCGGCCAGATAGTTCATCCGATAAGGCGTCCAGAGCCGCTGCAGATGATCTGGCTCGCCCACGCCGCGGTCTACGACCTTGGGTTCGTCGTTCCCGGTCGGCTCTTCGCGCAAGCGCTCATCGCGGTCCGTCACGCCGACGTGCCTGCCTTGATCAATTCCGCAGTGGGAGCGGCATTTTCGCGGTTGGCGATCCACTTGACGATCGTGTCGACGGCCTCGTCGCGAGGTACCCCGTTGACCTGGCTGCGGTCGCCGAACCGGAAGCTGACCGCGCCGGCCTCGACGTCGCGGTCGCCGGCCAGAAGCATGAACGGCACCTTCTGGTTGGTGTGGTTGACGATCTTCTTGGCCATCCGATCATCGCTGGTGTCGACCTCGACTCGGACACCGTGTGACTTCAGTTGCTCGGCAACGGCTTCCAGGTACTCGACGTGTCCATCGGCGACCGGGATGCCGACCACCTGCACCGGCGCCAGCCACGCCGGGAACGCGCCCGCATAGTGCTCGGTGAGGATGCCGAAGAACCGCTCGATCGACCCGAACAGCGCGCGGTGGATCATCACCGGCCGCTGCCTGCTGCCGTCGGCGGCGGTGTACTCCAGGTCGAAGCGTTCTGGGAAGTTGAAGTCCAACTGGATCGTCGACATCTGCCAGCTGCGGCCGAGCGCATCCTTGACCTGCACCGAGATCTTCGGGCCGTAGAACGCCGCGCCGCCGGGATCGGGCACCAGATCCAGTCCGGATGCGGCGCCGACCTCGGCCAGCACGCTGGTGGCTTCCTCCCACATGTCGTCCGAGCCGACGAACTTGTTCGGATCCTTGGTGGACAGCTCGAGATAGAAGTCGGTCAGCCCGTAGTCGCCGAGCAGGTCGAGCACGAAGTTCAGCAGCGACGTCAGCTCGTCGCGCATCTGCTCGCGGGTGCAGTAGATGTGCGAGTCGTCCATCGTCAGGCCGCGCACCCGGGTCAGCCCGTGCACGACGCCGGACAGCTCGTAGCGGTAGACGGTGCCGAACTCGAAGAGCCGCAACGGAAGTTCGCGATAGGACCGCCCGCGGGACCGGAAGATCAGGCAGTGCATCGGGCAGTTCATCGGCTTGAGGTAGTAGTCCTGGCCCGGCTTGCGCACCGTGCCGTCCTCGTTGTACTCGGCGTCGAGGTGCATCGGCGGGAACATGCCGTCGGCGTACCAGTCGAGGTGGCCCGAGATCTTGAACAGCTGCGCCTTGGTGATGTGCGGGCTGTTGACGAACTCGTAGCCGGCCTCGCTGTGCTTGCGACGCGAGTAGTCCTCGAGCTCGCGCCGGATGATGCCGCCCTTGGGGTGGAAAACCGCCAAGCCGGAACCGATTTCGTCGGGGAAGCTGAACAGGTCCAGCTCGGCGCCGAGCCTGCGGTGGTCGCGCCGCTGAGCCTCCTCGATCAGCTCCAGGTGCCGGTCGAGCGCCTCCTGCGACTCCCACGCGGTGCCGTAGATGCGTTGCAGGCTGGCGTTGTCCTGGTTGCCGCGCCAGTACGCGGCCGAGCTGCGGGTCAGCTTGAAGGCGGGGATGAACTTCGTGGTCGGAATGTGCGGGCCGCGGCAAAGGTCGCCCCAAACACGTTCGCGGGTACGGGGATTGAGGTTGTCGTAGGCGGTGAGCTCGTCGCCGCCGACCTCCATCACCTCGGGGTCGCCGGACTTGTCGTCGACGAGCTCCAGCTTGAACGGCTCGTTGGCGAGCTCTTCGCGTGCTTCGTCTTTCGACTCGTAGACCCGTCGGGAGAACAACTGGCCGTCCTTGACGATCTGGCGCATGCGCTTCTCCAGCGCTTCCAGGTCCTCGGGCGTGAACGCCTCGGCGACGTCGAAGTCGTAGTAGAAGCCGTCGGTGATCGGCGGCCCGATGCCGAGCTTGGCCTCGGGGAACATGTCCTGCACCGCCTGGGCGAGCACGTGTGCCGCGGAGTGCCGGATCACGCTGCGTCCGTCCTCGGTGTCGGCGGCCACCGGCGTCACGTCGACGTCGGCGTCGGGCACCCAGCTCAGGTCACGCAACCGCCCGTCGGCGTCACGGACGACGACGATCGCGTCGGAGGCTCCCCGGCTCGGCAGACCCGCGTCGCGGACGGCTGCCGCCGCGGTCGTCCCGGCAGCGACCCGGATCGGGGCTGCTGGGGCGGGGCTGGCGGCGGCGCTCATCGGTCGGTCTCCAAAGTTTCGAGGTGTCTACGAACGCGACCATGCTATCGGTGCAGGCGGTCACGATCCCAAGCCAATAGGACTGTTCAGCCAAGGATGCTCGACGCCGACGAGCTCGCCAGACCAGTCCAGCACCCCGAGCAGCCACAGCGTCAGTGCGACGATCATCACCGAGAGTAGGCCGCCCAGGACCTGCACAAACCGCCCCTGCCGGTGGAACCAGTCCATCACCTTGTCGTATCGCACTTTGGCGTATGCCAACCAGTCGCCGGGCCCAGTCGAATTCGGTGGCCAGTATGCCGAGCCCGATGAAGACGATTGCCCATCCTGGGCCGGGATACGGGATCGCGACGATGCCGACCGCGAGTACCGCCAGGCCGACGATCCCGACCAGGATGCGATAGCCGAATTCTGCCCTCGGCCGGTCCCGCAACCGGTCGCGCCAGCGCGCCCACCGGCGTTTGATCGCCGACCACCTCGACTCCGTCGTGGTCTCGTCGTCTGTCACGGCTGCCCCGGGTTGAGCTTGACGAACAGCGCCTCGGCGTCGGAGAGCACCGCGTCTCCGTCGAGGAGTCGGCCTGCGACGAAGATCTTGCGCCCCTCGGTTCGGTCGACCCGGGCGTCGACGCGAAGCTCTTTGCTCGATCGGCACGATCTTGCGGTAGTTCACGTGCAGGAACGCCGTGCGCTGCTTGAGGCTGCGGCTGAGCCGAAACGCCGCGAAGCCGAGCACCGAGTCCCACATCTGCGCCACCGCACCGCCGTGCACAGCGCCGTTGCGGCCGAGGTGATAGCGGCGGAAGCGTGACCGCGCCTTCGACCTCATCCCCGACTGTCCTGAGGTCGCTGGGAACTTGCAGGATGTTGCCGCGGTTGGGCAGGTCCATGCGCCGGCCGGACGGTGTCGTCCATTCGTCGGCGTCGAAGGGCGCCAGCAGTTCGGATACTGCCTCGATCATGTCGGCGGCCTTGGTGATCACGTCGTCAGGGGCGTCGGCGCCGCGGGTGTGGTCCTGCAGGGTGCGGACGGCCTCGACGAACCGGCCGTAGTCGGGTCCGCCGCTGGTGGTCGGCTCAGGCGGGTTGAACCCGCCACCGGCATGCGCCTCGTTGGGTTCAGTGGCCACCCGCTCACCGTATTGCCTGCCGGGCTTCGTCGATCGTCGTGGTCACCGCCACGATCTGTGGCGAGGGCGGCGCCACGAACTCGGCGACGGCGTCGTCGGGCGCAAGCAGGACCCGTTCGTCGCCTGCGGTCTGCAGCATCACGTCGGTGAACGCGCCGAACGGCGACCGGTCCCAGGCGCCGATGACGATGCGCAACCCGGAGCCGGTGCCTGTGCCCGCGATGTGTCCGGTGAAGACCAGGCGCACCGCGTCAGTTCGTTTCAGCGCCGGCCTTGCTCAACGTCTCGAACTCCTCGTCGGACAGCGTGATCTCGGCGGCGGCCACGTTCTGCTCCAGATGGCTCACCTTCGACGTGCCGGGGATCGGCAGCATCACCGGCGATCGCTTGAGCAACCACGCCAGGGCGAGCTGGGACGCGGTGGCATCGTGATCCGCGGCGATGCGCTGCAACGGGCCGTCGGGCGCGGCCAGCGGTCCTGCGGCGAGCGGGAACCACGGGATGAACCCGATGTCATGGGCCTCGCACGCCTCGAGCACGGGTTCGGCCGTCCGGGCGGTGAGGTTGTACATGTTCTGCACCGACACGATCGATGCGACGCTTCTGTGCGGCCTCCAGCTGCTCGACGTTCACCTCGGACAGACCGATGTGGCGGATCTTGCCCTCCTGCTGCAGTGCGACCAGCTCGCCGATCTGATCCTCCAGCGGGAACTTCGGGTCGATGCGGTGCAACTGGAACAGGTCGATGCGCTCGACACCGAGCCTGCGCAGGCTCATCTCGGCCTCCTGACGCAGATATGCCGGAAAGGCAAGTGGCGCCCATTCATCCGGGCCGGTGCGCAGCAGACCGGCCTTGGTCGCGACGACGAGACCGTCGGGGTATGGATGAAGTGCCTCGTGAATCAGTTCCTCGGAGAAGTACGGCCCGTAGGAGTCGGCGGTGTCGATGAAGTTCACGCCGAGTTCGACTGCACGCCGCAGCACGCGGATGCACTTCGTCGTGATCGTCCGGCGGCCCCCACACGCCCTTGCCGGTAATTCGCATGGCGCCGAACCCGAGCCGGTTGACGGTGAGGTCCCCGCCGAGAGTGAACGTTCCTGACGCCGAGGCGACGGTCGAGGTGGTCATTCCCCGACCGTACGCCCGGTGATGACATTGTGTTCGGGTGAAATTGAGCGACCTGGCGACGATGTCCTTCACGCTACCCGGAGGTGGGTGCGACCGCGGGCCCGTTGCCGCAGGGGTACCACCACGTAGGCAAGACGGCGGTGATCGGCAACGGCAGGGCGCGGTTCGAAGACGCTGCCGCGAAGGTGATGCGGTGGGGCATGCTGCGCGGGGCAGGCGTACGGGTCGAGGCGAGCTACCGAGGTGGCCGCCGTCGGCTCCGAGGTGCTGGTCGGCCTCGGGCCGCTGCGCGCACCGGCCGGGTCGTGTACGTGATCGACGAGGAGGACCGCCGCGGGTTCGCCTACGGCACGCTGCCGGGTCACCCCGAATCAGGTGAGGAGCTGTTCGCCGTCCGCTACGACCCCGCGACGGGTGATGTGCACGCCGAGGTCGCCGCCTTCTCTCGGCACGCGACGTGGTGGAGCAGGCTGGGCTCCCCCGTCACGTCGCTGGCGCAGCGGGTGATCACAAACCGGTACCTCAGCGCACTCTGACTTCTACGATCTCGTTGTGCCAGGCAAGATGTCGCTGCGCGGTGCGCGTGCGGTGCTGTCGGCCGAGGTAGCCGCAATCCGTCGCCGCGACCCCGACCTCGATGCAGGCGACATCACCATCTTCACCTTTCCGCTGCTGCTGCGACTCGTGGGTGTGCTGGCGGTTGGTCTGGTGCCGCTCGTGGTCATCCGCAGCGGCAGGGACACCGACGCACTGCTGGTGCCGTTGGTGGGCTCGCTGGCGCTCGCCATCATCTGCACGGCGGTCGTTGCCTGGCTCGTATCGATCGTCATCTCCGGACTGGTGGTGATGGTGTTGTACCGGACCGGACCCAGCGCGTCATCGAAGGTTGTCATCCGCACGCTCACCGAGTCGTTCCAGCGCGTCAGCGACGCCACCTCACACATCACCTTGCTCGCGCTGGTGGCCGGCGTCATCTCGCTGGCGATCGGCCTGCCCACCCGCCGGGGCGACGAGCTGGCCAATTCCGTGCTCGAGGATCTGCTCGCGGCTCAGGTTGCGGTACTACTGGCGGCGCTGGGGTTTGCGTTCGTCGCCGAGTCGATCCGTTGTGCCGCAGACATCGTCGACGACCAGTCGATGATGCTGGCCTGGCCATGGGCGCTCATCATCGCCTGTGTCAGTTGGATGCTCGCGACGACCGTCGGCCCGTTCGAGACCACGCGGATGCTGACGATCCTGCTCAACGAATGGTTACCGGCAATGGTCGACGGGACGCCGCGAGCCGAGATCATCGGGGGCCTGGTGCCCTCGGGCGCTCGATGGTGGGCGGCGTTCGGGCCGCTGCCGATCATCGCCGCGGTCTGGGCGTTCGAGGCCTGGCGCCGCGACGGCTTCACGCACGTCCGCGAGTTCCTTGAAGGCGATGACGACGACGAGGACCCCGTCAGGTGACGGTCAGCCTCCGCCGCCGTTGGCCGTCCATGCTTCCTCCGCTTTACGGTCGCGTTAGCCTTAACCTATCGGGGCATGACGATCGGATACCGCTTGTGACAGATCCTCTGGAAGTGGACGCCACCCATCGGCGTATCGCGCAGATCGTGCAGGACTTGTACGGACGGCCCGACACCGACTCGGACACCGTGATCGCCGAACTGGCCGAGTACGCGGCGGTCGAGATCCCCGGCGCGCAGTACGCCGGCGTCACCGTCACCCGCAACGCCAAACACATCGACACTCCTGCCACGACGCACAAGTGGCCGCTGCTGCTCGACGAGATCCAGCAGCGCCACCGCGAGGGCCCGTGCCTCACCGCGGCGTGGGAGGAGAAGACCGTCCACGTCGCGAACCTCGAGACCGATGAGCGGTTCCCCCTATATGCCCGGGATGCGTTGGCGGAGACACCGATTCGTTCGGTGATGGCCTTTCAGCTGTGGATCGCCGGCGAGACCATGGGGGCACTCAACGTCTATGCCGAAACCCCGAACGCGTTCGGAGCCGACACCCGGCCGATCGGGCTGGTCTTCGCGGCCCACTCGTCGGTCGCGTGGAACGCCGCCCGCCGCGACGAGCAGTTCAAGAAGGCCTTGGCCAGCCGCGACGTCATCGGCCAGGCCAAGGGCATGCTGATGGAGCGCTACGGCGTCAACGCGATTCAAGCCTTTGACCTGTTGCGCAAGCTGTCCCAGGACTCGAACACGCCGCTGATCGAGATCGCGGCCGACCTCGTCGAGAAGCAGCAGCAGTCCGCGGGCTGATCCCGACGCTGAGCGACTACTGCTGCTTGCTCGGCACGGCGGTCACCAACCCGCCGTCCATGACGAATTCGCTTCCGGTCGCGTAGGAGGACTCGTCGCTGGCCAGGAAGACGATGAACGTCGATACCTCTTCAGGTTCGGCGGGACGGCCAAGCGGAATCGTGACCATGTCCTCGGGCAGGTGCGCGGTCATCGGGGTGCGGATGAAACCGGGGTGCACCGAGTTGACCCGAATGTTCTTCGGCGCCAACTCTAGTGCCGCCGATTTGGCCAGTCCGCGCACCGCCCATTTGGACGCCACATATGGATGCACGAAAGGCGCGCCGCGCAGGCCCTCGATCGATGACACATTGATGATCGATCCGCCGCCTGCGTCGATCATGGGTTGAACGGATGCCCGCATGCCGAGGAACGTGCCCGTCAGGTTGACGTCGATCACCTTCTGCCACTCGCCCAGATCGAAATTCTTCAGCGGACCCAGCGCGACGATGCCCGCGTTGTTCACCAGCACGTTGAGCTTCCCGAACTCACCGACCGCGGTGTCGACCGCGGCCTGCCACTGGTCGGGCTGGGTGACATCGAGGTGGACGTAGCGTGCGCTGTCGCCGATCTCGTCGGCCAGCGCCTTGCCCTCGTCGTCGAGGATGTCGCCGACCACGACCTTGCCGCCCTCTTTGACGAGCATCCGCGCGTGCGCGGCGCCCATACCCCGCGCGCCGCCACTGATGAGCGCAACCTTTCCGTCGACGCGTCCCATGCGGTGTTCTCCTTTGTCGTTGTCGTGCGCCCTATTTGGCGTCGAAGAGTCCCTTACCGGTGATCAACGGCAGGTCCAGTGTCGTCCTGATTCCCGGTGGCGCGGCCACGACCGCGGGAATTGCGTTGACCACCCTGCCGGCGCCTGCCGCGATAGCGGCGTAGTTGTGGTCACCCCTGCGACTGGTCGGACAGATGTCGACGGTGTACGACGGCTCGCCGACGATCTCCACCTTGTAGGAGCCGCCCGGTTGCGCGGGCTGGGGCCACTCGGGAGCAAGGTCCTCGCGAAGCCGCGTGACGTGGTCGATGACGATGACGGGCTTGCCCTTGGCCAACCCGACGATCTCGAACCGCAACGCGGCCTGGCCGCCCTTGGGGATGTGCCCGGCCGCGATGTCGAAGGCCTCCGGCGCGGGGATCCGTGTGCACGAGTCCTTGATCTCGTCGACCTCGATGCCGAAGCCGGCCGACAATTGGCGGATCGTCGTGCCCCACGCCATCCCAAGTACGCCGGGCTGCAACAACATCGGCGTCTCGTCGAGCGTCCACCCGAAGCCCATCACGTCGAACATCACGGTGGAGCCATCGTAGGTTGCGTAGTCGGCGATCTCCATGCAACGCACCTGTTCGAGCCTCTGGCAGGTGCTCGCGATCGCGAACGGGATCAGGTCGTTGGCGAAGCCGGGATCCACCCCGGAGATGAAGAGGCTCGAATTGCCCTGTTGCGCAGCTTCTTCGATGGGAGCGATGTACTTGTCGGGCATGACGCCCCATGGGTACTGGAACACTCCGGGAGAGGTGCCGACGACGTTGACGCCTGCGGTAAGGATGCGCAGGACGTCGGCCACCGCCTCGGGTATCCGGTTGTCGCCCATCGCGCAGTACACGGCGCAGTCGGGCCGGGTGGCCAGCAGTGCGTCCAGATCGTTCGTCGCGGCGATTCCCGTCGACACGTCGAGTCCGGCGAGCTCGCCTGCGTCCTTGCCGACCTTGGCGTCCGACGACACCCAGACCCCGGTCAGCTCGAAGCGGGGATCGCTGATCAGGTGGTTGAGCGCGATACGTCCCGCGTTGCCGGTGCCGATATGTGCGACGCGGATCGCCATTGCTGTCTCCTCAGGGCCACGGCTGGACAGCTGTCCAATTTATCGGATGCGACCCGAGGCAAACAAGGCAGGTCAGGAGCACGGCCGTCGACGCTCTCGGACTCGACCAGCGGGATCAGCTGGAGTGCCAGACAGTTGTCCAGCACTCCAGCTGGCGCCATTACAGCTGCGGCCGCCGACGCCCGAGGTAAAACGCCAGCCCGAGGGCTCCGAAGCCCAGCCCAGCGATCACCCCAGCCGCCGCCATCAGATACATCTGGGTGTGGTCCGTATTCGCGGATTCGTCGGAGGCCAGCCGCATCTGGTAGTCGCCGGGCAGCGGCGCCTCTTGCGGATCACCGAGTCCGGGATACTGCTGGGTTCGGTGCACCTCGAATTGCCGTTCTCCGCTCGGCGACGTGGTCCACTGACCCCAGGCCGGCGTCGCGCCGTCGAGCAACACCTTGCGGCCGCCGTACTGAACGTCGTCGCCGAGATCGACGATCTGGTTGACCCGGAACGGCTGGTAGGACGCGTTCGAGTACCGCACCTGAACCGGCACGTTGTCGTAGCGCAACAGCGGGGGCGGCGGGACGAACGGCGCGCCGATGGGCGGGATGTAGCCGCCACCGAAGAACGTGCCGACGGCCACGTCCGCGGCGAGGTTCGCGGCATTGAGCACGACCGCCGTGAAGCTGTAGGCGGCCAGCGCGGCGGCGTCGATGACGGCCCGTCCCAGCGGCGGGATGATCACTATCCGAGGGGCGCGTTCGTAGATGTACACGATCCGAACGGGGGCCCGGAAGGGATTGCAGAAGACAGGCCGGTAGAAGTCGTCGTAATCGATCCACCGGCGATCCCACTGACGGACCTTCTTGTCCCAGTCCTTCTTGTCCCAGTCCCAGTCGTGGTCGTGATCGCGGTCTCGATCTCGGTCTGCCGACCGAGAAGTCCGATCCCACTTTGAATTCCGACTCGAACGGTCCGAGCTTTGTCTTGCTTTCCAGGTTGACCGCGCTCGACAGGAAGTCGACATCGTCCTTCTTCGCAGGCTCCGGCTTCAGCTCAACCGGTGTCGACTGTTTGGCGACCTGGATGTCCTGCTCGGGCGCCTTCAGTGTGTCGGGCGCGGCAGCCGGGATCCGCTGTGCGGCCTTCGAGATCGTCGACGGGTCGGAGGGGTCGGCACCTTGGGCGTCACGTGAGCCGTCGGTGCCCGGTTTCGCCGCGTCAGCCGCGGGGGGCCCGTGCTTGTCGGGGGCGGCAGCGTCGGAGCCAGGCTCGGACGGTTGGCCGGGCGCGACGTTCTTCGGGGGCTGTCCGTCCAGGTTCGGGTCGGCCGGCTTGGCGGGCTGATCTGCCGCCGCCGGGGGTACGGGCGTATCGACCTTGGGGGCGTCGACCTTCGGCACGTCTGCGTTCGGCCCGCTCGACGTCGGTGCGTCCACCTTGGGCGCGTCCACTTTTGGCGCGTCGACCTTGGGCGCGTCCACCTTTGGCGCGTCGACCTTGGGCGGATCCGCCTTCGGCGTGTCGAGCTTGGGCGCATCGATCACGCGCGGTTGCTCCTTCTTCGGCGGCGCGGGCGGGACCTCGACCTGCGGGGCCTGCGGTGCGTCGACCTGCGGAGCGGGTGCCTGCGGCTGCGGAGCCGGTGGCTCGGGTTGCGGTGCGGGCGCCTGGATCTCCGGAGCCGGCGCCTGCTGGGGCGGCGTGTCCACCTTCGGCGGCGCCGGCGGTTCCTTCGGAGCGCGTGGAGCCTCAACCGGCGCCTGCTCCTGGGGAACCACCTGTGGCGCCTCGGGCGGAGCGACGACCTCGGTCGTCGGGACGATCGGGATGACCGGATCATCGTGGCCCGGCTTGGCGAATGCCGGCGCGACTCCCCCGGTGAGCGCACTCATGGAAATGACGACTCCCGACGCCAGCACAGCGGCGACAGTTCGCCGGGAGCAAGTTTGGAGGGGGGCACGCATTTGGGTATCGACTCCTCTGGTCTCGAATGAGGGTGGCGGTAACCGCCACCGCTGCTTCGCAGCCATCTCCCCCGACACTGGAAATGGACCAGCAGGTGCCGCTGTGCTTCTTGGTGGGCCGAAACGACGCTTGTGGCGGAGCGGCGATCCGGTTCCAACATTTAGATCGCTGCACTAACCGATCTGTTACAGCCTTACGATCAGGCCACATCACATTGCGATCGGAGTGCCGCCATGGAAACGCGCGACCGGCTGTTCATCGGCAACGAGTGGGTGGCCCCAGCCAGTGACCGCACCATTGACGTCATCTCTCCCATCACCGAAGAGGTGTATGCCCGCACACCCGACGGGTCACCGGCCGACATCGACCGTGCCGTGGCCGCGGCGCGGGAGGCGTTCGACAGTGGCCCCTGGCCCAACTCGACGCCGGAGGAACGGGCCGACGCCATCGCCGCGCTGTCGCAGGCGCTGCAGAAGCGCGGCGCGCAGATCGCCGAGATCGTCACGAACGAGAACGGCTCGCCGGCACAGCAGTCGTTGGGGATGCAGGTGTTCGCGGCCACGATGGTGCTCGACACCTACGCCGACATCGCGCGTAGCTATCCGTGGAGCGACGAGCGCGTCGGCGCGATGGGCCAGAAGGTCGTGGTGCGCCGGGCTCCAGTTGGCGTGTGCGCGGGCATCATTCCGTGGAACGTGCCGCTGTACATCATGGCGATGAAGCTCGGCCCGTGCCTGGCGTCGGGCTCGACGATGGTGCTCAAACCGGCACCCGAGACGGCGCTCGACCCCTACCTCCTGGCCGACGCCGTGCTGGAGGCGGGGCTGCCGCCAGGCGTGATCAACATCGTCACTGCGTCACGCGAGGCCAGCGAGCACATCGTCACCCATCCCGGTGTCGACAAGGTCAGCTTCACCGGGTCGACGGCGACGGGCGCGCGCATCGGCGAGCTGTGCGGCGCGCAGATCAAGCGCGTGACGCTCGAGCTCGGCGGGAAGTCCGCGGCGATCGTTCTCGACGACGTCGACCTCGAGGGACAACTGCAGAACCTGATCATGTCGGGGCTGATGAACAACGGGCAGGCCTGCGCCGCGCAGACACGCATCCTTGCGCCGCGGTCGCGATACCAGGAGTTGGTCGACGCACTCGCGGCCGGCGTGGGCGCGATGGCCGTCGGTGACCCGAATGATCCCGAGACCGCCGTCGGCCCGGTCGTCGCCGAGCGCCAGCGCGACAAGATCGTCGGTCTGCTCGACTCGGGTAAGGAGCAGGGCGCCAAGGTGGCGGTCGGCGGCGGGACGCCGGCGCACCTGGATAAGGGCTGGTTCATCGAGCCGACGGTGTTCTACAACGTCGACAACGCGATGCGCATCGCCCGCGAAGAGATCTTCGGTCCCGTGCTGTCGGTCATCCCGTATGAGACCGAAGACGACGCCGTGGCGATCGCCAACGATTCCGACTACGGCCTGTCGGGGTCGGTGTGGACGGCCGACGTCGAGCACGGTGCCCAGATTGCCGCCCGGCTGCGCACCGGCACCGTGCCGATCAACTCGCCGCTGCTGCTGGACTTCAAGTCACCGTTCGGCGGCTTCAAGAAGTCCGGTATCGGCCGCGAATGCGGACCCGAGGGCGTCGATCCGTACATCGAATACCAGTCGATCATCTATCCCAGCTGACGGGTTACTTCAGACCGATTCACTCGGGCAAGCCGAAGAGCGCAACCACTCCGTGGTCGCGGCCCGCGGTGTAGCCGCCGTCGACGGCGATCGCCTGCCCGCTGACAAACGACGCGTCCGGCGATAGAAGGAAGGCCGCCATGGCCGCGATCTCCTCGGGCCTGCCCAGCCGTTGCAACGCGTGCTCGTTGGTGATCGCGTTCAGGGGACCCTCCATGCCAGGCAATCGGAAGACGTTGTCCAACATGGGTGTTGCGATGAATCCCGGACAGATCGCGTTGGCGCGAATGCCGCTCGGACCGTAGTCGAGCGCGATGTTCTTGGTGAGCAGCACGACGCCGCCCTTCGAGGCGTTGTAGCCGCTGCCTCCTGCCGTCCCCTCGAGCCCTTCGATGCTCGCGAGAGTGACGATCGAGCCGCGCTCCCCGCCGACTCGCGGCTGCTCGATCATCCGGGACAGGGCGGCCTTGGCCACCAGGAACGTGCCGGTGAGGTTGATCGCGATCACCCGGTCCCATTCGGCCTTCTCCAGCATGTGGACGGGCCCGCCGCTGGCGATCCCGGCGGCGTTGACGACGCCGTCGAGTCGATCGGGCACGGCAGCGAAGACGGCGGCGACCGCAGCTTCGTCGGACACGTCGGCGGCTACGAATGTGAACCGCTCGCCCAGGTCGGGTGGCGCGGCGAGGTCGGCGCCGACGACGGTGCCGCCTTCAGAAAGCAGTCGTTGGGCAGTCGCCAGGCCGATGCCCGATGCGGCGCCCGTCACAACGAACGTGCGGGAACGGGCGCGGTCACTCACTTTGGCCACGGCATCAGCCGCAACGCCGCCGCCTGCCGCTGCAGCCCTGCGATCCGGGTGAGCAAGGCCTCTGTTTCCGTCATGGCGATCACCCTAACCGCGCAGCGACGGGCATCGGCATGGAACAAATTCGGGGACCCAGAAGGTTCTCTCCGGATGAGCGACCCTCACCGAGCGAAAAGAGCCGACGATGCGGAGAACCAGATCTCATGCCACGTCTCTACCCCGGGCGCTGCGCTGGATTGCAGTCGCCGTCGTTTCGGTCGCAGCCTTGCTCGGGCCGCAGGCTAGTGGGCTGGCAGCGGCCGCCGATGGCTCGTCCTGCTCAGATGTCGAAGTCGTCTTCGCCCGCGGAACATTTGAAGCGCCGGGTGTCGGCGCGACCGGGCAGTCGTTTGTCGACGCTCTCAGCGCTCGCTTGGGCGGCAAGTCCGTCGAAGCGTACGGAGTGAATTACCCTGCGTCGCTGGATTTCCAGGCAGCGGCTGACGGAATTGCCGACGCGGCCAACAAGATCCAGGCGATCGCAGCCAGCTGTGCGAACACGAAGATCGTGCTCGGCGGCTACTCGCAGGGTGCGGCTGTAGCCGGCTACACCACCACCGACACGGTGCCGGACGGAGTCGTGCTGCCCGACGGCGTCGCAGGCACCTTGCCGCCCGCGATCGCCTCGCACGTCGCGGCCGTGGTGTTGTTCGGCACGCCGTCGGACTGGTTCCTGAATCTGGTCGCCCACGACGCGCCGCCCATCACCATCGGTCATCTCTACACGGCCAAGACCGTCGAGATGTGCGCGCCGGGTGACCCGATCTGCTTTCCCGATGGCCGCGACCGCGCCGCCCACAGCGCCTACAAGAACAACGGAATGGCCGACCAGGCCGCTGATTTTGCGGTCCACGCGATCACCACTCGCGTCTGATCATCGGCTTATACGACTGGTGCGGCGTGAACAGCCGCCCAAGCCGTAGCCGACAATGGGCTGATGATTCGGAACAGGCTTCTGGTGGCGGAGACGGTGTTGATCCTGGCGCTTGCGGGCATCGGCGCCGCCGCTCCCGCAGTCGCTGCACCGGGTGACACGACGGCGATCGGACCCTCGGCGGACGACACCTCCCAGGGCTGGATCCCCGACAGCCAGCTGCTCAGCCCGTTCGACCTCTCCAGCCCCGCGGTGAACCAACTCGACCCGGCCCTGCTGGACGCCGTCCAGCGGGCCACCAGCAGTGCCGCGGCGGACGGCATCACCATGGGCCTCACGTCGGGATGGCGGTCGGCAGAGTTCCAGCAGCGCCTGTTCGACGACGCAGTCGCCCGCTACGGCAGCGCCGACATCGCCAGCCAGTACGTCGCGTCCCCGCAGGTCTCCAAGCATGTTCTCGGCAAGGCCGTCGACGTCGGTCCGACGGCGGCTGATGACTGGCTCATCCCCAACAGCTCGGCCTTCGGGCTGTGCCAGATCTATGCGAACGAGATCTGGCACTTCGAGTTGATATCCGACTATGGGGGCACGTGCCCGCCGTTGCGGCCCAACGCCGCCGGGTGATCCGGTTTACGACAACGGAAGACCTTGGATAGCAGGCGCTTTCACCACAACGGTTGCGCTAGCTCAGGGCATCGACACGTCAGGGTAGACCTTGATCTTCTTTGGGAAGTGGCGCGGGCCCCTTGATCGCGGGTACGGCCATCGGGATCGGAGGCAGGGTCGACGGAGTTGTCGATGTCGCAGACGCCCCACTGCTGAGCGGATCGAGATTCGTTCCAGCGCTTTGGAAAAGCGCAGCAGAACCGATTGGCGCGGCAGCGATCACCGCGCAAGCGCCAGCAACGAAGCAGATTTGAGATGCGAGTCTAGGCATGGCATGTGCTCCTTCTGAATGGATTCGCACCGACCCACTACGCGTAGTTCGCTTAACGGTACTCGGGCTGTCTGTGTAAACTAATGCGGCGCACTGTGAAAATCCTTGCGGCACAAAGTACATAGTGATCCGTACATAGTGATCCTCAAGCTCATACACAGTGCAATTGCAGTTCTCGAACAGGCGAACGTAAGCCAACGTCGACGGCGCGATGTTGTTGACGTTGCACGGCGGCGGCGTTGGCGAGTTCAGAGCTGCGCCGCTGATGCCGAGCCCCAGGTGGGGTGACTAGCGGAGTTTCGTGGTTGTCCCGACTGGGATCACTCGGAAGAAGTAGCTGGACTGGGCGCTATGCGAGACTGTTCCACGAAGTGACTGGAGGGATGTATATATGGCTGGCTGGACGAGGGGAACCTTCTTCGCCGCTCTGAAGGCAGCCGGAGTGGCCTCGATATTGGGCTGGGTGCTGGTGCTGGGCACGGGTCCCGCGCTGGCGGATCCCGCTCCCGGCGATCCAGGGGTTGTCGCGGGCGCTGCTGCGGGACAGGACCCCACACCGTTCACTGGCGCGGCGCCATTCGGGCCGCCGAGGGTCGTCCCTGCCAACGGGTCGACCGTGGGTGTGGCCCAGCCGATCATCATCAATTTCCCGGGGCTCGTCGATGACTCAGGCACAGCCGAAAGCGCCGTCCACGTCTCTTCGGTCCCGCCGGTACCCGGCAAGTTCTACTGGATGACGCCCACGCAGCTGCGCTGGCGCCCGCTGAACTTCTGGCCCGCGCACACCGCGGTGACCGTCGATGCGGGTGGCACAGTGTCCAGCTTCCAAACCGGAGACAGCCTGGTGGCCACGGCCGACGACGCCACGCACCAACTGACCGTCACCCGCAACGGGGCCGTGGAGAAGACCATTCCGATGTCGATGGGGATGGCAGCCGGCGGCCACCAAACCCCAAACGGCACCTACTACGTCCAAGAGAAGATGCCCTCGGTAGTGATGGATTCCTCGACCTACGGCGTTCCGGTCAATTCGACGTACGGATACAAGACGACGGTCGAGCTAGCCGTGCGCTTCGACGACAGCGGCGACTTCGTACACAGCGCTCCGTGGTCAGTGGATGACCAGGGCAAGCGCGACGTCAGCCATGGCTGCATCAACATCAGCCCCAGCAACGCAAGGTGGTTCTTCGACAACTTCGGCGCCGGTGATCCGATCGTCGTGAAGAACTCCACCGGCACCTACTCCAGGCACGACGGCTCCAACGACTGGCAAACCTAGCTCCCGGCCCTTCGAGAAGACGAGCGGATAATCGTCTCCGCTGCGCTGTTGATCAAGGAGCGCGGCGTCCACGCCACCCTTCTTTCAGAGTTTCTCCAGTACAGCGGCGCGCCTGCGGCCGGGGCGTGATGATATCGGCGTTTACCACCCACCTGACAGTTGGCACGCAACTCGATTGGATTGAGCGACTTCTGCAGCGAATCTTGTCACCAGTCGACCCTCACCCAACTTACCGTGTGGTGAGCTTCAGTACGCGGATGTCGCGAGGCCGCGGCTCGCTTCGGACGATCCACTGGCGGACAAGAAAATTGGTCGCCGTGGCGACTGCGTGGTGGCGACGTCGATGATCGTGTGCGGCGTACCCGCCGGAGCGCAACGTATTTGAGCCGTCGGTGGGGCTATCCGCGGCCGAGTTGGATGGCTTTCACCACGAGCAGCACGGCGCCGATGACGAGGTAGCCGCGTAGCGCGAGCATGCCGAGTCGGGTGCCGGTTGACCATGTGACGGGCTGCAACAGAGTCAACGGTGGCATCCGCCAGGTGCTGCGGTCGACCCCGGCGATCGCGTGTGCGACGGGTTCGAGGCCGGCCGGTGTCGGTCGCCGACGGGACAACCATCGCAGCGTGACGCTCGTCAGGCACAATGAACGATTCCGCTGTTTAGTGAGATATGAAGGTCACCGCCGTCGTCTCACCGGCCGTAGGAGCCGCAACCCGTCGGGCCGCCCCTACTTGCAGCCCGGCCGGCAATTTGTCACCGTCACGAACCAGCTTGCCGCAGAGGCGCATCGACAGGCGTCGGGCGTGACGACAGCTCGCCGGCCGCATGCAGCTCGACAGGCTTCTCATCGTTCAGGTGCGTACGGCGATGGCGCCGGGGTGACTGAACCGTGCGGCACGCCGATGAATGCGATGTTCGCGGCCGCGGGTGCGACGCGGCGGCCCGCCGGGGTGGATCGGCTCGGCGTAGAACCACTTCTTGGTGAACTCGACGAGGATCAGGTAGACGACGACGAACGCGACGAGCGCGCCGAAGAACTGTAACGGCAGCGCCGTGAAGCCGAGGGGGTGAGCCAGCGGCGAGATCGTGATCAAGACGCCGACAGCAACTACGGTCAGGCTGGTGATAGTCAACGGCACGCTGGCTCGGCTGCGGAAGAAGGGCACCTTTCGGGTACGGATGGCGAAGATGATCAACGTTTGGGTGGCAAGCGATTCCACGAACCATCCGGTGCGGAACTCGGTGGCGCCGGCATGCAGCACGCCTAACATCAGCCCGAACGTCAGGAAGTCGAACAGCGAGCTGATCGGGCCGAAGGTCAGCATGAACCGTCGGATGAAGGCGATGTTCCAGTGCGACGGTGCTTGTAGTTGTTCCTCATCGACGCGGTCGGTGGGGATGGCGAGTTGCGAGCTGTCGTAGAGCAGATTGTTCAGCAGGATCTGGCTCGGCAGCATCGGCAGAAATGGCAGTAACGCCGAGGCGGCGGCGGCGCTGAACATGTTGCCGAAATTGCTCGAGGTGCCCATCAACACGTACTTGATGGTGTTCGCGAAAATCCGCCGACCCTCGGCCACCCCGGTAGCCAGCACACCGAGGTCCTTCTCCAGCAGCACCACATCGGCGGCATCCTTGGCGACGTCGGTAGCACTCTCCACCGAAATCCCCACATCGGCGGCGTGCAAGGCCAGCGCGTCGTTAACACCGTCACCGAGGAACCCGACCGATCGCCCGGCATGCCGCGCCGACGTGATCAGCTGTGCCTTCTGCTCCGGGGAGATACGGGCAAAGATGGTGTGGTTCTGCGCGGCGGCGATGAACTCGTCGTCGCCTAGCGACTCCAGTTGAGCGCCGGTGATGGTGCCCTTCGACGTCAAACCCAAATCGGCGCAGACCTTTTCGGCAACCCGGGGGTTGTCGCCGGTGGCGATCTTCAACTCGATGCCCAGGGCTGCCAGCTGAGCCAGGGACTGCCGCGCCGCGGTCTTGGGTTCGTCGGCGAAGACCACGAACCCGGCCAACATCAAATCAGACTCGTCCTCGGCGGTGATCGTGGTCAGCTCGGCCGCCGGTTTGGCGGCCACCGCGACAACCCGGCGCCCAGCGGAGAACAACGCGTCCAGGGTGTCCTGGGTCGAATCCGGCGTGCTCTGGCATCGGGCCAACACCTGCTCGGGTGCCCCCTTGAGCACCAACACCCGTTTCCCGTTGTCGTCGACCAGCACTGAGGTGGCGCGGCGGTTGTGGTCGAACGGCACGCTCGCGACGCGTTGCACGCCAGCACCCACCAGGTCCTTCGCCTGCGGGGATTCCCACAGCGCAGCGTCCAACGCGTTGGCACCGACCCCGCCCGACTCCGGGTCGACATCGGTGGCTAGCAGCCCGAGCCGCAGCACCGAATCACTGTGCGCACCTGCGGGGCTGATCGCGTCGACCAAACTGATGCGGCCCTCGGTCAGAGTGCCGGTCTTGTCGGTGATCAGGATGTCGATGTCGCCCAGGTCTTCGATACACACCAAGCGTTTGACCAGCACTTTGGCTTTGGCCAGTTGCCGCGACCCGGTCGCCAGGCTGGCGCTGACCACCGCGGGCAGCAGTTGTGGCGTGATGCCGACCGCGATCGCCAGCGAGAACAGCACCGAATCGATCACCGGTTTACGCAGCAGCAGATTGCTGACCAAGATCAGCACCGTCAGCGCGATCGCGACTTGCAGCAGCAGATAAGAGAACTTGCGCAGGCCGACTTGAAAGTCGGTTTCGGGCTGCCGTTCACCCAAGCCGGCGGCGATGCGCCCGAACTCCGCCCTTCGGCCGGTGGCGTACACCACCCCGGTCCCCTCGCCGGCGCTGACGATCGTCCCCATGAACGCCAGATCGGCGGATTCGGCCAGCTCGGCATCGGCAGGCACGGGTTGGGGCGACTTCTCCGAGCCCATCGATTCCCCGGTCAGGATGCTCTCGTTGCATTCCAGATCGGTGACCTCGATCAATCGCAGGTCCGCGGGTACGACCTCGCCCAGCGACAGCCGGATCACGTCACCGGGGACGAGTTCGGTGACATCAATGGCGGCGGAAGCGCCGTCGCGCCGGGCGACCGCGGTGTGGCGCACCCCCGAGTGCAGGGCTGCGGCGGCCCGCTCGGCGCGGTACTCGTTGATGAAGCCCAGACCGATGCTGGCCGCCAGGATCACCCCGATGATGATCGCCTGCAGGCTGTCACCGAGGAAATAGGAGACGGCAGCGGTGCCCGCCAACAGGATCAGCACGGCGCTGCGCAGCTGGCGCCCGAACACCGCGAGCGCTTTGACATGATGGGTTCGAACGGCATTCGGGCCGTAGCGCGCCCGTCGCGCGGACACCTCAGCGCTGGACAATCCCTGCGCGGAGCTGTCGAGCCAGCCGATGACCTCATCAACCGGGGCCGCTGCGACCCGCGCGGCGGTCAGGGTGTCGGGCGGTGCCGGAGTCGGCGCCTTCGGCGTCATCGACATGGCAGGGCTCCCGGTGATCGGCTGACCAGATGTGGGTCTACGGCGCAGAACGAGATGTTCGGGTCGCCGACGGAACTGTATCCCCGTTGGACAGCCTGTGCCACGAGCACCTTCGGCACGCAACGGTGGCAACTGCAGACAAACTGATTCTGGGCGAGCAACCCTCGATGACCCACCGTGCCCGAGCATGGTCCATGGCTCTATATAGGCACCAAGCGTCGGCACGAGCTTGGTTGCGCCGCAATACTTCTCATGCCCCACCGGGAACTCGGTGGGTGTTCATGACGTCACCATAACCCGATGTCAGGCGGAAGTGTCTGGCGCGCAACGAAGCGCTACTCGAGGCCGCCAGACCTCGGCAAGGCTGTAGCTGGAGTTCGATTCACTGCTCTGACTGCGCGTGTGGCTTCGGTCAGTAGCTTGCGCACGGGCCTGAGTGATCCCGGCGCTGAACTGGGCCACTCCCGATTTCCACACGCGGTGTGCGTTGCATCGACGTGACACCGCTTCGTTGCTCCGGCTCATCATTCGTGCAACCAGATCCGGAAACAGGCGGGGTCGCGTGGTCGCAGCGACTACGTGGGCAGTGGCAGGCCGGTCGTCGGCGCTTGTCGGCGTTCGACGCGACACTGAGGGATTCCGCCCAGAAGTCGCCGCTCGCACAGCGAATGGGGCGAATGGTGCAGAAAAATGAGCCCCCAACGTGGCTTTTAGATGGTGGTCCCGACTGGGATCGAACCAGTGAGCACCGTTTGCTAGACTAGTGCCGTGAGCAGCGCAAAACCGGCTTCGACCTGGTTCTATGAAGACGGTACAAGTCAATCTCGTATAATCTCGTAATAGCTCGTATTGAATCTCATCTGGCACGGATCTGGCACGCCGACCCGTTAGCCGGCGCCGACAAGGGAGGGCACCCATGAGCAAGCGCCGCGGATTCGGAAGCGTCCGAAGGCTGCCGTCCGGCCCGCTTCCAGGCCCGCTACGTGGGCGCTGGCGGCTCGACGATCGTCGCGCCGGCGACGTTCCCCACCAAGGTCGCCGCCGAAATGTGGTTGACCGATCGGCGCCGCGGTGTCGACGCAAAAATCGTCGAGCCCACCAAGGTCACGTTCGGCGCCTACGCCGCCGACTGGTTGGCGACACGCCAAGTCGGCGGCCGGCCGATCAAGGACCGCACCCGCAGCCACTACGCGCAGATCTTGGCCCGCGAGCTCGTGCCCGCGTTCGGTGACGCCATCCTGTCGACGATCACACCGGCCGACATCCGCAACTGGCATGCCGGCTGCCTCGTCGACCGTCCGACGATGCGGGCGCACTGCTACAGCCTGTTGAAGACGATCCTGGCGGCCGCGGTCGACGACGAGCTCATCGACGTCAACCCGTGCCGTGTCCGCGGCGCCGGCACCGCCAAACGCGTGCATCCGATCAGGCCGGCCACCCTCGCCGAGCTTGAGACGATCGTCGCGAAGATGCCCGAGCGGCTGCGGCTGGCGGTGATCTGCTCGTCGTGGTTGGCGATGCGGCTCGGTGAGGTTCTGGAGCTCCGTCGCGGAGACGTCGACCTCGACACCGGTGTTGTACGTGTACGCCGCGGTGTTGTGCGTGTCGGCGGCCGGCTGCAAGTCGACACCCCCAAGTCCGCGGCCGGCGCCCGTGACATCGCGATCCCGCCGCACCTCATCGAGGTGTTCCGTGCGCACCTGATCGAGCACACCCGCCCCGGCGCCGGCGCGCTGCTGTTCCCGTCCGCGGCCGACCCGAACCGCTGGCTGCAAGTCAAAGCGCTCTACCGGGACCACCACAAGGCGCGCGCCGCGGCCGGCCGTGACGACCTGCGGTGGCACGATCTTCGGCACACCGGCGCCGTGCTGGCCGCTGCCACCGGCGCCACCCTCGTCGAGCTCATGGCGCGGTTGGGGCACACCACGGCTGGCGCGGCGATGCGCTACCAGCATGCTGCGCACGACCGTGATCGCGTTGTCGCCGCGGCGATGAGCGAGCTCGTCGCGCAACGTTAAGCGGCGCAAGCATATAAACTCGACTCACTCGATCGGCCGCGCGCCCTGACCTGCATCTGGGCGCCGGGACGCAACCGATCCCAGGCGACCATCTGCCTTCACCGGAGACGGGACCGCGCCAGGTTTGCAGTGGCGCCCCGCGGCACCGGAGGTTCAACAGACCTCTAGGAGCTCCGCGGTGAAACACCCGACCTTACTGCTCGTGCTTGCGGCCGTCGCGTCCATCGACGGCGGCGCCAACCGCGCTACCCAGCGCGCCACCCGGCGCGGCCGGGTAAAAGACGCCGTCCTTCCCGACCGCTACGTCAGTGTCGGATTGGCCGCCCGTTACCTCGGCGTCGACCCGATGACCGTCCGAAACATGTTGAAAGACGGGCGTTTACAGGCATACACGCTGGGGCATCGTGTCCTGCGAATCCGGTTGTCCGATATCGACAAGGCGCTGCAGCCGTACGGAGGCGCCACCGATGTCACCAACTGATGGAAAAGGCGCCGACCAAGCGACCGGCGCCCCTCCGAAATCCACCAGGCGACCAAACAAGGCAGATGCCTTGATGGTAACCGAGCTCGTCGCGGCCGCCCACGACTTGCATGAGCGCGGACTCCACATCTTCCCGACAGATCACCCCGACCAGCCGGAGTGCATCGGGCTGCACGGGCCCAAGAATCCGTGCGACGGGGAACGGGGCAAGCACCCCGCCGTCAAATGGAGCACCTGGGGAGCCACCGTCACCCCGCGGATGATCAAACTCGCGTGGACCAAACGTGGCGGGCTGGCCAACATCGCCATCGCCTGTGGGCCGTCGAACTTGGTGGTCCTCGACGAGGACGAGGCGGGGGAACTGCAGCGGTGGTGCGACGCCTACGGCATCGTCCTGCCCGACACCTACACCGTCACCACCGGCCGCGGCGAGCACCGGTACTTCACCTGGGACCACAGCGCGACGCGCATCGGCAACAGCAAGAAAGCGATGCCCGGCTTCAAGCTCGACGTGCGCGGCGACGGCGGCTACGCGATCGCCGAAGGGTCCAGGCACGCCTCCGGCGTCGTCTACACCGGCAACGGGGCACCTATCGCCGAACTGCCCGAGAAGGTCGCCGCGATATTGCTGGCCGCCGCCAACGTGAACGGCGCGAACACCGGTGCGGACACCGACGCCACCGACACCGGTGCGGACACCAACGCCAGCGCGGACTTTCTGCGCGAACACGCCGACCCCAATAGCACCAAGATCGGCCACCGCCACCGCCACAACGAACTCGTCGCCTACGCGGGCCGACTGCGCAAGTCGGGCCTCGACCTCACTGAGGCGTTGCCGACGTTCCGGCAGCGCTGGTTGTTGTGCGAACAGCCTGACGGCCAGATCCCCGAAGCCCACTTCCACAGCGGCGCCTGCCCCTACCCGGTCACCTGGGAGGAAGCCGAAGCCAAGCTGGGCGACGTGTACAGGCGCTACGCAGCCGGCCAAGATCCCGGCGCCGGCGGAAACGGCCAGCAGCCGAAGCAACCGAAAACGTCAGCGCAGTCGATCACCATCGAGGCGGCGCACACCGTATTTAGGAAGTGGCTCGGAGAATCCTGCGACACCGACGCGCTCGACATCATGCTCGCCACCGCCGTCATGCAAGCCGATGAAGGCGACCCGGTGTGGCTCATGCTCATCTCCGGTTCAGGGAACGCGAAAACCGAGATGGCACAGTCACTTTCAGGTGTGGGCGCAGAGGTCACGTCAGCGATCTCGTCGGCGGGTGCGCTGCTGTCGGCCACATCGAAAAGAGAGAAGGCGGCCAACGCAACCGGCGGCCTGCTGCGCAAACTCGAGAAAGACGGTGTCGGTCTGCTCGTCGTGAAGGACTTCACCACGTTGTTGTCGATGAACCACAACGTGCGCGCCGAGGTGTTAGCCGCACTGCGGGAGATCCACGACGGCCGCTACCAACGCAACGTCGGCACCGACGGCGGCAGGACACTCACCTGGGAAGGTCGCCTCGTCGTGATCGGCGCGTGCACCACCGCATGGGACCGCGCACATGCCGTCATCTCGGTGATGGGCAACCGGTTCGTGCTGGTGCGCGTCGAGTCTGAAGACGACGACAACCGTGAGGAGTTCGGCCTGCAGTCCATCGCCAACCTGGGGTCTGAGTCGCGGATGCGCCGCGAGCTCGCCGAGACGGTCGCCTCTGTGATCGCGTCGGCATCCGAGCCGCCGGTGCTCACCAAGGCCGAGAGCCTGGTGCTGGTACGCGCCGCCAACCTGGCGACCAAAGCCCGCACCGCCGTCGAAGTCGACTATCAGGGCAACGTCGAAGACTCGCATGCACCCGAGGTTCCGACCCGGTTCGCCAAGCAGACTGAGCTTCGTCCTGGTACGCGAAGACGCCGAGATCGTCGTATCGCCTTGGCCCGGCTTCACCTCAGACCTGGTCTATCTCAGGTGCATTATGCGGCTGGCGTTCGCATGGCCGAAACCCACTGCGGTAGTGAGGATTACGGGCGTCATACCGGGCGGCTCGTAACAGTCCACGGCGCGGGCGGTTTTGGCTCCCAGGATCGCCCGCGCCCTACCCGATCGGGGACACATCATGGAAGAAACCAAGAGGCATGTCGTCTTCATCGAATGCTTCGGGCCGGCCGACGACATCGTCGTGTCAATGAAGTTCAACCAGGAGGCGGTCGATCTGATCCGCGGGCTGGACCGGCAGCGGCGCCGATACGATCCCGACGCCAAGGTGTGGCTGGTCGCGCCATATTGCCGGGCTTCGCTCGCCCGAGCATTGCGGTGCCGCGGATTCGACGTCATCGAACGTGATGCCGGCGAGCGCAGCGCATGAGGGCACCGCGGGTGTGCGCCGAATGCACGGTCCTCGTGTACGGCGGCGCACGATGCCCTGAACACGCGAAGCAACCCTGGAGCGGACCCCGCACCGAATCATCCAGGCGCACAGGCACACGACGATGGCAAGCCACCCGCCGGCAGATCCTCAACCGCGACGGCGGACGGTGCCGTGCACGGCTGCCAGGCTGCACCCTCATCGCGATCGAAGTGCACCACCTCGACCAGCTTGCCGACAACCCGCACGACGAACACCCGCACGACCGACTCATCAGCGTGTGCAAGCCGTGCCACACGAAGTTGACCGCGGCCGACAACGCGCCAACGGCACGGGCATCGGGCCCACCACTACCGCCGCCCTCGCCTCGCCGGCGTCGCCGCGGTCGCACGTCCTACGACGCAGTCTCGGTGCCGCGCAGCATCATCGGACGCTACTGATCAGGGAGAGGGGGGCGGTCGGACCCGTCGCCGCCATTAACGGAAGCCGGCGCGAACGGGCGAAATGGCTCTCTACGGGTTGTTGGAAAAATGCCCTAACGCGGCGGCGGTAGCTCTATCGCTCTGCGAGGTCGGCGGCGATCCGCTCCTTGGCGCTTGGGGCTGCCGATGCTGTTTTCCACGGTGGTAAGGCGGCATGCGCCGCTATGACTGGCGGGCGACGATCACCACCGCCCGCGCCGCATGCGCGACGGCCGTGCTCACCGAACCCAGCAGCATGCCGGCGAATCCGCCGCGACCGTTACTGCCGACGACCACGAGTTGTGCGGACTCCGAGTGCTCGACAAGTTGACGAGCCGGCTGATCGCACACCACCACACGTCGCACCGTGACATCGGGGTAGCGTTCCTGCCATCTGGCGAGCCACTCGGCCAGCACCTCTTGTGCCTGCACTTCCATGGCCGCGAAATCCAGACCTGGCACTTCCGACATGCTGACGTCCGACCACGCATGCAGTGCCACCAAGTCCACACCCCGGCGGAAGGCCTCGTCAAAGGCGATCTCCGTCGCCAGTTCGGATGCGGGCGAACCATCGATTCCCACCAGCACCGGTGCCTGCGCGGGCGGCGGGGCCTCATCATGGACGACCGCGACCGGGCAGTGCGCATAGTTCACAAGGCCGGTGCTGACGGAGCCGAACGGGACCCGTCCAAACGCGCCGTCGCCCCGCCATCCCACGACCATCATGTCCGCAATCTTGGACTCATTGACGAGCGTGGAAACGGTCGGGCCATGTACCACCACGCTGTACACGAACGGCGGGCCGATGGCGGTGTGCCGCACGGTGGGGGTGCTGTCGGCGACCACCCTGCGCGCGTCTTCGAGAATTCGCCTCGCTTTGTCGTCCTGCCGCTCGAAATAGTCTTGAGGTATCGGAATCTCCGGCCACGGCGCAACCGCCGGCACGACCGGTGCGATGACGTGCATGAGTGTTAGCGGAACATTGCGCATCGCAGCATCGCGAGCCGCCCAGTTGACCGCCGCCATCGACGACGCTGATCGGTCGACGCCGACCAAGATGCCACGATGGGTTTCGGAGCCGGACATTTCGTTCTCCTGCTTGGGTCGTATTGGCAGCTTCACGCATGCGGGATGCGAAATATGGCACAGCCAGTGGTTAGCTCTCTACCACAGCCGTGGCGGCGGCCCGCTGCTATTCCAAGACGAATGTGACCAGCATGTTGACGCGGTAGGCAACAATTCCGCCGTTCTGCACATCCACCGACTGTTCCTTGATCCAGGCCGACTTGACACCACGTAACGTCTGCTCGGCCCGAGCAAGGCCAGTCTTCACGGCATCTTGGAAACTGGTGTCGGACCTCGCGCTGATCTCGGTGACGCGAGCAACGGTGCTTCCTGACATGACGACCTCCCGGAGTCGATGTGGATCGGATGATCCCGGACCGTGACCATTCAACTTCGGCGCGACAGAAGCAAATAGAGAAGATCTGCCTCGCGCCCGAGGACTTTCGGCCACTCGTTCCAACACCCACCAGGGTTTACCGTGCGGGACATGGACATGCCGATAGAGTCACTTCACAGACGTGAACCCGACCATCCATGCCCGATCTGCGGCGGCGATACCGAACTCGTTTCAGAGACTTTCGCGTCATGGGACGACGCCGGTATCAAGCATCAGGTGGAGGTTACGTCGCCACGGCGGCGGTGTGCTGTTCTGGATTGCCCAGGCCACGCCGACGGGCTGCGTGAGCCCGCCGAGCACTAGCCGTTGTCTGAATTTCGGTTCCGCCACACACTCGACCTACGACACTTAGGTGGTTGGCGGATCACGCTGCCGACGGGCTGCTACGACAAACGCCACCCCGGTCAACTGCTGGTGGTCATTATCGAAGGTCTGGCCGCTTTCCAGGGGATGTGTCCTCCTGAATTGCGGTGCCCGCGGGCACTTGGCGATCGCCTGGGTCGACGTACATCCGCCCGATATACATCCGGCCGGCCGGCGGGACCGCGGGCCCGTCCCATCTGCTCGGCCACCCGTTCGTCGACGAACGGTCTTCGCCGGCCGTCGGGGCGCCGTGCCGTTGCAGCTTGCGGAGATGCCCGGCGCAGAGGCCGCGGCCGCGCATCGGTCGATCGCACCCGTCGACGGCACAAGCCACGGCGCCAAGTGTGCATCCGCGGGGAGGCGCCCCGTCGCGGACGACGTCGAACACGCCAGACCACGTTTGCTGGCTGAGATCTTTGCTGAACGATCTGGTACATATCTGGCACGCGGGCCTGAAAAACTGCTCTAACCTGCGGTTATGTGGGTGGTCCCGACTGGGATCGAACCAGTGACCTTCCGCGTGTGAGGCGGACGCTCTCCCCCTGAGCTACGAGACCGGGGACGACGTCGAAGGTTAGCACGGAGCGGCAGGCGGCTGAGAATTCACTCACCTTCTGCAATTCATGTATCAGGGAGCGCGAGCGTAGCCCTCCGCCCAAGCCCGCGAGCTGCCCGGAGATGACGGGGTGGGGCCAGGGGCTTGACGGCTCGACCTGTAGCGGAAGGGACGCTCGACCAGTAGCGGAAGGGATTTGTGCGGCTACGCTGGAGTGGACTATCGTCGTCCTTCGCGACGGGCGACGATCTCGCTCGTGGCTTGCGGATGTAGCGCAGTTGGTAGCGCATCACCTTGCCAAGGTGAGGGTCGCGGGTTCGAATCCCGTCATCCGCTCGAGGTGCAGTCGCATCAACCCCAGCGGTGGAGTGGCCGAGTGGTGAGGCAACGGCCTGCAAAGCCGTGCACACGGGTTCGATTCCCGTCTCCACCTCCAAGCATTTAGGCGCGATTAGCTCAGCGGGAGAGCGCTTCCCTGACACGGAAGAGGTCACTGGTTCAATCCCAGTATCGCGCACCACGTTTCACCTGCGGTTTTTCGGTGCAAATCGGCCCGCATGACCTCAATATGACCTGATCCAATCGGCGAGCTGGCAACCCTGAGAGGTAGCCATGACCACTGCTTTCATTCCCCCTGTACCACTCCCGCCCGGCGCCCAATCCCTCGACACCGAGTGGCAAGCCGACGACCCGCAGCCATATCGAGTGATCGAAGCGGCGCAACGGAAGGTGACCGACCACGCCCTGACGGTGCGCCCCAGCGCCGTTCAGTGGGTCGACGGCAGCATCGACAACGGGGACGATCGAGCCGCCGCAGATTTTTGTCTTTGACCTCGGCGAGGGCAGCCCGCTAAACAGCGACCAGGCCCGCGAGTTGGCGTCTGTTCTGATTGAGGCGGCAGCCGAGATTGATCGGTGGGCGCAGCGATGACCGCCACAGATGTGCGCATCGAGCGCCGCGAGCTACCCGAGATCCCGGCTACCGACCATGAGCCTCTCGATCGGTGGGACACATACGCCGTGGTGACATCGGGCCATATCCGGGGCGAGGTGGAACGGTTCTGCTACTGGCATCCCAACGACGCTCACCCCCTCGACGTGGTTTTCGAGGCTCGCACTTGGGGACTGCCCGAGCACATGGGAATGTGCGACGTGCACGCCGCACGGCCGGACACTCTGCAGGCGCTGGCGGCGGTGTGTGCGCAGCTGGCGGTTCTATTGGCGGAGGCGCAGACACGTCCCGATTTAGTGCGCGGACACTTCCTCAACCCGGCTTAAGCTCGAAGTCTCCCCCTCGGCCCACCACCCACTGCCACGGGTGGCGGGCCGAATTGTCTGTTAGTTGCGTCGCCACCTCGTCGTCTCAATGTGAAACAGGCATTGATGCAATGTGAACAGGCTTCTAGTTTTCGCCATTCGGCCATTACCGACGCCGCGCGGAGCACACTGTCAGCGTGCGGGTGGGCCTGTGCTCGGAATGGGTGGTTCCGCACGAACAAGCAGTGCAGACAGCTATACCTAGGAGGAATCAATGAAATACGTGGTTTCCTGGACGTTCCGACTCGGCGGCTCCGCGAGCGAGAATGAGGCCGCCGCCAAACGCATCCTCGCGCTGTATTCGAAGTGGTCGCCGCCGGAGGGCACGACGTATCACCAGTTCCTCGGCCGCGCCGACGGCAACGGCGGGTACGCGGTGATCGAGACCGACAACCCCACCGAGCTGGCCGACGTCGCCAGGTTCGCGCCGTTCGCCGAGTGGCAGATCCAGCCCGTCCTGGACATCGCGGAGGCGGTCCAGATCGCGACCGAGGCCATCAAGTTCCGGGACTCGATCGGCTGACCGCGCCGCCGTTCTGAGCGTCCTACCTAAGTGTTTCGGCCCGCCACCCAACGCCCACGGGTGGCGGGCCGACTCTGTGTTTCCCACCCCTGGCGCGTTCTGAAACGAGCGCATTCGAGTGCGGCGGTGCTTCGTCTTGGTTCTGTAGCACCCCACCGACAATCCGCGGGCTGCGGAAAGCTATCGGCGTCAACTGTCAGATTTCTGACAGTTGCCAGATCGGGATCGAGTGACGAAACTGTGACCGCAGGCGGCCCCGGGTCGACGCCTAGGTGAACCCGGCATAAATTTTCCCTACCGTCACGGCCGCTGGTCGAACGTCTAAGTCCACCGGCGGTGACCTCCCCCGGTGAGCCCTGCAGAGCGTTGGCGGCAATCAATCGAGCCTGCGGCTGACCTGCGGCCGTGACGGCCACCTCTCTGCCGCGACCAATCCCGAACGGTGGCGGGCCGAGGTAGATACAGAGGCGGCATCGCCGCAGATTTGCTGCCAGTTTCCTGTACGACAGACTTATTAGCGTCCGTATTAGTTCTACCAAACTGAATACTGAGCTTCCACTGCCTGTTAATTTGTTGTGCACGGTCGGGGGTGAAATCGAGTAACGGAGAAAGTTCCCATGCAATTATCTTTTATAGGCGCATCCAAAATGTTCGCCGCCGCCACGGCGATCGGCGCGGTGGGATTCATCGCCGTCCCAGGCCCGGCGGCGCAGGCTGATCCCACCTCCTGCACGTTAGACTCGCCCGTTCTGACTATCGACCTTAGCGATGGCTCGGTGTACACCGTCGATTGGTCCGGCACCCACCCCACGGGACCGGCCAAATCCGTCTATGAAGGCGGAAAGGTCAAGTTCGGCAACGCCACCGGCCCTGGAGTGGTACCTGCAAATCCCTATCCAAATATTGATTTCACTATCAACTGGGGTGATGTCACGAACCACATCACGGGCCAAATCGACCCAATGGCAGGGTTTGCGTATGGCCAAGCCGCAAAAGGCGGTAACACCGGTGGCGGGACTTGGAGCGCCCAGCATGAGCATTGGACTTGCCCCACCAGTCAAGGTCCGGCGGCAGCGCAACAGACGGCAACAGTGAACGCCGATACGGATCTGTACGACAAACCGAGCGACCAAGGTGGACACAAGATCGGCGTACTGAACACCGGCCAGGTGGTGAAGGTGGCCAGCGCGTGCTCCTCAGATGCTTGGTGCACACTAACCGACCCCAAGGGCGCGGTCTGGGGAAGAGACGTGACGAACAACTGACCAAAGGCCAATGCGGCGGTCGCGGCGTTCGTCCGCACCTCCTCCAGGCAGGACTCTTCGGCGGAGACATCGAGCGGGCAATCACCGCGATGTCCAATTACTCGGCGACATTCGAAAGCGTGCGGTCTAACAACCTGTTCGGATAGTTAACTCACCGCGCAGCGGGTTAGCCGTCCGTGCGCTCGATAGGACTTCATCCGACACGCCTCCGAACACCAACGCCGCTCCCGACCCGACTCCGACTCACGCACCCTTTTCCCACAACCAACCGCACGGGATGGTGCGCATCGACCAGGCCGCCCGACGGGACCTCACCAGCCCAAACCCCCTGAAACAGACCGAATCTCGGCGTGCGGTTGAAATGTCCCAGAGTCGTACAGACCCTTTTCCACAGTGCCTAATCGGCAGAGCGACCACCCGGCAGGGCGGTGGTGGCACCCCCTCGTCGCAAGAGTCCAGGGTGCGGCTCCCGCGAGCGTCAGAAGCCAGAGGGTCGCGTCGCTTTCATGGTCGGGGATGCTTGCAAGGGAGTCGTCGAGGTAGTGGTTTGCTCGGAGGACATTCCCGAGGCTGGCTGTTGTTGGGCTTGCGCTACAGCTATGGCGCCGAGAGTGACGATGCCGCTCGCCGCTATCGCAGCGGCCTGCCACTTGAGCCATCGGTTTTGCATTTCTCCCCCTCCGGTCGGGTTTTCCTTCGGTGCTTGGCCCCCGAGCGAAACGGTTTTGCAGTACAGGCAGGCTTACCACCGCCGCCTTGGTTTGTAATTGGTAGCGGCTGGGAACGCACTGGGAATAACTCATCGGCGGTGAAACGCCCTGGTTCTGGTGGAGGCTCGGGCTATTGGATTTCGACCAGGGGTTGGTCGGTCCGTTTCGTAGCGTAGAAGATGGCTTCGAACTCTGTGGGCGGTAGGTCGTTGAGGTAGCCGTGCAGACGCGCTGTGTTGTGCCAGTGCACCCAGCTCAGGGTGGCCAGTTCGACATCCTCGACGGTCTTCCAGGGGCCGGTGCGGGCCGGTCCGTAGATCAGCTCAGACTTGTAGTATCCGTTCACCGTCTCGGCCAGGGCGTTATCGAAGCTGTCCCCGACCGATCCGATGGAGGGCACCGCACCGATCTCGGCGAGGCGTTCACCGTAGCGAACGGACGTGAATTGCGATCCGGCGTCGGAGTGACATGTCAAGCCCGGCAACGTATTTCCGCGTGACCAGCGGGCCATCTCAATCGCGTCGAGCACCATCGTGGTCCGCATGTTCGACGCGACCCGCCAGCCGACGATCATCCGACTGAACGCGTCGGTGATGAAGCAGACGTAGGCCACGCCGGCCCAGGTCGGGACGTAGGTCAGGTCGGTGACCCACAACTGGTTGGGGGCAGTCGCGGTGAAGTTGCGCTTGACCAGATCGGGATGCCGCCCGGCGCCAGGGTCGGGCTTGGTGGTGCGGACCCGTTTGCCGCGACGCACCCCTTCGATGCCGGCGGCCCGCATCAGCCGGGCAACCTGATCGCGGCCCACGTCGTGACCGGCCCGGCGTGCCGTTTTCCACAGCTTGTGCGCCCCGTAGACGCAGTAGTTGTCCTTCCACAACTGGACCAGGGCCGGACCCAGGACGGCGTCACGCTGGGCCCGCTGCGACGGAGCGCGGGACTTGGCCGCGTAGTAGGTGCTCGGAGCCACCGACACCCCTGCTGATCGCAGGACGGTGCAGATGGGCTCGACCCCGAACTCCTCGCGGTTGTCGTCGATGAAGTCGACTATTTCTTGTGTTGGCGGTCGAGCTCCGCCCCGAAGAAACTGGCCGCTCGCTTCAGAATCTCGTTGGCGCGCTTGAGTTCTCGGTTCTCTTGCTCGAGTTCCTTGACCCGCGCCGACTCTGCGGTCGATACCCCTGGAGCTAATCCTTCATCGATATCTGCCTGGCGCACCCACATCCGTACCGACTCGACGCCGTAGCCGAGCTGGCGGGCTACCCGTTGCACGGTTCCCTGCTCGGTACCCAGTTCGGCGCGCAACGCCCGCACCATCCGCACCGCGGCGGCCTTCTCTTCCGGACTGTATCGGCGTGTCGTCGGCTTCCCAGGAGACTGTTCTTTCGGCATACCTGCATCCTCGTTTCCAAGGTCAGGAGCCTCCAGCATTTCCAGGGCGATTCAGTCCTGACGAGGGGCATGCGTAAGCCACGACCCTACAACTGCCTTATGCGCTTCGCCCCCGCCTGCGCGACGTGGTCGTTAACGTAATTCCTACGCTGCCGAAGAAGTCGACGTCAGCAACAGCGGCTTACCGAGGGAGAAAGCAACAACATGACACGCATCGCGACGCTAATCTCGTCATTTCTGCTTTCTGCTGCGGTACTGATTGCGTGCGACGGAACCCACGAATCGCCGCCGACTTCTGCTTTCACAAGCCCGAACGGGCAGTCCTCAATCACAGAGATGCCCTCGACGTCAGCGCCAAATTCACCCGGCGCCCAACCCGCCGACAGCCAGATCGTTATTTCGAAGATGGCGTTCACCGTGCCCTCGTCTGTCAGACCCGGTCAGCAGCTGACCATCGTGAACAAGGACGACCCAAATCACACCGTCACCGCCGACGAGAACAGCCTGTTCGACATCCGGGTATCTGGGGGCGGCGGCATGCAGTCTTTCACCGCTCCAACGACGCCCGGCACCTACCCGTTTCACTGTAAGTACCACGCCAACATGCATGGATTGCTGACCGTCCAGTAGGCCAAGCGATCCGTTCCGCCCGCAGTCGTAACCGAGGTACGGATGAGCGCCAGGTCAAAGGGCCTACTTACACTGTTCTAGCTCTCCAGGATGAAGTCGGTGCTCATGCATTTCAGCGAGCCCTAGTCGATCTGCCACTGCACGCCGTTGTAGCCCTCCACGGTTCCTTGCGCGGACCCGTCAGGGTTAACGTGTCCATCCATATCCAGCTCGAACTTCTGGTCCCCGGACTCGAACCCCACCCCGATCGTGCCGTCTGATTCGATTGAACCACTAGCAAAGCCGGCGATCTGGCTGCCGCTAACCGGGAATGGGCCGCCTGCCCGGCTTCCCTGGAACTCGGCGGGGACCGGAACGTACTGGATGAGAGTCGTCTTTCGAGACGAGTGGAACCGGCACCGTCACATTGGTTCGACCCAACACATTTGGGAGAGTGTCGGGCCGCCGACATAGCAGCGGCGAACCGAATCGCCTTCGTAATCGTCTGACATAAGTTCGGCCCGCCACCTGCTGGTGGCGGGCCGACTGATGGGTATTGAGTTCAGTTTATTGCGGTCGCGATCGGCACATTGCGGACCACCGGCGACTTCTTGGGCGTCTGTGTCACGGGCGCCAGGACGCCGCCGGCCTGTTGCTGTTGCGCACCGGCGCCCGCGTTCGTGAGGCTGACGGTGATCGTTCCACCGCTGCAGGAGACAGTCTTCCCGTCGACCAAAACAGACTGGCCGTCGTCGATCGGAATGTCGTAACCGTCCTTGTCGGTGTAGTGGCATCCCCCATCGCCAGCGCCGCTGTTGACGGGTTGCGCGTAAGCGGTCGCCGGGGCCAAGGCAAAAACGGCCATGGCGCCGAGGAGCGTGGCTGCGTACTTGAAGCGGGTCAGTTTGCGGGCGGTTGAGTCGTTCATCGTGATTCCTTTCATCGGGGATGTTGAGGTAAATCATGCTGATCAGAGGGGTGCCTCTGTAATCGCCCACAAGCCAGATTCCACGCCTGAAAAGGACAGGTTTTACTTGCCGCGAGGCAAGGCGCTGATGCCGCCCTATCGCGGGAACCGCATCTTTCGCGCTGTCCAGGTGCTGCTCGGGCACGCGTCGATCGCGACGTCCGAGCGGTATACCGCAGTGGAATGACGCGGAGATTCGCGCGGGCGATGGAGACAGCGGGAGCCGGATAGCCGTCGGCCATGTCTCAGTTAGTGTTCGGCCCGCCGCGTAAGTCCCCACGGTGGTGGGCCGAACCTTTCAAAAATTCTTTCCAGAAAAAGTGTGGGAGTTGGGGTGGCTGGTTGCTCCTAGCTGGTGAACGCAGCCCACAACGGGCTGTGACCTGCCAAGGAGAACACCATGAAGAACACCCAGCCACGTTGGTTCACCACCGCCGCCCTCATGTTCGCCTCAGCCGCCATCGCAGTCGGCGCGATCGCCGGCCCAGCGGTTGCCAGCGCCGAGCCCGTGAACCCGAACCCGAAGTTGACGGAGAAACAGATCAAGAACGACTGCGAGGTCCAGGACAAGGACGCCGGTGGCAGCTACAGCACCTCCGTCGACAAAAATGGAAATCGTCAGTCCACGTGCTCCTACTTCGACACCGACGGCAACCTGTGGATCGACCACTACACGAACGGCACATTCGGGGGAACAACGGGACCATTCAGACCCAAGCAGCCCACTCCGCCGTCGGCGGTCGTAATCCTGCCCCCAGGGGCGACCAATATTCAGTAACCCACACCAATGCCACAGGATGTCGGCCCGCCACCAACTTCCGACGGGCGTTAGGGCTCGCCGGCCGATTCATTCGCGGCCTGTCGCCTCTGCTCACCTTGATCGACGCGACGGCCTTCCTCGGTGGAAAGCACGGCCTGCCGACCCTTTTCAGTCAGGTTGACCCAGACGACTTGAAACCACCGGACAGGTTCGTCGTAATGCGCGACATAACTCTCCTGGATCTGCTGCATCGACTCTGCCAATGGTTCAGCTACGAAGTCGTTGTCTGCGTTGGGGTATCCGGTGTCGACAAGTCCATCTTCAGCCAGTGACCGTATCGCCTCGATAATCTGAGCCTGCAGTTCTGAAGCCTTCGCGTCCGGATTGAGCCGTTCAGCCTGCCAGTGGATGCGGGGAAGCCCGACGGCATCGACGAGGCCGTCGAGCATTATCTCCTGCCGAAGCTGTTCGCCAGTAGTACTCATCTATCCACCCTGTCTGGTCAACCGTTGCCAAGATCGCCGCATCGTCAGGGCTGTTCCGGCTGAACATACCGCCTCCGGCGTCTAGGACCGGTCCTCGATTGTGGAACAGGGCACGTGTGAACACACGGCCGAGATCGCCCACGAGCTCGATGTCTCCGTCTCGTCGTACTTCGCAGAGGCCGAGGCGACGCTCCGGGCAATGGAGTCCAAGCGGCAGGCGACCGTCTCGGCGGTGACAGCAACGTCGGCGTGCACCGCAGCGATCGCGGCGCTCGTCGCGACAAGGCCTGAGCCAACGGTCGACGGCACGACGGTGCGCACCGTTTCGGCGTGCTCGGCGCAACACGCCGTCAGCATCGACAGGCCGGTCGGGTCGACCGTTATCTGATTCACCACAGGGTCACTGTACGTGCACCGCAAATACCCAAGCCGCGCAAATTTTGGCCTACTGTCGAAGCATGGGACGCATCATCGTCATCGTTCTTGGAGTGGTTGTCGCCCTCCTCGGACTGCTGTGGGCGCTACAGGGATTCGGGGTAGTGGGGGGCAGCCCAATGAGCAACACCACCACTTGGTCCATTATCGGCCCGATCGTCGCGCTGATCGGCATCGCGATCGCGCTCGGCGCAGCCCGCAGACGCAAACTCTAGAGGCGTACGACGGCTGGCGATCCGCTCGTCGAGCAACTCATCGATGAGCGCCGTGGACGGCTTGCCGCCGAGGCGGCGTATCGACGCGCTCACGGCAGCCAGGAGTGCCAACTGTCGGTCGATGGCGCTGACGTCGCGGTGTTTCACTACTCCCCAATCCCCGGATTCCCGGATGCGGCATTCGATCGTAGGCGCCGATGTGCCGCTGTCCCGGTATTGACTCCGGCGTGCCGGGCACATTCCCGCGCTAGGGTGATTACGTACTAGTTTGCTCGGCGGTTCAATAGGCCGCGGACCGAAAAGGTTCACCGACGTATGCAGCGAAAGTCGACCGCCGCGTTGTGCCTGCTGGCCGTCGCAATCCTGTTGGCGTGCAGCCGAAACGGGCCGCCCGATTCGCTCTTCGAGAGTGCCGGCTATCACGTACGGGACGGCAAGGTGTACTACTTGAATGCCTTCCCCGGCAAGGCTTTCGAGATCAGTGATGCCGATGCAGCCAGCTTCGAGGCGCTCGACTCCACCTACGGGCGGGACAAAGCGAAGGTCTTCGTGAACGGCCATCAGCTTGCCGACGCCGACGCCGCGAGCTTCGAACTGCTCGATCGGCCGAACGTCGCCAAGGACTGTCCATCACGTGTATCAACTCGATCGCGTGATCAGTGCCGATCCGGCCCACTTCGAATTTCTCGACGGCGGCCTGGCAAAGGACAGTCACGTCGTCTACCGGAGTGACGGGTCGATGCTGTCCGAGGACCCGTCGCATTTCGCCATCGTCTCCAACGCCGACAACTATCTGTTCACCAAAGACAGCAAGACCGTACACGTCAACGGCAACCCGATCGCCGATGCCGACCCCGCGACATTTGCAGTCCTGCAAGGCGCTTACGCCCGCGACGACCAACGCGTCTTCTATTTCGACCGACGGATCGCCGATGCGGATCTGTCGTCCTTCCGTCCGCTCGACGGTCCCTACGCGAGCGACTCCGCGCGCGTCTACTGGATGGGAAAGACCATCGACGGCGCGGACCCGCAGACGTTTCGCGTACTGAACGCCGACTTCGAATGCTCAGCCGACGGCCAGCGCGCCTACTACCGACAAGCCGTCATCGCCGGGGCCGACCCGCACGCGTTCCCGCCCGACCGCGCCGTCACCAACTGCTCCGAGACGTCGATTTCGTTCGCGGACTGAGGTATCGGCCGCTACGCCGGGTAGGCGCGCAAAGTGTCGCTCGGTGCGGTGCCGAACACCGCCTTGTACGCCAGACTGAATCTGCCCGCATGACTGAATCCCCAGCGACCCGCGATCGCCGTGACCGTGTCATGCGCAGGGTCTGCCGCCTTCAGGTCGCGGTGCGCCCTGTCGAAGACGCACCCGACGCAAATACTCGAGCGGAGTCGTGCCCAGATTGCGGCGGAACGCGTACTGAACCGAGCGCGCTGAAACGTTCACCGCCGCAGCGATGTCCTCAAGACCGATGTCGGCGTCGGCGTTCTCCTGAATGAACGCGACTGCATTCCGCAATATGGGCGGCATGTGCCGCGCGTTGTCGAGACCAGCCACTGCTTGCGCACTCCCCTGAATTCGGCTGGTCAGCTAACGATGACTTCGTATACCCGCCTACAAACAGCCGAAAACAAGCCCAGCAACGACCGCATTCCTGCCAGGATCGATCCCATGACCGAACGCATGGAGGTCCAGCGCACCATTGCCGCGCCGGCCGCCGACATCTTCGCCGTCCTGTGCGACCCGCAGGGCCACGTCGCCATCGACGCGTCGGGCATGCTGCAGGACGCCGAGGGCGAGCCCGCCAACGCCGTCGGCGACAGCTTCGTCATTCACATGGATCGCGAGGCGCTCAACGACTTTCCGATGGGCAAGTACGACGTCACCGTCGAGATCCGCGAGTTCGAGAAGGACCGGCTGATCGCGTGGACGATCCTCGGCCAGATCAAACCGCAGATCGGCCACGTCTACGGCTACCGTCTCGAGCCGTCGCCTGACGGCGACGGCACCGTCGTCACCTCGTTCTACGACTGGTCGAAGATCGACGACCAATGGCGCGAGGCCAACATCTTTCCCGTCATCCCCGAGAGCGCGCTGCGCGCGACGCTGGGCATCCTCGACCGGACGGTGCGGCGCGGCTACCCCCGCGGCTGAGAGCTTCAGCATCGTCAACTCTGGGTTGACGCCGACGACCTCGTCAACCTAGAGTTGACGACATGACCGAGCCGGCCAAGATCGCCTACCCCGTCCGCCTCGACGACCTCATCGACGTCATCAAGAAGGTGCACACCGAACCACTCGAACAGCTGACCGACGCCATGCTGGCGGCCGAGTCCCTCGGCGAGATCGCCGACCACCTCATCGGACATTTCGTCGATCAGGCGCGACGCTCCGGCGCGTCGTGGACCGAGATCGGCAAGTGCATGGGCGTCACCAAGCAGGCCGCGCAGAAGCGGTTCGTCCCCAAGACGCCCGACTTCGAATCGTCCGCGCTCGACCCGAATGCGGGCTTCGGCCGCTTCACCCCGCGTGCGCGCAACGTCGTCGTCGTCGCGCAGAACAAGGCCCAGCAAGCAGGCAACAGCGAGATCACCCCGGACCATCTGCTGCTCGGCGTGTTCGACGATCCCGACGGGCTCGCCGTCAAAGCTGCTCGCCGGCCAAGGTGTCGACGCCAGCGCCGTCCGAGAAGGTCGTCACCCTGCCGCCGCGCGCCGACGGCGACCTGCCCGCGTTGATCCCGTTCAACGGGCCCGCCAAGAAGGTGCTGGAACTGACGTTCCGGCAGGCCCTTCGCCTGGGTCACAACTACATCGGAACCGAACACATCCTGCTCGCGCTGTTCGAGGGCGAGGACGACGACGGCCCGCTGCACCGGCTCGGCGTCGACAGGGACCGCTTCGAAAGTGACCTCGTCACCGCACTCGAGCCAGTTCACCGAAGAACTGATCTCACAGACGAAGCCGCCGCGGCGTCTTCATGATGTGAGGGTGCGACCGTTCGAAGACGTGGTGGCCGAGCACGGCGCGACCGTGCTGCGGGTGTGCCGCGCGGTCGTCGGGCCCGTCGACGCCGAGGACGCGTGGTCGGAGACCTTCCTCTCGGCGCTGCGGGCCTACCCCGAACTGCCCGCCGACGCCAACGTCGAGGCGTGGCTCGTCACCATCGCCCACCGCCGCGCCCTCGACGTCGGCCGCGCCCGAACCCGCCGCGCGATCCCGGTCGACACGCCGCCCGACCGGCCGTCGCCACGCGCCGACCCCGCCGCCCGATATCCCGACCTGTGGGCGGCGCTGCAACGCCTGCCGGACAAACAACGCCTGGCGGTGGCCTACCACCACATCGCCGGCCTGCCGTTCGCCGACATCGCCGAACTGCTCGGCAACTCCCCCGACGCCGCCCGCCGCGCCGCGGCCGACGGCATCAAGACCCTGCGCAAGCTCTATCCGGAGGATGAAACAGCATGAGTACCAACCTTTTCGATGAACTGCAGGCCGACGACGACACGCTTGCCCGGCTGCATCACCGGCTCGAGCGCGATGGCCGCCGCCGACGATCTGCTCGACGTCGCCTACCGCACCGTCGACAGTCCCGTCGGCACCCTGCTGCTGGCCGCCACCACCGTCGGCCTGGTCCGCGTCGCCTACGACGTCGAAGACCACGACGCGGTGCTGGCCGGACTTGCCGGGCCGGTGAGCCCGCGCGTGCTCCGGGCGCCGGCACGCCTGGACGCTGTCGCACGCCAGCTCGACGAGTACTTCGGCAAGCGGCGCACCACCTTTGAGGTGCCCGTCGATCTGCGGCTCGCCGAAGGCTTCCGGCGCAGCGTCATCGAGCACCTGCGCGGACATCGGCTACGGCGACCGCGAAAGCTACGCCGAGGTGGCCGCGGCCGTCGGCAATCCCCGCGCGGTTCGCGCCGTCGGGACCGCCTGCGCCCACAACCCGCTGCCCGTCGTGATCCCCTGTCACCGCGTGGTCCGGTCGGACGGATCGACGGGCCAGTACGTCGGCGGCGCCGCCGCCAAGTCGGCGCTGCTCGCCCTCGAGACCGCGTGATCGGGAATGAATCCGCCCGGAATGGGGTAGATACGTCACATGAAACTCGACGACGCGGCACGCGAACTCATCGGCGCCGGTATCGACGCGACGCTGGTGACTCTCAACCCCGACGGCAGTCCACAGGTGACGGTCGTGTGGATGGCCCTGGAGTCGACGCCCGACGGCGACGAACTCGTATCTGCACACCTCGCCGAGTACCAGAAGACGCGCAACATCCGCCGCGACCCGCGCGTGGCGGTGACGATCCTGCCTGCCGCGCAACTGGGACTGCAGACGCCTTACCTCGCGATCACCGGGACGGCCCGCATCGTCGAGGGCGGCGCCCCCGAACTGCTCAAGAAGCTGGCCAAGACGATGCTCGGCTCCGATGAGCACTTCCCGCCGCCCAACTCGCCGCCGGGTCTGCTCACCCGCATCCGGATCGACAAGGTGGGCGGCCACGGGCCCTGGGCGTCCTGACGACCAACCCCTGTGAGCGGCGGCGCGCATGTGCCATCATGCGAGGCGAACTAGGAGGGGACCATGCGTCGGTTGTTCGTGCTGCTGTTCGCCGCTTTGACCGTCTCCGGGGCCGTGCTGGCGACACCGGCGACCGCGGTGGACTCCCCGATCGGTCGACTCGGCGACACACTGCGGGTCGAGTTGGAGGGCGTTGTCGCCGACGTGACCGTTGTCGACATCCAACCGTCCGACGTCCCTCCTGGCTTCGGCTATCCGCCGCGCGCGCCGCGTTACCAGGTGTACCGCGCCAACGTCGTGATCCACGCCGTCCAGATGCCCGTTCCATACGCCATGGGCATCTCGTTCATCTTCAAGGGTGTCACGCCGACAGGTGACGCATACGAGCCCAGGAACTCCGATGCCCCCGACGCGCTGCAGTACGCCATGCAAAACGTGCCCGCGGGCGCAACCGTCGCCGGCGGCGTGTGGTGGGACTGCTACCGCGATCTGGTGTCCAATGTCGTGCTCGTCGACAGGAAGACCGGATTCCACCTCGCGCAGTGGAACGTGTGACTCTCCGAATCACAATCCCTGCCGCCGCGGAGCTTCCCGAACTCGCCGACGTCGCCGCCAAGACGTTTCCACTGGCGTGTCCGCCGTCGGTGTCGCAGGAGAATGTGGCGGCGTTCATCGACGAGAACCTGTCGGAGGCACGCTTCGCCGAGTACCTTGCCGATCCCGACCGGATGCTGCTGACCGCCCGTCAGGACGGCCGAATGATCGGCTACGCCATGCTGATTCGCGGAGTACCCGACGACGACGAAGTTCAGCGCGCCGTCGTCGCTGCGCCCGGCGGTGGAGATTTCGAAGATGTACGTGCTGCCCGACAGCCACGGCGCGGGCACGTCGGCCGCCCTGATGTCGGAGGCGGTGATACGGGCCGAAGAACTCGGTGCGAAGTGCGTATGGCTCGGCGTGAATCAACTGAACCGTCGAGCACAACGCTTTTACACCAAGCACGGCTTTTCCATCAACGGCACCAAGACGTTTCGGCTCGGCACCCGGCGTCGAGAACGACTACGTGATGGTGCGCCCGGTCTGACCCGCGGTCGTCAACGACAGCAGCCGTGAGGTGGCCCGCAGGTACTTCTTCCGGAATCCGCCCGCCAGCATCTCCTCGCTGAAGATGGTGTCCAGCTTGGTTCCCGACGCCACCACCGGAATGCCCGCGTCGTACAGCCGGTCGGTGAGCGACACCAATCGCAGCGCCACGTTCTGGTCGTCGATCGGGTGCACGCCGGTGATGAACACCGCCGCAACACCTTCGATCAGGGTCAGATAGCGCGACGGATGCATGGTCGCCAGATGCGCGCACAGACGCGTCGAAGTCGTCGAGGGTCGCGCCGGGCACGGCGGCGGCACGCGCACTGACCTCCTCGTCGGACAGCGGCTCGGGCGCCGGTGGCAGACCGCGATGGCGGTAGTCCGGGCCTTCGATGCGGACGGTGTTGAAAATCGCTGCGAGCGTGTTGATTTCGCGCAGAAAATCCTGAGCGGCGAACCGGCCCTCGCCCAACTGCTCGGGCAACGTGTTGGACGTCGCCGCGACCGAGACCCCGCGTTCGACCAGCTGCGAGAGCAGCCGCGAGATCAGCGTGGTGTTGCCGGGATCGTCCAGTTCGAACTCGTCGATGCACACCACCACGTAGTCGGCCAGCAGGTCGATGCACTCGACGAAGCCGAAAACGCCGGCCAGCTGCGTCAGCTCGCCGAACGTGGCGAACGCCGTCGGCGCCGCGGACGCCGCGGAGATCGCGTAGTAGCTCGACGCCAGCAGGTGGGTCTTGCCGACGCCGAACCCGCCGTCGAGGTAGAGCCCGACGCCCGGCAGCACCTCGCGCTTGCCGAACAGCTTCTTCTTGCCTGCTCGCCGCGTCACCGCCTCGTCGCAGAACCGCAGGCAGGCCTGCACCGCCGCGGCCTGCGACGGCTCGGCCGGATCGGGCTGATAGCTGTCGAAGCTCACGTCGGCGAAGGTCGGCGGCGGGACGCAGTTGGGCGATCAAGCCGCTCCGGGCGTGACGCTGGGGTGCCGATCGACGAGATGCCCGACACCACTAGCAGAACTGCTCCTCTCGTGCGCGGCGGAGTGCATGCACGAACTGTAGCGACGTGCTCAAATCGTCCCCATGGCCGATGACGCAGCAGGGGTGCGATTCACGGTGCTGGATCCCGTCGGGTCAGTCGACGAGAGCCGGCTGACGGATCTCTACACCTACCCCGACGACCTGCGGTCGTGTTGGGTGCGCGGCAACATGATCACCAGCCTCGACGGCGGCGCGTCCGACGACGGCAAGTCGGGCGGGCTGGCCGGACCCGGCGATCGCGCGGTGTTCGCACTGATGCGCCAACAGGCCGACGTCATCCTGGTCGGGGCGGGCACCGTCCGCACCGAGAACTACTCGGGCGCACAGTTCGGCCCTGCGCAGCGCCAGGCCCGGCAGCGCCGCGGCCAGGCCGAGGTGCCGCCCATCGCCGTGGTCACCGCCAGCGGACGGCTCGACCACGACGCCAAGCTGTTCACCCGCACCGAGGTGCCCCCGCTGATCCTCACCTCCAGCGCCGCGGCCGCCGACATCCGCAGCCGGCTCGGGTCGCTGGCCGAGGTGATCGACGCCTCCGGCGCCCACTCCGACGGGGTCGACGGCGCGACCGTGCTGAAGATCCTGGCCGACCGCGGGCTCTTCCGGGTTCTCGCCGAGGGCGGGCCGTCGCTTCTCGGCTCGCTCATCGAGGCAGGTCTGCTCGACGAGCTGTGCCTGACCATCGCGCCGACTGCTGGTCGGTGGTTCGGCCCCGCGCATCGTCACCGGGCCCGGCAGCGTGCACTCCCCGATGCGGCGCAGCCACCTGCTCACCGACGACGCCGGCTACCTGTACACCCGCTACGTCAGGGGCGGCTGACGACCTGATCAGTACTGTGGTTCGCATGCATCGGCGTCGTCTGGTCCGTGCCCTGAGCACCTCGACCGTCGTTGTCTCGGCTTTGCTGGCCGGATGCGCGCCCCTTCTGGCCGCCGATCCGCGTTACGCCACCAACTCCGGGGCGCATCCTCAGGGGCAGCCCCCCAACGACAAGAAGTCCGACGGTCCGCCGTCGATCGAGGCGCCGAAGAACGATCTGTCGTGGCACAACTGCACGTCGCAGGTCTTCGGCGACTCCGCTGTCCAGCCGCTGCCCGGCGTGACGCTGGACTGCGCCACCTACGACGCCGATCTCGACCCGATCAGCGGCGCAACGGGATCGGTGAGCATCGGCGTGGTGCGCGCCCGTTCGGTGCAGACCCCCGAGGACGCCGGTCCGCTGGTGATGACAACGGGCTCGGATCTGCCGACATCGGTTCAGCTGCCGGTCTGGCTGTCTCGTGCCGGCGCCGACGTGCTCAAGAGCCATCCGATCGTGGCAGTCGACCGGCGCGGCATGGGAATGTCGAGCGCGATCGACTGCCGCGACCTGTTCGACCGTCAGGAGATGCTCGACCAGGCGCAGTTCCAGTCCGGTGACGACCCGGTCGCCAACCTCGGCGCGATCACCCAGACGGCCACCACCAGCTGCACCGACACCATCGCGCCCGGCGACTCGGCCTACGACAACGCCCACGCCGCCGAGGACATCGAGCGGCTGCGCAGCACCTGGGACGTGCCGACGCATCGCGCTGCTGGGCATCGGCAACGGCGCCCAGGTGGCGCTGGCCTACGCCGGCTCGCATCCCGGCAAGGTGGCGCGTCTGGTCCTCGACTCGCCGCTGCCGCTGGGCATCGCCGCCGAGGCCGCCACCGAACAACGCGTCAAGGGCGAGCAGACCGCGCTGGACGCGTTCGCCTCGCAGTGCGCGGCCGTCAACTGCCCGCTGGCGCCCGACCCGAAGGCCGCCGTCGACGCGCTGCTCGCCGACGCCCGCGCCGGTAACGGGCCGGCGGGCGCGTCGGTCGCCACCGTCGCCGACGCGATCAGCACCGCGCTGGCCTTCCCGCGCGGCGACCGCACCGCCGCGACCAACAGCCTGGCCTCCGCCGTGGCCGCGGCGCGCTCCGGCGACGCCAACCAGTTGACCAACCTGGTCACCCAGGCCGACAACCTGCGCCAGACCGACGGCCAGTTCGTCAACTCCTGCAGCGACGCGCTGAACCGGCCGACCCCCGACCGCGTCCGCGAACTCGTGGTCGCGTGGCCCAAGCTCTATCCGCAGTTCGGCGCGGTCGGGGCGCTCAGCCTCGTCAAGTGCCTGAACTGGCCGAGCGGATCGGCGCCGCAGGATCCGAAGAACCTCAAGATCCCGGTGCTGCTGCTCGGCGTGCAGAACGATCCGATCGTCGGCAACGAGGGCGTCGCACAGGTCGCCGCGACCATCATCAACGCGGGCGCTTCCAGCAAGCGGGTGATCTGGCAGGGCATCGGCCACGGCGCGAGCGTCTACTCCGAATGCGCGTTGGCGCCGGTGACCGGCTACCTGGACAGCGGCAACCTGCCGCCAGACCGACACGTACTGCCCCGCCTAGTTCTGCCGTCGGGGCCGTCGGTGTACGGTTCGCTGGTGGCGGCACCAGACACCATCCGTACCGGCCTGCTGAATCTCTTCCGGCCCCGCACGTCCCCACCCAGCGTGGCAACGGTGCTCCGGTCGGCGCTGTGGCCGATCGCCATCATGTCGATCATCCACCGCAGTTACGTGCTGTCCAGCAACGGCTACATCACCGACGACTTCGGCCCGGTGTACCGCGCTGTCAGCAACTTCAGGCGCGGCTGGGACATCTACAACGAGCACTTCAACTACGTCGACCCGCACTATCTGTATCCGCCGGGCGGCACGTTGTTGATGGCCCCGTTCGGCTATATGCCCGTATTCGCTTCGCACAACTGGTTCGTCGCGATCAACACGGTTGCGATGATCGTCGCCGCCTGCCTGTTGGTCCGGTTGTTCGGCTTCTCGCTGACCTCGGTGGCGCTGCCCGCTCTGCTGCTTGCGATGTTCTGCACCGGAGTCGGTGACCAACACGATCGTGTTCACCAACATCAACGGCTGTGTGCTGCTGGCGGAGGTGCTGTTCTTCCGATGGTTGCTGTCAGGGAAGGTCAGCAACGAATGGTGGGCCGGCGTGGCGATCGGCCTGTCACTGGTGGTCAAACCCGTACTGGCCGTGCTCCTTCTGCTCCCTCTGCTGAACCGGCAATGGCGGACCCTCGTCACCGCAATCGCGGTGCCGTTGGTGTTCAATGCGGCCGCGTGGCCACTGGTGTCCGATCCGATGGATTTCGTAAAGCGCACGGTGCCTTACATTCTCGGCACCCGTGACTACTTCAATAGTTCCATCCAGGGCAACGGCACCTACTACGGGCTGCCGGGTTGGTTGATACTGCTGCTGCGGATCGTCTTCGCCGTGCTCGCACTCGTCAGCATCTGGCTGCTGTACAAGTACTACCGGGAGCGCGACCCCCTGTTCTGGATGCTGACGTCCTCCGGCGTTCTGCTGACCGCTTCGTGGTTGGTCCTGTCGCTTGCGCAGGGCTACTACTCGATGATGTTGTTCCCGTTCCTGATGACGGTGGTGCTGCCCAATTCGGTGGTGCGCAACTGGCCCGCATGGCTGGCGACATACGGCTTCCTGACGATGGACCGATGGCTGATGTGGCGCTGGCCGACGACGGGCCGCTTCCTGGAGTACATGAAGATCACCTACGGCTGGTCGCTGATGATCATCGTCGTGTTCTGCGTGCTGTACTTCCGCTACCTGGACGCGAAGGCCGAAGACCGGCTCGACGAGGGCATCGACCCGCCGTGGATGGCCGATCACGAATCACGCGCTAGCGTGGTCTCATGACCTCATCGCGGCCGAGGGTGGAACTCACCGACGACGAGTGGCGCCAGAAGCTCACGCCCGCTGAATTCGCGGTGCTGCGCCAAGCGGGCACCGAGCGCCCCTTCACCGGCGAGTACACCGACACCGAGACCGAAGGTGTCTACGAGTGCCGGGCGTGTGGCGCCGAGTTGTTCCGTAGCGCCGAGAAATTCGAATCCCATTGCGGCTGGCCGTCGTTCTTCGATCCGACGAATTCGGACGCGGTCATCCTGCGGCGCGACGACTCGATGGGCATGACGCGTGTCGAAGTGCTGTGCGCCAACTGCCACAGCCACCTCGGGCACGTGTTCGAGGGTGAGGGTTACCCGACGCCGACCGACAAGCGCTACTGCATCAACTCGATCTCGCTACGGCTGGTGCCTGCAGGCGCTTAGCCTTCGCGTCGTCCAGCCCCACCAGCGGTCCTCGCTTCGTCTGGCCGGACGCCAGCAGGTTCATCATCGCCGCGGCGCTGATCGGCGGGCTGTAGTAGTAACCCTGCGCCACGTCGCAGCCGAACTCGCGGAGCTTTTCCGCGGTCTCGGCGTTCTCCACGCCCTCGGCGACAGTGGTCACGCCCAGCACGTGTGCGAGGTCGACGACACCGCGGACGACGGCGGCCGCCCGGCTGTCGACCAGGATGGGCGCGATGAATTGCCTGTCCAGTTTCACTTCGTCGATGGCCAGCTCGCGCAGGTACCACAGGGCGGAGTAGCCACTGCCGAAATCGTCGATGGCGATCCGAATTCCGCGCTGCCGCAACCGTTCCAGCACGGAACGGGTCCGGTCGATGTTGTCGAGCAGGAAATCCTCGGTGATCTCGATGGTCAAGTCTTCCGGGTTCAGCCTGCGCGCCGCGAGTGCGGATGCGATATGGGTCGGTAAGTCCAGGTCGCCGAGCGACGGCGCGAACACGTTGACCGCGATCGGTACGCCGATGCCCATGGCGTCCCACTCGGCGGCATCGTCGAGCGCGTGCGTCAGCACGATGTCGGTCACGGCGCGCATGAGACCGCGCTTACGGACCAGGGGCAGAAAGTGGGCGGGCCCGAGCAGGCCGCGTTTGGGGTGGGGCCATCGGACGAGAGCCTCGACGCCGACCACGCCGCCGGTGCGCAGATCGAACTTGGGCTGGTAGAACACGGTCAGGTCGCCGTGGTCGATGGCGTGACGCAGTTCGCCGAGCAGCCGTACCGCCGCACCGCGTTCGGAGCCCTCGCTCGCCTCGGTCGGTAGCTCGAGCTCGCTCGGGTCGGCGAGCGCCATGTCCGGGGTGAAGGTGTGCAGGCCGCCGGATTTCGAGCGTTTGGCCGAATACATCGCCACGTCGGCCTGTTTGAGCAGGACGTCCGCGGACAGGTCCGGGTTGGCCGCCGATCCCACGGCGAGCCCGACGCTGGGCCGCATCAGCAGCTGTTGGCCGTCGATGACGAACGGCTCCTCGAAGGCGGCGACCACGCGGTGGGCGACCAGCCGCGACAGCTCGGGCAGACCCTCCATCAAGACGGCGAACTCGTCGCCGCCCACCCGGGCAACCGTGTCGGAGGTCCGCACACAACCCAGCAGTCGCTCGGCGGCCTGGATCAGCAACGCGTCTCCGGCGGGGTGACCAAGGCTGTCGTTGACCAGTTTGAAGTCGTCGAGGTCCATCGAAAGCACAGCGACCGACTGGTTGTCGCGTTCGTGCAACTGCACCGCATGCTGTAGCCGGTCGTTGAACAGGTCACGGTTGGCCAGGCCGGTCAGGGTGTCGCGCAACGCCTGGTCGGCCACCATCTTCAGGAGCCGCTGGTTCTGCCTGACCACGACGAACTGCCTGGCCATCACCGCGGCCATCAGCAGTGTGGACGACACGAAGATCGGCCCCAGTCCGGGCGTCGGGAAATAGGCGGGCACACATACCAGTGCGGCTATTCCGACCGGCACGTAGGGCAACCACATCGACACCCGCGACGGCGCCTGCGACATCACCACCGTGGTCTCCGGCACGTGGCGGCTGACCAACGCCGCCATGCCGAACGTCAGAAATGCCGCAGCCCAACCGATGTCGATGAGGTTACCGCTGTGATACGCATCATGCGCAGACAGATACGCAAAGGCACTGTCGGACAACGCCATCAGGACAACGCCTGCGGTGAGCATCGCCAGGGTGATACGCCGCCCGGTGCGTGCTCTGGCCAACACCATGACCGCGACGGTGAGGATCGCGACGTCGATGACCGGGTACGTCAGCGACAGACCCAGCGCGAAACCGGTTGTGCCGCCTGCGTTGTAGACGCTTTGCATGACGAAGACCCAGGAAATCTCGAACAGCGCGCCCGCGACGATGAAGCCGTCGAGCACGGCACGGGCCCGCGATTGGTTCGAATAGCCACTCGGAAACAACACCGTCGCCAACCCCGCGCCCAACGGGAACATCAGATAGCCCGCATCGGCCAGCGACGGGAACGGGGACCGGTGCAGCACCGTCTCGTAGTAGATCCACAACGCCGATCCGAGAGCCCACCCGGCCAGGCCCACCGTCAAACAGATCCAGGCCGTGCGTCGTCGGCCCTGCGCCGACCAGGCAGCCAGAGCACCGCAAACCGCGGCGAACACCGCGAAGGCCAGCAACCCGTAGTTCGCGACGGCCTGGCGGTCCAAATCGCTGCCCCAGCGTCCGATCAGAGTCCCCGCGAACGCGATTCCTGCCGTCACAGCGCCAGCCCCCACCCACGCTGTTCTCGACATCGTTCCACGCTAGCAACAAATTGGCGCATTCGAAACCGCACACAGCAAAGTACTGGTCGAATTTGCCGACCTAATTGCTCTCTGACATTTATGCCGTGGACATCTGCACTGTTCACGCTGAAAAGGAGTTGCCGAAATTAACGGCCATGTTGGATTGGAAACATTCGGCCCGAGATCAGCAAATACAACCCCGTGCGGTCCTGAAAGCCGTTGAGCGTGACGAGCGGCGTCACGCTCAACAACCTGCGGCGGTGCTTCTACGCGACAGCTGGCACCAGGCCGATGGCCGGGCGGAGCTGGCCAAGCGAGCCGATCGGAAGCGCAAGACGCCGGCTGCGCAAGTTGCCCAACTCGTGCACCACCGTGACGGCGGCCGGGATGAAAAGCGGGGACAGCACCAGCAGGAAGAGCACGACTGGGAAGAGCATTGGATTTCTCGCATTCTCCGCGGAGCGGATCGTTGGTCTCTTTGGGTTTTGAGAACTCGTCGCTGAGTTCGTGGTGAGAAATCTAGGACCGGAGCCGCCGTCGAACGATGTCCCGAAACGACCAACTTCAGCCCGGTGGTTATCTCCTGGAGACAAAGCGGGCCGGATTGGCGATGCGCGCCGTATCCGCAGGCCAGAGGGCTCCACCACCAACACCAACGCGCTCAGGCCGTCTGCGGACGGGGAATTCAGGCTCGTTACTGCGCGTCCCCATTTCCCGTTCGCTGTGTCAGCAAGAGGTCTGCGGTGAATCCTCAGCGAAGGCCGAATACGGTTTGGATGAGGACGACGAATGAGAGGTGACAAACACGGCCGCCAGGTCGGCCTCATAGAGTGCGGCCAGAAGAGCTTCAGATGGTTGACGTCGAGCCCTGCGATACCTGCGGCGATCGTCGGCCGAGACTCTCAGGCCATAGTTGTGTCCGTGAATCGGGGAACGAATGCGCGCAGCTGAGCCCAGTCGATGACCCGATCCGGGGGCGGGCAGGCCCTGCGTCGGGTAGGGAGCCTTCTGCCAAAAGAACGAATCCCCACGTCGATGCCCGCCAACTCCCAGCCTTGGGGCCCATGCAGGAGATACGCGTCAGCGGCCCGCACGACCTGCACCCCGGACGTGTCGACGAGACCGCCCCTATTAGACCGCGGTCGTTGTTGACGAAGCATGACCGGAACCGCGGCGGCTGAGCGAAAGCCAGCAACCGAAGCCGCTGCTCAGTAAACTGGCAGCGTCGTTGAGCCTCGGTGCAGAATCAAGACGACCCACTACCGCAGACCAGGCTGGCCCGCTGCAGCACTCATTTCGCGCAAATGCGTTTGGTGAGCCCATTGCTGTTTCCGAAAGCCAGTCCCGTCTACCAGACGATGGATTTCGGGTACCTGGCGTGGCATCTGGGTCCCGAGGGTGGGGATCCGGTCGTAAGTGGATTCGACGTGGCAATCGTTCGCAATGACGTCATCGCTGAGCTTTATACAGTCATTACCAAGTAGCAACGGGCGGCCAACTTGCATCCCTATGGACGCCGACGCCCCGAGCTTGACTAACTGCGGTGCTTGGAGCGCAGCGCCAGTCGGTCCGGGTCGCATTCGAGTGCGCCGCGGTCCCAGCCACCAAGCTCGGCGGCCGCATCGTACGTGGTCTGCAGAAAGCGTGCGACCGTGCGGTCCGGGTCATCGGCGGTACGCACCGCCTCGTAGGGCAGCAGGAATTCTCCGTGTTCGCCGCTGAAGTAGGCGGTGTCCGGTTCAACGCGGTGGGTGGAGAAACCGTCCGGCTCGGGGTACGCGTAGGAGTAGAACGCGCCCTCCTTGCCACCTCCGGGCCAAAAGCCACAGCTGCTGAGTTCCCGTGAGTACCCCTCAACCATCACCCAGTCCGGGCAGTTAGGGGCACCTCCCGGATGCGTGGGGGCGACCCGCCCGGAGAATCGCGTACACGCCAAATCCATAGCACCCCAGAAGAATTGGATCGGGCTGGTCTTTCCGATGAATGCCGCACGAAAGTTCGTCATGACCCGGTGGGCCTGCACCAGTTGCTGCCAGAACCTGCGCGCCGCAGCGGGATCGTACTCCTCGTGCTGATAGTCCTCAGCGAATGGGATAGCGGGGTCTACCTCGTTGGGTTTTCCCACGATGCGCGTTTCAATATCGAGCCTGTCGAGCGCCGAGAGCGTCTCTCCGTAAAACTCGGCGACAGGTTTGGCCGCCAACGGCACCGCCTCCTGACGACCGTCACTCTTCCGGATCGCAAGGATTTGGTTGACGAAGTCGAACTCCATGTCGAACACCGAATCCCGGTAAGGAACTCGCACCTGTGGTCAAGCCCCGGGGGCTGACGTACAACGTCACCTGCCACCAGTGGTTCAACAGCGGCATGTGAACCATTCGGATCTTGCCGACGATCTGGACCCACATATGCAAGGTGTTGCGGGTGGCCGTCCATTCGTCCACCATCAGGGACGGCCAGTCGTAGGTCTGCGTGGGGCCGTTCATGTCGTTCCCTCCCACAGTTCGCCGAACGCGCGATTGATTGACGCGGTTGAAAGGCTACCGAGTGTGAAGCCAACGCAACACGAGGTCGTCGAGGCGTCAGATCCCGGTTTGTTCGGTGCGTATCGGGGCTGGGTCGGGCACGTGGGGCATCAGGGCATCAGCCGGAATCTGACCGAACAACCCGGCCTGGAAGTCCTCCATGGCCTGCCCCAGTTCGGCCCGCGTGTTCATCACAAAGGGCCCATACGCCGCGACAGGTTCGCGGATGGGCTGGCCACCCAAGATAAGCAGCTCCAAGGCCGGACTCTGCGAGTCTTGGTGGTCATCACCGCGGACCTCTAACCAGTCGCCGCGGCCGAACACCACTAGCTGACCGTCACGTACCGGTCGCCCTTCGGTACCTACGCGCCCAGCGCCAGCAAGAACGTAGATGAGCGCATTAAAGGACGGATCCCACGGCAGTTGCAATCGCGCGCCCGGCGAAACGGTCGCATGGATCAGCGTGATGGGCGTGTGCGTCGACCCCGGGCCTCGGTGGCCACCGACCTCGCCGGCGATCACCCGAACCAACGCGGCAATTCCATCGTTGTGCGAGCCGCCTGGGATATCGATGTCGTTGGTAACAGCGATCCGTAGCGAAGGTTGTACAGGGAGACAGCTCATACTTCGATCCGCGAGCCCATGATCCGGGTCCGGTCCCCGGGCAGAAGGACTCGGCGCCGTAGGTGCTCGGCCTCCGTCGCTTCTTGGCGCGACAGCTCGGCATGGCCCGCGCGCCGGGCATTCCCAGTTGGCACGCTCCAAGCTTCGCGTTCGCTGTGGCCGTGGTCGATGCGCCGCGGAGAAATCATCCGTGCCTGTCAATGTGGTCGCAGACTCACTGCTCTGCGGAGGCTGGCTATGGCCGCCGAGACAATGCGTCGGTTGTTCTCTCATACAGCTAACGGCGTCCGATGTTGTCCCCTGTCACATCGACGGCACCCTGTCTGCGCGCAAGAGTGGTGGCAGCGCGCCTGTGGTACGCGACGACAATATTTAAGCGCGCGAAGGGAATTCACAGAAATGCCAGGCCAGAGAACTGTCCGCGAAGTGACTTACGATCTCCTGCGCTCGCTCGGACTTACGACCGTCTTCGGTAACCCCGGGTCCACCGAGGAGACGTTCCTGAAGAACTTCCCCGACGACTTCACCTACGTCCTCGGACTGCAGGAGGCATCGGTGATGGCAATGGCCGACGGGTTCGCACAGTCGACCGGCAAGCCGGCACTGGTCAACGTGCACACAGGAGCGGGTACCGGCAATGCGATGGGCAGTCTGATCGCAGCCTATCGGGGCAACACCCCGCTCATCGTGACGGCGGGCCAGCAGACCCGCGAAATGGTGTTGTGTGAACCGTATTTGTCCAACCCCGAAGAGACCGTGTTGCCCCAGCCGTGGGTGAAATGGGCCTATCAGCCCGCCCGCGCTGAGGACGTTCCCGCGGCATTCATGCGGGCCTACGCGGTGGCCCTTCAGCCACCGGCGGGCCCAGTCTTCTTGTCCATCCCGCTTGACGACTGGGAGAAGCCGGCATTGGGGCCGGCCGTGGTGCGAACGGTCAGCCATCGGGTGAGCCCCGACCCGGATCGCCTGCGCGACTTCGCCGCCCGAATCAACCGCGCGCAGCGGCCCGTGCTGGTCTATGGTCCCGAGATTGACCGTAGTGGCGCGTGGGACGTCGGCGTGACATTCGCGGAGAAGGTCGGCGCGCCGGTGTATGCCGGCCCGCTTCCGGACAGGGCGTCCTTCCCCGAGAACCACCGCCTGTATCAGGGGCCGCTGCCGATGACCGTCGCCGGTGCGGCAGATGTCCTGCGCGGTCACGACCTGGCGATCGTCATCGGGGCACAGGTCTTCCGCTACTACCCGTATGTGGCAGGCGAGTATCTGCCCGAGGGCACGGATCTGCTGCAGATCACCAACGATCCAACGTTGGCCGGGGCGGCACCAGTCGGCGACTGCGTGCTGGGTGACTCACTGTTGGCGCTGGAGCAACTCGCGGACATGGTCGACGATCACAGCGATCGGAAAGTGCCGGCCGTACCGGGCCATAAACCCGCCGTCGACCTGTCAGCCACCCCTCGGCTCGCCCCGGATGCGGTGTGGTCGACCCTGGCGTCGGTGAAACCCGCCGAATCGCCGTTGGTGACCGAATCCACATCGACCATGGCCCAACAACTGCGGTGGATCCCGACCACGCGTCCGGCTTCCTTCTTCGCGACCGCCAGTGGCGGGATCGGCTGGGGATTGCCCGCCGCAGTCGGTCTCGCGCTGGGGGACCGCGCCCGTGGAGTCAAGCGCACGGTGGTGGCAACCATCGGCGACGGGTCATGCCAGTACTCGGTGCAGGCGCTGTACACAGCGGCCCAGCACCGGCTACCGGTCGTGTTCGTGGTCATGCGCAACGGGGAGTACTCGATCCTCAAGTCGTTCGCGGTGCTCGAGCAAACACCCGGAGTCCCCGGACTGGATCTACCTGGACTTGACATCGCCTCCCTTGCAACAGGGTTCGGGTGCCGGGCGGTCAATGTGGACAGCTGCGAGAAGCTTGCGAGCGAGTTCACGAACGCATTAGACGCCGACGGACCCACCGTGATTGTGGTGCCGACCAAACCCGAACCCGCGCATCTGGGCTGACGTTGCGGGCCTGGCGTGGCGGGGCCGGCTCGCGCCATAACCGCTCGCGATTCGAGGAGACCCGTGCCGAGGACGTAGTGAACGTCGCGATTCACGAGGTGAGCGGATGTCGTGGTGGCCTGGCGACGGGTCTCGTTCATAGTTCAAGGTTGCTCCCGGCCCAGAACAATGGCGATGTGTTGTGACACAACGTCGCTGTCCCGGTGCGGCGCCGATAGACAACACCGCAAAGCGGCGGCGGGATCTCAGGTCTGCGAAAGCAGGACGACCATCGACCGCGGACCGACAGTGACGTCATGGCCGATCGCGTCAAGGCGTGCGGGGTCTTGGGTGTCGAACACGACGCTCCACTGGCGTGCCGAGAGGTCGGCCGGGACCGTGAATGTCAAGGGCTCCCACCACGCGTTGACGAGCACGAGAAAGTCGTTGTCAGCCATCGGGACGCCGTCGGGACCGGTGTCGGGATCCGTTGCACCGTCTATGAACAACGCGACGCTTCGGGCGATGGGGTCGGCCCAGTCTTCAGCGGTCATTTGAACCCCCGCCGGGGTAAACCAGCGCAGATCCGCAGACTCCTTGCCAGTCAAATAACGGCGCCTGCGGAAAACCGGGTGGCCGCGGCGCAGCGCGATGAGTTTCTTGGTAAACCGAAGCAGGTCCTCGTCGGCCGCCGACCAGTCGAACCAGGTGATCTCGTTGTCCTGGCAGTAGGCGTTGTTGTTACCACGCTGAGTGCGGCCTATCTCGTCGCCGCCCAGCAACAACGGCACACCCGCGGAAAGAAGCAGCGTCGCAAGGAAAGCCCGCTTCTGCCGCGCCCGCAGGGCATTCACGTCGGTGTCGCCGGTCGGGCCTTCTGCCCCGCAGTTCCAGGAACGGTTGTCGTCTGTGCCGTCACGATTGTTCTCCGTGTTCGCCTCGTTGTGCTTGCCGTCGTACGACACAAGGTCATCGAGGGTGAACCCATCGTGGACGGTGACGAAGTTGACCGACGCGCTGGGCCGGCGCCCTTCGTCGGGCCGGTCGTAGATATCGGCGGATCCGCACAGACGCGTCGCGAAGTCCGGCAGCAGCCTGTCGCGACTGCGCCACCAGTCACGCACGGTGTCGCGGAAGCGCCCGTTCCACTCGCTCCACAATGGCGGAAACCGGCCGATGTCATAGCTGTCCATGCGGCCGACATCCCATGGCTCCGCGATGAGCTTCACCCGCGACACGACCGGATCCTGGCAGACGGTGTCGAAGAACGCCGAAAACGGGTCGAAGGCACCATCTTCCCGGCCGAGGGTCGGCGCCAGATCAAACCGGAACCCGTCGACGCCCATCTCGGACACCCAGTATCGCAGCGAGTCCATGATCATCCGCAGCGTCGTCGCGTCCGCTGTGTTCAGTGAATTGCCGCATCCGGTTGTGTCGACGTAGCTACTGAGGTCACTCGGCTCGAGCCGGTAGTAGGCCGCGTTGTCCAGCCCACGATGACAGAACGTCGGGCCACCCGCGCCCCCTTCAGCGGTGTGGTTGAAGACGACGTCCAACACCACTTCCAGACCCGCCGCGTGCAACGCGGCGACCATGTCGCGGAACTCCTCGACCTGCCCACCAAGACGCCCGGCCCGCAAGGACGCGGAGTACGCCGCGTGCGGAGCGAAGAAGCCGATCGTGTTGTAGCCCCAGTAGTTCGTCAATCCCCGCTCGACGAGGAATGACTCCGGCACGTTGTGGTGGATCGGCAGCAGCTCGACCGTGGTGATGCCAAGGTCGACGAGGTGTTGCACCGCCGCCTCGTGCGCCAAGCCCGCATATGTGCCGCGCAATTCCGGCGGCACGCCAGGATGCTTCGCGGTGAACCCGCGCACGTGCACCTCGTAGAGGATCGTGTCGGCCAGGGCGTGTCCCGGCCCTGGCGGTAGCGGCGTGGAGGCGGCCGCCGTGACCAGGCTGCGGGGCATCTGGCCCGCTGAATCCAGCGGGCTGGGCGCATCGGTGTTATCCATTGCGTAATCGAGCAATTCGGGTCCGAACCGGACATTGCCGTCGATCGCCCGCGCATAGGGGTCAAGCAGGAGTTTGGCAGGGTTATAACGCTGTCCGCGCGCGCGATCGTACGGTCCGCTGACCCGATAACCGTAGGCCTGTCCCGGCGCCACACCGGGCACGAACCCGTGCCAGACGTCGCCGTCGCGCTCCGGTAGCAGCAACTGGGTTTCGCTGCCTTCGCCGCTGAAGAGGCACAGCCTCACCTCATCGCCGTTGGACGACACGGCGAAGTTCGTGCCTTGCGGGCCCGGCGTCGCGCCGAGCGGGGCGGAACGGCCCGGAAGTATGGAGGCGCTCACGCGGTGTCCCCTCCCTGCACCAGGCGCTGGATGACTTCCGACGCCTTCGGGTAGGCGCGGCGGCGGCGCCTGATCACGTCGGCGACCAGCCCGGTCCACCCCGTCTGGTGCGACGCGCCGAGGCCGGCACCGTTGTCGCCGTGGAAGTATTCATGGAATAACAGGTTGTTCCGCCATCGCGGATCGGTCTGCATCCGCTGTACGCCGCCGAAGCACGGCCGAGACCCGTTCCGGTCGACGAGGAAAAGCGATACCAGCCGCTCCCAGAAATCGGCGGCGACCACATCCAACGTGACGTTGGTTCCCGACCCGGTCGGGTACTCGACCGTCAGCTCGTCACCGAAAAACTCGTGGACGCGCTCCAACGCGGTCGCCGCGAGGTAGTTCAGCGGAAACCACACCGGGCCACGCCAGTTCGAGTTGCCGCCGAACATCGCTGTGGTCGACTCCGCAGGCTCGTAGTCGATCCCGGCGCGCACACCCTCCACATCCAGGACGTATGGATGCTCCCGGTGGTAGGCGGACAAGGAACGGAGGCCGTGCGGAGACAGGAACTCCGCCGGATCGAACAGGGCTCGGCATAACCGCCGGACGCGATCCAGGCTGATCACCCCAATCAACAGCCGCCGCTGTCCCGGCGGCCCCCGCAGGATTCCCGCATCGGCCATCTCCTTGGTGCCTCCCACCCCGTGGCGTCGCAGGTAGTCGGCGAACATCTTGTCGGTTGCAAGCGTCCGGTCGATGGCCTCCTCGTTAACAACCCCCGCGGCCAGCAGCGGGATCATGGCGACCATCGAGCGCACCCGGACGGGCACGGCACTGCCATCCGGCAGCAGGATGCGGTCGTAGAAGAAGCCGTCCTCGTCATCCCAAAGACCAACCTCCTCAAGGGCTTCCGCGATACCGGCGAAGTGCTCGAGGAACTTCTGTACCAAGTCGAGTGCGGGGCGGTGGCCCGACCCATGGAGGATCGCCGCGATGGTGGCCATCGACAGTGCGTAGCCCGCCATCCAGCCCGTGGCATCGGACTGCTCGAGGAGTCCGTGGACAGGAAGGTGCGACCGGTCGACGGGGCCGATGTTGTCCAGACCCATGAATCCACCCTCGAAGAGGTTGGAGCCGTTAACGTCTTCGCGGTTCACCCACCAGGTGAAGTTCACCAGCAGCTTGTCGAAGATGCGGCTGAGGAAGTCGAAGTCGCGCCCGCCGTCGATGGCAAAGACTTCCAGCGCGGCCCACGCCTGTACCGGCGGGTTGACATCGTTGAAGTCCCACTCGTACGCAGGGAGGGCCCCGTTGGGGTTTTGGAACCACTCGCGGCACAACAATGACAGCTGATACTTCGCGAACGCGGGGTCGACGTGCACAAGTGCGATGCAATGAAATGCCAAGTCCCAGGCGGCGAACCACGGATACTCCCAGGTGTCGGGCATCGACATGACGTCGAACGCCTCAAAGCTGCGCCACCGCGCGTTGCGGCCGTCCCGCCGCTGCGCCGGAGGCGGCGGCTGGCTGGGGTCGCCGTCCAGCCAGCGGGCAACGCCGTAGTTGTAGAACTGCTTGTTCCACAACATGCCGGCGAACGCCTGTCGCATGACCGCCGCTTCATCGGACGATGCCGAGGGAGGTGTGAGCTCGGCGTAGAACTCGTCGGCCTCGTCCCGTCGTTGCGCCACTACCCGTGTGAAGTCCGCGCCAAGCGCGGTCGCTGCGTCCGGGTTAGAGCCTTCCGGTCGCAGGCGCAACCGCACTTGTGCGGTTGCGCCGGGACCCACCGTCAGCCGGTACCACGCCGCGCACTTGGTGCCCCGTCGCCCCGGGTTGACGGTGTCGGCTCCGGTGACGACATGGTCGTTGATTCCGTCCTTCGGCCATCGGGAGGAGGATGGAACTCCGTAGAGCCGTTCAAGATTCGTGTCGTTGTCACAGAACAGCAGCTCCGGGTTTGTGCCCTGTGGGTCCGGTCCGGGCAATAGCTCGAGTGGACCGAGGAACGGATGGTTCGCGGTCACGCTACCGGTCGATCTGGCCATGATCATCGGTCGGGTTCCGTCGGTGTCCCAGGACCAGGTGTTGCGGTACCACATGGTCGGAAGCACGTGCAGCAGGCTGGTGTCCGGCCCGGCGTTGGTCACGCTGATCGTCATCAGGATGTCGGTCGGATCCGCCTTGGCATACTGGACGTCGACGACCCAGTAGCGGTCGTCGTCGAAGATCCCGGTGTCAAGCAACTCGTACTCGGGATCCAGCTTTCCCCGCCGCCGGTTCTCATCGAGCAGTTGTTGATATGGGTAAGCCCGCTGCGGGTAGTGGTAGCGCCAGCTGTTCCAGACATGGCTGGGCACGGCATCGAGGTACCACCAGTACTCCTTGACATCCTCGCCGTGATTGGCCTCAGCGCCGGTCAACCCGAACGACCGCTCCTTGAGGATCGGGTCAGACCCGTTCCACAAGGCCAGTGCCACGCACAGCCTCTGCTCGATGTCACTAAACCCTGCGAGCCCGTCCTCGCCCCAGCGGTATACGCGCGAGCGCGCGTGGTCGTGCGGTAGATAGTTCCAGGCATCCCCGTCGGGGCTGTAGTCTTCGCGGACCGTGCCCCATTGCCTTTCGCTGAGGTACGGGCCCCACAGATACCAGTCGCTGGCCTGATGCAGACCAAGGTCGAGGCGACCGAAGCTACTGATTCGCCTCCGCTCCGCCCCTACGTTCGGTGTCATGTGGCTAACTTTCCTCCCGGCGTCTTTGACGCATCCTTCCGCCTGCAGCGGTCGGCGTCACTATCCGAGCGAACAGATCGAGCACCGTGACTCTGTAGCAGCGAACACCGGCTAACTTCGGCCTGCGTCTTCCGTCGCCCGTCAGCAGGAGTGAGCACTGTTCGAAGCCGCTGTCGACCACGGTGAAGCCGGGACATCACGGTTCCACGCGGAGTATCCATCATCGCCGCGATCTCTTGGTAGCGAAAGCCCTCGATGTCGGCGTAGACGACAACATCACGGAAGTGCGGCGCCAAGGTTCTCATCGCCGCCTCGATGTCTTTGTCCGGCAACGAATCCAGAACCTGATCTTCGGGCCTGATCGGGTGAAGCCCAGTCGCTACAGCGGCGGGGCAATTTCACCACGGCCTCAGAAGGTTCTGCGTGGCCGACGACTGGATGAGCACCACGGCGCAAAAAGAAGAACACTAAGCAATCCGACACGCGCGCTAATTCGCACACTGGCTCACCGCCTACCCCGGGCTGACCCAAGTGTGCTGCAGCGCTCCGATACCGATCGCTGGTCCGGTACATGCGAATCGGATCTGTCGCCTAGACGGTATGGGGGGCTGGGGCCTCGCTCACATGTGAACGTGGGTTGCCGACAGGAAACGGGTCCTGGCCGGTAGAGCCACAGATGTGGGAGGCCCCAGTGATGTATCAGCGTACGAGTGTTGGTTTGGATGTGCACGCACGTTCGGTTGTTGCGTGTGCTTTGGTGAGTGAGACAGGCGAGGTCGTCGAACACCGGTTGTGCCCGGATCACCGCGAGATCGTGAAGTGGATCAGCTCGCTACCGCAGCCGGTGGTCGTGACCTATGAGGCTGGCCCGACCGGCTTCGGGTTGGCCCGCGCGCTGACCGTTGCGGGGATCGACTGCATGGTGGCGGCGCCGTCGAAATTGATTCGCCCGTGCGGTGATCGGGTCAAGACCGACACCCGGGATGCGCTGCTGCTGGCGCGGCTGCTGCACCTGGGTGAGATCACCGCTGTCACGGTGCCCTCGCCGGCCCAGGAGGCCGCTCGCGATGTGGTGCGTGCTCGCGACGATTGCCGGACGGACCTGATGCGTACCCGCAACCGGTTGTCGAAGTTCTTGTTGCGCCAGGGCGTGGTCTATTACGGCGGCAAGACGTGGACGGCTACCCACGAGCAGTGGCTGCGCCGGCAGCGGTTCACCGACGCGGGCCGGCAGCTGGTGTATGACGAAGCCTTTGATGCCATGTTGGCCACCCGTGATCGCCGTGACCGTTTCGACGCGGCGATCACCCAGATGGCCGTTACCTCCGAATTCGCCCCGGTGGTCACCCGGCTGGGCTGCCTGCGCGGTGTCTCGGTGCTGACCGGGTTCGCGTTGGCCGTGGAGATCGGTGACTGGGGCCGGTTCACCGGCAACACCATCGGCGCCTATCTGGGCCTGGTGCCCACCGAGTCCTCCTCGGGTGCCACCCGGGTCCAAGGCGGGCTGACCAAGACCGGCAACGGATACGGCCGACGCCTGCTGGTGGAGGCGGCCTGGCATCACCGCAAGCCCTACCGGCCCGCGGTGGCCCTGCGGCGGCGCTGGGACGCCGCTAGCCCGGCAGCCCGCGCCCGCGGACAGGCGGCCAACCGGCGGCTGAACTCGCGTTGGCAGCGATTCGACGCCCGTAACAAGCGGCCCATCGTGGCCAACGCCGCGATCGCGCGGGAGTTGGCCGGCTGGTGTTGGTCGCTGGCCACTCTCGACGAGTAGTCGGCACAAGACGGCCCTGATGAGGATGAATCCCGGTGTCGGCGTGGTCTGGCTCGGAGTGATGCGCGTCCCGACTATGAGCAATCTCGTTGTCCTGCAACGAGATGACGCTCGATCTCTAGATTGCGCTTAACTCCACTCGAAAGCCACCGTCATGCGGTAACCAACCCGCGCATATCAGACTGACACGCGTCGACCACGACACGTTCCGACAACGCACAACCACCTCATCAGGCCTTGAAGCGGCGGCCCCCGGCGACGACTGCGGGCCGCCGCTTCACCCTGCCCCTTGACAAACAGACCTACATATCAGTCGGGGGGTTTGGGTAGGCGCAGCATGGTTTGGATGGCGATGTAGAGTTCGACAGCGCCCGGCGGGTCGTCGACGGATCTTCCGGTGAGCTGTTCGATGCGACTCAGTCTGTGGCGCACGGTGTTGCGGTGACAGAACAGCCGCTTTGCCGCTTCGGCCATCGAGCCCGCGGTGAAATAAGTTTCCAGGGTTTCTAACAACAAGTCACGCTCTTCGGCGGCAGTGTTGAGCAGCGGCCCCAGGACGTTGTTCATGACCCGGTAGGACGTTGTCGGCGCGCTGGCGATCAATGCCGGTACTGGGGCGTCGTCGAACACGCACAGTTGCGGGTCGCCCGGTGCGATGCTGGCCATCGCGATTCGGGCCAGATGCATCGCCTGCGCTGTCTTCTCCAGGCCCTCGTAGACCGGGCTTACCCCGACCCGGGTCGTCACGACGGGTCGCACCATGTCAACCATGGGTTGCAACGTGTTGGGCGTTCGCAGCGAGACGATGCCGACGTGCAGGTCGGGGAGCAACCGCCACGCCGACCCGATCCCCCGGTCCCGCAGCCGGCTTTCGATATTCGGCAGCGCGTGCCGGGCAAGCGTCGGCGGCTCGGCCGTCACGACCACGAACAAACCCTGATAGGGCAGCGCCAACAGGTCCGCGGCCTCCCATACCGTGGCCGTGTCGGCGACGCTGCCGGATACCAGCGCCTCGACAATGGCCGACCGCTCCTGATCTTGTCTGAGGATCTGCTCGGTCATCGCGTCGCGATACGACGTGGCCATCTCGGTGGTGAACATCTCGTTGAGCGTCCACACATCCGACGCGATTCGCACCAGTTCGGTTGCCGACACCAAACCCGAGCGTTCAGCCTCGATCACCACGCAATCCCACATGTAGGCGAAACCGGTCCGATATGCGCTGAGCACCATGGCCAACGGCGCGCCTTGCGCGGCACGGAGGCGACCTGTGCGGCGCGGCGCCGAGAGATCGTACGGGCCGGCGTCGACCAGGCTGCGAAACCCGAACTCCAAGTTCTGCCGGCACGATCTATTCAGGTCATCGCGCGGAACCGGCTGCTCCTGCCGATAGGCCTCGACCTGTTGGCAAATACGCTCGGTCGCCTCATCCGCGAACTGCGGCATCCGCTCCAACAACGCCGCCGCCAAAGCGGCCACGTCCGGGTTCGCCGGGCGGCCTGACAAACCATGCATACATCGAGAATAAGAACAACGCACAGACAACCCGTTGTGCGCGTGCACTACTCATTACCGGCCAATCTGTACTGGGGACCATCGACCCGTAGTGCCGCGCGTCGCAAGATAAAGCGTGCGACCGGTGCGGGGTCGGCCGCCAGGGTGGGCCGCCGGACCGGCGGATTTCCAACCGCTGGCGACCCCACGAATCCGGCGGGAAGGAAGGAAGCCATGACCGCCACCAGCCCGGCCACCGACGCCCGGCCCGTCTACATCGATATCGGAAAGGCCCTGGGCACCGACTACTTCCTGCTAAAAGACGAGCTCACCACCGCCGAACAGCGCTACCTGAAGCAGACCCGTGGATTCGTCCAGGAGGAAGTTCTGCCGGTGATCAACGACTACTGGCAGCGCGCGGAGGTGCCCGTCGACTTGTGCCGGCGGTTGGGTGAGTTGGGACTGGTCGGTGACGGACTCGAGGGCTATGGGTGCCCGCCGATGAGCTCGACAGCGGCGGGTTTGATCACCATGGAGCTCAATCGCGGCGACGGCAGCGTTGGCACCTTCCTCGGCGTGCACGCCGGGCTGGCCATGCGCTCGATCCACATGCACGGCTCCGACGAGCAAAAGCAGCGCTGGCTGCCTGCGATGGCGCGCTGCGAAAAGCTCGGCGCGTTCGCCCTGACCGAACCGCGCCACGGATCGGATTCGGTATCGCTGGAGACCGAGGCGCGCCGCGACGGCGACGAGTATGTGATCAACGGCGCCAAACGCTGGATCGGCAACGGCACCCTGGCCGACGTGGTGGTGCTGTGGGCCCGCGACGCTGAGGATATGCAAGTCAAGGGCTTTCTCATCGAAAAGGGCACACCCGGCTACGACGCCCGCGCGATCGAAGGCAAAGGCTCGCTGCGGGCACTGTGGCAGGCCGACATCGACCTCACCGACGTACGCGTCCCCGCCGAAAACCGCCTGCCTGGGGCGGACACCTTCGCCGACACTGCCAAGGTGCTCAAGGCGACCCGGGCGTCGTGCGCATGGTCGGCACTGGGTCACGCTGTCGCCGGCTACGACGCCGCGCTCAACTATGCCGCCCAACGCACCCAGTTCGGCAAGCCGCTGGCACGGTTCCAGATCGTGCAGGAGAAGCTGGTCCGGATGCTCTGTGAGATCACCACCATGCAGCTGTACTGCCAGCGCATCGGACAGCTCGACGACACCAAGGAGCTCTCCGACACGATCGCGGCGCTCGGCAAACTGAACAACACCGTCAGGGCCCGCGAGGTGCTCGCCGAAGCGCGTAATCTGCTGGGCGGCAACGGCATCCTGCTGGAGAACCACGTCATCCGGCACATGGCCGACATCGAAGCCATCTACACGTTCGAGGGCACCGAGACGATCCAAACTCTGCTCGTCGGACGGGATATCACGGGTTTGAGCGCGTTTACCTGACCCGCGTGCCGGTCGCGGATCCCCGTTGCTCGACGCAAACCAGGAGCGAACACATGGATCTTCCAAGCGAATTCGTGTCGGGCATGGCACCGCGGGACAAGATCGTCACCGCCGCCGAGGCCGTCGCGCTGATACGTGACGGCGACACCGTGGTCGTGGAAGGCTTTGCCGGCCAGTGTTTCGCTGAAGAGCTAACCCTGGCGTTGGAAGCGCGATTCCTACAAACCGGCACCCCCCGCGATCTCACGTTGGCTTTCACCGTGGCACAGGGAAACAGACAGGGGCGAGGCTCGGACCGGCTGTGCTACGAAGGCTTGCTCAAGCGCGCCATCGGGGGGCACTGGGGGATGTCGGGCGAGCTCGGCAAGATGGCCGTGGAGAACAAGATCGAGGCCTACAACTTGCCGCAGGGCGTGATCGCGCAGTTGTTTCGCGATACCGCAGCGGGAAAGCCGGGACTGCTGACGCGGGTTGGCCTCGACACGTTTGTCGATCCCCGCAACGGCGGTGGGAAGATCAACGAACGCACCACCGTGGATCGGGTCGAGTTGATGACCGTCGACGGTCAGGAGTACCTGTTCTACAAGGCATTCGAGCGGCTCGACGTCGCGTTCCTTCGCGGCACCACCGCCGACCCGAACGGCAACATCACCATGGAACGGGAGGCGCTCTTTCTGGAGTCACTGGCCGTCGCCACCGCGGTGCACAACGCCGGCGGACTGGTGATCGTCCAGGTCGAGCGGATCGCCGAGGCGGGATCGCTGCATCCCAAGGACGTGAAGATCCCAGGCGTGCTCGTCGACTGCGTGGTGGTGTCGACACCCGAACACCACCCGCAGACCTGGGGGACGCAGTACTCGCCGGCGATGAGCGGCGAGCTGCGCGTCCCGCTGTCGTCGATGCCGCCGCTGGAGCTGTCGGTGCGCAAAGTGATCGCCCGGCGCGCCGCCATGGAACTGCGGCCCAACGCAGTGGTCAATCTCGGCATCGGCATCCCCGAAGGCATTGCCAGTGTGGCGGCCGAGGAGCACGTCCTGTCCTACATCACACTCACCGCCGAACCCGGCGTAATCGGGGGAATGCCCGCCGGTGGACCGGATTTCGGTTCCGCGATCAACGGTGATGCCATCCTCGACCAGCCCGCCCAGTTCGACTTCTACGACGGCGGTGGTTTGGACATGGCGTTTCTGGGGATGGCGCAGGCCGACGGGCGAGGCAACGTCAATGTCAGCAGATTCGGGCCCAGGCTCGCCGGATCGGGCGGGTTCATCAACATCAGCCAAAACGCGAAAAAGTTGGCTTTCCTAGGCACCTTCCTCGCGCCGTGCCGAACGCAGGTCGTCGACGGGCGAATCGCCGTCAGCGACGACGGGGTTGCCGCGCCGAAGTTTCTCGACAGTGTTGAACAGCGCACCTTTAGCGGCCAGTACGCGGCCGCCGCAGGACAACCGGTGCTCTACGTGACCGAACGTTGCGTGTTCCTGCTCACGCCCGACGGACTGGAACTGATCGAGATCGCCCCCGGTATCGACCTGGAAAAGGACGTTTTGGCCCATGTCGGATTCACCCCAATCATCGACGGGGAGCCGAAAGTGATGGACGAGAGGCTCTTCCGCGACGACCCCATGGGTCTCAAAGACGATCTGCTGTCCGTTCCGATGGACGCGCGCTTCACCTACGACGCCGACCGCAATATCTTTTTCATCAATATGGAGGGCGTGTCGGTGTACACCGCGGCAGACGCCGAGGCCATCGTCGCCGAGATCACGAAAAGGCTGGCCGCGGTCGGCAGGAAGGTTCCCGTCGTGGTCAACTACGACAACTTCTACCTGGCGCCGGACCTCGCCGACACATACACCTCCGCGGTCCGCAGCCTTGCCGAACGCTTCTACGACAGCGTCACCCGCTACACCACAAGCTCATTCATGCGCCTCAAGCTGTCCGGCCATCTCACTGAGCGCGGACTGGCCCCACACATCTACGAAAGCCACCAGGAAGCAATTGACTGGCTGTCGAGCACGGACAACGGATCTAACCCAAAGAGATGAGGAGTCAGGCATGAGTGTGTACCGGGTTACCGAGGTCATCGGGGTGAGTGACGAATCCTGGGAAGCGGCTGCGCGCAGCGCAGTCGAGACAGCCGCGGGGACCGTGCGGGAGCTGCGCATAGCCGAGGTTGTCCGCCAGGATGTCACGATCGAGAACGGTCGGATCACCGCATACCGGGTCCGCCTGGCGCTGTCGTTCAAGTACGACACGACCGGCGACTAGGGCCGGCCGTCCGGCCGGGAGGCTTGCATGGGTGAATGTGTGAATGTGCAGGTGACCGACGGCGTGGCGACGATCCGGATGGACCGGCCGCCGATGAACGCGATCAGCGTGCAGGTGCAGGCCGAACTGCGAGCGGCAGCCGCGACGGTCAGCGCGACGCCGGCGATCCGCGCCGCGGTTGTCTGGGGCGGCGAAAAGACCTTCGCAGCGGGTGCCGACGTCAAAGAGATGGCCGATAAGGACTACCCGGCGATGGTTGCGGTAAGCCAGGCGATGCATGCTTCGTTCGGCGCGGTCGCGACAATCCCCAAGCCGGTCGTCGCGGCGGTCACCGGCTACGCGCTCGGCGGCGGCCTGGAACTGGCATTGTGTGCGGACTTTCGGGTGTGCGGCGATAACGCCAAGTTTGGCCAGCCCGAAATATTGCTCGGGATCATCCCCGGTGCCGGTGGCACACAACGGCTCCCGCGCCTGATCGGGCCCGCCAGGGCCAAGAACCTGGTCTATACAGGGCGGTTCGTCGATGCCGAGGAGGCGCTGCGGATCGGGCTGGTGGATCAAGTGGTACCCGACGCTGATGTCTACGACGCTGCGACCCGGCTGGCCGCTCAGTTCTGCTCCGGTCCAGCGCAAGCATTGCGAGCCGCCAAGCAGGCAATCGACGCCGGACTCGGCCTCGATCTCGACGCCGGCCTCGAGATCGAGCGGGTCCACTTCTCGGCGTTATTCGCCACCGAGGATCAGAAGATCGGCATGCGCAGCTTCGTCGAGAACGGCCCCGGCAAGGCGCAGTTCGTCGGTAGATAGTGCCGTCGCGGATCCGTTGGTAGTTCGAACGCGTACACCACACGCGAAGGGAGCCCGTGACGTGACCACCACACTCGCGACGCCGACAGGGCTACTGTCCCTGTCCGGCGCGGAGTTGGGCACAAGCAACTGGGTCGAGATCACCCAGGATCGGGTGAACAAGTTCGCGGACGCGACCGGGGATAATCAGTGGATCCACGTCGATGCGGCGAGGGCCGAGGCCGGGCCGTTCGGAAGCACGATCGTCCACGGGTATCTGACGCTGGCCCTCGCTCCGGTGTTCATGGCGGAGGTGCTGCAGATCCAAAACTATGTTGCCGTGCTGAATTACGGCGTGAACAGAGTCCGGTTTCCGGCGCCCCTCGCGGTGGGAGCCACGGTCCGCGCCGCGATAACGTTGTTGACCGCGCGGGAACGCGACCCGGGCAACGTCGAGGCGACCTTCGAGATCCGCTATGAATCGCGGGGCGTCGATCGACCACCGTGCGTCGCCGAAGCCGTTTTTCTCTACCGCTGAACGCGTCGCATCAGGTTCGGCTCCACCTCTCGGTCTGGGTGAGCCACAACAGGTATGCGAGAGCGGGCAGGATGAGCACCACGGCCAGCGCAACGACGACGAGCAGCCCGGTCAGGGTGGCGTGCGCGCCCGCGGCATCGTTGATGGTCAGTTGGTCGACCAGGATCCACGGGTATTGCCCTACGCCCCAACCGGTTAGCACGGCTGCGACAGCCGCCACCGCGGAAACCCTTGCGACACGGTAACGCCGGCGATAGATCTCAGCGAGGGTGACGGCGCCGGCTAGCGCGGCCACCACCAGCAGCGGCAACGCACGATCAAGCACCCCGCGACTCAGCGTCGGAGCATCTCTCAAGATGGGATAAAGACCGACGAACACGATGAGGCCGGCGACCATGCCGACCGCGAGGGTACGGGTTCGCAATCGCTCGGCGAGTTCGCGTCTGCCGGCGCGGGCGGCGTCGGCGGTGAGGAATACCCCCGCCAGAAACGCACACGTGATGATGGCCAGGCAGCCGCCGACCACCGATGTCGGGTTCAGCCACGACCCGATCGGGTCACCGTACCCCCCGGCCGGGACGCGGCCCGAGGCGACCGCGCCGGCCCCGGTGCCGAGAAAAAACGGGGTGATCAGCGACGAGCCGGCGAAGATCGCACCGAAAAGTCTTGCCTGCGCATATGTCTCGGCGTATTTGCGGAACGCGAAGCCAGCGCCTCGCAGCACGATCCCGGCCAATGCGAGCATCATCGGGGTGAACAGCGTCGTCATGGCCGCGGCGAAGGCGACTGGAAATCCTGTCCACCACATCACCAGGATGTAGATCAGCCAGACGTGGTTGGCTTCCCACACCGGCCCGATGCTGTGGTCGATGAGGGTCCGCAGTTCGGCACCGCGCCAACCCGCACCGGCGGTCAGATCATAGAAGCCGGACCCGAAGTCAGCGCCACCGAACAGCGCATAGGCAAGCACACCGACGAACATCGCGGCGGCGACCAACACGGCCGTGCTCATCGCGACGGCTCCGGTTCCGCGGGTGTGAGGTCCGGGCCGTACGGGCTTGGCAAGTCCTCGTCGCCGGCACGCCAGCGCCGCACCATCGACCGCAGCACCATGTAGCCGCCCAACGCCAAGCCCAGGTAGACAAGGAGCACGCCGAGGTAGCTCCACCAGATCGCCGAGTTCCAACTGGCGGCGTCAGCGGTGCGCAGCACGTGCCACACCGTCCACGGCTGTCGCCCCACCTCGGTGGCGATCCAGCCTGCCTCCAGGCAGATCACCGCCATCGGCCCGGCGAGGACGGCGAACCGCAGATACCAGCGGTTGCCCAACGGGTCGCGGCCGAGGCGACGCGCAATCCAGAACAGCGCGGCAGCCAGCGCGAACAGCGTACCGATCCCCACCATCACCTGAAATGACCAGTGCGTGATGTTCACCGGTGGCCAATCGGATCGGGGGACGGTGTCCAGGCCCGGAATGGGCGCGTTGAACGAGCCGCGGGTGATGATCGAGCCGATCCGCGGAATCGTCAATGCCCACCGCACCGCACCGTCGGTGAAAACGCCGCCCAGCCGCATCGGCGCCGGGCCGGGCTCAGTGTGCAAAGCCAGCTCGAAGACGGCGAGTTTGGCTGGCTGCATTGTGCCGACCTGCAACCCGAGCACATGCCCGACAACGGGCTGACTCACCGATGCCACCGACGCGAAGACGAACGGGACGGTGAAGCCGAGCCGGTTCGTCGCTTCGTCGCCGCCGCGTAGCAGGTTGGCGGCGTATACAGCCGCCACCACCAGCCCGACAAGCATGAACGCGCCGAGCCACATATGCAGGAAGTGCAACCACACCAAGGGGTTGAACATGGCCGCCCATGGGTCGACGTCGGTGACCTTGCCGCCTTGGATCTGGAAACCGGTGGGGTGGTTCATCCATGAGTTCACCGCCACCACACAAAAGGTGCCCACGACACCCGACACCGCGATCGGCGCCAGCATGGCCAGGTGCAGCCGCGGCGGCATGCGACCCCACCCGTACAGATAGATTCCGAGGAAGATCGCCTCGCAAAAAAAGGACAGCCCCTCAAAGCCGAACGGAAGCCCCAACACATCGCCGAACCGGCCCATCAAACCGGGCCACAGCAGGCCCATCTCGAAGCTGAGTACCGTCCCCGACACCGCGCCGATCGCGAACAACACCGCCGATACCTTCGCCCACCGCTTCGCCAGCCGTAGCGCTATCGGGTCATTGGCCACGATCCCGCGCCGGTGCATCACGAAAATCATGGCCGGGAACGCCACCCCGAAACAGGACAGGATGATGTGGAATCCAAGCGACACCGCCATCTGCTCGCGGGCGGGCAGCAACCCCGGTGGTCGGTCGCCGGAGGCCAGCACCGTAACCGCCTCGCCGAGAACCACTAGCGCGCTCCCACTTTCGCGAACGGGAGAGCGGTGGCGCGCCGATCATCACCGCCGGATGTCGGTGCGCTCGACATTGCGCTACTGGGTGTACTCGTAGAAGCCGCGGCCGGATTTGCGGCCCAGCCGTCCCGCGGCGATCATGCGCTTCATCAGTGGCGGCGGCGCGTACTCGTCGCGCTTGAACTCGTCAAACATCGACGTGCACACCGCCTGCAGGACGTCAAGGCCGATGAAGTCGCACAGCTGCAGAGGGCCCATCGGATGACCGGCACCGAGCTTCATCCCGGCATCGATGTCCTCCCTGCTGGCGAATCCCTCTTCGTACATCCGGACCGCGCCCATCAGATATGAGGTCAGCAGGAAGTTGACGATGAACCCGGAGCGGTCCTTCGTCACAATGGGATGCTTACCGAGCCGCGTGACGAACTCCTTTGCGCTCGTGATCGTCTCGTCGCCGGTGTCCAGCGCCCGCACGATTTCCACCAATTTCATCGCCGGCACCGGCGAGAAGAAATGCAGCCCCACTACCCGGCCGGGGCGGCTGACCGTGCCGGCGAGTTCAGCGATCGGAATGGAGGAGGTGTTGGAGGCCAGGATCGTGTCGTTGCTGACGATCTCGTTGAGCTCCTTCATGATCGAGACCTTCAGCGCAAGATTCTCCGGCACCGCCTCGATGACCAGGTCGCTGCCGGCGACATCTTTCAACTCGCTGGTAAAGGTGACTCTGGCCAGGGCAGCATCGCGCTCGGCGGCGTCGAGCTTTTCTCGCTTCACCGCGCTGTCCATGGATTTCTCCAATCTGGTGCGCGCCGCGGCGAGGTATTCGGGCAATTCGCGTATCACAACGGGAATACCGGCAACGGATGCGGATTCGGCAATACCGGCACCCATGAATCCACCCCCGAGGACGGCCACCGACTCGATGTTCTTCGACATGCTGTGTTCCTCCATCTGATGCGGTCACGCCCGCTTGGACAGCGGGCGGTTGGGTTCGTCGGGGTCCCGGCACCTCGCGGCTCGGGTGAGTTCGTCATGAGCCTGTTCGACGGTGATGATCCGTTCGCCACGGTGTTGGGCGAAACTCAGCGCCCGCAGCCAGCTGTACAACGTGATGATTCGGTTGCTCCAGCCAATGAGGTACAGCACGTGGATGAAGCCCCACATCAAGTAGCCGACGGGGCCGGTGAACTTCATCCCGAAGGCGTCCGCCACCGCGGCGTTGCGACCGATGGTCGCCATACTGCCCTTGTCGAAGTACTTGAACGGCGCGACGGTGCCGTTGCCCTTCAACCGGGCCCGGATCACCTTCCCGACGTACTTGCCTTCCTGCATCGCCGGCTGCGCCACGCCCGGCAGGCCGTTGAGTGACACCATGTCGCCGATCGCGAACACCTCCGGATGCCCCGGCAGTGTGCAGTCCGGCCGCACCGCCACCCGCCCCGCGCGGTCGGTCTCCGCGCCTGTGGCGTCCGCCAGCATCTTCGCCAGCGGCGAGGCTTGCACCCCAGCGGCCCAGATCTTGGTGCGCGCCGCGATGCACTCCAGGCCCTCCGGGCCTTTCACGGTGATGCTGCCGTCGGACATCGCGGTCGCCGCGGTGTTCACCCGCACCTCGACACCCATCTTCGCCAGCCGCCGCTGGGTGTAGCGCTGCAGTTTCGGGTCGAACGGTCCCAGCACCGTCGGTGCGGCTTCGACCAGCACCACCCGGGTCTCCGCGCCGGTGTCGACCCAGCGAAACTCCTGTGGCAGCACCTTTTTCGCCAGCTCAGCGACCTGCCCGGCCAGCTCCACCCCGGTCGGTCCCGCGCCGATGACGACGAACGTGAGGAATTCCGCTCGTTGCTCGGGATCGGCAACTGTCTCGGCCATCTCGAACGCCGACAGGATGCGGCTGCGTAGCCGCCGGGCATCCTCGAGCGTCTTCATGCCGGGGGCAAAGGCAGCCCACTCGTCGTGCCCGAAGTAGGCGTGCGTTGCGCCGCCGGCCACGACCAGTGTGTCGTAGCAGCGCTGCAGCGGGCGGCCATCGGGTGAGACGCCGTGCAGCGTTTTGGTGTCAAGATCGAACCGCGTCACCTCGGCCAGCACAGCGCGGGCGTTGGCCTGATTCTTGATGGCGCCGCGCAGCGGCGGAGCGATAACGCCCTCCGACAGGATCCCGGTGGCGACCTGATAGAGCAGCGGCTGAAACAGGTGATGGTTGGTGCGGTCGACGATTGTGACGTCGACGTCGGCGTGGGCGAGCGCCTTGGTCACGCTTAGCCCCCCGAAACCGCCGCCGACCACCAGGACATGATGGGGCTCGGTCACCCTCGTCACCTCCTCAGCATCATCTGGGACCGCTATCATGTGAATTAGACTGGTGAACAGTAGGTTTCGCGGCCGGGCGTTCTCAGAGTCGCTCGAAAATCGCGGCAATGCCTTGTCCGCCGCCGATGCACATCGTCACCAGCGCATACCGGCCGGATGTGCGTTCGAGTTCATAGAGCGCCTTCACGGTCAGAATGGAGCCGGTCGCGCTGATCGGGTGTCCGATCGAGATGCCGCTGCCGTTGGGGTTGGTTTTGTCCTCCGACAGGCCAAGGTCACGCACGACCGCGATCGCCTGAGCGGCGAACGCCTCGTTCAGCTCGATCACGTCGAGGTCGTCGACGGTTAATCCGGTGCACTCCAGCAATGACTTAACGGCCGGAACAGGCCCTATTCCCATGTATTTCGGCTCGACCCCGGCGTAGCTATAGCCGACCAACCGGGCCATCGGCGACAGCCCGCGACCCTCCGCAACGGCTCGATCCATCAGCACCACCGCCGACGCGGCATCGTTCATCGAGGAGGCGTTGCCGGCGGTCACGGTGCCGTCCTTCTTGAAGACCGGACGGAGTTTGGCCATCGACTCGAGGCTAGCGTCCGTCCGGATGTGTTCGTCGTGGTCGATAACCGTCGTGCCCTTTCGGGATTTGACCTCCACCGGGAGTATCTGCTCTTTGAAATACCCGCCGGCGGCGGCCTGAGCGGCGCGGCAATGGCTTTCGACCGCCAACGCATCCTGTTCCTCTCGGGATATGCCCCACTTCTCTGCCACATTCTCGGCTGTAATGCCCATTGGGGAGTCGTCGAACGGATCCGTCAGCCCACCGGTTACCGCATCGACGAGCTCGCTGCTGCCCATCCGCTGACCCCAGCGGTGATTCTCGGCGAGGTAGGCGCCGCGGCTCATCGACTCCGAGCCGCCTGCCACTGCGCAGTCAGCGTCGCCCAGCATGATCGTCTGCGCGGCATTGACAATGGCCTGCAACCCGCTGCCGCACAAGCGATTTACGGTGACCGCGGGTACCTTCACCGGCAGACCGGCGTTGACCGCCGCGACCCGGGCCAGGTAGACATCATGTTTCTCGGTCGGGATCACGTGCCCGAACACAACGTGACCGACATCGTCGGGTGCCACGCCCGCTCGACCGACGGCCTCTTGGATCACCATGGCCCCAAGCGTGGCCGGCGAGAAGTCTTTCAGACCGCCACCGTAGTTCCCTACTGGAGTCCGAACCCCGCTGAGCACAACGACTTCGCGTACGGCCGCCATGAGCGCCTCCGATCATTGGCTATTGCGCAAAGCGTAGGCGCCCCAGCATGTCTGGTCATTGGGCAGCCGAACCGTCATCGCGCGTCGCGGTTGGCTTCTCGCACAATTGGCCGTCCCGATGCGTTCGGGCGGCTGGCGTGGTCATCGTTGAGATGGTCTATCGCATCGGCGGAAGGCTTCGATCACCGGGGCCAAGTCGGCGGCATTGGTGATCAGGTCCGCGTGCCCGCCGGGATGCAAGTGCACGGTCGCGTGCGGCAGCAGCGCGGACATGATCCGGGCGTTGGCCACGGGGATGATCGGATCGTCGGTGCCTGCGAGGATCAGCGCGTCCTGCCGGATCAGCGGCAGCGCGAAGGCGCTCGTCCACACCGACCCCGCGAGCAACTGGTACAGGTAGCCCGTCCGCGCCCCGGCCGTCAGCTGCCGGTCGAAGAGTCGCTTGACGGCCGAAGGATCGGCGCGCGCGGCGCCACCGTACAGATCGCCGGCGATGGCGGCGCCGTGCTCGTGATCCAGGAACCGGCGCCTGCTCAGCATGTTGGCCAGTACCGACGGCTTTCCCGGCACCATAACGGCGCCGGTGGCGGTGGCGACCAGGATCAACCGCCTGCACCGGGCCGGATTCTGGAAGGCGAACTGCTGGGCCAGGGCCCCACCCCAGGAGAAGCCGAGCACGTCGACCGGACCGCGCAGCCCAAGTCGCGTCAGCAGCCGGCCCAACATGGCCGCCAGGTACGGAAATCCGTACGGCACAGGCGAATCCGGTGACCTGCCGGTGCCGGGCACATCGAACCGCACCACCGTGGTGTCGCGATCGAGGTGAGCCATCAGCGGATCGAGCACCTCCAGGCTCACGCCGATGCCGTTGCACAACACCAGCGGCACCCCGAAACCCGCGCGAACTTTCACCCGGATCTGCTGGCCCAGCACGGCGACGTGGCCGTCGGTCACGCGGCGGTTGGCCCGGTGCCAGCGCCGCCGCACCTCAGTGCTCACGCACATAGCTGCCGGGCGCCGGCTCGATCGCCGTCATGCCCGCGCCGCCCATCAACGACGGTGCTTCCTTCTTGCTGCCGCTACGCTCGCCGAGCCAGGCCGCGAAGTCCGGCCACCAGGAGTCGCGCTTCTTCTCGGCCCCCTCTGACCAGGCGGTCGGGTCGGATTCGTCGACTGCACCCGCATGGTAGCTGGCCTTGTGGTTCCCGGGTGGGTTGACGAGCGCCGCGATGTGTCCACTGGAAGACAGCACGAACCGCGGATCTGTGCCGCCGAGCAACCGGGCGCTGCGGTAGCAGGCCTGCCACGGCGAAATGTGGTCGCTGATCCCGGCGACGACATAGGTATCCACCGTTAGCGCCGACAGGTCCACCGGTGTGCCGAGCAGGCTGACGGCGCCGGGCGTCGCGAGCGCATTGTGCAACCCCATCTGCACCATGTCGCGATGTAGTGCTGCGGCCATCCGGGTGGTGTCGGCGTTCCAATACAACACGTCGAAGGCTGCGGGCGATTTGCCCTCGATATAGTTGTTCACCCAGTACCGCCACACCAGGTCGGTCGGCCGCAGCCACGCGAACACCTCCGCCAGCGACCGGCCGTCCAGATACCCCTGGCGGGCCGACTTCGCGATGGCGATAGCAGCGGTTTCCTCGTCGATCGCAGCCTCAGCGACACCGGCCTGGTACTGATCGAGCACGGTCACCATCAGGGTGAGACCGGCCAGCCGGTCACCCTCCCCAATCGCGGTGAGGTGGGCGGCGACCATCGCGGCGAGAATGCCGCCCGAACACGATGCCTGCACGTGCGCGCGCTTGGTGTTGGTGATCTTTTGCACCTTCTCGAGCGCGTCCACGACCGCCTGACCGTATGTGTCGAAGCCCCAATCTCGCTGTTGTGCAGTTGGATTGCGCCACGACATCGTGAAGACTTGATGGCCCTGCTGCAGGAAGTACTCGACCATGCTGCGGCCGGGGGAGATATCCAGAACGTAGAACTTGTTGATGACCGGCGGCACCATCAGCAGCGGCACCGTCCACACCTGGTCGGTTTGCGGTGTGTACTGGATCAGCTCAAACACCTCATCGCGATACACCACCGACCCGGCGGTTGCGGCAACGGTCTCCCCCACCGTGAATGCGTCTGGCTCCACCATCGACGGCACCCGCGGCGCTTTGCGCATGTCGGTGACAAAGTGCCGTAGCCCACGCACCACGCTCAGCCCACCGGTATCGATCGCTGCCTTGTAGCCGAGCGGGTTGACGAAGGGAATGTTGCTGGGCGCCAGACCTTCGGTGACAAAGTCTAGGACGAATCGCATCCGCTCCGCGTCGCGCCAATCGAGTCGCGCGTCCGAAAGCAGTTGATCGACTGTTTCGTTGGCGGCCAGGTACGTCTGCATTGTGCGCTTGAGGATCGGATTTCCCACCCATGCCGGGTCCGCGAACCGCTTGTCGCCCCTGGCCGGGGCGATCTCCGAGCGGCCAGCAGCGATCGCCCCCAGCTGCCTGCCAAGGGTGGTCGCGCGGGACGCGACCACCCCTGGCTGTCGGGCCAGGTTGCTGGCGAATCGACGCCACGACATATTCGGGGTTATCCGCTCGGCCAGGCCGAAAACCGGACGGGTCAACAGCAGGTCCAGCGGCACCGCAAATTCATCGAAGCCGTCGGTGTTGTTGGCAACCACGGTGCTACGCCCCCTCGGATATCGCCCGTCCCCCCGGACCAGGCGGCTGACCTCGGAACCAAATCCACCGCCGATACCATGGCGGCACAACGTGTTCGCGGTGATCCGCGCGCACGCGGGCGTGGCGGCCGGCCAAACGCATGGACATACGACTGAGCACGCGACCTCCATCCATGCTGACTGCTGACCGCTTAATCGTCGCCACAACGGTGCGCGTCGTCGTCGTCACGGTGCCCAACGATTGAGCTCCCATCCTGTGCACGTGCACACCGCTTTTTACGGCGTCTCCGCCTAAACTGACCGTCTTCGGCGATGCTAATGCAGCACCGAAGCTGTTGTCGTGCTTGCTCTTTCGGCGTCTGCGCGCGTCAACACCCGGCCGTGGACGCTCATCGGTCGGCACGACAACTGAACAACCTTCTGCGGCAATCGTCTACGAGTTCGCGGTACCTCGGTGGCGTAGACGAAGTACCACTCGCCGACTTGAGCATCAGAGTTGGCACCTGATCGATCAAAGGGGACGATCGTGATCACCCAGACCGACGATGACATTGCAAGCCGTGCTCTCCGTTATCGGGGGAGGGTGGCACGGCGGGCGCGGCCACGTTCCGGCGCGTGGGTATCGGTGGTGCGGATATTGCTGACCGTGTCTGTGGCGCTGTGGGCCGGTGGCGTGTTCATTCCCGCAGCGCACGCCGACGACAGACAATACGAAGAGTTCTACACACCACCGGATCCGCTTCCGCCGGGTCAGCCTGGTGACCTGATCCGCACCGAGCCGTCGCGGTTGGCGCTGGAGCCCTCCGGTCAGTTGGGTGCCTTTGTCGGAACCGGAACTCGGATCATGTATCGCAGCACCGATGCGCAAGGCAAGCCGGTCGCCGTGACGGGCACCTACATCGAGCCCGACGTTCCCTGGCCCGGCAAAGGGCCGCGCCCGCTGCTGGCGTATGCGACCGGACCGTACGGAGCGGGAGAGCAGTGCGCGCCGTCGCGGTTGTTCAACCAGGGCATTCACTTCTCCCAGGGGTTCGACCTGATGATCAACGTCGAGGAGGGCTGGATCGCGACTTTGCTGGCTCGCGGCTTTGCGATCGTGGTGACCGACGGCGTCGGGATGGGTATCCATGGCCCGGATTCGCCGCAGTGGTTGAACCGGGTGGCGGCCGGGACGGCGATGCTCGACGCGGCCCGCGCGGCGATGAAACTGCCGGACACCTCGCTGGACCCGCACGGACCGGTCGCGTTCTGGGGCTATGCGTCAGGAGGGCAGGCTTCGCTGTCGGCGGCAGAGCTGGCCTCCACCTACGCACCTGAACTCAATATCGTCGGCACTTTCGCCGACGCCCCGGTCACCGATGTCGTCGAAGCGATACCGGGTATCGACGGCAACTTTCTGGCGGTACTGGCCGGGTATCTGCTTCGAGGCATCATCGCGGCTTACCCCCAGACCGAAGAACCCATCCGCGCCGTGCTGACGCCGCGTGGGCTGCAGATGCTTGACTGGTCCGGACACACCTGCCTCTTGCAAGGCGGTGTGGATTACGCATTCCGTCATCTCGAGTTCTGGTTCAACACCGATCCGAATGAGTTGATCTCCCACGATCCATTCAAGAGTCTGCTCGTGGCACAGCGGATCGGCAACATCAAACCCAAAGGACCGGTGTACATCTCGCACAACCGTTGGGATCCACTTATCCCGTATCAGGCTGCTCGTCAGACTGCCGAGGACTGGTGCACGATGGGCGCTGACGTCGAATTCTGGACCAACGAACAGCCTCCATTGTTTAACAAGACGGACATCAACAACCTACTGCAGCCCTATGTCGACGGTGAAAGAAGCATGGCTTGGGTCGCGGACCGATTCAACGGCCTGCCCACTACACCCAACTGCGGCCAGTTCTAACGATGGAATCAGTAGGGCGAATCCCCATCGGAGGCGAAATACCCGACAGCGCCGCTGGCCAAATGGCCGCTGGATCCGACCCGGGTTCCACGTGCAAACGGTGACAAAACCTGGACCGCAGCGCCGAGATTGGCTGAAGTGCCACGTGTCCAGGTCCGATCGGCTCAGGGCGAAGGCGGACGGCGCACGTGACGACGCGTATTCCGCACGTGCCAGTGCGGTCGCCGCCGGCGCGTGACCCTGCCGGCAGTGTCTTGACGATCGTGTGACACTTGAGCGTGTACGCGTCCCCAAATGAGCGGCACGAGTTCGGACGGGCACACCGATCGGTGTTTCCGAGGTCGACGCTGGCGGACCTGACAGTGGATCCCGCGCGGCCGGATCCGCTCACATTGCTGAATTCGCAAAACGGTTCGCGCATCAGTGAGTTGATCCCGATCCGGTACGGTCGAATGCTCGCGTCGCCGTTCGCGTTCTATCGCGGCGCGGCAATGATCATGGCGGGGGACCTTGCGGCGAGCGCGCACAGTGGACTCACTGTCCAGCTATGCGGCGACGCGCACGTGTCCAACTTCGGGTTGTTCGCCTCGCCCGAGCGCAGCCTTGTTTTCGACATCAACGACTTCGACGAGACGCTGCCCGGCCCGTGGGAGTGGGACGTCAAGCGGCTGGTCGCCAGTCTCGCTGTGGTGGGGCGGCTGAACGGCTTTACTCGCGCGAACCGCGAGCGGGTGATACGCGCTTGTGCGAAGGCGTATCGGGAGCGCATGCGGACCCTCGCGCAGATGGGTGAACTCGACGTGTGGTACGCCCACACGGTGATCGACCACCAACTCGAGGTCAGCGTCAACCGCACTTACGCACAAGCGATCCAACGCACGGCCGTCAAGGCGCGCTCGCGCGACAATCTCGAGGCTCTGTCGAAGCTGACCCGGGTTGTCGACGGGCAGCGCCAGCTGGCCAGCGATCCGCCACTGCTCATTCCGATCGATGAGCTTGTCGGTGAGGCGCAGGCGCGACGGTACGAACAACAGATGAGTGTCCTGATCGACGAGTACCGGCAGAGCCTGTATCCCAGCCGTCGCGGCCTTATGGGCAGATTCCGCTACGTCGGAGGTGCCAGGAAGGTGGTCGGCGTTGGCAGCGTCGGCACTCGAGCGTGGGTGGTACTGCTGTTGGGGCGCGATGACAACGATCCGTTGCTGATGCAGGTCAAGGAGGCCCAACCTTCGGTGCTGGAGTCGTGTCTGGGTCCAAGCGAACACATCAACGCAGCAGAGAGAGTGGTGGACGGTCAACGGTTGATGCAATCCAGCAGCGACATCATGCTCGGTTGGCTGCACTGCGTCGGGCCCGACGACCACGAGGGCGACTATTACGTACGCCAACTCCGCGATTGGAAGGGCTCGGTCACCCCGGAGTCGATGACTCCGCAACTGCTCGCCGACTACGGGCAGTCTTGCGCGCACGTCCTGGCCCGTGCGCACGCCCGCACCGGTGATCGCGTCGCGATCGCCGGCTACCTCGGCAGCCGTGACGTTGCCGACATTGCCTTCACCCGGTTCGCCGAAGCCTACGCCCGACAAAACGAGCGCGACTACGCGACATTACGTGAGGCCGTAACCAGCGATCGGGTGGTGGCCGTGCCCGACCTGTGAGACCCCCGGGTCATTCGGCGCCTTCGAGATCTGTCAGCTCGTCGTCGAACCACGCACTGAGATAACGCATCTTGTTGTCGACGTTCTCTCGGCGCAGTCCCAGCCGTGCGACGATGTCCTCGGCTACATGGCGCGCATGGTCGGAATGCCCGTACGGATGATGGCGTTCGAGGATCTGTCGAATCCGCTCGATCGGGTCAGTCATGTCGTCGTCCTATACAAATGCGCTCAACCCGGTGATGGAACGCCCGACGATGAGGGTGTTCATCTCGCGGGTGCCTTCGTACGAGTAGATGGCTTCGGCGTCGACGACAAAGCGGCCGACGTTGTGTTCCAACAGATTCCATTGCCACCGAGGAGTTCGCGGACATATCCTACCGTCTCGCGCATCCGCACGGTGCACCACGCCTTCGCCAGCGATGAATGGCGGTCCTCCGCGCAGCCTTCATCCTGCAGTTGGGACAGCCGCGCGCACAAGGCCCAAGACGACGTGATGTTCCCCAGCATCCGCACCAGGAGATCCTGTACGAGTTGGAAACCCGCGATCGGTCGGCCGAACTGCTCGCGAGACACCGAGTACGCCAACGCGTTCTCGTACGCGCCGCGTGCGCAGCCGACCGACATCCACGCCACGCCGGCACGGGTCATTCGTAACACCTCCGCCGTGTCGCGGAACGAGTTGGCGTTAGCGAGCCGGTCAGCCTCGTCGACGCGGACGTCTTTCACGGTGATGACCGCGTTCTGCACGATGCGCAACGCGATCTTGTCCTCCAGTTTCGTCGTCGAGAATCCCGGTGTGTCGTTTGCGACGACGAATCCGTTGACCTGGCTGTCGGCGACATCCCTGGCCCAATCACCGTGAGATCTCCGAATTTCGCGTTTCCGATCCATTTCTTCTGGCCGTTGAGGACCCACGAATAGCCTTCCCGCCTCGCCGTTGTCGTCAGGCCGCACGAAGCACCCGAGCCCACGTCGGGCTCGGTCAGGCCGAACGCGCCGATGCTGTCGAAGCGAGCCATGGTAGGCAGATAGCGTTGCCGCTGCTCGTCACTGCCGCACAGGTAGATGGAACCGATAGCCAGCCCGCCGTGGACGCCGGAGAAGGTGGCAATCGAGGGTTCCGTACGGGCGAGTACCATCGCGACCATACCGTCGAGTAGGAATGACCTTCCCGGACAACCGAATCCGTGGTAAGGCAGCCCCGCCAGTCCCAGGTGTCGGAATCCCGGAACGATCTCGAATGGAAAGCTGCCCCGTTGCCAGTGCTCGTTGACGGTCGGCTCCACTTCGGACTTCATGAAGTCGCGGACGCGGTGCAGGTACTCTCGCTCCTCGCTCGAGCAGGCCCTCCAGCGCGTAGAAGTCAGCACTGTCGGTGGTAGTGGCGGTACTCATCGGTGCTCTCTCAATCGGGTTGGGATCGGAAGTTTTCGATCACCGGCGCCAGTTCGGCGGCGTTGGTGATCAGGTCGACGTGGCCGCCGCCGTGCAGGTGCACCGTGGCGTGCGGGAGCAACCTGCCGAGGATCCGCGCGTTCACCACCGGGATGATCGGATCGTCGAGTCCAGCCATGACGAGTGCCCGTTGGCGTATCAACGGCAGCGCGAACAGGCTGGTCCACATCGAACCGGCAAGCAGTTGGTGCAGATAGCCCACCCGGGAGCCCGCCATCAATTGGCGGTCGAACAATTGCTTGATCATCGACGGATCGCTTCGCACGGTGCCGCCATAGATGTCGCCGGCGATCGATGCGGCGTACTCGTGATCCAGGAACCGGCGGGGGGTCAGCATCTTCGCCAGCACCGCGGGGTTTCCGGGCACCATGATTGCACCCGTGCCAGTGGACACCAGGATCAACCGTCTGCAGCGCCGTGGATTTTGAAACGCGAACTGCTGAGCGAGAGCCCCACCCCACGACAGACCGAGAACATCCACCTCTCCGTTGAGCTCAACCTTCCTGAGCAGTCGGCCGAGCACGGCCGCCAAGTACGGAAACCCATACGGCAATGGCGAATCCGGTGAGCCACCGGAGCCTGGCACGTCGAAGCGCACCACGGTCGTATCGGGATGCAAATGCTCTACGAGCGGATCGAGCACTTCGAGGCTGGCTCCGATGCCGTTGCACAACACCAGTGGCACGCCCGTCCCCGCGCGGACGTTCACCCGGATCTGCTGGCCGAGGACCGGAATCAGTCGTTCCATGCTCGTGACCGTCGACGGTTCGGCGGTCACGGGTACAACACGATGACGTCGGCGACACATACGGGGCGGTCGTGACCGTCAACCTCATACGTCAGCGTGAACACCGACTCGACGCCTGAGGTCTTCTGCCGCGCGCTTGCTACCCTTACCGCCGCCCGGACTTGCGCGCCGACGCGCACGGGTGCCGGGAACCGTACCCTGTCCAATCCGTAGTTCAACGCCGCGGTGAGTTCGCGTATCTCCAGGACCTGTGAAATCACCGAGGGCGCGAGCCCCAGTGTCAGATACCCATGCGCAATGGTTCCCTTGAACGGGCCTTTCGCAGCCCGGTCAGGGTCAGTGTGAATCCACTGACGGTCGCCGGTAGCGTCGGCGAACATATCGACCTGTTGTTGCGTGACCTTCATCCACTCAGTAGTGCCGAGACTCTGACCTACCAAGCCCAGCAGATCCGCCGGCTCGTCGAGAACTGTTGTCATGGTTGACCTTTCATATCAAGAATCACCGGTCCAGCACGTAGCTGCCGGGCGCCGGTTCCAGTGGCTCCATCCCAGCGCCGCCGAGCGAATCGGGCGCACGTTTTTTCCTGCCGCTGCGCGTCCCCAGCCAGGCGACGAAGTCGGGCCACCACGAATCCGTATGCTGCTCGGCCGATTCTGCCCAGAAGGCAGGGTCGGGCTCGTCGACGCAGCCGATGCGGTAGCTGGCCTTCGGGTTGCCCGGCGGATTGACCAGAGATGCGATGTGGCCGCTCGACGACAGCACGAAGCGAACGTCCTTGATACCCAGGAGTCGTGCACTGCGATAACAGGCTTGCCAGGGCGATATGTGATCGGAGATTCCGGCGACCACGTAGGCGTCGGTGGTCAGTTGGTTCAGGTCCACGGGTGTGCCCAGCATGCTGACGGCGCCGGGCGTCACGAGCGAGTTGTGCAAACCCGTCATGACCATGTCCCGATGAAGTGCGGCCGCCATCCGTGTTGTGTCGGCGTTCCAGAAGAGCACGTCGAACGCCGCGGGTGACTTGCCCTCGATGTAGTTGTTGACCCAGTAACGCCACACCAGGTCGGTCGGCCGCAGCCATGCGAAGACCTCCGCCAGCGACCGGCCGTCCAAATAGCCCTTCCTCGCAGACAGCGCGACCGCGATGTTGGCGGCCTCTTCGTCGATGGCGGCCGATGCGAAGCCGGCCTTCCGCTGATCGAGAACCGTGACCATGAGCGCAAGGCTTGCCAGCCGCTGGCCCTGGCCGGTCGCGTTTAGATGGGCCGCCGTCATTGCGGCGAGGATGCCCCCAGAACAGGACGCCTGAAGGTGCGTGCGGTCGGACTGGGAGATCTTCTCTACCACGTCGAGCGCGTTCACGATCGCCTGACCGTACGTGTCGAATCCCCAGTTGCGTTGCTCCGCAGCAGGATTACGCCATGAGATCGCGAACACCTGCACGCCCTGGCGCAGGAAGTACTCGATCATGCTGCGGCCCGGCGAGATGTCCATGATGTAGAACTTGTTGATCACCGGCGGCACCATCAGCAGCGGCACCGTGAGGACCTCGTCCGTCTGCGGCGCGTACTGGATCAGCTCGAACTCTTCGGTGCGGAACACCACCGATCCCGGCGTGACCGCGATGTCCTTGCCCAGCGTGAACGCGTCCGGCTCCACCATCGACGGCACGCGTGGCGCGGCGATCATGTCGTCGATGAGGTGTCGCATGCCGCGGACCGCGCTCATCCCTCCTGTGTCGATCAGCGCCTTCCAACCCAGGGGGTTCAACAGTGGGTTGTTGGTGGGTGACAGTCCCTCGGTCAGGACGTCCAGGACGAACCGGATTCGTTCACCGTCACGCCAATCCAGGGCGGCGTCCGAAAAGAGTTGGTCCACTGTGTTGTTGGTCGCTAAGTAGGCCTGCATCGCCCGGCGCAGCAGCGGATTGCCACGCCAGGCCGGATCGGCGAACCTTCTGTCGCCCTTGGCAGGTGCCAGGTCCGAACGGCCTTCGGCGACGGAGATCAGCTCCCGGCCCAGCCCCGCGGCTCGGGCCGCCACAGTGCGGGGCTGCTTGGCCAGGTTGAGCGCGAACCGGCTCCACGCGACGTTCGGCATCATTCGCTCCGCGACACCGACGGCGGAGCTGGTCAACAGCAGATCCAGCGGGGCCGCCAGCTCGTCGGCGCTCCGGCTCGTGGCTACCACAGTGTCAGGCCTCCTCGGCTGGTGGTGGTTTGACTTCGCGGCGCAGCGATTTCCCTGTCGGGCCGGTCGGCAGACTGTCGACGAACCAGATCCGACGGGGGTACTTGTAGGCGGCGACACGTTCTTTCGCGAATTGGCGTAGTTCCTCCACGCCGATAGATGCCGCCGCCTTCAGAACGACGGCTGCGCCGACCTCCTCGCCCAGCGACTCGTGGGGTATGCCGATGACGACGACGCCTGCGACGGCGGGGTGTTCGTGCAGTGCCTCTTCGACCTCGCGCGGGTAGACGTTGTATCCGCCGCGGATGATGAGGTCCTTCTTGCGGTCCACCACGTAGTAGTAGCCGTCCTCGTCAACAACTCCGATGTCGCCGGTCGAGAACCAACCGTCCTTGATCGAATCCCGGGTGGCATCGGGCAGATTCCAATAGCCCTTCATCACGTTGGGTCCCTTGATCTGAATCTCACCGGCCGCACCGTTCTGCACCTCGTCGCCCTTCTCGTCGACGAGGCGCAGCCGGACCCCTTCGATGGGTGTGCCGATCGAACCTGCGCGTCGCTCGGCGTCGGGATGATTGAAGGTGGCGGCCGGGGAGGTCTCGGAAAGGCCGTACCCCTCGAGAATCACTGCGTTGAAGGCCTTCTCGAAATCGTTGAGGACGGCAACGGGCAATGCCGCGCCGCCCGAGATGCACGTGCGAAGGGTCGCCGTCGCCTCCCGCGGGAACTGATCCGCCACGGAGAGCAACGCAGTGTACATGGTGGGCACGGCCTCGAGCACGGTCACCCGGTCACGTTGTATCCGTTCAATCACCTTGGCGGGATGGAAGCGTGCGACGAGGGAAAGCCCGGCGCCAGCCGTGATCGCGGCGTTCATCGCACATGTCATCCCGAAGACGTGGAACAACGGCAGGCACGCCATCACGACGTCAGCGTCGGTGAGTTTCAGCAGGCTGCGCACGACGACCTCCTGGTTGCTGCCCAGGCTGCCGTGAGTCAGTTCTGCGCCCTTGGGCCTGCCGGTGGTCCCCGATGTGTGAAGAACGACAGCGGTGTCGGACTCCTCTCGTTGCACTGGTTCGCCGAACTCGGGCAGGTGGTTGGTCATTTGAGCCAGTTCGGCGTCGTCGACGACCCACACCCTCGCGCCGGCGGCCTCGGCACCCTGTGTCGCCGCCTGGGCGAAATCGAGGGTGCCGATCAGCGCAACCGCTCCAGTATTCGACAGATAGAAGTCCACTTCGCGGGCTTGCATCAGCGGGTTCATCGGTACCGCGATGCCACCCAGTCGCCAGATGCCGTAGTACGCAATGACGGCGGCCGGGATGTTCGGCAACATCACCCCGACTCGGTCGCCGACGCCGACGCCTTCCCGGTCGAGAAATGTCGCGAACCGAGACGACGCCGAGTCAAGCTCGGCGTAGCTCATCGCATCCGCTTCTGCGATAGCGGCGGTCCGTTCAGGGATACGACCGGCGGTCGCAACGAGGTTGAGCGCAAGATTGGACATGTCGGCTCCGTTTGTGCGGCAAACTGACCACCTAATGGTCGCGACCGCCGGACCCAGTGTCGTTGTTCGGCGCAACACCGTGCCGCACGCCACGTTGTACCCACAGACAACAACGCAATTCCCGCGCGGCGCAACAATGAATTGCCCCCTGACCACAGACCGCTTGGGAGAAGCAATGACTAATACGCCACAGGCCTCCAACGCAACAGGCGGCCTTTTTCACGATGTGCTCGACAACGTCGTGTCGAGCACCCGATATTGGTGGCTGATGCTCATAACCGGAGTGGCGTGGATTGTGATCGCCGTCGTCATCCTGCGGTTCGACTACAACACGGTCGCGGCTATTGCCACTCTTTTCGGAGTCTTCAGTTTTGCCGCTGCAGCCAATGAAGTGATGGTCGGTGCCGTCTCCACCACGGGCTGGCGAATACTGCACTGGCTGTTGGCCGTTCTCTTCGTGGTGGTCGGTGTGTTTGCCTTCATCCGACCCGATAACACCTTCGTTGGCTTGGCCGCGGTGATGAGCTTCTACTTCATCTTCCGCGGGTCATTCGACATCGCGATGGCGTTCGTGGGAAGCCGAGCACCGGGGTGGTGGGTGCTTCTCCTGGTCGGTCTTGCCGAGCTGGCGATCGGGTTCTGGGCCGCCGGATCGTGGAAGGTTTCCGTCGTCGTGCTGGTTTCCTGGGTTGCCGCCGGGGCGCTCATCCTTGGGATCGGCCAGATCGCCTCGGCCTTCCTGGTGCGCAAAGTCGGGCACGGTGCGGCCGCTCTTGACAACCGGTCGACACTCGCGTCGAGTGCCTAGTTCGCCAATGCGCCTCCGGCACAACGAACTCGGGAGACTGATACCGCGTCGCCTGCTCAAGGGCGGCGCGGTTCATAACCCGGTGGTGATCCAGGAGGCGATCCGGCGCAACCAAAGCCTCCAGCTACGGATAGCCGATCAGATCACCGCATTCGCGGGTTCGATGAGCTTTGTGTTCCTCCATGCCGTGCTGTTCGCGGTGTGGATGCTCTTCTTCGAACGCAGCCCGTGGCCCACGTTGACATTGGTGGTCTCGCTCGAAGCGATCTTTTTGTCCACGTTCGTGATGATCGGGCAGAATCGCCAGGCCGCCTTCCAACAGTCGAAGGCGGACCACGACTTCGAGACCCAAGAGCTCGAGCTGAAGACCAACACGGAGCTGACTCGCCAGATTCACGTCCTAACCACGGAACTGCACAGGCGCCTCATGGGACCGACGTCTGCTGATCCCGACTCTCCGCCTGCCACATGAGTCGGCGATGTACCTCGAATGCCAGACACAGTTCGGTCACATCACGTGGTCGCGTCAACGACCGTCCGGTTCGTTGCTCAATGCGGTGTAGGCGGTAGCGGACGGTGTTGGGATGGCAGAACAGCAATTCGCCTGCGGTGCGCAAGGACCCGTCGTTCTCGAGCCAGACCCTGAAGGTCTCGAAGAGAACGTCTCGCTCGCCGTGGGAAAGACCCGCGAAACACTCGATGACGGGAGTCGCCAGCTTCACCATCACTTCGGGAGCGCTGACTGCGGCCGTGACCAGGATCGAGCCGTCGAACAACGTGACCCGCAGCCCCGGGTCCGGACGTCCGCGGAGGGTCACCCGCGCGTACCTCAGCGCTTGCGCGGTCTCTCGCAGGTCGTCGAACCGCGCACTCACGCCGACCCGGCCTGTGGCCATTCGCGACGCCAGGGCCAGCACTTTTTCGAGGTGTTTGTCGGTCTTCACGTGCACTATCCCGACTTGCAGATCGGGCTGCAGCCGCCAGGCGGAGAACACGTCTATGCCGCGCATCTTGGATTCGATGCCGGGCAAAGCTTCCTGGCCGATGACGTTGACCTCGGCGGCGACTACCACGTACGGGCCGTGGGCCGGCAGCCGCAGGCAATCGGCGGCTTCCCACACGCTCCATTGTTCGAAGAGCCGTCCGTGCAACACCGAGTCGATGAGGACATCACGTTCGGATTCCTCGCCTTTCAGCTGCCGATCTTGTTCCTCGCGGTAGGCAAGTGCCATGGCTGTGGTGAAAACATCCTGGGCCGCAAGTATTTTCGTCGTCAGCGTGCGCACCGCCTCGCCATTCAACTGAGCACGGGTCGCGGTCTCGTTCACCGTCGCGTCCCACAAACCGCGGAATCCCACCCGGTAGGCCTCCATCACCGAGGCGAGCGGAACGCCTTCGTGCGCGCGATCCAGTCCCACGCCTGCGGCCTCGCTGGTGTCGAAGTCGCTGTTTGCCGCGATTGCGCCCAGAACGTCGCGAATGTTGGACTCGCACGCATTGACGATCACCTCGAAGGGCACCGGCGTCGTCGTCTTGTAGAGCCAGACCTCCCGGGTGATCGCACGCGCAACCGTGTTCGCGAGTTCGTCCGTCCGCCCGCAGAGCGTCTCGGCAACCTCTGCGACCTGTTTTGCCACCACGTCGCTTTGCATACGCGGAACAGTAGGTCGCAACAACGGAGTCGCCTTTGTCCCGGCGCGACGAAGAATGCCGTCGTCGTTGTGGGCGCGGGATGACCACATCCGCCGACCTATTCCTGATCTGCCCTAAGGACGGTCGGGCCGTACCAGTGGCAAATGAGCAGGGCGAGTTCGACGTCCAGCCGGTCTCCCGCGATAGGGCGGCCACGCCGGGTGACCGCCCGGCCGACCCGGTACTTCACCGAGTTGAAGTGCAGGTCGAGCTCCTCGGCCGCGAGCTTGTAGCTGGACCCGCTGCGCAGGAAAACCCGCAGCGTGTCGCGCAGGCGCGCGTCGCTTTCGGTGTCGGCCGACAGGTCACCGAGGACGTCGTGCACCCACTGCCGCGTACCACTGACGTCGCCGCCGATCAGCGCCGCGGCCGACAGGCCGGGATCGCTGGCGGCGATGACGGTCGGTTCGGGCCGCTCACCCGCGACAGCGACCTCGCGAGCGGCCTCCGCCGCCCTCTGCGACCAGCGAAAACCGTCAACCCCGGCGCCCAACGTTCCGATGGCCACGTTCGGGCAATCGGATCGCTTCTGAGCGAACTGGCGCACCGTTGCGACGGGGTCGTTCGGCGCGGAGCGGTACGGCAGCCACGCCCACGCGCTTGTTCGGTCCGCAGCCACAAAAAGTGGGGCAGCGCCCGCGTTCGCCCCTTGGCCCAGTTCGCGGGCGAATCGTTGCAGTCGCGCCAGCTCGTCGCCCTCGCTGTTGACGTCCGGATACCACATCACGACGGCGAGGTGATGCCAGCGGAGCGGATAGCGGATGGATTCTGTCGCGGCGTCGACATCGACGGCCTTCTTGCCTGCGAGCACCTCGCGGACCCGAACGGCTCTCACGCTGTTCTGGTTCTCCAGCCAACGTTCGCGTTCGTCTTCGTATACCTCGACAACCTGTTGCGATATCCAGTCGATGTACTCGAACAGGGTTGCCGTGATCGCCTCGAGCACGCTGACGCACATCTCCGCCGGAACTTCGGTCTCTCGCACCTCACGGAACACCACTTCGTTCATCCGCCGCTGACCCAGCCGATAGGCCCTGACCAGGGCATTGACCGGGACGCCGTGTTGAGCGAGCCGTCGGGCGTATTCCAGTGCTGCGGTCGGCGCCTCGACCCGCTCCACCGCGATGTCATGCCGGAGCGCATGCAGCAGCGTGTCGACATTTCCCTCGACGCTCGCGCCGAGGAGTTCAACGAGCCGGGCGTCTCCGCGCAGCTCCGGGATCTCGTCTTCGAGCGAGTCGCGGATGAACCTCGACAGGTCGGCGAGGCGGTCGTTGAGCCGCGAGCCGATCTTGGCCACGAACGGGCCGATGTCCACGTTGGCCGCGAGATCCGCTTTCGCCACCCTCTGACGGTAGATCGCGAGGGCTCGATTTTGGGCAATTCGACACCGCGAAATTGTCTCCGGAGAACAACACCGCCGACATTGTTCATCGGCGCGCGACGGTGCTCTGGTACCGCTCCGATTCCTAAGGTCAGAGCACTCACAGACACGACCTACCGAGGAGCATCCGGGATGAATCTGTCGGACATGCCTGACCGCCGCGCCGCCGACGACCCGTCCGGCCCCGCGGTTGCAGACGATCTCACCGACCTGAGCAACACGCAGTTTCTGGTCGCCGTACAGTGCGCCGCCGCATCAATGCGTGTCAACGGCGTGACGGCGGGGGACGTCGTGGCGGTCATGCTGCCCAACTCCGCGGCGTTTGTCGTGTCATTGTTCGCGGCATGGCGGCTGGGCGCTGCGGTCACGCCCATCAACCCATCGCTCCGGCCTGCAGAGGTGCGCTACCAGCTTTCCGATGCGGGCGCCAAGGTTCTCGTCGTCGACGACCTTTTACAGTACGACACGGGCGTGGCCACTGTGACAACCGACGAGCTCGACAAGGGAACGCCCACATCGGATCTCACAGCACCCTCTCAGGGTGCGGCTGATGCACTTGCGCTGCTTATCTACACCAGCGGGACAACAGGGCGACCGAAGGGCGTGATGCTCGATCACGCCAACCTCGATGCGATGTGCAACGGGGTGATCGACGCGTTCAAGCTGACCGGTGTCGACCACAGCCTTTTGATACTGCCGTTGTTCCACGTCAACGGAATCGTTGTCGGGACACTCTCACCGCTGCTGGCCGGGGGCAGGGCGACGGTGGCTGGCCGATTCAGGCCGGAGTCGTTCTTCGACCGGATCGAGCAGAGTCGCCCCACGTACTTCTCCGCCGTACCGACCATCTACACGATGCTGTGCGGTCTGCCCGCGAGCGTGAAACCGGACACGTCGTCCGTGCGCTTCGCCATCTGTGGAGCGGCACCTGCCAGCGTCGAACTGCTGGACGCGTTCGAATCCCGTTACGGCATCCCGATTATCGAGGGGTACGGGCTATCGGAGGGATCCTGCGCCAGCACGGTCAACCCATTGGACGGCGAGCGCAAGCCCGGCACGGTGGGCCTGCCGGTGTCGGGACAGACGATCCGTCTGGTCGACTCGGCGGGCAACCCCGTGCCCGAAGGTGAGGCCGGCGAGGTCGTCATCAAGGGCCCGAATGTCATGCGCGGCTATCTGAACCGCCCCGAGGAAACCGCGAAAACGATCGTCGACGGCTGGCTGCACACCGGTGACGTCGGGCGGTTCGACGAGGACGGCTATCTCGTCCTGGTGGACCGGGCCAAGGACATGATCATCCGGGGCGGCGAGAACATCTACCCGCGTGAGATCGAGGCCGTGGTGCACGGACTGCCGCAGATCGCCGAGGCCGCCGTCGTCGGACGCGCACACCCGGTCTACGGCGAAGAGCCGGTGTTGTTCGTGTCGATGCATCCGGACAAATCGATCAGTGAGGACAAGATTCGCGATCATCTCAGTCAATTACTGTCGAAATACAAACTGCCGGTGGAGATCACGATCATGGACGACCTTCCCAAGAATGCGGTCGGCAAGATCGACAAGCCCGCGTTGCGCCAACTGCTCGTCTCGCCGCTCGCGCAAACATCCAAGCCCTGACCCGTCACATCGCAAGGAGAACTGATCATGGGATTCACCAAACCGGACTTCCCCGACGTCGATCCAGAAACCTTCATGCAGAAGCCACTCATGGAGCGGATGCGGATCCTGGCCACCGACTGGGTGGACAACGGATTCGGGTCACCAAAAATGGTGCACGCGATCTACATCGCGAAGCTCGTGTTCCTCTACGCGCTCGGCGGCGTCCTGGTGGCGACGTCGACGTCCGGCCTTCCGTTCCTTCATGTTTCGCAGTGGTGGAACCAGCCCATCGTCTACGAGAAGGCGGTTCTGTGGACCGTCCTGCTGGAACTGATCGGCGTTGCCGGATCGTGGGGCCCGCTGGCAGGCAAGATCAAGCCGATGACAGGTGGCATCCTGTTCTGGGCCCGGCCGGGCACCATCCGGCTCCGACCGTGGAAATGGGTGCCGTTGACCGGCGGCGACCGACGGACCGGGTTTGACGTCGGCCTGTATATCGTGCTGATGATCAGTGTCGCTGTCCCGCTGTTGTCGCCTGGCGTGCATAGTGATTCACTCTCCGCGAGGATGCCCGCCAACACGTCGGGACTGGTCAATCCGGCGCTGTTGATCGCGCCGATCGCACTGCTGGTCATCATGGGCCTGCGGGACAAGATCGTCTTCCTCGCCGGCCGCGGTGAACAGTACCTCCCCGCACTGGTCATGTTCGCCGTGTTCCCGTTCGTCAACATGATCATCGCGCTGAAGCTGTTGATCGTGGTGGTCTGGGTCGGCGCCGGGGTGTCGAAGTTAGGCCTGCACTTCACCAACGTCATCCCGCCGATGGTCAGCAACAGCCCATTCATTCCTTTCAAGTGGATCAAGCGGGCGCACTACCGCGACTTCCCCAACGATCTTCGGCCGTCGCATCTTGCGTCGTTCATGGCGCACGTGCCGGGCAGCGTGGTGGAGATCCTGGCGCCGCTGGTCTTACTGTTCTCGACGAACAAATGGGTGACGCTCGGAGCCGTGGTGATCATGGTGTGCTTCCACCTGTTCATCATCTCGACGTTCCCGCTCGCGGTCCCGCTGGAATGGAACGTGCTGTTCGCCTACGCGACGATCTTTCTGTTCTGGGGTTTCCCCGCGTGGGACGGCTACTCCGTGCTCGACATGACCCCGGCCTGGTTGGCGCTGATCGTCGCCGCCGCCTTGCTGTTCTATCCGATCCTGGGCAACTTCCGGCCGGACAAGGTGTCGTTCCTGCCGTCGATGCGGCAGTACGCAGGTAACTGGGCGTCCGCGGTGTGGGCCTTCGCCCCAGGCGCCGAAGCCAAGCTGAACAAGGTGACCCGCACCGCCAAGAACCAGGTCGACCAGTTCGTCGATTTCGGCTACGAGCCGATTTGGGCCGATGTCACGATGCAACGGGTGATCTCGTGGCGGACCATGCACAGCCAGGGCCGGGGGCTGTTCTCGGTGCTATTGAAAACGCTGCCGGACATCGACCGTCGCTCCGTTCGAGAGGGCGAGTTCGTCTGTAACTCATTGATCGGGTTCAACTTCGGTGACGGCCACCTGCACAACGAAGAGATGATCGCGGCTGTGCAGCGCGAGGCGGCGTTCGAGCCGGGCGAACTCGTGGTCGTCTGGGTCGAATCGCAGGCGTGGGGCAGCCACGTCCAGCATTACAAGGTGATCGACGCGGCACTGGGCGTGGTCGAACGCGGCACGTGGAAGGTGACCGACGCCGTCACCGAGCAGCCTTGGCTGCCCAACGGCCCGATCCCGACCGAGTGCACGTGGTCGCTGTCCGGTAAGAAGCAGGCTGATCACGATCACGGAGCGCTGGCGTGAGCACCGCGACCGTCGTCGGGGCCGGACCGAACGGCCTGGCCGCCGCGGTCGCCCTCGCCAAGGCCGGCCTTCAGGTCACCGTCCTGGAAGCCGCCGACGAAATCGGCGGCGGCACCCGGACCAGCGAGGCGATCATCCCCGGCCTGCTCCACGACCACTGTTCGGCGATCCACCCGATGGCCGTTGGCTCGGAGTTTCTCGCTGAGCTGGGCCTGGACCGCTATGGATTGTCGTGGCGCCTGCCGGAGATCGACTGCGTGCATCCCCTCGACGGCGGCGCCGCGGGCGTGCTGCACCGCTCGGTCGACGCCACGGCCGACGGGTTGGGCGCCGACGGCGCGCGGTGGCGGACGCTTTTCGGCAGGACGTCGGCCAGTTTCGACTTGCTTGCCGAGGACATCATGGGTCCGCTGCTACGGGTGCCGCACCACCCCCTTGCGCTGGCCCGTTTCGGTGCTCCAACCGTACTTCCGGCATCCACTCTTGCTCGGTGGTTTCGCAGCCAGGAAGCTCGGGCATTGTTCGGAGGCGTTGCGGCGCACGCCTTTCGGCCACTGCACTACCCGATGACATCGGCGATCGGTCTGGGCATTCTGACCGCGGGGCACCGCCATGGATGGCCGGTGGCCGCGGGTGGGTCCCAGTCGATCACCAACGCACTCGCTGCGCTGTTATCCGACCTCGGTGGCAAGATCGAGACCGGCACACGGATCGAGACGGCTTCACAGCTGCCACCGGCCGAGGTGACGATGTTCGATCTGGCGCCTGAGGCCGTCGCGGGCATTCTCGGCGACCGCCTGCCACGCCGAGTCGCAAGGGCCTACCGGCGATTCAGACAGGGGCCCGGCGCATTCAAGGTCGACTTCGCGATTGAGGGAGGCGTCCCGTGGACAAACCTCTCAGCCCGCCGGGCAGGCACCGTTCACGTCGTCGGCAACTACCGCGAACTGGCCGTGACCGAACGGGACATCCATGCCGGCCGCATGCCTGAGCATCCGTTCGTTTTGGTCGGCCAGCAGTATCTGGCCGATCCCCAAAGGTCGGTCGGAGACATCCACCCGCTGTGGACGTACGCGCATGTGCCGAACAGATTCTCCGGTGACGCCACGGAGGCGATCGTCGGCCAGATCGAGCGGTTCGCCCCTGGCTTCCGGGAGCGCATCGTCGGGATGACGGTCCGCACGACCACCCAAATGTCCGTTTACAACCCGAATTATGTCGGCGGGGACATCATGACGGGCTCCAAGGACATTCGGCAGTTGACATTTGGACCTCGGATCACATTGTCGCCCTACAAGATCGGCATTCCGGGCATGTATATCTGCTCGGCGGCCACTCCTCCAGGGCCGGGCGCCCACGGCATGTGCGGCGCCAACGCCGCCCAGTCCGCACTTGCACAACTAAACCACTGAAGTCCAAACGTAATGCCCGTAAGGAGATCCAATGACTACCGCCACCGACCCCTCGTTCGACCTGTTCAGCCTTACCGACGAACACCACGAACTGCGCGCCGCGATTCGCGCTCTGACCGAGCGCGACATCGTCCCATATGCGGCTGACTGCGACGAACGGGAGCGATTCCCCCAGGAAGCCCTCGACGCTCTCAACCAGTCCGGCTTCAACGCCGTCCACATCCCCGAGGCCTACGGGGGCCAGGGCGCCGACGGTGTAGCCACCTGCATCGTGGTCGAGGAAGTTGCGCGCGGTTGCTGCTCCTCGTCATTGATCCCGGCGGTGAACAAGCTCGGCACCATGGGGCTCATTCTTGCTGGTTGCGAGAACCTCAAGCACCAGGTGTTGCCGGAGATTGCCAATGGCGCAATGGCTTCGTATGCGTTGTCCGAACGGGAGGCCGGATCGGACCCGGCCAGCATGCGAACCCGCGCCCGCGCCGACGGTGACAGCTGGATCCTGAACGGCACCAAGTGCTGGATCACCAACGGCGGCAAATCCACCTGGTACACCGTGATGGCGGTGACCGAACCGGACAAAGGCGCCAACGGCGTGTCGGCGTTCGTGGTGCACAAGGACGACGAGGGGTTCACCGTCGGCACCAAAGAGCGGAAGATGGGCATCAAAGGCTCGCCCACGGCAGAGCTGTATTTCGAGAACTGCCGAATTCCCGGCGACCGGATCATCGGTGAACCCGGTACCGGCTTGAAGACCGCACTGAGGACGCTCGACCACACCAGGCCGACGGTCGGCGCACAAGCCGTAGGTCTCGCCCAAGGCGCCCTGGACGCCGCGATCGCGTACACAAAGGACCGCAAACAGTTCGGCAAGTCGATATCGAGCTTCCAGGCCATCCAATTCGAACTCGCGGATATGGCAATGAAATTGGAGGCGGCAAGGCTGATGGTCTACACCGCGGCAGCACGCGCCCATCGCGGCGAGACAAACCTCAGCTTCATCTCGGCAGCCGCAAAATGCTTCGCCTCAGACGTTGCCATGGACGTCACCGAATCCGCCGTGCAGCTGCTCGGAGGTGCAGGATACACCCGCGACTTCCCCGTCGAGCGAATGATGCGCGACGCAAAGATCACCCAAATATACGAGGGCACCAATCAAATTCAGCACATCGTGATGTCCCGCGCCCTGTTGACAGCCTGAAGCCACGCCGTGGCCGCCAGACAAGCCAGAAAGAACGGAGCATTGATCATGACAAGCGTATTGGAATCCGAACCGCGCCCCTCGAACCCGCCGACCACGGACAAACTGGCCGGACGCGTGGCCTTCGTCACCGGCGGCACCCGTGGCATCGGCGCGTCGATCGCGCACAGCCTCGCCGCTCAGGGCGCCACGGTGTCGGTCGGCTACAACCGCGACAGGGACAGCGCCGAGCAATTCGTCGCCGACCTGTTGAAGAAGACAGGGCCCCACGGCGCGTCGGCGTCGGCGCACCGCGGCAACGTCGGCTCATCCGGCGACTGCCGCCGCACCATCGCAGAGGTGATCGACGAACACGGACGCCTCGACATCTTGATCAACAATGCGGGCATAACCATCGACAAGACCGTTGCGGCGATGACGGACGACGACTGGCACAACGTGCTCGCGGTGAACCTCTCGGGCGCGTTCTTCCTGTGCCAGGCCGCGCTGGCACACATGGTCGAGCGAGGCAGCGGGCGCATCGTCAATGTGTCGTCCGTCGTCGGAGAAACCGGAAACATCGGCCAGGCGAACTATGCCGCGTCGAAGTCCGGGCTGTTCGGGCTGACAAAGACGCTGGCCAAAGAAGCCGCCTACCAGCTGGCGAAGTCAGGCAAGCGCACCGACGACGGGATCGGAATCACCGTCAATACCGTGACGCCCGGGCTGATCACCACCGAAATGACCGCGGACATCCCGGAGAAGGTGCTGGCGAAGCTGACCAGCCAGATCCCCGTTGGACGGGCAGGCAGGCCGGAGGAAGTCGCCCGCGTTGTGCACTTCCTCGCCGCCGACGCATCGTCCTACATCACGGGGCAGGTCTGGAGTGTCAACGGCGGTATGGACATGTGACAAGGATTCGCGTCCTCGGCCGGCACCTACGGCGCTATCGTGACGATCGAGGGTGGTGACCGTCGATGGCCGACGTCGAATCGCATGCGACACAGCGGGGTCTGCCTCGTGACATCCCCGCGGAACTACGCGACGCGGGCTTCGACGATGTCGCCGAGATCGGCCACGGCGGCTTCGGCGTCGTCTTTCGCTGCGTTCAGCCGATGCTGGACCGAGCGGTCGCCGTCAAGGTCCTGAGGTCGTCCGACCTCGATCCGGACAATCTCGACCGGTTCATGCGCGAGCAACGGGCGATGGGCCGGCTGTCCGGTCACCCACACATCGTGCAGATCCTCGAGATCGGCGCGACCGCGAGCGGCCTGCCGTTCATCGTGATGAACTACCACGCCAAGGATTCGCTGGAGGCATTGATCCGCAAGCATGGACCGTTGGATTGGCGCCAGACACTGAGCATCGGGGTCAAGCTGTCGGGCGCACTCGACGCCGCCCACCGCATCGGCACATTGCATCGCGACGTCAAGCCCGCCAACATCCTGCTGACCGATTACGGCGAACCACAATTGACCGACTTCGGCATCGCCAGGATCGCCGGAGGCTTCGAGACCGCGACGGGGGTGATCACCGGTTCCCCGGCATTCACCGCACCCGAAGTACTCGAGGGCGCGACACCGACCGTCGCGTCCGACATCTATTCCCTTGGCGCGACGATGTTTTGCACCCTCACCGGCCACGCCGCCTACGCACGCCGCAGCGGCGAGCAGCTGGTCGCGCAGTTCCTGCGGATCGCGTCGGAGCCCGTACCGGATCTGCGGCAACGTGGATTGCCGGATGCGGTGGCCGCCGCGATCGAACTGGCGATGGCCCATGATCCGTCGGATCGTCCAACGACCGTTGCGGAGTTCGGCGAACGGCTACGCGAGATTCAACGCAGCGCGGGCGCAGTGGTCGACCCGATTGCACGGCCCGTTGAGCTTGGCGCAGAACGCCCCGGGCCACAGCAAGCGCCGAAGCGCCGCCACCTCACCCCAACACCACCGACACCCGCGACGAAGTACCGGCCCCAGATCGCCACCAGATCGATGGTCGCCCGCGACCGGTTGATCGACGCCTTACGCGCGAGCCGCCGTCGACGCCTTGTCCTCATCCACGCACCGTCCGGGTTCGGCAAAAGCACGCTCGCCGCTCAGTGGCGCGAGGAACTCGTGCGCGGCGGCGTCGCAGTGGGCTGGCTCACGATCGACGACGACGACAACAACGCGGCGTGGTTCCTTACCCACCTCGTTGAGTCGATACGACGGGTGCGTCCGGAGCTCGCCGCCTCGTTGGGGCAGGTGCTCGAGGAGCATGGCGACGATGCCGCCCGCTACGTCCTGACATCGCTGATCGACGAGATACACGAAAAGGACGACCGGATCGCGCTGGTGATCGACGACTGGCACCGAGTCTCCAACCCTGGGACCACGGCCGCCCTCGGCTTCCTGCTCGAGCACGGCTGCCACCACCTGCAGATCATCGTGACCAGTTGGTCACGCGCTGGACTTCCGCTGAGCAAATTGCGGGTCCACGACGAACTGGTCGAGATAGATTGCGGTTCATTGCGTTTCGACGAATCCGAGGCATCGTCGTTCCTGAACGACATCGGCGGATTGCAGCTGTCGGACAGCCAGGTAATCGCGCTGACGGCATCGACCGACGGCTGGCCTGCGGCTCTGCAGCTGGCGACGCTGTCCTTGCGGTCGGGGGCTGACGTCCACCGCCTGATGAGCGGCCTGTCCGGGGCAAACGACGTGATCGGCGAATTCCTCGCCGAGAACGTACTGGCCGCGCTGGAACCGGAGATGGTGGAATTCCTGCTGGCGACGTCGGTTACCGGCCGGACCTGTGGAGAGCTGGCTTCGGTGATGGCGGAAACCGCACGCGGGCAAGCGATGCTCGGCGAAGTCGAGCGACGCGGGCTGTTTCTCGAACGGGTCGACGACGACCCGGATTGGTTTCGCTACCACCACATGTTCGCGGAGTTCCTGCGCCGCCGGCTCCAACGTGACAACCCCGACCTGATCGGGCAGCTCCACCGGCGCGCATCGACGTGGTTCGCCGAACACGACCATCTCAACGAGGCCGTAGACCATGCGCTGGCATCGGAGGATCCCGAACGGGCAGTTCAGTTGGTCGAACAGGACGAGACCAAGCTGCTTGAGCAGTCCAAGATGACCACGCTGCTCGGCATCATCGACAAACTGCCGCCCCACCTGGTGGCAACGCGACCACGCGTGCAGCTGAACCTCGCCTGGGCGCACATCCTGCTGCAACATGCCGCGCCCGCCCACGCTGCGCTGAATCGGTTCGATGCGGCTGTGGACCGCGACGACTGCCCGGAAACGGCCCGGTCGGATCTGCGGGCGGAAGCCGATGTCCTGCGCGGCGTCGCGGAGATGTTCGCCGATCATGCCGACGGCCTGGACACTCTCGTTGCCGAGGCGATGTCGCGACCCGACACGCTGCATCCGAGAGTCGCCGGGGTGGCCGGAAATGTCGCGGCGTTCGCGGCGATCTCCCGGTTCGAGTTCGACACTGCGCATCGCCTGCTGGCGTGGGCTGCGCCCTACCAGGAGATGATGGGACCGTTCGCCAGCATCTACGCCCGCTGCTACGACGGCATCGCGGCCCGGCAGCAGCTCGATTTCCCGCTTGCTCTCACGAACTTTCGTGAGGCCCATCGACTGGGTGCACAAGTCGGACCGCACTCACACGCCGCGCGGCTGGCCGGCGCGCTCCTTGGTGAGGCACTGTTCGAGACGGGCGAATCAACCGAGGCCACAAGCCTTTTGGACGAGAGCTATCAACTGGGGCCCGAGGGCGGCGGAGTCGACTATCTGGCGGCCAGATATGTGGCCGGGGCCAGGGCCAAAGCCGCCCAAGGTGATCGCGGATCCGCGGTCGATCACCTCATGTCGGGTATGAAGGTCGCCGAACTGCTGCATCTGCCGCGGCTCGAGGCCGCGATCAACAACGAACGGATCCGGCTCGGCTTCGGTGTCTCACCGTCGGTCGCCGAGCGACTGCGGTCTCCCCGCGACATTCCGCGCGACGACGGGATCGCCATCCTGACAGCCGAACTCGACGAGAACTCCGGAATCCGGTTGTTGTCCGAGAGCGCTTCCGCCGCAGACCGGGAGGAGGCGTGCAGGCGCGCATCCGACTTGCTCAGGGGGATCGACGGACAGCGCAGACCGTTGGCCGCCGTTTGTGCGCAGCTGCTGCTTGTGCAAACACTCATCACCGCAGGCAGATCGGCCGATGCTGCCGCCGCAGGTGTCGTTGCGAGGTGCAACGATCTCGGACTGTCGGGTCTGCTGGTCGACGCCGGACTCGGATGACAGCGGCGCCTGGTCAGGGCAGCTTGGCAACCAGTTCTTCGACGCCGACGCGGGGGCCGGTGAAGAACGGCGTCTCCTCACGAACATGCCTGCGGGCATCGGTGGCGCGCAGGTCGCGCATCAGGTCGACGATGCGGTGGAGTTCGGGCGCCTCGAACGCGAGAATCCACTCGTAGTCGCCCAGCGCGAACGCCGGAACGGTGTTGGCCCTCACGTCCTTGTAGCCGCGGGCGGCCATGCCGTGCTCGGCAAGCATGCGGCGGCGCTCGTCGTCGGGCAGCAGATACCAGTCCAGCGACCGGACGAACGGATACACGCAGATGTACGCGCCGGGCTCCTCACCAGCCAGGAAAGCCGGGATATGACTCTTGTTGAACTCGGCGGGCCGGTGCAGCGCGACAGTGCTCCACACCGGCGTCGTGGCCCGGCCCAGCGCCGTGGTGCGGCGGAAATCGGAGTAGGTGGCCTGCAGCGCCTCCACCGTCTCGGCGTGGGTCCAGATCATGAAGTCCGCGTCGGCGCGCAGGCCCGCGACGTCGTACAACCCGCGGACCACGACGCCGTTGTCCTCCTGCTGCTTGAGGAAGGTCGCTGTCTCGTCGACGACCGCGGCCCGCTCTTCGCCGAGTGCGCCGGGTGTCACCGCGAACACCGAGAACATCAGGTAGCGCAGGGTCGAGTTGATCGCGTCGTAGTCCAGCCGGGCCATGACTTCTATCGTGCCACGCGTGGCGTGACCAGCGACGCCGCCGCCCTCGTTGCCGCAGCGATGCAGGCAGGCACCCCGATACCGTCGAGATAGGAGCCCGCCACCGCCAGCGCGTCCGGGAGGCCGGCCCGCAGGTCGGCGACCAAATCGCCGTGGCCCGGCCCGTACTGGGGCATCGCGTCGATCCACCGGTGCACCAGGCAATCGAACGGCTCGTCGGTCACGCCGAACAGGTCCGCCAAGTCCTCGGCCGCCCACGACAGCAGGTCGTCGTCGCCGACCCGCCGAGCCATGTCGTCGCCGTAGCGGCCGAACGACAGCCGCACCAGTTCGACGTTGCCGCGCGATCCCCACTTGCGCGAGGACAACGTGATCGCCTTGGCGTGCAACCGTTCTGAGGCGGCGACGAGCACACCCGAACGCTGCGGCACCGGGGTGCCGCCGGGCAACGCCAGCGCCACCAGCGCTGTGGAAGCCACCCGGATACGGCGTGCTGCGGCCGCGGTCCGCGGGGCGACCCCTGCCACGACGGTCGCCAGCCGGGGCGCCGGGACAGCCAACAACACCGCGTCGGCGTGCCAGGCGGCGCCCTCGTCGTCGACCAACCGCCAGCCGCTCCCCCGGCGTTCCAGCCGCGTCCACGGCCACCTGCGCCCAGTGGAAGTCGGCGCGATGGATCAGCTCCTCGAGCAACACCGCGTAGCCGCCGTCGATCGCGCCGAACACAGACCCACCCGTTGGCGGCGGCAGCGCGCTGCGGACCGCCTCGGTGAGACTGCGCGCGCCGCGGTCCAGCACCGCGGCCAACGTCGGGGCTGCCGACCGCAGCCCGATCGTTTCGGCCGATCCGGCATAAACCCCGGCCAGCAGCGGGTCGACCGAGCGGGTCACCACCTGGTCACCGAAGCGGTCGCCGACCAGCTCGGCGACTGACGGATCCGCACCGGAGCGCCAGGTCAGCGGCCGCCGGACCTCGTCGCGCATCCGCTCGATCGTGGCATCGTCGACCAGGCCTGTCATGGATGCCGGGTCGCTCGGAATGCCGTTGAGGGTGTCGCGCGGCAACTCGTGCATGCGGCCCTGGCTGTAGATCAGCGGCCGCACGCCCGTCGTGCCGATCTGCCTGTCGGTCAGGCCGAGCTCTGCGAGCAGCGCAGGCACCTCCGGTCGCCGGGCCACGAACGCTTCGGCGCCGATGTCGATGGGCTGGCCGCCGAGCTGTTCGGTGCGCAACACACCGCCGAGCCGATCAGCAGGCTCGAACACGGTGATGTTCGCGTCGTCGCCAAGGGTGACGCGCAGCCGGTATGCGGCAACGAGTCCTGAAATACCGCCGCCGACAACGCAATACGTCGCCCGTTCCGCTCCTCGCGCGCGCGGCGCGATCACAGCGAGTGCACCAACTCCACGACCTCGGTGATGACACCGGGGTCGGTCGCAGGCAGCACCCCGTGGCCCAGGTTGAACACGTGGCCCGCCGCGCCCGTGTCGACTGCGCGGCGGCCGTCCTCGACCACGGCATGCGCCGCCCGCTCGGCGACCGCGAAGCCCGCCAGCAGCACCACCGGGTCGAGGTTTCCCTGAAGGGCGGTGCCAGGCGCCACCCGGGCCGCGGCGTCGGTCAACGATGTGCGCCAGTCCACGCCGACGACCGGGCTGACGGCTGGTGCCACGGCCTCGGACATCGCCCCGAGCAGCTCCGCGGTGCCGACGCCGAAGTGCGTCATCGGCACACCCGCAGCGGCCAGCGCCTCGAACACCCGGCTGCTGTGCGGCAGCACATAGGCGCGGTAGTCGGCCAGCGACAGCGTCCCGGCCCACGAGTCGAACATCTGGATGGCGTCGACGCCGGCGTCGACCTGCACCTTCAGGAATGCGATGGTGATCTCGGCCAGGGCGGCCATCAGGGCATGCCAGGTGTCGGGCTCGCCGAGCATCATCGCCTTGGTGCGCTCGTGGTGGCGGCTGGGGCCTCCCTCGACGAGGTAGGACGCCAGCGTGAACGGAGCACCGGCGAAGCCGATCAGCGGAACATCGCCCAGCTCTGCCACCAGCGACTTGACGGCGATCGGAGACGGGCGCAACATGTTCGGGCTCAAGGGGTTTCATCGCCGAGACGTCGGCGGCGGTGCGAATCGGGTGTTCGATCACCGGCCCGACGTCGGGCACGATGTCCAGGTCGATGCCCGCGGCCCGCAGCGGCACGACGATGTCGGAGAACAGGATGGCGGCATCGACGCCGTGCCTGCGTACCGGCTGCAGGGTGATCTCGGTGATCAGCTCGGCGTCGAAGCAGGCATGCCATCATCGTGTTCTGGGCACGCAGCGCCCGGTACTCGGGCAGCGAACGGCCCGCCTGCCGCATGAACCACACGGGAATCCGGCTCGGCTTACGGCCACTGACGGCGGCCAGATACGGCGACTCCGGCAGCTCACGACGGGTGTTCATCGGCACCAATGCTGCCATGGGACCCGGACCGCGGGCTGTTTGGCGTCTCCCCGCCGGAGGATACGGCGCGCCTGCGCACAGCCCTGGCCGAATGGTCTACCGTCGAACCGGTGACCACCGGCGAACCGGCTCAGTTCCGGGAAGCGGTCGCGGCGATGAATGCCACCACCGTGCGACCGGAAATCGAGCTCGGCCCGATCCGGCCGCCGCAGCGGCTGGCGCCGTTCAGCTACGCCCTCGGCGCCGAGGTCCGGCACCCCGAGACCGCGATCGTGCCCGAGCAGTCCGACGGCGACGCGTTCGGCCGGCTGATCCTGCTGCACGACCCCGAGGGCGCGGAGGCCTGGGACGGCACGATGCGGCTGGTCGCCTACATCCAGGCCGACCTGGACTCCAGCGAGGCGGTCGACCCGCTGCTGCCCGAGGTGGCGTGGAGCTGGCTGGTCGACGCTCTGGAGTCGCACACCGAGCACGTCACCGCGCTTGGCGGCACCGTCACCGCCACCACATCGGTGCGCTACGGCGACATCTCCGGCCCACCGCGGGCCCACCAGCTGGAGCTGCGCGCATCCTGGACGGCGACGACGCTGGAGCTGGGACCGCACGTGGCCGCCTTCTGCGAGGTGCTCGAGCACGCCGCCGGTCTGCCACCGGCGGGAGTGACCGACCTCGGGTCGCGCACCCGCGCCTGAGATGACCGACGCCGACTCCACCGGGGCCGAGCCAGCAGACGCCGCGGAACCTGAAGCAACCCCGCTGCTGGCCCCTGCAGACGGCGTGCCGGCGCTGTCGGTCACGCCATCGGAAATCGCTTCGGCCGCAGAGCTTTTGGCCTCTGGGCACGGTCCGTTCGCGGTCGACGCCGAACGAGCGTCGGGCTTTCGCTACTCCAATCGGGCCTATCTGGTGCAGATCCGGCGGGATGGCGCGGGCACCGTGCTGATCGACCCGGTCAACCACGGCGGCGACCCGCTGGCGACACTCGCGCCGGTCGCCGAGGTGCTGGCCACCGACGAGTGGGTGCTGCACGCCGCCGACCAGGACCTGCCGTGCCTTGCCGAGATCGGCATGGCGCCGACCACGCTCTACGACACCGAGTTGGCAGGCCGGCTGGCCGGCTACGACCGGGTGAACCTGGCCACGATGGTGGAGCGTCTGCTCGGCCTCGGCCTGAAGAAGGGCCACGGCGCGGCCGACTGGTCCAAGCGACCGCTGCCGCCGGAGTGGCTGAACTACGCCGCCCTGGACGTCGAGGTGCTCGTCGAACTGCGCGCCGCTGATCGCGGCGGTTCTCGACGAGCAGGGCAAGACCGATTGGGCGGCACAGGAATTCGAGTATCTGCGCACGTTCGTGGCCGCGCCGACGCGACGGGACCGGTGGCGGCGCACGTCGGGCATCCACAAGGTTCGCGACCGCAGGGCGATGGCCGCGGTCCGGGAGCTGTGGACGACCCGCGACCACATCGCCCGCAGGCGTGACATCGCGCCGGGGCGAATCCTGCCCGACGCCGCGATCATCAACGCCGCGACGGCCGACCCGAAGACCGTCGAGGAGCTCACGTCGCTGCCGGTGTTCGGCGGGTCGCGGCAGCGCCGCTCGGCGCAGGTCTGGCTGGAGGCGCTGGACCGCGGCCCGCGACGACGACGACCCGCCGGAGGTCTCCGAACCGCAGAACGGTCCGCCGCCTGCGTCGCGGTGGGCCCGCCGCAAGCCCGAGGCGGCCGCCACGGCTGGAGGCGGCCCGTGCGGGTCTGGCCGAACTGTCCGAGCGTGTTTCGGTGCCGACGGAGAACCTCGTCACGCCCGAGGTGGTGCGCCGGCTGTGCTGGGACTGGCAGCCGGCCGACGACACCGAAGCGGCGGTCGACGACTTCCTGCGTGATGCGCAGGCCCGGCCGTGGCAGCGGGAGCTCGTCGTCCCGGTGCTGGCGGCGGCGCTTGGCTACCCCCGCGCCGTGACGCGGTCGATGTGGGCGAGGAAGTGGGTCAGCACCGCCTCGGGGGCCTCGATCTGCGGCCAGTGCCCGATGTCGTCGTCGAGCATCACGACATCGGGGTTGGGGATGACCTCGAGGTAGCGCTGTGCCATGTGCCTGCCGGAATTCGGGTCGATGGGCCCGTCGATCAGCCGCATGGGCACCGCTGTCTGCCGCATCGCCCGCACCCATCGATTGCGATGGGTGTAGCGGTCGGTGACGAACCTGCCCACCTTGTGGCTCACCCGGTTGCCCTCGTTGTAGTCGAGGATCTGGTGGAACAGGTCGAGCATCCGCCGCGTCGGCTTGGTGTGTGGCCCGAACATTTCGTTGATCGTCGGCTCTATCAGCCGGCGGGACAGCGGGCTGCCCTGCAGCGGACTCACGATGTCCCCCAACGGGGTTCGTGACATCGCCTTCTGCAAGAGCCGCGGCGTGTACGCCTCGTTGAACAGGCCGCCGTTGAGCCAGGTGACCGACTCGATAGTCAGCGATCCGTACGCCTGTTCGAGAGAACTCGTGACGAGCCAGCATCTCCTGGCCGACCGAGTCACCGAGGTCGTGCGCGAGGATGTGCGCGGACTGGACGCCGAGATCGGCCAGCAGCGCCTCGTGCACGTCGGCGTGGTCACCAACGGAGTACTGGTAGGCGACGGGCTTGTCGGAGAACCCCATCCCGATCATGTCGGGCGCGACCACGCGTGAACCGCTCGACGAGCGTGTCCCATATCGGTGCCCAGTCCCATGAATTGAACGGGATAGCCGTGGATCAGCAGCAGGGTCGGCCCGCTGCCCGCCGTGCGGTAGAAGACGTCGAAGCCCAGATAGTCGAAGTACTGCCCGGCGGCCTTCCACCGTTCGCAGTTCGGCGTCCATGGACAAGGTCGGCCGGGTTTCGCTCAGTCCAGATGCTGGCTGACCTCGTGCTCGGAAACCGCGCTGCCCAGCGCGGCCACCCAGCCGGTCACCTGTCGGGCGATGTCCTGGTCGGTCAGACCGACGTCAGCGAGCACCTCGCCGCGTGACGCGTGCGCCTGGAACTCCTGCGGTAGCCCGACATCGCGGCACGGCACGTCGATCTCGGCGCGTCGCAGCGCGGCCGACACGGCCGAACCGACTCCTCCGCGAACGCCGTTGTCCTCCAACGTGACCACCAGCTTGTGCGTCTTCGCCATCGCGCCGATCACCGCAGGCACCGGCAGCACCCACCGGGGGTCGACCACCGTGACGCCGATGCCCTGGTTGCGCAGCCGCTCGGCGACGGCCTTCGCCATCAACGCGAACGCTCCGACCGCGACCAGCAGCACATCCTCGGTAGTCGCCATCGGTCGGCACGGCAAGCACGTCGACACCGTCTCGTCGCTCGACGGCCGGGATATCCTCGCCCACATCACCTTTGGGGAACCGGATCGCGGTCGGCCCGTCGTGACGTCCAGTGCCTCGCCGAGCTCCTCGTAGAGCCGCGCGGCGTCCCGCGGTGCGGCCACCCGCATGCCGGGCACGATGTTCAGCATCGACAGGTCCCACATGCCGTTGTGGCTCGCACCGTCGGGACCGGTGACACCGGACCGGTCGAGCACCAGCGTGACCGGCAGCTCGTGCAGGGCGACGTCCATCATGATCTGGTCGAACGCGCGGTTCAGGAACGTCGAGTAGATCGCCACCACCGGATGCAGGCCGCCCATCGCAAGGCCGGCCGCCGACGTCATCGCGTGCTGCTCGGCGATGCCGACGTCGAACAGCCGGTCGGGGAACCGCTTTCCGAATGCGCTCAGCCCCGTCGGCCCCGGCATGGCGGCCGTGATCGCCACGATGTCGCGGCGTTTGGTGGCGTAGCTTGATCAACGCCTCGGAGAATGTGGAGGTCCAGCCCGGCCCCGGCACCTTGGTGGCCTGTCCGGTGTGCGGGTCGATGACACCCGTCGAGTGCATCTGCTCGGCCTCGTCGTTCTCCGCGGGCGCGTAGCCCATGCCCTTACGGGTGACGACGTGCACGATCACCGGCGCATTGAAGCCGCGGGCGCTGCGCAACGCCGCCTCGACGGCGTGCTCGTCGTGGCCGTCGATCGGTCCGACGTATTTCAGACCGAGGTCGGTGAACATCACCTGCGGGGAGATCGCGTCCTTGATGCCCGCCTTGATGCTGTGCATGCACTGGTAGCAGAACTCGCCGATGACGGGCACCCCGCGGACCGCCTTGCGGCCCTCCTCCAACAGCTTCTCGTAGCCGGGCTGCAGCCGCAGCGTCGCGAGGTGGTCGGCGAACCCGCCGATGGTTGGCGCATAGCTGCGGCCGTTGTCGTTGACCACGATGACGACCGGGCGGCGCGCCGCGGCGATGTTGTTCAGCGCCTCCCAGCACATGCCGCCGGTGAGCGCGCCGTCGCCGACGACCGCCACCACATGGCGATTGCGATGCCCGGTCAGCTCGAAGGCCTTGGCGAGCCCGTCGGCGTAGGACAGTGCCGAGACTGGCGTGGCTGGACTCGACCCAGTCGTGGTCGCTCTCGGCGCGCGACGGATAGCCGGACAGGCCGTCCTTCTTGCGAAGGGTGTCGAACTCGTGGCAGCGGCCGGTCAGCATCTTGTGCACGTAGGCCTGATGGCCGGTGTCGAAGACGATCGGGTCGTGCGGCGAGTCGAACACCCGGTGCAGTGCGAGCGTCAACTCGACGACACCGAGGTTGGGGCCGAGATGCCCACCGGTTGCAGCGACCTTGTGTATCAGGAACTGTCGGATCTCGTCAGCCAGATCACTTAGCTGCGACTGAGTCAGGTGCTGCAGATCAGCGGGACCGCGGATCTGTTCAAGCATTCCGTCAGTGTACGCACGGATGTCCTGCTCAGTCCTGCCGAGCCTCATAGATGTCGGGCACACCGTCGTGGTCGGAATCGACCGTCTCGATGGCGTGAATGCGCCGGTAGGCGGCGTTGCGGCTCAGCAAAACCACCGCAGCCAGCAGAGCTGCGACGACCGAGCCGACCAGCACACCGATCTTGACGTCGGCGCCGGCATGGGGTGCCGTAGCCGAAGGCCAGCTCACCGATCAATAACGAAACTGTGAACCCGATCCCAGCCAGTAGCGCCACACCCAACACATCACGCCAGGCCAGGTCGTCGTCGAGGCTGGCGCGGGTGAATCTGGCCAACAGAAATGCGGTCGCAAAGACGCCCAAGGGTTTGCCGATGACGAGTCCGGCGATCACACCGTCGGTGACAGGATGCAGCAGTGCCGCGCCGAGGCCGGACCAGCCGCCGACTGTCACGCCCGCGGCGAAGAAGGCGAACACCGGTACCGCGAAGCCCGCCGACACCGGTCGCATCGTGTGCTCGAAGAGTTCGGCGGTGGGTCTGCCGTGGCGTACGAGTACCGGCACCGTGAAGCCAAGCAAAACGCCCGCAACTGTGGCGTGCACACCGCTGGCGTGCACCAGCGCCCAGGCGGCCACGGCAAGAGGGATCAACAGCCACCACTGATGCACGCCACGCTGGACCGCCACCGCGAACAACCCGATCGGGATCAGCGCGAGCGCCAGCGGTCCAAGCGAAAGGTGGTCGGTGAAGAACACGGCGATCACGGTGATCGCGAGCAGGTCGTCGACCACCGCGAGGGTCAGCAAGAAAGTGCGCAACGCCGTCGGCAGATGTGTGGACAACACAGCGAGCACCGCCAGCGCGAACGCGATGTCGGTAGCGATCGGCACCGCCCAGCCGCTGAGGTTCTCGGGGTGGCCGCCGGCCAGGTTGATCGCGATGTAGACGCCTGCCGGGACGATCATCCCGCCGATTGCGGCGGCGATCGGCAGCGCGGCTCGCGCGCGGGTCTCGCAGATCGCCTGCGACGAACTCGCGTTTGAGTTCCAGACCGACCACGAAGAAGAAGATCGCCAACAGTCCGTCGGCGGCCCACTCCGACACACTCAGGTTCAGGTGCAGCGCCTCCGGTCCGAAAGTGAACTCCGACACCGTCGTGGTATGTCGACGACCAGGGCGAGTTCGCCCATATCAGAGCCGCTGCGGCGGCGGCCAACAACAGCACACCGCCGACCGTCTCTTTGCGAAGAATCTCGGTGTACCGCTGTGTCTCCAACCACGAACCGCGCGTAAGCAGTCGAAGAGGAGTAGGCATTGCCGAAAGTCTAGTGATCCAACGTGGTTACGTCCCTGAATATTTGCCCGGGCCACTTGATATGCACGGCGGATGGTCCAATTCGGTTGCCCGGAGTCCCTCTTTACGGCATCTTTACAGCTGGAGCGCCGGGAAGTCTGGTCGGCAGTCGCACCGTAGGTGTCGACTACAACGAGGGCCACAGGAGTCAACAAATGGCGCTGCACTCGCGACTCGGCGCAGTATCGGGCCGCCAGGGAACCGTATGGATACGTTCTTATTTGTCCTGCGGCGTCGTAGCGTTGAAGTGTGCGAGCAGAGAAGATCGCCGAGGAGTTTCCCGTCGTGACGCTGGACTCCAACGCGCTCGACGCGGTGCGGCTGCTCGCCACCCGCCGGTTGCCTGGACTGGTCGTGACGGACAGCTCCGGGACTCCAGTGACGATACTGCCGGCGTCGCAGGTCGTTCGCCTGCTGGTACCTCCATATGTCCAGGAGGATCCGTCGCTTGCCGGGGTGCTGAGCGAATCGATGGCCGACCGGGTCGCCGAGAAGTTGGGCGGCAAGACGGTCGAGGCGGTGCTGCCCAAGCCACCACCTGCCATGGCGTCGGTGAAGGCCGACGACACCATCGTCGAAGTGGCGGCCATCATGGCGCGCGATCGCTTGCCGCTGGTTGCCGTAATCGGCGACGACGGACTCGTGGGCGTGATCACCGCCTCGCGGATTCTCGAGGTGGCTCTCGGTTCGCACTGAGCGCGGGTAGCCGGGGGGTGGTCCCGTGGCGATCGTCGCGGTAGGTGTATTCGTCGTCGCCTACGCGCTGATCGCGTCGGAGCGCATCCACAAGGTCAAGGTCGCGCTCGGGGGCGCGGCGGTAGTGCTGGCGCTCGGAATCGTCGATTCCGACGACGTCTTCTACTCGCACGACACCGGAATCGACTGGAACGTCATCTTTTTGCTGCTCGGCACGATGATTATCGTCGGCGTGCTCCGCCAAACCGGTGGTTTCGAGTACGTGGCGATCTGGGCGGCCAAAAGGGCCGGCGGTTCCCCGTTGCGGGTGATGATTCTTCTGGTCATCATCACGGCGGCAGCGTCGGCGGCCCTGCCCAACGTGACAATCGTGTTGCTCATGGCGCCGGTGACGCTGCTGGTCTGCGAACGTTTCGACATCCACCCGGTGCCATTTCTGATCGCCGAAGTGCTGGCATCCAACATCGGCGGCGTGGCAACGCTGATCGGCGATCCCCCGAACATCATCATCGGTAGCCGAGCGCACTTGTCGTTCAACGATTTTCTGGTCCATCTGGCGCCGGTCGCGATCATCGCCATGGTCGTCTTCGTGGCCGTGCTGCCGCTGCTGTTTCGTGGGACGTTCGACGTGCATCCCGATCGGGTCGCCGAAGTCATGTCGCTCAATGAACGGGAGGCGATCCGAGACCTGCGACTGCTGGCCAAGTCCGGGGGCGTGATGGTCGGGGTGTTCGTCGCTCTGGTCGCGAGTTCGGCCTTACACGTCGCGCCGTCCATCGTGGCACTCATCGGCGCCGGGATATTGGTGACGATTTCGGGGGTGGAAAGTATCCACTATCTCGCCAGCGTCGAGTGGGAGACCTTGTTGTTCTTCGCGGGCCTGTTCATCCTCGTCGGTTCGTTGGTCAAGACAGGAGTGATTGCCGACCTGGCACGGCTGGCGGGAGACGTCACCGGCGGAAACGCGCTACTGGCGACGATGTTGATTCTCGTTGTCTCCGCGGTGCTCTCGGGCTTGATCGACAACATCCCCTACGTCGCCACCATGACGCCTGTGGTGGCCGACCTTGCGACGACGGTCTCCAATCCCGGCCACGTACAGGCGATGTGGTGGGCGTTGGCCATCGGTGCGGGGTTCGGCGGGAACATGACCGCGGTCGGCTCCAGCGCCAACGTCGTCATGATTGGAATCGCCGGGCGCGAGGGACATCCGATCGGGTTCTGGCAGTTCACTCGCACGGGTGCCGTGGTCACGGCGTTGACGATCGCCGTATCCGCCCCCTACCTGTGGTTGCGCTACTTCGTTTTCGGATAGGAGTTGTCCTACGCCATACAGGCCCGCCCCAGCCTCGCGTAGCGCGAAATCGCGCTGATGACAGCACTGTTCGCCTGGGCTCTCTACGAACTCGTGGGCAGCCTTCTCGTTTAGGCGGATACCCTTATGCGTTCTTGGCCAGGAAACGGCGTAACAACAGCCACGCGACAGCCGCGTTGTAGACAACGCCGCCTACCACGTACGGCCACCAGGTGCCGTGGTCGCTTGCGACCCAGAACGCCTTGGCCGCCCAATACGGCGGCAACACACCGAACGTGAGGTTCCACGGGGAATCGATGAACCACGGCAGGCATGGCAGCCCGGCGATGAGCATGCCGAGGGCTCGCACCATCGCAAGACCCTGGATCTTGTTGTTGGCCACCGCGACGATCAGCAGCAGGCACACGACCGCCGAGAGACCCGAAAGCAACCCGATCGGGATCAAGGCAGGAAGCAGACCGGGTCTGAGTATCCCGCTGAACGTCATCGTAGCGATCACGTACACCGTCGTGACCGCGATGACCGTGGCCGCACGATATCCGAAGAAAGCACGTAGCGGGACGGGAGTGACACGCAGCACCGTCAGCGTGCCCGCATCGACCTCGTCCAGCACGAGGAACGAGCCCAGGCCACCAACGATGATGATGCTCGTCAGCAGCAGGAATGCGGTTAGCACCAATGGGTAATACGGAACGAGGTCGAAGTCGTAGCGCGTGGCCAGCATTTCGGTGAACAGCGGGGTGAGCAGGGCGACGCCGGTGGTCCAGATGACCGGGGCGACGATGATCATCACCAACAACGGGTCGCGGTAGGTGCCACGAATGTCGTTGCGGCCGAACGCCGCGAGCGTCCTTGCGGTAAGCGTTGCCATCACATCCCGCCTGACCGTGCGACGACCTGGCGCGCGAACACGGCTTTGGCTGCCCACCAAAGGCCTGCGATGCACAGCGTCGGATACGCCACGGCGTACACCACCTGCCAAGGCGCCAGGGTGAGTTGGTCGAACGCCCCACCGAGCAGCAACAGCGGTCCTGTCGTGGGGATCACATATGCCAGCGGGCTCGGCCATACGCCCGTGTAGTACAGGACGGGAGGAACCGTCATCACGGCGAGCGGTATCGTCGCCGCCAGGAACCAGTCACTGATCGAAGCGAACGGCAGCGACGTGGTGAATCCGACGAGCAGCATCAGTAGTGTTCCGAGCACCGCTGCGACCACCAAAGGCATAGGGCGGTAGCCGGATCCGTGACCGATCGTCGGGACGACGATCGCCACGAACAGTGAGATCAGAACAAGAACGGCCAGCTTTGCGGCCAGGTATTCCCAGAACCGCAGCGGGGTGGATACGACCGCACCGAGCGTGCGTTCCTGCTTCTCGAAGAACACCGTGCCAGCGACGAAGAAGTACCCGATGATGCACGTGTCGCCCAACACGATGTACGGCTCAGCCAGCGAGCGCAGGCTGCGCGACATCGGCAACAACACCGACAGCCAGATGATGCCGGAGAAGACTGCCGCGTAGAGAAATCCCTGCCTGCTCTGCAGCATTAGTTCCAACCGAATCGCGCTCACAAACCGGCTCATGACAACCGCCGCCCGGTGACCTCGACGAAAACATCGTCCAGGCTGGCCTCCCGGCTGTGGATGGTTTCGACGTGGTGATCGCGCAGCAGCGTGTGGAACGCGCCGTCGTCGGCCAGACCGTCCATCGCGAACTGGCCCGTCTCGAGACCCCCGCTGTCGCCACGGTATTCGACACGGACGAGGCGCTGACCCCGGGCAATCTTCAATTCGGCCGGGGTGTCCAGCGCTTCGATGCGCCCGTCGACGACGAACGCCACCCGGTCGCACAGTTCGTCGGCGGTGGCCATGTCGTGGGTCGTCAGAAAGATCGTCCGGCCACGCGCCTTCAAATCCAGGATGATGTCCTTGACCTTGCGCGCGTTCACGGGGTCCAAACCCGAGGTCGGCTCGTCGAGGAACAGCAGCTCCGGATTGTTGACCAGTGACCGCGCGAAGGTCAGGCGCATCTGCATTCCCTTGGAATACTTGCCAACTCGCGTGTCGGCGTCGTCGGCCAGCCCCACGGCGTCCAGAAGGGCGATCGGATCCGCCGTCTCGCCGGAGTACAGCGACGCGAAGAACCGTAGATTCTCGAACCCGGTGAGTTTCTGATAGTGATTGGGTAGCTCGAAGGAGACACCGATCCGTTCGTAATAGTCGGATCCCCACGCCAACGGATCTCGCCCCCACACCGCGGCCTCCCCGCCGTGGCCGCGCAGCAAACCGATCAGAAGCTTCTGTGTCGTCGATTTGCCCGCACCGCTGGGCCCGAGGAAACCGAAGATCTCGCCGCGACTGACCGTGAAATCCATGCCACGCACTGCGGGCTCGGGCGCTTTCGGGTAGGTGAATGTCAGCCCGCGTACGCGGACCACCTCGGTCGTTACGCTCGTCGTGGCTGAGGCGGCGGCGGTGTCCATGGTCGGTCGACCCCTTCCGATGAAGGAATATCAAGTTCCGACCAGACTTCCCGGAGCGCCAAGGGTGACTATACTGAAGTTTCAGAGATTACTGAAGAGTCTGAAGGAACCCAATGCCCGACGACCCGAATCACCAGGATGCAGCCGAAGAGTTGGCGCTCGTTCTCACCAACCACGGGCTGCAGCGCATGACCGCTCGTGTACTGGCCACTCTACTGTTCACCGAACAGCCGACGATGACCGCGGGTGAACTCGCCGATCGGTTGCAAGCCAGCACGGGCGCGATCTCGGGCGCGGTCAAAATGCTGACATCGGTCGGCTTGGTCGAGAGGGTGCCCGCGCCGGCCAGCCGACGAGATCACTACCGGCTCCGCGACAACGCCTGGGCTGTGCTGTACACCAACCAGAACGAAGTACTCGCGGCCATGCGGAAGGCCGCCAAGACCGGCATCTCGGCGACCGGAAGCAAGAGCCTGGCCCGCCAGCGTCTCACCCAGATGCGGGACTTCTACGACTTTCTACTGAGCGAAATCCCTCCGCTGCTGGATCGCTGGCGCCGACAGTCCGGCCGCTAACAGGCGGAACGTAGGCCACCATCGTGTCGCGGACGCGGCTACTGTCGACTGACCATGATCGTGGAACGGCACAGCATCGTCGAGGCGCCTGTGGAGCGGGTGTGGGCGCGCGTGGTCACCCCCGAGGGCATCAACGACGAACTGCGGCCGTGGATGACGATGTCGATGCCGCGCGGCCAGAATTCACTCACTGTCGACACCGTCCCGGTCGGAACGCCGGTGGGCCGGTGCTGGATGCGGCTCTTCGGATTGTTGCCGTTCGACTACGACGACTTGATGATCGCCGAGTTGTGGCCGGGCCGTGGCTTTCACGAGGAGTCGACCATGCTCAGCATGCGGCGCTGGCGCCACGAGCGCACACTCGAACCGGACGGCGAGGCGAAAACCGTTGTCCGCGACCGCCTGACCTTCGAGCTACGGGCACCCCTGCGCCTGCTCACACCGATCGTCGCCGCGGGTATCCGAGCGCTGTTCGGCCATCGTCACCGACGGCTACAGCGACATTTCGGCCTGCGCTGAATCCGCCAACAGCCCCAGCTCTCTTGCCTTGCGCACAGCGTCGCGCCGCTTGCCGACCTCCAGCTTGGCCAGGATCGCCGATACATGGTGATCCACCGTCTTGACGGACAGGTATAGCCGCTCCGCCAGTTCGGCGTTGGTCAGCCCGTCGTCGAGCAGGCGCAGCACCTCGACCTGGCGCGCCGTCAGTCCCGCCGGATTGGCCAGCGTCGCGGAGCGTCTGCGTGCCGGTACGACCGACATCCCTTGCGAGCGCAGATCCCGGCGCACCTTCGCCGCGACGGCGTCGGCACCCAGCCGGTCGAGGATGTCGAGCGCACGCGCCGAAAGCGCCGGGTCGCCGGAGTCGACGAGCGCGAGCGCGCCGTCGTAGGGCATCGACAGCCGGTGGAACTCGTCGGCGGCCGCCTCGTACGCGCCCTCGAGAAGCAGGCGGTAGGGCTCGGCGATGCCCGCTGTGTCGACGGTGTCGCCGAGACGGCGGAGCCAGGCCGCCAACTCTCCCCTCGACCATTCCAGCCCCTCGATGGGACCGTTCGCAAGGAGCTCGCGACACTGGGCCAACCTGTCATCGGGTGTGCCTGTCAGCCAGCAGAATTCGGCGATCGCAGCCGAGACGGGCAACATGCGGATCGGTTCGCCGAACCGGCACGCGAGGCGCCACGCATCATCGAGCGAGTCGGCGCCCACGCCGCGCCGCCGCAGTGCTACCAGTGCCTGGATCAGTGACGGCCACGTCCTGGCCATTGGTGCGCTCGGCTCGTCCAACACCCGATCGGCGTCGGCGGTCGCCTCGTCCCAGTCCCCCACCATCAGTTGCATCCTGGCGCGCGAACCCATTTGCCACACACGGCAGATCGGCAGATCGTGTTCCATCATCAACGGAATGGAAATGTCCAGCAACTCGGCCGCCCTGTCCAATCGCCGCTGTTCGACATCGAGGTAGGTGATGTTGCTCCATCCGCTCGAGTACAACTCGTCGATGTGCTTTGGCCCGGCCTGGAGAATCGACAGGATCGCTTCCCGGCCGGACTCGTCACCCATCAGCATGACGGCGTAGTTCTCGATCAGGCGCACCCGCACCGTCAGGTCGGAATCGCCCGTCCTGTCGGCGATCTCGTGAGCGCGGGCGATCAACGTCAGGCCGCGGTCGAGATCGCTCACCAGCCCAGCGAGGTAAGCCTGCATGGCAAACGCATGACCGAGCTGCACAAGCTGTTTCGCGTCATCGGTGTCCGCGTCGAGCACCTCGCTTGCCTTCGCTGCGTGACCCTCGGCGAGAGCCCGGTTCGCGCTGTACCACTGGTACACCGACAACGAATGATGATTCGCGCTCACTGCCGCCGACTCGCCGAGCTGCTGGCGTATGTGCATCGCGCGCTGGCAGGCGGTGATCGCATCGGGCAGCCTGTCGATCAGGTAGAACTCCCAGGCGAGCAGCTCGAGCAGCTCGGCTTCTTCGTCGGCTTCGGGCCGGCCGCCGTGATCCATTGCGATCGTGAAGAACTCGGCGGCCTGGGTGTGTGCACCGGACCGGGCGGCCATCAGGCCCGCCTCGAATGCCGCCCGTCGAATCCGCTCGTCGTCGTCGGCGCCGAGCGCGTGATGGGTCAGCACGGCAGGATCGACGTTCGACGTCGCCTCGTATGCGTCGAGGAGCCGTCGGTGCAGGCCGGCTGCGGCACCGGGCGGGATGACGCTGCCGATCGCCATTCGGCACAGATCGTGGCGGAACGCCACTCCCCGCGGGCTCCTGCGGACCAGGCCCGCATCGGACAGCGAGCGCAACGCGGGCAGTGTCACGCCGAGATCCGTCAACAGCCGGTCTGGCACGGCGCCCGGCGAGCACGAGAGCAGATTAAGCGCGTCCCACGCGGCGGCATCGAGATCGGCCGTACGGGCCAGCACCGCGTCGCGCACCGTGGTCGGCAGGTCGGTCTCCGAGGTGGATGCTCGCTTGTGCTCGAGCATCTCGCAGACGAAAAACGCGTTGCCCCCGGTGATGTCGTGCAGCCATCCGGGGTCGACGTCGCTGTCGTCGACGAGCCGCTCGACCGCAGTGCAGGCTGAGCGGCGGCATCGCCATCGAAGTTCCGCGCGGAGACCGGGCGACGTCGCCGAGCAGCGCCCGCAGGGGATGGCTGACGCCCACTTCCTCGTCGCGGAGCATCCCGATGACCAGTGAGCGCGTCTGCGCGACGCGCCGCAGCACGAACCGCAAAAGGTCGATCGTGCCCTGGTCGGCCCAGTGCAGATCATCGAGGATGAGCACCGTCGGCGCGGTGCGCAGATCGTTGTAGACGGCCTCGAAGATGTCGTAGGGAACCTCACTTTCGGCCAGCAGGGTCCTGGTCGCGGGTGCGAGGCGGTGGGCGAAGTCGTGAATCGGCCCGAGCGGTCGCGGCGTCGGCAACGGGTCGCATGCGCCCCAGAGGACCCGCTCGTCCTTGACCCACTTGTCGACGAACGCCTCGACGAACGACGTCTTGCCCGCCCCGGACTCCCCCGACACGATCAGCAGCCCGCCGCGGCCTGCCCGCGCGGCATCGGCCCTGGCGATGATCTCGCCGAGCTCGTGATCCCTGTCAGCGAGCTTCACAACGCCTGATAGTAATGCCGCGAACGCCCTGCGAGCAGCACAAATAGTGCCAAAACAAAGATGGGGAGGTTCTCCCCATGTGCCGGGCGGCCCGATGCCCGAACGTTGGTCGTGCCCGACACACCGTCGCGGCAGCCATCACGAGGGAGCGAGAAACCCATGAAGCGCTATGTCATCGAGCGGGAGATCCCAGGGGCCAGCGAGCTCAGCCAGGAGGAATTGGCGGCGATCGCGGGCAAGTCCAACGATGTCGTCGAGTCACTCGGGGTGCCGTACCGGTGGATCACCAGCTACGTCGCGGGCGACAAGATCTACTGCGTGCACGAGGCCGACGACGAGGACGCCATCCGCGAGCACGCCCGCCGCGGCGGCTTTCCCGCCAACAGCATCAACGTCATCGCCAACGAGTTCGGACCACATACCGCCGCCTCGGTGCAGACCCACTGAGACGAGAGTGTCGCGGTGCTGCGATGAGCGCTTGCCCGAAGTGCCGAAGACAGCGTTATCGCGTCAGCACCGCGACACTCTCGATGTGGTGGGTGAGCGGGAACGAGTCGAACACCCGCAGCTCCTCAACCCGGTATCCGTGCCCCAGATACAACCCGACATCGCGAGCGAATGCGGCTGCCTCGCAGCCGATGTGGATGATCCTCTGTACCTCGGCGGCGGCCAGCAGATCGATCACCTCGCGGCCCGCACCCGACCGCGGCGGGTCGAGCACCGCGACATCCGCCCGCCGGGACTGGGCCGCCAGGGCACGGCGCACCGAATCGGTGACGACCGAGACGCTGCTCAGGTCCGCCAACGCCGCCCGCGCCGAACGCGACGCGCCGCGCGACGTGTCGACGGTCACCACCTGCCCGCTCTCGCCGACCGCTTCGCCCGAGCACCGCCGCGAATACGCCTGCACCGCCGTAGAGGTCCCACGCCACCATCCCGTCGCGCAGCTGCGCCCATTCGGCGACCAGGTCGCTGTACACCTGCGCCGCGTCACGGTGCGCCTGCCAGAACGCCGTCACAGGCACCCGCCACACCCGCCCGTTGACCCGCTGCGTCGCCTCGTAGCCACCCTCGACGACGCGGGTGGCCGTGCGCCTGCCGACGCGCGGACCGGACTGCACGACGTGACGAGCGCCGTCGTCGTCGAGTGCGACGTACAGGTGCGCCCCGGCCGGCCAGCCGTTGCCGCTCAGGCCGTCGAGCGCCGCCTGCGGGAGCTGTCCGCACCGGAGGTCGGTGACCAGCTCGGCGCTGTGGTAGCGGTGAAAGCCCGCGTGGCCGTCGTCGGAGGTGTCGAGCCGGACCCTGGTTCGCCAACCCGTCGCGTCGCCGCTGCCGACGGGTTCGGCGATCGCGTCGGCTTCGTCGCGCCAGTGATACCCACCGAGCTTCGCCAGTTGGTTGGCCACGACGGCGCCCTTGAGGCGGCGGGCCGCCTCTGGGGCGGCGAACGCCAGATCGCAGCACCCGGCACCGTCGACGCCTGCGATCGGGCACAGCGGGTCGACCCGGTCCGGCGAGGCCTCGAGCACCTCGACAACGTCTGCGTGCCAATACGATCCGTGATCGGCCACCACCCGGACGCGCACCCGCTCGTCTGGCAGCGCGTAGCGCACGAACACCACCCGGCCCTCGTGGCGCGCGACGCAACTACCCCCGTTGGCCGGCGGCCCGGTGGTGAGCGTCAGTTCGTCGATCAATCCAGGAAGCCTCGACGGACGTCACCCGGAGCCGCGTGCGGCTGCAGCGTCCTGAGCCGCTCAGACGAATTGAGCTGCCAGGGAACCGAAGTCACCATCACGTTCGGCATGAACAGCAGCCGGCCCTTGAGCCGCAGTGCGCTCTGGTTGTGCAGTACCTGTTCCCACCAGTGCCCGACGACGTATTCGGGGATGAACACCGTGACCACGGTGCGCGGCGACTCCTTGCTGATCCGCTTGACGTAGTCGAGCACGGGGCGGGTGATCTCGCGATACGGCGAGGCGATCACCTTGAGCGGCACCGAGATATCGCTTTCCTCCCACTTGTGCACAAGCTGGCGTGTCTCGCCGTCGTCGACGCTGACGGTGATGGCCTCCAACTCGTCGGGCCGGGTGGCGCGAGCGTACGCCAGCGCGCGCATCGTCGGCAGATGCAGCTTGGACACCAGCACGATGGCGTGGTTGCGGCTGGGCAGCACGATCCCGCCCTCCTCGGCGGCCTGCTGCTCCTCAAGTTCCCGCGCAACCGTGTCGTAGTGCTTGTGGATCGCCTTCATCAGGACGAACAGCAGCGCTCATCGCCAGAATCGCGATCCAGGCGCCCGCCAGGAACTTCGTGACAACCACGATGACCAGCACCGTGCCCGTGCAGATGAACCCGATGGTGTTGATCACCCGCGAGCGCTGCATCTTGCGACGGACGGCCGGGTCGTTCTCCACGGTGCAGCAGCCGGGTCCAGTGCCGCACCATGCCGATCTGGCTGAGCGTGAACGAGACGAACACGCCGACGATGTAGAGCTGGATCAGCGCGGTGACCTCAGCCTGGAACGCGACGACGAACGCGATCGCGGCGAACGCCAGGAACAGGATGCCGTTGGAGAACGCCAGCCGGTCGCCGCGGGTGTGCAGCTGGCGGGGCAGGTAACGGTCCTGAGCCAGAATCGAACCCAGCACCGGAAAGCCGTTGAACGCGGTGTTGGCCGCCAGCACCAGGATGAGCGCGGTGACACCGGCGATCAGGTAGAGGCCGATCGGGAAAGTCGTGGAAGACCGCGTCGGCGAGCTGTGCGATCAGCGTCTTCTGGTGGTAGTCGGCCGGAGCGCCGACCAGCTGGTCGCGCGGTCGTCGGCGATCTTCACGCCGGTCTCCTTCGGCCAGCATGATGATGCCCATGAACAGCGACACCGCGATGACACCCAGCAGCAGCAGCGTCGTTGCGGCGTTGCGGGACTTCGGCTTCTGGAACGCGGGCACGCCGTTGCTGATGGCCTCCACGCCGGTCAGCGCGGCGCAGCCGGACGAGAACGCGCGCGCGACAAGGAACACCATGGCGAACCCCAGCACGTCGCCGTGTTCGGAGTGCAGCTCGAACCCGGCCGACTCGGCGCGCAGCGGCGTGCCGAGCACGTAGATCTGGAAGAGCCCCCAGCCGAGCATGATGTACATGCCGATCATGAAGGCGTAGGTCGGGATGGCGAACGCGGTGCCGGACTCGCGGATGCCGCGCAGGTTCACCGACGCCAGGATCAGGATCGCGGCGACGGCGAACAACACCTTGTGCGTGTCGATGAACGGCACCGCGGACCCGATGTTCGACATCGCCGACGCCATCGACACCGCGACGGTCAGCACGTAGTCCACCAGCAGCGCGCTGGCCACCGTGAGACCGGCGGTCGGGCCGAGGTTGGTGGTGACCACCTCGTAGTCGCCGCCGCCGGACGGGTAGGCGTGCACGTTCTGCCGGTAGCTGGCGATCACCACCAGCATCACCGCAGCCGACGGCCAGCCCGATCCACGGCGCCATCGAATACGCGGTCAGGCCGGCCACCGACAGCACCAGGAAGATCTCCTCGGGTGCGTAGGCGACCGACGACAGCGCGTCGGAGGCGAAGACCGGCAGAGCGATCCGCTTGGGCAACAGCGTGTGGGCGAGCCTGTCGCTGCGGAACGGCCTGCCGAGGACCAGCCGCCGGGCGGCGGTCGAAAGCTTGGACACGAGAGCCAAGAGTAAGCCCAGACGAGTTTGGCTGTAGCGTTCCGAGTGCGCAGATTTGAAAGCGTCAATTTCGAGCTGCTGCCGAAAGGACCGCAAAGGTGCGAGTAGTGGTGATGGGATGCGGCCGCGTGGGCGCATCGCTGGCCGACGGCCTGGCCCGGATCGGCCACGATGTCGCCGTCATCGACCGGGACAGCACGGCCTTCCACCGACTCAGCCCCGAGTTCCCCGGCGAACGCGTGCTCGGCATGGGTTTCGACCGCGACGTGCTGCTGCGGGCGGGCATCGAGGACGCCTCCGCGTTCGCCGCGGTGTCCTCCGGCGACAACTCCAACATCATCTCGGCGCGGGTGGCCCGCGAGACGTTCGGCGTCGAGCGGGTGGTCGCCCGCATCTACGACGCCAAGCGCGCCGAGGTCTACGAGCGGCTCGGCATCCCGACCGTGGCCACCGTGCCGTGGACGACCGACCGGCTGCTCAACGTGCTGACCCGGGAGACCGAGACCACCAAGTGGCGCGACCCGTCGGGCAACGTCGGCGTGGCCGAGCTGGCGCTGCACGAGGGCTGGGTGGGCCGGCGGGTGACCGAGCTCGAGGCCGCCACAGGCGGCCGGGTGGCGTTCATCATCCGGTTCGGCACCGGGCTGCTGCCCGACCAGAAAACCGTGATCCAGGCCGGCGACCAGGTGTACGTGGCCGCGGTGGCCGGGCATATCGCCGAGGCGCTGGCGATCGCCGCGCTGCCGCCGAGCGAAGACAGCGAGGGCGCGTAGATGAAAGTCGCCATCGCGGGCGCAGGCGCCGTCGGTCGATCCATCGCGCGTGAGCTCATCGAGAACGGGCACGAAGTCACGCTGCTGGAACGCAACCCCGACCACATCGACGTCGACGCCATCCCGGCCGCGCACTGGCGCCTCGGGGACGCCTGCGAGCTGACCCTGCTCGAGTCGGTGCATCTGGAGGAGTTCGACGTGGTGATCGCCGCGACCGGCGACGACAAGGTCAACGTGGTGGTCAGCCTGCTGGCCAAGACGGAGTTCGCGGTCCCGCGTGTGGTGGCCCGCGTCAACGACCCCCGCAACGAGTGGCTGTTCGACGAGGCTTGGGGCGTCGACGTCGCGGTGTCCACCCCGCGGATGCTCGCCTCACTCGTCGAGGAGGCCGTCGCGGTCGGCGACCTGGTGCACCTCATGGAGTTCCGCAAGGGCCACGCCAACCTGATCGAGATCACGCTGCCCGACGACACGCCGTGGGGCGGAAAGCCGCTGCGGAAGCTGCAGCTGCCGCGCGACGCCGCCCTGGTGACCATCCTGCGCGGTCCACGGGTGATCGTGCCGGAGGGCGACGAGCCGCTGGAGGGCGGCGACGAGCTGCTCTTCGTCGCGGCCGCCGAAGTCGAGGACGAGCTGCGCGAGCTGTTGCTGCATCCGCAATAAGTCGCGCTCACTGCTCGGCGTACGCCGGCGGCGGGCCCGCTTGGTCGTGGTATCCCGCCGCGGTCCTCTCCGACACCCGGGTGTAGTCGCACTGCGTCGTTGCGGATGCCCGCCCACGAGATCACCCCCGCCGACGCCGAACAGCACCGCCACTGCGAACGCGCCCTGCCGGAATCCACGCGAAATCGATTGAGCCGCCGACGATCACGGCGGTGAGTGCGACCGCGATCAGTCCGGCGATGCGGGCGATCGCGTTGTTGATCGCCGAGCCGATGCCGCTCTGTGCCGGATCCACCGCGGCCAGCACGGCCGCCGTCAGCGGCGACACCGTCATCGTCAGCCCGAAGCCGAACACCACCAGACCCGGCAGCATCTGCGTCCAGAAGTCGAACGGCGCGGTCGACGCGTGGCCATCAACAGATAGCCGGCCGCCGCGATCAGCGGGCCGAGCGCCATGAAGAGCCGCGGGCCGTGCCTGCCTGCCAGAGCGCCGAACCGGCGCGCCAGCAAGAACGACAGCACCGGTATCGGCAGGGTGGCCAGCCCGGCCTCGGTGGCCGACAAGCCCGCGGTCTCCTGCAGGAACAGCGCCACGAGCAGCAGTCCCCAGCGACACCGCGGCGTAGAGGAACACGGTGGCGAGGTTGCCGACGGCGAAGTTGCGCGCGGCGAAGATGTGCAGCGGCATCATCGGGTTCGGCGCCCTGCGCTCCCACCACGGGAACGCGACCAGGCAGGCGACGCCGACCAGCAGGCTGACGATCACCGCGGGATCGGACAGGCCGAGGCGCTGCTGCTCGATGAGGGCGTACACGGCGCCGGTCAGCCCGACCGCGGTGAGGACCGCGCCGACGACGTCGATCTTCGTGCCGTCGCTGGGAACGGAACTCGGCGGGCGAAAGCCTGGTCGTCAGGTACAGCGTGACGGCGAGCGGCACGATGTTGACTCCGAAGATCCACCGCCAGCTCAGCGCATCGACCAGGACTCCGCCGAGCAGCGGGCCGACCACGAAAGCCGTTCCGGTCCAAGCGGTCCAGGTCCCGATCGCCTTGGCCTGATCGGCGCCCGAGAACCGGGCGTTGATCATCGCCAGCGAGCTCGGCACCAGGAACGCGGCGCCGACACCCTGCAGGCAGCGCGCGGCGACCAGCACCCAGCCACTCGGCGCGACCGCACACAGCAGCGACGAGACCGCGAAGATCGACCAGTCCGGTCCTCAGCACGACCAGCCGTCCGAACGCGTCGGAGATCGCGCCTGCGACCAGGATGAGCGCCCCGAGGGCGAGCAGGTACCCGTCGAGCACCCACTGCTGCAGCGCCAGCCCGCCGCCGAAGTCGCGGCCGATCGCGGGCAGCGCGAGATTGACCACCGAGCCGTCGAGAAACGCGACGAACGAGGACAGGATCGCGACCGCGAGCAGCGGTCGGTCAGTGCGCTCGCGGGTTGCGGCCAACTAGGTTTCCCGGACCGCGTCCTCGGCGTCAGAGATCGTTTCCGCTGTCTCTGCCGGCGCATGCGCGTGCAATGCCCGCTGCGCCGACCTGATGGCCAGATACGTGACCAGGGCCGCCACGCGCGGTCAGCGGCCAGCCCATCGCGATGCGCGCGACGCCGAGCCATCCGGTCTCGTCCGCGTCGTAGAGATGGTGTTGCACGACGAACCGCGCCGCGAACACCAGCACCCAGGTGATCGTCGCGATGTCGAACACCAGCACCGCCCTGCGCACGCCGCGCCAGCCGCGGTCGTGGCCGTTGACCCAACTCCAGATGTAGCCGACGAGGGGCCTGCGAATCAGCACGGAGACGAGGAACACCACGGCCCACACCAGCGACATCCAGATGCCGTACAGGAAATAGCCCTTGGACTCGCCGACCAGGTAGGCGATCAGCGCGCAGAACCCGACGCCGATGAATCCGGAGATCGCCGGCTGCGCCGACTCCTTGCGCACCAGCCGCCAGACCAGGATCAGCGCGGCCACGCGCAAGCGCGGCGATGATCGCAGGCAGCAAGCCGAACAGCGGAGGAGACCGGGACGAACACCAGAACGGGCAGCGACGAGTAGATCAGCCCGCTGATGCCGCCCATCTGCTCGAGCAGGGCCTGCGCGCCGGTTTGTTTATCGGACACGAGTTAACGGTACGGGTCCCCGACTCACTTCTGAATTTCGTAGTGCGGGTTGTAGATCGCCTTGGTGCCGTTCTCGAGCTTGCCCATACGTCCGTGCACCCGCAGCGTGCGTCCGGACTCGATGCCGGGGATGCGGCGCTGGCCGAGCCAGACCAGCATCACCGCGTCGGTGCCGTCGAACAGTTCGGCCTTGACGCCGCCCGCGCAACCCTTGGCGTTGGCCTCGACGCTGCGCAGGGTGCCGACCATCGTCACTTCTTGGCCGCGCTGACAGTCGATCGCCTTCTGGGCGCCGGTGCTGGCGGCCTCCTCGGTCAACTCCTCGACGTCGAGTTGCTCGGGGTCCTCCGTCAACCGACGCGTGAGCCGGCGCAGATACCCTTCGGCCGTAGCCATGGCGTCTCCTGCCATTTCTGGGAATCCACCGTGGATCCCCAACCAACGCCACGGTAGACCTCTTGGCTCCCCAATGCCACGGTGGGGGTAGCCCGCCACGCCGGTGATTTAAACCACACGGCACGATCAATGATGGCGGTCGATCTGCGCGGCGTGACGGCGGTTCTGCTGCCGGGCACCGGGTCCGACGACGACTACGTCTACCGGGCGTTCGCCGCCGCCCTGCACGAGGTCGGAGGCGGTCGTCGTGACACCGCCGCCGCAGCCGGACCGGCTGATCGACGGATACGTGTCCGAGCTCGACAACGCCGCACGGCTGGGCGCAATCGCGGTCGGCGGGGTGTCCATCGGCGCCGCGGTCGCGATCAATTGGGCGCTGGCCCATCCGTCGCGGGCGGTCGCGGTGCTGGCGGCGCTGCCGCCGTGGACGGGCTCGCCGGATGCCGCACCCGCCGCGCTGGCGGCCAGGCACTCCGCAGAGGTGCTGCGCAGAGACGGGCTGGTGTCGGCCACCTCACAGATGCGCGCATCGAGCCCGGCCTGGCTGGCCGACGAGCTGACCCGGTCCTGGGTCGGGCAGTGGCCGTCGCTGCCCGACGCGATGGAGGAGGCCGCGCGATACGTCGCACCGACCTGCGCCGAGCTGGAGAGGCTGACGTGTCCCGATGGGGGTCGCTGCCGCGACCGACGATCCGGTGCATCCGCTGGAGGTCGGACTCGAATGGGTGGCCGCGGCGCCGAGGGCGGCGTTGCGGACGGTCACGCTGGACGAGATGGGCGCCGACCCGTCGGTGCTCGGCGCGGCGTGCGTGGCCGCGCTGCTCGATGTCTAGCCGCCGGTGATGGTGCGCAGCTGCTGCATCGCCGAGCCGTGCTCGCTGCGCCGTGCGACGGGCTGCGTCTGCGGAGGCTGCTGTTGCTGCTGCGCTTCCTGCTGGGCCGCGGCCTGCTGCTCAGCGGCGGCGCGCAGCTGTTCGGCCATCGGCTCGGGCAACTGCACCGGAAGTGGGGTGCGCACCGGCAGCGGCGTCTCGCCGCGACGAACGACGGTGTCCGCCAAGGCTTCCCGCGCCTCGTCGCTCAGGGCGTCGATGGTCTGCTGCGGGCCGTTCACGACGCAGCGGATCATCCACCGGTAGCCGTCGACGCCGATGAAGCGGACCACACCCGCCGGTGCCGCGCCGACCACCTCGCGGCCCCACGGACCGTCCTCGATGCGTACCTCCGGGGTGTCCTTGCGCAGCGAGTCGGCCAGCTCGGTGGCGACCTCCCGCCACAGCGCTGCGCTCTTCGGCGCGGCGTAGGCGGCGACGGTGAAACGGCCGTTGGGCGTCACCACCCACACCGCGCTGGGCACGCCGCCCTCGTTGAGCTCGACCTGCACCTGCCCGGCCTCGGGCATCGGGATGAGCACCGAGCCCAGATCCAGCCGGGCCACTGCCGCCGCCGCCGGGTCGTCGAAGTCCTCGATGTCGAACGGGCCGTCCAGCTCGTCCTCACCAACACTCGACTCGACGTCTCGTTCGTCGACGTTGTCTTCATCTGGTCTTGAGTGTTTTCCAAATGCCATCACAAACTCGCATGTCCGCCGGAGGAACCGTGGCCGCCGTCGCCACGGGAGGTGTCGGCCAGGCCGGCCTCGTCGAACGATGTCACCTCGACCAGTTCGGGCAACTCCACTCGCTGCACCAGCAACTGGGCGATCCGATCGCCGCGGTGCACGATGATCGGCTGCTCGGGGTCGAGGTTGATCAAGCGACACCTTGATCTCGCCGCGATAGCCCGCGTCGATCGTGCCGGGGCTGTTGACGATCGAAAGTCCAACGCGCGCAGCCAAACCCGACCGTGGATGTACCAACCCGACCATCCCGTACGGAATGGCCACCGCGATCCCTGTCGGCACCAGGGCACGATGGCCGGGCGCCAGTTCGACGTCGATCGCGCTGAAAAGGTCGATGCCCGCATCGCCGTCGTGAGCCCGGCTGGGCATCGGCAGGTCGCGGTCGAGGCGAACGACTGCCAAAGGGGTGGACACGAGGCCACAGATTACCCTTGGCCGCGTGTCCGACACGCGCGCAGCACCGCAAATCGTGCGCTATTCCGAACGGTTGTGGGTGCCGTGGTGGTGGTGGCCGCCCGGCTTTGGCGTTGGCCGCGCTCATCGCGCTCGAAGTCAACCAGGGTGTGCGCGCCCTGCCCAACTGGGTGCCGTTCGCCGTGCTGCTTCCGGTCGCGGCCGCTGTCCTGTTGTGGTTCAGCAAGACCGAAGTGCGGGTGGTCGGCAGTGCGCCGGACGACTCGGCCGAACAGACCGAGTTGTGGGTCGGCACGGCGCATCTGCCCGTCAGCGTGATCTCCCGGTCGGCCGAGGTGCCGCAGTCGGCCAAGTCGGCCGCCCTCGGGCGTCAGCTGGATCCGGCCGCCTACGTCGTGCACCGGGCCTGGGTCGGCCCGATGGTGCTCGTGGTCCTCGACGACCCGGACGATCCCACGCCGTACTGGCTGGTGAGCAGTCGTCACCCGGATCGGGTGCTGTCAGCGCTTCGTGCTGCGCAGTGACGGGAGCTCAGGCTCACGCCGCGCAGTCGGTGCAGATCATCACGCCGTTCTTCTCGCTGGCCAGCCGGCTGCGGTGATGCACCAGGAAGCAGCTCGAGCAGGTGAACTCGTCGGCCTGCTTCGGAATCACCCGCACAGACAGCTCTTCGCCGGACAGATCGGCGCCTGGCAGTTCGAAGTTTTCGGCGGATTCGGACTCGTCGACGTCGACTACGGCAGATTGGGCTTCGTTGCGCCGTGCCTTCAGTTCCTCGAGCGAATCCTCGGAGACATCGTCGGTCTCGGTGCGCCGTGGGGCGTCGTAGTCGGTAGCCATCTTCGTGTCCCCTCCGTGAACCTTGCGACAGAGCTTTGTACCAGCGTCGAACGCATCCGCCAAACGATTCGTGCCCAGATTCGCGATTGATCAAGTGTGATTTACATCACAGTTGCTTGCATGCCCGGTCCAGCCCGCGGCGTTGCGGGTTTTAGAGTGCAGGTGTGGTCGCTCAAATCACCGAAGGCACGGCCTTCGACAAGCACGGTCGGCCGTTCCGCCGCCGCAATTTCATGCCGGCGATCTTGATGTTCGCCGTGCTCGCCGTGATCACCCTGATCATCTGGGTGGTCGCGCTGAACCGTCCGGTCGACGTGACCGAGGCCGCGGCGTGCAACCCGCCTGCCGGCAGACCTCGGCCGACCCCACCCAGTCCAAACTGGGCGAGCAGGTCACCGCGCGGCCATGACCGAGGTCGGCCCCGCCAACCTCGCCGACACCAAGATCCGGGTGCTCAACGCCAGCGGCGCAGGGCGGTCAGGCCGCCGAGGTGGCCGGCGAGCTGCGTGACCTCGGATTCGCCGAGCCGACGGCCGAGAACGACCCGCTCTACGCGAACAACCGGCTGGCCTGCCAGGGCCAGATCCGATTCGGGCCCAACGGCCGGGCGGCCGCCGCGGCGGTCTGGCTGGTCGCCCCGTGCGTCGAGCTGTACCAGGACCAGCGCCAGCGACAACACCGTCGACCTGGCGATCGGCACCGACTTCACCGAGCTTGCGCACAGCGACGACATCGAAGCCGTGCTGTCCAGCCTGCGCCCGGACGCCACCCAGCCCGCCGATCCGACCCTGCTGTCGAAGATCCACAGTGCATCGTGCTGAGTTGTATGCCGTTGCACCCGAACGTGATTCGATGACTAGAACGCGCCGGCGGCGCTCAGCGCGTCGGTGAACGCGTCTTCGACGCCGGGCGCGGCCGCCACCACCATGCCCGCGCCACCGACCGCGCCGCTCGGCCGACGGCAGGCGCAGGCGCGCGCCCGCCTCGGCCGCGATCAGCGCGCCAGCGGCCCAGTCCCACACGTTGAGGTCGTCCTCGAAGTAGGCATCGAGTCGGCCCGCGGCCACCAGGCACAGGTCGAGCGCCGCCGACCCGAACCGCCGGATGTCGCGCACCTGCGGCAGCAGCGTGGCAATCACCGCCGCCTGCCGTCGACGCAGCTGCGGGGCGTAGCCGAATCCGGTGCCCACCAACGACATTGACAGGTCGTCGACCTCGCTGCAGCGCAACGGCTTCGACACCCCGTCGCGCTGCACGTGCGCGCCGTGACCGAGCGCGGCGGAGTACAGGGCGCCGTCGACGACGTTGGCGACCGCTCCTGCGAGCGACTGCGCCGTCGACCTGCACGGCCACCGACACCACGTAGGCGGGCAGCCCGTAGACGAAGTTCACCGTGCCGTCGATCGGGTCGAGCACCCACGTCGGCCGCCCGTCGGAGTCCTCCGCGCTGCCACCGCCCTCCTCGCCGAGCACCCGCTCGCCGGGTCGCAGCTCGGCGAGCCGATCGCGCAGCAGGCGCTCGGTTTCGGTGTCGACGATGGTGACGGGATCGGTCGGGCGTGCTCTTGGCCCGCACCGCAGAACCGCTGGATTCCCGCTGTGGCGCGCCGCCGAAGACTTCCTCGCGACGGCGCCGCACGAACCCCGCGGCCTCGGTCGCCAACCGCTCGGCGACTGAGCGCAACTCGGCCGGGTCGAGTTCGAGTCTGTCCACCGGCTTATCGCAGCACAAATTGTCGCTAACCGGTTGCCCAGCACGCCTACCAAAGCAATACGGAGCTACTAATGTGTGGGCACATGACCGCCACCGATACGCCCGCCGCCGATCCGAGCACCAACGGAGGTTCGCAACGCCGGGCCTTCGGCGTCGACGTGGGCGGAAGCGGCGTCAAGGGCGGCGTCGTCGACCTCGACACCGGCCAGCTGATCGGCGAGCGGTTCAAGCTGGCCACCCCGCAGCCGGCCACGCCCGACGCGGTCAGCAAGACCGTCGCCGCCGTCGTGCACGAATTCGGATGGAAGGACAGCGTCGGCGTCACCTACCCCGGCGTGGTGGTCGACGGCATCGTCCGCACCGCTGCCAACGTCGACAAGGCGTGGATCGGATACAACGCCAGCGAGTTCTTCAGCAAGGAGCTCGGCGGCCAGAAGGTCACCGTGCTCAACGACGCCGACGCAGCGGGGCTGGCCGAGGAGAAGTTCGGTGCCGGCCGCGACAACTCCGGCGTCATCGTGCTGCTGACATTCGGCACCGGTATCGGGTCGGCCGTCATCCACAACGGCGTACTGCTGCCCAACACCGAGTTCGGCCACCTCGAGGTCGGCGGCAAAGAGGCCGAGCACCGGGCCGCCTCGTCGATCAAGGAGAACAAGGGCTGGAGCTACGAGCGCTGGACCAAGGAGGTCACCAAGGTGCTCACGGCGATCGAGAACGCGATCTGGCCCGACCTGTTCATCGCCGGGCGGCGGTATCAGCCGCAAGGCCGACAAGTGGATCCCGCTGCTGAAGAACCGCACTCCGGTGGTGCGCCGCCACCCTGCAGAACACGGCCGGAATCGTCGGTGCGGCGATGGCCGCCGAGGTGGACGTCACGGCTACTGGCAAGTAGCCACGCCCGAAGCGGCGTCAAATTTGCCGCTCGGCGGGGCTTTATCGAACACTGTCGTTACAATGGTCGACGGCGGCCGCATACCGAACAGCGGCGAGTATCCCAGCAGATATCAACGCCACATTCGACATAGCAGACGCTTTTCGGTGGTGCATGCCCCTACGACCGCCGAATCCTGCATGACCGAAAGGGTGACGTGGCAGCGACAAAGGCAAGCCCGGCAGCCGTAAAGCCGGTGAAGCGCACCGCTACCAAGACCCCCGCGAAGAAGGCCACGGCGGCCAAGAGCGCCAACGGGTTGGCGCCTGCCAAACCCGCCAAGCGAGCCACCAAGGCAGCTGCGCGCACGACGAAGTCGGATACGCCCGCCGCCAAGGGCCGCACGGCAGCCAAGCCGGCTAAGTCCTCGGCCGCCAAGACTGCGCCTGCCGCGCGCCCGTCGCGGGCCAAGGCCGACGCCAAGGGCGACGACGCCGCTCCCCGCGGGCGGACCAAGAAGGCGACCGCAGCGGAACCCACGACCACCAAGGCCGACGTCACCGAGGACGACGAGCTCGAGACCACCGACGAGCTCGACGGTGAGCCCGATGAACTCGTCGAGGAGGATCTCGAGCTCGAAGATCTCGATGCTGGCGAGACCGCAGAGGAAGATAGCGCCGAAGAAGCGGCAAAGCCCGGCGCGGCGTCCGCTGAGGACGTGCCCGCCACCGCCGAAGAAGACGAGATCACCGAGCCCAGCGAGAAGGACAAGGCGTCCGGCGACTTCGTCTGGGACGAGGAGGAATCCGAGGCACTTCGCCAGGCCCGCAAGGACGCCGAGCTCACCGCGTCGGCCGACTCCGTCCGCGCGTACCTCAAGCAGATCGGCAAGGTCGCGCTGCTCAACGCCGAGGAAGAGGTCGAGCTGGCCAAGCGGATCGAGGCGGGCCTGTACGCCACGCAGTTGATGTCCGAAATCGCCGACAAGGGCGAGAAGCTGCCCGCCGCGCAGCGGCGCGACATGGCGTGGATCTGCCGTGACGGCGACCGCGCGAAAAACCATCTGCTGGAAGCGAACCTGCGTCTTGTGGTGTCGCTGGCCAAGCGCTACACCGGCCGCGGCATGGCGTTCCTCGACCTCATTCAGGAAGGCAACCTGGGCCTGATCCGTGCGGTCGAGAAGTTCGACTACACCAAGGGCTACAAGTTCTCCACGTATGCCACCTGGTGGATCCGGCAGGCCATCACCCGCGCCATGGCCGACCAGGCCCGCACCATCCGCATCCCGGTGCACATGGTCGAGGTGATCAACAAACTCGGCCGCATCCAGCGCGAGCTGCTGCAGGATCTGGGCCGCGAGCCCACGCCCGAAGAGCTGGCCAAGGAGATGGACATCACGCCGGAAAAGGTGCTGGAAATCCAGCAGTACGCGCGTGAGCCGATCTCGCTGGACCAGACGATCGGCGACGAAGGTGACTCGCAGCTGGGCGATTTCATCGAGGACAGCGAGGCCGTGGTCGCCGTCGACGCGGTGTCGTTCACGCTGCTGCAGGATCAGCTGCAGTCGGTGCTGGAGACGCTGTCCGAGCGCGAGGCGGGCGTCGTTCGGCTGCGGTTCGGCCTGACCGACGGGCAGCCGCGCACGCTCGACGAGATCGGCCAGGTCTACGGCGTCACCCGCGAACGCATCCGGCAGATCGAGAGCAAGACGATGTCAAAGTTGCGCCACCCCAGCCGTTCTCAGGTGCTGCGCGACTACCTCGACTAGCCGATCTGCAGGTTGCCCTGCTCGACGAAACCGAAGCCCTGCGGGATGGAGGCCTCGTTCACTCGGCACCATCCGTCCTTGCACGGCCCGGCCAAGCCGACCCCCGTGCCAGCCGGCAGGGTGGCGATCTTCATGCCCTGAACGCCGTTGACGGGGTCAGGAACATCGTTGTGCGCGATGTTGAAGACATCCGCACCCCCGCCACCGACCGTGGCCGACGTTGCCGCAGTCGCGACCGGATTGGATCCGTCGGGTTTGGGCAGCTTGTCCTCAACCGGCGGACCGGGGATGCAGGCGAACACAGTAGGCGAGTCCCAGTTCTGCCTATCGAGATTCCCCGTCACGAAGGAACCCAGTGGTGTGCCGTCGGGTCCGATCGAGCCGTCGAGAATCAACGGCGCATACGTCGACCCCCTGGTCACCTCGAGGTGGATGATGTTTCCCCCCTTCGACATGTCTCCGGTGATCCGTCCCTGCAAGCTCGTGCCGTTTTGGTAGAAGGTCTCCGCAGCGGTGTTGACGTGCGTGTCGCCCCGAACGACCCTGAAATGTGTTTCGGAGTCGGTCTCCGGGTAGTGGAGGACGACTTCTCCACCGGGGAACTGATACCCACCCTGCTTGTAGCAGTCGTAATCCGCCTGCGCCGGCGCAGGGGTGATCAGAAATCCGATCGCGGCCGCCGCCGCGGAACCGCCCACTAGTTTCCTGCTGGTCGAGATAGACATGTGGTGACAGTAACTCCGCAGGGACCTCGAAGATATCGGGTGATTCCCTAGCTTTTGGTGGGCGTAGGTGAATCGGTCTGGCTGATCCGGCAGTCCGAGCGCCCGGTGAACGCCGCGGCCTTCTGACTCGACAGCTTGAAGTCGACGCCCTCGTTGCCCGACAGGTCGACATCGTGATCACCCGAATTGTTTTTAGCGACACTGAGATTGGTGGCGCCGAACCGACGGGTGCCGTCCTTGACGATCTGCACCGCCTGGTCCCACTTCTCGTCGGGGATCGGCCCGCTGAACCCGATCAGAAAGTACGCCTCCTTCGCGTCGGTCCACACGTATTCGCCGCCGCAGCTGGTCCACGTGTCCTGCACGAAGTTCCACGTCGTCCCGGGCACCAGCGCCGCGATCTGGTCGGCCATCTGCTTCATCGCGCTGCGGTACTCGTCCTGCGCTGCCTCGAAGGGCGGCTTGGCCCGCAGCTGGTTCTCCAGCTCGGCGACACGTTCCGGGCTCACTCGTTTGCTCCCGTCGTTCTCGTTCCGGTCACCACAGCCGACGCTCACCGCGCAGATCACTGCGATCAACCACACGACCGACCAACGCATCCATTACCTCCCAGGCTGGTGTGGCGGGCCACCGGTCAGGACGGGCGGCACCAGTGACTGCTCCACCTCATTATCGGGAAGCCCGGCGGCGACCGCGGCCATGTTGTATCCCGACATCCGCAACAGTTGGTCACCGGCATTGTCGGTGAACATGCGCGGGTAGTCGGCGTGGCTGCCGACGCCGTCGCGCCAGACGTTGGCTGGATCGAACCCCGCCTCGCTGGACAGCTCGGTCAACCCCGGAGTCGCACATGGGTCGAGCCCCCACCCGTGCAACGGCGCAAGGGGCGCAACGAGATTGGTGATGGGATCGCCGGGCGCCTGCATGACGTAGGCGCTGCCGTGGTCCAGCCCGAGTTGCGCCGGGCTGACCAGTTCCAGGCCGGGAGAACCGTAGAACACGACGTCGTTGACGGGATGCAGGCCGTTCGCGTTGAGGTCCTGCAGCGCCAGCGACGACGTCAGAGAGCCATAGGAGTGACCCAGCAACGTCAGATGCGTGCCCGGATTGGTGGTGCGCAGGTGCTCGAGATAGTTGGCGAGGTCGGGCGCCGCGGCCCTGGCGGTGTCGTCGGTCATCGTCGACCACACATGGGCCAGGGTCGCGTTGTCCAGGCCCTGGTCGTTCAACGGGTTCGGCGGCGGTGTGTAGCCCATCCACGCGATGGACGCGGCGGAGGCCGGCTTGCCCGCCGCGGTCAACTGGCGCAGTTGTTCGTTGCGCAGATTGCTGGCTTCGTTGACCATGCCGGGCAACGTGTCGCGGGTGGTGGAACCGACACCCGGCACCGCGACCGACGCGTTCTGGGCCGTGTCCGGGTTCCCGACTGCGACGGCCGCGAGCAGTGGCTTGCCCGGGTTATCCGGCACGGTGAGCTGGGTCAGGTAGCTCTCGGGGGTCTTCATCGCCTGTTGGATGGCGTCGATGTCCGCCAACCGGCCGGTGGCGTCGCGGTACTCGTCGAAGAAGTACTGGCTGTACGGGTCGCCCGTGACGATGCCGTCGGGGCCTTCCATGTAAGCCTGGGCCGACAACTTGTCGACGATCGGTTTCAGTTGGTCGACTCGGGCCTGCGTCTCGGCGCGCAGTTGGCGCAGCCGCTCCTGGTTGGCGTCGCTGGCGACCTGGCTCGGCGTCAGCCCGTCCGATCCGACGGGCGGCCCGGCGTTCTGCGGAATCGGCTCCTTGCCACCGGCCATGTTGATCGCATGAGCCAGCTCGTCGTCGACCCTGCTGGCCTCCGCGATGATCGCGTTCAGCTGGGGCTGCAGCCGACCGATGGCGTCCGCCGCCGCCTTGGCGCCGCCGCGGAAGTCCGGGCCCGGTCTGACGGTGCTGGTGAGTTCGTCGATCTGCATGTGCAGGCTGATGGCCCGCTGCTTGAGGTCTTTGAGCCTGCGCTGGACGTCGTCGATGCCGTCGGCAGCCTGATCGGCCGCCTGCGCCACCGCCAGGGCCTCCGCGCCGTGCGAATCGAGGTCTGCCCGGGTCTTGCCGATCGCCTGGCGCGCCGCATCGGCCGCATCACCGCCCCACGTCTGGAACGCAGGCAGAGTTCCGAGCTCCTCGGCGGCGAAACGCGCGGCCTCGTACCGGTTATGGGCGGCATTGAAGACATCGCGCACGGCGTCGGGGTTCCAGCGCTCGATGTCGGCGACGGAGAGAACCAACTGCTAGACCGCTTGCTCTCCGAGTTCGCGCAGCGACTCCGCGTTGTTGGTCTCGGTTTCCTGATAGCCGCGGCCACTGGAATCCAGCGCCTCGCCGTGTTCGGCGAGCCGGGCCGACAACGTCCTTGTCGTCGCTTGCCACAGTGCGGCTTTCGCGGTCATCGCCGCCTGCGATGCGCCCGTCCACCCCGACATGGCCGATTCGATGCGCGCGTCCGACGAGGCATGTGTGGCATGCACATTCTCGGCGTGCCCGGTGACGACGGACCCTGACGCAATGATGTCCGCGGGCTCTGCTCGTATGTCGTCACCCATTTGCCAAACCTTCCGCCGAATCGTTCCGAATCAACGGTAGCTCCGGTTCGAATGGCCCAAGACCGCCAATTTGTCCGCCTTGTCGGCCAGCACCGGATCTTCTATTGGACGGAGGGGTTCGGAGCGACGACGTTGAAGCTGATCTGCTTGACGAGCGTCTTGCCCGCGGGCAGGCAGCTGGATTGGCCGGCGGTGAAACCGTCGCAATGCTGTGCGGCGAAGTTCCAGTAGACCGCGACCGAGTGCTGGCCGACCGGCAGCGGGGCAAGGGCGCCGAGATTCGACGAGTCGACCGCGGGCAGTCCGGCAGTGTCGGGTAGCTCCCCTACCCACATCTTGTTGTCGGCGGGGAACGACCGATTCGACTGATACGGCGACCCCGCGTCGACGATGACGTCGATGCTCTGGAATTTGCCTCGTAGGTCATCCAGCGGCGTGCTGTAGTCGGTCTTGAACCCCGACGGCATCTGTTCGAACCGGGTGTCCACGATCCACGGGACCGAGGGCGCCCAGCGCTCTCCCGCCCGGACCTGATTGCAGTTCGGGGTGATGATCGCAACCGAGTAGCCGTACTGCTGCTTCAGCGTCAATCCGTTCGACGCGACGCACGGCTCGCCGCTCCCCCATTTGGCCGCGGCGGATGGGCTGAGAACTAACCCCGCCATCAAGAGCGCAACCGGAAGAAGGGCCTGCCACAGCCCGTGAATTCTGGGTCGCAGGGACATCGTCGTCCTCCCCTTCGCCGACGGATGGGGTTAGCCAACTACCAGGAAACGACCAAGTCAACTATTGACGACGTCGTTGATAATGGTTGCCAGCTCTTCGGGCCTCGTGATCATCACCAGGTGCGCTCCCTGCATCATCCGATGGTCGACGTCCGCGCCGATGTTGGCCATCATCTGCTGCGCGAGCGGCGCGGGCACACCCATGTCGTCGGCCATGCTGATGTAGGTGACCGGCATGCCGTCGGGATAGCCGCTCAACCGTGCGTTCCAGATGGCCGCCGGTTCGGCCACGATGGTGTTCCAGTGCGCCTGCCACTGCTCGTCGGACATGTCGTTGGCCATTGTGGTCCGGCAGCGCTCCTCGTTCGGCATGCCCGGTTCTGCGGACAGGTCGGCCCCGAATCTGACGACGGCCGCGCTCTCCCCCGGTGCAGGCACGATCGCGCCGACGTAGATGAGCCCGGCCACCCGCTCCGGATGCCGCGACGCGGTCTCGGTGATCGTGACTCCGCCGAGCGAGTGGCCGACGAGCGCGAAACGGCCCAGCCCCGCCCTATCGGCACTGTCGATGACGGCCTCGACGCAGTCGTCGAGGGTCACCGTTGCGAAGTCGCCAGGCCGACCCCCTCGACCGGGCAGATCGACGGCGACCGCCGTCATGTCCAGATGCGGCGCGACCGAGTCCCAGCACCCCGCGCCGTGGCTCGCGCCGTGCACGAGGACAACGCCGTCGACGAGGTTCACGTCACCGTCTTTGACCGTTACTTCCGCCGCGGGCGGACTTTGTATGTCGCAGGCCATGATTCGCGGGTCTCGTCCCCCGAGAGCGGGATGCCCTTGCTGCCGATCCGGACGTCGTAGGCCTCCTTGCCCGCCCCGACCTCGCGGTTGGCGTGCTCCTGCGCGGCGTAGATCAACTGGTCGATCTCCGCTTCTGCGAAGGTGACGAAGGACGTCTTGCGGACTTCGTCGTCGCCGGGGGTCATCTTCTCGGGCAGCACCCGTGACGCCAGCGCCGCCAGGCCCAGCAGCGTGAACGGGATGACCCAGTAGCAGGCGAACGACAGCGGCGTTTTCGTGTCGAGGATGCTGGCTCCGCCGTACACGATCGGCGGGATCGCCGATGACACCGTCATGCCGGCGAACGCGCCGACCCAGATCCACGTCAGCAGCGTCGTGATCCGCTTGAACACCTCGCCGTTGATCACCTCGTCCGGCTGGTCGACTTCGGCGAACTCGCGCACGAACGGCCTGCCGATGAGAACACTGGTCAGCGCGACCAGGAAGATGCCTGCGTTGCTCAGTGGCTGCAGCCACTGCTGCATGAACGCCTGGTTCACCGTGAAGGTCAGGATCGCCAACACCACAAAGGTTGCGATGGCGCCGATTTCGAGCGTGCGTCCGGGCGTGCCTTTGACGCGGCCGATGACGAACGCCGCGACCGCGACCGCGAGCGCCACCAACACGGCGGTCTCGAACGGGACGTTGCCGACCAGCACCCAATAGACGATCCACGGCGCGAAGCCCACCAGAATGCTCACGGTGGGTCAGTGTAGGTAGTCGGCGACTTCGCAGGCGACAGTCCACCGTAAATTTGTAACGGTGACCCAGCGCACCAACGTGTCGTCAGGATCGGAGTTCGAAGCCGTGGCCGAGTAGACCCGAGAAGCGCTGCGCCGCATAGAGACCGTGCACGCCGAAGTGTTCGGCGACATTCGTCCCGCAGCGACGATGGTCGAGGTCTCGGCGTTGATCTCGCCGGAGCTGATGGTGGAGATCGAGGCCGACGCCTACGTCAGCGATGAGAACCGGCCGTCGGCTCCCGGCAGATAGGGCGTGACACTCGTCACAGCGTCGACGGGCAGCGGGCCGTACAGATGCGGGAAGAGCATCGACTCCGGATCCGTCGGCACGCCCGGCTCCCACCGGATCGGCGCCGTCAACCGCTCGGGATCGACGCGCAGCAGCACCAAATCCCTGCGGCCCGCATAGAGCCGATTGGCCGGCAGATGTACCTGCTCAGGCGCCGAAAGGTGGATGAAACCGACCTCGCCGAGGGACTCCGGACGGTGCTCGCCGCGGTCTCTGGCGAGCCGCCAATCGTCCGCGGCACAGATGTGCACGAGCATCCCTCCACACTGCCCTTCCGGCAACTTCGCCGAGCGTGAAAAACGACACACCCGTGTACGGCCCGGGAACAAGGCCGAAACCGAATGCGTCTGAGAGAGTGGACATGCGTGAAACCGGGTATTAACCGGTCGCACCACGAGCAGAGACGGAGGAGCCATGAACGCAACTCTGACCAGTCCAGAACTGACCCGGGCTGATCGCTGCGATCGCTGCGGCGCCGCTGCTCGCGTACGGGCAAAGTTGCCGTCGGGCGCCGAGCTGCTGTTTTGTCAGCACCACGCCAACGAGCACGAGGCCAAGCTGGTCGAGTTGGCGGCTGTGCTCGAAGTGAGTCCGCCTGAGCCGGTCGACGCCTAATCCACCAGCCTGCCGGACTGGGCAGGACGACGCTTCGTCGGGAATGCTGGACTGGTCATGATTGACCAGCCTCCGATATCGCGTCACCACATCTGGCACATCACCAAACGGACGCTGTCGAAAAGCTGGGACGATTCGATCTTCTCGGAGTCGGCGCAGGCCGCTTTCTGGTCTGCGCTGTCGTTGCCGCCACTGCTGCTCGGGATGCTTGGCAGCCTGGCCTACATCGCGCCGTTGTTCGGGCCGGAGACGCTGCCGACGATCGAACAGCAGTTGATCACCACGGCCAGCCACTTCTTCTCCCAGAACGTCGTCAGCGAGATCATCGAGCCGACGGTTCGCGACATCGTCAGGGGCGCACGCGGCGAGGTGGTGTCGGTCGGGTTCGTGATCTCGCTGTGGGCCGGCTCGTCGGCCGTCTCGTCGTTCGTTGACTCGATCACCGAGGCACATGACCAGACCCCGCTGCGGCACCCTGTGCGACAGCGCCTCTTCGCACTCGGGCTCTATGTGGTGATGCTGGTGATGGCCATCGCCACCGCGCCGTTCATCGCATTGGGACCGTTGAAGATCGGCGAGCGCATCCCGGACAGCTGGGACAACGTGCTGCGCTACGGCTACTACCCTGCCCTCGTTCTCGCCTTGATCGTGGCCGTGACGTTCCTGTACCGGGTATCGCTGCCCAAGCCGCTGCCATCGCACCGCCTCGTGCTCGGCGCGATCCTGGCCACTGCGGTCTTTCTCATCGCGACGGTCGGGCTGCGGATCTACCTGACCTACATCACCAGCACCGGTTACACGTACGGCGCGCTGGCGACACCGATCGCATTCCTGTTGTTCGCGTTCTTCCTCGGCTTCGCGATCATGATCGGCGCCGAATTGAACGCCGCCATCCAGGAGGAGTGGCCTGCACCCGACACCCACGCCAAACGGCTCCGCTTCTGGCTGGAGGAGAAGGCCGCCGAGTCACTCGAGTCGTTCAACGGCGGATCGGCACCGACCGATGCGCCCGCGAGCGCGACCGCCAAGGGCGAAGCCTCTACTTCTTGAGCCGGTCGTAGATCTTCTTGCAGTCCGGGCACACCGGCGACCCGGGCTTGGCCGCCTTGGTCACCGGAAACACCTCGCCACACAACGCCACGACGTGCGTGCCCATGACGGCGCTCTCGGCGATCTTGTCCTTCTTCACGTAGTGGAAGTACTTCGGGGTGTCGCTGTCGGTCCCGTCGTCGACGCGTTCGTCGGTGTCGGTGCGCTCGATCGTCTGGGTTTGCATGCGTTCATTGTGCCCCGGCAAGACATCCGTAATAAACCGAACGGTTTCACCGCCCGGGAGTGTGGAACAGTAGAGGTATGAAACACGGCCCAGAGCTGGGTTTCGACGACGACGGTCAGCCCGTCCTGATCACCGCTGCCGCACCCGCTTACGAGGAGCAGCACCGTGCACGGGTGCGCAAGTACCTGACCATCATGGCGTTCCGCATACCGGCGCTGATCCTCGCGGCAGTGGCGTACGGCGTGTGGCAGAACGGGCTCATCTCGCTGGCGATCATCGTGGTTTCGATACCGCTGCCGTGGATCGCGGTGCTCATCGCAAACGACCGGCCACCACGGCGCGCCGAGGAGCCCCGGCGCTACGCGGCGCGGCGCACACCGCTGTTCCCGACCGCCGAACGGCCCGCGCTGGAACCGCGGGTGCGATCGACGCCGCAACCCGACGGCGTCGACCAAACGGGCGACGTTCCTTCCTGAGCATCGTCTAGCCGATTTCTCAGACGATTCTCAGGTCATCGGGACAAAACCGCTGATCAACACGTGTGAAGTGGCCGGTTCGTGGGAACTCTCCGGAGCGATTGAGCGTTGAAGACCTTGACAGTTCGAGCCGAGCAGGAGGCCCTGATGGCAACCGCCACAATAAGCCGCTTTGACCACGACCTGGACGCTCAGAGTCCAGCAGCTGATCTGGTGCGGGTGTACCTGAACGGCATCGGCAAAACAGCCTTGCTCAACGCCGCCGACGAGGTTGAGCTCGCCAAGCGCATTGAGGCCGGTCTTTACGCGCAGCATCTGCTGGATACCCGTAAGCGTCTCGGCGAGAGCCGCAAACGCGATCTCGCGGTCATCGTGCGCGACGGTCAGGCTGCCCGTAGCCACCTTCTCGAGGCCAACCTGCGACTGGTGGTCTCACTGGCGAAGCGCTACACCGGTCGTGGGATGCCGCTGCTGGACCTGATCCAAGAGGGCAACCTCGGTCTCATCCGCGCGATGGAGAAGTTCGACTACAGCAAGGGATTCAAGTTCTCCACCTACGCGACGTGGTGGATCCGTCAGGCGATCACCCGCGGCATGGCCGACCAGAGCCGCACCATCCGGCTTCCCGTCCATCTCGTCGAGCAGGTCAACAAGCTCGCCCGCATCAAGCGCGAGATGCACCAGAACCTCGGCCGTGAGGCCACCGACGAGGAATTGGCGGAAGAGTCGGGCATTCCGGTGGAGAAGATCAACGATCTGCTCGAGCACAGCCGCGACCCGGTGAGCCTGGACATGCCCGTCGGCAGCGACGAGGAAGCCCCGCTGGGCGACTTCATCGAGGACGCCGAGGCGATGTCGGCCGAGAATGCCGTCATCTCCGAACTCCTGCACACCGACATTCGCCACGTGCTGGCCACGCTCGATGAGCGTGAGCAGCAGGTGATCCGGTTGCGGTTTGGCCTCGACGACGGCCAGCCCCGCACGCTCGACCAGATCGGCAAGCTCTTCGGGTTGTCCCGGGAACGGGTGCGCCAGATCGAGCGTGAGGTGATGGCCAAACTGCGCAACGGCGAACGTGCCGACCGCTTGCGCTCCTATGCCAGCTAGCGACCCCTTCAGAAAAGCCCGCCGGTTCACGCCGGCGGGCTTTTTTGGTGTGGCAACCCTATGTTGCAACCCTATTCGCCCAGCTAGGCCGGTAGACTCTGGCCTGACGAAGGGTTGCCTATGAACGATCTGGTCGATACCACCGAGATGTACCTGCGGACCATCTATGACCTCGAAGAAGAGGGCGTGGTGCCGCTGCGTGCCCGCATCGCCGAGCGTCTCGAGCAGAGCGGACCGACCGTGAGCCAGACCGTGTCGCGGATGGAGCGGGACGGGCTGCTGCACGTCGCCGGTGACCGTCACCTGGAACTGTCCGACAAGGGCAGGGCACTGGCCGTTGCCGTGATGCGCAAGCACCGGCTGGCCGAGCGACTGCTGGTTGACGTGATCGGGCTGCCGTGGGAGGAAGTTCACGCTGAGGCGTGCCGCTGGGAGCACGTGATGAGCGAGGACGTCGAACGCCGCCTCGTGCAGGTGCTCGACAACCCGACGGTGTCCCCGTTCGGCAACCCCATCCCCGGCCTGTCGGAGCTCGGCGTCGGCAACTCGATCGGCTCCGAGGACCGCAACCTGGTTCGGCTGACCGAGCTGCCGTCCGGTTTCCCGGTCGCGGTGGTGGTTCGCCAGCTGACCGAGCACGTCCAGGGTGACGTCAGCCTGATCGCCCGGCTCAAGGAAGCAGGCGTGGTTCCGAATGCACGCGTGACAGTCGAAACCGGCCCCAACGGCGGTGTCATGATCGTGATCCCCGGCCACGAAGAGGTCGAGCTTCCGCACGAGATGGCCCACGCCGTCAAGGTCGAAAAGGTCTAGCGCACAACGGCTTCAGCCCGCCCGACGACCGAAGTCTCTTGGCTTGGGCAGTTGAACCCCGAGCTGCTTGGCGATCCGGTACCCCGTCGCCGCGAGTTCGCGGATCTGCCCCGGCCTCATCCCTGACTGCAGCGCGGTGTCGAGCATGGCCGCCATCCGGTGGCCCGGACCGCAGCGCAGCGCGGCCTCCAGCGACACACCCGCCAGTGGGCCGTCGCCGCGCGCGTACGCGGAGAACGCCAACAGCACCAACGCTTCGACCCGCCACGGCACCGGAAGCGTCCGGGAGAGCAGCGCCCACAGCGCCTCGGCCTGCGCGGCCCCGTCCCCCACCGCCAGCGCGTAGAGCGTGTCGCGCACCTGCGGGTCGGTCAATGCGCACGCCAACCGGGCCACCACAAACTCGGCCAGCTCTTCTCCCGCGGCCACTTGCGCTGCCGCCGTCATGGCGCCCTCGATGTCGCGTGCGGGGTCGGTCTCGATGTCGGCCTGCTGTGCGATGGCGACGGCAAGCGCGGCGCTGGCGGATTCGTCGGTGACCTCGATGACCTTCTGAAGCTCTTCGCGGCGGGCGTACAGCCGGCGACCGTCCAGGACCGCCGCCATGGCCAGCGGCGACGTGGACGGATCGTCGACGGTGCCCCAGCCGCCGTCTGAGCAGTGCCACCGGCCACCCACGGCGACCTTGTCGACAATGTGGAAATCGAGCAGGCTGATCCCGTGTCCGGCCAGCTCCTCCTCCAGTGTGTTGGCCAGCCCGCGGTACTCGTCGTTGCACAGTCGGCAGCCTGCACCCTCTTCGTCGATGACCACCGCGATCGCAGCGTCAGGGCGCGCCGCCGCGGCGACCTCGGCGACATGGCCGACGGAGCCGTACAGCTCAGGCGAAAGGTCAACGCGCATAACGCAACCCAATTCACCGTTGTCGACGGTCACCAGGACGAGAGACTTTTCGGGCACGAAACCCAGGACGGCGGGCAGCGCCGCGATGAGCGCGCCGGGCCGGTTGAGTTGGAAATCGGATTGCGATGTCGTCATGGCACAACGGTCGCCGCCGCCACCGACCGAAGCCGGCGGCAACGAGTCTTGGCCATGGCGGCTGGGGATGAACGCGCGACTGGGTATGGCGGGCTACCGCGGAATCGCGCCGCGCACCTTGAGCACCGCGTCGGTGAACAGGCTGTCCAGCGCCTGGGTGTCCGGCGAGTCGTCGGACGTTTCGACCACCCCCCGCCAAGAGGTGGTGACCGCCACATCGGCGACCCGGGCGACGAGGGTCAGAGTCCGCGTGCCTGATGCGCCTGACGACTCCGGCGTCACCGTCTGGTCGACGGCGTAGCTGTCGTCGGCGTCGACCGGAGGCGCAGGCGGCAGGTCTACCGTCACGTCGGAGATCTGAGTCGCGTCACCGGCGACCGCGCTCGTGAACGACGAACATCCCTTGAGCTGATCGACCCTCGCGCGCAACGAGGGTGCCGGTCGGGTGACCGTCACGATCAGGCTTGCGCCATTCTGCTGATTCACGCCCTGCGCGGCTGCGCCCTCCGCAGCCGCGATGGGCGGCGGCGCACAATCGGGCGGCGTCACCACGGACCCGTCCGGCACACCGTCGATCTGGCGCTGTAACCGGGTGACGATGCTGGGGTCCACCACGACAGCCGGATACTGCTCGGGGAATCGTGTCGGTTCGATCAGCAAGTCCGCTATCGGAATCGGCTTGGTGGGCCGGGGCTGCGGTTGGTCGGCTTGCGGGCTCCCGTGCACAGTGCGCGCGCAGCCGCCGAGCAACGCCGCCACCGTGAGCAGCCGCAGAACCGTGCTGACCATTGCTGTCATCGTCTCATCGCGAGGTCTCGGCAGCTCGCAGGCGCGCGCGGCCATTCTGTTCACGAGCTATTTGGTGGTGTCGGCATGCGAGATGGCCGCAATCGGCGTACACCTTCCATATGGCTTCTGTGCTGGAGTACGACCTCGTCGTCATCGGTTCAGGTCCCGGCGGGCAGAAGGCCGCGATCGCGGCGGCAAAGCTCGGTAAGACGGTCGCAGTCGTCGAGCGCGGCAGGATGCTCGGCGGTGTCTGCGTGAACACCGGGACCATCCCCAGCAAGACCCTGCGTGAAGCGGTGGTCTATCTCACCGGCATGAGCCAGCGCGAACTGTACGGCGCGAGCTACCGGGTCAAGGAGAAGATCACGCCGGCCGACCTGCTGGCCCGCACTTCCCACGTCATCACCAAGGAGCAGGACGTGGTGCGCAATCAGCTGATGCGCAACGGCGTCGATCTCCACACCGGGCACGGCCGCTTTCTGGACGACCACACCGTGTGCGTCGACGATCAGACCCGTGGTGAAAAGACCACTGTCCGAGGCGAATTCATCGTGATCGCCACCGGCACGAAGCCCGCTCGTCCCGCAGGCGTCGAATTCGACGAATCACGGGTGCTGGACTCCGACGGAATCCTCGATCTGAAGTCGCTGCCGCCGTCGATGGTGGTGGTCGGCGCAGGCGTGATCGGCATCGAGTACGCGTCGATGTTCGCCGCGCTCGGCACCAAGGTGACCGTGGTCGAGAAGCGCGACAGCATGCTGGACTTCTGCGATCCGGAAGTGGTCGAGGCGCTGAAGTTCCACCTGCGCGACCTGGCGGTGACGTTCCGATTCGGCGAGGAGGTGACGGCGGTCGACGTCGGCTCGTCGGGCACGGTCACCACGCTGGCCAGCGGCAAGCAGATCCCCGCGGAGACGGTGATGTACTCGGCCGGCCGACAGGGGCAGACCGAACACCTCGACGCGGAGAAGGCCGGGCTGGAGATCGACAGCCGGGGGCGGATCTTCGTCGACGACCAGTTCCAGACGAAGGTCGACCACATCTACGCCGTCGGCGACGTGATCGGGTTCCCCGCGTTGGCAGCCACGTCGATGGACCAAGGCCGGCTGGCCGCCTACCACGCGTTCGGTGAGCCGGTGAAGGGCATGACCGAGCTGCAGCCGATCGGCATCTACTCGATCCCGGAGGTGTCCTACGTCGGCGCCACCGAGGTCGATCTGACCCGCGAGTCGATCCCCTACGAGGTCGGCGTGTCGCGCTATCGCGAGCTGGCACGCGGCCAGATCGCAGGCGACTCCTACGGCATGCTCAAGCTGCTGGTCTCCACCGACGATCTTCGGCTGCTCGGCGTGCACATCTTCGGCTCCAACGCCACCGAGCTGGTGCACATCGGCCAGGCCGTGATGGGTTGCGGCGGCACCGTCGAATACCTCGTCGATGCGGTCTTCAACTACCCGACGTTCTCGGAGGCCTACAAGGTCGCGGCACTGGACGTGATGAACAAGCTGCGCGCGCTCAACCAGTTCCGCTCGTAGGTCAGCAGTCGTCGGTCGAAGTCCCCAGGCGCCGGGTCCGCGGGCCCACCCGCCTCGGCGCGCGTCAGCAGCGCGACGACTTCGCCGTCGAATGGCGGTGAGTACGTGACGGTTTCGTCGCATCCGCCACCGTCGAGGCCGCCGACCAACCCGGTGATGGTCGGCCCGACCGTCCACGGCGCACCGCTGGTGCCGTCGACCAGCCCGCTGCAGAGCAGCGATGGGTAAGCCACCCTGCGCCAGCTCCGTCGCGGCCTGGCAGCCGATCGGCCCGCCCCCGACCCCCAGCTCGTATCCGGTGACGGAGACCACCGTGCCCGGTTTCGGTGCCGGGCCCAGCGTGAATCCACCGCCCGCCTCGGCCTCGACCGAGCCGCCGCCGTCGCGCACCACTCGCAGGACCGCGAAGTCGGCCAACGGATCCTCGGTTCTTCACCCAGCGCGGGTCGAGATATGTCGCGTCGACCTTCCAGATGTCGGCCGGGTCGGCGCTGTCCTTGAAACCGGCGACGAACGTCGTGTCCATGTTCGCGGCGACGCAGTGTGCGGCGGTGAGTATCAGGTCTCCTGCCGTCGAATCCAGCACAGCGCCCGTGCACGTGTGCAGATCGCCCGCCCCGAGGAACACCGCACCGATCCTGGGATGCGGGGGCACCGGCGCGGCGGTGATCTTGGTCGTCGTTGCGGCCACGCTGGTCGGGTGCGGCTCCGCGGTGGATCCCCGGCCGCAGGCGGCCGCCAGCGCCAGCAGCCCGATCATCAGCGCCGCCGAGTACCGCATCCAATGATTTTGCCCGATTGCGCCGCCAGGTGGCATGTTCACGTGTACTTCAGAGCGGGCGTTCAGCCGAATGAGACACTGGAAGTCGCGGTGTAAGGAGGTGAGCCGATGGACGACAACACAGGACCAGCAGCTACCAGCCCGAGCAGAGCGGGATGTACGAGCTCGAGTTCCCCGCACCGCAACTGTCCTCGTCAGACGGTCGTGGGCCGGTGATGATCCACGCCCTCGAGGGCTTCTCGGACGCCGGCCACGCGATCCGGCTGGCCGCCCGAGCACCTCAAGGACACGCTGGACACCGAGTTGGTGGCGTCGTTCGCCATCGACGAGCTGCTGGACTACCGGTCGCGTCGACCGCTGATGACGTTCAAGACCGACCACTTCACCCACTACGAGGAACCCGAACTGAGCCTCTACGCCCTGCACGACAGCGTGGGAACGCCGTTCCTGCTGCTCGCGGGCATGGAGCCGGACCTGCGCTGGGAGCGCTTCATCACGGCCGTCCGGCTGCTGGCCGAGCGGCTCGGACGTCCGCCAGACCATCGGGCTCGGCACCATCCCGATGGCGGTGCCGCACACCCGGCCGATCACGCTGACCGCCCACGCCAACAACAAGGAACTGATCGCCGACCACACACCGTGGGTGGGCGAAGTGCAGGTCCCCGGCAGCGTGTCCAACCTGCTGGAGTACCGGATGGCCCAGCACGGACACGATGTCGTCGGGTTCACCGTGCACGTGCCGCACTACCTGGCCCAGACCGACTACCCTGCGGCCGCCGAGGCGCTGCTGACCGCAGGTCGCCAAGTCCGGCGTCGCTGCAGCTCCCGCTGGCCGCGCTGGCCGATGCGGCCGCCGAGGTGCACGCCAAGGTCAACGAACAGGTCGACGGCAGCGCCGAAGTCGCTCAAGTGGTGGAGGCGCTGGAGCGCCAGTACGATGCCTTCATCGCTGCCCAGGAGAACCAATCACTGCTGGCCCGCGACGAGGATCTGCCCAGCGGTGACGAACTCGGAGCCGAGTTCGAACGATTTCTCGCACAGCAGGCCGGGACCAGAAGAGAAAAGAAGGCTTCCAAGACGGGGACGACGGCGATTAGGCAATCACCCAGTCCGACAACGAGGTTGGGCGGCATATGCCGCCGTCAACGAAGTTGACGATATGACCACGCGAAAGCCCAATCTGCGCCCGGTGCGTGAGCTCACGCCCTCGTTGCAGTACCGCACCATTCACGGCTACCGGCGCGCGTTCCGGATCGCCGGGTCGGGTCCCGCGATACTGCTGATCCACGGAATCGGCGACAACTCCACGACATGGAGCAGCGTGCAATCCACGCTCGCCCAGCGGTTCACCGTCATCGCGCCCGACCTGCTCGGCCACGGCAAGTCCGACAAGCCGCGTGCCGACTACTCCGTCGCGGCCTACGCCAACGGCATGCGCGACCTGCTCAGCGTCCTCGACATCGAGCGGGTCACGGTGGTCGGGCATTCGCTCGGCGGCGGCGTGGCCATGCAATTCGCCTACCAGTTCCCGCAATTGGTGGACCGGCTGATCCTGGTCGGCGCCGGCGGAGTGACCAAGGACGTCAACTTCGCCCTGCGGATCGCGTCGCTACCGATGGGCAGCGAGGCGCTGGCCCTGCTGCGACTGCCGATGGTGCTTCCGGCGCTGCAGTTGGTGGGACGGGTCGCAGGACTGCGCGATCGGCTCGACCGGCGTCGGCCGCGACCTCCCGGACATGCTGCGAATTCTCGCGCGATCTGCCCGAGCCGACCGCCTCCTCGGCGTTCGCCCGCACGCTGCGGGCGGTTGTCGACTGGCGCGGCCAGGTGGTCACCATGCTGGACCGATGTTATCTGACGGAATCAGTTCCAGTGCAACTGATTTGGGGCTCGCACGACTCGGTGATCCCGGTCAGCCACGCCCAGCTGGCGCACTCCGCGATGCCCGGCTCCCAACTGGAGATCTTCGACGGCTCCGGACATTTCCCCTTCCACGACGATCCAGACCGCTTCGTCGAGGTCGTCGAACAGTTCATCGACTCGACCGAACCCGCGGTGTACGACCAGGAGTTGCTGCGCGGCCTGCTGCGCACGGGCATCAGCGAGGGCAGCGATCACCGGATCGATCGACACCCGGGTCGCCGTGCTCGACGCGATGGGAACCGACGAGCGCAGCGCCACCTGACCTGCGCCCATTCGGCACGTCGTAGCATCGGGCGCATGGCCATCGACGTGACCGTGCTGCGTGTGTTCACCGATCCGGAGGGCAAGTTCGGCAATCCGCTCGGCGTCGTCGACGCGAGCACTGTGGACCCCGGCGACCGGCAGCGCATCGCCACCGAATTGGGTTACAGCGAAACGATATTCGTCGATGTGCCGGAGTCCGGAGCGAACACCGCACACGCCCGGATCTTCACCCCCGCCACCGAGCTGCCGTTCGCAGGCCATCCGACCGTCGGCGCGTCGTGGTGGCTGCGGGACATCGGCCTGCCGATCAAGACCCTGCAGGTGCCCGCCGGCGTCGTGCAGGTCGGCTACGACGGGGACATGGCCGCCGTCAGGGCCCGCGCCGAATGGGCGCCGGAGTTCGCGATCTACGACCTCGACTCCACCGACGAGCTCTTCGCCGCCGAACCGGACGACTACCCCGACGATGTCGAGAACTACCTGTGGACGTGGACCGATCGAGGACAAGGGTGTGTTGCGCTCTCGGATGTTCGCGCTCGAGCCTTGGCATCGCGGAGGACGAGGCCACCGGCGCTGCGGCGGTGCGCATCACCGACTACCTCAGCCGCGACCTCACCATCGTGCAGGGCAAGGGTTCGGTCATCCAGACCCAGTGGAGCGCCGACGGTTGGGTGCGGGTGGCGGGGCGCGTCGTCAACGACGGGACCAAGCAGATCGACTGATGGGCGTGAGGTCAGCCCGAAGTGGGAACCTCGCGGTGGGCGCGCAACGCCTCGATCTCGCGTTCGAAGTCCTCGGCCGACGAGAACGAGCGGTAGACGGACGCGAACCGCAGGTAGGCGACCTCGTCGAGATCGCGCAGCGGCCCGAGAATCGCCAGGCCGACCTCGTGGCTGGGCACCTCGGGCGAACCCGTGGCGCGCACCGTGTCCTCGACCTGCTGGGCCAGCAGGTTGAGCGCGTCGTCGTCGACCTGGCGGCCCTGGCAGGCCCGGCGCACGCCCTTGATGACCTTTTCCCGGCTGAACGGCTCGGTGACACCGCTGCGCTTGACGACGGCGAGCACGGCGGTCTCCACGGTGGTGAACCGGCGGCCGCATTCCGGGCATGACCGTGCGGCGGCGAATCGCCTGACCCTCGTCGGTCTCCCGGGAGTCGACCACCCGGGAATCGGGATGACGGCAGAACGGACAGTGCATCACTGCTCCTTCGCCGCACCGAACACCCAACTCGAACCCCTCCGAGCGTACCTTCGCGCTCCGCTCGGATCCCGGAGTCCGGGTGATTGATGCCTGTCGCGTCCGTGCGCCCACCACGGCCGTTGTGCGGCAGCGCGTTTCACCGCGCACGATGCACCGTCAGCCGACCGGAGCGATCAGGGTCTGCCCGGCGTCGAGCGACGCGGACTCGAGTTCGTTGAGTTCGCGGATGCGGTCGACGACGTGGCCGATGGGTGCGTCGGGTGCCACCCGGTGGGCGACCTGCTGCAGCGTCTCCCCCGACTGCACCTGGACCACGGTCAGCGTGTCGGGCACCGGCGCGGAGGAGTCGGCGTTGCCGACGACCCCGCCGAACTGGGCCACCACGCCGAGCCACACCGTGATCAGCGCGGCGAGCAGCGCCAGCCCGACGGTGGTGGCCGGCGTGATGGGGCGCCTGCGGTGCGAGGCGCGGGACATCACCACACCGGGACCGCGGTAGCGCAGCGGCGCACCGCCGGGCCGCCGCCGCGCCTGGGGTGCGCGGTAGGGCCGTCGCGCCTGCACCGGGCGATGAGGGCACGCGTCGACCGGTCCCACCAGGGCTTCTCGGGTGTCCAGAACTGTCATCTGCCTCGCCTTTCGCTCCGCGTCTGTTCGCTCTTGTGTTCGAACGGTAGTCGATCAGGTGTTCGATTAATAGAACATGTGATCGAACTGTTGCCAAACGATAGAGCAGGGCACCGACAAATTTCGGCCGCGACCGCCTGACCACCCGAAGATCGCGACACGCCTCGAACACATGTTTGATTATCGGGCGTTCGGCGACTACATTCGGCGCCATGAGCGAGGACCGCACCGACACTCGGAACAGCACAGCCGGCCCCGACAGCACCGTCGAGCGCCGCGGCCCCGAGGGCACCCTGACCGAGCGGCAGCGCACGATCCTGGAGGTCATCCGCGCATCGGTGACCAGTCGCGGGTATCCCCCGAGCATCCGCGAGATCGGCGACGCCGTCGGCCTGACGTCGACGTCGTCGGTCGCCCATCAGCTGCGCACGCTGGAGCGCAAGGGCTATCTGCGGCGCGACCCGAACCGGCCGCGCGCCGTCGACGTGCGCGGCGCCGACGACATGGTGACGCCCATCGTCGAACACCGACGTGGCCGGCTCCGACGCACTGCCGGAACCGACGTTCGTCCCGGTGCTCGGCCGCATCGCGGCCGGCGGCCCGATCCTCGCCGAGGAGGCCGTCGAAGACGTCTTCCCGCTACCGCGCGAGCTGGTCGGCGAGGGGTCGCTGTTCCTGCTGAAGGTCGTCGGCGACTCGATGGTCGACGCGGCGATCTGCGACGGCGACTGGGTGGTGGTGCGTCAGCAGAACGTCGCCGACAACGGCGACATCGTCGCGGCGATGATCGACGGCGAGGCCACCGTGAAGACGTTCAAGCGCACCCGCGGTCAGGTGTGGCTGATGCCGCACAATCCGGCGTTCGACCCGATTCCCGGTAACGACGCCGCCGTCCTCGGCAAGGTCGTCACCGTCATCCGGAAGATCTGACGCGGGGCTAGTCGGCCTTCACGAAACCGTTGGCGCGGGCGAATTCCTCGTTGACGAAGTAGACCTCGGCGCGGCACGTGGTCGTAGAGGTCGCTTTCCGGGGCCCAGTACAGCCCTGACTTGGTGTCCGCCTTGATCGGATATCCGGTCGGGGCCTGGTACGGGTCGGCGAGCGGCAGGTGAATCGCGGTCTGGGTGTCCGGCGCGACGGTCGAGTCGGGCGCCGTCATCGGGCGCCTCCGGCGGGTTCGTCGAGGATCGGCCTGCGGCTCGTCGAGCGCAATCGCGGCGTGGCGGCCGGAATTGGCGTCCGACGTCCGACTGCGATGCGTGTCGGCGCGGTGTCGGAGTCGTCCGGTTCGGGTTCGAGCTCGGAGAACTCGTCGCCGTCATCGCCGGGTGGCCTGCGAACGGGATCGCGTACCGGCCCGCCCAACCCGTAGCAGCGCCGGATCCCGATGGGCGGGCGTAACTTCGGTCAGCCGTACCTGCAGCGTCGGAGCCTGCCAGCCGCAGCGCCTCGGCTTCGGCGGCGGTGTCATGCGTGGTGTCGAGCGTCGAACTCGGATCCTCGCGGCCGATCCGTCGTCGCCGCTGCGCCGCGGTGTCCGCAGCGTCGCCGCGGCGACCAGGCCCACCAGGACCAGCACGGGGATGCCTGCGAACAGCCACCACCACGACGGCGTAAACCAGTTGCGCGTCCTTGGACTCCGGCGCGGCCGCGGTCGACGATTCCGGCGGTTCGTACCCCGGCACCGACAGGCCGGACAGGCCGGACGCCAGGTTGGCCGGCTCGGTGCTGAACTTGTTGGTCCGCTTGTCCCAGGAGATCTCGCCGCCGGTGAACCGCTGCGTGACGACGTTGCCGTTCTCCGTCTGATCGGCCACCGGAGGTCCCAGTGAGCCCGCCGCGCCGCCGAGCTTGTCCCACGCCGCGTTCATCGCCCCGCGCACGATGAACGCACCGTAGTCGGGCGTCCAGAAGATGACCGGCTTGTCGTCGGCGGCGAACGCGCTGACCCGGCTGCCCGTCTTCAGGCCGCCGTCGGCCTCGTCGCTGGTCGGAAAACCCAGAGTCGCCCTGCGGGCCGCCGACGGACTCGTACTTCTTCAGGACCTGGCCGGTGACCACGTTGGCGCCGGTGGCCGGGCTGTAGAAGATCTTGCCGCCGGCGAAGGCCTGCCCGGCGCCGTCCTGACCGATCGCGTACTGCTGGCCCTGTTCGGCACCGAGCGGACCCAGCGGTCCGCCGGCCGCCCGCCTGGCCGCGTTGATGGCCGACGTGGCGTCCTCGGGGACGGTCAGCCCCGCCAGCTGCCCCGCCAGATCGGGCGGCACCGTGGTGAACTCCTTCGACGACCGGTTCCACGACACCTCGCCGCCGGTGAACTTCTGCGAGACGACATCGCCGTTGTAGACCTCGTCCTCGGTCGGAACCCCGAGCGGCCCCGCCGATCCGCCGAGCTTGTCCCACGCCGCGTTGATCGCACCGCGCACGACATGGGCACCCGGTGTCGGGCGTCCAGAAGATGACGGGCTTGTCGGCCGCGCTGAACGTGGTGTTGCGGCTGTCCGGGCGCCTTGCCCGTCGCCCTCGTCGATGGTGGGAAAGCCCAGGTCGCTGTCGGCGGGCCCGCCGAGCGACCTGGTACTTCTGCAGGATCGCGCCGCGCCATGATGTGCGCGCCGGTGTCCGGGGTGAAGAAGATCTTGCCGCCCGCGTAGTTCTGGCCGAAGCCGCCGCCGACCGGGTAGAGCGCCGCCGTCGCTGGGCCCCAGCGGGCCGGTGGCGCCGCCGCTGGCGTCGTAGGCCTGGTTGATCGCGTCGGTGGCATCGGATTCCGGGCGTCGCGGCCGCGACGGGAGCCAGCACGAGGGCAACGGCCGCAGCCAGCAGAGCCGCCGCTGTGCGGCCGATCGCGGTGTTCAGCAGGGTTCGCTCCCCACGTCATCCACCCTCCCCGTATTACGGCAAAGACTCCCTGAAACTAGCGCGTCCGTCAGCGCATGCGTCAGTCATTGACACGATATCGATAGCGATCTGCGCATGTCTGGGAAACCGAGTTCGGCGCGAGCGATCTAGACGCCCAGCGAGCGTCCGATGATCTCCTTCATGATCTCGGTCGTGCCGCCGTAGATGGTCTGCACACGCGCGTCCAGATACGCCCGCGCAACCGGGTATTCCCTCATGTATCCGTAGCCGCCGTGCAACTGCAGGCAGCGGTCGATGAGGTGGACCTGCTTTTCGGTGGAGTACCACTTCGCCATCGCGGCCTGCTCGGCGGTGAGCTTCTCGTCGAGGTGCAGCCTGATGAACTCGTCGACCATGATCCGCACCAGCGGTGGCCTCGGTGGCCAGTTCGGCGAGCAGGAACCGGCTGTTCTGCTGGCTGCCGATCGGCCTGCCGAAAGCCTTGCGCTCCTTGGTGTATTGCAGCGTCTCGGCTCGAGCACGGCCTCCATGGCCGGCGCGGCCATCACCGCGATGCTGATCCGCTCCTGCGGCAGGTTCTGCATCAGGTAGATGAAGCCCATGCCCTCCTCGCCGAGCAGGTTCTCGGCGGGCACCTTGACGTCGGTGAAGGACAGCTCGGCGGTGTCCTGCGCGTCGAGGCCGATCTTGTCGAGGTGGCGGCCGCGCTCGAAACCCTCCATGTCCCGCTCGACGACCAGCAGCGAGAAGCCCTGCGCGCCCTTGTCGGGGTCGGTGCACGCCACCACGATCACCAGATCGGCGTTGATGCCGTTGGTGATGAAGGTCTTGGCGCCGTTGAGCACGTAGTGGTCGCCCTCTTTGACCGCGCGGGTCTTGATGCCCTGCAGGTCACTGCCGGTGCCGGGCTCGGTCATCGCGATCGCCGTGATGAACTCGCCGGTGCAGAACTTCGGCAGCCAGCGCTGCTTCTGCTCCTCGGTGGCCAGCCGCAGCAGGTACGGCGCGATGATGTCGTTGTGCAGCCCGAAGCCGATGCCGCTGTACCGGCCCGCGGTGGTCTCCTCGGTGACGATCACGTTGTAGCGGAAGTCGGGGTTGCCGCCGCCGCCGTACTCCTCCGGCACCGCCATGCCGAGAAAGCCCTGCTTGCCGGCCTCGAGCCAGACGCCGCGGTCGACGATCTTGTCCTTCTCCCACTGCTCGTGGAACGGCGCGACGTGCCGGTCGAGGAACGCCGCGGTAGGACTCGCGGAACAGGTCGTGTTCGGGCTCGAAGAGGGTGCGCTCGTACTTGACGACGCTGCCCATGGAGAACCTCCAGAACTCGCGGGGGATTTGGACATCGACGATATACCACCCAACCGGATGGTTGGGTCGCCGGGTGCGGTGGTGGCACGAAATAGACTTCCCGAGATGGGAGTGGCAGAGTCGCTGCAGGTCGAAGACGGTGGGCGGACAATCGTCTTCACGTTCGACGACATGATGCGCTACCACGGCCCGCACTCGCCCGCCGGTGTCGCGATGGCGTTCAAGGTCATGCAGCGCGCATTCGGTGAACTGGGCGCCGGCACGCCTCCGCCGCGGCGGTCGATCGTCGTCAGGACGGCGTTTCGCGGGCCCGGCGCCCGTGACGGCTTCGAGGCGGTCACCCGCGGTGTCACCGAAGGCCGCTACATCGTCGACCGGAGTCTGCTGCGGGCCGACCGCGGCAGGCTGCTCGAGGACTTCGTTTTCGAGGTCACCGTCGACGAGCGCACGGCGACGCTACCTGCTGCGCGACGGCTTCGTCACCGACGAGTTCGTCGATCTGGCTCGCACCGAGAACCGCACCGCCGAGCAGGAACACCGGCTCGACGAACTGAAAGCCCGACTGGCGCAACGCGTCATGGCCACGCCGGCCGCCGAGGTTTTCGACGTCGCCGACGACTAGCCGATCCACCTGGTTGTGAGCTGTGCCACCCGAGCCTCGCTCCGGGTTTAGCAAACCGGTGAATCGGGGATTGAAGGGGTGACCGACCGACTCGCAAGGAGGAATGCGCAATGGCCGACAACAGTGGTCCCGAGGAAGCCGTCAAGGGCGTCGTCGAGGGCGTCAAGGGCAAGGCCAAGGAGGTCGCGGGAGCCGTGACCGGTCGCGACGACCTGTACCGCGAGGGCAAGGCCCAGCAGGACAAGGCCGACGCGCAGCGCAACGCCGCCCAGAAGGAAGCCGAAGCCGAAGGCGCCCGCGCCGCCGCCAAGGTCGCCGAAGAGCGCCAGAAGGCCGAGCAGCAGGGCTGACACCGCCGCGAAAGAAAATGGGGCACCGAGGGGTGCCCCATTTTCTGCGCTCAGAACGTCGCGAACTCGCTCAGGCTGGCCGCCAACGGGATCGGCACGCGCGCCTTGATCCGGGTGCCTTCGGGGTTGTGTTCGGTGGCGTCGACCCGGCCGTCGGCGTGCACCCGCGCCACCAGATCGCCCCTGTCGTAGGGAATCGTCACGTCGACCGTGGTGTCGGTCGGCGTGACCAGTTGGGCCATCCGCTGCTGTAGCTGATCCAGGCCGTCGCCGGTGTCGGGCCGAGACGAACACCGCGCCGGGCAGCGCACGCCGCAACTTGGCCAGCGTGAGACCGTCTGCAGCGTCGATCTTGTTGACCACCAACAACTCTGGCGCCGGCTCACCGTCATGGTCGGCAATGACCTCGTTGATCACCTGGCGCACCGCGTCGATCTGCGCAAGCGGGTTGACGTCCGAACCGTCGACCACGTGCACCAGCAGGTCGGCGTCGACGACCTCTTCCAGCGTGGAGCGGAACGCCTCGACCAGCTGGGTTGGCAGGTGCCGAACGAACCCGACGGTGTCGGTCAGCACGAACGGCCGTGCCGTCGGCGAATTCGCCTCGGCGCGTTGTGGGTTCGAGCGTTGCGAACAACGCGTTCTCCACGAGCACACCCGCGCCGGTCAGCGCGTTGAGCAGGCTGGACTTGCCTGCGTTGGTGTAGCCGACGATCGCGATCGACGGCACGTCGCTGCCCAGCCTGCGGCTGCGCTGGGTGTCGCGGATCTTCTTCATGTCCTTGATCTCGCGGCGCAGCTTGGCCATCCGTTCCCGGATGCGACGCCGGTCCGTCTCGATCTTCGTCTCGCCGGGGCCGCGCAGTGCCCACGCCGCCGCCGCTGCCGCCTGCTCGGCCGCCGGCCTGGCGGGACATCGACTCGCCCCAGCCGCGCAGCCGCGGCAGCATGTACTCCATCTGCGCCAGCGTCACCTGCGCCTTGCCCTCCCGGCTGGTGGCGTGCTGGGCGAAGATGTCGAGGATCAGCGCGGTGCGGTCGATGACCTTCACCTTGACCGCCTTCTCCAGCGCGGTCAGCTGCGCGGGGCTCAGCTCGCCGTCGCAGATGACGGTGTCGGCGCCGGTCGCGACGACGACGTCGCGCAGTTCCTGCGGCCTTGCCGGAGCCGATGTAGGTCGACGCGTCGGGCTTGTCGCGGCGCTGGATGAGGCCTTCGAGCACCTCGGAGCCTGCGGTCTCGGCGAGTGCGGCCAGCTCGGCCAGGCTGGCGTCGGCGTCGGCGGCGCTGCCTTCGGTCCAGACGCCGACCAGCACGACGCGCTCGAGTCGCAGCTGGCGGTACTCGACCTCGGAGATGTCGGTGAGTTCGGTCGACAGACCGGCCACGCGGCGCAGCGCCGTGCGGTCTTCGAGGGCCAGCTCACCCGAACTCGGGGTGCCGCTGATGGGAAAGTCGGGATACGTCATGAGTAATCAGAAATGGTGCACGATCGTGCGGATTCGCGCATCTGAATTAACGCTGCTGCGCACGCCACCATTCCTCGGAGATCTCGCCGCTCGCCACCAGTACCGACGGGTCCGCGCAGGTAGCTGCTGGCGTCGGTGATCGTGACGGTGACCTCGCCGCCGGGAACGCAGACCGCGAGTGTGCCGGTCGCCGCGCCCTGATATGCCAACGCCGCGACGGCGGCGGCGACGGTTCCCGTTCCGCATGAACGGGTTTCGCCGACACCTCGTCTCGTGTACCCGCATCGACACCGAACCACTCGATGGGGCGGTGATCACTTCGACGTTGACGCCGTCGGGAAACTGCTCGGCGTCGAACTGCACCGGCGCGGCGACGTCGAGTGCCGCCAGCTCGGCCGCGGTCAGGTCGGGATCGACGCACGCCAGATGCGGGTTGCCGACATCGACGGCGAGCCCCGCGAACGGCCGTCCGCCGACGATCGCCTCGCCGGTGCCGATCTGGTTGGTCTTGCCCATCTCGACGGTGACGTCGGCGGTGGTGGCGTCCCAGGCGTGCATCACCACCGGGCGCGGGCCGGCCAACGAGCCGACGACGAACTCGTCGCGGCTCTCCAGCCCGCTGGCCCGCAGGTAGTGCGCGAACACCCGGACGCCGTTGCCGCACATCTGCGCAATCGACCCGTCGGCGTTGCGATAGTCCATGTACCAGTCGCCCGCTGCCACGCCTTCGGGCAGTCGGTCGAAGACCCCCGCCTCGCCTGCCGCGCCCGCAGTGGTCACCCGCAGCACGCCGTCGGCCCCGATCCCCCTGCGACGGTCGCACAGTGCCGCCACCGCGGCGGGCTCCAGCGGCAGCCTGCCGTCCAGGTCGGGCAGCAGCACGAAGTCGTTCTGCGTGCCGTGGCCCTTGGCGAACATCACCTGATCAGGATACGTGCCGCCATACCCGCAGCGTGTCGTCGGCATTGCCGGTGCCCGCGCCGTCCAGCCAGGTGATGCGGTGATCGCGACGAAACCACGACCGCTGCCTGCGCACGTAGCGGCGGGTTCCGAAGAACGTCGGTTCGCGGGCCGCCGCGCCGTCTGCCGCCTGCATCGAGATCGTCGATCACCTGTGCGTACCCGAGCGCGCGGGACGCGGTCACGCCGTCACGTAGTCCGCGGCCTAGCAGCGTGCGCACCTCGTCGACAAGCCCGTCGGTGAACATCCTGTCGGTGCGCTGTGCCAGTCGCTGTCGAGAAGCGTTGTGTCCCAATCCAATCCGACGATCGCGGTATCCCAGCGGGGCGCGCCGATCGTCGGGGCGGACGCCGCGAATGGCCTTCCGGTCAGCTCGACGACCTCCAGCGCCCGCACGATGCGGCGACCGTCGGTCGGCAGGATCGACGACGCGGCCGCGGCGTCGACCCGGCCCAACTCCTCGTGCAGCGCGCCGACGCCGACCTCGGGCAGCCGCTGCTCCCATTTGGCGCGCACGGCAGGGTCGGTGGCCGGAAATGCCCACTCGTCGAGCAGCGACTGGATGTACATCATCGACCCGCCCACCATGATCGGGACCGCGCCGCGACTCGCGATGGCCTCGATGTCGGCCGCGGCAGCCTGCTGGTAGCGCGCGACCGTGCGGTCTGGGTGACATCGAGGACGTCGAGCTGGTGATGCGGGATTCCACGCCGCTCGGCGACGGGCAGCTTGGCGGTGCCGATGTCCATGCCGCGGTAGAGCTGCATGGCGTCGGCGTTCACGATCTCCCCGCCGAGCCGCTCGGCCACGGTCAACGCCAGCGCGGACTTGCCGGTGCCGGTCGGGCCGACGATCGCGAGCGGCCTCATGGGTGCCAGACGCCGGCGAAGTACCCGACCCCGTAGGGCGCGCCGCGGTAGAGCTCCTCGACGGACCGCGGAACCGGTTCCAGCCCCGCCAACACCTGGTAGGCGACGCGGCCGACGACCGTCTCGGGCAGGCGGCCCAGCGCAGCCGTGTCGCCGCCCGCGAGCGCGTCGTCGAGCGCGGCCTGCACCGGAATCGAGTCGGGGTCATAGCCGCCCGGCGCGGGCGGGGTCAGGGTGTGCACACCGTCGGCGACGACGAGCACGCCGACGGGATCGGCGGCCCGGTCGATCTCGGCGCGCAGCCTGCAGCCGGCGTCCAGCGCGGCATCGGCGTCGTGGCCGTCGGCGTACACCCGCACCTGCGCGCTCGCCTCCGGGTCGACGTGTCCGCGCACCCAGCCGGTGATCAGCGCACACAGCGGCAGGTCGCGGGCCGCGGCTACAGCGTCGGGTGACAGCGCGACGCGAACGTCGACGCCGTAGCCCGCGAACGTGCCCGACTGCTCGGGTCCCACCACCTCGTCGATGGGACCGACTCCGACGGCGATCCACCGCGACGGCAGGGACGCCGCGGCCGCGAACACCGCCGCGCGCAGGTCCGCCAGCTCTGCGGCGGCCGACGAGGCCAGCTCGGGAACCATGACCGGTGCCGACGGGACGATCGCGATGGCGCTCAGCACGCAACCAAACTAACGGCCCCGCAGTCAGGCGGGCTGTTTGGCGGATGCCGTCGCCGCCTCGCCGCGGGCCAACGCGGCCGTCGCGACCACCATCACGCCCACCGCGACGAAGAGCGTGAACCAGCCCGCGTCACCTGGCCGAAGCGCCTCCCCCAGCACGACGACGCCGAGCACCGATCCGACCACCGGCTCGGCGACCGTCATGGTCGGCAGCGACGCCGTCAGCGCGCCTGCACGGAACGACGACTGCTGATAGGCCGTGCCCGCGATGGCAACCAGAGCCCACACGTACAACTCCGGCGTGCGGAGCAACGCCCACAGGCCGTCGTCGAGCCGGTCCACCACGCCCTTGGTCAGCACCGCGAAGACTCCCCACAGTGCGCCGGACACCACCCCCAACAGCACCGCACTCGCAGGACCCTTCAACACGCTGGCCCCGAACACGCAGAGCACCAGCGCCGGTCCCAGCACGACCACCACCGCGGTCCACGTCTCAAAGGACGCCCGCGAGTGGCCCGCCGTCGGATTGCCGACGGTCACGATCACCGCAACCGCCGCCGCCAGCAGCGCCGCCCACATCCACTCCCATCGGGTCACCCGGCGATGGGTCAGCCGTGCGTTGATCGGCAGCGCGAACAGCAGTGACGTCACCAGCAACGCCTGCACCAGCAGTACGGACCCGAGGCCCAGCGCCGCCGCCTGCAGCGCGAACCCGGCGGCCGCGACCAGGCTGCCCAGCCACCACCGCCCGTCGCGCAGCAGCCTGGTGAACAGCTCGAGGTGGCTGACCGGTTCGTCGGTGACCTCGTGTGCAGAGCGCTGATGGATGACGTCGCCGATCGCGATGAAGAAGGCGGCGCCGAGGGCGAGCAGGGCGGCGATGTCCGCCTTGGCCATCGGTGACCTCCTGTCGTCGCTCGAGACGAGCCTAGGCAAATGGACGCAACGGCGTACGCGCGCCGCACGACCTGTTTCAATAACGGACGAAGCAATCGGGCGCCGCGTCGCGCGGCAGGTGCGCGGAGATGTCCGCGCGGAGGGTACGAGGAACCGAAGATGACGACCAGCGAGCCGGGTGGCATCGCCCCCACCCCCAAACCTGCTCCCCGTCCCGGACCGCCGCGCCCGGGACCCCGGCCGGGTCCGACACCGTCGGTTCACGCCGCGCCCGCCCCCGCATCCGGAGACCCGCATCGGTACGGCCGCGTCGACGCCGACGGCACCGTGTGGCTGATCAGCAGCGCCGGTGAACGGGTCATCGGATCCTGGCAGGCCGGCGACACCGAGGCGGCCTTCGCCCATTTCGGCCGGCGCTTCGACGACCTCAGCACCGAGATCGCGTTGATGGAGAGCCGGCTGGCCTCCGGCACCGGCGATGCCCGCAAGATCAAGGCGGCCGCCGCGTCACTGGCCGAAGGCCTGCCGACGGCATCGGTGCTCGGCGACGTCGACGCGCTGACGGCGAGGCTGACGGCGATCATCGAGCATGCCGACACCGCCGCCGCAGCCGACAGGGCCAGGCGCGAGGAACATCGCGCCGCACAGACCGCCCGCAAGGAGGCGCTGGCCGCCGAGGCCGAGGATCTCGCGAACAACTCGACGCAGTGGAAGACCGCAGGCGACCGGCTGCGCGAAATCCTCGACGAGTGGCGCACGATCAGCGGGCTGGACCGCAAGACCGACGACGCGCTGTGGAAGCGCTATTCGGCGGCCCGGGAGACCTTCAACCGACGCCGCGGGTCGCATTTCGCCGAGCTCGACCGCGAGCGGGCCGGTGCCCGCCAGGCCAAGGAGGCGCTGTGCGAACGCGCCGAGGCGCTGGCCGACTCGACCGACTGGGGTCCGACCGCGGCGGCGTTCCGCGACCTGCTGGCGGAGTGGAAGGCCGCAGGCCGGGCCAGCAAGGACGTCGACGACGCGCTGTGGCAGCGGTTCAAGGCCGCCCAGGACACCTTCTTCGCCGCCCGCAACGCCGTGTCCGCCGAGCGCGACGCCGAGTTCCGCGCCAACGCCGACGCGAAGGAGGCGCTGCTGGCGGAGGCCGAGAAGCTCGACACCTCGGACCTGGACGCCGCCCGCGCCGCGCTGCGCACGATCGGCGACAAATGGGACAAGATCGGCAAGGTGCCGCGCGAGCGCAGCGCCGATCTGGAGCGGCGGCTGCGCGCCGTCGAGAAGAAGGTGCGCGACGCGCCGACGCACGGCGTCGATCCGGAGGCGCAGGCTCGCGCCGACCAATTCCGCGAGCGCGCAGAACAATTCGAGCGGCAGGCGGAGAAGGCCGCGGCGGCCGGCCGGACCAAGGACGCCGAGGAGGCGCGGGCCAGCGCCGAGCAGTGGCGGCAGTGGGCCGAGGCCGCCGCCGAGGCGCTCGGCAGGAGGAGCTAGGGCGTCCGCGGCTCGTCGGTACCGGTGTCGCGGTCGTCGTCGAGGCTCTCCAGCAGCCCCTTGTTCTGCTGCTTGGCGGCGGCCCTGCGACGCTCCTCCTCGGCGGCCAGTTGCAGCGCGGTGCGCGCCCACACCACCCGAGCCCAGTGAAACGTCAGCACGATCACCGCGATCCACGCGATGATCAGCCCGATGCCGGGCCCGGGGTGCGGGTGCGGGGCGGTCTGCCGCGACCACACCGCGAGCATGCCCGTGAAGGACGCCACCGTCGAGCCGGCCAGCGCGATCCACGCCACCGCCCAGCGTCTGGTCAGCAGCGCCAGCATCGAGAACCCGACGCCGAACACCAGCGCCAGCCAGACGAACACCCGCGACGGCAGCGAAATCCCCTCGCCGATCGCTGCGTCGTTGCCCGCCAGCACATCCCAGCCCCTGGCGCCGCCGGTGTGCGGCAGCACGAACGTCAACAGCAGCACGAACACGGCGATGGCGACGCACCAATGCCCTTGCGCCGGGATCGATCTCCCGCGCGACGCGGCGTTCGGCGGCCTCGATGTCGCCCTTGAACTCGTCGAAGTCTCCGCTGCGGTTGTCGCCCGCGGTCACCGCGCACATCCGGATGCGGTCGGCTGGTTCGCAGGCACGCCGATGCCGGGCATGCCGAGCCCGACACCCTGTGGACGGCGCGCCCGCCGCGTGCGCGTCTCCTGCACGGGTGCGCCGGTGGTGGTGCACCGCTCCGTCGGCGATCAGGTGGTGCGGCGCTGCGTCGGTGACGGTGGTGGTGACGATGTCGCCGGGCCGGATGTCGGCACCCACCGGCGTGAAGTGCACCAGCCTGCCGTCGCGTGCGCGTCCGGACATCCTGGCGGTGCGGATGTCCTTGCGCCCTTCCCCGACGGCCACGAGCAGTTCGACCGTGCGACCGATCTGAGCGATGTTCTCCTCCAGCGAGATCCGTTCCTGCAGGTCGATCAGTCGTTGATAGCGTTCCTGCACAACGGCTTTCGGCAGCTGTCCGTCGAGCTCGGCGGCCGGCGTGCCCGGTCGCTTCGAGTACTGGAACGTGAACGCGGCGCTGAACCGCGCCGCGGCGACCACGTCGAGCGTCTCGCGGAAGTCCTGCTCGGTCTCGCCGGGGAAACCGACGATCAAGTCGGTGGTGATGGCGGCGTGCGGGATGGCCGCGCGCACCTTCTCGAGGATCGACAGGAAGCGCTCGGAGCGATATGAGCGGCGCATGGCCCGCAGCACCCGGTCGGACCCGGACTGCATGCGGCATGTGAAGGGCCGGGCAGACATTCGGCGTCTGCGCCATCGCCTCGATGACGTCGTCGGTGAACTCGGCTGGGTGCGGTGAGGTGAACCGCACCCGCTCGAGACCGTCGATGCGCCCGCATGCCCGCAGCAGTTGCGCGAAGGCGCCGCGGTCGCGTGGCCGATCCGGGTCGGCGAACGACACCCCGTAGGCGTTGACGTTCTGCCCGAGCAGCGTCACCTCGAGGACGCCCTGGTCCACCAGCGACTGCACCTCGGCGAGCACATCGCCTGGCCTGCGGTCGACCTCCTTGCCGCGCAGCGCGGGCACGATGCAGAACGTGCAGGTGTTGTTGCAGCCGACGGAAATGGAAACCCAACCGGCGTAGGCGGATTCGCGCGCAGCGGGCAAGTTGGACGGAAACTCCTGCAACGCCTCGACGATTTCGACCTGGGCCGCCCTGTTGTGCCGAGCGCGGTCCAGCAACGTCGGCAGCGACCCGATGTTGTGCGTGCCGAAGACCACGTCTACCCACGGGGCCCGGTGCAGCACCGCGTCGCGGTCCTTCTGCGCCAGGCACCCGCCGACGGCGATCTGCATGTTCGGGTCGGCCTGCTTGCGCGGCGCGAGATGGCTGAGGTTGCCGTAGAGCTTGTTGTCGGCATTCTCGCGAACGGCGCAGGTGTTGAACACCACCACGTCGGCGTCGGCACCGTCGGCGGCGCGCCGGTAGCCCGCGGCTTCCAGCAGGCCGGCCAGCCGTTCGGAGTCGTGCACGTTCATCTGGCAGCCGTAGGTGCGCACCTGGTAGGTGCGAGCTGCGGTCACCGTCGATGTCACGGCCCCATGGTACGGGCGGCAATACAGCTGTAATCGAGCGGATTCACGAGTTGCAGACATGCTGCGCGTTACCTGGGTAAGGTCTGGACCCATGGGGACGAGCGGGTCGGATGTCGAAGTGGCCGAACCCGCTCAGCGAACGGTCCCGATGGTCTCGATCAAGGACGTCAACAAGCACTTCGGCAACCTCCACGTGCTCAAGGACATCAACCTCGACGTCGATCGCGGCGAGGTGATCGTCGTGCTGGGCCCGTCCGGTTCGGGCAAATCGACGTTGTGCCGCACCATCAATCGGCTCGAGACCATCGAATCCGGCACGATCGCGATCGACGGCGAACTCCTGCCGGAGGAGGGACGCAAGCTGGCACAGCTGCGCTCCGACGTCGGCATGGTCTTTCAGTCCTTCAATCTGTTCGCGCACAAGACAATTCTGGAGAACGTCACGCTGGCGCCCAGGAAGGTCCGCAAAGCGTCCAAGGAGGAGGCGCGCAAGAAGGCGATGGAGCTGCTGGAGCGGGTCGGCGTCGCCAACCAGGCGGACAAGTACCCCGCGCAGCTATCGGGCGGCCAGCAACAGCGGGTGGCGATCGCGCGGTCGCTGGCGATGAACCCGAAGGTGATGCTGTTCGACGAGCCGACCAGCGCACTCGACCCCGAGATGATCAGCGAAGTGCTGTCGGTGATGACGTCGCTGGCCAAGGAGGGCATGACGATGATCGTGGTCACCCACGAGATGGGCTTCGCGCGCGGCGCCGCCAACCGTGTCGTGTTCATGTCCGACGGCGCGATCGTCGAGGCCGCCGAGCCCAAGGAGTTCTTCGAGAATCCCAAGTCCGACCGCGCCAAAGACTTCCTCGGCAAGATTCTCAAGCACTGAGCTCACTCGAGCCTCGGCGAAAGGAACCGAATATGCCGTCCTTCTCACTGCGCGTCGCAGGTGCCATCGCGCTGGCCATCGCCATGCCGTTCGCGGCCACGGCCTGCGGTGGCGGCGGAGGTGGTGGCGACACCATCGTCATCGGAACGAAGTTCGACCAGCCCGGTCTCGGCCTGAAGAACCCCGACGGCACGATGAGCGGCTTCGACGTCGACGTCGCCAAGTACGTCGCCAAGGAGCTCGGCTACAACGAGGACAAGATCGAGTGGAAGGAATCGCCGTCCGGCCAGCGCGAGACGCTGATCCAGAACGACCAGGTCAAGTTCATCGCCGCCACGTACTCGATCACCGACGCCCGCAAGGAGAAGGTCAGCTTCGCCGGGCCGTACCTGGTCACCGGCCAGAGCCTGCTCGTCAAGGCCGACAACACCGACATCACCGGCGCCGAGTCGCTGCAGAACAACAAGAAGCTCTGCTCGGTGTCGGGTTCGACACCCGCACAGCGCATCAAGGACAAGTACCCCGGCGTGCAGCTGCAGCAGTACGACACCTACTCGGCCTGTGTCGAGGCGCTGAAGAACGGCGCGGTCGACGCGGTGACCACCGACGAGGTGATCCTGGCCGGCTACGCCGCGCAGAGCCCCGGGCGTGTTCAAGATCGTCGGCAAGCCGTTCTCGGAGGAGCACTACGGCATCGGCCTGAAGAAGGGCGACACCGAGCTGCTGCACCAAGGTCACCGACGCCGTCAAGAAGATGGAGTCCGGACGGCGCGTGGAAGGCCGCGTGGGACAAGAACCTCGGTCCGGCCGGGTTGGCTGCACCGGCCCCGCCGGCTATCGACCCCTGCTGAGCGCGGTCGACGCGAGCTTCCGCACGTGCAGGTCCTACCCGGATACCAGCTCAGCCAGGTCCTCGAGGCGTTCTGGACGACGATCCAGCTGACGGTGTATTCGGCCGTCGGTGCGCTGATCCTCGGCACGGTGCTGGCCGCGATGCGGCTGGCGCCGGTGCCGGTGCTCAACTGGATCGGGACGACCTACGTCAACATGGTGCGCAATACACCGCTGACGCTGATCATCCTGTTCTGCTCGTTCGGACTGTCACAGACGCTGGGGATCACGCTGGTCAACCAGAATTCGCCGACATCGATCGAGGACAGCAACTTTCGGCTCGCGGTACTCGGGTTGACCGTCTACACAGCGTCATTCGTCTGTGAGACGGTTCGCTCCGGGGTCAACACCGTCCCCCTCGGGCAGGCCGAAGCCGCGCGGTCGCTGGGCCTGACATTCGGGCAGAACCTCCGAATGATCCTGCTGCCGCAGGCTTTTCGCGCCGTCATCATTCCGCTCGGATCGGTGTTGATCGCGCTGACGAAGAACACCACGATCGCGTCGGCGATCGGTGTCGCCGAGGCTGCGCTGCTGATGAAGGAGATGATCGAGAACACCGCTGCGCTGCTGACCGTCGGTGCCATCTTCGCCGCTCGGGTTCGTCGTGCTCACCCTGCCGCTGGGCCTGCTCTTCGGCTGGCTCGGCAAGCGGCTGGCGGTGGCCCGATGACCGGGTTCATCGGTTCTCTTCGACGCGCCGGGGCCGCGGGCACGGGTGCGCAACTGGGTGGTCACCGCCATCACCGTCGCGATCGCACTCCTGGTGATCTGGGTGGTGTACTCGAAGCTGGACGCAAAGGGCCAGCTCGACGCCGCCAAATGGAAGCCGTTCCTGACCGCCAACCTGTGGAAGACCTACATCCTGCGACGGCATTCAGGGCACGCTCACCGCCGCCGCGGTATCGATCGTGCTGGCACTGGTTCTCGGTTTCGTGCTCGGTGTAGGCCGGCTGTCCAGCCACGCCTGCCATCCGCTGGCCGTCGCGCTGTCTTCGTCGAGTTCTTCCGCGCCGTGCCGGTGCTGGTGATGATGATCTTCGCTTTCGGCCTGTTCGCCCTCTACGACGTCTTTCCGGGAAAGCAACTCGCGCTCGCCGGCGTGATCGCCGGGCTGACGTTCTACAACGGCGCCGTCATCGCCGAAATCGTGCGGGCCGGTGTCAACGCGCTGCCCCGCGGCCAGTCCGAGGCGTCGTTCGCGCTTGGCCTGACGTGGGGCCAGACCATGCGGTCGATCCTGCTGCCCCAAGCCGTCACGTCGATGCTGCCGGTGCTGATCTCGCAGATGGTGGTGGTGCTGAAGGACACCGCGATCGGCTACCAGATCACCTTCGTCGAGACGGTCCGGCAGGGCACCAACGTCGGTGCGGCGTACAGCAACTACATTCCCGCGCTGATCGTGATCGCGGCTCTGATGATCACCCTGAACTTCGCCCTGTCATCGTTCGCGACCTGGCTGGAAGGGCGAATGCGACACTCGCGCCGAGCGCCGACCCCGTTGAACGCCGAGGCCATCGAACAGGAAGGCGCGCCGGGCGCACGCGTGAAACTCGCGGCGACCGGCGACCAGTCCCACACCTACTGAACCGGCGAATCCGGTTGAACCGCCCGCGCGGTTCAACCGTGCCCCAAGTGACTGGGTGCACTCACGCGCGCAGTCGATCGGTTCGCGGCCACAGCCACCGTGATCGTCGCGGCACCCATGCAGGCGCAGGCGCCCGCCGAGGCCGCGGCGCCTCCGGTCGCGCTTGCAGCGCAAGTGCAACCGCTGCAGGTGCCGTTCAACGGGGGGGTCGGGGCGAATTTCATCGTCACCGGAGCGCAGTTGATAGGCCAGCAAGTCCAGGTCGCGCGGACGCTCGTCAACGACATCAGCAACGGCACACCGGTTCCGGTCGCCGTCGGACGGGCTGTCGCGGGATTCATCCAGATCGAGGTCGTAGCCGGCCACGACCTGGTTGCCTTCGGCAGGCAGGTGGTGGACTTCCAGTCGCAGTCGCGTCAGACTGTGCGCACCCAGGCCACCAGTCGGCCGGACAACATCGTGACGCTTCGACGCGACAATTCGAGATCAACTGCTGTGCAAGGCGACTCGAAGCCGTCAAGCCGGGTCACCCATCGGCTACGGGACGTCATTGCGGGCAGTGAGCATCAGCAGCGTCATCGACGGGATCGCCAGCAGGACAATGCAGGCGACGACAACGCACGGCACCGCAAGCCGGACAACTAGACCCGGCGGCGTTCGCGCTCGCCGGCCAGTTCGGTACTGACCACGTCGAACGCCATCGACTGGTGGTAGCCGCGGCGCGCCAACATCCCGACGAGCCTGCGCTTCACCTTTGTGTCATCGTCGTCGCCGAGCCGTTCTCGACGCAGCTTGTCGCGCACCAGCTGTTCGGCGCGTTCCCGCTCTGCACCGGCGTCGATATCGGCCAGCGCAGCGGTGATCACCTCGTTGTCCACACCCTTGGTGCGCAACTCGGCCGCCAAGGCGCGCTTGCCTTTTCCGGCGTTCACCCGCCGCGAGCGCACCCACTGCTCGGCGAAGTCGGCGTCATCGACGAGGCCCACCTCGGCCAACCGGTCGAGCACCTGGGCGCTGACGTCGTCGGGATAGCCCCGCTTCGACAGCTGCGCCGCCAGCTCGGCCCTGGTGCGCGCCCTCGCGGTGAGCAGGCGCAGGCAGAGCGCCCGCGCCTGCTCCTCGCGGGAAAGTTCGGCTGACTTAGAAGTCAACGGGGGCGGGCAGGACTTCGTCATCGGTCACCACGGCGCCAATGCCGAGCTTCTCCTTGATCTTCTTCTCGACTCTCGTTGGCCACGTCGACGTTCTCCATCAGGAAGGTGCGGGCGTTCTCCTTGCCCTGGCCCAGCTGCTCGCCCTCGTAGGTGAACCACGACCCGGACTTGCGGATGAAGCCCTGCTCGACTCCCATGTCGATGAGCGAGCCCTCCTTGGAGATGCCCTTGCCGTAGAGGATGTCGAACTCGGCCTGCTTGAACGGCGGTGACACCTTGTTCTTGACGACCTTGACCCGGGTCCGGTTACCGACCGCGTCGGTGCCGTCCTTGAGAGTCTCAATCCGCCTGACGTCCAGGCGAACCGAGGCGTAGAACTTCAAAGCCTTTCCACCCGTTGTCGTTTCGGGCGAGCCGAACATCACACCGATCTTCTCCCGGAGCTGGTTGATGAAGATCGCGGTGGTGCCCGAATTGTTCAGTGCGCCGGTCATCTTCCGCAGCGCCTGGCTCATCAGCCGCGCCTGCAGGCCGACGTGGCTGTCGCCCATCTCGCCCTCGATCTCGGCGCGCGGCACCAGTGCGGCCACCGAGTCGATGACCAGGATGTCCAGTGCACCGGACCGGATCAGCATGTCGGCGATCTCCAGCGCCTGCTCACCCGTGTCGGGCTGGGACACCAGCAGCGAGTCGGTGTCCACGCCGAGCTTCTGGGCATAGTCGGGGTCCAGCGCGTGCTCGGCGTCGATGAACGCCGCGATGCCGCCCGCCGCTTGGGCGTTGGCCACCGCATGCAACGCGACGGTGGTCTTGCCCGAGGATTCCGGGCCGTAGATCTCGACGACCCTGCCGCGCGGCAGCCCACCGATGCCGAGCGCCACGTCCAGCGCGATCGAGCCGGTGGGAATGACCGAGATCGGCTGGCGCACCTCGTCGCCGAGCCGCATCACCGAGCCTTTGCCGTAGTTCTTGTCGATCTGCGCGATGGCCAGCTCGAGAGCTTTCTCGCGATCAGGGGCCTGCGACATGGGGTTGGTCTCCGTCCTCGTGGTGATCGATTTTCGATCGGTTGGCCGTGACGTTAGAGGTAGGTGCCGACAAGTCGTCGTTTCCGCTGTCGCCCACAGTAGACGAACACCTGTTCGATTCAAGCTGACACGCCGATCGCCGACGGGTCGACGGAAAATCGGCCTATCGTGGGGGTCACGGCTCGGCGAGCGGACAGACATGCACGAAATGGCGATCACGCAGAGCGTCGTCGACGCGGTGTGTGAGCATGCCGCGGGCCGCCGCGTGCACAGTGTGAAGCTCGCGGTCGGCGAGTTGTGCGCCGTCGTGCCCGACTCCATGCGGTTCTGCTTCGAACTGGCCACCCAGGGCACGATCGCCGACGGTGCCGAACTCGATCTCGACGTCCAGCCCGGCGAGGCGCGCTGCCGCACCTGTCAACAGCGCTTCGAGCTGCACGACCTGATCCTGCTGTGCCCATGCGGAAGTGCCGATGTCGACGTGTTGGCGGGCCGCGACCTACGGATCCTCTCGATGGAAGTGAGCTGACCATGTGCGCGACATGCGGCTGCGGCGACGACGGTGCCATCATCACGCTCGCAGGCAACGGGCACCACGATCACAGCCACGACCACGCCGATCACCATCACGGCGACGGCCACATCCACACCGAGACCGTCTCGCTGGAACAGAAGGTTCTGCAGAAGAACGATCTACTCGCCGAGCAGAATCGGAAGTGGCTCGCCGAGCGCGGCGTCCTTGCGCTCAACGTCACCAGCTCCCCGGGTGCCGGTAAGACGACGCTGCTGGAGCGCACCATCCGCGAACTCAAGGACGACCGGCCCGTCGCCGTGATCGAAGGCGACCAGGAGACCTTGCTCGACGCCGAGCGAATCAGGACCGCAGGGGCGCGCGCGGTCCAGGTCAACACCGGAGCGGGCTGCCACCTCGACGCCGACATGGTGCATCGCGCCCTGCACGCCCTCGACCCCGCCTCCGGGTCGCTGTTGTTCATCGAGAACGTCGGAAACCTGGTCTGTCCGGCGCTGTTCGACCTCGGCGAGCGCAGCAAAGTCGTCGTCATCTCGGTGACCGAAGGTGCGGACAAGCCGCTCAAATATCCGCACATGTTCGCCGCGGCCGGACTCGTCATCGTCAACAAGGTCGATCTGCTGCCGTATGTGGACTTCGATGTCGAAGAATGTGCTGGCTACGCGCGCTTAGTTAACCCCGGCGTCAATATCCTGCCGTTGTCCGCGACAACAGGTGAGGGTGTCTCGACATGGTACGACTGGATCGCTTCGCAGACAGCCCATCCGGCAAACGAAGCTATGTCACTAGATTCCGTTGACAAGACAAACTCGCCGGAGTAAACCCAAAACCAGCGCTCGAAGACTCGGGCGCAAAACGTCCGAGTGGCGATTGGGGCTCCCAGCCCGGGCCCCGGAAAGCTGTGACATATGCCAAGTGAGGCAGCAGTCAAAGCGGAAGAAGCCTTGATCCATGTTCTTTGGATCAATGCGGGTTTGAGTTGTGACGGCGATTCTGTGGCGCTGACTGCCGCCACGCAACCAAGCATCGAGGAGATCGCGCTTGGCGCGCTCCCCGGCTTGCCGAAGATCGCCGTGCACTGGCCCCTTATCGATTTCGAGTGCGGACCAAACGGCGGTGCGGACGACTTCCTCGAATGGTTCTTCAAGGCCGAACGGGGAGAATTGGAACCGTTCGTGCTGGTCGTCGAGGGTTCAATCCCGAATGAGCAGCTCCATGACGAAGGCTACTGGTGCGGGTTCGGCAACAACCCCGAGACCAATCAGCCGATGACGACCAGCGAATGGCTGGACCGGCTCGCGCCGAAAGCCACCGCGATCGTCGCGGTCGGAACCTGTGCGACATACGGCGGCATACACGCGATGGCGGGCAACCCGACCGGCGCCATGGGTGTGCCTGACTATCTGGGCTGGGACTGGAAGAGCAAGGCGGGCATTCCGATCGTCTGCGTGCCCGGCTGCCCGATCCATCCGGACAATCTGGCCGAAACGCTCACCTACCTGCTCTACATGGCGACCGACCAGGCACCGATGATTCCGCTTGACGAGGCGCTGCGGCCGAAGTGGCTGTTCGGTGCAACCGTGCACGAGGGGTGTGACAGGGGCGGCTACTACGAGCAGGGCGATTTCGCGACAGAGTACGGCTCGCCCAAGTGCATCGTGAAGCTCGGCTGCTGGGGCCCTGTCGTCAAATGCAACGTGCCCAAACGCGGTTGGATCAACGGTATCGGTGGCTGCCCGAACGTCGGCGGCATCTGCATCGGCTGCACGATGCCCGGCTTCCCGGACAAGTTCATGCCGTTCATGGACGAACCCCCGGGCGGCAAGCTGTCGTCAACGGCATCGGGTCTGTACGGGTCGATGATCCGCAGCCTGCGTCACGTCACCGGCCGCACCGTCGACAAAGAACCGAAGTGGCGCCAGCCCGGCACGAAACTCACCACCGGAGCGACTCGCACCTGGTAGGTGCGAGTCCCCCTTCGGCACACGGCGGGCGACAGCCCGGTTAGAAGCGAAATGCCCTGTGGCGCAGTGGTCCACACATAGAGAGAGAATTTTTCGATGACAACGATCATCCCCGAGCCGTCACACGTCAAGCGTGATCCAGGCCAGCTAGTCGAGATGGCGTGGGATCCGATCACCCGAATCGTCGGCAGCCTCGGCATCTACACCAAGATCGACTTCGAGAACAAAGAAGTGGTGGAATGCCACAGCACGTCGTCGATCTTCCGCGGCTACTCGATATTCATGAAGGGCAAGGACCCTCGCGACGCGCACTTCATCACCAGCCGCATCTGCGGTATCTGCGGTGACAACCACTGCCACGTGCTCGGTCTACACGCCAGAACATGGCCTACGGCGTCCAGCCGCCACACCTGGGCGAGTGGCTGATCAACCTCGGCGAAGCCGCGGAATACATGTTCGACCACAACATCTTCCAGGAGAATCTGGTCGGCGTGGACTACTGCGAGAAGATGGTGTCCGAAACCAATCCAGGCGTGCTCGCCAAGGCGGAGAACACGCAGGCGCCGCACGCAGACATGCACGGTTATCGAACGATCGCCGACATCATGCGTGCCCTCAACCCGTTCACGGGCGAGTTCTACCGGGAGGCGCTGCAGGTCAGCCGGTGGACGCGAGAGATGTTCTGCCTGATGGAAGGTCGGCACGTCCATCCGTCCACGCTGTACCCGGGCGGCATCGGCACCACGGCCACCATCCAGTTGATGACCGACTACATGAGCCGGCTGATGCGCTACGTCGAGTTCATGAAGTCGGTCGTACCGATGCACGACGACCTGTTCGACTTCTTCTACGAGGCGCTGCCCGGCTACGACCAGGTTGGTCTGCGCCGCACCCTGCTCGGCTGCTGGGGCTCGTTCCAGGACCCGGAGGTCTGCAACTTCGCCTATAAGGACATGGAGAAGTGGGGCAACGCCATGTTCGTCACGCCCGGCGTGGTGATCGACGGCAAGCTGCACACCCATTCGCTGGTGGACATCAACCTCGGTATCCGGATCCTGTTGGGCCACTCCTATTACGACGACTGGTCCGACCAGGAGATGTTCGTCAAGTCAGATCCGCTGGGCAATCCGGTGGACCGGCGTCACCCGTGGAATCAGCACACCAACCCGCGCCCGCAGAAGCGGGACTTCGATTCGAACTACAGCTGGGTGATGTCCCCGCGCTGGTTCGACGGCACGGACCACCTGGCGCTGGACACCGGTGGCGGGCCGCTGGCCCGGCTGTGGTCGACGGCGCTGGCGGGTCTTGTCGACATCGGCTATGTCAAGGCCACCGGCAACAGCGTGCAGATCAACCTGCCGAAGACCGCGCTGAAGGGCCCGGTTTCGTTGGAGTGGAAGGTGCCGCAGTACGGCAGCAACACGATCGAGCGCAACCGCGCGCGGACGTACTTCCAGGCCTACGCCGCCGCTTGCGCGCTGCATTTCGCCGAGAAGGCACTGGTCGAGATTCGCGCGGGTCGCACCAAGACCTGGGAGAAGTTCGAGGTGCCCGACGAGGGCATCGGCTGCGGGTTCACCGAGGCGGTGCGCGGGGTGCTGAGCCACCACATGGTCATTCGCGACGGCAAGATCGCGAACTACCATCCGTATCCCCCGACGCCGTGGAACGCCAATCCTCGGGACAGCTACGGCACGCCTGGCCCCTACGAGGACGCGGTTCAAGGTCAGCCGATCTTCGAGGAGAACGACCGGGAGCACTTCAAGGGCATCGACATCATGCGCACGGTGCGCAGTTTCGATCCGTGTCTGCCCTGCGGCGTGCACATGTACCTGGGCAAGGGGAAGACGCTCGAGAGGTTGCACTCCCCCACCCAGTCCGTCACCGGGGAATGACATATGCCGCATCGCCCGGATGATCCCGAACAAGACGCGCAGTGGCGCAACGCGGGCGATCGGATACAGAGCCTCCTCGACGCCAGCGCAGCGGGCGGCGCCGTCGCACACGAGCGCGCGGAGCAGTTGGTCCGTGAGGTAACCGATCTCTACGGGGCCGGTCTCGAGCGGATGATCACCATGGCGGTGAACGCGAACCCGCAATTGGCCGATGCGTTCGCCTCCGACGACCTCGTCGCCAGCATCTGTTGGTGCACGGGTTGCATCCGCACGAGCGTCGACCGCCGCATCGAGGACGCATTGGACAGCGTGCGGCCCTATCTCGGGTCACACGGCGGGGACGTCCATCTGCTCGAGGTCGACGGCGAGGTCGTCCGCCTGCAGTTCGCCGGAAGCTGCAAGAGCTGCCCGTCATCGGCGGTCACCCTCGAGCTGGCGGTCGAGGATGCGGTGCGGGCCGCCGCGCCGGAGATCTCGTCCATCGAAGTGGTTGCCGCGGAGACCGAGACAGACGGCTGCGGTGATTCCGGCGGACAGCCTGATGAGCCGGGTACGCACGCAGCCGCAAGGGCACGTGTGGCACCCGACACCCGACGTCGCCGACCTCGCTGCAGGCGAGGTCGGCGGGTTCGAGGTTGCGGGCACGATCGTGCTGGCCTGTCGGGTGGGCGACCAGCTGTTCGCCTACCGGGACCGCTGCGGAAGCTGCGGCGAGTCGCTCGCGGGTGCGGTGCTGCACCGCCGCCTGGGAGCGGCAGGCAACGAGGCCGTCCTGCGGTGCCCGCGGTGCCATGCGCATTTCGACGTCGTGCACGCGGGCGCCTGCATCGACGGAAACGGCAGTGCCGAAGCCCATCTCGAACCGATTCCGCTGCTGGAACGCGACGGAGTGCTGTCGATGGCGGTCGCCGAGGCGGTGGCGTCATGACCGGTGCGTACGACGTTCTTGCCCGGATCCGGGCCGCAAGGGCGGATCCGCAGCCCGCCGGTGAGCGCTGCGAGATGTGCGCGGAGGCGATCGCCGACGAGCACCAGCACGTGGTGAATGTCGAAGGCAGACAGTTGATGTGCGTCTGCCGCGGTTGCTACCTGCTGTTCACCGACACCGACGCGGAGCTGCGCTACCGGGCCGTCCCCGATCGCTATCTGGTCTTCCCGGAGTTCGCCCTGGACCGGCTGCACTGGGAGGCACTCCAGATACCGGTGGGGCTGGCGTTCTTCTTCAGGAACTCGGCGCTGGACCGTATGGTGGCGTTCTATCCGGGACCGGCAGGCGCTACCGAATCGGAGCTGGACCTCAACGCCTGGAACGACATTCGCACGGCCGATCCGCGGGTGGACATGCTCGCCGACGACACCGAGGCCGTTCTGGTCCGGCTGCCCGACGACGAAACCGCCGCGCCGCAGAGCTATCTGCTGCCCATCGACACCTGCTATGAGTTCGTCGGCCGGTTGCGACTGCTGTGGCACGGCTTCGACGGCGGACAGCAGGTGCGGAAGTTCATCGACGAGTTCTTCGAAATCCTCGACGCAAGAAGCAAGGTCGTCGCGCGATGAACGACGTGACCTTCGCCGTCGTCGGCATCGAACCGGAGGCCTATCGCGGTCACCCCGGTACTGAATGCCGGTTGGGCATCGCCGCAGGTCGGCGACGATCCCATCCACGCGATCGCGCTGCGCTGCCAGGTGCGCATCGAACCGATGCGGCGCGGCTACTCCGATGAGGAGGCCGCGGGGCTCGCTCGACCTTTTCGGCCCCCGCGATCGCTGGGCCACCACCGTGCACACCTTCCAGTGGCTGCAGACCACGGCGATGGTGCAGGGATTCAGCGGCGCCACACAGGTGAACCTCCCGCTGGAGTGCACGTATGACTTCGAGGTGGCTGCTGCCAAGTATCTGCACGCGCTTCGCGACGGCTCCGTTCCGCTGCTGTTCCTTTTCAGCGGAACGATTTTCTTCCAGGGCGCACGGGGCTTCGCGGTCCAGCAGGTGCCGTGGGACCGCGAGGACCGCTTCGAGATGCCGGTGTCGGTGTGGCGCGACCTGATCCGGCAGCACTATCCGAACACCGGCTGGCTGCGCATGGACCGCGACACCATCGATGCGCTGGTCGCCTACCGCTCGGCGCACGGGCTGCTATCCCTCGACGAGGCGGTCACCTCTCTGCTTGCGGCCAGTTCGACGGAGGAGATCCGATGACCGCGAGCTGGGACCGCGCCCGCGCCGTCGCCGACGCGGTGCTCTACGAGGGCTATCTGCTCTACCCGTATCGCGCAGACTCGCGAAAGAACCAGACGCGCTGGCAGTTCGGGGTACTCGGGCCGGCAGGCGCCGCCGACACCGGCATCGGCGAGGACGACTCGCTGTCCGCGCAGGTGCTCGTCGCGGCCCAGGCGAACCCGATGTTGTCGGTCGTGGTGCGCTTCCTTCAACTGCAGCATCGCGGCGTGGAGAAGGATGTGGGCGGCGGGCGGTTCGAGCCCGTCGACGAGCTCGTGTCCGGGTCGCGTTCATGGCTGCGCTGGGATGAGGCAGTGGAACGGGAGATCTCGTTCGGACCGTTCGACATCGAAAACGATCTGCCGCAGAAGCTCGCGATCGAGGTCGGCGCGGGAACCGACATCGAGTACGTCGACAGCGGCAGGCTGGTTCGCACCCGTCGCGCCCTGCACGCGCAACTGGAGATCACGGCAGAACCCGACGACCGGCTGGTGCGCCTGACATTGGCGGTGCACAACACGGCGCCGCCCGCGGACGACAAAGACGGGGCCATCGCGGTATCCCTGATCGGCACCCACCTCGTCGCCGAGATCGCAGGCGGCGACTTCGTGTCGCTGCTCGAGCCACCGGCATCGGCCGACAGCGCCGTCGCCCGATGCCGGCACCATCGCTGCTTTCCGGTTCTCGCCGGACCGCCCGGCGACCACGCCCTTGTGCTGGTGTCGCCGATCATCCTCTACGACCACCCCGAGATCGCGGAGCAGAGCGAGGGTGCGCTGTACGACTCCACCGAGATCGACGAGATCCTCACGCTGCGCATCATGACGATGACCGACGAGGAGAAGGCGACGGCCAGGGCCACCGATCCGCTGGCCGCGCAGATCATCGACCGCTGCGACTCGATGTCTCCGGAGGCGATGCTCAACCTGCACGGCGTGCTGCGCAATCCGCACGCCGTCGGCGAAAAGGCCGGCCTGATCCCCGAGATCCCGGAAGGGATCGATTGGTGGGATCCGTTGGCCGACAACGCGGTACAACCCGATATCGACGCCGTGCTGGTGAACGGCGTGCGGGTGAGCCGCGGCAGCAGGGTCCGGCTGCACCCGTCGCGCCGGGCCGACGCGCAGGACCTGTTCTTCGCCGACCGGATCGCGCGGGTCACCTCGGTGCACGAGACTGTCGACGGTGACCAGCACGTCGGTGTCGTCGTCGAGGACGATCCGGCCGCCGACCTGCACGAGTGGTACGGCCGCTACCTGTACTTCGCACCCGATGAGGTCGAACCGTTGAGTGAAAGGAATCCGACATGGACGTAGTGGGCTGGATCGCAGTGGGCGTCATTGCGGCCGTCGTCCTTGGTGGCGTGGTCGTCGGCCTGCGTCTCCATCCCAGATGCCCGGCGCTACATGAAGATTCGCCGTATGTAGATAAACAAGGAGCGACGATACGTCCCAAATACTGGTAGCCGGTATCGGCAACATCTTCCTCGGCGACGACGGATTCGGACCCGAGGTGATGCGCCATGTCCCAGAGCACGTCGCGGGTCCGCGCGTTCGAGTGCTCGACTACGGAATACGGGGTATGCACCTGGCCTACGACCTGCTCGACGGCTGCGAGGCGCTGGTTCTCGTCGACGCGCTGCCCAACCGCGGCGCAGCCGGCACTGTGCACGTGTTCGAGGCCGACCACGAAACGCTGACGGCCGGAATAGGTCTGGACGCGCACGCGATGGACCCCGCAGCCGTGTTCGCCAGCCTGGCCGCACTCGGCGGCACACCGCCGTACACCGTCGTGATCGGGTGCGAGGTCGACAACATCGACGAGGGCATGGGCCTGTCCGATGCGGTGGCGGCCGCCGTCCCCGACGCAGTCAAGGCGATCGAGGACGTGGTGGCACGATTGCTGACGCCGGTACGGAAGGGCTGAGCCATGTGCTTGGGAATTCCCGGTCAGGTCGTGCAGATGCTCGAGGGCTACGGCGACCAGCTCGCACTCGTCGACGTGGCGGGCGAGAATCGCAAGGTCAACATCGGCATGCTGCCCGAGGAGACGTTCTGCCCGGGCGACTGGGTGATCATCCACATGGGCTTCGTCGTCGAGAAGACCGACAAGGCCGGCGCCGACGCGGCGATGGCCGGGCTCGAGATGATGGGCCGCGGCCGCGACCCGGACATGGAGGCCTTCCCGTGACCGGGCGCCGCAGGCTGCGGATCTGCGTACGCGGCGTCGTACAGGGCGTCGGATTCCGGCCGTTCGTCTACATCGTGCGCGGCCACGCTCGGCCTCACCGGCTCCGTGCGCAACGACAGCGCGGGCGCCATCATCGAAGTCGAAGGCGACGCGTTGGCGCTCGACGACTTCCTGATGCGGCTGGCCGACAGCGCCCCTCCCCTGGCCGTCATCGAATCGATTGAGACGCAGGATATCCCCGTCGTCGGCGGCACCGGCTTTGTCATCGCCGACACGTCGCGGTCCGACGGTGGCCGCACGCTGGCCTCCCCCGACGTCGCCATGTGCGCCGAGTGCGCCGCCGAACAGCGCGACCCCGACAACCGGCGCCACCGGCACGCCTTCGTCAACTGCACGAACTGCGGCCCGCGCTTCACGATCATCTCGTCGCTGCCCTACGACCGCGCCTCCACCACCATGGCCGACTTCCCGATGTGTGCCGACTGCGCAAGCGAATACCACGATCCGGCCGACCGGCGGTTCCATGCCCAGCCGGTCTGCTGCCCGAACTGCGGGCCGACGCTGCGCTACCGCGTACGCGACGGCGGCGTCACCCTTGGCGAGTCGGCGCTGAGCCAGGCCCGCATGCTGCTACGCGACGGTGGCGTGCTCGCCGTCAAGGGCATCGGCGGATACCACCTGGCCTGCGACGCAGGCAACGAGCGCGCGGTTGCCGAACTGCGAAGCCGAAAACGACGCGGCGACAAGCCGTTCGCGGTCATGGTCGCCGACCTGACGACCGCACGCCGCATCGCTGCCGTCGACGAAGCGTCGCAGCGGCTGCTTTCGGGTCCGCAACGCCCCATCGTGCTCATGCCGCGAACGCCCGGCGCACCCGTCGCCGACTCGGTCGCGCCGCACAACCCGGACCTCGGCGTCATGCTGGCCTACACGCCGCTGCACACGCTGCTGTTCGGGTTGGCGGGCGACGAGCCCGGACCGCCCGCACTCGTGATGACCTCGGGCAACCTAGGCGGAGAGCCGATCTGCTTCACCGATGACGATGCGCTCGAACGACTTTCACACCTCGCCGACGGCTGGTTGATGCACGACCGGGACATCCTGGTGCCCTGCGACGACTCTGTCGTCCGGGCGGTCGATGGTGTGGAGTTGCCGATCCGGCGCTCCCGCGGGTACGCGCCGCTTCCGGTCGCACTGCCGCTGCCGGTGCCACCGACTCTGGCGGTCGGCGGCGATCTGAAGAACACCTTCGCGGTCGCAGAGCACAAGTACGCCTGGCTGAGCCAGCACATCGGCGACATGGACGACCTGGCGACGTTGTCCGCATTCGACTCTGCCGAGCGGCATCTCGAGGCATTGACCGGTGTGGGGCCGGAAATCGTTGTCGCGGACTCGCATCCGGGCTATCGCTCCACCGCGTGGGCGCAGCGTCACGCAGGCGACCGCCCCGTTCGGTCGGTGCAGCATCATCACGCGCACATCGCCGCGGTGATGGCCGAGCACGGGTTGGACGGGTCACAGCGGGTGCTCGGATTCGCATTCGACGGAACCGGTTACGGTCCCGACGGGGCGATCTGGGGCGGCGAAGTGTTGCTCGCCGACTACAAGGGATATCAGCGGCTGGCCCAGCTGAAGTACGTTCCGTTGGCCGGCGGTGACGCCAGCGTGCTGCGGCCCTACCGGATGGCGCTGTCACATCTGCGGGCGGCCGGCCTGGCTTGGGACGATGATCTGCCTCCGGTGCAGGCCTGTCCGGACGACGAGCGCGGGGTGCTCGCCCATCAGCTGAAGACGGGCCTCGGGTGCGTGCCGACGTCGAGCATGGGCAGGCTGTTCGACGCCGTTTCGGCGCTGGCAGGCGTTCGGCAGTTAGTGGCGTATGAGGCCCAGGCGGCCATCGAATTGGAAGGTATGTCCCGCGACTGCGACTGTGGCGGTGCGACGTACGCCTTCGATATCGACGACAGTCGGTCGCCTGCGGTGATCGACCCTGCTCCGGTTGTCGCCGCCGTCGTAGCCGATGTCCGTGCCTGCGTACCCCGCGGAGTCATCGGCGTCAGGTTCCACCAAGCGGTGGCGGATCTGGTGGTCGACCTCGCCGGTTCGGGTGGCGCGGGTGGTCGCACCATCGCGCTGTCGGGTGGCGTTTTCCAGAACTCGCTGCTGCTGAGGCTCGTGCTGCGCGGGCTGCGGGACAGGGACCTCGAGGTGATCACGCATCGGTTCGTTCCGCCCAACGACGGCGGCATCGCGCTGGGGCAACTGCTCGTGGGCAATTCCGTCTAGGGAAAGGGAGGACGCCATGTGTCTGGCGGTACCGGGGAGAATTATGAGCGTCGACGACCGCGACGGGACGCTGATGGCCGTCGTCGACTTCGGCGGCATCAAGAAAGACGTCTGTCTCCAATATATTCCGGACGCCGAGGTGGGCCAATACGTGGTTGTTCACGTGGGTTTCGCCCTCCAGGTCCTCGATGAGGAGTCCGCGAAACGCACCCTGGCGGAGTTCGAGCACCTGGGCGTCCTCAAAGAGGAGTTCGGCGACGGTTTCGAGCTGGCCGCAAAGCAGGCCGGCATGCAAAATCCGGAGGTGTTGTCATGAAGTATCTGGACGAGTTCAGTGACCCCGAGCTTGCCCGCAAGCTCGTCGACCAGATCAAGAGTGCGACCAGCCAGCGCTGGTCGATAATGGAAGTGTGTGGCGGCCAGACACATTCGATCATCCGGCACGGTATCGACCAACTACTCCCCGACACGATCGAGATGATCCACGGTCCGGGGTGTCCGGTCTGCGTGACGCCGCTCGAGATCATCGACAAGGCGCTGGAGATCGCGTCACGGCCCGATGTGATCTTCTGTTCGTTCGGTGACATGCTTCGCGTCCCGGGCAGCGACAAGGATCTGTTCCAAGTCAAGAGCGAAGGCGGCGACGTCCGGGTGGTGTACTCGCCGCTGGATGCTCTGAAGATCGCAAAGGACAACCCGGACAAACAGGTGGTGTTCTTCGGTATCGGGTTCGAAACCACCGCCCCCGCCAACGCGATGACAGTGTACGAGGCGAAGCGGCGCGGTATCGAGAACTTTTCACTGCTGGTGTCCCACGTGCTCGTTCCGCCTGCCATCTCCGCGATCATGGAGTCACCGACATGCCGCGTGCAGGCCTTCCTGGCTGCCGGACACGTCTGCACCGTGATGGGCACCGATGAGTATCCGCCGCTCTGCGACAAGTACGGAATACCGATCGTGGTCACCGGATTCGAGCCGCTCGACATCCTCGAGGGAATCCGGCGCACGGTGCTGCAACTCGAATCGGGCCGCCACGAGCTGGAGAACGCATATCCACGCGCGGTGCAGTCCGCGGGCAACCCGGCGGCCAAGGCGATGCTGCTGGACGTCTTCGACGTGACCGACCGGGCGTGGCGCGGCATCGGCGTGATACCGAGCAGCGGCTGGCGCCTGTCCCATGCATACCGCGACTATGACGCCGAATACCGGTTCTCGGTCGAGGACATCCATACCGAGGAATCCGCCATCTGCCGGTCCGGCGAGGTGCTTCAGGGGCTGATCAAACCGCATGAGTGCGAGGCATTCGGAACCCTGTGCACGCCGCGCAATCCGCTCGGGGCGACGATGGTTTCCTCGGAGGGCGCATGCGCGGCGTACTACCTGTACCGCCGGCTCGAGGTGACCAGTGCCTGAGACATCACCGGAAACGGGCGCCACCATCGAGACGCAGACGAGAGGAGCACATATCGACATGGAGTCGTGGGTGTGCCCTGCACCGCTGCGGGACGCCCCCAACATCGTGATGGGGCACGGCGGCGGCGGCGCGATGTCGGGTGAATTGATCGAGCACCTTTTTCTCCCGGCGTTCGGGCCTGCGGCCGACGCCGGCATGGGCGATTCGGCGGTGGTGGACATCGGCGGTGCGCGACTGGCGTTTTCGACCGACTCGTTCGTCGTCAAGCCGATGGTGTTTCCCGGCGGCACGATCGGCGACCTTGCGGTCAACGGCACCGTCAACGATCTCGCGATGGCAGGCGCACGGCCGATGGTGATGTCGACAGCGTTCATCCTCGAGGAAGGCACTCCCCTCGACGAGATCGCCCGCGTCGCGCAGGCCGTCGGCACGGCCGCGATGGCCGCAGGTGTGAAGCTCGTGACCGGCGACACCAAGGTGGTCGATTCGGGCCACGGCGACGGCATCTACATCAACACCGCCGGCATCGGCCTGGTCGACGAACGGGCCGATATCCGGCCACAGCGCGCCACAATAGGCGACGTGGTCATCATCAGTGGGGACATCGGGGTGCACGGTGTCGCGGTGATGAGCTGCCGGGCGGGGCTGGAATTCGCGACCACGATCGCCAGCGATACGGCGCCGCTGAACGGCCTGGTCGCCGCGATGCTCGATACCGGCGCCGACATCCACGTGCTTCGCGACCCGACCAGGGGCGGAGTGGCTGCGACGCTGAACGAGATCACCAGGATCGCGAAAGTCGGTGTCTCTCTTGATGAGCGGGCGCTGCCGATTCCTGCGGAGGTACGTGACGCGTGCGGCCTGCTCGGGCTCGATCCACTCTATGTGGCCAACGAGGGCAAGCTGCTCGCGTTCGTGCCCGCCGACGACGCCGACCGGGTACTGGCGGCGATGCGGGAGCATCCACAGGGTGCCCGAGCGGCGGTGATCGGTGAATGCGTCGCAGAGCATCCGGGCATGGTCTCTGCCAGGACGGCCCTTGGCGGCACCCGGGTGGTCGATCTGCCGATCGGCGAGCAGCTACCGCGGATCTGCTGAATGAGCGGTCGCGACCTGTTCGCCTGCTACGCGTTCCCGCCGAACGAGCTCGGGTATTGTGGTCCAGCCGACACTGCCAAGGCCGAACTCGCCTCCCACGCGAAGGAATTCGATGGTGCCTGGCCGTATCTGCAGGCGATCGCCGACGCCGTCGGCATATCCGACCCGCTCGATGACGATGTCGTCCGTAACTACTGGGTGGGCGGGCCGCTGCTCGACAAGGTCGACCCCGACGAACTGGTGACCCGCTTGCGCGGGGCGTTCACCGGACAGGTGACCGGCATGCTCGACGACGTCGCCTGCGGAAATGCACTGGCTCATCACAGCTTCCACGTTTTCGTCGTGTACCCGTGGGTACGTTTCCTCGACCGTGACCCCACCACACCGGTGCGGGTGATGCAGGACTGCCGGATCCGTTGGGGCACGGTCGATTCCGTCGAGGGTGATCACGCCGTCATCATGTCTGCGCCGCTGGCGTTCGACGACGGCGGCCTTTCACTCGGTGACGCCGCGGCCGAGCGGGTGCGTTGGCGCAAGGACGGCACGTCGCTGACGCCCGCCCCCACACCCGGCACCATCGTCGCCGCCCACTGGGACTGGGTGTGCGGAACCATCACCGAGGCCGAGTGCGCGGCACTGGCCGATGCGACGAATCGGACCTTGGGCCTGGTGAACGAGGCGCGAAGTCGTCACCACTGATCACGCGGGACGTCGAAGTCGGCGCACAGCGCCCGCCAGACGTCGCGGGGCTCGACGCCATCCTCGATGGCCTGCGCGGCCGTGCGCCCGTCGAAGACGGTCAGCACGTGGTCGACGAGCAGTGATTGACCCCGCACGGAGCCGAACTGGCCCTCCACGAGATCGTTGAATTCGGTCAACCGCACGGATCAAACCTACGCCGACGGCGCCAGCGCTTCATGGCACACCCGTACCGGATCGGCGACATCGGCGATGCTGTCGCCAGCACGTCTGGCCGCTTCGGCATACCGTGGCGAGGCCAGCACCTCGCTGACCGCGGCCGCCAGCGCCGCCGCCTCCAGGGGTCGTACCAACTGCGCACTGCCTTGGCGCACAAGGCGATTCGCGATCTCCCACTGGTCGCCACCACCGGGTACCACCACCATCGGCACGCCGGCCAGCAGTGTTTTGGACACCATCCCGTGACCGCCGCCGCAGATCACCAGGTCGGCCTGCGACAGCAGTTCGTCCTGGCGACCAAGCCCGACCACCGCCCACGGTGGCACATCGACGTCTGATCCGCCCAGCCGCGACACCACCACCCGGGCACCCTCGGGCAGCGCCTCCCCCGGCCGCAGCGCCTCCAGCGCCACCTCGGTCATGCCCATGGCCCCTGTGACCGCCGTCGACGGCGCGACAAGGATGACGGGGCCTTCGCCCGGCGGGACCTCCAGCACCGCATCGGTCGGCTCGAAGTGCAGGGGGCCGACGACAACGGCCTCGTCAGGCCAGTCCGGGCGCGGCACCTCGAGGGCGGGCAGCGTGGCGACGAGCCTGCGCAGCGGCCCAGGATCGACTGCGGGCAGCCCGATTTCGAGGCGGACGGCCGAGCGTTGACGGATGCCCTCGCGCCACGACCGCGCCGTCAGCGCCCGCATGATCGCGTCGCGGAGCCTGCCGCGAACCCCCACCCCAGGCGCCAGCCCGCTGCCCAGCGGCGGCAGGCCCTTCGACGGGCGGTACAGCGGCGCGGGGTTGAGTTCGACCCACGGTATGCCGAGCAGTTCGGCCGCCAGCCCGCCGCACGCGGTGATCACGTCGGAGACCACCACATCGGGCGACAGGTCCCGCAGCACGGGCACGTTGAGCACCGCCATCCGCGCGGCGCGTTGGTGAATCTTGGCGCCTGCGTCGGTGTCGTCGTCGAATTCCTCTGGATCCAGCCCGACGAGTTCGACCGCGTCCACGCCGACCGAGTGGGCGGTGTCCAGCCATTCTGTACCGGTCAGCAGCGTCGGTGAATCGCCCGCTGCCAGGAACAACCGGCACAAGCGCCAGCGCGGGGAAGGCGTGCCCGGGATCCGGACCTGCGACCACGGCGACGCGCATGCGGCTACCCTGCCACAACACCGCGCCACTACGCTGAGTGCATGACGGGGAGCACATCGGCCGTGGACACCGCGGCCAACGCACGCACGGTAGAGACGTTCCTGTATGCGCTGCAGGACGAGGACTTCGGTACCGCCGAGTCGGTAATGGCCGACGACTTCTTGTGGCAGAACGTCGGATACCCCAGCATTCGCGGTCGCAGGCGCATCATCAGTGTGTTCCGTCGCGGCAAAGGGCGGGTGGGCTTCGAGGTGAAGTTCCATCGGATCGCCGCAGACGGCAACGCGGTACTGACCGAGCGCACCGACGCGCTGGTCCTCGGTCCCCTGCGGATGCAGTTCTGGGTCTGTGGCGTATTCGAGGTGCACGGCGGCCGAATCACGTTGTGGCGAGACTACTTCGATCTCTACGACGTGTTGAAGGGAACATTGCGCGGGCTCGCGGGTATAGCCATCCCGTCGCTGCGCCCGACGATGTAGCGCTAGGCGCGGCGCAGCTGGCCGAGTTCGTCGAACGCCTGCGCCCAGCCGGTCAGCCGGTCGGTGGCGTTGACCAGCTCGTCGCGGTAGCGCTGCTGCGACATCGGCGAGCTCGACATCGGACCGGTGTTCGCCGCCGACACCAACTGCGCTGCAGCGGTGACCATCTCGTTGTACTGGCGCGCGCCGTTGTCGAGCTGTGCGGTGAAGGCCGCGATCGTCGGCGCCAGGTGAGCACGCGACTGCGGAGCGTTGGCGATCGCCCGCTCCATCGACACCACCTCGTTGGCGGTCGCGGCCATGGTCGCGGACGACTGGTTCGCGACGGCCACCAGCTCACGGAGCTCGCCGGCGGGCAGCATCTTGCCCCGCTCCATGACGCTGATCAGCGAGAACAGCCCACGCTCGGACGCGGCGAGCGCGGCCATCGATTGCCGGGCCGCCGAACCCCACGGCGGCAGCCGGCGAGTGGCCCTGGACCGCTGCGGAGGTAGGGTTCGCCGCGGAGCCAGCGGTAACGCAGGAACGACAGCGTCGCGAGAAACGCCGCGCCGACCGCGATCGGGGTCGGGATGAACGATCGCCCACGCCGGTGTGTCCCATGTCGCGAGCAGGATGGTGACACCGACCCAGATCAGGCACGACACCGTGAAGAACACACCCAGCCACAGCGCCCACTTGCGCTTGCGCAGTTGCTTGGCGCGCGGATCAGCCGCCGAATTGAGCTTCTGCGCCACCACGTCGGACAGTTCTGCGGCGGTGTCGATTCCGCGCTGCATCAGCGAGCGCCATGCCTCGGGTCTGCTTGATGTCGAACGCTGTTTCACTGCCAACCCAGGAACCGACTACTGACCGATGGGGTTTTCAGGTGTCGCCTCGGGCGTCGACGCGGGTGTGGCGGGCGCGGCCGTGCCCGAGCCGCCCGTCGGCAGCGCCTCACCGCGCATCGAGGCGCGGATCTGCTCGAGCCGCGAATGCCCGGCCATCTGCACGCTGGCCTGCTGCACCTCGAGCATCCGGCCCTGCACGGAGTTCTGCGCCAGCTCGGCCGCACCCATCGCGTTGGCGTAGCGGCGTTCGATCTTCTGACGTACCTCGTCGAGGCTCGGGGTGTTGCCGGGCGCGGCCATCTCGCTCATCGACTGCAGCGACGCGCTCACCTGTTCCTGCATCTTGGCCTGCTCGAGCTGGCTGAGCAGCTTGGTGCGCTCGGCGATCTTCTGCTGCAGCATCATCGCGTTCTGCTCGACGGCCTTCTTGGCCTGGCCGGCGGCCTGCAACGCCTGATCGTGCAGGCCCTTGAGGTCCTCGACGCTCTGCTCGGAGGTCACCAGCTGCGCCGCGAACGCCTCGGCGGCGTTGTTGTACTCGGTGGCCTTGGCGGCGTCGCCCGCAGAGGTGGCCTGGTCGGCCAGCGTGAGCGCCTGCCGAACGTTGACCTGCAGCTTCTCGATGTCGGCGAGCTGACGGTTCAGCCGCATCTCCAGCTGGCGCTGGTTACCGATGACCTGGGCCGCCTGCTGGGTCAGCGCCTGGTGCTGCCGCTGGGCGTCCTCGATGGCCTGCTGGATCTGCACCTTCGGGTCGGCGTACTCGTCGACCTTGGAGCTGAACAGCGCCATCAGATAGCGCCACGCCTTGACGAACGGATTGGCCATGGGTTCTCCGCCTTCGTGTGTCGAAAACTGCTTCCAGTCTGCCTGTAGAAGCCAACCTATCGGTTCGGCGCAGATCAGAACAGCTACGCGACCGCCATCGACACGGCGTGCGGAATGACGACCTTGGTCGTGGCGTCGATGTTGGCCGCACTCACCGCCTGGCGGGCGAACGCCTTGCGTTCCTCGGCCGCCATGTCGTCGCCGGCGTCGGACAGCACCCGCGACAGCGGGACGTCCAGGGCGCCGCAGATGGCGCTGAGCAGTTCACTCGAGGCCTCCTTGCGACCGCGTTCGACCTCGGACAGATAACCGAGGCTGACCCGCGCGGCGTCGGACACCTCCCGCAGGGTGCGGCCCTGGTCGATACGGGCACGACGCAACACGTCGCCGATAACCTCGCGCAGCAATGTCCCCATCGTGCTCTCCTTCACTTGGGTCGTACTACAGCAACGCCAGCGGCCGCCGAGATGGTTCCCGGTATCCGCCGAATGGCGGCGAATTGACCGTCAGAAGGTCACTGACCTGCGGGGCGAGCCCGGGAGTCGCGGACCGCAGACACCACGTAATCGACGCCGGTGAGCACCGTCAGCACGATCGCGGCCACCATCACCACCCAGGCGCCGGTCAGCCATGGGCCCGAAAGCGGCAGGACGAACAGGCCGATAGCGACGGCCTGAACGAGCGTCTTGAGCTTGCCGCCGCGGCTGGCCGGGATGACCCCGTGGCGCAGCACCGCGAAGCGCAGGACGGTGATGCCGATTTCGCGGATCAGGATCACCACCGTCACCCACCACGGCAGCTCGCCGAGCATCGAGAGCCCGATCAGGGCCGCGCCGATCAGCGTCTTGTCCGCGATCGGGTCGGCCAGCCGGCCGAAGTCGGTCTCGATGCCGTAGCTGCGGGCCAGCGCCCCGTCGAACCGGTCGGTGATCACCGCGACGGCGAAGATGACGAAAGCGGTTATGCGCCAAGGCGTTTCGTGGCCATCGCCGGCGAACAACGCGATCAGGAACACCGGTACCAACACCAGCCGCAGCCCGGTGAGCACGTTGGCGACGTTCGCGACCTTCGCGCGAGGGATCACCGGATCGGTGTGAGGTTGGCCCGACACCGACTAAGAATATCGGTTGCCCAAACCGATACCCTCCCACCTGTGAGCGATGCCGGTGGTTCGCAGGTCGACGGGCTTGTGGTGCGTCGCGCCCGCACTTCCGATGTGCCAGCCATCAAGGACCTGGTCGACGTCTACGCGGGCCGCATCCTGCTGGAGAAGAACCTTGTCACCCTCTACGAGGGCGTGCAGGAGTTCTGGGTGGCCGAGCGGGACGGCGAGCTCATCGGATGCGGCGCCCTGCACGTGCTGTGGGCGGACCTCGGCGAGGTGCGCACCGTGGCGGTGCACCCGAAGGTCAAGGGCCACGGCGTCGGGCACCTGATCGTCGACCGGCTGCTCGACGTGGCCCGCGAACTGCATCTGCAGCGGATCTTCGTGCTCACCTTCGAGACCGAGTTCTTCAGCCGCCACGGGTTCACCGAGATCGAGGGCACACCCGTCACCGCAGAGGTCTACGAGGAGATGTGCCGCTCATACGACACCGGTGTCGCCGAGTTCCTCGACCTCTCCTACGTCAAGCCCAACATCCTGGGCAACTCGCGAATGCTGTTGACGCTCAGATAGCGCTGACTCGCCGAGCGTGAATCCTCTGCGAAGAATCGGCCTTGATCTCGCAGTGACTTCACGTTCGACGTCCGCCGACAGCGAGATCCAACATTTCATCGACGGACCACTGGTCATCGGTCAATCTCGCCGCCGTCGGAGCCGGTGCCCCGAATGGACGCGATCGTCGCCGCCAGCTCGTCGGGCTTCACCATCACCTCGCGCGCCTTGGAACCCTCACTGGGGCCGACGATTCCGCGGGTCTCCATCAGGTCCATCAACCGGCCCGCCTTGGCGAAGCCCACCCGCAGCTTGCGCTGCAGCATCGACGTCGACCCGAACTGGCTTGACACCACCAACTCGACGGCCTGCAGGAAGACGTCCATGTCGTCGCCGATGTCCGGGTCGACGTCGGTGCGCTCGCTGTTGGTCTTGGCCGCCGTGACACCCTCGGTGTACTCGGGCTCCGCCTGTTCCTTGCAGGCGTTCACGACAGCGTGGATCTCGTCGTCGGTGATGTAGGCGCCCTGCAGCCGGATCGGCTTGTTCGCACCCATCGGGATGAACAGCCCGTCGCCCATGCCGATCAGCTTCTCGGCGCCCTGCTGGTCGAGGATGACCCGGCTGTCGGTCAGCGACGACGTGGCGAACGCCAGCCGGGACGGCACGTTGGTCTTGATCAGGCCGGTGACCACGTCGACCGACGGCCGCTGGGTGGCCAGCACCAGGTGAATGCCTGCGGCGCGGGCCTTCTGGGTGATACGGACGACCGCGTCCTCGACGTCGCGCGGCGCCGTCATCATCAGGTCGGCCAACTCGTCGACGATCGCGACCACATACGGATACGGGCGGTACTCGCGCTGGCTGCCCAGCGGCGTGGTGATCTCGCCCGAGCGCACCTTGGCGTTGAAGTCGTCGATGTGACGCACCCGCGACGCCTGCATGTCCTGGTAGCGCTGCTCCATCTCCTCGACGAGCCACGCCAGCGCGGCGGCCGCCTTCTTCGGCTGCGTGACGATCGGGGTGATCAGGTGCGGAATGCCTTCGTATGGCGTCAGTTCCACCATCTTCGGGTCGATCAGGATCATCCTGACCTCCTCCGGGGTGGCGCGCGCCAGCAGCGACACCAGCATCGAGTTGACGAAGCTCGACTTGCCCGAACCGGTTGAGCCGGCCACCAGCAGGTGCGGCATCTTCGCAAGGTTCCACGAGATGTACTCGCCCTCGATGTCTTTGCCGAGTGCGATCACCAGCGGATGGTGGTCGCGGCGGGTCGACGGATCGGTCAGCACGTCGGCGAGACGCACCATCTCCCGGTCCGTGTTGGGCACCTCGATGCCGACCGCGGACTTGCCGGGAATCGGCGCGAGCATCCGGACGCTCTCGGTGGCCACCGCATAGGCGATGTTCTTCTGCAGCTGGGTGATCTTCTCGACCTTGACGCCGGGCCCGAGCTCGACCTCGTAGCGGGTGACGGTCGGGCCGCGGGTGCAGCCGGTGACCGCGGCGTTGACCTTGAACTGCTGCAGACCTCGGTGATCGCCTCGGCCATGCGGTCATTGGAGGCACTGCGCCGCTTCGGCGGATCACCCTTCTTGAGCAGGTCCAGCGACGGCAGCGTGTACGGACCCTCGACGACGCGATCCGACACCGGCTTCTCCGGCTTGGCCTTCTTGCGCCGCGCCGCGCGAGTCGGCTCCGGAATCGTGGGCGCCTCGTCGTCGAGCGGGTAGTTGTCGAGCGGTGTGCCGGTCGGCCATGCCTGCGCCTCGTCGTCGCTGTAGGCCGCGGGGTCGTCGTAGTAGCCGTCGGAGAAGTCCTCGGGCTGCGCGTCGCTCGACTTCCGGCAGCTCGTCGTCCTCGTAGAAGTCCTCGTCCATCGCGCAGCATCCGGGTGCTGAACATCGCCCGGACGGTGTCGGGCACCTCGCGGATCGTCGTGCCGGTCACCAGGAGCACACCGAAGAGCACGCCGATGAACAACAGCGGCGCCGCGATCCACTGCGTCAGTCCCTCCGACAGCGGGCCACCGATGGCGAAACCGATGAACCCCGCGGCGTGCTGCCGACCAGGCGGGGTGTCCGGCGAACCCGACCACAGATGCCACAGGCCGAGCGCGGGCAGGGCGATCATCGCCGCGCCGAGAATCAGCCGCGGCCGGGCGTCGGGGTTGGGCTCGGTCCGCATCAGGACGACGGCGATCGCGACGAGCGCGAGCGGCAACACCAGGACGGCCGACCCGATCAGCACCCGCAGGAAGTTGTCGATCCACCCGCCGACGGGGCGGGCCGCGTCGAACCACGAGCTCGCGACGACGATGACCGCGATGCCCAGCAACGCCAGGGCGATGCCGTCACGGCGGTGGCCCGCGTCGATGTCGCGGGCGCGGCCCACCGAGCGGGCCGTCGATCCGGCTCCCCTGGCCAGCATCAACCAGCCGGCCCGGGCACCCCGACCGATCGCCAGCCCGGTCGCCGGAATGCGCGAGGCATTGCGGCGTTTGGCGGGCTTGCGGCGCGGCGCGGGCCTGGCCGCGCGGGATCCCGACCGCGAACCGGCCTTTGACCTGCTCGAACGGGCACCGGAGCGCGCAGCGGTCTTACTTGGCATGGGTTAAAGCCTAGTCGCAAATGCCCCACATTCACCATCTGCCACACGGGTCACAGTTAGGTGTCGAAATTTAGTTAGGTTCGCTGAGTAGGGTGAGCAGTTGACCGGTCCCCGACTCATCGAGGAGTTCATTCCCCATGCCCGTTGTCGTCGTCGCCACCATGAAGGCCAAACCCGAGTCCGTCGACGCCGTGCGGGACGCCTGCAAGCAGGCGATCGAAGCGGTGCACAAGGAGCCCGGCTGCGAGCTCTACGCGCTGCACGAGGCCGACGGCACGTTCGTCTTCGTCGAGCAGTGGGCCGACGCCGACGCCCTGAAGGCGCACAGCACCGCCCCGGCCGTCGGCGCGCTGTTCGGCACGGTCGGCGAGCATCTCGACGGGGCACCGGACATCAAGATGCTGGCGCCCGTCGTCGCCGGCGATCCGGCCAAGGGCCAGATCCGCTCCTGATGGCGTCACTCGAGGGCAAGGTTGCGTTCATCACCGGCGCCGCTCGAGGCCAGGGGCGCGCGGAAGCCGTGCGGCTGGCGTCCGACGGTGCCGACATCATCGCGGTCGACATCTGCGACCAGATCGCGTCGGTGCCCTACCCGATGGCCACCCCCGACGACCTCGCCCAGACGGTCAAACTCGTCGAGGACGCCGGGGCGCGAATCGTGGCGCGGGAAGCCGACGTTCGCGATCGGGCGGCACTGAGCACCGCACTGCAGGCCGGACTGGACGAGTTCGGCCGGCTGGACATCGTCATCGCCAACGCGGGCATCGCCCCGATGCAGTCAGGTGAGGCGGGATGGCGCGACGTGGTCGACGTCAACCTCACCGGGCGTCCACCACACCGTCGACGTCGCGATACCGACCATGGTCGAACAGGGCGACGGCGGCGCGATCGTGCTGACCAGTTCGGCCGCGGGCCTGGTCGGCATCGGCGGTGACGACCAGGGCTCACTCGGCTACACGGCCGCCAAGCACGGTGTCGTCGGCCTGATGCGGGCGTACGCCAATCACCTTGCGCCACACCGTATCCGGGTCAACTCGATCCATCCCGCCGCGGTCAACACGCCGATGATCAACAACGAGTTCACCAGGCAGTGGCTGGAACGGATCACCCGCGAGAATGCGGCACCCGTCGACTTCGGCATGGCGCTGCCGGTGCAGGCCGTCGAAGCCGAGGACATCGCCGCCGCGGTGGCCTGGCTGGTGTCCGACGAAGCCTGGTACATCACCGGCGTTACGCTGCCGGTCGACGCGGGCTACCTCAACAAGCGCTGATGGAACGAAATCCCGTCGCCCAGACCGCCTTCGGCCCGATGGTGCAGGCGGCCATCGAGCAGTACGAGCCGCCCGAACGCCGCCTCGTCGACGACGACCTCGCCGGGTCGATACTGCCGTCGGGCCAGCGCGCGCTCGTTCACGCGATGCGGTGGGCGCCCCTGCGCCGTCTGACGGTGTGGGCGAGTGAGCGGGCGGTGCCCGGCTCGTGGTCGATCATCGCGTGCCGCAAACGCTTCATCGACGACAGGCTCGATGAAGCGCTACCGGAGATCGACGCCGTCGTCATCCTTGGCGCGGGCATGGACACCCGCGGATACCGCCTCGCCCGCAACACGACATCCCGGTCTTCGAGGTCGACCTCCCGGTCAACATCGAGCGCAAGAACGCCGCCGTGCAACGGGCGATCGGAACGCCGCCGAGTTCGCTTCACCTGGTGCCCGTCGACTTCGAGCGCGATGACCTTGTCGCCGAACTCGCCGAACGTCGGCTATCGGGCGGAGCACCGGACGTTCTTCGTCTTGGAGGGCGTCACGCAGTACCTCACCGAAGACGCGTGCGGGGCACGTTCGACTTCCTGCGGGGCGCTGCGGCGGACAGTCGACTGGTGTTCACCTATGTCCGCAAGGACTTCATCGACGGCGTGAACATGTACGACGCGACGATCTTGTACAAGCGCTTCCGGCAGCGACAGCAGGTGTGGAAGTTCGGCCTCGACCCCGGCGATGTCGCGGCGTTCGTCGGCCAGTACGGCTGGCGGCTCGTCGAGCAGGCGGGTCCTGACTACTACACGCGCAACTACATCGAACCCGCCCACCGCACCCTCGCAGCGTCCGATCTGGAGTGGGCGGCGTACGCCGTTAGATCTCGATGACCGTCGGCACGATCATCGGCTGGCGGCGGTAGGTCTCGCCCACCCACTTGCCGACGATGCGGCGCACCGCCTGCGCGATGCGGGTGACATCGGTGATGTTGTCGGCGGCAAGGACTTCCAGCTCCTCCTGGACCTTGACCGCGACCGGCTCCAGCGCCTTGGGGTCCTCGGAGAAGCCACGCGAGTGCAGATGCGCGGGCGCGGCGGCACGTCCGGTTCCGCGGTGCACGACCACCGTGACGGCGACGAAACCCGAAGACAGCGTTAGCCGTTCGCCCAGCGTGGCATCGCCGACGTCGTCGGTGATCAGCCCGTCGACGAACATCTTGCCGGTCGGCACGGCACCGGCGATGGTGGCCTTGCCCGCGACCAGGTCGACGCTGACGCCGTTCTCCGCCAGCATGATCGACTCCGGATCCACGCCGGACCTGGTGGCAAGCGCCGCGTTGGCCCGCAGCATCCGCCACGTTCCGTGCACCGGCATCACGTTGCGCGGCCGCACCCCGTTGTAGAGGAACAGCAGCTCGCCGGAGTATGCGTGTCCCGAAACATGCACCCGTGCCTGGGCATTGGTGACGACGCGGGCACCGATCTTGGCCAGCGAGTCGATCACGCCGTAGACCGCTTCCTCGTTGCCAGGGATCAGCGACGACGACAGGATGATCAGGTCACCCGACGTCAGCGTGATGCTGCGATGCTCACCGCGGGACATCCGCGACAGCGCCGACATCGGCTCGCCCTGCGTTCCGGTGGTGACCAGCAAGACGCGCTCGGGCGCCATCATCTCGGCGGCGCCGATGTCGACCAGGTCGTCCTCGTCGACGCGCAGATAGCCCAGCTCGCGGGCGATGCCCATGTTGCGCACCATCGACCGGCCGACGAACGACACCCGCCGCCCGAGGGCCACCGCGGCGTCGATGATCTGTTGCACGCGATCGACGTTGGAGGCGAAGCACGCGACGATGACCCGGCCGTCGGCGCCGCGGATCAACCGGTGCAGCGCAGGGCCGACTTCGCTCTCCGACGGGCCGACGCCGGGGATCTCCGAATTCGTTGAGTCGCAGAGCAACAGGTCAACGCCGGCGTCGCCGAGCCGCGACATGCCTGGCAGGTCGGTCGGCTTGTCGTCGGGCGGCAACTGGTCGAGCTTGATGTCGCCGGTGTGCAGCACTGTGCCCGCGCCGGTGTGTATCGCGATCGCAAGGCAGCCGGGAATCGAGTGGTTGACGTGGAAGTACTGGCACTCGAACACACCGTGCGTCGATCCGCTGCCCCTCCGCGACCTCGACGAAGACGGGCTTGATGCCGGTGCTCGCGGCACTTCTCCGCGACCAGCGCCAGCGTGAACTTCGAGCCGACGAGCGGGATGTCGGGCCGAAGCTTGAGCAGGAACGGGATGGCCCCGATGTGGTCCTCGTGCGCGTGGGTCAGCACCAGTGCCTCGACATCGTCGAGACGATCCTCGACGAGACGAAGGTCGGGCAGGATCAGGTCGACGCCCGGCTCGTCGTGGCCGGGGAAGAGCACCCCGCAGTCGACGATCAACAGCCGGCCGAGATGCTCGAAAACCGTCATGTTGCGGCCGATTTCGCTGATGCCGCCCAGCGCTGTGACCCGCAATCCTCCCGGGGCCAGCGGCCCCGGCGGTTTCAGGTCTGTGTCCACTACCGAAGTACCGCGGCGGCTCGCATGTCAGCGGCCAGCGCCTCGATCTGATCCGGGGTGGCGGGCACCTGCGGCAGCCGCGGATCGCCGACGTCGAAGCCCTGCAACCGCAACCCCGCCTTGGCCATCGTCACGCCGCCGAGACGGTGCTGCGCGTCGCCGAGCGGGGCCAGCGTCACGTTGATCTTGCGTGCAGTAGCGACGTCTCCAGAGTTGAACGCCGACAACATCTCTCGCAGCTGGCTGGCTGCGACGTGTCCCCATACGCTGACGAACCCGACGGCGCCCATCGCCAGCCACGGCAGGTTCAGCGCGTCGTCACCGGAGTAGTACGCCAGCCCGGTCTCGGCGATGATCTGACCGCCGCCGTTCAGGTCGCCCTTGGCGTCCTTGACGCCGACGATGTTCGGATGTGCCGCCAGCGCGCGCAGGTGTCCCATTCGATCGGGATGCCCGACCGAATCGGGATGTCGTAGAGCAGGATCGGCGTCGACACGGCGTCGGCGACCGCGGTGAAATGCGCGAGCAGCCCGGCCTGCGGGGGACGTGAGTAGTACGGGGTAACGACCAGGAGCCCGTGTGCCCCCTCTTCTTCGCACGCCTTCGCCAGGTGCACGCTGTGTGCGGTGTCGTAGGTTCCGGCACCTGCGATGATGCGGGCCCTGTCGCCGACCGCCTCCAGCACGGCGCGAAGCAGCGCGATCTTTTCGTCGTCGGTCGTCGTCGGCGATTCGCCGGTGGTGCCGAACAGCACCAGCCCGTCGCAGCCTGCGTCGACCAGGTGGGTCGCCAGCCGGACCGCGGTGTCGGTGTCGAGCGAGCCGTCGGACTTGAAGGGCGTCACCATGGCGGTCAGCACGGTGCCCAATCGGGCCGTTACGTCGAATCCGCTCGTGCTCACGGGCACCAAGATTACCCGCTCGCCCTCACGCCTCCGTGGCAAGTGGGGACGTTGCGACCTCCGTGCCGTCGGCCAGCGTGGCGATCTCGAAGTCTGCGAACGCCTGCGGGGCGACATCGACGAGCCGGCGCAGGCAGGCGATTGCCAGCCGGCGGATTTCCACGTCGGCTTGTTCGCTGGCCCGCATCGCGATGAAATGCCGCCAGGCCCGGTAGTTGCCGGTGACGACGATGCGCGTCTCGGTCGCGTTCGGCAGCACCGCGCGGGCGGCCTGGCGGGCCTGTTTGCGCCGCAGCGCGGCGTTCGGCTGGTCGGCGAACTTGGCCTCGAGCTTGGCCAGCAACTCGGTGTAGGTCGCGCGGCTGGCGTCGGCGGCCGCCGTGAAGATCTCCTGCAACTCAGGGTCGTCCTCCATGCCAGGGGGCAGCACGACCTGCGAGTCGTGTTCCGGCACGTATCGCTGGGACAGCTGCGAGTAGGAGAAGTGCCGATGGCGGATCAGCTCGTGTGTGCACGACCGCGAGATCCCGGTGATGTAGAAGGAGACCGTTGCGTGCTCGAGCACCGAGAAGTGGCCGACGTCGATGATGTGCCGCAGGTAGCCTGCGTTGGTCGCGGTCTTCGGGTTGGGCTTTGACCAGCTCTGATAGCACGCGCGACCCGCGAACTCCACGAGTGCGGGTCCGCCGTCGGCGTCGGTGCTCCATGGCACGTCCGGCGGGGCCAAGAACTCCGTCTTGGCGATCAATTGCACGCGCAGCGGCGCGGTCTGGGCCACGGCTCACCCTAACGTGATCGCTTGCCGAAGCTCCTGTTAGTTCACTAACATGTTAGTAGACTAACAGTGAGTGGAGGTGCGCGATGGGCGCGGACGTCGTCGTGGTGGGAGCCGGGCCGACAGGCCTTGCGGCGGCATGCGGGCTGCGGGCAGCCGGCGTGACGGTCAGGGTCGTCGACGGTGCGGCCGGGCCTGCGGTCACCTCTCGCGCCCTAGGGCTGCAGCCGCGCGGTGTTGAGGTTCTCGACCGTCTCGGCGCTCTCGGCGATCTCCCCGACCGCGCGCTGCCGATCAGCAAGGTGGTGGTCACCGTCGAGGGTCGTGAGCTGGCCCGGCTGCAGGTCGGTTCGGCCATGAAAAGGCTGGGCAATCGGACCGGCCTGATCATCTCGCAGGCCGAGATCGAGGCCCAGCTGCGCAAGCGGCTGGCCGAGCTCGGCGGATCGGTCGAATGGGGGCACCGCGTCGCCGGGCTCGCCGCAACGGCCGACGGTGTCACCGTGCACTTCGACGACGGCGGCGAAATCGACACCGGCTGGGTGGTCGGCGCCGACGGCGCCCACAGCGTCGTCCGCAAGGCGTGCGACATCGGCTTCCCCGGTGTGCCGCTGATCGAACGGTTTCTGCTGGCCGATGTGCACTCCGATCTGGACCGGCCGCACGATGCGGCGTCGATGTGGATGCGCGGCACCGAGCGTCTGGCCGCGTTCCCGCTTCCCGGCGACATCTGGCGGCTGATGGCGCCTGCGCCGCCGGGGTTCGGCGACCAGCCGCAACAGGACAAGCTCGTCGACTTCCTCGGCGCCCGCCTGCGCGAGGAGAGCGGCGGATCGATCCGCGCGGTTGAGTGGACCTCGTCATTCCGGATCCAGCGACGTCTCGCCGACACCTACCGACGCGGACGTGTGCTGCTGGCCGGCGACGCCGCGCACATCCACAGCCCGCTGGGCGGTCAAGGCATGAACACCGGGATCGGCGATGCTGAGAACCTGGCCTGGAAACTGGCACTCGTCATCACCGGCCGCGCCGGCGACGGTCTGCTCGACACGTACGAGGCCGAGCGACGGCCGGTCGCCAAGGATGTTCTCAAGTCGACGAGCGGGCTGACCGAGATCGTGTTCGGCGACAGCTGGTATGCCCGCTTCGTGCGCGACCGCGTCGGGGTGCCGCTGTTGAACCTCGGCTGGGTGCAGCGGTTCATCGGAGAGAAGGCGTCGCAGCTTCAGGTCTCCTACCGGAACGGACCGCTCGGCGGCGGGCGCCTGGGAGTGCCGCGCGGGCTGCGGCCAGGCGATCGCGTTCCCGACCGCGGCGGCCTCTACGACGCGCTGGGGCCCGCCTGGGCCATGCTGGGCCCGGAGCCGCTGGCCGATCTCGCGCGCGGGCGACTGGGCGACGTCGTAGCCTTCCGCGCCTTCCCCGCCGAAGGCGACGCGCTGCTGGTCCGGCCCGACGGGCACCTCGCGTGGCGTGGCGGCGACGCGGCGGGACTGCGGGCGTGGCTCGACAGCGCGCTCGGTGAGCCCGAAGTGGTGTTCGCCAGGTGACCGTCGACTGGCGCGCTGCGAAGAAGGCCGCGACCAAGCGCGCGATCCAGGAGCACGCGTTGCGGTTGTTCGTCGAGAAGGGTTATGACGCAACAACTGTGGAGGAGATCGCCGCTGCAGCCGGGGTATCGCACATGACGTTCTTCCGATACTTTCCGCGCAAGGAGGAAGTCGTCGAGTACGACGAGTACGACCCGATGCTGGAGGATCTGATCGCTGCGCGTCCGCCTGACGAAGCGCCCATCACCGCGCTGCACAACGCCATCCGCGTCGGCTTGCTGCAGGTCATGGACACCGACCGGGAGGCGGTGCTGGTCCGCACCCGGCTCATCCTCGACAACCCGGTGCTGCGCAGCCGCAGCCTCATCGCACAGGACGTCACCCGCGACCTGTTCGCCAGAGCGCTCGCCCGCCGCGCAGGCCTCGCCGAACCGGGCCTCGCCGCAACGGTGCAAGCCTCCGCCGCGCTCGGCGCGATCGCGACCGCCCTGACCGCGTGGGCGCAAGACGGCGACGCAGATCTCATCGCCGTCGTGGACAATGCGTTCGCGGCGTTGCAGTCTGGCGTATCGCCGCAACGGGTTTAAAGTGGCGCGATGGGGCACAACACAGTCGCTTCTCGTTTGCTGGGTGTCATGGAGAACGACATCCTGCCGATGACCGAGCGCGGTGTCGCGGTAGGAAACAAGGTGTTCGGCGCGGCACTGCTGCGCAAGTCCGACTTCTCGGTGGTGATCGCGGGCACCAACGCCGAGACCGACAATCCGTTGTTGCACGGGGAAATCAGCACACTCAACCAGTTCTACGAACGGCCTGACCGGCCGTCGACCCGCGACTTGGTGTTCCTGTCGACGCACGAACCGTGCCCACTGTGCCTGTCGGCCATCACCTGGTGCGGGTTCGACAACTTCTACTACTTCTTCACGTACGAGGATTCGCGAGACGCGTTCGGCATTCCGCACGACCTGAAGATCCTCAAAGAGGTCTTCGGCGTCGACGACGGCGCTTATCGTCGAAGCAATGCGTTCTGGACCGCCTACTCGATCCGGGCACTCGTCGAGACGGAGGCCGAGCCGCTGCGCACCCAGTTGCTCGAGCAGGACAGGCGCATCCGTGACGTCTATGCGGCGCTGTCCGAGCAATATCAGCAATCCAAGGCCGACAACGACATTCCGTTCAACTGACTAGTCGTCCGCCCAGCTGCCCGACGTGGAAGCCTAAAAGCATGCTGGATCATGGCCGCCCCGACCCGCTTTCGGACCGTCACCGTCGATGGCCTCAGTCTGTTCTACCGTGACGCCGGTCCGGCCGACGCGCCTTCAGTCCTTCTGCTGCACGGCTTTCCCTCCTCGTCGCGGATGTGGCAGCCGCTGATCGACCGGCTCTGCGATCGATACCGTCTTGTCGCACCCGACTATCCCGGGTTCGGGCACAGCGACGCTCCGCCTGCGGACACGTTTGATTACACGTTCGACCACATCGCCGACGTCATCGATAAGTTCGCAGAAACTGTTGGGCTCAAACGTTATTCGCCACGAAGACGGGCTCGGGCCGCTGTGGGAAACGCGGCGGGCGTTCTGGGCCGACCGAGCCGGCCACGAACAGGTGCTCCGCGAGAACTTCTTCTCCCCCGCCCCAACTCGTCTACGGCACGTCGGCAAGAGCCCGCAGCCCGGCCGCTACGACCCGTCCTTCGAAGTCGCCGAGGCCGAGGCGTACCGGCGCGACGTGCCGAACGCCGAGGTGCACGTGATCGATGCGGGCCATTTCCCTCTCGACGAAGCCCCCGATCTGGTTTCGGGGCTCACCGGCCGATTCCTGGACGCGTTGCCCGTTGCATGGCAGTCGTGATGAGCTCGAAATCAATGCGGCCGTGGTGACGCGCCAGATGGTCGGCGTCGTCCGCGCGGCTGTCGGCGATTGCCCGCACCAGTTGTTCGTGTTCGCGTAGAGCACGTAATTCCATGCTGCGCATGGTGGATGGCTCGCCCCACAGGTGGGCAGGCGAACCGATACTCACCGTCGCCTTCAAGTCCAGCAGCACTTGCGTCAACACATCGTTGTGAGCGGCATCCATGATCGCCAGGTGAAATCGACTGTCGGCTTGCTGAGCGTCCAGGCCGCTCTCGGCGGTTCGGTACGCCTCGAATCTGGCCCAGAGCACGGAGACGTCGTGGTCGGTGCGTGACTCCGCGGCGGCCCGGCAGACCGTGCCCTGCAGCCGACAGATCGCATCGCAGCGGTCACGCAATTCACCAAGCCGCGCATGCAACGTGCGACCGACCGGTGGATGTGGGCGATCGTGTTCGTCATCGTCAACACCGTCATCAACCTTCTCGGTGTCGACTCGCTGAAGATGGCCAATCGCGTGTTCCTCGCCATCGAGTTGGTCTTCCTGGTGATCTTCATCGTCATCGCGGTGCGGGCCATCAGCGGCGGGTCGCTGCCCAACGTCGGCTGGAGCTTCACGCCGATCTGGAATCCGGAAGTCGTCAGCGCGCCCTTGATCGCCTCGGCGTTGTCGATCGCTGTGTTGAGTTTCCTTGGCTTCGATGGGATTTCGAAGCTCGCTGAAGAGTCGACCGGCGGGCGGAACCCCGCGGGCCGGGCCATGGTCGGCTCCCTGTTCATCGTCGCGTTCCTGTTCATCATTCAGACCTGGTTGGCGAGCCTGCTCGCAGGCGGGCGCGAATCGTTCAGCGACGACGAGACGGGCAACGCCTTCTTCAAGCTCGTCGAGGCGGCGTCCAACACCGGGTGGATGAACGCCTTCTTCGTCGTCAACGTGCTGGCCGTCGGGTTCGCCAACGCGATGGCCGCGCAGGCGGCGACCAGCAGGCTGCTGTACTCGATGAGCCGGGACCGCCAACTGCCGAGCTTCCTGTCCAAGGTGAGTTCGCGTCAGGTGCCGATGGCCGCGATCCTCGTGGTGAGCGCGATCAGCGTGGTGCTGGTGCTGTTCTTCGTCGGCCAGATCGCGCTGATCTCATCGCTGGTGAACTTCGGCGCGCTGTTCGCCTTCTGCCTGCTCCACGTCTCGGTCGTCTGGTACTACATCGGGCACAAGAAGTCGAAGAACTACCTGGTGCACTTGGTTGTGCCGACGCTCGGCTTCCTGATCATCGGCTACGTGCTGTTCAACGCCGACTCGCTGGCCAAGATCGGCGGAATCGTGTGGCTGGCCGTCGGCTTGGTGGTGTTCATCGTCAACAGGGTCACCGGTCGCGGCGTGCCGGACTTCAGCGACGAGTCGGCCTCTAGGCCAGAGCCTGCCGTAGCGACACCGTCAGATCGCCCCGATCCCCAACCGTGACGTCGCTGCGTCCGAGCCACGACGCCATCGCCCGCAACTCGCCCGCCAGCGCAGGCGCAACGCGCGCGGCGTCGTGCCCCGCTTCGGTGAACGCGCCGACGACGTGCAACGCGTCCCGCGCACGTTCGGCCTTGAGATCGACACGGCCGACCAGCTGCCCATCGAGCAGAAACGGCCATACGTAATAACCGAACTGGCGCTTCGGCGCCGGTGTGTAAATCTCGATGCGGTAATGGAATTGGAAGAGCCGCTCGACGCGGGGCCGGAAGAAGATGAGCGGATCGAACGGGCACAGCAGCGCGGTCCCACGGTCGATGCGCGGCACGAGCTGGCCGACCCGCAGATATGCCGGCGGCTTCCAGCCGTCCACCTCGACCTGCTCGAGCTCCCCGTCGGCGACCAGCTTGGCGAGCGCCGGCTTGACCTGACCCGCGGCCAGCCGGAAGTAGTCGCGGATGTCGGCCTCCGTCCCGACGCCGAGCGCGGTGGCGGCTCGCAGCGCGAGTTCGCGGACGGCCTCGTCGTCGTCCACTTCGCGCGCCAGCACCGCGGGCGGCAGCACGTTCTCGGCCAGGTCGTAGTGGCGGGCGAATCCGACACGGGTCGCGGTCGTCAGCACCCCGGAGGCGAACAGCGCTTCGGCGACCCATTTCGTGTCGCTGCGGTCCCACCACGGGCCCTTGCGACCGCGGGGTTCGGATTCGAGGTGCGCCTCGATCTGGCCCGACGTCGACGGGCCGAGCTCGTTCACCGCGGCGACGATGTCGTCGGCGAGCTTGGCGTTCTTCTTGACGATCTCCTTGCCCCACCGGCCGTGGGTGTACTCCCGCATCCGCCACCGCAGCAGCGGCCAGTCGTCGACGGCCATCAGCGCGGCCTCGTGCGCCCAGTACTCGACGAGCAGCCTCGGCGAGCGGGAGCTGTGGCTCCACGCGGCGCGGTCCACCACGTCGCGGTCGTACGGGCCGAGGCGGCTGAACACCGGCGCATAGTGCGCTCGCACCGCGACCGATACGGAGTCCAGCTGCAGCACCTGGATCCTCGAGATCAGCCGCCGCAAGTGCGCACGGGTGACGGGGCCTCGCGGCTTCGGCTCGCCCAGTCCCTGCGCGGCGACGGCGATGCGCCGCGCCTGGGCGGCGGTTAGTGTCGACGGCACCACATCATCGTGGCGCACCACACCGACACCGCCTCTACCGGACCGGCGCGTCCCGCAGCGTCGCGGCCAGGAAGGTGGTCGCCTGAGCCCAGGACAGGTGGTCCAGCAGCGGGTCGTAGGCGGTGCCAGGCACGTCGTCGTCAGCGACGTCGGGCATCGTGAACGCGTGCAGGCCCTCGCCGTAGAGGGTGAGCTGCCAATCGGCGCAGGCCTCGGCCATCTCCTTCTGGAAGGCTTGGACGTCGTCCATCGACACGTACGGATCCTTCACGCCGCTGATGGACAACACCTTGGCCGAGACGGCGTTCCGTTCAGCCGGTGCCGATGTCCGCAGCAGGCCGTGAAAGCTCACCACCGATCGCACAGGCGCCCCGCTGCGGGCGAGTTCGAGCGCACACTGCCCACCGAAGCAGAAGCCGATGGCGGCCATCCGGTCGCCGTCGACTTCGTCGAGGCCCCTCACCGCCTCGAACGTCGCGACGACTCGCGACCGCAGCAGGACGGGGTCTTGCGTCAACTCGAGGAAGTACCTGCCGGCCTCTTCCTTGGTCAGCCGGCGTCCCTCGCCGAACATGTCCGTCGCCACAGCGACGTACCCCAGCGCCGCGAGATCGCACGCGCGCCGGCGTTCGAGTTCGTCGAGGCCGAGCGCCGAGTGCATGACGAGCACCGCCGGATGCGGTCCGTCCCCGGTCGGTCGCGCGATCTGTCCGGTCAGGGAAACACCGTCGTGCTCATACGAGAAGTTCTGCGTCGCACCCATTCCGACCCGCCTTTCGGTCGGGAGCGTATCCGTTTCAGGGCCGCACGTGGCTGAAAAATCGGTAGCGCAGCCCGGAGGAGCTGGTCATCCACTCCCCTTCGGTGCCGACCCACGACTCGTCCAGAAGGGGTGCCACCGCGTCGCCGTCGTCGCGGGGCAGATCGATGTCGACCTCGGTGACTTCGCATCGGGTCGCGATCGGCAACGCGAGGGTGTAGATCTGCTCGCCACCGATCACCCAGGTGATGTCGTCGGTCAGCGCGTCCTGGAGAAGCGGGACCACATGCGCGCCGTCGGCCATGTAGTCGGCTTGCCGGGTCAGTACGACATTCTTGCGGCCCGGTAGCGGGCGAACCTTCTTCGGGCAGTGATTCCCAGGTCAACCGCCCCATCACCACCGTGCGGCCCATCGTGATCTCTTTGAACCTGACCTGGTCCTCGGGCAGTCGCCACGGGATGCCACCGTCGCGGCCGATCACACCGGAGGTCGACTGGGCCCAGATCAGCCCGACCGTCGTCATACCGCCACGGGCGCCTTGATCGCCGGATGCGGGTCGTAGTTCTTGATTACCACGTCTTCGTAGGTGTAGTCGAAGATCGAATCCCGTGGCGCCAGAACGAGTTCCGGGTAGGGTCGCGGATCGCGGCTCAGCTGCTGGGTGACCTGCTCGATGTGGTTGTCGTAGATGTGGCAGTCGCCACCGGTCCAGATGAACTCACCGACCTCGAGGCGGGCCTGCGCGGCCATCATGTGGGTGAGCAGCGCGTAGCTCGCGATGTTGAACGGCACGCCGAGAAACAGGTCGGCGCTGCGCTGGTAGAGCTGGCAGGACAATCTGCCGTCGGCCACATAGAACTGGAAGAACGCGTGGCACGGCGGCAGCGCCATCTGCGGGATCTCCCCGACGTTCCACGCCGACACGATGTTGCGGCGTGAGTCGGGGTTCGTCTTCAACATCTCCAGCGCTGCGCTGATCTGGTCGATGTGCTCGCCAGACGGCGTCGGCCACGAGCGCCACTGCACGCCGTACACCGGGCCCAAATCCCCTGTGTCGCTGGCCCATTCGTCCCAGATCGTAACGCCGCGCTCCTGCAGCCAGCGCACGTTGGAGTCTCCTCGCAGGAACCACAGCAGCTCGTAGACCACCGACTTCAAATGCACCTTCTTGGTGGTGATCAACGGGAAGCCGGCCGCGAGGTCGTAGCGCAACTGATGCCCGAAAAGGCTGCGGGTGCCGGTCCCGGTGCGGTCGGATTTGGGCGTGCCCCGCTCCAGCACCACGCGCAGCAAGTCCTCGTATGGCGTGGCGATCGGCACGCCGCCAAGCTTACGTCCAGAGCGGTGGCGTAGAACGGAACCATGCCGAGTGTCTCCGCTGCCGTCACCACGCCAGACGGCACCTGCCCTGTCACCCTGCACACCCCCGACGGCTCCGGTCCGTGGCCGGGCGTGGTCATGTATGTGGACGCGGGCGGCGTCCGCGACATCATGCAGGACATGGCCGCGAGGCTCGCCGGCCACGGGTACGCCGTGCTGGTGCCCGACGTGTACTACCGGCACGGCGACTGGAAGCCGTTCGACATGACGACGGCGTTCTCCGATCCCCGAGGAGCGCACCCGGTTGATGGGAATGGTCGGGTCGGTGACGCCGGACATGATCGCCAGCGACGCAGGGCGCCTTCTTCGACTTTCTGGATTCCCGGCCCGAGGTGAAGGGCTCCGCGTTTCGGCGTCTTCGGGTACTGCATGGGCGGCCGGACCTCGATCATCGTCGCCGGCCGCCAGCCCGATCGCGTCGCCGCGGCGGGTTCGTTCCACGGCGGCGGACTGGTGACCGACGACCCGAACAGTCCTCATCTGCTGGCCGACCGGATGAAGGCGACGGTGTACGTGGCCGGCGCGGAGAACGACCAGAGCTTCACCGCCGAACAGGCCGAAACGCTGGACAAGGCACTGACCGCGGCCGGCGTCGAGCACATGGTCGAGTTCTATCCGGCCGGGCATGGTTTCGCGGTGCCGGACAATCCGCCCTACGACAAAGCCGCCGCGGATCGGCACTGGGCCGCACTCGAGCGTCTGTTCGGCGCCTCGCTGGCCTGACCTGGCCAGACCCCGCTGTCGGCGGGGTTGCGGGGGTGCGCGACGATATCCGGGTGGACGAAGAACATGACCAAGGCGACGTCGGGTCGCGGATAAACCCGGTCCTCGCGCGGAGTTGGCTGCTGGTCAACGGCGCGCAGTACGACAGGTTCGCACCTGCCGTGCGGTCACGCGCCGACATCGTCGTCCTCGACATCGAGGATGCGGTCGCGCCGAAGGACAAGGCTGCCGCTCGCGGCAACGTGATCAAGTGGCTCGGCGAGGGCAACAGCGACTGGGTCCGCGTCAACGGCTTCGGAACGCAGTGGTGGCAAGACGACCTCGACATGCTGTCGGGCACCTCGGTCGGCGGAGTGATGCTGGCGATGGTCGAATCCGTCGACCACGTCACCGAGACGGCCAAGCGGATGCCGAACGTGCCGATCGTCGCACTGGTCGAGACCGCTCGCGGCCTCGAGCGCATCACCGAAATCGCCGCCGCGAAGGGCACTTTCCGGCTGGCATTCGGCATCGGTGACTTCCGCAGGGACACCGGCTTCGGCGACAACCCGACGACCCTGGCCTATGCGCGCTCGCGGTTCACGATCGCCGCCAAGGCCGCACACCTGCCGAGTGCCATCGACGGGCCGACGGTCGGCTCGAGCGCGTTGAAGCTGAGTGAGGCCACGGCGGTTTCCGCCGAGTTCGGCATGACCGGAAAGATCTGCCTGACGCCGGATCAGTGCGCAACGGTGAACGAGGGCCTATCGCCGTCCTTGGACGAAATCAACTGGGCCAAAGAGTTTTTCGTCGAATTCGAGCGCGACGGCGGCGAGATCCGCAACGGCTCGGACCTGCCGCGTATCGCCCGCGCGAACAAGATCCTCGACCTGGCCCGCGCTTACGGCATCGAGTCGTCCGAGTTCGACGACGTCGACGAGCCGGCGCACATCCCGGCTCCGTCGGACACCTACCACTACTGAGTGCTTGACCCGGGCGAGGTGTCGTGGTCTTGCCTGTGCAGGAAGTTGGCCACGGCGCGCGCAATGCCGCGGCCCGCGTAGATGGCGGCAAGCACCGACAACACGATCATCACGATGAACATCACCAGCCAGTTGCTCCGGCTGTGGTTGACGTTCCACCAGATGATGGTGAACAACACCGCGCAGATGAACACGACGATGTCGCGCCAATTGCCGCCGTATGCGGCTGCGGCCTCGCGCAGAGCGCGACCCTTCTCCGTCGCAGCGATCAGGTCGTTGATGCGTTCGTCGATGCTCGCCTTCAGCCGGGTCTTCAGCTCGGGCTGATCGTCGGGTATCCGCTCGAGCAAGTCCATGTCCTTCAAGATCATGGCGCGAATGTCGGGACCCTTGAAGCTTCCCGCAGCAGCGCCCAGCAACGCGCCGCCTGCGATCGGCGCTGCGCCCAAAGCGAGTTCGGCGATACCTGGCATGGCTAGCTTTCTACCGGTTTGACGGCCCGGCGGTGTTGTTATCGGCCGATGCGCTCTGCCTCACGCGCCAGCTCTGCGGCGATTTGCGTGTACACGGACTGCAGCCTGGACTGTACTGACCTCGCGAGGCCCGGGATACGCGGTTTGCAGGTCACCGTCCATACGATGTGGCTGCCGGCCGGGCGATCTTCGATCCGAATGTCGCCGCGGTAATCCTTGAGTGGCCAGTAAATCGGTAGTGACGCAGCGTACGCATGGTGATGCGGGCGTGCGCCTTCGACGACCCGGTCGCGTGCAACGCTGAATCCGTTGCGTACCCGTCTGATGCCACCGAGGCCCGTATCCGGTGCCCCGCGCCGCTCCCACGCCGCAGCGGACACGGTTGGCATCCACTCCGCCCACCGATCGACGTCCATCAAGACTTCGTACACAGCGGTCGGCCGCGCGCTCGACGCCTGCTCCACCCGAACGGACACGGATCCAGCCATGCCGTCATTCCATCAGCTGAGCGGCGACTGTAGCGCCGAGATTCCAGCACGCCTCCAAGTCGGCCTTGGTCGGCTTGCCCGACACCACCACAGTGTCGGCGGCCTTGGTCCAGCCAAGACCAGTCGTGATCGAGTCGACTCCCCGCTCTGCCCCTTCGGTGCCCTCATTGCCGTGAAGATAGAGGCCGAACGGTCGTCCTCGAGTGGAATCGAGGCACGGGTAGTAGCAGACGTCGAACGCATGCTTGAGTGCGCCGCTCATGTAACCGAGATTCGCCGGCGTGCCGAGCAGGTAGCCGTCGGCCTCGAGCATGTCGGTCGGCGTGACGGTCAGCGCAGGCCGGCGCACGACCTCCACGCCCTCGATCTCGGGATCGGTTGCGCCCGGCACCACCGCCTCGAACATCTCCTGGCAGTGCGGCGACGGCGTGTGATGGACGATCAGCAGCCTGGTGGTCAGTTGGGCCTCCTTAGGTCGTCGAGTTGCCGTTCAAGAACGCCTGCCGCTCGGCGCTGTTCCAGGCGTCGGCAACGCTCGTGTGCTGTGCGCGATTGTCCACGAACCACCACTTGAACTTGTTGCGCGTGACGTCATCGCAATCCTTCCTGATCGCAACGCGTTCAGCCTCGTAGTAGTACGGCGCTTCGGGATCGCTGGCGGCTGGCACCCGTCGGAATGCAGCGGTCATGGTGGTCTTCTCCTTTGGTCGACTGGATACCAAAATCGGACGCTACCAGCGGGAACACCAGCATGGGGATGAGAAAATACTCACCGAATTGATACAGAAAACCGCACTGTATTTTGCCGTCCGAGCCACCTGAATAGAGCCGTCCGAGCCGCCTGAATAGAGATAGACATCGTTCAATGTTGGCTGGAGCGCGACTGAGTCGACACCGCGGCGACCTATCCGACCGGCCTACCAATAGAGGGATAATCGGCCAAATAGCGCTTGAGAGCGCCTGAAATGTACCCGAGGTTGGTCGGGTGCCGAGCAGGTACCCGTCAGCCTCCAGCATCTCGACCCGCGACACGGTGAGCGCGGGTCGGCGCAGCACCTCTACGCCCTCGATGTCGGGATCGGTCGCCCCAGCGACGACAGCCTCGAACGTCTCGTGGCAATGCGGCGAGTGTCGGGTACGGGCTCCGAAGTCCATTGGGTGCATCCAATTCGAAACGCATGTCGCATCGGCGCTGTGTCGCAATATTGCGACGTTTCTTCTGAGACCGATTTTTGAGACGCAACGACCTGGCGGGTCCTATGCGCTGGGCGGCCGGTCTGGGACGTCTCGAATGTGGTCTATTTCGAGACAGCATTCAGTTCTGCTCGGGCCTGGTCGATTTGGTCGCATGCGTAGGCCACAATCTCGGCGGTGGTCATCGTCTCGCCCTTGCGGGCGAGCGTTTTGTAGGTCTGGTCGCCAAGGACGTCGCGGAGGTGGGTGATCGCGGTGCCGAGTTCGGGAACCCACACTGCGGTGAGGGCATCGAACGCGAAGCCGCTCCGCTGTCCTGATCGGATTTCTTGCCCTCGGCCAGGTGCCGTCGCGGGCCGAAACTGGTCGGGATCGCACTTGTCATGCTCGCACTCGTCATCAGCGATCGTGCCAAGGAATCGACGCCGGCTCCCATGTGAGAGCGGTACGCGCCCGTCACACCTACTGGGGCGTCTGGTGTCGCGGAAGGATCATCACCGGCACTGGGGCGTGGCGCAGGATCTTGGACGCGACCGAGCCGAGGAACACCTGGGCTGTCGGTCCGGCCGCTCCCGACCCCAACAGCAACAAGTCGCCCGCCTCCCAGGCAACGTCCTCGACCGCTTCCCGCCAATCGTGCCCAGATCCGATCACCACCTCGATGTCGGGCAGTGCGATCTTCGAGCGAACGTCGTTGAGCTGCTTGGTGATCTCCTCGACAGTTCGGCGCGCCCACTGCTCAACGACAAGGTCCTCGGCAGACGGCTCGATGGTGCCGCGGAACGCAGTCTTCGACCGCACGGTGAATGACACGATGCGCAACGCAACCGACCACCGTTTGGCCAGCTCGGCGCTGGCCGCGATGAGGCCGACCACATCGGCCTGGCCCCCATACGAAACCATCAGCCGCTGGATGGGCCCTGGACTCGACGGATAACCGCGCGGGGCAATGGCCACCGGAACCGACGCGGTATGAACCAGCCGGCCGGTCACGCTGCCCAGCGCCACCCGGCCCAGCAGTCCCGAAGACGACGAGCCGACGACCACCAGCTCGGCGCCGATCTCTGCGGCAAGATCCGTCAAACCGGTTGGGACAGAGGTTGATTGGTGCACGACGACCCAGGTGTCGAGTTCGGCGGGCAACTTGCCGACCATCCGCTCGAGTGACTGCCTGGCTTGCGAGGTGACGTAACCGAGGTATTCGTCCTCAACCGGGTCGGCCCTCGGCGGCCAAGGCCGCTCCACGACCGCGGCGGCAACGACCTTGTCGCCGGTGGAGCGCGCAATCTGGGCCGCCAGGTGAAGCGGCGCAGTGCTCTGCCGGCTTGCGCTGATTGCAGCGATGATCGTCATGGCGCTGTCTGTGCCACCTCGACCGGGGTTGCCACGACGTGCGTCACCGGCACCCCGAACTCGGCACGGGCCCGATCCACCACGTCAAAGCGATGCCACACCGAATACTCCGGCGGCAGTGTTGCGATCACGATCTGATCCGGGTGGAACGTGTCGACGGCGCCGGCCAGGGCCCTCAGCGGTCGATAATCACCCAACGCGCCGTCGGCGTCGAGATTGTCCGAGCGCAGCGTGGTCAAGGTGTAATCCAGCCGCTGCTGGGCGGCCTGCTGGGTGGCCTCCGCCAAATCCAGCGGACCGTGCGTGGCCGCCACCCCGGTCTCGATCGGACTGGCCGGCACCACCACAAAGTACTTGGCCGCGGTGTCCGCACCGATGCGACGCAACTCATCGAGCAGCTCGCCGGAGTTTGCCGTCTCGTTGGCCAGCACCAGCACCCGGTGCGGCTTCTCCGTCGCGGCCACCCCCGCCGGCGCTGGGCGACGAGCAATGAACCACTTGTTGGCGAAGTACAACACCAGGACCACCGCCCACGACAGCAGGCTCAGCACCAGCTGCGACCGCACGTCCGCCTGGATGCCCATCTGCACCAGGATCCCCACGATCGCCACCGCGGTCAGGATCGACAGCACCGGGAACAGCCACATCTTCACCCGCAACTGCGAGTCCGGGGTGCGGTACCGCAGCACGATCTGCGAGATGGCGATCAGCAGGTAGACGAAAAGGATGATCGCCCCGCTGGAGTTGAGCAGGAACGCGAAGATCGTTTTTGGCGAGAACGCCGCGGCGATGACACACAAGAGGCCGACGACCGAGGATGCCAGGATCGCGGTCGCGGGTACTCCTCGGCGGGTCACCGCCACCAGCTGGGGTGGCGCCTCGCGGCGCGCCGCGAGAACGAACAGCATCCGCGAGGCGGTGTACATCCCCGAGTTCAGGCAGCTCAGCACCGCCGTCAACACCACCGCGTTCATGATGTGGTCGGCGTAAGGAATCCCCATCTCGGTGAACGCGGCCACAAACGGGGAGGCGGCAAGTTTCTCGTCGTTCCACGGCAGGATCGTCACCAGCAGGAATATCGAGCCGACGAAGAAGATCGCAATCCGCATGATCACCGAGTTGGCGGCTTTCGCCACCGCCCTCTCCGGGTCGGAAGATTCCGCGGCGGCGATCGTCGCGATCTCGGCGCCGACCATCGAGAAGATCACCGTAACCACCCCGACGGTGATCGCGGCGACACCCAACGGGAAGAACCCGCCATGGCTCCACAGGTTGGAGAAGTCCATCGACTTGTGCGGCCACAAGCCCAGACACGAACAGCGAGCCGAGCGCGATGAACACGATGATCGCGGCCACCTTGATACCGGCGAACCAGAACTCGAACTCGCCGAACGACGAAACCGAGAACAGGTTGGTCGCCGTCATCAAGATCAGCAGCACCAACGCGGACAACCACAACGGGACGTCGACCCAGTACTGGATGATCTTCGCACCGGCGATCGCCTCGAAGCCGACGACGATCACCCAGAAGTACCAGTACAACCAGCCCACCGAGAAGCCGGCCCAGTTGCCCAGCGCGTTACGGGCGTAGTCGGCGAACGATCCGGTCGACGGGTTGGCCACCGCCATCTCGGCCAGCATCCGCATCACCATGATGATCAACACGCCGGCCAGTGCGTACGTGATGAACGCCCCCGGCCCGGTGTCTTTGATGACGACGCCGGAGCCGACGAATAGGCCCGCACCGATGACGCCGCCGATCGCGATCATCGTCAGCTGCCGCTGGCTCAGTGCCTTCTTCAATGTTGGTGTCGCGCTCATGGCACTCCTCCCACGGCCTATTCAGATGATTGACCTTTCGGAGGGATTTGGTACCCAGATTCGGCGGAACGTTATCCGAGCCTGCGGGGCCGCTCTAGAGCTGGCCAAGTTAAAAGTGGCGCAAATGTGGTCTTGAGAGGCGGCGGTGGTCATCGTTTCACCTTTGCGGGCCAGGGATTCGTAGGTCTGGTCGCCAAGGACCTCGCGCAGGTGGGCGATCGCGGTGTTGACCTCGGGGATGCTTGCCCGGGTCAAGGGGCTGAAGGCGAACCCGGCGATGGTGGCCGCCGGTTCGTGGCGACGGAGCCGGTCGAAGAAGACGGCGAGCACCGCCAGGTCGGCACAAACTTGGATCGTGTGGTCTATTTCGAGACAATCGAGAATTTGCATCGTCAAAGCCGGATACGTCGCCGGTATCCGCCCCGCCCCACCGCACCGCACCGCCAATCGCAAGCAGCCGGGGCTGTTGACGGCAGCTATCATTTCTCACCTTTTGTTGGTACTGCATCCACCGTCATTCGCGGACGGCCTCGTCCACCGTGAAGAGTCCTGTTGAGGGAGCTATCTAATAGGGGGTAATCGACCAAATAGTGCTTGAGTGCGCCGCTCATGTAACCGAGATTCGCCGGCGTGCCGAGCAGGTAGCCGTCGGCCTCGAGCATGTCGGTCGGCGTGACGGTCAACGCAGGCCGGCGCACGACCTCCACGCCCGCGATATCGGGATCGGAGGCACCGGTCAGAACCGCCTCGAACATCGCCTGGCAGTGCGGCGAATGGGTGTGATGAACGATCAACAGCCTTTTGGTCATTCCTTCTCCTGAAGTTCGACGGCCTTGCGCATCGCCTCCCTGGCCCTGCGGCGGTCGCCCGCGTAGTCGTAGGCCCGCGCCACGCGGTACCACCGGCGCCAGTTGTCGGGATCCTCATCCAGCTCGTTGCGGACGGTCTCGAACAGGGCGTCGGCCGCCTCTCGCTGCACGCGGCCCGACGGCATTCTCGGCAGGTCGCCGACGTCGAGTTCCAGACCTTCTTCGCGGGCGAGCCGCGCAAGCCGTTGGTGCGCGAAGCCGGCCTGCAGCGTGCTGACCATCACCCAGACCCCGATCAGCGGCATGATCAGCACCGCAACGCCCAAGCCCACCGCGGCGGCGCTGCCAGACGTGATGAACGCCCACGCGATGCGGCCCAGCAGCAGGAAGTAGACGACCAACGCGACACACATGAAGCCGATGAGCAGCTGGATGCGCAGTGCTCGCGCGCCCTCGGTCATGTCAGCGCGCCGTCGCTCATGTCAGATCGAGCAGCGGCTCGATGCCCACCGTCAGCCCCGGATGCTCCTTCACGTGCCGGACCGCCAGCAGGACACCGGGGACGAAGGAGGTGCGATCGAGGCTGTCATGCCGGATCGTGAGAGTTTCGCCCTGCGTGCCGAAGAGGACCTCCTGGTGCGCGACGAGCCCCGCCAGCCGTACCGAGTGCACCGGGATGCCGTCGACGTCTGCGCCGCGGGCGCCTTCGAGACCGGTGCTGGTGGCATCGGGGTTGGGCGGCATGCCTTTTCGCGCCTCGGCGATCAGGCGCGCCGTGCGCGCGGCGGTTCCCGAAGGGGCGTCGGCCTTGTGCGGATGGTGGAGTTCGATGACCTCGACCGACTCGAAGAAGCGTGCGGCCTGTTGCGCGAAGTGCATTGATAGAACGGCGCCGATCGCGAAGTTCGGCGCGATGAGTATCGAGACGTCGGGGTTGGCGGTCAGCCAGCTGCGAACCTGCCCCAGCCGTTTGTCGTCGAAGCCGGTGGTGCCGACGACGGCGTGGATGCCGTTCTCGATGAGGAACTTCAGGTTGTCCATCACCACGCCGGGATGCGTGAAGTCGATGACGACCTCGGTGTCGCCCTCGGTCAGCGCGCTGAGCGGGTCGTCGGCGTCGACCTCGGCCGACAGTGTCAGGTCGTCGGCGTCGTGAACCGCCTGCACCATGGTCGCACCAACCTTGCCCTTGCTGCCCAGCACTCCCACTCGCATGCACTCACCCTAGTTTGTCGGTGGGTCCGCATATGATCGAACACATGTTCGAGAAACTGGCGCCCACGGAGTTGGTGGTGGCTATCGCCGGCTCCCAGCGTCAGGAGTCGATGTTGGTGGCGCAGCGGATGGCCGCAATCGCCGAGTTGCTGGCCCAGCGGACCGCTGAGGTCGAGGCCGAGGATCCCGACGCGGGCTACATGATCGTGACGGGGTTTCAACGCACCACTGCCGAGGTGGCCGCGGCATGCAACCTCTCGGCCATGGCGGCCAGCGTCATGGTCTCGCATGCCCAGATTCTCGCTGAACGGCTGCCCAATGTTGCCGCGGTTCTGGCCGCAGGCGACACCGATTGGCGCACTGTCCAATTGGTCATCACGCGCACCGAACTGGTGCGCGACTGGGTCATTGAACGTCTCGACGCCAATTTGGCCGAGCGGCTGTCCAAGTGGCACAGCTGGTCACGCAGGAGGATCGTCAACGCCGTCGACGCAATGGTTCGCGGAATGGATCCCGACGCCATCCGCGAGCGGGTGCGTGCGGAGGACAGACGTCACCTGGATATCACCGCGCTCGGCGACGGCACGGTCAAAGTCGACGGAATCGTCGCCGTGGAGGCTGGTGTGGCTCTGGACACCCGGCTGACCGAACTGGCGAATGCGGTATGCCGCGACGACCCACGCTCCATCGCCCAGCGGCGCGCCGATGCCATGAAAGCGTGGTCAGAGGGCCGCAATCTGGACTGCTTGTGCGGTGCCGACGACTGCCCGAACCGATCAAACGAACTGGTGGCGCCCACGCGGATGGTGATCAACGTGATCGCAGGCCAGCAGACGGTCTTCGACGGCGGGTGCCAACCCGGCTACATCGAGGGCTACGGGGTGATCGATGCCGAGCTGTTGCGCTCGATCGCCAAGGAGGCGACGCTACGGCTGATCGAAGAGCCGACGGTCAGCCCGGCAGAAGCGCTGCGATACCAGCCGACGGCTGCGCTGGAGCGGTATGTCCGAATGCGTGACCTGACGTGCCGCTTTCCGGGTTGCGATCGTCCCGCCGTTGTCTGCGATCTGGACCACACGATCCCGTTCAACCACGCCGATCCGCGAAAGGGCGGCTTGACGGTAGCGTACAACCTCAAATGCGTTTGCCGACAACATCATCGGCTCAAGACGTTCCACGACGGATGGCGCGACGAACAACTGCCCGACGGCACGGTGATCTGGACGTCGCCGACGGGCGAGACCTACCGAACTTCACCGGCCGGGCTTGACCTGTTTCCCGACTTGGGAAGACACCCATGCCAAGACTTACAGAGAAACCCTTGCCAAGCGCCGAAACCGGTCCGCCACAATCCGTCTCGCGAGCGGGCGGCCCGAACCGCCCGCGTCCGCAATCGCAATCGGATTCAGCGGCCCATCAACGAGGCACACCGCCGCCTTGAAGAGGCGCGGAGGCTGGAGATCGGCTACCGCAAGGACCGCAACCGAATGCGCAAGATGCTGTTCCTGCTGAAAGGCGGCCCCAGCACCAGCCCGTACTGCACCTGGATCAACGACCCGTTCGAACCCGAGGAGCTGCCGCCTGACTGGCGGCCGCCGCCCGGACCCCCACCGACACCGAAAGATCCGCCGTTCTGATCAGCACGTTACGTCGAGGTACACGGTCTTGTCCGTGACTGTTGTGACGATGCTGCTTCCCGCTCCCGGTGCTCCCGAATCCATCCGGGCGAAGGTCTGACCCGGGCGCACCGAGGTGACCACGCACTGATCGAGTGGAGCTGTGCCGGTCTTGTTGAGGATTACATGCAGGCCCTGCGCTTGCAGGGTGCTCATTGTCTGGGATGCGTTCGCGGGTCCGGTCGGGGCCGCATTGGCAGCACCGGCGAATCCCAAGGCAGCGGCGGTGATCGCCCCGGCGGCGATAGCGGGCAGAACGTACTTCATTGGAGTTCCTTTCACATGGAAAGCTGTTGACGCTTCAGCCTTCATGGATGGATAGGGCGACGGGTTACACACCCGGTCGATCCGGGAAGGCCGCCAACACATGGCGGGCGAATAGCCGCATCTGGTCCAGCATTTCGTCGACGGTGTCGGCAACGAAAAGCGTCGCGTAGAAGGCGTCGAGCCCCGCCTCTGCAAAAGCGGCGACCTTGGCGCACACCTCGTCGGGCGTCCCGATCAGGTTGTCGGCGACGTACTTGTCCTCATCGACGTCCTTCATCATCGTGCTCTTCAGCGAGCGGCGGAACAGCTCGAACGTGGATCGCTCGAACTTCTCGCGTGCTTGCGCGGCCGTGTCAGCGATGCAGACAACCGATTGCAGGGCAATGGTGATCGCGTTCGGGTCGCGGCCGGCCTCACGCGCGTGCGCGACGACTTTCGCCCGGCCGTCGGCTATCTCCGCGGGGCCGAGCTTGGCGGGCAGCCATCCCTCGCAACGCTCCCCCGCGCGACGTATCGCACTCTTCCCGTTGCCGCCGGAGAAGATCGGCAGCGGTGACTGGACGGGTTTGGGGTACGACTCGACGTCGACGAACCGCCGGTACTTGCCGTCATAGCTGGACAGCGGCTGCTCGAAGAGGACTCGCAGTGACTCGATGCCCTCGATCATCAGATCGTTACGGTTCGCCGCGGCCAGATCCGGCACCACGCTCTCGAATTCGTCGCGGTAGCCGCCACCCGCGACGGCCAGGTTCACCCGTCCACCGCTGATGTGGTCCAGGGTGGCGACCTGCTTGGCCAGCAGCACCGGGTCGCGCATCGGCAGCACGAGAATCCCGGTGCCCAGCCGCACGACCGACGTCTTGGCGGCGATCGTCGCCAGCATCATCAGCGGTTCGAAGTAGTCGGGAGCGCTTCGCCATGCGTCGCGAACGAAGCGCTGCGTGCTCAGGTGGTCATTGCCCGCCACTTCGTGATAGCCAAGCTGCTCGGCCTCTACGGCGATCCGGACCACATCGTCGGCCGTGGCGAAGGGCACCGGGTAGGCCATCCCAGCCAGGCATGTTGGAACGTCGACTCCGAACTTCATGTGTCGACGATGACAGGGCCGGTGCGCCCGCCGAATCTGTCAGATGACTGTATTCACACCAGATCGCGGGCGGCGAGTTCGCGGCGCCCTGCGACGCCCAGCTTGGGAAATGCCTTGTACAGGTGGTAACCGACGGTGCGAGGGCTGATGAACAGCTGCGCACCGATGTCCCGGTTGCTCAGGCCGGTCGCCGCCAGCCGCACCACCTGAAGCTCCTGCGGGGTCAAATGGTCATGGCCAGTCTGCTCAGCGACCGCGACACTCTCGCCGGTCGCGCGTAGTTCGGTGCGGGCGCGTTCGGCCCACGATCGGGCGCCGATTGCGTCAAACGTCCGCTGCGCGGCGCGCAACGGTTCGCGCGCGTCGGACCGCCGGCGCACCCGGCGCAGCCACTCGCCGTAGAGCAGTTCGGTGCGTGCCCGCGCCATCGGCCGGTTCACCTGGTCGTACAGTCGAATCGCCGCCTGGTAGTTGCCGGCGGCGTCCTCGTCGGGGCCCAGCAGCGCACGGCAGCGGTGCAGGTTGGCCTGAACGACGGGGTCGTCCCGCTGGGCGGCCCATCGCTCATAGGACGCCACCGTGTCCTCGGCTCGCTCCGGCTCACCACTACGCACCGCCGCCTCGGCCCACTCCGGGGGCGACCAATACGCGAATGTCGGGTGCCGCTGCAGCCGAGCAGGCAGCGACGCGAGTCGTTCCAGTGCGGCGTTGTATCGGGCATAGCCCAGGTCGAGCACCGCCAACGCCAGCACCGCCATTCCCACGCTCGACGAATGGCGTTCCGCGCCAACGCGAATGGCCTCGTTGGCCAGTGCGACGCAGGTTTCCTCGTCGCCGGTCATCGCTGTGATGCGGGCGAGGACGCCGCGCAGGTTGGCCGCGGAGTGCTGCTGGCCGGTGTCCTCGGCGACCCGCACACCCTCGTTCGCGGTACGCAGCGCGTCCTGCAAACGGCCCGACACCAATGCGGCCTGGGCGTGCTGCAGCAGGATGTGCGGCAGCCCGCCGATCAGGCCGCGTTCCCGGGCCTCGTCGAGCATCCGCTCGGTCTGCGCCCATGCCTCGTCCGCATCGCCGATGACCATCAGGAGGAACGCGCTGTGAACCGCCAGGTTCCCCACCGTCATTCCCAACCGCTCCGGCCGGATCCTGCGCACGGCATCCGGCAGCGACGGAACCTGATCCTCGGGCTCACCGGATTGCAGCCTGGCGAGAATCGCACTGGCGTCAAGCATCGGCAGCAGCGGATGGTCGGCCGGCAGGGACAGTGCGCCGGCCAGCTCAACTGCGCGCTCGAGCCTCGGTGCGTCGTCCGCGAAGTAGGCCATCCGTACCACCTCGATCAACATCCTGGCGGCTTCTTCCCGATCGCATTCGTACACCGTCTCAGCACCGTCGAGCACCATTTCCGATGCGTGCCTTGGTGTTCCGCGCTCGAACTCCACCCGGGCGCGCACCCAGGCCAGCTTCGCCAACGTTCGCGGATCTCCACAGAATGCGCCCGCCTCCTTCGCCAACGCCGCCGCCCGATTCAGTTGCCCGGAATCTCGGGCACCCATGGCCGCAGCGGCCAGCCGCTCGCCGCGCAGCGTCGGATCGGCGGTGAGCCGGGCGGAACGCTGATGGGCGGCCGCACTGGCCGCGTAGCCGCCACGGCGATCGGCCCGACCGGCTGCGGCCTCCATCGCGTCGGCTGCGGCGTCGTCGAACCCGGCTGCCGCCGCGGCCAGGTGCCAAGCGCGGCGGTCGGCCAACTCGGGGGCCGCCAAGGTGTCGGCAAGGGCGCGGTGGGCGGAAATGCGGTCGACGACGGCGGCGCGCCCGTACACCGCCGACCGGATCAACGGATGCCGGAATAACAGGACGCCGTCGGACAGCGCGACCAGCCGTGCCTGTTCGGCAGCGGCAAAGTCACTCAGCCCCAGACCGATCCGGCCCAGCGCATCCAACACCACACCGAGCTCGCCGGTGTCCTCTGCCGCCGCGACAAGCAGGGCGATCCGGGTGGGGTGCGGCAGCCGATCGACCTGAAGCCCGAATGCGTCCAGCACCCGTCGGCCGGTGGCCGACAGCGCGGCCGTGACGGTCGGCGGCCCGGATACGAAATCCCCCGCCTGCATTGCGGTCGCCAGTTCGATGAGGGCTAATGGGTTTCCCGCGGCCTCGCCAATCAGCCGGTCGCGTTGGTCGGGCGCGAGATCGGCGGCCCGCTCCGCGAGCACGGCGGCCGACGCCGACTCGGTCAGCCCGGAAAGGGGCAACACGCGCAGGCCGCGGGAATCGGCGTCTTCGTCGTGACGACCCGAGATCAGCAGCACCACACCTTCTTCGCCGAGCCGGCGACCGGCGAACAGCAGCGCGTCGACCGAGGCGCGGTCGAGCCATTGGGCGTCGTCGACCAGGCACAGCAGCGGCCCGTCGGCGGCGATCTCCGACAGCAGCGTCAGCGTCGCCAACCCGGTGAGAAACCGATCGACTCCCGGCGCCTCCTCGAGGCCGAATGCCGCGCGCATGGCGGTGGCCTGCGGCCCCGGCAGCGCGTCGAGGCGATCCAGGCAGTCGTGCAACAGTAGATGTAGTCCCGAGAACGGCAGTTCCGCCTCCGATTCCACACCCGCGCAGCGCAGGATGCGGAAGTCCTCGGCGTCGGCGGCGATGTGTTCCAGCAGCGCGGTCTTGCCGCTGCCCGCCTCGCCCTGCACCACCAGAAGCGAGCTACGACCGCTCCGGGCATCCGCAAGAAGCTCAGTGATGCCCGCCAGTTCTGCCGCCCTCCCGTGCAGCATTACTCCAACCTATCTACAGCGGCGATGCGCCCCGCAGGTGCTCGAAGATCAGCGACGTCTGCGTGCCTGCGACGTCGGCGTCGGAGTTGAGGTTCTCCACCACGAAGGCGCGCAGGTCCTCGGTGTCGCGGGCCGCGACGTGCAGGATGAAGTCATCGGCACCTGCCAGAAAGTAGACGTCCATCACCTGCGGTTTGCGCCGGATCTGCTGGATGAAGCTGCGGATCTTGGCCCTGGCGTTGGCCTGCAGGCTGACCGAGATCATCGCCTGCAGTGACAGGCCGATCGCCGCCGGGTCGATATCGGCGTAGAAGCCGCGAATGACACCGAGCTCGTGCAGTCGGCGAACCCGGCCGTGACACGTCGACGGCGCGATGCCGACAGCGTCGGCGAGCGCGCTGTTCGGCATGCGGGCGTCACGGTGCAGCAGCATCAAGATCCGCCGGTCGACGTCGTCGATCTCGGGCGGCCGAACATCCTTCGGCGGACGCGGACGACTCACCGTGTCTATTGACGATTCTTCGCTCACAGCCCCAGCATATCGAATGATCATCACCTCTATTGCTTGCTTGTCGAATGTTCTTCACAATTTGACGTAGTCCATCGATATACAGGAGTCGTCATGCGCGTCGGCATCCCGACCGAGATCAAGAACAACGAGTTCCGAGTCGCCATCACCCCGGCGGGTGTGGCCGAGCTGGTCCACCGCGGCCATGAGGTGCTCATCCAGGCAGGCGCGGGCGAAGGATCCGCGATCTCCGATGCCGACTTCAAGCGGGCCGGCGCCCAGATGATCAACAGCGTCGACGAGGTGTGGGCCGAAGCCGATCTGCTGCTGAAGGTCAAGGAGCCCATCGAGCCCGAGTACAAGCGGCTACGCAAGGGCCAGACCCTGTTCACCTATCTGCATCTCGCTGCCTCCAAGCCGTGCACCGATGCGCTCATGTCTTCAGGCACCACGTCGATCGCGTACGAAACCGTGCAGACCGCCGACGGCGCGCTGCCGCTGCTGGCCCCCATGAGCGAGGTCGCAGGCCGACTCGCGGCACAGGTCGGCGCCTACCACCTGATGCGCACCCACGGCGGGCGCGGCGTCCTGATGGGCGGCGTCCCCGGCGTGGCGCCTGCCAACGTCGTGGTGATCGGCGGCGGAATGGCCGGCGACAACGCCGCCGCCGTCGCCAAGGGCATGGGCGCTCGCGTCACCGTCTTCGACCTGAACATCAACACCCTGCGCAAGATCGACGCCGAGTACGGCGGCAGCATCGAGACCCGCTACTCGTCGCGCCTCGATCTCGACGATGCAGTCAAGGAGGCCGACCTGGTGATCGGCGCGGTCCTGGTTCCCGGCGCTAAGGCGCCCAAGCTGGTCACCAATTCGACTGTCGCGCACATGAAGCCGGGTTCCGTGCTTGTCGACATCGCGATCGACCAAGGTGGCTGCTTCGAAGACTCACGCCCCACCACACACGACGACCCCACCTTCGCGGTGCACGACGCGGTGTTCTACTGCGTGGCCAACATGCCCGGCGCCGTTCCGCGCACATCGACCTACGCGCTGACCAACGCGACGATGCCGTACGTGGTCAAGCTCGCCGAACGGGGCTGGAAGGCCGCATGCCAGGCCGATTCCGCTCTGGCCAAGGGCCTTTCGACGCACGAGGGTGATCTGCTCTCCGAGCAGGTTGCCTCCGATCTCGAACTGCCCTTCACCGACCCCGCCACCGTGCTGGCGTAGTCGTCAACCGAACAACTCCCCGTCCACGTAAAACCAACGACGGGCTCTAACGGCGAAGTGGGACCGCTCATGCAGCGTCCCACTTCGTCGGTTTCGGTGATAGTGAGCGCGAAACTCCACCTGTCCCTGCTCATCGCCGTGTTGTCCCGCCACCGTGTCGAGGATCTCGAGGCCCGTCCAGACCTCGTCAGACGACGTCAGCACCTCGGGCCGGGTGCGCGGATGCCAGGTCCGCCAGACATAGTCCAGGTCCCCTACGGCGTAGGCGCTGTAACGCGACCTCATCAACTCTTCGGCGGTCGCCGCCAGGCGCTCCCCGGCGTGGAGCGGCCTGCAGCACCGGACGAACACTTCCCCACTGCCGCACGGGCATTCATCGCTCGCTGGCACCCCTGGCTCCGTCAGGTCAACGTCAGCAGTTCGGCGGTACGCCACCAGATCAGCGCGGCGAGGAGCACCAGGATCCCGACAGTCGCGCCGGCCTGCACCAGGTTGCGATTCTCGCGCGGCGCATACGCGTAGGCCAGCGCGACCACGCCGCCCGTCACCAGCCCGCCCAGATGGCCCTGCCAGCTGATCGACGGCACGGTGAACGTGATCACAAGGTTGATCACGATCATGATGACGACCCAGCGGATGTCGACGTTGACCTTCTTGCCCACCACGAATGTCGCTGCAAACAGACCGAATACCGCTCCCGACGCGCCTACGGTCGGCACATTCAGCGGCGAGAAAAGGTAGACCAGCACCGAACCGCCGAGCGCGCTCAGGAGATAGAGCGCGACGAAACGCAGCCGGCCCAACCAGATCTCCAGCGGCGGACCGACGACGAACAACGCGAACATGTTGAACAGGATGTGTGTGATTCCGGTGTGCAGGAACGCCGATGTGATCAACCGGTACAGCTGGCCGTCGGCGACGGCGGGCGACCACATCGTCAGCGCCGCCTCGAGCCTCGGCGATGCGATCTGGCCCACGAACATCAGCACATTGAGCGCGATCAAGGTGTAGGTGACCACCGGCGTGGCCGAGCCGATTCGGCCGCCGAACTGCGTCCGCGGCTGTTTCACCGTTCGCGCCCCGGCGCTGACGCATTCCACACACTGGTGGCCCACGGCCGCATCGAGCATGCATTCCGGGCAGATGTACCGGTGACACCGCATGCACTGGACATATGTCGTCCGGCCCGGGTGTCGATAACAGGTCGGCACCTCGGCCGGCGTCTGCGGCGTGCCCGGCGTAGTCATCGGGTCATCACAGCAGCGACGGCACGAGCTGCGCGGCGATTTCACCCATCAGCGTTCGGTTGTTGGGCGCCTTGGGGTCATTGGCCTGCGACCGCGTCATGATCGCGAGCAGAAGCCTCTGCCCCTGCGGCCCGTAGGCGATGCCGATGTCGTTGGTGCTGCCGTAGTCGCCGTTGCCCGTCTTGTCGGCGGTAGTCCAGCCCTCGGGTAGACCTGCCCGGATGCTCGACGTCTCGTTGCCACGCAACCAGTCTTCGAGCTGCTGCCGCTGCAGCGGCGCCAGTACGTCGCCGGTGAGCAGGGCGCGGTAGCCGCTGCCCAGTGCGTTCGGCGTGCTGGTGTCGCGCGGGTCGCCCGGGATCGCCGAGTTCAGCTCGGTCTCCCACCGGTCGAGCCGCGTGCGGTCGTCGCCGATGCTGCGCGCGAAATCGGTGATGGCGGACGGGCCGCCGATCGTCTGCAGCAGCAGGTTGCCCGCGGCGTTGTCGCTGACCTGCACCGCAGCCGCGCACAGCTCGGCCAGGGTCATCTGGCCGCCGGAGTTCGGAGCGGTCCTCGGCGAGTTCGGCAGAGACGCCCACTTGGGCTCCACGAACACCTGCCGGTCCAGCGTCAGCTCACCCTGTTGCGTCATCTGCAACACCCGGGCGGCGGCGTAGCCCTTGAACGTCGAACACATCGCGAACGGCTCGCCGTCGAGGTGGGACACCGTTCTCCCGGTGTCCAGGTTGACCGCATAGACGCCGATCTTCGTGTTGGTGCGACGCTGCAGCGCGTCGATCTGTTCGTCGGCCGGCGGCAGCGGTTCAACAGGATCGGCCAGTACGGGTTTCTGCGCGCACGCGGCAAGCCCGGCAAGAGCCAGCCCGCCGACGAGGACGCTTCGTCGGGACAGTCGGTTCACCGCTCCCACGGTAGGTGATCAGCCTGCGATGGTCCGAAGCGGCTGCGGCAGTGACTTTTTGGTTCGGTACGGGCCAAGCACAGCGGCGCCGAACGGCCTGGTCAGCAGCCGGCGCGCGACGGCGTTGACCTCATCGAGGGTGACCTCGTCGATCAGCGCCAGGGTTTGGTCGATGCTGCGATGCTCGCCGTAGTTCAGCTCGCTGCGGCCGATGCGGTTCATCCGCGACCCGGAGTCCTCGAGGCCGAGCACGAGGCCGCCGCGCAGCGACCCCTTGGCGATGCGGCACTCGGTTTCGGTGATCCCGTCGCGGGCGACATCGGTCAGCACGTCGGTGGTGACCCGGGCGACCTCGGCGAACCGTTCGGGTAGGCAGGCCGCGTAGACCGACAGCGCGCCGCTGTCGGAGAACGTGTCCACCGTCGAATACACCGAGTAGGCCAGCCCGCGCGTTTCGCGAATCTGTTGAAACAGACGAGAACTCAGGCCACCGCCGAGCGCGGTGTTGAGCACGGACAGCGCCCACCGATGCTTCCAGTGCCGTCCAGGCACGCGCACCCCCAGCGACATGTGGGTCTGCTCGGCGTCACGGTTGACCACCTCGAGAGAGGGTCGCCCCGTCACCCGGCCGGTGCCCTTGCGGGGCGACACGGCTACGCGATCGCGCACCAGGTGCGGGCCGAAGTGCTCGCGCACCAGCCCGACCACCTCGTCGTGGTCGACGTTGCCCGCGACGGCCACCACCATCCGTTCGGGGGTGTAGCGGCGGACGTGAAACGAATGCAGCTGCGATCGCGTCATCGCCGAAACCGAAGCCGCACTGCCGATCACGGGCCGGCCCACCGGGTGTGCGCCGAAGACCGCCGACAGGAACACATCGCCGAGCGTGTCCTCCGGGTCGTCGTCGCGCATGGCGATCTCCTCGAGCACGACGGCACGTTCCAGCTCGACGTCGTCGGCCGCGCAGCGATCCCCGCAGCACGACGTCGGCGACCAGGTCGACCGCCAGATCCAGGTCGGTGTCGAGCACGTGTGCGTAATAGCAGGTGTGCTCCCGCGCGGTGAAGGCGTTCAACTCACCGCCGACGGCGTCGACCGACTGCGCGATCTCCACGGCGCTGCGCGTCGGGGTGGCCTTGAACAGCAGGTGTTCCAGGAAGTGCGCGGCGCCCGCGACGCTGGGTCCCTCGTCGCGTGAACCGACGCCGACCCAGACACCGACGGACGCGGAGCGCACCGACGGGATGTATTCGGTGACGACGCGCAGACCACCGGGCAGGGTGGTCCGGCGCAGCGTCGACGATAGGGCGGACTCGTTGCCGCGGCGGACCTTTCGCAGGCCCGCCTTCCCGCTAGCTGCCTGTCGTGGCATCGACAGGCGAATCCGCAGGAGCCGCCGCGGCGTCGTCGTCCTCGGCGACGAGGACCAGCGAGATCTTGCCGCGATTGTCGATGTCGGCGATCTCCACCCGCAGCTTGTCGCCGACCTTCACCACGTCTTCGACCTTCGCGATGCGCTTGCCCCTGCCGAGCTTGGAGATGTGCACCAGCCCGTCACGGCCGGGCAGCAGCGACACGAATGCGCCGAAATCCGTTGTCTTGACGACGGTTCCGAGGAACCGCTCGCCGATCTTGGGCAGCTGCGGGTTGGCGATCGCGTTGATCCTGTCGATCGCAGCCTGCGCCGACGGGCCGTCGGTCGCGCCGACGAACACGGTGCCGTCGTCCTCGATCGAGATCTGGGCGCCGGTCTCCTCGGTGATCGAGTTGATCATCTTGCCCTTGGGGCCGATGACCTCGCCGATCTTGTCGACCGGCACCTTGATCGCGGTGACACGCGGTGCGTACGGGCTCATCTCGTCGGGGGCGTCGATGGCCTCGGCCATCACCTCGAGGATGGTCATCCGGGCGTCCTTGGCCTGCGACAGCGCACCCGCCAACACCTTCGACGGAATCCCGTCGAGCTTGGTGTCCAGCTGCAGGGCGGTGACGAAGTCCTTCGTGCCCGCGACCTTGAAGTCCATGTCGCCGAAGGCATCCTCGGCACCGAGGATGTCGGTCAGGGCGACGAACCGGCGCTCACTGTTACGCCCTCTCGCCCTTCAACCTCGACGTCGTCGGACACCAGGCCCATCGCGATGCCCGCGACCGGCGCCTTCAGCGGCACGCCGGCGTTCAGCAGCGACAGCGTCGACGCACACACCGAGCCCATCGAGGTGGAGCCGTTGGAGCTCGAGCGCCTCCGACACCTGACGGATGGCGTACGGGAACTCCTCGACGCTGGGCAGCACGGGCACCAGCGCCCGCTCGGCCAGCGCGCCGTGGCCGATCTCGCGCCGCTTGGGCGAACCGACGCGTCCGGTCTCACCGGTCGAGTACGGCGGGAAGTTGTAGTGGTGCATGTAGCGCTTGGACGTCTCCGGCCCGAGCGAGTCGATCTGCTGAGCCATCTTGACCATGTCCAGGGTGGTGACACCGAGGATCTGGGTCTCGCCGCGCTCGAACAGCGCGCTGCCGTGCGCCCGCGGGATCACGGCCACCTCGGCCGAGAGCGCGCGGATGTCGGTGACACCGCGGCCGTCGATGCGGAAGTGGTCGGTCAGGATGCGCTGGCGGACAAGCTTCTTGGTCAGCGACCGGAATGCCGCGCCGATCTCCTTCTCCCGGCCCGCGTACTGCTCGGCCAGTCGCTCGAGCACCTCGGCCTTGATCTCGTCGGTGCGATCGTTGCGCTCGTTCTTGCCGGCAATGGTGAGTGCCTCCGACAGCGCGTCGGTGGCGACCGACGAAACGGCGTAGTACACGTCGTCGCCGTAGTCGGGGAAGACGGGGTATTCGCCGGTCGGCTTCGCGGCCTTCTCGGCCAGCGCCTGCTGTGCCTCGCACAGCACGCGCGATGAACGGCTTGGCGGCCTCGAGGCCTTCGGCAACGACGGCTTCCGTCGGCGCCTGCGCGCCTCCGGCGACGAGTTCGATGACGTTCTCGGTGGCCTCGGCCTCGACCATCATGATGGCGACGTCATCGGTGATGACCCGGCCCGCGACGACCATGTCGAAAACGGCCCGCTCGAGCTGCTCGACGGTCGGGAATGCCACCCAGGTGCCGTCGATGAGCGCGACGCGCACCGCGCCGATGGGTCCGGAGAACGGAAGGCCGGAGAGCTGGGTGGACGCCGATGCGGCGTTGATGGCGACCACGTCGTACAGGTCGTTGGGATTCAGGCTCATCACCGTGACCACGACCTGGATCTCGTTGCGCAGGCCGTCGACGAATGACGGCCGCAGCGGCCGGTCGATCAACCGGCAGGTCAGGATCGCGTCGGTGGATGGGCGGCCCTCCCGGCGGAAGAACGAGCCGGGGATGCGCCCGGCGGCGTACATCCGCTCCTCGACGTCGATCGTCAGCGGGAAGAAGTCGAAGTGGTCCTTGGGGTTCTTGCTGGCGGTGGTCGCCGACAGCAGCATGGTCTCGTCGTCGAGGTAGGCGACGGCGGAGCCTGCGGCCTGCTGGGCGAGCCGGCCGGTCTCGAATCGGATGGTGCGGGTGCCGAAGCTCCCGTTGTCGATGACGGCGGTCGACTCGAATACGCCGTCCTCAATTTCTGCAACAGACATATGTGTCCGTGAGGCCTCTCTGGGTCTTTGTTCAGCTGTTTCGCGTCGTCACGCCCAGAACGCTGAGCAGCCTGTAGACCACGGGCCCAGATGCGGCTACGGCCGTCGATCGAAGCGGCCGGAGAAGATTCCCCGGCAGCCACTACCGAAGACCGCCCGATCAGGCGGGTCCTGAGGGACGCGCAGGAACGGTGCACGCGGAATTGCGAGAACCGCACCCAATTGTTCGTGCCGCCGGATCTGAATGTCGCCGCCTAAGCGGCTCCGACGGCTGGCGAACGCACTCATATTACACCGCGGCAATGCCGCGGCCGGAATCGCGGGATACGTCAGCGGCGCAGGCCAAGGCGGTCGATCAGGGAGCGGTAGCGCTCCACGTCGACCTGGGCGACGTACTTGAGCAGCCGGCGGCGCCGGCCGACCAGCAGCAGCAGCCCGCGCCGCGAGTGGTGGTCGTGCTTGTGCAACTTCAGGTGCTCGGTCAGATCGGCGATGCGCTTTGTCAGCAGCGCGACCTGCGCCTCCGGCGAGCCGGTGTCGCTGTCGTGCAGGCCGTAGGAGCCCAGGATGTCTTTTTTCTGTTCGGCAGTGAGCGCCACGAAACAATCTCCATCAATAGGTCCGCGAGTGTTCTGAAAAAGGCGCGGCCGCCGCGAACTGCAGCACACGCTTGGTCGGCGTGAAGTCTAACAGCGGGACGCTCGGCGAGCCGAATCGCTACTGGGCGGCGAGAATGGTTCGGGCCCGTTCTGTGTCGCCGCCCATAGCCGTGACCAGGTCGTCTACCGACTCGAACCGCTCCTGGCCGCGAATGCGCGCGACGAAGTCCACCGCGACGTGTTGTCCGTACAAGTCGGCCTCGGTGTCGAGGACGAACGCCTCCACGGTCCGGGTGCGGCCGGAGAACGTCGGATTGGTGCCGACCGACACCGCCGCCTGATACCGCTCGCCGGGCGCCACCGTGCCCATCACCGGGCCGTGGCCCAGCACGGTGAACCACGCGGCGTACACCCCGTCGGCGGGGATGGCCGAATACATCGGCGGGGCGACGTTGGCGGTCGGATACCCGAGCACCTTGCCGCGGCCGTCGCCACGGACCACCACACCCTCGACGCGGTGCGGCCGGCCCAGCGCCTCGGCCGCCGCGACGACGTCGCCCGCGTCCACGCAGGACCGGATGTAGGTCGACGAGAACGTGACGGTTTCGTCGCGGTGGTGCTCGGCCACCAGCGACATGCCCTCGACCGCGAAGCCGAACCGCTCGCCGGCCTTGCGCAGCAGCTCGACGTTGCCTGCCGCCTTCTTGCCGAACGTGAAGTTCTCGCCGACCACCACCTCGACGACGTGCAGGTTCTCCACCAGCAGTTCGTGGATGTAGCGCTCGGGCGTGAGCTTCATGAAGTCCGAGGTGAACGGCATGACCAGGAAGACGTCGATGCCCATTTCCTCGACCAGCTCGGCGCGGCGGGTCAGCGTGGTCAGCTGCGCGGGATGGCTGCCGGGGAAGACGACCTCCATCGGATGCGGGTCGAACGTCATCAGCACCGTCGGCACGCCCCGTGACCGCGCCGCCTTCACGGCGTGATTGATCAGTTCCGGCGTGGCCGCGATGAACCCCGTCGAACACCCCGATCGTGACGACGCATCGACCCCAGTCCGTGGGGATGTCGTCCTGCCCCCGCCAGCGCTGCACAGAGGCAAGCCTACGGCTCGCCGGCGGCGCGGGCTCCTCTACATCCCCAGATCAGGTGACCATTGCCTAAACTTTGTGATTGTGAGCCCGAACGGTAACCCGCGCGACCTGACCGCGGTCGCCCAGGACTACCTCAAGGTCATCTGGACCGCCCAGGAGTGGTCGCGGAGAAGGTGAGCACCAAGATGCTCGCCGAGCGGATCGGAGTGTCGGCCAGCACCGCGTCGGAGTCCATCCGCAAGCTGGCCGACCAGGGCCTGGTCGATCACGAGAAGTACGGCGCCGTGACGCTGACCGACGCCGGCCGCAAGGCCGCACTGGCCATGGTGCGCAGGCACCGGCTGATGGAGACGTTCCTGGTCCGGATGCTCGGCTACAGCTGGGACGAGGTGCACGACGAGGCCGAGGTGCTCGAGCACGCGGTGTCGGACCGGATGCTCGACCGCATCGACGCCAAGCTGGGCCATCCGAAGCGTGACCCGCACGGCGACCCGATCCCGGCCGCCGACGGCCACGTGCCCACCCCGGACGCGCGACAGCTGTCGGTGTGCGAGGACGGCGAGTCCGGGACGGTGGCCCGCATCTCCGACGCCGACCCGGAGATGCTGCGGTACTTCGACAGCGTGGGCATCACGCCTGGATTCACGGCTGATGGTGCTGGCCCGCCGCGACTTCGCGGGCATGATCTCGGTGGCGATCAAGTCGGCAGGCGCCAAGGAGGACGACCCGGGCACCACCGTCGACCTGGGAAGCCCTGCGGCAGAAGCGATCTGGGTCGTCGCCTAGCGGCTGACGCGGCCGCGGGCCAGGGAGGCGATGGCGGCCAGCACGGCAAGCGCGATCGACGCACCGAAGACGACCGTCAAGCCGTTGTGGAACGGACCGGAGATGAGGTCCGGGAAGAACTCGCGGCCGGTGATGACGGCGTGGCTCTGCGGCGGCAGTTGGGTCAGCACGCCGCTCGGCGCCAGCAGGTGCTCGAGCGGATTGACGCCCAGCACGGCGGCGAACAGCGTCGAGACCGGCGGCAGCCCCGCCACCTGCGCAGCGACGTCGTGCGGCACACCGTGCTGCTGCAGGCCGCTGGTCAGCGCGCCGGGCAGGCTGCCCGCAAGGCCGACGACCATCAGCGAGAAGAACACGCCGATCGACAGCGCCGTGCCGCTGTTCTGGAATGTCGCGCGCATGCCCGACACCACACCGCGCTCGCCGGGCAGCACGCTGCCCATGATGGCCGAGGTGTTGGGCGCGGCGAACATGCCGCTGCCGATTCCGTTGAGCGCGATCAGCATTGCGAACGCCCAATACGGGAAGTCGATGGGCAGCAGCAGGAGGCCGACGAAGCTGAGCCCGAACAGCACCATGCCCGTCGACGCGATGCCGCGGGCACCGAACCGGTCCGACAGCGCGCCCGCGGCCGGGCCAGCGACCAGGAATCCGGCCGTAAGCGGGAGCATGAAGATGCCGGCCCACAGCGGGGTGTCGGCGTAGTCGTAGCCGTGCAGCGGCAGCCAGATGCCCTGCAACCAGATGATGAGCATGAACTGCAGGCCACCCTGGGCGAGCGCCGCCGCGAACGTGGCGGCGTTGCCCGCGCTGAACGCCCGAATCTTGAACAAGGCCAACCGGATCATCGGCTCGGCCACCCTGGACTCGATGAGGACGAACGCGATGAGCAGCACAACGCCGAGCGTGAGCGTCCCCAGCACGAACGGGCTGTGCCACCCGGTGGTGTGGCCGCCGTGCGGCTGTATCCCCGTCGTGATGGCGATGAGCACGGCCGACAGCCCGACGGCGAAGGTGATGTTTCCCCACCAGTCGATGCGGCCGCGGTGCCGCTCGCCGTTGTCGCGCAGGCGACGGTAGGCCCAGATCGTGCCGAACACTCCGACGGGCACGTTCACCCAGAACACCGCCCGCCAGTCCCATGCGGCCAGCAGCCCACCGGCCACCAGCCCGACGAACTGACCGGCCAAGGCCGCGACCTGGTTGAAGCCGAGCGCGAAGCCCCGCCGGTCAGGCGGGAACGCGTCGGTGAGGATGGCCGCCGAGTTCGCCGTCAGCATCGAACCCCCGACCGCCTGCAGCAGCCGCCAGCCGATGAGCCACTGGGCGGCGGCCGAGCCGTCGAATGGGTCGAACGACAACAGGATCGACGCGACGGTGAACACGGTGAAGCCCGCGTTGTAGACCCGCACGCGGCCGTACATGTCGCCGATGCGGCCGACCGTGACGACCAGCACCGACTGCACCAGCCGGTAGCCCATGATCATCCAAAGCAAATAGGTGATGTTGGCGGGCGCCAGCGGGTCCAGGTGGATGCCACGAAAGATCGCGGGCAGCGAGATGATCACGATCGAGCCGTCGAGTGCCGACATGAAGACCGCCGCGGTGGTGTTGGTCAGCGCCACCCACCGGTAGTTGTCGCGGGTAGGGGTCTCTCGCTCCTGGACGGCCATCTAGAGGTGGTAGGCCAGTCGTTCGATCAGGGGTGCGGCGGCCGCGAGCTGCCCGAGTTCGGCTTCGGTGAAATCCGCCAGCCCCGCTGCGAGCTGTTCCACCCGGGCATGGCGCCGTCGATTGAGGTCGCGTCGGCCAGTGGCGCTGATGGACAACAGGATTCGTCTCCCGTCATCTGGGTCGGGTTGACGCCTGACGAGGCCGCGGCTTTCGAGCTCGCTCAGCGTGGCGCCCATCGACTGCGGGCTGATCTGCTCCTGCCGGGCCAGGTCGGCCGCGGCCGCGGGTCCCCCGCGGTCGAGGCGCCCGAGCGCCGCCGTCTCCGGGAAGGTCAGCTCGCCGGACACCGGCGTCTGCCTCAGCCGCCGGCGCAGCAGCCCCACGCACATCAGCAGCGCCCTCGCGACGTCTTCGGTCTCGCGATCGACGGCCATATTCATCAGGCTAGGCTTATCAGTCACGCCTGATCAAATACCCACTTGCCTCCGCCGGTATTCATTGGGAGCGAGCCCGAACCAGCGCGAGAAGGCGTGGTTGAACGCCGCCGTCTCCGCGTAACCCAGCCGCCGCGCGACCTGCTCGACCGTCAGCCCGACCTGAGAGAGCAGCTCGGTCGCCAGCGTGGCCCGCACGTCGTTGGTGAGCGCGCGAAACGACGTTCCCTCCTCGGCCAGTCGCCTGCGCAGTGTGCGCGGGTGCAGGTGCAGTGCCGCGGCCACCGCGTCGAGTCCGGGCATTTCCCCAGGCGCAGAGAGCAGTTCGGACCGCACGCGGGCAGCCAGGCCGTATCTGCGCTGCCGCCGTTCGAGGATCTGCTCGCACTGGGCGACGCAGACGGCCAACGTATGGGCATCGGCCTGGGGCAGCGGTTCATCGAGCATCTGCTGCGGAAAGCAGATCGTCGTGCGCTCGCGGCCGAACGCGACGTGCCGGATCGCGACGCGATCGAGCAGCGGGCCAAGGTATTCCTCGTCGACGGCGAGCTCGACGCGGATCTGGTCGGCGTGTCGGGCCAGCACCGGATGGACGAACGTGGGCACGGTTGCGACGATCGCCGCGATGTCGCGCTCCATGAAGAACCGGCGGACATCATCGGGCAGATGGCTTGCGTCGATGGCGATCTCGCAGTCTGTGGGCCCCTCCGCCAACAGGATCGACGCATGCAACGTCGTCAGCGAGAAGAACCTCAGCCCGACGGAGATCAACTCACGCAACGTGCCGGAGGCCATCGCGGCAAAGCCCAGCATGCCGAGGTTGGTCAGATTGATGCGGGCTCCGACCGCGACCCCGATGCCTGCCGGCTCCGGCGCGATGCGCAGAAGGTTACGCGCCATGGTGAACTCGTCGCCCGCGGTGACATCGCTCTCCGGATCCTCGAGATCGGACGGCGTCACCGACGTTCCGGCCAGCACGTCTGCGACGGACACGCCCGCCTCCGCCGCCACCGCGCACAGCTGTCGCGCGGCGACGACGGGACGCCGGAGTTCGTCGGACGGGACGGTCATCGTGTCCGAAAATATCAATCATTTGTCCCAACGCAGCATCATTACCGCGCCCGCGTCGCTCTACCGTCAGACGCATGACGATCACCAGCGACGTCCGTTTCGCCAGAAAGTATGGACCGCTGACCGCCAGAACCCTCGCCGCCAACGTGGTGCGCGAAGCGAAGCACCGAAAACGACCGCGGCCGGTCCCGCCGAACATCGAGCTCACCGACTTCGATCCGTTCGACCACGCGACCGCGGCCGATCCGTATCCGCGCTACCGGCAACTGCTCGCGGGCGGCCCGGTGCACTACAACCCCGATCGCAGCATCTTCATCCTGACCCGCTACGCCGACGTCCGAGCCGCCGCGCGCGCCGACCACGCGCTGTCAAGCGCCGACGGAGTCACCTACGGCCGCATGAAGTTGCCGATATTGCTGACCACCGATGCGCCACGACATACCCGCATGCGCAAGCAGGCCTTGCCGGGCTTCACCCGCGGCGCGCTCGAGTCGTGGCAACCGATGGTCGACCACTTGGCGCGGACGCTGGTCGCCGATCTGATCGCCCGGTCGCCTGCAGAGGTGGTCTCCACCCTCGCCGTGCCGATGCCCATGGGGATGATCGCGCACATCCTCGGTATCGCCGACGACGACCAAGCGGCCTTCCGACGGTGGTCGAACGACACGGTACGGGTCGCCGACGTAAACATTTCGAAATCCGGCCTGCGTGAACTCGTACCGGCGTTCATGGGTTTTCGGCATATGCATGCGTTCTTCACCGAAAAGCTGAGCAGGGGCGAGCTACTCGGCGAGGACACCGTCCTTGGCCGGCTGGCACGGCATACCGAGGACGGGCGGCTCAGCTACGACGAGATGTTCTTCATCGCGGTGCTGCTGCTGCTCGCAGGCAACGAGACCACCACCAACATGTTGAGCACGTTGTTCCTGACGCTCGCGCAGCGCCCCGACCAACTCGAGCTGTTGCGGCAGCGGCCGGAGCTCATCGCCTCGGCGATCGAGGAACAGCTGCGATACAGCTCGCCGGTCCAAAGCTTTTATCGCACAGCGCTTGTCGACTACCAAGTCGGTCGGGCAATAATTCCGGCGCGTTCTCGCGTACTGCTCGCGTGGGGTGCGGCCAACCGTGACGCCCGCCAGTTCGACGATCCGGATGTCTTTCGCGCCGAACGCAATCCGACGGGACACGTCGCGTTCGGCTCAGGTGTGCACCTATGCCTTGGTGCACAGCTGGCCCGCATGGAGGGGCAGGCGGTCCTGCGCGAGATCGTCGAGAACGTCGAGCGGATCGACGTGGTCGGTACCCCGACCTGGACGACCAACCCGAACCTGCGCGGCCTCAAGCAGATGACAGTCAGGCTGACGCGGCGAGCTCGGGCTGCTTGAGACCTGCGGCGCGGACGAGCACCGCCAGCACGACCGCGACAAGGAGAAGCGCGGGGACGTCGCCCCACAGGTGGCCCATGTGCATGTGGTGGCCGCCGCCGAAGGATTGCACCGCCATGATGACGGCGTGCACGGCGGACGACCATACGACGAACCAGATGAAGCTCAGGTTCGCCTCCGGCTTGCGGGCGGCCTTCAACAGGAAGACACCGATGGTCGCATAGACGCCCACGATCATCATGAAGTACATGGACTCGTACGGTGCGCCGGCATGCCAGGCCCAGCCCGACGGCCAGACCACGGCCAGCGGGTAGAGGCACAGGGCGACGATGCCGAACACGGCAAGGGCCAATTGGAGAAGTTTGTACGGGGTTGTCATTGCGCACTCCAATCGGACTGGACGGAGATCATTATGCGCCGCAGCTAGGGCTCGACCACGACGCGGAAAACGCCCTTGGACTTGTCCTGCGCGATCCGGAACGCCTCCTCGGCATCCTCAATCGCAAACCGGTGGGTGATCAAAGTTTCGGTGAGTTCCGGGCGGGCAGCCAGTAAGTCGGCCGCCTCGACGAAGTCGGGACGGGTGTAGTGGCTGCAGTAGCCGAGCGAAGGACGCAGAGTCACCTCCTTCACGAAGGCGGCGTCCATCGGCCAGGCCGTTCCGGAGTCGTAGACACCGAGATGCACCACCGTGCCGCCCACCCTCGCCAGCTCAACGGCGCGCTGCAGGGCGCTCTCGCTGCCACCGGTTTCAATCACCACGTCGTACCCGCTGGTCGGGACGACGGCATCGATGCGGTCACGCGCTTCGTGCTGGTGCAGGTGGCGCGCTTCCACGGCGACCTCCGTAGCACCCATCTGTTGAGCAGCCGCGGCAGCGAGAATGCCGATCGCACCCGCACCAACGACGGCGACGCGGGTCTGCGGGCCAATCTCACCCTGGTGGCAGCTGTGCCATGCCACGCTCGCCGGTTCCACCAGCGACGCGTCGGCGACCTCGAGGCCCGGTGGCAGCGGCACGAGTACGTGACTTGGAGCTCGGAACCACTCGCACATGCCACCCGGACTGAGCATCCCGGGTGCCGTAGGTCCTGCTACGCACAGGTTGTAGGTACCTTGTTCGCATTGCTCGCATTCACCGCAGCCGAAGAAACCTTCGACTGCCACGGCGGTCCCGTCCTCCAGAATGCCGGCGAACTCATGACCTGCGATCTGTGTGCTGCCATATTGCAAGTATTTGAGGTCCGAGGCGCAGATCCCGGCCGACACGATCCGTACAAGTTCCCCGTCACCGTCGGGCACGTCAACATCGACGACCTCGACCGAGGGCGGGGCATTGCGTACTGCCTTCACCAGATCCCCCCTTTTGCATGCCCTTATAGCGTCGCGGGACGAATCACTACTACTGATTTTGCCCGGTCCCCCTCATCACGGAGAAGCGAAACGACCTTTTGGTCGGGCGTCACCGCGGCATACACCCCCTCGATGCCTGCAGGTTCCAGCGGCCGTCCGTGGCGGGCGGATTCGGCCTCGTCGGCGGTCGAGGTCGCGGCGCGGGAACGCCAGCAGGCAGGCCTCGTCGAGGGTGTAGGACAGCCGGGGGTTCACGGTCAACGCGTCGAGCGTGCGCGCCTCATCGAGCCCGAAGCGCCCGACGCGGGTGCGCCGCAACGCGGTCAGGTGTCCGCCGACCCCGAGGGTGGCACCGACGTCGCGCGCCAGCGCCCGGATGTAGGTGCCGCTCGAACAGTCGACCTCGACGTCGACGTCGACCACGTCACCGGACCGTCGGACGCCGAGCACGTCGAACCGGTCGATGCGCACGGATCGGGCGGCCAGCTCGACGGTCTGGCCCTCGCGGGCGAGCTGGTAGGCGCGCTTGCCGCCGACCTTGACGGCGCTGACCGCCGACGGGATCTGCGAGATCTCGCCGCGCAGTGCGGCGACTGCGGCATCGATGTCGGCGTCGGTGACGTCGTGCGGCCGAAACCGTCTGCAGCACTTCGCCGTCGGCGTCCTCGGTGGTGGTGGTCTGGCCCAGCCGAATGGTGGCGGTGTATGACTTGTCGGTCGCGGTCAGCAGGCCGAGGATCTTGGTGGCCCGCTCGATGCCGACCACCAGCACACCGGTGGCCATCGGGTCCAGCGTGCCCGCGTGCCCGACCTTGCGGGTGGAGAAGATGCGCCTGCACTCGCGACGACGTCATGGCTCGTCATCCCCGAGGGCTTGTCGACGACCACCAGACCGGGGACATTCACAGCACGATCGCCGTCAGCGCCAACCCGTCGCGCACCGACCAACGGCCCGGCAGCGTGGTCAACGGCGGGCCGGACACCGCGACGGGATCGATCAGGATCTCGGATTCGAATCCGCCGGTCGTCCCGGTGTCGTCGACGGTGAAGGTGATGTGCGCGTCCTCGAATCCCAGCCATCGCCGGGTCACCGGAAACCAGGCCTTGTACGTCGCCTCCTTGGCGCAGAACAGGATTCGGTCCCAGTGCATCCCCGATGGCAGGCCACCGAGCTCAGTCCGTTCGGCAGGCAGGCTGATCGCGTCGAGCACACCGTGCGGCAGCACGTCGTGGGGTTCGGCGTCGATGCCGACCGACCGCACGGCGTCATTTCGCCCGACCGCTGCGCCGCGATAGCCCTCGCAGTGCGTCAGGCTGCCGACCACCCCGTCGGGCCAGCACGGTTCGCCCTTCTCCCCCTTCAGGATCGGCGCCGGCGACACGCCGAGTTCTTCAAGCGCCAGCCGCGCGCAGTAGCGCACGGTGATGAACTCGTTGCGGCGTTTGGCGACCGACTTGGCGATCAGCGGCTCCTCCTCCGGCAGCGGCGCCAAATCCGGTGGGTCGGTGTACATCTCGGCGGCCGACACCTTGTCCGGCAGCACGTCGGAGAGCAGGGTCGCGACGATCATCGCGACCGCGTCGCCTGCCGGTTTGCGATGCGCTCCTGGATCTTCTGCGCGCTCGTCCGCATCTCCTGCGTGATCTCGAAGTGTCCGCCGAACTCGTTGAGGTAGCCGGGCGGGTATTCCGGGTCGGGCAGCACCTGGCGCAACCACCGATATGGCTTGCGGCGCCGCCACTCCCGCGGGTAGCCGACCGACACCTCTTCGAACCGCACGCCGTCGTACCACGTGGTGCGCGGAATGTGCAGGTGGCCGTACACCGAGCAGACCGCGTTGTAGCGGGTGTGCCAGTCGGCGGTCGCGGTGGTGCCGCACCACAGCGAGAACTCCGGGTAGAACAGCGCTTCGCAGGGTTCGCGCACCAGCGGGAAGTGGTTGACCAGGACCGTCGGCGTCACCCAGTCGAGGTCCTCGAGACGCTTGCGCGTCTGCCCAAGCCGGTCGCGGCACCACGCATCCTTGCGTCGCATACGGCTCGTTGGACAACACGAACTCGTCGGTGGCCACCACGTTGCGCTCCCGCGCGATGGCGAGACCCTCGGCCTTTGTCGCCGCTCCCTCGGGCAGAAACGTGTAGTCGTAAAGCAGGAACATCGGCACGATCGTGGCCGGGCCGCCCGCCTCGGTCCACACCGGGAAGGGGTGCTCGGGGGTGACCACCCCCATCTCGTCGCACATGTTGACCAGATAGTCGTAGCGCGCCCGGCCGAAAACCTGCATCGGGTCCTTGTTGGTGGTCCACAGTTCGTGGTTGCCGGGCACCCAGATGACCTTCGCGAACCGCTTGCGCAGTAGGTCAAGCGCCCATCGGATCTCGTCGGTGCGCTCGGCGACATCGCCGGCGACGATCAGCCAGTCGTCGGGAGATGACGGATGCAGCGACTCGGTGACCGGCTTGTTGCCGGTGTGACCCGTATGCAGGTCGCTGATCGCCCAGAGTGTCGCCACAAACAACCAGCCTACTTGCGCGGCGCGCGCCACCCGGCCGCACAACTAGAACATGTTCTCGTTTACGGTTCAGCGGCGAAGTGGCGACTTGTATAGTCCCCGCAGGGGCAGCCGAGTGCGAGGGGAATTCATGGGCACCAGGATCCGTCTGTTCGCGGCATTCGGTGCGCTGGTGACGGCGGTGATCCTGGTCGTGCAGAGCGGTCCGTTGACCGCGGCGGGACCGGCTCGCGTGGAGCTGCGCTCCACCGCCGCTCCCTTCCCGCTGGCGACCACCACGATCAAGTGGCCGGTGGTCGACACCGTCGACCCCGACCCGTTCGACGCGTGCCGGGACATCCCGATCGACGTTCTGCAGCGGATCGGTCTCGACTTCACCCCGCCGGAGCCGGAGGACGGACTGCGCTGCCACTCGACGCAGGCAATTACCAGATGGCGGTCGAGGCGTTCGTCTGGCGCACCTACGAGGAAAGCCTGCCGTCCGACGCCGTCGAGCTGGACATCGACGGTCACCGTGCCGCCCAGTACTGGGTGATGAAGCCGACCGACTGGAACAACCGGTGGTGGATCACCTGCATGATCGCGTTCAAGACCGACTGGGGCGTGATTCAGCAGTCGCTGTTCTACTCGCCGATCTACGCGGCCGACGACGTCGACTGCATGCAGACCAACCTGCAGCGCGCCCACGAACTGGCGCCGTACTACAAGTTCACGAAGCGCGACACTAGCCAGTGATCTTGTCCATCGGACTCGAGCGCTCGAGCATGCCGTAGGTCTCCTCGCCATTCCACCGGTAGCGCACGCCGGCCTGCTGAAGCGCGGGGAACGTCCAGTTGGCCATTTTGGCGAGCAATTCCTCGGGCACCTCCTTCGGATCGGTGATGTCGTGCGTCGACAGCACCGTCTCGCCCTCGATCCGCTCGATTCCGCCCGCGGTCTCCAGCACGACCGAGACGTCCTCGCCGCGCGGCTGCAGACGTGTCAGCCACGGCGCCTCGACGACGCGGGCGGGAATGAGTGCGCCATCGCCGTCGAACAGATACCCCTCGTTGAACGTGGGCTGGCCGTCGGGCCGCGGCGGATAGGCGATGTAGCCGAACGCCCGGCCGCTCGGGAACAGCGCCGACTGCCAGCAGTGCCCCCAGAAGCCCTCGAGCCGCCGTACACCCTGACGCCGGATCCGCAGGCCGCTGCCGCTGAACGCGTGCTCTTCTCCGGCGACGCGCACCGCACCCGTCGCCCGGAACAACTGCTCGTAGCGGTCGCCACCCATCAGGTCGCCCTCGACGGACGTCTCCAGCGCCGACGCGGCATCGGCCTGTAGCGCGCCCTGCACCCATGGAGGCACGGCGGCCCTGGCCTCGACCTCGAAGCGCAGGTCGACGAGCGGCCCGTCCTTGCGGCCTTCGGCCAGGCCGGCCGACGACGTCTGCACAGCCTTGCCGTCGAACGTCATCGTCCACGTGTCGAACGGCTTGACGCAGGTGAACGCAAGGGGGCCCGCGCCGAGCACCGCCGGCTTGCCGTCGGCGTCCTCGACGGGCCAGCTGCTGCCGTCTTCTCGCAGTCGATAGGCCCGGCCGTCGGGGAACACGACGTTGACCTGGAGGCTGTGCTCCGCCCAGTTCGCGGCGACCGCCTCGACGCCGATGCGCGGCAGGCCGACCTGCCCTCGGTCGTCGAAAACCCAGAAGCTGACCGAATCCCTCATCTCGGGATCCTCCGGCCGTTGGGCGAACATGTATTCGCGCGCCGGGTCGATGCCGCCGGTCAAGTCAATTGCCATGTGGGCGCTCACCTTTCAGTCGCGATCCAGCGTTGGGAATGCTCGACGTAGGAGGCGAACAGCGGCCGGATGGCCTCGAAGTCGAGGCCGAACTCCTCGGGGTCGGCGTGCGTATGCGGTTCGCGTTTCTCCGCGTTCTCCGCCCACCACGCGCGCATGCGCGACTCGAACTCGTCGGTCACCGATTCGCCAAGCCATGTGTAGAGCCGACGTATCTCGCCGATCGGGTCGGCCTGCACGGCGCGGAAGTCGATGTCGAAAAACCGGGCGTCGGCCCCGCCGTCGCGGAACTTCACCGCCCGCTCCATACCGAGCGACCACTGGCGCACGTTCAGCTCGCCGAGATAACGCCGGTCGAGGTGGTCGGTGAAGCCCCCCGCGATGTCGGCGTAGACGTCGGCGACCGAGAGGATCACATCGGTGGGGTCGCGATGCGTCATCACGAAGCGCGCGTCGGGGAAGACCCGGTCCAGGTAGTCCAGCGACAGCACGTGCGCGGGCGACTTCAATCGCCACGGTCTCGTCGGCTCGCCCCACTGCAGCAGTTTGAGGACGCGGCGCTCGTAGGCGTAGGTCGACGTGAAATCGGCTTTGTCGGCCAGCCATTCGGAGTACGACGGGATTTGGGCGAAGGCCTGGAAAATCTGCGACTTGAAGTCAAGCGCCATCAGGTCGAGGCATTCCATCGGGCCGTGGATGTCGGTCGGCACGTGGGCCCTGGTGCCCACCAGCACGGCACGCTGCTCGGGCGGGATTCGCGGGTCGTCGCCCCGCACCGTCGAGGGCGGCGGGCAGGGCTCGGCGGACTCCCAGCTGCGGAGGTAGCGGACGTGCGGATCCTGCGCGAGAAGAAACGACACAGCCGTGGAGCCCGTGCGGGGCAGACCGAGCCCGAACAGCGGCGCCTCGATCGCGACGTCCTCGATCTCCGGGTGGCGGCGGTACCAGTCCTCGACCTGCAGCCGCTGCCGAAGGTGCAGGCCGATGCGGGCGTAGAGGAATCCCTCGCCGCGGTCGTTGAGCCGGGCCTCGTCGCGTAGCGCCGTCAGGAGGATCTCCAGCCCCTCACGGAAGGAATCGTCGCCGAAGTCCTGCAGCCCCGTTCGCTCGGCGGCCTCCGCCATCAACTCGCCCGGTGACGCCACGTCGCACCTCCAAACGAAATTCGTGACAGTACACTGTCACTATTGTGAGCGAGACGTCAATAGGGAGCAGGCGCCGATACGACAACCGCGGGCGGCAGGAGAAGGCCGCGCAGACGCGGGAGCGCATCGTCACCGCGGGCAGCGAGCTGGTGCACGCGTTCGACACCTGGAACTGGCGGGAGCTGACCTTCCGCTCCGTCGCCGATCGCGCAGGGGTCGGCGAGCGGACGGTGTACCGCCACTTCCCCACCGAACGTCACCTGCACGACGCCGTCATGCAGCGCCTGGAATCCGAAGCCGGAATCTCCTACGAGGACGTCGACCTCGGCAACCTCGGCGAGGTCACGACACGCGTCTTCGCGTCACTGCAACGGTTTTCGGTCCGCGACTCCGTCGACACCCCCCGCGACCCCACGTTCGTCGGCGTCGATGCGCGCAGGCGCGATGCGCTGCTGCGCGCTGTTGCCGCATCGGCACCCGGGCTCTCGAAGGCCGAACAGCGCGTCACCGCGGGCCTTTTGGACGTGCTGTGGAACCTGCCCAGCTACGAGCGACTCGTCGGGGTTTGGGGCCTCGACGGGGCCACTGCCACCGACGCCGTCACCTGGCTGATGTCGAAGGTCATCGAGGCGGTTCAGGACGGAAACCCGCCGCCTGCGTAGCCTCGGTTGAGTGACCGCCGCCAGGGATCTCGTCGGCCGCGCTCTGAGCCGACTGCTGCGCCTGCCGCCGCACACCACCACATACAACGTGCGTCGCGGCCTGCGAGTGCGGATGCGTGACGGCGTCGAACTGGTCGCCGATCACTACCGGCCGATGACGCCGAATCCCGCAGGGACAGTTCTGGTTCGCGGGCCGTATGGCCGCGGATACCCGGTGTCGGTGCTGTTCGGAAATGTGTACGCGTCGCGCGGCTACCACGTCATCGTGCAGAGTGTTCGCGGCACATTCGGCTCCGGCGGCGAGTTCGACCCGTTCCGCGACGAGATCGCCGACGGCGCCGACACGGCCGCATGGCTTCGCGACCAGCCTTGGTTCACCGGTTCGTTCGGCACCATCGGCGCGTCCTACCTCGGCTTCACGCAATGGGCATTGCTGACCGATCCGCCGCCGGAGATGGCGGCCGCGGTCATCGCCGTAGGACCGCATGACATCAGTGGACCACGTTGGGGCACCGGCTCGTTCGGGCTCAACGACTTCGTCGGCTGGAATGACTCGGTGTCCCACCAGGAGGACCCCGGCCGGATCCGCAGGAACGTGCGGATGCTCCGGGCCAGGCGGCTGGTGGCACGCGCGACGGCAGGCCTCCCGGTCGGCGAGTCGGGCCGAAAACTGCTGGGCGAGGGCGCTCCGTGGTTCGAGTCCTGGCTCGAACACCCCGAGCACGACGACCCGTTCTGGGCGCCCCTTCAACTGCATGCCGCGCTGGATCGAACCGAGATTCCCGTGTTGCTGCTGACCGGCTGGCAGGACCTGTTCATCGAGCAGACGCTCGCGCAGTATGCAGAGTTGCGCAGCCGCGGGGTGCCGGTGGCCATGACGATCGGATCGTGGAACCACTCGCACATCCTGACCAAGGCCGCGCCGACCGTGCTGGGCGAATCACTGGCCTGGCTCAACACCCACCTGGCAAATGACCAGCGCGCCAAGCGAAGTCCCGTTCGGCTCCACGTCAACAACGACGACTGGATCGAACTCGAGGACTGGCCGCCTCACATGCCCGAACAGGTGCGGTATCTGCAGCCCGGCGGCCGACTCGGCGATGCCATGCCGCCGGACACGGCGCCCGCGTCGACGTTCACCTACGACCCGGCGGACCCGACCCCGACCGTCGGCGGTCGGCTGCTCTCCCCCGAGGGCGGCTACCGAAGCGACAACAAGCTCGCCGACCGGGCCGACGTGCTGAGCTTCACCGGCGACGCGCTGGCGCAGGACCTCTACGTCGTCGGAAGCCCGGTCGTCGAACTGTCGCACGCGTGCGACAACCCGAGCAACGACCTGTTCGTCCGGGTAAGCGAGGTGGACGCCAAGGGGCGGTCCCGCAATGTCAGCGACGGATATCGCCGCGGCACATCGGGTTCCGGCGCAGAGCGCATTGAATGTGACGCGGTGGCACACAAGTTCCGCGCGGGCTCACGCATCAGGGTGTTGATCGCCGGTGGCTCGCACCCGCGGTTCGCACGCAACCTCGGCACCGACGAGCCGCTGAGCACCGGCAGGACCCTGCGCGCCGCCACCCACACCATCGACCTCGGTGACGGCGCATCGCGCCTGCTGCTTCCTGCGGGGCGGCCGCCGTCAGCCGACTGAATCGCGCACGCGGGCAGCGATGTCGCGCAGGGTGGTGTCATCGTGCACCGGCGTGCTCCACATCGGGTTGACCGGCAGCGGCACCCAGCTGGTGCAGCCGGCGTATTCCGGCATCCTGCGCAGGCGTTCCGGCGCGGCCAGCGGGCTGACCTGCACCACCAGCACCGTCAGCCGGTGTTTCGGCCGAAAATCCAGGCGGTCGGCCCGCACCGACTCGGCGGTCCAGATATGCAGCGGCGCAATGGCTTCCAGGCCCTCAGGTCGATTGACCTCAACGGCGGCGACGACTTTCGCGCCCGCGCGCAACACGATCTCGGATTCTGTGCTGTCGCCTGCCGCAGCCGCCAGCAGGTCACGGTGTTCGGGGCGGACCCGCTGCACGTGGCTGTGGGCGACGGTCGGGAAGAACAGAAAATGCGACGAGTCGAGCGTGAACCTCTTCTCGTGAATGCCGCCCTTGCGCAGCAGCACGGTTTGGTGTCCGTCGAGCATGGCGTGCACCGCCGCGCCCCATTCCTTGAGCGCGGGCTGGGTCAGCGTTCGCGCGGTCACCCGGTGCGCGCGGCTCGGGCCTCGATGCGGGCCCGCACCTCGGGGCGCCGCAACGGCGGTACGGACTTGGGCGGTTGCCTGCGCGGCGGCAGCGAGGCGAGCAGCCGCGTCGTCGTCGCGGTGACCTCGGCCACCGCCACCTCGAATGCGTCCTCGTTGGCCGCCGACGGCCGCGTCACCCCGCTGACCTTGCGGACGTACTGGCGGGCGGCGGCCTCGATCTCCTCGGCGGTCGCCGCCGGTTGCAGGCCACGAAGCTCGGTGATGTTTCGGCACATACGTCCACGATAGGTTCAGGCCATGACGAACGCCGACGTGCTGCTCATTGACACCGCGGAGCGGGTGCGCACCCTGACGCTCAACCGCCCGCAAGCGCGCAACGCGCTGTCCTCTGCGCTGCGCAAACAGTTCTTCGCAGCGCTGCGTGAGGCCGAGGCCGACGACGCCGTCGACGCGGTGATCCTGACCGGCGCCGACCCGGTGTTCTGCGCCGGGCTCGATCTCAAGGAGCTCGGCGACACCACGGAGTTGCCGGACATCTCGCCGAAATGGCCGCCGATGACGAAGCCGGTGATCGGCGCCATCAACGGCGCCGCCGTCACCGGCGGACTGGAGCTGGCGCTGTACTGCGACATCCTGATCGCCTCCGAACAGGCCCGATTCGCCGACACACATGCCAGGGTCGGGCTGCTGCCGACGTGGGGGCTGTCCGTCCGGCTGCCGCAGAAGGTCGGCGTCGGCATGGCGCGCCGGATGAGTCTCACCGGCGACTACCTGTCGGCTGCCGAGGCTCTGCGCGCCGGGCTGGTCACCGAGGTGGTGCCGCACGGCGAGCTGTTGCCGACGGCGCGTCGGGTGGCCGCATCGATCGTCGGCAACAACCCGAAAGCCGTGCGCGCGCTGCTGGCGTCCTATCACCGCATCGACGAGGCGCAGACCAACGAGGGCCTGTGGATCGAGGCGGCCTCGGCGCGGCAGTGGATGTCGACCGCGACGGGCGACGACATCGCCGCCAACCGCGAGGCCGTGATCCAGAGGGGCCGCACACAAGTGCGCTGACCGCACCTAGGCTGCGGGTGTGAACGAAGCACACAAAATGTGCGGCAGTGACGAATGGCGGCAGACGATGCGGGAGCTCATCCTCCCGTGGGTGCTGGGCGACACCGATCTCGGCGACGACGTGCTCGAGGTCGGGCCCGGATACGGCGCCACCACCGACGTGCTGAGCCTGGCGGTGCCGAAGCTCACGTCGGTGGAGATCGACGACGAGCTGGCCGCGATGCTGACCGACCGGTTCGCCGATCTTCCTTCGGTCGAGATCGTCAACGCCGACGCGACATCGCTGACCTACGACGACGACCGGTTCTCGGGCGCCGCGTGTTTCACGATGCTCCATCACGTCCCGACGATCACGTTGCAGGATCGGCTGTTCGCCGAGATCGCCCGCGTGCTTCGGCCCGGCGCCCCGCTGGTCGCCAGCGATAGCCTGGGCAGCGAGGAGCTCAAGGCCCACCACGAGGGCGACACCTACAACCCGGTCGACCCGTCGACACTGCCCGCCCGGCTGGCCGCTGCCGGGTTCGACAATGTGGACGTGCGCACCAACGAGTTCGGTTGGGCCGTCGTCGCGCGGGCCGCCCGTTAGGTTTGGCGCTCGAACTCCATGTCGATGTGAACTGCCTGCGCAATGCCGGGCTGATCGGTAACAGCCTCAGATGAGTTCGGGCCATACGTTGGACTCAACTCGGCCCCTGGACCGACGAACTGGACGTTGAACGTCGGCATGACGGGCGCGCTCGTTATGTACAACACCTGGCACATACCGTCTTTCATTCTCGAGCGAAAGAACTGGCCGACGGCCACTTTGCGGGTGTCGGACGAAACGGATCCCTCCGAAAGGATCACCGAGGAACCTCGCCGAACAGCTGCGAGCGGCCCAGCGCCAACACATTGGTCGGGGTCCGAGGTCTCCTCGAAGGATTTGTGTATCACCACTTGAACAACGGTGCCCACGGTTCCGGCGCTCCCAGGTGGCGCCGGTTCGTCATCGGCGGGCTCTGCCGCCGACTGCGGCATCGAGACAAGGCTGACCAGCACCCCGGCGGCGGTGCCGTAGACAAGCCTGTTCACCGCATTGATCCTTCCGCGCGCCGTCGGCCACCACAACCGACTTCAAGCCGTTCGAAAACCTTCTCGGCGAAAAAGTGTCTCCAGAACCCGCTCCGATTGCTCCTACCAATAGCAGCAGTTCAGCAACGGCCGCAAAACCCTCGCAGGAGAACATCATGACCACCACATCGAACGCCGACCCGAACACCGAGACGATCGCGGCCACTCTGTATGACGACCGGGACACCTACACGTTGGCGGAGGCGTGGGTGTCCAGCCCGCTGGGTGAGCTCGACGCCCAGAGCCGCGATGACTTCGCGGCGACCGAAGCCGTCGAGCAACCGCGGCGCAGTCTCTCACGCGGGCCGCTGTTCGCCCTGCTGGCCTCCGGCATCATCGGGGGAGCCACCCTCGGCGCGGTGTTGTTCGGCTCTCCCGACCCGTCGCAGCCGACTTTCGTGGTGCCATGGAGTGCCGTCAAGACCTCGCCGGCGCAAACGGTGCTCCCTCCGCCGGCCAACATGTCGGCTACACCGAAGCCGGCCGCCTCCGCGCCAAAACCTGTTCATCGGGCGCTTGCGCCGAAACCCGTTGTTCCGGAACAGAAAACAAATCCAGAAGCGGTTCGGGCACCGGATGCCGCAGCCGATCCAGCTCCACCGCCGGTAAACGCACCACCCGTGGTCGTCCACGTCTACATCCCGCCGTGGCTGCCACTGCATCACAAGCCTGAGCCGCCGGCTCCACAGGCACCGGATCCGCAACCGCCCAAATCACAGCCGCCGACGAACATCGACGTCGTCAACCCGATCAACGCATTGGGGTAGACGACTACTCGCGACTCGCGGTTGCCCGGGATTTACGTTGATGTCAGCCAGCAACGGCGCTGGGGTGTCGGTGTCTTTCCGTCCGCGAAGGAAGCCATGAAGCCGTCTGCTCGACTCCTCAAGATCCTGGCCACGGCATCGCTGCCCCGCGATGCCGTGGCCTCCCGTTCGTCCATCGTCGATCCTGCAGCCGAAGCCGTCACCAGGTGGCGGGTGATGCCCACGGACATCGACCTGTTCGGTCACATGAACAACAGCCGCTATCTGCTGTTGATGGAATACGCCCGCATCGACTACCTCGCCCGCATCGGACTGCTGGTGAGAGCGATGAAGAGCCGCTGGAGCATCCCCGTGGGTTCGGCACAGCTCGAGTTCCGCCGGTCATTGAAACCGTTCGAGGAGTTCGAGATCGGCACACGGGTGTTGTCGTGGAACGAGCATTGCTTCTATGTGCGCCATGCGTTCAGCTCGGCAGCCGACAGGGATCGCCCGATCGCCACGGGGTATCTGACGGTGAGTTTCCGCTCCCGCTCCGGCACGGTGCAACCCGCCGCGATGGTGCGGATGGCCGTCGACGAGGACGTCATACCTCCACTGTTGGACGACGCGACGCGGGCCAAGTTCGGCCTGCGCGCGCTGCCGTCGACTCTCGCACCCATCGCGACACAGTGATTGGCAGCGTCGATCACGCTGTACCCGGCACCAGCCAGCGGCCGGAGAATGATCGCCAGCCGACGAACACGAGCCGCAGCACCATGAAGGTGCTCAGGCCGGACCAGATGCCCAGCAGACCCCAGCCGAAGACCAGCGACAGCCAGATCAATGGCAGGAATCCCGACGAGCGCGCTGACCAGGTGGCATTGCGCATGAACTTCGCGTCACCGGCGCCGAGCAGCACCCCGTCGAGCGCGAAAACTATTCCGGCGATCGGTAATTGGGCCACCATGAACCACCACGGCACTTCGATCGCGTCGAGCACGGAGCGGTCGTCGGTGAAGATGCTGGGGAACACCGACGCGCCGAGGGCGAAGATGCCGGCCAGCACGGCTGACGCCAGCGGTGGAGAAGATCGTCACCCGCCACGCCACCGACTTGGCGTGCGCCAGCTCACCGGCGCCGAGCGCCGCTCCCACCAGTGACTGTGCCGCGATCGCGAGTGAATCCAGCACCAGCGCAAGGAAACTCCACAGCTGCAGCACCACCTGATGGGCGGCGACGGCGGCCGCGCCGAACCGTGCGGCGACGGCTCCCGCCGAGACGAAGCAGGCCTGGAACGCCAGCGTCCGCAGCAACAGGTCGCGTCCCATCACCACCTGGGCGCGCAACACCGTCGGTTGGATGCGCAGCGGCACCCGCTCGACCAGCAGCGCGCGACAGAACAGCAGCGCAGCCACCCACTGCCCGACCAGGTTGGCGACCGCCGACCCGGCCAGCTCCAGGCGCGGCATGCCCAGCCACCCGTACACCAGCAGCGGACACAGCACCGCCGACAGCGCGAACCCGGCGACCACGTAGCGCAGCGGCCGTGCGGTGTCCTGCACGCCGCGCATCCAGCCGTTGCCCGCCGCCGAGATCAGGATGGCGGGCACGCCGAGGATCGCGATCCGCACCCACGGCAGCGCCGCGCTGGCGATGTCGCCGCCCGCGGCCAGCGCCGAGATCAGCGGCACCGGCGACGACCTGGACGGCCGCGACGATCAGTGCGCCGAGTCCGATCGCCAGCCAGGTCGCCTGCACCCCCTCGCCGACCGCCGACGGCGCGGTCGCCTGCGCCGAAGAAGCGCGCCGAACGCGCTGTGGTGCCGTAGGACAGAAACGTCATCTGCGAGCTCAGCGTGGACAGGATCAGCCCGCCGATGGCGAGGCCGGCCAGGCTGAGCGCACCGAGCCGACCGACGACGGCGAGGTCGAACAGCAGGTAGATGGGTTCGGCGGCCAGCACCCCGAGCGCGGGCAACGCCAGCCCGGCGATGCGGCGGCCGGTCGCAGGCGCGACCGGAAGATCGCCCTCGGGCTCAGCCAAGGGCTACGTAGAGGGCCTGCACGACGTCGTCGGCCGACCCGGCCGCCGAATAGCCTGCGGCGTGCGGGTGCCCTCCGCCGCCGAACGCGCTGGCGATCGTGGCGAGGTCCATCGACTTGGCCCGCATCGACACCGACCAGTGCCCCGGTTCGATCTCCTTGAACACCGCGGCCACCTCGGCCTGCTGGGTGGTGCGCACGATGTCGACGATGCTCTCGACTTCCTCGGGCCGTGCGTTGACCCATTCCTGGTGTCCGACAACGGCATACACGAGGCCGCGGCCCTCGGCGGCGTCGGGCAGCAGCTGCGCCGACCCCAGCACCCGCGACAGCATCGGCAGCCATGCGAACGGATGCGTGTCGAGCAGGGTGCGGCTGATCGCGGCGTTGTCGACGCCCAGCTCGACCAGCCGCGCGGCCAGCCGGTGTGCGCGCGCGCTGGCCCAGCGGAACGACCCGGTGTCGGTGGTCAGCCCGGCGTACAGGCAGTGCGCGACGCCGATGTCGATCGGCTTGCCCCACGCGTCGAGCAGCTCGGCGACCAGCATGGTGGTGGAGTCCGCGACCGGGTCGACGAAGTTGGCGCTGCCGAACAGCTGGTTGGAGGCGTGGTGGTCGATCACCAGCACCTCGCGGTCCGGGTTCGGCGAGCTCACGCAGCGCGCCCGAGCCGGTTGACGCTGGGAATGTCGACGGTGACCACCAGGTCGGCGTCGCGGCGCATGTCGTCCGGCGGAATCAGCAGGTGCCCGCCCGGCAGCGACTGCAACGATTCGGGCAGGCCTGCCGGTGCGGCGAAGCTGACCTCGACGTCCTTGCCCGCGTGGTCGAGCACCAGCGCCAGGGCCAGGCCGGCGCCGACGGTGTCGGCGTCGGGATAGACGTGGCAGACGACGCTGACGGACCCGGCGGCTTCGAGCAGATCGCAGCGGCGGCCTTGGCGTCGACGCGTTGACCCACCAACCCTGCATCGGTCGTCGGATCAATCGCGGTCAACGGTGTCCTCAGCGTCTCGCTCGTCATCCAGCTCCCCGCTGGCACCCTCACCCCGGTCCTGACGATACGGGTCCGCGTCACCGGCGTGCTTGGCACCCTGCCGAACTCTCGCCAAATCCTCATCTGCGGCGCGGGCGCGGGCCAGCAGCTCCTCCATGTGGGCCGCGGTGTCGGGCACCTTGTCGAGGACGAACGACAGCGTCGGCGTGAAGCGCACCCCGGTGCCTGCGCCGACCTTTGTCCGCAGCGTTCCCTTGGCGCGTTCCAGCGCCGCGGCCGCGCCTGCATAGTCGGGTTCGTCCTGCAGGGTCTTGCCCCGCACCGTGTAATACACGCGTGGCGTCGTGCAGGTCACCCGTCACCTTCGTGTCCGTGATGGTCACGAAGGCCAACGGGGGATCCTTGATCTCGAACTCGATCGCCGAGGCGACGATGGTGGCGATGCGCTTGGAGAGCCGACGGGCCCGGCCCACATCAGACCACTTAGGTGCGTTCCTTCTCGACGAGCTCGTACGTCTCGATGACGTCGCCTTCCTTGATGTCGGAGTACGTCAGCGTCAGACCGCACTCGTAGCCGTCGCGCACCTCGGTGGCGTCGTCCTTCTCGCGGCGCAGCGACGACACCGTGACGGTTCTCGGCGACCACGACGTTGTCGCGCAGCAGCCGTGCCTTCGCGTTGCGGCGGATGATGCCCGAGGTGACCAGGCAGCCGGCGATGTTGCCGACCTTCGACGACCGGAAGATCGCGCGGATCTCGGCGCGGCCGAGTTCCTTCTCCTCGTAGATCGGCTTGAGCATGCCCTTGAGCGCGCTCTCGATCTCGTCGATGGCCTGGTAGATCACCGAGTAGTAGCGGATCTCGACACCGTCGCGGTTGGCCAGCTCGGTGGCCTTGCCCTCGGCGCGGACGTTGAACCCGATGATGATCGCGTCCGAGGCCGACGCCAGGTTGACGTTGGTCTCGGTGACGCCGCCGACGCCGCGGTCGATGACGCGCAGTTCCACCTCGTCGTCGACCTGGATACCCAGCAGGGCTTCCTCGAGCGCCTCGACGGTGCCTGCGTTGTCGCCCTTGAGGATCAGGTTCAGCTGGCTGGTTTCCTTCAGCGCCGAATCCAGATCCTCCAGGCTGATCCGCTTGCGGCTGCGGGCCGCCAGCGCGTTGCGCTTGCGCGCGCTGCGCCGGTCGGCGATCTGGCGCGCGATGCGGTCCTCGTCGACGACGAGCAGGTTGTCACCGGCACCCGGCACCGACGTGAAGCCGATGACCTGCACCGGCCGCGACGGCAGCGCCTCCTCGACGTCCTCGCCGTGCTCGTCGACCATGCGGCGGACGCGCCCGTAGGCGTCGCCTGCGACGATCGAGTCGCCGACCCGCAGCGTGCCGCGCTGGATCAGCACGGTGGCCACCGGACCGCGACCGCGGTCCAGGTGCGCCTCGATCGCCACACCCTGGGCCTCCATGTCGGGGTTGGCCCGCAGGTCGAGCGCGGCGTCAGCGGTCAGCAGCACCGCCTCCTCCAGCGCCTCGATGTTGGTGCCCTGCTTGGCCGAGATGTCGACGAACATGGTGTCGCCGCCGAATTCCTCAGGCACCAAACCGTATTCGGTGAGCTGCGCCGCGGATCTTGGCCGGGTCGGCGCCCTCCTTGTCGATCTTGTTGACCGCCACCACGATCGGCACATCGGCCGCCTGCGCGTGGTTGATGGCCTCCACCGTCTGCGGCATGACGCCGTCGTCGGCGGCGACCACCAGGATCGCGATGTCGGTGGCCTTCGCACCGCGGGCACGCATGGCGGTGAACGCCTCGTGGCCCGGGGTGTCGATGAAGGTGATCAGCCGCTCGCCGCCGTCGAATTCGACCGCGACCTGGTAGGCGCCGATGTGCTGGGTGATGCCGCCGGCCTCCTCCTCGCGGACGTTGGCCTGACGGATCGTGTCCAGCAGTCGGGTCTTGCCGTGGTCGACGTGACCCATCACGGTCACCACCGGCGGACGGACCTCGAGGTCGTCCTCGCCGCCCTCGTCCTCGCCGTAGGTGAGGTCGAAGGACTCCAGCAGCTCGCGGTCCTCGTCCTCCGGGGACACGACCTGCACGACGTAGTTCATCTCGCCGCCGAGCAGCTCGAGCGTCTCGTCGCCGACGGACTGGGTGGCGGTCACCATCTCGCCGAGGTTGAACAGCGCCTGCACCAGCGCAGCCGGGTTGGCGTCGATCTTCTCGGCGAAGTCCGACAGCGACGCGCCGCGGGCCAGCCGGATGGTCTCGCCGTTGCCGTGCGGCAACCGCACGCCGCCGACGACCGGCGCCTGCATGTTCTCGTACTCGGCGCGTTTTGCCCGCTTCGACTTGCGGCCGCGCTTGGGCGCGCCGCCGGGACGGCCGAACGCGCCTGCGGCGCCGCCACGCTGACCGGGACGGCCACCGCCGCCGCCGCCGCCGGGACGACCGCGATAGCCGCCTGCCTGCTGGGGCACCGCCGCCACCGCCGCCGCCACCGGGTCCGCCGGTGCGGTAGTTACCGCCGCCGCCGCCACCACCGGGGCGTCCGCCGCCTGCGCCACCGGGGCCGCGGCCGCCGGGTGCGGGTCGAGGACCGCCGGGACGCGCTGGACGCCCGGGGGCACCACCGCCGGGACGGGGCGGCATGTTGCCCGGGGTGGCGCCGGGGCGTGGACCGCCGCCGGGCCGCGGAGCACCTGGTCGGGGTGCCTGCGGCCGCGGAATCGGCCGCTCGACGGGCTGCGCCGACGAGAACGGGTTGTTTCCGACGCGCGGGGTGCGCGGCGCCGGCTTGGGGCCCGGGGTCGCTCGCCGGGCCGCGGACCTGGGGTCGGGCCTGGGGCGTGTGGGTGCGGGTGCCGGTGCTGCTGGTGCCGACGCGGCCGCGGCCGGAGCCGCGGGTTCTGCGGGCGCGGGCGGCGGTTGCCGGCGGCGCGGCCGGCTTGGCGCGGGCGCCGTCTCCGGAGCGGGGCCTTCGCGGCGGCCTTCTTGGCGGGTGCGCCGTTGCCGTCGGCCTTGGCCTTGTCGCGCGCGGGCTTTGCTCCGCCGAAGGATTCGCGCAGTCGGCGCGCGACGGGAGCCTCCACGGTGGAGGACGCGGATTTGACGAATTCGCCCTGTTCGCTCAGTCGGGCGAGAACTTCCTTGCTGGTTACACCGAGTTCCTTAGCCAACTCGTGTACGCGGGCCTTGCCTGCCACTTCTCTCCTGTCTTAGAGGCGACAGCGGTGGTAGGGCCGCGCCTCGGGTTTAGCTATGACGCATGGTCATCGTCTGGACTTCACGGTGTGCTCATGTTCTTCGCTGCCTGTTCTGTTGCCGGGCGCCGAGGCGCTTCGAGTGATTCGAAGTACTCCAGCACCGCGGATGTATCCGGTGAGCCGGTGATGCGCAACGCTCGTGCGAATGCTCGCCGCCGGATTGCTGCGTGCAAACACTGCTGGTCAGGGTGCAACCAAGCACCCCGCCCAGGCAGGTTACCTGCTGCGTCAACGGTTACGGCGCAATCGCCATTCCCGCCGTCGACAGCAACCACCCGAAGCAGTTCGACGGCCAGCTCTCGCTTCCGACAGCCGACGCACGTCCGTACGGGTCCTTCCGTACTTCGATGCGGCGAAGCCGAAGTCTCGCGCTGGATCACGCCTGAGTCTACCGTCTGAGCCCCTGCGGACCGAACCGGCCGGCGACCGCTATCTGTCGTGCACAGCGCCGTGTGTCGCGTCCGGATTTGCCGGGCTGTCCTGGGCGGTCGCCGAATCGCTGCGGATGTCGATGCGCCAGCCGGTCAACCGGGCGGCGAGCCGCGCGTTCTGGCCCTCCTTGCCGATGGCCAGCGACAGCTGGAAGTCGGGAACCACCACCCGGGCCGCGCGGCCCGCCTCGTCGATCACCGACACCGACACCACCTTGGCCGGCGACAGCGCGTTGGCCACGAACTTCGCGCCGGGTCCTCGTCGTAGTCGATGATGTCGATCTTCTCGCCGGACAGCTCGCTCATCACGTTGCGCACCCGCTGGCCCATCGGGCCGATGCAGGCTCCCTTGGCGTTCAGTCCCGGCACCCGGGAGGTGACCGCGATCTTCGAGCGGTGGCCCGCCTCACGGGCCACCGCGACGATCTCGACGGAACCGTCGGCGATCTCCGGGCACCTCGAGGGAGAACAGCTTGCGGACCAGGTTGGGATGGGTGCGCGACAACGTGATCAGCGGCTCGCGGGCGCCGCGGCTGACACCGACGACGTAGCAACGCAGCCGGTCGCCGTGTTCGTACCGCTCGCCGGGGACCTGTTCGGCGGCGGGGATGACGCCCTCGGATCCCTTGGTTTCGCTGCCCATCCGGACCACGACGAGGCCGCGGGCGTTGGCGCGGCTGTCGCGCTGGATGACACCGCCGACGATCTCGCCCTCGCGGGTGGAGAACTCGCCGTAGTTCTTCTCGTTCTCGGCGTCGCGCAACCGCTGCAGGATGACCTGGCGCGCGGTGGTGGCCGCGATGCGGCCGAATCCCTCTGGGGTGTCGTCCCATTCGTTGATGACGTTGCCGTCTTCGTCGGTTTCGCGCGCCATCACCTGCACGACGCCGGTCTTGCGGTCGATCTCGATGCGGGCGTCGGCTTCATGGCCCTCGGTATGGCGATAGGCGGTGAGCAACGCGGACTTGATGGTGTCGACGACGACATCGACCGAGATGCCCTTGTCGGCCTCGATGGCGTGCAGGGCCGCCATGTCGATATTCATGCTTGCGCCCCCTTCCCCGGTTGGCCTGGCCAGCTCCAGCTCCCGCTGGTTCGGAGGTGAAAACTCCACCTGGACAACGGCTTTGGCGATACCACTGAGAGGCAGTTCACGAACGGAGTAGTTGTCGCGGCCACCTTCGCGCACGACGAGCTGTACGGTGCCGTCGGACGTCTCGCCCAGCCGGCCCGTCAGCTGCGAGCCGTCGGACAGCGTCAGCTCGACCTTGCGGCCGCGCGCCCTCCGGTAGTGCTTCTCCGTCGTCAGCGGCCGGTCGACGCCCGGCGACGTCACCTCGAGCACATAGGGCGAACTCGAGTTGGGTGAATCCACCGCATCCAGCAGTTCGGATGCCGACCGCGACAGCGCCGCGATCGAATCAAGATCGAGACCGTCGTCGCCGTCGGCGATCACAGTGATGCGCGGCGGCCGTGTACCGGCGTCGATGACGACGTCTTCGATTTCATAGCCTGCGCGCGCGAACTCGCCATCGAGTAGCTCGATCACCTGCTTCTGCGAGGGCAATCTCGCAGACCGCAGCTGCGGATCCGATGCCACGGCGAGCTCCTCATGTTGAATTGTTCCGACGAGGCCAACGATACGCCAGTAAACATCTGGCGAACCGCAATCTCGCTGGCGTGCTCAGCGAATGCACAGTGCCGTTTTTCGCAATGGCAGGATTGGGGCTGTGCCGAGTCCCCTTCCCGTCGTCAGCAGGCGACGGCTGCTTCTCGGGACGGCTGCTTTGGCGGCGCTCGGCGTCACCTCCGCCGCGTGCGGCAAGCCACCGCCGCCGCCCGACCTCGACGACCTGCTCGCACAGCTGGATCTGGCCCGCAGCGACAGCCAGCTGGCAAGCGATGCCGTCGCGACCGCCAAACCGCCACTGGCGCCTGCGCTGAGCTGCGGTCGCCGCTGAGCGGTCGAAGCACGCGCAGGCGCTCTCCGACGAGATCGCCCGCATGACGGGCGAGCCCACCACGTCGTCATCGGCCACGACGACGACCACGACCCAGGCAAACGCGCCGTCGTCGGAGGACGTCGTCGCCGCACTGCGCAAGTCCGCCGACAGCGCAGGGCAGTTGGCGGCCCAGCTGTCCGGGTATCGCGCAGGCCTGCTCGGGTCGATCGCCGCGTCCTGCACGGCGGCCTACACGGTGGCGCTGGCATGACGTCCCCCGAGCCGACCGGTCCGTCGCGGCCCCCGGACGCCGATGCCGCCGCGCTCTTCGACGCGGTGGCCACCGAGCACGCCGTCATCTACGGGTATGGGCTCGTATCGGCGCATTCCACGCCCGAATCAAACGACCTGGTGTCGACGGCGATGGCAGAGCATCGCGAACGGCGGGAGGCCGCAATCAAGATGCTCACCGACCGCAAGGTGGACCCGCCGCTGCCCGCGGCCGGCTACCAGCTGCCGACGCAGGTCGACAACCCGACTGAAGCGGCGAACCTCGCGGTGCGGATGGAAGAGGACTCCGCGGTGGCCTGGCGGGCGGTGCTCGAGCAGGCGACCACCGCCGAGGAGCGCGCGTTCGCGGTGAAGGCGTTGACGCAGACGGCCGTGTCGGCCGCCCGCTGGAACCGCTCGCTCGGCGTGTGGCCGATCACCGAGGCGTTCCCCGGCGGCAGCGAATAGCGCTCAGCCAGCGATCGCCTGGGCAACCGCCTCGGCCGCGCCATCGACGGCAACCTCGCGCGTCTCGCCGCTGAACCGGTTGCGCAACTCGATGACACCGTCGGCCCACCCGCGGCCGACCACGACGATCCACGGCACCCCGAGCAGTTCGGCGTCCTTGAACTTCACGCCGGGCGAGGACTTTCGGTCGTCGAGCAGAACCTCGATACCCAGTCGGTCCAGGGCCGCGGCGAGTTCTTCGGCGCCTGCGCGCGCGGCGCTGTCCTTGTTGGCGATCACCACGTGCGCACCGAACGGCGATACCGACGACGGCCAGCGCAACCCCAGCTCGTCGTGATGCTGTTCGGCGATCACTGCGACCAGTCGGGATACCCCGATACCGTAGGACCCCATCGTCGGCCGGACCGGCTTTCCGTCCTCGCCGAGCACGTCGACGGTGAAGGCGTCGGTGTACTTGCGGCCCAGCTGGAAGATATGGCCGATCTCGATACCGCGGGCGGAAACCAGTGCGCCTGCCCCGTCCGGCGACGGGTCGCCGTCTCGCACCTCGGCGGCCTCGATTGTGCCGTCGGCGGTGAAGTCGCGGCCCATGACCAGACCCACGACGTGCTTGTTGGGCGCATCAGCACCGGTGATCCACGCCGTGCCGTCCACGACCCTCGGATCGACAAGGTATCGAACACCGTTGTCCCGCAGCGCCTTCGGGCCGACATAACCCTTCACCAGGAACGGGTTCTTGGCGAAGTCCGCGTCGTCGAGGAGAGCGTATTCGGCGGGATCGAGCGCCGCACCCAGCCGCTTCTCGTCGACCTCACGGTCGCCTGGCACGCCGACGGCCAGCAGTTCCCAGTCGCCACCGGGCGCACGGGTTTTCAGCAACACGTTCTTGAGCGTGTCGGCGGCGGTGATCTGCCGGCCGAGATCGACGTCGTTGGCCCATTCCACCAGCGTGGCGATGGTCGGCGTGTCTGGGGTGTCGTGCACCTTGGCCTCGGGCATCCCGTCGACCGGGAGCGCGTCGGGCACCGCTGTCACGACGGCCTCGACGTTGGCGGCATACCCGGACTCCACGCAGCGCACGAAGGTGTCCTCGCCGACCTCGCTTTCGGCAAGGAACTCCTCCGACGCGCTGCCGCCCATCGCGCCTGAGACCGCCGAGACGATGACGTAGCGGACGCCCAGCGTGTCGAAGATGCGCTGGTAGGCGTCTCGATGACGGTGGTAGACGGCCCGAAGTCCGTCGTCGTCGACGTCGAAGGAGTAGGAGTCCTTCATGACGAACTCGCGGCCACGCAGGATGCCCGCGCGCGGTCGCGCCTCGTCGCGGTACTTCGTCTGAATCTGGTACAGCAGCACCGGGAAGTCCTTGTACGAGCTGTACTCCCCCTTCACCGTCAGCGTGAAGAGCTCCTCGTGGGTGGGCCCGAGGAGGTAGTCGTTGTCGCGGCGGTCCTTCAGCCGGAAGACGCCGTCGCCGTACTCCGTCCACCGGTTCGTGGTCTCGTACGGCGCTCGCGGAAGCAGTGCGGGAAACAGAATCTCTTGTCCGCCAATGGCATTCATCTCGTCGCGCACGACCTGTTCGACGTTGCGCAGCACCCGCAGGCCCAGCGGAAGCCAGCTGTAGAGCCCAGGCCCGACCGGTCGGACGTAGCCGGCCCGGATAAGCAGCTTGTGGCTGGGTACCTCGGCGTCGGCCGGGTCGTCGCGCAGCGTGCGCAGGAACAGCTCGGACATGCGGGTGATCACAGCCCGCTAGCTTAGTGAGCGCCCCGGCGGCCGCTGATTCAGGCGACCTTGACGCGAAAGACCTCGGTGTCCTCGGGCAGTCCCTTCAAGCGGTGGCTGCCCAGGCCCTCGAAGACGAGCCCGGACCCGACCGAAAGGTCACGCACGGTACGACTCGTCAGCACCTCGCCCGCGCCCGCCATCGCGCCGATCCGGGCTCCGACGTGAACGGCCATGCCGCTCCACTCGTCGCCGCGCTTCTCACACTCGCCGATGTGCACTCCCGCGCGGATCGGGATGCCGTGGGTGGCCAGCGCGGGCACCAGATCAAGGCCGCAGCGGGCCGCCTTCGTCGGGCCGTCGAACAGCGCGAAGATGCCGTCGCCGGTGTGCTTGGCCCGCCTGCCGCCATACCTGGACAGCACCACGTCGACCAGCCTGTCGTGATCGTCGAGCTGTCGACGCCAGTGCCGGTCGCCCTGCGCGGCAAGGAGTTCCGTCGACCCGACGATGTCGGTGAACAGGACGGAACTCAGCACTCGGTCCGCGGGCAGCGCATCCGCCTGCTGCCCAACGAATTCCAGCACCGCCTGCGGCAGCAGTTCGGTCAGGTCGGCCGCGTAGTGCTCGCCCGGCGGCAATTCGCGCAGTTCGGCGTTCGGTATCTTTGCCACGAGTTCCTCAGCGGCCTCGAACGGTGCAATGCGGTCGCCTCGCCGAGCCAGCACCATGGTGGGCGTAAGAACACCTTCGAGCACACCTCGGACGTCGATCTCCGCAACCGCCTGCCACATCAGCCGAGCCATCATCGGGCTCGCGCAAGCCCGCTGCTCTCTGCCGAACATCTCGCGCACACCTGGCACGTCGGCAAGCGCTCCGAAGAACAAGTCGGCCAAAGCTCCTTCGCCCCAGTGGTTCTCGATGTCCAGGTAAACCGCATCGATCTGTTCGGGCGTGAAGCCCCACGGGCGGTCTGGCAGATCCTGGGAGAACCGGGCTGTCGTGCCCACGAGCAGCAGGGACCGGATCCGCTCCGGATACGTCGCGGCGAACAGAAGGCTCATCGGACCGCCCTCGGAGATGCCCACCAACGCGGGGTAATCAACCTCGGCGGCGTCCAACACGGCCCGTAGATCGTCCATGCGCTCGTCGATGGGCGGCACGTGGGCCACCGGGTCAGACAGCCCCGTGCCCCGTTTGTCCCAGACCACCAGCCGCAGGTGTCGGCTGAGCTCCTCGGAGACACCCCCGTACACCGTCGTTGGGTCGTCGTAGAGATCGATATTGCTGACCCAGCCGGGGACCAGCACAACCGGGATGTCGCCTTCGCCCATCTCCCGATAGGCGAGCCGGACGTCCCCGTTTCGCGCGTATTTGACGCGTCCGACACTCACATCGCAAAGTGTGTCATGATCGCAGCGCTGCGGCCGGATTTCTACAGCGCGCCTTCCTCCAGCTCGCCCGCCTCGAACGCCTCTCGCGTGTGCTGGGCGGCCGCGATCTGCCGTGCGGTGAAACCGATCCCCAGCGCAGCGGCGCCGACCACCACAGCGATTCCGGCGACCCACAGCAGTGAGTAGGTGTAGCCGGCATCCAGCGCGTCGAGCTGGCGCGGCGTCATGTCCTTGACCGGTCCCGTGGTGCCGCCGAGATAGAGCGTGCGCGACGTCTGCACCGCCTGGATGACCACCAGCACCAGCGGCCCGCCGAGGTTGTAGACCATCAGCTGGATCGCCGACACCGGACCGATCTCGCGCGGCCCGACATCGGCCACCGCGCAGAGCGGCAACACCACCGAGATAACGCCAATTCCGAAGCCGCCCACCACGATCAGCACGACGAAGTCGGGAAAGTACGAGATCGAACGGTCCAGCGTGGAGCCGTACAGCATCGCCGCGAGCACCAAGACCCCACACCCGATGATCAACCATCGCGGCGCGATGATCGGAGCGGTACGAGTCGCCAGCAGGGTCCCCAGCCCGAACGCCCCCGCGAACGGCAGGAAGGCGATGCCGGCCCGCAGCGCCGAGTACCCCATCACGTCCTGCACGTAGAGCCCGATGATCACCGTCGCGGTCAGCATCACCCCGCCCGCCATGAACAGCGAGACGAACGTCATCACGCGGCTTCGGTCGTCGAACACCGAGAACGGGATGATCGGGTGCTCGGCGGTCCTTTCGATGATCAGGAAGGCGGCGAAGAACACCAGTGCCGCCACGCCTGCGCCGATCACCCACGGGTCGATCCAGCCACGCGGCGGGCCTTGCGTGAACACCAGCACCGCCGACGTGCACGCCAGCGTGGCCAGCAGCGCGCCGGCGACGTCGAGTTTGAGTCGCTCGTGCTGTGTCTCGGCCAGCCGGGTGACGGCGATCCAGACGATGACGATGCCGATCGGGACGTTGATCAGGAACGCCAACCGCCATGAGACGACCGTCAGCGCGCCGCCGAGCACCAGACCCAGCACGGAGCCCGACGCCTGCATGGCCGCCGATACCGCGAACGCCCGGTTGCGGGCGTGGCCGACGGCGTAGGTCGTCGCGATCAATGCCAACCCGGTCGGCGCCGCGATGGCCGCACCCGTGCCCTGCACCGCGCGGGCGACGATGAGGGTCACGCCGTCGGTGGCCAGCCCGCACACCAGCGATGCGATCGTGAACACGCCGACGCCGGACAGGAACGCCCGTTTGTGGCCGATGGCATCACCGATGCGTCCGCCGATCAGCAGCAGGCCGCCGAACGTCAGCACGTAGGCGGTGATGACCCAGCTCTTGCCCGCGTCTGACAGGTCGAGATCGGCCTGTAGCCGCGGCAGCGCGACGATGACGATGGTGCCGTCGAGCGTCGACATCAGCTGCATGCCGGTGATCGCGAAAATAGCGATGCCCAGCACGTGCGTCGTCAGCTTGGGCGCGGAGTGGTCCGTCGACTCCTCAGAACCACCCGCCGCAGACATGGGTAGCCACCCTACAGAGAGGTGGCGGCTCGCCGCGTTTCAGCCGCTGAGGTGACCCGCTGGTACTGCTCCGGCTCGCAGAACCCCGTCTTCGAGGTCGGCGCGAAGGATGTGCTTGAGAATCTTGCCGGAGGGATTTCGGGGGATGTCGCGCAGTACGAGCTGACGCGGCAATTTGTACGCGCTGAGATACTGAGCCCCGAATTCCCGCAGCTCCTCCAGCGATAGCGCTTCGCCCGGCCTCGCGTTGACGACCGCGACCACGGTCTCGCCGTAATCGGGGTGTTTGCGGGACACGATGGCGACCTCGGCCACCGCCGGGTGTGCGGCCAGCACGTTCTCCACCTCGACGGAGTAGATGTTGCGGCCGCCCGAGATGATCATGTCCTTCATGCGGTCGACGAGCGTGATGTAGCCGTCGGCGTCGATCGTGGCGATGTCGCCGGTGTGCAGCCAACCGTCCCGGATGGTGTCCCTGGTGGCCTCGGGCCGCCGCCAGTACTCCTTCATGACCGTCTCACCGCGCACGATCAGTTCGCCGACGCCGCCGGGAGCGACATCGATTCCCTCCGTATTCACGATCCGCGCCTCGGTGTTCAACAATGCGCGGCGCCCGCAAGCATCGGGGCGTGCACGGACCTCGTCGGCATTGGCGTAGATGCCGCCGGGACCGCCTTCGGTCTGACCGCAGGCCTGAACAAGCTCGACGTGCGGCAGTGCTCGCAACGCCGCTTCGACGGCCGACGCAGGCATCGGCGCAGCCCCGAATACCCCGACGCGCCACGCGGACAAGTCGCGCGCGGCCAGTTCCGGGTGGCGCAGCAGCAGTTGATACATCGTCGGCACGCCGAAGAACACATTGATCCGGTGAAGCTCGGAACCACGTCACGGGCGGAACTGCCGGTCCCCCACCCGAAGTCGAGGTGAGAAGCTCTACAGCTCTCCGTGGTCGATCGCGTCCTTGACTTCCTGCGCGTGCGCAACCTGATCGGCGGTGTACCCGATGAACAGCGCCGCTCCGCCGACGATCACCGCTACGGCGGCCACCCACAGCAGGCCGTAGGTGTAGCCCTGATCGAGGGCGTGCAGTTGCGCGGAGTCCATGTTCTTAACCGGGCCGGTGGTGCCGCCCAGGTAGAGCGTCCGCGATGTGATGACGGCCTGGATGACCGCGAGCACCACAGGGCCGCCGAGGTTCTGCAGCATCAGCGCGATCGCCGAGACCGGGCCGATCTGGTCGAAGCCGACGCCCGCGATGGCCGACACGGTCAGCGGGACGACGATCATGCCGATGCCGAAGCCGCCGATGGTGATCGGCAGCACCAGGTCGGGGAAGTAGTCGATGCCACGGTGCAGCGTCGAGCCGTACAGCATGGCACCGAGCACCAGGATGCCGCCGGCGATCGTCAGCACCCGAGGGCTGAACATCGACACCAGCTGCGACGACACACCCAGGCCAAGGCCGAGTGCGATCACGAACGGGATGAAGCCGATGCCTGCGCGTAATGCGCTGTAGCCCAAGATGTCCTGCACGTAGAGGCCGATCAGCACCGTCAGCGTGAACATCACACCGCCGGCCAGGAAGATCGCGGCGAAGGTGGCCAACCGATTGCGGTCCTTGAACAGGTCGAACGGAACGACCGGGTTTTCCGCGGTGCGCTCGACGATCAGGAACGCAATGAGGAACACCGCGGCGGCGATCAGCGAACCGATGGTGATCGGCTCGATCCAGCCATTCTCCGGGCCCTGGGTGAACCCGAAGACCGCTGCGGTACAGCCGAGCGTGGCGAGGATCGCCCCGGTGGCGTCCAGCTTCAGCCGCTCCTTGTGGGTCTCACGCAGCGTGGTGCGGGCCAGGTAGATCATCAGCAGGCCGACCGGCACGTTGACCAGGAACGCCAGCCGCCACGACACCTCGGTCAGCGCACCGCCGAGGATGAGGCCCATCACCGAGCCGACACCGGTCATGGCGGCGAACACCGCGGTTGCGGCGTTACGGGCCGGACCCTTGGGAAATGTCGTGGCGATCAGGGCCAGGCCGGTCGGCGAGGCGATCGCCGCGCCGACGCCCTGCAGCAGCCGGGCGATGACCAGCGTGGTCTCGTCCCAGGCCACGCCGCACAGGATCGAAGCGATGGTGAACAGCGCGACGCCGACGATGAAGGTGCGTTTGCGGCCGATGGTGTCGCCGAGCCGTCCGCCCAGAAGCATCAGGCCGCCGAAGGTCAGCACGTAGGCGGTGATGACCCAGCTGCGGCCCGCGTCGGAAAGGCTCAGCTCGTTCTGGATCTTAGGAAGCGCGACGATCGCGACCGTGCTGTCCATGGTTGCCAGCAGCTGCATTCCGCCGATCGCGATGACTGCCGCGATGAAGCGCCGCGACGGCAACCACTCCGGGGACCTGCCGCTTTTGGCCATCGCGGTGCGCTTGACCTGCTCGGGAAGCGCCCGCGCCGCTCCGCCTTCCGCGTCACGACGGATGGCGGCGCGCTCTGCGTCGTTGAGAGCCGTCATAGCGGGTTACCTTACAGTAATCTTAAGAACCCTTTAAACCGCCGAAGGCCGCTACCGGCCCGATGACGATGATTGCGGGAGGTCGGACACCCTCCGATCGGATGCGCTCAGGCGCGTCCGCCAGAGTCGTCCGTAACGTCCGCTGCGCCGCCGTGGTGCCGTGCTGGACGACCAACACCGGCGTATCCGCAGGTCGGCCGCCTTTTAGCAGCACCGTGGCGAATTGTTCGATCCGTTCGACGGCCATCAGCAACACGATTGTTCCGGACATCGCGGCCAGCGCATCCCAATTCACTAACGATTCGGGGTGCCCCGGCGCAACGTGTCCGCTGACCACCACGAACTCGTGCGTCACGGAGCGATGGGTGACCGGCACGCCCGCCATGGCGGGAACCGCTATGGCGCTGGTCACACCTGGCACCACGGTCACCGGAATCCCCGCGTCCGTGCACGCGATCACTTCCTCGTAGCCTCGCGCGAACACAAACGGGTCGCCGCCCTTGAGCCGCACGACGAACTTGCCCTCCTTGGCCCGTTCGATGAGCACCGCGTTGATCGCGTCCTGTGCCATCGCACGGCCGTACGGGATCTTCGCCGCGTCGATCACCTCGACGTGCGGCGGCAGCTCTGCCAGCAGTTCGGGCGGCGCGAGTCGGTCGGCGACCACCACGTCGGCGTTGGCGAGCAGCCGCCTGCCTCGGACGGTGATCAGTTCCGGGTCCCCAGGGCCGCCGCCCACGAGGGCTACGCCACCGTGGACGACGCCGGGCGCTTCGCCGGTGATCAGCCCCTGCTGGAAGGCCTCGTGAATCGCCGACCGAATGGCCGCCGAGCGTCGGTGCTCGCCGCCTGCGAGCACACCGACGGCCAGACCCTCGTACTCGAACGTGGCAGGCGTGACGGCGGTGCCCTCGCTTCCCGCGTCGGCCCTGACACAGAAGATCCGGCGACGTTCGGCCTCGTCCACTATTGCGACGTTGACGTCCGGATCGTCGGTAGCGGCGATGACATACCACGCACCGTCGAGATCTCCCTCCTGAAAGGGCCTCAGCGTCAACGTGATTCCGCTCATCGCCTCGACGGCCGGTGTCGCGGACCGGGAAATGACGTGCACGTCCGCTCCGGTCGCGACCAAGAGCGGAAGGCGGCGCTGCGCAACGGAGCCGCCGCCGACGACCACGACCTTCTTGCCTGTCAGTCGAAGGCCGACGAGGTACGCGTTCTCTGAAGTCATTTACTCCCTCGCGTCCGCCCTACCCGGCGAGCCTAGAGGTTGCGGCGGCGGCCACGAACCGGGTTACCGCATGTGGGCGGCCCGCGGGGTGGGTGTGCAGATAGCTCGCATGGACACCGGCGTGCACCGCGCCGTCGCGGACCGTTGCGACGTCGGTGCCTCGATATGCCCACGCCGGTTGATAGCTGTCGGTGAATTCGACTGTGGTGCGGTGAAATTCGTGCCCGACGGCACGCTCCCCCGTCGCATAAATCGACGAATCCGCGACGGCGACGGCGTCTCGGTAGGCCAGGGTCAGCCTGTCGGTGAAGCGCGCTGTGCCCGCAAGCACCCCGCACATCGGGTGGCCGTCGAGGTCGTCGACCAGGTATGTCAGGCCTGCGCATTCGGCGTGCACGGGCGCGCCGTCGGCCGCCAGCGCCGCGACCTGTCGCCGAGCCAGGTCGTTGGCGGACAGTGCGGTGCTGAACTCTTCGGGGAATCCGCCTGGCAGCACCAACGCTGCCGTGTTCGGCGGCAATTGCTCGGTGAGGGGGTCGAATTCGACGACGTCGGCGCCAGCGGCCCGGAGCAGTTCGGGGTGCTCCGCGTAGCAGAAGCTGAACGCCTTGCCGGCTGCCAGCGCAACGGTGACGCGCCGCGCCGTGCGGTCGCCGACGGCGGTCTCGGCGCTCCACGGCTCGGCGACGACGTGCCCGCCCGCCGCGGCGACGACCCCGGACAGGTCGACGTGTTGAGCCACCAGCCCGGTCATGGCGTCCACAGCCGCGCGCGCGCGACGACCGTGCTCAATGGCGGTTACCAGGCCGAGATGCCTTGAGGGAATGCTCAATTCATCGATGCGAGGCAGCGCGCCGAGCAACGGTATGCCCGCATGCTCGCAGGCCTGCCGCAGCACGTCCGCGTGTCGTGGCGAGCCCACCCGGTTGAGGATGACGCCGGCGATTCGGGTGGATTCGTCGAATGTCGAGAACCCGTGCAGCAGCGCGGCCACGCTGTGACTCTGGCCGCGGGCGTCGACGACGAGGATCACCGGCGCTCCGAGCAGGGCGGCCACGTGCGCGGTCGATCCCGTCGCAGGCCCCGTCACGGTGCCGTCGATGCGTCCGTCGAACAGGCCCATGACGCCCTCGACGACGGCGATGTCGCAGCCGTTGCTGCCGTGCCGGTAGAGCGGCGCGATCAACTCCTCGCCGACCAGCACCGGGTCCAGGTTGCGGCCCGGCCGGTCAGCAGCCAGCGCGTGATAGCCCGGGTCGATGTAGTCCGGCCCCACCTTGAACGGTGCCACGCGGTGGCCGGACTGTCGCAGGGCGCCGATCAATCCCGTTGCCACCGTGGTTTTTCCGCTGCCCGATGCCGGCGCTGCGATCACGACGGCGGGGACGCCACTCATCCGATCTCCCGCGAGCGTGCGTGTCTGCATACGACACGCCGCAAGAATCTCGAACTTTGCGCACGCTCGCGGCGGCTCATGTTGACGTGTGCAACTGGCCGCAGCGAGGACGAGCGTGCGCAAACTGTGCAAATTTGGCGGCGTGTCGCATGCAGACACGCACCGTCGCGGTTGTTGGCAGTCGGAGTCACCATTCGATGCCTTTCTGGCCCTTGCGGCCGACGTCCATCGGATGCTTGACCTTGGTCATCTCGGTGACGAGGTCGGCGGCGTCGAGCAGTCGCTGGGGCGCGTCGCGGCCGGTGATCACGACGTGTTGCGTGCCGGGTCTCGCCGCGAGCGTGGCGATCACATCGTCGACGTCGATCCACCCCCACTTCAGCGGATAGGTGAACTCGTCGAGCACGTAGAAGTCGTGGCGTTGGTGTGCGAGCCGCCTGCCGATTTCGGCCCAACCGTCGCGCGCGGCGGCCGCGTGATCGTCATCGGTGCCGGTCTTGCGTGACCATGACCAGCCCGCACCCATCTTGTGCCACTCGACGGGCCCACCGACGCCGTGCTCGTCGTGCATGCGGCCCAGCTCGCGAAATGCCGCCTCCTCGCCCACCTTCCACTTGGCGCTCTTGACGAATTGGAACACCGCGATGTCGAAGCCCTGGTTCCAGGCGCGCAGTGCCATGCCGAATGCGGCGGTCGACTTGCCCTTGCCCGCACCGGTGTGCACCGCAAGCAGCGGCGCATTGCGCCGGCCCCGAGTGGTCAGGCCGTCGTCGGGGACGGTGCGTGGACGGCCCTGGGGCATGCGTCAATCTCCTTGCTCAGGCGGCCGTGCGAACCACGTCGGTGAGGTTGTCGGCCCGTAGCTGGGACAGCCGGACCGCAGGCGCCCCCAGATGACGCGCCAGTTCCTCGGCCAAACCCAGTCGCACAAAAGATGTTTCGCAGTCGACGACGACGCAGGCAGCGCCCTCGGCGACCAGCCGGGCCGCCGCCACTCGCGTGCGCCCCAACGGATCGGGGCCGCCGGTGGCTCGCCCATCGGTGAGCACCACGACCAGGCTGCGCCGCGCGCGGTCACGCGCCTTCTCCCGCACCACGACATCCCGCGCGGCCAACAGCCCCTGCGCCAGTGGCGTTTTCCCGCCGGTGTCGAATCGTGACAACCTGCGGCCGGCGATGTGCACCGACGATGTCGGTGGCAGTAACACCGTCGCCTCCTGCTGCACGGAACGTGATGACCGCGACCTTGTCGCGACGCTGGTAAGCGTCCCGCAGCAGCGACAGCGCCGCGCCGCTCACCGCCGCCATCCGATCGCGGGCTGCCATCGATCCCGATGCGTCGACGACGAAGATGACCAGGTTTCCTTCCCGGCCTTCGCGGATCGCCCGGCGCACGTCATCGGGTTCCGGACGCGGACGGCCCGGCCGCTGCTGTCGGCGCGCCGCGGCAAGCAGCGTCGCGAAGACATGCACCCCGTGGCCCTCGTCGGGTGTGGATGCCGCCGACACGACGGTGCCGGTGCGGTTGCGCGCCCGCGACCGCCGGCCTGGTGCGCCCTCCCCCACGCCCGGCACCACGAGTGTCCTCGTCCGGAAGACACCCGAAGGTGCGGCGCTGGGCCGCGTTCTCGACGACGAATTACCTTGCGGTGCAGAATTATTCGAATCGGTAACCGACGAGCTGCCGCCATCGGGCGGGTCCGGGTCCGGGTCGGGATCGGGGTCGTCGGCGTGCTCGCGCGTCTGCGCCATCGCGTCGTCGAGCTGCCGGGGGTCGAGCCCGGGATCGTCGAACGGGTCCCTCCTGCGGCGATGCGGCAGCGCCAGCTCGGCGGCCACCCGGATGTCCTCCTCGCCGACCGTCTCGGCCCCGCGCCACGCGGCGTGCGCGACCGCCGTGCGGGCCACCACCAGATCCGCCCGCATCCCGTCGACGTCGAACGCCGCGCACAACGCGGCGATGCGCCGTAACTCGTTGTCCGGCAATACGACATCGTCGATGGAATCGCGGGCCGCCGCGATGCTGCGGGCCAGCTCGACGTCCTGTTCGTCGTATTTCGCGGCGAACGCGTCCGGGTCTGCCTCGAACGCCATGCGCTGGCGGATGACATCGGCCCGAACGTCGATGTCACGCGACGCGTGCACGTCGACGGTGAGGCCGAACCGGTCCAACAGCTGCGGGCGCAGCTCGCCCTCTTCGGGATTCATCGTGCCGATCAGCACGAAGCGGGCCTCATGGCTGTGCGAGATGCCGTCGCGCTCGACGTGCACCCTGCCCATCGCAGCGGCGTCGAGCAGCACGTCGACCAGATGGTCGTGCAGCAGGTTGACCTCGTCGACGTACAGCACGCCGCCGTGCGCGCGGGCCAGCAGCCCGGGTGAAAAGGCGTGCTCACCGTCGCGCAAGCACACGTTGCAGGTCCAAAGAGCCGACCACCCGGTCCTCGGTGGCGCCGATGGGCAGCTCGACGAGCGCCGACTCCTGGTCTACCGACGAAAGCACCTTCGCCAGCCCACGGACCGCCGTCGACTTCGCCGTGCCCTTCTCGCCCCGGATCAGCACGCCGCCGATCTCCGGTCGCACCGCGCACAGCACCAGCGCCAACCGCAGGCGGTCGTGGCCGACGATGGCGCTGAACGGATAGATCGGCGTCACGACTGCTCTGTATCAGTCCGGCCGCGCAGCATCGGCACGTGCGGGATCCCGTCGTCGAGAAACTCGTCGCCATCACGGACGAAGCCGTGGTGGATGTACATGTCTTGCAGGTAGGTCTGGGCATTGATGCGGCAGGCGTAGTCTCCCACCTCTGCCAGCGCGGCCTGCAGTAACCGGTTCGCGTGACCGTGTCCGCGAGCGGTTCGCTTGGTGCAGACCCGCCCGATGCGGAACCCCTTCTCGCCGCCTGCATGCTCTTCCATCAGCCGCAGCGTGCTGATCACCTCGCCGTCCGGGCCTTCCAGCCAGAAATGCCGGGTCTCGGCCAGCAGATCGCGCCCGTCGAGCTCGGGGTACGGCGTTGCCTGCTCGACGACGAACACCTCGACCCGCAGCTTCAGCAAGCTCGTAGAGCGTGGCGGTGTCGAGATCCTTTGCCCAGGCGCGGCGCAGCGCAATGCTCATGCCTCGGCTCCCGCTCGCTCCGGTCCTCGCTCCGCTGCGATCCTCACTCGCGGTCGCCTTCGGATGCTCATGATGAGGCACCGTCGTGGCAGACACGATCCCCAGGTTATCCCGCGGGCATCGGCCCAAACCGGGCCACCTGCCCGCGGTTAAGGTAGCTGACGTGACTGCCTGGGAGCCCGACGTACTGCCCGGCTACTGGCAGCAGACCCTCACGCTCGGCGTCGACCCGGACGGAGAGGGCGACCTGGTCGCCACCCTGGTTCGCGCCGGTGAGCACGAGCCGGACGGTGAGTCACGCCGTAATGGTGGTGCACGGGTTCACCGACTACTTCTTCCACACCGAGGTCGCCGACCACTTCATCGACCGCGGCTTCGCCTTCTACGCCCTTGACCTGCACAAGTGCGGCCGGTCCTGGCGGGAGGGCCAGACGCCGCACTTCACCACCGACCTGGCCCGCTACGACGCCGAGTTGGAGCGCGCGCTGGACATCATCGCCGCAGCCACCGGCGGCGCGAAGGTGCTGGTGTACGGCCACTCGGCGGGCGGACTGATCGTCTCGCTGTGGCTGGACCGACTGCGCGCGCCGCGGTGCCACCGCGGCCAAGCACGTCAACGGCCTCGTGCTGAACAGCCCGTGGCTGGACCTGCAGGGCCCTGCGATCCTGCGCACTGTCGGGCACGGCCGCGATCGGCGCGGTGTCGCGCTTCCGCAAGAAGCTGATCGCCCGGTCGCCGACCGAAGGCGGCTACGGCACCTCGCTGCATCGCGACTACCACGGCGAATTCGACTACGACCTGAACTGGAAGCCGGTCGGCGGCTTTCCGGTGACGTTCGGCTGGATCAACGCGATCAGGCGCGGACACGCGCGCCTGCACCGCGGGCTGGACGTCGGTGTGCCGAACCTGATCCTGCGATCGGACCACAGCGTGCGCGAAGTCCCCGACCCCGAGAGCGATCCAGCGCGGCGACGCGGTGCTTGACGTCAAACAGATCGCCCGGTGGGCAGGCTGTATCGGCAACCGGACCACGGTCGTGCCCATCGTCGACGCCAAGCACGATGTCTTCCTGTCGGTGCCCGAGCCGCGCCGGGCGGCCTTCCGCGAACTGGAGCGCTGGCTGGACTGGTACGCCGAGTGGTCCCGATCCGCAGACGCCACAACACAATCCGAGCAAGGATGACGCCGATGGAACATTTCGACATCGCGATCATCGGCACCGGCTCGGGCAACTCCATTCTCGACGAGCGCTACACCGACAAACGCGTTGCGATATGCGAGCAGGGCACCTTCGGCGGAACCTGCCTCAACGTCGGCTGCATCCCGACCAAGATGTTCGTCTACGCCGCCGAGGTGGCCCAGACCGTCAGGGACGCAGCGCGATTCGGTGTCGACGCGACGCTCGACGGCGTCCGCTGGAGTGACATCGTCTCGCGCGTGTTCGGCCGGATCGACCCGATCGCGATGGGCGGCGAGAACTACCGCCGCTCGTCACCGAACGTCTCGGTGTACGACACCCACACCCGCTTCGCCCGAGCCGACAGCCCGACGGTCGCTACACGTTGCGCACCGAAGGCGGCGACGAGTTCACCGCGGACCAGGTGGTGATCGCCGCCGGCTCGCGCGCGATCGGTGCCTGACGGCGATCAGCGATTGCGGCGTCCAGTACCACACCAGCGACACCATCATGCGGATCGGCGATCTGCCGGAGCATCTCGATCATCGTCGGCGGCGGGTTCATCGCCGCCGAGTTCGCCCACATCTTCTCGTCGCTTGGCACGCGGGTCTCGCTGGTCATCCGCGGCGGCACCCTGCTGCGCGCACTGCGACGACACGGTGTGCGAGCGGTTCACCGACATCGCGTCCAAGAAGTGGGAGATCCACAATCACTGCAACGTGATTGGCGCGAGCCAGGACGGCGACGGGCATCACGTTGACAGTGGACAACGGTGCGACGTTGCGGGGCGACACCGTTGCTCGTTGCGACCGGCCGGATTCCCAACGGCGACCTGCTCGACGCCGAGTTGGCCGGAGTCGAGGTGCGCGACGGCAGCGTCGTCGTCGACGAGTACCAACGCACCACCGCGCGTGGCATTTTCGCGCTCGGCGACGTGAGCTCGGACTACCAGCTCAAGCACGTCGCCAACCACGAGGCCCGCGTGGTCCGGGAGAACCTGCTGCTCGACTGGGACGACACCGAGTCCCTGAAGCAGTCCGATCACCGGTTCGTTCCGTCGGCGGTGTTCACCGACCCGCAGATCGCGATGGTCGGGCCTCACCGAAAACCAGGCCCGCGCAGAGGGATACGACGTCATGTCGAAGGTCCAGGACTACGGCGACGTCGCCTACGGCTGGGCGATGGAGGACACCACCGGCATTCGCCAAGATCATCGTGGAAGCCGAATCCGGGAAGATCCTCGGCGCACACATCATGGGCTATCAGGCCTCATCGCTGATTCAGCCGATCATCCAGGCGATGAGCTTCGGCCTGGCCGGCCAGGACATGGCTCGCGGCCAGTACTGGATTCATCCCGGCCCTGCCGGAGGTCATCGAGAACGCATTGCTGGCGTTGTGCGGTGAGCCGCCGTGGCCGCCGGCCCGCAGGCACTGACCTACTCGAGCGCAGGCGCCCAGCGCTTCTCGACCTGCCCGAACCGCCAGACCGCAAGGGCGATCAGCCAGGCCGCGACGAACAGTCCGACGATCATGAACCCGACGAACTCCAGGTTCGCCGATCCGATCGCGGCCAGCGGACCCGAGTCGACACCGAGGCGGTCGGCCAGCAGGCCCGCGAGCACGATGACGCCGATCACCAGGGCGACGACCACCGACAGCACCGTCACGGTCAGGTTGTAGTACACCTTGCGGACCGGCTGCAGGAACGCCCAGCCGTATGCCCTCGACATCAGGATGCCGTCGGCCGCGTCGAACAGGCTCATCCCGGCGGCGAACAGCACGGGCAGCACCAGGATGGCGTACCAGGGCAGCGTGAACGCCGCCGTCCCCGCGGCCAGCACCAGCAGCGCCACCTGGGTGGCGGTGTCGAATCCGAGGCCCATCAGCAGCCCGACCGGGATAGAGGTGCCATGGCTTGCTCACCCGGCGCATGACCCTGGCGAAGCAGCCGCGCCAGGAAGCCGCGCTGCTGAAGATGCTGCTCGAGTTCGGCCTCGTCGAGCTCGCCGTTGCGCATCCGGCGGAACACCTTGGCGATCCCCACCGCCGCGAACAGGTTCGACAGCCCGATCAGGATGAGGAAGGTGCCCGCGACCAGGGAGCCCGACCAACCCGAGGGTCTGCAGCAGCGGCGAACCCTCGTCCTGCACCGGCCCCACGATGGCGCGCACGCCGATCGCCAGCAGGAACGCCAGCCCGAACACGACGCTGGAGTGGCCCAGCGAGAACCAGAAGCCGGCCGACGTCGACCGGGTGCCCTCTCCCGACCAGCTTGCGGGTGGTGTTGTCGATCACGGCGATGTGGTCGGCGTCGAATGCGTGCCGCACCCCGAGCAGGTAGGCCGTCACGCCCAGTCCGACGCCGAAGACGCCCGCCGAGCCCAGCGTGATGTGCTGTGGCGCCACCCCGAACACCAGTACGCCCCAGCCGAAGACATGGAGCGCCAGGACGACGCCGCCCATCGCGGCGATCGTCGTCCAATCGGTTCGATCGAAACGGTTCGCGACTACGGCTTCAGGCTGCGTTGCGACACTCACACACTCGACCCTATGAGCTCATCTGATCATCTGTCTAGATGAACAGATGTTCATGCTCTCAGTGCGAATGCGGTTCGGCATGCCGGGCGCCGATCCGGTGCAGCAGCTCGTGCACGATCTCGTCCTCGAGCCGGTAGCTGACCTCCCGGCCTGCCCGGGTCGAACTGACCCAGCCCTGCTGCCGAAGCACCCGAAGCGCTTGCGAGACCGCGTTTTCCGACCGACCCGAGCGCGGCGGCGAGATCGCCGACGCAGATTCCGGGTGCCCGGTGCAGGCACAGCAGGATCTCCAGCCGGTTGGGATCCGATAGCAGGTCGAAGCGCAGAGTCCAGCCTGCGGTGTCGACGTCGGCCAGCGCCGACGACGCACGCTCGACCAGCAGCTGCTTCGCCTTGTCCACTGCTGACAATCTAATCCCGCCGGCGCGACTCGCCGCGCTGGTTGAACCGATGGCCGACGTTGCCCGTGAAACAAGTGGCTGGCGTGGGCTTGCCGAACGAGGGAGAAACAGTGTTCGTCATCGCCTGTGCCGGCATTGTGGCCTGGCTGCTCATGCTCACGATCACGCTGTGTCTCGGCGCTGCGGCCAAGCGCGGCGACGAGATCGAAGGGGATGCTCAGCGCTATCTGCCGAACTCGGCCGGCGGCGCCAAGATCATCCCGCTGCGACCGAAGCAGGCGGGCGAAGATCGCCCGCCTGCGTTTTGCGGTCGGCGGAGGTGTCGCTAGGAGCAGCCTCCGTCGCAGACATGGTCGGCCGTGAAGTCCTTGACGATCTCCTGGCTGATCTGCGTCCGTGCCCCACCGGATCGAAATCGCGTGATTGATCGGCATCCAGACTGTATGCGCTGACCGACAGCTCGCGTTGATACTCGAGTCCACTCGGGCCGGCCCGCACCGTCGCTCGTCTTCTCGCACTCATGAAAGTTCTCGATGACACGGAACGTGCGTCCCGTGCTTTGCGAGATCAGACTCAGCCACGACGAACGGCAGCCATCGGGAGGACTTCCCTATGTTGTGCCGGCGGTCTAGGTAGTCAGTCCAGGAAGCCGTGCAGAAGTGCCGCCGAGCCCGCGACGTGTGCCAGCATCGCGGCGGCGGCACCCTCGCAGTCGCCGGCCAGGATCGCCATGACGATCGCCTCGTGCTGCTCGTCGGAGTGCGCGATGTTGCGCGGCAGCAGCGGGATCTGGTCGAGCAGCCCGTTGAGACGCATCCGGTTCTCGGCCACCAGCGGCACCAGCGACGGCGACCCGGCCGCCTCGGCGATCGCCAGGTGCAGTCGCGAGTCCAGCCGCCGGTAGTCGGCCGGCGGCGCACCGCGCACGTCGGTCAGCCGCGCCCACAGCACTTCGCGCTCGGCGGCGGTCAGCGTCTGGCTCGCCGCCATCCGCGCGGCACCGACCTCGAGGATCTCCCGCAGCCGCAGTGCGTCGTCGATCTCGGCGCGGGTCGACCCGCGGCGCGTCGCCGGTGTGCGTCGGGCAGCGGCTCGGCCAGGAACGTGCCGCCGTAGCGGCCGCGCCGCGACACCAGATAGCCGGCGTCGGACAGCGACTTGATCGCCTCCCGCACCGTGTCGCGGCTGACGCCGAGCCGTGCCGCCAGTTCCCGTTCGGGCGGCAGCGACTCACCCGGCTGCAGCACACCGAGCCGGATCGTCTGCAGCAGCCGACCGACGGTGTCCTCGAAGGCATTGCCGGGCCGCACCGGGCGCAGCAGTGCCTCGCCTGCGAGCGGGACGTCCGGATCGGCGGTCATGGTCTCTACAGCGGTGTCACGTAGGCCGAACTGATGCCGCCGTCGACCAGGAAGGTCGACGCGGTGATGAACGACGCGTCGTCACTGGCCAGGAACGCCACCGCGGCGGCCAGTTCCTCGGGTTCGGCGAACCGGCCCACCGGCACGTGCACCAGCCGGCGCGCCGCCCGCTCGGGGTCCTTGGCGAACAGCTCCTGCAGCAGTGGCGTGTTCACCGGTCCGGGGCACAGCGCGTTGACCCGGATCCCCTGTCGCGCGAACTGCACTCCGAGTTCGCGCGACATCGCCAGCACGCCGCCCTTCGACGCGGTGTAGGAGATCTGCGACGTCGCCGATCCCATCACCGCGACGAACGACGCGGTGTTGATGATCGAGCCCTTCTGCTGCGGAACCATGTGGCGCAGTGCGGCCTTGCAGCACAGGTACACCGACTTGAGGTTGATGTCCTGCACCCGCTGCCACGCGTCGATTTCGGTGTTCTCGATCAGGTCGTCCTCGGGCGGGCGAGATGCCCGCGTTGTTGAACGCGATGTCGACCGAGCCGTAGGTCTTTGCGGCGGTGTCGAACAGCGTGTCGACCGCCACCTGGTCGGAGACGTCGACGGGCACGAACAGACCCTCGAGTTCGTCGGCGACGGCCTTGCCGGTGGCCGGGTCGATGTCCCCGATGACGATCGTGGCGCCCTCCGCGCGCATCCGCTTGGCGGTCGCCAGCCCGATGCCGCTGGCGCCGCCGGTGATGACGGCGACCTTGTCCGCCAGTCGCTGGGTCAGGTCTATCTTGTTCATCACCTAGGCTCTCTCCGATCGCAAAGAAGACGTTCTTGGTTTCCGTGAAATGCAGCGGCGCATCGGGTCCGAGCTCGCGGCCCAGTCCGGACTGCTTGAAGCCGCCGAACGGCGTGTTGTAGCGCACCGACGAGTGCGAGTTGACCGACAGATTGCCCGATTCCACGGCGCGCGACACCCGCAGCGCCCGCGACAGGTTGTCGGTCCAGATCGACCCGGACAGGCCGTAGGGCGTGTCGTTGGCCAGCGCGATCGCGTCGGCCTCGTCGTCGAACGGCAGCACGGTCACCACCGGGCCGAAGATCTCCTCGGTGACGGTGCGGTCGGTGCGCTGCGGGGTCAGCACCGTTGGCGGGAACCAGTATCCGGGCCCGGACGGAGCGCTGCCGCGGAAGGCGACGGGCGCGTCGTCGGGCACATAGGAGGCCACCGATGTCCCAGTGCGGTCTTCGAGACCAGCGGCCCCATCTCGGTGTCCTTGGCACGTGGGATCGCCGACGACGACACCCTTGACGGCCGGCTCGAGCAGCTCCATGAACCGGTCGTAGACGTTGCGCTGCACCAGGATCCGGCTGCGCGCGCAGCAGTCCTGTCCGGCGTTGTCGAACACGCCGTACGGCGCGGTGGCCGCCGCGCGCTCGAGATCGCAGTCGTCGAAGACGATGTTGGCGCTCTTGCCGCCCAGTTCCAGTGTCACCCGCTTGATCTGCTGGGCCGCGCCGGCCATCACCCGCATGCCGACCTCGGTCGAGCCGGTGAACACGATCTTGCGGACGTCGGGATGGGTGACGAAGCGATCTCCCGACCACCGAGCCCTTGCCGGGCAGCACCTGGAACAGATCGGCGGGCAGGCCGGCTTCGACCGCGAGCTCGCCGAGCCGGATCGTCGTCAGCGGTGTCCATTCGGCCGGCTTCACGAGCACCGCGTTGCCCGCGGCCAGTGCGGGTGCGAAGCCCCACGACGCGATCGTCATCGGGAAGTTCCACGGGGTGATCACGCCGACGACGCCGAGCGGCTCGTTGAAGGTGACGTCGAGGCCGCCTGCCACCGGAATCTGCTTGCCGGACAGACGTTCCGGGCTCGCGGAGTAGAACTGCAGCACGTCGCGGACGTGGCCGGCCTCCCACTCCGCGTTGCCGATCGGATGGCCGGAGTTGGCGACCTCGAGCGCGGCGAGCTCGTCGACGTGCGCATCGACGACGGACGCGAACGCCCGCAGCGCAGCGGCCCGGTCGGCCGGGCGCCAGCTTCGGCCCAGTCCCGTTGCGCGGCCTTGGCGCGGGCGACCGCGTCGTCGACGCCGGCTCGACGGTCGGTCTGCTCGACGGTGCGCAGCTCCTTCTCGGTCGCGGGGTTGATCAGGACGGACGAAGTCACGCATTCACCTTTCCTGTTGCATAGTCTGTCGCGGCCTGCACCAACGCCGACGAACAGCCGGAGGTCGTCCAGCCGCTCCTCGGGATGCCACTGCACCGCCAAAACGAAGTTCTCCCCGGGGATTTCGACGGCCTCGATCACTCCGTCGGAGTCCTGCGCGGCGATGACGAGGCCGTCGCCCAGCCGATCGATGGCCTGGTGGTGGTAGCACTGCGCATCCGACGACTCACCGATCAGCTCGGCCAGCCGGGTGCCGGGAACGGTGTGGACCGCCGACGTGGAGAACACCGCGTTGCCCAGTTGATGGCGGGTGTGCCCGATGACATCGGGCAGATGCTGGTGCAGCGTGCCACCCAGCGCCACGTTGACGACCTGCGCACCGCGGCAGATGCCGAGCACCGGCATGCCGCGCCTGATCGCGCCGCGGACCAGCGCGACCTCCCACGCGTCGCGATCACGGTTGGCCGGCATCGGCTCATCGGTGGCTGGGATGTCGCGGATGCCCGTAGCTGTCCGGGTCCATGTCGCGGCCGCCGGTGATGATCAGCCCGTCCAGCCCGTCGAGCACCCGCTCTGCGGAGTCGATCGGCTGCGGCGGCAACAGCACGGCGAGTGCCGCCCGCGAGGTTGACACCTTCGATGTAGATGGCGGGCAGGAAGCTTGCGTGCACATCCCAGACGCCGGTCTGCGCCTGCTGCAGATAGGTGGTCAGGCCGAGTACGGGCCGGAAACTAGAGCCGCTCAAAGCCACGCACCCTTTCCCAGTCGGTGACCGCCGAGTTGAACGCCTTCAGCTCGACGCGGGCGTTGTTGAGGTAGTGCTCGACGACGTCGTCGCCGAACGCCTCGCGCGCCACCTGCGACTTGCCGAACAGCTCGGCGGCCTCGGCCAGCGTGGTCGGGCAGACGTCTCGGCGCCGCTGGTGTAGGCGTTGCCCTCCAACGCCTCCGGCAGCTCGAGTTCCTGCTCGATGCCGTGCAGCCCGCCGGCGATCAGCGCCGACACCGCCAGGTACTGGTTGACGTCGCCGCCAGGTGCCCGGCATTCCATCCGCATGCCGTGACCGTGGCCGACCACCCGCAGCGAGCAGGTGCGGTTGTCCATCCCCCATGCGATCGCGGTCGGGGCGAAGCTGCCCTCGACGAACCGCTTGTAGGAGTTGATGTTCGGGGCGTAGAACAGCGTCAGCTCGCGCAGGGTCGCGAGCTGGCCCGCGATGAAGCTGCGGAACATCGCCGACATGCCGTCTGGTGCATCGGAGTCGGCGAACACCGCGCTGCCGTCGTCACCGCGCAGCGAGATGTGGATGTGACAGCTGTTGCCTTCGCGCTCATCGAATTTCGCCATGAACGTCAGGCTCTTGCCGTGCTGGTCGGCGATCTCCTTGGCGCCGTTCTTGTAGATGGTGTGGTTGTCACACGTGACGCGGGCATGGTCGTAGCGGAATGCGATCTCCTGCTGCCCGAAGTTGCACTCGCCCTTGACGCCTTCGCAGTACATGCCCGCACCGGTCCATGCCCAGCCGGATGTCGCGCAGAAGCGGCTCCATTCGCGTCGATGCCAGCATCGCGTAGTCGACGTTGTAGTCGGTCGCCGGGGTCAGCCCGCGGTATCCGGACGCCCACGCTTCGCGGAAGGAGTTCGTCGAACACCATGAACTCCAGTTCGGTGCCGACGTAGGGCACCAGCCCCTTGTCGGCCAGCCTGGCGATCTGTTTGTTGAGAATGCTGCGGGGAGCCTGGGTGACCGGCTTGCCGTCGGTCCACGACAGGTCGGCCATCACGAGCGCGGTTCCCGGCAGCCACGGCAGCAGCCGAAGCGTGGAGAAGTCCGGCGTCATGACCATGTCGCCGTAGCCGGTCTCCCAACTGGAGATGGTGTAGCCGTCGACGGTGTTCATGTCGACGTCGACGGCGAGCAGGTAGTTGCAGCACTCCGCACCGTGGGCCGCAACGTCCTCGACGAACAACCGTGACGAGACCCGTTTGCCCGTCAGCCTGCCCTGCATGTCGCAGAACGCGACGATGACGGTGTCGATGTCTCCCGCGGCGACCAACGACTCCAGTTCGGCTTGCGACAGCATTCCGCTCATGTCGTGAACTCAACCATTGGAAACCACCTCTTCGCGTCGTGACCAAGTAGATTTACCAGATTGTCACCCTCTAAAGGTAGGCCGTCAGACCAATAGATCGCTACCGGCCGGAGATCGTCGGCGCCGTTTGGGCCTGTCGGTTGACCCGCACGTCGAACGCCTCGGAGACGTGCCACTCCCGCGACAGCATGACGGGTGTCCCGTCGCGGTCGTAGTCGATCTCCTCGATGTACAGCAGGGGCTTACCCCGCCGGACACCCAGCACCTTCGCCGTGCAGCTGGTGCTCGCGACGGCGCGCAGCGTGGCCGTGGCGTGGTCGGCCGCATGTCCCGAGGAACTCAGCAGCGCGAACAGCGACGGGTCCAGGCTCTGCAGGTCGAGGCCCGCTCTCAAAAGGCGCACGGGGATGCGGTCGCGTGAGTAGATCACCGGCTGGCCGTCGGCCGTGCGCACGCGTTCGACGGCCAGGACCTTTTCGCCTCGGCTGAGCTGCAGTGGGCCGTCGATCTTCGACGCCTGCTCGAACACCGCATCCAGCACGCGCATCCCCGCATGCGCCCCGGCGCTTTCGATCATCGCGAGATAGCTCAGTGTCGAGTCCAACCCGTGCGGCATCCGCCTGCGCTCGGCGACGTAGCTGCCGGACCCGCGGCGACGGGTGACGTAGCCGGCCTCGACGAGGCCACCCACCGCCTCTCGCACCGTCGCCCGGGACACCCCGAATCGCTTCGAGAGTTCACCCTCGGTGGGCAGCTTGGTCCCCGGCTGCAACTGCGAACTGGTTATCTCCTCCAGCAGTTCGTCGCGCAGCCGGTCGGCGAGCAAAGTCCGCCCGGGCATTTCACGAGCCTACGTGGTTCCCTGGGGCGCCTCGGCGGCCGACGCGGTCTCCTCGAGGACCCGGCGAACCTGGTCGGCGATCGACGGAGCCCCTGGCAGCAGGCCGTCGAAGATCGCACTGCCGATCGTGTAGCCCCATGCGCCCGCCTCGCTCACCGCGACGGCCCGGTCGACGCTGGCGATGGATCCGGCAACGATCACCGGCCCGCTCGAACTCGCGGTCACCTTGCGGATCAACTCGATCGGATCCTCGGTCTGGTGGCGGTAGGCCAGCAGGTCGAGGCCCGCAACGTGATCCAGCGCCGTGAGCCGTTCCGCGTCGGCGGCTATCTCCGCGATGCTGCCCTGCAGGACGCTCGGGTGGTCGACCACTCGGCCGGGGAACGGACAGTACTTGACGCCGTCGGGGAGCATGCCCGCCGTCTCCGCGCCGTGGGTGCCGCCGAGCACCCAGTCGAACCCGGCCTCGGCGGCAGAACGCAGCGACGCCAGCTCGGCCTCCTTGCTGGTCGACACCACCTCGAGCATCACCTCGAACCCGGCGTCGTGGGCGAGTGCGACCAGTTCCCGCTGCCGGGCGAGATCGGCGCCGACATCCTTGAACCCGACGTAGTGCAGGCCGGTGTCGGCGAGGGTGGGCATGATCTCGGCGGCGTCGTCGACGGTCCGATCGCCGTGGGTGAGCATGAAAACAAAATGGGCCACTATTTCTCCTTCATCCTCTTTCGGCGTCGGCCACGATCGACCGCGCAGTGTCGTCGGACCAGACGCCGAGCAGGTCGGCAAGATCGACGATCGAGATCCGTTCTCGCAGCAGGTGCGAATTCCTCAGCGCCCAGAACAGCAGACTGTCGTCGTAGCCTGGGCCGAGATCTGCGGCCCGGGTCGGAAGGCCGCTGGCATGGCTCACCTCGTCGAATTGTTCCGGCGTCGGCAGCGTCACCGTTCGCATGAACGCGTCCCAGCCGGTGACCATCGCCTCGACATCGGCCTGATGAGCCAGCAGCCAGTTGCGTTTCGCCGAGTAGCCCGTCCAGCACTCCTCGACGGTCTTCGCGCCGAGCTCGGCGAAGGCCAACTCCGTTGCATCCCGCCGCGAAGACTCGTCGGGCACCCGGACCTGTGCGCCCGACCTGATCGCGCCGTCCACGAGCTGCCAGACCCGCAGCGCGAGCCGGGTCGCGACCGTCACCTGCATGCCGTGCGGCGCGCCAGGCGATTGCCGTTGCGCCAGCGCCATCTCGAGCAGGTGCGACACCGCATGCTCGCTGCCCGACGCGGGCGCGGTCGAGCCGACGATTCCCATCGACAGTCCGCTGCCCGCGAGTAGCCGGGCCAGATCCGCCAGCCCTTCGGGTTGGGCGTCGCGCGTGGCCTGTGCCAAGGACGGCAGCGCGGGCATCGCGGCGATGACCTGTTCGACAACCGCCGCGTCGTAGGCGGGCCCGTGGCCGAGTCTCGATGCCAGCTGCCATTCGGCGACTGCGTTGGGCACTGTGGACAGGTCGCCGACGCCTGCGAGGTTCATTCGCGGCGGCGCTGCGGTGATGATGTCCGCGTCGGCGATGAGCATGTCGGGCCATCGCGACACCACGGTGCGTTTTGCCCCTGCGATAACCAGGACACTGCGGTCGGCGATGAAACCGTTGATGCTGCAGGCGGTTTGGACCGCGACGTGGCGGCTGCCGGTACGCTGCGCGGCTACTTTGGCGATGTCGGTGAGCGTGCCTGCGCCAACCGAGATCAGCAGCCGTTCTGAGCCGACCTCGGCGGCCGCGCGCTCGACGGTCTCCTCGTCGGCGCGCACCATGCCCGTGCCGAGCTGGATGACCGGGCAGTCGCCGAGCTCCTTGGCGAGCCGATCGACGACCGGCCCGGCCTGCGTACGATACGGACCGCCGTCGCTGATGATCACCGGCGCGGGCGCACCCGGCCACGCACAGGCGTCGGCGATCGCGCCGTCCAGGACCGAAGCCCCGACGCGAACATCGACCTCGGGCAGATCGGCGTGGCCTCGCTGGCGGAGTTCGGCGAGGAAGGCGCTGGGGTCAGGCACGGTGATCATGTTGCCAACGCCTTCTCGACGGCGTCGAACGCGGCGAGGTAGCGGCCATACGCCCCGGCGTACTGCTGCTGGGTGGCGGCGTCTGGCTCGATGCTGCTCGGATCCAGTTGAACCGCAACGGATGCCGCCGAGAAGTCGGCGAACACTCCGGCCCCGACTCCCGCGACCATCGCCGCGCCGACAGCCGTGGCTTCTTCGGTCAGTACACGGCGCACCGGCCTGCCGAGCACATTGGCCTTGATGGATGCCCACAGGTCGTCACGCGCTCCGCCGCCGACGATCCGGACCTCGCCATGGCCAAGGCCGAGTGCGTCGAGCCGATCGACGATGTCGCGCAGCGCGTAGGCGCACCCTTCGAGGACCGCGCGCGCGACGTGCGCGGAGGTGTGGTTCATCGCGAGGCCGAGGAAAGCGCCGCGCATGGCGTCGTTCCACCGCGGTGCGGTCGAGCCGGAAAGTGCGGGCAGGAAGAGCACACCGTCGCTGGCCGGCGGCGCCTCGCGCGCCCTTGCGAAGATCTCGCCCTGCGGTATGCCGAGCAACCCGTTGGCGAGCCACAGAGTGCTGCCACCGCTGACGAACCCTGGATTCTCGATCAGCCACGAGCCGGGGACCGCATGGCCGTGCGTCTCGACGACACCGAGCGGATCGCGCACGGGTTCCGCGGCGACCGTCGTCACCGGTTCCGCGGTCCCGGTGACGTCGACGACCACACCGGCTTCGATCGCACCCGCCCCGACCGATGCGGCGTGCTCGTCTCCCGTGCCGACCACCACCGCGCACCGGTCGGACAACCCCAGCTCGGCGGCGACGTCGGGGCGAAGTGTGCCCACCACATCTGTGGACGGCCGGACCGGCGGCAGCATGGCCGGGTCGAGGCCTGCCGCCTCGCACAGCTCGGCGTCGAAATCGCCCTTGCTGACGTCGAAGACCATCGTCGACGACGCGTTGGCCGCATCCTGGGCATGTGAGCCCGAAAGATGATGCAGCACATACGATCCGACGGGGGCAAGCATGGTGGCGCTCTGCCACACCTGCGGTTCGTTCTCGCGGATCCACATCATCTTCGGCGCGCTGTGCGACGCGTCGGCCACCAGCCCGGTCCGTTCGGCCAGCAGTTCGGCGCCCACCTTCGAAACCAATTGGTCGCACTGGTCGGTGGCCCGTTTGTCCAGCCAGATGATGGCCGGGCGCAGTGGCGCGCCGACGGCATCGCACGCGACGACACCGTCGACCTGACTGCCGAGGCCCATCGCCACGATGCGATCCGCCTGCACGCCTTCTGTCGCGGCGCGGACGGCGTCGCGCAGTGCCGTGCAATAGGCGTACGGGTCCTGGTCGGCCCAGCCGTCGTGCTCGTGCACCATGGTCAGCGCGGCAGAGCCCGACGAGACGACATCACCACTCTCGTCGACGATCACGGCCTTGATGCTCTGCGAGCCGACGTCGACTCCCAGGACCAGAGACACGACTCCCCCTCAGATGGCGGTAAAGAGTTGAATGGCACGGTATGCGGGGAGGATTGGGCGGCGATCCTCCCCGCCGGTCAAGTCATGGTGACCGAGTGTGCGAATCGTCTCCCGAGATCTCGGCGACGGAGACCGTACCGTAGCCCTCCTCCTGCAGGTTCGCTCCGTGCTTGCCGTGCGACATCGCGAACTCTTCTTCAGGAGACAACACCAACTTGTGGCGCCCCCTGATCGCGAAGTAGGCGATCCCGATCAGGAAGTAGACGAGTGTTCCGACTACACCGGGCCGGTAATCCGGGTTGAGGAAGAGCGAGACGAGCGCGACCAGCGCGATCGCACCGGCGATCACGGCGCCCCAGACACCGACCGGGCTGCGGTATGGCCGCGCGATGTCCGGCAGCTTGCGACGCAGCAAGATGAAGGCCAGACACTGCATGAAGTACGAGATCACCGCACCGAAGACGGCCATGTACAGCAGCGCCCCGACGATCTTGCCCGCCAGCGCGTTCTGGCTCTGGCCGGCGAAATAGATGAGAAGCGCCAGGCCATACCCGATCACGGCGCCCGCGATGAGCGCCACGTACGGCGTGTGCCTGGTCGGATGGGTGATCGACAGGCTCTGCGGGAAGTAGCCGGCGCGCGACAGCGAGTACGTGTTGCGGCCGTAGGCGTAGATGATCGTGAAGAAGCTGGCGATCAGCCCGACCAGTCCGATCGTTGCGAGCACGGAGGCCGCCGTGCCTTCCCCGAACACCGCCTTGAAGCCGTCGAACAGCGGGGTCGCCGAGGTTCCGATGGTCGCTGCTCCGCCGCCGACGCCCGTGTTGAGGAACAGGACGAGGAAGGCGAACAGCACCAGGGTCGTCAGCCCCCAGATCGTCGCGCGAGGAATGTCCTTCTTCGGATCGTGCGATTCCTCTGCGGCCAGTGGCAGCTCCTCGATCGCGAGGTAGAACCAGATCGCGAACGGTAAGGCAGGGAAGACTCCCGCGATGCCCTTCGGCAGGAAGCTGCTGCCGCCTTCCTCCGGCGGGATGTTGGTGAGCAGGTCGCCGTGGAACGAGCGCGACACCAGCACGGCCACGAAGAAGAACGCGAGGATGCCGAGCGCAAGCACCGTGATCACCACGGTGAACCGCATGGTGATCTCGATACCGAGGATGTTGATCCCGACGAAGACGATGTAAAAGATCGCCCACCACAGCACGGGACTGTTCCACCAGCCGTCGGCTCCGGTGAGGGCGGAAACGATGTCGTGGGAAAGGAAGCCCATCGCGCCGACGACGACCGCCGGAGTGATGACGTACTCCATGTTCTCGGCGAGGCCGGTGATGAAGCCGCCCCACGGGCCCATCGCCGATCGGGAGAAGGAGTAGGCCCCGCCGGTGTGCGGCAGGGCCGGCGACATCTCGGCGATGCAGAAGCAGAGGCCGTAGTACATGACCGTGATGACGAGCGCGGCGATCAGCAGGCCGCCGAAGCCGCCTGCGTCCAGGCCGAGATTCCAGCCGTAGAAGTCACCCGAGATGACCGCTCCGACACCGAGCGCCCACAGCGACCAGAAGGCCGCATGTCGGCGCAGTTGGCGCTTTTCGAAATAGCCATGGCCGGCCTCCCGGTAGGTGACCGAACCGACCGACCGCGTGTTCTCCGCCATCGCTCCTCCTGGCTTTCAACCGGCTTGCGAGAGAAAGTTGTCAGACAACTTGGACAGTAAACCTGAGAGGATGCGAGGTCAACGACCTATCGTCAAGATTTACGCATTCGTCACGGCCAAAGGTAGGACACCAGACCTTTGGCGCTTTATTGTGCCTATGCGAGTTCTGTCCACCCCTGCGAAGGAGAATCGCCGTGCCAGAGGGCCACGAACAGCTCGACGAGGACGAACGACTCCTCGCCAAGCTCGGCTACGCCCAGGAGCTGCACCGCTCCTGGTCCGGCTTCTCGTAATTTCGCCATCTCGTTCTCGATCATCTCGATCCTGGCCGGCTGCTTCACGTCGTTCGGCCTCGGCTGGAACAACGGCGGTCCCGCCGCCATCGCCTGGGGCTGGCCGATCGTCTCCGCCTTCATCCTGGTCATCGGGCTGTGCATGTCCGAGCTCGTGTCCGCATACCCCACCTCGGGCGGGATCTATTGGTGGGCAAGCAAGCTCGGCGGTCCAAAGGCCGGGTACTACACCGGCTGGCTGAACCTGATCGGACTGATCGCCATCCTGGCGTCGGTGGCGTACGGCTGCGCGACGTTCCTTGATCTCACCCTGGGCACGTTCAGCGAATCCTGGCTGGCCGGCTACAGCCTGACCAGGACCTTCATCCTGTTCCTGGTCATCCTGGTGGCTCGCCGCGATCATCAACATCTTCTCCAGCCACCTGCTGGCCGTCATCAACAACGTCTCGGTGTGGTGGCACGTGGCCGGCGCCGCCGCGGTGATCCTGATCCTGTTCCTGGTGCCCGAGCATCACGCCAGCTTCAGCGACGTGTTCGCCAAGACCGTCAACAACAGCGGCATGTTCGGCGGCTCCACCTCAGGCTGGGGCTTCCTGCTGTTCGTGCTGCCGATCTCGGCGATCCTGACGCAGTACACGATCACCGGCTACGACGCGTCGGCGCACCTGTCCGAGGAGACCAAGAGCGCGGCCAACGGGCGGCCAGGGCATCTGGCGGTCGATCTTCTATTCCGGCCATCGGCGGCTGGATCCTGCTGCTGTCCTTCCTGTTCGCGGTTCAGGACGCCGACGGAGTGTCCAAGGGCGGCGGCGCCGTCGGCGTGATCTTCAGCCAGGCGATGAGCTCCAAGTGGGTCGGCCATCGTACTGCTGATCTCGACCGCAGGGCAGTTCTTCTGCACGACGGCCTGCCAGACCAGCGCGTCACGCATGCTGTTCGCGTTCAGCCGTGACCGCGCCGTACCCGGCCACCAGCTGTGGTCGTCGCTCAGCTCGAAGCAGGGTGCCCGCCAACGGTGTGATCCTCACCGCGGTGATCGCGGCGATCATCACGCTGCCGGCGCTCGTTGCGGTGGACATCAACGGTGCGCCCGTTCCGGTCGCGTTCTTCGCGGTGGTGTCGATCGGCGTCGTCGGGCTCTACCTGGCCTTCGCGGTGCCGATCTACTTCCGCTGGAAGGCCGGCGACTCGTTCGAGGTCGGCAGTTGGAATCTGCGCGGGCACCACAAGTGGATGGCGCCCGTCGCGCTGATCGAGATCATCGTCACCTCGATCATCGCGATGTTCCCGACATCGCTCGGCGGTGTGCCGTGGGATCCGAGCTTCGAGTGGAAGTTCGTCAACTACACCCCGCTGCTGGTCGGCGGCGTGCTGATCCTGCTCTGGATCTACTGGCACGCGTCGGTGAAGAAGTGGTTCAAGGGGCCGATCAAGCAGGTCGACGAGACCGGTGAACAGCTGGAGGGCGTTTCCTAGACCGTCAATCCCCCGACACGCCGGGCGGAGCGCCAACCGGTAGGGTCGAACCGATGTGTGGAGCCACCGGCGAGGTGCGACTCGACGGCCGAACGCCTGATGTTGCGGCGGTGTCGGCCATGGCCGAGGCGATGGCCCCGCGGGGCCCGGACGGCGCAGGCGTGTGGTCGCAGGGCCGGGTCGCCCTCGGGCACCGCCGACTGAAGATCATCGACCTGTCCGAGGCGGGTGCGCAGCCGATGGTCGACTCCGACCTCGGACTGGCCATCGCCTGGAACGGCTGCATCTACAACTACAAGGACCTGCGCCGCGAACTGTCCGAGCAGGGCTACCGGTTCTTCTCCACCAGCGACACCGAGGTGCTGCTCAAGGCCTACCACCACTGGGGCGACCGGTTCGTCGACCGGCTGTTCGGGATGTTCGCCTTCGCGATCGTCGAGCGCGACAGCGGCCGGGTGCTGCTCGGCCGCGACCGGCTCGGCATCAAACCGCTCTACATCACCGAGGACGCCCACCGCGTTCGGTTCGCCTCGTCGCTGCCCGCGCTGCTGGCCGGCGGCGGCGTCGACACCCGCATCGACCCGGTCGCGCTGCACCACTACCTCACGCTTCCACTCGGTGGTCCCGCCGCCGCTGCACGATCCTGCGCGGCGTCGCCAAGATCCCGCCCGCCACGCTGGTCGCGATCGAGCCGGACGGCCGTCGCACCACGACCACCTACTGGTCGCCCGACTTCACCCGGCACGACGACCGCGCCGACTGGTCCGAAAAGGATTGGGAGGAAGCGGTTCTGGCCGCGCTGCGGGTCGCGGTGCGACCGCCGCATGGTGGCCGACGTGCCGGTGGGCTGCCTGCTGTCCGGCGGGGTCGACTCCAGCCTGATCGTCGGACTGCTCGCCGAGGCCGGCCAGACACGGGCTGTAGACGTTCTCCATCGGCTTCGAGTCCGTCGGCGGCGTCGAGGGCGACGAGTTCAAGTAGTCGGACATCATCGCCAAGCCGCTTCGACACCGACCACCACCAGATCCGCATCGGCACCGACCGGATGCTGCCCGCGCTCGACGGCGCGATCGGCGCGATGAGCGAACCGATGGTCAGCCACGACTGCGTCGCCTTCTACCTGCTCAGCCAGGAAGTCGCCAAGCACGTCAAGGTCGTGCAGTCCGGTCAGGGCGCCGACGAGGTGTTCGCGGGCTACCACTGGTATCCCGCCGATGGGCGAGCCGGCGGCCGCCATCGCTCGACGGGTCGGTCGCGGCCTACCGGGCGGCGTTCTTCGACCGCGACACCGCGGGCGTACAGGCGCTGACGACGCCGCGCCACTTCGCCGACGGCGACCCGAGCGGACGGTTCGTCACCGAGCACTTCGCGCGCGCGGGCGCCCAGACCGGCGTCGACCGCGCGCTGCGGCTGGACACCACCGTGATGCTGGTCGACGACCCGGTCAAGCGGGTAGACAACATGACCATGGCCTGGGGTTTGGAGGGCCGAGTGCCGTTCCTCGACCACGAACTCGTCGAGCTCGCCGCCACCTGCCCGCCGGATCTGAAGACCGCGCAGGACGGCAAGGGCGTGCTGAAAGAGGCCGCCCGCAGGGTGATCCCGTCGGAGGTCATCGACCGTCCCGAAGGGCTACTTCCCGGTGCCCGCGCTGACCCATCTGGAGGGCCCGTACCTCGACCTGGTCCGCGACGCGCTGTACGCGCCGGTCGCCAAGGAGCGCGGGCTGTTCCGCCCCGAGGCCGTCGACGCGTTGCTCGCCGACCCCAACGGTCGGCTGACTCCGTTGCGCGGCAACGAACTCTGGCAGATCGCGCTGCTGGAACTGTGGCTGCAGAGGCACGGCATCTCGGGCGCTGCGGGATGACCGCAACAGGCCGAAGGCGACCACCCCGAGGCCATCACCCTCGGCCTGCACGACGCGTCTCCCCCACACCTCGTCGATGCCATGGCCGACGACGTCGTGCTCGAACTCGGCTGGGGCCGGCTGATTTTCGGCCAGACCTTCGCCGACGCCGAAAAGCTCGCCGAGGTTCTGCCGCGGAGAGACCCACGGCCGCCGCGACATCTGCATCTACGCCCGCGAGCCGCACGTTCTCGTCGCGAAGGCGCCCGCCGAGTTGTTCATCGATCCGAGTCACACCTATCGGCTCCGCTTCTCCGACGACGATCAGGCGCCGCCGTCGACGGGTTTCACCGTCCGCGCGTTGCGAGACGAGGCCGACGCCGACGCGATGAACCGGGTGTACGTGCGCTGCGGGATGGTGCCCGCGCCGACCGACGTCATCTGGGAAAACCACCTGCACCGGCGACCCGGTCGACTATCTGATCGCGGTGCGTGACGACGACGGCTCCGTCGTCGGCACCGTCACCGGCGTCGACCACGAGCGGCTGTTCTCCGACCCGGAGAACGGCTCGAGCCTGTGGACGCTGGCGGTCGACCCGACGACCAGCCTGCCCGGTGTCGGCGCGGCACTGACCCGTGCACTCGCCGCGATCTACCGGGACCGCGGGCGCGTCATACATGGACCTGTCGGTCACGCACGACAACGTCGCCGCCATCGCGTTGTACGAGAAGCTGGGCTTTCAACGGGTTCCGGTGATGGCCGTCAAGCGCAAGAACGCGATCAACGAGCCGCTGTTCACCCATGCACCGGAGACTGTCGACGACCTCAATCCCGTACGCGCGCATCATCGCCGACGAAGCCATGCGGCGCGGCATCTGGGTCGAGGTGCTCGACGCCGAGCGCCGGCGAGATGCGGCTGTCCCACGGCGGCCGCACCGTTGTCACCCGAGAGTCGTTGTCCGAGTTCACCTCCGCGGTGGCCATGAGCCGGTGCGACGACAAGCGTCAGACCCGACGCATCGTCGGCGAAGCCGGCATCGTCGTGCCGAAGGGCCGTCTCGCGACGTTCGACGCCGACGATCACGAGTTCCTCGCCGAGGTCGGCGACGTCGTGGTCAAGCCGACACGGGGCGAGCAGGGCAAGGGCATCACCGTCGGCGTCGACGGACCAGAGGACCTCGACGCGCGCGCTGGCGCGTGCCCGCGAACAGCACCCGGAGGTGCTCATCGAGCAGCGCGCGCAGGGCGACGACCTGCGGCTCGTGGTGATCGACGGCAAGGTCGTCGCGGCCGCGCTCCGACGGCCCGCGGAGGTCGTCGGCACCGGTCACCACACCGTGCGCGAGCTGATCGAGGCGCAGAGCCGACGCCGGGCGGCCGCCACCGGCGGCGAGTCACGCATCCCGGTCGACGAGGTCACCGAGGCGACGGTGGCAGAAGCCGGTTGGTCGTTCGACGACGTGCTGCCCGAGGGTCGGCGACTGCGGGTACGCCGCACGGCGAACCTGCACCAGGGCGGCACGATCCACGACGTGACCGCCGAGGTGCATCCGGAGCTGTGCCGGGTGGCGGTCACCGCCGCCGACGCGATCGGCATCCCGGTCACCGGCATCGACCTGTTGGTGCCGGATGTCACCGAAGACGAGTACGTCTTCATCGAGGCCAACGAGCGCCCGGGGCTGGCCAACCACGAGCCGCAGCCGACCGCCGCCGCGTTCATCGACTATCTGTTCCCGACCACTCCGGGGCTGCCGCAGGCGTGGACACCCGACCAGGCGCCCGACTGACCAGACGTCACCAGGTGCTGGTGCGCAGCACGATCTCGGCGGCCAGCTGTGCGGTGGATTCCTGCGCGTTGCGCCGCCCGAGCAGCTCGACCAGCCGGAAGTCGCCGTACACGTAGCGCTGGCTGGCCCGCGCCACCGCCCGCGCCGCAGGCGAGCTGACCAGCGCAGTCGTGTTCATCTCGACCGGCGGGCAGTGCTCGTCGCGGATCACGCCGGACTGGTCGGCGACGCGCGGATGGCCGCGGTCGATGACGACAAGGCCGATGAACCGGTCGAGCCGGGTGGCAGCCAGTTCCCACGCCAGCTCACCGCCGATGCGGTCTCCGACGAGCAGACCCCACTGCATGTCGAGCATGTCCATGATGCCGACGACCGACTTGGCGGTCAGTCGTGGGTCGGGACCGACGACGATCGTCCGCAGCGACGCGGTGTGCAGCCGCTGACAAACGGCGTCGTACGCCGATGCCGCCTGCTGCGCGGCGCCAAGCAACACCACGACGGACCCCTTGTCCGGGCCGGCGACATCGACAGGAACGGGGAAACCGTCGACGGTGACCATCGTCGAAGGCATTTGGTCACGCTACAGCGAGTCCCCCGTCGGCGGGTGGTTTTTGCGCGGGTCCTAACCAGTGATTCAGCCGTCTTGCAGGCGGTCGGCTTGTTTGCCGCGATGGTCAGAAACGTCTGCGGCAGCGAGGCTTTGACCGGGATCGTCGGATTCGGGGTGGGAAACGCGATTCCGAACACCGCCATCTCGTGCGACGTTTTCGAACGAGAAGAAGACGCTGCTCTTTGCTCCGCTGAGATCCATCGTCTGCTGGTACACCAGCGCGTCGGGGCGCAGCGACGGCAATCTGGTGGTGGTCATCGGAATGCCCTTCGAGGACGGGTCGAAGAACGTCTGATACTGCGGCGCAGCGGTCCGCGGTCGCCGCGAGCTTGTCCAGATCCAGGTTCCACGTCAGCACCGTCATCACGATGCGCGCGCCGTCGTAGGCCGACGCTGTACTTCGCCGCGCTGCCCGCGCCGCGTTCGGCCGATGCGGCGATGACCCGTGTCAGCCCATCCGAGCAGCCCTTCGGATTCGACAGCATCGCAGGCGGGCCGCCCGCGCCGTCGGGTTGGCCGGGCTTCGTCGACGATTCGGTCGTACTGCACGCCCGATCGGGAAATCGTCGTTCGGTCAGGAGCACCGTGTCCAGCTTGGCGCCCGGCCAGGTCGCGGTGCCTGTGATGGTGTTCGCGCAGCCGCTGATCGCCGCGAGCAGCAGAACGACCAGCGCAGACACGCCCAGGTGCCGCGTGATCATGACGTCAAGGCTACCGACGCAGCGCGCTGATCGATGGCCGGACGCGCGAGCGGTCCGGTGTCCAGCAGGCGCGAGGAGTCGCGTCGATGTCGACGTGGGCCGCCAGCAGGTCGGCCATCAGGTCGAGTTGGGCGTCGCGCCGCGCGGGCACGTCGACGTCGTCGGCGACGGTGAACCCGTGCCGCCCGGCCGCCGCGGCGACGTCGGTGAGCCAGCCTGCGCCGGACCTCGTCGTTGTCGAGCAGGCCGTGCCAGTGCGTGCCGTACACCGCGGCGCGCCGGACTCCGACGCCGAGCCAGTCGTCCTCGGCGATCGCGGACGAGTTGGCCGTGGTGAATCTCGTAGCCGCGCAGCGGGGCGTCGTGGCGGCGCAGCGTCTTGTCGGGAGCGAAGACGATGTCGGCGTCGAGCAGACCCGAGGCCGTCGACGCCGCCCGCGCCGGACTCCACGTGATCGTCGATGTGGCGGCACAGCATCTGGAAGCCGCCGCAGATACCGAGGACGGGCCGGCCCGCGCGCGCGTGGGCGGCGATCCCGTCGGCGAGGCCGCGGTCACGCAGCCAGTGCAGGTCGGCGACGGTCGCCTTGCTGCCCGGGATCACCACGACGTCGGCGTCGGGCAGATCGGCGGGATCGGTCACCCACCGCACCAGCACCCCGGGTTCGCAGGCCAGCGCCTCGACGTCGGTGGAGTTGGAGATGCGGGGCAACCGGATGGCGGCCACCTTCAGCCATTGCTCGCCGACCGGCGGTTGCGGCTGGCCGACGACGCGGTGGGCCTGCACCGACACCGAGTCCTCGGTGTCGAGCCAGAAGCCGTCGTCGAACGGTATGACGCCGTAGGTGGGCCTGCCGGTGAGCTGCTCCAGCTGTGTCAGCCCGGGCGCGAGCAGCGCCGGGTCGCCGCGAAACTTGTTGACCACGAAGCCCGCGATGAGCGCCTGGTCCTCCGGCGCGAGGACGGCCACCGTGCCGAACAGGTGGGCGAGCAGCCCGCCGCGGTCGATGTCGCCGACCAGGACGACGGGCAGGTGCGCCGACGCGTGCCAGCCCCATGTTGGCCAGATCCGTTGCCCGCAGGTTGATCTCGGCGGGCGATCCGGCCCCCTCACAGATGACGGCGTCGAATTCGGTTCGCAGCGAGGCCAATTCGTCTGTCACCACCTCGGCAAGCCGGTCGCGGTGTTCGATGTAGTCGGCGGCACGCGACCGCGCCGACGACGCTGCCCGCGCACCACCAGTTGCGACGTGCGGTCGCTGCCGGGTTTGAGCAGTATCGGGTTGAACCGGACGCTGGGCGCCAGACCCGCGGCGCGCGCCTGCATCGCCTGTGCCCGGCCGATCTCTCCGCCCTCGACGGTGACCGCCGAGTTGTTGGACATGTTCTGCGCCTTGAACGGCGCGACCGCGATTCCCTTGCGCGCCAGCAGCCGGCACAGACCGGCGACCACCATGGACTTTCCGGCGTCCGAACTCGTCCCTGCGATCAGCAGCGCCCCGCCCACGGTGCTACAGCTGGGTCAGGATCTCGGCGCCGTCGTCGGTGACCACCAGCGTGTGCTCGAACTGCGCGGTCCACTTCTTGTCCGTGGTGACGACGGTCCAGTCGTCGTCCCAGATCTCGTAGTCCAGCGCGCCGAGGTTGATCATCGGCTCGATGGTGAACGTCATTCCGGGCTCGAGCACGGTCTCGACGGCGGGCTGATCGTAGTGCAACACGACCAGTCCGTTGTGGAACGTGGTGCCGATGCCGTGACCGGTGAAGTCGCGAACCACGTTGTAGCCGAACCGGTTTGCATACGACTCGATGACGCGGCCGACGACCGACAGCGCGCGGCCCGGCCGCACCGCCTTGATCGCGCGCATCGTCGCCTCATGCGTGCGCTCGACGAGCAGCCGGTGCTCCTCGGACACGTCGCCGGCGAGGAACGTCGCGTTGGTGTCGCCGTGCACGCCGTCGATGTAGGCGGTGACGTCGATGTTGACGATGTCGCCGTCCTCGACGACCGTCGAGTCGGGGATGCCGTGGCAGATGACCTCGTTCAGCGACGTGCAGCACGACTTCGGATAGCCCTTGTAGCCCAGCGTCGACGGGTAGGCGCCGTGGTCGACCATGTACTCGTGCGCGATCCGGTCGAGCTCGTCGGTCGTCACGCCCGGCGCGACGGCCTTTCCGGCCTCGGCGAGCGCGCCCGCCGCGATCCGGCCTGCGACCCGCATCTTCTCGATCACCTCGGGTGTCTGTACCCACGGCTCGCTGCCTTCGCGTGCGGTCGCCTGACCCACGTACTCGGGGCGGGCGATCGATTTGGGCACCGGAAGGGTCGGCGACACCACGCCGGGGCGAAGTGCGGTGCGAACAGGCATGACGCCAGAGTAACCGTCAGTGCCGGTCGCGGCCGAACCAGGATTTCCGCGGCCCACGGATGTCCACCGACCCGCAGACGACCTTGCCGGTCAGGATGACGTGGGGAGTGCCCTCTGCGGGCGCGTCCCTTCGGTGGTCGTGGGCGCTGCCGACGACGACCTCGACGTCGTCGATCGACGCGCTGGCCCCGTCGGGCAGCCGGAGTTCCAGCCCGCCGAACTTCATGTCGAGTTCGACCACGACCATCGGGCCTGCGAATCGGGCCTTGGTCAAGTCGAGATCGACGGACCCCATGCGCCGGTGCAGGGCAAGTCGCGTCGGCACGGTCCATTCGCCCTGGCGCTTCAGCGAGCCCATCACGCCCCGCAGCTCCACCCGGTCGGTCGCGGACGTGACGATCGCACCGGGTCCGGGCAGGTCGCCGACGAGCGAGTCGAGGTCGGCGTGCAGGCGGGCCTGCGACACCAGCGCCGACCGTTCCTCGAACTCGTCGATGTCGATCAGCCCCAGCGCGACGGCGTTGTGCAGCCGCCGCAGCGTGCCGTTGCGGTCGGCGTCAGAGACGCGCATCGCCGCGGAGTGCTCGTTGATCCCGGTCATAGCCATTCCAAAATACCGCCGCGGCTCCCGAAGGCGAGCGCGAGTGAGGATCGCAGCAAGGACCGGAGCGAGTGCGAGTCGAGGCATGTGACCGCGATAAATCAGCATGCCGGTTCGCAATCTTTGCGCGTTTCCGCTGATGTTCCGCGACTGCGACGCCCGGATGCTGGCTAGCATGAGCGAAACTACGTGGAGCGACGTATTCATGGGCGAGCTTCCGACCGGAACGGTGACGTTGCTGCTGGCCGACGTCGAGGGCTCCACGCGGCTATGGCAGACCCAACCAGAGGAGATGACGGCCGCCGTCGCCCGCCTGGACAGCACCCTGGCCGACCTCCTTGCCGCCCACGGCGGGGTGCGGCCGGTCGAACAGGGCGAGGGCGACAGCTTCGTCGCGGCGTTCGCCCGCGCCAGCGACGCGGTGGCGTGTGCCCTGGACCTGCAGCGGGCGCCACTGGCTCCGATCCGGTTGCGCATCGGCGTGAACACCGGGCAGGTCCAGCTGCGCGACGAGGGCAACTACATCGGTCCGACCATCAACCGGACCGCGCGGTTGCGTGATCTGGCGCACGGCGGCCAGACCGTGCTGTCGGGTGCGACCGAGCAACTCATCGCCGATTGGCTGCCCGACGATGCGTGGCTGACCGATCTCGGCGCCCACGAGCTTCGGGATCTGCCTCGGCCCGAACGGGTTTCGCAGCTGTGCCACCCCGATCTGCGCAACGAGTTCCCGCCGCTGCGGGTGTCGAAGACCGCCGACACGCCAAGCCTTCCCGTGCAGCTGACGAGCTTCGTCGGCCGTGTCGCACAGATGACGGACGTTCGCGAACTGTTGGCCGACAACAGGCTCGTCACGCTGACCGGCGCAGGCGGTGCGGGCAAGACGAGACTGGCGATTCAGGTCGCGGCTGACATCGCCGCCGAATTCCGCGACGGCGTCTCGTACGTCGATCTGGCCCCGATCGCACACGAGGCCGTGGTGCCGGTCGCCGTCGCCCGCGCGCTCGGCCTGCCGGACCAACCGGGCCGCTCCACCATGGAAACGCTGGTGAAGTTCGTCGGCGACCGCCAGACGCTGATGGTGCTGGACAACTGCGAGCACCTGCTCGACGCGACGGCGTCGCTGGCGGCCGAACTGCTGGCCGCCTGTCCCGGATTGCAGGTGCTGGCGACCAGCCGCGAGCCCCTGGGTGTAGCGGGTGAAGTCACGTTTCAGGTGCCGTCGCTGGCACTGGCCGACGAGGCCATCGAGCTGTTCGCCGACCGGGCCCGGCGGGTCCGCCCCGACTTCGCCGTCACCGGCGACAACGCCGCCACCGTTACCGAGATCTGCAAGAGGCTCGACGGCATGCCGCTTGCGATCGAACTGGCCGCCGCCCGCGTGCGCGCACTGTCGCTGGACGAGATCGTTGGCAGCCTGCACGACCGCTTCCGTCTGTTGACCGGCGGTGCACGGACGGCGGTGCGCCGACAGCAGACCCTGCGCGCGTCGGTGGACTGGTCGCATGCGCTGCTGACCGAGCCCGAACGCATCCTGTTCCGCAGGCTCGCGGTATTCCTCGGTGGGTTCGACCTCGATGCAGCCCAGGCCGTCGCCGGTGATGCCGAGGTGGAGCGCTACCAGATCCTCGATCAGCTCGCCCTGCTCGTCGACAAGTCGTTGGTGATCGCCGAAAACAGCAGTGGCCGAACGCGATACCGGTTACTCGAGACCGTGCGCCAGTACGCGCAGGAGAAGCTCGGCGAGTCCGGCGAGGCCGAGGCCGTGCGGACGCGCCACCGCGACCACTACACGGCGATGGCGGCGCTGCTCGATGCACCGGCGCGCACTGATTACCAGCAGCGAGTCGAACAGGCCGACGACGAGATGGACAACCTGCGCAGCGCATTCGGCTGGAGCATCGAAACCGGCGACATCGCAGCGCGCATTGGAGCTGGCGTCGTCGCTGCAGCCGCTGTGGCTGTCCCGCGGTCGCATCCAGGAGGGGCTGGCTTGGTTCGATGTCGCCCTCGCTCGCGGCAACACAACCCTCGACGACTTGGCGCCTCGCGTTCGCGCGCGTGTGCTCGCCGACAAGGCCGTGCTCGACGCGTGGGTCAGCGACTACACCTCGAGCACGCCGAACAGGCTCTCGCGATCGCACGCGAACTCGACGACCCGGCGCTGTTGGTCCGCGCACTGCATCGCCTGCGGTAGCGCCGCGGTCTACGACGCCGAGGTGGCTCCGGGCGATACTTCGCCGAGGCAATCGGCCTCGCCACGAGCGCATCGGGGATCAGTGGAGGTTGTCCCAGATCCTCACCCAGCAGGCCCAGGCGGCCTTCGTCGCCGGCGACCCCGCGCGGTGCGCGCGTCCGCCGAGGAAGGGCGCGAGATCGCCGATGCCATCGGTGACCGGTTCGGATCGCGCCAGTGCGGTGGCGGCTCGCGACGCGCACACATAGTCCAGGGCGATCTGACAGGAGGCGATCGCGCAATTGCGCGAGATTGATCGCCGAGGCCGAGGCCGACCACGACGTGATGTCGCAGGGTCACCGCACTCCTCATGCTGCCGCAGGCACTGGCTTACCAGGGTGACGCGGATGCGGCACGAGCCGCCGCCGAGGCGAGCGCTCGAGTCCGCCGACGGCACTCGGCGATGTCTACATAGGTGCTAGTCTACATCGAGTTGATGTTCGCGCACCTGGCCGCGGGTGACGTCGCAAGGGCGTCAGAAGCGGCTGATGCCGCCTGGTCCCACCTCAGTGGCCTTCAGGGCACAGCCCAGCTCAACAGCGCGTTTATCGCCCTGGCAGCCCTGGCGCGCGGTGATCTCGCCGTCGCGCCGACGCGGAGTGGACGATGCCGATCGCAGTGACGTCGGGTTGGAACCTGGCGGTAGCGCTGACGACACGTGCGCGCGTTGCGATCGCGGAGGGTGACCCTGAACGAGCCGAGCGGACGCCCACGACGCCCTCGCGTGCAGCGCCAGTGTCGGCGCATGTCTCGGTGTTGCCGACATCCTCGAAATTCTTGCGGGACTTGCCGGTGACAGCGGCAGTCACCGCGAAGCGGCCCGGCTGTTCGGCGCAGCCGACGGCATCCGGCAGCGCACCGGTGAAGTTCGCTTCGCGATCTACCAAGCCGGGTACGACGCATCCGTAGAAGCGCTTCGAAATGCCATGGACGACGGCGACTTCGACGCCGCCTGGGCGGAAGGTGCCGCGCTGTCGACCGAGGAGGCGATCGCCTACGCGCAGCGCGGGCGTGGAGAGCGCAAGACGGCCGTCGAGCGGCTGGGCCTCCCTGACTCCGGCCGAGCTGGACGTCGTGCGACTCGTCAGTGAAGGACTCGGCAACAAAGACATCGCCACACGGCTCTTCGTCTCGCCGCGGACCGTGCAATCTCACCTCACCCGCGTCTACACGAAGCTAGGGCTGTCCTCCCGCGTGCAACTCGCCCAGGAAGCGGCACGCCGCTCGGCGCCATCAAATAGCTGAATCGGGCTTGGCGACGAGCTCTGTACTGATAGTTGTCTCATCATGGCGAATGACAGCTCGTGGGCACCCAAGACCGTCGAGGCGTGGGCCTTCGTGCAGAAGATGATCGGCGATATCACGGGCATCGTCTCCGAGGACGCCGAGAACGAACGCGAATTACTGGAAGGCCTGGGCGTCGTCTCCCGCGTCACCGCCTTGTGCTCGGAACTCACGGTGGAGGCCGATCCCGACCTGCCGTGGTTCTTCGACATGTGCTCACCCACCCGACTCGTCGGCGGCCCGAACCCCGACGGGCAGTACCTGCTTGCGATGATCCGCGGCGACCGCGCCTACCGGGTCACCGGAACGCGAGGCACCACCGCGTATCTCGGCGTGCAGGTGCTCGCCGGAGCCGGCATGACGCCAAGGCGAATGGCGGCGTACGTCAGCGACACCGACCTCAAGCTGGACGGCGGCGAGTTCGCATTGGTGTTCGCCGCGGTCGAGCCGTCGCACGCCGAACTCGGCGGCGCGCAGTGGGTGCAGATTCCGGAGGATGCGACGTCGATCGTGGTCCGCGAGTACATCGCCGACGCCGAGAACGAGCAGCACGCGTCGCTGCGCATCGATCCGCTCAGCGCGCATCCGCCCGAACCCGTATCGGATGACGCAGCGGCAGAACAGTTCACCGCGATGGCGTGGACCATCATGAAGCTGACGACCCTGCACCGCACCATCAAGCCCGAGCTGATGGACCAGCCGAACACCCTCGTCACCGCCGAGGCCGCCGACCTCGGCGACGCCGACACCACGCCGGACAACCTGTACATGATCGGGACCTTCCGGCTGAACGCCGACGAGTCACTCCTGCTCGAATTCGAGCCGCCGGACACCCGCTACTGGAATGTGACGCTGGAGAACATCTGGCACGAATGCCTCGAACCTCGTCGCAGGCACAGCTCGGTCACCAACAAGGGCGTTACGCCCGACGCCGACGGTCGGGTGCGTATCGCCATCGGCGCCAATGACTTCGGCCATGGTCACTGGCTGGACACCGGCGGCAGGCACCGCGGTTTCATCGTGCTCCGATGGCTGGACAACCCTGACCCGCCCAAGGTGTCCGTCAGTGTGCGCGGAGCAACTCGGTGAGCGCCGCCGACAGGTTCGACCCCACCGCGTTGATCGAACAGGCCTGTCAGTGGGCGGGCAGCGACGACTTCGGTGCAGACTTCGACCCCGAGGAGACTTGGCGCGACGGGTTGGGCCGCCTGTGCGAGGGGCTCGTCAGCGAGGCCCGGCTGAACGACCTCGGCGTGGAGATCGCCGCGCTGGACCTGGTGCGGCCGTTGAAGAATCGGCTCCAGATCGTCCAATGGCGCAAGGCACATCCCGAGATCGCCGAGGAGACGATCGAGAGGCCGATCTTCATCGTCGGGCAACCCCGCACCGGGACCACGATCCTGTTCGACCTGCTCGCTCAGGACCCGCAGCTGCGCCCGCCGTTGACCTGGGAGGTCGACGCCCCGGTTCCGGTGCCGCAGCCCGAGACCTATGACAGCGACCCGCGGATCGCCGAAACCCAGGCCAGTCTCGAGATGAGCGAGCAGATCATCCCTGGGTTCATGAGCTGGCATCCGATGGGCGCGCAGGTCGGACAGGAGTGTGTGCGGATCACCGCATCGGCGTTCTGCAGCATGATCTTTTCCGTCCAGTACCGGCTGCCCACCTATTACAAGTGGCTGTTGTACGAGGCGGACCATCGGCAGGCCTACCGATTTCACCGAATCTTTCTGCAGCACTTGCAATCCGGTGTCGGTGGCCAGTGGCTGCTGAAGTCGCCCGCTCACCTGTGGACCCTCGACACGCTGGTGGCCGAGTATCCCGACGCGGTGATCGTGCAGACGCACCGCGACCCGTTGAAGGTCATCTCGTCGATCAGCGCGCTGACCAATCACCTGCGCCGAATGGCGTCTGATGAAACCACTGTCGCCGACTGCGCAGTGCAGTCTTGCGAGGAGATCGTGGTGGGGCTCCAGCGCGGCATGGCATTGCGCGAGTCGCTGCCGAAAGACCAGGTGATCGATGTGCAGTTCGCCGACTTCATGCAGGACCCGTTCGCGACGATCCGGTCGCTCTATGAACGACTCGATCGCGAGTTGACGCCTGTCGCCGAGCAGCGGATGCGGGATTTCCTTGCCGCGCACCCGGGCGACGGCGGTGGCGGTCGCTACAGCTGGGCCGACACCGGTCTGGACGCCTCTCTGCTGCGTGAGCAGGTCGCCGCCTACCAGGAGCACTTCGGCGTCCCCAGCGAACCGCTGCAATAGTTCATCAGTACCGGCTGAGCACGCCCAATGTTGCGTTTGTTGCGGCGAAGTGCGAGCAAACGCCGCAACAAACGACACAAAAGGTGAGTTGCGTCTCACGCAAGATAGTCGGGCGGCAGGCCTTCGAGCATGCCCTTGAGCATGCGCACCGCATACTCCGAACTGCCGCCCCCGACGATCAGCGCCGCGAACGCCATGTCCCCGCGATAGCCGGCGAACCAGGCGTGCGATCCGCCGTCGAATTCGGCCTCACCGGTCTTGCCGCGCACGTCGCCCATGCCGTTGATCTCCCTGGCCGTGCCGTTGGTGACCACCAGCTGCATCATCGGCCGCAGCCCGTCGAGCATCTTCGGCGTGATCGGTGTCTGGTCGCCGTTCACGGTCGTCTGACGGCCCTCGATCAGTTGCGGCACAGGCGTTTTGCCCGCAGCGACGGTCGCAGCCGCCATCGCCATACCGAACGGGCTCACCAACACCTTGCCCTGACCGAAGCCGTCCTCGGTGCGCTCGGCCAGGTTGACCGTCGGCGGCACGGAGCCGGTGACCGTGCTGATGCCCTCGATCTGATAGTCGGCCCCGATGCCGTACTGTGCGGCGGCCTGGGTCAGCCCCCGCGGCGGCATCTGGCTGGCCAGTTCGGCGAAGGTGGTGTTGCACGAACTGGCGAAGGCTCGCGACATCGGCACCGTGCCGAGGTCGAACCCGCCGTAGTTCGGGATGATGCGCTGGCCGATGTCGATCGTGCCCGGGCAGCCGAGAAGTGTGTTGGGCGTTGCCATGTCGCGTTCGATGGCCGCGCCTGCGGTGATGATCTTGAACGTCGATCCCGGCGGGTACAGACCGGTGGTGGCGGTCGGCCCGTCGGCGTCGGCGTCGGGATTCTGAGCGACGGCCAGGATCTCACCGGTGGACGGCTTGATCGCGACGATCATCGCCTTCTTGCCCCCGATGGCGTTGACGGCGTTCTGTGCGGCGTCCTGGACGGCGCGGTCCAGGCTGATGGTGATCGACGGCGCGGGCGTCCCCGGCACCTCGTTGAGTACGTCGACGTCGACACCGTTCTGGTTGACGCTGACCACGCGCCACCCGGCCTGGCCGTCGAGGTCGTTGACCACCGCCTTCTTGACCTCGCTGATGATCGCGGGCGCGAAATGGTCGTCGGTGGGCAGCAATTCGGCCTGCGGCGTGATCACGAGACCGGGGCGGTCGCCGAGCACCGCGGCCACCTGGTCGCGGTCGGACTGGCGCAACGTGATCAGGCTCAGCGGTCCCGGCGACGAACTCGCCTGCTCGGCGAGCCGCTGCGGGTCCAGCGTGTCGTCGAACGGTCGCAATGCATCGACGACCGCGGTTGCCGTTGTCATCAGGTAAGCGCCCGCCGCCTTCGCATCGAGCGCGAAGTGGTACAGGTTGCCCGGCACCAGCACATCGGTGCCGCCGCGTTCGTTCACCGCAGCGCGCCTCGGCGGGTCGGCGCGCAACGCAAATGTCTGGTGCTCACCGAGTTTCGGGTGCAACCCGGTCGCCGTCCAGCGGACCTCCCACCGGCCCTCGTTGCGCACCATGTTCAGCTGGCCGTCATAGGTCCAGGTGCGGTTCTTCGGAAGGTGCCACGTGTAGCGGTAGCCGACGCTGCCGGTGTCCTCGGCGAACTTCGACCTCAGCACCTGCGCGTCCAGAGCGGTGGCCTGCAGGCCTGCCCATGCCTCGTTGAGCGCGGCCCGCGCATCCTCGGGACGGTCGGTGAGCTGCGACGCCGCGCCGGTGTCCCGCTTGGCCAGCGCTGCGAAGAACTCTTCGGCGGCCGGTTCGGGTCCGCTGGGTTTCGGCGTGCATGCGCCCAGCGACCCGGCCAGGGCCACGACCGACAACAGGCTCGCCAGACGTGTTGCAGATGATAACCAAGTTGCCATTGAGGCTGATGTTAAGAAATCGTGACCTCAAAACGGCGGAGGCGCACCGATCTGTACGCCACCAACAACGCAGAGCCGGTCAGCCGCCCGCGGCGGGTGCGCGGACCACCAGCGGCACAGCTGGGAAGTACGCGGCCATTTCCGAGCGCGACTTGCGCAGGGCAGCCGTGCCGTAGCCGTGCTTGCGGAAGGCCGGATGAATCCAGATGCGCACGTTGACCTCGCCGCCGGCGAGCTCGCCGAACACCATGCCGATCTTGTCCGATCCGTCCAGCGCCACCAGCCACACCGCCTCCTCGGCATGGACGCGGCCGACGGCGGCGCGGATCTCGTCGTCCAGATCGCCTGCGGGAGCACCCGATCCGTCGCCCGCCGCGCCGACGTCATCGGTGCGAGCGGCGAAGATGTCGCGGTCAACGGGAGCGGAGAAGGGGCGCAGCATGAGGTTGCTCCCCGGAGCGGGCTGCCGCTCCCCCACGGTGAAGCTCAGCTCGTGATTGAGGTCTTCGAGCTCGTCGCGGATGCGGCGGCGGGCCACCTTGGTCAGCCGGTCGAAGGACAGCAGAAGAACGGCTTCCGCGCCGGCCGTCGAGGTGCCGAGCATGGTGGCGATGGCCTCCACGGCCGCGTCGTAATCCTCGGCCTCCACGACGACGTCGAGAAGCTCGTGCCGCCGCTCGAGCGCACGGACCAGTGTGTCGGCGATCTCTCTGCGTTCGGCTTTCTGCTCGTCATCGCTCATGGCGTGAAGCGTAACCAACACCGCTGCGCGTGCGAGTCAGTCCAGCAAGACCGTCGCGAAGGTGCCGACCTCGGTGAAACCGATGCGGTCGTAGGTCGCGCGCGCCACCGTGTTGAAGTCGTTGACGTAGAGGCTGGCGATGCGCCCGCTGCGCACCACTGCGGCGGCGAGTGCGGCCGTACCGGCGGTGCCCATGCCGCGACCGCGCCAATCGGGGTGCACCCAGACACCCTGGATCTGGCCGACGGCAGGCGATTGCGACCCGATCTCGGCCTTGAAGACCACCTGGCCGCGCTCGAAGCGGGCCCAGGCGCGCCCGGCGGCGATCAGGCCGGCGACCCGGCGACGGTAGCCACGGCCCCCGTCGCCGATGCGGGGGTCGATGCCCACCTCGCCGATGAACATGTCGACGGCGGCCACCAGGTAGGCGTCGAGTTCGTCCATGCGGACCGGTCGCACTGCGGCGTCGATCTGGCAGTTCGGCAGCGTGGCCAGCGCCATCAGCGGCTGGCGGTCCCGCACGTCGCGCGCGGGGCCCCAGGCGTGCTCGATGCGGCGCCACAACGGCAACACCATCTCCGCCCGCCCGACAAGCGACGAGCATCGTCGGGCGGCACTGACCGCCTTGTCGGCGAAGGCGTAGAGGTCGGCCGCCTGACCGCGCAGCGGTATGAGGTTGGCGCCTGCGTAACACAGCGACTCGGTGGCCCTGCCCCGCGTCCACAGTTCGCCGCCGATCGCACTCGGGTCGACACCGTGTTCGGCTACCCGCGACGCCACCATGCAACTGCCGACGGGGTCGGCGTCGAGCACCTGCCGCACCGCGGCGACGTCGCGAACCACCGAGACCCGTCGCTCATCGACGAAGCGGAACAGCGGCGGAGCCGACATGAGGACTCTTTCTGCGGCCTTCGGGCTAGGTGACTCCAGTTACAGGGTCATGTTCAGCTTACGGTCACCACCGGCGAACCGCTGGCAGACGCCTCCGGTCCGCGCTCTTCGGCGATTCGCAAGGCCTCTTCGATCAGCGTTTCGACGATCTGGGCCTCCGGCACGGTCTTGATTACCTCGCCCTTGACGAAGATCTGGCCCTTGCCGTTTCCGGACGCGACGCCGAGGTCGGCTTCGCGCGCTTCACCGGGACCGTTGACGACGCAACCCATCACCGCGACGCGCAACGGGACCTCCATGCCCTCGAGTCCCGCGGTGACCTCGTTGGCCAGTGTGTACACATCGACCTGCGCGCGTCCGCACGACGGGCACGACACGATCTCCAGCTTGCGGGGCCGCAGGTTCAGCGACTCGAGAATCTGGTTGCCGACCTTGACCTCTTCGATCGGCGGCGCCGACAGCGACACACGGATGGTGTCGCCGATGCCCTTCGAGAGCAGCGCACCGAATGCGACGGCGGACTTGATGGTGCCCTGGAATGCCGGGCCCGCCTCTGTTACGCCGAGGTGTAGTGGGTAATCGCATTGCGCCGCAAGCTGTTCGTAGGCGGCGACCATGACGACGGGATCGTTGTGCTTGACGCTGATCTTGATGTCGCCGAAGCCGTGATCCTCGAACAGCGACGCCTCCCACAGCGCCGACTCGACCAGCGCCTCGGGTGTGGCCTTGCCGTACTTCTCCATGAATCGCTTGTCCAGCGATCCTGCGTTGACGCCGATGCGGATGGGGATGCCTGCATCGCCCGCGGCCTTGGCGACTTCGGCGACCCGTCCGTCGAACTCCTTGATGTTGCCGGGGTTCACGCGTACCGCGGCACAGCCGGCGTCGATTGCGGCGAAGATGTACTTGGGCTGGAAGTGGATGTCGGCGATCACCGGAATCTGGCTGTGCCTGGCGATTTCGGGCAGCGCGTCGGCGTCCTCCTGCCGCGGGCATGCGACGCGCACGATGTCACAACCGGACGCGGTCAGCTCGGCGATCTGTTGCAGCGTGCTGTTGACGTCGTGGGTCTTGGTGGTGCACATGGACTGCACGGCGATCGGGTGATCGCTGCCGACGCCGACGTCGCCCACCATGAGCTGACGGGTTTTTCGCCGCGGGGCCAATGTGGGCGCGGGTAGGTCCGGCATCCCGAGACCAACACCGACGACGGACATGATGTCTCCTATTGGAAGGGTCTGATCGGGTTGACGAAGTCGGCGGTCACGGTCAGCGCCATGTACCCGACAACGACGACCAAGATCACGTAGGTGGCGGGCATGAGCTTGAGATAGTTCACCGGCGCGGCGGCCACCATGCCGCGCGACTTGCGGATCATGTTGCGCACCTTCTCGAAGAAGGCGACGGCGATGTGACCGCCGTCGAACGGCAGCAGCGGGACCAGGTTGACCGCGCCGAGCACGAAGTTCAGCTGGGCCAGGAAGAACCAGAACGCCAGGTACAGCCCGCGCTCGAAGGCGTCTCCGCCGATGCGCGACGCGCCGACCACGCTGATCGGCGTTTCGGGGTCGCGTTCGCCGCCGCCGATGGAGTGCACCAGCGCGCCCACCTTGGTGGGGATCTTGGCCAGCGACTTGCCCAGTTCGACGGCGAGATCTCCGGTGAACACGACCGTGCCCGGTACCGCGGTCACCGGGTTGTAGTGCGTGTACACCACGGGGCCGTACTCGGCGGCCGCGACGCCGACCGCGCCGACGGTGGACGCTGTTTGGGCGTCCTTGGAGGTGAAGCGCTGGGTCTGGGTGACGTCGACGACGGTGGTGATCCGGTTGCCGTCACGCTCGATCACGAACGGCGTCGGGCCGTTGGCCTTGCGCACCGCGTCGACCATCTCGTCGGGGTTGTGCACGTCGGTGGCGCCGACCTTGACGATGACGTCGCCCTTGCGGATGCCAGCTGCCGCCGCAGGCCCATCGCCGGTGCAGTCGGCCAACTTGTCCTTGCTGATCGCCGGTGCGACACAAGAGGTTTCGCTGACGTAGGCGGCGCGTTGCGGGTTCAGGTCGGGCAGGCCCCAATGCAGCGCGATTCCGTAGATGAGCACCAGGCCGACGATGAAGTTCATGCCGGGGCCTGCGAACAGCACCGCGGCGCGCTTCCACGTCGTCTGCTTGTACATCGCATACGGTCGGTCTTCGGGCGCGATCTCGTCGATCGAGGTCATGCCCGCGATGTCGCAGAACCCGCCGAGCGGAATCGCCTTGACGCCGTATTCGGTGGAGCCCAGTTTGTTGGGTCGGCGGGTGGACCACAGGGTCGGACCGAAGCCGACGAAGTAGCGGCGCACCTTCATGCCGGTGGCGCGCGCCACCCACATGTGGCCGCACTCGTGCAGCGCCACCGATATCAAGATGCCCAGCGCAAACAAGACGACGCCGATGACCCACATCATTTGGTGGTGACAACCTCCCGGGATACCGCGCCCCTTGCCCGGTCACGGGCCCAGCGTTGCGCGTCAAGTACCTCTTCCACGGTAGCCGGTTCGACGGCCCACTGGTCTGCGGCGTGCAGCACATCGGCGATGGTTCGCACGATCGCCGGGAACCGGATCCGGCCGTCGAGGAAGGCCGCGGCCGCCTCTTCGTTTGCGGCGTTGTAGACCGCCGTCAGGCAGCCACCCCGCTGACCTGCCTCACGTGCCAGCTCGACGGCAGGAAAGACCGCCGTGTCCAGCGGCTCGAACTCCCAGGTGGAGGCGGTGCGGAAGTCGCAGGCCGTGGCGGCGCCGGGGACCCGCGACGGCCACCCGAGCGCGAGCGCGATCGGCAGTTTCATGTCCGGCGGACTGGCCTGGGCGATCGTCGAGCCGTCGGTGAACGTCACCATCGAGTGCACGATCGACTGCGGATGGACGACCACCTCGATCCGTTCGTACGGGATGCCGAACAGCAGATGCGTTTCGATGAGCTCCAGACCCTTGTTGACCAGCGACGCCGAATTGAGGGTGTTCATCGGGCCCATTGACCAGGTCGGATGCGCTCCGGCCTGCTCGGGTGTCACGTGGTCGAGGTCGGCGGCGGCCCAACCGCGGAACGGTCCGCCCGACGCGGTCAGGATCAGGCTGGCCACTTCGTCGGCGGTGCCGCCGCGCAGGCACTGTGCGAGCGCCGAATGTTCGGAGTCGACGGGCACGATCTGTCCCGGTTGGGCGGCCCGCAGCACCAGCGGACCGCCGGCGATCAGAGATTCCTTGTTCGCAAGCGCCAGCCGAGCGCCGCCGGCCAGTGCGGCCAGTGTCGGCTGCAGGCCAAGCGCCCCGACCAGCGCGTTGAGCACGACATCGGCCTCGGTGTTCTCCACCAGCGAAGTGGCCGCGTCCGGCCCGGCGTACGTGACATCTCCGACCTTGTCGGCGGCGGTCGGGTCGGCGACGGCGATGTTCGTGACGCCGGTTTCCGACCGCTGTTTCGCCAGCAGGTCGGGGTTGCCGCCGCCCGCGGCCAGCCCGACCACCTCGAAGCGGTCGGGGTTGGCCGCGATGACCTCGAGCGCCTGGGTGCCGATCGAGCCGGTGCTGCCCAGCACCAGCACCCGCAGACGGTCCCCTGCTGTGCTCCTCGCGTCCGCAGTGCTCACCGTCCCATTGTGCCTGTTCTTGTCAGGTGCGCTTCCGGCGACCGGAGGCATAAGTGACGCAACGATGACGCGTTCGCGCGGCGCCGATCCGTGACCGGTGTCACGCCGAATGCCGGGTGTCCTACCAACCAATGGGCGGCCACACCCGTCCGCGACCAAGGAGTCCGAGCACCATGAGAATTGTTCACCGCAGCACGCTGACCGCGGCCACCGTCGCGGCATTCGCCGTTCTCGGCCTCTCGGCGTGTTCAAGCGACAGCTCGACGGCCGCACCCGAGGCGACGGCGGCCGGAACGACATCGTCGGCGATGCCCGCCACCACGCCCGCGATGGCGGAGCCGGCGGCGAACCTGATCGGAACGGGGTGCGCGGCCTACGCCAAGCAGGTGCCCGACGGCCCGGGTTCGGTGGCGGGCATGGCGCAGGATCCGGTGACGGTTGCGGCGTCGAACAACCCACAGCTCAAGACGCTGACGCAGGCGCTGTCCGGCAAGCTGAACCCGAACGTCAACCTGGTCGACACGCTCAACGGCGGCGAGTTCACCGTGTTCGCCCCGACCGACGACGCGTTCGCAAAGATCGACCCGGCGACGATCGAGAAGCTCAAGACCGACTCGGATCTGCTGACGAGCATCCTGACCTACCACGTGGTGCCCGGCCAGGCCGGCCCGGGCAAGGTGGTCGGTACGCACAAAACCGTGCAGGGCGCCGACGTCACCGTCACCGGAGAGGGCAACGGGCTCAAGGTGAATGACGCCGGGCTGGTGTGCGGTGGAGTGTCGACCGCCAACGCACAGGTGTACATGATCGACACCGTGCTGATGCCGCCTGCCAACTGATCCGCGGCGCGAAAGCCCCCGACACCACGTGCGTTCGGGGGCTTTCGCCTGCCGTCACCCATCCAAATGCATTGCGGCTACGAATAACTGACATGTTCACACTCGTACTGATCGGCTTCCTGGGCGGTCTGATCACCGGCATCTCGCCGTGCATCCTTCCGGTGCTGCCGGTGATCTTCTTCTCCGGCGCGCAGAGCACACGCACCGAGTCGGCCGCCGAAGCCGGTGGCGGCACGGCGACCGCGGTCAAGGCCAGGCCTGCGTTGTCAGACAGGCTGCGCCCGTATCGAGTCATCGGCGGGCTGGTGCTGAGCTTCAGCCTGGTCACCCTGGCCGGGACGTCGCTGCTGTCGCTGTTGCATCTGCCGCAGGACGCGATCAGGTGGGCCGGACTCGTCGCGCTCACCGCCATCGGCCTCGGTCTGATCTTTCCCCGCATCGAGGAGATACTGGAAAGGCCGTTCAGCCGAATCCCGCAGCTCCAGATGACTGAGGGCAGAAGCGGTTTCGGCTTGGGCCTGGCCCTGGGCGTGCTTTACGTACCGTGCGCGGGACCGGTACTCGCCGCAATCGTGGTGGCCGGGGCGACAGGTGCCATCGGCCTGGACACCGTCGCGTTGACGATCTCCTTCGCGATCGGCGCCGCCCTCCCGTTGCTCTTCTTCGCGCTGGCGGGCCGGCGGGTTGCCGAGCGGGTCGGCACCTTTCGCCGCCACCAACGGCGGATCCGGGTGATCGGCGGCGTCGTGATGTTGGCGTTCGCCGTCGCACTGGTGTTCAACGTGCCCGCCAAGCTGCAGCGCGCCATCCCCGACTACACGGGCTCACTGCAGGACAAGGTCGTCGGCGTCCGACGAGATCCAGCAGAAGCTCAACCTCGGCGGCCTGGTCAACGAGCAGAACCGTGAGCTGTCGAACTGCAGCAACGGCGCGGCGAAGCTCGAAAGCTGCGGCGCGGCACCGGACATCAAGGGAATCGCCGGCTGGCTCAACACGCCCGGCGGTGCGCCGGTCGAGCTCGAGGTCGCTGCGCGGCAAGGTCGTTCTCGTCGACTTCTGGGCGTACTCGTGCATCAACTGCCAACGCGCCATTCCGCATGTGGTCGACTGGTACGACAAGTACAAGGACCTCGGACTCGAGGTCATCGGCGTGCACAGCCCCGAGTACGCGTTCGAGAAGGTGGCGGGCAATGTCGCCAGCGGCGCCAGAGATCTGGGCATCAACTACCCGGTCGCGCTCGACAACAGCTTGTCGACGTGGACCAACTACCGCAACCGATACTGGCCGGCGGAGTACCTGATCGACGCGAATCAGACTGTGCGCCACATCAAATTCGGCGAGGGCGACTACGACGCCACCGAGCACCTGATCAGGGAACTGCTCGTGGACGCGAATCCCGACGTGCAGTTGCCGCCGCCGAGTGATTCCGCCGACACAACCCCAACGCCGGGCCAGACGCCGGAGACCTATCTCGGGGTCGGCAAGATGGTCAACTACGGCGGTCCCGACACCTACGACGAAGGCACGGCGGACTTCACCTATCCGATTCGCCTTGCCGACGACAGCTTCGCGTATCGCGGTCGGTGGACGCTGGACTATCAGGGCGCCACGGCGGAGTCCGACGACTCCCGAATCGCCCTCGACTACAACGCGAAGAACGTGTACATCGTGGTGGGCGGCGAGGGCACCGTGACGGTGACACGGAACGGAAAGGCCACCACAACGCGGATCAGCGGGCCGCCGACGTCGCACCAGATCGTCGCGGGTGACGACGTCGCGCGCGGACAGCTCGAAGTGCAGTTGAGCAGGGGCCTGCAGGCGTTCTCGTTCACCTACGGCTGAGCATTTTCCTCACAGCACCAATCCGCCGATGTCCCGGCTCCGAATCACTGATGGAAACACCCAAGGGGGCGGCGTCTTCGTAGTCGTCCGATACAGGAAGTGGATATCCCGATGAAGAACCTCAAGAAGACCGTCGCGATCGCCGGTCTGACCGCCGCCGCGGCGATGGGCATGTCGCTGACCACCGCGGGAAGCGCGTCGGCCGAACTGGTCGGGCCCGCGTGTAGCGCCTACGCCGATCAGGTGCCTGCGGGCCCCGGATCGGTCGCCGGAATGGCCATGGATCCGGTTGCGGTTGCGGCGTCCAACAACCCGATGCTGACGACGCTCACCAAAGCGATTTCGGGCCAGCTGAATCCGAAGGTAAACCTCGTCGACACGCTGAACAGCGGCGAGTTCACCGTGTTCGCGCCGACCGACGATGCGTTCGCCAAGATCGATCCGGCGACGATGGAGAAGCTCAAGACCGACTCGGATCTGCTCACCAAGATCCTGACCTACCACGTGGTCCCGGGCCAGGCCAGCCCGATGCAGGTGGTCGGCACCCACAAGACCGTCGAAGGCGCCGACGTGACGGTGACCGGTATGGGCAACAACCTCAAGGTCAACGATGCCTCGGTGGCGTGCGGCGGAGTCTCGACCGCCAACGCGCAGGTGTACATGATCGACACCGTGTTGATGCCGCCGATGAATTGATTTCGACCACAACCGAATACGCCGGCGCAGCCCGACCACTCCTACGGTCGGGCTGCTGCCGTCGGATCGACCGTCGCCTCGATCTTGAGCACCAGGTTGTCGCGCATCGTCAGCACGATGACGGCGAACAGCCGCCGATCGCTGAAGGCGAGCAGCACCGGCTCCCCGACCGGCCCGCTGACAAGCGTCGCGCCGTGCCCCAGATAGCGAAGTAGGTTGCGGCCCACCTCGTCTGGGCCGTGATTGATCTGAGGTGGTGGCGCACTGTCACCGAGAATCGTGCCCGCTCCCCACACCGCCGGATCGAGCACCGCCGTCAGCGACTCGAGATCACCGTTCGCGCACGCGGTGATGAATCGTTCTGTGACGAGTTGATGTTCGGCGTCGGCGACGTCGGCGAGCCGGGGTGAGGCGCCGGCGAACTTGCCCCTGGCGCGCCGCGCGAGTTGACGGCAGGTCCCGACGGGTCTGCCGACGGTCTCGGCGATCTCATCGAACGGCATCTGGAAGACGTCGTGCAGCACGAAGGACACCCGCTCACCGGGTGAGAGGCGCCGCAGCACCTCCAACATCGCTTCTCGGACCTCGTCATCGAGGGTGACCCGATCAGCCGGATCAGGATCGGCGGACCGCATGACATCGACCGACCCCACTTCGTCGGGGCGCTCATGCCGAGCACGAGCCGACCGCAGCTGGTCGAGGCACAGCCGCCCGGCGACCACCGTGAGCCAGCCCCGCACATCGTCGATCTCGGCCAGGTCCGTTCTGGCCAACCGCAGGAACGCCTCCTGGGCGACGTCTTCGGCCTCACCGACATCGCCGAGCATCTGGTAGGCCAGGTTCACCAGATAGGGGCGGTGGCTGCGCCAGGCCGCTTCCACCGACGGTGTGTCGCTCATGCCTCTACGACGACGCAGCCGGGCGAAAAGTTACAAGCGCGGCACGTAACTTTTCTGCTCGTCGCCCCGTCCTTGGTTTCATGAACACAATTCTTGTCACGGGCGCAACCGGCAACGTCGGGCGCCCTCTCGTCGATCAGCTAGCAGCGGCGGGCGCACACGTCCGCGCGGTGACTCGTCACCCGGCCTCCACCGAGTTTCCTCCCGGGGTCGAGGTGGTGGCTTCTGCCGCCGCGGGTATTCGCGGCGCATCCGCGGTGTTTCTCAACTCGCGCGCACTCGGTGATGAACTGGCGGCGGTCGTCGATCTCGCCCGGCGCGAAGGCGTGACGCGACTCGTCGCGCTGTCGGCCATCAACGCCGACGACGACTTCTCCCGTCAGCCGTCGCGGTTTCGCGGCGATCGGAACAAGGAAGTCGAGCAGTACGCAGTCGACTCCGGTCTGGAGTGGGTCAGCCTGCGGCCAACCGTGTTCGTCACCAATTTCTTCGGCATGTGGGCACCACAGATCAAGGCGGGCGATGTCGTCAGCGGACCGTATGCGCAGGCGTCGACCGCGCCCATCGTCGACCGCGACATCTCGGCGGTGGCGGCGTACGCGCTGCTCACCGATGAGCTGCTGGGGCGGAAGGTCCCGTTGACCGGGCCACAGGCGCTGACCAACACGGAGCTTGTCGAGATCATCGGCGCGGTCCTGGGCCGCGAGCTGCGCTATCAGGAGGTCCCTCCAGAGCTTGTGCGCCAACGCTTCATCGGCCTGGGCTTCCCGGCCGAGTTCGCCGACGCATACGTGGCGCTGCTCTCGGCGACGGTGTCCAAGCCCGCGCTGGTCACTCACGAGGTGGAGAAGATACTCGGCCGCCCGGCGGAAGGCTTCGGGGACGCGGTCGCCGCCCACCGTCATCTATTCACCAATTAGCAAAGGAGACAAGACATGTCGGATCTACGACCGCCGCGCTACCTCAAACCGATGAACCGTTTCCTGAGAGCGGTGCAGAAGTTGGGCATCCCGACCGGACCTGCGATGGTGCTGACCGTGCCGGGCAGGAAGACCGGCAGGCCCCGCAGCACGCCGATGACGCCGTTCACCTACCGCGGCGACCTGTACACCGTCGCAGGATATCCCGGCGCCGACTGGGCCGCGAATGCCCGCGCCGCCGGTGCGGGCACGCTGTCCCGCGGGCGCAGGTCGCGGCAGATCAAGATCGTCGAGCTCGATGCCGAGGAGTCGCGACCGGTGCTGCGCGAGTTCCCCGCCCAGGTGCCGGTCGGCGTCGGTTTCGCCAAGCGGTCGGGACTTGTCCGCGAAGGCACTCCGGACGAGTTCGAAGCGCTCGCAGGCCAATTGGCGGTGTTCAGGTTCGACCCGGCCGGTTAGCCTGCGACGCCTGCGGTGGCTCGTTGCACCGCGATATCGCCAGAGCCCGTCTTCACGTTCACGGTGAGCGTCTCGTCGCCGTCGGCCGGGCCGTCCGCAGGCCTCAGGGTGTTGCGCACTTCGCCCGAATGCGTTTTCAGGTCGAGCCGCGCCGCAGTGCCCTCCGCGACCCCGACTTCGATGTCGCCACTGCCGGTCTGCACCGAAACCCCACCGGCTATCGCGTCGGCGACGGCGATGTCGCCCGATGCGGTCTGCGCGTTGACCATGCCACGGAGCTTCGTGACCGACAGCGACCCGCTGGCCGCCCGGAACTTGACGTCGCCGATGAGTTCGGCGATGGTGGCGTCGCCCGATGCCGTCGATATGGTCGCTGCGCCCTTGACGTTCTCAACGGTGATTCCGCCGGATGCGCTGTCGGCCTTGATGTTTCCTGTGATGGTCTGCACGGCGGCGTCTCCACTCGCCGTGGAGAACCGGCAGTCACCGAGCTCGCCGTCGGCATGGAGGTTCGCGGATGCAGACGACACCTGCAGGCGTGATCGCGACGGCAGTTCGATGTCGACGATCACCGCGCCGCCGCGGCCAAGGGAGATGAATCGTCTGCCCGCCGACACGGAGAGGGTGCCGTTCTTGAAGTCGACGCGCGCGGCCTCGGCTATCCGGATGTCGGAGGCCCGGTTCGGATCCCGCGGGCTGATCTGTACCACCGTGTCCTCGCGGTCTGTGGCGGCGACGTGGACCGCACCGCTGACCACCTCGACGGAGGCGGTGATCGGGTCTGGTGTTTCGAATGTCGGCATTCCTTCTCCTGACTTGATTTTCCTGGTCAGCGGACCCAGCCGCTGAAGTGTTTGTCGGTGTTGGTGCGCGCATGACGTTTGCCGCCAAGTGCCGATGCGACGGCGCGAACCAACCACGCGTTGACGGACAGTCCTTCGGCACGTGCAGCCGCATCGACCGGGGAGCGCAGGCTCTCCGGCACCCGCAGGGTCACCCGCCACGTGCCGCCGTCGTCGTCGGCTTCAGGCATCGCGGCGACCGGCTCAGCGGCGTCCTCGACCGCAGGACTGACGGTGAGTTCCGGGTCACGACCGCGCAGTCGGACATCCACTGAGCGCGGCGCCAGTTCGCGGGTGATCTCCTCGGCCGCGTCGGACAGCGCTTCGAGCAACGCGAGGCGAATGGACGACTCCAACGGCGCGGTCAGTCGATCCGCCAGTGCCTCCGCCTCGGCGCCGCCCGCGGCGGCAGCGACACCCAGCTCGTGGCGCACCCCGTCGACATACGGTTGCAAGTCCATGACGTCATGGTGACACCATTATGGTGTCAGCACAAGCGTCACTCTGGTGCGCCAGCTGCTACCTGCACTTTTCGACGATCTGCTCCGCGAACCGTTCGATCGGCTCCCGAAATTGTTCGACACCACCGAGCGCCGGGTCAGGGGCGCCCCACGGCCGGCATCATCACCTGGGTGATTCCGGCGTCCTCGGCTCGCCGGTAGAGATCGACCGACGGCGGTTCGAGCAGCGCCAGCAGGATGTCGAAAGGCTCGTTCTCGCGTCCGTACTCCCGGCGAAGCGTGTTCAGCCGCTGCGCGTAGCCGACCGCGTCGTCCCACGAGTACGCATAACCGACCCACCCGTCGCACAGTCGCGCCGCCCGGCGCAGCGCAGCCTCGGATTCACCGCCGCACAGGATCGGCACCGGCGCAGGCGGGTGAGGCTCGACCATCAGCTCGGGCACCTGGTAGTACTCGCCACTCCACGACACCCAGCCGCCCTTCCACAGCTCCCGCAGCGCCGGAATCATCTCGTCGAGTCGCTTGCCGCGGTTGGCGAAGTCCTGCCCCATCAGCTCGTACTCCTCGCGCATCCACCCGACTGCCAGCGGCCAGCGACACCCGCCCACCTGAGATCATCGGAGGCGGTCGCAACAAGCCTTGCCACCTCGAGCAGCGGACGGGCAGGGGCGACGTAGACCGCGTTGGCGAACCGCAGCCTGCTCGTCACCGCGGCCATCGCGCCGGTGAGCACCCACGCGTCGGGCCACGCGATTGTCGGGTTGCCACCCCGGCTTGCCGGTCGGCGAGTCGGGGTAGGGCGACGACAGCTCACGCGGGTAGATCATGTGGTCTGACGTCACGATCCCGTCGAACCCCGCCTCATCGAGCAGCGGGGCGACCGCCACGCTGTCCGCCGCAGTCATGAATGCCGTGCCGCTCCAGAACTGCATTCGTCATCCTTCCGTCAGGAACACCCCTTGTTTCTCTAGCGGGAAATTCGGGCAGCATCAATGGCATGCCGACTTTGATGTGGTTCCGGCGGGATTTGCGGCTGCACGACCTGCCCGCCTCTGCTGGACGCGGCCGAGGCCGACGGCGAGGTGCTGGCCTGCTACGTGCTCGACCCCCGCCTGATGGCGTCGTCGGGACCGCGTCGGCTGCAATACCTCTACGACGCGCTGCGCGAATTGCGCGACGCTCTCGACGGCAGGCTGATGGTGACGCGCGGACAGCCGGAGAAGCGGATTCCGACACTGGCCAAGGCCGTCGGCGCCAGCGCCGTGCACGTCTCGGCCGACTTCACTCCGTTCGGCCGGCGCCGCGACGACGCCGTGCGCGAGGCGCTCGGCGACATTCCGTTGGAGGCGTCGGGGTCGCCGTATCTGGTGTCACCGGGCCGCGTGGTCAAGGGTGACGGCCAGCCCTACAAGGTGTTCACGCCGTTCTACGACGCCTGGCGCAAGCACGGCTGGCGGGCACCGGCCAAGTCGGGCCCGAAGTCCGCGCGCTGGATCGACCCGGCGGAGCTCAAGGGCGGGGTCGACATCCCCGACGCCGGCGTCGAACTCGAGTTGCCCGCCGGCGAGAAGGCGGCGCTGCGGCAATGGAAGAAGTTCGTCGACACCGAGCTCGCCGACTACGCCGACGCGCGCAACCGCCCCGATCTGCCTGCCACCAGCCGGATGTCGGCGCACCTCAAGTTCGGCACCATCCATCCGCGCACGATGGCCGCGGACCTCGGCCGGGGCAAGGGCGCCCAGGCGTACCTGCGGGAGTTGGCGTTTCGCGACTTCTACGCCGCGGTGCTCGACGAGTGGCCCGACAGCGCCTGGTGGAACTGGAACAAGTCGTTCGACTCGATGCAGATCGACGAAGACGCCGAGGCGAAGAAGGCGTTCGAGGCGTGGAAGGCCGGGCGCACCGGGTTCCCGATCGTCGACGCCGGCATGCGCCAGCTCGCCGAGACCGGCTGGATGCACAACCGGGTGCGGATGATCGTCGCGTCGTTTCTGGTCAAGGATCTGCACCTGCCGTGGCAGTGGGGCGCGCGCTGGTTTCTGGACGCAACTGGTCGACGGCGACATGGCCAGCAACCAGCACGGCTGGCAGTGGGCGGCGGGCACCGGCACCGACGCGGCGCCGTACTTCCGGGTGTTCAACCCGACGACCCAGGGCGAGAAGTTCGATCCCGACGGTGAATACGTGCGTCGCTGGGTTCCCGAGGTGGACGACGACGACTACCCCGACCCGATCGTCGACCACAAGGCGGAGCGCGCAGAGGCCCTGCGTCGCTACAGCGCGCATCACTTGAGCATCAGGCCGCCGTCCATCGGCAATGCGACCCCGGTGAGGTGCCGACCGGAGGGGCCGCACAGGTAAACCATCGCGTCGGTGACCTCCGCGGCCGGCATCGGCGGCATCGACAGCAGCGGTCGCTGGGCCTCGCCGAACTCCGGCTGGTCTCCGACCAACCGGCCCATCGCCTCGTTGATGATCATCGGTGTCGCGACACCACCCGGATGAACCGAGTTGACGCGAATGTTCTTCTCGGCCAACGACGTTGCGTAATGGCGCATCACACCGATCACGCCGTGCTTGGCGGCGGTGTAGCCGGCGGCGCCGTGGCTCATCGTGTCGAAGCCGGAGCTGACCGACTTGAATCCCGCCGCCGAACTCGTGATCACGATTGCGCCGCCGTCACCGTGGCGCAGCAGCGCGGGCAATGCGGCCTCGATCGTGAAGTAGACGCCCTTGAGCATGACGTCGACGGCGTCGACGAAGGCGTCCATGGTGAGCCGCTGCTCGCCCGCCGCCGGGAAGATGCCCGCGTTGGCCAGTACGAAATCCAGCCGGCCGAACTCGGCCACCCCCTTGGCCACCACTTCCTTGAGTCGCTCGAAGTCCCGGACATCGCCCTGCTCGGCCACGATGCGGCGGCCGGTCTTCTCGACGAGGTTGACCGTCTCGTCGAGATCCTCGGGAGTCGACATCGGATAGGCGACGCTGTCGATCTGCCCGCACAGGTCGAGCGCGATGATGTCGGCGCCTTCCTCAGCGAACCGGACAGCGTGCGAGCGGCCCTGACCGCGCGCGGCGCCCGTGATGAAGACGACTTTTCCGTCGAACTGTCCAGCCATGACGCACCACACTACGGCGATGCGTAGTAGACATGTCAGAATGTCGGCAGCGCTAGGCCCGACCGTGAGGAGCAGCCGTGGTGAGCACCGAGTTGGACACGACCAACGGCGTCGACGTCGAAGAAGTGCCCTCCGCCGCATGGGGCTGGTCCAAGGAGAACCACAAGGCGATCCAGATCGGCGGCATCCTCTCCGCCGTGTTCCTGCTGTGCATGCTGCGGGGCAATCACGTCGGCAAGGTCGAAGACCTCTTTCTGATCGGGTTCGCCATCGTGATCCTGCTCATCGTCGCTCGCGACTGGTGGCTGCGCCGCCGCGGCTGGACCAGGTAGAGCCTCAGCTCGTCGCCGCGGCCAACGGCAACACCGCGCCAACCGGCCTCAGGTCGCCGGTGATTCCGGCAGCGGCCCGGATCTCACTGAACGCGTCGAGCATCGCGTCGGTCGCCTCGTGCGGATCGTCGAGCGTGCGGTCGTCGGTCAGCACCGAGATGGCCAGCTGATCGACATAGCTCCACACGGTGATGTTCATGCCGCTGCCGGAGACCACCGGGCCGACGGAATAGATTTCGCTGACCGTCGCGCCCTCGATGAGGCCGCGCTCTTTCGGCCCCGGCACGTTCGAGATGGTCAGGTTCATGACGCTGGCCGACTCGACGCGCCTGGCCTGCGCGCGGAAGAACGGCGGCGCCAGCGACGGCGGCAGATAGGACAGCCACGCGGGCAGCAGCGTCGGCCCGAGCAACTGGTGATTCTCCTTGGCGATCGCGGTCGCCATCGCGGTCAGCCTCACCCGCTCCAGAGGATCATCGACGTGGACGGCCAGGGACGGCGTCATATACGTGAACTCGTTGCCCGCCAACCGATCCCGCGAGGGGTCGGTGCTGATCGGCACTCCGGCGATCAGCGGCGCGTCGGCCTTGCCGTCGTACCGCAGCAAGAGCTTGCGCAGTGCCCCTGCCGACATCGCCAGCACCATGTCGTTGATGGTGACGCCGAGGCGCTTGCCGGTCTCCTTGACATCGGCGAGCGCGAGCGGCGCCGTCGCGAACCGGCGTCCGGGGGTGACGATGTGGTTGATGAAGCAGTCGCGGCGGGGCGAAGTTGCGGGCCAGGTCGGGATGTTCGCCGCGCTCCTTGGACCGGCGCCTGACCCGCGACACACCGGTCGCAGTCTCGCTCATCAGACGCGGCAGCTTTCGGATCAGCCCGACATGGTCACGTGCGGCCGCCTTCAGCAGCGCAGGCCGCGTCCGCGCGATATCGGGTTCTTCGAACATTCCGACCACTCCTGATGGCCCCTCGGACGCCATCGCCATGGCCATCTGGTTTGCCGACGCCATGCCGTCGGCGAGCACGTGGTGCACCTTGTGGATGATCGCGATGCGGTCGTCGGCGAGGCCCTCGGCGACGTACATCTCCCACAGCGGGCGACTGCGGTCCAGCGGCGTGCTGGCGATCTCGCCGATCAACTGGTCCAGTTCACGCCGTCCGCCCGGCGCGGGCACCCGCGCTTGGCGCACGTGGTAGTCGAAGTCGATGTGGTCGTTGAGCACCCACATCGGGTGGTGGAGCTTCATCGGAATGTCGACGAGTTGGTAGCGAAGCGGCGCCATGGCCTGCAACCGCGGAAAGGCCACCTCGCGGAACAGGTCGAAGTCGTATCCGTCCACCTTGGACACGTCCAGAACGCCGATCTTGAGGGTGTGCATGTGGATTTCAGGTGTCTCCGTGTACAGCATCAACGCGTCCACACCGTTGAGTCGCTTCACGCCACCCCATTCGTCGACGACCCCGACTCGTGTACCCGCTATTGCACTCCTTCTGGCCACTCGGCAGGCGACTTCGGGGAAAGTTCCACCCGGGGCGTGACGGTCGGCCGGGCCTTTGTAAAGCTTTGGGGATGAGTCTTGTCACCGGACGCGGTCCGCTGAGCGAAGGATCCCGCCGGATGGTTCGCGCCGCCACTGCCCGACGGCGTGGTATTCGTCGAGCCGCACCCGCGGCGAGTTCAGGCGTTGCGCGACGGCGACCTTGTGATCGACACCGAGCGCGCACTTCTTGTGCACCGCGCCGGTCGTCCGCTCAGCTTCGCATTTCCGGCCGACGCAGTCGGCGACCTCCCGCACGATCCTGTCGCGGAGGCACCGGGTTATGTGCACGTGCCCTGGGACGCGGTCGACACTTGGATCGAGGAGGGTCGCAGGCTCGTCCACTATCCGCCGAACCCTTATCACCGGGTTGACTGCCGCCCGACGAACCGCGGGCTGCGGGTTGCGGTCGCAGGCACGACGCTGGTCGACACCACCGACACGATGATCGTCTTCGAGACGGCGCTGCCGCCCCTGCTCTACGTTGATCCCTCGCATGTGCGCACCGACCTGCTGAGGCGCTCGGACACGACGCAGCTACTGCAACTACAAGGGCTACGCGACGTACTGGTCGGCCGTGATCGGCGACTCCGTCGTCGACGACGTGGCGTGGAGCTACGACGACCCGCTGCCCGAAACCCTGCCGATCAAGGGCTATTTCAGCTTCGACACCACCCGCGCCGACGTTTCGGCGGAGCTGCCCGGCATATGACGCGCGTCACACCGTTCTGAAGCCACCACGGACCCTACGGTTGCGTCACCGTAGGTTACGGTTGCGTACTTTTCCCCTGGTCAGCCACACTTCTGAGAGTTTGCCAGCGTGGAGGGAAATACTCTTGGGGCACTACATCGCCAACGTGCGCGACATCGAGTTCAATCTGTTCGAAGTGTTGAAGCTGGGCGAAGTTCTGGACTCGGGTGGCTACGGTGACCTCGACAGCGACACCGTTCGCACCATGCTCGACGAAGTTGCCAGGCTCGCCGAAGGCCCGGTCGCCGAATCGTTCGCCGAAGCCGACCGCAATCCACCGGTGTTCGACCCGCAGAGGCACACCATTTCCGTGCCGCCCGAGTTGGCGAAGTCGGTGCAGGCCGTCAAGGAGGCCGAGTGGTGGCGCATCGGTCTCGCCGAGGAAGTCGGCGGTGTCGCCGCCCCCGCCCCGCTGACGTGGGCGATCAACGAGTTGCTGTTCAGCGCGAACCCGTCGGCGGCATTTTGGTGGGCCCTGGGTCCGGCGATGGCGCACTCACTCGCCGTAGAGGGCAATGAACAGCAGGTGCGTTGGGCGGCAAAGGGTTTGGAGCGTGGCTGGTCGGCGACCATGGTGCTCACCGAGCCCGACGCCGGCTCCGATGTCGGTGCGGGGCGTGCGAAGGCCGTCGCCCAACCCGACGGCACATGGCACATCGAAGGCGTGAAGCGGTTCATCTCCGGTGGCGATCTCGGTGACACCACCGAGAACATCTTCCATTTGGTGCTGGCGCGGCCGGAGGGTGCAGGCCCGGGCACGAAGGGCCTGAGCCTGTTCTATGTGCCGCAGTACCTGTTCGACCCCGACACCCTCGAACTGGGCCCGCGCAACGGGGTGTTCGCGACGGGACTCGAGCACAAGATGGGCCTGAAGTCCTCTCCCACATGCGAATTGACCTTCGGTGCGCACGGGGTGCCTGCGGTGGGTTACCTCGTCGGTGACGTGCACAACGGCATCGCGCAGATGTTCACCGTGATCGAGAACGCCAGGATGACGATCGGCGTCAAGTCGACGGGCACCCTCTCCACGGGCTACCTGAACGCACTCGAGTACGCGAAGACCCGCGTGCAGGGCGCGGACATGACGCAGATGACGGACAAGGCGGCGCCGCGGGTGTCGATCATGCATCACCCGGATGTGCGGCGCAGCCTGATGACCCAGAAGGCATACGCCGAGGGTCTGCGGGCGCTCTATCTGTATGCGGCGGCCCACCAGAACGACGATGTCGCACAGCTGGTTTCGGGTGCCGACCCGAAGATGGCGCATCGCGTCGACGACCTACTGCTGCCCGTCGTAAAGGGAGTCGGCTCCGAACGGGCCTACGAGATACTCACCGAGTCACTGCAGACGTTCGGCGGCTCGGGCTTTTTGCAGGACTACCCGATCGAGCAGTACATCCGCGACGCCAAGATCGACTCCCTGTACGAGGGCACCACCGCGATCCAGGCGATGGACTTCTTCTTCCGCAAGATCGTGCGCGACCACGGCCAGGCGCTCGCTCATGTGGCGTCCCAGGTCAGCGGAACCATCGACTCCTGTGACGCGAGCCTGAAGCGACAGGCCGCACAGCTCCGCAGGGCACTCGAAGATGTCCAGGCGATGACGGCCACGCTGACCGGATATCTGATGTCCGCGTCCGAAAACTCAACGGAGATCTACAAAGTCGGGCTGGCTTCGGTGCGGTTCCTGCTAGCAGTCGGCGATCTCCTGATCGGATGGCGACTGCTGGTGCAGGCCAATGTCGCGACAGCCGCTCTCGCGGAGGGCAAGGACGAGGACTTCTACCGGGGCAAGCTCGCGGTGGCGGCGTTCTTCGCGTCGAACATGCTGCCGAAGCTCACCGCCGTGCGCTCAATCATCGAGGACATCGACAACGAGGTCATGCAGCTGCCCGAGGCCGCGTTCTAACGACACCGCCGACTCGCTAAGGCTCGTCGTTTTCGTCGTCGATGAGGTAGCGCTCGGGGTGGTGGTAGTTGTTGACGCGGGCTTGGCCGGTGTCGAGGTGGGGTGGTGGGATCCATTCGGTGCGGCCGTCGTGGCGTTTTCGGGTTGTCCAGCCGCCGGGTTTGACGCGGCGGTTGTCGGTGGGACAGGCCAGGGTTTCGTCGGTGATGTCGGTTCGCCCGCCTGCGGCCCAGTCGGCTCTGGCGTGGTGAACCTCGCTGTGATAGGCCGGGGCGGTGCAGCCCGGGAAGGTACAGCCACGATCCTTGGCGTACAACACGATCCGCTGTCCGGCCGATGCCAACCGCCGGCTGCGGCCCAGATACAACGGCTCTTCGGTGTGCTCATCGAACACCGCCAGATAGTGATGCGCCGCCGCAGCTTGGCGGATCGCCTCGGCCATCGGCACCAGAGTGCCGCCGCCGGTGACCGCATGCCCGGTGCCGGACTCGAGTTCTTGCAACGTGGTGGAGATGACCATGCTCACCGGTAACCCGTTGTGGCTGCCCAACTGCCCCGAGGCCAGCATCGCCCGGCACACCGCCTTGAACGCATCGTGGTTGCGCTGACCGGTCGACCGCAGATCCGTGCTGACGCTCGCTGCCGCCGCCTGCCCGTCGACGCAGGGCTGCTCGTCATCGGGATTACACATCCCCGGGGCGGCCCACTTGGCGGCCACCGCATCCCACACCGCGCGCGCCTCGGGATCCAGGCGCCCCCGGACCTCGCTCATCCCATCGGCGCCCTGCTTACCGACAGTCAGAAACCGGCGCCGGGCCCGATCCCCATCGGACAGTTCGCCGTCCTGATCCAGCAGCATCGCCAACCGGTCGGCTGCCGTACGCAACTCGTCGGGGCGCAGCCCACACGCCGTCTTCGCCAAATCGGCCTCGGCGGCTTCGCGGGTGGCGAAGTCCACGAAATCGGGCAGCCGTTTGAAGAACCGCTGAATGATGCGCACATGCTCAGCCCCGATATCACCGCGCCGCTGCGCCGCGGCAGTGTTGGGCAGCAGCGGTTCCAACGCCTCTCCGGTCACCGCCGCGCGCGGCCCCAAGTCCTCGGCCTCGCGGATCCGCCGATGCGCTTCGTCCTTCGAAATCCGCAACAACGTCGACAAGGCCGCAGCCAAAGTCGGTTCACCCAATTCCTCGGCCGGAACCTCCGCCAGAGACCCCACCAACCGATGCGTCATCGCCGGCAGGCTGCGCAGGAACGTTTCCCACTCATGTGCGGCCGCCGAGCGCTCACCAGCCGACCCATCCAGCGACTCGGCCAGCAGCTCCGCGAACTCCGCACCGAGCGCGGCGATGCGCTTCGACGCAGCCACACAACTCATACTTCGAACACTAGTTCGAAGCACCGACAAATTCAGGCAGCCGAGTCGGGAAGCTCGAAGCCCTCCAGATCGGGCAGCGGCCGCCGGCAGATCTCATGTGCCTCGTCGGCGGGCAGGCCGAACAGCCGCAAGACGTCTTCGGTGACCGCGTCGGTGGCCGCCGCGTCGTCGCGATCGGGCTGATTGCGCAACAGATTGCCGAGACCGAGGAGCGCACCGCCCGCCACCGAGAGGGCGAGCTCGGGATCGTCGACTGTGAAGCGTCCCGCCTTCACCCCGGCTTCGATGTCGCGCAGCGCGCGCGGGGCGAGGCCGAGCTCCGATGACAGCAGCGCCATGCCGTTGGCGAGCAGGATCTGGCTTTCCTGCGGGCGCCGCCGGAACATTCGACCGGTGAGCCGGAAACTGCACGCGAAGGTCTCGGCGGGGTCGTCGAGGGCTGCGGTCAGGTGGTCCAGCAGCGCGCCGTGCGCATCGAGAACCTCGGCGACGGCCGCGTCGAACAACTGCTCCTTGCTCTCGAAGTGGTTGTAGAACGAACCCATCCCGACGTCGGCCGCCTGGGTGATTTCCAGAACCGGCACATTGACCTTCCCCGCCGCGATGAACGCTTGCGCCGCCTTGACGAGCGCGGCACGGGTGCGCTGTTTGCGCCGCTCCAGGCGGTTGACGGGCACCTCTGACTGGTCGGTCACGGTCTCACGGTAGCAGAGTTTGTCAGTTTTGATGATTTCGTCAGAAACGCTTGACTGAGCGTGTCGTCGTATGTGACGATTTCGTCAACTTCCCGAGGAGGTCGTGATGAACGGTACCGTCGGCGCCCACAACGAGCTGCACAGCGAGCAAGGTGCACTGCCCGACGAACATCCCGGCCGGTCACGCAATCCCGTCATCAAGGTAGCCGACATCGCCTGGCTCGAATTCGAGAAGCCGGATCTGGACCGGGCCGAGACGTTTGCCCGCGCGTTCGGCTTCACCACTGTTCTGCGCACCGCCGACGAGCTGCAGTTGCGCGGCACCGACGCCGGAAGCCCGTGCGTGTTGTTGCGCCGGGGCCCTCGGTCGCGCTTCGTCGGCACCGCCTTCCGGGCCGCGGACGAAGTCGACGTGCTTCGACTGGCCGACGCCGTGGGTGCCACCGCGACGGCGCTGCCGGAATCACTCGGTGGCCAGTCGGTGGACCTCGTCGACCCGAGCGGCCTTCCCGTCCGCGTGGTCGCAGGCATGCACGACCTCCCCGAGCTCACCGCCCAACGCCCACACGCCTACAACATCGGCCACCAGCTCAATCGCGCCAACGCCACCCAGCGCCCACCTCGGGTGCCTGCCAACGTGCAGCGGCTCGGACACGTCGTGCTGCAGACCACCAAGTACGCCGAGGCTCTCGACTTCTACCTCGAGAACCTCGGTTTGATCGTCAGCGATTTCCTGTACTACACCGGCCAGCGCGCCCGCGGACCGGTGATGAGCTTCATCCGCTGCGACCGCGGCCCGACGCCCACCGATCATCACACCCTGGCCCTCGCGCTCGGCCCCGCAAGCCGCTATGTGCACTCGGCTTATCAGGTGTGCGACCTCGACGCGCTCGCCGCCGGTGGTGAATACCTCAGGGAGCGCGGCTATTTCCGGTCCTGGGGCATCGGCCGCCACATCCAGGGCAGCCAGCTCTTCGACTACTGGCGCGATCCGGACGGCTTCCTCGTCGAGCACTTCGCCGACGGCGACATGTTCGACAACACCCTGGAGCCCGGCTGGGCACCGTTCACCGCAACGGGCCTCGCCCAGTGGGGTCCGCCCGTCACCAAGGACTTCCTCGGCATCAACCCGCGCGCACTCCGCCACGAAGCGATGTCGGTGATCACCGCACTGCGCGACGACAACGAATTCACCCTCACCCGCCTGCGCGGCCTGATGAAAGTAGCCAACACATGACCGTCTCGATCCTTCGCACCGCGGATGCCTGGTTCGTTCAAACTCCCACCGGCGCAGCCAGAATCGCGACCACTGCTACCACCACTCACGAACTGCTGAGCGATCGCGGTGCCATCGACGCCGCCGCACACGGCCGCGACACCGTGCCCGTCGACGGCCTCACGCTCGTGTCACCCGTGACCGCGCCGTGCCGGGTCGTCGCGCAGATGACGAACTACGCCTCGCATGTCACCGATGCCGGGATGAATCCGAAGGCGATCCCGTTGACGTTCTTCCGCAAGGCATCCGGCTCGATCAGCGGGCCGTTCGACGACATCGTCAAGCCAGCACACGTGAAATTCCTCGACTACGAGGTGGAGATCGGCCTCGTCATCGGCCGCGAGATCCCGGTCGGCACCACGATCACCGAAGAGAATCTGCCCGACTGCATCGCGGGCCTCGTCAATCACCAACGACGTGTCCGCCCGCGACATCCAGCTCCCCCAGACCCAGTTCTACGAGGCCAAGTCCTATCCGACGTTCACCCCCGTCGGCCCCGCGCTGGTGCTGCTTGACGCCGACGAGCTCAAGCGGTTCGGTGATCTGCGACTGCGGTTGCGGGTGAACGGCGAGGTGCGGCAGGACGCGCTCGTCGAGGGCGACATGATCTACCGCCCGCTACAGGCACTGCAGCTCGCTCGCCCGCTTCCAGCGGCTGGACGCGGGCGATCTCGTGCTGACCGGAACCCCGGTCGGCACCGCGTTGAGCGCCCCGCCGAAGCCCGTCGAGATCATCGGCAACCTGCTGCCGCCGGCGATTAAGTGGAAGGCATTCTTCAAGCGGCAGGCCAACAATCCGAAGTACCTCCGGCACGGCGACATCGTCGAGCTCGGGATCGGCACCGACGACGGCGCCATCGACCTGGGCAGCCAGCGCACAGCCGTGAGGTATGAGTGAGCACCAGCGCTCGTGTCGTGATCGTCGGCGCGGGACCGACGGGCATCACAGCGGCAACGCTGCTCGCGCAATACGGCGTCGACAGCCTTGTGCTCGACCGGTGGACCGATGTGTACCCGCAGCCCCGTGCCGTGCACCTGGACGACGAGATCTTCCGAATCGTCGCCCGGCTGGGCATCGCCGACGAATTCGCGGCGATCTCGCGGCCCGCGTACGGCCTGCGGCTGCTCGACAACACGATGCGCGTGCTTGCCGAGTTCCGGCGTGACACCGCCTGCAGCGTCAACGGCTTCCCGCAGGCCAACATGTTCGACCAGCCCGAGTTCGAAGTGCTGCTGCGCAACAACCTCAAGCGCTACCCGCACGCCACGCTTCGCGGCGACGCCGACGTAACCGCAATCGAGGACCGTCCCGATGGACGCGCGCGGGTCACATTCACCGACCGAACCGACGGCCGCGAGCACACCGTCGACGCCGACTACGTGCTGGGCTGCGACGGCGCCAACAGTGTCGTCCGCACCGAGATCGGTTCCACCATGCGCGATTTGAGGTTCGAACAGCGCTGGCTCGTGGTGGACGTCGGCACCGACGTCGACCTCGACCAGTGGGAAGGCGTGCACCAGGTATGCGACCCGGTCCGGGCAGGAACGTACATGCGGATCGGTGATAGCCGGCTACCGATGGGAGTTCCGGCTGCTGCCCGGCGAAACCGCAGAGGACTTCGCGAGCCTGGCCGCACTCAGACCGCTCATCGCACCCTGGACATCACACGCCAAGGAGGACGAGCTCGAGCTGATCCGCGTCACCGAGTACACGTTCCGGGCGCAGATCGCCGACAGATGGCGACGCGGCAACGTCTTTCTGCTCGGCGACGCCGCCCACCTCACCCCGCCGTTCATCGGCCAGGGCATGGGCGCCGGGCTGCGCGACGCGACGAACCTGTCGTGGAAGCTGGCAGGCGTGCTTGCCGGCGACCTCCCTCGTGGCGTTCTGGACAGCTACGAGCAGGAGCGAAAGCCACACACCCGCGCCCTGATCCGGCTCGCTCTCAACGTCGGCCGGTCGATGACTGCCGGTGGCGAGTTCGGCAATCTGATTCGCCGCGTGGTCGTTCCGCAGATGCACCACATCCCCGGCCTGCGCGACAAGGTCGTCGACAGCAGAACGCCTGCGCTGCGCCGCTCTGCGCTGGTCCACCGATCACGTCGCCAGCGGCGACTGACGGGCACGCTCTGCCCGAACCCGCTGCTGCCCGACGGCCGTCGACTCGACGCGACTCTCGGGCGCGGGTTCGCAATCATCTCGGCTGTGCCCGTTGAGCCCCGAACAACGAGCAGCTCTCGAGCAGCGCGGCGCCGCACTTCACATCGCCGAAGCCGGCAGCGATCTCGCCGCGTGGCTGCAGCGCGGTCGCGCGACCGCAGCTGTCGTCCGGCCGGACCGGACGGTGATGCGGGCGGGGCGACAGATCGACGAGCTGTGCGGTGCAATACCGAGCTTTAGGCTGGACGAAGGGGAAAGGTGATGACGCATCAAAGCGCCTAGCGATGTTCCGGCATACCCGGCGGACATCTACACCACCGACGCGATCGTCGACCCCTACCCGCACTATGCGCGGCTGCGCGCGCTGGGACCCGTGGTCTGGTTGTCTCGACACCGGGTCTACGCACTTCCGCAATACGCCGAGTGCAAGGCGGTCCTTCGCGACGACAAGACCTTCCTCTCCGGCAAGGGCGTGGCGCTCAATCCCGTCACCAACCGCCTGTCTCGCGGCACCACGCTCACCAGCGACGGCGCCGAGCACGACCAACGCCGCAAGCTCGTCGCCCACCGGCTGCTCCCCCGTGCGCTGCGGGCCATCAGCGAAAACATCGACCGGCTGGCAGCCGATGTCGTCACGGCGGCGTTGGACCAGGGTGAGGTCGACGGCGTCGATGATCTGGCTTCCGCTTTGCCGCATGCGGTGGTTCCCGACCTCGTCGGCTGGCCGCGCGACGAGCGCGACAACCTGCTGTCCTGGGGTGCAGCGACTTTCGATATCCTCGGCCCGCTGAACAGGCAGGCCGTCAAGGCTGCCCGGTCGTCCTTGCAGATGCTGCGGTTCGCGCGTCGGGTGGCACGCACTCGAAGCGTGCTCGAGGGGAGTATGGCCCACGAGATCTTGATTGCCGCGGACGCAGGCAAGCTCTCCCACGCCGAGTGCGCCCCGCTGATGATCGACTACATCGCGCCGTCGCTGGATACCACCATCAGTGCGATTTCCAATGCACTGCACCTGTTTGCGGCCCATCCCGAGCAGTGGCAGATCCTCAAGGACGATCCGGCGCTGATCCCCAACGCGGTGAACGAGGTCGTGCGGTACGAATCTCCGTTGCGCGCCTTCGCCCGACACGCCGGCTTTGACACCGAGATCGCCGGTGTTCGGATTCCCGCGGGCGCACGGGTGTTGGTGATCTATGCGTCGGCCAACCGCGACGACCGCGAGTGGGACGATCCGGACACGTTCGACATCCGCAGAGACGCGAACCGTCACCTCGGATTCGGCCAGGGCGCTCACGCGTGCGCGGGCCAGAGCCTCGCCCGCATCGAGACCTCGGCGATGCTGCGGGCACTCGTCGACCGGGTCGACCGCATCGAGTTGACGGCCGAACCGACCTGGGCGATCAACAACATCATCCGGCGTCACGAACACCTGCCGCTCAAGCTCATCCCCTAGGCGAGCCTCGGAAACAGCGCGAGGGCGTTGGTCCTGTTGATCGCCGTGCGGGCAGCGTCGTCAAGCCCGTCGTATTTCTCGAGGCCCTCGGTGAAGTACTGGCTAGCGATCAGCGGCGCGAACGGAAAGTCGGAGCCGAACGTGATGTGGCCGGGTTTGGCGAAGGCGAGCAGGCTGGGCAGCGCAGCCGCAGTCGACGACAGTGCGGTGTCGAAGTAGAAGCTGGAGAAGTCGTCGAGGATCTCGACGGGATTGCGGCCGGTGTCGGCGAAAATCGCCATGGCCATCCGGTGCGACGCGTACGGCACGAAGCCGCCGGCATGGCTGAGGATGAACCGGATGTTTGGATACCTCTGACGGATCCCGTTGCGCACCAACAGGTATGCGGCGCGGGTGGTGTCGAGCAGAAAGTCCGTCGCCCATTGCGTGACACCGGGCACAGTCGGCCCCGGCAGCTCGGCTGGGTGAATGAAGACCACCGCGGAGCGCTCGTCCAGGGCGGTGAACAGATCGTCCTGTCCGTCCTCGCCGACATAGGTTCCGGCGTGGTTGGCAAGCAACACGATGCCGTCGGCCCCGAGATCGTCCAGTGCGCGGACGGCTTCGGTGACGGACTCCTCGATGTGCGGCATCGGGAGCGTGGCGAAGAAGCCGAAGCGGTCGGGGGCCGACCTGACGACACCCGCGCTGTAATCGTTGAGATCACGAGCGAGCGACGCCGCATCGGCGGCCTTGGGTAGAAAAGTGGTACCGGGCGCGGACACCGACATGATGGCGGCGCCGACGTCTAGCGCCTTCATGGTCTCCAGCGCCGACTCGAGACTCCAGTCCGGAACGGCACGGCCGCCTGCATCGTCGATTCCCGCTTTCTGCAATACCTTTCGATAGTCCGGCGGGATGACGTGATTGTGGGTGTCAATGCGCATGCTTCTCGTCCTTTCTGTTCTCAATTGTCTGCGATGCCCGCGCCTGCGAGGGCGGGGACGGGGTCCTCGTCGCGCAGCAGCGACTGCGCGCCGATCTTGAACTGCGCGAGCTTGTCGACGATGGTCTGGCCCTCGGGCGTGTGCCCCCAGATGCTGATGCCCTGGTGAGTGGTGGGCTCCCAGGTGGTCTCGTCGACGACGATCGGGTTCCAGCCGACCTCCCATTCGAAGCCCGACGGAGTCATCGCGTAGTAGGACAGTTCTTTGTCGTTGGTGTGCTGCCCGACGCCGAGGGCCATGTCGAAGCCCAGTTCCTTGACCCGCTGGTACGACGCGGTCATGTCGTCGAGCTCGGCGACCTGGATGTTGACGTGCTGGACGCGGGTGCGGATCGGGTTGATCGGCAACCGGTTCACCGCGGCGATGGCCACCGAGTGGTGGCGCTCGTTGACGCGCAGGAACCGGATCTTGAACTTGAGGCCGCTGATCGTCTCGTCGATGTAGTCGGAGAGGCGGGCGTCGAACACGGTGTTGTAGTAGCCGCGCACCTGATGCGGCTTCTTCGACGTGACCGCGACGTGGCCCAGCCCCGACTCACCGGTGACGAAGCCGCCACCGGTCGGCCATCTGCAGTGGTGTCGCGCCAGGCGCGCGCGCGGGTGAAGACCTCCTGCGCAAGGCCGTTGGGTCCGGGGAACCGGACCAGCCGCTCGACGCCGCGCAGCGCGGCTTCCTCGGCGGTCCCCTCGGTGACCGGCACACCGTGTCCGGTCACGCGCGCGACGATCTCGTCGAAGGTGTCGTGGTCGTCGAGTTGCCAGCCGAGCGCGGTGACGTCCTCGGCGGGGCCACGCCGCAGCAGGAATCGGCACTCGTTGTCGTCGAGGCGGAACCGCATCGGTGTCGGCGAGGCTGTCGTCGACGTGCATGCCGATGGCGTCGCGGCCGAACCGTCGCCAGTCGGCGAACCTCTCGGTCTCGATGACGACGTAGCCGAGGTGGACGTTGCCGAAGACATCAGGCATGGGCGAGCCTCGACTCCGTGCTGAGGAACTCGGTCGACGAGTTCGTTGAACAGGTCGGCGCGTTCCCACTGCATCCAGTGGCCGGTGTGTGACGTCATCACCAACTCGGCGTTCGGCATGAGGTTCAGCAGCATCGGGCCGCCGGAGGGCCGGTTGACCTTGTCGTCGCGTCCCCACAGCACCAGCGTCGGGGTCTGCAGGGTCTTCAGGCGGCTGTCGCGGGTGAGGTCCATCCGCCACAGCGTGCGCAGCGCCGTCGGCCCCGACGGCCGGCGCAGCGGTGGGTCGGCGACCACCTCGGGATCGATCGACGCCGCGTACCGGAGGTCGATCAGCTCGTCGGGCACGGAGGCACCGTCGTACACCAGGTAATTGCGGATGAACGTCTCCAGCTTGTCGCGGCTGGGCCCGTCGCCGCCGTAGTACGACAGCAGGCTCTTCAGCCCGGCCGTCGGCAGACCCCGTGTGGTGCCGATGCCGCCGGGGCCCATCAGCACCAGCCTGTCGACCCGGTGCGGGTGTGTCCAGCGCGAGCCGCAAAGCCGCGGCGCCGCCGTAGGAGTTGCCGATCAGGTGCGCAGTGTCGATGCCGAGTTCGTCGAGCAGCCCACGGATCGTGTCGGCGAGATAGCCGAACGGATCGTCGTGGTCGACACCTTTGGCGGAGCGACCGTAGCCGGGCATGTCGGGCACGATGACGCGGAAGTGCCCGGCGAGAGCGTCGATGTTGCGTGAGTAGTTCGACACTCCCGATGCCCCCGGTCCGCCGCCGTGCAGCATGACGACGGCGGGGCCGGTGCCGCTCTCGGCGAAGAAGATCGGCTTGCCCGCCGACGGTGACGGTGTGTTCGGTGAGGTTGGTGGTGGTCATGCGGATGCTCCAATTCTGGTGATGGCGAGCGTGGGCGGTGCGGGCAGCGAGTGTCCGGATTGAGTTGCGGCGTAGATGAATCCGTCTGGGCGGACAACGATGGCGGTGGCCTTCTTGCGCTGCAGCCAGCGGACGAGCGCGGGCTCCGTGACGTGGACCGTCGGGACGCCCAATTCGGTCCATGCTTGCTCACCCGATGGCACTGCACCGGTGTGCAAGACGGCCCACTCGCCGTGCAGGACATCGTCGAGGCGGACCTTGACGCCATCGGTGTTCGTCACCCACGGTTGCGGGATCTGCCAGCCGACCGCGGGGTGGTCGCCGGCGGCGAAGAAGCCCTCGCGGTATCGCGCGGCGGGAATCCAGGTCAGCTTCTGCGAGAGCGGCGTCCACACCGGGCAGCCGCGACAGCGCACGGAAGACGTGGTTGCGCATCGACGGCGATGACGCGGTTGCGCTCGGTGATGATCCGGCCGATCAAGCACGCGCGGCGGGTGACCTCCGTGACGTGCGGCTTGCGCTCGGCCTGATAGGAGTCGAGCAGCGAGTCCGGTGCCTGTCCGCGGATGACGGCGGCGAGTTTCCAGCACAGGTTGGCGACGTCGCGCACGCCTGCGGACATCCCCTGGCCGATCCACGGCGGCATGGCGTGCGCGGCGTCACCGGCCAGGAAGACGCGGCCCACCCGCCAGCGGTCGGCGACGCGCACGTGGTGGCTGTAGATCACGGCCCGCAGGATCTTCACGTGTTCGGCGTGTGATGCCCTGGTCGCCGAGCACCTTCCAGATCGTCATCGTCGCGCAGCAGGGTCTGCTCGTCCTCGTCCGCGCGCGCCGGGTACTCCCACCGGTGGTGACCGAGCGGGGTCGGGCAGTCGACCGTCGGACGCGTCGGGTTGCAGTGAAACCGGAGCCGGTCGTGGCCGAATCCCACTCGCGCAGCACCTTCGGTGTCGATGACGACCCAGCGCTCGGTGTAGGTGCGACCCGCATAGCCGACGCCCAACTGACCGCGGGTCGGCGACGAGCCACCGTCGGCGGCGATCACATACGACGCGCGCATCCGCTTGAAGGTGTCGGTGCGCAGATCGGCCAGCATCAGTTCGACGTCGTCGTCCTTCGGTCAGCACGCGCAGGCATTCGTGTTCGAGCAGCACCTCGACGTTCGGGAAGCGGGCCACGCCCTCGCGCAGCACACCGTCGACCGCGGGCTGGTACAGGAACTGCTGCGGCGGGTGACCGCTGCCGCGCGGCGTGATCTTCAGGTCGATGAACGGCACACCGTTCGGCGTCGACGAAGTTCAACGGGCGGTCGGGCAGCATGTCCTGCTGCAGTCGATCCGCCAGACCGACGGACTGCCAGATCCGCATGACTTCCTCGTCGGTGGAGATCGCCCGCGCCCGCCTGTACACGTCGGGGTCGCGCTCGATGACGAGCACCTTCAATCCCATCTGGCCGAGCAGGTTGGCAGCCGTGGCGCCGGTCGGTCCGTAGCCGATCACCGCCACGTCGTAGGTGTGTGTAGTGCTCATGTCGGCTCTCATCGTCGAGGTGCTTGTTCTGTAGTGATCGCTACGGTAATGTAGTGATCACTACAGAGTCAAGACCCAAAACCAGGAGCCGCGATGGTCGAGAAACAGCAGCCGGCGCAGCGCAGAAAGCGTGCCGACGGCGAGCTCTCCCGTGAACGCATCCTCGATGCCGCCACCGAGATCGCCGCCGAACGCGGCTACGAGGGCACCAGCATCGGGCTGGTCAGCAAGAAGTGCGGCCTGCCTGCCAGCTCCATCTACTGGCACTTCAAGGACAAGGACGACCTGATCGCCGCGGTGATCGAGCGCAGCTTCGGCGAGTGGCTGTCGGCGTGGCAGCTGCCGGAGCGACGGCGGCGCACAGGAACGGTTCGTGGGCGTGGCGGCGCAAATCGCCAAGGCACTGCTCGACTCCCCCGACTTCATCCGCCTCGGGTTGATGCTCGCGCTGGAGCGCCGCCCCGTCGAGCCGCGCGCCAGGACGATGTTCCTCGCGGTCCGCGCCCAGCGCCTTCGACCAATTGCTCGACAACTTCGCCGACGTCATGCCCGAGCTGACCGACGCCGAGGTGCGCCAGTTGGCGACCTATGCGATGGCGGGCGCCGACGGCCTGTTCATCGCCAAGGAGATCGGCGGCGACTCCGTCGACCTACTCGCACTGTTCGAGCTACACGGTCGCGCGATCTACGACACCGCGCGCCGCATGGTCAGCGAGAAGGGAAAGCGATGACATCGACGCTGGCCGGTGGCCATCATCGGATCGGGCAACATCGGCACCGATCTGATGATCAAGATTCTGCGGAGCGACGGGCCGTTGAGCGTCGCCGCGATGGTCGGCATCGACCCCGACTCCGACGGACTGGCTCGCGCCGCGCGCATGGGGGTGCCCACCACCGCCGACGGTGTCGACGGGCTACTGGCACTGCCGGAGTTCGACGACATCAAACTGGTTTTCGACGCCACTTCCGCCGGCGCGCACCGCGCCAACTGGAGCCGGCTGCAGCACACCGGCGTCCGTGTGCTCGACCTAACCCCAGCCTCCATCGGTCCGTTCTGCGTGCCCGTGGTCAACGTCGACGCACCACCTCGACGCCCCGAACCTCAACATGGTGACGTGCGGCGGGCAGGCGACCGTGCCGATCGTCGCCGCGGTCGGCGAAGTGCGGAATCGTGTCGTACGCCGAGATCGTCTCGTCGATCTCCGCGAAGTCCGCGGGACCGGGAACACGCGCCAACATCGACGAGTTCACCGAAACCACCTCCACCGCACTGCAGGTCGTCGGCGGAGCACAGCGCGGCAAGGCGGTGATGATCCTCAACCCCGCCGATCCGCCGGTCATGATGCGCAACACCGTGTACTGCCTAGTCGACGGAGACGCCGACCATCACGCCATCGAGGAGTCCGTGGACGCCATGGTCGAGCGAGTGAAGAATTATGTGCCCGGCTACCGGCTGCGGCAACGCGTGCAGTTCGACACGTTCGGCGCAGAGAACCCGCTTCACATCCCGGAGACCGGGAAGTTCATCGGCACCCGCGTCACCACGTTGCTCGAGGTCACCGGCGCGGCACACTATCTGCCCGCCTACGCGGGCAACCTCGACATCATGACCTCCGCCGCCAAGGCGACGGCCGAACGCATCGCCGTCCACAGCGCCGAAACCGCCGGAGCCCGAACATGACCCACGACCTGTACATCAGCGATGTCACGCTGCGCGACGGCATGCACGCTGTGCGCCACCAGTACAGCTTGGCCCAGGCCACCGCGATCGCGGCGGCGCTCGACGCGGCCGGAGTCGATTCGATCGAGGTCGCCCACGGCGACGGCCTCGCCGGATCCAGCTGCATCTACGGCTTCGGGGCCCACACCGACCTGGAGTGGATCGAAGCCGTCGCAAGCTCGGTGCGCCGCGCCAAAGTCGCGACGCTGCTGCTGCCAGGGATCGGCAGCGTGCACAACCTCAGGGATGCCCATCGCGCGGGCGCCACGGTCGTGCGCGTCGCCACCCACTGCACCGAGGCCGACATCTCCGCCCACCACATCGCCGCGGCGCGCGATCTGGGCATGGACACCGTCGGCTTCCTGATGATGAGCCACCTGACGACGCCCGCCGCACTGGCCGGCCAGGCCGAACTCATGGAGGGCTACGGCGCCACCTGCGTCTACGTCGTGGACTCCGGCGGTGCGATGACCATGCGCGATGTCGCCGACCGGGTCGATGCCCTGCGTCAAAGACTTTCCCCCGCAACCGAAATAGGAATTCACGCCCACCACAACCTGTCGTTGGGTGTGGCCAACTCCATCGTCGCCGTCGAACACGGCGCCAACCGCGTCGACGCGTCGCTGACGGGCATGGGCGCAGGCGCGGGAAACGCGCCCCTGGAGGTCTTCATCGCCGCGGCAGACCGGCTCGGTTGGGATCATGGTTGCGACCTCCACGCGCTGCAGGACGCCGCCGACGACCTGGTACGCCCCCTGCAGGACAGGCCCGTACGGGTTGACCGGGAGACGCTGACGCTGGGCTATGCCGGTGTGTACTCGAGCTTCCTTCGTCACGCCGAGGCCGCCGCCGCACGCTACGACATCGACGCGCGCACTCTTCTCGAAGAAGCAGGCCGGCGCGGCATGGTCGGCGGCCAGGAGGACATGATCGTCGACATCGCGCTCGACCTGCAGGCGAAGAGCGTCGGCTCCGGCGTCGGCTCCGTCAACACCTGACTTTACATCTCTCGACGAGAGTGTCACGCTCTGAAGGATGGACGACGCCGCCGCCCTGCTGGACATCGAGGCGATCAAGCAGTTGAAGGCCCGCTACTGCCGATACCTGGACACCAAGGACTGGAAGGCCTGGCGAGGCCTCTTCAGCGACGATTTCCTCAGTGACACATCGCCTGCGGGTGGCAAGGTGATCCGGGGCGCCGACGAGTTCGTCGCGTTCACCCGCAAGGGTCTGCGAAACCAGGCGACCGTGCATCAGGTGCACGCGCCGGAAATCGAGCTGACGTCGCCGACGACCGCGCGCGGCGTGTGGGCGCTCGAAGACGTGGTCCGATTCGGGCCAGGGGTGAACCTACGCGGATACGGCCACTACACCGAAACCTACGAGAAGGTCGACGGGCAGTGGCTCTTCAAGAGCTCGACGCTCACCCGGCTGAGGGAGGATGTGTTCAACGGCCTTGTGGCGGTGTATATCTCGGACCGGATGCGACGAGTGATCGGAAAGGTTTCGCGCCGGGTGATGAAGTGACCGAAGCACCCGTCGAGGCGGTTCTGATCACGGGCGCTCTCGGGCAGGTGGGCAAGCGATGCGCCGAGATACTGCTCGACCGCGGACGCACGGTGATCGCCACCGACCTGCGCACCGACAAGTCCTCGGATGTCGCGGAGGAACTTGCGTCCCGCAATGGTACCGGAACGCTCAAAGTGGCGTATGCCGATCTGCTTGACGCGAAGGCGGTGCATGGGCTCGTCGCCGAACACCGGCCCGGCGTAATCGTGCACCTTGCCGCAATGATGTCGCCGCCGTCCTATCGAAACCCTCGGCTGGCCCGCGAGGTGAACGTCGAGGGCACCACAAATCTCGTCAACGCAGCTAAGGCACTACCCGAGCCACCGCTGTTGCTCAAAGCATCCAGTGCCGCGGTCTACGGGTCGCGCAACCCCTACCGCTACCCGGAAGCGATCACGCCGGAAACGCCGGTCAACCCCATCGACCAGTACGGCGAGGACAAGGTCCTTGCCGAGGCGATAATCCAGGCCAGCGGCCTGCCGTATGCGGTGCTGCGGTTGGCTGGGGTGATGTCTCCCGACGGCGCGGCGAAACTCGATGCGGACTACCTGGTTCTCATGCGCGCCACTCCCGGCGACAACCGCATGCACACGGTAGACGCCCGCGATGTGGCACTTGCATTCGCCAATGCGGCGGACCGTGCCGAGTCCATCAATGGCAAGGTGCTGCTGATCGCGGGCGACGACACTCACCGCCGCATGCATCGCGACCTCGAGGACGACATCATGGAAGGCGTCGGCATCGGCCGCCTCGGCCCGTCAGCGAGCCTGCCTGGCGACCCCGACGACGACCGCGGGTGGAGCTTCACGGGTTTCTTCGACACCACCGAATCTCAGGCTCTCCTGGACTTTCAAGAACACAGCTGGCCGGAAACCGTTGCCTGGGTTGCCGAATCGCAGGCCAAGCGCCGCATCCTGATGCGAGCGCTCGGCCCGGTGATTCGATCGGTGATCCGGCTGACACTGGTGATCCAGCGGCGGGTGGAACACCGCGGCCCCTACGCCGACCCGTGGACACTGATCGGCAACAAGTACGGTCCAGACGTGCTGGCTCCCACCAACTTCTGATGACGGCTCCTTATCCGTCGAACACGGCGCTGGGCCGGTTCGGCATAGCGAACCTCGTCGACAGCCCCGATCCGTTCGTCAGTTCGATGCCTGGGGCGGGTTTGATCAATCCGCTGACCGGCTTCGCCACGGCCTTCCCGTTGGCAGTGCTGGTCGACCATGCGGCTGGGCTGGTCAACCATTACCGCCGCACTGCCGACCGGTGGACCGTGTCCAGCGAGTTGTCCCTCGAATTGGCGCCGAACGCACTTGTCGTCATCATGGGCAACCCCGACGTTGCGGCGGTCGCGACCGCCCGACCGGTCGGAGCCAGTGGTTCGACCGCTCTCGGCATGTGCGAGATCACGGTCGGCGACGCGGTGATCGGGATCGGAACGGTGCGGTCCGTGTACGTCGCGCATCCGGCAGAGTTCGCCCAAGAATGGCCAGATGCCGTCGACGGCACGCGCCCAACGGAACTCGCGGAGATCATGGCGCTTCAGGTCGACGATGCGAACGGATCGTCGGTGTTACGTCAACGACAGAACCCGGCGCTGAACAACACCCTTGGCATCGTGCACGGTGGGGTGGCCGCCGCGGGCCTGGAGCTCGCGGCCTCCGCCGCGCTCAATGCCGGACGTCCGGAGCAACCGCTGGTCACTTCGTCACTGCGGGTGAATTTTCTGCGTCAGTTCTTCAGTGGCGACCAATCACGTTATGTCGGAACGGCTTTGCGTGTGGGCCGGCGCAGTGGCGTGGCCGAGGCGCAGGCCGTCGGCGCAGACGGCGAGGTCGCACTCGTCGCTCGCGTCACCGCGTACCGATGACCGTCACGCCGACGCGATGACCGAGTCGCCGAAGCGCCCGATCGCGTCGACCGCATGCTGCAGGCTGTCGCCGGGCACCCCGACCTGCACCCAGGTGACCCCGACCGCCTCGAGCTTTTCCAATCCCGACAGGTATGCATCGGCGTTGAAGTCGTCGTCCGCCGGACTGCCACCCCCGAGGTTGGTGAACGTGATGTCGATGGCCGACCAGTCCCGGCCCCCCTCATCGCAGCGCTTCCGCAGATCCGCGATGCCCTCGGCCAGGCTCTCGACCGAGTCCAGTGCCGCGGTACGGGCGGTCTGAGCCAGCACGGCTGGCGCGGGGAACGGGCACCAGCCGTCACCGAACTTGGCAACGCGTTCTCGGGCGGCACCGGTGTTGCCGCCGATCCAGATCGGCGGATGCGGCCGGCTGACCGGACGCGGATGCGCGGTGATGCCCTTGGCGGAGAAGTGACGGCCCTCGAACGAGTAGTCGTCGGTGGTCCAGATCGCGCGGATCACCTCCAGCGCCTCCTCGAACAGTGCGGCCCGTTCGTCGAAATCGACGCCGAGTGCGGTGAACTCCCGCTTCAGATATCCGACGCCGACCGCGAGCGTGAACCGCCCGTCGGACAGCAGATCCAGCGTCGCACCGGACTTCGCCACCACGAACGGATTCCGGTAGGGCAGCACGACGATATTGGGAATCAGCCGCAGCGTCGTCGTCCGTGCCGCGGCGAAACCCATCGCCACGAACGGATCCACCGCGTCGTGCCCACCCGACTCCAGCCACCGCTGCGAAGGCGCGGGATGGTCGGTGAACCCGAAACCGTGAAACCCGGCCGCTTCCGCCGCGGCCGCGACCGTCGGCGATGCCCGCACCGGTGACCAGCTCCGGGTTGTAGGGGTGGCTGTGCATGGGGTGGGTGAACGTGAACCGCATCAACCGCCGCCTTCCAGAATTACCTTCTCCAAAGTTGAGAATGTCGTTACCATGCCACTCATATGACGGTCAACCCCGCGCGGCACGGCCCCTTCGCGGGCCGGCTCGGGCCGGACGGTATCGCGGCCTATGCCGCGGCGACCAATGACGACACTGCCTCGGTGCTGGCCGGCGACGCGGTGCCTGCGGTTTTTCCGGTGATCCTGGTGTTCTCAGCGGTGGAGACCGCAAGGGCCGACGTGCCTGCCGAGGCGTGGCAGCGGGTCCGTGGCGGGGTGCACGGCGAGCACGACATCGTGATCCACCGACCCATGGCGCCCGGCGAGAGCGCTCGATACCTGGTCGCAGATCTCCGCGATGCGCAGGACCCGAGCGGGCACCCAGGTGGCGGTCCACCTCGAACAGGTCGACGCCGACGGCCACCTGGCCGTCGAACAGTGGTGGACGATGGTGCTCCTCGGGCTGGACGGCATGCCGGAGCTAGGATCGATGCCCGCCGAACACCGGTTTCCGGACGTGGCGCGTGCCAACCCGCTGGGGTCTGCCACGGCCCATCTCGACGAAAAGATGGCACACCGCTACGCGGAGGTGTCGGGCGACTGGTCGGCGCACCACTTCGACATCGATGTGGCGCGCGCGGCCGGGTTCGACTTCGTCTTCGCCCACGGCCTGTGCACGATGGCGGTCTGCACCCACCGCCTCCTCGCCCTGCTCGACGTCGACGATCCGGGCCGCGTTTCGCGGGTTGCGGTCCGCTTCGCATCACCCACTCCGTTGGGCTGCGACCTGACGGTGAACGCCTACGGCATCGATGATCGATCCTTCGCATTCGAGGCGGCCGCCGCCGCGCACGCGAGGAGCGAAGACACAATGGGCGCCACCACCATCACCAACGGAAGGTTGGAACTACGGTCATGACCAGAGCTGAGATCGGCGTCTATCTGCCGCAGATGGGCTTCACCTATTCCGACATCCTGCACCGCGCGCTGCGCTGCGAAGACCTGGGTATCGACTCGCTGTGGCTCTACGACCACCTCTACGGCCCCGGAGCGCCGGACTATCCCTCGCTGGAAGCGTGGACGCTGGCGACCGCACTGCTCAGCCGCACGGAGCGTATCCAGGTCGGACACATGGTGTTGTGCAACCAGTTTCGCCATCCCGCGGTGCTCGCGAAGATGGCCACCACGCTCGACCAGATCTCGGCGGGTCGGCTTCAGCTCGGCATCGGCAGCGGCTCCATCCAGGACGAGCACGACAGGGTCGGCTTGGACTGGGGGACCTTCGCCGAGCGGTCCGAACGGCTCGGCGAGACCCTGGAGATGCTGCATCAGGCGTTCAGCGACGAGCGAATCGATCTGCGCAGGCAAGCACTACACGGTGCGCGACATGCCGATCAAGCCGGGACCGGTTCAACAGCCCCGGCCGCCGATCGTGGTCGGTGGCGTCGGCGAGAAGTACACGCTCCCGTTGGTCGCGCGCTACGCCGACGTCTGGAACGTACCCACCTACGCACTCGGCGAACTGGAGCACAAGATGTCGGTGCTTCGACGCCTCTGCGACGACATCGGCCGCGACCCCGACACCATCGTGATGTCGATCGAGGCCGTCATGGCGCTCGCGCCGGACGACGCGTCGCTACCAAAGGTCCGCGAGCTCGCCGAAAAGCGGTTCGGTATACCGGCATTCGGGCTGCACGAGGGCGGGTTGATCGGCACACCGCCGGCCATCGTCGACCGCCTAGCGCGAACTGCAGGGCGTGGGGTTCGGGCAGATCGTGCTGTTCACGCATGATCGCGGATCCGACGAGACCCTCGAACTGCTGGCCTCCGAGGTGATCGCCCGACTCTAGGTCCGCGGCCTGCCGAGCCCGAGCGCGTGCTGGGCGATCATGTTCCGGAAGACCTCGAGGGTGCCGCCGTAGATGCCGGTGGGACCGGCCAACCGGAACACGTACTCGGCGCCGCCGTCGCCGACCGACCCGTTCTCATCGACGGGCAGGCTCGAGGCCGTGCCCATGATGTCCATCAGGTCCGGCGCGACGTCGCGCATGGTCTGCGCGTTCGCGACGCGGCCGAACATGTCCGGCGTGCTCATCGCGGCTTCCATCCGGGCGATGCCGCGGCCCAGGCGGTATTTCACCGACTCGTCGTCACCCGCCAGCGCGGCGACCTTGTCCACCGCCTCGGCCAGCAGCAGAACATGCTCGCTCATCACAGCGACCTTCTGCAGCCCGTCGTCTTCCCGCTCGACGGTGCCGTGCTCGTCGTTGAGCGCTTCGCGCAGCACGGTCCAGCCGCCGTTGACCTCGCCGATCCGGTACCTGTCCTCGATGCGGACGTCGCTGTAGTAGGTGATGTTGGTGCGGTCGCCGTCGACGGTGCGAATGCGCTTGGATCTCGACGCCCGGCCTGTCCAACGGGACGAGGAACATCGTCAGGCTCTGGTGTTTCGGCGCATCGGGATCGGTGTTGGTGACCAGGAAGACGTAGGAAGCATTGTGCGCGTTGGACGTGAACATCTTGGAGCCGTTGATGATCCAGCCGTCGCCGTCGCGCACCGCGCGCGTCTTGCACGTCGCGACGTCGGAGCCGCCCTTCGGGCTCGGTGTAGCCGAGGCACAGCCGGTACTGCCCGCACAGTGCGCGTTCCAGCACCTCATCCTGTAGCTCGGGCGACCCGAACTGCTTGACCGCCCGCGCCACCATGGCCGTTGTGCCCCAATGGAACCAGGGCGTGTGCGCCCGGCCGATCTCGAGATCCCAGATGCGCTTGCGCACCCGACTGAAGCCGCCCTCGCCTTCTGGGCTTGAAGTCGGCGGCCAGATAGCCCGCCTCGCCGAGTGCGAGGTGCACACCCTCGTCGAAGTTCTCGCCGGTCTCCCGGTCGCGCGCGATGACCTCGTCGGTCACGATCTCGCGCAGCAATGTGCGCACGCTCGTCCTGGAATGCCCGATCCTCGTCGGACAGCGCGACTCTGGAGAAGTCCATCCGTGTTAGCGTGACACTTCACTGCTAATCTGTAAAGTCGGAGTTGGCCATCCAGCGAAAAGGGATCGTCTTGGGCATCGTGACCACGAGTTCGGAAACGACGTTCGAGCAGTCTCCCGAGACGATCTACGACTTCGTGAGCAATCCCGCGAACTGGACGAAGACGTATCCCGGCGGCCCGAGCATCCGTAATCTGCCGGAACGTCTTCCGCTCGAGGTCGGCGACACCTGGGACGAGGCGCACCCCGACCCGCAGAAGGACCGGGTGTTCACGTGGCAGCTGGCGATTGCGGCACGGCCGACATTGTTCGTCTTCAGCTCGGTCGGCCGACTGGGCCACGACAGCCGGGGCGACGGCGGCCTCGAGGGGCGCATGACGATCGAGTACCACTTCACCCGGCCGCAGGAGGGCCTGACGCTGTTCACCAGGACGATGACGATCGAGACGTACAAGCACGCCCCGCTGACCGACGGGTTCTTCCGAATGGTCAACCCCGCACACATCGACGCGTACCACGCGGCGGTGGCCCGGGAACTCGGGCGCTAGTCGGCCGCCGGGCGGTGGCAGGCTGGACGTCATGGCCACCTCTGCCGCAGAAGGCGGCGTCACCTTCGACGAATGCGTCGGGAGGGTGCGTTCGGGTGAAGTCACCGCGGGCGAGGCGGCCGAGCGGCTCATCACACAATTGAACGACGACGAGCTGCTGTGGCTGCTCGACGGCGACGTACCCGTGCGTGCCCTGCCGCGGTTGGCGACGCTGATGAAAAGGGGCCCTGTTACCGGAGGCGCGATTCCACGGTTGGGCATACCGGGTATCCGGTTCAGCGACGGCCCACGCGGAGTCGTCATCGGGCGGTCCACCGCGTTTCCGGTCACGATCATGCGCGCGGCGACATGGGACCCCGAGATGGAAGAGCGCGTCGGCCTCGCGATGGGCCGTGAAGCCCGTGCCCGCGGCGCGAATTATTCCGGAGCGGTATGCGTCAATCTCCTGCGTCATCCGGCATGGGGCCGGGCACAGGAGAGCTACGGCGAGGACCCTGTGCTGACCGGTCGGATGGGCGCGGGGCTGACCCGAGGACTGCGCCGCAACGTGATGGCATGCGTGAAGCACTTCGCCCTCAACTCAATTGAGAACTCTCGCTTCAAGGTCGATGTGGTGGTCGACGACCACGCACTGCACGAGGTGTATCTCCCGCACTTCAAGACGGTTGCAGACGCCGGAGTCGACTCGGTGATGAGTGCGTACAACTCCGTCAACGGTGCATTCGCGGCCGAGAACAAGGTGCTTCTCACCGATATCCTTCGCGGCGAGTGGGGCTTCGAGGGGTTCGTCACGAGCGACTGGGTCGCCGGCACCCACGATGCCGTCGAAAGCCTGGAAGCCGGCCTGGACATCGAGATGCCGCTGCGCCTTCTGCGCGCGCGGGCATTGCCCGCAGCGCTGCGTGACGGCCGTGTGTCACGCGAGACCGTGCTCCGCTCGGCGCGCCGCATTCTTGCCACGTGTCTTGCGCACTACGCGGAACGCGACGAAGACGAACCCGCGCCGGTACTGGTCGCCGGGCCCAGTCATCGTGCGCTGGCCCGCGAAGTCGCCGTGGCGGGAAGTGTGCTGCTCAAGAACGAGGCCGTCGACGGCTCTCCTGTACTTCCGCTTCCGGCGGCGATACGACGGCTCGCGGTCGTCGGTCGGCTGGCCGATCGACCCAATATCGGCGATCGTGGGTCGTCGCTTGTGCATCCCCCGTCGACTGTTTCAGTGCTCCAGGGTCTGCAGGAGGCGTTGCCCGCCGTCGATGTCGTCCATCTCGAGGACGACATCGACGCGGCCGCTGACGCGGACGCGGTTGTCGTGGTGGCGGGATTGGACGCCGACGATGAAGGCGAGCGCATGTTCGCCGAAGGTGGACCGGGACTTCACCTGCTCGGCTTTCCCTTCAACCTGCGGCCCGTCCGATACGTGCTCGACAAGATAACCGGGGCGGCCGCCGGATTGTTCAGCCAGTTCGGCGGTGGGGGCGACCGCGTTTCCCTCACATTGAACGCCGAGGACGAATCGCTGATCAGAGCCGTCGCCGCCGTGAATCCACGGGCGGTCGTCGTCGTGATCGGTGGCAGTGCCGTCCTGATGGACGCCTGGCGTGACAAGGTTCCCGCCATACTCATGGGTTGGTATCCGGGGATGGAGGGCGGACGTGCACTGGCTGACGTATTGACCGGCGCCACCGAACCGGGCGGACGGCTGCCCGTCGCCATTCCGCGTCGAGCGGAGCACCTTCCATCGTTCGATTCGCAAGCGGCGACGGTCGTCTACGACGCCTGGTGGGGTCAGCGCAAGATCGATCGCGACGGCAACAGCGCGGCGTTTCCATTCGGATTCGGCTTGGGCTACACCACTTTCGAGATGACACTTGCCGAACACACCCTGGGCGACGTGGACGGAGTGGCCACCGTTCGCGTCACCAACACCGGCACGCGCGTCGGCTCGACTGTCGTGCAGATCTATGCCGCGGACTCGGACTCGCATCGGCCCGTGCCGCAGTTGATCGGCTTTCATCGCGTCGAACTGGCCGCGGGTGAGAGTGCCACCGTCGACGTCCGGCTCGACCTCACCCCCACCCGCGAGCGCGACGCCCGTACCGGCAGTTGGTCACCGCGGGCAGGCACGTGGCGGATACTGGCCGCACCGCACAGCCCTCAGGCGTGAAGCGCCCGGCGAAGGGCCGCACCCTGGAGTTCGAACAGCTGCCGGCTCATGTCCCAGTCCGGCAGGAAGGCGTCGAAGCCATGGCAGGTGCCGGGGAACACGTGGAGCTCGGTTGCGACTCCCGACTGACATGAGCCGCTGCGCGTAACCGATCGCCTCGTCGCGCAGCGGATCCAGCTCCGAGCAGGTGATCAACGTGCTTGGCAGGCCGGATAGTTCGGTGGCGCGGGCCGGAGCAGCGTCCGCGGATGCGGGCGCGCCTGCCAGGTAGTGCTGCCACATCAGCCTGACCGCGGGCGCGTCGAAACCGGGCGCCGAGTCGAACTCCTCCTTCGACGGGGTCGGCCGATCGTCGAGTACGGGCTGGTGCAGCAGCTGGAACACGATCCTCGGCCCGTGCCCATCGGCCGCGCGCTGGACCAGACGCGCCGCAAGAGCACCACCCGCGCTGCTGCCCGCGACCGCCAACCGATCGGTGTCGATGTGCAGTTCGGCCGCGTTGTCGGCCACCCACTCGAGCACCGCCGGTCGCGTCGTCGAGCGCTGCGGGAAACGGATTTTCGGGCGCCAGCCGGTAGTCCACCGAGATCACGGTGCACTGGCCGCGCGTGGCGAGCTCCACGCATTGGCGGTGGTCGACGTCGAGGTTGCCCAGCACGAAAGCCCCTGAGTGGCAATAGACCACCGCGGGTGCAGGTGCCGGCCCGCCGCGATAGATGCGAACGCCGACAGCGTCGGCCCGGGCCTCCTCGATAGCGACGCCGGTGGTGTCGAGCGTTCGGGCGTAGTCGCGACGACGCTCGTTCAGCGATTCGCGATAGGCGTGCAGCCCGTCGGCCGACAGGTCCGTGCGCGAATCACCGAGGTGGCGCAGCGCCGCGTCGAGCCGTTGCACCACGCTGGTCAACGGCCGCGCCACGCTGCCTGCGTCGGCGGCCACTTCGGTTCTGCGTGACGGTGGGTCGAAGGTGTACTCGGAAGCCTTGAACCGGCGCGTCATCCCCCAGAACGCCCTTGCGCTGCGCGGCCACTGGGTCACCACACGACCGTTGGCGGCCCGGAAGTAGTTGCTGCACCGGGTAAGCCACACGGTGCCTTCCATCCACCGGTCGATCTTCGCGATGAAGTCCGCCATGGTGTCGTCGCGCACCGCGACGTAGGTCTTGCCCTTGCGCCGCATGTACTTCAGCGCACGCACGACGTAGCGGGCCTGCGCCTCGAGCATGAAGATGACGCTGTTGGAGCCGACATTGGTGTTGGGTCCGTACAGCATGAAGAAGTTCGGAAAGCCGGGGACGGCCATCCCCAGGTAGGCGTACGCCCCCTCGCTCCAGGTGTCCCGCAGTGATCCGCCGCCCTCGCCGACGACGTCGATCTGACCGAGATAGTCCGCGGCGGCATACCCCGTGGCGCACAACACGACATCGACGTCGAGCTCGCTGCCGTCCTCGGTCACCAGCGACCGCGACCGCAGATACCGCGCCGGGCTGGACACCACCTCGACATGCGGCTGCGTCAGGGTCTGCAGGTAGTCCGTTGCGAAAACCAGTCGCTTGCAGCCGAGCGGGTGATCGGGAGTCAGCTTGCGGCGCAACTCGTCGTCGGCCACTGTCGCGTCGAGCACACGCAGGGCGATGCCCTTGAACTCCTGCGTCTTGTCGCTGCCGTTCTCGATGACGCCGATGTTGGACTCGCTGCGCAGCCAAAGCCGGGTTCGGTACAGCTTCTTGGCGAACGGGACATGGGCGAAAAGCCACTTCTCCCGCTCGGTGTACTCGCGGTCCGGCTTCGGCAGGATCCACGTCGGCGACCGCTGCACCGAGTACACCTTGCTGGCGACCTTGGCCACCTCCGGAACCAGCTGCGACGCAGTCGATCCCGTACCGAGCACAGCGACGCGGGCGTCGCGGAGGTCGACCGAGTGGTCCCAGCGTGCCGTGTGCATGAGCGTCCCGGTGAACGGCTCCTGCTCGACGAGCTCAGGTAGCACGGGCTGCGTGAAGAGGCCGACGGCCGACACCACGATGTCGAAGGTGTGCTGCTCCCCCGTGCTCGTCGTCAGCTGCCACGTGGCGGTGTCTGCATCCCAGTGCGCAGAGACGATCTCGGTGTTCAGCTTCAGGTTCGGGCCAAGTCGGTAGCGCTGCGCACACCGTTCGAAGTACTCGAGGATCTCGCGCTGCCCCGACCACAGCCGCGACCAGTTCGCGTTCAGGTCGAACGAGTATGAGTACAGGTGCGACTTGACGTCACACGCCAGGCCCGGATAGGTGTTGATTCGCCACGTCCCGCCGACGCCGTCCTCGCGGTCGAAGATGGTGAAGTTCGCGAAAACCGGCCTTGCGCAGGAAGATTCCCAGCGCCAGCCCACCCGGGCCGGCGCCGATGATCCCCACCGAGAGAGTCTTGGCCACTGGCTTCATCCGATCTGCAGGATCTGTCCGCCGTCGATGACGAGTTCCGAACCGGTGATGAACGACGCGTGATCGGACACCAGGAACGCGACCGCGTCCGCGACCTCCGTCGGCTTGCCGATTCGCCCGAACGGGGCGCGCTCCGCAAGGCGCGCCTGTGTCGCCGCGTCGAGCATCGGCGTCTCGATGGGCCCGGGAAACACGGCGTTCACCCTGATACCCGACGGTGCGAGCTCTGCGGCGGCGACCTGGGTGAGGCCTCTCAGTGCCCACTTCGACGACCCGTATGCGGCGTGGTTCGGGAACGCCCGCATGGCGCCCGTGCTGCAGGTGTTGACGATGGCCGCTCCGTCGGCCGCGCGCAGATGGTCCAGCGTCGCCCGGATTCCGAGGAACGGGCCAAGGCAGTTGAACCGCCAGCTTCCCTCGAAGCCGGCTGGTGTCTCGTCGACAGAGCGACGCCCGATGCAGCACACCGGCGTTGTTCACCAGGGTGGTCAAGGTGCCGAAGCGCCCGACGATCTCGCGCACCGCCGAGTTCCACTGGTCCTCGGACGTGACGTCGAGTGACACCGCGACGACGGCGTCGTCGAGATCCGTCGACGGAGGCCTTCAGCTCGTCGACGCGCACATCGCAGGCGGCGACGCGGAAGCCGTCCTCGTGCAGTCGCTTGACGATCGCCGCGCCCTGTCCGCGGGCGGCCCCGGTCACCAGCGCTACCCGGTCCGTCACTGCGCCTCCTCGAGATGCTCGGCCGCGCCGCGCCGCAGCGCCTGCGACTCCGACGCCAGCGTGATCATCCGAAAGCCCAATTCGGCCATGGCCTTTCCGGGCTTACCGGCGTTCGCGTGAATGGCGGCGACCAGGCCGGCATCCGACGCCGCGGCCTGGATTCGTGCTACCTCGTCGAGCACGGCCGGGGTGGCCAGCGCGGCGACCGGGTCGTGACCCAGCGAGATCGCCAGATCCGCCGGGCCGACGTAGACACCGGTCAGCCCGGGGACGGCGCAGATCTCGTCGAGTGCCGAAAGCCCCTTCGCGGTCTCGATCATCGCGAACACGCTCGCCCTCGCTTCGTGTGCGGCGGGATCGAGGCCGAGGCTGGCGCGAAGCGGCCCGAAGCTGCGCACCCCCGCCGGTGCGTAGCGGGTCGCGGCGACCGCGGCCGCCGCCTGTTCCGCGGATTCGACCATGGCGACGATGACCGCGTCGGCGCCCGCATCGAGCACCCGTCCGATCGGCGCCGGGTCCGCCGACGGCAGTCGTACAGCGGTGGCGATCGGAACATGCTCGAGCCTGTGCAGCAGCAGCGCCACATCTGCGTCGTCGAGATAGCCGTGCTGAATGTCGAATCCGACGTAGTCGTACCCGGCCCTGGCGAACTCCTCCGGGCCGATGACGGTGGGGCCGACCACCCACCCGCCGAATATCCGCTCGTTTTCGGCGAGCGCGTTCTGCAATCGGCTCTGCGTCATCGGACGATCGCGATCTTGATCCGCTCCGGCATGGGGCGGCAGGCCAGTTCGAACGCGGCCTGTACCTCGTCGACGCCGAAGGTGTGGGTGACATACGCGGGCAGCAGGTCTGGATGCTCGCGGGCGAACTCGTTGGCGGCACACAACATGCGGCGACGGTCCAGTGTCACACCGGATTTCAGCGTCAGGTTGTTGCGCAACATGGTGCGCATGCTGATCGGGTAGCTGTCGTCGTCGGCGACACCGAAGTAGAAGACCGTGCCACCGAACGCGGCCGCTTCGATCGCGTGGCCGAGCGTCGCAACCTGATGGCCGACGGCCTCGACGACGATGTCCGGCTTGTCCTGCGGTTCGAGATGGCTCACCCAACGATCGCTCGTGGCGCGGACCACGGTGTCGACCCCGAACTCCTTGGCGACGGCGTCGCGGTCGATCGGGTCAACGCCGGTGACGCGGCGTGCACCGAAAGCCTTTGCCGCATAGGAGAAGAGCAGACCGATCGAACCCTGACCGACGACGGCGACGTGCAGGCCGTTGAGCTTCGGGAGCTGCTCGAGCGCATACAGCACGCATGCCAACGGCTGCAGTGCCACGGCATGCTGCGGGGTCAGGCTTGGATCGAATGTCGCCAACCCATCGCCGTCGGCGACGACGTATTCCATCAGGCCGTCGAAGCCCGACGCCCAGCCGACGACGCGCTCTCCGATCCCGATGCCTCGGTCTCTGCTGGCGACCACTTCACCGACGACCTCATGGATCGGGAAACCGTCCATCTCGGCGGCACTGGTCCCCACGTCACCCGGAAGCCGGCCCTTCGCACCGCGAAAGCCGGGCAGATCGCTTCCGCACACCCCTGCAGCGAGGAATCGAAGCAACACCTGACGGTCACCGAGCGACTCAGGCGTCTTCTCGGGAATGTCCACGCGCTCAAAGGTGTACGGGGCCACCAGCCGATACGACCACACGTCAGACCTCCACCGGGAGGTTGTTCCAGCCCCACTGGAAACTCGACGGCGGACGGCAGGCCGCATCGCCGAGGATCCGGTAGTCGGGCACGCGCTTCAGCCACTCGGACACCATGATCGCGATCTCGAGGCGGGCCACGTGAACGCCGAGGCAGAAATGTTGTCCGCGGCCGAAGGACAACAGCCGCTCGATGGGCCGGTCCCAGATGAAATCGTCGGGATCGGGGTACTCGCGCTCATCTCGGCTGGCCGACGCGAGCAGCGTGATGATCCGCTGACCGGGCCGGATCGTGGTGCCGTGGATGGTGAACGGCTTGCGCACTGTGCGGGCGAACCACTGCGCCGGCGCGCAAAACCTGATCATCTCCTCGCGTGCCTTCGGCACATTGGCGTCGACGTCGGCGCGTACCGCGGCCATCTGGTCGGGCCTGCTGCCGAGCTCCCACAGCCCGTGGGCGACGATCTTCGGCACGGTCTCGGTACCGCCGATGAAGACGCCGAGCATCTGGGTGGCGGCCTCGATATCGGCGAACGCCGAACCGTCCGGCAACCGGTAGTTGATGAGGTTGTCCGCAACGGGCAGTCCGCCGTCGGCTCCCTCGGCGCGGCGGCGCGCCACGATCGGCACCAGATACTCCAGATATCCGGGCCGCGCATTGCCCACTTCCACACCGCTGCCCGGCTCGGCCAGGCTCCCCGCGTTCACGGTGGCCAGCACCTCGGGCGCCAGATCGACAGGCAGGCCGAGCAATTCGCAGACCACCGAGGCGGCCACGATGCCGCCGTATTCCTGGGTCAGGTCGAAGGTGCCGCGCGGCAGGAGCTCGTCGAGTCGCTCGTTGGCCAGCTCACGAATCCGGTCGGCGAGTCTGGCGACCGATTTGGGACGGAACTGGCTTGAGGTGCACCGCCGGACACCGTCGTAGATGGGGGTGTCGAAGTTGGCGTGGAACGGCATGGGATGCAGTGGGGGGTCAGGCACCGGACCGGCGTTGTGCTCGGCCAAGACCGTCGCGGCGGGCAGGGTCCCCTCCGACGCGACGAATGTCCCGTCGTTGACCTCCAGCACCTGCCAGATGTCGGAGAACCGGGACAACGCATAGGTGTCCCATTTGTCGACGTAGTACACCGGGTGTTCGTCGCGCAGGACGCGGTAGTACGGCAGCGGGTCGGCCATCACGGCCGGGTCGAACGGGTCGTACGAAAAGTGTGCCAGCACAGGTGTGTTCATTGCAGCGGCGAAGGAGGTAGCGCCTGCAGAATCGAGTCCTCCCAGCCGTCACGCAGCGCGGGCGCGACGCTCATCCAGGTAACGATCTCGGCCGGGGGGCTTTCTTTCCATGACGGGTAATGATTTTCGAAGCAGTCCCAGTCACCCTCGAGCGCCCAGTAGTGGATCACCTCGTTGAACCGGAAGGTCGTGATGAACGAGCCGAGCCACCGCTTGCCGGTGCTCTCCGACCACGGCACGTACAGCCGCTCGAGCTCGCGGATGTAGTCGTCCTGGCGGCCCGGCTTGCTCTCCATGATCTCCTGGATGACCAGGCCTGCGGAGAAGTCGGCCTCCTTGAGCTGGGCGAGCGTTCTGTTGCTGCGGCCCGCGTACATGATGCGTCCCTCGCCGCTGGCCCCGATCCCGGACAGGTACTCCGACCATTTCGCCGCCGTCGATTCATGGCTGCCACCGCGGGAACCCTCCTTGCCGATGCGCGCATAGTCGGCGAACGCGTCGATCTCCCAGATGATCGTGACCTGTGGCCAGTGCCCGTTGTAGGGCGTGGTCTCCCAGATCGCGAACAGCCGGGCGCCGAGCTCCTCCATCATGGGCTGGTACACAGCGCCGAAGGCCTCGGTGAAACCGTCGCTTCGGCCCGACCCGAGGTCGATCGTCTCGTGGAGATAGAGCAGCGTGTGGCTGTGGTACTTCTTCATCGTCATGCAGCAGCACCGCGGAAAGTTGACAGTGACACGTAGCGAGCGTGACACTTATGGCGTGTTTTGTAAAGGTGCGGGATGGCGCTGACTCCGCTGGCGAATGGTTTCTGCTTCGGGGAGGGACCCCGCTGGTTCGAAGGACTGCTGTGGTTCTCCGACATGCTGGGCGAGGCGGTGTACACCGTCGACCTGCAGGGAGACATGACCACGCTGCCGCTGCCCGGCCACGCACCGTCCGGACTCGGGTTTCGCCGTGACGGATCGCTGCTGATCGCCTCGACGCAAAGCCGCACACTGCTGCGCTACGACGGTGACACCGTCGACACCCTCGCCGATGTGTCCGACATCGTCCCGGCGAACCTCGGCGACATGGTGGTCGACGACTCCGGCCGCGCGTACGTCGGATCACAGGCGTTCGAGGGGGGCGTCATCGTGCGGGTCGACCCTGACGACACGGCGACCGTCGTGGCCGAAGACCTCGACTTCCCCAACGGAATGGTCATCACTGCGGACGGGGCGACCCTGATCGTCGCCGAGTCCACCGGCAGGCGGTTGACCGCGTTCAGCATCCGAGCCGACGGGTCGCTGTCCGATCGGCGGATCTTCGCAGGCGGCCTGGACGGGCCGCCTGACGGCATCACGCTCGACGCGCACGGCGGCGTGTGGGCGGCGATGACGCTGGCGCATCAGTTCGAGCGAATCGTCGAGGGCGGCGAGGTCACTGACCGAATCGACATCGACGACCGCACCGCGATCGCGTGCACGCTCGGCGGGCCGGAACGCCGGACACTGTTCATGCTGTCGAGCACGGACGCCTACCCCCAGCGCCTTGCCGGGACGAAGCTGTCGCGTCTCGACACCACCACCGTCGACATCCCTGGAGCCGGCTTGCCATGAGCGATTCGTATTACGAACTGGTCGACGCCGCAGATGCGCACGGCGAGAGATTCGTTGCGACCGACTTGGTGCGCAGCACGTGGTCGGCCGCGATTCAGCACGGCGCGCCGGTGTCGGCGCTCCTCGTGCGCGCCCTGGAGCGTTGCGAGAAACGCGACGACACAAGGTTGAGCCGTGTACTGATCGACCTGCTGGGACCCGTACCCGCCGAAGGCGACTTCTGGGTTCGCTCGAAAGTCGAACGCTCGGGCAAGCAGATCGAGTTGGTGAGCGCGGAGATGCTGGCACTGGGTCCCGACGGCAATCCCCGCCCCGTCGCCAGGGCAAGCGGTTGGCGGTTGCAAATTCTCGATACCCGCGAGATGGTGCACGCACCCGCTGCACCGCTACGGCCGCTCTCCGAAACGCACTCTCGCGGTCTACACGAGAAGTGGGACCGCAACTACGTGCACAGCCTGGACTGGCGCTGGCTGACCCATAGAGGAGACAGCGGTCCAGGCGAGTCGTGGATCAAACCGATCGTCGACCTTGTCAAGGGCGAGGCGATGACGCCTCTGGAGCGGTTGTTCGCGGTGGCCGACGACGCCAACGGCATCGGCTCGAAGCTGATACCTGGGCAGTGGATGTTCATGAACACCGACCTGGTTGTGCACATACACCGGATCCCCGACGGCGAGTGGATCGGCATCCGGGCAGAAACCAACTACGGGCCCGACGGCATCGGAACGACGATCGGCACGCTGTTCGACGAGTCCGGCGCGGTTGGCGCCATTCAGCAGTCGGTGCTAGTCCGTCCGATGCCCGGCCGCTAGCCCAACTCGCAGAGCCTGCTGAGAGATCGCGAAATGTGCCAATTCGACGATCTGTCAGCAGGCTCGATGTGTATTTGGGCGCTAGTCGACCAGGCGTAATGCCGCGGCGGGGCATTGCGTTACGGCCTGCTGCATGCGATCACGGTCCGACTCGGGCCGCTCGTCCTCGTCGATGCGCACGGTGCCGTCGTCCTGCACCTCGAACACGTCCTCTGCGATCGACTCGCAGATACCGTGTCCTGTGCACTTGTCGAGATCGACTTCGACCCGCATGGTCACTCCTATTGGACGTAGGCCGGAACGCGCTTCACGCCGTGGACGAAGCTGCTGTACAGCAGCGCGGGGTCACCGAACTCCACGGTCTTGAGCCGAGTCAGCAACTCCCGGAACAGATTTCGCAGCTCAGCCTTGGCGAGCTGGTTGCCGAGGCAGAAGTGCGGCCCGCCCCCGCCGAAGCCAAGGTGCGGGTTGGGCGAGCGCGTCAGGTCGAAGCTGCCCGGACTGTCGAACGCGGATTCGTCGCGGTTGGCCGAGCAGTAGAAGAGGCCGACCTTGTCACCGGCGCCGACCGGTTGGCCGTTGATCTCGGTGTCGGTGGTCACGAACCGTGCGAACTGCAGCACCGGCGAAGACCAGCGAACGAATTCCTCGATGGCGACCCCGATTCGGTTGTCGAAATCCTCCATCAGCCACGTCGCGCTGATCCGGGTTGTCGACCAACGCCATCATCGCGTGCGTCGTGGTCTGCTTCGTGGTGTCGTTGCCTGCCGACGCCAGCAGAATCAGGAACGCGCCGATCTCCTCGTCCGTCAGCCGGTGGCCGTCCACTTCGGCGTTGACGATGCTGGTCATCAGGTCGTCGCCGGGATTCTTGCGCCGGAACTGCGCCAGCTCGACCCCGGTGCTGTTCAACAGCATGATCTGTGCGGCCGGGTCGTCAGCCTGCTCCTCCGGCGTGCTGTATTCCTCGTCGCTCATGCCGAAGAGCTTTTCGGCGGCATACGCCACTGCCGACTGGTCGGCCGACGGCACGCCGAGCATGTCCATGATCGTCAGCATCGGCAGCCGGGCCGAACAGGCGGCGACGAAGTCGACGTCACCGGCGCCGACGAGGTCGTCGACGATGCTGACCGCGTTGCGGTGGATCTGCTCCTCGATCTGGCGGACGTTTCGCGGGGTGAACGCCGAGCTGATCAGCCGCCGGTAGACGGTGTGCTGCGGCGGATCCATGGCAAGGAAGAACGACGCGAACCGCTGGATTTCGGCGGGCATCGGACTCAGCGCGACACCGTCGGCTGAGGTGAACAGCTCGGGGTGCTGGCTGACGTAGACGATGTCGGCGCGGCGTGTCAGCGCCCAGAAGCCGGGCTCCTCGATCGGAAACATCGACGGCCACGGACGGTGCCAGCTGAGCCCGTCGGCGGCGCGCAGTCGCGAGAACGATTCGTCGCGGACGGCGAACGGCCGGCTCCAGAAGTGGTGTGACGTGATGTCGACCGGACTGAACTCGCGGGCCTGCACCGATGCTGCTGTCACGCGATCAGCGTGACATTTCAGCACAAATTTGTAAAGCTATGTCGATGGAGGATGCCACCGTCGGGGACGACAACTCCACGCGTCAGCGCATCCTGGCCGCGACCGCCGAGGTACTTGGCCGAAACGGCATGACAAAGCTGAGCCTGTCCGAGGTCGCACTGCAGGCCGGGGTCTCGCGGCCCACCCTGTATCGCTGGTTCGCGTCCAAGCGGGACCTGCTCGACGGCTTCGTGGTGTGGGAACGGCAGTTCTACGAACGCGCAGTGGCCAATGCGACGGCCGGGCTTCCGGCAAGCGAGAAGCTCGACGCCGCGCTTCGCGTCATCGTCGAGTATCAGCACTCCTATCCCGGGCTGCGCATGATCGACATCGAACCGGCGCAGGTCATCCGGCGACTGTCGCGAGTCATTCCGCTGATGCGGGAACGGCTGGAGCGCCTTGCGCAGGGGCCGGATGCCGCGTTGGCCGTCGCGACCGCCGTTCGGGTGGCGGTGTCGCACTATCTTGTGCGCAGCGACGACGACAACCAGTTCCTGGAACAGCTTCGGCACGCGGCAGGTGTGAAGACGCCGTGACCATCCCCTCTTCAACCGACGAGCTCACACCCGCCTGGTTCACCGAAGTACTGGGCGGGCGGGTCAGCGGGGTGGAGATCCTCGACGCGCATTCCGGCACCACCGGTCGGGCCCGAGTCGGGTTGAAGGCGTCGCCGTCCTTGCCCACCACCGTGTTCGTCAAGCTGCAGCCGTTCGTCGAAGAACAACGAAAGTTTCTGCGGCAAATCGGCCTTGGGGTTGCCGAGGCGCGTCTGTACGCGGAAGTGGGCAACCAACTTCCGGTCCGGGCGCCACGGGTGTGGCACTCCGACTTCGACGCGCCGACGGCACCTTCGTCATGGTGCTCGAAGACCTGCAGGCGTCGGGGTGCCGTTTCGTCAGCCCATCGGACGACGACATCGTCGACGTCGCGACGTCCCTGGTGGATGAACTCGCCGTCCTGCACGCGGCGTACCAGGGTCGCGAACTGGCTTGGCTGCGCACGCCGTCGGGAATGCGGAGCAAGCCGCAAGACCGCGAAATCGCCTCACGCAGAGCGCAGTTCATCGTGTCGGCAGTTGCGGAGTTCGCCGACGACATGCCTCCGGTTTTCCGCCGCCTCGGCGAGCTGTACGCGGAGCGCTCGCTGGATATCGTCGCGCTGTTCAACGAGGGTGAGCGGACCCTGATCCACGGCGACACCCATAGCGGAAACCTCTTCGTCGACGCGGGCCGCACGGGCTTCGTCGACTGGGCGGTCGCCGGCCGAGCCCCCGGTGTCCGCGATGTCGCGTACTTCCTGTGCAACTCGCTGCCGGTGGAGACGCGACGCAAGGAGCAGGAGTCGTTGCTCGACAGGTACCGCTCCCGCCTGGCGGCCGAAGGGGTCACCCTCGACGAGCGCACCGCCCGCGAGCAGTACCGGTTGTTCTCGGTGTACTCCTGGATCGCCGCCGCGTCGACGGCCGCGATGGGCGCGCGTTGGCAGCCGGTGGACGTGTGCCGGGCCGCCCTGGTCAGCACGACGCAGGCGATCGAGGATCTCGACGCGGTGGGCCTGCTGGAGGAGCGGCTCGGCACTTAGCGATTTGGGCGTGATAAGTGTCGCTCAGCGATAGAAATCACGCCGAAATCACAAGTTGCGGGGCATCACCGGGCCGTCGTCGAGCTTCTCGTCGACGGCCAACTCCGCCAGGCCCAGTTGCGTCAACGGTGAAATGCCGTGTGCATTGAGGACGAACCGCTGATCGTCGGAGTCGCCGGAATCGACCAGCATCGACCCGATCAGGCAGATCACCGCCATCTTGTACGCGTTCAGCGCCCGGTACCACGAGCGGTTCTGCACACTGATGCCGCTGACCGACTCGTAATGCGAAAGGAACTCCTCGACGGTCGGCGCAGCCGGGTGACTGGTGATCCCGACCGGCTGCATCCAGAGCAGCTCCATCCACCCGATGTCGGTAAGCGGATCCCCGACGGTGGTCATCTCCCAGTCGAACACCGCGCTGACGTCGTCGCCGACGAAGGCGAAATTGCCCGGTTTCGCATCCCCGTGGACAAGCGTGACCGTTCGATACGGTTCGGGCTTGGTGTCTTTCAACCCGCGCACTAGCCGTTCGAGCGCGGGCAAAGGTGCGCGCTGGACGCGGTGCATCTCACGCTCCCAATGGTCCAATTCGCGGTCCAGATGGGCACTTCCGTCGGCAAGCTCGCCAAGGCCCGTCGCATCCAGGTCGACCCGGTGAATCGCTGCCAGCTGCTCGGCCATGCTCAAACACATGTGGTGGATGCGTTCGGGCGTCGCATCGGGCCCGTCGGGGGCGGCCATCTCGTAGACGTCGCCCGGCACCCGCTCCATCACGAAGAACGGCCGGCCCAAGACGTCGCCGGTCTGCTCGAGCCACAGGGCGCGCGGCGCCCGCACCGGTGTCTTCTCCAGCGCCAGCAGGATGTCGAACTGCCGCTGCAGGTCGTAGGGCTCGAGCAGGGCCGGCGGGCGAGGCCGCAAGCGCAACACCACATCTCGACGGTCTGCGCCTGTCACGATGGTCAGCACCATCATCTCGGCCGAGTGCCCGAACTCGACGCGGTCGAGTCCCTCGATCGCGACGTCATCCGTCTGAAGTCGTGTGCGCAGCCAGTCGGTGAGTTTGTCGGCCATCTCGGTCATGTGTAGGAGACCTTGTGGTCGGATTCCTCGGTCAGCCCGAGTTCGGGCCACACACCGCCGATGAGGCTTTCCATGATGCCGTAGCCGACGGCGTCGCCGTCGCGGACGCGGATCGGGGTATCACGGAATTGACCCAGCAGGCGCAGGTTTTCGTCGCTGGCGCAGTCGGCGATGTATTCGCCGTCGATGTGCAGCTTTCCCTTCCACGACCCGTGTTTGTGGCCGCCCCACGCGCCGTAGCCCGCCGGTCTTGAGATAGAAGCCGGACTGCCCGAGCACCTCGACGTCGATCACCCGTTGCTCCCCCGACTCCATCGTCAGCAGTAGCTCGCCCACCGGTGACGTAGCGGGTCCTGGTGTCGTAGCTGATGCGCGGTGACACGCTGCGGACCGGCACCTGGTTGCCGTCCGCGTCGTTGATGTACGCCGAGCTGTACTCCCATGCCCCCTCGACGACGAAGATCGCCGTCTCGTAATACGTTCCGTCGGGGCGGCGGAAGAACGACGGCGACCATTTCATGCCGCCCCTGGTGCCCGCCGGAACTTCCCGTGACGGAATGAGATCGGTCAGCGGCTCACCGATCGCCTGCCGGACTCCCCAGGAATGGTCGCGGAACCCGAACCACTCCTCGGGTCGCACCTCGTGCGTCTCGCCGTCAACCGTCACTGTTCCTGACGCCCAGCCGCCCTGGTGGTAGCGGATGACGTCGACGTCGATCCGGCCGGTGCGTCGATTGCGAACGAGGTTGCGCTCCTCGAAGAACGGCGGCGTCACGCCCGACAGCACGATGTCGAACGAGATCGGCTGCACGTCATTGGGTTCGAGCCGGAACCGCATCTGCTCGAGCGGCTCGACGACCTCCATCTGGACGGGCCCGACGCCGGTCTCCTCGGGCGCCGACGCGAGCTCGCGGCTGCCGCGCACCGTCCACTGCTCGCTGCCGCGGGAGACACCGCCGAACCCGTCGATGATGCCGCGGTTCTGATACTTGCCCATGCCGAAGTCGATCTGCAGCGAGCCGTCCGTGCGTGCGATCGACGCCCAGATCTTCTCCGTCCACGCCATGTCCGTCTGCGACAGCGTGGCGAAGGTGTCGACGATCTGGTGGTTCAGGCCCTCGTCCGCGCCCAGCAGCGAGCCGATGTCCTTGATTGCCACGCAGCTAGCGTGACAGTCTCACCGCAATCTGTAAAGCTCGCCGAGAACCTCCTCGGTGTGCTGGCCGATTTCGGGCGCCGTGGAACGTGGCTCCCACGGCGTGCCGTGGAAGTCCACGGGTGTTGCGATCATCGGCACGCTGGCGTCGCCGTCCGGGCACGTACACCACGCCGCCGGCCGCGTGGAATTGTTCGTCGGCCACGACATCCTCGATCGAGTTGATCGGCGACCAGAAGAAATCCGGTTCCGCGGCAAAGAGTTTCGGCCCACTCATCGAGCGGTTTGGTCGCGAAGATCTCGTCGAGTTCGGCGATCAGGTGCCTGGCGTTGGCCGCCCGGTCCCGCGCCCTCGGGTAGTCGGTCAGCCAATCGGGGCGCCCGACGACGCGACACAGCGGACCCCAGTGCCGGTCGACCTGCAGGCCCACGATCCAGAATCGCCTGCCGTCGGCCGCGGTGTAGTTGTTCATGCACGGGTTGCCCATGGACTCGCGCTGCCCGATCTCGATGGAGTGGCCGGTCAGCAGGAACGTGTTGAGGTCGAAGCTGACGGTGTATGCGCCCTGCCGGTACAGCGACGTGGACACCAACTGGCCCGTACCGGTGCGCGTCCGGGCGACCAGGGCCGCGCACACCGCCGCCGCCAGGGTCATGCCCGCCGTGTGGTCGCCCATGCCGCCCCGCTGAAATGGAGGCGTGTCGCCGGGGCGGGTCAGCAGATGCGCCAGCCCCGCGCGCGCCCAGAACGCGGCGACGTCGTAGGCGGCGCGGTCGGCGTCCGGCCCTGTCTCGCCGTAGCCGGTGATCAGGCCGTACACCAGACGCTGATTGCCAGCGGCCACCGTCTCGAAATCCAGACCCGATGCGCCGAAGCGCGCCGGGACGGACATTGGTGATGAAAACATCTGCACCGCTGACCAATTCGAGCGCGGTGGACCGCCCGTCATCGGTCGTGAGATCGAGCACGATGCTGCGCTTGCCACGGTTGTCCATCTCGAACGGCGGGCTGTCGTCGCCGTCGAGGCCGAGCATGCGGCCGAACATCCGGGCGGGGTCACCGGTCGGCGGTTCGATCTTGATGACGTCCGCGCCCCAGTCGGCCAGGATGCCGCCGGCGGCCGGGCCTGCCACCCAGACGCCGAGTTCGACGACCCTGATGCCCTCCAGCGGTCCAGCCATGGCCACCCCTTCCGACCCAATGCTTTACAAAAGAAGGTATCTCTGTAACTCTTGCGTGGCTACAGGCCAAGACTAGGAGGTCGGCGCGTGTCCCAGACAGCGAGCCGGGTAGCGACCGGTCGTCGGGCTGGCCGCGCATCTCGGCCGCGGCGTGCAGCGGGTCGCGACCGATCTGGTGGTCGGCGCGCGCCCGCGCACTGCCGCGAACGATCAGCGACCTCGACGCCCGCATTCCTGTCGCAGATCATGGGGTGCACCGTGACGTCGGTGTCGGTCATCGGCGGCGACGCGGGTACGTCGTCGCGGGCCCGCCTGGCCCTCACCGGTGACGGATGCACCGGACTCGGTGTTCGTCAAGATGCCTGCCGAAACCGCTGCGACCCGCCTGATGGGCGAGCTGGGCCGACTCGCCGAAACCGAGACCCGCTTCTATCGCGAACTCTCACCCCGGCTGACCGGCCTGCCCAAGTCCTACGGGTCGGCGTTCGATCCGGTGACGGGCCGCTTCGTACTGGTGCTCGAAGACCTTCGCGTCGACTCGTGCGAATTTCCCGACACCCTGCATCCCACTCGACCGCGACCAGGCGAGCCCAGGTCGTCGAACTCCTGGCCCGATTGCACGCCACATTCTGGGAGCGTCCACCCGGCTGGGCATACACCGCGTCGGGCGACAGCACGTCGCTGCTCACCGGGGCGCTTGCCAAGGCGTCGGCCCGCCGCCTGGCACACGCCGACATACCGATCGAGAACGGCACGGTTCATCGTCGACAACTGCCGCGCGGTCACCCAACTCGTCGACGACCGCCGCACACCGTCATGCACGGCGATGCACACCCGGGAAACGTCTACTTCCGCAACGGCGAGGCCGGCCTGCTGGACTGGCAGGCCGTGCGGCGCGGCCACCCCGGCCGCGAGCTGGCCTACACCCTGATCACGAGCATGACCACCGCCGACCGACGAGCACACCAGCGCGCGCTGCTCGACGAGTACCGTCGCGCCCTGGTCGCCGCGGGCGGACCCGACCTCGACCCGACGAGCTGTGGGACCGCTACCGGATGGGCGCCCTATACCCGTATGTCGCGACGCTGATCATCGCAGGTATGGGCGGTATGCAGGCCGAGAACATCGCCATGGAGGGCCTGCGGCGAAGCGTCGCCGCACTCGATGACCTCGACACGGTCGCACTTCTGGAGAAGTCGCTGTGATGCACGAACTACCATCACTAGGACCGAGGATTGAGGCCCTGACGTGAACGAACCACTGCGCTCCCGGCGGGACGCATCCGAGATCGTCGAAGACACCTCGACCCGGCACCGGATCCTGGTCGCGACCGCGGAGGTGCTCGGTCGCAGTGGGCAGACGAAACTCAGCCTCTCCGAAGTGGCACTGCAGGCCGGCGTGTCCCGGCCGACGCTGTATCGCTGGTTCGCCGACAAGAGTGAACTGCTCGACGCGTTCGGCGTCTACGAGCGCGAGATGTTCGACAACGGTATCGGCAGGGCGACCGCAGGCCTGCGTGGAACCGAGAAGCTCGATGCGGCACTGAGATTCATCGTCGAGTATCAGCACTCGTATTCGGGTGTGCGACTTGTCGACATCGAGCCCGAGGTCGTCATCGCGCAGCTCTCGTGGATCATCCCGGTGATGCGCGCCCGTCTGCTGAAGCTGCTTTCCGGACCCAACAGCGGCGTCAAGGCCGCTACGGCGATCCGGGTTGCGGTGTCCCACTACATCGTGCGCAGCGACGACGACGATCAATTCCTCGCGCAGCTGCGCCACGCCGTCGGCATCAAGCCGACCAACTGATGGATGCCGGGAGGGTCGGCGACGAACTCGAGATCGCCGCTCTGCTCACGAAGTATGCCCGCGCGGTCGACACCGGAGACTGGGTGCTTTACCGCTCACTGTTCACCGAAGACGCGCACATCGATTACACCGCCGCTGGTTTCATCGCCGGTTCACGCGAAGAAGCAGCCGAGTTCCTGCGCCGGAACCAGGCGGAGACCGAGATGAGCATGCACTACGTCATGAACGTCGAAACCACCGTCGACGGTGCCTGCGCCCGCACGCTTGCGATGTGGTTGAACGCGGTTCGCCGCCGCGGAGCGCCGGAGAACAGCTTCTTCGGCGGCCGTTGGCATCACGACCTCGTTCGCACACCCGACGGCTGGCGCAGCAGAAACCTACGGCTGGAGCTGATCTGGTGAGCGAGACGCAACGGGCACACGACGAACTCGAGATCGCCGCTCTGCTGATCAGATACGCGCGGGCCGTCGACACCAAGGATTGGGACCTGTATCGCACTGTGTTCACCTCCGACGCGCACATCGACTACTCGGCCGAGGTCATCGTGGGGTCACTCGACGAAGTCGTCGACTTCTTCCGCGGCGACTTCTCGGCGTTGGTGTCGATGAGCATGCACTACGTCACCAACATCGAGTCGGAGTTCGACGGCGACACAGCGCAGGTACGTGCAATGTTCTACAACCCCACGCGGATACACGGAATGGCCGAGCTTTGCGTCTTCGGCGGCTACTACCACCACGACATGGTCCGCACGCCGGACGGCTGGCGCAGCCGTCGCCTGCGCGAGGAAATGATGTGGACGGCCAACTCTCCGCGCGAGGGTCAGGCCTGAGCGGCCAATTGCCCACAGGCGGCGGCGATTTCGCGGCCCCTGGTGTCGCGCACGGTGCACGACACACCGCGCTCACGCACCCGCCTGACGAACTCGCGTTCGGCGGCCTTGGGGCTGGCATCCCACTCGCTGCCCGGCGTCGGGTTGAGCGGAATGACGTTGACGTGCACCAGCGGACCCAGCGCGCCGTGCAGGCGTTTGCCGAGTAGGTCTGCCCGCCACGGTTGGTCGTTGACGTCACGGATCAGCGCGTATTCGATCGACACCCGTCGACCCGTCTGGTCGGCGTAGTAGCGGGCCGCGTCGAGGGCTTCGGAGACGTTCCACCGGTTGTTGACCGGCACCAGCGTGTCGCGCAGTTCGTCATCGGGAGCGTGTAGCGACAGCGCCAGCGTGACACCGAGCCGTTCGTCGGCCAGCTTGCGGATCGCCGGAGCCAGCCCGACCGTCGACACGGTGACCGAACGCGCCGAGATGCCAAACCCGTTCGGCGGTGCCGCTGTGATGCGCTGAACCGCCGCAAGCACCCGGTTGTAGTTGGCAAGCGGCTCGCCCATGCCCATGAACACAATGTTGGACAACCTGCCACTGCGCGCGGGGCGCGCGATCCCATCCCCGTCGCGGTCGCGTAGCTCGACCGCCGCCGCGCGGACCTGCTCGAGAATCTCGGCGGTCGACAGGTTGCGCGTCAGCCCGCCCTGTCCCGTCGCGCAGAACGGGCAGGCCATCCCGCAGCCCGCCTGAGACGAGATGCAGACGGTGTTGCGCTGCGGATAGCGCATCAGCACCGACTCGAATGTCGTCCCGTCGACCGCGCGCCACAACATCTTTCGCGTCTCCCCCGCATCGCATTCGATCTCGCGGACGGCGTCGAGCAGTTTCGGGAACATCGCCCCGGCGACCTGCTCTCGCACCACCGCGGGCAGATCGGTCATCTCGCGCGGGTCGGCGATCAACCGGCCGTAGTACTGGTTGGCCAGCTGCTTCGCGCGAAACGCCGGCAGCCCGAGTTCCGCAGCGGCCTCGACGCGGCCGGCCTCGTCGAGGTCGGCGAAGTGACGCGGCGGCATCGCGCGTCGCGGCGGGTCGAAGACCAGGGGCAGGGATGGGGACATGGGCTGTTGTCAGTATCCCACCCTGGGTTGGCGGAAATTGATTGGCAATCGGCGGCGTTGGTGGCAACCATGGGAGCTGTGGCCATGCCGACCATGCCGTTTCGCACCGCATTCGCTTTGACGTTTGTGTATGCGCTCGGCTATCCCATTGGCGCGCTTGCGGTTTCGGCGATGTCGCCGATGGCGGTCCTGGTATTCCGGTTCGGGCTGGCAGGCGCGATCCTGGCGGGCTGGGCATTGCTGGCCCGCGTGACGTGGCCCACAGGCCGCACCCTCGTTCACGTCCTGGTCAGCGGATTGTCCCCCGCAAGCGGGAGGTACCCCCAGGCGGGGCCTGCTGTTCACCTGCCTTTACGTCGCGCTGTTGCACGGCGCCCCCGCCGTGCTGGGTGCCGTGATCATCTCGATGAACCCCGTGGTCACCGCGCTGCTGGCCGCGACCTTCCTCGGCGAGAGCCTGACGCCGATGCGGGTCGGCGCGCTGGCGCTCGGCGTGCTCGCGGTGTTGGCGGCTTGCGCGGGCCGACTCGTGATGGTCGGCGGGGTCGACGCGGTCGTTCTGCTCCTGTTGGTGTCGTTGTTCAGCGTCGGCGCAGTGGCCTGTTCGCTCAACGCCCGCTCACGCAGGCAGCGTCAGGACGCGGCGTCGCCGACGGCGTCCATCATGCGGGCGAGCTCACCGGCGACGTCGGGGCCTGCGGGCTGATAGACGAGCTCGGTGACTCCTTCCGCCTCGTATTCGGCGGCCCGCTCGCGCAGTTGCGCAGCGGTGCCGCTGAAGGTGAACTGCGGCAGCAGGTCGGCCGCCAGTGCGACCGCCTCCTCGTCGACGGCGGTCAGTCGAACCAGGTGACCTTCGTGGGTGACGAGGTGACGCTGGTCTACGGCGATGGCCTCGATCGCGGACACCCACTGGCTGCCGCCCGGCAACGCGGCGACCGCCTCAGCGCCGTTGCGCTCGTACAGGGCGTGGAACACGACGGCCAGGCCGTGCCCGGCCCGCTCGAGCACGCGCGAGCCGCCGATGTCCTCTCCCTCGTCGAGAACGGAACCGAACTGCAGAAGTGAGTACGGCCGACCCGCCGCGGCCGGGTTCGGAACCCCTGCGGCGAACACGCCGTCACCGACCCGTTCGGCCACCGCGGTTCCCTTGGGCCCGTCGGCTCCGATCAGCACCTCGGCCTGGACGGGCCGATCGGCCACGAATCCATCCGTGTGCAGCATGCGGATCGGAGCACCTTCCCACTCGACGGTCTCGCCTCGCAGCAGCGCCCGAAGCGCGACCACGTACTCCTCGACGAACGCCCACTTCAGCGGCCGCTTGCCGAGGATGTAGCGACCGGTGAAGCCCGAACCGATGGCGACGGCGACCCGGCCGGGCGCGATCGCCGCCAGCGTGGCGATCGCCGCCGCATTGGTCATCGGGTGGCGCAGGCTCGGCACGAGCACGCCGGGACCGAGCCCGATCGTCGACGTCCTCTCGGCGGCCAACGCCAAAGCCATCCACACGTCCGACGTGATGGCGGGTGAGTCGTAGAGCCAAGCCCGGTGGTAACCAAGGCGTTCCGCCTCGGCGATGAGTTCAGGCGAGTCGACGTTGGTGACGAAGGCACATGAAAGCTTCATGCGCGCAAACGCTACCGGCCGGCCACGGTCGGATCAGGCCAGCAGCGTCAGCACGATCCAGCCGGCGACCGCCGACGGCAGCATCGCGTCGATCCGGTCCATGATGCCGCCGTGTCCCGGCAGCAGCGTGCCCATGTCCTTGATGCCGAGATCGCGCTTGACCTGTGACTCGACCAGGTCGCCGAGCACCCCGGTGATCACAAGCATCAGCCCCAGCGGCACGCCGACCCACGCGGGGCGGTCCATCAGGAACGCCACCGACGAGCACGGCCGCCGTGACGCCGAAGAGCAGCGAACCGCCCAGCCCCTCCCACGACTTCTTCGGGCTGATCGCGGGCACCATCAGGTGCTTGCCGAACAACACCCCGGCGACGTACCCGCCGATGTCGGCGAACACGACGGTCGCGATCACCGTGAAGGTCCGGACGCCGCCGTGGTCCTGGAAGATCAGCAGCGCACTGAAGCTCGCGAACAGCGGCACCCAGGTCGCAAGCAACACCGTGGCCGAGATGTCGCGCAGGTAGTTGACCGGCGCCTCGCGAAGGCCCTGGCCGACCAGCCGCCAGACCATGCACACGACGATGGTGCCGCCGTACGCACCCAATGTCCCGGCGGGCCCGTAGAACGTCAGCCAGATCATGGCCTGGCCGCCGAGCAGCAGAGGAATGACCGGCAGGGCGTAGCCGGCTTCGCGCAGCCGGCGAATGACCTCGTAGATGGCGATCCCGATGAAGACGGCCAGCACGGGCAGCCAACCGATCGGCCAGAACAGCAGGATGCCGATCGCCATCGCGCCGAGCACGACGCCGACGCCGATGGCCGCCGGGAGATTGCGCCCGGCCCGGGATGCCTTCTTGGGCGGCTCCGACGTTTCGGCCACCGGATCTGCTTGCTGTTCGGCCACTAGACCTCCAGCAGTTCGCCCTCTTTGTGCTTGACCAGGTCGTCGATCTGGCTGGTGTACGTGTGCGTGGTCTTGTCGAGTTCCTTCTCGGCGTGTTTGACCTCGTCCTCGCCCGCCTCGCCGTCCTTCTTGATCCGGTGCAGCTCCTCCATCGCCTTGCGGCGGATGTTGCGCACCGACACCCGGGCATCCTCGCCCTTGGACTTGGCCTGCTTCACCAGGTCGCGTCGGCGCTCCTCGGTCAGCTGCGGGATGGCGACCCGGATGACGTTGCCGTCGTTGGACGGATTGACGCCGAGGTCGGAGTTGCGGATCGCGTCCTCGATCGGCTTCAGCTGCGACTGCTCGTAGGGCTTGATGACGACCAGCCGGGCCTCCGGCACGTTGATGCTGGACAGCTGGGTGATCGGGGTGGACGACCCGTAGTAGTCGATCGACGAGGCGGGAGAACATGCCGGGGTTGGCGCGGCCGGTGCGGATGGACGACAGGTCGTCGCGCGCGACGGACACCGCCTTCTCCATCTTCTCCTCGGCGTCGAAGAGGGTTTCGTCGATCACGGCATGTCCTCTTTCTGCTCCTCGCGTGCGCGTACCAGTCCAGTCAGGTGGTGACCAGTGTTCCGATCTTCTCACCTGCGACCGCCCGCGCGATATTGCCGTCGGTGAGAAGGTTGAACACCAGGATGGGCATGCCGTTGTCCATGCACAGGCTGAACGCGGTGGCGTCGGCGACGGCCAGGCCCCGTTCGATGACCTCGCGGTGGGTGATCGCGGTGATCAGTTCGGCGTCGGGGTTCGACCGTGGGTCGGCGGTGAACACTCCGTCGACGGCCTTGGCCATCAGCACCACCTCGGCGCGGATCTCCAGGGCGCGCTGCGCGGCGGTGGTGTCGGTGGAGAAGTACGGCAGGCCCATGCCCGCGCCGAAGATCACCACGCGGCCCTTCTCCAGGTGCCGCTGGGCGCGCAGCGGAATGTAGGGCTCGGCGACCTGGCCCATCGTGATGGCGGTCTGCACGCGGGTCGCGATGCCTTCCTTCTCCAGGAAGTCCTGCAGCGCAAGGCTGTTCATCACGGTGCCGAGCATGCCCATGTAGTCCGAGCGGGTGCGCTCCATGCCACGCTGCTGCAGCTGGGCGCCGCGGAAGAAGTTGCCGCCGCCGATGACGACCGCGACCTGGACGCCGCTGCGAACCACCTCGGCGATCTGGCGGGCCACCAGGGCCACCACGTCGGGGTCGAGGCCCACCTGACCGCCGCCGAACATCTCGCCGCCGAGCTTGAGCAGCACGCGCGAATACATGGGCCGGATCGGGGATGGCGTCGGCGCCGTTGGTGGTGGTTGGCTCCGCCATCCGACTCCTTCGGGGTCCTCGCATGAGATCGCCATCCCGGAGCATGCCCGGGACGGCTACCCCCAATCCTGCCTCATAGCGGCCTCGCAGCCACTACGGGGTGGCCCGAGCGGCGTGTTAGCGGAGATGCGCCGAGAGCAGCCAGGCGCCCATCGACTTACGACCATTGGGCTCGTCGCGGATGTCGGTGCCGCCGAACGCCTGCAAGAACTCGGCGAATGCCTCCGGCACGTTGGCGTGGATGCGGGCGGGCCTGATCTCGTCGATCTCCCAGTACTTGGACACCACGTCACGCAGTTCGTCCTCGGTGACGGCGTTGACCGGCGAATCCGATGGGCATACCCGCAGCGTCGAATACCAGGACGAAGTACGAGGCGCCCGGCGCGGCGGCCCGCACGATGGACTGCTGATAGCCCTCGCGCAGCTCGACGGGCATCGAGTGGAACAGAGTCGAGTCGATGATCGTGCCGAACCGGCCGTCGTAACCGGTGAAGTTGCTGATGTCGGCGACGTCGAAGCTGGCGTTGGTCAGCCCGCGCTTCGCGGCCTCCTCGCGGGCGAGCGTGATGGCGGTCGCCGACTGTGTCGAGGCCGACCGTGGTGAAGCCCCGTTCCGCGAGGTGCAGGGCCGTGGCGGCCTCGCCGCAGCCCGCGTCGAGCACGTCGCCGTGGACCTTGCCCGCCTCGATCAGCGCCTGGATCTCCGGCTGCGGCTCGCCGATGCTCCACGGCGGGCGGAAACCCTGGAACTCCTCGGCCTCGCCGCGGTATGCCGAATCGAACATCGCTTGTTCTGGTTGTGTCGTCATACCCCGTGTCTATCAACTAGGTTGATATATGTCAATATGATTGATATGAGTGACATCCTCGACGACCAGCCGCTCGGCTACCTGCTGTACCGGGTGCACAACGCGCTGCGTACCGAGGTGACGGCGACCGTGCTGGAACCGCTGGGATTGACCTTCCCGCAGTACATCTGCATGCGGATACTGTCGCACTTCCCGGACCGTTCGAACGCCGAGCTGGCGCGTGACACCAACGTGTCGCCGCAGGCGATGAACATGGTGCTGCGCGGTCTCGAGGAACGCGGGCTCGTCAGACGCCCGGCCAGCGTGTCGTCGGGACGATCGCTGCCCGCCCAGCTGACGGGCGAGGGCATGGCGCTGTTGAAGCGCACCGAAACCGGCGTGAAGGCAGCCGAACGCATCGTGATGGCCGATCTGACCAATGAGCAACGGCGTGAGTTCAAGCAGATCCTGCTGTCGATCGGCTCCGATCCGTTCTAGTGGTGGTGGCAGGCCTTCGGCGGTGACGGCGGGATGTCCAGCGCCGGGTTGCCGTCGAAGAAGCCGAGCGGCTTGAGGTGAAAGCCCGTGTACGCGCACGGCATCACCGGCCAGTCCTCCGGCCGCACCACGTGGTGCGCGCCGAGCGGTGTACCAGAGCACGACGTCGGTGTTCTCCAACGGCGCGTCGTCGGCGATGAACTCGCGGCAGGCCCTGCGCGTCGGCGTGACTGGTACATGTAGTCGCCCGCCGCGAACTTCTCGGCCTGCGTCGTACTTCGTCACCCACAGGTTGTGCTGGACGAACCGCGCGCGGTCGTAGATGTAGGACCCCTCCTGCACCATGACCGGCACGATCTCGCGTGGGCATCAGCTTGTAGGCGACCGGAGCTGCCGAGTTCGTTGCATCTTCGACGGGTTGGTGACCTTCCAGTACCGGCCGGTCGACCAGTTCCAGTCGCGTGCGCCGTCGGCCTCCGACGCGACCAGCGTGTCCCGGGTGATCCACGCATTGCGGTGCGGGTTGCAGCGCCGGGTCCGGCTCGGGGATCGAATCGACCTCGTAGACGCTGTTTCCCGCGCCGTCGACGCTCATGTCGAGCCGGAAGTTGAAGAAGTGCTGGTGATTCGGGCCGTAGATGTTGGGGGCGACCATCTTGCCCCAGCGCGGCTCCTCGCCGTCGGGTACCGCGCCGGTGGTGAGCACACCGGAGAGCTTGACCTCGACCTCCATCGACGCGTCGTTGTAGAAGTACCAGAAGAAGCCGTACTCGTAGTTGCCGACCGTGCAGATCATCGAGATCGACCAGCCGGCGCGACGCGGCGCACCTCGACCTCCTCGGTCCGGAAATCGGTGTGCTTCCAGGAGATGCCGAAATCCTCCTCGTGCATGCAGATCGCGTTGGGGATCGTCACCGCATTGCCCGCGGAGTCGTTGACCGTCGCCGTCGAAGTAGTGGATCTCACCCAGGCAGTCACAACCGAGTGTCAACGGGTTGGCCGAGAACCCCATCCCGACCTCACCCATGTCGAACACGTTCTTGTTCCAGTGCGTCGGCGCCGATGTCGCCGTAGGGCACCACCATTTCCGACAGCGAAGCGCGGTACACGATCGGCCGGGTCTGCCCGCGGTCGGTGTAGGTGATCTCGTGCAGCATGATGCCCTCGCGCGGATTGAAGCCGATGCGCATGGCCCACTTCTGCCACTGCACCTTCCAGCCGTCGACGGTGAAGCTCGGCCCGTCGGGCTGGGTGATCTCGATCGCCTTGACGTCGTCACGGAACTGGGTGAACGCGGGCCGGTTGTTCGGGTCGAACATGAAATCCTCGGCGTAGTTTCCCGCGGTCGGCGGCAGCGGGACCACGCCGTGATCCTCGACGTCGATGACCTTCATCGCGTCCAGGTCGAACGTGACGATCAGACCCTCGACCGGCCGCGCGTATCCGTGTTCGGACGGCGCGGCACGCATGAACGTCAGCGGCCTGCACAGATCAACGCCGAGTGCTCGTAGTGGTCCTGCGGGCCGTAATAGCCTGCGGGCCATGGGTCGATCATCGCCAGGTCGAAATCCGTGACGCCACGCTTGCGCATGGCTTCCTGCCATCGTGGGTCGTCGCGGACCACCTCCTCTACGCCGGTGAAGAACTCGACGAGGTAGGACGGGAATCGGCCCGGCACGGGCGTCCACGAGTCGATGACCCGCGCACCGAGGTCGACGACCACCTCGTAGATCAGCTTGGCCGCACCGTCGTACATCGTGACGAAGGCCTGCCTCGGCACGTCGGTGCGCCCCTCGAACGTCAGATCGGGGTTCTTGTCCGGTTCTGCGAGCTGGATCATCACGAACTTCGTTGTCGGAGTTGAGTACTCGGAATCGACGATGACCGCGGCTGCCGATTCGATCTCCGCCCCTGTCAACGGGTCCAAGCGGATACGGCGTCTGGTCACCCGTCGTGTCCGCGTGGAGCGCGGTGCTGTCCATCGTCATGACGTCACACCGCCTCGTTCTTGAGATCCAGCACTGCCAGGTGTGCCAACGCGTCTTCCTGGGTGACCTTCGACGCAGACCGGCGACCGAAGAAATAGACGATCGCGCCGAGGATGAACATGCCGACGGCGATGCTGCCCACCCACGTCATCCACGTGCCGACCGGAACGTCGGGGATCCACGAGGCCGCGAACGAGTAGTAGACGCCCGTGCAGGTGGCCACGATGCCGATCACCGCGACCGCGTAGACCGCGGGCATGCCGCCGGGGATGCGCCAGAAGTCCTCGCTTGCATAGCGATCCGCGTACTTCTTGCGAGCGATCACCAGCGGGATGAAGAAGAAGAAACCGGAGATCAGCCACACCACGCTCAGCCCGCCCTGCAGATAAACGGTGACGTTGGCCATGCTGCTCTGCGAGTAGAGGCCGACCAGGATCAGCGACGACAGCACGCCCTGGATCAGCACCGCGGTGACCGGGTTGCGGGTGCGCGGGTTGAGGTGGGTGAAGATCCGCGGAAGGTGCCGCTCCAGCCCGGAGACGAAGATCAGCCGCGAGTACGCCACCTGATATGTGGTCATCGCGACGAACACGATGATCGCCAAGACCACGGCGGCGATCTCCATCAGCCCGGGAAAGCCTGAGACATCGAGGTTTCCGATCACGCCGGTGACCGGATTGATCTGGTCCTTCGGAAGCACCATCATCGTGCCGATCGTCGTCAGCAGGTAGATGACCACCAGCGCGGCCGACCCCAAGGCGATCATCTTGGTGGCGCTCCGCTTGACGGACAGGAACTCCGCGCCCATGTTGAACGGTGTCTCCACCCCGACCAGATAGAGCAGTACGGTGCCGTAGAGGAAGCCGGCGCCTGCGAAGTTCGGAACCGTTGCGTCGTGCCAGCTGAACGGCTGGGCCGAGCCGTGGCCGCCCGCGTAGATCAGCGCGCAGATGAAGATGGTGAGGGTGAGGATGCCGTAGACCACGAACGTCGTGTTCATGATCCGCTGATTGGCCGCCAACTTCGCCAGCGCCAGCCCGACCACGGTCCAGAGGATGGCCAGCTGCAGCACGATGCTGACCGTCAAGCCGAGCTCTGCGTGGAATGCCAAGAGCAGGAACTGAAGCACGATCGCCGGTGACGAGGCCGTGTTGAGGACGACCGGCACCCAGGACAGGTAGCCGCCGAGGAACGACATCTTCTCGCCCATCGTGCGGATACGCCCAGATGTACACGCCGCCTTGGCCCGGCCACAGGTTGCCGAGTTCGCCGACGGCCAGAGCCGCAGGCACCAGGAAGGTCAGGATGCCGAGCACCCACATCGGGATGGCGGTCCAGCCGCCGCCCGCCATGATCGAGGATCCGGTGATCCAGCAGATGATGAACACGTAGGTCGCGGTGAGGCCGAACGTGCCGAGCACCTTGGGCAGGACCTGCTCGGGCACGAGCTCGGTCGTCATCAACGCATCACGCTGTGAGGGCGTCGTCTCTAACTCTTGAGTCATTTTCTCTCCCAAAGCCGATGGATCACTTGACGATTTGTCCGTCTTTCATCCGGACGACACGGCTCGCTTCGTCGGCCACCGTGGGGTCGTGGGTGCTGGCGACGACCGTGACGCCCAACGTGGAGCACAGGTCGCGCAGCATGCGCACCACCGTTTCCCCCGTGCGGTGGTCGAGGTTGGCTGTCGGCTCGTCGGCCAACACCAACGTCGGGCTGCTGATCAGAGATCGTGCGATGGCGGTGCGTTGCTGTTCTCCGCCGGACATCTTCGTCGGCTGGTGGTCGACCCGGTGACCCAGGCCGACGAGCTCGAGCAGTTCCAACGCCCTCGTGCGCAGTGACTTGCGGTCGTACGGCTCGAACATCAGTGGCAGCTCGACGTTCTCGACCGCCGACAGAAAGGGAATCAGGTTGTAGCTCTGGAAGATGAACCCGATGGTGTCGTGCCGCAGGGCGGCGAACTGACTCTCGGTCAGCGTGGATGTGTCGCGGCCCGCGACCCTGACCGTTCCCTTGGTCGGCCGGTCGAGGCCGCCGATCATGTTCAGCAGCGTCGACTTGCCGCTTCCACTCGGGCCCATCAGGCAGACGAATTCACCGGGCATGACGGTCAGGTCCGCGGCCACCAGCGCCTTGACGACCTCGTCGCCGAACTTGTGCAGCTTCCACACATCGGAGATCTCGATGACGGGCTTGGTGACGTGGGTCAGCTCAGGCGCCTCGGTGCGGTCTTCGATTGCGGTCATGGTCAGCCTCCGGCTGTCAGGGATCGGATCGGTGGCCGCGACGCCGCGTTCCATGTGGGCACGATGCTGGTGGCAACGGCAGCGACGACGCTGACACCGATGGCGATGACAACGCCCAGCGACAGCCCCTCGCTCGACACACCCGTGGCCACCACACCTGTTGCACCGAGCACGATTCCGGTCAGCACAGCCAGCGCGGTCCCAGCGAGCGCACCCAGCACCGCGGCGATCACCGGCTCGACGAGCAGTGCCGCAACGACGGGTCTGCGCGGCACGCCGTTGGCACCGAGCACCCCCAGTTCGCGGGTCCGGTGGGCCACGGTTCGGGTGGTGGCCACCGCCACTTCCACCACGCCGACGAGAAGAACCGTCACCGCGATGAGCACGACGGCACGGCCGATCTCGTCGGCGTGGCCCAGCGACGCCGACTGAGCGCGGATCCCGTCGGACATTCCGAACACGATCACCACCAGAATGCGCCGGTCGCGGTGGTGACGACGGGCAGCACCATCTCGCGGATCCGCCTGCGGGCGGCCAACCATCCGTACGACAAGCCTTTACGCATCATCAGCGGTCCCCTAGCAATGCAACCGGACGTTGTTGCAGCAGTCGGTGCACCGGCACGAGAGCTCCGACAATCGCCATCGCGGGTACGAAAGCGGCGACCATCGCTGCGGCCTGCAGCCACGCCGTCACTGTGGCGATTCCCGGAATCACCAGCGCCACAAGGACACCCGCGCCGATGACCCCGACCAGGTAGGCGGCGACGAACACGATGGCCGACTCGACGAGGAAGAAGTACAGCACCTCGTCGGCCAGGCCGATACTCGACATGATGCCGAATTCACGCCGCCGCTCAGCGACCGCGGCCAGGAACGACGAAACGGCGATGACGAAGCCGAGGCCGAGGCCGATCATCGAGATGAGGCCGAGCGTGGAACTGGTCACCTTGCCGGAGAACAGCGCCGAGAACTTCTGCTCGAACGTCAGCGGACCCGATCCGCCCACGGTGTCGTAGATGAGCCCACGCCCCTCGGGATTCGGCGTGACGGACGGGTCTGACGTCGACTCCAGGCCCACCGCACTGCCGAACGTTTGACCCAGATCCCGACGCTTCTCCTGGCCGGGCGGGGCGAAGATCAGCCACCAACCGCTGCTGCCGACGACCGACTGCGCCAACGGCGTGGCGACTGTCAACGATTGGCCGCTCCCGTTCACGTCGACGATCAGGCTCTGCCCGCCGACCACGACGCGGTCACCCGGCTGCAAGCTGAGCCTTCCGGCGAGCGGTGCACCCAATACTGCTTGGCCGGTTGGAGTTTCGTCGCTCCCCCGCAGTGAGACGGTGTTGCCGTTGATCTCGATGGTACCGGACAGCGTACGGGAGACGGTCCAGCCGTCGGGAGCCGCGAATGCCGGCGCGGGCCCATTCGCGACCAATGCCTTGGTGTCCGCGTCGTAGTGCACGCCCGCGGCGGGGACGGCCCACAGCTGCGCTCCGCCGAGTACGTCGGTCACCGAGTCGGCGCCGGTGATGGCGAAGCTCGCCGAAATGGTGCGCACGACAGTGACACACGCAATCGCGAGCGCGATTCCGAGAACGGACAGCACGAACCGTTCTGGGCGCCGGCGGATGTTCGCCAGCGCGAACCGAACGAGGCACACGAATGTGTTTCCCGAATCGGTGGTGGCGATCGCCGGTGATCGAACGATTGTGGGAGCAGTGGTCTCCACAAGAAAGGATGGTGTGCCCGAAAAGTTTCACCGACGGCGACGCCGAATGTCGGCGTTGTTAACTCGAGCGAGTTCCAGTTACGGCACTGTGTCGAGGACGCAACGGATTTCGTCGCGCGTCATGCGTCGATCAGCGGCCAGGGCCGAGCCTCTTCGAGTTCGTAGGCCAGTTCCAGCAGCCTGACCTCCTGGCCCCTGACCGCCGACAACATCATTCCGACCGGCATCCCCGACGCGGATTGCGCCAGCGGCAGCGAGATGGCCGGGTCGCCGGTCGCGTTCTGCAGCGGTGTGAACGCCACCCAGTCGATCAGCCGATCCATGACCTGTTCGAAGGGGGCCGTCGGGTCGAGATGGCCGATCGGTGGCGTCTCCTCGGCCAGCGTCGGCATGAGCACCGCATCGTAGGTCGCCGACAGCCGGGCGGTGATTCTGTGCGATGCCGACAGTCGCGCGATCGCAACAGGCAGCTTGTACAGATTCCGCGCGGCTCGTGCGTCGAGGCCGAGCGTCAGATTGTCCAGCTTGGTGGGGTCGAAGCTCGGTCCGATCATGCGGCGTCCGCCGCGCACGATCGCGAAGGCGAGGAACTGCCAATACAGCAGGAAGTCGTCCTTGAACCGGGCAGGCACCGGATTGTCGATCTCGGTGACCTTGTGGCCGAGTTCCTCAAGCAGCGCCGCCGACTTCAGCGTCAACTCGCGTATTTCCGGGCTGGCTTCTCGCAGAACGGATTTGGTGCACACCGCGATGCGCAAACGCTGTCTTCCCGCGTGGGTGATGTCCCCGATGGCAGGCAGCTTCGGGTTGCGGAAGACTCGCTCGGCTTCGCGCAGGAATGCGGCGGTGTCGCGAACGGAGCGGCTCAGCACCCCGTTGGCGACCAGATGCAGCGGCATGCGGGCGGCCTGCGCGTCCAGCGGCAGCCTGCCGCGCGTCGGCTTGAGCCCGACCAATCCGTTGACGGCAGCGGGGATTCGGATCGAGCCGCCGCCATCGTTGGCATGCGCGATCGGCACCACGCCTGCGGCGACGAACGCGCCGGCGCCCGACGACGACGCCCCAGCCGTGCGTTCGGGATTCCACGGGTTGCGGACGGGCCCGATCCGGGGATGCTCGGCCGACCCGCTGAAGCCGAACTCCGACATCTGCGTCTTGCCCAACGGCACCAGACCGGTGGACAGGAACACCCGCGCGAGATCGCCATCGCGCCGTTCGGGCCTGGGATCCCACGCGTCGGTGCCCTGCATCGTGGGCATGCCCGCGACGGCCACGTTGTCCTTGATGAACGTCGGGACGCCGTCGAAGTAGCCGCCGAACGGGGCGGGCTGGCTTGCGCGACGGCGCGCCCGATCGAAGGCCTCGAAGGCCAGCCCGTTCAGCGTCGGGTTGACCTTCTCGGTGCGGGCGATGGCCGCCTCCACGAGCTCGGCCGCCGAAACCCTTCCGCAGCGAAGCGCGTCGACGAGACCGACTGCGTCGAGCTCGCCGAGGGCGTCGTCGCCGAAAGCACTACAGCGCTTGTCTGCTCTTCGCCCGAGGGGCTCATCGCCAGGGGTCACTCCGTGACGGTACCAAGTCGTACCGCCCCGCAGTTAGGCCTGGCCGACCTCGAAACGCGCGAACCGGGTCACCGTCACGCCCGCCTCGTCGAGCAGCGCCTTGACGGTCTTCTTGCTGTCGGACACCGACGGCTGGTCGAGCAGCACGACGTCCTTGAAGAAGCCGTTGAGACGACCCTCGACGATCTTGGGCAGCGCCTGCTCGGGCTTGCCCTCGTCCTTGGCGGTCTCCTCGGCGATACGCCGTTCGTTGGCGACGATGTCCTCGGGCACCTCGTCACGCGTCAGGTACTTGGCCTTCAGCGCGGCGATCTGCAGGGCAACCGCGTGCGCGGCATTCTGGTCGGAGCCGGTGTACTCGACGAGCACCCCGACCGCGGGCGGCAGGTCCGCGGCCCGCTTGTGCAGATACGTCTCGACGGTGCCGTCGAAGTAAGCGGCGCGACGCAGCTCGAGCTTCTCGCCGATCTTTGCGGACAGGTCTGCGATCGTCTGCTCGACGGTGGTGTCACCGATCTTGGCAGCCTTGAGAGCGTCGACGTCGGTGGCCTTCGAAGCGGCAGCCGCCGCCACGATCTGATCCGCGACCGCCTGGAATTCGGCGTTCTTCGCGACGAAGTCGGTCTCGGAGTTCAGCTCGATGAGCGCGCCGTCCTTGGCGGCCACCAGACCCTCGGCGGTCGCCCGCTCGGCGCGCTTGCCGACGTCCTTGGCGCCCTTGATGCGCAGCAGCTCGACGGCCTTGTCGAAATCGCCGTCGGCCTCAACCAGCGCATTCTTGCTGTCGAGCATGCCGGCGCCGGTCAGCTCCCGCAGTCGCTTGACGTCGGCAGCGGTGTAGTTCGCCATGTCTGTCTTTCCCTATTGGTTCGTTGGCGGCTTGGGTTCGGTTTGAACGTCGGCCTCGGGCGTGCCGGGCTCGGCGCCTTCGGCGGTCGGGCTCGCGGTCGCGGTGGCGCCGGCCAGCAGTTCCTGCTCCCATTCGGCCAGCGGCTCGGCGGCTTCGGCCTCGGGCTTGTCGCCGTCGCGACCGGCACCGGCGCGGGCCTGCAGGCCCTCGGCGACCGCGGAGGCGATCACCTTGGTGAGCAGCGCGGCCGAGCGGATCGCGTCGTCGTTGCCCGGGATCGGGTAGTCGACGAGGTCGGGGTCGCAGTTGGTGTCGAGGATCGCGATGACCGGGATGCCCAGCTTGCGCGCCTCACCGACGGCGATGTGCTCCTTGTTGGTGTCGACGACCCAGACGGCCGAGGGCACCTTGGCCATGTCGCGGATACCACCGAGGCTGCGCTCCAGCTTGTTCTTCTCGCGGGTCAGCATCAGGATTTCCTTCTTGGTGCGCCCCTCGAAGCCGCCGGTCTGCTCCATCGCCTCGAGTTCCTTGAGGCGCTGCAGACGCTTGTGCACGGTGGAGAAGTTGGTGAGCATGCCGCCCAGCCAGCGCTGGTTCACATACGGCATGCCGACGCGGGTCGCCTCCTCGGCGATGGACTCCTGCGCCTGCTTCTTGGTGCCGACGAACATGACGCTGCCGCCGTGGGCGACGGTTTCCTTGACGAACTCGTACGCCTTGTCGATGTAGGTCAGCGTCTGCTGCAGGTCGATGATGTAGATGCCGTTGCGGTCGGTGAAGATGAACCGCTTCATCTTGGGATTCCAGCGACGGGTCTGATGCCCGAAGTGGGTGCCGCTGTCAAGCAGCTGCTTCATGGTTACAACAGCCATGGTCGGCCATGTCCTTATTATCGTCGGTTGTCGCCCGGCGTCGGGTGATGCCAGGCCCTGGCGTCTGCTGCGTGCCGGACCCGGTTGGAGAATCTCCGACTCGGGACCGCCCGGCACGCGGATGCAACCCTGGACTGTGTCGTTGAACGACAGGCGTGGGCCGCGGCTGCAGGCGCGCGAAGTCAATCCGCTAACGCGAATTGCGGATATGAGTTTACACGGCCGGAACAGGTGCTTTGTCCACACCAGCCGGCTGATCCACAGGTCGGCGTCCGGCGGCTTCCCCAACCGGTGTCGAGCCGCTGAACTGGGCGTATGCGTGCGGTGGCGTGGATTGCGGTGGTTGCGATGGCCTGCGCGGCGCCTGCGGGGGCCGACGACGCCCGGCTGGACTGGCCGTTGCGGCCGCGACCTGCGGTGATGACGGTCTTCGACGCCCCGAGGCCGAACTGGCAGCGCGGCCACCGCGGTGTCGACCTGGCCGGAGTGCCTGGACAGCCGGTGTATGCGGCCGGTCCGGGGACGGTGGTGTTCGCCGGTGACCTGGCGGGCAGGCCGGTGGTGTCGGTCGCCCATCCTGGCGGCCTGCGAACCAGTTACGAGCCGGTCACGGCGTCGGTGCGGGTGGGTCAACTGGTGCTCGCGGGCACGGCGCTCGGCGAGCTGGCGGCCGGTCATCAGGGCTGCCCGGCCCCGGCCTGCCTGCACTGGGGCGCCATGTGGGGGCCCGCCGCGAACGCCGACTACGTCGATCCGCTCGGGCTGCTCGCGACAACGCCCATCCGGCTGAAGCCCCTGCACGGCTGACGTTGCACCGCGAGCGCGCGTGTCTGCACACGACATGCCGCGGAATTTGCTGCAAACGCGCACACTCGCGCAGACACCGACCCACCTACTGTCGGTGTCATGACGGTTGCCACTGATGCCCATCGCTCCCGTCGGCCGCGGTTCGGCCTGACGACCGCGCTCCCCCGCCCCGCCGCCGAATCGCGAGAATTCGCGCGGGCCGTCGAGGCGGCCGGGTTCGACGTGCTGACGTTCCCCGACCATCTCGTGCCGTCGGCGCCACCGTTTGCCGGAGCGACGGCCGCGGCCTTGGCGACTGAACGCCTGCATGTGGGAACGTTGGTGCTCAACAACGACTTTCGTCATCCGGTGGACACTGCCAGGGAGGCCGCCGGTGTGGCGTCGGTAACCGACGGCCGGTTCGAACTCGGCATCGGCGCCGGACACATGAAGTCGGAGTACGACGCAGCGGGTATCCCGTTCGACGACAGCGTTGTACGGGTGTCGAGGCTGGAGGAGTCGGCCCGGCTGATCCGCTCCCTTCTCGACGGCGAGGCCGTCGACTTCGACGGTGCGCACTACCGCGTGCACGCCGACGCCGGATCATTGGTGGCGGTGCCGCCGACGCGCGTGCCAATGCTGATCGGCGGCAACGGAACTCGGGTGCTGCAGCTCGCCGGCGCGCTCGCCGACATCGTCGGGCTGGCCGGCTTCGGCCACAACCGCAACGCCACAAAGGTCGAACTGACCCACTTCGACGCCGGCGGGCTGGCGAACCGCATTGCGGTGGTGCGGGATGCCGCCGGAAGACGGTTCGACGAAATCGAACTCAACGCCCTGATCCAGTTCGTGGTGCACACCGACGACCTTGAGGCGTCGGCGGCGGAGTTGGCGGCCGTCTTCGGCGGGATCTCACCGGAGTTCGTGCTCGATTCTCCGTTCGTACTGCTCGGCACGCACGAGCAGATGGCCGAGACGCTGGCCGAACGCCAGCGGCGGTTCGGCGTGAGCTACTGGACGGTGTTCGACGAGCTGGCGGGCCGGCCGTCCACGATGCCCGATATCGCGAAGGTGATTGGTCTACTGAGGGCGTAGTGGCCGGCGATCCGACTTGGCGCTGTCCGTACGCTGGAAATGATGTGCGCCGCGCCTGATACCACCGTTGTCCTCGGCAACCGGTTCGCCCGCGAGTTGCCGGAGCTCGCGGTGCGCTGGCAGGCCGAGGCCAGTCCGGACCCACGACTGCTTGTGTTCAATGACCCGCTGGCCGCCGAGCTGGGATTCGACTCCAAGTGGCTCGGCAGCACGGACGGATTGGGTCTGCTCACCGGTACCACGCTGCCCGCCGGCGCCGAGCCGGTCGCTCAGGGCTACGCGGGGCACCAGTTCGGCGGATGGGTGCCTCGCCTGGGCGACGGCCGTGCGCTGCTGCTCGGCGAACTCACCGACACCCAGGGCCAGCTCAAAGACCTGCACCTCAAGGGCTCGGGCCGCACGCCGTTCGCCCGTGGCGGCGACGGTCTGGCCGCGGTCGGCCCGATGCTGCGCGAGTACGTCGTCAGCGAAGCGATGCACGCCCTTGGCATCCCGACCACCCGGTCGCTTTCGGTGGTCGCCACGGGACGCCCGGTGCGCCGCGAGTCGATACTCGACGGGGCTGTGCTGGCCCGGGTCGCCAAGAGCCACTTGCGCGTCGGCAGCTTCGAATATGTCTCGGCCGCAGGCGAATTGGAGGTCCTGCAACGCCTCGCCGACCACGCTATCGCCAGGCACTACCCCGCCGCCGCCGAAGCCCAGAACCCATACCTTGCGCTCCTGGACGCCGTCATCGCCGCACAAGCGACACTCATCGCGCAATGGATGCTGGTCGGGTTCATCCACGGGGTGATGAACACCGACAACATGACGATCTCGGGCCAGACGATCGACTACGGGCCCTGTGCGTTCATGGACACCTTCGACCCCAAGACCGTGTTCAGCTCCATCGACTCATGGGGCCGCTACGCCTACGGCAACCAGCCGACGGTTGCCGGATGGAACCTCGCGTGCTTCGCCGAAGCGCTGCTGCCATTGATCGCCGACGAACCCGACGACGGAATCGCCCTTGCCACGGCCTCACTCGAGGACTTCCCACGGCTGTACGCGGCTTCATGGACGGCGGGTATGCGCGACAAGCTCGGCCTGTCCGAGAACGTCGACGAAAAGGTGGTCGCGGAGTTGGCCGACGAGCTGGTCGAGCATCTCGAGCGGGACCACGTCGACTACTCCTCGTTCTTCCGCCTGCTGAGCCGGACGGCCCGTGGCGACGCACCATCGGTCGCGTTCGACGGCTGGGCGACTCGGTGGCGCGCCCTGAACCCCGACGCCGATGCCATGGATCGCGTCAACCCCGTCTACATCCCGCGAAATCACCTCGTGGAGGAGGCGCTTGCCGCGGCAACGGCGGGCGATCTCGGGCCGCTCGAGCAGCTCCTCGTTGCCGTCACCTCTCCGTATGCGGAACGGGCCGGATTCGAGCGGTATGCCGAGCCTGCTCCGGAGGACTTCGGCCGCTGCTATCAAACCTTCTGCGGCACTTAGCCGTTTGGCGACTTCGGCGCACTACCGTGCGCTCAGCGCCGGTTAGCGCGCCGAAATCACCTCAGGCCCGCGGGTGAGCCTGGTCGTGCACCGCGCGCAGCCGCGCGACCGTGACGTGGGTGTACAGCTGAGTGGTGGCCAGCGTCGAGTGGCCGAGCAGTTCCTGCACGATGCGCAGATCGGCGCCGCCCTCGAGCAGGTGGGTGGCCGCGCTGTGCCGCAGGCCGTGCGGCCCGATGTCCGGTGCGCCGCTGACCGCGGCGACGGTCTGGTGCACCACGGTGCGGGCCTGCCGCTGATCGAGCCGACGGCCGCGGGCGCCGAGCAGCAGAGCCGATCCCGACTCACTCGTGACGACTTCCGGCCGCCCGTCGGTGAGCCAGGCCGTCAGGGCCGCCTGAGCCGGTTCGCCGAAGGGCACCGTGCGTTGCTTGTTGCCCTTGCCCAGCACCCGCAGCAGTCGTCGCGACGTGTCGACGTCGTCGATGTCGAGCCCGCACAGCTCGCTGACGCGGATGCCGGTGGCGTAGAGCATCTCGACGATCAGCCGATCCCGCAGTGCCAGCGGATCACCCTGCTGTGCACCGGAATCGGCGGCGGCCATGGCGTCGAGGGCTTGATCCTGACGCAACACAGCGGGCAGCGTCCGCCGTGACTTCGGCACCTGCAATCGGCTGGCCGGATCGATCGACAGCAACCCCTTGCGGGTGGCCCATGCGGTGAACGTCTTCACCGCCGAGGTCCGGCGCGCCAGCGTGGTGCGCGCGACGCCCGCAGCGGCCTGCGCCGCCAGCCACGACCGCAGCACCGGCAGGCTCAGGCTGGAGAGGCGGGCATCGGGTGATCGTTGCGCCAGGAACTCGAACAGCGACCGCAAGTCGCCCAGGTAGGCACGACGCGTGTGATCGGAGCGACCACGCTCGAGGGCGAGATGCTCGTCGAACTCTTCGAGGACCGCCTCCACCCGCTCACCGTGGCAGACGGTCACCCACCCGCTCAGGTGACGCGCCGAAGCGTTTCCGGAGTGAGATCTTCCAGCGTGGGATAGCCGTCGACGGCCATGATCAGGTCGGCCTCGGCCAGCAGAGACCGCAGCACGTGGACAACACCGTCGGTGCCGCCGAGCGCGAGCCCGTATGCGTACGGCCGCCCGATGCCCACCGCGGTGGCGCCGAGCGCCAGTGCCTTGACGATGTCCGCGCCGCTTCGGATGCCGGAGTCGAAGAGAACCGGAACTCCGTCGGCAGCGTCGACGACGCCGGGCAGGCAGTCGATCGCCGGTATACCGCCGTTGGCCTGGCGGCCACCGTGATTGCTGCAGTAGATGCCGTCGACGCCGCCATCGATGGCGCGCCGCGCGTCGTCGGGGTGACAGATGCCCTTCACGATCATGGGCAACTTGGTCAGCGAGCGCAGCCACGGCAGGTCGTCCCAGGTGAGCGGATTGCCGAAGACCTGAACCCAGCGCAGGACGGCGGCCTGTGGGTTCGCCTCCGGCGGCTGATCCAGGCTGGCGCGGAAGACCGGGTCGCTCGTGTAGTTGCTCAGGCATTTCCCGCGCAACTGCGGGAAGTTCGCGGTGGAAAGGTCGCGGGGACGCCAGCCGGGCACCCAGGTGTCGAGTGTGACGATGATGCCCTTGTAGCCTGCGGCCTCGGCGCGGTGCACGAGGCTGGCCGCCAGGTCGCGGTCCGTCGGCGTGTACAGCTGGAAAAAGCCTGGGGTGTCGCCGAATTCGGCGGCGATGTCCTCCATCGGGTCTTCGGTCAGCGTCGAGATGACCATGGGGACGCCGGTCCGCGCCGCGGCGCGGGCGGTGGCCAGGTCGCCGTGCCCGTCCTGGGAGCACAATCCGATCACCCCGATCGGCGACATGAAGAGCGGTGACGGCAACTTCAGCCCGAAGAGTTCGATCGACAGGTCTCGTTCCCTGGCGCCGACGAACATCCGCGGCATGAGTCCCCAACCGTCGAAGGCGGTTCTATTGACCCGTTGAGTGCGCTCGTCGCCCGCCCCGCCGGTGACGTACGACCACACCGAGGGCGGCATCGCGGCTTCGGCCTTGGCCTCCCAATCCGCATACGCCATGGGGAGCGTCGGCACGATGCCGGAAAGGCCCTGCAGATAGATCTCGAGTTGGTAGTCGCCGAAAGCCATGGGGTCAGCGTGCCAGGCCGGCGGTCAGGCGTTGGCGCGTTCCTCCGCTTCGGCGAGTTCGCGCTTCCATTGCCGGAAGGTTTCTTCGGTGCGGCCGCGGCGCCAGTATCCGGAGATCGAGCCCGCCCACCTGGCCGCGACGCCGCGTTCCTTGCGGATATACGGCCGCAGATTGTGCATGACCGCCTGCGCCTCGCCGTGGATGAAGACCTGGACCTGACCGGGCAGCCAGTTGGCTTCCCTGACGGCCGCGATCAGTGGAGCGTGGTCGCCCGCCATGTCCTCGGACACCAGATCGGCGCGACCGCCGCGGTAGATCCAGTTCACCCCGACGCCGGGCGGCGCTTTCAGCGGGATTTCGTCCTCGGGTCCGGCCACCTCGATGAAGACCTTGCCGATCGCGTTGTCCGGCAACGCTTCCAACGCCGCGCTGATCGCTGGCAGGGCCGCCTCGTCACCCGCCATCAGGTGCCAGTCCGCGGCCGGGTCCGGCGCGTAGGCGCCGCTGGGCCCCATCAGGTATGCGGGTTGTCCCGGTGTGGCCGCCATGGCCCACGGGCCGGCGACGCCGTGTTCGCCGTGCACAACGAAGTCGATGGTGAGTTCACGTTTCTCGGTGTCGATGCGGCGAACGGTGTAGGTGCGCACCGTCGGCCGCTGCTCGGCGGGCAACTCGTTGAAGCTGTCCAGGGTGAGCGGCTGCGGCAGTGCGTCGACGTCGACACCGTGCTCGACGAACACGATCTTCACGTAGGCATCGGTGAAGTCATTCAGCTTGAATGTGTCGAAACCGCCGCCGCCGAGCACCACGCGGACGATGTGCGGAGTCAGCGCTTCGCTGCGCAGCACCTCGAACGTGTGCACGGGACGTCCTGCCACTGTTCCTCCAAGATCTTCGGCGGCATTCGTTAGCCAACCTCAACGACTATACGAGCGGTGCCCATTCCGCAGTGACCTACCTTTGCCGCCCGCTGAGTTTCCAGTAGCCGTCCGCACGGGTCACCAGTCCGCACAGCTCCAGCATCGACAGCGGTCCAAGCACCTTCGTCGGTGGCAGGCCCGATGCCACTGCGATCTGGTCGGCGGTCCGGCGGCCGCGGGCGGGCAACGCGTCGTAGACCCGCTGCTCGGTTTCGCCGAGACCGTCAAGCGGCGACCCGGGACGTTGCTCGTCGGGCGCGAATTCACCGAGGCGGCCGATGATCTCGACGATATCGGCGGCACGGGTGACGAGCACGGCATCGCTGCGCAACAAGGCGTGGCATCCGACCGACGCCGATGACGTCACCGGTCCCGGCACCGCGCACACCGTGCGGCCCAATACTCGCGCCCACGCGGCGGTGTTCGCCGCCCCACTGCGGGCGCCCGCCTCGACGACAACCGTCGCACCAGAGAGCGCGGCCACCAGCCGGTTGCGGGTCAGGAACCGATGGCGCGCCGGACGGACACCGGGCGGGTACTCACTTACGACCATTCCTTCCTGCCCGATCCGATGCAGAAGTGCGGCATGACCGGCGGGATACGGGATGTCGATGCCTCCCGCGAGCACCGCAACGGTGAACCCGCCCATCGCGAGGGTGGCGCGGTGGGCCGCGCCGTCGATCCCGTAAGCACCACCCGAAACGACGGTCACGTCTCGCTCGACGAGGCCGGCGGCCAGGTCTGCGGCGACGTGCTCGCCGTAGGCCGTGGATGCCCTGGTCCCGACGATGGCGACCGCACGTTCGGCCATCTCGTCCAGGCGCGCAGAGCCGATGGCCCACAACGCCAATGGCGGGTGAGCCTGCGGCCGCAGCCGGTGATCCACGCCGCCGAATGCCGTGAAGGCCAGCAGCGGCCACTCGGCATCGTCGTCGGTGATCAACCGCCCGCCTCGACGGGCCAGCACGTCGAGATCCTCAGCGGCGCTGTCGATCTCGCGCCGAGCCTCGGTACGGCGGGCAAGATCGTCGGCGACCTCGCCGGACTTGATGCGCGCGGCGGCCTCGACGGGCCCGACATGGCTCACCAGGGAGGACAACTCGGGGCAGGGCGGCTCGGCCACCCGCGACAGGTACGCCAATGCGAGAAGCTTCTCGTCGGTCATTGCACACCACCTGCCTGCCGAAAGCTCAGCGCGGTGGTGACGTCGTCGAGCCCCGGTGACGTGCGCCCACTCAGGTCGGCCAGCGTCCACGCGACCCGCAGCGTTCTGTCGACACCGCGGATGCTGAGCACTCCGCGGTCGAGTGCCGTCTTCAGCGGTTCCATCGCCTTCGATTCGAGCCGGTAACGCCGACGCAGCAGGACACCACTGACCTCGGCGTTGGTCCGGATGCCATGCTCCTGCCACCGCTGAGCGGCGGCATCGCGCGCCGACTTGACCCGATCCCGCACGGTCGCGGTCGACTCGCCGGCTTCGACCGCGAAGGCCTCTGCCCTCTCGCGGGGCATGAAGACGCGCAGGTCGACGCGGTCGAGCAGTGGGCCAGACAGCTTGCTCAGATATCGGCGCTTTTCGGCCGATGTACATATGCATTCGCGCGGGTCCGGCGAGGCACACGGGCACGGGTTGGCCGCGAGCACCAACTGGAAACGCGCCGGGTACCGTGCCACGCCGTCACGCCGAGCGAGCCGAATCTCACCGTCCTCCAACGGGGTTCGCAACGCCTCGAGCGCGCTGTTGCCGATCTCTGCATATTCGTCGAGGAAGAGAACGCCACGGTGCGCCTTGCTGACAGCGCCAGGGCGCGCCATCCCCGAGCCGCCACCGACGAGGGCCGCCACACTGGAGGTGTGATGCGGTGCCACGAACGGCGGCCGGGTGATCAAGGGCATGTCACCCGACAGCAGGCCCGCCACCGAATGAATCGCGGTCACCTCAAGGGACTCGGTGTCTGACAACTCCGGCAGCACACCCGGAAGTCGTTGTGCCAGCATCGTTTTGCCAACACCGGGTGGCCCGGTCAGCGTCAGATGGTGGGCTCCTGCCGCCGCCACCTCGACCGCGAACCTGGCGTGGCACTGGCCGACCACATCGGCGAGGTCAACCTCGGGCTCGGGATCGGACGTCGACGCATCGATTCTCTGCTCGAGCGCAGCCTTGCCCGCCAGCCAGGCGTTCAGCTGCCCCAGCGTGCGCACACCCAATACCTCGATCCCGTCGACCAGGCTGGCCTCGCGGAGGTTGTCAACGGGAACCACCACGGCGGGCCAACCCTCGCGCTTGGCGGTCAGAACCGCAGGCAGCACACCCTTGACCGGACGTACCCGGCCGTCGAGTGCCAGCTCTCCCAGCAGCAGCGTCTTTTCCAGCCGTTCCCATTCCGTTTTGCCGTGCGCGGACAACACGGCCGATGCGAGCGCCAGGTCGTACACGGAGCCCATCTTCGGCAGCGTCGCCGGTGACAGCGCCAGCGTCAGGCGGGCCATCGGCCAGCTGTTGCCACAGTTGGTGATGGCGGCGCGCACGCGATCACGCGACTCCTGCAGCGCGGTGTCGGGCAGGCCGACCAGATGCACACCGGGCAGACCCGAGGTGATGTCGGCCTCGATCTCGACGATCTCGCCTTCCAGCCCCCGCACCGCCGCGGAGAACGCTCGACCCAGCGTCATCAGCCGACCCCCCGCACATGGGAGATCTCCGGCTCCCGTTGCCTGCCGATGCGGACGCCGATCACGTCGATGCGCACCGCCTGCCAGCTGCCGTCGTTGCCTGCCAGCCACAGTCCGGCCAGCCGTCGAAGCCGACGGACCTTGTTCGGGGTGACCGCCTGCTCCACACCACCGAACCGATCACTGGTGCGTGCCTTCACCTCGACGAAAACAGCGGTGCGCGTGGCGGTATCGGCCGCAATGATGTCCAGCTCGCCGTAACGGCAGCGCCAGTTGCGGTCCAGCACGGTCAGCCCCACCGATGTCAGGTGTTCGACCGCCAGCGCCTCACCGAACGCGCCGATCTCGGCACGGGTCCATGAAGTCATGCGGACACAGTGCGGTCAGCGGCAGACATTCCGGCGTGCGGGAGCGCCGGTTATCCACACTCTCGCGTTCGTCCACAGCCCGTCTGCCCTGTGGTTATCGTTGAGCCTCTATGGCGAACTTCGTGCTCGTCCACGGCGGTGGTCATGGCGGATGGTGCTTCGGGCCACTGGCCCGACTGTTGCGAGACAGGGGGCACGAGGTCTACGCACCGACACTGACGGGTTTGGGAGAACGGGCGCACCTGTTCCGAGCAGGTGTCGACCTCGATTGCCACGTCAACGACATCGTGGCCCTGCTGCACTACGAGGATCTGGACAACGCCTTCCTGGTCGGCCACAGCTACGGCGGAATGGTCATCACGGGGGCCGCCGACCGCGCCCCTGACCGCGTGGGCCATCTGGTGTTCCTCGACGCCATGCCCGCCAAAGACGGCCAGTCGTTGGTGGATATCGCAGGCCCGTTCATGGCCGCCGCGCGTTCAGACAGCCGGATCGTCGACGGCGTGGAGATGTGTCTGTTCCCCAGCGACGAGACGCTGCCGTTCTACGGCGTCCTCGATCCCCGAACGCTGGAGTGGATGCGCGCGCGCCTCACCCCGCATCCCTGGAGATGTTTCGAACAACCGCTTCAACTCACGAATCAGGCCGCACTGCAGTTGATTCCACAGTCCCACATCAGCACGACAACGTTTCTGTCGCTGCGGAACGTCGAACGCTTGCGGGAGAAGTGCGATGGCCGGGTTTGGGACATAGACACCGGCCACGACCTGATGATCACCGAGCCCCAGAAGGTGGCCGAGTTGCTGGACGGAGTCGCTGCGCCGGCATCGGATCGCTGATCACCGGCCAACCCACTTCGGCCCTTGGTTTCGCGGGCGTCAAAATGCGGTACTCCGCCCCGCAAGGAGGTCGACATGAGCAATACATCAGTACACGGGGTGGCCGACAGGGCGACCGACAGCAAGACATTCGAGTACACGGCCCGCGTCGGCTTCGCGGCCAGCGGCGTCCTGCACCTGCTCGTCGCCTTCATCATCCTGCGGCTCGCGTTCGGTTCCGGCGGCAATGCCGACCAGTCCGGCGCGCTCGCCACACTTGCCAAGCAGCCCGGCGGGTCCGTCATGCTCTGGATCGCCGCCGTCGGGCTGCTCGCATTGGGCCTGTGGCGCGTCGCCGAGGCGGTGGTCGGATCCAAGCCCGGTGAGCGATCGGGGCAGAGGCAGGACGACTCGCCGGCCTGGAAGCGGGTCAAGTCCCTCGCGCTGGCCATCGTGAACTTCGCCATCGCATTCTCGGCGGTGCGCTTCGCGACGGGCAGTGGCCAGTCCAGCGGTCAGCAGAACGCCGGAATGTCCGCGCAACTGATGCAGTCCGGCTGGGGTAAGGCCTTGTTGATCGCGGTGGGGATCGGTATCGCCGCGGTCGGCGGCTACCACGTCTACAAGGGAGCGGCCAAGAAGTTCTTCAAGGACCTTCGCGTGTCCGGCGGTACAGCCGTCACCGCCGTCGGTGTCAGCGGCTACGTGGCCAAGGGCCTCGTGCTCGTCGGCGCCGGGCTGCTCGTCATCTTCGCGAGTCTGACGGCGGACCCGTCGAAGGCCGCCGGGCTCGACGCCGCTGTCAAGACGCTCGGCCAGGCGCCGTTCGGCAAGTTCCTGCTCATCATGGCCGCGCTGGGAATCGCGGCCTTCGGCGCGTACAGCTTCGTGCGCAGCCGCCACGGCCGCATGTAGCGACTTCCCCTGGCTGTTACTGGAACGACTCGACGAGCGCAGCCAGCTGTCCCGGCGACACGGAGACACCGCACTGGCTGCGCAGGTCCGTCAGCGGCGCGGCGATGCCCTTCAGGTCCAGGAACTCGTTCGGGTGTGCCATGAAGTACGACTGAACGTTCGCCTTGGCCTCGCCCGTCGGCTCCGAACCCGCCTTGGTCAACACGTCATCGGCGCCCGGGTGAGCGGCCAGGTAGGTGCCGGCGGAGGCCAGCACCCCGCTTGCCGTGCTGGACAAACCGCTGGCCGTGCACGGTTCGGCGCTTGCCGTCGGCGCCGCGATGGTGGCTGCCGCGACGCCGCCGAGCGCACTGGTGGCAAGGGCGCCGAGGAGTCGACGGCCCATCACTGTTGCAGACATTGTCATTCTTTCGTTTCCCTGGGTGTTGGTGCGATTCGGTTGTTCCCCTGATCGTGTCAGCCTATTCACCGCTCTTCAGTGCCGCCCGGATTCGGAGGGGGCACCAGACTGGATCGTCAACGAAGGGTATGTTCATTTAGGTAACCCTCAGCTAAAGGCGTCGGGTCGGCGCGGGAAGGACTTCCTGGATGCGAGGCCGTTGGACCCGGATCGCCGCACTCGTTTCGACCATCGCCGTGGTGGCTGGAGCAACCGCGTGCTCGAGCTCGGGGAAAAGCGACGAACTCCTCGTCTACAACGCCCAACACGAGTCGCTGACGAAGGAATGGATCGACGCCTTCACCAAGGAAACCGGGATCAAGGTGACGTATCGCCAGGGCGGCGACACCGAACTCGGCAACCAGCTGATCGCCGAAGGCTCGGCATCGCCGGCTGACGTGTTTCTGACCGAGAACTCCCCCGCGATGGCCGCCGTCGAGAAGGCCGGGCTGTTCGCCGACCTGAACGCAGACACCCTCGATCAGGTTCCGGCGCAGTACCGTCCTGCCACCGGCAAGTGGACGGGTGTCGCAGCGCGCAGCACCGTCTTCGTCTACAACAAGACCAAGCTGCAACCCGATCAGCTGCCCAAGTCGATGCTCGACCTGGAGCAGCCCGCGTGGCGGGGCCGCTGGGGTGGCGCTCCGGCCAAGGCGGACTTCCAGGCCATCGTCTCGGCTCTGCTTGCGCTCAAGGGCGAGCAGGCCACCTCGCAGTGGCTTGCGGGGATGAAGGCGGGCGCCAAGATATACAACGACAACATCGCCACGATGAAGGCCGTCAACGCCGGCGAGGTCGACGGCGGAATCATCTACCACTACTACTGGTTCCGCGACCAGGCCAACACGAAAGAGGGCAGCGGCAACACCGCACTGCACTATTTCAAGAATCAGGATCCCGGCGCGTTCGTCAGCCTGTCCGGCGGCGGCGTGCTCAAGTCCAGCAAGAAGCAGGAGCAGGCACAGCAGTTCATCAAGTTCGTCACCGGCAAGGCCGGGCAGGAGGTGCTCCAGAACGGCACCTCGTTCGAATACCCGGTGGGCAGTGGCGTGCCCGCGAATCCGGCCCTGCCGCCGCTGGACTCGCTGCAGGCGCCCAAGGTCGACCCGTCGACGTTGGATGCGCAGCAGGTGTCCGATCTGATGACGAAGGCGGGCTTGTTGTAAGTGGTCGCTCCCCCCGTTTCGACTCCCGCGGCGCCGGTTTCGCGGTCGAGCCGGGCCGCCCGCCCCGGCCCGCTCGTCTCCGCGACGGTCGCGGTTCTGGTGGCCGCCACGTGCATTCCGCTCGGCTATGTCGTGTGGGGGGCGGTGTCCGTCGGGTGGACGCGAGCCTACGACCTCGTGGTTCGGCCACGGGTCGGCGAGTTGTTGGTCAACACCGTCGCGCTGGTCGTCGTCACGGTGCCGTTGTGTGTGCTGATCGGCGTCGCCGTCGCGTGGCTGGTCGAGCGCACAGACCTGCCGGGACGGACGTTCTGGCGTCCGGCATTCGTTGCACCGCTTGCCATTCCGGCGTTCGTCAACAGCTACGCCTGGGTCGGCGTGGTCCCCTCCCTGCACGGACTGTGGGCCGGTGTGATGATCACGACACTGTCCTACTTCCCGTTCATGTATCTGCCCGTCGCCGCGACGCTGCGGCGGCTCGATCCCGCCGTCGAGGAATCCGCTCGCGCCCTTGGCTCCGACTCGGCCGGTGTGTTCTTCCGCGTTGTGCTGCCGCAGCTGCGACTGGCGATTCTCGGCGGCGCACTGTTGATCGGAGTGCACCTCCTCGCCGAATTCGGCGCTTTCGCGATGGTGCGGTTCGACACCTTCACCGTCGCGATCTTCCAGCAGTACCAGGTCACCTTCGACGGCGCGGCGGGCAGAATGCTCGCCGGCGTGCTCGTCGTGCTGTGCCTGGCGTTACTGATCGCAGAGGCGTTGGCGCGCGGTACGGCGAGATACGCCCGCATCGGCGCAGGGGCACCCCGGGAAGCCAAACCGATCAGCCTGGGCCGCAACACGTTCCCCGCATTGGCGGGTCTCTTGGTGTTGACGGTGCTGGCGCTCGGTGTGCCGGTGTGGACGATTCTGCGCTGGTTGTGGATCGGTGGCGCGCACGTATGGGCTCCCGACGACATCGGCACCGCTCTCGCTCAAACCATTGGCCTGGCGGCTGTGGCGGCAGTGCTGACCACGGTGCTCGCCTTCCCCGTCTCCTGGGTGGCCGTCCGGTCCAACGGTGTGTTGGCCCGTGCGGTGGAAGGGTCCAACTACATCACCAGTTCGCTGCCGGGCATCGTCACCGCGCTTGCGCTGGTCACCGTCGCCATTCATTTCGTCCGACCGCTGTACCAGAGCGTGCCACTGATCGTCTTCGCGTATGTCCTGCTGTTCATGCCCCGGGCGCTGGTCAACGTCCGCGCCGGGCTTGCCCAGGTGCCGCCCGGCCTCGAAGAGGCTTCGCGGTCTCTGGGCCGCTCGCCGTCGGCGACGTTCTTCCGAGTTACCCTGCGGCTCACCGCTCCCGCCGCGGCCGCAGGCGCATCGTTGGTATTCGTCGCTGTGGCAACCGAATTGACTGCGACGCTACTTCTCGCACCCACCGGCACCAGAACCCTGTCGATGTACTTCTGGTCGTTCTCCAGTGAGCTCGACTATGCAGCCGCCGCGCCGTATGCACTCGTGCTTGTGGTGCTTGCCATTCCGGTGACGCTCATCCTCTACCGGCAGTCGACCAAGGCGGCCGCGCTATGACCACCATGCTCGACATCCGCGGGCTGGCGAAGTCGTTCAACGGCCATACCGTCCTCGACCACATCGACCTCCAGGTCCGTGCGGGCAGCACCACCGTCGTCGTCGGGTCGTCGGGTTGCGGCAAAACGACGCTGCTGCGGCTCGTCGCGGGCTTCGAAACGCCCGACGCGGGAACGGTCACGATCGCCGGGCGACAGGTGGCAAGCCCCGAACGCATCGTCGCGGCACATCGGCGCAGCGTCGGCTACGTCGCGCAGGACGGCGCGCTGTTCCCCCACCTCACGGTGGGACAGAACATCGCCTACGGGCTGACGGGCCCGGGCCGCAGCCGCGGGGTCCGCGACCGCGTGACCGAGCTGCTCGAAACCGTCTCGCTGGACGGCTCATACGCGTCTCGCCGCCCGCATCAGCTGTCCGGCGGCCAGCAGCAGCGCGTGGCGCTGGCCAGGGCGTTGGCGCGCAAGCCTGAGCTGATGCTGCTCGACGAGCCCTTCAGCGCACTGGACACCGGGCTGCGGGCGTCGACGCGCAAGGCGGTCGCCCAGCTACTCGCGGACGCCGGGGTGACGACGCTGCTGGTGACCCACGATCAGGAGGAAGCGCTGTCCATCGCCGACCAGATCGCCGTCATGCGGGATGGACGCTTCACCCAGGTCGGCGCCCCGCAGCAGGTGTACCGGCAGCCCAACGACCGATTCACGGCCGAGTTCCTCGGCGACTGCATCTCGCTGCCGTGCACCGTGGTATCCGGAATGGCGGAGTGCTCACTGGGCCGGGTGCCCGTGCAGACATCGGCCGACGACGGTCCCGCGACGCTGGTGCTTCGACCCGAACAGCTTGTGGCGAGCCCGGTTTCGGACAGCGCCGCGAACGTGAGGAGCGCAACGGAGGAAGGCCTCGACGGCGTCGGAACAGTGATCACAACCGAGTTCCTGGGACACGACGTGCTGCTCACCATCGAACCCGCGGGCGACATCGCGCCGATCGTCGTGCGCCAGCACAGCCTCAACCCCCCGCCGATCGACTCCAAGGTGCGCATCGAAGTGCTTGGCAGCGGAGTCGCCCTTAAGTGAGCCGGCTCGTCGCGCATCTGCACCACCGGAGAGACCGGGTTGCAGTGATAACCGAAACCACCTCGCTGACCTACCGCGACCTCGCCGACCGGGTGGCGACCGTCGCGGCCGAACTCGGACAGACTCGCAGGCTCGTGCTGCTCGAGACACACAACGACATGTCCACGCTGGTCGGTTATCTCGCCGCGTTGGCCGGCGAACACGTCGTGCTGCCGATGGCCGCGGGACGTGACCACTCCGCGGTGCTGCGCACCTATGATCCCGACGTCGTCATCGGCGGCTCCGGGATCCGTGAACGCCGCGACGGCAGTGCCCACCGGTTACATCCGCACCTCGCACTCTTGTTGTCGACCTCCGGCAGCACCGGATCGCCGAAGCTGGTCCGGCTGTCCCGGTGCAATCTGATCGCGAATGCGACCGCGATCGCGGAGTATCTGGACATCCGCGAAACCGACCGGGCTGCAACGACTCTGCCCATGTCGTACTGCTACGGACTGTCGGTGATCCACAGCCACCTGCTCCGCGGAGCCGGACTGATCCTCACCGACCGATCGGTCGTCGACGATGAGTTGTGGGCGCTGTTCCGCCGTCATCGCGGCACCTCGTTCGCCGGGGTGCCCTACACGTTCGACATGCTCGAACGCATCGGGTTCGACGAATTCGACCTGCCTGATCTGCGTTATGTCACCCAGGCGGGCGGCCGGCTGGCACCCGAGACGGTTCGCAGCTTCGCCGAGCTCGGTGACCGCAAGGGCTGGCAGCTGTTCGTCATGTACGGCGCAACGGAGGCCACCGCCCGAATGGCCTACCTGCCACCGGATCTCGCGCGGTCGCATCCGGCGTCGATCGGCAGGCCGATCCTGGACGGGTCGTTCACTCTCGAGCCGCTCGACGGCTGGTCGGAGCACGACGTGGGCGAGCTGGTCTACCACGGGGCGAACGTCATGATGGGCTACGCCCACGGTCCCGCGGATCTGACGCTGGGCAAGACCGTCGACACCCTGCACACCGGAGACGTCGCGCGCCGCACACCCGAGGGGCTCTACGAGGTGATCGGCCGCAGCAGCCGTTTCGTGAAGCTCTACGGCCTGCGCATCGACCTGCAACGGGTGGAGTCCGTCCTGCGCGACGACGGCGTGCGCGCGTTCTGCACCGACGACGACCAGCGGCTCGTTGTCGCCGCGGTCGGCTGCGATGAGCGCGCTGCACAACGCGTTACGGCATTGGCGGCCGGCCTTCCCGAGGCTGCCATCCGAGTCGTCGCCGTGGACGAACTACCCTTACTGCCGTCGGGCAAACCGGACTATCAAGCCGTGCGGGACATGGCGCGACGGGCGGATGAGCCCGCGCGGTCGCCTGCCGACATCCGCGCGCTGTTCGCCGATGTCCTGCAGATCGATTCGCGAACGATCCGCGACGACCAGAGCTTCGTCGACCTCGGGGGAAACTCGTTGTCGTATGTGGCGATGTCGGTTCGGCTCGAACGGGCTCTCGGCGTGCTCCCGGCCGACTGGCAGCGGCTGTCGCTGGCCGAATTGCAGCGAACAACGCCACCGGTTCGTCGATCCTGGCCGTGGCTTTCGGCCACACTGGAAACCAGTGTGGCGTTGCGCGCAGCGGCCATCGTGCTGATCGTCGGTTCGCACGCCACCCTGTACGAGATGTGGGGCGGCGCCCATCTGTTGCTCGGGGTCGCGGGATACAACTTCGGCCGGTTCTGCCTGACCCCGGTGCCACGACTCGATCGGGTTCGCCACCTGCGCAACACAATCGCGTGGGTCGTTCTGCCGTCGGTGAGTTGGGTCGCGCTCGCGCTGCTCATCACCGACGACTACCACTGGACGAACCTGTTCCTTGTCGAGAAGTTCTTCGGGCCCGATGACAGCATGACGGCGGGCCGGCTGTGGTTCATCGAGGTGCTGGTGTGGATGCTGGTCGCGCTGACGGTCGTGATCTGGCTCCCCGCAGCCGACCGGCTGGAGCGGCGGCGGCCCTTCGCCTTCGCGGCCGTTTTCCTGGCTATCGGCCTGGCCTTGCGTTACGACCTGTTGGGTCTGCATTTCGGCCACGATGCGTGGTTCACGATCCTGGCGTTCTGGTTCTTCGCCGCCGGTTGGGCCGCGGCCAAGTCATCGGCGGTGTGGCAGCGGGGCGTCGTGACACTGGTGTTGATCGTCAGCCTGCACGGCTACTTCGACGATTCGCATCGAGCAGTGTTGGTGCTCGCCGGATTCCTGCTCTTGATCTGGCTACCCGCGATCCGGTGTCCGGCCTGGTGCACCGTCGTCGCAGGGACGGTAGCGGAGGCGTCGCTGTACACCTACCTCACGCACTATCAGATCTATCCGTTGTTCGATGCCCACCCGCTGCTTGGCGTACTCGGGGCCGTCGTGTGCGGCATCCTGATCACCCGGTTGGTGAACGCGACTCGCACCCGGAACCGCGAGCGCACCGGCCGCGCCGCTACTGAGGCGCCGGTTCCCGCTCTGCGATGAGCCCTTCCTGCGCAAGGGTGGCCGCAATCACACCGTCGGAGCGGACCAGGCTGCCGGTCACCACACCGCGGCCCCGCGCGGCGGCGGGTGACCTGGTCTCCAGCAGGTTCCACTCGTCCGCGCGCGGCGGCTGGTGAAACCAGATCGACGAGTCGGTCGTGCCGCTGCGATGCGTGCGCGCCTTCATCGAATGCCCGTGCACCGCAAGTGCGGGATCGATCATGTAAACGTCTGTGACGTACGCCGCGACGAGCGTGTGCAGCAATGGGTCGTCCGGGATGGGAACCGTTGCCCGCCACCACAATCGCCGCACGAACTCGCCGCTGGAAACCACGTCGGCGATTCTGATGTCGAGTTCGTCCAACGGCATCGACGGTGCAGGCCCTGCGGGGCCGGTCTGTGGCAGCATCTCCGGACTTCCCGGCATGCGCTCCCAATGGCCGTGTTCGGGACCCGGCAGGTCGACCGCGAAGGACACGGTGGCGGTCGTCAGCAGCCGACCGTCCTGACGGGAGTCGACGCGACGCGCGGCGGCGGTGCGGCCGTCGAACACCCGGGCCACCGAGTACTCGACGGGTTCTCCGGCCTCGCCTCCCCGCAGGAACTGCAGATGCATATTGGTGGGCAGCCGATCCCCGTCGACGGTACGACAGGCCGCGGCCAGGCTCTGCGCGGCGAACTGGCCGCCGAAGGCTCGCTTGCCCTCGGGTCCGCTGGCCGGCCCCAGCCAGGTGTCGGCGTCGGCACCCTGTTGCAGCTCAAGCAGTTTCAGTAGACGGCTCATCGAACGGTGCCCGACTTCGTCAGCCCGTCGATGTCGGCATCGCTGAGCCCCAGCCAATCCGCCAGCACTCCTGCGGTGTCGTCGCCAAGTGCCGGTGCGGCAACGGGCTTCGGGTAGTCCCCGTCGATCGACAACGGCAACCCGGGGGCAAGGTATTCGCCGATCCTCGGCTGGTCCAGCGACGTGAACAACGGATTGGCCCTCACCTTGTCCTCGTCGACCACTTCCGCGAAGCTGCGGTACCGCTCCCACAGCACCGACGTCGCCGACAGTGCGGCGGTGATCTCCGCGGCGCGACGTGCGGAGAACCACTCGGTGAACAACCCGGAAAGGGGGCCGCGGTGCCGGTAGCGCTCACCCTCGTCGGCGAAGTCGGCGCCGAGGGTCTCGGCAAGCGCGGCAACCGCATTCGTCGTCTCCGTGAGTTCGCACAGGTCGCGGAAATGGCGGTTGGTGAGCGCGACGACCATGAACGACACCCCGTCGCTGCTGGTGAACTCCTGACCGTACTGGCCGTAGATCGAGTTGCCGATCCGCTCGCGTTGCGTGCGGTTGACCATCACCTCGGTGAGGAAGCTGAGATTGCCCGCCGTCGCCAGCGCGACGTTCTCCAGTGGGATGCTGATTCGCTGTCCGTGCCCGGTGGCGTCGCGGTGGCGCAGCGCGGTGACGACGGCCAACGCCGCGTAGACACCGCACGTGACGTCCCAGGCCGGAAGCACGTGGTTGACCGGAGTGGCCAGGTCAGCGGGCCCGGTCACCATCGGAAAGCCGATGCCGGCGTTGACGGTGTAGTCCACACCCGTGCCGCCGTCGGCGCGGCCGGACACCTCGACGTGGATCACGTCAGGGCGCAGCCTCACCACGGTGTCATACGAATGCCATTCGCGCCCCGCCACATTCGTGATCAGCACGCCGCTGTCGGCGATCAGCCGCTGCACGAGGTGCTGGCCTTCCGGCGAGCGCATGTCGGCGGCCACCGAGCGCTTGCCCTTGTTCAACCCGGCCCAATAGATGCTCGTCCCGTCGTGGGTGACCGGCCACCGGTTGTAGTCGGCCGCGCCGCCGATCGGGTCCACCCGAACCACCTCGGCACCGAGTTGACCCAGCGTCATTCCAGCCAAGGGCACCGCGACGAAGCTGGAGATCTCGACGATGCGAACACCGGCCAGTGGTCGAGTCGCGTGGGAAATATCTGTGCTCCTCACGTCCGCGGTCATCGCGGCAAGTGTAGAGGTGGCTCTAACCGGTCAGTTTGATGGCTGCGGCCTCGATCGTCTCCTCCGAGAGCAGCACCGTGAGCGCGGCGTCGCCGAGCGGAATGAAGCTGTCCGCACTGGCGACCCGGTCAACGGCACCGGTGTAGCCGTTTTCCACGAGTGCGGCGAGGATGCCTTCACCCACTCCCCCGGTATGCCTGGTTTCGTCCACGACGAGAGTCCGCCCGGTGACACCCGCTTCGCGGATCATGTCCTCGACCGGCAGCGGCGCCAGCCATCGCAGGTCGACGACGCGCGTGCCGATGCCTGCGGACTCGAGTCGGCGAGCGACGCGCAGGCTCATTCGCAGGCCGTTGGCGAAGGTGAGGATCGTCAGATCCCTGCCTTCGCCGTACGTGCGGGCCCGACCGATCGGCTCTGCGGCGGTGGGATACGTTGCGAGCCACTGCTCGTCGCCGTCGTCATGAAGGTCGCGAGTGTGGTACAGGGCGATGGGTTCGAGGAAGATGCACAGCATCCCCGACGTTTTCGCGGCGGAGGCGCACGTGTGCAGCATCGCTGCTGCGTCGTCGGGGCGCGACGGCGATGCGATCACGACTCCCGGGATGTCCCGAAGAGCGGCGATCGAGTTGTCGTTGTGAAAATGTCCGCCGAAGCCCTTCTGGTACGCGTAACCGGCGACGCGGACCACCATCGGGTTGCGGTACTGCCGGTTGGAGAAGAACTGCAGTGTCGCGCCCTCCCCGCGAATCTGGTCGGCGGCATTGTGAACGTAGGCGAGGTACTGGATCTCGGGTATGGGCAGCAGCCCGGACACTCCGGCGCCGAGGGCCAGTCCGAGGATGGCCTGCTCGTCGAGCAAGGTGTCGAACACGCGCGCCGAACTGGTTCGATTGAGCAGCCCGCGGGTCACCCCGTACACGCCGCCCTTTCTCGCGACGTCTTCGCCGAAGATGACCGCCTCCGGGTAGCGGTCGAGGATGTCGTCCAGCGCGCGGTTGATTCCCTGCGCCACGGTCATCGGCTCGTCGGGCCCGCTCGACCGCACGGATGCGGCGAGCGAGGCGGGGGCGGCGGCGATCGCTTCGTCGAGACCGAGCGCAAGGGGCGCCATCACCGCCTCGGCGCTGTCCAGCTGCGCGGCCTCTGCGACGTCCCCCGCGAGCTCGATGACCTCGGCGCGTTTTGCCTCATAGCGGTCGAGTACCTCGGCAGGCGTCAGCACGCCCTCGTCGATCAGGAGCCTCGCGGTGCACAGCACCGGATCCCGGTCGTACTCGGCGTTGATCTCGCCGGGGCGACGATATGCCGGTTCATAGTCGGAGCCTGCGTGTCCCATGAGCCTGACCGTGCGCAGATGCAGGAACGCCGGTCGCCGACGGGTGCGCACGAAGTCGGCGGCCGCGGCGGCGGCTTCGAACGTCGCGGGCAGGTCCGAACCGTCGGCGCTGAAATAGGCCAGGCCATCACGGTTGCCGTAGGTCTGCTCGATCCAGCCGCGCGGTGTCTTGACGCTGATCCCGATCCCGTTGTCCTCGCACACGAACAGCAGCGGCATCGGCACGCCCTGGTACGACGAGTGCAGCGCGGTGTTGATCGCGCCGACCGCCGTCGAGTGGTTCACCGACGCGTCGCCGAAGCTGCACACCGTGACCGCGTCGTCGGGCCACGCGCAGGCGACGCCTAGCTTCTTGGCGCGCGCTATGGAGAACGCGACCCCGACCGCTCGCGGCAGGTGCGATGCGATGGTCGACGTCTGCGGAATGATGTGCAGGTCGTGGCGGCCGAACACCTTGTGCCGCCCGCCGGAGATCGGCTCGTCCGTCGCCGCCACCAGGCCCAGCAGCACATCGCGCAGCGGCTCGCGGCCGTCGACCAGAGCGGCACGGGCCAGGAAGAAGGCGCCCGACCGGTAGTGCAGAAGCGCCGGGTCGGTGGGCCGCAGTGCGGCCGCGACGGCGGCGTTGCCTTCGTGCCCGGACGATCCGATGGTGTAGTAGCCCCTGCCCTGCGCCCGCAGCCAACGCGCGGCCAGGTCAAGGTGACGGCTGCCGAGCTGAACGTCGAAGAGCGCCAGACACACTCGCGCCGTCAACGATGAGCCGGCGCGTATCGGTTCGTCGCCCGCGCGGTGGCGCGCGGATCCGCTCATCGCCGAGATGGTGGCGGTGAAGTACTCGTCGATGGGTTCGGCCACGTGTCTCCTGCGCTAGCGACTGATCGTGGGGCGGGCCACCACGTTACGCACGAACGCCACGATCTGGGCGGCGCCGCTTCGGTTCGGGTCCTGGTCCGGATCGTAGATCGCGATGCTGCCGCCGATGCACGACGCCGATGTGGTGAACAACGCCATCACCAGGTCGGTGAGCTGCTCCCAGGTCAGGCCGCCTGGCTCGTCGGGGAAGTCGGGCAGTCCCTGTGCCGGGAACACCACGGGGTCAAGCACATCCAGGTCGATGTGCAGCCACCATCGGTCGACCTGCCCCGACAGCTGCTCGATGGCGCGGCGGCCTGCGCCCGCCGGGTCATCGGCCGCCTCGGCCAACGGCGCCACCCATACGCCGTAATCGGCGAGCGAGCCGACATTGAACCGCTGCCGCCACGCGTCATCGCGCGGCCCCAGCACGACGAGCCGGTCGCGGTGCAGCGCGGGCAGCCGGTCGGCGAGCCCGCTGCGCACGCGAGGAGCAATGTCGGGTCCGGTCAGCAGGCGTCCCGTCAGCCCGAGCAGCAGACCGATTTCGGTGTTCGCCGCCTCGCCGTCTTCGGACACGTCGAGCGGCATGGTGTCCTCGTGGCCGTCGATGAACACCAGCCCGACGTCCCCGACGTGATCGCGCAAACCGGTCACGATGCCGAGCAGCGTCGCGCAGTCGCCGCCGTAGACGATCGGCAGACGGCCCGCGGTGACGGCCGATCCGACCCGCTCGTTGAGGGCGGCGGTCATCGCGAGCAACGCCCGTTCGTTGATCAGCCCGGTCGATGCCGCTCGGCGCGGATCTCCCGCGGGCAGATCCAGGTCGTCGTGGCCGACGACATGGTGGTGTTCGAAGGCGTCCAGCAGCCCGGCGTCGCGCAGCGCGCTCGCCGCCCGCGCCTGGTTGCCGGGTCGGCCGTAGCCGTCGAACGGCACGCCGATCAGTTCGATCTCAGCCATTGCGGGCTCATCCCTCGATCCAACAATCACACGAGTTCGACAGCTTCGGCGATGGACGGCAGCACCCGGCTCGGTCGGAACGGGTATCGCTCGACCTCGTCGCGGGTGGTGGAGCCGGTCAGCACGAGGATGGTCTCCAGTCCCGCCTCGATGCCCGCCACCACGTCGGTGTCCATCCGATCGCCGACCATGAAGGTGTTCTCCGAATGCGCCTCGATCCGGTTCAGCGCGCTGCGGAACATCATCGGGTTGGGCTTGCCGACGAAGTACGGCTCACGCCCGGTGGCCTTGGTGACCATCGCCGCGACCGACCCGGTGGCGGGCATCGGACCGTCTGCCGAAGGACCGGTCGCGTCGGGATTGGTGGCGATGAACCGCGCGCCACCCAGGATGAGTCGGATCGCCCTGGTGATCGCCGTGAACGAGTAGGTGCGGGTCTCGCCGAGGACGACGAAGTCCGGGTCGGTGTCGGTCAGCGTGTAGCCGACCTCGTGCAGGGCGGTCGTCAGACCCGCCTCCCCGATGACATAGGCCGAGCCGCCCGGCAGTTGGTCGCTCAGGAATGCGGCGGTGGCCAGGGCAGACGTCCAGATCGCCGACTCCGGCACCGAAAGGCCCGAGCGCGACAACCGCGCCGACAAGTCGCGCGGGGTGAAGATCGAATTGTTTGTCAGGACCAGGAAGGGCCGCTTCTTCTCGACGAGCCGGGCCAGAAACTCGGCGGCTCCCGGTAGCGCATGCTCCTCGCGCACCAGGACGCCGTCCATATCGGTCAGCCAGCACTGCGGCGTCGAACGCACGCGCTCAGTCTCGCACGGCCGCGGATCGACGCCGCGAAGTCAGGTTCCCCACGCATTACCGCCGAAAAGTGTGCCAGAACCCGATTTCGGCACTGGTTTCCGACGCGTATTTCTACGCCGCCGATAATTTCAGCAAACCGTCACGAATGCGGTGTGATCCACGTAACCCGAACCCAAGCCCACAGAGGGTCGTTCTAGTTGATGTGCAGGCAATCTCGTCAGGTGCGGTCGCCAGGTCGTGCCAGGACTGACTGGTGGCGGTCGTTGCGGGCCGGCTTCGACCCCGACGGCACTATGCGCAAATGCGCTACCCGCGCCGCGCCGTTCACCGTGATCTTCCCCGGCATGGGCCGTGTCCAATTCGTCGCGACCCCCGAGGGCGCGCGCGAGATCCTGACGCTGCCGCGCGATGTCCTGTGCGCACCGACTCCCAACCCGATCGAGCCCATCGTGGGGCCGTCCTCGGTGATCCTGACGTCCGGCGAGCAGCACCGCCGTCAGCGAAGAATGCTGTCGCCGGTCTTCCGCGGCGCTCATGTCCGCGGACGCGCGCACACGATGTCACAGGCGGTGGCCGAAGACACCGCCAGATGGCGACCCGGTGACCGAATCGCATTGCACCGCACATCCCAGGCGATGACGAAGCGGATCATCATCCAGACGGTCCTCGGCGTCGGGTCCGGGCCACGCAGTGCCGCGTTCGAGCGGGTGGTGACCGCGTTGCTGGACACCAACACCGCGCCGCTGATGCTGTTGCCCAGCCTGCGACGGGACTTCGCCGGACGGGGACCGTGGGCCCGATTGCTGCGACTGCGAAGACGATTCAACGACATGCTGGCCGAGCAGGTCGCCTCGGGACGGCGCTGTCCGGTGTCCGCGGAAGGCACCATTCTCGGTCAGCTTCTCGCCGAGACGTACCGGGACGCCGACAACGACGTCGAGTTGCAGGAACAGCTTCGCACCCTGCTGGTCGCGGGCCATGACACCACGGCCTCCGCTCTGGCGTGGGCGCTGTACCACATTCACCGCGAAGACGGCGTCCTCGACCGGATCCTCGCGGAGCTGGCGTCAAACCCTGCGCCGGAGGAGATGCCGAAGTTGCCCTACCTGTCGGCAGTCATTTCGGAGACACTTCGGATGCATCCCGCCGTGCCGATCGTGCTGCGCAAGCTCTCCGCGCCGCGAACCGTCATCGGGCTGGACTGCAAGGCGGGCGATATCGTCGGAATCGCCGTTCCCGCACTGCATTTCAACCCGTCGATATGGCAGGACCCCTATCGGTTCAATCCCGACCGCTTCCTTGAGTACAGCCCGACCCCCTTCGAGTACGTGCCCTTCGGCGGGGGCTACCGCCGTTGTCCAGGAGCGGCGTTCGCACACAACGAGCTCGCCATCGCGATCGGGACGGTACTGCGCGACGTCAGGCTGGGTGTTCCCCGCAGCGAACGTGGGCGAAAGCCGCCTCGTGCCGTGCCCCGCGGCATCGCCACCGTTCCCCGACGCGAAATCACACTCGAAGTCCTGCGGACGCGTGGGGGTACCGCCCCTCCGAAGGGCAGGGGGACAGCGGAACTGCCCGAACCGAACTGAATGCACCTTGTGGCAGGTCGGCACGTCTTAGTGTGGGCTATCCGACAGCGCGAGGTGCACATCATGGGTGACCGACCGGTTCGATCGAGACGGGCCACGAAGACCATCGCCAAGAAGGCCGGCCCCGCTGCGAAACGCCCCGCCCCCAAGACCGCCGCCGCGCAGGCGGCACCGGCCACACGCACGACGAGGGTCCCGGTGGCCAAGCCACGCGAGGTGAGCGTCGGCACCGACGCCGCTTTCGCCTCCGGCTCGGGACAGTCGCGCCGGCGGCTGAAGAACATCTCCGAAGTGCGCCACTTCTTCCGGACCAACGACGTGCCGATCCTGTTCTTCGGCGCCACCCCGTTCAACCTTCTCGGCCTCGACCGCTGGGTCCGCAACTTCACGTATGTGACGTACTACGACGCGTGGGACGGCGCCCATCCGCGGGTGTTCACTCCTGCCGACAAGCCCTATCAGGAGTTCGAGAGCGGCGAGGAGATCAACAACTGGCTGCTCTGCAATCCCGAGGTGCGGGCGCACATCGACTCGGTGACGCCGCGCGGCATCCGGCCCAAGGTCGCGATGGTGTTCTTCAACAGCGAGACCGAGGACATCTGCAAGGAGCTCGGCTACGACCTGATCCTCCCTGCCGCCAGCCTGCGCCAGCACCTGGACTCCAAGATCGTCACCACACGGCTGGGAAACGAGGCCGGCGCGCCGAGCGTGCCGAACGTGCTGACGCGGGTCGACGACTGGGCGGGTTTGCAGAAGGCGGCCGAAAAGGCAGGTCTCGGTGACGAACTCGTCGTTCAGACACCGTACGGCGACTCGGGCAAGACCACCTTCTTCATCTCCTCGGAGGCGGACTGGCGCAAGCACAGCGCCGACATCGTCGGCGAAGAGATCAAGGTGATGCGCCGAATCAACAATCGCCCGGTCGCGGTCGAGGCGGTGCTGACCCGGTGCGGCACCGTCGTCGGGCCGTTCATGTCGGAGCTGATCGGGTACAAGCGGCTCACGCCGTCGCGCGGCGGATGGTGCGGCAACGAGATGTTCCCGGAGGTGCTCACCGGCGAAAGCAGGCGCACCGCAACACAGTTGGTGCGACGCCTTGGCGATCGACTGGCCAAGGAGGGCTATCGCGGCTTCTTCGAGGTCGATGTGCTCGTCGACACCGACACCGGTGAGATCTACCTAGGCGAACTCAACCCACGGATCAGCGGGGCGTCGTCGATCACCAATGTCACCGCGGGCGCGTATGCCGACGTGCCGCTCTTCCTGTTCCACATCCTCGAGTACATGAACGTCGACTTCGATCTGGACGTCGACGAGATCAACGAGAGGTGGGAGGAACTGGCGTCGGGCGACCTGTGGAGCCAGATGGTGATGAAGGAGACCGACGACATCGTGCAGCGGCTGACGGCCGTACCCAGCACGGGGCAGTACTCGCTGGACAGCAGTGGGACGCTGGTGTTCCGGCGGGCCGCCCTGGACTGGCACCAACTGCAGAACGAAGCGGAGGCGTTCTTCCTCAGGATCTATGCCCCGGGCGACTACCGGTGGAAGGGCGCCGACCTCGGCGTGCTGGTCACCAAGGGCCGGCTGCAGGTCGACTCTGCCGCGGGCAAATCGGCGCTGACGATTCGCGCCCGCCACCTCATCGACTCGATCCGCGCCGGGTTCGCAGGTACGCCGATCGCCAAACCCGCAGCCCCGGCCACGAATGCGGGGGTCAAGTCGGGCTGACCGCCGGAGCGCTGGGCGGTGGCAACTACAGTCGTCGCCATGGTCCTCGGAGGCGACACCGGACGCGTGCCGTCGGATGTGACGCTGGACAACTGGCAGTCGGCGGCCCGACTGCACTGGACGTTTCAGCACGTCGCCGAGTTTCTCCCCACTGCGGCGATCTCCCGCGGTACCGGACCGGTCGCCGAGCTTCCCTCGAGTCCGGTCGAACTGGCCGACATCCCGCTCTACGACCGGACGAACGGCAGGCGCACCACCGTCGGCGAGGTGATGGCCGCCACCGTCACGGACGGCTGGATGGTCACCCAGCACGGCAAGGTGCTGGGTGAGTTCTACTACGGGGGCATGCACGCCGACTCCCACCACCTGCTGATGTCGGTGAGCAAGTCGCTGATCGCCACGGTGGTCGGTGCGCTCGTCAGCGATGGCGCGGTGAACCCTGACGCGGAACTGACCCACTACGTGCCCGCACTGGCCAACTCGGGTTACGCGGGAGCCACGGTGCGCGACCTGCTCGACATGCGTTCGGGGATCCGGTTTTCCGAGGACTACCTCGATCCCACGGCCGAAGTGCGGTTGATCGAGCAGGCCATCGGGTGGGCTCCGCGCACAGTGCCGGACCTGCCGACGACGATGTACGACTTTCTGGTGACCCTGCAACAGAAATCGCCGCACGGCGGGCCCTTCGAGTACCGGTCCTGCGAGACCGATGTCCTCGGCTGGATCTGCGAGGCGGCCAGCGGACTGCGGATGCCGGAGCTGATGTCGCAGGTGCTGTGGGCCAAGCTGGGTGCGCACAATGACGCGTCCATCGGCGTCGACTCGGTAGGCACCGGAATGTTCGATGGCGGCGTCAACGCAACGCTGTCCGATCTGGCCAGATTCGGATCACTGTTCCTCAACGGCGGTAGGTCGCTGACGGGTGAGCGGGTGGTATCGCTGTCATGGATCGCCGATACCTTCTCGGGCGGGCTCGACTCGCGAGCCGCGTTCGCGGCGAGCCCCGGCGACAACCGCATGCCGGGCGGGATGTACCGGAACCAGTGCTGGTTCCCGTATGCGGGCAACAATGTGTTGCTGTGCTTGGGGATTCACGGCCAGATGATCTACGTGAACCGGTCGGCGAACATGGTCGCCGCCAAACTGTCGAGTTGGCCGCTTCCGCAGGACGCCACCAAGCTGTTTTCGACCATCGCGGCCTTCGACGAAATCGCTGCCAGCCTTTCGTGACCGCTACATTGAGCGGGTGCAAAACCATCACCATCAACGCCCCTGACGGTCCGATCGATGCGCTGCTGAGCGTGCCCGACGGGCAAGGGCCTTGGCCCGGAGTCGTGTTGGTGCACGATGCGATCGGTTACGGACCCGACAACGAGCGGATCTCGCGCCGGGTCGCCGCGGCGGGGTACATCGCCATCACGCCGAATATGTTCGCGCGCGGCGGCCGGGTCCGCTGCATCACGCGTGTCTTCCGCGAGCTGTTGACCAAACGTGGCCGTGCACTCGACGACATCCTGGCCGCTCGCGATCACCTGCTCGCATTGCCGCAGGCATCGGGCGCCGTCGGCATCGCAGGCTTCTGCATGGGCGGCCAGTTCGCACTGGTGTTGTCCCCCAAGGGGTTCGGCGCCTCAGCCCCGTTCTATGGCACTCCGCTGCCACGGGATCTCAGCGCGACGCTGGACGGCGCATGCCCGATTGTGGCCAGCTTCGGCGCCCGCGACCCGATCGGTATCGGCGCGGCCGACCGACTTCGCAAGGTCGTCGACGAGAAGAACATCCCCGCCGACATCAAGGCCTACCCCGGCGCCGGGCACAGCTTCGCAAACAAATTGCCCGCGCAACCGCTGATCCGCGTCACCGGCTTCGGCTACAACGAGGCAGCGGAGAACGACGCCTGGTCGCGGGTGTTCGCATTCTTCGGCGAGCACCTCAAGCCCACCGCCACCGGCTGAGCGCCTACTCCGGGAGCCGCAGCTCGGGTTTCTCCACCTCTTCGATGTTCACGTCCTTGAACGTGATCACCCGCACCTGCTTGACGAACCGGGCGGGCCGGTACATGTCCCACACCCAGGCGTCGGCCAGGCGCAGTTCGAAGTACACCTCGCCTTCGGCGTTGCGCGGCACCAGCTCCACGCTGTTTGCCAGATAAAACCGGCGTTCCGTTTCCACGACGTAGCTGAACTGCCCGACGATGTCCTTGTATTCGCGGTACAGCGAGAGCTCCATCTCGGTTTCGTATTTCTCGAGATCTTCGGCACTCATCGCTTCAGCTGTCCTTCGTGTTGGTCTATATCCATCTTCCCCCACCCGACTTCGCCGTGCCGCGCCGGTTCGCAGTCGCCCACGAACTCCGTCACCACCTTGGTGCCGGTCGGCGTTGCCACGCGGCGGACATTGATGAACGAGTATCGGTGCTGGCTGCATGGCCCCAGCCGGGCCAGCGCGGCCCCGTGGGCCGGGGTGCTGTAGCCCTTGTGCTCGGCGAACCCGTAGCCAGGGTGTTCGGCCTCCATCTTGACCATCAGCCGGTCGCGGCTGACCTTGGCCAGCACACTCGCGGCGGCGATACAGGCCGCGGCCGCGTCACCCCCCACCACGGGCAGCGACGGCACCGCGAGGCCGGGCACCCGGAACCCGTCACTGAGCACATATCCCGGCCGCAGCGACAGGCCCGCGACCGCCCGCCGCATTCCCTCGATATTGGCCACATGTACTCCGCGCCGGTCCACCTCGACGGACGGGATGAACACCACGTGATATGCCAGCGCGTACCGCCGGATCAGGGGAAACAGCCGTTCGCGCTCCTTCTCGGTGAGTTTCTTGGAATCGTCGAGCGCCGACAGGCTCTCCAATCGGTTCGGGCCAAGGACGCACGCCGCGACAACCAGGGGACCTGCACAGGCGCCGCGACCCACCTCGTCGACGCCGGCCACCGGGCCCAGGCCGCCGCGATACAGCGCGGACTCCAGGGTGCGCAGTCCAGAGGACTTGCGGATCACCGCTCGGGGCGGCCAGGTCGCCGGCACTCAGGCCCTCTGCTCTTCGCGCAAGACGCTCATCGCCGCCTCCCCTATTGGGTCTGCGGGTCTACCGCGCGCACCAAACCCCATCGCCCGGGCGGCCACGCGATGAACCGCGCTTTTCCGATGACATTCTTCAGCGGAATGGTTCCAGCGTTCGGGTCGCCGGTGCATCGAATCCCGCTCTGGAAATCGGCGGGATTGTCGGCGCAGTGCAGACGCGAATCGGCGGAATGCGTGCGGTTGTCCCCCATGACCCACACCCGTCCGTCGGGCACCTTGAGGGGGCCGAACTCGAATCCCAGGCACCGGTAGGCGCTCGGATCGGGGACGGCCATCGTCTTCAGGTCGAGGTAGGGCTCGTTCACCGGCTTACCGTCGACGGTCAACCCCGTCGCCTGCCGACACTCGACAGTCTGGCCACCCACCGCTATCACCCGCTTGACCAGGTCATTCTCGTCCGGTGGCACGAACCCGATGAAGGAAAGGGCATCTTGGGCCGCTCGCACCGCGGCGTTGTGCGAACGGATCGACTTGTAGCCGATGTTCCAGTTCGGCGGACCCTTGAAGACGATGACGTCGCCGGGCTTCGGCTCGGAGAACCGGTAGGTCAGCTTGTCGACCATGATGCGGTCGCCGACGCAGCCGGTGCAGCCGTGCAGCGTGGGTTCCATCGACTCCGACGGGATGAGGTACGGCCGGGCGATGAACGTCAGCATCAAGTAGTAGAGGCCGACCGCGACAACCACGAGAATGACGCCCTCGCGCAGCGCCCCGCGCCTGCGCTTCGACTTGTCGGCGGCCTCGGCCGCCTCGTCGGTCGCCTCGGAGTCTTCGGTGTCGAGCGAGTGCTCGGATGGTGATTCTGGGGAGTCCGCGGTTCCGGTCACGGGATCAGCGTATCCACGACGACGATGGCCACCGCGCTTCGGCGGCGTCCGGTCGCGTGCGACGTCAGCGCTTTTCCTTGATCTTCGCCTTCTTACCGCGCAGTTCGCGCAGGTAGTACAGCTTCGCGCGGCGGACATCGCCACGGGTCACAACGTCGATGTGGTCGATGTTGGGCGAGTGGACGGGGAACGTCCGCTCGACGCCGACGCCGTAGCTCTCCTTGCGGACGGTGAAGGTCTCGCGAATGCCGCCGCCCTGGCGGCGCAGCACGACACCCTTGAACACCTGGATGCGCTCCTTGGCGCCCTCGATGACCTTGACGTGCACGTTGACGGTGTCTCCGGCGCTGAAGTGCGGAATATCATCGCGCAGCGACGACTGGTCGATGAAGTCCAGCGTGTTCATCGGTGACTCTTCCTTATCCTTGCTATTCGCGTGTTCGCGGCCATCGGCGGCCCCGCGGTGGTTACGCGTCGCCGCGCCGATGGATTCGGGCGTATCTGCTGCATCTCGCGGCGGACGGCCAACCGCCTCCACGCTCCGCACAGACAACTGGTCAATTGTGCCAGATGGGGGCGCATGCAGTGAAATCGCGGCTCAGCGCGGCATCGACGCGCCGGTACCAGGTTCGGATGCGCATGACCAGTACCGACCGGTTAGGCTTCGCTGTACGGGCGGGCGGCAGTCGGCTTGCCCGTTTCCCTGCTCCGGATCCGTTGGAGGAGACGTATGCGTCGGCGGCCGTCGAGGCTTGTCGCGGTTGTCGCGGTGGTGCTGGCTGTCACCGGCTGCGAAGCCCGGGTGTATGGCACACCGCCGCCGGTGGACCCGGCCGCACCGCCGCTGACCGTCGTGGCTCTGCAGGGTCCGATGGCCCCGCTGCCTGAGGCCTCACCCGACGAAGCCGCCGCGACCTTCGCCGGCCTCGATGCCCGCACCAAGCAGGCCACGGCCGACGCCGCAGCAAAGGGCGCCGACATCACCACCGTCGTGCTGGACCGCTCGACGGGACAGCGGGTGACCAACGGCAACGGCAGGGGCATCGCGATCGCGTCGGTCGTCAAGCTGTTCATCGCCGACGACCTGCTGCTGAGAAGTCCGCCGCTCTCGCCGGACGACCAGAAGATGTTCGAGTCCATGTTGCGCTCATCCGACGACAGCGCCGCAGAGGTCTTCTGGAATCGGGGCGGCGGCAGCGAGATCATCACGCGCGTCGCGGCCCGCTACGGCCTCAGCGGCACAAGGCCGCCGGACAACGGCCTATGGTTCAACACCATCAGCACCGCCGCCGACCTGGTGCGCTACTACGACATGATGCTGTCCGGCGCGGGCGGGCTGCCCCTCGACAAGGCCGACATGATCGTCGACAACCTGGCCCAGTCCAGTCCGACCGCGATCGACGGAATGATGCCGGGAGGCGTCTACCCGCAGCGATTCGGCATTCCCGAGGGGCTCTACGCCGAGCCGGTCGCGGTCAAACAGGGCTGGATGTGCTGCATCGGCAGCGACTGGATGCACCTGTCCACCGGCATCATCGGGCCCGACCACCGCTACGTCATGGCGATCGGCTCCGACCAGCCGGCAAGCGCGGACGCGGCGCGCGCGACCATCACCCAGGCGGTCAAGACAATGTTCCCCGGCGGGAAGATCTAGCCGTCACCGGTCGAGCGAACGACGGCGCAGGCGTTAAGCTGCCTCGGAGGGCGCAGCGCGGCGAGCCCCCGCTCCCCCGAGGTTCAGGATCTCTTGAAGGAGGGCTATGCGTCGGCGGCCGTCGATACGGGCGACGGCGACCGCAGCCATCGTGTGCGCGGTGCTGGTCGTTTCCGGTTGCGAGGCACGGGTCTATGGAACTCCGCCCGATGATCCACAACCACCGCAGTTGACGATCGTGGCGCCGCAGGGAAGCGTGGCGCCACCGCCAGCCGCCCAGCCCGACCAGCCCGCCGCGGCGTTCGCCGGCCTCGATGCCCGCACCAGGCAGGCCACGGCGGAAGCGGCGAAGTCCGGCGCCGACATCGAAACCGTCGTGCTGGACCGCAACACTGACCAGACCGTCTCCAACGGCGACAACAAGCCCTTCCCCATCGCATCGGTGGTCAAGCTGTTCATCGCCGACGACCTGCTGCTGCAGGAGTCGAAGGGCCAGACGACGCTCTCTCCCGCCGACCGCAAGTCGCTCGACGTCATGCTGCGGTCCTCCGACGACAGCGCGGCGGAGAACTTCTGGAACCGCAGCGGTGGCAGCGCGATCATCACCCGGGTCGTGGCGCGGTACGGGTTGACGGGCACGACGCCGCCCTACAACGGGCACTGGGACGTCACGCTGAGCACCGCACGCGATCTGGTCCGCTACTACGACATGCTGCTGGACGGTAGCGGCGGGCTGCCGCCCGAACAGGTCAACGTCATCATGGGCAACCTCGCACAGTCAACGCCGACCGGTGACGACGGCTACCCGCAACGCTTCGGGATCCCCGAAGGCCTCTACGGTGAGCCCGTCGCCGTCAAGCAGGGCTGGTTCTGCTGCTGGAACGGCGACAACCAGTTGCACGTGTCCACCGGCGTGATCGGTCCTGACCGCCGCTACGTGATGGCGATCGGCTCGCTGGAACCCGACGATGACGCCGACGCGCGGACCACGATCACGCAGGCGGTCAAGACGATGTTCCCCGGCGGGAGGATCTAGTCGTCGCCGATCAGGTCGGGGCGCCGCTCCCGGGTGCGCGCCAGCCCCTGCCGGCGTCGCCACTCCGCCACCTTCGCGTGGTCTCCTGACAGCAACACATCGGGCACGTCCAACCCTCGCCAGCTCGGCGGCCGGGTGTAACTGGGGCCCTCGAGCTTGCCGTCGGAGTGCGAATCCTCTTGGTGCGACGCGGGATTGCCCAGCACGTCGGGAAGCAGACGCACGACGGCCTCGATCATCACCAGCGCGGCAGACTCGCCGCCGGGTAGCACGTAGTCGCCGATCGACACCTCTTCGACGCGCATCCGCCGAGCCGCATCGTCCATCACGCGCTGGTCGATGCCTTCGTAGCGGCCGCACGCGAACACCAGGTGCGACTCGCCGCACCAGCGTTGCGCCGACGCCTGCGTGAACAACCGGCCTGCAGGTGTCGGGACGACGAGAAGCGTTGCTGACGAACAAATTTCGTCTAGCGCCTCACCCCACACGGGCGCCCTCATCACCATTCCCGGACCGCCGCCGTACGGCGAGTCGTCGACGGAGCGATGTACGTCGTGTGTCCACCGGCGCAGGTCGTGCACACCTAGATCGACGATGCCCGCCTCGATCGCTTTGCCGGGCAACGATTGCCGAAGCGGATCAAGGTAGTCGGGGAAGATCGTCACCACGTCGATGCGCATGGGTCAGCTCAACTCCAGCAGACCCTCGGGCGGGTCGATCTCGACCGTCTGGTTCGCCAGCGACACCTCAGTGACGATCGCGCTGACGAACGGCACCAGTATTTCGGTACCCGCCTCCGACGTCACCGACAACAGCTCCCCTGCCCCGGTGTGCAGAACCTCGTTGACATTGCCGACCAAACGCCCGTCCGTCGTCACCACCCGCAGCCCCTCGAGCTGGTGGTCGTAGAACTCGTCGGGGTCGTCGATCGGGGGCAGGTCGTCCGAGTCGACGAGAAAGAGGTTGCCCCGCAACGCATCCGCTGCGTTTCGGTCGGTCACGCCCTCCAGCCGCACCAGCAGCCGGCCGCTGTGCTCGCGCGCGGAGTCGACGACATAGGTGCGCTCCGGCCCGTTCTTCGACCGTGCCCGCAATCGGGTGCCCGGCGCGAAACGACTGTCCGGATCATCGGTGCGAACCTCGACGGTCACCTCACCGGTGACGCCGTGCGCCTTGACGACCCGCCCGACCACCAGGTCCATCGGAGCGCTACTGGTCGGTGTCCACCACGTCGACACGGATGCCCCGACCGCCGATGCCTGCGACCAGCGTACGCAACGCGGTAGCCGTCCGGCCGCCCCGGCCGATGACCTTGCCGAGGTCGTCGGGATGCACGTGCACCTCGACGGTGCGGCCGCGGCGGGAGGTCACCATGTCGACCCGGACGTCGTCGGGGTTGTCCACGATGCCGCGAACCAGGTGCTCGACAGCGTCGACGACGACCGAGCTCACGATTCGTCGGCCTGCTCGGCGGGCGCGGCGGCGTCAGCCCCTTCAGCGGCGGGCTCGGACTCGTCCTTGATCGGCGCGGACTCGGTTTCAGCGGTCTCCGCCGCAGCCTTTGCGGCCTTCTTGGCGGGCGCCTTCTTCTTCTTGGCCGTGGTGGCCTCGGTGCTGGGGCCGCCGTCGGCCTCCGCGAGCGCGGCGTTGAACAGATCCAGCTTGCTGGGCTTGGGCTCCTTGATCTTGAGCGTGCCCTCCGCGCCCGGCAGACCCTTGAACTTCTGCCAGTCGCCGGTGATCTTCAGCAGCGCCAGAACGGGCTCGGTGGGCTGCGCGCCGACGCCCAGCCAGTACTGGGCGCGCTCCGAGTCGATCTCGATGAGGCTCGGGTCTTCCTTGGGGTGGTAGCGGCCGATGACCTCGATGGAGCGGCCGTCGCGGCGGGTGCGCGCGTCGGCGACGGCGATGCGGTACTGGGGATTGCGGATCTTGCCAAGCCGGGTGAGCTTGATCTTGACAGCCATGGTTGAGCGACTTCTCCTCGAGATTGCCACGCTGCAATTCAGCGATCTCGGGCGGGATGCCCGGATCCGGTTTTGCCTTACGTGTGTGACCGACGCACAGCCGGAGTCGTGCGGCAGACAGCCGCCCATTGTGCCAGAACGCCCCCTACCGGCAAAAATCGCGCCGGCAGGCGATCGTCACAGGATCTTGTCGTAGCACTTGATCTCGACGCGGCGGGACAACCGCCAGCCGTCGGGGGTGCGGACGAACTCGTCGTCGTACCAGACCCCCACCTGCATGACCTTGGGTTTCTCCCCCTTGAGCACCATCGGGTTGAAGCAGAACGTGCGGGCGGTGGCCGTGTCGCCCGCGAGCGTGATCGCCGGTAGGCCCAGCATGTGGGCATTCCGCTCGAAATAAGTGGGCAGCGTCTCGGCCAGCCATTCCTTGATCTGCGGGTACTTGCCGTCGATCCCGCCGGTGTCGCGGTAGTCGATGTATGCGTCGGCAATGAAGATCGCATCCAGCTCGTCGAACTCGCGCCGGTCGATGGCCTCGGAGTAGCTGATCAGCAGATGTTGCAGTTCGAGGCGGTCGGAGATCTCTTGCAGGCTCAGCATGCGTCGATTGAACACCGGACAGCCGCCCTCCAGGCACCAGGGTTAGGCTGCTGGACCCATGGGGAGGTTCATCACTGTCATTGCCGCGTCCGTGAGTCTGTTCTTTCTGTCGGTGGCGCCCGTCACCGAGGCGGAGCCGACAATCGAACCGGTCGGCAATGTCGCGCAGCCGCCAGAGGGTCCCGCTCCGGCGTGGGTCGTCGCGGACATGGACACCGGCCAGGTGCTCGCCGAGCGCGACATGAACATCCCTCACCCGCCCGCGAGCACGATCAAGACCCTTCTGGTGCTGACCGCGCTCGACGAGCTGCCCAATCTCGATGCGACGGTCGTCGGCACCGAGGCCGACACCCACGTCGAGTGCAGCTGCGCAGGTATCAAGCCCGGCCGCACCTACACCGCGCGCCAGTTGCTCGATGCGATCCTGCTCATGTCGGGCAACGACGCGGCCACTGCGCTGGCCGACATGATCGGCGGCTACGACACCGCGGTCGCCAAGATGAACGCCAAGGCGGCCTCGATCGGCGCGCTCGGCACACACGCGGCCACACCGTCGGGACTCGACGGGGCGGCAGGCTCCGGTGCCACCACGCCGCACGACCTGGCCGTGATCTTCCGTGCCGCGCTGGCCAATCCGGTCTTCGCCCAGATCATCGCGCAGCCCGCGGCGACGTTCCCGACCGACGCGGGTGACAAGCCGATCGTCAACGACGACGAGCTGCTGGCGCGGTATCCAGGCACGCTCGGTGGCAAGACCGGATTCACCGACGCGGCGAAGAAGACGTTCGTCGCAGCCGCCGACCGCGGCGGGCGCCGGCTGGTGATCGCCATGATGTACGGGCTGATCAAAGAAGGTGGCCCGACGTATTGGGATCAGGCCATGGGCCTGTTCGACTGGGGCTTCGCACAGGGCGGACAGGCGAGCGTCGCCTCGCTCTAGCCGCCTGAAGCATCAAAAGTTGTTGATCTGCAACGGATTCGAGACCGCCGCGCGGCGGAATACATTCTCTGCACAGGATACGCTCGGCGCCCGTGCGAAAGATGTTGGCCGCCTTGGTAACCGCGCTCGCGTTCGCGAGCTCCGCGGTCGTCGGCCCGACCGCGGCCGCTGAGCCGGCCGTCCAGCCCGCTGGTGCGGTAGCACTGCCCGACGGCCCCGCCGAGGCCTGGCTGCTGGCCGACCTCGACACGGGCCGCATCCTGGCGTCCCGTGACCCGTACGCACAACACGCGCCCGCGAGCACGATCAAGCCGCTGCTGGCGATGGTCGTGCTCGACCACCTGCGACCCGACAACTACGCGCGCGCCAACCAGTCCCACACCGAGGTCGAGTGTTCCTGCGTCGGATTGACGCCGGGCGACTACTACACCACTCGTCAGCTGCTCGAGGCGCTGCTGATGGTGTCCGGCAACGACGCGGCGAACATGCTCGCCGACATGCTCGGCGGCCAGCAGGTCGCCGTCGCGGCGATGACCCGTAAGGCCGCCATGCTTGGCGCAAGAAGCACCAAGGCCTCGTCGCCGTCAGGGCTGGACGGACCCGGCTGGGAGACGACGACGACACCGCACGACCTCGCGGTGATCTACCGCGCCGCACTGACCTATCCCCTGATCGCGCAGATCTTTCAGGAGCGGTCCGCCGAGTTCCCCGGCAAGACCATCACCAGCCAGAACGAGCTGCTGACGCGCTACCCCGGCACGATCGCGGGCAAGACGGGGTTCACCAATCTCGCGCACCACACGTTCGTCGCCGCCGCCCAGCGCGGCAACCGGCGGCTCATCGTCGTCGAGATGTACGGCGACGGAGACCTGTACGGCCAGGCCATCGGCCTGTTCGATTGGGGCTTCGCGCAGCCCTAGCGGGGTGGACTATTTGCCCATCACCTCGGCAGGCGGCGGACAGGCTGCGTGGTCCTGCAGATCCTCACCACTGCCGCTGTCAGGGTCGGCTGGTTCCGCACGGCCCGCCAGCAGCACGAAACCCGGCCGCCCGTCGGCCCCGGTGATTCCGACCACCACCAGGGTTTGCGTTCCCATGGGGTCGTCGGCCGGCAGGCTCGCGGCGAGCACGTCGAATGGGTTCACGGCGTCGAGATCCTGGGCCCACTCGGCCATCGCCCGGTACTGATGACCGGCCAGCGCCACCGGGAAGGGTGCCCAGGTCGCCCCGATGTCTTCGGCGTGGGCGGCCAGCGCCTGGTGCACGTCGGCGCGCACGCAGTCGATGTGAATGTGCAACTGGTTCTGCGTCCGGGAAGCGGCCGAGTTGATGGCCAGGCTGATCCAGTCGCGGGGCAGCGCGCGTCCTGCGCGCTGTTCGACGAAGGAGCGGGCGCGCCACGCCGCGGCGAAGTAGTTCGGCGCGTCTGGGCCGAGGATCTGCGGGCTCTCGATGCCGTCGATGCGGTCGGTGGGGATCAGCAGGAACTGCGTCGCGCCGACCAGGTCCTTGAGCACCGCGTAGCCACGGCGTTCGCCACCATCCAGGTCGACCATCGCGCACGGCGCGGGGGCGTCGGCGGCCCGCTCGTCGGGCACACATTGGCCGTGCACGACGTCCCACAGCGCGTTTGGGTCGGCGACGGCCGGCGCAGTACCGCACACCAGGGTGACCACGGCCGTGATCGAGACCGCTGCGCGTCGCAGCCACGCCTCAGAAGATGCGGCCACGCAGAACCACGACTGCGGGATCGTTGATGACGGCCGCGCCCGCCCGTGGGTCGTCGGCGTAACAGATCAGATCGGCAGGAGCGCCGTGCTCGAGCGTCGGCCTGCCGAGCCATTCCCGCGCGGTCCAGCTGGCGGCACCCAGCGCCTCGGTCGGCGTCATCCCGACCCGCTTCAGCGCATCGATCTCGTCGCCGATCCGGCCGTGCGCGACCATGCTGCCCGCGTCGGTGCCCGCAAAGATCGGCACGCCCGCATCATGCGCCGCGGCGATCCGCGGCCTGCACCGCTCGTACAGATCGCGCATGTGACTGGCGTAGGCCGGATACTTTTCGGCCGCATCGGCGATGCCGGGGAAGTTTTCGACGTTGATCAGTGTCGGCACCAGCGCGGTGCCGTGCTCGACCATCAGTTCGACGGTGTCGTCGGTCAGGCCCGTGCCGTGCTCGATGCAGTCGATGCCCGCGTTGATCAGGCCCGGCAGCGCATCCTCACTGAACACGTGCGCGGTGACGCGGGCGCCTTCGGCGTGCGCGGCGGCAATCGCGGACTTGAGCACGTCGTCGGACCACAGCGGCGCCAGGTCACCGACCTCTCTGTCGATCCAGTCGCCTACGAGCTTGACCCAGCCGTCGCCCCACCGCGCCTGCTCGGCCACCGCATCGGGGAGTTGCGACTCGTCTTCCAGTTCGATCGCGAAACCGCGCTGGTACCGCTTCGGCCGGGCCAGATGACGCCCGTGCCGGATGATGCGCGGAAGGTCATCGCGGTCGTCGAGGCTGCGGGTGTCGATCGGCGAGCCGCAGTCACGCAACAGCAGGGCGCCGACGCCGCGTTCTGTTTCGGCCTGCTCGACGCACTCGGCGATGTCTTCGACCGGCCCGTGTGCGCCGAGACCGACGTGGCAGTGCGCGTCGACGAGGCCGGGAATGATCCAGCCGCCGTCGAAGACGGTCTCGGCACCCGCCACCGGTTCGGCGCTCAGGACGCCGTCGACGATCCACCACTGGACCTGCTCCCCATCGGGCAATGCCCGGCCACGGATGTGGAGCGCGGTGAAGGTCACCAAGTCAGTTGTCCCGCTTAATTCTTGGGGAATTTCAGCTTTGACAGATCGATGTCGGCCAGCCCCGGCGGCAACTCGTCGAGACCCTTCGGCATGTTGGACAGGTCGGGGAATCCGTCCGGCACACCGGCTCCGAAGGGGCTCTTCACCTTCGGCGGCGTCGGGCCCCGTCCGCCCTTCTTGCCCTTCTTCTTGTTCTTCGCGTTCTTGCGCGAAGAACCCTTGCGGCCGAACGGCATTCCCATCTGCCCCGCCATCTGCGACATCATCTTGCGGGCCTCGAAGAAGCGGTCGACGAGCTGGTTCACCTCGGAAACCGTCACCCCGGAGCCGTTGGCGATGCGCAGCCGGCGCGACGCGTTGATGATCTTGGGTTCGGCCCGCTCCTGCGGCGTCATGCCGCGAATGATGGCCTGCACCCGGTCGAGGTGGCTGTCGTCGACCGCGGCGAGCGCGTCCTTCATCTGGCCGGCACCGGGCAGCATGCCCAGCAGGTTGCCGATCGGGCCCATCTTGCGGATGGCGAGCATCTGCTCGAGGAAATCCTCCAGCGTCAGCTCGCCCGAACCGATCTTGGCGGCGGCCTCCTCGGCCTGCTGCGCGTCGAAGACCTGCTCAGCCTGCTCGATGAGGGTCAGCACGTCGCCCATCCCGAGGATGCGGCCGGCCATCCGGTCGGGGTGGAAGACGTCGAAGTCGTCCAGCTTCTCGCCCGCGGACGCGAACAGGATCGGGACGCCGGTGACCTCGCGCACCGACAATGCGGCGCCGCCGCGGGCATCGCCGTCCAGCTTGGTGAGGACCACGCCGGTGAACCCGACGCCCTCGCGGAAAGCCTCCGCGGTGGTCACCGCGTCCTGGCCGATCATCGCGTCGACGACGAACAGCACCTCGTCGGGGTCGACGGCCTCGCGGATCGCGGCGGCCTGCGCCATCAGCTCCTCGTCGATGCCGAGCCGGCCCGCGGTGTCGACGATGACCACGTCGTAGTGCTTGGCCCGCGCCTCGGCCAGGCCGTCCGCGGACACCTTCACGGGATCGCCGGGCGCTGCATCCGGGTCACCGGCGGCGGAGGTGCCAGGGTGCGGAGCGAAGACCTCGACGCCTGCTTGCCCGCCGACGACCTGCAGCTGGTTCACCGCACCGGGGCGCTGCAGGTCAGCGGCCACCAGTAGTGGTGTATGACCTTGGCCGCGAAGCCATTTCGCGAGCTTTCCGGCCAGCGTGGTCTTACCGGAGCCCTGCAGACCCGCCAGCATCACCACGGTCGGCGGGGTCTTGGCGAACGCCAGTTGGCGGGTCTGGCCGCCGAGGATGCCGATGAGTTCGTCGTTGACGATCTTGACGACCTGCTGGGCCGGGTTCAGCGCGGCGGAGACCTCCGCGCCCCGTGAGCGCTCCTTGATGCGGGCGACGAACGCGCGCACCACGGGCAGCGAGACGTCGGCCTCCAGCAGCGCCAGCCGGATCTCGCGGGTGGTCGCGTCGATGTCGGCGTCGGTCAACCGGCCCTTGCCGCGCAGACCCGACAGGACTCCGGTCAGCCGGTCGGACAGGGATTCAAACACGCACGCCAGCCTAGCCGGAGTCGATGGTCGGGCCGCATTCAGCCGTTGACCGGCGTCATGGGCACATGAACGCGATCGGGGGGCATTGGGGCGGCGGCGGAGGCGGCCCGCCCGCGGCATCCCAGATGTAGTCACCGACGTTGCCCTGCCGGTAGCCGACGCCGTAATAGGTGTGGCAGACCGTCATGTCCCAATCGACCATGTGTGGTACTCCGTCGGCACTGGTCCCATCGTTCGGCAGGGGCTGGCCCGGGCACCACTTGTGCGCGATGGGGCCCGCCGGACCCGGACCGTCGGGCGGATTGGCCCCCTCCCACACGTTGTTGATACCGCCGTTGGAACCGTCCCCGACGTTCCCCTGCCCCGGATTGACGTAGTAGTACGTGTGACAGGCGTTCGTGTTCCAGGTGACGTCCGGTTTCGGCAAGGGTTGCCCAGGACACCAGGTGAGTGGGCCGACCGGCCCGGTGGCGTTGGCTTCGGCGGCCAGCCCGAGGCCGGCAGCCGCCAGGCCTGCGGACAGCAGCGCCCCCGCAACGATTCGCTTGCGGTTCTGGGTGTTGTGCATCGTCAGGTTTTCCTTGGGTCCTGTGCGCCGCCTCGTTGGCGTCGTCACCGGCAAGTAGACATCGTCAGGACGACTACCGATCCCAAAAACAGACGATCAGCTGGCTTCGCTGACCGGCTTCGCGGGTGGCGGGGTGGGCAGCACGGCGTAGAGATCCTTTTCGATTTCGTCGCGGATCGCGGCGCCGTCGCCGGCAGCGGTGATCCCGAACAGGTCGACGACCGACGCGCCCAGCGTGGTGACCTTCGCCCACGCGATGTCCACACCATCGCGCTCGAACACCGCCGTGAGCCGCGCCAGCAGGCCCGCGCGGTCGGTGGACCGGATCTGCACGACGAGCTCGTCGGGTTGAGCGCCCTCGGACCACAGGATCCTCGGCGGCGCCGCTGCATGGCCGATGGGCACTGCGGCCAGCACTTCACCGGCGCGCGCCGTGCCGTGCTGTGCGGCGTCCCGGTCGCGGCGGTCCAGCGACTCGAGCACGTCGAGCTCGCCATCGAGGGCAAGGATGAGCTGCTGGCGCAACAGCTCCGCGGCAGGCGGCGAACCGAAATGCGGTGATACCACGAACGTGTTGATCGCCGAGCCTTCGTGCCCGTTGACCGACGCCGAGTGCACCCGCAGCGAGTTCAGCGCCAGCACACCGGCGGCCTTCGACAGCAGCCCACGCCGGTCTGGCGCGATCATCGTCACGTGGTAGATATGCGGGCTGTCCCCTGCAGTCAGCTCGACATGCACGCCAACGGTCGATGCCAGCGAAAGATAGCGTGGGTCAATGGGATCGGGCTGCGGCAATGGCTCGCCCGCCATGACGAGCCTGCAGCGGCGCACCAGGTCTCCGATCAGCGACGCCTTCCAGTCGCCCCACACGCCTGGCCCGGTGGCCAACGAATCGGCCTCGGCGAGCACAGCCAACAGCTCCAGCAGTACCGCGTCACCCTCGAGCGCGTCGATAACCGTTTCGATGGTCTTCGGGTCCTGCAGATCACGTCGGGTCGCGGTGTGCGGCAGCAGCAGGTGGTGGCGCACCACCTTGGACAGCAGCTCGATGTCCGACGGCCACAGCCCCAGCCTGGTCCCGATCTGGGTGGCGAGTTCGGCCCCGATGACACTGTGGTCACCGCCCCTGCCCTTGCCGATGTCGTGGCACAGCGCACCGAGCAACAGCAGATCGGGGCGAGAGACGCGAGTGGTGAATGCGCTTGCCCGCGATACGGTTTCGACGAGATGGCGGTCGACTGTCCAGATGTGCACGACGTCGCGCGGAGGTAGGTCGCGCACCGCACCCCACTCCGGGAACAGCCTGCCCCACAGACCGGTGCGGTCGAGCGCCTCGATGGTGGCCACCGCGGACGGCCCCGCGGCCAGCATCACCAGCAGATCGTTCAGCGCCTGCGCCGGCCACGGCGTCCGCAGTTCGGGCGCGTTCTCGCTCAGCCGCGCCAACGTCGATGCGGCCATCGGCAGGCCGGTGGTGGCCGACGCCGCAGCCACCCGCAGGATCAAGCCGGGATCGCGTTCCGGGCGGGCATCGCGGGCGAGGATGACTTCGCCGGCGAACTCGATGACGCCCTCGTCGAGCGGGCGGCGCACCGGCCGTCGCAGGGCGGCGAACCCCCGGCGCGGGAGTGCGTTCGCAGCTGTGCGCAGCCCGGCGTCGACATAGAAACTGATCGTGCGGGCGGCGTCGGAAAGCATGCGCGCCAAGTCGAATCGGTCGCCGATGCGCAGCGCCGCGCCGATTTCGTCGGCGTGCTGGGCCAGCACGAGTTCACGGCCGCGGCCGGAAACCCGGTGTAGTTCGGTGCGGACGTTCAGCAGGGCCAGGTGCGCCTCGCCGAGGGTTTCGGTCGGCGAGGCCAGCGACCGGCTCGGATAGACGTCGGCCAGTTGGGCGATCGCCAGCGCGTTGAGCAACTGCACATCGCGCAGCCCACCGCGGCCGGTCTTGAGGTCGGGCTCTGCGCGATGTGCGATCTGGCCGCTGCGCTGCCAGCGTGCTTTGGTGTGTTCGACGAGTTCGTCGAAGCGCGAAGCGATTCCGGTGCGCCACTGCCGACGCGCACCACCGACCAGCAGCGACGACAAATCGGAGTCGCCCGCGATGTGGCGCACCTCGAGCATCGCCAAGCCGGCCGAGATGTCCTCACCGGCGACCTTGAGCGCCTCGGCAACGGTTCGCACGCTGTGGTCAAGCCGAATGTTGGCGTCCCACAACGGGTACCACAGCTTTTCGGCGACGTCGCTGACCACGTCCTTGCGCTGATTGTCGTGCAGCAGCATCAGGTCGAGGTCGGAGTACGGCAGCAGTTCCCCCCGGCCGAGGCCGCCGGTGGCGACGATGGCGAAGCCACTGGTCTCGGTGACTCCGATCTCGGTGGCCTTGGTCGAGAGCCAGAACTCGTGCAGGTCGAGCAAGGCGTCGCGCAGCGCCGCCGAATCCAGGTGATGGGAGCGGGACAGCAGTTGTTCGACGGCAGCGGTCAGGTCGGTCGCCGCTTTTGACAAGCCCGCCGCCGGAGCCTCCGATTGGGAGGCGCCGACGGCGGAATCTCGTTTCTGCTTTGTCATTTCGTGTCCTCCCCCGGGCCTTTACCTATTAACGCTCACACGGTGCAATGGCCGGGAGACGACGTCTCACTTCACTGGTTAGAGGGCGTCGGACCCCCGCTCGCCGGTGCGCACGCGGACGACCGTATCGACAGGGCTGACCCACACCTTGCCGTCACCGATCTTGCCGGTGCGAGCGGCCTGGACGATCACGTCCACCACCTTGTCGACCGCGGAGTCGTCGACGAGCACCTCGATGCGCACCTTCGGCACGAAGTCGACGGAGTACTCGGCACCGCGATAGACCTCGGTGTGGCCCTTCTGCCGTCCATAGCCCTGCACCTCGCTGACGGTCATTCCGAGAATGCCCGTCTGCTCGAGGCCGGTCTTGACGTCTTCGAGCGTGAACGGCTTGACGATCGCAGTAATCAGCTTCATATTCCTCATTCCTCCGCGCCGGGTCGACCGAGAACCGAACTGCTTCCGACCGTAGCGAAGTCGTAGCCGGTTTCAGCGTGCTCGGCCTCGTCGATGCCGTCGGACTCGTCTTCTTCACCGAGGCGCAGGCCGATGGTGAACTTCAGGATGTACGCCAAGATAGTCGTAACGATGAACGAGTACGCGAGAACCGCGAACGCACCGACTGCCTGGCGCCACAGCTGATCAAATCCGCCACCGTAGAACAGGCCCTTGACGGCGGCAGGCGCCTCGGGGGCCGCGAGGAAGCCGATCAGCAGGGTGCCCGTGAGACCACCGATCATGTGCACCCCGACCACGTCGAGAGCGTCGTCGTAGCCGAACTTGAACTTCAGCCCGACGGCCAGCGCACAGATCGCCCCGCCGAGGAATCCGACGACGAGCGCGCCGAGGACGTTGACCGACGAACAGGACGGCGTGATCGCGACGAGACCGGCGACAATGCCCGATGCCGCACCCAGCGTGGTGGGGTGCCCGTCACGGATCTTCTCGACGAGAAGCCAGGCAAGCATGGCGGTTCCGGTGGCCACGGTGGTGGTCACGAACGTCGACGCAGCGATACCACCCGAGGACAGGGCCGAACCGGCGTTGAACCCGTACCAGCCGAACCACAGCAGACCGGCACCCAGCATCACGAACGGCAGGTTGTGCGGCCGCATCGGCGTGGTGGGCCAACCCTTGCGCCGACCGAGGACAAGGCACAACGCCAGGCCTGCGGCACCGGAGTTGATGTGCACCGCGGTACCACCGGCGAAGTCGATTGCCTTGAGCTTGTTGGCAATCCAGCCGCCCGTCTCGCCTGTGAATCCGTCGAAGCAGAACACCCAGTGCGCAACCGGGAAGTAGACGAATGTCGCCCACAGGCCCGCGAAGACCAGCCAGGAGCCGAACTTCAATCGATCGGCGACAGCGCCGGAGACCAGCGCGACGGTGATGATCGCGAACATCAGCTGGAACATCACGAAAACGAGCTGCGGGATCGTCCCGGCGAGCGGGATGTTGACGGCGTCGGCCGCGGCCGTCCCCGTGCTTGGGTCCGCTGCAACCGCGGCTTTGGCATTACCCGCGATGAGACCCTTCAGGCCCCAGTACTGCGTCGGGTTACCGACGAAATTGCCGACGTCGTTTCCGAACGACAGCGAGTAGCCGTAGAGCACCCACAGCACCGTCACGACGCCCATCGCGCTGATGCTCATCATGAGCATGTTCAGCACGCCTTTGGCGCGCACCATGCCGCCATAAAAAAACGCCAGACCTGGCGTCATCAGCAGCACGAGTGCTGAACTCGCCAGCATCCATGCCGTATCCCCGGTGTCGGGGATACCCATTATCGGGAAGCCATCCACTCGCAGTTTCCTCCTTCGACAAGGCAGGGCCGCAAAGGTTTTACGACCGTTGACCTGGTCCAAGACAATGCTGAGTGGTTGTTTCGTCTAGGACGCCTGCACGTTTCGCTCGTGTGAACGGATGCGCGGCAAACGTTTCGCCGGTGTTACATGGCGCGTTTTTGCCGCGATTTCGTTAACCGAGGAGTGCGTCGACGAACGCTTCGGGCTCGAATGGCGCGAGATCGTCGGGGCCTTCGCCAAGTCCGACGAGCTTGACCGGAACACCCAATTCCTGCTGCACGCGAAAGACGATTCCGCCCTTAGCTGTGCCGTCGAGTTTGGTCAGCACCACGCCGGTGATGTCGACGACGTCGGCGAACACGCGCGCCTGCGCCAACCCGTTCTGCCCGATCGTCGCGTCGAGCACCAACAGCACTTCGTCGACGGCCGCGCGCCTGCTCACCACGCGCTTGACCTTGCCGAGTTCGTCCATCAGCCCGGTCTTGGTGTGCAGCCGTCCCGCGGTGTCGATGAGAACGACATCGGCGCCGGAGTCGATGCCCGTGTCGACGGCGTCGAACGCCACCGATGCGGGATCGGCGCCCTCTGCGCCGCGGACCACCTGCGCGCCCACCCGCGACGCCCAGGCCTGCAGCTGGTCGGCCGCGGCGGCCCGGAAGGTATCGGCGGCACCGAGCACCACCCGGCGCCCGTCGGCGACCAGCACGCGGGCCAGCTTGCCGACGGTGGTGGTCTTGCCGGTGCCGTTGACCCCGACCACCAGGAGTACCGACGGATGCTGATCGTGCGGCAGCGCCTTGACCGAGCGGTCCAAATCCGGGTGCAATTCGGCGACCAGCACCTCGCGCAGCACGGCGCGGGCGTCGGCTTCGCTGCGTACCCGACCGCTGGCCAGCCGTGAACGCAGCGCGGTCACCACCGAGTCGGTGACGACGGAGCCCAGGTCGGCGACGAGCAGGGTGTCCTCTACGGCCTCCCAGGAGTCCTCATCCAGGTCGCCGCCGCCGAGCAGGCCAAGCATGCTGCGGCCGAGTGCGTTCTGCGACTTGGCCAGCCGTCCACGCAGCCGCTCCAGCCTGCCCTCTGTGGGCGCTATGGCGCCGATATCGGGCGCAGCAGGCGCTTCCTCGTGAATCTCAGGCGCGGCAGGCGCGGCAGGCGCCGCCGGCGCGGTGGGCGGCTCGGGCAGCTGCACGTCGGCGATGGGCCGCTTGGGCGCGTCACGCGGGATCGTGGCGTCGTCGCCGACGGCGGGCAGGCCGGTGGTGTCGAGGCGCTCCGGCGGGGCCGTGGGGGCGGGTGGGGCGGCCGGAGGTGCTGACGATTGTGTGAACGTGATGCCCGAGGATGCGCTGTACCCGCCGGAACGGTCGACGGGTGTGGCAGTGTCTGTGCTGGTGGACGAGTCGAGGGTGATCTTGCCGCGGCGGGATCGGACAAGGCCGAACACCACAAGAGCAGCGACGACCAGAACGGCGATGACCGCGATTGCGATCCACAGACCCTCGGACACCGTGTCATTGTCCCAATGTGGGTAGACGATGACGATGCGCCCCGCGCCTAATGGCATGGAGTCCCGCAAGGCCAGGCACATCGACGTGTGCCTGACCGAGGCGGTGGAGTACCAGACCGTGACCACCGGCCTCGAGCGCTTCCGGCTGCCCTACAACGCGCTGACCCAAACCAGCTTGGGCGACGTCGACCTCGGCACCGAGTTTCTCGGGGCGCGGTTGGCGGCTCCGGTGTTGATCGGGGCGATGACCGGCGGCGCCGAGCTGTCCGGCGTCATCAACCGCAACCTGGCGGCGGCCGCCCAGAAGCTCGGCATCGGCATGATGCTCGGCTCGCAGCGCATCATGCTCGGCGACGACATCGCGTCGGCGAGCTTCGCCGTTCGCGATGTCGCTCCCGACGCGCTGCTGATCGGCAACATCGGCTTGGCGCAGCTGTCAGACGAGCTGGTGCCAACGCTGGTCGACGCGCTCGACCGGGTCGGCGCGAACGCGCTTGCGGTGCATACCAATCCGCTACAGGAGGCCATGCAGCACGAAGGCGACACCGACTTCTCGGGATCGGTCTCCCGGCTGCGCGACGTCGCGCGGTCCATCGGCTATCCGGTGATGCTCAAGGAAGTCGGCCACGGCATCGGCGCGGCGGCCGCGGCCGAACTGGTGGACTGCCCGATCGCGGCCATCGACGTGGCAGGCGCGGGCGGAACGTCGTGGGCCCGTGTCGAGCAGTTCGTCCGCTACGGCGAGATCCGCCACCCGGCCCTTGCCGAATGGGGCATCCCCACCGCGCAGGCGCTCGTGGAGGTGCGGCACACGCTGCCCGACGTGCCCCTCGTCGCGTCCGGCGGCATTCGCACCGGCATGGACGCCGCCAAGGCGCTGGCGATGGGCGCCGACGTGGTGGCGGTGGCCCGCCCGTTGCTTGCGCCTGCCATCGAATCGACTGCGGCAGTGCTGGATTGGCTTCAGTCCTTCATCGCCGAGCTGCAGATCTGTCTGCACGGCTGTGGCGCGGCCGACCTGACGGCGCTGAGGCGTCGCGGCCTGACACCGATCTCCTGACGCGGCTCAGCCCGCGGTGACCAGCTCCTGGCCCCGCATCCGCTGCGAGATCACCGCGGTGATGCCGTCGTCGCGCATCGTCACGCCGTACAGCGCGTCGGCGACCTCCATCGTCGGCTTCTGGTGCGTGATGACGATCAATTGCGAACGCTCCCGCAGCTGCTCGAACAGCCCGATCAGCCTGCGCAGGTTGACGTCGTCGAGCGCGGCCTCCACCTCGTCCATCACGTAGAACGGCGACGGCCTGGCCCTGAAGATGGCCACCAGCATGGCGACCGCGGTCAGTGCCTTCTCGCCGCCGGAAAGCAGCGACAGCCGCTTGATCTTCTTGCCGGGCGGTCGCGCCTCCACCTCGATGCCGGTGGTCAGCATGTCCTCGGGATCGGTCAGCAGCAGCCTGCCCTCGCCGCCGGGGAACAACGTCGAAAACACTTGCTGGAACTCGCGTTCCACATCGACGAAGGCCTCCATGAACACCTGCAGGATCCGGGTGTCCACGTCGGCGATGACGTCGAGAAGGTCCTTGCGGGCCGCCTTGACGTCCTCGAGCTGGGTGGACAGGAAGTTGTAGCGTTCCTCGAGCGCGGCGAACTCCTCCAGCGCCAACGGGTTGACCCGGCCGAGCTCGTTGAGTTCGCGTTCGGCCTTCTTCGCGCGGCGCTCCTGGGTGGGCCGATCGAACGGCATCGGCGCGGGCGCGGTGACCTGCTCACCCCGTTCGCGGGCCTGCTCGTATTCGGTCATCTCCAGCTCCGAGGGCGGCAGCGGCACATCCGGCCCGTATTCGGCGATCAGGTCGGCGGTGGCCATCCCGAACTGGTCGAGAATGGTTTGCTCGAGTTGCTCGATGCGAAGTGCCGCTTGGGCTTTGGCGACCTCGTCGCGGTGCAGTGCTTCGGTGACTCCGGCGATCTTGGTAGTGAACTCGGTGACCAGCTCGCGCACCTTGGCCAACGAATCGATCCGTTGGTGGCGCTCGGTTGCCAGCGCGTCGCGGCGCCGCGACGCAACACTCACCGTCGCACTGAGCCGCTGCGCCAGGCCGCGGCCCGACTCGGCAACCGCCGCCGCGACGGCCGCTGCGTGCTCACGGGCCTCGCGCGCCCGCTGGGCCCGACGCCTTGCCTCGCGTTCGGCTGCTGCCGCGCGTCGCAGCGAATCCGCCCGCCCGCGAACGGCATTCGCGCGCTCCTCGGCGGTGCGGACCGTGAGCCGGGCCTCCACTTCGGCGGCCCGCGCGGTCTCGGCCGCCGCTACGGTTTCCTGGCGATCCGTTGGCGCGGCGTCGAACAACGGCGCCTGCTCGGCGTTGGCCAGGCGCTGCTCCAGGCCGGCGAGTTCCTCGACGGTCTGCCCGCGACCTGCCTCGAGCTCGTCGCGCTGCCGGATCAGCCGCTGCCATTCGTCGTCGGCCGTGCGGGCGTCCTGCCCGAGCCTGCCGAGCTGTTCGTAGATCGCCGAGATCGCTGCGTCGGACTCGTTGAGCGCGGCCAGCGCCTGCTCGGCGCTGTCCTGGCGGGCCTTCTGTTCGGCCAGCGCACCGGAAAGGGCGGCGCTCAGCTCGCTGGTCTGCGTCTCCGAGGCGGCGAGCTCGTCGCGGGCCTTCTCCACCTCGGACGTGATCTCGAGCGTGCTCGGCTTGCGATCCGAGCCACCGCTGACCCAGCCCGCGCCGACCAGATCCCCGTCGACGGTGACGGCGCGCAGCTGCGGCCGAGAGGCCACCAGATCCAGCGCCGACGACATGTCGCGGACGACCGCGACGCCTGAAAGCATCGCCGTGATCGCGCCGCGCAGCCGCGACGGCATGTCGACCAGATCCGTCGCCCACAGCGCGCCTTCGGGCGGCAACGCGGCGGGCGGTTCGTGGACGGGCCAGTCGCCGAGCACGATCGCGGCGCGTCCACCGTCGGACGCCTTCAGCGCCGCGACGGCGGAGCGGGCGGCACCGAAGTTCTCAGCGGCGACGGCATCGGCCGCTGCGCCCATGACCGCGGCAATCGCCGCCTCGTAGCCGGGGCGCACCTTGACCAAGTTCGCCACAGAGCCGAAAAGTCCTGTGTGGGCGAGGTTTTTCTGCAACCACGCGGCACCGTCCTTGCGGTCGAGGCCAACCGAAAGGGCATCGATGCGGGCACGTAGCGACGCCACCCGACGCTCGGCGCCGCGCTCGGCGGCCTGCAGTTCGGCGACGCGTTCGTCGGCGAGCCGCAGCGCGGCCACCGTCCGGTCGTGGTGTTCGTCGAGCCCGACCTCGCCAGCGTCGAGTTCACCGACGCGACCCTGCACGGTCTCGAACTCGGCCTTGCTCTGCTGTGCGCGGGTGCCCGCCTCCTCGATGGTCTCCGTCAGGCGCGCGACGGTCTCGTCGATGGACTCGACGCGGGTGCGCATCGTGTCGACCTGGCCTGCCAGCCGGGCCAGCCCCTCACGCCGGTCGGCTTCGGCGCGCACCGCCGCCAGGTGGGCGCGTTCGGCCTCGGCGGCGATGCGCTCGCGCTCTGCCAGCTCGTCACGGGCCGAGGTGAGCCGGTCGCGCGACTCGGCGAGTTCGGCGAGCAGCTGCCGTTCATGCGCGGCGATCTCATCGGCCTCGGCCTCGAGCGCGTCGGGGTCGGCGCCGCTGGATGCCTCCTGCTCCGTGTCCAGGTGCTGGGCGCGCTCACTGGCGATGCGGACCGTCGCGCTGACCCGTTCGGCCAGCGCCGACAGCCGAAACCAGCTCTGCTGGGCGGCCTCGGCGCGCTCGCTGAGCCCGGCGACCGCCGACTCGTGGGCGTCGAGGTCGACGGTGGCGGCCTCCAGCCGTTCGGTCATCTCAGCGTGCTCGCGGCGAAGCGCCGTCTCGGCCTGGTCGGTGTTGTCGAATTCGCCTCGGCGCGTGACCAGGTCGTCGGCGGCCAGCCTCAGCCGCGAGTCGCGCAGGTCGGCCTGAATGGTCTGGGCACGACGCGCCATCTCGGCCTGCCTGCCGAGCGGCTTGAGCTGGCGGCGCAGCTCGGTGGTGAGGTCCGTCAGCCGCGCCAGGTTGGCCGACATCGCGTCGAGCTTGCGGACCGCCTTCTCCTTGCGCTTGCGGTGCTTGAGTACGCCCGCGGCCTCTTCGATGAACGCCCTTCGGTCCTCAGGGCGGGACTCGAGGATCTCGGAGAGCTTGCCCTGGCCGACGATGACGTGCATCTCGCGGCCGATGCCCGAGTCGCTCAGCAGTTCCTGGACATCCATCAAACGGCAAGTGCTGCCGTTGATTTCGTATTCACTTCCGCCGTCGCGGAACATCCGGCGGGTGATCGACACCTCGGAGTACTCGATCGGCAGCGAATTGTCGGAGTTGTCGATCGTCACCGTGACCTCGGCGCGGCCAAGCGGTGGCCGCGACGACGTTCCGGCGAAGATGACGTCTTCCATCTTCCCGCCGCGCAGGGTCTTGGCACCCTGCTCGCCCATCACCCAGGTCAGCGCGTCGACCACGTTCGACTTGCCGGAGCCGTTGGGGCCGACGACGCATGTGATGCCCGGCTCGAAGCGCAGAGTCGTCGGCGAAGCAAAGGACTTGAAGCCCTTCAGCGTCAGACTCTTGAGGTGCACGATGGGCCACACTACAGCCGCGAGGGCTAACGCTCGGTGAAGCCCGCTATCGCGTCGCCGACTTCTGTCCAGTCGGCGACGACTTTCTCGACGCGCCCCGGTGTCCTTCCGTGTTCCAGCAGGTCAAGCAGGCGCTGGCAGGCATCCCGAGGGCCCTGGGCGACAACCTGGACACGCCCGTCGGGCCTGTTCGACGCGTACCCCGTCAGCCCCAGCTCCAGGGCGCGCGACCGCGTCCACCACCGGAATCCGACCCCCTGCACGTAGCCGTGCACCCATGCGGTCAGCCGTACCTCAGCTAACTCCTGCATCACTAACCTCAAACGTCACTTTGGTCCCGGATTTCAGCGTGCGCCCGACTGTGCAGGCCGCATCGATGGCGCGCCCGACGACGGTCAGTACCCGCGAGACCTCGTCCTCGGACAGCCCCGACAGGTCGAGTTCCATCCGCTCCTCGAGCACCGGGTAGCGCTCCTGCTCCCGGTCGGCGGCCCCTGACACCCTGATCGTCGCCTGATAGTCCTCGCCGAGCCGACGCTGCAGCGGCGCGTCGCTGGCCATTCCGCTGCAGGCGGCCAGCGCGATCTTCATCAACTCGCCCGGCGTGAAGACGTCGTCGACGTCCTCGTTGCCGACAAGCACCTCCGCGCCGCGCGAGCTGCGCCCGGTGTAACGGCGCACGCCGGTGCGCTCGACCCACAGTTCCGTCATGGTCTCTTTCTACAACGAGCCCCGAACCGATATTCCGGCTACTTCTCCCGATGAGCGTGCGTGTCTGCCCCCGACACGCCGCGATTTGTCGACACTTTGCGCACGCTCGTCAGATATTGACCGCGACAACTCGTCCTGGCTGAGTCCCAGAAACTCGCCCCACTGAACGCCTTAGGGCACGCGCGAGCGTGCGCAAACTGCTGAAATCGCGCGGCGTGTCGTGCGCAGACACGCACGCTCGCGGGAATCAGGACCGGCGGACCCGCGGGCGGGGTTGGCATTTGGGGCAGTAGAACGACGAGCGGTTCATGAACTTCTCCCGGCGCATCACCGCGCCGCAGCGCCTGCACGGCTCGCCCTCGCGGCCGTAGGCGTCCAGAGACCGCTCGAAGTAGCCGGACTGCCCGTTGACGTTGACGTACAGCGAGTCGAACGACGTGCCGCCCTGCCCAAGGGCCTCGGTCATCACCTCCGCCGCGGTGTCCAGCAGTTCGCCGAGCTGCTTGCGGGTGAGCGACGACGCCAGCCGGCTGCCGTTGATCTTGGCCCGCCACAGTGCCTCGTCGGCATAGATATTGCCGATGCCCGACACCACGGTCTGATCGAGCAGCTGTCGTTTGAGCTCGGAATGCTTTCGCCGCAACACCGTAACGACGGCATCGCGGTCGAATTCCGGGTCGAGCGGGTCGCGTGCGAGATGCGCGACGGGCACAGGAACGTCGGTGCCGTCGACGGTGACCATGTCGGCGAGCATCCACCCACCGAACGTCCGCTGGTCGACGAAGGACAGCGCGGTGCCGTCGTCGAGCAGCGTCGCGATCCGCAGGTGGCCCTCGTTGGGCACGTCGCCGAGCAGCATCTGCCCGCTCATCCCCAGATGGACCACCAACGCAGAGCCGTCGTCGAGTGTCAGCCACAGATACTTGCCGCGCCGACCGGTGCCGGTGACGCGCGTGTTCAACAGCCGGGCGGTCAGGTCGGCGGGCCCGGCCTCGTGACGCCGCACGGCGCGGGGATGGTGGACCCGCACAGCGGTGATCGTCTTGCCCGCCACATGTGCTTCCAGTCCCCGCCGAACGACCTCGACCTCGGGGAGTTCAGGCATCGGCGTCTGAGGCGGAGAGTGCCGTCCACGCCGCCGCGGCAGCCTTCAGCTCTGCTTCCTTCTTGGTTCTGCCGACGCCCGTGCCGTACTCGACGTTCGTAACGACGACCGTCGCGGTGAACTCCTTGTCGTGGTCCGGTCCTGTCGCGCTCACCACATAGGACGGCGCACCCATTCCGCGCGCGGCGGTCAGCTCCTGCAGGCTGCTCTTCCAGTCCAGGCCGGCGCCGAGAGTCGGCGCCGTATCGATCAGGGTGCGGAACAACCGCAGGATCACCTCGCGGGCCACTTCGACGCGGTGCTCGAGATAGATTGCGCCAAGCAGGGATTCGACACCATCGGCCAGAATGCTCGACTTGTCGGCACCGCCGGAGTTCTCCTCGCCCCTGCCCAGCAGCAGGTGTGCACCGAGACCGTCGTCGGACAGCGAGCGGCCGACGTCGGCCAGCGCCTGGGTGTTGACGATGCTGGCGCGCAGCTTGGCCAGATCGCCCTCCGAGCGGTCGGGATGCCGGTGGTAGAGCTCCTCGGTGATGGTCAGGCCGAGCACGGCGTCACCGAGGAACTCCAGCCGCTCGTTGGTCGGCAGCCCGCCGTTCTCGTAGGAGTAGCTGCGATGAGTCAGCGCCATCGTGAGCAGCTCGTCTGGCAGGTCGACCCCGAGGGCCTTCAGCAGCGCCGCGCGGTCACTCGTCACTTGTCGTCCGTGTCCATCATCGACGCGAGTTTGGCCCAGCGTGGGTCGATCTTCTCGTGACGGTGCCCGGGCTCTGCCGTGGCCATGGCAATGCCGCAATCCGGGCACAGCCCTTGGCAGTCCGGGCGGCACAGCGGCGAGAACGGCAGCGCCAGCCCGACGGCATCGACGATCGGCTGCTCGAGGTCGACGGTGTCATTGACGACGTGGCCCACCTCGTCGGCCTCGGTGGTCGCCTCGGTCGCACTGTCGGGATAGGCGAACAGCTCGGTGAGGTCGATCTCGACGTGGCCGGTGATCGGCGAAAGGCAGCGTGCGCACTCCCCCGTCGTCGGGCCCGACACCGTCCCGGTGACCAGCACGCCTTCCGACACCGACTCGAGCCGTAAGTCCATGTCGAGGGGCGAGCCCTCGTCGATCGCCATCAGCTCGACGCCCATGCGCGACGGGCTCGGCACGGTCTCCTGGACGGTCATCATGGACCCGGGCCGACGGCCCAGCCGGGAGATGTTGATCACGAGCGGCGAGCGGGAACCACGTTGCGTCGCCATACTCCGATGGTACGGCGACGTCGCCGCCGGTGACCGCGGTGGCTAGCGGGTCACGTAGTCGTGCGTGCCCGCCGCCGTGCGCAACTGGTGGCGGCCTCGGCCGACCGAGCGCAGCGTGCCGTTGAGGAACTCCTCGAACTCCGCGAGCTTGCTGTCGACGTAGATGTCGCATTCGCCGCGCAACCGGTCGGCCTCGGCATGAGCGGCGTCGACGAGCCGGGTGGCCTCGGCGTTCGCCGCCTGGACCGTCTCGGTCTGCGACACAAGACGCTGCTGCTCCTTGATGCCCTCCTGAACCGCCTTCTCGTAGGACAGGTTGCCGTTCTCGATCAGGCGATCGGCCTCGGCCTTCGCGCGCCCTGCGCTGGCTTCGTACTCACGCTTCGCCGTCGCACTGACTCGGGCCGCTTCCTCCCTGGCCTCCCCGACCATCCGTTCGCTGTGCTGACGCGCCTCGCCGACCATCCGGTCGGCCTGGGACTTCGCGTCGGCCAGCAGCCGGTCGGCCTCGGTGCGGGCGTGGTTGAGCATCGAGTCGGCTTCCGCGTGGGCGGTCGCGACCATCGAGCCGGAATGCTCCTTGGCCTCGTTGAGCAGTTGGTCCCGCGCATCGAGCACGTCCTGTGCGTCGTCGAGTTCGCCGGGAATGGCGTCCTTGATGTCGTCGATGAGCTCGAGCACGTCACCGCGTGGCACCACGCAGCCTGCCGTCATGGGGACGCCGCGGGCTTCCTCGACTATCGCGCCCAACTCATCGAGCGCTTCAAATACTCGGTACACGGCACACCCTCCAGGCGTTAGTTGTTGTTACCAGTGTGCCTGGTGTTACCCCTGTGACTACGCTAGCGCCGCCGGTGTGTCGCCGGCCGGCTTCCAGGAGCCCCGCCCCAGGCCCGCCTCGTATCGGCAACATTATGTCAATACGCGCGCAATTCGCATATCGAGCCGACACAAAGACCGCCCGAACGCTTCGCGCGCCGGGCGGTCTTTGCCTGAGCAGGAGAATTCGCTACTTGACGGCCTGCTTCATCAGGTCGCGCGCGCGATCGAGCATCGACGCGAATGGCCCGAGCGCGAAATTGGCCTTGGCGGATTCCACGCCCGCGTGCGGACGGGTCGGCGCGATGGCCTCGGCGGCCTGTACGGCGCCCGCCATGCGCTTGCGGTCCTCGGCGCTGAGCTCGCGGGTCAGCTTGGTGAACTCGTCGGCTTCCTCGTGCTCGGCATGCTCGACCACGGCATCGCGGAAGCTGGTCAGCTCCTTGATGAATTCCTTGGAGCCGATGTCCATGCCTTCGAGCTTGGACAGGTGTTCCTTGGCCACATGCTCCTCATGCAGCAGTGCGTCGATCACCGCGTCGCCGTCAGCGATCTCATGACGTGCACGCGGATGGACGACCATCTCCTCGGCGGTCTCGTGCACGGCCAAGAGCTGGCGCAGCGACGTGAACGACTTCTCGCGGGCTTCTGTGCTCGACGCGGACAACACATCGTCGAACATGTCCTTGATCAAGTTGTGTTGTTCTTTGAGGAATTTGACGACGTCATCGGTCGACTGGACAAAAGTTTCAACCACAGCAATTATCTCCGATTTATTCGGTGGGTTTATTCGGCGCGATGGGCTGTGCGCCAGTGTCTGGTTACCCGAGATTGCCGACGATTAACCCTGTAGCTTTTCCCGCAGCCGCACATTCACCGGGTCGGGAAGCAACTCGGACACGTCCCCGCCCATCGATGCCACCTCTTTGGCCAGCGACGACGACACGAAGGAGTACTTCGGCGCGGTGGCGACGAAGAAGGTGTCCACGCCGGCGATGTGCTTGTTCATCTGCGCCATCTGCAGCTCGTATTCGAAGTCGGTTCCGGTGCGAAGGCCCTTGACGATCGCCGTCAGACCACGGGCCTTCACGAAATTGACGACCAGGCCCTCACCGGACTCCACCCGCAGGTTCGGCAGGTGTGTCGTCGACTCTTCGATCATGGCGATGCGCTCGTCGAGGTTGAACATGCCCTGCTTGCTGCGGGTTGACCAGCACTGCGACGACAACCTCGTCGAATTGAGCCGACGCACACTCGAAAATGTCGATATGGCCGAGGGTCACCGGGTCGAACGATCCGGGACATACCGCGCCGCTCATGGTCGATGACCGTAGCACTGCAGGTCAGCTGTACAGCTGCGCCATCTCCAGGCGAGTGTCGCCGTATTTGCGCTCCGGCCACACCGACCACCCGTGCAGCCAGCGCAGCGACGGACCCGACGCCGGCCGCTCCACGACCGCCACGGTCCCGCTTGCGGCCCAGCCGCCTTTCGTGAGCGTGCCGAGCATCTCGTCGATCTCACGGACGTCGATGTCGTAGGGCGGGTCGGCGAAAACCAGGTCGACGGGGTGGTCGGCGCGCGCCGCGAGCACAGACGCGACGGTGCCGCGCCGCAGCGTCGCCCCCGTCACACCGAGTGCCTTGATGTTCTGCCCGATCACCGCGGCGGCCCGCTGATCGGACTCCACGAACAACACGGCCGACGCGCCGCGCGACAGCGCCTCGAGCCCGAGCGCGCCGGAGCCGGCGTAGAGATCGAGGACGGAGGCGCCGTCGAGGTCGAACCGGGCGGCCAGCACGTTGAAGAGGGATTCGCGCACCCTGTCGGTCGTCGGGCGGGTCCCTCGCGGCGGCACGGCGATTCGCCGCCCGCCAAGGCTGCCTGCGACGATGCGCGTCAGCTGACCACCACCAGTAGGTCACCGCCCTCGACCTGCGCGGTCGCCGACACGGCGATCCGATCGATGGTGCCCGCCTTCGGCGCGGTGATGGCGGCCTCCATCTTCATCGCCTCGATGGTGGCGATCGTCTGGCCCGCATCGACCTTGTCACCGGTCGCGACAGCGACGGTGACCACGCCGGCGAACGGCGCGGCGACATGGTCGGGATTGGACCGGTCGGCCTTCTCCGCGGCGGGCACCTCGCTGGCGATGCTACGGTCGCGCACCACCACCGGGCGCAACTGCCCGTTGAGGATGCACATCACTGTGCGCATGCCGCGCTCATCGGGTTCCGAGATCGCCTCGAGCCCGATGAGCAGCTCCACGCCGCGCTCCAGTGTCACCCGATGCTCGTCGCCGCGCCGCAGTCCGTAGAAGAACTGGTTGGCCGACAGGCTCGAGGTGTCGCCGTATATGTCGCGGTGTGCGTCGAATTCCTTTGTGGGACCGGGAAACAGCAGGCGGTTCAATTCAGCCTGTCGTTTCGGTCCCGCCAGCGCGAGCGCCGCTTCGTCATCCGCTGTGAGCTCCTGGGTCGGCTTGGCAGGCGGGCGTCCGGCGAGCGCCTTGGTCCGCAACGGCTCAGGCCAGCCGCCTGGCGGGTCGCCCAACTCGCCGCGGAGGAACTCGATGACGGAGTCCGGAATGTCGAATCGTGCAGGGTCAGCGGCGAACTCGTCGGCCGTGATACCCGCCCCCACCAATGACAGCGCGAGGTCACCGACCACCTTCGATGACGGGGTCACCTTCACCAGCCGGCCGAGTATGCGGTCGGCGGCGGCGTAGTTCTCCTCGATCGCCTCGAACCGGTCGCCAAGACCCAGCGCGATCGCCTGCTGGCGCAGGTTGCTCAACTGGCCGCCGGGAATCTCGTGGCGATACACCCGACCCGTCGGGAAAGGAGGGCCGGATGCCGCAACATCAAAGGGGGCGTACACCTTTCGCAGCGCCTCCCAGTACGGCTCGAGGTCGCAGACCGCGGCCAGCGACAGCCCCGTGTCGTATTCGGTGTGTGCCGTGGCGGCCACGATCGATGACAGTGCGGGTTGGCTGGTGGTACCCGCGAGCGGCGCGGCCGCGCCGTCGACGGCGCTTGCGCCTGCCTGCCAGGCCGCCAGATACGTGGCCAGCTGACCGCCGGGTGTGTCGTGGGTGTGCACGTGCACGGGCAGGTCGAACCGGCTGCGCAGCGCGCCGACCAATGCGGTCGCGGCCTGCGGCCTCAGCAGCCCGGCCATGTCCTTGATCGCCAGCACGTGCGCGCCGGCGTCCACGATCTGCTCGGCCAGCTTCAGGTAATAGTCCAGCGTGTACAGGTTTTCGCCGGGGTCGGACAAGTCGCCGGTGTAGCTCATCGCGACTTCGGCGATCGACGTGCCGGTTTCGCGCACCGCGTCGATCGCAGGACGCATCGACTCGACGTTGTTGAGCGCGTCGAAAATGCGGTAGATGTCGATTCCGGTGGCCGTCGCCTCGTCGACGAACGCCTTCGTGACGACCTCCGGGTACGGCGTGTAGCCGACGGTGTTGCGACCACGAAGCAGCATCTGTAGGCAGATGTTCGGTATCGCCTCGCGAAGCGCCGCAAGCCGCTCCCACGGGTCTTCCTTCAAAAACCTCAGCGCCACATCGTAAGTCGCGCCACCCCAGCATTCGATCGACAACAGCGCGGGCGTCATCCTGGCGATGTAGGGCGCAATCATCAGCAGCCCGTTGGTGCGCAGCCGGGTCGCCAGCAGCGACTGATGCGCATCGCGGAACGTCGTGTCGGTGACACCGACGGGCGCCGACTCGCGAAGCCACCGTGCAAACCCTTCCGGCCCCAACTCGGCCAGCCGTTGCCTGCTTCCGTGCGGCGGCGGCGCATCCAGATCGATCTCGGGAAGCTTGTCGTGCGGATAGACCGTCGACGGCCGGGGGCCGTGCGGTTGGTTCACCGTCACATCCGCGAGGTAGTTCAGGATCTTGGTGCCGCGGTCGGCAGGCGTGCGCGACGTCAGCAGGTAGGGCCGCGCATCGATGAAGGATGTGTTGATCCGGCCCGCCCTGAAGTCGGGATCGTTGACCACGGCCATCAGGAACGGGATGTTCGTCGACACGCCCCTGATCCGGAACTCGGCCAGGGCGCGGCGGGCCCGAGAGATCGCGGTGGAGAAGTCGCGCCCGCGGCAGGTGAGTTTCACCAACATCGAGTCGAAGTGCGCGCTGATCTCGGCGCCCAGGTTGGTGCCCCCGTCCAGTCGGATGCCGGCGCCGCCGGGTGTGCGATAGGCGGTGATGCGGCCGGTGTCCGGGCGGAAACCGTTGGCAGGATCCTCTGTGGTGATGCGGCACTGCATCGCCGCTCCGTGCACCACCAGGCTGTCCTGCGCCAGCCCGAGCGCCTCCAGCGTCTCCCCGTCGGCGATGCGCATCTGGCTGGCCACCAGATCGACGTCGGTGATCTCCTCGGTGACGGTGTGCTCCACCTGAATTCGCGGGTTCATCTCGATGAAGACGTGGCGCCCGCGCTCATCGAGGAGGAACTCGACGGTGCCCGCGTACGAGTAGTTGATCTCGCGGGCGAACGCAACGGCGTCGGCGCAGATCTTGTCCCGCAGCTCCTCGGGCAGGTTCGGCGCGGGCGCCAGCTCGATGACCTTCTGATGGCGGCGCTGCACACTGCAGTCGCGCTCGAACAGGTGCATCACGTTGCCGTGGGTGTCGGCCAGGATCTGGACCTCGATATGGCGCGGGTTCAGCACCGCCTGCTCGAGGTAGACCATCGGGTCGCCGAACGCCGACTCCGCTTCCCGGCTGGCGGCTTCGATGGCCTCGGGCAGCGCAGCGGGCTCTGTCACCCGGCGCATGCCGCGACCGCCGCCGCCGGACACCGCCTTGACGAACAGCGGGAACTCCATGCCCGCCGCGACGCCCACGAGCTCGTCCACCGATGCCGACGGCGCAGACGACGTCAGCACCGGCAGGCCGGCCGCCCGTGCGGCCTCGATCGCCCGTGCCTTGTTTCCCGTCAGCTCCAACACATGCGCACCCGGCCCGACGAAGGTGATCCCCGCCGAAGCACAGGCCGCCGCCAGATCGGGATTCTCCGAAAGGAACCCGTAACCGGGATAGACAGCGTCACACCCTGCGTCGCGCGCTACCCGGATGATCTCGTCGACCGACAGATAGGCGCGCACCGGATGGCCCTTCTCGCCGATCTGGTACGACTCGTCGGCCTTCAGCCGGTGCTGTGAGTTGCGGTCCTCATGCGGATACACCGCAACGGTCGTGATGCCCATCTCGTAGGCAGCGCGAAAGGCGCGGATGGCGATTTCCCCGCGGTTGGCCACCAGGATTTTGGAAATCACCCGGGTACCTTAACGCCGACGGGCGGCGGTGCGGTCAGATCAACGTCGACCAGTAGTTCCAGAACCGCACCAGGATCATCAGGACAACCGCGGTGAACCACAGCGCCACCAACGACCAGCGCCACTGGTAGACGACTCGCGCCACGCCGTTTTCCAGCCGCGGCTGCAACGCGATGGATGCCACCACGACGAGCAGCGGGATCGTCACCGCCCAGACCACCATGCAATACGGGCAGAGCGCCCCGATGCGGTAGAGGCTCTGGAAGATCAGCCAGTGGATGAAGGCGACGCCGAGCAGCGTGCCGATGGCCAGCCCGGCCCAGTACCACCGCGGCAGCCGCACCTTCGCGACGGCCAGCACTCCGGTCACCAGGACGACGGTGAAGGCCACGATGCCGATGAGCGGGTTCGGGAAGCCGAAGACCGACGCCTGCGGGGTGACCATCACCGAACCGCAGGACAGCACCGGGTTGATGCTGCAGGACGGCACGTAGTTCGGGTTGATCAGGATCTCGATCTTCTCGATCGTCAGCGTGAGGGCTGCGGCCAACCCGAGAACACCCGCGATGAGCACCCAGAGCGCGCTGGCGCTGCGCACCTCCACACCCGGGCGGCCGGCCGTCATCGCCGGCTCGGCCTGGCTGTCCGTGGTGACGGTCACGGTGCCGCCCCCGGCGGGGTCGGGTTGGGTGCAGGCGGCGCGGCCATCAGGCCGGGCACATCACCGACGATCTCTTTGACCTTGGCCACCAGGTCCTGCGGTGTGGTCTGCTCCGTGACCTCGAAGTCCTGGCCGTTGATCTTGATGGTCGGCGTGGAGTTGGTTCCGGTCGCCGCTGCCAGGCCCTGAACCATGGGGACGTACTTGCCTTTGTTGATGCAGTCCGGCACGGTGCCCCCAGCGCCGGCCAACCGAGCGGTCGTGACCAACTGGGAGTTGTCGGGGAAGCTCGCGCCGGTCTCACCGGGCTGCTGCGCGTACAGCGCGGCATGGAAGCGGCGGAACGCATCCTTGGACTCGTCCGCGACGCAGTAGGCGGCGGCGCCCGCCCGCGAGGAGTAGTTGCCGGTGTTCGGCGAGTCCAGGATGGCGACCATGTAGTAGTCCGCCCCGATCGCCCCGCTGTCGATGAGCTGATTGATCGTCGGCCCGAACTTCTGCTCGAAGTCGCGGCAGTGCGGGCAGAGGAAGTCCTCGTAGAGCGAGACCACGGCCTTCGGGTCGGAGGTGCCCTCCTTGTTGATGACCTTGCTCGAGGTCACCCGGATCGACTTGGCCTCGCCCGATGCCGGCTTCTTGTCGGCGGACGTCACGATGTAGAGCACCAGTCCGACACCGAGCAGCACGACAATCGCGGTGAGGCCAATCTGAATCATCAGGTTGCGCCTGCGGTCGGCGGCGTTGAGGTCGTAGCGGGCGTTCTTCTTGGGTTTCGTGGCCACGGGGTAAGCGTACCGGCGGGGTTGTCGCCGTTTGTCAGCCGCGGCTGAGATGCGCACGCAAAGCGGAGATGATGTCGGCTGTCGCCGTCGCGGCGCCCCCACCGAGGCCGAAGAAGTTGGTGAAGGCGTGGATCAGCGAACCGTATTCCCGCGCGTCGACGACATTGCCCGCCGCGCGCAATGCGTCGGCGTACTGGCGGCCCTCGTCGCGGAGCGGGTCGAAGCCCGCGGTGATGAGGATGGCGGGAGGCAGCCCGGACAGGTCGTCGGCCAGCAGCGGCGACACCCGTGGATCGGCCGGGTCGATGCCCGATCCCCCGATGTACTTGTCTTCACAGAAGTCCATGTCCCAGCGGCGCAGGAAGAATCCGTCGGCGAACAGGCCCTGCGATCGGGTCCTGGCGGCGTAGTTGGTGATCGGGTAGATCAGCAGCTGCAGGACCGGTGACACACCGTCACCGCGGGCTCGCTGCGACACCACGGCGGCGAGGTTCCCACCCGCGCTGTCGCCGCCGACGGCGACGCGGTCCGCGTCGGCGCCGAGTTCGGCGGCGTGCTCGCGGGCCCACAGATACGCCGCGTACGCATCGTCGACGGCTGCCGGCGCCTTGTGCTCGGGCGCCAGCCGGTAGCCGACGAACAGCACGTGCACACCTGCGTCGTGGCAAATCACCTCGGCGAGGTTGCCGTGGGTCACGATGCCGCCCTCGACGAACCCGCCGCCGTGGTAGAAGACCAGCAGTGGCGCGCGGTCCGCCTTCGACCGGTACAGCACCGCGGGGATGTCTCCGGCGGGCCCCGGCAGCGACAGATCAGTCGCAGTGACGTCGACCTTCACCCGCGGGTACTGCGAAGCGAAGGCATCGAGCTCCCTGCGGGCGACCGCCACGTCCTCGCTGAGGATCAGACCTTCGCTGCCAGACAGATGCCCCAGCGCCAACATCAATTGCAGCGTCGTATCGAGGGTGTTGCCGTCGATGGTGACCGAACGTCCGCCCAGCAGCAGTCTCTTCAGGTGATCGGGCATCCGGGGTATCGAGTGCAGGGCTACCTTCCCCGCGGCGTCGAGCGCCCTGGCCCGCGCACCTCGTTGCCCAGCTGAAGCGTCGGCGTCGGCGGAGGTCACAGATCGGGCTGGCAGACTTCGGGTCATGGCTTCTCCCTCGATGAAACTGAACGACGGTAACTCGATCCCACAGGTCGGCCTCGGCGTTTTTCAGACCCCGCCCGACGCCACCGAACGGGCGGTGGCGACCGCGCTGGACGCGGGCTACCGCCATATCGATACCGCCGCTGTCTACGGCAACGAGCGCGAGGTCGGACTCGCGGTCAAGGGGTCGGCGCTGCCGCGCGACGAGGTCTTCATCACCACCAAACTATGGAATGCCGATCAGGGATACGACACCACACTGGCCGCGTTCGACGCCAGTCTCGAACGCCTTGGCGTCGATCGCCTCGACCTGTACCTGATCCACTGGCCGATGCCCGCCAAGAACACGTTCGTCGACACTTTCAAGGCCTTCGCGCACCTACATGACCAGGGGCGGGTCTCGTCGATCGGGGTGAGCAACTTCGAGCCGGAGCATCTGCGAATCCTCGTCGACGCCACCGGGATCGTTCCCGCCGTGAACCAGGTCGAGCTGAATCCGCGATTGCCGCAGGAGCAACTTCGGGAAGTACATGCTCAGATGGGCATCGCGACCGAGGCGTGGGCGCCACTGGGTCAGGGATCGCTGTTGACTGACCCGACGGTGACGGCCGTCGCGGATGCACACGGAAAATCCCCTGCGCAGGTACTGATTAGGTGGCATATCCAACTCGGCAATATAGTCATCCCGAAGTCGGTGACCCCGGAGCGGATTGTGAGTAACTTCGACGTGTTCGATTTCGAGCTGAGCGAGCAGGACATGGCGTCCGTCTCCTCGCTGGGCGATGGAACCCGACTTGGTCCCGATCCGCGGACCTTCAATTGAGCAGGGATAGGTGACATGACGTCGGCGGCAGCGATTCCTTCCGTCACTCTCAACGACGACCACACGATGCCGATCATCGGCGTGGGGGTCGGTGAGCTGTCGGACTCGGAGACGGAGCAGGCGGTATCCGCCGCGCTGGAGGCGGGCTACCGGCTGATCGACACCGCGGCGGCCTATGGCAACGAGGCCGCAGTGGGTCGCGCCATCGCCTCGTCGGGTGTGCCGCGCGACGAACTGTTCGTGACCACCAAGCTGGCCACCGACGACCAGGGCTTCCAGTCATCGCAGAACGCCATCAAGGCGAGCCTTGACCGCCTCGGCCTCGATCATGTCGACCTCTACCTCATCCACTGGCCCGCCGGCGAGGGCGGTAAGTACATCGACAGCTGGGGCGGTCTGTTGGCGTCGCGGGACGCCGGGCACACCCGGTCGATCGGCGTGGCCAACTTCCACGAGGAGCACCTGTCCAACATCATCGACCTGTCGTTCGTCACGCCTGTCGTCAACCAGATCGAGCTGCACCCGCTGCTGAATCAGCTCGCGCTTCGTGCGGTCAACGCCGAACGGGGGATCGTCACCGAGGCTTACGGCCCGCTGGGAGTCGGCAGGCTTCTGGACAATTCGACGATCGGGTCGGTCGCCGATGCACACGGCAAGACTCCCGCGCAGGTGCTGATCCGGTGGAGCATCCAGCTGGGCAACGTCGTCATCCCGCGCTCGTCGTCGCCTGAGCGGATCAAGTCGAACCTCGACGTGTTCGATTTCGACCTGACCGACGACGAGATGGCGACGCTCAACGGGCTCGATGACGGAACGCGTTTCCGCCCGGATCCCGAAACCTATACCGGCACTTAACGTTTCCCGAGAGAGTTCAGCTCGTCGGACAGGTTGATGCGGCGTCGCGCAGCACGCCCGCCGACGGTGCGTCGACCGGCAGTCCGTAGCCGCGCAGCACCGCGATGAACTGCATGGCGTACTGGCACCGGAACGCGACGTTGGGTGGCATCCACAGGACCGGCTCGGAATCCCCCTTGTCCTGGTTGGCCTGCCCGGCCACCGCGAGCAGGTTGGCGGGATCGTTGGCGAATCGCAGCCGCATGTCGTCCGGCCAGTCTCTGGCACCGAGATCCCACGCCAACGCCAACGGCACGATGTGGTCGATCTGGACCGCGGCCCCCACCTGATTGCCGCGCACGAACGCGATGGTTTCGTTGGTGTACGGGTCGTGCAGCACGCCGGCGGCAACGGCGTGCGGGCAGCGCTTGATCGACACATACGTCTTGTCGACTAGGTCGCGGTCGAGGATGTCGTTGCGGGTGTCGCACCCGTTGTGGCCTCCCGCGGCCGGGTTGTCATCGGTCCACGACTCACCGAAGGCAGCCCTGCGGTAGTCGAAGCCGCGGACGCGGATCGGCACCTCGGCGACGCCGGCCAACACGTCGACGCCCGGTGCGACGGTCGGGATGTCGGCCTGCGCGACGAACCATGCCGCGCGCTCGTCCGCCGACGCGACCGTCTGATAGGCCACCACCATGGCCAGTGCGACCGCGACCGCCAACCACACCAACCGTTTCCGACTCATGCCTTGTCCAGATACTCGATGCGCTCGGTGTCGGTGAATTGAGCTGCCAGAAGGGCCATTCCAGGATCATCGGGACTGTCTTCGTAGTGCGACTGGCAGAAGTCGCGGGCGGTCTCGATGATCTCCCGGTGCTCGAACAGCGACAAGAAACGCAGTGTGATCGCCCGGCCGGACTGGCTGTAGCCCAACACGTCTCCCTCGCGGCGCTCCCTGAGGTCGAGGTCGGCCAGCTCGAAGCCGTCCAATGTGCTCGCCACCGCTTTCAGTCGGTCGCCTGCTCTGGATAGTTCCGGCAGCCTGGTGGCAAGCAGGCAGAGGCTTGCGTGCTCGCCGCGGCCGATGCGGCCCCGCAACTGGTGTAGCTGGCTGATGCCGAACCGATCGGCATCCATCACGAGCATGACTGTGGCGTTGGGTACGTCGACGCCGACCTCGATGACCGTCGTGCACACCAGCACGTCGATCTCGCCTGCGCGGAAAGCCGCCATCACGGAGTCTTTTTCGTCAGACGGAAAGCCTGCCGTGCATCAAGCCGAGCCGCAGACCTGACAGCGGTCCACGCTTGAGATGGTCGAACAGGTCGACGACGGTGGTCGCGGGCGGCCCGCCGCTTTCGTCTGTCTTATCGGCTTCGTCGATCCGCGACGCGACAACGTAGGCCTGACGTCCATCGCGGACCTCCTCGGTGATCCGCTGCCACGCGCGGTTGAGCCATTGCGGCTTGTCCTTGACGAAGATCGTGTTGGTGGCGATCGGCTGCCGGCCGCGGGGCAACTCGCGCAATGTCGAGGTCTCCAGGTCGCCGTACACGGTCAGTGCGACGGTGCGCGGGATGGGTGTCGCCGTCATCACCAGTAAGTGCGGTGTCAAGCCGTGCGGCGCCTTGGCGCGCAACCGGTCTCGCTGCTCGACACCGAAGCGGTGCTGCTCGTCGACGACGACCATGCCGAGGTTGTGGAACTCGACGGCATCTTGCAGCAGCGCGTGTGTGCCGATGACAATGCCCGCTTCGCCTGCGGCGACCTCGTCGCGCACCTGCTTCTTCTGTTGCGGTGACATCGATCCGGTCAGCAGTGCGACCCGCGTCGCGTTCTCGGCGCCGCCGAGTTGACCAGCCATCGCCAACGGGCCGAGGACATCGCGCACCGATCGGGCATGCTGGGCGGCAAGGACTTCGGTAGGAGCCAGCAGCGCGCATTGATAGCCCGCGTCGACCATCTGCAGCATCGCCAGCACCGAGACGATGGTCTTGCCCGAGCCCACCTCCCCCTGCAGCATCCGGTTCATCGGGCGGGTACTGGCGAGTTCGGCGGCCAGCGTATCGAGCACGTCACGCTGGCCCTGCGTGAGTTCGTACGGCAGTCGCTCCATCAGCGCCGAGAAAAGCCCGCCGTCCTTCCTCGGGGCAGACGGTCCCGATTGGCCCAGTTCACCGTGTCGGCGGGCCAACAGTGCCCACTGCAGACCGAGGGCTTCGTCGTAGGTGAGACGTTGCACCGCATGTTCGCGCTCGGATGCGTTCTCGGCGAGGTGGATCGCCCTGAGCGCCTCATCCTCGGAGATCAGGTGCGCCTGTTGCACAATGGCTTTCGGAAGCACTTCATCGACGGGATCGAGCACGTCGAGTACCTGCCGCACGCACGCGTAGATGTCCCAGCTCTGCACCTTCGAGTTCGCGGCATAGATCGGGAAGAAATCGCGCTCGAAAACCGACAGCAGTTCGTCGCCCGTCGCTCCCGAGGTTTCGGCGATCGTCTTCAGTGACTTCGTTCCGATCTCCTTGCCGACCGGCGACTGCAGCACCAGAAAGGCAGGGTGACTGAGCTGCATGGCGCCCTTGAAGTACTTCACCTCGCCGGACAACATGATGCGGGTGCCTTCGGGCAACTTCTCGATCATCCATTTGGCATTGAAGAATGTCGCGGTGACCTTTGGGCGATGCTCCCCAAGCGTGACACGCAGCCACTTGGGGTATCGCATCTTCTTGGTCTTCTTGTCGAAGACCGGTTTCATGTCACCGGTTTTCGTTTCGGTGATGGTGTCGACGAACGTGACGTGCTCGCCCTCTTCGAGTTCGAGTTCCTCGCCTTCGCCGCGGACCGTCATGCCCTCGCTGTACTTGCGTGGGTAATGCCGCACCAGGTCGTTGACGGTGCGGATGCCGAACTGCTCCTCGAGCTTCTTCGCGTTCGTCCGGCCGATGACGAAATCGAGCCGGTCTGTCAGCGCGACCACTGCTACTCGACCCCGATCAACAGCGCGTCACCCCGGTGGCCGGTGTGGTACGTCACCAGCTCCGCGCCGAGGTGGTCGCGATGAACGTGCTCCCGAAGTGCCTCGCCGACAGCGGGATCCACACCCGCGCCGCTGAGCACGGTGACCAACTCCCCGCCCGCGACGAGCAACAGGTCGATCAATCCGGCAGCTGCGGTGGTGATGTCCGGCGCGACGATGAGCACCTCGTCTCCGGCGATGCCGAGGCCGTCGCCGGGCTGACAGGTTCCAGCCCAGGTCAATGCTTCTTCGGTGGCGACACGGACGGCACCGTGCCGTGCGCCCGCGGCGGCACGCGCCATCGTGTAGCCGTCGTCGACGGCCTGGCGGTCGGCGTCGTGCACGGCCAACGCGGCCAGCCCCTGCACCATCGACCCGGCGGGCACAGGCACCACGTCGATCCCCCAGCCGATCGCTGCGGTGCATCCCGCGACCAACTCCTCTGCGGCGACGAAGCCGTTGGGCAGCACCATGATCTGAGCGGCGCCCGCGTCGACGAGGCTGCGCAGCAGCTGCTTGGCGCTCACCGCGGACGTCGCGTCGGTCGCATCGGGGTCCGGCCGCAGCACATGGGCGCCCTCGCCTGCGAACAGCTCAGCCGCGCCGTCACCGTCGACGACGGCAAGCACTGCCCGCTCCCGGCTCCATCCGCCGGGCGCGTGGGTGCCCGCGGCGGCGCCGGTGAGCGCGGTGATCTGAATGCGGCTCGGGGTGCCGAACGGAAAGGCTGCTTCGACGGCGCCGCCTGCGTCGTCGGAGTGCACGTGCACCGAGTAACACCCGCCGCCCTCCGACGAGGACGCCGCGATGGCGACGGAGTCGCCCAGTTCGTCGAGCCGCAGACGCAACGACTCGACCCCGTCCGGCTGGCAGCCACTGAGCAGATACATCACCTCGAAGCGGGGCGGAGCGGGTGCGGCTGTGGTGGTGTCGACACCGTGCGGCGACGGCACATACTCCTGGCGGGCCTGTGCGTGGCCGGACACGGTTTTCGACAGCGCATCGAGCAGCACCAGCAGGCCGCGACCGCCCGCGTCGACCACGCCCGCATGCGCGAGCACATCCAGTTGCTCGATGGTCTTGTCCAGCGCGATCACCGCGGCGTCTGCCGCCGCGGCAAGCACTCCGCCGAGGTCGGCATCGTCGGAGACGGCGTCTTCGGCCGCCGCTGCCGCGGCCTGCAGCACCGACAGGATGGTTCCCGGCACCTGTTCGCCCATCGAGGCCACGACCAGCCCGACCGCGTGGCGCAGCGCAGCGGCCAAAACGCGGCCGTCGATCTCGGTCAGTTGGCCGTTGCGCTCGGCGGCGGCCTCCGCCGTGACGTCGGCCAGGCCGCGCAGAATCTGCGAAAGGATGACCCCGGAGTTGCCACGGGCGCCGTGCAGCGCGCCGTCGGCCAGGGCCGCGGCCACCGCCGCCACGTCACCGCCGCCCAGCGGGGCGTCGGTCTGCGCCCAGGCCGCGCGCATGGTGAACAGCATGTTTGTCCCGGTGTCGGCGTCGGCGACCGGGAAGACATTCAAGCGGTTGATCTCGTCGGTGTGAGCGATGAGGTCGCCCACCGAGGTGTGGGCCCAATCCCGCAGGGCTGATGCGTCCAGCCGCCGACCCGACTCGGCCATTCGCACCCACCTTCCGCCTCGACTTGACGGACCTCCCGGTCGGCGCCAGCCTATCCATTGCTCCGGACAGCGCTCGTCACATCGACAGGCCTGGTCCGCAGCCGGTGGACATCGTTTTGGCGTTCGCTTTGCGCCCCGGTATCCTGGTCAGGTTGTCGGGTCGACCCGTGCCGATTTCGGTGCCAGGAGTCAGCCCCCATAAGTACTGATCCAAGGAGTTCTCGATATGGCTGCCGTGTGCGATATCTGCGGGAAGGGCCCCGGCTTCGGCAAGTCGGTTTCGCACTCCCATCGCCGGACCAGCCGTCGGTGGGACCCGAACATCCAGACCGTGCGCGCCGTGACCCATCCGGGCGGCAACAAGAAGCGCATCAACGTCTGTACGTCCTGCATCAAGGCGGGCAAGGTCACCCGCGGCTAGTCCCGCCGCGCGACATCACTGCGAAACTGCTGAGAGATCGCGATTTCGCGCTTTGCCGATCTCCCCGCAGGCTCGATGTGTGTGGACCGGCTAGGGCAGACGCCAGTCGATCGGGTCGGCGCCCATCTTCTCCAGAAGGTCGTTGGCGCGACTGAACGGGTGCGACCCGAAGAATCCCCGCGACGCCGACAGCGGCGACGGATGCGGTGACTCGATCGCGACACACTCGCTGCCGTCGAGCATCGGCTTGAGCGTGGACGCGTCACGACCCCACAGCACCGCCACCATCGGCTGCGCCCGTCCAACCAGCGCCCGGATCGCGCACTCGGTCACCGCTTCCCAGCCCTTGCCCCGGTGGGACGCCGGGGTGCCCGGCCGCACGGTGAGCACCCTGTTCAGCAGCATCACCCCGCGCTCGGCCCACGGCGTCAGATCGCCGTTGGCTGGAGCGGGATGGCCGAGATCACTGCTGTACTCCCGATAGATGTTCTCCAGGCTGCGCGGCAGCGGCCGCACGTCGGCGGCCACCGAGAAGCTCAGCCCGACGGCGTGGCCCGGCGTTGGGTACGGATCCTGGCCGACGATGAGCACCCGCACCTGATCGAACGGGAAAGTGAAGGCACGCAACACATTCTGTCCAGCGGGCAGGTACCGGTGGCCGGCCGCGATCTCGGCCCTCAGAAACTCCCCCATCTGCGTAACCTGAGTGCCGACGGGTTCCAGCGCACGTGCCCAGCCCTCGTCGACCAGCTCATGCAGTGGCCGTGCCGTCACGAGAAGTCAACCTAGCGGCTCTGCTCATTGAAATGACTGCCAACCCGGATTTCCGCGCCACGCGTCGCCATCGACCAGCACCCGCGGCGGCCCGTCGATCACCGTGCCGATGACGCGCCAGCCCTTGGGCGGCGTTCCGGGAAACGTCGCGACGAGGGCGTGGTCCTCGCCGCCGCCGAGGACCCATGCCCACGCGTCGGCGTCCGCTGCTGCCGCGGCGGCGGCGACGGCGTCACGGTCGGCCGTGAGCGACGCGGTCGACACGTTCATGCCGACGCCCGACGCGTCGGCGAGGTGGCCCAGGTCGGCGACCAGCCCGTCGGAGACGTCCGTCATCGCCGTCGCACCGGTGTCGGCGGCGACACGGCCTTGGCCGTACGGCGGCTCCGGCACCAGATGTCGGCGACGCAGGTCGTCGAAACCACCGATGTTGTTGTGCCAGAGGTGAAATCCGGCTGCGGACCGGCCCAGCTCCCCCGCGACTGCCAGCGTGTCCCCGACCCGCGCTCCCGCCCGCAGCACCGGCGCACGCCCGCCGAGATCGCCGAGCACGGTCACCGAGATCACCCACTGCGGAGCGCTGACCAGATCACCGCCGACAATGCCCGCCCCCAGCCTGCGTGCCTCGTGCCACATACCGTCGGCGAGCTCGAGCGCCTGCGCGGACGGGGTGTCACCGGGCGCACCGAACGCGACGACGAACGCGGTCGCCGCGGCGCCCATGGCCTCGATGTCGGCGGCGTTCTGCGCGATGGCTTTTCGGCCCACGTCGTACGGGGACGACCAGTCGAGACGGAAGTGCCTGCCTTCGACCAGCATGTCGGTCGACACCACTGTCCTGCCATCCCCGGCGACGACGACCGCGGCGTCATCTCCCGGGCCCACCGCGACGATCCCCGGCTGGTTACGGCCTTCGACGATCCGGTCGATAGCGGCGAACTCCCCGAGGCCGGCCAGGCTGGCGGCCGGCTCCTCACTCACCATGGCACCTCCTGCCGACGCTCTTCGTGGCGCTGAACACCGGGCGGACCTGCGGTACGTTGGGCCCCTGCGCCGTGGAGTCTATGCAGCCGGACAGAGGAGACATCGGGTGGTCGAGGCTTTCATGCTGATCCAGACCGACGTGGGCCGCGCCGAAGTCGTCGCAAAACAGCTCGCCGAACTGGCCGGCGTGCTGTCCGCCGAGTACGTCACCGGTCCGTATGACGTCGTGGTGCGCATCACCGCGGACAGCATGAGCGATCTGCAGGACAGTGTCGTGCGCAATGTTCAACAGGTCGCCGGCATCACCCGCACGCTGACCTGCCCCATTGCCAACGGGGCACACCCCTAGAGTTCCCGGTGTGGCACCACCGACCAACGGCAGCTCGGACGGCCCGCCGCGGTCCCTGCTGATCGCCGCGATCGCGGTGGCCGTCACGGCGATCGTCGCGGTTCTGGTGATCGCGGCGGTCCGTCAACTGCCTGAGCAGTTGCAGCCGGTCCCCCTCGCCTCGGTGCCGGCACCACGAGCCGACACCCCCGAATGCCGTGCGCTACTGGACGCGTTGCCCGAACAGATGGGCGACTATCGGCGCGCCCCCGCGGCCGAGCCCGCACCCCAGGGCGCCGCGGTGTGGCAGAACGCGCCGGACGCCGAGCCGGTGATCCTGCGGTGCGGGCTCGAACGTCCGGCCGAATTCGTCATCGGCGCGCCCCTGCAGGTCGTCGACGCCGTGCAGTGGTTCCAGGTGACCGAACAGGGCAGGAGCACCTGGTTCGCCGTCGACCGCGCCGTATATATAGCCCTCACGCTGCCGGCCGACTCGGGACCGACGCCGATCCAGGAGATTTCGGAGCTGATCGCGCGCAAGCTTGCCGCCAAACCGATCGACCCCGCACCCGCCCGCTAGCGGAGGCCGGTGCCCCGCGCCAGCGCGGTGTCCACCATCGCCGCCAACAACGTCGGATAGTCCACGCCGCTGGCAGCCCACATCCTCGGAAACATCGAAATCGTGGTGAATCCGGGCATCGTGTTGATCTCGTTGATCACCGGCCCGTCGTCGGTCAGGAAGAAGTCGACGCGCGCCAGCCCCTGGCAGTCGATCGCGCGGAACGCCCTGATCGCCAGCCGCTTGACCTCGTCGGCGACGTCGTCGTCGATCTTGGCCGGCACATCGAGCTCCGCGGCGTCCTCGAGGTATTTGGTGGCGAAGTCGTAGAACGCGTCCTCGCGGCCGCGCACGCCCGCCACCCGGATCTCACCGACGGTGCTCGCTTCGACCCTGCCATCGGGGAATTCCAGGACACCACACTCGAGTTCGCGACCGGGCACGGCCGCCTCAACGATCACCTTCGGGTCGTGCCCGCGGGCATCGGCAATGGCCGCGTCCAGTTGATCCCACGCCGTGACGCGGCTGACCCCTATCGACGAACCGCCGCGCGCCGGTTTGACGAAAACCGGCAGCCCGAGCCGCTCGCGTTCCTCGAGTGCCAGCGTCTCCTGGTGCGGCCGCAGGACGGCGTGGTCGCCGATCGGCAGGCCCTCTGCGGCCAGCAGCTTCTTGGTGAACTCCTTGTCCATGCCCGCGGCGCTCGCCAGCACGCCCGCGCCGACATACGGCACCCCGGCGAGCTCGAGCAGGCCCTGGATCGTGCCATCCTCGCCATACGGTCCGTGCAGCACCGGGAACACCACGTCGACAGAGGCCAGCAGCTCCCCGGCCGCGCCTTGGCCGATTGACAGCAGCTCACCGCGGCGGCCCGGGTCAGCGGGCAGCGCCAGCGCCGTGCCCGATGCGCCGCTCACCTCCGGCAGTCGGCCGTCGGTGATCGCCAGGGTGTCCGGCCGGGCATCCGTCAGCACCCACGAACCCCCCGGCGTGATGCCGACCGCGACCACCTCGAACCGCTGCGGATCCAGGTGGCGAAGGATGCTGCCTGCGGAAACACATGAAATCGCGTGCTCGGAACTGCGTCCGCCGTAGACAACCGCAACACGGACGCGACCCGGCGAGCCGGGCTGTTGGCTGGCAGTCACAACCTAGAGAGGCTACCGCCCCTGCCGAGAACCGCAGGATCTGCGGTTGTGACCTGCGGTTTCAGAACTTTCGGGCGCCGCTCGTCATCGCGACGGCCTTGATTGTCACGGACGCGACAGCGCCTGGTCGATGTCGGCGACCAGATCGTCGGTGTCCTCGATGCCGGCCGAGATGCGCGCGAAGCCCTCTGTGACGGGGTCGCCCCACCTGGCGCGACGGTCCACGGAACTGTGGATGCCCCCGAAGCTGGTCGAGGAGATCAACAGGTCGCTGTTCTGCACCAACGCGTGCACCGCCTCCGCGCTCTCGAGCTCCACCGCCACGATGCCGCCGAACCGCTTCATCTGCCGGTTGGCGACCTCGTGCGACGGGTCGTCGGTCAGGCCCGGATAGCGCACCGCCCGCACGGCGGGATGGTTGCGCAACATCAGCGCCATCGCCAGTGCGTTCTGACACTGCCGCTCGAACCGCAGGCCCGCAGTGCCGATGCTGCGCAGCACCATCCACGCCTCGAACGCGCCGAGGATCGGTCCCGCGAGCCGGCGTTCGTGTTCGATGGCGGCCATCTGGTCGCTCCGACTGCCCGCCACATAGCCGGCCAGAAGATCGTGGTGACCCGAAAGCGCCTTGGTGGCGCTGGCCACGACGAGGTCGGCACCCAGCGCCAGAGGCTGTTGCCCCAGTGGTGTCGCCGTCGTGTTGTCGACGATGAGCGTCGCGCCGCGTGCCCGGCACGTCATGGCCAGGCGGTGAAGGTCGACGACATCCAGGCCGGGGTTCGACGGGGTCTCGGCAAGCACCACGTCAGCGTCTGCGGCCGCATCGATGATGTCCGCACAGCTCGCTTCGATGACGGTGATGCTTTGCGGTGCAAGATATTCCGCCGCATAGCGACGTACCTGGTAATAGCCGTCGGCAGGCACCACCAGTGTGCTGCCCGGTTTGGCAAGCGCTCGCAGCGTCGAGGTGATCGCTGCCATCCCGGAGCCGAACGTCAATGCCGCTGCAGCACCTTCCAGTTCGGCCAACGCCGATTCGAGTTGGCGCCAGGTGGGATTGTGATAGCGCCCGTAGCTGTCGAGTGCGTCGTCCTCGCTCGGGGGAATGTGATAGGCAGCGGCCGTCACCGGTTGCGGTGTCACCGGTGTACCCGGAACCGCCTCGGCTCCAATGGCTTTGACACTGCGCGTCGAGTCGCCGTAGCGGCCGTCCATGTCGACTACTCCGGCTTGGTGCGGCGGCCAAGCAGCAGCGCGACCGCTTCGTACACCGACAATCCCCTGTGGCACACCCGATGTACCGCATCGGTCAGGGGCATCTCGACGTCATAGCTCGCGGCCAGCGACAGCACCGATTCGCATGATGTGACGCCTTCGGCGACGTGTCCGCCCGCCGCCAGCTTCGCCGCTTCAACCGACTCGCCCGCACCGAGCCGAGCACCGAACGTGCGATTGCGTGAGTGTGGCGACGTGCATGTCGCGACGAGGTCGCCCACGCCCGCCAGCCCCGCCAAAGTGGCGGGCTTGGCGCCCAAAGCGATGCCCAGCCGCATGATCTCGGCGAGCCCGCGGGTGATGATCGCCGCGATCGAGTTCTCGCCCAGTCCGATACCGGCCGCCATGCCGCAGGCCAGGGCGATCACGTTCTTGCATGCACCGCCGACCTCGGCGCCGATCACGTCGGCGTTGGTGTAGGGCCGGAAGTATCGGGTGGCCAGTGCACGTTGCAGAGTGACCGCGCGTCCGGAATCTGCGCACGCGACGACCGTGGCGGCGGGTTGTTCCTCGGCGATCTCGCTGGCCAGGTTGGGGCCGGTGACGACGGCCACCCGGGACGGGTCGGCCCCGGTCACCTGCACAACGACCTGGCTCATCCGCATCAGCGTTTCCAGCTCGATGCCCTTGGCCAGGCTGACGAGCGTCACGTCGTCGCCGAGTAGGCCGGTCCAGTCGGAGAGATTGGCCCGAAGGGTTTGCGACGGCATAGCCAGCAGCACCGTGCAGGCGCCGCCCAACGCCGCGGCGGCATCGCTGGTTGCGTGGATGGTCTTCGGCAGCTCGACGTCGCCGAGGTATTCGGTGTTGCGGTGAGTGTCGTTGATCTCGTCGGCCAATTCGGGCCTGCGGGCCCACAACGTGACGCCGTTGCCCGCGTCGGCCAGCACTTTGGCCAGCGTGGTTCCCCACGCGCCCGCCCCCATCACCGCCGCCTCGACCACGGCTCAACCCTAGCGCGGCACTTCGACGGGAGAGCCCGACTGCCGCTGCGGCCTGACTGGCAGGATGAGAGCTCATGAGCGGCACGCAGACCGGCGCGCCAGCTGACGTCGGATTGGTCATCGCCGTCAAGCGGCTCGCCGCCGCCAAGACCCGACTCGCCCCGGTGTTCTCCGCAGCGACCCGGGAAAGCGTGGTTTTGGCCATGATGATCGACACCATCAAGGCGGCGCTGGCGGTTCCAGCGCTGCAGACGGTCACGGTTGTCACGCCCGACCTGATCGCAGCCGAAGCCGCGCAGGAGTTGGGCGCGCAGGTGCTCGCCGACCCGACGCCGGACGGCCACCGCAACCCGCTGAACAATGCGATACTCGCGGCGGAAGCGGCCGTACGCACCTCAACTCCGAATGTGGTTGCGCTGCAGGGTGATTTGCCGGCGCTTCAACCGCAGGAGTTGGCCGAGGCGATCGTGGCCGCCCGCGGCTACCCCCGCAGTTTCGTCGGCGACAGGCACGGAACGGGTACGTCTGCGCTGTTTGCGTTGGGCGTGCCGCTCGAGCCTCAGTTCGGACCGGACTCGGCCCGACGCCATGCCCATTCGGGGGCCATCGAGCTCACCGGCGCATGGCCGGGTCTGCGCTGTGACATCGACACACCCGACGACCTGCTTGTGGCGCGCCGACTCGGTGTGGGTGCGGCAACGTCGCAGGCCATCGGCAGATAAAGGTGAACAGCTATCGACGGATATCGCCTTTGCTAGCAGTTCCGCTGGTAGATGAGGGATGATCGAGGCAATGACCGAAGCCGAGGCACAAGTTCGACCGGGCGGCACTGGTGTGGTGCCGGGTGATTCGTCGCCAGAGGCGCCGCCCGCCGCGACGGCACCCGCCGTCGACGATGCGCTGCCCGAGGACCGCTATCTCAATCGCGAGCTGAGCTGGCTGGACTTCAACGCCCGGGTGCTGGCGCTGGCCGCCGACACCTCGCTTCCACTGCTGGAGCGCGCGAAGTTTCTCGCGATCTTCGCGTCGAACCTCGATGAGTTCTACATGGTCCGGGTGGCCGGCCTGAAACGACGCGACGAGATGGGCCTGTCGGTGCGGTCCGCGGATGGCCTGTCACCCCGCGAACAGCTGCGCCGGATCAGCGAACGCACCCAGCAGATTTCCAGCAGGCAAGCGCATGTGTTCTTGGACTCGGTCCGTCCGGCACTGGCCGACGAGGGAATGGTCATCGTCACGTGGGCCGAGCTCGATGACGCAGAGCGGGAACGACTGTCGACGTATTTCCACGAGCAGGTCTTCCCGGTTCTGACGCCGCTTGCCGTCGATCCGGCACACCCCTTCCCGTTCGTTAGCGGGTTGAGCCTGAACTTGGCCATCACCGTCAAACATCCCGACGACGGCGGTCAGCATTTCGCCCGAATCAAGGTGCCCGACAACGTCGACCGCTTCGTCGAACTCGACAGCCGCGACGGCGAATTGCGATTTCTGCCGATGGAGGAACTGATCGCGGCGTTTCTGCCGGTGTTGTTCCCGGGCTTGGAGATCGTCGAACATCACGCGTTCCGCATCACCCGTAATGCGGATTTCGAGGTCGAAGAGGATCGGGACGAAGATCTGCTGCAGGCGCTCGAGCGGGAGCTGGCCCGTAGACGATTCGGCACACCGGTGCGACTCGAGGTCGCAGGCGACATGACCGAGAACATGTTGGAGCTGCTGCTGCGCGAACTCGACGTGAATCCGGGCGACGTCATCGAGGTGCCAGGGCTGTTGGACCTGTCGTCGCTGTGGCAGATCTACGGTGTCGACCGACCGGATTTGAAGGATCCGCCGTTCGTGCCCGCCACCCCTCCGGCGTTCGGTGAACGGGAAACTCCGAAAAGCATCTTCGCCACCCTGCGTGACGGCGACGTCCTCGTACATCACCCGTATGACTCGTTCTCGACGACCGTGCAGCGATTCATCGAACAAGCCGCCGCGGACCCGAACGTGCTGGCGATCAAGCAGACGTTGTATCGCACCTCGGGTGACTCTCCGATCGTCAACGCATTGATCGACGCCGCGTCGGCAGGCAAGCAGGTCGTCGCCCTGGTGGAAATCAAGGCACGCTTCGACGAACAGGCCAACATCAAGTGGGCACGAGCCCTCGAACAGGCGGGCGTGCACGTCGTGTACGGCCTCATCGGACTCAAGACGCATTGCAAGACGTGTTTGGTGGTGCGTCGGGAGGGATCGGCGATCCGCCGCTACTGCCACGTGGGCACCGGCAACTACAACCCGAAAACGGCCCGGCTGTACGAGGATGTCGGTCTGCTGACCGCTGCGCCCGACATCGGCGCCGACCTCACCGATCTGTTCAACTCGCTGACCGGCTACTCCCGCAAGGACTCCTACCGCAACCTGCTCGTCGCGCCGCACGGTGTCCGAAGGGGAATCATCGAGCGCATCGAACGCGAAGCCGCGGCCACGCGGGATGGCGCCGAGGGTCTGATCCAGCTCAAGGCCAACGCGTTGGTCGACGAGCAGGTGATCGACGCGCTCTACCGGGCGTCGCAGAGCGGTGTGCGGGTCGAAGTGGTGGTCCGCGGAATATGCGCGCTCCGGCCGGGCCATCCGGGCTTCTCCGACAACATCGTGGTGCGCTCGATTTTGGGCCGTTTCCTCGAACACTCACGAATTATTCACTTCCGCGCCATCGACGAATTCTGGATCGGCAGCGCAGACATGATGCATCGTAATCTCGACCGCAGGGTCGAGGTGATGGCGCAAGTGAAGGATCCGAGGCTGAAGGTTCAATTGGACGAGGTGTTCGAGTCTGCGATGAATCCCGCCACTCGGTGCTGGGAGCTCGGCCCCGACGGGGGCTGGACGGCGTTACCTCAAGAAGGCCAGACCGTGCGCGACCATCAGGTGTGGCTGATGGAACGCCACCGGCAACCTTGAGCGTTCCCGCGGTTCGAATGACCTGCAGGAGTTGAGGTGCCGAAGACTTCCTCCCCCAGCGGCGCGGTGCCGGCGAACAGGGCCGTACTCGCAGCGGGTGCGGTGCTCTGGCGTGCCAGCGACGACGGGTCCGAACCCGAAGTCGCGGTGATTCACCGACCACGCTACGACGATTGGTCACTGCCCAAGGGCAAGGTCGATGTCGGGGAGAACGAACCGATGACCGCTGTGCGGGAGGTGCGCGAGGAGACCGGATTCGGTGCCCACCTCGGCCGGCGGCTGGCGTCGGTGAGCTATCCGGTCGAAACGCAGGGCATCAAGAAGGTGCGGTACTGGGCGGCACGCATCGCTGACGGCGAGTTCACGCCGAACCTCGAAGTCGACGAGTTGAAGTGGCTGCCCGTCTCGGCGGCGATCAAGCAGGTCGTCTATCCAGACGACCGGAAGGTGTTGCGCCGATTCGCCAAGCTGCCGGCCGACACAAAGACCATCCTGATCGTTCGGCATGGCACCGCAGGCAGCAAGTCCCGGTACAAGGGGGACGATCGAATGCGCCCGTTGGACAAACGCGGCCGCGCTCAAGCCGAATCACTCGTCGGTCAACTGCTCGCATTCGGCGCCGACACGCTCTACGCCGCGGACCGACTGCGCTGCAGCCAGACCATCGAACCGTTGGCCGAAGAACTCGGCGTGCGAATCCACAACGAGCCGACGTTGACAGAGGAAGCCTACGCAGACGACCGCAAGGCGGCGCGAAGACGACTTCTGGAGATCGCAGGCGCGGAGGGCACACCGGTGATCTGCACGCAGGGAAGGGTCATACCCGATCTGATCGCGTGGTGGTGCGAACGCGACGGCGTGCGTCCGGACAAGTCCCGCAACCGCAAGGGCAGCACCTGGGTGATGTCATCGTGGCAGGGCCGTCTGGTGGCGGCCGACCATATCGGAAGTCCGCTGGCCGCCACGAAATAACAGCTGTCGCTAGACACAGATACGCCGTGGGTCGCGATGACCCACGGCGCATCTGATTAGAAACTACCGACGACCCTTCTTCGCCGGCGCCCTGCGCACTGCCTTCTTGGCCACGCTGCGCTTCACTGCCTTCTTGGCGGCGCCACGCTTCACTGCCTTCTTGGCGGCTGCGCGCTTCACCGTTTTCTTGGCGGCTGCGCGCTTCACCGTCTTCTTGGCGGCTGCGCGCTTCACCGTCTTCTTGGCGGCACTGCGCTTCACGGCCTTCTTGACTGCACTGCGCTTCACGGCCTTCTTGACTGCAGCGCGCTTCACAGCTTTCTTAACTGCAGCACGCTTCACCGCCTTTTTGACCGCCGCCCTCTTGACAGCCTTGCGAGCCGTTCCAACTCCACCACGCTTCACTGCAGGTCCTTCCGCTGGGAGGCGCTGTGCGCCAGAGATAACCGCTTTGAATTGAGCGCCGGGCCGGAACGCCGGCACGGACGTAGGCTTCACTTTCACCGTCTCGCCGGTGCGCGGATTACGCGCCACCCGCGCTGCACGACGGCGTTGTTCGAATACGCCGAAACCGGTAATGGTGACACTGTCACCCTTATGCACCGCACGCACGATCGTGTCGACAAAGTGTTCCACCGCATCGGTTGCTGTACGGCGGTCAGCGTCGAGCTTCTTCGTGAGTACGTCGATCAGCTCTGCTTTGTTCATGCAAAACCTCCACACCAGTGATCCACCTTGGACCAACTAGAAGGACACGGTAATACGACTTACCACTGATTTCCAAGAGCCACGCGCAATTTCAGGCGTTGCTGGCGCGATTTTTCGCAATCTGCTTGCCGCGCTTGGCTGCTGGCGAGGGTGCCGGACTACCGGTTTGCATACCCCTAATTTCGGTTGCCGCGGACGTTATCCGGGGACCGGTAACGTATGCGGTTTCCACTCTGGCCGGTTGGATTCATACGACTCGATTTTGTCGAGTTTTCGCAGCGTGAGGCCTATATCGTCAAGTCCTTCAAGCAATCGCCAGGCGGTGTAATCGTCAATCTTGAACGGCAGCAGGACCGTTCCTGCGGCCACGTTCCGATCTTGAAGATTCACAGTGATTTCCAGTCCGGGCTGCTGCTCGATCAGCTTCCACAGGAGTTCCACATCATCTTGTGCAACTTCTGCCGCCAGTAGCCCCGCCTTGCCGGCATTCCCGCGAAAAATATCGGCGAATCGAGACGAGATAACGACCCGGAAGCCATAGTCCATGAGCGCCCACACCGCGTGTTCGCGCGAAGATCCGGTGCCGAAATCGGGCCCGGCGACCAATACCGATCCCTTGTCGAACGGACTCAAATTGAGAACAAACGACGGGTCACTGCGCCACGACGCGAACAACCCGTCCTCGAAACCCGTTCGGGTTACCCGCTTCAGGTAGGACGCCGGAATGATCTGGTCGGTATCGACATTCGACCGCCGCAGCGGTACCCCGATGCCGGTGTGTGTGCGAAACGGTTCCATTCTCTTCTCCTCTAACGGCTCAGGTCTGCGGGCGACGACAGCGTTCCGCGCACTGCGGTGGCCGCGGCGACTGCGGGCGACACCAGATGTGTCCGGCCACCCTTGCCCTGCCTGCCCTCGAAATTCCGGTTGGACGTAGATGCGCACCGTTCTCCCGGCGCCAGCTGATCGGGGTTCATGCCAAGACACATCGAGCAGCCCGCCTGCCGCCACTCCGCGCCTGCGGTCGTGAAGATCTCGCCGAGCCCTTCCGATTCCGCCTGAGCGCGGACACGCATCGAACCGGGCACGACGAGCATCCGCACACCGTCTGCGACCTTGCGGCCGCGCAGCACGTCGGCGACCACACGCAGATCCTCGATGCGCCCGTTGGTGCACGAACCAACGAAGACGGCATCCACAGGAACGTCACGCATGGCCGTGCCGGGTCGAAGATCCATGTACGCCAGCGCTTTCTCGGCGCTCTGCCGTTCGCCGTCGTCGAACATCAGGTCCGGATCGGGCACCGACGCCGACAGCGGAACACCCTGCCCGGGGTTGGTGCCCCACGTGACGAACGGGCTGAGCGTCGAGGCGTCGAGGTGCACCTCGGTGTCGAATTCGGCACCGTCGTCCGTGCGCAGGCGGTCCCATGCCGCGACGGCCGCATCCCAGTCCGCGCCAGAGGGCGCATGCGGGCGTCCGCGCAGATATTCATACGTTGTCTCATCGGGTGCCACCATGCCTGCGCGCGCGCCGGCCTCGATGCTCATGTTGCAGATCGTCATCCGGCCCTCCATCGACAGCGACTCGATGGCGCTACCCCGGTATTCGATGACATAGCCCTGCCCACCGCCGGTGCCGATCTTCGCGATCACCGCCAGAATGACGTCCTTCGGGCTGACACCGTCAGGCAGTTGGCCGTCGACGTTCACCGCCATCGTCTTGAACGGTCGCAGCGGCAGCGTCTGCGTGGCGAGCACATGCTCGACCTCAGATGTGCCGATGCCCATCGCAAGCGCACCGAACGCACCGTGGGTGGAGGTGTGGCTGTCGCCGCACACAACCGTCGTGCCAGGCTGCGTCAGCCCGAGTTGCGGACCGATGATGTGCACGATGCCTTGCTCGAGATCGCCCATCGGATGCAACCGGATGCCGAACTCCTCACAGTTGCGTCGCAACGTCTCGACCTGAGTTCGGGATATCGGGTCGGCGATCGGCTTGTCGATGTCGACCGTCGGCACGTTGTGGTCCTCGGTGGCGATCGTCAGATCCGGCCGCCGGACGCCGCGGCCCGCGAGTCGCAGCCCGTCGAACGCCTGCGGGCTGGTCACCTCGTGCACGAGATGCAGGTCGATGTAGATCAGATCGGGTTCACGGGCATCACCGGTGCCGCCGCCCTGAGCGACGACGTGGTCGTCCCAAACCTTCTCCGCCATGGTGCGTGGCCGCTTTATGGTCGTCATACTTGACTATCTCACAATCTGGAACGGTAGTATCTCCTTGTGAGACAGGATAGCGGCATCGGCGTGCTGGATAAAGCGGTGGGGCTGTTGCACACGATCGCCGACGCACCGTGCGGCCTGGCCGAACTGTGCGAGCGGACCGGCCTACCAAGGGCCACCGCCCACCGGCTCGCCGCCGGACTGGAAGTCCACCGGCTGCTCGCCCGCGACGGCGAAGGCCGTTGGCGGCTCGGCCCTGCGCTGGTCGAGTTGGCGGGCCAGGTGAACGATCCGTTGTTGGCCGCAGGCGCGGTTGTGTTGCCGCGGCTGCGTGAGATCACCGGTGAGAGCGTTCAGCTCTACCGCCGTGAGGGCACGTCGCGGATCTGCGTGGCCGCGCTGGAACCGCCTGCAGGCCTTCGAGATACGGTGCCCGTCGGCACGCACCTCCCGATGACCGCGGGTTCGGGCGCCAAGATCCTGCTGGCCTACAGCGATCCCGCTACCCAGCAGGCCGTCCTGCCGACGGCCACGTTCACCGACCGCACACTCGCGGAGGTACGCAAGCGCGGCTGGGCGCAAAGTGTGGCGGAGCGTGAGCCCGGGGTGGCAAGTGTTTCCGCACCGGTGCGCGACGGGCGGGGCGCGGTGATCGCGGCGGTATCGGTGTCGGGACCGATCGATCGGATGGGTCGCCGACCGGGCGTTCGATGGGCGGCGGATCTGCTGGCCGCATCGGAGGCGCTGACCCGAAGGCTTTGAACGCCCGCGTCACCGCACGGTCACGTCGGGACGCGTCGGCGCGATTTCAGCTTGTCAATGAACAGCTTCACCGACGCGGGTGAGAGCCAGGCGAGGTACATGACGAACATCGCATAGCTGAATATGCCGATCTGGATGTAGACATCGATCAACACGTGCATCGTCACGCCGGCGGCAAGCACCCACGGCCGCAGCCGCGGGAACCACACCAAGATGCCCACCGCCAACTCGACCGCGATGGCCCCCCATGTCAGCACGTTCATCGCGAGTGCATTCGTCGCGAAGGATTCCGGCGCGGCCACACGTTGCATGTCTTCGAGTCGCAGCACATAGGACACCGCAGTTCCGTGCAGCCACATTGCACCGGACAGCTTCACTTGGGCCGCTGCGATATAGACGATTGAGAGCTGGACCTGAATCAGTCGAATCGGCCAGTTGGGCCTGGTCTGCGCCGACCAGAACGAGCCCGTTCGACGCCTCTCGTCGAGCGATAGCGCTGCCCCGCAGGGTGATAGCGCGATAAGCAGGGCCTCGATCCTGACCAACGCGTCGCCGGCGTTGAAGGCCCACGGATTTCGGCGCTCGAATGACAGGATCAGGATGAAGACGATGATGGCCGCCAGCCTGCTGTGCCAACCGACCAACAGTGCCAGGCCGGACATCACCAACACCACGATGCCGATCAACATGGCTGCGTTGCTGTTCCATACGGCGAAGATCCCCCACGTATCCGCATCGGATGGCTGCCGTGGTGTCACCCCGTCACTGTCCAGTAGGCCGTCGCGCATCGGCAGGAGCCACAGACCCCACAGCACCGCGAGTGCGCCGAACGCCATTCGCACCACACCCAGCGTGTACATCTGCTGCGGCTGAAACCAGAACGAGCGCCACGTCTGGCCGACGTCTGCCAGTCGGTGCCGAACCGCACGGGTGACGTCGATCATCGGTTTCCCGCGAGGTTCTCGCTGTACAGAGTCTGCACGGCAATCGGTTCGGGTTCGTCGACACCGGGCGGCGGAAGGTCCTGTGTCAGCAACAGCATGTAGACACGCACGGGGCGGTCATCCGGTGCGGACAGTTTCCGCACGACCCAGTGGACGAAATCCGGACGGATCTCCTCGTTGGTCAGCAGGCTCTCCTTGAACTTGCGCCAGCGATGCGAGAATGCGACTCCGAGTATTCGATTTCGCTGGGGCAACGTCCACACCTTGTCGACACCACCGGCCATCGCGACGTGCACCTCGATGTATTCCTGCCGGTGCGGCGGAATGGGCGCAAACAGTGCCCAGCTCTGATCGAGCCCGAGGCCGAGCGCGATCGGCCGAATGACTGGCGACATCAACCGCGTGATCGCAGATTCCGGCAGGTTACTCACCACGCCGACAGCGAGGACGACGACGATCACTGCGCTGATCGCGCCCTCTCCGATGCGTGACGTATCGAACGCCTCGGCCCAGCGACGAAATGCCCGCCCGGCGGTGGTCCAGCCGAACGTCTTCTCACCCTTCGAGTTCTCCTGCGTCGGCTCGCGAGGCTCGGTATCCGATGTTGACGCCTCCGGCGCCTGCGGTGGGGGTGTGTCCGACATTTGGTCACCTGCGTGGGCGGAAGGCTCGACGGCGGCCACTCGGCCGCGAGGTAAATGCAAACGTATGTTAGACCGCCTCGGCACTCTCTTCATGAAATTCCGTTCGGCAGAGGCAAATTCCAGAGGGCGGCAGCGAAGAATCGACCGTCTGCGATCGCGAGTGTCCTCGCCGGGACAAGATCAGTTATCCCCAGCTGACCGCGGCGCATCGCCACGTGCCGAGGGACTGCTCACCCGTCGACGCCGACATGGACGAAAAGTAGAGCAAAGCCCTGCACTCCGACGATTTGAGTAGTTTGATTACCTCACAGGGACCAGGGACGGCCACGAGCCGCTCATGCGGCGACGCGAAAGGACCATCGAAGGAAAGAAGGATCGGCAGATGCCGAATCAGCCTGGTGCTGGACAGGGCGGCGCCGCAGAGGACCCGACCCAGTTCAGCCGTACACAAGACCTCAGCCACACCCAGCATCTCGGCTACAACCAGGGCGCTGCGGACAGAACGATGCAGACGCCGATCGAGGAGCAATCCACCAGTAAGTCCGACTCCCTTGCGTGGTCGCAGGAGGGTCCGACGGCAGACAGTGGACCGCAGTATTCGGGCGGGGATCCGTACCCGCAGTATCAGCAACCGCAGTATCCCGCTGGGGATCCGTACCAGCAGTACCCGGCGCAGAGTCCTGGCGGAGATCCCTACCAGCAGTATCCCCCGCAGCAGTACGGCCAGCCCGCCGCGGCCCCGGCAGCGCCGATGCCGTGGTATCGCGGCACCCCCCTTCTCATCGCCGCGGGCGCTGCGGTTGCGGTGGCTCTTGCCGGCGGTGGCCTGGCCTATTCGTTGACGGGGTCCAGCGAGAAGAGTGTTCCGCCTAAGGCGCCGGAAACAGCCACCGTTGCGCCGGTGAACCCATCGGATGGCGTTGGTGCGCCTGCGAATGGCGGCGCACCCCCGAGTCCCCCGCCAGCCCCAGCCCCCGGCGGCAACACGGGCGGCGCCACATCGAACGGCTCCGGTGGAGCGAATACCGGGCGCGCCCCTAGCGGCGGCGCCAACAACGGCCGCACCACCAACGGCGGCGCGACTAACGGGTCCGGCGGCGGCTTCGTGCCTAACGCCCCCGGCGGGATAACCACCGGTGGCACGACGACCGGAGCCACCACCGGAACAACAACCGGAACAACGACCGGCACCACCACTGATGGAACGACCACCGGAACCACCACCGGCACAACCGGAACAACCGGAACAACGACCGGCACCACCACCGATGGAACGACCACCGGAACCACCACCGGCACAACCGGAACAACCGGAACAACGACCGGCACCACCACCGATGGAACGACCACCGGAACCACCACCGGCACAACCGGAACAACCGGAACAACGACCGGCACCACCACCGGAACAACCACCGGTGGCACCACCACCGGAACAACGACCGGCACCACCACCGGAACAACCGGCACCACCACCGGCACGACAACCGGCACCACCACCGGCACGAGCACTGGACAAAGCAAGACCGCTACGACGGGCACCAGCACCGGAACGTCAACGGGTACCAGCACCGGCACCTCGACGGGCACAAGCACCGGGGCGTCCAACGGAACCAGCACCGGGGCGTCGACGGGCACCAGCACCGGCACATCGACGGGCGCCAGCACCGGGGCGTCCACCGGCACCAGCACCGGGGGCGCCAGTAAAGACTGCGAGGTGTTGGGGTTGTGCTAACGACGACGCTGAGCGCTTAGTCGCCGAGCCTGCGGTGAGATCCTGGATTGCCGCGAGATTGCGATCTGCCCGCAGTCTCGGTGAGGACTAGCGGACTTTTTTGTACCCCCGATGGGATTCGAACCCACGCTACCGCCGTGAGAGGGCGGCGTCCTAGGCCGCTAGACGACGGGGGCTAGAACTTTTCCGAAGGGCCAGCATAGCTCAGGAGCGAATGCCGACCATAATCGTTCGCGCTGCTGGGGTACCAGGACTCGAACCTAGAATGGCTGAACCAGAATCAGCTGTGTTGCCAATTACACCATACCCCATTGGCCGCCTGTAACCGCTGGTCACAGGCCATTTTTTAGCCTGGCAAGCGGCGGGCGGACGTGCCCCCCGTCATGCCGGGCCGACGTGCAGATTACCAAAGATTTCGCGTTGCCTTCTCACGCGTCGCCTGCGGCCGAGCCCACGCGGGCACGTCCCGCCGTCAGCCGGGCCAGGCTGCGGTCGCGGCCGAGCAGTTCGAATGACTCGAACAGCGGCGGGCTCACCGAGGACCCGGTCACCGCGACGCGGAGCGGACCGAACGCCTTGCGCGGCTTGAGCGCCAGGTTTTCCAACAGGGCGACCTTGAGGGCCATTTCGATTTTGTCGGCCCTCCACTCCTCTACTGCGCCGAGCGCACCCAACGCGGCATCGAGAACGGGGCTCGCATCCGGCCCGAGTTCCTTCGCGGCGGCCTTCTCATCGAGCGCGAACTCGTCGTCGTTGAGAAACTTCAGCAGGTCCCATGCGTCTGCGAGCACGACGATGCGGGTCTGCACCAGTCGAGCGGCCTCGGAGAACTGCTTGTCGTCCAGCCCGGTGTCGTATGCGTGCGCATCGAAGTACGTCCGCAGTCGTTGCGTGAAGTCCTCTTCGGTCAGCAGCCGAATGTGGTCGGCGTTCAATGCGTCGGCCTTCTTCTGGTCGAATCGTGCCGGATTGGAGTTGACGTCGGCGACGTCGAAGGCGGCCACCATCTCGTCGAGGCTGAACACGTCGCGGTCATCGGCGATGGACCACCCCAGCAGGGCCAGATAATTCAGCAGGCCCTCCGGGATGAAGCCGCGGTCGCGGTGCAGGAACAGATTGGACTGCGGGTCGCGCTTGGACAGCTTCTTGGTGCCCTCGCCGAGCACGGCAGGCAGGTGACCGAACTGCGGTATGTAGTCGGTCACGCCGATGCGAACCAAAGCCCGATACAGGGCGATCTGACGCGGCGTCGACGACAACAAATCCTCTCCGCGCAAGACATGGGTGATCTTCATCAGCGCGTCGTCAACGGGATTGACCAACGTGTACAACGGATCTCCGCTGGCGCGCGTCAGCGCGTAGTCCGGCACCGTTCCCGGGGCGAACGTGGTCTCGCCGCGAACGAGATCGGTCCAGGTGATGTTGTCGTCGGGCATGCGCAGCCGCAGCACCGGCCTGCGCCCCTCCCTGCGGTAGGCGGCGCGTTGTTCGTCGGTCAGGTCGCGATCGAAGTTGTCGTAGCCGAGCTTGGGGTTCCGGCCCGCGGCGCGGTGACGTGCTTCGACTTCTTCAGGAGTCGAGTACGCCTCGTAAACCTCCCCCGCTGCAACCAGTTTCGCGAGTACGTCGCGATAGACGTCGCGACGCTGGGATTGCCGGTAGGGGCCGTAGGGTCCGCCCACCTCCGGCCCCTCGTCGTAGTTCAGGCCGAGCCAGTCCAGCGCGTCCAGAAGCGCGAGATAACTTTCCTCACTGTCGCGTTCGACGTCGGTGTCCTCCAGCCGGAAGACGAACTGTCCGCCGGTGTGCCGTGCGTAGGCCCAGTTGAACAGCGCCGTGCGGATCAGGCCGACGTGCGGCGTGCCGGTTGGCGACGGACAGAACCGAACTCGGACCGCCGTTTCGCCACCGGCATCAGCAGCTGTCATGACTTTGCCTTGCGCACAACGGGATTGGTAAGCGTGCCGATGCCCTCGACGGTGATGCTCACCGTGTCGCCGTTTTCAATGGGCCCGACCCCGTCCGGCGTCCCGGTGAGGATGAGGTCGCCGGGCAGCAGTGTCATCACCGCGGAAATCCACTCCACGATCGCGCCCACGTCGTGGATCATCTGCGACGTCCGGCTGTCCTGCTTGACCTCGCCGTTGACCTCGGTGCGGATCGCGAGATCCGACGGATCGACATCGGTGACGATCCAGGGGCCGACGGGGCAGAACGTGTCATGGCCCTTGGCCCGCGTCCACTGGCCGTCCTGCTTCTGCTGATCGCGCGCCGAGACGTCGTTGGCGATGGTGTAGCCGAGAATGCTCTCGGCCGCCTGGGCGGCACGAACGTCCTTGCACGGTCTGCCGATGACGACGGCCAACTCCCCCTCGAAATGCACGGGATTGGCGTCTGCGGGCAGCTGAATCGGCACGTTCGGTCCGATGATCGCGGTGTTCGGTTTCATGAAGATGATCGGGTCGGCGAACTCACCGCCACCCATCTCAGCGATGTGCGCCGCGTAGTTCTTGCCGATGCACACGACCTTGCTGGCCAGGATCGGCGCCAGCAGTCGAACATCGGCCAGCGGCCATTGGCGCCCGGTGAACGTGGGATTGCCGAACGGATGCTCGGCGATCTCGCGGACGACCGCGGTCGCATCGTCGGGCGGTCCCTCGATACTGACGAAGGCAACACCGTCGGGGCTGGCGATTCGGCCTAGGCGCATCATCCCAGCCTAATGGGCGGTGATGCGGCGACCGGCACCCACTCCCACACAGGGGCATCTTACTATCTGAGATTGCGGTTCAATATGCTGAGACGGCTGTGCGACGATGGGCCCATGACCGTCGAGGCGATCGGCACGATGCGCCGCTGGTCGATGCTTGTGATTGCGTTGACGGCGACGCTGTGCGCGAACGTCTTCATCAACGGCGCTGCGTTTCTCATCCCGACGCTGCACACCGAACGCCACCTGGACCTGGCGAAGGCGGGTCTGCTGTCGTCCATGCCGAGCTTCGGCATGGTGTTCACCCTCATCGCCTGGGGTTACGTCGTCGACCGGATTGGTGAGCGCTTCGTGCTGGCCCTCGGGTCGGCGCTGACGGCGGCCGCGGCGTTCGCGGCGGCGTCGGCGCATTCACTGGTCGCGGTCGGCGCATTTCTCCTCTTGGGCGGTATGGCTGCCGCCAGCAGCAATTCAGCCAGTGGCCGATTGGTGGTTGGCTGGTTCCCACCCCAGCAGCGCGGGCTGGTGATGGGTATCCGGCAGACGGCTCAGCCATTGGGAGTCGGGTTGGGCGCCTTGGTGATCCCCCGACTGGCCGAGAGCAACGGGGTTTCGGCGGCATTGTTGTTTCCCGCCGTCGTGTGCGCGGCATCGGCGGTCGTGTGCGCGGTGGCGGTCAAGGATCCGCCGCGGCCGCCGCGCGCCGAGGCCACCGAGTCAGATCTCGCCAACCCGTACCGGGGCTCGGCAGCGCTGTGGCGCATACACGCAGTGTCGGTGCTGTTGGTCGCACCGCAGGTGGTGGTGTGGACCTTCACGCTGGTGTGGTTGATGATCGAGCGCGGCTGGTCGGCGGGATCGGCCGGCGCGCTGGTGACGGCGGCCCAGGTGCTCGGCGCAGCCGGCCGGATCGCGGCGGGACGGTGGTCCGACATGGCGCGGTCGCGGCTGCGGCCCATTCGCACCATCGCGCTGGCGGCAGCCGCCTCAATGGGTCTGTTGGCGCTGACCGACTGGCTGCAGTCCCCGATCAGCGTCGCGATGGTGATCGTCGCCTCGGTGATCACCGTGTCCGACAACGGATTAGCGTTCACCGCGATCGCCGAGATCGCCGGGCCGTTCTGGAGCGGCCGAGCGCTGGGCACACAGAACACCAGCCAATTGCTGACCGCAGGCGTGGCGCCGCCGGTGTTCGGCGCGCTGATCGGAGTCGCCGGCTATGCGGCGGCATTCGCGGTCTGTGCCATATTTCCGTTGATGGCGATTCCGCTGGTTCCCGTCGACGCGGATCCGTTGCTCAGCGACCGGTGATCACAGGGCCGTATTCGAGAATCCTTCTCAAATGCCGCGGCACGGCCCGTGATATGCCACAGTTGCTGCGCAAACCCACGCGCATAGGAGGTTGCCGGGATGCGACGACTGTTGGGATCGGCGGCGTGGGCCGCTGCGGCGGTGGCGACTGCCGCAGCCTGTTCATTCTCTGCCGGGACAAGCCTCACGGTGGACAAGGACCAACTCGCGAAAGAGATCTCGAACCAGCTCAAAGGGCAGGTCGGACACGCACCGGACTCCGTCGAGTGCCCCGACAGCCTCGAGGGCAAGGTCGGCGCGACGACGCGATGCACTCTCAAAGACGGCGACCAGACCTACGGGGTGGGGGTCAACGTGACCAAGGTCGAGGGCACCGACGTCAAGTTCGACATCAAGGTGGACGACCAGCCGCAGTAGACCGGGCTGCGGTCGCACGGAGTCGTTACTCCGCCTCCAAGTTCTGAGCACATCGATCAAGCGATGTCGCCAGTTGATGTTGCGCGCTCGCCGAAATTCCTTGGACCATAGCCGATTCCACGCTCATCACAGCCATGTGCGCCGCTGCCAGCCGTTTCATGCCAAACGGCGTGAGCTCCAGGGAACGTGCGCGGCCGCGCAGCGGGAGTTTGGCATCCCTGACGAATCCCGCCGACCGGAGGCCCGGCTTCCGCTCGGCCAACATCCACCTCAGCACCGACCGCACTCGGGTGGTGAACTATGCGCAGTGGGACAGCGCCGAGGCCTATCAAGCGATGCTCGGCGACGAGACCGCACGCGAACACATGGCGGCCGCAGCCGATTTGGCGATCGGTTTCGACCCGCACCTGTACGTCGTGGAATCGGTGCACGAGCGCTAACTCGTCTGGTGTGTGTTCATATCGTTGAATCGCTGGAAATCAGGAGAATTCGCGATCTGAATGCACGCTAGAGGGTCGCGCGTATCCTGTCGCCGATCTGAGTGGTCGACAGCTGATCGTCACCGCGCGTGGCCAGATACTGCTCGACGGCCTTGTCGACGCGCGCGGCGGCGTCAGCCTCCCCGACATGGGACAGCAGTAGTGCGACCGACATGATCGCCGCAGTCGGGTCGGCGATGCCCTGGCCCGCGATGTCGGGCGCGCTGCCGTGCACCGGTTCGAACATCGACGGATTCGTCCCCGTCGCATCGATATTGCCGCTGGCCGCCAGGCCGATTCCCCCGCTCACCGAGGCGGCCAGATCGGTGATGATGTCGCCGAACAGGTTGTCGGTGACGATCACGTCGAACCGGCCCGGATCGGTCACCATATGGATGGTGGCCGCATCGATGTGCTGGTAATCCACCTCTACGTCGGGAAATTCACGTCCCACCTCGTCGACCACACGCGCCCACAGCCTGCCCGCGTAGGTCAACACGTTCGTCTTGTGCACCAGGGTCACGTGCTTGCGCCGCTCTGCGGCCCGCGCGAACGCATAGCGCACGACGCGCTCGACACCGAACGCGGTATTCAGGCTGACCTCGGTGGCCACCTCGTGAGGTGTTCCGACGCGAATCGCGCCGCCGGTACCCGTGTACGGTCCCTCGGTGCCCTCACGTACGACGACGAAGTCGATCGGTGGGTTGCCTGCCAGTGGACTGTCGACACCGGGATACAGGCGCGAGGGGCGCAGATTCACATGGTGGTCGAGTTGAAATCGCAAGGTGAGCAGCAATCCACGCTCGAGGACGCCGCTGGGCACCGAGGGATCGCCGATAGCGCCCAGCAGGATCGCGTCGTAACCCTTCAGCTCGTCGACAATGCCGTCGGGCAGCGCCTCCCCCGTCGCGTGGTAGCGCCGCGCGCCGAGGTCGTACTCCGTCTTCGCGACACCGGGCAGCACCGCGTCGAGGACCTTGAGCGCCTCCCCGATGACCTCGGGCCCGATGCCGTCGCCGGCGATGACCGCCAATTTCACGACAGGTCCACCACTTCCAGCAGATTGGCCCCGACGGCGTCGGCGATCTCCGCGCGCAGATTCTGTGGCACGTCACGATCCAACCGCATCAGGATCGTCGCACTCGGCCCGTCGGCGTCCTCGCTGAGTTGTGCGGCATGGATGTTGATTCCGCCCGAGCCGAGCAGCGTACCGATCTTGCCGAGCGTCCCCGGCTGGTCGGCGTAGTTGATGACCAGATTGATGCCCTCGGCGCGCAGATCGAAGTTGCGGCCGTTGATCTGCACGATCTTCTCGACCTCCTGCGGGCCGGACAACGTGCCTGCCACATTGGCCACCTGGCCGTCGGAGCACACCGCGCGCACGTCGACGACGCTGCGGTGGCTGGGGCTTTCGGTGGCGGTGCTGATGCTCGCCTCGACGCCGCGCTCGGCAGCCAGTGACGGTGCGTTGACGAACGTCACCGGATCCTCGATCACTGCGGAGAAAAGTCCGCGCAGAGCCGAAAGGCGAAGCACCTCAACCTCTTCTGATGCCAATTCGCCGCAGACCTGAACCGCGATCGACACCGGCAGCTCAGCGGAGAGCACACCGATGATCAGCCCGAGCTTACGTACCAGGTCGAGCCACGGCGCCACCTCTTCGCCGACGGCGCCGCCGCCGACATTCACCGCGTCCGGCACGAATTCACCGGCCAGCGCGAGCTTCACGCTCTCCGCGACGTCGGTGCCTGCACGGTCCTGCGCCTCCGCGGTCGACGCGCCAAGGTGCGGGGTGACCACGACCTGCGGCAGGTCGAACAACGGGCTGTCGGTCGTCGGCTCGGTGGCGAACACGTCGATGCCAGCGGCCCGGACGTGACCGCTGGACACGGCTTCGGCCAGTGCCTCCTCGTCGACGAGTCCGCCTCGCGCGGCGTTGACGATGATCACGCCCGGCTTCGTCTTGGCCAGCGCCTCCTTACCGATCAGCCCTGCGGTCTCAGGCGTTTTCGGCAGGTGCACGGAGATGAAGTCCGAGCGCGTGAGCAATTCCTCCAGCGTTAGCAGTTCGATGCCGAGCTGCGCGGCGCGAGCGTGCGACACATACGGGTCGTAGGCCACCACGTGGGTACCGAACGCGGCGAGCCGCTGGGCGACGAGCTGTCCGATCCGGCCCAAACCCACGACGCCGACGGTCTTGCCGTAGATCTCGGTGCCGGAAAACGACGACCGCTTCCACGTGTGTTCGCGCAGCGACGCGTCCGCCGCAGCGACCTGCCGCGCCGCGGCCAGCATCAGCGCCAGCGCGTGCTCGGCGGCACTGTGAATGTTCGATGTGGGTGCGTTGACCACCAGAACGCCGCGCGCGGTGGCGGCGTCGACGTCGACGTTGTCCAGCCCGACGCCCGCCCTCGCGACGATCTTGAGCTTGGGCGCCGCTGCCAGCACCTCGGCGTCCACGGTTGTTGCGGAGCGCACCAGCAGCGCGTCGGCCTCGGGCACGGCGGCCAGCAGCTTTTCGCGATCAGGGCCGTCGACCCAGCGGACCTCTACCTGGTCGCCGAGCGCGGCGACGGTCGATTCGGCCAGTTTGTCGGCGATAAGTACAACGGGAAGACTCACCCGGCCAGCCTAATGGGCTTGAATGGCTGGGTGGTGGGCGGGAGATTGGCGAGCGTGGACGTCACCGTCGTCGGCAGCGGACCCAACGGGCTGGCCGCCGCCGTCATCTGCGCCAGGGCAGGTCTTTCGGTGCAGGTGTTCGAGGCTCAGCCGACGCTGGGCGGCGGCGCGCGCACCCTGCCCGACCCGGAGTTTCCCGGCGTGGTTCACGACATCTGCTCGGCCGTTCACCCACTGGCGCTGGCGTCGCCGTTTCTGGCCGAGTTCGATCTGCCCGCCCGCGGCGTGGAGCTCATCGCCGCAGACGTGTCCTACGCCAACCCGCTGCCGGACCGGCCCTCGGCGATCGGATATCACGACCTGGACCGCACCTGCTCCGAACTCGACGACGGCGCATCATGGCGGCGGCTGTTCGGCCCGCTCGTCGAACACGTCGATGGTGCGCTCGGGTTCTTCCTCGGCGACAAGCGTTCGCTGCCACCAGATCTGTTGACGACGGCGCGAACCGGGCTACGGGTGTTGGCTCAGGGCAGCCCCGCATGGGGTCTTCTTCGGGGTGAGGATGCCCGTGCGCTTTTCACCGGCGTTGCCGCACATACGATTTCGACGATGCCGTCGCTCGTCTCGGCGGGAGCGGGCCTGATGCTGGCCACGCTGGCCCACACTGTCGGCTGGCCGATCCCTGTCGGCGGTAGCCAAGCCATCCCCGACGCGTTGATCGCCGACCTGCGGGCGCACGGCGGCACGATCACGGCAGGCAGGGAGATCACCGAGCCGCCGTCCGGGGTCGTGCTCTACGACACCGCACCGACCGCGCTGCTGCCGATTTACGGCGACGCCCTCCCTGCGCGATATGCAAAGGCCCTGCGGCGCTATCGATTCGGACCGGGGGTGGCGAAGGTCGATTTCGTGCTGTCGGATGAAATCCCGTGGCGAGACCAGCGCCTGGCCCGTGCGACGACGTTGCACATGGGCGGCACCCGGGCCCAGATGGCGTACGCCGAGCGCGAGGCGGCCGCAGGCAGGCACGTCGAATGGCCGATGATCCTCGCCGCCGTGCCGCACCTGGCCGACCCGAACCGCATCGGTGCACAGGGCCGCCGGCCACTGTGGACATACGCTCATGTGCCTTCGGGTTCACCGGTCGACCAAACCGAAGCCGTGACAGCCGTTTTCGAGCGCTTCGCCCCGGGATTCCGCGACATTGTCGTGGCGGCGCGCAGCATCCCGGCCGCACACCTGGCCGATCACAATGCCAACTACATCGGCGGCGACATCGGCGTCGGCGGTAACACGCTGTATCACGCGCTGGCTGGGCCGACACCGCGGCTGAACCCGTGGATGACACCGATTCCCCAGGTGTACCTGTGCTCGTCGGCAACACCGCCGGGCGGCGGCGTACACGGGATGGCCGGCTATTACGCCGCCCGCACGGTGTTGCGGCGCGAGTTCGGCATCAGACAACTGCCCAAGCTGGCGCCATGACGATGACGGACCGGGAAGAACTGACGTGGGAGCTATTCGGCTCCGCCGCACGTGAACTGGCGGCCGAGGTTGCCCACGACGACTTCGCACCTGACCTGATACTCGCCATCGCTCGTGGCGGACTGTTCGTGGCGGGCGTGCTCGGTTACCAGTTGAACGTCAAGAACGTGCACTTGACCAACATCGAGTTCTACACCGGTGTCGACGAACGTCTGGACGTGCCCGTGATGCTGCCGCCGGTGCCCAGCACCGTCGACCTCAGCGGCGCCCGCGTCTTGATCGCCGACGACGTCGCGGACACCGGAGGGACGCTGCGACTGGTGCGTGACTTCTGCGCCGATCATGTCGCCGAGGCTCGCATCGCGGTCCTCTACCAGAAGCCTCAGTCCACCGTCGACTGCGAATACGTCTGGCGCCGCACGGACCGCTGGATCAACTTCCCGTGGTCGGCCCCGGCCTAGGCTTGCACCCATGAGCAAGCTCGCAGTCATCTACTACTCGGCCACCGGCCACGGCACGTCGATGGCCAAGCGGGTCGCCGCCGCCGCGGAGGCCGCAGGCGCAGAGGTGCGGGTCCGCCACGTCGCCGAAACGCGGGACCCGGCGTCGTTCGCGCAGAACCATGCGTGGACGGCGAATTACGAAGCGCACAGGCAATTGCCGCCTGCGACCGGTGATGACATCGTCTGGGCGGATGCGGTGATCTTCGGTTCACCGACGCGGTTCGGTTCGGTCGCTTCGCAATTGCGCGGCTTCCTGGACTCGCTCGGCGGCCTGTGGGCTGACGGCAAGCTCAGCGACAAGGTGTACGCGGCCTTCACATCGACGAACACCGCACACGGCGGCCAGGAGACCACGCTTCTCACGCTGTACATCACGCTGATGCACTTCGGCGGCATCATCGTGCCGCCGGGTTACACCGACGAGCTGAAATTCGTCGACGGAAACCCTTACGGCGCAAGCCTGATCGCCACGCACGACAACATCAGCGAGTTCGACGATGCGACGGCCGACGCGCTCGACCACCTGGCCAAGCGCGTCGTCACGATCACCGACCGCCTCACCTCATAGCGATTTCGGCGTGATTTCCGTCGCTCAGCGACAGTTATCACGCCGAAATCACGATGTCAGCGGGGTGGGCGGGACCACGACCTCGATGCGGCCACCCACGTTGCGGATGATGGCGGCCTCACCGTTGTCCAGCCCCAGCACGTGACCGGGATCGACGCGAGGATCGACGCAACAGACCACCATCATGTTGCCGCGCGGGCTGATAGTTAGGTCAGCGGCGAAGCCGTCGGACGCGAAGGCGGCATTGCGCTCGACAAGGTCGTCGACGTCGGTCACGGCTCACCTCCCAGCGATTTCGGCGTGATTTCCGTCGCTTGGCGACAGTTATCACGCCGAAATCGCAAACGGAGACGGCGGCTACGCCGTCTCGGTGATGGGCCGGTCGACCCAGCTCATCAGGTCGCGCAGCTTCTTGCCGGTCACCTCGATCGGATGCTCCGCGTTCTCCTTGCGCAACCGCTCGAGTTCCTTGTTGCCGCCCTCGACATTGGCGACCAGCTTTTTGACGAAGCTGCCGTCCTGGATCTCGGAGAGGATCTGCTTCATCCGCTGCTTGGTGTCGGCGTCGATGATCCGCGGGCCGGACAGGTAGCCGCCGAACTCCGCGGTGTCGGACACCGAGTAGTTCATCCGGGCGATGCCGCCCTCGTACATGAGGTCGACGATCAGCTTCAGCTCGTGCAGCACCTCGAAGTAGGCCAGTTCCGGCGCATAACCCGCCTCGACCATCACGTCGAAACCGGTCTTGACGAGTTCCTCTGTGCCGCCGCACAACACGGCCTGCTCGCCGAAGAGGTCGGTCTCGGTCTCGTCCTTGAAGGTGGTCTTGATGACGCCGGCGCGGGTGCCGCCGATGCCTTTGGCGTAGGACAGCGCGAGCGCCTGGCCTTCACCCTTGGGGTCCTGCTCGACTGCGATCAGGCAGGGCACGCCCTTGCCGTCCACGAACTGACGGCGCACCAGATGGCCGGGGCCCTTGGGGGCCACCATGCCGATCGTAACGTTGGCCGGGGGCTTGATCAGCTCGAAGTGGATGTTGAGGCCGTGGCCGAAGAACAGCGCGTTGCCGTCCTCGAGATTGGGCTCGATGTCGTTCTTGAAGATCTCCGCCTGAGCAGTGTCGGGCGCCAGCAGCATGATGACGTCGGCCCACTTGGCGACCTCGGCCGGCGTATCGACGTCAAGGCCCTGTTCGGTGACCTTGGCCCGAGACTTCGAGCCCTCTTTCAGACCGACCTTCACCTCGACGCCCGAGTCGCGCAGGCTCAGCGAGTGCGCATGGCCCTGGCTGCCGTAGCCGATGACACCGACCTTGCGGCCCTGGATGATCGACAGGTCCGCGTCATCGTCATAGAACATCTCAACTGCCACGTGAATCTTCTTTCTTGTCTCTGTTTTCAGGGCTTACTTGACGGTCCCGATGCCGCGCGGACCGCGCGACAGCGACACCACTCCGGACTGCACGAGCTCGCGGATGCCGTACGGCTCGAGCACGCGAAGGAACGCCTCGAGCTTCGCCGGCGTACCCGTGGCCTCGATCGTCAGCGATTCCGTCGACACGTCGACGACCTTGGCGCGGAACAGGTTCACCGCTTCGATCACCTGGCTGCGGGTGGTCGCGTCGGCCCGCACCTTGATCAGCGCAAGTTCGCGTGACACCGAGTTGTCCTCGTCCTGCTCGACGATCTTGATCACGTTGATCAGCTTGTTGAGCTGCTTGGTGATCTGCTCGAGCGGATGCTCGTCGACGCTGACCACGATGGTCATCCGCGACATGTCCTTCTGCTCGGTGGCACCGACCGCGAGCGACTGGATGTTGTACCCGCGCCGCGAGAACAGCGATGCCACGCGGGCGAGCACGCCCGGCTTGTCCTCGACGAGCACCGACAACGTATGCGTTGGAGTGCTACTCATGGCTCGACTCCCACTCGTCCCCTGCCCTGCGGGCGTGGGCCCACCGGTCCTCGCTCGTTCCTCACTCGCGCTCGTCTTCGCATCACGCGTGCCCCTCTTCGGGATCGTCGAACAGTGGGCGGATCCCGCGGGCAGCCATGATCTCGTCGTTGCCGGTGCCTGCTGCGACCATCGGCCACACCTGCGCATCGGCGCCGACGATGAAGTCGATCACCACGGGGCGGTCGTTGATGGCGCGTGCCTGGTTGATGACGTCGACGACGTCTTCGGCTCGCTCGCAACGCAATCCGACGCAGCCCAGCGCCTCGGCCAGCTTGACGAAATCGGGGATCCGATGCGAATGCGTGGCCAGATCCGTTTGGCTGTACCGCTCTTCGTAGAACAGTGTCTGCCACTGGCGGACCATGCCGAGGTTGCCGTTGTTGATGATGGCGACCTTGATCGGAGCCCCCTCGACTGCGCAGGTGGCCAGCTCCTGGTTGGTCATCTGGAAGCAGCCGTCACCGTCGATGGCCCACACCTCGGCCTCCGGGCGCGCGAACTTCGCGCCCATCGCCGCGGGGACCGCGAAGCCCATCGTGCCGAGACCGCCGGAGTTGATCCACGTCCGCGGGTTCTCGTAGGAGATGAACTGCGCGGCCCACATCTGGTGCTGGCCCACCCCGGCGACGTAAACGGCGTCGGGGCCGGCGATCTTGCCAAGCTGCTCGATCACGTACTCGGGTGCCAGGCTGCCGTCGCTCTGCGGCCCGTAGCTCAACGGGTACGTCGACTGCACCCCGCGCAGGTACTCCCACCAGCTGTCCATCTCGATGGTGCCGGCGTCGGTGCCGTCGCGGCGCAGCGCTTCGAGCAGGTCGGTGATGACAGCCTTGATGTCACCCACGATCGGCACGTCGGCGTTGCGGTTCTTGCCGATCTCGGCCGGATCGATGTCGGCGTGGATGATCTTGGCCTCGGGCGCGAACGAGTCGAGCTTGCCCGTCACCCGGTCGTCGAAGCGGGTTCCCAGCGCGATCAGCAGATCGCTGCGCTGCAGCGAGGCCACCGCGGCGACCGTGCCGTGCATGCCCGGCATGCCGAGGTTCTGGGCGTGGCTGTCCGGGAAGGCGCCGCGGGCCATCAGCGTGGTGATCACGGGGATGCCGGTCAACTCGGCCAGTTCGCGAAGCTCCTTGGTGGCGTCACCACGGATGACGCCGCCGCCGACGTAGAGCACCGGTTTGTGGGCGGCCGCGATGAGCTTGGCGGCCTCGCGGACCTGGCGGTTGTGCGGCTTGGTGTTCGGCTTGTAGCCGGGCAGGTCGATCCGCGGCGGCCAGCTGAACGTGCACTGCCCCTGCAGAACGTCCTTCGGGATGTCGACGAGCACCGGGCCGGGCCGGCCGGACGAGGCGATGTGGAATGCCTCGGCCATCACCCGCGGAATGTCGTTGCCGTCGCGCACCAGGAAGTTGTGCTTGGTGATAGGCATCGTGATGCCCGAGATGTCGGCTTCCTGGAAGGCGTCGGTACCGATCAGCGCGCGACCGACCTGCCCGGTGACCGCGACCACCGGGATCGAGTCCATGTGCGCGTCGGCCAGTGGCGTCACCAGGTTGGTGGCGCCGGGACCCGACGTCGCCATGCACACACCGACCTTGCCGGTGGCGTGAGCGTAGCCACTTGCCGCGTGTCCTGCGCCCTGCTCGTGGCGGACGAGGACGTGGCGAAGCCTCTGCGAGTCGAAGAGCGGGTCATAGACCGGCAACACGGCGCCGCCCGGGATGCCGAAGATGACGTCGACGTCGAGCTCCTCCAACGACCGGATCACCGACTGTGCTCCGGTGAGTTGTTGGGGGGCAACCTTCTTGGGCTGGCTTGACGGGCCGTGACCGGCTGCCTTCGCCGCGGATTGCGCAGCGTTGGCCTCGGCCAAATCCCCGTACGGCGGGTTCGCCGACCGCTCCGGGGGTCGTGTGGTTGGTGCGCTCACGATGTCCTCATTTGTCGGATTGTGTTGTGGACTCTCAAATCACTGCTGGGGCAAGAAAAAACCCCCGTCAGCGGGCCGCTGTACGAGGGTTGCGCGTCGATACTTGGTGACTATGCCCGAGTACGGGCTAGCGCGGTATCAACGCGCAACCCAATTACTACGAGCTGTCCCAGGTTCTGCACAATTGTCGACCGTAGTCTCCGCACTGGTCAGCCGTCAAATTCGTTCCCCTGCGTGGCGCAATGGGACGATGGCAGGCGTGACTTCGCAATCGCCCTCGGCGGCGGCCGAACCGGCGGTGATCCGGATGTCCCCGATGGCCCATTTCGCGGTCGCATTCCTCGCGCTGGGCATACTGGCGCTGGTGCTCAGCGGGCCCGCGTGGTTGGCGCTGCTGCTGGTCGTTCCGGTCGTCTTGTCGGCCTTCGTCGTTCGGATGCGCACCGTCGCCGATCGCGACACCGTGACCGCCCGCACCCTGCTGAGCAGCGAAACCGTCCGCTGGGAAGACATCGAAGGGCTTCGCTTCGAGAAGACGGTATGGGCGCGGGCGCAACTCAAGAACGGTCGAGAGCTGATGCTTCCCGCGGTGACGTTCGCGACGCTGCCGCTGCTGACCGAGGCGAGCGCGGGCCGAGTGCCCAATCCCTACCGCTGAGCGGTTACGACAGCGGGTTGCCCCCGTTCAGGAACACCCACAGCGCCACGCCGCCGCCGATGCCGATCAAGAGGGCGGCGAAGGAACCGACGAACGGTCGGCGGGCCCAGCCGCGGCCGGCATCGAGCCCGTAGCGCCCAGGTCCGGTGAGGACGATCGCGGCGACCGCGACGACCAGGATGATCTTGTATTCGTGCCCGTCGGTGAGGAAATCCGACAGCCTGGCCTCGTTGTGCGCGGCCATCGCTTCCACCAGCAGGCCGTTGACCAGGTATGCCAGCGCGCCGGCCGCCGCCAGCGGGGTGAACAGCCCCAGAATCAGCAGCACACCCGCGAGGATCTGGGCGCCGGTGGCGATGTAGGTCAACATGTCGGCGTGCTGGTATCCGACCTCGCTCAGCCGGCTCTCGAACCCGTCCAGGCCGGGGCCGCCCCACCAGCCGAAGGCCTTCTGCAGGCCGTGCCCGACGAGCAATGCGCCGACCGCCCAGCGCAGCAGCATCAGACCGAGGTCCTGGGTGCCGCGACGGTCGTCGGTCCGGTCCACATAGTTGGGGCTGATATCGGCTGGGTGCGCGTAGGGCGATATCGGCTGGCTATCGCCCGGATGCACGTACGGCAGCGGCTCCGGGTCTCCGATCAGGCCGAATCCGGGCTGCGGACCCGACTTGTAGTTGGGGATGGCCGTGGTTTCGAAATCACCGGCGTAATTCGACGATGGCAGGTCGTCCTCGGGGTCGACCAGGCTTGCCGACGCGGGCCTGCCCAGGTCGTCGGGCCGCTTCCATTCAGGGTGACTGGTCACCTGCCCAGGGTAAGTGCTCACGATGGGTGAATCGCGGATTGGCGCGGCGCTTTTGCCCTACATCTTGGCGGGTGCGGCGGCGGCGTCCGCAGGTACCCGGCGATACCGGCGTGGCGCGCACTGCCGAACAATCCGTAACCTGGCGGGCATGAATCTGCGCGGACCGGTGCGAGGCGTCCTCGCGCTGTCGTGTGCCGCGTTGCTCGTGCTGTCCGGATGCGCGCGATTCGACAACGCCCAGTCGCAGCCGTTCACCACCAAACCCGAGCTGAGGGCGGGGCCGTCGTCGACTCCCCCGCCGCCACCGCCGCTGCCGCCCAAGCCGTTCCCGAAGGAGTGCCCGGCGCCGGGAGTCATGCAGGGCTGTCTGGAAAGCACCAGCGGCCTGATCATGCTGCCCGACAGCCAGTCGGCGCTGGTGGCCGAGCGCACCACCGGCGCGGTCAAAGAGGTCTCTGTCCGTGCCGAACCTAAGGTCAAGACCGTGATTCCGGTTGACGGGAGCGGCGACGGCGGCCTGATGGACATCGTGCTGTCGCCGACCTACTCCCAGGATCGGCTGATGTACGCATACGTCAGCACCCCGACCGACAACAGGGTGATCCGCATCGCCGACGGCGACATCCCGAAGCCGATCTTCACCGGCATTCCGAAGGGCGCGACCGGCAACATGGGCGCGCTCACCTTCACCAGCCCCACCACATTGGTGGTGCTGACCGGCGACGCGGGCGACCCCGCACTGGCCGCCGATCCGGCATCGCCTGCAGGCAAGGTGATGCGCATCGAGCAGCCGACCACCGTCAATCAGGCCCCGCTGACCACCGCGATGAGCGGGATGGGTTCGGGCGGCGGCTTGTGCACCGACCCGTCGGACGGCTCGCTGTACATCACCGATCGCACCCCGACGGCCGACCGGCTGCAGCGCATCACCAAGGACTCGAAGATCTCGACGGTGTGGACCTGGCCCGACAAGCCCGGTGTCGCCGGATGTGCGGCACTGGACGGGACGGTGCTGGTCAACCTGATCAACACCAAGCAGACGGTGGCGGTGCGACTGGCCCCCGACACCGGATCGGTGACCGGCGAGCCGGAAGTGGTCCGCCAGGACGTGCACGGCCACGCGTGGGCGCTGCAGGCGTCACCGGACGGCAACGTGTGGGGCGCGACGGTGAACAAGACCGCAGGCGATCCCGAGAAGCTCGACGACGTCGTGTTCCCGGTGTTCCCGTCGGGCGGCGGCTTCCCGCGCAGCAACGCCGACAACACGTAAGCGCACCCGCAGGACGCGCGTCAGGCGTGTGCAGCACCAGCCGGCGAGCCATGGCAAGCAGCGGACGGGAGTTGTTGGCCGACAGGGCGCGCACCATTGCCTGGGCGGCCGGGGTGACGGCCGCATCGACCGCGGCGGCCTGCGTCAACCGCCGTCATCAGGTGCAGGCCGCGAGCACCAGCTCACGAACGCGTGCCGCGTCGGCCTGACCCTTCGTCGCCTTCATCACGGCGCCGACGATCGCTCCGGCGGCTTGCACCTTGCCGCCTCGGATCTTTTCCGCCACATCGGGATTGGCGGCGAGCGCCTCGTCCACTGCGGACTGGAGCGCCGAGTCGTCGCGCACCATCGCGAGGCCGCGACTCTCCATCACCTGCTCGGGTTCGCCCTCACCCGCGAGTACGCCCTCAACGACCTGGCGGGCCAGCTTGTTCGACAACGTGCCGTCGTCGACGAGCTTCACCACCTTCGCGACCTGCTCGGGCGTGATGGGCAGCGCATCGAGTTCCACACCGGCCTCGTTGGCCTTCTGCACCAGGAAGTTTCCCCACCACGCACGTGCCTGTTCGCTGGACGCGCCATGGTCGACGGTCGCGGCCACCAGCTCGACGGCGCCGGCGTTCACCAGGTCCCGCATGACCTCGTCGGAGATCCCCCAGTCCTGCTGGATGCGCTTGCGCTGCAACCAGGGATACTCCGGAATGGTCTGCCGGAGCTTCTCCACGAACTCCGCTTCGGGTGCGACCGGCTCCAGATCGGGCTCGGGGAAATAGCGGTAGTCCTCGGACGTTTCCTTACTGCGGCCCGGCGACGTATAGCCGTCTTCGTGAAAATGCCTGGTCTCCTGATGAATTCGGCCACCGGCCTGGCAGAATCGCGGCTTGCCTGCGCATCTCGTAACGAACCGCGACCTCCACGCTCTTGAGAGAGTTCACGTTCTTGGTCTCGGTGCGGATGCCGAACTCGGTTGCACCGACCGGCTTGAGCGAGACGTTCGAGTCGCAGCGCATCGAACCCTGGTCCATCCGCACATCGGAAACACCCAAGCCCCGCAACATATCCCGCAGCGCCGTCACATAGGCGCGGGCGATCTCCGGCGCGCGAGCACCGGTGCCCTCGATCGGTTTGGTGACGATCTCGATCAGCGGCACGCCTGCCCGGTTGTAGTCGATGAGCGACGTCGTCGCGCCCGCGATCCGGCCGGTTTCGCTGCCCAGGTGGGTGAGCTTGCCGGTGTCCTCCTCCATGTGTGCGCGTTCGATCTCGACCCGCCACGTCGAGCCGTCGTCAAGGGGTACGTCGAGGTGGCCGTTGATCGCGATCGGCTCGTCGTACTGCGAGATCTGGTAGTTCTTCGGCATGTCCGGATAGAAGTAGTTCTTCCTCGCGAACCGGCACCAGGGCACGATTTCGCAATTCAGGGCCAGCCCAATCCGAATCGCCGACTCGACGGCCGTCTGGTTGAGCACCGGCAACGATCCCGGCAGGCCGAGGCACACCGGACACACCTGGGTATTGGGCTCTGCGCCGAACAGATTGGCGCAGCCGCAGAACATCTTGGTCGCCGTCGACAGCTCGACGTGAACCTCCAGGCCGAGGACCGGCTCGTAGCGCGCGACGACATCGTCGTAGTCGAGCAGTTCGACGGTGGATGCAGCGGTCATGGTCTCGATCCTAGGGGCCCGGCGGAATCGAGTAGCCCGCTACTCGTGCCACTCGGCCGAGCGCGGCCGACGATTCGCGATGTCGATTCCGAAACCACAGGAGGAAATCATGACCGCGACAAAGACACTTCCCACGCTTTCCCAGGGTGATACCGGGCCCGACGTCCGTTGGGCGCAGTACCGGCTGGTGCGCCAGACCCTCAGCTACACCGACGTCGACGGGGTATTCGGCCCGGTCACCTATCGCGCCGTGCGGCTGTTCCAGGAGTCGTTCGACCTGATCGCCGACGGCGTCATCGGCCCGTTGACGTGGCAGGCGCTCCGGGGCGACAGCGAGCGGCCGCCAACCCTGAAGCGCGGCTCCACCGGCGACGTGGTGGCCCGCCTGCAGGGTGCGCTGAACCTCGGGCGCGGCGAGTTCACCCCGCCGGACGCCGAGGAGCTCGATGTCGACGGGGATTTCGGCCCGCTCACCGAGGCGGCCGTCAAGGCCGTGCAGCACTACAACGAGCTGCCCGGCGACGGCATCGTCGGCATGGCCACCTGGGCGATCCCGATTCACGCGGCGGGGCAGGTGCTCGCGGGGCTCTGCGACCTACCCACTCCGGGCTGAGCTATCCGAAGAACTCTGCGGCGTCGTCGTACCGGCTCTGCGGCACCAGCTTCAGTTGGCGCACCGCGTCGGCGAGTGGGACGCGTCCGATCTCCTGACCCCGCAACGACACCATCATCCCGTACTCGCCCGCGTGCGCGGCGTCGGCGGCGTTGACGCCGAATCGAGTGGCGAGCACACGGTCGTAGGGCGTCGGCGTGCCGCCGCGCTGCACGTGGCCGAGAACGGTCACGCGCACCTCCTTGTTGATCCGCTTCTCCACCTCGCTGGCCAGCTGTTGGGCGACACCGGTGAACTTCTCATGCCCGAACTCGTCGATTCCGCCCTGGCGCAACTGCATTGAGCCCTCGGCGGGTTTGGCGCCCTCGGCGACCACGCAGATGAAGTGAGAGTCGCCGCGCACGAAGCGCTGCTTGATCAGCCGGCAGACCTCCTCGATGTCGAAGGGTTGCTCGGGAATCAGCGTCATGTGCGCACCAGATGCAAGGCCGGCGTTCAGCGCGATCCAGCCGGCGTGGCGGCCCATCACCTCGACCAGCATCACGCGCTGATGTGACTCCGCGGTGCTGTGCAGGCGATCGATGGCCTCGCTGGCGACGCCCAGCGCGGTGTCATGACCGAATGTGACGTCAGTGCAGTCGATGTCGTTGTCGATCGTCTTGGGCACGCCGACCACCGGAACGTTCTCCTCCGACAGCCAGTGCGCAGCGGTGAGCGTGCCTTCGCCACCGATCGGGATGAGCACGTCGATGCCGTTGTCGTCCAAGGTCTGCTTGATCTGGTCGAGGCCGGCACGCAGCTTGTCCGGGTGCACCCTGGCCGTGCCCAGCATGGTGCCGCCCTTGGCCAGCAGGCGGTCGTTGCGTTCGTCGTTGTGCAGCTGAATGCGGCGGTCCTCGAGAAGACCGCGCCAGCCGTCCTGGAACCCGACGACCGACGAGCCGTAACGCACGTCGCAGGTGCGAACAACCGCCCGGATGACCGCATTGAGACCGGGACAGTCGCCGCCGCCGGTCAGAACTCCGATCCGCATTTGCTTCTCCTGCTCCTCACGTCCGCGAACCCAATCATCCCCTGTGTCGCCGTCGCAGGCAGTCCCTGTCGCTACACCGCCGTCGGCAGCGGACCCCGAGCGGCCTCGTAGGCGGCGCCGACGCGGTAGAGCCGGTCGTCGGCCAGCGCCGGTGCCATGATCTGCAGCCCCACCGGCAGGTTGTCGTCGGGTGAAAGACCTGACGGTACCGACATGCCGCAGTGCCCGGCCAGATTCAGCGGCAGCGTGCAGAGGTCGAACAGGTACATCGCCAGCGGATCGTCGACCTTCTCCCCCAGCGGGAACGCGGTCGTCGGGGTGGCGGGCGACACCAGGACATCGACCTTCTGATAGGCCTCGTCGAGGTCGCGGGCGATCAGCGTGCGTACCTTCTGCGCCTGGTTGTAGTACGCGTCGTAATACCCCGCCGACAGCGCGTACGTGCCAATCATGATGCGGCGCTTGACTTCCGGGCCGAAGCCGGCCGCGCGCGTCATCGCCATGACTTCCTCGGCGCTGTGGGTGCCGTCGTCACCGACCCGAAGGCCGTAGCGCATCCCGTCGAAGCGGGCCAGGTTCGACGACACCTCGGACGGCAGGATCAGGTAGTAGGCGGGCAGGGAGAAGTCGAAGTGCGGACAGTCCACTTCGGACACCTCTGCGCCGAGCTCGGTCAGCTTCGCCACCGCGGCGTTGAACGACTCCAGCACGCCCTGCTGATAGCCGTCGCCGCGCAACTGCCGCACGACGCCGACCTTGATTCCCCGCAGGTCGCCGTCGGCGCCCGCCCGTGCCGCGCCGACGATGTCGGGCACTTCGGCGTCGATCGAGGTCGAGTCCCTCGGGTCATGCCCGGCGATCACCTGGTGCAGCAACGCGGTGTCGCGGACGGTGCGTGCGCACGGGCCACCCTGATCCAGCGATGACGCGCAGGCGATCAGGCCGTAGCGCGACACCGTGCCGTACGTGGGCTTGACGCCGACGGTCGCGGTCAGCGCCGCAGGCTGGCGGATCGACCCGCCGGTGTCCGACCCGATGGCCAGCGGCGCCTGGAACGCGGCCAACGCCGCCGCACTGCCGCCGCCGGATCCGCCGGGCACCCGTTCGACATCCCACGGATTGCGGGTCGGGCCGTACGCCGAGTTCTCGGTGGACGACCCCATCGCGAACTCGTCCATGTTGGTCTTGCCCAGGATCGGGATGCCCGCCGCGCGCAACCGCACCGCGACGGTCGAGTCGTAGGGCGACGTCCAGCCTTCGAGGATCTTCGACCCGCAGGTCGTCGGCATATCTGTCGTGGTGAAGACGTCCTTGAGCGCCAGCGGGACGCCCGCCAGCGGTGACGGCAGGTCGTCACCCGCGGCCACCGCGGCATCGACGCGGGCGGCCGCCGCCAGCGCCTGCTCCTCCGCGACGTGCAGGAACGCCCGGTACTGGCCGTCGGTCTCGGCGATCCGGTCCAGGCAGGCGCGGGTCACTTCCGCCGACGACAGCTCCTTGGCCGCGATCTTGGCGCCCAGCGCCGCCGCGTCCAGCCTGATCAGGTCGCTGGAGCTCATGTCTCGACTCCCGGTCGCTCCGGTCCTCGCTGCGCTGCGATCCTCACTCGCGCTCGTCTTCGGGAGCTCATTCGGGCTCTCCCAGAATGCGCGGGACCGCGAACCGGCCTTCGGCCGCCTTGGGCGCCCGGGCCAGCGCCTGCTCCTGCGACAGCCCCGGTTCGACCACGTCGGGCCGGGTGACGTTGACGGACTTCAGCGGATTGTCGGTGGCTTTGACACCGGTGACGTCCACGGCCTGGATCTGGCTGACGTGCTCGAGGATGGCATCGAGCTGGCCGGCGAAGCTGTCCAGCTCAGCGTCGGTCAGGGCAAGCCGAGCCAGGCGCGCGAGGTGGGCAACCTCGTCTCGGGAGATCTGCGACACGACATCAAAGCGTAGTCACGCCCGGAATGCTGAGCCGGTGGCCCTGTGCAACAGTGTTGCGCGTGCCTTCCTATCTGCTGCGGGTCCAGCTGGAGGATCGACCGGGCAGCCTCGGCTCGGTTGCCGTGGCGCTCGGCTCGGTGGGCGCCGACATCCTGTCGCTCGACGTGGTGGAACGCGGGCCGGGCTATGCGATCGACGACCTGATCGTCGACCTGCCCGCAGGCGCGATGCCCGACATGTTGATCACCGCGGCCGAGAGCCTCAAGGGGGTGCGCGTCCACAGCATCCGGCCGCATATCGGCCTCCTGGAGGCGCATCGGGAGCTCGAGCTGATCGACCACATCGCAGCGGCCCGCGACAAGCGCGCGAAACTGAAGGTGCTCGCCGAGGAGGCCCCGCGGGTGCTGCGCGTCGGCTGGTGCACCGTCGTCCGGGTGACGGAGTCCGGCATCGAGCGCGCCGTCGGCAGCCATGGCGCACCGGAAACACACACCAACGAGGTGCCGTGGCTGCCGATCGAGAACGCCAAGGCACTTGACGGAGACGCGGATTGGGTGCCGCAGGTCTGGCGGGATATGGACACGACGCTGGCCGCCGCGCCGCTGGGCGATTCGCACACGGCCGTCGTGCTGGGCCGTCCGGGCGGCCCGGAGTTCCGGCCCTCGGAGGTGGCCCGGCTGGGCTACCTCGCCGGGATCGTTGCGACACTCCTGCGCTGATCGCGCCGGGTCAGACCCCGTCCGGGCCGTCCGCCAACAGCCGTCGGAAACCGTCTTCGTCGAGGATCGGCACCCCGAGTTCGACGGCCTTGTCGTATTTCGAGCCCGGCGAATCGCCCGCCACCACGTACGCCGTCTTCTTCGACACCGAACCGGCGGCCTTGCCGCCGCGGGCGACGATGGCCTCCTTGGCGTCGTCACGCGAGAAGCCGGTCAGCGAGCCGGTCACGACGATCGACAGGCCATCCAGGGTGCGCTCGATGCTGGCGTCGCGTTCGTCGGCCATCCGCACACCCGCGGCGCGCCACTTGTCGACGATCGCGCGGTGCCAGTCGACGGTGAACCACTCGGTGACCGCCGCCGCGATCGTCGGCCCGACACCCTCGACGACCGACAGCTCGTCCTCGGAGGCCGCCATGATCGCGTCCAGGCTGCCGTATTCCGTTGCGAGCGCGCGGGCGGCCGTCGGGCCGACATGGCGGATCGACAACGCGACGAGCACCCGCCACAGCGGTTGCGCCTTGGCCTCGTGAAGGTTCACCAGCAGCCGCTTGCCGTTGGCCGACAGGTTGCCGTCCTTGGTCTTGAACAGGTCCGTACGCAACAGATCCTGGCTGCCGAGCGTGAACAGATCGCCCTCGTCGGTGATCACGCCGGCCTGTAGCAGTGCGACGGCGGCCTCGTAGCCGAGGCCCTCGATGTCGAACGCACCGCGACCGGCCACGTGAAAGACCCGCTCCCGCAGCTGTGCCGGGCACGACCTGGTGTTGGGGCAGCGGATGTCCGCGTCGCCCTCCTTGGCCGGCGCGAGCGTGGTTCCACACTCGGGACACGTTGTGGGCATGACGAATTCGCGTTCGGAGCCGTCGCGCAGGTCGACGACGGGCCCGAGGACCTCGGGGATCACGTCGCCCGCCTTCCGGATCACCACGGTGTCGCCGATGAGCACGCCCTTGCGTTTGACCTCCGACGCGTTGTGCAGCGTGGCCTGGCTGACGGTCGAGCCTGCGACCTTGATGGGCTCCATGAAGGCGAATGGCGTGACCCTGCCGGTCCGGCCGACGTTGACCTTGATGTCGAGCAACTTGGTGGTCGCTTCTTCCGGCGGGTACTTGTAGGCGATCGCCCAGCGCGGCGCGCGCGATGTCGAGCCGAGCCTGCGCTGCAGCGCGACCTCGTCGACTTTCACCACGACACCGTCGATTTCGTGTTCGACGTCGTGGCGGTGTTCACCCCAGTAGGCGATGCGTTCGGTGACGGCGTCCATGCCCTGCACCTTGGCGGTGTGGTCGGACACCGGCAGGCCCCACGCCTTCAACGCGCGGTAGGCGTCGTGCAGAGTCTTCGGGCTGAAGCCCTCGGCGTGGCCGAGGCCGTGGCAGATCATCCGGAGGTTGCGGCGGGCGGTCACGGCTGGATTCTTCTGCCGCAGCGAACCGGCTGCGCTGTTGCGCGGATTGGCGAACGGCGCCTTGCCCTCCGCCACCAGGCCGGCGTTCAGTTCTTCGAAGTCGGCGATGCGGAAGAACACCTCGCCGCGCACCTCCAGCACTGCAGGCACCGGGAACTGCTCGGCTGCACTGAGCTTTTCGGGCACGTCGTCGATCGTGCGGGCGTTGAGCGTGACGTCCTCGCCGGTGCGGCCGTCACCGCGAGTGGCCGCGCGCACCAGCTTTCCGTCGTGGTACACCAGGGCGAGGGCCACGCCGTCGATCTTCAGCTCGCACAGATAGTGCGCATCGTCGCCGATCTCGCCATTGATGCGCCCTGCCCAGCCGGCCAGCTCCTCGGGTGTGAACACGTTGTCCAGGCTCAGCATCCGTTCGAGATGATCCGCGGAGGTGAAGTCGGTGGCAAAGCCTGCACCGCCGACCAACTGCGTCGGCGAATCGGGCGTCCGCAACTCGGAGTGTTCGTCTTCGAGTGCCTGCAACTCGCGCAGCATCTTGTCGAATTCGGCGTCGGAGATGACCGGCGCGTCCCTGACGTAGTACCTGAACTGGTGATCACGGACCTCGTCGGCGAGTTCCTGCCAGCGGCGGCGCAGATCGGCTTCAGGGGCGTCTTCGGACTGTTCGGCGAGCGCCTCTCGCGCCTCGGTTGCCTTGGGACTCACCCTCGCAGGCTATCGAAGACATCTGACACGGGCTCGGCGCCATCGTGGTTCGTCACCTGCGCGTTTGACATTATGCAGGTAAATACCTGCATAATCGTGGAGTGGCCGAGGACGAGATGGACAAGGTCTTCAAAGCGCTGGCCGATCCGGGCCGTCGGCTGCTGCTGGATCGACTGCGACAGGACAACGGCCAGACCCTCGGGCAGCTGTGCGAGTACCTCGAAATGGCGCGCCAGTCGGTCAGCCAGCACTTGTCGGTGCTCGAATCGGCCAATCTCGTCAGCACCGTCAGACAAGGGCGGCACAAGCTGCACTACCTGAATCCCGTTCCGCTGCAACAGATTCAGTATCGCTGGATTCAGGCGTTCGAATATCCGCGGCTTCACGCCCTGCATGGGGTGAAGCTCCAGGCAGAGGAGGCACACATGGCTGGAACGACCGACAAGCCGACGTTCGTGTACGTGACCTACATCCACAGCAGCCCCGAAAAGGTATGGGAGGCACTGACCGACGCCGATCTCACCGCGCAGTACTGGGGGCACAGCAATGTGTCGGACTGGCAGCCGGGATCTCGCTGGGAGCACCGCCGCACGGATGGATCGGGCATCGCCGACGTCATCGGCGAGGTGATCGAGGCGGCGCCGCCTCGCAGGCTGGTCATGACGTTCGGCGGCCGGGACGAGTCGGGTCAGCCCTCGGTGGTGCGCTTCGACATCGAGCCGCACCACGACATCGTCCGGCTTACGGTGACCCACGAGGACATCCCCGACGCGTCGAACTATGAGGCGGCAGCGGCAGGTTGGGCAGCGGTGCTGTCGAACCTGAAGTCGCTGCTGGAAACCGGGCATGTATTGCCGCAGGCGCCGTGGGAGATGCACGCGCAGTTGCGCGCCGAACAGATGTCGCAGTAGCCGATCGACGATCAAGCGGCGAGGCACGAGCCGCGTTGAGGAGGTCGGCCGTCAACCTAGCCGGGTAGCTTGGCGACATGCCGCACCCGATCATGTTCCGCGCCGACGACCCCGGTCTCGCGGAGGTTCGCAAGATCGCGCTGAGCTTTCCCGACGCGTTCGAGAAGATCTCACACGGCAGGCCCGCGTTCTTCGTGTCGAAGATGTTCGCCATGTACGGCGGTAGCGCCAAACCCGAGACCAGGGGTGGTGACTACATCCAGTACCCGCACTCGATCATGGTCAAGGTCGACGACAGCGACCGCAGAGCGCTCGAAGCGGACAACCGGTTCTTCTACCCCGCATACCTCGGCCCCGCGGGCTGGCTCGGGCTGGACTTCACCGCGACGAAGAAGGTCGACTGGGGCGAGGTGCGTGAGCTGGTCGACGCGTCGTTCCGGATGGTCGCGCCCAAGAAGCTGCTCCGGCAGCTCGACGAAGCCGGACCCGGCGCCTGACGTCCATGGTTCGATCGAGTTCATGAGCTTCGCCAGCCCGTACCCCGACGTCGAGATCCCGTCCGCCAGCGTCTACGAGTACCTGTTCGGCAACATCGACGGCGCGCACGCCGACCGCGTCGCGCTGGTCGATGCGAAGTCGGGTAGCGAAACCAGCTACCGCGAGATGGTTGCGCTAGTCGACGCGTTCGCCGGCGCACTGGCCGATCGCGGCATCGCCGTCGGCGATGTGGTGGGCCTGCTGGCCCCGAACAGCACCGCATTCGCCATCGGCTTCCACGGCATCCTGCGGGCAGGTGCGACGGCCACCACGATCAACGTGTTGTTCACCGCGAAGGACATCGTCAAGCAGCTGACCGACTCGCAGGCCAAGATGCTGATCACGGTCAGCCCGCTGCTGAGGCAGGCCAAGGAGGCCGCCGCCGCGGTCGGCATAACCGACGACCGGCTGGTGGTGCTCGACGGCCGGGGCGAGGCCGAGGACGGTCATCCCAACGCCGCGGACCTTCTCGATGCGAAGGCGGCGGCACCGACCGTGAGCTTCGACCCGGCGACGCATCTCGCCGTGCTGCCGTACAGCTCGGGCACGACCGGCAATCCCAAGGGCGTGATGCTCACCCATCGCAACCTCGTCGCCAACGTCGCGCAGACCCGCCCGATCCAGGATGTGCAGGCCGACGACGCGGTGATCGCGATCATGCCGTTCTTCCACATCTACGGAATGACGGTGTTGCTCAACGCGGTTCTGCATGCGCGGGCGCGCCTGGTGATGATGCCCAGCTTCGATCTGGAGGAGTTCCTCGGAAACATCCAGAATCACAAGGTGACCGTGGCCTACATCGCGCCGCCGGTGGCGGTCGCATTGGCCAAGCATCCGATGGTGAACAAATACGACCTCTCGACGCTGAGGGGCATTCTGTCCGGGGCCGCTCCGCTGGACGAAGACCTGGGCCATGCCGTCGCCGAGCGCATCGGCTGTCCGGTTGTGCAGGGCTACGGCATGACCGAGCTCAGCCCCGTCAGCCACTGCACGCCGTTGGACGGCGGCAGGCGACTGTTCGGCTCAACCGCTCCGATCGGCGCCGCCGGGTGGACGGCGGCGAACTCGGCTTCCCGACTGATCGACCCCGCGACGGGCGTCGAAATCGGCATTCCGGCCAGGGGACTCAGCGAGACCGGCGAGTTGTGGTTCAAGGGCCCGAACGTGATGGCCGGCTACCTCGGCAACGAGACGGCCACCAAGGAAACCATCGACGACGACGGCTGGCTGCGCACCGGGGACCTGGCCCGCGTCGACTCGTCGGGCTGCGTCTACATCGTCGACCGGCTCAAGGAGCTCATCAAGTACAAGGGCTACCAGGTTCCGCCTGCCGAACTGGAGGCCGTGTTGCTCACCCATCCCGCGATCGCCGACGCCGCCGTCGTCGGCGTCATCGACACCGAGTCGGGCGAGGAAGTCCCGAAGGCCTTCGTGGTCAGGCAATCCGAAGCCGAGCTGACCGAGTCCGAGGTGATGGACTTCGTCGCGAGCGAGGTCGCACCGTACAAAAAGGTCCGTCAGGTGGAGTTCATCGACGCGATCCCCAAATCGGTATCGGGCAAGATCCTGCGCAAGGACCTACGTACGGGCTGACTCCGTATGGGCCGACTCCAGCGACTGCGCCGCCCGCGCCTGCCGGAAACCGACTGCGGCACCGATCGCGGGAATCAGGATCAACCCGGCGAGCCCGGCCAGCGGGTCTGTGGTCGTGTCGATCGTGCCCGTGCCGATATCCCCCACCAGGCCGCGGGCCGGTCGCATGTGCTCGACCGGCGGCAGCGGCGGCGGCAGAGGCGGAATGTCGATTTCGACGGCCTCGGGCACCGCGGGCACGGAATCCGGCGCGGCCGAAGCCTCAAGCGAATAGTCACGCAGAATCTCGCGCTCCGAGCCGAATTCCGAAGCCGGTACGTGCATCCCTGGCGTCCGGCCGTTTCCGAAGACGACACGTGGCGACCGCAGGGTGCCGGCAGTGGCCGTCGAATAGCCGGATCCGCCGCGGGGTGCGGCACCTGAGGCGTTAACCCCCGTGGGTTCCTCGACGGCCGCCGAGCGCAACGCGACTGCACTGTCCGGGGCGATGCTCTGCGTGACGGCAAGGTCTTGGGAATCGCCGCCGTCTGCGCCGACCTCGAGAACGCCGGTCACCCAACCAAGGCCGCCGCTATTTTGACCTGTGCTGCGGCTGCTTGCGCCGCTCTTGCGGTCATCTTTCTTGGAATATGCCCCTGAGCCGTGCTTGTCGGCAACCGCTTGCGCGGGGTTTGGACCCATGATCAACAGAGACGCTGCGGCGACAGTGGCACCCGCCGCAAAGCGGATAGACGATTGTGCCACGGTCCCTTCCCTGACCAACCGGGTTGCCGAGCCCGGGGTCTCGTCCCTGCATTCTTACACAGGATCTTTGCCCGGCAAACGCTAATTCAAGATCGCGCCAGGATCGTCGGCGATGGCGTCGGCCGCGTTCTGGATGACTTCGATCGCGGTGCGCGCCCACGATAGCGTCGCCCCGGCCAGCCCGCACGCGGGCGTGACACCGATCTGCTCGGGCAGCACCGCGCGGGCAAAGCCGAGTCGATCCGTGAACGCGACCACGGACTTGGCCACCTCTTCTGCAGACGGCGTGCGGTCGGGCGGCATCGTAGGGACGACCCCGAGCATCACTGTGCGACCCGAATCGAGAAACTCGCCAACGCCGTCGACCTCGGCGGCGGTCAGCGTCGACGGATCGAACGACACCGCGCTCACGCTGCTGCGCTGCAACATCGGCCAGGGCAGTCCGGGCGCACAGCTATGTATCGCCACCTCGCCGCCGACGGTGGTCACGCAGTCGTTCAGCAGCCCGGCCGCCGCCGACTCGTCGACCGGGTGTACCGGTGACAGACTGGTCACGCCGGTGAGCCGGCCCGCCAGCGCGGCGGGCAGCGACGGTTCGTCGAACTGGACCACCACCGCGCACTCCAGGCGCCTGGCGATCTCGGCGCGATGGGCGGAGACGCCTTCTGCCAGCGATCCAGCCACGTCGCGCAGCGCCCCCGCGTCGGTGATCGCCCGGTGGCCGTTGGCCAGTTCCAGGTGCGCCGCGAGCGTGATCGGTCCCGGCGCCTGCACCTTGACTGTCCGTTGCGCACCGCGCAGACCGGCCCTCTCCCATGCCTCTTCGAGCGCGTCGACGTCCTCGGCGAGCAGGCTGACCGCGCGGCGGGTCACCGCACTGCGTCCGGCGGCGACGCGGTAGCCCCGCGGCCCGGTGTCGATCGTGATGTCGACGAGTAGAGCGCCGGCCCGGCCGATGAGATCGGCGCCGATTCCGCGGGCGGGCAGCTCGACCAGATGCGGCAGTTGGTGCAGCTCACCGACGACGACCTCGGCGGCCTCGCGCGGTGATGTTCCTGGCCAGGATCCGATGCCGGTGGCCGCGGCGAAGCCGCACACGCGAGGAGCGAGATGGCTGTCCGTCACTTCTCCAACACTATTCGCCACACCCGCCACACGCGTTAGTCTGCGTGCCAGGAAGGGAGTCGACATGATGCCCCTTACGGTCGGCCGACTGGCGGCGTTGTGTGCCGCCGCCGTGCTGGCCGCGGGGTGTGCCCACTCGATCCAGGGCATCGCGACGCGGGCGCTGCCGGGTATCGACGACGAGTCGCGGTCGCCGATCGATGTCGAAAAGGTGATGCTGGACCAGGCTCAGATGCGGGCGATCACGGGGGCGGGTGAGAAGTTGACGGTCGTGCCGAGCATGGACGGCAAGATTCCCGTCGACGTGAGCGACCTGATGAACGGCACGCCCAAGGAGTGCCAGTGGTACTTCGCCGAGACGCAGACGTTCGGTCCAGACGTCGAGGAGTTCCACAAGACGACGTACCAGAACCCGCCGGACGGTGGGCTGATCTCCGAGGGTGCCGCCGCGTACCGCGATCCGGAGACCGCTCGGCACGCGTTCGCCGATCTGGTCGGCCGGGTATACGACTGCGGGTCAACCGAACTCGGAACGACGTTCATCGGCGAGTGGACGGCGGACGCGGACACGCTTCGGATGCGATCCTCCGGCACGTGCGGTCGCGATTATCGGGTCAAGAACGTCGTGCTGGCCGAGGTGTCGTTCTGCTCGTTCCCGGAGTCGGTGCCCGACATCGTGATGACGAACTTGATGGACAAGGTGCCCAGCTAGCACTACCCGGCGTGCGCGATGGTGGCGCTGCCGATGACTTCGTCGCCGTCGGCATCGGGACGGTAGAGCACCATGGTCTGGCCGGGCGCAACGCCGGTCAGCGGGGCACGCAGGTCGGCAACCAGGTGGCCGTCACGCAGTTCGGCGACGGCGTCGGCGATGCCGCCGTGGGCGCGCACCTGCACGACGCATTCCATCGGTCCGCGCGGGGAAACGCCCGACGTGAAGACGGGCTTCTCGCCGGTCAGCGTGGAAATCTCGAGGTCTGCTGCGGTGCCGACATGCACGGTCGCGGTGTCGGCGTCGATGGCCGTCACATAGCGGGGACGCCCGTCGGGACCCGGCCCCGCGATGCCGAGCCCTTTGCGCTGGCCGATGGTGAAGCCGTGCACGCCGTCGTGTTCGGCGAGCACAGCGCCGCCGGCGTCGACCACCGTGCCGCGCCGCACGCCGATGCGGCTGCCGAGGAATGCCCGGGTGTCACCGGACGGAATGAAGCAGATGTCGTGGCTGTCGGGCTTGTCCGCGACGGCCAGCCCCCGTCGGGTGGCTTCCTCGCGAATCTGCGGCTTGGGTGTGTCGCCGATCGGGAACAGCGCGTGGCGCAACTGCCGGGCGGTCAGCACACCGAGCACGTAGGACTGGTCCTTGTCACGGTCGACGGCGCGGCGCAGCCGACCGCCGGACAGCCGTGCGTAGTGGCCGGTGGCGACGGCGTCGAAGCCCAGCGCCATGGCCCGCGCCGACAGCGCGGAGAACTTGATGCGTTCGTTGCAGCGGACACACGGGTTCGGCGTCTCTCCACGGGCATAGGACGACACGAAGTCGTCGATGACGTCTTCTGTGAATTTTTCGGCGAAATCCCAGACGTAGAACGGAATGTCGAGCACGTCGGCGACCCGGCGGGCGTCGCCTGCATCCTCTTTCGAGCAGCAGCCTCGCGACCCGGTGCGCAGTGTTCCCGGCGTCGCCGAGAGCGCAAGATGTACGCCGACCACGTCATGGCCCGCGTCGACCACTCGGGCGGCAGCGACCGACGAGTCGACGCCCCCGCTCATCGCGACCAGAACCCGCACTACTCGACGACTCCCGAACTCGCCAGCGCGGCCTGTCGCGCACGGTCCACCGCGGCGGGCAGCACCTCGAGCGCGGCGTCCACGTCGGCATCGACGCTGGTGTGGCCGAACGACAGCCGCAGCGATCCACGTGCGCTGGCGGGATCAGCGCCCATCGCGATCAGCACATGGGAGGGCTGTGCGACACCGGCCGTGCACGCAGATCCCGTCGAGCATTCGATTCCCTTGGCGTCCAACAGCATCAGCAGCGCATCACCCTCGCATCCGCGGAAGGTGAAGTGCGCATTGCCCGGTAGCCGTTGCGCGCCCGTCGCACCGTTGAGCGCAACGTCGTCGATGGTGGAGAGGACTCCGTCGACCAGTCGATCGCGCAGCGTCTGCATCCGCGCGCTCGTGGTCTCCATGCCCTCGACAGCGATCTCTGCGGCCTTGGCCATCGCCACCGCGCCTGCGACATCCGGTGTGCCCGAACGGACGTCGCGTTCCTGCCCGCCGCCGTGCAGAAGCGGCACGCATGCGGTGTCGCGGCGCAGCAGCAGTGCGCCCGCACCGGTCGGGCCGCCGAACTTGTGGGCGGCGATGCTCATCGCCGAGAGGCCGCTCGAGGCGAAATCGACCGGTATCTGGCCGACCGCCTGAACCGCGTCGCTGTGGATCGGAATGTCGAATTCAGCGGCCACCGAAGCCAATTCCGTCAGCGGCATGATGGTGCCGACCTCGTTGTTGGCCCACATCACCGATACCAGCGCGACATCGTCGTGGTCCTGCAGCGCTTCGCGCAGCGCGGCGGGCGTGACCGAGCCGTCCGCTTCGGTCGGCAACCAGGTCACCTCGGCGCCTTCGTGTTCGGCGAGCCATTCGACCGAGTCGAGCACCGCATGATGCTCGACGGCGGTGGTGACGATGCGCCGACGACGCGGGTCGGCGTCGCGGCGGGCCCAGTAGATGCCCTTGACCGCCAGGTTGTCGCTTTCGGTGCCGCCCGCGGTGAAGATCACCTCGGACGGGCGGGCGCCGAGCAGCTTGGCCAGCGTCTCCCGCGATTCCTCCATCCGGCGCCGCGCGACCCGGCCGGTGCCGTGCAGCGACGAGGCATTGCCCACCGTCGCCAGCACGGCAGTCATCGCCTCGATGGCAGCGGGGTGCATCGGGGTGGTAGCGGCATGATCCAGGTAGACCGACTTGTCAGTGGCCATAACCGTTCCAGGATAGCCGTCGGGCGCGGAGGCCCTGAATGCCCGGTCAGGCGGCCAGCGCGTGCTCGCTCGTGGGCTGTGCACCCTCCCCGCGAACGGCCGCCTCGCAGCGCCGGGTCAGGTCGCGGCGGTCGCCGCCGGGCAGTTGAAGCGATTCGACCTGCACATGCACGATCGTGCGACGCGCGGTGACGAGGCGGCGCACGGACTCGATCAGCGAGTCGTCTCCGACGTAGGCCGCCACCGTCGACGGCTTGCCGTCGCGGTGGTGGTAGTTCAGCCGCAGCGGCTGGACCGGCCTGCCCGCATCGACGGCGGCCTGAAACATCGCGGGCCGGAACGCTCCGTAGGCCAGACCGCACCAGGTCGTGCCCTCGGGGAAGGCCACCACGGTCTGTCCCGCGCGCAGTCGGCCCGCCACCGCCCTGACGACGTCGGGCAGCCGACGCAGGCTCCCCCGTTCGATCGGGATGACCTTCATCAGCCGCGCGGCGATGCCGAGGCCGGGCCAGCTGATCAGTTCGGCCTTTGCGACGAAGGACCCAGGCATCACCGCGCCGATCGCGAAGATGTCGACCCATGACACGTGACCGCTGACGACGAGCACACCGCGCAGGTTGCGAATCGGCCCGCCGGACACCGTGATTCGCACGCCGAGAGCCCGCAGCATCAGCTTGCAGTAGCCCCGCTGGATGTGCGACCGGCCCGGCAACGGTATCGCCAGCAGTGGAACAGCCGAGAGCAGGATCACCGCAAGGCTGGCCCGTACGGCGACGCGCATGGCGACCACAACCGGCCTGCCGCTCGGCGCAAGGCCCGCCGCTACGCAGCTGGCGTCACATGTCGCCCGGGGGATCCAGGGACTGGGACTTCTTCGCTCCTCGCGTCCGCGGTGACTTCTTCGCTCCTCGCGTCCGCGGTGACTTCTTCGCTCCTCGCGTCCGCGGTCACGACGCCAGTCCCCCGGCCACGTCGCTGGCCGCCGCCACCGACCGCAGCCGTTTCAGGTAGCGGGTGTCGGCCTTGCGCTTGTCCAGCAGCGCCGGGAAGTCGCCGACGCCGAAATCCGGGTCGTGGGCCGGTTCGCCGCAGACCTCGGCGCCAAGCCGCAGATAGCCGCGCATCAGCGGCGGAACGGACACCCGCGAGGGCGGGTCGATGTCATCGAGGCCCTTGCCGTCGACCACCACCGGCCGGTACGGGTACACGGTGTACTCCGCCGCGGCGGCGTGCCTGCGCAGCACGAAGTCCCGACGCCGCGGATCTGGCTGCCTGGCGGCGCGTCCGCGTCGTCGACGGGGACCGAGACGCAGCCGGAGACGTAGTCGTAGCCGCACCGGTCGAGGTACGCGAGGATGCCCGCCCACATGAGCAGCACCACCCCGCCGTTGCGGTGGTCGTCGCGGACCACGGCGCGGCCCATCTCGACCAGCGACGGCCGCAGCGGGTCCAGGCCGCTGACGTCGAATTCGGTTGCGGTGTAAAGCCCTCCGGCGGCGATGGCGCCCGGCGGCGGCAGCATCCGGTAGCAGCCGACAAGCTCGCCGGAGTTGTCCTCGCGGACGAGAAGGTGATCGCAGAACTCGTCGAACCGATCGGCGTCTCTACCGTCGGTAGCGCCTTCGAGCTGCGAAACCCGGCTCTGAGGTGAACACGTCATGGCGAAGGCGCTGTGCGGCGTCGATGAGCGCGGGGTCGGTGGACAGCAGCAGGGTGTAACGCGGCGCCGACGACGTCGTAGTCGCCGGGCCGCTCGGGTTGGTCAGCGGCTATCAGGACGGAAGCGGTGCTCACGACTGCACGGTCGCCCAGCCGTCTCTCGAAACGGCATCGTCACGGTGACGTGTCTGTGAACGGCGCGAGAAGACGCAAAAACCCCCGACACGCCGAGCGTGCGGGGGCTTTTGCGAGTGCTGGCGGATCAGCCCTTGCGGGTCTTGACCGCCTCGGTCAGCTGCGGGGCGACCTTGAACAGGTCGCCGACGATGCCGAGGTCGGCGATCTCGAAGATCGGCGCCTCTTCGTCCTTGTTGACCGCGATGATCGTCTTGCGACGTCTGCATGCCTGCGCGGTGCTGGATCGCGCCGGAGATGCCCAGCGCGATGTACAGCTGCGGCGAGACGGTCTTGCCGGTCTGGCCGACCTGGAACTGGCCCGGGTAGTAGCCGGAGTCGACCGCGGCACGCGACGCACCGACGGCAGCACCGAGCGAGTCCGCCAATTCCTCGACCACGTGGAAGTTTTCGGCGCTACCGACACCGCGGCCACCGGAGACCACGACCGTGGCCTCGGTGAGCTCGGGGCGGTCACCGGCCACCGCGGGCTCGCGCTTGGTGATCTTCGTCGCGTTCTCGGCCTGGGCGGGAACCTCGACCTTGACCACCTCACCGGCGCCGTCGACCGGCTCGGCCTCGACAGCACCCGGACGCACCGTGATCACCGGGGTGTCGCCGGTGGCCTCGGCGTCGACGGTGAACGCGCCACCGAAGATGGAGTGGACGGCCTTGCCGCCCTCCTTGACGTCGACGACGTCGGTCAGCACACCCGAGCCGATGCGCGCGGCCAGCCGGCCCGCGATCTCCTTGCCGTCCGCAGAAGCGGCCAGCACCACCCCGGCGGGGCTGGCGGACTCCACCAGCGACGCCAGCACGTCCACGAAGGGCGTGATCAGGTAGTTCTCGGCGTCGTCGGACTCGGCGACGTAGATCTTGGCCGCACCCGCGGCCTTCAGCCCGTCGATGAGGGGGTCGGCGGTGCCCGGCTTGCCGACCACGACGGCCGACGGCTCGCCCAGCGCGCGAGCAGCGGTGATCAGTTCAGCGGTGACCTTCTTCGGTGCACCTTCGGCGTGCTCGACGAGCACAAGTACTTCAGCCATGTTTCTTCTATGTCTTTCTGGGTCTTTGCGGTCTCGGCCGGATCTGCCTAGATGATTTTCTGAGCAACCAGGTACTCGGCGATCTTGGTGCCGCCTTCGCCCTCGTCGGTGACCTTCTCGCCCGCGGTCTTGGGCGGTTTGGGGGTGGACGCGATCACCTTGGTACCCGCGTTCGCGACGCCGACTTCGTCGGACTCGACGCCGATCTCGGCCAGCGTCAGCGTCGTCACTTCCTTCTTCTTGGCGGCCATGATGCCCTTGAAGGAGGGGAAGCGCGGCTCGTTGATCTTCTCGGTGACACTCACCACCGCAGGCAGCGGCGCCTCGACGGTGAACACGCCGTCGTCGGTCTCCCGCTCGCCGGTCACCTTGCCGCCCTCGACCGTCACCTTGCGCAGGTGCGTGAGCTGCGGCAGGCCCAGGTACTCGGCCACGATCGCAGGCACGGCTCCACCGACGCCGTCGGTGGCCTCGTTGCCCGCGATGACCAGTTCGGTGCCCTCGATGGTGCCAAGCGCGCGGGCCAGCGCCCATCCGGTCTGGACCATGTCGGAGCCGTGCAGGCCGTCGTCGAGCACGTGCACGGCCTTGTCGGCGCCCATGGACAGTGCCTTGCGGATCGCCTCGGTGGCGCGCTCGGGACCGGCGGTCAGCACGGTCACGGTCGACTCGCCGCCCTCTTTCTCCTTGATCAGCAGCGCCTCTTCGACGGCGCGCTCGTTGATCTCGTCGAGCACGGCGTCGGCGGCCTCGCGGTCAAGGGTGAAATCACCGTCGGTCAGCTTGCGTTCCGACCACGTGTCTGGGACCTGTTTGATCAGGACCACGATGTTCGTCATGAGTCTGGTTCGTCCTCCTCGAGGAGACCGGCGGTCGGCCCCCGCTACCACGGTTCAAGCATTCGCCACCATGTTACTCGCCGGTAACTTAAGGTGGTTCGCACGAACACCATAGCTGGTCGAAGTTTGTGACCTGACATGCCCATAACGGGCCTCAACGGGCCCAACAGTTCGCGAACCAGCCACCAACCCTTCTCCTGGGTTAGCCTGCCTTTTGCAATGAGCTCATTTGTCACCGACGGTCCCGCCGGGCCGGAGGGTGCTCTGCCACTGACCGGGGAGCGCACAGTTCCCGGCCTGGCCGAGGAGAACTACTGGTTCCGCCGCCACGAGGTGGTCTACCAGCGGTTGAGCGACCGGTGCGCGGGCCTCGACGTGCTCGAGGCCGGCTGCGGCGAGGGGTACGGCGCCGACCTGATCGCCGACGTCGCCCGCCGGGTCATCGGGCTCGACTACGACGACGCCACGGTGGCCCACGTGCGGGCCAGCTACCCGCGGGTGGACATGCGCCACGGCAATCTGGCGGAGCTGCCGCTGCCCGACGGCGCGGTCGACGTAGTGGTGAACTTCCAGGTGATCGAGCATCTGTGGGATCAGCCACAGTTCGTCGCGGAATGCCTGCGCGTCCTGCGGCCGTCCGGGCTACTGATGATGTCCACGCCGAACCGGGTCACCTTCTCCCCCGGCCGGGATACGCCGATCAACCCGTTTCACACCCGCGAGCTCAACGCCGCCGAACTCACCGAGTTGTTGGAGTCGGCCGGGTTCGCGCTCGAATCGATGCAGGGCGTGTTCCACGGTCGCAGGCTGGTCGAACTGGATGCCGAACACGGCGGCTCGATCATCGACGCCCAGGTGGCCCGCGCGCTGGCTGACGCACCGTGGCCAGAAGACCTGCTCGCGGACGTCGCCTCGGTCGGCATCGACGATTTCGACCTGATCGACGCACGCGAGCGCGACATCGACGAGAGCCTCGACCTGGTCGCGATCGCGGTGCGGCCGTGACCGCATCCTTCCGGTCGTCCAGCCCGGTGCCCGGTCTCTTCACCCTCGTCCTGCACACCCACCTGCCATGGCTGGCCCACCACGGTCGCTGGCCGGTCGGTGAGGAATGGCTCTACCAGTCCTGGTCTGCCGCCTATCTGCCGCTGATGCGGGTGCTGCGTCGGCTCGCCGACGAGGATCGCCGGCACCTGTTGACGCTTGGCATGACGCCGGTGGTCACCGCGCAACTCGACGACCCGTACTGCCTGACCGGCATGCATCATTGGCTGGCGAACTGGCAGCTGCGCGCCAGGGAAGCCACCACCTTGCGGGAACCGTTGCGCGAGTTCGGTATTCGCGAGGTCGCCGAAGCCGACCGCGAGCTCGACGAGTTCGCCACGCTGTGGCGGCACGGCGGCAGCCCGCTACTGCGCGAGCTGGTCGACGGCGAAACCATCGAACTGCTCGGCGGCCCGCTCTCACATCCGTTCCAGCCGCTGCTGAACCCGCGGCTGCGCGAGTTCGCGCTGCGCGAGGGTTTGGCCGATGCCAAGCAGCGCCTCGCGCACACCCCGTCCGGCATCTGGGCGCCGGAGTGCGCCTACGCGCCGGGCATGGAATTCGACTATGCCGCAGCCGGTGTCGGCCACTTCATGGTCGACGGCCCGTCGCTGCACGGCGATACCGCGCTTGGCCGCCCCGTGGGCGATTCCGATGTCGTCGCGTTCGGCCGTGACCTGCAGGTGAGCTACCGGGTGTGGTCGCCGAAGTCCGGCTACCCCGGTCACGCCGCCTACCGCGACTTCCACACCTACGACCACGTCACCGGGCTGAAGCCCGCTCGGGTCACCGGGCGCAACGTACCTGCCGATGCCAAGGCGCCGTACGACCCGGCACGGGCCGACCACACGGTCGACGGTCATGTCGCCGACTTCGTCGAGGTGGTGCGCAGGCGGCTCGTCGCCGAGGGCGAACGCATCGGCAGGCCCGCGCACGTGATCGCGGCCTTCGACACCGAACTGTTCGGCCACTGGTGGTACGAGGGCCCGATGTGGCTGGAACGCGTCTTGCGGGCGTTGCCCGCCGCGGGCATCCGGGTCGGCACGCTGTCGGATGCGCTCGCCGACGGCTTCGTCGGCAGCCCGGTCGAATTGCCGCCCAGCTCTTGGGGTTCCGGCAAGGACTGGTCGGTCTGGTCGGGCGAGAAGGTCGCCGATCTGGTGCAGCTGAACAACGAAGTCGTCGACACCGCGCTCAGCACCGTGGACAAGGCGTTCGAGCAGAACGCGTCGGTGGGCGCCCCGGTCACCCGCGACATCGTCGCCGACCAGATCCTGCGCGAGACACTTGCTGACGGTGTCGAGCGACTGGCCGTTCATGGTGAGCAAGGACTCCGCCGCCGACTACGCCCGCTACCGCGCGCATCTGCACGCGCACGCCACCCGCGAGATCGCGGATGCGCTGGCATCGGGCCGCCGCGAGCAGGCCGAGCGACTGGCGGCCGGCTGGAACCGTGCCGACGGGCTGTTCGGCGCGCTGGACGCACGAAGGCTCCCGCGCGCATGAAAGTCCTGATGGTGTCGTGGGAGTACCCGCCGGTGGTGATCGGCGGCCTGGGGCGGCACGTCTACCAGTTGGCGACGGCACTGGCCGCGGCCGGCCACGAGATCGTCGTGCTCAGCCGTCGCCCTTCGAACACCGACCCGAGCACGCACCCGTCGACCGACGAGCGTCACCGACGGTGTGCGGGTCGTTGCCGCAGCCCAGGATCCGCACGAGTTCGACTTCGGCTCGGACATGATGGCCTGGACGCTGGCCATGGGCCACTCGATGACACGGGCGGGCTTGGCGTTGAAGACGCCCGGCAGGCGGCCCAAGCCCTGGCGCCCTGACGTCGTGCACGCCCACGACTGGCTGGTGGCCCATCCGGCCATCGCGTTGGCCGAATTCTTCGACGTGCCACTGGTTTCCACGATTCACGCCACCGAGGCCGGTCGCCACTCGGGATGGGTGTCGGGACCGATCAGCCGCCAGGTGCACGCCGTGGAGTCCTGGCTGGTGCGCGAATCCGATTCGCTCATCACGTGTTCGAGGTCGATGAGCGACGAGATCACCGAGTTGTTCGGGCCGGGGCTCGCCGAGACCCGCGTCATCCGCAACGGCATCGACGCCGCGCTGTGGCCGTTCGCCGAGCGGCGGCCGCGCACGGGTCCCGCGCAGTTGCTCTACCTGGGCCGGCTGGAGTACGAGAAGGGCATCCACGACGCGATCGCGGCGCTGCCGCGCATCAGGCGCACCCACCCGGGCACGACGCTGACGATCGCAGGCGACGGCACCCAGTACGAGTGGCTGGTCGAGCAGGCTCGAAAGCACAAGGTGCTCAAGGCTGTGACGTTCGTCGGCCGCGTGGACCACAAGGGCCTGGTGCAGTTGCTGCACAGTGCCGACGCGGCCGTCCTGCCCAGCCACTACGAGCCGTTCGGCATCGTCGCGCTTGAGGCTGCGGCGACCGGCACCCCGCTGGTGACGTCCAACGTCGGCGGCCTGGGCGAGGCGGTGATCGACGGACAAACCGGAATGTCTTTCCCGCCCCGCGACATCGGGGCGCTGGCCGCCGCCGTCCGGGTCGTGCTCGACGATCCGCAGGCGGCGCAGCGGCGCGCGATCGCGGCCCGCGAGCGCCTCACGTCGGACTTCGACTGGCACACCGTCGCAAGCGAGACCGCCCAGGTCTATCTGGTCGCTAAACGCGGTGAACGCCAGCCCCATCCACGTCGGCTGATCGTCGAGCACGCGCTGCCGGACCGCTGATAGTTCGACGGTCATCGAATCATTCCGCACCTACCGTGCGGGTATGGACACCAACACGATCACCTACCGGTCAATTCTCACGCTGATCGCGGCCTACCTCGGCCTCTTCGTCGGACTGATCGACGCCAACGCGATCAACCTGGCCCTGCCCGCGATCCGCGCCGACCTCGGCGGCGGCATCTCGGGAGCGCAGTGGACGATCGACGCCTACAACATCACGTTCGCCGCGGTGCTGCTGACGTCCGGGTCGCTCGGCGACCGGTTCGGCAGGCGCAGGCTGCTGCGAATCGGGTTGACGCTCTTCGTCGTCGCCTCGTTGGCGTGCGCGGCCGCCCCGTCGCTGCCGCTGCTTCTTGTCGCGCGTGCCGTGCAGGGCGTGGGTGCGGCGCTGATGCTGCCGCAGGGTCTGGCGATCACGGCCGCAGCGTTTCCCGATCCGATCGACCGCGCACGGGCCACCGCGGCGTGGGCGATGGCCGCGGCGATGAGCACCGCAGTCGGGCCGATCCTCGGCGGCGTGCTGACCGACACCATCGGCTGGCGCTACATCTTCTGGTTCAACGCACCCGTCGGCCTGCTGGCCCTCCTGATGACCCGCCTCTATCTGCCCGAATCCCGGGACAACGAGGCCGCACGGGTCGACATCACCGGACAGATGCTGGCGATGCTCAGCCTCGGCACGCTGACGATCGTCCTGGTTGAGGGGCGCACGCTGCCGACCGTGTGGGCCGCCGGGCTGGCCGTCGTGGCCGTCGCGGGACTGGCGGCATTCGTGGCCAGCCAGCGTCGCGCCGCTGCGCCGATGCTGCCGCTCGAACTGTTCCGCAGCAGTCGTCTGAATGCCGCCCTGACGGCGACGTTCACCATGACGTTCGCGACCTACGGTCTACTGCTGGTGAACAGCTTCGCGTTCCAGCAACAGCGCGGCGCGAGCACCTTGCTCACCGCGCTGTGCTTCCTGCCGCTGCCCGCGGCCTATCTGAGCGTGATCCCCGTCGCCAACGCGCTGGCCAATCGCATCGGACCCCGATCGCCGATGGCCGCGGGCCTGTGCCTGATCGCCGCGGGCATGTTCCTCTATGCGGCCGCGGGTCCGCATGCCGACCTATGGCTGCTGGAACTGTCGTTGCTGCTCGCCGGAGCCGGCCTGGCCCTCAACACGGGCCCCGCTGTGGGGCTGGCGATGTCGGCGGCGCCCGGCCGGCGCACGGGTCTGGCCTCGGGCGTGGTGAACCTGGCCCGTCTGGTGGGTATCACTGTCGGTGTGGCGGTGTTGGGTAGTGCCATGGCGGCGATCGACGGTAGCGCCGGTGTGCGCACGGCGCTGGTGATCGGCGGCGCGGCCTCGACGTTCGGTGCCGCCGTGGCGCTGCGATGGGCGCGGACCGACGCTCCGGCGTCGACGAACAAGGAGGTCTGCCATGCGTGACGTGGCGCAATTGCCGACGCGCGGTGACGCCGACATCGCCGCCGTGGCATCACTGCTCGCCGACCCCGCCCGGTCCAAGGTGATGCTCGCCCTCGACGACGGCAGGGCGCTTCCCGCCAGCGTGCTCGCCGACGAGGCGGGCATCAGCAGGCCGACGGCCAGCAGCCACCTGGGCAAGCTGACCGACGCGGGCCTGCTATCGGTCGAAACGCACGGCAGGCACCGCTACTACCGGCTCGCCGGTCCCGAGGTGGGCGCGCTGCTCGAGCAACTCGTCCGATTGGCGCCGCCGCGTCCGGTCAAGTCCCTGCGCGAGGGCACGCGGGCCGCCAAGTTGCGGTCGGCCCGCACGTGTTACGACCACTTCGCAGGCCGGCTGGGCGTGCAGATCATGGGCAGCCTGTTGGACCGCCAGGTACTCATCGGCGGTGACGGCCGCTACGACCCGCACCGGGACAACCACGACTCGCTCAGCAACCCCGGCCACGACATCAACTACGAGCTGACGGACGCCGGGCGGGTGTTCCTCACCGACGTCGGCGTCGAATTGCCAACCAGCAGAAGACCTCTCGTTCGATATTGCGTTGACTGGACGGAGCAACGGCACCATCTGGCCGGCGGATTGGGCCGGGCCGTTCTGGACCGCTTCCTTTCAGCGCACTGGGTGAAGCGGGTCCCTCGGGGACGCACGGTGACGGTGACCGACGCAGGCCGCGCGGCGCTGGCGGACGCGTTCGGAATCGACTGGGCCGCCTGACTCGCGGGGCCCCGGCGTTCCTCGGCAAAGATGTGGTCGACCGGCGCCGCCTTGCCAAGGATCCTCCAAGACCGCGCTCGCAGACTTCTGACATGTTCGCCAGAAAGGAAATCGACATGACTCGCGTTGCCCGCGCCGAGAGGACGTTCACGATGCTTGCGCTGATGGCTGCCGCCACCGCCGTGCCTGCCATCGGACTCGCGGCGACAGCGCACGCGGAGCCCGACTACCAACAGTTCACATCCCCATCGGGAAACGTCAAGTGCGAGTTGACCGTCAGCTACATGGGAGACCCCTACGCGAACTGCGTGGTCCGAGACAGCGCATACGCGGTCCCGGCTGACAAATGCGATTTCTCCGGTTCGGTCAACCCGCAATTCGGGCTCTCACAGGGCGGTACGCCAAGCCTGTCGTGCGTCGTGGCTTCCGATCACACAGGCGCACCGACGCTCGACTTCGGCCAGACGCGCTCGGTAGGCACCGTCACCTGCGATAGCGAACCTGCGGGTATGACATGCACCGACACCGGAACAGGCCGCTTCTTCCGCATTTCACCCGACTCCTACGACCTCGGCTGACGAGAAAGACCCGGACATGATCGTCAACAGACAAGCCACCGTCGTCGCCGCGATCGGAGCGGCAACGCTCGCGACCGTTGTCGGCTGCTCAAATGCCCGTACGCCAACGACTTCCGGCATGACCACCACCGCGCCATCGGCGTCCGCGTCGAGTCAGCAGGCCGACAGCTCGGCGGCGCCACAAGCCCCCGCCTCTCCGACCGAAGCATCGGCGGGCGGCATCAACGGCACCATCGCCCCGCAGGGAGGCACCACCGTGCGACCGGGCGGCCCGCCGATGCGCTTCAACGTCACGCTCGTCAACAACGGCGCCGACATCGACAAGGTGGGGTTGGTGGTGTCTCTGGGCCATTGTTCATGCGGCCCGCCTGGGGCCAGCCCGATGGCCGCGGGTTCCATGCGCATGCTCGACCCACAAACCAACGCGTGGGTGACGGTGCCCTACGACCGAGAGGGAACCGGCATGGACTACATCTTGGGCACTCTCGTCAAACCGTTCCCGCTCAGCCACGGTCAGACCGTCACGTATCAACTCGAAATGCAGCTCGACGCTGACCAACCCTTTACGGTCACCGACGGCAAGTCCTCGATCAATGTGGCGCTGACCGACCCCGACAATCCGATGGAGGGCGCTCGACTCGGCAAAGGCGGCTACCTGCCCATCACCGTCGAGGCGAGCTGATCACATTGCGGCGGCCATCGCCATATGGCCTTCGAACCCCAAGTCGTCGGCCATCTTTCGATAACTTCTCGACCCAGCCGCGGTAGCGATTCTCATCGCGACGCGCCCGCGCCAGCAGCGCCCGCAGACGCAGCAACGTGATGTCGTGCAGGACGAAACCGGGATCGGTTGGTAATGCGGCTAATCGGTCCATCGCGGCCTCCGCCTCGTGGAGGTCTCCATCGTGGTTGCGCGGTGAGAAAGGTCATTTCCCGCTCGCGCCCGACCAATTTCGACTCGTTGCGCTGACGCGGTTGATGTTCCTCGATGGAGCAGCCGTCTCGCCGGAACAGGTGTGCTTGCACCTTTGATCGGATGCAGTTCGGTCTCTCCGAGGAGTACCGCGGTGTCGACCAGTCGGGCCGTCGACTCGCTGAGCATTATCCCACCGGGCGGCGCTATCGATTCCATCCGCTGCGCCATACCGACCTGTTCGCCGACGGCGGTGTAACTCGCGTCGCGAGAACCGATTTCGCCGGCAATCACCTGGCCCGAGTTCAATCCGACGCGCAACTGCAAAGCGATGCCGTCGTTGTTCATCACATCAACCGCGAGCGCGACGGTTTGGTCTTGAATCTCCAGCGCCGCGATGCATGCACGAATCGCGTGATCCTCCAACGCCATCGGCGCCCCGAACACCGCCATGATCCCGTCGCCGGTGAACTTGTCGACGGTGCCTCCGTAGCGCTTCACCACCGCCGACGAGCGGTCGAACAGCTCGGCCATGATCTCGCGCAACCGCTCGGCACCCACCGCCGCTGCGATGTCCATCGAATGCACCACATCGGCGAACAGAACCGTCACCTGCTTGTACTCGGCCGGGCTGGCGGAGACGGCGAGCGCCGCTCCACAGGCGTCGCAGAATCGCGCCCCCTCCCGCGGTTCGTCGCCACAGCTGCGGCAAGTGCCAGCGGTCACGTCAATATCGTCGCCGTCATATCTGCGCGAGCGTGCGCATTTGCACATAATTTCGCGGCGTGTCGTGCGCAGACACGCACGCTCGCGGAAACGACTTAGCGGGTGGCCTTCTTGCGCTCGATGTCGGCGAGAGCGGCGGCGAGCTTGGCCCGCTCGGCCGCCGAGGTGTCCCATGCCAGCTTGCGGTTCTTGACGACCTTGGCCGGCGCACCGACCGCGATCGAGAAGTCCGGGATGTCACCCTTGACCACGGCGTGCGAGCCGAGCACACAGCCCCTTCCGATCGTGGTGTTGCGCAGGATGGTCACCTTGGTTGCGATCCAGGTGTCGGGACCGATTCGCACCGGCCCCTTCAGGATGCCCTGGTCCTTGATGGGCACGTTGATGTCGTCCATCCTGTGGTCGAAGTCGCAGACGTAGACCCAGTCCGCCATCAGCACCGAGTCGCCCAGCTCGATGTCGATGTAGGTGTTGATGACGTTGTCCCTGCCGAGCACAACCTTGTCGCCGAACCGCAGCGAGCCCTCGTGGCAGCGGATGGTGTTCTTGTCGCCGATGTGGACCCAGCGGCCGATCTCCATCGTCGACAGCTCGGGGGTGGCCTGGATCTCCACGCCCTTGCCGAGGAAGACCATCCCACGGGTGATGATGTGCGGGTTGGCGAGCTTGAACTTCAGTAGCCGCCAGTAGCGCACCAGATACCACGGGGTGTAGGCGCGGTTGGCGATCACCCACCTCAGCGAATCCATCGTGAGGAACTTGGCCTGCCGCGGGTCGCGGAGCCGTTGTCCCCGCCACCGCTTGTGTAGTGGCGCGCCCCACATCGTCGTCATGGCCGGAAAGCCTACGCGAGCGCTTCGGCCCCGAAAGGTTACCCTCACGTGGGCCCGACGAAAGGAAACCGTGTTTCGGCGACTCATGGCGCTGGCGTCAACAGCGCTGATCACGGGCGCGCTGGCCGGTTGCGGAAACACCGACACCTGGGTCGAGGCGCACGCCGCGGACGGCTGGCCCGCCCAGTACGGCGACGCCGCCAACAGCAGCTATTCCGGCTTGGCAGGCGCCGAGGCGCTCAGCCTGAAGTGGAGCCGCTCGGTCAAGGGCGATCTCGGCGCCGCAGTGGTGCTGGGGTCCGGCCACTATCTGGCGGCCAACGCCCAGAGCCCGGCCGGCTGCTCGCTGATGGTGTGGGAGACCGACAACGACGGCCGCCAGCGCTGGTGCACCCGGCTGTGGCAGGGTGGCGGATTCTCGAGCCCGTTATGGGACGGCTTCGACAATCTCTACATCGGTCAGCCCGGCGCGATGCTGTCGTTCCCACCGACGCAATGGATTCGATGGCGGCAGCCCGTGATCGGAATGCCGACCACCCCAAGGATTCTCGCGCCTGGGAGCCTTCTCGTGGTGACCCATCTGGGTCAGGTTCTGGTGTTCGACGCCCACCGCGGCGCCGTGATCGGTACGCCGTTGGATCTGGTGGAGGGCATCAACCCGACCGACAGCTTGCGTGGGCTGGCCGACTGCGCCCCCGCGCGGGCGCGCTGCCCCGTCGCGTCGGCGCCCGCGTTCGCGGCCAAGTCGGGAATCGTCGTGGTCTCGGTGTGGCAGCCCGGCGCCCCGGCGTCGGTGCTCGTCGGCTTGAGGTACAACGCCGGAAGGAATCCCGTGCTGTCACAGGCGTGGACCAGCGACATCGTCAAGGCCGGTGTGATCGCCAGCCCGGTCGCATCCGCAGACGGATCCACGATCTACGTCAACGGACGCGACAACAAGCTGTGGGCGCTCGACGCCGCGGACGGAAAGCCGAAGTGGTCGACACCGCTCGACTTCCTGTCACAAACACCGCCGTCGGTCTCGCCGCAGGGGTTGATCATCTGCGGCGGCGGCCCCGACACCAAGCTGGTCGCGATCCGGGACGCCGGCGACAAGGCCGAAGTGGCGTGGACCCGCGACGACGTCGCGCCGCTGACCACCTCCAGCCAGGCCGGTGGCCATGTCGCCTACACCGTGGTCAAGGACGGCGACAGCGGCCAGGCGCTGCTGGTGTTCGACCCCGCCGACGGCCACACCGTGAACAGCTACCCGCTGCCGGAGGCGACGGGATGGCCGGTCGGCGTGTCGGTCGGCCACGACCGCCGCGTCGTCACGGCCACGAGTGCCGGGCAGGTGTACGGCTTCGAGCCCAGCGGCTAGGCGATCATCGCGTCGATCGGTCCCCGCGGGATCGTCACCGACAAGGCACCGGCGGACTCCGGCAGGATCGCGCCTTGGCCGAAGAAGAACACCAGCGAGTCGTTTTGGATCGCGAAGTTCTCGTACGTCGCCGGGTTCAGTCCCACCTCGGGTGCGATCGCCGGTTTGGTTCCCATCTGCTTCTCGAGCTCCGTCTGCACCAGCGGGAAGATCACCGGCCAGGGGTTCGTGCCCGGCCGGAACAACGGCTGGATCTTGTCCGAGCCCCCGGTGTCGAGCTGAATCGGCTTGCGGAGTCCCTGATCCCAGTTGAACGCCTTGTAGAAGGTCTGCGGGTGCGCCCCGCCGACATCCTGGAAGACCTTGAACACCACCGACTGCGTGCCCCGAGGCGGCACCGCCGAGTTGTACTCGGTCGGAGTGACTTCCAGCTGATACGGCATCGTGCGCGAGTCAGGCATCTTCGCCACGTTGACGAAGCCGTCGCGCGTTTGCTTGATGAAGTCGAAGACCGCCTGCACGTCGGGGTAATCGGCCGGGTAGGTGATCCGCAGGGAGTAGCCGGCATCGCCGTCCTGGATCACGCAGTTCTGCCCGGCAAGGCCGCCGTTGAGGTCCGAGCACTTCGGCGGACCGGCAAATGCCGGCGCTGCAACAGCGACGCCGGAGAAGCCGACAAGCACGGCTGCAGTGGCAGCGAGAACCGACGTGGGAATACGCATCGATGAAATCCTCTTCGAGCCAGAGCGGCACCGTAGCCGCCGACGTCACAATACAGGCGACAGCAAAATGTCTTCACCGCGACGGTCGGCAGATGAATGCCGTTGCCCGACTTGCCGTGCCGGAGCCGATGCGGGTGATCAGCACGGAGACCTGCTGCGACCCGCGCAGCCGAAGCCTGCGCCGTAGCGCGTCGGGGTCGACGTCGACGCCGCGCACCAGAATCTCGACGGCACCGGCGTCGCGCGCCGACAGCGCCCGACGCAGCCGCTTCTCACCAAAGCCGACTTCGTCGAGCACTTCGAAGCCGCGCACGCCGTCGGGCAGCCTGTCACCGGACAGGTATGCGATGTCGGGGTCGAGCTGCCAGAGCCCGTGCCTGGCGGCGTAATGGCGAACCAGTCCGGCGCGGACCACGGCACCGTCAGGGTCGACGATCCACCGGCCCGCCGGTGCCACCTCGCAGTCGTCGGGTTCGGCGTCGGTGATCTGCTCAGGACCATCGAGCAAGGTGGCACGGCGGCGTACGCCGGCTTCGGCCATGCTCGTCGACCACAGGCACGCCTCGCGGACGCTGCCGTCCAGCGAGACGATCTCGATCTCGCCGCTGAATCCGAGTCGGCCCAGTTCATCGAAATCGATTCCAGGAGAACACTTTACGACCAGATCGCGGTCACGGTAGACGTCGAACAACTCGTCGAGAGGCGGGATGTAGTCACGCGGGTCGAATCGTCGGCGCCCGGATCGTCTGCGGGCGGGGTCGGCGAGCACCACCGTGTCCCGGGTGATGGGTCGCAAGGCATCCGCCCGGCACAGATCCACATCGCCGACATTGTGACGTGCCATGGCCAGCCGCACCGGGTCGAGGTCGCTGCCGACCAGATAGGCGGCCGAGTTACGCAGTGCCGCAAGCTCTGTGCCGATCGAACAGGTCACGTCGTGCACCGTCGCGCCTGCCAGTCGCCTGGCCCGATGCTCGGCGACCGGTTGAGCGGTGGCCTGTTGCAGCGCATCGTCGGTGAACAACCAGGCCGACGGGTCGTCGAACTTGGCGGTCGCGCGACGACGCAATAGCACGGTCTCGACCAGTACCGGCGCGTGCTCACCGAATTGTGTTCGGACGGAGGCGATGTCGGTGACGCGGGTGGCCTCCGTGAACCCGTAGCCGTCGACATCGCGCAGCGCCTGCGCTCCCGCGTCACTGCGCAGGAATGCAACGGCGCCAAGGCCGAAATCTACGACGGCTTGACCCCGGTCACCATGACGTTGTAGAACCAGCCCTTGGGAAGGACTCGACTCCAGACGTTGGCGTCCACCCAGCTCAGCGTCATCCAACTGCTCAATGCGAACTTCGCCCAGTGCCAACCCAATCGGCCGGGAGGCACCGCCGCCTCGAATGTGCGGATCGGCCAACCCAGCATCGCGGCGGTGAACTCCGTGGTCGCGGTGGAGATGTCGACGGCGCCTGCACTGCGGGCCATGCGCTCCAGGTCGCCGGGTGCGAACGTGTGCAGATCGACGATCGCCTCCAACGCGGCTGCACGCGACGACTCGTCGAGCTCGGCCTGTGGGCGCCGCCAGCCGCCCAGCCCCGGCAGCTTGGTCACGTTCGTCACCGCCCGCCACGTCAACGTCGACAACGGGCGGGCATAGGTTTCGCCTGCGTTCGTCGGCTCACCGGCGAACAGGAACCGCCCGCCCGGCTTGAGCACCCTGACCACTTCGCGCAAGGACAACTCCACATCGGGAATGTGGTGCAACACCGCGTGGCCGACGACCAGGTCGAAGGTGTCGTCCTCGTACGGGATGCCCTCCGCGTCGGCCACCCGGCCGTCGACCTCGAGGCCGAGGTTCTCGCCGTTGCGGGTGGCCACCTTGACCATGCCCGGCGACAGATCGGTCACCGACCCGCGCCGCGCGACGCCGGCCTGGATCAGGTTCAGCAGGAAGAACCCACTGCCACAGCCCAGCTCGAGGGCCCGGTCGTAGGGCAGCTTGCGTTGCTCGGAGAACGGCACGGTGGCGTCGAACAGGTCGCGCGCGTAGTCGACGCAACGCTTGTCGTAGGAGATCGACCACTTCTCGTCGTAGTTCTCGGCCTCCCAGTCGTGGTAGAGCACCTGGGCGAGCTTGGAGTCGTGACGGGCGGCCTCCACCTGCGCTTCCGTGGCGTGCGGGTTCGGAGCCGGCTCGTCGGCGACATCGAGTCCAGCGTCGGGTTCCTCGAAACTCATGGCTGGCAGCCTAACGGCCGGTGCCGAACGAGGCCTTGGCGGCGGCCAGCACCTGCGCCGGATGATCGACCAGTCGCTCGGCCCACGCCATGGCCGCGTCGTACACCGCGTCGGGGGCCACCATCTCGTCGATCAGGCCCAACGACAGTGCTTCCTTGCCGTCGACGAATCGACCGGAGAACACCAGATCCTTGGCCTTGCTCTCACCGATCGCGCGCACGAGCCGGGCCGTCTCACCGGGAGGGAAACCGTCGAGGATCTCGGTCGCGCCGACCTTGACGTTGTCGCCGGCAACGCGCCAGTCGGCGGCCAGCGCCAGTGTCAGCCCGCTGCCGAGCGCGTACCCGGTGATCGCGGCGACCGTCGGCTTCGGGATCGCAGAGAGCGCTTCGGCGGCCTCCCGGCCGACCTGCGCAGCCGCGGCCGCCTCCTCCGCATTCAGCGTCTGCAGCACCGCCACGTCGTCGCCCGCGGAGAAGATCTCGTGTCCGCCGAACACAATCACCGCGGCAATGTCGTCGCGTCCGCCCAGTTCCTTTGCGGCAGCGATGATCTCGCGACACAGCTGGCGGGTGAGCGCGTTGGTCGGCGGCCGCGACAGCAGCAGCGTGGCGATCCCCGGGTGCTCGTCGAAGGCGTGGATACTGACGAACTCTCTCACGGAATGCGCCCTCCGAGTGCCTCGTTGTAGCGCTTGCCGTCGAAGAACTCGAACTCCAAGTTGCCGTCGGTGATGCTCATGTTCGGCGAGATGGGAACGATCTGGCGTTCGACGGCCAGCACCTCGGCGACGGTGCGGCCTGCCAGCGCGTCAAGCTGCGTCCATGTCGGCGGCAACAGGAGACTTCGTTGAGCCGTGAAGTCAGCCAGGGCGGCGCCGGGTGTGGTCCAGCCGGCCTGGTCGGTTTCGGTGTTCTCGCCGTCGGCACGCTGGCCCTCGGGGAGTGCGCCCACGAAGAAATAGGTGTCGTAGCGGCGGGTGCGCTCCTCCTTCGGAGTCACCCAGTTCGCCCACGGGCGCAGCAGGTCGGCGCGCAGCATCAGGTTCTCGGCCCGCAGGAACTCGCCGAACGACAGTTCCTTGCTGACGAGTGCGGCGCGCTGGTCGCGGTAGACCGACGCGTCGTCGACGAGCAGATCGGGGTCATCGGCCGCGCCCGCGAACAGCACGCCGCACTCCTCGAACGTCTCTCTGGCCGCAGCGCAGACGAGGGCCTCGGCGAGGTCGGCATCGGTTCCCAGCCTGCCGCCCCACCAGTCTTTGCCGGGCCCGTGCCATGTGATGTCGGCATTGCGGTCACGGTCGTCGACCCCGCCGCCGGGGAACACCATCACCCCTCCGACGAAGTCCATCTTGCGGTGCCGCCGCATCAGGAACACCTTGATGCCGTCTGGTGTGTCCCGGATCAGCATCACGGTCGCGGCGGGCCGCGGGACCAGGGGATCTTCGCGACATCAACGCCTCCTGTGCGCCGCCCGGCTCCTCGTGCGCCGGGCGAAGTAACGGCCATCGATGAGTTCCAGCGCGATGGACTGGCCGAACGCCCTCGACAGATTCTCCGCCGTCAGCACGTCCGTCAGCAGTCCGGAATCGACGACGCGTCCTTCCGACAGGATCAGGGCGTGGCTGAACCCGCGCGGAATCTCCTCGACATGGTGGGTGACGAGCACGATCGCAGGGGCGTCGGGGTCGGCGGCCAAGTCCTCCAGCCGCGCCACCAGCTCCTCGCGGCCGCCGAGATCGAGTCCGGCCGCCGGCTCGTCGAGCAGCAGCAGCTCGGGGTCGGTCATCAACGAGCGGGCGATGAGCACCCGTTTGCGCTCGCCCTCCGAAAGCGTTTCGTAGGTGCGCTCGGCCAGGTGTTCGGCGCCGACGCTCTCCAGCATGTCGATGGCCTGCTCGTAGTCGACGTCCTCGTAGTTCTCCCGCCAGCGGCCGAGCACCGCATATCCCGCCGACACGACGAGGTCGCGAACCACTTCCCCTTCGGGCACGCGCTGTGAGAGCGCCGAGCTGCTCAGCCCGACGCGGGCGCGCAGCTCGGACATGTCGGTCCGGCCCAGGCGTTCGCCGAGCACGTACGCCGTTCCCGAGGTCGGATGCTCCGTGGCGGCGGCGATCCGCAGCAGGGAGGTCTTGCCCGCACCGTTGGGCCCGATGACCACCCAGCGTTCGTCGAGCTCCACTGACCAGGTGATGGGCCCGACGAGAAGCCGGTTGCCGCGGCGCAGTGTGACCTTGGCGAAGTCGATCAGCAGGTCGGGGTCGGCTGCATCGTCTCCGGTGGCGGGCACTTGCTCATCGTAGTGAAGCGATTTCGGCGTGATTTCCGTCGCCCAGCGATAGTTTCCACGCCCAAATCGCTGGCGGCCGCCACGGAGGCCCAGCCGCTGCGGGCTAACACCCGCTTCGGGGTGATCCACACGAAGAATTGAACAAGCGGCCCGATCCCGAACGCGTACAAGACGGTGCCGACGCCGACGGTCCCGCCGAGCAGCCATCCGACCGCCAGCACGGTGGCCTCGATGGAGGTCCGGACCAGCCGGACCGACAGGCCGGTGCGCACGACGAGCCCGGTCATCAGCCCGTCGCGCGGGCCTGGACCGAGACCCGCTCCGATGTAGAGCACCGTGCTGATCGCGTTGCACACGACCGCCCCCACCATCATCGCGATGCGGACTGAAAGCGAAGTCGGCGTGGGCAATAAGGCGAGGCCGGTGTCGACCGTCACCGCGATGACGACGACGTTCGCGACCGTGCCGATGCCGGGGCGGTTGCGCAGCGGAATCCATGCGCACAACACCGCAACACCGACGACGGCGGACGCGATGCCGATCGTTATGCCCGTCTTGCGCGCCAGCCCCTGATGGAACACGTCCCACGGGTCCAGCCCGAGTCCGGCGCGCACCATCACCGCCATCGAGAAGCCGTAGCCGATCAGCCCGAGCAGCAGAGCGCTGCCCCGCACCGCGGCGCTACGCATGGTGTGGGAAGCGAATCCGTATCAGGTCGATCTCGCGGGCGACCCGCTCTGCGTCCCGGTCGAGAAACTCGGCGGGGAGGCGCTCGGCCGGTCGGAAGATCCTGCCCAGCGGGCGGGCCAGTCGTAACGTCCAATTCATGCTCATGACCAAAGAATGCGGTCAACTGGCTTGTTATTCCATAGCCAGTTGGCGCATACTGGCTTGCCAATGACGATAGATCTTCCCGCCCGCGCGCTCGATGTGGACCTTTTGGCCCGCGAGCTCGGCAACTGGCGCACATCCAGTCGAAGTGGCCCGGCCTACAACGGCCTGGCCGACGCCATCCGGCTGCTGATCATCGACGGCCGCCTACCCGTCGGCGCCCGGCTGCCCAGCGAGCGCGCGATGGCCGACACGCTGCGGGTCTCTCGCACCACCGTCACCGCCGCCTACGCACAGCTGCGCGAGGACGGCTACCTCAATGCCCGCCGCGGCGCGCGAAGCACGACGGCCCTGCCGGTGATCCCGGCCGCAAGAACCGAAGGCACCGCGCCGACGATGAGCCTGTCCGCGGCCGCGTTGTCCGCCCCCGCCGCCGCGGTGAGCGAGGCGTTCGTCCAGGCGACCCACGACGTGACGCCCTACCTGCACGAGGTCGGCCACGAACTCGTCGGCGTTCCGCCCCTGAGGCAGGCCATCGCCGAAAGGTATTGCGAGCGCGGCCTTCCCACCGAGCCCGACGAAGTTCTCGTGACGACCGGCGCGCTGCATGCCTTCAACCTCGTCTTGACCACGTACGTACAACCCGGCGACCGCGTCCTCGTCGAACAGCCGACCTATCACGGTGCGCTGACGTCTATCACCACTGCAGGCGCGCGGCCGGTTCCGGTGGCGATGACGGAGGACGGCTGGGAACTCGACGCAATGCAGTCCGCCGTGCAACAACTGTCGCCGAGCCTGGCGTATCTGATCCCGGACAATCAGAACCCCACCGGGCTGACAATGCCTGCGCAGGATCGAAAGCGGTTGGCGGGCATCATCGCTGAGACGCGGACTCGCACCGTCATCGACGAGACGATCCTCGACATGTGGCTGGACGAAGAAGTTCCGGCGCCGATGGCCGCGGAGATGACGAGGCGACGCGACCTGGTGCTGACCATCGGTTCGATGTCGAAGTCGTTCTGGGGCGGCCTGCGGGTCGGCTGGATCCGCGCCGAGCGCGCTACCATCGCCACGATCGCCGCGCTGCGCCCGTCGATCGACATGGGCACCCCCGTGCTCGAACAGTTCGCCGCGGCAAGGCTTCTCGCGCAGCGCGACGAGCTGCTGCCGGAGCGGCGCGAGATCCTTCGCGAACGACGCGCGCTTCTGCTCTCGCTGCTCAACCGCCACCTGCCCGACTGGGAACCCGGGACCGGCGGAGGCGGCATGTCGCTCTGGGTCCGGCTGCCCGCACCGATGAGCACGGCATTGTCAGCCGCCGCGTCACGGCTGGGTCTCGACCTGCCCGCCGGACCGCGCTTCGGGGTCGACGGAACGCTGGAGCGTTTCGTGCGGGTGCCCTATGCGCTGCCCGAGGATCAGCTCTCGGAGGCCATCGAACTGCTGGCCCGCGCGTGGCACAGCGTCACTGGGTCCGCGGCGCCGGAGCCGACCACGGTCGTCGTCTAGTCCTGTCACAGTCAAAGGACACTAACCGTCAGCGACTTTGTCGCTCGGAGGCAGGAAACTCAGCAGTCGGGTCCTGCGGTGCCGGATGATGCTGGTGTGAACAACTATTCGCCGGACGTCTCGTTGTCGTCGGGGATCTCGACCCTGCGGAACGTTCCGTCGATGGCGTCGGCGGCCTCGATCTCGCCACGCGTGATACCGAGGATGAACAGCACGGTGTCGAGATAGGGGTGGCTCAGCGACGCATCGGCCACTTCACGCAGCGCCGGTTTGGCGTTGAACGCCACCCCGAGGCCGGCCGCCGCCAGCATGTCGATGTCGTTGGCGCCGTCGCCGACCGCGACGGTCTGCTCCATCGGAACCCCCGCCTGCTGTGCAAAGTCCCTCAACGCCTTGGCTTTTCCGGGCCGGTCGATGATCTGTCCGATGACCCGCCCGGTGAGCTTGCCATCGACGATCTCGAGTTGGTTGGCGGCGACGAAGTCCATCTCCAGCTCGTGCGCGAGCGGTTCGATGACCTGGCGAAAGCCGCCGGACACGATGCCGCAGTGAAACCCGAGGCGCCGCAGTGTCCGCAGTGTGGTGCGTGCGCCCGGCGTGAGCTCGATCTGCTCGCCGACTTCCTCCAGCACCTCGGCCGGAAGGCCGGCAAGCGTGGCGACGCGACGGTTCAGAGACTCGGCGAAGTCCAGTTCGCCTCGCATGGCGGCTTCGGTGATCTCGGCGACGGCCGCGTGCGCGCCGACCCGATCGGCCAGCATCTCGATGACCTCGCCCTGGATCAGGGTGGAGTCGACGTCGAACACGATGAGCCGCTTGGCCCGTCGCGAGAGGCTGTAGTCCTCCAGCGCGATGTCGACGCCCTCGTCGACCGCCACCCGCGCCAGCGTGGACTGCAACTGTGTGTAGGCAGCGCCGGACGGCACCGACACCCGCAGTTCCAGGCCCGTCACCGGATAGTCGGAGACGCCGCGAATGAAGTCGATGTTGACGCCGAGGGCGGCCACCTCCCTGGCCACCACCCCGAATGCCTGCGCGGTGATCGGCCTGCCCAGCACGACGATGGTGTGGGTGGACGGTTCTCGCATCACCGGCATTTCGTCGCTGCGCTCGATCGTCACGTCGAGCCCGACGCCGTGAATGGCGTTCTCGACCTCGTCGCGCAGCTGCGGGCCGCCTGCCGCTTCGGCCGAACCCGAGACCAGCACGCCCAGCGTCAGGCGTCCGCGAATGACGACCTGTTCGACGTTGAGCAACTCGACCTGGTGCCGCGAAAGTACTTCGAAGAGCGCAGAAGTCACGCCTGGTTGATCGACTCCGGTGACGGTGATCAGCAGCGATGAGCGCTCGCGCGAAGAGCCGGGGAGCGGAGCCACCTTTCGACTATTCACGCCTTGCTGGCCCCCCGCGCCGACATCAGGTCCGGACGTTCTCACCGTCTAGCCGGGTGACGTCGCCGTCCGCTGGCCCATGGCTGCGGCCGATGTGGGCCTCGGCGCGCATTCGGTCCACCATGTGCGGATAGTGCAGCTCGAACGCCGGCCGCTCCGAACGGATCCGGGGCAGCTCGGTGAAGTTGTGCCGCGGCGGCGGGCAACTGGTCGCCCACTCCAGCGAGTTGCCGTAACCCCACGGATCGTCGACGGTCACCGGCTCGCCGTAACGCCAGCTCTTGAACACGTTCCACGCGAACGGAATCGTGGAAATGCCGAGGATGAACGCGCCGATCGTGGAGACGACGTTGAGCGTGGTGAAGCCGTCGGTGGTCAGGTAGTCGGCGTAACGGCGGGGCATACCCTCGTTCCCCACCCAGTGCTGCACCAGGAACGTGGTGTGGAAGCCGATGAACGTCAACCAGAAGTGCAGCTTGCCCAGCCGCTCGTCGAGCAGCCTGCCCGTCATCTTCGGGAACCAGAAGTAGATGCCCGCATAGGTGGCGAACACGATCGTGCCGAACAACACGTAATGGAAGTGGGCCACCACGAAATAGCTGTCGGTGACGTGGAAGTCGATCGGCGGGCTGGCCAGCAGCACACCCGACAGGCCGCCAAGCAGGAAGGTGACCAGGAAGCCGACCGAGAACAGCATCGGTGTCTCGAACGTCAACTGGCCCTTCCACATCGTGCCGATCCAGTTGAAGAACTTGATGCCGGTGGGCACCGCGATCAGGAACGTCATGAAGGAGAAGAACGGCAGCAGCACCGCGCCGGTGGCATACATGTGGTGCGCCCACACCGCGACCGACAGCGCCGCGATGGACAGCGTCGCGTAGATCAGCGTGGTGTAGCCGAAGATCGGCTTGCGGGAGAACACCGGGAAGATCTCGGTGACGATGCCGAAGAACGGCAACGCGATGATGTACACCTCGGGATGGCCGAAGAACCAGAACAGGTGCTGCCACAGCAGTACACCACCGTTGGCCGGGTCGTAGACGTGGGCGCCCAGCAGGCGGTCGGCGGCCAGACCGAACAGCGCGGCGGTCAGCAGCGGGAAGGCCATCAGAACCAGGATCGACGTCACCAGGATGTTCCAGGTGAAGATCGGCATCCGGAACATCGTCATGCCGGGTGCGCGCATGCACACCACGGTGGTGATCATGTTGACCCCACCGAGGATGGTGCCCAGACCGCCGACGCCCAGGCCCATGATCCACAGGGTGGCGCCGACACCCGGCGAGTGGATCGCGTCGGTCAGCGGCGTGTAGGCCGTCCAGCCGAAGTCGGCCGCCCCGCCCGGGGTGATGAAGCCGGCGAGGGCGATCGACGCGCCGAAGATGAACAGCCAGAAGCTCAGCGCGTTCAGCCGTGGGAACGCCACGTCGGGGGCGCCGATCTGCAGCGGCAGCACCAGGTTGGCGAACCCGAACACGATCGGTGTGGCATAGAACAGCAGCATCACCGTGCCGTGCATGGTGAACAGCTGGTTGTACTGCTCGTTGGACAGGAACTGCAGGCCGGGCAGGGCGAGCTCGGTGCGCATGAACAGCGCCATCAGGCCGCCGATGAAGAAGAAGATGAAGCAGGCGACGCAGTACATGATGCCGATCAGCTTGTGATCGGTGGTGGTCACCAGCTTGTAGATCAGGTTGCCCTTGGGACCGAGCCTCGCCGGGAACGGACGGCGGGCCTCGAGTTCTCCGACCGGGGGCGCTTCGGCTACCAAGAGGTCCTCCCAAACGTTTATGCGGGGATGCCCGCAATGCTCCGACCGAATCCTATCTCTCGACGCCCCCTGTGTCGGCTTGGGTCCTACAAACGGTCGTATTTGTTTTGGCGGTGTCTTCAACGCTCCACATGCGGGCAGGGTGGCGACGGGCCGAGCGTGGCGGTTGACCAGCCGCGAAGTGCCCGGATGTTACCGTCGGGCCCGTGCTGAACCGCCGTGAAGCGCCCCGGTTGATCGCAGCTGCGGCAGCCATCCTCACCGGCGTGGTTGTGACCGCGCTCGGTGGCTGCGGCAAGCCCGGCGCAAGCCCGCCTGCGCCGGTCAACGAGCCGTCGGTGATCACGAGCACCACCAAGATCGCGGGCGCGGGTGTGCTGGGCAATCAGCGCAGGCCCGACGAGTCCTGTGCGGCGGACCCGGCACCGCTCGATCCGGTCGACGGTGACCGTGAAGTTCGCCACGCCGCGGGCAGCACCGTCGTGCATGCCGACCCGCAGCGCATCGTGGTGCCTCGCGGGCGACCAACTCGACGCGCTGTGCGCGCTGGGCCTGCAGTCTCGCATCGTGGGCGCCGCCCTGCCCGACGGCGCGGACCGCCAGCCCTCATACCTCGGCACCGTCGTGAACGACCTCCCCGCGGTCGGCACCCGTAGCGCGCCGGATCTCGATGCGATCCGGGCGGCCAGGCCCGACCTGATCCTGGGGTCGGCGTCCCTGACACCCAACGCGTATCCGGGACTGACGGCGATCGCTCCGACGGTCTTCACCGGCGCGGCAGGGGCCGGTTGGGAGGACAACCTGCGAACGGTGGGCGACGCGACCGGACGGGGCGACGCGGCCAACGGCTTGGTCGACGGCTTCACCGCCGCCGCGGGCAAGGCAGGTGCGGACAACGACGCCACGCACTTTCAGGCGTCGGTGGTGCAATTCACCGACAAGACCATGCGGGTCTACGGATCGAACAACTTCCCGGGCAGCGTGCTGGCCGATGTCGGTGTGGATCGCCCTGCTGCACAACGGTTTACCGACAAGCCATATGTCGAGGTCGGCACCACCGCAGAGGACCTGGACAACTCCCCCGACTTCTCGATCGCCGACGGCGACATCGTGTACGTGTCCTTCGCATCGCCGGCCGCCAAGGACCGCGCCGCCGAGGTGATGGACAGCAACGCGTGGAAAAGCCTGTCCGCCAACAAGGACAACAGGGTCTTCATCGTCAACAACGAGGTGTGGCAGACCGGCGAGGGCATCGTCGCGGCCCGCGGGATACTCGCGGATCTGCGCTGGCTCAACGCCCCGATCAACTAACGTGGACAGGGTGATTCACGTCCTGAAGTCGAGGTACCTGCAGCCGCCCGACGTCATCGAGCAGACCCGCCCAGCGCATCTGGAATTCCTCAAGGACGAGGTGGCGGCCGGCCGCCTTCTCCTTGCCGGCCGTCAGGAAGACGGTTCCGGCGGAATGCTCATCACCGCAGACATCAGCACCGAAGAGGCCCAGGACCTCGTCCAGCGAGATCCCTATACGAAGGCGGGCGTGGCGAGCTACGAGCGGACCTCGTTCAACGGGGCATTCCGGGCGCCGGGACTCTAGGAGCAAACTCACAGCCGCCACGGGATTAGTCGGGTCCCGAAACCGGTTATCCAGTACGTGGGCCGCACTGTCGTGGCCATCTCCGAGATTGTCGAGCTTGATTTCGCATGCAAAAAAGAGGGACCACATGACGACCGCTGTAACCGCTTACGCCGCAACTTCTGCAACGCAACCACTGACCGAGACGACGATCACCCGCCGTGACGTCGGTGCCCATGACGTCGCCTTCGACATCCACTTCGCGGGCATCTGTCACTCCGACATCCACACCGTGCGTGGCGAGTGGGGCGACGTGCAGTACCCGATGGTCCCGGGCCACGAGATCGCAGGCATCGTGACCGAGGTGGGCTCGGAAGTAACGAAATACAAGGTGGGCGACCGCGTCGGCGTCGGCTGCTTCGTCGACTCCTGCCGGGAATGCGAGTTCTGCCTGGCGGGCGAGGAGCAGTACTGCGACAACCCAGGCATGGTCGGCACGTACAACGGTGTCGGTCGCGACGGCCAGCCGACGCAGGGCGGCTACAGCGGCGCCATCGTCGTCGACGAGAACTACGTGCTGCGCATCCCAGACGCCATCCCGCTAGAGGCCGCCGCACCGCTGCTGTGCGCGGGTATCACCACCTATCTCACCGCTTCGGCACTGGAACGCGGGCCCCGGCACGAAGGTCGCCGTCATCGGCCTCGGCGGTCTCGGGCACCTGGCCGTGAAGCTGGCGGTCGCGCTCGGCGCCGAGGTCACCGTGCTCAGCCAGACGCTGAAGAAGATGGAGGACGGGCTTCGGCTCGGCGCAGGCGAGTACTACGCCACCAGCGACCGCGACACGTTCGCCAAGCTGGCGGGTCAGTTCGACCTGATCCTCAACACGGTGTCGGCCAACCTCGACCTCGCCGACTACCTCGGTCTGCTGAAGCTCGACGGCACACTGGTCGAACTCGGCATGCCGGAGAACCCGATGGCCGTCCCGGCCCCCGCACTGATCTTCGGGCGCCGCAGCATCGCGGGCTCGTTGATCGGCGGCATCGCAGAAACCCAGGAGATGCTCGACTTCTGCGCCGAACACGATGTGCAGCCCGAAATCGAGGTCATCGACGCCGGATTACATCAACGAGGCCTACGAGCGCGTGTTGGCCAGCGACGTGCGCTACCGATTCGTCATCGACACCGCGTCACTGCGGGCCTAACCCTCAGGCTGCTCGAGCCCGGCCAGCGGCCAGCCCGCTGCCGCCAGCTTGGCGGCCACCCGCTGAATGTTCTCCGGGCCTGCGTCGTGATGGGTGACGTCCTTGATGAACTCCGCGATCTCGTCGTCGGTGATCTCCCCGTCCGACAGGGCGCCCGCGTCGCCGCCGGTGAGGTTGCGGACGACCTCTTTGACCTGGTCCTCGGTCAGGGGCGTGGCGCGCAGCAGAGCCAGCAGCGGTACTCGGTCGGGCCCGGGCACACCCTCGGGGTAGCCGGCGCGCAGCCATTGCAGGATCGAGTGAAACAGCGACGTGGTGGTCACGCCGCTAAGTGTCAGGCCTGCGGGGCATCGACGCTATGGTGAGTTTGCACAGTTCGGTCCGCATTCACCGGCCGTTCACCCACCGATTTCACGTACCTGCAGGCCGCTGCACGAGCAAAGGATCGAACCGAAACCCTGCAGCCGCCCACGTGTCTGTAATCTCACGCATGCGAAGTGAGTTGATGCGCCGGCCACGGAGCAATACGAGTTAGGGGTCAGACGTTTTCGCCTGGTGGGGTCGAACGGTATACCGCTACCGATTCGCCGTGGTCGCTGTCATGGTGGCGCTGTGCCTGGGAAGCGGCATCTACGGCAGCAGCCTGGGCGAGCACGTCACGCAGAGCGGCTTCTTCGACGACAACAGCGAATCCGCACAGGCGTCGCGGCTGGGCGACAAGACCTACGGCAGGGACACGTCCAGCCATATCGTGGCGATCTACACCGCCCCCGACGGCAAGACGGTGGACGACCCTGCCTTCCGCAAGAAGGTTCTGGACAACCTCGCCAAGGTCGAGAAGGACCACCCGGACCAGATACTGCGGTCCATCGGCTATTTCAAGACCCCTGAGCTACTGCGCAACATGTCCGACGCGTCGAAGACGCACGCGTTCATGTCCATCCAGCTCAAGGGCGACAACGACGACCTCATCCTGAAGAACTACAAGGCGGTCCGGGAAGACCTGGCCGACCCGGGTGTCAACGTTCAGTTGGCCGGGTTGTTGCCGTTGGCCAACGAGCTGACCGGGACCATCGCCACAGACCAGCAACGGGCAGAGATACTTGCCATGCCGTTGGTGGTGGTTCTGCTGTTCTTCGTGTTCGGCGGTGTGGTCGCCGCGTTCCTGCCCGGGATCATCGGCGGGCTGACCATCGCGGGCGCGCTCGGCATCATGCGGTTGACGGCGCTGTCCGTGCCGGTGCACTACTTCGCTCAGCCGGTGGTCACGCTGATCGGCCTTGGTATCGCCATCGACTACGGATTGTTCGTGGTCAGCCGCTTCCGCGAGGAGATCGCCGAAGGCTACGACACCGAAACCGCGGTCCGGCGCACCGTGGTGACGGCCGGGCGCACCATCGCGTTCTCGTCGGTGCTGATCTCGGCCTCGGTGGGTGGCCTGCTGCTGTTCCCGCAAGGCTTCCTCAAATCCCTCACCTACGCCATGATCGCGTCGGTCACGCTGGCAGCCCTGCTGTCGATCACGGTGCTGCCCGCCATCCTGGGGATGCTGGGACCGAAGGTCGACGCCCTGAGTGTGACCACGCTCCTGAAGGTGCCTTTCCTGCGGGACTGGCAGTTCAGCAACCGGATCATCACCTGGTTGGGCGCTCGACTGGAGAAGACCAAGACCAGCGCCGAGGTCGAGAACGGGTTCTGGGGCCGGCTGGCCGACCGCGTGATGAAGCGACCGTTGGTGTTCGCCGTCCCCATCATCATCGTTCTGATCCTGCTCATCCTGCCGCTGGGCAATCTAGCTCTGGGCGGCATCAGCGAGAAGTACCTGCCGCCGACGAACTCGGTGCGCCAGGCGCAGGAGGAGTTCGACAAGACGTTCCCAGGCTTCCGCGTCGAGCCGATCACGCTGGTTATCAAAAGCAGCGACGGCAGGCCGATCAGCGATGCCGAGGTCGCGCAGGTCCGCAGTGAGGCGCTGGCCATTCCGGGATTCACCGAGCCGAACAACGATCCGGCGAACATGTGGAAGGAACGGCCGTACCTCGACGGCGCGTCCAAGGACAAGTCGGTCCGGGTGATTCAGAACGGTCTGGTCAACCGTCTCGACGCCAGGGAGAAAGTCGATGCGCTGAGGGCGATTCCGAAACCTCACGGTCTGGAGTTGATGGTGGGCGGTACGCCCGCGCTCGAACAGGACAGCGTCCGAACCATTTCGGCAAAGCTGCCCGCGATGATCCTGATCGCGGTCTCCATGACAACGGTGTTGATGTTCCTGGCGTTCGGATCGCTGGTGCTGCCGATCAAGGCCGCGCTGATGAACGCGTTGACGCTCTGCTCGACGCTTGGCGTGTTGACGTGGATATTCATCGACGGCCATTTCTCCGGTTTTCTGAACTTCACGCCCACTCCGCTGACGGCTCCGGTGATCGGGTTGATCATCGCGGTGATCTTCGGGCTGTCAACGGATTACGAGGTCTTCCTGGTATCCCGAATGGTCGAGGCGCGCGCGCGTGGCATGACCACCGAGGAGGCCATCCGCCACGGCACAGCCACGACCGGCCGTCTCATCAGCGCGGCGGCGCTCGTCCTCGTCGTGGTCGGCGGGGCGTTCGCCTTCTCCGATCTGGTGATGATGCAATACCTGGCCATCGGACTGATGACTGCACTGCTGCTCGACGCGACCGTCGTCCGCATGTTCCTGGTGCCGTCGGTCATGAAACTGCTCGGCAACGACTGCTGGTGGGCGCCGCAGTGGATGAAGCGGGTGCAGGAACGTATCGGCCTCGGTGAGATCACCCTCGAGGACGAGCGCAAAGCGGCGGAGCCGGCGCCGCAGCCCGAGCAGCTGGACGAGTCTCTCGTGTTCGGAACGGTCGTCGGCGCACCGACGTGGCGAAAGCCACCGCATGACCCCTCGCGGCCGGTTGCCGCGGTCCTGGCGACATCGGGAGCCGCCACTGGAGTGGCGTTGGCGGACCGGCCGTCGACGGAGGCCACCAGGCCGATACCGACAACGGGTGGCGGCGACGACGACGGCCGATCGGTGGAGCCCGGCGACGAAGACGAATCCCCTTCGGAGCCAACGATCGACGACGCGGATACCGACGAGACTCCGGCCGACGAGCCCATCGACGAAGACGCAGACACCGACGAGACTCCGGCGGAGGAATCCGCCGATGACGAGGACGAGACGCCGGCCGACGAGCTGACCGAGGAATCGACGGACGACGACACGGAGACCGAGTCCGACGACGACGAGGACTCCGAACCGGAATCACCGGCCGAGGAAGACGCAACGCCGTCGGAAGAGTCGACCGACGACGAGGCTGCGGCCGAACCGGCCGAGGACCCGGCCGAGGACGATGATGCCGAAGCGGAGCCCGCCGAGGACGATGATGCCGCAGCGGAGCCCGCCGAGGCGGAGCAGTCCACCGACGATGATGATCCATCGCCGCGGCCCAGCGCAGACGACTAGCCACCGCCGAAACCGCGCACAGATCGCCCTCGTCCATCAAATCGCGATCTCCCAGCAGGCTCGCGAACATTGATGGGCTTGGCACAATCGCCGTTCAAGTTGTCGAACAACTCAGGTAGTGCGACGCTCACTGCGGGAGCTGCAACAGCGCGGCTCCCATGCACTCCGATCCGGACGGGAGAGCCGCGAGGGACAACGGAATCCGCAGCGACGCAGAAACGTGGGAGACACTGAGCCGAAGCCGGCTGGCCTCAAGAACGGCGCGGTCGGCATCGTCGCCGTCCTCTTCATGGCAGTCGCCAACGCCGCGCCGATCACCGCGATGACGAGCAACACCCCGATAGCGGTGGGATTCGGCAACGGCATCGGCGCGCCCGCCGGGTTCCTGTTCGCGACGATCATCCTGACGTTGTTCGCGATCGGTTACGTCGCGATGGCCAGGCACATCACGACGGCCGGCGCGTTCTACGGCTTCATCTCCCACGGCCTCGGTCAGGTATGGGGGATGGCCAGCGGCGCGCTCGCCACATTCGCATACGTCGTGTTCGAGGGCTCGCTGATCGGCGGCTTCGCGTACTTCGCCAACGACGCGATCAACACGATCGTCGGCGTGAACATCCCTTGGCTTGTGCTGGCGATCGCGGCGATCATCCTCATCGCCGTGCTGTGTCACTTCCACATCAGCCTGACGGCCGCGATCCTCGGCGTCACGCTCACATGTGAGGTGATCGTCCTGTTCGCGCTCGCGTTCTCGGTGATCTTCAAGGGCGGTGGCCCAGACGGCTTCATGCTCAATCAGACGGTGCTGTTGAACAACGCGTTCGAAGGCCTGCCTGCGGGCGCGTTCGGCACCGCGGCGGCCGCCGGTTCCATGGCAATCGGCTTGTTCTTCGCGTTCTGGTCCTGGGTCGGCTTCGAGACCACCGCGGTCTACGGCGAGGAGTCGCGCAGCCCGAAGAAGATCGTTCCGCGGGCGACCCTGTTTGCGGTCATCGGACTGGGCCTTTTCTACACGTTCATCTCCGCGATGGTGCTGGCGGGTAACGGCGCCAAGACGTCTGTCGAGACGTCGATCAGTGCATCCCCGCTCGACCTGTTCTACGGTCTGGTCAAAGCCAATCTCGGCGGAGTCCTGCTGGATGTCTACAAGATTCTGCTCGTCATCGGGTCGTTCGCGTGCGCACTCGCGTTCCACAACGCCGCCTCTCGATACATCTTCGCGCTCTCGCGCGAAATCCCGTCCAAAGCAGTGAAGAAGACGCTCGGCGCAGCACATCCCACGCACGGTTCCCCCTACATCGCGTCGGCGGTGCAGAGCATCATCACGCTGGTCCTCGTGCTGCTGTTCGCGTTCTTCACGGCGGTGCAGGTGCCCGATGCCAACGGCAACCCGGTCGACACTCCGTCATTGGTGCCCTACACCAACATCTACGGCCTGCTGGCCCTGATCGGCACTGCGGCGATCCTGCTGGTGCAGGCCATCTGCTCGATAGCGGTTATCTGGTATTTCTGGGTGAAGAAGACGCACAAGGGCAACGTGATCACGACGCTGATCTGTCCGTTGATCGGCGGACTGGCGATGTTCTACGTCGTCTGGCTGCTGTGGGACAACCGAGCCTTCGCAGCGGGCTACGCGGCGAACTCGCATGTGTTCAAGGTCGGCCCGTACCTGATCTTGGCGCTGTTCGTCATCGGCATCGCGTACGCCTTCTGGCTGCGCTCGGCCAAACCGGAGGAATATGCGGCCATCGGCCGCACCGTCTTGGAGGAGGCACACGAGCGGACCGAGGAAGCGCCAAGCACTCCCCCGGCCTGAGCCCGGAATCCCGTCGTCACTCGCCGATCGCGTGGGTGTCGACGGGGTTGCTCTTGCGGACGATCAACGGATCCACTGGCGTGAAAGGGAATTGGGGCAGATCCTCGATGTGGGTGTTGAACGCCGCGGACAGTACCTCGCGGGAGTAGGCGCTCGCAGAGGCGCGGTAGCCGATATCGGCCGGAAACGGCTGATCGAAGAAGATCAAGAAGTGCCACTCGTCGGTGCCGATGTTCTCGATGTGGTGCGGGTAGGCGCGCGGGATGAAGTACATGTCGCCGGTGGTCATGTTCCAGCTGTCCAGCGTGCCATCGGGATTCATGATCGTCATGCGCGCGTCTCCGTGACGCACGTAGCCCATCTCTGCGGTGACCGGGTGCCAGTGCGGTTCGCGCATGCCGTCCTCGGCGACGCGCAGCGAGTACATCGAGATGTCTTTCAGCGCAGGCCAGAACTGGTCACGGGCGAATCGCGCGTTGCCGTATGCATAGGTCAGTCCGGGAGGCAGACCTTCGATGTCGAACTTGTGCGGATCGCCGAAGTAGGCCCCTGCCGGAACGTCGGGGGCACCGACGCGCATGGCCAGCTTGTGATCGGTGGTGTCGCGGCGGATCTTCGCCATGTCCGAAGAGGGTAGGTCATAGGTGTTGCCGAGGACGGCGTCGGTGAAGGCGCCGAACGTCGCACCGAGTCCGAAGTCCTCGGGGCGTTCGTTGCGGAAGGCGATGATGAACTCGGCGACGTCGGTGCCGATGTTCTCGATGTGATGCAGTGAGCCGGAGTCGATGTGGAACATCTGGCCGGCGGTGACGACGAAGTTGGCGAACTTGCTGTGGTTGTCGAGCACCGAAACCAGCGCGGTGCCGGACACGCAGTAGGTGAGTTCGTTGGCATTGGCGTGCCAGTGCGGGGTCCGCATCGCCCCCGGGTTGAGCAGCACCCGCTTGATGGACAGTCGGTTCAGGATCGGCAGGTTGTCGGCGGTGACGCGGCGCATCGAGCCGAAGTCGTTCTCCTCGACGATCTCGCCGTCGAAGAGGGATGTGGCGTGAATGCCGTCGGTGATGGAGGCGGTCATGGCGTTCTCCTGTCGATTTTGGTCTCGGTCAGCTTTGCCGACCTCGACCCTTGTCGCAGCGAGCCTGCGCGTCTTCGACGCTGACACCCATCCGCGCCGCCGAAAATCCGGAGCCGGGTCTACCTGCTAGCCGCCACCACCGCAGCCCAGGCCGGCGTCAGGCGTGGTCAGAATTGGCGGACGTAGGCCACGCTGACGAGAATGCCGTGACCGGTGGCGTCGTAGGTGATTCGCGTCCGTAGGTCCTCGCCTTGGATCGTCCAGCCGTTGACATGTTGGCTCTGGCCGGCGTTGACCACGATGTCTTGGCCGGTTGCCTCGCCCGAGGTGGAAATATCGCCCATTTCCCAGCGAAGCTCGCCGGTACCCCTTACGACAACGAGGTTCAGTCGCTTGGCGTTCTTCTGCTGCTCATACTGCGCCGTACCCCACGGCTGGCCATTCGTCTGTTGGCAGACCACGTAGGGCCCGCCACCGCGCTGCTGATCGTCGGCGCTGACCACACACTGCACCTTGCCCGACTCGATCGACACCATGGAGCCGTTGTCGGCGGCCGCCGCTTGCGGAGCCATTGGAAACGCGACCAAGGCGATCAACGCCCCCGAAGCGGCGATTACCTGCCGAACCATGTATGTCCCCTAACGAGCGGAAAACTTCCCAGCGGGGATGTTCTCACGGCGGGGTCGCCAATCGTCGGTTTCCGAGAGAACTGGCGCATTCCTCAATCCCGAGAGGGCTGGACTGTCTCGACGTGATCGGCTCGGCGAGATTGCGCCCTGGGTATTGCGCGTGCCAGCAGTATCACGACCGCGACCGGGTAGATGACCCCCAGAATCCAATACACGGCGATGATCTCGGTGCTCGGCTGCTTTGGCCAGCCCGGATAGTGCGCCGCTGCCGTCACCGCAACGGCACCGACGAGCGCATACAGGATGATCAGACCGGTCGGTATCCTCATCCGGTCTTTCACTCTCAGGCCGGCCGTCTGTGAGGTTGCGAAAGAGGTCTTGCCGAAGTATCGGCGCGCGCCGACATATACCGCAACGCTCAAGCCACCGATCGTAACCAGCAAAGTAGCTGTGGTGAACCACATGGGAACATGGCCGTCGTAGGTCACCTGTAGGAAATTGAGCGAATCCGAGCCGACGAAAGCGATGACACCGACTACGGCGGCTGCGCTGACGATGAGCAGGAATGCTTGCAGATACCAGCGATCGCCCTCGTTCAAGACGGCCGACTGCTGCCACAGGAAAAGCGACGCGATGTTGCACACCATGGCGATGGCTCCCAGCGACAGCATTCCTACAGCGATGATCGCCTGACTCCAAACGCGACCGCACAACTCCGATGACCCGACTCCCCCTGCAACGCCCGGCTCCATGAGGGCGCGACTGCCCGCCACCATGCCCCAGATGAAGCTGTTCAAACCGAGGATGATGAACGCGGCGGTGAAGAGCGAGATGGTCTGCACGTCCTGCGCGCTTCTCGCGGCCGCATGGCGGGCAATGGCCTGCTCATCCAGTTCGCTCTCGTCCGGGACCTGATTGGAGCGCCCGACATAGATCACGCCAGCCGTGAACGCGAACCCGGCAAGTACTCCGGCAAGGGCGGAATTGGACGGTGCCGACTCCAAAATGCTCCATCCGTGCGTCGAACACAGTTGATCGGCCACCGTCACCTCTCCCCGTTCACGTCAAGCACGGCAAGCGCCATCGTCGCGCTAACACCACGTGAAACCCACACCAGCCTTATTCTGGCAACGCGACCCCTTCCTCGGACGGGTTCCGACGTTTCGCCGAGATCAGCGGCTGGACGTGCTTGCCGATGACGCCGACGAATGTCTCGATGTCTACGTCGGCCGGGGGCTGAAACACGATCGTGTCTGCACCGGCATCGATCCACCGAGCCGCGGCGGCGGCGATCTCCTCCGGAGTGCCGAAGACGGCCAGATCCTGCGATTGGTCGTATTGCCAGTACGCGATTTCATCCCGAGCCTGCCGGGCGGCGTCGGGCTCGGTGGCACACACGACATACACGACGGTCGAATGCGGCTGGGGCTCAGTGCGTTTGGCGATACCGGCGAGGATGTGCTGGCGAGCTTCACGCACGCCGTCGGGTGTGGTGCCACTCGTGATGACCGTTCCAGAAGCGAGTTCGCCGCTGAGTGACAAGGTTCGCGGCCCGGTTGCCGCCAACAGCAGTTCGGTGTCCGGGCTCGGCGGCCAATCGAGGCAGACGTCGGTCAGTTTCACGTAGCGGCCGGCGAAGGTGACACGTTCGCCGCGCAGCAGCGCCAACAGCACCGTCACGTATTCGCGCAGCAGGGTCATCGGCGAGGCCACCTTCTCGCCGATCTGCGCCATCCAGTCCTGCACGCCGTGGCCGACGCCTACTCGGACGCGGCCGGGGTATGCGCGAGCCAAAGTGGCGATCTCCATCGCGGTCAGGGCTACGTTTCGCATCGGCACAGGCAGCACTCCGACGCCGACGTTCAGCCGTCGGCTGTTGGCCAGCGCGATGGTCGCCGCCGAGATACCGCCGGCGAGAAAGCAGTCCTCCCATAGCCACAACTCGTCGAGTCCGGCGGCGTCGGCCGCTGCCGCGGCGGCCGCAAGTTTTTCTGGCGGAAACTGCGGCCGAAAGACGCATCCCACGCGCAGCGCCGGGGTCGCATTCGAAGGTTCTGGAAACACGCTCGAACCTTACTTTTGTTCCATCGACGATCGTCACGTCAGATGAATGCGCTACACCCTGAGACGCAGGTTGTGGTGGTGCCCAACGCGAAGCTAAAAGTCCCAGTCCTCGTCTTCGGTGTTGACGGCCTTGCCGATCACGTACGACGATCCGGATCCGGAGAAGAAGTCGTGGTTCTCGTCGGCGTTGGGGCTCAGCGCCGACAGGATCGCCGGGTTCACGTCGGTCTCGTCGCGCGGGAACAGCGCCTCGTAGCCGAGGTTCATCAACGCCTTGTTCGCGTTGTAGCGCAGGAACTTCTTGACGTCCTCGGTGAGCCCGACCTCGTCGTAGAGATCCTGGGTGTACTCCACCTCGTTGTCGTAGAGCTCGAACAGCAGCTCGTAGGTGTAGTCCTTGAGCTCCTGCTGCTTGGCGGCGTCCTCGAGCGCCAGGCCCTTCTGGTACTTGTAGCCGATGTAGTAGCCGTGCACGGCCTCGTCGCGGATGATCAGCCGGATCATGTCGGCGGTGTTGGTCAGCTTGGCGCGGCTGCGACCAGTACATCGGCAGGTAGAAGCCGGAGTAGAACAGGAAGCTCTCCAGCAGCGTGGAGGCCACCTTGCGCTTGAGCGGCTCGTCGCCCTTGTAGTACTGCATGACGATCTCGGCCTTGCGCTGCAGGTTCGGGTTCTCCTCCGACCAGCGGAACGCGTCGTCGATCTCGGCCGTCGAGCACAGCGTCGAGAAGATGTTGCTGTAGCTGCGGGCGTGCACCGACTCCATGAACGCGATGTTGGTGTAGACGGCTTCCTCGTGCGGGGTCAGCGCGTCGGGGATCAGGCTGACCGCGCCGACGGTGCCCTGGATGGTGTCCAGCAGCGTCAGGCCGGTGAACACCCGCATGGTCATTTCCTTCTCGTGGGCGGTCAGCGTCCCCCACGACGGGATGTCGTTGGACACCGGAACCTTCTCCGGCAACCAGAAATTGCCGGTCAGCCGGTCCCAGACCTCGGCGTCCTTCTCGTCCTGCAGCCGGTTCCAGTTGATAGCCGAGACGCGGTCGATGAGTTTCATGTCGCCCACTGGAACCCCACTTCACCAGGATCTTTGGTTTGCCATAGCGGTTCTATAGCCCGACACAGACACTACCCCTGGGGGGCGACAACGACTGGCAACACAACATCGTGTGTCGCGCCCGGTTTATCGCTGCTAACCCACCGGAACGCGCTGACCGACCCCGAGAAACTTGAACTCGGACGGCTTGAGCTTGCGCATGTCGCGCCAGTACTCCCAGGTCATTCCGCTCCACAGCGCCCGGTTGACGCCGTGCTCGTCCAGATACCAGCTGCGGCACCCGCCGGTGTTCCAGACGGTGTGCGCAAGCTCGTCCTGCAGTTCGGCGTTGTCGCGGTCCTGGGCGCTTCGCGTCGGCGCCAGCGCCTGCGCGCCGTACTTGTCGACGCGCGGCGATCGCCTGGGCCACATACCGGACCTGCGCCTCGATCATGAAGACGACGGAGGTGTGCCCGAGCCCGGTATTCGGGCCGAGCAGGAAGAACAGGTTGGGCATGTCCGCCACCGCGACGCCGCGGTGCGCCACCACGCCTTCGCGGTTCCACCGATCCACCAGGTCCTCTCCGCCCGCACCCTTGATGTCGACGTAGGTGTAGGAGTCGGTGACGTGGAATCCGGTGGCGTAGACGATCACGTCGACCTTGTGCTCAGCGCCGTCGGCGGTGACGATCCCGTCGGGTGTGATGCGCGTGATGCGATCGGTGATCAGATGGCACTTCGGGTTCGCGACGCCCTCGTAGTAGTCGGGCGAGTACAGGATTCGCTTGCACCCGGCCCGGTACGTCGGTGTCAGCCGTCGACGCAGTTCCTTGTCCTTCACCGAGCGCCTGATGTTGAACTTGCCGACGAGTTCCACCGCTCGCAGCAACGCGGGCCGTCGCGTCATCGCGAAACCGAGGCCCTCCAGCCCCCAGTAGATGCCGCTGCGCACCGCAAGGCGCAGGCCCGGCACGTAGGCGAACGCGTTTTTGAGGGCCTCCGGGAACGGCTTGTTCGGCCGCGGCACCACCCACGGCGGCGTGCGCTGGTACAGCTGCAGTTCGCCGACGTCCTTGACGATCGAGGGCACGATCTGGATGGCGCTCGCTCCGGTGCCGATGACCGCCACCCGCTTACCGGTGAGATCGACGTTGTGGTCCCACTGCGCGGAATGGAAAGAGACGCCGCGGAATTCGTCCTTGCCCTCGATATCGGGAATCAGTGGGATGTGTAGCGCGCCGGCCCCGGAGATCAGGAACTGTGCGACGTACTCCTGCCCGTCCGTGGTGAACACATGCCAGCGATACTCGGAGTCGTCCCAATGTGCGCGATCGACGAGCGAATCGAACCGGATGTAGCGGCGCAGCCCGTACTTCTCGCGTGACACCCTTGAGGTAGTCCCAGATCTCGGGCTGCGGCGAGAACAGCTTGCTCCACGTCGCCTTCGGCTCGAACGAGAACGAATACAGGTGCGACGGGACGTCACACGCGCAGCCCGGGTAGGAGTTGTCCCGCCAGGTGCCACCGACATCGCCGGCCTTCTCCAGAATCAGGAACTCCACGCCCTGCTTCTGCAGCGCGATGGCCATCCCGAGTCCGGAGAACCCGGTCCCGATGATGAGCGCGCGAGTGTGGACGGCCTTCTGGGTCGTGCCCTCGGCCGCTTGCTCGGCAACGGTCATGACGGCGATCTCCCCTACCTTCGGTGTTGGCCCACCCTGGGAACAGCGGTACCGGGTACTTCGTCGACCAGGGTACCGCGCACCATCCGGCCGGCCATTGCGTATGCGCGTCGGCCCGCGAGACGCTTGGTCAGCCATCTCGCGGGCCGGACGCGCTACGCCGTCATCGCCAGGATGCGCCTGGGGCGGACCGGCGCCGCAGGACCCACACCGTGGCCACCGTCAGGACGACGGCAAACGTTGCGAGCGCGATGAGGCTGCCTGCCGTGCCGCCGCTGAAGGTGTCGCGGTAGGCGGACATCGCAGGCAGCGTGGTGGTGAACCGGTCGAGGTCGAGGTCTCGCCCGAGGGCCTCGAACGCGTGACGGTTGGCCAAGCCGAAGCTCATCAAGCGCCCCGGGGCTGCCATGTCGTCGACCGGGACGATGGCGCCACCGAACAGAACCTGCGGGAAGCACAGCATCGGCAGGGCCAGGGCGGCCTGCGCCGCGTTGGAGACCGCGGCCGACGCCAGCAGTCCCAGCGCCAGCGCCGACGTCGCCTCGATCACAATCGTCACGAACAACAAGGCGTAGACGTGCCAGCTCATAGCGGGAAGGCGCCCGAGCACCCGCAGCACGCCGAGGAGCACCGCGCTCACTCCCGCCAGCACCGGAAGCAGCGCCGTGACTTTGGATGCCACGTAAGCCCCGACGCTGAGGCCTGCCAACCGTTCCCGCCGGAACACCGGCATCTCTCCGACGATTTGGAGAAGGCCGTACGTCAGGCCGAAGAAGAAGCCATCGAACGCGATCCAGAACACGATCTGGGCGGGCCCGACATCGGCTGCACTGCCGGGGTCGAATGCACCACGCTTGAACAGCGTCGCCATCATCACCGTGACCAGCACCGGTGAGCCAAGCAGGATGGCGAGGGTCAGCCGGTTGCGAAACAGGACATCGACGTTGCGCCGCGTCAGAAGCCACCATTGCCGGACTGCGCCCGTGTGTCTGACCGGCGAAGGGTGGGCCGGGACGGGCGGTATGTCGTCGCCGCGTTGAGCTTCCGTCGTCCCGACGCTCTGCGTGAAGCGTTTCGCCCAGATCTGCGGGGTGTCTTGCGCAGCGAGTCGCTCGTAGATCTCCGCGAGATCCCGGACTCCGAAATAGCTCCGGGCCTCAGCCGGACTGCCGCTGAAGGCTAGGTGGCCGTCGCGGGCCAGGAATATCACCCGGTCACACTTGTCGATACCCGCCGGCTCGTGAGTCGTGAGGACGACGGTGACTCCTCGCCTGCTGAGTGTGCGCAGCAGCCGCATCACGTCGGCCGCCGTCGACGGATCGAGCCCGGAGGTGGGTTCGTCGAGGAAGAACAGACTCGGCCGAGTCAGTAGCTCCACAGCGATGCTGGCCCGCTTACGCTGGCCGCCCGAAAGCGCTCGGACCGGCACGTCAGCCCGATCAGCCAGGTCGAGGTCTCGCATGGTCTCCTCGACCACGCGGTCCGCCTCGGCTGCTGACGTGCCCGCGGGCATCCTCAGCCGGGCCGCGTAGCGCAGCGTGCGGCGAAGGGGCATCTCCAGATGGATGATGTCGTCCTGCGGGACGTACCCGATACGGGCATCCATGCTCGTTCGGGCACCGCGAATGATGCCGTCGTGCCAAACCTGACCGGCAGACGGCGGTTGTAGTCCTGCGAGTGTCTCCAGCAACGTGGTCTTTCCCGCGCCGCTTCCGCCCGCGATGGCGACCAGCTCGCCCGGCTTCACCGTCAGCGACAGCTTCTGCAGAATCTGCCGCGCGCCGGCATGCCGGCTCACATTGATTGCATCGATTCGCCCGCCGCGCTGCGTGTCTGGCGCGACCTCAGGGGCTGTGCCCAGTTGCGATTTCGGTCATGATTTGAGGCCTCCGTGAGTGCTGAATTGCTCTGTCAGGCCCGATCATCGACGCGCGGCCTCGGCAATCGCATGAGGCGTTTGCCTCAAAACATCTCGTCCCCCAGGCTGTCAGCAGTCGATCGGGCGAGGTTTCACGTCGAGACGTCGACCGAGGAGCCCGCCAGACCGCGGTCGATTGCCGCAAGCGTCGCCTGTGTGCGGTTGTTGACGCCCAGCTTGGCGTAAACGCGCTCGATGTGGTTGCGTGCCGTCTTCTGCGCAATGAACAGCTCATCGGCGATCTCGCGATTCGACCTGCCCTGCGCGACGAGACGCAGAACCTCGACCTCCCGAGCGGTGAGCCCGGCTGAAAATGGCGCCCGCTTCGGAGACCGATGACCCGCGGCCGCCAACACGGCCTCCACGGACTCGGCATCGTGGCGTCCGGCGCGCGCTTCCCGGCGCAGTTCGCTTGCGGCATCGGCGGGGTCGAGAGCGGCGCGACCCGGACGCGCTTCCCGTAGTTGCTGATACGCCACCGCCGCGGCGAGCAATCGGTCCTGCGCGGTCAGCTCTGCACCGGCCAGGCCTCTCGGGAATCCCGATCCGTCGATCCGTTCCTCGTGCTTGGTCGCAAGGGACACCACCGACTCCAGCCCCTCGACCCGGCTCAGTATCCGCCCGGTCAGATACGGGTACATCCGCATCCGCTCCGTCTCAGCGGTAGTGAGCGTCCCCGTCTTCTCCCAGATGTGGTTCGACACGCCCAATTTGCCGAGACCGTGCACGAGACCCGCCCTGTAGAGCCGGCGTGATGTCAGCCTCGGGCATCCGCCGGATTCGGGCGGCAGCGGCCGCCAGGTCGGCGACTCCACGCGAGTAGCCTGGCGAACTAGGACACTTGAGATCGACGAAATCAGCCATCGCTCTCAGTAACTCGTCGATCTCGTCGCCGATCAGCGTTCGGCCACGATCTGGTGCCTGCTCCAACGTTGCAGTCCAGACGTCGATTTCGAGCAATCCGTCGACGATGTCGGCGAAGTTCTGCTCGAAGACATCCGCCACCGTCAGGGCTGAACTGCGTGCCGCGTCGGGAGCGCACGACGTCGACCGCCCGTTCGAGCCACCCGTGCGAAGATGAACCTCGACGACATCGGCCAGCCGGACGATGCGGATTTCGAGCGGGATATCCTCTCCACGAACGCCATTGGGCATACCCCTGCCATCCCAGCGCTCGAATATGTACGACAGCGCCTCACTGACCTGCGGGTCCAAACCCATTCTGTCGGAGAGCACCCCAGCCGACGAGCAATGCGAGTTGATGAGCTTGACGACCTGATTGCGGGCGGTGAGCACGAAGGCGGCCGAGCGAACGCCCCGTTCCCACGCCGGCATTCCACGTCCGACGTGATTGACCATCAACCGCAGGAACGGCAGACCGGCCATGTCGACGCCGTAGGTGTCGGCCCGGAAGGCGATGTCGTCGCCGAAGAGCGCTGAAAGCTCATGGGAGTCCGCGTGACAACCGATCCAGCCGACCAGATTGGCGTAGTACACCGTCGCCCTCTGTTGCGCGTCGAGTCCCATCCGCTCGGCGATGCGGGTCGCGATCAACGACGACCGGAGCATGTGTTCCATCGGCTGACCCAGACCGAGATCGATCGCCAGCGAAATCGCCGCCAGCAACTCGGCTCTACGCAGGCCTTTGCCGGGGTCGCGCAGCGTCCGGGTGGGATGCACGCACTCATTTTGCACGCGAAGTCGGCGACGTCGGCGCGAACGCGCAGTTCAATACATCATCGGATTGGTTCGGCTGGGTCGGTAGTTGAGGCACATGCCTCATGTGTTGATACGAACACCGGTCGATCATCGGCCACATGGTTATCGTCAACGTCCCCAGGAACACCGCCCCGGCGGTTCAGCAGGACCCCTGGGACAAGGTGCTGACCGACGGCCACGCATCCTTGGTGAGAGCGCGACGGCTATTTCGCTATCTCCCGTCGGCACCGCGGTGCAAGGTGTGCAACAACCCGTTCGGTGGCCTGGCGGGACGAGTTCTTGCCGCCGCCGGGTTCACCCCATCGCGCAAGAATCCCAATCTGTGCAGCAGGTGTTGCGATGCGCTGCCCGCCGGCGGCAGTGAGGTCGATGTCGCGATCCTGTTCGCCGATGTTCGCGGCTCCACTGCCCTGGGTCGACGCAGCGGTGCGACCGACTTCGCCGCCCTGCTCAACCGGTTCTACATCGCCGCGACTCGGACGCTTCTGCGGCACGACGCGGTGATCGACAAGCTCATCGGCGACGAGGTGATGGCGTTCTTCGTTCGTGGCATCAGTGGCCCCGACTACCGAAGCCGCGCCGTCAAGGCTGGGATCGACCTTTTGAAAGCGGTTGGGTACGGCAGTGACGAGGGGCCGTGGCTCGAGTTGGGGGTAGCGGTCAATGCGGGCGTGGCATTCGTGGGCAACGTGGGGGGCTCGGTGGTCGACTTCACCGCTCTCGGCGACCCCGTCAACGTCTCCTCACGGATGCAACAACACGCCGCCGGTGGCGAGTTACTCGTCGCATCCGGGGTCGCCGACACCCTGATGACGAAAGCACCTCGGCGCGAACTCAATTTGCGCGGGTATCGCCAGCCCATCGACGCATACGTCGTTGGTGTCTGACGCGTCCGTGGTCAGGCCACGGATTCGCGACGGCGGACGCCGTCGTGCAGCGGCAGATCCGGCGTCGATCTTGATGCCGAGCAGCTCGCAGGTGCCGTTGATCGCGCCGACCATGATCGTCGTCAAGTGCGCGACGAACTCGTCGGGCGGCATCCGCCGCGGGCTGTCCTGATCGGAGCCCAGCCACCAGTCGGTCGCCGACGCCGCGGTGCCGAAGTCGCGAACGCGGCGAGTTCGATCGCCGCGCCGTCGAGCTCCATCTCGCGTCCAGCTCGTTGTTGAACATGTCTGCCATTGCCAGCGTGATGTCGCGACCCTTCGTTGACCGTGCCCGCATCGCGGACTCGGTCTGTTCGGCGAAGCGGCCCTGCATCAGGAACCGCACCACGTTCGGGTGCTCGTCGACCAGGTGCACATACTGCTCGACGCTGCGGCGGATCACCTCGCGCGCGGGGTCGGTGGCCACGTTGATGGACGGGAAGATCGCGGCCCAGAGCATGTCGCGCAACCGCTCGCCGATCGCCTGGAAGAGATCCGACTTGTCGGTGAAGTGCCGATAGATCTTCGGCTTGGCGGTGCCGGCTTCCTCGGCGATCTCGCGCAATGACAACTCCGGCCCGAGCCGGTCGATGCGCGCGGAAGGCGGCGTCGACGATCTCGGACCGCACCTTCTTGCGATGTTCGCGCCAGCGTTCGCTGCGGGCGTCGACCTTGACGCCCGGTTCATTACCAGAGCGTGACCTCGACCTTCCGCGCATCCGATCACTGTACCCGCCCCGACGTCTCTGACCTGCTCAGACCGTGCCGGAACACGCCAGTGCGGGACTCCTGGCCGTGCGAGCTTTGGCCGGCGAGATGACCTGCACGACTTGGGTACTATCTGCTGCGACAGTGAAGACGATGAGACGAGAGTTATGACGCAGCGATACGACCTGGTCATCGCCGGTGGCGGGCCGTCGGGTTCGGCCGCCGCGTGGCAGGCCGCGCAGACCGGCGCCAAGGTGGTCGTGCTGGACAAGGCCGAGTTCCCGCGCGACAAGCCGTGCGGTGACGGCCTGACCGCGCGCGCGGTCAGCTACCTGCAGAAGATGGGCCTGGCCGAGGAGGTCGCCAGTTCCACCGGGTCAACCGCGTGACGGTGTTCAGCCCGAGCCAGTGGGAGCTGTCGTTCCCCAAGCGTCCCGGCATGCCCGATCACGGCCACACGGTCAGCCGCACCGAGCTCGACACGCTGCTGCTCAAGCACGCCGAATCGGCGGGCGCCGAGGTGCGGCAGTCCGCCGAGGTGACCGGGCCCGAGCTCGACGCCAACGGCCGCGTCATCGGCGTGACGCTGAAGAGCGGCGAGAAGGTGTACGGCGACGCGGTCATCGCCGCCGACGGCGCCTACTCCCCCATCAAGCGGGCGCTGAAGATCGACTCGGAGTACAACGGCTACTCGGCGATCGCGATCCGCTCGGAGATGCACGCCAACCGTCCCGACTCCGATTCGCTCGACATCTATCTCAAGCTGCGCGTTCCAGGGCGACCAGCTGCCCGGCTACGGCTGGGTGTTCCCGATGGGCAACGGCGTGTTCAACATCGGCCTCGGCTACGTCAACAGCTACAAGAACTGGCAGTCGATCAACGCGACGCAGTTCCTCGGCGAGTTCCTGCGGACGCTGCCCGCGCGACTGGGAGCTGCCGCCGATCGAGGAGCTGAAGAAGAACAAGAGCGTGCGCGCATGGCGGCTGCCGATGGGCTTCACCGCGTGGCCGCCGTGGCGGCCCGGCGTGCTGTTCACCGGCGACTCGCTCGGTGCGGGCAAGCCGGCGTCGGGCGCGGGCATCTCGAAGGCGCTGGAGTCGGGGCTGGCCGCGGGTGAGTGCGCGATCGCGGCGCTGCAGAACGGCGGCCCCGACGACTTCACCAACTACGCGCAGCGGATGGAAGCGGCCTGGGGCAAGGAGTACAAGCGCGGCCGCTACTTCCACAAGCTCGCGGGCATCCCGGCCGTCGCGAACGCCGGCATCAAGTTGATCGACAACGGCTTCTTCCGCGACCGGATGCTCAAGGCGCTGTACAAGAAGGCGCAGGGTCCGCAGCACACCTACAAGTAGGTCTCCGGCGTCGACGCGAGTGTGCGCTCTTGTACGCCGAAGCGGCGAGTCGCATTTGAAACCGCACAGTCGGCTGAGCCCTACAGCATGCAGGACACGCAGCCCTCGACCTCGGTTCCCTCCAGCGCCATCTGGCGGAGCCGGATGTAGTACGAGCGTCTTGATTCCCTTGCGCCACGCGTAGATCTGCGCCTTGTTGACGTCGCGCGTGGTGGCGGTGTCCTTGAAGAACAGCGTCAGCGACAGCCCCTGGTCCACGTGCTGGGTGGCCGCGGCGTAGGTGTCGATGACCTTCTCGTAGCCGATCTCGTAGGCATCCTCGTAGTACTCGAGGTTCTCGTTGGTCATGTACGGCGCCGGGTAGTACACCCGGCCGATCTTGCCTTCCTTGCGGATCTCGACCTTCGACGCGATCGGGTGGATCGACGACGTCGAGTGGTTGATGTAGGAGATCGACCCGGTCGGCGGCACGGCCTGCAGGTTCTGGTTGTAGATGCCGTGCTTGCCCACCGACTCCTTGAGCTTGACCCAATCCTCTTGCGTCGGAATGCGGATGTCGGCGTCGGCGAACAGCTGGCGGACCTTGTCGGTCTTCGGCTCCCACACCTGCTTCGGTGTACTTGTCGAAGAACTCACCCGACGCGTACTTCGAGTTCTCGAAGCCCTTGAAGTGCGTGCCGCGTTCGATCGCGATCCGGTTCGACGCCCGAATCGCGTGGTACAGCACCGTGTAGAAGTAGATGTTGGTGAAGTCGACGCCCTCTTCGGACCCGTAGAAGATCCGCTCCCGCGCCAGGTACCCGTGCAGGTTCATCTGCCCGAGGCCGATCGCGTGAGAGTCGTTGTTGCCCTGCTCGATCGACGGCACCGACCAGATGTGGGTCTGGTCGCTCACCGCGGTCAGCGCCCGGATCGCCACCTCGATGGTCTGCGCGAAGTCCGGCGAGTCCATCGTCTTGGCGATGTTCATCGAGCCGAGGTTGCACGAGATGTCCTTGCCGACTTTGGCGTAGGACAGGTCGTCGTTGAACACCGACGGCGTGGACACCTGCAGGATCTCCGAGCACAGGTTCGAGTGGGTGATCTTGCCCTCGATCGGGTTGGCCCGGTTCACCGTGTCCTCGTACATGATGTACGGGTAGCCCGACTCGAACTGCAGCTCGGCCAGCGTCTGGAAGAACTCGCGCGCCTTGATCTTCGTCTTGCGGATCCGCGCGTCGTCGACCATCTCGTAGTACTTCTCGGTCACCGAGATGTCGGCGAACGGCACACCGTAGACGCGCTCGACGTCGTACGGCGAGAACAGGTACATGTCCTCGTTCTTCTTCGCCAGCTCGAACGTGATGTCCGGGATCACCACACCCAGCGAGAGCGTCTTGATGCGGATCTTCTCGTCGGCGTTCTCGCGCTTGGTGTCGAGGAACCGGTAGATGTCGGGATGGTGCGCGTGCAGGTACACCGCGCCCGCGCCCTGACGCGCCCCGAGCTGGTTGGCGTAGGAGAACGAGTCCTCCAGCAGCTTCATGATCGGGATGACGCCCGAGCTCTGGTTCTCGATGTTCTTGATCGGCGCGCCGTGCTCGCGGATGTTGCTCAGCAGCAACGCAACTCCGCCGCCGCGCTTGGACAGCTGCAGCGCCGAGTTGATGGAGCGCCCGATGGACTCCATGTTGTCCTCGATGCGAAGGAGGAAGCAATTGTGGACGACCGTGCCGCGAATCGTGTACGTGTGCGTGCCCTCGACGTGGAGGTTGTACACCTTCGTCCGGAACGTCCTTGGTGCGCTCCAGTTCGCGGACTCCGTACACGTGGCGCCCATGCACGACCTGGTACGTCTTGCGCGACGTCCCCTTCTGCCCCACATAGTTGTGCAGGTTCTTGCCGACGTCGAAGATGAAGTCCTCGTTGGCGCCAGGCAGCCCAGGCACGAACACCTGCCCCGTCAGGTTGCCGGCTTGGTTGACGTACTGGCGAACTCGGGACATGATGCCAACCCGGCGCAGAAGGAGCTGCACCTGGTCGATGAGTTCCGGGTTCACCAAGTCGAGCACCATCCCGCCGGTGGTCGAGCACCCGTCGCCGCGGAACAACCCAGCCAACAGGCCACGCTGGAATTCTTCGTCGGCTGTCAGGACCTCGTGGGACAAGCGCTTCAGGTGATATCCCGTGCCAACCATGGACAAGATGAGCGAAGCCACGACCTTGCTATTGCACACCATGCGCACCGACTGGTCCGACACACTTTGGTGGACGGAGAGATCGGCGGCGAAGACTCGCTTGAACGCTGCCGCCAACTCCTGCTGGTACTCGAGTTCGTGCGTGCCGATCGTGAAGTGGATGCCGTTGGGCGTCATCGCGCCGTCTGGTCCTGATCGCTTGGAGATGTGGCCTTCGGCGACGTACCAGCCGAGGATGAGGCCAAGGTCGTAGGACTCCTCGACATAGCGATTCACCGAAACGAACTTGATGCGGTGGCGCTGCTTGTTGCGGTGCTTGCGGTCCGTGTTCACCTTACGGATGAGCCCGTCGACTTCTTCGTATTCGCCGGAGCCGACGTAGTCCATCAAGTCGTGCACGCGCCGCTCGCGTCCTTCTAGCGGCGCCGCGGTCACGATGAAATCCGCGGGATGAATGTCCTTTGCGGCCAGCCACACGAAACCGTTGAACGGGTCGGCACCGTCACCATCGATGAGAGTTTTCACGTCGCGCGTGGTCCACACCAGGATCGGATGCTCGGGAGTGCAGAGGATCGGCTCCTTATGCCCAAAGTGCGAGATGCGAATGAGCGCTTGATCATTCGGGTTATCGACGACGGACTCGACGACGGAGAACGAGCCGTCGTGCGAAAGCACGCGATCGCCCGCTTGCAAGGTCTCGATCGCCTTCGGGCCGTCCGGAGTATCGACCGGCGTCCAGCTGGGAAGCAGCTCACCGGCTCGCCGCGCTGCTTCTTGCCCGAGTTCAGGAACGTCGGGGTGGCCGGCTGGAAGCGGCCGTCGATGATCTCGTCGACGAGCTTCTCGGCCAGCATGGTGTCGCCTGCGGCCAGCGTCAGCGACACCATGACGACACGGTCCTCGAACCGCTCGAGATAGCGCTTCCCGTCGAACGTCTTCAGCGTGTAGGAGGTGTAGTACTTGAACGCGCCGAGGAACGTCGGGAACCGGAACTTCTTGGCGTAGGCCCGGTCCAGCAGCGTCTTGACGAAGTTGCGCGAGTACTGGTCGAGCACCTCGCGCTCGTAGTAGTTCTCCTTGATCAGGTAGTCGAGCTTCTCGTCGACGTCGTGGAAGAACACCGTGTTCTGGTTGACGTGCTCGCGGAAGTACTGGTGTGCGGCGTCGCGGTCCTTCTCGAACTGAATCTTGCCGTCGGCGTCGTACAGATTCAGCATCGCGTTGAGCGCGTGGTAATCCGTCTCGCCGGGGAGGGCGCCGGGCGCGGCGGTTACAGGCTCTGCAGCTGTGACGGTTGATGGCACGTCTGGTCCTTCCAGAATTCTTCCAAGCCCGCACGGACGGCTTCCACGTCGTCCGGGGTTCCCATGAGTTCGAAGCGGTACAGGTACGGCACGCCGCACTTGCGGGAGACCACATCTCCCGCGTAGGCGAACTCCGCACCGAAGTTGTTGTTGCCCGCGGCGATGACGCCGCGGATCAGCGACCGGTTGTGCTCGTTGTTCAGGAAGGCGATGACCTGCTTAGGGACATAGCCCCCGTCGTTGATGTTCGGTGTGGCGCGCCCACCGCCGTAGGTGGGCAGCACCAACACGTATGGGTCATCGACCTCGATCCGGCCGTGCAGCGGGATCCGGATCGCGGGCAGACCCAGCTTCTCGACGAATCGGTGGGTGTTTTCCGACACGCTGGAGAAGTAGACGAGGTTGCTCATCTGACTCTCCTTCCTGACTGTCGGAAAACGGGGCTTATGCGGTGAGTACCCCGGACCCGGCAAGGGCCTTGATGCGATCGGGGCGGAAGCCCTGACCAGTGCTCATTGCCTGCCACCACGACGGGTGCCTGCAGGTAGCCCAGCGCCATGACGTAGTCGCGCGCCTCGGTGTCGAGGCTGATGTCGACCTTCTCGTAGGCGATGCCCTGCTTCTCCAGCGCCTTGTAGGTGGCGTTGCACTGCACGCATGCCGGCTTGGTGTACACGGTGATGGTCATCTGCGGTACGGCTCCTCTGCGAACGGAACGAGACATCGACTGGCAACTGATCGGGTAGTGCTCTTCGCCTTGGTTCAGCGACCCTCCGGCCCTCAAAATTCCGGCCGTCCGGGGTGCTTGGCCGACCTGTCGGGGGAACCGACTCCGCCGGATTCAGCGCTCCGGCCGACCTCCGAACCGTGGGGGTCTGTCGGTGTGCCAAACACTACACCTGGTGTCCGACATTCAGAAGGGATACAACATCTTCTAAACAACATTTGTGAAATTCCCTGGTCGTAAGCACACCGGGGCCTCGCGGCTCGGCGTGTCGCACGTCACATTCGGGGCGTGTCGCCCGTCATCTACTGGTCTACCACCAGGCACCGACACTCATGCCGGCGAGAACCGTCACGGTGACGTAACAGCAAAGCCGCCGGAGGGTCACGATCGACCCGTCCGGCGGCTGTCTGCTCAACCGATGTCAGCCGACTTCGGCGGCCAGCTTGCCCACGATGTCGCGCAGGTTCGCGGCGACCTCGGCGTTCTCCCTGGGGTGCTTGCCGTCGAGCGATTTGAACGGCACCGACAGCTTGAGGTCCTCGACGACCCGCGGGCCCGCGATGCCGAAGGACTTGCGGGTCTCGTCGTGCGCCCACACGCCGCCGTACTGGCCGAATGACCCGCCGATGACAGCTGCGGGCTTGCCCTTGAGCGCGCCGTTGCCGAACGGCCGCGACAGCCAGTCGATCGCGTTCTTCAGCACGCCGGGAATGCTGCCGTTGTATTCGGGAGTGACGACGAGCGCTGCGTCGGCGTCGGCGGCCGCGGCGCGCAGCGCCACCACTGAAGCGGGTACGTCCTCGTTGTCGATGTCCTCGTTGTAGAAGGGCAGATCGCCCAGCCCGTCGAACAGCGTCACGGTGACCCCGTCCGGCGCGGTCTCCGCGGCCAGCTCCGCCAGCTGGCGGTTGACCGATGCCGCGCGCAGGCTTCCGACCAGCGCCAGTACTTTCACGTCGCCCATCAAGAGTTCCTTCCAGGTGCTACAGAATATCCTCGCATGGCTGAAACGGACTACGGTCCGATTTATTCCAAGCTGAGCTAAAGTCGAGAAATGAGCGTCGAAGACGAGCGCGAGTGAGGATCGCAGCGAGGAACGAGCGAGGACCGGAGCGAGCGGGAGGCGAGAAATGAGCGTCGAACAGCTCGGCGGCTTGCCGGTATCCGCCCCCCAGGAGCGGGGCGACGCCGCGCGCAACCGAATGCTGCTGCTCGATGCCGCGCGCCGGCTCATCGCCGAACGCGGCGCCGACGCGGTCTCGATGGACGACATCGCCGCGGCGGCAGGGGTCGGGAAGGGCACGGTGTTCCGGCGCTTCGGCAGCCGCGCAGGGCTGATGATGGTGTTGCTCGACGAGGACGAGCGGGCGGGCCAGGAAGCCTTTCTGTTCGGACCTCCGCCTCTCGGCCCGGACGCACCACCACTTGACCGGCTGGTGGCCTTCGGGCGTGAACGGCTGCGCTTCGCCCACACTCATCACGCACTGCTCTCGTCGGCCAACCGGGATCCGCAGACCCGCTACAGCGCCCCGGCCATGGTGCTGCACACCCATGTCCGCCTCCTGCTCGACGCGGCGGGCACCACTGGAGACCTCGACGCACAGGCCGACGCGCTGCTGGCGCTGCTCGACGCCGACTACGTGCACCACCAGATCACCGACCGCGGCGAAACACTCAAATCCCTCGGCGACGCGTGGGAGAGCGTGGCGCGCAAGCTGTGCGGTAAATGACGCCGCGGTGGATCCTGCACGTCGACCTCGACCAGTTCCAGGCTGCGGTCGAAGTGCGTCGTAACCCCGAATTCGAAGGCCTGCCAATCATTGTCGGCGGCAACGGCGATCCCACCGAGCCGCGCAAGGTCGTCACGTGTGCGTCGTATCCGGCGCGGAAGTTCGGCGTGCACGCAGGCATGCCGCTTCGCTCCGCGTCGCGCAAGTGTCCGGATGCGATATTCCTGCCGTTGGACACGGCCGCCTACGACGAAGCCTCCGAGGAGGTGATGGGCCTGCTGCGCGACTTCGGTCACCCCGTCGAGGTGTGGGGCTGGGACGAGGCCTACGTCGGCGCCAGACGTCGACGACCCACTCCAGTTGGCCGAACAGATCCGCGAGGTCGTCGCGGCAGGGACCGGCCTGTCGTGCTCCGTCGGCATCAGCGACAACAAACAGCGCGCCAAGGTGGCCACCGGCTTCGGAAAGCCCGCGGGCATCTTCGCGCTCGACGAGTCCAACTGGATGGCGGTGATGGGTGACCGCGAGGTCGACGCGCTGTGGGGCGTCGGGCCGAAGACCGCGAAAAAGCTTGCCGGGCTCGGCATTACCACCGTCGCCGACCTCGCAGCCACCGACGCCACCGCCCTCACGTCGACGTTCGGGCCGACGACCGGCCTGTGGATCCTGCTGCTCGCGAAGGGCGGCGGCGACACCAACGTCAGCGCCGAACCGTGGGTGCCGCGCTCGCGCAGTCACGTCGTCACGTTTCCCAGCGACCTGACCGACCGCACCGAAATAGACGCAGCCGTTGTCGATCTCGCCCGGCAGACGCTCACCGAGATCGTGGCGCAGGGGCGGGTGGTAACCCGGGTGGCCGTGACGGTGCGCACCAAGACGTTCTTCACCAGAACCAAGATCCGCAAGCTCCCGGCCGCGAGCACCGATGCCGACGTCATCACGAAGACGGCGCTGGAGCTACTGGGGCAGTTCGAGCTCGACCGCCCCGTTCGGCTGCTCGGCGTACGGCTGGAGCTGGCCGCGCCTGCGGGCGGCTACTAGTCACACCCGCGCCATACGCTCACCACATGCTCCACACGATCGCCGTCCGGGGATACCGCTCGCTGCGCGAGATCATGATGCCGATGCGCCGGCTCACCGTCATCACCGGCGCCAACGGAACCGGCAAGTCATCGCTGTACCGCGCGCTGGGACTGCTGGCCGACTGCGGGCGCGGCGAAGTGATCGGTTCGCTCGCTCGCGAAGGCGGCCTGCAGTCAGTGCTGTGGGCCGGACCCGAGCATCTCGGCGGCGCACGCCGGACCGGACGCGTCGAGGGCACGACCCGCACCGGACCCGTCGCGCTCGAACTCGGTTTTGCCTCAGATGATTTCGGTTACCTGGTCGATCTCGGACTGCCTCAGATGGCCGGACACCGCTCGTTGTTCGGCCTCGACCCCGAGATCAAGCGCGAGGCGGTCTTCGCGGGTCCGGTGATGCGGACCGGATCGACGCTCGTTCGCCGCAGTCGCAACCACGCGGAGGTCAGCGCGGAGTCCGGGCGCGGCTTCGACGAGCTGTCGCGGTCGCTGCCGCCCTATCGCAGCGTTTTGGCCGAATACGCCCACCCGGGCACCCATCCCGAACTCGCCGCGGTGCGCCATCGGCTACGCGGCTGGCGGTTCTACGACAGCTTTCGGGTGGACCGCGGTGCGCCGTCGCGACTCCCCCGTGTCGGCACACGAACTGCGGTGCTCTCCGATGACGGCAGCGATCTGGCGGCCGCGGTGCAGACGATCATCGAGGCCGGCTTCGACGACCTGCAGCGGGCGGTCGCCGAGGCATTCGACGGTGCGACCGTGTCCGTCGCTGTCCGCGATGGGTTGTTCGACGTGCAGCTGGAGCAGCGCGGCATGCTGCGACCGCTGCGTGCGGCCGAATTATCCGACGGCACACTGAGATTTCTGCTGTGGGCAGCGGCACTGCTGAGTCCGCAGCCACCGTCGCTGATGGTGCTGAACGAACCGGAGACCTCGCTGCACCCGGATCTGGTTCGGCCGTTGGCCGCACTGATCCGGGCGGCCGCGGATCAGACGCAAGTCGTGGTTGTCACGCATTCGGGGGCGATGCTGGAGTTCTTGAAGACGGTTCCGGTCGGCGACGCTGCGCACGTCTCCGACGACGGCGATGCTGCCGTGGAGGTTCGCCTGCACAAGGACCTCGGCGAGACGCGGATCGAGGGGCTGGACCTGCTCACCACACCGCGATGGGATTGGGGTAAGCGCTAGCGACCCCTCGCGGAACAGTTTCCCCGCCGGTCAACTTTCGTTCACCGGTGACATCACCACGTCTGAGATCCAAGACGCCACGCCCGCAGCGCTTTTCGCAAACATCAGCGAGCGGGACTGCTATGGTCCCAAGGAGATGACCGAGGACTGTCCAAAGGAAACCATGGGCGCGGACTGGGCTCCGTGACCGAGCAGCTGCTGGCGGCCCGTCCCGACGTCACCATGGGCGGCGGCGCGGAGACGTTCGCGCAGACCGCGACCGGCGGCGAATACCACGGAAAGACGCTGGAAGCGCAGGCCAAGGAACGCGGCTTCCAAATCATCCGCACCGCAGACGAATTGACCAATGTCAGCAAGGCCGACCAGGATGCGCCGTTGCTCGGCCTGTTCGCCGACGGCAACATGCCGGTGACCGCCGACAACGCCGATATGACGATCAGCTACGGCACCTCGGAGGACGTCGACGTCGAGGACCAGACGCACACCGGCACGCAGGTGCGAATCGCGGCGTACGGCCCACGCGCGGCCAATGTCGTCGGACTCACCGACCAGACGGACCTGTTCTTCACGATGACCGACGCGCTGGGCATCAAGCGGTAGAAGAGATCACGGCCTGCTGGGCCGGAGTGCGCGAGTGAACACCACGTTCGCCTGCCGCATCGCCACGCTGTAGGGCCACCACATCGCGCGCTTGAACATGTAGAGCGCGCGGATATCCGGTGACGTGTAGATGAGGTACCGATTCTTGGCGACGCCGCGCAGGATCCGGTCGGCGACGTGTTCCGGCGAGACCGCGTGGCCGGCGAAACGGTCGGTCCACATCTGCACGACCGGATCCTCGCGATCGACGCCCGCGATATGAACCGTCTGCACCAGCGGGGTTTTCACCGCGCCGGGCACAACGACGGAAACCCCGATGCGGTGGCGCGCCAGGTCGAAGCGCAGCACCTCGGAAAGTCCTCGCAGCCCGTATTTGCTTGCGCTGTAGGCGGCGTGCCACGGCAATGCGACCAACCCCGCAGCCGAGGACACATTGACCAGATGACCGCCGCGGCGTGCCGCGATCATCGCAGGCACGAACGCCTCGATGACGTGGATCGGGCCCATCAGGTTGATGTCGATCATCGACTGCCAGTGGTCGTGGGTGAGGTGGTCGACCGTGCCCCACGCCGAAACGCCCGCGATGTTCATCACGACATCCATGGCGGGGTGGTTGGCGTGGATGTCCGCGGCGAATTGCATCACGTCGTCGTAGTCGGAGATGTCGAACGCCCGGTGCTCGGCCACCTCGGCGCCCAACGCGCGAGCGTCGGCGACCGTCAGCGCCAGTCCTTCTTCGTCCCGGTCGGTGAGGTAGAGCACGGCGCCGTGGGCGGCCAGTTTCAGCGCGGTCGCGCGGCCGATGCCGCTGGCGGTCCCCGTCAGGAAGCAACGCTTGCCGTCAAAGCCACTGTGCGCCATGGCGCCGACCTTACTGACCTATTCGCTGTGCAGTTCGGAGCCACCCCACAACCCGGCTACCCACAGCCGCTCGAGCGCGTCGACCGCACGATTGGAGTCGATGCCTCGGCCGACGAACGAGCTGTCCTGCGTCAGTGTCATCGTCGTCGCCGCCGCCAATGTCCGCACCAGGGCGGGCAGATCGTCGGAGATCGGCCGCGCCTCGGCATCCTGCTCGATCAGGGTGACGATCTTCTCGATGATGCCGTCTACGAAGTCGTCCATCATCTCCCGGATCTGCGTGTCGGTGTTACGGGCCACCACGCAGGCGTGCATCACCGGATCGTTGGTCGCGTACACCGCGGCGGCACTGCCGACCATCCGCTTTGCGAATGCGGCGGGCGTCTCGCCCGGCTCCCGCGGCGCGAAGTGATGAGTCAGGCTGTCGAGCAGATCACTGGCGTCGGCCAGGATCACCGCCAGTACCGCGTACTTCGAGTCGAAGTAGAAGTAGAAGCCGGAACGCGCGACGCCTGCCCGCTCGCTGATGGTGCTGACCGAAAGATCGGCGAACGACCGCTCATGGAGCAACTCGCCGACCGCGGCAACGATGGCATCGCGTTGCCGGTCCCCCCGGCTGCGACGAGTCTCCTGTGGCGCGGATTCAGCGGTCATCGCTGTAGACCTTCGCATTACTGTCCCCCCCGTCAAAACTTGACATGCGTCAAGTCTGCCATTCAGGATGATCATAGGAGTGACAACGGCCACAGTCTTTTTCTGCCTCAGGAGCATTTGAATGCCGACGATCAGCACCAAGGATTACGTTCTCGACCAGGCCTCGCGACGGATCAGGACGTCGCCCTTCCTCACTGTGCCGGGTATGGGCGCCCTCGAGAAGCGGCTGCTGGCCCGCGACTGGCCCCAGCACGCATGGGCCGATCCACCAGCCGGCAGCGACCTCAAGCCCGTGATGGGCGACAACGGGTTGCCGATTCTCGGTCACATGATCGAGATGTTCCGCGGCGGACCCGACTACTGGTTGCATCTGTATCGCACGAAAGGGCCGGTGTCACTGCTCGATTCGCCCATCCTTCCGTCGGTGGTAGCGCTGGGGCCCGATGCCATTCAGGTGCTGTACTCCAATCGCAACAAGGACTTCTCGCAGCAAGGCTGGGCGCCAGCGATCGAGGCCTTCTTCAACCGCGGGTTGATGCTGCTCGACTTCGACGAGCACATGTACCACCGGCGCATCATGCAGGAGGCGTTCGTCCGCACCCGGTTGGCCGGCTACACCGAACACGTCGACCGGGTCGTCTCTCAGGTCATCGCCAACGACTGGGTCTCCAACGACCCCCGCTTCCTGCTGTATCCGGCCATGAAAGAACTCACCCTCGACATCGCCTCGATGGTGTTCATGGGGCACGAGCCAGGCACCGACAAGGAACTGGTGACGAAGGTGAACAGGGCGTTCACTGTCACCACCCGGGCGGGCAACGCCATCATCCGGACCAGCGTGCCGCCGTTCACGTGGTGGCGAGGACTGAAGGCCCGCGAATACCTCGAGCATTACTTCGAGGAGCGCGTCAGGGAGCGCCGCGGCAAAGACGGCAGCGACCTGCTCACCGTGTTGTGCCAGTCCGAGGACGAGGACGGCAACAAGTTCTCCGACGAGGACATCGTCAACCACATGATCTTCCTGATGATGGCCGCGCACGACACCTCAACGTCAACCGCGACGACGATGTCGTACTACCTGGCCGCCAACCCGCAGTGGCAGGACCGCTGCCGCGACGAGTCCGACCGGCTGGGCGACGGACCGCTCGACATCGACTCACTCGAAAAGCTGGAAACGCTCGATCTCGTGATGAACGAGTCGATCCGGCTGGTGTCGCCGGTGCAATGGGCGATGCGCCAGGCAGTGCGCGACACCGAATTGCTCGGCTACTACCTGCCCAAGGGCACAAACGTCATCGGCTACCCGGGGATGAACCACCGGCTGGAAGAGATCTACCCCGAGCCGTACAAGTTCGATCCCGAGCGCTTCGCCGAGCCCCGCAACGAGCACAAGAAACATCGATACGGGTTCACCCCGTTCGGCGGCGGTGCGCACAAGTGCATCGGCATGGTGTTCGGCCAGCTCGAGGTCAAGACGATCATGCATCGCCTACTGCGCAGGTACCGCCTCGAACTCCCCCGACCCGGCTACCAGCCGCGTTACGACTACGGCGGCATGCCGGTGCCGATGGACGGCATGCCGATCGTGTTGCGGCCCCTGCGTTAGGCGGCTAAGCGGCGGTCAATAGCCGGTTCGCACAAGCGATCACGGCCCGCAGCGCCGACTGCGTCGCGTCCTCGTCCAGACCCATCGCCCATTCGGCGCGTGCGCCGTCGCTGCCGCGGATGAACGTGGCGAATTCGCCGCCGGTCGGCAGCTGGTGAAACGCCGTCATCTCGACGGCGATTCCGTTCTCGTAGAGCATCTCGGTGAGAGCGGCAACGGGTCCGGATGCCGCAGCGAATGCGGTACTGATTCGGTCGCCGATCGCCAGGGTGGCCTGGTAGTTGCGGGCCTGCGGACCCAGCCTGGTCGCCGGGCAGTCCGCGTCAGTGCACGTCCACTGGCCCAGCCGCAGCGGGCCCGTGTTGGACGCATAGGTGGTCTGGAACTGGTCCCAAGACATCGCATCGGCCTCCTTACGCAGGCCGCGCGGCAGTGGTGCGGTGAAACACTCCGCCACGGTGGCCGCCGATAACGGCGCTGCGCTGGTTGCGGATTGTGGTGGTGAAGTCATGTGCCGGTCTTCGCTTGCTGGAAGGAATGACCGACGACGTAGCAACGACCCACAGCGAGGGGTCGGTCAGGATCAGACCCCGCTGGGGATTGCTACTACGAGTCGCCTCGGCACGTCACGAATGCTAGACCCGTGCGAGAAGGGGTGCAAACACATTTGACGCCTCAGTCGAGCGCCTGGGTGAACAGCGGCAGGAAGGGGCGATGATCGGGTGTGCCGTTGCGGTCGGCAGGCGCGCTCGCGTGCGATGCCCCGTACCACTCGACGCGGGAGAACCTGCGCAGGTCGAGCCGTCGGCCACGCAGCGAAGCCACGATGTGCAGCACAGTCGTGCCTGTTCGCCCGTTACCTTCGCGGAACGGATGCACGTTGTTGTACTCCGCGTAGAGCCGGGCGAGTTGGTCGGCCAACGACCCGGCGTCGTCGGCGACAAGCGCACGTGCGGTTGCCTGCACCCCGTCCATCATCGACTCGATCGAGGACTGCGGCGCGAATTGGTCGTCGCCCAGACGCAGTTCGGTGACGCGGTACTCGCCTGCCCACGAGTAGACGTCCGCGAAGAGGTTCCGGTGGATTGCGCGAAAGTCCAGATCGCCGGGGCCGACCTCGCCGTCGGCGATTCGCCGGTGCCAGCCCGCGATCCGGCCCGCGTTCGACACGAATTCGAGGTCGGCAAGCACCGCGTGGGTATCCACCCCGAACTTGTTGCGCAGCACCGTTGTTCCCGGAATCAGATAGGGCTCCCTGCCCCGCGACGTGCGCCGGGTTCGCTCTCGCGTCGGCCAGGTCGGATGGCGGGACAGATACGCGGCCAGGTAGTCGCCGAACGTGACGTCGTCGCTGACCAGCGCCGCCAGCGCGTCGACGTGCTCGGTTGTCGGTCTCCAGCCTTCCAGCGCTTCGGCCGCGATCGTCTGGTCGATGCAGTGACGCAGGCGCTCGGGCAGACGGTGGGCGGCGGACACAGCGTCATGCTAATTCGACGGCCACCCGCGACCGTAGGTCGCTCATGGTGATGCCGAATGTCTCACGAACACGCACCACGCCCGCGGCCGGATCGATGTCGAAGATCGCGTGGTGGGTGTACACCCGGCTCACGCAGCCGAGGCCGGTCAGCGGGCACGTGCACTCCGGAACTAGTTTGGCGGTGCCGTCCTTGGTGAACAGGCTCATCATCACGTAGACGTTCTTGGCGCCGATGGCCAGATCCATCGCGCCGCCGACCGCGGGGATCGCGTCGGGAGCGCCGGTGTGCCAGTTGGCCAGGTCTCCGCATCTGCTCACCTGGAAGGCGCCGAGCACACACACGTCGAGATGGCCGCCGCGCATCATGGCGAACGAATCGGCGTGGTGGAAGTACGACGCTCCGGGCAACTCGGTGACGGGGATCTTGCCCGCGTTTATCAAGTCCTGGTCGACATCGGTGCCCGTCGCTGCCGCGCCCATGCCCAGCATGCCGTTCTCGGTGTGCAGCACCACCTCGGCTTCGGGCTTCAGATGATCGGCGACCAGGGTCGGTTGGCCGATGCCGAGGTTTACATACGAGCCTGCCGGGATGTCGCGCGCGATGACCGCGGCGAGTTCGTTCTTGTCCAGCGGCGCGGTGATGGTCATCTGTTCACCTCGAGGATGCGGTCGACGTAGATGCCTGGCGTGACGACTACTTCGGGATCGATGTCGCCGATGTCGACGACGCGCGACACCTCGGCGATCGTGAGTACCGCGGCGGTCGCCATCACCGGGCCGAAGTTGCGAGCGGTCTTGCGGTACACCAGATTTCCCGCCCGATCCCCCATGTACGCACCGATGAGCGCGACATCGCCGCGAATCGGGTACTCCAGCACGTAGTCGCGGCCGTCGATGGTGCGCAGCTCCCTGCCCTCGGCGAGTGGCGTCCCGACACCGGTCGGGCAGAAGAAGGCCCCGATCCCCGCACCGGCGGCCCGCATACGCTCGGCCAGGTTGCCCTGCGGCACGACTTCGAGGGCGACCTCACCTGCGCGGTACAGCCCGTCGAAGACGTACGAATCCGATTGACGAGGAAACGAACAGATCACCTTGCGGACCCTGCCCGCGGCCAGCAGCGCGGCAAGGCCGGTGTCACCGTTGCCCGCATTGTTGCTGACGATCGTCAGATCCGTCGCGCCTTGTTCGATGAGCGCGTCGATCAGGTGGATGGGCATGCCCGCCATACCGAACCCGCCGACCAGAACCGTTGACCCGTCTTCGATTCCAGCGACGGCCTCGGCGGCGTCGTTGCATACGGAGGTGCGGCTCACTGGTCCGCCTCGTCGTAGTCGGCGAGCACCCGACTGGCGATACGGAAGGCCGTATTGGCATCGGGCACGCCGCAGTAGATGGCGGTCTGCAACAGCAACTCCTTGATCTCGTCGTTGGACAACCCGTTGCGCCGCGCGGCGCGCAGATGCAGCGCGAGTTCCTCGTGATGACCGCGGGCGACGAGTGCGGTCAGCGTGATCATCGACCGGCTGCGCCGGTCCAGCCCGGGCCGGGTCCAGATCGTGCCCCAGGCGTATTGCGTGATGAATTCCTGGAAATCGGCAGTGAATTCGGTGCTTGCCGCGACGGCACGGTCCACATGGGCGTCGCCGAGCACCTCGCGCCGCACCGCCATACCCGCGGAGTACGTATCGGGTCGCACGTGTCCGCCGATCAGCTCGGCGACGCGCTGGGGTGCCTCGGCGGGGGCCAGGTGGGCGACGCCGTCCAGCACGACCAGCCTGCCGTCCTTGACGTCGGAGGCGATCCTGGCCAGGCCGTCCGGTGGCGTCGCGATGTCCTCGGCGCCTGCGATCGCCAGCGTCGGTGTGGTGATCTCGGACAGCCGGTCGGTGACGTCGAACGCGGCCAGCGCCTCGCAGGCCTGCGCGTAGGACTCGTCGTCGGTGTCGCGCAACGCATTCAGGAGTGCGGAGGCGTCGTCGGGTCTGCGGTCGGAGAACCCTGCGCCGAACCACCGGTGCGCGGCAAGGTCGACCACGGCACCAGTGCCGGAATCCCGCACGGTCGCTGCGCGCGCCGCCCAGTCCTCTGGCCTGCCGATGACGGCGCCGGTGCACAGCAGCGTCGCCGACCTCAACCGGTCGGGCGCGTCGAGCAGCAGTTGCAGCCCGACCGCTCCGCCGATGGAATCGCCTGCATAGTGAAACGCGACTCCAGGCGCGATCTCATCGGCGAGTGCCAACACGGCCGCGGCCAATTCGGGTATCCCAAAGGCGTCGGAGGCGGGAGACCGGCCGTGCCCCGGCAGGTCCCAGCCGACCACGTGGACGCGCTGTGCGAGGCGTTCCGCGACGGCTGACCACAGCGTCTTCGCCGAGGTTCCGAGCGACGGGCCGACGAGCAGGAGTTCCCCGTCGCCGCCGAAGTCGGTGCCGACGATCCGTGGAATGCTCACGTCGTCTCCTTGAGGTGATGGCGGGCGCGTTGCAGAACGGCTTCGATGATCTCCTCGGTCGCGCCAAGATACTCCGAACGCGCTGGGCGCCCGGTCAATTCGGTCATCGCCCGCTGCTCGCCTCGTAAGTCTCCCGCGGCGGCGAGGTTGGCCGCGGCCCGTTCGACGTCGACCCGCAGCCCCGTCAGCAGGTCGGCGGTCTGCGCGGCGGCCACGACGGTGCGCCGCGTCAGGGTGCGCAACGTGGCCCACTCGGCGTGCCAGCCGCCGTCGGAGCGCTCATCGACGGAGGCTGCCGACGCGGCATGCAGGGTGGCGGCCAGCGCAGGCGTCGTGATCGCGGCCCTGCGAATCAGCACCGACATCACCGGGTTGCTCTTGTGCGGCATGGTCGACGACCCGCCGCCGCGCCCCTCGGACAGTTCGCCGACTTCGTGCCTGCTTCCCGTCGCGACGTCAGCCGCGATGTGCGCGAAGGCGTCGCAGCACCCGGCGAGCGCGTCGCCTGCACGGGTGATCACCGACCGCGTGGTGTGCCACGGCAGCGCGGGCGAGAGCCCCAGCGTTGTGGCGAGCGCATCCGACAGCGCGAGTGCCTCAACCGGTGATCCAGTCAATTCGGTTGTGGCGGCCAGGCTTCCAGTCGCACCGCCGGCCTGGACGGGCAGTGCGGGTAGGGCATCGAGCGTGTCGACGGCGTCGAGCACGCCGGAGAGCCAGTTGGCGACCTTGCCGCCGACGGTGCCGGGCAGCGCGGGCTGTGTCAGGGTGCGGGCAAGCATCGGGCTGCGATGGTGGGTTTCGGCGAGCCCAACCAGCGTGCGCACTTGCGCGGACAACTCGCTGCGCAGGCGCGACAGCGCGTCGCGTAGGCACAGCATCATCGCGGTGTCGATGACGTCCTGGCTGGTCAGCCCGCGATGCAACCACGTGGCCGCGTCTCCGCCGGTGCGCTCGCGCAACAGCGCAACGAGAGCCTTGACCGGGTTGCCGTCGGCCTCGGCCTCCTCGGCGAGTTGCTCCGCATCGGCGGCCGACACCGTCGCCGCGATGTCGACCCGCGCCGAGGAGGGTGCGATCCCGGCATCGACGAGCACACCGAGCCAGGCGCTTTCGACGCCTGCCATCGCCGCGAGGAGCGCTGCGTCGCTCAGCAGGTCGCCCGCGCGATGGTCGCCCGGCCAGAACAGGTCCGTCATGGGCGGTGCCCGGGGAAGCGCAGGAAGACGGTCTCGCCGTCACCCTGCAGGCGGATGTCGAAGCGCAGGCCCTGCTCGTCGGCCACGGCGATCAGGGTGTTTCGCCGCTCGTCGGGCAGTGCCGCAAGCAGCGCCTCGGAGTCCAACTCCTCGCCGGGCAGGTACGCACGGGTGAACAGCCGGTTCAGCAGGCCGCGCGCGAAGACCGTCACCGCGAAGAACCGTGCCGAACCGGCTCGTGTGACACCGGGTTCGACAGTTGTGAAGCTGTACCGACCTTCGCGATCAGTGCTGGCGCGTCCCCATCCGGTGAATGTCCAGCCGTCGCGGCGCAGCGACCCGGTGGCCGTGGGAATCACCCCGTCGATGTCGGCCTGCCAGATCTCCAGCAGCGCATCGGGAACCGGCGCACCCGCGCCGTCGGTGACCACTCCGTGCAGCTGGATTGCGCCGGGTGAGCCGGGCGGCACAAGCTCGCTGTCGCGTTCGAACGGAAGCGCGTAGCCGAAGAACGGGCCGATCGTCTGGCCTGGGGTGGCGGTCAGGGTGCTCATCAGGGCTACTCGCTTGTCTCGAAGGGGGTTTCGCGGCTACCGGTCAGCACGATGTCCCACCGATAGCCGGTGGCCCACTCGTGGGTGGTCAGGTCGTGGTCGTAGCTGGCGACCAGCCGATCGCGGGCCTTCTGGTCGGTGATGGACTGGTAGATCGGATCCAGCGCGAACAGCGGATCGCCCGGGAAGTACATCTGGGTGATCATCCGCTGCGTGAAATCCGTTCCGAACAGCGAGAAGTGAATGTGCGCGGGCCGCCACGCATTGTGGTGGTTGCGCCACGGGTACGGGCCCGGCTTGATCGTGGTGAAGCGGTAGGCGCCGTCGTCGTCGGTCAGGCAACGCCCGACGCCGGTGAAGTTCGGGTCAAGCTGCGCCGGATGTTGGTCGCGCTTGTGCGTGTATCGACCGCCGGCATTGGCCTGCCAGATCTCGACGAGCTGGCCGTGGATGGGGCGGCCTTCACCGTCGGTGATGCGGCCGGTGACCACCATGCGCTCGCCGATCGGCGTCCCGTTGTGCGCAATGGTCAGATCCGACTCGAGAGGGTCGACGTCACGCTCACCGAAACACGGCGCCCACAGCTCGACCGCCTCGGGATCCGCGTGCTGCAGGTCCTTCGTGGGATGCCGGAGCAGGCTGCTGCGATACGGCGGGTAGTCCAGCCGCGGCTGCGTCTCCTCGAGACCCGCGCGGTGGTAGTCGTCGTCGATGGCCTTGATCTCGGCGCTGATGTCGCCCTGAGTCACCGTGGTCATGAGCGGACCGTACCGCCGCCCGCAGCGCGTCCTGAAGGCTAAACTTCCACTGAGCGGAAGGATGGCGCAAATGGCAGGCAATACGTCGGCGCCGGGCGCCAGCGTCGCATCCCGGGTGTTGGCGGTGGTCGGCGCGTTCGACGAGCGGCATCGAAGCCTCACCCTGTCGGACATCGCGCGCCGCGCGGGCATACCGCTGCCCACCGCGCACCGACTGGTCGGTGAACTCGTCGACGGCGGCGCGCTGCACCGACAGGAGGACGGTCGATACGTCATCGGCAGGTTGGTGTGGGAGGCCGGCCTGCTCGCGCCGGTGCAGGGCAGGCTGCGACAGGTCGCCGAGCCGTACCTGCACGACGTGTACGCGGCGACGATGGCCACCGTGCACCTCGCGGTCCGCGACGGCGACGAGGTGCTGTACTCTGCACCGCATGCAGGGACGCACATCGGTGCCGATCGTCAGCACGGTTGGCACGCGACTTCCGATGCACTGCACGGGTGTCGGCAAAGTGCTTCTGGCGCATGCGCCGTCGGATGTGACCGCGCGGGCACTCGCCCGGCTGACGAGGGTCACCCCGTACACGATCACCCGGCCCGACGTGCTGCACACCCAGTTGAATCGCATCCGCCGCGACGGGGTGGCGACGACGAGCGAGGAGATGTCGATCGGGGCGTGTTCGCTGGCGGTGCCGGTGGTGCAGGCGTCGGATGACACCGTCGTCGCCGCGATCGGCGTCGTGGTCGCGACGCTCAAGCGCGACCGTCAGCGGCTGCTGGGCGCGCTGCAGGTCGCAGCGCGCGGCATCGGCAGGCTGCTCTGACCTAGACGCCGCTCATGGCGTGCGGATGTGCTCTAATTTACGTCAAGGTAAACACTTGGGGAGGAAGCGGGGAGCAATGACGCAATCAAGGAGTGAAACCGAGGTCGGCGGTTCGGGCCAAAATGTCGCCGTTGACGCAGCGGTACGGGTCTACCCAGGGACCCACAACGAGACTCACGGAGTTGTCATAGAGGACTTCGGGTCGTTGTCCGGCCACGCGGTGGATATCGGCGATCACCACATTGCCGATGCGGCGCGGAGGTGGGCCGTCCGGCTCGCCGATGGCAACCTGGTATTCGTCGACGATGCAGACGTAGCGCCGTACTGACTCGGCCGGCTGCTGTGACCTAACGCACCAGCCGCCGCATCAGTGACGACGCCATCGCGATGCCTGCCACCGCGGCGACGACGAGCACCGCGACATCGAGCACCGGGTTCGTCGGCGTGCCGATGAGCAACCCGCGCAGCGCGTTGACCTCGTAGCTCAGCGGATTGACCGCCGACAGCCAACGCAACCACTGGGGCATCACGTCGACCGGATACAGCGCGTTGGACGCGAAGAACAGCGGCATCGTGATGGCCTGCCCGATGCCCATCATCCGATCGCGGTTGCGCACCAGGCCTGCCAGCGTCATCGACAGGCAGGCGAAGAACGCCGACCCCAGCACGACAATCCCCATCGCGGCAAGGATTTTCAGCGGGTTCACGGTCAGGTGCACCCCGAGCAGATACGCAAGCGCCACCACCCCGATCACCTGCACCACCGAGCGCACACCTGCCGCGAAGGCCTTGCCGGTGACAACGGCCGACGCGGGGGCGGGTGTCACCATCAGCTTCGCCAGGATCCCCGCGTCACGGTCCCAGATGATCTGGATGCCGTAGAAGATCGAGATGAACAGGGCCGACTGCGCGATGATCCCCGGCGCCAGGAACGCGAGATACGGCACTCCCCCGGTGTTGATGACATGTAGCCGCGTGAACGTCTGCCCGAAGATCAGCAGCCACAGTGCGGGCTGCACCATCCGGGTGAACAACTCGGTTCGGTCGTGACGCAGCTTCTGCAGTTCGACGAGTGCGAAGGCGCCGATGCGGACCGCCAGTCCGCGGGCTCGACGCCAGCCACGCGGCGCACGAACGAGCCGCAACTCGGTGGGAGATTCAACTGACACGGCGCGCCGTCCTTCTGGTGGAGCGGATCGTCCGGAAGCCGGCTTGAGAGCTGTCCTCGGCCAAATCGGTTCCCGCGTAATGACGGAACACGTCCTCCAGGCTCGCGTCGGGCGAAACCGTCTGCTTCAACTCCGCCGGTGAGCCGACCGCCTGTAATCGGCCGTGGTGCATGAGCGCGACGCGATCACACAGCGCGTCGGCCTCCTGCATGTAGTGCGTGGTGAGCAGCACCGTCATGCCGAAGTCCTCCTGCATGCGCTGAACCTGAGCCCAGACACTGTCGCGGGCAATGGGATCCAGGCCAACGGTGGGCTCGTCGAGAATCAGCAGCGACGGCCGGTTCACCAGTGCCTGAGCCAGTTCCAGCCGCCGGACCATCCCGCCGGAGTAGGTGCCGGCAGGCTCGTCGGCGACGTCGGCGAGGTGCATCGCCTCGAGGGCTTCGCCGACCCGACGCCCGCGTTCGGAACGCGGCACATCGTAGAGCCGCGCGAACAACTCGACGTTCTGCCTGCCCGTCAGCGCCGACTCGATCGAAAGCTGTTGTGGCACGTACCCGATGTTGTGACGGATATCCATGGTGTCGCGGCGCGAATCCAGCCCGAAGATCTTCACCTCGCCGTGCTGGACGGGAGTCAACGTGGTCAGTACGCGTACGACGGTCGTTTTGCCTGCACCGTTGGGCCCGAGCAGACCCATCGTATCGCCGGTGTGGACAGCCAGGCTGAAATCGTCGACGGCCGTGAAGTGGCCGTAGCGGTGGACAAGGTGGCGGCAGTCGATCGCGAGCACCTCAGGATCGGTCATGTTTCGTTCCCCTCGTGCAGCTTTCGCGTCATATCGGCGAGTACCCGCAGGCCCTGCGCCAGGTGCTCGACCTGCTCGGCGTCGAGTTCGTCGACGACTGCGGCCAGCGCCGCCCGGCGCGCGGCCCGCGACTCGTCGGCGATGCGTTGAGCGGACTTGGTCAGCCTCAGTCGACCGACCCGTCTGTCGTCGGCGTCGACCGAACGAATCAGCAGGCCGTCGGCCGCGAGCTTGGAGACCAACGTCGAGGCGGTGTTGGGCACGAGCCCGAGCTCGGTCGCCGCCTCGCGTACCGAGATCCCGGGCTGCCTGCCGACGAGGCGAAGCAGTTCGGCCTGCGACTGGGTGAGCCCGGTGGCGTCGAAGCCTCGCCCGGTCGAGCGGCGCAGCTGACGCCGAAACCGCCCGACCACGTCGAACAACTGGCCGGTGAGGTCTGTGCGTGTCTCCACAACAACAAGAATACCTCTGTTTCAGAGGTATTACCCTGAGCCGTTCTCACGAGGGTGCGTGTCTGCTGCGCGACACGCCCCAAAGATCCGGTGTTCACGCACGCTCGGGCTAGCGCGAGTGTGCATGAAGGTTGCTGTGATGCCGGCGAGTCTCCTGCAGACGCACGCTCGCGGAATGGGCCCTCGTGCGCACCAAGCAGTTGCGACAGGGCACCATTACCCGCGATGACTTGGTCCGATGCCGCCTTCCTCGTCGCGGCCGGTGTCGCAGGAGGGCTGACAGGCAGCATCGCCGGGCTGGCGTCGGTCGCCACCTATCCGGCGCTGCTCCTGATCGGGCTTCCGCCGGTCACCGCGAACGTGACGAACACCGTCGCCCTGGTGTTCAACGGTATCGGCTCGGTGTGGAGCTCGCGGCCCGAGCTCACGGGTCAGGGCCCGTGGCTCAAGCGGGTCCTTCCGGCGGCCGCGGTTGCGGGCGCGGTCGGCGCCGCCCTGCTGCTGTCCACGCCCGCGGGCGGCTTCGAGAAGATCGTGCCGATCCTGCTGGGCGTGGCGTCGGTCGCGATCGTGCTGCCCCGACGAGTCGATGCTGACGCAAAGGCGGCCGACCACCGGCGGTACGCGGTCACGCAACTGCTCGAATCGGCCGCGATCTTCCTGACCTGCGTCTACGGCGGATATTTCGGAGCGGCGGCCGGTGTGTTGTTGCTTGCGTTGCTATTGCGGACAGGACATATGACGCTGCCCGACGCAAATGCCGCAAAGAACGTCATCCTCGGTGTCGCCAATACCGTTGCGGCGCTCGTGTTTACGTTTCTCGCGCCGGTGCACTGGCTGGCGGTGGTGCCGTTGGGAATCGGCTGCCTCATCGGCGGCGCACTAGGCCCTGTGGTGGTGCGCCACACGCCGGCGGGGCCGCTGCGCATACTGATCGCCGCCGCGGGCCTGGCGCTGGCCGTCAAGCTCGGGATCGACGCGTTCGGCTAGCCGAGGTTGAACGGATTGTCGCCCTTGACGACCCGGGTTCCGATGTCGATCAGGTTCTGGGCATTGGCGTGCAGTGCCTCGCCCGCGTCCCGACTCGCCTTCCCCATCAGATAGCGCGACCAGGTGCCCTCGATGACGACGCCGAGCTTGAAGCACGCCATCGCCATGTACCAGTCAAGCCGGGACGTCTCCCGCCCTCCTGCGCCCCAGTACGCCTCCAACAGTTCTCTGCGGCTTGCCAATCCGCCGAGCGCGGCCAGCGCACCCCCGGCGGTGATGACACTGGTCTCCAGTGGCCAGCAGATCAACATCCACCCGAGGTCGAGCAGCGGGTCGCCGACGGTACACATCTCCCAGTCGACGAAGGCCGCCAGTTCGGGCTCGTCCCGCCGAAGCAGGACATTGCTCAGATGCGGATCGCCGTGGATGATTCCCGGCTCGCTGTCCGGCGGCAGATTCGACTGCAGCCACTCCGCGAGGTCCGTGACGGCCAGTGACTCCGGGTCGTAGCGGTCATGGCGATAGCTTTCCAGCAGCCGGAGAAACTGCGGAACCTGGCGCTCCAGAAAGGATCCCGGCCGTTTGAGCTCCGCGAGCGGCTTACCCGCCCACGCCACGTTGCCCAGTTGCGCGAGGCTCGCAGCGTAGGACAGCCCGACGTCATGCCGCATACCCGCGTCGCGCACATACGCCTCGGACATATCGCTGCCAGGGTTGAAGCCGTCGATTTCTTCCATCAGGTAGAACACCACCCCGATCACGTCGAGGTCGTCACACCCCGCGATGAAGCCGGGATGCGGCACGGATGTTCCGGCCAGCGTGCGCAGCGCCGCGATCTCGCGCAGCATCGTCTTGTCACTGGTCGCCCGCGGATGAAGGGGCGGGCGCCGCAGCACCATTGGGCGCCCGTCGACGTGGATCCGCACGACGATGTTCTGCGTGCCGCCGGTCAACGGCTCGACACCGCTGACCGTCGACCCAAGTCCCCTGTGCCGCACCCAGCGCTGCACCGCAGCCTGGTCGGCGTCGCTCAGTGTCGGCAGCTGCTGCACGTCGTCGGGCATGCGGACATCGTGTCAGGCGAGTCCTAGGCCTGGTAGTCCAGGCATGACTCCGCGCCGTTCATGACACCCTCGCGGAAGGCGCGCACCCGCTCGAAACCCGCGCCCTGGCGCTCGGTATCACCCTCGCCGCGGAACACCAGCAGCGCCTTGATGCCCTCGTCCAGGTCACCCGGTGAAATGTGGTACGTGCTGGTGTGCGGACGGTTGTAGATGATCACGCTCGCGGTGTAGCCGCCTGCCAGGCAGTCGCCTCGCAGGCCGCCAAGAGCAAAACGACAGCTACCGCTGACCACGCTCGGATGCGCATGGGCAAACATTAGCGGGCAAGATCAGAAATCATCGCATTTCGCGACCGACGCTGCCCACGACCGCAACAATGGGTTACCCCGATGACAGGAAGAGAACATCCATGAGCACGACAGAGGCGGATCTCGTCGACGGCGTTCCGCGCAGCCGCATCGTCGTGGCATCGATGATCGGCACCACGATCGAGTTCTACGACTTCTACATCTATGCGACGGCGGCCGTCGCGGTGTTCCCCCACCTCTTCTTTCCGAAGGGAAATCCCACGGCCGCGCTGTTGGCGTCGCTGGCCACGTTCGGGCTGGCGTTCGTCGCCCGGCCGTTGGGGTCGATCCTGTTCGGGCACTTCGGCGACCGCATCGGCCGCAAGGCCACCCTCATCGGCTCCCTGCTGACGATGGGCATCGCGACATTCCTGATCGGGCTGCTGCCCACCTACCACCAGGTCGGCGTCCTGGCGCCGGCGCTGCTCGCGGTGATGCGGTTCAGCCAGGGCCTCGCGCTCGGCGGCGAGTGGAGCGGCGCGGCACTGTTGGCCACCGAGACCGCAAAGCCCGGCAAGCGCGGCTGGGCCGCGATGTGGCCGCAACTGGGCGCACCCTTCGGGTTCCTGCTAGCCAACGGGGTGTTCCTGATCATGGTTTTGTGGCTGGGCCACAACAACGCCCAACCCGACCTCGATGGCGCCTTCCTCACCTGGGGTTGGCGTGTCCCGTTCCTGCTGAGCGTCTTCATGGTGGCGATCGGGCTGTACGTACGACTGCGACTGACCGAGACACCGGTGTTCACCCGAGCACTGGAGCGCGGCGAACGGGTGAAAACACCGCTGGCCGAGGTGTTCCGGACGAGTTGGCGTCAGCTGGTCATCGGCACCTTCGTGATGCTCGCGACGTACACGATCTTCTACGTCGTCACGACGTGGGCGCTGAGCTACGGCACCGGCAAGCGTCCGCCCGCCGGAATGGGCCTCGGCTTCCGCTACGTCGACTTCCTTCAGTTGCAACTGATCACGATTCTGTTCTTCGCGGCGACGATTCCCATCGCGGGTGTTCTGGCTGACCGGTTCGGCCGCAGGCGAACGCTGTTGGTGATCACCGCCGTGTTGATGGCCTACGGCGGCCTGTTCGGCCCGTTGTTGGATCCCGACCACGCAACCAAGACGAGTGTGCTCGCGTTCCTGGCGATCGGGATGACGATCATGGGCCTGACGTTCGGGCCGATGAGCGCGGTGCTGCCGGAGCTGTTTCCGACGAATGTGCGCTACACGGGATCGGGCATCTCCTACAACTTCGCCAGCATCCTGGGCGCCGCCGTCGCACCGTTCATCGCCACATGGATTTCCACGACGTACGGCGTCGCGTGGGTGGGTCTCTACCTGTTCATCGCGGGCGCGCTCAGCTTCGTGGCGCTGCTCGTGATGCGGGAGACGAAGGACGTCTCGCTGGACACCCGCGTCGACGAACACGTCGGCGACGCGCTGCACCCCGGCTGAGGCCCGAGCGCTCAGTCCAGGATGCGGCGCGCGACGTTGGTCGTGACGAGGTCGAGCAGTTCGTCGGCGCGTCCGGCCAGGATCGTCCGGATTGCGTACAGCGAGAAGCCTTTTGCCTGTTCGACGGTGATCGCGGGCGGGATGGACAGCTCCTGGCGCGCGGTCACGACGTCGACGACCGCGGGGCCGTCGTAGGCGAATGCGTCGACGACCGCCTGCTCCAGCTCCGACGGGTGCTCGACGCGACGGCCGAAGATGCCCATCGCCTTTGCGACATCGGCGAAGTTCGGATTGTGCAAGTCGGTGCCGAAGTTGACGATCCCCGCCGCCTTCATCTCCAGTTCGACGAAGTTCAGCGACGAGTTGTTGAACACGATCACCTTGACCGGCAACCGATTCTGGGTCAACGTGACCAGTTCACCGAAGACCATCGTCAGCCCGCCGTCGCCGGCCAGCGCGACCACCTGCCGCTCCCGCGACGTGGTCTGCGCACCGATCGCGAGCGGCAGCGCGCAGGCCATGCTGCCGTGGTTGAACGATCCGATCAGCCGACGCCTGCCGTTCATGCGGAGATAGCGGGCCGCCCAGACCACCGGTGATCCGACGTCGACGGTGAAGACAGCGTCATCGGTGGCGAGCCGATTGACAAGGCCGGCAACGTATTCGGGTCGTATCGGACTGCGGTCGCGGTCATTGACCGCCAACTCGTCCAGCCGCTTGCGGGTCTTGCGGTAGTGGTTGAGCGAACGGTCCAGATGGTCGCGTTGTTGCTTCTGCGCAAGCAACGGCTGCAGCGCGGCCAGGGTGTCGCGCACGGTACCGACCAGCCCGAGCTCGATCGGCGTGCGGCGACCGAGATTTCGGCCGCGAATGTCGATCTGGATCACCTTGGCGTTGTCGGGATAGAACTGCTGGTAGGGGAAGTCGGTGCCCAGCATCAGCAGCGCGTCGGCCTCCTTGATGGCCTTGTAGCCGGAGGCGAATCCGAGCAGCCCCGTCATGCCGACGTCGAACGGGTTGTCGTACTCGATGAACTCCTTGCCGCGCAGCGCGTGCACGATCGGTGCGTTCAACGTCGCCGCCGTCGCGATCAGGGCGTCGTGGCTGCCTTCGACACCGGCGCCGCCGAGGATCGTGACGGCGTTGGCACCGTTGAGGATTGCGGCCGCCCGCTGCAGCGACTCGTCGTCGGGGCGCACCAGCGACCTGGTGGCTGTGATGGGTCGCGCCGTCCACGCTGAGTCGTCGGCGCGCTGCAGCAACACCTCGCCGGGGATCACCACCACGGCGACGCCACGCTCTTCGACGGCCGCGCGCATCGCCATCTCGAGGATCCGCGGTGTCATCTCGGCGGTGCTGACCAGTTCGCAATAGACACTGCACTCGCGGAACAGCTCCTGCGGGTGGGTCTCCTGGAAGTACTCGGAGCCGATCTCGGTTCGCGGGATGTGGGCGGCGATCGCCAGCACGGGCACGCGGCTGCGCTGGGCGTCGAAGAGGCCGTTGATCAGATGCAGGTTGCCCGGCCCGCAGCTGCCCGCGCACACCGCGAGTTGCCCGGTGAGCGCGGCTTCGGCGGCCGCGGCGAAGGCGGCGGTCTCCTCGTGACGCACATGCTCCCAAGACATTTCGGGAGCGCGTCGGATGGCGTCGGTGAACCCGTTGAGGCTGTCACCCGGAAGCCCGTAGACGCGGCGAACCCCGCTGACCGCGAGTGCGGAGATGACATGGTCGGCGATGGTCGCCACCGGCTCACCCTATGTGATTTCGGCGTGATTTCCGTCGCTGCGCGACAGTTATCACGCCGAAATCGCCACTACTTGGGGGCGAACCGCTGCCCGCCGTCCAGCCGCAGGCACTGGCCGTTGAGCATCGCGTTCTCCACGATGGCGACGGCCAGCTTCGCGTACTCCTCGGGTCGGCCCAGCCGCTTCGGGAACGCGGCGTCCTTGGTCAGCACCTTCGCGAACTCGTCGGGGATGCCTTCGGTCAAGCCGGTCGCGAACAGGCTCGGCGCGATCGCCAGCACCCGGATGCCGAGGCTGCCGAGGTCGCGGGCCATCGTCAGGCACATGCCGGCGATGGCGGCCTTCGACGCCGTGTAGGCGACCTGCCCGATCTGGCCCTCGAACGCGGCAATCGACGCGGTGTTGATGATGACGCCGCGCTCCTCGGCCTCGTCGTCCACCGGATCGTTCTTGCTCATCTGCCAGGCGGCGAGCCTGCTGATGTTGAACGTGCCGATGAGATTGAGGTCGATGCCCTTGCGGAAGGAGTCCAGGCTGTGCGGACCCTCCTTGCTGATGGTGCGCTCCCCTTTGCCGCCGCCCGCGGTGGTCACGGCGATGTGCAGGCCGCCGAGGGCGTCGATGGCCTCCTGCAGGGCCTGCTCGGTGCCTTCGAAGTCGGTGACGTCGACTTCGTGGAAGGTTCCGCCGATGGCGTCGGCGACCTCCTTGCCCTTCGACTGCGGCCGGTCCAGGATCGCCACGCTGGCGCCGCGCTTGGCCAGCGCCTCCGCAGTGGCCTTTCCGAACCCGGACGCCCCGCCGACGATGACGGCCTTCTTACCCGCGATCTCCATCTGGCTCCCTTTCCAAAAAGTGCTCGATTCGTAAAGCAACCTAGCTGATGTCACTTTTCGTTAAGGCTTTCGGGTGGCGGGATCGGTAGCTTGGCCTGCATGGCGGTGGCGAGTGGCACACGGGCGATGGCCGGGATCGCCGCGGCCGCCGTCGCGCTCGGCGTCACCCAGCTGATGGCCGCGTTCGTCGGCCCGCAGGCCGATTCCCGCACTGCGGTCGGGTCGACGGTCATCGACCTGACGCCCGGCCCGGTCAAGGAATGGGCGATCACGACGTTCGGCACGGCCGACAAGCTCTTCCTGTCGATCGTGGTGCTGGGGGTCATCGCGGTGATCGCGGCGGTCGCCGCATCGCTGGGAGACGCGCCGCGTCCCGATCGGAAGCGCGGCGATCGTGCTGGCCGGGATTGCCGGGTGTGCGGCCGTGCTGTCGCGCACGGGCGCAACGATCGGCGACATCGTGCCCACCGTCGTCGGCACGGCATGCGGCGTCGCGGTGCTGCGCCTGCTGACGTCGGGACGGTTGACCGACGAACCCGCCGAACCCGACGAGTCCGACGTTCCCGATCGGGGCCGACGGCTGTCGCTGGTGACGCTCGGGCTTCTCGCCGCCGGCGCGGTCGCAGGGGTCGCGGGCGTCGTGGTCTCCCGCGCCAGGACGTCGGTCAGCGGCGACCGCAATGCGTTCGCGTTGCCCGAAGTCGACGTCAGCGCTCCCCCGATCCCGCCGACGGTGCAGCCCAAAGGTGTTGCGCTGCCGTCGTTCATCACCAGCAATGACGATTTCTACCGCATCGACACCGCGTTGACCGTGCCGCAGCTGAGCCGCGAGGACTGGCAGCTGAAGATCCACGGCATGGTGGACCGCGAGATCACCTACCGCTTCGCGGATCTGGACAGGTTCGAAGCCATCGAGAAGGTCGTCACGCTGACGTGCGTGTCCAATACCGTTGGCGGAAACCTCATCTCGAATGCGAAGTGGACCGGCTACCGGGTGCGCGACCTGTTGGCCGACGCGGGTGTTCATCGCGACGCCGACATGGTGCTGTCGACATCGACCGACGGGTTCAACGTCGGCACGCCCGTCGAAGCGCTCACCGACGCCAGGGACGCATTGCTGGCCGTCGGCATGAACGGAGAGCCGCTGCCCACCGAGCACGGCTACCCGGCCCGGCTCGTCGTGCCGGGGCTGTACGGCTATGTGTCGGCCACCAAGTGGGTCGTCGACCTCGAACTGACCCGGTTCGACAAGGCCGACGCCTATTGGACGCGGCTGGGTTGGTCGCCGCGCGGGCCGATCAAGACCGAATCCCGCATCGACGTGCCCCGCGACGGCGCGGCCGTCGCCCGCGGGCCGGTGACCTTCGGCGGCGTGGCGTGGGCGCAGAACCGCGGGGTGAAGGCCGTCGAGGTGCGCATCGATGACGGCGCGTGGCAACAGGCACAGCTAGGAGCGAGCTACTCCAACGACGCGTGGCGGCTGTGGAGCTTCCCGTGGCAGGCCGATGCCGCCGGCCCGCACACGATCACGGTGCGGGCCACCGACAACACCGGAGCCGTGCAGACGCAGGCCTGGGCCGACCCGGTCCCCGACGGGGCATCCGGCTGGCACTCCGTCTCGTTCACCGTCACCTGAGCCACACCTTCCGTTTCGCGGTGATGGATGTCTGACCCACGTGCCAGGGTGAGGGTGTGCTGCTGATCGATGTCGCCACCGCATCGGCGGACGTCGGTGCGTCCTCAGCGCGGCTGGCCAAGATCGCCCGCATCGCCGATCTACTGCGGCAAGCAGGCGAACACGGGCGGCTCGTGGCAATCGTCGTGTCCTGGCTGTCCGGCGAGCTGCCGCAACGCCAGATCGGCGTCGGGTGGGCCGCGCTGCGTTCGCTGCCGCCCCCCGCCGCGGAGCCGACGCTGACGGTGGCGGCCGTCGACGCCGCGTTCACCGAGATCGGCGCCGTCGCGGGCAAGGGCTCGCAGGCCCACAGGGCGGGGCTGGTCGCGGACCTGTTCGCCGCGGCGACGGAGCCCGAGCAGACCTTCCTGCGCCGTCTGCTCGGCGGCGAGCTGCGACAGGGCGCTCTCGCCGGAGTGATGGCCGACGCGGTCGCGAAGGCCACCGGCCTGCCTGCCGCGGCCGTCCGGCGGGCAGCGATGCTCGGCGGCGACCTGCCCGCCGTCGCCGCGGCGGCGCTGTCCGGCGGGGAATCCGCGCTGTCCGAGTTCACCCTGCGGGTCGGGCAGCCGGTCGGGCCGATGCTGGCCCAGACCGCGACCGGAGTGGCCGACGCCCTCGAAAGACTCGGCGGCGAAAGCGTTTTCGAGGCCAAGCTGGACGGCGCACGCGTCCAGATCCATCGCGCGGGCGACGACGTCGCGATCTACACCCGCAGCCTCGACGACGTCACCGCACGACTTCCCGAGGTCGTCGAGGCCACGCTCGCGCTGCCGGTCAACGACCTCATCGCCGACGGCGAAGCGATCGCGCTGCGCGCCGATGGGCGTCCACACCGATTCCAGGTCACCGCATCGCGGTTCGGTCGTGGAGGGGGCAAAGGCGCGAACCGAAGCGACGACGTCGCCGCCGCCCGCGCCGCGCAACCGCTGTCGGTGTTCTTCTTCGACCTATTGCATCGCGACGGCGCCGACCTGATCGACGAGACCACCCGCGACCGGCTTTCGGCACTCGACGCGATCGTGCCGCCGGCTCAGCGCGTCGACCGGTTGACCACCTCTGACGCCGACGCGGCCCAACGGTTCCTCGACGCCACACTGTCCGCAGGACACGAGGGTGTGATGGCGAAATCACCAGCCGCGCCGTATGAAGCGGGCCGCCGCGGGGCAGGCTGGCTGAAGGTGAAGCCGGTGCACACCCTCGACCTCGTCGTCCTCGCCGTGGAATGGGGATCCGGCAGGCGCACCGGCAAGCTGTCGAACATCCATCTCGGCGCCCGCGACCCCGCGACGGGCGGTTTCGTCATGCTCGGCAAGACATTCAAGGGCATGACCGACGCCATGCTCGACTGGCAAACCACCCGCTTCACCGAACTGGCCGATGGGCCCACCGACAACTGGGTCGTCAAGCTGCGCCCCGAGCAGGTGGTTGAGATCGCCTTCGACGGCGTGCAGACGTCGTCCCGCTACCCCGGCGGAATGGCGTTGCGTTTCGCGCGGGTGCTGCGCTACCGGGACGACAAGAGTCCCGCCGAGGCAGACACCGTCGACACCGTGCGGGCATTCTACGAGCGCGAATAGTTCGCGTTCGCATATCCCCTTTTGATCTGGGTACTCCTTCGGCAAGATCACCTGCGGGATACATCGCCGTAATCCAGGGGGCATTGTGGCCACACCAACCGCCGCACCATCGGATCGCATCGAACAGCAAGACGGCAACGTCACCTTGATTCGCACCGACAAGGATCTGCCTCCGGTGGCGATCATCGACAGATCGCCCATCACCACCCGACACAAGATCATCTTCGGAGTGATCGCACTGGTCGGTGCCGTGGCATGGGCCGTCATCGCGTTCTTCCGCGGGGAGACCGTCAACGCCGTGTGGTTCGTCATCGCCGCGGTCTGCACTTACGTCGTGGCCTTCCGGTTCTACGCCCGGCTGGTCGAGATGAAGATCGTCGCGCCACGCGACGACAACGCCACTCCCGCTGAGCTTTTCGAGAACGGCACCGACTACGTGCCGACCGACCGCCGGGTGCTCTACGGACATCATTTCGCCGCGATCGCCGGAGCAGGCCCCCTGGTCGGCCCGGTGCTGGCCATGCAGATGGGCTATCTGCCCGGCACGATCTGGATCATCGTCGGCGCCGTGTTCGCCGGATGCATACAGGACTTTCTGGTGCTGTCGATCTCGACCCGACGCCGGGGCCGCTCTCTGGGCCAGATGGCGCGTGAGGAATTGGGCGCCGTCGGCGGCGCTGCCGCAATCGTCGGCGTGCTGCTGATCATGGTGATCCTGCTCGCCGTGCTGGCCCTCGTGGTGGTGCAGGCACTGGCACAGAGCCCGTGGGGCGTGTTCTCCATCGCGATGACGATCCCCATCGCCGTGTTCATGGGTTTCTATCTACGGTTCCTGCGGCCCGGCCGGGTGTCGGAAGTCTCACTGATCGGCGTCGTGCTGCTACTGCTTGGCGTCGCATCCGGCGGTTGGGTGGCCGAGACATCATGGGGCGCAGCGTTGTTCGGCATGTCACCGGTCACGCTGACGTGGTGCATCGTCATCTACGGCCTGGCCGCGTCGGTGCTACCCGTGTGGCTGTTGCTCGCGCCGCGCGACTATCTCTCCACTTTCATGAAGGTCGGCACCATCGTGTTGGTGGCCCTCGGCGTCCTGCTGGTCCGGCCGGTGATGCAGGCACCTGCCGTCTCCGACTTCGCCATCAGCGGCAACGGGCCGGTGTTCGCCGGGTCGCTGTTCCCGTTCCTGTTCATCACGATCGCCTGCGGCGCGCTGTCGGGATTCCACGCGTTGATCTCCTCCGGCACGACGCCGAAGCTGCTGGAGAAGGAAAGCCAGATGCGGCTGATCGGCTACGGCGGCATGCTCACCGAATCGTTCGTGGCGATCACGGCGTTGATCATCGCTGCAGTCCTCAACCAGCACCTGTACTTCGCCATCAACGCGCCCGCCGCCCAGACCGGCGGCACCGCGGAGACTGCGGCGACGTACGTCAACGGGCTCGGTCTGTCCGGTCCCCGGGTCGATGCCGCGGACATCAACGGCTGGGCGCAGGAAGTCGGTGAGAAGTCGATCGTCTCGCGCACCGGCGGCGCACCCACACTCGCCATCGGGATGTCCCAGGTACTCGGCGTTTTCGGCGGTCACTCACTGCGGCCGTTCTGGTATCACTTCGCCATCGTGTTCGAGGCGGTGTTCATCCTCACGACCGTCGACGCGGGCACCCGGGTCGCACGATTCATGCTGTCGGACGGATTGAGCAACGTGGGTGGACCGCTGCGCAAGCTGAAGGATCCGAGTTGGCGCGTCGGCGCATGGATCTGCAGCCTTCTCGTCGTCGCGGCGTGGGGCAGCATCCTGCTGATGGGTGTCACCGACCCGCTCGGCGGCATCAACACGCTGTTTCCTCTGTTCGGCATCGCCAACCAGTTGCTCGCCGCGATCGCGTTGACCGTCGTGTCGGTCGTCGTGATCAAGAAGGGCCTTCTGAAATGGGTTTGGATACCCGGCATTCCGCTGCTGTGGGACCTCACCGTCACGCTGACGGCGTCATGGCAGAAGATCTTCTCGGCCGATCCCAAGCTCGGCTACTGGAAACAACACAGCGTCTGCGAGGCCGCACGGGAAGCCGGCAAGCTCTGCCTGACAGCGAAGACACCCGCCGACGTCGACAAGATCGTCCGCAACACCTTCATCCAGGGGTCGCTGTCGATCGTGTTCGCGGCGCTGGTGGTCGTCGTTTTCGCGGCGGGCGTGATCGTGGCGCTGCGGGCGATGCGCGGCGGCGGAAGCCCGCTGACCGAGGATCGAGCCGGTGCCGTCGCGCCTGTTCGCCCCGTCCGGACTGATCCCGACCAAGGTGGAACGGGAGGTGCAGAGGCAATGGGACGAGCTGTCGAGCTCGCACGCCAGATCGGTTGGTACTGGGCCACATTGATGGGCGACAACCACTATCGGCGCTATGTCGAGCACCGCACGCGTATGCACCCCGGTGAGCCGGTCGTTTCCGAACGCGAATATTGGCGGATGCGACATGACGCGACGGAGAGCAATCCGACCGCGCGCTGCTGCTGACGCCTAGGTCAAACCTGTTGATGGCCTTGGCAGATACCGGCAACCGCGATCAGCGCCTGCGGCCTGCTAACGCTTTCAAAGCGACGACATAGCTCGCTCTTACAGTGCCTACCTAACCTCGCGTCTGGGTTGGGGCGTCTCTCGACGTGAAAGGCCTGGTAATGAAACTCAATCAACTCGTCGCGGGCGCGGCGATCGGCTGCGCTCTCGGCGCGGCGGGCATCGGCCTGAGCTCAGGCACAGCCGATGCCGCGCCTGGGCAGTGCCCTCCGGGAGTGCAGTGCGAGCCCGGCGGCCCCGGCGGCGGCCCAGGTGGTGGCGGCCCAGGTGGCCCTCCTCCTGATCGCGGTGGTCCTCCCGGTGGGGACTTCCGCGGTCCCGGCGGAGGCGGTCCTGGTGGCCCACCGCCCGACGGTCCTCCCGGTGCGGACTTCCGCGGTCCCGGCGGAGGCGGTCCCGGCGGCCCACCGCCCGGCGGGCCCGGTGACCCGGACTTCCGCGGACCCGGGGGACCGGACTTCCGCGGACCCGGGGGACCAGGCGGCCCACCGTTCGGCGGTCCACCACCGGGTGACTTCCGCGGCCCCGGCGGCCCGGGCGACCACGATTGGCGGCCGCCGTGGAATCCACAGGACAACGACTGGCGCGGCCGATTCCACGGCGCTCCATGGGGTGACGGATTGCCGCCGTGGGGTTGGGGCGCACCGCCGCCGCCGGTATGGGATGGCCCGTTGCCGTCGGCGTGGGGTCCCCCGCCTCCGCCGATCAACTATTTCGGCTTCAACGAGCAACCGGTGTGGGACCCCGGCTACAACCAGTGGGGCTTCTATTTCTTCGGGATCTGGATTCCGCTCCCGTTCTGATAGGCCAGTTGACGAGACGGCCGCCTCGGAGATACCGGGGCGGTCGTCAGTCAATTCACTTGAGCGAGTAGCGGATCGGCAGATGCTTGAGACCGCCGACGAACGTGGTTGCGATGTTCTGCGGATCTCCGGCGAGTTCGACGGAAGCAAGCCGGGGCAGCAGTTCGGCGAAGAAGCTGCTCACCTCCAGTCTTGCCAGTGCAGCACCGAGGCAGAAGTGAACGCCGTAGCCGAAGGCGATGTGCTTGTTGGGATCTCGAGCGACGTCGAACCGGAACGGGTCGTCGAACACATCCTCGTCGCGGTTACCTGACACATACGACAGCAGAACTGAATCTCCCGCTGCGATCGGCACACCGCGGACGCTGGTGTCTTCCGTCGCCGTCCGCATGAATGCCTTGACGGGAGTCACCCACCGGATCATCTCCTCTGTCGCGAGCGGCATCCGATCGAGGTCGGCGCTCAGTCGTCCGACGCTGATCGGGGTTCTCGATCAGCGCCAGCATGCCACCGGAGATGGTCGCGCTCGTGGTGTCATGTCCGGCGGCGGCGATGATCGAGTAGTAGGAGATGGTGTCGATATCGGACAACGGTTCACCGTCGACGGTGGCGTTCGCGATGGCCGATGCCAGGTCTTCGGTGGGGTTCTCGCGGCGTGATGCGATGAGCGCCGTGAAATATTCGAACATCTCCAGCAGCGCCGACATCTGGTCTGCACCGTCGACACCACGCTTGAACTCGTCGTCGTCGTTGCCGAACAATTCCTGAGTCAGCCTGAGCATCAACGGGAAATCCGACTCCGGCACACCCAGCAGAGACATGATCATGTACAGCGGGTAATTGACGGCGACCTGCTGGACGAAGTCGCAGTCCGGCCCGATCTCCGCCATCTTGTCGACATAGACCTTGGCCAGTTCGTCGGCCCGCGCCTTCAGCGCCCGCATGGCCTTCGGCCGAAACCAGTCGGCGCCGATCGCTCGCACCACCCGGTGCTGCGGGTCGTCCATGTGTATCAGCGTGCGCACGCCGACGGCGGCCTGTCGCTCGTCGTCCTCGGCGGTCACGAGGACAGGTCGCGGGTAGTTGGTGAACAGCTGGTTGGCCCGCTCGATATCCATGATGTCGGCGTGCTTGGTGATCGCCCAGAACGGCTTGTAGGAGGGTACCTCGACCCACGACACGGGGGCTTTCGCACGTAGATGCGTAAGGGCCGCATGCAATTTCGACTCATCGGCGTACGCCTTCGGCGTTGCGAACACCTTGGCGGCATCGTCCATGATCGGCGTGCTCACGACAAGCTCCTCATCTCTTGCAGCACGGCGGTGACCGTCGCGTCGTCGACCGACGATGGAAACCCGATCAGGACGCGGTCGATGATGCCGTCGCAGCGTTCACGAACCGCGCTCGACAACGCATCCAGATGCGCGACGACCGCGAACGTTTCGAGGATCTCGTCGTCGATGAGCGAGCCCATCGCGTCCCATTCGCCGGCAAGCGACAGCCGGTGCAATTCGGTCTGCAGCTCTCCCCAGCCGTGCAGCTCGAGCACCTTGCGATAGGCGGGCGTCGACGCGTAGAAGGCGATCTGCTTGCGCGTGCCGATTGCGTTGGCGGCCAGTTCGGCGTCGTCGCGGCCGGTCACCACGAACAGCGGACAGGACAGCTGGAACTCGCTGCGCTTGCGGCCGGAGCGCTCCATGCCGCGCAGCAGTGCGGGCGTCGTCACCTCTTCGAAGTAGCGCTTCGTGGTGAAGGCATGGGCGAGTAACCCGTCGGCGACCTCACCGCACATCTCGGTCATCGCTTCCCCGACCGCTGCCACGAACACCTTGGGAAACCCGTGAGCCAACGGTTCGGGCGTGAACATCGGCGTCATCAGCTTGTGGGTGTAGAAGTCGCCCTCGAACGCAAGCTTCGTGCCCGCCTGCCAACACGACCAGATCTCCCGCAGCGCAATCGACGAACTCGTGCATGCGCTGCACGGGTTTGCTCCACGGCATGCTGAAGCGCTTTTCGATGTGCGGCTTGATCTGTGAGCCGAGCCCCAGGATGAAGCGGCCTTCCGAATACGCCTGCAGATCCCAGCCGACGTTGGCGACGGTCATCGGATTGCGCGCGAACGCCACCGCGATGCTCGTCCCCAGCTCGATCTCGTTGGTGTGCTCGGCAGCCAACACCAGGGGCAGGAAAGGGTCGTGGTTGATCTCGGCGGTCCAGCAGCAGTCGTAACCCCGTCGCTCCAGCCTGGTCGCTGCCTCGGCGACGTCTGCGAGGTGGCTGGAGACGGCCCCGTCAACCTTGAGACCGCCGCGGTCGCCCATACAGCGAGGACGCTACAGTAAGCAATTCAGTATGGTCAACGTGATCACGACGGTGCGACGATCGCCTTTTGACGACGGGAATTGCGCATGACGAACGAGCAGGGCTGGCAGGAAACGCTCGAAGACCTCGATGTCCGGCGTCAGCGCTCGCGGTCGATGGGCGGCGACGAACGGCTGGCGAAACACCGCGGCAAGGGCAAGCTCGATGCCCGTGCGCGCCTGGAGCATCTGCTCGACAAGGGCACGTTCCGCGAGTTCGGCACGCTTGTGGGTGGCGACATCGCGGCCGACGGGATCGTGGCAGGCTCCGGAATGATCAACGGCTCGCCGGTGATGGTCGGCGCCGAGGACTTCACCACGCTGGCGGGCAGCATCGGCCCGGGCGGCAACGCCAAGCGCTACCGACTCGCCGAGTTGGCGCTGCGCGACAAGATTCCGCTCGTGATGCTCCTGGAGGGCGCCGGTTTCCGGCCCAGCGGTGAGCACTACGGCCGCACCCCCACCGACCTGCTCGCGCAGGCGCAGTGCTCCGGCAAGGTGCCGACGGTGGCGGGGCTGCTCGGCCCGTCCGCCGGGCACGGCGCTCTCGTTGCGCCGGTGTGCGACTTCACCATCATGAGCCGCCAGGGCGCGATCTTCACCGCAGGTCCGCCGGTCGTCAAAGAGTCGACGGGCGAGGAGATTTCGAAGGAGGACCTCGGCGGACCGAGCGTCGCACTGGCCAGCGGGGTCATTCACAACCTCGCCGAGGACGACGAAGCGGTGCTCGACGACATTCGCCGATACCTGTCGTACTTCCCGTCGAGCGCATGGTCGTACCCGGCCCCGGCGCCCGCCGACGAGAGCAGACGAGCCGCGACCCACGCCTGAGCTGCTCGACATCGTGCCCCGCGGCAACCGCCGCGTCTACGACATGCGGGCGGTGCTCGACGTGGTGTTCGACAGCCCGGACTGGTTCGAGGTGCAGCCGAAGTTCGGCCCTGCGATCATCTGCGCGCTGGCTCACCTCGGGGGCCACCCCGTCGCGGTCGTCGCCAACCAACCCAAGGTGCTCGCGGGCTCGATCGACGCCGACGCCGCAGACAAGGCAGCGCATTTCATCACGGTCGCCGACTCGTTTCACCTGCCGATCGTGTTCCTCGCCGACAACCCGGGCATGCTGCCCGGCAGCCGGTCCGAGAAGAGCGGCGTGCTGCGCAGTGGCGCCAGGATGTTCGCCGCGCAGACGGCCGCGACGACGATCAAGCTGCACGTGACACTGCGCAAGGCCTATGGGTTCGGCTCAATGGTGATGTCGCTGTTGGGATTCGACAACCAGAGCGCGACGTTCGCCTACCCGGGCGCGACGATGGGTGCGATGAGCGCGGCCGCACTGAGCCGGGCGTCGCACGCCACCGAGGACATCGAGGCCAAGCTCCGCAAGGCGGAGGTGGAGGCGTCGTTCCGGTCGGCGGGCCACCTCGGCTTCGACGACCTCATCCACCCGGAGGAGACCCGCGACGCGCTGCTGTCGGCGCTGCAGCGCGGCATCTACAGCAGGCAGGCCGCCGCGGAGCCGGTGAGTCGCACCGTCATCACGCCGTAGCGCCGGCGCGGTAGGCGGCGACCACCGGTTCGAGCTCGTCGGGCGTCGCGCCGTGCATGATCAGCGCGTCGGCGCCGTAGTCGAATTCCTTGCGGATACGGTCGACGCACTGCTGGGCCGATCCAGTCGCCGCCGGCTCCAGCCACTCGTCGGGGATAAGCGTGGCGATGTGTTCGATCTGCTCGGCCGTGGCCTTGTGATCGATGCCACCGGGTATCGAGGTGACGACGGAATCCTCCCGGAACCGTTGCAGCACAGCGGGATCCCAGCTGTTGGTGGTGACCAACAGGTCGCCATAGCCCTGCAGATAGGTGGCAAGCCGGGCCACGGTCTTCTTGAGCCGAAGCTCCTCGGGCAGGTGGTCACCGACGGTCGCGAAACACGACCACACCCGGACACTGTCCGGGTCGCGCCCGGCCTTCTCGGCGGCGTCCTTCACCGTCTTGACGCATCGCTGCAGGGTCTCCGGCGTGAAGTAGGTGTGCAGGATGACGTCGTCGAAAGCGCGCCCGCCCAGCGCCAGCGTCTTCGGTCCGAACGCCACGATGGCGAGCTTGATGTTCTCCCTGAAATCCGGATCGAGGAACAGCACCTGATACTTGCCCATCGGCCCGTCGTGGTTGAAGATGACCTCGCCATTCCAGAGCCTGCGCATGACGTGCGCGAAGTCCTCCATCTGCGCGGTCGTTACCGCCGGCACGCCGAACGCTGCATACATGGCCGCCACCCCGCGGCCGATACCCAGCGTGAACCGACCGCCGGACAGGCGGTGCATGGTGGTCGCCCACGATCCGGTGATCAGCGGATGGCGGGTGTTGTGATTGGTTGCGGCGGTGGCGATCTGCATCCGCGTGGTGACCGCACACGCCGCGCCGACGAGCGACGAGGCCTCCTTGACGTTCCACCGTTCGGAGATGAAGGCGGTTCCGAAACCCATCTCCTCGCCGCGCCTGGCCTCGTCCATCAGCGTGGCCGGTCCTTCTCCGCCAGCGCCTGCCAGCAGGTAGTAGCCGAGTTCGTCGAGTATGCGTTCGCTCAATGCCAGACCCCTTGCTTGTAGCCACAGTTCCAGACTTCGGTGATCCTGCCATCGACCACGCGGAACACCTCCATGCTGCCGATCGTCGTTTCGGTGCCGTCCTTCAACTTCATCGGCGACTCGTAGACGATGGTGACGTGCTCACCGTCGTCGCCCGCCACGACAAGGTTCAGATCGAAGCGCAACTCATCGAACATCGCCCAGTTGTCGACGATTCGTCGAACCGCCTCCTCGTGTGTCAGCGTCTGCGCCTCCCCGACCTCATGGCGGATCACCGTGTCCCCCATCAACTCCTCGGCGAGCGCGAAGTCGCGCTTGTTCCAGACCACCAGGTTGTACAGCTCCACCACTTCACGAGCGGACCTGGTCACCCGAACACCTCCAGTGCGTGAACCTCGTCGATGGTGGCGACCGCCCGATCGGTCAGCGTCAAGCAGAGCGCCCGGGATCGCTCAGGCATCGCGTCCCAGCCATTCAGTGTGATCACGGGCAGCACCATCAGGTAGGCGACGGCGAATCGGTAGTGCCGCCACGCCTCATCGAAGGAATAGTCGTCGACGCCATATGCGGCCAACCGTTCGAGGTACTCACGAACGAGGGCCTCGTCGTGGCCGCGCCGCACCGCCGTCGGTAATCCCTGACTCACCAGGTAGGCGACGTCTGCAGCTCCCGCGCCGCTTGACGCGAACTGGAAGTCGACAACCTTGAGCCGGTCGCCGTCGAAGAACAGGTTGTCGGCCCTGATGTCACCGTGCAAGAGCACCGGGCGCTCGGTCAGCGCCCGCAGCGCCTCGGCCGCGCCTTCGGTGAAGCGTTCGGCGAAGGCGGCGACAGCGGCAGGAACCGGTGCCGACGACTTGTCGAGATAGATCTGCCATCCAGGCCCGAACGCGGGCACCAGCAGGTCTCGCGCGATTGAAGTGTCGATACTCGGGAACGCCTCGCGCGCAGCGGCATTCGCCGAATCGGCCGACCATGCATGCAACCCCGCCAACGCATCAATACAGACTCGGGCACGATCCATCGACAGGCCGGCGAGGTGATCCGCGTTGTCCCAGTGCTGCAAATCCTCCAGGAGCAGGACGAAATCGGCCGTGCCCTCGAGCATCCGGGCGGCATAGACGCGCGGCGTGTCCATCGGCGCGCGCCCCGCGACCTCTCGATAGAACGTCAGCTCGCGCCGGTAACCACCCAGCATCTCCATGGCGCCTCGCGCCTCCGACTGCGCAGGCAACTTCGCGATCAACGTCGGAGGCACCCCATCACTACCGGTGAGGTGGAGGCGGTACAGCAGCGATGAGAAACCGCTGTCCTGCGCGATCCGCTCGGCGCGCACGTCGGAGACGGTGCCGTCGAGCGCGGCGGTCAGCCACTGCGGAGTCAGGCCGTCGATGCTGGACGGAACCTCCGCGGTGGCGGCCGTCACGACCCCACCGGTATCGCACGGAGGAAGTTTTCCGAAACCGTCTGAACACCAGGGGCAAAGAGATGTCCCACATGACTACCCTGGTGCCAGAACAGCTGTCCGCCCCACCGTTCATGTAGCTCCTGGGCGGGTTCGCGCCTCGCCATTCTGTCGTGCCATGCGCCAACGATGAGACGTCCTTGCGGCGGTGCGGTTGGCTCGACCGCAAGGTGATCGACGGCCGAGTTCAACTCCGAGACAGTCTCGGAGCCCAGCAGCGCGATGGTGTCGTCGACCGAAGGGCCCCACCGGCCCAGGTGCTGGGCGATCATCGCGTTGAGGCCGAAGATCGGCGTGAACACCGCGACGCCGTCGACGGCCTCAAAATGCGAAACCAGGGCCGCTACAGGGCTTCCCATCGATACGCCGGACACCGCGATCGCCGTCGACTGCGGACGCAGCCATCGCACCAGGGCGCGAACCTCCGACACGACGCGCATCATTCCGGCGACGTTGGTCAGCGGGTCCATGTTCGGATACGGCGGCCATGCGGTGCGGCGCGAACCGTGACCTGGCTGGATCGGCAGGGCGATGTTGTAGCCCAACTCGTCCCGGATACGCCGGGCGCGGGATAACAACAGGTCGATCGGTTGGCCCTGGCCTGCACCGTGCACCCACACCAGCCACGGCCTGCGGTCGTCGCCGCTCCGGCACAGGTGCACCACCGCCGTCGCGGGACCGCCGAGACCGACGGCGGCCAGCGACCGCGGAAGCGCAGGCTCGTGCTCGAACGTCAACTTCTCATAGGTCAATCGACCGAGTTTGCGACGTCGAATTGACCTCTCCCGCAAGGGCTCCGGTGCTGCATGCGCCCCCTCGACACCCAACGCGGACAGCTCCTCGGCCGCGGTGACACACGAGTCCAGCGTGCGCTCGAGCCTGGGCGGCGGGGCGGTCAGCGTCATACCCGACAGCGCCAGCTCGTCGAGCATCACCTCCCCGAACTGGCGGGCTCCGCTCGGCGACACCGGATTCCAGTCGCCCGAGCCCCTCAACGCGGCATGCGCACGCGGCAGCACGCCCGCGAAGTCCCTGCCGATCCGATACGCCCGTTCCGAGGCCTTCATCACGCCAGCTTGAATCCGCTGTACCCCGCGTCGGCGACCTCGTCGCACCGCCTGCGGTACTCGGGAATTCCTCCGGTGTAGCCCATGTACATCCGTTGCTTGCCTGGGACGTTTCCGCCGTTGTACCAGGAGTTGCAGCTCGGGTGGACGAGCACGGTCGGCGCCACGAGCGATGTGATGTGCTCGATCCAGTCCTGCTGCGCTTCGGGCTGAGCCTCTATCGTCGTGTAGTCGTGCGCGCGCAGATAAGAGATGCAGTCGGAGATCCACTCCACGTGCTGTTCGAGAGCGGCGACGAAATTGCTTGCCGGCGCTGGACTTCCGGGTGCCTGGACGATGAACAGGTTGGGGAATCCCGAGACAGCGAGCCCGAGATAGCACAACGGCCCTTCGGTGGCCCAGAAGTCCTTCAAACACACGCCGTCGCGCCCGCGGATGTCGATCCGGCTCAGCGCACCGGTCATCGCGTCGAAACCGGTGGCGTAGATGATGACGTCGAGTTCGTAGCTTCCCTGCTCGGTGTCGATGCCGGTCGGCGTCACCGCGCGGATCGCACCCTTGCGCAAATCAACGAGCGTCACGTTGTCCCGGTTGAAGGTCTCGTAGTAGCCCTGGTCGATGATCGGGCGCTTGCACCCGAAGGGATGGGTCGGCGTCAGCGCGGCCGCGGTCTCGGGATCCTTGACGATCAGCCCCACCGCCTCGCCGTAGAGCTTGGCCGCCATCTGGCTGGACTCGATGTCGAAGAAGACATCACCCCAGCTGAGCGCGCCCATGACGCCGTTCTGCTCGATGGCCCGGACCTGGTCTTCGCGCGACGCCGTCTTCAGCGGCGGGTTGGCCATCATCTCGAACATCACCGAGAAGGCGGACAGTCGTGCGGCCCCGATCGGGTGTTCCCGCTGCGCGGCGCGAATCTCGTCGTAGTCGGCCTTCATCTCGTCGAGCTCGCCCGGCTCGAAGGCGCGCACCTTCCACGGCAATGTGTAGGCGGGAGAGCGCTGGAACACCGTGAGGTGCTCGGCGTCCTTGGCCACCACCGGGATCAGCTGCACTCCGGTTGAGCCGGTGCCGATCACGCCGACCCGTTTTCCGGCGAGGTCCACGCCGTGCCTGGGCCAGCGGCTGGTGAACAACGAGGTACCCGTGAAGCTGTCCATCCCGGGTATGTCGGGTTCCAGCGGTGCGGACAGGATGCCTGCGGCGGCGACGACGAACGGCGCCGTGAAAGACTCCCCCGCTTCGGTCTCCACAGACCACGTCGCCGCTTGCTCGTCGAAGCTCATCGATACGACGTTGGTGTTGAACCGGATGTCGCGGCGGAGGTCCAGCCGGTCGGCGACGAAGTTGAGGTAGGCCTCGATCTCGGGCTGGGCGGGCATCGTCTCCGTCCAGACCCACTCCTGTTGGATCTCATCGGAGAAGCTGTAGGAGTACTCGATGCTCTCGATGTCGCAGCGGGCGCCCGGATACCGGTTGAACAGCCAGGTGCCGCCGACGTTGTCGGCCCGTTCCAGAACGGTGACCCGCAGACCGAGCTCCCGCAGCCGATGCAGCGCGTAGAGGCCGGCGAACCCGGCACCGACGACGATCGCGTCGAAGCGAAGAGCTGGCACCGTCGCGCCTCCCTGCGGTTTGTCCAGTCAGCGGCTGCCGAAAACTATACTGTAATATCTTCCGTTGGCTAGGCGTGGCGGCAAGGAGGCTCAGCGTGAAGGTCCCGTTCACCTGGAAGGTCACCGGCTGGTTCATGGTCGGCTGGTCGGCCGAATTCCCAACGGGTGAGGTGCGGCCGCTGCGGTACTTCGGTGAAGACCTGGTCGCCTACCGTGACGAGTCGGGCGAACTGCACATGTTGTCGGGACACTGCCGCCACCTCGGCGCACACATCGGACACGGCGGCAAGGTCGTCGGCGACTGCGTCGAGTGCCCGTTCCACGGCTGGCGCTGGGGACCCGACGGCACCAACCGCTACATCCCCTATCAGCCGGACCGGCCCAACAAGGCGCTGCGGCTGCGCGTCTACCCGGTTCGCGAGCAGTACGGCTGCGTGTTCGCCTGGCATCAGCCGGACGGCGAGGATCCGCAGTGGGAGACTGCCCGACCTGTTCGGCAAGTTCCCGCAGTTCCCGACCGATCAGGACGCGTATTACCGTCCGTACCCGGAGTTTTCGCGCCGCGCCGAGCACGAGCCCGTGCATCCGCAGATCGTCGCCGAGAACGGCCCGGACAGTGCGCACTTCCACTACGTGCACGGCGCGACGGTGACGCCGGTGTGCCTCAACTGGGAAGCCGTCGACGAAGAATGGCGCTTCCTCACCGGCTGGCCGGACGCTCGCAGCGACGACCCCGACAAGATGGCGCTCTACATCCACAGCCATTTCTCCGGCCTCGGCTTTGCGATCAGCGCCTTCGAGGGGTCGTCGAACCACCGGCTGATCTTCGCCTGCACACCGGTCGAGGACGGATACTCCGACATGTTCTATTCGATCTGGTGGCCACGACTGCCCGGCGACACCTCGGAGGTGCCGCCCGACTCGGTGCGAGAGAAGGTCGAGCGCCAGTTCCTCGGCACGGTCTGGGACGACCTGAACATCTGGCGCTACCAGGAGTACATCGAGCACCCCGCGCTGTCCAAGGTGGACGCGAAACCCTATATGGCCATGCGCAAGTGGGCGACCCAGTTCTACGAGGTGCCTGCATCGGTATGAGCATCGACCTCGCGGAGATCGCCGCGCCGGCACACACCGCGATCGTCACCCAGGAACTTCAGGGTGCCGTCGTCGGTCCGAACGCCGGCCTGGCGGTACTCGCCAGGGAGGCGCGTCGCGAAGCGCTGCCCAACATCGAGCGGCTGCTGCCTGCTGCTCGCTCGGCGGGCGTACGGGTGGTGCACTGCCTGGTCCAGAAGCGGCCCGACGGCCTCGGCTCGAACCACAACGCCCCGATCTTCGCGATGGGAACGACAGCAGGTCGACATCAGCCCGGGCAGCGAGGGCGCCACGCTACTGCCCGAATTCGGCCCTGCCCCAGACGATGTCGTGCTCTCCAGGTGGCACGGCGTGGGCCCGATGGGCGGCACCGACCTCGACGCGATCCTGCGCAATCTCGGGGTGACGACGATCGTCGCCGTCGGCGTCTCGGTGAACATCGCGATCACCAACCTCGTCATGGATGCGGTGAACGCCGCCTACCGCGTCGTCGTCCCGCGCGACGCCGTCGCGGGCATCCCCGCCGACTACGCCACCGCGATCATCGACAACACGATCTCGCTGCTGGCGACGGTCACCACCACCGAGGACCTGCTGGCGGCCTGGACGTGACCGACACCGACCACGAGACCCGCGGCTTTCCCCCGATCGAACCCATTGACGCGCCGCCGGAGATGGCCCGTTTCATGACGGCGATGCGCAGACTGCAGGACATCGTGGTGTCCAGCGCTCCCGACGGCGAGCTGTGGATCGACGGGGCGCGCCGCATCGAGGAGCTGTGCGAGCAGCTCGAGGTGCACCGCGCGCCGCAGGGCGTCGCCCCCGCAGGCCGGGCACCTCATCTGCCCGGCCTCGGCCACCCGTTGGTGCCGCCGTGGACCCTCGACGAATACGGGCCGGACGGTGTCGTCATGCGCGGGCACTTCAGCCGCTTCCACGTCGGCGGGAACAACGCCGTCCACGGCGGGGTGATACCGCTCTTCTACGACTGGCACTTCGGCATGATCGTGTCCGCCGCCGACCGCCCGATCAGCCGGACCGCCTATCTCCACGTCGACTACCGCAATGTGACGCCGATCGACGAGCCGCTGGTCTCGCGAGGGCGCATCGACCGACTCGACGGCCGCAAGGCGTTCGTCACCGCCACGATGACCGACGCCGACGGCACCGTACTATCCGAAGCGAGCGGCCTGATGATCAAGCTGCTGCCGCACCAGCCCTGAGAGGCCCGATGACAGCCCCCGCAACGCAATTCACCGTCCCCGCCGCCGCGGACGCCGTCGCCTCCGCGATCGGCGATCGGGAGTTCATCATCCAGGGCAACCGCCGCTACACGTATGCACAGATCGTCGAGCGGTCGAACCGACTGGCCGCGTATCTGCACGCCCGGGGGTTGGGCTGCCACACCGAACGCTCCGAACTGGCCGGTCACGAGGTCGGCCAGGACCTGCTGGGCATCTATGCCTACAACGGCCCCGAGTACGTCGAGGGGATGCTGGGCGCATGGCGTGCGCGGGTCGCCCCGTTCAACGTCAACTACCGCTACGTGAAGAGCGAGCTGCAATACCTGCTCGCCGATTCCGGTGCCACCGCGTTGCTCTACCACGCAACGTTCGCGCCGCGGGTCGCCGAGGTGCTGCCCGAGCTGCCGCAGCCTGCGGGTGCTGATCCAGATCGCCGACGACTCGAGCAACGACCTGGTGCACGGCGCCGTCGACTACGAGTCGATCGTCGCGTCGGGCCCGTCGGAGCCACCGCCGGTCGAGCCGTCCCCAGACGACCTGTACGTGCTCTACACCGGCGGCACGACCGGGATGCCGAAGGGCGTGCTGTGGCGTCAGCACGACATCTTCATGACGTCCTTCGGCGGCCGGAACATGGACACCGGCGAGGTCACCGCCTCCTACGACGAGATCGCCGAAGCGCGTCGCCGCGAACCCCGGCACCAAGCTGTTCACCCTTCCCGCCGCTCATGCACGGTGCTGCGCAATGGGCGGTGATGACCGCGCTCACCACTGGGCAGACGGTCGTATTCCCGCCCGACACCAAGCCGTTTCGACGCCGACGAAGTGGTGCGAACGGTCGAGCAGGAGAAGGTGCTGACGGTGCAGGTGGTCGGCGACGCGATGGCCCGCCCGATCGCCGATGCCATCGAACGGGGATCGGCCGATGTGTCGTCGCTGGCGGTGATCGCCAACGGTGGGGCGCTGCTGACCCCCACCGCCAAACAGCGTCTTATCGACGTCAAACCCGGGCTGATCGTCATGGACGGCGTCGGATCGTCGGAAACCGGCATCCAGATGAGCCACATGTCCACGCCGGGTGCGGTGTCGACCGGCAAGTTCAGCGCGGGACCCGATACCAGCGTCGCGGCAGAGGACCTCGGCTCCATCCTGGAGCCCGGCCACGACGGAATCGGCTGGCTGGCTCAGCGCGGCTTCGTTCCCCTCGGCTACAAGGGCGATGCGGCGAAGACTGCCAAGACATTCCCGGTCATCGACGGCGTGCGCTACTCGATACCGGGAGACCGCGCCCGCCATCTCGCCGACGGGCGGAATCGAACTGCTCGGCCGTGACTCGGTGACGATCAACTCGGGCGGCGAGAAGATCTTCGTCGAAGAGGTCGAGTCCGCGCTGCACTCACACCCGGCGGTCGCCGACGTGGTGGTGTCCGGGCGGCCCAGCGAGCGGTGGGGCCAGGAGGTGGTCGCGATCGTCGCGCTCGTCGACGGCGCGACCGCCGACGCGCAGGAGCTCATCGACCACGCCGCGGGTGTCATCGCCCGCTACAAGCTGCCCAAGGCCGTGGTCTTCCGTCCGGTCATCGAGCGCAGCCCGGCGGGCAAGGCCGACTACCGATGGGCCCGCGAGCAGGCGATCAGCGAAGGCGCCTGACCCGGCCTACCAGCATTGGGGTGGATACTGTAATCTTTACAGTACCTATCGCAGTCCGTTCGAGGATGCTGGAGATCAGACGTGGACAGCCCAGTGCAGGACGTCACGGTCGACGAACCGATCGACCTCCTTCGTGACCCCTATCCGTTCTTCGCACAGAAACGACGCGAGACGGGCGGTGTCTTTCGGGGCAGCGTGATGGACTGGTCGCAGGCCCCCGAGGCGATGCCTGAAAACCTCCACGCCGCGGTGTCGTTCGACGCGGTCAACCGAATCTTCCGCGACAGCAACGTATTCAACTCACACATCTACGACTCCACCGTCGGACTCTTCATCGGCCCGACCATCCTGGCGATGGAGGGCAAGAAACATTGGGAACACCGCAATCTGGTGTCCGCGGCGTTCAAGTCGAAGTCGCTGCTGCGGTGGGAACCCGAGATCGTGCGGCCGGTCGTCAACGCGCTGATCGACGAATTCCTCGAAGCCGGCGAGGCCGACCTCGTGCGTGACTTCACGCTGGAGTTCCCCACCCGGGTGATATCGAAGTTGTTGGGCCTCCCCGAGGAAGACCTGCCATGGTTCCGCAAGCGCGCAGTGGAATTGATCAGCTATCACATCAAGTACAAGCGAGCCTTCGAGGCCTCGGCGGCGCTCAAGGACTACTTCCTCGACCAGATCGAGAAGCGTAGGTCGAACCCGACCGAGGACATCATCGGCGACCTCGTCGCCGCCGAGATCGACGGCGAGAAGCTCAGCGACGAAGCCATCTACTCCTTCCTGCGGCTCTTGCTCCCGGCGGGACTGGAAACCACCTACCGGTCGTCGGGCAACCTGCTGTTCCTGCTGCTCACCCATCCAGAACAATTCCGGGCGGTGCAGGCCGACCGCGAGCTCATCGCCCCCGCCATCGAGGAAGGGCTGCGCTTCGAAACGCCGTTGACCACCGTGCAGCGGTATGCGACAGAGGAAACCGAGCTCGAGGGAGTCACCCTGCCTGCGGGTTCGGTGATCGACGTGTGCATCGGCTCGGCGAACAGGGACGAGCGTCGGTGGGAGCGCTCCGAGGAATTCGACATTCACCGAAAGCGCGTGCCCCACATCTCTTTTGCGGCCGGCGAACACACCTGCATGGGGCTGCACCTGGCTCGGATGGAAACCCGGGTGGCCCTCGAGTGCCTGCTCGACCGGCTGACCGACATCGAGCTCGTCACCGAGGACAACCCGCACATCTACGGGCAGCCCTTCCGCTCACCGACAGCACTTCCGGTGACGTTCACCGCCGCCAAGTGACAGGGCGCCACCTGCCTATGCTCGACTCGTCCGGACGGACCAACCAGGAGGACGAAACTTGATCAAGGTGATGGAGGGCGTGCGGGTCCTCGAGGTTGCCCAGTTCACCTTCGTTCCCGCGGCGGGCGCCATCCTCGCCGACTGGGGCGCCGACGTCATCAAGGTCGAGCACCCCGTGCGGGGCGACACCCAGCGCGGCTTCATCAACATGGGCGGCTTCGAGCTGAACCCGGAGCGGCATCCGCTGATCGAGCATCCCAACCGCGGGAAGCGCAGCGTCGGCATCGACGTGTCCACGCCTGGCGGGCAGGAAGTCCTGTACGAGATCGCCAAGCAATCCGACGTGTTCCTGACGAACTACATGCCCGCGCAGCGCCAGAAGAACAAGTTCGACATCGAACACATCCGCGCGGCGAACCCGAAGATCATCTACGCCCGCGGCAGCGCCTACGGGGACAAGGGAGCCGAGCGCGACACCGGAGGCTTCGACGGCACGGCCTTCTGGACCCGCAGCGGTGTTGGCCACGCACTGACTCCCGAGGAGCTGGGCGGCGCGCTGTCCCAAGGCATCCCGGCGTTCGGCGACTCCATCGGCGGGATGAACATCGCAGGCGGAATCTCGGCGGCGCTGTTCCACCGGGAGCGTACCGGCGAGGCGCTCGAGCTCGACGTGTCGTTGTTGAGCACCGCGTGGTGGGCGGCAGGCGCGAGCGTGACGCAGGGCATGGAGACGGGCGAGACGATGCGCTCACTCATGCCGAATTCAATTGGCCCGACGGTGAACCCGTTCCTCGGCAATTACCTGACCTCCGACGGCGGCACGATCAACCTGTGCATCGTCAGCCCGACGGGCTACATCCGCGACGCCTTCGAGCACCTCGGGCTGCCCGAGCTGGCCGATGACCCGCGGTTCTCCGACGTGATGCCGCTCATCGAAAATGCCGAGGCTGCAGCCGAACTCATCACGGAGGCGATCCGCAGCAAGCCGTTCGAGTACTGGCGTAAGCACCTCAAGACGATGAAGGGTCAGTGGGCGCCGTTCCAGAGCCTCGTGGAGCTCGCCACCGACGAGCAGGCGGTCGCCAACGACATGATCGTCGAGGTGGAGGCCGCCGACGGCGGAGAGCCGTTCAAGGTCGTCCGCGGTCCCATCCAGTTCAACCACGAACCGCTGGAGACGACGCGGGCCCCGCAGGCGTCCGAGCACACCGAGATCGTGCTGATGGAGATGGGGATGGACTGGGACCGCATCGACGAGCTCAAGGAGTCGGGCGCCATCGCCTAGAGCGATTCAACCGCGAAACGGAATTCCAGCACGACAAGTCGACGAAGTAGAGGCCTGCTGGAATTCCGTTTCGCGAGTCAGACGCGTTCCACGCGCACCGGCACACCGGTCAGCCACGCCATCCCCGACAGCGACTCGACGTCCTCCGGCTCGCTGGACGTCAACTGGTTGACGTTCGCACCGCCCGCCTTGTTGGCCAGCCGCCAGGTGCCCGTGCCCTTGTGACCCCAGCCGTGTGGCACGGCGATCACGCCGGTCATCAGGTCCTTGGTGGCGGTCACGCCGACGGTGATCTCGCCATAGGGCGACGACACCCGCACCATGTCGCCGTCGGCGATCTGAAGGTCGGCCGCGTCGTCGACGTGGATGAGCGCGCGCTGCGCCCGCTCACCGCGCATCAGCAGCGGCGAGTTGTGCATCCACGAGTTCTCCGAGCGCGGTTCGCGCATGCCGATCATTCGCAGTGGGTAGCCGTCGGGATGCTCGCCCCGGCTGAGCTTGTCGACCTCGGCGGCGATATCCGGGTGTACCAGCCGGATGCGGCGCGACAGGTAGGCCACCGCGTCGCGCAGCACACCGGTGCGGATGTGTGGTGCGACGACGACTCCGTGCGGATGCTGTTCGACCAACCGGCGAAGCGATATCCCGCCGCGGCGCAGGCCGAACCGGTCGCCGCCCTGCGACATCCGGATCAGCCCGTCGATCATCATCCGCGGATTGAGCTTGAAGCCGAAGACGCCCAGAGCTTTTCGAATAGCACCGAGCGCGCGGAAGGCCGGCGAGGCGGCTCGCATCCTGTCGGCCAGATCGTCGACGATGTCCCATTCCGTTCGCGCCTCACCGGCCGGTGCGACGACGGCCTCGGTCGCCTGGCGGAATGGAGTGGCCTGAAAGGCTTGAAACGTGAAGGGAAAATCGTCACGCTCGTACATCGTCGTCACCGGCAGAACGTAGTCGCAGCGACCGGTCGTCTCGGTGATGTAGAAGTCGAGGGCCACCGACAGATCCAGTTCCTCGAACGCGGCCTCGAGCTCTTCGCCGTTGGGCACCGACAGAACGGGATTGCCCGCCGAGACGAACATCGCCTTGATCTGGCGGTCGCCGGGCGTGGTGATCTCCTTGGCCATCAGCGCGGCCGGCTCCGACCCGATGGCGTTCGGGATTCCCCCGATGCGTGTCCGGCGCCGATACATGCGCCTCAGCACGACACCCATCACGGTGTTCTGCCATCGCTGGCCCACCGTGTGCATCAGGCCGAACACCGATCCGCCGGCCGTGTCGAGATTGCCCGCCACGAGGTTGACCGCGTCGATCAGGTAGGCCACCAGAGTGCCGTACCGCCCGACGCAGGTGCCGAGCCTGCCGTAGACGGCCGCCCGCGGCGTGCGCACTAGGTCGTGCGCCAGCGACCGCACGCTTTCCGCGTCGATGCCGGTCTGCTCGGCGGTCGCCTCGGGGCTGAACGGGTGGCACAGCGCCGCCAGCCAGTCCATCCCGTCGGCCTGCCTGCTCACCTGTGCCACATCGACCAGCTTGTCCGCGAACATCACCTGCAACAGCGACAGCAGCAGGAAGGCATCGGCGTCGGGAACGACGGGAAGCCATTCGAACGCGGCGGCCGTCTCCGTGCGGCGCGGATCGACGACCACGACGCGCCCACCGCGCTTGACGATGTCATGCATGCGATCCTTGATCCGCGGTGCAGTGAGGAAACTCCCGTGCGAGACAACCGGATTGGCGCCCATCATCACCAGCAGATCGGTGCGCGTCAGGTCGGGTATCGGTACCGACGTCGGCACACCGTAGAGCAATTGGCTCGCGATCAGCCTGCTGTTGGTGTCCTGCGACGAGGCGGTGAAGTAGTGACTTCGGCGGCCCAGGCCCTTGACGAACATCAAGGCGGCGAAGGTGTGCGCGTAGCTGAAGGCGCCGGGATTGCCCATGTACCAGCCGACCGCACCGGAACCGCGGCGGCGAAGGATGTCGGTCAGCCGCGCTGCGATGTCGGTCAGCGCCTCATCCCAGCTGACGGGTTCGAATCCGTCGGGTCCGCGGCGCATCGGCGTGGTGACGCGGTCGGGGTCGTTGTGCACCTCGGTGAAGGCAATGCCCTTCTGGCAGGCGAAACCCGACGAAAGAGGATGGTCCCTGTCCGGCCGAAGCGCGACCAGACGCCCATCCTCGACCGTGGCAATCATGCCGCACAGCGGCTCGCAGATGCGGCAGAACGTGGCCTTGTGCTCGGTAATCGACGCCACACAGACTACGATACTGTAAGAGTTACAGTTGCGATACACTCTGCCAATGAACGATGTCGCGATCATCGGTGTTGGCCTGCACCCGTTCGGCCGGTTCGAGGGCAAGACAGCGATGGAGATGGGCGTCGACGCCATCTTCGCGGCGGTCGCCGATGCCGGCGTCGAGTGGAAAGACGTCCAGTTCGCCACCGGGGGCAGTTGGACGGTGGCCAATCCGGACGCCATCGTCGGCATGGTGGGACTGACCGGTATTCCGTTCACCAACGTGTTCAATGCCTGCGCCACCGCGGCCAGCGCCGCCAAGGCGTGTGCGGACGGTATTCGGCTGGGCGACTACGACATCGGCATCGCCATCGGACTGGACAAGCACCCGCGCGGCGCATTCACCGAAGACCCCGCCCTGGTCGGCATGCCGAGCTGGTACGCGGAGAACGGCCAGTATCTCACCACCCAGTTCTTCGGCATGAAGGCCAACCGCTACCTGCACGACCACAACATCTCGCAGGCGACGCTGGCCAAAGTGGCCGCCAAGAACTTCCGTAACGGTGTGCTGAACCCGAACGCGTTCCGGCGCAAGCCCATTCCCGAGGACGACATCCTCAACTCGACGATGCTGAACTACCCCCTGACGCAGTACATGTTCTGCGCGCCCGACGAGGGCGCCGCGGCGGTCGTCATGTGCCGCGCCGACATCGCGCACCGCTACACGCCGAAGCCGGTGTACCTGCGCGCGGTCGAGGTCCGCACCCGTAGGTACGGCGCCTACGAGGTGAACACGACGTTCGCGCCCGTCGAGGAGGACATGGCACCGACGGTCTACGCCGCCAAGGCCGCGTTCGAGAAGGCCGGTGTGGCACCCGACGACGTCGACGTCATCCAGCTGCAGGACACCGACGCGGGCGCCGAGATCATCCACATGGCCGAGTGTGGGTTCTGCGACCACGGCGACCAGGAGAAGCTGCTGGCCGACGGTGCCACCGAGATCCACGGCCCGATGCCGGTCAACACCGACGGGGGGCTGATCGCCAACGGTGAGCCGATCGGCGCGTCCGGTCTGCGCCAGATCCACGAGCTGGTGCGGCAATTGCGGGGCGAGGCGGGTGATCGCCAGGTCTCCGGGCAGCCGCGTGTCGGGTTCGCCCAGCTCTACGGCGCGCCCGGCACCGCGGCGGCGACGATTCTCACGACATAGGGTCAGGCCACCGATACGCGCCGAATACCGGCGCGATGACCACCCCGGGCGGCGCCTTGAGCACGTAGGGAATGGCGCGGACCGCCGTCATCGCGACCGCGAGCTGACCACCCGCGACTCCGGGAAGATCGACGGGGTCGTTACCGATCGTGAGCTCGACGCGCAGCGGCGGAGCGCCGTCGACGACAATCCTGACCAGGAATTCGCCGTCGAGCGCCACACCCCAGTCCGGAATATCGTCGGCGGCCGTCCAGTACTCCTCCGCGACGAGCACCGGCACGTCATCCCGATAGGCCGTCCACGAAAGAATCTGCCCGACAACGGAACCCGCGGGCAGCGTGCCGCAGGCGACATCGACGTCGTAGGACACCGTCGCGGTTTGGATGTTTCGCCGAATCTCGTCGAACTGCAGCCCCAAGACATCCGCGGCCGCCGCCAGTGACTGCTCGTACTGGGAGGAAATCGCTCGGAACATCGGGGAATCCACCGTGATCTCGTCTGAGCGCTTACCCATTCCCATCAGGTCGACGAGCATCTCGCGCGCAGTGACCGCCCGGCAGTCGACGAACTCGGAGACCGTGATCTTGTCCACGCGTTGGGACAGCGCGGTGATTGAGGTCGCGAGGCGCTCGAACATGAAGCCGGGATGCTCCCCCGCGGCGTGGAATCGCGTCCCCGCCTCGCCGCACGCGCGTCTGATTCGCTCGTCGGCGTCGGCACCGAAGGTCGGCAGGTGGGTGTACGAGGTCGTCGTGATGACGTTCTTCCCCGATTCGAGCAGCGCGACGATGTCGTCGGTATTGGTGTTGTCGGGGAATGCCTTACTGGCCGCGTGCAGAACAACGTCGGCGTCTGTGCCCAGGATTTCCGACGCATCGTTCGTCGCGAGCACACCGGTCGACGCGCGGTCGACAAGCACGCCCGCGTCGACGCCGACCTTCGAAGGGCTGTACACATAGAGGCCGGCGAGTTCGAGATCGGGATCGTCGATGACCTCGCGCAGTTGGGCCATTCCGACCGCGCCGGTCGCCCATTGAACGACGCGGATCGTCACGACAGCGCGGGCGGTTCGAGCAGGCCCTCGATGGTGCCGTGCAGGACGATGCCGCTCGCATCGGGCAGCACACGGCGGGCCACCAGGAACTCGCTGCCCACCCAACCCTGGCGGATGAACTTGCCGAACCGCAGTCGCGTCCCCGGCGCGCCGGACGCGGCGGGCAGCATCTTGATCTTCTCGAGCGCCTGTTTGACTCCGACACCCGTCAGGGGGCGGGCGTTGGCCAGGGCGAGCATCATCAGCCGGCCGACGTCGTAGCAATAGACCGGGAAGAAATACTCCGGCCTGCGGCCGTAGCGCGACTCGAAACGATCCAGGAACTCCTTGCCGGTGATGTTTCGCTCGTCGTACTGGTCGAGCCCGATCCAGCCCGCGAGCTGTTCGCGCCACCAGTCGCCGGTCGACGCGAACTCGAACGCGGTGGTGGTGTAACGCGGTGGCATCCAACCGATCTCCTGCAGAGCGGCGTTCATACCGGGTATGCCCAGACCGAACCCCACGTGCAGGATGGCGTCGGGTTTGTCGGCGGCAAGCGTCGCCATCGCCGTCTGCTTCTCGGACTGCACCTGTGGGATCGGCACCTCTGCGGTGATACGCAGGCCCACCTCGTCACAGGCGACTCTGGTGGTTCGGAGGTACTCGGTGCCGATGAGAGAGTCCTCGAACGCGATGCCAACGCCGCGACAGCCGTCGAGGGCCGCGACGGTCGCCATGATGATGGGCTCTTCTTCCATCGATCCCGCGGGAAGCCCGAACACCCAGTCGCCGAGCATGGTTTCGGTCGCCGCCATCGTGATGCACGCCACCTCCGCCAGATCCTCGACGTACCGGCGCAGCGCGGCACCGTTCTCCGAAACCCACGGACCGAAGATGACGAGCGAATCCTGTTCGACCAGTTCGAAGAACGCGTCGCGGACCGCGCGGAAGGAACCCTTGGGCAGACCCTGCACCGCGCGAACCACGAACTCCACCGGACGGTCCAAAATGCCCCGCTCGGCGAACTCGGCGGCGACGAGTTGTAGTGACGGCAGTATGTTCTCGTCGAAGCCGCCATCGTCGTCGAGGTAGTCGATCAGCAAGCCGATGCGGGCCGGCGTCACGTCGCTCATGGGCTACCGTGCGCGACATAAAACTGTGCGGCCCGGCGCAGCGACTCGGCCGTCGGGCCAGGCTGCCACCCCAGTTCTCGGGTCGCCTTGCTGTGATCGGCAGGCGACATGATGTGCAGGAGCCGTACCCCGGTGACGTTCATCGGCAAGTCCCGTCGCAGCAGCCGGCTCACCGCGCCCATGATCCCGCCGACCGCATACAGCATCGCCAGCGGCACGCCGAACCGCGGCGGTTTCGCGCCCACCGATGACGCCGCAGTCGCGAACATCTCCCGCATGGGCATGAAACTCTCCGAGATGATGTAGCGCTCCCCGACCCGTCCGCGTTCGGCGGCGAGCAGGAACGCATCCGCCACGTCTTCGATGCCGACCACCTCCGTCGACACCCCCTTGACGTACGCGGGCATTTTTCCGAGGGCGGCCGCCTTGATCATTTGGCCTTGGCTGGGTTGCCAATCTCCCGGTCCGTACGGGTTGGAGACGCACATCGCAACGGCGGGCAGGGCCCGCTCGCGGGCGTAGCGCAACACCATGTCTTCGGCCTGTCGGCGGGACTCGATGTAGGCGCCGCCCTTGCCGGGCCAGTTGAAAGGCATGTCCTCGGTGACGCACTCGGTTGCCTCGGCGATCGCGATCGTGCCGATGGTGCTGCAGAAGACGAACCGGAACAGGTCCGCCTGCGCGGCCACCTCGAGTACTCGCCGCAGGCACTCGACATTGGTCTCGAACAGCGGTGCCGGGTCGCGCAGGTAGAAGCGGGTGTCGACGACGCAGTAGAACACCACGTCGCGGTCGGAAATGGCCGCCTGCAACGCGTTCTCGTCGTACAGGTCGCCGTAGCACCGCTCGACATCCAGGTCGTCGATGGCCACCGTCAGGCTGGACCTGCGCAGGTACACGCGTACGTCGTCACCCCGCTCGACGAGCTTGCGGGTGACGTGGGATCCGACGAAGCCGGTCGCGCCCATCACAAGGACCTTGCGCCGCCGCGTCGGCCCAGGCGTCACGAAGCCTTCTTCTTGTCCGCGGGCGGCGAGTAGTTCGGCTTCCCCAGCCCGAGGACATACTGCGCGATCATGTTCCGGAACACCTCGAGCGTGCCGCCGTAGATGCCGACCAGCGGCGCGAATCGATAGACGTACTCGGCGCCGCCGTCATCGGCCGCGCCGTCGGCGCCGACGGGCAGTGAGGCGGCCGTGCCGAGGATGTCCATCAGGTCCGGCGAGATGTCGCGCATCGTCTGTGCCAGCGCGACCCGGCCGAAGATGCTCGTCGCCGAGAGCGACGCCTCCATCCGAGCGACGCTGCGCCCCAGGCGATATGCCACCGACCCGTCGTCGATGAGCCTGCGACCGTTGGGATCGGCTTCGGCTACCTTGGCCGCCGCCTTGTCGACCGCGGTCGCCATGAACCCGGCCTGGTGCATCATGATCGACACGTCCTGCAGCCCGTCCGCTGCGGCTTCCACGTCGCCGTGCTCGACGTTGAGCGGTTCACGCACCACCGTCCACCCGTCGTTCACGTCACCGAGTCGGTACTTGTCGTCGACGCGGACGTCGCTGTAGTAGACGATGTTCGTCCGGTCGCCGTCGACGGTGCGGATGCCCTGGATCTCGATGCCCGGCGAGTCGAGCGGGACGAGAAACATCGTCAGGCTCTTGTGTTTCGGCGCATCCGGATCGGTGTTGGTGATGAGGAAGACGTACTGGCAGTTGTGCGCGCCGGTGGTGAACATCTTCGATCCGTTGATGACCCAGGAGTCGCCATCGCGCACTGCGCGGGTCTTGCACGTGGCGACGTCGGATCCGCCCTCGGGCTCGGTGTAGCCGAGGCACAACCGGACGTGCCCGCTGAGGACGCGTGGCATCACGTCGGCCACCAGTTCCGGTGAGCCGTACTTCTGCACCGAGCGAGCGATCATGGCCGTCGTGCCGAAGGTCACCCACGGCACGTGCGCCCGGCGCTTCTCCAGCTCCCAGATCCGCTTACGCACCCGGCCGAATCCGCCCTCGGACTCGGGTTTCCATTCGCGCGCAAGGTAACCCGCCTTGCCAAGGGCCAGGTGCACACCCTCGTCGAAGTTGTCGCCGGTCTCGCGGTCACGGCGAAGGACGTCCTCGGTGACCAGTTCGCGCAGATAGCGAGCGTGACTCCTGCAGGAACGCCTGGTCGTCGTCCGACAGCTCGACCCGTGAGAAATCCATTACTTCGCTCCCCCACTCTCGCGCGCCGCGACGATCTCGGCGATGTACTTCGCACTGGCACCGGGGTCGCCGCCTGCCAGCGCCCAGCCGCGGGCACGCACCAGATAGGCGCTCGCCGCCGCTTCCGCCGAAACCCCTAGGCCGCCCTGGACCTGAACGGCCATGGTGGCTGCCTTCGACGCCTCCTCGGCCATGAACACAAACGCCGACGGCGCCAGCTCGCGGCGCTCGTCGGGCTCGTTGTCGAGGAACCACGCGGCACGCCGCGCCAGGTTGCGGCCGCCCTGCACGGTGATCGCGATATTGGCCAGCGGATGCGAAATGCCCTGCAGTGTGGAGATCGGCACCCCGAGCGTGTAGCGGTTCTTGGCGAACTCCGCCGCGATCGTCATGGTCTCCTCGACAAGGCCCACCAACGCCGCCGCGGTCAACACCCGCCATTCATCCAGCGCCCGTTGATATTCCGCCAGCGCTTCGGCGCCGCTGGCGATCACCGTCCGGCTATCGGCAGCGGCAGGGTCGACCCACGCCATCGGCAGCTTGCCGATGTTGTCGACCTTGACCGGGCGCGTCCCGAATGTCAGCAGCTCGATCTGCTCGCCGTCTCGAATCAGGATCTGGTCGGCTATCGAACCGATAGGGATCAGCCGAACCCCGGACATACTCTCCTGTTGCGGATCGAGTGCGGCCAGCTGCTTACCGTTGACGAGCTCGGAGTCCACCCCTCCCAGTCGCGCGAGCAGGCGCGCCGCAATAACATGGTCGATCCACGGTACGGGCGCCAGCGAACGACCGATCTCCTCGGCAACCAACGTCAGGTCGACCAGCGTCGCGCCATCCCCGCCCGCGGACTCCGGAAGCGCCATAGTGGTCGCACCCATCGCGCAGAGGCGCTCCCACAGGCTCTTGTCGAACCCGGATTCCTCTGCGGCGCGCACGGCTTCGATCGGGCAGTGTGTCTTGAAGAACTGCTTGTACGCGTGCTGGATCGCCTGATGATCCTCGGAGAGGCTGTAGTCCAGCCTGCGCAGCTCGTAACGGTCCATCGTCAGTGCTCCCCTTGCTCCTCGCGTGCGCTGTCGTCTTGTTCTCCGAAGAAGAAATCGCGAGCGTTGTTGTACAGATAGTTGTCCAGCACATCTGGGGGCAGATCGAGCGCGAGCGCCTCGGGCACGACCCGGCGCATCTTCAGCACCGGCCAGTCGGAGGCGTAGATCACCTTGTTCTTGCCGCGGGTGCGCATGTAGTGCAGCAGGCTCTCGGGCAGCCGCTTCGGCGACCAGGCCGAGGTCATCAGGTGCAGGTTCTGGTATTTGATCATCAGCCGGATCGCGATGTCCCACCACGGGTCTGCACCGTGGATCATGCACAGCTTCAACTCCGGAAAGCGCACACAGACCCGGTCGAGATGAATAGGGTTCTGCACCTCACCGGGGATCGGTGGCCCGGGAAGTCCCGTGTTGATGCACAGCGGCAACTCCATTTCGGCGCACTTGGTGTAAAGCGGGTAGTAGACGGCGTCGCTCGGCGGGTACTGACCGTCACCCCAGAAGCTGGGCCCGACAACGGCATACGCCACCGGAAGGTCGCTGACAACGGCGCTGAGCTCCCGTAGCGACGGCATCGGCTTGAGCAGGTTCACCCCGCCCATCGCCAGCGCGAACCGGTCGGGTCGCGATTCGGCGAACTTGCGTGCGGTGACCGACGGCTTGGCGAGGTTGTCCATCAGAATCGCCCTCTGCACGCCCTGCTCGTCCATCTCGTCTAGCAGTTCAGACAGGTCGACCGGCGCGAACATCGACTCCGGTCCCTTGAAATAGTCGTCACGCACCTTGAGCATCCAGGTGGGCTGCTTCTCCGTCTCGCCGAAGTGCACGTTGATCAGACAGTCGATCGCTTTGTGCGTCATGTCAGCGACTCCTGTTGCACAGCGGTTCGTTTCGCCCACCGGTAATCGGGCTTGCCGTTGCCGAGACGGTGCACCTGCTCGACGAAGATGAATGCCTTCGGCGCCTTGAACCGCGCCAGGTGCGATGTGCAGTGAGCGTGAAGAGGTTCATGGGCCGCCTCAGCGTCATCCCGCAGGGCAACCAACGCGACGAGTTCCTGCCCCCAGCGTTCGCTCGGCCTGCCCACCACCAAGGCGTCGGCAACGGCCGGGTGTGCGCGCAGCACCTCCTCGACCTCCTCCACGAACACCTTCTCCCCACCCGTGTTGACGACCAGTGAATCTCGGCCGAACAGATTCATCGTCCCGTCGGTCGCGAGTGATCCCCGGTCGCCGGAGATGACGACACGCGTGCCCTCGACGACGGGAAACGTCTTGCGCGTAGCGGCCTCGTCGTCGAAGTAGCCGAGCGGTATTCGGCCGGCTCGGGCGACGAATCCGATCTCCGCGTCACCGGGTTCCAGGAACCGGCTGTAGTCCTCGGAGAGGATCAACGCCCCCTCGCGAAGCTCGAACGTGTCCTTCTCGTCGCCGCGCTGACTGCGCCCGAAGCCGACATTGCCCGTCTCCGAGGACCCGTATCCGTTGATCAGGGTGATCTGCGGCAGCAATTCCAGCAGTGCCCGTTGGTGTTTCGGGTTGGTGGCAGCTCCCCCGGTGCCGATGGCGAACATCGTGGACAGGTCGTAGTCGCCCCGTCGCAGCTCCTCCACCAGCGGGCCCGCGTAGGCGTCGCCGACCATGGTCATCATTCCGACCTTCTCGCGCTGCGCCGTCTCGAGAACGGCGGGCGGGTCGAATCTCGTTCTGTCGTAAAGCACCACCGGCAGTCCGTTGAGGAGCGCGGCGAACGCCGTCCACATTCCGGCCGCGTGCATCAGGGGTGAGACGGCGAACCACGGCTGCCCGCCATGGCGCACCTTGGCGTGGATCTCGTCGACGGAGCCGTGATCCGCGCCGTTCATCGAAACGACGTACGTGTCGGCTCTGACGCCACATCACGCCTTTGGGTCTGCCCGTCGTTCCACCGGTGCACACCATCATCACGTCGTCGGGCGACGGTGTGATCGCGTGGTCGTCATGCCCTTGCGCCAGCGCGTCTTCCAGTGTGATCGACCCCGGCAACTCCGGCACGTCGCTGCCGTCGTCGACCGAGATCAACAGGTCCGCGGAGGCGGGAGGCAGGACGTCGGCGAACTTCGGGCCGAATGACCTGTGGTAGATGACAGCGCGCGGGCGCAGGTAGTCGAACAGCTCGGCGACTTCGCGAGGCGAGTAGTTGTAGTTGACGTTCGCCGGAACCGTGCGCGCCTTCAGGCAACCGATCACCACATCGGGATAGAGATCGTTGTGCATGAGGAGTGCGACGCGGTCCTGCCCGCATTCCCAGTTCTGGAGCTCGGTGCGCTCACGGTGAGCGCCCAATCCACTGGCGGCCAGGAAGTTGGCCAGCCGGCGGGTGCGGTCGGCCGATTCCGCGAACGTGCTGCGCCGCGCGCCGCAGACCGTCATCAGCCGGTCGGGGACCGCCTCAGCGATGGCGTCGAGGACGCCCCCGAGAGTCCACTCACCCATAGCTAGGCGGCCGAAACGTTCACGCCGAGCAGGTCGAGTGCGTTGTCCCGCATGACCTTCCGGGTGTCTTCCGCGCTGAACTCGGGGAACTGGGGAATATCGGCGGTGAACGACATCGGGTCGGCCAGCCCCTCCCCGTGCGGCCAGTCCGAGCCGAACAGGATCTTGTCCACGCCGATCGTCTCGGCCAGCAGCTTCACGTCGTCCTCGTAGTACGGCGCGATCCAGACGTTGTTCCTCAGCTGCTCGACCGGGTCCTCCTTGAAGTGGTAGGGCGCGGTGTTGGCGGCCTTCTTCAGTCGCTTGATCAACCGGTAGACGAAATACGAGCCGTTCTCGATGCTGACGACCTTCAGCTTCGGATGCCGGGTGAAAACCTGGTGCACGATCATCGATGCCATCGAGTCGTGGATGGCGCGGTCGTCGAGCAGAACCTGATCGAGCGGATCCTTCTTTCCGAAGCCCTCGAACGTCGCCTTGCCGCCCCACAGCGCAGCGATCGCCAGATAGCCGCTGTCGGAGAGGTGGAAACCGACCGGCACGCCGGCTTCGGCGAGCCGGGCCCAGACCGGGTCGTGAAGCGGGTCGCCCAGTGACCGCGGCTTGACCACACCGGGCACCGGCGCGGGCCGAACCAGGATCAGCTTGGCCCCGCGCCCGAGCACGAACTCGACCTCTTCGACCGCCTTCTCCGGGTCGGCCAGCGAGATGATCGGCGCCGACAGGATCCGATGGTCGGGCCGGTCGAAACCCCAGTCCTCGTCGAGCCAGAGGTTGAAGGCGTGCACCGTCGCCATCGTGGCTTCGATGTCGTGCTTAAGCGCTTCCTCGACGCCACAGGCGAACGTCGGCAGCATGAACACGGTCTCGAGGTTCTGCTTGTCCAGGACCTTCACTCGCGCGTCGCGGTTCTGGTACTCGGGATGCTCGCCCAATCGGTCGACCTTCATCAGCGACGCCGGATCGACGCCCTCGGGGATCTCGCCGCGGAACAGCAGGTCCAGGCAGCCAGGCTCGATGATCGGGTCGAAGGTGGGGTTGGGAATGAAGTGGTTGACCTGCTCACCCATCACCGCCAACGTGCGCTTGCCGTCCTGGACCATCTGCACGCCGCGGCGCTTGAACTCCTTGGGGAGGTGGCGGGTGCACGAGTCGGTCGTCTCGTAGTAGTGGTTGTCGACGTCGATCGCCTTGTAGTCCAGCGTCATGCTCTGGTGTCCTTCCTGTGCCGCCTCGTCAGTCCGCCAGGGGCGGGAAGTTCGGTGTGCGCTTCTCGAAGAATGCGGTGACGCCCTCGATGAAGTCGGGCCGTTGCACCGACTCGTGCATCAGTTTCTCGGCGTGGTCGCTGGCCTCGAACACATCGCGCATGCTGTCTGCGTACACCTGTTGCTTGATCACCGCCAGAGAACTGGGCGCGCAGTTCGCGGCGATGTCCTCGGCGTAGCCGATCGCCCGGGCCAGCAGATCCTCGGGCGCCACGACCTCGTTGACGAGTCCGAGCGCGGCGGCCTCGTCGGCCAGGAAGACGCGGCCGGACAGCAGCAGGTCCATTGCGTTGGACCAGCCCACGACCCGCGGAAGTATCCAGCTGATGCCGTACTCCGCGATCAGCCCGCGACGGGCGAACGAGGTGGTGAATTTCGCGCCCTCGGCGGCGAACCGGACATCGCACATCAGCGCCTGTGTCAACCCGATCCCTGCGCACGCCCCGTTGATGGCGGCGATCACCGGCTTGCGCAGCGTTGCCACGAAATGCGGATGCCGCTCGCCGACCAACTTGGCAATATCGGTGTCGCCGTCGGTGGTCGCGCCTTCGATCGATGACAGGCCGCCAAGGTCGGCGCCGACACAGAACGCCCGCCCCTTGCCGGTGACGACGATGGCGCGCACGTTCGGGTCGGCCTCTGCTTCGTCGAGCAGCGAGTAGAACCTGGCCGCGAGGCCACCGCCCCACCCGTTCATCCGCTCGGGACGGTTCAGGGTCAGCACGGCCACGCCGCTGTCCAGCAACTCGTAGAGGACCGGGTCGTCGGCACTCACCGGGCGGACCTCCTGCGCTGCGATTCCGAGCAAGTTGAATGGACTTACTGTACACCTATCGGTAGCGCCTTCCGCAATCGCCGTTTCGGTCAGGCGGAGACCAGTCCGTACCGGCGATACGCAGCGTCGATCTGCGCTTTGCCCGCCGCGGGAACTCGCATTGTGGTGGCCGGGAATGCGGGTAATCCCCGATCGGCAGGCCGAGCACCGACGCCGCGTACTTGAAGGCCCCACCCCAATGCGTGAAGTAGTCCGGCCGACCGGGATAGCAGGTGAACCACGACCCCATGTCGATGCCGAACTGGTCCAGCCCGGACTTCTCGGCGTAGTCCATGGCCTCGATCAGCTTGTCGTTCCAGACGAGGTCCCAATACTCGGAAATTATTGGCTGCTCCGGCGTTTCGTACAGATAGCCCGCCGTGCCGAGTTGCGCCGGACCGACAATGCCCGCTCGCAACCAGCCCGCGCGATAGACGGTCAGGTCACACTCCCAGATCGTCAGGTTCGGCGCGAGCTCGTGCAGCATTCGGCTGCTCGCAGGGCGGAATGCACCTTCCTTCGTCGCGCAGACGGCCGGGATCTCGGAGTAGATGCGGGCCCCTTCGGCGGGCGTCAACACGTAGCCCGACGACGGCGAGTTGAACATGCCCAGTGCGATATCGGTGCGATCGGCGATGTAGCGGAAGAAGTTCAGCACTCCCTCTCCGCCGTGGGCCTCCATCATCGGCGTCTGGATGTAGACGATGTCGGCGCCGGCCTGCTGCGCGTGCTGCGTCAGGTCGAGGCAGTCCTTCGCCGACGTCGCCGCGGTGCACGCCTGCACGACGACATCGGGGTTCGCTTTGCGAGCCTCCTCGATTGCCGACCTCCAGCAACTGTTTCCGCTCGACCATCGTCAGCGACCAGAACTCCGCGATGCCACTGGTCGTCCACAGCATCGGGTGTTTCAAGTCGCCGACGCAGTAGCGCACCAATGTGCGATATGCATCCCAGTCGATGTCGTCGCCGTCCTTGCCGCAGAACGGTGTGTAGAGGCTGTTGCCGATTCCACGCAATGTGGAACGGGCCCACTCGCGCGCGTCACGTGCTGTTGCCATGCCGCCTCCTCTAGGTGAAGTCGCTGCCGCCGTCGACGTTGATGTTCGCGCCGGTCATGTACGAGTTGCGTCGTGACGCAAGAAATGCGACCACCGGCCCGATCTCCTGCGGCAGACCGGCGCGGGGCAGATGCGCCGGGTGCCCGAAATGCTTGTCGATGGCCGACATCACCGCATACGGGTCGCTTCCGTCGACGCCGACCGATTCGGCCCAGCCGGCAAGCGATTCCGACACGATGCTTCCCGGAGACACCACGTTCACCATGATCTCGTCGGGGGCCAGCGACAGTGACAGGTTCTTGGAGACGCTGTTGACCATCGCCTTGGCCGCGGTGTAGGCGGGCAGAATGACGCTCTGCCGCTGCGTCGAATGCGCGGAGAAGTTCACGATGCGCGCCCACTCCGCTTTCCGGAGCAGGGGAAGCGCCGAACGCACGCAGTGCACCATTCCCAGCACGCCCTCGTCGACGGCTTGCCGCCACTGGTCGTCGGTGAGGTCGTCGAATGTGCCGATGGCGCTTGGTCCGACCGCATTGACGAGCGCGTTGAGTTCGCCGTTCCACCGCTCGCTCAACTCGTCGAACACCCGCTGAACCTGATCGGCGTCGGTGGTGTCGGCCACCAACCCCAACGCATCCGGGCTGCCCCGGGCGGCCAGGTCCTCGGCCGCCGCATCGAGAACCGCCTTGGTCCGGCCGATGACGGCTACTCTGGCACCGTCGTCGGCCAGACAGCGGGCTGCTGCATTCCCCATTCCGCGACCGCCGCCGACAACCACCGCAGTTGCGTTCGCAAAACCGAGATCCATGACCGTCCCGTCGAGGTGCGCCAGAATTCGCCAGAAAAGCTTACTATAGGACTTACAGTAGAAGATCGAAACAGTGGTCCGCTACATTCGCATCCGGCTTTGAGTTGATGGAGGTGCCCTTAGTGGCCAAGCAGGCAACCGCGGAGAAGCGTCAGCGACGCGAACGTGGGTCCATCAATCCCGACGACATCATCAAGGGCGCCTTCGAGCTCGCCGAAGACGTCGGCATCGACAACCTCAGCATGCCGCTGCTGGGCAAGCACCTCGGTGTCGGAGTGACGAGCATCTACTGGTACTTCCGCAAGAAGGACGATCTGCTCAACGCGATGACGGACCGCGCGTTGAAGCAGTACGTGTTCGCCACGCCGTATGTGGAAGCCAAGGACTGGCGCGAGACGCTGGCCAACCATGCGCGCACCATGCGAAAGACGTTTCTCGGCAACCCGATTCTGTGCGATCTCATCCTCATCAGGTCGGCGCTGAGCCCGCGCGCCGCCAAGCTCGGGGTCGTCGCCGTCGAGAAGGCCATCGAAAGCCTCGCCGAGGCGGGTCTGTCGCCCGAGGACGCGTTCGACACCTACTCGGCGGTGTCGGTGCATGTCCGCGGATCCGTTGTGCTGCAACGGCTCTACGACAAGAACAGATCCAATGACGGCGCAGGCGACTTCGAAGAGACCATGGTCATCGATCGCGAAAACGCGCCACTGCTGGCGCAGCTCACGAGGGAGGGCCATCGCATCGGCGCCTCCGACGATCAGAACTTCGAATACGGCCTCGAGTGCATACTCGACCATGCCGAGCGGTTGATCGAAGCAGGCAACAGGCAGGCAAAAGCGGCGCGCAAGCCCGCCAAGAAGTGATTTCGGCGTGATTTCTGTCGCTCAGCGACACTTATCACGCCGAAATCGCTAGACCTCGATGACGACGGCGCCGCCCTGGCCGCCACCGGCGCACATCGCCGCGACGCCGATGCCGCCGCCGCGCCGCTGCAGTTCGTAGACCAGCGTGGTGACCATCCGCGCACCCGATGCGGCGATGGGATGTCCGAGGCTGCAGCCACTTCCGGAGAAGTTCACCAGCTCCTCGTCGAGCCCGTATTCGCGGCACGCCGCGATCGGCACGGAGGCGAAGGCCTCGTTGATCTCCCACAGCGCGACGTCGGACGGCTTGAGTCCGGCCCGCTGAGCACCTTGCCGATCACCTTCACGGCACCCAGCCCGCAGTCGCGGGGCGCGACACCCGCTGCGGCCCAAGCCTTCACGGTGGCCATCCTGGTCAGCTTCTCGGCGTCGGCGTAGTCACTGTCGACGAGGGCAACCGCAGCCGCGGCGTCGTTGGTGCCGCTGCTGTTGCCCGCGGTGATCGAGAAGCCCTCGATCTCGGGATGCAGCACCTTCAGCCCGGCCAGCTTCTCGACGGTGGTGTCGCGACGCGGGTGCTCGTCGACGCTGAAGTCGACGACCGACCCGTCGAACTGCTGCACCTTCATCGGGATGATCTCGTCGAGGAACTTGCCCGCGTCGATCGCGGCGATCGCGCGCTGATGCGACCGCGCCGCCCACGCGTCCATTTCCTCGCGGGTGATGCCGACTGACTGCGCGGTGTTCCACCCGACGGTGATCGACATGTCCTTGGCAGGCGCGTCCGGCGTCTCGACGTGCGTCGGCGGCATCCAGCGCTCCTCGAACTTCAGCTCAGGACCCGGAATGCGCCAGTTCATCAGCGGCGTCATCGACAGCGACTGCACCCCGCCGGCGACCAGTGCCCGCTCCATGCCGGAGCCGATCTGCGCCGCCGCGTTGCCGATCGCGGTCAGGCTGCCCGCGCAGTGCCGGTTGACCGACTGACCGGGAACGTCGTCCATACCGGTCGCGGTAGCGGCATAGCGGGCGAGATCGCCGCCGCCGTAGTGCGATTCGGCGAAGATGATGTCGTCGAAGGCGGCCGGGTCGACACCGGATCGGCGGACGACCTCCGGAAGGACGGTCGTGATCAGGGTTTCCGGCGGGGTGTTGACCAGCGTCCCCTTGAAGGACCGGCCGATCGCCGTCCTGGCGGCGCCGACGATGACGGGTGTGCCCATGTTCTCCGACCTCAGCTTTTGGTAATAGCGACGTTACAAAAGTAGCAGATACTGTATCGCCATCAGTATGTGACCGCGCTCACTCCGGCTCGGGCACGTGGAAATGCTCGTCACGCAGGCGGAACGCCTCTTTCGTGCCGTGCGCCGCCCGGGTCTTGACGAAGTTGAACTCGCCCGTCGCGAACTGCAGGTTGGTGCCGTACGCATGGAACAGGTAGCTCGCCACCTCCTCGCCCTGATACGCCTGGCTCTGTTCGACGAGTCGGAACGCCTCCTTGGCGATGACGACGCCGTCGGCGGGCATCTTGGCGGCCTTCTCGGCCCAGTACCGCGCCCGCGCGGCGACCTTCGACGGATCGCAGGTCTCGGTGAAGACGCCGAGGTGCTCGACCTCGCCGGCTTCGATGATGTCGCCGGTCAGCAGCAGGCGACGCGCCAGCACCGGGCCGAGGCGGTGGAAGAACATGTGCAGGCTGCCCAGCGCGGGACCGAGGAAGCGGGTGGCGGGCATGCCGATCTGCGTGTCGCGTGCGATGACGGAAATGTCTGTCATCAAGGCCATCTCGAAGCCGCCGCCGAGCGCGTAGCCGCTGATCTCGCCGACGGTGACCTTCGGGAAGCCCATCAGGTTGTGGTAGAAGCCGAACGACTTGCGGTCGACCGTCAGGCGCCGCCGTTGACTCGGGCTGACTCTTCTTTGCCTTCGCTCGCCTTTTCCGTACCAGCCGTAGGCGTTGTTCATGTCCGCCCCGGTGCTGAAGACCCCGTCGGTTCCGCGCAGCAGCACGACGGTGAGGTCGTCGTCCTCGGCGACGGTGTCCAGGCAACGGGCGACGGCATCGCGCATCGCGGCGATCGTAGGAGTTCCGTTGCTTGGGGTTGTTCAGCGTGATCGTCGCGATCCGTTTGTCCTGATCGACGTCGAAGAGAACGCGATCGTCGGTGGAAGCAGTCATTGTCCTGAACTCCTCGAAATCAGTTTGGCCTCAATGGTCTTGTCCGCACCCGCGGCGAGCGTGTTGCGTCGCGCCGCGGCGAGATGGTCCTGCGCCAGCCGCACCGCTCGGGTGGCGTTTCCGTCGCGGATGGCATCCAGCAGCTTCTGGTGGTCACGCAGTGCGGCGCGCATGGTCTTGTGGTTCACGTCGTCGTCGCTCCACACCGAGGACTCGTGTGCCGACCAGACCATTTCGAGCGAGCCGATCAGCAGGATCATCGGCTCATTGCCGCAGCGGGAAACCAGCGCTTCGTGAAAGCGGCGCGCATTCGGCACGTACCGGGACAGGTCGTCGAATTGCTCGGTCTGGAGGTCGATTTCGGCCTGTAGGTGTGGCACGACTTCGGTCATTCGATCTTCGCGCGATGCGCACATCCCCGCGCAGATCGGTTCGAGGTGAAGCAACGCCTCGCTGACGTCCGCCGGTGTGGAGGCCCTGGTCTGCAGGACCATGCCGATCATGTGTGCGGTGCGCGCCGCCGACGGCAGGTGCACCACCGCACCTCCGACGTTGCCGCGCCGCACGGAGATCAGCCCGTCGGTCTCGAGGATGTGGATCGCTTCCCGCAGCGCGGGCGGGCTCACGCCGAACTCCTGGAACAAGCTCTCCTGCGACGGCAGCACGTCGCCCTCTTTCAGGCGGCCGGACAGGATCTCCTCGCGCAACCGTGCCGCCACGATCTCGGCGACGCGTGGCTGGCGAATCCCCTGCAACTCCACGGGGTCAGGCCCGCCGCTTGCCGAAGTTGAACCCGGTGAGCTTGTCCGGCGACAGCGCCAGTGTGTTGGCTTCGCCGATGCACAGCACCTCGTCGTCGAGCAGCAGCCGCGCCGTCGACGTGACTCCGCGGTCGGCCTGTGAGCGGACGATGTCGAAGCGCAACTCGGTCAGGACGGGCGTCGGACGGCGGAAGGTCACGTTCAGCGAACGGGTCTTGCCCGACAGCGCGGTGGCGCAATTCTGGTGCTGGATGACGCAGTCGAAGAAGACTGCGAGAAAACCGCCGTGCACCAGGCCCGGTGGGCCTTCGTAGACAACCGGGAAGGTGACCCGACCCTCGGCGGTCTCGGCGTCGATGCGGTCGAACGTGTACTCGGGGAAGCACGGGTTGTACGCGCCGATGTCGAAGGCGTGCGAGAGATAGACCCGTTGGGTGTGCGCACCGTCGACACCGATGCGCGGCGTGCTGTCCGGCGAGGCGGCTTCGCGCAACTCGCTTTCCCAATCGGTCAACTGCGTGAGCATGGCGTCGACGGCCGGATGCGGGTGCTCCAGCGAGAGCAGGAGGCCGGCGAGTCGCCGCAGCGCACCCGCGGCGGCGACGGTCTGCGGGAGCGGCTGCTCGCCGAATCGGGCTGTGTCGCCGTCCGCCATTCCGGCTTTCCTTTCTATCTTGTATAGGATAGTAATGGTATAGCCTACTGTATGGGTATCCGTATAACTGGCTGACGAAGGGACCCGGCGGTGAGTCAAGAGGTCGGCTCCGCTGACGGCTCGGTGAGCGCCCACCGGGACGGCGCGGTACTCCGACTGACGCTGGACCGCCAGACCAGGCGAAACTCGCTCAGCCATTCGATGATCGACGCACTCGTCGACGCGCTGACGGAAGCCGCCACCGACGACGGGCTGCGCGCCATTCACTTCGCGGCGCGGGCGACGACTTCTGCGCGGGTGCGGACTGGGTGGCCACCAACAGCGGTGGGCAACGGCCGCGCACCGGCGACCTGGTCCGCCGCATTCCCCACACCGCCCACCGGCTGATCGAGTTGGTGCACGGCATCCAGCTCCCCGTGGTGTGCACGGTGCGCGGTTGGGCCGTCGGCCTCGGCTGCAACCTCGCGCTGGCCGCCGACTTCACCGTGGCCGCCCACGATGCGCTGTTCTGGGAGCCGTTCATCACCAGGGGCTTCAGCCCCGACTCCGGCTCGACGTGGCTGCTGCCCCGGCTGATCGGTCTCACCCGTGCCAAGCGGATGCTGCTGCTCGGCGAGAAGGTCACGGCGAGCGATGCCGAGGACTGGGGACTGATCCATCGCGCGGTCGAGCCGTCCGAACTGGACGAGGTCGTCGAGGATCTGCTGGCACGACTCGCCTCGGGCCCGACGGTGGCAATCGGATTGGCCAAGCAGGCGATTCACTACGGCCAGCACGCCACCCTGCCCCAGGCTATGAACCAGGAGCTGTTCAATCTGGAGCTGTCCTGCCGGACAACGGATTTCAAGGAAGGGCTGGCCGCGTTCCGCGAACGGCGCACACCGGAGTTCGACGGCCGATGACCGAGAAGCGACTTCATGAAGGGAACATCGATGGCCGCTAAGTCGTACGACACGATCAGATACGAGGTCGACGGGCACACGGCCACGATCACACTGAATCGCCCGGATGCGCTCAATGCGTTGAGTCCGTACATGATCACCGAGCTCCGAGATGCCTATGACGCAGCCGAGAACGACGATGACGTCTGGCTTCTCATCGTCACCGGCACCGGCCGCGCGTTTTGTACGGGCGCCGACGCAAAGCAGATCCCGGAAGACGGCAAGGTCATCAACGAACGGCCGTACCTGTCGACCTACGACCAATGGGAGGCTCCGCAGGAGGGCACGCCGCCGTTTCGCCGCATGGCCAAGCCGGTGCTGGCGGCGATCAACGGCATCTGCTGCGGCGCGGGCCTGGACTGGGTGACGACCGGCGACATCGTCATCGCATCGAACAAGGCGACCTTCTTCGATCCGCACGTCAGCATCGGACTGGTGGCCGGCCGTGAGATGGTGCGGCTGGCCCGGGTGCTGCCACGGAACGTCGCACTGCGCATGGCGCTGACGGGCAAGCACGAGCGGATGGACGCCAAGCGCGCATACGAGTTGGGCATGATCACCGAAGTCGTGGAGCACGAGCGGCTGCTCGAACGCGCGCACGAGATCGCCGACATCGTGAACTCCAATGCGCCGCTGGCTGTTCGGGGCACCCGGCTGGCCATCCACAAATCGCTCGACCTGCCGCTGCACGACGCTGAGATCCTGGCGGAGGCCTTCCGCGAGCGCAACCTGCACACCGAGGACTCGCTCGAAGGGCCGAGGGCGTTCGTCGAGAAACGCGCACCGAACTGGCAATGCCGATGAGCGACACCTTCGACACCATCCTGCTCGACGTCGATGGCGACGACCACGTCGCCACCATCACGTTGAACCGGCCCGATGCACTCAACACGTTCAACAGGACGATGTGCGAGGAGATGGCCCGCGCCTGGCGCATCGTCAAACTCGACGACTCGGTGCACGCGGTGGTGTTGCGCGCGGCGGGCACTCGCGCGTTCAGCGCCGGTCTCGACATCAAGACGCCCTACGGCCAGCCCGACAACGTGTGGAACCACGAGGACCCCGGCGAGCCGCTGAGCCCCAAGTGGCAGAAGATGTGGAAACCGGTCGTGTGCGCCGTGCAGGGCATGTGCACCGCGGGCGCGTTCTACTTCGTCAACGAGTCCGACATCGTGATCTGTTCGCAGGACGCGACCTTCTTCGACTCGCACGTGTCGGCCGGCCTGGTCTGCGCGCTCGAGCCGATCGGGCTGATGCGGCGCATCGGGCTGGCGGAGACACTGCGAATCGCATTGTTGGGCAACGACGAACGTGTCGGCGCCGACACCGCGCTTCGAATCGGGCTCGTGTCGGAGGTGGTCTCGGTGGATCGGCTGTGGGAGCGCGCCCACGAGATCGCCGCGACAATAGCCGCCAAGCCGCCGTCGGCGACACAGGGCACCGTCAAGGCGATCTGGGAGTCCCTGGACAAGCCCTACCGCGCGGCGCTGGAGCAGGGGCTGATCTACACCCGACTGGGAAACCCGCTCGGCACGGCCGAACTCGCCAATCAGGGAACTCCGAAGAAACCCGAACCACGGATCAGGTGATGGCCGATCACCCGTTGCGCCGACGCATCGCGGCCGTACTGGACCTGGCTCCCGACGAGCCCGCGATCGAGTATGAGGGCCAATGGTTCTCGTATGGACAGCTCGGCACGCTCGCCCGTCAGATCGCAACGCTGGTCTACGGCCGCGGCCAGGTCGGCATCCTGCTGCGCAACGACCCGGCGCATGTGGCGGCTCTCCTCGGAGTCCTGCTGGCCGGCGGCACCGTCGTCGCCATCAACCCGTCCCGCGGAGACGACCGCACGAAGGACGACATCGAGACGTTGGCACTGCCGGTCATCATCGGCAACTCCGGCGATCTGACGAAGCTGGCCGGGCGGGCATCCGGATCCGCGGTCATATCGATATCGACAACCGACGACGAGCCGCTGTTCACGGCCGGCGAACCTCGCGACGCGGCCAGACCCGGTGTCGGCGTTCGGATGCTGACCAGCGGCACCACCGGACCGCCGAAGCGGATCGACCTCACCTACGACATGCTGGCGCGCAGTGTCATGGGACCCGACCCGAACCAGTCACCCACACCGACCGAAGTCCGCAGCGGCGTGGCGATCGTGAACGCACCTCTGGTGCACATCGGCGGTGTGTTCCGGGTGCTGCAATGCATCGCCGAAGCCAGACCGTTTGTACTGCTGGACCGGTTCGATCTGGACCGGTGGGCCGACGCCGTGCGCAGACACCGTCCCAGGGCGGTGTCGCTGGTGCCCGCCGCGTTGAGAATGGTGCTGCACTCCGACCTGCGCCGCGAGGACCTGGACAGCATCCGCGCAGTCACCTCGGGCACCGCCCCGCTGTCCGCGGACGACGCCGACGCCTTCCAGCAGAAGTTCGGCATTCCCGTCCTCACCTCCTATGCCGCAACGGAATTCGGTGGGGGCGTCGCCGGGTGGACCCTCGCCGACCATCAGAAGTACTGGCAGCAAAAGCGTGGCAGCGTCGGGCGCGCCAATCCAGGGGCCCAACTGCGGGTGGTCGACGACGACGGTAATCCGCTCGGCCCGGATGCACCGGGTCTGCTCGAGGTCAAGCCGGGTCAGCTCGGGCCGTCCGCGGACTGGATGCGCACCACCGACGTGGCCCGCATCGACGACGACGGCTTTCTGTGGATCCTGGGACGAGCCGACCAGGCGATCATCCGCGGGGGCTTCAAGGTGATGCCCGACGACGTGCGGGCCGCGCTGGAAAGCCATCCCGCCGTGCAGGGTGCGGCCGTGGTGGGCAGGCCCGACGACCGCCTCGGGGAAACACCGGTTGCCGTGGTGGAGTTGCGGGAAGCCGCATCCGCCGACGTCGACGAGCTGCTCGATTTCCTGCGAAACCGGCTGGCGCGCTATGAGATTCCGACGGAGATCACGATCGTCGATTCGCTACCGCGCACGCCGTCCGGCAAGCCCGACTTGAGCGCTATCCGTGGCCGGTAAGTCGCACACCATCGGCGCGGTCCTGCGACGGCAGGCGGACACCAGAGGCACGCACCCGCTGTTGGTCTGTGACGATGACCGCCTCAGTTATGCCGACGCAGAACGCCGGTCGGCGAAGTTGGCCCGCGGCCTGATCGCCCTTGGCGCGGGTAAGGGCACCCACGTCGGCCTGCTCCACCCGAATGGCGGCGAGTTCGTGGTCGCGATGCTGGCCGCCGCCCGGATCGGTGCCGTCGTCATCCCGTTCACGACGTTCGCCACGGCCCCGGAGTTGCGCCATCAACTCGCTCACAGCGATACCGCGATCCTGCTCGCCGCGGCGACCCACCGCGGCAACGACTTCCGCGAGAGGCTGTCCGACATCGACCGGACCGCTACTCCGCTGCTGAGTCATGTGCTGATCGATTCCGAACCGGCAGATGCCGCCGACCGGTCGCTGTTCGAGGCGATGGAATGCGACGTCGACGGCTCGGATCTGCTGGCGATCATCTACACGTCGGGATCGACCGGAGCTCCGAAGGGAGTTCTGCACACCCACGCCGCCCTGCTCGAACATCAGGAGAGCCTCAACGCGGTTCGCGGATTGACGGCCGAGGACAGGCTGTTCTGCAACTCGCCGTTCTTCTGGATCGGCGGGTTTGCGTTCGGTCTGCTGGCCACGTTGGTCGCCGGATCAACGCTGGTGTGTTCCAACGCCACTGACGCCGGAGAGGCACTCGAGCTTCTCGAGGCCGAACGCCCCACTGTGACAAATGGTTTCGCGGCGGGGATCGCGCACCTGGCCCGCCATCCGAGCATCGCCACCCGGGACCTGTCGTCCATGCGCCGCGGCAATCTGTATCCGATCATGGCGCCCGAGGCGCGACCATCGGATTCCGAGCTGCGGCACAACATGCTCGGCCTCACCGAAGCCGGCGGCGTCGTGCTGCTCAGCGGCGACGAATCCGACCAGCCCGAGCACCGACGCGGGTCTTTCGGCAGGCCTGCGCCGGGATTCGAGGCCAAGATCGATGACGGCGAGCTGTGCGTCCGCGGCCCGTACGTGATGCAGCGCTACCACAAACGCAGCCGCGAAGAATGCTTCGACGACGACGGCTGGTTTCACACCGGCGACCTCGTGCGCACCGACGCTGACGGGTTCTATTACTTCCTCGGCAGACGGGGTTCGATGATCAAGACCGCAGGCGCCAACGTCACTCCGGCCGAGGTGGAGACGGCGATCGCCCGCGTCGGCGGGGGCGCAACCGCCCACGTTTTCGGCATCCCCGACCCGGACCGCGGACAAGCGGTGGTCGCGGTCGTCGTCACCGAGGACCACATCGACGAATCCGCGCTCCGTCACGGGCTCAAGCGGGAACTCTCCGCGTACAAGATTCCCAGGCGAATCATCGCGCTCGCGCCTTCGGAGATACCGCTGCTCTCCAGCGGCAAGGTCGACATGACGAGGCTCGCGGCGGTGTTCGATGCCTGATCATCCCTCCACCATCGACCAACTCGTCCGGCTCCGGGCCGCCGAGCACGCAGACAAGCCGATGGTGATCGACCCGGTGACGAGGATAAGTTACGGCGAACTCGACATGACGACGCGAGACATCGCCGCCGGTTTCGTCGATGCCGGCGTCACCAAGGGCACCCGGGTCGGGCTGATCATGCCCAACGGTGTTCGGTGGGTGCAGACCGCGATTGCCCTGACCCGAATCGGAGCCGTGCTCGTTCCGCTGAGCACCCTGCTGGCGCCGCGCGAACTGGTCGCGCAACTGCGGGTGGCCTCCGTGCAGATGCTGGTTGCCGTCGAGGAGTTCCGCGGGCGCCGCTACCACGACGAGCTCCAGTCCGAACTGAACTCACCGAACGACCTTCCTGCGCTGCGACATGTTTGGACCCCCGAGCAGGTGCCCTCGGCCACCGCGGCCGCGGCCGAATCCGTCGACGCGATCACCGGTGCGGTGACTTCTGCAGACACCTTGGTCATCATGTTCACCTCCGGAAGCAGCGGGCCGCCGAAAGGCGTCATCCACTCGCACGGCAATGCGTTGGGAGCCGTGCAGTCCGGGCTCGCGGCCCGGTGCATCGACGCCGACACCCGGCTGTACCTGCCGATGCCGTTCTTCTGGGTCGGCGGCTTCGGCAGCGGCATACTGTCGGCACTGCTTGCCGGGGCAACGTTGATCACCGAGGAGATACCGCGGCCCGACACCACACTGCGCCTGCTCGAAAGCGAGCGGGTGACACTGTTTCGCGGCTGGCCCGACCAGGCCGAAGCCCTTGCCCGCCAATCGAACTCCGTCGGCGCAGACCTGTCAGCGCTGCGGCCGGGCAGCCTGGAGGCGCTGCTGCCACCCGAACTGCGCGCCGCAGCCCGGCGCTCGCGCCAAGTTGTTCGGGATGACAGAAGCATTCGGGCCCTACTGCGGATACCCCGCCGACACCGACATGCCACCGTCGGCGTGGGGCAGCTGCGGCAAACCGTTCGACGGCACCGAGGTACGCATCGTCGACCTCGACACCGGCGAACCCGTGCCGGCCGGGACGATCGGGATGATCCAGATCCGCGGGCCGAACACGTTGCGCGGCATCTGCAGACGAAGTCGCGAAGAGGTGTTCACCGCCGACGGCTTCTACCCGACCGGCGACCTCGGCCATCTCGACGGCGACGGGTTCATGTTCTACCACGGCAGATCCGACGACATGTTCAAGGTCAGCGGCGCCACCGTCTACCCCAGCGAGGTCGAGCAGGCGCTCCGAAGCATCGACGGCGTCCAGAACGCCTTCGTCACCGACGTCTCGGGCGCGGTGGGTGCGGTGGTGATAAGCGATGAGCCGGTCGACCACCTCAGGACGGCGGCACGAAAGCTGCTGAGTTCGTTCAAGGTTCCGACGGTGTGGCTGCGTCGTCGACTCCGACGACGCCATTCCCCGCGGTGGGACCGGCAAGGTCGACGTCGCGGAACTGAGAAAGATGTTGACCACCCGACTGGAGGCTGGCCGATGAAAACCAAAGGTGCACTGATCTGGGATTTCCACCAGCCATGGTCGGTCGAGGAGATCGAGATCGGCGACCCCCGCAAGGGCGAGGTGAAGGTCGCACTCGAGGTCGCCGGGATGTGTCACTCCGACCAGCACGTCGTGACCGGCGACATCCCCGTGGCGGCGTTCCCGGTGCTCGGCGGTCACGAGGGCGCCGGTGTCGTCGTCGAAGTCGGCGATGGCGTCGAGGATCTCGAACCCGGCGATCACGTCGCAGCATCGTTCATCCCGTCCTGTGGCGTGTGCCGGTCGTGTCAGGCCGGTCAGCGCAACCTGTGCGACCTCGGGATAGGTTGCAGGGCAGCATTTTCGGCCACGGCAATCCGCAGTACGACATTCCGATGCTGCTGTCGCTGTATCAGGCGGGCAAGCTGAACCTCGACGACATGGTCACCCGCGAGTACAGCCTCGAGCAGATCAACGACGGGTACCGCGACATGCTCGAGGGCCGCAACATCCGCGGCATCATCCGCTACACCGACGCCGACCGCTGACCGTCTTTGTCGATCACGCCGCGTTGTCTGAGGTGGTTGATCAACGGCGTGGCGCCCGACGAGAGATGCTCGGACATGGCTGCACGGGCCTGCTCTGGATCGCGCTTCGCCAGCGCCGAAACGACGCGCCGGTGATCCTTCATCGACCGTTTCGGCCAACCAGCCACGACGGGAAACACCGATTCCGGTGCATAGCGGGTGATCTGGGACATCAGCTGAGCCAGCTTCGGCGAGTCGGCGGCGACGTTGATCGCACGGTGGAAGTCGTGATTGAGCCGAACCGCCCGCTCATGGTCGTCGCCGGCGTAGGCGGCCTCCAGCTGTTCCTGGATCGACTCCAGCTCGCGAACCTGGTCGTCGGTGATGTTCGTCGCGGCGCGCGCCGCGAGTTCGCCACCGATGTGCGCCTGTACATCGGACACGTCGGTGATGTCGCGGCCCGTCACCGGCAACACCACGAACCCGCGGTGGAGCTTCTGGTCGAGCAGACCCTCGGCGCGCAGTTGGAACAGCGCCTCGCGCACCGGGGTGACGCTGATTCCCAGCTCGGCCGCCAGCTGGTCGAGTCGTACGTACTCGCCCGCGGCGTACGTCCCATCGAAGATCCGGTTGCGGACGTACCGAGCCACAGCCTCGGAAAGCTGTGGCCGGGTGGCGAATTCCGGAACGGTCACGGTCAGATCCGATAGTCGGCGAGCAGTCGCTTGCTGATGATGTTCTTCTGGATCTCGCTGGTGCCCTCGCCGATCAACAGGAACGGGGCGTCGCGCATCAGCCGCTCGATCTCGTATTCCTTGGAATACCCGTATCCGCCATGGATGCGGAAGCTCTGCTGGGTGACCTCCGAGCAGAACTCGCTCGCGAGGTACTTCGCCATGCCTGCCGCGACGTCGTTGCGTTCGCCGGAGTCCTTGAGCCTGGCGGCGTTGACCATCATCAGGTGCGCCGCTTCGACCTTCGTGGCCATCTCGGCCAGCTGGAATGCGATCGCCTGGTGCTCGGCGATCGGCTTGCCGAAGGTCTGGCGCTGCTGGGCGTACCGGATCGCCAGTTCGAAGGCGCGGATACCGACACCGCACGCCCGCGCCGAGACATTGACCCGGCCGACCTCGATGCCGTCCATCATCTGGAAGAAGCCCTGACCGGGCGTCTCGCCGAGAATGTCGTCGGCGTCGGCCACGTAGCCGTCGAAGATCAGCTCGGTGGTGTCGATGCCCTTGTACCCGAGTTTGTCGATCTTGCCCGGGATCGTCAGCCCCGGCGCGACTTCCCCGAAACCGGTCGGCTTCTCGACGAGAAAGGCGGTCAGGTTGCGATGCGGCTTGTCGGCGCCTTCGTCGGTTCGCACCAGCACCGCCACCAACGTCGAGCTTCCGCCGTTGGTGAGCCACATCTTCTGGCCGTCGATGGTGTAGGTGCCGTCGTCGTTGCGCTTGGCCCGCGTGCGGATCGCCGCGACGTCGGAGCCGAGTTCGGGCTCGGACATCGAGAATGCGCCACGCGTCTCCCCGGTAGCCATCCGAGGCAGGAACCGCTGCTTCTGCGCCTCGGTTCCGTGCTGGCGCAGCATGTACGCCACGATGAAGTGGGTGTTGATCACGCCGGACACGCTCATCCAGCCGCGCGCGAGCTCCTCCACGCACAACGCGTAGGTCAGCAGGGACTCGCCCGAGGCCCCCGTACTCCTCGGGGATCATCAAGCCGAACAGGCCCATCTCGCGCATCTGGTCGACGATGTCCTGCGGGTAGGTGTCGGCGTGCTCGAGCTCCTGGGCGTTCGGGATGATCTCCTTGTCGACGAATTGCCGTACGTTGGCGATGATTTCGGTCTGGAACTCGGTCAGGCCGAGCGTCTGAGCGAGTTTGGTCATGAGCCGACTCGTTCGAACACCGCGGCAAGACCCTGCCCGCCGCCGATGCACATGGTCTCCAGTCCGTAGCGCGCCTCGCGCCGGTTGAGTTCGCGCGCCAGCGTGGCGAGCATCCGTCCCCCGGTTGCGCCGACCGGGTGCCCGAGCGAGATTCCGGACCCGTGCACGTTCGTCCGCTCGCGGTCGGCCTCGGTGAACTCCCACTCCCGCATCACGGCCAGCGCCTGCGCGGCGAACGCCTCGTTGAGCTCGATCAGGTCGATGTCTGTCAGCGTCAGACCCGCCTTGCCGAGCGCCGCCTCGGTCGCGGGGACCGGCCCGATGCCCATGATGTTGGGGGCCACGCCCGCCACGCCCCACGACACCAGCCGGACCAGCGGGCGTCAGACCCAGTTCGCCGGCCTTCTCCGGCGTCGTCACGATGCACATCGAGGCGGCGTCGTTCTGCCCGCTGGCGTTCCCCGCTGTCACTGTGGCATCCGGATCATCCTTGCCGCAGAACGGGTTTCAGCTTGGCCAGCGACTCGACGGTCGTGTCGGCACGCGGGTGCTCGTCGGTGTCGATCAGCTCCTCGCCCTGCCGGGTGCGCACCGTGACCGGAATGATCTCCTCGGCGAGGACGCCGTCCTTCTGCGCGGCCACCGCCCGCTGGTGCGACGCCACCGCCAACTCGTCCTGCTCCTGTCGCGAGATGCCGTACTGGCGGCGCAGGTTCTCTGCGGTCTCCAGCATTCCGCCCGGCACCGGGATAGTCGCGCCCACCCGCCGTGGTGCGCCCGCGGGCGAGGCCGTCGTGCACCGTCACTCCGGAGCGAGCGCCGCCCCAACGCATATCGGTCGAATAGAACGCGACGTTGCTCATGCTCTCCGCGCCGCCCGCCACGACGACATCGTTGTCGCCGCTGCCCACCTGCAGGCTCGCCTGGATGACGGCCTGCAGACCGGATCCGCAGCGCCGGTCGACCTGCATGCCGGGCACCGTCACCGGCAGGCCGGCGTCGAGCGCGACCACGCGACCGATGGCGGGTGCCTCGCTGTTGGGATAGCAGTGTCCGAGGATCACGTCGTCCACCACGTCGGGTGCGATTCCGGTCCGGTCGAGCAGACCCTTCAGCGCCGTCACCCCGAGTTCGACCGCCGTCAGCGACTTGAACATGCCGCCGTAGCGGCCGATCGGTGTGCGCACCGGTTCGCAGATCACCACGTCGCTGTGTTTCATATGTGCCTCCCACCCGTGACCTCGAGAACGGTCCCGGTCATGTACGACGACAGATCGCTGGCGAGAAACAGCGCGACCTTGGCCACCTCAGCCGGTTCACCGGCTCGCCCCATCGGCACCTCGGCCAGCTTTTGATCCCAAATATGTTGTGGCATGGCCTCGGTCATCGCGGATCTGATCAGCCCCGGTTGGATCGCGTTGACCCGCACACCGAGGTGTGCCAGCTCCTTGGCGGCGGCCTTCGTCAGACCGACGATCCCGGCCTTGGCCGCCGAGTAGTTCGTCTGGCCGACCAAGCCGACCTTGCCCGAGATCGACGACATGTTCACGATCGCGCCGCGCTTGTTCTCCCGCATGATCGCAGCGGCGGCCTTGGTGCCGTTCCAGGTGCCCTTCAGGTGCACCGAGATGACCTCGTCGAACTGCTCCTCGGTCATCTTGCGCATCGTCGCGTCGCGTGTGATGCCTGCGTTGTTGACCATGACGTCGAGGCCGCCGAAGTGCTCGACCGCCGCACCGAGTAACGCGTCGACCTCGGCGCCCTTGGTCACGTCGCATCGGACGGCAAGCGCGTCGGGCCCGAGTTCCTTGGCGGCCGCCTCGGTCGCTGCGAGATCCAGATCGCCAACCACCACTTGGGCGCCCTCGGCGATGAAGAGCTCGGCGATCGCGTAACCCAACCCGCGCGCACCGCCGGTGACGACCGCTGTCTGACCTGCCAGCAATGACACGTGATCACCCATCCTCAGCTGTACTTCGGCCACAAGGGGCCCGGCAGAGCCATATCATATTTCATATATGATTTCTCGGATCACGCGGCATCCACTCGCCGAAGGAGCAAGCGCTGTTATGACCACCGCAGAAGTCAGCGACGAGGATTTCGGGGAGATCCTGGCCCAGACTCGTCATTTCGTTCGCACCGCCGTCGTCCCGCGGGAGCAGGAGATACTCGCCGACGACCGAGTGCCCGACGACCTTCGCGAACAGGCCGAGAAGATGGGGCTCTTCGGTTACGCGATCCCGCAGGAGTGGGGAGGGCTCGGCCTTAATCTCGCCCAGGATGTCGAGATGGCGATGGAACTCGGCTACACCTCGCTCGCATTGCGGTCGATGTTCGGCACCAACAACGGCATCGCGGGGCAGGTGCTCGTCGGCTTCGGCACCGACGAGCAGAAGGCGCAGTGGCTAGAGCGGTTGGCTACCGGTGAAGTGGCCTCCTTCGCCTTGACAGAGCCTGGAGCCGGATCGAATCCATCTGGCCTGAGGACGAAGGCCGTTCGCGACGGTGACGGCTGGATCATCAACGGCGACAAACGCTTTATCACCAACGCACCGATCGCCGATCTGTTCGTCGTCTTCGCGCGCACCCGGCCCGCCGACGACGACGGCCCCGGAATCGCGGTCTTTCTGGTGCCTGCGGACTCCGAGGGCGTTCACGTCGGCGTCAAGGACGCCAAGATGGGCCAGGAGGGAGCCTGGACGGCCGACGTGAACTTCACCGACGTTCGAGTCGCAGACAGCGCGCTGATCGGCGGCAGCGAGGACATCGGTTACCGGGCAGCGATGACGTCGTTGGCCCGTGGCCGGGTCCACATCGCCGCACTGGCTGTCGGGATCGCGCAACGCGCGCTCGACGAATCCGTCGCCTATGCCGCAACAGCCACACAGGGCGGGAAACCGATCGGGACTTTCCAACTCGTACAGGCGATGCTCGCCGACCAGCAGACGGGCGTCATGGCCGGACGGGCACTGGTCCGCGACACCGCGCGACTCTGGCTCACCGGCGAGGACCGCAGGATCGCGCCGTCGGCGGCCAAGCTGTTCTGCACCGAAATGGCAGGCAAGGTAGCCGATCTCGCGGTGCAGGTACACGGCGGCAGCGGCTACATGCGCGAGGTCCCGGTCGAGCGGATCTATCGCGACGTTCGGCTGCTGCGGTTGTACGAGGGCACCAGTGAGATCCAACGGCTGATCATCGGGGGCAATCTCGTGAAGGGCGCCCAGGCATGACGGCCCGCCTGACAGGCAAGGTGGCATTCATCACCGGCGCCGCCAGGGGTCAGGGCCGCGCGCATGCCGTTCGGCTGGCCGGCGAAGGCGCCGACATCATCGCCGATCGATCTCGCGGGCAAGCTGCCCGTGTGCGCTCCCTATCCCTCGGCGACACAGGAGGATCTCGACGAAACGGCCCGCCTCGTCGAGGCCACCGGGCGTCGCATCCTGACCTCCGCTGTGGACACCCGAGATCTCGAAGGACTGCGCAAGGCGGTCGACGATGGTGTCGCTGCGTTGGGCCGGCTCGACGTCATCGTCGCAAACGCCGGGATCTCGGCCCCCGCCGCGTGGAACGAGATCACCCCCGAGGCATTTCGCGACGTGATGGACGTGAATGTCACGGGCACGTGGAACACGGTGATGGCCGGTGCGCAGCACATCATCGATGGTGGCCGCGGCGGATCGATAATCCTGATCGGCTCTGCCGCCGGAATCAAGCTGCAGCCGTTCATGATTCACTACACCGCAAGCAAGCACGCAGTTACCGGGATGGCGCGGGCGTTCGCCGCGGAGCTCGGCAAGCACTCGATTCGCGTCAACAGCGTGCATCCCGGTCCGGTCTTCACGGAGATGGGATCCGAAGAGATGGTTGCGGCGATCGCCAAGGCGGCCGAGGCCGACGGAAATCATGTGCTGATGAAGATGCTGACGCCGTTCCTGCCGAGCTGGGTCGCCCAGCCGGAGGATATCGCCGACGCGGTGTGCTGGCTGGCCAGCGACGAGTCGAAGCTCGTCACGGCGCAGGAGATATCTGTGGACCAGGGGTCGACCCGATACTGATGCGCTAGAAGATGACGGTCTGGTTGCCGTATCGAATGATGCGGTCCTGACAATGCCAAAGCACCGCTCGAGAGAGCACCACCCGCTCGACGTCCGCGCCGAGCCGAACCAGATCCTCGACGGAGTGCCGGTGGTCGACCCTGACCACGTCTTGCTCGATGATCGGTCCGTCGTCGAGCTCCTCAGTGACGTAATGCGCCGTCGCACCCACCAGCTTCACGCCTCGTTCCTTGGCCCGCCGGTAGGGCGCTGCGCCGATGAACGCGGGCAGGAACGAGTGGTGGATGTTGATCAACGGGCAGCCCACCTCGGACAGGAAGCCGTGGCTGAGGATCTGCATGTAGCGGGCCAGCACCACCAAGTCGACGTTGCCGCGCAGTAGATCGAGCAGCCGTTGTTCGGCTTCTGCCCGTATGTCTTTCGTCGCGGGGACGTGAAGGAACGGAACACCGAATGGCCGAACCTGCTCGGCGAGGTCGGGGTGGTTCGAGATGACCATCGACACCGACATGTCCAACTCACCTCGGCGGTTGCGCCACAACAGATCCAGCAGGCAGTGGTCCTCTTTGGAGGCCAGGATCGCGACGCGTTTGGGCTTGGCCGCTTCGGTCAGCCGGAAATCCATGTCGAAGCGGCTGGCAACCTGATCTGCGAAATCGCGTTCGAGCGCGTCACGGGCCGCTGTCAGCCCCGGCAGGTGAAATATCGTCCGCTGCATGAAGGTGCCGCCGGACTGCTCGGTGGCGTGTTGATCCAGCGACACGATGTTGGCGCCCGACGCCGCCAGGAAGCTGCTGACCGCCGCGACGAGGCCCGGACGGTCGGCGCACCGCAGCAGCAGCCGACCGACGTCTTTGGTCGGCAGATTTCCGCTGCCCTGTGCCGGATACTCGCCCGTTTCGGGGTCGACATCCGTTCCGGCGGACATCCCCTCAAGCCCCTCCCAAGTTGCGTCCATCCGTTCTGGACATCATCAGGGTCTCATTCCGGCGACCGGCGGGCAGCCGACTACGGTGGAAAAGCTCGTCGGATCGCGGGAGCATCGGCGATATGCGACTCGCTACCTCGCTGCCGAGGCAACTGGCTACCACCTTGGCCTAGATTTACGGCAACGCAAATTCACTGTCTCAGTTTCCTACATTCGTTCGCCACGAATTCGCATAATACCAACTAATCTGCGCTAATTGACGTGTACGACGATTGCCCAGCAATTTTGATCGTGATAGCCCGCAAACAATGTAGCTGATCAAGCGAATCTTTGCAGGACAAGATTGCCTCGCTAGCTGGAATAACCGTCGTCAAAAGCGCAATACTCGATGCCTGGGTATTCATATAGACCGCGTGTGAATGCTTCCCCGGCAGGTGCGACAACTCGACGACTTTGATCGCCGCTGCCCTAACGATCGGACAAAAATGACCGTTCCTCAGTTCAGTGCCAAACGGCAGAATTCTGACTTTCTTGAAGGGGGAGTCAGTTGGTTTGATTCCGACACAAGCTGCACTCTGGTTGTTTCAACGCCGTCCGCCGATCCGGCCCTGTGGGCCAATTTCGTGGAGGGCGCGGTCCGCAGCTATCACAAGCACGGGGTCGAACGGGCACTGGACATGGACTCGCTGCTCGACGAGGCCAACACCCAGCTGTTTCACGCCGCGGTGAACGACGAAGGAGAGGTCGTGGGCGGTTTGCGGGCCAAAGGGCCGCTGGCGTCGGCCGAGGAATCGCACGCGATCGTCGAATGGGAAGACCGGCCCGGGCTGCGCACCGTAACCAAGATGCTCACCGACCGCATTCCGTTCGGTGTCGTGGAGATGAAGACCGCCTGGGTCTCCGACGACCCGAGCCTGCGCCGATCGCTCAGCAGCACCCTGGCCCGCACGCCATTTCCCACCATGGCGCTGCTGGACGCTCAGTTCGTCGTTGCGACAGCGGGATCGCACATCCTTGATCGCTGGCGCACGTCGGGCGGTGTGGTGGCCTCGAAGATTCCCGCTACGCCATATCCGGATGACCGATACCGTACAAAGATGATGTGGTGGGACCGCAGCACCTTCACCAACCATGCTGATCCAGAACAGGTCTCGAAGATCTTCAACGAGATGGCCATCCTGGCGCGTCAGCTCGATCACGAAGGTGCGCGGGCACTCGGAAGCGGCCTGTGACCTCAGCCGGCGGGGATCACTGCAGCGCAACGGTTCTCGTTGAGGAGCAGCCACACGACCGTCGAGTGTTAGCGGAGTTGCGGGCCGACTCCGGCATCGAGTTCATAGACAAGTGGGACGAACAGCGCGATGAGTTGCGCCGGCTTCGCCCACCACCCGACCCAGAAGTCATCTCCGAGCCGAAACGCTGGGTCTACTACCCCTGGCGACGAATCGTCGCGAGTGTCCTGGGTCCGCGCGGCTACCGCGCAGTGCGGCTGGACCGAAACCGAAACCTGATCACAGCCGAGGAGCAGGACCGACTCGCACTGCTCCGGATCGGGATCGTCGGGCTCAGCGTCGGGCACACCGTCGCATACACCCTTGCGCAGGAGGGACTGTGCGGCGGGCTGCGCCTCGCCGACTTCGACGACTTGGAGTTGTCGCAATCTCAACCGCGTCCCGGCGGCGGTGTTCGACCAGGGTTCGAACAAGGCGACACTGGCGGCCAGACGGATCGCCGAACTCGACCCCTACCTCCCGGTGGAGGTGTTCAGCCGCGGCATCACGCCGGACTCGGTCGACGGATTTCTCGACGGCATCGACATTCTGGTCGAGGAATGCGACTCCCTGGACACCAAGCTTCTCGTCCGAGCGGCCGCGCGTGCGCGCCGGATACCGGTGCTGATGGCCACCGGCGACCGCGGTCTCCTGGACGTCGAGCGATTCGATCTGGAACCGCAGCGGCCGATGATTCACGGACTGCTCGGCGACATAGACCTCGCGGAGCTGGCCGAATTGCCGAGCCAGGACAAGGTGCCATATGCCCTGCGCATGATGGACGGCGCGCGGCTGTCGCCGCGGATGGCCGCGTCCCTGGTCGAGGTCGGAAACACCCTGGCCACCTGGCCGCAGCTGGTCGGCGAGGTCGCACTGAGCGCGACGCTGGTGGCCGAGGCGGTGCGCAGAATCGGCCTCGGCGAGGAACTGTCGTCCGGCAGGCTGCGCATCGACGTCGCACACGGCCTCGACGAGATCGACGACCCTGCCGCGTCGAGACCGACCTCGGCGAACATCCAAGACCCGCAGACCGACCCCACACCGGCCGACGCCGTCGAGCGGGTCATCGCTGCGGCGGTTCGCGCACCGTCCGGCGGAAACGCCCAGCCCTGGCACATTTCCACGCCGGACGGTTCGGTCTCCATTGCGCTCGCACCCGAGTACACGTCGACGATGGACGTCGGTTATCGGGCGAGCGCTGTCGCGGTCGGCTCGGCGGCGTTCAACGCCCGGGTGGCCGCGGCCGCCGACGGGATCCTCGGGCCCGTGACCTTCGAACTCGGTGACGACGCGAGCCCGTTGCGCGCTGTCGTGCGCTTTTCGGATGAATCCGATTCCGAGCTTGCCGCGCTGTACGAACCGATGCTCGCCCGGGAGACCAACCGCCACCAGGGCAAACCGGTATCCCTGCCCGCCGACCTCGCCGACGCCTTGGAAGCCGCCGCCCGGCGCGAGGGCGCACGACTGCACCTCCTCACAGCGCGTGACGACGTCGAGAAGGCGGCGGCGATTCTCGGCGAAAGCGACCGCATCCGGTATCTGACCCCACGCCTGCACGCCGAGATGATCTCGGAGGTTCGTTGGCCCGGCGACGGATCACAGGACTCGGGCATCGACGTGAACAGCCTGGAACTGAATCCAGCCGACCTGATCAAGCTCGACGTCCTCCGACGCCCCGAAGTCATGGCCTACCTCGCAGAATGGGACGCAGGCTCAGCGCTGGGCGCCGACACCCGCGAGCGCATCCTCGCCAGCTCGCTGCCTCGCCGTGGTGTCGATCCACGGTCGGGACCTGACCGACTACGCGCGGGCAGGCTCGGCGGTCGAAGCGGTGTGGGTCGTCGCCCAACAGCGCGGGCTGGCGGTGCAGCCGATCTCACCGGTGTTTCTCTATGCCCACGATCGGGAGGACCTGGATAAACTCTCGCCCGCACATGCACCGGCTCTGCTGCGGCTCCAAGACCAATTCCGTGACCTCACAGCTACCGCACCCGACGAGTCACAGGCGCTGGTGCTCCGGTTCGCTGATGCGCCCGCCACGTCGGTACGGAGTCGGCGTAGGACCGCTGTTACCAGTACTCTCTTGGCATAACAGCCGACCCCGGAGCAAACGTGGCTCGTACATTGGACGAAGTCGTCACCGCCGTCGCGACAGAGCTGATGGCGGTGAACGCGGCTACCTCGGCCGAGGTTAGCCAGCGAGTCCTGGCTGACCTCGTCAGCCATTTCGGGGTCGACGTCAGCTTTCTGCGGCACAACGACCACAGCATCCGACGCGACGAAGCTGGTCGCGGAGTGGCCGGTCCGGCCGGACATACCGGATCCCGACCCGCTCGGCGTCGTGTACTTCGACGATGCCGACCCGGTGTTCGCGCTTTGCGAGCACCAGAAGGAACCCGTCGTCTTTCGCCCCGAGCCGTCGACCGACGACTATCAGACGCACCATCGAAGAAGGCCGCAACATCCCCGCGACGTCGATGTCGTGTGTGCCGATGCTGTCCGGCGATGTCACCACGGGCGTGCTCGGGTTCATCAAGTTCGGCGACAGGGAGTGGACACCCGCAGAGCTGAACGCGCTCAAGGCGATCGCATCGCTGTTCGCGCAGCTGCAGGCGCGCATCGTCGGCCGAGGACCAGCTTCGATTTCTGGCCGAGCACGACGATCTGACCGGGCTCAACAACCGCCGCGCCCTGCTGGCTCACCTCGACCAGCGATTGGCGCCCGGACAGCCAGGGCCGGTGACGACATTGTTCCTTGACCTGGATCGGCTGAAGGCCATCAACGACTATCTGGGTCACACGGCCGGCGACTGGTTCATCCGGGTTTTCGCCAAAGCGGCTCCGCGAAGGCACAGAAGGGCCCAACCTGATCGCCCGCCTCGGCGGCGACGAGTTCGTCGTCGTCCCGGTGGCCCCGATGACGGCAGACGAGGCGGAAGCCCTGGCCGGCAGGCTGCAAGCGATGCTGCGCGAGCGGGTGTCGATCGACGGCGAGATGCTCACCCGCACCGTCAGCATCGGCGTCGCGCTCGGGGTGCCGGGCCGCGACACCACCTCCGACCTGCTCCGTCGGGCCGACCAGGCCCTGCTCGCCGCCAAGGGCTCCGGCGGAAACAAGATCGCGGTGTTCTCCGACGACATGTCGCTGAAGGGCGAGTTCCGCAACGACATCGAGCTGCATCTTCAGAGCGCGATCGAGAACGGTGCCCTGGTACTGCACTACCTGCCCGAAGTCGACATGCGCACCGGCGACATCCTCGCGTTCGAAGCCCTCGTGCGCTGGCAGCACCCGACGCGAGGCCTGCTCTCCCCCAACGCGTTCATCGGGGTGGCCGAGTCGATCAACTTCGCCGGTGAACTGGGCCGCTGGGTGATGCGCGCGGCCTGCGCCGAGTTCCGTAAGTGGCGGTCGAAGGGCATCGGAGAGGACGCGGTCCTGCGCATCAACGTCTCACCGGTGCAGTTGGTCACCGAGGGCTTCGTCGAAACGGTCGCGGGCATCATCGACGAGTTCGGACTCGACGGCGGCTCCGTATGCCTCGAGATCACCGAAAACGTGGTTGTCCAGGACATCGAGACAACCAGGATCACGCTCGCGGGCTTGAAGGACGTCGGCGTCCAGATCGCCATCGACGACTTCGGCACCGGCTACAGCGTGCTGTCGCATCTGAAGTCCCTGCCCGTCGACACGCTCAAGATCGACAAGAGTTTCGTGAGGGAGCTCGGGACGAACCCTGGGGATCTCGCGATCGTGCGCGCCGTCATCGCGCTGGCCGAGTCGTTCGGTCTCGAGCTGGTCGCCGAGGGGGTCGAGACCGAGGAAGCCGCGCTGACGTTGCTGCGCCACGGCTGCTATCGGGCGCAGGGCTTCCTGCTGTCCCGTCCCGTATCGGGCAGTGCGATGGAGTCGCTACTGGCCCAGCGGCGGATACCGGTGCAGTTCTCCGCAGCGCCAGTGCGGTGACCGGCTCTGACGGGTCTCGCGGGCCGCGCCGGTCAGGTGCCGATAAATCGGCCTGCACGAAGTGTGCGGGGTCCCGCTGGGCGGCCGGGTAGTCAGCAGCTCGACCCGGCCGAACCGGCTGGCCGCCTGACGCACGATGCTCACCTGCAACGTCGCGGTCTCGGGCAGATCGCATGCGGCACCAAGCTCATGGCCGCCGGTGGCCACCAGAACCCCATGGCGCGCACGCACTGCGCGTCGTCCTGATGGCGTGTCGAGGACGGCTCCCAGCACTCGCCCACCCTCGAAGACGATGCGTTGCAGTGGGCTGTCGGCGCATACCTCGATACCCCGATCCCTGGCCTGTGCGGACACCCAGTCGGCAAGGACGACCTTCGGCTGATCCGGGCCGACCTCCACCGATCCGATCGCTGCGACCTCGAAGGACTCGCCGCAGCTCGAGCGCATGGTGACGGCCTTGCGCTCACCGACCCGGCTGTAGATGAACCCGTACGGCGACGCGAGGCAGTTCGCCGCCCAATCCTGGAGCCGGGAGCCGACGAAGGGTTCGACCCGGCGGGTGCCCCACGCGGCAGGGGCCAGATCGTCCCTGATCGGAGTGTCGACGGCGGCCGCGCGATGGACCGGCACGCACAGGTCCTGTGACAGCTCGCCGAAGTACCGGTTGGTCTCGTCGTCTCCGATGTCGATCCCCGCCGAGTCGGCCACGAAGACGTCAACGCCGACGTCCACCGCGGCGATCGCCGTGGCCAGGCCGCCGAGGCCCGACCCGGTGCAAAGAATGTCTACCCGCTCGTCCCATTTCATAGCAATTCATCCCCTAATTGCCAGTTGCGGTAAATGACCAAATTGACGCAGTAACAGTCGGTAAATATGGGCAGAAAACATTGCCATTACGGATTATGGCAACGTATTCAACGATCCATTGAGCAATGGCGTTCTCCCGAAATGCACAACCCCCGGGCGGCGAACCAAGAGTCATCACATTCGACAGATTACATACCTTCTGAATGATATGCAGGCAGATGTGTGACTTTCGGTATTGAGTGTCAGATACGCTATGGCATCGCCCCGGGTGACAGAATCAGCGGTGAACTGCAGCCAGACGCGGTCGTCAGGCAGCCGTCCCCCGTGCAGATCCCGAGGTCCCGCAGTGACTGAGCAGCTCGACAGGCGAGCGGACGCGACACGGCTGCAGATCCTGCGGGCGGCGTCGCATGAGTTCGCGCGCAAGTCGTACAGCCAGGTGAGCCTCGACGACATACTTGCGCAGGCAGAAGTCACCAAGGGTGCGATGTACTTCCACTTCCGCTCGAAGCACGAGTTGGCGCTCGCGATCATCGATCGCCAGAGCGCGCTCGGCTACAAGTCGATGAGCGAGGTGCTCTCCCGCAAGCTGTCCGGCCTGGAGACGCTCGTCGACATCTCGTGCCTGATCGTCGCCGGGGACATCGGCGATGACTTCGGTAGGGCCGCCCTGAACCTGCTCGAGTCGATCGGCAGGACCGACGGGGTCCAGGCACGGGTGTTCGGTGGGTGGACGTCGGCGTTCGCCGAAGTCATCCGTCGTGCGATCGCCGACGGCGACGTGGTGGCCGACGGTGACCCCGAAGACATCAGCCGACTGCTCGTGTCGGCGTTCGTGGGGCTTCGCCAGACCAGCGACATCGACGACCCGCAGCGGTACTTCACCGACCTCCAGAAGACCTGGGCGCTCACCCTGCCCGGCTTCGCGAACCCGGACCGCATCGCCTACCTCAACCAGTTCATCAAGCGCAGGATCGCGCTGGCGATCAAGAATGCCAAGCCGATGGGCTGATCAACTAGGATCCGGACGATGGTCCGCCAGGCAAGGTCCGAGGCCACCAGGCAGCGGATCGTCGACGCCGCAGTGGGGCTCTTCGCCGAGGTCGGCTATCAGGCAACGGGACTCGGCGACATCATCGAACGTGCGGAGATGACGAAGGGCGCCCTGTACTACCACTTCGACTCGAAGGAGGCGCTGGCCACCGCCATCATCGAGGAGGCCGCCGACACCGCTCTCGCCGCTTTCCGCAGCATCAGCGAGCCGTCGTCGCCGGCACTCGAGAACATGATCCACGGGGTGTTCGTGGTCGCGGACCTCATCACCACCGACAAGATGGTTCGAACCGGGGCTCAGCTCCTGCGGGCGTTCGGCGAGTTCAACACCGCAACCGCACTCACCCACGGCCATCTGCTGTCGGAGATGGTCACGCAGGCCAGGCAGGCGATCGCCGAGGGGGATCTGCGCGAAGGGCTCGACCCGGAAACCGTCGCCGAAGTGATTGTTGGGGCCATGCTGGGCGCCGAACTGATCTCGAACGCAGCGAGCGGCGGAGCCGATCTCGTCGAGCGCATCGCGCGAACCTGGACGCTACTGCTGCCCGCCATCGTCGGCGACGAGTCGCTGCCGTACTTCGGCGAGTTCCTCGCGCGCGAGTCGCTGCGCCACTCCCCGGCCTAGAGTTCTTCGGACCACAGCTTCTCGGTGAGATCCTGGAAGGCCGCCAACGCCACCGGATCGCCCTCGCGGATCAGCGCTGACTTGCTCATCCGCGCCCGCCTGATCGAACCGTCCTGATGGACCAGCTCGACGACGAGGTCGGCATGTTGGCGCACGACCGACACCGCGGACTCGTCGGCAGGCATGGCGTGAAAGATCTGGTGAAACTTCCGAGACAGCACCTCGTCGGCCGAGTAGCCGATCATCTCGGCGAACGCGCTGTTGGCGAACAGGATGGCGCCGTCCTCCGCGATCGCCAGCGCCGGTACCGGGAACCGCTCGAGCACAACCAATGCGGGCATTTCCCTCAACACGGCCATCGGCGACTCGTTGGCCTTGTTGCTATGACGCCGCTCCACGTTGCCGATTATGCCTGCGCACCTCGTTCGCTCACCATCCCGGCGGGGCCGCGCCTCTGCCGAAGCCCCACGTCGCCTGGCCCAGACGCGGCTTCTGTTCGGCATCCTCGGGCCGACGACGGAAGTGCGTCGGCACCTGCTCGGGATCGGCTCCCTCGAACAAGGTCAGGCACGGCGCCGCGAATTCACACACCAGGCAGTGTCGCCCCGGACTCGGGTAGACGGCTGGTGCACCGGTCATCTCAACGGCTTCGATCGCCAAAAGGCTTCCGACGGCGGCGATCTCGTCGCGGCTGCGCCGAATTCGGGTGCGACGAACCATCCCCGCGGTGCGCTGCTCAACTGCGGTCGCCGACGTCGGGCCTGCGACTCACGGGCCGCGAACCGTACGTGCTGCGGAATCGATCGCCCGCCGCCGCTCGCTTCATGCTGGGCGACCGGTTTTGCCCCGCCCGCCGTCGCCGATTCGCCGGCGGGAACCTCGAGCGAGGCGTCCAGTCGAACCTCGTTGTGGATGGTGCCTGCAATCTCCATACCGATGTAGTCCTGCTCCCATGCCCAGCAGGCCGCGGTCGCCTCTTCGTCGAACAGCAACTCCGCCAACGGGCGCCAGTCATCGACGATCTGGTGGCGCACCACCCAGTACTCGTCGGCAGCGTCCACCGCCAACAGGTCCACGCGGCAGGCGTAGGTCACCCCCGCGCCATCCGGGAGTCAGCAGGCCCTTGCTCGGCATCGGCGGGATCGCGCACCAGTGCCGATACATCCTGTCCGATCTTGACCGGCGCGAAGTCGTCCACGGTCACGGCACACTCGTCGTAGCGGTCGATGAACGTGGTTGCGTTCGCGAGTTCGTCCGGCGTGCCCGCGTCCTCCAGCGCGCGCTGCAGCGCCTTGTGCACAAGCGACTGCTTGAGCTGGTGTTGCCAGTCCCACGTGCCGGGGTAGTAGTAGACGGCGAGCGCAGCTTTGAATGCTGCTGCCAGAGAATCTGATTCCGACGCATCGTGCGGGTTCGAGACCAAGCCTTCGCGGCGACGCGAAGTCCCACTGCCGCCTGCAGCGCTTGAACCTTGCTCGGTCGTCGGAGCTGATCCGGTAGTCCATGAGTCTGCCCGTCAGTGGGAGTGCGGCCACGGTTCGTCGATGGGCCAGCGGCAACGGTCTGTCTTGTCGGCCATCGACTCCAGTTCGGCCATCATGTCGTCGAGGAAGGCCCGCAACCGTTCGGGATCGTCCACCGGCCAGCTGGCCGAGAACGACATCCACACGTCGGGGCCCGCATCAACCGAGGGTGCCGCGACGACGGCGGCGTCACCAGAGTGCAGCAGCCGCCAGTCGTATTCATCCCCGCGGCGTTCCAGGTACACGATGTCATCGCGACCGGGGCGTGCCGCCACGATCGAGGTGAACAGTGCTTGCCGGTTCATCCCCTCCCTCGCACCTACAGGATAGTCCCCGGGGTCCGGCCAACAGGGCCTGCGATTACCGCCAGTTGAGTAACTAGGTTTACTATGTGGCTACCGAGGCAGAGGGGAACCAATGGACCTGCAATGGTCGGCGGCCGACGCCGCCTTTCGAGACGAGGTACGCAGCTTCCTCGACGAGAAGCTGACGCCCGAGCTGCGCACGGCCGGCCGCCTCATGACCAGCGTCTATGCCGACCACGACGCGAGCATGGAGTGGCAGCAGATCCTGCACGAGCGCGGCTGGGCGGCGCCGGCGTGGCCGGTCGAGCACGGTGGCTGCGACTGGACCCTGACCCAGCACTACATCTTCAGCCGTGAATCGACACTGGCGGGTGCACCGTCCCTGTCCCCCATGGGAATACGAATGGTCGCGCACGCGATCATCGCGTTCGGCACCGAGGCGCAGAAGGAATACTTCCTGCCGCGCATCCTCACCGGCGAGGTGTTCTTCTGCCAGGGGTACTCCGAGCCCGAGGCGGGGTCGGATCTGGCGTCGCTGTCGATGGCGGCGGTCGACGACGGCGACGATCTCGTCTGCACCGGCAGCAAGATCTGGACCACCCACGCCCGCGAGGCCAATTGGATGTTCGGCCTGGTGCGCACATCGCGGGGGGAGAAGAAACAGCAGGGCATCACGTTCGTGTTGATCGACATGACCTCGCCGGGCATCGAGATACGCCCACTGGTGATGACCTCGGGCGAGGAGGTTCAGAACCAGGTCTTCTTCGACGAAGTGCGGGTGCCGAAGGCAAACGTCCTCGGCGACATCGACGACGGCTGGACCGTCGCCAAGTATCTGCTCGAGTTCGAGCGCGGCGGCGGCGCGTCCTCACCGGCGCTGCAGGTGATGGCCGAGGAGATCGCCACGGTCGCCGCGGAGATGCCCGGCCCCGGCGGCGGCCGTTTGATCGACGATCCGGCGTTTGCGCGAAAGCTGGCCGATGCACAGATCCGCACGGAGGTACTGGAGATCCTCGAATACCGGGTGCTGGCCGCGGTGTCCGAAGGCAAGAACCCGGGTTCCGCGTCGTCGATGCTCAAGGTCATTGCGACCGAGCTCAGCCAGACGCTGACCGAGATGGCGATGGAAGCGGCGGGCCCGCGCGGCCGCGCGTATCAACCGCATGCGACTCGTCCCGGTGGTCCGGTCACCGAATTCGAACCTCCCGCCGACGGCTACGTCAGCGGCGAGCCGTGGCAGGCAGTTGCGCCACTGCGTTACTTCAATGACCGAGCCGGCTCGATCTACGCCGGTAGCAACGAGATTCAGCGCAACATACTCGCCAAAGGCAGCATTGGGGCTGTAGATGGACTTCAAACTGAGCAAGGAACAGGAACTGCTGCGTGACGGGCTGACGAAGTTCCTGGCCACTCGTTACGACCTCGAGAAGAGCCGGTCAGCGGCCAAGACCGGGGCAGGCTGGCAGCCTGAGATCTGGCGTGCGTTCGCCGAGGAGCTCGGCATCCTTGGCGCGACCCTGCCGGAGAACGTAGGTGGAATCGGCGGCGGTCCAGTCGAACTCATGGTCATCGCCGAAGCGCTTGGTCATGCCTTGGTCGTCGAGCCCTACGTCGACACGGTGGTGGTTGCCGGCGGACTGCTGCGCCGCGCAGGTGGCGAAAGGGCCACGTCGCTTCTGGAGAAGATCGCCGCGGGCACCGCGATCGTCGCACTGGCGGCCACCGAGCCGGAGTCCGGTGATCGATGGCAGGACGCCACGACCACCGCGGAACGCGACGGAGACGACTGGATTCTGCACGGCCGCAAGATCGTTGCGATGAGTGCGCCATTGGCCACACACCTGTTGATCACCGCGCGCACCGCAGACGGAGTCTCGCTCTTTCTTGCCGATCTCGACGCGGTGGGTCCGGGTCTGACACTCACCGGCTACCGGACCGTCGACGACCGTCGCGCCGCGGATCTTGTGCTCGACGGTCTGCGCCTGCCGGCCGGCGCACTGCTCGGCGAAGCCGGACAGGCATGGCCGTCACTGGAGCAGGCCCGTGACGAGGGCGCGGCCGCGATCTGTTCGGAAGCCGTGGGCTGCATGCGAAAAGTGTTGGCGGACACCGTTGAATACTCGCAAGCAACGCCAGCAGTTCGGGCGTCCCGATCGGCAGTTTCCAGGTGCTGCAGCATCGCATGGTCGACATGCACATGGAGCTGGAACAGGCCGTCGCCGCGGTCTTCCTCGCGGTGCTCCACCTGGAGGACGAACCTGCAATCCGCGCTCGGTCGGTATCGGCGGCCAAGGCGACCGTCGGGAGAGCGGCCCGCTTCATCGGCCAGCAGGCCGTGCAGTTGCACGGTGGAATGGGCATGACCGAGGAGTTGGCGATCGGCCACTACTTCAAGCGACTCACCGCTATGCAGTACGAGTTCGGCACTACCGACCACCACATCGCACGATACGCACAGCTGTCGCGGCGGACCTGAGTCGGTCAGCGCACCTGAACGGCAACACCTTCGGTGACTTTCAACAGCTGCTCGTAGGACAGCGGCATCACCGAATCCGGAGTGCCCGCCGCCGTCCACACCACCGGGTATCGCGCGAGCGTGTCGTCGACAACCGTGCGGATCCGGCTGGGATGGCCGGTCGGCGCGACTCCCCCGATCGCCTGGTCCGTCGCACTGCGCACCATTTGCGGGCTCGCCTTTGTGATCGAACTCGCGCCGAGAGCACGCGCCAGCCGTGTGGTGTCCACCCGGTGCGCACCGCTGGACATGACCAGCAGTGGGCTGCCGTCGCAGTCGAACAACAGGCTGTTGGCGATCGCGCCGACATCGCACCCCAGCTGTTCGGCAGCGGCGGTCGCCGTCTTCGCGTCGGCGTCGAGAATCTTGATGTCTGTGTCGACGCCGACGGCGGCCAGCGCGGCCGCAACCCGGGCGTTTCGTGGCTTCACGCCGATCATTGTCGCCGCCCCATCAATGACCGTGGGGGCCGCCTCGTAATGTGGTCGACGTGAGCTCGCGCGGATGGCTGTTGTTCATCACGATGAGCGTCATCTGGGGCATCCCGTACCTGATGATCAAGGTTGCGGTCGAGGGTGTCTCGGTTCCCGTCCTGGTGTTCGCACGCACCGCCGTCGGCGCGGCGGTACTGCTGCCCCTCGCCTTGTCGAGCGGAATCCCGACGATCGTTCGCAGCCATTGGAAGGCGCTGCTGGGCTTCGCATTCTTCGAGATCATCGCGGCGTGGTATCTGCTCTCGGATGCCGAACGCCACCTGACCAGTTCGATGACCGGTCTGCTGATCGCCGCCTCGCCCATCATCGCGGCGATACTCGACAGGTTCACCGGTGGCGAGGATCGCCTGGGCTTCAGGCGGATCCTCGGCCTCGGCGTCGGCATATCCGGGGTGGCGGTGCTGGCCGGCCCCCACCTTGCGGGTGGGACCGCCTGGCCGGTCATCGAAGTGCTGCTGGTGTCCACGTGCTACGCGATCGCACCGCTCATCGCCGCCCGCCACCTCGGCGACGTGGCCGCGCTGCCGATGACCGCGACCTGCCTGGGATTCGCCGCCCTGGTTTATGCCGCCCCGGCGATAGCGACCTGGCCGACCGAGATGCCGTCGACCCGAGTGCTGCTTGCCCTCGCCGGGCTGGCGGTGATCTGCACGGCCCTGGCGTTCATGGTGTTCTTCGCCCTGATACGTGAGGTCGGCGCGGCGCGCGCGCTGGTGTTCACCTACGTCAACCCCGCCGTCGCGCTGCTGGCCGGGGTGGTCGTCTTGAACGAACCGCTGACACCGTGGAATGTGGCGGCGCTGGCCCTGATCCTTGCCGGCTGCGTCCTTGCAACCCATCGACCGAAGACCAGTCAGGCGGCCGTTTCGGCAAGCGTCTGACGACCTGTTCAACCCGCGAGTTCCGATCCTCTAGCCTTGTCGCAAGGAGTGAAGCATGTCATCTGCCAACGTGATTCGACGAGTAGAGATCCTGATGTTCGACGGCGTCGACGAACTCGACATCGTGGCGCCGTTCGAAATCCTCGTCTCAGCGGGTTTCGATGTCGAGCTTGTGACCATGGAGAACAGCCCGAGAGTCACCGGCTCGCACGGGATGACGGTGACTCCGCACGGCACGATCGGCGCACGACCGGATCTCCTCGTCGTCCCCGGTGGCCGCTGGGCATCGAAAGCGCCCGACAGCGCGTGGGGCGAGGTGCAGCGAGGTGTGATCCCACAAGCTATCGCCGAGCGGCATGCGGCCGGCTCCATCGTCGCGGGCGTGTGTACGGGCGCGATGCTGATCGCCGCAAGCGGAATTCTGCGCGGGCGGCCCGCGGTCACGCACCGATCGGCGCTTGAGGACCTGCGCGCATACGGGGTCGAAGTGCACCAGGAAGCGCGCGTCGTCGACGAGGGTGACGTGCTCACTGCCGGAGGGGTGACGTCAGGAATCGACTTGGCTCTGCATGTCATCGAACGCGTACACGGTCGGGATGCCGCGCTGAAAGAGGCCGCACGAATCGAGCATGAATTCGACGGCCCGATTCTGGTGAAGGTCTCTGAGTGAAATGACCTCAGCCAAGCGTGTTCTCGTGCTGGGGTCTGGCTTCGCCGGGCTGTGGGCCGCACTCGGCGCGGCGCGCCGGCTGGACGAGCTGGACGCGGCGAGCGACGCGGTCGAGATCACCGTCATCAGTTCGCAGCCGTACCACGACATTCGGGTCCGCAACTACGAGGCCGATCTGAGCCCATGCCGAATTCCCTTGCAAGGGTTGCTCGGTCCCGCCGGCGTCGATCACATCACCGCCGACGTGACCGGAATCGACGCAGCGGCCGCGACCGTCACGACGGCTGACGGTACGATTCTCGGCTACGACCGCCTGGTACTGGCCCTGGGCAGCAGGGTCGTCAAGCCCGATCTCCCCGGCCTGGCGGAGTTCGGCTACGACGTCGACACCTACGACGGCGCGATGAAACTGCAGGCGCACATCCGCGATCTGGCCGGAAACGCCGCGGATCCCGCGATCGCAACCGCGGTGGTCGTCGGTGCCGGCCTCACCGGCATCGAGACCGCCAGCGAGCTGCCGAAAATGCTGTCGGTCGCGTTGGGCCCTGCAGCCACACCGCGAGTCATCCTCGTCGACCACAATCCCTATGTCGGTTCGGACATGGGCGAGTCGGCCCGTCCGGTCATCGAGGAAGCATTGGCCGAGAACAAGGTTGACGCCATGACGGGTGTGCGGGTGGCCGCCGTCGACGAGCGAGGTGTGACGCTGTCCTCAGGTGAGGTGATCCCGGCGGCAACGGTGGTGTGGTGCGCAGGAATGCGGGCGAACCCGTTGACGGCGCAGCTCGGCGTGCCATGCGATCGGCTTGGCCGACTGCCCGTCGACGACTATCTGAGAGTCGAGGGCGTCGACGGCGTCTTCGCCGCGGGCGATGTGGCGGCGGCCAGGATGGACGACGAGCACCTGTCGGTGATGTCGTGTCAGCACGGTCGGCCGATGGGCCGCTACGCGGGTTACAACGTGATCAGCGACCTGCTTGGCGCTCCCATGCTGTCGCTTCGAATCCCTTGGTATGTCACCGTTCTCGATCTCGGACCGGCCGGTGCGGTGTACACGGAGGGTTGGGACCGCCACGTCGTCAGCCGCGGCGCCGAGGCCAAGGCCACCAAGCAGGTGATCAACGGCGAACGCATCTATCCCCCGCTCACCGGCGACCGTGCCGCACTGCTCGCCGCGGCCGCCCCCAACCTGCAGGCCCCGCCCGCGTACGGCACGTCGTGACATGACATCGCGCCGGCCTCCCGAACGGGAAACCGGCACGAAGCCGTTGCGAATACGTGCGATCACGCTGGGTTGATCTCGTCCAGGCTCCTTCCTGTGGTGCGGGGCCCGATCGGCGCGAGCACAGCGATCGTCGCGGCCAGTGCGACAAGCACGACGGCGAACATCGTTGTGGCACCGTAGTGGTTGAGCACCGGGATGAGAATGAACGGAAGCGCTGCGCTCGAAAGCCGCGAGACCGAGTAGGTCCATCCGACCGCGGTCGCCCGGACATCGCTGGGGAAGATCTCCGCCTGGTACACGTGGTAGATGTTCGAGAAGGCCGGCCGCTACCTGGGCCTCCCGGCGGAACCGCGCCTGATATTGCTCGTCGTCGGCGAGGCTCGCGGGCAGCAGCTTCAAGGCGACCACCCGGTTCATGGCGGTGTCGAATGCCTTCCACACTTCGCCCATGCCGCCGCGGCCCAGCAGCTCGACCAACCGGTACCGGCCGAACGGTGTCCCGTCCACCGGCTAACCATAAGAGCCAGTCGCTTCGCCTGCTAGTGGATTGGCTACTGCGTCCCGGTCTGTCGACCGGTGATTATGCGGAAAGCTCGATTGAGCCTGTCGCGCATGCTCTCTGGCGTCTCGCCATCGACGCCCCGGTCGAAACGACCCTGCCTGTCCAGCACGTCGAGATAGGTCGCGGCCAGCACCGCCGACCAGACCTTGAGCCCTTGCTGCACCTGGCGATCTGCGGTCGACATTCCGAAGTGATCGGCCAGCACATCGGAGAGCATCTCGGTCCGCTGAGCGGCCACCTTCCTCTGCAGATCGGCCGACGACGTGATCGCTTTGCTCATGAGGCGCATCTGCTCGAAGGTCACCGGCCCGGTCTCGGCTGTGATGTCCGCGAGCACTGACGAATGAGCGGCCAAGAGCGCCTCGACAACCGGTGTCTGCGGGTCGATATCCGCCAGTTTCTTCACCACGGCGGCCAGCATGTTCCCGGAGACGGACAGCACGACCGAATCTTTCGTTCCGATCGTGCGGACGATGTCGCTGGCCGGAATGCCGGTTGCGTCGGCGATCTGTGCCATCGACGTGGCGTCAAACCCCTGTTCTGCCAAGAGAGTCAGCGCAACATCGAGGGCGTCTCGGGCGGCACGGACATCCACGGTCGGAACGTAGCACTTCTTGGACGCCCGTACTCGATGTTTACAGGCCGCCGCATTCCGCCGGGCCGCTGAAGATCGTCGCCCACGGCGGGCAGTACGGCGGCGGCGTCCAGTCTGACGCGGGCGGCGGCGCCTGCATCGGGAACATGTTCAGCGGCTTCCCCGGGCCGGGATCTCCTCCGACGGCATTTCCATCCGGCCCGAAGTACCAGTCCTGGCAGACACTCAAGCCGCCGGGCAATTGCGCGAGTTGCTGCATCAGGTCCGGGTACATCGGATGATCACCCGGGCACCATTGGTCGCCCCCGATGGGGATGGCGTGGGCTGCGCCGGCGCCGAGGCCCAACGCGGCCACACCAAGGCCGCCAGACGCCAGCATGGTTGTGGCAAACCGTCCAATGCGATTCATGGTCGGTTCCTTTCTCGAGTACACCCCCGACGGCATTTACTGATGCGCTCACTACAGACCGCTGGAGTGACTACCGATCCCAATTAACTGTCCGACCCCCTGGGGAACTCGTTACGGGTAATGGACTACTCGTGTTCTTCGCTGTGAGATAGCTGTCAGACTGCCTGGGCGGTTTTGACGATGTCGATTCACAGGCCCATTCCAAGGTCTGCATAGCCCGCACATCAACTGCGATGTCCCAATGGGGCCATGACCCCGACACTCGAGGCACCCAGGACCGTCGACGCTGCGCCCGTACCCCCCGCCGATTCGCGACGCCGTCTGGGCAGGCGGAACCGTGAGCGCATCGCACTGGGTGTACTGCTGATCGTCACAGCGATCACCTACCTGTGGAACATCACCGTCAACGGTATGGGCAACCAGTTCTACGCGGGCGCGGCGCAGGCCGGCTCGAAGAACTGGGAGGCGCTGCTGTTCGGTTCAGTGGACCAGGACAACTTCATCACCGTGGACAAGCCGCCGGTGTCGCAGTGGGTGATGGGACTGTCGGGTCAGCTCTTCGGCTTCGGCAGCGCCAGCATGCTGATGCCGCAAGCGCTGATGGCGGTCGGTGCTGTCGCCCTGCTCTACGGCGCGGTACGCCGCATCGCCGGGCCTGGTGCGGGCCTGCTCGCAGGCGTGCTGTTCGCGCTGACACCGGTCGTGGCATTGATGTTCAGATACAACAACCCGGATGCCGTGATGGTCCTGCTGATGACGGCCGGCGTCTACTTCACCGTGCGGGCACTGGAACGTGCCAGTGCCAAGTGGATCGTGTTGGCAGGTGTAGCACTGGGTTTCGCGTTCCTGGCCAAGATGCTGGAGGGGCTGATGGTGGCGCCGGCCATCGGGCTGGCGTATCTCGTCGTCGCGCCGACAACACTGCGCAGGCGGCTCATCCACGTGGCCGCAGCCGTGCTGGCGTGCCTGTTGTCCGCGGGTTGGTTCGTGGTCCTGACGCTGCTGTGGCCGGCATCATCGCGGCCCTACCTCGCCGGCTCCACCGACAACAACTTCATGAATCTGGTGCTCGGCTACAACGGGCTGGCGCGGGTGCTCGGTCGAGACCACGGCCAGGCCTTCATGTTCGGCCCGTCGATCGGCGGCGCGTTGGGATCCCGCGTCACGTCTGGGCACCGCGGCGGCTTCGGCGGTTTCGGCGGAGCGGACCCCGGCATCACGCGGCTGTTCACCGGCGAGTTCGGCTTCGAGATCGGCTGGCTGCTGCCTGCCGCGTTGCTCGCGCTGGTGTTCGTCGTCGTCGCCCGCCGGCGTGCTCCGCGCACCGACCTCTTCCGTGGCGGCGCCATCCTGTTCGGCGGCTGGCTGTTGATCGACGGCCTGGTGCTCAGCTACATGAAGGGAATGGCGCACCCCTACTACTGCCTGTCCGTGGCGCCGGCGGCGGCGGGTCTGATTGCACTCGGCGGCAGTGAGATGTGGCGCCTGCGGAAAACGGCTCTCGGCCGAATCGCCTTGGCCACAACGATACTCGTGACGGGCGTGTGGAGTTGGTGGGTCCTCGGCCAGAACGCGGTCTGGATGCCTGCGTTGCGATGGGTGATCCTGGCCCTCACGATCGTCGTGTCCGTTGCGCTGCTGGTGACGCTGAGTTGGCCGGGCCGGCGGCGGTTGGCCGCCGCGACTCTCGCGCTCGGTGTCATCGTCGCCGCTGCGGGATCGGCCGCATACACATTCGCAACGATCGGCGTGTCCCACGAGGGCGGAGGCGCACGGGTCGGCCCGGCTGAAGCGGACGGGCCCAATCGTGGTGGATGGATGGACGATGACTCGGACAACACGCAGCTTCAGGATCTTCTGAAGGCCACCAACACGGAATGGTCGGCGGCGGTCAACGGGTCCTCGGCCGCGGCCGGCCTCGAGCTGTCCACGAACAGCGCGGTGATGGCGATCGGCGGGTTCTCGGGCTCCGATCCCGTTCCCTCGCTGTCCGAGTTCCAGGCCGATGTCGCCAACCACCGGATCGGCTACTACATCGCGCCCGACACGACACGCGGTCCAGGCCGCGGTCGACAGCACATCGACATCACGCGTTGGGTCGCGGCGAACTTCGCGGCGGTCAATGCCGGCTCCGCCACTGTCTACGACCTTCGGGCGCCGCTCGCGAGGTGATTGCGCGCGGCCCTCGGATGGGCGAAAGTCCTGGACATGCTGAACGCAGAAACCATAGATATTCAGATCCAGGACCGAGTGCTCAACGCGACTCTCAATTCGCCGCCGCTCAATCTGATCGGACCGGAGATGGTGCGCGACCTGATCACCCTGGTGCACTATCTCGAAGCGCACGACGACGTATCGGTAGTCGTTTTCCGAAGCGCCAGCCCGGAGTTCTTCACCGCGCACGTCGACATGAAGCGAGCATTGGATCTCGGCGCCGAGCTGGACCGGCTCGAGCCCGGAGCGAAATTGGGAACTCTCTACCGCCGCATCAGCACACTCGACCAGGTGTCGATCGCCGCGATCACCGGACGCGTGCGCGGCGCGGGCAGCGAGTTCACTCTGGCCTGCGATATGCGATTCGCAAGCGACAACGCGATGTTCGGCCAGCCCGAAGTGGGACTCGGGGCGATTCCCGGCGCCGGGGCCGTGCAGCATCTCACCCGGCTGATGGGACGCGGGCGCGCCCTGGAAGCTCTCATCGGCGCCGATGACTTTCCTGCCCACCTCGCCGAGCGCTACGGCTGGATCAACAGGGCGATGCCCGATTCCGAACTCGCCGATTTCGTTTCGGCCCTTGCCAACCGGATTGCGCGGTTCCCCAAGGCGGGGATCGCCGACGCGAAAAGACGGGTCAACGACATCGCCCTGCCCGACAACGACGCCGTGGAAGAGGATGCGCGGCTATTCGTCAGCGGACTGGCCCGCCCCGAAACGAAGGCGCGGTCCGCGCTGCTGTTCGAACGTGGAATGAACACCGACAGTCCCGTGGAGGCGGCGTTCGGCGCCGCCCTCGCCGAGCTACCACCGTCTTAGGAGCGCTAGCTAAGGCGGATCGCCGCCTCGGCCCGAAGCTCAACCGGGCGAGTTCTCTGCGTCGGCGCGCTCTTGCTGCAGCCGTTCCTTACTACGAAGGAGTCGCAGCAACGTCACCAGTACGAGTCCGCCGGCAATATTGCCCCCTAACGTGTAGCCGAACCAGGCGAGCCAGTCGAAGTATCCGAACGGCGCATGCCCTGATGTCAGAGCGCCAAAGATCAATAGCGAGTCCAGGATTGAGTGGAACATCTGCAGACCCGCCAGGAGGAAAGCGCCCGCGATCGCGGCCGCGATCTTGCCCGGCACTGAATCGGTGCCATGCTGCATCCGGGTCATCAACGTGATGACCATCCCGCCGAGAACAGCCAGCGATATCGACTCTGGCGACAGCGGCGCCTCGATGAAGTGCCGAGCCGATTCGACTGTCTGTGTCCGTAACTTCGGGAACGCGGTCATCACCAGCCACATGACCACCCAGCCGCCAACCAAGTTGGCCGCCAATGTGCCGCTCCACAGCTTTCCCAACTGCCCGACGCTGGCTCGTTTTGCGGCCACAGTGGCTACAGGCACCAGAAACCCCTCGGTGAACAGCTCACTGCGGCCCAGCAGCAGCGCCAGAAAACCAATGGAGAATGCCAGTCCGGCCAGCATCGGGTCATGCGTCGCGGTGAGCACCGACAGGTACGCCAGAACACCCATCGCCACCTCGGTGCCACCGAAGAACCCAGTGGTCAGCACCTCGCGCCAGGGCCGGTGCAGCCGTTGCGTACCCTCGGCGATCATCCGATTGAACGCATCCTCGAGCTCGTCTTCAATCGGGCTGTCCGAATCTCCGAGCTCACGCTGGGTGGTGTTGCCCACGCAAAATGTCCTTGCCTCGATCACGGTTGAACTGACCGGGTACCCGCCTTGCAGCAGTCCACTCGCACTGTGAAGCAAACCTGTGCAGGTTGCCTGCTAGGGGGGACCGACGAGGTTTCCCTGGCGGACGTCTTCGCGGCATTTCGCGCGGCTCTGATTGGTCTGCGCCACACAAACCCGGACCTGCTCCTCGATGCCGGGCGGATAGACCTGGTCGCTCGGCTCTGGTGTGTCGCTCGGGGAGGGCACCTGGCCGGAATAGATCGACCACATGATGTCGCCGGTGGACGGCAGGCGTGCGCAGTAGGCGGTTTGTCCGGCCGAGGTGACGCCCTCGGCGCCGAGAGTGGCGCAGTCCGCTCCGATCAGGACGACCGGAATGACGGCCGAATTCGGCGGTGCCGATTGTGGTTGAGCCTGCGTGCTCGAGCGGTGCCGATCGCCGAGCAGCAGGCCGACTGCCACGGCCACGCCGACCAGCACTACGAGCACCGCCGCCAAGGTGGCCCATCGCAACGCATGCCGCCGACTCGTCGGCGGCGGCGCTAGTCGACGTGCATTCGGCGACGCCAAGGTGGCATCGGCCGCTAAGAAGTCTGGTGAGACATCACCGAGGCTCATCCTCAATGCAGCGGCGAATTCCAGGCACGAGGGGTAGCGGTCATTCGGCTTCTTCGCCAGAGCCCTGGAGAACACTGGGCCCAGACTTGACAGCTCGGGAACCCGATCGGCGATGGCCGGCGGCGGCGCGGTCAGGTGCTGGCTGATGACGACCGCCGGATTCGTGTGCTGGAAAGGCTGCTGTCCCGTCAACAGATGAAAGGCCGTCGCCGCGAGCGCATATTGGTCGGCCCTGCCGTCGATGGGGTCGCCGAGGAGTTGTTCGGGCGCGGCGTACGCGACGGTTCCCACCGTCATGTCGGTTGCCGTCAGGCCACTCGAATCGTCCACCCACCTGGCGATCCCGAAGTCGGCGAGCAGGATCCGCTGCCGTCCGGATTCGGCGTCGGACAGCAGGATGTTGGACGGTTTGACGTCGCGGTGCAGGAGCTGGCGCTCATGGGCGTAGTCCAGCGCGTCGGCGACCGCGGTCACCAGGCGCACCACCTCACCGGGAGGCAGGCCTGCGCCGTGGTAGTCCCCGAGAAGGCGGGCGGCGTCGGTGCCCTCGACGTAATCCATCGTCAGCCAGAGTTGGCCGTCGGTCTCACCGCGGTCGTGCACACTCACGATGTTCGGGTGCCAGAGACGGGCGACGATATCGGCTTCCCGGTTGAACCGTTGCCGGTACTCGTTGTCGCACGTGAGCGCCGCGGGCAGCACTTTGAGTGCGTCGCGCCGCGGCAGCCGCGGGTGGTCGACGAGATACACCTCGCCCATGCCACCCGATCCGAGGGTGCGGACGACGGTGTAGCCGGCGAATACGTCACCGACCTTTAGCGGCATTGCCTCGCCCGGACAGACCTGGGCCACATCTCGTGGTTATCGCCCGTCTTTCGCAGATCGAAACCTCCTCGTAGGGGGCATGACCTTAGCGTGCGAACCTGGGAGGCGTTCATCCTGCGGTTTCGGGTATGACCGGCAATATCACCGCGGACGGGTGCTGCGCGTCGTGCAGGATCGTCTGGGTCGCGCTACGAGTGTTGGCGTCGGTTCCAAACGGAACACCCGTGTTGGGGTTTGGCGCGAATTGCGGATAGTCGCTGCTGGAGATCTCCACCCGGATGAGGTCGCCGGTCCGGAATTCGTAACTGGTTGGCCAGATGTGGATTTGATACTCGTAGGCATGACCCGGAGTCGTCGGCGTGGGGTCCGACAGCGAGTCCCGGAACGATGTCCGCAGGATTCCGTCGTTCAGGTTGATCACCCCGCCATCGGGCTTGACCACCGTCAGCTTCGCCGTGAAATCCGTGTCCGCAGAGGTGGATTGGGCCCACAGACGCACGGTCACCGGGCCTGTCACCTCGGTGTCGTGGTCGAGCGGCGCACTGCTGTAGACCAGGACGTCGGATCGCTGCTCGACGGGCGTCTGGTCGTATTCTCCCTGCGGCCCGGACTGTGCACCGCAGCAGGAGTGACCACCGAGGCTCGGCGCGGGAAACTCGGGATCGTAGGTGTAAGAGTCGGGTGGCTGGTCGCCGGGAACAGCGGACACCAACTGCCCTTTTCGGTCCTCGATGCCACCTGCCCCGGCGAGATAGAACGGTGTCCACTGTGTCTGCGGCAGCGGCCAAGCTGTCGCGGACTTCCACGTGTTGGCGCCCATGAGGAAGTAGTCGACACGGGGCTTGCCGGCGACGTCGCTGGGCCGGCCTTTCAAAAAATGGTCGAACCAGGCCAGCATCAGGCCGTTGATGGGGCTGTCGGCGACCGGACCGATGTCCTTGAGCATCGGCGCAGGCGATGAGTCGGGTCGCCCCCAGTTGACGTGGTCCCAAGGACCGATCACGAGGCGCTGGTTGTCGCGGGCAAGCTGGGTGCCGCCGTGGGTCACCATGCCGTCGAAATTCTCGGTGCCGCCGTCGAGAAACGCGTCATACCAACCCTCGAAGTCGAGCACCGGCACCTTCACCGACGCATAGCGGTCCCTGATGCTGACCTGTCGCCAGAAGTCGTCACGTGTGGAATGGCGGATCCAGTCGAAATACCACGGTGCGACCGCGGGGTTGTGCGGTTGCATCGGGGGCAGGTCTTTGAACGGCCGGAAGTCGATCCACCGCGTCGGGTCGTCGCCGGCCGCCTTGAGCTGCGCGGCGGCGGCCTGATCGTTGCGGTTCTCCGCGGCAGTGGTGGCGATGCCGATCGCCCACGGCGCAACGAAGGCCAGCCGGAACTCGCCGCCCTCATAGGTCCACCCGTCGTAGTAGTCGGAGGCGGTGTTGGCGGGCACGATCGTCACGAGGTGTGGTGGCGCGGTCGTCGCGGCAAGCCACTGGGTTGCGCCGACGTAGGACGAGCCGTACATCCCGACCTTCCCATTGGAGCCCGGCAGCGCAGCGGCCCACTCCACGGAGTCGTAGCCGTCCGTCATGTCATGGGTGAACTCGTTGAACGTACCGCCCGATGCGCCCTGGCCCCGCACATCCTGGATGACCACGAGATAGCAGTGCGAAGCGAACCAATCCGGCGTCTGGTACCGAGATCCCGCCTGTGCGCTGGATTTTCCGTACTGGGTGCGCATCAATATCACCGGCACGGGGTCGTTGGTGCGAGGGCGGTAGACGTCGGCGCGCAGCAGGGTGCCGTCGCGCATGGTGGCAGGCACATCGGTCGTCTTGGTGACCTCACACGTTCCGCGTCCGGGGTCGGCGGGGAACGGTCGGGACGCGTCGACCGGAGGTCCACCCGAGCACCCGGTGACGGCGATCATGCTCGCTGCGGCTACGGCGAAGAGGCGGACGGCGACGGAACGCACGTCATTACGCTAACGCCGGGCACGGAGGACTAGACGGTATGTGCGGGCTGGGGCCTCACTGCATGTGAACGTGGGTTGCCGACAGGAATCAGGTCCTGGCCGGTAGAGCCACAGATGTAGGAGGCCCCAGTGAAACGTCATCGTACGAGTGTTGGGTTGGATGTGCACGCACGATCAGTGGTGGCGTGTGCTTTGGATGGGGACACCGGTGAGGTGTTCGAACGGCGGTTGACCCCCGACTATCAGGATGTCCTGGAATGGCTGCGGTCGCTGCCAGGTCGGGTGGCAGTGACCTATGAAGCCGGTCCGACGGGGTTCGGGTTGGCCCGGTTCTTGCTGGCGGCCGGGGTGGTGTGCCTGGTTGCCGCGCCGTCGAAGCTGCAGCGCCCGTCAGGTGATCGGGTGAAAACTGACGCCAGTGATGCTGCGGATCTGGCGCGGTTGCTGCATCTGGAACAGATCGTGGCGGTCACTATTCCCGGTGCGGATCAGGAAGCGGCCCGCGATCTGGTGCGCGCCCGGGAGGACTGCCGCGGCGATCTGATGAGTTCCCGGCATCGGGTATCGAAACTGCTGCTGCGCCAAGGGATCATCTACTCCGGCGGGCGGACCTGGACCGGTAAGCACGAGGGGTGGCTGCGGGCACAGCGCTTCGAAGCCGCGCCCCTGCAGTTGGCTTACGACACCGCGCTGGACACGATGCTGGCGACGGTGGATCGACGCGACCGACTCGATACCGCGATCGGGCAGCTGGCCGCCGACGGCCCGTACACCCCGGTGGTGACCCGGTTGGGGTGCTTGCGTGGAGTCTCCACGCTGACCGCGTTCGGGCTGGCGGTGGAGATTGGTGACTGGGACCGGTTGACCGGACGCTCGATCGGGGCCTACCTGGGTTTGGTGCCCACCGAGTACACGTCGGGGAATTCACGCTCGCAGGGATCGATCACCAAGACCGGCAACGGACATGCCCGCCGGCTGTTGATCGAGGCGGCCTGGCATCACCGCCAACCATATCGGCCCGGGGTGGATCTGCGGCGACGCTGGGATGCCGCCAGCCCGACCGCACGAGCACGGGGACAACACGCCAACCGGCGCCTGCACCGCCGCTGGGAGTCCTTTGACGCCCGTCAGAAGCGACCCGTGGTCGCCAACACCGCGATCGCCCGGGAACTGGCCGGCTGGTGCTGGTCACTGGCCGTGCTCGATACCTGAGCACCGGCCCATAACTGTCCGAAGGAACCCCGGTGGCGGCGGCAGCGCCTGGGAGTGACCCGCGAACGCCCTATGAGTAATTCGCTTGTCCTGCAAGCTGAATGACGCTCGATCTCTAGACCCGCGAACCACTCCAGCAGAACAGTCCGTCCTGCGGTACCCAACCCGCGAATATCAGACTTGACGACGCGTCGACAACGACACGCTCGCCAACCACGGAGTCCCGTTCGGTCAACGGAAGCGGCGTCCCCGGCGACGGTCGAGGACGCCGCTTACCGCTGCCCACTTGACAAAACGAACTACATATCAGTCGATCGATCGGCACGAGGGCTTAAGGCCGACCGTAGTTCAAGAAGAACGGCCGCTGCACCGCAGCGCTCGTGGGGCCGTCGGCGTAGTAGCCGAACGCAGCGTAATGACTCTGATCGGTGGTGCTTGGCCGCACCGTCAAATAGTCTCCCCAGCGGGGCTGCGAGGTAGCCCCGGGCGTCGCGGTCGAGACATCGCGGAAGTAGACGACGAAGTCTCCCAAGATGCCAAAGCACGAGTTCGGATAGTCGCGCGAACCACCAACGGTCACTCCGTAAGCAATCTCCTCGTTGTCCGGACCAACAGCGAGGCAGCAGTAGGCGAAGGCGTAATCGGGATTCCACACCTGATGCTCCTGGCTGGCCGTCCAATCGGAGGTGTCGATCCGCGCCATCCGCACGTGCGCGTTCGGGAAAAACGGCTGGTCGCCGGGCGCGCTGGGGGCAGCGTCCCAGGCGGTGTACAAGTCGCTTCCGATCATCACCGATGCCGACACGTTGGCAACACCAAGGGTCAGCCAGTCGACGCCATCGGGATCGGTGGCGACGAGGTCGCCGGCGGTGGCGAACTGGCCGACTTTGACGTCGTGAAAGGCATAACTTCCTGCGCTGTCATCAAGGCGCATTACTTCTAGTCGACTATTGCTCGAAATAGCCACGGAATGAACGTTCTGGCGGTTCTGCTGCGAAAGATCCGAGAAAGCATATCGAGCCGGAAGGAAATCGGTTCTGGTCCAACCGACCGTGCGACCTGCGTCGAGGTCGTCCAGCGAGAGGCTCATCACGACCCGACCATTGCCGACCGCATTCGTAGTGATGTACAGCCGGGTCTCGCTGTAAGCGAGGTCCTGGCGGTCTGTGGCCACGCCACGGGCTCCCAGATCTGTAGAGGTGAAATCGTAGGTAAGCCACGCACTTTCGATGTCGTGCAGAAGATCGTCGACGTGTGCGACCGCGATCCGGAAGTTACCTTCGCCGCTTCCGGGGGTTACGTCATGCTGCATCGCCCACGCGAACATGCGGCGATGCGGAACGTAGAGCATCACTTGATCCACCGGTCGACCCACGGCCGATGGCAGGAACGTAGTCGAATCGTGCTCGGTAAAATTGTGACCACCGTCGGTGGAGGCCATCAGGTAGCTGTTACCGACGTAGAGCACGACCCCCTCTGGGCTGTCCGCGCCACTGGGGTCAGGAGGAATCAGTCCCGAGTTCGTCGGCGTTCCGATCGGTGTGTACGTGGTGAATATGACCCGGTGATCCCCGCCGGGGTCATTCGGTCCCGTCGTCGTGGCGGGTGTTTGTTCAACCGGTTCCCCTGGCTCGAACGGTATGTCACGCACACCGATTCGACGGTCCAGGCCACGTTCAGCGAGTCTCCGCCGTATTCGTGGCCGGTACTTCGGCTCACCTCTGCTGGGTTCGCGTTCACGACCGCGCACAAGTTCGATCTGTTCGACAGACACGTGTGCTCCTCACGACTCGACGGCGGGCGATCGGTTGTCCGGCCGCCACGCCGTTACGACCTGCCTAACCAGGCGCCACGCGCGCACGGCGGAAGTCCACCCGCGCTCGCAAAGCAAACAAGCATGCCGCGAGCGCGAGTACGGCGACGATCAGCCATTCCACCGACCCGTTTCCGTGGTCGGGGTCGAACCCGAATATCACTTCGATCCACTCACGGGAAATCAGGGTCAACACGGAAAGCGCCGCTGCGAGGCCTCCGAGTACCGCTTCGACCCAGAACTGGATCCACCTACGCGAACGCATGGCCCTCCCTTGAAAGAAGGAGATCAGCATACGTCTGTACTTCAATGGAAAACGCCGATTCGACGGGCCCCGCGATCAATAAGAACGGCAGTTCCGCATGTAGGCGATATGAACTCGTTGCGACACCGGGATTCTTATAAGCGACGAAGCTCATAAGCGACGAAGTCAGTGCACCCAGGTCACGCCGTGGCCAGCGCCCCGTTCTGGAGTTCACGTATGGCGGTGCGCAGTCCGCGGCGTTTCCCGGTGGCGGGATCGACGCCAAAGCTCTCCCGCATTCCGTCGCGGATCCGGAACTTCAGTTCGGAGTTCGTCTCGGGGGCGTCGTCGGATGTGGCTTTGAGCAGCTTGTCCGGTAGCGCGAGTTTGGCGATGGTCCAGAAGGACTGCATGTATTGGCGGCCCAACGATCCTGTCGTGTAGGGCAGGTCGTACTTGTCGCACAGTCCACGCACCCGTTCGCTGATCTCGGCATACCGGTTGCTGGGTAGATCGGGGAACAGGTGGTGTTCGATTTGGTAGCAGAGGTTGCCGCTCATGAACGCCATCACCGGGCCTGCGTGGAAGTTGGCTGACCCCATCATTTGTCGCAGATACCACTCGGCTTGGGACTCGTCCTCGAACTCCTCCTTGGTGAACTTCTCCGCGCCGTCGGGGAAGTGCCCGCAGAAGATCACCATGTACGACCAGTAGTTGCGGATCAGGTTCGCGACCGCGTTGGCGCCGAGGGTGTGCTTCCATGCGCGCCCCGTCAAAGCGGGGAAGACGACGTAGTCCTTGCCAACCTGCTTGCCGACTTTCTTTCCGATGATCTTCAGATCCTTGAGCACCTCGCCTTTGGACTTTTCGCCCTTTCGGAACTTCGTCGTCTCCAGCCCGTGCGCGGCGACACCCCACTCGAACAGCGTCCCGAGCGTGAGATTGATGACGGGGTTGAAGATCATCCACCGCTCCCACCGCTGATCGCGGGTGAGACGCATGATGCCGTAGCCGATGTCGTCGTCGAGCCCCACGACGTTGGTGTACTTGTGATGGATGAAGTTGTGAGACTTCTTCCAATGCTCGCTTGGTGAGGTGGTGTCCCACTCCCACTCGGTGGAGTGGATCTCGGGGTCGTTCATCCAGTCCCACTGCCCGTGAATGATGTTGTGCCCGAGTTCCATGTTCTCGATGATCTTGGCGGTGCCCAGCATCGCCGTCCCGACGGCCCACGCGACCTTGTTGCGACTCCCGAACAACGCGGCTCTGCCGCCCGCTGCCAGGCCGCGCTGTAGTTGAATCGCGCGACGGATGTAGCGCGCGTCGCGCTCGCCGCGGGAGTCCTCGATGTCGGTCCTGATCGCATCCAGCTCCCGCGCGAGTGCCTCGACGTCCTCGGACGTGAGGTGCGCATACCGTTTGATGTCGGTGATGGCCATGGTGTTCCCCTCAGATTTTCAGCGTGCAGTCACCGGATGCCGTGGACACGCACGTGTTGATGCGATCCCCCGCCCCGTGTTCGTCTCCGGACCGGAAGTCCCTGACGTAGCCGGACTCGAGCGGCAGGACGCAGGTCTGGCAGATTCCCATCCGGCAGCCGAACGGCATCTGGATTCCGACCTTCTCACCGGCTTCCAGAATCGATGTGGCGCCGTCGATCTCGATGGACTTGTCCGAGATCGCGAAGGTGACCGTGCCGCCCTCACCGCCCTTGTCGGTGCGGGCGATGGCGAACCGCTCCATGTGCAGGTCGTCGGAGAGTCCGGCCGCATCCCACACCCCTTCAACCGTGTCCAGCATGGCAGTGGGACCGCACGCCCACGTCGGCCGGTCTCGCCAATCCGGCACGAGTTCGTCGAGGCGGTCGAAGTCGAGCTTGCCGTCCTGCTGGGTGAGTTGGAGATGCAGTCGGTAGCCGGACTCGGCGGTCTCCAGGTCCCGCAGTTCGTCGTGGAAGATGACGGCATCCTGCGATGGTGCGGAGTGCAGGTGCACGATGTCGGGGCTCTGGCCGCGCACCGTCAATGAGCGCAGCATCGCCATCAGCGGCGTGATTCCGCTGCCTGCACTGACGAACAGGATCTTCGGCGGTGGCGGGTCGGGCAACGCGAAGTCTCCCTTGGGCGCCGCGAGCCGAACGATGGTTCCCGGTGTGACGCCGTTGACCAGGTGCGAGGACAGAAAGCCTTCGGGAGTCGCCTTCACGGTGATCGTGATGCGCTTCTTATCCCGCACCGGCACGGAGGTCAGAGAATACGAGCGCCAGTGCCACTGGCCGTCGACCCGCAATCCGATCCCGACGTACTGGCCGGGCCGGTAGTCGGCCGCGAATCCCCAGCCCGGTTTGATCGTGACCGTGGCGGAGTCGGTCGTCTCGGTGCGGACGTCGACGATTTCGCCGCGGAGCTCACGCGCCGTCCACAGCGGGTTGAGTAGTTTGAGGTAGTCGTCGGGCAGCAGCGGAGTCGTGGCCCGCGCCGCAAGACCCCGCAGGACGTTGACCTTCGGCGTGATCGCGGTGTCGATGTTCTTCGCCGGTTTGATGCTCCACCGCGCCACGTCGCGAAGCATCGGACTCATCGGGGTCCTGCCGGCCAAAGCCGCGTCGTCGTCATGATCGGTTGGTACCCGCGAGTGGTCGAACTCACACCTTGGGAATTGCTGTGTCGCCCGGACCTATCGGGGGCGCCGCTATCTGCGGGTTCGAGTGGGTACGCGGCTACTGGTGCGGGGGCCCTAGATACGGGAAGTCGATGAGTGTGTCGGTGTGCGGGCTCAGACCCGAGGGCGGACATTCGCCCTTGGTCAGAAACGCCAGCCGGTAGTCGATCACGTCGTCGGTGAAGACCCGTCCATTCGGATACGTCGCCGGCCTCGACGGGTCGAAAGTCAGCATGTCGGGCAGGGTGCCCTCATTGTCGATCGCCTCGATGGCCTCTTCGCGCGAGTACCCGCCGGTGTGCCCCAACTGATGGATGAACATCTCGATCCACCGCTCCCGGTCGTGCACCGGCTCGCTGGCGTTGTATTCCTCCTTGGTGTCGTCGGTGTTGAAGAAGCTGCTGACCGACGGATGCCCCGCGCGGTCGACATGGACGAGCTCGCCATCGCGGCGAAGGCTGCATCGGCCCCAAATCCTGACGTCAGGGTCGGCACCCAAATAGCTGGTGGGCATCTCGATAGCCGTGGAGAAGACATTCGCCTTTGTATTCGAATCGACTCCCGTCCAGGGTGATTCGCCGGGCAGAGTGAGCTCGGTGAAATTGCGCTTACCCGAGGTGTCGAAAAGCTGCTTGACACCGTCGAAGTCGAAAAAGAACGCGTCACTGCGGGCGCCGGCGAAGAACGAGAAGTCCCCGGACGTGGCGATGTGGGGGTCATCGCCGACGAAGGAGACCGGAATCGCCGAGAAGATCTGTTCGCCCACCGCTTCGGGCGACTCAGCGTCGTCGTCGGTCGCCAGGTACACATCGACTGTCTGCTTGCCGCCGACAGGCTCAGAGAAGACATAGCTGAAAGCGATGTCGTTCAACAGATCCCCGTCGTTGTCGACCGCGACACGGTAAATCGCATCGGGATGAAGGGCTGCGGCGAGCGGGTTCGCGTTGAGGATGATGACCGTCCGCGACGGGTCCGACGGCGAGACGAATGCGTAGAGGTCGCACAGATCCAGTCGCTGGTCTCCAAGCGGCGGTCCGAGGCTGAGGCCGGTGAAGTGGTTGGACATCCGCGGACGCCCCTTTCGATCGGTGGTCAGGCGGCAACCGGAAGCTACCCCCGCATCGCTGCGGCGTCGAGTCGAATCATCGCCAACCAGGATCGCCAAACCCCTCACCTGTGATAACTTCCGGCGATGCCGCTGGGGCCCGAAAGCGGTTTCGTCGAGAACCGCGAGACGATCCACAGACCCGAGCGCGGCGGCGAAGCACGTTCCGCACGAAAGATCGTGCCGCGCCGCGCGCTCGGCAACTGGGATCCTGCTGCGCGCGAGCACGATGCGCTGGCAACCATCCTTGCTCAAAGCGAAGCGCGCGCACAGGACCTGGTGCCGATTCGTCACGGTCGGATGGCTGCGTCTCCGTGGACCTACTTCCGTGGGGCCGCCGCGGTGATGGCAGCCGATCTGGCATCGACGCCCAACACGGGGATCAACGTCCAATTGTGCGGTGATGCGCACGTGCTCAACTTCGGGCTGTGGCGCACACCGGAACGGAACCTTTCTTTCGATCTGAGGGACTTCGACGAGACACTTCCAGGACCGTTTGAATGGGACGTCAAGCGCCTCGCCGCCTCGCTCGTGGTCCTGGCACGCGACAACCGGCTGCCGGAAGCCGGCGCACGACAATCGGTTTCGGCAGCGTATCGCGGATATGCCGGCAAGCTACGCGAGTACGCGAGGATGCCCGAGATCGACATCTGGTACGACCGGGTCGATGTGGACGACCTGATCGGGCATCTCGCGCCGTACGACGCCGACGAAGTAGGAAGTTGGATCGAACGCAAGGCACGTAGGCGCACCAGCCGTGGGGCGTCGACGAAGCTGACCCAACTGGTCGATGGGCGTCGGACGATCATCGAAGACCCACCGTTTCGCACCCACTTGCAGTCGGTAGGCGATACGGACCCCGAAGAAATCATGGCGACCTACCGGGAATCGGTATCAGATCCCGTGTGGAGCTTCTTGACCCGCTTCGACATCGCCGACACCGTTCGCCAGGTCGTCGGCGTCGGCAGCGTAGGCATGCGGGTGTACCTGGTGTTGCTGGTTGAGAGGCGCACCGGCGACCCGTTCTTCCTGCAGATCAAGCAGGCCGTGCCGTCGGTGTATGAGCGGTTCCTGGGAAGCAGTCCTTACAGGAATCACGGTGAGCGAGTGGTCAACGGTCAGCGCATGATTCAGAGTGCCACCGACATGTTCGTGGGGTGGACCACCAATGGTGGGCGCGATTTCTACGTCCGCCAATTGCGCGACGGCAAGGTCATCCCGAAGGGCGAGACCATCAGCGACCGGTTGGCGAAGTTCGCGGCCGCATGCGGGCGAGTGCTCGCCCGCGCACACGCGCGAAGCGGTGACGCCGCAGCGATAACCGATTACCTGGGCACCAGCGGCAAGGTGGAGCAGGCATTCGTGGATTTCGCGTCGGCCTACGCCGACCAGAATGAACGGGACCACGCGCAATTAGCCCGAGTAGTCGAGGAGGGTTCGATAGCGATTGCCGTCGGCTGGCCCGAGCGTCGGTGACGACGGGGCGCCAAGCTGCGGGAGGGACATCCTTATGCCCGAAGAAGTGCCGAAACGGAAGCGGAGTGCGCTGCGCACGATCGTTGTCGCGGGGGCTCTCGTCTTGGTCGTGCTCATCGGGCTGTGGACCGCCACGCTGACATTCGTTGGTCGGTCGTACCTGATCCCATCCGAGTCGATGGCGCCGGCCTTCGATACCGGCGATCGCATCCTCGTCAACAAGCTCACGTACCGCTTCAACTCGCCGCAGCCGGGTGACGACATCGTCTTCAAAGCCCCGGCGGCGTGGAGCATCGGCTACAAGTCCAACCGGTCGGACAACACTGCAGTGCGGTGGCTGCAGAACGCGCTGTCGTTCGTCGGGTTCTACCCGCCCGATGAGAACGACGCGGTCAAACGGATCATCGCGGTCGGCGGGCAGACCGTCGAGTGTCGGGCGAGCACCGGGCTGGCGGTGGATGGCAAGCCGTTGACCGAGCCATACCTGGACCCGGCCACGATGAGGGTCGATCCGCACGTCTACCCCTGCCTGGGCCCCGAGTTCGGCCCGGTCGAGGTGCCCGACGGTCGGCTTTGGGTGATGGGAGACAACCGCACGCACTCAGCGGATTCGCGCGTCCACTGCACGAATACACCGTCCGATGCTCAACGTGGGTTCTTCTGCACGGGCGACCCGATGGCCGGAACGCTTTCGGTGGGCGACGTAATCGGGAAGGTGTCGACCTCTACAAGATGAGGTCTTTCAAACCCGCTCGCCGCTACGGGCGGGCAGTTTGCTGTCGTCGCGCATACGCGCAACACAGCGGACGAGGCTGTCAGGTATAGGCGGTGCGCGAAAAATGCCCGCGCAATCGGAACTCCGTCACCGGACGTGAATTCAAAATGCTTGCTGTAACTGTTCCCATTCCAAAATTGTCAATCTGCTGGTAGTTATCTGAGTAATTGCTGTGACAGTGGTTCCCAAGATTGATTTCATTCGCAAAGAACTTGCATCGACCAAGGCCAGATGGTTAGCACCCGATATTGACAATTGCGGAATTGCCTGCAAAATCGCGCCGGTTTGGTAATTTCAGCAACACCAATCTGTCGTTGTGATGACTCGGGATGGGACACCGATGAGCAAGCGATTTCTTACCGCATTCTTCGTATTCGTCCTCGCGAACTACTTCGTCTGCTGGACGAGTCCGGTCGCCCGTGCGGACGACCAGGTGGCGATCGACCAGAACGTGAAGGACTCGATCGTCTACGTCTCCATCGCGGACACTGGCTACGTCCAGATCCCTGGCAGCCAGACCGACGACGGGAAGCCGATGTGGTCGGACGGCACCGAAGTCGACTACACGTGCACCGGATTCGTGGTCGATCCATCGGGGTTCATCGCCACGGCCGGCCACTGCGTCAACATCGACACCGCTGTCAAAGAGGACATCCGCAGCCAGATGATCTCGAACCTGGTCGACAACGGCAAGCTTGACAAGTCCAAGGAAGACGACCTCATCAACACTGCCAACTCCGAGGAATGGCCGATCGAAGGCAAGGACAACGGCAGCCCGATCATCCGATCCGTTCAGGTCATCCAGCCCGAGATGCCGAACCGTGCCATCAGCCAGTTCACGACGGTGCAGGTCGTCGACGCCCAGAGCTTCGACGACGGCGATAACGCCCTGCTCAAGGTGTCAGGGATGCCACCGCTGAAGGCGTTGGTGATCGCGAACAAGGCACCTGCTCCTGGCACTACACTCACCTCGGTCGGCTTCCCCGGCGATATCGGAGACACCACTGATCAGTCTCGCCTCCAGCAACCCAGCTTCAAGTCGGGCACAGCGTCGAGCCAGCAGGTATCGAAGAGCGGCGTGGCTGGTACAGAAGTCAATTCGGACATCGGCTCAGGCATGAGTGGCGGGCCCACCGTCGACAACTCCAACGGTGAAGTGCTTGGCATCAACTCCTACACGCTGACCGGTAACAACCAGAATCAGAACTTCAACTTCATCACCAACGCACCGGCCTTGCGGACCTTCCTGCAAAAGAACGGCGTGACCCTCGCGGAGCCGGCGCCGCCCGCGAAGTCCTTCCCGTGGCTCTGGGTGATCGTGGGTGTCGTCGCGGTACTCGCGATCCTGATCGCCGGCCTCGTCGTACTGCTCATGCGCAGGAAGAAAAGTCCGACAACGGCTGTGGCCGGCGCACCCGGTGCCGCAGCAACTGTTGGGTACCCAATCCAGCCGATAGCACAGCAGCCCCTCGAGGCGTCGGCCCCTCCGCCGCCTGACGCACCGCCTACCACGGAAACACCACCCGTCAATCCCAGCCCGACATGACGGCGAGCCGCCGGCACTACAGAAGCGCACCGGACTGAACCTCCAAGTTTGAGACGCCTTTTCGGGCGGAGTTGGCGCGGGCCGGCCACGAGGTGCTAGTCCTGTCGCCCGACAAGACCGAGCGGGGACTTGTCTGCAACACCGACCATCGCTTTTTCAGATGCGATAGATCGAATATATGAGTTGTACAGATGCGGCTGCCGACTGAATCATGGAAGCAACGAGCAAGCCTGTCAGACGCAGTGGAGGTTGGGATGTCGAGCCAAGACATCGAGGTTGTCGTGGTCGGCGCCGGTCAAGCCGGGATCGCGATGAGCGAGCATCTCAGTTTCCTCGGCGTGCCGCACATTGTCTTGGAGCGTGACCGCATTGCCGAGCGCTGGCGTTCCTGGCGCTGGGACTCACTGGTGGCGAACGGACCCGCCTGGCATGACCGATTCCCGGGTCAGGAATTCAACATCGGCCCTGACGCGTTCGCCACGAAGGAACAGGTCGCGGATTACTTCGTCGCATACGCCGAGAAGATCGACGCGCCGATCCGCACCGGCGTCGCGGTGACGTCGGTACGGAAGAACAGCGGCCGACCTGGTTTCTCCGTCCAAACCTCGGACGGAACCTTCGAGGCACGCTTTGTCGTGGCCGCAACAGGAGCGTTTCAGCAGCCGATCATCCCGACAGTCGTCCCCGACAGCGCCGGCATTCATCAGATTCACTCGAGCTCGTACCGCAATCCGCAGCAGTTGCCTGCCGGCGCCGTCCTCGTTGTCGGAGCCGGATCGTCGGGGGTGCAGATCGCCGACGAGCTGCGGCAGTCGGGTCGCCGGGTCTATCTCGCGGTCGGTCCGCACGACCGGCCGCCTCGAAGCTATCGAGGTCGCGACTTCTGCTGGTGGCTGGGCGTTCTCGGTAAGTGGGACGCCTCGGCGCCTCCACGTGGCGCCGAGCATGTGACCATCGCCGTCAGCGGAGCAGACGGCGGTCGCACCGTCGATTTCCGCGCTCTCGCCGCCAGCGGCATCACGCTTCTGGGGAAGGCGGAGGTCTTCGAGCACGGCATCATGCGGTTCGCGAACGACCTTCGCGTCAACATCGAGAACGGCGACGCGAACTACCTGTCGATGCTCGACGAAGCCGACGAGTACATCGTGCGCAACGGTCTCGACCTGCCGGAGGAACCGCAGGCCCGTACCTTCGGCAGTGACCCGGACTGCGTAACCACTCCCCTCCTCGAACTCGACCTCGCGGCCGCCGATGTCACCTCGATCATCTGGGCGACCGGCTTCGCTGTCGACTTCAGCTGGCTGCAGGTCGATGCATTCGACGAGGCGGGCAGGCCCAGGCATCAGCGTGGCGTGTCTTCGGAGCCCGGCGTCTATTTCCTTGGACTCCCCTGGCTGTCCCGACGTGGATCGAGTTTTATCTGGGGCGTGTGGCATGACGCCAAGTACCTCGCCGATCAGATCGCGATCCAACGGGGTTACCTTGCCTACCAGGCGTCCGACATCAAGGAGCTCCCCGAACGGATAACCCGATGAACCACAAGCGGATCCGGCCCTTCAATACCAAGGACACGTACCCGGAACAAGATCTCGACAACGACCTCTGCCAGGCGGTCGTCGCGGGTGGGGTGGTCTACCTACGTGGACAGATCGGCCAGGATCTCGAGACCCGGGAATCCGTTGGCCTCGGCGACGTCGCTGCTCAAACCGAGAAGGCGATGGGCAACATTGCGATGCTCCTCGAGGAGGCGGGCACCTCACTGGAGGACATCGTCAAGGTCACCGTGTACCTCACCGACATCCGTTACCGCGAAACGGTGTACCGCATCATGGGGCGGTGGCTCAAGGGCGTCTACCCGGTTTCGACTGGACTCGTTGTCGAGGCGCTCGCGCGTCCCGAATGGCTGGTGGAGATCGACGCAACCGCGGTCATCAGCGAACCGAATGACACCGACGAATGACCTTCTCCCTTGTTGCTCGCGACCCCGCCACGGGAGCATTCGGCATCGTGGTCTGTTCGTCGAGTCCCGCCGTCGCGTCGCGCTGCGCGCATGCGCGTGCGACCGTCGGTGTCGTCGCATCGCAGAACGTCACGAACCCGGCACTCGGTCCGCGTGTACTCGACGCGCTCGCCGACGGCTCCGATGCCGACGCCGCCCTCAATACCGCACTCGCACAGGAACAATTCCCTGACTATCGGCAAGTCACCGTCGTTGACGTCCGCGGCAACAGCGCCGTGCACTCCGGGGCACACAGCCTGGGGGTGCACACCCACACCCAGGGTCACCAGGCAGTCGCCGCGGGCAATCTGCTCAAGCACGAGGGCGTGATCTCCGAGTTGCTGGACGGATACTCCAATAGCGCATCGGCCGCCTTCGAAGAGCGCCTACTCGACGGTTTTCGGGCGGCAATGGCCGCGGGCGGTGAAGAAGGACCGGTGCACTCGGCGGGTCTGCTTGTGGTAGAAGACGTTCCGTGGCCGGTGACCGACCTGCGGGTCGACTACGCCGACGAACCGATAGACGACCTGACTGCGCTGTGGCAACTGTGGCAGCCGCAGAAAGACGACTATCGGATCCGCGCCGTCGACCCCACCCGTGCACCGTCCTACGGCGTGCCAGGGGACCAATGACGACCATCGACACCGTGATAGCTGAGGGGGTGACGACCGTCCACCCTCAGCTGATTGCGCTGTCCCGCGATCTCTACGGCCATCCCGAAATCGCGTGGGAAGAGGTTCGCTCGGCGCGGCGCGTCGCGGGGTTGCTGTCGGACAACGGGTTTCGGGTCACCGATCGCTTCTGCGATCTCGACACTGCATTCATTGCGCAGATCGGCGGCGGCGACCTGCACATCGCGCTGTGCGCCGAATACGACGCTCTCCCCGGTCTCGGTCACGCGTGCGGGCACAACCTGATCTCCGCGATCACGGTCGGCGCCGCGCTCGCACTGGCGCCCGTCGCCGACGACCTCGGCGTCACGCTGACGGTGATCGGCACCCCGGCAGAGGAAGGCGGGGGCGGCAAGATCGAACTGCTCGACCGCAACGGGTTCAGCGGACATCACGCGGCAGCGATGGTCCACCCCGGTCCTCTCGACGTCGCCCGTGCACGACCATTCGCCGTGTCGCACAGCCATATCGAATACCACGGCAGGTCCTCGCACGCCGCCGCCTACCCGGAGCGAGGCATCAACGCAGCGGATGCGTTCACGATTGCGCAGGTCGCGATCGGACTGCTGCGCCAGCAGTTGCCCTCGTCGGTGCGGGTACACGGCCTGGTGACTCGCGGCGGCGAAGCACCGAATGCCATTGCCGAACGCACAGAAGGTCGTTGGTACGTGCGGGCCGAGACGCTAGCCGAACTGGCCGACGTCGAGCCCCGCGTCATGCGCTGCTTCGAAGCGGGTGCGCTGGCCTCCGGGGCCGAGCTCACCGTCACACCGGAATCCAAACCGTATGCGGAATTCCGCACCGACGAGGAGCTTCTCGCCTGCTACGAGCGACGGGCCACCGCTGTCGGCAGGCGGTTCAGTTCTGGGCCGGACACGATGATGGCTCGGGCCTCAACGGATATGGGCAACGTATCCCAGACTCTGCCTGCCATCCACCCATACATCGGCATCGATTCGCTGCCCGCGGTCAACCACCAGCCTGAGTTCGCCGCCGCCACTCTCACCGCCGCGGCCGAATCCGCTATCGCCCAAGGCGCGGTCGCCCTTGCAGGCACTGTCGTCGACGCCGCCTCCGAACCCCACATCCGTCACCGGCTGTTGACCGGTGCGAACGCTGAATGAGCCGAAGCGTGTCTGTTCAACACCGTACCGCCTTTCGCACCGAGCATGATCTGCTCGGCGATCGAGAGGTTCCTTCCGACGCCTACTACGGCGTGCACACGGCGCGCGCGCTGGAGAATTTCCCGATAAGCGGGGTACCGATTTCGCGTCACGGCGACCTCGTGGTCGCACTAGCCTCGGTCAAACAGGCTGCCGCAGAGGCCAATCGACAACTAGGCCAACTCGACACCGAAATCGCCGACGCGATCGTCGCGGCATGCACTGAAATCCGTGGCGGCGCACTGCACGACCAGTTCGTCGTCGACCAGATCCAAGGCGGGGCCGGTACCTCGACAAACATGAACGCCAACGAGGTCATCGCCAACCGTGCGCTGGAGATCCTCGGCCGCGAACGTGGCACCTACCAGGTCGTGCACCCGCTCGAACATGTCAACCTCGGACAGAGCACCAACGACGTCTACCCGACCGCCCTGAAAGTCGCACTCGCGACCGCATCCCGTTCCCTCGAGCAGGCGCTGCGAGGACTTGCCGAGCGCTGCACCGCCAAATCAATCGAATTCGCCGACATGCTCAAGCTCGGGCGGACCCAGCTGCAAGACGCCGTACCGATGACACTCGGCCAGGAATTCGGTGCGTTCGCGGTGACCATCGGCGAGGACGCCGACCGGCTCGGCGAAGCATCGCTGCTGATCGCAGAGATCAACCTGGGCGGAACCGCGATCGGCACCGGACTCAACGCTCACCCGGCGTACGCGGCGCTCGTGTGCGATCGCCTCCGCCACATCACCGGCCTGCCGTTGATCACCGCAGGCAACCTCATCGAGGCCACCTCAGACGTCGGCGCGTTCGTCCAGCTATCCGGTGTCACCAAACGCACGGCGGTGAAGCTGTCGAAGATCTGCAACGACCTACGGCTGCTGTCCTCGGGCCCACGTGCCGGCTTCGGCGAGATCAACCTCCCGCCCGTGCAGGCCGGCTCGAGCATCATGCCGGGCAAGGTGAACCCCGTCATCCCGGAAGTGGTCAACCAGGTCGCCTTCGAAGTGATGGGTAACGACCTCACCATCACCATGGCCGCCGAAGCCGGACAGCTGCAGCTGAACGCCTTCGAGCCGATCATCGCTCGCGCCCTGCTGTCCTCGATCAACCACCTGACAGCAGCGGTGAACGTCTTGGGCGAACGCTGCGTCCAGGGAATCACCGCCAATTCCGAGCGCATGCGCGACGCCGTTCTGGGATCAGCCAGTATCGCCACCGCACTCAACCCGCTGCTGGGCTACGAGGCGGCCACCGCCCTTGTCGCCGAAGCGATCGCAGGCGGCCACTCCATTCCCGAACTGGTGCGGCGGTCGGCGCTTCTCGACGACGCGGTGCTGGAGCGAGTGCTCAGCCCCGAGAACCTCTGCCGGCCAAACGATTCCAGAGCTGCGCTTACCGAGCACCCTCGTCATCGCTGAATATCTCGCGCGCGGCCGCTGCGACGGCACGAGCGCGGGCCGTGGTGCGCACCGACTGCAGCCTGGCCAGCACGATCGGCAGACCCGGCAGGTCATCTCGGATGGCGACGGCGGCCACCGCGCCTCCGTCATAGGTCTCGCGGTGCGCAGGCATCTGGTTCAAGATCGAAAAGCCGTGCCCGCGAGCAACCAGCGCGCGAACCGTCTCGTAGTTGGCCGTGCGGTGCCGGATCGTCGGCTTCACACCGGCTTTGGCCAGCATCCCCTCGAAATAGTCGCGGCTGTCGGGCAGGTCGAGCAGCACCATCGGCTCGTCGGCCAGGTCGGTCAACCGGATGGATTTCCGCTTGGCCAACCGATGGCCGGCCGGTAGCACCACATACGGGGCAGCCACACCCAGATACTCCGCGTCGACGCCGGCTCCGAGCCCTAGGTCGTAGGTGATCGCGAGTTCGGCAGTTCCGTTGCGCAGCACCGTGCGAACCTCGTCGGCCGACGTCTCGATGACCTCGACCTCGAGATCGGGATGACGCACCGCCAAGTTGGACAGCAGGCGCGGCAGCACGAAGGGCGTCAGCGTGATGAAGCACGCCAACCGCACCGTTCCGTGCACCTGGTCCACCCGGCCGCTCGCGCCGTCGAGCACCTCGTCGAGATGTGCCAGCAGGGCTGTCGTGTCACGCAGCATCTCCTCACCCGCCGCGGTCAGGGCCAGGCCACGCGCTCGATGCCGGATGAACAACTGCGCGCCGATCTGCTGCTCGAGTTGGCTGACAGCGGCCGAGACCGCCGACTGTGCGATGTGCAGCTCGTCGGCGGCCTTGGTCATGGAGGAGTAGGTGGCGGCTTTCACGAAGTACCGCAGCTGGGTGAGCGTGACGTCGGGACGTCGGCGCATGCCGGTACTCCTACTGCCTGCCTGATCGGGCAGTATCAGCATTACAGCTGCATGGCCTGCTTTCCAGAAGCAATTTCGATCGCGTCCTCCAGCGGCGCGGTGTCCGGCCGCTCGGCTCGCACCGGCCTGGCGCGCAGGTAGCCGACCGCGCCGAGAATGCCCAGGACCGCCAGCGTGCCCAGCGTGAACACCTCGAAGGTCAACTGGCTGACACCCCAGGTCTCGGCGAAGTCGTAGTCGATGCCGAACAGCTTTTCCAGCGTGCCGGGGAAGACGGCCACCCAGGATCCCAACGCCACCCAGGTGAAGGACAACCAGCCCAGAATCCGGAATCCCGTGTCACCGACCGGCACTCGGAAGGGCCGCGGCACGTGGGGAAACCGGGTGCGCAGTCGCACTGCGGCCGGGATGGCGATGACGTAGCTGAGCAGGAATGTCGAGATCGAGATGCTCAGAACCACCTCGAAGACCGAGGCCGCCGATCCGGAGACCTGCATGGCAACCAAGCAGAACACGGTTGCGACCACGCCGGAGAGCAGGTTGACCCGCACCGGGGTGCCCAGCTGTGGGTGGAAGCGGCCGAAGAATCCGCCGAAGAAGGCCCCGTCGGCGGCGGCCATGGCCTGCATGCGGTCGCTGATGATCATCCACGCCGAGCCCTGGGTCATCAGGATGAGCGCGAAGACGATGCCGGTCACCGTCAGCATGGCAGGCGCGGCAGGCCCGTAGACGTTGAACACCTTGGCGACCGCGTCCATCAGTCCGCCGATGCCGGTGATGTCGTCTTTCGGTAGCACCACCAGGATGGCGAAGATCGGCAGCAGGTAGGCGGCGGCCGCAATGCCCGCCGAGCGGGCGATCGCGATAGGCACGTCGCGAGCAGGGTTCTTCATCTCGCCTGCGGCGCTGTTGCCCGACTCGAAACCCAGGTAGCAGAACAGAAGCAGAGGGATCGCGCCGAGGAATCCCGCCGTGGTGGGGCTGAAGTCACCGGCCGACAGACCCGCCACGCCGTTGCGCATGGCATAGATCGCGGTGGTCACCAAGAAGATGGCCAGGAACAAGATCTTGAGGATCGCGCCTGCGTTGGGAATCCACTTTCCGTGGCGCAGGCTGATGATCGCGGCCAACACCGTCAACCAGATGAACACCAGCTTGAAGACGTAGTCGGTCACGGAGCCGGACTCGAACGGGGTCACGTAGGTACTCCACGTCTCCGCGGCGATGAACGCCATCGATCCGCCGACCCACACGGGCTGAGTGACCCAGGTCAACAGGGACGCGATGGCCGCCAGGGGGCGACCGAAAGCCTTTCTGCACCAGACATATACGCCGCCTTCTCCGGTGAACGCGCCACCGGTCTCGGCGAAGATGAGGCCGTACGGCACCAGGAAGAACACGGCCAGCACGAGCGCCCAGGTGAAGGTCTCCGCGCCGAAGCCGGATACCTGTCCCAGCGTCTCGATCGATACGACCGCGGCGACGATCAGGAAGATGATGTCGAGTCGGCCGAGGGTCTTCTTGAGGTGCTTGACCTCACGATCAGCCTGGGCGGTCTCCCTGTCGTCGGGCACACCCAGTGTCGGTTCCGCTGCCACAGTGATCCTTTGTTCTCGTGTGAATGTGACGGCACCCACAGTGACCCCCGCACCCGCAGCTGTAAAGCATCGGTTTCCGTCGATTCACATCAGAATTTCCGATGCAGCTCCGCGGGCTTGGCGCGCCCCACCTCATCGCCAAAGCAGATACAAAACCACTGAAACCACTAGTTGACCGCAGTTACGGATGGCACCACGATTGCAGGTACCTCGTCGTGACCCGGATCACGATCAGCCGCGACAACTTGCCCGTCATTTCAGGAGTGAGCTCCATGCGAGACCCCCGGTACGACATCCTCTTCGAGCCCGTACAGATCGGCCCGGTTACCGCGCGTAACCGCTTCTACCAGGTACCGCACTGCAACGGCATGGGATACCGCGACCCCTCGGGCGAGGCGTACATGCGCCAGGTGAAAGCCGAAGGTGGCTGGGCCGTGGTCTGCACCGAACAGGTGGAGATCCACCCGACATCGGATATCGGCCCGTTCATCGAACTACGCCTCTGGGATGACCAGGACCTCCCGGCGCTGACCCGCATTTCGGAGAAGATCCACGAAGGCGGCGCGCTGGCTGGAATCGAGCTGGCGCACAACGGGCTCAACAGCCCCAACCTGATCAGCCGCGAGGCCCCGCTCGGCCCACAGAACCTGCCGGTGGTGTCGTGGAATTACGACCCGGTCCAAGCCCGCGAGATGACCAAAGCCGATATCGCCGATATGCGGTACTGGCATCGCGAAGCGGTCCGCCGCTCCCTGCTCGCCGAGTACGACATCGTGTACGTCTACGCCGGCCACGCCATCGGCGGCCTGCACCATTTTCTCTCCCGGCGGTATAACAACCGCAGCGACGAATACGGCGGCAGCATCGAGAACCGGGCCCGCCTGTTGCGCGAAATCCTCGAGGACACCCGCGAAGTCTGCGACGGCAAAGCCGCAGTCGCCTGCCGCATCTCAGTGGACGAACTTCTCGGCGACGAGGGGATCACCCGCGCCGAGATCGAGGATGTCATCGGCATGCTCGGCGAGCATCCCGACCTGTGGGATTTCGTCCTGGGCAGCTGGGAGGACGACTCGGTGACCTCGCGGTTCGGCCCCGAGGCGGAACAGGAACCCTACGTCCGAGGGCTCAAGGCGCTGACGACCAAACCGGTTGTGGGCGTGGGGCGTTTCACCTCGCCGGACATGATGGTGCACCAAGTCAAGACCGGTGTGCTTGACCTGATCGGTGCCGCACGCCCCTCCATCGCCGATCCGTTCCTGCCCCGCAAGATCGAGACCGGCAACCTCGAGGACATCCGCGAATGCATCGGGTGCAACATCTGTGTGTCCGGGGACTTCACCATGTCGCCGATCCGCTGCACCCAGAACCCCACGATGGGCGAGGAATTCCGCCGCGGATGGCATCCCGAGAAGATCCGGCGCAAGTCCAGCGACTCGACGGTGCTGGTGGTCGGCGCAGGACCGGCGGGCCTGGAAGCCGCCCGCTCCCTTGGCAACCGCGGGTACGCCGTGAGCCTTGCCGAAGCGAGTCGCACGGTGGGCGGCCGCGTCGCACGCGAATCGAAGCTGCCGGGCCTGTCGGCGTGGATCCGGGTCGTCGACTACCGCGAGCAACAGATCCGCAAACTCGACAACGTCGACGTGTTCATGCAGAGCGAGATGACCGCGGACGACATCATCGACAACGATTTCAACCACGTCGTGATCGCCACCGGCGCCGGATGGCGCCGCGACGGTGTCGGGCGGTGGCACACCAAGCCGATGGAGATCGCCGAAGGCGCAGATGTTTTGAGCCCCGACGACATCATGGCCGGCACCCGACCGCGCGGGCAGCGGGTAGTGGTGTTCGACGACGACCACTACTACATGGGCGGTGTCATCGCGGAGCTACTTGCCAAAGAAGGGCTGGCCGTCACGTTGGTCACCCCGGCCGCCCATGTGTCGCAGTGGACCACCAACACCCTCGAAGTGGCGCGCATCCGCAAGCGCGTCATCCGCGCAGGCATCGACGTGCGCACCAACACCGCGGTCACGGCCGTCACCCCCGACGGTGTGCGAACCGCCTGCGTGTACACCGGTGACGAAGGCGCACTGAGCGCGGACTCCGTCGTCATGGTGAGCGCCCGGCTGCCTCACGACCGGCTCTATCAAGAACTGTTGGGACGCAACGAGGAATGGCCCGACGCCGACCTGTTGAGTGTGCGCGCCATCGGCGACGCGTGGGCCCCCGCCACCATCGCCGCGGCCGTCTGGTCGGGCCACCGCTACGCCGAGGAACTCGATGAACCACGGCTGCCAGGGCCCGTCCCCTACTTGCGCGAAGTGACCGAGCTCGCAAGCGAACCCGTCATGTACCTACCCATCACGCCGGTCGCTCCGGCCCGAGTCTAGGAGAACTGTTGACCACGCTCACCGAGTGGACCCGGGTCGCCGACGAGATCACGCCGCGCACGGGCATTTTCATCGACGGCGAGTTCCGGCCCGCAACTTCTGGTGCGACGTTCGACTCGGTCAACCCGGCCACCGGTGAACTCATCGCCCCTGTCTCCGCAGGCGACGCCGCCGACGTCGACGCCGCCGTCGCATCCGCCCGTGCGGCGTTCGAAGCCGGGTCGTGGTCGCGGGTCTCGGCCACCCACCGCAAGAAGGTGCTGCAACGTCTCGCCGAGCTGATCAACCAGCACAGCCACGAACTGGCGGTGCTGGATTCGCTGGACATGGGCAAGCTCGTCGAAGAGGCACACAACGTCGACGTGCCATCGGCGGCGGATCTGTTCGCGTTCTACGGCGAGGCGATCGACAAGCGCAGTGGCGAGATCGCGCCAACGGAACCCGGCAATCTCGCCCTGGTGACCCGCGAACCGCTCGGTGTCATCGGTGCCGTCACGCCGTGGAACTTCCCGCTGGACCTCGCAGTCTGGAAGGTCGCTCCCGCGCTGGCGGCAGGCAACAGCGTGGTGCTCAAACCCGCCGAGCAGGCGCCGCTGTCGCCGATCAGACTTGCCGAACTGGCCGCCGAGGCCGGCCTGCCCGACGGCGTGCTGAATGTGGTTCCCGGACTGGGACCCACAGCGGGTGAAGCGTTGGGCCGTCACTCCGATGTCGACGTCATCGCCTTCACCGGGTCCACCGAGACCGGCAAGCGGTTCCTGCGCTACGCGGCAGACTCCAACGCCAAGCAGGTCTGGCTGGAGTGCGGCGGCAAAAGCCCGAATCTGGTGTTCTCCGACGCCGACCTGGACGCCGCCGTGGACAAGGCGATCTTCGGGGCGTTCTACAACCAGGGTGCGGTGTGCTCGTCGAACTCCCGGCTCTTGCTGCACGCATCAATCAGCGAGGAGTTCATCGCCCGACTCGTCGAGCGGGCCGCGCAGATGACACCGGGAAACCCGTTGGACCCCACCTCGGCGCTGGGCGCCATCGTCGACGAGGAACACACCCGCCGCGTGCTCGGCTTCATTGACCGTGCCCGGTCCCAGGGCCGAATCGTGTTGGGCGGCAACAGGGAAACCGTCGACGGACGCGGATGCTTCATCTCGCCGACCATCGTCACCGATCTCGAGCCCGCCGCAGAGCTGGTGACCGAAGAAGTGTTCGGCCCGGTGCTCGCGGTGCAGACGTTCGACGAGGAGGCGGAGGCGATCCGGATGGCGAATGACTCCGTCTACGGGTTGGCCGCCTCGGTGTGGACGAAGGATCTCTCACGTGCGCACCGCGTCGCCGCCGCACTGCGGGCAGGCACGGTATCGGTCAACACCGTCGACGCACTGAGCGCACAGACGCCGTTCGGCGGCTTCAAGCAATCGGGCTTCGGACGTGACCTCTCCCTGCATGCCCTCGACAAGTACACCGGCTTGAAGACGACCTGGATCGCGTTCTGACCTTCATCCCGCCAACGCACTGGCCAACGGCCAACGCAGGCGCGCTGTGGGCCGAACAACCGGCTTAGCGCTATATCTTTTCGCGTGCTGTCGCAGGCTCCGCCGCAGCAGTGGTCGAGATGAAGTCGTCGATGAGTTCTACCACCTCGGTCGGCGCTTCTACTTGCGCAAAGTGCCCTACGTCGGGAAGCACCTCGAGTCGGCTGTTCGGCCGGTTCTCGAGCGCGGCGTAGGCATGATCGACGGGGATGATGGCGTCCCGCTCTCCCCAGATTGCCAGCACGGGTAGCTCGTCGCGCAGATTCAGGCGGTTGAGCGCACTGACACTTTGACCGCGGTAGTCGACCACTGATCGAAGCGTGCGCAGGAACGCATCGCGTGTCTGCCGATCCTTGAACGACGAGTAGGCGTTCCAGATCTCGGCGCCACGAGGCGACCGCAAGCCCAGCGAACTGAGCCACGACTTGACGGAATTGCCTGCACGCAACACCGGTGACGGGGCGATGACGGGCATGACCAGTTCGGCGCCCGGCGCCGCCAGCAGACGCAAGATCAGTCCGACGTCAGGGCCCAGTCCTCCGCTGCTGATCAGGACGAGCCTGCGGCAGTAATCGGGATGCTGGTACAGGAACTGCATGGCAATACCGCCGCCCAGCGAGTGACCGACGACCGTCGCCGACTCCACCCCCAACTCGTCGAGCAGGTCACGCAGACCGACCGCGAATGCCCCAAGCGAATAGTCGGTTCGCGGCTTGGACGACAGACCATGTCCCAGCAGGTCAGGAGCGATCACCCGGTACTTCTTCGCCAGCTGAGGCAGCACCGCTCGCCACGTCTGCGAGCTACCCGCCATCCCGTGGATCAGCAGCAACGCCTCGCCTTGGCCCTCGTCCAGGACGGCGATCCGTTCACCATGAATGTGCACGAACTTGGTTTCGGTCATAACAGTCCTCCCCGCTCCCTCGCCAATGAGCCTACCGACGGGTAACTATGTGTGCTCGAGCACTCGCGGTGCGACCAGAGCCGCTGAGTGATGGAGACCATGAGTGTGGCCTCGCGAGTCGCGGAGCCAATCGCTCCACGAAGTGCCTATCCTCGGCGCATGGTCGACCCCGAGGATCGCGGTCCCGTCTTCGACGGCATCCGGATCGGCCGGCCCGCGACTGGCGCGCTTCTCGACGCCGGTTACCGCGCCATCGCGGACCTGCCTACGGATCTCGGTGGCCTCCTCGCGCTTCACGGCGTCGGGCCGAAGGCCGTGCGGCTGCTCCGGCAGGCACGGGCGGACTGAGCTCATGGACGAGGAGGTCGTGGTCATCCACACCGACGGTGGGTGCAGACCCAACCCTGGGCCCGGCGGCTGGGGGGCGGTGCTGCGCCACCGTCAGCACGTCCGCGAGATGAGCGGTGGCGAGTCCGGCCAAACCAGCAACAACCGGATGGAACTGATGGCGCCGATCATGGCGCTGGAGGCGCTCACCCGACCGGTGGTGGTGCACCTATACACCGACAGCACCTATGTCCGGAACGGCATCACCAAGTGGGTTTTCGGCTGGGAGCGCAGTGGCTGGAAGACCGCCGCGAAGCAGCCTGTGAAGAACGTCGACCTCTGGCAGCGGCTCCAAGCGGCCTGCGCGCGGCACCGGGTCGAATGGTTCTGGGTGAAGGGACACGCGGGCGTCGCCGACAACGAACTGGCCGACGAACTGGCAACCCGCGGTTTGCAAGAAGCGATCGGCCTATCTGCGGCTGAGTGATGAACGTAGCTCTGCGATATTGCGTTGAGGGGAGCTGCGAACCCAAGCCTGCTGATCGCTTGCTTGGAGTTTCATCACCGGTCCCGTCGGTTATCCCCACACAGAGGGTCATGGCGTTGACTCTCCGTACTACTGAGGGGTTCGCCCCGGTGGCTGGGGCGGACCACCGACCGGATTGGGGTGGTCAAGGTGCAGGCAAAACAGTACAAGCTGGGGTCGGTGACCATCGGTGTGAGCGCGGTAGTCGCCATGGCAGCGCTTGGCGCCATCTTCGGCGCCGCCGAGCCGCACGGACAAGTCGTAGGTCCGGTGGTACCGCAGGCCACCGAGCAGACGATCACGACAACCACGCCTCCGACCGCGCCGGAGACAAGCGAGGCGACCCCGAGCGTGACCGCGACGACGCCATCGGGCTTCGCACCGGCTCCCCATCCGTAGTTGCTTCGCCGCAAGAGCGGTCACGGAACTCACCGCCGCGCGGTAGTCATGGCGAGTAGGGCCGGGTTGCTCCCTCCGCACGCACCGAACCCGTTCGCCGGGTCGCGCCGGCGGCCGCCAAGGGGGTCGCGACGTCTTCCAGCGACTTGCCTTCTGCATCAACCGCGAGGAACCAGGCCACCAGTCCACCGACCACCATCACTCCCGCGCCGAGCAAGTAGCCCAGAAATAGCAGGAAGGGTTGGGAGCCATCGCCGATGAGCGCGCCGTAGATAACCGGGCCGAGCGCGCCGAAGCACTGGGCAATGGCGAAGAACACCGCAATCGCCTTTGCCCGAACCTCCAACGGAAAGATCTCGCTCACGGTGAGGTAGGCAGCGCTGGCCCCGGCCGACGCGAAATAGAAGACGACGCACCAGGCGATGGTCTGGGTAATCGCGTTGAGCACCCCAGCGTTGAACAAGACCGCGCTCACGGCCAGCAGGGCGCCGGACAGCAGATACGTGCCGGCGATCATCTTCTTGCGGCCGATGGTGTCGAAGTAGTGCCCGATGGTCAACGGCCCCGCGAGGTTCCCGACGGCGAATGCGATCAGGTAGAGCGGCGTCGACTCAGAGGACACCCCGTAGAACTTGCCCAGCACCAGGGTGTAGGTGAAGAAGATCGCGTTGTAAAGAAACGACTGGCTGATCATGAGTACCGCACCTAGGGCGGACCGGGAAGGGTAGTCGCGGAACAGCACTCGCGTCAGCGCCAGGTAGCCGATTTTTTCGGTGGGCTTCAGCTCGATCGCATTGCTGTCGTCGACTGCGGGCAGCGTGACACCGGTGGACTCCACCTCGTGCTCGATGTAGGAGATCGAGCGCTCGGCCTCTTGCACACGGCCATTCATGACCTGCCAGCGCGGGCTTTCCGGCAAGTTCCGCCGCACCAGCAGGATCACCAGGCCGAGGACGGGGCCAATCAGGAAGGCCAGCCGCCATCCCAGACTCAGGTCAATCACCTTCAGGAAGATGAATGTGCCAAGCGTGCCGAGGATCGCGCCGGCCCAATACGTGCCGTTGATGGCGATGTCGACTCTGCCCCGGAACCGGGCCGGGATCAGTTCGTCGATTGCCGAGTTGATGGCAGCATATTCCCCACCGATGCCCATTCCGGCGATGAACCGGGTGATGTAGAGGAAGACGATCCAGCCTGCGCTATTGCCCAATGTGAGCGCGGTGAGTCCGCTGCCCAAGAGGTACACACCCAAGGTGATCATGAAGAGGTTGCGTCGGCCTAGCTTGTCCGACAGGCGCCCGAAGAACAACGCGCCCACCACCTCGCCTGCCAGGTACACCGTGGCGACGAGCCCGACTGCCGCCGAAGACAGACCGAGCGTCTCGGGCTGCGTAAGCGTGTCCGCCACCGAGCTGGCCACGGTGATCTCGAGACCGTCGAGGATCCAGGCCACGCCAAGGGCGACCACCATCCGGGTATGAAACGGCGACCACGGCAGTCGATCGATTCGAGCGGGAATGAGACTGCGGATCACACTCTGGGTCTCAACGGGTGTCGCCATGGTCGCCTCCTTGCGAATCGGCACAACCGGCGTTCCCGCCACCGACGTATCACAAACTTCTTTTCGCACGCCAAAGGGGTATTGCTGAAGCAGCGCGAGCGCGGTGGCAGGTAGCGACCCGCCGGTGAGCCTCAGTCACCGGCAGGAGGCGCGGCAGATCTTGCTGCCGGCTCAGGAATGTTCCTCGTCTGCGCAGCTGCCGCGTCGGCTTCGCGGGAGTAATTCGGATCCGTCGCAAGACGGCTGCGCCGTGCGCCGTGCACGACCTTCAGATGATTCTCGGGCACTGGGGTGAAGTCGTACTGTTCTACCTTGACCGCATCGCGGTCCTAGACGGTGTCATCGACCTCCAGCGACCAGTCGCGGAGTACTTCCGCTCGAACGTCTTCATCACGCCCGGCGGCATCTCCAGCCACAAGTACCTGCGATGGAGTGTGGAAACCGTTGGGATAGAACGTGTCATGTACGCGTCCGACTACCCGTTCAACGTGGAGCGTGACGGCTCCGTGCGTCGGTTCCTGGACACCGCGCCAATCACGAACGCCGAACGAGAATGCATCGCCTTCCGTAACTGGGAGAAGCTCGTCGCTGATATTCGGCGCTGAGCGGCCGCCTCGCTTTATTCCGATACGTCGCCGACACCAGCTCCGGACACCAAAGTCTCTGCGGCGCCGGCCATGTGGCCAACCACCGCCGCGGCGGCCTTGTCGCCGTCGCCCGACTCGATGGCGTCCACGATGTCATGGTGCCGTTTGGCATTCATGTTCTTGATCGCCCGGTCGACGCCGGCGAACATGATCGACATCCGGATGCTGCCCTCCAGCGACGACCACTGGTGTAGCAGCGTTTCATTGCCGCTGAGCTGGCACATGGTGTGGTGGAAACGAAGATCGGCTTCGATACGGTCCTCTAGGTTGGACGCCGCCCAGCGGTCCATGTCGTCGACCGCACTCCGCAACGCGGTGACGGCCTCAGCCCGGTCGGGCCGCGCCGCCAACTCACGGGCTGCCAACGACTCGAGGGCGGCGCGAACGTTGAAGATGTCCCGGATTTCCTTGGCGTCGAGATGACGCACCGATAGCCGGCCCCGCGCGCCCGCCGAGATCAGGCCCTCCTGCTGCAGCTGCCGCATCGCCTCCCGCAGGGTGCCGCGGCTGATTTGGAGAGCTTCTGACAGTTCGGTCTCCACCAGGTGTGTGCTCGGCGGCAACTGCCCGGTGGTGATGGCCTTGCGCAGCGCGGTCAGCGCCTGCTCGCGCAGGCTTGTCTTCTCCAGCCGCAGCAGCGAAGTCGCGTCGACCGACATGCGGTCCCCCTTGATTGTCAACATTCGGTTGTCAACAACCAACCTTACAGCTGCGCGAGCACGGTGGCGACGATCCGCGCCGTCGAAAGGCCGTACCGGTCGTGCAGCGTCGGCAAGGCGCCTGCGGCCAAGAACTCATCGGGCAGGCCAATCGGCGTGATCCGCTTGCCGATCCCGCGTCGGACCGCCGCCGAAGCGACCGTCTCGAACAAGCCACCGACCACCGTGTGGTTCTCACACGTCAGCACAAGACGGTCCGAATCCACCTGCGCCAGCACGGTTTCAGCGTCGAATGGCTTGATGGTCGGGGCGTGGACGACGGCAACGTCCACATGATGCGCGCTCAACTTGTCCGCGGCCTGCAGCGCCCTCATGGTCATCAGCCCCGACGAGACAAACACGACGTCGGCGCCGTCGCGCAACACCTTGGCTTTGCCGAGTTCGAACCGATAGTCGTACTCGTCGAGCACCGTCGGCACGTTTCCGCGCAGGAGTCGTAGGTAGGTAGGTCCGGCATGCTCGGCCAGCTGGGGCACCGCCTGTTCGATGTCCACCGAATCGCATGGATCGACGATCGTCAGGTTGGGCATCCCGCGAAAGATCGCGATGTCCTCGGCGGCTTGATGCGACGGACCGTATCCCGTGGTGAGCCCAGGAAGGCCTCCGACGACGTTGACGTTGAGGTTCGGCTCGGCGATGTCGAGGCAGATGAAGTCGTACGCGCGTCGGGCCGCGAAGACCGAGTAGGTGGACGCGAACGGAACCAGACCCGTTTCGGCCATGCCCGCGGCCGCGCCGAACAAAAGCTGCTCGGCCATGCCCATCTGGAAGAACCGGTCTGGATACTCCCTGGCGAAGATGTGCATGTCGGTGTACTTGCCAAGATCCGCAGTCAGTCCCACGATGCGCTCGTCGGCTCGCGCCGCCTTCACCAGCGCGTGCCCGAACGGTGCCGACATGGTCTTCTGTCCCGGATCGGCGAATGATGCGATCATCGCCGACGTCTTCAGGGGTGCAACGGATGTCATACGAGTGCTCCTTCATGGCCGGCGGTCAGCTGATCGCGGCAGATCTGCCACTCGTCGGCATCGATGCGCATGAAGTGTGCTTTCTCGCGACGTTCGAGCATCGGCACGCCGCAGCCGATGCGCGTGTCGCACAGGATGACTGACGGTACGCCGACGGGATCGGAGTGCACGTTGTCGAACGCGTCCAGCAGCGCATCGACATCGTTTCCGTCGACGCGTTGGACGTGCCATCCGCACGCCGCCCATTTGTCGGCGACCGGTTCGGTGCGCAGCACGCCGACGGTGGGCCCGTCGGCCTGCAGTGCGTTGATGTCGACCATTGCGATCAAGTTCCCCAGCCCGTGGTGGGAGGCGCCCATCGCCGCCTCCCACGTCGAGCCTTCGTCGAGCTCGCCGTCGGACAGGAAGTTGATGACCCGCGAGCCGGATCCCTGGAGGCGCAGCCCGAGCGCCATCCCGACCGCGACGGTGAGGCCATGGCCCAGTGATCCGCCGGAGATCTCCATTCCCGTTGTGTAGCTTGCCATCCCAGACATCGGCAACCGCGAGTCGTCGGACCCGTAAGTATGGAGTTCGTCGACGTCGACGATTCCCGCTTCGGCCAACGCCGCGTACAGCCCGATGGCGTAGTGGCCGGTGGACAGCAGGAATCGATCCCGTCCTGCCCAGTGCGGATCGTCGGCACGGTATCGCAGTTGGTCGGCGTAGACCGCTGCCAACATATCGGCGGCGCCGAGGGCCTGGCCGACATAGCCCTGGCCCTGGGCCTCGCCCATATTCAGCACGTGGTGACGCATCCGGTAGGCGGCTTGCGCCACCTTCTGGCTGCGCATCACGCCGCTAGACCGTGTGCCGGAACGGTGCCGACCGCAGCCTCGTCGGCGAGCTTGCGCTCGCGCGGGCCCCACGTCTCGCGGGTTGCCAACGCGGCCCACAAGCCGATTGCTGCATACGTGCTGAACAACAGGGCGGGGCCGATCCAGCCGAAGCCCTCGAAAAGCAGCGTGGTGATGAACGGAGTGAAGCCGGACACCATCGCCGAAATCTGATATGCCAGTGAGGCTCCCGAGGCGCGGGTGTTGGCCGTGAACAGTTCCGGGAACCAGGCGCCCTGGGCACCGGCGAACGCGTTCTGGCAGACACCCGTAGGCGAGCACGAAGGTGGCGATGATCAGCACCAGGAGCCCGGTGTTCACCAGCAGGAACATGATGACACCGAACGGGATGCCCAATGCGCACACCCATAGATACACCGGTCGTCGGCCGACCTTGTCGGTAAGACGCGCCCAAGCCATGGTGGCGAAAATGCCCAACCCGGACGCAATGCACAGCGCGACAAGGGTTTCGGTCTTGGTGGCCAGCCCGGCGTTCTTGAGGTAGGAGATCATGTAGGTGATGGACACCGCGTAGCCGGCCGTCTCGGCGATGCGAAGACCGATGCCGCGGAGGATGTTTCGCCAATCGGTCTTGACCACCGCGACGATGGGCGACTTCACGATGTCGCCCCGGTCCTTCACGTCCTCGAAGACCGGCGACTCAGGAACGCGTGACCTGATGATCAGCCCGACGATCACCAGGAAGATGCTCGCAAGGAACGGCACCCGCCAGGCCCAGTCGCCGCCGAGGTGCACGCTGACCAGGAAGACCAGATTCGCCAGTAGAAGACCGACCGGGAAGCCGGCCTGCACCATCCCGGTGTACTTGCCCTTTTCCCTCCATGGCGCATGCTCGTAGCTCATCAGGATGGCTCCGCCCCACTCGGCACCGAATGCCAGACCCTGAATGATGCGCACGGTTACCAAGAGAATCGGGCGCCAGCACACCGACTGCGGCGTAGGTGGGAAGCAGGCCGATGGCGAACGTCGCCAGGCCCATGACGATCAGCGATGCGACCAGAACCGGCTTGCGGCCGAGTCTGTCGCCGAGATGGCCGCCGATGATGCCGCCCAAGGGACGGGCAGCGAAGCCGACGCCGAGCGTCGCGAACGACGCCAAGGTGCCGGCTACCGGGCTGGAGTTCGGGAAGAACGCATGCCCGAAGTAGAGCGCGGCCGCGGTGCCGAACCCGATGAAGTCGTAGGTCTCGATGACAGCTCCGACGCCGGAGCCTATTGCTACTCGCTTGGCGTCCTTGGTGCCATGCACCGGACCCCTCATCCTCAGAGCGTCGTCGCTCATGGTGGTCATCCTTTCAATCCTGATCCAGCTGGGCAATCAAAGTCACTGTCGACGGTCAACAGTGCGCCGCATCACCTAGTGTGACCCCGGGCACAATCAATGTCAACAGTCAACATATATCACCGTTACCCGTTGACTGTTAACAGTCGACCGGCTAGTGTGGTCGTCATCACAAGACCTGAAAAGGATCAGCAGATGCCGCGTTTCGACAGCCGACTGGGCTGCTCAACCATCAGCTTCAGGCACCAGCCGCTGCGTGAAGCCCTGGCGACCATCGCCTGCCTCGGCTTCACCGAGATCGACCTCGGCGCACTGCCGGGAGTCTGCGACCACGTCCCGTACGTCCTCGACATGTCCGCCGTCGAGGACGTCGCGCGCACCGTCATCGCGTCCGGCCTGCAGGTCCGCTCGATCAACGGCGACATCGGTGACCTCAACGTTCCCCTCGCCGACGGGCCCCGGGCCGGCCGCCAGGGCCACCTCGACATGCTCGTCGCGCTCGCCGTCGCCACCGACGCCCGCGCGCTCGTACTGCCCTGCGGGGCGATCGACCACACGCCGGTCGAGACGCTGGAGACGGACGTCGCGCGGGTCGCCGATGAACTCGCGTCGGCGGCCGACGTCGCCGCTTCCCGCGATCTCGAGCTGTGGACCGAGTCGCTGCACCTGCATCGGCTGTGCTGGAACCTCGAACGTGCGCAGCTGCTCGCCGACCACCTGCCCGCCAACGTGGGAATCGTCATGGACTTCAGTCATGTCGTCGCATCCGGCGGAGACCCGGTCGAGTTCGTAGCTCGCTTCGGACCGCGCATCGAGCACGTCCACATCCGCGACGCTGCCCCGGGCAACATCAACGTCTCGGTCGGCCGCGGAACGGTCGACTTCGGCAGAGGAGTGAAGGCCCTGGCGGACGCCGGGTTCGCCGGCCACTTCTCGCTGGAGCTTGAAACGCGCGACGTCACCCATGACCAACGACCCGAAGCCGCTGCTGCGGCCGGACACCTGATTTCAGAACTGATCTAAGGAGAACCATGAATACCCAACGCACTGCCGTCGTCACCGGCGCGACGTCCGACCGCGGCATCGGCATGACAGTCGCCCAGCGCTATGCCCGCGAAGGGTGGGCCGTCGTCATCCTCGACCTCGACGGCGAGAAGTCGGCGAAGGTCGCAGCCGACATCGGCAACCAGTTCGCCGCACCGGTGTTCGGCCACGCTGTCGACGTCACCTCGGAAGATTCCGTGGCTGCCGCGCACGACGCCGTCGCCGCAGAGGTTGCCACCGGAAACCTGCCTCCGGTAGGGGCGCTGGCGAACATCGCGGGCATCACGTCGCCGGTGCCTTTCCTCGAGACCACTCTCGATCTCTGGAACAAGGTGATGGCCGTCAACGCCACGGGCACCTATCTGGTTACCAAGGCCTTCCTTCCGGACATGATCGAGCAGGGTTGGGGCCGCATCGTCAACATGTCGTCGGTCTCCGCGCAGCGCGGTGGCGGCGTCTTCGGCAAGGTCCCGTACTCGTCGGCGAAAGCCGCCATCCTCGGCTTCACCAAGGCCCTTGCCCGCGAGGTCGCCGACACGGGAGTGACGGTGAACGCCGTGACACCAGGCGCGGTCGACACCAATATCCGGGTCGGCACCACGCCGGAGAAGGAGGCCAAGCTGGCCGCCGACATCCCGATCGGTCGCGTCGCCTCCACCGAGGAGATCGCCGCCGTCATCACCTTCCTGTCCAGCCAAGACGCCGGTTATCTCACCGGAACCACCGTTGACATCAACGGTGGCAGCCACATCCACTAGCCGGAGCCTCCGATGACACGTTTGTTCAACGACCCCGCCACCTTCAGCGAAGACATGCTCGCAGGATTTCTCGACGCCAACTCGCGGTACGTGACGGGAGTGCCCGGCGGTGTCGTGCGGGCCACCGAGACCCCGTCGGGCAAGGTCGCCGTGGTGGTCGGCGGCGGAGCTGGCCACTACCCGGCGTTCTGTGGCGTCGTCGGAACGGGATTCGCGGACGGTGCGGTGGTCGGCAACATCTTCACCTCGCCATCGGCTACGGAAGCCGCGTCGGTGGCGCGTGCCGCACACGGCGACGCGGGCGTGCTGTTGCTGACCGGCAACTACGCCGGCGACGTGATGAACTTCGGCCTCGCAGTGAAACAACTGCGCGACGAAGGCATCGACGCGCGCTTCATGGTCGTCACTGACGACATCGCCAGTGCACCGCCAGAAGAATCTGCCAAGCGTCGCGGCATCGCCGGTGACTTCTCCGTATTCCGTTGCGCTAGTGCGGCTGCCGAAGACGGTGCCGACCTCGACACCGTCCAACGGATCGCCGCCAAGACCAATGAATCGACCCGCACCCTCGGAGTGGCGTTCGACGGCTGCACGCTGCCCGGCGCCGACCGGCAGTTGTTCACCGTGGCCGCGGGCAGCATGGACCTCGGCCTGGGAATCCACGGCGAGCCCGGCGTGTCGAGTCACCCCATGCCGTCCGCCGCCGAGCTGGCGCATCTGCTCGTGTCCGGGGTGCTCGACGAACGGCCTGCCGGCGCATCGAACCGGATTGCCGTCATCCTCAACGGCCTTGGCCGCACCAAATACGAGGAACTGTTCGTGGTCTGGAAGACCGCAAGCCGGCTCCTCACCGAGGCCGGCTACGTCGTAGTGGATCCCGAGGTGGGCGAACTGGTCACCAGCCTCGACATGGCGGGCTGCTCGCTGACGGTGACCTGGCTCGACGACGAACTCGAGCGGTTGTGGACCTCCCCCGCCGACACCCCCGCGTATCGCAAGGGTCGAGCCACCGCATCGGAGGGAACACCCCGCATCCAAGTCGACCGAACCGAGGATGCCGAGACAGTGCAGACCGCGGATTCCGGCGCGCGCGCATCGGGCTCCCTTGTCGCCGAAGCACTTTCGGCCATCGCAGCGCACATGGTAGACGCCGAACACGAGTTGGGTCGCATCGACGCCGTCGCCGGCGATGGCGACCACGGCCGCGGAATGGTCAAGGGAACCGGCGCAGCGGCCGAGGCCGCAACGTCCACCGCCCGCCAAGGCGCGGGCACCGCCACGGTACTGACCGCCGCCGGCGAAGCGTGGGCGGCGAAGGCGGGCGGCACCTCCGGAGTCTTGTGGGGCGCGGCGCTGGCCGCTGCGGCTCAGCGCCTCGGAGACACAGGAACACCCGATGGTCGAGACGTCGCTGAGGCACTACGCGCCGGACACGACGCCCTGATACACCTGGGTGGCGCCAAGCGCGGCGACAAAACCATGCTCGACGCGCTCGGACCTTTCGTCGAATCGTTCGAAGCCGCGGTCAGCGACGGAACCGACTGGCGCGCAGCGTGGTCGGCATCGGTCGAGGTGGCACAAAAGTCCGCCGCCGAGACCGCCGAGCTGCGCCCGAAGGTCGGTCGGGCTCGCCCGCTCGCCGAGCGCAGCGTCGGAACCCCTGACGCAGGCGCGATATCTCTGGCGATGTGCACGCACGTCGTCGCCGAACTGATCGAGGAGCACCGCCGATGACACTTCGAATCGTGGTGGGCTGTGACGACGCCGGTCTGCAGTACAAGGACATCCTGCGGCGCGACCTGGAGGCCGATGACCGCGTCACCGCGGTGGTCGACGTCGGAGTCGGACCCGACGAGCACACCGCATATCCACATGTGGCCGTCACCGCCGCCCGGATGATCGCAGACGGCAAGGCCGACCGCGCGTTGTTGGTCTGTGGCACCGGACTCGGGGTGGCAATTTCGGCCAACAAGGTCCCGGGCGTGCGTGCGGTAACTGCGCACGACAGCTTCTCGGTCGAACGCGCAGTGTTGAGCAACGATGCCCAGGTCCTGTGCTTCGGGCAACGCGTCATCGGCATCGAACTCGCCCGCCGCCTCGCCGCCGAATGGCTCGAATACCGCTTCGACCCCACGTCGGCGTCGGCCGACAAAGTCGCGGCCATCTGTGGGTACGAGCCACAGAGCGTTTAGATTCCATTCCCGCAGATGATCGGTGGAGTTCTGCTGCCACGCGACAATCGCGCGCCAGGATCTTCGCAGCCATGACGGTGACCGGGTACCCATCGGTTTGGGCCCAACTTGGTCATCGACACTGGTGAGTCCAGCGTCAGCAGAACATCCCGCGATAGGCACGTGCAGGGTGGCGCTCCGAGATGTAGGCATCGTCGGTGTCGAAAAGCTTCTCCCGCAGGGTGCCCGACCGATACTCGCGCTGCATTAGCCCCTGTTCCTGCAGGACCGGCACGACGTGGTCGAAGAACTCATCGTAGGACTCGGGAAGCAGGGCGTTCATCAGCTGAACTCCATCAACCCCCGCCTCCTGCAACTCCACGAGGCGCTTCGTGATTCGCTCTGGTGACCCCGCAAGCGTCTGCATGCGGGGCAGCGAGGTGAGAAAGTCACGTACGGTCGGCTTGCTTCCCGCTGGCCAGCCGTTGATGAGCGCACCGAATGCGCCCCTGATGCCAGGGATCTGATCGACCAGGTCTTCCAGCAGCGTGTCCGGATCGTAGAGCCCCAGATCCAGTCCGCTGAGACTCGAGAAGTAGGCGGTCTGCGCCTCCGGACTCCGATACTCCTCGAGCTCGGCCCACTTGCGTTTGGCCTCTTCGTCCGTCGAGCCGACGATAACCATCATGCCGAGCAAGAACTTGATGTCTTCGTCCCGTCGTCCACGCTCACGCGCCCTGGCACGCACGGTACTCACCTGCGCCGCAATCGATTCCGATGTCGAAGCCGATAAGAACATCAGCTCGGCGTGCCCGCCGGCGAAGTCGAGGCCAGCGGGTGAGCCACCTGCTTGCGCCAGCACCGGAACGCGTTGAGGCGAGGGCTGCATCAAGTTGAAGCCCTCGACGTCGTACCGCTTGCCGACGTGATTGATGTCGTGAACCTTTCGCGGATCCGCGTAGATACCTCGAGCGGGGTCATCGACGATGGCGTCGACGTCCCAGGAGCCCTCCCACAGCTTGTACATCACCTCGACGTACTCGTCTGCCCAGGCGTAGCGCTCTTCGTGCGAGAGGTCGCCAGACAAGCCGAGATTGCGGAATGCCCGCGCGTTGGCGGAGGTGACGATGTTCCACCCGATGCGTCCATTGCTGAGGCTGTCGAGCGTGGATGCCATGCGCGCGAAGACGAATGGGTGATGTTGGATAACCGAACTCGTGTAGAGGAATCCGATGTCGTGGGTCTCCCGAGCCAGCGCGGGGATCAGCATGCTGCAGTCTCCGACCGGAACGTTCATCGCCTGTTCGAAGATCACGTCGCGAGAGCCGTTGAATTCCCCCTGCACCCCCAAGACATCGGTGAAGAAGAACGCGTCGATCTTGGCTTGCTCCGCCTTCTTGGCAAGATCGGCCCACAAATCAAAGGTCGCGAACTCGCGGTTGCGCGCACGCGGGTGGCGCCAGATGCCGTGAAAATTGTGGCCAATCGAGTTCATCACGAGCAGAGTGAAAATCATTCGCTTGGACATTGAGGAGCTCCCTCCGCTCGAGTTGATGACGCGTGAGTGTCCTCGTCGGCCTTCTGCATTCGGCATGGCATACTTGACACTATACGAATGTATAGCAGCCTGGCGAGAGGGAATGTGGGAGGATTCAGCTTCGGAGGTGACAGTGACCGCATCACCACGACGCGTAGGCGCCGAGACGTCCAAGACACGTGACGCCCTGCTCGACTGCGTCGAACGCATGATGCTGGAAGACGGCTACGCCAGCGTCACCTACCGCGCGCTCGCGGCGAAAGCCGGCGTCACGGCGAGCCTGGTGCAGTACTACTTCCCCACTCTCGACGACGTCTTCCTCGCCGCCATCCGCAGGTATTCCGACCGCAACCTCGAGGTGCTCACCACTGCGCTTCAAACCCGCTCGGAGGATCCATTGCGTGCGCTCTGGGAGTACAGCTGGGACGAAGCGACCGGTGCGCTGATGACCGAGTTCATGGCGCTGGCCAATCACCGCAAGACCGTCAGTGCCGAGATCGCCGACGTCACCAATCGCTTCCGCAAGGTCCAACTCGATGCGCTGACGGCGAAGTTCGGCAAGGGCACGCGACTCGAGGGAGACCTGAGCCTCGGTGCCGCGCTGCTCCTGATCACTGGCTTCCCAAAGTTCCTGAACCTCGAGGAAGGCATCGGCGTCGACGCCGCACATGCCGAGGTCGTGAGTGCGTTCGAGCGCTACCTGGAAGCGGTGGAGCCACGCAACACACCGCGGAAGCGCAAGGCGCCCAAGCGGTCCCGACGCTGATGCCGGAGCTTCGCGCTAGCGGGGCGCGTCAGACGGCGAAGCTGCAGGCGATCCTCAGCGGCACCGAGCAGCTGATGCTCGAAGAGGGCTACGGATCGGTCACCTTCCGTAGCGTTGCCACCAAAGCGGGCGTGGCCGCGGGCCTCGTCCAGTATTACTTTCCGTCGCTGGATGACCTGTTCGTCGCCGTGCTGCGCCAGTCCACCGATCGCCTCCTCGAACATCTCGATGAGGCGACCCGATCCGACTCACCTTTGCGCGCAGTCTGGGCCTACGCTAATGACCGTGCCGGCTCGGCTCTGCTGATGGAGTTCCTTGCACTGGCCAACCATCGCATCGCCGTTCGCAGCGTTCTCGGCGAGGGCGGGGAACGAGTCCGGCAGGCGCTCGTCGCCTCGGTGTCGGCCAATTGGAGCGAAAAGGGACTCGACGACGAGGACCTCCCGCTACCCGCGGCGCTCTTCCTTCTGTCCTGCATTCCGCGAATGGTCTTGCTGGAGGAAGCCGTCGGCACCGTCACCGGACACGCCGAGATCATCGCAGTCGTCGAGCGATTCCTCGACCGAGTCGAGCCGAAATCGCCCAAGTAAGACCACCCTGACTTGCCCAACGGCGTCGTCTGTGATTTTCTTTGTACAAATCACCAAACTCGATCATCGGAGACACCGTGGCCGGCTCAGCACATTCCATTACGCCAACAGTCGGCCTGGAGATCACCGGCCTGCGCGGCGCCGATCTGCTCGGCAACGGCGCTGCCGACAACGTTCGGGATGCATTGGACCGCCACGGAGTCCTGGTGTACCGCGAGGTCCACATCAACGACGACGAGCTACTGGCGCTAAGCCGGAGACTGGGAGCCGTTGTCGTCCAGTCCACCGGCGAGCATCGGCTTCCGGAGATTCAGACGATCACGCTTGACCCGACGAAGACCAATGCCCTGCTGGCGTCCTACCGTCAGGGCAACTTCCAATGGCACATCGACGGCGCCACTCAGGAAATCCCCCAAAAGGCAACGCTGCTCACAGCCCGCGCCGTCGATCCCGCCGGAGGCGACACCCAATTCGCAAGCACCTATGCGGCATACGACGCGCTCCCCCACGACGAAAAGCCCGACCTAGAATCGCTTCGCGTCGTACACACCTTCGCCCACGCCCAGTCACTCGCCAATCCCGATGCCGACGACACCGAACGTGCAGCGTGGAAACGCGTTCCGGAGCGGGTGCACCCCCTGGTGTGGACGAGACGCAACGGGCGAAAGTCGCTCCTGCTGGGCGCCACTGCCGAGTCGATCGTCGGGTGGCCCGCCCAGCGCAGCCGGGACCTACTGGATCGCCTGCTCGAGTGGTCGACCCAACCGCAGTTCGTGCTCCGGCAGACATGGCGCACTGGCGATCTGGTCATCTGGGACAACACCGGCATGCTGCACCGGGCGATGCCCTTCGAGCCGATGTCGATCCGGCTCATGCACCGAACCACATTGGCAGGCGAGGAGCCGGTCACCGCGGCAAGTAAGGCAGAGGCCCCGGCGACTCCATCGATCGGCTGAACCGGCACCCCGGGTGCGGCGGGCACTATACATCTGTACAGTATGCGCTCATGGAACGTCGCAATCGCCGGGTTGCGGTGGTCACGGGAGGCGCATCAGGGCTCGGCCTCGCCATCTGTCATCACCTTGCCCGTGCAGGTCACCGGATCGGCGTCCTCGACGCCGACGCTGAGTCCGCAGCCAAGGCGGCCGCCGAACTACGGGCAGAAGGCGGTGAAGCACTCGACGTCGAGGTGGATGTCTCCGACCCTCACGGTGTCGAAGCCGCCGCAACGACCCTACGCGGTGCGTTCGGCCCGATCGGAATCCTGGTCACCAGTGCAGCAGTCGCCGGGTTCACACCCTTCGATCAGATCAGCATCGACGACTGGAATCGGCACGTCGCGGTCAACCTGACTGGCACGTTCCTGTGCGTGCAAGCGGTCATCGCCGACATGCTTGCCGCCGAGTGGGGCCGGATCGTCACCATCTCGTCGGCTGCTGGTCAATCCGGAGCCCTTCTGCAGGGCCACTATTCGGCCACCAAGGGCGGCGTAATCGCGATGACCAAGACGCTGGCTCTGGAGTATTCACGACACGGGGTCACTGCCAACACCATTCCCCCGTTCGCAATAGATACGCCGATGCTGCGCGCGGCCCAGGAAGCCAAGAAGGTGCCTGGTCCGGAGTTCATGGCACGCTTCATTCCCGCAGGCCGCGTCGGAACGGTGGACGACGTTGCCGCCACGTGCGCATTCTTGTGTTCGGAGGCCGCGGGTTACATCACCGGGCAGGTCATCGCTCCCAACGGCGGGGCCGTGATGTGACAGCTCTTTTACTGATTCGCACGATGGGATGGCTACCCCCGAACAGATGATCGCGGACGAGCTCCTCACACGAGAAGAGGTCGACGGCGCTCGAGCATGCAAAGCAGCATCGAATTGCTCTCGCGCCCAACCCGATCCTCAACCGACATCGGGTCACATGACTCCGAGCCGGCATCGACGGGCAGCGTGACTCCGGTGACATAGCGCGCCCGGTCGCTGGTCAGCCAGAGGACGGTGTTGGTGACGTCCATCGTCTCGACATGGGCACGTCGAGCAGGTTCCCGACATCTAACTCTGATGCTGACCCTCGGTAGAGAGCCGGGCCAGGTGCTGGTCAAAGATCATTGTTGTGGCAATCCCGTTGGGGTGCAACGAGTTAACTCGGTGCTGCCGTCGCGGCGCGACCTACCAGTCCCCCCATCGAGCTGAGCGGAACAATGGATCCGCCAGTCCCCTTTGGATCATCGTCGGCACCGTCGCCGCGATAGTGTGCCCCGAGCCTTCGGCGGCGAGCGCCACTGCGAGACGTCGGCCCTGACCGCGGTCGGCACCGGTAATGACCGCGACACTGCGCTTGACTCACGGACGCTTCTTGTCAACTTATGACTGCTGGCATGGTGTCCCACCCACGCACGGTGGAGGTACGTGACCGACGGGCATTGGCGATGTCGATGTCCCACTTGGGGAATCGCTTCAGCACTTCTTCCAGAGCGATACGTCCCTCCAGCCGGGCAAGGGGGGCGCCGAGGCAGAAATGCGCGCCACGCCCGAAGGTCAAGTGGCCGCCTGGCTTGCGGCGAATGTCGAACCGATCGGGATCGTCGAACTGACGCTCGTCGCGGTTCGCCGATGCCAACATTAGCAACAGCGCGCTGCCCGCGGGCACGGTTCGTCCGTGGAACTCGACGTCATCGGTGGCCACGTATCTGGCGACGTGCGGGCCGGGTGGCTCGTAACGAAGCAATTCCTCGATTGCACCTGGTATCAGTGAACGATCCGCGGCGATTGCCTCGAGTTGGTCGGGGTGCTCAGCCAGTACCTTGCCCATCCAGCCGAACAGCCTGCCCGTCGTCTCGACACCCGCGCCGGCGATCACCGCAAGAAAGATGAGCAACTCGCCGGTGGTGAGTTTGCGCGTTTCACCCTTCTCGTCTTCGAACTCGACGGCGAGCAGTTCGGTGATGAGATCGTCCGACGGATTTCTCCTGCGCCACCTGACGTAATCGGTGAACATGTCGCCGTCGAAGTAGTGATCCTTGTCCACAGGCAGCGGCTCGCCAGGCTTGTTGCGCAACACCCGGTGCGCCTCGGCTCGTACGGACGGTTGATCCGCGTCGGGAATGCCGACGAGCATGCCAATGGTCTTCATCGGCAACTCTCGGCCGAGGTCCTGCACGAAGTCGAAGCGCTCGCCTCCGACGAGTGGATCGAGGCAGGCGACGCAGAAGGCTCGGACCTTCTCCTCCAGCGCCCGCATCTTCTTGGGCATGAACGCCCGCGAGACCAGAGCTCGGTGAATCGTGTGCAGCGGCGGATCCTCGTTGATGAACACACCGGGCGGCATGACCGGATCGGTCTTGACTACCTCGAGGATGTCTCCCTTGGCCGAGCTGAGCCGACCCGGATCTCGCAGTGCCGCATCGACGTCCGCATACCGGCTCAGACCCCAGAAGTCGTGTCGCTCGTTGTAGATCAGTGGTGCCTCGTCCCGCAGCCGACGATACGTCGGATAGGGGTTCAGATCGATTTCGACGTCCCACGGGTCGTAGTAAAGCTCCGTCACATCACACTCCTCGGGATTTGTACCAGCGTAGATCATCCGCTGTACATACGTACAGCGGATGCCGTCGTAGACGAAGGGCGCAATCGTTCCGCCGGCGGAAATGGCGAGACGTGCCGGAAGCTGTGCTATACAGTTGTACAACGGCGTGCGCGAATGTCGACGGAAGGACAATCCATGACGAGCTCTGACGAACTCGATCAGCTGAAGAAGCGGCTCCAGTACCTCGAGGACCGGAGTGCGGTTCTCGACTGCGTCATGAATCAGGCGCGTGGTCACGACCGGCACGACGCCGGTCTGATGGCCAGCGTCTACTTCGAAGACGGCGTGGACGAGCATGGGCCAGTGGTCAAGCTCGGCCCCGAGTATGGGGAATGGGCAAACGAAGCGCACAGCAAGGTGTTCGAGGACCACTTGCACAACATCACTACCCACACATGCGAGATCAACGGCGACGAGGCACACGCCGAGAGTTATGTGATGGGCGCCATGCGTGCCAAGGGCGGCAAGTTCGTGTCACTGATGGGAGGCCGCTACCTCGACCGGCTCGAGCGCCGCGACGGGGTGTGGAAGATCGCGCTACGACGCTGCACCGTTGAATGGATGATGACCGGCGACTCGTCCGTCCTCGCGTCCGGTGCGGTCACGGGCTTCATCAAGGGCAAGTGGGACCGGACGGATCCGTCGTACCTCAGGCCTCTGCTCTTGGACAGCGAACCGGTCGATCGGTGGTGACCGAGCCAGCGGACGAGAACCGATGAAGCTCGAGGGTCGAACGGCGCTCGTGACCGGTGGCGGTTCCGGCATCGGCCGGGCAACTGCGCATCGGCTCGCGGCCGTAGGCATGCGGATATGCGTGCTCGACATCGACGGAGACGCGGCCAGGACGGTGGCCAGTTCGCTCGGCGGATTGGGGGTGCAGTGCGACGTGTCCAACCCCGAACAGGTGAATGCCGCCTTTGCCACGTGCTCAGAGGAACTCGGCAGCGTGGATCTCGCATTCCTGAACGCGGGCATCACCATCCACTGGTCCGGTGACATCGGCTCATTGGAGGTGGCCGACTACCGCAAGTCCGTCGGCGTGAACCTCGATGGCGTCGTATTCGGCGTCGTCGCCGCGGTTCGGATGATGCGCTCCCGTAATCACGGCTCCGAGGGCGCAATCCTCGCAACGGCGTCGCTGGCCGGCCTGCTGCCCTGGCACCCCGACCCCATCTACTCGCTCGGCAAGCACGCCGTGGTCGGCTTCATGCGCGCCATCGCACCCAACCTTGCTCCCGAGGGCATCGCGGTCCACACCATCTGCCCTGGCATCACCGAAACCGGCGTACTCGGCAACAGGCGCCCGCTCGTCGAAAGCATCGGTGTGCCCGTGATGGAACCTGATGCAATCGCCGACGTGGCCCTTTTCGCGGCCGCGTCGCCCGTCGAAGCCACTGGGACGTGCTGGGTGGCGCAACACGGGAAGCCGCCCTGGGCAATGGAATTCGCCGATGTACCCGGTCCCGATAATCGCCTCAACGTGCCGGTAGCACCTCGTCAAGGGCCTTGAGCCGTCCGTGGAAACCTCGTCAGCCGAGGATGACGGGCATGCTGTCCCAGCCACGGACGGTTGCCGTTGGTGCTCGCACCGCGTTATCCACGTCGACCGTCCAATCGGGCCAGCGTCGCACGATCTCCTCCAGGGCTACGCGCCCCTCGAGCCGAGCCAGCGACGCACCCAAGCAGAAGTGCGCACCCCGTCCGAAGGACAAGTGGTTGGCGTTGCGGTGGATGTCGAACCGCTCCGGATCGTCGAACCTGCGTTCGTCGCGGTTGGCCGCGCCGACCATGAGTAGAAGCGCGCTCCCCGCGGGTACGATCTTCCCTTGGAAGTCAACGTCATTGGCGACGTAGCGGGCGATGTGGTGCACTGGAGGCTCGAAGCGCAAGACCTCCTCGACTGCGCCCGCGATCAGAGAAGGATCGCTATTCAACTCGCGTCGCTGGTCTGGGTTCTCACCCAGCAACTTGCCCAGCCAACCGAATAACCGACCCACCGTCTCGGTACCGGCATTGGCGATGACACCGAGAAAGACCAGGAGCTCATCGGTGCTCAATCGGCGTTCGACGCCTGAGACGTCCTTGAACTCGGCGCGCAGGAGCTCGGTGACGAGGTCGTCGGAAGGGTTCTTCTCCCGCCATTCGACATACTCCCGGAACATGTTTCCGTTGAAGTAATTGTCCTTACTCACCGCGAGCGGCTCGCCCGGCCTGTTGCGGAGCCTGCGGCCCGCGACCGTGCGGACGGATCGTTGGAGGGAGTCGGGAATGCCGACCAGGATGCCGATGACGCGCATCGGCATCTCGGCCCCAAGATCGAGCGTGAAGTCGAATCGATCGCCATCGGTGAGTGGATCCAGGCAGGCCGCGCAGAACGCACGCACTTGGTCCTCGATGGCCTGCATCTTCCTCGGCGTGAACGCGCGCGACACCAACAGGCGATGCACGGTGTGCAGCGGAGGATCCTCGTTGATGAAGACACCGAGCGGCATGACCGGCTCCGCCTTGACCACCTCGAGGATGTCGCCCTTTGCCGAACTGAGGTTGTCGACGTCGCGCAGGGCGGACTCGACGTCGGCAAACCGGCTCAGACCCCAGAAGTCGAATTTCTCGTTGTAGTAGAGGGGCGCCTCGTCCCTTAGTCGCCTGTAGGTGGGATAGGGGTTCGCGTCGAGTTCGACGTCGTATGGGTCATAGGAGATTCGACTCTCGTCAACTACGTGCATCGTGCTCCCTGTGTGGCGGCGCCGTCGCCTGACGGCGCGTGCAGTACGATCGTACAGCACGGTGTTAGACCCGAAGGAGTGTCCGATGGATCTGGGATTCGTCTCGCTGAACACGCCGCAAGACATGGCACCCGGACATCTCGGTCCCGAGCTCGAATCGCGAGGGTTCGAGTCGATCTGGGTCGGCGAGCATCCACAGCTCCCGGTGTCGGCCAAGAAACATCTTCCCGCGGGCTTGCTGGCGGCCCAGAAACGCATGTGGGACCCGTTCCTGTCGCTGCTAGCGGTGGCTCAGGCGACCACGAGGCTCCGCATCGGGACCGCCGTTGCGCTGCCGCTCGAGCGCGAGTTGTTCACCTTCGCAAAAGAAGTCGCGACACTCGATCAGATGAGCCAAGGTCGACTCCTGCTGGGCGTGGGCGTTGGCTTGCGTGCGGAGTTCGAGACGTCTCGTTCGATCGACTGGTCGAACCGCTACCTAGCGCTTGGCGACATGGTCGCCGCACTCGATGCGCTCTGGACCGAGGAAGAACCGGAATACCACGGCGAGTTCTACGACTTCGACCCGGTGTGGTCATTCCCGAAGCCATCTCAACGACCGCGTCCGCCAGTGCTTGCGGCCGCCACGGGACCCAAGGCGATCCGCGGATGTCTGGAGTGGGCCGACGGCTGGCTTCCCGGGGACGCTGCGCTCAGAGACGTGGCGAGTGCACTGGACGACTTCCGCCAAACGGCGGAGGACGCCGGCCGCGACCCCGCGACACTGGATTTCACGATCATGGCCTGGGGCGAGCCCGAGCCGGATCTGCTGGCGACCTACCGAGATCTTGGCTTCAACCGCGTCGTGTTGGGCGGAGGGCGGCGTGGCAGCAGGGACTCGTCGACCACGCTGCCGTTCCTCGACCGCTATGCACCGATGGTCGACGAACTTCACTCTTGACGCCCTAGCGGTCAGGGTGAGGCGTCAAATCAACTGCACTTGAGGAGAAGACGTCATGTCCAAAGTTATCGCCATACTCGGTGCCGGTACCGGGCTCGGCATATCCCTTGTCCGCCGGTTCGGCCGGGAGAACTTCCGAGTCGCGCTCGTCGCCCGCCGCAAGGACCGTCTTGACGCGCTCGTCTCGGAGCTGACCGGTGAAGGCATCGAGGCCGCCGCCTTCGCCGCCGACCTCGAAGAGCCCGGCGACGTCCGCGCTTTAATCGACGCGATCCGAGCCCGGTTCGGCCGCATCGATGTCGTCGAATACGGCCCAGTTGGTTCCACCGAAACCTTTTTCTCGGCAACGGATCTGGACGCCACTCTTCTCGAGCGGCTTGCCAGGCTGTTGCTGCTGACGCCGGTCGAGGTGTTTCATCGAACGCTGCCCGAGATGATCGCGCGCGGTGACGGGGCCATCCTGATGACCACCGGCTATTCGGCCGTGCAGCCGGTGCCGTACATGAGCGGTCCAAGCGTCGCTATGGCGGCTGCCCGCAACTACGTGTACGCCCTGAACGGCGAGCTCGCTGAAAGTGGTGTCTATGCCGGAACTCTCGCCGTGGCGGCGTCCATCAACCGCAGCGCGATGGCCGAATCGGCTGCCACGGCAATAGCCGCCGATGTAGAACTCAGTGGCGTTCAGCTCCCCACCGTTGACCCGGACGAACTCGCCAATGTCTATTGGAGCATGTACGTCCGGCGCAATCAGGTCGAACTCGTTCATCCCAGACCCCGCGCTGTGGCAGGGCGACCTCGACGAATCATCGTTGGAGATGTCCGCTTTCCGGTACGTCATCACATACCGTCCAGACCCTGCTCCCTCAGACCCGCGGGACGGGCCGCACGCGGGAGTGGATCAGCTCGATAAGCTGTCCATCCGGGTCGCGCACCATGCACGCGTATCCCCCACCGGGGTCGGCGACGATGGTGCCACCCGTGGCCTGTACCGCAGCCTGCGCGATGGCCATGTCGTCCACCGCGATGGACAGGTGGGTGAGGCCGGCACCGACCATGGTGCGCTCGGGCTCCTCGGGCGCGGGGTATCCGGAGAACGTGAGTAACTGCAGGACGAAGCCATCGTTGTCCAGGTAGACGGCTTCGAATCCGATCGGGGGCGTCAACCGGAGCAGGCCGCCCGAAACACCGTCGGGGACAGTCAATCGCTTCGCCTCGGTGAAGCCGAGTGCCTCGTAGAAGAGCTTCGCCTTGTCGAGGTCCCGGACTCGCAGCCCGACGTGACTGATGTTCATGCGTATCTCCGTGAGGGTGTGCGTCGCGGGGGGTCAGATTCCGGCGGGTCCCGGCCCGCCGTGCATGTACAGCGTCTGGCCGGAGCAGTAGCTCGAAGCATCGGAGGCGAAGAAAAGTACTCCGTAACCGATTTCGTCGGGCTCGGCGATGCGACCCGAGGCGTTGGTCTGCCCGATCACGTTGATGTCGAACCCTTGCCGCTGCGCATCGGCCTCGAGGCCGGGAGTACGGATGGCGCCACACGCAATGCAATTGACCCGCACGCCTTTGCGTGTCCACGCAGCCGCCATTGATCCAGTCAGGTTGTTGAGCCCCGCCTTTGCCGCCGCGTACACCGGCGCTTGAGGCATGGCCAGCAAGCTGGCACCGGAGGAAATGTTGACGATCGCGCCCTTACCCTGCGCGATCATGGGTGTGGCCGCAGCTCGCGAAAGGTACCACGCGCTGGAGAGATTCAACTCCAGCACGTCGTGCCACTCATCGTCGGTCCATTTCATCAATGACTTGGTCTCACCACCGCCCGCATTGTTCAGCAGCACGTCGAGGCGGCCGAATTCGGCGAGCGCCGCATCGACGAGTGCTCGGCACTCGTCGGCCTTGGTCACGTCGGTACGTACGGCGATCGCGCGGCGCCCCAGCTCCTCGATCTCGGTCACCGTGGATTTGAGCGGCTCGAGTCTGCGCCCGGCGAGCACGATGTCAGCACCCCGGTCTGCCAGAACCAGCGCCGACGCTCGGCCGATACCGGTCCCACCGCCCGTGATGACGGCGATCCGCCCCTCCATCGAGAACCTGTCGTCCACAAAATCACTTCCCGTCCCACGGCCATCACACGTCGAATGCCATACGACTGTACAACACACTTGGGCCAAGAACCAATGCCGCTACTTTCGTGCCCAGACGTACTCGACACGACAGCACGTGTCGAGTACACCAATGAGATGCCGAAGCCGACCAACGACGTATGGGAAGCCCTATCCACCGCCCGATCCGTCCGCCGATTCACTGACGAACCAGTCGATGGCCGGACCCTCGACCGCTGCTTGGAGGCAGCGACGTGGGCCCCGAACGGGGCCAACGCCCAACTCTGGCGCTTCATCGTTCTCGATGCGGCCGAACAGCGTGCGGCCGTCGCCAATGCGGCTCAAATCGCGCTCGGGACAATCGAAAAGATCTACGGCATGAGCAGACCTGACGATGACGATCACAGCCGCATGGCACGCAACAACCGGGCCACCTACCAGCTGCACGACCGCGCCGGCGAACATACCTCGGTGTTGTTCACGGCGTTCAAGAACGAGTTCGCCTCCGACTACCTGCAGGCGGGGTCGATATACCCCGCGATGCAAAACTTCTACCTTGCAGCGCGTGCCCAAGGGCTCGGCGCATGCTTCACGAGCTGGGCGTCCTACGACGGCGAGCGCGTGCTGCGCGAGGCGGTCGGCGTTCCGGACGAATGGTTCCTCGCCGGACACGTCGTCGTCGGCTGGCCACGGGGCCGCCACGGTCCCGTTCGCCGACGCCCGATCGCCGACGTGGTGTTCCGCAATCACTGGGATCCAGCGCGCGCCGACATCGTCTATGGCAGTGGCGCACGGCCACAACGCGAGTGACCTAGGGCGATGGTATCAGTTGCCTTGCAGGACAACAGACATGGCGCTCCGGCGATATCGACGACTCCGAAACTGATCTATGCGCCGACCTACCCGGGTGCCCAAATGCAACACCCCTGTACGACCGTATAGTATTCGCCGGGGGTCACGGGCGCCTTGACGCGTCCGGCGTGGACTCAGGCTATACGTCTGTATAGTCACAAGGACTGACAGCGGTCGGCGGATCGCGGATACCTCGGAGGGTGCGCGCCTTGCGAATCGGACTGACCGGCGGAGCATCAACCGTGGACAAGATCGTCGCCCAGGCCGTGCGGGCCGAAACCGACGGCTTCCACGCCCTCTGGTACGCCAGCACGGTGGCGGGCGACCCACTGGTCGCCATGGCCCTAGCGGGCCGGGCCACGTCGAGGATCGAGTTGGGCACCGCCATCCTGCAGACCTACCCCTGCCATCCCCTATTGCAGGCCAACCGTGCGGCCTCGGTGGTCAATGCGATGGGAAGAGCGGGTTTCACACTTGGCCTCGGCCCCTCGCACGAACCCTTGATCCGCGGTGTGCTCGGACTCTCTTACACGCATCCCGGGCGAAACACCGAGGAATACCTCCGGATCATCAGCGGTTTGCTGCATGGCGAGAAAGTCGACTTCGCTGGTGAGGACTGGACCACCCACAGTGCAGGAATGATGGTCACGCCAGAACACCACGTCCCGCTCCTTTTGTCCGCGCTGTCTCCGCGGATGCTGCGCATCGCCGGACGATTCGCGGATGGAGTCGTGCTCTGGATGGCATCGGCCAAAGCCATCAAGAGGCATGTCGTCCCCACGCTGCAGCAAGCAGCAGAGGCGGCCGACCGTCCGACTCCGCGGGTCGTAGCAGGATTACCAGTTGTCGTTCACGATGACGCCGACGAGGCGCGAGCGGCGACCGTCGCCATGTCCACCATGTACTCACGTATGACGAACTACCAGCGGATCATCGAGGCAGGCGGAGGCACCATCCCCGCAGACGTGGCCATCATCGGCAATGAAGAGTCCGTACTAGCGCAACTGCGGGAACTGGTCGATGCAGGTGCCACCGACGTGTGGGCGCAGCCGATCGGAGTGGGTGACGACCGCACGCAACGCGCTTCCTCGATGCAGCGGACACGTGAACTGCTCAGCGCACTCGCACGGGACGACGCAGCCTGAGCCGCCACGTCGACCACAGCGCCGACGGTAGAGCATTGCGGTACCGGTCGAGCAGACACCTGACCGAGGACCATCGGTTTGATCGGTTCTGATATGACTGTGTGTTGAATGCAACGCCGCAGGGAGGAGTCCCGCCGTGGTGCCCAACTGGCGCGATGAGCGGATGATGGCCTGGTGAATGCCCCGACGGTCGATCGCATCATCCGCGCCGACCAGCCGCGGAGAAACGGCGTAGCCAGGTGGATCCGGCGGTTGGCGGTCCTTATCATCGTCGGCTGGATAGCGCTCATCGCGTTGCTGAACGTGTCGGTGCCGCAGCTCGAGGTCGTCGGCAAGATGCAGGCGGTCTCGATGTCACCCAAGGAAGCGCCGTCCGTCGCAGCGATGATGCGCATTGGCAGGGACTTCCAGGAGTTCGATTCCGACAGCTCGGCCATGATCGTCCTGGAGGGCGACGCACCCCTTGGTGAGGACGCCCACCGGTTCTACGACGACATGATTGCCAAGCTCCGGGCCGACACCAAGCACGTCCAGCATATTCAGGACTTCTGGGGCGACCCGCTGACCAGAGTCGGCGCGCAGAGCGAAGACGGCAAAGCCGCGTACGTGCAGGTGTATCTCGCCGGCAACATGGGTGAAGCACTCGGCAACGAGTCCGTCACCGCGGCTCAGAAGATCGTTGACCAATTGACTCCTCCGCCGGGGGTCAAGGTCTATGTCACCGGAGGGCCTGCGCTACAGGCCGACCAGGAGAACGTCGGCAACGCAAGCGTCAGGATCATCGAATTCGTGACGGTCGGCGTCATCATCTTCATGCTGCTGTTCTTCTACCGGTCGATCGTCACTGTGCTGCTCGTGCTGACGATAATGATATTGAGCCTGTCGGCGACCCGTGGCGTGGTGGCATTCCTCGGCTACCACAACCTCATCGGGCTATCGACGTTCGCGACTCAGCTCTTGGTGACGCTCGCGATTGCCGCAACAACCGACTACGCGATCTTTCTGATCGGGCGCTATCAGGAGGCCCGCTCGGTCGGGCAGGACCGGGAGTCCGCGTACTACACCATGTTTCACGGCACAGCCCACGTCGTTCTCGGCTCTGGGATGACGATCGCAGGCGCGACATTCTGCCTTTCGTTCACCCGATTGCCCTGGTTCCAAACGCTTGGGCATCCCGCTCGCCGTCGGCATGGTGGTCGCAGTGTTCGTGGCACTGACTCTCGGGCCCGCAATAATCACCGTCGCGAGCCGCTTCGGGCTGTTGGAGCCCAAGCGCGCCATGCGGATTCGATTCTGGCGGCGCCTTGGTGCCGCCATCGTTCGGTGGCCGGGCTGGATCCTGACCATGACCATCCTTCTCGCCTTGGTGGGCCTGCTCACCCTGCCTGGCTACCGGCCCAGCTATAACGACCGCAAGTACCTACCCGCCGACCTGCCTGCGCAACAGGGATTCGCAGCGGCCGAGCGACATTTCCCCGTCTCCCGAATGAACCCCGAAATGCTGCTCGTCGAAACAGATAAGGACCTTCGCAACTCAGCGGATTTCCTCGTGATCGAGCGGATCACCAAAGCCGTGACGAGGGTACCCGGAATCGGGCGGGTGCAATCGATCACGCGCCCCGAGGGTAAACCCTTGAAATTCAGCACGATCCCGGCACAACTCAGCATGAGCGGCACCTTCCAGGAGATGAACCGTTCGTATATGCAGAAGACCATGGACGACATGTTGGTGCAGGCCAACGAGATGCAGACGACCATCGACACGATGACGAAGATGAACGCGTTGATGGGACAGATGACCGACGTCACGCATTCCATGGTGGCCAGAATCCGGGACACGACGATCGACACCACCGAATTGCGGGATAACATAGCCGATTTCGACGACTTCTTCCGCCCGATTCGCAACTATCTGTACTGGGAGCCGCACTGCTATGACATCCCGGTGTGCCACACATTGCGGGCGATCTTCGACACGCTCGACGGCACCGACAAGTTGACCGATGACATCCAGGCTCTGCTTCCGGACTTGGAACGGCTCGACTCGCTGATGCCACAGCTGCAGGCGATGATGCCGCCACAGATCGAGACGATGAAGAAGATGCAGAGGATGATGCTGGAGATGCACTCGACTCAGTCGAGCCAGCAGGATCAGCAGTTCGCGATGAACGAGAATCAATCCGCCATGGGTGATGCGTTCAACGACTCCCACAACGACGACACCTTCTACCTGCCGCCGGAGATCTTCAACAACGCAGACTTCAAGCGCGGCATCAAAAACTTCATCTCGCCGGACGGCCACGCGGTCCGATTCATCATCTCCCACGAAAACGACCCGCTCAGCGCCGACGGCATCGAGCGCATCGACGCCATCAAGAACGCCGCCTTCGACGCCATCAAGGGAACGCCGTTGGAGGGATCGCGGGTCTACCTCGGCGGCACTGCGTCCACCTTCAAGGACATGCGAGACGGCAACGAATACGACCTGCTGATCGCCGGCGTCGCTGCGCTCACACTGATCTTCATCGTCATGCTTCTCATCACGCGCAGTGTCGTCGCAGCAGGGCGTGATCGTCGGCACCGTGGTGCTGTCGCTCGGCGCGTCCTTCGGGCTGTCGGTTCTGTTCTGGCAGCACCTGATGGGCTTGGACTTGCAGTTCATGGTGATGGCGATGGCGGTCATCATCCTGTTGGCAGTCGGCGCGGACTACAACCTGCTGTTGGTGGCGCGGATGAAGGAGGAGATACCGGCCGGGATCAACACCGGAATCATCCGCGCCATGGGTGGCAGCGGATCCGTCGTGACCGCGGCGGGCCTGGTGTTCGCGTTCACCATGATGTCGATGTCGGTCAGCGCCATGGTCGTGGTCGCCCAGATGGGCACGACCATCGGGATGGGTCTGCTGTTCGACACATTGGTGATCCGGGCATTCATGACGCCCTCCATTGCGGCGCTCCTCGGCCGATGGTTCTGGTGGCCGCAGGTCGTGCGTGCTCGACCTATACCGGCAAGATGGTAAAGCGTTCCGCTGCGGGACACTGGCCCGCACGGTCGGGATGGGTTCTCGGCTACTTCTGACCTCTGTTACCTGACGCGTCGCCGCCAGTGGGACAGCGCTCGGGTGTTCACGCCGACCCCGTGGTCGGCTCGACCGGCTCCTCTACTGCGGTGTCGCGCGACCATCCTTCGTTTTCAAGAACGAGGCTCTCGATCGAGCCACGGCATCCGCATCCGCGTCAAGCTCAGCCACCGCCATATAGGTGGACGGCCAGCAACGGAATACCTGCCATGCCATCACGAGTTGTCCTGCCTCATTGAGCAGCTCGATGCGGACATCCTTGCGGAAGTCCTTGAGCGACATCTCCACACCCGACGCACCCCCGGACTTCCACACCTTGCCGGCCCAGTCCTCGAAACTTCGGTCGTGGGTCACACCGCGTTCGAGCCTGATGGGTTCGAAAGCGGTACGCCCCGGCGATTTACGGTCAGTAGAAGGATCTCCGCCCTCGCGGTGTGTGACCACCTCCGTGGAGCGGCGCAGCCCGCTGACTCTCGATACCCCCGCGACATACCGACCGTCCCACCGCACTCGGAACTTGAAGTTCTTGTACGGGTCATGCCGTTGCGGGTTGGTGACGAACTCGGCCATCGACTACCTCCACATTGTCGGGTCAATTGTTCTGAGACTCGTCGCGCGGCAGCGACCGCTCCGCCGCCGTGCGCCGAGTCGCCGTCGCATCACCGATCATGACCACAGGAGGGCCCGTCCGCGTGCGTAATCCACTACCCGACTCGCAGCTGCGTGCGGCCGGCCGGCCGCGTCGCGTGCTCGGCATCCGCCGTCGACGGTCCGTCTACACGTGGCCTGCCAGCGGCGGGGTCGTTGTCACGTACGGGTTGAAAATCGTCGTCCATGTCGTTGGTGTCGGCGTTTCAGTGTCGGAGGCATCATCGGTCGTCGTCTCGCCGGTAGTCGGCACAGCAGCGGGCGGCGACAAGCTCTGTTCGCTTGTCTGCACACTCAGTGGTGTGTAGCTCGTCGTGGTCGACGAGGTAGTCCGCCGTTCGGCGCTGCCCGATGGCAGTGATGGCGGCACGGAGCCGGCCGGTCCCGACGAGCCGTCCGAGGTTCTCATGACAGCGATGATCAAAAACAAAATCAGCAGTACCGCGGCAATGCCTGCCGCGGAGATGACGGCGGGCCGCTCGAACCACGACTTCACGTCGAATTCGTCACGCGGCACGCGGGAATGCTAAACCCCAGCGCCCAAATCTCTCAGATTCGGGCGACGAAGTGCGTTTCCTCGCCGCATGGTCGACGCCGACGATCGCGGACCCGTCAATGAATTCGAGCGCTGCCGCCCAGGCCGATCTCGAGGACGCTGCCGGTAACGACGCCGGGATCTGTGACCAAATACAGGAGCCCGCGGCTGACGTCCTCGGGTTCAAGCCATGGCTGAGGAATCGGATTTGCCTTCATCATCCGCCGGACGAGCTCGTCGGGAACATCGTCGCCGCCCACGGGCTGCACCATCGGCGTGTGCACCGTGGTCGGACAGATGACGTTGACTGTGATGCCCTCTTTGGCGACCTCCAAGGCCAAGGACTTCGCGAGCCCGATGACTCCCCATTTGGTGGCGTTGTATGCCGCTAGCTCTGGGATGCCCATTCGGCCGCCCATTGAGGAGGTGACGACGATCCGGCCGAAACGCTGCCGTCGCATCACCGGTATGGCGGCCCGCAGAGTGTGAAATACACCCGTCAGATTGGTATCCATAAGCTGGTGCCAAGTCTCGTCGGTCACCTCTTCCAACGGTCCGGTGCTCACGATCCCGGCATTGGCCACCACAATGTCGAGACTTCCCAAGCTGTTTACGGTTTCCTCGACGGCGGCACTCACCGCAGCGGGGTCGCGCACATCCATCGCGATCGGAACGCAGAGCGCGCCGAGCTCCTCGACAAGCTTGGCCGTGTCACGAAGATCATCCTCAGTGCCGAGTGGATACGTCAGATCCATCGGACGGGGTGCGTCGGCGATAACCACGTTTGCACCTTCGGCGGCTAGCGCCAAGGCATGCGCGCGCCCTTGTCCACGTGCCCCGCCGGTGATAAACGCGACCCGGCCATCCAGCGCACCCATGGGTATCAGCTCGCCGTCTCGTTACTCGGATCGACGAAGTCCGGCTGCTCTCCCGACATCCCCGCCACAACAGCGGCGATCTGATTGGGCTTGCCGATCAGACCGGCCTGAAGCTCGGATTCGCGCACCAGGGCGGCCGCGGTGTCGTTGCTTACCCAGGTCTCGTTGTAGAGGCGCTTGGCGGCCCGGACGGCATCCGGAGATTTCTGGGCGATCTCATCCGCGAGTGCCAGCGCCGACGCGAGCGGATCGTCGGCGGTGCTGGTGACCAACCCAAGCGCCAAAGCATCGCTCCCAGAAACGATGCGGCCGGTGAACGTCAACTCCTTCGCGACGTCGATAGGTACCAGTCGCGGGAGCGTCTGCGTGATGCCCATGTCGGGAACGAGGCCCCACTTGATCTCCATGATTGACAGCTTCGCGTCCCGGCGTGGCGATCCGGATGTCGGCGCCCAGCGCGATCTGCAGACCGCCGCCGAAGCAATTTCCGTGGATCGCGGCGATGACTGGCGCCGGCACCAACGACCAGTCGTAGGTCACGCGCTGAGCGAAGTTGGCCAGCCGACCGCCGTCTCGGGCCAGCAGAACGCCCGTGCCGCCGCGGCCACCCATGAAGCTGGCGACGTCGAGACCGGAGCAGAAGCTCTTGCCCTCGCCGTGCAGCACGACCGCGCGAACCGACGCGTCACCTGCCAGCTGCTCGGCGGCATTCATCAAACCGTCGAACATGGCTTGGTCAAGCGCATTGTGCTTATCGGCGCGCACCATCGTCACCGTTGCCACGCCACTGGCACCTATCTGCACACGAACTCTGTCTTCGCTCACGCGCGGCAATGTACCGCGATGTTGAATCTGGCCAACCGCCGCCCAACACCCCGCGTTCATCGCCGGCGCGCTCGCACGGGCTTTTGAGATGGTTCTCAGGTCTCTGGACTGCAAGTTCCTGAATGGAACTAAGGGGACTCGAACCTGACCCGTCAAGAACGTCGTCGCAGCGCGTTCGGTAGCCCACGTCGGGTTGATCCGAAGACATTGTTGGACATTGTTGCCAAGATCGGCGGTATCGATGCCAACAGGGGCACGAGACCGATAACCAACTGCGGACGCCGTAGGAAGATCTGCCTCAAACAGCAGGCGGTATGGCGCTGGTGTCGGGCGTGGTCTCTCCGTTGGATGCTGGCGTTGGTGTCTGCGTCTGTCGAGCTGGTGGGGCCGCGATCGGAGGTGTCAGCATTGTCGAGGCGGCTGCCGTCTCGCGGGCGAAGAAGCTTCCGACATCACCGATCGCGCTCATCAACGGGGCCGGGAACACCACCGTGGTGTTCTTGTCCACCCCCAACTCGACCAAAGTCTGCAGATTGCGCAGCTGCAGAGCTAAGGGGTGGGCCATCATGGTGTCCGATGCATCACCCAGTGCGGCAGCAGCCATCGATTCACCCTCGGCGGCAATGATCTTCGCGCGCTTCTCCCGTTCAGCCTCGGCTTGGCGGGCCATCGCCCGCTTCATGCTGTCGGGTAGCTGAATGTCCTTCAACTCGACGAGAGTCACCTCGACACCCCACTCCAGGGTGGTCACATCCAGGATCTCTCGGATGTTGGCATTGATGACCTTGGTCTCCGCCAACGCCTCATCGAGGGTGTGCTGGCCGACGACCTCGCGCAGCGTGGTTTGGGCGATCTGGCCGATCGCGGCGTTCACATTCTCGATGACGACCACCGACTTCACCGCATCGATAACCCGGAAATACGCGACAGCGGCAATGTCGACACTGACATTGTCGCGGGTGATGATCCCCTGCGACTGGATCGGCATCGTGACGATGCGCAGCGACACCTTTGTCAAGCGATCGATGACCGGGATGATGAACCTCAGGCCGGGTTCCCTGACACCAATGACCCGCCCGAGCCGGAACCACACACCCTTCTCATACTGGGTCACCACCCGAATCGACAGTGCCACCACAATCAGCGCCACGATGACCACCGCAGTGACGACGGCGACGACGTTCATCTCTCTTCTCCTCAAAGACGAAATCCACGGTCAACCCTGTGATGTGCTGTCTCGCACCGCCATCGCAGGATCGTTGCCGCTCTCAAAACGCTCGACGCGGCGATACCGCGCCATCTCCGCTACGTGTTCTCACCATGCGGTCGCCACTGTCACCGTCACAAGTGCCAAAGGTCCTCGCCATGCCGGGTGTTCCACAGGCACCCCCTGAGCAACGGGTCAACACCGGTCAGTCGGATCGAGTATGTGGGCCACCAGCGGGAGTGTGGTCGCCGCGCTCGCCAATGAGTTGAGCGCCGGCTTCGGCGTGGCCACCGACGTCGCAGTCGCCGACCTTGCCAAGCCGACCGCGGTGAGGCGACGCTGGAGTACCTACCTAAACCCCGCGCTCGACGGGCAGCAGTCCGCGGTCAACGGCGCCGACCAGTGCGGCGTGGTCGGCTTCGGTCTGATCGGCGTAGCGCCGCGCGAACTTGCACAATGCCTTGTCAACCCGGTCGGAGCTGCCCATGTAGCCGGCGATCATCGAGGCGCCGCTGGTCCTGGCGTGCCCCTTGGCGAGGAGCTGACCCACCACTCCGGCGTAGTCAGTCAGCGCGGCCGCATCGATTGCGTCTAAAGGTATGCGCCCCTTCATGTTTCGGAACTGTCGCACGTAGTATTGCAGGCCGTCCATCGTGGTCCACCCCAGTAATGGGTCGCTCACCGTCTGCAGTGACTGTTGGTATTCCACGACCCGCTGCCCCTGGTGCGCGTGCCATGCCGATTCACCGTGCACGTAGCGCCCAAGCACCGATCGGCGAGCTTGCTTGAGCTGTAGGAAAACAACGTCCTCCTCCGATGAACCCTCCAGCAGCGCGACGTAGGCGCGCAGGCCGACACTGCCCACCCCGACGACCTTGTGTGCGACGTCGACCAGCGTGTAGCCACCGAGAACACGTCGCCAGTACGAGGGCAGAGTTTCGAGATATTCGTCGAGTGCCTCCGCCAGTAACTCCGCTTCGCGTGGGGGCAGCCGCGTGATCAGGGGTGGTTCCTCGACAATCTTCCGCTCGCCATCCACCTCATGGGTGAAGCGCGGCAGCGCCCGGTCGCCTGTGCGGTGACGCGCTCGCTTCGCCGACCGCACGACCTCTTCGTTGAGCGGCCCTGCCGTCTCGGCTGCCAGCCTGTCGACATCAAGCCGAACGAAAGACCTTGTGAACAACGGCAGGTCGGCAAGCCGCCGCAATTCGTGACGGTACGAGGCCACACAGGACCGCACCGCGTTGCCGCAGTGGTCTTCCGACGTCCCGTTGTGGCGCCCGGCGACCCAGATACTGGCGGCCAACCGCCGCAGGTCCCACTCCCACCCGCCGGGGTGGGCCTCGTCGAAATCGTTGAGGTCGATCACCAGATCCCGCTCGGGAGATGCGTAGAACCCGAAGTTGCCGAAGTGCGAGTCACCGCACACCACCGGTGTGATTCCCGTTGCAGGCAGATGCGCGACGTCCTCGGCCATCACCACCGCGGTTCCGCGCAGAAATCCGTACGGCGAGTCGACCATGCGACCGACCCGGATCGGGATCAGCCGGTCGACCCTCCCCTGGTGACTGACATTGATGAGTTCGACAGGGTCGGGACGGTCAGAGGGCGCCGTCCAGTCGGCCAGCGACTTGCGCGGCACCCGCTTACGCAGACTCTTGCCGAGGGCATAGCGCTCGGCCCGGGTAACCGGTCGCTGTCGCAACGACCGATACGCAGTGCCGTCGGCATCGGCAAGTACTGTGTGCGCGCTGGCAGCTGCGATGCCATCCATATCGGCTGGATACCCCGTTCGTCGGGAATAGTCGAGGTCGTGCTCGACAAGGTTCGCTTGCCTCTATACGGCATTCCACAATGCTCAAGGTGCCGCGGCAGGCAGCGACAAATCAACGGGCCGGAGTCGGACGACAATCACGCAGACGTCGTCTTTGCGGGGCGGCAAGGCAAGCGTTTCGGTGAGTTGCCGGCATCCGTCAGCCAGCGCGGTGTCCGACCGCCAGCCCGCCAGCAGCCGCTGCGCCTGCGAGATGCCCGTCTCGATGTCCCGGCCGGGGCGCTCGACCAGGCCATCGGTATACATGACCAGGGTGTCGCCAGGCTCGAGCCTCACCCGGCCCTCGACATAGGTCGCGTCCCGAATCGGCCCGAGCACTGGGCCGTCGGCATCGATGAGTCGCACGACTTTCCCGTCGCGCGCGCGACGCAGCAATACCGGTGGGTGCCCGGCCAACCCGTAGGACATCACGCCGGCCAGCGGGTCGAAGACGGCCACGGCCATGGTGGCGAACCGTCCATGGCTGGCGTGGGCGGTGAAGGTATTGAGCTCGGCGAGCAGTTGCGCCGGCGGCAGCCCCTGCAGCGCCATGGCGCGGCCCGCGCTGCGCAGTTGCGCCATGTCTTCAACGGCAGGCAGGCCATGCCCGACCACATCCCCTACCGCGAGATAGGTCTTCTGCTTCGGTAGACCCATGACGTCGTACCAGTCACCTCCGAGACCGTGCTCGGCCGGTTCATAGCGGACGGCCAAGTCCAGTTCGGCGACGTCGGCGGGTTCGTTGGGCAGCACCGCAGCCTGTAATACTGCGGCTCGGGCATGCTCATCGGCGTAGACCTGGGCGCGCACCAAAGCCTGCCCGGCCATGGTGGCGACCGCAGAGATATACGCCAACTGCGCGGCATCGAGCGGTTGCGGCCGTGTCCACATCATGCCGAGGACGCCGACCGGCTCGGCGCCAGAAGTCAGCGGCCAGTTCACTAGGGTCTCTGCACCTGTCAGCGCCATCATGTCCGCATGGTCGGGGTACCGCCGCTGATATTCCGCCGGGCTGCCGATCACCACTGGTTGCCCAACGCCGAGCGCCTCGGTAGCAGCCGTATGGTCGTCGAGCGGAATGCCGGCACCGAACTCGTCGTGCACAAGCTTTGGGTAGCCCGCCGTCGTCACCCATCCCAGCCGAAGTCCGTCCGGGGTCACGAGGCCAAGCGCCACCGCTTGTGCCCCCGCATCGTTGACCAATTGCTTGACGACCGCGTCGCCGATTTGGCTCGGCGTCAGCGCCGCAGACAGCAGCTGCGCCAGTTGCGCCAGTATCTGCAACCGGTCACGCTCACGCCGTTCGGCTTCATGCTGCTTGACGGCGGCGACACGTCCGGCGGCTTCCTGGGCGATCAGCATTGCGACCAGCACGATGACAGCAATGAACCCCTGCGTCACCGCCAAGCGAGCCGGAGCCGCCAGGTTCACTTCGGTGAATGCGCCGTGTCCCGAGCCCGTCATGTAGTTGACGGTGAAGACCAGCACGCCACCTGCAAGCGCGGCACCTAATACATCGAGCCGGAACGCCGCCCACGCCATCACCGGCAGCAGCAGCAATGACGGCGGCGCTTGCCACCATAACGCCGTTATTGACAGCACCGCCGTGACTGCGAGCACCAGGACCGTCTCGGCGAGTCGAGCACGCAGTAGGTGAGACTGCTTGGCCCACAGGAGAATCGGTGCACCCACCACCAGCGCGCCGATCCCGTCGCCAGCCCACCAGTGCACAGCGGCGATCGGCCAAGAAGTGCCGTTGGACGCGGCACTGACCGCACCGCCGATCAACCCGCCCACCAGCGGACCCGCCAGGCAAGCCCCGGCGACGAACCTGGCCAGATCACCCCGCGCCCGCAGGTCGGGCGCGCCGTTGCACCAGACCCATACCAGCGACGCCCCCACCGCGGGCTCCACGGAGTTGGCCAGTGCAAACCCCGACGCAGCGCGTAGGCCGACGCCGTAGTGGAGATCGACGGTCAACTCCGCCACAACGATCGCGGCGATGACCACCGCCCACCGCGAGCGCGGTGAAAGCAGCATCGCGGCCACAGTCACGCCGGCAGGCGGAAAGAACGCCGGACCCACACCAGCGCCGAAGGACTGCCAGGACAGCACCGCGCCTGCCAGGTACGCAAGACCCACGCATGCGAACAGTCCGCTCGCCGACTGCCAAACCCCACGACGGCGCGAGCGCTCGCTGGCGAGCCGCTCACCCGGCGTTATGCGAGGCCAAGACACCTTCGGAGCCTATCGACAGCGTCGCCGATGTGGCGCTATTACCACCGGTTGACCAAGAGAGCGGGACCCGTGGCACTCGAACCGAGATTGGGCGGATTCTCCGTTCGTGCCGTCACCGGTTGAGGTCGCTTTCGCGAGGTCACGCGGCCGATGTCGTGCGTTTGCGTCCAGTCGGCCGTGGGCATTCGGCAGCGCATGGACAACACGGGCCGATTTCGTCATGCGCAGCAGCGGATCGTCGAGATCCAGCGGCGCCTGTGGCTGGCTCAAGTACTGATGTGGCCGGCGCTGATTGCTGCCAGCTACTTGTCGCGTCCTGCTTCTTCGGCCAGCAGATCTTGGTCAGCTGATTACGCGACGCCGATTGGCTGGCGTTTCGATGTTCTCTGGGCGGCGAAAAACTCCGCCCAGGAAGCCACATCCGGGTGCCGCTTCAGCAGGGCGCGACGTTGACGTTCGGTCATACCGCCCCACACTCCGAACTCCATACGGTTGTCGAGCGCCTCGGCGGCGCACTCGGCCATGACCGGACACTGCCGGCAAATCACGGCCGCTTTTTTCTGAGCCGCTCCGCGAACGAACAGTTCGTCGGGGTCAGTGGAGCGACACCGCGCACCCGACACCCAGGCGTTGCGGGCTTCCCCGCACCGTAATGAAGTGTTTGCAGTAGTGGCCATGCCGCCCCCTCCGCGTCCTAAATGAGTCCCCATCAGCCCGCCGCAGTCGCACAGCGGGATTACTGCTCGCCCAGAAGTCTAAGAGGACTTATGCGGTTGGCAAATGGCACGTTGGTACTTTTTTCCAGATGTTTGCCAAAGCAAGTAGTCTACTTTCAGCAACGGCCGGCTGAATCGATGAAGTTCCTGCTTAGATGCAGATACCCCAACAATGAGATTCGTCAGGCAATGTGAATTTGATGTGCTCCAAGATTTTCGTCGGACCGACGGGCGAGGCAGAGAGCAACGAACAGCTAGCATTCGGCGAGCTTCCAGAAGGTGGCCCAGGGTGACTCTGCCGAATTGTTGCGTCAACGCACGAGATAAGCACTCGCGGCCGGCCTGCCCCTTGCCGTGGTAGCTGAGCTCCACCACACTTGGGCCTCCCTAGACGTTATGGAGGACGGCGTCAGTACGCGGCCGCCACTGACATCGCGACCGTCGAGCACTGCACCGCTCAACGCGGGACTCGGCTATGAATTATCCGTCACCGCAGAAGTTAGGCGAGTGTGGCTGCAATTCGAGTAAGGACGCCAGGTTGTCTACGAAGTGGAGCTTAGGGGAGTCCATGCTCGGTAGTGATTTTTTAGCGCCGCTACATGACCTTGTTGACGCCGTCAACGACGCTCGCGTATCCGCAGGTCGTTGGGCGAGAACGTCGAGGGCAGGTGCCGAATTTCGCTGTCCCGCGATCCCGCCGAGCGCACGACGCTGGTGGGTGCCCGCCTTGGTGTGCAGCCACCCTGTCGGGTTTCAGAATTAGCGGCGAAATGACGATCGGCTGACCACCTGGCGTTCGTGTTCGTCTCACCGCGCGGGGATGCGCGATGACGATCGGATGGCCCCAGCTGAAGCCAGTGTGAATATTGAGTCTTGCGGCCGGCACTCACGAGCAATCGTCAAGCGGCCCAGGCGGGTTGGCTGCTGATGAGATTGGTCAGACCAGCGCGGTAGGCGTCCAAGCTGTGGCGGTGGGTCTGGTCGATGGAACCACCCGAATTGACGGCGACCTGCACGCCCACATGCTCGTAGGGCAGGTCGGGCAACGCCAACGGCAGGTGCGGGACGATGTCGAAGAGGTTGACCACCCGGAAGCAGCTGTCGATCAACAGGTTGAATGGCACCACGAAGTCGTGCAGTCCGGGGCGAGGGCCACCGAAGGTCGTCAGTTTCGGTTCCGGGACAACCGATATGTTCTTGGCGATGTCCGGCGCGGCGAGCACCGCGAGGGCGGCGCCCAGGCTGTGTCCGGTGACAATCAATTGGTCGCAGCCCACGCAGGCGGCCGGGAGATTCGCCGCCAGATTGGCCCGCATCGTCTCGTAGAGTCCCATCCACCCCATGTGGACGTCTCCGAAATCGGGTACCGGCCGATAGCCTGTCGTGTCGACGTCGAGGTTCTGCAACCACTCTGTCTGCGTTTGGGTACCGCGGATTGCGACGAATGCTGTCTTGGTCGCAGTGTTCTTGCCAACCAAGCCGAACACCGTGGTGATGCCGGCGACCCTTTGAACGAATGAGCGGGCGTTTTCTGAAAGATCTGTAATCAAGTCAAGCAGCGTCGGGTCTGCTTCGAGCAGCGCGGTCTTCTGATAACCATCCGGCAGGGTCGGGTCTACATCGGGATTGTGGAAGACCTGGTAGGCGGCCTGCACCAGGGGCAGGACTGTGTCACGGGCGAATTGCGGGTCGAAACTCATACCGCACGGTCTACTCTTTTCCCCGCTGCGCCACAGCGTCACTGCCAACACCCACTACAAACTCGGGGCCAAGAAGCGCATCGCGGTGAACAGCGACCCGCGGATCGTTCCCCGCATCCTCGGCGTGGCCGAGCCGATCAGGTTCCCACCTGGTAGCTGTTCGGCGATGACCGAATTATCCGAGTCGTGCGTCGCGCAGAGCTTCCCGCGTTAATCTTTGTCGATGATCGCGGGCGACAAGGCGCCTGACTTCACTCTGTACGATCACACCGGTCGGCCTCGGACACTGTCCGCGCTCCTTTCCGATGGGCCGGTTGTGCTGTTCTTCTTCCCAATAGCGTCCTCACCGATCTGTACAGCCCAGGCTTGTCATTTTCGGGACCTGAGCAGCGAATTCGCCACGGTGGGCGCCCAGCGGGTGGGCATCAGCACCGACACCGTCGACAAGCAGGCCCACTTCGCCCAACAGCGCTCGTTCGACTATCCGCTGCTCTCCGACGCGGACGGCGTGGTGTCCGAGCTGTTCGGGGTGCGCCGAGGCAGGCTCGCCAAGCTGCGTAAATCCGTCGTGGCGCGTGAGGCGGCCCGGCGTGGCCGGCACACTCGGCGCCGTGGCCTGCTGGCCCGGCTGCTGCCGGTCAGACGGACCACATTCGTCATCGACACCGACCGCACCATACTCAAGGTCGTCTCCAGCGAGCTGCGCGCATCGGTGCACGCCGACCAGACCTTGTGGTTCTTGCAGAACCACAAGATGCCGCATAGTTCGCCACATGTCCGGGAGAAGCACACCGACGCCCATCAGCAGTCGGAGGGCAAGGGCGAACCGATCGGCGACTGGTTCACAGAACCGGAAACCGCGGACGAGCCGAGCCTGGTCCGGCCATACACGCTGACGGCAGGCCGTACCGACTCTGGTGTCGAACTGCCACTCGAGGCTCCGGTCGAAGCGCTCAACACCCCAGCGAAGCCGCCGCGCTGGCCGAGAAATGATGTGCGGGGCCAGATCCTGACGTGTTGCGTGCACAGCCCCTCGGTCGCAGAGATCGCCGCTCAACTGTCCCTGCCGCTCGGTGCGACGCGATTCCTGGTCGGCGACCTGGTGACACAGGGTTATTTGCGGGTGCACGCCATCTCTGGTGACTCGATGACAATCGACGAACGACGTGAACTGATAAAAAGAACCCTGACTGGCCTACGAGCACTCTGAGGGATGGGGCGCCGCCTCGACGAAGATCTTAGGACACCGCTAGGACACCCCGAACGTTTCGTTCGGAAGGCGGCCAGATTCCGCCTTACGCTCGCCGCTCCGATACGGCGAAGAAGGCGCCGCTGAAACGGTCCCGAACCGGGTGGAGCGTCGTCGCGGTCACGGATTGTCCAACGGATTCGCGTACCCACAGCGGTCTAGGAAGTCGACTGCGGGTTGCTTGATCCCCTCGAGGTCGGCCCGAACCTGCGGGTTGGCGTCCAAATAAGCCTGTACCTGAGGACGCATCTCGTCCCTGGATTGGCCTGCGAGAGTCGCGAAGAAGTCGTTCACGGGAGGATGGGTGAACAGATAGGTCGACGTGGCCGCGGCAACGCCCGCCCTGACGCCCGCCCAATCCGCGGGCGAGCAATTCGGCGGCGCAGGTGGCGGCGGCGTTGGCGGCTCAGCACTTGCAGCCGCGGCGCTTCCGACAAACATTGCACCAGCCAATGCGACAGCGCCGATGGCTCCCACTACTGCCCGGCGCCCAGGACCTCGTGACGGCAACATCATTGCTGCTTCTCCTTCATCGAATGAATGGCGGATCCATCGGGCTGTTGGTCGAGTTTGGAGACCCTGGACGGCCCATTCTGGCCGTCCAGCAGACCGAGACGCACTGCGATGAATATTGACTTTGGGATCGCTGGCGACAGGGTGACAACGATCGACGGATAGCCACCGTCGATGCCAATCCCGGCATCACGTAGCACTGAATTCATCGTAGGCCTACTCCCCGCGATCTGGGTGGTAGGGCTCCCTGCACCCTATGAGGCCATACGATAAGTCCACTGGCCAGGGCACGTAAGCATATTCGCCATTGAAGGGTCGGTCCGTACCTCTCACAGGTCATCACGCAGAAATCTCCAATGCCTGGAATGCTGGTCAGACCATTCAGATGCACTCAAAGCAGCTTTACGACCACTGTGCTCGGCTTCGGCGGAACCCAATGCACACCGTCATTAACATCGTCGCCACCGTCTGCGCTGAATCGAGCCCCCGGACATTGCACGAATCGTAGGATCTCCACGCAGAAGGCAACCGAGAGAAGATGTGCAATGAAGCCTTGGCTACAACACAATGCCTTATCTGCCGTCGTATTGGCATTTCTGCCGCTGATTGAATTCGCCTCTCCAGCGGTCGGCCGCGCTGAACCACCACCACCTTGCCCGCCGGGCATGTACTGGAACTTCGCTACGGTTGTATGCGAATTTCCGCCGCCGCCGCCCGTGTACATCGATCCGTGGTTGCCGGTTTGGGTTCCGGATATCGTCGATGCCGACCTCGACCTCGATGTCGATATCCCAATTCCTGGCCCTCCGGGTATCGGGCCTCCAGGTATCGGGCCTCCAGGGGGACCGAATATCGGGCGTCCTGGACCAGCGCCCCGACCTCGCGGTGGCGGTGGGCGTGGCGGTGGGCGACGCTAGGTCACAGCACTGAACGCAGTGGCGCGCCGACGCGCGCGGTCTGCGCTTGGACCGTGACGCACACTATGCGGCGCGCACCGAACGCACCGCACATCAGCGCACCGCACTAGACCCGGCGCGCATCGCCGAAGCGGCGGCGCGCATCGACAAGCCCACGTTTACGCGCGCGGACATGGTCGAGCTCATCGGCGCGCAACTGCCGATCGACGCACCCGGCGAACCGCGCGCGGTCATCGAGGAGATCGTCGACGACATTGGGTTGCGGATCAGTGCGCCCCGTGAAGCCCACCACCGCGAAGGCAGCGAAAAGTTCACCCTCGAGGCGATCATCGCCGAAGAAGAGCAGATCCTCGACATGGTCGACGAATCCGACAACCGGTCACGCCTGGACGTGCGCCCCGAAGATCTGGGTGACCTGTCGGCGGATCAGGAGCGCGCGATCCGCACCATCGCAATGTCGCCGTATCTGGTGCAGCCGCTGCAAGCGCCCGCGGGAGCCGGCAAGACGCACTCGCTCAAAGCGTTACGCGCAGCGGCCCACCGCGCTCGCAAGAACGTGCTGGTCCTCGCCCCGACCGGTAAGGCCGTCGACGAGGCCATGACTGAAGGCGCCGGGGACCACGGGCTGACGGTCGCCAAAGCACTCGCCATGATCGAAAAGAACAAGCTCAACGTCACCCGGTCGACGCTCGTGGTGGTCGACGAGGCCTCCATGGTCGGCACCCCCGACATCAACAAGTTGCTGGCCCGCGCAGTCGCCGGCGAGGCGAAAACGGTGCTGGTCGGCGACGCTTACCAGCTCGCACCGGTGAAGGCACGCGGTGGCATGTTCGAGCAACTCTGCGCCGATCTGCCCTGGAGCCAACGCCTCGGCGAAGTCTGGCGCATGGCGAACCCCGAGGAACGCGACACCTCGCTAGCGCTGCGCGCCGCGCACGGCAACCGGCTCCGATCCGCGGTCACGTGGTACCGCACCCACGGGCGGCTGCACTCCGGCGACCCCATCGCCATGGCCGCCGACGCTCTCGACGCGTACCTCGCCGACCGCGCGGCCGGGAAGGATGCGCTGCTGGTGTGCGACACCTGGGAAATGGCCGACGCGCTCAACCGTCGGCTCCACAACACGCTCCGCACATCCGCGCCAACTCTCACCGTGGCGCGAGATCAACCCGTCGCCGTCGGCGACATCATCATGACCCGAAGCAACGACACCTCGATATCCGTCCAACCGGGCGCCAACAAGCAGAACTCCGGCATCATCGATCAGGTGCGCAACGGCAACCGCTGGCGCGTCGCGGCACTCGACACCACGACCAACCGTATCGCTGCGGAGCGTCTGAACGACCGTACCCGCGCGGTATTCGACGGCGACTATCTGACCAACCACGTGACGGTGGGGTACGCAGCGACCGTCCACTCCGCGCAAGGCGTCACGGCCGACACCTGCTACGCAATCCTCGGCAAAGGCGCAACGCGGGCCATGCTCTACGTCGCCATGACCCGCGGCCGGCACAACAACGAAGCATTCCTCTACCAAAGGCTCGACCGCGCGGCCGACCACCAGCACACCAAACCGGTCTCCGGCGACGACATCCATATCGCGCGCCGAGACAACAAATACTCAGCAGCACAACACTTTCGAGAGATCCTGGCTAACGGCGACCGGTCCCGCACCATGCACACCGAAGCCGAACGCACCCAACGCCACCTACTGCCCGACGCTATCGCCGAGGTACTGCAACGCCAAGACGCGCGCCGTCACATTCGTAGGACCGCCTGGCGCGCACACGCCGGGCTCGTGACGGCGTGGATCGCCGGACGCGACAGCATGGCGCGGGCGAGCGCGGACCGCGCCGTCAGCCCGGCTCTCAACGCGAGCGGACTCGAACTCTGATCGATCCCAACGGCAATTACCGTCAACGCCTTTCATTGCCGGGTAATCGATCGGATGCATGAGGCGAGCCAAGCGTTGATCACGGCAAGGGTCCGAGATTCACCCATCGAAGATGGATAGTCGTCATTATCGATGATGTTGCCGCGGCGCGCCCAGGGCGGCCGGCGCGTCTGAACGGGATCGACCGCAGCGCGCCGAGCGGTTGAAGGCCCAAACGCAGGGACGAGGTGCCAACCGCCCGGCGCGAACAGCGGCGTGGTCAACCGGTGTGTACGAATGAGATCGGACAGCCTTGGACGAGGAGAACGAGCGCGGTCACCACTCGGGCTGCGATTCGTCAGTTATTCGTGAGATCTCGTCCCCATGCCGCGCCCGCAGGGTCGGTCAGGATGCACCAGGCGTTTGGTGAGCAAGCGTTGACCACCTTCACCACCTGCCCCTGGTTCAGCATCCCGATGACGTGTCCACCCTGGTCGCTCGGTTTGTCGTAGAGATCCGTATCGGCGTTCACCGTTGCCGCGGGGGCAGCAGCGGGAGCTTGTTTGCACGAGATGCGATCACTGAATCTGGTGTGCCAGTTGGCCGTGTGCGATTCCATGCCGATGTTGTTCACGGTGCCGCTTGCGGAATGGTCGTCGTTCACCTGGCCGGTGTAGTGGCTGGAAAGCCACGGGCCGCCGCTCCAGTCCACGGTGATGTCGATTGCCGTCCCCGTGACGCTCCCACTGGCACTTCCGTGGTGGGAATCGTTCTGCCCGGTGTGGGACACCGACGCGTCTCCTTGGATCGTCTCTCCGGACGACGGCAGGACCACCGTGAGCCCGTCGTCTTCATCGAACACCTGAACGCCGACGAACTTGCAGCTGCCCGCGGGGGCCAGCGGCAGCGGCAACGCCGGGTGCGCGTCCGCAAGCGCAGGGCAGCCGAGGAGTCCGACTGCACTGATCGTCGTTGCCGAGGCGACGACGAGCGTCTTCTTGAATGTCCTCATTACCACAGCCTGCCCTTTCGCATTCCCGACGCCTCGACCGTACGTCCGGGCGCGAGCCAAATAAATAGGGTGTTTCCCTATGCATTTCGCACGTGCGGGTGCAGTGGGAGCGATCCCAGAGACTGATGGTGCGATTTGTGTCGTTTCCTGTGCACAAGCTGGATGTTCGCCGCTGATTATATGTCAACTTCCTGGGTCTTTTCCTCTGGCTGGGTGGGGTTCGGGGATTGGAGCAACTCACATAGGTGGCTCCCTTCGACTTCGGCCCGTGCCTTTTGGCGTTCTTTCAAGGTGTGAAATGACCATGCCCATCGGGCATAGCCAGCCGACATCAACAACATCACTCCCCGGCATGGACATCCGCTGTGCGTTCGGATCGGTTCAACGACTGACCGCGCCGACGACGGGCCGCCCGCCATGGCGCAGCTTCGCACCCTGCGAGGTAAGACGTTCCGCCAAACATTCTGCACATAGTTGTGGCTGTAGCGAATTACAGTGATGTTTGGATGCCCTGATGGCATACCGAGGCAACCAAACGTCTGCCGCCGCAGGCCGATTGAGCGACAACGTCACAAGCGCGTACAGCGCGGCCGACAGGCTCATACTCGGCATAGCTCTTCGGAGGGTCGTGAATCAAATTGGAAGACAAAGCGTTCAATGAGCTACCTCTGCTGCTCGCTGTGCCCCGAGCCGCGCAGCTGCTTGGGATCAGCCGCGCCGCGGCGTACCGGCTGGCGGCCAATGGAGAGCTGCCAGTTCGCAGGCTCGGCGGCCGCGTCTACGTCGTGACCGCCGGCCTTCGCGAGCTGGCCTCGTGAAAGGTACCGGCTCCAAAAACTCCTGCGACTGTCTGACCCATCAGCTCATCAGTGACTTGACCGGTCAATGAGCACCGACACCACCCCCGGCGAGCGGCCCAGGAAGCGCGGCGAGCGCACCGACAGCTCAATAAGAAAGTTGCGCAACGGCAGAGGGTGGCGCGCACGGCCGACGCTCGGCACCGACCCCGTGACGGGCAAGCAGGTCCGGCCGAGCAAGGTGTTCGCGACCAAAAAGGCTGCCCAGGATTGGGTTACCGAGCAGCGCCAACAGTGGAGCACCGCGACGTGGGCACCGAAGTCAAGCCGGACGTTCGACGAGGTCGCCGACCACTGGCTGACGCTGCGCGAGGCCGACATGTCGATCGGGCCGAATACCGTTCGGGCTGACCGCGAGTCGCTGGCTTACGCGCGGCGGGCCTTCGGCGCGGTGCCGGTGCAGAAGCTCACCCCCGCCGCACTCGCTGACTGGTCGGCCACGCTGACCGGCAAGGACAGTCGACCTCTGGCGCCGGCGACCAAGCGCCGCGCGATCGTCCGGCTTAAATCGGTCATGGCGCACGCACGCAAGATGCGGTGGCTGACCTATGACCCGTCGGCTGACCTTGCGTCACCCGAACAGAAGGCGGTCACCGCCACCGCAGCCGATGACATTTGGACGCCCGACCAGATGGGGAAGTTTCTCGATCACGTCGCGGCGCATCGCCTCGGCGGGTGTTTCGCGCTGACGCTGCTGGGCCTGCGCCGCGAGGAAGTCGGCGGGCTGCGCTGGTCGGACATCGACCTTGACGCAGGCACGCTGCGAATCCGCCAGGCCCGGTCGACGTGAACGGGCGCGACACCATTGTGGCGACCAAGACCCAGCGCAGCGCCCGCGACCTGCCGCTCCCGCCACACGAGCTGGCGATGGTCAAGGCCATGCGGACGTTCCACTTGCGCGAGCGCCTAGCCGTGGGGCGGCCACTGGCCGACGATGACCTCTTGCTCTCGCGGACGGACGGGACACGGTTGCCGGTGCGCGACTACTCGCGGGAGTTCGCCGCGCAGCGCAAGGCGGCGGGACTCAAGGCGATCCCGCTGGGCAAGCTGCGGCACTCGAATATCTCTCGGATGCGCGCGGCGGGTATCGCCGCCGACGTGGTCGCCGCGTGGCACGGCCACACAGAACGAATGACTCAGGCCGTCTACGGGCGGGTGACCGACGACCGGCTGACCGCCGCGTCGGCGGTTTTCTCGGCCCGGCGGTAGGACAGAGTTAGGACAAGTGAGTAGATTTCACTCCCATTTAGCAAAGAAATCTCAGGCCAATAGCCTGGGATTTCTTATAGTGGAGGCAATAGGAAGAAACTCGAACCTCGGTCATCTCTGCAAACAGTGGGGTGACCTGCGTAAACGGATCACCGAATCACCGGCTCGACCATCTCTATCGGCTCACTACGGTCCAAATCTCCGCTGCAAACGCTTCCTGACCGCCGAACACGTCATCGACATTGTGCACCGATACCACGCCGGCGAAACCACTCAGGAGATCGGCAATCGGTACGGCATCTCCAAGACTCGCGTCGCAGACGTGCTCCGCGAACAAGGTGTCGCTATCCGGCGCCAAGGCATGAATGACGAACAGGTCAATGAGGCGGCAACCCTCTATGCTGCGGGGAAATCGTTGGCGTGGCTTGGTGATCGTTACGGTGTCTCCCACACAACCGTCGCCGCGGCTCTTCGGCGCCGGGGCCTTCCGTTGCGGCGGCGGCCAGGCTGGATATAACCTCCGGACGCTTCGTGAGGAAGTTCCACAATGCTTCCAACATACTTCCAGTTGGCTACTCCGAAGCAACCTCTGGGTCACTCAGTACCGCCTCGTAATCGCGCCCGCCGTAGAAGACGCCGATGATCGCCACGGTGTGATCCAGTACAGCGAAGGCAATAACGACTCGTCGCCTGAAACCGATCGTGCGGAGTCCTGACCTGATGTCGTCGCGGGCACTGCCGCGATGCGGGAACGCAGCCAGTTCCTCGCAGTAAGCGACGATCGACTCCGTGTAGCGCGCCGCGACTTCCGTCGAAGCTGCGGCGGAAATATAGCGGTATAGCTCGACGAGCTGATCGTCCGCTTCGGGCGTGAAGACGACGCTGCGACTCACAAACTCCCGGCCTGCTCAGCGACCAGCCGCGCCCGCACCGTCTGTGCAGTGACGGCGCGCGAAGGATCGGACACTATGGCGTCGTATGCGGTGGCCACCTCGTCACGAAGCCAGGCTTCAATAGCATGATCGCGGGCGAACAACGCCCGCAGGCCTTCGCGGATCACCTCACTCTCGCTGGCGTATTCCCCCGAACGCACCCGCTCACGCAGCACGTCAGCCATATCGTTCGGGAGTGTGATGCTCAGTTGTCGCGTCGTTCGCATCATCGACCTCCGTCAGTAGTAGGACTGTATCCTACTCCCACCGCGGGGCGCGGCGGCTCGATCGCCCCCAAGCAACAGGTCATCACCTGGGGCGCCACGGGGCGCCGCCGAGAGGTGGCGGCCGTCATCGAACGGGGGGCCGATCACCGGTCACCTCCGCCTTCGCCCAGCACGGCATACGCGGGGCGCAGGATGTCGACCAGCGACCGGCCACGCACGGCGATATCGACCTCCGGAAGCTGATCGAGCAATGCCGTCGACGACGTCACCCGCGGGCTTGGCGAAACGACCTCAGCCTGCCGAAGGAAATAGGAGTCAAGGCATTCGACGAGCGGGCGCCCCCGCGGCTCGACCCGGTCGGCTGCGGGGCGACCCTTTGACCGGGCTGCCTGCAGATTCGCCAGCAGATCCTCACGTTCGCGTCCACGCCAGGCGAGGATGGCGAAGGGATCCTCGTCGAACGACTCGGCCAGCAGGTAGAACGTCGCGGCAAGGTGCTTGCACGGCACCGCATCATCAGGGCAGGAGCAGTCCAGCGACAACTCCTGCGGAGTCGTCGGGAACAGTGGAAGCCCCAGCCCGGCGAAGACCTCCTCGATATCGTCGGGCATCTCTCCGGAGAGCAAAGCGGCGGCATACCAAGCATTTTCGGCCAGTGCGCCCTCCACCTGCGCCCACTGGATCTTGTCGAAGGCACCGATACCGATGCGCACCCGGTAGGGGCGTGCCCGGCTGCCCTGCACTTGTGCGGTGACAAGCCCCGGGCCTACATCCATCGAGATCACTTGTCCCTTGCGGGCATAGCTGCGCCCGCGTTGGAGCCGGCTGCCCATCCCGATGCCGTCGAGCACCTCGATGAACCGTTGCGACCACCAGGTCTGGGCGATTGCGCCGCGGGTGCTGCGGGCTTTGAGGCCGCCGTCGACGGGGCGGGGTCGCGACGGTGGCGGGAACCAACCCCGGGCGTTCGGGGGTGTCCCCCGGCCGGCCTTACTCACCAACGGCTCCTTCGGACAGGGTGAACAGCTTGCGCAGATCGCCGGTGGACAACTCTGTCAGCCAGCCTTCGCCGTCACCGACCACGAGGTCGACCAACGCCTTCTTATCTTCGATCATGTCGTCGATCCGCTCTTCAAGCGTGCCCGTGCAAATGAACTTGCGCACCTGGACCTTTCGCTTCTGACCGATGCGGAACGCACGGTCGGTGGCCTGGTTCTCCACCGCCGGGTTCCACCAGCGATCAAGGTGCACAACGTGATTGGCCGCGGTGAGGTTGAGTCCGGTGCCACCCGCCTTCAGTGACAGCAGGAAGATCGGTGGTCCATCACCGGATTGGAAGCGTGCCACCATCTCGTCGCGTCGATTCTTCGGGGTGCCGCCATGCAGGTACAGCACGTCCTGCCCGAACCGCGCAGCCAGGTGTGGCATGAGCAGCTGAGCGAATTCGGTGAACTGGGTGAAGCACAGCACCCGGTCGCCCTCGGCGAGGATTTCCTCCAGGATCTCCTCGAGCCGGATGACCTTGCCTGATCGCACACCTACCGGCGAATGGTCGTGCAACAGTTGCGCCGGATGATTGCAGACCTGTTTGAGCTTGGTCATCGCGGCAAGTACGTTGCCGCGCCGCGCGATACCCTCGGTGTTCTCGATCTTCTCCATCATCTCGTCGACGATGGACTGGTACAGCGATGCCTGTTCGGTGGTGAGCTGGCAGTACTGCTTGATCTCGATCTTCTCGGGCAGGTCGTCGATGATCGTCGGATCGGTCTTGAGCCGGCGCAGGATGTAGGGCCGGGTGATCGTGCGCAACCGCTGAGCCGGCTCGGTCTGGCCGTACTTTTCCACCGGGATCGCGTATTTGGTGCGGAACAGCTCTGACGAGCGGAGCAAGCCCGGGTTGAGGAAATCCATGATGGACCACAACTCGGCGAGCCGGTTTTCGACCGGGGTGCCGGTAAGCGCCACCCGGTGCTCTGCCTCTAGCCGGCGCATCGCCTTGGCCCCGCGGGACAGACTGTTCTTCACCGCCTGCGCCTCATCCAATACCACTCGGTTCCAAGGGAATTCGGCAAGCTCATCGATATCACGGGTTGCCGTGGCGTAGGTGGTGACGATGAGATCGGTGTCGTCGAGGTGCGCGCGCAGCGCGTCGCCCCGCAGTCGTGCTGCGCCGTGGTGTGCGTAGATCCGAAGTGCCGGTGCGAATTTCGCGGCTTCCCGCTGCCAGTTGCCGACCAGGGACATCGGACATAGCAGCAGCGTCGGCCCGGTGCCGGGCTCGTCGTGACGTTGGGCGGACTCGAGGGCGAGCAACTGCACGGTCTTGCCCAGCCCCATATCATCGGCCAGACAGCTGCCCAGCCCCAGCGAGGACAGGAACGCCAGCCAGGACAGCCCGCGCTGCTGGTAGGGACGCAGCACCGCGGTGAACTCCGGCGGGGGTGCTAGCGGTTGCAACGACTGGGCCGCCGCCCCGCTGAGCAGATCGCCGAGCCAGCCGTCGGCACGCACCGCGGTGACTTCCAGCGGGATGTCGGTGTCGGCGGGATGACTGGCGGCCAGTGCGAGGATCTCAGCCGTGGTCGCTTGGCCAGTGGGATTCGTGGCCAGGAACTCCACCCCGCGGCGCAGCTGCTCGGGGTCCACCGCTACCCACTGGCCGCGCAGCCGGATCAGCGGCGCCTTGGTTTGCGCGAGCGCGGCGATCTCGTCGTCGGTCAGGGTGTCGTCACCGACGGCGAGTTTCCAGTCGAAGTCGATCAGCTGGTTGCGGCCGAATCTGCTTGCGCCGGAGACCACTCCGTCGACCGGAGTGGACGCCGACACCGCGAGCCCGAGCTTGCAGCGCCGGTCCCACCACGCCGGCAGCTGAACGCCGAACCCCGCATCGTCGAGCAGCGGCGCGGCGGTGGACAGGAAATGATAGGCACCGGCGATGTCCAGGGAAATCCCGGACGGACGCGCCGTGCGCAGGGCCGGCGCCAGTTCGGGGTAGATCCGCACGGCGCGGCCGAGCTCGCCGAGCAGGAGTTCCTGAGGCCGGTCCAACCAGCGGCGCAGGCTGCCATCGGAGTCCCAGGTTTGCTCTGCGGGTACCAAAAGGCTGGGATCGGCCATGGACTGCAGCAGGAACTCCAGCCGCCAGCCCGGCTGTCCGTCCTGCAGCTCCTCGGTTTCGCTGAGCCGGAACATCGCCCGGGCCGGGCCGGGCTCGTCGGCACCGACGGCATCCCACGGCCAGAGCGCCTCGGCCAGCTCGTCGAGTTCACTCGCGTCCGCGTCGAACCGGCCATCCGCAGCGGTCAGCGCGGTCAGCCAACCTTCCTGGGCTGGAACGTGTTTCGGGCGGCGACCACGTCGGGGCGGGAGCAGATCGGTCCCGGCCGGCAACCTCGTTCGCACCGCCGCATCAGTGAATGCAGACAGCGCCGAGATCGCTAGCTCATGTCCGTCTTGGGCACCCGGCTGAGCCCGGCATACCGGTGGCGTCGCGGCGACCAACGAGTTGAGGGCCACGATATCGGGACCCTGCACCACCGGACGCCACAACGCGACTGGCCCGTGTTGGTCACGGGAGAGCGCCGGCAGGACTCGGCCACGCTCCACCAGCTCCCGCGCGAAATCGGCCAGGTCGGCCAAGTACGCCACAGATGCGCCGTAGCGCACATCGGCGGCAGGCCCGTCCAATGCGGTCAGCGCCGACGCGGCCGGTAGCGACATCACGGGAATCGTCCACGGCAGCAGAATGGGTTCGATTCGTGATGCCGGGCGCGGCGTGACCCGGAACAGCTCCGGTGAGTCCAGCGGCGACCTCCGCAACGACGGCAACAACAGCACCGCGGTATCCGGCTTGCCGGCGTGGATCGGGGCGATGGCATCGGCGTTCGCGGCGAACGGATGCGGGCGCGCCGCACGCAACGCGTCGCTGGGACTCGTCACGGTGAGCGTGGAATCCTCCGCCCACAGACATAGCCCGTTCGAGGCGGACCAGAACCCGTGCAAGACCAACATTGACCAATCTCTCTCGTCAGATTCGTGCCAGGCTAACCAGCGCAGGTGGGCACGCCACGGCGCCACGCGGAGGTAGATTCGTCAGTTCACCGAGGTCGTGACGGGTGGGACGGATGGTGCCACTGATGCAGAGATATGGCGCAACGGTCATGGTCATCGACGTGTGCGCTCAAGGGGTTCGAAAATCAGCCCGCCCACATGGCGTAGGTGCCGAGTGGACTGCCGAGGGTTCGAGTAAGGACACCAAGGTGTCCAAAAGTGGAGCTAAGGGGACTCGAACCCCTGAGCTGACCAGGCAAAATACCCATTTACCTGCGGTTTCGTTACATCTCGGTCCGATTCAGTCCCGCTCGTTACCTGCAGGTTTGTTCTCGGGTCTTGACGGCGTCAAGACCCGTCAACAACCTTCCGAGCCGGGTTGCACGTTCCGTGCAGACAGTCGGAGTGCGTCAGACCACCGCAAGCTCCCGCTGCCCATACTTGGCGGCAGTCTCCACGATGCGCTGCGCAGTCCTGTAGTTGATCCCCGACGCTTTGGCAGCAGCGTTGATCGATGCGCCATCACGGCTTGCCTCTAGCACCGCGATCACCGTCTCGATGGGCTGTGTCGTCACACCGGATGCAATCAGCTGCGACGCAAGGTCTGCATCGGCCTGTGCCACGGTTTGCGCTGAGCCTTGCCCTGTCTGTCCCGAGCCGCTTTGTATCGATGCAGAGTGCTGTGCCCGCTTTCCTTGCAACCTCTGTGCCCGCCCACTGACAGGTGCAACCGGTGTGACCTCGCCCTTTGCACCCTGCCACGAAGGCTGCACCCGTGATGCTTGTGTACTGGCGGCCGGGGTCACGGTGCGAGTACGGCGTGGCGGTTTGTCCCCGAGCGCAACCAGCATCATGGTGCTGACCGCCACCGTCGTGTCGATGATCGCGGGGAACATCCATGCAGTTGCGGAGCTGTACCCGATGGCTTGCATCAAATCGCGCAGCGCCAGGAAGCTCACCGCGAACGCGCCCGCGCCGATGGCGGACGTAGCGCTGACCGCCCAGCGGTAGACCCTTCCGGACGCTCCTGCACGGACGGCGAGGGCAATGCCGTGCACGGCGGCGAGGAGCGCAATCGGAGGCACTGCAGCGGCTCCGATCTGAACGACGACGCGCGGGAGGTACGGCAACACGGCGTGAGCGATGTTGCCGATGAGGCTGACCGTGGTCGCACCGATCAGGACGCCCCAGAAGAACCGGACAGCACGGCGGTGATTCCTCTGGCTGATCTCAGTCAGGGTGCTCATCGTGCCCTCCTCCCCGCCGTAAGGTCATACGTCACTGTCTGCTCGCCCACCTCGACGACGATCTGGGCGTGGACGCTGAGTGCCGTGAGGTATGACGCCAGGGTGCTGATCAGCATGTCGTCCTGGCGCTCGATCTTGCTGACCTGTGCCTGCCCAACGCCGAGGGAGTGCGCCAGCTCGGTCTGCGTCAGACCGGTTGCCCGGCGTATCGCGGCAAGGTCGATCACGCATCAATACTACTCGAAAGGAATAATGCTTGCAAGGAATAGTTCACAATCTGCGTCACCGAAGGTCGGGTTCAATCCCAGTATCGCACACCAGAGTTTTACCTGATCAGAGGCAGTTTTCAGCCCCAGATTCGGCGGTGTGAACTAAATGAACTGACACTTGCCAAACTCGTCGGCACCGGCTCCGCCGCTGGTACGGTGCGCCGCATGACGGACGAGACACCGGACTATATGACCGATGAGGTACCGGACTATGAGGCAGACGAGTTAGCGGACCATGACGACTTGTTAGGCGAAGGCCGCTTGGGACACATCGATCATCTGGGTGCCAGGTGGCACACCGGATTTGTCAGGTATGAACCGGACGGCCACAGCGTCACCGTGAGGCTTGTCGCCGAAGGAATGCCGAAGGGCGACATGACGATCACTGACCTCGTGGTCAGTGAGGCGGTTGCGGTCATTCTTCAGCTAGTAGCCTCGGTCAATCATGTCGACCTCGAACTTAAGGTCCGGTCTGACAATCCAATTAATCGCGATAGCGGTTAGCAGGCGACCTGCTCAACGGGCACAGACCGTCGGCCTAACCACCCCGAGCGACAAATCGGTTGCCACTTCGATCCTCCAGAAAGGCCGCCTTGGCCGCCAGGAAGCAAGGCGCTGCAATGCAGATCCACGAGATCAGCGGCAGCAGTAGGGGTCGAGGACGGCACAGAGCGCGGCGACCGCATCGCGGTGGGGTCGGTGGTAGACGTTCATGCCGCGGCGGTCGGAATCGACCAGGCCAGCCTTGCGCAGTTGACTGAGGTGGTGGCTGACCGTCGACTCGGTCAATCCAAGCGCAGCCGCGAGTTCGCCACTGTTCTCCTCGCCGGCCGAGGAGCTGAACAGAAACGACATGATCTTCACCCGCGCGGGATCAGCCAGCGCCTTCAGGCGCAGCGCGACCTGCAAAGCGTCGTCGTCGCTCATCGGTCCCGCCGCTACCGGCGCACAGCACACCGGCGCGGAGATATCGACCACGGGCAGCGTCTTAGGCACGCGCCCATCCTGCCAGAGTTCTTGACATATATCAAAAAGGTAGGCATGCTGTGGCTAGCGCGCTAATTCGATATATGTCTCACAAGTGGGAGGATCAATGTCCCGAACTCAACTCGCCCTGAACGTCGACAATCTCGACGAGGCGATCACGTTCTACTCCAAGCTGTTCAACACCGAGCCGGCCAAGGTCAAACCCGGCTACGCCAACTTTGCGATCGCCGAGCCGCCGCTGAAGCTCGTGCTGCTAGAAAACCCGGGCAAGGGCGGCACCATCAACCACCTCGGCGTCGAGGTGGAATCCAGCGAGAAGGTGCACGCCGAGATCGCCCGCCTCACCGGCGAGGGCTTGTTCACCGATGAGGAGCTCGGCACCACGTGTTGCTTCGCGACTCAAGACAAGGTGTGGGTGACCGGACCCGCCGGTGAGAAGTGGGAGGTCTACACCGTGTTGGCCGACTCCGAGACCTTCGGCTCCAGCCCCCAGCATCTGGATCTTCAGTCCGAGGGTGGGGTCTGTTGCGGATCTGCTGCTGCTGCGGCCGACGGTGCAAGCCAACAGGACAAGGTTGCAGCCACCACGTCGTGCTGCTGAACGCCCCGCGATGCGTCGGTGGGCCGTCCCTTGCGGGGTGGTCCGCTGATCTCTATGTCCAGCAGTCCGGTGGACGCAGTCTGAGGTTCATTCGGTGTTCGTTTGCGCCTGGGTTCGATCTTTGTCAATATCGATGTATGTCGAAACAGGACTTCGACGGCGAGGCCGTCTGTTGTCAAGTGGAGCCGCTGGTGACCGAACCGCTGAGCATGCAGGCGGCCGTGGAGATGGCGGCGAAGTTCAAGGCTTTGTCGGATCCGGTGCGGTTGCGCCTGCTGAGTTCTGTGGCCAGCCACGCCGGCGGTGAGGCGTGCGTGTGCGACATCTCGGCCGGTGTGGAAGTGTCGCAACCGACGGTTTCCCATCACCTGAAAGTGCTGCGTGACGCGGGATTATTGACATCGGAGCGGCGGGCGTCGTGGGTGTATTACGCGGTGGTACCCAACGTGCTGACGATGTTGTCGTCGCTGTTGAGTGCGGGCGCTGAATCCGCGGCACCGGTTGGGGCGTCGGTATGACCGATACGGTGGCGCGCGATGACACGCCGGCGGTGGTCGGCAAGCTCTCCACGCTCGACCGGTTTCTGCCGGTCTGGATCGGCATCGCGATGGCAGCCGGGCTGCTCCTGGGCCGCTTGATTCCCGGCCTGGGGGATGTGCTTTCGGCCGTTCAGGTAGACGGCATCTCCTTGCCTATCGCACTGGGCCTGCTGATCATGATGTACCCGGTGCTGGCCAAAGTCCGCTACGACCGCCTTGACTCGGTGACGGGCGACCGCAAGATGCTGATCAGCTCACTGGTGCTGAACTGGCTCATCGGGCCCGCGCTGATGTTCGCCCTCGCGTGGCTGCTGCTGCCGGGTCTGCCCGAATACCGCACCGGGCTGATCATTGTTGGGTTAGCGCGCTGCATCGCCATGGTCATCATCTGGAACGACCTGGCCTGCGGTGACCGGGAGGCCGCCGCCGTGCTGGTTGCACTCAACTCCGTGTTCCAGGTTGTCATGTTCGCGGTGCTGGGCTGGTTCTACCTGTCGGTGCTGCCGGGCTGGCTCGGCCTGGCGAAGACCACGATTGACACCTCGCCGTGGCAGATCGCCAAGTCGGTACTGATCTTCCTGGGTATCCCGCTGCTGGCGGGTTTCCTGACGCGCCGCTATGGCGAAAAAGCCAAGGGCCGCACCTGGTACGAGTCGACGTTCCTGTCGAAGATCGGTCCATGGGCGCTGTACGGGTTGTTGTTCACCATCGTCATCCTGTTCGCGCTGCAGGGTCACCAGGTCACCTCGCGTCCGCTGGACGTCGCGCGGATCGCTCTCCCGCTGCTGGCGTACTTCGCGATCATGTGGGGCGGCGGCTACGCCCTGGGCGCCGTGCTCGGTCTGGGCTACGAGCGCACCACCACCCTCGCGTTCACCGCCGCCGGCAACAACTTCGAACTCGCCATCGCTGTCGCCATCGCCACCTACGGCGCCGCCTCCGGGCAGGCACTCGCCGGAGTAGTCGGTCCGCTCATCGAGGTGCCGGTCCTCGTCGCACTGGTGTATGTGTCGTTGGCTCTGCGCAAGCGCTTCACGTCGCCCCCGACATCTGCTGTTCCCACTTCATCTGCACCTGCGACCAAGGAGTCCTGATGTCCGACAACGACATTGACCCCAGGCACCGCGCCCAACCGGATCTGTTGATGCCGCAGGCTGTGCTCTCACGCACCGCCGCCGATCTTGCGGCCAAGTACACCGGAGTGTTCTCTCCGCAGACCGTGGAGCGGTACGTCTTCGAGTCCTATGCGGCCCTTCGCAGAACCGCTCGAATCCACACCCATCTCACGTCGTTGGCCGCGCGGTTCGCCGCCGACCGGCTCACAGCTTTGGCGCAGGCCCAGGGCGCGGCCCCGAAGGACGTGCCGGAGGTTCTGTTCATCTGCGTGCACAATGCCGGGCGCTCGCAGATGGCCGCCGCCCTGCTCAACCATCACGCCCAAGGCCGTGTGCACGTTCGCTCCGCAGGTTCGGCGCCCGCAGATGCACTCAACCCGCATGTGATCGAGGTGATGGCCGAAATCGGCCTTGACCTCGGCGACGAATATCCCAAGCCGCTCACCGACGACGTGGTCGCTGCCGCGGACGTGGTCGTATCCATGGGCTGCGGCGAGGCCTGCGCCGTCTACCCCGGGAAGCGCTACCTGGACTGGGCCCTCGACGACCCCGACAACCAGCCTCTGGACGCGGTCCGGGCGATTCGCGACGATCTCGATGCGCGAGTGCGCCGACTACTCGCAGAACTGAGCCGTCCGCCCGTGCCAGCCTGACCATCACCCTCAATTCAAACGTACGATTGAAAGGCTCTGTAGCTCATGGCTTCTCGCCCCACCGTGTTGTTTGTCTGCGTGCACAACGCCGGTCGTTCTCAGATGGCCGCCGGATTTCTCACCCACCTCGCCGGCGATGCGATCGGGGTCCGCTCGGCTGGCAGCGCCCCAGCCGCGACCATCAATTCGGCGGCCGTCGAGGCGATGGCCGAGGTCGGCGTCGACATCTCGGATCAGTCCCTGAAGATCCTCAGCCCCGATGCGGTCGAGTCTTCCGACGTGGTCATCACCATGGGCTGCGGAGACGCCTGCCCGGTGTTCCCGGGTGTCAGCTACCGCGATTGGGCATTGCCCGACCCGGCCGGCAAGGGCATCGAGGCGGTCCGCCCGATCCGCGACGAGATCAAGGCCCGGGTCGAAGCGCTGATCGCTGAACTCCTCCCCGCCGACGCCCCCATAAAAACCTCCTCGTGACGAAACCCTCGGTCCTGTTCGTGTGCGTCAAGACCGGCGGGAAATCGCAGATGGCCGCCGGTCTGATGCGCAAGCTTGCCGGCGACAGCGTCGACGTGCACTCCGCCGGGACCAACCCCGGCACAGCGATCAATTCCCTGTCGGCGCAATCTCTGCTCGAAGTCGGAGTCGACATCACCGCAGAGCATCCCAAGCCGATCGACCCACGACTCCTCCGCGAAGTCGACGTCGTGGTCGTCCTCGGAAACCAGGCCCGCGTCGATCCCGTCGACGGGCCCCGGTTTGAGTCGTGGGCCACCGGCGAACCCTCCCAACGGGGTATCGAAGGCATCGAGCGCATGCGGCTGATCCGCGACGACATCGCCGCCCGGGTCCAGCGGCTGGCCGAGCAGCTATCACACCCACAGCAAAAGCCACCGCCCCACGCGGCCGCCGACGCCCGCAGCGCCGACGGCTCAAGGCACCACCCACCACGGCTGAGAGAATTGGTCATGCCGAAGGAACCTCCGCAGTTTCTCGACGCTGCCCCACGCTTTCTGTTCTTCACCGGCAAGGGCGGGGTGGGTAAGACCTCCATCGCGTGTGCCGCCGCCATCAGGCTGGCCCGGCAGGGCAAGAAGGTTCTGCTCGTCAGTACTGATCCGGCCTCTAACGTCGGGCAGGTCTTCGGGTTGACCATCGGCAACACCATCACCGCGATTCGCGCCGTGGACCGGTTGTCGGCGCTGGAGATCGACCCCGAACAGGCCGCGCAGGCCTACCGGGAACGCGTCATTGGCCCGGTGCGTGGCCTGCTGCCCGAGGCGGAGGTGGCCTCGATCACCGAGCAACTCTCCGGGTCCTGCACCACCGAGATCGCCGCGTTCGACGAGTTTTCGGCGCTGCTCACCGATTCCCGCGGCCGGGTCGGCCAGTTCGACCATGTGCTGTTTGACACCGCTCCCACCGGACACACCATCCGGTTACTGCAGTTGCCCGGCTCGTGGACGGACTTTCTCAACACGGGCAAGGGTGATGCATCCTGCCTGGGTCCGCTGTCGGGCCTGGAGAAACAACGCGCCGTCTACGCCGGTGCGGTGGCGGCGTTGGCCGATCCCCGCCGCACCCGTCTGGTGCTGGTGGCCCGCGCCCAGAAATCGACGCTTGCCGAGATCACCCGCACCCACCGCGAGCTGGCCGCGATCGGGTTGGCCCGCCAGTATGTGGTTATCAACGGGGTCCTGCCCGCTCCAGCCGATGACAGCGACCCGTTGGCGACAGCCATCTATCAACGTGAGCAGCAGGCGATCGCGTCCCTGCCCGCTGAACTGCGAGACCTACCGCTCGATCGGGTGGAGCTCAAACCCACCAACATCGTCGGCCTCGATGCTCTCGCGTCGCTGTTGACTACGGGTGCAGGCATCTCCGGCGGGTCAGTGGGTGCGAATCTCGACGTCGCCGACGCCTCGCTGGCGGATTTGATCGATGAGATCGCCGCACAAGACCGCGGCTTGATTATGTGCATGGGCAAGGGCGGAGTCGGCAAGACCACCATCGCGGCCGCGATCGCCGTCGCACTGGCCGACCGCGGACACCAAGTGCACCTGACCACCACCGACCCCGCCGGTCACCTCGGCGACACCCTCGGCGGACACCTCGAGAACCTACGGGTATCGCACATCGACCCGGCCGAGGAGAACCGCATCTACCGCGAGCATGTCCTCGCCACCAAGGGCGCCGAACTCGACGAGCGGGGCCGCGCAGCGCTCATCGAGGACCTCCGCTCACCCTGCACCCAGGAGGTCGCCGTATTCCAGGCATTCTCCCGGGTCATCAGCGAATCACGCCGCAAGGTGGTCGTGGTCGACACCGCACCCACCGGACACACCCTGCTGCTGCTCGACACCACCGGCTCCTACCACCGCGAAGCCGCCCGACAGCTGGGAACCAAGCGTTTCGAGACCCCGCTGATGCGCCTGCAGGACCCCGAACTCACCAAGGTCATCATCATCACCCTGGCCGAAACCACACCCGTCTTGGAAGCCGCCGGCCTGCAGGACGAACTTGAACGCGCAGGCATCCACCCCTGGGCCTGGGTTGTCAACAACTCGCTGGCCGCCGCACATCCGACGTCGCCGCTGCTACGACAACGCGCCGCCGCGGAATTGCCGCAGATCGCCAAGGTCAGAACGGAGCATTCCGGGCGGATCGCCGTGGTGCCCCTGCTCGCGACCGAGCCGGTGGGCATCCCCGCCCTGCAAGCACTTTCGACGACCCCGGGTGTCATCGTTCGGTGACCGTCACCGACATCGACATTGTCGTGATCGGCGGCGGTCAGGCCGGGCTCGCCGCGGGCTACTACCTGCGCAGGGCCGGGCACCGGTTCGTGATTCTCGACGATCAGCCAGCCCCGGGCGGTGCCTGGCCGCACACCTGGGCGTCGCTGCGGCTGTTTCTCCCCGGCCCAGTTCGCTTCCCTACCGGGCTGGCCGATGCCGCCCTGGCCGGACGGCTTTCCGCCCGCCCGGCACGTGATCGACTACCTACGCGCCTACCAAGAGCGCTACCAGTTGCCTGCGAGCGGTTGCCCAGCAGCTCAGTGCCCTCGCGATCTTGATGAGCTTAGCCGTGCCGCAACGCCCCATCCATCCGGCTGGCCAGTCCGCCGGGCGGGTGGCGGGTCTGCTGCGGGCGAAAAGTTCGGCCGGGCTTCTAGAAATTGATCATGTGGCCGGCCAGGCCGTGGAAGCACTCCTGGAGCGCCTCCGACAGCGTCGGGTGGGTGTGCACGTTGCGGGTCAGCTCGTTGACCGTCAGACCCCACTTCTGCGCCAGGGTCAGTTCGGGCAGTAATTCGGAGACGTCGTGGCCGATCAGATGGCCGCCGAGGAGTTCACCGTACTTGCCGTCGGCGATCAGCTTGACGAAACCACTCGGGTCCCCCAGCCCGTGCGCCTTGGCGTTGGCGGTGAAGGGGAACTTGGCCACTTGGACGTCGTGGCCCTCGTCGCGGGCCTGCTCCTCTGTGAGGCCGAAGCTGGCGACTTGCGGCTGGCAGAACGTGGCGCGCGGCAGCATCCGGTAGTCACCGAAAGCCAAGGTTGCTGCGCCGGCGATGGTTTCGGCGGCCACCACGCCCATGGCCGAAGCGACGTGGGCCAGCTGCAGCTTGGCGGTGACGTCCCCGATGGCGTAGATGTGCGGCACGTTGGTCCGCATGTAGTCGTCGATGCCGATGACCCTGCTGTCGGTGAGGTTCACCCCGGTGTTCTCCAGGCCGTAGCCCTCGACGTTGGGCGCGAATCCAATGGCCTGCAGCACTCTGTCGGCCTTGAGCTCGCTGGACTTGCCGTCCGTGCTGACGGTGACGGTGACCTGCGAACCATCGTCATCGATGGATTCGACCTGGGTGCCGGTGAGGATGTTGACGCCCAGTTTCTTGAACTGCTTCTCGATCTCCTTGGAGACCTCGGCGTCCTCGTTGGGCAGCGCGCGCGGCAGGAACTCGACGATGGTGACGTCGACTCCGTAGTTCTTCAGCACGTAGCCGAACTCCATGCCGATGGCACCGGCACCCGCGATCACGATCGAGCGCGGCAGGTCGCGGGACAAGATCTGTTCCTCGTAGGTGACCACGTTGTCCGACAACGACGTCCCAGGAACCAGCCGGGTGCTGCTGCCGGTGGCGATGATCGCGTTGTCGAAGGTGACGGTCTCGGTGCCACTCCCGTTGAGATCGACCCTCAGCGTGTTCGCGTCGGTGAAGCTGCCATAGCCGTGGACCTCGGTGATCTTGTTCTTCTTCATTAGGTAGTGCACGCCGGCGACACGCCCGTCGGCCACCTTACGGCTGCGGTCGAAGGCCACGCCGTAGTCGAACGTCGCCTCCCCGCTCATCCCAAACGTCTTGGCGTCCGTGGTGAAGATGTGGGTCAGCTCGGCGTTGCGCAGCAGCGCCTTCGACGGAATACATCCGACGTTGAGGCACACCCCGCCCCAGTATTTGGGTTCGACGACTGCGGTGTCCAGCCCGAGCTGGGCGGCACGAATGGCCGCGACGTATCCGCCGGGACCGGCTCCGAGAGCGACAAGGTCATAGTGGGTCACGCCCACACCCTAATGGGCGGCATTTTGGGGCAGGAGCGAAGCGAACCGGAGGTGCAATGCCCTCGAAGCGGGAGCAATTCGGCGCGTTCGGTGGTCGCGTTCAGTTCGAGCTGCCGAACGTAACGGTAAACATGACGGGAGGTTTGGAGGTATTCATGACGACGTCGGTGATCGTTGCTGGAGCACGGACACCCACCGGCAAGCTGATGGGTTCGTTGAAGGATTTCTCGGGTACGGACCTGGGTGGCATCGCCATCGCGGCCGCGCTGGAGAAGGCCAGAGTTCCGGCTTCGCTGGTCGAATACGTGATCATGGGCCAGGTGCTCACCGCTGGGGCGGGCCAGATGCCGGCACGTTAGGCGGCGGTGGCAGGGGGCATAGGCTGGGATGCGCCGGCGCTGACGATCAACAAGATGTGCCTGTCCGGAATCGATGCGATCGCCCTTGCAGACCAGCTGATCCGCGCCGGTGAGTTCGATGTGGTGGTCGCCGGCGGGCAGGAATCCATGACGAAGGCGCCGCACCCGCTGATGGACAGCAGGGCCGGCTACAAGTACGGCGACGTCACGGTCCTGGACCACCTGGCCTATGACGGCCTGTACGACGTCTTCACCGACCAGTCGATGGGCGCGCTCACCGAGCAGCGCAACGCCTGTGGATGACTTGACTGCGGCGCAGGCCCGCGCGTATGACGCCTGGTTCGACACGTCCTGGGGTGCTCATGCGTGGGCCGTGGAGCGGGGCGCGGTCGATGAAGCCCTGCCAGAACTCGCCGACCAGATAGTCGTCGAAGTCGGGTGCGGCACCGGCCGGCTCGTCCATCACCTGTCCGGTCGTGGTGCCCGGGTACTGGGAGTGGACGCGCGGGGATTAGCGACCCGACCGGCGACGTTCAACTGCCACCTCCGAGCGGAGATGTCGGGTATTGGCCCGTGGTTTCGGCTGTAGAAAGTCTCGATGGGCGTGATGTCGTCCTTCAGCGCGGCACGAGGAGATTCGGCGTTGAACGGTGAGCATTGGTGGATGATCATGCCGGTTTGCTTGTCCCACATCTCATTTCCCTTTATCCACGTCGCTTGTTCGTGTCGACGGTCCGCGGCCCGATCAGGCCAGCAGACTCAACGCGGTGTCGGGTGCGGCGTGATCGGCATCGATGACCAGCCCCATCACTGCACCAGCAGCCAGCGCGACGATCAGTCCGGTCACGTCAGGCCACCGTGCCTGCTGACCCGTCATCGCGGACGACGGGATGGCCCGCCCGCGACCACGCCTTCATCCCGCCGTCGAGGTTGTATACCTTCACACCCACGCCTTGGAGTGCGACGGCGGCCTTCCGAGATCGGTTGCCGGAGCGGCACACGACGATGATGGTGTCGCCGCCGGTGTAGTCGCTCGGATCGACTTGGCCGAGGGGTCGGTGTTCGGCGTTGGGCGCATGCCCGGCGTCCCACTCGTCGTCTTCGCGCACGTCGAGCAGCCTCGCCCGTTGATCGAGCATGGTCATCGCCCGAGCCACGTCGATCTGCGGTGGTTCGCTGGACATCAATGCACTCCTTGCGTTGTTCGTGACGGGATGAGGAGCACGTCATGGCGAGCGCATTCGCGGTCAGAAAGGTATAGCCCTGTTCGAAAGAAACGCGCGCTCACGGTGAAACGGTCTCCGATGCAAAGCTACTTCCGTCATCGGCGCCACCATCGTCGTATACGGCCCGGCGTTGGTGTGACCACGGAATCGTGAGCGCAGGTGCATCTTTGGGATGCGGGCACCGATCGCATGACATCGTCGACGTGTTGACCGCAGCCGCCCCAAGTCGTCCTTCCGCACTTGGGGCACTCGACGGGATAGCACATCAGCACTACTCGGTTACTGCTGCATCGATCGTGTTGGCTATGTCGCGGCCGCGGCTTTGCGAGCGGCAATCTTGGCGCGCACCTCCGTCATGTCGAGGGCTTTGACTTGGCTTATGAGATCTTCGAGCGCCGGTGCCGGCATCGCTCCGGGCTGGCGGTAGACGAGTACACCGTCGCGGAACGCCATGATCGTCGGAATCGACTGGATTTCCAGAGCCGCGGCAAGCTCGTGCTGGGCTTCGGTGTCGACCTTCGCGTGCACGACGTCTGGGTGCGACTGCGCCGAACGGTCGAAGACCGGGGCGAACGCACGGCACGGGCCGCACCACGACGCCCAGAAGTCGATCAGCACGATCGGGTTCTCGGTGATCGTCGTCTCGAAGTCCGCGGCGGTCAGATTCAAGAGTGCCATTGTGGTGTCCTTTCGTTGTGTCGCAATCGGATTGCTAGGCGAGGCCCTTGAGCATGAGATTCCAGTACATGAACGGCAGCCCGTACTTCTTGAGGTACCAGTATGCCCGGTGAGGTTTCGTCGGATCGAACAGGGGAAAGGTGGGTTCCGGCTGCAGGTCGTAATCGAACTCGGCGAGCAACATCTCGTGTGACGAGGTGACGATCGGGCACGACGAGTAGCCGTTATAAGACGCGCGCAGCGGTTGCTTCTTCAGGAACGCGTCGATGTTGTCGACGACGACGGGGGCTTGCTTGCGGATCGCGGCGCCGGTCTTCGAGTTCGGCGAGGAGCCCGCGTCACCGAGACTGAACACATTCGGGTAGCGCACATGCTGCATCGTGTGCTTGTTGATGTCGACGTAACCGTTTGCGTCCCCGGTGGATAGCGGGCTGGACTTGATCCAGTCGGGCGCCGACTGCCGCGGCACGGCGTGCAGCATGTCGTACGGGAGCGTGGTGTCGGTCCCCCCGGCGCCGACGCTGGTGATGCCGACCTTGTGCGACGCCGCGTCGACGGAGGTCATCTCGGAGTTGGTGTGCACGGTGATGCCGTAGTCGGCGATGACCTTGTCGAGGCTGTCGGCGATGGCCGGGATGCCGAAGGGCCGCGGTGCCGGCATGACGAGGTGGACGTCGATGTCGTTGAGCACGCCCTGCTTTCGCCAGTAGTCGGACGCCAGGTAGGCGATCTTCTGCGGAGCCCCTGCGCACTTGATCGCCCCGGAGGGAACCGTGAACACCGCGGTGCCCGACCGCAGGTTGCGGATGAAGTCCCAGGTACGCGGCGCGAGGTCGAACCGGTAGTTCGATGACACCCCGTCGCGGCCCAGGGCGTCCTCGAGCCCCTCGGTGCGGTTCCAGTCGAGCTGGATGCCCGGGCAGACCACGAGCACGTCGTACTCATACGCGGCCCCGTCGGCGCAGGTGACCGTGTTGCTGTCGGGATCAAATGCGCTGGCGGCGTTCTTGATCCACGTTGCGCCTGTCGGCATCACCGAGGATTCGGAGCGCTCGGTGCTCGCGGCCTTCGCTTGCCCGCCGCCGACGAGAGTCCACAGCGGTTGGTAGTAGTGCGTGTTCGACGGCTCGATGACAGCGACGTCGGTGTAGCCCCTGCGCAGCAGGCGGGCCGCGACGGTGATGCCGGCGGTGCCGCCGCCGACGATCAGGATCTGATGTTTGGCCGTGGTGGTTATGGTGTTTGGTCTCCTCGGCTCGCTCAGGCGTTCTGGCTGGCTTCTTCCCAGGCGCCGAAGCCACCCAGGATGTCGCTCACATCGGTGAAACCGTGTTGCCGCAACAGGCTTGCCGCGACGGACGACCGGTAGCCTCCGGCGCAGTACACGACGGTGGGCACGGTTGGGTCGAGCTCGCCCAGGCGGGTGGGTAGCTGGCCCACCGGGATGGTGATCGCGTTCGGGATGGTTCCGGCGGCGACCTCGCCCGGGTTGCGGACGTCGACGATCTGGAGATTGCCGATCTGCGCGGCCCGTTCGTCGAACGCCTTGGCGGTCAACCGCGAGGCGATCTGGACGTCGTCCCGGTGGGCGAACATCACCTGATAAGGCTCGGTCAGGTAACCGATTACCCGGTCGAATCCGATCCGGGCCAGCCGGTTCTTGCCCTCGAGTTCCTGGCCGGGTTCGGTGCACAGCACGATGTCGACGTCGGACGGGAGCACCGAACCGGCGAACTCGGCGTAGCGTCCTTCCAGGCCGATGTTGATCGCGTGACGCAGGTGGCCCTGAGCGAACTCCTCGGGACTACGTCCGTCGACCAGGACGGCACCGCCGTCGATCGCCTTACGGACCTGTTCATAGTTCATCGCCGTCGGCATCTTTGTCTCGTCCAGCAGTCCGCGGTCCTTGCGGTTCAGGATCGCGTCGTAGACGAAGTAGCCGGGCGCGGGTGGCTGCCCCTCGGTGACGAGGTTCATGAATGTCGCCTTGTCGGGGGCCCGCAGCGCGTAGTTCGTCGCCTTCTGGTCACCCATCGTCGACCACAGGTCGGTGGACAGGTTCTTGCCGCACGCCGAGCCTGCGCCGTGCGCCGGGTACACCCGGGTCGCGTCGGGCAGCGTCATCAGCTTGTTGTGCAGCGAGTCATACAGCTTGTCGGCCAATTCCTCGCGGGTGAAGCCGATCGACGCCAGCAGGTCGGGGCGGCCCACGTCGCCGATGAAGAGCGCGTCGCCGGTCAAAACGCCGTACGGGATCTCGTCGCCGGCGTGCTCGTAGACCACGATGCTCATCGACTCCGGGGTGTGCCCGGGGGTATGGCGGAACTCCAACGTCACATCGCCGAGCGAATAGCGTTCGCCGTCGGCGACCCCCGTCGACTCGAACTCGGTCTCGGCGACCGAGGAGTAGACGATCTTCGCGCCGGTCGCCTTCGCCAACTCGAGGTGGCCGGACAGGAAGTCGGCGTGGAAGTGGGTTTCGATGACGAGTTCGATCGTGAAGCCCAGTTCCTTGGCGTCAGCCAGATACTCGGCGATGTCGCGCTGCGGATCGACAACGACTGCGCGCCCGGTCGTTTCGTCGGCCACCAGGTATGAAGCGTGGGACAGACAGTCCAGGTAGTACTGGATGAATTTCATGGCGCTAGATCCTTTCGTTCCCTCGGAGTAAAGCCATCCTGGCATATACCCCTATGGGTATGTCAAGTACCCTAGGGGGTATCTTATTCCTTACTTGACAATACCGGTGGGGGTATGTCTACCATGGATATCAATAATACCCCCGGTGGTATCGGAACCCTAGAGGCTTTGGTCACCGCCGGCCCTGCCGGAAGGACCCTGATCACCATGACCGCTCCCGCCACCATCGATTCGCAGGACCTGCGCGAGCGCCTCAGTTCGGCTGCGCCGCCGCGAGTTCTCGATGTCCGAACCCCCGGCGAGTTCGAGACCGCCCACATCGCCGGCGCCTACAACGTTCCGTTGGATCTGCTGCGCGAGCACCGCGACGAGATCATCACCCACCTCGACGAAGAGGTCGTCCTGGTATGCCGCTCCGGTCAACGTGCCGCACAGGCCGAGGAGACCCTGCGCACAGCCGGCCTGGAAAACGTGCACATCCTCGATGGCGGGATCACCGCCTGGGAGGCGAGAGGTTTCGCGGTCAACCGCGGCCCCCAGCGCTGGGACCTCGAGCGCCAAGTGCGCCTCGTCGCCGGCTCGATCGTGCTGACGAGCATCCTCGGCAGCATCGCCGCGCCGAAGCTTAAGTGGGTAGCTGCCGCGATCGGTGGCGGATTGACCTTCGCGTCGCTGACCAACACCTGCGCGATGGGCATGGCGCTGTCGAAGCTCCCCTACAACCGGGGCGCCACCTGCGACGCCGCGACCGTCGTGTCTCAGCTCGTCGGCCCCCCCGCCGACCAGAAGGCGAAGTAGCCGCGACATGATCGCTTTGACCATCGCCCTGGCGGTCTTCGTCGGCGTTGCACTCGGCCTGCTAGGCGGCGGCGGATCGATCCTGACCGTCCCGCTACTGGCCTACGTGGGAGGCATGGAGGCCAAACAGGCCATCGCCACATCCTTGCTGGTGGTCGGCGTCACCAGTGCGATCGGCGCCGTCTCCCACGCGCGTGCCAGCCGGGTCCGCTGGCGCATTGCGATGCTCTTCGGCCTGGCGGCCATGGCCGGCGCCTATGCGGGCGGGCTGGTGGCCCAGTTCATTCCGGGCACTGTGTTGCTGGTGGGCTTTGCCGTGATCATGATCGCGGCCGGGCTTGCGATGCTGCGGGGCCGCAAGGAAACGACGGGCGCCCACGGCGATCAGCCCCTTCCCGTGGTGCAGATCGTTGGACTGGGCATCGGCGTCGGCATGATCAGCGGTCTCGTCGGCGCCGGCGGCGGTTTCCTTCTGGTGCCGGCTCTGGCGCTACTGGGCGGCGTACCGATGCCCGTCGCCGTCGGCACCTCGTTGGTCATCATTTCGATGCAGTCCTTCGCCGGTCTGGCCGGGCATCTCGCAAGCGAGCAGATCGACTGGCGCCTAGCCGGTTTCGTCACGGTGGCTGCGGTCGTCGGGGCGCTGATCGGCGGTCGTCTCGTCGCGGTTATCAACCCGGCCACTCTGCGCCGATTGTTCGGATGGTTTGTCCTGTTGATGGCATCGGTGATCCTGGCCCAAGAAATCGACCCGGCAGTCGGTGCAGTCGCGGCGGGCCTGACCGTGACAGCCGCCGGAATGTCGCTTGCCTGCACCCGCTACGCCCATTGCCCACTGCGGCGGCTCTGGAATTCCCGGACCACGGCCGTCGGCTGACCCGTCTCATACCTCCATGGAGCGATCTACATTCCACCGTGAAGCGAGCAAATGAAAGCACTCACAACAAGGGGCACAACATGATCGACAACCAAGACGCCACCGCCGCGGTCCTCAACCGGCTACGCCGCGCCCAGGGACAACTTGCCGGGGTGATCACGATGATCGAACTGGGCCGCGACTGCAAAGACGTCGTCACCCAGCTCGCGGCGGTGTCCAAGGCGTTGGACCGCGCCGGCTTCAAAATCGTCGCCACCGGGATGCGGGAATGCGTCACCGGCACAACCGCCGACGGCGCACCACCGATGACCGAGGACGAACTCGAAAGGCTCTTCCTCGGCCTTGCATGACGATCGCACCCTTCAGCCGTGCGTCGAGCACGCTGCTCGCCACACGACACGGGGCGCCCGACCCAGCTACGAAAGGCACGACACATGGACGCGACTTCATGGGATCAGCGCTACGCCAGCGTCGAACACCCCTGGGGCTCAGCACCGGCACGTGCACTGATGTCCCGATACGCCGCACTGCGACCCGGCCGAGCCATCGATCTCGCCTGCGGAGACGGCCGCAACGCCCGATACCTGGCCGAGTCCGGTTGGGCAGTCGAAGCGGTGGATTTCTCACCGGTGGCGATCGAAGTGGCAAGGGGCGCCGACGACAGCGAAAACATCTCCTACACAGTCGGCGACGCCAGAAACTGGCAACCTGGGAAGCCCGCGGATTTAGTGGTGATCAGTTTCCTGCATCTACCGATCGACGAACTCACGGCCGTCATCACCACCGCGGGGACCTGGCTGCGCCCGCGCGGGCACCTGCTCTATCTCGGCCACGCCCTGGAGAACTTCGTCTACGGAATCGGAGGACCGACAGATCCCGCGATCCTGCCCGGCGTCGCCGATCTGGCCCGAGCAAGTCAAGGCATGCGCGTTGTCGAACTGGGCCACCTGCTTAGACCACAGGCCGACCGCCAGGCCGTCGACATCCTCCTTCACACTCAACCGTGGGATACCGACCCCCAATGAAATCTGACGAGCGCAGCGCCGGTTTCACTAGGGCGCTGCGGTCGCCGCCCGACCAGGGCACCACGCAAGCAACCACCAGCACCACTTGAAAAGAGAAATGGATTGCCATGACACCCAACGAGATTCCCACCGCGACCACTGACACATCTGCCGTGACGGGCATCCCGCGCATCGGTGACCCGGCCCCAGCCTTCACCGCCGTGACCACCCAGGGCCAGATTGACTTTCCGGCCGACTACACCGGCAAGTGGGTCATCTTCTTCTCCCATCCCGCCGACTTCACCCCGGTCTGCACCAGCGAGTTCATGACGTTCGCCTCGATGCAGCAGGAGTTCGCGGCCTACAACACCGAGCTGGTCGGGCTCTCGGTAGACGGGCTCTATAGCCACATCGCCTGGCTGCGCACGATCAAGGACAAGATTGCCTTTCGCGGCATGAAGGACGTCGAGGTCACGTTCCCGCTCATCGAGGACGTGTCGATGAAAGTCGCCGAGAAATACGGAATGATCATGCCCGGCGAGGACTCGACCAAGGCGGTACGCGCCGTCTTCGTCATCGACCCCGAGGGCAAGATCCGCGCCATCATCTACTACCCCCTGAGCCTCGGCCGCAACTTCGACGAACTACTGCGTGTCATCCAGGCCCTGCAGACCGCCGACCACTTCTCGGTCGCGACACCGGCCGACTGGCGCCCAGGCGAGCCGGTCATCGTTCCCCCCGCGGGGTCCTGCGGCACCGCCCAGGAACGCATGGACGGCCACACCGAGGGCGTTCATTGCGAAGACTGGTTCTTCTGCACCAAGGAGATCCCCGCCGACGAGATAGAAGCCGCCATCCGAGCGACCTAGGCCAGCTCAGTGAGCACAACGGAGTGGTCATCGTGATCTGTCATGGGGCCCAACATATGCCGCAGGGGGTATGCACCAGCAGGGACTTATGACCCTGGCGTGGTCCAAGGACCGGAACCACACTGACGACGGCGAAGTCCCGGTTCGCTATCCGAGACGGGAAAGATCACATGGCCACGACGACTGCTAACGGCGGCGACACCGCATCGCCGCTACCCACATCGCCTCTGCTCGAGCAGGTCCGGCGGGGTGTGATCGGCGAGGACGCGGTCCTCGACGGACCCTACGGGCGCCGACGCATCACCTACGCCGACTACACGGCGTCTGGGCGATCGCTGGACTTCCTTGAGGACTTCATCCGCGAGCACGTGTTGCCGCGCTACGCCAACACCCACACCGAAAGCTCCGGCACCGGACTGCAGACCTCACTGCTGCGCCAAGATGCACGCCGGATCATCCACGACGCCGTCGGCGGCACCGCCGACGACCTGGTGATCTTCTCCGGGTCCGGAGCAACGGCAGCGGTCAACAAGCTGATCGACATTCTTGAACTGCGCGTGCCGTACGAACTCGCCCAACGCTACCGATGGCGCGACCAAATCCCCGACCGGGAACGGCCGGTGGTGTTCATCGGCCCCTACGAGCACCACTCCAACGAATTGCCGTGGCGGGAGTCCATCGCCGACCTGGTAGTAATCGACGAAGACGCCGACGGCCACATCGATCTGGAACAACTAGAGCAGCGGCTCGTCCACTACGCCGATCGTCGACTGCGCATCGGCAGCTTCTCGGCCGCATCCAACGTCACCGGCGTGCTGTCAGACGCCGACCGGATCGCCACCCTGCTACATGAGCACGGCGCGTTGTCCTTCTGGGACTACGCCGCAGCCGGCCCGTACATCCCAATCCGGATGGCTGACAGCGCCTCCGGCCGCGGTGATCACAAGGACGCGATCTTCCTCTCACCACACAAGTTCGTCGGCGGCCCCCAAACCCCCGGTATCCTCGTGGTGCGCCGCGAGTTGGTGCGCAACGCCGTACCCACCGCCCCGGGAGGCGGAACGGTGGCCTTCGTGGACCCGACCGGACACCGCTACCTTGACGACCCGGTCGCCCGCGAGGAGGGCGGTACCCCGGCCATCATCGAGTCGATCAGGGCCGGAATGGTTTTCGCGCTCAAGGAAGCCGTGGGCACCGACCTGATCGGGCTACGCGAACAGCGACTGTGGTCTCGGGCCCTTGACCGCTGGCAGACCGACTCGAACATCGAGATCCTTGGCCACCCTGACGCTCAACGACTGTCCATCGTCTCGTTCCGGATACGTTCTGGCGCCGGGCGATACCTGCACCACAACTTCGTCGTCGCCGTGCTCAACGACCTGTTCGGCATTCAAGCCCGCGGCGGCTGCTCCTGCGCCGGCCCCTACGGGCATCGCCTCCTGACCATCGACGCACAGCATTCCCGCGCCTACCGCGATGAAATCGAGTTGGGTTGCGAGGGAATTAAACCCGGCTGGACCCGCATAAACTTCAATTACTTCATATCCGAGACCGTGCGGGATTACCTGATCGACGCCGTGGAACTGCTGGCCCGCTACGGCCACCGCCTCCTCCCCGACTACATCTTCCATCCGGACAGCGGCCTGTGGCAGCACCGCAGCGGTCCCGCTCAGCCTCCACTTCGACTCACCGACCTCTTCTACGACGATGCCGGCACCCTGCAGTGCCCGACGGAATCCGGCTCTCTCGGCGAGGCAGCCTTGAGTGATCATCTCCGCGACGCCCGCGCCCTGCTCGATGCCCGCCCCGACGAGGTCCCCGAGGGCGTCACCGGCCTGCCCACACACTTCGAAACGCTTCGCTGGTTCCCGCTTCCCCGGCAATGCCTTCCGGCAAACAGTTGACCCAGCCCAGCGCGGACACGACCACGAATGCAGGCGCGCATTGAATCACGCGGAGCCCCAGAGTCGGCAGGAAACATCAACCACCAGAAGCTTCGCCGGCGTCGCAGCTCGTTGGCCGACATCTCAGTTTGCGCAGTCGGAGCGAGCCGGTGTTTGTTCGTGCGGTGTCCCGGCATGACGCCGCCTGCCGGAATACGTGCCCGTTTCGTGCGCGCAGTGGAGCCCAGATTAAGGGAGATTGAACTATGCCCACGCGCCCGATCAGTCCCCAGCTTGTTCGTCAGAGTTTAATAGCTTCGAAAGCTCGCGCCAAAATAGAAACTGCACGCGCGCTCGTCTTGACGGGGGCAAGCCGCCAAAGGACGCCACCAGCACAGTCGGTGAGTGGCTGGGGCATTGGCGGGCAACGACTCTCGCGGTCTCCGATCGCAAGGACTCCACACGTGCGCTGTACGCGAACCTAAGCCGCCTCTTGGAGCCTGCCCGTTCGGCGCGATACGGCTCTACAAGCTCAAGCCTTCCGACGTCGAAGGGCGACGTGGATCACGTGTGCGTGTCGCCCGATAGAGGCAGACGAGACGCCCTAGTGACCGGTGCAGTCCAGTGAGACGTCGATCGTCTTGTTCAAGACGATGGTCGTGGAGTGTTTGTTGCCGATCGATCCGGGTCCACCCGGCGTGGTGCCTCCCGAGTTCATCGAGGTAACGATCATCGGATTGTGCACCTCGGTCACCGCGCAGGCGGGCAGCGGTTGATCTCCGACCCGATCCACGCTCACCGAGTAGCCCGCGGACTGCAGGTCTGCAATCGTTCCGATGGCGTGGGTGTCAGGTAGCCAGTGGATAGCGCCCTGTTCATCGACAACGCAACGAATGGCCGCGCCATCGGGTGCAGTTGCGGCGTTACCGATTTGGTCTGCCGGGCAGTCCGATCCCACTGCGGGTCCCTCAGCTCCGGCCGGCGCAGCATCTCCGATCAGCGCTGTCGCGAACAATCCGGCTACAAGCAGAGCTCGGACGTATGAGCGTTGGTCCGTCATCCGTCAACCCTTCTCCAACTACGCGCCCCGCGAGCCTGTCGCATCGCTCGTGTATGCCGATCACGCTAGGTTTGAGCAAACGGTGCCGCCGGAGTCCAACGACATGAATCGATGGGGCCGAAGGTCCCTTCTACGCGAATGCGCGCGCCGGCGGCGACCTACCAACAGTGTGCGGCCCGGCTACGCACTCTCAATCACTGCTCACCGCCGCGCCACGGGACCCCATCGTCCTCACGGAGTTCCGTAAAGCCGTTGATACACTTGGTATTGCGGCTTCCACGCAGACCGGCATTCGATCTGTGTGAGCGCTAAGCTAAGGGGTCCAGATCCACGGCCAGCCGCAGAGTGTCACCGAGCATCGATCGACCACAGCGCATCAAGGTTGTACATCACGATGTCTCGCTGGGTCATCCATTGAGGCGGCAACCCACCCCACCTGTGGCCCCTGCCGCCGGGCCTGATCGACCTCTTCCGGTGCGCCGGCACGCGCGACACACGACACGTCCGGGACACGACCGCGGATCGACGCAACTTTCCTATTCATCCGTTGCCGGACAACATGGCGGTACAGCCAGTCCTTGAACCCCGACAGATTCGCGCCGTGCTCAGCGTAGAACACATCAGGACTGTCATAGCAGCCCAGATCGCCGTTGACACCAGTCATCTGGATGGCCGTGTCGGCGCCGCGCCAATCGATCGGTGGCTTCTGGAGGTCGTCGGTCCCGACGCCGTAGCCGAGGAAGGCGCCACGTTCACCCGGTAGGGACGCCCGAAGACCGTCGAGGTACCCCGTGTCGAGGATGACGCCCTCCAGCGCGAGCCAGCGGCCATCGACGAGCACTTCTACCCAACTGTGGATGATATTGGTCGGCGCCAGCCGATACCACAGTCCGGTGACGCCCCCTTTTGCAGCTGCTTGTGGATCGTCGCCCCGTGGAAACGACACGGGATACCGCCGCCGCGCAGCAGCGCCATGAGCAGGATTGTCTTGGTGTTGCATTGCCCATAGCCGTCGGCGAGGACCCTGGAGGCCGGGATCGCGTCACTTTGGTTGTAGCCAAATGGGATGTCGTCACGCACGAAGGTGTAGACCGCGCCAATACGCTGCCGGGTGGGCAGCGACTCCCAGCCGCGGTCTTGGATCAGCTCTCGCAAAGAGGCATGGCCATAGTCGAGGAGCGCGGTCTCGCTCAGATAGTCGCGGTCGGCAGCGGTCAACGGATTCCCTACAGTCGGCATTGTCGATTCAAGGTAGACACGGTTCGACGCGCCGTTGCAGAGTCAAAAGTCGCCGCCCGACGGCCTGCAGCAGGGTCAAAAGTCCCGAGCGGATCGAATGCGGCGCGCCATTGGCGGTAGGCCAAAGATGCACGCGTGTTGTGGTGATCCCGGAAATAGGTGTTCGAGCAGCCCTTCTGAGGCTGGCGCGCGAGATATTCTCCGCGCATGCGCCACACACCAGCGCTGGCCCATGCGCGGGCGCTGCTGGATCGGCTACGTGACGAACGCGGCCGGCGGGTGATGCTCGTGTCGCACTGCCTGCTCAACGAAAACACCCGTTACGCCGGGGGAGCCACCCGGCCCGGCGCCGTGTCCGAGGTCGTCGGCGAGCTGACCGGCGCGGGGTACGGAATCCACCAGCTGCCATGCCCGGAGCGGTTGGCCTGGGGCGGCGTGCTCAAACGCCATAGCCTGCGCCTTTACCACTCCAAGGGCGGACCCCTTTATGCGCTGCGGGTTCCGCTGCTCCACGTCTTCGTCTGGTGGACCAAGCTCGTCTACAGGCGGCTCGCGCGCCAGGTCGCCCGTGATGTGGCCGATTACCAACGCTCGGGCATCGCAGTCGCGGGCATCGTCGGTATCGGCGCCTCGCCGTCCTGCGGGGTTACCACCACGCTCGACCTGCGCGCGTCGCTGGAGGTTGTCGCCGCCTGCCCGGCCGCGGCGTTGACCCGCGACGTCATGAACGAGCAGGCGGTTTTGGCCTGCCGCCGGGCCGGGGAGGGTTTGTTCATCAAGGCACTCGACCGGGAGCTGAAGCGCCGCCGGCTCAGCGTGCCAGCACTGGAGCACGACCTCGCGGCAGAGCTGCGTGGGCAGCGGCAGGCGGGGCTCGCAACACGGTCGTCGCGAACCTTGGGTGGCTAATCCCGACCGAGCCGTAGTCCCATTCGACCTGTGCTCGCGTCCTCGTCGCTGCGGTCCGGGCGGCCAGTGACGTCCTCGTCGCTACGGTCCGGGCGGCCAGTGACGTCCTCGGTTGACGTCCGGCTACAGTCCGTGGCTGCCGAGCCACGTGTCGATACGTTCGGCAACCGCGGTCCAGCCGGGCTCGAGCATCATGTCGTGGCCCATGTCGGGAAAGATCTCTGCTTCGGTCCCGTAGGCGCGTGCCGTTGCGCGCACTTCCTTCGGCGAAAAGCACGCGTCATCTGCGGCACCCAAGACCAGCAGTGGCGTCCGTACGTGCTTGGGCTTGGGCAGGTTGAGCAGCAGTTGGTCACGTCCCACTCGTGCACTCTCTTCCTGCAGCCGTGCGGCGCAGCGCCGCACTTGGGATTCAGGGGCTTTCGCGCTGAAGAAGGCTGCGCGCGCAAGTCCGGGGCTGTTGAATCTGGGCAACGATTTGCCTGTAACGATCATCCTCGTGGTAAGCCAAGGGTGACGTCTCATCAGCCGCGTTAGGCATCGGAAAAGTCCGCGGCAGGGTGTGGACGCGACCAACACGGCGGCCGGGGCGTCGTGCGACTCCAGGTACTTCTGTACGACGAAACCGCCCGCGGAGTGACCGATCAGCACCGGCGTGGTGGGCAGGCTGTCGGCAACTTCGCCGACGTCCTCGACATAGTCGGCGATCGAACAGCTGCCCAGAGGCGTCGATGTCGAGCTGTTTCCATGGCCGCGGAGACTGACGGCCAGCGCGCGATAACCCTTATCCGCGAAGAAGCCTAGGAAATGTTCGTCCCAGCACCACGCTGCGTGCCACGCCTCGTGAACGAAGAGCAGCGGCACCGGGTGAGACGCGCTGCACGACCCCTTCTCGATCACCTCCAGCATGAACCGGCTCTTCTCGGTATCTGGAGACCGGCAATCAGCCACTCCGCCACCAACACCACGCTCCGCCGCGCCAACGACCGCTTAGCGGCCCCCGCGTCGGCGCGGCGCAGAGCCTGCATTCTTCGACTCATGGATTGACCAAGTCCCAGAGATTCGATCAATCGATGTGCTGTATTCACCGCATAAATCGGCCAGAACGCCCTAGTGCGACAGATAGATTGACGCCCCATCCCAAGCATCACACCTTTCCCAGCGCACCGCACCGTGGGTTGCCTCGTTGGCCTGCAGCGACCACCCCAGCCAGCCTTCCCCCCGCGCGGACGTCCGTAGTTTCGAGCCCTCCGATCACAGAGCTCCATACTGCGGCACGGGGGTGCATGTATCCGAGATACCCGCCGATGGGACTTCGGTCGCTGGCCGTGTGCAGCCGGGTTGCCGGGGGGTGCGGAATACACCGACGCTCAGGTCGTTCAGATTCGCCCACCATGTGTGGTCCGAAACGGGTCCCACCGTGATGAGGCCTAACGACCCTAGAGAACGCAGAATGACCCACCCTAGGTTCAGATCTGTTGGGACCCCCAGCAGGTCAGAAAGTTTTCAGGAGAAGTTATGACCATTGCACGCGACATCATGCATGCCGGAGCCACGTGTGTCGGCGAGCACGAGACGCTAACCGCGTCGGCCCAACACATGCGCGAGCTCGGGGTGGGCGCCCTGCCGATTTGCGGCGACGACGACCGGCTGCACGGCATGATCACCGACCGCGACATCGTTATCAAATGCCTTGCCGCCGGTGGCGACCCCGACACCGTAACTGCCGGTGAACTAGCTCAGGGCAGCACCTACTATGTCGACGCCGCGGCGAGCATTAACGACATGCTCAGCGTGATGGAGGAACATCAGGTGCGCCGGCTGCCCGTCATCGATAATCACCGGCTGGTGGGAATCGTCAGCGAAGCTGACATCGCGCGACATCTCCCCGAACACGCCATCGCCGAGTTCGTCAAGGCCATCTGCTCACAGACAGCAATCACCAGCCGCTAATCGCGGGTCGCTGTTGCGCGCGGTGTACGCGCGTGTTCACTGAGCATCATGAAACCGCCATTGGCCCTGGGCAATTGGCGGTCGTTACGCCGTATACGGCAGATCGAGGTTCGCTATGGCATTTTTCCAAGTGGTAGCGGTCGACCTGGACGGCACTCTGACATCGCGTGGCGAAGTGTCCGCCAAGGCTCTGGACGCCATTGATCACGCTCGCAGCAACGGCCTGGTGGCCGTCTTGGTCACTGGGCGCATCGGCGCCGAACTGAACGCCGAATTTCCGCAAATCGCCGAGCATGTCGATGCGTTGGTGCTCGAAAACGGGGCGGTCATTGTTATCGAGGGAAAGGCTCGGGCCCTATCGGCACCGGTGGAGGATGGGTTGGTCGACGCGCTCACCGCGCGGGGGGTGCCGCACCGGCGCGGAGAGGTGCTGCTGGCCATCGATGGCATGCACGCCGCCACCGTCGTGGAGGTGATCGGCGAGCTGGGGTTGGACTACCAGGTCGTGTGGAACCGGGCCGCGGTGATGGTCCTGCCCGCGGGCATAACGAAAGGCACCGGGCTGGGCGCCGTACTGGCCGAAATGCACCTATCTCCACACAACACCGTCGCCGTCGGGGATGCCGAAAACGACCTGTCCCTATTCGGAATGGCCGAGATCGGCGCGGCGGTGGCCAACGCCATCCCGTCCGTTCGGCAACACGCCGATCTCGTCCTGGACCAGGCAGATGGCGACGGTATCATCGACCTCCTGACCGGCCCTTATCTCAGTGGGGCACAACGCTGGTGCCCGCCGCGCCGGTGGGTCAACATCGGAGTCTTCGAGGACGCGACGCCGACCAACGTACCGGGAAGCCAGGGCCGCATCCTGGTCACCGGCCCTACCGGATCGGGCAAAAGCTACCTGACTGGGCTGATGGCCGAGCAGTGGATCCTGGCCGGCTACAGCGTTCTGGTCATTGACCCAGAAGGCGACCACACGGCATTACAGCAGCTCAACAACGTAGACCTGGTCGATGCCAGGCACTATCTACCTGAGCCAGCCGAACTGGTGAACATGCTGGGACCACACGCCAGCATCGTTGTCGATCTGTCGCGGCTGGCCGAACCGGCCAAAATCGACTATGTGCATCGACTGCGGCCAGCCGCCGAGGCACACCGTGAACAGCACGGGGTCCCGCACTGGGTAATCTACGACGAGGCGCACCTGTTGGGCGCCGAGGAGAAGGCCCGATGGACCCGGCGAGGTGGATACGCCCTATCATCGTTCTCACCAAAGTCACTGCCGGCCAACGAAATCAACAGCACCGATGTGGCGCTGGAGCTGACCAACGCCGACACATCAGCAGAAGTCGGTTCACAACCGGTGCGGCAGGCCACCGTGCGGTTCGGCTCCGGGCCGGCACGCGCGTTTACCATTGCCGACCGCCGGACTGCCCACGTGCGGCATCGCCACAAGTATGCCGATATGGTCTTGCCCAAGGAGCGGCGGTTCTACTTCCGGTCGACCGGCGAGCAACACATCACTCCGGCCGCCTCCATGCATGACTTCGGTAATGCCCTGGCTCACCTCGATGCGGAAACACTTCATTACCACCTGGAACGAGGCGATTTCTCCCGCTGGCTCGAAGGCACCATCGCCGACACAGACTTGGCAGCGCAAGTGGCCGCGCAGGAGGACGAGCTGCTTGCCCATCGCGCTGCGGACGTGGAACGAGCACGCCACCAATTGATACGGGCCGTTGAAGAACGATATCTCGATACACCAGACCGCAACTAGGTGCTTAGCGTGAAACCCACCGTGCCCACGCCACAGGTCCAGCACATCTGGATTGCCCAGCCGCGCAGACGTATTGCCGCACCAGATTGACATGGTGCAGCTGGCGCAGATGTCTTGGCCTGCTCGCAGTGCGACGGAGGGACCCCGTCGATGACCATTTCTGATCAGATGGAGCGCTTCGCACGCCAACGCGGCAACCACGTGGTGGTGGAATACGTCCCATGGTGCTACTACCGCCTCGGCGCCGGGACGGCGGTGCTGTGGTTGACCGGCGGTCTGCGTCGGGCGGCCATCGCCTCGGCGTTCCTCGAGAGGCTTGCCACTCGGCACACCGTCATCGCCCCCACTACGCGCCTGTCCTGGCTGTCGCGGAGTTCATGGCTGCCTTCGACAGCATTTTGCACACCGAATCTGTCGACACCGTGACGCTGGTGGGCCAGTCGTACGGCGGGATGCTGGCGCAGGCGTATCTGGCTCATCGCCCCGAGGCCGTTCAGCGGCCTCGTCCTGTCGAGCGCGGGCCCCGCCGACTATGCCCGGCCGTGGCTCGCGGCGGAAAAGCTGTTCACGCTACTCGCGCATGTCCTGCCGGAGAAAATGCTTACCCAATTGGTATTTATTGGGTTGGTGAGGCTGACATATCCACTGCCACAACCGAAACAGGCCGAAATGGCCGACGTCATTCGTACCATCGTGCGTGAGGAGCTGTGCCGGGCTGACGTGGTGTCACACTGCGCCATCGCTGCAGACGTAATCCGCACCCAGATCGTTACCCCCTCCCGCGTTCCAGTGGTGGCGCGGGGAGGTCGTCGTGTTGACCGCCGACAACGATCCGACCCAGAGCAGCAAGGACATTCCGCGGTACCGGCGGTTGTTTGGGCGCCGCCCCGAGGTTATAAGCCTCGGGCCACTCGGGCACGCCACGGTACTGACGGACCCTAGCCTCGAAGTTTCATGACGTTGGGGGTTTGTGACGGCGTGTGATGCACGGAAGTGCCTGTCCTGCAGGGGATTCTTGGGATTGCTGAAGTCTCAAGTTCTTCTAGCCTAGCGGGGACTATCTCGCTAACGGTGTTTCCGGCGGTTTCCATTAGTAGGTTTCGGCCGCCGGGAAACGGTCGCCGAAGGTGATTGCGAACGCGTTGAGCGCTGGCTTCCACCGCATCATCCATCGTGCCCTGCCAACGCCGGTGGGGTCTAGGGAACGGGTCACCAGATAGAGGCATTTCATCGCGGCCTGCTCGGAGGGGAAATGCCCGCGAGCCTTGATCGCTCGTCGGTAGCGGGCGTTGAGTGACTCAATGGAATTCGTCGAGCAAATCACCCGCCGGATCTCCACGTCGTAGTCCAAGAACGGGATGAACTCGGCCCAGGCGTTGTCCCAGAGCCTGATCACCGCCGGGTAGCGCTGCCCCCACTTGTCGGACAGCTCGTCAAAGGCCGAGCGGGCTGCAGCGGCGTTGACCGCGGTGTAGATCGGTTTCACGTCGCGTTTGATTTCGTCCCAATACTTGCGGGAGGTGAGCCGAAAGGTGTTGCGGATCAAATGGATGATGCAGGTCTGCACGATGGCGTGGGGCCAGACGTTGCTGACCACCTCGGGCAGTCCTTTGAGTCCGTCGCAGACCACGAAGAAGACGTCCTTGACGCCGCGGTTGCGCAGGTCGGTGAGCACGCTCATCCAGAACTTGGCGCCCTCACCACCGGTGCCGGCCCACAGCCCGAGGATGTCGCGTTCCCCGGCCAGGCTCACCCCGATCGCGGCGTAGAACGGCCGGTTGGCGACCTGGCCGTCGCGGACCTTGACCACGATGGCGTCGATGAAGATCGCCGCGTAGATCTCCTGAGCGGAAGGGATTCCAATGCCGAGGTATGCGCCGAATAAGTCGCCCGCTGAGATCAAGCGACGCTATTTCACACTGATCCGTCAGGGTTACGCGGGCGCGAAGGCCGCCCGGCGGGTGGGCGTGTCGATGAGCTGCGGGTCGTTGTGGTTCATTGACGCTGGCAGCGTGAAATTCGTTGAGACGCCGATTAGCAGCCGTTATCTGAGCCAAGACGACCGCATAGAGATCGCTGACGGGCGCGATGCGGGTGAAGCGGTCAAAGACATCGCCGACCGCATCAAGAAGAGTTACCAGACGGTGTATCGCGAGATTGCCCGCAACAGCAAACCTGATGGTAGATATCAGCCGTGGTACGCCCATAATCAGGCCTATTTGCGGCGGCGACGGCCCAAACCGCGACGCTTCGATGTGGACGCACGCCTGCGCGAAGCCGTGGCCGGCAAGCTTGATCTGCACTGGTCACCACAACAGATCAGCCGCTGGTTGCGGCGACGGTGGCCACGACGCCCAGGCTGGCCGGTGTGCACGGAAACGATCTATGAAGCGGTGTATCGCGGCCTGGTCACTGCAATCAATCCGAAGGCGTATCCAGTGGCCGCACCGCCCAGTCGTTCATCTCCTCGATCACCTTGTCGGTGATCCGGCTGATCGTCTCCCGCGACACCGAGGCGCCATAAATCTCGGCGAAGTGCGCCGAGATCTCGCCGGTGGTCAGGCCTTTGGCATATAACGACAGCACCACCTCGTCGACGCCCGATAGCCGCCGCTGGCGCTTCTTGACGATCTGCGGCTCAAACGTCGCGGCCCGGTCCCGTGGCACATCGAGCTCCACAGGGCCGGTGGTGTCCGTCAACACCGTCTTGGCCCGGGTGCCGTTGCGGATATTGCCCGCGCCCACGCCCGCCGGGTCATGTTTCTCATAGCCCAGGTGCTCGGTCATCTCCTCGTTGAGAGCGGTCTCCAGCACCGTCTTGGTGAGTTGCTTGAGCAGCCCATCCGGTCCGGTCAACGACAGGCCCTGCTCCTGCGCCAACCGCACCAGCTCGGCCGCAGCCTGCTGCTCGGCCGATTGCTCAGCCGGCTTCTTCTTCGTCACGCCATCCAGTGTCGTCATCACGGCACCTTCCTCGCCGAGGATCCCTCAGCGTGTCAGGCCGGAAACACCGTTAAATCCACAGTCCCTGCCCCCCGGGGCCGCCACCGCGGCGGTGTTAATCGCCGAGACCGTCGAGTCGATCGCGTTCACGGAGGTGGCGCCGCCGGGGCTCAGCGCGATGGCAGCGGGCCCGCCGCCAGTAGCGAGTTGGGCCACGGCACTTCGACTGACGGTGTCGATCACCGAAAGGGTGGCGTCGGCGTAGTTGGCGACGTACACCCGTTGGCCGTTGGGGCTTACGGCTATAGCATCCGGATAATCCCGACGTAGATCGGCGCGCCGTTGACCACGGCGTTGGTTCGGGTGCTGACCACGCATGCGGCGATTTTCCGTCGGCGGTGATGGTGGCTCGGGGGCTACCTACGTTCGCAGCGCCGGAACGGCAGCGTGGACTCGTCAAGTCTTGTAGCGGGCGGCGCACGCACCGCTTTCCGCGTCGCACCCGCGCGATGCGGTGGCAGACCGCAGTGGGCCTTGCGACTCAAGTGGATACCTGCTGCCGCTGCTGATGACCAAAGTCGGGGGCCAAAGACTCTCGCCTGCAGCCGAGCGCCGCAGGCAAGATCAGGTGGCGGGCACCACTTCCGAGTTAGGGGCCACATCATGCGAGATCTGTCCAAGCCGACCGCCAGCTTGCTTAGCATTCGGGTGCATAGCCTCGGTGAACACCGCCATGCCCGGTGATGTCGAAACGGTCAGCTTCGCTTCTGACGGCGTGGATCTATACGGGCGGCTGCGGCACGTCGGCGACCAGGCACCGACAGTCATTCTGCTCGTCGGCCTCGGCTTTCACACCTTCGAATACGAGCCGTTGGCCATCCAACTCGCAGCCCAGGGCCTCAATTCGCTGAGCTTCGATTTCCGCGGACATGGCCGCAGCGGCGGACACCGAGGACGCTGGACGCTCGATGAACTCGCCGCCGACACCCGACACGCGATCGACTTCGCGCGCCAACGTGACGGCGGCCCGATAGCCCTGTTCGGCAACAGCCTCGGCGCGATGATCGCGATCCTGACCGGGGCCGGTGACGAGCGCGTCGTCGGCGTCGCCGCCTCGAACACCCCCGCGCACGCCGCCACCTGGGCGCTCACCACACCGCGATCGGCGCTGTTTTCCATGCTCAAGCTGATCGCGTCAGTCGCCCCGATCCGCATCAGCGTCAACCCGTTTCTGGCCTACCAGCAGTTGATCGACGATCCCTCGTGGGTTTCGACGTTCAAGCACGATCCGCTGCTCGCCGACGCCAGAAGGCTCTCCGTGCCCACTCTGCGTGCCCTGCTGGAAACCTGGGACGGGCCGCAAGCCGTCCGGCAACTGCATAAACCGCTGTTCGTCATCCAGGGACGAAACGACCATCTGCAGCCGCCCAGGGAATCGGAGCTCGTCTTCGAGGCCGCCAACAACCCGAAGCAGTATCAATTGGTGGACACCGGTCATCTGCCACAGCTGGAGGCCCCCGCAATGCTGGCCGGCCTACTGAGCGAGTGGTTGTCCCAGATAAGCGGGTCACCACGACCATCTGCGTCGCGTAGCGCTTCTTCGGCGCGATCCAGTCGCGAGCCGGGCACGTCGTGAGATCGACGGGTCGGCGCCGTGCGGTGGCGCTGTCGAGGCGCCTGGCTGATGAGCGCGGCGGCCAGGTGGTGTTGCTGTCGCACTGCCTGCTCAACGAGAACACCCGCTACCTGGGCGGTGCTGGCCGGGGCGGCTGTGTGCGCGAGATCGTCGATGCCTGCGCGGCGGAAGGTCTGGGCATGGTGCAAATGCCGTGTCCGGAGGAGGCGGCCTGGGGTGGTGTGCTCAAGCGCCGCTTGCTGTTTGCCTACGGGTCGAGCCGGTGGCTGCCCCGCCCGCTGCGCGCGGTGATGCTGCGCGCGGTGCTGACCTACACCGGGCTGGTGTACCGGCGACTGGCCCGCCAAACCGCGCGCCGCGTCGTCGATTACCGCGACAGCGGACTGGACGTGGCAGCCATTGTGGGCGTCGACGGTTCTCCATCCTGCGGCCTGACCCGCACCATGGACATGCCCATCGCGCTGGATCGGCTGTGCGAGGTCGACCGCGACACGATCACCGTGGCCGAGATGAACAAGATCGTCCGCGACGCCGGGGCTGCTGGCCGCGGCCTCTACACCGAGGCTGTCCAACACCAGTTGCAGCAGCGCGGCCTCGATGTCACCTACCTCGCCCATGACCTGCTTGCGGAGCTGGACGGCCAACCCTCTACAGCCGTTACCGGCCTCGTTAATCACCGCCCAGACCGTGGTTAGACAGCAAGGTCTCTCGTGACGGAGAAAGCGCCCCAGCTCGACAACCCGGCAGCAGCCGGTCCGTCGCCGCGACGGCACCTGGCGGCGACGAGATTGCTCGACTACGGTCACCGGCGGATCGCGGGTCTTATCGCCGACCGCGGGTGGGCCGCGATGTCGGAGTCGGACCGCATCGCCGCGGCGTATGCCTTCGTACGCGACGAGATCCCATTCGGCTACAACGCCTCAGACGACCTGCCGGCGTCAAGACTTCTCGCCGACGGCTATGGGCAGTGCAATACCAAGGCGACGCTGCTCATGGCGCTGCTGCGCGCGGTTGGCATTCCGTGCCGTGCCCACTTCTTCACGATCCACAAGGCATTGCAGCTGGGCGCCGTTCCGGCGATATTTCATTGGATGGCCCCGGACGAGATCATCCATAGCTGGGTGGAGGTCTGGCACGGCGGCCGGTGGCTTGAGCTTGAGGGCTTCATCCTCGACCGGCCCTACCTCGCCCGTGTGCAGGCACGGTTTGCCGGTCACCACGGTCCGTTCTGTGGCTATGGGATCGCAACACCGGACCTCGCGGATCCCCCGATCGAGTGGACCGGTGGCAACACCTATATCCAGCGCGACGGCATCGCGCGCGACCTCGGCGTCTTCGACGCCCCGGACGATTTCTACCGCACGCACGATGGCAACTTTCGTGGAGCGCGACGGCTCCTGTACCGCTGGATCATCCGCCACGCCATCAACCGCCATGTGCGCGGCATCCGGAACTCGGCGGTGGTGAGCGGCGGCCAAACGGGACAAGTAAAGGAAGTCAGCTAATACCAAGCGTGACGTCGCCTTGAGTAGATCGACGCCGCACGATAGCGAACGGCAACTGCCACAAGAAGATTCACCTGGCCTGACATGAGGAAGGGTTGCGGGCCCCGCAGCGGCGCGGCCGCAGACGCCCGCGCACGTCCACGAGGACGGACACTCCTACAGCAATACCCGAAACCGTTGTGAGCGGCCGGCTTGAGTGTAACACTGCCACCGACGAACCCCGGGCGCTGGCCAGAATCGCACGTGCCACCGGAGCAACCTTTTCTTAGGGACAATCGGCCCTAGCCGCCCGGTAATTGGCGCGCCGATGATCGCATTGGCGCGGAGAAACATCCGATGTGAGGAATCTGTGGCACAAGGTGGCGGAAGCCCGGCCGGTCGCAGAGAGACCGTCGGTGCGTGGTGGCCAGTGAGCGCCGCCTGGAAGCGCATCGTTGCGGCTGTCGGTGGTGGACTTCAACTGCTATGGCGCATCGTACTCGGATGGCTCACGGGCCATGCGCTTTTGGTGTTGACCCATGTCGGGCGCCACACCGGCAAGCAGTACCGCACGGTGCTGTACGTCCAACGTTATGATCGTCGCTCGCGTCAGGCGACGGTGATCTCGGTTTGGGGCAGCTGCGCAACCTGTGTGGTGGACTGCGAGCGGTGGCATTCGCGTCACCCAGCACAGCGTTGCATCCGCGCCCGGAGGGAGATGACGATGGCTTTCCCCGAGTGCAGGATCGGAGCTATTAGGTTCGGTGAGAGCACGTCCCGCATATTTGTGGGGAATCAGGCGGGAGTGCAACCAGGAGGTTTACATGCTCGGCGACGTTGTGCAACTCGCTGACAATCTTTGGTTCATCCATGGTGAGATGCCCAAAGACGCGAGCAAGGAACCTGATTGGTGCAATGTGGTTATCTACAGATCCGCGAACCGACTGTACTTGATTGACAGCGGCGGCGGATCTGCCATCAGGTCGAGTATCCAACGGATCCTCAGCGAAGTCGGTGAAGTCGAGTCGTTTACTCTGATCAACAGCCACGGCCATCTTGACCATATCTGCAACAATGACGTCGTTTCCTCGGCGAGCGCGGACCGGAAACGGCATTTGTTGCGCCGGGAGGCAATTGAGTTCGTCAAGTCAGACTTCTCCGCCTACATGGCGGACCAGTTCGATTACCTCGACACCTACTTCGATCCCTTCTCGGGTTATCAGAAGAATCGGTGTCTTTATCGTGCTGCAGGATTGCTGCGTGACGGGCTGGGCAACTTCGTGGGTCGTAAGCGAGTTCTGAAGTGGCTCTTCAACATTCAGTTCAACAAGTTCAAGCCGGTGAACGACTCGCGCGAGACTATGGAGCCGCTGCAAGCGTTGCCCAGCGAGCAGCTGCGTTTCGATGAAGTGTGCTGGACCGGCTGGACCCTCGGCGAGGACGACCTCTACGTGTTTGAAGCGGCAGGCCACGCCGCGGGCGACGTGCTCGTCTACATCCCTGAGCATCGGATGTTGTGCATGGGCGATGTGACTTTCCCGCTGTTCCCCACCTTTCCTGACGGCGACCGGGAGCGGATTCTCGAATGTCTCCACAAGAGCTTGGCAATGGTCCGAAACGGTAGCGTTCGGCTGCTAGCGGACGGACATGGAGACCGCTGTTACTGCGGCCAGGCCGAAGTCGAAGGCGTGCTGGATCTGGTGATCGGCGACCACCAGGCATATGTGCAGATTCTCCGCAAGATCTTCGAATCCGCCGATGGTCTAACCCCAGCAGACGCCTACCGGGCCTTCAAGTCATTCAGCGACCGTCCTGTCGTGAGTCGCTATCTCGCACTTGAGTTCCCGCATTCCCCGCCGAGTCTGCAGAACGTGATGGTGACAACACTGCTACAGCTGGGCTTCGACGCCCGCGGTCCCCGTCGACATAAGCGCTTCTACCGGCCGGAGAACCGGCACGCATTTCGGACAGCTGTCGCGCCGGAGCACGCCGACTACCGGCTGCGAGACGACGCCTCGCCGGGCCTAGGTGACCCGCAGGAAGAGAGAGTGACGCCGCCATGAAAAGCGCCGGAATATCCGTGGGGCTTCAGATCGGCACGCAGCCACCCTTGAGCGCCGCTCGAACTTTCGTTCTCGCTGCGCGGGCGATGCGGCTGGACTCGGTGATGCTCATCGACCACTTCCAGAACGTCTTTCCCAGCGTCATCTGGGATAAGGAGCTGACCTGGCTCGCCGCGCAACGCCCCAGCCCGCACGAGTTCTTCGACTACCAGGTTCTGCTGGGCTACCTCGCATCCCGGGTGGGGCGGATGCGCCTCGGGGTCGGCGTAACCGAGCCGATCCGGCGCCATCCCGTCTTGATCGCACAGGCGATGATGACACTGTCTCATCTCACCAAGCGCGCGCCCATCCTCGGCATCGGCGCCGGCGAGCGGATGAATATCGACCCGTACGGTCTGGACTTCTCCGAGCCGGTCACCCGGCTGGAGGAGGCCCTGCAAGTCATCCGTCTTTGTCTGACGGCGCAAGGACCGATCACCTTCTCCGGCAAGCACTACCAGCTCGACCAGGCAACAATGGATCTCAAAGCACCACGCGGCAAGGTGCCCGAGATCTGGATCGCCGGACATGGTCCGCGCATGCTCGCACTGACCGGACGCTACGGCGACGGGTGGTACCCCACCACGGTCGTCTCGCCGCAGGAGTATGCCGCCAAGCTGGCGACGGTACGGGCCGCGGCCGCCGAGGCGGGGCGAAACCCGGCCTCGATCACGCCGGCACTGCATCGCTTCATGGTGGTCGGCGCCTCCGAGCAGGAGGCACGGGCCATGCTCGAGACCAAGGCCATCCGATTGCTGGGGCTCGGGGCTCCCGCCGATCTATGGCGGCAGGCCGGGGCCGTGCACCCTCTTGGGGAGGACTTCAATGCGCTCGTCGACTTCGTGCCAGACCGCCACGACCGCCGGACGATCGAGGAGGCCATTGCTGCCGTGCCGGATGCCGTGATGACCGAGGGGCCCCTGCTGTGGGGGACACCACAGCAGGTGGCGGCCAAGCTCCGCGCCTTCGGCGACGCGGGCCTGCGCCACGTGGTCCTGGCGCCCCTCTCGGGCCTGGTCTCCCGGCGTGCGGCCCTCTACGGACTGTGGGCCACCGCGCAGATCGCCCGGTCACTTTCTTCCAGATAACGCGGCCGCCGTCGCCACCCGCTTACGCACGAACCGGGCTGCTGCTATGCCGGGCTGTCCGCGGAGATCCGAATCTCGTCGCCGACGCGGATGCGGTGATAATCGTCGGCGAAGGCGGTGGCGAAGCGAGCAAGTGTCCATGCTGAGCTGTCGTGCGGTGACACGGCGACCAGCTGAGGACGATACTGCCGCAGGATGTTGATCGCGTCGGTGACATCTTGTTCCGTAGTGCGTTGCCACGGCCACTTTGCGCTGCCGATGATCTCTTGCAGACGCAAACCGTGCACAGGGAGATGCAGGCCTCCTACCACTGCGTGGATCGGTGCCTGAGTCAGCGCTTCCACACGCGACATCAGCCGCCTCAGGCCTTGGTGTCCGCATCCGACGATCACCACGATGCCCTTGTCGCGCACGTTGACCATCAACGCCTGCTCCGGGGTCCAGCCAAGGAGGAACAACATCCGCGGGATCGTCCCGGTCGTGGCGATGCCCGGGCCGATAACCCGGGCCCCGGCGGCATACTCGCAACGAGCGAAGCGGTGACGCATCGGCATCGGGGTGATTACCCGAATCCCGGGGGGCACCTGGCCTGGGAGCGCGAAGCTTCGGTGAAGCCACACACGAAGGCCACCGCAGTGGTCGGGGTGCGCATGCGAGATCACGACCAAGTTGATTCGCGCCAGATCGACGCCAAGCGCTTCTGCGTTGTGTAGCAGCCTGGCTTGCCGTCCGGGGCTGAGCCCGACGTCGAAAAGGAGTGTCAGCCCGTCGGCGACGACGAGGTAGGACACGCCGTGTTCGGCGCGAAGACCGTCCTGAGCTTCCGCATCGACCAGCGGCAATATCCGCAGTTCCGTCACCGTTCTGAGTCCGTGCAGACCGGCTTGCGAGTCGGCAGCCGCGGCGGCTTCTGCACGTCGACGTCCGCGCGCGTAGCGCGTGGCCAGCCACACGCCAGCCGCGGCGACGACGCCGACCGTACACGCGCACAACCGCGAGATCAGCCTGAGCGTCGAGCGTGCTGCGCCCGGGCGGTGCCTGCCAAGATGTCGGTGCCGGGAAGAGTGCATGATCACTGCCAGTCGACGTTATTGGGCGTCACGGTGCTTGCGGCAGGGTCCAAAGTCACCCAGCGTGGTATCCCATGCCTGGACTGCCCCGCCAACTGGATTGCTTTCTCTATCGGGTGTTCTGCCATGCAGGACGAGCAATCGTCAAACGCGAACGCCGCCATGCCCGCGACGGCGAACTTTTCGGGATACTTCGGCAGACCGAGCGTTTGGTGGCGCTGCCGCCGTGCCCCATCGCCACACACGGCACGCAAGACAGTTGACCATTGCGCCCAGCTGCGGCGAATACGCGGAAATCAAATATGCAACTTTACCGGTAAGCGTGCCAGCGTCCCGTGGTCAACAGCCGTTACGGTGTCGTGGCTGACGGATGGTGGCTCTGCTCGAGCAGTCGTCTCTCCCGGCACCGCTCAGCAATCCTTCAGCACACGTCGCGCAGCGTTGGTCCCGGCATCCGACTGGATGCGCTCGATTCATGAGGGGACCAAACGGTGATCGGCAACAGGATCAAACCAAGCACGACAGCGAAGAAGACGGAAACGGTGAAGAAGTTACAATTTGCCACTATGGCGGCCGGCGGACTGGTTGCCATGATTTTGGGGCTGGCAGCGCCGGCTCAAGCCGCCCAGTCAGGGCCCGGCACCGTCCAGGAAACGGTCAGTTCCCTTGTGGCTCAGGGCTATCACGTCATTGTGAACAAGTCAGGTTCGGCCCCGCTGGACCAATCCACGGTTCTTGCCGTGCGGCCCGGTCAAACGTTGTCCCGTACGGACTCCGGCGCCCCCGGCGCCGACAACGAACTCGTCACCACTATCACCAACAAGACCGTCTACGTCGACGTCAAGTAACCACAATGCGACAGGGCGCCCCGAGCAGGGCTGTCCTCTACACCCAGCGAAGCGCGGCGGAGCACTTCGCCGCGATAGTTCATCCCGCTCGGAAGGTGGTCAGCCGTTGACGTGGAACCTATCGCGTCGCGCGCTGCCAGCTTTCTTGGGCATCTCCGGAGTTCGTTCCCTCTCCAGGGTTGCACCGTAGGGTCAGGGGAATGGTTTCGCGGCTGCGTCTCTTAGTGACCCGGCGAGCCGGTGTGCGGGCACGAGCGGCCGCAACGGCGGCCGCCGTCGTGGCCCTGGCCCTGGTCACAGGAGGAGTGGCCCAGGTGGTGCTGCTGGAGCGCTCGCTGCGCTCGGCTGCGGAAGCGACGGCGTTGGAGCAGACTGAACACGTCGCTGCGCGACTGGCTCCCGATGGTCCAGCGGAGGCGGTGCGCGAACTCCGCTCCGCACTGGATCTGGTACAGGTTCTCGACGCCAGCGGGGCGATGGTCGCTGCCAGCGCGCCGCTTGTGGGGCAAATGCCGCTGAGCAGCGCCCGACCGGTTCCAGGTGGGGTCGTGACGGAGGAGATCGTTTCACCGGCTATCGACCCCGACGACACGCTTATCGTCGCGGTGCGCGGGATCATGACGCCGGACGGTCCTCGGACGGTGCTGGCCGCCGTCCCCCTGAATGGGGTCGATAGCAGCGTGAGAACAGCGGAACACCTGCTCTGGCTAGGTGTGCCGGCACTGGTGTTGGTAACCGCGCTGGCCACCTTCGCCGCGACCGGGCTCGCACTGCGACCCGTCGAGGCGATCCGGGCCCGCGTTGCCGCCATGTCAGACCGCGACCTCAACCAGCGAGTCCCGGTGCCTGCCACCCGGGACGAGATCGGGCGGCTCGCGGCGACGATGAACGCACTGCTAGCCCGACTACAAGGGGCCCAGAGCGTGCAACGGCAGTTCGTCGCCGACGCCAGCCACGAACTCCGTAGCCCCTTGGCCACCATCACCGCCGGCCTGGACCTGGTGCACAGTCGTGACGACCGGGACGCCGCGCGGCATACGGCCATGCGGGAAGAGGCGCAGCGCCTCGATCGGATCATCGGCGATCTGCTGCTGTTGGCCCGAGCCGACGAGCGCGGACTCTTGCCGCGCAGCGACGACGTCGATCTCGACGAACTGGTGTACACAGAGCAGCTGCGGCTGCGCGAGATCAGCACTTTACAGATCGATGTCGACGTCGTCGCGATCCGGATCTGCGGAGACCGGCCGAAGCTGGCACGGATGCTCCGCAACCTCGTCGACAACGCCCTACGGCACAGCAACGGCCGGATCGCTATCCGGCTACGACCAGAAGCCGGTGGAGCAATCCTGGAGGTCGCCGACGACGGTCCCGGCGTCCCGGTTGCGGACCGCGACCGGATCTTTACCCGGTTCGTGCGGCTCGATACAGCGCGCGATCGCGCGGCTGGCGGCACCGGGCTGGGGTTGGCGATCGTTGCCGAAGTGGTCGCCGCGCACGGCGGCCTGGTGGAGGTCCTCGACAATCCGGGCGGGGGTGCATTGTTTCGCGTGCGGCTGCCCGGTCGGCCTCCGTCCGGCACACCGTCAACAAGCATGCGGTAACCACGCCGAGGACAGTCGCGATGCATCCGGGGTGACCGGCCGGGATCTCGGTCGTGCGACGTGGGTTCGCATCACCCGCATAGTGCGGCTCCCACACAGCGTCGAGGATGTCGCCCTTGCAAATCGCCTGACCGCGCTTCGTGCCGTCTGGTCTCCGGAGTCGATTCGTGCCCGCCACAGCAACAACGCCGACGTGCTGCCCGGCAGCGGCGCCGCGCTGTTCTTCACCAACGTCATCATGTTCGGAATCTGTTACTGGGAACTGGATCTCGGCGGACCATCCGCGCACGCCGGCGTCGACGAGCGCCACCCGATGCGAACCTACCCCGACTTCCTGTGTCCCCCCAGACCGACCGCCCCGCCCAGGCGCCCGAGGAATGGGAGCCCAGGGTTCCCGGACTACCTCTACGTGAGTTTCACCAACGTGGTTGGCGCTCTCCCCCACCGACACGATGCCGCTGACCCGACGCGCAAAGGCGATGACGGCCATACAATCACCGACCGCAAGCTCGCTGGCGTCCAACAACGTTGGCAGACAGCGCAATCAGGTGACGCTGCCTAACGGTGGCAAACCGCGTGCTGCACTTCGCGGCCAGACATGGGAGTGTGGCGACTCTGCAGCGGGAATCATAGGCCGGCAATCGTCAAGAGTCGTCGGTGCCGGTGCGCGCCTGCACCTGTTCGTTCCATGTCGACTTGGCGCCGGAGTCGCCGATACGGTAGACCTGCACCGTCGCGGCCACACTGGCCAACACCACCACCGCGGTGATCAACCACACTGCGACCGGTTTCAGGGTGCGATTTCGTGACTCGCGAACATGAACGAATGCCAGCAACGCAACCGCGACCAGCAGCGCCGATGAGAAGTACAGCAGCGTGTCGCCGAGCTCCGTGTGGGTGCTCAGCACCGGAGAGTCACCAATCCGATGCTCCAGCCATTCGCCAGCGCTGGTGGTCAACGGGGTCAGGACCACAGTGATCAGTGATAGCGCAACGACAAACCATATCAATCGTTTTCGCGCCGCCGGCCAAACCGCACACACCACGGCCAGCGCCGCGGTCAAGGGCACAAGAACGACGATGAAATGGACGAGCAACACATGCGCCGGAAGCCCGTTGAATGTTGACATTGAATCTCCTGAAGACACGATTGAACCGACTGGGACCAAGCACTCTGTGCGGAGCAAGTCGTAGCTTGCCTACTAGCGCACCGCCGTACCGATCAGATGGCCGATGCCAAACATGACCGCCCGCGTAAGACCCACCTCCGACGATGTTGCGCACGGGTCAAGAATGAACGTCCTGATCAGTTCGACGAACTATCTACGTATGGTTTCCTCCAGTCCTTATGCGAGCGGCCAGCTTTCGGTCCGGCCCGATCGCAGCATGTCTGCACCGGCCTGAAGAAATGCTGAGCGATACCCTCGACACTCCGGGCGGGCGCGTTGTTCCGCGTGCGGCAGCCCGCTCAGCCCCCGGCCGCCACAGGCTCAGCCAGCATCAGGTAACCCGCGCCGCGGACGGTCGTGATGTATCCGGCCTGACCGGCCGGGATCGCGGTCTTGCGACGCAGGTATCCGACATAGACCTCGACGATGTTCACATCACCCTCGTAATGCGGGTCCCACACAGCGTCGAGGATGTCGCCCTTGCGCATCGCCTGGCCGGCATTGCGCATCAAGAACTCCAGCAACCCAAACTCCCGCCCGGTCAGCGACAACGTCTCAGCCCCCCGGCAGACCCGATGCACCGCAGGATCCAGGGTCAGCTCACCGACCACCAGCACGCTCGGCCGCGCATGCACCCCGCGCCGTTGCAACGCCCGCAGCCGAGCCAGCAACACCACGAACGAGAACGGCTTGGTCGAGTAGTCGTCGGCGCCGAGGTCGAACGCGTCGGCCTCGTCGTACTCACCGTCCTTCGCGGTCAACATCAGCACCGGCGTCCACACCTGCGCCGCACGCAATGCCTGCAGCACGCGGTAGCCCGACAGACCGGGAAGCATGATGTCCAGCACGACCACATCGAAGGTCCGGTTGGTCGCCGCCCACAACCCATCAGGACCGGTGTGCTGCACCTCGACGCTGTGACCTTCCTCAGCGAGGCCGTCGCGGATCGTCTCTGCCAGTCGCAGCTCGTCTTCCACCAGCAGCACCCGCACGACGTCAGCCTAGGACCGCAACGGCGGGGTAGGGCGCCGGGCGGCCGAGGTTACGGGGATGATCACGATCTCCTCCGCGTCGATTTCCTCCGTCTTCCCTGCCCGGTGCCGGATAGTGGCACCGAGGATCGTCCATCCTTCTGGAACGTCGTACACCCACATCATCACTAGCTCACCCGAGATAGCTGCCGGAACGACACCCGCCGAGGGGAATCGGAGCTGTCCGCCAACGCCAGGAAGGCGGCAGCCGCAGCCGCCCCCGCGGCGAGGTTGGCAAGCAGGTAGATCCAGATTGCCGACCAGCCCACCAACCCCATCGCTGCGGCACCGATCGCCACCGCCGGATTGAACGCCGCACCCGAGACACCACCCACCGCGAACGCACCTGCGGTCACCGTGAACCCGATCGCGAGCCCGTAGAACGAATTTCCTTCAGTGTCCTTGGCAGTCGCCACGTTGAGCACGACCCACACCAACGCAAAGGTGAAGACGAACTCGCCCACCAACGCTGGGCCCACCGCAGGCAGCAGGGGCGCTTTGGCGGGAGCAGCCACCAGCACACGGGTCACAGCACCGCCGAGTAGGCCCCCCGCGGTTTGCGCTCCCCAGTAGGGCAGCAGGTCGCGAGCGGCCAGCTTTCCGCGCACAAAGACGCCCAGCGACACTGCTGGGTTGAAATGGCCACCCGAGACGTGCCCCCCGGCGAAGATCATCGCACTCAGGACGGCCCCGATAGCCAGCGGTGCGACCGCCAAACCTGCGCTGACCGTCGTCCCGACGGTGAGCACCAGAAAGAACGTTCCGATCAGTTCAACGATGTACTTACGCATGATTCCTAAGCTCTGTCTGCGAACGGCCGGTGGTGGTCCGCCGCCAATCAGAGCATGTCGACACCGGCCTGAAGGAATGCTGAACGCGACCACCGGCCCCGGCTGTTGTGATGGATCACACGGATTTCCCGCCGCTCCTTCAGATTCCCGACACATGAGCGAGTTGGCCGACGGCCGCCGTGATCGCCATCGCCAGTCCGCCCCCGATCACGACCCGCAGGGCGGGGCGGGCCACCGTCGTGCCGGCGGCTTTGGCCCCGAGGATGCCGGCACAGGCGAGGCCGACAAAGGTCACTGCCACCACGAGCCAGATGCGGGCAGTCCCGTTCGGGCCGAGCAGCCCCAGGAACGGAATAAGGCCACCTACCAAGAAGCTGACTGCTGATGCGGCCGACGCCTGCAGCGGGCGTGCGGCCGTGGTCTGGGTGTGGCCGAGTTCGTCGCGCAGATGCGCTTCCACGGGACCTGATTCGTGCAGAGCCACCGCCACCTGTTGTGCCAGCGCAGTGGGTAATCCACGTGATTCGTAGATTCCGACTAGTTCCCTCAGTTCGTCCTCCGGATTGGTGGCCAATTCGCGTTCCTCCATGGCGCGATCGGCCTTCTCCACGTCGACCTGGGAGCTCACCGACACGTATTCGCCCGCCGCCATCGCCATCGATCCGGCGGCCAGGCCGGCCAGCCCGGCGGTGAGAACCGTACTGGTGGAGGCACCGCTCGCCGCGACGCCGACCATCAGGCTCGCAGTCGACACGAGGCCGTCATTGGCGCCGAGGACGGCAGCGCGCAGCCAGCCCGCACGGCCGGCGGTGTGACGCTCGAAATGGGGATTGACTGCTTCGAAGAATGCCACGAAACACTTCTTTCATGAGTTGAGGGGTCGAACTTGGGGCCGCGCCTACGGAACATCAGATGGCACCCACTGCGCCACCAGCGATCACGACCAGCTGGATTCGTCGGAGAATGCCAGCGCGGCCGCTCTCATAGAACATCAGGCCTTCGAGTACCAGTTCAATAGAGGGCTGCCAACATTCGGGTGGCGATGTGATCAGCGCGGGGAGTCCAGCGCCGTCGCCCAATTCGTGATCGTCGTCGTCCCACTGGGACTTGAACACCTCGCCGCATCCGCGCTGGACGATTCGGCGCGGATCTGCCCTCCAACGAACGCACAAACCGTACCGCCGCCCGGCAGTCGTCGTGCTGCTCGGCAACGATCACGGCTTGCCGGGCTTCGCCGTCGCTGGCCCCGAAGTACCGGTAGTCCAACGCGAGCGCCGCCATCCCCCGCGCGGCAAACGCCTTCGCATACTTGGGAAGGCCGAGCCGTCTGGTCCCGCTGCCGCCGCGTCCCATCACCACGCACGGCAGGTTGTCGTTGCCAGCTTCAGGCCGAGCTGGTCTGCGTCGCGCCGCGCACCGGCGCACTCTGCGGGGCACAACCACTACCTCGCAATCTGGCCCCGGCCAGTTCGTCGTCCTGCGGGCATGGCGTCTGAAATCACGATACGGTCAGCGAGTCCTTGAAGGCTTGCGCATGCTTCTTCTCGTCACCGGCAATTTCTCGGAACAGGCTGGCGGCCTGCGGATTTCCCGCCTGATCGGCTTGCCGAGCGTAGTCGGGATACATGACGTCCTCTTCGTGCTGTTCGCCGGTGATCGCGTCTTTGAGGTTCACATTGGTATCGGCGGCCACCAGCCCGGCCAGCCCCGCCAATTCTGCAAAGTGCTCGTTTAACTCGACATCAGCGGTGTTGGTGAACAGTTGCGCGACAGCGGTGTTGCCGCTGCTGCGGGCTTGATCGGCGTACCGCATGTACTTGGCGTAGGCGAACGCCTCACCCTGCATCGCCGTGCGCAGATTAGCCAGCGTCGTTCCTGAGGACCGCGCGGGACCTGCCGCAATCGCCACTGGCGCGCCCGGCTGACCCACCGGCACCGAAGCAGCAGGGCCCGAACCGGTGACCGCGGTCAATGCTGTCGTGAAGCCCTTCAGGTGGGCCGCCTCATCGGCGGCGATATTGGTGAACAACGCCGCAGCGGCCGGGTCGTTGTCGGCTGTGGCTTGCTTCGCGAAACCCGGGTACATGGTGTCGACCTCGTTGGTCTCGCCACTGATCGCATCACGCAGGTTCGTGGCGACGTCACCGCCCAAGCCGATCAGTTCGGCCTCTCGCGCAAAATGATCCGACAGCTCGGTTTGGGAGGCGCTCGTGAACTCCTGCGCCGGCCGGACCCGCCCGGCCTGCTGCGCCTGGGCGGCATAAGCCAGATACTTCGCGTGCGCCAGCGCCTCACCGTGCATCGCTGACAACGCGTTGGCACGCGTGGAATCGGCGAGCTGCGCACTGGTTTGCGGGGCTACGTCGCTCGAACACGCCGTGACCGGCGCGAGCAACACAGCTGTGCACGTCACCGCCAGCAAAGGCTTTCCATATCGCATCAGAACTCCTCTTGAATGGCCCACCGCAGGCAGCAGGTGAGCACCAGAAAGAAACGTTCCGGTCCGGTCAACGACGAATTTGCGCACGATTCCTCAGCTCCTTCTACGAACGGCCGGTGGTGGTCCGCCGCGAATCACAGCCTGTCGGCACCGGCCTGAAGGAATGCTGAAGGCCTCGGCGGCCCCTAGCGCCGGGCCCGATGGAATGCCCTAGTCACGGCCCTACGGTTCGTGTCGGCCTGGCGCCTGGTGATCGTGGACGGTGTCGGGTTGCGCCGTGTCGGCGGGGGTGAAGTGGTTCTCTTCTTCTTGCAGGGGTAGCAATGCATACAGCCCGTAGAGGCAGGCGCGCGCCTCGGAGGGGGCCGCCCCTGACCTGCAGTGATTGTGATCACATCGACGGACCGCCGGCGCACCTGTCGGGACGGTTCGGCACCAACTGCGCCTGGGCAGCGCGGCGATCGCCCACAACCTGCTGCGCGACCGGCATGCCCGGGCACACGGATCAACGCTACGCCTAAAGCTCATCAACATTCACGCTCAACTGATCCAGCCACAACGCCGACCCACGCTGCACCGGCCCGCCCATTGGCCATCGTCCCAACACTGGATCGTGCTGTGGCACATCGCCATCGGACGCAGCCCACCATCGATCACGCCAGCTTGACCACCCCGCCGAAAGGCCGGACCGGAGCACAACTGGAAAAGCTGGGCAGACCGGCAGTTACCCCGTGCTCACAGCCCGAAAATCGGGATCAACTCATCCGGACACCGATTACTCAGCCAGTCGGTGGATCCCGACCACTAGGTTAGATGTTCACTTTGATCCCGGTGCACTTGGCTGTCCTGGTGAAACTGGCTGCGGTTTGGGCATTCGTGTCAGGTCCACCAGCATCGTCGGCTGCGCCGGGTTACAGAACCGCGGCGACCATCGGGGGTTTGCTAGTCGTCTCCATGCCCCCATCGGGGATGCCCTTGCCCGGGTTGCGGCCATTGCGGTGTTGGCGGCGGAAGTATTGTAATCGGCGGAAGCCCCGGTAGCGGCAGCTGGATGATCGGCACCGGAGCCGCCGCCGGGGGACCGGCCGGTGCGGGCCTCTGTTGCAGTACTGCCGGCGGGGGTGGAGCCGGCGGCGGCGCGGGTGGAGCCTTGTACAGCGCTGTGCGCGGCGGACCAGCCGCCGGCGCGGGCGCGGGGAGGGGCTCGGGTACCGGCGGTGGGTTGGCCGGTTGCGCATTCTGTCCTGCCGGAGGCGCTGGGGCCGCGCTGCTCGGATGCACCGCGACCTGGCCCGGGCCGGGGCGCTGGTCGGCTGTCGATGAGATGCTGAGGACCAGCGCGATGAGCAACGCCATCACTCCCACCCCGAAAATACCGGCCAGCCAGCTGCCTACCAGCAGGACCGGCTCGCACCCATCCCGGCCGTCATCGCCGCTGGCGATGTCGGCGCCGTCCTGTCGTCGCCGACCACCCTGCCGGCGGCCTGGGCAAGCGTCCCAGCGGCATGCAACTGCGACACCAGCATCACGTCGTCGATGCCACGGGCGGTCACCGCCTCGCGTAGCACGGCAGCCTCGGTGCGGTCGCTCCAGGTCACCCCGGTCGATACCAGACGGTGGCCGGCGGCGACTGCGCTTTCCTGAGTGCCCAGCACTGCGGCGATGACCTGATCGGAAGCATTCGAAAGTGCCGCACCGTCGACGGCGGTGAGGTCGAAGACCTCCTGGTCGACGATCACGCCGTCGGCTTGTTCCCCTTCAACCAGCACCATCCGGATCGTCGTGAGTGTCATCGACACGCCCAGTACGATCTCCACGGCCCCTCCAAGTTCTTCGCGTACCGTATCTGCCCCGCGACTCACGCGCGCGGTGTCCGGTCCGAGACGCCCAGTGTGTCGCTGTCCTCGCCACGTCACACAGGGGCCAAGGTCCCCACATCAGGATCCATCCCCACCCCGCCCCTCACGCGCAACGTCGCCTCCCTCTGCCCCAGAAACTTGGCCGACGGACAAGCAGCGTCTAATTGCGGTACACCGTCGTCCCGTGGACGCCGCCCGCGCTGCTCATCATCTTTGCGAAACAGTGGTCGGCGTCCAATCCCCGGGCCTGGCACCAACCGTTCGCCTGCTGGGCGCTGCTGAACGCGGCGGCATCGCACTGGCCGAGGCCGGGCACATCGCTGTGATCAAGCCGATCCCCTTGCGCGCGGCCGGACCGGGCGACTTCACCCGCCACAGGTTTCGACCATTCCGAGTAACGTTGCGCGTGCCCGTGCCGTGATGTCGTGCAGATGACCCTCATACAGGAGCACAAGCGGAGGTGCAGAGTGATCTCGCCGAAAATGGTCAGGAAGGCTGCCGTGGGTCTTGGCGCAGTGGCCATGCCACTGGTAATCGGCGTTGCCGGCGCGGCCCCATCGTCCGCGGACCCTAATCTGTGCGTGAGGGGCCCATACGGATACGCACAAGCCTGTGTCGAGGTACCCGGATGGTACGGCGGCTGGTATCACGGTCCGTACTGGCCCGACGACGGCTGGCACCATGGTGACGGTGGCGGCGACGACTAGCGTCAATATGCCAACCCACGTCGCTGATCCTCCCCATCATCGGAGGTGGGGCCGGCGGATAAGGGGTGGCCAGGTACAAGTCCACCGCGACATCTAGAACCGCGAATCTCACTAGCATGCGTCATCGCCAGGCTCTCGCGCACGACGTCGGCGCGGGGGTCCCCCCGTAGGGTGCCAGAGCGACCTTCCACAAAGGCAAGCTCCTTGCCCGATCGACATCACACCAGCACCGGAGTCCGACTTAACAACCACAGAGAAGGTCGCCTCTTGCGGCGCCGGCATCGGGCTAGTGGCTGCGTGCGTTGCCCAACTACAGATCGAGCGTCAGGGACGGGGTGTGGGAGCGGGAGACGCACGGATAGATAATGTCCGCGCTATCCTTGTCCCCTTCGCTCGCAACGGAATCCAGGTGCTCGGGGCGGCCGGCGAGGACGCGGACTTGGCATGCGCCGCAGACCCCTTCGCGGCATGACGAGTACACGGGCAGGTGGGCGCGTTCGAGCGCATCGAGCAGCGACTGGTGCTCTGAGACGTGCACGTGGGTGCTGCTGCGTCTGCAGGTCACCTCGAAGGCGCGGCGTGGATGGTGTGGCTGTTGTGCTGCGGGGGTGAACCGTTCGATGTGCAGACGTGGGGCCGGGACGAGGGCCGCGAGTTCTTCGGTCATCGAGGCGGGCCCGCAGCAGTACACCGCCGCTGTCGTGCCGTTAAGGATGCGCGCGAGATCAGGTCGGACGCCGGTCTCATCGCGGGCGTAGACGCTGACGTGTTTGGGCCACCGCTGCTGCAGTTCGCCGCTGAAGACCATCGTGGCCCTGCTGCGGCCGATGTAGACCAGCCGCCAACGCCGGTGCGCGGGCAGCGCTTCGATCATCGCCCTGATGGGGGTGATGCCGATCCCGCCGGCCACGAACAGGTACTCCTCTGCGGGCTCGAGTATGAAGTGGTTGTCGGGGCCGGAGACGTCCAGGATTGTGCCGGGCGCCGCGTTGGCGTGCAGCCAGGTGCTGCCGCCACGTGAGGATGCCGCGCGGTGCACGGCGATTCGGTACCGGCTGCGGTCGGCCGGATCGCCGCACAGTGAGTAGCACCGCGTTAACCCGTTGGGCAGGTGCACGGTCACGTGGGCTCCGGGCGCCCAGACTGGTAACTCAGTCCCGTCCTGCGGCGACAGGTCGATGCCGAGCACCTCGCGGGCCAGCGGGTAGGTTGCGGTGACGGTCATCGGGCGCGGCGGCGCAGCTTGTTGGCGTCCCGGCGCCGGGAGCGGCGCGGCAGCCGTAGAGGTCAGCACCCGCACGAGCACCGCCACGGTGGTCAAACCCAGCAGGGTGAAGGCCACCAGTCGATAGCCCCAGGCACCCACGTCGCTGCCGGACCAGCCGGCGTGGAAGGACACCAGGATCACCGACGCGTAGCTGCCGTAATGCAGCGCCTTCCAGAATCGCCGCGGCATCCTCGGCCGCAGCAGGGAGGATCCGTAGACGGCGACCAGCAAGTAGAACGCGACGATACCCAGGGCTACCGGCCAGGGCCGGTAGCCCGCCGCCAGTGGCACGAAGACCTCGGTGAGCGAGAAGTGTGTCCACCTGTCGAGCATGAGCGACAGCATGTGTAGCCCGGTCATGATCAGCGCGGTACCGCCGAGCCAGCGATGCAGGTCCTGCAGCCACGCGGGGTTGTCGATGGAGCGCAGTACCCGGGTGGCCAGCAGCACACCCCACAGCACTGAGCCGGTCATCGCGGCCCAGGCCACCAGGCCGCTGGCGCGGGCGACGTACCACCACAGATGCGGATCGGTCATGCGAAGTCTCCCCAGTTCGCCGTGCACTTGTGCCGCTGATCGGCGGCGACGATCAGTCCGGCGGCGCCGATACGGGGCAGCCAATCTAGTAGCCGATCGGGGTCGCGCACGAAAGCCAGCTTGGCCAGAGCTTCGGCCCTGGCGCCGGTGCCGGCGATGACGGTCGAAGTGACCGTCGGGGTGACCGCACTGACACCGGTGTTGGGGTTGATCAGGTGATGGGCCGGACCGTCGAAGCCGGCCCAGACCCGCACGAGCCGGCTCGACGTCGCCACGGATCCATGGGCGAGCCGGATCACGCTGAGCAGCTCCGCGGGGGTGAACGGGTCGGCGACGCCGATCGTCCACGCCGTGGCGTCGGGGGCCTGTCCGGCGACCACCAGGTCGCCCCCGACCTCGGCCAACACCCCGTCGGCGCCGCGGTCGAGCGCGAGCTCGGCGATCATGTCGGCGGCCAGGCCCTTGCCCAGCCCACCGGGGTCGAGTGTGGTGCCTAGCGGAAGGCGAATGTCCAGACCGGCAATGTCGATGCCGGCGACCTCGCCCGGCCACGACGCGGTCTCGGGCAATGTCGTTCGCCGCGACGCATCGACACGGCTGGTGTCGTAACCGCTGGCCACCAGCCGCGGCAGCACGGTCGGGTCGAATTCGCCGCCGGTCAATGCCCAGGCATTGATCAGTTCGGCCACTAGCCGCACGGTGCAGGGACGCACCCGCACGGGGCGGCCCTGGGACCAGTTCAGCCGCCACACGTCGCTGCCTTCGCGGAAACGGCTCCATGCCTGCTCGAGCTCGTCCAGCAGCCCGAAGCAGTCGTCGAGAAGCCCCGGCGGTCCGCCGACCAGGGTGATCGCGGCGGTGCCGCCCATCGCCGGGCGCCGATCGGCCGGTAGCGAGTCTGCGTGGTCGCGTGCATGGTTGCGGGCGCCCGCAAGCGGCCGGACGGTCGCCGGGATCATCTCAGCCACCGGAGGCTCTCGACACACCGTGGGGGACGACGGGCGTAACGGAGGCGGGCGCGGGCAACGGGGCCGGGACCGCCGCAGGTGCCGGGCGATTGGGCTGGATGGTTGCAGTGGCCGGAAGGCCGCCCCCAGCTCCCGTGTCGATGCTCGGCGTTACTGCCGGCTCGGCTGCGGTCGTGCTCAGAGCGTGAACGATGCCGAGCAGCGCCCCCGCCGACAGCGTGGTGGCGGCAAGCTTGGACCATCGCGCAGGCGACTGCCGCAGCGTGCCGGAGTCAGTCGTCGCGCCCATACTCCGCCCCTCCCGGAGCCGGGTGCTCGCCCACGCCGTGCTCGTCGTCGCTTCGCGGCGACACGACGGATGTCGGCGCTGTCGGCGTCGGGGCAGGCACAACCGCTGGCCTAGCCGTCGGCGGCGTCGGTGCCACAGCGGGCTGCGCACCGCCGGGGATCAATAGTTCGTTTGCCCGCCCGATGTCGGGCTGGGGCGAGGTGTTCAGAATCCTGGTGTTGACGGCCAGCGCGGCCCCTCCGACAGTCAGGACGAACACCAGCGAAACAATCACCGCCACTTTCGATCTCATGAGTTCACGCTAGCTTCCGGCCGGTCAAGGATGGTCGCGGCGACATCCAAGAATCGTCCAAGATCGCGCGAAGCCTCGTCGAAGACGATGCGCGCGATGCATCGACCCGGGCGGTGGCGGGCCCATAATGCGGACGTGCGGGTATTGGTGGTCGAAGACGACGATGCGGTCAGCGCCGCGCTGTGCGACGGTCTGCGCAGAGCCGGCTTCGAGGCCAGCCGTGTCGGCACCGGCACCGACGCCGTGGCCAATGTATCGGCAGCTGCGCCGGATTTCGTGCTGCTGGACCTGGGGTTGCCTGACATGGACGGCACCGATGTCTGCCGCGCGATCCGGGCGCTCTCGCAAGTGCCGATCATCGTGGTCAGTGCCCGCAGCGAGGAGATCGACCGCGTCCTGGCGCTGGAGATGGGCGCCGACGACTATGTCGTCAAACCGTTCGGCATGCACGAGCTCGTGGCCCGCATCCGCGCGGTCCTGCGGCGCACCGCCGTTCGAGACGGTCACCTCGACCAGGACGCCACCACCCGCACGATCGGGCCGCTCAGCATCGACCGCCGCACCCAGCGTGTGCATCTCGGCGAGCGGGAGGTGCAGTTGACGCCCAAGGAATTCGACCTACTCTGCTATCTCGCCGAAGATCCCGGCGCGGTGTACCGCCGATCGGAGATCCTGCATCAGGTGTGGGGCGCCAACTGGTACGGCACCACCAAGACCGTCGACGCGCACGTGGCCGCGATCCGCAAGAAACTCGGCGACCCGCGCTGGATCGAGGCGGTCCGCGGGGTCGGCTTCCGGTTTGGGATTCCGTCGTGAAGTGGCGGCTGATGGCCGCGTTCATGGCCGTGACCTTCATCGTCGTGGCGGTGCAGGACATCCCGCTGGGCGCCTACCTGGAGCGGGTCGAGCGCGAACGCATTGTGACCGCACTGGAACGCGACGCCTTTCTGCTCGCCGGGCGCAGCGAGGACACCCTCGAAGCAGCGACGTCACCCGATCCGCGCGTGGTGGCCGACGCGCACCGCTACCGCCAAGCCAGCGGAGCGCGGGTCGTCATCGTCAACGCCGCCGGCGATTCCGTCGTGACCTCAGACGACGACCAATCCGCGGCGGGCACCTCTTACCGGTCGCGCCCCGAGATCGCCACGGCACTCTCTGGCGACATCGCGACCGGGCAACGTCATTCGGTCAGCCTGGCCACCGACCTGCTCTACGTGGCCGTGCCCGTCGTGAGCGGCGATCGGGTCATCGGGGCGGTGCGACTGACCTACCCGACGCAGGTGGTGACCGACAAAGTGCGCAGGCAACTGCGCACCCTGTGGCTTGTCGCCGGCATCACAGTGCTACTGGCCGGGGCGGTGGCGTTCGTCCTCGCCAGCACGGTCACGCGGCGCCTACAGCAACTGCGCGCCACCACCGAACTGCTGGCCGAAGGACAGCTCGAGGCCCGCGCCCCCGAGCCTGGCGGGGCACCCGAAATCCGCAGCCTGGCAAGGTCTGTCAACACGATGGCCGATCGGCTCGAAGACCTGCTGCGCCAGCAACGCGCGTTCGCGGGCGACGCCTCCCACCAGCTGCGCACACCGTTGACGGCGCTGCGCGTGCGCTTAGACAATGCCGCCGACCTCGTCGATGCTGATCCCGAAGCCGCGCGCGACACCATCGCTGCAGCCCAGGACGAAGCATTGCGCCTGCAGCGGATCGTCGACGCGCTGCTCATGCTCACCCGGGCCGACGACGCCGCACTCGCGCCGCAGAAGATTGACCTCGCCGACATCGCCCGCGCGCGGGTCGAACAATGGCAGCCCCTCGCCGAAGAATCCGGGGTACACCTCGGCGTGACAACGCCAGAATCGGCCCCGGCGCTGGCCGTGCCCGGGACCGCCGAGCAGATCATCGACAACCTCATCGACAACGCACTGGCCGTGTCCCCGGCCGGCAGCACCATCGACGTAACCATCACACCGGCCCCCACCGTCGACGCCGTCGACCTGCACGTGCTGGATGAGGGTCCTGGCATGTCCCCCGAGGACCGCGCCCGTGCTTTCGATCGGTTCTGGCGCGGACGCACCGACACCGCCGGTAGCGGACTGGGCCTGGCCATCGTTGCCCGGCTCGCCCGCGCAAGCGACGCCACCGCCGAGTTGAGGCCACGCACCCACGGCAGCGGGCTCGATGCGCATGTGCGGTTCGTGCGCCCGCGGTCCTAGCCGAGGGCTTTCAGGTCATCAACTGGAATCAGGAGTGACCGCGCCCACCTCGTGAAGGCGCACTTAATTACTCAAGTGCTGGCGTCGCAGCAGCGTGGCAATCCAGACGGTGAGGCCGAATGCCTTCGCCGCCCATGCCGACCCTCGACACTAGGCCCGGGCGGCATCGCACATCCGCCGCAACCCGTCGCGGATCACAGCCTCTAGGCGCCTACGTCGGATCCGTTGTCACGCAGGTACCACTGCCGCGGCTGATCGACCTCGGTACCGTTGCCGCGGGCGACATCGATCTGCAACTCCGGCGCGTGCTCCTCATGTTCTTCTGTTGTTGTTGTTGCGAGCGGCGCGCAGTTCGTCGAGGTAGACCACGAAATCCTCCCACTCGAGGAGCTCGACCATCTCGCCAGGAGTTCCCCGAGATATCACTCGAGCTTCCCCGGCGTCGCGCGGAACCAGCTCGGCTGGCTCCAGCGCGTTGCCGAAGTGGCGGCTGGTGCTGCGGCCGTCGCGGTCGTGATCGTAGGACTGATGGCTGCGGGTTGCCTTACCCACCCAGAACGCAGCCGACTCCATCACGTCGCGCTCGTGGGAGCCGTACATCATCAGCGCCGCCGGGGTGACGTCACGTATCGCCTTGCCCTGCAGCGGGCCGTAGATCGCGTCGAGCTGCGAGCCGGCTTGGGCGGCAAAGCAAATCGCCACACCCAGCCCGCGCGATTCGGCCAGGTGTTGCGGCAGCCGCGGAATCGGGGTGTTGGTGATCTCATCGAGGAACATCCCGATGCGGCTGAACTGCTCCCACTGTGCCACCTTGGCGCGTTGCCGATTAATCAGCTGGTCCATCAACACGATCGCTTGAGCCGCGACCGTGCCATCCGCCGGGGTGAGCAAGTAGAGGGTGGCCCCAGGCTTGTCGAAGAAAGACAGGTCAAGGGGTGGGAACGGGCTGTCGCGTTGCGCGGTCAGCAGCCAGGCGGTGAGCACCTTGGTTACCGTCATTTTGACCGAATCGCGCTGCTTAGCTTCCATATCGAGAACCGCGCGCACCCAGCAGGCCCTCGCCACGACCCACGTCGAGGAGTCGCCGTGATGGTGTACGGCGTGTCTCCCCACCCGGGGCTACCGCAGCCACAGCCACAGGTCATGCAGCAGAATCATTCCAGTAGCGCATGAACCGGGGAGTCGTCGTGAGCTGGCAGCAAATTCAGCCGTTCCTGGTGGCGCTTGCCATCGGGCTGCTGCTCGGCTTCGAGCGTGAACGCAGCCACACCCGCAAGCTCCCCGCTGGCTCGCGCTCGTTCGCACTGCTGTCCCTCGTCGGAGCCGTCGCCGCCAGCTTCGGCCAGTGGGCCGTGGTGGTCGGCCTCGTCGGGGTCGGAGCGCTCATGGCGCTCGCCTATTTCCGCACCAGCGAGCAGGACCCGGGGACCACCACCGAGATCGCCGCGCTCGTCGCCTACCTGCTCGGTGCGCTCGCCTACACCCGCCCGGCGGCGGCCGTCGCCCTCGCCGTGGTCGTCGCCGGCCTGCTGGTGTCGAAGACGCGCATCCATCGCTTCGCCCGCGAGATCGTCAGTGAAATCGAACTGGAGGACGCCATCAAGTTCTTCGTGGTGGCGTTTGTAATCTTGCCGTTGCTGCCCGATCGGGGACTCGGACCCTACGGCGTGCTCAACCCGGCGAAGGTGTGGCTTCTCGTCGTGCTGCTCACCGGTATCGGGTGGATCGGCTACATCGGCGTGCGGGCCCTCGGCCCCAAGCGGGGCCTGCTCGTCACCGGCTTGGCTGGCGGGTTCGTGTCGGCGACTGCGACGACGGCGTCGATGGGCCGGCTCAGCCGGACGGTGGCAGGCCTACGGGCGCCGCTGGCCGGCGCGCTGGTCGCCAGCCTCGCCACCTTCATGCAGCTGATCATCGTGATCGGGCTCGTCGACGCCGAGGTGCTCCGCCGGCTGTGGCCCCCGGTGGTTGCCGGGGCGATCGTGCTCGTGGGAATCGCCGCCTTCGTCTACCGGGGCACCACCCCGGCCCGTCGGGAGGACGTCGAGGACACCGTGGGGGCCGCGGACGTCGAGCCGATCCCCGCGAGGCGCCCTTTCTCCCTGCGGCCCGCTCTCGTCTTGGCCGCTGTGCTGATCTTCGCCCTGCTCGTCGGCCGATGGGGAGCCGACGTGCTCGGTCCCAAGGGGGCGGTGCTCGCCGCGTTCGCCGCAGGCCTCGCCGACGCCCACGCCGGCGCGGTCGGCGCCGCAAGCCTTGCTGCCAAGGGCGATATCACCGTCGACACCGCGCTGACAGCCATCGCCGCCGCGCTCGGATCGAACCTGCTCGTCAAGAGCGTGCTGGCCTTCACCGCGGGCGGGCGCCGCTTCGGACTCGGGTTTCTCGCCGGCACGGCCTTGCCTGCCGTCGTGTTCGCCCTCACCATGACCATTACCGTGACCGTAGGATGAGGCGGACCGGCCCCTGCCAGGGCCATCCGGCGGGCTGGGTTGCCAACGACGATGGCGGCGCCGGGAACCACACACTCATCCCGGCCATCATCGCAACCCAACCCCGCCAGGGGCGGGTCACATTCAAATCGACAAGGGGGTAACGACATTGCGTTCGCGATGGACTGGGGGGTCGCGCAGGGGGACCGGCGCGGTTACTAATGTTGACACGGCCCGCCCTAGCTGCGTGTCGGATCGTCCTTCCCGGACGACTCGCGGCGCGGGCCGCGCTCGCCACGAGGCCGAGTCTTACGTTCAACTCCAGGTCGGCTGATGTACCGATCCCACGTAACGAGGTGTGCAGGAAACCCGGGTCGCTTCAAGGCCCGTTCTGAGTCGCCCTGCATCTGGGACCACTGACATCCGACCAAGGGTCTAACGACCCTCATCAAACTCCAGCGCGCCTGGATACATTCCATTTCGGAAGCCGGCGGCGGCACGACGCCGACGGCTCGGTCGAATGGAAGAAACCATGAACTGGCCGACAGCTGCCGTCTTGATTGCGACCGTCATGGCAATCATGGCCGTCCTGACTACATATCGCGGCGCGCAATTCCAAGAAGTGAGCGGCACGGCAGAAGATTGCGAATAGAGGACCACGAAATGTCGAAACAGGCCAAGAAACACAACATCCTGGTGGCTGTCGATGGGTCTCCCGAATCCGACGCTGCCGTTCGCTGGGCAGCGCGCGAAGCCGAACTTCGCCGGCTACCAATCACGTTGGTGCATGTCGTGGAGCCGGTCGTCACCAGCTGGCCGGTTCGTTCTCTGCAGGCCGAGTTCAATGAGTGGCAAGAAGACAACGCACGGCAGGTCCTCGAGCACGCCCAAAAGATGTTGCGGTCCAATCTTGGTGAGTCCGAGCTGTCCAGCATTCGTGCCGAGGTGCTGCACGGATACGCCGTGGCTGCGTTGGTAGACGCTTCGCACGACGCGTCGATGCTCGTGGTCGGCAGCCGCGGGATGGGTGCATTCGGCCGCGCGGTGTTGGGTTCCGTCAGCAGCGGTGTGGTTCACCATGCGCGATGCCCTGTGGCAATCGTCCATGCCGACGAAGCGCAGTCACCCGACCGCACCTCACCCGTCTTGCTCGGTATCGACGGTTCACCGGCCTCGGAGACGGCCACTGCTTTGGCGTTCGACGAAGCGTCGCGCCGACAGGTCGACCTGGTGGCGCTACACGCGTGGAGCGACGTCGGCGTTTTTCCCATCCTCGGCCAGGACTGGCACAAGTACGAGGACGAGGGCCACCAGGTGCTCGGCGAACGCCTGGCGGGTTGGCAAGAGCAGTACCCGGATGTGCACGTGCGACGGAGAATTGTGTGTGACAAGCCTGCCCGCTGGCTGATCGACGAGTCGCAGCAAGCTCAGCTGGTCGTGGTCGGCAGTCGCGGTCGTGGCGGTTTCCCGGGCATGCTTCTCGGTTCGGTCAGTACCGCGGTAGCCGAGTCGGCAACAGCGCCCGTGATCGTGGTCCGTAGCAAGTAGGTGCGCTCAACCGTGTCGACACGTCCCAACGGGCACCGCAATCCGAGAAACCAGCAACTGTGCAGGGAATGTGATGCTCTGATCATTCCAGCCAAGAAGGTCGGTTGTCAGACCGCGCATTGTGGATCATCATGTCGACCGGTGTTGTCGCCGCAGTCGTTTGGCCACCGTTGTCGGTGTTGTCGCCACGCACCACACTGAACCTGTAACTTCTTCGGCCCCAACGACTGGCGGCAATGTCGCGATGCAGCAGTGGTAGTCGGCGGCGCGCGAACACTTCGACGAACTCCAGGGGGCGCTCGATGCTTCCCGGGGAGCATTGGAGCGCCGCGACCAACCCGCGTTGGAGAAATCTTGCCAGCAGATGCATGACGCCGGCGTGGTCAAATTAGGGGCTCATTTGCCGGCACCAGACTCTGACCTCACTGCTGAACTCGACGCTGCAGTCAATGATGCCCACGACGCGCTGCACATATGTGTCTCGCGGCTATCAGTGGATCACTGAACAGCTACTTCGGTGAGTTAGCGGCCAACCTCGACCACACCGAAATGCACCTCAAGACCGCGCTCAGCCTCGTCAACAAGAGCCCACTCACGGCAGCTCGGTTGGGAACGTTGCCGAACGCGGCGCAGCGGCGCCCCAGCGCACTACCACTCAGGCACCCTGAACAGATGGCGTTGTCTGTTGCTGATCACGGCGGACATGACCCCATAACCCGGCGCACGTCAGCAGCGCACCGGTCCAGATCGCGCCGAGCAGCCACCCGGCGATGACATCACTGGGGTAGTGCACACCGAGATAAACTCGGGAGAAGCCGACACCACCGATGATGACGCCCGCCGTCGTCCATACCGCGATTCGGCCATTCCACGACCGGATCAACCAGTGGTCGAACACCCATGCCGAGATCAACGCCGCGATCGTGACGCCCAGGGCGTGCCCAGACGGAAACGAGTAGCCGTCGACGGGCATCACCGCGTAGGGCAGGGGCGGACGTTGGCGAGCCACCTCGAGTTTCACCGCGGTCACGGCCAAAGCGAATCCTGCCAGCCCGATTGCGACAGTCGCGACCGGCAACCAACTACGGCTCCGCCACGCCACCGCCGCGCACACGATCACAGCTACCGCGGCCGCTGGAACCGGGCTGCCCACCATGCTCAGTGTGCGCATCACGGTGGTCAGTAAGGGCTCGCGGTGGGCGGCCAACCACGCCACAATGGGCCGGTCCATTAAGGCGATTCCGTCGTATTCCCGGACGCTGTCGGACACGTAGGCTAACAGCGCGGACAGGCCGCACAGAGTTATCAGGCCGATGGTTAACACCGCCAGCGCCGGACCACCGAATAGCCTTGTTGCCCAGCGTATTCCACGCTGTCCGCGGTCGCCCAGATGCCCGGTCAGCAACCGCTGAACCGCGTCGCGCATCGGCGCTGCCGCGGTTTGCAGCCGATGTTGGTTGCGCGTGAGCCACACTGCAGTGACGATCACCGCCACCAGGATCCCGGCCAAGACCGCGCTTATCGGGCCCATCGTGATCTACCGTGTCGCCGCGGAGTCGGCTTGCTTTGATGGGCGCCGTGCTCGGGTGGTTTCGGGCGTCGCGGGCTCGTCCTCGGCGAGGGTGAAGTAGTTTTCTTCTTCCTGCAGGAAGTGCAGCCGCAGCAGCGTGTACAGGCCGTACAGGCATGCCAGCAGGTCGTCGACTTGGTCGGGCTGGATCGCGCCGGCGGATTGCGCCAGACCCACATGCGCGCCGATGCGATCGGCGAGCCGCTGGATCTCAGCGTGTGTGCGGCTCATGGTGGCGGTGGCCTCACCACCGCCCAGGGGGCGCGCCAACGCCGGATAGAGCTGGGTTTCCTCGGCGCGTTCGTGGGGCAGGATCTGGTCGGTGAGCAAGGCGTGCGCGGCGACCAGCGACTCCAACGCCGCGGCGTCGGGGGCCGCGGCCAACCGATCGGCGCTGCCGCGCAGCAGCCCGAGGGTGTCGCGCAGTTCGTCGTGTTCGGCCGCGAAGCGGCGCAGCATCTGTTCGGTGTCGGCGAGCAACGCCACCTCGGTGGCCGGGTTTCTGCGCAGGGCGCGCAGCGCATTGAGGATCACCGCGACGTCGATGCCTTCTTGCAGCAGCGCACCCGCCGCGGGCGGCAACCAGCCCAGCGCGGCGATGGCCATCGCCAGCAGCGACAGGCTCATGCCCACCACGGCGCTTTGCACGGCGATGCGCCGCGACCAGCGGGCGATATCCATCGCATCGGCGAGGCGGTCGACCCGATCGGTGGTCAACACGATGTCGGCGGCCTCCGAGGACGCGGTGGCTCCCCGCGCGCCCATCGCCACACCCACCGTCGCCGCAGCCAAGGCGGGGGCGTCGTTGATCCCGTCGCCCACCATCACCGTCACCGCCCGTTCCCGCTCGGCGCGTACCGCGGCGACCTTGTCGGTCGGGGTCTGTTCGGCGTAGACCTCATCGAGTCCCAGCACCGTCGCGACCTCGCGGGCCGGCTCGGCGCGGTCCCCGGTCAGCATCACCAGTCTGTTCAGGCCGGCCGCACGCAACCGCCGCACCGTGCGAGGCGCGTGGCGGCGCAACGGATCCCGCAACAACACCGCACCGGCTGGCTGCCCCTCGATACACACCCACGCGATCGCTGCGCTGTCCAAGCGGGCCCGGTTGACCACTCCGCGCGCCCACGCACTGGTCACCGTGTCAGCGGGCAGTTTTCCGACGGTCACCCGACGCCCATTGATGGTGGCGGTGACGCCGCGGCCAGGCTCTTCGAGCACATCGGCGGGCAACGACAACTGAAGGCCGCGGGCGAGCGCTTCGGTCACGATGGCCTCGGCCAGCACGTGCGGGGAGAGCTGATCCACCGACCCGGCCAGCCGCAGGATCTCGGTCGGATCGGCGCCGGGCGCGGCGACCACGTCGACGACCGCGGGACGGCCCATCGTCAGGGTGCCGGTCTTGTCCATCACCAAAGTTGTTGCATGCCCGAGGTTTTCCAACGCGCCGCCGCTTCGGATGATCACCCCGGCACGGGACGCACGCGACAGCCCTGAGACGATCGCTACCGGTGCTGCCAGCAGCAGCGGACACGGCGTCGCCACCACCAACACCGCGACGGCGCGCACGGCCGACCCGCTGGCCAGCCATGCCCCACCGGCGAGCAGCAGCGCTAGCGGCAGGAACCACGCCGCGTAGCGGTCGGCCAACCGTACGATCGGCGCGTTCTGCGCCCCGGCCTCTTGGGCCAGCCGCACGATGCCGGCGTAGGTGCTGTCGTCGGCTGTTGCGGTGGCGCGCAATTCAAACGCGCCGCCGGCGTTGACCACGCCGCTGCGCACCGGTTCACCCGCGGAGCGCTCGACCTGCAGCGGCTCACCGGTCAGCACGGACTCGTCCAGCACCGCCACCACGTCGACGATCCGCCCGTCCACCGGCACCACCTCGCCGGGCCCGACGATCAGCAGATCATCGACGGCTACCTCAGCCAGCGCGATCACGCTGACCTGCGCGCCGACGCGTCGCCGCGCGAACCGTGGCGCCCGCTCCAGCAGGGCCCGCAGATCGTGGGAGGCGCGCCGCGTGGCCGCCGCGTCGAGCGCACGGCCACCGGCCAGCATCACCGCGATTAACGCCCCAGCCAGATACTCGTGAACGAGCAGAGTGCCGACCAGCGACAGCACCGCGATGACATCCACGCCGACCCGACCCCGGCGCAACGCCACCACGACCCACACCAACGCTGGCACCACCGCAAGCACTGTGCCGGCGATCCAGCAGCCATCGGCTACATCGCGCCAACCGGCCAGCCAAGCGATCCCGCCGCCGGCAAGCGCAGCCACCGTAAGCACCGCCAGGGCCGGTTCGATCAGTGGGCGCAGCCGCGACCGCCACGGGACACCCACCGAATCCGTACCGACCATCACCACTGATCCTCTCGGGCCCACAAACTCACGCGTACACGCCACCGCCGCGTCTCGCGGGGCGGCGGTGGCGAAGCGAACTCACACTGAGTCGATCAGTGGCAGCTAGCGGTGTCTAGGGTCGCAATACCTCGCCAAGGCGGGCCGTAAGGCCCGCGAGTCCAGTGGGGGGCGCACGTCCCTTGCCACGAGGGCGTTGTGCCCTAGCCCACGTGAGTATCGGTGTGTGACCTTGCCGTACGACCCAACAACCGATTTGAGGTGCTGGTGAGCTTTTTCGAGATGGTCAATCCCCACGCCGAAGCCCACCGCGGCGAACACGCCGGCTGGTTACGTGCCGCGGTGCTCGGCGCCAACGACGGCCTGGTCTCCACCGCCAGCCTGATGGTCGGCGTGGCAGCCAGCGGCGCCGCAGCAGCCACGGTCCTGACCGCGGGCATCGCCGGACTGGCCGCCGGATCGATGGCCATGGCCGCCGGAGAATACGTCTCGGTCAGCTCCCAAGTCGACGTCGAACGCGGCGACCGCGCCAAAGAACAACGCGAACTGGCCACCAACCCGCAGGCCGAACTGGCCGAACTCGCCGGCATCTACCGCGACCGCGGCCTGCCCGACGACCTGGCACGCCAAGTCGCCCAAGCACTTCACGACGCCGATCCGTTGGCGGCGCACCTACGTGACGAACTCGGACACACCGAGATCACCGCCGCCCGACCGCTACAGGCCGCAGCGGCGTCGGCGGCCAGCTTCCTCATCGGGGGCCTACTGCCGCTTCTCGGACTGGTCGCCCCCACGCCAACAACGAAGCTGTGGCTGATCGTGGCCGTCACCCTGATCGGCCTGGCCGTCGCCGGCATCCTCGGCGCCTGGGTCGCCGGTACCATGCTGGCCAAACCGGCGCTACGAGTAGTGATCGGTGGCGGCCTCGCCATGCTGGTCACGGCCCTCGTCGGCCAACTCGTGCATGTTGCCGGCATCTGATGGACGCTTGTCGGAAGGGCGCCCGCCGACCAAGAAGATCCGCACAGGGCCAGGGCATCTCACCGCCACGGCGACAATGACACGCGACGACGGCTGAGCATTCCGGCTGCCTAGCGGCCCCGCATGCCGGCATTCGAAGCCAGCGCTGTCGGCGCCGCCCGAGCAAAGGATGGCTCGGGGCACGGACATGTTGCCCACACCTCAAGGGTGACGCACTCCATCTGCGCCCCGCCAGTAGTGGCGGCTTTGGGGCGATACCCGAGCGGATCTGATAGTCAGGGGTCAATACGCGCAAACGCTGCGCTACGGCTGCGCACATTCGAACAGTACGTGCGCGTCGAGCCCGGTGCCTGTGCCGGTGAGAGCGCCGGCCTCGGTGGCCTCGTGGGGGTAACCGTTTCCCGCGTATGCCGCCTACGACCGTCCTCACTTAAGACGGGACTTTGTCCTCTAGGGTCTTGTAGTTAGCGGTGGTGCAGTCGACTGATGGTGATGCCGGGCGTGGGCAAAGTCGGAGTCAGACGGGAGAATTGCGATCCGGCCTGGCATTTCGACGTTTACGCCGGGCCGGTTTTCGACCCGATGACAGGCGAACAGGCGGAGTCTGTCTGCCTCGCACTGAAAGCATCACCGGAGCCTGTGGAGACAACGTCGACGGTCCGTGTTGGACGCCGTGGTGGATCACGCCAGGAAAATGGGTGCATGCGCTGTGCCGTGCGCGGATCGTTCTGATGACACACTTCGGGTCCGATCGCCTGCTTTACCGAGAATTGCTCGTCAGTTGCGGCCACGTACCCTGATCGACCGGACAGCCACGCACGCTGGGGAACCGGTGGTGCGGTCAGCCAGCCGCCGTCGCGCACAACAATCCGTGAGCCCGGGTCACGAGACACCGTTTGCTGAGAAATCCTTCCAGGTAAGCGTGCTCCTGATCGTCGCGGGCGTCGCGTATTCGATGTGGATTCTCGAGTTCGTCCTGCCGACGGGTCTGTCGCCGTTGCGCAGCTTCGTCAGTGAGCACTATGTGGTTTCCCAGCCCTACCACGCACTCCTGCGCAGCGCCGACGTCGTCGCCGGGGTCGTCTACATGGTTGTCGCGAGCCGCCTGGCCCGCATGTTGCCCCATGACCTGGCGGGTGCCGCCGTCGTGATTGGACTCGGCGTATTCGGGTTGACCACGGTCACCGACGCGGTGTTCGTGCCGGACTGCATCGCCACCACCGATCCCGTGTGCGAGCGCCTCGAGTTCACCGGTCACGTCTCGTGGCAGCACCTGCTGCATCTGGGGTCGAGTGTCGCGTCACAGATCGCGATCATCGTCGTCGCGTTCGGGATCGAACATCTGGCCACCCTTTATGGGACGGCCGTTGAGCGCATCGTCACCCGAGTGCTACTGGCAATCCTTGTAATCAGTGGACTCGGCTGCCTGACGTTCTACGAGATCGGCTGGGTCGGTATACCTCAGCGCATCCAACTGCTCGCGATCACCGTCGGAACCATGCACGCCGCAGTCCGCCTTCTACACCCACATCACCTCAACGCACGAAAGTAAAAGCGTCCCTTGTCTTTCCTTGACGCAGTCAATCCCCATTCCGAACGCCACACCGCAGGCCGGACGGGATGGCTGCGCGCCGCCGTTCACGGCGCCAACGACGGACTGGTCTCGACCGCCAGCCTGATGGTCGGCGTATCGCAGTCTGGACAACCGCACTCGTCGTCATCGGCGGCGTCGAATTCTCCGGGTCTACCTCGGCGTGCACTACCCCAGCGACGTGATTGGCGGATGGCTGCTCGGCGCGATGTGGGCGGCGGTACCTACCACTGCGAGCGCGCTATGAGAGCGTGACCGCCAGACAGCTCCACGACTGGCCATTCGTGACGTCGCCGACGTGGTCGACACCGCCGGTGGCAAGCGGGTGCGGCTGCAGGTGAACTCCGGGCCACCAGGCCCGGTATCCGACGTCGGTGCAGTCGAGCAGGAAGGTGGCGATTTCTCTCCCGGTCAGGCCAGGAACAGTCGCGCGCGACTCGATGGTCAACACCGCGGCGCGCGGCCCCCGATGTGGTCGGGGTGCGCGTGCGAAATGACGACTACGTCTGTCACCGCCAGATCGACTTCCAGGACGGATCGCCCGATCACTCTCCCGGATGGCGCGACGTGACACGTTGCGCGACTGCCTGACCGCCCATCGCCACCGCGTCCAGCAAACGCCCCCTGCCCTACGCCGCCCCGCGACGTCAAACGGGCTCGACCTACAGCCGTCACCGCCGCACCATCGCTCGAAGTTCCGGGCTCGCGGGACGAACAACAGCGGGAGCGAATACGGCGAGGCGTCGCGCATTCAGATTGTTGAGTTGGGGTTACGTTCCGGTTGTCTCACGAACCGCCGCGTTTCCTAGGACTCGGCGGGTTAATCTCAGCGTCATTGCATTTTTCTTCCGGTCAAGGGGGTGACCCGATGGCCGTCGATCGAGGCGCCACCGACCGAATCGGCCCCGTTCTCGAGGTAATCGACAAGGGGCGTTGCACTGAGGCCCACCCAGCACCGCTTCTTTTCGTTCACGGCGGCTCACATGCGGCGTGGTGCTGGGACGAACATTTCCTAGATTTCTTCGCCAACAAGGGTTATCGCGTTCTCGCCCCGAGCCTTCGTGGTCACGGCAGTAGCCCGATTTCGACACGCCTGCAGACCTGTTCGATCGCCGACTACGTCGAGGACGTGTGCTCCGTTGCAGACAACTTGACTGCAACGCCCGTGGTGATAGGGCACTCGATGGGCGGGTTTATCGTGCAGAAGTACCTTGAAACGCACAACGCCCCCGCCGGTGTATTGATTACATCCACACCGCCGCGTGGACACCTCGGCGCGCAGCTGCGGTTGATCGGGCGGCATCCGTGGCGTTCCATTAGGTCCCTGATGTCGGGCAAGACGTCGATTCTCTTCTGCACCCCTGAACTGGTACGGGAGAGCTTCTTCTGTGCACATACGCCTGAGTCAATCGTCGCGCATACCACTGCTCGTATTCAGGATGAGAGCCCGCGTGCGATCGTTTTGGACATGACGTTTTTGAACCTCGTCAGGTTCAAGGACGTGACAACTCCGTTGCTGGTCCTTGGCGCAGAAGACGACGGCACGTACAGCCATGCGTATGTGCGCAACCGCAGCTGCGTATCACACCGAAGCAGAATTCTTCGCCAGCATGGGGCACGATGTGATGCTCGAGGAAGGTTGGCGCGCTGTCGCGGATCGAGTCCACACCTGGCTTGGCACACACGGACATAAAGTCACAAGCAGGATCTGACGGCCTCACCCACGTGTTGCTCCCTCTCCCACCAGTTCTCGAACAGAACGCCTTCGCGCAGGACCACGACAAGGCGCAGCACTTGTCGTCGGTGTCGCCGCTCACGCGACGCGCATCAGCATCTCGTGGATAACATTCGATATCCATGAGGGTGCGGCACGTCGGCGTCGCGTCCGAAAGGCGACGTAAAAGCAAAGCCCGGTTCGTCGCCTCGCCGTCAGACCGGACCCCGCCACCGAGCAGCGCTAGAACGGATGGCCAACGGCCTACCTATGGTCGGTGCTTGGTCGGTGAATCCGCGACACGCCGTGGTTTCGCATGGTGCTGATTGGCTTCAAATAGCCAGTTCAGCGCACCTTTCAGGGCCACGAGGAGGAGGGCTTGCAGGCTCTCCTAAAGCCGTATTACAGGAGCTAGAGGCAACGCCGGCGAGGAAGCTGTAGCTGTTTGCCGGGTATCGGCGGCTCGTTCCAGTCGTTGTCGTTCAATCGTCCAAAATGGTCGGGAATCGACAGGAATCAACGGGCCTTACCGAGCACGACGAGACGTGAGTTCGCGTGCCGTTCACGCGAGTACAGCATGTAACAGTATCTGCTGATACTCGTAGGCTGCTACTCCCTAGCGCTACCGGGGCCCGAACGATATGGCGCGAACTACACGTTGGATTCAACACGGCCGGGCGAAAAGGGTTGAATTTGGACTCATTTGATGAATCTGTCGTCGGATCTTGGTGCTGTTGTAGACGGCTCGAATCGCTCGGTCCTACCGTGACAAGCGTGGAACACCGTGCGACAGGGCATCACAGCGTGGCCTGCCGCTCGATGCCTTCCACCACACCGCAAGCATGAGTTGGAAAGCCCTCATCGAGGAAAGGTAAATCAATTGGAAACCAATGTCTTTGACCAACTGCCGCTACTGCTTGCAGTCCCCCGCGCTGCAGCCATCCTGGGCATCAGCCGCGCAGCAGCGTATCGACTCGCAGCGGCGGGCGAGTTGCCGGTGCGCAGGCTCGGCGGCCGTGTCTACGTCGTCACAGCCGAGCTTCGAGAGCTGGTCGCATCATGAAACGATCGGTCTCTCTTGGTGGCACCCATTATCGGCAGTTGGCCGGTGGCTGAGGAATCGGCTCGATTTCGTACGTCCCGGCACTGTCGCCGGGCAGATCGCAATAGTCAGTGTCGTGGTGGGCAAGACGGACACGCGGATTCGGGACGGCCCTGACGGCACGCCCGTCCGCGAAACCATTCCAGGCATCGGCAGGCGGATCACGCTGTCGGGCCACCCGTTCGTCTCGGCGTACGGGCAATCAGGACCGCTGATGGCCCCAGGTTGTGGAGCTGCATATCGACTCGCTGGAGCACGATGTTCCGCTACCCTGACGACCTCCGCAAGCTTGCGCGGTATCTCGACCGGCTCGCGTACGCCGCCGCCGAAACGCCGGGGCGGCGTGGGCACTAGGACAGCGTCTATGCCGACATAGCCGAGTTCGCCAAGCAAGCCCACCGTGACCGCCATAGGACCGGCCTGAGTGTTCGTGCGGCGATCGCAGCGAAACGCAACATCACACCCGAGGTTGCGAACAAGTGGCGCGCCCGCGCACGTAAGGTCGGCCACCTTCAAGCAGAGACTCGGCAGCAATGCCCAAACCACGTAAGGACACAACGAGATGACCACTCCAACAGGGGAAGCGCCAAAGCGACGCGGCGAGCGCACCGACAACTCAGTCAAGAAGCTGCCCAACGGCAAGGGGTGGCGCGCCCGGCCAACGCTCGGCACCGATCCGGTGACCGGAAAGCAAGTCCGGCCAACCAAGGTGTTCGCGACCAAGAAGGCCGCTCAGGATTGGGTCACCGAGCAGCGCAGCCAGTGGAGTACGGCGGCATGGACACCCAAGTCCACGCGCACGTTCGATGAGGTCGCCGATCACTGGCTAACGCTGCGCGCGGCCGATCCGTCAATCGGGCCGAACACGGTGCGCGCGGACCGCGAGTCGCTGGCTTACGCCCGCAGGGCATTCGGAGCGGTGCCGGTGCAGAAGCTCACGCCCGCCGCCTTGGCCGACTGGTCGGCCAAGCTGACCGGCAAGGACGGCAAGGTGCTGGCACCGGCCACGAAACGCCGCGCGATCGTTCGGGTCAAGTCGGTCATGGTCCATGCGCGCAAGATGCGCTGGCTGACCTATGACCCCGCGGCTGATCTTGACTCGCCCGAACAGAGGGCGGTCACCGCGACCGCGGCCGACGACATATGGACACCCGCGCAGATGGCCAAGTTCCTCGATCACGTCACCACGCACCGCCTCGGCGGGTGCTTCGCGTTGACGCTGCTGGGGTTGCGCCGTGAAGAGGTCGGTGGACTGCGCTGGTCGGACATCGAACTAGACACCGGCGCGCTGCACATCCGTCGGGCCCGCGTCGACGTGAACGGCCGCGACACCATCGTGCCCACCAAGACTGAGCGCAGTGCCCGCGGTCTCCCGGTGCCGCCGCGAGAGCTGGCGATGCTCAAGGCGATGCGCTCGGTACACCTGCGCGAGCGCCTGGCGGTGGGCCGACCACTCACCGACGCCGACCTATTGCTGTCACGCGTCGATGGAACGTGGCTACCCGTGCGCGAATACTCGCGCGAGTTTGCAGCCCAACGCACCGCCGCCGGGCTCGAGGCGATCACGCTCGGCAAGCTGCGGCACAGCAACATCTCACGGATGCGCGCGGCAGGCATCGCCGCCGATGTGGTTGCCGCCTGGCACGGCCATACCGAGCGCATGACCCAGGCCGTCTATGGGCGGGTGACCGACGACCGCCTGACCGCAGCCGCGGACGTCTTCTCCTCAGCGGTAGGACAGATTTAGGACACAAGGCGTCCTGCGGCTCGATCCGGCTAACAAGCAAAACCCGCTCCGACACTGGTCAGAACGGGTTTTCAACGTGGAGCTAAGGGGACTCGAACCCCTGACCCCCACACTGCCAGTGTGGTGCGCTACCAGCTGCGCCATAGCCCCGTGAAGTTGTGCCTGTCGAAGCTACACCACCTGCAGTAAGGCTTCAAAGCAGCAGGTCACGGCAGCTTCGCCGCCGGCCTCGGGGCCTATTGCGCGGATCGGCGTCGGCTGGACCGGCGGCAGGCCGCGGGTTTCCGGCGCGAACACCCATCCGACCGCGGCCACCAGCAGAATCGCGCCGCTGATCGTGAACGCCGCCGCGTATGACGCATGCTCCGCCACCTGGCCCACTGCGAGCGATCCGACGATCGAGCCAAGGTCGGCCATCATCTGGAACGTCGCGACCGCTGTTCCGCCCCGCGCCTTGTTCCCGACGATGTCGGCCACCGCGGCCTGCTGCGGCGACATGAAAATGCCGGTCGCCGCGCCTGTCACAAGGGCCGCCGCCAGGAACACCGGCAGCGATGAGGTGTAGCCGACGAGCACCGTCGAGACCGCCGACACCGTCAGGCCGACGATGAGCAGCTTGCGCCGCCCGACCTTGTCGGACAGATACCCGCTGGGGATGACGGCCAATACGTTGCCGATCGCGAATGTCGCCAGCGCTAGTCCCGCGAAACCGGCACTGTAATGCAACGCCTCGACGACGAACAGCGGCACCAACGCTATCCGCAATCCGAACGCCGCCCACCCCGTTGCGAAGTTGGAGAACAACGCCGCGCGATACGCCCGATGATGCAACACCGTGCGCACCGAAATAGTTGGCTCCGTTGTTGATTCGGGCAACGCCACAGCGGAGTTGCGCAAGCTGACGAACACCACCGCCGCGGCAACCAGCAGTGCGGCGCCGTAGATGACGAACGGCGCAGCCAACCCCAGACCCGCGGTCACACTACCCAGCACCGGCCCAGCGACCGAGCCGACCAGAAACCCGGACGAGAACATACCCGCCACGCGGCCGCGCGCGTCCGGCGGTGAGATCCGGATCATCAGGCCCAACGACGACACCGTGAACATCGCCGATCCCAGACCGCCCAGCGAACGGAAAAGCAGCAGTTGCCAATACGTTTGCGCGAACGCGCACGCCCCGGTGGACAACGCCACGATCAGCAGGCCGCTGATGTAGACCCGCCGCTCCCCCAACCGCTGCACGAGCAGTCCCGCGGGCGGGGCGGCAACCAGCCGCATGAGCGCGAACGCCGTGACGACGAACGTCGCCGCGCTGATGCTGACACCGAAGTGGCGCGCGTACTGCGGGAGGACGGGCGCAACGACGCCGTAGCCCAGCGCCACGACCACGTTTGCTGCGATCAGCACCCAGACTTCGCGCGGGAGTGGCTCCCTGGATTCGGTTGTCTCAGTGAGACATGGGTTCTGCTGCTCCTCGCGTGCGCAGTCCCCCTCCGAACTCACGCGATGACCTTGTTCACCACTTCGCGCGCCGCTTCCTGGACCTCGGCAAGATGCTCAGGGCCCTTGAACGACTCGGCGTAGATCTTGTAGACGTCCTCGGTCCCCGACGGCCTGGCAGCGAACCAGGCGTTCTCCGTCGTCACCTTCAAGCCGCCGAGCGGCGCGCCATTGCCGGGCGCGGTGGTCAGCTTGGCGGTGATCTCCTCGCCGGCCAGCTCGGTGGCCGTCACCTGCTCCGGCGACAGCTTCGCCAGCCGCGCCTTCTGCTCACGGTCGGCAGGCGCATCGACACGTGCATACGTTGGCGCACCGTACTTTTCGGCCAGAACGTCGTAGCGTTGTGACGGCGACGATCCGGTTACGGCGAGGATCTCCGATGCCAGCAGGGCAAGGATGATGCCGTCCTTGTCGGTCGTCCACGTCGATCCGTCGCGGCGCAGGAAGGACGCCCCTGCACTCTCCTCTCCGCCGAAACCGATTGTGCCGCTGATCAATCCGTCGACGAACCATTTGAAGCCGACCGGCACTTCGAGCAGCTTGCGGCCCAGCCCGGCGACAACCCGGTCGATGATCGACGAGCTGACTGCCGTCTTGCCGACAGCCGTCGACGCAGGCCACTCCGGCCGATTGGTGTACAGGTACTCGATCGCCACCGCCAGGTAGTGGTTGGGGTTGAGCAGGCCACCGTCGGGCGTGACGATGCCGTGCCGGTCGGAGTCGGCGTCATTGCCGGTCGCGATCTGATACGAGTCCCGGTTGGCGATCAGCGAGGCCATCGCGTTGGGCGAGCTGCAGTCCATCCGGATCTTGCCGTCGGTGTCCAACGTCATGAATCGCCACGTCGCGTCGACCAGCGGGTTGACCACCGTCAGCTCGAGGTTGTGCCGCTCGGCGATCGCGCCCCAGTAGTCGACGCTCGCCCCGCCCAGCGGGTCGGCGCCGATGCGGATCTTCTCGGCGCTGATCGCGTGCACATCAACGACGTTCGGCAGGTCAGCGACATAGGCGTCCATGTAGTCGTGGCGCTGTGCGCTCTGCAGGGCACGCGCCAGCGGCACGCGCTTCACAGCCCTGAGCCCGTCGCGCAGAATCTCGTTGGCCCGTTTGGCGATCACGCCCGTCGCGTCGGTGTCGGCGGGCCCGCCGTTGGGCGGGTTGTACTTGAAGCCGCCGTCGCGCGGCGGGTTGTGCGACGGCGTGACGACGATGCCGTCGGCCAGGTCGCCGTCGCGGCCGCGGTTGAAGGTCAATATCGCGTGGCTGACTGCCGGCGTCGGGGTGTAGCGGTCGGCGGAATCGACCATGGCGACAACGTCGTTGGCGGCCAGCACTTCCAGCGCCGACGCCCATGCCGGCTCCGACAGCGCATGGGTATCGCGTCCGATGAACAGCGGCCCTGTGGTGCCCTGCGCCTTGCGGTACTCGGCGATGGCCTGCGTGGTCGCCAGGATGTGCGCCTCGTTGAACGCCGCGTCCAAGCTCGACCCGCGGTGGCCAGAGGTGCCGAACGCCACCTGCTGGTCGACGTTGTCCGGGTCGGGTTCGACGGTGTAGTACGCGGTGACCACCTGGGCCACGTCGATGAGGTCTTCGGGTTGCGCCGGTTGACCGGCGCGAGGGTTGGCGGCCATAACCTGATTCTGCCCCGCCGCATTCCGTGCCGTACGCGGGTCTGGAAGGTCGACGGCGTTACTTTGGCTTGTGTTTAATTTCGACGGACGGGAGTTGGCCGCGGTCTTCGTCGGCGGAGCGATCGGCACGCTGGCGCGGGCCGGGCTGGAAACGTTAGCCGCATCCGACCCAGGGCGATGGCCGTGGCCGACGTTCGTCGTGAACATCGTCGGTGCGTTCCTGCTGGGCTACTTCGCCACCCGACTGCTCGAACGTTTGCCGGTGTCGAGCTATCGCCGCCCGCTGCTGGGCACCGGCCTGTGCGGCGGCCTGACGACGTTCTCCACCATGCAGGTCGAGACCATCAAGATGCTCGAGCACCACCGCTACGGGCTTGCGGTCGGCTATACCGTCGCCAGCATCGCCGCGGGCCTGGTCGCGGTCTACGTCGCCACCGCCGTGGTGCGGCGGGTTCCGGTCCGCCGATGACCGTCGCAATCTGGACGGGCGTCGTGCTGATCGGCGGGGTGGGCGCGGTGCTGCGCTTCCTGGTCGACCGAACCGTATCGAAGCGGGTCGGTAGGCCGTTCCCGTTCGGCACGCTCGCGGTCAACCTGAGTGGAGCGATGCTGCTTGGTTTCTTCGCCGGCCTCGCGCTCAGTCCCCACGTCGCGCTGCTGGCAGGCACCGCGTTCGTCGGCTCGTACACCACGTTTTCGACGTGGATGCTGGAGACTCAGCGCCTCGGCGAGGAGCGTCAGGTCGTCTCGGCGTTCGCGAACATAGCGGTCAGCGTCGTGCTCGGAGTGGCCGCGGCGTGGCTGGGCCAGTCGATCGGAGCCGCGCTGTGACCGACTACCTCAAGCTCACCACCTACTTCGCCGAGCGCCAGCGTCATCAGGGCCGGTTCTTTTCCGACGCGCTCACTGGACGTCTACGCCGAGAGCGCGGTCGCCACCAGCGTCGTGCTGCGCGGCATCTCCAGCTTCGGCCCACACCACGAACTGCGCAGCGACCAGTCCTTGAGCTTGTCCGAGGACGCGCCGATCGCCGTCGCCGCCGTCGACACGGCCGACAAGATGGCCGTATTGGCCGACCAGGTGGCCGCGATGACGTCGCGTGGGCTCCTCACCCTCGAACGCGCGCGGCTCGCCGAGCCGTCGAACCCGCCGACGGACGTCACGAAGCTCACCATCTACGTCGGCCGACAGGATCGCGCCGACGGGCGGCCCGCCTACCGCACGGTGTGCCAAGTGTTGCATCGCCTCGGATTCGTAGGCGCTTCAGTGTTTCTCGGCGTCGACGGCACCGCGCGCGGGCAGCGTAGGCGGGCCAGATTCTTCAGCCGAAACATCGGTGTGCCGGTGATGATCATCGCCATCGGGACCGGCGACCAGGTCTCCAGTGCGCTCCCCGAACTCGAAACACTGCTGCAGGAGCCGATTTTCACGATCGAGCGGGTGCAGCTGTGCAAGCGCGACGGCGACGTGCTCACTCGACCGGCTGCCCTGCCCGCCACCGACGACAAGGGTCGCCCGCTGTGGCAGAAGCTGATGGTCTACACCTCCGAGGCCGCGCTGCACGACGGCACGCCGATACACCGGGCGATCGTGCAACGCCTGTTCGACTCGCGAGCGGCCAACGGCGCGACGGTGTTGCGCGGCATCTGGGGCTTCCACGGCGACCACGAGCCGCACGGCGACAAGCTGATGCAGCTGGCTCGCCGCGTCCCGGTGACGACGATCGTGGTCGACGCCCCCGATCGGATTGCGGCGAGCTTCGACATCATCGACGAGCTCACCGACGAGCAGGGGCTGGTGACCAGCGAGCTGGTTCCGGCACTGGTGTCAGTCGACGACGGGACGCGCCGCGGCGGCACCGAGCTGGCGCGATACCTCTACTGACCGAGCGCTGCCATCCAGTGGTCGGCGAGTGCGCTCACCCAGTCCGCGCACACCCGAGCGTCTTCCGGTGGACCTTCGACCAGAACCAGTTCGTCGATGCCGAGCCCGGCGACCGTCGAGACGTCGCGCGGTCGTAGCTCGCGAAGGGCGACCGCCAGCCGCAGTTCGTCGAGGCGGCGGGCGTGTTCGGCGCACTGCGTGCCCAGGAACGCCACCCGGTCGGCGACCGCGTCGACGCCGTCCAGGTTGAACCCGTACCAACCGTCACCCCACGCCGCGACCCGGCGAAGCGCGGTGTCGCTGTTGCCGCCGAGAACGATCGGGATGCGGCGGTCACGCACCGGCTTAGGGTTGACCCGCACCGCATCGAAGTTGACGAACTCGCCGTCGAACGAGGCAACGTCGTCGCGCCACAGCGTGCGGATCGCGTCGACGTACTCCTTGGTGCGCGCACCTCGACGCTCGAACGGGACGCCGAGCGCGTCGAACTCCTCGCGCGACCAGCCGACACCGATTCCCAGCGTGAGCCGGCCTCGACTGAGGGTGTCCAGGGTGGCCGCCTGTTTGGCCACCACCACCGGATTGTGCTCGGGCAGCAGCAGCACACCCGTGCCGATCGCGATGGTCGAGGTGGCGGCAGCCGCGAAACTCAAGCCGATCATCGGGTCGATCCAGTCGGCGGCGGCAGGCACGGCGATCTGACCGTCGTCCGAATACGGGTAGCGGGACGCCGACTCGTCGACCATCACGACGTGCTCACCCGACCACAGTGTCGCGAACCCGGCCCGGTCGGCGGCGGAGGCAACCGCGTCGATGACCGCGCGGTCGGCGCCGGCGCCGATGCCCAGTGCGTGCAACCCCAACCGCATCCGGCGATCGTCTCACGTACCGAGCAGCAGAACACCCGCGATCAGCAGCCCCGCCACCTTGCCGATCTCGAGACCGACGTATTCCCAGTGAGCGCGCGACCGCGGGCCGTCGCTCCCGGCGAGCACTGCGTCCGATCGTCTGGTCAACCGCGGTCGCACGATCAACATCTGGGCAACTAGCGTGGCGACGGCGACGCCGGCCGCGACCGCCGCACCGAGCGAGGGCGGTTCGACGACGAACGCGCCGATCAACACTGCTGCGAAGACGAGTTCGCAGCCGTTGAGCGCGCGAAAAACCAAGCGCCCGATGCCAAGTCCGATCTGGAGGGTGACGCCAGGGGCGCGGAACTTCAGCGGCGCTTCGACGAACGAGATCGCCGCCACCATGCCCAGCCAGACGAATACCACCGCGACCGCGACGGCAGATGGCGCACTCACGTCCGAAGCCAACGTCGGAGCAACTCGGCGAGGACGGCCACGTGGCTGCCCTCGAGGTCACGGGCCGCGGTGACGAGCGTGACGGGCCCCGACTCGACCGCGGCGCGCAACTCGGCGAGTGCCTCGGCGCCATCGGGGGTCTGCAGTTCGGCGGCGTACCGGGCGGCGAACTCGTCGAATCGCTCGGGCTGATGCGAGTACCACTTCCTCAGTTCTGTCGATGGGGCGACCTCCCGCATCCATCGATCGATGCGCGGGTCACCCTTGCGGAAACCGCGAGGCCACAGCCGGTCGACCAGCACCCGCTCACCGTCGGTTGGGTCGGTGTCGTACACCCGCGAAACGGTGACCCGATGTTGAGCACTCATGGAAGTGGAATCGTAGAAGGATGCATACCGATCGGGTCGCAGAACTACAGCGTTGGGAGGACTCCGGCGCCGTCTGGTCGGTGCTCTCCCGGCGACAAGATCGCGTGACGATCGCGTTGTTGCGGTGCGACGGCGGTGAAGAGGTGGACCGATTCACCTCCGACGATCCGTCGCTGCTCGACTACATCGGCGAGCGGTTGAGTAGCGAGGAGTGACAGACGTGGACAGTGTGGACCTCGGGAGACTGAACTTCGTTCCGGTCGGCGCCGCCCTTGACTTGGTCGGCGATCCTGTCTGCAGGCACATCGAACGGGCGGGCGGTGACGGGCTGTGGGTCAGCGAGATCGACCCGAACCTCGCCGACACGGCGGCTTTCTGCGAGCACTACGACGTCGGCCTCGATATTTCGGCGAACTGCGTCGTGGTCGAGGCCAAGCGCGCCGACCGGATATGGCACGCGGCATGCATGGTGCTGGCCACCACCCGCGCCGACGTGAACGGCATCGTGCGCAAGCATCTTGACGCCCGCAAGATCTCGTTCGCCTCGATGGACACCGCGGTGTCCCTGACCGGCATGGAGTACGGCGGCATCACCCCGGTAGGGCTGCCCGCGGACTGGCCGATCTTGGTCGACCAGAATGTGGCTGGTCAACAGAGGGTCGTCATCGGCAGCGGCATCCGCGGCTCGAAACTGCTTGTCGCATCGGAGGTATTGGCTGCCCTGCCCGCCGCCGAGGTGTTCAGCCTCACGAAGGGCCCCTAGCGGGCCGACAGCACCAGAGCTGCCTCGTTGTACGGATGCAGGCGGTACAGGACGCGGGCGGAAGTCACCAACGGCTCGGCCTCGGCCTTGCTCACGATCCGCGGGTCGGCGACCGCCACCGTCTTGCCGTGCTTGTGGATCGTTGCCGTTCCACCCGCCAAGACATTTTGAACCCAGCTGGATTCGGGCCCGTAGCCGATCAGGATGACGTAGCCGTCGTCGGTATCGAAGATGTTCAGCGGCGTTTTATACCGCTTTCCCGACTTGCGCCCGACATGCTCGAGTGAACCGATCGTGGGCGCCCATCCGCCGAACGCGAGTGCGAGCGGATTGGTCAGGTGACGGTTGAATTTCGCCACGGCGCGAGGAACACGCATCGTTCGCCTTCCCTGTGCTCCGCGCCGAGGATCGACGCGACGGTATCCCCACAGAGCGTACAAACGCAGAACGGTCGCCCCGCACGTGGCGGGGCGACCATCCCACAGCGCTTACCGAACCGGCTGGAAGCCCGCGTTCGTGTAGACGCCCCAGGCCTGCGCGCCCGCGTCCCACTGGACCGGCGCAAACGGCGCCCAGGGCGGTGGCGGCGGCGGCGGCGGAGCCCAGACCGGCGGGGCGATGCTGGCGCTCGGGCCCTGCAAGCTCACGCCAGGAGCACTCACGCTCGGGCCCTCGACGCTCACACCCGGATCACCCGGTGTCGGCGACGGCCACGGTGGCGCCGGGAACGGATCGGCCTGCGCCAGACCTGCACCCAGGCCAAGGGCGGCGGCGCCCATCGCGCCCGCCAGGGTTGCCTTCGCAGCGGTCTTCTTCAGCTTCATCAATCTCCTTCGATCGGCACGCCGACGACACCCGTCGACGTGCTGTTTCAGGACTGCCGCCCTGCCGCATCGCGGCAAGGACGACCAATGACCCCCGTCCAGTTGGCCTACCCACCGCCGGTGGTCGGCTAAACGGCGGGTCGCGTCACGTCTCTGAAGGCATTCACCAATTGCGACAACTGATCGGCCGCCTGCTGCGGATCGTTCGGAGGTGATCCGGCGAACCGGATGTCGGTGGCCCCGGCCGCCACCTGCTTCGGCACTGCCGCAACAGATGCATCGACGTCGATAGCGCCGTCCGCCGTCTTCTTCAGTGGTGCGGTGCCCTGCACCTCGAGGCCGCTGGGATCGCCACCGACGTCGGCGATCGCCTGCTTCATCGCCGGAACGGACTGTTCGAGGTTCACGATGTCTGGACCCCACGGGATCCAACGGGTTCCGAATGTGCTCAACCGGCAGGCCACCCGTTTGTTCACCGTGCCGCTGATCCAGATCGGTATACCACCGGGCTGCAACGGCTTTGGCATCTGGTGAATGCCGTCGAAGGACAGTTCGGGCGAGTTGTAAACGGCGCGCTGTTGGGTCCACAGCAGCTGGCAGACCTCCAACGTGTGGTCAAGCAGCCGTCCTCGCTTCTCGAACGAAAGTCCGGCCGCGTCGTACTCCTCGCGTTGCCAACCGACTCCAACGCCGAGGTCGACGCGCCCGCCGGACAACACGTCCATGGTGGCCAACTGCTTGGCCAACACAGCCGGACGCCTCAGCGCCGCAAGCAGGATCGCGGTGCCCAGCCGGATGCGGGTTGTCGTGGCGGCCACCGCGGTCAAGAAGATGAGAGGTTCCATCCAGTTGCCATCGGGGCCCGTAGGTTGTCGCCCACCCTTGGTGCCGCCGATTGCCGGGTCCGCATACGCCCCGAGATTCTCACCGAACACCAAGTGGTCCGAGACGACAACGCGATCGACGCCAACGTTGTCCATCACGCGGGCCATCTCGAGCGTCGCGCCCCAGTCCTGGTCCGGGTCGTCGCTGTATGTGCGCAGGTACAGGGAAATTGTGGGTTTACGCACCATCGTCCCGCCCAGTCGCCGGGGCCATGCGGGCCACGCCGAACACCTGATACGCCAGGCTGAGATCGCCGCACGGCGCATACGACGTTTCCGGCACGTCGTTGAGCGTAATTGACACATATGCGACAGTTCGGGAGATGACAGGAAGCGTTGCCGTGATCGGCGCAGGCCCAGCCGGCCTCGTCGCGGCGCGTTGGCTGTTATCACAAGGGTTCGAGCCGACGATCTTCGAACAGGCCCCGATGCTGGGCGGACAGTGGAGCGGGCTGGACGGCATCAGCGGGGTCTGGCCGACGATGCACACCAACACCAGCCGGATCCTCACGTCCTTCAGCGACCTGGAACACGACAGCGATCGGGTTTTCCCGTCGAACCACGACATCCTCGCCTACCTGCAGCGCTATGCCGAGACTTTCGATTTGACCTCGCGCATCCGGCTCGGGACCCGGGTCGACGACCTGACCCGGGGCGAAAACCGCTGGCTCGTCGAGCATTCCGGCGTGACGGAAGCCTTCGAACGCGTGGTGGTGGCGAGCGGCAGATTCCAATCACCCTTCATACCAACAGTTTCTGGACTCGGCACGTTCTCGGGCTCGGCGGGTGTGGACTCCACTTTTCATTATCGCGACCCCCTCCCCTACCTGGGCGGGCGTGTTCTCATCGCAGGCGGTGCCATCAGCGCCCTCGAGATCGCCACCGAACTCGCCCATCTCGGCGTGGCGGTCGTCGTAACGCAGCGCCGCCAGAGGTACGTGCTGCCGAAGTTCGCCGCGGGCGTGCCGTCGGACGAGCGCATCTTCACGCGGTACGGAACGCTGGCGAACGAAGCGCTGCCGCCGCCGGAGGTCGACCGCCAGCTCAGGGAAATCGTCGTCGAAGCCGGTGGCAGCCCGGAGCAGTACGGGGCGCCCGCACCCGACCCGTCGTTGTTCGCCGCCGGAGTCACCCTCGCCCAGCAGTACCTGCCGCTGATCGCGGAGGGCCGAATCACTGTGCGGCCGTGGATGTCATCGGTCGACGGTGCGACGGTGATCTTCGCCGACGGGACCGCTGACGAGTTCGACGGGATTTTGTTCGGCACGGGATTCGAGGTCGATCTGCCGTTCTTGGGCGACGATGTCCGGGCCACCGTCGACCTCGACGCGGTGCACCTCGATGCCGACCGCTATACGTTCCATCCCGAACTTCCCGGCCTTGCCTTCATGGGCATGTGGGATCAATCGGGCGGATACTTCGTGCCGCTGGAACTTCAGGCCCGATGGATCGCCTACACGTGGGGTGGCGCGATTCCCGTGGCCGGTGAATCCGACCAGCGATCGGCGATCGACGCCTACCGCGCGCGGCGCGGCATGTCACAGAAAACCCGGATGAATCTGGTGGCGCTGACATTCGCCCGCGCCGCCGGAGTCGAACCGCACCTGGACAATTGGCCCCATTTGCACCGTGCGCTGCTGTTCGGCCCCCTCGCACCGAGCTGCTTCCGGCTCGAGGGGCCCGATGCCCTGCCCGACGCTCCCGTCCGGTTCACCCGCGACGCAGCCGCCTTCGGGGCGATCACATCGAACGAGCTGACCGAGCGTGAACGAACGTATTGGTCGCTCGTCGACGCCGCTACCCGTTGAGCGGCGTCTCGCCGATGACGTTTCGCGCGCGCAGGCCGTCGATCTCGTCATCCGTCAAACCGATGCCGCGCAGAACCTCATCGTTGTGCTGCCCGAGCGTCGGCGGCGCTGACCGATGGTGCTCAGCAGGCCCCGGCGTGATGCGAAAGGGCCAGCCCGGGAAGCGGTGCACGCCGGTGATCGGGTGTTCCAGCTCTTGGTAGTAGCCGCGCGCATCGAGCTGGGCGATGTCGTACATACGGTCCGCCGTCAGAACCCTCTCGGCCGGAATGCATTGTGCAGTAAGGATATCCACCAACTCGCCAGGCGCCAACGTCCTCGTCCAATCGGCGACAGCCGCATCGAACGCGTCGTGTGCGAGTCCCCGCTGCAGGTCGGGGCGCGCCATCACCTTGACGAGTCGGCCCCAATCGGTGTCATCCCGGACGGTGATCGCCACCCACGCGCCTTCCTCCGCTGTCGGGTACACGCCCTGCAGGTATCCGCGGCGACGGTTGCCCTCGCGGGGCCGAATCACCCCGTTCATCGAGTACTCGATCACGGGCTCGGCAGCCACCGCCGCCGCCACCTCGATCTGTGCGATCTCGATGAGCTGGCCTTCACCGGTGCGGCGTCGGTGGTCGAGGGCGGCAAGCAGTGCCACCCCGGCATGTACTCCGACGATGGGATCGGCGGGTCCCTGCAGGATGCACGGTGGGCCGTTGGCGTAACCGGTGACCGCGGCCATTCCAGACGTCTGTTCGAAATTGAAAGCCCAGCCGACGTAGTCGCGCCACGGCCCCTGCAAACCGAATCCGGGCATGCGCACCTGAATCACATCGGGATTCAGCGTAACCAGCGACTCGTAGTCGAGGCCGAACTGCTCGACCACCCTGGGTGAGAAGTTCTCGACGACGACGTCGGCTTCGCGCACGAGCCTGCGGGCGAGGTCACGCCCGTCATCGGACATGAGATCGAGCGTGATGTCGCGCTTGTTGAGATTGGTCGCCTGCCACATTCCGCTGCGTTCGTACCACAGGTCGCCCTCGAAGGCGTATGCCCCGGAGTAGCGAAACCCGTCGGGCCGCTGGATCGATTCCACCTTGGTGATGTCGGCGCCGAACGCGCCGAGAAAGCAGGTGAGGTACGCGCCCGCCCAGAATGTCGAGAGGTCGAGCACCTTCACATCCGCGAACGGCATGCTTCGCTCGGCGCCAGCCGAGCGCCCTTCGGTCGTCACGGTTGCGGCGGCTTGGCCCAAGCGGGGAGCGGGCCGAACCGGCAGGACTGGCGTCTTCGACAGCCGAAAAGGACCGCCAGGGCGCCGGAACGACCAATCGTCGCCCCCCGCCTCCACGAAGAACCCGCGGTCGCGATACTGCGGACAGTCCATGACGGTTGCGCCGTCGTTGACTGGTGTGGCCGGAATACGCAGCGCCTGGCTCAATTCGACGATCTCGTCAACGGTTCGCGCCGAAAGCCATGGCTGGGCCTTCTCGTAGAATTCTGCGCGCTCGGGGCCGCCCAGCATGACGGCGATCTGATGCTCGCCGTACTCCGGCAGTCCGAGCATCGCGCAGACGTCAAGCCAGTGCTGCCCCGTCAGACAGTTGATGCCGAGCCAGCCGTCCGCAGCACGCACGATGCCCATCACCGGGCCTGCCTTCGTATTCGGAGGCATACCGAGACTTCGCATTTTTTCGGCCATCAACATCGGGTAAGGAAGTGTCGACAACAGCGATTCCATCACCGAAACATCGACTTCGACGACGTGACTCGTGCTGGCGGACAACGTTCTCAGGGCGGTGAGCGCACCCAGCGCGGCGTAACCACCGGCGACGTACTCGGAGATCCTCGCCCCGGCCTGCACCGGCGGCCGGCCCGGATCCCGGTTGTTCACCCAGCCGGAGGCTGCCTGCACTGTGAGCGGCGTGGCCACCCGACCACGCAGCGGGCCGTGCTGTCCGAAGTCCGAGATCCGCACGACGACGAGCCCCGGGCGAGTTGCCTCCAGGACAGACACGTCGAGGCCCAAGCGGTCCAGTGTCCCCGGCGGCATCCCGTCGACGAGAAGGTGCGCCTGTCCGATCAGGCCGCGCACTGCCCCGATATCGGTATCGAGATCGATTGTCGCTCCATGCTTTCCGGCGTTGAGATAATCGAACAACCCGGACCGGTTGAGATCCTCGACACCGCCGGGAAACGGTCCCCAGCCACGCAGGGGATCCCCTGACGGCGGCTCGATCTTGGTGACGTCGGCACCGAGGTCGACGAGCAGCTTCGTGCAGTACGGCCCTGCGATGTCGCCCGCGATCTCGACGACGCGCAAACCGGCCAGCGCGCCCGTCATACCGGAATTCCGATGGCCTTCGGCTCCATGTACTGATGCAGTCCACGAAGGCCGCCGCCCTCGCGGCCCAACCCGCTCTGGTTGAACCCGCCGAAGGGCGCATCGCCTGGGATGCAACCGTTTACGGCGATCTGACCGGTACGGACACGCCGCGCGATGCCGACGGCGCGGTCGACGTCGGTACCCCACACCGCGCCCGACAAACCGTATTGCGAGTTGTTGGCGATGTCGACCGCCTCCTCGTCGTCGCTGTAGCGGAAGACCGTCAGCACGGGGCCGAACACTTCTTCCTGAGCGATACGCGAATCGGCGGCGACGTCGGTCAGGATGGTCGGTTCGAAGAAGAAGCCGGTGTCCAGACCGGCCGGACGGCGGCCGCCGATCGCCAACGAGGCGCCGTCGTCCAGCGCACCGGCGACGTGTTCTTCCACACGGTCGAGCTGCGCGCGGCTGATGAGTGGACCCATCTGAACCTCAGGATCCGTCGGGTCACCGACGTGCAGGCGTGACGCCGCCTCGACAAGCCGTTCGACGACCTCATCGTGAATCCCGGTCGGCAGCAGCAGTCTGCTTTGCAGGATGCACGCCTGGCCCGCGTGCAGCGAGCAACCGTCGAGCAGGATCCGTTGAAGCAGTTCGTCGGTCACCTCGACATCGTCGAGGAAGATGGCTGCAGACTTGCCGCCGCACTCGAGCAGGATCCTCTTCATCGTCCCGCCCGCCGCGGCCATGACCTGCCTGCCGACCGCCGAGCTTCCGGTGAAGCTGACCATGTCGATTCGCGGGTCGGTGGTCAGCAGCTTGCTGGCCTCCACGCTGCTTGGCGTGATGACATTGACGACGCCCGGCGGGATGTCGGTGTGCTGGTGGATGATTCGCGCAAGGGCCAGGCCGGCCAGCGGTGTCAGCGGCGACGGCTTGAGAACGACGGTGTTGCCTGCAGCCAGTGCACTGGTCACCTTTCTCACGTTGAGGCTGTGCGGGAAGTTCCACGGCGTCAGGATCGATACGACGCCGAGAGGCTCGTAACGAAGCAGCGTGGTCCCGGCGGCCCCGTATGCGTTGATGGGTTCGTCGGTCAGCCGCGGAGCCAGTTCGCCCGCGTGCAACGCCATGAAGGCCGGCCCGTCGACCTGCATCAGCCGTTCGTTGGCGGTACAGCCCCATTCCACCTGCGATAGCGCGAAGAAGTCGTCGGCGTGCTCCAAGAGAGCGTTGCCCAACTGGGTCAGGCATTCGCCGCGTTCCTCGGGTGCGGCGGTGGCCCACTTCCCGGCGTCGAAGGCATTGCGCGCAGCGCTGATCGCGGCATCGACATCGTCGAGGTCAGCTTCCGGTGCCAGGGCGATGGTCTCTTCGGAGGACGGCGAGATGTCGTCGTACCGGCCGCCGCGAGGCTCGATCCAGTCACCGCCGATGTACAGCGGATAGTCGTCGACAAGTCGAAGCGGGTCAGCCATACCTGCTCCTCACCGAGCTCAGTGGATCAACACATGGTCTACACCTGTCGGACAGGCGGCGTCAATCGCTTGCATCCAACCGACCTGTGAACCAACAGATCACCGAGTATTGACAGCACAATCGATGGCGGGTAGACACAGTGTAAATCCAACAGATTTGACCAATCTGTCCGACACGGATGTCGAGGGAGGCCCTGGTTGCCTACAACGTTCCCCCTGCATTCCCCCGACTTCTTCATCGGCGACCCGTATCCGGCATACAAGGAATTACGCGCGCACGCGCCGGTGTGCTGGAACGACGTCACCAAGTTCTGGGCGCTGCTGAAGTACGAGGACATCCGGCACGTGTCGACCAACCCCAACTTGTTCTCCTCGACGAAGGGCATCACGATCCCGGACCCCGTGATGCCGAACCCGGTGCAAGAAGGCAATCTCATCTTCACCGACCCGCCGCGGCACCGTCAGCTGCGCAAGCTGATCAACACCGGATTCACCCGACGCCAGGTGGCGATCCTCGAGCCCAAGGTGCGCGAGATCGTCTACGGAATACTCGACGACGTCTTGTCCGGATCCACTCACGAGTTCGCCGAAGAGCTCGCCGCGCCGCTGCCCACCCGGATGATCGCCGAACTGCTCGGTGCACCGCCTGATGATTGGGAGCAGTTCCGCCGCTGGTCCGACGCCTGCACCGGAAACGCCGACCCCGAGATCGAGATGGATTCACTTGTGGCTGTGGGCGAGCTGTTCCAGTATTTCCAGCAACTGATCGCCGCAAGGCGCACCGAGCCGCGAAACGACATGCTGTCGGTGTTGACCACCGCCGAGGTCGACGGCGCCAAGCTGACCGACGAAGACCTGCTGAACTTCGCCTTCCTGCTACTGGTGGCGGGCAACGAGACCACCCGCAACCTGATCGCGCTCGGCACGCTGGCGCTGATCGAGCATCCCGACCAGTGCGCGCGGCTCGTCGACGATCCCTCGCTGATTCCCGGCGCGGTAGAGGAAATGCTGCGGTGGACCACCCCGGTGACGCACATGGCCCGCACGGCGACGGTTGACGTCGAGATTCGCGGGCAGCTCATCCGTGCGGGCGACGCCGTCGTCATGCTCTACGGATCCGCCAATCGCGACGAGGAGATATTCGGCTCCGACGCAGAGGATTTCACGATCACCCGGCACCCCAACCCCCACATCGCTTTCGGCTGCGGGGAGCACTCGTGCATCGGTGCCCAACTGGCCCGCCTCGAAGCCCGCGTCTTCTTCGAGGTGCTGCTCGGGCGGTACCCCGAGCTCGAGCTGGTCGGCGATGTCGACCGAATGCGGGCCACCATGGTGCCTGGCGTCAAGCGGATGCCTGTGCGACTCGGTGCGGGGAGCTGAGCGTGTATCTGGACTTCACGCCGGAACAGAAGCAGTTGCGCACCGAGATTCGCGCCGCGCTCGAGGCGGTGATGACGCCTGACCGCATCGCCGCGGTCGCAGGACGGATTGAGGGTGGCGACAGCGTCAAGGAGTGTGTCCGCGCACTCGGCGATGCCCACCTGCTGGGCGTCGGCTGGCCCAAAGAATATGGTGGACAGGGCTTTACCGCGCTGGAGCAGTTCATCTTCTTCGAAGAGGCACAGCGGGTCAACGCCCCCATCCCACTGGTCACGCTGAACACCGTCGGACCAACGCTCGCGAGCTGCGGAACCGAGAATCAGAAGCAGACGTTCCTGCCCGCGATCCTGGCGGGCACCGTCGAGTTCGCGATCGGCTACTCCGAACCGTCGGCGGGCAGCGATCTGGCGTCGCTGCGGACCTCCGCCGTGCGCGACGGCGACGATTTCATCATCAGCGGCCAGAAGATGTTCACCAGTGGCGCGGCGTACGCCGACTACATCTGGCTCGCGGCGCGCACCGATCCCAACGTCAAGAAGCACAAGGGCATCTCGATCTTCATCGTGCCGACGTCGTCGCCCGGATTCTCCTGGAAGCCGTTGCACACCATGCCCGGTGTGTCCACCTTCTACACGTTCTACGACGATGTGCGGGTGCCCGCCAGCTCGATCGTCGGCGAGGAGAACGAGGGCTGGCGGCTGATCACGACGCAGCTGAACTTCGAGCGTGCGGCGCTGGGCAACATGGGAGCACTCGAGCCGCTGTTCGAGAAGACCGTGAAGTGGGCGCAGACCACAGAACTCGACGGCGGCCGCGTCGTCGACCAGCCGTGGGTGCAACAGGCCCTGGCCCGAGTCGAGGCACAGGTCGCGGCGTACAAGATCATGAACCTGCGAGTCAACGCCGCGATGACAAAGGGCGCGCTCGGCATGGGCGAAGCGTCGGCGGTCAAGGTCTTCGGCACCGAGCTGACGCAGCAGGTGGCCCGAGAGTTGCTCGAAGTGCTGGATCGCGGTGGCATCAGGAAGGGCGACAACGCACCGTTGCGGGGTGCTCTCGAGTCCGCGTACCGGGTCGCGGTGATCAACACGTTCGGCGGCGGGGCCAACGAGCTCCAGCGCGACATCATCGCGATGGCAGGGCTTTTCATGCCGCGTGCGCCGCGCGATCTTCGAGCAACACAGAATGGGGACAACAAGTGACAGACGACAAGGACGAGTTCCGCAAGAAGCTCGACGCGCTCATCGGCAAGCCCACCGGTGGGTCCGGCAAGCCGACGATTGCTCCGGACCCGGTGAACCAGCCGATGATTCGGCACTGGGCCCATGCGCTTTCTGACATGAACCCGGCTTATCTCGACCCCGAGTTCGCGGAGAAGTCGAGATTCGGCGGCATCGTGTCTCCGCCCGTCATGCTCCAGGCGTGGACGATGCCCGCTCCGAAGATCGAGGGCATCGCCGAACGCGGCGGTGTTCCCATCGAGATGGGCAAGAACCCGGCGTCATTCATCGAGGAAGCCGGTTACACCGGCATCGTGGCGACCAACTCCGAGTTCGAGATCGAACGCTATCCGCGACTCGGCGACGTCATCTCCGTGACGCAGGTTTTCGAGGACATCTCAGATGAGAAGAAGACCTCGCTGGGCACCGGGCATTTCATCACCTGGCTGTCGACCTATACGGACCAGAACGGTGAGGTGCTGGGCAAGCAGCGGTTTCGCGTGTTCCGATTCAAGGCCAACAGGGCCCCCGCCGGAACGGCTGGGGACTGATGGCGACCCGACTGGCACCGACTGTCAGCCCCGACAGCGAGTTCTTCTGGAACGGGGTGCGCGACCACAAGCTACTGATCCAGCGATGCAAAGGATGTCAGGCGCTGCGGCAGCCGCCGCGACCGATGTGCCCGGCGTGCAACTCACTCGAGTGGGACACCATCGAGTCCTCCGGCAACGGCACCGTATACAGCTACGTGATGCCGCAGCATCCCCCGATGCCGCTGATGGAGTACCCCTACATCGTCGTGCTCGTCGAACTCGAGGAGGGTGTGCGCCTGGTGTCCAACCTGCGCGAGGTCGCGCCCGAGGATGTCGAAGTCGGCATGCCCGTCGAGGTCTTCTACGAGACGTTCGGCACCCTCGACGGCAACGATCTGGTGCTGCACCAGTTCCGGCCGGCCCGGTAGGCGAAGCGCAGAACCATGGACTTCACCTTCACCGAAGAGCAGGAAACGATCGCCAAGGTCGCACGCCAACTCTTCGAGCATCGGGCCACTCCCGAACACCTCACCGAACTCGAAGCCGGCGATGTGCGCTACGACGCCGCACTGTGGCGTGAACTGGCTACCGCCGACCTGCTCGGAATCGCGTTGCCCGAGAACGCCGGTGGCAGCGGTCACGGCTTCTTCGAGCTGGCGCTGCTTCTCAGCGAGGTGGGCGCCAGTGTCGCGCCGGTGCCGGTATACGCCACCCTTCTTCTCGGCGCCGACACCATCGCCCGGCATGGCGACGACAGCCAGCAGCAGGCATACCTTCCCGACGTGGTCGCCGGCGGTCGCCTGCTCACCGCGGCGTTGACCGAGCCGGGGCGCTCCGATCCCACCACACCCGCGACCACCGCCCGCCGCGACGGCGACGGCTGGCGCCTCGACGGAGCCAAGGAGCTGGTGCCCGCGGCCCAAATCGCCCAGACGATCGTGATCCCCGCCATGCTCGACGACGGTGAGGTCGGCCTGTTCCTGCTCGATGCGAATGCCGATGGCGTGGAGATCCGGTCCGTTGTGACGACCAATGGTGAGCCGCACGCCGATGTAAACCTGGACGGCGCAGTCGCTTCCGATGCCAGCCGGCTTCACGGCAATGGCGCCGAGATGATCGACGCGCTGTACGCCCGCGCGATCGTCGGGCTGTGCGCGATCCAGCTCGGGGTGACGGAGCGCGCGCTGCGCATCGCCGCCTCCTACACCACCGAACGCGAACAGTTCGGCAGGCCGATCGGCAGCTTCCAGGCCGTGCAGCAGCGAATGGCCGATGCGTTCATCGATGTCGAGGCGATCCGGTGGACCATGTGGCAGGCCGCCTGGCTCCTCGGACAGGATCGGCCACCGGGTCGCGAGGCCGCGATCGCGAAGTTCTGGGCGGCCGAGGCGGGGGCGCGAGTCGCGGCGACGGCTCAGCAGGTTCACGGCGGAATCGGCATCGACACCACCTATCCCCTGTTCCGTTACTTCCTGTGGGCCAAGCACAACGAGTTGGCGCTCGGTTCGGCGTCGGCGCAGTTGGCGCGACTCGGCGCTGTCTACGTGAGTGAAAGGAAATGACTACTGTGCCTTCGCACACTTCTCGCACCACGACGCTCGACTGGCACGACATCAAAGTCGGTGACGAGCTCACGCCCCTGGAGATCCCGGTTACCGCAACCGTGATCGTCGCAGGTGCGATCGCATCACGCGACTTCATGCCGGTGCATCACGATCCCGAGTTCGCGAAGAAGCAGGGGTCGCCCAACATGTTCATGAACATCCTCACCACCAACGGGTTGTGCGTGCGCTTCCTCACCGACTGGGCCGGTCCCGAAGCGATGGTCAAGAAGTTGGCGATCCGGTTGGGTGTGCCCGCTTTCCCCAACGATCCACTGCGATTCACCGGCAGCGTCACCGGCACGTCCGAGGGCGCAGACGGTGAGGGGCTCATCGAGGTCGCTTTCAAGGGCAGCAACAGCCTGGGCGACCACGTGTCGGGGACGGCGACCGTCAGCCTGCTTTCGCGCACGCGAGGAGCACAAACTGAGAGCGACAGGATCGCATGAGCTCGATCAGCGGACAGACCGCCATCGCGGGCATCGGCCAGACCGAATTCTCGAAGGAGTCCGGGCGCAGCGAGCTCCAACTCGCCTGTGAGGCGGTGAAAGCCGCGATCGACGACGCCGGACTGCGACCCAGCGATGTCGACGGCATGGTCACCTTCACGATGGACTCGAGCGATGAGATCGAGATCGCGCGCAACGTCGGCATCGGCGACCTGACGTTCTTCAGCCGAGTCCACCACGGCGGCGGGGCGGCTGCGGGCACGGTAGTGCAGGCCGCGATGGCCGTGGCGACGGGCACCGCCGACGCCGTGGTGTGTTACCGCGCATTCAACGAGCGGTCCGGGTTCCGGTTCGGCGGCTCGACGGCGCGACCGACTGGCGAAACACCGCTGTTCATGGCGAATTACGCGCCGTTCGGGCTGTTGACGCCTGCGGCGTGGGTGGCACTGCACGCCCAGCGCTACATGTCCACCTACGGCGTCACCAACGAGGACTTCGGCCGGATCTCGGTCGTCGACCGCGCCCATGCGGCGCGCAATCCGGATGCTTGGTTCTACGAACGGCCGATCACCATCGAGGATCACCAGAAATCGCGATGGGTCGTCGAACCCGTGCTGCGGCTGCTCGACTGCTGCCAGGAGAGCGACGGAGGCGTCGCGATCGTCGTCACCAGCGCCGAGCGCGCACGCGACCTTCGCCAGCCGCCGGCGGTGATCACCGCCGCCGTGCAGGGCGCGGCGGCCGAGGGCGAGATGATGACGAGCTACTACCGCGAGGACATCACCGGGCTGCCCGAAATGGGTGTCGTCGCCGAGAAGCTGTGGCGCGATTCGGGTCTCAAGCCAACCGACATCCAGACGGCATTCCTCTACGACCACTTCACCCCGTTCGTGTTCGCGCAACTCGAAGAACTGGGTTTCTGCGGGCGCGGTGAGGCGAAGGACTTCGCGACGATCGAACGGCTGTCCCTCGGCGGGGAGCTGCCGATCAACACGAACGGTGGCCTGCTCGGCGAGGCGTACATCCACGGCATGAACGGCATCACCGAAGGCGTCCGCCAGGTCCGTGGCACCTCCTGCAACCAGGTCGACAGCGTCGAACATGTGCTGGTGACCTCCGGCACCGGCGTACCGACGAGTGCGTTGATCCTCGCACCGACATGACTTCGCCGACGACCGCAACCGACACCCGCGAACTCATCATCGAGTCCGCCATGGCGTGCTTCGGCAGACACGGTCTGGACAAGACGACCGTCGTCGACATCGCGCGGGCGGCCGACGTCTCACGGAGCACGGTGTACGAGTACTTCCGCGACAAGGCCGAAATCGTCGAAGCGTGCGCAGAGCATTCGTCTCAGAAGTTCTACCGCGAGATGGCAAAGGCGATGGGCAAGGGCGAGTCGCTGGAGGACAAGCTGACGTTCGCGGCCGTGTTCGTGACCAGAGCCAGGCGATTCTTCGAGCCCGAGAAGTACTTCGACGCATACGAAGTGAGCCTGCTGCTCACCAAGAACGCAGCGGTGCTGCTGCGCGAATGTACCGAGTTCCTCACGCCTTACCTCGTCGCGGCCAAGCTCACCGGCGAGGTGCGCAAGGACCTTGACGTCGCGGCCGCAGGCGAATGGTTCGCGCGGATGCTCTTCTCGTTGTTCAGCACGCCGTCGGCGACCCTGGACATGGACAACGACGAGGTCGTCATCGAGTTCGTGCGCAGCCACGTGGTGCGGGGCTTCACGGCGCAGCGCGCCGGCCGGACACCAGGAACCCGGTATACGAAGTGAAGAACCGCCCGTCTGCGTCGGCCGCCCGCAGTTCGTCTGACCACCGCCCGAGATCAGCCCGGCCGATCACGCCCTCCTGTGCCAGTCGCTCGGCCGTCGCAAAGTAGCTGAAGATCCGGTCGGCGACGTCCAGCTCGCGCAGCACCAAGGTCTTCGGTTGTGTGGCGACGTCATGAAGACCGGCCTCGAGGAACAGCGGCACCAGCCTGCGGCCGATCCAGCCGGACGGGAAGCGATCGCACCAGGCGTTCAGGATGGTGCGCGTCAAGGCGCGGTCGGCAGAGTCGACCGTCAGCGTCTCCCAGTCGTTGTCGAACGCCACCAGAACGCCGTCGGCGTGGAGCACGCGGACCATTTCGGCGATGGCACGAGCGGGATCCGGGATGTGCTGCAGCACTCGATCGATCCGGCAAGCATCGAAACTCGCGTCGCCGAATGGCAATTGGGTTGCGTCGGCAAGTTCGAACGACAGTCCCGCTACGTCGCCGTGGCGCTCGCGGGCTGCGTCGATCATCGCCTGGCTGCCGTCGACGGCGACGACCGCCCCGCCGGGCGCAACGCGTCTCGCCAACGCGGCGGCGTCGTCTCCGAGCCCGCAACCGACCTCGAGAATCCGATGACCTGGAATGGCGCCGAGCAGGTCGTAACTGTCGCGCTTGCATTCGGCGAAGAACGGCAGCGAGTCGATCAGGCTCAGGCAGCCCGAGAACACCTCGAAATCCGAAGCGTGGTCGACGCTCTGAAACCCGGACGCCAGATCATCATCGGCCATTGCTCGCCTCTCCCAGCTGGTGTACCAAATGCTTTGTGGCCGGATACAACTCAAGCCACGTCCGGTATAAGTCGTCGTAGCGGGCATGGTTGGCCGGATCAGGAGTGAGCTCCGAGGCGATCTTGGCCCAGTCGGTATCGGGCGGCACCAGACCCACACCGATCGCCGCCAGCAGCGCATCGCCGTAGCTGGCGCCGATGGCCTGCTCCGGTACGAGTTGCGGACTGCCCGTGATGTCGGTCAGCGTCTGCGCCCACAGCGGACTGCGCAAGCCGCCGCCGACCGCCACGGTACGGGTCGCGGCCTGCGCGGCGTCGAACCTCTCGAGAATCTGCCTCACCCCGTACGAAATGCCCTCGTACACAGCGCGGAACAGGTGTCCGCGGCCGTGGCGCAATGTGAGTCCGGCGAACACACCACGGGCGTCAGGGTCGAAGACGGGTGTGCGCTCGCCCGCGAAGTACGGCAACGCCACCAGGCCCTCGCTACCCGGCGGAACCGCATCCGCCTCGGCGATCAGGGTCTCCAGCGGCGCACCCCCGGTGACCGCCTGCAACCATCCGACGAGGCTGCCCGCTGTGGACGTGCCCGCTGCCAGCGCCAGCGTTTCGCGCTCAACCCCGGCCGTGGTCCACAACGCGGGATCGGTGAAATAGGTGTCGATGATCTGGACGATAAACATGGTCGACCCGTACATCAGCATCCGGTCGCCCGGTCGTCGAACGCCGACCGAGAACGCCTCCGCGTATGCGTCGACGGTGCCCGCGATCACCGGTGTGCCTGCGGGCACACCGGATGCCGCTGCGGCCGCCTCGTTCACGGTGCCGACGACATCGCTGGGCCACACCAGCCGCGGAATCGGAAGGTGCCCACAAAGTCGCGGTGCCCATTCGGTGTTCCAGGCGAAGTCGTGCGTGGCATACAACGGGTCGCACTGGCTTGCGGTGTGATGGTCCATCACGTACTCGCCGGTGAGCTTGGCCGTGATGAAGGAGTTCGAGCCGTACCATCGCGTCGCGCGGTCGAAAACGTCCGGTTCGTGGCGTCGCACCCACTCCAATTTCGGCCCGACCGCTTGGCTGGACAGCACCGTGCCCGCCCGCTCGAGGACGTTGTCGGCACCGAATTCGGCTGTCAGCAGGTCGATCTCGGTGGTTGCACGGGTGTCTATGCCGTACAGGATCGCGGGCCGCAATGGCCGTAGGTCGTCATCACAGAGCACGAGGCACGGCCCGACTCCGCTCACGCACATTCCGGCGATGGCCGATCCGGTCGGCATCTGCGACGTCAGCGCACGGCTGATATCGCACACCTCTCGCCACCACATCGCCTCGGCGTCGACTTCTGCCCAGCCCGGCCGGGGCAGTTGCATCGAATGCGACACCGACTCCGATGCCACGACGGCACCGGATGGGTCGACGAGTAGCCCCTTCGTGCTTCCCGTCCCCATGTCGATTCCGAGCAGCAGGTCCACGGCCCAACCCTAGGTCGTTCCCGGCTCGACGATCCACGATCCGCGACGCAGCACCCCTGCGACGGCGAGATCGTCGTCAAGCACCACGAGGTCGGCGGCAGCATCTGGCGCCAGACCCGCGCACGGGAGTCCCAATGCGCGAGCCGGATTCAGCGATGCTTGACGCACGGCGGCCAGCAGCGCCTCGTCCCGCGCAAGCCCGCTGTGGCCGACCGCGAACCTGAACTGGTGGTCCATGGTGGCGGTGCTGCCCGCGATGGTGTCCGAATCGGCCACGCGCGCAACCCCGCCGACGACATCGACGGCCAACGGCCCAAGCCGATAACGGCCGTCGGACATTCCGGCGGCGGCCATCGCGTCGGTCACCAGGGACACCCGATCTCCCCCGGCGCTGCGGCAGACGTGCCGATACAGCGCCGGATCCACGTGCACGCCGTCGGTGATCAATTCCACCGTCACCCGGGGGTCCTCGAGCAGCGCGATCACCGGGCCGGGCTCACGGGTCTGGATCGGGCGCATCGCGTTGAACAGGTGCGTCCCCACCGTTGCGCCGGCATCGATCGCGGCCCGCGCCTGCTGGTAGCTCCCGTCGGTGTGTCCGACGGCGGCAACGACGCCCGCGTCGACGAATTGTCGAACGGCCGCGAGTGCACCGTCGCGCTCCGGCGCGATGGTCACCATCCGGATGGCCTCGCCGCCCGCGTCGAGAACACGGGCGATCTCGGCGGAGTCCGGGTCGCGCATCAGCGACGGCTGGTGGGCGCCGCACCGGTTGGTGGAAAGCCACGGACCTTCGAGATGAATGCCGTCGAGCAGACCGCCGCGAACATCGCCTGCCAGCCCCTCGACCTGGCGCAGCAACTCGACCGGGCCGGCGGTGACCAACGAAGCGACGAGCGTGGTGGTGCCGTGCCTGCGGTGAAACGCCACCGCGATTGACGTTTCGGCATGCGACGCGGCGGAGAAATTCGCCCCTCCCCCGCCGTGCAGATGCGTGTCGACAAAACCCGGCACCACTGTCACCGCACCAAGAGCGTGGTCCGCAGGCCGGGGCGCATCACCCGCTCCGACGGCGTCGACGAGACCTTGTGACACCTCAATCCATCCGGGCCGCAACAGTTCTCGGCCCGTCAGCAGGGTGTCGGCGGTGATCAGCATCGAGCCGCCTCAGATACCCTGCCATTCCGGCTTGGACAGATACGTTTCGCGGTAGTAGTCGACGAGCTGCAACCGGCGGGCCGCGGCGTCGTCGAGCAGCACGGTGACATGCGGATGGTGCTGCAGCACGGTCGCGGGCCACAGCGCGCTGACGGCGCCCTCCACCAGATGGTGCACCGCTTCGGCCTTGCCGCGACCGGTCGCCACCAGGATCACGTGCCGAGCATCCATGATGGTCGCCAGTCCCTGGGTCAGGCAGTGGGTCGGCACCGAGTCGAGGTCGCCGTCGAAGAAGCGGGCGTTGTCGATGCGGGTCTGCCGGGTCAGTGTCTTTATTCGGGTTCGGGAGGCCAGCGAGGACCCTGGCTCGTTGAACGCGATGTGCCCGTCGGTGCCGATCCCGAGGATCTGCAGGTCGACGCCGCCCGCCGCGCGGATCGCGTTCTCGTAGGCCGCGCATGCGGCGGGGATGTCGGCAGCCAGGCCGTCCGGACCCTCGACGGCCCCGGGAACGAAATCCACCCGGGACACGAACACGTCCTCGATCACGGTCCGGTAGCGCTGTGGGTGGTCAGCGGGTAGCCCGACGTACTCGTCGAGTGTGAATGCGCGGGCCTGACGAAACGAGATCTCTCCGGCGTCGAAGCGCGCAGCGAGTTCGTCGTAGATCGCCAGTGGTGACGACCCGGTGGCCAGGCCGAGCACCGCGTCGGGTTTACGATCCAGCAGTGCGCCGATCGCGTCGGCGGCAACGCTGGCGATCTCCTCGGCGTCAGCCAGGATGACGACTTCCATCTACTTGTTCGCAGTGAAAAGCTCTGCGCCCAAGTCGATATCGGCTCCAGTGGTGACCACGTCGGACGGGGCGACGTTCTCCTTCTCGCGCTCGTCCATGACCACGACGGGAACTATCGGATTGAGGCCCTTGGCCTCGATCGCCGGAACGTCGTAGGTGATGATGAGCTGACCCGCGGTGACGTCGTCGCCCTGGCTGGCGTGTGTGGTGAAGCCTTCGCCCTTCAGCGCCACGGTGTCCAGTCCGAGGTGGACGAGGATGCCCACGTTCTCGGGCGTCATGACGATGTAGGCGTGCGGCATCAGCTTCAACAGCTTGCCGCTGACCGGGGCAACCGCGTCGATCACCCCTCGCGGTGGGTCGACGGCCGCCCCATAGCCCACCATGCCCTGGGAAAAAACCGGGTCGGGTACGTCCTCGAGCGCGACTGCGCGCCCCGCAACCGGGGCCAGGACCAGCGTCTTGCTCACGCACCAAACAATACGAGTGTGCCCGCAAGACGGTCTCAAGTTCACGCGTTCTGGTCTAGGCTTCCGCTCAGCTTCGGCGGCAGTGATGATTGCGGTACAGGAGGGTGACCCGAATGAGCGATATGGCGAAACCGCAAGGAGCACAGGCTAAGTCAGGTTTGCGTATCCCGGGCTTCGCGCAGCTGCAGCGCCTGGGCAAGAGCCTGATGCTGCCGATTGCGGTGCTGCCAGCGGCGGGGATCCTGCTGCGGCTGGGCCAGCCCGACCTGCTGGGCAGAATCAAGGCGCCGGTCATCGGGCCGTTCTTCCAGGCCATGAGCGCGGCAGGCGACGCGGTGTTCACCAACCTGCCGCTGCTGTTTGCCGTCGGTGTCGCCATCGGATTCGCCAGGAAGGCGGACGGTTCGACCGCACTGGCGGCCGTCGTGGGCTACCTGGTGGTCCAGGCGGTGTTCAAGACGATGTCGCCGATCGTCCTCGCAGGCCAGGTCGACAAGGCGGGCGAGCAGGCCCAGATCAACTACAGCGTGTTCGCCGGAATCGTGGTCGGCCTGCTCACCGCCTGGCTCTTCGACCGCTACCACACCATCCAATTGCCGTCCTACATCGGATTCTTCGGAGGCAGGAGGTTCGTCCCGATCGTGGTGTCGTTGGCCTGCCTGTTCCTCGGGTTCGTCATGAGCTACTTCTATCCGCTCTTCGATGCCGGCCTGACGGGACTCGGCAGGTTCATCGGCGGCTCTGGCGCTCTTGGGGCGTTCGTCTACGGGTTCGCCAACCGGATGCTGATTCCGCTCGGGCTGCACCACATCCCGAACTCCTACATCTGGTTCCTCTACGGCGACTATCAACCGCCAGGCGGCGGCAAGGCCGTCACCGGTGAACTCACCCGATTCGCCGCAGGCGACCCCAGCGCAGGCATCCTGACATCGGGGTTCTACCCGATCCTGATGTTCGGGCTGCCCGCCGCCGCGCTCGCGATGATCCATGTCGCGAACAAGAAGCAGCGAAAGGTGGCGGTCGGCATTCTGTCGGCGGCGGCGCTGACGGCGTTCCTGACCGGGGTGACCGAGCCCCTCGAGTTCGCGTTCATGTTCGTCGCGTTCCCGCTGTATCTCATCCACGCGGTGCTCACGGGCCTGTCCCTGGCCATCGCATACCTGCTCGACATACACCTCGGCTTCTCGTTCTCCGCCGGTCTCATCGACCTGCTTCTGTACGGCACGGCCCCTGCCGCCAAGAACATCCCGCTGCTCGTCGTGATGGGCGTCGTGTTCTTCGCCGTCTACTACTTCCTGTTCCGGTTTGCCATCACGCGATGGAACTTGAGAACTCCCGGGCGCGAGCCGGAAGACGAGTTCGAGGCCGAGGAAGAAGCGAACCTCGGCGAGGGTGTCGGGTCCTCGAAGGCAGTCGCCGCGGGCCGTTCCGGCGCGGCGACCGCAACTGCGACGGTCAGCGCACCGGTCGCCGCCGACAGCAAGGCCGAGCAGGTGATCGCGGCGTTCGGCGGCAGGGAGAACCTGGTCAACGTGGACGCCTGCATCACCCGGTTGCGCATGGAGGTCGCCGACAAGAGCAAGGTCGACCAGGCTCGGCTGAAAAGCCTCGGCGCCGCGGGCGTCATCGAAGTCGGCAACAGCGTCCAAGCCGTCTTCGGCACCGACGCCGAAGCGCTGAAGAACGAGATCACCGAGATTCTCTGACAGGGAGCAAGGGACATGTCGACCTGGTTGATCACCGGGTGCTCGACAGGACTGGGTCGCGCACTCGCCGAAGCCGTCATCGGCGCGGGACATAACGCCGTCGTCTCTGCGCGGGACGTCGCCAAAGTCGCCGATCTGGCAGACCCCGCCCCCGATCGCGTCCTCGCGGTGGCGCTTGACGTCACCGACCCGCAGCAAGTCGCCTCCGCCGCGCAGCAGGCCCAGGATCGATTCGGTGGCGTGGACGTGCTGGTCAACAATGCCGGCTATGGCTACCGAGCGGCTGTCGAGGAGGGTGACGACGCCGACGTCCGCTCACTGTTCGAAACGCACTTCTTCGGCACCGTTGCGATGATCAAGGCCCTGCTGCCCGGCATGAGAGAACGCCGTTCGGGTGCCATCGTGAACATCTCGTCGATCGGCGCTCAAGTCACCCCGGTGGGCTCCGGCTACTACGCGGCGGTGAAAGCAGCCATCGAAGGCATGAGTGGCGCGCTGCGGGGAGAGCTTGCACCCCTAGGCATTTCGGTCACCGTTGTGGAGCCGGGCGCGTTTCGCACCGACTTCGCCGGACGTTCACTCACCCAGTCGACGACGGTCATCGGAGACTATGCGGACACGGCTGGGCAGCGCCGGAAAGAGCACGACACCATGCACGGCAACCAGGCAGGTGATCCCGCCAAGGCAGCCGCCGCGATCATGACCGCCGTCGAATCGAGCGACCCGCCCGGCTTCCTGCTGCTGGGACCCGACGCTCTCGCCCTCTACCGCTACGTCGCGGACGAGCGTGCGAAGGAAATCGCCACATGGGAACGCCTCAGTGGCGGCACGGACTTCGATGCCTGACCGAGCAGGAATCTAGAGGACCGCGAACAACTCCAGCTGGATGTTGTCCGGGTCGCGGAAAACCAATGTCGCGAAGGCAAATGGCTCGTTCCCGGTTCTGACGCCGGAGTGCTCGACGCCGAGTTCGTCAAGCCAAGCTGCCCACGCATCGAGCTCGGCGGCCCCGGCCACATTGAACCCGACGTGGTCCAATCCGGTTTGGGCCTCGTCGAACTGCGCGCCGTTGTTCCCGGTATTCGTGTGCAGCCCGATCGCCAGGCCGGAGCGCGGCTCGAGCAGCAGCACACCGTAGCCGGTGTCCTCCCGTTCGTAGTGCGGAAACGTCATCGGCACTCGGTCAGCGCGGAACACCCGCTGATACCAGGCCACGCTGGCTTCGATGTCGCGCACGGTAACGGAGAAATGATGGATCCCAGTAATCGCTGGGGCGCTCGCCTCGGTCACGTGCAAGATGGTGCCATGAGCAATGACTCAGCCGCAGCCATCCGGCAAGAGCGCAGCGACTGGATGGTCAGGCACCGCGACATGTACCTCCGATCGGGCGGCGCACAAGGCCACGTCATGGACATCACCGAGGTCGGCGGGCACGCCTTCACGACCCACTGCTTGATCCGGCTGCAGGGCCGCAAGTCAGGAACGACGCGCATCACTCCGCTGATCTACGGCGACATCGGCGGAGAGGTAGTGATCGTCGCCTCGAAGGGCGGGTCGGACCACCATCCCGAGTGGTACCTCAACCTGCGCGCCAGTCAGCACATCGACGTCCAGATTGCCACCCAAGCCTTTCGCGCCACCTGGCGCGAACCCAAAGACGAAGAGCGACACCGGATCTGGGACTTCATGGTGTCCGTCTACCCGCCCTATCTCAGCTATCAGAGATCGACGACCCGACACATTCCCGTCGTCATGCTCGAGCCCGTCACGGCCATCGACGTGTTCCGCGAGTCAGACCTTCAGTCCTCGTAGACGAGCTCGACGCGGGGGGTCTCGCCGTTCGGACCCATCGGCGAGTCGTACTCCACCACCGAGCACATCGGGTTGCTGTGTGTGGCGAACAACTTCGCCTCGTCTTCCAGGATGGACGGCAGTCGGTTCGGATCGGCGATGACCCGCTGTGAGTTCTCGAAGTCCTCCCGGCTGTTCCACCAGATCTCCATGATGCAGTGGTAGCCGGGGTCGAGCACCTCGCCTGTGACGGGATTGCGCTCGGGCGTCAGGTAGCGCCGCACGTAACGCACCGCATTCGGGATGGACGGCGACCGGTTGAGCCGCTCGGACAGCCTTGAGTGCTGGTTCTCGTAGTAGTCGATGAACTCATCCATCGACATGTCCGGCCGCTTGCGGAAGAAACAGACTTGCTTGAACATTCGGCCACTATGCCAGTCGCGCAGGCGCCGGATCGGTGAGATAGTGCGTCAGAACGGGTTTGAGCCACTGCGCCAGATCTCTGTCGTCCATGCTGACAAGCGGTGGGATCCCGACGATGTAGCGCGCGACCGCGATGCCCAGCAGGTGCGCACCGATGAGCGCAGCGCGCTCGGCCGGCCTGTCGATCGCCACGTCGGCCAACGCGGGCGCGACCTGCCGGGCGAAGACGTCGAGCAGCGCGTCGGCCGCCGCCTGGCTCGACGACGCTGCCCGCAGCAGCGGCAGGAACGGCCCATCGGGACCCCATACCTCGACGAACATCGGCAACATCACCTCAGCCACGTCTTCAGGCGCCACCCCCGACAGATCCGGTGGCGAAATGTCGAGACGTGACACCGCGCCGAATAGGCCGTCCTTGTTTCCGAAGTAATGCATCACCAAGGCCGGATCGACGCCGGCGGCCGAAGCAACCGACCGGATCGTCGTCTTCTCGAAACCGCTCTGTCCGAACTGCATCCGCGCGGCGGCCAGGATGGCGGCTTTCGTGGCGGCCGGATCCCGCGTCCTCGAAGCCATGACGCCAGTGTATTCAACAGTTGTTGACAAGGTCGGGAGAACCGCCTAAAGTCAGTTCAACAAGCGTTGAACTGAAGGGAGCGTGTCATGACCGTCGCCGCAATCCAGATCGGGCTCCACCCCGACGCCGTCGACTTCCAGTCACCCGAGTTCTCCCAGTTCACCGGCATGACCAGGGAGAAGTTGGCCAAGGCGAACAGCGACAACGTGGCCGGCTTGCTCGCGGCAGGCTACGAGGTCGACAACTGCCTCATCGAGTCCGGCGAAGCGGGCGTGCAGAAGGCCCGCATGTGGCTGTCCGCCAAGCGCTACGACGCCGTGTTGATCGGCGCGGGTGTGCGCCTCGTGGCGAGCAACACCGTGCTGTTCGAGGCAATCGTCAACGCCGCGCACGCCGCCAACCCCGAATGCCGATTCGTGTTCAACTATTCGCCGACCTCCACGCCCGACGACATCCGCCGCTGGTACCCGAACCCGGCCGACTCCACTCCGGCGGCGTGACCATGGCTACCTTGCACGACATCGATGTTCTCGTCGTCGGCGCCGGTCCCACCGGACTGACGGCGGCCGGTGACCTCGCCCGGTCCGGCCGCTCGGTCGTCGTCCTCGAACGCTGGCCCGATGTGAACCCGTCAAGTCGCGCCTTCGCGACAATGGCCCGCACGCTGGAGGTGCTGGACGCGCGCGGCCTCGCCGATGACGTCCTCGCGAAAGCGCACCGGGCACCCGGCGTATCCATCTTCGCCGGTGCCCGAATCGACCTGACACATCTGCGTTCGGATTACCGGTTCGTGGCGGTCACGCCGCAGACCAACGTCGACCGTGCCCTGTTGAACTATGCGGCCACCCAGGGTGCCGACATCCGGCATGGCTTCGAAGTGGTTGCGCTCGAACAGGATTCCGATGGGGTCACCGTCACCGCGCAACCCAAGGATGACGACCATCCGGCGCACCGCCAGACGTGGCGGGCTGCGTACGTGGTCGGCGCTGACGGCGCGCACAGCACAGTGCGGGATCTGGTCGGCGCGGCCTTCCCGGGCAAGACGATCCTGTCGTCGGTGGTGCTCGCCGACGTCAAGCTGGCCGCCGGGCCCACGAGCGGCGAGCTCACCCTCGGCAGTCCTCGCGACGTGATCGGATTTCTCGCGCCGTACGACCGCAGCGACGACGACGGCACGTGGTACCGGGCGATGGTGTGGGATCGGCACCATCAGGTCCCCGACTCCGAGCCCGCCTCCTCCGCCGAAGTGATCGACGTGCTCACCCGGGCCATGGGCCGTGATCTCGGGGTTCGCGAGGTCGGCTGGTTGTCACGCTTTCACTGTGACGAACGCCAGGTCGCCCAATACCGTTACGGCCGTGTGTTTCTCGCAGGCGACGCCGCCCATGTGCATTCGCCGATGGGCGGGCAGGGCATGAACACCGGAATACAGGACGCCGCGAACCTGGCGTGGAAACTCGACGCCGTCCTCGGCGGCGCTCCCGACGACGTGCTCGACACCTACCACCGTGAACGTCATCCGATCGGCAAGCGCGTTCTCCTTCAATCCGGCCTGATGGCACGTGGTACCACCCTGCATCCCCGCCTCGCCCGAGCGGTGCGGAATCTCGTCGTTCCGAGGCTGCTCCGCCTGCCGCGGGTGCGCGACGCCGTGGCAGGCAACTTCGCAGGCACCGAGCTGCGGTACGCACACGCACGTGGTGAGGATCGACGTGTCGGCACCGGGGCGACGCAGATCCCGCTCCGCCAAGGAAAGCTGACGCACTTGCAGCGCTCAGCGGGGTTCGTGCTGATCCGCGAACACGGCGCGGCATCGGTCGACCTTCCCGGCCTCGTCGAGGCAGAGCGGGCCGACGCCGGACCGGCAGTTCTCGTTCGGCCCGACGGCTACATCGCATGGGTGGGGGCATCGTCAGACCGCGAGAGCCTGATCGCAGCGCTCCGCCACTGGTTGGGAAATCGGACTGACCTGGGTCGATGGGTTCGCGAAAGAAATCTTCGAGGAATTTCGGAAAAAGTGTGCGACTGATCTGGGGCCGGCGCTCCTACCTGTGAAAGCGGCCGCACGGGCCACTCAGACAGCCAGGAGAGATCATGTACACCACCTACCCGCAGAACAACAGCCACGCCCCCACCTACAACGGCTACCAGGGTTACGCCCCGATGCCGCAGCCGATGCCGGTGCCCGCCGCCCCGGTCGCGGCGTCCTCCTCGGCCCACATGGGCCTGCTGATGGTGGCAGGGCTGGCCGTCGTGGGTGCTGCCGCCTTCGGCGGGGTCTACCTGATGAACTCCAGCCACGACACCCAGCCCACCGCCGCGGTCGCCCCGTCGACGACGGTCAACCTGCCCTCCACCATCGAGATCCCCTCGCTGACCCCCAACAGCGACCCGGCCTCCCCGGTCATCGTCAACAACCCCGCCCCGATCCCGGTGTTCACCCCCTCCACACCCCGGTCGAACACCGCATCCGCCCCGGCCCCCGCGCTCGCCCCGGCACCCGCCCCCGCGCCGGCCCCGGCGCCCAACCCGGCCCCGGCAACCAACGACACGAAAGACCAGCCGAAGGACACCACGAACCCCGCCGGTGGCGGGACGACTACTCCTGCCGGCGGCGCCGGGACCACGACTCCCGCCGGTGGCGCGGGGACGACCACTCCTGCCGGCGGCGCCGGGACCACGACTCCTGCCGGTGGCGCCGGAACGACGACTCCTGCCGGTGGCGTCGGCACCACCACTCCCGCCGGTGGAGCAGGCACCACCACTCCCGCCGGTGGAGCCGGCACCACAACTCCTGCCGGTGGAGCAGGCACGACCACACCTGCCGGTGGAGCCGGGACGACCACTCCGGCCGGTGGAGCAGGGACGACCACTCCGGCCGGTGGTGGCGAACCGCAGGTCCCGGACATCAAGTTCCCGTCACTGCCGTCGATCGACCTTCCCCTCTGACGGCGAACCGGCCACCAACACAACTCAGCCCAGGACACACGGCCTGGGCTGAGTCATGTCAGTTGTTGGGCAGGATCACCGCGGCCGCGGCCGCTGCGATGAACGCCAGCCCCACGATTGTCAGCGCGACCGCGGTCCAGCCGTGCCCGTCGAAGGCCACTCCACCGAACCACCCGATGACACTTGAGCCGCCGTAGTAGAACAGGTTGTACAGCGACGACGCCTGCGCCTTGCCTGTCGGAGCTGACTGACCCGTCCAACCCGCCGCGATCGAGTGCGCGCCGAAGAACCCGGCGGTGGCGATCACGAGCCCGGCTAGAACCGCGAACACGTTGTCGCTCAACGTGATCGCGACCCCGGTGGCCATGACCGCGACGGACACCAGAAGCACGCGCTTGCGCCCGAATCGGGTGGCCTCGGCTCCGGCGCGCGACGATGCCCAGGTGCCCGCGAGGTAGGCCAGGAACACCAGGCTGACCACGAACGGCGGTAGGAAGAACGGCGCTCCGGTCAACCGGAATCCCAGGAAGTTGTAGAGCGCAACGAATCCACCCATCAGCAGGAACCCTTGCGCAAAAAGGGTGAGCTGCCGCGGCGAGCGCAGGTTGTCCGCCAGGCGGTGAGCGAGAGTGCCTTCGGGATTGGCGCCGGAGCGGTTCGACGGAATGAAGCCGCGGGGTGGTGGCGCGAGCTTGACGAAACTCAACGCCGCGATCCCACACACCACAGCGACGGTGAACACACCGACGCGCCATCCGGCGATCTGCGCGACGGGACTGGACACCAACCGACCCATCAGACCGCCGAGGGTGGTGCCCGCGACAAATGTGCCTGCAGCCCTTGCGGCGTGCGCGGGGTCGATCTCCTCGGTGAGATAGGCGATCGCGATCGCAGGCACCCCGCCGACGACAAGCCCTTCGACGAAGCGCCCGGCGAGAAGTAGCTCAAAGGAGGGCGCGAACGGAACGAGCAGACCGACGACGGTCGCGACGGTGACCGAGATCGATATCGCCCGCACCCGGCCGATACGGTCGGCGAGCGTGGACCACGGGATCACGCCGATGGCGAGGCCGACGGTGGACGCCGAGATGGTCAGGGCCGCGGCGGCCGCGCCGATGTGCAAGTCGGCGGAGATGAGCGGAAGAACTGCCTGCGGCGAGTAGAGCTGAGCGAACGTCGCGACGCCGGCGCAGAACAGCGCGGCGAGCAGCCGGCCGTAGGCCATCGACCCGCGGGCATGGCCCGTCCAGGCCGGTCGAGCCGACTGTTCGATCGTCACCGACTGGACGTTAGGACGCTGCTCTTAATGTGTCCAATGCATAGTCTGTTCGCATCTTCATACGTTTGCCGCATCACTGCTGAGGAAGTCGGCGAAGCGCTGCGCTGGCGGCGGCAATTTTCGTTCCCGGTCCCAAACCAATCCGACCTCGCGCTTGGCCCCGACGTTGGAGAGCGGGACGTGAACAGTCCTGGACTCGCCGCCGCTGCGCGGCACCGGCACGACGGCGACGCCGAAGCCGGCGGCAACGAGCGCCTCCATCGTCGGGATCTCGGTGGCCTCGAACACGATGCTGAGGGTCAATGTGGTCCTGTGTCCACAGTTCGTCGGTGAGCTGTCGCAATCCGGTCTGCTCACCGAGGGCGACGAACGGCTCATCGGCTGCCGCAGAGAGTCGCACCCTGGCTCTCGTCGCCAGCCGGTGTCCATGCGGCACGGCCAGGCACAGCTGTTCGACATACAGTCGCCGCCATGCGAATCCGGAGCCGTCCGGACGCGGCGCGGTGATGGCGATATCGGCTTGGCCACCGCGCACCCGCTGCGTGATCTCGGGGGCAGGACCCTGGAACAAGTCGAATCCGATCGCCGGCAGCGACTTTCGGAATCGCCGTAGCTGTTCGGGAACGTACCAACTCGCCAGAGAATGAAGGAAGGCGAGCCGAACCCGCCCGGTGTCGGGGTCCCGCAAGTTTGCGATGCGCTCGGATGCCGACTGCATCTCGGCGATGCAGCGGCGCGCGTGCTCCAGCATTATCTGGCCGTACGCGTTCAGGCGCAGCCGCCGGTTCACCCGGTCGAAAAGCGGCGTCCCGGCCTGGCTCTCGAAGCGGGCCAGCGCGCGTGACAACGTCGGCTGGCTGACGTGCAACTCGGCGGCCGCCTCGGTCACGTGTTCGGTCTCGGCGAGCACGACGAACCATTGCAGGTCCTCGAGATTCACTGTTCGCCCGCCATGTGCAGCGCCGCGCGGTGGCTGAACAACAGCGAGGCCCCGATCGGATTGCCACCGGCGGGGTACGTCGTTCCCGATACGGCAGCCATGGTGTTGCCCGCTGCGTACAGTCCGGCGATCGGCCGGCCGTCGGCGCCCAGCACACGACCATCCGTATCGGTACGCAACCCGCCCTTGGTGCCGAGGTCCGACACTCCGAACGCGGCCGCGCGATACGGCGGTGTGTCGATCGGCACCAGCGGCGACGCCCCGTCGCTGAAGGCCCGATCGAACGCCTCGCGGCCGCGGCCGAAATCCTCGTCATCCCCTTGCTCGACGAATGTGTTGAAGCGACGCACGGTCTCGGCGAGATTGTCTGCCGGCACATCGATTCGGGCCGCGAGGTCGGCCAACGTATCAGCCTCCCGCCATAGCCCGGCGGACACATACTCACTCGTCGGCGAGAACGACACGTTGGGCGCCATCACCGGCGGCTGCTCACCGGCGCGGCTGTCGTAGACCATCCAATACGGGGTGTTGACCGTACCGTCGGCCATCGCGCGGAGAATTTCGCGGCCCGACCTGTCGTAGGCCGCCGACTCGTTGACGAAGCGACGTCCGGCGCGGTCGACGAAGATACCGCCGGTGAAACACAAAGCGAAGGCCGCACGACCGTCGGGATGGATCAGGCCCGGCGACCACCACGCCTGATCCATCAGGTCGGTGCTTGCGCCCACCGCCATGGCCGCTCGGTGCGCCAGCCCGAGGCTGCCGGGCGAGCCCATGGTGTCGGATGTCTTTCCGGGAACGCCATATTCGGCCCTCATCTCAGCGCTCTGCTCGAATCCGCCCGCGGCGAGAAGCACACCGCGGCGCGCCCGAATGGCCCGCCGCTCGCCCTGGTGTTCCACGACACCGCCGGTCACGCGACCGTCATCGGTGATCAACTCGACCAGGCTGGTATTCAAATGCGCTGCGACTGCGGCATTGTCGGCCATAGCGGCGAGGAACCGACCGACGAGGGCTCGGCCGCCGGTCAGCAGATCGGGCTGCGGCGCGCCGAGCCGTTCGTGGTCGAGCGGTCCACGCACCTGTCCCTGGAACCGGCCGAGTCGGCTGTCCGGCAGCGCCCTGCAGACGATGTGTCGCATGCCGTCGGCGCGCGCCCCGGCCACCGATCCGTAGTAGTCCGGCCACGGCAGGATCTTGAACACGAAACGCTCATCGCGTTCGAGGTATTCGATCAGCGCGGCGCCGCCGCGCACATAGGCCTCTTGGAGGGCGGCCGGGGTGCGGTCGCCGACGACATTGCGGTAGTACCGCAGCGCCTCGTCGACGGTGTCGTCGCTGCCTGCGCGGACGAGTACGGGGTTGCACGGGAACCACATTCCGCCGCCCCCCGAGTACGCGGTGGTGCCGCCGAATTGATCGGTTGCTTCGACGAGCGCAACCGAGAGCCCTTCGCGCGCCGCGGTATAGGCGCCTGCAACGGCCCCGCCTGAGCCGACGACCAGGACATCGACCGTCTCGTCGGGCGCGCTCACAGGTGCCTGGACCGGTTGACGAAGCGGCCCTCCCGCGGCGAGAAGAGCCATCCGCCACCGGCTTTCGTGCCGCCGTCGACGGGAATGTTGTGCCCGGTGACGAACGCGGACTGGTCGGACGCGAGGAACAGTGCGACGCGTGCCTGGTCTTCTGGCCAGCCGACCCGTCCGACCGGCGCCCACGATGCCCACAGCTCGTCGACGTCCTGGTATCCGGTCAGGTAGTCGACCTGCGGGGTCTGAGCCAGGTCGGTGCCGATGCCGTTGACGCGGATGCCGTGGCGGCCGAGGTCGACAGCGAGACAGGTGGTGAAGTGGGCTGCCGCCGCTTTCATCGCGCCGTAGACCGGGTCTTTGGGATATCCGCGCATGCCCTCGACCGAGTGCACGGTGACGATGCTGCCGCGATGCGCCTCGATCATGGACGGCACGAACGCCCTGGTGACGGCGAAGACGTGGCGCAGGTTGACGTCATACATCTGCTGCCACGAGTCGGGCGTGGACCGATGGAAAGGCACCAGGGGTCGATAGTCACCGACATTGTTCACCAGCACGTCGACCCGCCCGTGCTCGGCGAGAACGGCACCGGCGAGCCTGGCGACGTCGGCGTCGTCGGTGACGTCGACAACATGACTGCGGAGGGCACCGCCCACGCTCGTCACCTCGTGCCGAATCCGATCTGCACGCTCCTGGTCGATCTCGGCGACCTCGACGAGCGCGCCGTGTTGGGCGAACAGGCGGGCAATCCCGGCACCGATCCCGTCGCCGCCGCCGGTGACCACCGCGACGCGTCCATCGAGCAACCGGTTCCAGTCCTCGATCGGCGGGACGCCATCGTCACCCGTCATAGCGACGGACCTTACGCGGCGTGGGAGAGAATCGCTTTCGACATGACCGACAGCGAAGGCACCCCCGCCACCTCTCGACGACGTCACATACTGCGGCTCGCGCTGTTCGCAGCGTTCCTGCTGGGGCTGTTCTATCTGGTTGCCGTCACCCGCATCGTCGACGTCGAAGATCTTCGGCGGACGGTCGCCGCGACGGGTCCCGCCGCCCCACTGACCTATGTCGTTGTCTCCGCTGTCCTCGGCGCGGTGTTCGTGCCGGGCCCGATCCTGGCCGCCACCAGCGGCGTGCTGTTCGGACCGGTTCTCGGTCTGTTCGTGACGCTGGGGGCGACGGTCGGCACCGCCGTCATCGCCAGCCTGATCGGTAAGCGCGCGGGCCGCGCCAGTGCGAGCGCGCTTCTCGGACCGGAGCGTGCCGCCCGTCTCGACCGGCTGATCCAGCGGCGCGGACTGTGGGCGGTCGTCGGGCAGCGGTTCGTTCCCGGCGTCTCGGACGCGCTGGCCTCCTACGCATTAGGCGCCTTCGGGGTTCCGCTGTGGCAGATGGCCGTCGGGGCGTTCATCGGATCGGTTCCGCGCGCGTTCGTCTATACGGCGTTGGGCGCGTCGATCGGTGACCTGTCATCGCCGCTGGCCTACGTCGCCGTCGGGGTGTGGTGCGTGACCGCCGTCGCCGGCGCCTTCGCCACGCACCGCGGCTACCGGCATTGGCGTCGTCGTGATGAGGCGGCCGAAGGACCAGGTAGCCCCAGGTCAGGCATAGGGTGACCCGCCACCGCTGATGGACGGGCAACAGCATGGCCTTAGGGCACCCGGATCATGAGAAGCTGAGTCTAGTCAGCGATACTCAGGAATAGGACGGGCGTCGCACTGCTTGTTCCCTTCGACAGCGCACGTACGAAGGGTGGACAGATGAGTGACGGCAACGCCGAGGTCCCGTTTCACGGTCGTCGAACGCGATTCGACAGCACTAGGAGTTTCGACGAGGTTGTCGATGCGCTACTGGCCGACGTCGGCAACGAGCCGGTACCCATCAACGAGATCGCGGCGCAGTTCGAGACCTGGGAGTCCTACGAGCGCGAGGTGCAATCCCACGCCGGGCCGAGCGACTTCATGCTGTTCGCCTTGTTGAACCACGGCGCTTGGATCGCGAAGGCCGGCATAGACCGAAAGGTGCTGCGCGTAGTCATCGGCAACCCGCTGATCGCGATCACGATGATCCGTCAAGACGTCACGGCAGGACTCTTTGCGCCCGTTGAGCTCCTGATCACCGAGGAGGAGAACGGGCAGAGCGCGCTGACCTATGTGGTGCCGTCGTCACTCATGGTCGTCGAACCGAACGAGCCACTCCGAGCTGCCGCCCTGGAACTCGACGCGAAGCTGGCGTCGCTGGCCGCGAAGGTCACCGCCGCCTAGACCTTGCGGTTCGACGTCTGCCACCTCGGTGAGGCCGCTGATCTTCAACACCGGCATCAGTATCGGGTTGGCGATCAAGCGGATGCGGCCTGCGTTGGCGAACAGCACGTTGATTGCGCCGCTGTCCAGGTACAGCACCCCGCTGAGGTCGACGATGAGCATCGCGCCGTCGGTCCCCGCCGCGGACAAGGCGCCCGTGAAAGCGTCGATATTGCTCAGGTCGATCTCGCCCGCCGCGGTCAGCACCCGGGTGCCGTCGCCGCGTTCGGTGGTGTTCAGGCTCAGGGGTGTGGCCATCACGCGATCCTTGCGAGCATCTGCACGGTGGTTCCGGTGGGCAACAGTTGGATCGTGACGTCGTGCATCAGGGCTCGCATCAGCGACAGGCCGCGCCCGCGATGCGCCGCCGCGACCGGCGTCTTCCACGAGCCGGCATCGATCACCGTGACCTGCAACTGATCGGCCAGCGCCGTCGCGCGGAGGCTGATCGTGCCTTCGGTGTGTCGGTGGCCGTGCTCGATGGAGTTGGCGAGGGCTTCGCCCGTGGCGATGAGCACCTTCAGCGTCTGGTCGGCGTCCACGCCTGCTCGGCCAAGCCAATCGCGCAGTGCGGCACGGGTTTCGGCGAGGTGGCTCGCCTCGGCCGGAAACTCCATCTCGAGCGGAGCGGGCTGGCGGTACAGCAGCAGGGCGACATCGTCCTGGTAACCACCGCTGGGCGCGAGGCGCGACATGACCTGTCTGGCCAGATCGTCCAAACCGGTATTCCGGTGTTCCTGGACCAGGTCGGCCGCGCGCGAAATACCGGTGTCCAGCGGTTCGCGTCGGCGCTCCACCAGGCCGTCGGTATAGAGAAGCAATGTCGACCGCGGCGGCAGCGTCTCGCGGTGTTCGGGCCGGGACCGGTCGACGAAGATCCCGAGTGGCGTGGCCCCGGCGAGGTCGAGCAATTGCGTGGTGCCGTCGGCCTTCACCGTGATCGGGGGCGGATGCCCGGCGCTGGAGTACACCAGCTCGCCGGTATCCGGGCTGAGCACAGCGCAGAAGGCGGTGGTGCAGCGTGCTCCGGGCAGCCGCGCGGCGAATTGGTCGAGCGCCGTCAGTGCTGCGCCTGGGCTGAGGCGTTCCAGCAGCAGCGCGCGGCAGGCGCTTCGCAGCTGGCCCATGATCGTCGCCGCGGTGAGGCCGTGTCCGACGCAGTCGCCGACGATCAGCGCGATGCGGCCGTCGTCGAGGTCGACGACGTCATACCAGTCACCGCCGACCTGCAGTGGGCTGGTGGCCGGCTGGTAGCGCACCGCGAATCCGTCGGGCAGGTGCGCGGGTCCGAGGATGGCGTTCTGCAATGCCAACGCGGTCTCACGCTGTTGGTCGAGTTGATGAACCCGCTGCAGTCCTTGGCCGAGGCGTCCGGCAAGCACCGTGAGCAACGTGTGGTCTTCAGGCGTGAACGGTCGGCGCTCGGACAGCTCGACGTGCACGACGAGCACACCGCGCGGGTGCTGCAGCGAAATGCCTGCGATTCCGGGCGCAGTCGTGTCGGGGGTGAGCAGATCGCCGTCCCCGAGCGCCGTGATCATCTGTTTGGTTCGCGGCGGCAGATCGGCCCACTGCGCCGGTTCACCCACGCAGATGAATTGCGGCACAGCGGGTTTGACGCCATTGGGGAGGGTGACGGCCAGAACTCGGCGCGCCCGCCACACCTGGCTGAGTTCCTCGGCTGCCGCCTGCACCGCGTCGTCGAGCGTGTCGGCCTGGGCGAGCTGTTGATTGAGGGCGGCCAGCGCTGTCTCGCGTTGCACGGTGTAGTGATCGGCGGTGACATCACGGAAGGTACCCACCATGACGTGTCGCCCGGTGTCGGGATCGTCGGCGTGGTTGAAGGTGACCGTCACCCAGAGCCGGTGCCCGTCGCGATGGTTCAGCGGGATCGTGAAGGTGCCGTGGGTTTCGTTCAGAAGTTCCGCGAACGCCTGCTCGACCTGTCGACGGGCGTCGGGGTCGGTGTCGGCAGACGGCCACCAGGGAAAGGGTGGCCGGTAGGGCAACCCTTCGGGACCGTATCCCATCACGTCCGTGAAAGCGGCATTGATCTCGACGACGGCGCCCTGGTCGTCGCAAACGAAGAATGCCTCCTGCAGCGAGTCGACGAGGGCCGTCCGCCACCGGGCCTGATGGTTGCGCAGCCGCGCCAGTTCGATGTTGGCGCGCACGCGCGCAAGCAGTTCGGCGGCGGCGAACGGTTTCACCAGATAGTCGTCGGCGCCCGCCTGCAGGCCTTCGATGGACGATTCCTGCCCGGCGCGGGCCGACAACAGCACCACCGGCACGGCCGCGGTGCGCTGATCCGTGCGCAGCGCCGCCACGAGAGCGAGTCCGTCCAGCCGTGGCATCATCACGTCGCTGACGACCAGGTCGGGCATGCCGGCGCGGATCCGCTCCAAGGCCTGCTCGCCGTCGGTGACTGCCTCGACCTGGTACCCGGCACCGCTCAGCAGGCGAACCAGATACTCACGCATGTCGGCGTTGTCGTCTGCGACGAGGACACGCGCCGTGGTGTCGCGGCCCGAGACCGTCAACTTGGCATTGTCGGGAGTCAGCGCCGACTCGGCGACCTCCGCGGGTCTGGGTTCGATATCGCCGGGAATCCAGCGGAGAGCCTCCTGCACGTACGGCTCAGCCCCACCGGAAGCCGCGCGAGTGCCACCCGTCGGCGCGTCGGCGTCGGCGGGCAGGTGCGACGAGCCGAAAGGTAGGCGAATCGTGAACGTGGTGCCAGCGCCTTCGGTGCTCTCGGCCGTGATGCTGCCGCCGTGAAGGTTGACCAGTTCCTGCACCAAGGCCAGGCCGATACCGCTGCCCTCGTTGGACCGCGCCCGCACGGACTCGATGCGGTGAAACCGCTCGAACAGCCGAGGCATCTCGTCGGCGCGCACACCGATTCCGGTGTCGGACACGGTCACGACCGCGTGGTCGCCCGCCCGATGCACCCGGACCGAGACGGACCCGTCGAAGGTGAACTTCAGCGCGTTCGAAAGCAGGTTGAGGACCACCTTCTCCCACATGTCGCGGTCGACGTAGACGGGTTCGTCCAGCGCGGCACAGTCGACAATGAAGTCCAGCCCGGCCCGATCGACGGCCGATCGGAAAACGCTGGCCAATTCGGCCGTGACGGCCGAGAGGTCCACCGGCTCGTAACGAGCCTGCTGCGCGACCGGCCTCGATGCGGGAGAAATCCAGGAGCGTATTGACCAGTTTGGTGAGACGTAATCCGTTGCGCCAGATGACATCCAGGTCCTCTCGCGTCTGATCGTCGAACCCGCTGGACCGGCCGCGCAGCTCGGCAACGGGGTCGAGAATCAATGTCAGCGGGGTACGGAACTCGTGGCTGATGTTGGAGAAGAACGTGGTCTTGGCGCGATCAAGCTCAGCGAGCTCTTCGGCTCGCTGTTGCTGGGCCCGGTAGCTCCTGGCGCCGCCGAGTCCCGCGGCGATATGTGCCGCGACCAGCTTCACGAAGCCGGTGTTCGCCTCATTTATCGGGCGATACCGATTCAGCGCGGCCACCAGGAACCCGCTGGAGGTGCCGCCCCGCTCGATCAGCGGGACCACCAACGCCTTCACCGGTGGTTCGGGCCAATCCCCGGTCGGCAGTTCCGAATACGGAGCCCCGTCGAGTTCGATCAGCACCGATTCTCCGCGCGCGGCCTCCTGAACGGGCCAGATGGCACTGCCGTCGGCAGGCAGCACAGCGGGTGCAGCCGGGTGCCCGGCGGCGATCCCGCTCATGCCTGCCAGTCGCGCGTCGCCGTTGTCGTCGAAGAGATAGGTCAGGGTGAACGGAAGGTCGCGCAAGTTGTGACCGAGCTGGCGGTGGGCGAAGGCCAGACTTTCTTCCTCGGTGCGAATCACGCTGGGGTCGGATCCCAGGTCCCGCAGCGTGGCCATCCGCCGCTCACCGAGGACCCGCTGGGTGTCCTCGCTGACCACGCACAGCATGCCGACAACCTGTCCCTCGTCGTCGCGCAACGGACTGTAGGAGAACGTGTGGTAGGTCTCCTCCGGGTAGCCGGAGCGCTCCAAGAACAGCAGCAGCCCCTCATCCCAGGTGGCCTGCTCGGTCGACAGCACCCGATCGATTCGCGGGCCGATGTCGTCCCAGATCTCCGACCACACCTCGTTGGCGGGCCTGCCAAGCGCCCACGGGTACTTGCGGCCAAGGGTGTCGCGTCGGTAGGCGGCGTTGCAGAAGAAGGTCAGCTCGGGGCCCCACGCCATCCACATCGGAAAACGCGATGACAACAGCACACTGACCGCGGTCCGCAGACTCTGCGGCCAGCCGGAGGGTGGCCCGAGCGGCGTCGCAGCCCAATCCACCTGGGCGAGATCTCGGCCGACATCGGGGTCAGCGCCGAAAACCGCGGCGGGTAAACCGCGTTCAGCGTCCCCGGTCATCGCCGCCCGTCGGTTCCGTCGAGCGCGTCCGTCACGGTCTGGTAGGGCCGAAGAACATTGTCGAGCTTGGTCACCTCGATCGGCATGATCACCTCGGCGTTGCTGGCCACCAGGCGGACGGCGACACCGTCAGAGAGGCCCCGCTCGTAACACCCGAGCACGGCGTTGAGCCCTGCACTACCGAAGTACGTGACGTCGGCCAACTCGAGAACGAGCACTTTGGTCGGATGATCGGAAGCCGCCTCGAGTGCCGCGTCGAGGTGGGTGATGAGGGTGTCGACAGTGCCCGAGTCGATGTCGCCCCCTGCGGAGACCACGACCGCGGCGTCGCGGACATCCTGCTTGACCTCCAACAGCGCCACCCTCACTCACCTCCTGGATGTCGCGGGCGGCAGGCACCACCCTCATCGCGGCCTCCAGATTTACATTAACTTCTCCGACGCGTCTGGATGGGGCCGTTTGTGCAGGTTCAAAGCCTTTTTGTGGCGGAATCGCCGTCGCTATCTTTCGCGGCGCCCGCCGACGCGGTCGTGAACGGTCAGCAGCAAATGGTCGAATTCTCGACGCAGGCTGTCCGGCTGATACTTGATCGTCTCGAGTTCGGCGACGACCTGAGCCGCCAGCGCTCGCAGTTTGGTGTTCGTCTGCTGCGACCGCCAGAGCAAGATCTCGAATGCCAGATCGGCGCTGATGCGGTAGACGAGCATCAGCGCGCCCTTCGCCTGCTCGATCGCCGCGCGCGCCTCGAACAGTTCCGGCAACGAGTCGTCGAGGATCTGCCTGCGAGCCTGGTCAAACGTGTCGGTCAGGTCGATGTAGTAGCCCTCGCTGCCCACCACGGCGCCGTCACTGTCGAGCATCCGGTCGGCAAGGACGATGACGGTGTGCTCGCCACCGGAGGTGTCGAGGAATCGGTGGCGGCTGGAGAACGACCCGCCGAAATGCAGGAGATGGTCGAGAAGGTCCTGGACGTGTTGGCGATCGTCGGGATGCTTGTGCGACAGAAGCAGTTCGGTGGTCGGCTCGACGGAGCCCGGTTCGTAGCCGTGCATGCGGGCGACCTCGTCGGACCATTCCCACCGTTGCCCGACGAACCAGAAGCGGAAGCTACCCACGTTGAGATGAGGAACCGCGGCCAACGAGAACTCGGGCTCCGCGCCGCGGGCTGAGTCCGGCTTTGTCATGTCGAAATTGTTCCACCATCGTGCTTGTCGCGGCGACCGAACGGCAGCAGGTGGACGATCGCGACGACTACGGCTCCGACGACCAAGCCGACGACGGCCGACGCGGCCGTGTTGATCAGCCAGGCCAGCACACCCCCGATGCCGCCGACGGCATGATGCACGGCTTCCTCCCAGTGATGGACGAGACCGTACGGCGCATGCCAGCCGAGGTCGTCGGCGCCGACGAGCAGGATGTGGCCACCGACCCAGAGCATCGCCACGGTGCCGATCACGGAGAGCGCAGCGAGCAGCTTGGGCATCCCGGCGACGAGCCCGCAGCCGATGCGTTGTGCGAATGCCGACGAGCGCTGCGCCAGGCTCAGCCCGACGTCGTCCATCTTCACGATGCCTGCGACGACGCCGTACACGACCGCGGTGATCACGATGGCGACGATGACCAGGATGATGAGCCGCGGAAAGAACGCCTGGTCGGCCACCTCGTCGAGCGCTATCACCATGATCTCGGCCGAGAGGATGAAGTCGGTGCGGATGGCGCCGGTCACCATGTATTTCTCGGCGTCGACACCTCGTTCGGCGACCGGCGCGGCATGCCCGTCGTGGCCGCTGGAAGGTCTCAACCGTTCCCACACCTTCTCGGCGCCCTCGTAGCAGAGATAGGTCGCGCCCAGCATCAGGATCGGTGTCAGCAGCCACGGCACGAACTGACTGAGCAGCAGCGCGGCGGGCAGGATGAACAGGATCTTGTTGCGCAGGGATCCGATGGCGATCCGCTTGATGATGGGCAGTTCGCGCTCGGCGGCGATGCCGTGGACGTACTGCGGCGTCACCGCGGTGTCGTCGATGACGACGCCTGCGGCCTTGGCTGTCGCACGTCCGGCCGCCGCGCCGATGTCGTCGACGGAGGCCGCCGCGAGTCGGGCGATGGCCGCGACGTCGTCGAGGAGTCCGAACAGGCCAGCGCTCATCGCGTTGGAGATTACCGACTTCGGTGGCGGATGTGCGGGCGAAACATTGACAACCCCGACCGAGAGCTGCGATGGTGATCGTGTTATCTGAAAACCTTATTTTCAGATAACGCAGGTCTCGGACCCACAGATGCGGAGGAAGCGTGCTCGACAGTCGGTCTGAGGGGATTCGGCGCGCGATGGACTTCCGCAAACGCATTGGCTACGACGCCACCGCATGAACCGACCGGCCACGCGACGACGAGACAAGCTGGCACCCGACCCGGGTGTGAGGCGCGCCATCCTGACCGCGGCATCCAAATGCGTCCGCGAACAAGGGGTTCGAGGCCTCAGCATCGCCTCTGTCCTCGATCGCGCCGGGCTGAGCACTCGTGCGTTCTACCGACACTTCGAATCGAAGGACCAGCTGGTCGCCGCGGTCTTTCTGGAGATGGCCGGTGTCGAAATGCGCAGGTTGCGACGGAAGATGGCCGCGGCGGCGACCCCGGTGGAGGCGGTCGCTGCCTGGATCGACGGACGGCTCGACCTGGCTTTCGACGAGAACATCAAATCCGACCTGCGCCGCCTTTCCCTCGAGGCGCAGTCACAGATGTTCGCGTCCCCCGAACTGATTCAACCTGCGTACGCCCTGATGCTCGAGCCGCTCGTCGAACAACTTCGGCACGGCCTGGACCACGGTGTGTTCCGCGACATCGATCCGGCCATCGAAGCACAGTCGATTCAGGGCGTGGTGTGGGCGAGCACAGAACGGCAGTGGGCCGCGGGCGACTGCGAACGAGCTGACATGCGCGGACGCGCACTCCGGTTCTGCTTGCGCGGACTCGGCGTCGCACCGGACTCAATTGCTCGAATCGTAAGCGGGACAGAGCAGAACTAACCGAGGAGACACAATGGACCTGGGCTTCGCCGGATCGAAAGCCGTCGTCACGGGCGGCAGCAAGGGTATGGGTCTGGCTATTGCGCAAACCCTGGCCGCCGAGGGGGCCAGCGTGGCCATAATGGCCCGAAACAGGGCTGATCTCGACGCCGCAGTCGAATCACTTCGTCAGGCGGGGGCCCCCGAGGCCGTGGGAATCAGCGTGGACATGGCCGACGCCGCGTCCATCGCCGAGGGCTTTGCCGCGGTTTCGGAGCGCTGGGGGACGCTCAACAGCCTGGTACACACCATCGGGCCGGGCGACGGATATTTCGAGCAGATGGACGACTCCGAGTGGTACGCCGCCTTCGCGCTCGGCACGATGTCGGGCGTCCGCTCCATTCGCGCGTCGTTGCCCATGCTGCGGTCGGCCGACTGGGCCCGCATCGTGACGCTTTCCGCGCATTCGATTCAGAGGCAGAATCCTCGCATCGTCGCCTACACGGCCTCGAAGGCGGCGCTGTCCAGCGTCACGAAGAATCTGTCCAAAAGCCTTGCCAAGGACGGCATCCTGGTTAACTGCGTGTGCCCGGGCACCATCGTGACCGCGAGCTTCACCGAAAACCTCAAGGACATCCTCGCTGCCGACGGTCTCGACGCCACCGACCCGCATGACGTCATGAAGTGGATCGACGACAACTTTCACCAGCCGTGCGATCTCGGCCGCGCCGGACTCCCCGAAGAGATCGCCTCCATCACCGCTTACCTGGCGTCCAAGCGCAATGGCTATGTCACCGGCGCCACGGTGAACGTGGACGGCGGTTCGGACTTCGTCTGACGGGTTCGGCCGCTAGGAGCGAGGCGCAAAGACTGGAACGAAGACGGCGTCGCCGTCGACCTCGTGGCGCTCGAATCGCACCTCGACAGGAAGGCCCACATGGACCGATTCCGGCTCGCAATCAACGATATTCGTTGCGATGCGTAGGTCGGCCTGCTCGTCCAGCACAACGATCGCGATCACATACGGAACGGGTACGGCGGGGTTGAACGGCTGGTAGTTGACCGTATAGGTGAACACGGTTCCGCGGCCGGACACCGGATGTGCGACGAGCACTCCCCCGCAGTCGGGGCACTCCGCAGCGGGCGGACCGACCCACAGATCACATCGATCGCAGCGCGCGATCATCAGCTGTCCGCCGGCACCGCCCGTCCAGAACGCCCGATTGTCTTCATTCAGCGTGGGCAGCATCCGCGCCGGGATCGCGGGTGGGGCGTCTTCTGGCATGAACGCAAAGTACAGTCCAGTCGGCTGTCATTACAAAAATAGATTTTCACGGAGACACGAGGGCCGCGATGAGCTACTTCGAGAAGGACGCGATCATCAGCGGCCTCGGCATTTCCCGCATCGGCCGCCGCACCGGCATCCCCGGTCTGGAGCTGACGCTGGAAGCTGTCCGTGCTGCCATCGACGACGCCGGATTGACCCCGGACGACATCGACGGAATCGGAACACTGGGCGACACCGCGCCTACCGAAGTGGCAGAGGCACTGGGCATCCGGGCAACGGATCAGACCACCGGGTTCGACACCGCCGGAGTGCTCATTCCCGTCATGTCGGCCTTCCGGGCCGTTGCGGAGAAGCGTGCGCGCCACGTGCTGGTCTATCGGACGGTCGCCATGCTGGGCGGATCGATGAACCAGGAAGCATCGCCGATGCTCAACCCGCTGGCCTCGCCCCCTGTCGAACCACACGTCCCCGGGACGCGACGCAAGCTCAAGCCGTTCGAGGACATCGACTTGTTGGTGGCCGCCCACTCCTACTCGGCCGCGAACTGGCTGGCGATGCACTGCCGTCGTCACATGGAACTGTATGGAACGACCAAGGAACAGCTGGGCTGGCTGGCGATCAACAGCAGACGCAACGCGGGGCTCAACCCCCGTGCCGCCTACCGAGATCCGATGACGATGGACGACTACCTGTCGGCACGTCCGGTGTCGACGCCGTTCGGGCTCTTCGACTGTGACGTTCCGATCGACGGGTCCATCGCGTTGGTGGTCTCGCACACGGACTACGCCCCGGACTGCCCCAATCGCCCGGTCGCGGTGGAGGCGATCGGCGGGGCGTACGGCTCGGGAGGGTGGTTTCATCGCGACGACTTCCCGAAGATGGCATCGATGGAAGCAGCGGCGGAGATGTGGTCTCGCACCGATATGTCTGCGTCGGATGTCAACGTCGCCGAGATCTACGACGGCTTCACGTTTCTCACGTTTGCGTGGTTGGAGGCGCTGGGTTTCTGCGCCGACGGCGAAGCAGGTCCCTTCGTGGACGGGGCGACGCGTATCGCGCTCGACGGTGCGCTGCCGCTGAACACCTATGGGGGTCAACTGTCCGCAGGACGCATGCACGGCTACTGGCTGTTGCATGAGGCTTGCCTGCAGCTGCGCGGCCAGGCCGGTGAACGTCAACTCGCACAGCGCCCGGAGGTGGCCGTCGCCGCGGCAGGAGGCGGCCCGATCGCCGCGTGCATGCTGCTGACCTGCTGACGACTCCTCGTTCGGCGTTGCACTTTGAGGCCGATGCCCCATGTGTCGCGGTGGACACCGGCGGATGCTCGCCTCATGTAATTCATGAGGTTGGGAGACAGTCATGTTCACCATCGAAGAACTCACCACGATTCCGCTGTTTTCGGAGCTGGGCGACAAAGAGCTCGAATTCCTGGCAGGCACCGTCGAGGACATTCGGCTCATTCCCGGGGAGTACGTGGGCCACGAGGGCGAAGGTCGGTTCCTCGTCGTCGTCGTCGAGGGCAAGACCGAGCTGACGAAGCTGGTGAACGGCGGCGAGCAGGTCATCGGCGTCCGGCTTCCCGGCGAGCTCGGAGGCGAGGTGCCGATGACGCTCGGTACGCCGTTACCCGCCAGCATGCGGGCTGTCGAGCCGTCGCGCGTGCTGAAGCTGACTGTCGAGGATTTCCACACGCTCTCGGCCATGGCTCCTCAGGTCTCGGCGACAGTCGGCGCGGCCGCGATGGAGCGCATGGAAATGCTCAGAGACGCCACCTCGCACCGGGTGGAACCTTCGATGTGTGTCATCGGCCCACGACTCGATCCGGGAGTCCACAGCTGCGACAGCTTCCTTCATCGCAACCAGATTCCCTACGAACACCTCGAGCCCCACGATCCCGCTGCTGTTGCGCGCATCGGAGGTTCGGCTGCTGCAGCGGGTCCCTATCCGGTGGTGTTGTTACGCGACGGCACTCAGCTGATCGCGCCGACAATGCGGGTGGTTGCCACGGTCGCAGGTCTGACGGTCACGCCCGCCCGACAGCGCTACGACGTCGTCATCGTCGGCGGCGGGCCCGCCGGTCTGACCGCGGCGGTCAACAGCGCCTCAGAAGGGCTGACGACAGCCCTGATCGAGTCGTTTGCCCCGGGCGGGCAGGCAGGTACATCGACGCGGATCGAGAATTACACGGGATTCCCATACGGCGTGTCCGGTGATGACCTCGCGAGTCGAGCACTGCAACAGGCGAAGCGACTCGGCGCTGAGATCGTCGTGACCCGACGAGTCGAGAGCATCGACCCCGCCGAGATGACCGTCACGCTGGACGGCGGCGACGTCATCCGGACAAGGTCCATCATTCTCGCGGCGGGCGTCGAATGGCGGCGGCTGCCGGTCGATTCGGTCGATCGATTCGTTGGCTCCGGTGTGTACTACGGGGCGGCCCGCAGCGACGCGAGCCTCGCGCAGGGAAACGACGTGTACCTGATCGGGGCGGGCAATTCCGCCGGCCAGGCCGCCGTCTTCTTCTCCAACCACGCCCGGTCGGTGACACTCGTCGTGCGGGGTGAATCGTTGGCCGAGAGCATGTCTCAGTATCTCATCGACAGAATCGCGATGAAGGCCAACATCCGGGTGGAGACCCGATCCGAAGTCGTCGCGGTCCATGGAGACGAACGGCTCGAGGCCATCGAGATCATCGATCGCAATACCGGCACGACATCTCGTCGCGACGCGACTGTGGTCTTCGTCCTCATCGGTGCGCAAGCGGCGACTGATTGGCTGCCCTCTGAGATCGCGCGTGACGACCACGGCTTCATCTTGACGGGAACAGACGCGATGAAGAACGGCCAATGGATGGCCGACCGCGAGCCGTTCGCGCTCGAGACGAGCGCACCGGGGATCTTCGCCGTCGGCGACATTCGCTCCGGATCGGTGAAACGTGTCGCGGCGTCGGTGGGCGAGGGCGGCATGGCGATCGCTTACGCGCATCGCCACCTCCAGCCCACGTCGTGACCTTGAACATGAGCTGACCCCTTGACCGTGACGCGGCTCACAGTATTATGACCAGTGGTCATTCAGCCCTGAGGAGCCCCGATGCCAACGGTGACATGGGCGCGCGTCGACCCAGCCCGTCGCGCCGCGGTGATCGAAGCCGCCGAGGCCGAGTTCGGGGCACACGGCTTCTCGCGGGGCAGCCTCAACGTCATCGCCCGGCGCGCCGGAGTCGCCAAGGGCAGCCTCTTCCAGTACTTCGCGGACAAGCGTGACCTGTTTTCGTTCATCGCCGACGTCGGCAGCCTGCGCGTGCGCACCTACATGGAACAGCGCATCCGCGAGCTCGACCCGAGTCGGCCGTTCTTCGAATTTCTGACCGACCTTCTCGACACCTGGGTCGCCTATTACGCCGATCATCCTCGGGACCGATCGCTTCATGCCGCGGTGAGTCTGGAGGTCGACACCGACGCCCGCATCAGCGTGCGGAACGTCATCCACCGCCACTACTTGGAGGTGCTGCGGCCGCTCGTGCGCGACGCCCACCAGCGCGGCGACCTGCGCACGGACTGTGACACAGACGCACTGCTGTCGCTGCTGCTGATGATCTTCCCGCATATGGCGCTGGCGCCGTACGTACGCGGCATGGATCCGATCCTCGGCCTCGACGACCCCAGTCCCGAGCAACCGGCCCTCGCGGTTCGCAGGCTCGTCGCCGTCCTCTCAGACGCTTTCTCTTCCACCAGCCCAGCCCCAATGATCAAGGAGGTCAATCGATGACACGGAAATATTCAGCCTCGCTCGACGCAGGTGGACTCAACTGGGACAGCCTGCCCATGAAGCTGTTCGCCGGCGGCAACGCGAAATTCTGGAACCCCGCCGATATCGACTTCTCGCGCGACCGCGCCGATTGGGAGTCGCTGACGGACCTCGAACGCGACTGGGCGGCGCGGTTGTGCGCGCAGTTCATCGCCGGCGAAGAGGCTGTCACCCAGGACATCCAGCCGTTCATGGCCGCGATGCGCGCAGAAGGCCGGCTCGCCGACGAGATGTATCTGACGCAGTTCGCGTTCGAGGAGGCCAAGCACACCCAGGTGTTCCGGATGTGGCTCGACGCGATCGGACTGACCGAGGACCTGCACCACTACCTCGACGACCTTCCGGCCTACCGGCAGATGTTCTACGAGGAACTCCCGAGTTCGCTCGAGACGTTGTCCGCTGACGCCTCACCGGCCGCGCAGATACGCGCCTCGGTGACCTACAACCACGTCATCGAGGGCATGATGGCCCTGACCGGATACTATGCGTGGCACCGTATTTGCGTCGATCGCGGCATTCTGCCCGGCATGCAGGAGATCGTGCGACGCATCGGCGACGACGAACGCCGCCACATGGCGTGGGGCACCTTCACATGTCGACGCCACGTCGCCGCGGACGACGCCAACTGGTCGGTGTTCGAGGCGCGGATGACCGAACTCATTCCGCTGGCTCTGCGCAACACCGACGACTCATTCGCCCTCTACGACGAGATCCCCTTCGGGCTCACGATGGAGGAGTTCCAGGAGTACGCCTCCGACAAGGGAATGCGGCGGTTCGGAACGATCAGCAGCGCCCGCGGGCGTCCGCTCGGAGACATCGACCTCGACTACTCGCCCCTGCAACTCGAGGACACGTTCGCCGACGAGGACGCAAAGGCGCTCGCGGCTTCCGCGTAGTCACCTACCGCTGTTCGACCTGTTCGAGCTGAAGGCCCGTGCTCCTGGGGCCGAGCAAGCCGACATCGAGACACAGCAGCACGATCAGAACCGCCGAGCCGGAGAACACCGCCACCGGACCGAGCGCCGCGAGCGCCGGGACGGCGATGAATGGCATCACGGTCGAGGTCGCGCGGGACAACGAATAGCACATGCCGCTTGCCGTGCTGCGGATCGCGGTCGGGAAGATCTCGGCCTGATAGATGTGGAAGCCGTTGGAGAAGATGTTCGACACGGCGGTGAGCAGGAAGCCGGCGGCGACGATCACCGCGACGTTGGTCGACGCGGCGAACACGATGCCGCACACGCCGATTCCCAGCGCCGAGGCGATGATCAGGTGCTTGCGTTCGAATCGTTCCACCAGCGGGACCGAAATCAGCGATCCGACCGGATACCCGGCGAAGCTCAGCCCCGCGTACCCCAATGATTCGGTGACCTCGAAGCCCTTGCTCACCAGAACCAGCGGCGCCAGGGTGCCGAAGCCGTAGTAGGCGACGGTCTGCAGGACCTGGAAGATCACCAGCATCACGGTGCGTTTGCGGTAGTCGCGGAATGCGATCCGGAACACCTGGGCGACACTGGGCGCGTCGTCGCCCGAACTCGACACGGCCGCAACGTGATTCGGGAACATGCGTGCCGGGCGCGACCTTGGCCGCCACCGATTCGACGACGTCGCGTGCCTCGGCCTGACGGCCGCGGCTCTCCAGCCACCGCGGCGACTCAGGCAGCATCGTGCGCACTGCCATGATGAACACGGCGCCGAGGCCACCGAACAGCAACAGCCATCGCCACCCGTCGATGCCGAAAAGCTCACTGCGTGCGACCAATTTGCCGCCGAGCAGGGCCGCGAGCGGCACCCCGAGGAAGCCGATCGTGTAGGCCCACGCCGTCATCCGCCCGCGGTTTTTGGCGGGGATGAACTCGGCCAGATAGGTGTCGACGAGCACCAGCTCGGCACCCAGCCCGATTCCGGCGAGACGCGCAGCACGAGGAACGTCTCGATGTTCGGCGAGAACGCGGCGGCGAATGAGAACAGTGAGTACACAAGCAGATTGAGGATGAACACCCGGCGGCGTCCGAGCCGGTCCGCGGCGATCGAGAGCACGTTGGCGCCGATGAACATGCCCGCGAACCCCGCCGCGATCACCATGGACTTGCCGAGGGTGCCCAGCCCGAACTCCTTGGCCAGCACCGGCGCGAGCACGCCGCCGAGGAACACCTCGTACAGGTCGAAGAATGTGCCGATACCGACCAGCACCACCAGCCGCCAGTGCCACCGACTGAGCGGGAGTCGCTCCAAGACCGACGACGCTGCGGTAACCGGTCGCTGGACCATCCATGTCGTCTCCTGTCGCCGGTGTCATTCTCGTGTCCGGCCGCCGGTACGGCTATCACCACGGACGCAGGATTTTTATATTGCTAGGACTATGTAGATGGGGATGAATTGCCTGCACCATGACGCGGCGTTCCGGCAAGTCCGTACAGGGAATTCCCAGAAACTGCTGGTCAACCTACCCTGAGGATCAAGGCAACGGCGGCGGCCATGGCCTCGTCCGTGAGTGAAGTCACTCTCCGTTGCAAGTACATACGTGCCGTGATATTAATCCGATGTGGCCTCGGCTCCAGTCGACGAACAGCGCTGTGCTCGCATCGGCGAGACGCTTGATCAGGCCAGCGACCTCGCCATCCGGTATCTCAGCGAGCGGGCCGGTCTGACCCTGGCGGCCAGTTTCGTGTTGAACAGGCTGCACCGCGAAGGCCCATCGAGGCTGACTGTGCTGGCGACGAAGGAAGGCGTCAGCCAACCGTCCATGACGCAGTTGATACAGCGGATGGAACGCCACGGACTGGTCACTCGCATGACCGACCCCGAGGACGGTCGCGTCGCACTGGTGGCCCTGACCGAGGCGGGAATCGCGGTGCTGGATGACCGCAGGCAAGTCCGGCGCGAACGCCTTTCCGAACTGCTGACGACATTGACCGCCGACGAAGCGTGTGCACTGGCGCTCGCCGCCGAAGTTGCACTGCCGATTCTGCGGCGGCTCACGTGGAACGCAGATCTCGATCTGCAAGTGGATTGAAAGGTATAGAGGTGCGGCGCATTCCGATTGGGCGCGGGCTCAAGCGAGTGTGGATCCCGTTGGTCCTGATCGTCGTGCTGGCGGTCTCAGGTCTGGTCGTTTCCCGTCTGCACAAGATGTTCGCCTCCGAGGACCTCAACGCCAACGCCGGCGCGGGCATCGAGATCGTCCAGTTCAACCCGAAGATCTTGGTCTACGACGTCTACGGGCCGCCCGGGACCACCGCGCAGATCAGCTACTTCGACCCGGACGCGAACGTGCATCTGATCACCGCGCCGCTGCCCTGGTCGATCACGCTGTCGACGACGTTGCCGACGGTCAGCGCCAACCTCATGGCGCAGGACCGACGGCGACCAGATCGGATGCCGCGTCACCGTGAACGGAACCGTCCGTGAGGAGCAATCCGCCAATGGAGTCAACGCCCAGACCTACTGCCTGGTGAAGTCCGCATGACCCACGCGATCACCGCGGCCGAACCCACCAGCCAGCCCAAGCGGCCCGTCTTCGCCGCACATGCTCCGCATCCTCGCGGTGCCGATCGTCCTGTTCTGGATCGCGTTCGCCGTCCTCGTGAACGTGATCGCCCCGCAACTCGAGGTGGTCGGTGAGCTGCACTCGGCCCCGATGGCTCCCGAGGACGCGCCGTCGATGATGGCGATGAAGCTGATGGGCGCCAACTTCAAGGAATTCAATTCCAACAGCACGGTGATGATCGTCGTCGAGGGCCAGCAGCCGCTCGGCCCCGACGCCCACGAGTACTACGACGAGATCATCCGCAAGCTGCGGCAGGACCCCGAGCACATCCAGCACATCCAGGACTTCTGGGGCGACACGCTGACCGCGGCCGGAGCGCAGAGCGCCGACGGCAAGGCCTCCTACGTGATGCTGAACCTCGCCGGCGAACAGGGCCAGACGCTGGCGAACGAGGGCGTTCAGGCCGTCCGCAAGGTCATCGAGGACACGCAAGGCCCCGCCCGGCGTGCAGGCCTACGTCGCGGGCCCGGCCGCGCTCACCGACGACCTGCACGTCATCGGCAACGCCAGCCTGGCGCAGATCACCCTGTTCACCCTCATCGCGATCGCGGGCATGCTGCTGGTCGTCTACCGCTCGATCCGCACCACGCTGATCCAGCTCTTCCTGACCGTTCTCGGATTGCTGACCGCACGCGGCGTGGTGTCGGTGCTGGCCATCCACGGTGCGTTCGGGCTGACGACGTTCGCCGGCAACATCCTGACGATGCTGGCGATCGCGGCGGCCACCGACTACGGCATCTTCATCTTCGGCCGCTACCGCGAAGCGCGCGGCTCCGGCCTGGATCGAGATGACGCCTACTACACCACTTTCAAGTCCGTCGCTCCTGTCATCGTCGGGTCGGGCCTGACGATCGCCGGCGCCACCTACTGCCTGAGCTTCGCGCGGCTGCCCTACTTCAGCACCATGGGCGCACCGGTCGCGATCGGCATGATCGTGGTCGTGGCGATCGCCGTCACGCTGGGGCCCGCCGTTCTGTTCCTCGGCAGCCGGGTCGGGCTGTTCGAATCCAAACGACCTCCCAAGAGCCGGTTCTGGCGACGGGTCGGCACCGCCGTGGTCCGTTGGCCCGCACCGATTTTCGTGGCGAGCCTGTTCGTGGTGCTGATCGGCATCGTGGCGATTCCCGGGATACAAGCCGGCCTACAACGATCGCTACTACCTGCCGGACGACGCCCCGGTCAACATCGGCTTCGCCGCCGCCGACCGGCATTTCACGCAGGCCCGGATGAATCCCGACATCCTGATGGTCGAGGCCGACCACGACATGCGCAATCCCGCCGACATGCTGGTGCTGAACGCGGTCGCCAGGCAACGTCATGCACACCGAGGGCATTGCGATGGTGCAGAACATCACCCGGCCGTTGGGCATCCCGATCCAGCACAGCTCGATTCCGTTCCAGACGAGCGTTCAGGGGCAGACCAGCAACATGAACCTGCCGTTCCAGCGGGATCAATTGGCCAACCAGCTCAAGACGGTCGATGCGACGAACGTCTCGATCGACATCATGGAGAAGCAGTACCAACTCTCGCTCGAGCAGACCCAGCTCACGCAGGACTCGGCGGCCAAGTCGCAGGACCTACTCGCGACCACCGAAGAACTGCGAGACAACATCGCGAACTTCGACGACCAGTTCCGGCCCTTGCGCAACTACTTCTACTGGGAACCGCACTGCTTCGACATCCCCCTGTGCGCCGCGGCGAGGTCCCTCTTCGATTCCCTCGACGGGATCGACGAAGTGACCGACAAGACGGGAGCGGTGCAGGTCAACACCGACCAACTGGCGGACCTCGCGCCGCAGCTGACGGCACTCCTTCCACAGACGATCGCGTCGATGAAGACCAGCAGGGACCTGTCGCTGGCGTCGTACAACTCGCAGAAGGCCCTGCTCGACCAGATGGAGGCCTCCAACGACACCGCGCTGGCGATGGGCGCAGAGCTTCGACCAGGCCAAGAACGACGACCTGTTCTTCCTGCCGCCGGAGGCGTTCGACAACCCCGACTTCGAGCGCGGACTGGAGATGTTCCTGTCACCGGACGGCAAGTCCGCCCGCATGTTCATCACCCACGAGACCGATCCCGCGACGCCCGAGGGCATCGCCCGGGTCGACTCCGAACGCAAGGCCGCGCAGGAGGCCTTGAAGATGTCCTCGCTGTCGAACGCCAAGATCTATCTGGGCGGCGTCGCGGCGACCTACAAGGACATGGCCGACGGCGCCAGGTACGACCTGATGATCGCCGTGGTGTCGGCGCTCACGCTGATCTTCATGATCATGCTCATCCTGACCCGAAGCGCGGTGGCAGCGCTCGTCATCGTGGCCACGGCGGCCAGTTCGATCGCCGCATCCTTCGGTATCTCGGTGCTGATCTGGCAGAACCTGTTCGGCATCCACGTGCACTGGCTCGTCATGTTGATGTCCGTCATCATCCTGCTGGCGGTGGGGTCGGACTACAACCTGCTGCTGGTCTCCCGGTTCAAGGACGAGATCCACGCGGGTCTGAAGACCGGCATCATCCGCTCGATGGCCGGTACGGGTGGCGTGGTGACGTCGGCCGGCCTGGTGTTCGCGGCCACCATGGCGGCGATGATGGTCAGCAAGCTGACCGTGCTGGCCCAGATGGGTTCCACGATCGCCATCGGCCTCCTGGTCGACACGCTGATCGTGCGGTCGCTGCTGATGCCGTCGATCGCGACGCTGCTGGGCCGGTGGTTCTGGTGGCCGCAGGTCGTCTACCCGCGCGGCGACAATCACCTACCGCGGCGAAAGCCACTGAGCGAAGAGGCCAACACCGACGCGCTGCCGGTCCAGGCCTAGGCCCGAGCGAAATTTGGGATCGGTAGCCACCGGGGCTGGATGTACTTGCCGCCATGACGTCGCCAACCCGGCGATGCATGACGAAAAGGAACCAAGTAATGAACATCGTGCCCACCGCCATCCAGGAGCAGGTCAACCGCGTCGACCGCACCCGCAGCCTGGTCATCGGGATCTCGGCCGGCGTCACCGCGCTCTGGTCGATCTACCGCATCTTCTGGCTGTTCTACACCGCCGCGACGCTGTCCAGCATCGGCTTCTCGGGCGTCTCGCTGGTCTTCCCCCTGATCCTGTGGGGCGCGGTCGCCGTCGTCACGGGCGCCGTGTCCGTCGCCTTCCTGATTCGGTACTCCAAACAACCCTGAAGCTGACAACGAGTGGAAGGGGCCGCAGATGAATGCGGCCCCTTTTCACTGGTGCCTGCGCCTTTCACGACCAGATCCGGGCTGCATAGACTCGCGGCGTGGTTGGCGACGACCCTGACCGGCTCTCCCCCGACGACGTGCGGATCCTCAATGTCGAGTCGGCGGCGATCACCGGCCAGACGCTCAAGCTCGTGATTCTCGATCCGGCGACCGAAGCACTCGACCTCGAGGCCCTACGAGCCAGCGTGGTCGACCGGGTGGCCCGCCAGCCGCGCGCGACGCAGCGTGTGGATACCTCTGCAGCACAGCCCCGGTGGGTCGAGGCCGCCGACTTCGCCATCAGCGACCACGTCCGCGCTCATCCCAGCGCCGACTGTGCGACGCGAACCGACCTGTGGCGGATCGTCAGCCGGTTGATGTCGGAGCATCTCGACCGGTCGCGTCCGCTGTGGACCTTCGACGTCATCGGGCCTCTCGACGACGGCAGTCAGGCCATCGCGGCGCGCCTGCACCACGCGATGGCCGACGGGATCGCCGCGGTGCGGTTCCTGGAATCGCTGCTCTTCGACGCGCATGCAGACGCCGCAGCGGCTGCGCCGAGTCACCGCGTTGCGGTCGCCTCGCCGGCCGGCCAGGCGCTTCACCTGCCTGCCGCGCTGCTACGGGAACTCGGACATCCGGGCGCTCGCTCACCCTTCGACCGTCCGATCACGATCGCGCGGGAACTCGCGTTCGCCGGGGCGACCATCGCCGACATGAAGGCGATCGGCGCCTCGCGGCCGCAACCCGCTACGGTCAACGACGTCCTTCTCGCGATCGTCGCGGGCGGCCTGAGGACATGGCTCGCCGCCCATGACAAGATCCGGCAACAGCTTCGTGCCCAGGTCCCCGTCAGCCTCCATCATCGCGACGAGAACACGGCCGCGCTCGGCAACCGGGACTCGTTCATCAACGTCGATCTCCCTGTCGGGGAAGCGGATCCGCTGGCGCGGCTCGACCGCATCAGCGCCGAGACCAGGCGACGCAAGCAACTCGACGACGCCGAAGAACTGTACGAGTTCTTCCACGCGCTCGGACGAGTCAAGAGCGTCGAGAAGATCGCCCGCAGGATTGCGGGCAGTCCACGCGAGTTCAGCCTGTCGATCTCCAACGTGCCCGGACCGCGCACGCCCGTGACCGTCGCGGGTCGTCGGGTGCAGCTGTTCACATCATCGGAGCCGGGCGCCCATCACGCACTTCGCATCTCGGCGATCTCGTGTGCCGGAGAATTCGGGATCGGGTTGTGCGTCGACCCGCAGGCAGTGCCTCACGCCGCGCGCCTCGCCGAGGCCATCGAGAGCTCTTACGCCGAATTACATTCGGCCACTGGCATATAACTAGCTCGTGGCGCCGAGCAGTTTTGCCGCCACGGTCGAGGCAAACGTGTGCGTGTCACCGGGCCAGCGTGCCGACACATAGCGGCCGTCATCGACGACGAATGCGGGCCGTGCGTTCGAGGCGGAGTCGCGCATCATCCCCGACGTCTTCAGACGCCAGTCCTTGGAACCCTCTGCGACGTCACAGAAGTCGTCTGGACTCCGCAGCGCGCGTGTCACCTCTGCCTGCACGGACATGTAGCCGATGGGTTCACCGGGCTTCTCGACGTAGGTGCGGTAGTAGTCGGGGTCCCAGAACCTTGTCACCCGGGCTATCCGCCAGGCGCGCCGCTCCAATTCCCATGTCAGCGCTGTGGTTTTGCGGCCGTAAAGCACCGAACGGCCCGTTGCCGGATCGACGGTTCGCGCGGCGAGCAGAACTCCGTGACAGATGGCAGCCACGAGGATCTCCCGGCGGAAGGCTTCGAAGACGAGCCTCTGCAACACCTCGCTCTCGATATAGCTGCGCATTCCCCGCGCGCGGTGTCCGCCGGGAAGCAACAGGCCTTCGACGCCATCCAGATCCGTATCGGCCCAAGCGGCCGGCCGCCGGTACTCCGGTGACGCCAGCATCTGCTCGTAGGCGGCACGGGCGTCGCGGTTCGCGCGCAGGATCCCGCCGATGAAGATCGCCCGGCGCAGGCCGGGGACCCTCGACCAGAAGTCCAGGCCGCGGCCGGTGAGCATGATGTCGTCGGCGACCGCTTGCCTGCCGCTCTCGGTGCTGAACACGACGGTGTGCCCCTGCCCGGTCAGCACCTGCCAGCTGACAGCGACCTCGGTCGGGTCGAAATCGGAGTCCGGAATGGGTATCAGGACGGTGGCCACGATTGCCAGCATGTCACCCGATCCTCGTGCCTAAGGTGGGTTGTGGACGTTTACGCCAGACACAACATCAAGATCGAGCACCAGGCGAAAGTCCGCTTTCAGGCGGTCGGCAACGAGGCGCCAGAGGTTCTGGTCACAGCCGAAGCCGTGTGCCAGCAAGAGCGTCGGGCCGTCCGCGGCGCCCACGCAGGACGACGCGGCAGTACTGGCGATGGGTGTGCCTCGCTATACCTGACTGTGTCCGCAGCTACGTATGGAAACTACGCATGATGGGTAACCTCCGGACAAGTTCTGTGAGGTTTGCCGAAGCCTCGCCGTACATATCCGGGTTCAGCTCCGAGCCATCCATAACCGGATCGGCCGTTCATTGGAGTTGCCCAAGTGCTGTCAGAACCAAGATCCGACTATGCCGATGTCACGGACATGTTTCGCCAGCTGGCGGCGCTCGACGAGCAGTCGATTCAGTACCAGCGAGAGCGGGACACGATCATCGCCCGCTGCCTGCCCCTGGCCGATCACGTCGCGCGCCGCTTCAGGAACCGCGGGGAGCCTTTCGAAGACCTGGTCCAGGTGGCGCGAGTCGGGCTGATCAATGCCGTCAACCGGTTCGATGTCGACAACGGCGCGGAATTCCTGGCATTCGCCGTGCCGACCATCATGGGCGAGGTTCGCCGCCACTTTCGCGACCACGGGTGGTCGGTGAAGGTCCCTCGCCGACTCAAAGAACTCAATTCGCAGCTGAAGAAGGCCCGCGAGGAGCTGTCCCACCAGTTGGGGCGCGCGCCTACCGCCTCTGAGGTAGCCGCACATCTGGGAATCGACCGGGACGAGGTCGTGCAGGGGCAGATTGCGTCCAGTGCGTATACCACGCTGTCCTCTGACGCCCCGGCCGGCGCGAACGAGGACGACGGACGATCGGTGATCAACACCATCGGAGATCTGGATGCCAACCTGGACAAGGTGCTCGACGTCGCAACGGTACGCCCTCTGTTGGCGGCACTTCCGGAACGGGAGCAGACCGTCCTGCGGCTCCGGTTCTTCGAGAACATGACGCAGACCCAGATCGCCGGACGGCTCGGGATATCGCAGATGCATGTCTCACGCCTGCTGGCTCGTTCTCTCAACACGTTGCGGCAGAAGGTCCGAACACCCGAACCGGTGTAACCGCCAGTAGATTCTCATCCTGCTGCCGCCCCGAGCGGCGGCAGCCGCGCACCGCAGATAGGGTCACCAAGATGAAACGGCAAGTAAGCGCAGATCTCGACGTGGAAATCCATGCGGATACGACTTTGGACTTCCAGATTGCGATCGCACCGCACCCAGAGGCGGAAGTCTCTGAGACGTTGTCGTTCGTGTTGAACGGAAATCCGGTCGAGGCGTCAGAGATCACCGGCCTGCACGGCAACCGCATACACAAGTTCGACGCACCCACGGGTCACCTCGAAGTCCGTTATGCCGCAACCATCGTCGGACAAACGGCACCTGCTCCGGTCTCCGACTACGACCTGTCGATGTATCTGTGGCCCAGCCGCTACGCCGAGGCGGACAAGTTCTACGGTTTCGCCTCAACCGAATTCGGCGCCTTTGCGGACTCGGAAACCCTGCTGGAGAAGGTGTCGTCGTGGGTGGGCACCCGGCTCAACTACGTGCCAGGCTCCAGTGATCCGATTGACGGCGCGGTGGACACACTCCTCGCGGGCAACGGGGTGTGCCGCGACTACGCGCACCTGGTGGTCGCACTGCTGCGGGCGGTCAACGTCCCCGCGCGCCTGGTCTCCGTGTACGCGCCGGGCCTGTCACCGATGGACTTCCATGCCGTGGCGGAGGCGTTCGTCGACGGGCACTGGCGGGTCGTCGATGCGACCTGCCTCGCACCGCGACAGACCCTCGTGCGCATCGCCACCGGGCGCGATGCTGCCGATACCGCGTTCCTGGACAACCACAAAGGCGCCATCGAGCTGACGAACATGATGGTAACCGCGACTTCCGATGGCGACTTGCCGAAAGACGCTCTCGGTCAACTGGTGTCGATTCAATAGCCGTCAGTTACGGACCGCCGCGCCAGTGTTCTATGCGGTGATGGTCGGGTTTGAAGCCGTGCTCCACACCCCACAGGACAGCTTGGGTCCTGCTACCGACATCGATCTTGCGGTAAATCGAGCGGATGTATGACTTCACGGTGTTTGGGCTGAGATACGTCAGGGTCGCGATGTCCGCATTGCTCTTTCCCTGGGTGATCAAGGCGAGAATCTCCGACTCCCGATCGCTGAGGCCCTCGCCTCGGCCGGGCCAGTCCAATCCAACGGCGCTGCGTGCCCGCGGCGGGATGTCACTGACGACTTTTTCTCCGGCGTGTACCGCCTCGAGTGCGGCGACCAACTCTCGCGCGGGCAGCGTCTTGGACAGGTAGCCGTGGGCTCCCTGCTCCTGGGCGCTGCGAATGAGGTCGGGGTGAAAGTTCCACGTGTACACCACTACTCGGCGGGCGCGCGGATTGGCGACCAGGACGGCGATCTCTTCGTGATCCGATTCCGGTTGGGCGAAAGAGTCGTACAGGACGATGTCGACGGCGTCGTCGAGAGGTTTATTCGAGTCGAGCTCGGCGACGACGATGCGGTCGCGGTACTTGTCGAACATGTTGGCCACACCCATGAGCACCACGTCATAGTCGTCCACCAGCGCCACGGTGATCGGGGCCTTCGCGGGGGGAACCATGCACGTCAAAGTACCTCCCTAAGGGTGTAACCGAACCCCCCTTAGGGGTGTTCACTGAGGTCACCTCGAGCGACCGCTCGACGGCTGAACATCCTCGAGTGATTGAAGAGGGTTCAACGATGGTCGATCATTTCTCCCAACCGGCCGATTCCGCTGTCGCGACACACCGTCGCGGCTTCGAGATTGAAGAATGCTGGAACGACCACGTGGTGGTCCTGTCGGTCAACGGCGCGGTTGACATGCTCACCGCACCACAGCTCAGCCGCGCGATCTGTGACGTGCTCGAGAATTCGGCGACCGCGCTCATCATCGACCTCACCGGGGTGACTTTCCTGGCCTCCGTCGGGATGAGCGTTCTGGTAGCGACACAGGGGGCGGCCGACGCCATGGCAGTACGGTTCGCGGTGGTCGCCGAAGGGGCAGCCACCAGTAGGCCGATCCGGCTGCTGGGAATCGACACCATCCTGGCGCTTTACCCCACTCTCGACGAGGCCTTGAGCGCCCTTCGCCGAGGGTGAGATATTCCCTCCCTAGGGGTGTATTGCCGCCCCCCTTTGGGGGGTTGACTTGTACCAGAGTCGCACAACCGCGCGACCACTCGGATGGCGCACAGCATGCGCGAAACAGAAAGGCTCGCAACATGATCGTGCTTGGAATCATCTTGCTCATCGCCGGCTTTTTATTGAAGATCTCGATTTTGTGGACCATCGGAATAGTCCTGCTGGTCATCGGTGCCGTTCTCGCGATCCTCGGTTCGACGGGACGCGCGGTCGGCGGCCGGCGCCACTATTTCTAAAGCTCGGGGTGAAGCACCCCAACACGTCGCCGGAGAAGCCCGCTGCCAGAACGTGGGTGGCGGGCGTTCCGGCGGTTTTCTGCCGGGTTCGTCGTCGATGAAGTTCGCCTAGTGGGGCGTGAATACCGGCAGCGACTCGCTTTGGTCACGAACAGTGATCGACAGCGCCGGGGCGGCGACGACGGTGGTTGGATCGGGCAGGACGCCCACTGCAGATGGCGGCCCACGGAGGTGCGGTATGAGTTCGCTTGGACCGATACATCTGATGGCCTTGATGCTCGTAGTCGCGGTCACTGCCGCGATGTGTGGATTCACTGCGGCATCTGTGGTCCGGAGGAACAAGCAACGCGCACGCGGGTTCTTCGTTCTCGGATTCCTTTGTGGACTGGTAGCGGGTGCGGGCCGCCGCCGTAAGCGACGCGCCCTTCGAGCCCTCACCTCAGCGGTGTTACCTGTTGGAATGTGGCAGCCGCTGCGGCACCGCCGAGTTCGGGCGTAGCGCGAAGACCCGCACGGCGGCGGACTTGCCCTTCAGGGCGTGAGATCCCCGGTCGGTCAGTCCGGGCGGTCGGGAAGTCAGGGCGTCGACGGCCTGGCGGGTGAGAAGGATGGGGTCGCCGGTGGTCTTGGTGAGCTGCTCGACGCGGGCGGCGACGTTGACGGTGTCGCCGATCAACGTGAACTCCAGCTTGCCGCCACCGCCGATTGTCCCGGCAATCACCACCCCGGTGTTGATCCCGATGCCGATGCGAAGCGCGCCACCGAATCGCTCGTCAACAAGACGGTGAATCAGCACCGCGGCTGTCACCGCCGCATCGGCATGATCCCTAAGATCATTCGGCGCTCCGAAGACGGCCAATGCCCGTCGCCGAGAACTTGTTGACGTGCCCACCAGCCTCGACGACGGCAGGTACCACGATTTCGAACAATGCGTTGAGGCGGGCAACGGTGTCCTCGGCGGTATTCGCTTCGGCGAACGGGGTGAAGTCGCGGATGTCGACGAACATCACCGTCACCTCGCGGCGCTCACCGGTGAACACGTCGTCGCCCTGCTCGAGCAGCCGAGCCGCCAGGGCTGGATCGACATAAGTGCCGAAGGCCGCGTGAAGTCGTTGTCGCTCGGCCAATCCGGCCTGCATGCGATTGAACGACGCCGCTAAAGCGCCAAGGTCATCGTCCTGCACCACCGGCAGGCGCTGGCTGTAGTCGCCGGCCGCAACACGTTCAGTTCCTTGGGCGAGGTCGCGAATGGGTTGCAGGGACGGTGCGAACGCGGCGCCGACGACCAACGGCACCCCGAAGCCAAGCGTCAACGCACCACCGATCACGACGGCGAGCACGGGGACCTCGCTGGCCCGATCGAACACGGCCGCCATGACCGCGCCCACGACGGCGAACACGAAGGCAACCGCGAGCATGGACACGTTCGACCACGCGGCAAAAGTCGGGCGAGGGCGGGGCAGGGAGTCACCGATCCCGGTGTCACCGGCGATGACGACCCTGGCCGGCCGCAGCGCTGCTTCCACGAAGCTGTGCGCAGAGATCAGCTGGACAGCGACTCCGATGACGGCGCCCAGGACCCCGTACTGGACGAGTCGCGACCCGGTCGCCCCGGCGATCGCACCGACAACGACCGCAAGCAGGGCGGCCGAAACAGCGTGGGCCGCCACCGCTCGCGCAACCGCCGCGCGAGCCCAGGTGTAGGTCGCGTCCAGTGCCCCTGCCTGATCGACCTCGCGGCCGGCTGCCCATCGCTCCGCAGCGCGGAGCCGGCCCCTGCCGGGAAGAACGATCACATACACCAGCACCAGCACGGCGACAACGGTTGCGGCGGCCGCCTCGACGTAGTGATCGGACTCCTCGAAAGCGACGACGACAAACGACAAAACGAGGTAGGTCGTTAACAGTATCGGGAACGAGATCGCGCAAATCGCCCACGAGTACCTCGCCCCGTACCGATCCCACGCCCATTGCCAGATGCGATCCATCCCGGGAGACTAGGCGTCCGTCGAAAGGAGTTGATGGCATCGACATTTTCGGTGTCCAGCTCGTCGGTGTCGTGCCGACCCGGGCGGATAAAATGCTCGTATTCAGAAACGACGCAAACCCAATGCCGAAGAACGCCGCCGCGATCTGTGCGATGCGGCAATTCAGCTGTTGGCCGCCGAGGGCGCCAAGGGCTTGAGCCACCCGAAGGTCGACCGTTACGCCGAGGTGCCCAATGGCAGCACGTCCTTTTACTTCCGCACCCGCTCGGCACTCCTGCGCGCCACCGCCGAGCGTCTCGCCGAACTGGATCTCGCCGACTTGATGTCTGTCGCCGACCCAATGGACAGCGACGACAGCCCCGACTCAGCGAGCGCGTCCAGGCTCGCCACCATGGTCATGCTTTCGGCGGAGGAACCGCGTCTGACCAGGACGAAGGCGCGCTTCGAACTGATGCTCCAGGCCAATCGCGACCCGGATCTCGCCGAGGCATTCAGGCACAACAGCGAAGTGTTCACCGAGTTGCACCGCCGAGAGATCATGTCTCGTTCCGACTTTGGAGGCGAGCCCGACCCCAAGGTGCTGGACGAACAGACCACGGCCACAATGAGTTTCGTCAGCGGCGTTCACATGAGCTTCATCGCGGGTGACCGCTCTATCACCAGCGCCCAGCAGTTGGACCTTCTGCTCATCGGGATCGCTGACGGCATCGCAGCCGCCTACGGCGCAAAGGCACCGCGCTAGAACAGGTTTGACGTCCTACCAGATGCGCCGAAGTTGGGCGCCGGTCCGCCGGTGACGCAACTGCACCTCGCGCTCCGCAGGGGTGAGCACCGGAGTGCCTTTTGGCAGGTGCTCGAGCACGTCGGCGACCGGGACCTTCGTCACCTTGGCCTCTGGGTACTCGGCGGCCCGGTAGAAGCGGGCCTGCAGGATGCCCCACGGCCAGTCCGCCTTGTCGAGCCAGTTGTGTACGCCCGGGTCCTGTTTGGACACCACGCCGCGAAACCAGCCATCCGGATCGATGCGTGCCTGCGCGTCGTTGAGGCTCGACTGGCGGTTCACCCAATCGACGGTCGAGAAGCGGTCGTCGGCAACCAGGATCTGCCAGTAGTAGCAGTCCACCGGCACGGGAAACTCCACGACGAGCGCCTCGTCGTCGCCGATCTCGTGGATCCCGTCGTAGTACGCCTGCTTGGTGGCCAGCCCGCCGCCCTGCTGGATCCACTGGGAACGAAGCAGCACGTTGATGCCGTGGTGTTCCCGGTAGTACCGGACGAGCTCCATGTCGAAGTCGATCATGCCCTTGATCCAGTCGCCCATTTCCGAGAATCGCCTTGCGATTTCGGCAGGCTGCATGTCCTCCCCCGCGTCGTCGAGCCGGTTTATTGCGACCTGCGCGTCGATCTCGGTGTTCCAGTCGCACGCGCACTTTCGCATCAGCAGCTTGCCGACCTCGGGGTTGAGTTGCCACCAGTCACCGTCGTGACCCTCGGGTCGTTCGACACTGAGCACCACGCGAAACGAACCGTCGTCGGCGATGGTGAGGTCGTCGAGATCGTGGGTGATGGCGTTGAACCTCATCTTCCGCTCGACGCCCTTGAGGCTGGTCATCATTCCGGGAGCCTGCTGCGTGATCTCCACGAAGCGCACGGTGCCCCGCCTGCCGACCAGTTCGTAAACGCCTGCCCCGTCGATTTCTGCGTTCAGGTACACGTAGTCGGGGTTGGGTCCACCTTGGTTGCAGGCGTAGTTCCACAGCGGCATGAAGACCGGCCGCCGGGCGTCGGTGTAGACGTTGCAGAGGTAGCCGCACGCCAGAATCGACAACGCGAGCTTGTTCATGTCCTGCACTTCGGCCTCGGATGCCACGTCCGGGCGCCACGTCGCCAGCAGGTGATCCGCGACGCCCTTGAGCGCCTCCATCTGTTCATCCCAGGTAGGCAGAGCAGTCATGCTGTCATCCCTCCACCGCCACGTCGAAGTGGCGGATGTAGAAGTCATAGTCGGACCGGATCTGGTCGACATCGAGGCCGAACTGCCCGGCGGTATAGCGATGAGTACCCTTGGCGCCCATGGCGTTCGCCTCCTGCCAGTCGAAGATGGTCTGCGCGACAGCCGGTGAAAGCTCGAGGCCCAGCCAGTCGTAGACCCGCTCTATCGTGCCCTTCGGATCTGTGACGAGTTCGCTATGGTGGACGTCGAGGAACCGTTCCTCGCCGATGCGTCCGCGCTCTTCGATGGCTCGCTGCATGCCCTCGCGAAGGTGCTCGCTGACCTCGCGGCCGAGTGCGTGCAGATCCCGCTCGACTGCAGCGGGCGGAAAGATCGTCGAAACCAGACTCGTGTAGGACGGAACGACCTTGGCCGGGTCGCGGTGTGTCATCACGAAGCGCATCTCTGGGTACGCCTGAGCGAGCGCCTCCAGATGGAACTTGTGATGCGGGGCCTTGAAGAGCCACAGCTCGGGTGGGCGTTTGGAACCCAGCAGCTTCACCACGCGCCGATGGTATTCGTATGTCTGCGTCAAATCCGCACTGCGCCACCACTTTCGGTATCCGGGCACCGGAAGCGTCATCTGTTGGCCGTGGAAAGCCATTCCGAGGATCTCGGTGTCTTCCATCGTGGCGTCGACCTCGACGATATGCATGGCGGCGTGCGCAGCCGGACGCTCCTCGTGCCTGCGCACGAACGCCAGACGTCGCGGGTCCTCGGCCTCGCCCTCGACGACGGGAGGCGGCACGGGCTTCGTCTGCTCCCAGCCACGCAGGGACCGGAACTGGGGATCGAGGGAGAGCATGTCGGCGAGTGCGGTAGTGCCCGTGCGGGGTAGACCGTTGATGTCGATCGGACCGCTGATGGGGACATCCTCGACGTCGGGATGCAATGCGTACCAGGCCTCGACCTCGAGGCGGTTGACCAGCCTGCGCCGCAGATCGCCGATCACCGCCTCGTCGGTATCGGGATTCAGGTCGCCGTCGCGTTCCAGGCTGTCGAGCAGTACCTCCAAGCCCTCCCGGAAGTCACCGGGGCCGAAGTCCTCGTGGCCGTTCTCCGCAATAGCTTCCTGCAGCAGTTGATCGGCCGTGGGATAGCGCATCTCGCTCAGCGCTCCTTCACACGGCCGGGATAGTGGAGAGCGGCCATGGCGCGGAATCCGTCCCGCCAGTCCACTGTGCACGGCCCGGTGATCGAGGCCCGTTTGGTGTGATCGCCGACGGACCCGACCGATGCACCCGGCACCACCTCGACACGGACTTCTGCCTCCACACCCAGCAGGTCCGCGAAGTAGTTCGCCCACTGCTGCACGCTGACGGGCACATCGCCGGCGAAGTTCACGACCGTGGCCGGGACACTGGCCGCGTCGAGCAGCGGCGCGATGTGTCGGTTGATATCGTCATAGTGAATGGGGCTGTACGGCAACGGATCCCATCGAGCGGTGACGGCCTTGCCCTCGGCGATGGCCTGAAGGTGCCAGAGCGGCAGGCCGCCACGGTCACCGTACGCGCTGCCCATCCGGGCGATGGTGATCGGTAGATCGAACTCGCGAGCGCAGTACCGTGCCACCGCTTCCTCGGCGATCTTGACGATGGAGTACGGCCGCGGGCTGGGCAGCCCGGCATCACCGATCGGGTCGTCCTCGGTGAATGCGTGCCACGGGTCTGGGTGCGGCTTGTACACCGTTACCGTGGACATCACCAGTGCAGCCTTGACGTTTCGGCAGTGCGACAGCAACAGTCCGGTACCTTCGGCGTTGACCCGCAAACCGCGCTCGTAATCCTCGCTGAAGTCGGCGGCGATGTGGAGCAGATACGTGAAATCTTCTGGCAGAACACTGAAGTCGGGGTCTCCCAGGTCGACGACTCGCGTTGTGACGCCCAGTGCCTGGACCTCTTCACGCACCGCGGGATCCGAGAATCGGGCGATACCCCAGACGTCGTTGTCGGCGGCCAGCGTCTTGGCGATGCCGAATGCGATCCGCCCGCCCGGCCCGGTGATGAGAATCTTCTCGCCGCTGCGCATCAGCTCACTCCGGTCGTGACATGATCGCCGGCATGAACACCGACGCAACGACGCCGCCGGCCCACCCGCTCTTCGAACAGCCATGGCCCGAAGGCGAGTTCCGGTTCTTTCAACTCGGTCATGTCGTCGACGATGTACTCGCTGCGGCCGCCTCCTGGGCGCAGGCGTTTGGCATCGGGCCGTTCCACGTCCTGCCCGTGGTCGACCAGCGGGCCAATTACGGTGACGAGACGCGGACGGTCAAAATCCAGGTCGCCGTCGCACAAGCCGGGCCTGTGCAGATCGAGTTGATCCAGCAACACTGCGACACGCCAAGCATCTTCCAGGACTGGAGCCGTGGCGGCACCTCGGCCTTTCACCAAATAGCCACGGTCACAGCCGATTACGACGGCAAGCTGGCGCATTTCGATCGGCTCGGCTACGAAAAGGTCGCTGAGAGTCTCGGCGGGAAGTTCCGCGTCGCGTACGTCGATACCGCCGCCGATTTCGGCTTCTACACCGAGGTCGTCGAAAGCACTCCACGCTTTCTCGAGCAGTTGCGCGCAGTCTCCGACACCTGCGCCGACTGGGACGGCAGCGACCCCGTGCGGATCATGGCGCGCGATGGCTACCGGGTCCCCGAAGGCTCCGGCGGTCAGTGATGAGGACTTCATCCAGGCGCCAACCCCATATCGATGACCAAAGACGCATTTACGTCGCCGTGGTGCGCTGACGTATGCTCCGACTCTAAAGTCTTAGAGCAGCCTGGCGCAACCATCGGGATCGAACACATCAGGAGGACGCAGTGGGCGGTACCGACCTGACGGGTCCACTGCGGGGCAGCGGCACATCCATGGAGACGGCCATCCTGGGGGCGCTCGACAGCCTCGAGCACGCCCTGCAGTTGGAACAGCACAGCGAAGACCGGTTTCGCGCGAACAACGAACCGAGCCGCTTCGGGCGCATCTTCGGCGGACAGCTTCTCGCGCAGGCCATGCAAGCGGCGACGGCCACCGTCAGCAATCACATGCCCCATTCGCTGCACGCCTACTTCGTTCAGTCAGGTGCGTCGGACATGCCGCTGGACATCGTCGTCGAGCGTGTGCGCGATGGGCGTTCCATGGCGACACGTCACGTGGAAGTGTCGCAGGACGGCCGCACCATTCTCACCGCGATCGCGTCCTTTCACACCAATCCCGAGGAACCCGAACTCGCCCGGCACCCGTTGAACGCACCGCCGCCGGACGAATCGCCTCTGTTGCAGCACTGGGCGCAACACGTCCCGTCCGACATGCAAAGCAGGGCGCAGACCTGGATCGACATTCCGCCCCCGCTGGAGATGCGAATCGCCGAACCGCCCACCTTCATGGGTGGCGTACAGGCAGCCGGGCCGCGTTCGCACTGGATGCGCCTCCCGCGAGACATCGGTGATCGCCCGGCCGTTCACAGCGCCATGCTCGCCTACGCGAGCGACTACCTACTGCTGGACATGGCGTCTCGCAGCCACCCTGAAAAAGTCGACTACGCAACCTTTTCCGCCGTGAGCCTGGACCACGCCATCTGGCTGCACCGGCCCGTCCGATTCGACGAGTGGCATCTCCATACGCAAGAGACCGTGTCGGTGGCGGGGCATCGTGCCTTCATTCGCGGGCTCATCCATGACGCGGGCGGGCACCTCGTGGCCAGCACAGCCCAAGAGGTTCTGGTCAGACCCATCACCAACCCAAACGGAAAGGCTTAGGTGTCAGGAAACTCCGCTGGGCGGAGTCACTGGCACCGTAGCTGAGTTGGGCTCGCGCACTGTTGAACCTGGTTCCGCGGCGTATAGCTCCGCGATTTCGGCGGCGTACTTCTGTGTGACTGGTTTGCGTTTGAGCTTCATGGTGAGCGTGATTTCGTCCCCGCCGGGTTCCCAGCATGCCGGTAGCACCGTGAACCGCTTGATCTGTTCCACGGGGGAAAGCCTCGCATTGCCCTGGGCGATGCCTGCAGCGATCTGGGCGATCACGTCGGGGTCGGTGGCAAGCGCCTGCGGCGACGCGTCGGCGAGACGTCCCCGGGCCGCGTACGCGCTGGCGGCTTCCGCATTGAGCACGAGGAGCGCGGTGTTGTATGGGCGAGCGTCGCCGACCGTCATCATCGCCCCGATCAGACCGCATGCGGCCTTGATCGTGTTCTCAATATGGCACGGCGACATGGTCTTGCCCGCCGCGTTGACGATCAGTTCGTTCTTGCGGTCGATAATCGAGACATTGCCGTCGTCGTCGACAGTGGCGATGTCCCCGGTGTGCAACCACCCATCGCTGTCGATAGCTTCGGCCGTCTTCTCGGGCTCGTTGCGATAGCCCTTCATCACCAGCGGGCCTCGGACGAGGAACTCGCCATCGGCGGCCACCCTGGCCTCCAGGCCGGGCAGCGGTTTTCCAACGCAGCCCAGCACAGCGTCGCGTGGGTGGCTCACGGTTGCGATACCGCTGAGTTCGGACATACCCCACGCCTCGGTGATCGGTAGGCCCAGGCCGGCGAAGAACGCCAATGTCTCCCTGGGGATAGGGGCATCCCCGCAGATCAACCACCTGGCCTGGTCGAGGCCGATTGCGGCACGGATCTTGCCGTGCACCAGGATATTGGCGACCCCGTACTGGACGCGGTCGGCGATACCCAGTTCAGTGCCGTATAGCAGCGCGCGGGCCCGCGTGTTCGCCACGCCGAGCGCCCAATTGTTCAGCGCCTTCTTGACGCCGGACTCGGCCGCGACGTGGGCTTCGATCATTGCCTTGAGCTTTTCCCACACCAGGGGCATTGCGCCCCAGAAGGTCGGCGTCACGTCTGGCAACGCGGTGGCGATCGTCTTGATGTCCGCGACAACGGTCACCTGGGTGCCGACGACCTCCTGGACATAGAGAGCGTTCAGTCGGTCGGCGATGTGCGCAGTTGGCAGGAACGAGGTGACCCGGTCGCCGTAACGTAGCCCGAGCACCTCGTCGAGGCCGAACACTTCGGACAACAGGCTGGTGTGAGTCGTCTCGACCACCTTGGGATTTCCGGTGGTGCCGGAGGTGTAGATGAGTGTCGCGACATCGTCGGGCTCCACGGCCCGCCATGTAGCGTCGAAATCGAAATCTGCTGCGCCACGGGCGATGAGGTCGTCGACCGAGATTGTGCCCTCGGGGGAACCGTCGATGCACACGATAGCGTCGATCCCGGCGCCGCTGGCATTGATCCGGTCTACGTACTGTTCCTCGCAGAACACCAATTTGGTGCCGGCATTCGCCAAGACATGGGTCAGTTGTGTGGTCGCCAATGCGTTGTACACCGAAAATGATGTCGCGCCGACGTGCTGCGCGCCAACCTCCAGCGGATAGAACTCAATCCGATTTGCCATCATCAGCGACACCGTGTGGCCGCGACCGACACCGAGCGCTGCGAGCCCGGCGGCCACCTGGCGCACCTCGGACGCGTAGTCGCACCATGTCAAGGTCTGCGTGTCACCGACAGTTCGCAGTGCGACCGCGTTCGGCTCGATCCGTGAAGTGCGCTGAAAAGCTTCCGGGAGCGTGATCGGGCGCTCCGCAGCGGTCATCGTGGGACTCCTTGATAAATAGTCCATCAGGATGACACGCCGAGGATAGACAGTCGATGTCCTCGGGGACTGGAACCCGGAGAGGTTGTTCACGGGAGCCTGACTCGGCTCTGCACTTTAGACGGGCCGACTGTCAACCGCGCTGAACACGAAGGGCGGCATGTCCGTCCGTCCGCCGAGGTCAGCGTGAGGGTGGCGATCGACAAGCTGCGATGCCACAAGCATTACGTGCACGTCGTGGCAGCCGGGTTGATGTGTATCCAACTAAGCGCAGCGAATCGAAAAAAAATGCGACCACTTAACCCCTGGCCAGCCTGGGGTTTCAGGGCGACCACTATGGTGGCTGTTCGGAAAAGCTGACCGCGACAACGTAATACGTAATCTTGCTGGCGGCATCCTTCCTCCGGTGACGAAAACCGCCGCCAGTCGGCTACGCCCGCGCAGCAGTGCCCACAAAGGCCGCGGCGACAGCAACAGCGCCGGCAGGGAACGGGCATAGCCCAACACGTTGTAGACAACCAACGCGGTGTGATCGTGCAGCAGGATCGGCGGAATGCCGGTTGCTCCAGAGGTCCTACACACCACATAGCGCCCCAGAAAGTCGCGCCCGAAGTTGCCGGGATCGGCGAGAAACGTCTCGATCTGCACTCTGGTCACCGAAGGATCGGTCACCCAGTCGTTGAAGTGGCTCATCAGCTCGGCTTTGGTGACCACCGGCAATTGCCCGATCTCGGAAAGCCGTACGGGCACATCGCGATAAAGCCGGCTGTAGTAGGGCGACTGCGCGCGCGTAGGCGACGATGTCCAGCAGACGCCGCTGCTGGCGTCGAGCAACGCCTGCCTGCCCCTCGTGGGCCGTTCGATACGCGTCGCACAACGCGCCGACATACGTCAGCCGATCCACGCCCTATCCCTTCCGCCCCTAGCCCGCCTTAGCCGAGGTCGGGGGTCTGGTGTCCAGTGTTCGCGGTGTCCCTGTCGTGAGCGCCGCCTGGGGCTTCCCCCTCAGTTCTGCGGCCAGGTCATGCTCGAATGCGGGTACGGTCAGTCGGCGGCGCTTGAGCTCTCGGTCGAGTGCCTTGATGAACAAACCCGCGCCGGGGCGGCGGCAGTCCAGAACGGCCTTCTCGTTCATCACATCTCGTGTAAGAGCCGCCGCTGGGCAGGCGGCCACCACCTCCAGCGAGGCGCGCAAGTCGAGCGCGATGGTGACTCCGCAGGACGGCGAGGCGCCGATCCCGACGATGCCGGCGATGCCGGCGACCGTGATACCCGCCCGTTGGTAATCGGCCACATCGCGTGCGACTTGGCGCGCCAGACGCCTGTAAATCACCTTGGTCCACCAGAGGAATGCGCTCAGCAGCACACCGCGCACTGCATACAGCGGCCCGCCCTTGGAGTGGAAGAGCCGTAGGCTGTGGCGTTTGAGCACGCCGCCCCAAGCCAGCCGCTCAGGGCACGGCAGCTGATGGATGCCATAGCCCGCAGCGATCAGTTCATCGATGATTTCGGCTACCGCCCCGGGCCGGGTAGCCCCACCCGCGTAACGGGTGTTCTCGTTCAGTAGGCAGTGCGATACGAAAACAACGCGGCGGCTGCGCTCGTCGTGTAGCTGGTCGAGCAGTAGCCGGGCTGACTCTGGGGTCTTCGACACGAATCAGTGGGTCACGAGCTGAGACTGCTCACCTGCGCCCACAGGTGGCTTGCTCTGCCCGTCGGTCGCAGACGTTGTCGGTTCATGTTGCTGCGCTTGTGTTTTGGAGCTCCAGCCGACGTACCCGAGTACCAGACTGGCCGCAGAGTACACAGCGGCCTCGGTCCACATGTACCCGACACCCCACCGTCTGCCGAGGAAGACAGGCTCGTTGATGATGCCGCGAGACGTAGCCACGGCATACACGGCGTGCGCGTAGGCGAGCGCGGCAAACGATCCGGAGAAGAACTTGCACACTTCGCGCTTCATGGTGTTTTCCCTTCACTGCCTTCGATCAATGACGACCGTTGGGATCGAGCGAACTCAGTCTCGGCTTCCCCGCACACGGCTGCTAGGGACCGAAGTCCCTAGTGGCAAGGAGACTCGGTCGTCAGCGGGCTGGCATGGGGTCGTGCCGGAAGCTTCGAGTCCGGCTTCGTTCGCCCCTCCGTCAGGGACTTTCGACACTAGCTCGAAGCGTCCAGCGGTGGCTTAACTTGCCGCAACACTCGTTTCCAGGAGGTAAGTGGTTGTCGATTGGAACGAAGGTGTCGGCGCTTGATCGTGCAACGCAAAACGTGCACACGTGGGATTGCGATGTGGCGCCCGAACTCGACACCGAAGATCACGGGTTCGCCTGCCGGCGCGCGCCGTGCTGCTACCCAGGCAATGACGAGCGCTGGGTGTCAACTTGTCGACAGAGGTTGATAGCGCGGCCGTTGGGCTGACGTCGGAGCAGGCTGCGCGTCGGCTGGCGGCCGACGGGCCGAACGAGTTGCCGACGGCGAAGCGGCGCAACCTTTTCCATGAGGCGTGGGATGTGATCCGTCAGCCCATGCTGCTGCTTCTGCTCGGTGCCGGCATGGTCAACTTCCTGCTCGCCGAGCCGCTCGACGGCACGATGTTGATGGCTTTCGTGGTCGTGGTCATCGCGATCTCGATCTATCAGGAGCACAAGACCGAGCGGGCGTTGGCCGCGCTGCGGGATCTGTCGTCACCGCGGGCGCTGGTGGTACGCGACGGCGTGCAGCGGCGCGTGGCGGGCCGGGATGTAGTGCGGGGCGATCTGCTGCTGCTGGCCGAGGGCGATCGGGTGCCCGCCGACGCTGTGTTGGTGGACTGCGCGAATTTCTCGGTCGACGAATCGGCGCTGACCGGTGAGTCCGTGCCGGTGCGCAAGGTGGCGATCGAGCCTTCGGCGCTCTCGGCGACGATGGGGCGTGCGGGCGGGGATGCGACGCCGTGGGTCTTCTCGGGCACTCTGGTGGTCAAAGGGCACGGCATGGCCGTCGCCAAGGAAACCGGCGCCGGCACCGAGCTGGGAAAGATCGGCGCGGCACTGCGAACCATCGAGCCCGCAGCGCACCCCGCTGCAGCGCGAAATCGACCGCTTGGTGCGGGTTCTGGCTGTCTTCGGGGTGGCCGCCGCGGTTGTCGTGGTCATCGTTTACGGGTTGACCCGCGGCAACTGGCTGGCCGGGCTGCTGGCCGGCATCGCGACCGCGATGGCGCTGCTGCCCGAAGAGTTTCCCGTCGTGCTGACCGTGTTCATGGCGTTGGGAGCGTGGCGGATGTCGCGCAAGCATGTGCTCACGCGCCGGCCTCCCGTGGTCGAAACGCTGGGATCAGCGACCGTTCTGTGCGTGGACAAGACCGGCACCTTGACGCTGAACCAGATGACGGTGCGGCAACTCATCGTCGACGGACAGACGTTCACCTGTGATGAGCACCCGCTACCGGAGGCATTTCACACCATCGCGGAATTCTCCGTGCTCGCCTCCCCGATCGATCCGTTCGATCCGATGGATAAGGCGTTCAAGGAACTCGGCGAGAAGTATCTGTCCGGTACCGCGCATATACACGCCGATTGGGAATTGGTCCGTGAGTATCCGCTGTCCGAAAGACTATTGGCTCTTTCGCATGTGTGGCGCTCACCCGACCGGGGCCACTATGTAATTGCCGCCAAAGGCGCGCCCGAAGCGATCGCCGACCTATGTCACTTCGATGCCGAACAACTCGCGTCGATGACCGCGCAAGTGGAAAACAGCCACCGCCGGCGGCCAGCGGGTGCTGGCCGTGGCATGCGCACGATTCGACACCGACAGCGCACTACCCGCACAACAGCACGATTTCGACTTCGAATATCTAGGGTTGGTCGGCCTGCACGACCCGGTTCGCCCCGGCGTGGCCGACGCCGTCGCCGAATGCCGGCGCGCAGCGATACGAACGATCATGATCACCGGCGACTATCCCGGAACCGCACTGGCCATCGCCCGCGAAATCGGTCTCGATCACACCGCCGGGGCCATCACCGGCGCCGAACTGCAAGCGATGCCCGAAGACGAACTGGCCGAGCGCATTCGGTCGACGAGCGTGTTCGCGCGGATGGTGCCCGAGCAGAAGCTTCAGCTTGTCCGGGCGCTGCAGGCCAACGGCGAGGTGGTCGGGATGACCGGCGATGGGGTCAACGACGCTCCCGCACTGCGAGCAGCCGACATCGGCATCGCGATGGGCGCCCACGGCACCGACGTCGCCCGCGAATCGGCTGCGCTGGTGATCACCGACGACGACTTCACCTCAATCGTGGGTGGCGTGCGTCAGGGCCGTGGCATCTTCGACAACCTGCGCAAAGCCATGTCCTACGTCATCGCGGTGCACGTGCCGATCGTGGGCATGTCGCTCATCCCCGTCTTCGTCGCCGACTGGCCCCTTGTCCTGTTACCGGTCCAAATCGCATTCCTCGAGCTCATCATCGACCCCGCCTGCTCGGTGGTCTTCGAGGCCGAGCAGATCGATCCGAACATCATGGAATCGCCCCCGCGCGGGCTGCACGAGCCGATGTTCGGCGCGCGGGTGCTGGCCATCGCCGCGCTGCAAGGGTTGTCGGTGCTGGCCGCCACCGTGGCGGTGTACCTGTGGGCGGTGCTCAGCGACCGACCCGATGATGTCGTGCGCTCGGTCACCTTCGCCGCGCTCGTCGTGGGCAATCTGGCACTGATCCTGGTGAATCGCTCATGGCGGCTGCCGGTATGGCGAACCTTTCAGCAGCGTCACAACCCGATGCTGAAATGGATTCTGGGCGGGGCCGCGCTGCTTCTCGTCGCCGTCCTGTCCGTTCCGGGACTGCGCCACGCGTTCAACTTCGGCCCCATCACGCTCGCACAATGGTGTGTGGCCATCGTCGCCGGGTTCGCCGGCGTCGCCTGGTTCGAGGTCTACAAGACGATCAGTGCACGCCGCCACGCGCACTCTGGCACGCGCGCCGCTGCCACGTCCAGGCAGCCGCGGGACAACCGGGTCAGGCCGTCGTGAACAGCTCGCGAATCTCGGTCGGGCTTCAGCTGGGCACCCAACCCCCGCTGAGCGCCACCCGCGCCTTTCTCCTCGGGGCTCGGGCGATGCGGCTGGACTCGGTGATGCTCATCGACCACTTCCAGAACGTCTTTCCCAGCGTCATCTGGGATAAGGAGCTGACCTGGCTCGCCGCGCAACGCCCCAGCCCGCACGAGTTCTTCGACTACCAGGTGCTACTCGGCTACCTCGCATCGCGGGTGGGGCGGCTGCGCCTCGGGGTCGGCGTAACCGAGCCGATCCGGCGCCATCCCGTCTTGATCGCACAGGCGATGATGACACTGTCTCATCTCACCAAGCGCGCGCCCATCCTCGGCATCGGCGCCGGCGAGCGGATGAATATCGACCCGTACGGTCTGGACTTCTCCGAGCCGGTAACCCGCCTGGAGGAGGCTCTGCAGATCATCCGGCTGTGTCTGTCGGCGCGAGGGCCGATCACCTTCTCCGGCAAGCACTACCAGCTCGACCAGGCAACGATGGATCTCAAAGCCCCGAACGGCAGGGTGCCCGAGATCTGGATCGCCGGGCACGGTCCTCGCATGCTCGGATTGACCGGACGCTACGGCGACGGGTGGTACCCCACGGCGGTGGTGTCGCCGAGCGAGTACGCGGACAAGCTGGCGACGGTACGGGCCGCGGCCGCCGATGCGGGGCGAGACCCGGCCTCGATCACCCCAGCGCTGCATCGCTTCATGGTGATCGGCGCCTCCGAGCAGGAGGCACGGGCCATGCTCGAGACCAAGGCCATCCGATTGCTGGGGCTCGGGGCTCCCGCCGATCTGTGGCGGCAGGCCGGGGCCGTGCACCCTCTTCGGGGAGCACTTCAATGCGCTCGTCGACTTCGTGCCGGACCGCCACGATCGCCGGATGATCGAGGAGGCCATTGCCGCCGTGCCGGATGCCGTGATGACTGAGGGGCCCCTGCTGTGGGGTACCCCAGAACAGGTGGTGGCCAAGCTTCAGGCCTTCGGCGACGCGGGCCTGCGCCACGTAGTCCTCGCGCCCGTCTCAGGTCTGGTCTCCAAACACGCTGCCCTCTACGGACTATGGGCCACCGGCCGCATCGCTCGATCACTTCGTGAGATTGCATCGCGCTAGGTCGGATTACCGCAATGAGGTCCAGACCCTTGCCCGTCGATCGAAGCCTGTCGAATGCCGCCGAGGATGCAATTCCACTTTGGCCGCCTATATCTCTATGCCGGCATCGATCAGACCGGCGGGCCGAACCTCGGGGGCATCCCCGATTCCTTAAGCCGCCTAATCGCCGACGACCGACGTCAGCCTCGCGACTTCGGCGACGAACGCGTCCACGTCTTCCGGTTGGGTGTCGAAGCTGCACACCCACCGCACCTCGCCCTTGGATGCCTCCCAGTCGTAAAACCGGAAGCGCTCGCGCAGTCTGTCGGCGACCCCCGGCGGCACAACAGCGAACACCGCGTTGGCCTGCGTCGCCTGGGTGAACTCGACGCCACGGATGCTGCCGTCGGCGATGCCTGCCTCCACACCCGAGCGCAGCCGCGCCGCCATCACGTTCGCGTGCCGGGCGTTGCGCAGATAGAGATCGCCGTCGAGCAGCGCCAGCAGCTGGGCAGAGACGAACCGCATCTTCGATGCGAGCTGCATCTTCTGCTTGCGCAGGTAAATCAGTCCGTCAGAGGCCTCACCGTCGAGCACAACGATCGCTTCCGCGCCCAGCGCGCCGTTCTTAGTGCCGCCGAAGCTCAGGGCGTCGACACCGACGTCGGTGGTGAAAGCGCGCAGCGGCAGCTCCAGCGTCGCTGCGGCGTTCGACAATCGCGCGCCGTCCATGAAGACGCGCATCCCGCGCTCGTGTGCGTAGTCGGTGATCGCGCGCAATTCGTCGAGTGTGTACACGGTGCCGAGTTCGCTGGACTGCGTGATGTAGACGACGAGCGGTTGAGCGCGATGCTCGTCGCCCCAGCCCCAGGCTTCCTCGGCGATGAGGTCGGGCGTGAGCTTGCCGTCGGCCGCCGGGACCGGCAGCAGCTTGATACCCGCGACCTTCTCCGGTGCCCCGCCCTCGTCGGCGTGGATGTGCGCGGTCTTCGCGCAGATGACCGCGCCCCACGGGGGCAGCATCGACAGCAGCCCGACGACGTTCGCGCCGGTGCCGTTGAACACCGGGTACGTTTCGACGCCCGCACCGAAATGCCGTGCGCATACCTCTTGCAGGCGGCCCGTGTACACGTCCTCGCCGTAGGAGACCTGGTGTCCGTCGTTGGCGTCGGCGATCGCGGCGAGCACCTCCGGGTGCACGCCCGAGTAGTTGTCGGAGGCGAAGCCGCGAACGGTGCGGTCGTGAAGTGTGGTCACGACCTCTCAATGTAGGACGTCGGTCCGCCTCAGGTCGGTGGGTGAGTGCCCGCAGCGCTGTCGGCCGCGCGCACGCTGTTGAGCACGGTCTGACCCTGCTGGTCGACGAAGTGGGTGAACAGCTCTTGGGCGAACCCGAAGACGAGGGCCCAGGCAAGAATTTGCGCGGTGTTGTCGAGTGCGTTGAGCCCAGGAACGAATTGGCCACGCATCAACAGCAGTCCCAGAAACGCGGTGACCGCGCCCGTCGGGAGTTTCAGGGCGGCAAGCGCAAGAGGCAGGCCGTGACGCTCGGACGAGCCCTTGATGTTTCTGATGGCGGCAGCGCCTCCGACTGCGGCGGCAAGCCCGACGAGTTCCACGACCGTGAGATCCCCCGGTTTGGCCGTGTCGGCGACAACCACGTCGATGTCCTTCACCTCGGTGCCCTCCTGAGCCTTCAGTCCGGTTTGAGAGGGAGTGAACGGATCGGAATGGCCCGTCGGGCACACCACAACCGCCTTGCCGGATTCCTCCGGTGCGAAGCACAGCGGGAGTTTCGCAAGCTGGTGATCCGGACGGACACGATGCGGCGCACGTCATATGTGGCGGCCGGGTATCTCATCGCTGAAGTCACCGGCCTGATGATCTTGGTTCTCCTGCTGATCACGCAGGTCGGGCAGCTCGCGCCGATACGAAACGCGGCTGCGCGGTCTCGAGGCGGCGATGGCGGCTGATCGTCGGCGATCAGCCAGCGAAAATTAGTGTGCAGGGTTTTCTCGGCAATACCGCTGAGCGCGTTTCGAATTCGGCGGTCTTACGCCTACCAGATGCAGAGAGCGCGCCGAACTTGTACGCAACGAACACGACCAAAGATCCCTTTGCTCGTTGACATCTTCCATACGCGAGCACACTGTCAGCTGATGGCCCAGGCGTAGGAAGCCCGCCACCGTTTACCCTTGGCGGTGTGAGCAGCCAGCGAGTGCCGGGTGGCGTGGTGCACAAGTTGCCCGCAGACCTGCGAAGCGCATTGGTCGTCAACACCACGGCGCTCGCCGCCTGGAAGGACATCACTCCGCTGGCCCGCAACGAGTTCATCTGCTGGGTCGAGGACGCCAAGCAAGACAAGACACGGGAGCGCCGCATCCGCCGGACCCAGGAGGAGCTGGAGGAAGGCATGCGCAGGCCCTGCTGCTGGCCGGGGTGCAAGCATCGCGAGCGCACAGGGAAGTAAGGGCCGCCGGAGGCGAAAATCGGCCGAAACGATAGGGAAACACCCGATTCCCCTGCGCCGCATTTCTCTTAGTGTGCTCTCTGGAGTCCCATGGTCCGTAGACTCTTGCAGTTCAGCAGCGAGCTGTATCGGCCCGCCACCAGACGGTGGCGGGCCGAACCTTTCCGACGACCACGGCTGGCCAAAGGCGAAAATCCGGTCCGTCGTCGACCCTCAGGCGCTAATGTTCGTGGTCGTCGCACGGACCCTGGGAGGCGGTATGGACAGCTATCGGACGGTGGTGGTCGGGACCGACGGCTCGGACTCCTCACTACGTGCGGTCGAACGCGCAGGCGAGGTCGCAGCGCGCGAGGGCGCCAAGCTGATCATCGCCAGCGCGCACATACCGTCAGTCGAAAAGGGTGGCTGGTCGAGAGTGCCATCTCAAGATCGGGTGTCTGACCCCCGCGGCGCCGACAGCCTCCGCGGTGAGGGCTACAAATTGCATGGCAAAGCGCCGGTATACGCCATCCTTCGCGAGGCACATGATCGCGCCGCCGCCGCCGGCGCACGAGATGTCGAGGAGCTGGCGATCGAAGGTGCGCCGGTCCAGGCGCTCGTGAAGCTGGTCGAGGAGCGCAACGCGGACCTGCTTGTCGTCGGCGACGTCGGACTGGACTCGGTCGCCGGACGGTTCTTGGGCTCAGTGCCCTCCGACGTCGCCCGCAAGGCCAAGATCGACATCCTGATCGTCCACACGGCAGACTAGCGGCACGCAATCAGAGTCCTCACTCTCCCGAATGGACCACCCGCAGCACGGGCGGTCCATTCTCGGCGTCATCTGACTCCTGTCCCAGTGGCGCATGAGGTGAACGACTCACCCTCTGTCTGTCGCGTCGGCGGAGGTCAGAGGCTACATCTTGGTAGTCCCACACCAGGTCTTGAGCTTCGCGCGTCACCCGGGCGAGCGCCACTGACACCGCGCCGCCAACCCGCCGCAGATGCAACAGGGTGGCATGAGCGGCCTCGCGTAGCGCGTCGGTCCCTCGGATCAGGACGGCGTCTGCCCTGTGACCCAATTCGGCCAGCATCGATCCTCCTCGAAATACGTAAGCTGACCCCATTCTGCGTCAAGGCTCGGCGACGTGCGGAGCCGATCACTGGCGGGTACTGAGGAGGATTGATGAGCGATTACAAGGTTGTGGTCGTCGGAACAGACGGCTCGGAGTCTTCGTTCCGAGCGGTCGATCAAGCCGCAGCGATCGCCGCCAAGGCGGGCGCGAAATTGATTGTGGCCATGGCATACCTGCCCGAGGAAGAGCTCCACTCCGGTGAGCCCGACCAGTTGCAGGGTGTGGGCTACAGGACTCAGGGAAGCGCGCCGGTGTACGGGATGCTCCGTGAGGCGGCCGATCGGGCGAGGGCGGCGGGCGCGAAGGACGTCGAAGAACGGCCGATTGTCGGGGCTCCGGTCGATGTACTCGTAGATCTCGTCGACGAAGTCAACGCCGACCTGCTGGTCGTCGGCAACGTCGGCATCAACTCCATTGCGGGCCGCTTGCTCGGATCCGTGCCCCGAGCGGTACGTCACCGCGCCAAGACCGAAGTGTTGGTCGCCGAGACCTCGGACTGAGGTCACCAGTAGCGGATTGCACCGTGAAAGATGTTGGCCAGCAACGTCTTCTCAGTTTCAATCGGCGCGTTCTGCAGCAGCCGCTGTTGCGGCCACGCGCCGTCGGCCAGCGTGGCGCAGTCCGCTTCGCCGTAGCCCACTGCCGACAACCCGTTGGGCATGCCAACGGCACGCATGATTCGAACGAGATGCTCGGCGAGGACTGTGCCCGCATCGTCGGCAACGGCGTCGTCGACGTCGGCGCCGAGGTGACGGGCGGCTTCGATATGGCGTTGCGGGCTGGTGGCGGCGGTGACGCGGAAAGCCGAGGGCGCGTTCAGAATCACGGACATGCCATGCGGAACCAGAGGCTCAGACCCCGGGTATCCGTCAGGGTGGAAGTCACGCACCTGCCCGGCCACCGCATAGGCCATCGCGTGCGGGATGTGCACCCCGGCGTTGCCGAACGCAATGCCCGCGAGGGTCGCCGCCCACATGGTCTGTTCTCGTGCCTCGCGGTCGGAGGCGTCGGTGACGGCTCGCTCCAAGTACTGACCGAGCAACCGCATGGCCTCCCGGCTGCCCAGATCGCTCCACGGATTGGCGCCCTGGCTCATCGGTCGAAGACCCGGCCGACTGGGAGCGGCACGCCGGACAAAGGGCCGGGCGGTGAACGATTCCAATGCGTGTGAAAGCACGTCGAGGCCCGAGCACGCGACAACCTGCGGGGGCAGGGTATCGGTGGAGTCGGGGTCGACAAGCGCTTCCGTGGGACGCAGCGCGGGGGAAGCTATGCCGGTCTTGGCAGACATGGAGAGCAGATCGAAGATGGCCATTCCGGTCACTTCGCTGCCGGTTCCCGAGGTCGTCGGACAGGCGATGTGCGGTTTCAGGGGCCCAGGGACCGGCGTTCCTTCACCGACCGGAGGGTTGACATATGACAGGAAGTCAGCCGGGTAGCTGGCATACAGGTTGGCCGCCTTGGCGGTATCGATCACCGAGCCGCCGCCCACGGACACATAGCCATCGGGCTTGGTCTCCGACGCGAACGCCGCTGCCTGCGTGAATGATTCGTCGGTGGGTTCGACCTCGACTTCGGTGTAGCGAACGACATCGATACCCGCCGCGTGCAGGGAGCGCTGCGCGGTGTCGAAGACGTCGAGCGTGGCCACGACGGCGTCGGAGAACAACGCCACTCGGGTCATGCCGAGAGCCCTGGCGCGGTCGCCGAGTTCCGCGAGGCAGCCTCGGCCAAACGTGATCCGGGATGCATCAACGGTGAACGCCGTGTCCAATCCATCACCGGTGGGCTGATAATGACAGCAGCTCATCGAGCCTCCCATTGCCTACAGATGAGCCTATAACGGTCGAGATGGAGGGCGACGGGGCGCGATGGCAGCGACGGACACAGCACTGCAGGAAATGGTCGACGAGTTCCAACTGCGCAAGCTCGTCCATGCCTATTGCCGCGCCGTCGACAGGGGTGACTTCGCGCAACTGAAGAAGCTCTATCACCACGACGCCGTCGACGCGCACGGCGAATTCTCGGCCGGCACCGCCGACGACTTCGTCAACCAGCTGGCTGCCGCGCGTCCCTACATACGGTCGATGCAGCACAACATCACCACGGTGAACTTTGCGATCAGCGGGCGTGTGGCCGAAGGCGAGATCTACACAATCGCGATTCACACGCTCGTCGGGAGCGGTCGAGACCTCGACGTCGTGGTCGGCGGGCGGTACCTCGACAAGTATGAGAAGCGCGATGGCGTATGGAAAATCATCGAGCGGACCATCGTCACCGACTGGGCCCATGTGAACGATCCGTCCTCGGCGGACCTCAGCCACCCGATCACCAAAGGCACGCTCAAAGGAACGCTTGACGCGAACGATCCGTCATACCGGTTCTTCTCACTGTTGAACGACGCGCGCCCGGAATAATCGGCGTCGATGGTTGTCGTTGCGCCGATAGTGGTGGCCACGGATCCCGACTCGTGGCCCGGTGATGTTTTTCAGGCCGGGCAGCCCGCTTTCGCGGCTTATACAGCTCTGCGTCGAGCACGCGGCAGATTGCGGACTCTATCGGTGACCCGAACTCGAACCAGCTGAATCCAACCGATGATGGAAGGCAAACCAATGATGAACCGCCAAATCGCCACGCACGCAGAACTTTTCGACCTGACCGGTAAATCCGCGCTCGTCACGGGCGGCACCAGGGGCATTGGCATGATGATTGCGCGGGGACTGCTCCAAGCAGGTGCGCGCGTGGTGATCAGCTCACGCAAGGCCGACGCCTGCGCGAGCGCCCAGGAGCACCTGTCGCAGTTCGGCGACGTCAGAGCGATCCCGGCGGACCTCTCCCGGCACGAGGAATGCCTGCGGCTCGCCGACCTCGTCACCGCCGACACGGGCAGATTGCACATACTCGTGAACAATGCGGGCGCGACGTGGGGCGAGCCGTTGGAGAGCTTTCCGGACTCGGCATGGGACAAAGTCCTCGACCTCAACCTGAAGTCGCCGTTTTGGCTCGTTCAGGCGCTGCTGCCCGCTCTGCGTCAGGCCGGCACGGCCGATGACCCCGCCCGCATCATCAACGTCGGCAGCATCGACGGGATCCACGTCAGTCAGCTGCCCGTGTACTCCTATGCCAGCAGCAAGGCGGCCATACATCAGCTGACGCGTGTGCTCGCCCGGGAGCTGGGACCGCAGCACATCACGGTCAATGCGGTGGCGCCAGGCCCGTTCGAATCGAAGATGATGGCCGCGACACTCGATGCCTTCGGCGACTCGATCGCGGCGTCGGCACCGCTTCGCCGCATCGGGCGCGACGACGACATGGCCGGCGTCGCGGTGTTCCTGGCGAGTCGGGCGGGCTCCTACCTCACCGGGGCGATCATTCCCGTCGACGGCGGCATCGCAACCACGGCGTCAGGAACGTCAGGCTGACGGCATCAAGGCGCTTCGCGAGAAATCTGGTAATCAAGGTAGGAGTCCCAGTTTTCGACGCGTCGGCGTAGCTCGTCGACGACGTGCGGGTGGGTCGGCACGAAGAAACGGTTTTCCAGGATCGCGTCGGCCACCAGGTCACCGACCGGCGCGGGGTCGAGTAGTTCGAATTGATCGCCGGGAGTGCGCAAGGGTGCGCCGGCGCCGAATTTCGGCATGGACGAGGCGATGTTGGTCAGCACCGGTCCCGGGCACAACAGCGTGACGCCGATGTTCTTGGGGCGCAGGTAAAGTGCCAGGCCTTCACTGATCTGAACGATGGCGGCTTTTGTCGCCGCATACGGCAGCCGGTCATAGGAGTAGGTGAACAGCCCGGCAAAGGAGGCGGTGTTGACGATGTGCCCGCTGCCTTGGTCGAGAAGCAGCGGCAGGAAGGCGGCGTTGCTGCGAACGACCGACATGAGGTTGACGTCCAGGACACGTTGCCATTCGGAGACTGGAATGTCCTGCGGCAGACCGTTGGTCAGAACGCCGACGTTGTTCACCACGACGTCGACGCGGCCGAACCGTTCTAGCGTCATGTCGCGGACAGCGTCGAATACGTCTGGTTGGGAGATGTCGGCGGGACAGACCAGAACCGTGGCTCCATGGCCGGTGAGCTCGCTCGCCAGGGCGGTGACGCCGTCGGTGTCGATGTCGACGGCGACGATGTGGGTTCCGCGGCCGGCAAGGGAGCGGGCAATCGCGTTGCCGATGCCGCTCGCCGCTCCGGTGACGACGGCGACCTTGCCCTCGAGAGTGTCCATGCGGTGAGCGTTACACGTCGAGTGGCAGCCCTGCATAGTTCTCCGCGAGTCCGGCCGCAGCGGCCTGACTCGAACTGACCCATTGCAGCTGTGACAGCTGCAGCTGCGCGTCGAAGGGGTCGTCGGTGACGTGCAGCATGCTCGTCATCCACCACGAGAAGTGCGTGCATCGCCATACCCTGCGCAACGCCGCGCCCGAATACGAATCGGCTGGGCCCGAGTCGTTTTCGCCGACCAAGCCCGCCAACGCGGGAGCCAACCGGGCCACGTCGGCGATGGCCAGGTTGAGTCCCTTGGCGCCGGTCGGGGGCACGATATGGGCCGCGTCGCCGGCCAGAAAAAGCCGCCCATACCGCATCGGCGTCTGCACGTAACTGCGCATCGGAAGCACACTGGACTCCGTGATCGGCCCCGTCTGCAGTTCCCAACCGTTTTCACCATGGCCTAGCCGCCGCGCCAAGGCGTCCCAGATCCGATCATCCGACCACTCGCTGACGTCGGTGTCGTTGGGCACCTGCAGGTACAGCCTGCTCACCTCGGGGGAACGCATCGAGTGCAACGCGAAACCGTCAGGATGCCAGGCATATATCAATTCGTCGGTCGATGGCGGCACCGATGCCAACACTCCGAGCCACGAATACGGATAGGTCCTCTCCCAAACGTGCTTGACCTTCTCCGGTATCGCGGCGCGGCTGGGACCGAACGAGCCGTCACATCCAGCGACCGCGTCGGCGTCAATCCTCTGGGTTCGGCCGTCGTGGTCCACGAAGGACACCCACGGACGCCCGCTGTCGATGTCGTGCAGTGCTACGGCATCGACCTCGTAGAAGATCGGCTGTTGAGCGGCCGTTCGTGCGGCGACCAGATCTTTCTGCACCTCGGTTTGTCCGTACACCCACACGCTGCGGCCGACGAGATCGACGAAGTCGAGCCGATGCCGTTTGCCGGGCGTCTGCAAATAGATGCCGCGGTGCTCCAATCCCTCGCGGTTCAGCCTGTCTCCCAGCCCCACGGACCGCAGTAGCGCCACCGACGAGTGCTCCAGGATGCCGGCCCGGATACGGGCCGAGACGTACTCCTCCGAACGGGTTTCGACAACCACCGAGTCCACACCTCGAATTGCCAGCAGGTGTGACAGCAGCATCCCGGCGGGTCCGGCGCCGATGATGACCACCTGCGTGTGCATGGAAGTAGTCAACCCCTTAGCCCTGCGATGAACCGTTGCACGGTTCGGGTCAGCGACCGCGGGACATGGTCGGGATCCATCAGGTCGTTCTCTGCAAGTGGACTCGCCTCGCCGGACACTGTTTGTTCGGTGAATGGACGCAAAGACTTGCCCTCGCCCGCGAGTGCGTCAACTGCCTTCAGCAGCGATCCGCATTCAAGCGTCGCGCTTTCAAGTTCGTCGATGGACACGCCAAGGTGTTCAGCCACCAATTGGTTCCGCACCGAGGTGATTTGTCGTCGAACGTCGTCCTGTTCTGAGTTGCTTGAGTCCGCCTCAATGGCCAGATCGCACTCGCTGTCGAACCCCATGGACCGGTTGTTGAGATTGGATGAGCCGATGCGCAACAGCCGATCGTCGGCCACCAACACCTTCGAGTGGACATAGATCGGCGCACCGCCGTCGGTCACCGGGTAGTAGATGCCCAATCGACGATGTTCGTCTGCTTCCCACAGCACTTGGATCAGCCGGTGGCGTGCTCCGTCCATCGTTTCCTGCTCGAGGCGGTTGTTGCCTCTTCGAGGAAGGACGATGACGATCTCGGGTCCATCGCTCTCCTTAAGTCGAGCGGCCAGTGCATCGACGAGTCGTCGAGCCGCCAGATATTGGTTCTCGAGATAGATGGTGCGGCGTGCGGCCGAGATGGCCGCGAGGTTGAGCGCCTCCACCTCACGAACTTCATCGCGACTGTCCAGTTCCGGCAAGGTACGCACGATTCCGACGTCGACATTGCGCAGGGTCGGTTCCAATTTGGCCGGCCACGCGGTGTGCGTTGCATCAACCGGTTCCAGCGATTGATCCGTCGCGGTCCGCCATCGCTGGCGAGCCTGCTCGCCGAGTGCGCGCGCGGCCGGACCGTCGACCGCTGCCCCGACTTCGTGCCTCGGCCCGTAGCCAAGTCCTACCGTGCGGCGTCCGGAACTGTTGTGCTCATGGTCACGGGTGTCCCACCGGTCGACGGTGAGGTCGATGCCTCCGCAGAAGGCCACGGCATCGTCGACGACGACGATCTTCTGGTGATGGACGGCACCCGTCGGACGGGCGCCATCGACGGCGAAATGCATTCGCTTGCTGGTGATCTGGTTGACGAACGCCACAGGGGTTAGCCCGAACCAGATGCCGTCGAAGGCCGGAAGTAGGCGCAGGTTCGACCGCAGCAGGTAGACCTCGAGATCCGGTCGCTTCCACAGCATCCAATAGAGGAAGGTGCCCAACTTGTTGGGGCCGGGAAGTGTCTTGGCGCCTCGTTCAAATGTCATCCTGGCGTCGAGATCCCAACCGATCACCATGATTCGGTGCTGGGCCCGCAACATCGCCGCCTTTGTGTGCCGGAAGTAGTCGGCGCCGTCGATGATGCAGGCGAACTGATCGGCGTGCGCCACGCGCCAGCACGTCTCGCCAGGAGTCAACTGTCGATCATCGGGCACGCTGAGTCTGTACCCCAGATTGACAACCTGCGCACATGACCATTCGCTGACGAGTGTCATTGACAGGCGCCAGTGAAAAGTCGTACGGTCCTGGGCATGCCCTCACTGACGTCGCGCCGCAGTTCACCGATCACGGGAGTGCGCGAAGCCCAGCGGATCGAGACGCGGGCACGGCTGTTCGATGCCGCAGTCACCGAGATCAGCCGATCCGGTCTGGCCGGAGCCGACGTCAGTGCAATCGCCGCGGCCGCAGGAGTCGCGAGAGGAACGTTCTACTTCCACTTCCCAACCAAGGAACATGTGGTCGTCGAGTTGGAGCGGGCGGAGGAAGCCAAGATCGTGGCCGAACTCGACACCACCGAGCGGCCACACGAAGACCTGACGTCAGTGCTGGGACAACTGGTCCATCATGTGCTCAACGCCGAGACGCGCTTGGGCCCGTTGATCTTTCGGGACATGTTGGGATTGCACTTCTCGTCCGCACGGCCAAACGATGACGAGCTCCACGAACATCCGCTGGCAGCATTCGTCATCGATGTGATAGCCGAGGCGCAAGCCCGGGAACGGGTGGCTCCGGATGCGGACGCCGGTGAACTCGGGGTGATCTTCATGACCGGACTGTTCGCCCTACTTGCGACGGCCGCGCCGGACGCACGAGTCACCATGCTGGACCGCTATGTGAAGACGATCGCCCAAGGAATGGAGTCACGATGAACGCCACAGGTATCGAGGGCTACCGCGACTACCTTGTGCGTCGCGACGGCGACGCCGACCTGTTGAACCGACGGCTGGCCAGCCGGGAGGAATTCTTCGCAGAGCTGGAGGCGGACCCGGTCCACTCTAGACATCACATCGATCGACACGTGTTCGCGCGGAATCTTCGTCGGCGCAAGCCCGAACCCGACATCGACAGGCGAATGATGTTTCTGTTGGCCACCGCCAAGCTGAACCAGGCGGAACGCTTCGGTGTCGGCCTCGGGGAGACCTACGGAAACAACAGTGGCAACGACGTACCTCCCGAGCGGGTGTACATGGAACTCGAGGAGCACTACCACACACGCTTGCTCGCCTACGTGCTCGACATTTTCGACTTGCCCTTCCAAGTGGTTGCGCCGCCGATGATCATGCGCCAGTTCGTCAAGACCGCCGTGTTCATTCCCGAGCGGTTGAGTTTCCTGTTCGTGGGCGCTGCGGAGATGGCGGGCTGCGTGATGTTTTATCAGCTGCGGCGCATCGGAATCGAGTTGTTCGGCGACGAACCAGAGGTTGCCGCGCGCATCGAGCGCCTCTACAGCGAGATCCTCACCGACGAAGTCGGTCACGTCGGCTATTGCGCAGCACGCTGCACTCGGGCAGAGCGGGCAGTCATGCGTCGCCTCTACCCCCTGATCGGACGGCTGTTTGCCCGACAGACTTTCGAGCTCAGCCTTCTCATCGATCGCCGGGAGCTGAATGCTTTCTTGGACAAGCCTTTCGACGTCGACGAGCTTTCGGCCGGTCTTTCAAACGAGACGTTCCTCGCCGCGCACCCTTGACGGCACCCTTGGCTCGAGGCTGAAGACCTGTACCTCAGCCGATTTCCCCTTCAGGGCGTGCATCCCCCGGTCGGTCAGTGCGGCCGGTCGGGCAGCAAGGGCGTCGACGGTCTGCTGGGTGAGCAGGATCGCGTCACCGGTGGTCTTGGTGAGCTGCTCGACGCGGGCGGCGACGTTGACGGTGTCGCCGATCAACGTGAACTCCAGCTTGCCTCCCCCGCCGATCGTCCCGGCGATCACGACACCGGTGTTGATCCCGATGCCGATGCGCAGCGCACCCCCGAATCGCTCGGCGACAAGGCGGTAGATCAACACGGCAGCGGCCACTGCGGCGTCGGCGTGATCCGCCAGGTCGTTCGGGGCGCCGAAGACGGCCAGAGCGCCGTCGCCCAGGAACTTGTTGACATGCCCACCGGCCTCGACGACGGCGGGCACCACGATCTCGAACAAGGCGTTGAGCCGGGCAACGGTGTCCTCGGCGGTATTCGCCTCCGCGAACGGGGTGAAGTCGCGGATGTCGACGAACATCACCGTCACCTCGCGGCGCTCACCGGTGAACACGTCGTCGCCCTGCTCGAGCAACCGGGATGCGAGGGCCGGGTCGACGTAGGTGCCGAAGGCGCCCTGAAGGCGTTGCCGCTCAGCCAATCCCGCCTGCATGCGGTTGAACGACGCCGCCAGCGCACCCAGGTCATCGTCCTGAACAACTGGCAGGCGTTGGCTGTAGTCGCCCGCCGCAACACGTTCGGTTCCCTCGGCGAGATCACGAATGGGGCGCATCGAAGGGGAGAACCCGGCGCCGACGGTGATCGGCATCGCGAAAACAACTGTCAGCGCGAGCGCGATCGCAACGCAAAGCGCGGGAACCTCAGCGGCGGGCTTGATTACAACCGCCAGCATCGCACCTGAGATTGCGAATGCGAACGCGGCCGCGAGCACCGTCAGGTCCGACCATGCGGCGAAAGTTGGGCGAGAGCGGGGGAGGTTGTCACCGATCCCGGTGTCACCGGCAAGGGCGATCCTTGCGGGCCGCATCGCTGTCTCAGGCAAGCTGTGAACGGCGATCAGCGCCACCGAGAGCCCGAAAGCCGCGCCGACAACCGCGTACTGGACCAATCGTGTTCCGGAAGCTCCCGCGATAGCGCCCACAAGGATAAATAGGCAGGCGACGCCGACGGCGTGTGCAACCACGGCTCGCGCCTTGACCTTCCGGGTGAAGGTGTAGGTGGCGTTGAGTACCGTCGCCCGGTCCGCCCCGCCCCCAGCAGTCCACTGCTCCAATTGACGAAACGCGCCCAGTCCGGGAAAGACCGTCAAGAACACCATCACCAGGACGGCTCCAAACGTCACCGCAGCCGCCTCCACATAGCGATCTGACTCTTCGAAAGCGACGATGAAGAACGAAAACACAACGTAGACCGGCACTAACAAGCAAATGCTGACCACGCACATGGCCAACGAGTACCGCGTCCCGTGCCGATCCCACGCCCATTGCCAGATGCGGTCCATGGCGTGAGGTTAAACGTCTGGAGGGCTTGACCTGCTGGTAATCGAAGCGGCTGCAAAATCGCAGTGAACCTGCTGCCAATGCGCAGGCGCCGCGATAGGGTTCGAACGCCTGCGTCGCTGTTCCACAAACCGCGGCGCCTCCTCCCCATCGGAAGGTTCGGCAATGACCAGATCACGGCTCCTTGCATCTGCGGCGTCCGCCCTTGTCGTCATCGGATTGGTGGCGTGCGCTCCGCCCGAGAAGAAGGACACCGGCAGCCAGACCGAGTCCGGCGTGAACGCCAAGGAGGCGACCTCTGCGGCCGACTTCGGCGGGATGGACGGCCTGGTCAAGGCCGCCAAGGCCGAGGGTGCAGCTGAATGTGATTGCGCTGCCGCCGGATTGGGCCAACTACAAGGAGATCATCGACGCCTTCTCCAGCAAGTACGGCATCAAGGTGAACTCCGCCCAGCCGGACGCCAACAGCCAGGACGAGATCAACGCCGCCAACCAGCAGAAGGGCAAGAGCACCGCGCCCGACGTCTTCGACCTGGGCCAGGCGATCGCGCTGGCGAACACCACCCTCTTCGCGCCGTACAAGGTCGCGACATTCGATGACATCCCAGCGCAGTTCAAGGACCCGAACGGCACCTGGGTCAACGACTACGGCGGCTACGAGTCCATCGGTTACGACTCGTCCAAGGTCCCTGAGGTCACCGGCGTCAACGACCTGCTCAAGCCGGAGTTCAAGGGCAAGGTGGCCCTCAACGGCGATCCCACGACAGCCAGCGCCGCGGCCAACGGGGTGCTGATGACCGCGATCGCCAACGGCGGGTCGGTGGACGACATCGCTCCGGGAGTCAACTTCTTCCTGAAGCTCAAGGACGCGGGCAACTTCGTGCCCGTCGACCCGACGCCGGCGACGATCGAGTCCGGCCAGACACCTGTCGTCATCGACTGGGACTACCTGAATGCGGCCGAGACCAAGAAGGTTCCGACGTGGAAGGTGTTCGTGCCGTAACGACGCACTCGTCGGCGGCTACTACTTCCAGGCGATCAACAAGGACGGGCCCCACCCCGCCGCGGCTCGGCTCTGGCAGGAGTTCCTCTACAGCGACGAGGGCCAGAACCTCTTCCTGAAGGGCCTGGCCCGACCGGTGCGCGCGGACGCGATGCAGAAGGCAGGCACTGTCGATCAGAACCTGCTCGAGGCGCTTCCTTCGGTCCAGGGCACTCCGGTGGTCCCGACCGACGAGCAGAGCAAGAAGATGGCGGAGTACCTCGGGGCCAACTGGTCCAAGGTCGATCAGCTGATCCGGACGTCCTGGCGGATCAGCTCCGCCTGGACCGCGGAGATGTCCACGTCGTCCAGCGGCCGGTCGTCGCGGATGGACATCGCGGCCGCCACGCCCGCGCCCTGGCCGGTGACGGCGCAGCACGACATGTTCCGGGTCGCCGCGTGCGCGATGCGGTCTCCGCCGGTGGCGCGCCCGGCGACGATCAGGTGGCGGACCGCCTTCGGCAGCAGCGACCGGTACGGGATCTGCAGGTAGCGCCCGGTCGTCGGCAGCACCAGCACGCCGTATCCGTCGATGAACTCCGGGTAGATGCCGATGCTGTCGTCGAACCGGCCCTGCTCGCGCACGTCGGCCTCGGTGAGGTTGTAGACGGCGTCGATCTTGCGGGTGTCGCGGATGCCGATGGTCATCCCGAAGTTGCGGAGGCGCGCGGTCGCGCAGCCCGGGCGTGTAGCGGCGCAGCGCCTCGATCGCCAGCATCGCCTGCTTCCGGCCCTCGATCTCGTAGCGGGTGAGGCTGTCGGGATCGGTGCCGTCGCAGCCGGCGAGGTGGACCAGGTTCATGTAGGTCAGCTCGCCGGTGTCGTGCATCGCGCCCCAGGTGCCGCCGATCGTGTTCAGGTCGGCCGGGCAGCACGCCGTCCGCGATGGCCTTCGCGAACGGCTTGCCGAGGTACGGCGAGTAGAGGTCGGCGTCCTTCTCGTCGGTGTCGGCGGCGAATTCGCCTGCGGCCCAGTCGCGGTACGTCTGCGGATCCTCGGCCACCCCCTTGAGGAACGCCGCCTTGTCCACGCCGGCGAGGTGGAACATCACCGATGCCGCCATCATCTCCTCGACGGGTGTCTTGTGCACCGGCGCGCCCGCCCGCGTCGCCACGTCGGCGTCGCCGGTCGCGTCGACGACCCGGCGGGCCAGGATCGCCTCCCGGCCTGCCTTGGACTCGGTGACGATGCCGATGATGGTGTCGCCGTCCATCAGCGGTGCGACGAACTGGCGGTGCAGCATCGCGTGGATGCCTGCCTCCTCGACGAGTCGGTCGGCGACCAACTTGAAGCCTTCGGAGTCGAGTTCGTAGGACAGCGACTGGCTTTCGGGCACCGCTGCGCCCATGTCCTTCGCGCGTTGTTCGAACTCCCATCCGATGCCGCCTGCCTCCACCGTCTGCTCGCGGCGGTACCAGGCGAAGCCCTCGACGCCGACCGTCGTGATGTTTCCTCCGAAGCAGCCGAACCGCTCGACCAGGGCCACCTGCACACCCGCCCGCGCCGCGGCCAGGGCGGCGGCTAGACCACCGGGACCCGATCCGACGACCAGCACGTCGGTCTCGTGGATGACGTCGATCTCTCGGCTCGGTTCGGTGACGGTTCGGGATAGCGCCGGCATGGTGCGGAATCCTAGCTTTCGAGCATGTCCGGGATTTGTCGAAATCTCAGCGGCCGGCTCCCAGCACGCTCACACTTCTGACACGGGTGCGCAAATGCTAGGAGTGCTCATGCGTACAGCCCATGGACGACAGATCTCCGCCAGATGCTCGGCTTTGTTTGGCCTGCTCAGCGGCGGTAATCAGCGCAGGCGCCCTGCTCACCGGACCAGGAACCGCTCGAGCGCAGCGCTGCACCATGTGGAAGTTCATGGGGGAGTATGTCCTCGAACAGCAATCTTCGTGGCGCGTGAGCTTCTTTGCGACCGGACGAGTTGCCGGCGGGCGGGCGTTGGCGGAAGATCTCTCCGGCGGCCTCAATTCTATGTTGGGCGATGTCAGTGGCGGCATCGATGGCCAGAAGATGGACTTCACCATCCACTGGGACCAGGGCCCGGTAGGCCGATACACGGCCGACATTGACGACAACGGCTTCGTCTCGCACGGTTCCACTTGGGACCTGACGGCTCCCGAATCCCACTCTCGATGGAGTTCAGATAGTCAGCTGGGATGCGTCGATGCAATCACTGCCCCGCCATCGCCGGATCCGATCGTCGTAATGCCCATTGTTCCCCAGCAGTAAGGCCGCCCGCCGCAACGTCAATTCGCGATTCCGACGGCCTTCTCCAGATCGGCCAGCGAGTCCTCGAGGTGCATGAGCAGTCGCTGCAGGTGCGGAATGCTACGGCGGCACCCGACAAGGCCGAAGTCGAGGTTGTCGGCGTTGTTGGTCAGTGTGATGTTGAGGGCTTGCCCATCCAACGCAATCGACAGCGGGTAATTGCCGTCGAGTCGGGCGCCGTTCCAGTACATCGGCTCGCGCGCACCGGGCACGTTGGAGATCACGATGTTGAACGGCGGGGGCGCCGACGACACGAATCCGGGCACCAATGCGAGTGCGATTCCGGACACCAGGAACGCCGACAACGCCAGCGCCTGGCTTCGTGGGAGCTCGGCGAACACCTTCTTGTTCTCGCGCATCGAAGTGTTGATCGCGTCGAGCCGCTTGGCGGGGTCAGCGGTGTCGGTCGCCAGATTGCAAAGAATCGTGCCGACCATGTTGCCGCCCGCGTCCTGCTCGCCCTCCCCGCGGAGGCTGACCGGCACCATCGCCACCAGAGGTGTGTCCGGCAAAGCGTCGCGTTCGATGAGGTAGCCACGAAGTGCGCCCGAGCACATGGCCAACACGACGTCGTTGACGGTGACGCCGGCCGCGGACTTGATGGCGCGGATCCGCGCCAGCGGCCACGACTGTGCGGCAACCCGCCGCGCTCCGCCGATCGGCACATTGAACATCGTCTTGGGCGCGCGAAACGGCAGGGTCAACTGTTGTTCCAACAGCGCCGCCCTGGCCACCGAGAGTGCGGAGGGGGCCAGCGAGGCGACCGACCCGACCGCGCCGGTAATGGACTGGAGGGCCGACCGCGACTCACCCGAGTCCTTGCTCCTGTGCTTCGGGCCGAGTGTCCACGGCACTCGGATTTCGCGGTCGTCGGGGTCCGGCGTCATCGAGCGAATCGTTAGGCGCTGGGCGGAAACACCGTCGAGCAGCGAGTGGTGGATCTTCGTGTAGATCGCAAACCGCCCGTCGTCGAGGCCCTCGATGATGCTTGCCTCCCACAATGGCCGGTGCCGATCGAGGAGCGTGCCGTGCAGCCGTGAGACGAGCTCGAGCAACTCGCGGATGCGGCCGGGACGCGGCAGTCCCGACATGCGCAGGTGGTAGTCGATGTCGACGTCGTTGTCGAATGCCCAAGTGAGATTCGAGATACCGCCAAGAAGTCTGCCGGGGTGCTTTCTGAACGTTGGCTGGAAGTCGTCGTTCTTGACGATCGTCTCGTGCAGATCGCGGATGAACTCGGGGCCGCTGCCCTCCGGCGGCTCGAAGAGCTGCAGGCCGGCGACGTGCATCGGGTGTTCACGGGATTCGCCGATGAGGAACATCGAGTCGGTCGGCGAAATGAGCTTCATCGACGTGACGGTACCCTTCCCGCGAGAGGTGACGATGACGAACACAATTGGCAGGGTGGCCGGCAAGGTCGCGTTCATCACGGGTGCCGCGCGCGGCCAGGGCCGCGAACACGCCGTCCGGCTGGCGGAGGAGGGCGCCGACATCATCGCCGTCGATGTGTGTGAGGACATCGACGGCGTCGGCTATCCCGGGGCGACGCAATCCGATCTCGACGAGACCGCGGCGCTGGTCGAGAAGTTGGACCGGCGGATCGTCGCCGAGAAGGCAGACGTCAGGGACCTCGAGAGCCTTCGCGCCGCGCTCCAGCGGGGTGTCGAGGAGTTGGGCCGCCCCGATATCGTCATCGCCAATGCCGGCATCAGCGGCACGCCCTCCCCCGTCGCCATGATCGACGAGTCGGACTGGCAGACAATGCTCGACATCAATCTGACCGGCGTCATGCACACGACCAAGGTCGCACTGCCGCACATGTCCGACGGCCGCGGCGGATCGATCATCCTGGTGAGCTCAATGCTCGGTTTGCGCGGCGGGGGCTACATGGCCGGCTACGCCTCGGCCAAGCACGCCGTGGTCGGCCTGATGAACTCGCTTGCCAATGAGCTTGCACCGCAATGGATCAGGGTGAACTCAATCCATCCAGGCAACATCTTGACGCCGATGCTCGACAACGAATGGTTCCACCGCACGCTGCGGCCCGACCTGGCCGAGCCGACGATGGCAGACGCGGCCGAGGTGATCGGGCACTTTCACATGCTGCCTGCGCCGCTGATCGAGGCGCGAGCAGTCAGTGACGCCGTTCTTTTCCTCGCCTCCGACGAATCGAAGTACATCACGGGAGCGGCGCTGCCGATCGACGCGGGAGCGGTCGCGAAGTTCTGAAGCGTTCTACGACATCCAGCGGTCGACGAGGTCGGCCCACCGGCGCGAAATCGTCTTCTGCAATTCGTCGCGCCTGCGCCGGACGTTGACGTCGTCGGGTTCGATCGCGCCGATCGTCAACCGCGCGACCTCGTCGACCTGGTCGCGGTCCAATCCGAAGGACACCAGGGTTTCTGCGTCCAGTTCGGTGTCGAGCGCGTCGGGCAGTGACGAACGGGCCAGGAGCACGGCCGCGTTCTCCTCCCCGACCTCCAACAACATGGCGACCAGGTTGGACTTCTCGACCTTCACGGCGCGAGGATCTAGACCGGTCGGCGAACCGACAGCTCAAGACCGTTGTCGCGCATGACAGTTCGGCACTGTTCGGGCGTGTAGTCGAAGTTCTCCAGATCCTTGATGTACGAGCTGGGATCGGCGAGGCCTTCGACGTGCGGGTAGTCCGAGCCCATGACGATGCGGTTCTGGCCGATCAGCCGCAAGAGGCTGGCCAGCTCGTCCTCGTAGAACGGCGACACCCAGACGTGGCGCTTGAAGGTCTCCCGCGGATCCTCTTGATAGATCTGCGGGATCTGCCCGTAGGACTTGGTCAACTTCTCGAACAGATGAAACACCCACGCCGAACCGCTTTCGATGGAGGCCATGCGCAGGTTGGGGAACCGCAGAAAGAGGCCGTTGTGCAGGTGGTTGGCGAACGTGTCCTGCAGCGCGTCGCCGGAGAACAAGGTGCGGAAGCCAAGGAGCGCCTGGAATGACATCATGTAGTCCGGTTCACCCCATGCGGGCATGAACTTCGAGTAGTACGTCTCACCCGAGTGGTAGCAGACGGTGACGCCCGAATCGTTGGCCAGCCGCCAGAAGTCGTCGAACATCGGATCGCCTGGCGCGCGCATGCCGACATCGGTCGTGATCGGTCCGGGGATCATGACGATGAAGCGCGCGTCACGCTCCAATGCCCATTCGAGTTCTCGGACCGCGCTGTCCGGCTTGCACATCGTGATGTAGGGCGCGCCGAAGATCCGCTCCTTGTAGGCGAATCCCCAGTCCTCGTCCATCCAGCGGTTGAAGGCGCGGAAGGTCGCTACCGCGGCGTCCAGATCGGGCAGCAGCGCCTGCTCCATGCCGACCCCGAGAGTGGGCAGCAGGATGCAGCCCTGCATCCCTTGTTCGTCCATGAGCGCCAGCCGGGCGTCGCGGTCGCGGTAGGCGGGACTGATGGGCTCCAGTTCGCCGAAAAGCGAGTTCAGGTCGGCGCCTCTCGGGTTGCGGCCACGGAAGTATTCGTCGAGCGCGCCGGGCTTACCCACCGGGTCGAACGTCGGGTTGGGGATGAACCTGTTGACCCTGCCGCCGACGATCAGACGCTGCTTGCCGTCGAGCTGCGCCCACTGGATGGCGCGTTTCCTGTATTGCGGCTCGATGTGGCGGGTGAACGCGTCGATGGCCTCGTAGTAGTGGTTGTCGCAGTCGAAGTACTTGAAGGGGAGCTGGGTCGTCATGGCGACAACGTCCTTTCGTGAATCTCTACTTGCGCGGTAGGCCGAGGATCATCGATGCGATGACCGTGAGTTGGATCTCCGGGGTGCCTCCGCCGATGAGCTCGGCCGGGGCATCGAAGTAGGGCTGGAACACCGCCGGATCGGACTCCTCCAGCATCGCGATACGGCCGGTCAGGCCGAGGGTCGCCGTCGACGCGCGACGCAGCAGCGTGACCATCGCGTACTTGGCGATGCTGGAAGTCGGGCCTGCCCCCTGTCCCTCCACAAGACGCAGGGTTTCCCGCAGCACCATCGCCTTGATCGCGGTGGTATACGCCTCGACGTCGCCGAGCGCGCGTAGCGCCGCATCCTGTTCCGGGCCTTCGACTTCCGCCATTCGCCGAAGCGCGCCTGCGCGATCGATGGTGACGTAGTTTCCGATGGCGGTGCGTTCGACGGCCATCGTCGACACGGCCAGTCCCCATCCGTCGCCCGGCTCGCCGACGAGCATGTCGTCGGGCACGAACACGTCGGTGAAGAAGACCTCGTTGAACTCCGCGCGTCCGCTGGCCTGCTTGATCGGTGAGACCTCGATACCCGGCGTCGTCATGTCGATGAGGAAATAGCCGATGCCGCGATGTTTCGGCGCGTCCGGATCCGTGCGCGCCAGCAGCGCTCCGAAGTGCGCGCGGTTGGCCAGCGAGGTCCAGATCTTGTGACCGTTGACGAGCCATCCCCCGTCGACCCTGCTGGCTCGAGTCGACAGCGACGCCAGATCCGAACCGGCGCCGGGTTCACTGAACAGCTGGCACCATCGCTGCACGCCACGCAGGATGGGCACCGCGAACCGCTCACGTTGCCGGTCCGTTCCACTGCCGAGAATCGTCGGCAGTATCCACTCGGCGATGCCGAGCGAGGGCGTGGTCAAGCCGGGTCGCTTGTCGAACTCCTCGGCGATGATCACCTGCTGCACCGCCGTGGCGCCGACACCCCACGGCGCGGGCAGGGTCGGCGCGACCAGGCCTTCTCGTGCCAACAGATCCCGCTGCGGCCCGCTGGCCAGGCCGGGGTTCCTGGCGTCGTCGGACGGGTGGTCATTCTGCAGCGCCTGCGCCCGATCGAGTGTTTCGGCCACCCAGGCCCGAAATTCGGATTCGACGTCACCCAGATTCACTGCGGTGGAGCGTTTCTGCGTGCGGGCCAACTCCCCCACTTCGCGGCTCCAGTGAGTCAGCGGGCCCAGCGACGCGGCCAGGCTGGTGGCACGACGCCAGTACAAATGTGTGTCGTGTTCCCACGTGTAGCCGATCGCGCCGAACATCAGCAGCGCGTCGAGCACGAGGTCGGGGGCGGTACCGATCGCGATGACGGCGGCCGAAGCCGCTGCGAGCCGGTGCTGTTCGACGGATTCGTCGGCAGCCCGAACCGCGTCCCAGGCGGTGGCCGCGGCAAGTTCGGAGTTCACCAACAGCACCGCCGCCTTGTGCTGCAGTGCCTGGAACGCGCCGACGGGTCTGCCGAACTGCTCGCGGGTGCGGATGTAATCGGTCGCCGCGTCGGCGCACCGACGTACCGTGCCCGCGGCCGCGCACGCCGCGAAGGCCACCACGATGCAACGCGCCCGCTCGGTGGGAATGCCGGACAGCGCCGCGCTTTCCGGAACGGCGTGGTCGGTGAGATGGAGCGCACCCACGTCGGTGCACAGGTCGGTGCCCTGTTGCTGTTCGACGGCGAAGTCCGCGCCCTGTGACGACGCGTCCAGTACGAACCATTGTTCGTCGCCATCATCGGTGTGTGCGGTCAGCAGGATGCGTTGCGCTGCAGAGATTCCCAACTGCGAGCCTGATGCACCGCTGAGCCGCCATCCCGCCCCGTGGCGGACGGCCCGTACGTCGGAGTGCTCGGGCAGAATGACGACCGCGGTCGCGCCCGCCGCGAGGTCTGCGATCAGCGACGAGGTTGACGGGCCGGCCAGCCTCGCGACGGCGCTTGCCGTCGCCGTGCTCAGCAGCGGTCCGGGCAACAGCGCAGCGGCGGCGGCCTCGACGACGCACGCCATGTCGCCGAGGCTGCCGCCCTGGCCCCCGACGTCTTCGGGCAGGTGCACCGAGTGAAAGCCGCGGGCGGTGAATTCCTGCCACCAGGGCGGTAATTCGCCTGCCGCGATCGAATCGAAGGCCGCGCGGGTCTTGTCGATCGGCGCATGCCTGCTGGCGAACCGACTGACGGAGTCGACCAGTTGTTCTTGTTCGGCCGTGATCGCCAGCGCCATCGCGTCGTCAGTTCTCCAGGCCGAGGATGCGCGCGGCGTTGCCGTACAGGAACTTCGGCCACACCTCGTCCTTCAGCGGGACGCCTGGCAGCTCGCTGAAGATCCGCTCCAGCGACAGGCCCATCGGGAAGTACCCGGCGTAGAGGACTTTGTCCGCGCCGCGGGAGTTCGCGTAGTCGATGATTGCCTTCGGGTAGTACTTCGGCGCGAACGCCGATGTCGAGTAGTACAGGTTGGGCCACTTCAGCATCAGCTTGACCGCGAGATCCTCCCATGGTTCGCAGCCGTGGCGGGTCACGAACACCAGGTCCGGGAAGTCGAACATCACGATGTCGATACGTGAAACCTCTTGCGGTGTAAAGGGTACCCGCGGCCCCGGAACGCCGGCACACACGAAGATCGGGATGCCGAGTTCGACGCAGGTGGCATAGATCGGGTACATCTTCGGGTCGTCGATGGGAACCTGCGGAAACGTACCCGCCGGGAACACGGATGTGGCACGGATGCCGAACTGCTCGTACTCGCGGCGGATCGCGTTCACCGAACCCATCACGTCGTTGGGATCGACGAGCGCGCCGGAGGGCACGAAGCGGTCGGGGAACGTCTTCAGCGCCAGCGCAGCGGAATCCTCCCCGACCCCTATCATCGCCTTTTCGATCCCGAACCGGTCCATCTGCTGAAGCACCAGCGATACCGGATCGTCGGTCGGCAGTCCCTTGGGCACATCCTTGAACATGTACTCGACGGGGAACTCGAAGTCCTCCTTGGACTGGCGGTCCTTGGTCTGTTTGCGGATGAAGTCGTATTGAGCGGACCCCTCGTGCGGGAATCCGATCATCGTGTCGATCACCGGCAGACCGACGGGTCCAGCCATGGAATCCTCCGATCACGCAAGCACGCGACAGGCACCATCGCGGCTGGACTAATACTGAAACATCGTTCTACTTGTGTCAAGCTGCCATGAGGCTGTCATCTGCGATAACACTGCGTCTATTGACTCCATCAAGTAACCTTGGACAGGTAATCGAGAAGTATGTTCTCGGTGTCGAGCCGGAGGTCGGATCGTCAATACCCCAGTCGAGCGGTCGGAATCCGCCGTCGTTCCGCTGGCGGATATGACCAGCCGTCAGCTGATACGGCGAGCCAGGATCATCGAAGCGGTGATCGACCTGATCGCCGAGGTTGGCGCCGAGGCGGTACAGATGCGCGACGTGGCGCAACGGTCAGGTGTCGCGTTGGCCACCGTCTATCGCTACTTCAACTCGAAGGAGCACCTCCTGGCCGCGGCCCTGGAGGACTGGCAGAAGCGGTTGACCCGACGCATTCTGGCCGCGCGCGGCCAACCGGATCACGACCCCTTACCCGGAGTTCTGGACTACTTGCGGCGTGCGCAGCGCGCATTTCATCGCAGCCCGGAAATGACCGCCTTGATGTTCCAGACGGCGACGTCCACCGATCCCGAGGCCAGGGCGACGATCGACCAGATGAATCGCACGAACGCCGAGATGTTCAACCGCCTCCTCGAAGGCGTTGCACCGGAGAATATTCCGAACATCACGTTCGGCCTCAACGCCGCGTTGAGCAATGCACTGACCGGTGTCCTCACCGGAATGATGACGTTGGAAGAGTCCCTGAGCCGGGTCGAGTGGGTGGCCCGAGCCCTTCTTGGCGGATGAGTTACACCCCTGTCCATTTCCGTTCGTCAGTCGACGATCTCGAAGATCGCGGCGGCTGACGTCACGGCCTTGTCGCCATTTCCCTCGTCGTGCAGGAGCATCCGCACCCCGACCTTGCCCGTCCCACCTGTGTGCGCAGTGCCCTCCACCCGGAATGGCCCGACCTTTCCCCGTGACATGAACATCACATGCCAGCTCACGACCTGTAGCCTCCTCGTTCCGACCGCTTCGGCGGCCAGGTCGATGGCCGCGGTTTCGAGCACGACGTGCTGCGGGCCGATATGCAGAGCCGCATCCGGCGATGCCAGTTCGAGGCTGAGCGCGGGCAGCACCCAGTGGCCGTCGGGTCTCTTGGACGCGCCGAACGCCTCCCACAGCGGCGGCAGATCGGGCGAATCCTCGATGACCAGCTCGGTGCCCGAAACATCCATCTTGCCAAGGCCTTCGGGCGGGGTGCCGATGGTGGCCCCCTGACCCTCGTTGAAGGCGATCACTCGGTCCGGGTTGTCGGCGTCGACGATCTTGCACCGGCCGTAACCCATCATCCGGCCCTGGTGCACGTTGCCGGAATCGACGATCTCGATCCGCTTGACGTCGTATCCGGGATCGACGATCTGAACCGAGGCGATGACCGGGTTGGGCACGGCAACCATGTCGGTCTGACACCCCTCGGGCGAGGATATCGCCAACGGCGCCACCATGATTCCGCCTGCATCATTGCGCATGTCCCGGCGGATCGTGACGGTGTCGTCCGTCTCCCCGATGTTCATCGATCCGTGGTTGCGGCCTATGTAGCGGTAGCTCAGCAGCCCGGTCCACCGGCGGTGCAACTCGTCGCGATACGCGTCTGCGTCGCTGATCAGCTCCCTGATGTCCCGCAGTTCGTCAGTCATGCGTCTCCTTTGTTGCGCCGCACCTGATTGAACGGCACCCCCCGGTCGGCGGCGCGTTCGCGGGGAAAATTCAAGACCCGTTCGCCGATCACGTTGCGCGCCATCTCTGTTGTGCCGCCACCGATGTTGGCGATCTGCCTACCGAGATACCGCGACCCGATGGCGAGCAGTTCGGGGTCGTCTCCGACAACGGCGGCTGTCCCCGCGATCTCCTGGGCGGTGTCGGTCTCCACGTTGTGGGCTTCGGCCATGAACGCCCTGATGATCGATCCCGCTGCGGGTGGCAGCGTGCCGTCGAGCACCGCGTGAAACACGTACTCGCTCAGCTTCTCCTTGACCGCGCGGTGCACCAGCGCGCGGCCTGCCATCTCGCGTATCCGGGGGTCGCCGCCCCGGCCCGTCTCGTCGACCAGTCGCAGCAGATCGATCTGAACGTCCTCGGCCGCCGCGATACCGCCGCCGCTGGTGAATTCCGAGCCGTCGCCCATGGTGCGCCGCTCGTGGTACAGCTGGCGCGAAGCGACGTCCCAACCCTTGCCGGGCTCACCGACGACCGCGTCGTCACCCAGCTCGACGTCGTCGAAGAACTCTTCGCAGAACTCGGCCGTCCCGTCGACCTGATGAATTCGGTTCAATGTGATTCCCGGCGCACCGAGCGGCATCAAGAACATGGTGAGTCCCTCGTGCTTGGGGACCTCCCAGTTGGTGCGCGCCAGGCAGAGCCCGTAGTCCGCAGCGAATGCACCGGTACTCCAGGTCTTCGCGCCGTTTACCACCCACCCGTTACCCCTACGGTCGGCGCGGGTGATCACGCCCGCCAGATCCGAGCCGCCGCTGGGCTCGGAGAGCAGCTGGACCAGCACTTCGTCACCGCGGAGTGCTGCCGCGATGTGGGTCCGCTTCTGCTGCTCGCTGCCCATGTCGAGAAGCGTCGCGCAACAGATCGCGAAGCACGGGATGTTCAGGATGATCGGCATCTCGTAGCCGAGGGTTTCGGCGTCGAACGCCTTCTTGTGCTGGTAGCTCAGCCCGAGTCCGCCGTATTCGCGTGGAAAGCAGATTCCGGCGAAGCCGCCGTCGTATATCCGGCGCTGCAGGTGACGGGCCCGCTTCCAGGTTTCGTCCGAGTCCCGTTCGAGCACTGGCTGATTGGCAGGATCGACCTTCGGCATGTTTTCGGCCAACCACGACCTGGCTCTGGCGCGGAACTCCGCGACACCCTCGGTGCGCACGTCCCTCCCGGAAACGAAGTGTCTATACGATCGTATAGGTTAGACCACGCTCGACGTTTCGTTGGCGTGTCGACCCGCCCGCTGCCAGGGCCAGGTCATCAGGGCCCACACGATGAGGACGATCGCGATCTCGGCGAGCAGATAGACCGGCCACGGGCCCAATACGTCCAGCAGCGACGCAGTGGGCGGTTTCCTGTTGAGGTACCCGTAGTTGGTTCCGGTTATCGCGTTGAAGGTGAATGTGATCGCCGCCCACGCGAGCGTCACGATGATCGCGAAGCGGTAGTCGCGCCACCGCGGCCGGTTCCCTTGCCCCCACGTCAGATAGATGGCCGCCCACACGACGAGAACGTGCAGCGTGAAGAACGTCAGGAAGAGATGGCTCGGGAAATCCGGCGCGCCTTCCTCTGCCGTGCCGATGTCCGGCGTGATCAACGCCTGCGAGCTCAGTACGAGACCCCAGTAGTAGGCCAGCACGAAGGCCCAATGCCGCTGCGACCACAATGCGTAGGCCGCCGTGAGCTCCGCGACGTCGCACAGCTGCAGCGGCACCGACGTGTCAAGGTACGGCCGGATCAGTTTGTAAACCAGCGCCACCCCGAATGCGGCGACTATGAGTACTGCCAGCACGCGGCCGAGGAGCCGGGCTTGCGATTCGGACTGCCGACGCCCAATCCAGACCAGGAGCACCGCGCCAATCGCGAAGACCGCAAGCACCACCAGGTGCGACGGGCCATACGCCGAGAATTCCCGCTGTGCAGAGAACACCTCGATCAACTCCCTGTCTCGTCGCACACCATGATCTCAGGCGGCACTCGTGCGGGCAGGGTGCCACGCCACGATGACACGAGCATCCGAAACGCGCTGGGCGTTATCTGCCCGAGCGGTGCACGCGCAGAGTCTCGGTGCCGAGTGTCGCCGGGTCCGCGAGCTCCTGGGTGGCGGCCCAGCTGGCCAGCAACTTGAGTCCGTCCTCGGAGGGTGTCCCCGGTTCGGCGGTGTAGGCGAACAACATCAGGCCGGGATCGGAGGGCAATTCCATACCCTCGTAGGTGAGCTCGAGGTCGCCGACCACCGGATGGTGCAGATGCTTCACGCCGGTACGGTGCAGGCGCACATTGTGCGCGGCCCACCGGGTGCGGAAATCCTCACTGCGGGTGGATAATTCACCGACCAACTTAGTGAGCTTCTCGTCGAACGGGTCGCGTCCCGCCGCGCCGCGCAGGATCGCGACGGTGTTGTCCGCGATCCTTTCCCAGTCCGGATAGAAGTCGCGTGACCGCGGGTTGAGGAACATGAAGCGGGCGCTGTTGGCGGGGCGGACCGGATCGGTGAAGAACTCGGAGTACAGGGCATAGCCGAGCCGGTTCGCGGCCAGGAAGTCCAGCCGGTCATTGTGCACCCAGGCAGGTGCACCGGACATGGCATCGAGCACGCGCTGCACGCTGGGCCGCACGCCGGCCGCCATGCGACGCCGGCGCGTCCGGGGTGTCGCATTGGCGACGCGGGCCAGATCGAAGAGGTGTTCACGCTCGGCGTCGTCGAGCTGCAGCGCCGCGGCCACCGAATGCAGCACGCTCTCGGACACGCCGGTCAGGTTCCCGCGTTCGAGCCGGGTGTAGTAGTCGACGCTGACCCCTGCCAGCAGGGCGACCTCTTCGCGGCGCAGCCCCGCGACTCGACGATTACCGCCATACGCGGGCAGTCCTGCGCGCTCGGGCGTGATCCGGGCGCGCCGCGAGGTCAGGAAGTCGCGGATGTCCTTGCGGGTGTCCATGCGCTCCAGGGTAGAAGCGGGCCGCCGCCCTTGAGGGGTACTGGCGTTACCTGGAATGACAGACACTGCCAGGCCGCGTGCAAGCGACGTTGACTGGTCTGCATGAGAGCAACCGTCATGTACCAGGCCGGTGATGTGCGCGTCGAGAACGTGCCCGATCCCGTCCTGCACGAGCCCACCGACGCCGTCGTCCGCGTCACATCCGCGTGCATCTGTGGCAGCGACCTGTGGCCGTACCAGTCGATGCCCGCGAACGAACAGGGCCGCCGCATGGGCCACGAGTTCATCGGCATCGTCGAGGAGGTCGGTGCTGAGGTCGCCGGGTTCGCCGCGGGCGACTTGGTCGTCGCGCCGTTCGTCTGGTCGGACAATACGTGCGACTTCTGCCGAGAGGGTCTGCACACGTCGTGCCGTCACGGTGGCGGATGGGGATCTCCTGGCGTGGACGGCGGTCAGGGTGAGGCGGTCCGCGTGCCGCAAGCCCAGGGCACGCTGGTGAAGCTGCCCGTCGGCGAGGACTCGGCACTGATGCCGTCGCTGCTCACGCTGTCCGACATGTTCTGCACTGGCCATCACGGTGCGGTGACATCCAGGGTCCGGCCGGGCCATTCGGTCACCGTCGTCGGAGACGGTGCGGTCGGACTGTGCGCGGTGCTGGCCGCAAGGCGACTGGGCGCAGAGCAGATCGTCTTGATGGGACGCCACACCGACCGTACCGATTTGGGCCGTGGATTCGGTGCCACCGACGTCGTCGCCGAGCGCGGCGAGGGGGGCGAGCAACGAGTTCGTGAGCTCACCGGTGGCGACGGCACTCACGCCGTCATCGAATGCGTCGGAACCGAAGCGTCACTGGCAACCGCTCTGAACGTGGTCCGCGACGGCGGCGTCGTGAGCCGGCTCGGGGTTTCGCAGTACACGCAGGTGCCCATGAACTTCCAAACCATGATGCGCAACATCACCCTCACCGGTGGTGCCGCTCCTGCTCGCGCTTACATCGAGGAACTGATGCCTGACATCCTCGACGGCACCGTCGAGCCGGGCCGGGTCTTCGACCGCACCGTCGGACTGGACCAGGTGCCCGACGGGTACAAAGCCATGGCCGAGCGCGAATCACTCAAAGTCCTGATCAACCCGTGAGGAAGCAACCGAATGACGACGACCTGGACGGATGCTGACCTCGCCCATTTCGGCGACGCCGAGGAAGTGCGGATCGCTGGATTACGCCAGGACGGCTCATTGCGGAAGCCGGTCATCGTGTGGGTGGCGCGCGTCGGCGATGAGCTTTACACCCGGTCGGTGAACGGGCCCGACGCTGCGTGGTTCCGCGGCATCCAGGTTCGCGACCGCGGGCAGCTGTCGGCTGACGGCAAGGAGATTGACGTCGATGTCGTTGGCGAAGCCGGCGCCGACGAAGGCCAAATCGACGCCGCCTACGAGCGCAAGTACCGGCGCTACCCCGGGCCGGTCAGGTCCATCACCAGTCCGACGGCTCGATCGACGACGTTGAAACTGGTCCCCCACCAACCCGATTAGGAATAGCCATGCAGAAACTCCCCGCAGGCACATCTACCAAGGGCCCAACCGAGATGTTCACCGGCGATGTGTACTTCGACGTCATCGCCAAGGGCGAGGAGCCGTCGCGGATGCGCGTCAACACGGTACGGTTCGCCCCGTGCGCCCGCACCGCATGGCACACCCACGCATGCGGTCAGACGCTGCACGTCACCGACGGCATCGGGTTGGTGCAATCGCGCGGCGGCGAGGTGGTCGTGATGCGGCCCGGCGCCACGGTTTACACCCCGCCCGGCGAATGGCATTGGCACGGTGCGGCTCCCACGCACTTCATGGTTCACCTGGCGATGTGGGAAGCGCCGGACCCCGCGTCGGGGCAGGCTGAGACCGAGTGGGGCGAGCACGTCACCGACGACGAGTACCGGGTTCCCGAGGGCGTGGCTTTATGACGATCAGCGACACCGCCCAGCGCAACCACGACGAACTGTTCCCCGGACGCGTCTCGACGTTGACCGTCACCGACCCCGAGCTGATCGAGGTTTTCGACAACTTCGCGTTCGACGAGGTGCTGCAGAACGCCGACCTGGACACCCGTACCCGGCTGATGGTGCAACTCGCGGCGATCATCGCTTCGCACGCGGTGAACGAGTACCGGGCCATGTTGGCTGCGGCGTTGACCGTTGGTGTCACACCCGTCGAGGTGAAGGAAATCGTCTACCAGGCTGTGCCATACGTCGGCCTGGCCAAGGTGTTCGACTTCTTGCATGCCACCAACGAGGTGTTGACCGAACGGGGCGTAGGCCTGCCGCTGCCGCCCCAGTCGGTGTCGACGCCTGCTACCCGAGCCGAAGTCGGCCTGGCTGTGCAGAACCGCATCGTCGGCGAAGCCAGGGTCGCCGGCATGTACGCCAACGCAGCCGACGACGAGGCACACTTTCAGCGCTACTTGTCGGCCAACTGCTTCGGCGACTACGTCGCGCGTTCAGGAATCACCGTATCGACACGCGAACTGCTGACGTTCTCGATGCTGGTCGCACTCGGCGGCGCCGACGCGCAGGTGCGAGGCCACGTCGCAGGCAACCTCAACGTCGGCAACGACCGCGCCAAACTGCTCGCAGTGCTGACCCAACTGCTGCCGTTCATCGGATACCCCCGCACGCTCAACGGACTGGCCGCCATCAACGAGATCGCCCCGTATCAAGGAGAATGACCGTGGCACAACGCGTCTGGCTGATCACCGGAATCAACAGCGGCTTCGGCCGCCACCTCGCCGAGCAGCTGCTCGGCCGAGGCGACCAGGTCGTCGGCACCGTGCGCAAGCCCGAGTCGGTCGCCGACCTTCGCAACAAGTATCCAGAACTGCTTCGCGTAGAAGTGCTCGATGTCAGAGATACCTCGGCGCTGAGGTCCGTCGTCGCGCGCACCGTCGCCGACCTCGGGCGCATCGATGTCGTGATCAACAATGCCGGCTACGGCGTGTTCGGCGCCGCAGAGGAACTCAGCGACGAGCAGGTTGCCGCCATCCTCGCCACCAACCTCACCGCCAGCATCCAGCTCATCCGCGCCGTGCTGCCACACATGCGGGCGGCAGGTGGCGGGCGCGTGATCCAGCTGTCGAGCTACGGCGGACAGGTCGCCTTCCCGGGCAACTCGATTTACCACGCCACCAAGTGGGGCATCGAGGGCTTCTGCGAGTCCGTCGCGCAGGAGGTGGCGCCGTTCGGAATCGGTGTGACGATCGTCGAGCCGGGTGGTGCTCGAACCGAATTCCGTTACGGCAGCGCGCAAGTCGCCGATACACTGCCCGCGTATCTGGGCAACCCGGCTCGCGCGTTCGAGAAGATGCTCGACCCGGCCAACGGCCTGGCGGCCGGAGACCCCGCCCGGATGGCGACCGCAATCATAGACAGTGTCGACAAGCACCCGGCACCGCTTCGAATGGTGCTCGGTTCTCAGGCCCTCGATAGCACCATCTCGGCAATCGAGACGCGGCTGGCGGACTTCCGCACGCAGAGCGAACTCGCCGCCTCCACCGACTATCCGCCCGGTGAATAGCCGAGCGGCCCAGCAACAGAAGGGATAGCAATGAAGAACGCGAAACTCGGCGACCTGACGGTGGGGCGAATTGGCTTGGGCGCCATGGGCATGTCCTTTGCCTTCACAGGAGCCGGAAGCGATGACGCCGAATCCATCCGGACCATCCACCGGGCCCTGGACCTCGGGGTGAATCTGATCGACACCGCAGAGGTCTATGGTCCCTACGTCAACGAGGAACTCGTGGGTAAAGCCATCAAGGGCCGTCGCGACGGCGTGGTGCTCGCCACCAAGTTCGGCATGATCTCGCACTCCGGCCGCGAGCAAGGCCAGCTCGACAGCAGCCCGGCCAGCATCCGCACTGCCGTGGAGGGTTCGCTGAAGAGGCTGGGCACCGACCGGATCGACCTGTACTACCAGCACCGTGTCGACCCCGACACCGCGATCGAGGACACCGTTGGCGCTGTCGCAGAACTCATCGACGAGGGCAAGGTGCGTCACATCGGGCTGTCGGAGGCGTGGGTCTCCACCATCCGTCGGGCGCACGCCGTGCACCCCATCGCGGCGCTGCAGTCGGAGTACTCGCTGTGGACCCGTGATCAGGAACCCGAGGTGCTGCCGCTACTGCGTGAGCTCGGCATCGGGTTCGTGCCCTACTCGCCGCTCGGCAAGGGTTTTCTGACCGGCACCATCCGTTCGACCGATCAGTTCGACTCGAGTGATTTCCGCACCACGAATCCGCGGTTCACCGGCGACAACTTCCAGCGCAATCTGGCGATCGCCGACGAGGTGCAAGCGGTCGCGGCCGATGCTGACGTCACTCCGGCGCAGGTCGCCCTGGCCTGGCTGCTGGCCAAGGGCGACGACATCGCCCCGATCCCCGGCACCCGCCGCGTCGCGCGGCTCGAGGAAAACGTAGGTGCTGACGACGTCGTGCTGAGCGCCGACCAGATGAAGCGGCTGGACGAGCTCACGCCTGCGTCGGGCGGTCATCACACCGATGCGCAAATGGAGATGATCGAGCGCTGACATTCATGGACTCGACACCGGCGGCTCGGCGCGGTCACCTGCTGGAGCTGCCCAGCCCCGCGATCAGATTGACCGTAGTCGCCAGGATCACCGCCCCCAGCACGAATGACAACAGGGCCTGGCGCAACGCGGTGGACCGGATGGTGCGGGACGTCAGATTGGTATCCGACACCTGGTATGTCATGCCGATGGTGAACGCGAGATAAGCGAAATCCACGTATGCCGGCTGCTCGTCTTCTTGGTTGAAATCGATTCCGCTGGAACCGTTCAGGTAATACAACCGGGCGTAGCGCAGGGTGAAGAGGGTGTGCACGACGAGCCACGCCGCGGCGACGCTGCAGATTCCGACGGCGGCGGCAATGTCGGCGTCGCTCCCCGATTTGGATCCCGCCGCCAACAGGTACCCGACACCGACCAGACTGGCCAGGCTCGCCGAGATCACGATCACGTCGGTCACCGCGCGGGTCGGGTCCTCGCGGGTCGCATGCGACGCGGTGCGCTGAGGGTTCATCCGACCCACTGCCGTCCACGTCCACACGAGAAAGACTGCAGCAGCGGCTATCCACCCCGCTGCTATTCCATACTGCAACCCCTCGGTAGCCACCACGGCGGTCGCTGCCGCCAACCCGACGGCAAGCGCGGCGCAGCCTCGCACCGCTATCAAGCCGTCGCGGCTCAGCACTCGGGAAGCCACAGCGCGAGTCAAGCACTCGCCACCACGACAGCCTTGACGCCACGCCGCCTCACCAGCAGGCCGCAGGCACTTCCCAACGGGCAGCCGATAGATAGCGTCATCACGTCGAGGCGGCGGTGCGCGCGGCAGCGGCGTCCGGAGTGCGGTCCATGGTCGTGCGCCCGCCCTATCTCTGGGGCGACGGCGAGCACGGCCACCTCAGTGCCATTCGCGAGTCAGTCGCCTTGACCGGCGCGGCCTGCTATATCGGCGACGGTCTCAACTGCTACTCCAACCTGCATGTCACCGATGCAGCGCGACTGGTTTCCGCCGCACTGGACAGGGGCACGCCCGGCGCGCTGTACCACGGCGTCGCAGCAGAGGTTCCCAATCGATGGATCGCCGAAGCCGTCGCGCATGCGCTGGGCTGCCCCACGCGAAGTGTGAGCGTCAGCGAGGCCGCAGACATCTGGGGCGACTTCACCGCCTTGATCTTGAGCGCCAGCAGCCGAAGCCGCGCGCCGCGGAGCCGTCGTGAACTCGGCTGGAGCCCAAGGCATACAGACATGCTGGCCACGCTTCGCGGTGGCGGACTGTCAGCCCGACCGCAGACTTGCGGATTCTGTAGTTCGGGTGGCAGAAGTCTAAGGAAACGATTACGTTGACGCCTGTGACAGTGGGCGTGGAGTCGAATGCCGGCGCATCTGCTGCGGCGGATTTTTCGCAGGCAGAATACTTTCGAGGATTCCTCGAAACCGAACGCGACCAGGTCGCGAAAGACCTGGTGGCCTGCAGAAGTCGATTGCAGGAGTGCGTTGGTGGCGGCCAAGTCGTCGGCCTTCGCGCGATGTCACGGGCCAGGTTCGAAGTCCGCGACCTGGAAGGGCGACAGCGCGAGCTGGAACGGATGATCGCCGCCCTGGATTGCAGGTTTCGCCTTGCGCGGTCGCGCCAGGGTTAGATCCTCGCCAGCTCGGCTTTGGCGCCCCGTTCAACGAACAGCGGCACAAAGTCCCGAAGAGGCCGGCCGTCGAACCTGGCGTGATTGTGGTGAACGGCGGAATCCAAGGGGTTTCACCTCGCCTCACTGACCCACCGCTGGCGCATAGATCTCCACCGGTGCGGTCTTTCCCTTGAGACTGAGCCCTGGCCGCGCGATGAACTCGCCGTGATCTCCGTCGAGCAAGGCCAGCGTCTGACCCGTGAGCAGAATCAGATCACCGGTCTGTCGGGTAGCCGACTCGACCCGCGCCGCGATGTTGACGGCGTCGCCGATCACCGAGAACTCCAACCGCCCCGCACCGCCGACGTTGCCTGCCACCACCGGTCCGGAGTTCAACCCGACCCCCACTGACAGTGCCGTGCCGAACTCGTCGCGCACCGCGTCGGAGATCTCCAACGCGGCCCGCAATGCGCGATCGGCGTGGTCGGTATGGCGCCGCGGCGCTCCGAAAACCGCGAAAAGTCCGTCGCCTGCATACTTGTCGACGTGTCCGCCGTGCCGGTGAACCAGCGGAACGATCCGTTCGAAGAGCCGGTTGAGTGCCGCCACGACCTCGATCGGACGCAGCTGTTCTGCCAACGCGGTGAAGCTGCGGACGTCGACGAACATCAGCGTGACCTCCACCTCGTCACCCCGCAAAGCGGCGCCCTGAAGGATGTGCTCGGCGACATCGCGGTCGACGTAGGTTCCGAACACCTCTCGAATACGTTCGCGCTCAGCCAAACCCGCCGCCATGGCGTTGAAGCCGACCTGCAGGCGACCGATCTCGCTCGCGTCGTCGACGACGACGCGAGCCGCGAAGTCGCCGGCCTGGACCCGCGCCAGTGCGCGACGCAGTTCCCCCACCCGCTCGGCGACAGATCGCACAGCGACAACGAGAGTGAACAACCCCACCAGAAGCGCTAACACGACAAGACCCAGGATGGCGGCCAGCGTTCGATGCGGTTCGAAACCGACGTCAACGAGGTAACCCACCGCCAGCGTCGTGACACCGAGCAGCGGCACCCCCGTTGCCAGCGTCCACGCCATCGCCATCCTGAGCTGAATACTCGGCCCGAACCGTCGACCGGCAGGCGAACCGTCCAGCGCTCGCGCCGACACCGGCCGCATGATCCGCTCGACGATCAGATACCACACCGCGGTCGTGGTGATACCGCCCAAGATCACCGCAGTGAAGATGTAGGCCGCAGCCAGCAGCGATTCGGTGGCACCCAACATCGCGAAGAAGACGGCGCCGCTACCCCACGTCAATGCGGACACGCGAACCGCTTCCCGGGGTGCACCGAGGGTCAGGCGCCGCTCGCGTTCTGTCGGCTTTCGGCGTTGCCGAAGCCAGACGGTGCTCATCGCGAAACGGTTTCTGCGGACCCGTATCAGCACCGGCACGACAACGATCGCGAAAACGGCCAGCGCCGTTCCACTCCGCCAGAGGAGGCGAGTCGTCGCGGCCGGACTCAGCAGGATCGGCGCAGCAAAGGACAGGAAGACGAAAACCAATGCGCCACCGGACACGCTGACCAGCACGGCACCCCAAATCCAGCGTGTGAACGTCGCGTGCCGAAGCGGGTCGACCGGTGCCTGCGCAGAATTGCGCCCGTCGGTTGAGTCCAATCGGGGCGACGTAGTACCGGCAGACGCCAAGGGCATGTAACTGACATTGGCCGCCGATTGAGCGACCGCCTAGCGTAGTCGACTACTCGAATCGAACAGCAAAGGACTTCAGCGATGGACCTGCAACGGTACGGCCCCTGGGCACTGATCGTCGGCGGCTCGGAGGGCATCGGGGCGGCTTTCGCGCGGAAGCTGGCCGGCCACGGGTTCAAGTTGGTACTCGTGGCCCGCAAGCCAGACCCACTGGAAAACCTGGCTGAAGAGTTGCGTGCCACGGGCGCTGAGGTGCGGACGCTGTCCGCTGATCTCAGCAAGCCAGGGGTGCTCGACCGGGTACGCGAGGTGACCGACGACGTCGAAATCGGACTGTTGATCTACAACGCAGGCGCCAACAACTCGCGCGGGTTGTTCGTGGAGTTGCCTGAAGAGGTCACCCAGTCCGTCATTGCGATCAACGTGCTCGGGCAAGCGAACTTCACCCGCCACTACGGGGCCAGGATGTACGACCGCCGACGTGGCGGCATCATTCTGGCAGGCTCACTCGGTGGCTACCTCGGCTCGGGCACACTTGCCGCCTACTGTGCGTCGAAGGCGTTCTCGCGCATCTTCAGCGAGGCGCTGTGGGCCGAAAGCGCCGCCTTCAATGTCGATGTCCTCCATCTCAACGTCGGCTTCACCGCCACACCTGCGATGGAGCGACTCGGCATGGATCTCACGCACGCCGAACCACCGGACAATGTGGCGCAGCAGGCCCTCGACAACATCGCCAACGGGCCGGTCTGGATCGTCAGCACGAAGGGCAACATCGAGCGCGCTCGCGCCGTCTCGGTAGTCGATGACCGCGCAGAAGTGGTGCGCGCCAACTCGATTCCCCCGCGCGAAGATACGGGGAAACTGGCGGCCAAGCAGGCGACCTAGACCGGCGGACGCAAGCGGTTCTGGAACGCGTCGACCGCAGTTGGCAGCGTCGGGAAGACCCGATCCTCGCCTATCTTGGCCAGAAGTCCGGCCGCGGCGAGCGCATCGCGCAGATCCTGTTTTACCCTGGCCATCGCGAACACCACGCCCCTTCGCGACAATTCCTCCCGAAGTTGATCAAGCGCATCCAGTGCGGTCAGATCGACTTCCACATTCGCCTCGGCGTTGAGGACGAACCACTCCACCTGCTCACCGTTCTGATCGACGGCAGCCAGGGCGCGCTGCCGGAAGTCCTGCGCATTCGCGAAGCACAGCGGCGCGTCGTAGCGGTAAACGACCAGGCCCGGAACCGACTCGGCTAGCGGATAGTCCTCGATGTCATGCATGCCTGCCAACCCGGGAACGAAACCCAGCACGCTGTCGTGTGCGTGTGCGAGTCGCCGCAGCAGATCCAGTATCGACAGGCCGACCGCAGCAAGTACGCCGAGAAGCACACCGAGCGTCAGGACAGCAGCGGCGGTGGCCACCGCCAGAATCAGTTCACTGCGGCGAAACCGCGCGAGCCGTCGGTACTCCGCGACATCGATCAGGCGGAGTGCGGCGTACACAACAAGCGCCCCCAGTGCAGCTGTCGGGAAGTGCGTCAGTAAATCACGTCCCCACAGCGCTACCGCTAGCACCAGCGCGACCACTATCACCGAGTACAACTGCGTGCGGCTGCCGACAGCAATGCCCAGTGCGGTACGGGAACCGCTGGAGCTGACCGGGAATCCGCGTGTCAGGCCGGCGCCGATGTTCGCGACACCGAGGGCACGCAGTTCTGCGTTCGCATCGATCTCAATGTCATCGCGTGCCGCGAAGGCGCGCGCGGTCAGGACATTGTCCGAGAACGCCACGATCGCGATGCCGAGCGCGGGCAGGATGAGCGGCGCCAAATCGCTGAGCCCTACGGGTGGCAGGCCCATGGTGGGCCAGCCGGCCGGGATGCTCCCGACGACGCTGATCCCGCTGGCATCCAACGTCAGCCAGGATACGACGGCGGTCGCCAGCAGCACCGCGATCAACGGACCGGGCATCTTCGGTAGCCAGCGGTCGAATGCCAGCAGCAATGCCAGAACGGAAGCCGCCAGGATGATGGTCGGCCAATGACACTGGTTGCTGTCAGCCACGAATGTCCGAATCAGGTCGACGAATTCGTCGCCCGAAACGGGGGCGCCGGTGACCTTGCCGAGCTGACTGGCGATCATCAAGAACGCGATGCCGGTCATGTAGCCAACCAGCACCGGCCGCGACAGCATGTTGGCCAGGAATCCCAGCCGCGCGAGCGCACCCAGTGAGCAAACCAGACCGACCAGCACAGCCAGTGCTGCGGCCAGCGCGGCATACCGCGACGGGTCCCCGAGCGCGATCGGTCCGAGCACAGCGGCGGTCATCAACGCGGTCGTCGATTCCGGCCCAACCGACAGCTGCCGAGACGAACCCAATAGAACGTAGACGACGATTGGAACGACAGCCGTCCACAACCCGGCGACAGCCGGAAGCCCCGCCAAAGTGGCATAGGCCATCACTTGGGGCACAAGGTAAGCCGTGACCGTCAAGCCCGCGATCACATCACCGCGCAGCCACCCGCGCTGGTAGTTGCGAAACTGCGCCACCCCCGGCAGCCAAGCGCTCGCAGTCGGCGGGAACATAGGGACATCGAAGCACTGATGGACGCCCTCGTATGCGGCCTTCAGCTCAGGGAGTGCAACTTTCGAAGGCGATCACGGAAGCGGAGCGCACCACTTCACCTTGGTCCCGCCCGTCGGCACGGTCTCGACCGTGAACGAGCCACCGATGTCGTCGGCGCGCTGTTTGAGATTGACCAGTCCGCTCCCTGTGACGTCGCCTTCGATACCACGACCATCGTCGACGACCTCGATACACAACTCGTCTTCAACCGTCACACCGATCGCGAGCGTCGTCGCGTCCGCATGGCGAACGGCGTTGCTAACCGCTTCCCGCACAACAGCTTCGGCGTGGTCCGCCAGTCCCGCGTCAATGACCGAAAGCGGCCCCGAGAATTGAACCGACGTACGCATCTTCGGATCCGCGAATTGCGCAATCGCCTCGTCCAGTCGCTGGCGCAGCCGGGTCACTCCCGCGTGCGCACCGTGCAGGTCGAAGATTGCGGTGCGGATCTCCTGGATGACCTCCTGAAGGTCGTCGACACAGTCGGTCAGCCGCCCCTGAACCTCTGGCGTTCGTGCTCGCGGAATGGTTCCCTGCAATGCGAGGCCGACGGCGAACAAGCGCTGGATGACGTGATCGTGCAGGTCGCGGGCGATCCGGTCGCGGTCGGTCAGGACGTCGAGCTCGCGCTTCTGGCGCTGCGTGTTGGCCAATTGCCAAGCCAGCGCGGCCTGGTCGGCAAAGGCTGCCATCATGTCGAGTTGGTCGTCGCTGAAGGGTGTCGATCCGGCCGGCCGCAGTGCCACCAGGACACCTGCGACCGCATCGGTCGCGCGCAGCGGCAGTACCAGCGCTGGACCAGTCTCACCGATATCGAGCGGGAGGTCGATGCTGTCGTATTTTCCCGGCGTGCGCTGAATGAACGCCTGACCGACGGCCGTTCCGGCAACGGAGATGGAGTGCAACGTCGACGCCGGTCCCTCACCGGCCGTTGCTGCGACAACGAGCTCCTGCGTCTCCGCGGACGGCACGTCTGGGTCATCCGGTATCGCAACCAGCGTTAGTTCGGCACCGCTGAGCTGACGGGACTCGTCGGCCACCAGACGAAACACCCTGGCCGGGTCGGTGCCGGAGAGCAGCTCAGTGCCGATATCGCGGGTGGCCTCGATCCACGACTGGCGGATCTTCGACCGCTCGTACAGCCGGGCGTTCTCGATCGCGATGCCCGCTGCCGCGGCCAGTGCCTGAACGAGGACCTCGTCGTCTTCGCTGAACGGCTGTCCACCCGCCTTCTCGGTCAGGTACAGATTCCCGAACACCTCGTCGCGGATGCGCACTGGAACCCCGAGGAAGGTGCGCATCGGTGGATGGTTCTTCGGAAAGCCCACCGAAGCCGCGTGCTTGGAGATGTTGTCCAGCCGGATCGGCTTGGGGTCGTCGATCAGCACGCCGAGGACGCCACGTCCCTCGGGTAGATGCCCGATCCGCTCCCGCATCGCCTCGTCGATTCCTTCGTAGATGAACTCGACGAGCTCGTGGTCCTGGCCGCGGACACCGAGAGCTCCGAATCGGGCATCGACCATTTCGATGGCGGTGTGCACGATGGTGCGGAGGGTTTCGTCGAGTTCGAGCCCCGACGTGACGACCAGCATGGCATCCAGCAGCCCATCGAGCCGATCGCGTCCTTCGACGATCTGCTCGACGCGGTCCTGGACCTCCTTGAGCAGCTCACGAAGCCGCAGCTGAGACAGCGTGTCCCGCAGTGGGCGCGTGCTGGTTTCAACGCCCGACTCGACCCCGTCGGTCACGGCGTCATTGTTCCACCCGACTTATCCGCTCAGCGCATTTTCAGCCGAAATTCCTACACGCTCGCAGGGATCTTCCGATGGGCGCTTTTTGCCGTGATCTGCTGCAGATAGGCCTCGTGCGCGCGGTCGCAGATGCCGCGCATCATCTTCTGTTCCATCACGAAGTGAGGAATGTCGAACAGGGCGTGGCCGACGGCACCGCCGCTACCGCGTACGAGTAGCCGAGTCCACCCGTTCTCTCGGTGGAGGTAGAAACCCCACGCCCCGGACGCCTTCTGGCCGTGCCGCACCCGCTCGTAGTCATCCGGCGACATCAGCACCAGGTGCGAGTTGGGCTTGACCGCGGCCACCACCTGCCGCGCCCGCTCCCCGTATCGGCGAGCCAACCACACCGTGTCCCCCACCTGAAGTCCTTGCCATTCGGGGTGAACGACATCTGCGTTGTGGATCTGGGCACCCACCGCGCGTTCCAGCCAGGAATAGCTGTAGAACCCGCCGCGATCCTCGCCGATCTGTGCAAGCCACGGCCACACCGTCTCGACCGGGGCATCGACGGTCACGGCGCGCGTCGTCCGGGGTACACCGGCGCGAACCAGTTCATCGCCAGGCAGCGGACGGAGGACTTCGTCGTCGTCTGCACCCCAGGTGTACATCCGCGGCTTCACCTCGGCCCGGTACAGCGCCACGGCACCGATGGCCGCCCCCAACCCGCTCAGCACCGGTCTCTGCTTGCCCATGCAACGAGGTTAAGAGCGGTATTTGGCGTGCCGAAGGGCCCAAAGTCCTCGCCAATGCCGCCCAAAGAACCTTACCGGGTGTGACGGCGGCCACGCACGATTAACCGATGGCGGACAAGCAGTGGTTGATGATGGAGCCCTCCTCCGGAACAACGGACGCGCCGTACCGCACCCGGGTGGCCGGCGCGGGTCGGCGCTTGCCGACCACACACCTGACATCGGATGCGTTGATGTCAAGCACCCGACACAACACGCACATCGACCTCGAACGGCTGACAGGAATCCGTGAGCGACGCGTGTCGGTCGGCGACGAGGACTCCTACAGCCTTGCAACGGGGGCCGCGCTGAACTGTCTCGACAAGGCGCAACGCGAGGCCTCGTCGCTGGACGCGGTGATCAGCTGCAGCATCACGAAGTTCCACGATGGTCTTACCCAGTGGGTGGAACCGACGACGAGCAGTGCGGTGGCACAGGCGATCGGGGCCGAGAAGGCGATGACGTTCGACCTGTCGAATGCCTGTGCGGGAATGCTGTCCGGGGTCACGGTGGCGAACAACTGGATCCGCCAGGGGTCCATCGAGCGCGCCTTGGTCGTCAGTGGCGAGTACATCTCGCAACTCGGCCAGAACGCGGCTCAGCACATCCGCACCATCATGAGCAAGGAGCTCGCATCGCTGACCCTCGGCGACGCAGGCGCCGCCCTTCTCCTCGAACGGGCGCCCGTCGGAAGTGCGGGCATCACGCTGGCGGGCTTCACCACGGTCGCCGACTACAGCCGACTGTGTATGGGATACCCCAAGGGTGATGATCCTGGTGCGCGAATGTTCACCGACGCGAGGGGAATTCAACAAGCGGCAATGTCGAACACCCCGATGCTGCTGCACGAAGTGCTCGAGGCGGTTGGAATCTCGATACACGACATCGACCATGTCATCACCCACCAGACCTCCGCCCGTGCGATTCGGAAGGGCATGGCGCACATGTCAGAAGTTTTCGGCGACACCCCGCGCCACGACGCCGTGATCACGGTTGACCGGTATGGCAATACCGCGTCCACGACCCACACCGTCGCCCTCATCGAGGAGCTGGAAGCCCGGCACATCCAGCCGGGCGAAACCGTCGCTCTCATCGCCCTGGCATCCGGGCTCGAGATCGGAATAGTGCTGTTGACGTTGGACGAGGAGTTAGTAGATCGCTATGGGCACGATAATTGAACGGATCGAGCTGGCCGAGGGAGGTTGGCGCAGTCGGCACAGCGCACTTCGGCTGGCGGTCAAGGCCGCTCAAGGCTGCCTCCGGAACGCCGGACGCAATCCAGATGACGTCGACCTGCTGATCAACGCCGGCGTATACCGTGACCGGAATCTGGGTGAGCCGGCGCTGGCCGCGATGATTCAACAAGACATCGGCGCGAACCCCGAAGATCCGCATGCCGACTCGCACGGAACGTTTTCCTTCGACGTGGTCAACGGTTCGTGTGGCATGCTCACCGCGTTGCAGATCGTCGACGGCTTCCTCAGGTCGAAGGTCATCAACTGTGCGCTGATCGTGGCGAGCGACGCAGACCCCGGACACGGTATGAGTGAGCGCTTCCCATTCTCTCCCGCCGGCGCTGCCGCGCTGTGCACCTGGACCGACGAGGACCGGGGGCTCGGGCCGACAAGCTGGCACAACCTTCCCGGCGCACACGAGTCTTTCAGTGCCACCGTGGGATTGGTCGACCACAGGAATGTTCTGCGATTCGACATTGCCGATACCGCCGATGTGCATTTCGCCAACGCTGCAGCGCTTGCAGCGCGTCGGTGCCTGAGTGCATCGGGACTGAGCTTCAGGGATATCGACGCGATCGTCGCCGCACCGGCGCTGCCCCGCTTCCGCAGCGCCCTTGCCGGCCAACTGGGTCTGCCACAGGAACGAGTCATCGTCGCCGACGACCATCGGATGCACACAGCGTCACTGGCGTCCGCGTTTTCTCGTGCCGCCTCCGAGGCGGCACCTGGCGCCCAACTCATGCTGGTCGCAGCGGGAGCCGGGGTCACGGCAGGCGCGGCCCTGTATCGGCTCTGACATCGGAACTCGGCCCCTCGGGTCGGCTTACACTTCGGCAATGTTCTCGGAGACGCGCTATGCGCTGAACGGGGACCTGCGCGTCGCCTACTCGCAGGACCGAACGACGTGCTGGTGTCCAGCACGCTGCGCGACCTCGTGATCGGGTCGGGACTCGAGTTCGACGACCGCGGCGCTCACCAACTCAAGGGCGTGCCCGGAGAATGGCACCTGTTCGCCGTCGCCACTCCGTAGCGATCGGGTTTCGGTGCGCCCGCTGACTTCAGCGCAGCAGCGCGCTGTCGTCTATCGGCTCCGGAACCATGTCGAGGAACCGCTCCACATCGGCGCGAGTGCATGCCGAGGTGCCCGGTGTCATCAACTTCGCTGTCGCGGCAGCGATGCCGAACCGAACGGACTTGGACAGCGGCCAAGCGTGGCTCAAGCCAACCGTCATCGCGGCGACCATCGCGTCGCCGGCCCCGACACCGCTGACCGCGTGGACCGGAATGGCCGGAATCCGCATGCTGTCACGGGATGTGGCCAACAACGCGCCGCCGGATCCCAGCGACACGACGACAGCCTCTGTGATGCCGCGATCAATAAGTCCGTGCGCGGCCGCCAGCTGCTCTGACTCCGTTTCGAGTGGACTGCCGACGCATTCACGAAGTTCGCGCACGCTCGGCTTCAGCACGAAGACACCCGACTTGACGTGGTCGAGTCCACCGCCGGAGGTGTCGAGAATCAGCGGTACGTCCAACTCCCGGCAGATGTCGGCGACGCGCTGATAGAAGTCTGCCGGGACACCCGGCGGCAGGCTCCCGCTGGCAACCACGAATTGGGCCGAAGCCGCGGCCATTCGCAGCTTGTCGAGGCACATTGCCTGTTCGCCGAAGGTGAGCTGTGGACCGGGTAGCACGAACCGGTACTGCTTGCCGGTGCTGCGCTCATCGACGGTGAAGCTCTCACGCGTCGGGTTCCCGATGATGACGCGCGCAACGGGCACGTCGGACTCACCGACCAGATCAGTCACCAGGGCGCCCGTAGCTCCCCCTGCCGGGTAAACGGCCGTCACCGACGCGCCGAGGATCCGCGCGAAGCGGGCCACGTTGATGCCACCGCCGCCGGCATCGTAACGTGCTCTGTCGCAACGAATCTTGTCGGTGTCACGCACGACGTCGGCGTTCGTCGTGATGTCGAGAGCCGGGTTCATCGTCAAGGTCACGATTGACGATCGACCGTTGGACTTCGATAGCACTTTCATGCGGCGTTGCTCCGTTCGCTTCACAAGCCCGTTGGATACGTTTCGGGTGTCTCACCGGTGACCCACTCACTGGTCGTTTCCAGAGGTTCCAGTGCCGTCGTCTCGTCGATGTGAATGATCGCGTCGAACTGCTCACCGGGCCGAACGTGGTAGTAATGGCTCTGCCTTTCGGTGGCAGGCTGATAGATGACGCCGATCGCACGGCCCAGACGAACCACGTCCAGCGGTTCGGTGACGGCGCGATCGATCATCGGCGACACCAGAAACTCCCGATTGCCGACTTCGTGGAACAGTTCCTCGACGCTGCCGTTGAGTGCGGGCCTGACGAACTTGCGTTCGGCAAGTCCGCCCCATTCGCTGGCCGCGGTCACCGTGCCGGTATTGGTAGTGAACCCGATCAACCGGGATTCCTCACCGTAGCGCTCGCGAACGAGCTGTCCCAGTGTCAGCTGTCCGTCGGAGCCGACTTCGGTCGCCCTCGCATCACCGACGTGAGAGTTGTGCGCCCACACCACGATCCGGGCAGGCTGCCTGTCATGGCGATCCAGATGGCTCATCAGCGCCTGCAACGTTTGTGCCATGTGCTTGTCGCGCAGATTCCACGACGTGACACGTCCACCGAACATCGCCCGGTAGTAGACCTCGGCGTTGCGCACCGTCTGCGCGTTCTGCTGCGCGTAGAACGACTCGTCCTCGGCGAGCAGTCCGTCGCGGCGCGCATATTCCAGCGCTTGGCGTTGCATCTCGACCAACTGGTCGACCGCCTGGCGTTCACAGGACAGACCGGCGCCGAACGCCGCTGCGAACCCGTATGCCTGACCATCGTCTGCGGATGTGTGGTCGAAACAGGCGTAGCGCTCCCGCGCCCGCGCGGCCGCAGCGGGATCGACGTTCTCGAGGTAGTCGATAACCTCCCGCATCGATCGGTGCAGACTGTAGAGATCCAGTCCGTAGAAGCCCGCCTGCCGTTCGCCGTCGGCTTGCGCGCGCTCGTTGTGCGCATGCAGCCAGTCGACGAAGTCCCGTACTACGGTGTTTCTCCACATCCAAGCCGGAAATCGCTCGAAGCCACTCAACGCCTGGTCGGCGGACGCGTCTTGGCCCAGGCCGCGCACGTAGCGGTTCACGCGATAGGCGTCGGGCCAATCGGCTTCCGCTGCAACCGCGCAGAAGCCTTTCTCCTCGATCAGCCACTTCGTGATCTCCGCGCGCGCTTGATAGAACTCGTGCGTGCCGTGCGAGCTCTCGCCGATGAGCACGATGCGCGCGTCGCCGACGATTTCTTCGAGCGCGTCTCGCGGAGGCACACCCGAGGGCGCATCGACCGCACAGCGAGCAATCACCTCACCTGGCGTCTCCGCTATCCGAATGCCGGCCGTCGCGAGCCCCGTGGTCGGCGTGACAAGCAACTCTCGTACTTCTTCGTCGGTGACCTGGCGGAAGTCCCAGAACGACTCTCCCACCGCCAGGAAAGGAGTGGGCATCGATGCGCACACCACATCGTCGACGATGCCTGCGAATTCGCGGCAGGTCGACTCGGGGGCAGCGGGCACCGCGATGACGATTTCGGCGGGCTCCATTTCACGCAAGGCCTGCACTGCGGCGAACATGCTCGCCCCGGTGGCCAGTCCGTCGTCGACGAGGATGACGGTCTTGCCCGCGAATTCGAGCGGCGGGCGTCCGCCGCGGTAGGCGGCTTCGCGGCGGATCAGTTCGCGCCCTTCGCGTTCGGCCACATCGCGCAGCTGCTGCGGTGTGACACGCAAAGCCCTCAGCACATCGTCGTTGACGACCACACGTCCACCGCTGGCCAGCGCGCCCATCGCGAACTCGTCGTGTCCGGGTGCGCCGAGTTTGCGCACGATGAACGCGTCGAGTGGCGCACCAAGTGCAGCGGCAACTTCCCAGGCAACAGGGACACCGCCACGCGCCAACCCCAGCACGATCATGTTCTCCCGGCCGCGGTAACCGCCGAGCATTCCCGCTAGTACGCGACCGGCTTCCCGGCGATCACGGAAGACCCGCCGTGGCGCGCTTCTCGTCGTTCCTTGCGCACGAGTCATCGTTTCGCTCCGTTCACTTGCTATGCGTCGCTGCCTCAAGGCAGCGACGTTGCCGACGCCTGCATGGCTTCGATGTGCTGCACGGTGCCGGCCATCATGCGGCGCGCCAGATCCGACAGTGCCCTGGCGACAGCCAATTCGTCGCCGACTTGGGCGGAGTGTCGTTCAGAGCGGGCGAGCCGTGCCAACCCCACACCAACCGCCTCCTGGTCGCGCCATCGCAACCGCGCCTTCGCCCTGGTCTGGCCGTCGTGCTCCTCGATCGAAATCTTCATGGCCCAATCTTTTTGAGTTTCATCATTCGCCATCAGTTGACCTCGATGCGCTTCTCGACAGGCTTCGGCTCGGCGACAGGCACGGAGATGGTGAGGATGCCCTTGTCGTAGCTCGCCTTGATGGCGTCCTCGTCCGCACCAGCAGGCAACGAAACGGAGCGAACGAACGAGCCGTACGAGAACTCCGACCGGCCATTCGATTCCTTCTTCTCACTACGTTCTGCCTTGATCGTCAACCGGCCATCGCGGACCGTGATGTCCACGTCCTTTGCGGGGTCGACGCCCGGGATCTCGGCCCGCAGTTCGTAGGTGCCGTCGTCGAGCTCGTCCTCGAGCCTCATGACGTTCGGCTCGATCATGGGACGTAGAGACGACCACGCGGGCAGGCCGGCGAACAGCTCACCGAACTCGGGGAAAAGCGACCGCGGGCGGTGCTGTGCAGGAAGCTTGGTCATGATTGCTCCTCAGACGTCGGAATCTTCCACCTGAATCCGACCACCGCGCCGCTGCCGTCCATAGGGGCCGAAGTCCCCCGCATCGGGGCCGTTCGTCGACCAGTCATGTCAGGGACTCCTGGCCCTAGTCGGGCAAGACAGGCCGACGGATGGTTGATCCATGACAACGAACCTGGTGCGCGCCGCGGCGGGTGCCGGCGTGCTGTATGCCGCGCGGCGCTACTACCGCAATTGGGGCACCACAAAGGACGAGTGCCAGACTCCGTTGCCCGGCGACGAGCTGATCAAGCAGCCGTCCACCCGAACAACGGAGGCAATCACAATCGACGCGCCCGCCGAAGCCGTCTGGCCATGGCTGGTGCAGATCGGCCAGGACCGCGGCGGCCTGTACAGTTACCAAGCCTTTGAGGGTCTGGTCGGTCTGGATTACCACAATGCCGAAGAAATCCATCCGGAGTGGCAGACGCTGAAACCCGGTGACCTCATCCGGCTCGCGCCGCAAGGATGGCTCGGACTGCGGCGAGGCATGGCCTTGGTCGTTGACCACGTCGTCGACAACAGCGCGCTGGTTCTTCGCGGAGCGCCGCCGGAATTTCCATGGCAGACCGTGATGTCGTTTCACGTCCTGCCGCGGTTGGAAGACCGCTGCCGCCTGCTCGTCCGCACCCGTACCGCTTTCAGGCATCCCGGCGAGGTGTTGTTGGTTGAGCTGGCAGGTCCGGCGATGGCCCTCTTGACGCGGGGCATGCTGCTCGGCATCAAGCAGAGGGCCGAAGGCCGCGCGGCTCAGACGGCGGTGAACTCGAGATCGGGCTCCGAGCCGAACATGAACCGCCTGCCGGTGACGCTGATCGGGCGAATCCGCACATAGTGCGGCTTCACCGTCGCGATCCACGGGAGCAGTTGCGCCTGCTCGGCCTCGGCGATCTCCTCGTCGCTGCGCATCGAACGCGCCATGCCCTTGACGATCACGCTCCAGCCTTCGGCCACGTTGTGGTCGTCCGCCTCGAACAGGACGTTGTGATTGATGGCCGTGCTGATCAGCTTCGTACCCTCCGCCGTGCGGAACAAGATCGTACGGTGCTGCACGACATAGTTGACCGGGAAGATCTCTGGTTGGCCGTCGACGCTTGTCACCAGTCGTCCCAGCGAGCGGCTCGACAGCAGATTCCAGGATTCCGTCTCCGAGAGTATGGAGACCGGTTGAAAGTCTTCAGACATGATGCGACGTTAACGGGCCGCGACCATGCGGCGATGTGGCACAAAGTCACTCATCGGAAGATCCAACGGCCTTCAGCGTGTCGATATGAGCCGCGGGCTGCCGCGAATACCAGGCATGAAGCTGCGGCAGCAACGCATTCTTCTTGTAGTGGTGCTCGGCCATGCGGCTCAGAATATCGTCGAGGACGACGACAGCCTTGTCGATATGGGGCCCCTTGTTCAGCATGACGCATTCGGCACGCTCGCCCATGGCGGCATCGCTGATCTCGGCGCGTGACGGCAACCCAATCTTGGAGAGTTGCTCGAGGACCTGCGTCGCCCAGATCACCGGTAGGTGCGCCGCCTCGCACAACCACAGGATCTCCTCCTGCAGCTCGGCCAGCCGTTGGTAGCCGACCTCGACGGCGAGGTCGCCGCGCGCGATCATCACGCCGACACGAGGCCGGCGCATCGCTGCCAGCAGCAGCTCGGGCAGCCGCTCGAACGCCCGTCGCGTCTCGATCTTGAGCACGACACCCACCTGGTCGCCGCCCAGCCGGGCAAGCGTGTCGTGCAGGTGCTCAACGTCGGATGGGTGCCCGACGAAGGACATCTCAACCAGGTCGGCGATCTCGATCACCGCGGCCAGGTCTGCGATGTCCTTCTCGGTCAGCGCCGACACCGGCAACACCGTGTCCGGAAGATTGATGCCCTTGCCGGCACGCAGTTTCGAGCCCGATTCCGCGGCCTGCTCGATCCGGACCTCCAGCTCGCCGGGCCGGACCGCGACGATCTCGCCGCCGACCCGCCCGTCGTCGAAGAAAATCTTCTCGCCCGCCCGTGCATGGTCGAACACCTCGGGGAGCGTGCAGCCGATCTGTGGCACGCCATCGGGTGCGAACGCTGCAGGCGAGCAGTCGCGCACCACGTGCAATCTGTCGCCCGGCCGCAGCCGCAAGCTCTGCTCACACTCGGGCAGCAGGCCCACTTCGGTCGGGTCGTCGACGCCGTCGACGCGCAGGATGGTGCCGGTCGCCACGTATGCGGTGCGGTTCGTACCGACGAAGACGCCTCCTTCTCCGACACCGGCCACCGTCAATGTGCGCTTCGCGCCCCTGGTGTCGTAGAAGACGAGGGTCTCTCCAGTTCGCCTGCGCGACAACCACTCTCCCGACACGGGTAACACCGGAACTCCCGGCTCGGGTGCCTGCGTCGCATTCTCTGCTGCAGTCAACCAGCCGCGGGCCTGCGCGAGAACGTGCCCGAGAGCGTCCCGGCTGGGCCGGAGCTTGACGACGCGCGGCCCGGGCTGGAGCGGACCGGTGCGCAGCTTGGGGCCGGCAAGGTCCATCGCAATCAGGCAGCTGCGGGAGGCGGACACGGCTGCGGCCCGTACGTGATCGGCCATCGCCCGCCACGCCGCCGGGTCGTCGTGCGCGCAGTTGATGCGCGCCACGTCCATTCCGCGCTCGACCAGGCGACGAACCAACTGCGCGTCACCGGCGGCTTCCGACGGCAGCGTGACCATGATGCGCGTTTCGCGGTTCGCGGGTGACGGTCCGAGCAGGTCGACCGTGCGACTGCGCAACAGCTCGCGCCCGTCGTCTGCGCCGACCGCGGAACTCGCAGGCGGACACCATCCGTCCTCGAGCATTGCCAGCACCGCTGAGCGGACAAGTCGCAACGTCGCCTCGACGTGCGGTTCACTGCGGCCGAGGGATGACAGCCCAAAGGCGGCCAGGCGCTGCTGCAACCCTCGCAGATCGATCTGCCGAATAGCCCAGTAGTGCGAGATGTTCCTGGCGCTGGCGCGATAGTCGGCAGCCACCGCGTCGATCCACACCGCCCATGCCGACTCGCCCGCCCGGACCCGTTCGAGCAGGCTGTTCAGCCACCCGAGGAGCCGGACGAGTTCAGCCTCGGTTTCGCCTAGTGCCAATAGGCCCGTTTCACGAGAAAGCGACACAACTGGACTTCCGTGGCTGTACAGACATAGGCCAGTGACGCTAGCCCGCGCCGGTTAAGACCCGGTGAACACCGGTGAGGACCTTTGACACCAATCGTTGGGACCCAAGCACTGTGCAGACTGCTCGCAGAAGGCGCACGATGACTGGCATGGACAGCGCGGTGATCGACACCGCAGGGCTACAGCAACTGGTGTCGGTACTGATCGACCGCGGCTACCGCGTCGTGGGTCCGACGGTGTCGGACAATGCCATCACGCTCGCCGAGCTCGACAGCGCCGACGACCTGCCGCAGGGCTGGGGCGTCGACGTCGGGCCGGGGCACTACCGGCTCCGCCGCCGCGACGACGACGCGGCGTTCGGCCATTCGGCGGGTCCGCAGTCCTGGAAGCAGTTCCTGCACCCGCCCCGGCAGAAGCTGTGGTCCTCCGACGGCGAAGAACCCGAGGAGCCACCTCGGTATGCATTCCTCGGCGTGCGAGGCTGCGATCTGGCCGCGATCGCGAAGCTCGACGGCGTGCTCGGCAAAGCGTCCCATCCGGATCAAGGCTTCACCGGCCGCCTGAGCCAGATCTTCGTTGTCGCGGTGAACTGCACCGAACCGGGAGGCCTGTGTTTCTGCGCGTCCATGGGAACAGGCCCCGCCGTCGGACCCGGATACGATCTCTCGCTGACCGAACGCACCGGGCCAGAGGGCTGTCGGTACATAGTGGACGTCGGTAGCGACGACGGCGCCGACGTGCTGGCAGCGATTGCCCATCGACAAGCGGATCAATCTGAAATCGACTCCGCCCAAGCCGATGTCGCCGAAGCCGCAACCAAGATGGGTCGGCAGATGCCGACCGGCGACCTGCGCAATCTGCTGGTGGAGTCGCGTGAGTCGCCACACTGGGAAGAAGTCGCCAGCCGGTGCCTGACGTGTGGAAACTGCACCATGGTGTGCCCGACGTGTTTCTGCACCAGCGTCACCGACGTCACCGACGTCACGGGCGAGCATGCCGAGCGCTGGATGGAATGGGCCTCGTGCTTCGAGTTCGACTTCACCTTCGTCCATGAAGGCAGCGTCCGTCAGTCCGGCCCGTCGCGGTACCGGCACTGGCTCACCCACAAACTGGGCACCTGGCACGACCAGTTCGGGACGTCGGGCTGCGTCGGCTGCGGGCGGTGTATCGCGTGGTGTCCCACCGGAATCGACATCACCGAGGAGATGACGACGTTGTCGGAACTCTTGGATGCCGGCGATGACTGAGACCGCGACGGCAACCGCGGGCTACACAGCAATGCACCCGGTGCCCTACCGAGTGGTCAGCCGCGTCGCCGAGAACCGCGATTCTGCGACCTTGGTTCTCACCCCTGTCGGCGACTCACTGCCCGCGCCGCAGCCCGGCGAGTTCATGATGATGTACGCGTTCGGGATCGGCGAGGTCGCGATCTCGGTCAGCGGCGTGCCAAGTGCCTCGGATGACACGATCACCCACACCATTCGCGCTGTCGGCGCGGTCAGCCGAGCGCTGCACGATGCGCAGGCAGGCGCCGAGATCGGATTGCGCGGACCGTTCGGCACCAGTTGGGGTTTGGACACTGCGGTCGGCCGCGATCTGGTGATCGTGGCGGGCGGTGTCGGGCTGGCCCCGCTGCGTCCGGTCGTACTGGCGGCACTGGCCGACCGCGACAGCTATGGCCGGGTCACGCTGATCGCAGGGGCGCGCTCCCGCGACGACTTCCTGTTTCGTGGCGAACTCGACGACTGGGCGCGAGGCGGGGCGATCGACGTGCACATGACCGTCGACGTTCCGGTACAGGGCTGGCCCGGCGAAGTCGGATTCGTCACCGAGCCGCTGCGGCGGCTACCGGTGCGACCCGACAGCACGATCGGATTTCTTTGCGGCCCAGAGGTGATGATGCGCAACGGCGCAAAAGAGTTGTCGGGCAAAGGCGTAGCACTCGGCGACATCCGGGTTTCCCTCGAGCGCAACATGCAGTGTGGGGTCGGCTGGTGCGGACACTGCCAGCTGGGCCCGCTGCTCCTGTGCCGTGACGGTCCAGTCGTCGGGTATGACGTCGCAGAACCGCTGCTTCGGGTGAAGGAGCTCTAGATGACCACACCCACACTGGCCGTCTGGAAGTTCGCATCCTGCGACGGCTGCCAGCTCACCCTGTTGGACTGCGAAGACGAACTCCTCACCATCGCCAAGCAGGTGAAGATCGCCACCTTTCTCGAAGCCTCGAGCACCATCGAGGGAGGCCCCTACGACGTCTCGCTCGTCGAAGGCTCGATCACCACGGCCGCCGACGAGAGACGAATCAAGGAGATCCGCGAGCAGTCGAGAATTCTGGTGACGATCGGCGCGTGCGCCACCGGCGGCGGGATTCAAGCGCTACGCAACTTCGCCGACATCGACGAATTCGCCTCTGTCGTCTACGCCAAGCCCGAATACATCGACACACTGGCCACGTCGACCCCGGCGTCGGAACACGTTCAGGTCGACTACCAGCTTCAGGGCTGTCCCATCGACCGTGGGCAGCTGCTCGACACCCTGGCCGCCCTGCTGGTCGGGCGCAAGCCGCGGCTGCCGGCCAAGACCGTGTGCACGGAATGCAAGAACCGCGGCGTCACCTGCGTCGTGGTCGCCGAGGGCATCCCGTGCCTCGGCCCGGTCACACATGCCGGCTGCGGGGCGCTGTGCCCGTCCGTCCACCGCGGCTGCTACGGCTGCTTCGGCCCGACCGCCACACCGAACACGGCGGCGCTGATCCCGCTGCTGCGCCGAGACGGCATGTCCGGCGACGGCGTCGAGCGGGTGTTCTCGACGTTCAACGTGGCACCCTTCGCCGGCGAGCGGAACGACCCGTGAACCAGGAGACTCGGACGCTCACCGTCGGCGCACTGACCCGGGTGGAGGGTGAGGGGGCTCTCAACGTCACGCTGACCGACGGGGCGGTGGAGACGGTGGAGCTGAACATCTACGAGGCGCCACGGTTCTTCGAGGCGTTCCTGCGTGGTCGGTCCTACACCGAGCCGCCTGACATCACCGCCCGGGTGTGCGGCATCTGCCCCGTGGCGTACCAGGTGAGCGCGTGCAACGCCATCGAGGACGCATGCGGCGTGACGATCGACCCCGAATTGGTGGCGCTGCGCCGACTGCTGTACTGCGGCGAATGGATCCACAGTCACGCACTGCACATCTTTCTGCTGCACATGCCCGACTTCCTCGGGTACCCCGACGCCATCGCACTCGCCAAGGACCGACCCGAGCTTGTCCAGCGCGGACTGGCGTTGAAGAAGGCGGGCAACCGGTTGATGGAGCAGATCGGCGGCCGCGCGATCCATCCCGTCAACGTGAGGCTCGGCGGCTTTTATTCGACCCCGACACCCGCGGATCTCAAGCCGCTGGCCGAGACGCTGCGTCGCGCGTTGGACGACGCGCTGTTCACCGTGCAACGGGTCGCCGAATTCGACTTTCCCGATTCAGAATTCGACCACGAGTTCCTGTCGTTGACCGACCCGCAGCACTACCCCATCGAGAACGGGGCCATCGCCCGCAGCGCAGGCCGACCGTTCCCGGTCACCGAATTCACCGCGCATGTCGTCGAGTCTCAGGTGCCGCACTCGACGGCACTGCACGCGACCCTCGACGGTGGCCGCTATCTCACTGGGCCGCTGGCGCGGTATTCGTTGAACTCGGCCAAGCTTTCGCCTGCCGCAGCACAGTCGGCAGCCGAAGCCGGACTCGGCGCAGAGTGCCGTAATCCGTTCCGCAGCATCGTCGTTCGGGCCGTCGAGGTGGTCTACGCGGTTGAGGAGGCACTGCGGATCATCGACGACTACGAGCGGCCGTCACGCCCGTTCGTAGAGGTGCCTGCGCGCGCGGGCATCGGGCACGGGGTCAGCGAGGCTCCCCGCGGCCTCCTGTACCACCGCTACCAGATCGGCGAAGACGGCCTCATCCGCGCGGCGACGATGGTGCCGCCGACGTCGCAGAACCAGGCCGCCATCGAGCATGAGATGGGCCTGCTGGTCGCCGCGAACGCAGCGCTGGACGACGCGTCGCTCACGTCGCTGTGCGAGAAGTCGATCCGCAATCACGATCCGTGCATCTCGTGCTCGGCGCACTTCCTGACGCTGACGGTCGAACGCCGTTGAGCCAGTTGGTGATCGGCATCGGCAACAGTTACCGCCGCGATGACGGCGTCGGACTGACCGTCGCGGCCGAGGTCGCCCGGCTCGGTCTCGCTGGAGTGCAGGTGCTGACCGCGACAGGTGAGCCGGGAGAGATCCTCGACGCGTGGGCCGACGTGCCGCTGACGGTGGTCGTCGATGCCGCAGTAGGCGAGAACGCGATTCCCGGGCGGATCCGGCGCTGGACGCCAGGCGCTGAGACTCCAGCCGCGGCGGTGAGCTCGCATGCACTCGGCCTGCCCGCGACCTACGCGCTCGGCCAGGCTCTTGGCCACGTCCCCGTGGAGCTGGTCGTCTTCACGGTCGACGCAGCCGATGTGGGCTACGGCGTCGAGCTCACGCCTCGAGTCAGCGCCGCGGTGCCCGAGGCGGTGGGCGCCGTCCTGTCCGAGATCAGGCGCTGACGGGCTCGAGCACGAAAACGCTGCGCTTGCCACCGCGCCGAAAATGTTCCTGATACGACGGCCAGAGTGAAACCAACAGCGGCCAGTAGTGCTCGAGCTCGGCGCCTCCCGCCTCGCGTGCCTCACAACGGATGACGTCGTGGCCGACTTGGATCGAGACAGTCGGATCGGCAGCCACATTCAGCACCCACGGGTTCACCCGTTCGGATACGGGCCGGACGTTGCACACCACATAGCGGCCGGCATCGCGGAGGAAGAACACGGGGGTGGTATGTGGCTCGCCCGTACGGCGACCCGTCGTCGTCAACAGCAGAATGCTGCGACTGCGTTTTCCCCACCGGAACGCCCGTCCGCCGGTCGCGCGATACGTCAGGCGGTGAACCGGCGCAACGACGTTCTTGATACTCCAAACCGCAAACCGACCGGCACCCAACGTCATCAGTTCATCGAACACCGGACGCGGGATCGCCGCGTGGGACCAACGGCCCCCGATCAGGGACCAAAGCCTCCTGAGCAGGGCATGACACGCCTCTTAGCGTCAATTGCGCGGGGCGATAGGTGACCTCGCACCCCTGAGCTGGGAGCACAACGATGTCAAACACTCTGGTACCCCCACCCGTCGAGCCGCGCCGCGTCGGCGCGAAGGCCGGCCTCGGGCTGGCCGCACTGACGGCGATCGTCGTCGGGTCGATGATCGGCAGCGGAATCTTCGCGTTGCCCTCGCAGATGGCAGGCGTCGCCGCGCCCGGCCCACTCCTCATCGGGTGGGTCATCACCGGTGTCGGCATGTTGATGCTGGCGTTCGTCTTCCAGACGCTGGCGTCACGCAAGCCGGACGTCGACGGCGGCGTCTACGGCTACGCCCGAGCCGGTTTCGGCAACTACATCGGCTTCACATCGGCGTTCGGTTACTGGATGTCGGCCTGGGTGGGCAACGTGGCCTACCTCGTGCTGCTGTTCTCGACACTGGGTTACTTCTTCCCGACTTTCGAAGGTGGCGCGACCGTGCCCGCGATCATCGGCGCGTCGATCGTGCTGTGGATCGTGCACGCCATGATCCTGCGCGGCGTCCAGACCGCGGCGCTCGTCAACGTCGTGGTGACCATCGCCAAGGTGGTGCCGATCGTGGTGTTCATCGCCATCGCCGCCGTCGGCTTCAAGGCGGGACTGTTCACCGCCGACTTCTGGGGCAAGGCCGTCCAGATCGACGGAGCGCCGCTCGGTGACACCATGACCCAGGTCAAGAACATGATGCTGGTGACCGTGTGGGTGTTCATCGGCATCGAGGGAGCCGCGGTCTACTCACAGCGCGCCGCCAAGCGCAACGACGTCGGCCGGGCCACCGTGCTGGGCTTCGCCGGCGTGCTCGCTCTGCTGCTGCTGGTCAACCTGCTGTCGTACGGCCTGATGGCACAGGCGGATCTGGCCGGCGTGGCCGACCCGTCCATGGCGGGCGTGCTCGAAGAACGAGGTCGGCAGCTGGGGTGCCGCGTTCATCTCGATCGGCCTGGTCATCTCGCTGCTCGGCGCGCTGATCGCCTGGGTGCTGCTGTGCGTCGAGATCCTGCGCCTGCCCGCGCTGGAAAACGTGATGCCCAAGGCGCTCGCCAAGGAGAACGCGCACGGCGCGCCCGCAACCGCGCTGTGGCTGACCAACCTCTGCGTGCAGGCGCCTGCTGCTGTGGACGCTGGCCAACTCGAGCACCTACACCAACCTGGTCTACCTCGCGACGTCGCTGATCCTGCTGCCCTACCTGTGGTCGGCGGCCTACCAGGTGCTGCTGGCCGTGCGCGGAGAGACCTACGAGTCGGGCGCACGGCAGGACGCGCGACCTGATCATCGGCGTGGTCGCGCTCGCTTACGCCGTCTGGCTGGTCTACGCGGGCGGCTTGCAGTACCTGCTGATTGCGGCGGTGTTCTACCTCGTGGGAACGGCGGCCTACATCTGGGCCCGCAAGGAAAGTCGGCTGCCCACCTTCACCAAGGGTGAACTGGTGGTCGTTCGGGGTCGTGGCGGTGACGTCGGTCGTCGCGATCGCAATGTTGGCCACCGGAAACCTGGCCGTGCTATGACCACCGAATCCCGACTGGGAGTCTGGTCGGAGGCCGGCAAGCTGCGGCGGGTCCTGGTCTGTGCACCAGGGCTCGCCCACCAGCGACTGACTCCGGAGAACTGCAACGAGTTGCTGTTCGACGACGTGATCTGGCTGCAGCAGGCGCGACGCGACCACTTCGACTTCGTGGCCAAGATGGAAGACCACGACGTCGAGGTCCTCGAACTGCAGGACCTGCTCGCCGAGGTGGTCGCCATGCCGGAGGGCCGCGACTGGGTGCTGGACCGCAAGGTCACCGACGACCTCGTCGGGTCCGGGGCTGCGCCACGGGATCCGGGCGTGGCTGGCCGAACTTCCGGCAGATCAGTTGGCGGAGTTCCTGATCGGCGGCGTCGCCTACCAGGATGTGCCCGACGAGGTCGGGCGGCGCTTCCTTTCGGCGTTCCGCGAGCTGGACCCCGCGGGCTTCGTGCTGCGGCCGCTGCCCAACACGCAGTTCATGCGGGACAACTCGGCGTGGATCTTCAACGGCGTCACGCTGAACCCGATGTACTGGCCCGCCCGGCGTCAGGAGACGCTGCTGACGACCGCGGTGTACAAGTTCCATCCCGCCTTCGCCGACGAGAAGTTCGACATCTGGCTGGGTGACCCCGAAGGCGTTGCGCGCGACCACGGCTCGGCCATCGCTCGAGGGCGGCGACGTGATGCCGATCGGCAAGGGGATCGTCGTCATCGGCATGGGCGAGCGCTCGTCGCATCAGGCGATCACCCAGGTGGCGCGCAATCTGTTCGCGGCGGGGGCGGCCGAGCGGGTGATCATCGCGAGCCTGCCGAAGTCGCGCGCGGCCATGCACCTCGACACCGTGTTCACCTTCTGCGACTACGACCTGATCACCGCGTACGCGCCGATCGTCGACGGAATCGTGCCGTTCAGCCTGCGGCCCGACGACAGTTCGCCGTCCGGGCTGGAAATCCGCCGCGAGCCAAAGGGATTGGTCGCAACCATCGGCGAAGCCGTCGGCGTCGACTTCCGGGTCGTCACCACCGCGGGCGACGTCTACGGCGTCCAGCGGGAGCAGTGGGACGACGGCAACAACGTGGTCGCGCTCGAGCCCGGCGTCGTCATCGGCTATGACCGCAACACCCTGACCAACACCGCGCTGCGCAAGGCGGGCGTCGAGGTCGTCACCATCGACGCCAGCGAGCTGGGCCGCGGTCGTGGTGGTGGCCGATGCATGACCTGCCCGATCCTGCGCGACCCGCTCTACACCTGACAACTACCAGTCGAAGGACGAATCGCCGTGTCGTTCAACAACCGCAACCGCAGCCTGCTCAGCCTGGTCCATCACACCGAGCGCGACCTGCACTATCTGCTCGACCTGTCTCGTGACCTCAAGCGGGCGAAGTACTCCGGCGCTGGGCCGGCAACAGCCTTGGCGGGCAAGAACATCGCGCTGATCTTCGAGAAGACGTCGACCCGTACCCGATGCGCGTTCGAGGTGGCGGCTTACGACGAGGGAGCTCACGTCACCTACATCGACCCCACGTCGTCGCAGATCGGGCACAAGGAGTCGATGAAGGACACCGCGCGCGTGCTTGGCCGGATGTACGACGCGATCGAGTACCGCGGCGCGAGCCAGGAGATCGTCGAGGAGTTGGCAGAGTACGCCGGTGTGCCCGTATTCAACGGGCTCACCGACGAGTTCCACCCCACCCAGATGCTCGCCGACGTCCTCACCATGACCGAGCACTGCCCGAAACCGTTGACCGACATCTCTTTTGCGTTCGTCGGAGACGGCCGCAACAACGTGGCGAACTCGCTGCTGCTGGTCGGCGCCAAGCTCGGTATGGACGTGCGGATCGGCGCGCCGCCCGAGCTGTGGCCCAACGAAGACCACGTATCGATGTGTCAGGAGTTCGCGGCCGCGTCCGGCGCGCGCGTCACCGTCACCGACGATCCCGGTCAAGGCGGTCAGCGGCGTCGACTTCATCTACACCGACGTGTGGGTGTCGATGGGCGAGCCGGTGGAGACCTGGGGCGAGCGCATCGACCAGCTGCTGCCGTTCCAGGTCAACGAGGAACTGATGGCGGCGGCGGGTAATCCGCGGGTGAAGTTCATGCACTGCCTGCCGGCGTTCCACAACTGCGAGACCAAGGTCGGTGCACAGATCGCGGAGCAGTACCCGTACCTGCGCAACGGCATCGAGGTCACCGACGACGTCTTCGAGAGCCCGGCCAACATCGCCTTCGAGCAGGCCGAGAACCGCATGCACACCATCAAGGCGGTCCTCGTGTCCGCGCTGAACTGAGTGCCGCCGATGCGCATCGTGATCGCGCTGGGCGGCAACGCCCTCCTGCAGCGCGGTCAGCCGATGACGGCGGAAAACCAGCGCGCCAACATCCGGGTGGCGGCCGAGCAGATCGCCGCCGTCGCGCCGGGCAACGAGATCGTCATCGCGCACGGCAACGGCCCGCAGGTCGGGCTTGCTGGCGCTGCAGGCGGCGGCGTACCACGACGTCGCGCCGTATCCCGCTCGACGTGCTGGGCGCACAGACCGAGGCGATGATCGGCTACGTCATCGAGCAGGAGCTCGGCAACCTGTTGCCCGCGGATCAGTCGCTGGCCACCGTGCTCACGATGATCGAGGTCGACCGTGACGATCCCGCGTTCGCGAACCCGACCAAGCCGATCGGGCCGGTCTACGACAGGGACACCGCCGAGCGTCTGAAGGCCAGCGAGTGGTTGGGCCATCGCACCCGACGGCGACAAGTTCCGACGCGTGGTGGCGAGCCCGAAACCCAAGCGCATCTTCGAGATACGGCCGATCCGCAGCTCTCGTCGAACAGGGCACGATCGTGATCTGCGCCGGCGGCGGAGGCATCCCGACGATGTACGACGAACACGGCCGACTGCACGGCGTCGAGGCCGTCATCGACAAGGACCTCGCCTCGGCGCTGCTGGCCGAGCAACTCGACGCCGACCTGCTGGTGATCGCCACCGACGTCGACGGCGTCTACATCGACTGGGGCAACGCCCGACCAGGCCAGGCTGGGCTCGGTCACGCCCGAGCGAGCTCGCCGATCTGAACCTGCCCGCGGGATCGATGGGGCCCAAGGTGCGAAGCCGCTTGCGGATTCGCGCGATCGACCGGCCAGGAGGCCGTCATCGGCTCGCTGACCGACATCGCAGACATCGTCGGTGGCACCGCGGGCACCAGAGTGCGGGAACTGCAGAAAGTTTGAGTCCCCGGCTATTTGTCCGGCGCCAGGTTGAGCACGTCGTCGAATCCGGCCGCCAGGCAGTCGTAGAAATCGCCCAGGTCGGATATTGCGCCGGTATCCACGTTGATCCCCAGCGAGCACATGTCGACATAGGACAGCAGCGTGATGTTCAGCGCTGCTCCGATGGTCGGCGAGAACGCGAACGGCATCCGCACTTCGGCACCGGCAAAGGACAGCCGTTCAGGAAAACCGGGGACGTCGCTGGCAACGAAGTCGACATGGCGCATCGCAGAGCCCACGTAGCCACCCGGCATCATGTTCAGCACGCCTGCGATCAGCTGGGTGTAGGCCAGCGACTTCTCGCTGCGTGCCTTGGCGGTCTGCTCGTGTATGAGCCGGATGCGCGCTGCCGGATCCATATCGGCCGCTGGCACGTCGAACCGCATCAGGGTGGCTCGATTGCCGCCGATCGGGTCTGCCGACGTCCGGATGCTGATCGGCATGGATACCACGAAATGGCCCGCCACCGTGCCGTGCTTTTCGTGATACCGGCTCAATCCTCCGGCGATGGCGGCGATGAGGGCGTCGTTCAACGACCCGCCCGCCACCTTTCCGGCCCGGTGCAATTTGTCCATTGATACCTGGGTCACGGCCAGTCGACGAATCGCGCTGCGGTCAAGCATGATCGGCGATCCTGCATACGGAATCGGCCGCACGGTACGGACGATCGAGCTGACGGTCGACACCACGTCCGCGGCGGTACCGACAGGCCGTCGAATGCCGTCGATCAGCAGTTTCGGCATGGCGGTCAGCGAGCCCAGCACAGCGCGTCCGCCGTCGAGTGCCAACTCCCGGGCGAGTGCAAGCAGGCCCGACGGTGCCGATTGAGGCGGCGTCGGGACAGCGCCGGGATGGCGAGACCGCTGCGCCCGATCGAACAGAATGGCCGACATCTCGACGGCGCCGATACCGTCGGTCAGCGAATGATGCAGTTTGCACACCAGCGCAGCGCCGCCGTCCGACATGCCTTCGATCAGCGTGGCCTCCCACAGCGGCCGGGCACGATCGAAATCCGCCATGGCGGCGACGCGAGCCATCTCGAGCACGGAGTCCAGGCTGCCCGGCTTCGGGGCGGTCACCCGCCGCAGATGGAATGTCAAATCGAAGTCGGGATCGTCCTCCCAGCGGGGTGGCAGTGGATACGGGTGACACCACCACCCGCTGACGAAACTTCCGCACCGCACCGGTGAGCAACTCGAATCTGGTGACCACCTCGTCCCAGTCCGGCGCCTCGTCGAGCACGATGAGCGTGACGATCGTCGACCGCAGGCGGGGATCGCCTTCGATCGACCACAAGAAGGCGTCGCTGTTGCGAAGGAATGAGGACATATCTATGCGGCGACGGCCACGTCGACCGACAGGTGCTCGGCCAGGGCGTGGGCGGCAGGCCAGTTCCCGCTCTTCACCGCATGGGCGAGGTCTTCCACGAGCGGGCTGCTGGCACCCAGTTCAGCCAGCCAATTGGTAACCGCCGCGGCAATCCCGTCGACGGATACCCGCACGGCGCGCCCGGCGTGCAGGCGGTCGGTGATTCGGTAGGACAACACCTGGGGCGTCTGCCGGTGCACACGGCCCACCAGTGGGGCGAGGTGATTCAGTGACCTCATGATGGCCTCCTCGGTGTGTCCTTTCATATCGATCACACCAAGCCGGCCGTCCTGCCCGTAGGGCCGAACGCACGGTCCCCGCGGGTTCTTTGGGCCGCTCCTGGTTGGGTCGGAAGTCCCTCGCCGAAGAGGCCATTTGCCGTCGGTCAGTTGAACTCGACGGTCTCGCCAGCCACCAGGGTCTGCTTCTCGCCGTGGCACTCCACCAGCACCGGCGGGGCGTCACCCGGTTCGGCGCTGAGGGTCGCCGTTCGTCCACTGACGCCCAGACGAAGCCGATGGCCTCGGTAACGGAACGTGAACTCCAGCCGCCCAAGGGATTTCGGCCACAGCGGTCCCAGCACAATGCGGTCACCCCGGATCTCGAGTCCGGTGAAGCAGCGTTGCAGTAGGTCGATGCTGCCCGCCATCGCGGCCAAATGAATGCCCTCGGCCGTTGTCCCACGTTGGATGTCGACGATATCGGAGGACAGGGCCTGCCCGAAGTACTGCATCGCTTGATGGCGGTTGCTGCGGGCCACCACCCAGGAGTGGACCACCGCGCTCAGCGTCGAGCCGTGTGACGTGCGGGCCTGGTAGTAGTCGACTGTCTTCGGAATCTGCTCGGGCGTGAATCGATAGCCGAGTCGGTCGAACAGCTCGTACAGCTCGTCGGCTGAGAGCAGGTAGAAAAGCATGAGCACGTCGGCCTGCTTGGCGGCCTTGTAGTTGTTGACGGAGTCGTTCTCGGCCTCCAGGATCCGGTCGAGGCGCTGCGTGTTGTCGTACTGGGATCGGTAGCGCTCCCAGTCCAGCTCCTTCAAATCGTCGTAGCCCTCGAACTGACTGATGACGCCGTCGTGGAACGGCACGGCCATCCGCCTGCTGACGTCCTCCCATTGCGCGAGGTCCTCGTCGTCGATGCCGAGCATCTCCAACAGCGCAAGCCGGTAGTACAGCGGGATGCGTTCGAGCGCCTCGATGGCGCGCATGATCACCCAGACCGCCATGACGTTGGTGTAGGCGTTGTTGTCGACACCGTCGTACTCACGGCCCGGGTAGCCGGAATGAAATTCGTCGGGGCCGATGACACCGCGAATGACGTAGCGGTCTCTGGCCGGGTCGAAGGTGGCCAGGCTCACCCAGAACCTGGCGATATCGGCGAGCATCTCGGCGCCGTAGTCGATCAGGAACCCGATGTCGCCGGTGACCTGGTAGTGCTGCCAGACGTTGTAGGCGATCGCGATGCCGATGTGGTGCGCGCGTGCGCTGGCGTCCGGGTTCCACCGGCCGGACCGCGGATTCAAGTGAAGGCGTTGGCTCTCCTCGCGCCCGTCACTGCCCGATTGCCACGGGAACATCGCTCCGGCATAGCCGGCATCGCGGGCTGCGCGTCGGGCCTCCGGCAAGCGGCGGTAGCGGTACATCAACAACGACCGGGTGACCTTGGGCAGCCGCATGTTGGTCACCGGAAAGACGAACAGTTCGTCCCAGAACACGTGACCGCGGTAGGCCTCACCGTGCAGCCCGCGAGCGGGCACCCCCACATCCAGGTCGGCCGTGTGGGGAGACAGCGTCTGCAACAGATGCAACTGGTGCAAGCGGATAATGCGCAGCAGGTCGGCATCTCGATTCATCTCGATGTTGCAGCGCTCCCAGAGATGTGCCCACGCCAACCGGTGTTGCCGTTCCAGTTCCGCATAGCCGCCAAGTCCTTTGAGTTCGCGTTCGGCGGCGGTGTCCGGTCCGGACAGACCGTGGTCACGACTCGTGAACACCGTCGCGACCTTTTCCAACGTGGCCGATTGCCCGGAGCTCACCTCGACGGCGATGTCGTGTCCGATCAGGGAGTTCTCGCTGACCACGCGGCGTTCGCCGGGCAGCCCCTCGCCGTCGCGACGAACGGTGCTGCGCATAGCGACGGCGATCCGAATGTTCGATTCGACGGTCTGCGCCGTCAACAGCACTGAATCACTTGACAATTCCCGAGTACAGACTACCGCAAGATGGCGCGACGACAGCTCGCGGTAGCGCTCCACTCCGGAGTTCTGCACATCGCCGTCGATGACAGATCGGAACTCCAGCCGCCCCGACCAGTTCAGTGCATGCACGGTGGTCTCCATGGCCGCCGCGTGGGGCAGGTGCATCGCCACGAACCGTCGTTGTGTCACCCGGGAAGTGCGTCCGGATTCGTCACTGAACACGAACTCGCGGGTCAGCGTGGCGCGGCGAAGGTCGAGCGTGACGAGATACGACGAGGCGTCGACGTCGTCGATGTCGAACCACGGACCGCCGTCGATACGGAACGTCAGTGGCAACCAATTCGGCAGGTTCACCATGCTTTCGTTGTCGATCGCGGTGCCTGCGACGTCGTCGACGAGGCGGTTGTAGATTCCCGCTACGTATGTCGCCGGGTAGTGGACCTCACCCGCCTTGCATTCAGGAGCTGCACCGCGAACCGCCATGTAGCCGTTGCCCATGGTGCACAGTGCTTCCCGGAGCCTTTCGTCGCCGGGTAAGTACGCCGCCGAACGTCATCATCCACGGATCGTTCGCGCTGTCCTGTTCATCCGCGAGTTGGTCGGCGAGGTTCGCCAGGAACCGGCAGACCGCGTCGGGGTCGTCCAGAGCGAACCGGGCCGACGATCGACGGTCCCCTGCCTCCGAGTGACGGACCGCGATGCCGATGCCCTTGTGCCGGATCGCGTCGAACGCATCCTCGTCGGTGAGGTCATCGCCGATGTAGATCGGAAGGAGTAGGTCGGGCCCGTCGATCCGATCAAGGATCCACTCGACCGTCTTGCCCTTTCCCCAATCGACATTCGGACGAAGCTCGATCACCTTCCGCCCGCCAGTGACGCGAAGGTTGTTTCGCTGTCCGATTATCCGCGCTGTCGCGGTGACGCCGTCGACCCGCTCGGCTGCCACGTTGCGATAGTGGACTGCTACCGAAAAACGCTTGTCCTCCACCAAGACTCCGTCGATGCCGGCCAGACGTTCCTTGAGCTCGGATGCCGCGTCGGCAAGGACACGCACCGCCTCGACCCCTGCCTCGTTCTGGTGGCGCAACCCATCCGGAGAGATCAGCTCGAAGCCGTGGCTGCCCGCATACCAGATGCCGGGCACGCCGATACGAGCCTGGATGTCGGCCAGGCTCCTGCCGCTGATCACGGCGACCGGGCAGAGTGCGGCCAGCGATTTCGAGCGTCGTGGCGGCACCGGCCACCAGAGTCGCGGCGGCGGGATCGTTGACGATCTCGGACATGGTTCCGTCGAAGTCCAGCAGCACCACGGGCTTTCGCGTCTCGGCGAGCGAAGCGATCTCACCGTAGGAGTCGAGCGCATCGGCCATGGCGGAGACTCGCTCGTAGCTGTTCAGCACCGTCACAGCGGTGAGGTCGGGAACCACTACGTCGGCTCCGCATCGAAGCAACTCGTCAGCGTGGCCGCTGCGGTCGACACCGATAACCAGCCCGAAGCCGCCGTCGTGTCCTGCCGTCACGCCTGCCAGGGCATCCTCGACGACGGCGCACCGCTGGGGATGCACACCCAGCCGCTTCGTCGTCTCGACCAAGACGGCGGGGTCGGGCTTTCCCGGAAGCTTCAGGTCGCGGGCGAGAAGACCGTCCACCCGGACCGAGAACAGGTCAGCGACGCCCGCAGCCTGCAAGATCTTTTCACAGTTGCGGCTGGATGAGTAAACGGCCGTTGCGATCTCGGCGGCCTGCAGCTGGTGCACCAACTCGACGGTGGACCCGAAGACCGGCACACCGTTGCCGAGCATGTCGAGAAAAAGCCTCTGTTTGCGATTCCCGAGGCCGAACATCGTCTCGTCGCCTTGATCGTCCTCGCCACCCTGCGGAAGCGAGATGCCCCGTGACTTGAGGAAGTCTGCGATCCCGTCGAACCGGGGCTTCCCGTCGACGTAGTTGCGGTAGTCGTCATCGGTGAACGCGCTGTGGTCCTCTCCGATGACTTCCGGCCTTCGCATCAGATAGTCGTCGAACATCGCTTTCCACGCGGCTGCGTGGATGGCCGCGGTGTCGGTCACGACACCGTCGAGGTCGAAGATCACCGCGTCGTGGTACCGCGGGTCAACGAAGACCGGGAGCTTCATCGCCCACTCTCCTTCAAATCCTGGTTCCTAGTGTCATCGCTTCTGCGGCACTGAGAAAAGGGGCCGAAGTCCCATGCGGGCAAGCTAGGGACCTATTCCTCTCGGCATTCGGGACCTTCGGCGGCGAGGATGTGGTCGTCGGACGGTACTGGAGCGCAGAGACCGGGCAGAGGGTAAAGACATGAATGCTCGACGCGATGCGGGCTACGTCCGCGATATCTCCACCTTGACGATCGACGACGCCGAAGAGGCCGGCGGCAAGGGCGCCAACATGGGCAGATTCTGCTCAACAACCTTCTCTACGACAGCTCGCAGCTGGCGATACCTGCCGACCGAGTCGACGCGGACCAACTACATGCGCCGTCGCACTGGAACATCGCCTTCATCCGCAGGTTCATGCTGACGTTCGGTCCGATCAGTTCGCTATTCGACTTCATGACCTTCGGCCTGATGCTCGGTGTGTTGCACGCTGGCCCGAGCCATCCCGGCCGGCTTCCGGCTCTGTCTTAGGTGTGCACGATGACTCTCCGGGAACTGGTAACTCCGTTAAGGCGATTCGTCGAGCCTGCACTGGCTGCCCTGACCGTCGGCACTCTGGCCGCGGGCGCAATCGCGTGGGTCGTCGGCCACCGGGTCGTCGCAGACGGATTCTGGATCACCGGCACGGTGATCGCGCTCGCACCCGCTGCCATCTGGGTACTCGCGGGACTGCGGCGCGGCAAGGCGGGGGTGGATCTGATCGCGGTGCTGTCGCTCGTCGGGACGTTACTCGTCGGCGAGTACCTGGCTGGCGCATTGATCGCTGTGATGCTGGCCAGCGGCCGGGCGCTCGAAGCGGCCGCAGAACGCCGCGCGTCCCATGACTTACGGGCTCTGCTTACGCACGCGCCCAGATTCGCGCGCCGCCGCGTCGGTTCAGACGTGGCCGTGGTACCGCTGGCAGAAGTGGTAGTCGACGACCTTCTCGTCGTGGGTCCTGGCGAGATCGTTCCGGTCGACGGACGTATCTCGGACTCGGTGGCCGTCTTGGACGAGTCGGTCCTCACCGGCGAGCCATTGCAAGTCGAGCGGGCAGCCGGCGAGCCCGTCCGCAGTGGCGTCGTCAATGCGGGCACCGCATTCGAGTTGCGCGCCACTGCTACCGCTGACGAAAGCACCTATGCGGGCATCGTGCGGCTGGCCGAGGAAGCGGGTGCGGAAAGCGCACCGATCATCCGGTTGGCCGACCGGATCGCGGCATGGTTTCTGCCGCTGACGTTGGCGATGGCCGGTGCCTCGTGGGTGGTGAGCGGGTCGGCCGTGCGGGCCGTCGCGGTGCTGGTGGTGGCGACCCCGTGTCCGCTCCTGCTCGCCGCCCCGGTGGCGATCGTATCGGGATTGTCGCGCGCATCGCGCCATGGTGTGGTGATCCGCAGTGGCGGAGCGCTGGAAAACCTCGGACACGCAACAACTCTGGTTGTGGACAAGACCGGAACGCTGACGATGGGCCGCCCCGTCGTGGTGGTGATACTGACCGCACCGGGGCATGAGGTGACCGAAGTGCTGTCGATCGCTGCATCGGTCGACCAGATGTCCGCACATGTTCTGGCTGAGGCCATCGTGACCGAGTCGGTGACCCGCGGCCTGCGATTGTCGCTGCCCGAGAACGTGGTCGAAGAACCGGGAAATGGCGTAAGCGCGACAGTCGAGGGTCGCAAGGTTCATGTCGGAAAGCTGCCGCCCGAGGCGCTCGGCGAAAGGTGGGCCAAAGCGGCGCTGAGCCGAGCCAGACTGGACTCGGCCGCGATCGCGTGGGTGTGCATAGACGGCAAACCCGTCGGCGCGATTCTGTTGCGAGATCCTCTGCGCCGCCACGCACCTCGGACTGTCAGGCGGCTGCGCGCCGCGGGACTGAACCGATTGGTCATGTTGACCGGCGACCGCGCCGAGCCGGCCCGCGAAGTCGCCACGGTGCTCGGACTGGACGAGGTATACGCCCAGCAGAGCCCCGCCGACAAGATTGCGGCGGTGCGCGCCGAACGCGAGGCCGCGGTGACGGTGATGGTCGGCGACGGGATCAACGATGCTCCCGCATTGGCGGCGGCCGACGTCGGCGTCGCGATGGGTGCACGCGGCGCGACGGCGTCATCGGAAGCCGCCGACATCGTGTTGACCACCGATCGCCTGGACCGGCTCGCCGACGCGATGGATATCGCCCGCTGGTCCAGGCGCATCGCTCTGCAGAGCGCCGCGGCGGGAATGACGTTGTCGGTCATCGCCATGGCCGTTGCCGCGCTTGGTTGGTTGCCCCCGGCGGCGGGGGCCCTGCTGCAGGAGGCGATCGACGTCGCCGTGATACTCAATGCGCTGCGCGCGCTGAGAGGAAACCCGGCGACCGAAATCGAGTTGCCCACCGCCACCGAAGACTTGTTGCGCCGCTTCGCCTCCGAACACGACGAGCTTCGCGACGCCATCGGGCTGCTGCGCACCACCGCTGACGGCCTGGTCTCCGGCGACCCCTCTGCGTTTGAAACCCTCACACGTGCCCACACGTTCCTCACCGAGCGCCTTCAGCCCCACGAGCGGGCCGAGGAAACGCAGCTCTACCCCACGCTCGCCAAGCCGCTCGGCAGCGGTGAGGCCACTGCCACCATGAGCAGAACACACGCGGAGATCCAGCGACTCTCCGACCGAATCGGGACCCACGTTTCACTGGCCCAAGCCAGCAACGGTATTGAACCCGATCAGGTCGAAGACCTGCTCTCCTGTCTTTATGGACTGTATGCGCTGCTGCAACTGCATTTTCTGCAGGAGGAGGAGAACTACTTCACCCTCACCGATATCGATGCGCATGCCGATGACTACCGGACACCGGCCAACAACGTCAAAACAACCACTCGAGTGAATGGGAGAGGGCGATGACCGACAACAGTTCGGAGTCACCGGTAATCGTCGGAATCGACGGATCTGACACGGCGATCCACGCGGCCGAATGGGCGGTCGACGAAGCCGTCACCAGAGGCGCGCCCCTTCGGTTGGCGTACGTGACCAAGCCGACTCACCTGGGGTCCGAGGACTACTACGACGACGTCCACCACGCCAAGGCCTCGCTGCTCGCGGCCCGCGCCGCAGTGGAGGCGACGGGCAAGCCGGTTTCCGTCGAGACGGAGGTCTTCCAGGGCCGCCCCGGCACGGCACTCGTCGCGGCATCCCTTGACGCCGCGATGATCTGCGTCGGCTCGGTCGGCATCGGCCGGTATGCGCGGTCGATCCTGGGCTCCACCGCCACCGAACTCGCCGAAGAGGCGCGCTGCCCGGTCGCGGTGATCCGCCCGCAGAGCGGCAAACATCACAAGGACATCAATTGGATAGTCGTCGCTGCCAAGCGGCGGCCCGGCAACGACAAGGTCGTAGAGCAGGCAATGGAGGAAGCCGCGCTACGCCACGCCCCCGTTCTTCTCTTGGGAGACCGGGAATCCGGCGGCGCACCGTACGACGAGCTGGACCGCGAGGTGGACAACTGGAGGCGGCGGTATCCGGACGTGCACATCTATCCGCTCGCCAACTCGGCCGACGTCGCACACTTTCTGAAGAAGCACGACGAGCGGGTTCAGCTGGCCGTCATCGGCGCGGCAGACGCGGACGAATTGGCGCAAATCGTCGGTCCCACCGGCCATCCCGTCTTTCACCACGCGGACTCCTCGGCGCTGGTGGTGCGCTGAGGAGTCTCAGATGTCGGCGGGCACGTAGCGCAACAGCGCGGCGATGCCGTCTGCGGGTGCGATGTTCTCACCTGCGCGCACCAGTGATGCCCCGGTCGCGATCGCCGCGAACGGCAGCGCTTCGTCGGCGCGCGCCACCCGGCGAGCCGGCTCGCCGAGTTCGGAGAGCACATCTGCGCTCGGCGCGACTGTCGTGCGGCTCTCCCCCGTCACCACGGTGGCCTCGCCGAGGTCGCCGACGATCAATATGTCGACGTCACCCTCCCGCAGGCCCGCGCACACCGCTGCAAGTCCCTCTGCCGTCAGGCCTGACCCCCGGCCCCGCTCACCGGTGAACCGCTGGGCGGTTTCGTCGGCCGCTTCGCACCTGCGGCGCTCGAACTCATGCTCGATATGATCACGCGCCTCGTTCTCGCCGATCCGGTGGCCGTAGGACCCGCCGTGCCAGATGGACACCCGGCGCGCCACCCGTCGTGGCAGTGCGGCGAATACATCACTGCGGGAACGGGTTTCGCCGCACACGAATACCACCTCGGCGTCGGTCTGGTCGACCAACTCGGTCAGCCGATCGGCGACCGCGCGGACGTTCATCCGGACGGCCTCCTCGGTCGTGCCCTGATAGTCGCCGTACCCGTTGTATCCGGCCGTGACCGGCTTGTGCACCGGGTAACCGCCGCCGTCGACGGTTTCCGAGCGGACGCTGTCACCACGGTGCACCGTGATGTCCGCACCGGCGTGGTCGACAGCGGCGAAGATGTAGACGCCACGCCGCACGCCCTCCAGCAGCGGCAGGACGTACGGGTAATCCGACACCCGAACCACGGTGTTCGTCGGCGGGTTCGATAGCTCCTCGTTGACCAATACCCCGTCCATGGTCGCCACGACTCCGCGCCCACGTCGCCCCACTGCCGGTTGACTGTGCAGGATCGCCTGCTCCACGTCCGCGATGACTGGCTCGTCGACGCCCTGGTCTTCCAGGTGCCTGCGAACATCGCGCCATCTCGCATCGAGCTGGTCTTCGGCGTCAGCGGCGTCCCGCGAGTCGTCGATGTAGACCGACACAAAGGGGGCGTTGGCGGTCGTCAGCTTCCGGAAGCGTTGTGTGTCCATGGGTTTCCTTCGTCTCGTTGTTTGCGGAGCGCCGGTGTGAGTCACTGGGCCCGGCGGAGTCTGAGGTAATGACCGACGCGGAAGCGGGCGAATTCGCGTCTGCGGCGATCCGACAGCAGCGGGGCCGCCGCCGCCTCGTCGATGACTTCGGGGTCGATCACCGCGGATGTCTCACCGTCGACGGCGACCACTGCTTTACCTGCGGCGAGTACGTTGCGCAGCCAGTCGACCTCGGTGCCGTACGGGAGCGGGACGACGAAGCCGTCGCCGGCCACCGGAATCACCACCACCGGCGTGGCATAGCTTTTTCCGGTGCGACGCCCGGTGTGCCGGATCACGCCGGCGTACCAGTGCTTGCGCCCCGCAAGAAGCAGCATCGCCGGATTGAGCACGTGCTTGTTGAAGGTGCGAATCACATCCTTGACCGGGGCCGTCGTATTGCTGGTCATCACCTGATGCTGGTCGCCCCCCGAAGGGCCCGGAAGGGTCGACCGGACCGCTGCCGAGGGACTTAAGCCACCAAGCGCCGTCGGGGGCGGGCGTTAGTGACTTTCGTCTCTAGTAACCGCCATCCGCGCTGCAAACGATGGAGGCGTCACCGAGAACAGGGGATCGCACATGTCACCGACCGACCGCAGCGATTTGACCAGGGCCGAGCTCGACGCCATCGCATGGCGGTTCCTTCGCTCGGAGTTCACCGGAACGCTGTACGCCGATTGGCCCATCGACCGCCGGTTGGACGCCTTCCTACTGCACCACGGGCCCACCGGGCTGCTGGTCGACGGGTCGGCCTACAACGATCTGCTCGAACACGTCATGACCAATGTCGGGCCCGCGCTACGCAAAGGGGTGCTTCCGCCCTGACCGTGATTCACAAGACCCCCAACGACCTGCGCGTGCCGCCCAACTTCGTGGACTATGACCGCACACGTGCGGAGTTCGACTGGTCCGACGTCCCTGACCCGTGCGCAGGTATGCCCGCGGGCGGCTGCAACATCGCCTACGCCGCCGTCGACCGGCACACCGATGGACCGCTGGCCTCACGCACCGCCCTGCGATTCGTCGGGGCCTCACCCGGTCCGCAGGCCACCCGCGAGCTGTCCTACGGTGAACTGGGCGCGTCGTCGCGCCGCTTCACAAATGTCCTGCGATCGCTGGGAATTGCCAAAGGCGACCGGGTTTTCACCCTGATGGGTCACTGCCCGGAGTTGTACGTCACCGTGATGGGCGCGCTGCGCAACGGCAGCGTGATCTGTCCCCTGTTCTCGGCCTTCGGCCCGGAGCCGATCGCGACCCGGCTGCGCCTCGGCAGTGCCGACGTGCTTGTCACCACGGCGGCGATCTACCGCCGCAAGATCGCCAAAATCCGCGACCAGCTTCCGTCTGTGCGGCACATCCTCGTCGTCGGCGATCCCGTTGGCGACGCAGACGGGACGCTGGACTTCTGGGACCGAATGAACGCCGTCGACGATGCGGCGCCGATCGAACCCACCACCGCCGATGACCCCGCGCTGCTCCACTTCACCAGTGGCACCACAGGCACCCCGAAGGGCGCGCTGCACGTGCACGGCGCGGTCAGGATGCACTACCTCACCGGCCTGTACGCCCTGGACCTGCACCCCGACGACATCTTCTGGTGCACCGCTGATCCCGGCTGGGTCACCGGCATGTCCTACGGCGTGATCACCCCCCTCGTGCACGGCGTCACCTCCATCGTCGACGAGGCCGATTTCGATGCCGAGCGTTGGTATCAGATTCTGCAGACTCAGGGTGTGACGGTGTGGTACACCGCGCCGACCGCCATCCGCATGCTGATCAAGGCCGGTCCAGAGCTTGCGGCGCAGTTCGACTTTCCGAGGCTGCGCTTTGTCGCCAGCGTCGGTGAGCCACTCAACGCCGAAGCGGTTTGGTGGGGAAAACGAGTGCTGGGCTTGCCCATCCACGACAACTGGTGGCAGACGGAGACCGGCGGCATCATGGTCGCAAACACCCCTGCCTTCGACATCAAGCCCGGATCGATGGGACGGCCGCTTCCTGGGATCGACGGCCACGTCGTGCACCGCCACGAAGACGGGACGATCACCGTCATCGACGAGCCGGATGTGGAGGGCGAGCTCGCCCTCGAGTCGGGCTGGCCCTCGATGTTCCGCGGTTACCTGAATCAGGACGACCGGTACAAGCGGTGCTTCGTCGATGGGCTGTACCTGACCGGCGACCTGGTCAAGCGCGACGCCGACGGCTACTTCTGGTTCGTCAGCCGCGCAGACGACGTGATCAAGTCCGCGGGTCATCTGATCGGCCCCTTCGAGGTGGAGAATGCTCTGACCGATCACCCCGCGGTTGCCGAGGCCGGCGTCATCGGCAAGCCAGACCCGACCGTCGGTGAGCTTGTCAAGGCCTTCGTGACACTCAAGGACGGGTACACCGCCAGCGACGAGCTCCGGCTGGAATTGCTCGGGCACGCCCGCAAGCGTCTCGGCGCCGCGGTCGCGCCCAAGGAGATCGCCTTCGTCGACACCCTGCCGCACACCCGCAGCGGCAAGATCATGCGGCGGCTGCTCAAGGCACGCGAGCTGGGCCTACCCGAAGGTGATACGTCCACGATCGAGGAAACGGCATCGAGAACCGCCGAGGAGGTGACGACATGAGCGATACCAAACTCGCCAGGCGACTGCTCTCGGACATGACCCGGGTTCGCCACATGGAGGAGAAGTGCGCAGAGCTCTACGGCGAGACCAAGATCCGTGGCTTTCTTCACCTGTATGTCGGTGAGGAAGCCGTCGCCGCAGGCTCGTTGAGCGCGCTGCAGCCCGACGACGCCGTCGTCGCCACCTACCGTGAGCACGCGCACGCGCTGCTCCGCGGCATGCCGATGACATCCATCATGGCCGAGATGTTCGGCAAACAGGAGGGCTGCTCGCGCGGCAGGGGCGGGTCGATGCACCTCTTCGACACCGCGATCCGCTTCTACGGCGGCAACGCGATCGTCGGCGGCGGACTGCCGCTGGCGGTCGGACTGGCGCTCGCCGACGCGATGCAGAACCGAAATCGGGTCACCGCTTGCTATTTCGGTGACGGAGCCGTCGCGGAAGGTGCATTCCACGAGTCGCTGAACATGGCCGCACTGTGGCGCTTGCCCGTGCTGTTCTGCTGCGAGAACAACCTTTACGCGATGGGCACCGCGCTGGATCGTGCGCAGTCGCAGACCGATCTGACGGCGAAAGCCGCCGCCTACAACGTGCCGACGGCGGCGGTCGACGGTATGGACGTGGTCGCCTGCCGCGACGCCGCCCAGTCCGCGGCCGACCGGATCCGCAGCGACGGCGGCCCCTTCTTCCTGGAGTTCCGCACATATCGGTTCCGTGCGCATTCGATGTTCGATCCCGAGCTCTACCGCGGCAGGGACGAGGTCGAAAAATGGCGCAAGCGCGATCCGATCCGCCTGTTCACCGAGCGCTGCCTGGCCGACGGCACCCTGACCGCTGACGACGTCGCCGCCATCGAGGCGGAGGCCGCAGACGAACTCGCGGACGCGGTGGCGTTCGCCGAGGCCGGAACCTGGGAAAGCATCGACGATCTCGAGCGCGACGTGCTCACACCCGTTACGGAGCAAATCCGATGAAGACGACGAAGACGACATACCGCAGTGCTGTCCACGACGCCATGCAAGATGCGCTGCGCAACGACGCCCGCGTCGTGCTGATGGGCGAAGACGTCGGCCGCTACGGCGGCACCTACGCCGCGTCCAAGGGCCTGCTGGAGGAGTTCGGTCCGCAGCGGGTGCGTGACACCCCGCTGTCCGAGCTGGGGTTCGTCGGCGTCGGCATCGGCGCGGCACTCGGCGGACTGCGCCCCATCGTGGAGATCATGACAGTCAACTTCAGCCTTCTGGCTCTCGACCAGATCGTCAACACCGCTGCGGCGCTTCGGCATATGTCCGGCGGACAGTTCTCGGTTCCGATCGTCGTCCGGATGGCGACCGGCGCCGGACGCCAGCTGGCAGCCCAGCACTCGCACAGTTTGGAGGGCTGGTATGCGCACGTCCCTGGCATCAAGGTGGTCGCTCCCGCGACGGTGGAGGACGCCTACGGCATGCTGGCCGCCGCGCTCGACGATCCCGATCCCGTGGTGATCTTCGAGCACGTCCAGCTCTACAACACCTCGACCGACGTCGAAGCGCTGAGCAAGACCGACATCTCGGGGGCGGCTGTCCGTCGCGCAGGAACGGATGTCACCCTGATCACCTATGGCGGTTGCCTGCCCAAGGCGCTCGACGCGGCGAATGAGTTGTCGCTGAACGGAATCGAGTGTGAGGTCGTCGATCTGCGCGTGCTGCGGCCACTCGACGACGCCACGATAATCGAGTCCGTCACCAAGACACACCGGGCCGTCGTCGTCGACGAGGCCTGGCGCACGGGCAGTCTCGCCGCCGAGATCAGCGCACGCATCGTCGAGGGGGCCTTCTACGAACTCGACGCACCGATCGCACGGGTATGTAGTGCCGAAGTGCCCATGCCCTACGCCAAGCACCTCGAGCAGGCGGCGCTGCCGCAGGTCGACAAGATCGTCGCGGCGGTGCAGAGCATCGTGGGCGAACGCCCGTGATCGAGTTCAAGATGCCGTCCCTCGGCGCAGACATGGACGAGGGCACACTTCAGGAGTGGCTGGTCAAGCCCGGTGACACCGTCTCGCGCGGCCAGGTCGTCGCCATTGTCGAAACCACAAAGGCCGCGGTCGAGGTCGAGTGTTGGCACGACGGCACCGTGCAAGAGTTGCTGGTCCCGGTTGGCGAAACCGTCGGAGTCGGAACGGTGTTGGCGAAGCTGGCGGCCGCAGGCGAAGTCCTCGAGCCGGCACCGGCCCGGTCGTCCACCAAGCCCAAGCGGGCGAAGAGGCACGCGGCGACCGCCCGTTCGCCTCGCCCGGCCGCCCCGGCGGCACATGAGATGATGCACCGCCGCTGGGTCTCCCCCGCGGCGCGCCGGCTGGCCTCGAGGCTGGGAGTCGACACCGACTCGGTGGCAGGCACCGGCCCCCAGGGCGCGGTCACTCTCCACGATGTCGAACAAGCGGCGGCGATCGCGCGAAATCTCACCGACGCCGAAAGCCACGCGACCGCGCAACGCGATGCGGACCGCGCGGCTGCGATGCGGAAGTCCATCGCAGCGGCGATGAGCCGATCCAAGCGCGAAATCCCCCATTACTACCTGGCCCACGAAATCCCGTTGGACAACGCGCTGCGCTGGCTGGCGGAGCGAAATACGAACAGGCCCGTCACCGAACGGGTCCTGCCCGCCGTCCTCCATCTCAAGGCCGTCGCGGTCGCCACGCAGCGATTCGGGGAGTTCAACGGCTTCTGGCGCGATGACGCGTTCTCGCCGGGGACGGGAACTCATGTCGGCGTGGCCATCTCGCTTCGGAGTGGAGGCCTGGTAGCACCGGCCATCCACGATGTCGCCGAGAAGAACCTGGACGAACTGATGGCGGATCTGACGGATCTGGTGGCGCGGGCCCGCGCGGGCTCGTTGCGCAGTTCGGAGATGTCGGACCCGACGATCACCGTCACCAACCTCGGCGACCAGGGCGTCGACACCGTGTTCGGTGTCATCTATCCACCCCAGGTTGCGCTCGTCGGACTGGGAAAACCGGCGCAGAGGGTGTGCGCCGTCGACGGCGGGATCCGCATCGCGACTGCGGTGCAGGCGACCCTCGCGGCCGACCACCGCGCCAGCGACGGCCACCGTGGTGCGCTCTTCCTTGCCACGGTCGCTGAGTTGCTACAGCAACCGGAAACCCTGGAGAAATGACTGAGAAATGATGACGCAAGACGACATTCGTGGCGAGGTCCTCTCGGTGCTGACGACCATCGCGCCGGAAGTGGAGCCCGCGGACATCAGTGACAGTGTCCTGCTGCGGGATCAGGTCGACCTGGACTCGATGGACTGGCTGAACTTCCTCATCGGCATCCACAAACGGCTGCAGGTCGACATCCCGGAGTCGGACTATGCGTCGCTGCGGACGCTCTCCGACGTCGTCCGCTATGTCGACCAGCACATTCGGGGCACTGCGCGCTAGCTCCGATCGAGGACCACCGCCTTCATCGTGAGGGACTTCCGACCCTGCCTCGGCCGATCCGTGGGTCGATAGTTTCGCCTTACGAGCAAGGAGTGCGAAATGTCCCTAACCCGATCCGGCCACGGAATTCTCGTCGGCGTCGACGGTTCTCCCGAGTCGGACGCGGCGGTGCGGTGGGCGGCGCGCGAGGCCGTCTTGCGCGATGTTCCCGTGACTTTGATGCACGTGATAGCGCCCATCGTGGTCAGTTGGCCCGTGCGTAATCTCGAGTCCAGTTACCTCGAGTGGCAGGACGCGAACGCGCAGCACGTCATCGAGCAGTCGCAGAAGACACTACTGGCGTCGACCGGTGAATCGGTCTCGCCTCCCGTCCGAGCCCAGGTGCGCCACGACGGCGTCGTCACCGAGCTGACCGCTGCATCCGCCGAGGCGACGATGGTTGTCGTCGGCAGCCGCGGGCTTGGTCCTGTTGGCGGCGCGGTGCTGGGCTCTGTCAGCCGCAGCCTGCTCCACCATGCCCACTGCCCCGTCGCAGTCATCAAGACCGACGCTGCGCAGCCCCCCAACCGCACGGCGCCCGTACTGCTCGGCGTCGACGGGTCACCTGCGTCCGAGGCGGCCACCTCTCTTGCCTTCGATGAGGCATCCCGTCGCGGCGTCGATCTGGTGGCGCTGCATGCGTGGAGCGACGTGGGGGTGTTCCCGATCGTCGGAATGGACTGGCACCAGTACGAGGACGAGGGACACGAAGTGCTCGCCGAGCGGCTCGCGGGGTGGCAGGAGCAATATCCCGATGTCCGGGTACACCGACGGATTGTCTGCGATCGTCCGGCCCGCTGGCTGATCGACGAATCGAAGCAGGCTCAGCTGGTCGTTGTCGGCAGCCGCGGACGAGGCGGGGTGACCTCCATGCTGCTCGGCTCGGTGAGCACCGCGGTCGCCGAATCGGCGACAGCTCCGGTGATCGTGGCGCGTAGCTGACATGCTCACCTGTCCGAACGGGCACTCGAACCCCAAGGGTCAGCAGTTGTGTCAGGAATGCGACGCACTGCTCGTTGCAGATGAGCGATCGGCGCCACCGTGGTACCGCAGATGGGGGATCCTCGCAGCCTCCGCCGTGCTGGCCGTGGTCGGTATCTCAGCGATGGTGTTCGCCCTTTTCGTGTGGCACGCCGGGTCCGAGGCTGCCAAGGCGCCACCTGCCAAGAGCGACGCCATCGAGCTGTGGTGGAACGGCACGCGCAGGCACGTCGCAGATCTGCAAGGCGCGCTGGATGACGCGCGACGGAACGTGGACCGTGTCGACAAGAACGGCCTGGAAAGGGCATGCCAGCGGATTCACGACTATGCGGAGGTCGACTTGCAGGCCCATCTGCCGTCGCCTGACCCCGATCTCACCGCGGAACTGAATGCGGCGATCGAGGATGCCCATACGACGTCGCACATGTGCTTGTCGGCTATGGCTGGATCGCCCAACAACTACGACATGGAGTTCCTGACCTACCTCGAGCAAGCCGACAAACATCTCGAGGCCGCGAAGGACATCGTGGACAAGTCGCGACTCGAGGCGTGATTCAACCAAGAAGGATAGGCACACCAGGACATGACGAACGGAACACCAGGGAGCGACGGTGTCGACCCAACGCAGGGACGAGGAAGTCGTTGTCTCAGTTGATAATTCTCTGCTCGCGGGGCATCTGACCGTCCCAGCCCGGGCCCGCGGCGTGGTGGTCTTCGCACACGGCAGCGGAAGCAGCAGACACAGTCCGCGCAATCGCCTCGTCGCCGCGCATCTGAACGACGCCGGATTCGCCACCTTACTGTTCGATCTGCTGACACCCGCAGAAGAACGAGACCGGGGCAACGTCTTCGATATCGAACTGCTGGCAAGCCGGCTTGTCGGCGTTACTCAATGGCTCCGTTCGCAGAAAGACGTCGCATCGCTGCCGGTCGGCTATTTCGGGGCCAGCACCGGCGCGGGTGCCGCCCTGCGTGCGGCCGCGGACCCGAGGGTGGTCGTTTCAGCGGTCGTGTCCCGCGGCGGGCGCCCCGACCTCGCGGGTCGCTGGCTGAGCCACGTTCGCACACCGACGCTCCTGATCGTCGGCGGTCGCGACGAATTGGTCCTCGAGCTCAACAGGCAAGCCCGGACGCTGGTTCCCGCGGAGTGCTCCATCGCGGTCGTCCCCGGCGCGACACACACCTTCGACGAGCCCGGGACGCTGGAACAGGTTGCTGAGCTTGCCCGCGAATGGTTCACGGCTCACCTCGCTTCGGCGGGGAATATCGCATCTTAGGGAGATGGCATGAGTGACAAAGCAGTCGAGGTGATCTCGTGGGATCCCGCCGACCACACCGATCTGCCCGGCTTCGCGCATGGGCTGACTCGCTACGGCAGCAACTGGATGGACATCGGGATCTCGGCCATCCCCGTGGACGTGGACCCGCTGGATGCGCTCGACAAGATCTTTGCGCGACTGCGGGAGACCGTCGACCAGCATGTGCCCGACCCGCAGTACTTCACCGTCGAGCTACGTGTGGTGTCCAAGAGGCCGCTGCGACGTCCAGACGAGCCACGCAATTCTTAGCAGCCCGCACAGCAAGGATGACAACATGACGATGCCGACTACACCTCAAGACACGATCAGCACCGAAGAGCTCACCGCGATCGTCGAATTGGCCTGCCGTGCGCCCTCACTGCACAACAGCCAGCCGTGGCGGTGGACGTTCGCAGCGCGGCATCCTGCACCTGTTCGCCGATCATGGACGGGTCGGCCACCACACGGACATCACCGGCAACGAGGTGATCATGAGCTGTGGCGCAGCACTCGATCACCTTCAGGTCGCCGCTGCCGCAGCCGGCTGGGCAAGCCACCGTCGACAGGTACCCCGAGCCGAACGATCACGACCATCTCGCATCCATCACCTTTCACAAAGCCGGCTCCGTCAGCGAGCACGCGCATGCGATGGGCGAAGCGATTTCGCACCGGCGCACGGATCGGCTCGCGTTCGCCGCGCCCGAGCCGTGGACGGAGCTCGAGCAGATGCTCCGCTCAGTTCTGGACGACACCGTCGCCGAACTGGACGTGATCGACGACAGCGGACGACCCGCCCTTGCCGACGCATCGCGGCGCACAGAGGAACACCGTCGTGACGACGCATCCTACCGTTACGAACTGCTTTGGTGGACACACCATTCCGGTGCCAGCGACGGTCTCCCATCCACCGCGATGGCCTCTACTTCCGAGGCTGCACGGGTCGATGTTGCCCGCGACTTTCCCTCCTACGGAGCCGGCGACCGGAGGCCAGGAGTCGATCGCGATCACTCGAAAATTCTTGTGCTGTCGACATTCGACGACAGTCGCGAGAACACGTTGAGATGCGGAGAGGCGCTGTCGCGGGTGCTGCTGGAATGCACTGCTGCGGGTTTCGCGACCTGCACCCTGACCCACATGATCGAGCTTCACGCCAGCCGTGAGGCGGTGCGCCGGATCACCGGCCGCCGTGCCGAACCGCAGGTACTCATCCGGGTCGGACGGCAGGCCGACAACAGCCCGGCAGCCGTTCGCACCCCGCGGCGTCCGATCGGCGAAGTGCTGCAGGTTCGCTGATGCCGAAATCCGTGCCAGCGCACGGGGTTCTGGTTGCGGTTGACGGGTCGCCTGAATCGGACGCAGCCGTTCGGTGGGCGGCCGACGAAGCGATGATGCACGATTTGCCGGTCACGCTGATGCACGTCGTCGCGCCCGTCGTGGTCACCTGGCCGGTCAGATATCTGCAAGACGGCTACCGGCGGTGGCAGGAAGACCACGCGAAGCAAGTCATCGAACAAGCGCTCAAATGTGCGCAAGCGGCGGTCAGTGGTTCCGGTACGGCGATTCGGACCGAGGTGCGCCACGGCGGAGTCGCTGCCGAACTGGTCGGCGCATCACGGAAGGCGACGTTGGTCGTCGCCGGGAGCCGAGGCCTCGGTGCGGTCGGCGCTGGACTGCTCGGCTCCGTCAGCCGTGTGATGTTGCACTATGCACGCAGCCCGGTGGCGATCATCCACGCTTCGGACAGTCGAGCCGACTCCACGTCTCCGGTGCTGCTCGGGGTCGATGGTTCGCCCGCCTCGGAAGCGGCCACCGGCTTGGCGTTCGACGAGGCGAGTCGGCGGCGAGTCGATCTCGTTGCGCTGCATGCGTGGAGCGATGTGAGTGTGGTTCCCGCGCTGGGCCCGGAATGGGGTGCGGTTGAGCAAGAAGGCGGCGAGGTGCTCGCCGAACGCCTCGCAGGATGGCAGGAGCGGTATCCCGATGTCCGTGTACACCGGCGGATCGTCTGCGACCGGCCCGCGCACTGGATGATCGAGGAATCTGCGCACGCTCAACTCGTCGTGCTCGGCAGGCGCGGCCGCGGCGGATTCGCCAGGCTGCTGCTGGGTTCGGTCAGTACGGCGGTCGCCGAGTCGTCACCTGCGCCGGTGATCGTGGTTCCCGGCGGATCGGGCGATCCCGTGCTGCACTCTCTCGATGCGAGATAGCTGCCGATCGTCGGCCTCTCGTTGTTCCCGCGCCGTGACCACGATCGCGTCCGGCCCGGGTAAAGACCGTTGCGACGCGGTCGTCGTCGAGCCAGCGCACAACGTACGGCGGCGAGCCGTCAGCCGACCGCACCTCCGTGATCAGTGCGCGGTGGTCGTGATGTTTTGCCGCAGAGCCCTTTACCACCAGAAAGTCGCCAATCTCGGCTTTCACTGTTTGCTTTCCTTCCGGCTCAACGCGACCAGTTGCTCCACGCCATGTTCGATTCCACTAGCCAGCTCGTCCACGTCGGCCGCGGAGTCGAAGTCACCAGTGATCCCGAATACCAACTCGTCGGCATAACTGAGAATCGCGACGCCTGTGCGGAGCTGCAGCGCGATGGGCGGGATCGGAACCATCCGCACCACCTCACGGCCCATGATGCGCGTTCTGGTCCGGGGACCGGGAACGTTTGTTGCCAGTGCTACCACGCCACGCTGCGGCAGTTTGGTCAGCGCGCGAACTGCCCACGCGGTGAACGGAAACGGCACCACATTCGCGGCGGCGATGAAGATGCCGCCTGCCTCACGCTGCCCACTGGCCTTGGCCTTCGAAAGTCGACGGTGCACTGCCCGTAGTTGCTCCGCGGGGTCTTCCTTGTCGACTGGCAGGAACGGCAGCATCAAGGACACCCTGTTGTCTGCGACGTGGCCCGCATCGTTTGACCGAATCGACACGGGGACCAGTGTCCTCAGTGAATTACGGCGCGGTTGCTCGCCGCGGCGCACGAGCGCCGCGCGGTAGCTGTCGGTGATGGCAGCCAGCGCCACGTCATTGATGGTGACGCCGAACGCATCACACACTTTCCCGATGTCCTCGAGGCTGACCCGCGCCGAACTGAACCGACGCATGGTCGACACCGGCCCGTTGAGTGACGACGATGGCGAAGGCCGCAGCAGGCCGCCGGTGACCTCCAGGGCGCCCTCGAATGCCAACGCCGCCGCGCTCGTCGCGCTGGAAGCCAGGTTCCACATGCCGCCGATCCAGTTCAGCGGATTGAGGCTGATCTTTGGAATGGTGGAGGGGTTGACCGGCTCGCTTCGGGCGGCCCGGATCTCTGTTGCGTAGTTAGGACCTTCTCCGTTGTCGCTCAGCCCGGAGAAGATGTGCATCGTGGCGATGCCGTCGGCGATGCAGTGGTGGATCTTCATCAGCAGCGCCCAGTGGCCGTCGGCGAGTCCCTCGATGATCCAGCATTCCCACAGCGGCCGGTCACGGTCGAGACGTCGCTCCATCACGTCGGCGACGAAACGGAACAGCGTCTCGTCGTCGCCGGGCTGCGGCAGCGCGGAGTGGTGAATGTGGTGCGAGTGGTCGAATGCCGGGTGTTCGACCCACTCGGGAGGGCCGAGGTCCAGCAGATGCGTTCGAAGCACCTGCGTGAACCGCGGCACTTTGGTGATCCGCTCGGCGATGGCCGCTGTCAGCGTTTCGAATTCCGGCATCGGTCCTTCGATGATCGACAGACCACCGATAGCGAGGCTGACATGCCGATCGGAGTCTTCGGCTTCGAGGAATCCCGCGTCCAGCGTCGTCAAATGCTCCATGACGATTACTGTGCGTCGCGAGCCGATCCGCCCAGAAGGGGCGGACGTCCCATTCGGTTGGGACTTATGCCGACGATCGGGTCATCTCCGGCTATATCGCCAGGCAGCATATGCGCTCTGCCTCCGCCAGGGAATCCGCAAGTGGCCGGGCCGTGTTGATCGCAAACCCGGCAATGCGCGGATCGTCGTTCTGCCTGTCGAGGGCGACGGCGATCTGCGGCGTGGCATCCGACTGCGTCGGGCCCCGTGCCTCGATTCGTTCCGTAGCCTCGTGCAGCGGCAACGAACACACGAACTCGACCAAGGACGCCTCTGTGTCGGCGGCGACGCCGCGCGCACGCGCACGCTGATCCGCGTCCCGCCAGGTACCGTCCAGAATCACGGGGCTACCGCCGGACAACAGCCTCCGTGCGCGCAGAAGAACCTCGTCATATACCGCCACCACGTTCTCGGGCGCATACAAGCCGGCGTCGAGATCACCGGCTTGTCCCGCGATGACGCCGGACCGCAGCAACTCCTGGCGCACATCGTCGGTTGAGATCACCTGCGCACCAATCTGTCCCGCCAGGGCGTGTGCCAGCGTGGTCTTGCCGGTTCCCGGTCCACCGCCGATGATGATGAGGCGGACCGTGCACGATCTGAGGTGCTGCACCGCGATGTCGACATGCCGACGGGCATCGGCGGCAGCGTCCGGGTGCCCCTGGGCGACGCGTATGCAGTCGACCTTGGCCCGCACCACGGCGCGGTAGGCGATGCAGAAGTCCCGCAGCGTACGCGGTGCGGCGTCGTCGGCCTGTCGGCTGTACTCGTCAAGGAACAGATCGGCGAGGTCCTTGCGGCCGAGAAACTCCAGATCCATCGCGAGGAAAGCGGCGTCGTCCAGGCCGTCGACAAAGCGCAGCCGATCGTCGAACTCCAGGCAGTCGAGTAACACGGGCCCGTCGGGCAGGCAGAAGATGTCCTGGCTCAACAGATCACCGTGGCCGTCGACAATGCGACCGTCGGCGATGCGGTGCGCAAACAAATCGGCTCGACCCGCTATGAACTGGGTTGCCAATCGCCTGATCTCGTCAATCGACTCTCGCGGGACGACCTCGCCGACATATCGCTGCAACTCCCCCAGATTCTCGTGCCACCGTGCAGAAACGGCGTCTGCCGTCGCCTCTGCGTCAATGGCCGGGCCCCGCACAGCACCGTGATGGAAGTGCGCGAGCAGCTGGGCGATGACGGCAAGGTGCCCGACGACAGGCTCGCCGACCCTGACAAGTGCCGCCAATCGGGCGGAGTCGGCATAGCGGCGCATCACGATGACCGGTTCGGGTGGGCCGCCGCGGTCCGGCGCGGTGAAATGCCCGATTCCGATGTAGCTGTGCGGCGCCAGTCGACGGTTCAGTTCGACTTCGCGCCTGCATGCCTTCTCACGGAGTTGCACCGTGCTGAAGTCGAGGAAGTCGGTCGCGACTGGTTTCTTGGACTTGTAGGCCTTGTCGCCGATCAGCGCCACCACCCCGGTGTGCGTCTCGTACACCTCTGCGCAGAGGTTGCCCGCGATCGACCAGGGCTCCGGGTGAGCCGTGACAGGCCCGCGTGTCATGACCACAACCATGTCGCCGCGCTACGCAGCGGCTACAGGGCCGTAAGGCACCTCGTTGGGGACCATAGACCCTGTCCAGAGGCCACCGACATGCCGAAAGTGGTGATCAAGAGAACGGAGATCGGCGTGCGCGACACCACAGTGGATACCAAGGTCATCAGAGACGCGGTGTGGATGGCATGCCGTGCCCCTTCACTACACAACAGCCAGCCATGGCGGTGGGTCGCCGAGGGCAGCGCAGTCCAACTCTTCATCGATCCCGACAGGGCACCGAAGTACACCGACACCTCGGGTAGAGAAGCGCTCATCAGCTGCGGCGCAGTGCTTGACCACTTTCGGGTTGCGATGGCGGCGGCAGGATGGACCGCCAACGTCGACCGGTTCCCCAACCCCAACAATCTCCATCACTTGGCGTCAATAGATTTCAGCCCGCTGGAGTTCGTCACGGACGGGCATCAGCGCCGCGCAGAGGCCATTCTGTCGCGACGCACCGACCGACTGCCCTTCGCCGCGCCACCCGAATGGGAATCGTTCGAGGACACCGTGCGCAACTCGGTGGACACCAACGAGGTGCATCTCGACGTGATCGCCGACGACCGGCGCCAGGAACTCGCCGAGGCATCGCAGCTCACCGAATCGCTTCGCCTCTACGACTCGTCGTATCATGCCGAACTCGTCGGGTGGACAACCGATTTCGGATTGTCCGAGGGAATTCCGCGCAGCTCGTTGATCTCCGCGGCCGAGAGCGATCGCGTCGATGTCGGGCGCAATTTCCCAGTGACGCACAATCCGGAACGGCGTTCCGACATCGACGAGGACCACTCCAAGATCGTCGTCCTGTCGACCTACAACGAGACGCACGACAGCGTCCTACGCTGCGGCGAGATGCTTTCGGCCGTGCTGCTCGACGCAACCATGGCAGGTCTTGCCACATGCACGCTCACCCACATCACCGAGGTGCCTGCGAGTCGCGAGATCGTCGCGGCATTGATCGGGCGGACCGCCACGCCACAGGTTCTCGTTCGAGTGGGTCTCGCGCCCCGAATCGAAGACATCCACCCGCCGACGCCCCGGCGACCGGTCGACGAGGTCTTCGAAGTCCGGTCTGCGGACCACTGAACCCGCATCGCGAACGCAGGAGCGAACAAGCCATGGACGCCACACAGTCATCGCCATCCGTAGTCGTCGGCATCGACGGTTCACGGTCTGCCCTGGAAGCCGCACTGTGGGCGGTCGACGAAGCGGTGAGTCGCGATGTACCGCTGCGGCTCGTATACGCAATCGACCCCGACGCGGCGACCGGGACGGACAACCAGGCCGCTGCGCGTGACCTCGCCACCGCCGAGATAGCCATCCGCCACGCGTTGATGGCGATCGAGTCGACAGACAGGCCCGTCAAGATCGAAGTCGAAATCCTGCAAGAGAATCCGGTACGAGCCTTGCGCGAAGCCTCGAGGTGGGCCGCACATGGTCTGCGTCGGGTCGATCGGACTCAAGCACAGCAGCCACGGCCGGATCGGGTCAACGGCGGCTGCGCTGGCGACTACGGCGCATTGTCCTGTGGCGATCGTTCACGGGCACGCGCCACCACCCGATAAGCAGAGATGGGTGGTGGCCGAGGTGGAAGGTGCACTGACAGGCGACGGCGCGCTGCGCCGTGCGGTCGACGAGGCGCGGCTACGTCAGGCCCCACTTCGCGTGCTCACCACCTGGCAAGTTCGATATCCCGACATCCACGACAAGAACGCCGTCGCCGACGGCAACCGGTTGGCGAAGGCGCGGCTGGACCGTCGCCTCACGGAATTGAAGACCCGCCACCCCGATCTCGATATCCAGGCGGTGGCCGTTCACGGCAACTTCGTCAACTACCTCGCCAAGACACGCCCAGTCGATCCAATTGGTCGTGATCGCCCACGACCGCGCCAATGGAATCAGAGACCTGATCGGACCGCCGTGCTGCGGCGCACTCCGTGACAGCAACTGCTCGCTGTTGATCTGCGAACCACAGAACGTATTGTGAGGACATATTCAGGCGGCCGGCGAATCGGAGGGCTTCACATGGTGAAGGTCTTTCTCGTAGACGATCACGAAGTCGTTCGACGCGGCTTGGTCGACCTCCTCAGCGCCGACGAGGAGCTCGAAGTCGTCGGTGAAGCCGGCTCTGCGGCACAGGCGATGGCGCGGATTCCGGCCCTCCAGCCCGACGTCGCAGTCCTTGACGTAAGGCTTCCCGACGGCAACGGCATCGAGTTGTGCAGGGAGCTGCTGTCTCGGCTGCCGAATCTGCGCTGCCTCATGTTGACGTCGTTCACCTCCGATGAGGCGATGCTGGACGCGATACTCGCCGGCGCCAGTGGCTACGTCGTCAAAGACATCAAGGGGATGGAGCTGGCTCAGGCCATCAAGGACGTCGGTGCGGGCCGCTCCCTGCTGGACAACCGGGCGGCCGCGGCGTTGATGGCGAAACTGCGCGGCGCGGCCGAGAAGTCCGATCCGTTGTCGGGACTGAGCGAGCAGGAACGCGTACTGCTCGATCTACTCGGTGAAGGGCTGACGAACAAGCAGATCGCCGCACGGATGTTTCTCGCCGAGAAGACCGTCAAGAACTATGTGTCGCGACTTCTGGCCAAACTCGGCATGGAGCGGCGTACCCAGGCGGCAGTGTTCGTCTCCAAGTTGGACAGGCCGCGCCACGCGGAGTCCGAGGAATAGCCGCTTTCGCGAGTCGGTTGCGAACGAGAAGGACCGAACAGCGGGATATCCGACGATCGGATGGCAGTTCGGCACGCTCAGAGACGAGATCTTGTCTGCGTCGCAGCGGCCAACGACGGCCAAACCCACTGCCTCAGAGGCCCGTTCGCCGTCCCGGTGGCCGCGGCGGTTGCCCGCCGACCACTACCGCGGCGACATCCATTCTCGTCGTTGCCATTTCAGGCTTGACGGCAAACCATTACCGGAACGGTGGAGTGGTGCAGCAAGTTCAGAGCGGTCGATCCCAGCACCGCACTGGCAAGTGCGCTGCGCCCACGGTTGCCCACCACGACCATTTGCGCACCGGCGATATCAACCTGGTGCAGCAGTGCCGCGGTCGGTTTGGCCTGCTCGATGAAGCACAAGGCGTCGACTTCCTGGTGGTTCTGGTTGCAGCGGTCGACGGTGTCGGTCAGCTGTGCCCACTCCGCGGCCTCCAGCGCATCCCAGTCGATCAGTAGCGGGTTACCGAGGGCCGCGAGCGGCCCCGGTATCGACCACGACCGCACAACGGCCAGCTTTGCTTTGAACCGGTCGGCGAGCTCGAACGCGGCCTCCAGCGCGACAGCCGCGGGCTGTGTGCGATCCACCCCGACGACGATCGGCTGGTCGGTCGGCGCTGTGCTGGTTCCCCGCCACGCGACGACCGGACAGGCGGCATGCGTCGCGACGGCCAGAGTCGTCGACCCGACGAACACCGCCTCTGCGGCGCTGACGTGCGAGCCGCCGACGACGATCATGCGCGCGTTCCTGCCCAGCGCAATCAACGCCTCGTCGGCAGGCACGTCGAGTAGATTCCGTTGTCACTTCGAGATCCGGATATCGCGAGCACACCGCGTCTTTGGCCTCGCGCAGGACTATCGAGGCACAGTCCTGCTGGTAGCTCATGACCGAAGCCCGGATCGCTGCGACTGTGTCGGTCAGGTTGTGTCCGATACTCGGCATGGCATGCACGATGTGCAGTGAGCTCGCCATCTTCAGTGCGACCGCTGCCGCCCAGCGCGCCGCATTGACGGCTCCATCGCTGCCGTCGACGCCGACTACAATGCTGTTCTCAGACATGACATCCCACCTGCGCTAGGTGTTGCGGTTGGTGCGGCCGTCGTTGTCGGCCAGCTCCCTGAATTCGCGGTCCCAACCGGCGTGGCGCCACCTGTTGAGCCGCATCCGCAACACGATCCACGCCGCGGAAGCAACGCCCACCGCAGCGAACCACAGCCCGAATGCGCCTGCGACCGCCTCGACTGCGGCATCCCGATCGGTCAAGGGCGGTGCTATGCGGTTACCTGTGTTGTCGATCCAGATGCTTTGCCTGTCACCGGCCTTCACGCGGTCTGACGTGCGCAACTCGCCGGTGTGGACGGTGCCCGCGGACTCCCACCGGACCGTTGCGAGAAACGGCTTCTCGTACGCCTGGGGCATCAGGGTGCTCTCTTCGGTCACCGTCGCTGAAACCTCGTGCCTGCTGAGTCTGTCTGTGGCGAATCGATGAACCAGGTCGTCGTGAATCGCCGTACCCATGGCCGCCGCAACCGGCGCGGCCAGCAGCGCCATGACGACAACCAGAAGCATCGCCGCCGCCTCGATGCGGTCGGTGGCGCGCACCAATGGGTTCCGCGTGGCCAGCCGCCGCAGCCAGCTGCCGACGCCGAGTGTGAACGTTTGCATGATGACTCCTGTATCGCCATCGGGTCCAGTGGTCCCGATACTGCGATGATGGTCGGCACCACATCCGCAGGCGCAGAGGCTAAAGTCCCGCCATCGCGGGCCCATGGCCCCCATCCGGATGCACCACCTGGCGCATACCGTTGCCCTGATCAGACCTCAGCGACAGCTGGCGGCCGGAAAGGGCACGATGTCGAACACAGCGAACGCTCACCCGGTGGTCGTGGGAATCGACGGTTCACGGGCGGCCCTGGACGCCGCGCTGTGGGCGGTCGACGAGGCCGTCGACCGTGACGTGCCGCTGCGCCTGGTGCACGTGATCGGAGCGTCACGACCATCCACAGCGCCCTACGAATCCCAGGACATGGACGTCGAATACGGCGAAACCTCATTGCGCGCGGCGGAGTCCGCCATGGCTGCGACGGGCAAGCCCGTCAAGGTCGATACCGACATATTGTGGGGTCCGGTCGATGACCTGCTCATCGCGGAATCGAAGTCCGCGTCGATGCTGTATGTCGGATCCGTCGGGATCGGCTGGGTGGCGCGTCACGTCTTCGGATCCACGGCGGCGGCGGTATCTGAAAAAGCCCACTGTCCAGTGGTCATCGTCAGATACCCGTCAGCCGCGCAGCAGTCTCAGTCCAACGACTGGGTCGCCGTCGGCGTCGACGATCGCGCAGGCAACGATCAGGTGGTGACGCGTGCCCTCGAAGTGGCGCGTGTGCGACACGCACCGGTACTCGCCGTCGCCACGTGGAGCAGTGTGCTCAGCGGGGTGTCATACGACGAGCTGAGTCAGCGCGTCGAGGCATGGCGACGGCGCTACCCCGATGTACACATCCACCCGGTCGCCGCCGGCGGCGGGCTACCCGAGTTTCTAGTCGGGCATCGCAACGACGTCCAGCTCGCCGTCGTGGGCTCCGCCGATGCCGGACAGGTCGACCAGATCATCGGGCCCCATGACCGGTCGCTGATGCCGTACGGCCAATGTTCGGTGATGGTCGTCCATTGACGGGGTCCGGTGAGTTCACCACCAACGTAACGCTTCTCGATGGTTCGGGCGTCACCGTTCGCCCCCTGGATCCCGACGACTACGACGCTGTCGTCTGTCTGGCAGCCGAACTGAGCGCCGAAGAGCGCTACATGCGGTTCTTCACGGTTCACCCCGCATACGTCGGCGAGTGGGCTATGTCTCTGACCGCGCCCGCGAAAGGGATCGTCGCGCTTGGCGCCTTCGAATCCGGCGACCTGATCGGCGTTGCCAATTACGCTGAGCTTCCTCGCCGCGGTTACGCCGAGATTGCCGTCGTCGTCGCGCACGAGCAGCATGACCGTGGAGTTGGCACCGCATTGTTGCGGGCGCTCGCCGAAATCGCACTGGACGCCGGCCAGCGGTGCTTCGTCGCCGATGTGCTCTTCGAGAATTACGCCATGCGGCGGGTTCTCACCGATGCCGGATGGCCTATGACACAGCACCGCGACGGGTCGGTGCTGAGCGTTGAAGTGAACCTCGAGGACATCGACGAGGCCGTCACCTAGTTGAACGGCACGCCGTCCAGCCGGGTGACGACATCGCTGAGCGGCCGACGCGGCGTCGCGGGCAGCGGGTCGGCGTTGACTGGGGCCCAACCGATTCGCAGCAACATCTGCGGATAGCCATCGTCACCGAATACGTCCTCCGCGACTTGCGCCCGTGTCTCGGCAAACTCGAGTGGCTCGGTGATCGGGCAACTCGCCAATCCGAACGCGGTCGCGGTCAGTAGCACCACACTGGTCGCCTCACCGGCACGCAGCCACGAAAGCTCGTCGTCGTCGGCGGTGCCGAGGGCAATCACGACAGCGCTGTCATCGGCCGCTACCCCGTCCGGGGTCTGCGCCAGGGCCGCGCCGGCGAACGTTCGAGCGGGCAGCGCGGCCTCCGTGTCGGGTTCGGGTGTGCTGCGCGCCGGGACACCCGCGGTGGAGGCATAGCGTCCACTCCACGCGGACAGCTCGGTCAGGTAGTCGTGGTCGGTCGCGTGGCGTCGCGCGGCCTCGTCAATCAGGTGTCTGAGGCTGGTGAGTGCGTCGACGCGACGAAGCATCACGCCTGCGCGTGCCGCGCGCGCACCCATCATCGTGATATCACCCTGGGGCACAGACCATGAGCTGTAGTGCCTGCGATCGGTACGGCGCCGCGGGATTGCGGCGGCCAGTGCGATGTCGACCTCACTGGCCGGGTATCGGTGAAGCTCGATGACCGCCAGATGATTTGGGTCGGCCGGGTTCGGGAACCGATGGACCTTGGACTGCCAACCCAAAGCGGCAAAAGCTGCTTGGCAATGATGCAGCGTGGCCCCGCAACTGAGCATGAAGTCGCGAGCGTCCGGGTCGGTCTGGGGCAGTCGCAGATCCGGGTTGGCATAGAGATGCAGGCTGCTCTTGCCCACCCGCCACTGCCATGGCTGCGAGTTATGCACCGATGGAGCACGGACCGCCAGCATCAGGGCGGACCGGATGGTCTCCGCGTCGGGAAAGTGTGCGGTCATTGGTCGTGATACCTCGCTTGTGGAAGTGTTCTTGCTCCTCAGGATGCCGCTTCACCGTCGACGAGAAGAGGGCCTAAAGACCCGGACTCGAGTGACATGAGCAGCCGGAATGGAGAGCCGTTCAGGAGTGTCGCGCCACGATCACCGGCATCCGCGCAGCGTGTGCAACAGCCGAACTCACCGACCCCAGCAGCAGGCCGGCGAATCCCCCGAGCCCGTGGCTGCCGACCACCAGCAGCTGGGCCCGCTCCGACTCCTCGAGCAGCCGGCGGGCCGGGTTCTCCTGACCGACCACACGGCGCACCACGACATCCGGGTAGCGCTCACGCCAGCCTGCAAGGCGTTGGGCGAGTTCCTCATCGGCCTGCGTCGCCATACTCTCCGGCGGCACGTCGACGAAGAAGTCCGCGCTGTTCATCCACGTGTGAATGGCGACGAGTTCGACTCCACGACGGTCCGCTTCGCCGAATGCGATGGCCGTGGCCAATTCCGAGGCGGGCGACCCATCGATGCCGACCGCGACCGGGGCCGTGGCGGGGTGATCCATCAGCGGGTCCTCATCGTGGATCACGGCCACCGGGCAGTGTGCATGATGCACGAGTCCCGAACTGACAGAACCGAGTAGCAGGGACTGCACGCCTCCGGCACCGCGGCACCCGACCACCATCAGATCGGCGTCCTTGGACATGTCGACAAGGGTCGGCACCTTCGGGCCCGAGACCACGCGATGCTGGACTTCGACCGCACGCTTGCCGGCGAGCGCATCGCCGACAACGCCAAGCGCGTCGTCGACGACCTTCTGTGCCCGGCGCTTCCGTTCGGCCATGTATTCGTCTGCGATCGGCAGGTCGACCCACGGTCCGATCTCGTCCGATGGCAGGACATGAACGACGGTCAACGGTACGCCGCGCAGCGCTGCGTCACGCGCGGCCCAGTCGGTCGCTACCCGTGATGCGGGAGACCCGTCGACCCCGACGATGATGCCGTGAAGTTTCGGTTCGGAAGTCCCGGATGACGTGGTCATTTCGCTCTCCTCTGCCTAGTCGGACGGGGTGATCAACGCGTAATGGCCGTCATAGCGCTGGTACAACACGCCCGCGCGGCCTTGTGCGGCATCGATGAAGAACAGAAAGGGCAGCCCAAGCAGGCCAAGACGCTCGGTAGCCTGCTCCACGGTGATGCAGGGCGCCGGCTGGGAGCTCACCGTCAACGGAAGTTCGAACGGCGCCAGCTGTCCCGGACACGGAACGACTTGCGCCAATCGGTAACCGGTCGGGCCAGCGCGGTACAGGACGCTGGCGACACCGGTCGCCTTTTCGGTGAAGAAGTGGAAGTCGTAGTCGAGCAGATCCATGTCCCGTGCTGCCTCATCGACGCTGCACGCCGCCGGACTGAAGGACTTGTGCCGGACGACGCGACGGTCCTCTGTTGGCCTGGGATTTGTCCACTCGTGCGGCGTATCGCGGCAGGCACGCCGCTCGTCGACGTGTGCGGCGGCCCGCTGGAGGCGACCACGTAACCGAGCTTCGAGCAGATCGATCGCCTCGCGCGCGGTCTCGCCCTGTGCCTGCGCACGCACGAGTCGGCCCTGCACATCGAGATTGGCCTGCGCCACCACGGGGCACTGCACCGCGGGATCTGAGTGCCTGGTCAGTCTGACGCGGGCGTGCAGCACCGGACGGTGCGCGAACCGACCCAGGCCTCCGATCTTGGTCCTGGCGTACTCGGCCGCACCCGGCAGTTGACCCTGTGTCGTGACATGCACATCGAACGCGGGCGGCGCCAGGTTGGCGTTGTGACTCATGCTCTCGCGCCGCTCAACAAGCGTCGGCTTCGATTGATTGTCAGGGGAATCAGGTGCGTCGTGATCGTCGCGCTCGAAGCCAGCTCGGCGTACACCTCGGCCACCACCGCGTCGATTTCGCCTCGAGACCGCTCAGGGAACCTGGCGCACAGCGCCGAGACGACACCGTCCAGTTCGTCGTGCACCATCGGTTCGGCGAATGCGGTCATGCCTGAAAGTCTGGTGTGGGCCGGCTGACCGAGACTACGGACTAAAGACCCTGGACGAGCGGCGAGAGTCCTTCCCCGCGCCGGAGCGCGACGGGTGCAACGCGGTCAATGCGACACCGCCGAGAAAGAGAAGCGACGTCGCCACGGGGAAGCGACCAGAAGGCGCGAAGCCGTCGAGGCTGAAGTGCCACAGCGCAACCGACGCGGTGACCGCTCCGAGAAGAACGATAGGACCGGCGAAGCCGGCGGGCAGGCCCACCGACGCCGAGACCAAGCTACCTGCGGATATCGAGCGTGCGGATCCGACCAGCAGCAATACGCCGACCGTCACCACAGCGAGCACCGCCACCCAGAGCACGCGGGACAGCCACCACGCGCCCGTCCCCAGCGTCGGAGCTGGAAACAGACCCGCCGGGTACACCGCAACCGACACGACCACGACCGCGATCATGTGCCACAGATAGACCGACATGACCCGCTTGTTCGCCGCGGCCAACGGGCGCCGCAGAACCGAGCGGCGCAGCCAGCGGGTCACCGCAGGAGCAATGGCGATCAACACGCCGGCCTGCACGAGACCAAGCGCCAGCATCACGACGCTCGGTGGTGCGCTGTTCTGCACGGCCTGGCCCGGCACGCCGATCAAACTCACCGGATAGGGACCGAAACCAACCGCCACCGCGGCGACGGCACCGCCCGCCACGGCCAGCGCAGCCGCTCGGCTACCGTGCAGCGCCCCGAAGAACCACGCAACACCGATTTGGAAGAGCAGCCAGCCAGCAGAACAGGTTGTTGAACCAGCCGACGGCGGGCAGCCAGCCGCTCACGCTGACAGCGTCGACCACTGCGACGACGATGCCGAGCGCCAACGGTGCGAGCAACCCCCAACGCCGATGCATGGCCACCGCGACCGGCGTCGTGGCGACCACGACGACATACACCGGGATGAACCACAGGTGCATCGCCACCGCCCATCCGCTCATCGCAACGGTCGACGCGTTCACATGGGCAAGCACAGCGACACCGACGACGACGAGAACGACCACCACGTATGCCGTCGTCGGGCCGAGGAGCGTGCGAAACCGTTTCCCCAACCAGTCGCCGTAGAGCGCGTCGGTTCGGCGGGTCCATGACGCCGCACCTGCGTAACCGGCGACGATGAAGAACACGGGCACGACCTGGAAGATCCAGGTAAGCCATTGGGTCCACGGCATTTCGATCAACGGGTTCTCCCTGACGAAACCGCCGTGCCGATAGGTCACCGAGGCCGCCAGCCAGTGCCCGACGACGATCAGGACAACAGCACAAACGCGGTACAAGTCCGCCGACAACTCACGCGGCGGAGCTGTCCGGTCAGGCGGCACGCGGAAAATCGATGCCGATGTGTGACTCATCATCCTGCTTGCGATTCCGATCCGGCCGCCACCCGACATACGTCAGGTACAGCCCGATCAGAGCCATCACGACGTAGACGACCTTCCAGACGCCGACCGCACCGATCATTCGATCGGCCAGGGACGCAAAGACATCCGGAAAGGCTATGAGCAGAATTCCGCGTACCACGAGCAGCCACCCGAGCACCGAGACGATGATCGCGGGCGCTCCTCGCCAGTACTGATGGAACGCAACGATGGCGATGCCACCCATCAGGATGAAGACACCCGTCACCCAGGGCCATACCTGGCTCGCTGTGAACTGGTCAAGCAGCTGCCGCATGTCAGGGGCACGGAACGTCACCACAATTGCGATGATCGTGAAGAACGGTCCCAGCACGCGGGCGAACATCCTCGTGCGGTTTTCGCCATGGGTATTCATGATTCCTTCTTTCCACCTGCGATCGCGAGATCGCCTTGAAACCCTCAGGGGCTCACACGGTCCAAGGCGAACTCGTTGAATGCCGAGAACGCTCGAGCACCGTAGATCGTGGCCGGGCCGCCGTGCATCAGGATGCTCACCCCGATGGCCTCCGCAGCCTCTTGTGGCGTGGCGCCCGCGCGGACTGCCGCCTTCGCATGCGATGCGATACACCCGTCACAGCCGTGCACGACTCCGATGGCCATCGCCATCAGCTCCTTGACCTTCGAGCTCAGGGCGCCCTCGGTGAGCGCGGCGTCGGACATGGCGGCGAACCCGCGATAGACGTCGGGAATCAGCTGCCGCAGTGCGCGGTGCTCGGGTCCGAGCTCGGTGAGTACGTCGTGATGGTGGCAATCTGACATGCCATCAGACTGGTTGCCGAACTAGTTTCTCCGAAGGGTCAAAAGTACTCATGTGCAGGTTCGTTCGGCCTTCGGGAGTGACCTCGAACCGTACGCATCTCAGGTCGGGGGGCAAGTGGTGCGTGGCCACGACCACCGTGCGCAACGGGTCGAAGAGTTCGCCGTCATCGGCCAGCAGAGCCCGCAGGAAGGCGTCGGAGTCTGCGGCGTTCAGGTTCTCGGTCGGCTCGTCCAAGAAGATGATCGGGCTGGAGGCGAGCAGCGCTCGGGCGAGCAGAAGCCGCCGACGCTGTCCGGCCGACAGCGCCTCGGCGCCGCCGACGAGGATCGTCTTCAAACCGTCGGGCAAGGCTTGAGTCCACTCCGCCAGTCCCACGCGGCTCAGAGCCTCCATGAGTTCACCGTCGGTCGCATCACCACGGACGACCCGCAGGTTGTCGCCAACGGTGGTGGCGAAGACATGGGCATCCTCGGCGAAATATGTCATCCGGGATCGCAATTCGTCCTCGGCGATCGCATCGAGGGGCGCTCCGCCGAGCTCGACCACACCATTGCGCGGTGCGAGTAGCCCGGCGAGCGTCATGAGTAACGCCGTCTTCCCGGCACCGCTGGGCCCGACGACGGCGATCCGCGCCCCCGTCGGCAGGTCGAGCTCCAGTGGTCCGATTTTCGTCGACGGCGAGAATCCGCTGACCAGTCCGCGCGCTTCAAGATGTGCACGTACCGGGGACACGGTTCTCGTGGGCATCGGGGTTGTCTCGCGCGGTCCCGCGAACAGTTCGGTCAGTCTTTGCGCCGCGAGGCGAGCGCGAACCAATGTCACGGCTGCGGCGGGCAGCGCCCCCGTCGCCTCGAACGCCGACAGCGGCAGCAGCATCAGCACGGCGACGGTCGTGGGCGCGGCAACGGCCGACAAGCCGATTCCGGCCGCCGCCGCCCCGAACACCGCGGTCCCGATCGCCAGCGTCTGGATCGCGGCTGCGAGCGCGGCAGGCCGTGCCGCGACGTCCTCGATGCGGCCCCACTCCGTCTGCCGCGCAGCGACATCGGCGATGACGTCGGTCAACCGGCCGCCGACACGAAGCTGATCGGCGTGGTCGAGTGCAGTCATCGCCGCGACGTCGCGCTCCTCCCGGTGCTGCGCTGTCAGACGCTCGCTGGACACGACGGCTCGGCCGGCGAGCCACGGCGCCGCGATCCCCGCCACTGCCAAACAGACGGTCAGCAGGACGGCCACCGGCAGTGAGATCATCGCCACCACGGCCACCGCGACGACTCCGAGCACCCCGGCGACGGCGATCGGCAACAACGCGCGCACCAGCAGGTCCGACAATTGGTCGACGTCACTGCCGAGCCGTGTCACCAGCTGGCCGCTGCGCAGACGCATCGCCCTGTCGACCGGCCCGCGAGCCAGTCGGTCGTAGAGCCGCTCGCGCATGGAGCCCGCCGAACGCAATGCGCTGTCGTGGCTGGCCAGCCGCTGGCAGTAGCCGAAGATCGCTCGCGAGATCCCGAGAGCACGAACCGCGACCACCGCAACGCCGAGGTCCAGGACAGGAGGCATCTGCCAGGCGCGCGTGATCAGCCACGCCGACAGTCCGGCGAGCGCAAGCGCACTTCCCAGCGACGCGGCCCCCAGGAACACGGCCAGCAGGAACCGCGCCATCCGCGGGCGCAGCAATATCCACGCGGTGCGCAGAGTCTCAAAGGCAGACATCAGCACCCTCCCCCACCATGACCACCGAGTCGGCCACATCCAGCACGGCGCGATGGTGACCCGTGAGGACCACTGTCGTCCCCGCCCTGGCCCGACGCACCAACGCCGCAAGCACTCGCCGTTCGTTCTCGGCATCGAGATGGGCGGTCGGTTCATCCAGGAGCAACACGGGTGCCTGCGAGCCGAACACCCGAGCCAGGCCGAGCCGCTGGCGCTGACCGGCGGACAACCCGACCCCGCCCGGTCCGAGCACTGTGAGCAGGCCATCGGGTAGCCCCGCGATCACCTCGTCGAAACCGGCCTGCGCGCAGGCGTTCAGCGGATCATCGAGGTCGCCGAACAGGTTGAGATTCTCTGCGACAGTGCCTGCGACCAAGGCTGGGCGCTGCGCCAACCATGCGACCTGGGACCACCACTTGCGCGGTTCCAGCGAACCCACGCCCACACCTGCCACCCGCACAGACCCGGAAGTCGGCTCGACGATTCCCAAAATCGCCTGCAGAGCCGTGGTTTTCCCCGAGCCGTTGGGCCCGGTGAGTACGGTGACACGCCCCGGCTCGATGTCGGCGCACAGCGACTGGGGGTGCACGCCGTCGCGGCCGGCCACACTGAGCCCGTCGATCTCGATGCGAGCGCCTCGCGCAACGACTTTCGCCGCGCCAACCTGTGGTGGTGGAGACTGGTCGAGCAGTGCGAAAGCCCTTTCCGCAGCGGCCTTTCCCGCGGCAGCGGCGTGGAACTCGACGCCGACGCGCCGCAGCGGCCAGAAGACTTCCGGCGCGAGCAGCAGTGCCGTCAGGCCCACCGCAAGACTCACGTCGCCGAACACGAGGCGCAGGCCGACGCTCACCGCGACCAGCGCGACACCGAGGGTGGCGATCAACTCCAGCACCAGGGCCGAAAGGAAGGCGATCCGCAGCGTCGACATCGTCGTCGTGCGGTGCGCGGCGTTGATTTCGGCGATTCGGTGGGCCGGTCCCGTCGCGCGGCCCAGGGCCCGCAATGTCGGTATCCCCGCCACCAGATCCAGCAGCCGTGCCTGAAGTGCTCCCATTGCCGCCAAGGCGGCGGCCGACCGGTCGCGCGTCGCCAACCCGATCAAGATCATGAACAGCGGAACCAAGGGCAGAGCCACCACGACGATGAGGGCCGACCGCAGGTCGTAGACGGCGATGACGACGACCGCCGCAGGTGTGAGCATCGCGGAGAGGACCAGCGCAGGCAGGTAGGCGGTGAAGTACGGCCGCAGTGCGTCCAATCCGCGAGTGATGACGGCTGCCGCCTCGTCTCGGGCGAGCGCTGTTTCGCGAGGCGACCGATTCGTGACGTCATGCAGTAGTTGGCCGCCGAGATCGGTGATGACCGCCGTCGCCCCGCGCTGGCTCAGCCGAACCCCGCCCCAGCTGACCACCGCGCGCGCCAACCACAGCACCGCGAGCACCGCAAGGGCCGATGTCCATGCCTGTGGGCTGCGCCGCGCCGGATCGGTCACGACACCGGCGACGATGTGGGCAAGCACGATCGCCGACACGATCGTCAGGCCGGTCGTCGCCGCGCCACACGCGACCGTCGCCGCCAGGAAACGGCGCATCGAGACACATCTGCGCATCAGGCGTGGATCGACGGGACCGCCGGAGCGGCTCATGAGGTGCGGGTGGCCAAGCCGACCGACGGTGGGATCCGATGCGCCGAGATCCGCTGCCGGAAAACCCAATACGACCACGCCTGATATCCGATCACCACCGGTGCCACCAGCACCGCGGCCCAGGTCATGACCGTCAGCGTGTAGTGGCTCGATGAAGCGTTGTAGATGGTCAGGCTGTAGGCCGGGTCGATCGTCGACGGCACCAGATTGGGAAAGAGGCAGCCGAACAACATGACCACCACCGCGGCCACCACGGTCGTCGTCGCGACGAATGCCCAACCCTCGCCGCGGCCCGACCGCATCAGGCCGATCGCCGACAGCAGCGCGATCACCGCCACGGCGAGCAGCAGCCACGTCCAACCCTTTCCGTGCGCCAACTGGGTCCACACCCCGAACGCACCGACGAGGACCGTCACCGGAATGGACAGCCACACCGCGAACCGGAACGCGTCATCGCGCATGGGGCCCTCGGTTTTCAACGCCACGTACACCGCGCCGTGCAACAGGAACAATCCACACGTGGCCAACCCGCCCAGCAGCGTGTAGACGTTCAGCACGTCGGTGATCGACAGGTGCACATGGTGGTTGGCGTCGATGGGAAGCCCGCGCACCAGGATGGCGAACGCCACTCCCCACAGCACGGCGGGCAGCCACGAACCGACGGCGATCGCGAGATCCGCCCAGCGACGCCACCGCGGGTCGTCGATCTTGCCGCGCCACTCGATGGCGACGACCCGAACGATCATTCCGAACAGGATGACCAGCAGCGGCAGATACAGCGTGGAGAAGACGGTGGCATACCAGCCCGGATAGGCCGCGAACATCGCTCCACCTGCGGTCAGCAGCCAGACTTCGTTGCCGTCCCACACCGGCCCGATGGTGTTCAACGCCGCCCGACGGTGTTGTTCGGGGTCACCGGTGGCGACCCGCCCGAACGGTTCCATCAGCATGCCGACGCCGAAATCGAAGCCCTCCAAGATGAAGAAGCCCAAGAAGAGCACCGCGACCAGGATGAACCAGAATTCCTGTAAGCCCATGACCGTCAAGTCCTTTCGTAAGTCAGTATGCGAACGACAAAGGAGCAACGTCGTCGTCGCTGGGGGTGGCGGCAGGCGCCAACTCGGAGTCGTGTTCCTGCGGGCCCTCGACGACGTAGCGCTTCATCAGGTAGAACCAGACGACGCCCAACAGCCCGTAGATCGCGGTGAAGGTGACCAGTGACACGACGACGATCGCGGCGCTGTGGTCGGACACCCCCTGCTGCACCGTCAGGTGCACCATCTGGTCCCCGGTCGGATTCGGCGCGACGATCCAGGGCTGGCGGCCCATCTCGGTGAACACCCAGCCCGCGCTGTTGGCGAGGAACGGCATGGGAATCGTGAAAAGGGCGAACCGAGCCAGCCATTTCGATTCGGGCGTGCGGCCACGACGGGTCGACCACAGTACCGACAAGTGCGAACAGCACTGGAATCAAAAGGAACCCGATCATCGCGCGGAACGCCCAGTAACTGACGAACAGGTTGGGGCGGTAATCCCCAGGGCCGAAACGGGTTTGGTACTCCTTCTGCAGATCTGCGACGCCCTTGAGGGTGACGCCGCTGGTCTTCCCCTCCGCCAGGAACGGAAGCACCGTGGGCACTTCGAGGACGTGAGTCACGCTGTCGCAGTTGTTGTGGGTGCCGACCGTCAAGACCGAGAAGTTGGGATCGGTTTCGGTGTGGCACAACGACTCCGCCGACGCCATCTTCATCGGCTGTTGGACGAACATCAGCTTGCCCTGGGTGTCGCCGGTGAAAAGCAGCGCCACCGTGGCCAGAAGCGCCACCGCACAGCCCAGGATGCTCGCAGGCCGGTACAAGACCCGAGCGTCCTCCTCACCGCGGGCGCGCACCATCCACCATGCGCTGACACCGGCCACGAACGTTCCCGCGGTCAACAACGCGCCAGTGATCACGTGCGCGAATGCGGCGAGCCCGGTGTTGTTGGTGAACAGCGCCCAGATGCTGGTGAGCTCGGCGCGACCGGTTGCGGGATTGAAGTGCGCGCCGACCGGATGCTGCATGAACGAGTTCGCCGAAATGATGAAGAACGCCGAGGCATTCACCCCGATTGCCACAAGCCAGATGCAGGCGAGGTGGACCTTCTTCGGAAGACGATCCCACCCGAACACCCACAGGCCGATGAACGTCGACTCGAGGAAGAACGCGACGAGGCCCTCCATCGCCAACGGAGCACCGAAGATGTCGCCGACGAACCGCGAGTACTCGCTCCAGTTCATGCCGAACTGAAACTCCTGCACGATGCCGGTCGCGACGCCGAGAGCGAAGTTGATCAGAAACAGCTTGCCGAAGAACCTGGTCAGCCGGTACCACGCCGGATTGTCTGTGACCATCCAGGCCGTTTGCATGATGGCCAGCAAGGGCGCGAGACCGATGGTCAGCGGAACGAGAATGAAGTGGTAGACGGTGGTGATACCGAACTGCCACCGTGACAGGTCCAAGGCATTCATAACGTTTTCTCCCGCGCTTCCTGCACGCCAATGCATTTGGTGTTCACCGAAACGTAGTTGGGCAGCGCCTCAGACGCTGGGGACCAAAGTCCCTCAACGCGGGGGCTTTGGCCTGCAACCAGCGCCTGACCGGATGCAGAAGAGTGAGTGCTGATGTCGAACCCGTCGAGTAGAGGTATCCGCAATGGCCGAGACGACGCCTGATTCTGCGGTGATCCAGGACGCCGTGCGCCTGGCCTGCCGTGCTCCGTCCCTGCACAACAGCCAGCCCTGGCGCTGGGTTGCCGAAGGGCCGACGCTTCATCTGTTCGCCGACCTGACGCGGGTCATGACAGCGGCTGACCCGGAAGGCCGCGAGATCTATCTGAGTTGCGGGGCCGCGCTGGATCACCTCACGGTAGCCATGGCGGCCTCGGGCTGGCACGCGCATGTGCAGCGATTCCCCGACCCCGACAATCCCCTCCAAGTGGCATCCATGACCTTCCGCAGGGACGCGCTGGCTATCACCGAGGATGCGCGGACGCGCGCAGCAGCCATCGGCAGGCGCCGAACAGACCGGCGCCCCTTCGGACCTCCCGCCGATTGGCCGGAATTCGAAGTGCTGCTGCGGCAGACCGTCATTCCCCACCAGGTGATGTTCGACGTCGTGCTCGAGCACGCCCGGCCATCGCTGGCCAACGCTTCCCGCCTCACGGAGGCGATCCGCGGGTACGACCCGTCCTACGCGGCCGAGCTGAGTTGGTGGACGTCACCATCTGCCTCCGGTGAGGGGGTACCACAAACGGCGTTGACGTCCGCGGCGGCGGCGAGCCGGGTCGATGTCGCACGGACGTTTCCAACACCTCACGCCGGCAACCGGGACGAGCAGGTCGAATTCGACCGCTCGAAAATCGTTGTGCTGTCCACCCATCACGAGGACGCTCGGCTCGACGTGCTGCGCTGCGGAGAGGCGCTGTCTTCGGTGCTTCTCGAGTGCACGGCGGCCGGATTGGCGACGTGCACGCTGACCCACATGACCGAACTTGCTCAAAGTCGCGAGGTCGTCCGCGAGCTGACAGGTCAACGCGGCGTGCCACAGCTGCTGATCAGGATCGGCCGGCCCCCCGTGACGGACGTGGAGCTCGCCGCCACTCCGCGCAAGCCGCTGTCCGCAGTCCTGGAATTTCGGCCATGAAAACCTATCGCGATCTTCACCAGTCGAGCCTGTCCAATCCCTCGGCCTTCTGGGGTGAGGCTGCCCGTGAGGTGAGTTGGACCAGGGCACCACAACAGATCCTCGACGACAGCAGACCGCCGTTCTACCGGTGGTTTCCCGACGCCGAACTCAATACGTGTGCCAACGCGTTGGACCGTCACGTCGACGCGGGCCGTGGTGGACAGGCAGCTCTGATCTACGACTCGCCGGTGACCGGGACCAAACGCACATACACCTATGACGAATTGCTGTATGCCACATCACGTTTTGCGGGTGCACTTCGCGAATTGGGGGTCGCCAAGGGTGACCGTGTGGTCATCTACATGCCGATGATCCCCGAGGCCGTCATCGCGATGCTGGCATGCGCCAGGATCGGCGCGGTTCATTCGGTGGTATTCGGCGGATTCGCGGCGCACGAGCTGGCGGCACGGATCGACGATGCCCAACCCGCGGTGATCGTTTCGGCGTCCTGCGGTATCGAGCCGAGTCGGGTGGTCGAGTACAAGCCGATGCTCGACGCCGCGATTGCTGCCAGCACCCACCCCCCGCGCCACTGCGTCGTCGTTCAGCGAGACCAGATGCGATGCAACATGATTGACGGCCGGGATCTGGATTGGGACGATTTGATCGCAGATGCGACGCCTGTGCCCGCGGTGCCGGTGGCAGCCACCGATCCGCTCTACATCCTCTACACATCGGGAACGACGGGGAAGCCCAAGGGGATTGTGCGCGACAACGGCGGTCATGCCGTCGCCTTGCTGTGGAGCATGCGCCACATCTACGGCATCGAACCGGGTGACATCTTCTGGGCCGCTTCGGATGTCGGCTGGGTGGTCGGACACTCCTACATCGTGTACGGGCCGCTGTTGGCGGGAGCGACGACCGTGCTGTACGAGGGAAAGCCCGTCGGCACACCCGATCCCGGCGCATTCTGGCGGGTAATCGCCGAACATCACGTCAAGGTGTTGTTCACCGCCCCGACTGCGATCCGAGCAATCCGCAAGGAGGACCCCGACGGCGTCTGGCTGGCCGGTCAAGAACTCGGTTGCCTCGAGTCACTGTTCTTCGCCGGGGAACGACTCGACCCGGACACCTATCACTGGGCGACCGAGAAACTGGGCATCCCGGTCATCGATCACTGGTGGCAGACGGAAACCGGATGGGCGATCGCCGCAAATCCAATGGGCGTAGAACCGCTGGCCATCAAGCCGGGATCACCAGCAGTCGCGATGCCGGGATATCAGATCGCCATTCTGCACGCCGATGGAAGCGGCTGCGCGGCCGGAGAAGAGGGCGCCATCTGCCTGACGCTGCCGCTGCCGCCTGGCACCTTCCCGACGCTGTGGAATGACGACGCCCGGTTCGAATCGTCCTACCTGTGCGAACACCCCGGCTACTACCTCACTGGCGACGGCGGATACGTCGACGAAGACGGATACCTCTTCGTCATGGGGCGAATCGACGACGTCATCAATGTGGCAGGACACCGACTCTCCACAGGACACTTGGAGGCCGTGCTGGCGTCGCATCCGGCGGTAGCGGAATGCGCGGTGATCGGGGTTGCCGACGACATCAAGGGGCAGATCCCGCGTGGATTCGTCGTCCTGCAGGACGGTGCATCAACAGAAGGCCTTGCCAAGGAGTTGGTCAAGCTGGTTCGTGACGAGATCGGCGCCGTCGCGTGTCTGAAACAGGTGGACGTCGTCACCGCATTGCCGAAGACGCGCTCCGGCAAGATCTTACGCAAAGCGATGCGCTCCATCGCCCACGGTCACGACGAGCCGCCACCCTCGACGATCGAGGATCCCGACATTCTGCACGCGCTGCGCCCCATCCTGCGCGGATAGGTCGTCAGAGGACAAAAGTCACTTTCTGTGGTGTCGTTTGGCTCCCCTGTCACGCCACGTACGTTTTCTATCGTTGTGTCATGACATATGTGATCGGATCAGCATGCGTTGACGTGATGGACAAGTCGTGTGTTCTGGAATGCCCGGCGGACTGCATCTACGAAGGTGCGCGTTCCCTGTACATCAACCCCGACGAGTGCGTGGAATGTGGAGCATGCAAGTTGGTCTGCCGGCTCGAGGCGATCGAGTGGGAGACCGATCTGCCCGATGACGAGCTCTGGCATGTCGCCGACAACGCCGCGTTCTTTCAGAGCGTGCTGCCGGGCCGTGACGAGCCGCTGGGCACGCCTGGCGGCGCCGAGGCCGTCGGGCGGGTGGGCGTCGACACCCCCTCGGTGGCCGCCTTGCCCCCGAATCCCTTGGCAGCGGAGCATGGACACTGATGATCGAAGTGCTGTCGGATATGCCCAAGGGAGTGACCGGCATTCGCGTGTCCGGCCGACTTCTCGGTGACGACCTGCGCGAGTTCAAGCCGACCATGGAGAATTTACTGAAGACCGACCAGCTCAGGATCGTCGAGGTCATCGCGAACGACTACGAAGGCTTCGGGCCGGGTGGGCTGGTCGAAGACCTCAAGCTGGGTTTTGGCGCTCTCTTTCAACATCATTCGGCTTTCAAACGAATCGCGGTCGTGTCCGACAAGGAATGGGTTGCCCACACACTGCACGCACTGGCCTGGATGGTTCCCGGTGAGATCGCGATATTCGGCCTCGACGAGCTCGATCGTGCGAAGGAGTGGGCCGCGGGCTGAGTCGGTCACTCCGGCGCTTTCGAACCAAGAGCAGAAAGTCAACACCGAGAAGGCAGTAGAGCCGGTTCGGGTTGGCAAGCGTCACTAGACGCAGCGGTGGACGTGTTTTCGCCGATCTTGTCGCGGCGATTAGGGCATGCTGCTGTCGTGCTGTTGCTCAGCAGAATCACCGGCCTCGACGTGCGAGGTCCGGATGGTCATGTGCTCGGCCGCATCGCCGACATGACGGCGAGCCTCGGCACGGACGGCACCGGCGCGCTCGTCGATCGAGTGCTGGTGCGCCGCAAGCATCAGCAGGACTTGCTGGTGCCGTGGGCTGCCGTCGAATCCTTTCGGCCCAATGGCATCGTGTTGAGCTCGGACGGAGCCGAATTCGCCGTCACCTCGATCGCCGATGCGCTGCACGGTCAGGAAATTCGGCTGGGGCGTGACGTTCTCGACACGCAGATCGTCGACATCGTCGGCCAGCGGCTCGCCCGCGTCGCCGATGTGGTGCTCGCTCACCGCCCCAACGGCCGGGTGGAATTCGTCGGCGTCGAAGTGGGCTTCGGTGCGGTGCTGCGGCGCCTCGGTCTCGGGCCGCTGGCATCGCGGGCGCATGGCGACGTCGTCGCCTGGTCCGATCTGCACCTGACCTCCGAGCGCGGGCACGCCGTAGCGCTGGCAACGCCACGCTCGGCCGTCCACCGGCTGGATGCGCGCGGGTTGGCGGTTCTCATCGCCCGGCTCGACACCGAGTCGGCCGCCGAGGTGCTCGCTGCCAAGGACCCCGGTATGGCCGCAGAGGTGATCCGCGCCAGCCACCCGGTGGTCGGCGAGCGGATCAGGCGCGCGATGTCCGGTACGCCGTCGGTCCTGCGTGACCGGCATTTTCTGCGCTCGCGTGTCTGGCCGCGCCGCCGCCACCTGTTGCGGACACCAAGCCGGTGAAGCGTCGCGGCCTGACGTTCGGCGCGCTGCTGGCCGTGGTCGGTCCCGGACTCCTTGCCGGACTGTCCGACGACGACCCGGCCGGCATCACCACATACTCGGTGCTCGGAGCCGACCATGGTTACCAGCTGCTGTGGGTGCTGATGCTGTCCACCGTCGCGCTCGTGATGTTCCATGCCCTTGCGGCCCGCACGGGGGTTGTCACCGGCCAGGGCCTGATCGGGCTGGTGCGCCAACGATATGGGGTGCGGCTGGCAGGCGCGGTGCTCGCCGCACTCGTCATTGCCAACGTGGGCACTACATGCGCCGAATTCGCCGGAATAGCAGCGGGTTTCGAGCTGTTCGGGATCGGCCGTTATTTCAGCGTTCCCATCGCCGCCCTGGTCGTCTCGGTCCTCGTGCTACGCGGCAGCTTTCACCGTGTCGAGCATGTGTTGCTCTTGTTGTCGACCGTGTTTCTCGCCTACATCGCCTCGGGATTCCTCGCTCATCCCGACTGGGGTGCCGCGGCCCAGGGTCTGCTGGTGCCGACGATGCCCGTCAACGCTGAAGCCATCGCCATCGTCACCGCCACCGTCGGCACCACGCTGGCACCGTGGGGGTTGTCCTTCATCCAGTCCTATGCCGTCGACAAGAAGCTGCGCACCAAGGATCTGTATCTGGAGCGCATCGACGTGGTCACGGGGGCCGTGCTCACCGGCGTCATCGGCTTCTTCGTCGTCATCGCCTGTGCCGCGACCCTGCATCGCCAGGGCCGCTCGATCAAGGACGCAGCCGACGCCGCGGTGGCACTGCAACCGCTCGCCGGAGGTGCGGCGGCCACACTTTTCGCAGTCGGTCTGATCGGTGCGGCTCTTCTTGCAGCGTCCCTGCTGCCGCTGTCGACGGCCTACTCGGTATGCGAGTACGCAGGCTTCGAAGCCGCACTCGACGATCCGTACAACGAGGCGAAGACGTTCTATGTCACGTTCGGACTCGTCACTGTGCTCGGCTCGGTGATCGTCATGATCCCCGGCGCTCCACTGGTTACCATCCTGGTCGCCACCCAGATCCTCAATGCCGTGCTGTTGATCCCTCTGCTGTTCGTCATGATCGGCATCGGCCGCGACGAAGACCTGATGGGCAGGTTCAAGCTGAGTGCTGCGGGAACGGTCGCCTACTCACTGACCACAGCCGTCATCGTGGCGTGCGTGGCCGCGTTGGCCATCGTCTCGGCGTTGAGCTGACATCGCCGCACACTCGTTGTTCGCGCCAACAGAAAAACCCGATACACGCCCGGACCGTGGCATCACGGTCCGGGCGGATCGGGTTACGGCACCGCCGCGGCTCAGAAGTACGTCGTCGCCGTCGTGCTGGTTCCGTTGTCACACGAGATCGTGACGGTCCAGTTCCGGAACTGCGGAACGGCCGGGACGATCTTCAGGTCGTACGAGGAGTTGGCCGCCAGCGCGAAACTGCGGTTGTAGTTGTCCGTCGCATACGTGCACTGCGACGACACTCCACTACGGTCGGTGATGTGGGCCTTCAGGCCGCCCACCACCGTGTCGAACGAAACCGTCGGCCCCTGCTTCGGCGCAGGCGGTGGCGGCGGATCGTTCGGCGGCGGCGGGGGGGTATTTCCGTTCGAGCAACCGGACACGATGACCTTCGCGCCCGTCTGGTTCTGCAGAAGGGCTTTGGCCTTGCTCTCGGCGACGGAAAGCGACGGGTCAGATGCCCCGACCTCTTCGCCGTAGTTGTTCGAGGCGGCCGCTGCGCACTCGTTTGTGCCGATGACCACGGTCACGCAGTGGCTGCCGCCGTTGTTCACACAGTTCGTCAGTGCGCCCTGCCCGGCCTGGTCCTGGCTGGCACTGATCGCCGAGCCTCCGGCCATCGTGACGGGCGGATTCTCGTTGACGTATCCGAGGGCCAGCGCGATGTACTGGTCAGCGGCGTGTGCCGGCGCGGGTGCGCTGAACATGCCGACGACGGTCGCACCCGTGGCCAGCGCGACGGCGGCGATGGCCCGGCCTTGCCAGCTGGCCGGGCCCTGAAAAGTGGTTGTCATGATTTCTCCTGTGAGGTAAGCGCTGCCCGGGTGGGGCGCGGTTGGGTGGTTCGGCCCTTCGGTGCGGGTGTTGTATGCGTTTCGGCCGAATAGTCGGCCCTTATCTGGCTCGTTCCCGCTGCTGTAATAGTCGTGCGCGGCGAACTGCCAGTTAATCGCCGGGAAGCCAGAATCCACTGGCTGAAGGGGAAGGGTTTCCTATCCGCTAGGCAAGCAACGACAGCCAACGCCGCGCTTCAGTGCGTATCCCCGAGCACGGTGGCCACGTAGTCGTCGACATAGGTGGACAGCTCACGCGCCGGTCGATGGTAGTTGCCGGACCGCACCGGGTGCGCGGGCAAATCCACCACGGGAGCCACGACGTCGTCGTAGTAAATCGTGGACAGCAGGTGGGCCATCATGTTCAAGCGGGCGTGCTTCTTGATGTCGGATTCCACCACGTACCACGGGCTAATCGGGATGTCGGTGTGGACCATCATCTCGTCCTTGGCGCGCGAGTAGTCCTCCCACCGGAAGATCGACTCCAGGTCCATCGGCGAGAGCTTCCACTGTCGAACCGGATCGTTGCGCCGGGACTTGAACCGTCGCAGTTGCTCCTCGTCGGAGACGGAGAACCAGTACTTGCGCAGGATGATGCCGTCGTCGATGAGCATCTGTTCGAAGATGGGCGTCTGCCTCAGGAACAACGCATGCTGTTGGGGCGTACAGAATCCCATCACCTTCTCGACACCCGCCCGGTTGTACCAGGACCTGTCGAACAGAACGATCTCACCCGGAGCCGGCAATTCCGCGATATAGCGCTGGTAGTACCACTGCCCGCACTCCCGCTCGCTGGGTGCCGGCAGCGCTGCTATCCGCGCGGTGCGAGGGTTCAGATATTCGGTGATGCGCTTGATGGTCCCGCCCTTGCCCGCGCCGTCACGACCTTCGAAGACGATCACGATCCTGGCCCCGGTTTCCCGGGTCCATTCCTGCAGCCTCACGAATTCCGTTTGAAGGCGGAAGAGTTCGGTTCGATAGATCTTGTTGGGGATCTTTTGCGCGGATTTGTCGCCCGATTTCTTCCCACCCTTACTCATCGCCGCATCGTACTGCGGGCGCGCTCACTGTCAGCAGCAGTTCAATCGAGCTATTCGTGCGCCCGAACTGCGGGAATATATTTCGATACACCATTGTCCGTAATTATCGACTGCTCCGAAGGAGTGCAGCGCACATGAAAGGAAAGCTCACAGGACCACCGCCCTAGTCGCCGGCGCCACCGACATGCTCGGATCCCGCATCGGCCACTTCCTCGTCACACAACCCGGCCTTGACGTCAGACTGCTGGTCCGCACGGGATGGGAAAGGGACCCCGCCAAACGCGAACGGGTCAACCCGCTGCTCCAATCCGGCGCGACCGTCGCGACCGGAGACGTATTCGAACCCGCTTCGCTCAACGCGGCCACCAAGGGAGTCGACGTAGTCATTTCGGCGCTGCAGGGCCAACGCGACGTCATCGTGGACGGCCAGGTCGCACTTGCCACGGCTGCGGTTCGATCTGGAGTCCGCCGGTTCATTCCCTCCGACTTCGCCATTGACCTGTTCAACGCCCCAGCCGGCGCGCCGCAGTTCGAAGCCCGCAAGGACGCCGATCGTGCAATCGAGGCGATGGACCTACAGGTCCTCCACGTGCTCGGCGGAGCCTTCATGGACGGGATGTTCGGCCCGGGCTCCAATGGACCGGTCGACCTGAACGAAGGCACCATCACCTACTGGGGCACCGGCGACGAGCCCTTCGACCTCGCCACTGTCGACGACACCGCCCGATTCGCCGCCCGCCTCGCGGTCGATCACGACGCCAGGGCTGGGGTTCACACCATCTCGGCAGGGCCCACGACCTACAAGAACATCGCCCGGACGATCGAACGCGTGACCGGCAGAACCCTCACCCCGAAGATCCTCGGCGACGAACGGCAACTGCGCGACATCATCGCCGACAAAGCCGACCCGTGGGACGCCGTCTACGAGTGGTACGCACTGGGCATGTTGAAGACGCCCACCTTCGCCTCCCCCGAGAACCACCGGTATGAGGACGCGCAGCCGACGCTCGTCGAGGAATACCTCACTTCGGCTTACGGAAAGGCGGTGATGTGATGGGACGATCGGGTTGCGACTCATTCCGAGAGAGGACGACAATGGCCGACCGTCGACCCGGCCGTCCTCGCGACGCGACTGTCGAAGCCCGAGTTCTCGGCGCGACTCAGGAACTACTCGCCGAGGTCGGCTTCGATCAACTGACCATCGACGCTGTGGCAGAACGCTGCGGCATGAGCCGCGCCACCATCTACCGGCGCTGGAACGACAAGACCGAACTCGTCGTCGCCGCCGCTTCCCAGTTGCTCCGATCGCCTCCCGTTCCCGATACCGGAGACCTTCGCACCGACCTGCTCGAGTGCGGGCGCGCATTCGTTCACAGTGGCGAACGGAGCCAGCGCGTACTCGTCGCACTCCTCGCCGCCATACCCAACCACCCCAAGCTCCGCAGCTCGGCGATGGACCCCTTGGCCACTCCTTACATCACTCTGTTTCGCGTCGTTCTCCATCGCGCCGAAAGCCAGGGGCAACTGCGTTCTGGCGCCGATGTCGATCTGCTGGCGAGCACATTCTCCGCCCTTGCCTTCGAGCGGGTCGCGGGCTACGGCCTGGCAGTCGACGAGGCGTTCGTCGTCCGGGTCGTCGATGGGCTACTCATGCCCGCTTGTCGATGAGCTGCCCGCGTCCGGCCGCGATTTGCGGCGTTGCTTTGCTTTCGGGCGCGAGCGTTTTGCCCGCAGGGCGGCGTTGTCGCCTTCCAATGTGACGTTACGTTCGTCGAGAGCGGCGTTGCGATCTTCCAGCGAGAGAATGCGCTCGATGCCGGCGAGGTTGACTCCCGCGGCGACAAGTTCACTGATGCGCTGTAGCCGCACCAGGTCGTCTGCGCTGTAGCGACGGGTTCCGCCGGCGCTACGTGCGGGCGTCAGAAGACCTTGGCGTTCATAGAGCCGCAGCGACTGTTCGCTGATGCCGGATAGTTCGGAGGCCACCGAGATCCCGTAAACCCCGCGATCGGCGGCGGGCGGCCCGACCTTGCTGACCTCGCCTTGGCTGTCGTCGTCGTCGGTCATCGCGCGTGAACGTCCTGATCGGGTCGATGGGAAATGTGTGCCTGGTAAAGGCCAACATATGTCTGCGGCATTGCACAAGTCCATTGGCAATGGTATACAAAATCTGTTTCTGTAGCCATACATTATCATCATACGTTGACAAAGGGAACTGTGCGACGGGAGTGACGATTATGCTGCTGCATCCTGGCGACGGCATTCGCGATGACGATGGCGCCGGCGCGCGGGTCGTGACGTCGCCGTCCGACGAATCCAGGGCGACCGCAAGGCCGAGCGCGCACATCGACGGGGCCCACGACGCAGTTGAACTTGCGATGGGCACCGGAGAACCGCAGCGGGTAGGCAGGTTCCGTTACTACATCGACGGGCAAAGGTGGGAATGGTCGGACTACGTTGAACGACTACACGGCTACGAGCCGGGAACCGTCACGCCCACAACCGAATTGCTGCTGCGCCATAAACACCCAGAGGACCAGCAGCAAGTCGCCGCCGTCTTGGACAAGGTGGTGGAAGGTGAACCTTTCAGCAGTCGCCACCGCATCGTCGACACCGCCGGACAAACGCACTGGGTCATCGTGGTCGGTGACCGAATGCGCGACGAGGCGGGCAAGGTCGTCGGCACATCGGGCTTCTACGTCGACTTCACCGACACCATGCAATCCGACATCTCAGCTGAAGTGACCAAAGTTGCCGCAGCCCGCGCAGAGATCGAACAAGCCAAAGGCCTACTCATGGCCGCATACGGCATCAGCGCAGACCGCGCGTTCGACATCCTGGTCTGGCGCTCGCAAGAAACCAATATCAAAGTGCGACAGGTCGCCCACCGCTTCATCGCAGCCATGGCGGGCAGCCTCCCGGCCGACACCCGCAAACGAGTCGACCACGCCCTATTGGGCATCACATGATGACGCGGTAACTCTTGCGGCCAATGCGCGGAGTTCGTCGTTGGGTGCCGCTGCTGCACCGCGCGGGCCGCTACAGGGTCAGGACTCTTTCACCTGCGAGTACCAGATCCGGTCTGCGACAGCGACGATGTCGTCGGAGATCGCCGAGATCCGCCGGTAGAACTCGCGGCGGGCCGTGACGACGCTGATATCGGTGACTTCGAGCAGGTCACCGGCGGCCTGGCGATAGATTCGCTCCAGATTGCGCTGCGACTTGACCGCGGCGTCGGCGGCCTCAGTCGCGGGCGGGGCGAGCTTGCTGCGCCGCTCGTCCAGGGACGTGAATGCTGTCTGGAGGTGCTGGGCGCCTGCGGCGAGCAAGACGGCCATGTCAGCGGTCGCCTGATCGGGCGGGAAGGCCATGGCTTCGGATTCGCGCACGGTGTTCTTGGCGCCGTTGATCACTTTGTCGAGATCGCGCGACAACTGGAACAGGTCCTCGGGCTGCAGCGGCGTGGTGAAGGCCTCGCTGACGGCGTCGACGAGTCTGCGCCGCACTTCGTCGCAGTCATGCTCGGCTGAGCGCACGTCATCGGCGCGGGCGGAGTCCCCGCCGGCCCACGCGGCGAAGGCCTCCATCCCGTTCACCGTGATCGCTGCCTGCTCCTGGAGCATTCCGATGACGTCGGGGGTTTCGGGAAGAAACCAGCGACTGCCTTTGCGGCTCATAACGCCCTCCAAACGAGTAGTACGGCGACCGCCATCAGCGCGGCCGCCGGAATCGTGGTCAGCCACGCGATGCCCATCTCGCGCACGATCTGCCAGCGCACGTGCTTCCACCGCCGCCGCCCACCGCCGACACCGACGACCGAGGAGGCCACCACCTGGGTGGTGCTCACCGGAGCTCCGATGAGGGAGGCGCCGAGGATGACTGCCGTGGACGAGGCCTGACTGGCGAAGGAGTCGATGGGTGTCAGCCCGAAGATGCGACGGCCGATCGTCTTGACGATGCGCCATCCGCCCAATGCTGTGCCCGCGGTAAGGGCCACGCCCGTAACGACTTTCGCCCACAGCGGCACCGACATCGTGGTGGTCTGCCCGTCGGCCAGCAACAGGACCGCGATGACGCCCATCGACTTCTGGGCGTCGTTGCCGCCGTGGCTGAACGAAAGTCCCGCTGCCGCAACCCATTCGCTGCCGCGGACCGGACCGATCCACCGCGTCGTCCAGCGCCGCGACATCAGGCGCAGTACGCGCAGGAGCAGGAACGCGACGGCGAAGCCGAGGGGCGGGGAGATCAGCAGAGCGACCAGAACACCGATGACGCCGGTGGGGTGCCAGCCGTCGAAGCCGCCCCACTGGACGGAGCCGAGTCCGCCGGAGCCCGAGAGAATGCCGTCGGCGACGGCCGCGCCGACCAGACCCCCGACCAGAGCGTGTCCCGACGACGACGGCAGGCCCCGCCACCAGGTGATGGCGTTCCAGGCTGTCGCGCCAGCCAGGCCCGCCCCGACTACGGGAATCATCTGGGCCTGCGACACGGTGACGATCTTGCCGATGGTGTCGGCCACGGCCGTGCCGAGCAGGACCGCACCGCCCATGTTGAACACCGCAGAGAGGGCGACGGCCTGGCCCGGGGTCGCTGCCCGCGTCGCCACCAGGGTGGCGATGGCGTTGGAGGCATCGTGGAAGCCGTTGGTCAGGGCGAAGGCCACCGCGAAGCCGATGGCGATGACCAGCCCGACGTGCAAGTGACTTCTCCCGTGAACGCCGACCGCGCGGTGAATCGGCCGTGGACGCCGGGTGAACATAGCAAAAACTGTGGGTGAACGGCGCGGCCCGATCACCCGATCGGTGGCGCAGTGACCGACTGGCAAGCAACGGCGTCAGCACCGTGAGGTACTCGCGCAGGTGAAGAAGGGCCGCTCAGCTGCGGCCCTTCTGGAGGAGCTGCCGGGAATCGAACCGGCGCACAATGAGGGCGCTCAGAAGCTGGCGCAGCTGTTGGCGATCTGCACCAATTCCGAGGCGTACAGCCGCCCCCACCGCGTGCTCTGCAATTGCTGGACCGTCTGCTGGCGCGTAACCGGCGGCGACGCGAGGAAAGTTTGCAGCGTGGACTGCGCCATCGGGTTGGTGTTGAGCTGGTTGGCAAGGTCGGGCGACTGCACGTTCAGCGCCGCCAGGACTTGCGGATATGTGCACGATGTGTTGACGATCGAACTCAAGTCGGGGTCTGCGGCTGCGACGCCGACCCCGGTGGTCAACGACAACGCCAGACCGCAAAACCCGATAACAAATTTCGTCGACGACAGCGTCAACATTTTGTCCCCCGTTCAAAACGAATCATGAAGCCGCTGCGCGGACATTGCATCAGTGGGGCGGGTTTACCGCCGTGTCAAATATAAGCCTCGGCAATAGCTGTAGAGGCATATCAGACGAATCACCGCCGAGCGGGCCACACACCTCGAAGCCAACGTTCTAGCTGCTGTGTCAAAGGTAGCCCCGCCGGCAAAGCGCCGAGCAGCGGATTCCCGGGTTCTGGCGGCCGATGGCCTGAACATGTGCTGATGAGACGTTGATGCGAAAAGAACCAGGCAGGGACCTCCCTGACCTGGGTCTTCTCTGGTGGAGCTGCCGGGAATCGAACCCGTTTCGGCGTGCTGGCCTCTGAGCCGAACCGGACTGAGCTGCGAAATGACATCGTAAGTGATTCACCAGAATTGACCTCTGTGCGCACTGAGTGTGCCCAAAATGTGCCCAGCCAGTCCCTCGACTGACAGCGCGCATTGCGCTCGCTGAGAGCGCGCAATCATGGGCGGCATGAGATGTGGGCCGCAAGCAGCATCAATCAGCGACATCAGCTGTAATTCAACAACTTTGGCGTATCTCGACGATAGAATCGACCGGAAGGGAATCATCGATGTGAGGTGCTGGGCATAAGTAGGACTTGCGCCGAGGAACAGAGTCCGGTCGACCGCCTCGAGGCCTGCGTTCGCGTTGCGAGCGCGCCTCAGCGATCGAGCCGCGGACCGGTCTCGGAGGGGATGACGTACAGCGCCCCGCAGGGGTTCGCCTCGCGGGTGCGCCAATGGTGTGCAGCCGAGTGCCCGATAAGCGCTCCAAGCAGCCCAGCAATCGGTGCGATCATCACGGGCAGCTCATTAGCCAGCAGCAAGTAGCCGAACGCAGCGCCAATCGTTAGCAGCACGTACCGCACTGGCGTCCACCGTATGACGAATCGGAAGCGCACCGAGAGGGACATCCCGATCATCAGCGCGACGAGATGTCCGGCATTGGTGAAGTCGTCACCGGCAACAACGGCCAGCACAGCGACAGCCATCCACCAGCCGATCCACGCCGGGCGCCAGCGAGCGGGAATCGCCACAGACAGCGCACCCAACACTGCCGCGGCGCCGTAGCTAATTCCGACGTCGCTGGCACGCGCCACCGAGATCGGCAACCATCCGAACCGGATGGCCACCGCCAATTCGACCGCGACGATCAGCGTTGCCCCGACATGCCCGAGTCCGAAAGCCAAAACCAGGCGGCCGCCACGCCAGAACAGTTCGGCCAGCGCCAGCAGGCATAGAAGCCCTGGAAGCCAGACATAGATGAAGCCGCTCGAGGTGACAAAGGCGCTGCCAACCAACGTGGCGAAGTGCCCGCGGGCCAGGTTGTGCAGATTTGTGCTCATGTGGCTGATCACGGCTTCCTCGACCCGAGGGCCAAGGGTCACTAGCGTCGTCGACACGACGACGAGCATTGCCGCGTAGCCGACCGTCACCCGCACCACGAACAATTTGGACAGCACCCGCGACAGCATCCACTCCACTATGCCCGAACTGAGACCGCCCGCTCAGACGCCGGTGGGTAGCCACGCATCCTTCACAGCGCATCGGTCCCGACGCCCGGCGGGCGCGGGCAGTCGAATCACTCCTCGGTTTCACGGCCCGGCACGCTTGACGGTGGCTTGGTAGGCGTCCACCACCTAACACCTAAGTGCCCTTCTGGGTCAGCATCTCGTTGGCGCTGTCGGAAGAGCGAGATGCGCGTCTGTTGCTCTGAGCCGGCCGGTCGAGTACCGCTGACGTGTGCCGGGTCACGAGGCGGTGTCGGTTGTCTGTCAATTGTGCTGTCAGTCGCGGCGCGGGCTGGCCAGGTCAGAGCGACAGGCGCACACTCCGGTTGTCTGCAAACTGCACACGTAGGGAGCGACCGCCATGCGGACAGACGCGCACTACATAGGCCGCGAAGAGCGCCGTGCACTGCTTGAGCAGCGGCGTGCGGTAGTGGCACGCCAATTGCGGCGTCTGGCAAGCGAATTGACGGACCTCGACAGACAGCTTCATGAAATCGTGCATACGGAGCGTTGACGAGCCGTGATCTGGGGGCGGACGCTCATCACACCCAATCTCTAACCGAACATTGTAGGGCCAACGCGCCGTACTGATCGGTTGACGGTTACGGCGGAGACGGAGATGAACACGTGCGCCAACTAACCGTCGCACTCGCCGTCGCCGGCGTCTGCCTTCTCACCGTCGGATGCAGCAGCGGCAGCAGGCAAGGCACCAAGACATCGACCACCAGGTCGGCGACCACCACGACCACTGCGCCACCTCTTCCTGACACCGCGCTGCCAGGGTTGCTGCTCGGCCCCGAGCAGGTCAATGCCGCCATGGGCGCAACCGAGATGACGATCACCAAGACCCACTTCGCGATGTCTGACGACAGCGCCACGATGGAGCCCAGGGAGTGCCTAGCCATCGACGGGTCGGCGCAGGCGCTGGTCTATGCCGACAGCGGTTACACCGCCGAGCGCGATCAGACACTGCAAGAGGGCGATAATTTCGCTCATTATGTCCAGCAGGCGGTGGTGCTGTTTCCCTCCGCTAAACGAGCAGGCGCCTTCTTTACCGACTCCACCCAACAGTGGCCGGCCTGCCACGAGTACACCCACACCCAGTCCGGCTCGCTGTGGGACGTCGGGCCGATATCCAACACGGACGGCACACTGAGCACCATTGCAACTCAGCAGAACACCACCGCCCCCGGGTGGGCCTGTGGCCGAGCACTGGTGCAACGAAACAATGTCCTTGTCGACGTCAACACCTGCAGCGCCAACCCCGCGGACTCGGCGGTCAATATCGCCAACCAGATCGCCGCCAAAGTGCCAACCTAATGTGCCGCCGGTTGGCCGACCAGGCGGCCGCGACACCAGGATTGGTCCGAAACGTCTGATGGAGAACGAAGAACGGGTAAGGACTCAGCGGACCTGACCTGCATCTTCCCTGTGGAGCTGCCGGGAATCGAACTCGTCAGAGAAATCCCCCTGAGCTGCGGAAACGCTGAATCTGACTACGCGGAAGTACGCGACGCGACCTGCGGATACGGGAGAGGCGTTGACGGCGTCAACCGATGAAGCAGTCGGTGGTCTCGGTGAGTTGCTCGGCGCGGAGGGCGGCATTGGTCGTGTCGCCGGGAGCCAGCTCACGACCCCGATGCGGCCAGCGATGGGGTACCGACGCCGATGGTGATTCGTGGGGAGGCGGAAGGGTCAAGCCAGTTCAGCACGGAACGCATCTCGTCGCGGCCGATGGCCACACACCCCCAGGTGGGACTGCCATCGGTCACATGGAGGAAAATCCCCGACACCCGTCCCGGGATGCGTTGCGGGTTTACCGCGATGTTGACGGCGTAGTCGTATACGGGACCGGAGTCGTGAAGGTTTTCCGCGATTGATGAGGGACTGCCGGATCCGCGCACGTGAGTGTTGTAAGTAGGTGAGTCGGCCTTCTCGTCCCACCAGTCTTGGCCAGTGGCCTGGAAGTAGGGCATTTTGGTGCCCGGGTTGGGTTGGCGACCGAAGGCTTGGTCGAACGCGAACGTTCCCACCGGAGTCCGGTGGACACCGTCAGCGGGGGCGCCGACGCCGAGCTCGCCTACCTCGGCGGCCGTCGGTCCTAGTACGGCCTTCCATCCTTGGCCGACCCGCTGAAAGGCGGTGAGGGTTCCTGTAGTCGCGTTTGCGGTCGGCACGCCCACGACGATCCACTGCGCGGGCTGGCCGGCGGAGGAAGTTGCGGGGTCCGCCGCCGCGGGCACAGCGAGCGGCAGGCTCAACAGCGCGCACCCAAGTTGTCTCGCCACCAACGTCGATACTTTCGATGCGCGGGCCGCTCTCAGCAGGGCAACACCACGGGCTCGGCAAGCAACCGGCCCCATTCATGACGCGCGGCCGATTGCGCGGCGTTGAAGGTTTCCGGTGACCTGTCGTCGCCACAGGTCAGATGAACGAGCCCCCACGCCATGGCGCAGATGGGAACCCGATGCCTTTGGGCGGCGACGAGCAGCTCTTGAAACGCTGCTTCCGAACGACACCGCCGAAGTCCGATCAAGATCCCCAGCGCGGTGTCGAGCATGCGCCCGCCCAGCGGGTCGGGTGAGATCTGCGAGGGAACCCACTCTGCTGCCATATCTTTCCTATCTGCTCTGACGACCGCACCGATGCGCGGGATCGACAGCCTGACCAAGATTCCGTGACCGCCAGTCACCATCCCTGCCCGTGCCCTGGGCTTCAGAGCGCTGCCCGCACCGCGGAGCGTGCTGAGCTCATTTTGTGCCAGCCGACGGTTGGGATCAGGCCCCGGAACGCATCGGTATGTAGCCGTGATCGCCTTGCGACAGCACCGTGGCCATCGCATCCCCTGCTTCGCCACTCGGTTGCCGCTACGCAATGACGCCATGGGGCACCGCTGGCGCCGGCGTTGGTGTTGGTCAGGCGCGTGCTCTCGCGGATCTCATCGACGGCATGCATCGAATGCAAATCCGACCGCAGCGTCAGCCCTTCCTGGTGTTGAACGGCACCTATTTCGAGACGCAGAACCCCGGCAAGCCGGACTCAGGAAACGCTATCCCACTGCTCGTCGGCTACATCGGCTATGCAGTGGTAGGCGATCACCGGTGTCCCGGGGTTCGCCACGCCGCCATCAACATTGAGGCAGGGACCGAGGGCACTCGTGATCTGGCCGTTGGTCTGGGGATTCCAACGCTGGCTGTTCTCAGTGGTGTGACAGGTCGACAGGATCACCGGGGTGGTATCCGTTGCGTCGCTGATGCTCACGCACTCCCCGGGGAAGGCCACGCTCTCGATCTGACCGGCAGAGTTGAAAACCCACAGCTGCGACTTGGACCCAGCGCAGGGGTTGACCATCGTCGCAGTGTTGTTCCCATCCGGGCCGTCCAGACACCAATTGCCCAATCGGCTCTTCAACTCGACCGGGTCGGCGGCACTCGCCACACCAGCGCCTAGCAACGCCGCGCCGAACACTGCGCCGACTACGACAAGGGCTCGCCGCACACCGCCCGTCAACCGCGATTCATGCATGTCGACTCCGCTCTTTGGTGCTCCTCCATCCGGGACCAGCTGCCGTTACCCATCTTTCCTCGCGCATCGACTTCCGCAGAGGGTCCTCAGACCCTGATGTGGTGCGCCAGGATGCCCAAGCACACCGCAATAATCACCACGCTGGGACACGTGGCCATCCGCTAGGACCTCTGGCAAATGCAGCGAAGCCTGCCCGACCTGCGCCCCGCTCGACACGATCAAAGCATCGGGCGACGGCGTGACCCTCGGACGGCTTCGCCGTTGTCCAGATGCGCAGGGCCGCAGCAGGTCCAAGTCGGTCAACGACGTTTTTGAATCTGTTGGCCTCGGCGGGGTCGTTGAAGCCGGAGCTGGTCTGCTCTCCCGGGTGGACGTAGAGCACTTGACGGCGAAATTGACGTAGAGCATGTGGCCAAAAAGAAGAAGGGCCGCTGAGCTGCGGTCCTTCTGGTGGAGCTGCCGGGAATCGAACCCGCTACAGAAAGCATATTGACCTGCGGAAACGCCGAATTTGACGACGCAAAACAACGCGAAATAACGTGAAATGACCTGCGGATACGCGAAAGGTGTTGACGGCGTCAACAGCTCAGCCGACCGCCATTAGCTGCCGCTGCCGGTGCTCGGCGGCAGCCTCGACGATCCGCTGGGCAGTCCGGTAGTTGATCCGCGATGCCTTGGCGGCAGCATTGATCGACGCGCCATGACGATGCGACGAAAGCACTCCGACCACCGTGTCGAGGGGCTGGGTAGTCACCAGCGATGCAATCAGTTCTGACGCAAGGTCTGCATCGACCTGTGTCGCCTTCGGTCTGCGCCGGGACGTGACGTTTACAGCGTTGCGGAAATGGGGCCCTTCGACTGACAGACTGCCCGCGGTGGATTGCCGGTGCTAGCGCATCCCCTGCCGGTCGCCATGTACGTCGCGCCGGGTCGGTACGGCTGGTAGAACACCTGCGCCATCAGGATTCCGTTCTCCTGCGCGCATTGGCCCGGACCGTCGTCGCCCTGCATTTGAACGCACGCGACGGCCTGATACGCGACGGAACGGTCACAGGCGGCGGGTGACAACGTCGCGGTGACCACGTTGGTGCCGGACAGCTGTACGACCTGTGGGCCGGCCAGCGTGTACGAGCACGTCGGAGGCACAGGGTCCGCCTTGGCCGACACGGCTCCCGCAAGAGAGAAGGCCACCGCGGCAGTGAGAACCATCGACCGGATCATCCCCGGATGGTAGTTCACAGGAGGCGTCGCGAGGTCGCCGATTTCACGGAACGACCCGATCGAGCTGGGCCTAAAGGTCGCCGCCCAGCGTGGAAGAGCATGAGGCCCCAACGGCTCGGATGGTCGAACGCTGAAGTGTCGCTCAACCGGCCTGATGCGCCTACTTTGCGAGGTGGGCCCATGCTGCAGTGGGTCGACGTCCAGCAGTGCCGCGAGGGAGGTGCGCCGTGGGTGACCGCGTTGAAGCATCGGCGCTGGTTGTAGGTCACGGAGACGAGGTGCAGCGCAGGCTCCAGCGGTGCGTTGCCGCGTTGCAGCGCATGGTCGACGGCGGCTGGTTTGTCGGCCATGAGGACACCGTGGGTATGGAGGTGGAGCTCGATCTCGTGGACCCGTTGGGCCGGCCGCGGCTGATCAACGATGCGGTCCTGGCGCACCTGGGCCGAGTAGATATGCAGCAAGAGCTCGGCCAGTTCAACGTCGAGCTGAACCTGCCTCCCAGGCGGCTGCAGGGCCGCGTGCTGCATGATAGCGAACGCGATCTCGCCGACGTGCTCGACGCCTGCAGGGTGCGGATCGAGGGGCTGGGGGCTCGGCTGGTCGCCGTCGGCATGCTGCCCACCCTCAGTGCTGAGCAGCTGACCCTCGAGCGCATCTCGCGCAATCCGCGCTACGCGCTGCTGTGCCGCCGCATGCGCGCTGCTCGCCACAGGCCGTTTCTGGTGCGCATCATCGACGGGTGTGAGCCGGTGGAGTTCGCCACCGACTCGGTCGCTCCCGAGGCCGCCGCGACCAGCCTGCAGCTGCACCTGCGGGTGCCGCCGGACCGGTTCGCCGCGTATTACAACGCCGCCCAAATGATCGCCGGGGTGCAGGTGGCGGTGGCCGCGAACTCGCCGTATCTCCTCGCTCGCCAGGCATGGCAGGAAACCCGCATCACGCTGCTAGAGCAACTGCTCGACACCCGCCGTAGTGGGGAGGTCCGGGCCGGCGCACCGGCGCGCGTCCGGCTCGGCGACCGATGGGTCAACGGCCCCGTCGAGCTCTTCGACGATCTCGTGCGGCTATTTCCGCCGCTGTTTCCGACGGTAGAGGCTGAAGATCCCGATGCCGCCCTGGCCGCCGGGTGCGCTCCGAGCCTGCGGGAGCTTCGGCTACACAACGGGACCGTGTGGCGCTGGAACCGACCGGTCTACGACGTCCAGGCCGGGCGCCCACAGTTGCGGATCGAGAACCGGGTACTGCCCAGCGGACCGACCGCCATCGACATGGTCGCCAACGCCGCCTTCTACTACGGGCTGGTTCGCGCGATCGTCGACAGCGACCGTGCCCCGTGGAGCCAGGTACCGTTCGCGGCGGCCGAGCGCGACCTGCACCGCGCGGCACGCGATGGACTAGCGGCGCGGGTGTCCTGGCGGGGAGCCGAGTATGCCGTCGATCAGCTCACCCGTGATGTCCTGCTGCCGGCCGCCGCGGCCGGGCTCGACGCCTGGGGTGTGGATCCGGACGACCGCGACCGGTACCTCGGTGTCATCGAAGGGCGGGTCCGATGCGGTCGTACCGGCGCTGCCTGGCAGACCGAGACGGTGCACTACCTCGAGGAGCACGGGCTGCAACGCATCCTGGCGCTGCGTGAGATGACTCGGCGGTATGCCGAACACGCGCGCACCGGTGTCCCAGTCCACGAATGGCCGGTGCCATGACCGAAGCGTGTCGCAGGCTCACCGCGCGGTCCTGACACACGGGCCATCGTCGCCTAGGCCCGCACCTCTATCAGATACGCCTAGTTCACGCGTTTTCGCTTTGGGGTGACATGCTCGCTCTACCCTGTCGTCATGAGGCGGCTGTCGAGCGTCGATGCGGCGTTCTGGTTCGCTGAGACACACGCATGGCACATGCACGGCGCCGGACTCACGATCTGCGACCCGTCCGACGCGCCGGATTTCTGCTTCCGTGCGGTCAAAGACCTTCTCGCTTCCCGACTTTCGGAGATGCCGGTGCTGTGCTATCGAGTGGCGGGCGCGCCACTGGGGCTCGACAGGCCATGGTTCGTCGAGGACGCCGAGATCGACATCGACTATCACATCCGGCGAATCGCGGTGCCCGAGCCGGGAGGACGTCGGGAGCTTGAGGACCTGGTCGGCCGTCTCGTGTCCTACCCGCTCGACAGGGACAGGCCGCTGTGGGAGATGTGGTTCATTGAGGGTCTGGCGCATGGACGGGTCGCGATCCTGACGAAGATGCATCACGCCCTTGTCGACGGCGTGTCCGGCGCAAGTTTGAGCGAGATCCTGCTCGACATCAGCCCCCGACCGCGTCGTCCCGCCGTCGAGGGCGGCCCACCATCGACTCACGGGCGAATTCCCCGGTTCGAGTTGCGGGCACTGGGCGGGATATTCAATTTGGCGGTCAGGACCCCATACCGCGCCTTGCGAATCGTTCAGCAAACGTTGTCTCAGCAGCTGGCCGTGCGCGGGCTGACCAACAAACCGCCTCACTTCTTCGAGGCACCCATAACGCGTTTCAATGCGCAGATCTCGACGCAGCGGCGAATCAGCAGCAGCAGAGTGCCTTTGGATCGGGTGAAGGCGGTCAAGCGCGCCTTCGACGTGAAGCTCAATGACGTGGTGCTCGCCGTCGTGTCCGGGGCAATGCGCCGTTACCTGCTTGACCGAGCGGAGCTCCCCGATCGGCCGCTGGTGGCCCAAATTCCGATCTCCACCCATGGCGAAAGTACAGAGATCGCTAATCAGATCAGCTCGATGACCGTCAGCCTCGCCACCGATGTTGCCGACCCCGCCGAGCGGATGAAAACCATCTACGGCAATTCCCAAGGCGCCAAGGAAATGGCCAAAGCGCTTACCGCACATCAGATCATGGGTCTGACCGAGACCACGCCGCCTGGCTTGCTGGCGCTGGCCTCCAGGGCCTACACAGCCAGCCACATTGGTGGTCACATCGCTCCAATCAATATGGTGGTCTCCAACGTTCCCGGACCCGATTTCCCGCTCTACCTAGCTGGCGCAGTCGTGGAGCAGATCGTGCCGCTCGGACCGGTGATGCTGGAGGTGGCGTTGAACATAACCTGTTTCAGCTACCACGGATTCGTGGACTTTGGCTTCGTCACCACACCGGAGATCGCCGCTGACATCGACGAACTAGCGGACGCGATTGAGCCCGCGCTGAAGGAACTTGAGGAAGCTGCGGGTCTGCTTTCGGCGTCCTGACCGACACGGATGGCCTCCATCGTCGTCGGGCCGGGTACGGGTGTCCCTTCGAATCGCTTACGTTCGCCCTCCGAGCGCGCTGACTCCGGTCGTTGTTCGGCTGCGACCGGTGGCTGGGGCGAGGCGGCCCATCCCGTGCAGAATCCACGGTGTCCACGCGTCCGGCGGTGGCGAGAACGTCAGCGCCATGGCTGTCGAAGTGGTACTGCTCGGCATGCCGGCCATCGCGGAAGCCGCAGTGGTGGCGGTTCCCGACGAACGGCTTGGTGAGCGCGTCGCGGCGGTTGTGCGGCAGCGGCCCGGACAACCGTTGCCGTCGGCCGCAGACGTCCATACGCATTTCGCCGACCAGGGAATCGCCCGGCAGGCATGGCCCGAGGCGATCCACCAGGTCGACGACTTTCCGGGCACATCGACCGGGAAAGTGCAGAAGGCACTGTTGCGCAAGAGCATTGCTGCGCAGATGTTGATGGAAAAGGAAACAGGCCAGGGCTTCTGGCCCTGACCTGCGTCTCTTCAGTGGAGCTGCCGGGAATCGAACCCGTGACTTGACCTGCGGATACGCGAAAGGTGTTGACGGCGTCAACCGGGGAAGAGTATGAGGCGATACGACCGACCAGACATCGGTTCGATCTTGCTGTCGGTTTCGCCGACCTCTTTGAGAGGCGGGCAGTGGACCGACCACCTGTCGCAAGGCGATCGAGAGCCCTCGCTGCACGCCAACACGAAGACTCGCACGATCCTGGCGCAGCAGTTCGCTAGTCGCGGCCAAGTGGTCATCGAGGTGCCATTCGATTCGCACCTACGCCCCGGAGGCGTGATCGACGTCGCGAACGAGATGGCACCGACGACACGCCGCAGCTTCTACGAGATTGCGGCTGAGCGCTTCGCGGACACAACACTCGGACCACGAGATCAGCGGCCTCGGTGACTTACAAGCACTGAGCCTCCGGGGTCTATCCCTACTTCTGCCCGACGTCCTTGCGGAACATCTCTAACTCGTCCAAGGCCACCTTGTCCTTCTGATCCACCGCTATGCGCTCCCGATCCCGGAACCAGCAGGTAGACGCGGTGGGGAGGCTTCACCGTTGAGCCACGCTGCTCAGGCTTCGCGTCGCCTCTCCCTGAGGCCGTTTCCACATCAGGCGGAGCAGGGACCATCGGCCCTATAGAGCGCCGGGGTCGGAGCGCATTCTGATGCCGAGTCATTCAAGATTCGTTTTCTGCATTTAATTCGTGAGGAGCGCGATCATGGCGGAGAGCACTGAGAAGACCGTGGCAGAACGAGCGGTGGACCTGTCCGACGACGTGCTCGAATCCGTTAGAGACAGACAGCAGACTGTGGTCGAGGCGATGCGCAAGTTCGTTGACCGCCTCGACGAGGCGCTGCCCGACCTCGGCGAAGAGCGGCGCAAGAAGGTCCTCGACGCACTCGTGGACTTCGCCGACAAGGTGGGCACGACGACGAACGATTTTGTGGCCAGGATGGTGCGCAGCGCGAGCGGGACGCTGAGGGAGGGCACCGAAAAGCCAGCTGCTAAGGGCACCGCAAAAAAGCCAGCTGTTAAGGGCACCGCAAAGCCAGCTGCTCATTAGTTGCTGCTGGCTGGTGTCCACCGTCTGCACCGCCACCCGGCCCTGCCGCACTTGACGCTTATGCAGCGTGTCCCAGGAGCGGTCAGACGGCCACTGGTTAGTCAGTAGCCGTAGCTACTATGACCCGGATATGTCGGTGCGGTTGCGGGTGTCGTCGACGTGGTCGGTGTATTCGACATCGAGGGTCCTGATTCGCTGGGGTTCGGCGCGGCGTTTGCCAGCGCGGCGGTCCCGATGATGACCATGCCAGCCAGACAGCTGGTGGCGAAGAGCTTGCGCTTCATGATTCACACTCTGTTCTCGGTGCGCGCCCTCGGCGCACCTACACCTTGTATACGAATGGCCAGCGACATCGGGTTCAAACACTTCGCAAGACACGCGCGCTGAGGCACCTGTGTCGGCTATCGAATTGCTATCCGGCGACGAACCAGATGACGCGCGTGAACTTGCCGACCCTGTCTGTCGTCGTTTTAGACGGAAAGGGGTGCAAACAATGCGTAACTCAGACCGAGCGTGGCTGGCGCTGGCCGCAGGCGTGACCGCCTACGATCTGATCGCCACCGATGACGAGCAACTGACGAACGCGGCCCGCCGGTACTTCAAGTCTCAGCCGGTTGCCACCGCGTCGATGATCCTGGTGACCGGCCTGCATCTGGTCGGCGGCATACCGTCGTGGTGCGACCCGATCACGCTTTCGTTCGCCGCGTATCGGCGGCTGCTGAATCATCGGTCGCCACTCCGGGCAACCTGATCACCTCACTGATTCGGCCGCCGACGAACTCGACCGACTGACACAAGAACGGCAGCGCCCGCACCCCCAGGCAGGGATGCGGGTGGCACGGATCGCTTGGATGGGCGGTAGCAGGCCGAGGGCGCGGCAACCGCCACCCGCAGTGAGTCGGGCGCGAGCCTATCGGCCAGCCGGTCCCGACACGCTGACTTGTTTCTGCATTCAACCCTAGGGGCACGTTCATGGCAGAGAGCACTGAGAAGAGGAACGTGGCGGAACGAGCGTCGGGCCTGTCCGACAGGTGCTCGAATCGGTCGACGCCGGACGGCGAGCAGCGATCGAGGCTGTGCGCAAGTTCGCTAGCACCATCGAGGAGGCGACTGCCCAGCACGGAGACCCGTCGCGGCGTAAGACCGTCATCGACGCCGCCTTGAACTTCGCCGACGAACTCTCCACGACGCAGATGGAGTTACTGCACAGCATCACACGCAGCGTGAGCGAGACGCTGCACAAGTAGAGCGACGCAAAGGCAGTGAACGCCAGCCGCGTCCAACTAGACCAGGACCGAACTAACCCCTTCGCAGACACGTCAACCCACACGTGCCAGCACTGCGCCGCCGCTATGAAGCTCGTGGAAGAACATGCCGTTTCCGAGCAATACACCCGACAGACCTGGTGGAAATGTACTGAGTGCGGGCGTTCGCGCTATTACAGGGCGTAGGTCAGACGGTTCGAGCACACGAGGTCGCCGACGGCGGGCTAGGGGCGGGTCCGCTAGCCCTTAGATAGTCTCCCCCGGTCATAGTGTGCGGCGACGCCAGTTAATAGCCACCTGGTCGATAGGGGTTCCAGTACTGGTCGCGATGTACTGGCGTGCCATTAGCTCGACCTCGCGGGGATAGCGGGCTTGTGTCCGCCCGCCAAGCTCGGGAATGTGGACCATCCACCAGCCGCCGTCGCGGGTGACGTCGATATCGAAGCTGGACATTGGTCCCTCTCTAACGAGGCGGTCGGGGTCTTCACTCACGAGCACGAGATCGGCGAAGCGCCGGTTCAACGATTCGTCAGGTCATGCGAGTCGGGCCGCTGTCGGCGCGACTACTACGGCAGCGAGGATGAGCGAAACGTATCCGGCATGGCGCACCTGCGAACGCTGGCCGAGGCGAAGAAAGGGTTGAGCGGTTCCGGCGCGCCCGGCTCCCCCTACCAGGCTCATGGCATCGACTAGGCCCCCGGGCCGGTGTGCTGCTCAGGGCCCTTTGGCACTAGCCGTGCAGCGGCATTCGCGCCTTAAATTAGCTGCTGGCAACGCCAGTTACCAAGCGGCGCAAAGCCGTTCTTGAAGAGGGAGGTCAGGGAATATGACGATTGTAAACGCGGTGGCGATCCGCCCAAGGTCGGGCGATGTCTGGGACGAGCTGCAGGGGCAGCTCAAGAAGGCGATCGAGATCGTCAAGAAGCACGGCGGGGAGAACGTCACTTTGCTGGTGACCGTGATCGGCGGGCAGCAGACGAACTCTCTGACCATGCTCGTCACCGCCGAGAACTGGACCCGGTTCGGCCAGATCCAGGAGGCGGTATACGGCGATCCCGAGATGCAGGCGCTCATGGTTGAGTCGGGGAAGATCGCCACTTGGGAGATCTACACCGCGCAGACGCTCGAAGTCTGATCCCAGAGCCAACAACGCTGCCCGACCTACTGCGGGCGGCGTTGTTGGCTCTGGGTTGGTAAAGAGACAAAGTCGTCTAGGTCGACCAGCATTGTGCGCGGGTCCTGACGGACGATCGTAATCGACTTGTTGACGTGGGTGTTGACGCAGAAAGGCCCAGGCTCGGGATTGCATCCGTCATCGGCCACGAACGCTAGCTGGAGACCGCGTACAACTGCCAGTCGTCTGGGACGCCCTTGAGTGTGTGCACGCCACGGTCCACGAAGCCGATGCCGGAACCGATGACGAGGTCTTTCACAGTCCTTGAGGCGAGCAGCTCGTCCGCAGTCGCAAGGTCGCAGACACGTCGCGCAATCACGACGCCGAGGCCGGTGATGTCATCGCCGCGCACCTCCACCTCTCCGGTGTGGAGCCCGGCCCGGATGTCTAGACCCAACGGCTTGGCACCTAAAGCGATCTCCTGTGCGCACGTGATCGCGCGGGCCGGACCGTCGAACGTGGCAAGCAGTCCGTCGCCGGTCGTCTTGACGAGACGACCCCGATGCCGGGCGATCCGCCTCATCGCCACGTTGTCGTGTTGGTCGAGCAACTCGCGCCATCGGTGGTCGCCGACGCGGACGTCTGTCTCGGTCGACGAAACGATATCGGTGAACAGTACGGTCGCGAGCATCCGGTCGGTCGCCGACTGTGGCGCTTCGCCTGCGAGGAATGAAACCGCCTCGGGGAGCAGACCCTTGGTGTTCCAGTCTCCGTGGAATGCTCCCTCGAACTCGACGAACTCAGCCGACGGGATGTGCTCGGCGAGCCAGCGCCCGAGCTCGACCGGCACGAGCGGGTCACCCGTTGTGTGCAGGACGAGCGTGGGAATCGTGATCGCACGCAATACGCCGCGCACATCGATCGCGAAATTGGATCGCATGATCTGTTCGACCATCTTCGGCGTGGTCGCGTTCCGCTCATAACGCGCGATGATCGGCGTGGCCTCGGGCGGGATGTTCTGTACGAACATGCTGAGGCTGTTACCGGTGCCCCACTCCTCGATGAGGGGGTTCAGGGCTACCTCGACTTCTTCCGGACTCACCCCTATCTCGTAGTCCGAGTCGTACGCAACGCGAGCGAATGTGCCGTAGAGGCAGAGCTTCGTCACGCGGTCGGGATACGTCGCCGCGAAAAGGATCGCGAGGGGTCCACCCTCAGAAACGCCGAAGAGTGCGGCGCGTTCGATTCCCGCTGCGTCCATAACCGCCCGGATGTCATCCATTCGGTCGGCTAGGCTGCCGAACCCGAGTGATCGATCGGAAAGCCCGGTGCCGCGCTTGTCAAACGTGACGACCCGCGCGAAACGAGCCATGTCATCGAGCGGACGGCAGTAGAACGGCACGTCATCTATCAGATCGAGATGAGATACGAACCCGGGTACATAGACGATGTCGATCGGCCCGTCGCCCATGACCTTGTACGCGACGTCGATCCCGCCAGCGCAACGGGCGTACCTGATGTCTCCACCGCTCGCCATTGCTGCCTCCGGTCGAAGGGTAATGCACATATAGACATCGCCTGATGACTTCAGCAGCGTTCACCCGATCACCGAAAAGTCCTGAAATCACTGGCCCCGATCGACAGAAAGTTCGATGACCGCAGCGACTGTCAAAAAGTAGAAAGGGCCGCATCTCTGCGGCCCTTTCCGGTGGAGCTGCCGGGAATCGAACCCGTGACTTGACCTGCGGAAATGTGGTTTGACCTGCGGAAATGCGGTTTGACCTGCGTAGGATTACGCGAAAGCACGGCAGATTCCGCGCGTATACCTAGAAACTGCGCCGGAGTTGTTGGCGCGTCCAACATGTGCACGCTGCTCGCCGTCGTGCCGAGGTGTTTGCTGAGCTGTTGCTGATTTGCGAACAGTGGTTAACTGATCGACCAAATGACACATTGGTGGCCGATCGAGTCAGACGGGCGTCGGAGCATCGAATGCGTGACGCCTGACCACATTTCGAGGTCGCGTTACTCGAGTTCCGATTGACGGCCGGGTCGGTGTCCAGTGCGTCTTACGAAGCCGCCACGAGCTGTCCCTGCCGGCGCTCCGCGCCAGCCTCCACGATCCGCTGCGACGTCCTGATCACTTCGAGATAGGCCAAACGCGGCTCAATTTGGAAGCCACCCGGTGTCGCGTCAGACTGACGCGTCGCAGAATGCATTTGGTTCATGCTGCCCAACCTCCGCATAGCAAATCGGCGATCGATCGGATTCCTAAACGGAACTGAGGTGCCGAAGAGTACGTTTATTAACACCTCCGTATGCGGAGAGGTCCACCCGAATATCTGGAGCGGGGGAGGCCAATGGAGATTGTGCTGGGCCTGTCAATAACCGGAACCACCGCGCGTCTGGTGTTGGTCGAGGGCCAGAGAGCCGACGGCGTCACCATCGAGAGCGAGGTCTTCGACACGGCCGCGCCGGAGAGCGTCCCGAAGCCCAGCCCTACCGAACAGATAAGCAACGCAATCCTGGCAACCCAGCAAAATGCCCTTGCAAATGGTCATCACTTGGTTGTCAGCGGTGTGACTTGGGACGGTCCGACTCAGCAGGCTGAATTGCGCGAGAGCATGATCGCACGCGGCCTAGACGATGTGGTGCTGGTGCCAGAGCAAAGCGCCGCAGGAGCGCTCGCCCAGACGATCGGCCGTGCCCTTGGCTACGACACCACTGCGGTTCTGCTGATAAAGCTCGACACCGCCACGCTGTCGATCGTTAATAGCGCCGACGGGTCAATCGCCGAGGGCCTCCCCCATACCTTCTGCGGCGCGAACGTTGCAGACGTGATACCAGAAATCATGGCAAGCCTGGAAATGATCGACCCCCAGCTCCAGGGCATAGTAATCGTGGGCTCTCGCGTCGAGACCGGTGTGGTCAAGTCCAAGCTAGAGAGCCTGCTAGCGGTGTCGGTCATCGCACCCGAGGAACCAGAATTGGGCCTTGCCCGTGGTGCGGCGTTGGCTGCAGCAAGTGCCGTCGGGCTCGAGGCGCCCACCGTTGGCCTGGCTTATTCGCAGGACCCCGACGGCAACGAAGTCAAGCTGTCCGCCGCCGATACGGTGGTGTCTCCGCCGCTGGAGGTAGACCTCGAGGACGACGATGACCTCGACTCAGTGGTCGCCCGGATGGGCCGAGCAGTGCTCATTCCGATCGGCAGCTTGGTTGCGGCAGTCTGTGTGCTTGGAGTTGTCGCGCTGATGATGTCGCTGGCCGTCAGCATTAGCAGCACGACAGCCCAAAATCAGGGCTTGCCCGAGGCCGAAAAAGCCGCAGCTCCAGGCGTAGTTGTGTCGACGCCGCCGCCTGCGCAAGATCCAGCGGTAGTCCGTAGTCCGGTATCGGTTCCTCAAGCACAGGTGCTCCAGCCGCCACCTTCGTCAGCAAGCCCGGAGCCGATCCAGGTCGCGGCCGACCCTCCTGTCGCGGCGCCTGTGATCACGCCGGCCCCGGAACCCGCTGCTCGAGCGCCCGTCGCAAAGCAACCGGCGCCGTCGCGCCTGATTACCGAACCATCGCCCGTTGCGGCCGAGGCCCCGTACACCGAGGCTCCCGTCGTCGTCCAGCCACCGCCCGCGGAAGCGCAGCCAGTACTGGCTCCTGCCGCGGCGCTTCCGCCAGTTGCAGTGCCGCCGCCGCCTGTCGCAGCCGCCCCTGTCCTTCCGCCCTCGCAGACACCAGGGCTCACCTTTCCGTGGGGGCCGCCGATACTGCGGATAGGGCCTTTCCGGATCCCTCTTGGACCCACGCAACCCGCCGCTCAACTGCCGCAGCAGCAAGCGCCACAATCACCGGTTTGGTTACCGCCTCAGGCACCGGTTTGGTCACCGCCTCAGGCGCCGGATTGGTCACCGCCCCAGGCACCGGTTTGGTCACCGCCCCAGGCGCCGGCTTGGTCACCGCCCCAGGCGCCGGCACCTGGTCTGCGCGGCGACGGCGACCGTGAGCGCTGGTGGCCGTGGGGCTAAGTAAGCACACGAGACCATCCAGTGTTCCTGAGCAAGTCACCGGACTTGATGGGGCGTCGCCGGTCGCATCGAAACAGGAAGCCTCGACGCCCGCGCTGACGGTTCGCACCGACGGGTCAGAACGCACCTTCGCGCCGGGTCATGACGTGGTGATTGGACGTGACCTGCGAGCCGATGTTCGCCTGACCCATCCGTTGGTGTCGCGGGCACATGTGGTGTTGCGCTTCGACGACGGCCGGTGGGTGGCGATTGACAACGGCACGCTCAATGGAATGTTCGTTGACCGGCGTCAGGTGCTGTCGGTAGACGTCCGCGACGGGCAGATCATCAACGTCAGTAATCCGGACGGGCCGCGGCTGACTTTCGAGCTCGGCCGGCCCACCGGCGCGGTCGGCAGGCCGCCGAGCGCGGTCCCCCTGGTCGGACCGCCGCGGGAGGGGCAGCCGTTGTCGAGCCGGCCAGCACAGCAGGTTGGCGCAACGGGGTCGCTACCGACCTCTGCTATTCCCACCTCGATCAGGCCCTCACTGAGGCGCGGCGGCGACGGGTCGAACCTGGCGATCAGCATTATCCGGATCCTTCGCGGGCCGCCGGCCTCGCCGCCGGGCGCGATCACGGTCGGGCGCGCCACCGACAACGACATCGTGCTTCCCGATGTGCTGGCGTCACGTCACCACGCCACGTTGTTGCCAACCCCCGAGGGCGTCAAGATCGTAGACGCGCGCAGCATCAACGGGACATTCGTCAACGGCACCCGCGTCGATCAGGCGCTGCTGGCCGAGAACGATTTGGTGACCATTGGCAACGCCGACCTACTGCTTCAGGGCGGCACCCTGGTTCGTCGCAACGTAACCCGAGCCGCCACTCGCACCGGCGGTCTGCAGGTGCGCGCGATAAGCCTGACGATTGAGCACGGGCAGGAGCTGCTGAACAACATCTCGTTTGGCGCAGAGCCAGGCACACTGACCGCGGTGATCGGCCCGTCGGGTGCCGGCAAGTCGACGTTGGCCAAAGTCATCGCCGGGACCGCCCGCCCTAGCCGCGGGAAAGTCTCGTTCGAGGGACACGACATCCACGGCCAATACGCCTCGTTGCGCAGTCGTATCGGGATGGTTCCCCAGGACGACGTGGTGCATAGACAGCTCACTGTCGAGCAGGCGCTCGGCTACGCCGCCGAGTTACGGTTGCCGCCGGATACCACCAAGCACGATCGGCGGGAAGTGTTGGGCCAGGTGCTCGAGGAACTGGAGCTCAACACCCACGCCCGGACCCGAGTCGACCGGCTCTCCGGCGGTCAGCGCAAACGCGCGTCGGTGGCGATGGAACTGTTGACCGGCCCCTCCCTTTTGATACTCGATGAACCCACCTCTGGGCTGGACCCCGCACTGGACCGCCAAGTGATGACGATGCTGCGCCGACTCGCCGACGCCGGCCGCACCGTCGTTGTGGTGACACACTCGCTGACCTTCCTCGATGTGTGCGATCAAGTGCTGCTGCTGGCCCCTGGAGGGAAGACCGCGTTTTGCGGGCCGCCCAGCGGGATAGGCCGGGCGTTGGGCACGACGAACTGGGCCGACATCTTCACCAACATTGGCCTCGATCCCGACGCGGCCAATCGGCGATTCCTCCAGCAGACGACCCCGCCGCCCGCGCCGCCGGAGACCGACAAGCCGACCGATCTGGGCAAGCCGGTGCACACCAGCCTGCGGCGGCAATTCTCAACTATCGGACGCCGTCAACTGCGCCTCATTGTGTCCGACCGCACCTACTTCGCGTTCCTGGCACTGCTCCCGATTGTCCTGGGTGTGCTATCGCTAGCCGTGTCGGGAAACGTGGGCTTCGGTATCCCGAACCCGATGGGCGATGCACCTGACGAGCCAGGCCAAATTCTGGTCTTGCTGACCATGGGGGCGATCTTCATGGGAACCGCGCTCACGATTCGAGACCTGATCGGCGAGCGCACGATCTTCCGCCGTGAGCAGGCAGTGGGGCTGTCGGCGACGGCGTATCTGCTGGCCAAGATCTGCGTATACACCGCGGCGGCGGTCATCCAGTCGGCGATCCTGGTGACGATCGTTGTCTACGGCAAAGGCGGCCCCACCCGAGGCGATCTGATGCTCGGCAACCCAACCGTCGAACTTTTCGTAACCGTTGCGGGAACCTGCATCACCGGAGCGATACTCGGCCTGGCGCTGTCTGCCCTGGCCCGCTCCAGCGACCAGATCATGCCGATGCTGGTGGTGCTGGTCATCTCCCAGCTGGTGTTCTGCGGCGGCATGATCCCTGTGGCGCACCGTCTGCCGCTCGACCAGCTGTCCTGGTTCACACCGGCCCGATGGGGCTTTGCCGCGTCGGCCTCGACGGCGGACTTGATCAAGCTGGTTCCGACACCGCAGAACAGAGATTCGTACTGGCAACACACGCCGACGACGTGGATCTTCGACATGGGCATGCTCGCCCTGCTGGGCATCGGTTACGCCGTGCTCGCTCGCTGGAAAATTCGGCTCGACTGCGAATAGGCGGAATGTCCGCCAATCGTCGGTTTGGTCACGACAATTGATGCGCACTTCCAGTCTGACGATGACCACGACGGTGGTGTGATCGGACGACCAAATTGTGCGGCGCGCGGAAGGCCAAGGCCGACAAGCATATTGGCACACCGGTTGGACAAGCCCCTTGCACCTCGGTGAAGGGGTAGCGGCACGTGTCCCCATCCGGTTGCTCGTGGATGAGCGCAATACGCTCGGGAACATCGCTCAAATCGCAACGTAATTTTCTCAATTGCACCGTGTCGGCTCGTACTCGTGATCCAAAAAAGGGCCGCATCTCTGCGGCCCTTCTGGTGGAGCTGCCGGGAATCGAACCCGGGAGCCCGTCGCAGACCACGATGCACACATCGGCGGTGCCGCGGTTCTTGATCTCGGTGAGCACCGACAGCCAGAACTTCGCCCCCTCGCCGCCGTCGCCGGCCACAGCCCGAGGATGTCGCGCTCGCCGGCACAGGTCACCCCGATGGCCACATAGATGGGGCGATTGGTGACCTGGCCGTCGCGGACCTTGACGAAGATCGCGTCGATGAACACCACTGGATACACCGACTCCAACGGTCGGTTGCACCATTCGGTCATCTCCTCGATCACCTTGTCGGTGATCTTCGAGATGGTGTCCTTGGAGGCCGTCGCGCCGTAGACGTCGTCGAAATGCGCCGCGATCTCCCCGGTGGTCAATCCCTTGGCGGTCAGCGACAACACGATCTCATCGACGCCGGTCAACCGACGCTGACGCTTCTTCACGATCACCGGGTCGAAGCTGCTGTTGGTGTCGCGGGGCACCTCGATCTCGACCGGCCCGATCTCGGTGAACACCGTCTTCGATCTGCTGCCGTTGCGGGAATTGCCGCTGCCGCGCCCGGCCGGGTCATGCTTGTCATAGCCCAAGTGCTCGGCTATCTCGGCATCCAGCGCGGTCTCCAGCACGTTCTCGGTCAACTGATTGAGCAGGCCGTTGGGGCCTACCAACTCCACACCTTGCTCTTTTGCCTGGGCGAGCAACTGCTCGGCAAGCTCCTTGTGATCCACATCGATCGCCACAGATTCGAGTGTTTCGGACATCATCAGTCCTTCCCGCCAAGCTCACGCCCGGCGTGTCAGACCAAGACCAGATCCACCGTTATTCAGACAGTCCCGCGCCGCCAAGTCATGAGCAAAACGGGAACACCCGGATGGCAAGCCAACGCGCATCGGAATCCCCTCGCTGCGTCCGCTGATCACGGACGTGGGCAATCATTCCGCACTCAGCCAGCGCGTTGGTGTAAATCACTTGCAGCGCGGGTTCGGGCTTCTGGTGATTGATCGTTACTTCGTCGGCTACGACGCGAAGCTCAGCCGGCGGCGTTGCCCGCGAACCACGCGGTCGCCACCTTGCGTGGCCGCGGGGGCCAGAATCCGGCGGTAGGCGGACCAACGTCGCCGGTCTGCACCCTCCACAACGGTTGCGAGCGGTCAATCGCCGCCGCGAGGTCCTGGTCAGGCGATGCCAGAACCGCATACGACCAGCTCGTCATGCCGCAGCCGTATGCCGGGACCAGGCCGTCAGCCCGGCCGCCCCACTCGTCGCCGGCGCGTAGCACGCAGCGGGTGCCGTCATCCAGAACCAGCGCGAATGGCATCGGTGTTTCCGGGGGGTCCACCGCAGGGAGTGCGCCAGGGGAGACAAAACGACGAAGTGCCCTGCTCCACGGATCGCGCACGCACAACAGCGACGCGGGGGCCGGCCAACATATATTGGCGCCGGCCTCACTCGGATCGCAGGAGTAGATGTTGTTGCCCACAGCGGCCGGCGACGGGCCGGAGCATCCGCTGAGGCTGACCGAAGTGGTGAGCCGGTCCGTCACCCAATAGCCATTGGCCGGTTCACCGTTGGCGTCGACGGCCGCGACTGTGATGACGTCCGTTGCCTCTGCCTCCGGGTCAGCGCCGACATCGCCTGCCGTCTGCAGCGCAACAACTGCGACGAATGGCAACGCAGCCGAAGCTCGTAACCAGCCAGGAATGGACCCGCGCATCGACCACAGCCCCCTTCGTGACCCACTACCAGCCTGGCTGATCGGCGTTGCCGACGGAGGTGAATCGCAGGATCGACTTCGTACGCCCTGTCAGGATTGAACCAGCCGAGGAGGATGCGGGCGAGGAACGAGCCCGAGGAGGTGACCGAAATGGACCTGTACTTGATGCAGCACGGTCAGGCGACGACCCAAACAGAGGATCCCGAGCGACCCCTCACGGATGCCGGTCGAGCGGCGGTGCAGCGGGTTGCTAAGAGAGCCCGGGCTGCTGACGTCCGGATCAGCGGCTGCCTGCACAGCGGAAAGCTGCGCGCAGAGCAGACTGCGCAGCTGCTTGCGAGGGAGATCGGCGTGGAGCCGAGTGTCGAGGCTCGACCGGGTCTTGCGCCGAATGACCCGGTGGTACCGGTCGCGCAGTGGCTTCGAGCGGACACCGAGCACCAGTCGCTTGCGCTCGTCGGCCACACGCCTTTCCTCGGCAGGCTTGCCTCGTTGCTGGTCGTAGGCGACGAGCAGGCCCAGGTGGTCGGCTTCCAGATGGGTGGCCTGGTGAAACTGGAACCGAAGGTCGATCGGGACGGGTTCTCCGTGGCATGGGCGCTTCCGCCCGACCTCGCCTGACCATGCACAAAAAACTGCACGGCGCCATGCATCCCGAGAAAGGTGCGCGATGATGGCGACCGAGTAGCAGTGTTGACTCCGCCGCAGCGGACGTGTCGACCTCAAGGTCATCCCAAACCCACTACACGATCTCGAAATTTGATCGCCGGATCGGTTTCCTCTGGTTCGTCGAAGTCGCCGGCGTCGAAAGGATCATCGTCTGGGTACAAGCTGTCCCAGTCCTCTTCCTCCCATCGAGCGCACCGCCGCGATGATGTGGTCTACCTTCGCGATCATCTCGACCGTCTCTCCGTGCACACGGAGTCCAGCCGTCTTCGTCGGCCTGCGCGGATTCCGCGGGGTCGTCCGCGCCCTCCGGGTCGTCCCAGTCGTCGATGTCATCCGCAGGTGTACCACTGCGCTGCCTGCGGGCGTGGGATCGTGCCCCGCGACGACCCGACGCGTTCCTGTCGCCGGGAGTCGATCTCGGTCCGTGGCCGATAAGCTTGTCTAGCTGATTCCGCAACATCGCCTGCTAGTCCGGTGGGAACTTGCAGCGTTGATCGGCGATTGGTGTCCGTTTTCCGATCCGTAGCTCTGGGGGAAGGAAACAGCGGTGCCGGAACGCCAAGATATCCGCATCCCATCTGATGGCGAGCAGCTCGCGGCTTACGTCTATCGCCCTGCGGCTACCGACCGCGGCATGCCCTGCGTGGTAATGGCTCACGGTTTCTCGGCGACCCGAGACGATGGTCTGCCCGCCTATGCCGAGGCGTTCTGCGCTGCCGGGTACGCGGTCGTCCTTTTCGACTTCCGTCACTTCGGTGCATCAAGCGGGGAGCCCCGTCAGCTGCTTGACATTAATCGCCAGATCGCTGACTACCGGGCGGTCGTGCGGTGGGCACGCCAGCTCGACGGAGTCGAGCCGGATCGGATTGTGCTGTGGGGCACGTCGTTCAGTGGGGGTCATGTTCTGGAAGTGGGGGCGACCGATCCGCGCATCGCGGCGGTGATCGCCCAGGTTCCATTCACCGACGGCATTCCCACGCTGATGGGATCGCTCAGGTGGGTGCCGCTGAAGAATGGCCTCCGTCTTATGGTCGCGGGCCTGCGCGACCAGGTCGCCGCGTGGCGCGGCCATCCACCCCTTCTCGTGCCAGCCGTAGGGGATCACGGCACTGTTGCAGCGATAACCGCACCCGGTGCCAAACCGGGGTTGGAGGCGCTTGTTCCGCCTGAATCATTGTGGCGCAACGAAATTACGGCTCGGCTGGTGCTGCGGCTCTTACAATACCGCCCGGGGCGTAAGACGTCGCGCCTGGTGATGCCGCTGTTGGTGTGCGCATGCGACAATGACCCGGTCACCCCGACCGCGCCGGCCGTCAAAGCGGCACAACGTGCGCCGCATGGAGAACTCCGGCGCTACGCGTTCTCCCATTTCGAGCTGTATCTCGACCCGCAGGTCAAGGCCGATCAAGTCGAGTTCCTTCAGCGCGTCGTGCCAGTAGTCGCCGGTCCCTGACCGGGCCCCTTGTTGGTCCACGGCAAATGGGAGTCGTTCATCGGTGGGGACAGGTGGCAGCGTAGCGGCGCTGTGGCCAGATCGGCAACCATCGGTGGTTCATGCAAGGAGACCGGATCGGCCATCCGCACCCCCGGCGCGTCGCAATGGTCTTGTGTCATCCCGTAGGTCGCGCGTGCAGGTAGATTGCGGTTGCATCAGAGAAGTCGTGACGCGCGAGTACGACTAGAACAAGCCTCTGCCCACGACGTGGCGCGGCTGGCTCGAAACGGCGAAACCGGCACTTGCGGTACACGGTGGGGGTCAGTTTTTCCGGGCGCAGGAGTCCAGTTTCCCGAGGACATCGCAGCGATTGCGGGTTGGGGCGGCTGAAAAGGCCTGTGATCTGGTCGCAACTGCCCGCGACGACGGAAACGGAAGGAGCATCTTCGGGTCGGAGCCGTTGTGGTTGTAGGCTTTTGAGCTGCGGTTCTTGGCGGGCAAGCGGGCACCCGACCGCTTGGTGATCGACTGTCGTCTGACAGCGGTGTGCTGCTCGAGCCCACCGATTATCCCACAATCGGAACACCTCGAGAATCGGCTTCACGTGCCAGCCGAGTATGTGCCGTTGTTCAAGAACATCGGCTGGCAACGGAGCACACCTTGAAACGAGGGCGGACGCAGCACCCAAAGAAAGTGGGTTCACCTAACTCGGCGGGCGATAGGTGGCTGGACGACATCCGGAACCTTTGAGACAGAAGCGGACCCGATCAGGCGCGTCCGGCCACGCATAGCGTCGACAATTTCGCGGTGCCGAACAGCGCCGGCCAATGAGCATGCAGCGCCTCGGTGCGTGTCGCATATCCGACTGCGAGAGTTCCCGTGTCGCTTCTGTGTTCGCCCACATAAACGCCGATGACGTGCCATGGGTTAGTAAGTTCAGAAACAGGAGCGCCCGAGCATTTGTGACCCGCTGGAGTACTGAGCTCGTAGAAGCTACGCCCAGGCGCCACGCTGGGTAGTTCATGGGAGACACGTCGCCGAACGTGGCCAGCGGAATAGACGAGATCCGGAGCCGAGCCGCCGGCGGCCATGCGGTCGTGGTGCTCGTCTTCGGGATACCCCCACACCGAGTACTCCGCTGATGAGTAATGCTGTGAAGCGACGACTGAGAATGGCGAGTAGTAGTCGTCTGCCGGAAGACGGAATAGTGCAACATCCTCGACCGGATGCTGTTCAAACTTCAGGATCTGCACTGCCCTCCAAGTGCCATCTGCTTGTGCGAATACTGCAGCTGCAGTGCCTCTTTCGAGGTTATGGGCAATGTGGCGAGCAGTAACACCGAGTCCACGTCCCTCCGCGACGAGGAACCCCGTTCCGGCGATCTCCTCCAGCCTCCAGTCACCGCCGTCACCGCGGCTTGTAAGCACCAAGGGGATCACATAGCTAATAACGGGGTCGTCGGGTAGCTGGAAAGGCGACGGCACGGCCCAATGCTAGAGCTCGGTGCGCTGTCATTGGCGGCATAACGTGCAATCCAGGTCCAAAACCCGGCCCTAGATCTCGCACTGTTCGCCCGCCCCGGGTTCGTGGTGGCGGTGCTAGCGGTACTGACGATCAGCTTTCTCTGCGGGGGTTCAGTGTCGTGCTGGGGCAGTTCGGTGGGACCATCCTCGGGCTCTTCGTCGCAGAGCATCGGGTTGGTGTATCTGCCGGGCACCGTGCTGCTGGCGGGGGCGAGCCTCTGGGCTGGACACCTGGTCGGCAAGTACACCGCCCGTCCGGTGCTGATCGCGGGTCTGCTCGTGCTGGTCGCCAGCGGGCTGGTGATGGCGATCACCGCCGCGCCCACCATGGCGCTGTGGACTCTGGTGCTGGCTACCTGGCTGCTCAACCTCGGTGCCGACCTTGCCGCCACCCCGTCCTCTGACACCGTCCTTGCCTATGCCCCACCGGAAAAGGCCGGTTCGGTGACCGCCATGCGCTCAACGTTCGGCACGACCGGATACGCACTGGGACCGACGGTCTACATCATGTTGTTCAACCTGTTCTTTCACCGCCAGTGGCTGACCGACGCACATTCTCGCGGGCTAACCGCGCAGCAAGCCCAGCACGCCGTGGACGCGGTGAGAAGCTCGCTCGCACAGTGTCCGGGCATGTCTCGCTTCGACCCCAATCTGCTCCAGCAGGCGTCGGGACTCACGCTGGGCTGGGACTTCACCAACGGCGTCCGATTCACCATGCTCGCTGCCACCCTCGTCCCCCTGGCCTTCGCGATCGTGACGCACTTCGTCATCCCACGGCGACGTGACCGACATCGGAATTGACTTTCCGGTTGCGCATATGGACAGGCACGCTCAACAAACGGCACCGGATAACCGCCGGGTAGTGCTCGGTCAGGTCGGCTCCAGCTTCACCGTCGCGGCTCGCAACATGCTTGGTCAGATCCTCGCCCCGATTGAGCGCAAGACCGCGCCGGAATCGATCCCGCTGAGCTGTCCCGTCGTCGGGCACCGCACTGGGTCAGACCGATGTACGTCGGCACGGTGCAATATCGCGAATACCGCCACGACGGCCTGCGGCATCCCCTCGTGGAAGGGACTCAGAGAAATACCGCCAGAGTGGTGTCGCTCCCAAGTGAGGAGCAACACCGTCCCCCAAGGCCGTCGTTAAAAGTCGTCCTCGTCCTTCACCGTCTGAGGGCTGAATTCCCGTATCGCGGGGGGCGGGGCCTCGATAGTGCAAGTGGGGGCGCGACAGCCTTCCACTGGTGAGTCTCTTCGCGCGGTCAGAGTAGGACCATCGTACGCTTTCACAGATTCCATCGGGTCGTACTCGTCCTCCGCGTCGTCACGGTCTTCGATCTCATCCGCCGGTGTATCAGCCCCTACAGGTCCATCGATCTTGCGCAAGATCTCCGGCCACAGCTCCTTAGGTGGCATACCCGGGTGTGCTGTTGGCGTCGAAGGATCGCCTCCGGCAGATGACCGACAGCGTTTGTAAATGAGGTCTAACGACTCCTGGCGAATGCTCAGCCGCCCGATAGCGTGGGTGCCCGTATGCCGCGCAGTCACGGCGTGTGACGATCACCTCAGGAGTGTGTGCGATGTCGCGCAACGATGCGACGGGCCCGGTTGTGGTTGGGGTCGACGGCTCGAAGGCAGCCATCAACGCCGCCTTCTGGGCGATCGACGAAGCAGTCAGCCGCGACGTGCCGCTGCGCCTGATGCATGTCGTCGAGCCCAAAGCAGAGTGGATCGGTCGTCGCGACAATGTCGGCTCTCGATCGCTGTCGAGTGAGGAAGTCCTGAATGCGGCAGACACAGCGGTCAAGGCCACCGGCCGATCGGTGAGAGTCGAAACCATCGATCGCCCCGGTAACGTCGAGACAGCGTTGGTTGCGGAATCGATTGGCGCGTCGATGATCTGTGTCGGATCAGTGGGGGTTGGACGTGTGGCCCGCAGGTGGTTGGGCTCGGCCGCGGCCGGATTGGCCACCCACGCGCATTGCCCTGTGGCGGTGATTCGCAGCGTTGACGGCTTGCTGTCGAACGGTGACCGCATCGCGGTGGTTGTCGATGCCGAACCCGGCAATGACGCGGTCGTGCAGTACGCCTTGGAGGAGGCGAGGCTGCGTAACGCGGTTCTGGTGGCGCTGGGTGTGTGGCGCTGGGATCTCGGGGCCATGCCCTATGAAGCGCTCGATCAGCGACTCAGCGCGTGGCGCCCTCGTTACCCAGACGTGGAGGTGTCGTTGTGCGCCGCGCATAGCGGCGTGGTCGCATACCTGGCCGATAAGGACGCCCACGTTGGGTTGGTGGTCATCGGCGACGCCAGCGCCGATCAGGTGGCACGTCTCATTGGCCCACACACCCATCCGCTCTTCGCGCACCCCGACTGCTCAGTACTGGTGGTGCATCCGAGCCGCCAATGGCGCGGCGGCCCCCAATGGTTCGGCGACTAGGGCGTGTCTGACAAAGGTTTCGGGTGTTGTGCCTGAGGCTTGAGTGATGTCGCGGTTTCAGTTGCTTACCGATGCTCAGTGATCGTTGATCGAGGATCTGCTTCCGGTCCGGACGGGTAAGCGGGGCAGGCCTTTTCAGGATGCTCGGTCGATGGTTGAGGGCATCATTTACCGGTACCGGTGTGGGATTGCGTGGCGCGATGTGCCCGCGGTGTTCGGGCCGTGGCAGACGATCTGGACCTAGTGGTGTGTCCTGTATTTAGCTGACTTTTTCGAGGGTGATCCGGCCGCGTGCAACTTTGGCGAGGATGGACTCGGCGGTGGCGGTCCACACGTAGGGTTTGGGGTCGTCGTTGTGGGCGTCGATGTATTCCTGGATGGAGGCGACGAGGTCGGGCACGGAGTGGAACACGCCGCGCCGCAACGCTTTGTCGGTCAGCTCCCGGAACCAGCGTTCGACGAGGTTGAGCCACGACGACGATGTCGGGGTGAAGTGGAGGTGGAACCGCGGGTGTTTGTCCAGCCACGTCCGGACGTCTTCGTGGTTGTGGGTGGCGTAGTTGTCGCAGATCAGGTGGATCTGCAGGTCCTTGGGCACCTGACGGTCGATGGTCTTGAGGAATTTCAACCATTCCTGATGCCGGTGCCGAGGCATGCACTGGCTGATGATCATGCCGGTCAGCACGTTCAGCGCGGCGAACAGGGTGGTGGTGCCGTGGCGCTTGTAGTCGTGGGTCATCGTCTCTCCTCGCCCCTTGACCATCGGCAGCGATGCCTGGGTGCGGTCGAGCGCCTGCACGGAGGACTTCTCATCGGCGCACAACACGATCGCCTTCTCCGGCGGATTCAGATAAAGCCCGACGACATCGACCAGCTTCTCCTCGAACTTCGGATCGTTGGACAGCTTGAACGTTTCGACCCGGTGCGGTTTGAGGCCCCGCGCCGACCACACCTGCTGCACAGTCGATTTCGACACCCCGGCCGCCGCGGCCATGGTCCTGCAGCTCCAATGGGTTTCGCCCTCCGGGCGGTAGTGCAGTGTCAGATCCACGATCTCGTCGATCTTCTCCTGCGGGATCGTCTTCTTCCGACCCCGGCCCCCGCGGACCTGCGCGAACCTGACCAGCCCCTCCTCGGCGAACCGGGCACGCCACCCGCTGACCGACGCCGGCGACACCAACAACGCCCGCGCAATAGCGGTGTTCGCAAGACCGTCGGCCGCCATCAACAACGCCCGCGCCCGGACCACCTCGCGATGCGGCGCGGACTGCGACCGCGCCACAGACTCAAGAACCTCACGCTGGCCTGCAGACACCGACAAAGCCGGAACGGGTCGCCTCATGGTGCGCATCATATCAACTAATCATCAATTTATTGCAGGACACACCACTAGTCCGGCCTTCCTGCCCGCGCGGTCGCTGGGCTCTTCCCGTTGGACCGCACGGAGGCGTGTTGCCTCTTGCGTGGCGGGATGGGAGTAGGCACCGGGTCGAAGGCGGCGGGATCATCCAGGTACTCGCGGAAGATGCGGGCCATCGTCGCCGCCTGGTAGCCATCGACGAACCGGTGGTCCAGATTGATCGTCAGGGGCAGCACCGGACGAATGACGGGTTGACCGTCTCGAGCCAACACCTTGTCGGTCACAGCACCCAGCAGGATCGTGATGGGCACGTGGCAGAACGTAGGCACCGGGGCAGAGGCCGTGTCGAGGCCGTAGGTCCCCACGTTGCTGACGAGTATGGAGCCGTATGGGCGGGCCTCGAGCCCGAGGAAGGGAAGGGGCAACTGGAGGCTCTCGGTGACGAATCCGATGCCCTCCATCAGCGGGCGGAGCAGCAACGGCGGCAGCCCCTTGACCATGGTCTTTATCTGCTTGAACTGTGGGTCATTGTCATGGCGGATGCGGCCAGCACGATCGGCCAGCTCCTTGGCGATCACCCAGGGCGGCTTTTCATTGACGCGGCGCACAACGGTCCCGGATAGATCGGTCCTGGCTGCCTCGACTCCAGATACCGGATCTGTCCGAAGCGATACAACGAAGAAGCAGTCGATGGTGGGGGACGGCAGGAAGCTGCCAAACACGACCCGGCCGTTGAGCCCCGGCAGGGCTTCGACGACCTTGCCGGCAGCCCGACCCACCAGGTCCACCGGGGTGACGTGCTGGCCAGTGGCATGGCGGACGTGGTCGATGTACCCAAGCAACTGGGAGGCTTCGATGTCAATCGTGGCCGAAATCATCGGGTCTGTCCTGGGACGCCAGGTAGCCATGGCGATCTTCCGCCAGACGGAAAACGGGATGGCTGACGTGGCCTCGGTCATCGGAAACACCTCTCCTCACGACGCAACAAAACGGGCTCAAAAACCCCGTGCGCGGCTACGTCATCCTGATTCTTCGACCAGAGCCCGCGCACGGCCAGAGGACAAGGTCACTTTGGCTCCGGCGCAATAGCAAAGAATCCCTGATTGGCGCGACCACGGTGAGCCTCACCGGCAACATCGCGCATGCCGTGCTGCCTACATCCCGCGCATCGTCGTTCAGATCGGAGCCGCCGCGGTGCCTCCCGTCGCTCTGCTTGCCGCCGTACATGGCATCGCGCCTGGCCGGCCGTGCCGGAGCCTCCGGCAGCGTTTACATCTGGGCGGTGTGCGCGACAGCCGCGATCGGCGCAGGTGCATTCGCCGTGAGCTTCCTGGCGCTGCGCGATCTGATGCGGGCGATCGGGTACAGCGCTGGAACTGCATGGATCTTCCCCGCGATCAGGTTCACTCGCTTTGTCGGAGGAAGTGGCGTTCCATCGGTAATAGCAGCCCGAGCTCGCTAACGAGTACACAGCCGAAGCCCGGGCAGATTGGAGATAGAAAATGATCACCCTCTACGCACTGGCCGCAGCGTTCGGCATCGGTGTGCTTTGGCTCGGAACGAATATTAAGGTCGTCAAGCAGTTCGAACGCGGCGTCGTCTTCCGGTTCGGCCGTGTGCAATCCGGCCTCCGCGAACCGGGACTCACGATGTTGATTCCGATCGCCGATCGCCTCGAAAAAGTGAGCATGCAGATCATCACGATGCCGGTCCCCGCCCAGGACGGCATCACCCGCGACAATGTGACCGTCCGTGTGGATGCTGTCATCTATTTCAAGGTCTCAGATCCGGTGCGTGCGGCTGTCGACGTGCAGGACTACGTGTCGGCTATTGGCCAGGTTGCACAGACATCACTGCGTTCGATCATCGGCAAGAGCAATCTGGACGACCTGCTGTCAAATCGCGAGCATCTCAATCAGGGGCTGGAGTTGATGATCGACAGTCCCGCGTTGGGCTGGGGTGTTCAGATCGACCGCGTCGAAATCAAGGATGTAGTGCTGCCCGATTCGATGAAGCGGTCGATTGCACGCCAAGCCGAGGCGGAGCGTGAGCGACGGGCTCGCGTCATCACCGCCGAGGGCGAACTTCAGGCGTCCGAAAAGCTGGCCCAAGCAGCCGAGGTCATGGCCGAGCATCCAGCCGCGCTGCAACTGCGACTCTTGGAGACCGTCGTCGAGGTCGCCGCAGAGAAGAATTCCACCCTGGTACTTCCCTTCCCTGTCGAACTGCTCCGATTCCTGGAACGCGCCACACCGCAAGCATCCGAGCGCCGGGACAAGGCCACCGGTACTGACGCGGACGCAGCTTCCAACGGCGAGACGTTGACGCTGGAACCACCACAGATTCCCGACGACGCCCGCGGCCTGGAACTCCATACACGCATCGCGGACACATTCCAGCGGGATCAGTAACGTCCGAGACAAGTCAGAATGCGCTGTATGGAGCTTACGGAGGCGTTGGTAACGGACGACATCACGCCATTCGAGCGGCAACGACTGCGTGAGGCTCTTGAGGAGGAAGTAAGAAGGCAACTTCCCGCCGATAGGCGGCCCGCGCGCGTGGTGAACTGGGATCCGGGGGGTGGACACGCAGTGGAAAACGCTCCAGGCATGAGGAAGTACAGGGTCGCGTACGAGACGGAAACCGCCGGTTAGGAGGCGTGGGAGCGCGCGTACCGGTCAAACGTCTACGCCAACCCGCGAGAGTTGTTGTTAGTCAGGCGAGCCCGGCCGTGACGCGGCGATGATCCCTCCCCTCCTGGAAATGCAAGTGTCGGAATGGCGTATGGGGCGCTTGCCGCTGGCTCAGCGATCGGATTCGTACTTGAACGAGATCGCCAGCCGGACCCGGTAGCCGCTAACCTGACCGTTCTCGATGGTGACGTCTTGGCGGGTCACTTCGGCGATGCGAATTTCGCGGACTGTCGCCGCGGCGGTCTCGACCGCGCTGAAGCCTGGTCTTCGCTACCCGTTTGGTGAGCCTTTATCGCGGGGTTCGCTCCCGATGGGACTGCAGTCTGGCCCCGTGACTGGGTTCAACCTGAGAGCGATGTCGTGTGAGTAGCGAGGCCGCTGTTCCAGTCAGTTGTTATTCGTCCGCGCTGCCTCTGGGAGACTGGGGACATGGCCTCCGGTGACAGCCGAGCGCGTAAAACCGACCTCACTTTGCGCAGCCTGGGCGCGGCAAGCACGGTTACGGGCTCCAAACACCTCCTGGAAACCGAAGGCAAGCGAATCCTTGTGGACTGTGGCCTGTTCCAGGGTTTGAAGAACCTTCGCGAGCTCAACTGGGCACCACTTGCCGTCGACCCCTCGAGTATCGACGCAGTCGTCGTGACCCACGCCCACCTCGATCACACCGGCTACCTGCCCCGGTTGGTGCGCGACGGATTCCGCGGGCCGATCGTGTCCACCGAAGCAACCGCCGCGGTCGCCGAGATCATCCTGCGTGACAGCGCCTACCTGCAGGAGCGTGATGCGGCGTTCCTCAACAAGCACAAGGCCAGCAAGCATCACCCCGCCTTGCCGCTGTATGACAGCGAGGACGCCCGTCGGGCAATCGAGTTGTTCGACACCCATCCGTTCGGGCAGGAGTTCAGCCTGCCGGGCGAAGGACCGGTCGTGATGTTCCGCCGTGCCGGGCACATTCTCGGGGCGGCAACCGTCGACCTGGCGTGGCACGGCCGCCGCATCGTGTTCACCGGCGATCTAGGCCGCTACGACGATCCGGTCATGCTCGACCCCGACCCGGTGCCCGCCGCGGACTACCTGGTGATGGAGTCGACCTACGGCGACCGCCTGCACGATCGTGCCGACCCCGCCGACGCCCTTGCCGAAGTCATCGACGCAACCGTGGAACGCGGCGGCACCGTGGTGATACCGGCGTTCGCGGTGGGTCGGGCCCAGACGCTGCTCTACTACCTGTGGCAGCTGCGCTCCGCCGGGCGGCTGCCGGACATCCCGGTCTACCTGGACAGTCCGATGGCGATCAACGCCAGCGATTTGCTGGGCACCTATCATCGTGACCACCGCTTGCCGCCGGAGGTTTACGAGGACATGTGCGCCATGGCCACGTACACGCGGGAGGCCGAGGAGTCCATGAAGATCTCGGCCAGCCGCGAGCCCAAGATCGTGATCTCGGCCAGCGGCATGGCTACCGGCGGCCGGATCCTGCACCACCTCAAGGCATTCGCTCCGGATCCGCGCAACACGATCATGCTGACCGGTTATCAGGTGCCGGGTACCCGCGGCCGATCCATCGCCGCCGGTGAGCGGTACGTCAGGATCCACGGTGAGTGGATCCCGATCAATGCGCAGGTCGCAAACCTACAAATGCTCTCCGCGCACGCCGACGCCGGCGAACTCATCCGCTGGGCCTCCCAAATCGGCACACCACCGAGACGGGTCTTCGTGGTCCACGGCGAACCCCAGCCAGCGGACACCCTGCGCACCCGGCTGGACCACGAGTTCGGCTGGCAGGCAACGGTCCCCAGGCCGAATCAGCTGTTTAGCCTGTGACGCGTGTTGGTCCCGCGGAGAGTAACCGCCGGCAATCGTTCCGCATCGCGTGGCGGATAGCATTGGGCTTCTACTACGTCGACGATCATCAGTAGTAGAGAGAGCAGCAGCGCGCTGCTCCCGTACCTCGCGCGCGCTGGCGTTCACCGTTGTAAACAGTCGGCACACACCATGAAGGCATACTGCCAAGACTTCGACGCGATCGCGACCCTCATCGCCGGCGGAGACACGAGGGACCGAGCGCGGATGTCCCTGGCCGACGTCACCACCGGCACCATGCGCACGGCATTCGCGGCATACGCGAGAACCCATGAAGCCGCGACGATTCAACGGTGCTGGTCGACATGGAACGTCCTGTGGACCTTCCTCTGCACCTCGGAACTGATCGCGGCCAACCCGATGCCGCTGGTCGGCCGCCCCAAGCTCGCCAAGACGCTGCCCAAAGCATTACCGACCGACTCGGTCGCCGCACTTCTGGCGGCCCTGAACACCGACCCGCAGCCGCGGCGACGCAGTGACTGGATCGACCGCGACCGCGCCCCCATCTTGACCGCGCTGCTGGCCGGGCTGCGCGCCGATGAACTTCTGCGCGCCAACGTCGGTGATGTTCGACGCACCAACGAGGGGGCCGTCATCCACGTCCGCGGCAAGGGCGGTAAGGACCGCCGGGTCCCCATCGAACCCGTGTTGGTCGAGGTCCTCGAGCACTATCTCGACGGCCGGGCGGCCCGGTTCCCCGCCACAACCAGGCAGCGCTCCCCCGCCGGGGGACTGGCCGCCTGGCCGCCGGCGGCGCCCTTATTTGTGGGTGCCGAAGTTGCTTGGCCACGAGTCCATGACGACCTCGCAGCGCTACGTCACTGCTGCCGGTACCGAAACCCGCACTGCTGCAGCGCAAAATCCGCTGTACGGGCTTTTAGCGGGAGATCGCTCAACTGAATAGCGCGCGTTCGGCTGCGCGACGTCCCGAACGGGCCGAGCGCGACTTTCTCCAATAGACCCGCGAGTGAATTCCGTTGCGCGACATCCGAGAATAGATATTCTGACAAGCTAGTGCTTTACTGGGTTACTGGTAAATACGCTCTTTGCCAACGTCTTTCGAGACACTGATCTGCGGCGACACTGCCGATGATGCATCAGATGAATCATCGTGTGCTCCCGCTGGACCGCTGTAGTACTTCAATGGCCAGAATCGAATTCGGTGGGCAGCGTGATTGGCCCGCCCACTCCGACTAGGGCCGGTTCGGTTACCGCCAACGACCACGCACCGCTCCCCCGGGCAGGGACTGGCCGATCGAGGAACAGCCGTGAGACGGGCGGTTCCGCAATCGCCCATAACTTCGTTGTCCAGCGCAGCGACCTGCAATCCGCTGTTCTTCGGGCACATCGCCAGGAACTTGAGCCGGAAACGAATTTCTCCGGAGCTTCGTTGCCCGGTTCAGGTGCTGCGTGCGGTCACGAAACGGTCAGGGCCTTTTCGAATGCCTGTTGATGAGACTTCTCGTCACCGGCGATTTCTCGGAACAGGTCGGCGGCCTGCGGGTTTCCGGCCTGATCGGCTTGCCGGGCGTAGTCCGGATACATCACGCCAGATTCGTGCTGTTCACCGGCGATCGCGTCTTTGAGGTTCACATTGGTGTCGGCGGCTACCAGCCCCGCCAGCGTCGCGAACGTGGCGAAGTGCTCATTCAACTCGACATCAGCGGTCTTGGTGAACAATTGCGCGACGGCGGGGTTGCCGTCGCGGCGCGCCTGGTCGGCGTAGCGCATGTACTTGGCGTAGGCGAACGCCTCACCCTGCAGCGCCGTGCGCAAATTCGCTAGCGTCGCCCCCGACGACCGCGCAGGACCCGCCACAATCACCACCGGCGCGACCGCCACGCCCACCGGCACCGAGACACCACCGCCCGGACTGGTGACCGCGGTCAGCGCGGTCTGAAAGTCCTTGAGGTGGGTCGCCTCATCGGCGCTGATCTCAGTGAACGACGACGACGCGGCCGGGTCGCTGTCGGCGGTAGCCTGCTTGGCGAAACCCGGGTAAGTGGTGTTGACCTCGGTGGTCTCACCGCTAATCGCATCACGCAGGTTCGCGGCGATATCACCGCCGAAGCCGATCAGGTCAGCTTCTCGCGCAAAATGATCGGCGTGCTCGGTCTGCGCGGCGTTGGTGAACTCCTGCGCCGCCTGGACCCGCCCGGCCTGCTGCGCCTGAGTGGCATAGGCCAGATACTTCGCGTGCGCCAACGCCTCACCATGCATCGCCGACAACGCGTTGGCACGCGTGGAATCGGCGAGCGGGGAGTTGGCCGACGGCGCCGAGTGGCTTGAACACGCCGCGATCGGTATGAGCAATGCAGCTGTACACGCCGCAGCGAGCAACGGCTTTCTACTACGCATTTCGGTCCTCCTCAAAGATGAGAATCCGAGCAATATTTCAATTTGCGATCACCCCGCATACGGTTGGGCACCACCAACAATCATCGGAGCGCACATATCAGTGAAACCACGGTACAAAGTCATCATTCCAGCTGGCATTCGTCACCAAGGAGTTGGAGCCTGACTTGGAAGCCTTTGGCGATGGTGGCCGAATCTCGGCCGTAGGTGGGGATCCGCGGGATCGGTGGTCTGAAAGGTGAAACACACCGCGTATCGCTTGCCCCCGCCGGGAACCAGCACGGCGAGGGCAGTCGCGCTAGCGCCTCGTCGACTCAGGGATCGGCCAACGCTGGTCACCAGTCTTGCCAACCGGGTGATGCCGCTCATCCGCTACGACCAAGGTGACAGCGCTCTGCTCGCCCCCGAGCCGTGCCCGTGCGGCAGCGCCTACCCGGCCCTGCGGATCACCGGCCGCAAGGACGACCTCCTCGCGCTGCCCGCCCGCAACGGACAACACGCCATCACGCTGGCGCCGCTCAGCCTCGTCACGGTCATCGAAGGAAGCCCGGGCGTCTACCGCGTGCAGGTGATTCACCACAAGCCCGCCGACCGCGAAATCCGGCTGCAACTACTGGCCGGCGCCGATCCCGACACCGTCTGGTCCACCGTGCGTGCACGCGTACGCAACTACTTCGACGACCAGGGCGTCGGGGAGGTCGAACTGCGCCGCTCATCCGAACCGCCGATACAGCACCAAAAGGCGGCAAGTATGTCCAAGTCATTTCCGATATTTGAGCCGACCAATCACCGCAGCCGCGGAACTCGCAGAACTTCTGGGTCTTCGACGTCAAAGTCACGATGAATCGCACCAACCCCTCTTGGGGGCCGCCGCTGTTCCCCTGCACGGGCATCCGCGGGATGCGGCCGGCTATGGCACGGGCGTGACCCTGCCTGAACGGAGTTGAAGACCGGCCGTGGTTTAGGACGCCGACCGAAGGTCGCTCATCCGCGAACACCTGGCCGCCCCACCCGCGCCGGAGCGACTTCCAGGACGGCAGCTCCTTTGAACGCCTCCGACATCACAGCAGCACCGGAATCCGACTTGACGACTACAGAGGACGTCGCCTTAAACACCGACCAACTCGCCACAGGGTCCCCATCGCGACCACCGCCACGACATCTGAAACTGCCCTGGGCGCTCGAGCCCGCATCCACCGAAATCTGGCGGCCCCTTCATAACCTGCCGCCGACAGGTTCTTCGAGGAGGGCCGAGACCGGTGGCGAACCGTGCCGGCCTCGGTGGCCTCGTGGCCGTCACCCGGCGCCGCATATACCGCCTACGACCGCCCTCACTTATAGAGGGGACTTTGTCCTCTAGGGTCCCGTTGGAAGCGGTGATGCAGTCGACTGATGCTGATGCCAGGCGCGGGCAAAGTCAGAGTCAGACGGGAGAAATGCGATCCGGCCTGGCATTTCGACGTTTACACCGGGCCGGTGTTCGACCGGATGACAGCCGAACAGACGGGGGTTGTCTGCCTCGTACTGAAAGCATCACCGGAGCCTGTGCAGACAACTTCGATGGTCCGTGTTGGTTGCCGTCGTGGATCAAGCCAGGAAAATGGGTGCATGCGCTGTGTCGTGCGCGGATCGTTCTGCTGACACCCCTCGGGTCCGATCGCCTGCTCTACCGAGAATTACTCGTCAGTTGCGGACAGGTTCCCTGATCGACCGGACCACCACGCACGCTGGGGAACCGGTAGTGCGGTCAGCCAGCCGTCGTCGCGCACAACAATCCCTCAGCCCGGGTCACAGGACACCGTTTACCGAGCGCTCCTTCCAGGTGGGCGTGCTCCTGATGATCGCAGGCATTGCGTATTCGATGTGGATTTTCGAGTTCGTGCTGCCGACGGGTCTGTCACCGTTGCACAGCTTCGTTAGTGAGCACTATGTGGTTTCACAGCCCTACCACGCACTCTTCCGCTGCGCCGACGTCGTCGCCGGGGTTGTCTACATGGTTGTCGCGAGCCGACTGACCCGCCTACTAACCTATGGCCTGGCGGGTACCGCCGTCGTGATCGGACTCGGCGTATTCGGGTTGACCACGGTCACCGACGCGCTGTTCGTGCCGGACTGCATCGCCACCACCGATCCCGTGTGCGAGCGCCTCGAGCTCACCGGTCACGTCTCGTGGCAGCACCTGGTGCATCTGGGGTCGAGCGTCGCGTCGCAGATCGCGTTCATCGTCGTCGCGTTCGGGATCGAACATCTGGCCACCGTTTATGGGACGGCCGTGGAGCGCGTCGTCACCCGAGTGCTGTTGGCAATCCTTGTGATCAGTGGGCTCGGCTGCCTGACGTTCTATGAGATCGGCTGGGTCGGTATACCTCAGCGGATCCAACTGGTCGTGATCGCCGCCGGGACTTTCGGTGCCGCGGTCCGCTCACTACAAATGCATCACCCCTTCAGCCGGTTCCTCAACGCACGAAAGTAGGAGTGTCCCTTGTCTTTCCTCGATGCAGTCAATCCCCATTCCGAACGCCACACCGCCGGCCGGGCGGGGTGGCTGCGCGCCGCCGTTCTCGGCGCCAACGACGGGCTGGTCTCGACTGCGAGTTTGATGGTCGGCGTCGCGGCCAGCAGCGCGGCCATCGGCGCCGTCCTGACAGCCGGTATGGCCGGACTCGCGGCGGGATCGATGGCGATGGCGGCAGGCGAATACGTCTCGGTCAGTTCCCAGGTTGACGTGGAGAACGCCGACCGCGCCAAGGAAACGCGCGAACTCGCCGAGAACCCGCACGCCGAACTGAACGAGTTGGTCGACATCTACAAATCCCGAGGAGTGCCCACCGAACTGGCCGAACAAGTAGCGGCAGCCTTGCATGACTCCGATCCATTGGAGGCCCACCTGCGCGACGAACTCGGTCATACCGAGACCACCGCCGCGCGCCCACTGCAGGCCTCCGCCGCCTCAGCAGTCAGCTTCCTGGTTGGCGGTCTGATTCCGTTCCTCGGGCTTCTCGGCCCAACCGCGACCACCCGCATCTGGCTCATGGTGGCAGTCACCTTCGCTGGGCTGGCGTTTGCCGGCGTCCTTGGCGCCAAGGCCGCTGGCACCACCGCGACCCGCCCGGCCCTGCGTGTCCTGATCGGCGGCGGGTTGGCGATGGCGGTCACCGCCGCCGTCGGCCAACTCGCGCACGTATCAGGCATCTAAACACCGTCTACCCACCATCAGGAGGGTTTGAGGCCAAACGCTGACGCACTTTCAAAATCAGAGTGGCCCTGCATAATCCGGTGCTCCCACGCTTGAGCCGGCGACGTCGGACGACGCGGTGCTGGCTACGGATCGGGCGAAACCCTCTCACCAGTGTCGCGCGCCGCCAGATCGTCGCAGCCTTCGGCTGTCGAGTAGGCAACTATTACGGCTCATCCGAGGCCATCGGTTTGACCTACGAATGTGTAGCCCAACGGCTGCACGTCAATAGCGACTGGTACGTCCTCGAACCACCGTCCAAGGCTATCCGGTAGAGATCCTGTCGCAGTTGCGATGGGCGTTCTGGGGGTGTTTTCCCGCGTGAGGCCGAGAGTAGGTGGACAATGACGTGTTGAGGACCGTCGGCGGTGACTGGAGGTTGGCGGCATGGCAAAGCAGATCACAGTATGCCCGGTTTCCGATCTCCCCCCGGGGACGGTGACCGGTGCGGGACCGTATGCCGTTGGAAACATCGACGGCAAATACTTCGCGGTCACGCGGCGGTGTCGGCATCTGCGCGCAGACCTGGCGGGTGGATCGATCGAGGACGGGCGACTGGTCTGCCCGTGGCACCAAGCCGCATACGACGTCGAGGACGGGCAGATGGTCCGCGGACCCCAACAGATTTTCGCCAAGATCCCCGGACTTGGAGCGATGTTCAAGAGGCTGACGAAAGTTTGGCCTCTTAGACGCGGCACCGTATCGGTGTCCGGCAACGACATCGTCGTCGAATAGCTGGCGCGCCTGCGCGATTCGCATGTGCCACCCCGCCATCCGCGAAGGCACCTGCAGGCAACACGAGCTGGTCGGGATGACCGGCGATGGGGTCAACGACGCTACCGCGCTTCGGGCCGCCGACATCGGCATTTGCGATGGGAGCCCACGGCACGACGTCGCCCGTGAATCGGCTGCGTTGGTGATCACCGACGACGACTTCACCTCAATCGTGGGCGGGATACGTCAGGGCCGGGGCATCTTCGACAACCTGCGCAAAGCGATGTCCTACGCCGCTTATAGCTCCGCGTCTTTGGGGACGACTCGGACAGACGCACACGGGTCGCGAGCTCCTCCCACTCTGAGTCAGGCAACTCGCGAAGAAACTGCTCGACGCCCAGCCAGAGATACTCGATGGCCGTCACCGTCAACGCCTTTCAATGCTGCGTACTCGACAACTCCCTGTCGCCGGAAGACCCATCGCCCACCGCAGTTTCTGGCCGTCGAGGTCGGCGTGAATGCGGCGTACCCGTGTGCGAGCCATGCGGGCGATGCTAGGCCCCGTTGGTGACAGATCCCCGATTCACCCGAACGGGTCGAGCCAGTCGATCGCCTCGGCGCGCTTCTCGTCGGCAACCTGGATATTGATCGCGGTGGTCTGCAGGTTGGCGTGCCGGATCAGGGTTTGCGCGGAGCACAATGCGCTGTATGGAGCTTACGGAGGCGTTGGTAACGAAGGACATCACGCCATTCGAGCGGCAACGACTGCGTGAGGCTCTTGAGGAGGAAGTAAGAAGGCAACTTCCCGCCGATAGGCGGCCCGCGCGCGTGGTGGACTGGGATCCGGGGGGTGGACACGCAGTGGAAAACGCTCCAGGCATGAGGAAGTACAGGGTCGCGTACGAGACGGAACCCGCCGGTTAGGAGGCGGTGGGAGCGCGCGTACCGGTCAAACGTCTACGCCAACCCGCGAGAGTTGTTGTTAGTCAGGCGAGCCCGGCCGTGACGCGGCGATGATCCCTCCCCTCCTGGAAATGCAAGTGTCGGAATGGCGTCTGGGGCGCTTGCCGCTGGCTCAGCGATCGGATTCGTACTTGAACGAGATCGCCAGCCGGACCCGGTAGCCGCTAACCTGACCGTTCTCGATGGTGACGTCTTGGCGGGTCACTTCGGCGATGCGAATTTCGCGGACTGTCGCCGCGGCGGTCTCGACCGCGCTGCGAGCGGCATGCTCCCACGATTCGGTGCTCGTGCCGATGACCTCGGTCACGCGGTAGACACTCATGTTCTCTCCTTCTCCTGGACGCCCCGGCGGATCCGGGGACGGTGTTGCGGACCGCCGTGAAGAAGAGTAGCCAGATCCAGAGCGGGTCAGTGTGGCGATGACCGAGATCTCAGAGCTCGGTGTCGTCGACGGCGGTGTACCGCTGAGTCGTGGCGATCGACTCGTGCCCGAGCAGCACTTGCACCGCGCGGGTTGCGGGTGCCGCCAGCCGCCGCGACACCGATCTGACCAGGAAATAATAAGAAGAAGTGAGGTTGCATCTCCACGGCCGGGTACTCGGTGGTATATCTGAAGAGGGTCAGCGATTCTCCGCTGTTATTGCTGGGCCTTCGACGTGACGCAAGCGGCGAATCGGCGAGCCGCGGATTCGGCAGATCGATACGGTCGGCGACCGCTTATCGGGCCCGTCGTGACGGCGAAGGCGTTAGCACGGAGGTGGGAGCGAAATCTTGAACTCCAGCACCGACAAATTGAAGTCCATGCGGTTCATAATGGCAGCTGCCGTCGTGGCCGCATCCGTCGCCGCGTGCGGCTCCAGTCCGACGCAACCGTCGACTTCCTCTCAGCCGACCGCTTCACGAGCGGCCGCTTCTCCGGTCAACCTCCCTCTCGGCGATCAGCCGTCCGGCACGGTGACGCTCAGCTGGGACCCCCAAACCAAAAACGTCACCGCCAAGCTGCAGATGGTCGGCTTCACCCCAGGCAGCAGTCACGCGATGCATATCCACCAGGGCAGCTGCGCGGCACAGGGGGATGTCCTGGTCCCGTTTCCCGACGTGACCGCCAACGATGGTGGAGCGATCGACACCACCGTCACCAGCTCGCAGCCATCCGCGGCCGGTCTCGCCGCCGGGACGTTCCTGAACATCCATCTGGCTCCGGCCGCGCAACTGGGGGGCCCTGGGTCGCTGGGCTACACGCCCATCTCCTGTGCGGACATCACCCCTGCCGCATCGACGGCGGTGACCATGGCGCCGCCGCCCCAGCCCGGCCAGCACCCTCAGGGCTCGGCGAAGTTGACCTACGATCCCGCGAAGAAGACGCTGTCGGTCGACGCCACGGCGAGCGGCCTCGTCGCCGGGAGCGCCCACGCGGTACATATCCACCTCGGCTCGTGCGCCTCTCAGGGCGCGGTCAAGTACCCACTCAACGATCTGGTGGCCTCGCCGACCGGTACTGCCGAGACGACCACAGTCATCCAGAATGTCGATCAGGCCCCACCGGCGTCGGGCTGGTACGTCAACGTCCACCTCGGATCGTCCAGCCAGATCCAACAAAATGGGCAGCCCACCCTCTATTTCCAGCCGATCATCTGCGGCAACATCGGCAAGTAGCCGTTACCGTCCAAAAAGGGTCCTTTGACCCAAATCAGCGCGCCTGAAGCCCCCCATTCGAGGTGCCGGAATTGGTCGCTTGGCTCCCCAGCCGACAGGACGACTACCGATCTTCAACCGAACAAGTGGGCAAGCGCGTGAACGGTGTGCCGAGCGGGGGACACCCCGGCGAACGTCACGGCCACCTGTGAAGCCAGGTGATCTGCGGTGCCAGCTGCATCGACTGCACGTCGTTGTCGACTGGGTCGACAACCGTCTGGGACAGCGTCATCTTTGCCCTCGGTCGCCGTTGTTCGAAAAACCAGACGCCATCGGGAAATTCATCAACCAGCTGTGCGGCCACTTCCAGCGCCAGGCGGGTCTTGCCGACCCCGCCCACCCCGGTCAACGTGACCAGGTAGTGTGTGCGCAGCGCCGCTTGCACGTCGGCGACCTCGTCCTCGCGCCCGAGGAAACTGGTCACCTGAGGCCGCAGGTTCCCCGAACTCACATCCAGCGCCCGCAACGCAGAGAAGTCCGTGCGCAGTCCCTCGGCTCGCACTTGAAACACTCCGACCGGCATCGGCACATCCCTCAACCGCCGCGGCCCTAGATTGACGAGGTCTACTCCGCTGAGCAGACTGGCTGTCGACTCCGCCAGCAGGATCTGACCGCCGTGCCCGGCGGCCATCACCCGCGCAGCACGATTGAGCACCGCACCGAAGTAGTCCCCGTCGCGCAGCTCGGCTTCGCCAGTCGCGATGCCCATCCGCACCGGCAACTCCAGCGCCCGCTGCGCAGCCACCGCGGCATCAACAGCGGACCTCGGCGAGGCGAACACCGCGCACACCCCGTCCCCGGTGTGCTTGAACACCCAACCGCCGTTAGCCTCGATTGCCTTGCGCAACAACGCGTCATGGGCGGCGAGCGCGACCCGCATCGCATCCGCGTCGTTCTCCCACCGACGGGTCGAACCCTCGACATCGGTGAACAGAAACGTCACCACCCCCGACGGGGGCACCGCCTGATCAGCGGACACCCCCGCAGCATGGCACAAGCAAGGCACTCCCACGCCGAACATCGGCGCTTGGACATGGCATTTCGACCCGCCTCCGCCATGATGTACGGACACGATTCTCACGCGCTGCTCCGCGAGGTGCTCCATCGACATCGGGTTGGCACCCAAGCCTCAGGCAGCGCCCACCCCAACGAACCTGACTGCGACCCATTCGCGATGGGCCATCGTTGTTCAAGGTGATCCGAAACGAGGTTTCTTTAAGCAACTCGCTTGTATACGGAAGCGGTATCAATAGGCGAAACAACAAGAGGCATAGCGACTGTGGCATGTGACCGCAGTAGCACGGTCTCATTTCTCCGCACCGACCCGCCCGGCCGAGGTCGCGCTGATCGAAGCAGCAAGGTCACGGGCAGGCACATCCCGCATGATCAACCCGCCGACTACGAGAACGGGGCCCGCTCAGGAGTAGAACGAGTCGAGCAGGTCCTGGTTCTGCTTCTCGACGACCGAACGCTTGACCTTCAACGAGGGTGTGAGCTCACCACCCTCTATGGACAGCTCGTGGTCCAGCAGCTCCCACTTCTTGATGGTTTCCCACCGGTTCAACTCCGAATTGAGCTTGCCCACGTACCCGCCGACCATGTCGCGCACCGCATCCGACTTCACCAGATCGGCGTAGGACTTACCGCCGAGGCCGTACTCCTTGGCCCAGTCCAACAGCGCGTCGGGGTCCAGCGTGATCAACGCAACACAGAAGTTACGGGATTCACCAAAGACCAGGATGTGGCTCGCGTACGGACAAAGCGCCATGAACTTGCCTTCGATCGCCGGCGGCGCCACGTACTTCCCGCCGGAGGTCTTGAACAACTCCTTGATCCGACCGGTGATCGTCAGGAAGCCATCGTCGTCCAACTGCCCTTTGTCACCGGTGCGCAGCCAGCCGTCCTGGGTCAGTGTCTCCGCTGTCTTGTCGGGCAGGTTTTGGTAACCGTCCATCACGCACGGACCCTGCACCTGCACTTCACCATCGTCGGCGATACGCACCGACGTGCCGTCGAACACCAGCCCGACGGTTCCCAGCTTGTAGTTGTCGGGCCGGTTGATGAACGCGCCGGCAGCGGTCTCGGTCAGCCCGTAGCCTTCCAGGATCAGCAGGCCCGCGGCGTGGAACCATTCCGCGATGTCACGGTTCAGCGGCGCGGCACCGGAGATGAAGAACTTGATGCGCCCGCCGAACACGTCGCGCACCTTGCTGAAGACCAGGCGGTCGAACAGGCCGTGCGCGACCTTCAGCAGCAGCGGAACCCCCTTGCCGGCAAGCCGGTAGCGGTCGACCTCACGCCCCACCGCAAAGGCGGCGGCGAACAGCTTCCCCTTGACGCCCTCCTGAGAGGTGACGACGCGCGCGTGAGCCTTCTCGAAGATGCGCGGGGCGGCGCCCATGAACGTCGGCTTCACCTCGGCCATGTTCGGGACGATCTTGTCCACGCGGCCGTCGATCGCGCTGGCGAAGCCACACGCCAGCTGTGCCGTAATCAACACCTTGCCGAACGCGTGGGCCATCGGCAGCCACAACAGCTGCAAATCGTCCTCGTTCAGGATGCCGAAGTCGGCGACCGTGGTGCCCTCATACACCCACGCCCGATGAGACAACCTCACACCTTTGGGTTTGCCGGTCGTACCCGATGTGTAGATCAGCGTCGCCAACTTGTCCGGGGTGATCGCTTCCGCCATTGACTGCACGCACGCCGGGTGATCGGCCAGGTACTTCCTCCCGAGCTCGGCCAGTTCGGCGAGGGAGATGACTCGGTCACCGTCGCCCGCTCCGTCGAAAAGCACCACCTTTCCGAGGTTCGGCAGGTCGTCGCGGCGTTCTTTCAGCTTCTCCAGTTGTGCCTCGTCCTCGGCAAAGACGACCCGGCATTCCGAATCGCTCAGGATGTAGGCGGTGTCGGTCGGGTTGGTCGTGGGATACACCGTGGTGGTGGCGGCTCCGGCGCACATGATCGCCAGATCGGCGAGGATCCATTCGTATCTGGTGCTCGAGGCGACACCGATGCGTTGCTCCGGTTGGATGCCCAGCGCCAACAGCCCGGCCGCTAATTCTTCTACCTGCTCAGCAGTCTCCTGCCATGTGACCGATACCCACCGGTCACCGTCGAGTTTCCGGAACGCTTCCCTGTCAGCGGATTTCCTGACGCGGCCGAAGAACATGGCGGCCACGTTCGCCGGCATCACGGTCGCGGGTCTCTGGTTGGTGTCGGTCGACATCGTCGTCTTCCTTCTCGGGCCTCTAACATCACGGCGCGTGATGCGGTGCTGTTGATGTTGCGCTTGTAGAACCCAACGCGGAGCCGTATGACGCCATACGACGGCCCAGACATCGGTTCTAGGCCGTGCACGATCTGCATCCCGCTAAATTCGAACGTTATGGCGACGAATGGAGTCTTATGAACGCGGGTGTCGAGCACTTGGAGTTTCAGGCCGAGGCGCGACAACTGCTGGATTTGATGGTCCACTCGGTCTACTCCAATAAGGATTCGTTTCTGCGGGAGTTGATCTCGAACGGCTCGGATGCACTGGACAAGCTGCGGCTTGAAGCGTTCCGCAACAAGGACCTGAACGTCGACACCTCCGATTTGCACATCGACATCGACGCGGACAAGCAAGCACGCACCCTAACCATCTGCGACAACGGCATCGGTATGACGCGCGAGGAGGTCGTGGATCTGATCGGCACTCTGGCCAAGTCGGGTACCGCCGAGCTGCGTCAGCAGTTGCGCGAGGCCAAGAACGCGGCCGCCTCCCAAGAGCTGATCGGTCAGTTCGGTATCGGTTTCTACTCGGTCTTCATGGTGGCTGACAAGGTCGAGTTGCTCACTCGCAAGGCCGGCGAGAGCGAGGCCACCAGGTGGGAATCGAGCGGCGATGGCACCTACACCATCGAATCCGTCGACGACGCTCCACAGGGAACGTCGGTCACCTTGCACCTCAAGCCCGAGGACGCCGAGAACGAACTGCACGACTACTCCTCGGAGTGGAAGATCCGGAACCTGGTCAAGAAGTACTCCGACTTCATTGCCTGGCCCATCCGGATGGAGGTCGAGCGACGTACCCCGGCCAGCCAAGAGGGTGGCGAGGAGACCCTCACCCTCGAAGTCGAGACCCTCAACTCGATGAAGGCGCTGTGGGCCAGGCCCAAAGACGAGGTCTCCGCCGAGGAGTACAAGGAGTTCTACAGGCACATCGCGCACGCCTGGGACGACCCGCTCGAGGTCATCGCGATGAGGGCCGAGGGCACATTCGAGTTTCAGGCCCTGCTGTTCATCCCGTCGCACGCCCCGTTCGATCTGTTCAACCGCGACGCCCACATCGGGATACAGCTGTATGTCAAGCGCGTGTTCATCATGGGCGATTGCGACCAGCTCATGCCGGAATACTTGCGCTTCATCAGGGGCGTTGTCGACGCACAGGACATGTCGCTGAACGTTTCCCGCGAAATCTTGCAGCAGGATCGACAGGTCAAGGCGATTCGTCGCCGTCTGACCAAGAAGGTCCTTTCCACGATCGGGTATGTGCAGTCCGAGCGCCCGCAGGACTACCGCACCTTCTGGACCCAGTTCGGCAGGGTCCTCAAAGAGGGCCTGCTGTCCGATTTCGACAACCAGGACACCCTGCTACGGCTTTCCTCGTTCGCCTCGACGCATAGCGACGAGGAACCTACCACCCTGTCTGAGTACGTCGAGCGCATGAAAGAGGGTCAGAAGCAGATCTTCTACGCCACCGGCGAGACGCGTCAGCAAATCCTGAAGTCGCCGCACCTTGAGGCGTTCAAGGCCAAGGGCTACGAGGTCCTGCTGCTCACCGACCCGGTCGACGAGGTCTGGGTGGGAAGTGTGACGGAATTCGACGACAAACCGCTGCAGTCGGTAGCCAGGGGAGAGGTGGACCTTGACTCCGAGGAGGAAAAGACCGCGCACGAGGCCGAGCGTGAGCAGCAGGTGAAAGAGTTCGCCGACCTGCTGAACTGGTTGAAGGAGACCTTGAGTGAGCACGTCAAGGAAGTGCGGCTATCGACCCGCTTGACCGAATCGCCGGCCTGCCTGATCACCGACGCTTTCGACATCACACCGGCGCTCGCGCGCCTTTACCGGGCTTCCGGGCAGGACATTCCGGCCAGTAAGCGGGTTCTCGAACTCAACCCGAACCATCCGCTCGTCACCGGCCTGCGGCAAGCGCACAAAGACCGCCATGACGACGCGTCGGTCGCTGAGACGGCCGAATTACTGTACGGCACAGCACTTCTCGCTGAAGGCGGTGCACTCGAGGATCCGGCACGGTTCGCCGAGCTGCTCGCGGACCGTTTGGCCCGCACGGTCTAGGGCGGCGACCTGCAATCGAAACGGAGTGGCCCAATATCAACGAGTAACCAACGGTTCCGGACAAACCCGGCGGCGCGAACCACGCTCAGTTGTCGATTCACCGCACCACTGCGGCAGCGCGGCTGCGACACAGTGTTTCGCGAGAAGTGACCCAGCGGGCGGCGGAGCGGATAAGGGACGCTCAGCGCCGCCCCGCAGGGTTGACCCTCAGGCAGTCAGGTCGAGGGTGACCACACCAACAGAACGCCGCAAGCCCGGTCCAGTTCGCGGAACTTCTCCGCCGACGACAAGTCCTCGAACGAGGTGGACGTCTGTCGTCCGTGGTGCCGGTACAGGACCGCGTGATAGGCGGTCCCATCCTTGCGGGTGCGGGTGCGCAGCAACGCCATGACGGACGATCGTAACCGACATTGTTGACGTGGGTGTTGACGCGGAAAGGCCCAGGCTCGGGATTGCATCCCTGACCTGGGCCTTCACTGTGGAGCTGCCGGGAATCGAACCCGTGCCTTAACCTGCGGAAATGCGGCTTGACCTGCGTAGGGTTTCGCCATAGCACGTCAGATTCCGCGAAAGTACCTGGGAATTACGCCGGAGTTGTTGGCGAGTCCAACATGTCCACGTTGCCGGCTGTCGTGCAGAGGGTGTTTGCTGGTCTACCACTGATCTGCGGACAGTGGCCAGGCGATCGAGCCAAATCGCATGGCCGGACCTCGTGGACGGGTCAAACGGCGGGTGAGAGTCGCTCATCGGTGGTTGCAGGTGGAAGCTTGGCGGGCTAGCGGTAGCCTTCTGTCAGCTGTCAGAGCGGCGCCGTGCGAACCGGATCAAGGCCGGAGTCGGGCTCGTCGAAGAGCACGATCTCCGGCTCCATCATCGCAGCGCCGATGCCAGGACGCGCACCATCTCGCCGCGAAAGCGCGTCATCGAGGGTGCCTTGCCGTCGAGGAACACGTCGGCGGCGTGATACATCCCGGGCTCCACGTGCACCTGGCACGCCACTCCTGCCGTTTCGAGCCGGCGGGCGTAGTCGGCGTCCTCGGGGTAGAAGAGATCGATGTCGCCAACGCCGATCCATGCGGGCGGGAGCCCCCGCAGGTCCTCACGTCGTGCCGCCGCGATGTACGCACGGTCGTCGTCCTCACGAGGCGGGCGCCCGAGATAGGCCGTCCAGGCGTAGCCGTTAGATCGCGGCGTCCAGGTGTACGCGCGGTCCTGCGGCGCGGTCCGCAGGGCGGTGCGGTCATCGAGCATCGGGTAGGCCAACAGCTGAAAGCAGACCGGGCTCCCGGTGTCGTGGGCGCGCTGGGCAAGCACCGCCGCAAGCCCGCCGCCGGCGCTCGCGCCTGCCACCGCGATCCGAGCCGGATCGACCCCGAACTCACCGGTGCTGTCGCACAGCCAACGCAGCGCGGCGTAGCAGTCGTCGAGAGCGGCCGGAAACGGATGCTCAGGCGCCAGGCGATAGTCGACACTGACCACCAGCGCCCCGAGCTCGTCGGCCAGACGAGCGCACCATGCGTGATCTTGACGCGCGGCGCCCATCACCGTGCCCCCGTCATGCACCCACAACAGCGCGCCGCTCGGCCGGGCTCGCGAGGGCGCCTCGTACATGAACACGTCCGGCCCCGCACCAAGTGTCCGCTGCTCCATTCGGATGCCCGGCCTGACGGTGCCGCGCAGCCGCGACCACACGCGCCGGGCGACGGCCAGCGCTGCTGGACTGCTCACGTTCAGTTGCAGATACAACAGCGGGATCCGCAATTCGCGGGGGATCGGCGCGAGCCGCCCGCGCCGCTTCGCGATTCCGACGCCAAGGAACAACAGCGCCGCCAAGGCACCAACGCCACCGAGGAACGATCCTCGCGTACTAACAGTCGTGAGCATTATGGCTACAACGTCGCCGGTAATCGTCAACGCGCCGGACGTGTTCTGTCGGGCGGCGTCTCGCCGCTCTCGGCGAGCCGGGCGAGCTGGTCGATCCAGCGCTGGTGCTGACGCAGCATCGCCGGCCGCATCACAGGCCGGAGCAGCCTCGGCAGGAATCCGCGCTGGGTCTCCTCGGTCACGAGCTGCCACTCGGGCCCGCTGGCGTCGAGCAGCCACGCGTGATGCGCGGTCGCGCCGAGACCGGCGCCGGTCCAGGCAAGGCGCTGATACGGCTCGAACTCGGTGATCTCGGTGGTCACCAGAGCCCCGAAGGTGATCCACGAGAAGCGGCTGCCGAGCCCGAGTCGCGGCCACGGGCCGGAGCGGTGGCGGATGCGCTTGGCGTTGCCGTAGAAGCGATGCCACTGCTCGGGGCGGGTCAGCCAATCCCAGATGACTTCGGGGTCTGCGGTGGTCCGGGTGCTGTTGGCGACGTGGATCGACGCGAACTCAGGGGCGTTGGCCATGGGCCAGCGCACCGCGAGTGCCTTGTCACTGATTGTCATCTGAGTTCCTTTCCTGTTGGAGTTGGTAGCGCGAGCACTGCATGGCCGCGCAGGCGGCGGGCGAGCAGTCGCCCGATCGCGTCCTCGGTGGCGGTCCAGTCGCCGAGGAAGCCGATCTCGGGTGTCAGGCGACCCGCGGCGGTGAGCTCGACGAGCGTTGACAGGTCTTCCTCGATCCCGTCGACGGGCTCGAGGTAGTGGAACTTGCGCAGCGTCGCGTTCATACCGCCCGCCCAGTCGAAGAAGTCCAGCGTCGACGGGGTCCTGCTGGCCTGCCCGAACCAGACGAAGGTCCCGTCCGGGGTGAGCGTGCGCCAGGCGGCCTGCGTCGTATCGCCGCCGACCGAGTCGAGGACGACCTCGAACGGACCGCGCGCGAGCGGTACGTCGGTGACGATCGCGTGCGCGCCGAGCTCGAGGAGGCGCTGACCTCGGGCCGGGCTGGCCGTCACAGCGGTCAGGCGCGCTCCCTGTGCGGCGGCGAGCTCGACGAAGAAGTGGCCGACACCACCGGACGCACCGGTGAGCAGCACGGTGCGGCCGTAGAGCGGTCCCGCCACCCGCAGGAGTCGGAGCGCTGTCAGGCCGGCGAGCGGAAGTGTCGCCGCATCGGTGTGCGAGACGCGTTCCGGGAGCTCGACCAGACGATCCGAGCGCACCGCCACCAGCTCGGCCCAGCCGCCCGCGTCGACGTGAGCGACCACCCGCGCTCCGACGGCCGGGCCCGTGCCGTCTGCGCACGCGCCGACCACCGACCCCGATATGTCCTTGCCCGGTCGCCAGCCGGCGCGCTCGCGCTCGAGCAGGAACGTCTCGCCCCGGTTGACCGAGAACGCGTTCACGGCGATGACCGCCTCATCGGGTCTCGGGGTTGGTGCGTCCACGTCGATCATCTCGATCGCGGGAGCCTCGTCCCTCGCGACAGCAAATGCCTTCATGGTGGGAACCGTATGAGACAAGCTCTCCAACTGGAAGATAGCACTTGAAAGTGGTATAGGTACCAAATGGAAACCTGCATCCGGTGGGACGCAATGAAGGCGGCCTGCCCGACGCGCCAGGTGATCGCGCGCATCGCCGACAAATGGGCGATGCTTGTCATCAGTGCGCTCGAGGGCGAAGAGGCACTGCGCTTCTCCGAGTTGCGCCGTCGGATCGAGGGCGTGAGTCAGAAGATGCTCACGCAGACGCTGCGGGCGCTCGAGCGCGACGGGCTCGTGATCAGGACCGTCTACCCGACGGTGCCGGTGACGGTCGAGTACCGTCTCACGCCGCTTGGGCAGAGCCTGACGGGGGCGATCGACGCGGTCCGCGACTGGGCGTACGGGCACATGTCCGAGATCGAGCGAGCGCGCGACGCATTCGATGGACGCGCCGCCGAACGCCCTACCGCGACGTAGCGAGCCAGCGGCCCGGGTTCGCGACGAGCATCGTCTCGACCTGCTCCCCGCCGACGCCGCGCGCGCTCAGGGAGGCAGCTCCTGGTCGTACAGCACATTGGTCGCCGAGCGAGGGTCCAGGCGACCGCATAGGCACCTAAATCGCAGATCTATAAGAGCCCGATGCCTGGGGTTGCGTAGGCCCGAAGTTCGGGCCGCTTCAGTCCCAGCCTTGAGATCACTGCGGGGGCGTCGGCGTACACACGCCTCGTCGATCAGAGCTTCCCGTGCTTCCGCGTCCACGTCCGAATTGGACGCGGCAGTCGTTAACCACTTCGCGTCGCCCGGCTTACGCAGCGTCCGGTCCGCATCTCGCTAAAGGGCCGCTGCGAGTGCGTTCAGGGTTTCCGCAGTCGTGTACTTCGGTGTCCAGCCGAGCACTGACTTGGCCTTGCTGATGTCCATCACCATGGACGTCCGTGCGATGTGCAGCCACTCGAGTGCCGACGGGGCGAACGGCAGGTGGGCTATCACCGCCGACGCCGCGGTCGCGGTGATCGCAGGCACTCGCACCGGGCGTGCCCCCAGCGCCGCCACCATCTCGGACACCGAGATCTCACCGTCGCCGGCGATGTTGTAGACCCCTGCCGGTGCCGAGGTACTCGCGCACAGCGCGATCGCGGTCGCAACGTCGTCGTGGTGGACCAGTTGCAACGGGAATCCTGGGTCGGGAAAGGGCGGCTTGAGGATCGGCAGCGCGCGGGTGACCGTCCGTACCGGCGCGGGTAACCAGTTCCAGGGCATCGCGTCGGCCAGCGCCGTTGCCTTCGGCCCTGCGACGATGCACGGTCGGAGAACGAACACCTCGAGCGACGATCCGGCCGTGATTTCGGCGAGCGCTGCCTCGCAGGCAGCCTTCTGTGCGGAGTAGTAATGCTCAGGTGATCCCCGGGGCGGGACATCCTCGGTCAGCGGTACGGGGTTGTCGGAGTGATAGCCGTAGGCGGCTACTGACGATGTGTAGACCAACCGCCTGACACGCTCGGCTGCGACTGTTGACTCGAAAACGGTACGTGTGCCCGCAAGGTTGACCCGCTCGCTCTCTTCGCGAGACCCCATCACGATGAACGCGAGGTGGATGACGACATCCGCTTCGGCGACCATGGCGTCGACGGCCTCCCGGTCCAGGATGTCGCCCCGGCGGTAGGTCGTCTTCGTCCAGCCGTGTGATGCGGGCTCGAACGGCCGGCGGGCCATCCCGATAATGCGATCAATCTGCGGGTCCGCTTCCAGTGCGGTCACCGCGGAGATGCCTATTTCGCCGGTAGGGCCAGTCACAGCCACGGTGAGTCCCATTCGCCTAGCTTCCCCGCACGCAGCCACCGAAACTTCAGTTTGGCGCGCCAACCCACGCTTCCACGCTGTTGCAAGGTCCTCGTGTCGTTGAACTGTTACGGGTCATTCACATCTGGCGGCAAACCCGGCAACTCGGCTGCCAGCCCCGAAGGCCGCAAGGCCAAGAAGGATGAGGAAGCGCAAGCGAAGGAATGGCGACAGTCCACCCCAGACGGCCAACAGTGGTGCGCCGACAACCTCGTTAAGCACCCCGATTGGTTTCCCTCGACGGCTGCCCGGTGTAATCGTGCCCCCGTCGGCGCCACCGCCGACGACTGGTGCGACCTCACCGACATCGACGGTGACCGGGCACGGGCACTGCTGTGGTCACGCCACGACACCGACAAAATCGGCGTAGCAGTCGACGGCTTGCAGACCGCCTCCGGGAACGTCACCCGCGGTGTCCCGCATGTCCGATCACGGCGTGGTGATCGATGAAAGCCCGATCACGGCACAAACACGCCCACCGCCCAAAGGCTTCTGACCGTCCGCCAAAAACCGCAAAGCAAGACTTGCGCGGCGATTTTTATTGCTCCCGTGATTTTGAGGCCCCATACCCTGCATGTTTAAGACACGCTACGCGCGTTTTCGCGTTCGTGATTCCATGCCCTCTCAGTGGTTAGTAGCAACCAGCACCGTCGGCACGAACAACTGCTGACGCGTATTGCTTCGAGGCGTAGACGGTTCGCGAATCATCGGTCCCATAGTTAGCTTCGCTGTATTGCCACTGGTCGTACCAGCTCGACACCACATTGATGAGCGTGCCGCATCCTCTTGGCAGCGCCGCCGCGTTGGGCGCGGAGACGAGCCCAACCCCACCGGCGATGGCCGCGGCGGCCAGCGCCCCACCAACGATTTGACGAATAGCCACGATGAAGTCTCCTTTGACTCAGGGTGTTTGCGTGAACTTGAATGCGCGACCCCTCACGACTCGCAAGGAAACTTCGACATCCACACCTGAAGACGTATGACGGTCAGGGTCCGTTCAACCGGTTGATTGGCCTGCTGACGACCCGAACATCCTTCGAACGATGGCCGCCCACGCGCTGCCCGGAAACGCGGCGCGGCAGCTAACCGAGTGGCTGGCCGCGAGCCACGGCTTCTACACGGCCTACACGTTGCGCGGCGACCAGGCGGCTGCCGAGGTCATGGCCGGGTGGACCGAACGCCACGCCACCGAGATACTCGCGGAGGCCGCCGACGAACGACAGTCGCATCGATGGTGGCGACAGTCCTGATCTCGACGCCGAGTTCGACGATCTGGAGCCGCCTGATGGAGTCAGCTCAGACGACCTAATCGACGAGGCCCGATGGAAAATTGAAGACGCCATAGACTTGGGCTGTTCTCTAGCCGGATGCGAAGACGATCTGTAGAAGCTCTGACTGTTCGTTCGGCACACGCCATCCAAGTACGTGCTCTGGGCCATGACCCGTCGCGCAGCGACGAACGGACTCATTGGCTGCTGCTCAGGGCCCTTTGGCACTAGCCGTGCAGCGGCATTCGCGCCTTAAATTAGCTGCTGGCAACGCCAGTTACCAAGCGGCGCAAAGCCGTTCTTGAAGAGGGAGGTGAGGGAATATGACGATTGTTAACGCGGTGGCGATCCGCCCACGGTCGGGCGATGTCTGGGAGGAGCTGCAGGGGCAGCTCAAGAAGGCGATCGAGATCGTCAAGAAGCACGGCGGGGAGAACGTCACTTTGCTGGTGACCGTGATCGGCGGGCAGCAGACGAACTCTCTGACCATGCTCGTCACCGCCGAGAACTGGACCCGGTTCGGCCAGATCCAGGAGGCGGTATACGGCGATCCCGAGATGCAGGCGCTCATGGTTGAGTCGGGGAAGATCGCCACTTGGGAGATCTACACCGCGCAGACGCTCGAAGTCTGATCCCAGAGCCAACAACGCTGCCCGACCTACTGCGGGCGGCGTTGTTTGGCTCTGGGTTGGTAAAGAGACAAAGTCGTCTAGGTCGACCAGCATTATGCGCGGGTCCTGTTCGCGGCACATGCGCGCGACGATCCGCATCCTGCAACCGACCCTAGTCATCTCCCAAGGGGTGGGTCTGGACGAGACGCTGCGGGCGAGTCTCGGCGTCACCAACCCGATCACCGAGCACCTGGCTACTTGTGACCTCGGCGGCAACCGGTTCGTGTGGGTTTCGCTGCGCCACCCGACACGCAACTGGAGTTCAGTAAACCAGCCATACCTGAAGACTGTCGTAGTCCCAGCCATCGCCCAGGGGCGCGAGATCGCCCTTGCCGAGGATTGGTAATCCACGAGCCTGCTGGACTGGCCTCGTCAGCTGTCCACGGCTGCAGGGGCAGTCGGATGAAGTCGTCGCAACGCCTCACAAAACTCCGAGATCGGACGGGCGTTCGCCAATGCACCGCACACGTCGGCCAACGCCTCGGCGATGCCGATGCCTCGCAACCGCGCGCCGTAGACAGCGGCGCGATGGTGCGAGAGGCTTGCGGCATGGAGGGCAGAGCTACCAGCACCGTCCGCTACGAGTCGCGCACGACGATCGACCGACCCATGGAGGCCGTGTTCGACCGCCTTGCCGACCTGGCGGCCTACGGGACCTGGATGCACCGCACCGGTTTGTTCCGACGGTGCGGCCAAACTTCCGACGGTCCTCTTGGCAAGGGCTCGTCGTACTTCGATGCGACAAGGATGGGCATTTTCCGCGGTGAAGTGACCGACTTCCAACCGCCGTCTCGGATTGGATTCCGGGAGACGCTGCGATGGTTCGGCTCCGAGGTGATGGAGGCCAGGCCCGAGTACTTCCTCGACGAGGCGGACCAGGGGAAGACGATCGTCCATCACGTTGCAGAGGGTGAGCTCTTCGGCTGGATGCGGGTGATGAAGCCGATGGCGGCCCTCATGGCGAAAAGCGAACGGGCGCGAACCGTCGGGTCCCTGAAGCGTTCGCTCGAGCCGGCGTAGCCGCCAGAGCCACGCCGAGTGTCAGGCCGGATCGACCCCGAGGAACGTCTGGTCCAACTCACCCGACTCGTGGATCAAGACCGTCAGCAGTGGCGCGGGTAGCTCGGGCAGGGTGTTCGCGGCCCAGCCGTCGTACTCAGGGATGTAGTCGCCGTACACATCGTGTGCCAGGCTAAAGGTGCTGTGCCCCAGCTACTTTGACACCTGCATGAAGCGAACGCCCGCCGACAGCCGGAGCACGGCGAAGGTGTGTCGTAGGTCGAGGAGCCGCTACGCCTACCCCGCCGCCTTCAATCCCGTGTAGATGATCGGCACAAGCTCGGCGAGGAGCTTCTGTGACAGCTCGGGGTCGTGAGGATCTGCGCGGAGAGGTCTGCTGAGGAGTCCATCGCTCCGATCACCGCTGAGAGAAACTCGCTGTGCAGGTCGGGGCTGGCGGAGAACTGGGCCAGGGTGTTGTTCTGCGCCTGCTGCTGGAGCGTCTCGCTCTCTTCGAGCCGGTCCTTGACGTGGGTAACGACGCGCGTATGCCATTCCTTCGGAGGTTGCGGATCACCGATCCAGCTGCGTTCAGCACTCATTTCGGCGAGCCTCGTGCTCAGCCACCCGCTGCTTAGCCTGCCGGATTCTCTCTTGCCACGCAGGGTCATTCTCCCAGGGGAAGGTGAACGGCTTTGGGTTATAGCGATTGCACGCACAACGGATGGGCGATTGCTTGGAGCGGGTGGCGTAGCCACAACGAGGACACGGGCTGTGAAGGTGAGAATGGCTTTGCGCCGCTCTACTTGTGCAGCGTCTCGCTGGCGCTGCGCGCGATGCTGCGCGCGAACTCGTTCGTCGCCGTGCCGAGCTGGTCGGCCAAATCCAGGGCGGCGTCGAGGATCTTCTTGCGCAGCGACGGATCGACGAGGTTGGGCATCGCCTCATCGAGGGTGTCAACGAACTTACGCACAGCCTCGATCGCGGACTGGCGTCCGGTTCCGACCGATTCGAGCACCTCGTCGGACAGACCCGCCGCTCGTTCTGCCACGGTCTTCTTCTCAGTGCTTTCCGTCATGATCGCGCTCCTAGGGGTTGAGTCTCGAATGGCTCGGCATAAGAATGAGCTGCGACCCTGGCGTTCTATAGGGCCGATGGTCCCTGCTCCGACCGGCTCGGAGGTAGCTTCGGGCTGAGGTTTCGGCCACCCCGGGTCGGTTCCCGCAAAGTATGAGCAGCAGACACTGTGAGCGGTGCGGATAAGGCGAAGAACAAGCTCGAAGAGCTTGGCGGTAAGGCCAAGGAAGCGATCGGCAAGCTCACCGGCGACAAGAGCACTGAAAAATGAGGGCAAGCCGCACACCGGGGACATCGCCACTGTCGACGACGACGGCAATGTCTCGATTATCGACCGCAAGAACGAACTGATCGTCAACGCGGCGGGCAAGACCATGTCGCCGTGCCATATTGAGAACACGATCAAGGCCGCGTGCGGTCTGATCGGGGCGATGATGACGGTCGGCGACGCTCGCCCATACAACACCGCGCTCTTCGTGCTCAATGCGGGGGCCGCCAGCGCGTACGCGGCCCGGGGACGTCTCGCCGACGCGTCGCCGCGGGCGCTTGCGACCGACCCCGATGTGATCGCCCAGATCGCCACTGGCATCGCCCAGGGCAATGCGAGGCTTACCCCGTGGAACAGATCAAGCGCTTCACGGTGCTACCGGCATGCTGGGAACCCGGTGGGGACGAAATCACGGCTCACCATGAAGCTCAAACGCAAACCAGTCACGCAGAATTATGCCGCCGACATCGCGGAACTATACGCCGCGGAACCCGGTTCAACAGTGCACGAACCCAACTCAGCTACGGTGTCAGTGACTCCGCCAAGCAGCGTCTCATGAGGACCACCTCGGGCCACGATCAGGTGGCGCCCTCGCTGCGAAGCCGCGATGACCCGCACGAACAGCAACGGTGGGCAGCTCTCGCATCTACCCGTCCAGCGCCTCTCACGGAATTCGCGGTCAATACGGTGAGCGTGTTGTCCCGCGCGGCTCCCGCGGCATCGCACTGCCGCACTGGATGGACTCGACCGGCGCGGTTTCCTCGAAATCTCGGCTGCTCGTCCTCGGGAATTGCGGGTGTCGGCCCGGGCGCCGACACCGTCGAGGTGCAGGGCCTGTTCAAGGTGTCGCTCGACGAACTGCGCGCGACGTATGAAGGCGTGTTGCCAGGACTACTCGGATAGCCGCGATGGTTTCCGATGTCGACGGCGTCGCCGGCGAGGAGCCGCCAGCTGTCGAACCCGGTGAGCAGCGCCGCTACCATCCCGTGCTGCTGTGGGCATGGAGCCTGCTGCGGTTGGAGTTCGTCGGCGTCGCATTCGGCGCGCTGTTCTTCTGCCTGTCCCTCACCCCGTCGCTGCTGCCCCGCGACTGGCTGTTTCAAGGGCTGATCGGCGGCGTCAACGCCGGCATCGGCTACGGCATCGGTGTCGTGATCGGCAAGGTGTTCCACCGCATGGTGCTGCGCGGGCGCAGCTGGTGGCAGCCGAGCCCGCAGGTCCTGTACCGCGCCAAGGCCGTGAGCGTGGGGGTGTCGGCGGCGGCCAGTGTGCTGATGGTGATCCCTGCCGCCGGCTGGCAGCGGCAGGTGTCGGCCCTGATGGGCACAGAGGGCCCGTCGACGCTGGGCTATATGCGGACACTGATCGTCGCCGTCGCCGTCGCCGGTGCTCTGGTGGGTGTGTCGCGGGTCCTGATCGACGCCGTCAGGGTGTTCGCGCGGTACTTCATCAGGCGGTGGCAGGTCAACGACGAGGTCGCGCAGTTCATCGGGACCGCCATCGTTGTGGTGCTGGTCATCACTCTGGTCCACGGGGTGCTGATCCACGGCTTCATCGCCGGCGCCAGCGCGGTGTTCGAGCCACACAACACCAGCACGCGTCCGGGCATCACCCAGCCGATACGACCCGAAAGATCGGGCAGCCCAGAGTCTTTCGCCCAGTGGGACAGCCTCGGGTATCAGGGCCGCAACTTCGTCGCGACCGGCCCGCACGCCCAGGAGCTGACCGAGCTCAACGGCCGGCCGGCCAAGGAACCGATCCGGGTCTACGCCGGACTGCAGACCGCCGACTCGACGGAAGGCCGGGTGGCTGTCGTGCTCAGCGAACTGCAGCGCACCCACGCGTTCGACCGCAAGGTGCTGGTGATCATCCCGACCACCGGCACCGGCTGGGTCGATCCGGTGGCTGCACGGTCCATCGAATCGATGTACAACGGCGACACCGCGCTGGTCGCGATGCAGTACTCGTATCTGCCCAGCTTGATTTCGTTCCTCGCCGACAAGCAGACGGCCCTCGACGCCGGCAAGGCGTTGATCGACGGGGTGCAGGGGCGCTGGGCGCAACAACCGCCCGATCACCGGCCCAAGTTGGCGCTTTACGGCGAGAGCCTGGGGTCGATGGCAGGGCAGGGAGCGTTCGGCTACCTGCCCGACATCGCGGAGATGGGCTTCTCCTCGGTGCTGTGGGCGGGGCCGCCCAACGCCAGCACACTGTGGCACGTGTTGACGGTGAGCCGCGACCCCGGCACCCCCGAAGTCGAGCCACGGTATGACAACGGCCGAACGGTCCGGTTCTCTCAGGGAGACGACATCGCCGCCGTTGCCGCGCCACCGTGGGAGGGCACCCGTGTGCTGTTCTTGCAGCATGCGTCCGACGCCGTTGTTTGGTGGTCGCCGGACCTGCTGTTCAAACGGCCGGACTGGCTGGTGCAACCGCCCGGGCGGGGGCGCACCGCGTCGATGCGCTGGTACGCGATCGTGACGTTCTGGCAGGTCGGTTTCGACGTGACCGACGCCTCCGCGATGCCCGCCGGCCATGGCCACAACTACGGGGACGCTCAGCTCGACGGTTGGGTGGCTGTGGCACCGCCCGACGGCTGGACACCGGAGGACACCGAACGTATCCGTCGGGCGTTGGAGAAGGTCGAGGCTGCTGGGGGGCCTGAATTCTGACGCGGCGCACATGTTTCCGGGCGCTGGCGCTGCCCGCCGGATTGGTCGGTTGGAGCGCCAACATCGGCCCGCCTCGGAGACCCCACACCACAAGCCGCCCTGCGCTACCAGCACGCCGCCGCTTGGCGTGACCAGGAGATCGCCGACTTGTGGTCGGAGATCGCACAGGCCCGCTGGCTGTAAACCCCGACGAGCCAGCGAACATCCGATCTTTCACACCACGACCCGAAACCCCCTCCGCCACAACGGAATCCAGGCACCCAAAAACACCACCCACACCGGATTCCAGTAAACGGCAGCCACCCTCCGCTAGCCGGAATATACTGTGCCGCAGTGTATTTCGAGGCCGCTACACTAGGGCGGCACCAGCCCGTGGATAGGTCGCACCCAGCAACAAAACTCTCCCCCCAGAGCCGCTGAGAGCCCCCGGGCCCCAGAACACCGTCCCGCCCACCGGAACCCTCACCGGCAGCCGGAAACGCACAGGTCAGGCGCTAAGTGCGGGCTAATCGTTCGATCGGCGGGCTGACGAACCGACGACAGGAACAGCGGCATGGCGACTACGCCGAGACCACGGCGATAACAGCAGCGGAGGTGCTGAGATGAACGACCGGAAGCCGATTTCGCCCAAGGCCCGCCAACGCATCGAAGACGCCACGGATCGGATGGCGCGCGAGCTGCTGAAGATGGCGGTTGACGAAAACGTCAGTGATGCAGTGAAACTCGCCGCGATACGCGATGCGCTCGATCGAGCGGGATTGAGTGCCCGCACGGCTGTCAGCGTGGAAGTCGGCTCACGGCCGTTTGAGCAGATCTTCGACGACATTGCTTCTGACTCAAGGGCGGAGTCGCGGCGGCGGCGAGGTATGCCGGACGGCGATGAGTTAGACGCCATCGCGATTACCAAACCGCTCGCCTTGGTAAACCACTCCGGTGAGGCGGCCGTCGACGTCGACGTCGTGGACGCCGAGCTGGTCGAGGCCGAGCCTGAACCCACCGACTTGGGGCCTAAGTTGAACGCAGAGCAAGGTGACGGCGTCGGCCGCAGGACATACACGATCCGCGACTTCAAGCGGCCATGATCGGGCAGGGAATTACATCGTCATGACCGATAGACGGTGGTCCTGGCGTGTTCCCACTGATTGAGTCCAACCAGTTTTAGAGTCCTGTGGCCCGATGTTGGGCTGGAAGGACGATGAGACACATGGCTGGTCGGAAGCGGCATTCCGCGGAGGACATCGTGCGCAAGTTGCGCCGGGCAGATGAGTTGGCTGCCGAAGGCAAGACCGGTGAGGAGATCGCCGCCGAGCTAGAGGTGTCTGCGGCGACGCTGTACAACTGGCGGCGCACCTATGGCGGGATGGACCCTGACGGGGCTAGGGAGCTCAAGGAGCTACGCGAACAGAACGCCCGCTTGAAGCGGTTGTTGGCCGAGGCCGAACTGGTCAAGGACGCGCTGCGGGAGGTAGCGAAGGGAAAATTCTGAGCCCAGCCGCCAAGCGCCGCGCCGTGGACATGCTCAAGGACACGATGAGCATGTCGGAACGGTTGGCGTGCAAGGCGGTTGGGCTTTCCCGCTCCACCCACCGACGGCTGCCCCAGGCCCAGACACCGACTGATCCCGACGTGGATGTGCGGGCTTGGTTGCGTTCCTATGCCACCAAGCATCCGTGTCATGGGTTTCGGCGTGCCTGGGCGGCGTTACGGCACGACGAGGGCCGCCAGGTCAACGTGAAGAAGGTGCACCGGCTGTGGTGCGAGGAGGGGCTGCAGCGCCGGGTGCACAGCCCGCGTAAACGAGCGGGGACGTCCTCGGCGCCCCCGGAGGTGATCGCCGACGCCCCGAAGGTGGTATGGGCGCTGGATTTCCAGTTCGACTCCACCGTCGACGGCAAGGCGATCAAGATCGCGTCGATGGTCGACGAACACACGCGTGAATCGCTGCTGCATCTGGTGGAACGCTCGATTACCGCCGAGAGACTCGTCGCCGAGCTCGAGAGGGTGTTCGCCGCCGCCGGCGGCCCGCCGAAGGTGCTGCGGATGGACAATGGTCCTGAGTTGGTTTCTCAAGCGCTGCAACGGTTCTGCGGCGGGAAGGTCGGCGGCCTGTCCTACATCCCGCCCGGTACTCCATGGAACAACGGCTACATCGAATCATTCAACAACCGGCTACGGAGGGAGTGCCTCAACCGCAACCACTGGAACACCCTGTTCGAGGCCCGGGTGGTGATCGGCGACTTCAAGGACGAGCACAACCACCGACACCGGCATTCGGCGCTGGGATACCGAACACCGGCCGAGTACGCTGCGGCCTGCAGCCATGACCACTACGTCATGGCCTGCGAGATCAACTGAATCCGAACAACAACAACCTGGCTCTAGAACCGGGTGGACTCAGTATCGGGGACTCGCCAGTCCCGTCGACCCCCAAAGTGCCGCTTTCATCTTCGCGTAGCAATGGTCGGCGTCGAATCCGTGCGTATCGCACCACCTATTCGCCTGCCGAGGGGTGCTCATCGGCAGACCCACTACCGTGACCCAGAAGTCCGGCCCGCTGAACGTCGTCCAGTGAGAATCGCTGATGCGAGCCGCACAAACGTGGTGGTCCTAGGCAATATGAGCTGCCGCTCGCAAGACACCGGTCAAAGTCCGTGTGAACGAAGTGAACACAAAATCCGTTCCCCAATGAAAGAACAAGATGGAGGTGTCACATGGCCGGCAAGCTACTTGTCACGAGGCGGTTAGGGGCCAAGGCCGTTGAGTAACTCGAAGCGGTTTACACAGTTAGCTGAGCTGCCGCTCGGCTCAGATTTGTACCTCGTTATCGCAACAGGGACTGTGCAGCACGGGGGATTTTCGATGCCGAAGCAGTACCGTGCAGGTGATCCGATCCGCATGCGACGATCACGATCCGCCTGCAAGTGCACGGGGCAAAGGAAACAGAAGCGCGCGAATCGGAGACGGAGTATCCGGCGCGGGTGGGACAGTTTTGCGCTGGCCCGCGGTCGGAGCGGGTGTGAACGCGAACACGGGTAGTTGTCTACGCACGACACTGTCCATGGCGATCGGCAAAGTTCCGGCCATGAATCCACGTCAACGGTATGCGCCGCCGAGCGGATCCGGGCCGCTCGACTATTTCGATGAGCGACCATCTCGCAGTGTTACGAAGCTGAAACATCTGGCGAATCACCGAACGACCCGATCGGGGCCGTGCATGCACGCTAACCGCCCGTCGACCGCTCCGCCCGACCAACTGGACCTGGCCGCCGACCGCCTGCACGAAATCCTAATCACCGGAAGCACTTTCGACGCCATCTACCGCCACATCCTCGCGGTTCCCGGCAAACGGCTTCGCACTCGCCTCGTGCTGTCCTGCGCGCAGTTGCTGCCCTCTGCCCCGACCGTGAGCCCGCGCGATGCCATCGATCTGGCGTGCGCGATGGAGATGCTGCACGAATCTTCGCTGGTGCACGACGACGTCTGCGACGGTTCGCTCATGCGCCGCGGCGCAGCGTCGGTTCCCGCCGCGTTCGGTATCCGTACCGCGGCCCGGGCCGGATTCCACTTGGCGGGCAACGCTTTACAGGTCCTCGCCCGGGTGATCGCGGACAACCCGGTGATCTTCAGCTCCCTCGGTGAGGCCCACGGCGTCACCTACCTCGACCAACTCGCCGACCTCTCCCTCGGTCAGCTCGTCGAGACACTGCCCGCCGCCGCCGACAACGCCGCACTCCGCAGGCACTACGAGTTCGTGGCGGGCGCGAAGACCGGCACCCTGTTCCGGCTGTGCTGCTCGTACGGCGGTACCGCGGGCGGCGTCGACGACGACCAGCTGCGCGCCCTGATGCGCTATGCCGACCAGTTGGCGCTGGCCTTTCAGATCACGGACGACGTCCGCGATGTCGAGGGCGGCCCCGCGCTGGGCAAGGCAGCAGGCGGCGACCTGGACCGGCGGGTGCCCACCTGGCCGGTGATCGAATGGCTGGCCCTTCGGCCCGGCTCCTGGGAGATGTGGCTGTCCACGGAGACCTCCAGCGCCGAGTTGCAGGACGACCTGGTGCGCAGCGGTGCCACCCGTGCCGCCCGCACGGCCGCCGCCATCGCCGCGGAGACCGCGTGCCGTGCGCTGGACGCGTTCCCACCGACTCCGGCGCGTGAACACCTCTGCGACATAGCGGAACAGACGGTGACCCGATGAGCGGCGGACGGCTGGGAGATCTGGTCTACGGGCTGAGGAATCTGCGCCGCGAGCCGGACCTGGCCGCGTTGCGCGCAGCCGAATCGCCCGAGGAGCTGGCCCGGCTGGCGATCGTCCCGGCTGTCAGAAACCTGGGCATTTCAGCCGCTTTCATGCCCACGCACCTGCGGTCCGAGGTCACCGCTGCCCTACTCGCCTGCCGGGTCCTCGATGCATACGAAGACCTCGTCGATCGCGAATCGGCCAGCGGCGCGGTACTGGCCGCCGTGGCCTATCTCTACGGCGAAACCGACACACCGCCCCCGCCTCCCCCTGCGGTCGCGGTTCGCGACAGCGAAGCCGTCGATGTTGCGCTCGCCGAGCGCATCGACGATGTCCGCGCGCTGCTGACGGCGCTGCCCCTGGAAGGCAGGCAACGGGTCGGCCAGATGCTCGTCGAGGTCGCTCGCGCGATGGCGCACAACCTGGATTCACCGCTGCCGCGGGCGGTCTACGGCCGGGGTGTGCTGGGCCGAGTGGTGCTCTACGTGTGCAAGTTGATCGCCGAAGACGCCTGTGCCGAAACCGATCCCAGTGAACTCGCCGAATGCCTTGGTCTGATTGCCCAGCTGGCCAACGACCTGCGTGACCGCGAACTGGCGCTCTACGGTGTCGGCGACCGCGAGGAACTCACCCGAGCGGTGACCGTGCGGCTGTTGGCGCCTTCATTGGGCGGCTTCGCCCTGCTGGCTCAGCTCGGCGCACGCATCCCGAGTTGGGGCGCCAGGACGGCGATGGCCTACATGGTCATCACGACGACCGCATTTCTCTGCACCGCCGTCGGCGCGTCGGCGGCCTACCCGCGGCGACTGCGGCTCGGCGCGGCCATGCTGGCCGCTCGCACGAATCGTCGCTGGATCAAAATGATGAACAAGGTGCGTCGTTCGGTCGACGGCGCGATCCGCGAAGTGCTCGACGGTTCCCCGCCGCTGCTTGCCGACCCGGGCCTGGTGGCGAGGTCCGCCGACTCCGGTCCGGATGGCCCGATGTCACTTCGGCTGGCGCCGCTGATCGTGGGCACCACCTTCGACATGGTGCAACGCCTTCCAGACGAACCATTGACCGGCGAACTGCCCGTCGCCCAGGTGCGCCGGATGATGTTCGCCGATCATCTGGCCTTCGGCGCCGTCGAATGCTTGCGACCGCGCGACGCCGACGGTCTCGCCGCTCTCGCCATGCAGTTCCAGCTCGCCGCCATCGACACAGCCGCTCCAGGAGCCCGCGCATGACCAACGAAACGACCTGTCCCGGCGCGAATCCGTCCGTGGCGCAAGCCGAACGACCGCACTTCAGCAGGCGGGTGTTCAAGCTCGAGAACCTGACCAACATCGGCCCGCTGGTGCACATCGCGCTGTGGCTCGGACTGCTGTCCGTCGGTCTGCTCGTGCCCGGCGCGACGAACTGGTATGTGGCGGTTCCGCTGATTGTGCTGCTCTCGCTGCTGAATCTCTCGATCACCATCGGCGTACTCCACATGCACACGCACCGGCCGCTGTTCACCTCCGCGCGGATGAATCGCGTTGCCGATTTTCTGTGCTGCCTGCCCGGCGGCCTCACTGGGGCCGCTATGCGCGAGGTGCACGTCCTCAACCACCACCGCTTCAATGACGGTCCCCGCGACGTCACCTCCACCGCGAATTACGAACGCGGACTACGGGCGGTCTGGTACTGGATCACGTACTCCCCGATCATCAATCTGCACACGATCCGAACGGTTTTCGCGGCCAATCCGTCGGCCGGCCGACGCAGGCGGCGCCATCAGTACCTCATGGACGTCACGCTGTTGCTTGTGCTGATCGGTGTCACCGTGTACTTCACCGACACCAACCGGTTCCTCTTGTTCTACATGATCCCGTTCGTGGCCACACAGGTGAACGCCGGCTACTTCGCTTGGCTGACGCACGCACCTGCCCAGGTATTCGAGGACGACCCGAGCAAGTCGATCAACACCGTCGGCAACGTGCTCAACTTCTTCATCTTCAATCAGGGCTACCACAGCGTGCATCACCGCTATCCGGGCATCCACTGGAGCGAGATCCCCGACAAACTCGACTTCATGCGCCAGGTCGACCCCGGCGTGGTGGTGCCCTACTGGATGACGCTCAACTCCGCGTGGCGTGTGTGCGTACCCGGCAGCTTCCTCGATGCGACCTACGGCGAGCGATGGAAGGCCAAGCTGGAAAAGCGGCTCGACGAGGGCAGCATCCGCGCCCGCTACCTGACGTGGTTCGTATGGGTCTGATTGCGCCACAGCAGATCAGGGCCGTGCTGACGGATCGCCGTCGGCTGGGCCCGTTCCTGGTGGCGCTCATCGTTTACGCGTTCGCCGGTATGACCGTGCCCTTGCTGCTGTTGTTCGCCGGAGGCTGGTGGCTGCCGAAGACCATCGACACCGGTCCACACCTCTCGACCGTTCCTGCGGTCGCCATTAATGTGGCACTGCTCTCGCTCTTCGGCCTGCAGCACTCGGGTATGGCCAGACCCGCCTTCAAGGCGTTCCTCACCCGCCGCGTGCCCGAACCGCTCGAGCGCACCGTCTACATCGCGATGGCCTGCCTTGCGGTGTGGGTGCTGTGCCTGGGCTGGCGACCGATGCCGCAGACGATCTGGTCGGCCGACGGTGTTGTTGGCGGGGTACTCGATGCCGGATTCTGGCTCGGTATCGTGCTGGTCTATGTCGCGACCCTGCTGCTGAACCACTTCCACCTGCTCGGCCTCAGCCAGGCGTACCGCTATGTGATGCAGGTGCCGGGCGCGACCTCCGATCGGCTGCAGGTGCACGGTCCGTATCGCCTGGTGCGGCATCCGCTGATGACTGGTCTGCTGTTGTGCTTCTGGTGCGCGAGCACGTTCACTCTCGGGCATCTGGTGTGGGCAGCCGGGATGACGGCCTACATCGTGCTTGGCACCGTCCTCGAGGAGCGCGACCTGATGGCCCGCTTCGGGGCGGCCTACCGCCGCTACGCCGCAGAGGTGCCTGCCTTCTTTCCGTCGCCACTATCCGCCTCGGCCCGGGCGCGTGTCGGCCGGCTCCGGGTTACCCGCTGATCATTGCGTTCGTAGCAAGTCGACCTCGGTCGCGGACTTGTGGGTTCGGCCTTGCGGTTTGATCTCGACGGCATGATTCCGAGGTACTTGGTGCCCGGCTGCGCTGGTGTGGTCCACGCCCGTAATGGGCCATCAGCCGCCGCTTCGGCCTGGTCCAGGTCCTGTTCTTCGCCCCCGAAATCGGTCATGCTCCAGCAAACGACTTTCAGGTATTCGTTTCACGCGGTGAGCGACGAGACAGCGACAACTCTCGAGTGAAAGTCGACAGTTTTGCGAGGCCAAAAGCGCTCTGAGCTGCGGTTTCGTGTAGCCGATGACGGGAATCGAACCCGCGTATTCAGCGTGGGAAGTCGATTCGATATATCCGTGGTCGTCTCGGGTTGTTCGCAGAGTCGGGCTACCAGCGGAAGTACGTCCGTGTAGGTCCAAGGTTGTCAACGGGAGCGGCTACGACTTGTGACATCGTCGTGTCATCAATGCCTGGCCTGGTCACGCTGACGGGGCGGCGGAAAGCTGGCCAGGCTTGGGCGGTTGTGCGCAGGGTCCACGTGAATTTCGAAGCGGGAACTGTTCTGGTACGTGTCCACCAGATGGTTACGCAGACGGATCCGGTGCGGCACACTGGAGGTACACCGCGGCGGTGACCGAGGACGAATCCCGCACGCTTCACCATGTGGGCGGCTGGAGTTTTCTGTGAGCTCAATCGGTGGCTAATTCGGTGTCAGCATCGGAGGTTCGGGTGATGACAGACCCGGAGGCCGCTGTCGCCGGCAGGGCGACCCGACCGACACATGTGACCGGCCGAGCAGGTCGGTCGGCTCCTCGCGTCGGCCGGGAGCCGGGGGATGCCGCGGTGATGCGGGTGCTCTACGACGAGCACGGTGCCGCACTGTGGCGATATGCGATGCGCCTTACCGGTGACCGGTCCCGAGCCGAAGACGTTGTGCAGGAGACGCTGCTGCGCGCATGGCAGCATCCCGAGGTCGTCGATGACAGCGAGCGGTCGGCGCGGGCCTGGCTGTTCACCGTCGCCCGCAACATGATCATCGATGAGCGGCGCAGTTCGCGGTTCCGCCACGAAGTCGCGACGCTCGACACCGCGGGGACGGTGGAGGGTGCGACGTCCGACGAGGTCAACGCGGCGCTGGACCGGCTACTGATCGGCGACGCGATGGCAGAGCTGTCCGCGGAGCACCGCGCGGTGATCCGCCGGTCCTACTATCTGGGTTGGTCGACGTCCCAGATTGCTAAGGACCTCGGCATCGCCGAGGGCACCGTAAAATCGAGGTTGCACTATGCCGTGCGGGCGCTGCGTCTCACACTGCAGGAAATGGGGGTGACGCGATGACCGAGTTCAGTGGCCCCGCAACGCCCTTCGGTGGAGTGTCGTCGGTAGGCGACGATCACGAGTATGCGCTGTGGGACGCCGCCTATGTGCTCGGTTCTCTGTCCTCCACTGAGCGCCACGAGTACGAGGCGCACCTGAGTAGCTGTCCGTCGTGTCGGGAGGCGGTTGCCGAACTCGCTGGCATGCCGGCGCTGTTATCGCGGCTGGACCGTGACGAGGTCGCGGCGATCGACGACGGCACTGACGGCAGCAGCGCGACGCCGCCGATGCCGCCGGAACTGCTGACGTCGCTACTGGCGAAGGCGCGTTGGCGGCGACGTCGTTCGCGGCTGGTGACCTGGACGCTCACCGCGGCGGCTGCCGTCGTCGTAGTGGTGAGCGTGTTCATCGCGCTGCGGCCCAACCCCGGGATGCCCACGCCCACTCCGCCGCAAGCCGAGTCGGCGGCGGTGATGACGCAGGTGACGCCCAGTGCGTTCACGGCCACGGTAAGAGTCAAGAGCCAGCCGGGGGGCACCACCATCGACATGTCGTGTACGTACGGAGAATGGCCGGCGGGCGTCCGCCACGAAGACGACCAAGGTGCCGGTGACAAGCTGGCGATGGTGGTGGTGGGCCGCGACGGAAGCCAAGACCAAGTGGCGACCTGGGTCGCCCTCGACGGCACCACGGCCACGCCGCGTGGTCATACGTCGATGCCGGTGGAGCAGGTCGCCGCGGTCCGGGTGGTTTCGGCTGACACCGGACAGGTGTACCTGCAGCGCAACCTGTAGGCCATCAATCGAGCCACCGCGATCCCTTCCCGGTTCAACTGCAGCCACACCTTGGGGGCACCGCAGACGCCGAAACTCTCGGCGTGTACCCGTGCGATGTGTTCGCACAGTTCCTCGTTGCGACGCTGCTCCGGCGGGACCGCTTGTCCGGCGAACGTGTGTCAGGTTTTCCAAAACGTGTATCAGGTTTTCCAAAAATTGTGCCCAAGTTGGGGTGATCGAACCCCTGACCTACCTACTCGATGCGAACGAGTGGACTTGGCGTTTACTGCCTCAAGCTGTGTTGGCTCCCAAAAAATGGCAGGTCAGAGCGTTGGGACTGATGGTTACCGAAAGTTATTGCAAATACTCGTGCGTACCCACTGCGTACCCGATGCGGACCGCTCGCGAGCTAGCAAACGCCTGCGCGGCCTCAGCGTCACCCGTCGCGGATCTGGTAGACGCGCGCCGGTGACCAGCCGCCTCGGCGAGCTGAGCCCGCCAAGTAGGCACCAATTAGGCTGTTGGAGCGGCGGGTTTAGAAGTCCCGGTCTTTCTATTAGGCGTTGACGGCCTTGCCGATGACATGCGATGAGCCTGCGCCGACAGAAGAAGTCGTTGTTCTCGTCGGCCGCTATGTCGGGAAGCTAAAGGCTCTACCAGCAAAAAGAGACATTAGAGTAACTCACACTCAAACAAGTAGTTAGTGGGCAGGTGTGGGCAAAATGTGGGCACGAGCCGTGGCGGTGCCGACGACGCTTTTGCCGGAGCGTCAACAGCAGAGCTTCTCAAGCTCGTCGAGCTGCTTCTCAACCGCGTCTCGAAGCTGGTCCATCGACAGCAGAGATAGATCTCGACCATCCGGTGCGATACTGGGTCGCTCCGCGTACGGAATCGACCGGTCCCGTTGTCACGACGGTCGACTCGTCCAACGGTTCGGAACCTCCATTTCCTGCAGTGTGCGCCGTAGCGCTCGCACCGTGTGGTGCAGTGTCGACTTCACAGTGTCGTCGGCGATGTGCAGATCCTCGGCGATCTGTGCCGTCGTCCGGCCCTCGAACCATGAGCGGCGAAGCACGTCGCGGTCCGCCGCGGACAGCTGTGCCAGCGCTTCGCCGATCCGCAGTCGGTCCCGCGCGACACTCACGGTGAGCACATTTCCTGGGCGGCGTCGCCCATCCTAACATCGGCCACCCACGTGGCCAGGGTGCCGGCAGGCTCGTACGGGTCTTTCCGGGCATGCTCTGCGGTGATGGTCATGGGCGGCCCCCCTTCTCGAGCAGACCCGACATCTCGTTGTTATGTAATAGTACAACTCATTGTTATGTGATAGTACAAGTCAGGATGGCCGGCGAACGCCGGCTGGAGGGACGGGGCGGTACATCGATGACGACCGTACGGTGCGGGTTCCGATGAGCAGGGATGACATCCGCGGCAAGGCCGTTGCGCTGATGGCGGGCGTGCCGCTGCATCGGCAGCTGTTCCTGGTGTTGCACGACGAGATCGCCCGCGGGGCCATCCCGGCGGGGAACCCCCTGCCCACTGAACAGGAGCTGTGCGATCAGTTCGGCGTCTCCCGCATCACCGTCCGGCGGGCACTGGCGGACCTGGCCGATCAGGGCTACATCACACGCCGGCAAGGCGTCGGATCGTTCGTTCGCGAACACGATGCAACCGCGCGGCAGGTCGATAGCCGCTCCTACATGGATGAGTTGCGCCAGATCGATTTCGAAAGCGACCCCGACGTCCTCGAATTCGACTTGACGGCCGCCCCACAAACCATCTCCGATCAGGTCGGATTCACCGGCGACGTGTTGCACATCGTGCGGAGACGGCGCGAGCGCCGAACCGGTGAACCGCTGCTGGTCACCGAGGCCTGGCTTCCCGCCAGTCTTGCCCAGATGATCACCGCCGAAAAGTTGGTCCACGCGCCGATGTATCGCCTGCTTGCCGAGGCGGGCGTCACCCTCGAGCGCGTGCAACATGAGTTCATCGCCGAGATCGCCAGCCCGCGCACCGCCCAGCTCCTCGACATCGCCATCGGTGCCGCAGTGCAGCGCGTCAACCGGCTGGCATTCACCGCAGGTGATCGACCCCACCATTATCTGTCAATCCTGTTGTCGCCCAGCCGAAGCCGCATCTTCCTCAACCACTCCGCGGACGAACTGGAGATCGGCGACACCATGGCAATCACACACGACGTGCGGCCCGACTGACTCTTTGCGGTGGCCAGACGCACCGCAGTATCCAGGTCGGCGCGGTGCGGGCGGTGCCGTGGCATGCCGCCCGGGATCTTATTGGCAGACCGCCCCCAACAACGCCTGGTCCGGCCGTGCCAATGACCGTGCCCAGGTGGGGATGGGTCAAGTCCCGCGGATCCGGCCCGGTCGACGCAGACTGCCGACAGCACCGGTGTGATCGGCGCGCTTGCCGGCGCGTGCAGCGTCGGGGTGGCGGGCTCGGTTGCCCGCGAGGGCCGCCATCTGGGACGGGCTGCTTAAACTTCGGCCACGCCGGCATTCGCCGGGACACCCGGCGCAACTCCCGGCCGCGGTGATATCCAGGGCACCTCCTACCGGTAGAGCGGCCGTGGCTTCACCGCCGGGTGTGACCGGCTGCTCGCGCGTGGCGAGATTTTCGGCGCGACGTCCCGTCCCCCGGCTAGATGGGATCACTGCCGCCGACAAACGTCGCGGTTCACCATGAATGGATCAATACCGCATCGAGGCTGGTCCAGGGTCGGCGTCTGTCTCGCTAGGACGGACCGGCAATTCCGTTGAGCCGTGCGGAGATTCCCAACTGCCGGGTGTCGGCGTCGATGCGGGCACGAGCCTGGTTGGATCACCGTTACGACGATCCGGATGCGGGACGGGCCTAACATCAAGCTGCGGGATCCCTCCGAAATCAGCTGGATTACAGGTGAACAGCGGGTAACCGTGTGCGATGGCGGTGGCGGCGATTAGTACGCGCGAGCTGCCGACTTTCGACCGAATGCGCGCAGCGATGCGGCGACCGTGCCGAACGCACGGGAGTGTCGATCGAAGGCGACGGCCTCGAAGTCCGCTTCGGCCTGATGCCGGTGGGCATGCCGGGTTATGCCGCGGCGCTCTCGACTGGTTATTCAGCGCGACATCATCGGGTCGCTGCGAAACTCGGCGCGCTTGCGGTCGGCTGCCCCTCCGTGGGTACGCCACGGTGACGCTGTGACCGCAGCAAGAAGCCTGTGTGCACTCGTGAGAACCGTTGTGAATCTCGGCCACTGACGGCCCAGCGCGCTGGGCTCAAATGTCGCCCGTGGTCCCTAGATTGAATGGCGGCCGAGACGCGGTCGCCGAAGAACCTGCCGCTGTAGGTATCGCCCCTCCGGATCACGTGAAGCCCCGAGCGGCCCGACGAGCACGTAGTGGCTCTGGGGGCGCTTCGGCGACTACGCCGAGCGCCAGAGAGGTGCTATGACGACCGGACTGCCCCTCGAAAAGTGTTGAAGTATCTGCTCTTCGGCAGGTAGCCGTGCTGACTCACGGTGTAGCTGGCCCCGCGGATGCCTCGCCCACATGCCTGGTCGCCCAACCTAGCCCTCGGCGTGCCGTTGCTGATCCCAGCGCTCGAGTAACGTCTGCAGGTCATTGAGGCCAACAGCGAATAGCGGCGCGCCTGCCACCAGGCCAACCACCAGTAGCGCATTCATCTTGACCTCCTGTGACACTTCAACCATGACACGCTGGCGCGGGCCGACGAGTTCAACTTGCCGCCGTGCTGCCGGGCACCAGTGTTGATCACGCCGGTCTCCTCACCCAAGGCACCAACCTGAGCTGAGGAAGCTCTTGCCAGGCCGCGGGCACCGGATCCTCACCGCCAGCAGGCTTGTCGGCCCCTTGCCGCAACCTAATGAACTGCTCTACTCCGCCGAACGTATATCCCTGTAGCACCACGACGAGCCCAGTTCTCCATTACTTCACGGCTTCTGACGTTCGCAGCGTAGTGCGGAACGGTGCGCATTGACCGCGGCGGTGCTGCGTCTGCTGCGCGTCACCTAACTGGATGCGGCCGAGCCGCGCTGCGGCTTCCCGTTAGCCGGTGGCGCGCGACACCGACGGGCCGGAAACAAAATGGCGGCTGGCCTTGAAGACACACGACCCACCAACCGCGATTCTCAAAGCAGAACGGGTCACACAAAGGGTGAGACATGTTGCAAGCGCAGATCAATCGAAGACACCAGGCGGCACGGATCTGCGGTGTGCGGACACGACGACACGTGATGTCGCCGTTCGCCGTATTCGACGCCGCCCGCACGGCGGTCCGGATGATCGGGCGTGCCGCGAAGGTGCACGCATACGAAGTGGCGCTGATGGCGTCGGTAGCCGCAATGGCACCACTACACCTAGTCGGCGGCGGCTTTGACCCCTCATGCGGTCCGCGGTCGCCGGTCCAGGCGCACACCGCACCCACGACGCGCCCCGTGCTGCTCGTGCACGGCTTGGGGGGCACGAAGTCCAGCTGGTCCTTGCTCGCGCAAGCGTTGAGTGCCCGAGGCCTAACCGTCGAAGCGGTCACCTACACGCCGATCGGAACCTCGGTGGAGCACCTCGCCGACCGGCTCGTCGTCGAGGTGGACAGGATGTTGTCTCGAACCGGCTCGGACAAGGTGCATCTGGTCGGACACAGCCTGGGCGGGGTCGTCATCGCGCAGGCCATCGCGGGCGGTCGCCTTAACGGGCTGGTGGACACCGTCGTCACCCTGGGGTCACCTTTCGGAGGTACGCCGTGGGCGAACCTGCTGCCGTTCGGAGCGATTGTCCGAGCGCTGCGGGAAGGTTCGCCATTGTTGCGCCGACTCGCCTGCGCGCGGGTACCGGACGGCGTGCGGTGGCTGGCATTCACGGCCGCGCTCGACATGATCGTGCCGGGCCTGCGGTCGGTGCCGGCCCACACCCAAGTGGAAACCGTAACGGTCGGCGGCGTCGGTCACAACGGAATGCTGCTAAGTCGGGAGGTTGTCGGCCGCATCGTCGACGCCTTGCCCGCATGAGGCTAGGCCTGACCCATCGGTTCCCGTCGGAACTTCACCAGAACACTCGAAAGGTACGAAAATGAAAAGCTTCTTCACCGCGCTCACCGCCGGAGCACTGGCATCCGCCGCGCTCGGACTCGCCGGAACCGCGAACGCCGCCCCGTCCGGCCCGTCGTCTGTGGACCAGACGGTTAGCCAGCTGCGGTCCCAGGGCTACCAGGTCATCCTGAACAAGGTCGGCACGGCTCCACCGAATCAGTGCGCCGTCAGTGCGGTCCGACGCGGCCAGACCTTCTCCCGAACCGATTCCGGTGTACCGGGGGCCGGCAATGACGTGATCACCACCGTGACGAACAAGACTGTCTACGTCGACATCAAGTGCTGACAACCCCAAGCCACACCGATCACGGGACTAGGCGTCTGGTTGTGCTGGGCGACCTAGTACAAACCACGACGGGGCCGTGGATCCACTCACCTGCCCACGCACTGCCCCAACGGGCACACCCTTGGCCCCAACCAGGGGCTGGTCGGACACCAAGCCTGCCTCGGCCGCGGCGGCGGGCACACGACGTGGACCTGTCGCACCTGCGTTCTGTTCTATTTCGAGACATGAACGCAGGGAGTCTTCGGGCCAGCCGCCCCGTCAACGCTCGCGGCAGTCACTCGCACGGACCCCGAGGGAGTCGGCAGCCATGGCAACAGCACTTGTGCTGCATCAACCCCCCGGCCCACCGACACCGGTCTATCGGTCAGGTACGGCCCTGAAGGTTATCCCTCGCCGCCGAGCTCGGTTTGGTCCCGCTCGGTCTCGGCGGTGTCCTGGGCCATCACCGACTCGTCGAGCCACTTCTGGACATCGCCGCCGAGGCGGTCCGCGGACAGATAGGCGAAGTCGAGGGCCTGTACCGCCATCGCTGCCAAGACTTTCATGGCTCGTCCGCCGCGGTGGATCTCCGCCATCAGCGCACCGAGCGCCTGATTGTCTTCGGCGCACAACGCCGACAGGTACCGGCGGGCATCCGCGAACTCCCGGTCGACGTGGGCCATCTTCCTCCGGAACTCGTCGGGCGACGGCAGGTCGTCGGGCGTGTCGGTCATGGGTTTCTCTTTCGGTGGTGGACCAATCCCATTTTTGGGGTTGGTTTGTGCTGGTGGTGTCTTTCAGGGCTTTTTGCTCGGCATGCGGAGTTCGCCTGGCAGGGCGACTACCGGGTCAGCGACCGTTTACCTGGAGTCGAACAAGTGGGCAAGCGCGTGAGCGGTGTGCCGACCGTCGGACACCTCGGCGAACGTACGGTCGTCTTCGACCACTGAGCCCGGAAACCGGAAGGACGTCATCCCTTGTAGTGCTTCCTTACCCACGCCCGCGCCGCGTACAGCGCGGCTTCCTTGGTGGCGTCGATGGCGGGGCTGTCGAAGGTGGCTCCTCCTGGGCTGGTCCAGAACCAGGTCCATCGCCCATTCTCAGCGCGCTCGGCGTCGTACACGCCATCCACCACAGACGGTTTCGAGAATCGTCGAGGCCGCTGACAATCATCGGCGGCACCTCGCTCCGGTATGACGGTTACCTAGAACCACCACATCGAGTCAACTCTCAACGTGCGGGTTACGCCTAGTTCGGCCTTCCTGTCCGCGCGGTCGCTGGGCTCTTCCCGTTGGACCGCACGGAGGCGTGTTGCCTCTTGCGTGGCGGGATGGGAGTAGGCACCGGGTCGAAGGCGGCGGGATCATCCAGGTACTCGCGGAAGATGCGGGCCATCGTCGCCGCCTGGTAGCCATCGACGAACCGGTGGTCCAGATTGATCGTCAGGGGCAGCACCGGACGAATGACGGGTTGACCGTCTCGAGCCAACACCTTGTCGGTCACAGCACCCAGCAGGATCGTGATGGGCACGTGGCAGAACGTAGGCACCGGGGCAGAGGCCGTGTCGAGGCCGTAGGTCCCCACGTTGCTGACGAGTATGGAGCCGTATGGGCGGGCCTCGAGCCCGAGGAAGGGAAGGGGCAACTGGAGGCTCTCGGTGACGAATCCGATGCCCATCGAATCCGTCGACGACGCTCCACAGGGAACGTCGGTCACCTTGCACCTCAAGCCCGAGGACGCCGAGAACGAACTGCACGACTACTCCTCGGAGTGGAAGATCCGGAACCTGGTCAAGAAGTACTCCGACTTCATTGCCTGGCCCATCCGGATGGAGGTCGAGCGACGTACCCCGGCCAGCCAAGAGGGTGGCGAGGAGACCCTCACCCTCGAAGTCGAGACCCTCAACTCGATGAAGGCGCTGTGGGCCAGGCCCAAAGACGAGGTCTCCGCCGAGGAGTACAAGGAGTTCTACAGGCACATCGCGCACGCCTGGGACGACCCGCTCGAGGTCATCGCGATGAGGGCCGAGGGCACATTCGAGTTTCAGGCCCTGCTGTTCATCCCGTCGCACGCCCCGTTCGATCTGTTCAACCGCGACGCCCACATCGGGATACAGCTGTATGTCAAGCGCGTGTTCATCATGGGCGATTGCGACCAGCTCATGCCGGAATACTTGCGCTTCATCAGGGGCGTTGTCGACGCACAGGACATGTCGCTGAACGTTTCCCGCGAAATCTTGCAGCAGGATCGACAGGTCAAGGCGATTCGTCGCCGTCTGACCAAGAAGGTCCTTTCCACGATCGGGTATGTGCAGTCCGAGCGCCCGCAGGACTACCGCACCTTCTGGACCCAGTTCGGCAGGGTCCTCAAAGAGGGCCTGCTGTCCGATTTCGACAACCAGGACACCCTGCTACGGCTTTCCTCGTTCGCCTCGACGCATAGCGACGAGGAACCTACCACCCTGTCTGAGTACGTCGAGCGCATGAAAGAGGGTCAGAAGCAGATCTTCTACGCCACCGGCGAGACGCGTCAGCAAATCCTGAAGTCGCCGCACCTTGAGGCGTTCAAGGCCAAGGGCTACGAGGTCCTGCTGCTCACCGACCCGGTCGACGAGGTCTGGGTGGGAAGTGTGACGGAATTCGACGACAAACCGCTGCAGTCGGTAGCCAGGGGAGAGGTGGACCTTGACTCCGAGGAGGAAAAGACCGCGCACGAGGCCGAGCGTGAGCAGCAGGTGAAAGAGTTCGCCGACCTGCTGAACTGGTTGAAGGAGACCTTGAGTGAGCACGTCAAGGAAGTGCGGCTATCGACCCGCTTGACCGAATCGCCGGCCTGCCTGATCACCGACGCTTTCGACATCACACCGGCGCTCGCGCGCCTTTACCGGGCTTCCGGGCAGGACATTCCGGCCAGTAAGCGGGTTCTCGAACTCAACCCGAACCATCCGCTCGTCACCGGCCTGCGGCAAGCGCACAAAGACCGCCATGACGACGCGTCGGTCGCTGAGACGGCCGAATTACTGTACGGCACAGCACTTCTCGCTGAAGGCGGTGCACTCGAGGATCCGGCACGGTTCGCCGAGCTGCTCGCGGACCGTTTGGCCCGCACGGTCTAGGGCGGCGACCTGCAATCGAAACGGAGTGGCCCAATATCAACGAGTAACCAACGGTTCCGGACAAACCCGGCGGCGCGAACCACGCTCAGTTGTCGATTCACCGCACCACTGCGGCAGCGCGGCTGCGACACAGTGTTTCGCGAGAAGTGACCCAGCGGGCGGCGGAGCGGATAAGGGACGCTCAGCGCCGCCCCGCAGGGTTGACCCTCAGGCAGTCAGGTCGAGGGTGACCACACCAACAGAACGCCGCAAGCCCGGTCCAGTTCGCGGAACTTCTCCGCCGACGACAAGTCCTCGAACGAGGTGGACGTCTGTCGTCCGTGGTGCCGGTACAGGACCGCGTGATAGGCGGTCCCATCCTTGCGGGTGCGGGTGCGCAGCAACGCCATGACGGACGATCGTAACCGACATTGTTGACGTGGGTGTTGACGCGGAAAGGCCCAGGCTCGGGATTGCATCCCTGACCTGGGCCTTCACTGTGGAGCTGCCGGGAATCGAACCCGGGTCCTACGGCATTCCCTCGAGGCTTCTCCGTGCGCAGTCCGCTATGCCTCTACTCGGATCTCCTGATCACGCGAACAAGTCAGGATGACGATCCCAGTCGCTGTTTGGTGTCCCGATGAGTCCCGCGACCGAACTCATCGGTTGATCCCTCTAGATGACGTCAGGGTCCGGGTCGAGGGCTTTCCCGGTCTGACGGACCTGCTGTCGCTTATGCAGCGAGAGCGAAGTCGCGCTGATTTGAATCGGCGCTTAATTGGTTGCAACGACGCTTACGGTGGTCTCTTGCCTGCACCGGCACGCTTCCCTTGATTCGATGCGCGAAGTCGAAACCGTTCAGCCCCTCGCATCCCTGCCGGCCTTCGGCAGGACATTCCAGTCTACCGTGGTGCACAACAACGACCAGCGATTAAATAGTCCCAGCTAGATCACGTAGTTCAGATGCTCGACGATCCGCTTCGCCACGGCCTCGTCGCCGCCGTAGGTGATCTCGCCCGAGTGCCTGCCCACGGTGGTCCGGCCGCCCGCCAGGCGGGCGAAAAGCAATCCGTCGAGAGTGATCGTCGCCGTCGGGTCGTCGCTGCCGAAGTCGTCCACCACCGTGGCCCGCCCGTCGACCGCGACGTTGATCGTGCGCGCCAGCGGCCCCGTCAACTCGAGCCGCACCCGTGATCCGTCGGGAGCGCCGCCCAGCTTGCCGACGACGAAGCCCATGCTCGCCGCCATCTCGTCGAGCGCCAGGCGGGAGTCGGGCCCATCCAGACCCGCCCCGGCCCCCTCGGCGGCTTCGCGAATGTCGTGCTCGTGCATCCAGCAGTCGAAGGTCCGCACCCGCATGAATCGCCCGTAGCTGTCCGGCCCGGCCGGGGTCGCGGTCAGCTCGTTCCACGTCGATACGTCCATGTTCGACAAGGCCACGCGCCGCTGCGCCGTCGTCGTGCGGAAGCGGTCCAGCAGTTCGGCATGCGAGAGCCCGCGCAGCTTGCGCACCCACCGCTCGTTCAGCACGCCGATGTCGTTGCGCACATGCTTGAGCGTCGACACGTCGATGTCGGCTTCCGGGGTGCCGACCCCCTGCAGCATCGACTCGGTGCCGATCACGTGCGCGACGACGTCGTGCACATTCCAGCCCGGCAGCGCCGTCGCCTCGGTCCAGCGGTCCTCGGGAAGGTCGCCGACGACCTGGTCGATCGCGTCCCAGCTGGCGAAAAGGCCGCTCAGCACGTCGGGCTTGTCCAATTGAGTGATGGGACGGGAGGGGCTGCTCACGGGGCTGACGGTACCGCTCCCGAGAATTGGACGTCGGCGATCGGCGCAGCGCGGCCGAACAGGTGGCCCTGGGCCAGGCGGCAACCGGCGGCGACCACCAGCCCGCACACGATTGCTACACGAGCAAACTCAATGAACGACGGTCAGCGCGCGGCGATCATCGCGACCGAGGCCAGCGCCAGCGCCATGCCCGCCGCCTGCCATCGGGTCACCCTCTCCCGCAGCACCACGATCGCGAGCAACACCGTCGCCGCCGGGTACAGCGACATCAGCACACCCGCCAGCGACAGCAGCGACGCGTGCAGCGCCAACAGCATCGCGATGTTGGCCGCGACGTCGAGCACGGCGGCCAGTAATGCCAGCCGCAGCGGTGTGCCGGACGGCGGCGCCAGGTTGCCGGTGACGGCCGCGACGAGGAACACCATCACGCTGGCCGCCAACCGTGCGAACACCAGCGGCCACAACCCCGCGTCGGCGGGGGCCTGCGCGATCAACGCGAAGTTCATTCCGAACGCCACGCCCGAGCCGACAGTCAGCCATGCGACCTTCCTCGTGAACTTGTGCGGTGCCACGTCCTCATCGGTCGCCTCGCGGCTGACCAGCACGACGGCGGCCAGCGCGAGCACCACGCCGACGCCGGCCACAGCGCCGGGCCGCTCCCCCAGCACGAGACCGACGCCGACGGGGATCCCCGCCACCAGGATCGCCGTCAGCGGCGACACCACCGAGATCGGCCCCGCGCCCAGCGCGGCATAGAACCACCAAATCCCGAATGCTTGTGAGACACCGCACAATCCACCCCAGAAGAGCGCGGCGTGGGAGATGTGCCCGCCGACGACTGCGGCCAGTCCCAGCAGCAGGATCAACGCGACCGGATAGGACACCAGCACCACGCGCAGCGCCGCGACCCGTCGCGACGCAATCCCGCCGACGAAATCGCTGATGCCGTAACCCAGCGCCGATGCCAGCGCGAAAGCGATCCCGATCAGGTCATGCCCTTGGCGCGCCTGCCCAACTCACGGGCCACCTCGCGCTGCGCGTCGCGGCGCGCCATGTCCTGACGCTTGTCGCGGGCCTGCTTACCGCGGGCCAGCGCGAGTTCGACCTTGACCTTGCCGTCGGAGAAGTACACCGACAGCGGCACCAACGTCAGGTTGCCGTCCCGAATCTTGCCGATCAGGTTGTCAATCTGGCTGCGGTGCAACAAGAGTTTGCGGTTACGCCGCGGCGCGTGGTTGGTCCAGCTGCCGTGGTGATACTCGGGGATGTGGAGGTTGCGCAGCCATACCTCCCCGTCGTCGACGGTCGCGAACGCGTCGGCCATCGACGCCTGGCCGTCGCGCAGGCTCTTGACCTCCGTACCCATCAGTGCAACACCGGCCTCGAACGTCTCGAGGATCGAATAGTTATGCCGCGCTTTGCGATTGGTCGCAACCACTCGGTTGTTGGTTGACCTCGTCGGGTCGGCTTTCTTGGCCACGGCTAGCGACGAACGTAGAGACGCAAGGTGACGTAAGCGGTTAAGCCGGACATCGCAAGGCCAAGGAACAGCATCCAGGGCGCGCTGTAGTAGAGGACGTCTGCATAGTCCACCTTTGCGATCAGATTGGCCTCATAGAACTGGCTCAGCGCGTTCTCCAGGAACAAAGCACGGACAAGGATCAAGCCGACGATCGCGATCACCACACCGGCGAACGCGGCAAGCATCGCCTCGACCAGGAAGGGCAGCTGCGTATACCAACGGCTGGCGCCGACCAGTCGCATGATGCCGATCTCGGTGCGACGGGTGTACGCCGCGACTTGAACCATGTTGGCTATCAACAGAATCGCGCCGACGGCCTGCACCAAGGCAATTGCAAACGCAGCGTTACTGATGCCCTCCAGCACCGCGAAAAGCCGGTCGATCAGGTCCTTTTGGTTGAGCACATTGAGCACGCCCGGCTGGCCGGCGATGGCATCGTCGAAGTCCTTGTGCTGCTCGGGATTGTCCAGCTTGACGATGAACGACGCCGGAAACGCGTCCTTGCCTGCGACATCCTTGTACTGCGGGAACTTCTTGATCGCGTCGTTGTAGGCGTCGTCGCGGTTGAGGAACCGCACGGACCGAACGTCGTCGCGCCCCTCGATCTGCGATCGCAGCGCCTTGCACGGGTCGGCGTCACAGGTGGGGTCGTTGGCCGACACATCGTTGGTCAAAAACACCTGGCTCTCGACCCGGTCCAGATAGATGGCGCGCGACTGGTCGGCCAACCGCACCACCAACAGACCGCCGCCGAACAAACCGATGGAGATCGCGGTGGTCAGGATCATCGCGATCGTCATGGTGACGTTGCGACGAAGACCGGTCCAGACCTCGTTGAGCAGGAAGCCGAAGCGCACTAGCGATCCATTCCGTAGATGCCGCGCTGCTCGTCACGCACGAGCCGCCCCAGGCTCAGCTCGACGACCCGCTGCCGCATCGAGTCGACGATGTGATGGTCGTGTGTGGCCATCAGCACCGTGGTCCCGGTGCGGTTGATGCGCTCCAGCAAATCCATGATGTCCTGACTGGTGTCGGGATCCAGGTTTCCGGTCGGCTCGTCGGCCAGCAGCACCAGCGGGCGGTTCACGAAGGCCCGGGCGATGGCCACGCGCTGCTGCTCGCCACCCGACAGCTCGCCGGGCAGCCGGTTCGCCTTGCCCGACAGCCCGACCATCTCCAGCACGTCGGGCACCACCCGGTTGATGACGTCGGGCCGCTTGCCGATCACCTCGAGGGCGAAGGCCACGTTCTCGAACACCGTCTTCTGCTGCAGGAGCCGGAAGTCCTGAAAGACACACCCGATCACCTGGCGCAGGCTCGGGATGTGGCGGCCCGGCAGCTTGTTGACGTGAAACTTCGAGACCTGCACGTCGCCCGTGGTCGGCGACTCCTCAGCCAGCAGCAGCCGCATGAATGTCGACTTGCCCGAGCCGGAGGGACCGATGAGGAAGACGAACTCACCCTTGTCGATCCTGACCGAGACATTGTCCAGCGCGGGTCGCGCCGAGGTCTTGTATTGCTTGCTGACGTGGTCGAGCGTGATCATCACGGCACGCCAGTGTAGCGGTGGGACAAGGGTGCGCCTGCCTGGCTATCTCGGCGCCTCGGGCGACGCGGGCACCGTTCCCGGTGCAGGCGCGGCCGTCGAGGGCGTCGTCAGGGCCGGTGTCTGCGTCAGCGTCTGCGGCGCGAGCGGACCACCGGGACCGTCGGGATCGACGACCGTCGTCGTCGGGGTCGGCGACGACGGGCTGGTCGTCGTGCCCTCTGGCGGTGTCGTCGTCGTCTCGGTTGTGGTCGTCGGCGTCGTCTCGGTCGTGGTCGTATCCGCTTCCTTCGGCCGTCGGACGTTCGTGCGCGGCACCCAGGTGTAGTTCGGGTCGGGCACGAAACCGGGCGGCACTACGGCAGGGGCAGGCGTTTCGGGAGCCGGCGCGGGCTGGAAATTCTGCTGCACCCAGAACAACGCGATGAACGCGATGATGAGGACAGCGGTCGAGACCCGGATCCGCCCGAGTTTGGCTTTGAACCACGACGTCATTGCTTCTGCTCCGGCGCGCGCTGCGTCTCTTCCGCATCGGCGGCCGGCGTCTCAGCCGGGTGCGGAATCGCAGCGATCATCGGGGCATTCCCGTCCGACGACGCGATGCCTGCGCGGCGCAACGCCCGGACCACGAGCACGCGAATCCGTCGACCCACCTCGTACTGCTTGCCCGGCAGTGTGCGCGCCACCATCCGCAGGTTGACGGTGTCCAGCTCGATGCTCTCCACACCCATCAGCTGCGGCGCGTCCAGCAACAGATCCTTCAGCGCGGGGTCGTCCATGGCCGTCTCGGTCACCTCGTGCAGCACGTCGTTGACGGCGTTGAGGTCGGCCGACGTCGGCACGGGTATGTCGACGATCGCGCGGGCCCAGTCCTTGGACAGGTTCAGCGATTTCACGATCTGTCCGTTCGGGATGGTGAACATCTCACCCTCGGCCGAGCGCAGCTTCGTGACGCGCAGTGTGACGTCCTCGACGGTGCCCTCGGCCGGAGCCGCGATGCCCGCAACCGTCAGCGACACGAGGTCACCGAACCCGTACTGCTTCTCGGTGATGATGAAGAACCCGGCCAGCAGGTCCTGCACGATCCGCTGAGCGCCGAAACCGAGCGCGGCACCGAGCACGGCGGCGGGCGCGACCAGCGATCCCACCGGGATGGCCAGGACATCGGTGACCTCGACGGCGACGACGACGAACAACAGCGCCACCGACACCCACGAGATCACCGACGCGACGGCCTGGCTGTGTTTGGTGCTCTCGGAGCGCACCAGCTGATCGCTCTCGTGGTACTGCACGTCGAGGCGCCGGACGATCCTGTTGGCCCCCCAGTTGATGAACCGGGCGGCCAGCAGCCCGCCGATCAGCAGTAGCGCGATCCGCAGGCCTCGGTCGAGAATCCAGGCACCGATATTGCCGTGCCAGAAGCCTTGCCAGCTCTCGGCCATGTTCAGTGCAAGTAAGGTGCTATTCGTCATCTTGTGTATTGCGCCAACGGATTCCGGCCTCGAGGAATCCGTCTATGTCTCCATCCAGTACCGCAGCGGGGTTGCCGACTTCGAACTCGGTGCGCAGGTCCTTGACCATCTGGTACGGGTGCAACACGTAGGAACGCATTTGGTTTCCCCACGAGCTGCCGCCGTCACCCTTCAACGCATCCAGCTCAGCACGTTCTTCTAAACGCTTGCGTTCCAACAGCTTTGCCTGAAGAACTCGCATCGCCGAGACCTTGTTCTGCAATTGCGACTTCTCGTTCTGGCAGGTAACGACGATACCCGTCGGGATGTGTGTAAGTCGAACCGCGGAGTCCGTGGTGTTCACGGACTGACCGCCGGGCCCGCTGGACCGGTAGACATCGACGCGCACGTCGCTGTCGGGAACGTCGATGTGGTCGGTGGTGTCCACGACGGGAAGGACTTCGACTTCGGCAAACGACGTCTGGCGGCGGCTCTGGTTGTCGAATGGGCTGATGCGCACCAGCCGGTGTGTGCCCTGCTCCACCGACAATGTGCCGTAGGCAAACGGGGCGTGCACGGCGAACGTCGCGCTCTTGATGCCCGCCTCCTCGGCGTACGAGGTGTCGAACACCTCGACCGGGTAGTTGTGCTTCTCCGCCCAGCGGACGTACATCCGCATCAGCATCTCGGCCCAGTCGGCCGCGTCCACCCCACCGGCGCCGGAGCGGATGTTGACCAGCGCCTCGCGCTCGTCGTACTCGCCCGACAGCAGCGTGCGCACTTCCATCGCCTCGATGTCCTCGCGCAGCTGTTTGCGCTCGGCGTCGGCTTCGGCCAGCTCGTCGCTGCCGCCTTCCTCGGCGGCCAGTTCGTAGAGCACCGGCAGGTCGTCGAGGCGCTGGCGCAGTTCCTCGACGCGACGCAGCTCGCCCTGGGTATGAGACAGCTCACTCGTGACGCGCTGAGCCCGAGCCTGGTCGTCCCAGAGCTTGGGATCGGATGCCTCGTGTTCGAGTTTCTCGATGCGGCCCCGGAGCGCGTCGACGTCCAGCACCCGCTCCACCGTCGTCAGGGTGGAGTCGAGTGCGGCGATGTCGGCTTGATGGTCGGGATCCACGGGAGTTCAGGGTACCGGCGTGGCAATTCTCGCTGACCAGCGGCGGCTGCGCAGCCGGGGCGTTCTAGCATCAGGAGGGGAATCAGCTCGGCGACAGACGCGACAGCCCCTTTGCACGTCGCCGGGCAGCGACAGTAAGGCACACGTATGCCCCAGAGGCGCCCGTACCACGTGGCGATCGTCGGCTCAGGCCCGTCTGGGTACTTTGCCGCTGCGTCCTTGTTGAAGTTCGCCGACAGCGACGACGACGCCGACGTGCGGGTCGACATGCTCGAGATGCTGCCCACGCCGTGGGGCCTGGTCCGCTCCGGCGTGGCGCCCGACCATCCGAAGATCAAGTCGATCAGCGCACAGTTCGAGAAGACAGCGCTCGACCCGCGATTCCGGTTCTTCGGGAACATCGTGGTCGGCGAGCATGTCCAGGTCAGCGAGCTGGCGGAACGCTACGACGCGGTGATCTACGCGGTCGGGGCCCAGTCCGACCGTGCGCTGAACATTCCCGGCGAGGAGCTGGCGGGCAGCGTCGCCGCGGTGGACTTCGTCGGCTGGTACAACGCGCACCCACACTTCGAGGAGATGGCGCCCGACCTGTCGACCGGGCGGGCCGTCGTGGTCGGCAACGGCAACGTCGCGCTTGACGTGGCGCGCATCCTCGTCACCGACCCCGATGTGCTGGCCACCACCGACATCGCCGACCACGCGCTGAAGATCCTGCACGACCGGGGCGTCGAAGAGGTGCTGATCATCGGCAGGCGCGGCCCGTTACAGGCGCCGTTCACCACGCTGGAGCTTCGCGAGCTGGGCCATCTCGAGGGACTCGCCGACGTCGACGTGGTCGTCGACCCCGCGGATTTCGCAGACATCTCCGACGAGGATCTCGACGCCGCCGCAAAGACCGTGCGCAACAACATCAAGGTGCTGCGCGGGTTCGCCGACGAGGCTCCGCGCGGGGCCAAGCGACGGATCGTGTTCCGGTTCTGCACGTCGCCGATCGAGATCAAGGGCACGGACAAGGTCGAGTCAATTGTGCTGGGCCGCAACGAACTCGTCGCCGACGACAGCGGGCGGGTGTCGGCCAAGGACACCGGTGAGCGCGAGGAGGTTCCCGCGCAGCTCGTCGTGCGCGCGGTCGGCTACCGCGGGGTTCCGACGCCCGGCCTGCCGTTCGACGAGAAGAACGGCACCATTCCCCACAGCGCCGGCCGGATCGACGGCAGTCGCAATGAATACGTCGTCGGTTGGATCAAGCGCGGGCCGACAGGCGTGATCGGCAGCAACAAGAGCGACTCACAGGAGACCGTCGACACGCTGGTCGCGGATCTGCGTGGGGCGGCGGCGCTCGCCGACTTCTCGGACGACCATTCCGAGGCGCTCGCCGAGTGGCTGGTCGAGCGGCAGCCGAAGGTCGTCACCGACGACCACTGGAAGCTGATCGACGCGCATGAGCGCACTACAGGCGGGACGGGCGGCAGGCCGCGGGTGAAGCTGACCAGTGTGGCCGAGCTGTTGCGGATCGCTCACGGCTGACGCGTCACTGGCTGGGCGGCGTCACCGAGTCGGCGGCGATCTTGATCAGCACGCGGGTTTCCGAGTCGATTTCATGTCTCAGCTTATTTGTCGGCCTGTTGCCTCACGTCAAGATGCGCGCGAAGGGGTATTCGTTGCCTCACGTAAACGTGCGCGCTTGTTAACTGGCGATTCGGCTCCGGGTGGAGCTTTGCTGGTGGTGAGAGTGAGGAGCTGGGCGGTCAGGGCTTGGATCTGGCGTTGGGTGGCGGCGGGATTGATCAGGGAGTAGGTCCGGGTCAGCGCCACGATGCGGTCCACGGTCATGGTTGGGTGATCGACCGCGCGATGAAATGGGGTGGCGGCGGTGTCGTGTTTCTTGGATACCTTGGCACCCTTGCGGACCTTGGAGATCAGTTTCTGCTGGGGGTAGAAGTAGTTGCTCAGTTTGGACTGCAACTGCCAGATCTCGTTGAGTAGCAACAGCTCTGCGGCGGTGTCGTAGCGGTGGTAGCCGACCACGGTGCGCACCACCGCCCAGTTCTTCTGCTCGACGTGACAGCCGTCGTTCTTGTTGCCCGGCCGCGCCCGGGTGAAGGTGATCTGGCGGCCTTGGCACCATTGAAGCAGGTGCTCGTTGATGAATTCTGTTCCATTGTCGGAGTCCACGCCCAGGATCGGGAACGGCATCTTGCGGGCAATGTCATTGAGTGCTGCCAGCACGCATTTGGCGGTTTTGTCCGGTATTGAGCGGTTCTCGGTCCAGCCGGTGGCGATGTCGGTGACCGTCAGCGTGAACGCATGTGGTCCCCGTGGGTTGCCGCCGTCGTGCCAGACCAGGTCGATCTCGACGAACCCGGGTCGAGCGTCGTCCCACTCGGCCCAGGTGCGCACCGGGATCTGGCTCTTGAGCAGCGATCCCGGCTTAGTGCCAACACGTCCTCTGAGCTGGTATTTGGCTCGCTCACCAGTGAGGCGGCGATCGATGGTGGCTGCCGACATCGACGCCAGCAGTGCGGCGGTGTCGTCGTCGATGGTCAGCTCTCCGAAATGACGCAGCACTGCCAGCAGTTCGCCCAGCATTGGCGCTAGCCGTTTGCCGGCGGGCATTCCGAGCACGGTCCAGCACTTCGTCAGTGCCGCAATGACCTCCGGCCCGTACTTCGAGGGCCGAGGACTGCGCGGAGTGACGATCTTAGGCTGTAGCGCCGCCTTGAGCGCCCTGCGGGCATGGTTTCGGTGCCAACCGGTGTTGGCGCACAACTCGTCGAGAATCCGGCTCTTGCCGCGCTTACTCGCCCGCTGGTAGCGGGTTGCGGCCGTCTCGGTGATTGCTCTGCGCTCTGCCAACGTCAACCCCATCCACTGGGCGTACGCGCGCATTTTCACTGAGGCAACGAATCACCGTTTCGCGCGCATTTAAGACGAGTCAACGCGGTCGGAGCGGCGGCGTATTGTCGAACACATGTTCGAAGGATTCGACCAGACGTCGCTCGTCGACCGGATCGCCGAGTTGGAGCGAGTGAAGTCGGCGGCGGCGGCCGAGCAGGCGCGCGCGGCAGTGACGCTGGACGAGATGCGTCGTGCCGAGGAGGCCGCGGCCGGCGTGCCGAAGGCCCGGCAGGGACGGGGTGTCGCCAACGAAGTTGCTCTCGCCCGGCGGGACTCACCGGCGCGTGGTGGTCGCCACCTCGGGTTCGCCAGAGCGCTGGTGTACGAGATGCCGCACACCTTGGCGGCGCTGGAGCGCGGCGCGCTGTCGGAATGGCGGGCAACTCTGATCGTGAAGGAATCGGCGTGCCTGACTGTCGAGGACCGACGGCGACTGGACGCCGAAATGTGCGCGGAGGTTGGCAATCTCGACGGGATGGGTGATAAGCGGGTGACCGCGGCGGCCAAGAAGATCGCCTACCGACTCGACGCGCAGGCGGTCGTGGACCAGGCAGCCAAGGCGGAGTCCGACCGCAGGGTGACGATCCGTCCCGCGCCGGACACGATGACATATGTGACCGCGCTGTTGCCGGTAGCCGAGGGTGTCGGCGTCTACGCGGCGCTGAAGCGGGCCGCTGACACGACGTTCGATGACCGCTCCCGCGGGCAGGTGATGGCCGACACGCTCATCGAGCGGGTCACAGGCCGACCCGCAGACGTCGCCGAACCGGTCGCGGTCAACCTCGTGCTGACCGACGAGACGCTGCTGGCTGGTGGCGACGACCCCGCCGAAGTGAGCGGGTACGGGCCCATTCCGGCGGGGGTGGCACGGCGACTGGTCGACAAGGCGGTCACCGACGAGCGGTCGAAGGCCACGCTGCGACGGCTCTACCGGCACCCGAAGTCGGGTCAGCTGGTGGCGATGGAGTCGCGGTCGCGACGGTTCGGGCGCGGGTTGGCAGCGTTCATCGGGCTGCGGGATCAGACCTGCCGCACGCCGTACTGCGACGCGCCGATTCGGCACCGCGACCACGCACAACCGCATCACCGCGGGGGGCCGACAAGCGCCGAAAACGGGTTGGGCGATTGCGAGGCCTGTAACTATTCGAAGGAGACACCGGGGTGGCGAGTGACCGCTGGTGACGAGAACGGCGTGCACACAGCGGAATTCGTGACACCGACCGGTACGCGCTATCGATCAACGGCGCCACCGCTGTTGGGCATACCGGATATCGACGTGACCGAAATCGAAGTCAGGATCGGCATCGCCATCGCCGAACAAGACGCCGCCTAGTTGGTCGGTGGCGGCGGCCCGCCTGATGTCGCGAAGCCCCAGTTGTCCGGATTCTTCGGCGAGTAGACCACCGGGAACAACTGTCCCATCGTCGGCCAGTCGTCGACGTCGACCTCGAGACGTTGATAAACGACGTGTTCGTTCACCGTCGGCCCGTTGATGACACCGGTGATCGTCACGAACTGCCGACCGGCGGCTTCGGGCCGCGGGCTCACGCCGGTCACCACCAGGGTGCCCTGCGCCTGACCGCCGCCGGGGCCGCCAACACGGCGACGACGTATGAGCCACGGACCCGCTATCAGCACAACGACGCCGACGAGCAGCAGCAGCATCGCGAATTCCCACACACCGTCATGGTAGGACTGCTGCCATGACCTCGGTCGCAAATGACCTCGCACTCGCCCTGGAAATGGCCGACGCCGCCGACGCACTGACTTTGGATCGCTTCGGCGCGCTCGATCTGCGCGTCGACACCAAGCCTGACCTGACGCCGGTCACCGATGCCGACCGGTCCGCCGAGGAGCTGCTGCGTTCGTCACTGACGGAGCATCGCCCCGACGACTCGGTGTTCGGCGAAGAGCTCGGCGGCACAGCGTCTTTCACGGGCCGGCAGTGGGTCATCGACCCGATCGACGGCACCAAGAACTTCGTCCGCGGCGTGCCGGTGTGGGCCACGCTGATCGCCCTGCTGATCGACGGTGTGCCCGTTGTCGGTGTCGTGAGCGCGCCCGCATTGGGGCGTAGATGGTGGGCGGGCGACGGCGAGGGGGCGTTTTCTTCGTTCGGCGGCGCGTCGCGTCGCATCTCGACTTCTGGCGTCAGCGACCTCGAATCGGCCAGCCTGTCGTTCTCAGACCTCACCACCGGCTGGGACGACGCGCGAGCGCGATTCATTGACCTCACCGATGCTGTGTGGCGGGTCCGCGCTTACGGCGATTTCTGGTCCTACTGCCTGGTCGCCGAGGGTGCGGTGGACATCGCTGCCGAACCGGAGGTGAACCTGTGGGACGTCGCGCCCCTCGACATCCTTGTCCGCGAAGCCGGCGGCTCGTTCACGAACCTCGAGGGGCGACCGGGACCCCACGGCCGCGGTGCGGTCGCCACCAATGGACTGCTCCACACCGCTGTCCTGGCCAGGCTCGACGGGATGTGAAGCAGGTAACATTCCCTTTCTATCTTACTCAGGAGTAAGATCGGTCATCAGCACTGGCCCTACTGAGCGAGGCTGCAAAAAATGACCAACACAATCGACCGCAAGTCCGCGCGCCCGCCCAAACGCACCGGGCATGAGAGCGCCGTCGGACGGCAGAAGCACAAGCGCACCCCGACCGACATCGGCCTGGCGTTGATCACGCCGATCGTCGGGCAGGAGTTCCTGGACAAGCACCATCTCCGCGACCCGTTGAACCGCGGGCTCAAGTACGGCGTCAAGCAGGTCTTCTCCGTCGTCGGCGCCACCAACCGCCAGTTCAAGAAGGTGTCAGGCGCCAAGAGCGGTCCGACGCGGCTGAAGGCCAGCGGAGCCGACTACTTCGACCTGACACCCGACGACGACCAGAAGATGATCGTCGAGACCGTCAGCGAGTTCGCCGAAGAGGTGCTGCGACCCGCCGCCCGCGAAGCCGACGAAAGTGCAAGCTATCCAGCTGATCTCGTCGCGAAGGCCAACGAACTGGGCATAACGGCGATCAACATCCCCGAAGATTTCGACGGAATCGCCGAACACCGTGGCGCCGTGACGAACTCGTTGGTCGCCGAGGCACTTGCCTACGGCGACATGGGATTGGCCCTGCCGATCCTTGCGCCCGCCGGTGTCGCGTCGGCGCTCACCCATTGGGGCAGCGCCGACCAGCAGTCGACTTATCTAACCGAGTTCGCCGGCGAGAGCGTGCCGCAGGCGTGCCTCGCGATCGCCGAACCGCGCCCGTTGTTCGACCCGACCTCGTTGAAGACAACAGCCGTCCGCACGCCCAGCGGGTATCGCCTCGACGGCGTGAAGTCGTTGGTGGTCGCCGCCAAGGACACCGAATTACTGATTGTCGCAGCGCAATTGAACGGCAAGCCTGCCCTGTTCATCGTGGAGTCGTCGGCCAAGGGCCTCACCGTCACACCCGATCCGAGCATGGGCATCCGGGGGGCGGCGCTCGGCAAGATCGAACTGAACAACGTCTCCGTGCCGCTGTCGGCTCGCCTCGGCGAGGAGGGCGCGGCCGACGAGGACTACTCCGAGGCCGTGGCGCTGTCGCGGCTCGGCTGGGCCTCGCTGGCCGTCGGCACCGCTCACGCAGTGCTCGATCACGTGGTCCCCTACGTCAAGGAGCGCCAGGCGTTCGGCGAGCCGATCGCCCACCGCCAGTCAGTCGCCTTCATGTGCGCCAACATCGCGATCGAACTCGACGGCCTGCGGCTGATCACCTGGCGCGGCGCGTCCCGGGCCGACCAAGGCCTGTCGTTCAATCGCGAAGCGGCACTGGCCAAGCGGCTCGGCACGGACAAGGGCATGCAGATCGGCCTCGACGGCGTGCAGCTGCTCGGCGGCCACGGCTATACCAAGGAACATCCCGTCGAACGCTGGTATCGCGATCTGCGCGCAATCGGCGTCGCCGAGGGCGTCGTGGTCATCTAGGAAACGGAAACACTTTCATGGCAATCAATCTGGAGCTGCCGCGTAAGCTGAACGCGGTGATCGAGAAGGCGCACCAGGGTGCGGCCGAGATGCTGCGGCCGATCTCACGTAAGTGGGATCTCCGCGAGCACGAGTATCCGGTCGAGCTGGATACCTTGGCCACCCTGTTCGAAGGCATCTCGGAGGCAAAGTTCGTCGCGTTCGCGGGTGCAGAGGCATTCCGCGACGCCGAAGAGACAAAGCAGACCAACCACAACGGCGGCAACATGTCGGCCGTCGTCAACGTGATCGAGATCAGTTGGGGTGACGTCGCATTGATGCTCTCGGTGCCCCGCCAGGGTCTCGGCAACGCGGCGATCAGCGGCGTGGCCACCGACGAACAACTGGAACGGCTCGGCAAGGATGTGTGGGCCGCGATGGCCATCACCGAGCCGGGCTTCGGCTCCGACTCCGCCGCGGTGTCGACCACCGCGAAAGTCGACGGCGACGAGTACGTGATCAACGGCGAGAAGATCTTCGTCACCGCCGGATCGCGCGCCACCCACATCGTGGTGTGGGCGACGCTGGACAAGAAGTTGGGCCGCGCGGCGATCAAGTCGTTCATCGTGCCGCGCGAGCATCCCGGGGTGACCGTCGAGCGACTCGAGGACAAGCTCGGCATCAAGGCCTCCGACACCGCCGTCATCCGCTTCGACAACGTGCGGATCCCGCAGGACAACCTGCTCGGCAGCCCCGAGATCCAAGTCGAAAAGGGCTTCGCAGGCGTCATGGAGACCTTCGACAACACCAGGCCCGTCGTCGCCGGGATGGCGGTCGGCATCGCGCGCGCCGCCCTGGAGGAACTGCGCAAGATCCTCGAGGACGCGGGCGTGGAGATCTCCTACGACAAGCCCGCCCACGCCCAGAGTGCCGCCGCCGCGGAGTTCCTGCGCATGGAGGCCGACTGGGAGGCCGGCTACCTGCTGACGGTGCGTTCGGCGTGGCAGGCCGACAACGACATTCCGAACTCGAAGGAAGCGTCGATGGGCAAGGCCAAGGCGGCACGGGTGGCCACCGACGTCACCCTGAAAGCCGTCGAAATGGCAGGCACCACAGGCTATTCCGAAGAGACCCTGCTGGAGAAGTGGGCGCGCGACTCGAAGATCCTCGACATCTTCGAGGGCACCCAGCAGATTCAGCAGCTGGTGGTGGCGCGCAGGCTGCTCGGGTTGTCGTCGGCCGAACTGAAGTAGCACCACACGGCCGCGACGTAATGTCGGGGCATGGAAACTTTCGCCGCACTGGTCGCCCGCAGGAACGACGATCGCATCGACTGCGCGGTCGAGACCATGGAGGAGTCCGAGCTTCCGCCCGGTGAGGTGACTGTCCGGGTGGCCTATTCCAGCGTGAACTTCAAGGACGCGCTGGCCGTGACGCCCAACGGCGGTGTGGTGCGCGACTATCCGATCGTCCCCGGCATCGACCTCACCGGCGAGGTGGTCGACTCGCAGTCACCGGATTTCGCGGTCGGTGACGCGGTGCTGGCGCACGGCTACGAGATCGGCACTGCCCGCAACGGCGGCTACGCCGAATACGCACGGCTGCCCGCGGACTGGGTGGTCTCGCTGGGCTCGTTGAGCCCCCACGACGGTGCGGCCATCGGAACGGCGGGCTTCACCGCGGCGATGAGCGTGCAGGCGCTGATGGACCGCGGCATCACGCCCGACGACGGGCCGATCGTCGTGACCGGCGCGACCGGTGGGGTCGGGTCGGTCAGCATCGACCTGCTGGCGGCCGCAGGCTACGAGGTGGTGGCGTCGACGGGAAAGCCGGACGCGGCCGAGCGGTTGAAGGCGCTGGGCGCCGCCGACGTCATCGGCCGGCTGCCAGAAGACCCCGACGCCAAGCCGCGGCCGCTGGGCAAGACCCGATGGGCGGGTGCCGTGGACTGCGTCGGCGGCAAGACCCTGGCCGACGTGCTCAGCACCATTCGGTACGGCGGCGCGGTGGCCGCCAGTGGGCTGACGGGCGGAGCGGCCCTGAACACCACCGTGATGCCGTTCATCCTGCGCGGAGTGGCGCTGTTGGGCATCGACTCGGTGCTGATGCCGATCGGACCGCGCCGCGAGCTCTGGGAGAAGCTGGGCGGTTCACTACGGCCACAACATCTTTCGGACATATCGCGGGACGTCGATGTGAAGGACGTGGTCGGTGTGCTCGATGAGATCCATGCGGGCCGCTACTCCGGTCGGGCCGTGGTTCGGGTGGCCGGAGGCTTCTAGTGCGTCTGATCGTGGCCTGTGTGGTCGCCGCCGCTATCGCGGCGACCCCACCGGCCACGGCCGATCCGGCAGGCGGCAATTCGGGTTACCAGCCCTACGGCGACGGCGTGCCGACGGTCATTTCCGGCGGCCCGGTACCGACGATGAACGGCGTGCCCTGCGTCGCAGGCCATCTCGGCACCTGCGTCTCGATGGCACAAAACCAATCCCCGCCGAGGAAACCCTCGACGGGGATTGGTCACAGTCCAACGATCAGGCGTTGATGGAGTAATGCTCCTCGCGTCCGCATTTACCCGAGGTACTTCTCCATATCGGGCTTCATCGCCTGCAGCTGCGCACCCCAGTACTCCCAGCTGTGCGTGCCGTAATCCGGGAAGTTGAACACCGCATTCTTGCCACCGGCCGCGATGTAGTTGTCCTGGAACGTACGGTTCGTGCGGAGGGTCAGGCCTTCCAGGAAGGTCGCGGGCAGGTTGGCTCCACCCAGTTCGTTGGGCGTGCCGTTGCCGCAGTACACCCACAGCCGGGTGTTGTTGGCCACGAGCGCAGGGATCTGGACCATCGGGTCGTTGCGCTTCCACGCCGGGTCGGTCTCCGCCGGCCCCCACATCGGGTCGGTCTTGTAGCCACCGGCGTCGCCCATCGCCATGTTGATCAGGAACGGCCACTGGCCCTCAGACGGGTTCAGGAACGCCGACAGTGAGCCCGCATAGATGAACATCTCGGGGTGGTACACCGTGAGGATCATCGCGGAGTTGCCGGACATCGACAGACCGACCGCGGCGTTGCCGTTCGTGGAGACCCCCTTGTTGGAGGCCAGCCACTGGGGCAGCTCGGCGGTCAGGAACGTCTCCCACTTGTACGTCTGGCAGCCGTTGTTGCCGCACGCGGGCTGATACCAGTCGGTGTAGAAGCTCGACTGGCCACCGACGGGCATGACGACCGACAGCGGGCTCTGATAGAACCACTCGAACGCCTGGGTCTCCAAGTCCCAGCCGTTGTAGTCGTCGCGGGCGCGCAGGCCGTCGAGAAGATCCACGGAGTGCGATCCGGTGCCCTTCTGGAACTGGATCTTGATGTCGCGGCCCATCGAGGGGGACGGGACCATCAGGTACTCGACAGGCAGGCCTGGACGGGAGAACGCGCCCGCCGTCGCCGATCCCCCTGCGAACCCGATGATTCCGGGTAGCAGAAGCGCCGCCAGCGCGGCGACAGTGATCCTGCGCCCCCAACGGCCTCGGATTTTGTCAACGAACGTCATAGCTGCAGTCCATCCATCTTTCGGTTGTCGCGTAACGCCTACACCCCGCGAGCGAACATCGCCCCAGGCACCGCAGCATCGTCTTCACTGCGCTGTCGCGCCCGCTCTGCTTACTCCGGCTCACCGGAAGAGCGGACCAAGTGATTTCAGTTGTGCGTTGTCGAGTAAAACATGTGGGTAGGTCAGGGAAAACCCCGGCTGTCGGCCTGTGCCTATTTCGTAAGCGAAATTTGGTGTGACGTCGGCGTCAATTCCTGCCGGGTCCAGCGACACTGCTGGGGTCTTCGATCCACCGTATTGTAGGCGTCGATGGTCATCGATCGCGCGGGGGCTACCACCAGCCGGTTAACTATCGACGACTGGGTTGCAGCCGGTTTCGAGATTCTTGCCGAAGAGGGCATCACGGCTCTCAAAATCGATCGGCTGTGCAGCAGCCTCGCGGTGACAAAAGGCAGCTTCTACTGGCATTTCAGCGATATCGCTGGATATCGCCAGACGTTGATTGACGCGTGGAGTGAATTGCGCGACGAGGACCGCAGCCATTTCGGTGAGATGACCCGCATCCCCCCGCGGGAAAGGCTCTCGCAAATGATGTCGTCGTTGTTGGGCGCGAGGCATTGGACTCTGGAACGCGCCATGCGCGAGTGGGCACGGACCGACGACGCGGTCGCCGCGAGCGTGCGCGCGGCCGACCAACGGATTCTGGACGCGGTCCGCCGGGCGTTTCTGGACCACGGGTTCGACGCCGAGGACGCAGAGCTGCGTGCCAACGCCACATTCGCCGCAGGCGTCGGGTTTTTGCATCTGTCCGGCAAGATGCCGAACGCCCGCGGCGTGGCTCGCCGGGAGCGCTTCCTCGACCTCATGCTCAAGCGCTGAGGCCGACACTTCCATACCTTAAAGTATGGTACGTTCGCCGCCATGACCGCTGCTCCGGCCACATCGCCGGTCATCAGCCCTGAATTCGTCTCTGCGCTCGCCGAGCGCGCGCAGGAAGCCGAGGAACTGCGCAGGCTGCCCAGCGCCACCGTCGACGACTTCGTCGCATCGGGGCTGGGCGAGCTGCTGGTCCCTGCGCGCTACGGCGGCGTGCAGGCGCCGTGGCCGTCGATTCTCGATCCGGTCCGTCGGATGGCGCACGGATGCGCGTCAAGCGCCTGGACCCTGGGCTTCTACACGCTGCACAACTGGATGATGGCGCTGTTCGGCGAGCAGGCCCAGGAGGAAGCGTTCGCCACCCGCCCGTTCCTGGCACCCGCACCCCTGGCCCCGACGGGCCGTGGCGTGCCTGTCGACGGTGGCATCCGGCTCTCCGGGCGGTGGTCATGGGCGACCGGCGTGATGCACGGGAACTGGATCATCGTCGGTGCGCTGTGCGGGCGCGACGACGGCATCTTCCCGGCGCTGGCGCTGCTGCCCATCGACGACGGCCACATCGTGGACGTGTGGCACACCGACGGCATGTGCGCCACCGGCTCGAACGACGTCGTCATAACCGATGTCTTCGTTCCCGACCATCGGCTGGTGCGGGTGACCGACATATACAAGGGCACCGCGCCGGGAGCAGCGCTGCATGACGCGGACACGTATCGCTGGCCGATGGTGCCCGCGCTGGCACTGCTTGCCGCGATGCCCGCACTCGGCAGCGCCGAGCGCGCCGCCGACGTCTACGCCGAGCGACTCGCCGAACGCGTGCTGGCCTACGAGGGCGTCACCCAGAAGGACAAACCCATCGCGCAGGCTCACCTCGGCGAGGCGCGGGTGCGGCTGCGCGCACTTCGCGGCCTGCTCGACGACACCGTCGGCCAGCTCGAAACCCTGGTTGCCACAGGCGATCCCGTGCCCCGTCCGGTACGGGGCGAGGCGCGCCTGGCGGCGGCGCACATCGTGCACGAGTCGCGGGCTCTGATAGGCCGGCTACTGGGGGCGTCGGGAGCCGGCGCACACTTCCTTGACAACCCGCTGCAGCGGATCAAGCGCGACGTCGATGTGCTGGCCGGTCACGTGGTGTTCGACTACGACACCGGTCGCGAGCTTGCCGGCGCGCTGATACTGGGCATGGATGTTCCACGGACCGCAATGGTGTGAAGAAAGGGGCCATCATGGCCGACGACCTTCGTGATCGCATCACCAACATGTTCCAGAAGCGAGTGGCCAACCCGCTGATGCGACGACTGCCCATCCAGACCCTTCTCGAGACGACGGGACGAACGTCGGGTCAGCCGCGCCGCACGCCACTGGGCGGCAGCCGCGTCGGCAACGAGTTCTGGTTCGTGTCGGAGTTCGGCGAGAAGTCGCAGTACGTCAAGAACATCAAGGCCAACCCCAACGTCCGGGTCAGGATGCGGGGCCGTTGGCACAGCGGCGTCGCCCACCTGGTGCCGGAGGATGACCCGCACGCACGGCTGCGCTCGCTGCCCCAGCTCAACAGCTTCGGCGTGCGCACCTTCGGCACCAACCTGCTCACGATCCGCGTCGATCTGACCGACTGACCCCGTTGACGCTGCACCGGTAGAAAAAGTAAAGTCAGTTTTACTTTTCTTGCTGCATCCGCTGACGACGCCCACTGGAGCGAACCATGGAATCGTTCATTCACCTGCGAAAAGGCACCACCCCGCGGCGGCTGCATGCCGACCTGGACGGCCTGAAGGACGACGAACTCGGCCGTGGCGGATTCACCGGCCGTACGGCGAACCTGTATCGCCGCAACGATCCGACCGCGTACCGCAGCTCGGGTCCGCTGCGACCCGTCGATGTGCTGTCCAGCGAGCTGAAGCCCGGTGATGCCACCGACGCGGCGGGCGGGCCCATGCTGCTGTTCTCCAACGCCGACTGTCAGGTGCTGCTGTCACGGCGCACTGAGCCGATGCCGTTCTTCGTCCGCTACGTCGACGGGGACCTGCTGTCCTTCGTGCACAAGGGCGCCGGCCTGCTGGAGACCGAGTTCGGTCCGCTGCGCTACTGCGAGGGCGACTGGGTGTACATCCCCAAGGCGTGCACGTTCCGTCAGGTGCCCGACGAGGAGTCGACGCTGCTGATGGTCCAGGCCACCGACGAACTGCGGGTGCCGCCGGCGGGCACACTCGGCAGGCACTTCCCGTTCGACCCGTCGCAGGTCGTCATCCCCGATCCCGTGGCCATGGACACTCCTCCCCCGTCCGGCGGCGACGCCTACGAAGTGCGACTGATCCATGAAGGTGGCCCGACAACGCTTCTCTACGATCATCATCCGCTCGACGTGGAGGGGTGGCGCGGCGACAACTTCGCCTTCACGTTCAACATCGCCGACTACAACGTCGTGACGTCCGACAGCGTGCACCTGCCGCCGACGGTGCACCTCTTCATGCAGGCCACCGGCGTCTACGTGATGAACTTCCTGCCCAAGCCCGCCGAGAGCGTGCCGGGCACCGAGCGCACCCCCTGGTATCACCGCAACGTCGACTACGACGAGATCGCGTTCTTCCACGGCGGTTCGCTCTACGGCATCCCGATGCCGCCCGGCCTGATTTCGCATGCGCCGCAAGGTGTTCACCACGGCGCCCCGGAGAAGGCACGCGAACGCGCACGCCGCAAATTCGACGAGTACGACCGCGTCGACTGGTCGGTGATCGCCGTCGACACCCGGCGGCGGCTGGTGCCGTCGGCCGAAGTCCTCGCCAACGATCTGGAGCAGCACTGATGACGACAACCGAGGCGCCCGTTAAATACGAGTACGACCGGATCCCATATCTCGTTGCCTACCAGAACAATTCGGCGGTACGCGACACCTACGGCGGCGTCGCCGAACTGGTGGTGATGGAAAGCTATCTGCTCAAGCCAAAGACCAAGCCGTCGGATACGGTCTTGGTGTTCATGCATCCCATCGGCGGCGGCGCCTACCTGCCGATGATCAACGCGCTGGCACGCGCGGGCCACCACGTCATCTACTGCAACAGCCGTTTCCGCGGCACGGACTCGGCGCTGCTGATGGAGAAGGTCGTCGAGGACCTCGGCGAAGCCATCAAGGACGCCAAGAACCGGCTGGGGTACTCGAAGGTCGTGCTCGCAGGCTGGAGCGGCGGCGGTTCGCTGTCGGTGTTCTACCAGCAGCAGGCACAGAATCCGACGATCACCGCGAGCCCGTCCGGCGACGGCCCCGACCTCACCAAGCTGGGCTTGATTCCGGCCGACGGCATCATGCTGCTGGCCGCCCACGTCAGCCGACACGGCACGCTGACCGAATGGCTGGACGCGTCGATCCTCGACGAGTCCGACCCGTCCGAGCGCGACCCCGAGTTGGACCTCTACAACCCCGACAACCCGAACCAGCCGCCTTACACCGCAGAGTTCCTGGAGCGCTACCGGTCGGCGCAGATCGCCCGTAACCGGCGGATCACCGCGTGGGTCAAGGACAAACTCAGCGAGCTCAAGGCCGCGGGCCGGCCCGACGACGAGTTCGGTTTCGTCGTACACGGCACGATGGCCGACCCGCGCTGGCTGGATCCCGCCGTCGATCCGAACGAACGTGCGCCGAGGATGACGTATCTGGGCGATCCTCAGGTGGTGAACAACAGCCCCGTCGGGCTGGCCCGGTTCTGCACCCTGCGCAGCTGGCTGTCCCAGTGGAGCTACGACGACGCCAACGGCGACGCCGTCGCGTGCGGCCCAGACATCGCGGTGCCAACCCTGGTGATCGGCAACCTTGCCGACGACGCCTGCACCCCCAGCCACACCCATCGGCTGTTCGAGGCGATCGGGCATCCTGACAAGGAGATGTACGAGATTCCCGGCGCCAACCACTACTACTCCGGCCCGGACCAGCGCGAGACACGCGCCAAGGCCGTCGGCATCTGCACGGACTGGCTGCACCGCCACGGGTTCTCACAATGACCACAGGTCCGCTGGACGGCATCCGCGTCATCGAGGTCGGCACGCTGATCTCCGGACCGTTCGCGGGCCGCCTGCTGGGCGATATGGGCGCCGAGGTCATCAAGATCGAACCGCCGGGCGCGCCGGACCCGTTGCGCACCTGGGGACAGGCCGAACTCGACGGGAATCACTTCTTCTGGACAGTGCACGCCCGCAACAAGAAGGCCGTCACGCTGAATCTGCGCGAGGCCGCGGGCCGCGACCTCTTCCTCGATCTCGTCGAGCGCTCCGACATCATCGTCGAGAACTTCCGGCCGGGCACCTTGGAGAAATGGGGCCTGGGCTACGACGAACTGCGGGCCCGTAACAAGGGCATCATCCTGGTGCGGGTTTCCGGCTACGGCCAGACCGGCCCCGAAGCGCACAAGGCCGGATACGCCTCGGTCGCCGAAGCGGCCAGCGGGCTGCGGCACATGAACGGCTTCCCGGGCGGACCGCCGCCCCGGCTCGCGCTTTCGCTCGGCGACAGCCTGGCGGGCATGTTCGCCGCACAGGGCGCGATGGCCGCGCTGTACCGGCGCACGGTTACCGGCGAGGGCCAGGTGGTCGACGCGGCGTTGACGGAATCCTGTCTGGCCGTGCAGGAATCGACGATTCCGGACTACGACGTCGGCGGCGTGGTGCGCGGGCCGTCTGGCACTCGCCTCGAGGGCATCGCCCCGTCGAACATCTACCGCAGCGCCGACGGCAGCTGGGTGGTGATCGCCGCCAACCAGGACACCGTGTTCCGGCGGCTGTGTGCCGCGATGGGCCAACCGGAACTGGCCACCGACGACCGGTTCGCCAATCACGTTGCGCGCGGACGCAACCAGGACGAGCTGGACAAGATCATCGGCGACTGGGCAGCCGAACGCGGCCCCGACGACATCATCTCCACCCTGTCGAAGGCCGGGGTGATCAGCGGCCCGATCAATACGGTGGCCGAAGTCGTCGAGGACCCGCAGTTGCGGGCCCGCGGAATGATCGCCGACCACTACGACGAACGGATCGGCCGCAACGTTCTGGGTCCCGGTGTGGTGCCGGTGCTTTCGGAGAGCCCGGGAACGATCCGCAATGCAGGCCCAGCGCGGCCCGGCCAGCACAACGATGAGATCTACCACGGGTTGCTCGGCAGAACCGAGGCCGAGTTGGCGGCGTTGAGGGAGGAGGGCGTGATATGAGCGACCTACCGACACATGTCGACATTCGCGATGTCTCGCTGCGCGACGGTTTGCAGATCGAAGATCCGATCCCGTTGGCCGCCAAGCTCGAACTGCTCGCCGCCGTCGCGGCTACCGGGGTGCGGGAGATGGAGGCGACGGCATTCGTCTCCCCGTCGAAAGTGCCCGCCCTCGCCGACGCCGCCGAACTCGCGGCGGAACTCGCGAACTTCGACGGCATCGAGTTCTCCGCGCTCGTGGCGAGTCCGAACGGTGCCAAACGCGCGATCGCGGCGGGCCTGCATTCAATCGAGTACGTGGTGTCGGCGGCTGACGGCCACAGCCGGTCGAATGTGGGACGCTCCACCGCCGAGTCGACGGAACTGATTCCCGAGATCATCGCCATCGCGCACGACAGCGGCGCTTCGGTTGAGGTCATCATCGCCACCGCATGGGACTGCCCGTTCGACGGCCCGACGCCGCCGCAGCGCGTGCTCGACATCGTGAAGGCGGCTCGCGACAACGGCGTCGACCGGCTGGCGATCGCCGACACCATCGGCACCACGACGCCGCGACGGGTGAGCGACCTGGTCGCCCAGGTCCACCCGCTGAGCGGCGACATCCCGCTCGGAGCGCACTTCCACAACACCCGCGGGGCCGGCCTGGCCAGCGCATATGCCGCGGTGACCGCCGGAATCACGCGGCTCGACGCCTCGGTGGGCGGGCTGGGTGGGTGCCCGTTCGCGCCAGGCGCCAGCGGCAACATCGCCACCGAAGACCTGGTCTATCTGCTGCGGGACAGCGGCATTCACGTAGATGTCGATCTGCAGGCCGCGATCGCGGCGGCCGAAGTCGCGCAGACCGCTGTCGGACATCAGCTGCCGAGCGCATTGCTGCGCGCCGGTGACCGCATTCTCGGCGAGTAGCCCGTGCCCGCACAGACCCTGACGCCGAAGGGCCGCCAGACCCGACACGCCATCGAACAGGCGGCCAGGAAGCTGTTCGCCGAGCGCGGTTTTCACGGCACCACCCTTGCCGACATCACGTCGGCGGCAGGCAAGTCGCCCGCGGTGTTCTATCGCTACTACGCCGACAAGGAGGACCTGCTGGCCGCACTGGCCGAGTCCTTCCTGCGCGACATCGTCACGCCGTCGGGGTTGAGCCTGCAGCTGCCGGACTCTCCCCCGCAAGCGGGTGGGCCCCCAGCTTGCGAGGGGAGTGCCCCCGACGACGGCGAGTTCTTCACCTCGGTCGTCACCGGCTACTGGAACATGTTCAAGCAGAACATCGGGATCATGATCGCCGTCGCCCAGCTGGCCGCGACCCAACGGCGATTCGCCGACGTGCAGAACGAGTTCCGCCGGTTCGGCATGGACATCGTCGCGGCGTCTGTGCGGCGTGCGCAGGAACAGGGACACGGCGAAGATCTTGACCCCGGGCACACGGCCGCGGCGATCGCGCTGCTGTTCGAGAACTTCACGACGGTGTTCGTCGGCGGTTCCGGCCTCGGGCTCGAGATCAGCGACGAGGATGCCATCAGGACACTCTCGACGATCTGGAAGAAAACTCTGTACGGATTCTGACCACAAAGGAGATCACAGTGGATTTCGCTCTCCCAGAGCATCTTCCGGGCCTGCTGGCCGAGATGGACGCGTTCATCGAGGCCGAGATCAAACCGCTGGAACGTGAGAACATCCAGTACTTCGACCAGCGCCGGGAGAACGCCCGCACCGACTGGGACAACGGCGGCATCCCGCGGCGGGAGTGGGAGGACCTGCTCGGGGAGATGCGCAAGCGCGCCGATGCGGCCGGCTGGCTGCGCTATGGGTTGCCGTCGCAGTTCGGCGGTCGCGACGGCACCAACATCGACATGGCGGTGATCCGGGAACACCTGGCGCACAAGGGTCTCGGGCTGCACAACGATCTACAGGACGAGTCATCGATCGTCGGTAACTTCCCTCAGGTCATCATGATGGACCGGTTCGGCACCGACGCGCAGAAGCGGGAGTGGACCGACGCACTGATCACCGGTGAGCGGTCGATGGCGTTCGGGCTCACCGAGCCGAACCACGGCTCCGATGCCACCTGGCTGGAGACTCGCGCCGACGCCGACGGTGACGGCTGGGTCATCAACGGCGCCAAGCGGTTCAACACGGGAGTGCACCGGGCAACCCACGACCTGGTCTTCGCGCGCACTTCCGGAGAGCCTGGCCAGGCCCGCGGCATCACCGCGTTTCTGGTGCCGACCGACACCCCCGGATTCACCGTGCCGTACTACTGGTGGACGTTCAACATGCCCACCGACCACGGCGAGGTCGAGCTCGAGGACGTCCACGTGTCCGGTGACGCCGTCCTCGGCGAAGTCGACCGCGGGCTCGAGGTCGGCCAGACCTTCCTGCACGAGAACAGGATTCGGCAGGCCGCGAGCAGCCTGGGCGCCGCACAGTACTGCATCGACCGCGCCGTCGGCTATGCCAACGAGCGCACCGTCTTCGGCAAACCACTCGCCGTGAACCAGGCCGTGCAGTGGCCGCTGGTCGAGCTGCAGACCGAGGCCCAGATGGTGCGTCTACTGGTGTACTACGCGGCGACACAGCTCGACGCCAACCACCACATGGAGGTGTCGGACAAGGTGTCGATGGCTAACTACCGCGCGAACCGGCTGGTGTGCGAGGCCGCCGATCGGGCGATGCAGGTGTTCGGCGGCGTCGGCTACAGCAGGCACGAGCCGTTCGAGCACATCTACCGCCACCACCGGCGCTACCGCATCACCGAGGGCGCAGAGGAGATCCAGATCCGCCGTGTGGCCCAGCGGCTCTTCGGATTCGGGCGTAAGTGAAGGACCGGCTGGCAGCGGTCCTGCGGCCCGTCATTGGCGAGGTCACCGTCGAGAACCTCAACGTCCTGACGGGCGGGGCCAGCCGCACCACGTGGGCCTTCGACGCGGTAGCCGCGCATGCGAGGAGCGGAGAAGAAGCCGGCCAGCGCCAGTCGCTGATCCTGCGCACCGGGCCACCCGACGATGTGCACGCGGGCATGGAGCTGGAGGCCGCCGTGCAGCGGCGCGCGGCGGCCGTCGGGGCCCCCGTCCCCCACATTCTCGCCGCCGACAATTCCCCTGCCGCACTGGGTAATCCATACCTCATCTGCAACGCCATCGACGGCGAGACGATCGTCAGGCGCATCCAGCGCGCCCTCGACGACGAGGGCCGTGACCGACTGCTTCGGCAGTGCGCCGCGGCCCTGGCCGCCATCCACCGAGCCGACCCGGACGGTATCGGCCTTGCACACACCGAACAGCTGGCCGAATGGCGCGACCGGCTCGACGAGATGGGCGACACCACAGCGACGTTCGAGTGGGCGTTTCGGTGGCTTGGCGCCAACCGGCCACCGCCAACCCCGCCGCGGCTCGTGCACGGGGACTTCCGCATGGGCAACCTGATCGTCGACGAGTCCGGCTTGGCCGCCGTCCTGGACTGGGAACTCGTACACATCGGTGAGATCTACGAGGACCTGGCCTGGTTCTGCATCCGCGCATGGCGGTTCGGCGCGCCGGAGGCGCTCGGCGCGGGCGGGCTCGGCAGCGTCGAGAGCTTCCTGTCCGCCTACGAGGAAACGGCGGGCACGGTCGTCGACCGCGACGCGTTCCGATGGTGGCTTACCGTGGCCACCCTGCGCTGGGGCGTCATCTGCCGCTTTCAGGCCGAACGTCACCTGTCCGGGCAGACTCCGTCTGTCGAGCTGGCTGCGATCGGGCGGCGCGTCAGCGAAACCGAATGGGATGTGCTGGACCTGCTGGAGGGGCGTGGTCCCAGATGAGCTCGCTCTATGGACGCCCGACGGCTGTCGAACTGATCGCGGCCGTCGCCGATTTCCTGGACAACGACGTACGGCAAGCGACCGCAGGCCAGGTGTCCTTCCACGCCCGCGTCGCCGCCAACGTCCTGCGGACGGTCGAACGCGAGCTGCTCGACCAGACCGCGGGCGAGGTCACCGCCGCACTGACCGAGCTGGGCTTCGCCGACGAAACAGCGCTGGCGGCCGCCATCCGTGCCGGCGAGCTCGACGGCAGGGCCGGCGACGTGCTGCCGTGCCTACGGACGCTGGTGCGTCACCGGCTCACGATCGCCCATCCGGGATATGACGAGCCCTAGCCAGCCATGCGGGCTCGTCGACCCGGGTGCCGATCGGCAGCCCGAGTTGCTCGGCGTGCAATTCCGTGACGACACCGCCGTAGGTGGTCTCGTCCAGCGCCTCCAACTCCCACCCGTCGGCGAACGCCGCCCGGATGGTGTCGTGGCTGACCTGCGGTCCGAAGCCGCGGCCCGCGTCGGAGAGCGCGAGCACGTGCACGGTGCCGTCGGGCCGGCATGCGTTGTGCAGGCTTGCGACGTACTTCGGCCGGTCAACGTCGTCGAAGATGTGGAACAGCGCGCTGTCGACGATGGTGTCGTAGCCCGGGTCATCGCCGAGGTTCATCGCGTCGGCGACCTCGAACCGGGCGCCAACACCCTTCGCCTCGGCGTTTCGACGGGCCTGTTCGACCGCCTCGGGCGCGAAGTCGATGCCGAGCACGTCATACCCCAGCCGGGTGAGCAGGATCGTGTGCTCGCCCGTTCCGCAGCCGACGTCGAGCACCTTGCCGCGGATCCGCCCGGCACGTTCCAGCTCGACGATCGCCGGTTGCGGTTCGCCGATCACCCACGGCGGGGTGCTGGTTCGGTAAAACTCGTCAAAGCGAGAGAGAGCGGGTGTTTGGTCCATGAATGACAGTGTTCTACCTGAACCGAACTTGAGGTCAACCGTCGCCGAGGTCGCCGACCGGCTGTTCGCCGCGATCGAGAACGGTGACGCCGCAACCGTCGAGGCGATGTGGGACGACGACGTGCTGGTATGGAAGTCCGCCGAGCCCGAGGATCAGCCCAAGAAGCGCGCGTTGCGGGTCATTTCCTGGGTCATGAACACCACCACCCAGCGCCGCTACGAAGTCCTCGACCGCCAGCTCTTCGACGGCGGATTCGTCCAGCAGCACGTCCTCCATGCCACCGGCCGCAACGGCCGATCGATCTCGATGCGCGTCTGCATCGTTATTAAGGTGGGAGCCAACGGGCTGATCAGTCGCATCGACGAATATTTCGACCCCGCAGATATCGCACCACTGCTCGATTCGACGAACAGACAGGAAGGGTGACATGGCAAGTCTCAGCGAGTTCTTCAGTGATCCAGCATCGGCCGGCACGTGGACCGTCGTTGCCGATCAATCCACCATCGCGGTGAAGGCCAAGTCGATGTGGGGTGTCGTGCCCGTCAAGGGCCGCTTCACCGACTTTAGCGGCGACGGCGAAATCGCCGCCCCGCAAACGGTTTCCGGCCGTATCGACATCAAGGCGGCCTCGCTGCGCACCGGGATCCGTAAACGTGACAAGCACCTGCACTCCGCCGATTTCTTTGAGGCCGAGAAGTTCCCGGACATCAGCGTGGTGGTCACCGGAGCCGACGCCATCGGCGGCGACAGCCTCGGTCTGCACGGACAACTGACCATCAAGGGCGTGACGAAACCACTGGAGCTGAAGACGAAGGTGACGCCCGTCGGCGACGGCGGAATGCGGCTCACCGCACAAGCAACCGTCAACCGCCAGGATTTCGGCGTCGACGGCAACATGATGGGGATGATCGGCGACAACACGACGATCTCGGGCGACGTGGTGTTCCGCCGCGCCGGAGCGTAACGCGTTGGTTTAGCATCTGGCCCATGCCCGAATCATCTCGGCCGCTGCGAATCCTCGTCTACAGCGACAATCCCAGGACTCGCGAGCAGGTCCAGTTGGCGTTGGGCAAGCGCGTGCATCCTGACTTGCCCGAGCTGACGTACCTGGAGGTCGCCACCGGCCCGATGGTGATCGCACAGATGGACGAGGGCGGATTCGATCTCGTCATTCTCGACGGCGAGGCCAGCCCCGTCGGCGGCATGGGAATTGCCAAGCAGCTCAAGGACGAGATCGACGACTGCCCGCCGATCCTGGTCCTGACCGGCCGCCCGGACGACGCCTGGCTGGCCAGTTGGTCGCGCGCCGAAGCCGCGGTTCCGCACCCGATCGACCCGATCCGTTTGGGCGAGGCGGTGGTGTCGCTGCTGCGCACCCCCGTGCAGTAGTCATTCCACGAATCTCACTGTGGCCGTTGGCTCTTCGCGGCACGACAAAGTAGGCGGCTGGCAACCTGAAGTGATATTAACCCCTTGTTGTGGCGGGCATTTGAAACATCGCTAGGCTGTGGGTCAGCTCACATCGGAAAGCCCACGAGGGAGCGCTCACAACAACATGAACCTGTATCTACCCATCCTGGTGCTCGGCGCAGTCGCCGCCGGGTTTGCCGTGTTTTCCGTCGTCGCGGCGCTGCTCGGCGGCCCGAGGCGTTATAACCGCGCCAAGCTGGAGGCCTACGAGTGCGGCATCGAGCCGATGCCCGAGCTGGCCAACCCGCAGGCGGCCGGCCAGCGGTTTCCGATGAAGTACTACGTGACCGCAATGCTTTTCATCGTGTTCGACATCGAGATCGTGTTCCTCTACCCCTGGGCGGTCGCGTTCGACAGCCTCGGGTTATTCGCGCTGGTCGAGATGCTTTTGTTCATGGCCACGGTGTTCGTGGCCTACGCCTACGTCTGGCGGCGGGGAGGCCTGAATTGGGACTAGAGGAAAAGCTGCCCAGCGGCATCCTGCTGTCGACCGTCGAGAAGCTGGCGGGCTACGTCCGTAAGGGCTCGCTGTGGCCTGCGACGTTCGGCCTTGCGTGCTGCGCCATCGAGATGATGGCGACGGCGGGCCCGCGGTTCGACATCTCTCGGTTCGGGATGGAGCGGTTCTCGGCAACGCCAAGGCAGGCCGATCTGATGATCGTCGCCGGGCGGGTCAGCCAGAAGATGGCACCGGTGCTGCGGCAGGTCTACGACCAGATGGCCGAGCCCAAGTGGGTGCTGGCGATGGGTGTGTGTGCGTCGTCGGGCGGGATGTTCAACAACTACGCCATCGTCCAGGGCGTCGACCACATCGTTCCGGTGGACATCTACCTGCCCGGATGCCCGCCACGGCCGGAGATGCTGCTGCACGCGATCCTGAAACTGCACGACAAGATCCAGGAGATGCCGCTGGGCGTCAACCGCGAGGAGGCGGTCCGCGAGGCCGAGAAGGCGGCGCTCGCGGTGACGCCGACGATCGAGCTGAAAGGCCTGCTGCGGTGATGAGCCACTCGGGCGAAGAGCAGACAACAGGGACCGATCCCAGCAACGGCGGCGCAGCCGACGGCGATCAGGGCGAAAAGGAAGTGGTGGGCGTCCGCCGCGGGATGTTCGGCCCCGAGGGCAGCGGCGACACCTCCGGGTATGGGCGGCTGGTCCGCGAAGTCGCGATGCCCGGCAGCTCGCCGCGCCCGTATGGCGGCTACTTCGACGAGGTCGTCGACACCCTCATCGGTGCGATCGGCGAACAGGCCTACGAGGCGGCGATCGAGCGGGTGGTGGTGTACCGCGACCAACTGACCCTGGAGGTGCGGCGCGAGCACCTACCCGCGGTCATGCAGGCGCTGCGGGACGACCCCGGACTGCGCTTCGAACTGTGCCTCGGTGTCAGCGGTGTGCACTACCCGCAGGACAGCGGCCGCGAGCTGCACGCCTTCTACCCGCTGATGTCGATCACCTACAACCGGCGCATCCAGGTGGAGGCATGCGCACCGGACGCCGACCCGCACGTTCCGTCGTTGTTCACCGTCTACCCGACGACCGACTGGCACGAGCGGGAGACCTACGACTTCTTCGGGATCATCTTCGACGGTCATCCCTCGTTGACCCGCATCGAGATGCCCGACGACTGGGTCGGGCATCCGCAGCGCAAGGACTACCCGTTGGGCGGCATCCCGGTCGAGTACCACGGCGCCGAGATACCGCCGCCCGACGAGCGGAGGGCCTACAGCTGATGAGTCATGAGAACACCCCGCCGGAGAGCGGGGGATCCGACACCGTCGTCATCGTCGGCGGCGAGGACTGGGATCAGGTGGTCGCGGCGGCCGCAGAGGTCGACGCCGGCGAACGGATCGTGGTCAACATGGGCCCACAGCACCCGTCGACGCACGGCGTGCTGCGGCTGATCCTCGAGATCGAGGGCGAGACCATCGTCTCGGCCCGCTGCGGGATCGGCTACCTGCACACCGGCATCGAGAAGAACCTCGAGTACCGCACCTGGACCCAGGGCGTCACGTTCGTCACTCGAATGGATTATCTCTCACCGCTTTTCAACGAAACCGTGTACTGCCTCGGCATCGAGAAGCTGCTCGGGGTCACCGACGACATCCCCGAACGCGCCAGCATCATCCGCGTGATGATGATGGAGATGAACCGCATCTCGTCACATCTGGTCGCGCTGGCCACCGGCGGAATGGAGCTGGGCTCCATGGGCGCGATGTTCTACGGGTTCCGCGAGCGCGAGCAGATTCTGTCGATCTTCGAGACCATCACCGGCCTGCGGATGAACAACGCCTACATCCGGCCCGGCGGGCTGGCCGCCGACCTGCCTACCGAAGCCCTCCCGCAGATCCGCGACATGCTCAAGCTGATGCCCAAGCGGCTGAAGGACCTCGAAGACCTTCTGTCCGAGAACTACATCTGGAAGGCCCGCACCCAGGGCATCGGCTACCTGGATCTGACCGGGTGCATGGCACTCGGCATCACCGGGCCGGTGCTGCGGTGCACCGGTCTCCCCCACGACCTGCGCAGGGCGCAGCCGTACTGCGGGTACGAGACCTACGAGTTCGACGTCATCACCGACGACGGCTGCGACGCCTACGGCCGGTACCTGATCAGGGTCAAGGAGCTACACGAGTCGCTGAAGATCATCGAGCAGTGCGTGGAACGACTCGAGAAGACGCCGGGCCGGGTGATGATCGACGACAAGAAGCTGGCGTGGCCTGCCGACCTGAAGCTGGGCCCCGACGGGCTCGGCAACTCCCCGGAGCACATCGCCAAGATCATGGGCCACTCGATGGAGGGACTGATCCACCACTTCAAGCTCGTCACCGAGGGCATCCGGGTCCCGGCCGGCCAGGTCTACGTCGCCGTGGAGTCGCCGCGGGGAGAGCTCGGCGTGCACATGGTCTCCGACGGGGGCACCCGGCCCTACCGGGTGCACTACCGTGACCCGTCGTTCACGAACCTGCAGGCGGTCGCGGCAACGTGCGAGGGCGGCATGGTGGCCGACGCCATCTCCGCTGTGGCGTCGATCGATCCGGTGATGGGAGGCGTCGACCGATGACCATGGCTCCCAACGGTTCTCCGGTGTTCATCGACCTGGGGCAGCGCCCCGACGAGGCGGGGCCGCCGATCGGCGGCGAGGCGGCGTATTCGGCCGACGTGACAGCCCGGCTGCAGGCCAGCGCGACGGACATCATCGCCCGCTATCCGCGGCCGAGGTCGGCGCTGCTGCCGCTGCTGCACCTGGTGCAGGCCGAAGACGGGTGCGTGACCAAGGCGGGCCTTGCGTTCTGCGCTACCCAGCTCGACCTGACCCAGGCCGAGGTGACCGCGGTCGCCACGTTCTACTCGATGTATCGCCGCACCCCGACCGGGGAGTACCTCGTCGGCGTCTGCACGAACACGTTGTGCGCGATCATGGGCGGCGACGTCATCCTCGACGCGCTGCAGGACCACCTGGGCATCCACGCCGGCCAGACCACCGACGACGGCCGCGTCACCCTCGAACACGTCGAGTGCAACGCCGCATGCGACTACGCGCCCGTCGTAATGGTGAACTGGGAGTTCTTCGACAACCAAACACCTTCCTCCGCACGGGATCTCGTGGATGCGCTGCGCGAAGGCCAGCCGCCGGTGCCCAGTCGCGGTGCGCCATTGTGCACCTTCAAGGAGACGGCCCGCATCCTCGCGGGGCTGCCCGACGATCGCCCGGTCACCGCAGACGGGCAGGTCCCCACCGCGACGCTGGCCGGGCTGCGCGTCGCCAGAGAACTCGGCATGGAGGCGCCACCGCCACCGGACGGCGATGCGCCGCCGCCGCCGAAGTCCGACGGCACGAAGCCCGAGGCCGTCGAGACCACCAAGGACGAACCGGCACCGGCACCGTCGGCCACGGTGCCTGCCGAATCCGGCACCACCGAAACCGACCCGAGCACAACGGATTCACGCGACTGACATGGCACCTGCTACTCCCCTGACACCCGTCCTCAGCCGGTATTGGGACGATCCCGAGCCCTGGACGCTTGACACCTACCGTCGCCACGACGGGTACCGCGCGCTGGAGAAGTCGCTGGCGATGGATCCCGACGAGGTCATCACGCTGATGAAGGATTCGGGTCTGCGCGGCCGCGGCGGCGCGGGCTTCCCGACCGGAACCAAGTGGTCCTTCATCCCGCAGGACGACACCGGCGCAGGCGCCAAACCGCACTACCTCGTCATCAACGCCGACGAGTCGGAACCCGGTACGTGCAAAGACATTCCGCTGATGCTGACGACGCCGCACTTCCTGGTGGAGGGCGCCATCATCGCGTCGTATGCGATCCGCGCCCACCACGCCTTCATCTATGTCCGCGGTGAGGTGGTGCCGGTGCTTCGGCGGCTGCAAGCCGCCGTCGCCGAGGCCTACGAGGCCGGCTACCTCGGCACCGACATCAAGGGTTCGGGCTTCGACCTCGAGTTGGTCGTGCACGCGGGCGCCGGCGCCTACATCTGCGGTGAGGAGACCGCGCTGCTGGATTCGCTGGAGGGCAGGCGCGGGCAACCCCGACTGCGGCCACCGTTCCCGGCGGTGGCCGGCTTGTATGCCTGCCCGACGGTGGTGAACAACGTCGAATCCATTGCGAGTGTGCCGCCGATCGTGCTCAACGGCATCGACTGGTTCCGCTCGATGGGAACGGAGAAGTCGCCCGGCTTCACGCTCTACTCGCTGTCCGGTCACGTGACCAATCCCGGCCAGTACGAGGCACCGCTCGGCATCAGCCTTCGGGAACTCCTCGAGTACGCGGGCGGGGTTCGCGCCGGGCACTCGCTGAAATTCTGGACGCCGGGTGGCTCGTCAACGCCGCTGCTGACCGAAGAACATCTCGATGTGCCACTGGATTACGAGGGCATGGCCGGGGTCGGCTCGATGCTGGGCACCAAGGCGCTGCAGATCTTCGACGACACCACGTGCGTCGTGCGCGCTGTGCGGCGGTGGACCGAGTTCTACGCCCACGAGTCGTGCGGAAAGTGCACGCCGTGCCGCGAGGGCACGTACTGGCTCAGCCAGATCTACGAGCGCCTCGAAACCGGGCGCGGCACCGAAGACGACATCCAGAAGCTGCTGGACATCTCCGACACCATCTTCGGAAAGTCGTTCTGCGCGTTGGGCGACGGCGCGGCGAGTCCGATCCTGTCGTCGGTCAAGTTCTTCCGTGACGAGTACGTCGCGCATCTGGACGGCGGCTGCCCGTTCGACCCGCACGCTTCCACACTGATCGCCACTGAGGGGGTGGGTGCCTGATGACGGTGACCGAACCGACGCAGGATGCGACCGAGGTGGAGATGGTGAACCTCACCATCGACGACGTGCCGATCAGTGTGCCCAAGGGCACCTTGGTGATTCGTGCCGCCGAGCTGATGGGTGTGCAGATCCCGCGGTTCTGCGACCATCCGCTGCTCGATCCGGTGGGAGCCTGCAGGCAGTGCCTGGTGGAGGTCGAGGGCCAGCGCAAGCCGATGGCGTCCTGCACCATCACGTGCACCCCCGACATGGTGGTCCGCACCCAGTTCACCTCGGAGGCCGCCGACAAGGCCCAGCACGGCGTGATGGAACTGCTGCTGATCAACCATCCGCTGGACTGCCCGGTCTGCGACAAGGGCGGCGAATGCCCCCTCCAGAACCAGGCCATGTCGAACGGCAGGGTCGAAACCCGTTTCGAAGACATCAAACGCACGTTCCCCAAACCGATCCCGATCTCGTCCGAGGTGCTCCTGGACCGGGAACGTTGCGTGCTGTGCGCGCGATGCACCCGGTTCTCCCAGCAGATCGCGGGCGACCCGTTCATCGAACTGTTGGAGCGCGGTGCGCTGCAGCAGGTCGGCATCGCGCCGGATGAGCCGTTCTCGTCGTACTTCTCCGGCAACACCGTGCAGATCTGCCCGGTGGGCGCATTGACCAACACGGCCTATCGGTTCCGGGCTCGACCGTTCGACCTGGTCTCCAGCCCCAGCGCATGCGAACACTGCGCGTCGGGATGCGCACAACGCACCGACCACCGACGCGGAAAGGTGTTGCGCCGGTTGGCCGGCGACGATCCCGAGGTCAACGAGGAGTGGAACTGCGACAAGGGCCGGTGGGCATTCACCTATGCCACGGTCGGCGACCGCATCGCCACGCCGCAGATCCGCGAGGAAGACGGCAAGCTCCGCCCGGCGTCGTGGGCCGAAGCGCTCCGGGTGGCCGCAACCGGCCTGGCCGCCGCGGCGGGACGTGCAGGCGTGCTTGTGGGTGGCCGCAGCACCGTCGAGGACGCCTACGCATACTCGAAATTCGCCCGGATGGTGTTGGACACCAACGACATCGACTTCCGGATCCGCCCGCACAGCGACGAGGAAACGGCGTTCCTGGCATCGAATGTCGCCGGCCGGCCGATGACGGTGACCTACGCCGATCTGGAGAAGGCCCCCGTGGTGCTGCTCGCCGGCTTCGAGCCGGAAGAGGAGTCCCCCATCGTGTTCCTGCGGCTGCGCAAGGCTGCCCGCAAGAACGGTGTGCAGGTGCTCGCCGTCGCTCCATTCCAAACCCGCGCCCTCACCAAGATGTCCGGCAGGCTGATCCGCACCGCACCGGGCGGCGAAGCGGCCGCCCTCGACGGCCTGGCCGACGAAACGCTGCTGAACCAGCCGGGCGCGATCATCCTGGTCGGTGAGCGGCTGGCGACTTCGCCCGGAGCCCTCTCTGCGGCAAGCAGATTGGCCGCGGCGACCGGCGCGAGGCTGGGCTGGGTGCCGCGGCGGGCGGGAGACCGCGGCGCTGTGGAGGCCGGCGCGCTGCCGACGCTACTGCCGGGCGGACGCCCGGTCGCGGACGCAGCGGCCCGCCAGCAGACGGCGACCGCGTGGAACGTTTCCGCCCTGCCCGACACGATCGGGCGCGACACCGCAGGCATTCTCGCCGCGGCGGCCGCGGGCGAACTGGGTGCGCTGCTGATCGGCGGGGTCGAGCCCGCCGACCTCCCCGACCCCGATGCCGCCATCGCGGCGATCGAAGCGACGCCGTTCGTCGTCAGCCTGGAGCTTCGGGAAAGCGCAGTCACCGACCTCGCGGACGTGGTGTTCCCCGTCGCGCCGGTGGTGGAGAAGGCCGGCTCATTCGTCAACTGGGAGGGCCGGATTCGGTCCTTCGAACCGTCACTGCCCAGCAATGCGGCACCGGATCTGCGCGTGCTGTACACACTTGCCGACGAGATCGGTGTCGACCTGGGCTTGCCGAATCCGGCGGCGGCAGCCGAGGAGCTGGCCCGGTTGGGCTGGTGGGGCGGCGCGCGGCCGAGCGCACCAGAGGCGGCCGCGGGCAGTGCCGCAGCGCCGGGCAGGGGCCAAGCGGTGCTGACCGGCTGGCGGATGCTGCTGGATTCGGGCCGCCTTCAGGACGGTGAGCCCTATCTCGCCGGAACCGGACGGGCGCCCGTCGTTCGACTGTCGGCGACGACCGCGACCGAGATCGGCGCCGCTGACGGGGATCTCGTCAGCGTGGCCACCAACCGGGGTGAGATCACGTTGCCACTCGAAATCACCGACATGGACGACCGAGTGGTGTGGCTGCCGCTGAACTCACCTGGTTCGGCGGTACATCAACAACTGGGCGCGACCGTGGGCGCCGTGGTCTCGATTGGGCGGGCTGAACAATGACGGATCTATCTGCCTTCGGCCACGACCCGATCTGGCTGGTCCTGGTCAAAGCGGTCGCTATCTTCGCGTTCCTGCTGCTGACGGTGCTGGCGGCGATCCTGATCGAACGCAAGCTGCTCGGGCGCATGCAGATGCGGTTCGGCCCCAACCGGGTTGGTCCCAAGGGGCTGCTGCAGTCACTGGTCGACGGACTGAAGCTCGGGCTCAAGGAAGGCCTGATCCCGGCGGGCGTCGACAAGCCCATTTACCTACTGGCGCCGATCATCTCGGCGGTGCCTGCGTTCATGGCGTTCGCCGTCATCCCGATGGGGCCGGTGGTTTCGGTGTTCGGTCACCGCACCCCGCTGCAACTGACCGACCTCGCGGTGGCGGTGCTCTACATCCTGGCCGTCACGTCGATCGGGGTGTACGGCATCGTGTTGGCCGGCTGGGCGTCGGGCTCGACCTATCCGCTGCTCGGCGGGCTGCGATCGTCTGCGCAGGTGATCTCCTACGAGATCGCGATGGCACTGTCATTCGCCGCGGTGTTCCTCTACGCGGGCACCATGTCCACCTCGGGCATCGTGGCCGCCCAGAGCGGCACCTGGTTCGTGTTCCTGCTGCTGCCGTCGTTCCTGGTGTACGTGACGTCGATGGTCGGCGAAACCAACCGCGCGCCTTTCGATCTGCCCGAGGCCGAGGGCGAACTCGTCGGCGGCTTCCACACCGAGTACTCGTCGCTGAAGTTCGCGATGTTCATGCTCGCCGAGTACGTCAACATGACCACCGTTTCGGCGCTCGCTACCACGATGTTCCTCGGCGGCTGGCACGCCCCGTGGCCGATCAGTATGTGGGAACCCTCCAACAACGGCTGGTGGCCCTTACTTTGGTTCACCGCCAAGGTGTGGACGTTCCTGTTCGGCTACTTCTGGCTGCGCGCCACCCTGCCGCGGCTGCGGTACGACCAGTTCATGCGCCTGGGGTGGAAGGTCCTCATTCCGGTCTCGCTGGTGTGGATCGCGATCGTGGCCACCACACACAGCCTGCGCACCCACGGCTACACGGCATGGGCGAGCGGGCTGATCACCGCCGGAACGGTGGCCGCGCTCATCGTCGTCGCCTTGCTGTGGCGGGCCGTGCGGGCCAGAACCGTTCGGACCATTCCCGTGCAGGCTGCCGATGCGGGCGCCTTCCCGGTTCCGCCGCTGCCCCCAGCCAAGGAGAAAGCCGATGCCTAAGTTCCTCGACGCCATCGCGGGTTTCGCGGTCACGTTCGGCACCATGTTCAAGAAGCCGATCACCGAGGAGTACCCGGAGAAACCCGGCCCGGTCGCGAAGCGCTATCACGGCCGCCATCAGCTGAACCGCTACCCCGACGGGCTGGAGAAGTGCATCGGGTGCGAGTTGTGCGCGTGGGCCTGCCCTGCCGACGCGATCTACGTCGAGGGCGACAACAACACCGAGCAGGAACGCTTCTCGCCCGGCGAGCGGTACGGGCGCGTCTACCAGATCAACTACCTGCGATGCATCGGCTGCGGCTTGTGCATCGAGGCCTGCCCGACCCGCGCGTTGACCATGACCAACGAGTACGAGATGGCCGACGACAACCGCGCAGATCTCATCTGGGGCAAGGACAAACTGCTCGCACCGATGCAACCGGGCATGGTGCAGCCGCCGCATCCGATGCAGCCCGGCAGCACCGACGAGGACTACTACCTGGGGAACATCAAACCTGTCACCGAGGACGTGCGGTGAACATCGAGATCGTCGCGCTGGCCGCCGATTCCACCGGCCATACCTCGACGGCCGAGGCGGTGGTGTTCTGGGTGCTCGGTACCGTCGCCGTGCTGAGTGCGATCGCCATGGTCGCCGCGCCGAAAGCGGTGTACTCGGCGATCAACTTGGCGACGGTGATGATCTCGCTCGCGGTGCTCTACATCGCGCAGGACGCGCTGTTCCTCGGCATCGTGCAGGTGGTCGTCTACACCGGTGCCGTCATGATGCTGTTCCTCTTCGTGCTCATGCTCATCGGCGTCGATTCCTCCGAGTCGCTGGTGGAAACGATTCGCGGACAACGCATTGCGGCGGTCGTGGTGGGTGTCGGCTTCGGCGTTCTGCTGATCGCAGGCATCGGCAATCTCTCGGTGGCCGGATTCGCCGGGCTGCCGGACGCCAACAACAGCGGAAACGTGGAGGGGTTGGCAGCGCTCATCTTCACCCGCTATCTGTGGGCATTCGAGCTGACCAGCGCGCTGTTGATCACCGCAGCGCTCGGCGCGATGGTGTACGCGCACCGGGAGCGTTTCGAACGGGCCAAGACTCAGCGGGAGTTGGCCGAAGAGCGCTTCAAAGCAGGCGGCCACCCGACCCCGCTACCGAACCCCGGTGTGTTCGCCAGACACAATGCGGTCGACATCCAGGCGCTGCTTCCCGACGGCTCCGGTACCCCGCTGTCAGTGAGCGCAATCCTGCAGCGACGAAGCGTCCATCCGCCTGCCGACGGCAACGGGAATGGTGACCGATGAACCCGTACAACTACCTGTATCTCTCGGCGCTGTTGTTCACGATCGGCGCGGCTGGAGTTCTGCTGCGCCGCAACGCCATCGTGATGTTCATGTGCGTCGAGCTGATGCTGAACGCGGCCAACCTCGCCTTCGTGGCCTTCTCCCGCATGCACGGCCACCTCGACGGTCAGGTGGTGGCGTTCTTCACCATGGTGGTTGCGGCCTGCGAGGTGGTCGTCGGCCTGGCCATCATCATGACCATCTTCCGCACCCGACGCTCGGCCTCGGTCGACGACGCCAGCCTGCTGAAAAACTAAGGCCGCGATGACGATTCCGGTTTGGCTCCTTATCGCCCTGCCCCTGGCCGGCGCCGCAGTACTGCTGCTGTCCGGGCAACGGTCCAACCCGTGGGGCCACCTACTTGGCTGCGCGACCTCCCTCGGTTCGTTCGCCGTCGGCGCGGTGTTGTTCGCCAACATGCTCGGCCGGTCCGGCGAGGAGCGGGCAGTCGGTGAGAAGTTGTTCTCCTGGGTCCCGGTCGGCGGGCTGCACGTGGACTTCGGCCTGCAGCTGGACCAGCTGTCGATGTGTTTCGTGCTGCTGATCACCGGCGTCGGTTCACTCATCCACATCTACTCGATCGGCTACATGGCCGACGATCCCGAGCGCCGCAGGTTCTTCGCGTATCTGAACCTGTTCCTGGCCGCCATGCTGCTGCTGGTGCTGGCCGACAACTACCTCGGCCTTTACGTCGGATGGGAAGGCGTCGGCCTGGCGTCCTACCTGCTGATCGGGTTCTGGCAGCACAAGCCGTCGGCCGCCACCGCCGCCAAGAAGGCGTTCGTGGTCAACCGTGTCGGCGACATCGGCCTTGCCGTCGCGCTGATGGTGATGTTCGCCTACATCGGTTCGATCTCGTTCCAGGGTGTCTTCGCCGCCGCACCACAGTTGGGCCAAGGCACGCTCAACGCCATCGGCCTGCTCCTCCTGCTCGCCGCCTGCGGCAAGTCGGCACAGGTTCCGCTGCAGTCCTGGCTCGGGGACGCGATGGAGGGCCCGACACCGGTCTCGGCGCTCATTCACGCCGCGACCATGGTCACCGCGGGCGTCTACCTGATCGTGCGGTCGGGCCCGGTGTTCGACCTCGCCCCCGGCGCGCAACTGGGCGTCGTCATCGTCGGCGCCGTCACGTTGTTGTTCGGCGCCATCATCGGTTGCGCCAAGGACGACATCAAGAAAGCGCTCGCCGCATCGACGATGAGCCAGATCGGCTACATGGTGCTTGCGGCAGGCCTCGGCCCCGCCGGCTACGCGGTGGCGATCATGCACCTGCTCACCCACGGCTTCTTCAAGGCCGGCCTGTTCCTCGGCGCAGGCTCGGTGATGCACGCCATGGACGACGAGGTGAACATGCGCCACTACGGCGGCCTGCGCACCCTGTTGCCGATCACGTTCGCCACCTTCGGGCTCGGCTATCTCGCGATCATCGGCATACCGCCGCTGGCCGGGTTCTTCTCCAAGGACGGCATCATCGAGGCCGCGGTCGGCGCCGGCGGCGCAAAGGGCATCGTGCTGGGCGCGGCGACAATCCTCGGCGCCGGGATCACCGCGTTCTACATGACCCGCGTCATGCTGATGACCTTCTTCGGTGAGCGACGGTGGAAACCCGATACCCATCCGCACGAGTCACCGCGCGTGATGACCTGGCCGATGATCCTGCTTGCGGTCGGCTCGGTGGTATCCGGCGGCGCGCTGGCGATCGGCGGCACCCTCGAGCACTGGCTGGAACCGGTCGTCGGCGCGCACGAGGAACACCACGCGGTACCGGCGTGGGTCCTCACCGTCGTCGTGCTGTCGGTTGTCGCGGTCGGCATCGTCATCGCCTACCGCATGTACGCGCAGCGGCCGGTACCCGACACCGCGCCCGAGGAGGTGTCGGCGCTGACGGTGGCCGCCCGCAGGGATCTCTACGGCGACGCGATCAACGAGGAGCTGCTGATGAAGCCTGGCCAAGTCCTGACCAAGGATCTGGTCTGGGTGGACGACAGGGGCGTCGACGGCGCAGGCAGCGGATTGGCCGCGGTGGTCGGACGGGTGTCGAACGGCCTGCGACTGCTGCAGACCGGCTTCGCCCGCTCCTACGCGCTGTCGATGCTCGCGGGCGCGGTACTCGTCATCGCGGTGATCCTGGCGGTGCAACTGTGGTGACCTCGATTCCCTGGCTGACGATCCTGTGGGCGGTGCCGATGCTGGGCGCCGCGCTGGTGATGCTCATTCCGGCCACGGGGCGGGCATTGGCCAAGTGGTTGGCGCTGCTGGTCTCCGTGGTGGTGCTTGTGCTCACCATCGGTCTCGCGGTGGGCTTCAAGCCCGGTGGCCCGCAGTACCAATTCGTCGAATCGCACAGCTGGATACCGTCTTTCGGCACCGGCTACATCCTCGGCCTCGACGGAATCGCGCTGGCGCTCGTCGTGCTCACCGCGGTGCTGGTGCCGCTGCTGATCGTGGCGGGCTGGAATGACGCCGACGACCAGGTCGGCCTGCGCGGCCGCTCCACGCACACCTATCTGGCGCTGACCCTGGCCGTCGAGGGCATGGTCATCATGTCGCTCATCTCGCTTGACGTGCTGCTGTTCTACGTCTTCTTCGAGGCCATGCTCATCCCGATGTACTTCCTCATCGGCGGGTTCGGCGGCGAGCAGCGGTCGAAAGCCGCGGTGAAGTTCCTGCTGTACAACCTGTTCGGCGGGCTGATCATGCTGGCCTCGATCGTCGGCCTTTATGTCGTCACCGGGCAGAGCAATGCGTTCGAGGCGGGCACCTTCGATTTCCGCGCGATCGTCGACGCGGTGTCCAGCGGCGCACTGGCGATCAACCCCGCCATCGTCAACGCCCTGTTCCTCGGCTTCATGTTCGCGTTCGCCGTCAAGGCGCCGCTGTGGCCGTTCCACCGCTGGCTGCCCGACGCGGCGGTCGAGGCCACACCGGCAAGCGCGGTGCTGATGATGGCGATCATGGACAAGGTCGGCACCTTCGGCATGCTGAGGTACTGCCTGCAGTTGTTCCCCGACGCGTCAGCGTATTTCCGGCCGCTGATCATCACCCTGGCCGTCATCGGCATCGTCTACGGCGCGGTCCTGGCGATCGGCCAGACCGACGTCATGCGGTTGATCGCCTACACCTCGATCTCGCACTTCGGCTTCATCATTCTCGGCATCTTCGTGATGACATCCCAGGGCCAGTCGGGTTCGACGCTGTACATGGTCAACCACGGCATCTCGACTGCGGCGCTGTTCCTGATCGCCGGGTTCCTGGTGTCCCGCAGGGGAACTCGCTTGATCAGCGCGTACGGCGGCGTGCAGAAGGTCGCACCCGTGCTTGCCGGTACGTTCCTGGTGGCCGGGTTGGCGACCCTGTCGCTGCCCGGGTTGGCACCGTTCATCAGCGAATTCCTGGTGCTGATCGGCACATTCACGCGTTACCCCGCGTTCGCGGTCGTCGCGGCCAGCGCGCTGGTGCTCTCCGCGATCTACATCCTGTGGATGTATCAGCGGATGATGGGCGGTCCGGTCGCCGAGGGCAATGACCGGCTGCGTGACCTCCTCCCCCGCGAGCTGGCGGTGGTGGCGCCGTTGATCGCGCTGCTGCTGGTGCTCGGCGTGTATCCGAAAGTGGCGCTGGACGTGATCAATCCGGCCGTCAGCCACACACTCACCACGATCGACCAACCCGATCCCGCACCCAAACTGGCGGAAGGCCCGGCGCGATGAACCTGCCAACGCCCAGCGTCGAGTACGGCCTGCTGTCGCCGATGCTGATTGTGATCGGAGCCGCCATCGCAGGCGTGCTCGTGGAAGCGTTTGTGCCGCGCGAGCGCCGCTACATCGTTCAGGTGCTGCTCAGCCTGGTGGGTCTGGCGGGCGCGTTCGTGGCGGTGGTGCAGTTGGCCCGTGAACTGCACGGCGCCGTCGGCCATGTGGCCGTGGTCGGAGCGGTCGCCGTCGACGCCCCCGCGCTGTTCCTGCAGGGCACGATCCTGTTGGTCGGCGTTCTCGGCATCCTGCTGATCGCCGAGCGGCGTATCCCCGCCGAAGAGGAGTCCGAGTCCGAAGGCGCTGTGGGCGGGCTGGATTCGTTCACCCCGCAGGCCTCCGCGGTGGTCGGCAGTGTCGCCGAGAAGGTGGCCGTCAAGGCCGGTGTGATGCAGACCGAGGTGTTCCCGCTGACGCTGTTCGCGATCGCCGGGATGCTGCTGTTCCCGGCGGCCGACGACCTTCTGGCCATGTTCGTCGCACTCGAGGTGCTGTCGCTGCCGCTGTATCTGATGTGCGGGCTGGCCCGCCGTCGTCGGCTGCTGTCACAGGAAGCGGCGCTGAAATACTTTCTGCTCGGCGCATTCTCGTCGGCGTTCTTCCTCTACGGCGCCGCGATGCTGTACGGCTACTCGGGCACGCTCAGCCTGACCGGGATCGCCCAAGCGATCGCAGCGGGCTCCGGCAAGACATCGCTGGCCCTGATCGGTGTCGGCCTGCTGCTCGTCGGCGTCCTGTTCAAGGTCGGGGCGGTGCCGTTCCACTCGTGGATTCCCGACGTGTATCAGGGCGCGCCGACACCCATCACGGCGTTCATGGCGGCCGCCACCAAGATCGCCGCGTTCGGCGCACTGTTGCGCATCTTCTACGTCGCGGTGCCCGAACTCCGCGACGATTGGCGACCGGTGCTCTGGGTGATCGCGATCCTGACCATGTTGGTCGGCACGGTCACGGCGGTCAGCCAGTCCGACGTCAAGCGGATGCTCGCCTACTCCGCGGTGGCGCATACCGGGTTCATCCTCACCGGCGTGATCGCCCTGAACGAGTCCGGTTTGTCGGCGACGCTGTTCTATCTGTTCGCCTACGGATTCAGCACGGTTGGCGCGTTCGCCGTCGTCGGCCTGGTCCGCGACAAGTCAGGTGAGGAAGAGAACGTGATGGCCCGCTGGGCCGGGCTGGGCCGCCGTTATCCCATTGTCGGCATTGTGTTTTCGCTGTTCCTGCTGGCGTTCGCGGGTATCCCGCTGACGAGTGGCTTCGTCAGCAAGTTCGCGGTCTTCAAGGCCGCGGGCGAGGGCGGCGCGATCCCCCTGGTGATCGTCGGCGTGATCGCCAGCGCCATCGCGGCGTATTTCTATGTGCGGGTCATCGTGCTGATGTTCTTCACCGATCCGCCCGAGGATGCGCCCGTCGTGGTGGTGCCCAGTGTCTTCGGCACCGCCGTCGTCGTGGTCACGGCCGCGGTCACGTTCGCGCTCGGTGCACTGCCACAGCCGCTGCTGGACCTCGCGAACATCGCCAACCAGTTCTTGCGTTAGCTTGTCGCCATGGCCGAGCCCCTTGTCTTGATCGCCGACCACGGCGCGGTCCGGGTGCTGACGCTGAACCGGCCCGCCGCCAGAAACGCGTTGAGCCGCGACCTGATCAGGGCCGCATACACGGCGCTCACGGAGGCCGATGCCGACGAGTCGGTACGGGCGGTGGTGCTCACCGGGGCCGACCCCGCGTTCTGCGCGGGCGTGGATCTCAAAGAGGCGCAGCGCGACGGTCTCGGCTACTTCCAGCAGTTCAGGTCGCAGAGCTGCATCGCCGCGACGGCGAATATGCGCACTCCGATCATCGGTGCGATCAACGGCGCGACGTTCACCGGCGGGCTCGAGATGGCGCTCGGGTGCGACTTCCTCATCGCATCGGAACGCGCGGTGTTCGCCGACACCCATGCCCGCGTGGGGATTCTGCCCGGCGGCGGCATGACCGCGCATCTCCCCCAGCTCGTCGGCCTCGGCATGGCCCGGCGGCTCTCGATGACCGGCGAGGTCGTCGACGCGGCCCGCGCCGAACGGATCGGGCTGGTGACCGAGGTCGTCGCTCACGAGCGGCTGCTGGACCGGGCACTGGAGCTGGCAGGCCAGATCGCCGAGGTACCGGGCCCAACCATGTTGGGGCTCAAGGAGATCTACACCACCGGCGCCGCCGCTACGATCGATCCCGCGCTGGCCGCCGAGGAGAAGATCGCATTCGCGCAACACCGCGATTTCGAGGGCCTCGGCGATCAGTTCCGCGCCGTGTCCGAACGCAACAAGCGCCAGATCGACGGCGGCTAGCGCGGCAGCGCGAAGGGGTCGAACGGATGGTCGGCCCAGATCCGCTGCGAGGCCTGTTCCGGATATTTCACGGTTCTCGAGTCGGCGTCGAACAGCCGCGTGAGCTGCTCAACGGGATCGTAAGCGGGCCAGCCCGGATCACCGTCGGCGGCGAAAGCGCGCCAGGCGGAACTCATTTCGCGCGAAACCGACTCCGCATCCGGTGACGAACCGAAGAGCGCGGCGCCAACCGGTGAGTCCAGGGTGCCGAACACCAGTGGAATCTCGGTGGTGTGCGCTGCTCCGATCGGCGACGCGTCATAACAGAATTCGTACAGGAAGGTTCTGCCCCCACCCGCATGGTGCGCCTGCGCGAGGTGGAGGCTGGGCATCCGATAGACGAAGTCCGAGCACACCAGTTCGTAGAGCCGGTGGTGGTCGGCGCTCGGGTACGCCGCGCGGTAATCCCGTTCACCGTCGGGCGTCGGAGACAGCAGCTGCAGCGCCCGTTGCGCGTCGGCCTCGGTGAGTGATTCCGGCCATCCTTCTTCTGCGACCACGAAGTTGTACTCGTCGCGGTTGTGTCCGACGATCAGGTCGATGTCACGGCCCGCCCCCGCTGCCATCGCCCGCCACGGAGTGTTCGGCACGACGTCGCCGTCGATGACCGGTCCGAAGATCGCGCGGCGGACGACAAGCGGGTAGCCCCAACGGTCTTGGTGCTCCTCTATCGAGGTGTCCGCGATGGCGTCGGCCAACGCCTGCGGGGACGACGACCCGGCCTTCCCGGTGATGACCGCCGCGATGTCCTCGGCGAGGTCGGTGCCGAACATCACCGCAGGCATGCTTTCGGCGATGCCGCGGCGAAACAGACCGGCCGCCGCGGGTGCGATCATCAGCACGGCGATCGAACCCGCGCCCGCGGACTCGCCGAACAAGGTGACGTTTCGCGGATCGCCACCGAAGCCGGCGATGTTGGCCCGGATCCACCGCAGCGCGGCGATCTGGTCGAGCAGCCCACGATTGTGAGGTGCCCCTTCGATGAACAGAAAGCCCTCAGCCGCAACGCGATAGTTGAACGAGACCACCACGACGCCCTCAGCGGCGAGCTTGGCACCGTCGCAGGTGGGATCGTCTGCGGAGCCGGTGGTGAACCTGCCCCCGTACAGCCACACCATCACCGGCAGACCCGTGGCATGGATGTCCGGGGTCCAGACGTTGATTGTCAACCACTCGTCGGATGGGCTGACGCAATACGGCTGCGGTGGCGGCGGACCGAACTCTGTTGCGTCGCGGATGCCGGACCACGCGTCGTGCGGGGCAGGCGCGGCGAACCTGAGCGGTCCGACCGGAGGCTGGGCGAAGGGGATGCCGCGGAAGACATGCAGGCCGTTCTCCGTTGCGCCGCCGACCCTTCCGGCTCGCGTCACGACGACGGTCACTGGCGGCGGACTCGGCGCAGGATGAACTCGACCGAGCGCTCGCCGTCGAGCCCAGGCAGCGGCGGCATCGTCGTCATGTCGACCTGCTTGCGCGCCTGCTCCAGCACCGGCACGTCGGGGTTGTAGACCGACAGGTAGACGTCGTGAGCGGCCAGCGACGACACCGCGACGTCGATGAACCCGTCGACGACTTCCCCGTGCGTTCCATGGGGACCGTTCTCGAACAGCCACCGGGGCGGGTCGGGTAGCGAATCGTAGGCGGCGGCAACGGCATTGGAGAACTCGATGTGGTCGCGCTGGTTCGGTGCCCCTGGTGCCCACTCTGGCCCGCTGTACAGGGTGAGCACCACATCGGGCGCCAATGCGGTGATCGTCTCGGCGATCTTGGCCTGCAGTTCGGGTGTGTTGAATATCTGACTGTCCGGAAAGTCCCAGAACTGGACGTCGTGCACCCCGACGATCGCCGACGACAGTCGTTGTTCGCGTTCGCGCAGCGGGCCGCATTCCTCCGGCGGCATGCCCTCGATACCGACCTCGCCGCGGCACGCCAACGCGTAGTACACGGTCTTGCCGTGCGACGTCCACTTGGCGACGGCCGCTGCACAACCGTATTCGGGGTCGTCGGGATGAGGCACCAGCACCAGCGCGGTGCGCCAGTCGGTGGGGAACGGCTGATGTACCACGGCCCTAGGCAATCACACCGTGAGCGACGATGGCGGTCGTCTGATCGACCCAGTCGTCGTCCAGTTCCCTGTCGGGCCACAGCAGCAGGCGCAACATCGTCGCGCCGCCGATGACCTCGATCAACCGATCCGGGTCGATGTCGGGATGCACGTCGCCGCGTCGCAGCGCGTCGGCCAACCGGGTTCGCACAGCGGCGAACACCTCCGTGAACCGCTCCATCACCCGGGTGTTCAGCGCGGTGTCAGCGGACATGTCGGCGATCAGGCCGGGCAGGGCCGCCCGCACCACCGGGCTGGTGAACACGTTGCCTGCCGCAGCGATCATGGCGCGGACGTCGGCGCGGAAGTCCCCCGGCGGCGTCTCGATCGCGGTGGGCGCTGCGGGGAAGGCAGCTTCGTGGACGAGCTCGGCCTTGCTGGACCATCGGCGATACAGCGCCGTCTTGGTGGTGCCCGCCCGCTCGGCGACCGCGGCCATGGTCAGGTTCGGATAGCCGATTTCCACAAGCAGATCCGTGGTCGCGCGCAGTATGGCAGCGTCGATACGCGGGTCCCGGGGGCGTCCGGCCGCTAGGGACACTCAGTGCTCCTCTCGTCCGCGACGGCCCTTGTCAACCGAAGTCGAGTCTGCTTTCATAACGCTACCCACCGTATCGTAATTATGCCGGAGGAAGAACCTTGGCTACAGAACCGGCTGTCGAAGATGTCGGCCGACTCCAGCGCTCCGCCCGAGACGTCAGCACGCTGCCCGGCGTGATGTCGCAGTGGCTGTCGACGGTCATGCCCGGCGGAACCAAACCGCAGGTGACCGTCGAGAGCGGCGTCGACTCCAACGGGATGTCGTCGGAGACCATCATCCTCACCGGCCGCTGGGAGGCCGACGGCCAACAGCACGAAGAGAAGTGGGTGGCCCGGGTTGCGCCCACCAAGAAGGATGTGCCGGTGTTCTCGTCGTACCGGATGGACCACCAGTTCGAGGTGATCCGGTTGGTCGGCGAGCAGACCGATGTCCCGGTTCCGCGCGTGCGGTGGCTGGAGCCGACCGGCGAAGTGCTTGGCACGCAGTTCTTCCTGATGGACTACGTATCCGGCGTGGTGCCGCCCGACGTCATGCCCTACACGTTCGGCGGCAACTGGTTCGCCGACTCGCCCGCCGAGTCGCAGCGCGAGCTGCAGGACAACACCGTCGACGTGCTGGCGAAACTGCACTCGATCCCGCAGGCCCAGTCCACGTTCGGGTTCCTCGCCGAGGGCGACGACGGCAATGCGCTGCGTCGCAACCTCGACTGGCTGAAGGCGTGGTATCAGTTCGCGGTCCCCGACATCGGCCGCTCGCCGTTGGTCGAAGAGGCACTCGAGTGGCTGGAGGAGAACTGGCCCGACGACGTCGCCGCCACCGAGCCGGTGCTGATCTGGGGAGACTCCCGCGTCGGGAACGTGCTCTACGAAGACTTCAAGCCGGTCGCCGTGCTCGACTGGGAGATGGCGACACTGGGGCCGCGAGAAATGGATGCGGCGTGGATGGTCTTCGCGCACATGGTTTTCCAGGAGCTCGCCGGCCTCGCAGGCATGCCAGGCCTACCCGACTTCATGCGTGAGGACGACGTCAAGGCGACCTATGCCGACAAGACCGGTGTCCAACTGGGCGACCTGGGGTGGTTCTACGTCTACTCCGGCGTGATCTGGTGCTGCGTGTTCATGCGGACCAGTGCCCGACGGGTGCGCTTCGGCGAGATCGAGAAACCCGACGACGTCGAATCGCTGTTCTACCACGGCGCCCTATTGCGGCGCCTCATCGGAGGTGAAGCCTGATGCTCGGCCCCATGGATGAATTCCCCGTTCACCAGATCCCGCAGCCGATCGCATGGCCCGGCAGCTCGGACCGCAACTTCTATGACCGGTCCTACTTCAACGCCCACGACCGCACCGGCGACATCTTCCTCATCTCCGGCATCGGGTACTACCCGAATCTCGGCGTGAAGGATGCGTTCGTCCTCGTCCGCCGCGGGAATGAGCAGACGGCGGTACATCTTTCGGACGCCATCGACTCCGACCGCCTCAACCAGAACGTGATCGGCTACCGCGTCGAGGTCACCGACCCGCTGCACCAGCTGCGCATCGTCATGGACGAGACCGAGGGCATGGCCGTCGACCTGACGTGGAACGGCCTGTTCGACGTCGTGCAGGAGCAGCGGCACATCTTGCGCGCGGGCACCCGAATCACGCTTGGACGCGCAACGGTTCGCCCAGGTGGGTTCGTGGAGCGGGCAGATCGTCATCGACGGTGAGGAGATCAGCGTCGACCCGTCGGTGTGGATAGGGTCGCGCGACCGGTCGTGGGGCATCCGTCCCATCGGCGAGGCCGAACCCGCTGGGCGGCCTGCGGACCCGCCGTTCGAGGGCATGTGGTGGTTGTACGTGCCGATGGCGTTCGACGACTACTCGATCGTGCTCATCATTCAGGAGGAACCGAGCGGATTCCGCTCGCTGAACGACTGCACACGGGTCTGGAAGGACGGGCGAGTCGAGCAGCTGGGCTGGCCGCGGGTGAAGATCCACTACACATCGGGAACCCGGATACCGACCGGTGCGACGATCAACGCCACCGCAGCCGACGGCACGCCGGTGCGATTCGATGTGGAATCCAAACTGCCCGTTCCGATTCACGTCGGCGGCGGCTACGGCGGTGACTCCGACTGGATCCACGGCGTCTGGAAGGGCGACAAGTTCACCGAGCGGCTCACCTACGACATGACCGACCCGGCGATCATCGGGCGCGCCGGATTCGGCGTCATCGACCATGTCGGTCGCGCGGTGTGCACCGAGGGCAACGGCACACCCGCAGAGGGTTGGGGTCTGTTCGAGCACGGCGCGCTCGGACGCCACGATCCGTCCGGGTTCGCCGACTGGCTCACCGTCGCGCCCTGATCACGATGGTTCTTGGGATCGGTAGCGCAACCGACCGTCTGGACTTGATGCCATGAAGAACTTTCGCAGTTTGACGACAGTGGCCGCTTCAGCACTGCTGTCGGGGTGTCTGGGCATGGCCGCAGTGGGGTTGGCAGCGGGGACAGCGCACGCCGACGGCCCACATCGCTGGTGCCCGGGAGACCCCAAGAACATGCCGTACGTGGTGAATGGCGACATCGATTGGGATTGGAACATCTGCCATACCTGGTACGCCGCGAACTACGGGTACGGCAACGTGACCATGGACGGTCGGCCCACGTCGATTTGGGATGGCGACAACCCGCCGCCGGAGGCGGTCACGCCGCGCCAGTGCCCGCCGATCGCGTTCATGTGCCCGTAGGGGTCGCCTCCTGTTTCACGAAATCTCGGATTCCCGTGAGGACTTCAGCGGCGGCCTGGCAGCTACAGTCGCACGGGGTCCAGGAGATCCCGCGCTATCGCCACCACGAAGATCGCGTACATGATCGCGCCGAACATGATTCCGAAGACAGCCGCCCACCTCGCCCTGTGCCCGTAGCGGTGACCACGGCCCAGCGCGAGGAAGCCGCACACGAGTGCGACAGTCGCGGCCAGCAGCGCGGACCAACCGCCGACGAGCCGCCACCCGACCACGCCGACGACGGCCACGACCAACGAGGCCACCGCCATCGTGTTGATGCGTCGCTCGCGAAATCCGAGTTTTGTCACAGTCCTCTCGCATTTTCTCTACAAAAGTCGGATTTCGCCGAAGGCAGGCCTTCTAGGCCGACTGGGTGGACGTGACCGGCGCCCGACCGAACACCATCGACTCGTCGATGCGGTCGAACCGGTGGTCGATCGCATCCAGCAGGTAGTTGTGCCGCACGTTCCACGGTCTGTGGGTGCCTGACTTCGGCAGCGCGTGCAGCGCGCGCTGCACGTAGCCGGCATTGATGTTCCACGCCGGCTTTTCCTGCATCGGGACGTCGCCGAGGTGGGGATAAGCATGCGTGTAGCCATGGGAGTCCATGTACGCCAACAGCTTTGCGAATGCGCGAGCGGTCAGATCGGCCCGCAGGGTCCACGACGCATTGATGTATCCGACACACCACGCCGCGTTGGGGACATCCTCGAGCAGGAACTCCTTGTAGACGAACCGGTCCTGTGGCTTGACCTCCGCACCGTCGAGGCTCAGCGCGACACCGCCGAGCGCCTGCAACTGCAGTCCGGTGGCGGTGACGATGACGTCGGCATCGATCCGCTCTCCGGAGCGGAGCACGATTCCGGTCGCGTCGATGTGGTCGATTTGGTCGGTCACTATGTCGGCGCGCCCATCGCTTACCGCGTTGTAGAGGTCGTTGTCGAGGATCAGGCACAGTCGTTGATCCCACGGGTCGTAACGGGGCTTGAAGTGGACGTCGACGGGATAGCCCTCGGGCAGATTGCGTTTCGCGTTGTTCCGGATGAAACGTCTGCTGAACTTCGGCGCCTTCGTGGCGATCAGATACGACAACACCGTGAAGGTCTTCCCCCACGTCCGAGCCCACGGCATGTCCGACTCGCAGCGGCAGCACCTTGCGAATCAATTGCAGGAGCGGATTGACCCGCGGCATCGACAGCATGTAGCCGGGCGAGCGTTGCAGCATCGTCACGTGACCGGCCTTCTCGGTCAGTGACGGGATCAAGCTCACCGCCGTCGCGCCGCTGCCGATCACCACCACCCGCTTGCCGGTGTAGTCGAGCGACTCGGGCCAGTGCTGGGGATGCACGACGTCGCCGCTGAACTGCTCGATGCCGGGGAAGTCCGGCGTGTAGGGCTCGTCGTAGTTGTAGTAACCGGTGCCGAAGAAGAGGAACCGGCCGCGGTAGGTCGTCGGCTCGCCGTCGACCTCCGTCTGCACCGTCCAGGTGTCGGTGTTCGAATCCCAGTCGGCCGACAGGACGCGAGTGTTGAAGCGGATGTTCCTGTCGATGCCGTGTTTACGCGCCGTCTGGGTCAAGTACTCGCGGATGTCCGCGCCCTCCGCGACATACTCGGGACGCGTCCACGGCTCGTAGGGATAGCTCAACGTGAAGATGTCGCTGTCGGACCGGATGCCCGGATAGCGGAAGAGATCCCACGTGCCGCCGATCCGGCCCCGGCGCTCGAGCACCGTGTACGAGAGCTTCGGGTTCTTCTCGTGGATGCGGTAGGCCGCGCCGATCCCGGAGATCCCTGCGCCGACGATCAGAACGTCGGAGTATTTGGCCTCGGCCATTTAGACCTCCTTCGGTCCCCTTGGGTACCACGATATGTGGTCGCCCTCACAGTGCGTCAACGACCTCGGCCAAGGTCTCCGGGGCGATCGGACCCGGCTGGTAGAGACAGACCTCATCGGCGATGCCTGCCACACGGTCGCGGATGTGGGCGGCGACCTCTGCCGCGGTTCCGCACGCGGCGATCGTGTGCAACACGTCGTCGTCGATGAGCTTGCCCATCTCCTCCCACCGGCCCTGCTTGGACAGCGCGTTGAGCTCGGGCTGCAGGTCGCCCCAGCCGTGGATGTCGAGCACCGGGCGGTAGGCAGGCGTCGAGCCGTAGAACGCCAGCAGACGCCGGGTCGCGGTGTGGTCGTCGCCCACCGAGACGATGATCTCCGGGATCACCGCGAAGTCGTCTGGAGCTTTCTCCGCTCCTCGCGTGCGCAGCGACTTGCCCGCGGCGGCCAGACCCTCCCGCACGGCAGGCATCGTCACCTCGTGCAGGAACCGCTTGTTGCCGAACGGCATCACCAGCAGGCCGTCGGCATGCTCGGCGGTCGCGCGGGTGAGCCGGGGGCCGAGCGCGCCGACGTAGATCGGCGGCGGGCCGTACGGATTCTCGCCGGGGCTGAAGTTGGGTGTCATCAGCGTGTGGCGGTAGTACTCGCCGCGGAAGTCGAGCCGCTCGCCCGTGGTCCAGGTGTGGAAGATCGCCCGCAGCGCCGCGATCAGCTCGGTCATCCGGGCCACCGGCCTGTCGAACTGCGCACCGAACCGTTTTTCGATCTGGGTGCGGATCTGAGTGCCCAGCCCCAGCGCGAACCGGCCCTTGCTGAGAATCTGGTGGTCGATCGCCTGGTGGGCGAGATGAATCGGGTTGCGCGGAAACGCGATTGCGACGTTGGTCATCAGATCGAGGCCGCCGACGGTCGACGCGAGCGTGAGCGGCGCGAACACGTCGTGCGTGCCCTCGAAGGTGAAGACCCCGCTCGCCCCTGCTTCCCGGAAGGCCCGCGCCTGCTCGATCGCGGTAACCGGCCCGAACAGCGCTGTCATTACCTTCACGGCGTGAGAGCCTAGTCGCGTGACACAGAACGCCGACGTCGTCGTCGTGGGGGCCGGGTTCGCCGGCCTGACCGCCGCGCGCGACCTGGTCCGGCTCGGTTATGACGTCGTCGTGCTGGAGGGCCGTGACCGGGTCGGCGGGCGGTCGTCGACCACGACGATCGCAGGCTCCCCCGTCGATCTCGGCGGCACCTTCGTCGGCCCGACGCAGGACGCCGTGCTCGAACTGGCGGCCGAGCTGGGTTGTGAGACGGTGCCGACCCACAGCCGTGGCAAGAACCTGATCAAGTGGCGCGGCAGGGTCCGCGCCTACCGCAGCACCATTCCCCGGCTGTCGATGCTCGAACTGTTCGACGTCTCCCGGATCCAGTGGCGATTCGAGAGGATCAGCAGGCGGGTGTCGGTCGCCGAGCCGTGGGCAGCCGCCCACGCGGACAGCCTCGATGACCAGACGCTCGACCGGTGGTTGCGATCGCTGCACGCCGGCGCGTCGACGCGAGACCTGATGGCGATCATGTCCAGGGTCACCTGGGGTTGCGAACCGGACCAGGTGTCGATGCTGCACGCCGTGCGCTACGTCAAGGCGGCAGGTGGGATCGGACGGATGCTCGACGTGCAGGGCGGTGCGCAGCAGGACCGCTTTCCCGGCGGCACCCAGCAGATCGCGCTTCGGCTGGCCGACGAGCTCGGTGCGCGCGTCCGGCTGAACGCCGTCGTCCGGCGCATCGAGCGGCACGCCGACGGCACCGTCACCGTCGGCGCCGACGGGGGCGACGTCACCGCCAAGGCGGTCATCGTGGCCATCCCGCCCGCCCACCGCGCGGCCATCGACTTCTCCCCCGCCCTGCCCGCCGAGTACGAGAAACTCGCGCAGCACTGGCCGCAGGGAACCCTGAGCAAGGCGTACGCGGCCTACGAGACGCCGTTCTGGCGGGCGAACGGCTGCTCCGGTGAGGCGCTGTCCGACGAGGGGCCGGTGTTCATCACGTTCGACGTCAGCCCCGACGACAAGGGCCACGGCATCCTGCTGGGCTTCACCGACCCGCGCACCTTCGATCCGCTGCCGCCCGCGGAACGCCGCGAACGCGCTCTGGCCGGCTTCGCCGCCCTGTTCGGAGACGAGGCGCTGCAGCCGATCGATTATGTCGATCACTGTTGGGGCACAGAGGATTTCGCACCGGGCGGGCCGACAGCGGCGGTCCCTCCCGGTTCATGGACAACGTACGGGGCCTGGCTGCGCAAGCCCGTCGACGGCGTCTTCTGGGCTGGCACCGAAACCGCCGACGAGTGGACGGGCTTTCTCGACGGCGCCGTCCGGTCGGGCCGCCGAGCGGCGGCCGAGGTGCACCGGGAGCTGTCGGCCTAGGTTGTCTGGCCGACCGACTCGATGAGACGGCGAAGCTGAGTGTTCACCTCGTCGGGACGCTCGAGAATCGCGCAGTGGCCGCCGGACAACTCGACGAACTCGGCGAGGTTGGGCGCCATCCGCGCGATGTGGCGCGACGAGATCATCGGCAACAGCCGGTCCTTCTCGCTGCCGATCACCAGCGTCGGCACCGTGAGGTTGTGCAGCCTGATGTGCCGGTTGGTGCCCAGCGAGTCGACCAGTTTGCGGGCCCAGCCGCCGCGGCCCGCAGGCGGCGTCTGAATGAACAGCTCATAGATGAACTCGGTGATCGCCGGGTCCGCGTCGCGGCCGACGGCCATCATCTGCACGAATCGCTTGCTGGGCCGGTCCGCCGCACGCAGCAGGGGTGTCGCGCCGAAGTTCTTCAGCAGCACCTCCGCGGTACGCACCCTCACGTCGGTGAGCGTCGGCGGCACCGGCACCAGCTTGACGTGCCGCAACAGGTCCCCGGTGGTGGTGTTGATCAGGGCGACGGCGTCGGCGCGCTCGGCCACCCGGCGGGGATAGCGCTCGGACCATGACGTGATCGCGATGCCGCCCATCGAATGGCCGGCGATGACCGCCTTCTCCCCCGGCTTCAGCGTCGCCTCCAGGACGGCGTCGAGGTCGGCGGCCAGGAAATTGAGGCCGTAGTTCGCGCGCCGGGACGGCACGCCGCTGCGGCCGTGACCCCGGTGGTCGTAGGCGATCACCCGGTAGTCGCGGGCCAGCTCGTGGATCTGGCAGGCCCAGACCCGAATGGCGCAGGTGATGCCGTGGGCCAGCACGATCGGATAGCCGTCCTCGGGTCCGAAGATCTCGGCGTGCAGGCGGGTGCCGTCGCCGGCACGGACGGCCATCGAACGTGACGGCGGCAGTGCGTCGGCGGGGGCGAACCGTCGCGACTTCCGCTTGAGCTGCTGACCTCTCGGCATAGCTGGCAAATCCTACCTTCATGCGCCGCCGACCCCGTTGCGCCGAGGTTGTTAAATGGGGCGATGCGCGCAATCCAAATAGCCAGTCTCGACGGCCCGCAGGCCGCCAAGCTCGTCGAGATCGACGAGCCCGCCGACGACAACGCGGTCATCGTCGAAGTCCACGCCGCCGGGGTGGCGTTTCCTGACGCGCTGCAGTCTCGCGGGCTCTACCAGTACAAGGCCGAGCTGCCGTTCGTGCCCGGCGCCGAGGTCGCGGGTGTCGTCCGCAGCGCACCGGCCGGCAGCGGTTTCGCCAAGGGCGATCGCGTCGCCGCGCTGACGATGCTGAACGGCGGTATGGCGGAAGTGGTTGCGCTGCAACCGGAAAGAGTCTTCAAGCTGCCCGATAACGTGTCATTCGAAGCGGGGGCCGGCCTGCTGTTCAACGACCTCACCATGCACCACGCGCTGCGCACCCGCGGTCGATTGGCCGACGGTGAGACCGTCCTGGTGCACGGTGCCGCGGGCGGCATCGGAACTTCGACGCTGCGGTTGGCGCCCGTCTGGGGTGCATCACGGACCATCGCGGTGGTCGGCACCGAGGACAAGATCGCCATCGCGAAGGCCGCGGGCGCATCCGACGTCGTGCTCGCCGACGGCTTCAAGGACGCCGTCATGGCGCTGACGGACGGCAAGGGCGTCGACATCGTCGTCGACCCGGTCGGCGGTGACCGGTTCACCGACTCGCTGCGGTGCCTGGCGCCTGGCGGCCGGCTGTTGGTGATCGGGTTCACCGGCGGGGAGATTCCCACCGTGAAGGTGAACCGGCTGCTGCTCAACAATGTCGACGCGGTGGGTGTCGGCTGGGGCGCGTGGACCTTCACCCACCCCGACTACCTTCGCGAACAGTGGGACGAGCTCGAACCGCTGCTGGCGTCGGGCGCCGTGTCGGCGCCGGAACCGGAGATCTACCCACTGGAGCGCGCAGGCGAAGCCATCGCGTCGCTCGAAAACCGCACGGCCAAGGGCAAGGTCGTCGTCAAGCTCCGGTGAGGCTGCTCCCGCGACGCCGCAGCGTCGCTGTCGAAAATGCCGATGCCGCAGGCACAGTCGACCAAGACGAGTTGACACTCGTTACCTATAACATCTGGAATGACACCAAGCACGCCGAGCAGCGCTATCTGGCCATCGCCGAACTGCTTTCCCGACGCGCACCCGACATCATGGTGTTTCAGGAAGTCACGCCGACCGCGCTCGACGTTCTTGTGGCACAGGAGTGGATCCGCGACCGATATTTGCGCGCAACGGTTGTCGGCGGCGACACGGGCAACTATGGAATGCTGATGTTGTCCCGGTTGCCCATCTCACGCGTCACCTACACACGGTTGCCGACGCGCCAATCGCGCGGATTTCTTCAAGCGGACCTCGTGCTCAACGGCAACAGGACCGTCGTCTGCTGCGTACACCTCGACAGCGGGAAGTCGTCGTCGCGCCTGCGCGGCTGGCAGCTGCACCGGATATTCGGTGCGCTGAAGACAGTGGAAGACGCTGTGGTGCTTGGGGATTTCAACATGCGCAATACCGAGAACTCGCGGATCGCCGCCCCGTATCAAGACGTGTGGCCCGCGTTACGACCCGACAAGGACGGCTTCACCGAGGACACGTCGATCAACCTCATGCGCTTCGACATGAAGGACAGGCACAGACACGTCCGATTCGACCGCGTCCTGATCAAGGGTCGTCACTGGGCGGCAGCCGAAATTGAACTACTGGGCACCGAGCCGATCTCCGATGATCTTCCCCGGGTGTTTCCGTCCGACCACTTCGGCGTGGAGTGCCGGCTCAAACGCCGAATTCCATAGGCCGGCCTTGCGGGCCAACCGCGGACTTGTCGGCGACGGCGCTGGCGAGGACCGTGTCGCCCTGGCGGGTACCGACGACGGTTACCTCATCGTTGACGGCGAACGACGCTGCGGCATCGGCGGTTTGGCCACCGCTGTCAGTCACCGCAGTGGTGTCCGGCGTGATGGTGTAGGTCTGAGTCAGCCCGTTGGCGCTTTGTGCGGTAAGGGAATTCGGGGAGATCGCGATGAGCCTGCCCTGTTGAGTCAGTGGCTGCGCCTGTGCGGCCTGCGGCTGTGTTGCGGCAGACGACGCCTCGGGAGATACGAGTTCGACGATCGCCGCGGCGAGCACACTCGACACACTCACCGACGCGGCGATGGAGCCGATTACCAGATTCGACCGCGATGACTTCGCGCGATGTCTTCCACTCATGGGCCTTTCTCCGCACTCGACAATGTATGTCGCTAGTAACTGGACTTACCCCAGCAAAGCCGCGGTGAAACACCTAGGGAACAAAGTCACAAATAAGGGTCAGACCAGGCACTGATGATCCGCGCAGCCCGCGCGGCCTGGTTCTTCCCGGTCAGCAGGTGGTCGGCGCCCTCGAGCGAGACGAAGCTGCGGGGGTGGCGGGCGGCCCGGAAGATCTCGCTCGCGTTGGCGATGCCGACGGTGTTGTCGGTGGGTGAGTGCATGACCAGCAGCGCCCGACGCAGGGTGCGGATCTGCTCGCGAAGGTCGGCCTTGCGGACGTCTTCGATGAAATGCCGCTTGAGTGTGAGCGCCTTGCCGCCGACCGGGAACGGCGCCTCGCCTTCGGCCTCGATTCGCGCCACCAGCGCGTCGTAGTTCTTCTCGACATGCCCCGGTTCGTACGGCGCCCCGATGCTGGCGACCGCCACGACGGTCTGACAGTCGTGCGCGGCGGCGAGCACGGCCGACCCGCCGAACGAATGCCCGACGAGGAGGTGGATCTCACGGCCGGAATCGTTCATGAACTCCACCGCGCGTACGGTGTCGGCGACCTTGTGGGAGAACGACCCGTCGCCCCAGTCCCCTTCGGAGTCGCCAAGGCCCAGGTTGTCGAAGCGCAGCATGCCGATGCCCTCGCCGGCGAGCTGCTTGCAGATCCGGCTCGCTGCCGGGCTGTCCTTTCCGAGCGTGAAGCCATGGGCGAAGACGCCCCAACCGCGCACCTCGCCTTCCGGCATATCCACCAGGCCCGCCAAGACGGGGCCGGTGGTGCTCGGAAAGCAGACGCGTTCGGCCACGCGTGGCTAGCCGACCAGCTCGGGGTGGAACGTGGTCACCATGCGGCGAATGCCGTCCTGCCAGTCGACCGTTGTGCCGCCGACGAGTTCGCGCATCAGAGTCGCGTCGGTCGGGTTGCCCCGCAGCGCCTGCGCGCTCTCCTGGAAGACCGGTTCCTTGCCGACCAGTGAGCCGATGTAGGTGCACCAGTCCTGAAGGCTGACGGCTTGTTCGCCGCACCAGTTGACGGTGGTCGCGGGAACCGACGCCTTTTCCAGCAGCTTCGGGATCATCGCGATGATGTCGTCCTCGTGGATCGGGTTGTAGACGGCCGGTCCGCCGGGCGGAACCGGGATCGGGATGCCGCCCAGCATCATCTCCATGTGAAAGAACGGCCATCCCCCGTTGTCGCCGTACGGCACGTTGAGGCGCGCGATGATGGCGGGCACGCCGAGCGCGCGCGACATCGTCCGCACCACGACCTCCCCCGCGATCTTGGAGATGGAATACGTTGGGAACAACGGCTTGTGGTTGTCGCCCAGTGCGGCGCGCTCGGTTCGCGGTTCGTCGTCCGGTGGGTCGTAGACGGCCGCCGATGAGCAGTGCAGAAACGCCTTGGCGCCGTGGCAGTGGGCCATCAGCAGGCCGGCCGACTCCGCATTCGCTGCGAGGTCCTTGTCCCACCTTCCGCTCTTGGCCACCGCCAGGTTGAGCACGTAGTCGAAGTCGGTCGGGATGCCGGTGAAGTCCCCCGATGCGAGGTTGACGGTCTCGCACCGCACGCCCGCCTTCTCGAGGCTCTCCCGCGCGGCGGCGTCGGTGAAGCGCGCGATGCCCCACACCTCGTTGTCGGCCACGAGGGCCTTGGCGATGGGTGCGGCGACCTGGCCGCTTGGACCGGTGATGAGGAATTTGGATCCGCGCATGCGCTGATCGTAGGGAACGCCCTCAGGCCGGCTGGCGGAATTCGGGCGTCGTCGTGTTTCGGGTGACCAGACGCGGCTCGAGCAGCACGTCAAGGCGGTCTCGGCGACCTTCGTCGAGTCGTTCGACGACGGCCTTGACGGCTTTCCCTGCCTGCTGGCGGGGTTCTTGACTGACGGTGGTCAGGTCGATGTGGGCGAGGCTGGCGAGCATGCTGTCGTCATATCCGGCGACCGCTATACCCTCGGGAACCTCGATTCCGGAACGGCGAAGCTCGTCGAGGAGTCCGATCGCGCTGCGATCGTTGGCCGCGCACACAGCGGTCGGCCGGTGCCGCCGGCTCAAGAGTTCCCGGGCGGCCCGTATCCCGGCTTGTTCGGTGAAGTCGCCGTCGATGATGTCGATCTCGTCAAGTCCGTGGCGCTTCATGGCGCGCACGTACCCGGCCTTGCGGTCGTTGGGGATGGTGCCGCTGCCGCCGCTGAGATGGCTGATGCGCCGATGCCCGAGCTCGACGAGGTGGTCGACGACCTTGCCGATTCCGCGCCCGTCCGCCGTGCGCACCACGTCGATCGACGGGCACGACACACGTCGGCCGACGACGACGACCGGCGCCTTGTCGCCGATCTCGGCGAGCGCGGCGTCTGACGAGTTCCGGGCCGAGCAGGATCAGCGCCTCGCAGCGAAAGCCCAACAGCGTGTCGACCACAGCCGATTCACCGTGTGTCGGCGTCACCGCGCCGAGCACGACCTCGTATCCGTATGCGTCGGCTTCGGCGACGATGTCCTCGACCAGTTCGGCGTGAAAGGTGTTGCGGATATTGGCCATAACACCGATGAGGTGTGACCGTCGCAGCGACAGCAGTGCGGCGGAGCGGTTGGGGCGGTAGCCGAGCTTCTCCGCTGCTTCGAGCACACGCTGGCGGGTCTCGTCACTCGGCCCGGGCACCCGTCGAAACACCATCGACACCAGTGCCTTGGACACGCCGACGTGATCGGCGACGTCCTGCATCGTGACGGCGCGCTGTCGCGACTCCACTCGAACACCCCCTTGACGGTATGTGTGGCGGAGGCCATACTAGCGGAACTAGACCGGTCTAATAGATCGGTTTAACTACAAACACTCAGGGGAAGTTTTCGAGATGACTGGCGCCAACTCAATCGGGGTGGCCGTGATCGGCGGCGGCATGGCGGGCCGTGCGCACGCGGCTGGCTATCGCTCCGCCACCACCTTGTTCGGTACAGACCGGCCGGATGTCCGGCTCGTCGCGATCGCCGACACGAACAGTGCCGTCGCCGACGACACCGCCAAGCGCTACGGCTACGAGCGGGCCGAATACGACTGGCGCGCGATCGCCGATGCGCCCGATATCGACGCGGTGAGCGTGGTGGTGGCCAACCATCTGCACCGCGAGATCGTCGAGGGACTGCTGGCTGCCGGGAAGCATGTTCTGTGCGAGAAGCCGCTGGCGGGCTCACTGGCCGATGCCGAGGCGATGGTCGATGCGGCCGACCGGTCGGACCGCGTCACCGCCGTCGGCTACACCTACCGCAGGTCGCCGGCCGTCGAGCAGATCCGACGGGAGCTCGCCGCGGGCACGGTGGGCGAGCTCGTGCACTTCAACGGCCACTACTGGTGTGACTACGCGCTGGACCCCACCTCGCCGATCACCTGGCGCTACCGGGGCGGACCGGGCACCGGCGCTCTCGCCGACGTCGGCAGCCACCTGGTCGACCTTTCGGAGTTCGTCTGCGGGCCGATCACCGAGGTGAGCGGAGCCTCGTTCGCGACTCTGATCACGCAACGCCCGGTCCCCCTCGGCGTCACCTACGGACACAGCAAGGCCGCGGTCAGCGACGACGTCGCGCCAGTGGAAAACGAGGACGTGGCCACGTTCACCGCGAAGTTCGACAACGGAGCGGTCGGAACGTTCTCGGCGTCACGGGTCGCGCACAACCTGCCGGACGGACTCGGCTTCGAACTGTTCGGCTCCAAGGGGTCGGCGTCGTGGAATCTGCACCGGGCCGCCGAATTCGAGATCTCAACCGACGACGTTCGCAGCGACGTGGCTGGGCCCCGCCGAGTGCTGATCGGGCCCGAACACCCCTACATCCGGGGCGGCCTACCGATGGACGCAGGCGGTGTCGGTCACGGTGTCGCCGACCTGTTCGCCTTCCAGACCCGCGCGTTCCTCGACCAGATCGCCGGCATCGACGAACTCGGAGCCCTGCCCGGCTTCGAGGCCGGCCTGCACGGGCTGCGCGTCGTCGCAGCGGTCACCGAGTCAGCCCAGTGTGGCGGCGCCGCCGTCAAAGTCGCCTAACCAGAACGGAGTTCAGAAATGAAACTTGGTGTCTACACCGCCATCCTGCACGACAGGCCGCTCGACGAGGCACTCGAGGTGATCGCATCGCTTGGGTTGTCCGGTGCCGAGATCAACGCGGGCGGCTTCCTGCCCAGCCCGCATCTCCCGGTCGACCACCTGCTGTCGGGCGCGGTCTCGCCGAGCGAGTATCTCGCCACCTTCGACGGCACCGGAGTGTCGATCGCCGGGCTGAACTGCAACGGCAATCCGCTGCATCCCGATCCGGAGGTCGGCCCGGAAGATGCCGATGATCTCCGTAAGGCCATCCGCGTCGCAGGCCTTCTCGGGGTCGACCGCGTCGTCACCATGTCCGGACTGCCTCACGCACATCCGGGCGGCCAGTGGCCTGCCTGGCACGTAAACACCTGGGACTCCGGCTATCTGGACTCACTCGACTACCAGTGGGACGAGGTCGCGCTGCCGTTCTGGAGCGAGATCGACGCGCTGGCCAGGCAGAACGGCGTCAAGGTGGCTATCGAGATGCACCCGCAGAACCTGGTGTTCAACCCGCCCACGCTGCGTCGCCTCGTCGACCGTATCGGCGCGACCAACGTCGGTGCCGAGATGGACCCGTCGCACCTGTTCTGGCAGGGCATCGACCCGATCGCCGCGATCGAATGGCTGGGCCCGCTGGTATACCACGCCGCAGCCAAGGACACCCGCATCAACGACAACTGCAAGATCTACGGCGTGCTGGACGAGCGCTTCACCCGGATCCCGTTGAGCGAGAACCCGACCGGTCTCGGTGGCCGCCACGTCGTCAACAAATGGCCGGAGGATTCGGCATGGGACTTCGTCGCGGTCGGCCGCGGACACGACGTCGATTTCTGGGCACGCTTCCTGCAGGCGCTGGAGCGCGTCGACCCCGACATGGCGGTCAACATCGAACACGAAGACGTCGAACTCGGACAACTCGAAGGCCTGCAGGTCGCCGCCGAAACACTCAATGCCGCCAACTCCGCCGCTGTCCACTGAAATCGGAAGAAGAGTCCAATGAAGCACCTTCCCAACGCATTACGCATCGCGATCGGCTGCCTGGCCGTCCTCGTTGCCCTGACCGCGTGCTCGAGCACCGGCGGCAAGCCGCGCGCCACAGATTCAGGTATGGGCGCAGGCCAGGCCGACACACCGCGGTTCACGGTAGCGATGGTCACCCATGGGCCCCCGGGCGACACCTTCTGGGACCTCATCCGCAAGGGCGCCGAGACCGCGGCGAAGAAGGACAACATCGACCTCAAGTACTCGGCCGAGCTTCAGGCGCCAGACCAGGCCAACCTGGTGCAGAACGCGGTCGACAGCAAGGTCGCAGGCGTCGCCGTCACCATGTCCAAGCCAGAAGCCATCACACCCGCTGTGCAGCGCGCGGTTTCGGCGGGAATACCTGTTGTCGCCTTCAACGCAGGCATTGACGCATGGAAGGCCGCGGGAGCGAAGGCCTACTTCGGTCAGGATGAGCAGATCTCCGGAGAAGCCGCAGGCAAACGGCTGGCCACCGACGGGGCGCGGAAAGTGATCTGCGTAATTCAGGACCAAGGCAACGTCGCGCTCGAATCCCGTTGCGCCGGAGTGAAGGCCGGCTTTGGAGGCCCAGTCGAAAACCTCAACGTCAACGGCACTGACATGCCGTCGGTGCAGTCGACCATCACCGCTAAGTTGCAGCAGGACCCGTCCATCGACTACATCGTCACACTGGGTGCACCGATCGCCCTGACCGCGGTGGAGTCGGTCAAGAGCGCGGGAAGTAAAGCCAAGATCGCCACCTTTGACACCAATGCCGAGCTCGTCGATGCGATCCAGGCGGGCAACGTCCAGTGGGCGGTCGATCAGCAGCCCTTCCTGCAGGGCTACCTGGCGATCGACTCGCTGTGGCTGTACCTCAACAACCGCAACATCATCGGCGGCGGCCAACCGGTGCTGACCGGACCGGCATTCGTCGACAAGTCCAACATCGACGCCATCGTCACCTACGCCAAGAACGGAACACGCTAGCGGGCGTGCCGGTTCAGGAAGTCCACCACCGCGTCGGCGAAGAGGTCGTTGCGATCGCCTGCCACCATGTGTCCCGCGCCCTCGACATCGACGAATTCGATTCGGGGGAAGCGCGCGAGGAACTCTTCGGCGCGGTCCTGGCTGACCAGGTCGCTCACCTGGCCGCGCACCAGAAGCATCGGAACATCGTCGGCCAGGATCGCCTCGATGGCCCTGTGCATCCGATCGGGGTCGGTCACCTCGATGGGCGGATTGGCGGCGGTGCCGTCGATGAACTGCGGATCCCAGTGCCAGTACCACCGGTCGCCGCGGCGACGGAGGTTGGCCCGCAAGCCATTCAGGTCGGCAGGCCGGGGCCGGTGCGGGTTGTACTCGGCGATCATGTCGGCCACTTCGTCGAGTGAGGCGAACCCCTCGACCATCCGATCGGCCATGAAGTCGTGGATTCGCGCCGCCCCCGACGGGTTCATGCTCGGCACGATGTCGACCAGCACGACGGCGCTGGCGATGCCGCGAGACAGCTCACCGGCGAGCAGCATCGACGTGAAGCCGCCCAACGATGCGCCCACCAGCACGGGGTTTGGCGGCAGCTGCGCGAGCACCTCGCGCACATCTTCGGCGAACGTGAGGACGCGGTAGTCGCCCTCGCTGGACCAGTCGGACTCCCCGTGGCCGCGGAAGTCGACGGTGATGGCCTGCCAGCCGCGCCTGGCCACAGCGGCTGCTGCCCGGGCCCATGACCTGCGGGTCTGCCCGCCGCCGTGCAGGAACACCACGGCGCGGGCCTGCGGGTCCCCGACTCGGTCCGAGACGATGCGAACGCCACCGGGCACCTCGGTCACGAACGGGTCAGGTGCTGTCGTCACCCTGGGATTTCACCACAACACGGCAACCGCGGCTGCCGCCAGCGCCAGAACTCCGATCAGGATGAATATCGGACGAGGTACCGCCTCACCCGTGCGCCGCTGTCGCGCGTTGCCCATGCCGAGCAGACCGCCGAGCACGACGAGGATGACGAGCTTGACCCCCATCTTCGGATAGTTCAGATGCGTCCCGGCTGGCCACGGCGCGGCGAGGGCGAGTCCGGTGAGTAGCGAAATCAGCAGCCCGTAGTCCATGAGGCGGGTCGTGCGGAATCGGCGTGCCGCCGCCTCGGCCGCCCATGCGCCGAACGTGACGGCGAAGCCGACCATGTGCAGCAAAACAACTACGTGACGTAGTAGTTCCATGCCGGGAGCGTACCCCATAGTGTGACGGCGACGAATTCCGTCGGGCTGGCAGCTATGAACCTGACCCCGGCAAACAGCGGGCAAGATGAAACATCCGAAAAACGAAGCCTGGCAATGCTATTAGAGAATTTCGCCATTTCCGCCTGTGATACGGAATTCGTAGTAGCCTCAACTGTGGTTGAGCTTACAGCCGGCTGCGGTGCTCATTCGGAGCGCCGCTGTTCCGGCCTTCAGACTGCAGGGCCTTCGAGTCCACACTCGGTGTCGTCGCGCGCTGGGGAAGGAGTTCACGGTGCCCACTGCGAGCACAGTTCAACTACGCCACGTGCATTTGTCGTCCGCCGATGACGTTCACCGGTGCGGCCGAGGCGTCTTCTCAGCACAGAACTTGGATGCAGCGCGCGTGCTCGTCACCGTCAGGGGGGACGTCGACGCGACGAACCGCCACGAGTTCGGCCGGTTCGTCGCGCGATACGCCAGCGCGTCGAAGCAGCTCATCCTCGACCTCACGGATGTCGACTTCTTCGGGAGCCAGGGCTTCGCGGCGCTGTACTACCTCGGCGTGCAGTGCGCCCGGCGCGATGTCGACTGGATGATCGCAGGCGGACAGCCCGTGCTGCGAGTCCTGCGCATCTGTGATCCCGACGCCGAGCTGCCCCTCGCCGGGGACATCGCCGCCGCATTCGCGAGGCTGGACCACCTCGCGAAGTGCCGTCACGCCATGGCCTGGGGTGAGTGACAAGCGGTAGCGGCGGCACAAATGACGGAGCCGGTGCACCCGAGGGTCACCGGCTCCTAAAACAAAGTTGTCGCGTCAGCGCTCGCTGAACTCCTGCCGCTGAGCGATGGCCAGCAGTTCTTCGCGAACGGTTGAACTCGGCATTGCGTTGATCCGTGCGTAGAGGCGCCGCCGACTTCGGGCGCGCTTCGCGTCTGCGCGGAACTGCGCGAAAGACATTTCCTCAACTCCTCTTTTGCTACCCCGGGTTTCAGGGCTTATTTGCTGTTGGCGTCCACTCGCGAGGATCGCCCACAAGTAGAACGCATTGATCCTGGTTGTTAATCCTGAGTAAATCAACTTTCCCGAGGTGATCTTGGCTACACGTGGCGTTTGGGTACTGTTTGCTGTGATGGGCATCACTCGGAAGGGCGGCATCGTGGACATCTTCGCGGACTGGAGCAGTGGCGCAACAACGCTGACGTGGCGGTCGACAACCGAGGCCAACGACGGAGCCGAAGTCGAGGTGTTCGTCCGGCGCGCAGGCACCGCGGGGGCACCGGCCCTGGTATGTGTGCACGGCTTTCCCACGTCGAGCATCGACTTCTACGCACTGGCGCAGGAACTGAGCGCCGAGTTCGACGTCTTCGTGCTGGACTTCCCCGGCTACGGACTGTCCGACAAGCCACCGGCGCCGTATGTCTACTCGCTCTACGACGACGCGCGCCTGCTCGTGCACGCGATCACCGAGGTCTGGAATCTCACCGACTACCAAGTGCTGACCCACGATCGCGGCAGCAGCGTCGGCATGATCGCGCTGGACATGCTCGCTGCACACCATCCGGGTGCATTGCCCGCCGACGTCGTGATGACGAACGCCAACATTTTTCTTCCGCTGGCCAACCTCACCGCGTTCCAGACCGCGCTGCTCGACGACGCGACCGGTCGCGCCACGGCGGCGGCGACAACGCCGGAACTTTTGGCGGCCGGTCTGGGTGCGAGCACCTTCATGCCGCGGCGTGACCTGGCGGACCCGGAGATCGCGGCGCTGGCGAAGTGCTTCGCGCACAACGACGGAATCCGCGTGCTGCCCGACACGATTCAGTACCTCCACGAGCGCGCGGCAGATGAAACCCGTTGGCTTGAAGCGCTTTCCAAGACCGACGTCAACCTGACACTGGTGTGGGGCGTGCACGACAGTGTCGCACCGCTGCGGGTCCCCAACCATGTGTGGCAGACGTATCTGAAGAACAAGCCGGGCCGCAACCGGTACTGGGTGGTGCCGACCGCCGACCACTACCTGCAATGCGATGCCCCGGCGCAGTTGGCGCAGATCATCCGCCTGACATCCGAGAGCTCTGACATCGCGCTCCAGACGCTGGGCGACCAGCCCGACGGCGCGGTCCTGGTGGATCAGAGCTAGCGATCAGGTCGGGGAGGGCCGGGCGATCTCATCGGTTTCGCGCTTCGGGCGAAGCATGTTGGGGTGGACGAACTTCAACCACGTGTAGGGATGTTCGGGTGATGTCGTGCTGCCGAGGGTGAACGTTCGGTCGGTGCGACGGGCACGGGCGATCGTCGCCAGCCAGGTGGCGACGGTGCTGATGCGGTTCTCCAGCCCGGTGAGAAACGCGATGTGGATGAGCCCCCAACCCAACCAACCGAAGAATCCGGCGAGCTTCACCGGACCGGCCTGCAGCAGTGCGTGTCCTCGACAGAGGTAGGCCGCCGAGCCGACGTCGCGGTAGCGGTAGGGGCGACGAGCCACGCCCTTGAGATCGTCACGGACGCACGCGGCGACGTGCAGGCCGCCCTGCATGGCATTCTCGGCAACCCCGGGCAAGTGGTCGCGGCCGACGAGGTCGCCGACGACGAAGATCTCTGGATGGCCAGCCACGGACAGGTCGGGCTCCACCGCGATGCGCCCCGCATGGTCGGAAGCGGCGCCGACCACCTCGGCGACGCGTCGCGCGAACGGCACCGCCTCGACGCCGGCCGTCCACAACACCGTCCGCGCCGAATACTCCTCCGAGCAGCCGTCGGCCTTCGATACGACGGTGACGCCGTCGCGACGAACGTCGGTGACATGCACACCCATGTGCAGTTCAACGCCCAGCTTCTGCAGGATCTTGGTGGCTTTGTCCGTCAGGTCGGGCGCGAAGCTCGCGAGGACGCAATGGCCGCCGTCGAACAGCAGCACCCTCGCGTCTTCCGGCTCGATGCTGTGGAACTCGTGGGCCAGAGTCCGGGTTGCCATTTCCCGGATCTGCCCGGCCAACTCGACCCCGGTCGGGCCGCCTCCGGCGACGACGAAGGTCAGCCACGCGTCGCGCTCGGGTCCCTGCGGCAGCGTCTCGGCCATCTCGAACGCGCCGAACAACCGGCGACGGACGCTCACCGCATCGTCGAGGGTCTTCATCCCCGGCGCCCACTGGGCGAATTCCTCGTGGCCGAAATACGACTGCCGCATTCCCACGGCGACGATCAATACGTCGTAATCGATGGTGAACGTGCTGTCGTCGGGCCGGCGGGCCGTGACACGGCGTGCGTCGGTGTCGAGGTCGAACGCTTCGCCGAGCAGAGTGGTGACGTTGCGGTGCCGCGCGAGCTCCTCGCGCAGTGACCGGCTGATCTGCCCAATGCTCAATGTTCCTGTGGCGCATTGATAGAGCAGCGGCTGAAACACGTGGCATGCCGCGCGGTCAAGAAGCGTCACCTCGACGTCGATACTCCCCAGCCTGCGTGCACAAAACAGTCCGCCGAAGCCACCCCCGATGATCAACACCCTCTTCGGACTGTTGCTCATCCCTCCACCGATCCGCGCTCGACGAACATGCCACTACGGTAGCCCGCCCGCATGAAGATAGTTGACCGGTCGGCTAATATCGGCTGAGTGCCACGACCACCCAACCCCGACGTACGTCGCCGCCTACTCGGCGCGGGACTGGACCTCGTGCACGCGCGTGGCTTCGCCGCCAGTGGCGTCAAGGACATCACCGACGCCGCCGGCGTGCCGAAAGGGTCGTTCTACGCGTACTTCCCCAGCAAGGAGGCGCTGGCCGCCGCGATCCTCGAGCACTACTGGTCAGACATCGAGATGCGGCTGCTGCCGATCCTTGACTCGGATGGGTCGGCACAGGCGCGAATCAAACGCTTCTTCCACGCGCTCGCCGACGAACACGAGGCGGGCGACTTCCTGCTCGGCTGTCTGGTCGGCAAGCTGTCGCTCGAGCTCGGCGGCTCGAGTGAACCGGTACGCGCCGAACTGCTCCGCATCCTCGACCGATGGGACGAGGCCCTCGACCGAGTGCGTGCGCTCCGGCCAGGGCGGTTCCGGGGACATCCGGGTGGACCTCGATGCCGCGGAGCTCGCCTCTCTGCTGCTCGAGGCATGGGAGGGCGCCGCCCTTCGCGGGAAACTGACCCGCAGTCGTGTCCCGTATGACCGGTTCGAGGCGGTCACCGTCCCGGCGCTTCTGCACTGATCTGCCATGGTCGGCAAGATCACACCGACTGCCCTCGATTTATAGACGACTGGTCATCTATGTTGGTGACATGACAGATCCGACCATCTACGCCGAACCGCAGAATCCTGCGCTACCCGGTTCCGACTTTGTGCTCGACCCCGGGCACGCCGCGCTCGTCGTCACAGATCCGCAGATCGATTTCCTCAGCCCCGACGGGGCTTCGTGGCCGGTGTTCGGTGACAGCATCGGCGAGAACGACACCGTCGCTCACATCGGCGAACTGTTCGACGCCGCGAAGCAGGCGGGAATCACCGTCGCGGTGTCGCCGCACTACTTCTACCCGACCGACAAACAGTGGCGGTTCGGTGATCCGCTCGAGACAGTTCATGAGCGCGGTCGGAATGTTCGCGCGCCAGGGCGCGTACACGACCGACGGCTTCGCCGGCTCTGGCGCCGACTTCCTGCCCGCCTACCATCACCACATCCACGACGGGCAGACCGTGATCGCGTCGCCGCACAAGATCGTCGGTCCCGAGTCGAACGACCTCGTGCTCCAGCTGCGCAAGCGCGGAGTGAACCAGGTGATCCTGGCGGGAATGGCCGCCAACCTCTGCGTCGAAGGCCACATGCGCGAACTCGTCGAGCAGGGATTCGAGGTCGCCGTCGTCAAGGACGCCACGGCAGGCGCACGCCTGCCCGAAGGCGACGGCTACCTCGCGGCGCTGGTGAACTACCGATTCCTCGCCAGTGCGGTCTGGACCACGGCCGAGGCCGTCGCCCTGCTCGAAGCCAGCGACCGATAACAGGACCATCCGACACGTAAGGAGATCGAAAGACATGACATCCACAGAGGATCCGAGGCAGCGCAGGTTTGTCTTGAACAACGGCAGCGGTGAGATTCCGGCGCTCGGGTTCGGCACGTTGGTCTCGGATCGCACTGAGACGCGAAATGCCACCAAGACCGCGGTCGAGGACGGGTTCCGCCACCTCGACTGTGCCGAACGGTACCGAAACGAAGACGAAGTCGGCGCGGCGCTCAAGGAGTTGTTCGCCGACGGAACCGTCCGTCGCGAGGACCTGTTCGTCACCACGAAGCTCTGGAACAACAACCATCGACCCGAGCGGGTCAAGCCCGCGCTGCAGGCCAGTCCTGAACAGACTCGGGCTCGACGCGGTCGACCTGTATCTGGTGCACACCCCGTTCGCGTTCAAGCCCGGCGACGACCAGGATCCCCGCGACCCGCACGGAGCCGTCGTCTACGACGATGGGGTCACGTTGGAGGAAACCTGGGCAGCGATGGAAACCCTTGTCGACGAAGGACTTTGCCGAGCGATAGGCCTGTCCGACATCGACGTCGAAGGCACCCGCAGGATCGTCGACTCCGCCCGGATCAAGCCGGCGGTCGTCGAGGTCGAGTCGCATCCCTATCACCCGCAATGGGATCTGCACGAGTATCTGCGGTGCGGAGGGCATCATCCTGCTGGCGTTCGCGCCGCTCGGGCACGCGCTGGAACCGCGACTGCTCGACGATCCGCTCATCGTCGACATCGCGAAGCGCGTCGGCAAGAGTCCGGCGCAAGTGCTTCTGGCGTGGGGTATCCAACGCGGCACCGCAGTCCTGACGTCCTCCGTGAAGCCCTGGGCGCATAAGCGAGAACTTCGACGTCACTGCGCTTCCCGAGAGCGCGATAGAAGAGATCAATACGCGCCTCGAAACCCGCTACCGCTTCAATTCCGTTGTGGACGCCGGGGAACCGGGATTTGCCGAAGTGCCCACGGGTAGTTGAGGATTTGACACCGTTTCTGTCGAAGAAGACCGAAGGTGGTGACGGTGGTGTCATCCACTAGCGCCGAGCGTCGACGCGTCCTGTGCGACTGGATCGAACGAGGCCCTGCCATGGTGTGCGTCGACGACACTCCGGACTGGCTGCTGCCACTGATATCCGCGCTGCGCCACGCAGAGCCCGGCCAACTCAGTACCAACGATCCCCCCGCTCACGAGGTCGCAGACCGTCAGGCGGCAGTCATGATTCTGCTTGTGGGCCAAGGCCCGAACCGAGTCGACGTCGTGCTGACACAACGCGCGCCCGGATTGCGAGACCACCCGGGCGAGATCTCTTTCCCCGGCGGTGGCTGGGAACCGGGCGACACGAGCCCGGTTGGCACCGCGCTGCGCGAGGCTGCAGAAGAGACCGGTGTGGACCCCGCCGGAGTCGCTCCCCTGCTTGTTCTTCCGCGCCTGTTCATTCGGAAGTCGCGATTCGACGTCACCGCGGTCGTCGGATACTGGCACCGACCCGGTCCCCTCGCACCGACCGACTCCGCCGAAACGCGGCGGGTGTTCTGCATCCCTCTCCATGAACTCGCCCAGCCGAACCGCTGGCAGGACTACGCCGTCCCGGGCTGGCAGGGCCCCAGCGTCCGCCTGGACGACGACGCCCTCCTGTGGGGCTACACCGCCGAGTTACTGGCCTTCATGAGCAGCAATATCTGAAAGACCAATGCCGAACCACTGCGTGAGCACGCTACCCAGTTGGCGCAATTCGTCCGGACCGGGACGAGCTGATGACGATGCCCAGGCTACGTAGCCGTCGGGGCGTACGAGTAGCACCGTGGCCGCCGGCGCGTCGCCGAGCGGCCGGCCGGCGGCGACGGCGAGCCGGTCCTCTGCGTCGGCCACGGCGGCAGCCACCTCGCCACGATAGGTGAAATCGATGAGCAGCGGACGGCCGTCGCGGGCGAGTTCCGCGACGCGGCGTTTTCCGCTGTCGTCGATGACGGCGAAGTCAGGAACCCAGCGCCCGGTCAGTGGATGCGCATCGAGGCCTGTGGCGTAACGGTTTTCGGCACCCGAGAGCAGGTCGCTGAGGCGGCGAACCACAGCGGGTTCGGTGATCAGTTCGGAGAAGAGCTCGCGCAACGCGGTGACTTCGGGCCCCGGTCGGAAGAGCGCCAGCTGGGCACGGCTGTGCATGATGAGGCGCTCGGCAGCGGGCCTGCGCTCGGTCTCATAGGTGGCGAGCAGCGCGGGGTCGATGCGCCCACTCAAGACGGCCGCCAGCTTCCAGCCGAGGTTGACCGCGTCCTGCAGGCCAAGATTGAGACCCGGTCCACCGATCGGCGAGTGAACGTGCGCAGCGTCGCCGACCAGTAACACCCGACCGTCCTGATACCGCGACGCGATCCTCGAGTTGACGCCGGAGAACCGACGCAGATCAAGCGGAGCGTCATGCGATACGGGCCGCAGCGGCATGTCAGCGCCGAGCACACGCTTGGCGCTGGCCTCCAACTCGGCCAGGTCCATGGGCGGCTCACCGGCGCTGTCGCCGGTGCGATCTTGACGAGCCGTCGTGTCCAGTTCGTACGTCATCACCACCACGCGGTTCCCCAGCGCGCCGCACGCGAAAACGCCTCGCTCGGTTCGGTGAAACCGCAGCGGTGGAAGGCGACCGGGTACGTCGAGCGGCCCGGTGACCGGGTCACGCCATTCGTCGGGCGGCAGTACGTCGAACCCCATCCGGACGACCAGGTCGTACGACGACATCCCGGGAAATTCGATGCCCGCGACGTGGCGGGTCAGGCTGGTGCCGCCGTCGGCGCCGACGAAGTACTTGGTCGTCAGATCGTAGGCGCCGTCCGGGCCGTCGACATGTACCGTGACGCCGTCGTCGTGCTGGTCGAATCCGCTCAGCGCGTGACCCCAACGCATGTCGGCGTGGTGTTCGGCGGCCCGCTCGGCGAGCACCTGAACGAGCCCGCGCTGTTGGACGGGAACGACGAACAGCTGGGAGCCGGGCACCAACGCGAGGTCCAGCGGGAAGCCCGCGAACATCGAGCGCGGAGCGGGCGTCGGCGGCTCCGCCGACCCGGTCAGCACGCCGTACAGACCCCGGTGATCGAGAATCCGAACCCCTTGGCCCACAATGCGATTGACCCGCGGATTTGGGTTGGGACCGGGCATCGGATCCAACACCACCGAGCGGACCCCAGCCAACCCCAGTTCGCAGGCCAACATCAGCCCGTTCGGGCCCGCACCCGCGATCACGACGTCGATCACTGCAAACCCTCAGGGGGCTGATAGATCTCGTCCGCTGCCACCGGCGGCGACACCCAGTTCGGCGGCAACCGACTCGATCGCGTGCCGCGCGATGTCGAGGTCCACCTGGCCGTCGGGGGTGAAGTACGGGGCCACGTAGCGCTCGTAGTGTTGTTGCACTTCATCACGCGTCAGTCGCTTGAGGAACGAAGCAAGGTAGTTCACCCCCAGTTCGGGTTGTTCGGCGATCGTCCGCAGGGCCCGCTGATTGGCCCGCACCAGAGCCTGCAGCGCGGGGTTGTCCAACGGGATATGAGCAGGGTCCACAGCGACGCCCACGGTGGGAATCTGGAAGTGATCGCCGACCCACGCCAGCAGGTGGAACCCTTCTTCTTCGGCGACCTGTTCGGGAGAGAGCGTGCTGCCGACATAGGCGGCGTCGATGGAGCCGTCCCGGAGACGTCGCAGGTCCATCTGGTAGTCACCCGGATTGCGCGCCATGCATTTCAGGTCGCGGTCGGGGTCAAGGCCGTGCTTGCGCAGGACGATCCGGGCGAAACAACCGGGGGCCGTGTGGGCGGCATGAACTGCCAGCCTGCGTCCGCGAAGATCCGCCATCGACGTCACGTCGGCGTTGCCGAGAAACCAGAACAGCGGACGATGTGTGTTGACGCTGAGCATCTTCCAGCCGATGCCGTCGGTCAGCCGCGACAAGAGGGCCCGACCCAGGCCGATCGTCGCACCGCGGCGCACCCGCTCGGTTTCCCAGCCGACGCCGTCGCGGATGGCGACGTGGACGCCTTCGTCCTCGTAATAGCCCTCTTGATCGGCAACGTAGGCGACCAACTCCTCGTGGTACCCATGTCCGACATACGTCAGGTCGATGGTGTTCATGGCCGAAACCTTCTCGTTCTATCTTCGGGCGACTATCGTCAGCTCGGCGGCTAGAAGAGCCCTCGGCGGGCGCCGCCGTCCAAGGCGAGGGTCGCGCCATGCAGCGCGTCGGCCTCGGGGGCCAGCAATTGAGTTACGGCCCAGCTGACCTGGTCGACGGTGGTCATCCGACCCAGTGGCGAGTGGGATCGGTATTCGTCGAGGACGGTCTCGACGCCGACGCCGCGCGCCTCGGCCTGCCGCGGCGGCGAACCGACGGAGACGATCGGTGTCCAGGGCACCCGGAGCGATCATGTGCACGGTCACCCCCCGTGGACCGTAGGCGTCGGCGAGCTGGCGAATGAGATTGGCCAGAGCAGCGTTGGTGACACCGGCGCCGCAGGTTTGCGGCGTGGGTTCGGAACCGAAATGGCCTCCGATGGCGACGATCCGGGACCCCTGGACAAACCGATCATCGACGGCGCGGATGAGACGCAGCAGCCCGCCCAGCTTCAGCGACACCGACCGGCCAAGGGTCTCTGGCTCGATCGTGGCCAGCGGTCCGGCCGGCGGTACGGCCGCTGACTGGACCACCATCCGGACGGGCCCGGACACTGCGGCGGCGATCGCCTCACCTGACGAGTCATCGCCGATGTCCGCGGGGCACGCGGTGATCCCGTCGTCGCTTGCGCTCAACTGGGCGAGGCGGTCACGGTCGCGTGCCACCGCGACCACGGGCACCGCGGCTCTGCGCAACCGCGCGACGATGGCGGCGCCGACCTCGCCGGTCGCTCCGACGACAACGGCTTGCCCGCTCGGGCGGCCGTCGATGGTGTGCATGTCTGCTTCCTTCCGAATCTGATCGTCGCTGTCCCTTCAATCCATCGCCAGGCCGCCGTTGACGGCAAGGTAGTGGCCGGTGGTGAACCCGGAGTCCTCGCTTGCCAAGAAGGCGATCGTGCGGGCCACCTCCTCGGGCCGCACCAGGCGCCCCATCGGGTTGGTTGCACCGAGGTGACCTACCTGGTCGGGCGTCAACTGCCCGGTCACCTTTGTTTCATCGACCGTGGCCGGCGCGACGAGGTTCGCGGTGATGCCGTGCGGCGCCAGCTCGAGTGCGATGTACCGGACGAACTGGTCAAGCGCCGCCTTGGCGGTGCCCAGCGTGATCATCCCTTCGCGCGGACGGCGCGACAACCCCGTGCTGAGGTACACCAGCCGGCCGTAATTGCGGGAAATCATCCCCGGCACAACGGCTTTGGTGACCAAGAAGGCGGCACGCAGCTCTCGGTCCAGCTTGCCGCCGAGCTGCTCCCAGCTCAGATCGGCGAACGAGGTGACATCGAACGGGATCAGCGCGTTGTGCACGAGCACGTCGACGCCGCCCCACCGCTGTTCGGTTTCGCTCACCATCGCCGACACATCGTCTGCCTCGGTGACATCGGCCCGGATCGCCACGGCCTCACCGCCCGCCGCAGTCACCGCCCGGACCACCTCGTCTGCCTGCTCGGCACTGGACCGGTAGTTGACGACCACCCGAAATCCCTGCTCTGCGAGGACTTGAGCGGTCGCCGCACCAATCCCCCGACTGGCTCCGGTGATCAGAGCAACACGACTCATCACTCACACCTTCGTCCCTGGCCGCACGGCATCGGAATCCCATTCAGGGGATTGACAGTCATCTCCAACATTCCTTTCCCCGGTCTGCACCTTCGATTCCACTGTTCTCGCGAGGCATACCTGAGTCAAATACATGATTCGGCGGAATTTCCTCTATTAATCTTGGGTTCGTGCGAATGACGTTGCGTCAGATGGAGTACTTCGTAGCCGTCGCCGAGCACGGCTCCATCGCCGCGGCCGCCGCCGAGCTGCCCATCTCTGAGTCAGCGGTTTCGGTGGCGATCTCCGAACTGGAGAACATCGTGGGAGTGCGGTTGCTGCATCGTGTTAGAGCGCGGGGCGTGACGCTCACCGCCGCAGGGACCGCGTTGCTACCGGAACTGCGGTCGCTGGTGACACGGGCACGAGAGCTGGAGCGCAACGCTGCTGACCTCGGCAGCGCGGTGGCGGGTGAACTGAAGGTCGCGCTGGACCCCGTGCTCACGCCGGTGCTTCTTCCCCATCTCATGTCGGGGTTCCTCGACCGCTACCCCGCAGTGAACTTCAGCTTCATGGAGGGCACGACAAGCGATGTGCAGGACTGGCTCATTCAAGGTCGGTGCGACGTGGTGCTGATGTACGACCTCGGTGTGCGCGATGGCCTCAGTGCACACCCTCTCTTCACCGTCAGACCGAAAGTTCTTGTAGCAGAGGGCCTCGTCGAACCGGAAGTTCACACCATCACGCTGCACAGCCTGGCGAACGAGCCCATGATTCTCATCGATATCTCACCCGGCGAGACCTTCTATCGCGCGATCTTGTCTTCCGCGGGGGTGACGCCCCGGGTCGTGCATGAGACCTCGAGCGTGGAAGGCGTGCGCGCGCTCGTCGCGCGTGGCTTCGGATGGTCCATGCTCCTGCAGGAATCCCGGACAAACCTCAGCTACGAGGGACGCCCGTATCGCGAACTCGACATCGTCGACGACGTCCCGGACGTCGCGCTGCTGGCCGTGACGCTGCGCGGGCGTCTGCCGCGCCGTACCGCCGCCTTTCGGGACTACTGCACGAAACATTTCGCCGCGGGCAATTAGGCTCGGGTTGTGGCCGAACCGATTCGCTCGACGGCAGAGCTGATCGTCGAGTGCCTGGAGAACGAGGGCGTCACACACGTCTTCGGCATTCCGGGCGAAGAGAACATCCGGTTGATCGAGGCGCTGTCGAGGTCGTCGATCGACTACGTGCTCACACGTCACGAGCAGGGCGCCTCCTTCATGGCCGAGGTGTACGGGCGATTGACCGGCCGCGCCGGCGTGTGCTCGGCAACTCTTGGTCCAGGCGCGATCAACCTCCTACTCGGCGTCGCCGACGCGACCACGAATTCCACTCCGCTGCTGGCCCTCTCGGCGCAGGTCGGGATGGACCGCAACTACAAGGAGTCGCACCAAAGCGTCGACCTTGTCTCGATGTTCGCACCGGCGACGAAGTGGTCCGCACTTGTCGCGACCCCGTCTTCGGTGCCGGAGATGGTCCGCAAGGCATTCAAGCTCGCGCAGACGGAGCGCCCAGGAGCGGTCTATCTCGCCGTGCCCGAGGACGTCGAGGCCGCCGCCGCCCCGGCGGGGTCGCGCCCCTTACCCGTCAACGTCCCTCGGCCCGACGATCCCTCGGTCGCCCAAGTGGAGCGCGCCGCAGAGATTCTGCGGTCGGCGCATAATCCCATCCTGCTGGCCGGTCACGGTGCTGCCCGCAGCGGAGCATCCGAAGCGGTACGCCGCTTCGCCGAGTCGCTTGACATCCCCGTGGCGACAACGTTTCACGGCAAGGGCGTCCTGCCCGACGACCATCCGCTCGCACTCGGTGCCGTCGGCTTCATGCGCCATGACTACGTGAATTTCGGCTTCGATCAGGCCGATGCCATCGTCGCCGTCGGTTACGAACTGCAGGAGTTCGACCCGGTCCGTATCAACCCGCGCGGAGACGCGAGGATCATCCACATCCACCGCTTTCCCGCCGAGGTGGACGCCCACTACGACGTCGCGGTCGGATTGCACGCCGACATCGGGCGCAGCCTGGATGCGCTGGCGTCAGCGGTGCCCCGCGACCAGCCGTCCTCGCCCGGTCACGAACGGATCCGCGAGTTGCTCTCGGGCGAGCTCGACCGGGGCCGCGCCGACGACAGGTTTCCGCTCTCGCCTGCCCGTATCGTTGCCGACACGCGAACAGCCCTGCAGCGCAACGACATCGTCCTCGTCGATACCGGCGCGCTCAAGATGTGGATGGCCAGGCTCTACCCGACGTATGAGCCGAACACCTGCCTGATCTCCAATGGGCTCTCGACAATGGCCTGGACGCTGCCCGGGGCGATCGCAGCCAAGATCGCCCGGCCCGGCGCGAACGTTCTCGTCGCGACCGGCGACGGTGCGTTCCTGATGAACTCGCAGGAGATCGAGACCGCCCTGCGACTGCGAACACCGATGGTGATCCTCATCTGGGTGGACAACGCCTACGGGCTGATCAGCTGGAAGATGGACCTGGAGATCGGCCACAACGTCGACACCCATTTCGGCAACCCTGACTTCGTCGCCTATGCCGAGAGCTTCGGCGCGACGGGCTACCGCATCTCGGCGGCCGAAGAACTGCTCCCGACCCTGCGGCAGGCGCTGCAGGACGACACCGTCAGCGTCATCGCCTGCCCTGTCGATTACACGGCCAACAGTGACCTGATCGCCTCTCTGGGCGAACTGGACGAGTCCCTGTCCTGACCGTTCTGACAGATTTCGGCGATTGGTGGGTATACGCACCGTTGACCGTCACTAGCGGAAGGGTGCATCGAATGGTTCGCAGCGAGGGGGGCCGATGGGACGTCGGCAGAAGAAACGATGAGGTTTACCTCGAGCGCGTTGATGAGAGTAATGAGCAGCTGTTCGAGGATCTGTTGGCACCCGGAGAGGCCCGCCAATTAGCCGAGCTGCTGAACAAGTTTGCAGACAAGGCCGACGACGCCCATGACGCCCACGACGACGACGAAGACGACGAGGAGGACAAGGACAGGGACGACGACAAGTCGTCGGACTAGACCTCGCTTACGTCAGACTGGTTGTTTACGGCCAACCCGCATGGGGCGCGGGCGCGTCGGTGACGAGCACTTGTCCCGTTCGCGCCGCGATGGCACTGTCGACGCCCTCAGTCCCTCGCCATTCGGCGGCAAGCATAAAAAGCGATCGCTGATCGGGACCGCCCAGCATGGCGGCGAATATCGGCCGATCGTGCTCGATCCGTTGCAGGATCGCGCCGCCTTCGGCGACTCGCACGCACGCGCCCTCTGCCGAATCGGGTCGACCGGTGTGAGTGCGAGTGTCGGACGCTTGAGTCCAGATCGCGCCGTCGGTATCCAGGCAGATCCCATCGGGTCCGACACCTCCGGCCCACACCCGGCGGTTCGACAAGCCGCCGTCGGCGTCGATGTCGAACGCGGTCAATCGACCAGCGAACGATTCGGAAATGATGAGGGTCGAGTTGTCCGGCGTTACCACCATGCCATTCGGAAAGTCGATGTCCGTGGCCACACAGCGCGCCGTCCCATCGGGGGTTACCAGCGCGACGAGACCCGGTTCGGGCGGCGCATTGCCCAAGAAGTCGAAGCCGAAGCCGTTGACGTAGATATTCCCGCGGCCGTCGACCACGATTTCGTTCCACCGGTGCTCGGCGACGGCGCGCAGGTCAGCATGCACGACCATCGTTCCGTCCGGCTCCTGCCGCATGAGCTCGGGGCCGGTGACGAGCAGCCGGCCGTCCGGCAGCCAGTCGATCGACCAACCGAGACCGGGCGGCCCCTGTGCGACAACGTCGCTGTGCCCGTTCAGGTCGACGGCGACGACCTCGCCAGCTCCCCAGTGCGCGAACCAGAGCCGACCGTCGTGCCATCGCGGCGATTCCACATAAGCAAGCTCGTCCAACAGGACACGAGTCTTCTTCATATGCAAAGGACGATTGAGCATCCGCGGAATCGACAGGCGGACTGAGCGGGAACAAAGCCGGAGCCGACGAAGTTGGAGCCACACGTGCCCTGCCCGAACCCGATGACAGACACCGACGGGCAGCACTGATGCGCCAAGGCCCACTCGCCGGACGGTATCCGGCGGTCGCCGCCATGGTCATACTCGCGTTGATCCCGTACCTGGCGCTGTCCGCGGCGCTCGACCCTTTGGTGCCGATCATCGCGGAGCAACTGCACATGACCGCCCAGGCGATAAGCCTGAGTTCGGGTTTGGGCAATGCCGCGTACGCGGTGGGTACGGTGCTGGCCGTCCAGTTCGCCCAGCACCTGCCGCAACGCCGCATGCTCCTCGGCTACGCGGTCATCCTCGTTGTGGGGTCGGTGCTGGCTGCGGCGGCGCACAACGCGGGCATGTACATCGGCGGACACGTACTGCAGGGTCTGGCCACCAGCATGCTGTTGATCGCCGCCGCGCCGCCGCTGGCGATGGGCTTTCCGAAGCACAGACTGCGCCAGACGGCCGTGATCATGAACATGTGCGTCTTCGGCGCGGTCGCGCTCGGCCCGTTCATCGGCGGGGTGCAGGCCTCGGCACACGCGTGGCGACCGCTGTTCTGGATCATCGCCGCGATCGCGCTGATGGCCCTGGTGATGGCCGCGTTGACGTTCGACGACGCCCCACCTGCCGACCTGGACGCACCGCGTGACCTGCCTGCCATCGCACTGGCCGCCGTCGGCTGCGGCGCTGCCTTCGTCGGCGCCTCGCAGCTGACCAGCCACGGATTCACCGATGCCGCGGTGACGGTGCCGATGCTCGGCGGCTTGGCGTTGATCGTGGTGCTGATCGTCTACCAGTTCAGGGCTCGCCGTCCGCTGCTGACCGTGCGTTCGGTGTTGTCCAGCTCGATCCCGGTCGCGGGAGTCGGCGTCGCGTTGTTCGCCGCGGCCGCGTCGGTGGCGGCGACCGCACTGACGGCCAACGTCTTGTTGCAGACCTACAGCCCGGTCCGGGTCGGGCTGCTGTACCTACCCGAACTCGGTGGCGCCATCGTGATGGCGTTCGTGTTCGGCAGGGTCATCACCCGACGCGCGATGCACTACCTGCCGCTCGTCGGCATGGCGCTGCTCGCAGCCGGGATCGTGGCGTTCCGGATCGCCATTCCTGCCAACCAGCCCGTTGCCATGATCGGCTCTGCTCTGACGGGACTGGCGCTCGGCGCCACCGTCGCACCCGCGCTTTTCGTCGCGGGCTTCTCGCTGCAGTCCAACAGCCTGCAGCGCGTCTTCGCGATCATCGAGCTGCTGCGGGCGGTCGCCGCGTTCATGGTTGCGCCGATCTTCGCCTACTTCGCCCTGGCTGCCCCGGGCGATCTCACGGCGGGCACCGGTACCGCGTTGTGGATCGGGTTCGGACTGGCGATCGGCGGCGCCGCCTTCGGTGTGGCCGTCTACGCGCTCAGCGGAGCGAGACCGCAGCGCCCCGACCTGGATAGGTTCCTCGACGGCGAGTCGCCGGCCTGGTACTCGCCACCGCTACTGGCACGAATCCGGTCGGGCCTGCCATCCCCAGTTCCCCTGGCCGAGAGCGCATCCCAGTCCTCGACACCGCCGCCCCCACGTGACGTTCCGGCCTCACCCGGACCCGTCGTCTTCGCCTACGACGGATCCGATCTCGCTGCGTTCGCGATCGCACAGGCCGCGACCCAACTGCCGCCCCGGCGAGATGCACTGGTCGTGTGCGTTTGGTGTCCGGTCGACGTTGGATTCACGCCCACCGACGGTCAACGCTTCGACGCCGACCAGGCCACCGAGGTCCGACAAGCCGCCGAGCGGACCGCCGCCCATGGCGCATCGCTGGCCGACGAGGCCGGATTCCTGGCGTGCGGCAAGGCCGTTGAAGCGGCGCCGACCTGGAAGGGCATCGTCGCGACCGCCGACGAACACGACGCGAGCCTGATCGTGCTCGGACCCCACCGTCGCAACGGGCTGCTGGGACATCTGCAGGGCAGTGTCGCAGCCGCGGTCGTCGCGCACACCAGCACTCCGGTCCTCATCGTGCCGGAGCGACCCAGAGCGTCGGCGTCATCGTCAGCCTGAGGTTCCCGGTAGCAGTTCGGCCGGGTCACCGAGCGGCCGAAGCAGGCACAGCCCAGGCGCTTCCCTGCTCGCGGTCGAGCACCGTGTTCCCCTTGTTCTTCAGACCGAAGATGTAGACCAACAGGCTCACGCCGATCACCACCGTGACATAGACGATGAACACGACCACGTGATCGGCCGACTTGGCCGCCTGGTAGAGCATCGGCGCCGTGCCCCCGAACACGGAGTTCGCAAGCGCGTAGCCCAATCCGACTCCCAGAGCGCGGATTTCAGCGGGGAACAGCTCCGCCTTCACGATCGCGTTGACCGACGTGTAGCCGGTGATGATGACGTAGCCGACGGCCAGTATGGCGAACGCCATGACCGCTGAGGTCGTCTTCGGAAGGAACGTGAGAAGGACATAGGTGTAGATGACGCCGCCGACACCGAAGAAGATCAGGAGTGGTTTGCGCCCGACCCGGTCGCTGATGATGCCGCCAACGGGCTGCAGCAGCATCAGGAAAATCAGTCCAAGAAGGTTGACCCACGTTGCGGTCAGCGCCCGGTCAGACCCGAAGGTGGACTTGACGATTGCCGGCGCGTTGACGCTGTAGGTGTAGAACGCGACCGTGCCACCCGCCGTGATGAGGAAAACGAGCAGCAGGGGACGCCAGTGTGTGGTGAACAACGTCTTCAGTGAGCCCGCGTCGCGGTCCTCGCCCTCGCGGATGGCCTCCAAGTGCGACTCGCTGAGCGACTCGTCCATGGAGCGGCGAATCCATAGCACCACAAGGGCGGCGATGCCACCGATGAAGAAGCCGATCCGCCATCCCCAGGCCTTGAGTTCGTCGGTGTCCAGGAAGTGCAGCGCGATGAGGAGCGTGAACTGCGCGAGCACGTGACCGCCGACGAGGGTGACGTACTGGAACGACGACAAGAAGCCACGCCGGTTCGCGGTCGCGGCTTCCGACATGTACGTCGCCGACGTGCCGTACTCGCCACCGGTGGCGAATCCCTGGACGAGGCGGGCGAGCAACAAGATCACCGCCGCCCACCACCCGATGATCTCGCGGGTGGGCATGACCGCTACGACGAAGGAGCACGTCGACATGATCGCGATGCTGAGCACCAGGGAGGCCTTGCGGCCGCGACGGTCGGCGTAGCGGCCGAAGAACCAGGATCCCACCGGTCGCATGACGAAGGTGACCGCGAAGATCGCATAGATGTAGAGCGTTGAGTTGGTGTCGTTCTTGTCGAAGAACTGCGCCTCGAAGTAGGAGGCGAAGACCGTATAGACGTAGACGTCGTACCACTCGACCAGGTTTCCGGCGGAACCCCTGATGGTGTTGAGCACCGCCCGATGGGTGCTCGTCGGTGCGCGCGTCGGACCGGTCAGGGTGGACGGCGTTGTCCCATCGCTCATTTGGGCAAGATAGCGGCTATGAGGTCTCGGCGCTGTGAAATCGCTGGGAGCGCCTAATCCGGGCGTAGGGTCGCTGCCATGGAGTACCGCAGCCTAGGACGAACCGGAATCCAAGTCAGCCCGCTGTGTCTGGGCGCGATGATGTTCGGCGGTTGGGGTGAACCCGACCACGACACGTCGATCGCGACGATCCACGCCGCCCTGGATGCCGGCATCAACTTCATCGACACCGCCGACGCCTACACACAGGGCGAATCGGAGATCATCGTCGGCAAGGCCCTCGCAGGCGGCAAGCGCGACGACGTGGTGCTCGCCACGAAGGTCAACATCCAGATGGGCATTCCTGTCGAGGCGCCGGTGGGCACCAGGGGCAACCCGAACATGCGCGGCAACTCCCGGCGCTGGATCGTCCGCGAGGTCGAGAACAGCCTGCGTCGGCTGAACACGGACTGGATCGACCTCTACCAGATTCACCGCCCAGACCCCGACACCGACATCGAAGAGACCCTTGGGGCACTCACCGATCTGCAACGGCAGGGCAAGATCCGGGCGTTCGGCTCGTCGACGTTTCCCGCCCACCAGATGGTGCAGGCGCAATGGGTCAGCGAACGGCGTGGCCTCGGCCGGTTCGTCACCGAGCAACCGCCCTACTCGCTGCTGGTCCGCGGGATCGAGGCCGACGTCCTGCCGGTGGCGCAGGAGTACGGAATGGGTGTGCTGCCATGGAGCCCGCTGGCCGGTGGCTGGCTGTCCGGTGGCTACCGCAAGGACAAGGAGCTGCCGGAATCCAGCCGCCGCGCCCGCCTGCCTGCCCGGTACGACATGTCCAATCCCGACAACCAGCGCAAGCTCGACGCCGCCGACGCACTCGGACGACTGGCGGACGACGCCGGACTGTCGCTTATCCACCTGGCGATCGCATTCGTCATGCAGCATCCGGCCGTCACCGCGCCCATCATCGGGCCACGCACCCTCGACCACTTGAAATCCCAGCTCGGCGCAGCCGAGGTCACGCTGTCCGTGGACATCCTCGACAAGATCGACGAGATCGTGCCGCCGGGGTCGACGATCTCCCGTGCCGATCGGGGCTATCTGCCACCATCGCTGACCAATCCGTTCTCGAGACGCCGCCGCACCGCATAGCGGGCTGTCGCAAACGCCGGGGAATGGCATTGTTAGCGGCGTGGACGTCGATGCCTTCCTGCAGACGATCCCGCCGGTGGCGGTGTATCTCATCGTCGGGACGGTCATCGGCATCGAAAGTCTCGGCATACCATTGCCGGGCGAGATAGCACTGGTCAGTGCCGCCCTGCTGTCGTCACGTCATCACCTCGACATCAGCCCGGTGGGAGTCGCGGCAGCAGCCACCATCGGAGCCATCATCGGCGACACGATCGGGTACTCGATCGGGCGTCGCTTCGGGATGTCGCTGTTCGAGCGTCTCGGGAATCGTTTCCCCAAACACTTCGGGCCAGGACACGTGGCGCTCGCCAAGCGACTCTTCGCCAGGTGGGGCGTCTGGGCTGTGTTCTTCGGTCGCTTCATTGCGCTGCTGCGGATCTTCGCCGGTCCGCTGGCCGGTGCCTTGAAGATGCGGTACCCGCACTTCCTGGCCGCCAACGCCAGCGGCGCGGTGGTGTGGGCCGGTGGCACCACGGCCGTCATCTACTACGCGGGTATCGCCGCCGAGCGGTGGCTCTCGCGGTTCTCCTGGATCGCGCTCGTGGCGGCCATCGTGATCGGGATCGGCGCGACATTGGTTATGCGCGAACGGACTTCGCGTCTCATCGCCCAGCTGGAATCAGAGCACGACTGGGAGACTCTGCGGCGTCACTAGAATTGCTCGCGTTGGGCAAGGGAGGATGCGATGGAAACCTGGGACGCCATACGTGCACGGCGCAACGTACGAAGCTACTTGCCGGACCCCGTTTCCGACGACGACCTGAATCGCATCGCGGAGGCGGCATGGCGGGCGCCGTCGGCGAGAAACGACCAGCACTGGGACTTCATCATCGTGACCGACCGCGATCAGCTTCTCCAGCTTTCGACGGTGTGGCGCGGCGCGCGTCACATCGCTTCGGCTCCAGCCGCCATCGCGCTGGTTGTCCCCGAACCTCCCGACGAGCGCACCAAGCTCATCGATCAGTACGACCTGGGACAGGCGACGACGGCGATGACGATCGCCGCGACCGACCTCGGCATCGGCACCGGGCACTCGTCAGTGGAAGACCAGGAGAAGGCCCGCGCCATCCTCGGGGTGCCCGACGACCACATCGTCTCCTACCTTCTCGGCATCGGATATCCCGCGGACCGTCCGCTCAAGCCGATCGTGAAGCCCAATCGGCGCCCCTTCTCCGACGTCGTCCATCGCGGCCGCTGGTAAGCGCTTTCGGACCTTTCCAGTGCTTCCAGGCACAGAAGAAGCGGGACCTACCCGGACGGCTATTGCACGGGCATTGGACGAACCGCCGGTTCGGCCCCTGGACCCATCTATGTCGGCCACGACCCGGACACCTCCCTCGCCGACTAGGTAGACACCCTGTTCGACGGCGTTGGCTATGTCGAAGCCGCAACTCGTCATCACCGATGTCGTGCTGGAGGGGCGCACTAAATGCGAAGTCTGGCCCGGCGGCTCTCGGGGTCAGCCAGTCGACGATTTATCCACTGCCTGGTTCTGACTGAACCGGGGGCGGCGCTTCTCCAGGAAAGCCGTGATGCCCTCGGCCATGTCGGGACTGCCGACTGTCTTGTGGAAGGCAGCTCGCTCGTCTCGCAACGACTCAACGAGGGTATTGCCCTCGCTTGCCACCAAAGACTGCAACATCGTGGCCACGGGGATTCTCGGTTGCGCCGCGAGTTCGTTGGCGAGATCGACTGCCCGCTGCTTGAGTTCAGCGTTGGGCCAGACCTCGGTGACAAGACCGAGGGCCAGCGCTTCGGGGCCCGACACGGTCTTGGCGCGAAGGATCAGATCAATTGCCCGATCGCGGCCGATGCGCCGCACCAGTCGTGCGCTGCCGCCCCAGGCCGGAACGCTGCCCAGGTGCAACTCGGGCAGGCCGATGTTGGCGCCGTCTTCTGCAGCGAGCCGAAAGTGGCAGGCAAGTGGTAGTTCGAGTCCACCCCCCAGACAATTGCCGAAGAGCGTCGCGATCCAAGGTTTGTCCATGTTCTCGATCGCCGAGAGCACCCGGAGCCGTTGGTCCAGAATCCCATCGAGGCGGGCCGGATCACCCAACGACGGGACAAGTTCTTTGAGGTTCATGCCGACCGAGAAGTTCTGGTCACCCGCCGCGGTGAGGACCACGGAGCGGATCTGCTCGTCGCCGGCGATGTCGCTGACGAGCGGCTCCAATGCGTCCATGAATGCAACCGACATTCGGTTGTAGGGTGCGTCGTCGATCGTCACTATCGCGACAGCGCCACTCCGCTCATAGGCGAGGTTGTCTCCGGTCATTTCGTGGCGCCGTCGTCGTCGAAGGTGATGACCTCGCCCCGGTTGATCGAGACCCAGTCTCGCGCCTCCAGATACGGACGGAAGGTCTCGGCGATCACCCGTTCATCGTCGAGAGTCTTGGGCCGTTGAAGTTCGTACAGATGCGGAAACTCGGTCCAGGCGACGACGGCATCCCACAGCCGCACGGCGGCATCGCCGGTGGGGGGATCGATCAGGACCGGCCCGAATAGGCATTGCCCGTCGGGGAAGAACAGGGTCGGCACCCCGTAGCCGCTGGCCTCGACCACGCGCTGGTGATCGGCCATTACCTCGTCAGTCGTTGTCGGGTCGGCGATCGCCTCATCGACGAGCCCTGGATCAAAGCCGAGTTCGTCGAGCAGATGCCGGGCGACGGCCTTCTCGTGTGGCTTGTGACCCTCGACATGTAAAGCGCGGCCGGCCCTTTCGTACCACCTATCAAGGTCGGCCATCGACCGGCGGCGCAGTAGCGCCCCGATGCGCATCATCGACCAGCCGTACGACCACTCCCGCTCCCACGGGTGTTTCTTACCCTGTTGGCGGTTGATCTCCTCCAGGCTGAAGAAGCGCCAGTTCACCGAGAGGCCGGTGAGGTCGCGCACGTCGCGGATCCACCGCGACGTCTGGTATGCGTACGGACACATGACGTCGAAATGGAAGTCGACGGAAACCGGACGGCTCGTCACATCGTGAACCTCAGGTTGCGGGCGGCGCGCTCGCCGAGCTCGTCATCGCCCTTCCAGGTGACCGCGCCGGAGTCGATCTGAGCCTGCGGATCGATGCGTCCGCAGGCGAGTTGGACGAACGTCGTGGAGTCGGTCGTCACCGTCACGTCCGGGGTGTCGAGCTGGTCGACCTTCTTCGCCCGCCCGTCGACGGCGACGCTGAGCTCACGGGTGACCGGTCCGGTGAGATTGAAAGTGATGCTCTTCCCGTCCGGCAGGCTGATTTTCTTGCCGACGATATAGCCGATCGACTTCTCGACCTCGGCCAGCGCGATCTCGGCCCCGATACCGGCGTCGTCGGTTTTCCGGCCGAGCGGACCGGTGATGTCGCGCTCATGCACCCAAAAGTCGAAGACCCGGATCTCCAGGAACCGCCCGTAGGTGCCGGGGCCGACGGGCATCCAGGACGGCCGCTCGAGATCGGCGGCCGTCAGCGCGGCCAGATCGCGGCGGCGCCGTTCATAGACCGCGCGGACCTTCCCGACGTAGGCGGCGTTGTCGACGTCGGTTTCCCGCAGGAATTCCGCTGCCCGGTCGAACGGTGGCGGCGTCTGGTCATCCTCGGGCAGCCATCCGGCCATCACCGCTTCGATGCTGGTGACGTGGTTGACCACGTCACGAACCGTCCAGTCCGGGCAGAGCGACTGAGCCCGCCACTCCCCGTCGGTGAGGTCGGCACACAAGGCCTCCATCGAGGCGTAACAAACTTCCAGGGCGGCGACAATCGTGCTCACGCTGGCAACTTCGGGCGCATTCAACGTCTTCTCCTTAACGAACAGAGCTCTGGCGAGATGATGTCAGGCAGGACAGCCTGGACGCTCGGCCCCCGCTGAGCTTCCGACATAAATCAGAAATTGTCAAGCAATCTCAACTGCAGAGAAAATTTGTCCTCCGCAGTAGACTTTAGTGCGTGGCTGTCGTCGACCTCCGCGCTGAAACCCGCGCATTCGGACGCGCCCGGCTGCGAGAACTCGCTTTGGACGCCACGCGCGAAGTCGTGCTCGACCGGGGCTGGTCGGCCGTGCGCATGGGACCGATAGCCGCGGCCATCGGCATCAGCCGGCAGAGCCTGCACGCCGAGTTCGGCACCAAAGACGATTTGGGGCGCGCCCTCGTCCTGCGCGAGACGTCGATCTTCTTCGACGGCATCCTCGAACTCCTCGCTCAGCACCCGGGTGACCTTGCCGGCGCGGTGCACGGCGCCGGTTGCTTCATCCTCGACGTCACGCGGGACAACCCGCTGTTGCAGACGATCCTGACCCAAACGCCCCATGGCGACGATGTGTCACTATTGCCTTTAATCACTACGCGTGGTGAGCCGCTGGTCGACCGTGGCATGGAGATACTCAGTGAATGGGTCACCACTCAATGGCCCTCGCTGGACCCCGCCGATAGGGAACTCATGGTCGAAAGTGTTGTGCGCCTTGCGCTTAGCCACATCATCACATCAACGAAACCGACATCCGTCGTCGCGCGAGACTTGGCCCGACTGGCCTGCCGGTGCGTGGATTTCCCCGACCCTGCTTGACCGGTCGACATCGCAGACGTCTTAACCGGCTGATTGTTTTGGCCGCCAACGCAACCACCGGATCAAAGCGCAACATGTGCATGAAACAGCCTTCGGAGAGTTCTCCGAGGGCCGTTTCATTTAGTAGCGGCTGTGCGTCGGTCGGCATGAATCTGTTCGTAGTCGTCGGGTCCGCGGGCGCTGTAGAGCGCTTCGTCGTCCAGCGATGCTGTCGTGGCGATGACGCCGCCTCCGATCAGCGGTCTCAACCGTCGTGCCACCCCGCGATGACCCATCCTTGCGGCGGCGCGGGTGTCGATGAGATAACGCGCGATCAGCGCCACACTTGCCCACGCTGATTTCGGTCGGAGATGTTCTCCATGCCGCCCTGCTCGAGCCATGCGACTTGGCGGGCGCGGGCGCACTTGGCGGCGGCCTGCTGAGCGCGATTCGCACGGTGTCCAAGACGCCGGCGGACACATCTCAAGGACGTAGACGCCGGCGAGCTCCACGCTGACATCTCCGGGCGCAGTGGGGCATCGCCGCGCTAGGGTCGCGATCGAGTCCCCCTGCGCCGGTTCGAACGAACAGATTAGGAGCACGCCGTGCTTCGATTCACCGACTTCGTGTTTCGGGACCTCTGTCGGCCTCCGTGGCACGCGCAGGAAACGTTCTTCGGACCCGCAAAATCGCGACACCTGGGACCGTCCGTGCCCGCCGCGACCGACCAGTTTGCCCCGCACCGGTGGCCCGCCAGGGACACCATCAAGGGCCGCGTCCTGGCCTGCTACGGCTCGAGCCGACATGGGTGATCGATTCCTGCTGTTCTCCCTGCCTCGCTGCGGCAGCACCACCCTTATGCGTATCTTGGTCAGCCATCCCATCGACGAACTGCTGAACGAACCCGGCGCCGACCGGCCTGCCACCGACACCGACGATCGCAGCGCCGACGCCGAACCCGCTACCGCCGGACCTGGCGCTGACGCCGACACGGACGGTAGCTCGGAATCGAAAGACTTTGAGGTGTACGGGGATTCGGCCTACGCCGACGGGGCTACCCTGCATGAGCAGACCCAGCGGAGCCATGACATGCGCACCAAGGTGCCGCCGGTACGCAACGCCAACGGCTTCTCCAAGGACCAGTTCCGCATCGACCTGGCCGCCGGCACCGTCACCTGCCCGGCCCACCACACCGTGACCATCCGCACCGGCCGCCATCGCTCGGCCCGCTTCGGTGCGCTGTGTGGATCCTGCCCGCTACGGGCGGCCTGCACGAAAGCCCGTGGCGGGCGGGTGATCAGCATCCACCCCCATGAAGCCGCGCTGCAACACGCCAAAGCCCGTCAGAAAGACCCGGACTGGCTGCAGGCCTACCGAACCAACCGCCCCGTCGTGGAACGCAAGATCAGCCACTTCACCCACCGGCCCTGGGGCGGCCGAAAAGCCCGCTGCCGCGGAGCCGCCCGCATCCTGACCGACATCGTGACCCGAACCAGCGCCATCAACCTCGCCCGATTGGCCACCCTGGGCCTGCACCCCGCCGCCGAGGGCTGGGCCATCGCCTAACCCCACCACCAGCACCAGCTGCCCCAGGCGTTCAATTTTCAGATGCCGCCAAGCGGTCAAATACGCATGCCGTCAACGCCAACCCACCAAAGGCACTAGATCAGCGGCGTCCTAGTCACGGGTTCACCCAAGATCTGCACGGCCGCAGGCAGCAAAGCCGCCAATTCGTCGTCGGGAAGCGGTGTTTCGCCGTACCCCGGCGTCAGCGACATCAGGGACGCGGTTGACGGGCAGCGAGGAATCGCTTCACAGAGGATGATCGAACGAAGCCGGCAGGAACTACTCGATTCTCAAGCCTTGCCGACGCCTTTGTGGATCGGGCGGCGGCCCGCTTCACGGCACCCCTCGCGATGACACGACGACGCTCCACGGCCAGCACCTCCCTAACAATCCTCACGCCACCACCGATGTTACCGCCGTCCGCTCAGATCATGGTCACCCGCGCAGTTACCTGTTGGCAGCCGTTGCTCGACCCATTGCCAGTCGATGCGCTCCTGTTCGAGGCGCACGCGTTCACCCAACCCGTCCCCGACCAATTCCGTATAGAGGTCCTGCTCGTCAGGCGTCAGCCGTGTGAGAGCCGACTTGGCCGGACGGTCTTCGCTTACCCAACGGTCGCGATGGGCGAGCAGCGTCTCACGGTCCATCAGCACCGAACGCGCTCGTGGGAGCCACGCCCGCAGACGGTCGAGAATGGCGAATCCGTGGGTATCGATGTCTCCCCAGTAGCGGACGTCGGCTGCGGCCAGCCATCGCAGCCGACCTACGCTGTCGACGTCGAAGCCCTTCCCCCAGATCACGACGCCGTCCTCGGGGACGTCGATACTCAGATAGCTGATCTCGTTCTCGATGACCAGTGCCACTCGTGGTTCGACCGTGAGCTGTGCCAACTCCTCGGAACGCACCGCCAGCTCGGTGAGCGGAGCCGGCAGGCCCAGCGAGGGCGCGGGCCGCAGTCGGACCAGTCCGGGCTTCGACCGGAGGCCAAGGTCGGCCAGGAATCCCGAGGCGGTCGACGAAACCCCAAGCATCGCGGCCAGGACCGGTCGGTGCCGCTCAGCGAACTTGGTGTCGACGCCGGGCGCACTGATCTCGCGCAGATACCGATTCGAATGACGGTGACCGTCGAGCCACACGTAGGCGGCGATCAGCCGCGGTAGCTCGGGCCCCAGTCCGAGCGCGCGATGCGGATGGTCGACGACCCACTGTCGAACCTGCGGATGTTGACGTGCGAGGGCCAGCACCTCGTCGAAACGACGGACCGACGTCGTCACGCCCAACAGCGCCCAGACCTGCTCGATCGAGCACACCACTGCGCGGACGGGCAGCCGGTTGCGCCCGATCTGCCGTCCGCCAATCGACTGCCATTGCAGGGTGTATCGGCCGTCGTCGCGACGTCCGGCGTCGAGGGCGGCCACCCACTCGCGGGCGGCGGCAACGTCGTCACCGACCTGCGACGGTGTAGGGCCACGAAGGCGGACTTCGATCGGATCGAAGGGGTCACCGTTGGCGTGGGCACGCAACAGCGATCCGTCGTCCCACCGGCGTCTGACCCTGGCGGCAATGTCCTCGACCGTGGTCCAGCCGACATTCATGGCCGCCGTCCGTCACGTCGCGTCCGGTACTCCTCGATCGTCATCGTCTGCAGCCGAGAGAACGTGCCGGTCGGATTGTCGACGAATCCGATGGCCTTAACGTACGGCTCGATGACGTGGACCTTCTGCAACGGCGTGACGATGAGAAGCTGCAGCCCCAGCGTCGCGAAGAGGTCCAGCGCGTAACGCGTCGAGACGTCCGAGCCACGCCCGAATGCCTCGTCGATGACCGCGAACCGGAAGTCGCGTGATTGCTGGGCACCCCACTCGAGCCCGAACTGGTAGGCGAGGGACGCCGCCAGGATCGTGTAGGCGAGCTTCTCCTTCTGACCACCGGACTTGCCGTCGGAGTCGCTGTAGTGCTCCCACTCATCACCGGTCTCGACGTCGCGCTCGGAGGCCGAGAAGACGAACCAGTTGCGCACGTCGGTGACCCGTCGAGTCCAGGTCTTGTCCGATTCGGCGTTGCTGTCGCGACCGCGGAAACGCTCGATGATTCGTTTCACGTCGAGGAAGCGCTGCTCGGAGTATTGGTCGCCGTCGACGGCGAGGCTGTCGTTGGTGAGGTTGCGCAAGTCTGAACGGAACTGCGCGACATCCTGATTGGTGGTGGGCTCCTTTTCCAGCCGGATGTAGCGACCCGGGTTGTAGGGCACCGCGCCCAGCGCCTCGTTGATGCGGTCGACGCGCTCGTCGATGCCCGAAGCCTGCCGGTTGAGCCAGTTGTTGAACCCTGCCAGCTCCTGGATGGTGTTCTTGTTGAGCTGTTCCTTGAACTCGCTCTCGAAACGCGGCAGGTCGTCGGTCGCGACGCGGTCACGGAAGGCCAGGAACTCTTGGCGGGCTTCGACATTGGCGTCCATGTCCGCACGAAGCTCGGGCCACCGGGTCAAGACCTTGAGCATCGACTGGATCAGGCTCTGGGCATAGCCGCCAAGTTCTCTGTTGAGTCGGTCGATACGTTGATGAAGATCGTCCGAGAGCGCGTTCTCGGTCTCGGCGCAGTCCGCTGCGCGCACCGGACGGTTCTTCGCCAGGCGTCCATCAAGTGCCTCATACGACGCGCGGGCAGCTGTCAGCTGCTCGTCTGGATGCGCTCCGACGAGCTCGTCGTCGCGCTTCTTCCCCTGTTCTGCTTGCCTTTTCGCCACCTCAGTGGTGGCGAGTTGGCCGGTGAGCTTCTCGATCAACTCCGCAACGGCGGCAGCTTGCTCAGCGTTCTCGGCGAGCGCCCGCGCAATCTCCTCCAGCCGCGACGAGCCGGCCAGCAGTCGGGCGCGTTCGGCGTCGTGGTCGTTCGCGCGCGACTCGGCCTCGTCAACGTCGAGGTCGGCCCAGGATTGGAATCCCTCCAGGCGAGCGAGCGCATCCAGGTTGGCCTGCAGCGCATCCCGCTGCCCGTCGAGCCTCGTCAGCTCGGTGATCGCCGTCGCGCGCTCTTGCTCCAGCTCGGCGAGCTCGGTGCGCAGCGCGGCGATCTTTCGTTCGTTGGCCCAGCCGAGGACCCAACGACGCGGGTCGTCGACGCGGTGCCGATCGTCCTTCTCGTGACGCTCGCCGGAGCGCACCTGCCCCTCGCGGGTCACGGCACGCCGCTGGCTGCGGAACTCCTCGAGGCTTGACACACATCGGTAGTCGGCCCGCTTCACGAGCTCGTCGACGAGGTAATCCCGAAAGGGCCCTTCCTTGACGTCGATGCAGTCGGCGAGCAAGAGCCCCTCGTGCCCCTGTGATTGGAGGCGAACCCGTTGTCTGGGAACCCGTTCGTAGACGAGTTTGGCTCCCCTCATCTGGCCACCGCGACCGCGAAACGTGAGCCTACGGCTGTTCACCCATCCGGCAACGGCGTCATAGTGCTGCTGTGGCACCAGCAGTGAGAGCGCGAAGCCACGCAGCACTCGTTCCGCGGCGCCCCGCCACTCGGAGTGCTCATCGCCGACGTCGAGGAGCTCGCCGGCATAGGGAACCTCCCCAGGCGTCAGCCCAAGGTCCGCGCACAGCTCTGCGCGCACCTCGACCTGCGCGAGGTCCAGGTTGCTAGTGCGTTGCTCCAGGCTCGCGAGTTCTTCGGTGATGACGTCGCACTTGCGTCGGAACTCCTTCTCGCGTCCAATCGCGTCGGCGGTGGCTGCGTCGAGGGCCCGCTTCTCGGCGGTAAGCCGCGGGCGTTCGATAGCCACCAGAGCGGACAGGGCTGCGAACTCGTCGCTACCGGCGACCGCTTCCAGTGCTGCGGCGGCGACGGCGGCGTCGAACAAAGTCCTTGTACGACAGCGTGTTTCGGCCTGTGCTCGTGCCACACTGGCAAGCCGCTCCAGCTCGCCGATGCGGTCCCCGCCCGCCATGGCACGCTCCTCGATGAGAGCGTCGCGTTCGTGGTTTAGCTTCTGCTGCTTGGCTTTTGCGGTGTCCTGCTCCTTCCACAAGCCCAAGCCCTCGGTCTCGAGCTGGGCGATCTCGCCGGCAAGCAGATTGGAGCGAAGCTCGGCGATGAAGAGCCGCACGGCTGATCGCTCCCGCTCCCGGGTGTCGCGCTCCGCGAGTGCGTCGTCGTACTTGGCCGCGGTCTGCACGACGGGCTCGAGCGCTTCGAGTTGTTCTCGCGCCCGCTTGACGGCGTCGTGAGCCTTGGTCAGGTCCTCGAAGTGGACGATAATGTCGCGCACACGCTCGGTCGAGTCGCTCGGTTCGAGCATGTGGTCGCGCACGAAGTCGTTGAGGTTGCCGACCGACTTCATCGAGACGGTCTGGTGGAACAGCTCGAGTGCCTGCTCCGATCGGATTCCGAGCAGCCGCCGCAACGAGGTTGCGTACTTGGGGAAATCGTCGAAGATCTCCGAGCCTGCGGCCCGCAGCCTCTTGCGGAGATCACGCAGGTCCGAGCCGAAGTCAGCGAAGTCCGTCGCGATCGAGAGCGCTTTGGTTGCGGTGACGAAGAAGCGGTAGGGCTGTCCGGTGCTCTCGCGCTGCTGGGAGACCTGGGCCAAGGTGACCGTCTCGTTGTAGCCGTGGTTGACGAAGACCCCGAGGACGACGGAGTACGTCCGTTTGTTCTCCCTCAGCCCCTTCGCGCGGGACCGTCCCGTGGCCTCGTTTCGCTCGGACTTGTAGTGGCCTTCGACGTACGAGCGCAGGGTACGTTCCTTGGCCTCGGCGCCGGCGGCCTTGTTGTAGGCGGCCTTATGGGACGGCATCAGCAATGTGGTGAGCGCGTCGACGATCGTCGACTTGCCGGAGCCGATGTCACCGGTGAGCAGGGCGGTCTCGGTGTCGGGAGTGAACCGCCAGACTTGGGTGTCGAACGTGCCCCAGTTGAGGACCTCCGCGTACTGAAGCCGGTAGCCAGCCCGTCGTGTGTCCCCGAGCTCGGCCGTTGCGAAAGCTCCTTCACTCATCGCCGACCGCCGCTCCGGCGTACTCCCGCAGCTTGGCCGCGAAGTCCGACAAGGTTTGGGCGTCAACGTAGGCCTTGAGAATTCTCCGTACCTCCCAATGGTCGCTTTGACCGCGCAGCTGCCGCAGAAAGCCGAGTTCCTTCGCCTTGCTGATCGTCGTCTCTGCCTGGTCCACGACTCGTGCGTCGTTGGTGGACTCTGCCTGGAAGAGCCGCAACATCTCGACGATCTGGTCGGTGGTGAGGACCAGTCTGCCGTCACCGCCGGTCGTCTCGAACTCGACGAGCCGCTTGCGCAGTAGCACCAGGAGCAGGCTGACGTTGTACGCCAATGCCCGCCTGCGCACCAGGCGCGGGAGCGCCTCATCGCCATCTTCGTCTGGCCGGGACCGCAGATAGGCGTAGCCCTCGGCGTCGTCGACGACCACGTCGACGCCGATGGCGGCGAAATGGTCTCGGACACCGGCGCCTAGGCGTTCCAATGTGACCCAGGTGTCCTCGTCCGACTCGCGGTAGACGACGCCTTGCATCAGCCGGATGATGGCGCTGGCGACTGCGTGTTCGTTGCTCATCGTCGCCTCACCGTCACCTTCGGCAGCCGCGCTCGCTTGATGATGTCCGGGGCGGCGGGGTCCGAATAATCCAGCAGAGTCTCATCGGTGTCGTCCATGTCGACCGTCACGTCTTCGTCGTTGAGCGCGAGGTAGCCGACGATCTCCGCCGCACCCTGCTCGATGGGGTGAATCGCGATGACGTCGGACAAAAGGGCGGAGGAACTCTCGGGCAGGACGGTGCGGATGGTCTCCATCAGGCGTGCTTGGTCGATGAAGGTCTGAGTGAAGAGAAGGTCGGCGTCGACCTCCTCGGTCGCCAGCGCGACGTGGCTCTCGACCGCGACCGCCGCAGGCGGCTGATAGAGCGGGCGCTCGAACGGCAGCGCGATCTCGATGCCCGGCTGGTCGACCTCGAGCCCGAAGGCCGGCGGGTGGTCGCGGAGCTCGAGGGCAGTACTCTCCACCGACCGGACCAGGTCGAGGACGCGCCGGTTCTCCAGCCAGACCTGGTCATCGAGGAAGCGGCGCAGTTGTTCGGATATCTGCCGAACGGTGCGCTGCGCTCGATCGGCGGCTTCCGACCAGTCGTGGTGAATGCCGCGAATCCGATGATCGGCTTCTATTGAGTCGAGGGCTGACACCTTGGCGAGCAGCTCGGCGAGCTCGGCCTGACGCGACTCGGAGAGCAGGAAGTCGTAGAACGACTGGAAGCTCCGACCCTGGTCCGAGCCGGCGATCTCGGAGCGGCTTCCGACCAACTCGGCAAGCAGTTCGCCCTTGGATCCATCCCAGGCAGCAATCTTCTCGCGCGCGGCACGGTCGAGCAGCCGGAAGTTCTCTTCGACCTCGCGAAAGTCCGAGAGCAGTTCCCGCGCGGTCGCGGAGAGCTGCTGGTAGCGGTCGCGGACCCCGGTTGCGTCCAGCACGGTAATGACGCCGGCCTCGACGGCCGCGATCTCGGCGTCGAGTTCGTCGCGGCGGCGGCGCAGTTCGGCCAGCCGGGCGTCGGGTTCGACTTCGGTTCCGTGCACGATCTGCCGAAGCAGCTCGACCACGGTGTGCAGCCTGGACTCGGTCCCTACGAAGGACCTGCCCTTGAGGGTCATCACCCACGCATAGGCCTTCTCGAACGCCGGTGTGACCTCGTAGTGGACTTCGTCGTCGCCGGACGGGTAGAACCGCCGCAGATACGCGGCGTCGGTGGCCGCCCAGTCCTCCAAATAGGCTCGCGGTGCCTTCGGATACCGAGGCTCGCCGCTCTCGGTGGGGAGCTCGGCGTTCAGAGCGTGAAGGTGATCGTCCAACGCGGCCGCTGCCACGCTTGCGGGGCACGCCCCCCGGTTGCCCTCGACGAAGAACATTCCGAGGAAGGAGAGGATCAGCGTGGAATTGCCGGCGCGCAGCAATCGCCAAGCGGGGTGCCGTTCTCGCAACGCCTCAATAGTCGCGTACTCCACCAGGAAAGCCTAGAGAATCCAACCGACAGATTCCGCCGCGTACTGCGGAAAGTCGGGGATATGCGACTTCGAGTGACGGCGAAATAGCCGACATCGCGGGCCACGAACCGGGCCAACTTTCCATCGACCGGCGTCCGCACCCTGCCGCCGCGGAATGCATTGAGGCTCGGATCCCAAGGGATTCCGAGTCTGAATGCCGTAGTAGCGGGGACAGGATTCGAACCTGCGACCTCTGGGTTATGAGCTGATATGTAGGCCGGTTTGTCAAGAGGCAGGGTGAAGCGGCGGCCGCGACCGTCGTCGTGGCCGCCGCTTCAGTTGCCAGATGAGTTCCGCTGTTCGGGTCGAGCGTGTCGAGTCGACGCGTGTCAGTCTGAAATGCGCGGGTTGGATACCGCAGGACGGACCTTCGAATCGGAGTTAACCAGCGGGTCTAGGGTCGAGCGTCATCAGTTGTGAGACAACATGATTGCTCATAGCTCAATCGCGGGTCACCCCAGAACGCTTGCCGCCCCTGTCAGCGAGTGTTCATCTGGACAATGCTGGGTGGATCAGTCGGGCAACACTGCCAGAGACCAGCACCAGCCGGCGAGTTCTCGGGCGATCGCGACGTTGGCGACGACCGGCCGTTTCTTACGTGCGTCGAAGCCGGCCCAGCGGGTGTGTAGGCGCCGGTTGGCGGCTTGACCCCTGGCCCGGGCTGCGGGCGAGGCCAGATCCCAGCGCCGCCGCAATTCGGCTCCGGGTCGGTACCGGGTGCGGTGGTGCCAGGCGGCTTCGACCAGCAGGCGGCGAACGTGCCCGTTGCCGGTCTTGGTCACCCCACCCTGGGTGCGGGCTTCGCCGGAGGAGTACTCGCAGGGCACCAACCCGACATAGGCGCCGATGGAGCGCCCGGTCAACCGATTCCAGTCACCGATTTCGACGGCCAACCCAAACGCGGTCAAGATGGCGATCCCGCGAATGCAGCCCAGCCGGTGTACTACCGGGGTGAACTCGCTGTCGGCGGGCCATCGTGGCGATCGCGTCATCGAGCCGCTTGCGTCGATCCAGGCAGGCCAGCATGGCATCGAAGCCCGCTTCGTAGCTCAGCTGCAATGCCGGGTTGTCGAACCGCTGGGCGAGCAGCCACAGTTCGTGTCGCCCGGTCCAGGGTTTGCCGCCGGAGTACACGATTCCCTGGCGCAGCAGCAGTTTCGAGACCCGGTGGCGTGCGGTCATCAGCTCGGCGCGGCAGTCGTCACGGGCGCGCACCAGATCACGAGCCGCTTCCCGAGCGGCGGTGGGAACCGTCACTGCGGTGATTTGACCCAGATGCAACAACCGGGCGAGATGGGCAGCATCACGAGCATCGGTCTTGACCCGGTCCCCGGCCGGGCGGATCAACCTCGACGGCGCGGCCACCTCACAGTGAATGCCGGCCGCAGTCAACGCGCGGGCCAACCCGAACCCTGTCGGGCCGGCCTCGTAGGTCACCGCCACCGGGCCCGGGAGATCACCGAGCCAGGCCACGATCTCCCCGTGATCCGGGGTCAATCGTCGCTGGAACACCTCACCGGTGTCCCCGTCCAAAGCACACGCGACCACCGATCGTGCGTGCACATCCAACCCAACACTCGTACGCTGAGGTTTCACTGGGGCCTCCCACATCTTGTGGCTCTACCGGCCAGGACCTGATTCCTGTCGGCAACCCACGTTCACATGTCAGAGAGGCCCCAGCCCCTCATACCGTCTAGCCGGTCCGAGTCTCAGGTCGCCTCGCGAGTCTCAAACGCGCTGGTCGCGAGCAATTGCCCGTCCGAGCCATCACGTTGCGTCTCACGTCATCTCGGCAGTTGCGCCCCGTTTCGTTCACAGATCCGTTCACCACAACCGCACCCGTGGCGCCGGATCAGCTACGACCATCAAGCGAGGGCCTTGGCGTGATCGGGAACCGGCTCGAATTTGCACAAAGCTCGCGGCTTCAGCTCATCTGTTCCGCGAGCTCCCGGTACTTGTCGCGCATCTTGATGATCCGTCGTCGGCGAGCCGCCACCAGATAGTCGGGCGACTCGAGTCGCACGATGTAGGTGTCGTCATTGAATCCGCCCGCGCGCAGCATGGTGGCGGCGCGCTGGGCGACGCTGCCCTGTCCCAGCCCGAAATGGCTCATCAGATCCCTGACCTGCATAACGCCGGTCCGCTGCTCGAACAGGTCGTTGGCCTTGCCGACGATCCAGACCAGCGCTGCGGCAGCGGTTTCCGCACGACTCTTGCGACGGAACACGTCTGGTTCCCTGAACGCGACGCGCGCAAGTACCCGTCGGCATGCGGTGCGGTACTCGAGGTCGAGCATCTCCTCGCAGCAGCCGTCGACGAACGCGAGAACATCGTGCACACGCGCCGTCACGTCGTCGGAGATGCCGTCCCACCGGAACGGTTCATCCGGTAGTGGGTCATCATCGAGCTGATCCAACTGAATTGGGTCTCCGACATCCAGAAGCGAGCCAGTCGGGCATCGAGTGATCGAAGTTCTCCGACTCCTCAGGGCCGAATGGCATGTCCGCCATGTCCTCGGTGTCGATGCCGAGCGCAGCGATCAGCGCGGCCGGCCCCTGCGGTCGTGGTGAGCGGATCGTCTGCTGGTACTGCGGCTCCCAATCGTCGATCGAGGAGAGCGTCTCGTCGGTGAGGTCGGAGCGCAGTCCCACTTCCGCGTGAGCAAAGCGGATGAACGCCCGCAGCAGATCGGGCGCCTTGGCCAGGAACTCCGCGGGCGCCACGATCTTCCGGGGAATCCAGTCCTCAAGCAGGATCTCGACTTTCACCGGGCTCCATCGCAGCGGGTCGCCTGAGCCGTAGTCGGTGCCATACCAGAGCAGGGACTCGAGTAGGTCGCGGTGGTCGGGATCGTCGAGCCGGCCTCCGTACGGCGAGGCGAAGAACCGATCCGTGAGCTCGGCGAGCGCCGCTGAATCCCATTGTGGCCGTTGGTATCCGGTTCCACCCTCAGGCAGGTGCCGGGTGATCCATTCCACCAGCGCGCGACACGCGGGCCAGCTCTCGGTCTGCAGCGGCGGGAAGGTGATCGCGGCCAGTTCGATCGCCGCATCGACCCAGGCTCGCGCGTCGGCCAGGCTGATGACGTCCCACCGCGTATCGGGGTCCTCGGATACCTGCCGGAAATCGGCCACCATGTCTGCGATCGACGCGGGCACGACGAAGGCGTCCTTCACCAGGGTGCCGAGGTTGTGGTCGATGTAGACCAAGCAGGTGAGCTCGTGCCCGCCCGGCAGTCGCGCCCCGAGCATGATGTTGTCGCCGTCGCCGAGGACGTGGTGCATCCGCACCGCCCGATAGGTGGATGTCTCCGAAAGCTGCGCAAGCCATGCCGGTTCGACCTTCGGGCGCGCGGCGAGCTCCCGTCGGATGCGGGCACGCAGCACGTCGTCGTCACCCCCCATCTCGTCGATCACCGCGAGCAGCGCCGACGTTTCCGGAGCGGCCAAGTCGAGGAACGTCGCGACCAGGTCCTCGCGGGTCAGCTCCGCCAGGTCCGGGTCCTCGGGTCGGGCGAACGGGTGGTTGCGCCGCGAGTCGGTAACACACAGCAGTGTGCTCACGTAGGTCAACAAGCTCAGCGGGTGCCGATCGGCGAGGGCGCGTCGAACATCAGCGAGCAGGTCTGGCTCGGCCGGGGTGTGCTGCCGAGCCCGGGTAGTACGCCGGGCCGGGCGGCGGCGCTTCTCTGCACGGCGACGCCGGTTCGTCTTGGACATGGGCGCCACCTTACTGCGTCCTATGCGCTTGCGGCGTACGCTGCGAGCTTGTCGCTGAGCGGCACGATGCACGGCAATCGGGGCTGATCGAAGTAATCCGGCTTGCGCTGCCGCATCAGCTTCTCGCCACTGATCGCCCAGTCGAAGTGCTTTCGCCCCAACAGTTTACGGAACACCTGGTTCGCTCGCTCGGGGTCGCGCGCGGCCATCCGCTCGAACAGCACGGGCGAAATGGTGGGATCGTCCAGGTAGTCGCGCACTCGTCGGCGGTAACCCGGATGACGAAGCAGGCTCGGGTCGGCGAACGCCTCCTCGATCATCCCGAACTCGGCATACAGGCCCAAGCCATCCACCTCGTCGTGGGTGACTGCGACCGAATCCGAGGCCACCAGTTCGGAAGGATAATCCGGGCCATGGAACGGCGGATGCTTCGGTCGCTTACCGGATGCGGCCAACTCCGCCACTACCTGGTCGCGGCAGAAGGTGTAGAAGCTCCGCATTCGTTCGGTCAGCTGCGCTCCCGGTATGACGACGAAGTCGGCGCCGAAGAATTGCACGAACCGGTCGTGCTCGGCGCTCTGCTGCTGTCGTGCGCGGGCCAGCTTGTCGGGATTACGAAATGCCCACTTCGGGTGGCGCATGGCCATCTCGCAGGCGGTGCGATGGATCGCGACACGGTCACTCTTCGGATAACACGCGAAGTTGCCGCTGATCAACCACTCGGGCCCGACCGGCACGAGCCGACCGATCACGAAACCGCCGGATTCCAGCGGCTGGAACACGCCCGGTCCCATGTTCGAGTACACGCGATATGTCAACTCGTCAACGAGATTCTCTACGACGAGCGCGTCGCCGTCGCGGCCGTGGACCTCGAATATGCCCTCCGCAACGTCGCGCCAGCCGAGCAACAGCTCGCGTTCGCGCTCCGGCAAGTCCGGGCGACTAGCCACAAACCGCTCCACCACGGTCTTGCCGCTGCGTAACTGGTGCTGCAGCAGGAAGTAGTCGAGCGCCGTTATCACTTCCGACTCGTCGCCGACGAATCGATCAGCAAGGTGGTCCCGCAGCACCTCGCGGCGCTCGCGGTCAAAGCGAGGTTGCCAGGAGAACTCCAGCAGCTCCCGCTTCAGCTCCGCACTGCGCTCCACCAAGCTCGCGATCGATATCACGCGCCGCTCCCTCCCAGACATCGATTCGAGGTGGTTCGACGCTATCGGAGAACCGTCAACGGCTACGTGCACCACGCCGATGCGACAAGTGCCCTGCTTCGACTCCGATTTGAATCGGTACGCGTCCCCTCTATGAACCCCACCGCCTGCCGGGCCACAAGGTGACTGTCGGCGTGAAGGCGTACGGCGGCAAGCAGGTTTAACGCCTCGGCTCGCACTGGGCCGACCCGACCCGCTCAAATGGTCTCCTCGCGCAGTGACGCGGCACCACCCAAAGTCCCGGCGTCGACGTTGTGATGGGTGTGCGAGTCGAGGATCTGCAAGTCCTTCGGCAGGATGCGGCTAGTGAAGTGAAGCCGGAAGCCAGTGGGCTATAGTCAGCACATGCGACTGCACATCACCGTTGATGACGAGCTCGTAGCCGAACTCGACCAGCGGGCTGGAAGCAGGCGACGAAGCGCATTCATCGCAGAGTTGATTCGCCGCGGACTCGATGACGAGCGGCGATGGGACGATATCGAGGCAACGCTCGGGGCCATCCCCGACGAGGGCCACGAATGGGATGACGATCCCGGTGAATGGGTCCGCCACCAACGCGCCGACCAGCGTCGCATCGGCTGACATGGCGAGGGTCCTGCTCGACTCGACCGTAATCATCGACGCCCTTCGCGGCCGTCCGGCGGGCAACCGCCTACGCGCTCTGCGCCGCCAAGGTGACGAACCTTGGACCTGTGCGATCTCGATCGAGGAGATCTGGCGCGGTCTGCTTCCCGGCGAAGAAGCCATCGCACAACGGCTGGTGCGCGGCTTACGGTGTGCACCGTTGGGCCCGTCCGAAGGAAGTCGCGCTGGACAGTGGCGCCGGCAGTTCGCCGGACGAGGGATCACCCTTCACCAAGCCGACTGCCTGATCGCCGCCGCCACCGTGGGCATTGATGCTCGCCTGGCGACGGGCAACCCCACCGACTTCCCCATGGACGACATCACGGTCGAGCACTGGCCCGTCGGGCGCTGAAGGTGTCTTCGACTCAGTGGGCCGTTGGCTTGCGGGCCGCACGTTCTTAGACCCGGCAATGTTCCCATTCTGTTCCCGACACATAGTTAGCGTTGCGAATGTTCCCAAAAGTGTTCCCTTTGGGCATGAAAACGGCCCCCGGAGAGTTCTCCGAGAGCCGTTTTGCCTGGTAGCGGGGACAGGATTCGAACCTGCGACCTCTGGGTTATGAGCCCAGCGAGCTACCGAGCTGCTCCACCCCGCGACGGGTGAACGCCAGGTTACCGAAGGTCCGGGTGCAGCGCCAAATCGCCCTCTGGCAGCGTCGGCGCTGCGGTGGCCATCCACTTCAGCAGCTCGTCGGCGGGCTGTGGCGGCGTGTGCACGAAGCCCTGCGTGATGGTGCAGCCGTATCGGCGCAGCGCGCGCAGCGTGGCCTCGTCCTCGACGCCCTCGGCGACCAGGTCCGCCCCGAGGCTGTGCGCCAGCGCCACGGTGGACCGCACGATGGCGATCGAGCGGGGATCCTCGCCGAGCCGCGACACGAAGACCCTGTCGAGCTTGAGTTCGTCGACCGACAGATCCTGCAGGCGCGCCAGCGACGACCAGCCGGTGCCGTAGTCGTCGAGGGAGATGCGCACCCCGAGGCGACGCAGGGCGAAAACCGTTTTGCGCGATCGCGACGAGTCGTTGGCGAACGTGCCCTCGGTGATCTCCAGGATCAGGGACTGCGGCGGCACATCGTTGGTGGCCAGCAGCCGCTCGACGGTGGCGACCAGGTCGAGGTCCAGCAGGTTGGCCATGGACAGATTCACCGCGACGGTCATCCGGATGCCCTCGTCATGCCAGGCCCGCACCTGGCCAAGGGCGAGATTGACCACGCAGTTGGCGACCTGCCGCATGAGGCCCGCCCGCTCGGCCGCAGGCAGAATCTGCTCCGGCATCAGCAGCCCGCGAGTCGGGTGGTGCCAGCGCAGCAGCGCTTCGACGCTGTGCACACCCCCGTGCTCGGCACTGATCTTCGGCTGGTAGTAGCACGTCAGCTCGTCACCGGACAGCGCGGCGCGCAACTCCTCCACGAGGTAGTCGTCGTTGTCCTTCTCCAACCGCACCCGACCCACGTCGTGCACCACGATCTTGCTCGTCGCTGTTTTGGCGTGCGCCATCGTCGTCTCGACACAACTCAGTAAGTCACCTACGTAGTCACAATGGTCGGGACACAACGCAATTGAGATGCTGGCGTCAATCTGCACGGTGATCGGATCAAGCTCGAACGGGACACGTAACGCCTCGAGTATCGCTCCGGCCCGCGCCCGTGCTGTGGTGATGTCCACGCAATCGGCCAACAGAACGGCGAACTCGTCACCGCCCGTACGGGCGATCAAGTCGTCGGCGCGCACCGAGCGCGACAGCCGAGCCGCGACGCGACTCAACAGTTGATCTCCGACGTGTCGGCCCGCGAAGTAGTTGATCTCTCTGAACTGATCGATGTCGAGCATCAGCAGCGCGCGGCTGGATCGCGTCCGGAACAACGCCGACGGCTCGTCGACGGAGACGGCCGTCAAGGTGGTCGCCAGCGATCTCCGGTTGGGCAGCCCGGTCAACTCGTCGGTCATGGCCTGACGGTGCGCCTCGGCCATGGCGCTGACATCGCGGAACGTGACGGCGAACCGCCACGCGACGGCGATCAACGTCAGCGCGGCGAGCGTGACGGCGACTCGGCTCTGGTTGGCCATCACCGCCACCGCGAGCGCGACGCCACCGCAGATGACAACAGGGACATAGGCGCCCAGCCCCGGTTTCGGGCGAGGGTGGCTTCCCGACGTCGGCAGCCAGCCGGCCACCGCGATGAGCAGGGAGGCGAACGGCCAGCAGGCGTCGATCCAGGTGCCTTCCAGATACGTTCCCGCCGAAGTCTGGAAAAGGTAGAGGGTGTCGGCCACCGCAAACGACATGAAGCCGACGACCATCAGACCCCATCGCCACTCGGCCCGCCAGCCCAGGATCGGGAGCATCCCGGCCGTCAAAGACAACAGCAGCAAGTCTCCGACCGGATACGCCAGCCCCACCAGCACGGTGACCGGTTCGCCCGTCATCGCCGCCTCGATCGGACCGTTGGCCACGGCGGCGGCCACCGCGCCCAGCGTCAGCCCGCAGATCAGCGCATCGATGCGGAACGCGGTGGGCACCCGCTTCAACCGCTCCCTCATCAGCAGCACCATGCCTGCGTAAACCAGCGGATAGAAGGCCAGATACAGCGGGTCGGCCGCCGACGGCATCGCGCCCTCCGGCACCCAGAGGGCATACACCACGTCACCCGCTGCGTTGCTCGCCATGCCCGCCCCGATGAGTAGGCACGGCCACCGCTCGGCGCGGAGGTGAAACGCCCGGACGAAGACGATCGCCGCCGCGCCGATGTTCAACGCCGGGTACAGCACACTGTCGAACGCCACGATGCGGCCCGCGTGCTCGCGGAAGATCGTCGACAGCGTGAACACCGCGACGCCGAGCGCCAGCACGCCCAGGGCGACGCGGATCGCAGACGGCGGCCACGCGCCGCGTGCGGCCTCCTTGCCGGTGTCATGGTCACGGCGGGACAGGACTCCGGAGGATTCAGGCCCGTCCGCTGTCGGTGAAACCTGTTGGGAAATAGGCGCATTCGTGTGCTGGAGTTCCCATGGGACGGGCAGATCGGGCACGAAGCTGCGCACGCACCCACCGCCGTCGCGCTTGGCCGCATACATTGCCAGGTCGGCATTCAGGAGAAGGTCGTCGGCCGTGTGGTGTGTCTTGGTGGTGGCCAGTGTCAGCCCGACGCTCGGCCGCGCGGTCTGCGGGACGCCGTCGATGACGATCGGGGTGGAAAATGCGTCCAGCACCGAGTTGGCCGCCGCCAACGCGTCCACGTGCCCTTCGAACAGCGCGGCGAACTCGTCACCGCCGAGACGCGCGACGGTCCACGTCTCACCGAGCATGGCTGTCAGGCGGCCCGCTACGCGAACCAAGAGCTCGTCCCCCGCCGGATGCCCGAGCGCGTCGTTGACGGCCTTGAAGTTGTCCAGATCAAGACACAACACCGCGATCGGCTCGGCGGTGCGACGCCGGTGGAGCACGGCGCGTTCGAGTTTGTCGAGGAAGTTCGCCCTGTTGGCCAGGCCGGTCAGGTTGTCGTGAAACGCCTCGCGGGCGACCTTAGCGAGAAGGTTCTGGTTGTCGGTGAGAACGAAGAGCTGACGCATGAGCACCGCGGCGACGAGGACGGCCTCGGCGCCGAGCAGAAGCCCATGTTCGAGATGTCTTAATTCATAACCGATTCCGGCGACACCGGCCATCAGCAGCGGCAGATACGGCAACCACACCCGAACACCGGGTTGCAGGTCCAGTGGCTGCGGCTCGACCGGGCGCCGCTCGTCGACACTGAACAGGGCCGCGAACGCGCACATCCCGAAGCCGACCACCCGCACGACGTCGATCACACCGCCGCTGTGGTAGCCGCCGACACCGGCAAGGTAGACGCCGATGATGTCGGCCAGGCCGATGATCGTGATCCCGCCCGCCAGGAGATTGAGGCTCAAGCGCCCGCCGGGCCGAGACCACACCAGGATCGAGGTGGTCAGCAGGATCACGTCGAGGACGATGTGGAGCACTGTCACGGCGGACGCCGCACCACTGCCGTGAATGTCGCTGAGCACGAACACCCACGAGACGACGAACAGCGATGTCGCCACCACGATGCCGTCCAGCACCGCCCGACGACGGGGAGGCTTGCCGAACCCGTGCAGGAGGAGCAGTGCGGCGTAGGCACCCAGTGGGTACGCCAACATCACGGCCTGCGCCAGTGAGGGGTGCCAGGGTTGATCGTCGACCCGGACTTCCTCACGGGCACGGATGAGTTCGGCGACGACCCATGAAGAAAAGGCGGCGATGAGCGCGAGCCAGCCGTATCGCCGACGCCCACGTGCCGAACGGACGGCTCGGGCGGCGCAGGCCACCGCGACGACCAGACACACGAGGTAGGCGATCTCGTCGACGGGACGGGTCCCGTAGGCGTCCTCCCACGAGAACAGCACCCACGCGACCATGACCAGCATGGCCCCGAGGTAAACGAACGCAGCAACCCAACCGACGTGTCCCAGACTCCGGAACCGAAGCTGCGCTTTTCGCGCCCAGTGCTTCATCGACGCCGCCCCCAGGGTTGATCTCAGAACGAGATCATGCCCCGAAAACGCGTTAGTAGCAAACGTCTGGTGCGTTACTTGGCCGCGCCGTACTTCTTCATCGCATCGTCCAGGCGCTGCAGTGCGGTGCCGAACTCGGCAAAATCACCGCTTTGCTGTGCCCTGTGTAGCTCATCCAATGCGGTCTGCACGTCCGTCAGCGCGGCGGCCTTCGCGGGCGACAGCTGGGTGGTTCCGCCGGGACCCGGGATACCGGCTACCGGTGTCGGCACCTCAGGCGCCCTCCCCGCTTGGTTGGGCGGGGACGCATCGGACTGGCCGTCGGTCGGCGGTGCCGCCGCAGGCGCCCGTCCGTTCGGCGGATTCGCCGGCGCAGGTCCGGTCGCGGTGGCGTCGGCGCCCTGACCGAACAACTCGGTCAGCGCGTCACGCACCGTCGGCCCGTAGCCCACCCGGTCCTCGTACATCATCGCGACGCGGATGAGCCGTGGATACGACGATGCCGCGTCGCTGGCGCCAGGCGAGGCGTAGACGGGCTCCACATACAACAGGCCGCCCTCGGCCACCGGCAGGGTCAGCAGGTTGCCCCAGCGGATTCGGTTCTGGTTGTCGCGGCCGATCACGCCGAGATCCTGGCTGACCGCCGTGTCCGTGGTGATCGCGTTGTTGGCCAGCTTCGGGCCGTTGACTTGTCCCGGGATCGTCAACACCGTGATCTTGCCGTAGGTGTCCGGGTCGGAGCTGGCGCTGATGTAGGCGGCCAGGTAGTCACGCTGGAACCGGTTCATCGCGCTCGTCAACTGGAACGAGGCCGACTTGTCGTTCTGGGCAAGGTCTTTCGCGACGATGTAGTACGGCGGCTGGTAACTGCTGGCCGTCGGATTCGGATCCTGCGGCACGTTCCAGAAGTCCGACGTCGAGAAGAACGTGACCGGATCGTTGACGTGATACTTGGCCAGTAGCGCGCGCTGCACCTTGAACAAGTCCTCGGGATAGCGCAGATGAGACTGCAGCTCCGGCGTGATGTCGCTCTTCGGCTTGACCGTGCCGGGGAACACCGCCTCCCACGCCTTCAGCACCGGGTCGGTCTCATCCTGTGCATACAGCGTGACGGTGCCGTCGTAGGCGTCGACCGTGGCCTTCACCGAGTTGCGGATATAGGACACCTGCTTGTCGGGCGCCAACCGGTTGAAGGCCACCTCGGTGGAGTCGGCCGTGACGCTCGACAGCGACGTCAGCTCCGAGTACGGGTAGTTGTCCAACGTGGTGTAGCCGTCGACGATCCAGACCATCCGCTTGTTGACGATGGCGGGGTACACGCTGGTGTCGGTGGTCAACCAGGGTGCCACCGCCTTCACTCGCGCGGATGGATCGCGATTGAACAGGATCCTGCTGTCCGGCCCGATCGGACTGGGGAACACCAGCTTTCGCTCGGAGAACTTCGCGGCGAATACGGCGCGGTTCAGCCAGTTGCCGATCGGCACGCCGCCCTTACCGCTGTAGGTGTAGTTCTTGGTCTCGGTGTTGGTCTCGTAGTCGTACTCGCGGTCGTTGCCACTCTTTCCGACGATCGCGTAGTCGTCGGGCGTGCCGGCGATGACCGGCCCGAAGTAGACGCGCGGCTGATCCAGTGGCGCGGGACCGGGCGACACCACGCTGCCGTTGGCACCGACGACGCTGGCCAGGAACTCGGGATAACCGCCGTTCTGGTTGGGGTCGTTGGCGACTCCGCGCACCGTGTTGGCCGGCGAGGCGATGAAGCCGTTGCCGTGGGTGTAGACGAAATGCCGGTTGATCCAGTCGCGCTGGTTGTCGATCAGCCGGTCGGGGTTCAGCTCACGCGCGGCCACCACGAAGTCACGGAGGTTCCCGTCGGGACCGTTGTACCGGTCGATGGCCAGCTGGTCGGGGAAGTAGTAGAAGTTCTTGCTCTGCTGGAACTGCGTGAACGCCGGGCTGACGATGGTCGGATCGAGCAGCCGGATGTTCGACGTCGTTGCGCGGTCGGCGGCCACCTGCTGGGCGGTGGCGGGGGCGTTGCCGGGATAGTCGCGATAGGTGACGTTCTTCTCGGTCAGCCCGTAGGCCTCTCGGGTCGCGGTGATGCTGCGGCTGATGTATTCGCTTTCCTTCTGCGCGGCATTGGGTTTGACGCTGATCTGTTCGACGACCAGCGGCCAGCCTGCACCCACGATCATCGACGACAGCAGCAGAAGCACGATGCCGATCGCGGGTATCCGCAAGTCGCGCAGGAAAACTGCGGAGAACACCGCCACCGCGCAGATCAGCGCGATGGCCATCAGGATGAGTTTGGCGGGCAGCACGGCGTTGATGTCCGTGTAGCCGGCCCCGGTGAACGGCTTACCGCTGCGGGAGTGCGACAGCAACGCGTAGCGGTCGAACCAGTAGGAGATCGCCTTGAGCAGCACCAGGGTTCCCGCCAGGCTGATCAACTGGATGCGGGCCGAACGGCTCAACGCCCCAGTCCTGCCGGACAGCCGGATACCGCCAAACAGGTAGTGCCCCAACAGGTTGGCAATCAGCGCCAAGAATGTCGTGACGAAGAGGTAGCCGATCACCAGCCGGTAGAACGGCAGATCGAACGCGTAGAAGCCGAGATCCATGCCGAACTGCGGATCCTTGATGCCGAAGCTGCCGCCGTGCAGGAAGAGCTGAATCCGCTCCCAGTAGGTCTGGGCGACGATGCCGGCGAAAAAGCCGATGACCGCGGGCACACCGATGCCGACCAGCTTCAGCCGCGACATCACCGCGGTGCGATACCGGGCGACCGGATCGTTGGGTCCGCTGGTCGGGACGAACACCGGCCGGGTGCGATACGCCAGCGCGAGGGCGGCGAAGACGACGCCACCGACCAGCGCCCACGCCACCAGGAAGACGACGAGCTTGGTCACCAGCTGGGTGGTGAAGACCGATCGATAGCCGAGCTCGCCGAACCACAGCCAGTCGACGTAGCCGTCGACAAGGCGCGGCCCGATCAACAGCAGCAGCACGACCACCAAGGCGACCGTGATCAGAATTCGGCTACGCCGCGTCAGCTTCGGCATCTTCGCCGCGGGCCGCATACCCACTCGTCAACTCCCGGTTTTCGCCCATGCACGTCTTGCATGACGTGCCACAACTCTACGCATCGGTTTCATGCTGTCCCGGTCAGCAATGTGGCGCTTCGCCACCGGCTGAAAGCGCCTTCAACGAGTCCACCGCCTGCGCCAGATTGTCCACTTTGACCAGGTCGATGCCGCCCTCGTGGGCCGACTTCGCCTCTTCGCAGTTGTCGGCCGGGACCAGGAACACCGTTGCGCCCGCGTCATGCGCGGCCATGATCTTGTGGGTGATGCCGCCGATCGAGCCCACCTTGCCGTCGGAGTTGATGGTCCCGGTGCCCGCCACGAAATTCTTTCCGCTCAGGTCGCCGGTGGTGAGCTTGTCGACGACGGCCAGGCTGAAAACGAGGCCTGCGGACGGGCCGCCGACGTTGGCGAGGTTGAAGTCGATTTTGAACGGCGCCCATGGCGCTTCGACGACGCCGATACCCAGAAACCCGTGTGGCTTTTCCGGATTGGCCTTCAGCTTGACGGTCGCTACGCCGGGAGGTCCGTTCTTGCGGCGGAAGTCGAGCACGACCTGTTGGTCCGGTTTCGTCTTCTCCATGATCCCCTGGAACTGCTCGAGGGAGGTCACCGGCACCCCGTCCACGCCGTCGATGGCGTCGCCCTCCTGCAGCATGCCCACCGACGCGCCGTCCTTGCTGACCGTCTCCACCGTGACCGCGGGCGCGTATTTCAGATAACCGAGCGCGGCGTATTCGGCGCTGGACTCGGATTGCTTGAACTCCTGGTTGTTGGCCTCGTCGATTTGGTCCTTGGACTTGTCGGGCGGGTAGACGAGGTCGCGAGGAACCAGCTGCTCGTTGCCCGACACCCACAGCGTCAGCGCCTGTCCGAGGGTGAGGTTGTCGCGCTGGGACACCGTCGTCATGTTGAGGTGTCCCGTCGTCGGATGAACCGTGGTGCCCTCGATGTCGACGACCTGCTTGCCCTCGACCTCGCCGAGGGTGTTGAAGGTCGGCCCGGGGCCCAGCGAAACGTACGGGACCGTCACCAGCGCCAGCAGCACGCCGAACGCGACGATCGGCACGAGGGCGACCAGCAGCGTAGAAATCCGCCTGTTCACGCCAGCAACAGTAGACGGAGCTGCGCGGGGGTTCACTCAGAGCGTGACCTCGAGGGTCACGCGAGCTGGCCGTGGTGAGTACCGTTGAGGCCATGGCTGACCTGCCCTTCGGCTTTTCGTCCGGGGACGACCCTGAGCATGACAAGCACAACAAGGATCCCGATTCGGGGTCCGGCTCGGGTTCCGGGCAGGATCCGTTCGGTTTCGGCGGGGGCGATTTCGACATGTCCCAGCTCGGACAGGTGTTCAGCCGCCTCGGCGAGATGTTCAGCGGCGCAGGCAACGTGATGGCAGGCGGCAAGCAGGCCGGCCCGGTCAACTACGACCTGGCCCGCCAGCTGGCATCGAGCTCGATCGGCTTCGTCGCCCCTGTCTCGGAGACGACCAGCTCGGCGATCGCCGACGCCGTGCGCCTAGCCGAGACGTGGCTGGACGGGGTGACCTCACTGCCCGCGGGCACCACCAGGGCCGTCGCGTGGACGCCCACCGACTGGATCGACAACACCCTGGACACCTGGAAGCGGCTGTGCGACCCGGTGGCCGAACAGATCTCGACGGTGTGGGCGTCGGCGCTGCCGGAGGAGGCCAGAAGCATGGCGGGCCCGCTGCTGTCGATGATGACGCAGATGGGCGGCATGGCGTTCGGCTCGCAGCTCGGCCAGGCGCTGGGCAAGCTGAGCCGCGAGGTGTTCACCTCCACCGACATCGGGTTGCCGTTGGGCCCCAAGGGTGTTGCCGCACTGATGCCCGACGCCATCGAGTCGCTCTCCGAAGGGCTCGAGCAGCCGCGCAGCGAGATCCTCACCTTCCTGGCCGCGCGTGAGGCCGCACACCATCGGCTGTTCAGCCATGTGCCGTGGCTGTCCAGCCAGCTGCTCAACGCCGTCGAGGCGTTCGCCAAGGGCATGAAGATCGACACGAACGGCATCGAGGAGTTCGCAGCCGGGTTCAACCCGGCGTCGCTGACCGATCCGTCGCAGCTGGAGCAGCTGCTCAACCAGGGCATCTTCGAGCCGAAGGCCACGCCCGAGCAGACGGCCGCGCTGGAACGGCTGGAGACCCTGCTGGCCTTGATCGAGGGCTGGGTGCAGACCGTCGTCAACGACGCGCTGGGTGACCGGATTCCCGGCGCCTCCGCGCTGAGCGAGACGCTGCGGCGGCGGCGCGCGACCGGCGGCCCGGCCGAGCAGACGTTTGCCACGCTGGTCGGGCTCGAGCTGCGGCCCCGCAAGCTGCGCGAGGCCGCGGTGCTGTGGGAGAAGCTGACCCAGGCCGCAGGCGTCGATGCCCGCGACGGGGTGTGGCAGCATCCCGACCTGTTGCCGCACTCGGATGATCTCGACGAGCCCGCCGCCTTCATCGACCGCGTGATCGGCGGCGACACCAGCGGCTTCGAGGAGGCCATCGCCGACCTCGAAAAGGGCGACGAGAGCGGCCGGGACGACGCCGGCAACTGACCGCTGATTGCCCGGCGGCGACCCAATCCGAATTCGCCGCAAAGCAAATTGAACAATTTGCTTCCACTAATGCGGCCGCAGTCTTACCCTGCAATTGTCATGCGCGTAAATAGATTGCCCGTTCACAGGCAATTCCCAGAAAGGACAGCGACATGCAGGTTTCACATCCTTTCCTTCATCACCTCATCGTGCACCACCAAGAGGTCGTGGCCCACATTCATGCTGTGATTTCGCACCTACTGCATCACGGAGCGGCCGCCGCTGCAGAGTGACGCACCGGCATAAACTCTTCGCGCCTCCCGGATAGTTCGGAGCCGGTAAACGCGTAGTGGAAATGCACCCGCTGCGGTGGGCGGCATTCGATGCGGCAAACACTCAGAAGGTGCCGCTGGATTAGTTCTGCAGCTAGCTGAGCGACGCCCTATTGTCGGCCTGTGGATAACCTCGCCGGCCGATATGCCGTGCGTGGCAGAGTCGGTCCATGACGCGGTATTCGCTCAACCCGGCCATGCCCGTGCTGCCTCGTCCCGACGGTGTCGTACAGGTTGGCTGGGATCCGCGGCGTGCGGTGCTCGTCCGGCCCCCCGCCGGGCTCAGCACCGCCACGCTCGCGGAGGCGCTGCGGGTTCTGCAGGCAGGGGCCACGGTCGCCGAGGTTGCCGCAGGGGTATCCGGAGTGGACGTACCCGTGATCGCCGATCTGGTTGCGGCCCTGGTCGACGCGGGTGTGGTCGCCCCGATGACGACGGCGCGTCGGCAGGCCCGCTCGGCGTCGATCCGGATTCACGGCCGGGGACCGCTGTCGGACTTGCTGGCCAGCGCGCTGCGGTGCTCCGGCGCCCGGATCAAACACAGCAGCCTGCGCCACGCCGCCGTCACGGCCGACACCACCGACCTTGTCGTGCTCTCGGATTCCCTGGTGTCCGATCCGCGGATGCTGCGCGAGTTGCACGCCGCGCGGATACCTCACCTGCCGGTGCGGGTCCGCGACGGCGCCGGGCTGGTCGGGCCGCTGGTGCTGCCCGGCGTCACCAGTTGCCTGCGCTGCGCAGACCTTCACCGCAGTGACCGCGACGCGGCCTGGCCCGCGGTGGCGTCGCAGCTGCGCGACACCGTCGGCACCGCTGACCGGGCGACCGTGCTGGCGACCGCGGCGCTGGCGCTGAATCAGGTCGACCGCGTCATCGCAGCGGTGCGCAGCGGCGTGGCCGTCGACCGCGCCCCCCATCGTCCATCGACGCTGGACACCACGCTCGAGTTCGACGTCAACACCGGCTCGACGGTGGCGCGCCGGTGGACGCGACACCCGCGCTGCACACAGTGCGCCCGGTGAAAATGATTGTTGCCAGACGGTTGTCGGCCCGTCGGATCCGTCATGGATGATGGACGCGTGAGTGACATCAAACGAGGCGGAGCAGCGCGCAACGCCAAGCTTGCGGGTCTTGGGGCCGGCATGGCTGGGCGCGCGGCGCTCGGATTCGGCAAGCGGCTGACCGGCAAGTCCAAGGACGAGGTCAACGCCGAATTGATGGACAAGGCCGCCCAGCAGCTGTTCACCGTTCTCGGCGAACTCAAGGGCGGCGCGATGAAGGTCGGCCAGGCGCTGTCGGTGATGGAGGCCGCCATCCCGGAGCAGTACGGCAAGCCCTACCGCGACGCGCTGACCAAGCTGCAGCGGGAAGCCCCGCCGTTGCCCGCCGCCAAGGTGCACCGCGTCTTGGACGCACAGCTGGGCACGAAATGGCGCGAGAGATTCTCGTCGTTCGAAGACATCCCGGTGGCGTCGGCCAGCATCGGCCAGGTGCACAAGGCGGTGTGGTCCGACGGTCGCGAGGTTGCGGTCAAGATCCAGTACCCGGGCGCCGACGAGGCACTTCGCGCCGACCTGAAGACGATGCAGCGCATGGTCAAGGTGCTCAAGCAGCTCTCCCCCGGCGCCGACGTGCAGGGCGTCGTCGACGAACTGATCGAGCGCACCGAGATGGAGCTGGATTACCGGCTCGAGGCAGACAACCAGCGCGCGTTCGCGAAAGCCTATGAGGGACATCCGTATTTCGTCATCCCGCACATCGTCGCCAGCGCGCCGAAGGTCGTGATCCAGGAGTGGATCGAAGGCATCCCGATGTCGGTGATCATCCGAGAGGGCACCCAGGAGCAACGTGACCTGATGGGCACCAGGCTGTTCGAGCTGACCCACGATGCGCCGCGCCGGCTGGAGATGATGCACGGCGACGCGCATCCGGGAAACTTCATGCTGCTGCCCGACAACAAGATGGGCGTCATCGACTTCGGCGCCGTGGCCCCGCTGCCGGGCGGGTTGCCGATCGAACTGGGTTTGATGCTGCGCTACGCGCTGAACAAGGATTACGACAATCTGCTGCCGACGATGGAGCAGGGCGGCTTCATCCAGAAGGGCGAGCAGGTGTCGGCCCGCGAGATCGACGACATGCTGCGTCAGTACGTCGAACCGGTCGAGGTCGAGGTATTCCACTACACCCGTAAGTGGCTACAGAAGATGACGGCGGTCAACATGGATCGGGCAGCCGGCCAGATCAAGGCAGCGCGGCAGATGGACATCCCCGTCAAGCTGGCGATACCGATGCGGGTGATCGCGTCGATCGTCGCGATCTCCTGCCAGCTCGACGCGCACGTGCCCGTGAAAGCGATTGCGGCAGAGCTGGTTCCGGGCTTCGCCGACGAAGCGGCCTAGGGAACCGGCAGCGCTTAGGCGGCTGCCGGCTCCTCGGCGTTCTTGCGCGGGCGCCCACGCGGACGCTTGCGCGCGACGATCGTGCCGCGTTCGATTATCTCCCCACCCCAGACGCCCCACGGCTCGCCGCGGTCCAGCGCTGCGTCCAGGCACTCCCGACGAATCGGGCACTCTGCGCACAGTGCCTTGGCACGCTCCAGATCGACGGGGCTTTCCGCGAACCACAAGTCGGGATCTCCGACATGACATGGCACGGCCGGCAGCGTCCTCTTTCGGCATGTCTCAAGCCCGATGCTCTTCGCGCAAGCGCTCATCGATCCAGACATGGCTCTGTTTACCTGCTTCCTGGTCGTTGATCTTTGGTGTTCTTTCTGTGGATCTGCGACCAGGTGTTCGGGGGTCTCCCAAAAACTATGGCCACGGATCCTTGACTGCGGGTCCGTGGCCATTCGGCTTTTCGTGGCTTCTGTTAGATGTTGCCCCGATTCACGGACGCGACAATCGCGGTGGCGGCGGTACGCGGCTTGCGCGGCGTAATCGCAGCGGCGGCGGGATGCGCCGAGGCCGCGACGGCCTGGATGACGTGGAGGGTTCGCGCCATGCCGACCATGCCTACACCGGTAAACGCATTGATAATCGTCATGATTGCAGCAACCCTCCTCTCGTCCGCTCGGGTGATTTCGAGGCTAAGCGTAGCAGGCACTGCGCACAACCGATTTTCTGACCAGCGGTTTTGGCATCATCTTTACGATTTCTGGCGGCCTTTGACCATCGCGAGCACATCGGGACCGAACTGCTCGAGCTTGCGCGCGCCGATGCCGGGGATGGCGACCAGCGCGGCATCGTCGGTGGGCAGCGTCTCGGCGATCGCGATCAGGGTGTTGTCGGTGAACACCACGTACGCGGGCACGCTCATCTCCTTGCTCATACGCAGCCGCCAGTCCTTGAGATCGGCGAGCAGTTGCTCGTCGATGTCGGACGGGCAGCCTTCGCAGCGGCGCAGCATGACCGCCGCGGGAGTGGTCAGCGCGTTGTTGCAGACGCGGCAGCGCGGCGTCGGACCGCGTGACTTGCGCGATCTGGTCGGGGCGTCGGACTGCGTGTTGGGGGCGATGCCGTTGAGGAAGCGCGACGGCCGTCGGGTCTGCCTGCCGCCCGGATTACGCGACAGAGCCCAGCTGAGCGCCAAATGCACTCTGGCCCTTGTGATCCCGACATAGAGCAGGCGACGCTCCTCTTCGACGGGCTCACTGTCGGCGCCGTGCACAAGCGCGTGCGAGATGGGCAGCGTCCCGTCGGCGAGTCCGACGAGAAAGACGGCGTCCCATTCCAAACCCTTGGCGGCGTGTAGGGAGGCGAGCGTGACGCCCTGCACGACCGGTGGATGGCGGGCGTCGGCGCGCTGCCGAAGCTCCACGAGCAGCGCACGCAGATCGAGCGACGGGCGCTGCGCCACCTCGTCGTCGACGAGTTCGGCCAGCGCGGTGAGCGCTTCCCACCGCTCCCTGGCCCTGGTCCCCGACGGCTCCTCGGCGGACAGCCCGAGCGGCTCGAGCAACTGACGCACCAGCGGTGGGAGTTCGTCAGCCGATGCCTCGGCGCCGCGCTCGGCCGCGCGCTGCATCGCCAGCAGCGCCTGGCGGATCTCCTGCCTGCTGAAGAACCCTTCCCCGCCGCGCACTTGGAACGCGACCCCGACCTCGGTCAGCGCCTCCTCGTACACCTCCGACTGGGCGTTGATCCGGTAGAGCACCGCGATCTCCGAAGGCGCCGTACCGCTTTCGATCAGCGCCACGATCTTCTTGGCGACCGCAGCGGCCTCGGCGACTTCGTCGGTGTGTTCGGCGAACGACGGCTTCGGGCCCGGGTCGCGCTGGCCGACGAGGTGCAACCTGCTGCCTGCCACTCGGCCGCGCGCCGCGGCGATCACCTGGTTGGCCAGCGAAACCACCTGCGGTGTCGACCGGTAGTCGCGCTCCAGCCGCACGACCGCGGCGTCGGGGAAGCGCCGCGAGAAGTCCAGCAAGTAGCGCGGGCTGGCGCCGGTGAACGAATAGATGGTCTGGTTGGCGTCGCCGACGACGGTCAGGTCATCGCGCTCGCCGAGCCAGGCGTTGAGCACGCGCTGTTGCAGCGGGGTGACGTCCTGATACTCGTCGACGACGAAACAGCGGTAGCGGCCGCGGAACTCCTCGGCCACGGCCGCGTCGTTCTCGATCGCGGCGGCGGTGTGCAGCAGAAGGTCGTCGAAATCCAGCAGCGCCGTACCTTCGGCGCGGGCCTTCAGCGACTCGTACCCGGTGTAGACGACCGCCACTTTGGCCGCGTCGAACGGAATGTCGCGGCCTGCTTTCGCGACGGCGTCGGCATAGCCCTCCGGGCTGATCAGCGACGCCTTCGCCCACTCGATTTCGCCCGCGAGGTCACGCACATCGTCGGTGCTGACACTCATTCCGGCCCGACTGGCGGACTGGGCGACAACCGAGAACTTGCTGTCGAGCAGCTGCCAGCCGGTGTCGCCGACCACCCGCGGCCAGAAGTACTGCAGCTGACGACGGGCGGCGGCGTGAAACGTCATCGCCTGAACCGAGCCCGTTCCCGCTCCGTCGTCCAGCGCGCGCAGCCGGCTACGCATTTCGCCGGCTGCGCGCTGGGTGAACGTCACGGCCAGGATCTGGCCTGCGGCGACATGCCCGGCCATCACCAGGTGAGCGATGCGCCGGGTGATCGTCCTTGTCTTACCCGTTCCCGCACCGGCCAGCACACACACCGGACCGCGCGCGGCCAGCACCGCCTCGCGCTGCTCGTCGTCGAGCTCGTCGAGATGCGAGCACACCGGGCCGTCTCCGCTCCTCACGTGCGCGGGGCCATCTCCGCTCCTCACGTGCGCGGCGGAAACCGACATGGCGTTCATCATGGCAGGGCGGACCGACATTGCCGCCGACCGTGCGGCGCGTCGCTCGGATTGGGCAATTTTGACGGGCTCGGATACGTTGAACGCGCTATGACAGTCAGCGATGCTCCGCTCACCATGTACACCACGTCGTGGTGCGGCTACTGCTTCAGGCTCAAGTCCGCCCTGCAGGCCGAAGGTATCCCCTACACCGAGATCGACATCGAAAGCGACCCCGCCGCTGCCGAATTCGTGATGTCGGTGAACGCCGGAAACCAGACGGTGCCCACGCTGAAGTTCGCTGACGGATCGACGCTGACCAACCCGACCGCGCGCGAGATCAGGGCGAAGCTGCGCTAGTCAGCTTCCTCAGCTGGCGCGTGGGTCCAGGGCGGCCCAGGACTCGATGATCTCCCTGGCGATCGAGATCGACCCGGGCAACAGCAGGCGCGACGGCGAGTCGCTACTCCAGTCCCCGTGGGCCAGCGCTTCGCGGATCTCGGCGCGGGTGAACCACGCCGCCTCGGCGATCTCGCCGTCGTGGAAGGCGAACTCCTGGTCGGGATCGCCGATGGCGTGGAAGCCGACCATCAGCGACCGCGGAAACGGCCACGGCTGGCTGCCAAGGTAGGTGACGTCGCGGACGGTCAGCCCTATCTCCTCCGCGATCTCGCGCATGACGCAGGCCTCGAACGACTCCCCGGCCTCGACGAAGCCGGCCAGCAGCGAGAACAGTCGCTCCGGCCAGACGGTCTGGCGGGCCAGCACCGCGCGGTCGTGTCCGTCGTGGACCAGACAGATCACCGCGGGGTCGATTCGGGGGAACTCCTCGTGACCGTTGACCGCGTTGACCCGCGACCAGCCGCCTTTGACCGGCTTCGTCGCCGATCCGTCGACGGCGCTGAACCGCGCGCTGTCGTGCCAATTCAGCAGCGCGGTCGCCGTGGCCACCAGTTGGGCGCTGACGTCGTCGAAGATGTGACCGGCCCGGCGCAGGTCGAGGACTTCGCTTTCGCTCTCGGAGTCCTCGGGCGCCGTCAGCGCACCACGCACCGCCCACACATGCCTGCCGTCGTTGAGCCTTCCGAGGAACACTGCGTGGTCGCTGGGCCGCTCACCCAGCGCGGTGGCCTTGCCGAGCACGACTCGCCCGTCGGCGATCAGCACCTGATTGCGCGAATCAACCCGCAGCAGAAGGGCATCCGCCCAGCCGGCTACCGCCGCGTCGATGTCGGTGCGCAGGGTGTCGGCGCGGTCGGCGCCGACGCGCGACAGCAATGGCACATTGCGGAGTTGAAACGAGGCCTGCCGTTGGCTCATCTGTCGGCGTCACCGCTGCGGACGTAGAGCAGCCGGTCGCCGAGCTCGAGCGCGTCGACCTGCGGGTCGTCGACCCGAATCAGCTGTCCCCCGCGCACCACACCGAGCGTGATGTCGGGCAGATGACGGGCCGAGCCGCCCACCTCCTTGGTCTCGACCTCACGTTCGGCGATCGCGAAGCCGCGGTCGGGGGTCAGCAGATCCTCCATCATCTCCACAACGCTCGGGGTCTGTACGGCTATGCCCAGCAGCCGGCCCGCCGTCTCGGCGGTCACCACGGTGGAGTCGGCGCCGGACTGCTCCAGCAGGTGTTGATTCTCGGCCTCCCGGACCGCGGCGATGATCTTGGCGTTCGGCGCCAACTCGCGCGCGGTGAGGGTGACCAGCACAGCGGCGTCGTCGCGGTTGGTGGCGACGATGATCGCTTTCGCGTGCTGAGCGCTGGCCAGCCGCAGCACCTCGGAGTCTGTCGCGCTGCCGCGGACGGTGACAAGGCCGGCGCTCTTGGCTCGTTCGAGGGCCGCGGGGTTCTCGTCGACGACGACGATGTCCGCGGGCGCGACCTCGTCGCCGACCATCGCGGCGACGGCGCTCCTGCCCTTGGTGCCGTACCCGACGACGATCGTGTGGTTGCGCACTCTGCTCCTCCATCGCTGGATCTTCAGTGCCTGGCGCGACTGCGTGGTCAGTGTCTCGACGGTGGTGCCGATCAGGACGATCAGAAACGCCACCCTCAGCGGCGTGATCACCAGCACGTTGACCAGCCGGGCCGTCGGGGTGACCGGGGTGATGTCGCCGTAGCCGGTGGTCGACAGCGACACCGTCGCGTAGTAGAAGCAGTCCAGGAACGACAGCGGATCCTTGGCGTTCGGAGTGGCCTCGATGTCGCGGTAGCCGTGCCGGTCCAGGTAGACGATCAGCACCGCCGCGAACAGCGCCGCGAACGCGTAGATGATCCGCCGGACGATCCGCTGCGTCGGGCTGACGAACGGCTCCGGGATGCGCAGGACGTCGACCAGATCGGCATCGGGTCGCGCGGTCAAATTCTGGTCGATCGCGGCGAGCCGCCGACGCAACCTACCTTTGGCCACGAGACCCCGTCATCGTTGCCGGTGAGGTTCGCACGCCATTATGTAATCATGACCTCTTCGGCGCCCGAACTGCAGCAGAACGCCAACCCCGCGCGCGCGTCCAGGATGGGGGCGATGCTCGTCGGCATGGGGGTGCTGCATTTCGCGGCGCCCAAACCCTTCGACTCGATCGTTCCCGCCGAGCTGCCCGGTGACGCGCGGCTCTACACCCACGCCTCGGGGGTCGCCGAGGTGATCACCGGCGGGCTGCTGCTGGCACCACGCACCCGCAAGCTCGGCGCGCTCGCCGCGGTGGCGCTGTTCATATCGGTGTTCCCGGCCAACGTGAACATGGTCCGGTTGTGGAAGGACAAGCCGCTGCCGATGCGGATCGGCGCGATCGCCCGGCTGCCGCTGCAGATCCCGATGATCACCCAGGCGCTGAAGATCTACCGGAACGCTTAGGCCGCGGGTAGCTCCAACAGCGCCGCAAGATCCGCTGACTCCGGCAGAGACTCGGGAGCGACGGTCAGGCCGGACCGCACGTAGTGGAATGCCGCGCGGACCGAGGTGGCAGGGACGTTCCGCAGCGCCGCCCATGCCAACCGGTACACCGCGAGCTGAACGGCGGCGTGCCGCTTTGCCTCCGGGGTGTCCGGGGGGTCACCGGTCTTCCAGTCGACGACGGTGGCGCCGTCGGCGTCCTCGAACACCGCGTCGATGCGGCCACGCACCACTTTGCCGCCGATGACCATGTCGAACGGCACCTCGACGTCCACCGGAGTTCGCGCCGCCCACGACGAGGACATGAACGCGGCCTGCAGCTCTTCGAGGCCGTCGGCGTTTCCGCGCGCCAACTGGCCGTCGACCGCGCCGGGCAGGTCGTCGAGGTCGAACAGCCGCTCGGCGCCGTAGAACCGCTGCACCCAATCGTGAAAAGCGGTGCCCAGCAACGCATGCGGGTCGGGGCGGACCGGCAGCCTGCGGTTCAGCCGTCGCATCGCCGCGTCAGGGTCGCGGTCGAGTTCCACCAGGCTGCTGACCGACAGCGCGGTGGGCAGTGTCGCGGTCGGTTCGGGCGCCACCCGCTCGCGCTCGGCGAGTAGCGCATCGACGTCGGCGGCCCAGTCGTCGACGTCGTCGGGGCCATCGAGCGTGCCCGCCATCGCGCATCGCACCAGCGCTGCCCCGCTCTCGATGTCACCTCGTCGCACACCCGCCGGGTCGGCCGGCCATACAGCCTCGACGACCTTGTCCCGCAACGGGTTCGGGTCGCCATCGGCGGGCGCGGGCGCCCAGTGTTCGACCGCGCCGCAGGGCTCACCCGCGGCGGCCGAACCGTCGATGATGTCCTTGAGCTCGCAGAGAAACTCCGACGGCCCGCGGGGCTTGGACTCGGATGCGCCCCACTGGTGGCCGGACAGCAGCAGGGTGTCCTCGGCGCGGGTGAGCGCCACGTACAGGAGTCGGCGCTCCTCGTCGACGCGGCGCTGGTCGAGCCGGCGCTTGTGCTCGGATATCTTGTCGGACAACTTCTTTCGATCGTTGACGTCGGATGTGTCGAGAACCGGGACACCGTGTGCGCCCATGGTCGCGCGGTCGCCGCGCAGCAGCGGTGGCAGATCGGCCGCGTCGGTCAGCCAGGTTCGCATCGACGCCGTCGACGGGAACACCCGTCCGCTCAGGTGCGGCACGACCACCACCTGCCACTCCAGGCCCTTGGCCGCGTGCACGGTGAGGATCTGCACCCGGTCGTGCGCGACAGTGATTCCCCCTTCGCTTCGCGGGGGTGGTGCCCCCACCGCAGCGGCCAGCCCGTTCTCCACCACCATCGCGGCGTCGAGGAAAGCGAGCAGGTCGGTCACCGCCGCGCCCGGCCGCGCGGCGGCATAGCCGGCGATGACGTCGGCGAATGCGTCGAGGTGTTCGGTACCACTCCAGCCCGCAGACGGCGGCCGGGCGGCGCGCGCCTCGGCATCGACGCCGAGCACCCGCCGCACCTCGGCCACCAGTTCGGGCAAGGTATGCCCGAGGTGGCTGCGCAGCCCAGTCAGCTCGTGACCCAGCGCGGTGATCCGCCGATACCCCTGCGGGGAGTAGCCGTCCGCGGGGCCGGGGTCGCTGATGGCATCGGCCAGGCACGCGGTGTCGGCGTCGGGCGCGGCCTGCGCCACCACCTCGTCTGCGGATGCGCGGTCCCTCGGGCCGCCGGTGTCGTCGAGATCGACCGCTCGCCGCCACAGCGCGGAGATGTCGCGTCCACCCAACCGCCACCGGGGGCCGGTGAGCACCCGCATGGCGGCCGTCCCCGCGCCGGGCTCAGCGACAAGGCGCAGCATGGCAACGACATCGGCGACCTCGGTGACGGCGAGCAGACCCGCGAGGCCGACGACTTCCACCGGCACGCCGCGGGCGCTGAGCGCGTCGGCCATCGGTGCCGCGTCGGCGTTGCGCCGCACCAGAACCGCTGCCGTCGGCACACTCTCGCCCGCACCGCGGGCATCCTGGTAGCGCCGGGCGATGTGGTCGGCCACCCAGTCACGTTCGGCCTCCACATCGGCCAGCAGCGCGCACCGGATCGTCCCCGGCTCGGCGCCGGGCCGCGGCCGCAGCGCCTGCACCGCCACCGATCGACGGCGGGCTTCGGCCGACACGGCGTTGGCCAGGTACAGCGCCGTCGGCGGATTGCGCCAGCTGGTGCGCAACTCCAACGTCGGTGCGGGGCTGCCGTCCGAACGCGGGAAGTCGGTGGTGAACCGGGGCAGGTTCGTGGCCGACGCCCCCCGCCAGCCGTAAATCGACTGAATCGGGTCGCCGACGGCTGTCAGCGCGAGTTCGTCGTCTACACCCCCACCGAACAGCGACGACAGCGCGATCCGCTGCGCGTGGCCGGTGTCCTGGTACTCGTCGAGCAGCACCACGCGGAAGCGTTGCCGCAACTGCTCGCCAACCTGAGGAAACGTCGACGCCAGCCGGGCGGCCGAAGCCATCTGCGTGCCGAAGTCCATCACCTTCTCGGCATGCATGCGCTTATGCAGCGCGTCGATCAGCGGCACCAGCTCCGTACGCTCGGTCTGGGTCGCCAGCATCCGCAGCAGCCACTGGCTGGGACCGCGGTCTCGCTGATATGGACCGGCGGGCAGTGTGTGCACGAGCCGCTCCAGCTCGACGTGGGTGTCGGTCAGCTGCTCCGCGTCGACGAGATGCTCGGCCATCGCCCCGGCGAGCCGCAGCACCATCGAGGTCACGGCGGCAGGTGTCTTGTCGGTGTTCAGGGCGCCGGGGTGCTCGGTGACGACGCGAAAGGCCAACTGCCACATCTCTGTTTCGCTGAGAAGACGGGTGCTGGGCTCGATCGGCAACAGCAGGCCGTGCTCGCGCAGCAGTGTGCCCGCGAACGCGTGATACGTGCTCACCGTCGCCGGGTCGTCGGCGCCGTCAAGCCCGCCCGGCACGATGCCGGTGCCTGCCAGCCGCGCCAGGCGGGTGCGAACCCGGCGCAGGAGTTGTCCGGCGGCCTTGCGTGTGAACGTGAGGCCGAGCACTTCACCGGGCGAGGCATAGCCGTTGGCCACCAGCCACACCACCCTGGCGGCCATCGTCTCGGTCTTGCCGGCACCCGCGCCCGCGATGACAACCAGCGGGCCCGGCGGTGCTGCGATCACCGCAGCCTGCTCTTCGGTGGGGGCGAAAAGACCTAGGGCGGAGGCTAATTCGACGGGACTGTATTTCGGCATCACGTCTGTGACGTTCCGTCGGGGGCGGTTTGCGCGGGGCAGCTCTGGCGTACGGGGCAGTGTGCGCAACCGTCGTTGATGCGGGCCACGAACTCCGGGCCCCGGGTCGCCGCCGCGGCGTCGTGCACGAGTGAGCGCCAGTCGTCGCGGACATCGGATGTCAGCGCGTCCTGCCCGCGCTCGGTCGGCCCGGCGGCGCCGCCCCTGCCGAGATAGACGAGCCGTCCACCGCCAGGCGAATCACCCTGTGGCAGCATGCCTTCGGCGATAGCCAACTGGTACATCGCGAGTTGGGCGTGGCGCTGGGCATCGGCCTTGCTGACGGGTGTCTTTCCGGTCTTGACGTCGACGACCACCAGGCGGCCCGCTGCGTCACGCTCGAGGCGGTCGACGCGGCCTCGTACCCGAACTGCGGGCTGTTCGCCGTCGGCTTCCAGCACGCCGTCGACGTCGACCTCGGTGCCGACTTCGGTGAGCTCATGACGGCTCTGCGTCCGCCACTGGGCGAAGGTGGACAGCATCGACCGGTGCCGCTCGAGCTCGTTGTCGGCATACCATGCGGATTCGAACGGCAGTTTCGTCCAATGCCTTTCGAGCTCGGCGACCATCTGCCCCTCGGTCCTGCCCTCGCCGGCGATGATGGCGTGCACCAACGACCCGACCACCGACCGCACGTCGCGCCCGTCGGCGCCGCCGTGCCGCTCCAGCAGCCAGCGAAGCGGGCAGTCGGTCAGGGTCTGCAGCGTCGACGGCGACAGCCTCACCACGTGGTCGTCGCCGGACCACAGTGGTTCATCGCTGCTCGTCGGGGTCATGCCGTACCAATGGTTCGGGTCGGCGCCGGGCACCCCCGCTGCCGCCAGCCGCGCCAATTGCACGGCCGCACAGGCTCTTGCCGTATCGCTGACAGCACCGTCGGTCGCGCAGATGATCGCCCGCAGCCGACCGACCACCGGCGCGGGCGCCAGCACCCGCGGGGCGAACACGGGCTCGGCGACGCCGCCTTCGGTGTCCGTCGCCAACTGCGCGAGTTCGTGGTGAAACGGCGAGGGCAGCATCGAGTCGTCTCCGCTGTCGCTGTCGACGGCGGTCACCAGCAGCCTGGTGCGGGCGCGGCCCATGGCGGCGATCAGCAGCCTGCGCTCCTCTGCCAGCAGCGGCGCCCGGCTGGACACCGCGTTGTCGCCGCCGACGCCGTCGAGGACATCGACGAGACGCTGCGTGCCCAGCACGCCGCCACGCGGAGTCGTGTTGGGCCATAGCCCCTCTTGAAGTCCGGCGATGACGACCACGTCCCATTCCCTGCCGAGGGCGGCGTGCGCGCTGAGCACCGTGACGCCGTCGATGTCGGACGATGGCTCGACCGCCGTCGGCAGCGGACCCAGGGCGCTTACGTGCTCGACGAGGCCACGCAGTGACGCCCCCGCCGTTCGCGCGACGTACTGCTCGGTGACATCGAACAGGGCCGTCATGGAGTCCAGATCGCCATCTGCCTTCGCGCCCACCGTGCCGCCACGTTCACTGGCGGCCAGCCAGCGCCGCTGCAAGCCGGAGCGGTGCCAGGCCTGCCATAACGTGTACCGCGGATCCGCACCATCTGCCTCGCTGCGTCTCGCCGCGGCGAGAACGGCGCGCACGCGTCGTACCGGCCGCGCCAAATCGCCTGAAACATTGACGTTTTCGGACTCCAGCGCATCGACGAGCAAGTCGCCGAAATCGCGTGGCGGCCGGCTGCGATCGGCGCGGCGCAACGCTCGCCTCAGCTGCCGCAGCGACACCGGGTCGACCCGGCCGACCGGCCCGGTCAGCAGATCGACGGCGCGATCGCCGTCCAATCCGTCGGCCGCGGCCGCCAACACCGTCAACATCGCCCGTGCCGCCGGCTGTTCGGCGAGCTGCACGCCCGTTGGCGGCATTAGAACCGGAACACCCGCGGCGGTCATCGCGCGGGCCAGTGCAGCGCCGCTAGCCACCACCGAGCGGACGATCACGGCCATTTGCGACCATGGCACCTCGTCGATCAGGTGGGCCCTGCGCAGCGCGTCGACGATCAGAGCGGATTCGGCGTGCGACGACGCGGCCGTCCGCACGGACACCGCGCCCGCCCCTTCCCCGGTGCCCACCAGTTCGCGAGCCGGGCCCGCGCCGGGCAGCCGTCGCGCGATACCGGCGATGGCGCGCGCCACCGCAGGTGTGCACCGGTGCGACTCGGTCAGCGCGATCACCGGATCGCCGTCGTCGCCGTGCAGCAGCGCAGGATCGGCGCCGCGGTACGAGAACACCGCCTGGTTGGGGTCACCGGCGATGACCGTCAGTTCGGTGCTCGCCGCAAGCACCCGCACCAGCCGGGCGGCCTGTGGGTCGAGATGCTGGGCATCGTCGACCAGCAGCAGCTTGACCCGGCCGCGCTCGGCTGCGAGCAGTTCGGCGTCGACGGCGAAGGCTTCCAGCGCGGCGCCGACGAGTTCGGCCGCGCCCAGCGCGGGCACCGTGGCCTGCGGGGCGGCCATACCGACCGCGGACCGCAGCAGCATCGTCTGCTCGTACTGCTGCGCGAACTGGCCTGCAGCCAGCCATTCCGGACGCCCGGCGAGCCGGCCGATCCGTTGCAGCGCAACGGGATCCACGCCGCGTTCGGTGCAGCGGGCCAGCAGGTCGCGCAGCTCGGTGGCGAATCCGACGGTGCTCAACGCGGGCCGCAGCTGACGGGGCCAGGCGACCGCAGCATGGTCGCCGTCCTCCAGATCACCCGCCAACAGCTCGCGGATGATGCCGTCCTGTTCGGCGGTCGTGATCAGCCGCGGCGGCGGATCCCCGTTGCGCTGAGCCGCGAGCCGCAGCACCGCGAAGGCATACGAGTGCACCGTGCGCACGAGTGGTTCGCGGACCACGGCGCGGCTGCCCGCCTGCAGAAGGGCCGAGGTGATCGCGGCGCGCGCCTGGGTGCCGAGCCGCGCCGAACCAGTCAGCAGCAGAACGGATTCCGGATCGGCGCCGTCCGCGATGTGCGAGGTGGCGGCGTCGATCAGCGCGCTGGTCTTGCCGGTGCCCGGTCCGCCGAGCACACGCACCACTCCGCGAATACCGGGTTCGGTCAACGCCGTCGGGGCCAGCGTTGTCTGCGGTGAGGACATGAAGGCATGACACCACGGGGGTCCGACAAATCCCGGGGGCCGCTGCTGGCAGCATCTATGCCGTGACCCAAGTCCTCAATGTGCATCGCTACGGTCCCGAACAGCCCGCGCAGATCCTGGCGATACACGGCCTGACCGGACACGGCAAGCGCTGGCAGACGCTGGCCACGCAGCATCTGTCGGGCTTCTCGGTCCTCGCGCCCGACCTGCTCGGCCACGGGCGGTCGTCCTGGGAGGCGCCGTGGTCATTGGACGCCAACGTCGCCGCGCTCGCCGACCTGCTCGCCGGGGAGACCACACGCCCCGTGGTGGTCGTCGGGCACTCGTTCGGCGGTGCGGTGGCGCTGAAACTCGCTGTGGTGCGCCCGGATCTGGTCGCATCGCTGGTCCTGCTCGACCCGGCCGTCGGTCTCGACGGTGCGTGGATGGCCAACATCGCCGACGACATGATGGCATCGCCGTTCTACCTCGATCGCGACGAGGCGCGCAATGAGAAGGCCTCGGGCTCATGGGCCGACGTGGACGCCGGCGAACTGGACGCCGAGCTCGACGAGCACCTGGTCGAGCTGCCCGACGGCCGGCTGGGCTGGCGGATCAGCATCCCGGCGATGATGTCGTACTGGAGCGAGTTGGCTCGCGTTTTCACCTTGCCGCACAAGGGAATACGAACGACGTTGGTTCGCGCCACCCGCACCGATCCGCCGTATGTGACCGACGCTCTGATCGCCGCGCTCGAAGCGAAGCTGGGCCCGCGGTTCTCGCTTGTCGACTTCGACTGTGACCACATGGTTGCCCAGGCCAAGCCCGCCGAGACGGCCGCGGTCATCCGAGACCGGCTCGAACACGCCTAGCCGTGGCCGCGATCACCGACGATCAGGTCGAGGCGGTCCGCGCGCTCGTCGCGTCGATCCCGCCTGGACGCGTGTCGACCTACGGTGACATCGCCTCGGCGGCAGGACTTTCCAGCCCCCGCATCGTCGGCTGGATCATGCGCACGGACTCGTCCGACCTGCCGTGGCACCGGGTGATCACGGCGTCGGGCAGACCGGCACGGCATCTGACCACCCGTCAGCTGGAACTGTTACGCGCCGAAGGGGTGCTGGCCGTCGACGGACGCATCCCGTTGTCCGAAGTGCGCCACGAGTTCTGAACTCAGAGCAGCAACCGCACCAGCGCGGCGGTGCGGGCCAGACCGGGGAACGCCGCGGCGGTGGACCGTGGATGCAGGGCGTGCACTGCGAGTCGGAACATCAACGCGCGCAACAGCATCTGTGGCCACTCCGGCAGCGGAGCCCAGCGTTCGACGAGACCGTCGTCGGCCTCGCCCCACGACAGCGCATCGACGACCACGACGCCTGCCGCCCATGACGCGGGACGCCAGTAGGGCGTGATGTCGGTGATCCCCGGGGCGGCGGTGCCCGCGAAAAGCACTGTGCCGTAAAGGTCGCCGTGCACCAGTTGGTTGGGGCTCTTCGTCGGCTTGCGCAGTCCGGCGAGTTGGTTGATGAGGTCGATGGACCGCTGCCCGTCCGCGGAGCCGGGCGACACCCTTGCGCCCGGTGGCAGCGCCTGAAGGGGCCGTTCCTCCCAGGCCGCCCGGTCGGCGGCGATGAAGACGTCGACATCGGCCCACGGTGCGACCGGCGGCTGGGTCAGAAACCGCGGCCGCTCCAGCTTGGCCGTCGCCTCGTGCAGCCGTACCGCGGACGAGACGACCTCGTCGTGGCGGGGTTCGGGGGTGCCTGCGACGAAGGTGTCCGCCCGCCAGCCCGCGACGACGTAGCGCCCGTCGGTCGAACGCACCGGTCTTGCGAGCCGGATGCCGTCGACGAAAAGCGTCTCGCGCACCTTCGCCGACCACGCGGCACGGGCATGGTCGGCAACCATCGACAGCACGACTTCACCGCACCGCCAGCCGCCCTCCCACCCGGCTCCGAGTGGAGCGGGCCGCAGGCCACTGACGCCGAACGCCGCCAGCACATGGTCCGGCGGGCGTTCTTCGGTCACAGCGTCAGGCTACCGTCGCCGCAGGCCGGAAAGGCTTCGCTGACCAGCTGTGTCGTCTCGTGCGTTGCGGGCGTGGTCCCGGTGTCAGTACATGACCATGTCGGGCTCGAGCTGCCTGCCCCACGCCACGATTCCGCCCTGCACGTGAAGCGCGTCGGAGAATCCGGCATTCTTCGCGATGGCCAGCACCTCGGCCGAGCGCACACCTGTCTTGCAGTAGAACACCGGCGTCCGGTCCACCTGGAGTTTGGCCAGCGCCGCGCCCGTCTCGAACTCGGACTTGGGGATCAGTTGCGCCCCCTCGATGCGATTGATGTCCCACTCCACCTGTTCGCGCACGTCGATCAGCGCCACGGGCTTGCCGGCATCCATCATTTCCCGCAGTTCGCGCGGGGTGACGGTGGAATCGGCCGCGGCCTCGGCGGCCGCGTCGGAAACCACACCGCAGAACTCCTCGTAGTCGATCAGCTCGGTGATCTTCGGCGTCGACGGGTCCTTGCGGATCTTGATCGTGCGATAGGTCATGTCCAGCGCGTCGTACACCATCAGCCGACCGAGCAGCGGCTCGCCGATCCCGGTGATCAGCTTGATCGCCTCGGTGCCCATGACCGACGCGATCGACGCGCACAGGATGCCAAGCACGCCCCCCTCCGCGCAGGACGGCACCATGCCGGGCGGCGGCGGCTCCGGGTAGAGGTCGCGGTAGTTCAGGCCAAGGCCGTTGGGGGCGTCTTCCCAGAACACCGACACCTGGCCCTCGAAGCGGTAGATCGAGCCCCACACGTACGGCTTGCCTGCCAGCACCGCGGCATCGTTGACCAGGTAGCGGGTCGCGAAGTTGTCAGTGCCGTCCAGAATCAGGTCGTACTGCTCGAACAGCTCGACCGCATTGTCCGGCTCCAGCCGGACCTCGTGCAGCCGAACCGAGACCAGCGGGTTGATCTCCCGGATGGAGTCACGCGCGCTCTCGGCCTTCGACCGGCCGATGTCGGACTGCCCGTGAATGATCTGACGTTGCAGGTTGGACTCGTCGACAACGTCGAACTCGACGATCCCGATGGTGCCCACGCCCGCCGCGGCGAGGTACAGCAGCGTCGGCGAGCCCAGCCCGCCTGCTCCGATGACCAGCACGCGGGCGTTCTTCAGCCGCTTCTGACCGTCCAGGCCCAGGTCGGGAATGATCAGGTGGCGGCTGTAGCGCGCGACCTCCTCGCGCGTCAGCTCTGCCGCAGGCTCCACCAGCGGCGGCAACGGTGTCGACACCGGTACCCTCCTCGTTTCGAAGTCGGGGTTGCTTTCCATCTCAGCAGTTACCCACCTCAACGGCAATCGCCGTCGAGAGCTTCCCGGCCCTATTGCTCCTCGCGTGCGCAGCCGCTACGCGATCGGGTACGGCCAGGGGTTGGCTTTGCAGGTCTTTCCGTCCGGCTTGACCCACTCCGGGTCGAAGCGCGAGTTGTCGTTGTCGTTGGTGGAGAACGTCTGCTGCATCATCACAGGCGCCAGCTGGTCGCTCGCGCCGCACGGCTCGTGGTGCTGGTAGCCGATGGCGTGGCCGACCTCGTGGTTGATCAGGTACTGGCGGTAGGCCCCCACATCGCCCTGAAACGGCACCGCGCCACGCACCCAGCGGGCCTCGTTGAGAAGCACCCTGGGCTGGCCGTCGGGCTGGAAGGACGGGTTGTAGCAGGAGGTCTCGATGGGGATCTCGTAGCCGCAGCCCTCGCGGCCCGTCATCGGGCTGGTGAGCGAGACCCGGAAGTCCGGCTGGCCGCCGTCGATGCGGATGAACGCGAACTGAGGGTTGTGCGTCCAGCTCTTCGGATTGGCCAGGGTCTGGCTGACCATCCGCGCGAAGCCCTCGTCACCGCCATACGACGTGGTGTCGATGCCGTCCTCGACCTCGACGGTGTACTTGAAGACCTTCGTGGTGCCCTGTCCGACCTGCGGATCCGTTCCCGGCACGATGTGCCACGTCTTCGCGCCTGCCTCGGTGTAGGGGCCGCCGTCGGGCAGGATCCCGGTCGGCAGGCTGGCGTCGAACTGGGTCAGCCCCTTCGGCGGTGCGCCGACGATCGCGGTGCTGGAGACGCCGATGGTCGGCGGCCCCTGCGCGGGTCCCTGCGCACTCTCGTCCTCCGGCGCGCTGGTGCCGGTGAAGGTCTGGTACACCACCCACACCGTCAGTGCGACGAGCGCAGGCAGCGCGTACGCACGCCAGCCGTAGGTCGACATGAAACGGCCGAGGGCGCTCTGTTTGCGCCACCGGCGCCGGTCGTCCCGATTGGACCTGGCGCGGCCGGAATCCTCGGCGAGGGGATCACGCTGGGCGCGCAGCGGCTCGCGCCACTCGTCGCGAAGCACAGGAACGCGACCCCTGTTCGATTCCGGGTCGCGCCGCTCAAGCCCTCCGGCGCTCCGCGTGCGACGCCCCGGCTCGTAGGTCACCGAAACAGGATGGCACAGACCGTGGGGCTTGGGTTCCTGGCGCGCCTTCGGCAAGACGACCACGAGCCGTCCTCACGCGTACCACCATGAATGGGTAGTAGTGTCGATGCGAACGAATCCAGATAGAGGACGTGATGAGCGATCTCGCCAATGCCACCGAATCGAGAGGCGGCCCTTCCACCGCCAATCGGCGTGGTAGTCGGCTGCCCCGCGACGAGCGCCGTGGCCAGTTACTCGGCGCTGCCAGCGAGATTTTCGTCGATCGCGGCTACCACGCCGCAGGGATGGATGAGATCGCCGATCGAGCAGGCGTCAGCAAACCTGTTCTGTACCAACACTTCTCGTCGAAGCTGGAGCTCTACCTCGCGGTGCTCGCCCGGCACGTCGACAATCTGGTGTCCGGGGTGCGCCAGGCGCTTCGCACCACCACCGACAACCGGCAACGGCTGCGCGCCGCCGTCCAGGCGTTCTTCGACTTCATCGAACACGACAGCCAGGGCTATCGGCTGATCTTCGAGAACGACTACGTCACCGAGCCGCAGGTGGCGGTGCAGGTGAAGGTGGCCACGGAGTCCTGCACCGACGCGGTGTTCGACCTGATCAGTCGCGACTCGGGCTTGGAGGCGCATCGGGCCAGGATGATCGCCGTCGGCCTGGTGGCCGTCAGCGTCGACTCCGCGCGCTACTGGCTGAACAACGACAAGCCGATCTCCAAGGACGCCGCCGTCGAAGGCACCGTTCAATTCGCCTGGGGCGGCCTGTCGCACGTGCCGCTCACCCGTTCTTGACGGCCTCGGCCCCCACAACGCCGACTCCGAAGCCGACGCGTCGCACGTCGGCGGCGCCGATCTCGACGTAGGCGATCTTGGTCGCCTGCACCAGGAATCGCCTGCCCTTCTCGTCGGTCAGTGCGAGCACGCCCGAATCCTTGGCCAGCGCGTCGGTGATCAGCTTCTCCACCTCGGTGGGAGTTTGCGCGCTGTTGAAGCTGATTTCGCGCGGGCTGTCCGCGACACCGATCTTGACCTCCACGCTGGACCCTTTCCGTTTTCAATTCCTTCTCCCGAAAGGCTAGTGGACGCCTCGGGGCGTGGTCCGCGGTGCCCGTTCGCGGGTAGCGAAGGCTGCGCCGGCCACAGCGAACTGAGTCCGGACCGTTACCAACACGCGTGATCGCAGACCTCAACTGTCACTCCTGCACCGATAGCATCAGGCCTGCATCATTCGAACTGACTGGGATACGCGCATGAACAGGCCTTCCTCGCCCTGGTCGACCGGATCGGTCACCGACCGCTTTGACGACCGCACCGACCTCCTCGACGACGAGTACGACGACGACGTCGAGGACTACGACGATTACGCCGACTACGGCGAGCACGACGAGAACGACGACATCCACTACTACGTCGAGCACGACGACCGCCGGTGGCTGTGGGTGGCCAGTGTCGCGGGCATCGTGTTGCTCATCGCCGTCGCGGGCACGCTGATGATCCTGTCCGGCGGCGACAGCGGCATGACGTCTGCGACGGTCTCTCCCTCGACCAGCGCGGCGGCGCCGTATCCCAGCGCGGCACCCTCACCGAGCGCAGGCAGGCGCCCGTCGGCCACCGCTCTACCCCCTGAGACGATCACCAGCGTGACGCCGACGCCGACAGCCGCCGCGCCCAGCACGGAACCGACCGAGGCCGCGCCGCCGCCCGCGGCGGACCCACGCACGGTCACGTACACGGTGACCGGCAACCGTCAGCTCTTCGACCTGGTCACGATCATCTACACCGACCAGCAGGGCGCGCTTCAGACCGACGTCAACGTCGCACTGCCATGGACCAAGCAGGTGACGCTCGACCCGGGTGTGCAGCTCAGCTCCGTCACCGCGACGAGCGTCGGCGGTCAGCTCAACTGTTCGATCACCGACGGCTCCGGCGCCACCCTGGTGGCGCAGACCAACAACACGATGATCACGAACTGCACCCGCTAGACGTCAGGCCAGGCCGAGCTCCTGCATGCGGGTGCTGTGGGTGTGCTGGAGCCGGTCGAAGAACTCGGTCATCCGCCCCAGCCCGTCGGTGCCCGACACCACCAGATCCACAAGTTCGTCGTGGTCGGCGAGCACGAACTGGGCCTGCGTGATGGCCTCGCCCAGCAGTCGGCGCGACCACAGCGCCAGCCGGTGCCGCTGCTTCTGGCTGGTGGTGACGGCGGCCCTGACCTCGGCGACGACGAACTGGGAGTGGCCCGTTTCGGCCAGCACCCCGCGCACCACGTTTGCGACCTCGTCGGGAAGCACATCGGCGATCTCGAGGTAGAAATCGGCCGCAAGGGCATCACCGATATACGTCTTCACCAGCGCCTCCAGCCAGGTGCTCGGGGTGGTGAGCCGGTGGTAGTTCTCCAGCGCGGGCGCATAGCGTGTCATCGCCGCGACGACGTCGACGCCGCGTTTCTCGAGCGCGTCATGCAGCAACTCGTAGTGGCTGATCTCCGCGGCGGCCATGCTGGCCATGTTGATCCGGCCGAGCAGGTTGGGCGCCATCCGCGCCTCGTCGGTGAGCCGGTAGAACGCGGCCACCTCGCCGTAGGCCAGCAGCGCGAACAATTCGGTGACGCCGGGATGGCCGGCCGACACGCCGGAGGCCACCGAGGTGCTGATCTGCTCCGTGGATGCCGCAGGCTGCGTCGAACTCATGGGCCCAACTGTAGACGTCGGCTGCCTGGGCGACCCGCCGGCAAAGCCGACCGGTATCATGGGTGCAGGCGGTGGCTGCACACAGTGGGCCGCTACCTAAGAAATGTGCGTGCACGGAGTTGGCCCGCCTACCTCAGCGCAGGGCCCCGCGAAGTTTTTGTCGTCATTTTCGTGCGCGCGTGGACGCAACGAGGAATGACATCGAAAGGCTTCGTCTACCCAGCATGACCGCACTCAACCCAACATTTGCCAAACTCGGAGTTCGCGACGAAATAGTGCGCGCACTGACCGAACAGGGCATTGAACATACATTTGCCATCCAAGAGCTGACCCTGCCGCTCGCGCTCGCCGGCGACGACCTGATCGGACAGGCCCGCACCGGCATGGGCAAGACTTTTGCGTTCGGTGTGCCGCTGCTTCAGGAGATCACCACCGACACCGAACGTCCGCTGGCGGGTAGCCCGCGCGCACTCGTCGTGGTGCCCACCCGCGAACTGTGCATGCAGGTCTCCGGCGACCTGGCCGGCGCCGCCAAGTACCTCACCGCAGGCGACCGCAAGTTGTCCGTGGTGTCGATCTACGGCGGGCGCGCCTACGAGCCTCAGATCGACGCGCTGCGCGCCGGCGCCGACGTCGTGGTCGGTACGCCGGGCCGACTGCTCGACCTGGCCCAGCAGGGCCACCTGCAGTTGGGCGGCATCTCCGTGCTGGTGCTCGACGAGGCCGACGAGATGCTCGACCTCGGCTTCCTGCCCGACATCGAGCGCATCCTGCGCCTCATCCCCGACGTGCGCCAGTCCATGCTGTTCTCGGCGACGATGCCGGACCCGATCATCACGCTGGCCCGCAAGTTCATGAACCAGCCGACGCACATTCGCGCCGAGTCGCCACAGTCCTCGGCCGTGCACACCACCACCGATCAGTTCGCCTACCGCGCCCACGCCCTGGACAAGGTCGAACTCGTCAGCCGACTGCTGCAGGCCCGCGGCCGCGGCGCAACGATGATCTTCACCCGCACAAAGCGCACCGCGCAGAAAGTGTCCGACGAACTCGCCGAGCGCGGGTTCAAGGTCGGCGCAGTGCACGGCGACCTGAACCAGAGCGCCCGCGAGAAGGCGCTCAAGTCCTTCCGCACCGGCGACATCGACGTGCTGGTGGCCACCGACGTGGCCGCGCGCGGCATCGACATCGACGACGTCACGCACGTCATCAACTATCAGATTCCCGAGGACGAGCAGGCCTACGTGCACCGCATCGGCCGCACCGGCCGAGCGGGCAAGACCGGCGTCGCGATCACCCTCGTCGACTGGGACGAACTCGCGCGCTGGGAAATGATCAACAAGGCGCTGGGGCTGGGCCATCCTGATCCGGCCGAAACCTACTCCAGCTCAGCGCATTTCTACGAGGAGCTGGACATCCCGACCGACGCGACGGGAAAGGTCGGGCCTGCTCGACCCGCCAAGTCCGCCAAACGCCCTGCGCGCGACGCCGAAGAAGCGCCCGCCCGCACGCGCACCAAGTCGCGTCGCCGCACCCGCGGCGGGAAACCGGTGAGCGGTCACCCGGAGAGTGAGAAGCCCGCCAAGGCCACCGAGAACGGCGAATCCCCCAACGCCGCAACCGAAGGCCCCCGGCGCAAGCGCCGCCGCCGTCGTCCGGGCAAGGCGGCCGCCGCCACCGCCAACTAGCACCGGTCGCGCCTGCCGATGGTCAAACCCGAGCGCCGCACCCGGGCCGACCTGCTGGCCGCGGCGGCGATCGCCGTGGTGGTGGTCGTGGTCGCCGGGGTCATGTGGTGGACCAGCGACGCACGAGCCACGATCAGCAGGCCCGCCGCGTCTCCGGTGAAGACGCTGGCGCCCGCCAAGGTCCTTCCTGCGACGCTGCGTGAGCTGTGGACGGCGCCGAGCCCGAAGACGACGACGCCGGTGGTGGCCGGCGGCAGCGTGGTGACCGGCAACGGCCACGACGTCGACGGCCGCGACCCGGCCACGGGCGAGGTGCTGTGGAGCTACGCCCGCGACCTGGACCTGTGCGGCGTGAGTTGGGTGTATCACTACGCGGTCGCGGTCTATCCGGACAGCCGCGGGTGCGGTCAGGTCAGCACCATCGACGGTCAGACGGGTATGCGCGGGCCGAGCCGCACCGCTTACGCCGACCCCGAGGTGACGCTGTCCTCCGACGGCACCACGGTGCTTTCGGCGGGCGACAGCAGGCTCGAGCTGTGGCGCTCCGACATGGTCCGGATGATTAGCTACGGATACCTCGACGCGCGGATCAAACCCGGAAGTCCCGGCCCCGTGCTGTGCGGGCTGGAGTCGGCCGAGGCCAGCTCGTCGGCGGTGTCGGTGCTCGAGGCGTGCCCGGACCAGCCCGATCTACGGGTGACACTGCTCAGGCCGGCCAAGGAGGAAGACACCCCCGACCTGAAATACGTGCCGCTGCCCGGCGTCAAGAAGAACACCGGCGCCAGGGTGGTGGCGGTCTCGGAGACCACCACCGCCGTATATGTGCCCGCCCCAAGGCCGTCGGTGATGATCATCGACGAGACCGGCTCGACCACCGCGAACCTGCCGCTGCCCAAGCCGGCGTCGCCGCAGGCCGCCGCGACCCGCCCCGGCGATCTGGTCACCTGGTGGACGGGCGACGCGGTGATGGTGTTCTCCGCCAGCGGCATGCAGTACCGCTACACCGTCGGGCCTGCCGACACGCACGTTCCGATCGGCCCGGGGACGATGATGGCCGGGAAGCTGATCATCCCGGTCAGCGACGGCATCGGCGTCTACGACCCGGTGACGGGGGTCAACGAGCGCTACATCCCGTTGGCCCGCCCGCCCGTGCAGTCGGCGGTGGTGCCGAGCGTCGCGGGTTCGACGGTGCTCGAGCAGCGCGGCGGAACGCTCGTCGCGCTGGGCTAGACGACGGCAGGCGCGAACGTCGGCAGCGCCGTGCCGGACTTCCAGTGTTTGAGCAGCGCACTCGCCAGCTCGCGGTAGGCAAGTGCGCCCTTGTTCTTGCGGCCCGCCAGCACCGAAGCTCCCGATGCGGTCGCCTCGGCGAACCGCACGGTGCGCGGAATGGGTGGCGCGAGCACCTGCATGTCGTAGCGGTCGGCGACATCGAGAAGGACATCGCGGCTGTGGGTGGTGCGCGAGTCGTACAGCGTGGGTAGCGCACCGAGCAGGTTCAACTCGGCGTTGGTGATCTGCTGGACGTCGTCGATGGTGCGCAGGAACTGGCCCACGCCGCGATGGGCCAGCGTCTCGCACTGCAGCGGCACGATCACGTCGTTCGCAGCCGTCAGCCCGTTGAGGGTCAGCACGCCCAGCGACGGCGGGCAGTCGATGATCACCACGTCGAAGTCGGAGCCGATCTTGGCCAGCGCGCGCTTGAGCGCGTACTCCCGACCTGCCCGCATCAACAGCATCGCCTCGGCGCCTGCCAGGTCGATGTTGGCGGGCATCAAGGTCATCCCCTCCGACGTCGACACCAACGCCGTCGCCGGCTCTACCTCGCCGAGCAGCACCTCGTGGATCGACACCGCGAGCTTGTCGGGATCCTGGCCGAGCGAGAACGTCAGGCAGCCCTGGGGATCGAGGTCGACGAGCAGCACCCGGTGCCCCTTCTCCGCCATCGCAGCACCCAGCGACGCCACCGTCGTCGTCTTGGCTACCCCACCCTTTTGATTGGCGACCGCAAGTACTCGCGTCACGGTGTACATACAAGCACGCGCGGGGACCCGAAGCCGCATCGGCGCGACATTGAACCGCGCCCCACCGCGTGGGGCAGAATCAGCGGGGTGAGTGTCCAGCAGCACCGGCTGCTCCTGCTGCGTCATGGCGAGACCGAGTGGTCCCGCAGTGGAAAACACACCAGCCGTACCGACCTCGAACTCACCGAGAACGGGCGCCACCAGGCCAAGGTGACCGCCGATGCGCTCGCCGAGCTGAACCTGGACAGCCCGATCGTGATCAGCAGCCCCCGCAGGCGCGCGCTGGTGACCGCCGAGTTGGCCGGGCTGACCGTCGATGAGGTGTCACCGCTTCTGACGGAATGGGATTACGGCGACTTCGAAGGCCTGACCACCCCCGAGATCCGCAAGAAGGTGCCCGACTGGCTGATCTGGACGCACGGCGGCCAGGGCGGGGAGAGCGTCCAACAGGTCAGCGACCGCGCCGACCGCGCAGTCGCGTTGGCGCTACAGCACATGGAGTCGCGCGACGTGGTGTTCGTCGGCCACGGCCACTTCTCCCGCGCGGTGATCACCCGCTGGATCGAACTGCCGTTGTCCGAAGGGATCCGGTTCGCGATGGCCGCGGCATCGATCGCGGTGTGCGGCTTCGAGCACGGGGCCCGCCAGCTCAGCGCCCTCGGGCTGACCGGATACTCACACCCGACCGTTTTCACGTGACCCGCGAGCCGACCTTCGTACTGGCCACCGGCGGCAGCGCCGTCGTCGGCGACGGCGTGCACACGGCGTTCAAGTCCATCGCGGACGCGCGGGCCGCGCTCGCATCGCACTCTGCTCCGATTGTGCTGGGCGCGTTGCCATTTGACATGTCGCGGCCGGCAGCGCTGATTCGGCCGCAGGCGGTGCAGTTCCTCGACGCGTTGCCGACGTGGCCGTTGCGGCCTCTCCCCACAGTCCGGATCGCGGAAACGCTGCCCGAGCCCGACGAACACCGCTCTCGGATCGCGGCCGCGTTGGCGCGCCTGCGAGATCCCGCAACGGGGCTGCACAAGGTGGTGCTCGCCAGGGCGTTGCGGCTGGTCGCCGACGGCCCGCTCGATGCACGCACGATCGTCGACCGGCTCGCGAGGGCCGACCCGCTTGGCAACGTGTATCTCGCCGACCTGTCGGCGGCGGGCGGCGATTACTCCGGGACCGTCCTCGTGGGTGCGAGCCCCGAACTGCTGGTGGCCCGCCAAGGCGACCGGGTGGCGTGCGCGCCGTTCGCGGGTACTGCGCCTCGGCTGCCGGATCCAGAGGCCGACCGGGCCAGCGGGGAGGCGCTGGCCGAGTCGGCAAAGAACCGGCACGAGCACGAGCTGGTCGTCGACGCGATGCACAAAGCGCTCGCCCCGCTGTGTGTCGACCTGCAGGTGCCGCCGACACCACAGCTGAGTCGCACCGCCGCTGTCTGGCACCTGTCGACCCCGATCACCGGGCGCGTACGCGAAAGATCAACGACCGCTTTGGATCTCGCTATTGCCCTGCATCCGACGCCGGCCGTCGGCGGAGTGCCTGCGGCGGCATCGGCCGAGCTGATCGCGGAGCTCGAGGGTGACCGCGGCTTCTACGCGGGCGCGGTGGGCTGGTGCGACCAGCGTGGTGACGGGCGCTGGGTGGTCGCCATTCGCGGCGCGCAGCTGTCCGCCGATCGCCGCACCGCGTACGCCCACGCGGGTGGCGGGATCGTCGCCGAATCCGATCCCGACGACGAGGTCGACGAGACGACAACGAAATTCACCACCATCCTGGCAGCCCTGGAGGCGCAAGCATGAACATCCGGCGCGCCAAGCCCGGCGACGAGGTAGAGCTGACCGCGATGATCCACGAGCTCGCCGAGTTCGAGCGGGCCGGCCACGAATGCACCGTCACCGAAACCCGTTTGCGCGCCGCGCTTTTCGGTGACGACCCGACGGTGCGGGCGCACATCGCCGAGGTGGACGGGCAAGCGGCGGCGGGCGCACTGTGGTTCCGCAACTTCTCGACGTGGGACGGTGTCGCAGGCATCTACCTCGAGGACCTGTTCGTGCGCCCACAGTTCCGTCGTCGCGGGCTGGCCCGTGCGCTGCTCGCCACGCTGGCGCGCGAATGTGTCGAGAACGGCTATACGAGGTTGTCCTGGGCGGTGCTGGACTGGAATGTCAACGCGATCGGCCTGTACGACGCCGTCGGCGGGCGTCAACAGACCGAGTGGATCACCTACCGGGTGTCGGGCCCCGAGTTGTCGGCGCTGGCCGAGTCGGAATCCTGAGCGCCCAGCCACTGCACCGCCGACGGGCTGAACAGCAATACCAGCGTGATGAGCGCGACGATGCCGACCGGGACGCCGTACGCCCACTGGTGCGATCCGACAGCCATGTACCAGGCCACCGGCAACAGCAGCAGTTGGGCGAACACCGCGACGCCGCGACCCCACCGGCGGCCGGTCCACAGCGCCCAACCTGCCGCAAACACGCAGCCGCCGATGATCGCGAACCAGGCCGCGGTGCCGAACTTGTTCAGGCCAGGCTCCGCGGCGCCGCCGAAACCGCTGACGACGTAGACCACCGCGGCCACCAGGCCCGCCACCCCTTCGAGTGCCACGAGCACCGCGGCCTGGCGCACCGTCGTGGGAGAGGGAACCGTCACGGCGTGCGCTCCCGCGCCAGATGCCGAACGGCCGTCACGTACCCCTCCGCCCCCGCGCCCGCGACGACCATCTCGGCGACCGCGGACACGTAGGAGTGGTGGCGGAACGGCTCTCTGCGATGAATGTTCGTCAGGTGAACCTCGGCGACCGGAAGGTCGACCGCCTTGAGCGCATCGGCGATCGCGATCGACGTGTGGGACAGCGCCGCCGGGTTGATCACGATGCCGCAGCAATCCAGCCGGGCGCGGTGGATCTCGTCGATCAGCACCCCTTCGTGGTTGCTCTGCACGGCCCGCAGATCGAGGCCGTACTCGGCGGCGGTCGCGGTGGCCAGCTTCTCGATGTCGGCCAGCGTGACGGCGCCGTACAGGTCTGGTTCACGGCTGCCCAGGAGGTTCAGGTTGGGGCCGTTGACGAGGAGCAGCCTGCGCCGATCTGTCACGTCCGTACGGTACCGACCCGCATGCCGCGCTGGGCAGCCAGCCGCACCGGCGCGTTGTCGGCACCGTAGCCGTCGTAGCGTCGGCGCCGCTCGGTGAATTCGAAGAACACCGTGCCGACCGTGCGGGTGTAGAAGTGCACGAACTCGCCGCAGGCATCCCTGTCGTAAAGCAGGTTCAGGTCGCGGAACTCGGCGACGGTTTCCTGCGCCAGACCGAATCGGCCCGCGAGGTAGTCGTAGTAGTTGTCGGGGACGGACAGCAGCTGCGCACCGTTCGCGCGCGCCGCGCGCGCCAGCGCGACGACATCGGAACACGCGAAGGCCACGTGCTGGGGCATGCTCGACTCGTCGAGCACGTGCGGTGCGACGTTCAGCAGCAGCCGCACCGAGGCGTCGGCCGTCCGCATGGACTGGCTTCGCACCAGGCCGCTGGGACCCGGCACCTCGGTCGGCACGTCCGCCGAAAGGCCGAACACGCTGGTGAGGAACAGCACCGCGTCGTCGAAGGTCTGCCACGGCTGCGCGAGATTGACGTGGTCGATGCCGCGAACCGGCGTCGGCACCGCGTCCAGTCCGTTCTCGAACTCGTCGACCCATGCCGAGTCGCTGACCCAGAACATCTCCGTGCCATCGGGTGCGACGGCCGCGCCCAGGGCCTGTTCGGTCGCGTACGTCCTGCGGTATGCGACAGGCGCCATCAGTTCTGCCGCGCGCCGGGAGGTGGCGGCGGCGTCGGGCACCCGCAGGCCGACGGCCGCGACATGCGGTACCTGGTCGCGCGCCTGTTGTTCGTTGAGCACGACACGGGCCTCGCCCGCCGTCCACAGCGACACCGGCTTGGTGCGGTGCCGCCCGCCGGGCGTGAAGCCGAGCTGCTGCAGCACCACTTCCACCTCGCTGGTGTCGTCCGCCTTGAGTTCGACGAACTCGAAGCCCGTGGGCGGCTTGGCTTGGGTGAGGGTCATCAGATCGCGCCGCCAGCCCTCGGGGTTCAGCGCTGCGGTCCTGTCCTGCAACCAGCGCAGCGACCGCAGGGCGTGCACGGCGGTGCGGTCGGGGTCGGTCTGGCGGAAGGTGTCGTTGAAGACCTCGAGCGAGAGCGGGCCGTCGTAGCCGGTGGCCAGTACGTGGGAGACGAAGGTGGGCAGGTCGAAATCGCCTTCACCCGGGAAGAGCCGGTGGTGGCGGCTCCACGACAGCACGTCCATGCTCAGGGCGGGCGCGTCGGCCAGTTGCAGGAAGAAGATCTTCTCGGCCGGGATGTCCTCGATCGCGGACGGATCGTGGCCGCGGGACAGCACGTGGAAACTGTCAAGGCACACACCGACATTCGGGTGATCGGCGAGCGCCGCGATCCGCCATGCGCGGCGGTAGTCGTCGACGAACCGGCCCCAGGCCAACGCCTCGAACGCCACCTTGATGTCGTACTGCGCGGCCAGGTCGCCGAGCCTTCGCAACTGGTCGGCCGACACCTCGTCGGAGTCGACGGTCGCCGTCGCGACATTGCTGCAGACCAGCACCGTGCCGATGCCGAGCCGCCGGGTCGTTGCGAAGGTGGCGGCCGCCCTACGCAGATTGTCGGTGAAGGTGTCCTCACCGACGCCCTCGATGTCGCGCAGCGGCTGGTACATGTCGAGGGCCAGCCCGAGCCTGTTGCTCAGTGCACGGATCTCCTCGGGGCTGTGGTCGTTGGCGATCAGGTCGGGCTCGAACAGCTCCACGCCGTCGAAGCCTGCGGCCGCGCACGCATGCAGCTTCTCGGTGAGCGACCCGCTCAGCGAGACCGTGGCGATGGACGTCTTCATGGGCTCAACCTCCAGACAAGGCTAATGTACGGAATGGTTAGTTACATCACAAGAGGAAGCCGGGACCATGGCTGCCGCAAGTAAGCTGCCCGGTGTGACCGCCGAGCCGCGTCCCGAACCGTTGCGCGATGCCGAGCGCACGCGCTCCGAGCTGATCGAGGTGGCCACCGCCGTATTCGCCGAGCAGGGCTACTCCGGCGCCCGCGTCGACGAGATCGCGGAGCGGACCCGGACGACCAAGCGGATGATCTACTACTACTTCGGCGGCAAGGAACAGCTGTACCTGGCGGTTCTGGAGAACGCGTACCGCGGAATCCGCGAGGCCGAGCAACGCCTGCAGGTCGACCACGTCGACCCGGTCGACGCCATGCGAGCGGTGGCCGAGATGACCTTCGACCACCACATCGCCCATCAGGACTTCATCCGGCTGGTGGCCATCGAGAACATCCACCGCGGCAAGTTCATCGCCCGCCTCGACACGTTGCGCACGTTGGGTGCGCCGGCCACGTCGCTGCTCGGGCGGATCCTGACCCAGGGTCGTGAGCAGGGCGTTTTCCGTGACGACGTCGACCCGCTCGACGTGCACATCCTGATCAGCTCGTACTGCGTGTTCCAGGTGGCCAACCGCTACACCTTCGGCCACCTGTTCAATGTCGACTTCACCGAGCAGCAGACACACGCTCACCTGCGGCGGATGCTCGGCGACGTGGTCGTCGGCTGGCTGACGTCGCGCTGAGCGAGCGATCGGGATCACATTGACCCCTTGACGGGGCCCGCGTCACTGTGTTGTGCTTCACGTACGTACTAGTTCGTACATTACGGAGACGCAGTCCATGGCCCATCTCTCCTACCTCGTCGGTCTCGTCGGCACCGGCGTCGGCCCATCGCTCACCCCGGCTCTGCACATGGCCGAGGGCAAGGCGCAGGGCGTGGACTACGTCTACAAGACGATCGATCTGAAGGAGATGGGGGTCGCTCCCGAGCGCATCGGCGAGGTTGTGGAGTGGGCACGCACCCTCGGCTTCGACGCGCTGAACATCACCCACCCGTGCAAGCGCCTGGTCATCGACCACCTCGACGACGTCGACGATGTCGCGGCCGAACTCGGCGCCGTGAACACCGTCGTCTTCGAGGGGTGTCGCGCGGTCGGATACAACACCGACACAACGGGTTTCGCCCTCGGGTTCCACGAAGGCCTGCCAGCCGCCGCGACCGACAACGTGGTGCTGATCGGGGCGGGCGGCGCTGGCGCGGCGGTCGGCGACGCCCTGCTGCGTCTCGGCACGGACCACATGACCGTCGTCGACGTCGACGCCGAACGCGCCACAGCACTGGCCCGCGAACTGTCCGCCCGCAGGCCCGAAGTACGCGTCGACTCATCGTCGGTCGACAAGCTGGCGGTGCTGCTGCCCGCGAGCGACGGCGTGGTGCACTGCACTCCGACCGGGATGGCCGAGCACCCCGGAATGCCGTTCGGCGAAGACCTGCTGCACCCCGGCCTCTGGGTGGCCGACATCGTCTACCGCCCCCTGGACACCGCCCTGCTGCGCGCGGCGCTGGCGGCGGGCTGCCGCGTGTGCGACGGCGGCCACATGGCCGTGCACCAGGCCACCGAGGCCTTCGCACTGATCACCGGCATCATCCCCGACGCCGAACGCATGTCCCGTCACTTCCGCAGCCTCGTCGGCTGACCGATAACCATCGAAACAAGGATCAGGAGAATCATGAGCGGCACCGCAGCCACCAAACCCGATGGCACAGAAGATAATTCGCAACGCCGAACCCCCGGGAGGGCGGCCCTGGCCAGCTTCATGGGCAGCGCCGTCGAGTACTACGACTTCTTCCTCTACGGCCAGGCCGCGGCGTTGATCTTCCCGAAGATCTTCTTCCAAGGCGACTCGGCACTGGTGGCGTCGTTCGCGACGTTCGGGGTGGCCTATATCGCCCGTCCGGTCGGCGCGTTCGTCTTCGGCCACTTCGGCGACCGCATGGGCCGACGCCGCGTGCTGATGATCACCCTGCTGCTGATGGGTCTGTCGACCTTCGCGATCGGCTGCCTGCCGACATACGCCACCGTGGGCGCGCTCGCACCGATTCTGCTGGTGGTTTGCCGCCTCCTGCAAGGATTTTCGGCCGCCGGTGAACAGGCGGGCGCGAGTTCGCTCACGCTCGAGCACTCCCCCGACCACCAGCGCTCGTACTACACGTCGTGGACGCTGACCGGCACCCAGGGCGGGCTGATCCTGGCCTCGCTGGTGTTGATCCCATTCGTGTCGCTGCCTGACAACGCGGAGCTCTCCTGGGGCTGGCGGGTGCCGTTCTGGCTGAGCGCCGTCGTCGTCCTGATCGCCTACTTCATCCGCCGCAGGCTGCACGAGACGCCCGTCTTCGACGAGGCCAAGGCCACCGGCACGATCGCGCGGATGCCGCTGGTGCCCCTGATGCGCGACCACTGGGTCGACGTGCTGCGGGTGATCTTCTGCGCGTTCATTGCCGCTGTCTCAACGGTATTCGGCACCTTGGCCATCGCCTACGGCAAGAAGGTTGGACTCGACGCCGGCATCGTGCTGTGGCTGGTGGTCGTCGCGAACGTCGTGGCCCTGTTCACCCAACCGCTGTTCGGCAAGCTCGCCGACCGGATCGGGCGCAAGCCGGTGTTCATCTACGGTGCGTTGTCGTCGGCGGTGCTGATGCCGTTCTACATGCTGTCGATGAGCAGCGGCAACACCGTGCTGACCTTCGCGCTTGCGATAGCCACGTTCTCCTTCGGATACGCCGCCGCCAACGCCGTGTGGCCCTCGTTCTACGGCGAGATGTTCAGCGCCCAGGTGCGATTCTCCGGCCTGGCGATCGGCACTCAGATCGGCTTCATGCTCGCGGGCTTCGCGCCGGCGATCGTCACCGCGCTCGGTGGTGTCCGCGAGGGTGGCTGGGTCGTGATCAGCATCTTCACCGCAGTCGTCTGCGTCGTCGCCGCGGTTGCCGCGACGACCGCGCGGGAGACCAAGGACGTCCCGACCCCGCTGCTCGGGCGCGAGCTGCCCGACTCGCCGAAGGTTCTGGTCAACGGCTGAACAACTGCGGCACGTGAGCCTGTCCGGGCGGACACCCCGCCCCGGATAGGCTCTTGGCTCGTGCGCGCCGTGCTGATCGTCAACCCCAACGCAACGTCGACCACCGCGGCCGGCCGCGACCTGCTGGCACACGCGCTGGAGAGCCGGGTCAAGCTCACCGTCGTACACACCGATCACCGCGGCCACGCCATCGAGATTGCCCGCGAGGCCACCCGCGACGGCATCGATCTGCTGATCGTGCACGGCGGTGACGGAACGGTGAACGAGGTGGTCAACGGCATCCTGGGTGAATGCGGCGGGATCCCGCATCCCGGTGCGCCCGCCGTCGGCGTGGTGCCGGGCGGTTCGGCCAACGTGTTCGCCAGAGCACTGGGCATCAGCCCCGACCCCATCGAGGCCACCAACCAGCTCATCGACCTGCTCGGCGAGCACCGTCGATCAAAGGCGTGGCGGCGCATCGGGCTGATGGACTGCGGAGAGCGCTGGGGAGTCTTCACCGCCGGGATGGGCGTGGACGGTGAGGTGGTGGCGGCGGTGGAAGCCCAGCGGGACAAGGGCCGCAAGGTCACCGCCGCGCGCTACATCCGCGTCGCCGTGCGGGAAGTGCTGGCCAGCGCCCGAAAGGAGCCGGTGCTGACGCTGCACCTGCCCGACCGGGACGCCGTGGCGGGCGTGCACTTCGCGTTCGTGTCGAACTCCAGCCCGTGGACCTACGCCAACGCCCGGCCGGTGTGGACGAACCCGACGACCACCTTCGAAACGGGCCTGGGCGTATTCGCAACGACCAGCATGAATGTCTGGGCGAACCTGCGGCTGGTCCGGCAGATGCTGTCGCGCAAGCCCAAGCTGCGCGCCAAGCACCTGATCCGCGATGACGACCTGGCCTGGGTTCGGGTGACCAGCGCCACGCCGGTGGCCTGCCAGATCGACGGCGACTACCTCGGACTGCGCGACGATGTCACATTCCGGGCGGTTCCCGAAGCCCTTGCCGTGGTCGCGCCGCCGGTAAAAGCGCGCTGACCTGCGTAGAAGGCACCAGCCCAAATTATTTAGGGCGCAAGTGAGTGCAGTGTAGTACAAACGAATGAGGGTTCCGCTAACGACCCTCGTTAGTGACATTGCCCACTTGTTAACTCGCGAGTATTGACATCTGTTCAGCCTGTGAAAGCATCGGAAGCAAGCAACAGTGCAGAAACATTTATGTGCACGCGTTAACAGCCGAAGAAAAGCTCGTGCGCCCCGCTGCGCACATAGTGAGGAGAGTTAGACAACATGGATTGGCGCCACAAGGCGGTCTGTCGCGACGAGGATCCGGAACTGTTCTTCCCGGTGGGAAACAGCGGTCCGGCGCTTGCGCAGATCGCTGACGCGAAGCTCGTGTGTAACCGCTGCCCGGTGACCACGGAGTGCCTGACCTGGGCTTTGGACTCCGGCCAGGACGCCGGCGTATGGGGCGGCATGAGCGAAGACGAGCGGCGCGCGCTCAAGCGTCGCAACGCCCGCACCAAGGCTCGCACCGGCGTCTAGCCTCGCAACGATCCAACAGATGCGGCCCCGACGAAAATGTCGGGGCCGTCACTGTGTGCAAATGCAATTTGTCCGAATTGCGCAGTGACGTGGCAATTCGCATAAACGGCCGAGCTACTGCGCAAGCCGCGCGCGCCTGCCGATCGGCACCCGCAGCACCACATCGGTGCCACCGCTGGGCGCGGCGTGCATGCCGAGCGAGCCGTCCAGCTCCGCTGACACCAGCGTCCGCACGATCTGCAGACCCAGCCGGTCGGCCTTCTCCAGGCTGAACCCGTCGGGAAGGCCGCGGCCGTCGTCGTGAACGACGACGTCGAGCCAGCGCGCCGACCGCTCCGCGCGGATCGTCACGCAGCCGCCGCTTGGTGACGCCGTCGAAGGCGTGCTCGATGGCGTTCTGCACCAGCTCGGTGATCACCATGACCAGCGCGGTGGCGCGGTCCGCGTCGAGCACACCGAGATCGCCGTCGCGGCTGATGCGGATCGGCCTGTCAACGGTGGCAACGTCATTCATCATCGGCAGGATCCGGTCGACCACCTGGTCGAGGTTGACCTCCTCGTCCACCGACATCGACAGCGCGTCGTGCACCAGCGCGATCGACGACACCCGGCGCACAGACTCGATGAGCGCCTCGCGGCCCTCGGCGTTGTTGGTGCGCCGAGCCTGCAGCCGCAGCAGCGCCGCGACGGTCTGCAGGTTGTTCTTCACCCGGTGGTGGATCTCGCGGATGGTGGCGTCCTTGGACAGCAGCGCGCGGTCGCGCCGCTTGACCTCGGTGACGTCGCGGATCAGCACGGCAGCGCCCGCCGCCTTGCCGTCGCACCACCAACGGCAGCGTGCGCAGCAGCACCGCGGCGCCGCCCGCGTCGACCTCCATCCGCATGCTGGAGCCGCCGACCAGCGAGTCCCGGACGTGGTCGGCGAGTTCCTGCGCCTCGAACGGGTCGGAGATCAGCGGTCTGGTCACCGCGACCAGGTTCTGCCCCTCCAGTTCGGCGGTCAGGCCCATGCGGTGATAGGCCGACAACGCGTTCGGGCTGGCGAAGGCCACGACACCGGCCACGTCGAGCCGGATGAAACCGTCGCCGACGCGCGGGCTGGACCGCGACATCGGCAGATCACCGACATTGGGGAAGGTGCCCTCGGACAGCATGTGCAACAGGTCGCCCGCACAGTCCAGGTACGCGCGTTCCAGCGGGCTGGCCTTGCGGGCCGCGACCGCGGTCTGGTGGGTCAGCACGGCCACGACGTGATTGTTGTGGCGGACCGGAACGGCCTCCATCGAGATGTCACCGTCTGCTGCCGAATCCGCTTGTCCCTCTTCGCTTTCCCGTCCGATCGCGCCGGACTTGAAGGCCGCCGTGATCAGCGGCATGTCGCGGGCGCCCGCGACGGTGCCGACCGCGTCGGTCAGCAGCACGGTCGGCGCGGTGTTGGGCCTGCACTGTGCCACGCAGACCAGCGCGCCGTCGTCGCGGCGCACCCACATCAGGTAGTCGGCGAAGGACAGATCGGCCAGCAGCTGCCACTCGCCGACCACGGCGTGCAGATGGTCGACGGCGCTGCCGGGCAGCATCGTGTGCTCGGCGAGCAGGTCACCGAGGGTGGACATCGGGCCCTACTCCGGCTAGCTGATCACCGCGATGAGGTCGCCGGCCTGGATGACGTCGCCAACGGACACGCTCACCTTGCTCACCGTGCCTGCCACCTCGGCCAGCACGGGGATCTCCATCTTCATCGACTCCAGCAGCACCAGGGTGTCCCCCTCGCCGATCTGGTCGCCCTCGCTGACCACGACCTCGAGCACACTGGCCACGATCTCGGCGCGAACATCCTCGGCCATCTTCACCCCTTTCGGCTGCTGCATGCCGTTCTATCGAACCACAACGCCGGCGGGTCAGAGCAGTCGCAGCGCCATGAGACACTGGTAGCCGGGTACAACCAGATGGAGGAACGTCATGGCCAAGCGTGGCCGCAAGAAACGTGACCGCAAGCACTCAAAGGCAAATCACGGAAAGCGCCCCAACTCCTAAGGGGCGCTTTCGCCGTTTCAGCGGCGGATGATGGTGGTGCGGCTGATCTCGATGCGCAGCCGCTCACGAAGTCCCTGCGGCGCCTTCTCACCACCGCACTTGGCGGCGATCAGCCGCTTCACCCGCTCCTCCACGCCGTAATGGCGCAGGCATGCCGGGCATTCCTCGAGGTGATGCCGCAGCTTGTCGCGGGTTTCCGCGGTGCACTCGCCGTCGAGCAGCGTCCATACCTCGGCGATGACCGCGGCACACTCGGGGTGTTGGGGGTCTACCGGCCCGATCGGCGGGGTCCAGCGCTCGTCGTCGGTCATGACGACACCTCCTCGGGGGTGTCGAGCTGTCCCCGAATGAAACCACGATCCTTGGCCACATCGGCCAGTAACTCGCGGAGTTGGCGCCTGCCGCGGTGCAGCCGGGACATCACCGTCCCGATGGGTGTTTCCATGATCTCGGCGATCTCCTTGTACGGGAAGCCTTCGACGTCGGCGTAGTACACCGCCATCCGGAACTCCTCAGGCAGCGCCTGCAGAGCTTCCTTGATCTCGCTGTCCGGAAGTGCCTCCAGGGCCTCGACCTCGGCCGACCGCAGCCCGGTCGATGAGTGCTCGGCGTTGGCGGCCAGCTGCCAGTCGGTGATCTCGTCGGTCGGATACTCCGCGGGCTGGCGCTGCTTCTTGCGGTAGCTGTTGATGTAGGTGTTGGTCAGGATCCGGTACAGCCACGCCTTGAGGTTGGTCCCCTCGCGGAACGAGCGGAAGCCGGCGTAGGCCTTCACCATGGTTTCCTGCAGCAGGTCTTCGGCGTCGGCCGGATTCCGCGTCATGCGCAGCGCACCGCCGTACAGCTGGTCGAGCAGGGGAATCGCGTCGCGCTCGAACCGCGCGGTCAGCTCGGCGTCGGACTCTTCGGATCTCACGGGCGCCGACCCGTCGATGTCGGTCATCCTTGGGAACACCGTCCCTTCCGTAGAGGTGCCACCAATCACGTCGAGTAACTGCACCGGACGTACAGGGCCGTCGATGGCCAGTGTTGGCACCTGGGTACCCCCTTCTTCAATCCTAGAGGTTGAGGTCGACATCTTTTTCCGCTGGACTCTGCTGTGGTCCAGACCACCCCGAACAACAGCGGGCATGGCCCCCGTTGTTCCCTGGCTAGGCTGATTCGGTGGCGCGCGCAGCTACCCCGGCGATCACGGCGCTGTTGGCCGCCGATGTCCCGCACGAGTTGCTGCGATACCACCACGACCCGCGGAACGAGTCGTTCGGCGATGAGGCCGTCAACGAGCTCGCGGGCGTCGACGGGGTGGATCCCGGACAGGTGTACAAAACGCTGGTCATCGCGTTGCCGAAGGGGCTGGCCGTCGCCGTGCTGCCGGTGGGGTCCCAGCTGTCTCTCAAGGCCGCCGCGGCGGCGCTGGGAGTGCCAAGGGCCACCATGGCCGATCGGGCGGCGGCCGAACGGTCGACGGGCTATGTGATCGGTGGCATCTCGCCGCTGGGCCAGCGCAAGCGGCTGCCGACGGTGGTGGACAGCTCGGCGCTGCGCTGGGACCGCATGCTGTGCAGCGCGGGCAAGCGCGGCTGGGACGTCGCGGTGCACCCGCGGGACCTGATCCGGCTGACCGAGGCCGTGACCGCCGACATTCGCGCGTCGTGACCGCCGAAACGGAATTAGCAGCGAAAGTTCGAGTACGGGCCTGCCGGAATTCCGTTTCGCGGCAATAAGGTGGCCTCATGACGCTTGCCGGCAAGACCATGTTCATCTCGGGCGCCAGCCGCGGCATCGGGCTGGCGATCGCCAAGCGGGCGGCCGCCGACGGGGCCAACATCGCGCTGATCGCCAAGACCGCCGAACCGCACCCGAAGCTGTCCGGCACCGTCTACACCGCGGCCAAGGAAATCGAGGACGCAGGTGGGCAGGCGTTGCCGATCGTCGGGGACATCCGCGACGGCGACTCGGTGGCGGGAGCCGTGGCCAAGACGGTCGAGCAGTTCGGTGCCATCGACATCTGCGTGAACAATGCGTCGGCGATCAACCTGGGCTCGATCACCGAGGTGCCGCTCAAGCGGTTCGACCTGATGAACGGCATCCAGGTGCGCGGCACATACGCGGTGTCGCAGGCCTGCATACCGCACATGGTCGGCCGCGATAACCCGCACATCCTCACGCTGTCGCCGCCGGTGCGGCTGGAGCCGGAATGGCTCAAGCCCACCGCGTACATGATGGCCAAGTACGGAATGTCGTTGTGCGCCTTGGCGATGGCCGAAGAGCTGCGCGGCGAGGGTATCGCCTCCAACACGTTGTGGCCGCGCACGCTGGTGGCCACCGCCGCGGTGCAGAACCTGCTCGGCGGCGACGAGGCGATGGGCCGGGCCCGCAAGCCGCAGGTGTACGCCGACGCCGCCTACGTCGTGCTGAACAAGCCCGCCCGCGAGTACACCGGCAACGCCTTGCTGTGCGAGGACGTGCTTCTCGAGTCGGGCGTCACCGACCTGTCGGTCTACGACTGCGTGCCTGGCTCGGACCTCGGCGTCGACCTGTGGGTCGACACGCCGAATCCGCCCGGCTACAACGGGCCGTAGCCGTCAGTCGAATTCGATGATGCCGCGGATGTTTCGGCCTTCGCGCATGTCGGTGATGCCCTCGTTGATCTGATCCAGCCGGTAGCGCTTCGTGATCAACTCGTCGAGCTTGAGGCTGCCGTTGCGATACATGTCCAACAGCATCGGCATGCTCGCCCGGGGATTCATTCCGCCGTACAGCAGCCCCTTGAGGGTCTTGCACGACTGGATGAAGTCCACGAGTATCAGCGGCACGATGTTGACGTCGATCTTCGGAATCGCCGTCATCACACACGTTCCGCCCTTGCGGGTCAACATCATCGCAGGCGCGATCATTTCGGCGGGGAGCACGCTCGGTGTGAGCACCACCCGATCGGCCATCACCCCTGCCGTCAGCTCCTGCACCATCGGAATGGCTTCCTCCACGGATGCGGCCGTCTCCGTCGCACCGAAGAACTTGGCCGAATCACGCTTGAAATCAACAGGATCCACCGCGATGATGGTCCTCGCACCCGCAGCGCGGGCACCCTGCACGGCATTGATCCCCACCCCGCCCGTGCCCACGATGACCACTGTGTCGCCGGGTTGGGTTCCGACTCCGACTGTCGCCGATCCCCAACCGGTGGTCACGCCGCAGGACACCAGCGACGCGGCTTCCAACGGAACCGAATCGTCGATCTTGATGATCGATTCCTCTGCGACAACGGCATACTCGGCGAATGTGCCGAGTTGCGTCATCGCGGTGAGGTCCTCGTCTCCAAGATGACGTCGCGCCGTGCCGTCCGTCACCATCGCCTTGTCGAACATCATGGCTCCGTTGTCACACAGGTAGGTCATGCCCGAAACACACCACCGGCATCTGCCGCACGCCGGAATGAACGACGTGGCGACGCGATCGCCGGGCCGAACCGACCGAACCGCCGGGCCGACTTCTTCGACGACGCCCGCGCCCTCGTGTCCACCGAGCAACGGAAAGTACTCCGGGGTGGTGCCGCCCATCGCCTCCACCATTGCGGCGAGACCGGGCGAGAAGACGCCGTCGCCGGTGGAGTAGTGGTCGTCGGAGTGGCAGATGCCGGCGACCGCCATCTTCACCAGCACCTCGCCCTCCCGCGGCGGGTCGAGCGTGATCTCCTCGATCTCCCAGTCACCACCGATGCCCCGCAGAATCGCCCCCTGGCACTTCATTTGTGTCCACCCTTCGGCTTGATGCCGAACCGTCTCAGGCCGTGTGCGGCGGCGGCCCGCATGATGCCCATCGCCAGTCGGGCCTTGCGTCGCGAATAGGGGTACCACATCACCTCATTGGACTGCACAGGAACGCGAGGTATCGTAATCGCTTGTGGGCGGCAATATTTCAACATGCCGTGGGCGCCGCCGTTGCGGTATCCGACTCCGGAGTTCTTCCAGCCGGCCATCGGCAACGCGAAGCTGAACAGGTTGCTCATCATGTCGTTGATGTTCACCCCGCCCGCATCGATCCGCCTGGCGAGTCGTTCGCCTCTGGCGTGGTCGCGGGTCCACACCGTCGCCGACAGCCCGTAGTTCGAGTCGTTGGCCAGCCGGACCGCCTCGTCCTCGTCGGCCACTTTGACGACCGGCAGCGTGGGACCGAAAGTCTCCTGCTGCATGACTGTCATGGAGTGGTCGACGTCGGTCAACACCGTCGGCTGGAAGAACGTGCCTGTCCCCGTCGGCTTACCGCCGGTCGTGACCCGAGCGCCCGCAGCTACCGCCTCGTCGACATGGCGGGCGACCAGGTCGCGCTGTGCCTGGGTGGCCATCGCGCCGACGTCGTATCGGTATCGGCGGTCATCTTGGCCCTGCCGCAGGGAGGCCACCTTGTCGGTGAGCTTTGCGACGAATTCGTCGTACACCGGCGCCTCGACGTACACGCGCTCGACCCCGACGCACGCCTGGCCGGAGTTGAACACGCCGCCCCATGTGATGCCGTTGACGGCGCGGTCGAGGTCGGCATCGGCGAGCACGATCGCCGGGTCCTTGCCGCCGAGTTCCAGGCTGTAGGGAATCAGGCGTTCCGCGCACGCGACTGCGACCTTGCGCCCGGTGGCCGTCGACCCGGTGAATTGAACGCAGTCGACGTTGGCCAGGACTGCCGCACCGGTTCCGCCCTCACCAGTTGCGACCCCCAGCACAGGCGGAGCGCCGATCTCGGTCCAGCCGCGAACGAACTCCACTCCAGAGAGCGGGGTGACTTCGGAGGGCTTCAACAGAACCGCGGCCCCCGCGGCGAGCGCGGGCGGGACGTCCATGCCTGCCATTGCGAACGGGAAGTTCCACGGCGCGATCATCCCGACGAGCGGATAGGGCCGGTGGACGGTGGTCAGTCGCTTGACCAGAAGCAGCGGCGTGTGCGGCATGGAATGCGTGTCCGCCAGGAACTTCTCGGCGTTGCGGGCCCAGTAGTTCAGGCTGTCGGCCGAGGCGGGCGCTTCCGTCGCAGCCTCCGCCCTGGGCTTGCCGCTCTCGGACTGCACGATGTCGGTGATGTGCTCGGCGTTGTCGAGGATCCACTCCTGGAATCTCATCAGCCACCCTTTGCGGCCCGTCGGACCGAGCGCCTCCCATTCGGGTTGGTGCAGTCGCAGTTCGCGGGCCTTGGCGGCAACGGTTTCGGCGGAGTCGTTGGGTACTGCGCCGACGACGGTGCCGTCGGCCGGGTTGTGCACTTCGATCGTGGTGAGCTGCGGCTTGACATGCAGATCGGTCATGACAAGAGCGTCCCGCAGCCGGGCCGCCTCTGACTGCGTAATCGACTACTTGACCAGCGCCGGGCGGCCGAATCGGGCCAACACGCCCGGCGAGAACAGCGCGCGCAGCGGCTGCCCCGCCGTCGTCACCCCTGCGGCGTCGAGCAGGTCGTCGTCCAGTTCGACGATCTCGGCGGCGTGCAACGGCCACGGACCGTGCTCGTTGGGCACCCACCACGTCCGCCCCGCCTTGCGGGTGTGAGCACCCCATCGCGACGTGAGCCAGGTCTCCAGCGCTGACGGCTCCACCTCGTCTCCGACCAGAACCGTCACCCTGCTGCGCAGGCCCCGCCGCGGCCAACGCCGGTCGCTTTCGTAGACGATGGCCGCACCCGACCGGTCGACGCGCATCCTCGCCCAGGTGTATGGCACGCCGAGGACGGCGCGGACGAGGGGCACCACCGCCAGGCGGGCGGTTTCCAGCGACCGGAACAGCACGCCGTGGCGGCCTGCGTCGTCGGTCGAGTACAGCCGGATGTTGGTCTCGTGGAAGGTGCCGACGTACGGAAGCGGGAGTGCGGGGCCCAGCGCCGTGCGCCGCATGGTGAACGGGATCAGCCCCGCGTAGGTCATGCCGTCGTCGAACACGTCGGGGCGGCTTCCCTGCGGAAACAGATGCGCGACGTCCGCCGGCCGCACCGGCCAGTGGATGAACGTCAGGTCGGCCCAGAACTGCTGGAAGAACACGGGCCGCGGCAGCGGCGGCGCGATGACGGGGTAGCCGGCCAACGACGTCACCAGGCCATCGTGGCACGCTTTGCGCCATGTCCTCCCCCACAACGTGGTCATCCGGTCGCTACGACGCGATCGGCGAGCACATCGCTGCGGTCGGGGCGGAGGTGGTGTCCGCGGTTGCGCGTCGGCTCCCGTTGAGCGGCGCCGAGGTGGTCGATTTGGCTTGTGGCACCGGCACAGTCGCGCTCGCCGCGAGTGCCGCGGACGCACGCGTGACGGGCGTCGACATCACCCCTGAGCTGATCGCGGTCGGTGCGCAGAAGGCCGAGCAGGCCGGCGTGGCCGTCAGCTGGGTGACGGCTGACGCCTCCGACACCGGTTTGTCCGGCGAATCGTTCGACGCCGCGATGTCGAACATGGGCATCATCTTCGTCGAGCCCACCCGGCAGGTCGCCGAGATCACGCGGCTGCTCAAGCCGGGCGGCGTGCTGGGGTTCTCGTCGTGGGTGCCCGATCCGGACACCCCGTTCTTCAAGCCGATCGTCACCGTGCTCGGTGCACCGCCCGCCACGGGATACTCCCCTGATCAATGGGGTGTGGCGGAAACGATCACCGACCGGCTCGCCCCGTTCTTCGACGACATCGCGATCGAAACAGGTACGTGCACTTGGCAATTGGGAACCGTCGACGACGCGATGTATCTGGTGACGCACGAATCGCCGATACATGTCTCACTGCTCGGCGCCCTCGACGGCGCCAAACGCGACGAGCTGCTCGCCGCCTTTGCGGACGCGATGCGCGCGAGCGTCGGCGCCGACGGCCTGGTGGCGTTCGACGCGCCCTACGTGGTGGTGACAGCTCTTCGGCGCTGAGGCCTACAGCAGCGTGGCTTGCTCCGGCTGCGGCTCGACCGGTTCGATCAGCTCCGGCCCGTTGTTGCGGACGCTGTTGACCAGCCGCGACACCTCGCGGATCTCGATGCGGTCGAGGTCGCCGTGCCCGCGCAGCAGCCCCTCGTCGATCGGGGCGTCGGGGTCGAGCCAGTGGTCCCAGTCGCGCTCGCTGATCGTCAGCGGCATCCGGTCGTGGATCTCGGCGAGCGGCCCGGCCGCGTCGGTGGTGATGATCGTGGCGCTCAGCAGCGGAGGGCTGTCCTTGGCCGCACCCTTGGGCCGCCACGTCGACCACAGCCCCGCCATGAACAGCATCTCCCCGTCGCCGCCGTACATGTAGAACGGCGTCTTGGCGCCCTTCTCGCCGCGCCACTCGTACCAGCCGTCCATCGGGACGAGGCAGCGCTTGCCCTTCGCTGAGTTGCGGAACGCGGGCGAGGTGGTGACCTTCTCTGCGCGCGCATTGATCAGCAGCGGGCCCTTGGTGTCCGGGCCGCCGCCCTCGCCCTCCTTGGCCCACGGCGGCACCAGCCCCCAGCGCATCAGCCGCACCCGCCGCGTCGACTCGTCGTCGGGTTCGCTGTGGCGCTTGACGACCGTGCTGATCGTGGTGGTCGGCGCGACGTTGTAATTGGGGCCGCCCGAGTCTTTGCCCTTGGTCGCCGCCGTGCTCTCGTCGATGGCCTGGATCTTCTCGGCCAGCAGCGCCGGATCGGTGGTTACCGCGAATCGCCCACACATATATCCCATGGTGGCAGAGAGAGCCGACAGGGCAGGATGGACCCGATGAGCAATTGGCAGGCGCCGACGACGGGGGTCCCCGTGCACGCCACGGTGACCGTCCCGGCTCGAAGTCGCAGACCAATCGCGCGCTGGTGCTCGCGGCGCTGGCCACCGCGCAAGGAACGTCGACCGTCAGCGGCGCGCTGCGCAGCCGCGACACCGACCTGATGATCGGCGCGCTGCGCACGCTCGGTGTCACCGTCGAAGGCGACGACACCGAACTGTCGGTCAGCGGGGCAATCGCCCCGTCCAGCGACGCCCGGGTGGACTGCGGCCTGGCAGGCACGGTGCTGCGGTTCGTTCCCCCGGTCGCGGCGCTAGGCACGCAGACCGTGGTGTTCGACGGCGACGAACAGGCCCGGGCCCGACCGATCGCGCCGCTGCTGGATGCGTTGCGCGGCCTCGGTGTGGACATCGACGGCGACGGCCTGCCGTTCTCGGTGCGCGGAGGCGGGGCGGTGGCAGGTGGCACCGTCGAGATCGACGCGTCGGCCTCGTCGCAGTTCGTCTCGGGGCTGCTGCTGTCCGGCGCGGCGTTCACCGACGGGCTGACCGTCGTGCACACCGGCGAGTCGGTGCCGTCGGCACCGCACGTGGCGATGACGGTGGCGATGCTGCGCGACGCGGGCGTCGATGTCGACGACACACAGACCAACCGGTGGCGCGTCACCCCGGGGCCGATCGCCGCGCGGCACTGGGTGATCGAGCCGGACCTGTCCAATGCCGTGCCGTTCCTGGCCGCCGCAGTCGTCAGCGGGGGCATCGTGCGGATAGCGGGCTGGCCACCGGTCAGCACGCAGCCCGCCGACACCATCCTGGCGATCCTCGAGAAGTTGGGTTCGATTGTCCGGCACAGCAGTTCATACCTCGAAGTGCAGGGCGCCCAGACCTATGGCGGCTTTGACGTCGACCTTCACGACGTCGGCGAGCTCACCCCGGCGGTGGCTGCGTTGGCGGCGCTGGCGACACCGGGGTCGGTGTCGCAGCTGACCGGGATCGCCCATCTGCGCGGCCACGAAACCGACCGGCTGGCAGCGCTGAGCGCCGAAATCAACGGCCTCGGTGGGCAATGCGAGCAGACGCCGGACGGTCTGGTCATCACCGCGCAGCCGCTGCACGGCGGGCTGTGGCGGTCCTACGCCGACCATCGGATGGCGACGGCAGGCGCGATCGTCGGGCTGCGGGTGTCCGGTGTAGAGGTGGACGACATCGGCACCACGGCCAAGACACTGCCCGAGTTTCCGCAGATGTGGGCCGGCATGCTGGCGGGCCAGGCAGGAACTTGAGCCCTCGGGACTACGACGAGTCCGACGTCCGGATCCGGCCGGGTCGGGGCTCACGCCCGCGGACCAAGACCCGTCCCGATCACGCCGACGCCCAGGAGGGCATGGTGGTGACGGTCGACCGCGGGCGGTGGGGCTGTGCGATCGGCCGTGACCCCGACCGCGTGGTGACAGCCATGCGCGCAAGGGAATTGGGCCGAACTTCGATCGTGGTCGGCGACGACGTCGGTGTGGTGGGAGATCTGTCCGGACGCGCGGACACCCTGGCGCGCATCGTCCGTCGCGGTGAACGCCGAACCGTGTTGCGGCGCACCGCAGACGACACCGATCCCACCGAGCGGGTCGTCGTCGCCAACGCCGACCAGCTGCTGATCGTGGTCGCGCTGGCCGACCCGCCGCCGCGCACCGGCCTTGTCGAACGCACGCTGATCGCCGCCTACGCAGGCGGACTGACGCCGATCCTGTGCCTGACCAAGACCGACCTCGCACCACCGGAGCCGTTCGCCGCGCAGTTCGCCGACCTGGACCTGACCATCGCAATCGCGGGCCGCGACGACCCGCTCGACGCCGTCGCACCGCTGTTGGTCGACAAGGTGACGGTGCTGCTCGGCCACTCCGGCGTCGGGAAGTCCACGCTGGTGAATCGGCTTGTGCCGGAGGCTGAGCGCGCAACCGGCGATGTCTCCGGCGTCGGGAAGGGCAGGCATACGTCGTCGCAGTCGGTGGCGCTGCCGCTGGCGGATTCCGGCTGGGTGATCGACACCCCCGGTATCCGGTCGTTCGGGCTGGCCCATATCGAGCCCGACGACGTGATGTTGGCGTTCTCGGATCTGGCCGAGGCGATCAAGGACTGCCCGCGCGGATGTGGCCACCTCGGACCGCCCGCCGATCCGGAGTGCGCGCTGGACACCCTCGGTGGGGCCGCGGCGGGCCGCGTCGCCGCTGCGCGGCGCCTTCTGGCGACGCTGCGAGATGCCTAGAAATCTGTTGCTCGACGTTGCCCGTTAGCCTAGCTAAGGGTTAAATGGGCTAAGTGACGACTCAACGCACCGAAAACGACACCTGGGACCTCGCCACCAGCGTCGGGGCCACGGCCACGATGGTGGCTGCGGGCCGGGCACGCGCCACGAAGGCCGCCCTGATCGAGGACCGGTTCGCCGAACCACTGGTCCGCGCCGTCGGTGTCGACTTCTTCACCCGCTGGGCCACCGGTGAGCTCGCTGCCGCCGACGTGGACGTACCCGGCGCGCCGTGGGGCATGCAGCCGATGACGGACCTGTTGACCGCACGCACCAGGTACTTCGACGACTTCCTCACCCAAGCCGTCGGCGCGGGCATCCGCCAGGTGGTGATCCTCGCCTCGGGTCTGGATGCCCGCGGCTATCGGCTGAGCTGGCCAAAGGGAACGGTGGTGTTCGAGATCGACCAGCCCGCGGTGCTGGCATTCAAGGCGGAAACGCTCGCCGAACTGAAGGCGGCGCCCACCGCCGACGTGCGCGTCGTGCCGATCGATCTCCGCCATGACTGGCCCGCCGCGCTGCGCGACGCGGGGTTCGACGCCGCGGAGCCGTCGGCGTGGATCGCCGAGGGGCTGCTGCCCTTCCTGCCCTCCGACGCCCAGGACCGCCTGCTGGACAACATCACCGCGCTGTCCGCCGACGGGAGCCGCCTGGCGTCCGAGGTCGCCACGGATGGTTTCGACAGAGAAGAGACACGCAAGTCGATCGAGCTGGTCACCCAGCGCTGGCGGGACGAGGGCTTCGACCTGGAGCTGGGCGAGCTCGGCTATTCCGGGGAGCGCAACGACGTGGCCGACTTTCTCGCGAAGCGCGGGTGGCAGTCGGCGAAGACATACATTTCAGAGCTGCTCGCCGATGCCGGACTGCCTGCGATTCCGCGGGCGGACGGCTCCACGGCGATCGGCAACAACTACTACTGCACCTCGGTCAAGCGCTGACCTGCCGATTCTGCTGAGAGATCGCCGATCAAGCCGAAATTGCGACCTCCCCGCAGACTCGACGAAAAAGAGGCCCTCCCCTTTCGGGGAGGGCCTCATTCGGGTGGTCCTATCACTTGCCGTTCAGGGCGTTGACGTGCCAGATGCCGTGGTGGTTGTGCCAGCCCGGCTTCTGTGACGGCGCCGGCTGGGCCTTGACGCTCGGGGCGTACGAGTAGCCGGGGCCCGTCGGACCGGTCGGGGTCGCGGCGTTGGCCATCCCTGCCAGGCCGAGGGCGGCTCCGCCGAGGATGCCTGCCGAGACGACCGGAAGGGCGATGTAACGGGCGATCGTGTTCTTCATCATTTCGAGTTCTCCTGTGTCAGTTGGTTTTTCAGTTTGTCGGCCGGTGTGTTCCGGCGATGACTCAAGAGTGCCGGAGCGCAGACCCGATGTATGTCGGGCGATCGGGCGTCCGCCTGGATGAACCTGGTGTCCTCCGATCGGGGGACATAAATCACGCGGGCACGGTGTTTGACCCGTAGGAGTACCGGGCAGGCTGACGACAGAGGAGGACCGAACTGTGAGCCACGTACCGACGATCGAACTGAACGATGGCGCCAAGATCCCGCAGCTGGGCTTCGGCGTCTTCCAGGTTGAACCTGGTGACACCGCCGATGCCGTCAAGACCGCACTGGACATCGGCTACCGCCACATCGACACCGCCGAGATGTATCAGAACGAGGCCGGAGTCGGGCAGGGCATCCGCGACGCAGGCGTGGACCGAGGCGACGTGTTCGTCACGAGCAAGCTCAACAACGGCTTCCACCGGCCCGACGACGCCCGTCGCGCCTTCGACGGCACGCTGGCTGCGCTCGGCTTCGACTACGTCGACCTGTTCCTGATCCACTGGCCGTTGCCGACGCTCTACGACGGCGACTTCGTCTCGACATGGCAGGTGCTCGAGGAGTTCAAGAAGGACGGCCGCGCCCGCAGCATCGGGGTGTCCAATTTCCAGGTCGCCCACCTGGAGCGGTTGGCCAAGGAGACCGACACCGTGCCCGCGGTGAACCAGATCGAGGTACATCCGTATTTCACCAACGACGACGTCCGTGCCTACGGGCAGAAGCACGACATCGTGACCGAGGCGTGGTCGCCGATCGCGCAGGGTGCCGTGCTCGGCGACCAGGTTGTCGAGGGCATCGCCGCGGCCACGGGCAAGTCGCCGGCCCAGGTGGTGTTGCGCTGGCACATCCAGCGCGGCGACATCGTGTTCCCGAAGTCGGTGACTGCGAGCCGCATCAAGGAGAACTTCGACATCTTCGACTTCGAGCTGAGCCCGGACGACGCAGACGCCATCAGTGAACTGAACAAGGGAGAAAAAGGGCGCAGGGGCCCGAATCCCGATAAGTTCGACTACATTCCCAGCTGACTCGCAGCCAGCACATTGGACTAATCAGTCTAATTTAGGCCGATAGTCGCATTGACCTGACCACTTGTTGGACGATATAGTTCAGTTCGTATATCGCATCGTTCCCCGATTACGAACAGGACTACATCATGAAGACTGGTTGGTCGACGCGTCGAGTCGCCGCCTCGCTCGGTATCGCCGGCATCATCTCGATGGGCGTGCTGACCGCGTGCGGTGGCCAGGAGAAGCAGGCTCCGTCCGAAACCTCCACCACCACAACGACTACCACGACGACAACGCCGTCCCCGGCGAGCCCGACGGAGAAGGCTCCGCGCCTCGATCCCAACGGACCCAACCCGTTCTCGCCGCAGATCAAGGCGCCGCCGGCGCCTACCGCCATACCCGGCGACAACTGAGACAATAGGACCGAGCGGGCCAGTCAGCGACTGGCCCGCTCGGTGCTGTCCGGGGCGAACGACATGATGTGGTCGATCGCGGCGTTGAGCGATGTCTGCATCAGCCGTGGGTCGTGTGCCGTCTGCGACAGCAGGTAGCCGCCCTCCACGGCCGCGAGAAGCCCGGTCGCCAACGCGCTTGCCTCGATGTCATCGCGCAGCACGCCGTTGTCGCGCATCCGCTCCAGCGCCGCGGCGAGGATCGACCGCCACTCCGCGAAATGCTCGGCAAGCGACGCCCTGGCCTTGTCGTCGGTGTCGGACAGCTCGGCGGCCAGCGACCCCAGCTCGCAGCCCCAGAGCCCCCGGCGCAGCACACAGCGCTGCACCATGGCGTCACGCCACTGATGAAGCCCGCGTAGCGAGTCCACCTTCTCCAGTCGCAGCCGCTGCCAGGACAGGATCTCGTCGGCGCGCAGCGTGATGACCTCGTACACGAGTTCCGACTTGTCGTCGAAGTGTTGGTAGAACTGCGACTTGCTCGTCGCGCTCGCGGCCAGCACGTCGTCGATGGTCGTCGTCGCCACGCCCTGCACGTGCATCAGCTCCGCAGCGGCGAGCACAATCCGGTTGCGGGTCGCGGCACCGCGCGAGGTCAGCTTCGATCTCGGTGCGCGGTCTTCAGGCGGCACCGTCTAACTGTAACCCGGTAGTCCAATCCGCTAGGCGGCGCGGGCGGTCCGTTCGGCCCGCTTCTCGGCGCGCCGCTGACGCACGGCCACGATCGCCGACTTGAGGCCACGCCGCGGCGCGGGACCCAACTCGTCGAACATCCGCTCGCTGCGGGTCTCGGGTGCATCGTCTGCGGTGTCTTGCAGGTACTTGTCCGGCAGCGACAGCTTGGCGATGGTCCGCCACGTCTTGCCGTACTGCAACAGGAACGACCCGGTCGTGTACGGCAGGTCGTACTTGTCGCACAGTTCCCTGACGCGGAACGAGATCTCGTTCAGCCGGTTGCTCGGAATGTCCGGGTACAGGTGATGTTCGATCTGGTAGCACAGGTTGCCGCTCATGAACCGCAACGCGGGCCCGTTCTCGAAGTTGGCGCTGCCGAGCATCTGGCGCAGGTACCACTGACCCTTGGTCTCGCCGACCATGTCGGTCTTGGTGAATTTCTCTGCGCCGTCGGGGAAATGGCCACAGAAGATGACCGCGTTGGACCAGACATTGCGGATGACGTTGGCCACCGCGTTGGCCTTGAGTGTCGACGTGAAGGTCGCCGCAGGGGACAGAGACGTCACCGCCGGGTAACGCAACGTAGTCCTTGGCCACCTGGTGGCCGGCCTTGACGCCGAACTCTCGGACGCGCTTCAGAGTCGCCTGTCGGTCGTCGCGGCCCTTGAAGATCTTGCCCAGCTCCAGGTGCTGCAATCCGACGCCCCACTCGAACCCGAACGCGAGGATGGTGTTGTAGAGCAGGTTGCCGAGGTTGAACGGCTTCCACCGCTGATCACGGGTGACGCGCAACGTGCCGTAGCCCACGTCGTCGTCCATGCCGAGGATGTTGGTGTACTTGTGATGCATGAAGTTGTGGGTGAACCGCCAGTGCTTGGACGCCCCGCTCATGTCCCACTCCCACGTCGAGGAGTGGATCTCGGGATCGTTCATCCAGTCCCACTGGCCGTGCATGACGTTGTGGCCGATCTCCATGTTCTCGATGATCTTGGATGCGGCCAGCGTCAGAGTGCCCGCCCACCAGGCGGAGCGCTTCGAGCTCGCGGCCAGCAGAAGTCGGCCCGCCACCTCGAGCGTGCGCTGGGCGGCGATGGTGCGGCGGATGTAGCGCGCGTCGCGCTCCCCCAGTGAGTCTTCGATGTCCTGGCGGATGGCGTCCAGCTCGAAAGCCAGGTTCGCGATGTCGGAATCGGTCAGATGAGCGAATTCCGGAACGTCAGTGATAGCCATCGTTGAAGTCTCCTTCCTTTCGCCCTACGCTACCGTAACCTACGACCCCGTAGGTTACCGGCCAGTAAACCCTACGCGTCCAGCACGCAATCGCCAGACGCTGCGGAAATGCATGTCTGTACCCGGCTTCCAGGTTCGTGTTCCACGCCCGTTCGCAGGTCCCGGACGTGCCCGTCGAGCAGTCCGACGACGCAGGACTGGCAGATGCCCATCCGGCAGCCGAACGGCATCCGTACCCCCGCGCCCTCGCCGGCGTCCATCAGTGGCGTCGCGGCGTCCACGGTGACGGTTTTCCCGCTTCGCGCGAACTCAACCGTCCCGCCCTGTCCGTGCACTTTCGCGCGCGTTGCGGCGAAGCGCTCCAGATGAAGCTGTTCGGAGACGCCCGCCGCGGACCAGGTGTGTTCGGCGGCGGTCAGCATGCCCTCCGGCCCGCACGCCCAGGTCTGCCGGTCACGCCAGTCGGGGACCTCGTCGCCGATCCGCGACAGGTCGAGGCGCCCCTGCTCGCGCGTCGTGCGCAGGCGCAGCCGATAGCCGGGCCTGCGGTCCTGCAGCCGGGCCAGCTCGCCCGCGAACATCATGTCGGATTCCGTTGGGATGGAATGCAAGTGCACGATGTCGGTGACCTGGTTGCGCCGGACGAGGGTGCGCAGCATCGACATCACCGGGGTGATCCCTGACCCGCCGGTGATGAACAACACCGACGCGGGGGCCGGATCGGGCATCACGAAATTGCCCTGCGGCGCCGCCAGTCGCACGATCGTGCCGGGTGCCACCCCGCCGACGAGGTGCGTCGACAGGAACCCCTCGGGCATGGCCTTCACCGTGATCGTGATCATCCGGCTGCCCTTCACCGGGCTCGACGTCAGCGAGTACGACCGCCACCGCCAGCGCCCGTCCACCAGAAGACCGATGCCGACGTACTGGCCGGGCTGGTAGTCGAAGGAAAAGCCCCAGCCGGGCTTGATCACCAACGTCGCGGAGTCGACGGTCTCGCGCCGCACCTCGACGACCCGACCCCGCAGCTCACGGGCCGACCACAGCGGATTGGCCAGCTTGAGGTAGTCGTCGGGCAGCAGCGGCGTCGTGATCCGCCCGGCGATCGTGCGCAGGGCGTTCCAGCCGGGATGCTCCTTGGCGCCGGCGATCTTCGGCCGCACCGTATCGGCGACGTTGGCCGAGACCTTGATCGTGTTCTTGGCCATGGAACCTACGGTACCGTAACCTACGCTCCCGTATCCAGTCGAAAATTTCAGGATTAGAGCAATTCCAGCAGGAACGGCAGCTCCTGCGTCGCGTACCAGGCCAGGTCGTGGTCCTGCGCGTCCCCGACCGTCAGTTCGGCGTCCTCGTCCCCCAGGTCGGCGGCGTCGACGGCGTCGATGGCGGCCGTGACGGCGGGCTCGGCGGCCGCGTTGTCGACGTAGGCGGCGACCACGTCGTCGATCGCGATCGGCCCCGACAGCCGCACCACGGCGTCGTCGAGGTCGGGCCGGGCGGTCGCGTCGTCGGTCTCGACGACCAGCACACAGCGGCGCGGCGGACGGTCGGTCTGTGGCTCATCGCCCGCCCCGGCCAGCAGGCGCACCGAAGCCAGCGCCGCCTCCCGCAGTGCCACCTCGGCCAGCTCGTCCTCGTCGCCGTCGGAGTAGGACTCCCGCAGCGCGGGTGTCACCGCGAATGCCGTCCCGTTGACGGCACGCATCGACCGCTCGGCGACGAGCTGCGCCAGCATGGCCAGGGTCGCCGGTACGTAGACGCGCATCAGGCGAGGTTACTGCGCGGCTTCCAGCAATTCGTCGAGTGACTCCCGCAGCAGCGTCGGCAACACATCGACGTCGCTCATCGCGTCGCGGTCGGCGTTGATCCCGAAGTAGAGCATCCCGTTGTAGGACGTCACACCGATCGCCAGCACCTGGTTGTTCAGCAGCGGAGGCACCGAGTACGTCTCGAGCAGTTTCGTGCCCGCGATGTACATCTGCTTCTGAGCGCCGGGCACGTTGGTGATCAGCAGGTTGAACTGCCGTGCCGAGAATGTGGTGGCGACCCGAATTCCCATGGCGTGCAACGTCGGTGGCGCGAAGCCCGACAACGTGACGATGGTCCTTGCGTCGACGAGGCTGGCCGCCGTCGGATGCGACTCCGTCATGTGCGCGATCTGCGAGAGCCGCACCACGGCGTTGCCCTCCCCCACCGGCAGATCCACCAGGAACGGCGACACCTCGCTGATGGCCTGGCCGGGATCGAGACGAGTCCAACTCGGCATCGGGGTAGACCGACATCGGCGCCATCGCCCGCACGGTGGCGGTCGGGGCCACCGGTTCGCCTCGCGAGAGCAGCCAATTGCGCAGCGCGCCTGCGATGACCGCGAGCACGACGTCGTTGACGTCGCAGTCGTAGCGGGCCCGCAGGTGGCGGTAGTCCTCCAGCTTCCCGCTGGCGACGGTGAACCGGCGATTGCGCGACACCCGGGTGTTCAGCGGGCTGGACGGCGCGGTGCCCCGCGCGAACGTCCTGGCCACGTCGGCGGCCCGACGGCCCACTTCGAGCAGCTGCCCCGAGTTGGTCGCCACCTCTTTCACCGCGCTGCGCACCGCAGCGAGCTGTGCGCCGGGCCGCGCGACCCACTCGCCGACGGCCCCCATCACCAGCTGGGCGTCGCTGGGCTCGCGGGCCGGAATCCAGATGTCCTCACCGAACTCCGGCGGCTTCTGGGTGCGGTCGGCGATCACGTGGCCGATCTCGAGCGCGGTCATGCCGTTGACCAGGGCCTGATGCGATTTGGTGTAGATGGCCAGCCGGTTTCGGGCCAGCCCTTCGACCAGGTACATCTCCCACAGCGGGCGCGACTTGTCCAGCTGCCGCGACCCCAGCCTGGCGACGAGCTCGTGCAGCTGGGCGTCGCTGCCCGGGGACGGCAGCGCGGACCTGCGGATGTGATAGGTGATGTCGAAGTCGCGGTCGTCGACCCACACCGGCTTGGCGAGCCCGAGTGACACCTCGCGCACCTTCTGCCGGTAGCGCGGAATCTGTGGCAGCCGCTGCTCTACCGTCGCGAGCAAGGCCTCGTAGCTCAGCCCGTTGCGGGGCTTGCGGAGAATCGACAGCGAGCAGACATACATCGGCGTCGAGGAATCCTCCAGGCCAAAAAACGCCGCATCCGACGCCGACAACCTGGTCACCATTCGCGGCGTTTCCTCCCCTGGAATTGACGTCAATGCTCGCCGAACCCCCCGTCACGGTAGCCGCCGAATCTGTGGTGGCGCATCACGGGTGCGTTCGACCCCCCGCCACCCATGGGATCATGAATGCGTCTGTTTCTCTCCGGCAGATGCCCGTGGCAGCCGTAACGCAACGCTGGAGTGATCCGTTGACCGCATCGCAGATTCCCTTCGAACCGGGCGCGTTCACCACGCCGGTCGTCGACTACGAACCCCCGCCGCTCGGCATCACCGCGCACGACCGCGGCGCGCCGCAGTGCCCGACGCCGTCACCGTCCGCGCTGCACCGGCCTGCGCGGCGCCCATTGCGGCCCGTCGACCGCCGTGAAGAAGTGCCGCCTCCTGCAGCGGCTGCGTTCGCCGACGCCGCCCTGCGACGCGTGTTGGAGGTGATCGATCGACGCAGGCCGATCGCGCAGCTGCGGCCGATGCTGACGCCGGCGCTGCTGGACATGGTCTTCGCGCTGACCCGCAGCGCGGGACCCGACAGGGCGGCGGTACTGCGGCGGGTACGGCTGCGCGTCACCACCGTCGAGCCGAGCGCCGCCGAGGTGTTCGCCACCTACACCCGCGGCCGACGCGTCCGGGCCATCGCGGGCCGGATCGAAGTCAAGGAGGGGCGCTGGCGCCTGGTGGCGCTGCAGGTCGGATAATGAACCGGTGCAGGGAGACACCGTCAGCGTCGAACGCGTCATCAAGGCGCCCGCACGCGAGATCTTTGCGCTGCTGGCCGACGCCGGACGACATTCCAGCTTCGACGGGTCGGGCACGGTGGACCACGCATCGGCGGCCTCGATCCCGCTGGAGCTGGGAACCACGTTCTCGATGAGGATGCGGGGCCGCCCGGAGACGCTGTTCATGCCCTACACGATGAGCAACAAGGTCGTCGAATTCGAGCCGGATCGCCGCATCGCCTGGCAACCCACCACGATGGGCGGTTTGGTCGGCGGACGCATCTGGCGCTACGAGCTCACCCCGACCGGGGACGGCACGCTGGTCCGCGAGACCTGGGACGTGTCCCGGGACCGCCAGCGCCCCATGCTCAAGATGGGATCGATGCCGCGCCAGGCCGAAGACGGAATGCGCGCGACATTGGCGCGCATCGCCGCCCTGGTGGAGACCTAGCCCCTCTTCGTCGCCTTCGCCTGACGGCGGGCGGCCTCGCGCCGCTCACGCCTGCTCGGCGCGGCGTGCCTCGGTCCGCCGTTGCCTTCGCCGTTACCGCTTTGGCGTTGCACCTCAGCGAACCCGTCCTCGGACGGGCCGGTGTAGGTCAGCGGCGGCGCCTCGTCGTCAATTCCCTTGGCGCGCAACGCCGACGGCGTCGGCTGCCGACGTTCCTTGGTCGCAACGCCGCTCTCCTGCGCCTGCGCGGCGGCCTGGGCGGCGAACTCCGCCAGCCCGGTCGGCGCGGCGACGGGCGCCACCTGGGCCGCAGGCGTCGCGGGCACCGCCTCGACGGTGACGTTGAACAGGAAGCCGACCGCCTCCTCCTTCATCGCGTCGAGCATGCCGGTGAACATGTCGAAGCCCTCACGCTGGTACTCGACCACGGGGTCACGCTGGGCGAAGGCACGCAGGTTGATGCCCTCCTTGAGGTAGTCCATCTCGTAGAGGTGCTCGCGCCACTTGCGGTCGATCACGTTGAGCAGCACGTTGCGCTCGAGCTGCCGCATGGCGCCCTCGCCCGCGAGCTCCTCGAGCTGCTTCTCGCGGTCGGCGTAGGCCCGCTCCGCGTCCTCGATCAACGCGTCGAGCAGCTCCTCGCGCGTCAGCTCGCCGGGCTCACCGACCGCGTCGGAGTCGACAAGGTCGTGGTGGTCGATACCGACCGGGTACAGCGTCTTCAGCGCCGTCCACAGCGACTCGAGGTCCCAGTCCTCGGAGTAGCCCTCGGCGGTGGCGCCGTCGACGTAGGCGGTGATCACGTCGACGAGCATGTCGTGGGCCTGCTCGGCGAGGTTCTCCCCCTCGAGGATGCGGCGGCGCTCGGCGTAGATGACCTTGCGCTGCTGGTTCATCACCTCGTCGTACTTCAGCACGTACTTGCGGATCTCGAAGTTCTGCTGCTCGACCTGCGTCTGCGCGCTCTTGATGGCACGGGTGACCATCTTCGCCTCGATCGGCACGTCGTCGGGCAGGCTCAGCCGGGTCAGCAGCGCCTCGAGCGTGGCGCCGTTGAACCGGCGCATCAGCTCGTCGGCGAGTGACAGGTAGAACCGGGACTCACCCGGGTCGCCCTGGCGGCCGGACCGGCCGCGCAGCTGGTTGTCGATGCGGCGCGACTCGTGTCGTTCGGTGCCGAGCACGTACAGACCGCCCGCGGCGATGACCTCTTCGGCTTCGGCGGCGGCTTCCTCCTTGACCCGGGGAAGCTCCTTGTGCCAGCCGGCTTCGTACTCGTCGGCGGTCTCGACGGGATCGAGGCCCCGCTCGCGCAGCCGCTTGTCGGCCAGGAAGTCGACGTTGCCGCCCAGCACGATGTCGGTGCCGCGGCCCGCCATGTTGGTGGCGACGGTGATCGCACCGCGGCGGCCGGCCTCGGCGATGATGCCGGCCTCCTGCTCGTGGTACTTGGCGTTGAGCACGTTGTGCGGGATGCGGCGCTTGGTGAACTGCCGCGACAGGTATTCCGACCGCTCCACGCTGGTGGTGCCGATCAGCACCGGCTGGCCCTTCTCGTAGCGCTCGGAGACGTCGTCGACGACGGCGATGTACTTGGCCTCTTCGGTCTTGTAGATCAGGTCGGACTGGTCGGCGCGGATCATCGGCTTGTTGGTGGGGATGCTGACCACGCCCAGCTTGTAGATCTCGTGCAGCTCGGCGGCCTCGGTCTGGGCGGTGCCCGTCATCCCGGCGAGCTTGTCGTAGAGCCGGAAGTAGTTCTGCAGCGTGATGGTGGCCAGCGTCTGGTTCTCGGCCTTGATCTCGACGTGCTCCTTGGCCTCGATGGCCTGGTGCATGCCTTCGTTGTAGCGGCGCCCCAGCAGCACGCGGCCGGTGAACTCGTCGACGATCAGCACTTCGCCGTCGCGGACGATGTAGTCCTTGTCGCGCATGAACAGCTCTTTGGCCTTGATGGCGTTGTTGAGGTAGCTGACCAGCGGCGAGTTGGCGGCCTCGTAGAGGTTGTCGATGCCGAGCTGGTCCTCGACGAACTCGACGCCGATCTCGTTGACGCCGATGGTGCGCTTGCGGATGTCGACCTCGTAGTGCTTGTCCTTCTCCATCAGCGGGGCCAGCCGGGCGAACTCGCTGTACCAGTTGGACGAACCGTCGGCGGGGCCGGAGATGATCAGCGGGGTGCGGGCCTCGTCGATCAGGATGGAGTCGACCTCGTCGACGATGGCGAAGTTGTGCCCGCGCTGCACCAGTTCGTCGAGCGAGTGCGCCATGTTGTCGCGCAGGTAGTCGAAGCCGAACTCGTTGTTGGTGCCGTAGGTGATGTCGGCGGCATACGCGACGCGACGCTGATCGGGTGTCATCTGCGCGAGGATCACGCCGACCTCCAGGCCCAGGAAGCGGTGCACGCGGCCCATCCACTCGCTGTCGCGTTTGGCCAGGTAGTCGTTGACCGTGACGACGTGCACGCCCTTGCCGGCGAGCGCGTTGAGGTAGGCGGGCAGCACACAGGTCAGCGTCTTGCCCTCACCGGTCTTCATCTCGGCGACGTTGCCGAAGTGCAGCGCGGCGCCGCCCATCACCTGAACGTCGAAAGGCCGCTGGTCGAGCACGCGCCAGGCCGCCTCGCGGGCCACCGCGAAGGCCTCCGGCAGCAGGTCGTCGAGATCTTCGCCGTCTTCGATCCGCGTCTTGAACTCGTCGGTCTTGGCGCGCAGTTCGGCGTCGGAGAGCTTTTCGACGTCGTCGGACAAGGTGTTGACATAGTCAGCCACCCGCGTGAGGCGCTTGACCATGCGGCCTTCACCGAAACGCAGCACTTTCGACAGCACGCTATTCCCCTATGGGTTGATGTTCTTGAGCTCAACCCATGGTAGGTGACTTGCTGCGCAATCGCCCGCCCACGGCGGTCAGGCCAGGCGAATCAACCCGTAGTCGTAGGCGTGCCTGCGGTACACCACGCACGGCCTGTCGCTCTGTTTGTCGTGGAACAGGAAAAAGTCGTGGCCGACCAACTCCATCTCGTAGAGGGCGTCGTCGACGGTCATCGGCTTGGCCGGGTGTTCCTTGGTGCGCACGATCTGGCCTGGTTCGTGGAATGCGCCGTCGCGGTCGGCGTCCGATTCCTCGCCGTTGGCTGAGGCGGGCGGCAGGAACGCGTCGGGGGCCGACACCTTCGCGGCCTGGGCCAGAGACACCGGGGTCTTGTCGCCGTAGTGCACCTTGCGACGGTCCTTGCTGCGCCGCAGCCGGTTCTCCAGCTTGCAGACCGCCGATTCGAGGGCGGCGTAGAAGCTGTCGGCGCAGGCTTCGCCGCGCACGACCGGGCCGCGACCCCGCGCGGTGATCTCCACGTGCTGACAGTTCTTGCGTTGGCGCCGGTTGCGCTCATGGTCGAGTTCGACGTCGAAGAGGTAGATGGTGCGGTCGAATCGCTCGAGGCGAGCCAGCTTCTCGGCGACATAGATGCGGAAATGGTCGGGAATCTCGACGTTGCGGCCCTTGACCACGACCTCGGCCGCAGGCGCGGGCGCGGGTTGGTCGTCTTCAACGATCATCGAGCGGTCGGTTTCCACGGAACGGATTGACATGCTTGGCGACTCGTTTCTGTTTCGCGTCGCACGCGCGCAGCGTGCCTGCCTGTCAGAAGATGCGCCGGCGGCCCTATGGTGATTTCGCCGCTCGCCGGTGCAAGGTGTCGATCACTCACCTCCTACCGCTGCTGGGCGATGTTTGGCGCTTTTCGTAAGAAAGCGCCGCCGTGAGGCGTTCACGGGGGGTTGGCCCCGACGGTAGTCCGTGTTCACCCGGTAGTGCCAGTAATTTGACCCACCTGTTTTGAGTTCTTCACGCCGGTTTGATCTCACCGAAATTGGCCGCCGCGTCAGAGGCGGACGTCAGGCGTGGGCGAGGGCGAGGACGGCGACCACGGCGGCGCCAGAAGTTTGCAGGATGCGCACCGATTCGGCCGCGGTGGCACCGGTGGTGACGATGTCGTCGACCACGAGCACCTCGCCGACGAAGCCCGCTCGGGGCATGCGCACGCGGACCCGGCCCGCGACGTTTCTCTGTCGCGCCGCGCTGGACAGCCCGACCGAGTCGCGGACCAGGGCCGTCATCCGAAGCGCCCGAGCGACCGTCGTGGTCGGGATCCGCCGTGGCCGCCGCGAGCGCCATCCGGGTGACGGGGTCGCCGCCGCGCCTGCGGGCCGCGAGGCGGCGGGTGGGCGCCGGGACGACGGTTAGCGGAGCCGCAAGCACGCCCCAGGCCAGCAGTTGCGCCATGCCGGCCTTCAGTGCGGCGCCGAGCGGGCGGATCAGGTCGGTGCGGCCGTGCTCCTTGACGGCCACGATGGCGCCGCGGCGCGGGCCCGCGTAGCGGCCGAGTGAGAACACCGGCACGCCGGGGTGCACGCGGGGCGCGATCAGATGCGGTTCGCCCGGCCGGACCAGGAGGTCGTCGGCGCAGGCGTCACACCATCGAGTCGACGGCGCGCCGCAGCCGCCGCATTCCAGGGGAAGCACCAGGTCGAGCATGCCGCCAGCATGGTGGCGGGCGGTGACATTCACAGACGTCACAGCCTCGCCAGCGTCACTTCTGCCGCGACGAGGTCCTGCGCGCCGATCCCGACGAATTTGGCGATGGTGATGTCGTCATCGGATGTGCGTCCTGGGGTCTTACCTGAAATCACGTCACCCAGCTCGCCCGATACCTCATCGATCGAATACCGGCCGCCGCGAATTGCTCGGTGAACATCACCATTGGCCTCGGCGGTATCCCGCGCGTCCACGAAGACGCGAGCACGTTGAAGCGTCGTCACGTCGAGTTCGCATTTGTACGGGTCGTCTGCGCCGACAGCGGTTATGTGCACGCCTTCGCGCAGCCACGCCCCGTGCACCAGCGGTTCACGGGAAAGCGTTGCGGTGATCAAGACGTCGGCGTTGCGAACGGTGTGTTCGATATCGGACGAGCAGCGGATCTCGACGTCGGGCAACTCGCCCCTGAGCCGGGTCTTGAGCTGCTCGGCTTTTTGCCGGTCACGTGCCCAGATCGACAAGGTTCGAAACGGGCGCTCTCGATACAGCGCCAAAGATTGCCAATGGGCTTGCACGCCCGATCCGAGCACGGCGGCGGTATCGATGGCGGACGGCGCGAGCGTTCGCGCGGCAACTGCTCCTGCCGCGGCGGTCCGAATGTCGGAAAGGTAATGCTCGTCGTTCAGTAGAGCGAGCGTTTGCCCTGTCCGACTGTCGAAGACACCGATGAATCCGCCTTGGGGCTGTCTGCGTTCGACATTCGACCTGAACCATGGCGACACTTTGACGATGTAGACGTCGTGACCGCGCAGGGTGCCGGTCTTCACATAGACATCACCCATTTCGGGGCGTTCGGCGGGGAACATCACGACCAGCCCGTTGTCGGCAAGGCCGGCGCTGGACTCCTCGAAAGCCTGCGACACCGGCTCGATCAGGTCCTCGAAACCCACACTCGCGCGGATACTTTCGGCATCGACGATGCGGATGCCGGTCACGGAAGCGCCTCGATCGTGCCGTGCCCGACGAAGGCGACATCGCCGCCCACGTTCACCGATTCGACGTGGTTCGGGCTGCCTTCCGGACGCACGTAGAGTTCGCTCGGACGGCCGGTGAATCGACCCTGGGCCAGAGTGAATGTCTGGCCGCCGCAGACCAATCCATGGCGGAGTCGGTAGGCGCCGATCGTGCCTGCGGCGCTACCTGTTGCCACATCCTCGATGATTCCGTCGTTGTTCCAGTGCCGCACTTCGACGGCGGATTCATCCAACAAGACCGCGAACTGGGCGTTGGCGCCATGAAGCAACTCCCCGATGTCGCGCGAGATTCGCGCCCGTGCCAATGCGCCCGGCCGAACCGGCACGATCAGATAGCGCAGACCGGTGCTCACCACTTCCATCGGCAGGTCGGTGACGAGATCCCGTCGCGCGAGGTTGAACGCACGGGCGATCTGATCACGGTCATCGATCGTCCCCAAGAACTCCGGGGTGCCCTGGTCCAGCCAACCCGAATAGCCTCCGGCGGTCACCTCGGTCGTGACTTCGACCGTCTTGCCGGCTAATTCGAACCACCACTTCTGCGCGTCACCGACTCCCGAGCGCCTGTGCAGGACCGCAGCCGCGCCGATGATCGGATGCCCGGCGAAGGGCAGTTCGTCGAACAGGTCGAAGATCCTGGCACGAACGGTGCCGGGCCGATCCGTGGCTTGGAGAAAGACGGCCTCGAAATGCCTCATCTCCTGCGTGATCCGCAGCATCTGCTCGGCACTGAGGTTCCCTACGTCGGGAAAGACCGGCAGGCTGTTGCCGCCGAACGGGATTCGGCTGAACACGTCGACATGACTGAATGCGAGATTCATCGGATATTCCGTCACAGGTCGGACTTAAGAAATTCGGTGAAGCGTTCTACCGCCGACTCGTCGCGGCGGTAGAACGTCCAGTTCTTCCTGCGCGTCGCGATCAACAGATCCGCCTCTGTCAGCAGCGTCAGATGACGCGACGCCGTTGCGGCCGCGATCCCCAACTTGTCTCTGATGAAGTCGGCACAGACACCGTCGCGGACCAGGTCGCCGTCGGTCTGGGGTGGAAAATTCGCGACGGGGTCCTTCAGCAGCGACAGGATCTCCAACCGCACCGGGCTTGAAACGGCCTTGATCGTCTTGAGCAGGTGGCCGGAGCGACCAGCTGTTTCGCTATTTCGCATAAATGCAAACTAGCTCTCGGGGATCACCCTGTCAACGGGCGGTGATGAATCTCGCTGGCGCGCCGACCGCGTGGCGGTGATTCTGGGTGTATGGCAGAAGAGGCGCCCGCGGCCTCGGCCGTCACCGTCAACGGCCGCACCCGCCAGGTCCGCGCCGAACCGGACACGCCGCTGCTCTACGTGCTGCGCAACCATCTCGGACTGACGGGCACCCGGTTCGGCTGCGGGCTCGGGGTGTGCGGCGCCTGCCTCGTTCTCGTCGACGACCACCCCGCTTACTCGTGCGACACACCGCTGTGGGCGGTCGACGGCAAGGAGGTGACGACGATCGAGGGTCTCGGCGCCGACGGCGAACCGCATCCCGTCGCCCGTTCGATCGTCACGCACCAAGCCGCCCAGTGCGGCTACTGCATGTCGGGGATCGTGGTGCGCGCCGCCCGCCTGCTCGCCGAGGACCCCGAACCGTCCGATGCGGACGTGCGCGCTGCCCTCGACGACAACCTCTGCCGCTGCGGCTCGCACAACCGTGTCGTCCGCGCAGTGCTCGCGGCCGCAGCCGAGATGCGGGGCGGCACGACGTGACCGGCGACACGGCGCTGCCGCCGACGCTTGCGGCCAATCCACGTCTCGGTGACTGGCTGCGGATCGGGTCGGACGGCACGGTGGAAGTGCGGTCCGGCAAGGTCGAGCTGGGTCAGGGAATCCTCACCGCGCTGGCGCAGATGGCCGCAGAGGAACTCGACGTCGACGTCGGGCGGATCGAAATGACGGCAACGGCAACAGATCTCAGTCCCGACGAGGGAATGACCGCGGGCAGCCTGTCCATCCAGCAGTCAGGGGCCGCGCTGCGCGAGGTCTGCGCCGAGGCACGCGATCTCTACCTCACCATCGCCGCCGAGAAGCTCGCAGTGCCCAAGGAAGATCTGGTTGTCGAAGACGGCGTGATCAGCGGCGGCGACGGCGGCGCAACCAGCTACTGGGAGCTCGCGGATGAGACGGTGCTGGACCGGCCCGCCAGCGGTGGCGCCAAACCGAAACCCGACTCGGACTACCGGGTGGTGGGCACCGACGTATCGCGAATCGACCTGCCGGACAAGCTCGCCGGGCGACCGCGCTACGTGCATGACCTGCACCTCGACGACATGCTGTACGGCCGCGTGGTGCGGCCGCCGTCCAGGGGCGCGACGCTCGCGACGTTGGACACCGCTGCTGTGCTGGCGCTGCCCGGTGTCGTGACCGTGGTTTGCGACGGCGACTTTCTGGGCGTGGTCGCCGAGCGCGAAGAGGTCGCGTTGCGGGCGGCCGAGCGGCTTCGGGCGGATGCCACATGGGACCAGAAGCCGACGCTGCCCGACGAGGACGGCCTGCCCGCGTTCCTGATGGAGGCGCCCGCCGAAACCACCGTCCTCACCGACGGGTCGCCGTCCGTCGTGGCGGCGCACCGGTCGTCGTCGGCGACCTACCACCGGCCGTTCATCGCACACGGGTCCATCGCGCCGTCGTGCGCCGTCGCCCTCGCACAGCACGACGAACTCCAGATCTGGTCACACAGCCAGAGCGTGTACAACCTCCGCAGCGAGATCGCGCGCGAATTGGGCATGGCACCAGAACAATTGGTCGTCCGCCACGTCGAGGGCGCCGGGTGTTACGGCCACAACGGCGCCGACGACGCCGCCATGGACGCGGCGCTGCTCGCGCTCGCCGCGCCGGGCAGGCCGGTCCAGGTGGTGTGGTCGCGGGCCGACGAGCTCGGCTGGGCACCGCTGGGAACCGCGGGTATGGTCCGGATCTCCGCCGACACCGCGACCGACGGCACCGTGCTGTCCTGGCGGCACGAGATCTGGAGCGGCAGCTTCATCAGCAGGCCGGGCATGACGAACCCGCCCGCATTCCTCGGCACCAGCCACCGGGATCGCGTCCCGATCCACTCCAACGCCGAGCCGCCGGTCGAACGCGGCGGCGGCACGAGACGCAACGCCGTTCCCGGGTACGGCTTTCCGTCCTACGAGGTGGTCAACCATCTGATCCCGGCGATGCCGCTGCGCACATCCGCGCTGCGGTCCCTCGGCGCGCACCTCAACGTCTTCGCCGCGGAGTCGTTCATGGACGAGCTGGCCGCGGACGCCGCCCGCGACCCGCTCGAGTTCCGGCTCGCCCACCTGTCGGACCCGCGCGCCAGGGCGGTATTGGAAGCGGTTGCACGCCGGTCGAATTGGCAGCGATGGACGCCGTCGGACTCGGTCGGGCACGGTATCGGCTATGCCCGCTACAAGAACTCCAGCGCCTACTGCGCCGTCGTCGCGGAGGTGGAGGCGGTCGAGCAGGTGCGGGTGCGCAGGCTGACGATCGCCGTCGACGCAGGACTGGTCATCAGCCCCGACGGGGCCACCAACCAGATCGAGGGCGGCGCGATCCAGGCGACCAGCTGGACGCTCAGGGAACGCGTCCGGTTCGACAGGCACAACGTCACCAGCGACACCTGGGAGACGTACCCGATCCTGCGATTCTCCGAGGTGCCCGCCGTCGACGTCGAACTCGTTGCGGGCAACGGCAACCCCCCGCTCGGCGTCGGCGAATGCGCCCAGGGCCCTACCGCCGCCGCGATCGCCAACGCGCTCTTCGACGCGCTGGGTGTGCGGGTGCGCTCGCTTCCGCTGAGCCAGGAGCAGATCGTCGCCGCGATACCGGACTGACCTCGAAGGTCAGGCCAGCACGATCGAATCGCCCTTGACGACGACGTCCTTCGCCTCCAGCGGTTGCGTCGCCGGACCGTTGGCAACCGTGCCGTCCAGGTTGTACTTGCTGCCGTGGCAGGGACAGTCGATGGTGCCGTCGGCCACCTTGTTCACCGCACAACCCTTGTGCGTGCATTTCGACGAGAACCCCTTGAACACACCCGCCGACGGCTGCGTCACCACGATGTCTTCGACGATCACACCGGACCCGACGGGCACATCCGATGTCTTGGTGATGACGCCTCCGGCCGCGGCGGCCGACGGGGGCGCCGCCGACGTCGACGACGAAGCCGACTTCTCACCGCCACCGCATGCGGTCAGCGCCCCGGCAGTCAGCACGAGGCCGGCGCCGCGGATCATCTGCTGGCGGGGGATCTGGAAGTCATCAAGAGACATATTCGGAACCTTTCGGCGGGCTGGGCCTTGCAGATAGCAAACGCCACTAAAAGTGTTTTGTCTGCACAACGAGGAAACCCTGTCTCCGGTTCACCCTGGGAGTACCGGCACCGCGCCGGGTGACATCAGGGGGCGCACCTCGACCCACCTCGGGTCGTTCTCGGCCGCCGAACCCGACAGTTGCAGGATGCCGCGGGCATCGGCGACGTACACCGTCGACGGGTTGGCGGCGACGGCTCCGACCGGCATCAGCAGATTGCGGCTCGGGCCGTCGGAGTTCACCCCGTCGAGGTTGACGTAGGAGACCGGGTGCTGCGGATCCGTGCGGCTGACCACGATGTCGTCGCCGGTGCGCCAGGCCAGCGACACCACGGTGTCCTTCAGGCCGAAGCCGAGCCGGCGCGGATACGTCAGCGCGTAGCCACCGCCCGGCGTCTGTTCGACGCTGGCCAGGATCACCTGTCCCGCGATCACCATCGCCGCGCGGGTTCCGTCGCGGGACAGCTGCAGCTCGGCGATCGGGCCGGGGAATCTGGTCGTCACCGCCGTGATGTCGACGGGTATGCGGCCGGGCTGTCCGGACGCATCCTGGACGGTGCGCACCACATTGTTGCCGTCGACGACCACCCACACCGCATCGTCGAGCGACCAGGTGGGCCGCGACAGGCTGCGGCCGTCCATGGCCTGCAACGGATTTCCGCCGATCGGGCCGACCCACAGCGACGACGCCATGTCCGGTGCGCCCGCATTCAGCGTCACCACCGACGCCGCCTCCTGCCCGGTGCGCGAGACGGCTGCCGCGGTCTGGTTGGGTGTCACGCCGAACGGTCCGGGAACATGCGGTGCGCGTCTGTCCGTCCAGCGACACCAGCGATCCGCCGACCAACGCATGCAGCCCGGCCGCGGCACCGTCGGCTGCGCCGGGGTCGGTGGCCGCGACGTCGGACGTCTGCCAGCCCTCGGCGAACCGGTCGTCCAGCGCGGCGCCGTCGGCGTTGATGACATACGGGCCGTTGATGCCCGCCCGTGACAGCGTCCAAATGATCTGTGCGGCAAGCAGTTGGCGGCTGTGCGGGTCGGTGGTCGACAGGTTCTCCAGGTCGATGCGCGCGCCGCCGTAGCCGCGGCCGACGCCCATCTTGCCGCCGTCGGCGCGGGTCACCGGACCGCGCAGGCGCAGCGGCGGGCCCAGCAGGTTGCGGACGGTGTTCGCCATCTCCGGGCGCGGGCCTGCGATCAGTTTGGTGACCAGCTCGGTGGCGAGCTGGTCGGGGTCCGACACCGCCACGTAGCGGGGGTCGGGAACGACGGTCTTCCCGGTCGGGTCGGCGAAATAGAGCGTGCTGCGCTTGTAGGTCTCCTGAAACTGTTGCCAGTCAAGGAAGACCCCGTTCGGCAGCCGGTCGATGCGCCAGCCGCCCGGCGTCTTCACCAACTCGATCGGGCCGGGGTCGGGCAGCGCCCCCTCACCGGTCTCGAATACCCCCATGTCCGAAAGCGACCCGAGGATATCCGCGCGCATGGTCACCGAAACCCGTTCGGGACCGCGAGTTTCGACGAAGACGACGCGGTCGATCAGCAGTGCGCTACCCGCGTCGTCCCACCCGTTCGACGCCGACTCGGTGAGGAACTGTCGCGCCGCGAGATGCCGGTTGGACGGGTCGGCGGTGGCCTTGAGGAACTCCCGCAGCAGCACATCGGGATCCATCCCCGGCGTCGGTTTCGGCAGGCTCGGCGGCGCAGGGCGATCGACGGTCCCGATCGCCTGCGGCGCCGACGAACTGGGCACCCCGGCGCAACCCGCGAGCATCACCACCATCGCGCACGCCGACGCGACTGCCGCGCACGTGAGGAGCACTGTTCGTGAACAGGCGCGCCTCACACGCTCTCTCCCGCCGGTTGGCGTTCCCTGGCCGAACGACGCGACTTACGTTGCCGTCCAACCGGTTTCAGCGGCAGCGGACTCGTTGTGACCTTGTGGCCGCGGATCAGCGGCAGCGTGAGCCGGAAGCATGCGCCCTTGCCCGGCTCACCCCACGCCTCGAGTCGGCCCTGGTGCAACCGGGCATCCTCGATGCTGATCGCGAGGCCAAGGCCGGTGCCGCCGGAGCGCCGGACCCGCGACGGATCCGAGCGCCAGAACCTGCTGAACACCAGCTTCTCCTCGCCGGGCCGCAACCCGACGCCGTAGTCGCGGACGGTGACGGCGACGGTGTCCTCGTCGACCCCCATCCTGATCCGCACCGGTTTGCTTTCGGCGTGGTCGATCGCGTTGGCGATGAGGTTGCGCAGAATGCGTTCCACCCGGCGGGGGTCGACCTCGGCGATGACCTCCTCGGTCGGCATGTCGACGATCAGGTCGATCTGGGCGTCGCCCGCGAGGTGGCCGACGTTGTCCAATGCGCTCTGCACGGTGTCGCGCAGGTCGACGGCCTCCACCGACAGCTCGGCGACGCCGGCGTCGTGGCGGGAGATCTCCAGCAGGTCGTTGAGCAGCAGTTCGAAGCGGTCGAGTTCATTGACCATCAGCTCGGTCGACCGCCGCAGCGCCGGGTCGAGCTCTTCGCTGTGGTCGTGGATCAGGTCGGCGGCCATCCGCACCGTCGTCAGCGGGGTCCGCAGCTCGTGGCTGACGTCGGAGGTGAAGCGGCGCTGCAGGTTGCCGAACTCCTCGAGCTGGGTGATCTGTCGCGACAGGCTTTCGGCCATGTCGTTGAACGACACCGCCAGCCGCGCCATGTCGTCCTCGCCGCGCACCGGCATGCGCTCGGTGAGATGGCCTTCGGCGAACCGTTCGGCGATGCGCGATGCCGACCGCACCGGAAGGACGATCTGGCGCGCGACGATCAATGCGATCGCGGCCAGCATGAGCAGCAGCACGACGCCGCCGGTGACCATCGTGCCGCGCACCAGGGCGATGGTGCTTTCCTCACTGCTCAGCGGGAAGATCAGGTAGAGCTCGAGGTTGGTGACCGGCGACGACGTCGGGGTGCCGATGATCAGCGCGGGCCCGGAGAAGCCCTCGCTGTGCACCGTCGCGTACTGGTAGCTGACCTGGCCGGCCTTGACGAAGTCCCGCAGGGCGCCGGGGATCTGCTGCACGGGTCCGGCCGCGGTCGCGGCGCGCGGACCGTCACCGGGCACCACGAGCACGGCGTCGAATGCGCCCGCGAGACCCGCACCCGCGTCGGCCTTGCGGTCGACGAGTGTGTTGCGCGCCAGCTGCAGGCTGCTGTCCAGCGACCGGGTCTCCTCGCCGCCGACGATCCCGCTGACGGTGTTGCGGGCCCGCTCGATCTCCTCGGTGGCCGCGCGGACCTTCACCTCGAGGATGCGGTCGGTGATCTGGCTGGTCAGCACGAAGCCGAGCACCAGGATCACGGCCAGCGACAAGCCGAGCGTCAGCGTCACCACACGGAGCTGCAGTGAGCGACGCCAGGCCAGGCCAAGGGCTCGACTCAACGCACTCAACCCGCGTATCAGTGGTGCAGAACGCCGATGAATGCGCCGCCTCGAGCCGAAGATCACGGCGCCGCGGTCGCACGCGGCGACGCGTCCGGGGTCCGGCCTTGTATCCCACTCCTCGAACAGTCAGCACAACTTGCGGGTTCTCAGGATCCTTTTCCACCTTGGCCCGCAAACGTTGGACATGCACGTTCACCAAACGGGTGTCGGCCGGATGGCGATAGCCCCACACCTGTTCGAGTAGCACATCACGAGTAAACACCTGCCGCGGTTTGCGTGCCAGGGCGACCAAAAGGTCGAACTCCAGCGGTGTCAGCGAAATCTGCTCGCCCTGCCGGGTCACCTTGTGGGCCGGCACGTCGATGTCCACATCGGCGATGGAGAGCATCTCTGCGGGCTCGTCGTCGTTGCGGCGCAACCGGGCGCGCACGCGGGCCACCAGTTCCTTGGGCTTGAACGGCTTCATGACGTAGTCGTCGGCGCCCGACTCGAGGCCGAGCACCACGTCGACGGTGTCGGTCTTGGCCGTCAGCATCACGATCGGCACGCCGGAGTCGGCGCGCAGCACACGGCACACGTCGATCCCGTTCATGCCGGGCAGCATCAGGTCCAGCAGGACCAGATCGGGCCGCAATTCGCGCACGGCCGTCAGCGCCTGGGTGCCGTCGCCGATGACTGCGGTGTCGAACCCCTCACCGCGCAGCACGATCGTCAGCATCTCGGCGAGCGAAGGGTCGTCATCGACGACCAGAATCCTTTGCCTCATGGAGTCCATGGTGTCACCAGATCGAGATAAAGTGCGGCTCCCACGCTGGGCGTTTCGCTGCTAGGGGCCCAGCAGGAGGTGGGCGAGGGCGGCCCCGTCGACGTCCGGACCCGCCGTTAGCCACCGCCCGCACCAGTCCGCGGCGGCCAGACCCGAGTACACCTCGCCGGTTCGCCGCTGTAGATCGTCGTCGCGTTCGTAGGCGTCCTTCGCGCGATCGGCTTCGGTGTTGGCCCGGTGCTCGGCCCGTTCGGCGGCCAATTCGGCGGGCACGTCGAGCAGTACCTGCCAGTCGGGTGGCGGTAGGTGCAGCCGCCCGTACTCGAGCTGGCGCACCCAAACGACTACGTCGCCGTCGGCGCTCTGATGCAGGCGCGCCGCGCTGTAGGCGGCGTTCGACGCCACGTAGCGGTCGAGGATCAACACGTCGTACTCCGTGCGCAGGAGATCGATCTCCTCGCGCGATCCCGCCCGGTCCAACGCGAACAGCACCGCCATCGCATACACCGACGTCGCGAGGTCACCGTGGCCGCCGTGCAGTGCCTCGGCGGCGATGTCGGCGATCACCGAATGGCCGTAACGGGGAAACGCAAGGCTGGCAACGGTCTTGCCGTCGGCCTCAAACGCCGCGCGCAGGCCCCGGGTGAGCGTGCGCTTGCCTGCACCGTCGACACCCTCGATCGCGATCAGCACACAGGCGAGCCTAACCCCGGGTTGCCTATGAGTTTCCTGCGGAACCACTGGGGATCGGCGCGGTCGGTCACAGCATGCTCAAAGATAGGATGCATGAAGCTGTTCGTGAGCACTGCGATTGTCGGAGCGGCGCTGTTCGCGGCAGCACCGCTGGCGCACGCCAACGAAGACCCCAACGCCAATCCGCCGAACTGCAGCGCCGCCGATCTGGAAGGCGTCAGGGCGGGCGTGCAGGCGTCGACGTCGGTGTACCTGTTCACCCATCCTGACGTGAACGACTTCTTCAACAGCCTGGAGGGGCTGACCTCGGCGCAGCGGCACTCGAAGCTGCAGGCCTATTTGCAGGCGAACCCGCAGACGCAGGCGGACCTGGCCGGTATCCGTCAGCCACTGATGGACATCAAGAACCGCTGCGGTAACCCGTCGCCCTAGCCGGCCGACCTCAGGCACCACACCTGTCTCCGGCAGAGGGGGGTGTCTCTCTGCCCGCCTTCGAGCGACAAAGTCGTTCATTGTTAGTCGACGCCATGCTTCAGCGACAATGTCGCTCTGAGGCGGGCAACTCGGTCGTCGGGTCCGGCGGGGGCCGACGTGACTGATGTGGCTTCCGCGCTAGAACTCCCCGCAGTTCGGCGTCGTCGGCAGGCCGTTGAAACGGTCGGCGATCCACTGCATGCCTCGCTCCGCCGTCGACGAGCATCGGCAGCGCATGGTTGACGATCGCCTTGTTGAGGAACGGCGGCTCCTCGTTGGTCCAGAACTGCACATCGGCACCCTGTGCACACCAATCGCGGCCGAGCTGGTTGGCAGCCGTCCACGGCACCAGCGGGTCGTACCGGTTGCTCAGGATCATCACCGGCGCATTGGGTTTGAAGCGACCGAGCCTCTGTTCGTCGAACAAGCTGCTGAACGGCTCTTCGTTGACGAGTTCGTTGATGTCTTCGTTGAAGTAGGGCTGCAAGTGCCTGAACATGAACTTCGCGATCGTCTCGGCGACGCACTGGTCGGCGACCTTGAACAACATGTCTTCGCCACGAGGCGTCAATTTCGACCGGATCAGGTCGGCGTATTCGGGATAGGCCGTGATCACCGAGTTGAGCGCATAGCCGACGGCGCCGACGAGGACGCTGCCGTCGGCGTAGGGGAACAGCTGCTTCAGGTCGGCGGGGGGCGCTCCGGCGTAGGTGCCGACAACCTTCAGCTCCGGCGCATACGACGGCGCTAGTTCGGCCGCCGACGCCGCCGCTCCCCCGCCCTGCGAGTAGCCCCAAAAGGCAAGCGGGCCATCGGGTTTAAGCGACGTGCCTAGCAGTTTCTTGGCGGCGCGGGCGGCGTCGAGCATCGCATTGCCCTGGGCGACCCGATTGACGTAGGTGTGCAGACCCGGAGTGCCGAGTCCCTGATAGTCGGTCATCACGATCGCGAACCCGCGCGCGACCATTGTCGAGACGAACAGCTCCTCGTAGTTGAACGCGAGATCCAGATACGGCCGCCAGTGGATGCCCTGGTTGAACTGACGCGACGGCGCGCACTGGTCACCCTGGCCCTGCGTGCCAGGACCGTAGACGATCAGCGGTCGCGGACCCTGGCCGGGCCAGGCGTTGTACGGCTCGAAGTACGTCCCGGTGACCGCCATCGGATTGCCGTGTACATCAGTGCTGCGGTACATGATTCGGGTCGCGTCGGCCATGATCATGCCGAGCTGGCCTGACGGCTCGAGCACCAGCCGAGACGGCTCCGTTCGGATCAGGTCACCCGGCGCGCCCGGCGGCAACGGGTCCGGCGGGGTGTAGAACGCCTGGTACTCGTCTTCGTTGAAATACGGGTCGTGCGCGTCGTTCGTCGGGTCGTCGTCGGCGAACGCCGGCGGCGACAGGGCCGGTATCGCAACGAGAAGGACAGCGACGACGAACCCCAGAAACCCCCGACCCACGGGGAGGAATCTAGCGTCAATCCAGCGCCGCGATTGCAGATTCGAGTTTGGGCATCGTCTGCTCGAGCAGCTTCAGGCTTTTCCAGCCCTCCTCCGGCGACAGCCCGCCCAACAGCGGCTGAAACGGGAACCTCGAATGGTCCGGCATCTCGGGCACGATGGCCAGCAGCTGGTCGGGAGTCCATGCCGCGAAGAGGCCGGCCTCGCGCAGCACGGCCGGATCGGTCAAGCCCTTGAAGGGCGACGTCGATGCATCGCCCTCCTGTTCGGCCCACCTCGCGTACTCGGTGATCACGTACACCGCATGACGTTCGATCACCGCCCAGCCCTGCCCGGGGTCCTCGCAGAGATGGATGCTGATCGGCACGGGCCCCGGCCGGAGATATCGGGCGGGCTCGCGGCCCAGCCTGCGGCACTCGTCGAGATACACGTCGACGATGTCGCTGCTCATCGGCGCCACACCGAGCCCGTGTCTGACAGCGCGCTTGGCCGAAGCGGGCACGCCGCCGCCGACGAGCAGGATGTCCTCCGGCTTCTGCACCGGTAGCGGCCGAACATAGACCGGGCGGCCGTCCGCCTCGAAACGCTCGCCACGCAACGCGCGCAGGATGGTGTCGATACCCGAATCCATCAGCTTCGCGCGGTCTTTCAGCGACTTGCCGAACATCGCGAACTCCGACGGCACGTAGCCCGTGCCGACGACGACGTTCAGCCGGCCGTTCGAGATCAGGTCGGTGACGGCGATCTGCTCGGCGATGTCGACCGGATCATGCAGCGGCAGCAGCACGGCTCCGAGAAGGAAGCGGATGTTCCCGGTCACCGCCGCCATCGCGGCGGCCATCGTGAACGGCTGCGGCAGATAGCCGTCGTCGGAGCCGTGGTGCTCCATCAAACTGATCGCGTCGACACCGATCCTGTCGGCGAACGCGGCCATATCCAGCGCGGCCCGATACAGCTCGTTCGTCGGCGTACCCCACCCGGGTGCGCGCAGGTCGAACATCACGGTCGTCCCCACGTTCCGCATGGGACGGAACGCTAGACCACCGCGGTGCGGGTCAGAGCGAAATCAGTAGCGGTAGTGCTCCGGTTTGTACGGACCCTCGACGTCGACGTTGATGTACTCGGCCTGCTCCTTGGTCAGCTTGGTCAGCCGGCCGCCGAGCGCCTCCACGTGAATGCGGGCCACCTTCTCGTCGAGGTGCTTGGCCAGCCGGTACACCGCGTTGTCGTACTCGTCGTTCTTGGTCCACAGCTCGATCTGGGCGATCACCTGGTTGGAGAAGCTGTTGCTCATCACGAACGACGGGTGGCCGGTGGCATTGCCCAGGTTCAGCAGCCGGCCCTCGGACAGCAGCACGATCGACTTGCCGTCTTCGAAGATCCACTGGTCGACCTGGGGCTTGATGTTCAGCTTCTTGGCGCCGGAGCGCTCGAGCGCCGCAATGTCGATCTCGTTGTCGAAGTGGCCGATGTTGCCCAGGATCGCCTGGTCCTTCATCGCCTTCATGTGCGCCAGCGTGATGATGTCCTTGTTGCCCGTCGCGGTCACCACGATGTCGGCGCTGCCGATCCCGTCCTCGACGGTCACCACGTCGAAGCCGTCCATCAGCGCCTGCAGCGCGTTGATCGGGTCGATCTCGGTGACCGACACCCGTGCGCCCTGGCCTGCCAGCGACTCCGCGCAGCCCTTGCCGACGTCGCCGTAGCCGCAGATCAGCACCTTCTTGCCGCCGATCAGCACGTCGGTGCCGCGGTTGATGCCGTCGATCAGCGAGTGCCGGGTGCCGTACTTGTTGTCGAACTTGGACTTGGTGACCGAGTCGTTGACGTTGATCGCCGGGAACGGCAGCTCACCGGCGGCCTCGAACTGGTAGAGCCGCAGCACACCGGTGGTGGTCTCCTCGGTGACGCCCTTGACCGACTCGGCGATCTTGGTCCACTTGCCCTTGTCGGTCTCGAAGCGCTCGCGAACCAGCGCGAGGAACACCTTCCACTCGGCGGGGTCGTCGTCCTCGGTGGGCGGCACCACGCCGGCCTTCTCGAACTGTGCGCCGCTCAGCACCAGCATGGTGGCGTCACCGCCGTCGTCGAGGATCATATTGGCCGGCTCACCCGGCCAGGTCAGCATCTGTTCGGCGGCCCACCAGTATTCCTCGAGGGTCTCGCCCTTCCAGGCGAAGACGGGGACGCCCTTGGGCTCTTCCGGAGTGCCGTGTGGGCCGACGACGGTCGCGGCTGCCGCATGGTCCTGGGTGGAGAAGATGTTGCACGACGCCCAGCGGACCTCGGCGCCGAGCGACACCAGTGTCTCGATCAGCACCGCGGTCTGCACGGTCATGTGCAGCGAGCCGGAGATGCGGGCGCCCTTGAGGGGCGGCACGTCGGCGTACTCCCGGCGCAGGGCCATCAGCCCTGGCATCTCGTGCTCGGCCAGCCGGATCTCCTTGCGGCCGAATTCGGCCAGGGAAAGGTCGGCCACCTTGTAGTCGATGCCGTTGCGGACATCCGCAGTCAGCCGTTGCTCAGTCGTAGTCATGCTCGTCCTTCATCCTCGCGCGCAATTAGTTAGCTAGGTTAATATTAGCCCGCGCGGCTGTACTCGCCCAAACCGCGGCTAATTCGATTCGATGACACCGTACCGCTCGGCGAACGGCGTCATCAGACGTGCCAGGTCTCGGGCGACATCGTGGTCGGCTTCGGGCGGCATCGACACGTAGCTCATCGCCAGCCGGACGATGGCGCGGGCCAGCACGCCGGCGTCCTCCTCGCTGGCGCGCACCCAGCTCTCCATGAAGGTGGACGTCAGTCGCGCCGAGCAATGGGTGATGATCGGCCCGCTGTCGGTGGTGATGAGCTGCAGCAGGTCGGGCTTGGTGCCGCCGGTCAGCAGCGAGATGACCAGCGGGTCGGCCGCGGACTCGGTGAAGAAGTCGCGGAACCCCTCCAGGAACGCCGCGTAGATGTCGCCGACATTGCCGGTGATCGCCTTCTCGACGGCATCGACGAGCCGGTCCGCCAGCCGCATCGCGTACCCCTGGGCGAGCCCATGCCGCGAGCCGAACTCGTTGTAGATCGTCTGACGGCTGATGCCTGCCGTGGCCGCGACGTCCGACAGCGTGATCGACGACCAGTCGCGGGACAGCAGCAGCTCACGCATCCCGTCCAGAATCGAATCGCGCAGCAGCACCCGCGACGCCTCGGCGTAGGGGATGCGCTGCGCGGTCCGACCTGAGTCGATCTGCTCCTCACGTGCGCGGGCGTTCACAGCCGCGAGAGTAGCCCTCAAGAGCGGGCGACCTCGACCATCTCGAAATCCGACTTGGCCGCGCCGCAGTCCGGGCAGCTCCAGTCGTCGGGGATCTCGTCCCACCGGGTGCCGGGGGCGATACCGTCCTCCGGCCAGCCCTTGGCCTCGTCGTATTCGAATCCGCACTGCACGCAGACGAACAGCTTGTAGTCGTTCATTGCTTCACTCCCATTTCTTCGAAGTCGACCTTCTCGCGCACCGCACAATCGGGGCAGCACCAGTCGTCGGGTATGGCGCTCCATTCCGTGCCCGCCGGAAACCCCTCGCGCGGAGCGCCTTTCGCCTCGTCGTAGACGTAGTCGCAGCCGGGGCAGCGGTAGGCGGTCATCGCGGCGGCCGCCGCTCCGTACTTGGCGAACACCTTGTCGCGCACCCGCGGATGCACGTTCACCCGGGTGATGTCGCCGTCGTAGTGCTCGAGCACCCGGTGGTCCATCACCTTGCGCCACAGCGGCGGGAAGTACGTCAGCCCGATCATCGACGCGTAGCCGCTCGGCAGGTTCGGCGCGCCTTCCATGCTGCGAAGCGTCTGGTAGCGGCGGGTCGGGTTGGCGTGATGATCGCTGTGCCGCTGCAGGTGGTACAGGAACAGGTTGGTCACGATGTGGTCGGAGTTCCAGCTGTGCACCGGCGCGCACCGCTCATAGCGCCCGCTCTCGAGCTTCTGCCGTAGCAGCCCGTAATGCTCCAGGTAGTTGACGGTCTCCAGCAGCGTGAAGCCGAACACCGCCGAGATCACGACGTACGGAATCAGCGACAGGCCGAACACCGCGATCAGGACGCCGTAGAGCACGACCGACATCGCCCACGCGTTGAGCACGTCGTTGGACCAGTGCCACGGGCTCTTGCCTGCCCGGCGCAGTCGGGTGGCCTCCAGCTCCCACGACGACTTCAGGCTGCCGAATACGCTGCGCGGCAGGAATTCCCAGAACGTCTCGCCGAAGCGGGCCGACGCGGGATCCTCCGGGGTGGCGACGCGGACGTGGTGGCCGCGGTTGTGCTCGATGTAGAAGTGGCCGTAGCAGGTCTGGGCCAGCGTGATCTTGCTCAGCCAGCGCTCCAGCGAGTCCTTCTTGTGGCCCATCTCGTGAGCGGTGTTGATGCCCACACCGCCGAGCACCCCGACCGACAGCGCGAGCCCGATCTTGGCCGCCCAGCCGAGCCCGCCGTCGAAGCCCAACCAGCTGAGGTCGGACGCGGTGAACAGGTATGCGCCCAAGATCACGCTGGCGTACTGGAACGGGATGTAGATGTAGGTGCAGTACCGGTAGTACTTGTCGTTCTCCAGCCGCTCCATCACCTCGTCCGGCGGGTTCTGCCCGTCCGGGCCGTAGCGCAGGTCCAGCGCCGGCAACAGGATGTAGAGCAGGATCGGGCCGATCCAGAACGGCACCTGTGCCGCGATGTGCCAGCCCCAGTGGTTGAACGCCCACACCAGCGGCAGCATCACGAACAGCGCCGTCGGCGCGATCAGGCCCATCAGCCACAGATGCCGTTTCTTGTCCCGCCACTGGTCGATCTCGAGTTGTGAAAGTGCGACATCTGCCCTCAGTCATGGATTTGACTATAGGGCTGGTTTTGTCGCCTGTCTAGACATAGAGGCATCTTTTGTAAACTCGCAGCGAGTCGGCCGCGCACTACCATCGGCGTCAATGGGGCGGACCGGAGAACACGCTGTTGTCATCGGGGCCAGCATCGCCGGCATGTGTGCCGCGCGGGTGCTGTCGGACTTCTTCGACCGGGTCACGGTGTACGAACGCGACGACCTTCCCGCTGGATCCGGCCAACCGGTCGGCCGTGCCGCAGGGCCGGCACGTGCATCTGTTGATGGCCCGCGGCGCGCAGGAACTCGAGACGCACTTCCCGGGCCTGCTCGACGACATGGTCGCCGCGGGTGTCCCGATTCTGCGGAACCGGCCGGACTGCATCCACTTCGGCGCCGCGGGTCACGTCCTCGGCACGACGCGTGAGTTGCGCGACGAGTTCACCGCGTATGTGCCGAGCCGTCCGCATCTGGAGTGGCAGATCCGGCGCAGGGCGACGGCGATCCCCAACGTCGAAGTCGTGCACGCCGGAGTGACCGAGCCGACGTTCGACGCAGCGCTCCTGCGGGTGACCGGCGTGCGGCTGGACACCGGTGAGCAGATACCGGCCGACCTCGTCGTCGACTCCGCAGGCCGCGGCACCCGACTGCCGGTCTGGTTGGAGCAGTGGGGATTCGAGCGCCCGCCCGAGGGCAGCGTCGATGTCGGCATCAGCTATGCCACCCATCAGCTGCGCATTCCTGACGGCCTGATCACCGAGAAGGTCGTCGTCGCAGGCGCATTCCGGGAGCAGCCGCGCGGGCTGGGCATGCTCTGTTACGAGGACGGCACCTGGGGCCTGACCACCTTCGGCGTGGCAAAGGCTGAGCCGCCGCACGATTTCGCCGGAATGTGTTCGCTCGCAGACGAAGTCGTCCCCCCGCACATCGCCTCCGCCATCCGCCAGGGTGAGCCCATCGGTGACGTGGCGTTCCACAAGTACCCGACCAGCCGGTGGCGCCGCTACCACAAGCTGGAGCGATTCCCTTCGGGCATCCTGCCGTTCGGCGACGCGGTGGCCAGCTACAACCCCACGTTCGGACAGGGCATGACGATGACCTCGCTGCAGGCGGGCCATCTACGGCGGGCGCTGGAGTCGCCGGGCGCGGACCTGGCCCGCGAATTCAGCACTGCGACAGCGAAGTCGACATTCCCGGTGTGGACGATGAACGCGATCGGCGACCTGGTGCTGCACGGGGCGTCCGGGCCGACGCCGTGGTGGTACGGCCCGGTGGGCGGGCTGTTCGACCAGTTCCTCGGCGCGGCAGAGACGGATCCCGTTCTGGCCGAATGGTTTCTGCGCCGGTTCAGCCTGCTCGACAGCCTGTACATGGTCCCGTCGATGCGCCTGGTGGGCCGGACCATCCGCCACAACGCGCGGCTGTGGCTGGCCGAGAGGCGGGCCGCTAACCCATCAGCGCGCGATCGAGATCCGGTTCCAAGTAGATGACCTGGGCGGCCGGTACGGCGGCACGGATCGCGGCCTCGGCCGAGTTGATCGTGGCGGCAACCGTGGCCAGGTCCATCGACGCCGCCAGCGCGATCTTGGCGCCGACCAGCATCTCCTCGGGCCCCAGGTACTGCGTGCGCAGATGGATCAACCGGTCGACGTTCTCGGTCTGCTCTAGCGCCGCCCGGATGGCCCGATCCTCCTCCCCGGTGGCGCCCTCGCCGATCAGCAGGCTGTGCATCTCGACCATCAGGACGACGGCGATGAGCCCGAGCAGCACGCCGATGCCGACGGTGCCGATCGCCGTCCCACACCGGGTTTCCGGTCAGCACCGACAGGCCGACGCCGGCCAGCGCGAACACCAGGCCGATCAGTGCACCGGTGTCTTCCAGCAGCACCACCGGCAGCTCCGGATTTCGTGACGTGCGGATGAAGCGCCACCAGCTGCCCGAGCGCTTCAGCGGGCGCGACTCCACCACCGCGGTGCGAAAGCTGAAGCCTTCCAAGCAGATCGCGACGAACAGGATCACGATCGCCACAACGGGTGAGGTCAGCTCCTGCGGGTGAGAGATCTTGTGGTAGCCCTCGTAGAGCGCGAACACCGATCCGAGCGAGAACAGCACCAGCGCCACCACGAACGAGTAGAAGTAGCGGCTGCGGCCGTACCCGAACTGGTGCAGCGGGTCGGCCTCCTTGCGCGCCTGCCGCTGGCCCAACAACAGCAGCCCCTGGTTGCTGGTGTCGGCGACCGAGTGCACCGACTCCGCCAGCATCGACGAGCTGCCGGTGATCAGATAGCCGACGAACTTCGCCACCGCGATGCCGGCATTGGCCAGCAGGGCCGCAAGAATCGCCTTTGCACTACCTTCGGCCGACATCGCGCGTCCCTCCGCTAGATCCCGACGGTGGCACGGAACAGCTTGGTCGGACGCTGGGCGACCAGCCGGATCGGCCCGTCGTCGGCCGACACCCACGCAGCGGCGCCCCGCTCCAGCGTCACCGCACCGGACTTGGCGTGCACCACAGCCGAACCCTCTGTGCACAGCAGTATCTGCGGGCCGTCATGACGGGCAGGCGCATCGACCTCGTGACCGAGCCGGTCGCCGTCGACGCCGCAGCACCGACACCGAGAACTCCGGCGCCGGGGTCTCGTAGACGAGCTCCATGCCGTCGTCGATGGTGTTGGGGCGAAGCGCCGACTCCTTGGCAGGCGTGAAGTCCAGCACCCGCAACAGTTCGGGCACGTCGACGTGTTTCGGCGTCAGCCCGCCGCGCAGCACGTTGTCGGAGTTGGCCATCACCTCGATGCCGACGCCGTGCAGATACGTGTGCAGGTTGCCGGCGGGCAGATAGATGCCCTCACCCGGCCGCAGGGTCATCCGATTCAGCAACAGCGCCGCGAGCACACCTGCGTCACCGGGATAACGCTCCCCGAGCTCGAGCACGGTCTTGGCTTCGGCGGCGAATTCCTTCTGCCCCGAACGGAGATACAGGATCGCGCCCTCGATCACCGCGGGCACCAGCACGTCGAGGTCCGGCTGCGGTGCGGTGATCCAGGTGGTGAACAGCGCGCGCAGGCCATCGGCGTCCGGCTGGCCGGCCAGCAGACCGACGAACGGGTCGAGGTCGGAAACCGCCAGGGCCCGCATCAGCTCGACTGTCCTTGGCGCAGGCCGGAATCCGGCGAGCACCTCGAAGGCTTCCAGTGCCACCAGCAGCTCCGGCTTGTGGCTGCGGTCGCGATAGTTGCGGATCGGCGACGACAGCGGAATGCCGAGGCTGTCCTCGCGCGCGAACCCCTCCAGCGCCTGCGCTGCGCTCGGGTGGGCCTGCAGCGACAGCGGCTCGTCGGCTGCCAGCACCTTCATCAGGAACGGCAGCGCGTCGCCGAACCGGCTGCGCACCGCGGCGCCCAACTGACCCTCCGGGTCATCGCGCACCGCCTGCAGCAGCGAGTGCTCGCCGGTGTCGGTCTCCAGCCACGCCGGATCCCCGGGATGCGCGCCGAACCACAGCTCGGCCTCCGGATGCGCTGTGGGACTTGGCCTTCCGGTGAACTCGGCAATCGCCGTCCGCGAACCCCACGCGTAGGTCCGCAGCGCGCCACGTAGCAGGTTCACTCGCCTATCCTTGAACCAGTCGCAGGTAGGTCGCCGCCATCTCCAACCGCACGGCCAGCATCGCCAGCTGCTGCTCGGGACGCCCGGGCAGCACCGGCGAGTCGGCGACGTCGGGAACGTCTTCCGCGCCGACGATGTCGACGTCGTCGAGCCCGGCCACCCGCGCCGCCACCACCGCACGTTCGGCATCGAGTGTCAGCACGACGGTGCGGACCCGCTGCGGGCAGCGGGCCGTCGATCTCGTCGTCGTGGAACAGCGCGGCCTCACGATCGGCTTCGGACTGCGCGCCCAGTCCCGAGCGCAGCGCGACGATCGCATCGGCCGAGCCCGACCGCCGCCACCGCCTGGTGGCCGATTCGCAGCATGATCGCCGCACCGTGGCGGGCCAGCGCCAGCGTCGCCGCGCAGTCACCGGCGAGCACGACGGTCGCGCCCGGACATCCGGTCGGCAAGGCGTCTTGGCGGGGTTGGTGAACAGCTCCCGTGCGGCGCTGTTGCGTAGCGCCTCGGCGTCGAGTTCGTCGGCGAGCGCGGCGAGATCCATGCGCAGACCGGGATCCACCACGTGCAGCACCGCCAGCCCGGCGGCCAGGTAACGGATCAGGCCGAAGTCGTCGGGAACCCGCAGCCTCGGCTCCAGCACCGCGGCCCGGCCCGCGGTGGCGTCGCGCAGCGGCCCCTCATAGGGCGCGACGACAACCACTCTGGCGCCGCGGTGCACCGCTGTTGCCGCCGCGGCGACGAGCGCCGGGTCGCCGGGATCGTCGCCCGCGACGATCAGCACGTCCAGCGCACCGATCCACGGTGGCGCCTCGGCGCCGACGACGATCGGCGCAGCTGGCCGACGCGCCCAAGTGCCGCAGCGAGAATCGAGCCTGCCGTCTCGGCATTGCCCCGGCCCGCCACCCAGATCACCGTGCGCGGCGGGGTGTCGTCGGCGATCGTCTCGAGCAGGCCCTCCTCGAGGGCCGCCGCGGTGGCGCGCACCTGCGCACCCGCCATCGATGCCGAGCGCAGCAGTCCGCCTCGGTCGGCGGCGAGCAGGCCGTCGACGTCGTCGAGGTCGATCGTTGCGTGCGGGGCGCTCATGTCGATGCCTCGGACTGCGAGGCGATTTCGGCGGCGACGCGCTCGACCACCGCGTCGACGTCTTCGGTGGTGCGCGCCTCGACGTTGAGCCGAAGCAGCGGTTCGGTGTTGGAGGTGCGCAGATTGAACCAGCTGCCGTCGCCCAGATCGACCGTCACCCCGTCGAGGTGGTCGATGGACTGGATGCGGTTGCCGAACGACTTCAGCACCGCCTCGACGCACGCGCTGCGCGTCGGTGACGGTGAAGTTGATCTCGCCGGAGGCCTCGTAGCGCTGATAGTCGGCCATCAACTCCGACAGCGGCCGCCGCTGCTCGCCGAGCGCGGCCAGCACGTGCAGCGCGGCCAGCATTCCGGAGTCCGCACCCCAGAAGTCGCGGAAGTAGTAGTGCGCGGAGTGCTCGCCGCCGAAGATCGCGCCGGTCTCGGCCATCAGGCCTTGATGTAGGAATGACCGACGCGGGACCGCACCGGCGTGCCGCCCCGCTCGACGACCAGTTCGGGCACCGCCCGTGAGGTGATCAGGTTGTGGATCACCGTTGCGCCGATCTCCCTGCTCAACTCGCGCGCGGCGACCAGGGCGGTCACCGCTGACGGCGATACCGGATGCCCCGATTCGTCGACCACAAAACACCGGTCGGCGTCGCCGTCGAAGGCCAGTCCGATGTCGGCGCCGGTCGCGACCACGTGCTTCTGCAGGTCGACCAGGTTGGCCGGTTCCAGCGGGTTGGCCTCGTGGTTGGGAAAGGTGCCGTCGAGTTCGAAGTACAGCGGCAGCACCGTGACCGACGGGATCGCGCCGAGCACGGCGGGTGCGGTGTGACCGGCCATCCCGTTTCCGGCGTCGACGGCGACCCGCAGCGGGCGCATCGCCCGGTCAAATCGACCAGCGAGCGCAGGAATTCGCCGTAGTCGGCAAGCACGTCGCGGTCGACCATCTTGCCGACCGGGCCGTCGTAGCCGGGCACGCCTGCGATCACTTCCTCGCTGATCGTCGACAGCCCGGTGTCCTTGCCGACGGGCTTGGCGCCTGCGCGGCACAGCTTGATGCCGTTGTAGGTCGCGGGGTTGTGGCTGGCGGTGAACATCGCGCCGGGGCAGTCCAGCAGGCCGGACGCGAAGTACAGCTGATCGGTTGAGGCCAGCCCGATCCGGACGACGTCGAGGCCCTGCGACGTCACGCCGTCGGCGAACGCGGCCGCCAGCGACGGCGAGCTGGACCGCATGTCGTAGCCGATCACCACTCTGCGGCAGGCACGGCCCTCGTCGCGCATCAGGCGCGCGAACGCCGCCCCGACGTCGGCGACGAAGCTGCCTCGTCGAGCTCCTCGCCGACCAGGCCACGCACGTCATACGCCTTGATGACGCGGTGGACTGCCGCGGCGGGTCGGGACATGGCGCCAGCCTATCCGTCGCGGCGAAGGCTACATCAGACTATCCGCGGGTCGGGTAACACCCGCAGGTGGCCGCGCCTGCGGCCGTTCGACTCGGGCCGAGGGGCCGGCGGCGCCATCAGCGCGCCGCCGTGGGCGCCGGTGACGGGATCGGTGAAGCCCGCCGCGATCCCGCCGATCGGCGCCTCGCGACCCTCGCGGACGGCCTCGGCGAGGGCGATCAGGTCGTCCTCGTCGGGGTGCGTCGGCAGCGGGCCCGCGTGGCGGACCAGTTCCCAGCCGCGCGGGCGCGGTGATCCGGCCTGCGTGGCTCACGCACAGGTCCCACGAGTGCGGCTCCGAGACCGTGGCCAGCGGCCCGACCACCGCCGTGGAATCGGAGTAGACGAACGTCAGCGTCGCGACCGCATAGTGAGGGCACCCGGGCCGGCAGCAGCGACGGGGAACATTCACGAACGAGAGGCTATCGCGGGATAAACCCCCGACGGCGTCGGACACGCAGCGGTCGGCCGGCCGACTTCCAACCGTTACGAGTTCTTCCCGTGGCCGAGCGCAATCTGCGGGGATCACGCCGCGGCCGCGAGATGCGCGGGCCGCTGCTTCCCCCGACCGTGCCGGGCTGGCGCAGTCGGGCCGAGCGGTTCGACATGGCGGTGCTCGAGGCCTACGAGCCGATCGAACGGCGATGGCAGGACCGGGTGTCCACGCTCGACGTCGCGGTCGACGAGATACCGCGGATGTCGCCGAAGGACCCGGACAGTGTGCAGTGGCCGCCGGAGGTGGTGGCCGACGGCCCGATCGCGCTGGCCCGGCTGATTCCGGCCGGGGTCGATGTCCGCGGTAATTCCACGCGTGCGCGAATCGTGTTGTTCCGCAAGCCGATCGAGCGACGGGCGAAGGACACCATCGAACTCGCCGAGCTGCTGCATGAAGTTCTGGTGGCTCAGGTGGCCACGTATCTGGGCGTCGAACCCTCTGTCATCGACCCGTCGATCGATGACGAGTGAGCGGCGCGTCTCAGATGATGCCGCGCTTGAGGCGGCGGCGCTCCCGCTCGGAGAGGCCGCCCCAGATGCCGAAGCGCTCGTCGTGGGCCAGCGCGTAATCGAGGCACGCGTCCCGAACCTCGCAGCCCAGGCAGATGCGCTTGGCCTCCCGGGTCGAGCCACCCTTTTCAGGGAAGAACGCCTCCGGATCGGTTTGCGCGCACAGCGCGCGCTCCTGCCATTGATCGTCATCGGGCGTTGCCGGGGCAACGGCATCGAGTTCCGGTCGATCCGGAACCAGACTCAATTGGGGACGTCCCATCGACGCCATCGGTGACGGCCCGGTATTGGTGTGCGGGGTGTTGCCTACTGAGCCGAGCATCCGATTGTCGAATCGGCTGTACGGTCGAAATCGACCTGCTCATAAGACATTTTCCGCCTCCTCACCTGGTCTCGCTGATCCGCTATGGAGCCTCACGATGGAGATGTGCGGCCATCTTCAATTCGAACAAGTGATCGAATCTCGGTCTGCGACACCGGAACCGGCCGGCCAACCGAAAAATGACACTGGTGTGATTACACACTTGTTAGCTGCCGGGGTCAAGCGCTAGAACCGAATTTCATACCATCTCGTTATCTCAATTCGGCGCGTCGCTGCTCCGGCGTGTCTGTCACACTGCTCACTCTGCCGGCTGCCGAGACCCATCTGTGACCGAACGCCTAGTGTCGATCGGTGTGAAGGTCACCGTTCTGGTCGGCGGCGTCGGCGGCGCGCGCTTCCTGTTGGGGGTGCAGCACCTGCTCGGCCTCGGCCAGTTCGCACACGGGGAAACACAAGATCATTCGCTGACCGCGGTCGTCAACATCGGCGACGACGCCTGGATGTACGGCGTGCGCATCTGCCCCGACCTCGACACCTGCATGTACACCCTCGGCGGCGGCATCGACCCCGAACGCGGCTGGGGCCACCGCAACGAAACCTGGCACGCCAAGGAGGAACTCGCCGCCTACGGCGTGCAGCCGGATTGGTTCGGCCTCGGCGACCGCGACCTGGCCACGCATCTGGTCCGCAGCCAGATGCTGCGGGCCGGATATCCGCTGTCCGAAGTGACCGAGGCGCTGTGCACGCGATGGACCCCCGGCGCTCGGCTGCTGCCAGCCAGCGACGACCGAAGCGAAACCCACGTCGTCATCACCGATCCCGACTCGGGCGAACGACGGGCGATCCACTTCCAGGAGTGGTGGGTGCGCTACCGCGCGCAGGTGCCGACGCACAGCTTCGCGTTCGTCGGAGCCGACAAGGCCACTGCGGGGCCCGGCGTCACCGAAGCGATCGCATCGGCGGACGTCGTGCTGCTGGCGCCGTCCAACCCGGTGGTCAGCATCGGCGCGATCCTGGCCATCCCCGGCATCCGTGGCGCGCTGCGATCGACGCCGGCGCAGGTGATCGGCTACTCCCCCATCGTCGCGGGAAAGCCGTTGCGCGGCATGGCCGATGAATGCCTCTCGGTGATCGGCGTCGCCAGCACGTCGGAGGCGGTCGGCGGCTACTACGGACCGCGATCCGGCGTCGGCATCCTGGACGGCTGGCTGGTGCACGAGGGCGACGACGCCGAGATCGCGGGCGTCGACGTGCGCGTCGGTGCCGCTGCTGATGACCGATCCGGCGACGACGGCCGAAATGGTGCGCGCCGGACTGGATCTGGCGGGTGTGAAGCCGTGACCGAGCACGGCGCCGCCGCGGCGATCGAAGCTCCTGCCCGTGACCGGCCTGCCCGAGTTCCGGCCCGGCGACGACCTCGCCGCCGCGCTGGCCGCCGCGGCGCCGTGGCTGCGCGACGACGACGTCGTCGTCGTCACCAGCAAGGTGCTGTCCAAGTGCGAGGGCCGCATCGTGCCGGCGCCTGCGGATCCCGAGGAGCGGGATACGCTGCGGCGCAAGCTGATCGACGAAGAGGCCGTTCGGGTGCTTGCCCGCAAGGGCCGCACGCTGATCACCGAGAACAATCTCGGTCTCGTGCAGGCGGCAGCGGGCGTCGACGGCTCCAACGTCGGCGCCACCGAACTTGCGCTGCTGCCCGTCGACCCCGACGGCAGCGCCGCCGCACTGCGCGCGGGCCTTCGGGAGCGGCTCGGCGTGACCGTCGGCGTGGTCGTCACCGACACCATGGGGCGGGCCTGGCGCAACGGCCAGATCGACGCCGCGATCGGCGCGGCGGGGCTGACGGTGTTGCACGGCTACGCCGGGGCGCACGACGTGCACGGCAACGAGCTTGTCGTCACCGAGATCGCGGTCGCCGACGAGATCGCCGCCGCGGCCGATCTGGTGAAGGGCAAGCTGACCGGCATTCCCGATCGCGGTGGTGCGCGGATTGGCGTTGCGGGACAACGGATCCAATGCCCGCACGCTGCTGCGGCCCGGTGAGGAGGACCTGTTCTGGCTTGGCACCGAGGAGGCGCATTGCGCTCGGGCTTGAAAAAGGACTGAGCCAGGCGCAGCTGCTGCGCCGGTCGGTTCGGCGGTTCAATGCGGAGCCGGTGCCGCCGGAGATCATCGAGGCCGCCGTCGCGGAGGCACTCACCGCGCCCGCGCCGCACCACACCCGTCCGGTGCGGTTCGTGTGGGTGGCCGACACCGCGACCAGGATCCGGCTGCTGGACCGCATGAAGGACAAGTGGCGCTCCGACCTCGCAGGCGACGGAAAGGCATCCGGACGCCGTCGAACGCCGGGTGGGCCGCGGCCAGATCCTCTACGACGCACCGGAGATGGTGATCCCGTTCCTCGTGCCCGACGGGGCCCACAGCTATCCGGACGCCGCACGGACGGCGGCCGAGCACACCATGTTCACCGTCGCGGTCGGCGCCGCCGTTCAGGCACTGCTCGTCGCGCTGGCGGTGCGGGGCGTCGGCAGCTGCTGGATCGGCTCGACGATCTTCGCCGCCGACCTGGTCCGCGCCGAACTGGAACTGCCCGACGATTGGGAACCGTTGGGCGCGATCGCGATCGGCTACCCGGCCGAGCCGTCGGGACCCCGCGAGCCGGCGCCGACCGACGGCCTGCTGGTCCGCAAGTGAGGTCGCCGCGCACGCGAGGAGCGGAATGACCCTGCGCGAATCCACGCTCGAGGTGCTCACCGCGTGGCAGCCGCCCGACCCCGCACAGGACACGCTGCGGCACGCGGTGCTGACGTTCGTGCTGTCGAACTCCGATGCGTGCAAGAGGTCGTGCGTGCCGGGCCATGTCACGGCCTCCGCGCTGGTGCTCGACCACGCAGGGACGCACGCCCTGCTGACCCTTCATCCCCGGTTCGGTCGCTGGCTGCAGCTCGGCGGGCATTGCGAAGACGGCGATCCCGACATCGTCTCCGCCGCGCTGCGCGAGGCGACCGAGGAGTCCGGCATCGCGGGCCTCACGATCGACCCGGAGATGGCCGCACTGCATGTGCACCCGGTGGTCTGCTCGCTGGGTGTGCCGACCCGTCACCTCGACATGCAGTTCATCGCGCATGCTCCGCCGGACGCCGAAATCGCCTGCAGCGACGAGTCATTGGATCTGCGCTGGTGGCCGCTTGACGGATTGCCCGCAGACACCGACTTCGGCTTGAGACAGCTCGCCGGCGCCGCGGGCCGTCACACCCATACCTGACGCCGAAACTGCGGGGAGATCGCGGAAGCGCCGCAAAACCCGATCTGTGCGCAGTTTCGAGGCCGCCCCGGCGCGGGCCGAGGCCTGCCACTTCAGCCTCATCCGCCACTGCCAACCCGAACTGCGTCGCTGCCCGCCTTCGAGCGACAAAGTCGCTGACATTTAGTCAACCTCAGGCTTCAGCGACAATGTCGCTCCAAGGCGGGCAAAACGAGAGCCTCGGCCTCGGCCGTCGCGGGTTGGTGTGATCCCGAAACTGCGGGAGATCGCGAAATCGCCGCCGCAAACCCGATCTGTGCGCAGTTTCGAGGCTCTCACACGTCGGACGAGTAGCGGATGCCGCCGTCGGGGATGGCCACGCCGGGCCACACCCGCGCACCGCGCAGCAGCTCGCAGCGCGCGCCGATGTCAGCGCCGTCGCCGATCACGCCGTCGCGGATCAGCGCTCGCGGCCCGATCCGGGCGCCGAACCCGATGATCGACCGCTCGATCACCGATCCCGCCTCGACGCGCACCCCGTCGAAGATGACCGCGCCGTCCAGCCGGGTCCCCGGGCCGATCTCGGCGCCCCTGCCGACGACGGTTCCGCCGATCAGCAGCGCGCCGGGCGACACCGCGGCGCCGTCGTGCACCAGCGACTCGCCCCGATGCCCGTGCAGCGCCGGCGACGGCGCGATGCCGCGGACCAGGTCGGCCGAGCCGCGCACGAAGTCCTCCGGCGTGCCCATGTCGCGCCAGTACGTCGCGTCGACGTAGCCGCACACCTTGAAGCCGTCGGCCAGCAGCTGCGGGAACACCTCCCGCTCCACCGACAGCGCTCGGCCCTTGGGCAGCCGGTCGACGACCTCGCGCTTGAACACGTAGCAGCCCGCGTTGATCTGGTCGGTCGGCGGATCCTCGGTCTTCTCCAGGAATGCGGTCACCACACCGTCGGCGTCGGTGGGCACGCAGCCGAACGCGCGTGGGTCGCCGACCCGCACCAGGTGCAGGGTGACATCGGCGTCGCTGGTCGTGATGGCTGGCGAGCAGCGCGCCGAGGTCGGCGCCCGACAACACGTCACCGTTGAAGACCATCGCGGTGTCGTGCCGCAGCTTCGAGCGCGACGTTGGCGATCCCGCCGCCGGTGCCCAGCGGCTCGTCCTCGACGACGTACTCGATCTGCAGCCCCAGCTTGGAGCCGTCGCCGAACTCCGACTCGAACACGCCCGCCTTGTAGGAGGTGCCGAGGACGACGTGCTCGATGCCGGCTGCGGCGATCCGGGACAGCAGGTGGGTCAGAAACGGCAGCCCCGCGGTTGGCAGCATCGGCTTGGGCGCCGACAGCGTCAGCGGCCGCAGCCGGGTGCCCTGCCCGCCGACCAGGATGACGGCGTCCACACTCGAGGGGTTCGCAGAATTCGCCACGCTAGCGCCGTCCTTTCACTGTCCGCCTGCTGCGCCTGACCACCAGGCGTGAGCGCGTCTCGAGCGCGCCCCGCATCGTCAACAGCAGCGGTCGTTGCCACCACTTGCCGTACCGATCGGCCAGGAAAGTGTAGGTGCTGTCGTGGTGTGCGGCCAAGTTGCGGGCCGGGTCGCGGCCGGTGGAGTGGCCCTTGTCGTGCAAAATCTCCGCCGACGGCACGTATACGTTCTGCCAGCCGGCCCTGCCGAGACGATCTCCCAGGTCGACGTCTTCCATATACATGAAGTAGCGCTCGTCGAAGCCGCCGACCTCATCGAAGGCGGCGCCGCGCAGCAACAGGCACGATCCGGACAGCCACCCGACGGGTCGTTCGCTGGGCTCGAGGCGGTCCTGCCGGTACGCGGCCGTCCAGGGGTTCGAGCGCCACAGCGGGCCGATCACCGCGTGCATGCCGCCGCGAATCACGCTTGGCAGGTGGCGTGCCGACGGGTAGACCGAACCGTCGGGGTCACGGATCAGCGGCCCGAACGATGCGGCCCTCGGCCACCGGTCCGCCGCCTCGAGCAGGATGTCGATGCTGTTCGGACCCCACTGGACGTCCGGGTTCGCGACGACGAAAAGGTCCAGATTTCCCTGCGCCCCGGCGTCCTTGCGAAGCTCGGCCACCGCGCGGTTCACCGCGGTCCCGTAGCCCAGGTTGCCGCCGGTGCGCAGCAGACGGGTGTTGGGAAACCGCTCGAGGGCCTCCTCGGGGCTGCCGTCGGTGGACCCGTTGTCGGCCATGATCACCGTCACCGGCCGCTCGGTGGCGTGCGACAGGGTGGACAGGAACCGGCCGAGGTGAGGGCCCGGTGAGTACGTCACCGTCACCACGAACAGTTCGTCACTCACGGCGTCGAGGGTAGCGGCACGTCAATTCCGCATCGCGTCAGCCAGTGCCTCGCGCCACGGCCGCAGCGGCGTCAGGCCCGCGGCCGCCGCGGCGCGGCCGGACAGCGCGGAGTACGGCGGCCGTGCCGCAGGCCGCGGCATGTCGTCGGAGCTCACCGGCCGTACGCGTTCGGGGTCCGCGCCGACTTCTTCGAACACCGCCCGCGCCTGCTCGAACCGGCTGGCGGCACCTTCGTTGGCGACGTGCAGCAGCGGCGGCACATCGCCACGCTGCGCCACCTCCAGCATCGCCGCGACCAGGTCGACGATGTACGTCGGCGATCCGGTCTGGTCGACGACCACGCGCACAGGCTCGTCGCCGGCCGCCAGTCTGCGCATGACGGCGACGAAGTCCGACCCGACGCCGGTGTACACCCACGACGTGCGGACGCACGTGCGCGTCGGGGAGCGCGGCATGCACCGCCTGCTCGCCGGCCAGCTTGGTCTTGCCGTAGACGCTGAGCGGATCGGTGGCGTCGTCGATGTCGTACGGGCGGGGCGTGCCGTCGAACACGCCGCTGAAGACGTAGTCGGTCGAGATGTGGATCATCCGCGCGCCCGCTTTCGCGCAGGCCTGCGCCACGTTGCCCGCCCCGGTCGCGTTCACGGCAAGCGCGCGGTCCGGCTCGGTCTCGGCTGCGTCGACCGCGGTGTAGGCCGCGCAGTTGACCACGACGTCGCCGGAGGCGACGAACTCCCGCGCCGCGGCCGGGTCGGTGATGTCCCACTGCGAGGAGGTCAGCGCCAGCACGTCGAGCCCGCGCCGAGCAGCCTCTTCGGCCAGAATTGCCCCGACCTGCCCGCCTGCGCCCGTGATCACGATCCGATAGGCCACCCGGAGAGTCTGGCACGCCGGGAAGCGCTACCGGGTCTGCGGCTCACACGCAAGTAACCTGGGCTGATGCCCTCCCGCCTGTTCCGGAGCGTCGCCGTCATGATGGCTGCGACGATCGTCGTCGGCACCGGCGTGGCGTGGAGCAAGATCCGCTCGTTCGAATCCGGCATCAACCACATCTCGTCGGCAGCGCTCGGCGGCGGCGGCGAGGACGGCGCCATCGACATCCTGCTGGTCGGGCTGGACAGCCGCACCGACGCGCACGGCAACCCGCTCTCGCAGGAGGAACTGGCGACGCTGCGGGCCGGCGACGACGAGTCCACCAACACCGACACCATCATCCTGGTGCGCATCCCCAACAACGGGAAGTCCGCCACCGCGATCTCGATCCCGCGCGACTCCTATGTCGAGGCGCCGGGCCTCGGGCAAGATGAAGATCAACGGCGTCTACGGCTCGGTCCACCTGGAGAAGCTGAAGCAGCTGGTCGAGCAGCAGGGTGTGGACCCGTCGGTGGCCGAACCGCGAGGCGACCGAAGCCGGCCGCGAGGCGCTGATCAAGACCGTCGCCAACCTGACCGGAGTCACCGTCGACCACTACGCCGAGATCGGCCTGCTCGGCTTCGCGCTGATCACCGACGCGCTCGGTGGCGTCAATGTCTGCCTGAAAGACGATGTGTACGAACCTCTTTCGGGCGCCGACTTCTCGGCCGGCTGGCAGAAGCTGGACGGACCGCAGGCATTGAGCTTCGTCCGGCAGCGCCACGACCTGCCGCGCGGCGACCTGGACCGGGTGGTGCGGCAGCAGGTGGTGATGGCTTCGCTTGCGCACGAGGTCATTTCGGGCAAGACGCTGTCGAGCCCCGTCGACGCTGAACCGCCTGCAGGAGGCAGTGCAGCGTTCGGTGGTGCTGTCCGACGGTTGGGACGTCATGCAGTTCGCCGAGCAGCTGCAGAAGCTCGCGGCAGGCAACGTCGCGTTCGCCACCATCCCGGTGCTCGACGAGAGCGGCTGGAGCGACGACGGCATGCAGAGCGTGGTGCGGATCGATCCCAACCAGGTGCGCGAGTGGGTCGACAGCCTGCTGCAGGAGCAGGACAAGGGCAAGACCGAGCAGCTGGCGTACACGCCGAGCAAGACGGCCGCCGAGGTGGTCAACGGCACCGACATCAACGGCCTTGCCGCCGCGGTGTCGGCGGTGCTGACGAACAAGGGCTTCGGGCAAGGCCCGGTCGGCAACCATCAAGCGGGCGTCGTGCCGAACAGTCAGGTGCTCGCCGCCAAGACCGACGACCTTGGCGCACAGGCGATTTCGAAGGAGCTGGGCGGCCTGCCGATCGTCGCCGACCCGTCCGTGCAGCCGGGTGCGGTCCGGGTGGTGCTCGGCACCGACTACACCGGCCCCGGCTCCGGCCTCGACGGCACCGACCCGACGTTGGCGACGGCCGACCCCGCGGCCAGCGAGTCCACCGACGGGGCTCCCCCGCCGTCGCCGATCATCACCGCGGGCTCGGACAACCCGGAGTGCGTCAACTGACTCCACCGGATGGTCCTCGCGACAAGCGCTCGTCCACCGTCAGCGCCGCGGTGCTCGACCCGCTGCTCGACCGGGATCCGGTCGGGCCCCGCATCACCTACTACGACGACGCCACCGGCGAGCGGATCGAGCTGTCGACGGTGACGCTGGCCAACTGGGCGGCCAAGACCGCCAACCTGCTTCGCGACGAGCTCGGCGCCGGGCCGGGCAGCCGGGTCGCGGTGCTGCTGCCCGCACACTGGCAGACCGCGGCGGTCCTGTTCGGGCATCTGGTACATCGGCGCCGAGGTCGTGCTCGGCCCCGCGGAGGCCGATGTGGCGCTGTGCACAGCAGACCGGTTCGCCGAGGCCGAATCCGCCGTCGGGCCCGGTGAGATCGCCGTGCTGTCGCTGGACCCCTTCGGCAAACCCGTTGCCGATCTACCGGTCGGCGTCACCGACTACGCGACCTCGGTGCGCGTGCACGGCGACCAGATCGTTCCGGAGCGCAATCCCGGGCCGGCGCTGGACGGCCGCTCGGTGGCCGACGTCCTCGCCGCCGCAGCCGAATCCGCCACCGCACAGGGCTTGACGGCAGACGACAGAGTGCTGTCGACCGCGCGATGGGACACCGCCGACGAGCTAACCGACAACCTGCTGGCGATTTTCGCCGCTGGAGGGTCGTTGGTGCAGGTGGCCAATCCGGATCCGGCAACGCTGGACCGGCGCAGGCAAATGGAGAAGACGACCCGCGGCTGATTTCTGACTCTGTCAATCAGAGTTGAGTCTCCTGAAAGTCTGCTTGAGGGATCGCTCACAGTATCCTCCGAGCGAGTTACATGGCTTCTCACGGAGCAGTGCTTGTCGCCTCGCTCCGGACTGATAAGTGATTGGGGAAGTGAAATGGCTGTCATTCGGGCGACCCGGCAAGCGGGTCAAGACGTTCGCGGCCCTGGTGGGTGGCGGCGCCCTGGTTGCCCTGGGCGCCGTGGGTGCCTTGACGGGCGGCGGCAGCTCAGGAGCTCCCGCGAGGGTGATGTCGGTAGGGGAGATGACGATGGGCGACACCGCCACCGTCGCATACTCCGCGACGATAGAGACGTCGATGGCCGTTCCGGCCGACAAGGCAAAGCCGTTCGGAGGGTCGGGCGGCTAACCCGCCAGATCGAGAAAATCGCCCGGGCGCGGCCCGGGGCTGCCACGCTTTCGATCATGATCGACCGGCGCGGCTTTCTGATGCTCTCTGCCGTTGGCGCCGCGGGTGTCGCGGCGGGTTGTTCGTCGAGGGCTGCGACGCCACCGGCCGCGCCCGCCGTCGACACGGCCTTCGCACCCGCGGAGACCGGCGATCGACCTCGGCGGCGTGTCCGTGCGGACGTGGGCCTACAACGGCCGGCTGCCGGGCAACGAGATACGCATCCGCAAGGGTGAACGGCTGCGCGCCGCGGTGACGAACAAGCTGCAGGCCGACACCAGCATCCACTGGCACGGCATCGCGATCGTCAACGACATGGACGGCGTGCCGCCCCTGACGCAGTCGGCGATCCCTGCCGGCGGAAGCTTCACCTACGACTTCGTCGTCCCCGATGCCGGAACCTATTGGTATCACTCACATGTCGGCACTCAGCTGGACCGCGGCCTCTACGGTCCGCTGATCATCGAGGATCCAGACGAGAAAACCGACTACGACGACGAACTGGTCCTGGTGCTCGACGATTGGATCGACGGCACGGGCACCAATCCGGACCAGGTACTGGAGAACCTGCGCAAGACCGGGATGAAGCCGATGGCGCCCGGCGGACCGGGGGTGAGCCCGACGACCCCGCTCGGCGGCGACGGCGGCGACGTCACCTACCCGCATTTCCTCGTCAACGGCCGCGTTCCCGCCGACCCCGACGTGCGCGATTACCGTGCCGGACAACGCATCCGGCTGCGCGTCATCAACGCCGGATCCGACACGGCGTTTCGGGTGGCCGTGCCGGACACCCTGTTGAACGTCATCGCCACCGACGGCTATCCGGTGATGCCGGCCCAGGCGCGGTCGGTCATCCTCGGGATGGGCGAGCGCTTCGACGCCACGTTCACGGTCGACAAGTCGGTACCCGTGGTCGCCGTGCCGGAGGGCAAGCAGGGGCACGCGCAACTGAACATCAGGGTCGGTAACGCGCCGACGCGCGGTGAAGGTGGACGACTTCGTCGCCGCGGTGCGCAAGGAGGTGGTGCTCGACACCGCCACTCTGACACCCACTCCCGAGGTGACGCTGCCTGCCCGCACGCCCGACCAGGTGATCGAGGCACGGCTGAGCGGGCCGGGCGGCGGCTACACCTGGCCGTTCAACGGCAGGCTCTACGACCCGACGAAGGACGGCATCGCGGTGAAGCGCGACCAACGGGTGCGAATGCGGATGATCAACGAGTCCATGATGTTCCACCCGATCCACCTACACGGGCACACCTTCCAGGTGGTGGGGCGCGACGGCCCGCAAGCCAGGAAGGACACCGTGCTGGTGCCCCCCAAGCAGACGGTGGAGGTGGACTTCGACACCGACAACCCGGGCAAGTGGATCACCCACTGCCACAACACATATCACCTCGAAGGCGGTATGGCGGGCTGGATCTTCTACGAAGGTTGACGCGTCACTTCAGCAGTGCGCGTGACATCACCACGCGCTGAATCTGGTTGGTGCCCTCGTAGATCTGGGTGATCTTGGCGTCGCGCATCATCCGCTCGACCGGGAAATCCTGGGTGTAGCCGGCGCCGCCGAACAGCTGCACGGCGTCGGTGGTGACCTCCATCGCCACGTCGGAGGCGAAGCACTTCGACGCCGACGAGATGAAGCCCGAGGGCCGGCTCGCCGCGTTCGGCGCGCGCCGCGGCGGTGTAGACCATCAGTCGGGCGGCCTCGACCTTCATCGCCATGTCGGCGATCATGAACTGCACACCCTGGAAGTCGCTGATCGGCTTGCCGAACTGCTTGCGGTCCTTGGTGTATGCGATCGCCGCGTCCAGCGCGCCCTGTGCGATGCCGACGGCCTGCGCGCCGATCGTCGGCCGGGTGTGGTCCAGCGTCCGCAGCGCGGTCTTGAACCCGGTGCCGGGCTCACCGATGATCCGGTCGCCCGGGAATGCGGCAGTTCTCGAAGTACAGCTCGGTGGTCGGCGAGCCCTTGATGCCGAGCTTGCGCTCCTTCGGCCCGACGGTGAAACCCTCGTCGTCCTTGTGCACCATGAACGCCGAGATGCCGTTGGCGCCCTTGTCCGGGTCGCTCGACGCCATCACCGTGTACCAGGTCGACTTGCCGCCGTTGGTGATCCACGCCTTGGTGCCGTTGAGGATCCACGAGTCGCCGTCCTCGCGTGCGCGGGTGCGCATCGCCGCGGCGTCGCTGCCGGACTCACGCTCGGAGAGCGCGTAGGACGCCATCGCCTCACCGGAGGCGATGGACGGCAGCACCTGCTTCTTGAGCTCGTCGGAGCCGGCCAGGATCAGGCCCATCGTGCCCAGCTTGTTGACCGCGGGGATCAACGACGACGACGCGCACACCCGCGCCACCTCCTCGATCACGATGCACGTCGCGACCGAGTCGGCACCCTGTCCGCCGTACTCCTCGGGCACGTGCACCGCGGAGAACCCGGACTCGTTGAGCGCCTTGAGCGCCTCGTCGGGGAAGCGCGGATTCTCGTCGACGTCGGCGGCGTGCGGGGCGATCTCCTTCTCGCACAGATCGCGCAGCACCGCACGCAGCTCGTTGTGCTCGTCGGGCAGCTTGAACACGTCGAAATCAGGGTTACCAGCCATGAGAACTCCTTGCTACTCGCCAGTAACTTTACCTTCGGGCCCCAGCACCCGGTCCCGCAGGGCGGCGTCCTTCTCCAGCACGGACGCCCCGAGCTGTTCGGCTGAAACGCCTCGACGCGCTTGCGCAGCTGGGCATCCGATGCGCCGAGGATGCGCACCGCGAGCAGGCCGGCGTTGCGGGCCCCGCCGATGGACACCGTCGCCACCGGAACTCCTGCGGGCATCTGCACGATCGACAGCAGCGAGTCGAGGCCGTCGAGTTTGGCCAGCGGCACCGGGACGCCGATCACCGGCAGCGCGGTGGCCGACGCGACCATGCCGGGCAGGTGGGCGGCACCGCCCGCGCCTGCGATGATCACCTCGATCCCGCGGTCGGCCGCCGTGCGCGCGTAGTCGAGCATGCGGTCGGGCGTTCGGTGTGCCGACACCACGCCGACCTCGAACGGAATGTCGAACTCCGCCAACGCATGCGCGGCGGCTTCCATCACCGGCCAGTCGCTGTCGCTGCCCATGATCAGCCCGACCCGGGGCCCGTCAGTCATGTCCGTCCCATCCGTCGGTCCACTGCGCGTGCGACAACCAGTGTGCCGCCCGAGTGGCCCGTTCACGTAACTTCGCCACGTCTTCGCCGAGGACGTTCACGTGGCCGATCTTGCGGCCCGGCCGTTCTTCCTTGCCGTACAGGTGCACCTTGGCGTCGGGGATCCGGCCGAACAGATGGTGCAGCCGCTCGTCCATGCCCATCGCGGGTTTCTCCGGCGCGCCAAGCACATTGGCCATCACCGTCACCGGTGCGATGGGACTCGGTATCGCCGAGCGGGTAGTCCAGCACCGCGCGCAGATGCTGCTCGAACTGGCTGGTGCGGGCGCCGTCCATGGTCCAGTGACCGGAGTTGTGCGGTCGCATCGCCAGCTCGTTGACCACCAGGCCGCCGTCGACAGTCTCGAACAACTCGACCGCCAGCACGCCCGACCACGCCCAGCTCCGACGGCCAGCCGCAGCGCCAGTTGCCCTGCCGCACTGCCGATCTCGCCGTCGAGACCGGGTGCGGGTGCGATCACCTCGACGCAGATGCCGTCGCGCTGCACCGTCTCCACCACCGGCCACGCGGCGCCCTGGCCGAACGGCGACCGGGCCACCAACGCGGCCAGCTCCCGCCGCATCGCCACGCGTTCCTCGACCAAGCACCGGGATCCCCTCGGCGAGATTGCGGCTCGCGAAGTCGCGGGCCTCGTCCAGGTCGCGGGCCAGCAGCACCCCGCGACCGTCGTAGCCGCCGCGCGCGGTCTTGACCACGATCGGTTGGCCCGCGGCGAACGCGTCGAGGTCCGCGACATCCGTCACCTCGGTATACCGCGGAATCGGGGCGCCGATCGCCTCCAGCTTGCGCCGCATCACCAACTTGTCCTGGGCGTGGATCAGCGCCTCCGGCGGCGGCGCCACGTTCACGCCCTCGGCGACCAGCTTCTCGAGCAGTTCGGTCGGCACGTGCTCGTGGTCGAACGTGAACACGTCGGAGCCCTCGGCCGCGCGGCGAAGCGCATCGAGGTCGGTGTGCGCGCCGATCACCACGTCGGGTGTGACCTGCGCCGCGGGATCGTCGCGGTGTGACGGCCAGCACACGCAGCGTCTGGCCGAGCGCGATCGCGGCCTGATGCGTCATCCTGGCCAGCTGCCCGCCGCCGATCATGGTCACCTTGGGTGTCGGCACAGCGTTCATGGTGTCATGGCTTGCACGGCCTTGACCTGCACGGGTGCGCGTCGCGGTCATTGTTTCCGTAGACTGCGTTGTCGTGTCCTTCACCGATGCCACGATCGCGCGGCTGCCTCGCCCGATCCGGCCGTACTTCGAACGGCACCACGAACTGATCAAGTTCGCGATCGTCGGCGCGACGACCTTCATCATCGACTCCGCGGTCTTCTACACGCTGAAGCTGACGGTGCTGGAGCCCAAGCCGGTGACGGCGAAGATCATCGCAGGCATCGTCGCGGTGATCGCGTCCTACATCCTCAATCGGGAGTGGAGCTTCCAGAACCGCGGCGGCCGCGAGCGTCACCACGAGGCGCTGCTGTTCTTCGCGTTCAGCGGCGTCGGCGTGCTGCTGTCCATGGCCCCGCTGTGGTTCTCCAGCTACGTGCTGCACCTGCGCGTGCCCGAGGTGTCGCTGACCGTCGAGAACATCGCCGACTTCATCTCGGCCTACATCATCGGCAACCTGCTGCAGATGGCGTTCCGGTTCTGGGCGTTCCGGCGCTGGGTGTTCCCCGACGAGTTCGGCCGCGAACCGGACATGGCCGTCGAGTCCACCCTCACCGCGGGCGGCCTCGCCGAGGCGATGGAGGACGTGCACGAGCACGGCACGATCCGTCTCTGGGTGCCGCGCTCGGCTCCTCCAACGTCACCCCGCTGCAGCGCGCGCGGCGCCGTCAGCGCCTGCCGGAGGACCGGCTGTCGGACTCCTCGCCACCGAGCGTGTCGAAGACTTCGTGATACAGCAGCGAGTGGACGCGCTCCACTTGCGGAATGTCGTGGAACTCCAGCGGGTCCTGTGACGCCGACTCGATGATCAGTGTGCCGGTGCGCACCATCCGGTCGATCAGCCCGTGCCGGAACTCGACGCTGTTGATCCGCGCCAGCGGGATGTCGATGCCCGAACGGGTGAGCAACCCGTGCCGGAACATCACCCGGCGGTCGGTGATCACGAAATGCGTTGTCAGCCAATTGAGGAACGGCCACACCGTCAGCCAGCCGACGATCAGCAGCCAGACGGCCAGGATCACCAACTGCAACGACCGTCTTGGCGGTGCCCCAGTTCTGTTTGTCGACGACGGCAGCAACGAACGCGGCCACGGCCGTGCTGATGATGAGCAACAGCACCGGCCCGACGAGCCGCTTCCAGTGCGGGTGGCGGTGCAGCACCACCTGTTCGTCGGCGGCGAGCACGTTATCCGGGTAACCCACGATGGAAAACTCTATGGGTTGGCCGGCCGCAAATGCGTGATATCGCCCGCCGACACCGTCAGCATCTCGCCGCCGGTGTCGATGCGCAGCCTGCCCAGGTCGTCGATGTCGGTGGCGATGCCCTCCACCACGCGGTCGCCCGGCAGGCGTGGCCCGCACCCGGTTGCCGATCGTCACGCTGCGCGCGCGGTAGTCGGCGGCCAGCGTCGCGTCGGCGCCCGCAGCGGCCCGCCAGCGGTCGATCCGGGTGGCGAGGTGGCGAAGCACCGCGTCAGCCATGACGGTGCGGTCGACGGTTGCGCCGAGCATCGACAGCGAGGTGGCGGCGGGATCGGGCGCCTCGGTGACGTTCAGGCCCAGGCCGACGACCACGACCGGCTCCGGTGCGGCGACCTCGGCGAGGATGCCTGCCAGCTTCCCCGTGCCGACCAGGACGTCGTTGGGCCATTTCAGGCCGGCCGTGACGCCGGTGACCTCGGCGACCGCGTCGACCACCGCGACGCCGGTGAGCAGGGGCAGCCAGCCCCACGCGTCGCTGGGCACGGCGCCGACGCCGACACCGACCGACAGCGCGATCTGCGACCGCGGCGGCGTCGACCAGGTCCTGCCGTTCCTGCCGCGGCCCGCCGTCTGCGATTCGGCGATCAGCACCGCACCGTCGATGTCCTCACCTGCGGCGGCCCGCGCCAGCAGGTCGGCGTTGGTGGACCCGGTCTCCTCGACGACATCGATGCGCCGCCACGGTCCGCTTTTCACCGGATCAGCGTATGTCGATAGCATCGACGACCATGACGAGCGTTTCCGACCATCAGGCCGAGCCCTCCGCCGAGCACACGATCGACATTCACACCACCGCGGGGAAGCTGGCCGACCTGCGCAGGCGGGCCGAGGAGACGCTGCACCCGGTCGGTGAGCAGGCGGTCGAGAAGGTCCACGCCAAGGGCAAGCTGACCGCCCGCGAGCGCATCCTGGCGCTGCTCGACGAGGACTCGTTCGTCGAGCTCGACGCGCTGGCCCGGCACCGCAGCGTCAACTTCGGCCTGGCCGACAACCGCCCGCTGGGCGACGGCGTGGTCACCGGCTACGGCACCATCGACGGCCGCGACGTCTGCATCTTCAGCCAGGACGCCACCGTGTTCGGCGGCAGCCTCGGCGAGGTCTACGGCGAGAAGATCGTCAAGGTGCAGGAGCTGGCCATCAAGACCGGCCGCCCGCTGATCGGCATCAACGACGGCGCAGGCGCCCGCATCCAAGAGGGCGTCGTCTCACTTGGCTTGTACAGCAACATCTTTCACAACAACATCATGGCGTCGGGCGTCATCCCGCAGATCTCGCTGATCATGGGCGCCGCCGCGGGTGGCCACGTGTACTCCCCCGCGCTGACCGACTTCGTCGTCATGGTCGACCAGACCAGCCAGATGTTCATCACCGGGCCCGACGTCATCAAGACCGTCACCGGCGAAGAGGTGACGATGGAGGAGCTCGGCGGCGCGCACACCCACATGGCCAAGTCGGGCCTCGCGCACTACGTCGCCTCCGGCGAGCAGGACGCCTTCGACTACGTCCGCGACCTGCTGAGCTACCTGCCGAGCAACAACTACTCCGATCCGCCGCGCTATCCGGCCGAGGTGCCCGACGGCGCCATCGAGGACAACCTCAACGACGAGGACCTGGAGCTGGACACCCTGATCCCGGACTCGCCGAACCAGCCGTACGACATGCACGAGGTCATCACCCGCATCCTCGACGACGACGAGTTCCTCGAGGTGCAGGCCGGCTACGCGACGAACATCATCGTGGGCTTCGGCCGCGTCGACGGCCGACCGGTCGGCCTGGTGGCCAACCAGCCCACCCAGTTCGCCGGCTGCCTGGACATCAACGCCTCCGAGAAGGCCGCCCGGTTCATCCGGACCTGCGACTGCTTCAACATCCCGATCGTCATGCTCGTCGACGTCCCCGGCTTCCTGCCCGGCACCGACCAGGAGTACAACGGCATCATCCGGCGCGGCGCCAAGCTGCTCTACGCCTACGGCGAGGCCACCGTCGCCAAGATCACCGTGATCACCCGCAAGGCCTACGGCGGCGCCTACTGCGTCATGGGCTCCAAGGAGATGGGCGCCGACGTCAACGTCGCGTGGCCGACGGCCCAGATCGCCGTCATGGGCGCATCCGGTGCGGTCGGCTTCGTCTACCGCGGACAGCTCAAGGAGGCCGCCAAGGAGGGCAAGGACGTCGACGCGCTGCGCCTGGAGCTGCAGCAGGATTACGAGGACACCCTCGTGAACCCCTACATCGCCGCCGAGCGCGGCTATGTCGACGCCGTCATCCCGCCGTCGCACACCCGCGGATACGTCGCCACCGCCCTGCGCCTGCTGGAACGCAAGATCACCCAGCTGCCGCCGAAGAAACACGGGAACATTCCACTGTGAGCGGCCGAGCGCAGTTCGCGCAGCGAACGTAGCGAGAGAGCGAACCGACAGCCATGAGCAAAGCGAGCGAAACGAACATCACCGAGGTCAGTGACCCGCGTGAGCTGACGATCGACGAGCCGCCCGTCCAGGCGGTCGAGAACATCAGGATCGTCAAGGGCGAGCCGACGGTGGAGGAACTCGCCGCGCTGGTCGCGGTGCTGAGCGCCGCCGGCGGTGGCCGCATCGAACCCGGCCCGCAGGAGCTCAACCTGTGGGGGCATCCGGTCGACAAGCTGCGCTTCGCGCCTATCAGCTGGCAGCTGGTGACGCTGCTGGAGCGGACGCACATGCGCCGATGACGCAGCTCGCAGAAGGTCGGTCTGTAGCGAACTGTAGCACAACGTGCTACAGTTCGCTATTGTGGCCAGGGAAATCGCCCAGCGCGAACTTCGTAACGACAATGCCAAGGTGATCGACGCCGTGACGGCCGGCGAAACCTTCGTCGTGACACGCAACGGCGAACCCGTAGCCGAGCTTCGCCCAATACGGGCCGGTCGCCGCACCTTCGTCACTCGCGATGAGGTCGCGAGTCTGGCCGGTGCGGCTGTGCGTATTGACCACCGTCGTTTCCGCGAGGATCTCGACCAGGCTATCGATCAAGGTCTGTGACGTGACGGCGGGTCTGTTGGATACGTCGGTAGTAGTCGACTGGCACGATCCATCAGTGCTTGCTGCCCTGCCAGACGAAATGGCGATCTCAGCCATTACAGCCGCCGAGCTGGCCGCGGGACCACTGCTGGCGACGACGCCGATCGAGGCGGCCAGACGGCAGGCCCGGCTGCAGGAAGTCGAATCTCGGCTCGAGCCGATCCCCTTCGACGGCGCCGCCGCACGCAGCTACGGACTAATCGTTGCAGCCGTCATGGGGCAGGGACGAAAGCCCCGACGTCGATTCGCCGATCTGTTGATCGCTGCGACCGCGCATGCGAATCGCCTGGATCTCTACAGCCGGAATGCCGACGACTTCGCAGGGCTCGAAGACCTAGTCCGTGTCATCGCCATCTGAACGCCGAGTCGCACAAATGCCGACGACACGAGTGGTGCTCGCGTCCGCTTCACCGGGCAGGCGAACGGTGTTCCGCCAAGCCGGAATCGACCCCCACATCGTGGTCTCGGGTGTCGACGAGGACACCGTCATCGCCGCGCAGGGCCCCGACGCAGTACCCGACGACGTCGCCAACGCGCTGGCTCGCGCCAAGGCCGAAGAGGTCGTTGGCCGCCTCGATGCAGCGCTTGCTGCGGATTGCGTTGTCATCGGGTGTGATTCGATGTTGTACATCGACGGCGCCCTGCGCGGTAAACCGGCATCCACCGACGAGGCACTGCGACAATGGCAGACCATGCGCGGGCGGTCCGGTGTGCTGCATACCGGGCACTGCGTCATTCGGCTGCAGGACGGCGCCGTCACCCACGCGGAAGTCGAGACAGCCCGCACCACAGTCAGATTCGGCGATCCCACAGAGGAGGATCTGGCCGCCTACCTGACCAGCGGAGAGTCCATGCGGGTCGCAGGCGCCTTCACGATCGACGGCCTGGGCGGTTGGTTCATCGACGGTGTCGACGGCGACCCGTCCAACGTGGTGGGTTTGTCCCTGCCCACGACTCGTGGATTATTCGCCCGCGCAGGTCTCTCCATTGCGACTCTCTGGCAAGCGAATCCGGTCGCCTGAGCGCCGAACGTGTGCTGGCCGCGAAAACCGCAAATTCCGCAGTGGATGCACATTCGTGGCCTCCGTGGCGCCGTCGTCGGCCGGCATCGCGCCGCTGCTGCCCAGCAGATCCTCCAGCCGATGCGAATTCGCCCGCTGTAGGCTCGTGTTGTGCCGCTCCCTGCAGACCCCGATCCCGCACTCGCCGCCTACGCCCACCCGGAACGTCTGGTCACGGCCGACTGGCTGTCTGGCAACCTCGGCAGGCCGGGGCTGGCCGTCGTCGAATCCGACGAGGACGTGCTGCTCTACGACACCGGCCACATCCCCGGCGCGGTGAAGATCGACTGGCACACCGACCTCAACGATCCGCACGTCCGCGACTACATCAACGGTGAGCAGTTCGCCGACCTGATGAACCGCAAGGGCATCGCCCGCGACGACACCGTGGTGATCTACGGCGACAAGAGCAACTGGTGGGCGGCCTATGCGCTGTGGGTGTTCACCCTCTTCGGCCACCCCGACGTACGGCTGCTCGACGGCGGCCGCGACCTGTGGATCTCCAATGCCCGCGACACCACCCTCGACGTGCCGACGAAGCAGACCACCGGCTATCCGGTCGTCGAGCGCAACGACGCTCCGATCAGGGCGTTCAAGGACGACGTGCTCGGCATCCTTGGCAGCGAGCCGCTGATCGACGTGCGCTCCCCGCAGGAGTACACCGGCGAGCGCACCCACATGCCGGACTACCCCGAGGAAGGCGCGCTGCGCGGCGGGCACATCCCGACCGCCCGCTCGATCCCGTGGGCGCAAAGCCGCGCAGGACAGCGGCCGGTTCCGCAGCCGCGAGGAGCTCGACGAGCTGTACGGCTTCCTGAAGCCCGGCGACAAGACGGTCGTGTACTGCCGCATCGGTGAGCGGTCCAGCCACACCTGGTTCGTGCTGACCCACCTGCTCGGGCTGCCGGGCGTGCGCAACTACGACGGCTCGTGGACCGAATGGGGCAACGCCGTTCGGGTGCCCGTGGCCGTCGGAGAAGAGCCGGGTCGACGCGCCATGAGCATGCCCGCGCCACTGGCCGAAGTGGTGTCGGATTTCCAAGACGTGCAGGGCCAGGACAAGCTGCAGCTGCTGCTGGAGTTCGCAGGCGAGCTTCCGCCGCTGCCCGCCGACCTCGAGGAGGCGGCGATGGAGCCGGTGCCCGAATGCCAGTCGCCGCTGTTCCTTCACGTCGACGCCAATGACCGCGACCATGTGCGGCTGTACTTCAGCGCGCCGCCCGAGGCGCCGACCACCCGCGGCTTCGCCTCGATCCTGGCCGCAGGGCCTCGACGAGCAGCCCGCCGACGACATCCTGGCCGTGCCCGACGACTTCTACACCGACCTGGGCCTGGCCGCGCTGATCAGCCCGCTGCGGCTGCGCGGCATGTCGGCGATGCTGGCCCGAATCAAGCGCCACCTGCGCTAGCGCGACGCAGTACGGGTGGTTACACCACCGTCAATACCTTCCATCCCCGTAGCGGGTACACTCCACGCAAGTTCGCTGATGAGGTGGAAATTGTTGCGTCATGTCGTTGTTGTGCTTTGCCTAATCGCTGCGCTAACCGGGTGCCAGCACGCTCCGCCGGAGTATGTGTCGCACTACACCCCGTCCTCAACTCCACCCCAGGCGCCGCTTCCCGCCGCCGCCGCTGTCGCCATCATCGGCGACTCCTACACGGGAGGAACGAAGATCGGCGGGCAGGGCCCTGATGGATGGCCTGCGCTCGTCACTGCCCGATTGCGGCAGCAAGGCATCGACATCGCTCCTTCCGTGGAAGCCGAGGACGGATCTGGGTACGCCACACCTGGCACCGGTCTGGGTGACATGTTCTCTGACCAGATCCCGAAAGTGGTTCGACAGGATGACCGCCTCGTCAGTCATTTTCGGATCAGGTGGCGACCCTGCTGTGCCTCCCGAACAACTCCAGCCAGCGGTCCGCCAAACTCTCGATGCGGTCCGCGCGGCGGCGCCGAAGGCGAAAGTCGTTGTGATTGGCCCGGCTTGCGACGAATCCCGACCCGACGCCAGGTATTTTGCAAACCCGCGATGTCATACGAACCGAAGCCGACGCGACGGGGGCCGTCTTCGTCGATCCCATAGCGGCGGGCTGGTTCATCAACCGCCCGGATCTGATCGGGCCCGACGGGATCACCCCCACCGATGCCGGGCACGCGTTTATGGCGGACAAGATTGCGCCGCTAATCGCACAGCAGCTGGCCCCAAACCCGTGACCCTAGCGCCACGGCGTGCGCGGCGGTGTTTCCGGTAGCGGGAAAAGCCCTGCGGTGGAAAGCATTTCGTAGAGCACCGGAGATATTCCCTCGGGCAGCCGGTCGAGTTGCTCGCCCGCGGCGGGCAGCAGCCTCGGCCGCTGGCGCGGCTCAGCGGTGTACATCGGCTCGAACAGCCGCACCACCGCATCGCCGATCTGCCCGACGGTGAAGCCGCCCGGCTGCTCGATGAGCCGCTCGGGCACCATCGGCCGGTACAGGCCCAGCCTGCCGGTGCCCGAGATGTCGAACACGTGGCCGTTGATCCAGCCCGCCTGCTCGCTCGCGAGGTAGGCGACCAGCGGCGCCACGTTGGCCGACGGGCCCACCAGTCGATCGGCGATCGGCCCGTGCACACCCTCGACCCCGGCCGGGCACACCGTGTTGGCGCAGATGCCGAACGGGTCCAGCTCGATGGTCATGGCTCGCATCAGGCCGACGATCCCGGCCTTGGCCGCGCAGTACGGCGACTGGTGCGAGTCGCCGATGGTGCCCTGCACCGACGAGAACCCGACGATCCGGCCGTAGCGCTTCTCCTTCATGACCGGCGCGGCGGCCTGGATCAGCGAGAAATGGCCCTTCATGTGGCTGGTGATCACGCCGTCCCACTCGTCCTCCGAGACCTCGGCAAGCGGGCTCAGCGGAATCCGCCCGGCCAGCAGGGCAAGGACGTCGACGGTGCCGAACTCCGCGACGGCCCGCGCCACCAGCGCGCGCCCGCCTGCGAAGGTCGACCCGTCGGTGGGGTCGAACACCGCACCGAGCTCGTCGGCCAGTGCCTTTCCCTTGTCGGCATTCACGTCGTTGATCACGAGGCCTGCGCCCTCTGCGGCGAACAGCCGGCAGACGTGCGAGCCGAGGTTGCCCGCTCCGCCGGTGACGATCGCCACCCTGCCGTCGAGTAGTCCCATGCAACGGCAAGCTAGCCGTACGGCTACTTGGGGTCAATGCCGCTCGGCACAGCGTCGGCGCTTAAACTGCCCGGGATACATTCTTAAAGACGTTTCTTAGAGATATGCCGATCAGGAGGCGCAGTGCCCAGTCACGCCAGCTCACGCATTTCCAAAGTGCTGGTCGCCAATCGCGGGGAGATCGCCGTCCGGGTGATTCGGGCGGCCAAGGATGCAGGGATCCCGAGCGTGGCCGTGTACGCCGAACCGGACGCCGACGCGCCACATGTGCGGCTCGCCGATGAGGCGTTCGCGCTCGGCGGCCAGACGTCGGCCGAGTCCTACCTCGACTTCGCCAAGCTGCTCGACGCGGCGGAGAAGTCTGGCGCCAATGCGATCCACCCCGGCTACGGATTCCTTTCGGAGAACGCCGATTTCGCGCAGGCGGTCATCGACGCGGACCTGATCTGGATCGGCCCGAGCCCGCAGTCCATCCGCGATCTCGGCGACAAGGTCACCGCCAGGCACATCGCGGCCCGCGCAAAGGCGCCGCTGGTGCCCGGCACCCCGGACCCGGTGAAGGACGCCAACGAGGTCGTCGAGTTCGCCAAGGAGTACGGCGTGCCGGTGGCGATCAAGGCGGCGTTCGGCGGCGGTGGCCGCGGCATGAAGGTGGCCCGCACCATCGAGGAGATCCCCGAGCTGTTCGAGTCGGCCACCCGCGAGGCGGTCGCCGCGTTCGGCCGCGGCGAGTGCTTCGTCGAGCGCTACCTGGACAAGCCGCGCCACGTCGAGGCCCAGGTGATCGCCGACCAGCACGGCAACGTCGTCGTCGCGGGCACCCGCGACTGCTCGCTGCAGCGCCGCTTCCAGAAGCTCGTCGAGGAGGCTCCCGCCCCGTTCCTGACCGACGCGCAGCGCAAGGAGATCCACGAGTCCGCCAAGCGCATCTGCAAGGAGGCCCACTACTACGGCGCAGGCACCGTCGAGTACCTGGTCGGCCAGGACGGGCTGATCTCCTTCCTCGAGGTCAACACGCGTCTTCAGGTGGAGCACCCGGTCACCGAGGAGACCTCGGGCATCGACCTGGTCCGCCAGCAGTTCCGCATCGCCAACGGCGAGGCCCTCGACATCACCGAGGACCCCACGCCGCGCGGCCACTCGATCGAGTTCCGCATCAACGGCGAGGACGCGGGCCGCGGCTTCCTGCCCGCCCCCGGTCCCGTCAGCAAGTTCGACCCGCCGACCGGCCCCGGCGTGCGGCTGGACTCCGGCGTGGAGACCGGCTCGGTGATCGGCGGTCAGTTCGACTCGATGCTGGCCAAGCTGATCGTCACCGGCGCCAACCGTCAGGAGGCGCTGGAGCGGTCCCGGCGTGCGCTCGACGAGTTCACCGTCGAGGGCCTTGCGACGGTCATCCCGTTCCACCGCGCCGTCGTCTCCGACCCGGCGTTCATCGGCGACGACAACGGTTTCACGGTGCACACCCGCTGGATCGAGACCGAGTGGGACAACACCGTCGAGCCGTTCACCGGCGGCGACCCGATCGAGGAATCCGACACCATTCCGCGTCAGACGGTCGTCGTCGAGGTGGGCGGCCGCAGGCTCGAGGTGTCGCTACCCGGTGACATGGCGCTGGGCAACGGTGCGGCGGCTGCAGGCCCCGGCGTCACCCGCAAGAAGCCGAAGCCTCGCAAGCGCGGCTCGCACGGAGGCGTCGCCGCATCGGGTGACGCGGTGACGGCCCCGATGCAGGGCACCGTGGTGAAGGTCGCGGTCGAGGAGGGTCAGGAGGTCGCCGCAGGCGATCTGCTGGTCGTGCTCGAGGCGATGAAGATGGAGAACCCGGTCACCGCCCACAAGGACGGCACCATCACCGGGCTCGCCGTCGAGGCCGGTGCGGCCATCACGCAGGGCACGGTGCTGGCCGAGATCAAGTAGCTCAGTCGGGTGTCACCAGGCTGCGCTCCTGCAGCACGGTCCCGAAATACTCGGCTTTCGGGTCGACGACGACGGTCTTGTCGTCGCCCCTTTTCGCCAGGGAGTCGCGGGCCAGCTGCGCGAACGAGATCTTCTGCGGCCCACCGATGTTCACGAAACCGTTGAGCGGTTCGGCGACGGCCGCGCGGGACACCACGGAGGCCACCTTCCAGCCCGGTATCGGTTGGATCAACGCGTCGGGAACATGCACCTCGTCGCCGACGACCAACGACTCGGTGATCTGATCGGCGAACTCGGCGAACTGCGTAGCGCGCACGATCGTGTACGGCAGACCCGAGTCGGTGATGATCTTCTCCTGGGCGACCTTGGCCCGCAGGTATCCGCTGTCGGGCAGTCCGTCGAGTCCGACGATCGACAATGCGACGTAGTGGCCGACGCCCGCCTTCTTCGCGGCAGCGGTCAGGTTCGTCGTCGAGGTGGTGAAGAAGTTCATCACCGGCCCGTCGGAGAAATCCGGCGAGTTGACGACATCAACCAGCACGTTTGCGCCTTCGAGGGCGTCGGCGAGGCCCTCGCCGGTCAGTACGTCGACACCGGAATTGCGGGACGCGGCGACGACGTCATGACCGTCCTTGCCGAGCAGATCGACGAGCTGGGATCCAATGAGGCCGCTGGCCCCGATGATTGCGATCTTCATGCCTACCATTACCCCTCGTGGAACCGGTGGAAATCAATGCCGGCGCTTGGTATTTGCGCGGCGTTCGTGCCGACGCCGGGTACGCCTGGCAGGTGTGTGAGCCGATCACCGGAGAGGTGGTGGCGGAGGTGACGCTGGACCCGGACACCGCGACGATGTCGTCGCGTCGGCGACGACGCCGACGCGACCGCGGTGGCGCAGCAGGCGGTGCGCCGGTTCGCCGCGGCGGCGCTGGGCATCACCGTTCGGGATTGACGTCGATATCGGCGCCGGTCGCGAGGTCGGCGCAATCCACCCACGTCACGTCGGTGCGCTGCTGCAGGAAGGCCCGCCCGCCCTGGTCCCCCACCGCGCTTGCGACCAGGTCGGGCCAGTGCCTGCGCGCAACGACGACCGGGTGCCCTGGCCGTCGGCGATAACCCGCCCGCGCGAGGCCCGACGACGAAGCGCGCGCCGCGGCCAGCACGCGGCGTACCACCTCCGCGCCGACGTCGGGGGTGTCGACGGTGATCAGCACCGCGTACTCCGACGGTCCGGATTCCAGCGCGGCGATGCCCGCCCGCAGCGAGGCGCTCATCCCGTCGGCCCAGTCCGCAGCCACGACTGCCCGCGCCGGAGCAGGCACGTCGACGACCGCGGCGCCCAGCACCACGACGATGTCATCGCATCCGCCGTCGGCCAGGGCCGACACCGCCGATCGCAGCCATTGCCCGTCGCCGACGAGCACCTTGGGCATCCCGTAGCGGGTGCCCGCCCCTGCGGCGAACACCATCCCGCCGGCGTGTTCCGACATGTTCACAGTGTCTACCTCGAGTACTCGCCGTGCTGACCAGCCCTTATCGGATACACAGCTTGCTCCATTGAACAACCGGCGCGATCGGGCGTAGGGTCAAATCAGGTTGAGGTCACAGCCAGCTGGACGTCATCGACATGCGGGGCGGCGAACTCCCTGCAGCGATGGGCTTTGAGGACCCAGGGCCTTGAACTTTTGACGAACCACAGTACGAATCATTTCGACTGATGGAGTCACAAAACACTATGTCTACTGCCTTTACTGCCCCCCGTCCTTTCGACCGCACCGAGGGCCACGCCGCGACATTCGCGATCCGGTGGCTACAACCATCGGTCGCGGTCGTGACCGCGCGCGGTGAGCTGGACGCCTCCAATGCCCAGGAATTCGTCGATTACGCACTCAGCCATGCGGAGCGCACCGAGCGCATGGCGCTGGACCTGTCGGAGGTCGACTTCTTCGGCACCGCAGGCTTTTCCGCGCTCCACACGCTGAACGTGCGCTGCGCGGGTGCCGGTGTCGAATGGGTGTTGGTGCCGAGCCGAGCGGTGAGCCGCTTGTTGCGGATCTGCGATCCGGACTCGGCCTTGCCGATGGCGACCACGCTGCCCGCAGCGCTCGTGCGCCTGCGCGCCGAACAGCGTCGGCTACTGCAGCTGGTCTCGGAGCCGAGCTAGCGACTTCGCGAGTAGCCGAGACACGTGCATCTGTGAGATGCCGACGCGTTCGGCGATCTGCGTCTGGGTCAACGACTCGAAGAACCTGAGCACCAGCACGGTGCGCTCCCGCTCTGGGAGCGCAGCGAGCAAGGGCCGCAACGCTTCTCGGTTCTCGATCTGATCCAGGCTGAGATCGACGTCGCCCAGGGTGTCGGCGATCGCGGGCGCGTCGTCGGAGCCGCTGCCGCCACCGCTGTCGATGGAGAGCGTGTTGTAGGAACTGCCCGCGATCAGGCCCTCGACGACCTCGTCACGATCCATGTCGAGTTCGGCGGCGAGCTCGGTGGCTGTCGGTGCGCGCCCGAGCCGCTGCGACAGGTCCGCCGTCGCGGCGCCGAGCCGCAGGTGCAGCTCCTTGAGCCTGCGGGGCACCTTCACCGACCAGCTGTTGTCGCGGAAGTGCCTGCGGACCTCGCCCATGATGGTGGGCACCGCGAACGAAACGAAGTCCGAGCCTGCGTCCACGTCGAACCGGATCACCGCATTGACCAGGCCCACCCGCGCGACCTGGACCAGGTCGTCGCGCGGCTCACCGCGGCCGTCGAACCGGCGGGCGATGTGGTCGGCCAGCGGCAGGCACCGCTCGACGATGCGATCGCGCTGTCGACTGAACTTCGCGGATCCTTCCGTGCAGTCCTGTAGCTCGCGGAACATGTCTGCGACATCCGCGTATTCAGAGTTCTGCCGAGACGACGAACCCTTTGAGGACTGCGGACTCACCTGAGCGAACTCGCTCGTCTCGTCGTCATCGAAATGCCGAATACCCGGCCCTCGGCGGCACCCATTCCGTCCTGGAACGTCGTGACCTCATCGGTCAACGAGCTCAAGACGTGCCAGCTGAAACTGCCGGGAGTCAGAATGTCCTCGCTCGTGCAGGTGGTCGACACCTCCACGACGACCTCGTTGTCATTCGGATGCACGACAACGATCAGCGTCGAGTTCGGCACCGCGGACCGGATCAGCCGAGTGCAGGCCTCGTCGACCGCCAGGCGTAGGTCGGAGACCGCATCGAAATCGAGATCCTCGAAGGTGCCGATCGCCGCCACCACCGTTCGCACGACCGCCAGGTTCTCCAGCTGGGCCGGCACCCGAACCTCCACCGAACGAGCACCGCGTTGGTGCCCGTTGTTCTTGTTCTCGACGTCGGTCATGTGATCTCCCAGCAATGTCGACCCGACATTACTCCAGTTGGTTCGCCAATTAGCCATCCGCACTCCAGGTCAGTGCGGTCTGATACGTGTGACGCAGACGTGCGCGGGGTAATACACCGTCATGAACGACACCACGCCGTCGCACCTGCCGCGCCGAATCCTGGTGACAACCGGCATGGTGCTGGCTGCGTTGATCGTTGCTGCGGCGGCGGTTTACGCCGTGGCGTTCCTCATTCTCGCGCCGATGATGCAGTGACACCGATGTTTAGTACCCAGCCCCGGCGCGTATCTAACGGCAGGCCGCGATGCGGCTACGGCGCAGCGTAGTCAGCGGGCCCGGCCTACACCGGGTGCGACGCGGGCGCGGCTTCTCCTATCACGATCACGACGGCGAGGCGGTCGCCGACGAGACCACGCTCACACGCATTCGCGACCTGGTCATTCCGCCTGCGTGGAAGAAAGTCTGGATAAGCCCTCATCCGAACGGTCACATCCAGGCCGTCGGAACGGATGTCGCAGGTCGGCGTCAGTACCTCTACCACGAACAGTGGCTCGTGATCGACGACCCGAAGGTGGTGCGGTCGGTGCGATCGCTGCTGCGCCGGCCCGACCGCACCGACCGGCTGCTGGTGTGCCGCAATTCATCGGACTGGATCGACATTCACGCCGAGGATCTCAACGCCCGGTTCAAGGAGCTCGTCGGAACGGAGTACACCGTCAAGGATCTGCGCACATGGCATGGCACGGTGCTGGCCGCGGCGGCCTTCGTCGACGCGGATCCGCCGGTGAACAAGACGGTCATCAAGCGGGTGGAGTCGGCCGTTATGAAAGAGGTCGCCGAAGAACTCGGCAACACCCCGGCCGTGGCACGCGGCTCCTATGTCGACCCCAGGGTGGTCGATGGCTACGAGAAGAGCATCACGATCGCCGCAGGGGTGCGGTGCGCCAACCGCATCAAGAAGCCCCGCGAACGGCAGGCGATCTTGGAGAACAGCACCGCGCGGCTGATCCGCAAGGTCGCAAAGGGGTAACTTGCCACCATGGACATTCGCGACGACGTGCCTGACGAGGTTCCCGTCGCCGACGCAGTCGAGCAACAGCTCCCTGCGGTCAGCCCGCAGGCCGACGACGGCGATGCGGTCGACGACGGGGATGGTGAGCCGCCACTGGAGGTCGGGGCCGCGGACTGGCAGGAACAGCACGAGGACGTCATCGACCCCGACCAAGGGGAATTCGACCGCTGACGCCGCGGCGTTTAGCCCTACCGCCCGTCGGGAACCCATTGAGTGCGTGGGGAGATCTCCTCATGTAGCCCAAGAAGTGGGCAAAATCCCAGGCTAATTCCTGTAGTGGAAAGGCATGTATGACTGAGAAGAACAGTGGACCGCAAGAAGCAGTCAAGGGCGCCGTCGAGGACGTCAAGGGCAAGGCGAAGGAAGCCGTTGGCACCGTGACGGGCCGCGACGACATGATCCGCGAGGGCAAGGCCCAGCAGGACAAGGCCGACGCCCAGCAGAACGCCGCCAAGAAGGAAGCAGAGGCCGAAGCGGCCCGTGGTAGCGCCAAGGCTGCCGAGAAGCGGCAAGAGGCCAACCAGTAAGGCTGCGTCCTTACACAAGAAATCCCAGCCGGGAAACCGGCTGGGATTTCTTGTGTTTGCGCTAGCTGCGCGAGTCGTCAGCCCGCCGAGCGCTGTTCCTGCGATGGGAGGCAGGCTCATGGTGAGGATCAGCAGCATCGTGATCATCAGGAACCAGCCGGCCCCCTGCCATGGCCACGATGCGCCGCCATGACGCCAGGCCCGATAGGCGCGAACAAAGGCCCATGTGGTGCCTGCCAGCAAGATGGCCGGGGCGCCGAGAGCGAGCAGGGTGCGTTGCGGTGCACCGCAGGCCACCGTGTCGGCGGTCGACCCGCCGCAGGTGCTCACCCACAACGCCGCGAACACCAGGAATGCGACGGCGGCCACCGCCACGCCAAGGCTGACGCGAGCCGCGTCGCGAACACCGTCGCGGGCCCCGGGGTCGTCGTGGCGCAGGTCTTGAGTCGTGCGATACACGCCTAGCTAATTTCCCCTGGTGGGGCCGGGATAAACCTCACGAAACGCCGAGGGTCCAGTCCCGGGGACGCAGGCGCCAGGTGGCCCGGGCATAGTCGAGCTCCGAATGAGGCCACTGCGTGACGATTCGGCCCGACGCGGAGCGGTAGTAGCTGTCGCAGCGCGTCCATACGGACTGCTCCAGCTCGGCGTGGATGTCGTCGTTGAAGCGCTGCTCGGCCTCGGGGCGTACGTCGACGTAGCCGCCTCGGCGCGCGAGCCGGCTGACGGCGCTGGCGACCAGCCGCGCACCGGCTTCCAGGATGTAGATGATCGAGTTGGCGCCCTGGTTGGTGTTCGGGCCGTACAGCATGAAGAAGTTCGGGAATCCGCTGACCGCTGTGCCGAGGAAGGCCTGGGGGTCCGAACCCCAACGCTGGTGCAGGCTTTCGCCGCCGACGCCGATGACCTCCAGCCCGGACAGGTAGTCGCTGGTCTCGAATCCCGTTGCCAGCACGATGACGTCGACGTCCGCGTCGCGCCCACCGGCCGTCACGATGGATGTTCCGGTGATACGGCTGATGGGGTCGGTCACGAGCTCGACGTGGGGGCGTTGCAAGGCGAGGTAGTACTTTTCGCCGAGCAGGACACGCTTGCAGCGGAACGGGTAGCGGGGCGTCAACGCGTCGCGCAGCTCGTCGTCGCGGACGTGCTTGTGCAGAAATCGTTCCGACAGTTCTTGCACCGCGGTGAGCCGGGGGTGGTCGGGGGTCAGTGCGGTGTTGTCGTGTTGCAGTTTCCACAGCCGCCACCGCTCGCGACGCGACGCCCACGGCTGCTGTCGGAACCGGGACAGCTCGTCGGCGCTGAACGGCCGATCCTCCTTGGGCACCATCCACGGCGGGGTGCGCTGGAAGACCGTCAACGTCTCGGCGATGTCGGCGATTTCGGGTACCACCTGCACTCCGCTGGCGCCGGTTCCGATCACCGCCACGCGCTTGCCGGTCAGGTCGACGCCGGTGTCCCATCGCGCGGTGTGCATCAGGTCGCCGGAGAAGTCGGCGATGCCGTCGATGTCGGGATACCTCACCGCACCGAACAGCCCGACGGCGCTGACGACGACGTCCGCGACGACGGTGTCGCCGCTGTCCAACTCGACATTCCAGTGCAGTGCCTTTGTGTCCCAACGCATTCGGCGCACCGACGTGCCGAGCATCAGATGGCGGCGCAGGTCGAAGTCGTCGGCGACCGTCTCGAGGTAAGTGAGGATCTCGGGCTGATAGGCATACGTGCGACTCCATGCCCGGTTCGGCGCGAACGAGAACGAGTACAGGTGACTCTGGATGTCACAGGCCGCGCCCGGATAGACATTCTGGCGCCAGGTCCCGCCGACGCCGTCGGCGCGCTCGATGATCAACAGGTCATCGATGCCCTTGCGCCGCAACGCCACCGCGGCGGCCAGGCCGCCGAAGCCGGCCCCGATGATCACCACGCGCGGCGACGGCCTGCGTCGCGTCAACGCAAGCAGCCGGCCGCTGAGGTATCGGCGGGATCTGGTCACGAAACCCTGAATCCCTCCGGTTTGCCCGCCGCCCTTGCTGACTCGAGGATCTCGGCGTATTCGGTTGGGGTGCCGAAGAAGAAGCTGCCCTGGCGGGTCGTCGCGTTCGCCTGGCCCTCCCTGTTGTAGTAGCCCGGCGTGCACGACTTGGCCCGCCCGGCGCCGGCCGCCGACCGCTCGACGATGGTGTCGACCCACGCCGCTTCTGCGCCTGCGGACGCCTCGAGCTCGGTCGTCGCGTTGTTCAGCGCCCACGCGATCACCCAGGCGACGTGGGCCGCCTGGGTGTCGAGCAGGTACGGAAAGTTCACCGTGAAGCCGGACTGGGCGATGCTGAGCACGAAGCAGTTCGGGAAGCCGTGCACGGCAAGGCCGTGGTAGGTGCGCACCCCGTCGCGCCACTTGTCGGTGAGCGTCAGCCCGTCGCGTCCGACGATGTCGAATCCCACCCGCCGGGAGTAGTCGGTGCCGACCTCGAAACCGGTCGCGAAGATCAGGCAGTCGATGGCGTGTTCGGTGCCGTCGACGACGACACCGTCGGCCGTGATCCGCTCGACTCCCCGGCCCTGTGTGTCGACGAGTGTGACGTTGTCGCGGTTGAATGCCTGCAGGTACTCGTCGTGGAAGCACGGCCGTTTGCAGAAGTAGCCGTACCAGGGCTTGAGGGCTTCGGCCGTGGCGGGGTCGGCGACGATCGAGTCGACGCGGGCCCGGATCTCCTCCATCTTGGCGAAATCCGCCAACTCCACTGTGCGCAAACGCTCTTCGTCCGACATCCCGGCGACGCTGGTCTGGCGCATCACGAAGAGTTTCTTGACGATGCTCGTCCATGCATCGTCGACGAGGTCCTCGTCGGCGTCGCCACCGGTTGTCAGCAGCTGGAAGTTCTCGATGCGTCTGCGCTGCCAGCCCTCCGCCAGATCCGCCGACCAATCCTGCTCGGTCGGCCGGTTGCCGCGGACGTCGACGGTCGACGGGGTTCGCTGAAAGACGAAGAGCTGCCTCACCGACTTGGCGAGTTGCGGAACGCACTGGATGGCCGTCGCGCCGGTCCCGATGATTCCCACCCGTTTGTCGGAGAGCTTGGCGAGGTCGGGCCCGGTGTAGTCGTAGTCCCACCGGCTGGTGTGAAACGTGTGCCCGCCGAACTCCATGATTCCCTCGATGCCGGGCAGTTTCGGCTTCTGCAGGTATCCGTTGGCCATCGACACGAATCGTGCCGTGATTCGGTCGCCGTGGTTGGTCGAGATGATCCATCGTGAAAGAGTTGAATCCCAACGGATCTCGGTGACTTCCGTCTGGAGGCAGGCGTTGCGATACAGGTCGTAGTGCTCGGCGATGCGCTTGCAGTGCGCGAAGATCTCAGGGCCCTTGGCGTATTTCTCGGTCGGAACGTAGTCCAACTCCTCCAGCAGCGGCATGTAGACATACGACTCGACATCGCATGCGATGCCCGGGTACCGGTTCCAGTACCAGGTGCCGCCCACGTCGGCGGCCTTGTCGATCAGGCGGATGTTCTGCACGCCCAGCTCACGCAGCCGCGCCCCGGTGAGCAGTCCGCCGAATCCGGCGCCGATGATCGCGACGTCGACCTCGTCAGTCAACGGCGCGCGCGTGAAATCCGGATCGCACCAGGGGTCGTCGGCAAATCGCGCAAACGGCCCAGCGATCTCCACGTACTGCGCGATTCCGTCGGGGCGCAGCCGTCGATCCCGCTCGAGGGCATATTTCTGCCGCAGGAAATCTACGTCGAATTCCACGTCGGAATCTTGGTCGACGACCGAAGATCTGGCAAGGATCCAGCTGGAAGGACGCTCAGGTTGCTTACCGGCCTGGAGCCCTGAGGTGTAGCGTTAGTGGTCGGAAGGTCAGAGCGCCGGACACACGGGAAAATCCCCGATTTTGATGCCGTTTGGGGAGTAGCGGCTCGCTCCTCATCCCGTTTGGAAGCGGTGTGCAACGGTCCTTCGAAAGAGTGGTTATGGCAATGAACCAGTTGGAGCAGTTGACCCGCGACGTGCGGGGGTTTGCGAAAGAGGTACGGAGGCTGGGCTACTCGTCTCTGGGTAACGGACATGAGAACCAGTTCCTGGAATTGTCGGAGCGTATGTCTCGGCGCGCCGACGCCGTGGATCGACCCCGGTAACCCGAGGTAGCGCCAACCGCGGGCCCGCGCGCTCGCTGGTGGCGATTTCCTGTCGGTACCGCAACCGATTCGGTTGATGACCCTTGCGCCGCGGATGACACCGAATAGCCGAAGGACTGTTTAGGTAGCAAAGGCAGCCAGCCACGACTACGGCCGATGGCGACGATATGCTTCTGTGAATTTTCCTTCACGAAGCTGGCGGCGGCGTTTAGCATCTCCCCCGGAAAACCCCAGCACCGCAAGGGCGGGAAATCTCGTGGTCCAGGTTCACGTGGAGCGGACGATCGCAGCATCGCCGGAACGGGTCTTTGACTGGCTGCTCGACCCGGCCAACCTGACCGTCTCTCCCGTGTTTCGCAAGGCCGGTTGGGCAAAGGACTCGTCAGGTCCCGGCGTGGGAGCGCTGCGGGAAGTGACCGGAATCGGCTATTGGGCGCACGAACAGATCACGGCCTACGACGCGCCCCGGAGCTACTCCTATCTCGCCGTCCGCTCGTTCCCGGCCTCGCAACACAAGGGCGGTACGCTCACGTGCACTCCGTCGGGCGACGGCACGCATGTCGATTGGGTGAGCACCTACACGCTTCCGGCTCGCGCGGGCGGCAAGGTGATCGAGGTAGTCACCTTGCCGCTGATCCGCTCGCTTATGTTCCGCGCGATCCTCGCTGGCTGCGCGAAGGCGCTGGAGAGCTGTGTAGGCCGGTTTGTCAAGAGGCAGGGTGAAGCGGCGGCCGCGACCGTCGTCGTAGTGTCACCGACTTTGCGAAAGACGCTCTAGCGACGACCCACGGTTGCGGCAATCAGCTCTCTAGAGCCAGGAGTAGCTGGTACATCGACGCACCGTCGATTGATTCGCGGATGATGTCGGCGTGCCTCGCCAAGTCCTCGAGGACGCATACGGGACGGGCTAGAGGAGCGGAGGACGCGGCCCCGTCGTCCCGAGGTGCCGCGGCATGAGGAAGGACTTACCGGGCGCAGCAGCAGTCCTGGGTCCCACGAAACACGGCATGAGTTACTACGGCGCTGGAATGGGGTCCAGCGGGTTGCCTGGGGCGATCGATGAACAGTTGTCGGGCGCCGGCAGGCCGTCGAAGCGCTCCATGATCCAGTCGATCGAGTTGGGCAGCCAGGACGCGAGGCTTGAGACGTGGCTGTGGTGGTTGTACTGCTCGTAGTAGACCGTCGTGCCCCTCGCGCAGTAGCTGCGGGCGAGCGTGCGCACGTCGCCGGCGATCATCACGCCGTCGCCGGCACCGATGCCCTTCTTGTTGCCTGGCGTGCCCTCGGGCACACCGTTGGCGCCTTGGCCGATGAAGAGCGGGGTCGTCGGCGTACCGCCGGTGCCCATGATCAGTTTGTTGACTGTGTCGACGTAGATTGGGATGGTCTCGGGAGTCGGGTACTGGGGGCTGGCGAGGTCTTTCCACGTCAGCAGTGGGTATTGGCCCAGGACGTTGATGATCGATGCGTTCTCCATGGCCGCGATTATCTGCTTGCCCTTGTCGCTGAGATATGGCGTGAAATTGAGCTGGAATGCGCGCGCGGTACCGGCGATGGCCATTGGCATGACGCCGGCCCACCCCAAGCTGCCCTCGACGTAGTGCAGGTTGTGTGCCGGGTGGACGAGCACGCCGCCCATCGCCGCGCCGATCATCCGCTTGTTGACCTCGGGCGCGTAGGTCGGGGCCAGCTCGGCGGCCCACTCGGTGGCGATTGCACCGCCGGAGTATCCCAGCATCGCAACCTTTGCATCGTGCGGGAGGCCGACAGCGGGTGAGTTGAAGGCGGCCCGGATTGAGTCGAGCGTGTTCAGCCCGTACTCGCGTCCGGAGGCGAAATCTGCTGCCTGGCCCTCAGTGTCGGGGACGATGATCGTGTACCCCTCGGCGATGAACGGAACGAAGACCACCCACTCGACGTTGTTGACGACGCCGCCGAGCGTGACGCCGCCCGAGATCGCATACGACGGCTCGTGGTTCTGGTTAAGCGAGTCGTAGGCCGACTGATACGAGATCACCTTCGTCTTGTCGGGCTGGATCGGCGGCTGAATCACCGAGGTGACGTTGACGGTTGGCGTGCCGGTCGGATCTGGCTTGGTCGACCGGTAGAGCAGTTGCGTGACGTTGAGCAACGTCGGGATGGCGCCGAATATCTTGTAAGGGAAGCTGCGAGTCTTCAACACCGTTCCCGGCAGGATGTCCGGCAGCGGCTTGGTGTCGGTGTACTTGTAGAAAGAATCGTCCTTCGGCTGCGGCGTGGCAGCGGGTATGAATGGCGGCGACGGCGGCGGCCAGTATCTTGCCGAAGTTTGCACCGAACTCCCCCTAATGTTCCCGACTTGCGTAGGCCAAGTGTAGGCAGCGAAGTCCAGCGACCTCGCCGAAATTGGCGACGGTATCGCCTAGCAGTAGACCCGACGGCCACCACGTAGCTGCCGATGCGATGGATAGGCGCTCAGCGACGAAAGCGCCTCCCGCGCAGTACCATTGCATGCTGACAGCGACGAGCGCGGCGTTTAAGCGACTTACCCGCGGCCGCCCATCCGCCAGAGAACCTGTGCCGGCTACTTCTTGCCGTAGATCCTTTCCTGGAGGGCGGTGTCTCCGATGCTCAGGGCTTTCACGAGTTTGCCGTCGTGGTAGGTCAAAACATCGGCTTGGAATGCGGATTCACCGCCAGCGGTGGTCTTGGTGATCACCACCACGTCGTCGCCATCGCCGAGGATGCGCTCGGGTGTTGTGGTGAAGGATTTCTCCGCGAGCTTGCCTAACAGTTCGATGAACTTGTCTTTGCCGCGATATGTGCCGCCGATCGCGCTGTCGCCGGGTATGGACCACTCGATGTTGTCATCGAAGGTGCTCAGGGCCGTTTCGACATCGCCCTTGCCGTACGCCTCGTATGCCTTCTTGGCCGTCTCGACATTTTGACTTGTAGACACCATCACTCCTTTGTGCGTGTCGGCTGTCTCCCGGGCCGGTTTTCCCGTAGAGGGATTGATCCTCCGCTCTTGGCGGCCCATCCGGGGCAGATTTTTCGAAAGCGTCGACGGTAGCGCCAAAAAGTGGATCAGAGTCGCTTATCACGCGCCGGGACCACAGTCTTGGAGTACTGCACGCCGACCGAGGCCCTATGGCGCGCGGGTTATCCTCTGAGCTGCTTGCCAGGATGTCCTCTGCCAAGCCAAGGCATCTCACTGCTCTAAAGCAGGCGGCGCCGCTTGTCCATGCCCTGCCGCTGTTCCAGGTCGCGGGATTCGCTTGTGCAGCCACAACAAATCCTCGATTCCCAATAGCCGCATCGCCATCCGCTTCCATGCCGGCCACACTCGAGCGACATCGAGTGCGGAAATGATCTCGGGCCGTTCCAGCTCGCGGGTCTGCCCTTGCCATGTGAGCGTGCACGTGCCAGCGGCAAGAACGTTCTGGCACCAAGTCGACTTGGCGCGCCCCAGGCCAGCGGCATCACAAAACCGTCACCGTAGGTGATCGCACCCAGCGGGGTCTGGTGCGTCTGCCCACTACGACGGCCCTCGTGGGTCAACAGCGCGAACGGGAAATGACGGCGTCCGGCGAACTTGCGGGTGGTGTCGTTGTAGGACTTGAGCAAGCCGATGCGCATCACCCGCCTGACGCGGCGCTGGTCGCCTTTGGCCAGCAGCGCCATCGCACCGAGCATCGCTAAGCGGAGCGTCCGATCCCGTCACGCCGGGCGCGCTGCCGACCTTGGAGCAATGGGCCGACAGCATCACCGCGGTGCTCGACGATCTCGGGAGCCGCGAAGCGGTCCTCCTCGCGATCGACGGCGCGCTCGCGCCAGCGGCGCTTTTCGCCGCGACACATCCTTCCCGTACAACCGCGCTGGTCGTCCTCGAGGGCTACGCGGATCCGCTTGCTGAACGCACCGATGGACCCGACCTCGAGGAAATCCTCGCTGCCATGGTCGCCATGTGGGGCACGGGGGAGTTCCAGCATCTGCTCAATCCGGACATGCCGTGGAACGAGGAGATCCGGGCAACGTGGGCGCGACACGAACGCCTGGCGGCGAGCCCAGCGGACCGTTGCCCTCATGCTGCCTCTCGTGACCGAATTCGACGTGCGGGCGGTGCTTCCGACAATCCGCGTGCCAACCCTCGTCCTCCAGCACACCGACGACCCGTTGATCCTGCCCGAGTGGGGCAAGTATGTCGCCGATCACATATCGGGCGCGAAGTACGTCGAGCTCCCGGGCCGCAACCTCCACCACTTCGTCGAACCGTGGCGCGCGTCCTTTCAGGAGATCGCCGAGTTCCTCACCGGCCACCAGGCCGACGTGGCCGATGATCGGGTGCTCGCGACGGTGCTGTTCACCGACATCGTGGACTCGACGCGCCGGGCCGCGGAGATCGGCGACCGTGACTGGCATGCGTTGCTCGACGCGCACGACGCCGTCGTCCGGTCGCAGCTCGCTCGGTTTCGGGGCCGCGAGGTGAACACATCGGGAGACGGCTTCCTCGCGATGTTCGACGGCCCGCAGCGAGCGATCCGCTGCGCGATGGCGATCCGCGACGCGGTGCAGGCGCTCGGCATCGAGGTGCGCGCCGGGCTGCACACCGGCGAGTGCGAGATCCGCGGCGACGACATCGGCGGAATCGCCGTGCACATCGGCGCGCGCGTGAGCGCACTGGCAGGGCCGAACGACGTGCTCGTGTCCAGCACGCTGCGCGACCTCGTGATCGGGTCAGGACTCGAGTTCGAGGACCGCGGCGCACACCAGCTCAAGGGCGTGCCCGGCGAGTGGCGCCTCTTCGCCGTCGCTTCTCCGTAGCGGTGGCTTTCGGTGAAACTCACTTCACCTGCCGTAAGCGCTTGTGCGCCCGCTGTTTTCGGCACAGGCACGTCAGATTGTTGAGAAGTCGTCAAATGGACCGATTGATTTTGCCGGCCGGAGTTCACTGATGCAGCTTCTGGCGATAAGGCGGACTAGGACGGGGTCCGTTCCGGTCCGGCAAAAGCGCGGCGCCGGCAAACACAGCGCTGCACCCGAGGAACACTCCGCCCAGCGTGTCCGAGAACCAGTGGGCGCTCAGGTAGATGCGCGTGGCAGCCACGATCGCAGTGACGCCTGCGATTCCCAGCCAGATGATCAGATGTCGCGGCTTCCCGCCGCAGGCAATCGCCACGATCCCCATCAGCGACAACGCAGATGCCACGTGACCGGACGGGAAGGTGTGCTCGAGGGCGACCGGGATCTGCGCTGCGAACTGCGGGTGGGCGGCAGTGATCATCTGCTTCATGACAGTGCTACCAAGCCCCGCTAAGCCTACCGTTGCGGTCACAACGACCCCGGTCCAGATCGATCGGCGTACGATCGCGCTGATCAGCGCTGCTGCCAACGTCGCTGGAACGATGAAGATCGGCGATCCGATCTGGGTCAACTTGAGCGCTAGCCCTATCCTGTGCGGCCTGAGGTGAGGCTGCACGTGCTGAGCGATCGCGCCGTCGAGCCAGATCGCGTCGCCGCCTTCGCGAATGTTGTACGCCACCGCGACCAGCAATGCGAAGAAGCACGCCGACGCCGTCAGACACAGCAATGACCGCAACCAGAACGGAAACGCAGGCGGGCGATCACTCACGGCACCAGTCTGCCGTGGGCGTCGCTCGAAGCGGGTCAGACCTTCGTGTACGGATACGAAATCGCGAGAGTGCCGAATATCTCAGCCGCCCGCGGTAGCTGCTCCTGCAAGTCGGCGCAATCGAGGTCAGAGTCAGACTGCCACCGGGAGCGATGCCTCCACATACTCTCTATCGATAGAGCAGACTCTCTCTATCGACTATCGCAGACTTCTGCGGGCGCGTCGCACCCTGGGAACCGACAGGTGAGATCGCGGCAGCGGATGTAGCGCGCCATTTTCGGCTTCGGCCGGTATCCCGCCTCGGCGACCGGCTCCGGGATATGCAACGGCGTGATCGTCGCCGTCGGCGCCACTTCGCGCAGCAATCCGGCCGGGTCGTACTTCTCCACCCACATGTCGATGCGCTCATTCAGCTTCGGCCCCGACATTTTCATCCATGTGGGCGCCCACTTAGCCAGTGCTGCATCCAGTTTGGTCAGCACTGCTGGGTCTTCGACATTGTCGGTGCGGTTCACCAGCGCGGCCATCATCCGAAAATCGATCGCACCATTGGCGAACACCGCGGCCACCCGGGGCAGTTGCTCCCGCAATGCGATCGCATAGTTCAGTTGGCCACCCGCGCGACCCCTGCTGACGTTCAACGCAGCCGACACCTCGGCCACCACGTTGGCATGCCCGTCGATCGCCCAGTTCTGGCGCTCGACGTCGTCTACCTGGGCGCGCCGTGCATACAACTCACCGATCGCGGCCAGCCGCCGGGCACAGCCCGCAGCCTCTTCGCGCGCCGCGTCCGTGATGGCGTCGACAACGTCCGCATCGGTAAGTTCATCGAACACCAGCGGTGCTCCACGTGTTTTCGACGGTGCCTTGTGCTGGTCAGCGTTGGGATCCCACAGCGACCGAGAACATGAGGAGCCGCATTTACGTTCGACTCTACATCGATCCACTGACACACCGGGGGTTGTGCACAGGGGTGACTGTCGGCCTGCGCATCTATCATTCGCCTCGTGAAGGGCACGAGGGCCAAGGTGTTTGTGGCCGTGGGCGTCGTATCGGGGCTCGCCGGCTACCTGCTCGGGGCGAGCCCACTCTGGAGCGTTGCGGTCGGCGCCGTCGCGCCGTTGCTGTTGGCCGGCGCGCCCCGCTTCCTATTGGCAACCGCCGTCGGCGCATTCACCCCAAGTCGCCATGAGACGAACGACGCGATGTCGGGGACGGAGTTCGAAGACCACGTCGCCCGCATCGCCCGATCGTGCGGGCTGCCGGTGATCATGACAGCCGATCACCGGCGACTGGGGTGTGGACCTGATCGTCGGTAATCGGCCCGATCGCCTTGCGATGCAATGCAAAAGGCAATCACGACCGGTCGGCGCGAGCGCCGTTCAGGAGGTCGTCGCAGGCGCGCCCATGCACGGCTGCACCAAGACCATGGTCGTCACCAACCATGAATTCACCCCCGCCGCACGCAAACTCGCGGAGTTGCACGGCTGCGAACTCGTCGGCGGCGCGGAGCTTCCGCGGCTGCGATCGACGATCCGGCGGCTGCACCGCCCCGACCGAGGTCAGCTGAGCGCGTCGCGCACTGCCGCAACGGCGGCGTCGATCTCCTCGCGGGACACCGTGAGCGCAGGCCGGAACCGCACGCTATCGGGTCCGCTGGCCAGCATGATGACGCGGTGATCCCACAGCCTGCGGACCAACTCGTCGCGCTGCGCACCGCTCGGCATGCTGAACGCGCACATCAGTCCCCGGCCGCGAACGTCGAGGACCAAGTCCGGGAAGTCCAGAGCGAGTTTGGAGAGTTCGTCGAGCAGATAGCGACCGGCCTTGGCGGCTCGCACCATCAGGTCGTCAGACTCGATGACCTCGAGGATGCGCCGGGACCCGCACCATGTCGACCAGGTTGCCGCCCCACGTCGAGTTGATCCGCGAGCTGACCGCAAAGACGTTGTCGGCGATGTCGTCGACGCGGCCGCCGGCCATGATGCCGCACACCTGTGTCTTCTTGCCGAAGGCCACCACATCGGGTGCGACACCCAATTGCTGGTAGGCCCAAGGGGTTCCGGTCATGCCGCACCCCGTCTGCACCTCGTCGAAGATCAGCAGCGCGTCGAACTCGTCGCACAGCTCACGCATCGCGGCGAAGAACTGCGGCCGGAAGTGCCGGTCGCCACCTTCGCCCTGGATCGGCTCGGCGATGAAGCAGGCGATGTCGTGCGGGTGCGCCTCGAACGCCGCCCGGGCCTGGCGCAGCGATTCCGCCTCGACCTCGTCCATGTCGGCGCCCGGCCGGATGTAGGGCGCGTCGATGCGCGGCCAGTCGAACTTCGGGAACCGCGCGACCTTGTTCGGGTCGGTGTTGGTCAGCGACAGCGTGTACCCGCTGCGGCCGTGGAAGGCGCCGCGCAAGTGCAGGACTTTGGTGCCGAGTTCGGGGTCCATCCCGCGCGCCTCGTTGAGCCTGCTCTTCCAGTCGAACGCCACCTTCAGCGCGTTCTCGACGGCCAGCGCTCCCCCGTCGACGAAGAACAGGTGCGGCAGCGCAGGATCGCCGAGCACGCGGGCGAAGGTGTCGACGAACCGTGCCATCGGCACCGTGTACACGTCGGAGTTGCTCGGTTTGTTGACCGCGGCCGCGGCGAGCTCGGCACGGAACGCTTCGTCGTCGGCCAGCGCGGGATGGTTCATGCCCAGCGCCGAGGAGGCGAAGAACGTGAACATATCGAGGTAGCGCTCGCCGGTGCGAGCATCGACCAGCACAGAGCCGGCCGAGCGCTCGACATCGAGAACGAAGTCGAGACCGTCGGCCAGGATGCTGCGCGCCAGTACTTCGCGCACATCATCGGGGCCGATCGCGGCGACGGCGGTCGTCGTTTCGGCAGGAGTCAACACAGCGGTCATGCTGCCATCTTAACAAATTTTTTACGGCAAACTGACTATTTGACCGTAGAAATTACGGGATGTGATCGCGATGGTCGTAAAAAGTCTGTAGGATGATCGTGCTCCGGGTACGGACGTTGGCCGCTGTCCGGATCTGTTGCAGCAAATCTTCGAGCGCCCGCGCCGACTCGACACGCACGAGCAGGATGTAGCTCTCCTCGCCTGCCACCGAGTGACACGACTCGATGGCCTCTATGTGTTCGAGGCGAGCGGGCGCATCATCGGGTTGAGAGGGATCGAGAGGGGTGATGGCGACGAACGCCGAGAGCATGTGCCCGACGGCTTCGGGGTTGATCCGGGCCGTGTACCCGGTCACCACGCCGCGCGACTCGAGCCGCCGCACCCGCGACTGCACGGCGGACACCGACAACCCGGCGGTCGCCGCGAGTTGCGCCAGGGTGGCCCGACCATCGGCGACGAGCTCGCGCGCCAGCGTCCGATCGATCTCGTCGAGCTGCACCGGTTCACGCGGGTGTTCGTCGGGTTCACCCATTGCCGCACTGTATCCGAGAGAAAGTCGCATCTGATGACAAGCGTTCAGACATCACTGCTTCCGACGGCCGATGCGCTGCGCACCCGCGCACGCGACGCGCTGGCCGCCGTCGGGTCCCGCGCCGAACTCGGCGAGCCGGGCGCACACGGCGTGCACGCCAGCACACCCGTCACAGGAGATGTGCTGTTCACCGTCCCGGAGACCACACCCGAGCAGGCCGATGCCGCCATTGCCGAAGCGGCACAGGCGTTCACCACGTGGCGCACGACGCCTGCACCCGTGCGCGGGGCGCTGGTGGCCAGGCTCGGCGAGCTGCTCGTGGAGCACAAGGAGGATCTGGCCGCGCTGGTGACCATCGAAGCCGGGAAGATCACCTCGGAGGCGCTCGGCGAAGTGCAGGAGATGATCGACATCTGCGAGTTCGCCGTCGGCCTGTCGCGGCAGCTGTACGGCCGCACCATCGCCTCCGAGCGGCCGGGGCACCGGCTGATGGAGACGTGGCACCCGCTCGGCGTCGTCGGCGTCATCACCGCCTTCAACTTCCCCGTCGCGGTGTGGTCGTGGAATGCCGCGATCGCCTGGGTCTGCGGCGACACCATGGTGTGGAAGCCGTCTGAGCTCACGCCACTGACCGCGCTGGCCTGCCAGGCGCTCGCCGAACGGGCCGCCGACGACGTCGGGGCGCCGCGCGCGGTGAGCAGGCTGATTCTGGGCGGTCGCGAGGTCGGCGAACGACTGGTCGACGACCCGCGGGTGGCGCTGTTGAGCGCGACCGGGTCGGTGCGGATGGGTCAGCAGGTCGGCCCGCGCGTGGCAGCCCGGTTCGGACGGGTGCTGCTGGAACTCGGCGGCAACAACGCGGCGATCGTCACGCCCTCGGCGGATCTCGAGTTGGCGGTGCGGGGCATCGTGTTCTCCGCGGCCGGTACCGCGGGCCAGCGGTGCACGACGCTGCGCCGGTTGATCGTGCATCGCTCCATCGCCGACGCCCTCGTCGAGCGGATCGTCGTCGGCGTATCGCCAACTGCCGATCGGTGATCCGGCGGCCGACGGCACCCTCGTCGGGCCGCTGATCCACGAGACGGCCTACCGCGACATGGTCGGCGCGCTGGAACGGGCACGCGCCGAGGGCGGCGAGGTCTTCGGCGGCGACCGACACGACCTCGGCGAGAACTCGTACTACGTGGCGCCTGCGGTGGTGAAGATGCCGAAGCAGACCGAGCTGTTGCACTCCGAGACGTTCGCACCGATCCTCTACGTGCTCACCTACGACGAGCTGGACGAAGCGATCGAGCTGAACAACGAAGTGCCGCAGGGACTTTCGTCGGCTATCTTCACGCTCGACGTGCGGGAAGCAGAGCGCTTCATGGCCGCCGACGGCTCCGACTGCGGCATCGCCAACGTCAACATCGGCACGTCAGGCGCCGAGATCGGCGGCGCGTTCGGCGGGGAGAAGCAGACCGGTGGCGGGCGCGAGTCCGGGTCGGATGCGTGGAAGGCGTACATGCGCAGGGCGACGAATACCGTCAACTACTCGTCCGAGCTGCCACTGGCCCAGGGCGTGCACTTCGGCTGATGCGAGGCTGCCGAACGTGAACCCACTGCGAATTTGAAGTCCGGATTTCGCAAGAGCTTCACGTTCGGCGGCGCCACGCCGCTGAGAGGCGTCGTATGATGCCGCCCTCGCTGTCATCAGCAGTTACACGCAGGTCGATCCACCCTAGTTCGGCCACCGCCTCGGCCTTGCGGATGTCCTGATTGATACGGGCGCGGCTCATCCAGTGGTGCGCTCCTTCGTAATCCATCGCGATCTTCAGGTCTTCCCAACCAAGGTCGAATACGGCAACGAGCACGCCGAATTCGTCGTGGACGGGAATCTGTGTTTGCGGTCGCGGAAAGTCACTGCGGATGACGAGCAGTCGCAGCCACGTCTCTCGCGGTGATTCCGCGCCGGGGTCCACCAGATCGAGTGCAGTGCGGGCGCGCTGGATCCCGCGTCGGCCGTTATAGCGGTCGGCAAGAAGTTCCACGTCGGCGATCTTGAGGTGCGTTGCACGTGCCAGGGCGTCGATCGCCGCAACGGCCCTGTCGAGCGGGTAGCGGCATGCGAGGTCGAGGGAGGTCCTGGCGGGTGTGGATGCACGAATGCCATCGATCACGTCGATCTCGTCGTCGGCCCATCGATCAGACCACGTGTGAATCCCCTTTGGCGGGTGCCGGTTCGGCCACAACAACTCTGCGGGCCTACCAGCGTCTACCCATTTTGCTCCGTGCAGTGCGGCCGCCGATTGACCGGCGACGACGCATCGACGCCGCGACCACAACCACGCGGCCCTGGCGCGCTCGACGGCGGTGACCTCGGCGGCGGGCGGGACGTAGACGTCTGGATAGAGCGCGACGAACTTGCTGCGCAGTGCGTAGGGCGTCAGCGCGCCCGCTGCGACCGCCTCACTTCCGATGAATGGCTCCCCCATGCGCCGGAGTGTGCCGACGGCCACCGACACCGCGGCCAACGTGAACTCACTGCGAAATCCGGGCCGGATTCTCGCAGTGGTTTCACGTTCGGCACCAGGCAGGGCGTGCACTTCGGTTAGCCTCCGCGGCTGTTGTACACGCGCTAACTAAGATGGCAAGCGTGTCAGAACCCAGGCGGCGGCTGTCCCCCGACGATCGGCGGAGCGAGCTGCTGGCGCTGGGCGCCAAGGTCTTCGGCGAACGCCCGTACGACGAGGTCCGGATCGACGAGATCGCCGAGCGGGCGGGCGTCTCGCGCGCGCTGATGTACCACTACTTCCCCGACAAGAGGGCGTTCTTCGCAGCGGTGGTGAAGGCCGAGGGCGATCGGCTGTTCGAGGCGACCAATTTTCCCCCGATGCCGGACCTGACGCTGTTCGAGCAGCTGCGCGAGGGTGTGCTGGCCTACCTGCGCTACGACGAGGCAGCACCCGCACGGCGCGTGGGCGGCCTACGTCGGGATGGGGACGGCAGACCCGGTGCTGCGCGGCATCGAGGACGTCGACAACGACCGCCAGGTCAACCGGATCATGGCCCGGATCGGCGAAGCGCTCGCAGGCGATCTGGACTCGAAGGTCGAACGCGATATTCGCATCACCGTCTACGGCTGGCTGGCGTTCACGATGGAGATGTGCAGGCAGCGCATCCTCGACCCGTCCATCGACGTGGGCCAGATCGCCGACACCTGTGCGCACGCGCTGCTCGACGTGATCGGGCACGTTCCCGGCATTCCCGCTGCGCTGATCGAGGCGGTCGCGTCGGCGCGACGCGGTACATGATCTTCCGCGTGGGCCCCGGCCATGGCCCGCGGTATTTGTGGACGCGCACCGACGAATGGCTTTCGGGTATGGGACTTCGGTCCCTACCCGCGGGCTAGGTGCCGTGATTGCATCGAGAAACGGTGTCGGCCGGGTGGAAGGTCGCCGTGCCGAAGCTAAGTGGCTGGCCGCCGCCGTCGGCACCGGGCCGCTGTGCAGCGCGGCGGTATCGTAATGACCACAGGTGCGAGGGCGGATTGCGTTGGAGAGCTTCGACTTTCGAGGATTGTCGATCACGTATGAGCACACCGGTCAGGGTGAGCCGGTGATCATGCTCCACAACGGTGGCTCGTCGCATGCCATCTGGGACGAAGTGGCGAACAGACTGGCTGGCAAGTACGACATCTTCGCCCTCGACCTGCTGGGGTTCGGCAACTCGGCCAAGCCCGGCGCGGGCTACACCTTGGGCAACTACGTAGCGATGCTGGAGGAGTTCGTCAGCTCACGAGGATCTGGAGAAGGTCGCGCTTGTGGGCAACTGCATGGGATGCGCCATCTCCCTCGCGTTCACCGAACGCCATCCGGACAAGGTGAAGGCCCTGGTGCTCTGCAACCCGCTCACCGAGTCGACCTTCCTGGGTGGCTGGTTGGGACCGTTCCTGTGGTTGCGGGAGCGGATGCCCGCAATCAATCGGCAGGTGTACCGGTTGCTCGGGCAACTGAAGCTCACCAACGGCATCGGCTCAGTCGCCACCCTGTTCCAGCTGGGGCCGCGTGGCCGTGCCCTCGAGCTCCATCGCAAGCCCGAACTCTGCGGCTGCTACGCGGCCAACGGCCAAGCTGGAGTCGCTGCTCGGGGTGCTCGACGACCTGGAGAATTACTCGGTCATCGACAACCTCGCGCCGCAGCAGGGGTTCCCTCCCATCTGCACCATCTGGGGGCTGAAGAACAAGATCGTCTCGCCCAAAGCGGGACGTCGCCTGAATTCGACCCTCCACCCCGCACGCCAGGAATGGCTACCCGATTGCGGCCACCTGCTGATGCTGGAGCAGCCGGATGAGGTTGCCTCGATCATCGATGGGTTCCTGCAGGCTGCCGCGGCGACGCCGGCCTGAGATGGAGCCTTTCCCCGACGACATCTTCAACCTCGCCGACATCGTGTTGCGGGTGTCGCGCGAGGACCCTGAGCGCATCGCGGTCATCGACCTGGACGGCTGGGAGGGCTACGGCACGCGCCGCTACAAGCGCCACACCTACGCCGAGCTTTCGGCCGAAGCCGAGTCGGTCGCCGTGGGGCTGCGCGAGATGGGCATTGCCGAGACTGACCCGCATCGTCTGCATGTCGCCGCCCAGCTACGAGACCTGCGTCATGGGCGTGGCCCTCACGCGGGTGGGCGCCTTCTCCATCTGGATCGACCCCTCGGTCGGCTATCGCAACATCGCCGAGCGGCTCAGACGCGTGAAGCCGGAGGCGTTCCTGGCAACGCGCTCGCGCACCTCGGGCGGATCACCTTCGGATGGGGTCCTCGCGACCTCCGGAAGCTTGTTCTCACGGGAAGCCCACTCTTGCCGGGAGCCCGCACTATCACCGGGTTTCCACCCTTCCCCGGCGCGCGATCGATCAGGTCGCTCCGAAGACAAGCGCCCGCCGAGCCGGAGCCGCCAAAAGTCGGGCCGGACGATCCCTGCGCCGTTCTCTACACCACCGGCAGCACCGGGCCGGCGAAACCGTCGCTGTACTTGCATCGCAACTTCTGTCAGGTGTTCCGCAACGCGCACCACAGCTGGCGCTGGGATCCGGACAACGAGGTCCCGGTGGATATGGCCGTCTTCCCCGCGTTCCTGTTCATCCCCATCAGTGCCGGCGGCACAATGGTGGTGCCGCCCATCGACTTCGCCCGACAAGGCCCGGCCAAGGTGAATCCGGCCGCCCTGATCCAGGTCATCAACGACTGCGAGGTCGGGTCGTTCTTCGCCGCGCCGATCCTGATCGAGAACCTGGCCCGCGAAGCGCTCGCGCGCAACCTGACGATGCCCTCTTTGAAACGAGTCATCGGGGCCGGGGCGCCGATCTCTGGTCCGGTCGAAAGAATGCTGAGCGCGGTCATGGCTCCCGACGGAGAGTTGGCGGCGAACTACGGAGCCACCGAGGCCATGCCGTCGACCGAGCTGGGCAGTCGCGAGCACCTTGACGGCTTGTGGAACATGACCGAGCAGGGTGCCGGCGTCTGTGTGGGCTACGCCCTGCCGGGCGTCGAACTGAAGATCATCGACATCGTGGACGGTCCCATCGACTCCATCGAGGAAACGTCGGAGTTGCCCACGGGGCACGTCGGCGAAATCCTGGTGCGGGGCAAGCACGTGAGTCCCGAGTACTACCTCGACCCCGAGAGCACGCGCAAGAACAAGGTGCCCGACCCACAAGGGGACTGGCACCGCTTTGGGGATGTCGGCTACCTCGACGCGCAGGGCAGGCTCTGGGTCTGCGGTCGGGTGTCGCAGCGGGTGAAGGCAGCTGGCGGGAACGTGTTCCCGCTGCAAGTCGAGCCGCTCTTCGACGCTCACCCCAAGGTGAGGCGAAGTGGACTGGTGGGAGTGCCCGGACCGGCGGGCGAGCTGCCCGTCCTCTGCGTCGAGGTCGAGCCCGACGTCGGCGACAACGAGCTCGCCGGCTTGCACCAGGAACTGCTCGCGCGGGCTGCAGATTCCGCAATGGCGAACAAGATCCATGCCATCCTCTTCAAGCGCAGGCTGCCGGTGGATCCGCGCCACAACTCCAAGATTGAGCGCGGGCACCTTGCCAAGTGGGCCGCCCGGCAGTTGTCGGGATCCCGCTTCCGCAGCCGGCGCACCCGCCCTGTCGCCGAATCCTCGCCTCCCCCGGCCACCAGTTCCGCCACCGCGGCGGTCACCGTCGCGCGCGACGCCCCGGTCACACGAGTTACCGCTGGCAGCACATCTGGACACGTCCGCACAACCAGACCGCCACCGCCTGACCACGCCTAAATCAAGATCAACAACCGCCACCTACAAATCTGACGCACACCCCGAACCGGAGCTTGACGACCTTTTTGTCGGTGCCGGTTGGCACGATGGTCAGATGAGCTCCACCCAAGATCCGCTTGCCCGGTTCAGCCCGCTGACCAGGGAGTGGTTCACCGGGACGTTCGCGGCGCCGACCGATGCCCAGGCACAGGCGTGGTCGGCCATCGCCGACGGCGACAACACGCTGGTCATCGCGCCGACCGGCTCTGGAAAGACACTGGCCGCGTTCCTGTGGGCGATCGACCGGCTCGCCGAGAGCGAGCCTCGGCCCGCCACCGCGGGCACTCCCCTCGCAAGCGGTGGGCCCAGCGTGCTGTACGTGTCGCCGCTGAAGGCGCTGGCTGTCGACGTCGAACGCAACCTGCGCACACCGCTGACCGGCATCACCCGCATCGCCGAGCGGCGCGGACTGCCCGCACCCGACATCAGCGTCGGTGTCCGTTCCGGCGACACCCCACCCGCGCGGCGACGCGAACTCATCGCCAAGCCGCCCGACATCCTCATCACCACGCCCGAGTCGCTGTTCCTGATGCTGACGTCGGCCGCCCGCGACACGCTTGCCGCCGTGCAGACCGTCATCGTCGACGAGGTGCACGCCGTCGCGGCGACCAAGCGCGGTGCGCATCTGGCGCTCTCGCTGGAGCGACTGGACCAGCTGACAGACAAGCCCGCGCAGCGGATCGGGCTGTCGGCGACGGTGCGGCCGCCGGAAGAGGTGGCCAGGTTCCTGTCCGGACAGGCGCCGACCAGGATCGTCGCGCCGCCTGCGGCCAAGACGTTCGACCTGTCGGTTCAGGTGCCGGTGCCCGACATGGCCAACCTGGAGAACAACAGCATCTGGCCCGACGTCGAGGAGCGCATCGTCGACCTGATCGAGGCGCACCAGAGCTCGATCGTGTTCGCCAACTCGCGGCGGCTTGCAGAACGACTCACGTCCCGGCTCAACGAGATTCACGCCGAACGACTTGGCATTGAGCTGCCGTCCGGTCCCAATCCACAGGTCGGCGGCGGCTCGCCCGCGCACATCATGGGCAGTGGGCTGGCGTCCGGCGCGGCCACGCTGCTGGCCCGTGCCCACCACGGGTCGGTGAGCAAGGAGCAGCGCGCCCAGGTCGAAGACGACCTCAAATCGGGCAGGTTGAAGGCCGTCGTCGCGACCTCGAGCCTCGAGCTGGGCATCGACATGGGCGCTGTCGACCTGGTGATCCAGGTGGAGACACCACCGTCGGTCGCCAGCGGGCTGCAGCGCATCGGCCGGGCGGGCCATCAGGTCGGCGAAATCTCCCAGGGCGTCCTGTTCCCGAAGCACCGCACCGATCTGATCGGCTGCGCGGTCACGGTGCGACGGATGCTGTCCGGCCAGATCGAGACCATGCGGGTGCCTGCCAACCCGCTCGACGTGCTGGCCCAGCACACCGTCGCGGCCTGCGCACTCGAGCCGCTGGACGCCGACCTCTGGTTCGACGCCGTGCGGCGGAGCGCGCCGTTCGCGACGCTGCCGCGCAGCGCGTTCGAGGCGACGCTGGATCTGCTGTCAGGCAAGTACCCGTCTACGGAGTTCGCGGAATTGCGCCCCCGCTTGGTGTATGACCGCGACGCGGGGACGCTCACCGCACGGCCCGGCGCGCAGCGGCTGGCGGTCACCTCCGGTGGTGCGATCCCCGACCGCGGCATGTTCACCGTGTATCTGGCATCCAATGCGGACTCCGAAAAGCCCTCGCGGGTAGGCGAACTCGACGAGGAGATGGTCTACGAGTCGCGGCCGGGAGACGTCATCTCGCTGGGTGCGACCAGCTGGCGGATCACCGAGATCACCCACGACCGAGTGCTCGTCATTCCCGCGCCCGGCGAACCCGCGCGGTTGCCGTTCTGGCGCGGCGACGGTGTCGGCAGGCCTGCGGAACTGGGAGCGGCGATCGGCGCATTCACCGGCGAATTGGCCGGCCTGCCCCGAGACGACTTCGACAAGCGTTGCGCGGCAATGGGGTTCGACGCCTACGCGACTGACAACCTGTGGCAGCTGCTCAACGACCAGCGCCAGGCCACCGGCACGGTTCCGACCGACACCACCTTTGTGGTGGAGCGGTTCCGCGACGAGCTCGGCGACTGGCGGGTGATCCTGCACTCCCCCTACGGGCTTCGGGTGCACGGTCCGCTGGCGCTCGCGGTGTCGCGACGGCTGCGTGAGCGCTACGGCATCGACGAGAAGCCGACCGCCTCCGACGACGGCATCATCGTCCGGCTGCCGGACACCGAGGACGCCGCGCCCGGTGCGGAGATATTCGTGTTCGACGCCGACGAGATCGAGCCGATCGTCACCGCCGAGGTTGGCGGTTCGGCGTTGTTCGCGTCCCGGTTCCGCGAATGCTCGGCCCGCGCCCTGCTACTGCCGCGCCGACACCCGGGCAAGCGGTCGCCGCTGTGGCATCAGCGGCAACGGGCCGCGCAGCTGCTCGATGTCGCCCGCAAGTATCCGGACTTCCCGATCGTGCTGGAAACCGTTCGCGAATGCCTGCAGGACGTCTACGACGTGCCGACGCTGACCGAGCTGATGCACCGCATCGCGCAACGCAGGCTGCGGCTGGTCGAGGTCGAGACCGCGACACCGTCACCGTTCGCGGCGTCGCTGCTGTTCGGCTATGTGGGCGCATTCATGTACGAGGGTGACAGCCCGCTCGCCGAGCGCCGAGCCGCGGCGCTGTCGCTGGACAGCATGCTGCTGGCCGAGTTGCTCGGCCGCGTCGAGCTGCGCGAGCTGCTCGACCCGCAGGTGATCGCCACCACCGCGGCACAGCTGCAGCACCTCAGCGAGGACCGCGCGGCCCGCGACGCCGAGGGTGTCGCAGACCTGCTACGGCTGCTTGGCCCGATGACCGAAGCCGAGATCGGCCGAGCGGTGCACCGCGGAAGATGTCGGCGCCTGGCTGGAAGGTCTTCGGGCCGCCAAGCGCGCACTGACGGTGTCGTTCGCCGGACAGACCTGGTGGGCGGCGATCGAAGACATCGGACTGCTGCGCGACGGTGTCGGCGTCGCGGTCCCGATCGGCGTGCCTGCCGTCTTCACCGAGTCCGTCGCCGACCCGCTCGGCGAACTGATCGGCCGGTACGCCCGCACCCATGGCCCGTTCACCACCGCCGAGGCGGCGGCCCGGTTCGGGCTCGGCCAGCGCGTGACCGCCGATGTGCTGGGCCGCATGGCAATCGACGCGCGACTGGTGCGCGGCGAGTTCACGGATGCCGCCGACGCCGGCGACCAATGGTGCGACGCCGACGTGTTGAAGATCCTGCGGCGGCGCTCGCTGGCGGCGCTGCGCGCCCAGGTCGAGCCGGTGAGCACGACCGCGTACGCCCGGTTCCTGCCCGCCTGGCAGCAGGTCGGGGTGGAAAAGGCTTCCGGCATCGATGGATTGGCCTCGGTGATCGACCAGCTGGCCGGTGTGCCGATCCCGGCGTCGGCGGTCGAACCGTTGGTGTTCTCGGCGCGGATCCGCGACTACCAGCCTGCCATGCTGGACGAACTGCTGGCGTCCGGTGAAGTGACCTGGTCGGGCGCGGGCACGATCGGCAACGGCGACGGCTGGATCGCATTCCATACGGCCGACTCGGCGTCGTTGACGCTTGCGCAGCCGACCGAGATCGAGTTCACCGACGCGCACCGCACGATCATGGAGATGCTCGGGGGCGGTGGCGCTTATTTCTTCCGCCAACTCGCCGGCGACGACGGCGAGCAGTTCAAACAGGCCCTGTGGGAACTGATTTGGGCCGGCTGGATCACCGGCGACACGTTCGCACCGGTGCGGGCGATGCTCGGGGGCACTGGCAGGCGGTCGGGCAGGCCCGCACACCGCCAACGCTCGCGACCACCGCGGCTGAGCCGGTACAGCGTCGCTCACGCGCAGGTGCGGGCATCCGATCCGGCGGTAGCGGGGCGCTGGTCCGCGCTCCCGCCCGCGGAGCTCGATTCCACTGTGCGCGCGCACTTTCAGGCCGAGCTGCTGCTCAATCGGTACGGCGTGCTGACCAAGGGCGCGGTCGCGGCCGAAGGTGTGCCCGGCGGCTTCGCCACGCTCTACAAGGTGCTGACCGCCTTCGAGGACGCGGGCCGATGCCAGCGCGGCTACTTCGTCGAATCGCTGGGCGGCGCCCAGTTCGCGGTCGCATCCACCGTCGACCGGCTTCGGACGTACCTCGAGAGCGTCGACCCGGAACGGCACGAGTATCGGGCGGTGGTGCTCGCCGCCGCAGACCCCGCCAACCCGTACGGCGCCGCGCTCTCGTGGCCGGAGAGCGAGCACCGACCGGGCCGCAAGGCCGGTGCCCTGGTGGCGCTCGTCGACGGCCAACTCGCCTGGTTCCTGGAGCGCGGCGGACGCACGCTGCTCAGCTTCACCGACGACGCCGAAGCCCACCATGCCGCCGCCGCCGCGCTGGCCGATCTGGTCGGCGCAGGCCGGGTGCAATCGCTGCTGGTCGAGAAGGTGAACGGTGAGCCGGTGCTGGAGCCGGGCGCGGAGGGCGACCGGGCCGCCGTGCTGGCCGCGCTGACCGCGGCGGGGTTCGCCCGAACTCCGCGCGGGCTGCGGCTGCGATGATCTAGTGCATGCCGACTCGCGTCACTACCCCGTTCGGCTTCGAGTCGACCGCCGCTGACGTCATCGACGGCGTCGACCTGACGGGCAAGTCCGCTATCGTCACCGGCGCCTCATCGGGAATCGGCGTCGAGACCGCACGGGCACTGGCCGCCGCAGGCGCATCGGTCACGCTCGCCGTCCGCAACACCGAGTTCGGCGACCGCGTCGCCGCCGAGATCCGGGACACCACCGGCAACGCGCAGGTCGCCGTCGGTGCCATCGACCTGGCCGACCTGTCCAGCGTCGCAGCGTTCGTCAGGACCTGGTCCGGACCGCTCGACATCCTGGTCGACAACGCAGGGGTGATGGCGGTGCCGGAGCTGACCATGTCGGCGAGCGGGCACGAAATGCAGTTCGCCGCAAACCATCTCGGCCACTTCGCGCTCGCAGTCGGGCTGCATGACGCACTCGCCGCTGCCGACGGAGCCCGCGTCGTGTCCGTCAGTTCGGCGGGACATCTGCGCTCACCGGTCGTGTTCGACGACATCGACTACGCGTTCCGCGACTACGACCCGTTCGGTGCGTACGGGCAGTCCAAGACCGCCAACGTGCTGTTCGCCGTCGAAGCCACCCGCCGCTGGGCCGACGACGGCATCACCGCCGAACGCGCTGATGCCCGGCGCCATCTTCACCCGCCTGGGACGTCACGTCGACGCCAAGGCGGCGGCCGCGGCCATGAAGCGGCAGCAGGCGGTCAAGACCGTCGAGCAGGGCGCCGCCACGTCGGTGCTGCTGGCGGCGTCACCCTTGGTTGACGGCGTCGGCGGCCGGTATTTCGAGGACTGCAATGAGGCGCCGGTGGTCGAACGACGAGGCGCGCCAGGCAGCGGCGGCGTCGCGGCCTACGCCATGGATCCCGCCAACGCCGAACGGCTGTGGGATGTCTCGCTGCAGATGAGCCGGTAGCCGTGCCCGAAGGTGACACCGTCTTTCACACCGCCGCCAAGCTGCGCGAGGCTCTTGTCGGTAAGACGTTGACGCGCTGCGATGTTCGCGTGCCGCGCTACGCCACCGTCGACCTGACCGGCCAGCGGGTCGACGAGGTCGTCAGCCGCGGCAAGCACCTCTTCATCAGGGTCGGCCAGGCGAGCATCCATTCACATCTGAAGATGGACGGCAGCTGGCGGGTCAGCGGCACCGACCGGCCGAGCCGTGCGGGCCACCGCATCCGCATCATCCTGGAGGCCGGTGACGTGCAGGCCGCCGGGATCGACCTCGGCGTGCTGGAGATTCTCGAGCGGGACCACGACGAAGACACCGTCGCCCATCTCGGCCCCGATCTGCTGGGCATCGACTGGGATCCGCACATCGCCGCGGCGAACCTGGTGGCCGATCCGGACCGGCCGCTGTCCGAGGCCCTGCTCGACCAGCGGGTGATGGCCGGCGTCGGCAACGTGTACTCCAACGAGTTGTGCTTCGTCTTCGGGCACCTGCCGACGACGCCGGTGGGTGCGGTGAAGGATCCGCTGCGGATGGTGCAGCGGGCCCGCGACATGTTGTGGCTGAACAGGTCTCGCTCGAACCGGACGACAACCGGCGACACCCGGCGAGGGCGACAGGTGTGGGTGTACGGCAGGTCCGGAGAGCCGTGTCGCCGGTGCGGTACCGCAATCGAGACGGACCGCAGCGGCGACCGGGTGGCTTTCTGGTGCCCGAACTGTCAGCGCTGAGCAAACCGCAGCCCAATCCGCGCTGACGTCTCGGCGTCGTGGACAAAGAACATTCTTCGGCAATTGGCGACAGGATCGCAGACCCGATGGTTGTCTGGGTTCGTGAACACGGCGACGACGCCGCACACTGCAACCCGGCGGGGAACGAACCTGGCGCTGGCCACCTGGGTCTCCGCCATCAACTTCTGGGCCTGGAACATGATCGGCCCGCTGTCCACCACCTACGCCGCCAAACTGGAGCTGAGTAGCACCAAAGCTTCGATGCTGGTCGCCACGCCGATCTTGGTCGGTTCCATCGGCTGGGTCGTCGCCGGGGCCCTCACCGACCGTTTCGGCGGGATCTTACGGCCCTATCGGCTCAGACATTCGTTGGGCAACGCTGGAACCCCTTGGGATGAGGTGAATTATGGCTGACGACAACGAGGCGGTCACCGTGCTCGGCGAGGATGAGAGCTGGAGCCTGCTGTCAAGCGTGGCGTTGGGCCGACTGGCTACCAATGTGACCGGGCAGGCGGAGATCTTTCCGGTCAACTTCGTTGTGAAGCGCCCCACGGTGTTGTTCAAGACCGCCCCCGGCACAAAGCTGCTCACTGCCGTCATGGACCGCCGGGTCGCCTTCGAGGCCGACGACCACACCTTGACCGAAGGATGGAGCGTGATCGTCAAGGGCTTTGCTCACATGCTGTCGACCAGCGCCGAGATCGAGGAAGCCGAACGCGCGCAGCTTCGTCCCTGGATCGGGACCTTGAAGCCTTACTACGTCACGATCACCGCGTCGGAGATCAGTGGCCGACGGTTCCGCTTCGGTCCCGAGCCGGATGTCGAATCCACCTTTGCTTGAAGTCAGCCGCTGAGCTCGCCGTATGCGGGCGCGCGGCCGTCGTCGACCTCGCGGGTGCGCGACGGGAACGCGAGCTTGACGATCTTGCGCACGACGGTGGCGAACTGCTTGGGCAGCGGGCCGGTGTTGTACGGGATGCCGTAGCGCCGGCAGATCTCCTGGACCTCGGGCGCGATCTCGGCGTGGCGATGCGCAGGGACGTCGGGGAACAAGTGGTGCTCTATCTGGAATGACAGGTTGCCGCTCAGGATGTGAAAGAGCTTGCCGCCGGTCAGGTTCGCCGATCCGAGGATCTGACGGAAGTACCACCCGCCGCGGGTCTCGGCCTTCGTCTCCTCGACCGTGAACTCCTGCACGTCCTCGGGGAAGTGGCCGCAGAAGATGATCATGTACGACCACACGTTGCGCATCAGGTTGGCGGTGAGGTTGCCCGCCAGCACCCACGGCGCGAACGGTCCGGCCAGCAGCGGGAACGCCACGTAGTCCTTCAGCGTCTGCTTCTTGGTCTTGCGCCAGATGCCCTCGAGGATCTCGCGCTTGTCGGAAAGCGAGATCTCGCCTGCCGTGATCCGCTCGGTCTCCATCTCGTGCAACGCGACGCCGTACTGGAACAGCACCATCAGCAGGAATGCATACACCGGATTGCCCAGGAAGTACGGTCGCCACTTCTGGCCTTCGCTCATCCGCAGGATTCCGTAGCCGACGTCGCGGTCCATGCCGACGATGTTGGTGTAGGTGTGGTGCATGTAGTTGTGCGAATGGCGCCACTGGTCGGCCGGGCACGCGGTGTCCCATTCGAAATTCTTGCTGGACAACGCCGGGTCGCCCGTCCAGTCGTACTGGCCGTGCATGACGTTGTGGCCGATCTCCATGTTGTCGAGGATCTTCGAGATCCCGAGCATCGCGGTGCCCGCGAGCCAGAACGGCGGGAAGATGCCGCCGAACAGCAAGGCCCGTCCGGCGATCTCCAGACCGCGCTGGGCCTTGATGATCCGCCGGATGTAGGCGGTGTCGCGCTCGCCGAAGTCGGCGATCACGCGCTCCTTGAGCGCATCGAGTTCGCGGCCGAACGCCTCGGCGTGCTCGGGGGTGAGTGTGACGGTCTTGCCCGCGACCGTCTTCTCGAGGGTCTTCTGCTGCTGAGTAATCGTTGATGCAGTCATGGTTTTTCTTCCTCTTAGAGGGCGAGCTCGACATCGCCGACGGGAGCGGTCACGCAGATCTGCACGTCCTCCTCCTCGGCGGTGGAGACCGCCCCGGTGATCAGGTTCTTCACCACACCGCGGGTCTTGCGGCGGGTGCAGGTGTGACAGATGCCCATTCGGCATCCGCTCTCCGGGGTGAGGCCTGCGGCCTCTGCCTGCTCCAGGATGGGGCGTCCGTCGTCGGTGACGGCGACATTGGTGTCGGTGAACGTCACACGCCCGCCGGATGATTCGGCGGTCACGGTGAATGCGGGCGGTACGAAGCTTTCCGACTTCGCGCCGGGACAGTGTGTCCGGACAGCCTCCACAAGTGCGGGCGGTCCGCACACGTACACCGCGTCCGGCGCGGGCATCGCGGCGTCGAGGTGCTCGGCGTCGAAGTGGCCGACGAGGTCGCCTGCACCATCGCGCGTGTAGCCGTGCAGCACCCGAACCCCTGCCATCGCGGCGAGCTCATCGGCGTAACAGGCCTCCTGCTTGTTGCGCGCGTAGTGGACGAAGGCGACCTCGCGATCGGAACCTTCGTCGCGCATTGTGCGCAGCATCGACATCACGGGGGTGATGCCACTGCCGCCGGAGACGAACAGGATCCGGCTGGGCCGGATCGCAGGCAGCGTGAAGTCGCCGCCGACCGAGTCGAGGCCGACCACCATGCCGGGACGGGCGTGGTCGCACAGGTATGTGGACACCAGGCCGCCGTCGTGGCGACCGATGGTCAGCTCGATGTGGCGCGCGCCTTCTGCGCTCGCCGGTGAATAGCACCGCGTCCGTCGGCGTCCGTCGATCTCGACCGTCAGGTTGATGTGCTGGCCGGCCTTGAAACCGGTGAACGCGCGATTCGGTTCCAGGGTCAGCGTGACGCTGCGGGGCGTCTGGCGCCGCACCGCGATGACCCTTGCGCGGGCCTCACGGCTGGTCCAGGTCGGGTCGACTAGCTCTGTGTATCGGTCCACGCCGTGGGGGCCGGTCAGCAGCTCGAGAAGAGGCGACCGTCGCACGCGGCGTGTCAAAGTTTGAGTGAACATATGTATACCGTGCACGGTTACACCCCGGGCGGTCAATAGAATCGTACCTGATTGTGGTATGTTTCACAGAGTGAACAGTCGTACGCCTAGCTCACGTACGCGCAGATCAAGTCGGTCGCGTTCGCGGGATACCCCGTCACGGGAGGAGCGCAAGGAGGCCACCCGACGCGCCATCATCGCGGCGTCGCTGCGCCTGCTCGAGAACCGCAGCTTCGCGGCGTTGAGCCTGCGTGAGGTGACCCGCGAGGCAGGCATCGTGCCCGCCGCGTTCTACCGGCATTTCGACTCGATGGAAGCGCTGGGGCTGGTGCTCATCGACGAGTCGTTCCGTGCTCTGCGGGACATGCTGCGCAGCGCGCGGGCGGGCAAGCTCGATACGAAGCGTGTCATCGAGTCATCCGTCGACATCCTCATCGACGGCGTCAACGAGCGGCGCGAACATTGGCGGTTCATCGGCCGCGAGCGTTCCAGCGGTGTGAGCGTGCTGCGCTATGCGATCCGCACCGAGATCCGGTTGATCACCTCCGAGCTGGCGATCGACCTGGCCCGCTTCCCCGGGCTGACGACCTGGAGCAGCGAGGACCTCAACATCCTGGCCAGTCTGTTCGTCAACTCGATGATCGTCATCGCCGAGGCCATCGAGGACGCAAACGATCCTGCGGCGCTGGCGGAGATCAAGCGGGTGGCCGTCAAACAACTGCGAATGATCGTGGTCGGCGTCACCGGGTGGCGCAGCAGCCCCTAACGTGTGGCTCATGCCAAGCCTGGAACTGAACTACCCGCGTCCCGACATCGCCGTCGTCACGCTCAACCGGCCGGAGAAGCTCAACGCGTTGTCGCGCGAGCTGGTCGAGACCCTGCACGCCACGATCGACGAAATCGCTGCGAACGACGACTGCCGCGTGGTCGTCCTCACCGGAGCCGGACGCGGGTTCTGCTCGGGCCTCGACCTGACGGACCCCAACCCGCCGTCGGCGGGCGGCGGCCTGGAGTTTCCGCGTTCGGGCATGCGGTGGCAGGAACGCATCGCCAACCTGACCGCGAGGATTCACCGGCTCCGTCAACCGGTGATCGCCGCGGTCAACGGCCCCGCGTACGGCGGCGGCTTCGGTATCGCGATGGCCTGTGACATCCGGCTCGCGAGCGAGTCCGCACGGTTCTGCACACAGTTCATCAAGCTCGGCCTCGGCGGCTGCGACATCGGCGTCAGCTACACGCTTCCCCGAATCGTCGGCGCGGGACCGGCGTTCGACATGATCCTGACGGCGCGCGTCGTCGACGCCGAAGAGGCTCTGCGGCTGGGCCTCGTCACCCGGCTGTCGGACGGGGATTCGTTGGTCGACGACGCGGTTGCGGTGGCTGAAACACTCTGCAGCTACGGCAAATTCGGGTTGGAGTCGACCAAGCAGGTATTGTGGGCGAATCTGGAGGCGTCGAGCCTGGAGGCCGCACTGCACGTGGAGAATCGCAGCCAGATCCTGTCGTCGACCGGCGGTGGGATAGCTGAATTCAGCGAGGCGTTCCGCCACCGTCAACGATGACGACCTGACCGGTGATGTAGCTGCCCGCGTCCGAACACAGCAGCAGCGCGGCACCGACGATTTCGTCGGGCGTACCAAGTCTTTTCATCAGCGTGCCGCCGACCATGGCGTCGACCGCTTCCTGCGGGTTCTGCTGCATCATGTACGTGTCCACGGGTCCCGGCGCGATCGCGTTGACCCGGATGCCGAACCCCACGAACTCGGCGGCCATCGAGCGGGTGTAGGACAGCATCGCCGCCTTGGCCGCTGAGTACATGGACAGCGCAGGCGAGAAGATCATGGCGCCGATCGACACCATGTTCAGCACCGCGGCGTGCTCGCTGGTCTTCAGATGCGGCAGCGCCCCCTGGACCAGGAGCACTGGGCCGCGCAGGTTGACCTCGAACGACTTGGTGAGCGCGTCGACCGTCATGGCGCCGAGCGGCTGGGCCAGCGGATTCGCGGCGTTGTTCACCACGACGTCGACGCCGCCGAACTCGTCGACGGTGCGCTGCACGAGCGTGCCGAGGTCGTCGACGTCACCGATGTGCGTCGGCACGCCGATGGCCGCGCCCCCGAGTTCACGCAGATGTGCGGCGGCCTGGTCGCAGGCGTCGGGCTTGCGGCTGGCGACGACCACGCGGGCGCCGGCGAGGACAAATCCTTCAGCCAGCGCGAGGCCGATGCCGCGGGTGCCGCCCGTCACGATCACCGTGCGGTCGGACATGTCGAAGAGACGGTCAAATGTTGGGCGGTCCACGGGGTCAGCTAAACACGTCACGGTGCGCGGCCACGTACTGCTCCACTGTTTGAGCGGGGGTGCCGGTGATCTGCGCGACGTCGTCGGTGTTGCGGTTGTAGCGGCCCTCTCGGTGCAGGCGCGCCATCGTCGCGATGTGCTGCGCGACGTGTGGGGGAAGTCCGATCGGGTCGAGGACCTGCTGCCGCCACTCGTCGAGTGCCATGTCCTGTGCGGCAACGGGACGGCCCAACGCGTGGGCGTATTGCTCGGCAATGCCGTTGATGTCAAGCACTTCCGGCCCGGTCAGTTCGTAGACAGCGCCGATGCGGCCGGCCGGATCACGCAGGATGGCGGCGACGACGCGGGCGACGTCGGCCGCGGCGATCGGCGACGTCAACCCTGTGCCGAACGGCAGCACCAGCACGCCATGCTCGCGGATCGAGCCTGCGGCCAGCATGGTGAGCAACGGGTTCTCCATGAAGACCGTCGGCCGCACGTGCACGGCCGGTACGCCCGACCAGTTGATGATGTGTTCGGCCAGCCAGTGCAGTCGGTGTTGCTTGGATTCCGAGGTGCTGGTGAGTGTCATCTGCGACACCGTCATCTGCGACATGTTCACGATGACCTCGACGGGGGCGGCCTCGCGCGCGACCGCGCAGACGATGGACGTCGCCGTCAGGTAGTCGGGCGAGACGCTCATGTTGAAGAACATCCGGTCGACGCCTGACATCGCGTTCGCGACGTCCTGAGGGTTGGTCAGGTCGCCTGCGACGACCTCGGCGCCGAGTTCGCGAAGGGGGTCGGCGCGCTCGTCGTCGCGGTGCACCATCGCGCGGACGTGTTGGCCGTCGTCGAGGAGCAGTTCGACCACGCCCCGGCTGACGCTGCCGATGCCGCCGCCTGCGCCGGTGACCAGGTACATACCCTTACCTACGTCTCCCGCCGACACAGCATTCCTGGGCTGGTCAATCGCTTCGCGATCCACGCCGTCAGTAGAACAGGTCCCACCAATACGAACTGTAGTTATCAAGCCTGGAATTGAACTTGCCCGCGACTTGGTAGGTAGGCACTTCGCAGCTGCAGACGCCCGGACCCACAGAGCCGCTGCCATGCCATCGGTAATCGGCATTCCGCAACGTCAGTAGGCGAGCCGGGCGTACGTTCGCGCACGTGGAAACGTTGCGAACACCGGATCAGTGATTCGCCGAGCTGCCCGAATTTCCTTATCGTTCCAGCTATTGCGAGGTCGACGACGACGAGGGGGGCACCCTGCGGGTGGCGTGGGTGGAGGACGGGCCCGCGGACGCCGACCCCGTCCTGATGCTGCACGGTGAGCCGACGTGGTCATTCCTCTATCGCCGCATGATCCCGATACTGGTTGCCGCGGGGCATCGAGTGATCTGCCCGGATTTGGTCGGGTTTGGTCGCTCCGACAAGCCCACCCGACGCGACGACCACACTTACGCGCGCCACGTCGAATGGATGCGGGCCTTGGCTTTCGACGTCCTGGACCTGCAAAGAGTGGTGCTGGTCGGCCAGGATTGGGGCGGGTTGATCGGGTTGCGTCTGGCCGCCGAGCATCCGGATCGCTTTTCCCGCATCGTCGTCGCCAACACCGGGTTGCCGACCGGTGATATGCCGATGCCGGATGTCTGGTGGCGTATCCGCGAGGCGATTCAGGGTCAGCCGTCCCTCCACCTCCACGTCGGCGCAATGATGCAAACGCTCTGCACTCGGCAGATGACCGACGCCGTACGCGCCGCGTATGACGCCCCTTTCCCCGAGGACGCCTACTGCGCGGGGCCACGCGCCATGCCCGGACTGGTTCCCACGTCGCCCGATGACCCAGCGACTGAAGCAAACCGATCGGCGTGGGCGGCACTATGCGCCAGTCCCACGCCCATGCTGGTTGCGTTCAGTGATGGCGATCCGATCACCGGTCCGATGGCGGCGATCTTCCAGCAGCAGATGCGGGGAGCGCAGGGCATCGACCATCCGGTGGTACACGGTGCCGGTCACTTTATCCAGGAAGACGCCGGTGAGGAGCTGGCGAAGCACATCGTCGATTTTCTGCGCTGAGCCGTCGTCGACTCCCGTGCTCGGACATGGCCTGCTGCGCCGATTACTCGGCGATGGACCATACCGACGTCGCGATCAGGTCGCCGCGGTCGATCGCGGCTGCACGGTGCTCATGCACCTTGGCGTATTCCTCGGTGGTCACCATGTCGATGAACGCGTCCGGGGTCGGGTATTCCACGATCAAGATCGCGTCCCACCACGGGCGCTCACCATCACCGATGACGACCGTCGGCGCGGTTCCGCCGTAGCGGATCGTCGCGCCGACCCTGTTCAGATGTGGAGCCACTTCCCGCCCGTACTGTAGGTACCGTTCCAGGCCGCCCGGCTTGCGGAACTGCAGCAGGTTGACCATCACCACAGGCGCATCGGCGGCACGCGCCGAAAGCGCGGTGAGCTGTTCGCGGTTGGCTTCCAGACTTGTGCTCATGTGAAACTCCTTGTTGTGTTGGGGTTTTGAGTGTTGTGCGTGCGTCCGACCTGTCGGCGGAGGAACCCGACGACCAGTTCGGCGACCCGATCGGGTTGTTCTAACCAGGCCCAGTGACCGGTACTGGGCAGGATCTCGATGCGAGCCCGGGGAAACGGGATACGTTGCCGCTGCGCCTGAGCGACCGGGATGTACACATCGTCGGCGCCAAACACGACGAGGGTGTCGTAATCGTGTTCGCGCAGGACTGGGCTCAAGGCTTCGATATCCATGCGGTCCGTGGAGCGGTAGAGCCGCAGCACCGCCCGCTTGGTCCCGGCTGGCGACAAGTGACCGGCGATGGTGTCGACCCAGGCCTCGGGCAGGCCGGGATTGTCGTGGCTCAGTACCCAGCGGGCGACCGCGGGTGTGGTTGCCCGCTGCATCAGTTCACCGATTACCGGAATCCGCCACACCCGCGCCAGCCGATGCCAGCGGTAGTCGATCAGCACTCCGGTGTTGATCAGCGTGACGCTGGCGACGCGGTCAGGGTGGGAGGCCGCCCACGTCAACGCGAATGGGCCACCGAAGTCGTGGGCCACCAGGTGCACCCGCTCCACGTCGAGCTGCTCGATCACCCCGGCCAGGTGGGCGGCGTAGCCGGCCACCGTGTAGTCCTGGTCGGCGCGCTTGTCGGCACCGCCGAAGCCGGGAAGGTCAGGCGCGATGACGGTGGCGAAGTCGGCGACCGGCCTCATCAGCGGTTCCCAGTCTCCGCCGGCATCGGGATTGCCGTGCACGAAGACCACGGCCTCCCCCGGCTCACCGGATCCACCGATCAGCACCGGGGAGCGCACCCCGTCGACAACAAGCACGCGCTTTTCGAATGAGCCAATCATGAGCGAATCTCCTTGGTGGCAGTATCGATTCGCTGTGTGTAGTCGATGCGCACACCCATGTCGGCCTGCGTCATGACGGCGTCGATGTTGAGCGCTCGCTTAATCCGGTCGCCGATGGCCGGCGGCGCGCCCGCGACGAGGCGGGCGATAGGGCCGAGGTCGCGCGGCACGAACACTTCCTCTTGACCGCTACGCAGCGCGTCGACGATCGCGGCCGCCACCTCCTCCGGCCCGACGATGCGGGTGCCCCGCGGTTTCACGAAGCCGCTGATCATGTCGGTGCGGATGAGGCCGGGCATGACGATCGTGGTCCGCACGTCAGTGCCGCGGACCTCGGCGCGGATGGCACGCGTGAACCCAACCACGGCATGTTTGGTGGCCGCGTAGGTCGCGCCGCCGGCGGGGGCGATCTGCCCGGCTGAGGACGCCAGGTTCACGACGTGGCCGTGGCCGCGTGGGACGAACCGCCGCAGTGCCAGCCTTGTGCCGGTCACTACGCCGCCGATGTTGATGTCGAGCACCTGCCGCGTGATGTCGGGGTCCTCGTCGATGAACCGGCCGATCGGCCCGATACCGGCGTTGTTGACCAGGGCGTCAAGCGGTCCGACCCGCTTCTCGGCGTCGGCCAGGAAGGCTTCGAAGCCGTCCGCGTGACGGACGTCGAGGGCCAGGCCGACCGCACGGTCGCCCAACTCGGCGGCGACGGCCGCGCAGGCCGCCCCGTCGAGGTCGCCGATCACTACCGTCATGCCCGCCCGCAGGCAGGCCTGCGCAGTGGCGAGGCCGATGCCCCGGGCGCCACCGGTGATCGCTACGGTCCGCATCATGATTGTCCAGCCATGAAACCGGCGGCACCGCCGCCGATGTAATCGACCACGCCGAGGCCGCGTTCGTCGGCGAGCACATCGGTCAGGCGCCGGATAGTCACCGCGTCTAGAACGGAATGAAACTGCGCGTCCTCGGTGAAGTTGATGTTGGCGCCTTCGACGCGGATGAACAGCACCGTGTCCTCGGTGTTGGACTCCGGGCAGACGAAGGTGTGCACGGAGCCGGCCGGCTCGTATAGGTAGCTGCCGGCGGTCTGCAGCTGATCGGGGTACTCCAGGTAATGCCAGCTGCCCGACAGCGTGTAGGCCTCGGCGGTGCCGGTGTGATAGTGCACAGGCAGCTTCGCGCCGGGGCTGATGACGGCCAGCACGACCCAGCAGCCGGCCTCGAGATCCAGCCGCAGCGGCTTGAAATGTATACCCGGCCCCAGCGCGTCACGAAGCAACGGGGTGTTGTTCTCGTTGACGCTCAGCAACTCCCCTTGCGGCAGCGCGACGAGCGGCAGCAGCGAGCCGGAACTCGTTGTCATCGGCGCGGGTTCGACGGTCAGTGTCATCGGTGTCCTTCTGGTAGTTCGCGGTGAGCGATTCACCGTTGACACCACGATGCGGGATCGAACGGGTCCAAGTCTTGACAGTTCAGGACAAGGACTTGGCACCGCAGGACACCGTGCCAGCGGGCTGCGGGGGTGCTACACACAGCCGCTGACGGTGACCCGCCGGCGACGTCGGCGCACACGCTGGAATCGGTCAGCCCGCTGCGCCCTGCCCGACGGCTTGGACCGCCGCATGCTGATGCAGGGCCTTCTCAGCTTCATGGTGCACCGGCTTGAGGTCGAACACGACGTCCTTCACCGATCCGGTGAAGGCATAAGGGGCCTTGTCCTCGTAATCGAGGTCGACGACGAGGCCGTTGTCGCGGCCGATGTCCATCCCGGCATACGAGGTGAACGAGATCGGCACGGTCTTCGGCATGTCCCCTTCGCCGATCAGCTCGTCATTGGCCCACAGCGAAACGTGGCCACCCGAACCCGGGACCGGCGCCTCGGCTTCGAACAACATCTTCACCGTCACGTCGCCGGTCGGGATCGCCCGGGTGGACACCTGCTTGTAGGTCTCCACCCCAAGGAATGAGTAGGTGTGGTGGAGCAGGCTTTGGTCGTCGACCCACAGCGCGAACCCGCCGATGAAGTCGGCGTTGGCGACGAGCACGCCTTCGGCACCCCCCTCGGGCACAGTGATGTCGGCTGAGATGGCATACGAGCGGCCCAGGATCCGAGGGACCATGCCGCGCTGGATGTTCTGCACGTCGCCCTTGAAGGTGAACCGTGTGATGGTCGGCATCGGCGGCAAATTCCCGAAGAACACCGACATACCTCCCAGCAGCGGCAGCGCGCGGTTGCGTTCGGCTTCCTGCCAGAACAGCTCCTGGAGCTCACGGAGCTTGTCGGGATGCTCGCCGGCGAGGTTGTTGGCTTGCGAGAAATCCTCCGGCAGGTAATACAGCTCCCAGGTGTCCTTGTTCGGGTCGTAGACCCCGGGCGCGAACGCCTTCAGGGTTTCCGGGGAGAAGTCCCACGGCGCCTTGTCCAGCCGGGCGCACGCCCACCAGCCGTCCTTGTAGATCGCCCGGCTGCCGAACATCTCGAAGTACTGCACGGTGCGATGCTCAGGGGCCGCGGCGTCCTCGAAGCTACCCAGGAAGCTCGTGCCGTCCATCGGCTCCTGCTCGATGCCATCGACGGCGGTCGGCTCGGGCAACCCGGCCGCGGCCAGCACCGTCGGGGCGATGTCGATGCAGTGGGTGAACTGGGTCCGGACCTCCAAGTCGGGTCGGATCCTATTCGGCCACGCGACGACCATCGGATCCCGGGCTCCACCAAGATGGCTGGCCATCTGTTTGCCCCATTGGAAAGGGGTGTTGTTGGCGTGCGCCCACGCCGAGGCGAAATGCGGCGCGGTGTGGTCACCTCCGATGGCCTCGATCCCGCCGTACTGTTCGATGAGCTGCAGCTGGCGGTCGGCATCGAGGACCACGCCGTTGAGGAAGGTCATCTCGTTGAACGAGCCGGTGATGGTCCCTTCCATGCTGGCGCCGTTGTCACCCCAGATGTAGAAGACCAGTGTGTTGTCGAGGTCGCCCAGGCCGTCGATGGCGTCCAGTAGCCGGCCGACGTTCCAGTCGGCGTTCTCCGAGAAACCCGCGAAAACCTCCATCTGCCGGGCGTAGAGCTTCTTCTGCGTTTCGGACAGGCTGTCCCAAGCCGGGAAAAGCTCAGGGCGCTCGGTCAATTCGGTGTCCGTCGGGACGATCCCGAGCTCCTTCTGCCGCTCCAGTGTCCTCTGGCGGTACACGTCCCAGCCGTCGTCGAACTGACCCTTGTACTTGTCCGCCCATTCCTTGAAGACGTGGTGCGGGGCATGGGTGGCACCGGTGGAGTAGTACATCATCCATGGCCTGGACGCGTCCTGCGCCCGCACGGCGTGCAACCAACTAACCGCCTGATTCGTCAGGTCGTCGGGGAAGTAGTACGGCTTGCCGTCCCGGCCATCCGGGACGCCGACCACCGAGTTGTCCTGGGTGATGATCGGGTCGTACTGCCCGGCGGCACCGGACAGGAAGCCCCACCAGCGGTCGAATCCCCATGCCTGCGGCCAGTGGTCGAACGGTCCGGCCGCACCCTGGACGTTGTCTGGAGTCAGATGCCACTTGCCGAAACCACCTGTGACATAACCGTTGTCGCGCAGGATTCGCGGCAGCGCCGCACAACTGCGCGGCTTGGCCGCCGTGTAGCCCGGATACGGGCCCGGATACTCGGCGATCGAGCCGAACCCCACCCGGTGGTGGTTGCGTCCGGTGAGCATCGCCGCACGCGTCGGGGAACACACCGCGGTGACGTGAAAACGGTTGTAGGTCAGCCCGTTTTCTCGCACGCGCGTCAGCGTCGGCGTCCGGATCGCGCCACCGAACGTGTCGGGACCACCAAATCCGGCGTCGTCGATGAGCACGATCAACACATTGGGCGCAGCGTCCGGCGCCATCGGGCCGGCGACCACAGACCAGTCGCCGATGGAATCGTCGAGCGTGCGGCCCGCGACCCCACCGAATGAGCGATCCGATATCGGCAGCCTCGTGCGGTCCGGGCTGAATTTGTGCATCGCCTCGTCGAGAGCCGCCTCGAGTCCTCTCACCGTCGAGGAGTCCAGCTCCACCACGGATTTCAGTGCCGAACCCGCGAGTGCCTGCTCGACAGCGAGGCGGCTGTCTGGCGGCAGCACGACGATGACCACGCCAGTACCCGCGGCCAGTGCCTGCCCGATCTTGTCCTGCAGGCCGCTCTTGAGCCGGTGATCCGTGAACGCCCCGGCCAAGGCGCCCGCGGTGGCACCGACCGCGACGGAGGCCAGCAGCGGCGGCGCGAACAGGCCGACGGCGAGTCCGACGCCGGCGCCCCAGCCGGCTCCCTTACGGCCGCGGTGGTTGCCGGTGTCGACAATGGTGGCGTTGCCGGCCTCGTCCTTGGCAACCAGTACCGCGCCCTTCAACGCGAACTGCTTGCCCCGCACCTGTGCGACCAGCGCGTCGAAATCGCGCTGTGCCACCTCGAGATCCTGATATCCGGCAACAAGGACGATTGCGCGCGCTTCGGGCATGATGCTCCTCAATTAGGCGGGCGTTCGGCGGAGTGGGCTCTAACTCGATGCTTTCCGGCACCGGACCACCGGACAAGGGGCCCAAAGACCTTTCACCCTTCACCGACGCCTTTCGGAACGCCCATGCTGGCGCATCCGCCACCTACCTGTCTTGACATCTCAGGACAGGAACTGGACGTTTGAGGACATGTCGGTCGTCCGCGGCACCGCCCTATCGAACTACCCGCGGCTGGTGGCCGACCTCGGCGGCGATCCGGCCGCGTTGCTGCACGAAGCCGGCATTCGGGCTGAAGACGTCGGCAGACAAGACGTCTTCATCGGGTTCCGCCGCGTTATCACCGCGATCGAAACCGCCGCCACTGTGACGCACACACCGGATTTCGGCCGGCAGCTAGCACAACTGCAGGGCATCGAGATCCTCGGCCCAGTGGGGGTGGCGGCCCGAACGGCGGCGACCGTGGCCGACGCCTTGGACATATTCGAGAACTTCCTCGCCGCCTACAGCCCCGCCGTCGGACTGCGGGTCATCGCGGAGGCCGACACGCAGCGCTCGTTCGTCGAGTTCCAGTTGCTGGAAGCAAGACTGCCGCCGTATCCGCAAGGTGTTGAGTTGTCGCTGGGGGTCATACTGCGGGTGCTGCGATTCCTGCTCGGTGCCGACTACTCTCCGCTGTCGGTGCACCTGCTCCACGACCCGCTGACACCGGCCGAGGATTACCACCGTTACTTTGGTTGCCGCCCGCAGTTCGCCGACCGCCGGATGGGCTTCAGCATCCGCACCGCCGATCTGCAACGCCCGCTTCGTCCGGATAGGCTCGCCCACCAGGTGGTGGTGCAGTACCTGACCGCGATCACAGCCCGTGAGCCGGAAACGAGCCAGTCAGCGCGCACCCTGGTCCGTCAACTTCTGCCGAGTGGAGCGGTCACGCTGGAGCTGATCGCCGAGCAGTTGAACCTCCACCCGAAGACTCTGCAACGGCGCCTGGCCGCCGAGAACACCACCTTCGCGGCAGTGGTCGACCAGGTCCGGCGCGAAGCGGCCGAACGGTATCTGCGCGATACCGACATCACCTTGTCGCACCTGGCCCGTGAACTCGGTTACGCCGAGCAGAGCGTGCTGACACGCTCGTGTCACCGCTGGTTCGGCTGTGGCCCCGCGGCCTACCGCAAGGCGATCCGTTCAGGACAGCCACGAACCGTTGCCGGCGGCCGGTGACCTGATCGTCGTGCGCTCGCTGACAAACCGACGCAAACATCCGCTGGCCGGATCCGTGAACTCGATGCTGTAGGCCAGCAGTTGCAGCGGGGTCGGAGAAGTCATCGCGCGCCACGTCAATGACGTTCGGATACAACGGATCTCCGATGATCGGCAGGCCCAGCGAGGCCATGTGCACCCGCAGCTGGTGCGTGCGCCCGGTGTGCGGAGTCAGTCGATACAACCCATCGCCGAGGTGCTCGATGAGCGTCTCGGCGTTGGGCTCGCCGGGTTCCTCGACCGCCTGTAACTGACCGCGCCGCTTGATGATCCGGCTGCGAAGCGTCAGCGGGAATTCCAACGACGGATCGACCGACGCGCGCGCCAGGTACGTCTTACGCACCTCGCCCCGCGCGAACATCGTCTGATACGCGCCCCGAGCTTCACGTCGCGCCGTGAACAGAAGCACACCGGCCGTCAACCGATCCAAGCGATGCGCGGGTGACAGCTCCGGCAAGTCCAGCTCCCGCCGCAGGCGGACCGTCGCCGTCTGCGCGACGTGCCCACCACGTGGCATCGTCGCCAGGAAGTGCGGCTTGTCGACCACCACGATGTCGTCGTCCCGATACAACACCGGAATGTCGAACGGCACGGGCACCTCGTCGGGCAGATCCCGGTACATGTAGACGTGCGAGTTCGGCGGCAGCACCGTCGCCGCGTCGATCACCGCGCCGTCGGCGTCAACGACCTCTCCCGCAAGCACTTTCGCCGCGGCCGCTTCGCCGAACCGGTCCGCCAGCTCCACCAGGACGGCACCTCCGCGCAGCCGCACCCGCGCCGGGCCGAGCCCGTCACGCACCGGCAGCGGCGCCACACGTCTCAATTCAACGGCACCGGCTCGAGGATCTCGGCACGTGCTTCCGGCGCCGCCGCCCGCAGCGCATCGGCGGACTCGTCGTCGGGCTCCTGCTGCGACCGAATCTCGGCATCGACCCGCGCCAAGTACGTATCTACCTCACGGTCGACATCCTCAGCGCTCCAACCCAACACCGGCGCAACAACTTCGGCGACCTCGCGCGCACAGTCCACGCCGCGGTGCGGGTACTCGATCGAGATCCGCATCCGTCGCGCCAGGATGTCCTCCAGATGCAAAGCGCCTTCTGCCGCAGCGGCATACCACGCCTCGACCTTCAGGTACACCGGCGCCTCGGTGATCGGCGTCAGCAGCTCGGGCCTGCCCTCGGCCATCGCCAGCACCTCGCCGATCAGCGACCCGTAGCGGTCCAGCAGATGACGCACGCGGTAGGGATGCAGCCCGTACCCCGCGCCGAGATGCTCCGTCTGGTTGATCATCGCGAAATAGCCGTCGGCGCCCATCAGCGGCACCTTGTCGGTGACCGACGGCGCCACGCGCGTCGGCACGTACTCGCTGGCGGCGTCGATCGCGTCGGCGGCCATCACGCGGTAGGTGGTGTACTTTCCGCCCGCGATGGCCACCAGCCCCGGCGCAGGCACCGCGACGGCGTGCTCACGCGACAGTTTGGACGTCTCCTCGCTCTCACCGGCCAGCAGCGGTCGCAGTCCCGCGTACACGCCGTCGATGTCGTCGTGGCTGAGCGGCGTCGCGAGCACGGTGTTGACGTGACCGAGGATGTAGTCGATATCGGCCTTCGTGGCCGCCGGATGGGCGAGGTCGAGGTTCCAATCGGTGTCGGTGGTCCCGATGATCCAGTGCGTGCCCCACGGGATGACGAACAGCACGGACTTCTCGGTGCGCAGGATGATCGCCACCTCGCTGACGATTCGGTCGCGCGGAACCACGACGTGCACACCCTTGGATGCGCGGACCCGAAACCGGCCGCGCTGCTTGGACAGCGCCTGGATCTCGTCGGTCCACACCCCGGTGGCGTTGACCACGACGTGGCCGTGCACCTCGGCGACGGCGCCGTTCTCGGAGTCGCGGATCTTCACTCCGGTGACGCGATCGCCTTCGCGCAACAGCGCGACCACCTGCGTCGACGTCCGCACCACCGCGCCGTAGTGCGCCGCGGTGCGCGCCACCGTCATGGTGTGCCGGGCATCGTCGACGACGGTGTCGTAGTAGCGGATTCCACCGATCAGCGAGCTGCGCTTGAGCCCCGGCGCCAGCCGCAGCGCGCCCGCCTTGAACAGATGCTTCTGTGCGGGAACGGATTTGGCGCCACCGAGCTGGTCGTACAGAAAGATGCCCGCCGCGACGTAGGGACGCTCCCACCACCGATGGGTCAGCGGGAACAGGAACGGCAGCGGCTTGACGAGATGTGGTGCCAGCGTCGTCAACGACAGCTCGCGCTCGTGCAGCGCCTCGCGCACCAACCCGAACTCGAGCTGCTCGAGATAGCGCAGCCCGCCGTGGAACATCTTCGACGAGCGACTCGAGGTGCCGGACGCGAAATCGCGGGCCTCGACGAGTGCGACCTTCAGCCCGCGGGTCGCGGCATCGAGCGCGGCGCCCGCACCGACCACGCCGCCGCCGACGACGACGACGTCGAACTGCTCGCTGCCGAGCCGTTCCCACGCCTGTTCCCGCTGCTCGGGACCCAGCAGGGTCTGCCCGGTGCCCGTCGCGGGGATCGGGTCGCTCACGCGGGGACTCCTCTGGTTACTGGTCGGTAGGACGCTGACAAACCTAGGTTACGTGCGGCTAATCCAAATCGTCGTGAGCCATGAGGCGGCGGCCGGCCTCGGTGATCGAGCCGGACAGCGACGGGTAGACCGAGAACGTCTCGGCCAGCTCGTTCACGGTGAAGGCCGTCCTGGACGGCCATCGCGATCGGCATGATCAGCTCGGAGGCGATCGGGGCGACCACCACGCCGCCGATCACCACGCCGGTGGCCGGGCGGCAGAAGATCTTGACGAAGCCGCGGCGCAGCACGCGACATCTTGGCCCTGGCGTTCGTGTTCAGCGGCAGCATGAGCGTGCGAGCAGGCACAGTCCGTCGTCGATCTTGGTCTGCGGGACGCCGACAGCCGCGATCTCGGGTCGGGTGAACACCGCCGCGGCGACGGTGCGCAGCCGGATCGGACTGAGTCCCTCGCCGAGCGCGTGGTACATCGCGATGCGGCCCTGCATGGCGGCGACGGAGGCCAGCAGCAGCAGGCCGGTGCAGTCTCCGGCGGCGTAGATGCCCGGCGCCGAGGTGCGCGAAACCCGGTCCACCGTCAGGTAATTGCCCGGCCCGAGTTCGATGCCGACCTTCTCGAGCCCGAGCCGCCGGTGTTGGGCACCGAGCCGACGGTCATCAACGCATGGCTGCCCTCGACGGTGCGGCCGTCGGTCATGGTGACCAGAACACCGTCGTCTGTTCTGGTCACCGATTCGGCACGCGCGTTCTTTTCCAGGATGACGCCGCGTTCGTGACACACTTCCTCCAACACCGCGGCGGCGTCGGAGTCCTCGTGCGGCAGGATCTGGTCGCGGCTGGCCACCACGGTGACCTTGACGCCGAGTTCGGTGTAGGCGTTGCAGAACTCGGCGCCGGTGACACCGGAGCCGACGATGACCAGATGCTCGGGCAGCTCGGTGAGGTCGTAGAGCTGACGCCAGTTCAGGATGCGCTCGCCGTCGGGTTCCGCCCCGGGCAGCACACGCGGGCTGGCACCCGTCGCGATCAGCACGACGTCGGCCTTCAACACGCCGACCTTGCCGTCGGATGTGGTGACTTTCACACGGTGCTGCGCCATGCCCGGCACGTCGTCGACCAGCTCGCCGCGGCCCGTCGACGACGTTGACCCCCTCGCTGCGCAGCTGGTTGCCGATGTCGGCGGACTGCGACCTCGGCGAGCGTCTTGACCCGTCTGTGGATCTGCTCGAGCGATGATCTTGGCGTCCTCGATCGCGATGTCGAAGCCGAGATCCGTCGGCGCGCCGCAGCTCGGTGCGCACGCCGGTCGAGGCGATGAACGTCTTCGACGGCACGCAGTCCCACAGCACGCACGCCCCGCCGATGCCGTCGCTGTCGACGACGGTGACCTCGACGACGTCGCGGCCGCGGGCTGCGGCGACGAGTGCCGCCTCATAGCCGGCGGGGCCGCCGCCGATGATCACGATGCGGGTAGCCACGCGTTCAACCTAGCCAAGCTGGCCGTTGATCGCCGAGGCACGGGACGAACCCTTACAGTTTCTCCGTGCCGATTTACGCCGCGTACGGGTCGAACATGCATCCGGAGCAGATGCAGCAGCGTGCGCCCCATTCGCCGATGGCGGGGACGGGGTGGCTGCACGGCTGGCGGCTCACGTTCGGCGGCGAGGACATCGGCTGGGAAGGCGCGCTGGCAACTCTCGTTGAAGACCCCGACTCCAAGGTGTTCGTCGTGCTCTACGACATGACGGACTCCGACGAGCAGAACCTCGACCGGTGGGAGGGCGGCGAGCTCGGTGTCCACAAGAAGATCCGGTGCCGCGTCGAACGGCTGTCGTCGGACACCACAACGGATCCAGTGCTGGCGTGGCTGTATGTGGTCGACGCGTGGGAGGGCGGACTTCCGTCCGCCCGCTATATCGGCGTGATGGCCGACGCAGCCGAAATCGCAGGCGCGCCAGCTGATTACGTCCGCGATCTGCGCAACCGCCCCGCCCGCAACATCGGCCCGGGCACGTAGCTACCCCATCGCGCCGGGGCACCGCGCCTCGCTCCGCGAGCGTGCGTGTTTGCACACGACACGCCGCAGTTGTCCGGCATTCTGTGCACGCTCACGCGGCGTGACCGCGACCCAACTGCACATCGATGCGGCCGACGAACTCCCACGGCCGATACCGCACGTCCTCGAACACGATCGCGATGACCAGCCACCCGATGTCCCCCAATGCGGCTTGTCGTCGCCGGTCGCGCTTCATCGCGTCGGGCCCGCTGTGCCAGTCCATGCCGTCGTACTCGACGGCGACCCGCTGGTCGGGCCACGCGAAGTCCAAGCGCCTGAGCTCGCCGTTTCCGTCGACGATTTCGTACTGCAGCTCGGGTGTCGGCAAGCCGCCGTCGAGCATTGCCAGCCGTGCCTCGCTCTCCATCGGCGATTCGGCCCGCTCGTCGGCCAGCGGGATGAGATTCCTGACCGCGACGATGCCCCGCCGCCCGGCCTGCTCGATTGCGGCGCGCCAAACATCGGCTCTGTTGCACGCCCCGCTGCGTAGTGCGGCGTCGAGCGTGGCAAGTGCTCGCGGGCGCCGCAGGCTACGTGCGACTTCGACTGCGGTCCACGCGGGCGAAGTGGCGCGGCGTCCCTGGACCATCACCAGCGGTGCACCGGCGCGGCGATGCACGACCAATCCATCGCACGGTCGCAGCTGACGACGCGGCGGGTTGAGCACATGGAGGTCCGGGGGTTCTTCAGTATCGAAACCGTGCAGCGCGGCAGCAGTGCCCAGACATACCGGCACCTTGCTTCCGCACGACATGTCCAGACCTCGCAACCGCACGTGATCGTCAGCTTCTCCGCGGCAGTAGATTCCATACCAAATCCGCTCCAGCGCACCAGTTCTGAGCTCTCGCTCGAAAGTGCGCCGGGGAATCAGGGCCAGTATCTGGCCGCTGGTCGCGACTCCGCCTTGGTCGTCGAACAACCGCTCCAACTCTGCGTCCATGACGAGATCGTCGGCGCAGGCCATGCAGGTTCGGTAGGGCCCGAAGGGCCGGCGTTGGATCAACGTCGAACTGTGCACGGCGCCCACACCGCGAATGTGCACGCTTGCTCGTCAAACCGCGGCGTGTCGTGTGCAAACACGCACGCTCGCGGTGTAAGGGGCTCAGAAGGCGGCGGATTGCTCCACGATGTTCACCAGCGTGCGGACACCGATGGCCAGCGCGCGCTCGTCGATGTCGAACGTCGGCTGGTGAAGGTCGAGTTGCGGCCCGCGGCCCGGCCAGACTCCCAGCCTGCCCATCGCGCCGGACACCTCCTCGAGATACCACGAGAAGTCCTCGCCGCCGCCGGACTGCCGCGTATCGGCAAGCACGTCGGGGCCGATCTCCTCGATGGCATGGGTGAGGATGCGCGTCGAGATCTCCTCGTTCACCACCGGCGGCACCCCGCGCTTGTACTGCAGAGTGTGCTCGATGCCGAGCGGCGCCAGTAGCGAGTCGACGGTCTCGCGGACGAATCGATTCCAGCGTCAGCCAGGTGTCTCGGTTGGCGGTGCGAACGGTGCCGGCCAGCGTGCCCGTCTGCGGGATCGCATTGGCCGCCACCCCGGCATTGACGGCACCCCACACCATCACCGTGCTGGTGCGCGGGTCGATGCGACGCGACAGCACGCCGGGCAGGCCCGTGATCAGCGTGCCGAGCCCGTACACCAGGTCCCCGGTCAGATGCGGCCGCGACGTGTGCCCGCCCTGGCTGTGCAGCGTGACCTCGATGTGGTCGGCGGCAGAGGTGATCGGCCCGGCGCGCACCGCGACCCGCCCGACCGCCAGCCGCGGGTCACAGTGCAGCGCGAAGATGCGCGACACCCCGGACAACACACCGGCCGCGATCGCGTCGATCGCACCGCCGGGCATCAGCTCCTCCGCCGCCTGGAAGATCAGCCGCACCCCGACCGGCAGCTCGGGCACCGAGGCCAACGCGAGTGCCGCGCCGAGCAGCACCGCGGTGTGCGCATCGTGGCCGCAGGCGTGCGCGACGTTGGGCACCACCGACGCGAACGGCGTCCCGGTCCGATCGGCCATCGGCAGCGCGTCCATGTCGGCCCGCAATGCGACGCGCGGCCCATGCTCGGGGCCGAAGTCGCAGATCAAACCGGTGCCGCCGGGCAGCACCTTCGGATTGAGGCCCGCGTCGGCCAGATGCGTCGCGACGAACTGCGTGGTGCCGAACTCCTGCCGGCCCAGCTCCGGGTTGGCGTGGATGTGCCTTCGCCAGGTCACCACGTCGTCGTAGTGGGCGGCCAGCCAGGCGTCGGCGGCTTCTGCGAGTCTCATGACGCCACCCGCCGCGCCAGTTGCTCGAGCACCCGGTCACGCTCGGCCGTCGTCTCCGCGAGGCTCACCACCGTGCGCGCCAGCATGATCGCGCCCTCGACGACCGCCTTGTCGCCGCTGGGACCCGCGGCCGCCGCCGCGAAGCCGGGCTGATGCACCGAGGCGCCTCCGGCGTCGATGCCGACGATCGGGTGGATACCCGGCATCATCTTCGTGACGTTGCCCATGTCGGTGCTGCCGAGCGGCACGCGCCGCCTCGACGTCCTCGGCGACCGGAGTCCGGCCCAACCGAATCATCTCGGCACGGAACACATCGGCCAGCCATTTGTCCGGCGCCAGTTCGTCATACGGCGGCTCGGTCTCCTCGACGCGGTAGTCACAGCCCGTCGCCACGGACCCGGCCAGGAAGCAGTCGCCCATCCGGCCCTCGAGATGGCGCAGCGACGCGGCGTCGGTGGCGCGCATCGTGTACCGCAGCACGGACTGGGCGGGGATCACGTTGGTGGCCTGCCCGCCGTCGGTGACGATGCCGTGCGCCATCTGGCCGGGCACGAACTGCTGGCGCAGCAACCCGATCGCCACCTGCGCCACCGTGATCGCGTCGGCGGCGTTGAGGCCGAGATACGGCGCGACGGCAGCGTGTGCCTCTCTGCCCAGATAGGTGACTTCGACCTGTGACAACGCCAGCGAGCGGGCGCGGGCGATGTCGATCGGGCCGGGGTGCACCATGACCGTGGCGGCGATGTCGTCGAACGTTCCGGCGTTGAGCAGCAACACTTTTCCGCCGCCGGCTTCTTCGGCCGGCGTGCCAAGCAGCACGACCGTCAGGCCGAGGTCATCGGCCACCTCGGCCAATGCCAGCGCCGCGCCGACGGCCGAGGCCGCGATGATGTTGTGGCCGCAGGCATGTCCGATGCCGGGCAGCGCGTCGTACTCGGCGCAGATGCCGATCACCAAAGGGCCGCTGCCGAACTCGGCGCGAAACGCGGTCTCCAACCCGCCGGGCGCACGGGTGATCTCGAAGCCGTGCTCGGCGGCCAGTGCCTGCGCCTTGGCGCAGCTCTTGAATTCCGCGAAAGCCAGTTCCGGCTCGGCGTGTATGGCATGCGAGAGCTCGATGAGGTCGCCACTGCGCCGGTTGACCGCGTCTTCGACGCTGACCGAGGCGGTGGCAGTGGGCATCATCGCAGTATCTCACTGCCAGTTAAGCTGCCCCACTGTGACCGATCCGGACGCGGTAGCGCTGCAGGCCGCGGCCGCAATCCGCGAGCGCACCGGTGTCGAGCGCCACGACGTCGCGGTGATCCTCGGCTCCGGCTGGGCGCCCGCCGCGGCCGAACTGGGCGCACCGACTGCCGTGCTGCCGATGGCCGAACTGCCCGGCTTCACTCCCCCGACCGCCGAAGGGCACGGCGGCGACGTGATATCGGTCAGGACGGGCGATCACCGCGTGCTCGTGTTCGTCGGCAGGATCCACGCCTACGAGGGACACGACCTGCGCCACGTCGTACATCCCGTTCGTGCGGCGTGCGCGGCGGGCGTGCAGACGGTCGTGCTGACCAACGCGGCGGGCGGCCTTCGGGACGATTTCGCGGTCGGGCAACCGGTGCTGATCAGCGACCACTTGAATTTGACCGCGAGATCGCCGCTGGTCGGAGCGCAGTTCGTCGACCTCGTCGACGCGTATTCACCGCGGCTGCGGGCGCTGGCGCGGGAGGTCGACCCCGACCTCGCCGAGGGCGTGTACGCCTGCTTGCCCGGCCCGCACTACGAAACGCCCGCAGAGATCAGAATGCTGCGCATGCTCGGCGCGGATCTGGTCGGGATGTCGACCGTGCACGAGACGATCGCCGCACGTGCGGCGGGCGCTGCGGTGCTCGCGGTGTCGTTGGTGACGAACGCGGCGGCGGGCATGACAGGACAGCCGCTGAGTCACGAGGAAGTGCTGGCCGCGGGCCGTCAGTCGGCGACGCGGACGGGTTCCCTGCTGGCCTCGGTGATCTCCCGGCTCTGAGCGCCGAAGCGACGCGTCGCCCATATCACCGTTCGGGCCAGCAACGGGGCGGTGAACAGCATCAGCAGGACCCGGAACACCTGCGCCGCGATGATGAACGTGACGTTCGATCCGGTCTCCACCGCGATCGCCAGCACGGCGTACACCCCGCCGGGACTGGTCGCGAGGTACCCCTCGAGTGGGCTCTTGCCCGTGAGGTGGGCCATCAGCGCGCCGAGGCCCGCGGTCGCGACGCCGAGCAGCACGATCAGCCCGATGGCAGCGGGCAGAATTCGCCCGACGGCGCGCAAGGCCTCCCTGGTGAACACGACACCGGCCTGCCAGCCGATCACCATGTAGCCCACCTGGACCAGAACGGCGGGCACCGAAAGGCCGAACGACAGCCCGCTGACCTGCAGGACGACCGTCAGCGCCAAGGGTCCGAGCAGGCCGGCGCCGGGCATCCGGATGAGCCGACCGCCCGCCGCGCCCACGAAGATCAGCACGGCCATCATCGCCACACTGAAATACCAAGGTGCCGAATCGGTTTGGGTGCTCGCAGCGGAGTGGTGCGATCTGTCGGCGTGATAGAGCAGCGCGACGACCACCGGCATCGAGGCCGTCACCAGCGCGACTCGCAGGTACTGCACGACAGCCACGACGCGATCGTCGCCGCCGAGCTCGCGGGCGATCGCAACCAGTCCGGAGGCGCCGCCTGCCACCAATGCCAACGATCCGGTCAGCGGGCTGACTTCGCGGTGCGCCCCCAGGAGTGCACCGGCGACGATGCTCAGCAGCAGCGTGGCGCCGGCGATGACGACGACGATCGGCCAGTCGGGGCCAAGAGCGCTCACCGCGTCGCGGTTCACCATGGTGCCGATGTAGACGCCGAGCACACCCTGCGCCGCGATGCCGACAGGACGGGCCACCCGCTCGGGCGCAAGCGAGGGGAGGGCCAGCGCGATGCCGACGACCAGCGCCGCGAACAGTGCGGCAGAGGGCACGCCGACCATGGTCAGGGGGATGGTGAACTTGGTTATGACCGAGCGCAACGAGTCAGCGGCCACCGACTTCGGGAATCGATGATGGCGGTGACCAGGCAGATGCGGCGCCATCGGCCTGACCATGGGCTGACGCTGTCTCAGATGGAGGTGCTCGGCGAGGTGAGTAGGACACCGCGCACGCGAGGAGCGAATCAGGACCGGAGTCAGTACACCGGCAGAACTGGCCGCCCGGCTGCACGTGCGCGTGCAATCGCTCACCGACAGCATCAACGACCTGGTCAACCGGGGTTTGGTGTCGCGACGACCCGACGACGAAGACCGTCGTCGCCAGCTCATCGAGATCACGCCTGACGGCATCGCTCTGCTCGAAGACGACCGCGCCGAGCGGGACGCCTGGCTGAACGCCACCATGCGGGAAAACCTCACCGAACTGGAGTTCGACCTGTTGATGTTGGTGGCACCCGTGTTGCGCAAGCTGGCTTATGCCGAAGGCAAAGTGGGCACACTCACGGCATGACGCAGCCGCCCACTGCATCTGCCGCGCGGGAGTGGATCGCTCACGATCCCGATCCGAAGACAGCGGCCGAGCTACAGGCGTGCAGCGAGTCGGAGCTCGAGGCGCGGTTCGCCCAGCCGCTTACCTTCGGTACCGCGGGTCTGCGAGGCCCGTTGCGGGGCGGCCCCAGCGGGATGAACCTCGCCGTCGTCATGCGAACGACCTGGGCGGTCGCCCAGGTGCTCAAGGACCGCGGCCTCGGCGGGTCACGCGTCCTGGTCGGCGGTGACGCCAGGCACGGCTCCGAGAAGTTCGCACTCGTAACGGCCGAAGTCCTTGCCGCCCAGGGTTTCATGGTGACGTTGATGTTCGCCGCTGTCCCGACGCCGGTGGTCGCGTTCGGTGCCCACCATCTTGGCGCGAGCGCAGGGATTCAGATCACCGCATCGCACAACCCGCCGTCCGACAACGGCTACAAGGTGTACTTCGACGGCGGCCTTCAGATCGCTACACCCACCGACCGGGAAATCGAGGCGATGATCGCCACGGCTCCGCACGCCGATGAGATCCCCAGGGCGGCAGTCGAAACATCCGGTGTGGACCTGATCCAACGCTATGTGGAGCGCGCGTCGCGCGTCCGGCGCACGCACGGGTCTGTGCGGTTGGCCTTCACCGCCATGCACGGTGTCGGCGGCGAGTACGCACTCGACGCGTTCGTCCGCGCCGGGATCACCGACGTCCAGGTCGTCGAGAGCCAGTTCGCGCCGGACCCGGACTTCCCCACCGTGCCGTTCCCGAACCCCGAGGAGCCCGGCGCGACCGATGAACTCCTCAAGCTTGCCGTCGACGCGGAAGCCGAAGTAGCCATCGCATTGGATCCCGACGCCGACCGGTGCGCGGTCGGGGTGCCAACGCCCGACGGCTGGCGCATGCTGACCGGAAACGAAACCGGCTGGCTGCTAGGCGAGTATGTGCTCTCCCAGATCGAACCCGGTGACGTGTCCGAATGCACCGTCGTGGCGAGCACGGTGGTGTCGTCACGAATGCTGGCCTCGATCGCGAAAGCGCATGGCGCCAGATATGTCGAGACGCTGACCGGCTTCAAATGGCTGTCGCGGGCTGATGCCGACTTACCGGGCTGCACTCTGGTCTACGCGTACGAGGAGGCGATCGGGTATTGCGTCGACCCCTCGGCCGTCCGCGACAAAGACGGCATCAGTGCGGCGGTGCTGTTCTGCGACATGGTCGTTGCGCTGCGTGACCGGGGGCGCACGGTGCTCGACGCACTCGACGCGCTCGCCCGCCAGCACGGTGTCCACACCACGACAGCGGTGACGCGCTCGGTGAAGGACGCCGAGGAGGCCGCAGCGGTGATGACGCGGCTGCGCTCGAAGGCGCCGACGAAGCTGTGCGGCTTCGACGTCGCGATGACCGATCTGGCCGCAGTTCGTCCCTATGAACGGCGTACCGATGCGGTCATTCTCGAAGGCGGGGACACCAGCACCACGGTGCGGGTCGCGGTGCGCCCGTCGGGCACCGAACCGAAAGTCAAGTCCTACATCGAGGTTCGGCAGCACTGCATCGACGGAAACCTGGATGTGGCCCGATCCGAGGCGCAACGAATTCAGGACGAGTTGGCGAAGATCGCCACCAGGTGGTGACCGCCGACTAGCGCGGCCCGAACTGCCGATCGCCTGCATCGCCAAGGCCGGGAACGATGTAGGCGATGTCGTTGAGACGGTCGTCGACGGTCGCGGTGAACAACTTGAGGTTTGGCGCCACCTTCTCCAGCGCCGCAATGCCCTCAGGGGCTACGACGACGCAAATCGCCGTGATGTCAACGGCATTGCGGGAGTGCAGCAGCCCGATGGTGTGCGCCATCGAGCCGCCGGTGGCCAGCATCGGGTCCAGGACGAACACCGGCTGCGTGCTGAGGTCGTCGGGCAACGACTCCAGGTACGGGGTCGGTTGGTGGGTTTCCTCGTCGCGAGCCACACCGACGAACCCGACACGCGCCTCCGGAATCAGCGCATGCGCCTGATCGACCATGCCGAGCCCGGCACGCAGCACGGGGACCAACAGCGGCGGGTTGGCGAGTCGCGAGCCGGTGGTGTCGGCGAGCGGTGTACGCACCGGGATGCTTTCGGTGGCCGCGTCGCGGGTCGCCTCGTACACAAGCATCAGCGTCAGGTCACGCAGCGCAGCGCGAAATGCTGCATTGTCCGTGCGCTCGTCGCGCAGTGTGGTCAGCCGCGCCGCGGCCAGCGGGTGGTCGACGACGCGGACATCCATGAGCCGACCCTAACGCCAAGGGAACCGCGCCGTCCGGTTCATCGTCGTAACGCCATGCTCGTGGACACCGATGCCATTCGCGCTCTCGGCGCGGCCTGTTCATCTCAAGCCGACGACCTTTCCGTCGCTGCTGATGCCCTCAAGTCACTTCCGGGCCCCGACGCCTCAGCCGCCTTCGGCCCTGTCGGTAGCGCATACCTTGCGACGCTCGCCGACGTAGCCGCGGCCGAGGCGAAGGCGATCATGGCGCTCAGCGACAACATGGCAGCGGCGCATCCGGTCTCGGCTGCGGTGGCAGACGCGTACGCCAACACTGACCAACACAACAGCCGCCTGCTCTGACGATGCCGAGCGCGCTGATCGCCACGCTGGCGGCACCCATTCGCGAGGTGGCGGCACAGGTCGGGCCGGGGTGGTCGGACGAGGGGGATCCGACCGCCTCGCTCGCCGAAGTCCGCGATCTGTTGGCCGACGTGTCCGCGGCGGCCCGCACTGGTTGGGGCCGGACCGCCGACGGCTGGTCGGGCGCGGGCGCCGACGGCGCTGCCGATTTCGTTTCCACTACCGCCCATGCGGCCGAACAACTTTCGCAGCGGATCGACCAGATGCGGGCGAGCACGGCCGAGGCCACGGACGCGCTCGCACGGGCCCGCTCGCGGCTGCACGACATCATCGACCGGTTCGAGCACCGCGCGGCCGCGATCGAGGCGCGGCTCGACGAGCCAGGGGCGGTCGACGAGCTGCGAGACGAGGCGCAGCGGGCTTTGAACGAGGCCGTCACCGTCGTCGACGAGCTACGCACCGAGCTCGACGGTCACGCGTCGGCCGTCGCCGCCCCACCGCCGCCCGCGGTCCCGGCGGGTGCGCCGTCGATGCCTGCCGGGTTCACCGCACCGGCCGGTTTCGGCGCGAGCCCGGCCGGTTCGCCGTCGGCTGGGGGCGGCATGCCCGGCGTCGGGTACGCCGGCCTCGATCCGCCCGCTGCCGACCTGTCCGCACTCCCGCCGCCTGATCCCGATCAATTCGGCGACGGCGTGGCCGTCACCCTGCCCGACGGCAGCACCGCCATGGCGCCGAACCCGATCGCTGCCGACGCCGTTCGTCACGCGTTGACACAGCTCGGGGTGCCCTATCGTTGGGGCGGCACCAGTCCCGGTGTCGGGCTGGACTGCAGTGGCCTCACTCAGTGGGCGTATCACCAAGCGGGACTTGACCTTCCGCGGCTGGCCCAGGAGCAGGACATCGGAGCCGCCGTGAACCAGAACTCCCTGCGACCGGGAGACCTCGCGGTGTGGGACGGACACGTCGCGATGATCGTCGGCGACGGGACGATGATCGAGGCTGGTGATCCGGTGCAGTTGTCACCGATCCGGACGACGAATGCCGGACAGGGCTTTCAGGGATTCTGGCGACCAACGGGATGATTCAGGTCGGCGCACAACAGCACCACCGAATGTGCGTCCACCGGGTACGTCTCACCCGAGATGGGTTGTGCGCCGACGAGATCGGCGACATCGTCCGGTGGATCGAGGGCGGTGTCAACGATCCGGCGCCACGGCAGGTCCTGGCTCGCGACCGGGGGCAGGTCGAATTCCAACGCCACGTCGGAGCTGTTGAGGATCGCGTGCACCATCCGTGTGCCGATCACGCTGCGGACAGTGAGTGCCAGTGTGCGTGAGTTCTCCGACCAGTCGGGTTGATGAAGACGGTGGCCGTGGAACTGCACCAACGACCGGGTCAGGAACTCCCGCAGCGGCAGCCCGTGCATCACACGGCTCATGTCGAGTTCGAGCCGCACGTCGATCAGCTTCTCGACGAATCGGCGGATGTCGGCGTATCGATCCGTCAGCGACCAGTCGAACCAACTGATGTCGTTGTCCTGACAGTACGCATTGTTGTTGCCCAACTGCGTCCGCCGGACCTCGTCGCCCATGACGATCATCGGCACACCCATCGCGATCATGGTGATGCTCAATAGGTTCTTCACCAGACGTGTGCGGTTGCGCTCTATATCAGGATCACTGGAGGCACCTTCGACCCCGCAGTTGGTTGAGTAGTTGTCGTCGGAGCCGTCCTGATTGGCAGAAAGGTTGTCCTCGTTGTGTTTTCGGGCATAGCTGACGAGGTCGTTGAGGGTGAAGCCGTCGTGACAAGCGACGAAGTTGATGCTGTGCTCGACCTCGGCCGGCCGACCCCCGAACAGGTCCGGACTGCCAAGCAGCCGGTTGGGCAGCAGCGCGACAGTGCCGCGGTCGCCGCGCACGAACCGCCGGATGTCGTCACGGAACTTCCCGTTCCACTCGCGCCAGCGATCACCGACGAACGACCCGAGCTGATAGAGGCCTGCGACGTCCCACGCCTCCGCGATCACCTTGGTTCCGGCCAGCACGGGATCACTCTCGATTTCCCAGATGATCGGCGGATTGGCCATCGGGGCGCCGCCCTCATCCCGTGTCATGGCCGAGGCGAGATCGAACCGGAAGCCGTCCACATGCATCTGATCCACCCAGTGATGCAGCGCATCGATGATCATCCGCCGTGTCACCGAGTTGTTGGCGTTGACGGTGTTACCGCATCCCGTGAAGTCCAGGTACCGCGCTGGATTCGTCGGATCGAGAATGTAGTAGACCTCGTTGTCCAGTCCGCGCCAACAGAACGTGGGACCGTCGGCCCCGCCCTCCGCCGTGTGGTTGAACACCACGTCGAGGATCACCTCGATGCCGGCCCTGTGCAGTTCCTTGACCATGGTCCGGAACTCGTCCAACGCGCCGATCGGGTCGCGGGCCGACGCGTACGCGGCGTGCGGGGCGAAGAACGAGACCGGGCTGTAGCCCCAGTAGTTGACCAGACCCGGCGGCGCGTCCTGCGGATCGAACGCTTGCACGGGCATCAGCTCCACCGCCGTGATTCCCAGGGCGCGCAGGTAGGGAATCTTGGCCACCAGGCCGGCGTAGGTGCCTGCCAGCTGACGGTCCAGCCCGCTGTTGGGGTGAGCGGTGAAACCCTTGACATGGAGCTCGTAGATCACGGTGCGCGCAAACGGCCGCCCTAACGGGACGTCCCTTTCCCAGTTGTAATCCGCGAGGTCAGCGACAACGCTCTTCATCGCCTTGCGCGGATCGCCATCGGCGCGAGCCTCGGCCATTCGGTCGTACGCCCTCGGCACCGCAACCGCGACGCCGTACGGGTCGAGGAGAATGGCCGACGTGTCGCGGACGCGCCACGCGTACACCTGTCCCGGCGCGACGTCAGCCACGAACACATGCCAGTAGTTAGCCGTCCGGTTCGGTAGGCGGTCGAGCGGGACCACGCATGACGGCCGTGCGTCGTCGACATCGTCGAACAGCAGCAGCTTCCAGCTGTCCCTGCGTGCGCGACCACACCGCAAAGTTGGTGCCGCCGTCAATACGATGGGCACCCAGCGGGTACGGGCGGCCGACAGTGTGGGCGCCGGTCACGAGCTAACTCGTCTCGTGCGCAGCCTCGCCGTAGTAGCCGAGTCGGAGCAGCGTAGTGATCTCGCTGACGAGCGGCATCCGCGGGTTGGTGCGGTTGCTGAGGTCCTCGAACGCCGTCATCGCCAGTTCGGGCAGGGCGGACAGGAACTCCTCCTCGGGCACGCCGTACTCCTTCAGCGAGCGCGGCATGTCCAGGCGGTCGAGCAGGTCTTCCACGGCATGGAACAGCCGCTGCCTGCTGCCCTCGGGTTCATGCGCGCCAAAGATGAGTTCGCCTAACTGTGCATACTTTTCGGGCACCACGTATGCCGAGTATCCGGGGGCCGGCATGAACTTGCTTGGCAGGCTTGAGTTATAGCGCAGCACGTGGGGTAAGAAGATCCCGTTTGCGCGCCCGTGCGGGACCTTGAACCGCGCCCCCACAGCATGCGCCAGTGCGTGGTTGGTTCCGACGAACGCGTTGGAGAACGCCAGCCCCGCCAAGGTCGCCGCGTTGGACATGTCGGTCCTCGCGGCCATATCGGTGGGATCCGCATATGTCCGGGGCAGGGCGGAAAAGATCAGCCGAACAGCCTGGGCGCACAACGCGTCGGTGTACGACGATGCGAAGATGGATATCACCGCCTCCAGCGCATGCGTCAACGCATCGATACCCGTGTCGGCGGTCAATGTCGGCGGCATCGACAACGTCAGAATCGGGTCGACGATTGCGAGGTCCGGCACCAGGCTGTAGTCGACCAGCGTCTCCTTGCGACCTGCAACTGTCAGCACCGCCGCCGGAGACACCTCGGATCCGGTGCCGGAAGTCGTTGGGATGGCGACCAATTGCAGCCGGTGCCGGTCAGTCGGGAAGTCGGCAACGCGCTTGCGGGGATCGAGGAACGGCATTGTCAGCTCGTCCAGGCTCTTCTCCGGATGTTCGTAGAACAACCGCATCGCCTTCGCGGCATCCAGCACCGATCCGCCGCCCACGGCGATCAGGACGTCGGGCTCGGATCGCTGCAGCAGCGCGACGCCACGCCGAATCGTCGCCTCATCCGGCTCCGGCGTCACCTCACTGAACACTTGCACATGACGGGTGCGCAACTTGCTGCGCACCTGGTCGACCACACCGCGCTCCTCGGTCAATGCATCGGTGACGACCACGGCCGCCTCGCAGTCCAGGTCGCGCAGGTTGTCCAGGGCACCCTCGTTGAAATACGTGTTCGACGGCACGCGGAACCATTGCGGCGGAGTGCGCCGGTGCGCAACGGTTTTGATGTTGAGCAGTTGCCGGTAGTTGACGTTCTCGGTGGTGCTCGAGCCGCCCCAGGTGCCGCAGCCCAGCGAGAATGTCGGCGTCAGGTTGTTGTAGATGCCGCCCAATGCGCCGACGGCAGTGGGCGCGTTGACCAGGATTCGACCGGTACGCAGCGCAAGGCTGTAGGCGTTGACGACGTCTTCGTCATTGGCGTATATCGCCGATGTGTGGCCCAATCCCCCGTGCTCGGTGACCAGCACGGCGGCGTCGATCCCGTGCTGCACGCTGCGCGCACGGACCAGACCCAACACCGGCATCAACTTCTCCTGCACCAGCGGATGCGCCGCGAGCTCATCGAGGTCCGACGGCAGCGGCGCGAGGAGCACCTTCACCGTCGGAGACACGACGAAGCCTGCACGCGAAGCGAGTTCGGATGCCTTCTGCCCCACGGCATCCAGCGAGACCTTGTCGCCGCAGCCGAACGCGAACTCCGCGATCTTGGCGGCCTCGTCATCGCTGAGCACCCGGGCACCCATCCGCTCGAACTCGGCGACCACTTCGTCGTAGACCTCGTCGTCGATGATGCATGTCTGCTCGGCCGGGCAGATGACGGACGAGTCAAATGTCTTCGAGATCAGCACGTCGACGACGGCGCCCTTGATATCGGCCGTCTTGTGGATGTAGATCGGTGCGTTGCCCGGACCGACGCTCACACCAGGCTTCCCGGACGCGTTGGCGAGCGCTACGATCTTCGGTCCACCGGTCACCCAGACGAAGTCGACCTTCGGATGCTTGAACAGATAGTGGGTCACCTCGTGCGCAGCGTCGGGAATGACCTGTAGCGCACCTGGTGGCATTCCGGCCGCTTCGGCGGCCTCGCGCAGGATCTCGACACTGCGCTCACACGAGCGCACCGCGTACGGCGAAGGGCGAAACAGCATCGCATTGCGCGTCTTGGCGGCGACGATCGCCTTGAACAGCACGGTCGACGTTGGGTTGGTCACCGGGGTGATGGCCAGCACGACCCCGATCGGCTCGGCGACATAGCGGATGTTGTTCTCGATGTCCTCGTCGATGACGCCGACCGACTTCTTGTCCCGCAGGTAATCGTGGAGGAACTCGGTGGCGACGTAATTCTTGACGACCTTGTCTTCGAACACGCCGAAGCCGGTCTCCTCGATCGCCACCGCGGCCAACTCGGCCGCTGCCCGAAGTCCCGCGCGCACCATCGCCTCGACGATCGCGTCGACCTGCTCCTGGCCGAGCTTGCGGAACTCCCGAGCCGCGTCGGCGGCGGCGTCGACCATCGCGTCGACTTCGCGTGTTCTGTCCTTTTCGAGCAGGGCCGGCTCGCTGCTGCGGTGACGCCGGACCGATTCGGTGCTCGTATGTGTCGGTGTCATTTTCGCGCCCTTGAGGTCTGGAGTGCTCGATCCGGACGCTACGCCGCCCGCCACCACCGACCGGCCGGTTCGCGCACAGTGGGGACTTTGGTCACTCCTCGTCGGGCGGCGGGACGACGCGCAGCGCCAGCACGCCCAGCGCGAGCACCGACACCACCGGCGTCAGGAACAGCAGAATCGCCCACGCGAGCCCCACCCCGACCCCGCTCAGCGCCTTGACCAACGTGAAAACCGCGACGAGCCAGCTCACACCTCCGGCGACCGCCGTCACCGCGATCGCGACCGCCAGCGCGCGGCCGAAACCATAGTGTCGGCATCCCGTCGCCGTCAGCAGCGCCGCGGTCGGGACGACGATCAGCAACGCCCCCAGCCATGGTTGTGTGGCGCCGAGCCGTAGGCCGGGCACCAGTACGAGTGCTGCAAGGATGGCCGCGCCTATAACACCGAGCAGTGCGATGGCTCGTCCGTTCGTCGTGGGCATGAGCCAGATTCTGCCGAAGCTACCCGCCGGACCAGCCGGTTTCCGGCATGCTGCTCACGTGCACTTGCTCAGCCGAGTCACCGGTGAAGAGGTCCGCGGACCGGATGGCCAGCTGATTGGCCGAATCGCCGGACCTGTCAATTCAATTAGCTATTGCGCCAACACTTGTCCGAATGCCGGGTAGGCGACTACAAGGTCGACCAATGGGCTCATCACGGAGAACTCCCCCGTTGCGAAGTCAGCGCTGACGTCGGCGTTGTCGACAAGCGCGCCCAGCCTGAGCGCGACGTCGATGATGAGGTACTGGCCAGGTGGCACAATCTCCTGCTGGTAGCTCAACAGAAATCCCCGGTACACCACGTCGTATGACGTTTGGTCATCGGTGTGGAAACCCGTCGAATCGGCGACGAGGTCGAGGGCGTTCCACGTTTCGCCGCTCTGGGGCGCGGCCGACGATATCGGCTGCGTCCAAGTCTGCACGAGGTCGAGAGTCGGATCCAGAGTCAGCTCCCCCTTTCCGCCGAAGAACCACCCGCCCAGCGAGTGCGCCGAGCCGAAGCCGTTGAGGGTGATAAATCCATTGACCGCAACTACGGCGGACACACTTTCCTGGTTCTCCCAGAGGAAATAGAAGTGAACGAACTCATATTGCCAATCGATGAGGTACGCGCCGGGAATATGTTCGTGCAAGCTCGCGTCGAAGCGAATCTGCGCGCGGCTCTTGTACGGCTCGATGGTGGTCGACTCGAGGTTCACGCCGTCAGTCGCCCAAATTTCGACCGGGCTATCGAGGGCGAGGTACTGCGTCGCACGGCGGCCCGATGGCCACGACCCCCTCCAGCGCTGCACGCCGGGCATCTACCAGGCGTTGCAGGGAGTGAGCCCGCGCAGTGGACTGGGCGACCGCGTCGGCCTTGAGCTCCTCCAGGTGGCGGTGGCTCTCCGCCCGTTCTGCGGCCAGTTCGCGCTCCAACGACGCGGTGTCAAACCCCATGCGGGCGAACTCCTCGGTGGCAAGCGCCCGTACCCGCGTGCTCTGCGGAAGTTGTCGCCCTCTCGTCGAATCGCCTACACGCTGGGGCGCGTCCGCGGCCCGGCTCAGATCTCGCGCGGCGAGCAGTGCCTTACGGATCCGCGGCGAATCAATTTCGGCCATCTTGGCCACCTTCCCTGCCGCAATAAAACGCCCATGAGAAATCGCTACGATGAAATGCTATATCGGGATAATGCAATGGAAGTTCTATTCGAACGCCCGACGTAATGCAATCCTTCGCAATCGCGCCGCATGGTCTGGCTCGCGACTGTCTCCGATCCGGACAACGAACGCGGGACAGGACTTTCAGGGGTTCTGAAATCAGCGGAGTTCGTAGGTCTCGCGCGAATACGGAAGTTATGACCGGTGCTTCAGTCGGTGCGGGTCATTCCCTCGGGCTCGGGTCGCGTGTGATCATGTCGACGGATCGCGTCTGGCGGTACGCCAGCGTCCGCTCCGCGGCGGGTACTGCTGGGCGCAGCTGCCGACCCATAAGGTCATTTGTCCTCATCCTTATCGCGTGGCGGCGGGCGGTTGGCGACGACCGGGAATTGGCCGGTGAAACCCTCGCGTTCCTGCGCGACGGCGAGCACCCGCCCGCGGACCGCATACCAACCGACGACGAGCGCCGGAATGATGACCACCAGGCTGGCGACGGTCCAGGTGCCGATCGGCGGGTCGAATGCCATCAGCACGACGACGCCGAGCAGGAACGCCAACGTGAGGTAGCCGGTGTACGGCGTGCCCCACAACCGGAATGACGGCCGCTGCAGGATGCCGCGTTTCGACCAGCGGTAGAGCTGGATCTGACAGATGACGATGGTGCCCCAGGACGCGATGATGCCGAGGGCAGCGATGTTGAGCACGATCTCGAACGCCTGGCCGGGCACGAGAAGGTTGAGAATTACGCCGAACAGCCCGACGACCGCCGTCAGGAAGATTCCGCCATACGGCACACCGCGGCTCGACATCCGCGCCGTGAACTTCGGTGCGCTGCCGTTCATTGCCATCGACCGCAGGATCCGGCCGGTCGAGTACAACCCGGCGTTGAGGCTGGAGAATGCGGCGGTCAGCACGACGATGTTCATGACCGTGCCCGCGCCCTCGACTCCGATCTTGGAGAAGAACGTGACGAACGGACTCTCGCCGGCCTTGTAGGTGGTGTACGGGAGAAGAAGGGCCAGCAGGAACAGTGAGCCGACGTAGAAGACAGCGATACGCGCGATCACCGAGTTGATCGCACGCGGCATGATCTTATGCGGATGGGCGGTCTCACCGGCCGCTGTTCCGACGAGTTCGACTGCGGCATAGGCAAACACGACGCCGGACATGACAATCACCAGCGGGAAGAGGCCGTGGGGGAAAATCCCGCCGTTGTTGGCGATCACGCTGAAACCGGTTGACTGCCCTTGAATGTGGTAGCGGCCCGCGAGAAAGATGGTGCCTGCGACCAGAAATGTCATCAGCGCAAGGACTTTGATGGCCGCAGCCCAGAACTCGAGCTCCCCGAACAGGGTAACCGAGATGAGGTTTATGCTCACCACGGCCGCCAACGCGAGCAGGGCGATCAGCCACTGCGGGACGCTCCCGAACGACGTCCAGTAGTGGAAATAGGTGGCGATCGCCGTCGAGTCGACAATCGCCGTGAACGCCCAGTTCAGCCAGTACATCCAGCCGGCGACGAACGCCGCCTTCTCGCCGAGGAATTCGCGCGCATACGACACGAAGGACCCCGATGACGGCCGGTGCAGCACGAGTTCGCCCAGCGCCCGCAGGATCAGGAAGACGAAGACGCCGCAGAACGCGTAGCTCAAGAACAGGCCCGGTCCGGCGTTGTGTAGTCGGCCGCCGGCACCGAGGAACAGTCCGGTGCCGATGGCACCGCCGATCGCGATCATCTGCAGCTGCCGGGGTTTGAGGCCCTTGTGGTAGCCCTCGTCCTCCGCCATCAGCGCGGAGTTGTCGTACGTCGACGGCTTGGGTTCAGTGGTCATCGAAGCAGTCCTCGCTCTAGTCAGTTTCCGGGTGACGCAGGATCAATCGGGGTTACCCGCGGGCATCCCACTGCTCCGGAGGTCCTGGCGTATCCCTGATGTCACGAAACGTCATCACGAAGCCGCACACGGCGACCACGGCCGCAATCGCGTAGCCGATGATCGAATACCAACCGGCGTGGAGGTACGCGGTGACCGCGACGATGAACATCGCCAGGAACACCAGAGACATGCCGATCAACGGAATCTTCGCAAACAAATCAATACGTGCCATGAGACCCACCCTCGATAGACCGAATGACGGTGGTACCAGTGAACACCTTCTGGCGTTGTGGCGGTGGCGAAATGGAACTACGCGCTGCTCGGGTGGGCCTTGGTCCAGTCGGCGATTCTGCCTCCCGCGGTCCCCGTTCTTCGGCGGCGGCGTGATCTTCCAAACACGGAGGTCACCAAGGCGTAGGCGGCCGCAATGACCGGCACCTCTACGATTGCCGGTCAGACCTAAAGCCGTTGACCAGGCGCGATACCGTGACACAAATGGGACTCGAACCGACACTTGGGCGGATTTGAGAAGCGGGCCGCTATAAGATCCAAGGACAGTCGACCGGCTTCCGCGTGATCATCGACCACGGCGGACTGCTGCGACCAGTCTCTTTCCCGTGGTCATCGTGACGTCCGGCGTCGTGTTTGCCTACGCCGCAGTCGAACTCGTCGGCACGGCTGCCGGACACAAAGATAAGGACAAAGACAAGTGACCTGATTTCGGCGTGCCCTAGTTGCGGGCGGCGAGGACGTTGCGCGCGATCTCGTCGAGGTGGGTGTCCCACGTCCCGCAGCAGCCACCCCACACGTCGATGTGCGGGTGCTGCCGCGCCAAGTCGCCCATCAGCTCGCCGAGCTTCGGAGGGTCGCCCATTTCGAGATGCCCGAGCGTGCAGAGCGAGATCTTGTCCATCATTGCGGCGTTGGGTCGCAGGCTACGCACGCGTTGAAACCACTCGCCGGGTTCGATCGCCGGCATGAATTCCAGCGGGTGCGAGCAGTTGATGCCGTAGAACGCGGGGCGATCGTCACCCGTCTGTGCGTCGATCGTCTCGATCGCATCCTTAACCGTCGGACCAGACACCAGTCGATGGGTGTCGTGATCCAGCGTGAACGACACAGCCAGCGGAATTTTCGCGCGCGACGCAGCTCGCGCCAGCCCGATAACCTCCGGCACGCTGTTGAATGTCATGGCCTGCGCCAAGTCGACGTCGGCACGGACCAAAGTGGCCAGCTGCGCGCTGTGGTACTCCTCTGCCTCCTCCGCGGTGATCGTCCGATTCGTCTCGTATGCATCCCCGCGCGGGCCGACAATTCCCGCGTACATCAATGCGGGCACCCGACCCTCGTACGGTTCGGCGACCTCGCGCAGGAAGTCGATCGCCCGTAACTGCATGTCCGCCAACGACTCCTGCGAGTAACCGAGCAGCGAGCCCCAGTCCGGGCTCGCCCGGTAATCGAGACCCCCGATGATCACGCCGAAGTCGTGGCTGGCGGCGGTATCGAGCTCACCACGTCAGCGAACAGAACAGTGACCTGCTTGTACTCCGCGGGCGCGCTGAGCACCCCCACAGGCGCGCCGCAGCCGTGACAGAACCGAGCATTCTCCAGCGGCTCGGTTCCACACGCTGTACAGGCCGTCACGGCCGTCAGAATAGGGCGCTGGCGGCCTGACGAGGCGGTTTACGCGCTTGCAGTCCAGGCGACGAACTGGCGGCCGGCCCCCGTCGTTAGGCTGTGCCGCATGGCTGCTGACATCGTGCCGATCCGCGTCGGGTTGACCAAGGGCGACCTGTACACACTGTGGGCTCCCCGCTGGCGTGACGCCGGCGACGAATGGGAAGCCCTCCTGGGCAAGGACGAGGACCTCTACGGCTTCGAGTCGGTGGCCGACCTGGCCGCATTCGTCAGGACCAACAGCGACAACGACCTGACCGACCACCCCGCGTGGGAGGGCCTCACCCAGGCCAACGCGCACAGCTTCGACCCGCCGGAGGAGCGCCAGTACGACCTGATCGGCGTGGAGGAGCTGCTCGCCGAGAAGCCGACCGAGGACTCGGTGGCCACGCTGCACCGGACGCTGGCGATCGTGTCGTCCATCGGTTCGGTCTGCGAACTGTCCACGGTGACCAAGTTCTTCAACGGCAACCCGGTGCTCGGCTCGTTGGGCGCAGGCATCGACACCTTCGGCGGCAGAAGCGGCCGCAAACGCTGGAGCGAGATCGGCGCCGTGATCGGCCGGAACTGGGACAACGTCGTCGACGCGATCGACGGCGTCGTGACCATCCCCGACGTCGACGCGGCCGCGTCGGAGAAGGCGGCGGCCGAACTGAAGGAACCGAAGCCTGAACCCGAAGAGGTCGAGGTGGACGAGACCGAGACCGGTGACACCGACGTCGAGGACTCCGACACCGAAGACACCGCGGAGTCCGACGGCGCTCTAGCCGACCACGCAGCGGGCCTGGTTCTCGGCGCCGACGAGGACTTCTGGCTCAAGGTGGGCATCGACCCGATCCAGATGATCACCCGCGGCGGCACCTACTACACGCTTCGGTGCTACCTCGACGACGCGCCGGTCTTCCTCGGCCGCAACGGCCGGGTCAGCGTGTTCGGGTCGGAGCGGTCGATGGCGCGCTACCTTGCCGACGAGCACGACCACGATCTGTCCGACCTGCCCACCTACGAAGACATCAAGACGGCTGCCACCGACGGCTCGCTGCGCATCGCCGTCACCGACGAGAACGTCTATGTGACCAGCGGACTGGCCGACGACTTGGCCGACGGGCCCGACGCGGCGGACCGGGAGCAGTTGGACCTGGCCGTCGAACTGCTCAGGGACGTGGGCGAGTACTCCGAAGACGACATCGTCGAGGAGACGCTCGACGCCGACATGCCGCTGGGTCGCCTCGTGGCTTACGTGCTGGAACCGGACACGGTTCGCAAGCCGAGCCCGCCCTACGCCGACGCGGTCGAGCAGTGGGAGTCGCTGGAAACGTTCCTCGAGTCGCGGCTCCGGCAGGAGTAGCGCCGCAATTCTGCGCATACGGTCCGGCACGTTCACCTCAGGAATACCGTCTGTTCCCGTGTGGGACATTTCGTGGAAATCGAGTATTCGACTACTCGCGTCCAAACACGATGTCGGCAGCATCCTGTCTACACACCGCGACGGACGGAGATGACAATGACCGCTCAGCAGCAACAACTCATGGATTCCTTCTATGCACTCGACAATGTGGTCACGATCAAGATCACAATGGACCCGGCCGAGTGGGACAAGGTGCGAAACGAGGAGCCGAAAGGCGGCCGCTGTTTCTGGGAGTGGACCGGCGGCAGCCGGTACACGTGGCGAAAAGCCGACTCGGTCGAGATTTCCGGAACCGCGTTCCCCGCGCGTACGACATTCACGAATGTGGGCATCAAGAAGAAGTCGTTCTGCGGCTCCATCGACAGCGACAAGCCCTGCATTCATGTCGACTTCGGCAAAGGCAACAACGCCGGCCAGGCGCAGGCCGAAGCGCTGATCGGGACACGCTATGTGACCTTGAACAACTCCATCCAGGACAAGTCCTTCGTCAAACAGACGCTGGGCTACCGGATGATGGAGATGGCGGGCCTGCCAAACTCTCGGTGCAACTACGCCCGTGTGTTCGTGAACGGAACGTTGATCGGCCAAGGCGTCGGCGGCGTCAACGCCCCAGGCATCTTCGTCAATGCCGAACCGGTCATGAGCCAGTACATCGAACGCAATTTCAGCGGCAATATGAACGGCAATCTGTACGAGATCGCGCACAAGAACGACTTCCTCGAAGAGCGGCTGGAATTCATTGGGGTCGAAGACCTCTCGAAGTTCGAGGACAAAGCCGATCTGAAGTTCGCCTGCGAGCACATAAAGGCGAACGGCCTCGCCGGGGCGGACCAGCTGATCGACATGGAGGAGTACCTCAAGCTCTACGCGATGGAGTTTCTGCTCAAGCACTGGGACGGCTATGCCGACAACACCAACAACACCTATCTGTACAACGACGTCGACGCTGTCGCCACACCGGGCGTGGGCGACATCAAGTTCAAGTTCATCCCCTGGGGTGTCGACCAGACGCTTCAACCGGACAGACCGTTCAAGCTGGGCCGGGACGGGCTGATCGCGCAGCTTGTGCGCAATGACGACGCGCGCCGCAAGCAATTGATGGACCAGATTCGGGCGTACCGGGAGACATTGTTCAGCCGCGAGCATCAGCAGACCGTGCTGAAACCCTTGATCGACCAAATGCAAGGTCTGGCGCAGGGATTCGGCGTGCCCAACGCCGTGCAGGAGATCGATTCCGTGCGGCAGCAACTGCGGCTCGCCGAGTCGGCCGCTTACATCTTCACCGGCCTGCCCGAACCCACCAACCCCGTCTACGTCCTCAAGCACGACACCAGTGACTGTCTGCATGCCAGCAACACCGAGTCGATTCCACCGGGCGCGCCGGCCCCGGCGGACTTCGAGGTGTACCACCAGCAGCTGTTCGACAACAACCAGCCTTCGGACCTGTGGGCTCTCAACGACCTCGGCACCGGCAAGTCGCTGACCAACCAGGCGTTCAACCGCAACCTGCACGCCAGCGGCACTCAGGTCACTCCCGCGGGGCACAAGTATCTGTACACATGCGCGCCGAGTAACGGCGACCACGGCGAAGAGTTCACGATCGTTCCTGTGCCGGTCCCGGTCACCGACCCGGCCAACCCACCGGGGCGATTCGCCTTCACCGGCTATTTCAACCTCGTCAGCGTGCGGACCACCGAGATGGCCAAGTTCGGAGACGATCTCACGCCCGGCGGTAGGCCACGCGTGCACCAGGAACTGCCCGGTTCCAACCTGTACTTCTACTGATCGCGTTTCGGGTAGCCGACGACTGCGTAGCCGCCTCCGTCGTCGACGATGAGGAGGCGCCTTTCGTCGGCGCTGGAGTAGGCGACGACGCCTTCGGGCTTCATCGACCGATGGAATTTGACGTCGAACAACTCGACGGTGTCGCTGCTGCCATCCCACGCGCAGAGCTGAAACGGTTCGTCGGCCGTGCTGATCGAACGCCCGACGATCATCAGAACGTCGCCGGCCTGCTCGTCGTAGGAGATGTCGCGGATGCCCTGCTTCGCCTTCGGTCGTGGTAGGCGAACGTGCACGACGACGGCGCTTCGAGCTCCTCCACGGTCCAGGGGGCAGCGCCCGCATCGATGGGCACCCGAATGACCGTGACGATTCCACGGTCCGCGGGCCCTCGCAGGCCGAAGAGCAGTGTCCGCGCCCGCGGGTCCCACGCAAGGCCTTCGATGTTCAACCCACCTGCATCCGGTTCGCGCTGGGCGGCTTCGGCGATCGACGGCACCTGACGCAACAGCCAGTCGCGGAATCCGGGCATCGCTTGTGCCTGCAGGTCGCCGTGGGGCGTGTAGCGAACGCGCACCAGTCCGTCACAGACCTGTTGTCGCCCTGACCCGTTGGCGCCGAGGACGCAGAGCGAGGACGCGACGACGAGAATGGTCTCGCTGCCACCGTCGACGCGGGCCAGTCCTTCGGGATCACGCAACTCGCCCTCGGCCAGGCCGGCAAAGGGGCGGCGCGAAATCCTTTCCGCTTCATTGCCGTCGGAATCGAGTGCGAGTTCGAACAACGCCGACGGGTCGTGATTGTCGACGAAGAGGAACCGGCCTGGACCGACTTCGACGACGCCGGAGGCGTTGAACGGCGCATTGCCGTTCCTCTGGTCGAACGACGTCGACTTGACCTTCTTGCCAAGGCCGAGCGCCGACGCGACTCTGGCGAACCAGTTCGTCACGTCAGCCGATCAGCACGGCGAAGCGCGGTTTGATCACTTCGTCGATGATCGCCAGCCGCTCGTCGAACGGGATGAACGCCGACTTCATCCCGTTGATGGTGAACCTGGCCAAATCACTCCAGCCGTAGCCGAACGCCTCCACCAGGCGCAGCATCTCCTGGCTCATCGTGGTGTCGCTCATCAGCCGGTTGTCGGTGTTGACGGTGACGCGGAAGCGGCAGCGCGCGAGCAGGTCGAACGGGTGCTCGGCGATGCTGCCCACCGCGCCGGTCTGCACGTTGGAGCTCGGGCACAGCTCGAGGGGGATTCGCTTGTCTCGCAACAGCGCTGCCAGCCGACCCAGGTGAACGTGCCCGTCCGGGGCAACCGTGATGTCGTCGACGATGCGCACGCCGTGGCCGAGTCGGTCGGCGCCACAGAACGCGATCGCCTCGTGTATGGACGGCAGCCCGAATGCCTCTCCGGCGTGGATCGTGAAGTGGCCGTTGTGGTTTCGCATGTACTCGAAGGCGTCGAGGTGCCGTGTCGGCGGATATCCGGCCTCGGCTCCGGCAATGTCGAACCCGACCACACCCTTGTCGCGGAACCGGATGGCCAGCTCGGCGATCTCGAGTGAGCGCGCCTGGTGTCGCATCGCGGTCACCAGGCAGCGGACCGTGATCGTGCGGCCCTCGCTGCTGGCCGCCTTCTCGCCGTCGACGAATCCGGCCAGCACCGCGTCGACGACCGCGTCCAGCGACAGGCCCCTGTCGATGTGCAGCTCGGGGGCGAACCGGATCTCCGCGTACACCACGTTGTCGGCGGCCAGGTCTTCGACGCACTCGAAGGCGACCCGGTAGAGCGCCTCGGGCGTCTGCATCACCCCGACCGTGTGCGCGAACGGCTCCAGGTACCGCTCGAGCGACCCGCTGTGCGCGGCGGTCCGGAACCAGGTCGCCAATCCGTCGGCATCGGCGACGGGCAGCTCGTCATAGCCGGTCTGCCCCGCGAGATCGAGCACGGTCGCGGGCCGCAGGCCACCGTCGAGATGGTCGTGCAGCAGCGCCTTGGGCGCGTGCCGGATCTTGTCGAGTGTCAACGGTGAGGTCACGAGCTGATCCGATCGATGATCAGCGGGCCGATATCGGGGGCAGCATCACCGACGCTCCAGCCGCCGTCCATCTCCGCCATCGCGCCGTCGAACCGTTCCGGGGTGTCGGTGTAGAGGGTGAACAGCGCCTCTCCTGCGGCGACGGGCTCGCCTGGACGGCGGTGGATGCGCAGGCCCGCCCCCGACTGCACGCGCTCACCGGGAACGGCACGACCCGCGCCGAGCCGCCACACTGCAAGTCCAACCGCCATTGCGTCGATATCGCCCATCGTGCCACCGCGCGGCGCCGTGATGGTCTCGTAGTGCGCACCGATGGGCAACGGTTGCGACAAGTCGCCGCCCTGTGCGGCCACCAGCGCGCGGAAGTGGTCCATCGCCGAGCCGTCTCGCAGCGTCTGCGCGGGGTCGACCCCGTCGAGACCCGCCGCATCGATCATCTCCGCTGCCAACGCCAAAGTCAGTTCGACGACATCCGGCGGGCCTCCCCCTGCAAGCACTTCCAGCGACTCGTCCACTTCGACCGCATTGCCGACCGTCCTGCCCAGCGGGCGATTCATGTCGGTCAGCAGTGCGCGGGTCACCAGCCCCTCCTCGGTACCCAGCTCGACCATCGTGCGCGCCAACTCCCTGGACTCGGCCTCGGTATCGAGAAACGCCCCCGAGCCGACCTTCGAGTCCAGCACCAGCGCCCGTGTGCCCTCGGCGATCTTCTTGCTCATCACCGAGCTGGCGATCAGCGGCAGCGACTCGGTGGTGCCGGTGACGTCGCGCAACGCGTAGATCTTGCGGTCGGCCGGTGCCAGCTCGCCCGCCGCGAAGATCGCTGCGCCGAGGTCGCAAAGTTGTTGACGGATCTGGCTTTTCGATATTTCACCGGTGAATCCGGCGATGGCTTCCAGCTTGTCGAGGGTGCCCCCGGTGTGCCCGAGGCCGCGGCCCGCTGCCTGCGGCACCGCGCCCCCGCACACCATCACGATCGGCACCAGCGGGATGGTGATCTTGTCCCCCACTCCGCCGGTGGAGTGCTTGTCCACCAACGCAAGCGGCTTGCCGTCGCGACGCAGATCGGTGAAATCCATCCGCTCGCCCGAGTCCACCATGGCCGTGGTCCAGCGCGCGATCTCCCGGCCCGTCATGCCCCGCAGGAAGATCGCCATCAGCAGAGCCGACATCTGCTCGTCGGCCACCCGCCCGTCGGTGTACGCGTCGATCACCCAGTCGATCGCCGCGTCGGAGAGCACACCACCGTCGCGCTTGGTCCGGATGACCGTCGGAGCGTCAAACGGGCGCGACATCAGGCTCACGCGCGTCGAACGTGGTCTGGGTCACGGCTTTTCCGGCTCCCGGTGGGGCAGGTCGTCCGGTCCGAACGCGTCGGGCAGCAACTCGGCCAACGGCCGCGGCCCGGACGGGTGGTCGATCAGCATCTGCGGGCCGCCGTGCTCCAGCAGCACCTGTCGGCACCGCCCGCACGGCATCAGCAGCCCACCGTCGGCGTCCACGCAGGACAGGGCGATCAGCCTGCCGCCACCCCCGGAATAGAGGGCACAGACCACCGCGCACTCGGCACAGAGACCAAGGCCATATGAGACATTCTCCACATTGCAGCCGACCACAATTCGGTGATCGTCGACCAGCGCCGCAGCGCCCACCGACAACCCGGAATACGGTGCGTATGCCTTGCCGGCCGCGTCGGTTGCCTTGCGGCGCAACATCTTCCAGTCGATATCGGTCGTCACATCAATTCCGCCAACCGGGCTCTGAATGCATTCCGAACCCTCCGTCCCGTGGCCATACACGTGATGTAGGTAACCCTAACTTGCAGTTTCAACACCTGCGAACGGCTAACACCGTAGCGCTTTGGCTACTACAAATGGGTTTAGAGTCGCCCCGACCACCGATGGCGTTGGAGGCCCGATGAGCACGAATACGGATACAGCGGCCCCGCGGGAGAAGCCGGCGCGCAGACGCACCCTCTATCGCGGAGACCCGGGAATGTGGTCGTGGGTGTTGCACCGGATCACCGGCGCCACGATCTTCTTCTTCCTCTTCGTGCACGTGCTCGACACCGCGCTGGTGCGGGTCAGCCCGGAGGCCTACAACGAAGTCGTCAGCACCTACAAGACGCCGATCGTCGGGCTGATGGAGGCCGGGCTGGTCGCGGCGGTGCTCTACCACGCACTCAACGGCATCCGGGTCATCCTCATCGACTTCTGGCAGCACGGTCCGCGCTACCAACGCCTCATGCTGTGGGCAGTGGCCGCCGTCTGGCTGGCTGTGATGATCCCGGCGCTGGGTGTGCTCGGCGTGCACATGGCGGAGCGATTCCTGTGAGCGCGCCATGGTCGCCCCACCATCGCGAGGGCCGCATCGCAACCGTCGCGGAGAAAGAGCACGATCGGCCCGCTTCGCTCGACCATCCGCGCGCACCCCGCCGACCGAGGGGCATTCCGTACTTCGAGAAGTACGCGTGGCTGTTCATGCGGTTCTCCGGCGTCGCGCTGGTAGTGCTGGCGCTCGGCCACCTGTTCGTCATGCTGATGTGGGACAACGGGGTGTACCGCATCGACTTCAACTACGTCGCCGCAGCGCTGGGCATCCCCGTTCTGGCAGATCTGGGACATGGCCCTGCTGTGGCTGGCCATGATCCACGGCGCCAACGGCATGCGCACGATCATCGGTGACTATGCCCGCAAGAACGTCACCAAGTTCTATCTGAATTCGCTGTTGTTGCTGGCGACCGGATTCACGTTGGTGCTTGGCAGCTACGTGCTGGTCACCTTCGACGCGAACATCTCGTGAGGTTTCAAAGGAACATGAGCTCCGATGATTAAAGAACATCGCTACGACGTCGTCATCGTCGGCGCAGGCGGAGCGGGCATGCGGGCCGCCGTCGAGGCGGGACCTCGCGTCCGCACGGCGGTGCTGACCAAGCTCTACCCGACGCGCAGCCACACCGGCGCGGCGCAGGGCGGCATGTGCGCGGCACTGGCGAACGTCGAAGAGGACAACTGGGAGTGGCACACCTTCGACACCGTCAAGGGCGGCGACTACCTGGCCGACCAGGACGCCGTCGAGATCATGTGCAAGGAGGCCATCGACGCGGTGCTGGACCTCGAGAAGATGGGGATGCCGTTCAACCGCACCCCCGAGGGCCGCATCGACCAGCGCCGGTTCGGCGGGCACACCCGCGACCACGGGAAGGCGCCGGTGCGCCGCGCCTGCTACGCCGCCGACCGGACCGGCCACATGATCCTGCAGACCCTGTACCAGAACTGCGTCAAGCACGACGTCGAGTTCTTCAACGAGTTCTACGCGCTCGACATCTGTATGACCGACACCCCCGGCGGCCCGGTGGCGACCGGCGTGATCGCCTACGAGCTGGCCACCGGCGACATTCACATCTTCGCGGCCAAGGCCATCGTGTTCGCCACCGGCGGGTCGGGCCGGATGTACAAGACCACGTCCAACGCGCACACCCTGACCGGCGATGGTTTGGGCATCATCTTCCGCAAGGGACTTCCCTTGGAGGACATGGAGTTTCACCAGTTCCACCCGACCGGTCTCGCTGGGCTGGGCATTCTCATCTCCGAAGCGGTGCGCGGCGAGGGCGGTCGGCTGCTCAACGGCGAGGGCGAACGCTTCATGGAGCGCTACGCGCCGACCATCGTCGACCTGGCGCCGCGCGACATCGTGGCGCGCTCGATGGTTCGCGAAGTGCTGGAGGGCCGAGGCGCGGGGCCGCTGAAGGACTACGTCTACATCGACGTCCGTCACCTCGGCGCGGACGTGCTCGAGGCGAAACTGCCCGACATCACCGAATTCGCCAGGACCTACCTGGGCGTCGACCCGGTCAAGGAACTGGTGCCGGTGTACCCCACCTGCCACTACGTGATGGGTGGCATCCCGACGACCGTGCACGGGCAGGTGTTGCGTGACAACACCAACATCGTGACGGGGCTGTACGCCGCGGGCGAATGCGCGTGTGTCTCGGTGCACGGCGCCAACCGACTCGGCACCAACTCGCTGCTGGACATCAACGTGTTCGGCCGTCGCGCGGGCATCGCGGCCGCGAACTACGCGCTGGGTCATGACCACGTCGAGCTGCCCGAGAATCCCGAGGGCACTGTGGTCGGCTGGGTCGGCGACATCCTCTCCGAACAGGGCAACGAACGCGTCGCCGACATCCGCGGCGCCTTGCAGCAGTCGATGGACAACAACGCGGCGGTGTTCCGCACCGAGGAGACCCTCAAGCAGGCACTGACGGACATCCATGCTCTCAAGGAGCGGTACGCACGAATCTCGGTGCACGACAAGGGTAAACGCTTCAACAGCGATTTGCTGGAGGCGATCGAGCTCGGCATGCTGCTGGAGCTGGCCGAGGTCACCGTGGTGGGTGCGTTGAACCGCAAGGAGTCTCGCGGCGGCCACGCCCGCGAGGACTATCCCAACCGCGACGACACCAACTACATGCGCCACACGATGGCCTACAAGCAGGGCACCGACCTGCTGAGCGACATCCGGCTGGACTACAAGCCGGTGGTGCAGACGCGCTACGAGCCGATGGAACGGAAGTACTGACGACGATGACGCACCGACGTCGAGCCGTCCACCAAGGATCCGGACCTGCCGCCGATCCCCGACGGCGCGGTGATGGTGACGCTGAAGATCGCCCGGTTCAACCCCGAGAACCCCGACGCCGCCGGGCTCGCAGAGCTTCCGGGTGCCGTCGCTGCCCACCGACCGGCTGCTCAACCTGCTGCACTACGTCAAGTGGTATCTCGACGGCACCCTGACGTTCCGCCGGTCGTGTGCGCACGGCGTGTGCGGTTCGGATGCGATGCGCATCAACGGCGTCAACCGGCTGGCGTGCAAGGTGCTGATGCGCGACCTGCTGCCGAAGAACCCGAGCAAGAAACTGACGATCACCATCGAGCCGATCCGCGGTCTGCCCGTGGAGAAGGACCTCGTGGTGAACATGGAGCCGTTCTTCGACGCGTACCGCGCGGTCAAGCCGTACCTGGTGGTCAGCGGCAACCCGCCGACCCGCGAGCGGATCCAGAGCCCGACCGACCGCGCTCGCTACGACGACACCACCAAGTGCATCCTGTGCGCGTGCTGCACCACCAGCTGCCCGATCTACTGGAGCGAGGGTTCGTATTTCGGACCCGCCGCGATCGTCAACGCCCACCGGTTCATCTTCGACAGCCGCGACGAGGCCGCCGCCGAACGGCTCGACATCCTCAACGAGGTCGACGGCGTCTGGCGCTGTCGCACGACGTTCAACTGCACGGAGTCCTGCCCGCGCGGAATTCAGGTGACGCAGGCGATCCAGGAGGTCAAGCGCGCGCTGATGTTCGCCCGCTAGCGCATCGCGTCGAAACTGCGGGCAGATCGCCGAAACGGCACAAAATGCGATCTCCCCGCGGTTTCGGCGAAAAGGTGGTGTCACACAATCGCCGGCTGTTTCGTCTAACGGGTATGACACAGAAAACGCGTATCGCTCCCGTGCCGCCGCAGCGCGCATCGCTGTTGACCAGGGTGATGTACTGGTTCGCCAAGCGCCGGTTCGGCGAGGTGCCTGAGCCGTTCACCGTTGCCGCGCATCATCCCCGGCTGATGATGGCCAACGGCGTGCACGAGATGATGCTGCAGTTCGGCTCGAAGAAGCTCCCGGTCAGCGTCCGCGAACTGGCCGTGTACTGGACGGCCCGCACGATCGGATGCTCGTGGTGTGTCGACTTCGGCTCGATGCTGATTCGGCTCGAAGGACTCGACGTGGAGCGACTCAAGGACATCGACGACTACGCGACCTCACCCGCTTACACCGAGGACGAGCGTGCCGCCATCGCCTACGCCGACGCGATGACGACCGATCCGCACACCATCACCGACGAGCAGGTCGATGACCTGAAGCGCCGATTCGGCGACGACGGGGTGATCGAGCTGACCTATCAGATCGGCGTGGAGAACATGCGGGCCAGGATGTACTCGGCGCTGGGCATCACCGAGCAGGGCTTCGGTTCCGGTGAGGCGTGCCGGGTGCCATGGGCGACGCCGTGAACTTGTCCGGATTCGCGACATCCCAAATGGCGCAGACCTTTCCGTCGCGCACCGTCATAGCGGTCACCCGCGGGGTCATCTCGGGATAGCCGCTACGAGCAGGTGCCCCCGGGGTGTAGCTGCCGAGCTGGCCGTTGACGAGTGCCAGCTGACTGGTCGACAGGAAGTTCGGCCCGTAGCGCTGCGCCAGCCCGAACAGGAACCGCGCGACCTTGTCCGGCCCATGGATGACGCGCGCCGCCGTCGGCGCCCTGCGGTTCGAGTCGCCGGTGAACGTGACATCCGGATGCAGAAGCCGCACAGCGCCTTCCATGTCACCCGACGCCAACGCCGCCATCAACGCGCCGGCCACCTCGTTGTGAGTCTGGTCGGCGACCGGCTTCGCCGTCGACCCCACCGCCCGCCGCGCCCGCGAAGCCAAGCTGCCGCGCCGCGGCGTCGCTCACACCCAGCACCGAGGCGATCTCGGCGAACGGCACCGCGAATCCCTCGTGCAGCACGAACGCGACCCGCTGGTCGGGCGTCAACCGTTCGAGCACGACCATCGCGGCGAACCGGGCGTCCTCGCTTGCCACCACCGCCGCGAGTGGATCGTTTCCGTCGAACCCCGTCACCACGGGTTCGGGCAGCCATTCGCCGAGATAGGTTTCCCGTCGGCGCGCCGCCGAGCGCAACCGATCGAGACCCAGCCTGCTCACGACGGTGGTCAGCCAGGCGCGAGGTTCGATGATGTCATCGCGCTTGCGGCCCAACGCATTCCACTTCAGCCAGGCGTCCTGGACGGCGTCCTCGGCGTCGGCGAACGTGCCGGTGAGCCGATAGGCCACGGCCAGCAGATGTGAGCGCAGCCCTTCGAACTCGTCGAGCCGGCGTCACCCGGCCACACCGAAAGCCTAGCTTCACGGACACGGTTGTGCTGTGAATTACCTGTGAACACTAATTTCGTTGTTGAGCGCGCGATCAAACAACTGAAACCGTATTCTGCCAAGGCCGACAGCGAGGAAACGAGCAGGGAGAAAGCCATGGCCAAAGGCGAAGCCATCGTTCATCGGGAACCCGAAGGTTCGAACGTCGAGAGCAAGGGGCTGAAGGGCGGCGCGCTCGGCCTGGTCTCCAGCGTCGTCGTCGGGATGGCGTCGACGGCGCCGGCGTACAGCCTGGCAGCGACGCTCGGGTCTGATCATCGCCAGCGGCGGCGCACTGCTGTCCGGCGTGAAGGCCCCCGCGATCGTGCTGATCTCCTTCATCCCGATGTACCTGATCGCCGTCGCCTACCAGGAGCTCAACAAGGCCGAGCCCGACTGCGGCACCACCTTCACCTGGGCCTCGCGCGCCTTCGGGCCGATCATCGGCTGGCTGGGCGGCTGGGGCATCATCGCCGCCGACGTCATCGTGATGGCCAACCTGGCCCAGATCGCGGGCGCCTACTCGTTCACCTTCGTCGGCGACCTGGGCTGGCACTCGGCGGCCGACCTCGCCAGCAGCACGTTCTGGTCGACCGTCGCCGGGATCATCTGGATCGCGGTGATGACCTACATCTGCTACCGCGGCATCGAGGTGTCGGCACGCATACAGTACGGCTTGCTGAGCATCGAGATCGTCGTGCTGATCGTGCTGTCGATCGTCGCGCTGATCAAGGTGTACACCCACAACGCCGAGGACTACTCGCTGCTGCCCTCGCTGTCGTGGTTCTGGCCTGGCGGCTTGGACTTCAGCAGCGTGATCGCCCCCGCGGTCCTCACGACGATCTTCATCTACTGGGGCTGGGACACCGCCGTCGCATGCAACGAGGAGTCCGAGGACCCAGGCCGCACCCCTGGCCGGGCCGCGGTCATCTCGACCTTCCTCCTGCTCGCCACCTACGCGCTGGTCAGCGTCGCGACCGTCGCATTCGCAGGTGTCGGCACCGACGGCATCGGCCTCGGCAACCCCGACAACGCCAACGACGTATTCGCCGCGATCGGCCCGGATCTGTTCGGCAACAGCATCCTTGGCCACATCGGAATGCCTGCTGCTGTCCGCGTCGATCCTGACCTCCGCGTCCGCGTCGACGCAGACGACGATCCTGCCGACCGCGCGCACCACGCTGTCGATGGGTGTCTACAAGGCGCTGCCGGAGTCCTTCGCGAAGATCCACCGGCGGTACCTGACACCGACGGTCTCGACGATCGTCATGGGCGTCGTCTCCGCGGTGTTCTACGTGCTGTTCACGATCATCAGCTCGAACCTGCTGACGGCGCTGATCGGCTCGGTCGGCCTGATGATCGCGTTCTACTACGGCCTGACCGGCTTCGCCTGTGTCTGGTTCTACCGAAAGACGTTGACCCGCAACGTCCGTGACCTCGTGATGCGCGGTGTGGTGCCGTTGCTCGGCGGCATCGTGCTCCTCGTCGTATTCATCTACGGCCTCATTCAGTACGCCCGACCGGACTGGCTGACCGACGACAACGGCAACAACGTCACGATCCTCGGCTTCGGCGCCGTCGCCGTCGTCGGCAGTCGGCGCGATGGTGCTCGGCCTGATCCTGATGGTCGTCTGGCGGGTCTTCGAGCCGCTCGTACTTCAAGGGCATCACGCTGCCCCGCCGCAGTCACGATCTGGTCCTGGAGACGCTGGGCGACGAGGACGCCGCGGTCGCCCGCGTCGGACTGCCGGACTCCGGTGACGTGCCGACGGTGATCGCACCCGACCTGTCGAACCTGCCTCCCGGCGAGATCGCGATCGATCCGCGGACCGGCGAGGAGTTCTCGAAGGGCACCAGCGGCTGACCGGACCCCGTCGAGTCTCAGGCGATTCACCCGATATCGAATCCCTTGTCGCCGAAGGCTTACGCTGGAATCGGCGTTGAAGAAACTCGAGTGCCTGACGAAGGAGCACACCAGGATGAGCACGTCCCTGTATGCCGTTGTCGATCCGTCCACCGGCGAACTGGTCAAGGAGTACCCGACCGCCACCGACGAGCAGATCGAAGCCGCCATCGCCGCGGCCAGCAAGGCCCATCGCGAATGGTCGCGAGGATCGACGGTCGCCGACCGCGCCGCCCTGATCCGCAAGGTCGGCGAGCTGCACAGCCGAGCGCAAGGAAGAGCTCGCCAAGATCATCAACCGCGAGATGGGCAAGCCGATCGACCAGTCCGAGGGCGAGGTCGACTTCAGCGCGGCGATCTACGAGTACTACGCCGACAACGCCGAGAAGTTCCTCGCCGACGAGCCCATCGAGCTTCTCGACGGGCGAGGGCTCGGCGCTGATCCGCCGCAGCTCGGTCGGCGTGCTGCTGGGCATCATGCCGTGGAACTACCCGTACTACCAGGTCGCCCGGTTCGCCGGGCCGAACCTGACGCTGGGCAACACCATCCTGCTCAAGCACGCGCCGCAGTGCCCCGAGTCGGCGGCGGCGCTGCAGCAGATCTTCAACGACGCCGGCTATCCGGAGGGCGCCTACGTCAACATCTACGCGACCAACGACCAGGTCGCCGACATCATCGCCGACCCACGCGTGCAAGGGGTTTCGCTGACGGGCTCCGAGCGCGCGGGTGCCGCCGTCGCGGAGATCGCGGGCCGCAACCTGAAGAAGGTCGTCCTCGAACTCGGCGGCTCCGACCCGTTCATCGTGCTGAGCTCCGACGACCTGGACGCCACCGTGGAGGCCGCCATCGACGGCCGCTTCGAGAACACCGGGCAGGCCTGCAACGCGGCCAAGCGGATCATCGTCTCGGAGAGCGTCTACGACGACTTCCTGGACAAGTTCACCAAGAAGGTGCTCGCAAAGGCCGAGGGTCTGGCCCCGCTGTCGTCGGTCGCGGCCGCCGAACGGCTGGACGACCAGGTGAAGCAGGCCGTCGACGACGGCGCCACGCTGGTGTCCGAGGGCGAGCGCAAGGGCGCCTTCTTCCCGCCGGGCGTGCTCACCAATGTCTCGCCGGACTCACCGTCCTACAAAGAGGAGCTGTTCGGACCGGTGGCGACCGTCTACAAGGTCGGCTCCGAGGACGAGGCCGTGCAGCTGGCCAACGACACCCCGTTCGGGCTGGGCTCCTACGTCTTCACCACCGACGACGAACAGGCCAAGCGCGTCGCCGATCGGCATCGAGGCGGGCATGGTGTTCGTCAATGCCGTTGGCGCGGAAGGCGTCGAGCTTCCGTTCGGCGGCGTGAAGCGGTCCGGTTTCGGCCGCGAGCTCGGCCGCTACGGCATCGACGAGTTCGTCAACAAGAAGCTGATCCGCATCAGCTGAGCATCGCGCGCGCCTTCTCCTCCGCAGCGTCCGAGTCGATGTGGTGGCTCTTGTTGAACCGTTTGTTGAGGAAGAACAGACCCAACACCACCGCCCACGACAAGAGGCTCAGCAGCAGCTGCGACCGCAGTTCGTCGTCGAGGAACATCTGCACCAGGATCGCCAGCATGGCGACCGTCGTGAGAATCGACAGCACCGGGAACAGCCACATCTTCAGCCGCAGTTCGCCGTCCCGGTTGCGGTAGCGCAGCACGATCTGCGATATCGCGATCAGGATGTAGACGAACAGGATGATCGCGCCGCTGGAGTTGAGCAGGAACGCGAAGATGGTCTTCTCGGAGAAGGCGGCGGCGATGACGCACAGGAAGCCGACGATCGACGAGAACAGAATGGCGTTCGCGGGCACGCCGCGACCGGTGAGCCGCATCAGTCGTTCGGGTGCCTCGTTGCGGGCGGCGAGGACGAACAACATGCGCGATGCCGTGTACATCCCGGAGTTCAGACAGCTGAGCACCGCCGTCAGCACCACGGCGTTCATGATGTCGTCGGCATCCGGGATCCCCATCTTGGTGAACGCGGCGACGAACGGGGATGCGGCCAGGTCTTCGTTGTTCCACGGCACGATCGTCACGAGCAGGAACACCGACAGCACGTAGAAGACCAGGATCCTCCAGATCACCGAGTTGGCGGCCCTCGAAACGGCCTTCTCGGGGTCCGACGACTCGGCAGCGGCGATCGTCGCGATCTCCGGGCCGACCATCGAGAAGATCACCGTGACGATGCCGACGGTGATGACGCCCGCGCCCATCGGCATGAATCCGCCCTGGCTCCACAGGTTCGAGAAGTCGGCCGACTTGTTCGGCCACAGCCCGAGCACGAAGCAGGCGCCGATCGCGATGAAGACCAGGATCGCCGCCACCTTGATGCCCGCGAACCAGAACTCGAACTCGCCGTAGGACTTCACCGAGAACAGGTTCGTCGCGGTCATCAGGACCATGAAGACCAACGCGCACAACCACAGTGGGATGTCGATCCAGTACTGCACGATCTTGGCGCCCGCGATCGCCTCGAAGCCCACGACGATCACCCAGAAGTACCAGTAGAGCCAGCCGACGGAGAAGCCGGCCCAATGGCCGAGCGCGTCGCGTGAGTAGTCGGCGAACGAGCCCGTCGACGGGTTGGCCACCGCCATCTCGGCCAGCATCCGCATGACCATGATGATCAGCACCCCGGACAGGGCGTAGGTGATGAATGCGCCGGGGCCGGTGTCGCCCATCACCACCCCTGAACCGACGAAAAGACCGGCGCCGATGACGCCGCCGATCGCGATCATCCTCAGCTGACGCTGACTCAGAGCCTTCTTCAGTCCCGGCGCGGCGCTCATGGGCACACTCCTGTCGATCCGGCCTCCAGGTGTGCTCCGTGTACCCGCTTCGCGGGCCAACTTAACCGCGTCGAACGCCGAGCCTGCTGACAGATCGCGATTCTCGCCGAATCGGCGATCTCCCCGCAGGCTCGGGAAGGGGTCAGCGCTTCGTGAAGATGATCCGGTGCCAGTCCTTTTCGGCGACGCCGGTGATATCGCTCATCACGTGCTTGATGGTGAGGTACTCCTCGAAGGAGTAGTCCGACATGTCCTTGCCGAAGCCCGACGCGCCGACGCCGCCGTGCGGCATCTCGCTGATGATCGGGATGTGGTCGTTGATCCACACACAGCCGGCCGTGATCTCCCGTGAGGCCCGCTGCGCGCGATAGACGTCGCGGGTCCAGGCAGACGCGGCTAGGCCGTAGACGGTGTCGTTGGCCTGTCGCAGTGCGTCGTCGTCGTCGGTGAACGACCGCACGGTCAGCACCGGGCCGAAGATCTCGTCGCGGTACACCTCGGAGTCCTCGCCGACGTCGGCGATGACCGTCGGCCGGTAGAACGACCCGGGCCCGTCGGGCGCGCTGCCGCCGGTCACGATGCGACCGCCCTGGCCGGGCGCCCGCTCGACCATGCCTGCGACCTTGGCGCGGTGCGCCATCGAGATCAGCGGGCCGAGGTCGGTGTCGTCGTCGTTCGGGTCGCCGACGACGACCTTGCTCATCACCTCACCGACCCCGGCGACGAAGTCGTCGTAGAGTTCGCGGGCGACGATCGCCCGCGTCGCCGCCGTGCAGTCCTGACCGGTGTTGATCAGCGATCCCGCGACGGCACCCTGGACCGCGGCGTCCAGGTCGGCGTCGTCGAACACCACGAACGGCGCCTTGCCGCCGAGCTCGAGCTGGGTGCGGTGACCGTGCACCGCCGCGGCGGCCATCACCTTGCGGCCGACGATCGTCGACCCGGTGAACGTCACCACGTCGACGTCGGGATGCCCGGCCAGTGCGGTGCCGACGTCGCCACCCGCCCCGGTGATGACGTTGAAGACGCCGTCGGGCACGCCCGCCTCGGTGGCCAGCCGGGCCAACGTCAACGTGGTCAGCGGCGTCAGCTCCGCGGGCTTGATGACGACGCTGCATCCGGCGGCCAGCGCGGGCAGCACCTTCCACACCGCCATCTGCAACGGGTAGTTCCACGGCGTGATGGTCGCGACGACGCCGACGGCCTCGCGCCGAATGCTGGAGGTGTGGTCGCCGGAGTACTCCGCGGTGGCCTTGCCCTCGAGATGGCGTGCCGCACCCGCGAAGAAGTCGACGTTGTCGATGCTGCCGGGGACGTCGAACTCCCTGGCCAGCCGCGCGGGCTTGCCCGTCTGGCTGACCTCCTCGGCGACGAGCTCGTCGGCGTGGTCGGCCATCAGCGCCGCCAGCTTGGCCAGCACGGTCGCGCGGTCGACCGGCGTCGCGCTCGCCCAGCCCGGTTGCGCCTTGCGTGCCGACGCCACGGCGGCGTCGACGTCGCCCGGCGTCGCCAACGTGAGTTCGGCGACGACGTCGCCGCTCGCGGGGTTGATGACCTGATGATTGGCGCCGCTGGTTACCACCGCCGCGCCGTCGATCCAGCTGCCTGCCACGCTGGCAGAAACCGTCGCAGTCATGGCCCAACGCTAACCGACGGCAGTGCCCGAGGCTACGCATTCCCGCAGTCGTGACATGGCTCGGCGCGTGATTTCATTGGTTTGGTTGCTTGTCACGACGGATTCCGTGCACAATCTCAGGCATGGCCAACCCGGGTGCTGACGGCATCCACCCCGTGTCCCTGCGCGTACAAACGCGTCCGGGGGCCGCGGTCCAGCTCGACGAACTGTCCAAGGCGATCATCGAGAAGCTGCAGCAGGACGGCCGCCGGTCGTATGCGGGCATCGGCAAGGCGGTGGGACTCTCCGAGGCCGCGGTGCGGCAGCGGGTCCAGCGCATGGTCGACGCAGGCGTCATGCAGATCGTCGCCGTCACCGATCCGATGCAGCTCGGGTTCGCCCGGCAGGCGATGATCGGCATCCGCTGCACCGGGGACACGACACGGGTGGCCGAGAAGTTGGCCGCGATAGACGCGGTCGAGTATGTGGTGCTGACCGCAGGATCCTTCGACGCCATCGTCGAAGTGGTCTGCGAGGACGACGACGATCTGCTCGATCTGCTCAACACCCAGATTCGCGCACTGCCAGGAGTGATATCCACAGAGACATTGGTTTATCTCAGACTCGTTAAGCAGCAATACAATTGGGGTACAAGATGACGACTACCGATATCAGACAAGAAGTTTCAAGCGATCTGGGCGCCAAGGCCAACCGCCATCTGTGGGGGCACTTCGCCCGGCACGGAGAAGGCATCACGCCGCCGATCATCACCCGCGGCGAAGGTGTGCGGATCTTCGACGACCGCGGCAAGAGCTACCTCGACGGCCTGTCGGGGCTTTTCGTGGTGCAGGTCGGACACGGCCGGGCAGAACTCGCCGAGGCCGCACGCCAAGCAGGCCGAGAAGCTGTCGTTCTTCCCGCTGTGGTCCTACGCCACTCCGCCGGCTATCGAGCTCGCCGAGCGACTCGCGCATTACGCGCCCGGCGATCTGAACCGGGTGTTCTTCACGACCGGCGGCGGCGAGGCCGTCGAGTCCGCCTGGAAGCTGGCCAAGCAGTACTTCAAGGTGACCGGCAAACCCGGCAAGTACAAAGCCATTTCGCGGGCGATCGCCTACCACGGCACTCCCCACGGCGCGCTGGCCATCACCGGCCTGCCGACGTTCAAGGCGCCGTTCGAACCGATCACCCCCGGCGGCTTCCGGGTGCCCAACACCAACTTCTACCGGGCGCCCGAGGGACACGACAAGGACGAGAAGGAGTTCGGGCAGTGGGCCGCTAACCGGATCGCCGAGGCGATCGAGTTCGAGGGTCCCGATTCCGTCGCCGCGGTGTTCCTGGAGCCGGTGCAGAACGCAGGCGGATGCTTCCCGCCGCCGCCCGGATACTTCGAGCGGGTCCGCGAGATCTGCGACGAGTACGACGTGCTGCTGGTGTCCGACGAGGTGATCTGCGCATTCGGACGCATCGGTTCGATGTTCGCCTGCGACGACTTCGGCTACGTGCCGGACATCATCACCTGCGCCAAGGGCATGACGTCGGGCTACTCGCCGATCGGCGCGATGATCGCGTCCGACCGGCTGTTCGAGCCGTTCGACGACGGCAAGACGACGTTCGCCCACGGCTACACCTTCGGCGGTCACCCGGTGTCGGCCGCGGTGGCTCTGGCCAACCTCGACATCTTCGAGCGCGAAGGCATCAACAACCACGTCAAGCAGAACGCGCCCGCGTTTCGAGCGACGCTGGAGAAGCTGCTCGACCTGCCGATCGTCGGCGATGTGCGCGGTGAGGGCTTCTTCTACGGCATCGAGTTGGTCAAGGACAAAGCCACCAAGGCCGTCCTCGACGACGAACTCAGCGAGTGGCTGCTGCGAAGCTTCCTGTCCACCGAGCTGTTCGAGGCGGGTCTGTACTGCCGGGCCGACGACCGCGGCGACTCGGTCGTTCAGCTGGCACCGCCGTTGATCAGTGGCCAGGCCGAGTTCGACGAGATCGAACAGATCCTGCGCGGTGTGCTGACCCAGGCATGGGATCACCTGCAGACACGGGGCGACGCCTGGAAGTAGGTTCAGCGGCGTGCCGATGAAGACGCGCAAGCCGCAAATCGATCCGGTTCGGTGGAATCCGCCGCCGATCGAACCGCTGCCGGACTTCGCGTCGGCGTCGATCACGGTCGTTCCTGTTCCGGGAAACGCTCCCGAGGACGTCGTGGTCGACGCCGACGGTCAGATCTGGACCGGGGTCGACGACGGCCGCATTGTGCGGATCTCGCCGGAAAGCGGTGAGACGACGGTCGTCGGCGACACGGGCGGGCGACCGCTCGGTCTGCACGTGGCGCGCGACGGTCGGTTGCTGATCTGCGACAGCCCGCGCGGTCTGTTGGCGATGGATCGCGACACCGGCGAAATCGAGGTGCTGGCCGACTCGGTGGACGGGCGAGCGCTGCGATTCTGCTCGAATGTCACCGAAACATCCGACGGCACAATCTATTTCACCGAGTCGACGAGCGCGTTCACCTATGCCGACGTGATGGGGGCGATCTTGGAGGCACGCGGGCGCGGCAGCCTGATCCGGCTCGACCGGGACGGCGCCGTGGTGACGCTCGTGCCCGGACTGTACTTCGCCAACGGACTGACACTGACCGCGGACGGGTCAGCGCTGGTGTTCGCCGAGCTGCAGGCCCGACGGCTGTCGAAGTACTGGCTGACGGGACCGAACGCGGGATCGGTCACCCCGCTGGCACAGAACCTGCCCGGCATGCCGGACAACCTGTCGACCGGTGCCGATGGCCGCATCTGGTGCGCGTTCGTCACACCGGCGAACCCGATCGCCGATCGCCTGGCGAAGGGGTCGCCGCTGGTGCGCAAGCTGCTCTGGCGGCTGCCGTCGAGGCCGCAACCCAAGGCGGAATCGGTCGTCTGGGTTGTCGCGTTCGACCCCGACACCGGGGAGGCGGTCGCCGGAGTGCGCACCGAGCATCCCGGGTTCGGCCAAGTCACCGGCATGGTCGAGGCGAACGGCAAGCTGTGGATGGCCTCGCTCGGAGGTCCGGCCGTCGCGCACTGCCCGCTTCCCAGGTGAGTCCCATTTGAAACTCTAACCACACAAGTCACAGCGTGGCTCCCCGGAATCGGGGCCGAGATCGCCTAATCTGCGGTCACAATGGCGACCTTCCCAATCGTGATCCGGCGGGCTACCGCGCTGGCAGCGGCGCTTTTCTTGATGACGAGCCCGGCGCTGGCGAACGCGGAGCCCAACGCCGCGCCCGACAATGCGGCCTGCCCTTTCAAGGTCAGCACGCCGCCCGCCGTCGACTCGTCGGAGGTCCCGACGGCAGGCGATCCGCCGCAGCCGCTGGCGGTGCCCGACAAGCCGGTCGGCGGTGACGCGCTGTCGGGTTGCGGCGTGATCTCCGCACCTGGCACCCCGCCGGTGCCCAACGACATCTCCGCGGACGCCTGGGTGGTCGCCGACCTCGACAGCGGCGACGTCATCGCGGCCAAGGATCCGCACGGCAGGCATCGTCCCGCCAGCATCATCAAGGTGCTGGTCGCGACGCAGGCGCTGCGGGACCTACCCATCCACAAGGTGGTGGCGGGCACCGCAGAGGACGCCGCCGCCGAAGGCACCAAGGTCGGTATCGGCGAGGGCGGCCACTACTCGATCGGCGACATCCTGCACGGATTGCTGATGCACTCCGGAAACGACGCCGCCCACGCGCTGGCGATGCAGCTCGGCGGGATGGACGCCACCGTGGCCAAGATCAACGACCTTGCGAGCAAGCTCGGCGGCCGCGACACCCGGGTGGCCACACCGTCGGGTCTGGACGGGCCTGGCATGAGCACGTCGGCCTACGACATCGGCCTGTTCTACCGCTACGCGTGGCAGAACCCGACCTTCGCCGAGATCGTCGCGACCCGCAGCTTCGACTTCCCGGGCCGCGGCGACGCCGGCTATCCCGTCGAGAACGACAACCAGCTGCTCTACAACTACCCCGGCGCGATGGGCGGCAAGACCGGCTACACCGACGACGCCGGACAGACGTTCGTCGGCGCGGCCAATCACGACGGCCGCCGGCTCGTCGCGGTGCTGATGCACGGCACCCGGCAGCCGATCGCGCCGTGGGAGCAGGCCGCGCACCTGCTGGACTACGGCTTCGCGACGGCGCCGGGCACGAAGGTCGGCACGCTGATCGAACCGGATCCCTCGCTGGTGGCCACGCCCGAGAAGGCCTCCGACGGCAGCCAGCTCAAAGCCGTCGCCGCGCTGCCTGCCGCCGATGCCCTGCCCGTGCGGGTCGGCGTCGCGTTCGTCGGCGCGATCATCGTGTTCTGCCTCATCATGGGTGCGCGGTCGCTGAACCGCAGACCGCAGCACTAACGCTCAGCGGCGCCGCGCGAAGCGCGAGAAGCCCAGTGCGCCAAGGGCTCCCACGGCCATCGCGGTCAGCGCGCCTGCTGGCCCGAGGCCCTCGCGGACCTGCACCCGCGGCGTGATCACCGCGGAGACGGGAGGCTCGACCGGCGCCGCCTCGACGTTCTCTCTCGCGGTGGCCGCCCATGCGGTGGCGAACAGAATCATCCTTGCGGTGATGTACGCGAATACCATCAGGCCGAGGACGGGCCCGAAGGTTGCGCCTGCGGGACCGGTCACCACCGACTTCAGGTAGATCGACGCCACCACCTTGAAGATCTCGAAGGCGACGGCGACCATCAGCCCGGCCCTGGCCGCGCTCCGAAAGGTGATCGACTCCCGGGGCAGCCGCGCGATCATCCAGGTGAACAGCAGCCACGAGATCAGAAGCGAGACGAGCTCAGACGCCACTCGCAGGAGGATGCTCATGCCCGGAAGGTCCTGCAGCTCAAGCCATTCGACGACCTCCCGCATCAATCCCGAGCTACCGAGTGCGGTCAGCGCGACCGTGGCGGAGATCGCGGCGAACAAGCCGACCATGGCCAGGAGATCGGAGAGTTTGGTGCGCAGGAACCCTAGCGGCTCCTGCCGCTGCAGGCCCCACATCTGGCTCAGCGCCTCGCGGAGGTTGGCCATCCAGCCGAGCCCTGCCCATGCCGCGGTGGCCACGCCGATGATTCCGACGGATGTGCGCGACTCGATCGCCGAATCCATCAGCTTGACCAGCTGCTGGCCGAGGTCGCCGGAGACGGTCGACTTGATCTTTTCGGTGATGTCGGCCAGCAGATCGGGCTGACGGGCGAGCACGAACCCCGCGATCGAGAAGGCGACCATCAGCAACGGAAACAGCGCGAAGATCGTGAAGTAGGTGATGCCTGCGGCGTAGAAGTCGCCCTTGCTGTTCTGATAGCGATCTTGGGCGCGCATGACGTGGTCGAACCACTTGAATCGGGCTCGAAAGCGGTCCAGAATTCCCGGTTTGGCCGGTACGGTCATGCCGACCTCCGAAAGCGCTATTGCGGTTGCTGTAGAAACCCTAACCGCTCGTATACCCGCTTCAGCGTCTTCGCAGACACTTCGGTGGCGCGGGTGGCACCTGCAGCGAGAATGCCCTCGAGTTCCGTGGTGTCGGTGAGCAACTCGTCGACCCGGAGCTTGATCGGGGTGACGAACTCCACCACCGCGTCGGCGGTGTCCTTCTTCAGGTCGCCGTATCCGCGGCCCGCGTAGCCGTCGACCAGCTTGTCGACGTCGGTGCCGGTAACCGCCGACTGGATCGTCAGCAGGTTCGACACGCCCGGTTTGGCTTCGGGGTCGTAGCGGATCTCCCGCTCGCTGTCGGTGACGGCCGAGCGGATCTTCTTGGCGGTAACGCCGGGTTCGTCGAGCAGGCTGATCAGCCCGGCATCGCTGGACGCCGACTTGCTCATCTTCGCCGTCGGGTCCTGTAGGTCGTAGATCTTGGCGGTGGCCTTCGGGATCATCGGCTCCGGGACGACGAAGGTGTCGGGGAAGCGTGAGTTGAAGCGCTGCGCGACGTCGCGTGCGAGTTCGAGGTGCTGACGCTGGTCCTCTCCGACGGGCACCAGGTCGGTGTCGTAGAGCAGCACGTCGGCCGCCATCAGCACCGGGTAGGTGAACAGGCCGACCGTGGTGGCGTCGCTGCCCTCCTTCTGCGACTTGTCCTTGAACTGCGTCATCCGCGACGCCTGCCCGAAACCGGTGAAACATCCCAGCACCCAGGTGAGTTCGGTGTGGGCCGGCACGTGGCTCTGCACGAAGATGGTCGCCCGGAACGGGTCGATCCCCATCGCCAGGTATTGCGCGGCGGTCGCCAGCGTGCGTCGCCGGAGCGTGCCCGGGATCCTGCGGAACCGTGATCGCGTGCAGGTCGACGACGCAGAAGTAGGCGTCGAACTCGTCCTGCAGGCCCACCCACTGTTGCACCGCGCCCAGCGCGTTGCCGAGGTGCAGGGAGTCGGATGTGGGTTGCACGCCGGAGAAGATGACGCGATCAGCGGGCTTGCTCATGATGCGTGCAATCTTTCCACCCGCGTCATCCCCATTCGCGCCGGGTCAGACCCTGGAGCACGTGCAGAAAGACCCGTCGTTCGTCGGCGGAGAGTTCGCCGAGCCAGCGCTCCTCCCCCTGCTGGATCTCCGCCTGAACTTTGTCTTTGACCCGGCGACCAGCCCCCGTGATGGCCAGAAGGCGCACCCTGCGATCGTCGGGATCGGGCCGGCGTTCGATATAGCCGCCATCCTGCAGTTCGTCGAGGGTTCCGATGATGCGGGACTTGTCGGCGCCGATCGCCGCGGCGAGCGCGGCCTGGGTGCGCATCGACGACCTGTCCAAGGCCAAGAGAACGATGTAGCCCCACATCGTCAGGCCGTGAGCTTCGAGGACCGGTTCCTCCGCTGCAACCATCTCGCGCAGCAGCGGGGCGAGCATCGCCGCCAGATCAGGACGCCGGGAGGACGTCGACTTCGCTGCCACGCCGCAATGATAGGCATTGCATTATCGTATGTGTCTACATATCATATGCGTATGCCTACTACCGATACCGAAATTCGCACATTGCATCGGACTGCGGTGCTGCAGTCCATCGACGTCGTCAGCGCTGTCAAGCAGGACGACCTGGCCCGGCCGACACCCTGTGCAAGCTGGACACTCTTGGACCTCCTCGCCCACATGACCGTCCAACATCGCGGGTTCGCTGCGGCGGCACAAGGTCTCGGCGCAGACCTGGCGACGTGGAGCGTCGAGTCGGTCATCGACGTTGTGAAGGCCGACCATGTTCGCGCCTATGCCGATGCCGCGCATGACCTGCTCGACGCGTTCGCGGCTGACGGAACGCCCGAGGCGCTCTTCGAGCTCCCCGAGTTCGGCGAAGGCGCGGCGTTTCCCGGTGACATGGCGATGGGCTTCCACTTCGTCGACTACGTCGTCCATGGCTGGGACGTCGCCGCGTCTCTCGGTGTCGCCTACGAACTGCCACCCGACGTCATCACCGCCGTTCTGCCGCTCGCACTTGCCGTGCCCGACGGCGACTTCCGTGCAGTCGATGGTGCGCCGTTCGCCCGCGCCCTCGAGCCCGCGGGCGGCGACGACTTCGAGCGCATCCTGCGCCATCTCGGCCGTCGGCCGGACTGGTCGCACAGTTAATCCACCTCGTTGCGGAAGCGGCGGTGCAGCACTTGTCTTGGCACGCCAAGCACGCGGCCGATCTCGCCCCACGACCACCCCGCTGCGCGTGCCGCTCGGATGGCCTCCGCGTACCGGCCGCGCGCGCGATCGAGGCTCTCCCGCGCCGCGACCAGCTCGCGACTGCTCGCGCCGCTAAAGAAATCCAGCACCACTGGATCGGGCTCGTCGGACAGAGTCGGCCTGTCCTGTGCGGACAAGAGCCATTCCAGAGCCTCGTTGCGGGCGGCCTCGATCTCGGGGTTGTTCTTCCACCACGGCAGGCTGGCGTCGTCCACGCCTGCGGTGTCCTTCTGCGGCGCGTCATCATTTGATGACGAGTCGGGCTCAGGCGTCATCATTTGATGACGCGTCCGAAAGGCAAGCCGTTCCGCCGGCGCGGCTTGCGATACCGCCGGTATCGCCTTTACTGTCGCACCATGACTGAGCGCGCACCGATCCATCTCGGCTCCGGCGAGCCGATGGTGTTGCTACACCCGTTCATGTTGTCGCAGAACGTGTGGAAATACGTCGCGCCGCAGATAGCGGAGACCGGTCGCTACGAGGTTTTCGCCCCGACCATGCCCGGCCACAACGGCGGGGTGCGAGGCAAGTTCTTCCTGGACTCCGGATCGCTGGCCGACGACATCGAGCGCCGAATGGACGCGCTGGGCTGGAGCACCGCCCACATCGTCGGTAATTCGCTCGGCGGCTGGGTGGCGTTCGAGCTGGAGCGGCGGGGGCGGGCCCGCACTCTGACCGGCATCGCGCCCGCGGGCGGCTGGCACTGGTACACCCCGGCGAAGTACGAGATCGTCTTCAAGTTCATCGCCGGCTTGCCGGTCTGGCTGGTCACCAAGGTGCTCGGCGAGCGGGCTCTGAAGCTGCCGTTCGCCAAACAACTGGCCTTCGTGCCGATCACGTCCTCCCCGCACACCCTCAACGACGCCGACCTGCCCGACATCGTCGATGACGTCAGGCACTGCCCGGCCTATTACCAACTGCTGGTCAAGTCGCTCTTGCTGCCCGGGCTGATGGAGCTCGCCGAGGGGAGCGCCCCCACCCATCTGGTGATCTGCGAGAAGGACCGGGTGCTGCCGCATCCGCGATTCACCCGTCACTTCACCACGCATCTGCCGGAGTCCACGAAGATCACGCATCTCGACGGGGTCGGGCACATCCCGATGCTCGAGGCACCGGACCGGGTGACAGAAGTGATCCTCGACTTCGTCGACGCGCACGTCGACCCGAAGCGGGCAACCGGTTAGTCGCTATGGCCCGAAAGGGTGCACCTTTTCGTTAGTGGTTCGTTAGTGGCCAGTAGCGTTTTGTAACGTTGCGTTGAGCGTCTCACTCGGCCGCATCACGGCAGTGGTCTTCTCCCGGTCCGGGTAGTAGTAGCCGCCGATATCTACCGAATCGCCTTGTACTGCAGCCAGTTCGGACAGGATGGCGTCTTCGTTCTTGGCCAACGACTTGGCCAGTGCGGCGAAGTGATCGGCAAGCTCCTGATCGTCTGTCTGCTCGGCGAGTTCCTGCGCCCAGTACATGGCGAGATAGAACTGGCTGCCGCGGTTGTCGAGCTCGCCGGTCTTGCGCGACGGGCCCTTGTTGTTCTCCAGCAGCTTGCCGATCGCGGCGTCCAGCGTCTTGCCCAGAAGCTCCGCTCGCTTGTTGCCGGTCTTGGCGCCGAGGTCTTCGAAACAGGCGCCCAGGGCGAGGAACTCGCCGAGCGAATCCCACCGCAGGTGATTTTCCTCGGTCAGCTGTTGCACATGCTTGGGCGCAGAACCGCCCGCACCGGTTTCGTACATGCCGCCGCCTGCCATCAACGGGACGATGGAAAGCATCTTCGCGCTGGTGCCCAGTTCCAGGATGGGGAACAGGTCGGTGAGGTAGTCGCGCAGGATGTTTCCGGTCGCGGCGATGGTGTCCTGTCCGCGGGTCACGCGCTCCAGCGTGTAACGCATGGCCCATACCTGCGGCATGATCTGGATGTGCAGGCCCTCGGTGTCGTGGTCTTTCAGATAGGCCTTGACCTTCTTGCGGAGCTCGGCCTCGTGGGGACGTTCGGTGTCCAGCCAGAACACCACCGTCATTCCCGACGCCCGCGCACGGGTGACGGCCAGCTTGACCCAGTCCCGGATCGCCGCGTCCTTGGTGACGGGCATCCGCCAGATGTCGCCCTCCTCGACATTCTGCGAGAGCAACACCTCGCCGGTGTCGATGTCGACGATGTCGGCGACGCCGTCCTCGGGGATCTCGAACGTCTTGTCGTGTGAGCCGTACTCCTCGGCCTTCTGCGCCATCAAGCCGACGTTCGGAACGGTGCCCATGGTCGTCGGGTCGAACTGGCCGTTGGTCTTACACCAGTTGATCATCTCCTGGTAGATCCGGGAGAACGTGGACTCGGGGTTGACCGCCTTGGTGTCCTTGGTCCGCCCGTCGGCGCCGTACATCTTTCCGCCAAGGCGGATCATCGCAGGCATCGACGCGTCCACGATGACGTCGCTTGGCGAGTGGAAGTTGGTGATGCCGCGTGCCGAATCGACCATCGCCAACTCGGGGCGGTGCTCGTGGACCTCGTGGATGTCCTGGATGATCTGTTCCCGTTGGAACGACGGCAGCGCCTCGATCTTGTTGTAGAGATCGACCATCCCGTTGTTGACGTTGACACCCAGTTCGTCGAGCACGTCCTGGTGCTTGGCGAACGCGTCCTTGTAGAAGACCTTCACGCAGTGGCCGAAGACGATGGGGTGGCTGACCTTCATCATCGTCGCCTTGACGTGCAGCGAGAACATCACGCCGGTCTTGTACGCGTCCTCGATCTGCTGCTCGTAGAACTCGCACAGCGCCTTCTTGCTCATGAACATGCTCTCGATGACGTCGCCCTCGTCCAGCTTCGTCTCGGGCTTGAGCACGATCGTCTCGCCGCGCTTCGTCTTCAGCTCCATCCGCACCTTGTGAGCCCGGTCCAGGGTCATCGACTTCTCGCCGTGATAGAAGTCGCCGCCTCTCATGGTCGCCACGTGGGTGCGCGACGCCTGCGACCACTCGCCCATGCTGTGCGGGTGCTTGCGCGCGTACTCCTTGACGGCCTTGGGCGCGCGGCGATCCGAATTGCCTTCTCGCAGAACAGGATTCACGGCGCTGCCAAGAACCTTGCCGTAGCGCTCCTTGAGCGCCTTATCCTCGTCGGTCTTCGGCTGCGCCGGGTAGTCCGGAATCGCATACCCCTTCTCCTGCAGCTCCTTGATGGCGGACATGAGCTGCGGCACCGATGCGCTGATGTTCGGCAGCTTGATGATGTTCGCCTCGGGCGACTGGGTGAGCTCGGCCCAGCTCGGCCAGGTTGTCCGGAACTCGCTGGTCCTCGGTCAGCTCGTCGGAGAACTCGGCCAGGATGCGGGCCGCCACCGAGATGTCGCTGGTTTCCACGTTGATCCCGGCCGGCTCGGTGAAAGTCCGGATGATCGGCAGGAAGGCGTACGTCGCAAGCAGCGGCGCCTCGTCCGTCAGCGTGTAGATGATGGTCGGCTTCTCGGCGCTCATGTGATGTTCTCCCGGCGTCGGTCTCGGTCGGAGGTATCAGTATCTCGTCGGTTATGAACCTACGCGTGACTTGAAAACGGGGGTATTTGCCCCATGCGCTGACGGGACCAACACCCGCAAGATCGCTTCATGATCAACCTGGTGGCAATCACGACCTGGCGTGCGATACGCTTTTGTTCGGTCATGAGTGCCAGCGTCAAGCCCCGGCTTGCTGGCCGGCAACCCTCCAACCGCGGTGGGGTGCCCCGGGTGATGACCAGGTTGAGTAGCCGCAGTCGGCTACACGGCAAGCGCGGGTCCGATGAACGGGCCCCCAGAGTTACAGATGGAGGGCCATTTCATGAGCACGCCAGACGACCCCACGGCACGCTGGTCGTTCGAGACCAAGCAGATCCACGCAGGTCAGACCCCCGACAGCGCCACCAATGCACGGGCGCTGCCGATCTACCAGACCACCTCGTACACGTTCAACAGCACCGAGCACGCCGCCGCCCTGTTCGGCCTCGCCGAGCCGGGCAACATCTACACCCGGATCATGAACCCGACGCAGGACGTCGTCGAGCAGCGCATCGCCGCGCTCGAAGGCGGGGTCGCCGCGCTGTTCCTGGCCTCCGGGCAGGCCGCGGAGACGTTCGCGATCCTCAACCTGGCCAACGCGGTGACCACATCGTGTCCAGCCCGCGGCTCTACGGCGGCACGTACAACCTGTTCCACTACACGCTGCCCAAGCTCGGCATCGAGGTCAGCTTCGTGGAGAACCCCGACGACCTGGAGTCCTGGCGGGCGGCCGTACAGCCGAACACCAAGGCGTTCTTCGGCGAGACGATCTCCAACCCGCAGAACGACATCCTCGACATCCCCAGCGTTGCGGCGGTCGCCCACGACGCCGGGGTGCCGCTCATCGTCGACAACACCGTCGCCACGCCGTACCTGATCCAGCCGCTGAGCCACGGCGCCGACATCGTCGTGCACTCGGCCACCAAGTACCTCGGCGGGCACGGCGCCGCGATCGCCGGTGTGATCGTCGACGGCGGCACCTTCGACTGGACCAACGGTAGGTTCCCCGGCTTCACCACGCCCGATCCCAGCTACCACGGCGTGGTGTTCGCCGAGCTGGGCCCGCCCGCGTACGCCCTCAAGGCGCGCGTGCAGCTGCTGCGCGACATGGGCTCGGCGGCGGCGCCATTCAACGCGTTCCTCATCGCGCAGGGCCTGGAGACGCTGAGCCTGCGCGTCGAGCGGCACGTGGCCAACGCGCAGCGGGTCGCCGAATACCTCGACGCCCACCCCGACGTGATCTCGGTGAACTACGCCGGGCTGCCCAGCTCGCCGTGGCACGAGCTCGGCAAGAAGCTGGCGCCCAAGGGCACCGGCGCCGTGCTGGCATTCGAGCTGGCAGGCGGCATCGACGCGGGCAAGGCGTTCGTCAACGCGCTGACGCTGCACAGCCACGTCGCCAACATCGGTGACGTGCGCTCGCTGGTGATCCACCCGGCGTCGACCACGCACTCGCAGCTGACCCCCGAGGAGCAGTTGGCCACCGGCGTGACACCCGGGCTGGTGCGGCTGGCGGTCGGCATCGAGGGGATCGACGACATCCTCGCCGACCTCGAGCAGGGCTTCGCCGCGGCCAAGCCGTTCCATGCCACCGCAGCCACCGATCCGGCGACGGTGTCGGCGTTCTAGCGGACCGCCGTGAGGAATCTGACGTGACAATCTTTGACGTGCCCACTGATGTGCTGCCCGCCGAGGGCGAGGTAGCGATCGTCGACATCGGTTCGATGACGCTCGAGAACGGCGCGGTCATCGACGATGTCTCCATCGCCGTGCAGCGGTGGGGCGAGCTGTCGCCCAACCGCGACAACGTGGTGGTGGTGCTGCATGCGCTGACCGGCGACTCGCACATCACCGGTCCCGCAGGCCCCGGCCATCCGACGGCGGGCTGGTGGGACGGGGTCGCAGGCCCCGGGGCCCCGATCGACACCGACCGCTGGTGCGCGATCGCGACCAACGTGCTGGGCGGCTGCCGCGGGTCGACCGGCCCCAGTTCGCTCGCGCGCGACGGAAAGCCGTGGGGCTCGAGGTTTCCCCTGGTGTCGGTGCGCGACCAGGTGGAGGCCGATGTGGCCGCGCTGGCGGCACTCGGCATCACCGAGGTCGCGGCCGTGATCGGCGGCTCGATGGGCGGCGCCCGCGCGCTGGAGTGGATGATCGGCTATCCCGACAGTGTGCGGTCGGCGCTGGTGCTGGCGGTCGGGGCCCGTGCCACCGCCGACCAGATCGGCACCCAGAGCAACCAGATCGCCGCGATCAAGTCCGATCCGAACTGGTGCAACGGTGACTACTACGGCACCGGACGCTCGCCCGACATCGGCATGGAGATCGCCCGGCGGTTCGCACACCTGACCTACCGCGGCGAAGTCGAACTGGACGACCGCTTCGCCAACGACGGGCAGGGCGACGAGGATCCCGCGACCGGCGGCCGCTACGCGGTCCAGAGTTACCTCGAGCACCAGGGCCACAAGCTGCTGACGCGTTTCGATGCTGGCACCTACGTTGCGCTGACCGAGTCGTTGTCCAGCCACGACGTCGGACGGGGCCGTGGCGGCATCCGGGCCGCACTGCGCGAATTGCCACGTGCCGATCATCGTCGGCGGCATCACGTCCGACCGGCTCTACCCGTTGCGGCTGCAGGAGGAATTGGCCGAGCTGTTGCCTGGTTGTGCTGAGTTGAAGATCGTCGACTCGATCTACGGCCACGACGGCTTCCTTGTCGAGACCGAGGCGGTCGGCGAGCTGATCCGCGAGACATTGGAGCTGGCATCACGGTGACCCGATCCAGGCAGCAGCGTTCCCTGTCGTTCGGCGCGGAGGCCGCGGCATACGAACGCGGCAGGCCGTCCTATCCGCCCGAAGCCATCGACTGGCTGCTGCCGACCGACGCCCGCGATGTGCTCGACCTCGGCGCGGGCACGGGAAAGCTGACCACCCGGCTCGTCGAGCGCGGCCTCGGCGTGGTCGCGGTGGATCCCGATCCCGGAAATGCTTGAGCTGCTCAGCAATTCACTGCCCGACACACCCGCGCTGCTGGGCACGCGCCGAGGACATCCCGCTGCCCGACGACAGCGTCGACGCGGTGCTCGTCGCGCAGGCATGGCACTGGTTCGATCCCGAACGCGCCATCAAGGAGGTCGCGCGGGTGCTGCGGCCCGGCGGACGGCTCGGCCTGGTGTGGAACACCCGCGACGAGCGGCTGGGCTGGGTCAAGGACCTCGGCCGCATCATCGGGCACGAGGACGACCCGTTCAGCCAGCAGGTCACGCTGTCGGAGCCGTTCGGGGACATCGAACGCCACCACGAGGAGTGGACGAGCTACCTGACCCCGCAGGCGCTGATCGACCTTGTCGCCTCGCGCAGCTACTGCATCACCTCACCGACCGACGTGCGCACCCAGACCCTGGAGCGGGTGCGCGAACTGCTGGCGACGCATCCGGCGCTGGCCAACACCACCGGCCTGGCGCTGCCCTACGTCACGGTGAGCATCCGCGCGACGCTGTCCTAGACCACCGAACGCGAGCGTGTCGATCGCGATGCGCGCAGCGCGCTCGGCCATCGCAGCGTCGGCCGTCGCCCGAATGTGTCTGCGGCCCACGCGACATAGCCGTCCGGCCGGATGAGCATCGCAACGGGCCCGTCGGCCAAACCCACGGCCACCGCGTCCACGCGACCCGACCACGCCGCCGCGACGGCCGACGCCGCGCCGCCGGACCCGTCGAGCAGAACCGGGCGCGCGTCGTGGAGCAGTTCGGCGACCCGGCGGCCGTCGTCGAGCTCGAGGTCGGGCACCATCAGCCCGGACAGCGGATGGTCGTCGCCGACGTCGTAGCGGACATCCGAGCCTGCCAGCAGCCCGCAGGTGGTCGCGACTCCGGCTTGCCGCCAGCTCGCCGAAAAGCTCTCGCAGCGCGTCGACTTCGGGGCCGGGCGCCGCAGCGCGAGCTGCGCCTGCGAGTGCATCATCACCCGCTCCCCGACCGGATAGCGCTCGGACTCGTAGGTGTCGAGCAGACCCGCGGGCGCCCAGCCGTTCACGACGCGGCCAGCTTCCAGCCGAGGTTGACGGCGTCCTGCATGCCGAGGTTCAGTCCCGGGCCGCCCATCGGCGAGTGCACATGCGCGGCGTCACCGACCAGTAGCACCCGGCCGAGACGGTAATGCTCGGCCTGCCGGGAGTTCATCCCGTCGATGCGGCGAGCAGCGCGTGCGAGTCCCGGCTTCGCGCTCCGGCGCCTCGAGCGGCACGTCGGCGCCCAGCAGGCCGAAGCCGGGAATCTGGTAGCCGCGTCCTGGGACGAGCCACTCCTCGGGCAGGTAGACGTGGGCGATTCGGCTCACGATCGGCGATGTGTGCGCCGGGGAAGTCGATGCCCGCGGTCTTGCGCACCATGCTGCGCCCGCCGTCGGCGCCCACCAGGTAGGCGGCGTCCATCCGGTAAGCGCGCCCTCTCGTCGCCACGGTCAGTGCGACGCTCGTATCGCCGGGAGTCATCGCGGTCAGTTCGTGGCCCCACCGGACGTCGACACCGAGGTCGCGTGCCCGCTTCTCCAACAGCCGGACCAGACGCGGCTGCTGGAGCAGCAGGGCGTACATCGGGTTGTCTTCGACGCCGAGGAATTTCAGCGGCATACCGGCGAACATCCAGCCGTAGGTCGGACGCGGTGGCCCCTCGTCGCCGCCGAAGGCGTGGTAGAGACCGCGCATATCGAGCTGCCGGATCACCTGTCCGACAAGGCCGTTGGCCTTCGGCTCGTCGCTGGGCGCGGGCAGCTTGTCCAGGACGACCGGTCGCACTCCTGCCAGCGCCAGCTCGCATGCCAGCATCAGGCCATTGGGACCGGCACCCGAGATGACGACGTCAGCAGCCTCGACGGTCACTGCCTTCTCCTAGTGGGCCCGGTCGGCTCGGGCAGACCCGCGGCCACCGCGGCGAAACCCGACCGCAGTCAGCGTGGTGATCGCGACGGGCGGATCGGCGGCGACATAGACGTCCATGGCCGCGTCGCCGACGGCGCGGATGACGGAGGTCACCAGGCGCGGGTAAAGGTCGCGTTCCGGGTCGGTGCCGGTCCGCTCCGCCACCACCTCGCGCCATTCGTCGAACAACTCCCTGGACACCGCATCACGAATCTCCGGCCGGAACAACAACTTTCGAATCTCGGCGAGTTCCTCGCGGCTGGGTATCTTGTTCAGCTCGCTGTCGGCATCGCGGAATTCGTCCTCCAGCGGTGCCAGCACGGCCTCGGTGATGGATGTCCACAGCGGCTCGTCGACCGGGCGCTCCCGCAGCACCTCGATGCTGCGCCGCAGGCGCTCGGTCTGCCGGTACGCCAGCGCCTCGTATTTGCCGGAGAAGTAGTTGTTGAACGTGCGCAGCGATACGCCCGCCAGATCGGCGATCGCCTCGCGTGTCATCGAGTCGAAGCCGCCCTCGAATGCCAGCTTCAATGCCGCGTCGCTGAGGGCCCGTCTGGTGTCGAGCTTCTTGCGCTCGCGAAGTCCGGTCATGACACCACCGTACGCAGAACTTGCACAACGGGCAAGATTGCCCAGCGGGCAAATATCGCTAGCTGGTGCCCAACGGGTCGATCGTCCACGCGATGTAGAGCACAGCCGCGCTGACGGACGCGGTGGTGACGAAGTCGATGCCCCTGGTGCGCACCGCCAGCAGGCCCGCCCGGTCGTCGGTGAGCGAAAGGCGCAGAGCGGCCGCGACGGCGACGCCGATACCGATCACCAGCGCACCGCGCCGCCAGTACCCGGCGATCACCAAGACGAAGGCGGCAAGGAAGAAAAGGCCGACCAGCAGGATCGGCCACTGGCCGCGAAACACCCTGCGGGCGAACTCTCGACCGGTCATCAGGCGCGTTCGGCCAACTCGACGACGTTGACCAACAGGAACGCCCGGGTCAGCAGACCGACGCCACCGGGGTTCGGCGACACGTGGCCCGCCACCTCCCACACGTCGGGCGCGACGTCGCCGACCAGCTTGCCGTTCTCGTCGCGGCTGACGCCGACGTCGACGACGGCCGCGCCCGGCCGCACCATCTCCGCCGTCACCATGTGCGGCACACCCGCGGCCGCGATGATGATGTCGGCCTCGCGAGTCAGCTGTGGAAGGTGCCGAGTTGCGGTGTGGCACAACGTCACCGTGGCATTCTCCGAGCGTCGGGTGAGCAGCAGGCCCAGCGGCCTGCCGACGGTGACGCCGCGGCCGATCACGACGACCTGTGCGCCTGCGATCTCCACCTCGTAGCGCCGCAGCAGGTGCACGATGCCGCGGGGCGTGCACGGCAGCGGCGCGGGCTCGTTGAGCACCAGCCGACCCAGGTTCATCGGGTGCAGGCCGTCGGCGTCCTTGCCGGGGTCGAGCCGCTCCAGCGCGGCGTTCTCGTTGAGATGTTTGGGCAGCGGCAGTTGCACGATGTAGCCGGTGCACTCGGGGTTGGCGTTCAGCTCGTCGATGGTCTCGTCGAGCTTGGCCTGGCTGATGTCGGCAGGCAGATCTCGGCGGATCGAATTGATCCCGACCTTCGCGCAGTCGGCGTGCTTACCGCGCACATACGCCTGCGAGCCGGGGTCGTCGCCGACGAGCACCGTGCCGAGGCCAGGGGTTCGTCCCGCGGCGGTCAGCGCCGCTACGCGTTCCTTCAGGTCGACGAAGATCTCGTCGCGCGTGGCCTTTCCGTCCAATGTGATCGCACCCACGGCAGCCAGTCTGACATGTCGGTGTGGCAGTCTTCTGATCATGAACGCTGCGCCCGATGTGTTCACCCCGGCCAAGCTCGGCCCGGTGACCCTGCGCAACCGCATCATCAAGTCCGCGACATTCGAGGGCGCAACCCCCAACGCGCTCGTCACCGACGACCTGATCACCTACCACCGGCTGCCTGCCGCAGGCGGAGTCGGCATGACGACGGTCGCCTACTGCGCGGTGGCCGAGGCCGGGCGCACCGAGCCAACGCAGATCTGGATGCGACCCGAGGCGGTGCCCGGACTGCAGAAGCTCACCGAGACCATTCACGCCGAGGGCGCGGCAGTCAGCGCGCAGATCGGGCACGCCGGACCGGTGAGGCATGCCCGCGTCGGCAAGACCAAGGCGCTGGCACCGGTGCGCCTCTTCAATCCCCTGGTGATGAGCTTCACCAAGAAGGCCACCCGCGACGACATCAACGACGTCGTCAACGCGCACGCCGACGCCGCCCGGTTCGCGATCGATGCCGGGTTCGACGCCGTCGAGATTCATCTCGGACACGACTATTTCTGCAGCTCTTTCCTGAGCCCACTGATCAACCGCCGCGACGACGAGTTCGGCGGGTCTCTGGAGAACCGCGCGAAGGTCGCCCGCGGCGTGGTGAACGCGGTCCGGCAAGCGGTCGGCAATCAGATCGCGGTGACGGCGAAACTCAACATGACCGACGGCGTTCGCGGCGCCATCAAGGTCGAAGAGGCTCTCCAAACCGCCAAGTGGCTGGAGGAGGACGGCGGACTCGACGCGATCGAACTGACGGCGGGCAGTTCATTCATCAACCCGATGTACCTGTTCCGTGGCGATGTGCCGCTCAAGGAGTTCGCCAACGTCTTCAAGCCGCCGATCAGCTGGGGGGTGCGGTTGTTCGGCAGCAAGGTGTTCCGCGAATATCCGTACCGCGAGACCTACCTGCTTCGCGACGCCAAATTGTTCCGCGCGGAGTTGAAGATGCCGCTGATCCTGCTCGGTGGCATCACCAACCGCGAGTCGATGGACCTGGCGATGGCGGAGGGCTTCGACTTCGTCGCGATGGGCAGGGCGCTGCTGGCCGAGCCCGACCTGATCAACCGGATCCAGGCCGACGGCGACAATCACTCGGTGCGGTCGGTGTGCACACACTGCAACGAGTGCATGCCGACCGCCCTGCGGTCGAGTGCGTCCATCAAGACCCACTGCGTGGTGACCGGCTCGCCGGGATAACCGGCTACCTCCCTAACCTCGTCGTGGACCACGGGGATACCTATAGAGTTGGTCGCGATGAGCCGACCAGCCCCGCCCGCGCTGACCGTTCGGTACGACGGATCAGCACGCACCTTCGCCGCTGGCAACGATGTCGTCATCGGCCGCGACCTCCGTGCCGACGTCCGCATCGCCCACCCGCTGATCTCCCGGGCACACCTGGTGCTGCGGTTCGACCAGGGCCGGTGGATCGCGATCGACAACGGCAGCCTCAACGGCATGTTCGTCAACGGTCGCCGGGTGCCGACCGTCGACATCCAGGACGGCCTGCACGTCAACATCGGCAATCCGGACGGCCCTGAGCTGTCGTTCGAGGTCGGCAGGCACCAGGGCGCGGGCCGGCCGCCGACCACGTCGATCCCGATCGCCGACCGCCCCAGCGGGACGTTCTCGACGCAGCAGCCGCGGACCCAGCCGCCGCCGATGCCGCGGCCGCAGTACCCGTCCGGTCCGCAGTCCGGCTATCCGTCCACCCAGCAGCCGCGCTACCCGAACGGCCCGCAGCCCACCCGTCGCGCCTGTCCCGGCGGCGGTGTCGCAACAGATGGCCCCACCGGCCCTGTCGCAGCCGGCACTCGAGTCGGTGACGGCGATGGGCCCGACGGCGGCACCGCGCTCGAGCGAGGGCAACCTCGCGACGAGCATGCTGAAGATCCTGCGGCCCGGCCGTCCCGCCGATGTCTCCGCGCCGGGTGCGATCAAGATCGGCCGCAACACCGACAACGACATCGTCATCCCCGACGTGCTGGCATCGCGCCACCACGCGACGTTGATTCCCGGCGCCCAGGGCACCGAGATCCGCGACAACCGCAGCATCAACGGGACATTCGTCAACGGTGCGCGCGTCGAGTCGGCGATGCTGCACGACGGCGACACGGTCACCATCGGCAACGTCGACCTGGTCTTCCGCGGCGGCACGCTGGTCCGCCGCACCGAGACCGCCGCGGCCAGCAGCACCGGCGGCCTGGACGTGCACGGCGTCACCTGGACCATCGAGGGCAACAAGACGCTGCTGACACAACATCTCGCTGGCGGCGCGGCCGGGCACGCTGACCGCCGTCATCGGCCCGTCGGGTGCGGGCAAGTCGACCTTCGCCCGGTTGGTGGCCGGCTACACCCACCCGACCAGCGGCACGGTGTCGTTCGAGGGTCACGACATCCACGCCGAGTACGCCTCGCTGCGCTCCCGGATCGGGATGGTGCCTCAGGACGACGTGGTGCACGGCCAGCTGACCGTCAACCAGGCCCTGATGTACGCGGCCGAGCTGCGGCTGCCGCCCGACACCAACAAGGAAGACCGCGAGCGGGTCGTCGCGCAGGTGCTCGAGGAACTCGAGATGACCCAGCACCGCCGACACTCGCGTCGACAAGCTGTCCGGCGGTCAGCGCAAGCGTGCATCCGTGGCGATGGAGCTGCTGACCGGTCCGTCGCTGCTGATCCTCGACGAGCCGACATCGGGCCTCGACCCTGCGCTGGACCGGCAGGTCATGACGATGCTGCGCCAGCTCGCCGACGCGGGCCGCGTGGTGCTTGTCGTCACCCACTCGCTGTCCTACCTCGACGTGTGCGACCAGGTGCTGCTGCTGGCGCCCGGCGGCAAGACCGCGTTCTGCGGGCCGCCCAGCCAGATCGGCGCGGCGATGGGCACCACTAACTGGGCCGACATCTTCAGCACGGTCGCGCGCGACCCCGACGCGGCCGCACCAACGATTCATCGCCGCGCACGGGCCGACGCCGCCGCAACCGCCCGCTCAGACGCCCGCGGACCTCGGTAAACCGACGCGCACCAGCGTGCGACGACAGTTCTCGACGATCGCGCGGCGCCAGATGAGGCTGATCGTCTCCGACCGCGGCTACTTCATCTTCCTGGCGTTTCTGCCGTTCATCATGGGTGTGCTGTCGCTGTCAGTGCCGGGAGACGTCGGCTTCGGCGTGCCCGTTCCCGCGATAAAGGGTGGTGAGGCGCCCAACGAGCCGGGGCAGATCCTCGTGCTGCTCAACGTCGGCGCCATCTTCATGGGCACCGCCCTGACGATCCGCGCCCTGATCGGCGAGCGGGCCATCTTCCTGCGCGAGCAGGCCGTCGGATTGTCCACGACCGCATACCTGTTGGCCAAGGTCTTCGTCTTCGCCGCGTTCGCGGTGGTGCAGTCGAGCATCGTCGTCGCCATCAACATCTGGGGCAAGAAGTGGGGCCCGGGAGCCGTGACCAGCGGCGCGGTGATCCCCAACCGAAGCCTCGAGCTGTTCACCGACATGGCGGCCTGCTGCGTCGCCGCGGCGATGGTCGGCTTGGCGCTCTCGGCGCTGGCCAAGTCGAACGAGCAGATCATGCCGCTGCTGGTGATCGCGATCATGTCGCAGCTGGTGTTCCAGGGCGGCATGATCCCGGTGACCGGCCGGATCGTGCTCGACCAGTTGTCGTGGATCACGCCTGCGCGGTGGGGATTCGCCAGCACCGCGTCGACGATCGACCTCATCAGGCTCGTACCCGGCCCGCTGACTCCGCAGGACTCGCACTGGAAGCACACGCCCGGCGCGTGGTGGTTCAACATGGCCATGCTCGGGTGTATCTGCATCGGCTACCTGAGCTTCGTGCGGTGGAAGATCCGCCTCAAGGGCGGCTGATCGCGCGCCGAAACTGCGCGGAGATCGCACTTTTGGGCTCAAGGATGATCTGGCCGCAGTCTCGGCGCAGTCACTCGCCGTGCACGTCGAGCCCGTGCGCGGCGGCGTAGGCCAGCGCCTGCTCGATGTCGATCTTGCGCGCCGCGCACGGCGGCGGTGGTCCACAACGTCGGGTCGACGCGCGCGCCCGCGCAGATCGGCCTCGTCGAGCCGGGCGTTCTGAGTGCGGGCGCCGCGCAGGTCCGCACGTCGCAGCACCGCCTTGCGCAGATCCGCCTTCACCAGGCTGGTTTCGCTCAGCCGGCAATCCGACAGGTCGACGCCGCGTAGGTCGCACTCGCCGAGCACCGCCAGCGTGAAATCCACCTCGACGAACGTCACCGGACGCAGCCGGCATTCGGTGAACACCGAGCCCAGCATGCTGCAATGGCGAAAGATGCTGTGCCACAATGTTGTCCGGCGAAATGTGCAGTTGCGGAAGGCCGAGCCGACATGCTCGGACTCGCCCAGATCGACCCCGCTGAAGTCGCATTCGGTGAACACCACGCGCTCGGTCCGCAGCCGGCTCAGATCGTCGTCGCGAAAATCGTGCGCAGTGAATTCGCGCTCGGTCCAGACAGTTTCGGGTTCGGCCACCACGCGATCAGCCGGGCACCGACGGGAGCACGTTCAGCGCGTACTCCGTGACCGCGATCAGCGCGGCCGTCGAGGAGTGCCGGTCTCGGGCGTCGACGGTGATGATCGGTATGTCGTCGGACAGCGCCAGCGCCTTGCGCACCTCGTGCGGGGGATACCTTGGCGCATCGTCGAATTCGTTGATCGCGACGAGGAACGGCATGTTGCGGGCCTCGAAGAAGTCCACCGCGGCGAAGCTGTCCTGCAGCCGCCGGGTGTCGACGAGGATGATGGCGCCGATGGCGCCGCGGACCAGGTCGTCCCACATGAACCAGAACCGGCGCTGGCCGGGAGTGCCGAACAGATACAGCACCAGGTCCTCGTCGAGAGTGATCCGGCCGAAGTCCATCGCGACCGTCGTCGTCCGCTTCTCCGGTGTGGCGTCGAGGCCGTCGAGCCCCTCCGAGGCATTGGTCACCATGGCCTCGGTGCGCAGCGGCATGATCTCGGAAACCGCGCCGACGAACGTCGTCTTACCGACGCCGAAACCGCCGGAGATGACGATCTTCGTCGACGCCGTGGCGCGGCCCTCAGAGTGCTCGTAAGCCACGGAGGGTCCTTCCTATCAGTTCGCGCCGCTCGTCGATGGTCGACTGGTCGCTCAGGGTGGTGCGCACCCGCAGATGACCTGCGGCCACCAGATCACCGATCAGCACGCGAGCCACGCCGACGCGGCAAGGATAGACGAGCGGCGATCTCGGCGACCGACGGGTTGTTCGCGCACATCGCGCAGATCTGGCCGCGCACATCGTTTCCGGGCCACCGACGCGGCTTGTCGGAGACGATGGCCTCGACCGGGGCCTCCAGCGGCAGGTTGACGCGGGAGTCCGTCCGCCCGGCGGTCAGTGTGTACGGCCGTACCAGGCTCGGTTGGTCTTCGGGTGCACGCGACTCGAGTTCGTCCATCGGCCGCTCACGAGTGTTGCGGTGCTCGTCGTGACGACTGAACGACGCTGCCGACGCGCTCCACCAGCATCGCCATCTCGTAGCCGATCTGTCCGATGTCGCAGCCCGTGGCGGCCAGCGTCGCCAGGTTGGAGCCGTCGCCGACCCGCATCAGCAGCAGGTAACCGTTCTCCATCTCGACGACGGACTGCAGCACGTATCCGCCGTTGAAGAGTTGCGAGGCGCCGGTCGACAGGCTGGCCAGCCCCGATGCCACCGCGGCGAGTTGGTCGGCGCGTTCGATCGGCATGTGCTCGCTGGCGGCCATCAGCAGGCCGTCCGCGGACACGAGAACCGCGTGGGTGACACCGGATACCTCGCGAGCGAACTTCGAGACCAGCCAGTCGAGCGAATCACGCTGCGTCGAACGTGGCGGATAGGTCATTCGTTATCTGTTCCTCTGGTCTCTCGGGCGTGCGATCGCGCGGCATGCACACCGCCGAAATGGCTGCCCATGCTCGCGCGAACGGCTTCCGGATCGCGTACCGGAATCGCGTGTGCGCCGGTAGTGAATTCGGCCGCCGACTCTACCTCGTCGTCGTCCTCGTGGCTTCGGTGCGCTCCCCCGTTGGAATGTCCGCCGTTGGCGCCCTGGCGCTACGGTCCCCGCCGCACCGGGCACCAGCCGGGCGCCGGGATCGCGCACCGGTAGTCCCTGCTCGGTGTGCGACGCGACCGGCGCATCCTCGGCGGCCTCCGCAGCCGACCAGCCGTGGTCCCAGACCGACTCCCAATTCAGGTCGCTGCTGTTGGCCAGCTCGGTGGGATCGACCAGCCACTCGGAGAGCATCCTCTGGTAGATCGCGTCCTCGGCGCCCGCCGTCGTCGAGGATTCTTCAGTCTGCGGCGATCTCCGGCGATTCCTCCGGCTCGGCTTCGACCTCGGCCTCGTGCTGTCGGCGCGTGAACACCGTTGCTCGACGCCTGAGCGCGGGACGCGAAGAACGAGGAGGTGTCGACGGGCGCCTGCCTCGACTCGTCGGCGACGGGCTCGTCCCAAGGCTCGTGCTCGGGCTCCAGTGTCGGGCTCCGGCGGCAGCTCCTCGTCGAGCGCGGCACCGGAATCGGAGATGCCGCTGGCACCGGGACTGCGTTGCGGCAACAGCGTCACGGGCACCTCGGAGTGGCCGTTGAGCTGGTCAACGCCGACCTCGTCGCCGTACTCGTCGTAGCCGTTCACCTCGTCGAGGGCCAGTGCGGTCGCGATGCCTGAGTGCGCGTCGGCGGGTGTGATGTGCGACCCGGTGTCGATCTGGTCACGCATACCGACGCGCACGATCAGCTCGGACGGCACGTACACACCGGCGGTGGTGCCCGAATTCGGTTCGCCCGCAATGGTGCTGCGCAGCCGGACCACCAGCCCGTGCTGCTGGGCGAGGCGTCCGACCACGAACAGACCCATGTGGCGGGCGGTGTACGGGGTCACCTCGCCACCGGACTGCAGGCGGGTGTTGGCGACCCGCAGATCGGATTCGGTCATGCCGAGCCCGATGTCGCTGACCTCGATGACCAGCCCGCCGTTTCCTGTGTGCACGGCCGACACCCGCACCTGCGAAATCGGCGGCGAGTAGCGCAGCGCGTTGTCGAGCAGCTCGGCGAGCAGGTGCACGAGGTCGCCTGCCACCGATCCGACGATCTCGCTGTCGGGCACCGTCGCGGTGACGACGCGGGTGTAGTCCTCGACCTCGGAGGCCGCGGCGTTGATGATCGCCGCGACCGGCACCGGCGTCGGCCTGTTCGCGCGGCACCTTGGCGCCGGCGAGCACCAACAGGTTGGCGCCGTTGCGGCGCATCCGCGCGGCCAGGTGATCGAGCCGGAACAGGCTCTCCAGGCGGTCGGGATCCTCCTCGTTGCGCTCCAGCCGGTCGATGAGCGAGAGCTGCTGATCGACCAGCGTTCGGCTGCGCCGCGACAGCGTCTCGAACATGTCGCCGACCTGTAGCTGCAGCCGGCTCTGCTCGCCTGCCAGGAAGACGGCCTGCTCGTGCAGCTCGTCGACGGCGTGGGCGACCTGGCCGACTTCCTCGGTGGTGTGCACCGGGATGGGCTGGACGGGCCCGGGCTCCTTGCCTGCGCGCACCCGCGTCGATCTCGTGCGCCAGGTCGTCGTGGGCGACCCGAAGGGCGCTGTCGCGCAGCGTGCGCAGCGGCCGGACCAGCGAGCGCGCCACCAGGATGACGAGCAGCAGCGCCAGCAGGATCGCCCCGAGCACGATCGCCGAGTCGCGGATGGCTTCGGTGCGCGCGGCGGAGGCTTCGGCCTTGACCGCGCCGGTCACCGCGGGCACCGTCGCGTCGATCATCTTGGCGGCGATCTGGTCGGTGGTCTGCAGCGACGCCGTCATGTCCGGGTTGTTGACCAGCGGGACGGTCGGGTCGGAGATGAGTGCCGTCCGCCTGCACGTACTCGGCCTGCAGTTGCTTGGCCTCCGGCGAGCCGATGCCGAGCACCTGGCTCATGCCGAACAGCGTCGACGGCTCGGTGCCCGCCAGGGTGATCATGCGCGTGCGCTGCTCGGGCTCGGGCAGCTCGGCGCCGAGGTTGACCAGCAGCTGCTCCATCATCATCTGACCGCGGGCGCCGACGGCGCGGGTCAGGCCCTGCGTCTCGGTGCGGATGCGCTCGTCGTCGACGCGAACCGAGCCGGTGATCGCGTCCTCGGCGGTCAGCAGGATCGGCGCGTAGGCGTGACCCGGTCGACGCAGGCCGATGCTGTTCGACGTGACCTTGTCCAGCAGCGCCTGGCCGCCGTCGAGCATGCTCGTGACGCCCTTGCGGACGTCGGGCGGGACGTCGGGCGTGTCGTTGAGCCGACGCTGCAGCTCCGCGCGGCTGGAGTCGAAGGTGCTCATCGCGGCCTGGGTGTCGCCACCGGCCGACGGCGCCAGGATCGCGCCGTTGAGCGCGTTCATGTAGCTAACGATCGCGGGCACCATTTCGGCGCGGTCGGCGGCGCGTTGCAGGTCACGGGCCTCGATCGCGTTCGAGTAGATGCGCAACCCGCCGAAGGCGCCGGCCAGAATCAGCGGCACCAGAACGATCGCAAACACCTTCCAGCGGACCGGCCAATTCTTCAGCGACCATCGGGACGGACGTTTGGGCGGCGCGGGCGCCTCGGCATCGTCGTCGATCGACCAAGTCCGTCCACGCGGTCTTGCTGCGATGAACGTGGTCATTGCTGCCCCACCGCGCTACCGGCCGCGAGTCCGTCTTTTTCATAATGGAGCGTCGTTCATAACGCTTCCTGCTGATTTTGCCCACGTGCGGGCTGGCGTTCTTCGCCTGGCAATTGATCGAGTATGCCAGTAGCGCGCTGCCGGTTCCACAATTCTTACTGAACAGACAGAGTTCGCGGGTTCTCTCTTAGGACAGTTCCATGGCGTTCGAGCAAATGCCCGCAGGCCCGCCTGCAATCATCGTCAAATGTTCCGGGTGATGTTCTTCTCCCCCCGCATCGCGCCCAACACCGGCAACGCGATCCGCATGGTCGCCGCGACGGGCTGCGAACTGCACCTGGTCGAGCCGCTCGGCTTCGAGCTGTCCGAACCCAAGCTGCGACGGGCCGGGCTGGACTACCACGACCTGGCGTCGGTCACCGTGCACCCGAGTCTGGACAGCGCGTGGGACGCCATCGCTCCCACCCGGGTGTACGCGTTCACCGCGCACGCGACGACGTCGTTCGCCGACGTCGCCTACCAGGCCGGCGACGTGTTGATGTTCGGCCCCGAGCCCACCGGCCTGGACGCCGACACCCTGGCCGACCCGCACATCACGTCGCGGGTGCGCATCCCGATGCTGGCGGGCAGGCGCTCGCTGAACCTGTCGAACGCCGCGGCGGTCGCCGTCTACGAGGCGTGGCGCCAGCACGGCTTCAGCGGTGCGGTCTGAGCTCACCACGAGTTCCAGTGCGCGAACTGCTCGGCGGGCAGCCGCTTGGCACGCCTGAAGTCGGTGCCCTTGGTGTAGGCGATCGGGAACAGGCCGCCCTGGCTGTACTCGTCGAACGGGATGCCGAGGACCTCGGCGGCCTGCTTCTCGCCCTTGCCGACGAGGTGCAGCGTCGTCCACGCCGAGCCGAGGCCGCGCGAGCGCAGCGCCAGCATGAAGCTCCACACCGCGGGCAGCAGTGAACCCCAGAACCCGGCGCTCAGCCCGGCGGGCGCACCGTCGGGACGGCCCTCCAGGCACGGGATCATCATCACCGGCACCTCGTGCAGATGTTCGTTGAGGTACTTCGCCGAACTCGTGACGCAGCGGCCGTCTGCTCGTCGCGGACGTCGCCGTACTCGGGCTTGGGCGCGTCGAGGTAGGGCGTCGCGTTGTGCCGGTAGATGTCGGCGAGCGCCTTCTTCTTCTCCGGGTCGTCGACGAAGACCCACTGCCAGCCCTGCGAGTTGGAACCCGTCGGCGCCTGCAGCGCCAAGTCGAGACATTCCATCAGCACCTCGCGCGGCACCGGCTTCTCCAGATCGAGTCGCTTGCGCACCGAGCGGGTGGTGGTCAGGACTTCATCGACGGACAGATTCAAGGTCATGTCGCCGAGACTACATTCGCGCCGGTAGTCGGCCACGGCGAATGCGTCACGCAACGACGTGCGAGCCGTAAGCACCTCACGCCGGCGCTCAGTGCCTAGCGGAAATCGCGGCTGCGGGAGGCCACCCGCATGTCGAGCCTGCCCATCCGGTCGGCGACGACGGTGACCGCACCGCTGGCGTTCTGCACCATGCCCCGGATCACCATCGCCGACGCCGTCTGCGCCAGCTTGCGATGGCGCGCCCACACCCCCGGTGAGCACAGGACGTTGACCATGCCGGTCTCGTCCTCGAGGTTGATGAACGTCACGCCCTGCGCCGTCGCGGGCCGCTGCCGGTGGGTCACCGCACCGGCCACCAGCACCCGGGTGCCGTCGGGCACCGACAGCAGTTGATCGGCGGGGACGACGCCGATCGCGTCGAGGTCCGCCCGCAGGAACTGGGTGGGATAGCTGTCCGGCGAGATCGCCGGTGGCCCAGACATCGGCGGCCGCCAGTTCCAGCTCGGTCATGCCGGGCAGCGCGGGAATGTGCGACGACGACCCGACGCCGGGCAGCCGGTCCGGCCGCTGGGTGGCCGCCGCACCTGCGGCCCACAGCCCTTCGCGGCGGGTGATCCCGAAGCAGCCCAGCGCCCCCGCCGTCGCCAGCGCTTCGGTCTGCGGCACGGACAGCTGCACCCGACCGGTCAGATCCAGCAGAGAACCGAACGGCCCGTTGGCTTTTCGCTCCTCGACGATCTGCTCGGCCAGCTCGTCACCGATGTGGCGGACGCTGCCGATCCCCAGCCGCACCTCGGTGCCCGCGTTCTCCAGCGTGGCGTGCGCCAGGCTGGCGTTGACGTCGGGCCCGTGCACGGTGACGCCGTGCCGACGGGCATCGGCGACCAGCGACTGCGGTGAGTAGAAGCCCATCGGCTGGGCCCGCAGCAGCGCCGCGCAGAACGCGGCGGGATGGTGCAGCTTGAACCACGACGAGTAGAACACCAGCGAGGCGAAGGACAGCGAATGGCTTTCCGGGAAACCGAAATTGGCGAACGCCTCCAGCTTCTCGTAGATCCGGTCGGCCACCTCGCCGGTGATGCCGTGCCGTTCGCGCATGCCGTCGTAGAACCGGCCGCGCAGCCTGCGCATCCGCTCGGTCGACCGCTTGGACCCCATCGCGCGGCGCAACTGGTCGGCCTCGGCGGCCGTGAAGCCGGCGCAGTCGACCGCGAGCTGCATGAGCTGTTCCTGAAACAGCGGCACCCCCAACGTCTTTCGCAGCGCCGGCTCCATCGACGGGTGGTCGTAGACGACGGGTTCTTCCCCGTTGCGGCGCTTGATGTACGGGTGCACCGACCCGCCCTGGATCGGCCCAGGCCGGATCAGCGCCACCTCGACGACCAGGTCGTAGAACACCCGCGGCTTCAGCCGGGGCAGCGTGGCCATCTGCGCGCGGGACTCCACCTGGAACACCCCGACGGAATCGGCGCGCTGCAGCATCTCGTACACCGCGGGCTCGGAGAGGTCGAGTTTGGCCAGGTCGACGTCGATGCCCTTGTGTTCGGCCACCAGGTCGATGCAGTAGTGCAATGCCGAGAGCATGCCGAGACCGAGCAGGTCGAACTTCACCAAACCGATTGCCGCGCAGTCGTCTTTGTCCCACTGCAGCACGCTGCGGTTCTCCATTCGCGCCCACTCCACCGGGCACACGTCGGCGATCGGCCGGTCGCAGATCACCATGCCGCCGGAGTGGATGCCCATGTGCCGCGGCAGGTTCGAGATCTGCTTGGCCAGGTCGATCACCGGTTCCGGAACGTCGTCGACGTGAGTCGATTCGGTGAGGTTGCCCCACTGGCCGATCTGCTTGCTCCACGCGTCCTGCTGCCCCTGCGAGAACCCGAGCGCGCGGGCCATGTCACGCACCGCGCTGCGGCCGCGGTAGGTGATGACGTTGGCGACCTGGGCGGCGTAGTCGCGGCCGTAGCGGTCGTAGACGTACTGGATGGCCTTCTCCCGCAGATCCGATTCGATGTCGATGTCGATGTCGGGTGGTCCGTCGCGCGCCGGGGACAGAAACCGCTCGAACAGCAACTCGTTGGCGATCGGATCGACGTTGGTGACGCCGAGGGCGTAGCAGACCGCCGAGTTGGCCGCCGATCCCCGGCCCTGGGCAAGGATGCCGTTCTCCCTGCAGAACCGGGTGATGTCGTGCACCACCAGGAAATAGCCCGGAAACGTCAGCTGGGCAATGATTTTCAGCTCGTGCTCGATCTGCTGGTATGCCCGCGGCGCCTGTTCTGGCGGTCCGTAGCGGTTACGGGCGCCCATCATCACCAGATGCCGCAGCCAGCTGTCCTCGGTGTGCCCGTCTGGGACGTCGAACGGCGGCAGCTGCGGGGCGATGAGCGCCAGCCCGAACGCGCACTGCTCGCCGAGCTCGGCCGCGGCCGTCACCACCTCGGGGCAATGCGCGAACACCCGCGCCATCTCCTCGCCCGACCGCAGAGTGCGAACCACCCAGTGGCGCAAGATAACCGGCCGCCTCGTCGATCGAGTTGCGGGCCCGGATCGCACCCATGGCCATCGCCAGCCTGCCCCGTGACGGCTCGGCGAAGTGGGCTGCGGTGGTGGCGACGACGCCGACGCCGAACCGCGGTGCCAGCTCGGCAAGCGCGGCGTTGCGCTCGTCGTCGAGCGGATGCCCGTGGTGGGTCAGCTCGATGCTGACCCGGTCGCGCGCCGAACCGGTCAACCAGATCGGCCAGCGCCGTTCTCCGCGGCTTCCGGACCGCCGGTGGAAAGTGCCTGGCGGACATGGCCTTTGCGGCATCCGGTCAGAATGTGCCAGTGCCCGCCCGCCGCCTCGGTCAGCGCGTCGAAGTCGTAGCGCAGTTCGCCCTTTTCACCGCCGGCAAGATGCGCCGTCGCCAACTGGCGCGACAGCCGTCGATACCCCTCGGGGCCACGGGCAAGCACCAGCAGATGCGGCCCGCGGGGATCGGGCTCCTCGGTGCGGTCGCCGCCGCCGAGGGACAACTCCGCGCCGAACACCGTCGCGATGTCGAGTTCCTTGGCGGCTTCGGCGAAGCGCACCACCCCGTAGAGCCCGTCGTGGTCGGTCAGCGCGATGGCGCGCAGATCGAGCCGGGCGGCCTCCTCGACGAGTTCCTCCGGCGTGCTGGCGCCGTCGAGGAAGCTGTACGCCGAATGCGCGTGCAACTCGGCGTACGGGACCGACGAGCACAGGCCGCTGTACATCCAGCGGCTGATAGCTTCCGCGCTTGCGTGACCAGGCCGGGCTGTCACCGCCATCACCGATCTGCTCGTCGATGGGCCACCCGGCACGGCGCGGCTTGCCGGTGAGCACCCGCTCCATCTCGGTCCAGCTCGGCGGCCCGGTATGCCAACCCATCCGATCAGTCTATCGAACATGCGTTCGATAGACGAGTCGGTTGGTTGAGCTGGTCGGCCTATCGCTTCCGGGCGATGATCGCCGGCGATTTGACCGCGTGCACGACGGCGGTGCTGACCGAACCCAGAAGCATGCCCGCGAACCCGCCCCTGCCGTGGCTTCCCACCACCACCAGCTGTGCGCTCTTCGCGTGCTCGACCAACTGACGAGCCGGCTGGTCGCAGACGACGACACGATGCACTTTCACGTCGGGGTACCGCTCCTCGAAACCCGCCAGACGCTCGGACAGCGCGATGTTCGCCTCGGCTTCCATCGCTTCGACTTCCAACCCGGGCAACTCGTAATTCGAGATGTCGCGCCACGCATGCAGAGCCACCAGGTCCACCCCGCGTCGCGATGCCTCATCGAAGGCCATCTCGGTCGCCGACAGCGAGGCCGGCGAGCCGTCGATACCCACCAGCACAGGGGCATTCGCAGCCACGGCAGGCGGGTCGTCATGGACGACGGTGACCGGGCAATGCGCATGATGGACAAGACCGGTACTGACAGAACCCAGCAGAGCCCGGCTGAACGCGCCTTGCCCCCGCGCGCCGACGACGATCATGTCGGCATCCTTCGACAGGTCGACGAGCGTGGCGACCGCTCCGCCGTGCAAGACCACACTGTGCACCATTGCGGGCGAGGCATCCCGCGAGCAATCCGCGACGGTCTTGCGCGCGTCTTCGAGAACGCGCAGGGACTGCTCTTCCTGCCACTTGAAGAAATCGGTGCCTGCGGTGACCTCCGGCGACGTTGCGGCGCCGGCCACCACCGGCACCACGACGTGCACGAGTGTGAGCGAGATGTTGCGCATCGCCGCATCTCGGGTCGCCCACGCCACCGCGGCCATCGACGCCCAGAACCGTCGACACCCACCAAGATGCCTCGATGGGTCAATGACTCAGACATGTCAACAAGCTACGGGCCTGCGATGCGCCGGACATGGGCCAATAGTCACCAATCACCGGTCAAACGGCCTTGGTTCAGGGCAGGGCGTCGGCGCCGAGTCTCGTCTCTCGGCACGACCATCATCGGTACGTCGAGCACGCGCAGCATCTTCGCGGCAGTCGAGCCGAGGAACAGGCGCTTTGGCGCGCTGAGCCTGCTCGACCCGACCATGATCAAGTCACCGTCGCGCCAGTCGAGCTTGCTGACCGCATCTTCCACGGTGGCTCCGTCGACGATCGTCGACGTCACCGGAATAGCCTCGGGCAAGGCGTCTTTCGCGGCCTCCAGGGTCTGCTTGGCGTGGTCGAGCGCACGCTCGCGAACGGCATCCGCGTCACCGCGAAGACGGCCGAACGTCGGGTCGAGTGCCACAAGCGACACCAAGCGCAGCGGTGTGCCCGCGGCCTTGCTGAACCGAACCGCGCTGCGCAGCAACAGATCTGCGCCCTGACGCTCGCCGATCGCGCATGTCACCTCGCGGACCCGTTCGACATCCGAATGGCGGGTGCCTCGCGGCGCGACCATCACCGGCACCGGCGACGAGTGCAGCAGCTCGTTGACCACCGAGCCCAGCGAGAAGGGTCCAGCCAACCCACCACCCGAGCCGCCCACCACGATGGCGTCCGCCTCGAGGCGTGCGACCTCCTTGAGCAGACCGTCGGCGAAGGAGTCCGCGAAGCTCACATGGCTGTGTGCGACGACGTCGCCGCCTACCTCCGCCTCCTTCAGCCACCTCTGCGCCTGCTCGGCGAGGACGTTTTCATAGTCCCCGACCGACAAGCGCGCAGGCGCCACCCGGTCGGGTGGCAGGACGATACAGAGCTCCAACTCGGCACCCAGCGTCCGGGCCAGCCGGGTGCCGAGAGCCACCGCGTCTGCGCCACCGGGTGTGGCCAGGTAACCCACGACCAGCTTCATGGTGGACATCCTGTACCACCGAGGGCGACTCAGTCGGTGTATTCGACGACGCCGTCCTCGAGCACCAGCCGCGCGTTCGAGCCGTCGGGGTTCGCCGCCTCGGTGCGGTACACCGCATGACCGGGTTCGGTGCGCCAGATCGAGGTGGTCAGTGTCTCGCCGGGAAAGACCGGCGAGGTGAACCGCGCCGCGATCGCGGTGACCTTGGTCGCGTCGCCGCCGCCGAGCTCACCGACCAGCGCACGGCCCGCCACCCCGTAGGTGCACAGCCCGTGCAGGATCGGCTTGGGGAAGCCGGCCAGTTCGCGGGCGAACCAGGGATCGCTGTGCAGCGGATTGCGGTCGCCGGACAACCGGTAGATCAGTGCCTGGTCCTCGCGGGTGGGCAGCACCACCCGCGAGTCGGGCTCACGGTCGGGGATCTCCGGTGCCACGGGCCGCTGGCCGGGTTGTCCGCCGAAGCCGCCCTCGCCGCGGATGACGGCGGTCGCCATCGTCTCGGCGACGACCTTGCCCGATGTCCGGGTCGGTGCCCGTGGCCTTGAGCATGACGATCGCGTTCTTGCCCTCGCCCTTGTCCTGGATGTCGGCGACCTCGCCGACGACGCTCAGCTTGCCTGCGGGCGGCAGCGGCTCGTACAGCCGGATCTCCTGCGACCCGTGCAGCAGCATGGCGAAGTTGAAGCTGCCGATCTTGCCCGCGGCGGCGAATCCCGTGCAGGCGATGACGGCATACGTGGGCAGCACCTGTTGCGGAATGTCGTGGCTGTTCTCCGTGGTGAACGCCAGGTCGTCGAGGCCTGCACCGACTCCGAGCGCGTAGAGCAGTGTGTCTCGGTCGGTCCATTCGAAGACGTGCGGATTGGTTTTCGCGCCTATCGCGTTCGGGTCGATCGGCATTGACACTCCCTTCGGGTCGACTCGGACGATAGCGCTCCGACCTGCACGGGGATTGAGCGGCCACATTTTTGGATACGGATAGGCGGTGGGCGGGGTAACGACGAGCACAATCTCGATGAACGGGTCCGAGCTGACGCGCAAACAGCAGCACGACCCGGTGCAGTGGATGCGGTTTTACTGGCAACAGCACAGCGACGACGACCCGTCCGCCTTCCTGGCGATGACGTCTGTGCTGCGACTGCACCACCTGATGACGGCGACCCTCGACCATCACCTCAGAGCCGACTTCAAGATCAGCCTGACCGACTACCAGATCCTCAAGGCGCTCGAACTGAGCGATACCGGCACCTGGCTGGTCAGCAGGCTGGCTTGGCACTTGATGGTGCACGCCACCACGGTGACGCTGGCGATCGACCGGCTGGAAGCCAAGCAGCTGGTCGACCGGCAGTCCCACCCCAATGACCGCCGGGCCACGCTGGTGTCGATCACAGCCGACGGCCGACAGGTCGCCGACGACGCGACCCAGTCGCTGCGCAAACAGGACTTCGGCCTTCCCGGCCTGACGGCGTCGCAGGCGCGGTCGTTGACCGCAACCGTCGCCCGGATTCGCGCCAGCGCGGGCGACCTCGACCGGGCCTACGGACCGGCGCCAAGAGACCTCGACTGACCGACCGCGTCACATTGCGTTGACCTTTGTCGGGCAACCGACGACCATGACCGCATGCGCTATGTCGTTACCGGCGGTACCGGGTTTATTGGCCGCCGAGTCGTGTCGCGAATTCTGGACCGCTCCCCCGACGCCGAGGTCTGGGTACTGGTCCGCCGGGAGTCGCTGACGAGGTTCGAGCGGCTGGCCACAGCGGGCGACCAGCCATGGGGTGAGCGGGCAAAGTCCCTGGTCGGAGACCTCACCGCAGACGGACCTCGGCCTCTCCGACGACACCATCGCCGAGCTGGGCGCCGTCGATCACGTGGTGCACTGCGCCGCGATCTACGACATCACCGTCGCCGAGGACGCACAGCGCGCCGCGAACGTCGAGGGCACAAGGGCGGTCATCGCCCTGGCCCGCCGGCTCGGCGCGACGCTGCACCACGTGTCGTCGATCGCGGTGGCAGGCACCCATCGCGGCGAATACACCGAAGACGATTTCGACGTCGCCCAGGACCTGCCGACGCCCTATCACCAGACCAAGTTCGAGGCCGAGCTGCTGGTGCGCTCGGAGCCCGGCGCTGCGCTACCGGATCTACCGGCCCGCCGTGGTCGTCGGCGATTCGCGGACCGGCGAGATGGACAAGGTCGACGGCCCCTACTACTTCTTCGGCATCCTGGCGAAGCTGGCGAAGCTGCCCTCGTTCACCCCGATACTGCTGCCCGACACCGGCCGCACCAACATCGTCCCCGTCGACTACGTCGTCGATGCGCTGACCGAACTGATCCACGCACCTGACCGCGACGGCCAGACGTTCCACCTCACCGCGCCCGACAGCATCGGGCTGCGCGGCATCTACCGCGGGATCTCCGACGCGGCAGGCCTGCCGCGGCTGCGCGGCTCGCTGCCGAGGGGTGCGGCGACACCGTTCCTGCGGGCGACCGGACGCGCCAAGGTGCTGCGCAACATGGCGGCGACACAGTTGGGCATTCCCGCCGAGATCCTCGACGTCGTCGACCTGATGCCGACGTTCACCGCCGAAAACACACGGGAAGCGTTGCAGGGCACCGGCATAGCGGTCCCGGAGTTCGCGTCGTATGCACCGAAGCTGTGGCGGTACTGGGCCGAGCACCTCGATCCCGACCGGGCCCGGCGGGACGATCCGGCAGGTCCCGCTGGTCGGTAAGCACGTCATCATCACGGGCGCCTCCAGCGGCATCGGCCGCGCGTCGGCGATCGCGGTGGCCGAGCGCGGTGCGACGGTATTCGCGCTGGCCCGCAACGCCGACGCACTCGATGACCTGGTCGCCGAGATCCGCGCCGCAGGCGGGCAGGCGCACGCGTTCACCTGCGACGTCACCGACGGCACTTCGGTGGAGCACACCGTCAAGGACATCCTCGGCCGGTTCGGTCACGTCGACTACCTGGTCAACAACGCGGGCCGGTCGATCCGCCGGTCGGTGATCGCGTCGACCGATCGGCTGCACGACTACGAACGGGTGATGGCGGTCAACTACTTCGGCGCCGTGCGGATGGTGCTGGCCCTGCTGCCGCACTGGCGCGAACGCCGGTTCGGCCACGTCGTCAACGTGTCGAGCGCAGGCGTGCAGGCCCGCAACCCGAAGTACAGCTCCTACCTGCCGACCAAGGCGGCACTGGACGCGTTCTCCGACGTGGTGTCGACGGAGACGCTGTCCGACCACATCACCTTCACCAACATCCACATGCCGCTGGTGCGCACGCCGATGATCGCGCCGTCGCGACGGCTCAACCCGGTGCCGCCGATCAGCGCCGAGCACGCCGCGGCGATGGTGGTGCGCGGTCTCGTCGAGAAGCCCGCGAGGATCGACACGCCGATTGGGCACGCTGGCCGACGTCGGCAACTACTTCACGCCGAAACTGTCGCGGCGGGTGCTGCACCAGCTGTACCTGGGCTATCCGGACTCGGCGGCGGCCCGCGGCCTCGACGAGGCCCCGGGATCGCGCGCTCCGTCACGGCGGCCGAGGCGACCCGTCAGGGCGGTCACCAAAGTGAGGCTGCCGCGGCCGGTCAAGCGCGCGGTTCGCTTGGTGCCGGGCGTGCACTGGTAGACCGCCCGCGGCGGTATGGTTACCCGCGTGCCGCAGCCCGTTTTCGCTGACGTCGACACGGGAGTAGACGACGCGATGGCGCTGGTCTACCTGTTCGGCAGCTCCGACGCAGAACTCGTCGGCATCGCATCGACCGCGGGAAACGTTCCGGTGCAACAGGTTTGCCAGAACAATCTCGGCCTGCTGGAGTTGTGCCGTGTCGAAGGCATACCGGTGTCCAAGGGCTCCGAGCAGCCGGTGAGCTGCGCCGCTCCGTACGGCCGAAGACACCCATGGCCCGCACGGACTCGGGTATGCCACCTTGCCGTCGACCGATCGCCTGCTGACCGAATACGACTCCGCGCAGGCGTGGATCGAGGCCGCGCACGCCCATCCCGGCGAACTGATCGGCGTTGCGACCGGCCCACTGACCAATCTGGCCCTGGCGATACGCCAGGAGCCCGCGTTGCCCACGCTGCTGCGCCGGCTGGTGATCATGGGCGGGGCATTCGAATACCGCGGGAACACCACACCGGTCGCGGAGTGGAACATCAGCGTCGACCCCGAGGCCGCCCATGAAGTCTTCGCCGTCTGGTCCGCGGCATGGGGACTGGACCCGCCGCGACATCTCCCGATCGTGTTGGGGCTGAACCTGACCGAGAACGTTGCGATGACGCCCGCGCTGTTCGGCAGGCTGGCGGCCGAGGCGGACTCGCCGACGGCGCCGATGAGCGTGCTCGACGACCGCGGCACCCGGTCGGCGGCCGCCAACCCGTTGATCCGGGTGCTCGAGGACGCCATGCGGTTCTACTTCGAGTTCCACTTCGACCAGGACGAGGGCTACCTCGCGCACCTGCACGACCCGCTGGCCGCCGGGGTGGCGCTCGATCCCGACATCGTCACCGTCCGGCCTGCAACCGTCGACGTCGAACTGACCGGCACGTTGACACGGGGCATGACGATCGCCGACTGGTCCGGCCGATGGGGCCGAGAACCGAACGCGCTCATCGGTATTGAAGTCGATCCGGTTGCGTTCTTCGACCGGTTCATCGCGCGCGTCGGCCGATTCGCCCGCAATTTGGGTTGACCTGCGGTTGAATGGCGGCAACCCGACGTGGGAGGCGCGCCATGCGCACGCTGTGGCAACGGCCGGAACCGTCAGCGGGTCCGCCGTCCAACCCGGCCGAAATCGCCGACCGGGCATTTCATCGTCGCGCCATCGAAGCGGTGATCTGGGGAATGCCCGCCGTCAACTACGAGCTGATGCGCAGGCAGATGGTCAAGCTGGGCGGGGCGGCCAACCAAATCGTGTTCTGGTCGCGACCGGTCGGCTGGAAGAACCAGACGCTGACACCCAACCCCGACACCATCTATTTCATGCCGTTCCTCAACACGAGGGACGTCGGGCCGGTGGTGCTGGAGATCCCCCCGGCCGGTAACGGCACGATCGTCGGCTCGGTCGACGACTGCTGGCAGACGGCGATCACCGACGTCGGGCCCGCCGGTGCCGACCAAGGCGAAGGAGGCAGGTACCTCATCCTGCCGCCCGATCATGACGGCGACATCCCCGACGGCTACCTCGCATCGCCCTCGCCGACCTACCAGTCCTATGCGTTGCTGCGCTCGAACTACCGGAGTTCCGCTGACACCGACATCGCCGACGCCGTTGCCTACGGCAAACGCGTTCGCGTATATCCACTCTCAGCGGCGGCCGACCCTCCAGAAACCACCTTCATCGATGCGAACGGCGTCCTGTTCGACGCGACGATCCCCTACGACGCGCGCTTCTTCGATGCGTTGAACGCCGTCGTGCAGACCGAGCCGTGGCTGGCCCGCGACAAAGCGATGATCGACACGCTGAAGACCCTCGGGATCGAAAAGGGAAAACCGTTCGCTCCCGGCGACAAGCCACGGCGGATCTTCAATCTGGCGGCACACGAGGCGCATTCGTGGTTGGCGAACCGGCTGGAAACCTCATACTTCCCACCGCCCTATTTCGACGGCGGCCATTGGCATGTGCCCGCGTCCGGCGAGGTTGTCGAGGGCTTGTCGACGAACTTCGCCGACCCGGACGACTATCCCGTCGACAGCCGCGCCGTCGCTTATGCGATGGGATACTTCAGCGCCAAACACCTTGGCGCAGGACAGTTCTACTTGATGGCGCTCAAGGACAGCAAGGGCAACAGGCTCGACGGTAGCAGCACGTATCGTCTCCATGTGCCCCCGTCCGCGCCGGTGCACCAGTACTGGTCGGCGACGGCCTACGACGGCAGGACCCACGCCCTGATCCGCGACACTCCGTGGTCCAGCCGGTCGTCGATATCGCCGGACCTCGCGTCGAACGACGACGGTTCTGTCGACATCTGGTTCGGTCCCGTGGCACCCGACGGCCAATCGGCGAACTGGGTTCCGACCAAGGCGTGCAACACTTTCGAGGTGATCTTCCGATTCTATGGACCCGATCAAGCGCTGTTCGACAGGACATGGAAGCTGCCGGACATCGCGAAGGCGAGTTGACTACTCGTAGATTCCTTCCAGGTACCACCGCCGCTGCCGGTAGCACAGCAGCAGCGCCTGCCCCGGGTCTCCGTCGACCAGCACCTGAGCCCGTGCGGTGCGCCCTGCCTTGCGGTCCGGATCCCACCACCGCTCGTCGACCGGCCATGGTCCTGCCCACCATGACAATCGACCGTCCCTGCCAGGGGCGGCCAGCCGCGCAGGCTCGGCGGAGAACAATCCCCTGCCGGTCACCCGCACCGGATTGCCCTCGCCGTCGAGCACTTCGACGGGATCGTCGAGCAGCACGGTCGGCGATGGCTCTGGCAGTTGTCCCGGCCACGGCTGGCTCGGGTCGGCCTGCGGCACCAGCTCGTCGCCCAACGGGGTCAGCGTGATTCGCTCGGCGGGTCCACGGCCGCCGCTGAGCACCGGCACCTGAACTGCCTCCGGCCCGAGCAGACCCTGAACCCGCACCAGCGCGCGACGGGCGCGCAGCCGGTCCTCTTCACCTATGCCACCCCACAGCGGCAGTTGCAGCGCCCCGGCCGACACCACCTCCACCGGATGCAGCCTCAGCACGGTGACCGGCGCGGTCGGCCGGTCGTTGGGATTGCGGCGATTCAGCCAACCGTCCAGCTGCCAGCGCACCCGGTCTGCGGTGGCGTCCTCGGTCAGTGGTTCCGCACAACGCCAAACCCGGTTCAGCTCTTCACCGTTGGCGGTCACGGCATGGATGGCCAGCCTGGTGCAGCCGACGCCCGCCGACTCCAGGCTCCGGTGCAGCTCGCCGGCCAGTGACCGACCGGCGAACGCCGCCGCATCCACCCGGTCGATCGGCGGGTCACAGTTCATCACGGCGTCGAGCTCCGGCGGCGGCTCGCGTCCCGACGGCCCACGGCCCGGCTCGGCGCGGGCGAAGCGATGCGCCTCCACCGCGTCGGCTCCGAACCGGGAGGCCACGTCGCTACGGGACAGGGCGGCGAACTGTCCGATGTTCCGGATTCCCATGCGCCACAACAGGTCCGCCAGGTCTTCGCGGCCCGGTGCGGCCAGGCTCGGTTCGGTGGCCAGCTGCCGGATCGACAGCGCCGACAAGAACACCGCGTCCTTCCCGGGTTCGACGATCCGCCCTGCGCGGGCGGCGAACACCGCGGTCGGCAGCCGGTCGGCGATTCCGACCTGGCATTCGGCGCCCGCCGCGGCCACCGCATCGACCAGCCGCTCCGCCGCGGTCTGCTCGGACCCGAAGTAGCGCGCCGCGCCGCGCACCGGCAACACCAGCAGGCCGGGTCGCAGCACCTCGGCACGCGGCACCAAGTCGTCCACCGCGGCGGTCACGCCTTCGAAATGGCGGGCGTCGCGAGCGGGATCGGCGGTGACGACGTGCAACTCAGGGCATCTGGCCTGGGACTCCCGCCGGCGCAGGCCACGCCGCACCCCGGCCGCACGGGCCGACGCCGAGCAGGCGATGACCCGGTTGGCCAGTGTCACCGCCACCGGAGACGTCGGCGGCAGTTCCGCCGCGGCCGCCGCCGCCACCGCCGGCCAGTCCATGCACCAGATGGCCAGCACCCGTGACTCGCTCATCCGCCTACCGCATGCACCGACCCGAACGACCGTCCCCTTGCCCGCATGGCCAGCCGCACCCGGCTGATCCGGCCACACCCCGGCGTCGGCCGCCGCCGGTCACTTCGTAGCCGCTGACCCTGGCCTCGAGCCGGGCCGACGCACCCTGCCAATCGCCGCCGGTGACCAGCAGCGTGCAACCCTTCTGGCGCGCACGGGCCACCACCGCCCGTGCCCGCGTCGCAGGCACCGAACGCCCGCCAAGGCCGAGCACCACCAGATCCATGCCGTCCATCAGCACCGCCGCCACCTCGACCGGATCCGCCCCCGGCTCGGGGATGACGGCGAGCCGGCTCAGATCCGCTCCCATCTCCACGGCCGCAAGCAGACCGACGTCGGGCTGGCCGACGATGGCCGCATGCCCGCCCGCTGCCGTCACCGCCGCCACCATGCTCAAGGTCAGCGACCGGGCACCCGACAGCACCGCCACCGTTCCCCGCGGCAACGTGGTCGGCAGAAGCTCGGTCAGGGATTCTGGCAGCGGCAGCAAACTTTCCGACTCGGGAAGCGCGTCGTTCGACGGCACTTGGCCGCGTCGTCCCTGACCCACCTTCCCCGATATCGCCGCCATCTTGCGGCGAAGGTGTTCTACCTGCTCAGCACGGTCAACCCGATGCCGGTCCAGGCTCATTGCCGCCGTCACAACAGCACCTTTCACCTCATCCGAATCACTATTCATTCGAAAATATGTTCGATAGGACGAGTAAACACCCACCCACCGACACCGTCAAGCGTCGGCAGCGCCGTCCGGGGTTTCTGTTGCCGCTACGCCTGCGGCTAAATCACCTGAGGAATTCTTCGCATATCGGATAAGGTTTTGACGACGAGCCGCGTTGACAGCGGTTCTACAGCAAGTCGGGGGACAGATAGGAAAACCATGACGTCACGTCGTTCCGCTCGTCGCATTCCGGCCATCGCCGGAGCGGCGGCAGTCATTGCCTTGGTCGGGCTTTCCGCCGCGTGCGCGAAGGAAGAGCAAAAGGCGCCAGAGACCTCGACCACCACCACGACAACGACTACGACCACTCACGGCAGCGCCGCCGTCGGGCCAGCCGACCGAGAAGGCGCCGCGACTCGATCCCAACGGACCGAACCCGTTCTCGCCATCGGTTCTGGCGCCTCCGGCACCGACGGCCCCTCCGGGCGACAACTAGCGCACCGAGGTGCCCGGTTGGCGAACAGGCGCCGGGCACCGGCTGCTGGCGTTGATCGCGGCGGCGGGGGTGCTTGTACTTGCGTCGGATCTGCGGATCACCCAAGCGCACGACGCGCAAGGGCCGATCGGCGGACCGTTCGCGCTGTTGCTCGGCGCCTCAACCGATCTCGGACCCTCGCACCGCGATGACACCCAGCTGACCGTCGAACTGCGCGACTCGACGCAGCCGAACCAATTGGTCGGCTGGGCGCGGGGGCAAGGCCTTTCGGTGCGATGGCAGCCCGGCAAGAACTGGGCCGTCGTCGAGGGTGAGGCCGACAAGGTGGGCTCCGCCTTCGGCGTCGAGGTGCACGACTATCGCGGCCAGCGCGGTCAGCTGTTCTACGCGTCACCGCAGCAGCCGTCGGTGCCCGAGGAACTGCGTCCAGAGGTTGTCGAACTCGGCCGGATCCTCAGCTACATCCCGTATCACATGTCGAAGCCGCCGATGCTGCCGCTGGACGTGCCGGATCAGGGGCTGCAGCCGAGTGCGCTGCGCAGCACCTACAACGTGAGCAAGCTGACCTCGGCCGGGTTCACCGGCAAGGGCCAGACCATCGTCGTTTTCGCGTTCGACGGCTTCGACCAGGCCGACCTCGACAGCTTCGCGACCCTGTACAACCTGCCGAAGTTCACCCCCACCGTGGTCGGCGGCCAGCCCGCCGAACCCGCGCGGCGAAACCACGATGGACCTCGAGGTCGTCCATGCCATCGCACCCGACGCACAGAAGGTGGTCATCAACGCCAGGCCGACGGTGGAGGGCGACGGCGGCGTCTACCCGAAGATCGCGCAGATGCTGGAATCGGCCGACCGCCAGTTCCCCGGCGCGGTGTGGAGCTTCTCGATCGGCTGGGGTTGCGACAAGCTGATCACCGCGGCCGACCTGGCGCCGGTGCGGTCGGCGCTTGCGGCCGCACACGCCAACGGCACAACGGCTTTCAACGCCAGCGGTGACCTCGCTGGCCTGGAGTGCAAGGGCGGCCAGGACTGGTCGTCACCGCCGAGCGACGCCGACATCGGGCTCGACTCGGTCGCGTCGCTGCCGGAGATGACCGACGTGGGCGGCACCACCCTGTCCACCGATGCCGCCGGCGTGTGGCAATCCGAACAGGCCTGGTTCGACGTGCCACTGTCGCTGGGCACCGGCGGCGGCGTGTCCTCGTTGTTCGACCGGCCGCCGTGGCAGCGCGCGGTGCTGCCGAACAGGGACCAGGGGCGCAGGCTCACGCCGGACGTCGCCGCGGTCGCCGACCAGTTCACCGGCGTCAAGATCGTGTTCAACGGCAAGCAGTTGGTCGGAGGCGGAACCTCGCAGTCGGCGCCGATCTGGGCGGGCCTCGGCGCGGTGATGAACCAGTACCTCGTCGAGAACGGCGGACGGCGGCTCGGAGATCTCAATCCCTTGCTGTACACGGTCGCCGAAGGCTCCCGCCTGCCCGGCTTCCGCGACGTCACCCTCGGCGGCAACGCCGTCGCCGACGCGACACCTGGCTACGACCTGGTCACCGGCCTCGGCACCCCCGACGTCGATAACCTGGTCAGGGATATCCTCATCCTGCAGAAAGTGACCGCGTGACCACGCCAGACCAGGACTCACCCACCACGATGGAGTGCCGGGTCTGCCAAACCGAAGTGCCCGCCGGCGAATTCTGCGGGCTCTGCGGGGATCATCTGGTCGAGCGCCGAGGGAACGGGCCGTCTTGGTTGCGACCACGTGCCTACGGCGCGGCCCCTGGCGAGCACCTACTGCTGCCTTCCCTGGCCAGTTCGCTGTTCCCGCAATCTGCCGCACCGGTCGCGCACGGCGTTCCGGATCGTGCTTGGCCTCGTGCTGGTGGGTCTGGTGACGTTCGCGACGTTACGGATGCCTGCGGCGTTGATCACCGTTGCCGCACTTGGGCTTCCGTTGTTGTTCCTGCTTTACCTGCGCGAGACGGACGCCCCTCGCGACCTCTCCATCCGCACACTGCTCCTGACTGCCGGACTGGGTATCGCGCTCGGAGTCGGGTGGGTGCTGCTGACCGGCGCAGCGGTCGCACGCTCCTACGGGGTGCCACTGGGTACCGGGATCGCGGCCGGCCGACTACTACGAGAAGGGCTCGGCGTCCCGATCGGCAGCATGGTTCTGATGCTCGTGCCTGCGGTAGTGGTGCGACTGCTGCAGCCGACGGACCGAGAGTCGTTGGACGGCTTCATGATCGGGGCGCTCGGCGCCCTGACCTTTTCGGCCGCGGCCACCATCACGCGGCTGGCGCCGCAGTTCGCCACGGGCATGATCGCGCGCAGCCGGCCCGTCTCCTCGCTCATCGTCGAGGCGGGCATCCGTGGCGTCGCAGTCCCGGTGACCGCCGCTGCCGTCGGCGGGCTCATCGGTGCGGCGCTGTGGTTCACCCGTCCGGCGAACAAGGCCGACCAACACACCCGATTCATCCGCGCCACCCTCACCGGGTTCGCCGCAGCGGTGCTCGCCGTCTATGCCGGCCTCGGACTCGTCGACGTGTCACACATCCCGCAATGGCTGCAGTTGGTCATCCATCTTTCGGTGTCGTTGCTGGCGCTTCTGCTGCTGCGGATCGGCCTTCACCTGGCCCTGCTGCACGAAGCACACGACGAGATCCACTCCGAAGAGCCGGTGTTGTGCCCGCACTGTCACCACGTAGTACCCGACATGGCGTTCTGCCCGGCATGCGGTGTCGCCACCAGAGCCTCGTCACGATCGTCTCGGAGGGACCGACGCGAAACACGGCCGACCCACCGCGAGGCCGACGAGCCGACCACCGACGTGACGCACCCCGGTTACTCGGTGATGACGGGGACCTACGACGCGGCACCGGTCAAGCGGACGTCGCGTGCCCGGCTGTTGCGGACCTGGGGCGTCGGCATCGTCGTCGTCGCCGTTGCACTCGTCGCGCTCTCGGTGATCATTCAAAAGCCGCCCGCCCGCTACGTCTGTCCGCCGGACTGCGGGCACCCACCGACCGGCGAGCCGGTCGCGGTCAACCCTCGCTTCACCGCACCCGACGGCTCCTTCTCCGTCTCGTATCCCGCGCCGAGCTCGGTGTACAAGATCACCACCAGCCCGACCGGCGTCCGCGCCGATTTCCTCGGCGGTGACGGCGGCACCATGCAGCTGATGAGTCGGCCCGCCAACGGGCAATCCGCCAAAGACATCGCGAATACCCTTGTTAAGCAAACGTTCCCGGACACCAAGACCGCGTACGAGATCCCCAACGCGATGGTGGGTTACGTGCCCGGCTACGGGCTGGTCGCCGATTGCTGGCCGCAGGGCGCCAACAGCAACTACATGCGAATGCGGGTGATCACCATGGTCGCGGTCAAGAACGACCTGGCCCTGATCGCCGCCGCGGTCGGCCCGTACCGGCAGTTCGGGCCCGATTTCGGTATCGGCAAGCCATCGGGCGCCAACCTGCAACTGGCCCTTGACATGGGCAAATACGTCAACAGCTTCAGCTGGCGGGGAGATCCGGCTCGCTGACAATTTTGAATGTTGACATTGACAAATGTCATCATTCGCTGTTGTACTTCGAGACATGGCGGATACCTTGCCCGTCCGTGGCTCGATGAAGAGTCGCGGAGCGGCCGCGTTCAGCACCGTGACCGTTCGTCAGCTCAGCGCGGTGCTTCCGCCCGAGCGGACCTGGGGTCTATGGGCGTCCCGCCGAATCGTCTCCCGCGTCATGGACACCTTCGGCCCCTCACTTGCCGGAGCCCAGGTCGAGCATGTGGACGTGCGGATGCCCCGTGGCGGCAGGCTCATCGGCGAATGGGTTCTCGCGGGGGGCGTGCGTCGCGGCAACTCCGCGATCTACTACGTGCACGGCAGCGGATATGCCCTGTGCTCGCCCCGCACTCACCGCCGACTGACGACGTGGCTGTCGGCCCTGACCGGACTACCCGTGTTCGTCGTCGACTACCGGCTTGCGCCGCGCTACCGATTCCCCACGGCCGCAACGGATGTGCGGACCGGATGGGAATGGTTGAAAGACCAGCACGGCTTGGCCCCGCAGCGTTTGATCGTCGCGGGCGACTCGGCGGGCGGTCATCTGGCCGTCGACATGTTGCTCCAGTCCGACGTCGTCCATCCCGCCGCGATGGTGTTGATGTCTCCGCTGATCGACCTCTCCTTCGAGCTGTCGCGCGCCCGTGAAGCGCTGCGGCGCGACCCCGCAATTCGTGCCCGCGACGCCAGGCGGCTCGTCGAGTTGTACTGCGCGAAGACCGATCTCGCTCACCCACGGTTGACGCTCGACGTCGCTCGCGGGCGACAGCTGCCGCCGACCCTCGTCCAGGCGGGTGGCGCCGAGATGCTCGTCGCCGACTCGAGGAAATTGGCCGCCGACATCCGCGCTGCGGACGGCGAGTGCGAACTGCAGGTCTGGCCGGACCAGGTGCACGTCTTCCAGGCACTCCCACGCCTGACCCCGGAGGCCGCTCCGGCCATGCAGCATGTCGCGCGGTTCATCGCGGAATCGCTCCGCGACAACGCCGTTGACCAGGTGGCAGGTTGACATCATGGGCATCTTCGGTACGTCCAGCAAGCGCAGTCACAATTCCGCGGCGGTCATCACCGGTGCGGGCAGTGGTATCGGCGCGGCCTTCGCCGTCGAACTTGCCCGTCGAGGCGGCAGGGTGGTCTGCAGCGACATCGACGAAACCACGGCGCACAGCAACGGCCGATGCCATCGTCGCCGCAGGCGGGGACGCACTGGCGGTGCACTGCGACGTGACCAGCCTCGACGACGTCGGCCGGCTCGCCAAGTTCGCGCAGGACTGGTTCGGCGGGACCACCGACCGTTGTGATCAACAACGCCGGTGTCGGCGCGGGCGGCAGCGCGATCGGCGACACCGACATCGACGACTGGCACTGGGTTCTTGGCATCAACCTGTGGGGCCCCATCCACGGTTGTCACGTGTTCACGCCGATTCTGCGCGAGGCCGGCTACGGCGGGATCATCAACGTCGCGTCGGCCGCCGCTTTCGCCGCGGCTCCCGGCATGGCCGCGTACAACGTCAGCAAGGCGGGCGTGCTGTCGCTGTCCGAGACCCTTGCCGCCGAACTGTCCGGCACCGGTGTGCACGTCACGGTGCTGTGCCCGACGTTCGTCAAGACCAACATCGTCGAGACCGGCCGGATCAGCGACAAGTCGACCGAGATTGCGGACCGGCTGATGCGCTGGACCGGGTTCTCGCCCGAGCGGGTAGCCCGCACCTGCCTCGGACACTCTAGATCGTGGCGGTCTCTACTGCATGCCGCAGCCCGACGCCCGAATCGGCTGGGGGATAAAGCGTTTCACGCCGACGGTGTACACCCGCGCCGCCGGTCTCACCACGCGTATCACGACACCGTAAGAGGAGAGCGCAATGGCGATCGACATGGACGTGATGCTGGCGAAGATCAAGGATCGCCAGTGGGCCCTGGCGGACATCGACTGGGACGCACCGGGTGCCGAGCTCATCACCGACGAGCAGCGGCCGCAGCTGAAGGCGTTCATGGCCGACCTGTGCTGGATCGAGAACATCGGGGCCCGAGGCTTCGCGGCGCTGGCCAAGAAGGCGCCGACGCCGACCATCGCCGAGATCTACCGCTACTTCCACGCCGAGGAGCAGCGGCACGCCAACGCCGAACTGGCGTTGATGAAGCGCTGGGGCATGCTCGACGACGGCGAGATGCCGGAACCGAACGTCAACATTCGGCTCGCAATGGACTGGCTGGACCGCTTCGCCGACGGCATGTCGCTGGCGGTCCTCGGCACCGTCATCCCGATGCTCGAGGTCGCGCTGGACGGGGCCTTGCTGAAATTCCTGCTCGAAGAGGTCAACGACCCGGTCTGCCACCAGGTGTTCGAGAAGATCAACAACGACGAGTCACGTCACCTGGCAGTCGATTTCGAGGTGCTCGACATGATCGGCAACGCAAGGGCGCGCAAGCTCGCGATCGACTTCGTCGGCAATGTCGCGTCACCGGGCCTGATCATCGGGACCATCATGTACGTGCCCCTGCTCAACCGGGTGCGCAACGAGATCGTCGCGATGGGACTGCGACCCGAGCGGCTTTACAAGGCTGTGCAGAGATTCTCCACCCTCGGCGAACGCGGACAGTACACGCGTCGTGTGCCGACCTACCGCGTGCTCAAGCGGCACGCAGGCTGGGTCACCAACCCGCGTCACCCCTACCACCTGCTGGCCAACTCCATGGTGTGGCTGTCGGACCGCTACCCGAAGCAGTTGCTGAGCCCGATCCCGTCGTGGTTCGACGAACTCACCCACGAGCCGGCGGCCTGACCATGGCTGACACTCTTATCCACGACACGCTGATCGTCGGCGCCGGCTTCACCGGCATCGGCACCGCCATCAAGCTGACCCAGGCGGGTGTCGACGACTTCGTCATCCTCGAGCGCGTCGGACCGCGTTGGCGGAACGTGGCGCGACAACACGTATCCCGGTGCGGCGTGCGATGTTCCGTCGTTGCTGTACTCGTTCTCGTTCGTGAAGAATCCGAACTGGTCAAGGGCCTACTCCCCTGCGGGTGAGATCTGCGAACACATCGAGGGCATGGTCGACGCATTCGACCTGCGCAGGCGGATTCGTTTCGACGTCGAGGTCGACGGGCTGGAGTTCGACGAAGACGAAGGCGTGTGGACGGTCGACACAAAGGGGCACAAGCGATTCCGGGCCCGCACCGTCGTGCTCTCCTCCGGTCCGCTGCCCGATCACAAGTGGCCGGACATCCGCGGTATCGAGACCTACCAGGGCCACAAGATCCACAGCGCGCACTGGGACCACGACTACGACTTCACCGGAAAGCGGGTGGCGGTCATCGGCACCGGCGCCAGCGCGATCCAGATCGTGCCGGAACTGGTCAAGCAGGCCGGCTTCGTCAAAGTGTTCCAACGCACCCCCGGCTGGGTGCTCCCCCGGCTGGACATCGCGATGCCCGCCGCAGCGCAGGAGCTCTTCGCGAAAGTGCCTGCCACCCAGGAGCTTGCCCGCCAAGCGCTGTACTGGGGTCACGAGGTCACCGCAACCGCGATGGTGTGGAACACCCCGCTCACCTCGCTCGTCGCCCGGCTCGGCAAGGCGCACCTCCGATCGCAGGTGAAGGATCCCTGGCTGCGACGCCAGCTCACTCCGGACTTCACGCCTGGCTGCAAGCGGATGCTGATCTCCAGCGACTACTACCCGGCGCTGCAGCGCGACAACTGCAAGCTGATCGACTGGCCGATCGCCACCATGAGCCCGGTCGGGATCCGCACCAGCGACGGCGTCGAGCACCATCTCGACGCGATCGTCTTCGCCACCGGCTACGACGTGCACCTGACCGGACCGCCGTACCCGATCACCGGGCTCGGCGGACGGTCGCTGAAAGAGGAATGGGTCGACGGCGCGCAGGCGTACAAGAGCATCAACGCACACGGCTACCCCAACCTGTTCTTCATGACCGGTCCGAACTCCGGGCCCGGCCACAACTCGCTGCTCGTCTACGTCGAGGGGCAGATTCACTACGCGGTCAGCGGGATCACCACGATCCTGCGGGACAAGCTGCGCTACCTCGACGTCCGAGAGGACGTGCAGCGGCGCTACAACAGGTGGATCCAGAAACGGCTCACCAAGACGACCTGGATGTCGGGCTGCAACAGTTGGTATCTGACGAAGGACGGCTTCAACGCATCGATGTACCCGGGGTTCGCCACCCAGTATCTTCGTCAGATGCAGGACTTCCGATTCGGCGACTACGTCGCGCACGCGAGGAGCGAGACGACAACAGCCGTGGCGCGCGACGCCGTCGTGCCGGCGGTGACGTCAACGGCCTGAGATGTCAGGGGCCAGGCAGCCACGACAGCCCGCCGGAGCGATCTCGACGATCCTCGGCGGGTTGCGTCGCGCGCCGCGCCAGATCCGCAGGAGCTCGCGCGACGTCATCGAGAACGCGGTGTCGCAGCTGTTCGACGCGGCCGTCCAACCGCACGGCATAGCGGCGTCCGGCGAGTACCGCATCGAGGAACTGGCGCGGCTGGCAGGCACCACGACCCGCAACATTCGCGTGTACCGCGACCGGGGACTGCTGCATCCACCACTGCGGGTGGGCCGCATCGCGTTGTTCAACGACACGCACCTGACGCGGTTGCGGCTCATCACCTCGCTGCTCGACCGCGGCTACAACATCGCGCATGTGCACGAGATGTTGTCGGCATGGGAGCAGGGCAAGGACGTGGGCGACATGCTCGGGCTGGAGAACGCGATCGCGGGCAGCTGGGCTACCGAGAAGCCCGAACGGATGAGCGTCGCCGACGCCAAGCGGCTGGTGGACGACGATGCAGGGTTCGACCGCATGGTCGGCCTCGGCGTCATCCGCCTCGAAGGAGAGCCAGGCCTTGAAGAGGCAATAGTCGTGCGGCCCAGGCTCATCGAGGTGTTCAACGACATCCGCCAGTACGGTGTCGCCACCGACAAGCTCATCGACGTTCACGAACAGGTCGCGCCGCTGATCGACCAGATCAGCGGCATCCTGGTGCAGGCGGGCATCGAGGAAGTCGTCGACCGCCTCAAGCCGGGAGCGGCGTTGCCGCCGGATACCGAAGTGGCAGAACTGATCACGATGCTGGTGCGACTCCGGACCCAGGCGGTATCGGCGGTGTCGGCCACCCTGGCCTTCTCGATCGAGTCGTCCATCGAGTCGGCCGTCGGTCAGATCCTCGGTGACCTCATCGAGAAGGAAGCCGAAAAGGACGCGCCGCCGGAGTCCTAGATCACTCCCACTCGATGGTGCCTGGCGGCTTGCTCGTTACGTCCAGCGCGACCCGGTTGACCTCGGGAACCTCGTTGGTGATGCGGGTGGAGATGCGCTCGAGCGTCTCGTAGGGCACCCGCGTCCAGTCCGCGGTCATGGCGTCCTCGCTGGACACCGGGCGCAAAACGATCGGGTGGCCGTAGGTCCGGCCGTCGCCCTGCACCCCGACCGAGTGGATGTCGGCCAGTAACACCACGGGGCATTGCCAGATCTGGTTGTCCAGGCCCGCCGCGGTCAACTCCTCGCGGGCGATGGCGTCGGCGCGGCGCAGGGTTTCCAGCCGGCCGGCGGTGACCTCGCCGACGATCCGAATGGCCAGTCCCGGGCCCGGGAAGGGTTGGCGCGCAACGATTTCCTCGGGTAGCCCGAGTTCACGGCCGACGGCGCGCACCTCATCCTTGAACAGCAGCCGCAACGGCTCGACGAGCTTGAACTTCAGGTCGCCGGGCAGGCCGCCCACGTTGTGGTGGCTCTTGATGTTGGCGGTCCCCGAGCCGCCGCCGGACTCCACCACGTCGGGGTACAGCGTGCCCTGCACCAGGAACTCGACGTCAGATCCGCCATCGCCCACGATGTTGCGCACGGCGCCCTCGAAGGCCCGGATGAACTCCCGGCCGATGATCTTGCGCTTGCCCTCCGGGTTGGTGACGCCGCCCAGCGCCTGCAGGAAGCGCTCGGCCGCGTCGACGGTGACCAGGTTGGCGCCGGTGGCGGCGACGAAGTCGCGCTGCACCTGCCCGCGCTCGCCCTCCCGCAGCAGACCGTGGTCGACGAAGACGCAGGTCAGCCGATCGCCGATGGCGCGCTGGACCAGCGCGGCGGCCACCGCGGAGTCCACGCCCCCGGACAGCCCGCAGATCGCCCTGCCGTCGCCGATCTGTTCGCGCACCTGTTCCACCAGCGCATCGGCGATGTTGGCCGGTGTCCAGCTGGCGTCGATACCGGCGAACTCGTGCAGGAACCGGCTCAGCACCTGCTGTCCGTGCGGGCTGTGCATGACCTCGGGGTGGTACTGCACACCGGCCAGCCGTCGGGCCTGGGCCTCGAACCCGGCCACCGGTGCGCCCGCACTGCTGGCCACCACCTCGAATCCCTCCGGCGCGACGGTGACGGCGTCGCCGTGGCTCATCCACACCGGCTGCATTTGAGGAAGATCTGAATGCAGTTCTCCCCCAGTGACATTCAGTTCGGTACGCCCGTACTCACTGGTCCCGGTATGGGCGACGGTGCCGCCGAGCGCCTGCGCCATGGCCTGAAAGCCGTAGCAGATACCGAACACCGGGATCCCGAGGTCGAACAGCGCGGGGTCCAGCTGCGGCGCCCCTTCGGTGTACACGCTGGCGGGACCGCCCGACAGCACGATGGCCTGCGGGTCCTTGGCCTTGATCTCCTCGACCGTTGCGGTGTGCGGAATGACCTCGGAGTACACCCGCGCCTCGCGGACGCGCCGCGCGATCAGCTGGGCGTATTGCGCGCCGAAGTCGACCACCAGCACGGGGCGAGGGGACGGTTGCTGCACCTGCTCAGTCTACGGGCGGGTTGCCGCGGTCATAAGTCGTTGCCGGCGTACGACAGGTTGAAGCTCTTGTTGGTCAGTGGGAAGTCGGGGACGATCGTGTCGGCCATCGCGACCGGGAGCGCGGGCCAGTTGAACCACGACGGGTCGACGATCTTGGCGCGAGTGATCCGGGCGTCGCCGTCGATCTCCACCCGGTGCACGATGGTGCCGCGCCAGCCTTCGGCGATTCCTACGCCGCTGCTCGTTGCGGGGCTCGGCGGTATGGGGCTGGCATAGTGGGTCACTCCGCTGTGGGATTCGCTGAGATAGCAGGCCAATACCGCTGAGGCGGCGAACTCGTCACGTCTGACGGTGTAGCGGGCCAGGACATCGCCCGCCGACGCTCCTACCTCGGTGACGGGCAAGACGGTGCTGGGATGCTCCGTGCGGGCGTCGGTCCGCATACCGCTGGCCCTGGCAACGTATCCCAGACAGCCAACGGCACGGGCATCGTCACAGTCCAGCACCGAGGTGCCGGCGAACCGGTCATAGACCACGGAGTTGCCCAGCGTCAGCTCGGCGACTTCGGCGAGGTCAGCAGCGATCGACCGCAATTGCTCGGGGGCCGGAAGCCGGTGAAGTGTCACTCCGCCGGGGTAGATGGCGCCGCGCAGCAACCGATGCCCGGTCACCATCACGTTGACGCGCAGCAGTTGTTCGCGGATGCGTTGCGCGTGGGCGTTGGCGATGCCGAAGCCGACGTCGTTGGCCAGTGCGCCCAGATCGGCGGCGTGGTTATAGAGCCGTTCGAGTTCGACGAGCAGGACCCGCAGCCGCTGTGCTTCATCGGGCATTTCGACACCGAGCGCGTCCTCCACCGCCAGGCTGTGGGCAAGCGCATGCGCGGCCGACGTGTCACCGCTGACCCGTTCGGCAAGATCGGTCGCCCCGGTTGCGGGACGGCCCTCGAAGAGTTTCTCCAGGCCGCGGTGCACAAACCACAACCGCGCCTTCAGCCGCAACACGGTCTCGCCGACAACGGAGAACCGGAAATGGCCGGGCTCGATCAGCCCGGCGTGCACCGGCCCGACCGGAATCTCATACACCCCGGTTCCCTCGACGGTGACGAACGGGAAGCGCCCCGTCGGCTCGAACTGCGGTGCGCGTCCGGCATCGGTGCGCATCGGATGCCAGTCTTCGGGCCAATGCGCATGGCGAACCAGCCGGCGTGGGCGGGGATGCCCAACCGGCCGAATACCGTACAAGTCGGCCATTTCGCGCTCGAAACGGCCCACCGGAAAGCACAGATACGCCAGCGACTGCAGCGCCGGATCCTCTGCAGGCACCAAGGATTCGAGCTCAATGCGGCGATCCGGGTGGCCCGCGAGGAACAGATAAACAACCCGCAACCGGTCGCCGTCGTCGTGTGCGGCCACCAGGCCCAGTCGGAAGCCCTCGGCCAGCAGTTCTTCGAACTTTGCAGCGAGCTTGTCGCCGGATAGCCGGTACCGCAACCAGTTTGGCTTCATCGGACGACTCCTACGTGGGTTGCGGCGATGGTGAACAGGTCGGTGAGCGGGCCCGCGGTGATCCCGAGTGCAATCGAGGCGGTGACGCCGGCGAGCAGGGCGGCCGCCACGGTGGCTGGCACCGCGATCTTGGGTGCGGCAGCGGCCGGAGCGCCGAGCAGGATGCGGCCCGAATTACGCACGAGCGCGGCGAAGGCGACGGCGACCAGCAGCATGGCAGCGCCCAGCACCCACACAAGGCGCGCATCGGCGAGCGACCGGGCGATGGCCAACTCGCTGGCGAACATCGCGAACGGCGGCAGCCCAAGCAGCACGACCAGCCCGACGGCGAATGACGTCCCGATCAGCCGCGAGCGCCGCACGACGCCGGTGATGTCGGCGATCGTCGTGGAGCCGTGCGCGGCCTGCAACTGGCCGCCGGCCAGGAACAGCACGGTCTTGCCGATGCCGTGGGCGAGCACGTGCAGCAGCAGCGCGGCGATCGCGAGCGTGGTCCCCGCCGCAGCAGCGATCGCGATCAGGCCCATGTTCTCCATCGACGAGTACGCCAGCATCCGCTTGACGTCGCCGGTCACGGTCAGCATGAGCGCCGCGACCAACAGCGTCGCCAACCCGATCACCAATAGCCCGATGCGCAGGAAGCCGGGTCCGGCGGCGGCGTCGATGATCGGTTTGATCCGGATCAGCACCGAGAACGCCACCGAGAGCAACACTCCGCTCATCAAGGCACTCACCGGTGCAGGGGCCTGGCTGTGCGCGTCGGCCAGCCAGGTGTGAAACGGGAATAGGCCGGCCTTGGCGCCGTAACCGATCAGCAGTAGGCCACCGGCCAGCCGGGTCACCCCCGGGTCCAGACCGCCGGCATGGGCGACGAGAACGTCCAGGTTCAAGGCGGTTGCGGCGGGTGCTTCGGCGTGCCGGGCGGCGAAGTACAGCAACACGGTGCCCAGGAAGGCCATCGCGATGCCGACCGAGCAGACGATTACGTACTTCCACGTCGCCTCCAGCGCGGTGCGGGTGCGGCGATGCCCGACGAGGAAAGCCGTGACAACGGTGGTGGCTTCGATCGCGACCCAAACCACGCCAATATTGTTGGCGCACACCGCCAGAACCATCGCGCTCAGGAACGTGGGCGTGAGCACACCATACAACCGGGCCCCGGACGCGTCGGTGTGGCCGTGGGCGAGTTCGGCGTTGACGTATCCGATGCTCGCCCAGGTTGCCAGCGTGCCGACCACCCCGATGACGATCAGCATGGTGACCGCGAGCGCGTCCGCGCGCAGCAGCCCGCCCAACGCGAAGTGCTCGCCGGAACCGACCCGGAACCCAAGCGCGGCGCCGCAACCCAGCACCGTCATCGCCGAGGCCACCGTTAGCGTCGCGGTGGAGCGGCGCCACCCCCCGATGAGGGTGACGGTCGACGCGGCGACCGGGGCGAGGACGGCCGCGAGCAGCAATGCCGTCATCAGTCGTGCAACTCCCGCAGCTGGTCGAGGTCGGCGCCGCCGAATTCGCGTCGCAGCCTGCCAGTCAGGACCCCGATCACGATCACGGCGAACAGCACATCCAGCGAGGCGCCGAGTTCGACGATCAGCGGCACGCCGGCGGTCAGCAGAAAGGCCGTCGCGGCAATCCCGTTGTCCAGCATCAGAAATCCCGCTGCCTGCGAGATCGCGTGACGCCGGGTGACCATCACGAACAACGCAATGAACACCAGTGCGAGCGCGGCCGGGACCGCGGTGGCCGCCGCACTCGGTTCGAGATCGACCAGGGGTCGGGTGATCGCGAACGCGATCACGGTCAGCACGGCGGTGATCAGCAGGGAGCTGGCGGTGTTGACCAACGGGGTGGCCTCGCGCTGGTCGCGCTGCTCGGCGGACAGCGCGCGGGCAAGCAGCCACGGCAAGGCCACCGCGCGCAGGACAAATATGGTGATGCCCACGTAGATCAGGGCGACCTCGCCGTCGTGGGCCCCGCGCAGCAGCGGGATCGCCGCAAGCGCGAGGCCCTGCCAAGCGAGCAGTCGCACGACGGCGCGCAGGTCGCGGCGCCACACGATCAGCACCGCTGTGAGCATGAGCCCACCGGCGGCGAAGTCGACCAGGATGGCGAAGTTCGCGTCGGACATCACCGTCACCCCTGCGTGGTGAAGAAGTTGGCGGCGGTGACAGCGAGCAAGGCAAGCAGAAACGACCCGGCGAGTAGTTCGGGCACCCGGAACAGTCGCAGCTTGGCGATGAATACCTCCGCGGCGGCCAGTAGCGCGGCCATCACAGCGACCTTGACCACGACGGCGACAATGCCGATCACGACCTCAAGTGGGCGCGGGTGCACCCCGGCGATCCCCCACGGCAAGAACAGATTCGCCAGCAGCGCGAGCAGCACCGCAAGCCGCATCCCCGATGCCCATTCGACCAGCGCCAGCCGCGGGCCGGCGTATTCGAGCACCATCGCCTCATGCACCATCGTCAACTCGAGGTGGGTGGCCGGGTTGTCGACCGGCAGCCGTCCGGTCTCGGCGATGATGACGACCACCAGCGCGACGAACGCGAGCACACCGGTCAGCGACGCGACGTGCCCGGGATGGTCGAGTGTATTGGCCACCAGGGCACCGAGATTGGACGATCCGGCGGGGATGGACAGCGCGAACACCGCCAGCAGGATCGTCGGTTCGACGAGAGCGGCGATGGTGATCTCGCGGCTGGCGCCCATGCCCCCGAACGAGGTACCGGTGTCGATGCCGGCAAGGGTCAACGCGACGGTACCCAGAAACAGCAGTCCGACGACGGCGAACAGATCGGCCACGGGATCCAATGGTGACCCGGTCGCCACGATCGGCACGATCGCGGCGATGAACAGTGTGGTCCCGGCAAGGATCGCCGGCGCCGCAGTGAACACCACCGTGGTGCCCTGCGGGGTAATCTGTTGTTTCCCAAGCTGTTTGCGTAGATCACGCCAGGGTTGCAGCACTCCGCCGCCGGCGCGGCCCTCCAACGCGGCCCGCACCTGCCGCATCAGGCCGATCACCAGCGGCGCGCCTGCCACGACGGTGGCCAGCTGCGCGGCTCCTGCGACATACGTCGTCAGATTCATCTGGCGACCACCAGCACGATCAGCACGCCGAGCGCTCCATAAGCGAGATAGAGGTGCACGCTGCCGGTGTGAGCGCGGCGCACCAAACCGGCCGCCGCGGTCACCGCCCGGATCACCGGGGGGTAGGCCCGCTGCTCGATCGCGTCGGCGATGCTTGCCCGATAGGTGACGGCGGTGGCCATGTACCGCGATTCGGCGAGGTGGGTGATCTCGATATCGGTGTCGGGACGCAGCACGTCGTCGAACACCCGCTGCAACGGCTCGGCGAACGACGTTGCCGTGTACTGCATCCGCGCAGTCAGATCATCCGCACCGCATGCCCACAGCGGCAGCGCGACCGGTTTCGGCCGCAGGCGCGAACGCCACCGCGCGAGCACCACAGCGAGCACCACCGTGGCGGCCAACCCCGCGGCGATCAGCCCGGGCGAGATCGACCCGGACAGCCCAGGCAGCCGAACCACGGCGCCGAAGTCATTGAACCCGACCAGGTTCGCCGCCGGCAGTCCGTCGAGCACCCGCCGCAACGCGGGCGCCACGACCATGGGCGCCACCGCCAGCACCACACAGGTGGCCGCAGCGATCGTCATCCCGGCGTGCATGGTGCCTGGGGCCTCCTGCGCGTCGGCGGCCGCTGCGGAGCGGGGACGGGCGAGGAACCCGATGCCGAACGCCTTGACCATCGCCGCAACACCCAGGCCGGTGGTCAAGGCCACCGCTCCGACCGCCAGCGGCGCCGTCAGGGCAACCAGCGTGTTGTGGGTGGACGCGGCATGGATCAGCGACTGGATCAGCAGCCACTCGCTGACGAAACCCGCGCCCAGCGGCAGCCCGGCGGCGCCCAGCGCGGCCACCCCGAACAAGATCGTCGTCGCGGGCATCTTGCGGGCCAGCCCGCCGAGCCGGTCGAGGTCCCGCAGCCCGGTCGCCGCGAGCACCGAACCGGCGGCCAGGAATCCGAGGCTCTTGAACGCCGCGTGCGCAACCAGATGCAGCATCGCCGCGGCCATCGCGATGGTCGCTGGGCTGTGTGCGCCGGAGTCGGCGAACAGCGTGGCCGCGCCGAGCGCGAGGGTGACCAGGCCCATGTTCTCTGTCGTCGAATACGCAAGCAGGCGTTTGAGATCCGTGGCCACCGTGGCTTGCAGCACCCCGTACATCGCGGACACGCCGCCAATCACCATCAGCAGCACCCCCCACCAACGCGGCCCCGGCCCAAGGAGCTGCAGGTCGAACCGCACGATGCCGTAGATGCCGAGGTTGACCATCGCCGCGCTCATCAACGCCGACACCGGGCTGGGCGCCTCGGGGTGGGCCCGTGGCAGCCAGGCGTGCAACGGCACCAGACCTGCCTTCGACCCGAACCCGGCCACCGTCAATGCGAACACGGCGATCCGCGCCCGTTCGGGCAGCGGCGCGATGTCGGCGAAGACGTCGGCCCCACCGGCCGCCGACAACACCATCAACCCGATCAGGATGGCCCCGAATCCAAGCTGAGTCATCACGGCATACACCAGACCTGCAGAGCGGACCTCGGGTCGGGTGTGTTCGGCCACCACCAGGATCAGCGACGCGAGCGCCATCAACTCCCACGCCAACAGGAATGTCGTCACCGACCCCGCCGCCGGCACCAGCAGCATCGCCGCAACGAACACCGGCAGCACCGCCAATGGGAACCGCCCGAGGTGCTCACGCCGCGCGTAACCGATCGCATACACGCCCACCGGAATCGCGACCGCCCCTGTCAACGCGACGAAGAACCCGCCCAGCGGGTCGAGGGCCAGATTCACCCCCGACAGCGGAACTAGCCAGCCGATATGTAGCCCGCGAACAGTGCCGAACATCGCCAACATGCCTGCCCAAACCCCGACCATGCCAAGGCAGGACGTCACGAGCCCGGCCACAACCGATCCGAAACCGTTGCCGTGCACAGTGTTCGGCGGTGCAGCAGGAGCGGTGGTGAGCGCGGCCGTCATTTTCCGGTCACAGATCGCAGCGCCGCTACGATCGCCGTGGGTGTGGGTGGGCAGCCCGGGATTTCCACGTCGACGGGCACCACCTCACCCACCGCACCGACGATCCCGTAGGCGTCCCTGAACACCCCTCGGTTCAGGGCGCAGTCGCCGCACGCGATCACCACCCGGGGTTGCGGTGTGGCCGCGACCGTGTTGCGCAGCGGGTCGGCCATGTTGCGGGTGACCACACCGGTCACCAGCAGCCCATCCGCATGCCGGGGAGACGCGACCAGCCGCGCCCCGAACCGTTCCGCGTCGTACACCGGCCCGAACGCCGCCGAGATCTCCACCTCGCAGCCGTTGCAGGAGCCCGCATCGACATGCCGGATCTGCAACGAACCCCTCACCCCCGCGGGCGGATCAATCGCCGGCTCCGGCGCAGGGTCCGCACGTTCGACCACGCGGCCGACGCGGAAGATCTTGCCGATCCAATGCATGACAGCTACCGGTCACCTGCGCGCAGGTCCTCGAGCACCGCCACGCGGTCGCTGAGCACTCTGGTCAAAACTTTGCGCGCCACCGTCAACAACTCCGCAATGTCGGGAGACGCGATCGAATAGATCACCGTGTTCCCGTCCTTGCGGGCGACCACCACGCCCGCGCGCCGCAACACCCCCAACTGCTGCGACAAGTTCGACGACTCCAGCCCCACCTCAGGCAGCAATTCACCGACCGACCGATCCCGCTCCGCCAGCAGCTCAAGCACCCTGATTCGAGCCGGATGGCCGAGAGTTTTGAAGAACTCACCCTTCAGCTTGTACAGCGGCTCCGATCCCACGACTCTCCTGAAGACTTCAGCGTTCGAATGTTCGATCAGTTGAAGAAATTATCATATGCTCAGCGACGCTCGGCCTTGGCCGTCGGCCGCAAGAGGGAGGTCCTGGATAAGGTCAGAGCAGGTCTGTGATCGTCTTCAGACCCGCGTCGTACAGCACACCAGGCAGCATGCCTCCGTCGATCTCGATGGTGGTGCCGTTGATGAAGTCGGCTTCACCGCTGCACAGGAACACGCACGCCCTACCCACCTCGGCAGGCTCGCCCGCGCGGCCCATGGGGACGTTGCGGAAATACGTTTCACCCTGCGGATCGTCCTTGGGCAGCACGAACGACCGGAAGTTCTCGGTCATCGTCGGGCCGAGCGCCAGGCTGTTGACGCGCGCGTGCGGACCCCACTCCTCGGCCAGCGATCGGGTGAGGTGGTTGAGTCCCGCCTTCGCCGCGCCGTAGGACACGAGCGTGGGTGAGCCGGCCGGGTGGCCGGCGCCGCTGGAGATGTTGATGATCGAACCGATGCCGTCCTGGGTGCGCATCTGCCGGTAGACCCGGATCGCGAACCACAGCGGGCTGATCAGGTTCATCTGAACGGCGAATGCGTGAAACAGGGCCGTCCGCTCGAAATCGTCGTCTGCGCGCGGAGCGCCCTGGATCTGAGCCACGAGTTCGGGGACGTCTTCGACATTGGGCGTCGGCACGGTGCCGCCTGCGTTGTTGACCAGGATGTCGATGCGGCCATAGGTCGCCGCCACCTCCGAGACCATGGCGTCGATGGCGCGGAAATCGCCTTGGTCGCAGACCATCTGGGCCGAGCGCTGTCGCCATTGCGCGTCTTGGTCCGCGCCGGGAAGGCCGTCGAGCTCAGACCGGGAGCAGCCGATGACCGTGGCCCCTGCGCGCAGCAGTTCGTGCGCGATACCCACGCCGACTCCGCGGCTGGTGCCCGTGACGACGGCGACCTTTCCGTCCAGGACACCGGCGCTATTCACCCGCCAAACCATAGACCACGGCCCATGTTGTGATTGGGTATCCGGTGAGCAAGCCCTTCACAGCCGATGAGGAGATTCATGCCCGAGTGGGTGGTCGTTCTGCTGGCGTTGGCCGCCGCGGTGACCTCAGCCCTCGGGATCGTGATCCGTCAGCGCGCGACGCTGGAAATCCCTCAGGACGAGGGTGTCAGCACCACCATGTTCAAGAAGCTGCTGCGGAACCGGCTGTGGTGGGCGGGCACCGCGGTGGCGGCATCCGGCTACGGTTTTCAAGCCCTGGCGCTGACCTGGGGCTCGCTGATATTGGTTCAGCCGCTGTTGGTGTCCGCGCTGTTGTTCGCGCTGCCGATGAGCGCCCGGCTGGCCCATCGCCGCGTCACGACGCACGACTGGGTGTGGGCGCTGGTGCTGACGCTCGGGTTGGCGACATTCGTGACGATGGCGCGTGTGCAGCCGGGAAACTATCGCCCGCTGCCCGCGGTCTGGATATTGGCCACGGTGGTCGTGTGTGACCGTGGTGCTCGGGTGCGTGATCGGCGGCGCCCGCACCGAGGGTCGCAACCGCGCGCTGCTGATCGCCGCCGCGGTCGGAGTGCTGTTCGGCGTGGTCTCGGTGCTCACCAAGGTCACCGTGCAGCGACTCAACACCGACGGCCCGCTCGGCACGCTGATCGTGCCGGCGCCGTATCTCGTCGTCACCCTCGGGGTGGCGGCAACCCTGTTGCAGCAGTCGGCATTTCACGCGGGCGCGCTGCAGACCTCGGTGCCCACCATGCTGGTGCTCGAACCGTTGGTCGCGGTGTCGTTGGGCGTCATCGTGCTCGGCGAGGCGCTCGCGGTGACGGACCCGGTGAAAGTCGCGCTGCTGGCCGTCGCCGTCGCGGCGATGGCCGCGGCGACCATCGCCCTTGGTCGCGACGAGGGCGCGTTCGAAGAACAGCTCGAGGCGCAGCTGGCGCGACGCGGCGAGACGCCTACCTAGGCCAACTGCTTGTGCGTGGGCAGGCCGCCGGTCGCCTCGAACACCACCCGCCTGCCGATCTCGACGGCGTGATCGGCGAATCGTTCGTAGAACCGCCCGAGCAGGGCGACGTCCACGGCGGAGGACACGCTGTTCTCCCACGTGTGGTCCCTCAACACCGTGAACAGGTGCCGATGCGCGGTTGTCCACCGCATCGTCGTCTTCGTGCAACTGCGCCGCCTTGTCCGGATCGGGTGAGAGCAGCACCTCCTGTGCCGTCCTGGCGAGCTGGACTGCCACGTCAGCCATTTCGGTGAACGATCGGCGGACATCGGCGGGCAGAGCGCGTTCCGGATGCCTGCGCCGAGCGATGTTGGCGACGTGCACGGCCAGTGCGCCCATGCGCTCGATGTCGGCGCCCACGTAGAGCGAGCCGACGATCTTTCTCAGGTCGCCCGCCACCGGTTGCTGCAGCGCCAGCAGTTTGAGCGCCTCTTCTTCGGCCACCCGCTGCTTGGCAGCGATGTGCTCATGGTCTGCGATGACCTGTTCGGCCAGGGCCAGATCCGCTTTCAGCAGGGCGTTCGACGCGTGCTCCATCGCGTCTGCGGCCAGGCCACACATCTCGCTCAGTCGCGCGCTGAGCGCCGACAGTTGCTGTTGGTATGCCGTACGCATGGCCATACCTCTCTGCGCCGGAACCCGTGCGGCCCGTCGTGAGGAGTCAAGTACCCGATATCCGGGGCTTTCAACCCGCCGAGCTGATCGGCTCGCTCGGCGACAGCGGGACATGCCGCAGCGCACCGGGCGCGTCGGCGGGCACGACGGGGTGTTCGGGCGGGATCGGCGCAAGCCGCTTGTAGGCCTCGCCCTGTCCCGGCCGCAGATCGTCCTTGACCCTTGTTCGGCCACAGCGATGCCGCCCGTTCGGCCTGCGCGGTGATGCTCAGCGACGGGTTGACACCGAGGTTGGCCGACACGGCGGCGCCGTCGACCACGTACATCGTCGGGTAGTCGTACACCCGCTGGTAGGGGTCGATGACGCCGTGCTCCCGGCTGTCCCCGATCGCCGCGCCGCCGAGGAAGTGCGCGGTCAGCGGGATGTTGAACAGCTCGCCCCAGGTGCCTCCCGCGACGCCGTCGATCTTCTCGGCGATGCGGCGGGTGACCTCGTTGCCGACCGGAATCCATGTCGGGTTCGGCTCGCCGTGACCCTGCTTGCTGACCATTCGGCGGAAGCCGAGCTTGGTGCGCTTGGTGTACGTCGTGATCGAGTTGTCCAGGTGCTGCATCACCAGTGCGATCACCGTCCGCTCGCTCCAGCGGCTTGGGTTGAGCATCCGCAGCATCTTCTTCGGGTCCTCGACCGCCTGGTCAAGCAGCTGACGCCACCGCGGGGTGTCGGTGCCGCCGGGGCCGGCGCCGTCCGTCATCAGCGTCTGCAGCAGGCCCATCGCGTTGGAGCCCTTGCCGTATCGGACGGGCTCGACGTGGGTGTCGGACGTCGGGTGTATCGACGACGTGATCGCCACGCCGTGGGTGAGGTCGAGGTCGTCACGCGCCTGTAGGCGGCCGGCACCGACGATCGACTCCGAGTTGGTGCGGGTGAGCACGCCGAGCTTGTCGGACAGCTTCGGCAGGTTGCCCTTGTCCCGCATCTTGAACATCAATTTCTGGGTGCCGAAGGTGCCCGCCGCCATGATCAGGTGCGTCGCGGTGAAGGTGCGTCGCTTCCGCCGCAGCAGCCGACCGGTGTGCGCGGTCTTGACCTCCCACAGCCCGTCGGGCCGCTGCTTGAACCCGGTCACCGTCGTCATCGGATGTACTTGTGCCCCAGCGGATTCCGCTAAGCCAAGGTAGTTCTTCAGCAGGGTGTTCTTGGCGCCGTACCGGCAGCCGGTCATGCACGACCCGCATTCGATGCATCCGGTTCGCGCCGGGCCTGCACCGCCGAAGTACGGGTCGGGAACCGTCTTGCCCGGCGTCTTCGTGCCGTCGGGACCGAAGAAGACACCGACGGGCGTCGCCACGAACGTGTCGCCGACGCCCATATCGTCGGCGACCTCTTTCATCACCTTGTCGGCATCGGTGAACGTCGGGTTGGTGACGACGCCGAGCATGCGCTGCGCCTGCTCGTAGTGGGGCATCAACTCTGCGCGCCAGTCGGTGATGTTCTTCCACTGCGGGTCGTTGAAGAACGGGTCCGGCGGAACGTAGAGCGTGTTGGCGTAGTTCAGCGATCCACCGCCGACGCCCGCGCCGGCCAGGATCATGACGTTGCGCAGGAGATGGATCCGCTGGATTCCGTACATGCCGAGCTTGGGCATCCACAGGAACTTGCGCAGGTTCCAGGAGGTCTTGGCGAACTCGTCGTCGGCGAAGCGGCGGCCGGCCTCCAGCACGCCGACGCGGTAGCCCTTCTCGGTGAGCCGCAACGCGCTGACACTGCCCCCGAACCCCGAACCGATGATCAGAACGTCGTAGTCAGGCTGCATGGACTCAGTATGAACTTACCGATCGGTAACTACTAGCCCGGGTCGGCGGCGACGAGTTGCCCGGCTAGCTCCCGACGTTGAGGCCGACCTTCTGAAACTCCTTCAGGTCGCAGTAGCCGGCCTTGGCCATGGAACGGCGCAACCCGCCGACCAGGTTGAGCGAGCCGAAGGGGTCATCGGACGGACCGGTGAGCACCTGCTGCAGGGTCGGCCGCTCCCCGATCGCGACCTGCAGCAGCGCGCCGCGGGGCAGAGACGGGTGGGCCGCAGCAGCGGGCCAGAACCAGCCGTCGCCGAGCGCCTCGGCCGCCACCGCCAACGGCGTGCCGAGCACGACGGCGTCAGCACCACAGGCGATGGCCTTGGCCAGGTCGCCGGAGGAATGGATGTCACCGTCGGCCAGCACATGGACATACCGGCCACCGGTCTCGTCGAGATACTCGCGCCGCGCTGCGGCGGCGTCGGCGATCGCGGTCGCCATCGGCACGCTGATGCCGAGCACTTCGTCGCTGGTGGTCACGCCGCTGGTCGAGCCGTAGCCGACGATCACTCCCGCGGCGCCGGTACGCATCAGGTGCAGGGCGGTGCGGTGGTCGAGCACGCCACCGGCCACCACCGGCACGTCCAGCTCGGAGATGAACGTCTTCAGGTTGAGCGGTTCACCATCGCTGGCGACGCGTTCGGCCGACACGATCGTGCCCTGGATGACCAGCAGGTCGATGCCCGCGGCGACCAGAGCCGGGGTCAACGCCTGCGCGCTCTGCGGGCTCACCCGAACCGCGGTGGTCACGCCCGCCTCGCGGATGCGGGCCACCGCTGCGCCGAGCAGATCGGGATCCAGTGGCGCCGAATGTAGTTGCTGCAGAAGGCGAATCGCGGCCGAAGGCTCGGGCTCCTTTTCCGCAGCCTCGATGACTTGGGCGATCTTCTCCTGCACGTCGGCATGTCTGCCGATCAAGCCCTCGCCGTTGAGGACGCCGAGCCCGCCGATCTTGCCCATCTCGATGGCGAACTCCACCGACACGAGCGCGTCGGTGGGATGGGTGACGACGGGGATCTCGAACCGGTACGCATCGAGCTGCCAGGTCGTCGAGACGTCCTTCGACGACCGGGTCCGCCGGGACGGAACGATGTTGATGTCGTCGAGTTCATAAGTGCGGCGGGCGGTTCGGCCCATCCCGATTTCGACCATGTCGCGCATGCGGACTCGCTAGCGGGTGTAGTAGTTCGGCGCTTCGACGGTCATCGTGATGTCGTGCGGATGGCTCTCTTTCAGTCCCGCAGGGGTGATCCGCACGAACTGCGCCTGCTGCAACTGCTCGATGGTCGCGGCGCCCGTGTAGCCCATCGCGGCCTGCAGGCCTCCGGTGAGTTGGCGGATCACCGTCGACAACGGGCCACGGAACGGCACGCGACCCTCGATGCCCTCGGGCACCAGCTTGTCCTCGCTGAGCGCATCGTCTTGGAAGTAGCGGTCTTTCGAATACGACTTCGCGTCGGCGCGCCCCTGCATCGCCCCCAGCGACCCCATGCCGCGGTAGCTCTTGAACTGCTTGCCGTTGACGAAGATCAAATCGCCGGGCGCCTCGGCCGTCCCGGCGAGCAGCGAGCCGAGCATCGTCGTGGATGCACCCGCGGCCAGCGCCTTGGCGATGTCGCCCGAGTACTGCAGGCCGCCGTCGGCGATGACCGGAACCCCCGAAGGGGCGCAGGCCGCCACCGCCTCGAGGATCGCGGTGATCTGCGGTGCGCCGACCCCGGCGACGACGCGGGTGGTGCAGATGGAACCGGGCCCCACCCCGACCTTCACCGCGTCGGCGCCCGCCTCGACCAGTGCGGCCGCCGCGGCCCGGGTGGCGACGTTCCCGCCGATCACGTCCACCCGCTGCCTGACTTCGCGCTTGAGCTTGTTGACCATGTCCAGCACCAGCCGGTTGTGGGCATGGGCGGTGTCGACGATCAGCACGTCGGCGCCGGCGTCGGCCAGCGTCATCGCCCGCGTCCAAGCGTCGGGACCGATGCCGACCGCCGCACCGACCAGCAGCCTGCCGTCGCTGTCCTTGGTCGCGAACGGGTGCTGCTCGGTCTTGACGAAGTCCTTGACGGTGATCAGCCCGGTCAGCCGGCCGTGGCCGTCGACGATCGGAAGCTTCTCGATCTTGTTGCGGCGCAACAGCCCAAGTGCCGCGTCGGCGGTGACGCCCTCGCGCGCGGTGATCAGCGGCGCCTTGGTCATCACCTCGGACACCGGCTTGTTCTGGTCGACCTCGAACCGCATGTCGCGGTTGGTGATGATGCCGACGAGCGCGCCGGTGTCGTCGACGACGGGCAGCCCCGAGATCCGGAACCGCGCGCACATCGCGTCGACCTCGGCCAGCGTGTTGTCCGGCGAGCAGGTGACGGGGTCGGTGACCATGCCCGCTTCGGACCGCTTGACCGTCTCGACCTGCCCGGCCTGCTCGGCGACCGGAAGGTTGCGGTGCAGCACGCCCATGCCGCCCGCCCGGGCCATCGCGATCGCCATTCGCGACTCGGTGACGGTGTCCATCGCGGAGCTGACCAACGGCACCTTCAGCCGGATGCGCCGGGTGAGCTGGCTGGAGGTGTCGGCTGTGGCGGGCACCACATCGGAGGCGGCAGGCAACAGCAGCACGTCGTCGAAGGTCAGCCCGAGCATCGCGATCTTGGTGGGATCGTCACCGCCGGTCGGCACCGGTACGGCGAGGGGGATGTCGCTTTCAGCGATCGACATGGGTTACAGCCTCCATCGGGAAGAGCTAGATAACTATCTTATCGGCAACGGCGTCGGGAACTGCGCCCCACGCGGGTGCTTCGACATCCCCCGGGACACCCGGGCGACCGCTGGCGCGATACCAGTACCGCTGCGTAATGTGGAACCGTGCGTGACCACCTGCCACCTGGTTTGCCGCCGGATCCGTTCGCCGATGACCCGTGCGACCCTTCGGGGGCGCTCGACGCCCTCGAACCCGGCCAGCCATTGGACCCGCAGGAGCGCACCGCGGTGGAGGCCGACCTGGCCGACCTGGCGGTATACGAAGCATTGTTGGCGCACAAGGGAATTCGCGGCCTGGTGGTCTGCTGCGACGAATGCCAGCAGGACCATTATCACGACTGGGACATGTTGCGGGCCAATCTGCTGCAGCTGTTGGTCGACGGCACTGTGCGGCCGCACGAGCCGGCCTACGATCCCGAGCCGGATGCGTACGTGACCTGGGATTACTGCCGCGGATACGCGGATGCGTCGCTCAACGAGGCAACGTCGGAGCCCGACGGCTATCGCTGAGAGCTGACCCCGTCAGTCCCCGCTCTTGGGTTTCTCCGCCGGGATCGGCGGCAACGTCGTCGTGATCGCCACCGGCGGCTCCTCCTGCTGCGGCGCCAAGGCCGGCGGCGCCTTCGGCGCAGGTAGCGCAGGGATGACCGGAATGATCGGTGCAGGCGGCGACTCAGGTGCGGGCGGCGACTCAGGTGCGGGAGCAGGCGCCGGTGCAGGCGCAGGAGCGGGAGCGGGCTTCGGCGCAGGCTCCGGCTGATCCCGCCCGGGCTTCGGCAGCGGGATCGGGAATCGGCGACGAATCACCCGGCTTCGGCACGGGTATCGGAATCGGCGACGAATCATCCGGCAGCGGCTTCGGCAGCGGAATCGGAACACCCGGCCCTGGCAACGGCAGCGGCAGCCCCGGTCCCGGTATCGGGAACGGCAGTCCAGGCCCGGGCAGCGGCAGCGGCAGCGGCGACCCGGGCACCGGCGAATCGCCTCCCGGCACACCAGGCACCGGAAGATTCGGCACACCGGGCACCACCGGCGCGACGGGCGCGGGGGGCACCGTCGCGTCGGGATCGCGGTTTTCCACCTTGACCGACAACTGGTTCAACTGCTGCTGCAGTTCCTGCTGTCGCTGGGGGTCCTGAACGTCTGCACCGTGGAGGTGATCGTCACCAGCTTGTCCTGGGCTTCCGTCCAGTTGCCCTGGTCGATCAGCTGCTGGACCTGTTGCATTTCGGTCTGTGCGGCCAGCGCCACTCGGTCGTCGCGGGTGACCTGTTGCTCACCGAACAGCGATGTGCGCAACCCGTAAAGCGCATCACCGGGACCTGCGCCGTAGACAACGGCGCCGAAACCGCCGAGGCACAGCAGCGCTGCGGCGACCGAACCCATGACGGCCACCGACATCCGCGTACGCCTGCGCGTCGCGACGGCCCGCTGAAGGGCGATCTCGGCGTCGCGCTGCGAGGCGACCCTCGCCGGCGGCCTGCGCACGTCGTCGCGCCAGCCGGCCATCAGATTTGCCAGTTCGGCGTCGGCTGGGTCGGTCGCGTACACCGGCTGCTCGGACGCAAGCGAGTCGAGGTAGCGGTCCGTGCGCGCAATGGCATTCAGCGACGGATCTCCGCCATTGGCACCCCAGCGACTGAAATCAGGCACGGTCGTGCCCCGTCGCCATGATCTCCGCCTTCAGCCGCGCCAACGCCCGGTGCTGGGCGACGCGGACCGCGCCAGGGGTGCTGCCGACCGCCTCGGCGGTCTCCTCGGCACTCATGCCGACGACCACACGCAGGATCAGGATTTCCCGCTGCTTTTCGGGCAGGACCGCCAGCAATTTGTTCATCCGCTCCGCGGATTCACCCTGGATGGCCAGCTGTTCGGGACCGGCTTCCGCAGAGAAGCGCTCCGGCACGACATCCGTCGGCTCAGAGCGGTTCCTGCCGGCCGCGCGGTGCGCGTCGGCAACCTTGTGCGCAGCGATGCCGTACACAAAGGCCAGGAACGGTCGTCCCTGATCCTTGTAGCGCGGCAGCGCCGTGATGGCGGCCAAGCACACCTCCTGGGCAACATCGTCTGCTGAGAGACCGCTACGCTCGGCCGTCCCAACCCTGGCCCGGCAGTACCGGACGACGATCGGGCGGATGGTCTCCAGCACCTCCCGGAGCGCGTCCCGGTTGCCCGCCACGGCTTCAGCAACGACAGCATCGAGACGTTCTCCCGAAATTGTCATCGGTGAAGCACTCTCCAGCGTTACTGATGGGACAGATGGCGTTTAAGTAACTGAGCTAAACACTAACTCTCGGCCCGGCCCGGCCCGGCTCAGCGATCTAACAACACGCCGCCTCGCCGCCGCACCGCGCCTGCGCAGTCATCGCGAATTTCAACGACCTGATCAGCGGAGAGGTTCCCGCTGCCGATCCCCTCGAGCAGGCACGCCAACGCCCAGCTCAAGGGCAGTAAACCCAGCGTGCGCAGTAGTTTGAAGCGCCGCGTCGGCCACCGCGCGCGATCGGTCGAGGCTGCCGTCGCTGCTCAACGCGGCGGCCAGTACGACGTCGGACTTGACCGCGTGACGGACGGAGCCGAACGCTGCCGCCAGCTCGACCGCGCGTTCGGCATGTGCGACCGCAGCCGGGCCGTCGCCGGTGACCATCGCCAACTCGGCCGACACCCACGCCTAGCCGCACGGGCAGCCGCGCCGGCCCACCGTCGAGCAAACCCTCTGCCCGACCGCAGCGCCGCGGCGGCGGCGGCGAACCGGCCGACGCCGAGCGCATCGGCGGCCAGGCCGACCAGCGCATCGGCTCGAGCTTCGGGATCCTTGCCCGCCACCGCCAGGGCGCGACCGTCCCAGCCGCGCGCCTTGTCGTGCCAGCCGAGCTGACGCAGGAAGGAGGCCTGGGTGCTGTGCGCGAGGGACGCCAACCGGCCGACGCGGTGTGTGCGCCGGACGCGGGCGAGGTCGGCGAAGGCGCTGGCGTAGCGGCCCTGGCCGCCCGCGGCGACCGCACGTAGCCATAGCTCCTCGGAGGAACCGGCAGCAGGCAGCGGCCAACGCCCCGGGTCGTCGCCGAAGGCGGCATTGACGATCATCAGCCGCCGACGCTATCAATTCGCGCTGAATCGCTTTGGTTAACAGTTTGTGCGCCGTGTGTTACAGCCATGTCAACCACCTACTGAGCGCTAGAAATAATCGCCGCGACATCGCCGCGAGCGAACTGCACAAATACGAGTCATCGCGTGACGGGCACAGATTGGCTATCACCCTTGTCGATGCGCGCGGGTCGAACCGATGAACGTGATGTAAATTCTCGGCCTGCGGATATGTGCTTGAGCACATGTGCGGGCTATTGACTGGTTTTGCTAAGTGCCCCTAGCTTGTGTGCACGAGTAGTCATCGGCGACTTGTGCTCAACTCGGTTCCACGACTCACGCACCAATGAGGTCCCCAAATCGGTGCGTAGAGAGGGGTTTTCCAATGCCACAGCCGCAACAGCTACCGGGACCCAATGCAGACATCTGGGATTGGCAGATGCACGGGCTTTGCCGAGGAGTCGATTCGTCGGTGTTCTTCCACCCCGACGGCGAGCGCGGCCGCGCCCGTGCGCAGCGCGAAATGCGCGCAAAAGAAATGTGCAGGCGCTGCCCGGTGATCGCGCAGTGCCGCTCCCATGCACTTGCCGTCGGCGAGCCCTACGGCATCTGGGGCGGCCTGTCGGAATCCGAGCGGGAGATGCTTCTCAAGCGGGGCATCCGCCGCGCGTCATAGTCGCCAGCAGACGCCAAGGCCCCCGCGCACTGAAGAGTGTCGGGGGCTTTCGCGTCTGTTCAGCATCCACGAGTAGCGCGTTACTCGTGACGGTGCGGCAATGCCGTGCGAACGTAGCCGTGGCGCCTGCGACGGAGCGACGCCGTCGATGACCCCAGGAGGCCGTCATGGTGGCGATGCTCGATCTGCAAATCAGCGCCGACACGTTCACCTCGTCGATCCTGTCCACGCTGCGACGAACGCCGCGGTGTCTACCCGCGCTCGCCGCCGGTTTCCAGCTGCAGCGAGTGCGTTATCGGGCGGTTTCACTTCGCCACGACACTGAATCCAGCTTCCGGGTGTGGGGCGACCCCGATTCGTGGACCATCGGCGTCAACTGGGAGTGGATCACTGCGCTGCAGACGCAAATCGCGGTCGACGTCATTGTCGATGTGGTAGCCGACGCGGACATCGCAGCACATCCCAATCAGGTTGTGCCCCCTACGGTTTCGATCGAAGGGACGGTGATATTCGATCTTGACTGCCACCCCGCCGCCCCGATCGGCTGGCTGGAACTGCAGGCCACCTTCGTCGATGTCGAAGTACCTGCTGCCGCGGTGCTCCCCACCGGCCTGCCCGCGAAGCCGTGGATCGTCAATCAACTCAGGGAGCTGCTCACCATCCCGCCGCAGCGCATGGACATGAGCGCCTCGCTGCCCGCCGGCGAGTGGTTTCACAACGCCGGAGTGACGGTGGACCGGTCTGGAAGCAGACTGGCGATCAGAGCCGAACAGCCGATGGGCGGCCGCGGCGATGCCCGCTGGTCGAACTTTCTGAACGGGTTCATCGAGGATGGCCTCGGCACCAACGAATGGTCGATCGTCGTTGGCTCCGCCGACCTCAAACTCACCCTGTTTACCAAGGTCTTCAACGAGTTGACCGCCGCACTGAAGAACCCGGACGCGGAATTGATCAGCGTCGCGGTGGACTATTCCGCGTCACCCGGGCATGCGGTTTTCACCGTCGCCCCCTATCTGCGGTTCCTCGACGTCGACACCGAAGCCATCCCGATTCGTCTGGACATCTCGCTGGATCCGGTAACCGGCCACCTCATCGTCGACGTCGACGCCTACGGGATCCGCGACCTCGTGGATTCGGTGCTTGGCATCCTCACCGTCATCATCAATCTGCTGATGCCGATCGTCGGATGGCTGGTGTCTACCGCCCTGCACGACGTTGTCAGCAACGCCACGCATTTCGTGTCGGCGGCAGTGCCCGATCTCGCCGCAGGCCACCTCGACGGCGCGCCGGACGGAACGACGCTGCAGGAGCTTCCTGGACCGCCGTTCCGCTACCGCGCTTCCATCCCGATAGCGGTTCCCTCGGGGGTCACAGGTCGGATCAACGAACTGATCACGTCGCCCGACTCGGTCGCCTTTGCGGGCAGCTGGAATGTGCTGGATTTCTTCGAGGGACCGCTGGCGGTGGATGTCTCCGACTTCGGTTGGAGTGCCCCGTCGATCGCCTGCGGTGCGGCCGGCGAGGCCGTGTACAAACACATAGCTGAAGAGCCGAAGAAATATGCGCACCTCTACAGCCAGATCGACCTCAGCACAACCGGATCGGCACCTATTCGATTGTGCGACGTCTCGGTGCTCAGCCCGCTGGATCCACAACTGGGGGTCGACATCAGTTGGACGAGCACAACACTGCCGACGACCGTCAGTATCACGGCGCCCGCATCGGCGGAGGGCGGCCTGCCCGACCCGCTCACACTCGCGGTGCGCACCAGCGCCGGGGTATTCCGCGCCGAGATGGCAGCGCCAGGACCGATCACCAAGGCGGACATCAACAGGCTGCGCTCGCTGGTCGGCGTTCAACTCGAGTTCTGCGACAGCATCATCTTGCCGCCGTGGTTCGGTGGTGAGGGAAAGTTCGATCTGAGCTGGATCGTCGACCCACTGGTGGACCCAGACCGGCTCAACACGCTCGTCGATGTCGTCACGCTGGAGGTCGACGGCCTGGCATCGGGCGCGACGTTGGTTCTCGCCGACGACCAAGAGCGCGAGTTGGCCTCGTCGGTGGTGAGCGCAGGCACCCAGACGAGAATATCGTTGGCGCGCAGCCCGATCGGCCCGGCGCCGTCAGCATCGGTGCGACTCAGCCGAGATACCCGCCTCAGATCCACAGGCGCGCAGAGCGATACAGGCGTCCGGGTGACACGCGAGCGCCTGGAGATAGCCGGTCGTCTGCAAGTATCTGAGCGGGTCCATCAGGTGACCGCCGCGCCCGCGCTCGGGGCAGCGCAGTTCCTGCTGCTTCAAAGCGACGGCTGCCTACAGCTCGATACCAGGCACGCGGCAAACCCGACCATCGCCGCGCAGTGGAAGGTACCAGGACTGCGCGCTGTAATCCCCATGCCTGCAGGTGTTCTCGCCTTTGGCGACGGCGGATCCTTTCAGTTTGATGCCAAGCGAAGTGCGTGCACGGAGCGGCTTGGGCGCGAGCCGATGCTGCTCGCATCGGGCGGAACGCGATTCATCGCGGCGGCTGGCCGTGATCGAGTCGATGTCCTCAACGCCGCAGGCGGACTGATCGCACAGATAGCACTGTCGGCGTGTCCGACCGGCGTGTTGGTCGTTGGCAGGCAACTGCTGCTGTCCACGGAAGCGGCAACCTATGTCTACGACATCACCGACCAAGCTGTCGAGGCCCGACAGCGCCTCGAAGACCTACGTTGCCTGCGCCTGGTTCGCTCAGGTCTGGACGGCGCCGTGTACGGCGTCGGCAACGACGGTCGAGTGGTGACGTTCATAGCCGACAGGGGCGAGTGGTCCCGAATCGGTGGCTACACCGCGGAACCGTGGACGGCAGGTGCGGCAACGGCAGGCCGAACTGTCGTCCACCGCGGCGACGGGTTCGCGGTCACGGTGTTGCGCCGGCCGCCGCGAGCGACCATCGTTCCGGTTCGGTCAGCGGCTGCAGACCGCACTCATGCGTCGAGCGAGGCCGCGCGACCCGCGGCCCGAGCCACGCGATCACGGCGCCGATCCTGACGGCGGCGCCGACGAACCTTCCACGAGCCCCACTCACCCAACGTGACACCCGCCGCGAGCGCGGTACCGATGGCGAATGCGCCCAACACGGAGGCGAACCCGACGGCTTGCTGGTCGTTGAGGATGGCGTAGATGCCGTGGAGCAGCGCGAGGCCCGGCAACAGAGGCACGATGCCCGCGATCGACACAACGAGCGGCGGCGCGAGATTGCGGCGTTCCATCAGCCTGCCGACCAAGCCGATCGGCACCGCAGCGACGAATGACGCCACCACGGCGCCCAGACCCGCACCCTGCGCGAGAAGAAACACGATGGTGCCCGCGGCACCGCCGAATGCCGCGGCCACCGCCGCGGACCGTTCGGCGTAGCAGGCCAGTGCGTAGGCCGCCGCGCTCGCCGCGCCGAATGCGACGCGTGCGGGCAGCTCAGCCAGGGCAGGCGGTGCGTCCGCGCTGATGGCGACGAACGGCGCGCCGAAGCGGCTGGCGAGGTGCAAGACCAAGGCCACACCGGCGATCGTCGCGGCCGTCATCATGACCAGCTCGAAGAACCGCGCCGCAGCGGTGACCGGGGCGCCGGTGATGACGTCGCCGACCGAGCCGACCAGCGAAAGGCCGGCTAGGAGCACAACCAGGCCGGCCGCGATAGCCACCGTCGGCTCGAAATGCAGCCCCAATTTCGGGCTGAGCCAGTAGAGAACCAGCGGGGGCGCGGTCGCGATCGCGCCACCGACCGCGTATTGGAAGAAGAACGGCAAGCCGTGCCTGTTGAGCCGACGATTGACGCGGTCGATCGCCATCGCACTCAGGGCACTGACCAAGCAGACCAGCAGACCCGCACCGAGCGTTCCCGCCGTCGCGAACGCCAGCGCACCCCAGGCGAGCGTGGCAATCCACCGCTTGTACGGGTGCGGCGCGGTGACAATGGCGTCGAGTTCGTCTTTGGCCACGGACGAAGACACCTGACCTGCGCGGATACGAGCGATCAGGCGGTCGACGGCGGCCAGTCGGCTGAAGTCCATCGACCGCGACTGCACGATGTGCAGCGTGCTGGCCGGCGGCGACGTCGGTCCACGGTATGCGGCGACGTGAATCGTCGTGTTGATGACATCCACCTCGCAACGCTGGATGCCATACGCCGCGGCGATCGCCGTCACCTGGTTCATCGTGGCGTTGGCTGGCGTTCCGGACGCCATCAGGATGGCACCGATACTCCCGGCCAGATCGAGCACCTCGCCGACGCGCGCGTCGTACGAGTCGTCGCGTTCGCTGCGTTCTGGGTCTGATATCCGCCGCAGACTGTCGGTCGGCGGTTCGGTCTCCCGAACGATTCGATTCAAGATCTCGCGTTGGCGTTCCCGCCAAGGCTGGCCCGCAAGATCACGGGTCAACGGCACAGCACTCCCCCTTCAGTTACATCGGCCGACTCGGGGGGCAACGAGCAGGCGTCGACGAACGTTCCGGTTATCTCGCAGAGCCGCTGGTGTTTTCGCTCACATCACCGTGGGGCGGGTGTGGAGGGCGCCGGCGAACCGGGTGCCCATGGGCCGTAGGGGCCCATCATTCCCGGCCCCGTCGGGCCGTACGGCCCCGTTCGGCCGGGGTACATCATGCCGGGGGACATGGTGTCGTCTCGATCATGGTGAAAACGGAAGCCTCCGCCGGAGTTTCCACCGAGGTAGAAGCCCGCGAAGAATACGACGGCGACGATGAAGACGACACCAGCGGCGATGCCGACCCATACCAAGACGGCGGTCAGGGCGCCGTGGTCTCCGTGGGACTGACGAGGTTCGGTCATTCCCCGAGTGTGATGTCGGTCGAGGCGGCGCAGTAGGGCATTTGTGCCCGCATCACTCGACCCCGATGTCATTGCACAGTGCGATGAAGTCGGATGCGAGCACCAAGTGAATGTGCTGGTTCTGATGGCGATCCGATGACACGAGTACGCCGTCGAATAGGTCGGGGGTCTCGCCGACGAAGAACTCGAACACGACGCTGTTGATGATCTCGTGGCACAGGTTCACCACGGAAAACGTCAGTCTACGGCCGTTCTCCAGGTCGTAGACATCCGCGATGTCGGCGGGTTGCGGATCGGGCGGCTTCCGTCTCGAATCGAAACGCCTGACCGGGATTTGACGCTGCTTGATCTCGTCCGTCACCTCGTGCGAGTCGATCAGCTTTCGCATTACGTACGCGCTCACCACGAAGTCCCGCTCGATGAGGTAGCCGGTTCGGCCTGTCCATCTCTTCTGCTTGGTCTTCGCTTCCAGCCGGTCAGCGATCTTGACCAACTCGTCTTTCCACAGGAGGACGTCGTCGATCACCCAGCCTCACCTAGCCGTCGAGCGGGTTGGCCCTGATGCGTCGGGCACCGTCATTGGCGACCGACGCGGCGGCGGCGCTGCCCGGCTTTCGTTGCGCCTGATCCTCGAAACACGCCACGAATTCTGCACCGAATCCCTTCCTGGGATAGCGCGCAAGTATCTCCGCCCTCGCCTCCGCCGGGAACTCCTCCGGTCGCCGTCCGACCACATCCCAGCTGGTGGCGACCTGCAAGAGGTGGGACTCGGGGTCGGCGGTCGACGACACGTCGTCGCGCATGTGCAGCACGATGATCTCCATCGCCCTGGCTGCACGATCAGCGGGCCATCCGGCGGCCACGCCGAACACCCATGCCAGGTCCCCGCCCGCCACCTCGAAGGGCACCCGGTGACTGTCGAATGATTCGGTGAGGGCGATGTCGTGAAGCATCGCCGAGACGTAGAGAAGCTCGTCGTCGAAGGCGATGCCGTGCGCTGCGCCGTACATCGCCCCCCACAGGTACGAACGCACGCAGTGATTCAGTAAGGCGGGCGAGTAGAAACGGTCAGCGACTGAAAGTGCAGCTGTCGCCGCCGGTGTCTGCGGAAACATAGCGTCAGCTTCGCAGTGTGGATGGCCGCCCGCGGCGTTATATGCAATGAAATCGGGGCAAGCGATCACCCCAACTCGTAGTTCTCGCGCGAGACGCGGAAGAAATGCCCGGTGGCGGTGTCGGTGCACGTCACGCCGGATATCTCACTGTCGCAAGTGATCGCGCCGCGCGAGTAGGTGTGGCCGTAGTCGAGTGTATTCAGGCTGGGCGACCTGAACTTGCTGGCGCCCTCGTAGCAACCGAGGTCTGCCGGTTTGGCCTGACTCACGTAGAACTCCAGACCTCCGAAGGTGAAGTCGCACGCTCTGCCGTACGGTCCGTGTGTGGATGCCGGTACCACCCAAGTATGTTCCCGGACTTCACAATTCACGCCGGAGTTGTCGGAGTACATATCGCACGCGATGTTCCCCGACGGAGTCACGAATTCGTAGTCGGCGGGCAAGTCGCCACCTCCTCCGCAGGCGTTCGCGGTGGCCGCAAGGGGCAGTGCGGCGACGGTCGCCATCGAAAGCGCCGCGATCATTTTGGTCTTCATGGTTGGTCCTCTCCGTGGCGGTCAGGCCGTGATGGCCTGTCACCCAAAGAGTGGAGTGGACGTCTTGGCGGATTCTTGGCGTAAGCGCGGGGCGTTCAACCCCACCGATCCCCACACGTCCGACACACTGTTGGCTTTCCAGCGGACGCCGTCGCCGATATCTGAAGGTCGCGCGAAGAGCCGACCTCACGCGTCACGTTGCGAGAGGCTGAGGCGCGAGAACCCGTACACACCGTCAGAGGGGCATGAACGATGCAGTTCTATCTCAACGGCTACAAGACTGGTGACCCGTTCATCGAGGATCCGCATCCGTCTGTCGCGAAGCGACCGGTCGGCCTCCCCGAGGATGCGGACGTCGTGATCATCGGCTGCGGTCCGGCTGGTCTCGTCCTGGCTGCGCAAATGGCGAACTTTCCCGAGATCAGAACAGTGGTCATCGATCGCAAGGACGGTCCGCTCGAGGTTGGCCAGGCTGACGGAGTTGCGTGCCGCACCGTCGAGATGTTCGAGGCGTTCGGACTAGCTAGTCGTCTGATCGAAGAGGGCTACTGGGTCAACGAAGTCGCATTCTGGCGACCGGACTCGCAAGACCGGGCCAAGATCACGCGAACCGCGCGCATCCAGGACACCGAAGAGGGTCTGTCGGAGATGCCGCACGTGATCGTCAACCAAGCCAGGATGCTCGCCTACCTTCTTGATCACATGGAGCGGTCTGCCAGCAAATTGAAGCCGCTGTATGGCCTGCACGCCAACGACATCCAGGTCGACACCAGCGGGTCGCCGGAGTACCCGGTGACGGTCACCGTGCAGCACGTGAAAGGCCTTGAGGTAACCGGGGAGACCTCGACGATCCGGGCCAAGTATGTGGTGGGCTGCGACGGCTCACGCAGCGGCATCCGGACCGCGATCGGCCGCGAACTGGTCGGCGACCCGATGAACCAGTCGTGGGGTGTCCTGGATGCCTTGGCGGTCACCGACTTTCCGGACATCCGGCTCAAGTGCGCGATCCACTCCGCGGACCAGGGCAGCATTCTCATCATCCCGCGCGAGGGCGGATATCTGGTTCGCATGTACGTCGAGCTGGACAACGTTCGTGACAAGGAGATGCTCGAGAACCGCAGCGTCACCCCGGAGAAGCTGGCCGCGGTCGCGAACCGGATCCTGCACCCGTACAGCATTGAGGTCAAACATGTCGGGTGGTCGGCGGTGTACGAGATCGGCCAGCGTCTGTGCGACAAGTTCGACGACGTGCCGGTGGAGGAGATGGCCGACCGCCTTCCGCGGGTGTTCATCGCCGGTGACGCTTGCCACACGCACAGCGCCAAGGCCGGTCAGGGCATGAACGTGTCCATGAACGACACGTGGAACCTGGGGTGGAAGCTGGGCGCGGTTCTGCGCGGGGTCGCCAAGCCGGCGCTCCTGCACACCTACTCCGCCGAACGCCAGAAGATCGCCAAGCAGCTCATCGATTTCGATCGCGAGTTCGCCAAGATGTTCAGCGCCCACCCGACGGAGTCCGGGGACACCGGCGCAGAGGGCGTCGACCCGGAAGAGTTCCAGCAGTACTTCATCGCGCAGGGCCGCTTCACGGCTGGAGTCGCGACCAAATACGAGCCGTCGATGATCACGGCCGAGGCGGTGTACCAGCACCTCGCTGAGGGCTTCGCCGTCGGAATGCGCTTCCACTCCGCCCGGGTGGTCCGGTTGGCTGACGCCAAACCGGTCCACCTCGGCCACGTCGCGCGCGCCGACGGCGCCTGGCGCATCTACATTTTCGCCGACCGCAACGACCCGACGGACGGAAGCTCGCGCTTCCGGCAGTTGTGCGAGTTCCTGGAGTCGGAGGCGTCTCCGATCAAGCGCTTCACGCCGGCCGGTGCAGAACCCGACTCGGTGATCGACGTCCGTGCCATCTTTCAGCAGCCGCATCATGAACTGGCCATCGACACGATGCCGTCGGTGATGCTGCCGAGGAAGGGCAAGTTCGGCCTGATCGACTACGAGAAGATGTTCTGCCCCGACCCGGACGCAGACGACATCTTCGATCTGCGAGGCGTCGACCGCGAAACGGGCTGCATGGTCGTCGTCCGCCCGGACCAGTACGTCGCGCACGTGCTCCCACTGCACGGTTGCGACGAGCTGGCCGACTTCTTCGCCGGGATCCTGGTCGACGTCAGCCAGCCGGAGTCGAGCCGTTCAAACGCGCAGATCGAGGAGTCGAGCGCGAAAACATTTACGTCGGCTGACTTTCCTTTCATCGAGTGGGAGCCGCGGTCGACGAGTCCGGGCGGCCGCGAAACCAGGGAGTCGACCTGATCTGTCAGGGTCCGCGCAGCTCGTCGAGCGCCTCAGCCAATTCGCTGCCCGGCTCGGCCCGATAACAGCGCGAGGCACCTCATCGCCAACAATCTGAAAACCAAAGCGGCGCTATCGGATTGCAGCCGTCCCCGGCATAGGTTGAACTCAGCTGGACTTGCGCCAGTTGACCTTCAGCACGCTGTCATTTTCTTTGACAGGCTCGGAAAGGGTCGCGCCGCCTGTTCCTGTCATCGTCACGAGCGACGCACCGCTGAGGTTATCGACCCGGCCTGAGCCGCCGGCGATGCACTCATCGAAGTAGCAGGCGGCATAGTCGGTGAGCTGGGCAACGCTCCCACCGACAGTTGGCCGCTCGACGATCCACTCGGCGACCTCGCCGACCAGCGACGTGCCAGCGGGCGGAGTGATGTCGAAGCGCGTCCCCACGCCGGTCGACTGGTTACTGAAATACACAGTCGCGTGGGTCGTTGAGTCAGCGCAGATGAGGCAGTACATCACGTCACCAGGTGACACCGGAAGATTGCTGATCTTGACCTCGCCCGCGGGAAACCACTCCCACCAGGTGTAGACCTCCGTCGCTTTGAAGAACACGAAATCGGACACTGCTGTCTCAGTGCCGGCCTGGAGGACGTCGCCGGAGTTCCACCCATCGATGCCGACCCACTCGGATGCGTAGTAGCTGCCGACGGCCGCGGTGTTCGGGCTCGGTACGGTCCACTGTCCGCCCACGAAGCCGTATGGCTTGCCTGCCGGTGAGAAGACCGTCGCACCCGACCAATTGGGGGATGTCGCGTTGTCCACATCGCCGCCAAGTCTCCCGTTACGAGCACGGCGGGACGACCTCCGGGCCCCGCCGTGGGTTATGCGCTCCATGTACTCAAACTCGGGTGCGATCCATACTTTCGTACGTGAAAGCGCACGCTCCCACAGAGCGCGCAGTTCTGGCTCGGTCCGCGCGTCCGGTCGCCGCGGCAGCCTGTGCGTGGTGAGCTGTTTCTGCGTCGCCGTCAGGGGATCGAAGCCGTCGGGTAGCGGGCCGAACCCGCGGATCTCGAAGCCAAGGCGCGACAGCAACTCTGGCTCGACCGTCTTCGGGACCCGCTTCCGCGAGGCTACGGCCTTGGTAGGGCGGCGACGTCGTTCTGTGCGTGCTTCCTTCGTGGCCATGACAGCCCTCCTTCGTAATGCGGTGGGCCATACGGATGAGCGCATAAGCCCTTGACGATACGAATCGTGAAGGACCGGTTCGGAGTTCAGCACGAGTAGTCCACTACTTGACAGCCAGCATTCAGTTTTCAGTACCCTCGGGAGCCCGCAATCGGCTAGATGATTCGTGGGCGGCCGAGTTACGTCATCATCCCGGGTCGAGGCCGAAGACCTGTATGGCGGCTGACTTACCTTTAAGGGCGTGGGATCCCCGGTCGATCAGACCGGGCGGCTGGGCTGTCAGGGCGTCGACGGACTGGTCTGTGAGCAGGATCGCGTCGCCGGTGGTCTTGGTGAGCTGCTCGACGCGGGCGGCGACGTTGACGGTGTCGCCGATCAACGCACCCCCGGGCCATCGGACCGGGGGTGTTTCGTTATGCGCTTCTAGTGCGCGTGGCCGTGGTGACCATGGCCATGGCCGTCATCCGCCTCCTCGGCAGGCTTCTCGACAATCGCCGTCTCGGTGGTGAGGATCATCCTGGCCACCGACGCGGCGTTGAGCACCGCAGAGCGGGTGACCTTCACCGGGTCGACGACGCCGTCGGCGGCAAGATCGCCGTAGGTCAGCGTCGTGGCGTTGAAGCCCTGCCCGGCAGGCAGCGCGCTGACCTTGTTGACGACGACAGAACCGTCCAGGCCCGCGTTGGTCGCGATCCAGTAAAGCGGCGCGGACAGCGCCTGCGAGAACACGTCGACACCGAGCGCCTCATCGCCGGACAGCGAGCCCTTCAGCGACTGAAGCGCCGACCGGGCCTGCACCAGGGCGGCGCCGCCGCCGGTGATGATGCCCTCCTCGACCGCGGCTTTCGCAGCCGAGACGGCGTCCTCGACGGCTTCCTTGCGCTTCTTGAGGTCCGTCTCGGTAGCCGCACCGACCTTGATGACGGCGACGCCGCCGGACAGCTTGGCCAGCCGCTCCTCGAGCTTCTCGCGGTCCCAGTCGGAGTCGGTGGCCTCGATCTCCGCGCGCAGCTGTGCCTTACGCCCGTCGATGGCTTCCTGAGTGCCGCCACCGTCGACGATCACGGTGCTGTCCTTGCTGACGACGACGCGGCGGGCAGTGCCCAACACGTCGAGGCCGACCTCACGGAGCAGCAGGCCGACGTCGGGATTGACGACCTGACCGCCGGTGACGACGGCGAGGTCCTCGAGGAATGCCTTGCGGCGGTCTCCGAAGAACGGTGCCTTGACCGCGACAGCCTTCAGCGTCTTGCGAATCGCATTGACCACCAGCGTCGAAAGCGCTTCGCCTTCAACGTCCTCGGCGATGATCAGCAACGGCTTGCCGGATTCGGCGACCTTCTCCAGCAGCGGCAGCACATCGGGCAGCGAGCTGATCTTCTCGCGGTGCAGCAGCACCAGCGCGTCCTCGAGCACCGCTTCCTGGGCGTCGAAGTCGGTGATGAAGTACGCCGAGATGAAGCCCTTGTCGAAGCCGACACCGTCGGTGATCTCGAGCTCGGTGTTCAGCGTCGAGGACTCCTCGACGGTGACAACGCCGTCGGTGCCGACCTTGGTCATGGCCTCACCCACCAGCTCGCCGACCTCCTCGTCGCGCGAGGACACGGTGGCGACCTGAGCGATCGACTTCTTGTCGGTCACCGGGGTGGCCGCAGCCAGCAGGGCCTCGGAGACCGCGTCGGCGGCCTTTCCGATGCCCGAGCCCAGTGCGATCGGGTTGGCACCGGCGGCAACGTTGCGCAGGCCCGCTTTGATGATGGCTTGCGCCAGCACGGTTGCGGTTGTCGTGCCGTCACCGGCCACGTCGTTGGTCTTGGTGGCCACCGACTTGACCAGCTGGGCGCCCAGGTTCTCGAACGGGTCCTCCAGCTCGACCTCGCGGGCGATGGTGACGCCATCGTTGGTGACCGTCGGGCCGCCGAACGCCTTGGCCAGCACCACATGCCGACCTCGGGGGCCGAGCGTTATGCGCACCGCGTCGGCAAGCTTGTCGACACCGGCTTCCATTGCGCGGCGCGCAGTTTCGTCGAACTCAATCAGTTTTGCCATATGCGTTTCCGTCCTTGCTACGCATGACGCCCCGGGAATCCGCCGCTAGCACACGGGGATCGCCGGGGCGGTCACACTCGTCTTTATTTGTTGACGATCGCCAGCACGTCGCGCGCCGACAGGATCAGGTACTCCTCGTTGTTGTACTTGATCTCGGTGCCGCCGTACTTGCTGTAGATGACGGTGTCGCCCTCGGACACGTCCAGCGGAATCCGCTTCTCGCCATCCTCATCCCAGCGGCCGGGGCCAACTGCGACGACGGTGCCTTCCTGCGGCTTCTCCTTGGCGGTATCGGGAATGACCAGACCGGATGCGGTCGTGGTCTCGGCCTCGTTGGCCTGTACGAGGATCTTGTCCTCGAGTGGCTTGATGTTCACGCTCGCCACGATTGGAGCCCTTCCAGTAGTTCGGGTTGCACAGCTCTAGTAGGTATCAGCATGCGTCCGTGCCCTCGCGCCGTCGTCGCGGGTGCCGGGAGAGGGCGTGGCCGCCTGCCACCTAGCACTCTATACATGAGAGTGCTAGCACTCAAGGTCGCCCCATGCCTATCGCCCATGGCGAACGCGCAAATCGCCGAAATACGCGATGACCAGCGGGTTGAACACGTCGGCGCGCTCCCACTGTAAAAAGTGGCCTGCACCGGGCACGACGACGGGTCCGGTGCGGTTGGTGAATGCCACCTCGCAGGTGGGCAGGAAATCGGGCCCGACGACGTGATCGTCCATGCCGTAGAGGATCAGAGTCGGCACGTCGACCATGCGGTCGAGCATCGGCGGCTCGCTCACGGCGCGTCCGTGCGCGAGCTGATAGGCAGCCCAACCTGCGCGCATCCGCTCGTCGGTGGAGAACGGCTCGGTCATGAAGTCGACCTCGGCGGGGGTGAACGTGCCCGGCGACGCCCACAGCCGGTGCCCGTACATCCCGGCGATGTAGCGCCTGCGCTTGGCCGGCGTGTCGAGTTCGGCGGCGAGCTCGTCCGGCGTCGCACCCTGCAGGTAGCGGTAGTCGCTGGTCGGCCCGTCGCCGATCGCGCGGATCGATGCGACGTCGATGCCCGCCGCGACGAAATCGTCGAAGACGAACGGTGGCACCGAGTCGAAGAACACCAGCTTGTCCACGAATCCCGGATACCGGTGCACGAGATCGACCGCGACGACACCACCGAGATCGCCGCCGACCACCCCGCAGTGCCCGTGGCCGAGGATGTCGTGGACGAGCAGGTAACAGTCCCGGCTCCACGCAGCCGGGTCGTAGACGTCCTCCGCGGACAGGTCGGAGTCGCCGTAGCCGCGAAGGTCGGGCGCTATCACCTCGTAGCCCGCCTCGGCCAGCGCCGCGATGTTGCGCCACCAGATGCGCTTGGTCTCCGGGTAGCCGTGCAGGAGCAGCAGCGGGTAACCGGCCCCCTCTTTCGGGCCTTCGTGGATAAATGCGAGCGACAAGCCGTCGCGGCCGTCGCTCGGCGGCACCTCACGGCGGTGGATCGTGAATGCGTCGGCAGCGGGTGCGGCCGGTTGCGGGGGTCGCAGGCGCAGGTCGTAGTGCACGTCGGCTACTTCTCGTACGCCGTCGGATCGACCATGAGATGGGCGGAGACGTCGCCGATCATCTGGATCTCGACCTTGCGCTCGGTGAAGAACCAACCACCGTCGTCGTGGCCGAACGTGTCGTAGTAGCGGCCGACGACGATCGGCTGTATCGGCACCGTCTCGGTGTCCTGCACGACGCAGAAGGTGGACCGGGTGGTCGCGGTTCCGTCGCCGCCCAGCTCGACGATGGGATTGAGCACGAGGTGTCGGGTGCGCGGGGTGTTGCCATGGTCGGGGTAGCGCCGCGTGGTCGTCGCGAACAGTTTGGCGATTCTTTCTGCGCCCGATACCGATCCGGACGCCGGGCCGCCGAACGTCGATCGGGACAGCAGCTGCCCGACCCCGTCGAAGTCGCCTGCGTCGATGAGCTCGGCGTAGCGGTACAGCAGCTCGGTGATCTCGAGTTTGTCGGTCACAGTTGTCCTTTCACCACCGGCAGCCCAGGATCGCTGGCGACGTCCAGCGGGGACGGTGGCGCACCCGCAGCCACCAGATGCGCGGCGAACGACGCGATCATCGCCCCGTTGTCCGTGCACAGCCGCGGTCGCGGGATCCGCAGCGTCAACCCGTTTGCGGCACAACGCTCTTCGGCCAGTTCGCGCAGCCGCGAGTTTGCGGCCACCCCGCCGGCGATCAGCAGCGTCGACACCCCCAGTTGGGTTGCGGCCCGGACGGCCTTCATGGTCAGCACGTCGGCCACCGCCTCCTGGAATCCCGCCGCAACGTCGGCCTGCGTCGCGGTCGGGTTCTTCTCGACGTAGCGGGCGACGGCGGTCTTGAGTCCGGAGAAGCTGAACGCGAACGGGTCGTCGCGGGGCCCGGTCATGCCGCGCGGGAACACGATCGCCTCGCGGTCGCCATCGCGGGCCAGGTCGTCGAGCACCTTTCCGCCGGGGTAGCCGAGGCCGAGCAGTCGGGCCACCTTGTCGTAGGCCTCGCCCGCGGCGTCGTCGACGGTGCTGCCCAACTCGGCGATCGGTTCGGCCAGCGACCGCACGTGCAGCAGGTTGGTGTGGCCGCCGGAGACCAGCAGGCCAACGCATTCCGGCAGCGGACCGTGGTCGTACACGTCAGCGGCGAGGTGGCCGCCCAGGTGGTTGACGGCATAGAACGGCACCTGCCAGGCGACCGCGTAGGCCTTGGCCGCCGCCACGCCCACCAGCAGGGCGCCCGCCAGCCCGGGGCCGATGGTGGCGGCGACGACGTCCGGCTTGGCGATGCCCGCGACGTCAAGAGCGCGGCGCATGGTCGGTCCAAGCGCTTCCAGGTGCGCCCTGGACGCGATCTCGGGCACCACCCCGCCGAACCGGGCGTGCTCGTCGACACTGGACGCCACCTCGTCGGCCAGCAGTGTCACAGTGCCGTCGGCGGCCAGCTCGGCGATGCCGATTCCCGTTTCGTCGCAGGAGCTTTCGATGGCCAGGATGGTCGTCACGAAGGCTCCCTCCGCATCGTGTAGGCGTCGGCGCCGCTCACCCGGTAGTAGCGCTTGCGCAGACCGATGTTGGCGAAGCCCGCGCTCTGATACATCCCGATCGCGGCCTCGTTGTCCGTCCGCACCTCGAGGTAGACCGCGCCGCCGTCGGCCCATTCCAGCAGACGCGAGAGCATTTCACGGCCGATGCCGTGGCCCTGGTATGCGGGATCGACACCGATGGTGTGAATTTCATACTCGTAGGGAGGTTTTCGACCGAGCCGTGCGATGCCTGCGTAGCCGACGAGTTTGTCATCGGCCCGGGCGGCGACGTAGTGGATGTGGCTGGCTGCGAGCTCGCGCAGGAACGCCGTTGCGGGCCATGGGTCGTCGCCGTCGAACAGCTGCGCCTCCAGTTCTGCGCACCGTGCGGCGTCACTCGGGCCGACCCCGTCGTAAGTCACCGTCACGGCGTCACCACTTCGCGCGGTTTCGCATCGGGGCGACGCAGGTACAGCGGGACCAGCGGCTGCGGCGGCGCCGTCCAGTCGACGACCCGCACCAGGCCCGACGCCGTCGGATAGACCGCAGGCTGTCGCGGCAGCGCGAACATGGCGGCGTGGTCGGGCGAACCGGCAACCGCCCCCACGTCCGTCGGCACATCGGCGGGAGCATTGACCGCGGGCCCTTCGACACGCAGGCCGTCGTGGTAGCGCGCCCAGTAGACCTCGCGACGACGGGCGTCGGTGACGACGAGCACATCCCCTGCGGTGTCGATGCCGATGGCGTCCAGGCTGCACACGCCGTACACGGGGATGCCGAGGGCCTGCCCGTAGGCCGCCGCAGTGGCCATACCGACCCGCAAGCCGGTGAATGGCCCTGGGCCGCAACCCACGACGACGGCATCGAGGTCGTTCACCGTGATCCCGGCGTCGGCGAGGGCGGCAAGCACATTGGGTGTCAGCTGTTCGGCGTGCGCGCGGGCGTCGACGGTCACGCGTTCGGCGAGCACGTCGATGCTGTCGCCGTCGCGCCGCACGATGCCTGCGGTGACGGCGGGTGTCGCGGTGTCGATGGCCAGGACGACGTTCGTCATGACCGGCTCCACTGCCAAATCGCCGTTCGCACTTCGGTATCCGCTGCGCGCTCGAGCCGGATGCCGAGGTGTCGTTCGGAGAGTCGCTCGACGATGCCCTCGCCCCACTCGACGACGACGACGGCGTCGTCCAGGTCGGTGTCGAGGTCGAGCGAGTCGAGTTCGCCGAGGAGATCGATGCCGGTGTGGTCCAGCAGCCGGTATATGTCGACATGCACCATGGCAGGCGAGCCCGCGCGTCGCGCGGGATGCACACGGGCCAGCACGAACGTCGGCGACATCACCGGCCCGTCGACGTCCATCGCCTCGGCGATGCCCTTGGCCAGCACCGTCTTTCCGGCCCCCAGCGGGCCGGACAGCACCACCACGTCGCCTGCGCGTAGTTGTCGGCCCAGCTTGGCTCCGAGCGCGATGGTGTCCGCAGCGGTGGGCAGTTCCGCTGTGCCCGCCGAGTCAGCCATGGGGCCTGGCCCGATCGCGGAGCCGCCGCGTCAGCGCGACGAGCTTGGACGGTGTTGCCCGCTCCACGAGCCGGACAAGGGCGTCGTCGATGGCCTCTGGCTGCTCGAGCTGGACGAGATGGCCTGCGCCGCCGACGATCACCAGCTCGGACTTCGGCAGGGCGGCCGCCATCGCCTCGGAGTGCTCCACGGGTGTGATCAGGTCGCGGTCGCCGCACGCGATCAGCGTCGGCACCTTGGCCAGCGTGCGCAGGCCCGCGTCCTCGTCGTGCACCTCCAACGCGTGCAGGAATTCGACCAGGGTGGCGATCGGGGTGCCGTGCATCATCTTCTCGGAGAACGCCACCACGTTTGGGCTGACCTTCTCGTCGCCGTAGGACGCCGCCCGCAGGATCGGCGCGATCACCGACTTGGCCGCGCCGCGCGTGCGGTGCACGGTCTTGGGCGCGTAGCGGACCGCGAACCGGACAGCCTCCAGCGCGGGGTTTTTCAGGATCTCCCCCACCGGTGAGCGCGCGACACCTTCTGCGGCGGAGGAGATCAGCGCGGCGCCGACGACGCGGGTGGGATAACGCCGCGGAAACTGCCGGGCGTGCGACAGCACCGTCATGCCGCCCATCGAATGGCCGACCAGCACCACCGGGCCTCTGGGCGCCGTCACGGCGAGCACGGTCTCCAGATCCTTGCCCAACTGCTCGACGGTGTAGGTGTCCGGCGGCGCCTCCGCGGACTGTCCGTGCCCGCGCTGGTCGTAGAACACCATGCGGACCTGCGGGCCCCACTGCTGTTCGAGCCGTGCCCGCTGAAAGTAGAAGGCGCCCATGCGCAGACAGAACCCGTGCGAGAACACCACCGTCAGCGGCGCCTGCTCCGGACCTACTTCGCGCACCGCCAGGTCGACGCCGTCGGGTGTGGTGACCACCGAGCTTCGGTCGGCGTCGATCAGCTCGAAATCCTCACCGGCATAGGGGTCGTCGCTCGTGATGCGCCGCGTCATCGAGCGGGCGACGGACACGCCTGCGATCGCGCCGACCGCAGCCAGTCCCGCGGCACCCGTCAACAGGCCGGCGTTCTTTTTTCGCCGCAGCCGTTTCGGGTCGTTATCGCTCAACGTCACCCGTCCCGCGGTACGTCCTTGCGACCCGACCTCGCGGACTGGTGACAACCTCGTAGTGAATGGTGTCCAGCACGTCGGCCCAGTCCTGTGCGGTGGGTTCGCCATCGGTGCCGGGCCCGAACAGGATCGCCTCGTCACCCTCGGTGACACCGCCTGCGTCGGGTCCGAGGTCGACGACGAACTGGTCCATGCAGATACGGCCGACGTTCGGCAGCAGCCGTCCGTTGATGAGTACGTTCATCCGCCCACTCAGCGCTCGGAAGACGCCGTCGGCGTAGCCGATCGGCAGTAGCGCCAGCGTGGTGTCACGATCGGCGATCCACGTGTGCCCGTAAGAGACGCCGTCGCCCGCGCGCACCGACCTTACGTGTGCCACAGGGCATTTCAGTGTCATCGCGGGCCGCAACCCCATGTCGCCGCGGTCCGGTATCGGGCTCAGCCCGTACACCGCGATGCCCGGGCGGACCATGTCGTAGGCCAGGTCCGGGCGGGTCATGGCCGCGGGTGAGTTGGACAGATGCGCGATCTCGAAGTGGACACCCTGGTTGCGGGCCTGATTCCGCATGTCCCTCAGCCGCTGCGACTGCAGATCGTTGACGGGGTTCTCGGGGTCGTCACCGTAGACCAGATGCGACATGATGCCCCGCAACCGGATCGCCTCGTCGGCCGCCGCCCGCCTAAGCGCCGTCAGCATGGCCGGGAATTCGGCGGCGCTGACGCCGTTGCGGCTCAGGCCGGTGTCCACCTTGACCGTGACGTTCGCCGTGACACCGGTGAGCTTGGCCGCTGCCAGCAGGTCGTGCAGTTGGCGCGGCGAGGACAGCGCCAGCGCGACATCGGACTGCAGCGCCGGTGCGAAGTCCGTGCCCGGCCGGTGCAGCCAGGCCAGTACCGGCGCGGTGATGCCGTCGCGGCGCAGCGCCAGCGCCTCCTCGATGGTGGCAACGCCGATCTCGGCCGCTCCCGCGGCCAGTGCCGCCCTGGCGACCTGGGTCGCGCCGTGGCCGTAGCCGTCGGCCTTGACGACGGCCATCACCTGCGAGGAACCCGCGTGTTCGCGCAATACCCGCACGTTGTGCCCGATCGCGGCGAGATCCACCACCGCCTCGGCATTGGCGCTGGGCGTAAGGGAGGTCGTCAGCTCGGTCGTCGGCATGGTCATGTCACCTCCGCCGATTGTCCCAGAACCGCCAGGGACGGCTCCGACTCAGTGCGAGAACGGCTGCAGGCTGTCGAAATGGCCGCCCGGCTTGAGCTCGTCCAAGTGGCTCAGCGCCGTGATGGTGTCGTCGCGCAGCGCCCGCGCCAGGTCCATCGAGAAGCCCTCACGCACGACGATGCGCAGCACGGCGATGTCGGTGGCGTTCTCCGGCATCGTGTAGGCGGGCACCTGCCAGCCGGATGACCGCAGCGCATGCGAGACGTCGAACTCGGTGTAGCCCGGGTTGCCCTTCAGCCGGAAGCTGACGACCGGGATCGCCGAGCCGTCGGAGATCAGCTCGAAATGCTCGCTGTCCCGGAGTTGGTCGCCCAGCCATCGCGCGGTCTGCGACAGACAGCTCATCACCGCCGCGTAGCCCTCCCGCCCGAGCCGCAGGAAGTTGTAGTACTGGCCGACCACCTGGTTGCCAGGCCTGGAGAAGTTCAGCGTGAAGGTCGGCATGTCCCCGCCCAGGTAGTTGACCCGAAACACCAGGTCCTCGGGCAGGTGCTCGGGGCTGCGCCACACCACGAAGCCGATGCCGGGATAGGTCAGGCCGTATTTGTGGCCGCTGACGTTGATCGACACCACCCGCGGCAGCCGGAAGTCCCAGATCAGGTCGGGATGAAGGAACGGGACGACGAACCCGCCGCTCGCCGCGTCGACGTGCACGGGCACATCGTGTCCGCCGCCTGCGGCCAGCTTGTCCAGCGCCGCGCAGATCTCGCCGATCGGTTCGAGTTCGCCGGTGAACGTGGTGCCAAGGATCGCGACGACACCGATGGTGTCCTCGTCGACGTTCTCGAGCACCTGCTCCGGTGTGATGACGTAGCGCCCCTTCTCCATCGGCAGATACCGCGGCTCGACATCGAAGTAGCGGCAGAACTTCTCCCACACCACCTGCACGTTGGAGCCCATCACCAGGTTGGGCCTGCGCTTGCGCCAGTCCTTGCCGACGCGTTCGCGCCATCGCCAGCTCAACGCGAGCCCGGCCAGCATGACGGCCTCGCTGGACCCGATGGTCGATACCCCCGTCGCACTCGACGGGTCGTCGTCGCGCAGACCCTCGGCGTGGAACAGGTCGGCGACCATCGACACGCAACGCGACTCGATCGCCGCGGTGGCCGGATATTCGTCCTTGTCGATCATGTTCTTGTCGAAGGTCTCCGCCATCAGCTTCTCGGCCTGCGGATCCATCCACGTGGTCACGAACGTCGCGAGGTTCAGCCGGGAGCTGCCGTCGAGCATCAGCTCGTCGTGGATGAACCGGTAGGCAGCGTCCGGGTTCATCGATTCGTCGGGCATCCGCAGCGACGGAACGGGTGCCATGGAAAGCCGCCCAGTGTAGGCCGGGGCAATCTGCGGGGTCTGGGATCGCTTGGGGGACACGGTAAGTCCTAATCGTTTAGTAGGGATGGGTTACTGGTCGTGGTGGCCAGGGTCTGTTTCCTGACGGGTCTGCTGCCCAGGTGATGCCTGGTTAGTCCCGACGCTGGACGTCTTACGAAAGAACGGCGCGCCTGGCGGCAGATCGCGTGGTGTGGTGGTGGGATGCCGTTGCCCGAGCCCGCCGCAGGGTTGACTTCCCAATAGTTGTTCCCGAGCCTTGAGCTCTTCGACAGAACGAGGTCCTGCGGTGTGCTGGAGTCACGGACGGCTAGTGAGATGACGGACCTTAGAGTCCTGCGATTAGGGCGCCGCGTGAGTCCACCGGTAACGGCAAACCCATCGATCAAAGGAGTGATGACACCTTGAGTTTGTATTGCGGAATCGATTGGGCCACAGCCCATCACGATGTCGCTGTGGTCAACGATGACGGGCGTGTGGTGGCGCGCGCACGGGTCGGCAATGATGCGGCCGGGTTCGCCCAGCTGTTGACGCTTCTGGCCGAGGCCGGTGACAGCGCCGCCCTTCCGATCCCGGTAGGGATCGAAACCGATCGCGGCCTGTGGGTGGCCGCGCTGCGGGAAACGGGCCGGGTGATCTATCCGATCAACCCGCTGGCGGCCTCGCGGTATCGGGCACGATATGCGGTCTCGGGGGCCAAATCCGATGCCACCGACGCGGTGCTGCTGGCCAACATCGTGCGCACCGACCCCGGCGCGCACCGGCCGCTGCCCGCCGACACCGAGCTGGCCCAGGCCATCCGGGTGCTGGCCCGCGCCCAACAAGACGCGGTATGGGCACGCCAACAGATCGGCAACCAAATCCGCGACCTGCTCAAAGACTTCTACCCGGCCGCCATCGCCGCGTTCGCCGAGCTGCCCGACGGCGGACTGGCCAGACGCGACGCCCGCACCGTGCTGGCGGCCGCACCCACTCCCGCCCAGGCTGCCAAGCTGACCCCGGCCCGGCTGCGCCGGCTGCTGGCCAAGGCCGGGCGCAAACGCTACCTCGACCGCGACATCGAGCAGCTTCGCCAGGTGTTCACCAACACCTACCTGCATCAGCCACCCATGGTCGAAAACGCGATGGGCATTCAGCTGAGCGCGTTGCTGCGCCAGTTCGACGCCGCCTGTGCGGCCGTTGACGAGCTGGCCGAGGCGGCGATCGCCCATTTTGAACAACACCCGGACGCCGACATCATCACCAGTTTCCCCGGACTGGGGACGCTGACCGGTGCCCGGGTACTTGCCGAGATCGGCGATGACCGTGAGCGTTTCGCCGACGCCCGCGGCCTCAAGGCCTACGCCGGATCCGCCCCGATCACCCGAGCTAGCGGTAAGAAAACCGTGGTGCTGCACCGACATATCAAGAACCGGCGCCTGGCCGCCGTCGGCCCCATATGGGCCCTGGCATCGCTGCGCGCCTCGCCCGGGGCACGTCGCCACTTCGACGCCCGCCGCGCCACCGGAGACTGGAACCACCAAGCCCAACGAAACCTGTTCAACAAATTCCTCGGCCAACTCCACCACTGCCTCCAGACCAGCCAGGTTTACAACGAACATCAGGCTTTTCCACCTCCTCTCGACCTCGCGGCTTGACTTTTAACTTCGTGAGATGTCTTTCGTGACTGCTAGAGACGGGCGAGCGCGGTACGAATGTGGGCGAGGATGCGCGACGCCGACGTCGGGACGGCGCGAGGTCCTGGATCGGCGGCCGACAGGTTGGCTGCGCGCGCGTGCACGAACGCGGCGGACGCGGCGGCTTCGCCGGCGGGCAGTCCGGCGGCCAGCAGCGCGCCGATGATGCCGGACAGCACGTCGCCCGATCCGGCGGTGGCCGCCCAGGATTGGCCCGCGGGGTTGAGGTATACGGGTCCGCTCGGTTCGGCGATGACGGTGATGTTGCCCTTCAGCAGCACGGTCGCGCCGAACTGGTCGGCCAGCCTGCGGGTGGCGGCGACGCGGTCGTCGCCCGGCGGTGACCCCGCCAGCCGCGCGAACTCCCCCGCGTGCGGGGTCAGCACCGTGGGCGCACTGCGGTTGGCGATGAGGTCGGGGTGCGCGGCGAGGATGGTCAGCGCGTCGGCGTCGACGATCACCGGCAGGTCGGTTTCGAGCGCGAACCACAGCGCCGAGGCACCGGCCTGATCAGTGCCCAGCCCAGGGCCGACCGCCCACGCCTGCACCCGGCCCGCCGCGCTGGCGCTTGGCGCGGCGATGACCTCGGGCCAATGCGAAAGCACCTGCTGCGCAGCACTTCCGGCGTAGCGGACCATGCCGGAGGTAGCAGCGACCGCGGCGCCGGTGCACAACACGGCCGCACCCGGATAGGTCGCCGAGCCGGCCAGGATGCCGGTGACGCCCTGGGTGTACTTGTCGTCATCGGGCCCGGGAACGGGCCAGCGCGCGGCGACGTCGGCGGCGTCGAAACTCATCACGTCCGTCGGTTGCAGGTCGAGACCGATGTCGACGAGCTCGACGCGACCGCAGTCGCCCAGTGCGTGAACCGGTTTGAGACCGCCGAAGGTCACAGTCAACTCGGCGTGTACCGCGGGGCCGCTCACGGCGCCGGTCTGGACGTCGACCCCGCTGGGGATGTCGACGGCCACCACCGGGATGCCCGCCTCGTCGACGGCGGAGAACACCTCGGCCGCGGCGGGCCGCAGCGGGCCCGACCCAGAGATGCCGACGACGCCGTCGATCACCAGATCGGTTGTCGCCGGGACGCTTTGCACGACGCGGCCGCCCGCCTTCCGGAACGCGGCCAGCGCCTTCTGGTGGGTCCGCTCCGGATTGAGCAGTACCGCGGCGGCCGCGGCGCCTTTGCGCCGCAGGAGCGTGGCGGCCCACAGCGCGTCGCCGCCGTTGTCCCCGGAGCCGACGACCGCGCAGACCGAGCGGCCTGCGACGGCGCCCGTGCGCAAGAGGAGCTCGCGGGCGATCGCACCGGCGAGGGCATTGGCGGCCCGGCGCATCAGCGCACCGTCGGGCAGCGACGCCAGTAGCGGTGCTTCGGCTTCGCGGATCGCATCAGCGGAGTAGTAGTACCGCATCAAAGCCAGGATTGCACGCCGCCGGGCATTCGTGTCGCCGTCACCGAAAGTGGCTCGACGGCGTGGCGTCCGCCTCGTCCCAGAACCTGTGTGCGCGCTGGGCGATCTGGTCCGGGTATTCACCGTTGATGGCGTGGGAGGCGTCCGGCCACAGCTCGACCTGGCCACGCGGCAGCAGCCGCCGGGCCCGTTGCGCTGCGCGTGCGGGGTCGAGCATCACGCTGCGACCGGCGATCAGCGCGAGCACCGGGCGCTCGACTGAGCGCAGCTGCTCGTCGGTGAACATCTTCGGCATGGCCTTGCTGATGACGAAATCCGTCGACGCAGCCGACATCAGGGCGGCTTCCGGCACGGAGTCGTCGACGTCGGCGCCACCTGCGATCCAACCCAGAACCCGTCGCCGCACGGCCTGCGGCACACCGGGCGGGAACAGCGCCAGCGACGCCAGGACCGCCTTGGCCGGAACCCGCGCGAACGTCATCGCGGGATCCAACAGCGTCACCGAAGCGACACGGTCCCCACGGCGCACGGCGAGGTTCATCGCCGTCCAGCCGCCGATCGACACCCCGAACAGATGAGCCCGATCCACGCCGAGACCTGCAACAGCCTCATCAAGCCACCGCGCCTCGTCCTCGGCACCGGTGATGGGTTTGTCCTGCACCGACAGCCCCGCCTCACCGAGCAGGTCCAGGGCGATCAGGGTGCGGCGCCTTAGAAGCGACGGAATGTTGACGCGAGACATAGGGGTCGACGCGTTGCGGCCTGGCAACAGCACGACGGGCGGCGCGTCGGACAGGCCGCCGAATCGGTACGCCCGCACGGTACCCAGCGATGTGGTGACGTCGACGCGATCGTCGAACGGCGGCAGCTGGGCCATCGCCGCCGAGTAGACGGACAGGAAATGGTCGCGCGCCCGCTCGCTGCGGAAGTGTCCGACGTTGCGGCGCGTCGGCACCTGCTACTCGACGGTGACGGACTTTGCCAGGTTGCGTGGCTTGTCCACGTCGTAACCCCGGGCCTGCGCGACACCGGCGGCGAACACCTGCAGCGGGATCGTCGACAGCAGTGGCTGGAAAAGCGTTGACACCGCTGGGATCTCGATCAGGTGATCGGCGTACGGCCGGACCGTGTCGTCGCCCTCTTCGGCGATCACGATGGTGACCGCGCCGCGCGCCTGGACCTCGCGGATGTTCGACAGGAGCTTCGCGTGCAGCGTCGCCGCCCCCTTGGGCGACGGCATCACGACGATCACCGGCAGCCCGTCTTCGATCAGCGCGATCGGGCCGTGCTTGAGCTCGCCCGCCGCGAAGCCCTCGGCGTGCATGTACGCCAGCTCCTTGAGCTTCAGCGCGCCCTCGAGGGCGACGGGATAGCCGACGTGGCGGCCGAGGAAGAGCACCGTCTGTGACTTGGCGAAGCGGCGCGCCAGCGCGGTGACGGGTTCGAGGGTCGTCAGCACCCGCTGCACCAACTCGGGCATGGACTCCAGTTCCCGGTACTCGCGCTCCACCTCGTCGGGGTATTTGGTGCCGCGGGCCTGCGCGAGCGCCAGGCCGACGAGGTAGTTGGCGGCGATCTGCGCCAGGAACGTCTTGGTCGAGGCGACCCCGATCTCGGGCCCGGCGCGGGTGTAGAGGACAGCGTCGCATTCGCGTGGGATCTGGCTGCCGTTGGTGTTGCAGATCGCCAGCACCTTGGCCTTCTGCTCCTTGGCGTGCCGCACCGCCTCCAGCGTGTCGGCGGTCTCGCCGGACTGCGAGATGGCGATCACCAGGGTGCTGCGGTCGAGCACCGGGTCGCGGTAGCGGAACTCGCTGGCCAGCTCGGCCTCTACGGGGAGCCGGGTCCAGTGCTCGATGGCGTACTTGGCCAGCAGCCCGGAGTGGTAAGCGGTTCCGCACGCGACGATGAAGACCTTGTCGATCTCGCGCAGTTCCTGGTCGGACAGCCGCTGCTCGTCGAGCACGATGCGGCCGTCGACGAAGTGGCCCAGCAGGGTGTCGGCGACCGCGGCAGGCTGCTCGGCGATCTCCTTGAGCATGAAGTACTCGTAGCCGCCCTTCTCGGCGGCAGACATATCCCAGTCGATTCGAAACTCGCGGTAGTCCGTGACGTCGTCGCCGTGGAAGTCGGTGATCCGGTAGCCGTCGGCGGTGACTACTACGGCCTGGTCCTGGCCGAGTTCGACGGCATCGCGGGTGTGTTCGATGAATGCGGCGACGTCGGAGCCGACGAACATCTCACCGTCGCCGACACCGAGCACCAGCGGCGTGGACCGACGGGCGGCCACGATGGTGCCCGAGTCGTCGGCGTTGGCGAAGACCAGCGTGAAATGGCCCTCAAGCCGCGGCAGCACGGCGAACACGGATGCGACGAAATCGCCTGCGGTATCGCCCCGGTGGTACTCGCGGGCGACGAGGTGCACGGCGACCTCGGTGTCGGTGTCGCTGGCGAACTCCACGCCGTCGGCCTCGAGTTCCTTGCGCAGCACCGCGTAGTTCTCGATGATGCCGTTGTGGACGACCGCGATCTTGCCCGCGGCGTCACAGTGCGGATGGGCGTTGCGGTCCGTCGGCCTGCCGTGGGTGGCCCAGCGGGTGTGGCCGATTCCGGTGCTGCCCGCCAGCGTTGCCGCGTCGGTGGCGGCCAGCGCCTCCTCCAGGTTGGCCAGCCGGCCTGCGCGGCGGCGGACGGTAAGGCCCCCGTTGCCGTCGAGAAGCGCGACCCCCGCGGAGTCGTAGCCGCGGTATTCCATCCGCCGCAGCGCGTCGACGACGACGCCGCGGGCGTCCCGCGTACCGACATAGCCGACGATTCCGCACATAGGTACCCAGCGTAGACGACTATCCAGCTAACTGCATAATCGTCTGAATGCCGTAAATATAGTGCGATTTTTTACCTTCGCGGCGACTAAGCGCAAACCTGCACGAACCCCAGAGGCCCGCTCAGGCACGGCGGGGGCGGCGGCCCGTAGTTGTTCCAGCCGCCGTAGTCGTAGCCATAGGCCGGTGGCGGCGGCGGTCCGGGGATCCATGGGCGGGGACCCCAGCCGTGTCCCCACTCGGCGAAGCCCGCGTGCAAAGCAGGCGATGGCGGAGCGGCATTCGCCGTGCCCGCCCCGATCCCAAGAGCAGCGACGCCGATTGCTCCCGCGATGCCGACCCCTGCTGCGATGTTCCTCAGTTTCCTCATGTGAACTCCCACCTAACCTCGTTCACGGTATGACCAAAGTTGTTCTCGGACATCGTGACCCGTCCCCTGATGTCTGACTCCGACGCTACGCCGGCCCGCATGTGGAGACGCTGTGTAGAGGTTATGTATCCGCGTGAACGGCGCGATGTCGCACGCTGATTTCGGCCAGCAGCGACACCGCGACGCCGAACGCGAAGTAAAGCGCGGGCAGCCACGGCGCCACCCCGAACAGCGCGTCGGAGTCGTCCGCGTAGCGGGCAAGCCCCGCCGCGGCGATCACCGCCTCGACCGCCGGGCCGACGATGGCGGCGATCGCACCGCACAGCGCGCCGTATCGGTCCCCCAACGCACACCAGGTGATCGCCGCGAGCGCGTAGACGAGCGCGTTGACCGGCACCGGGGGCCCGCTGTGCACGAGCGCGGTGGTCACGTAGATGCCGACCACCGCGGCAACCCCGGCCAGCCCGTGGCGCGCGGTGACCGACGCCCGCGCTGCGGGCAGATGCAGACGCAGTTCTGCTACCGACACCGTCGCCGCGCCGACCAGGATCGGAAACCAGACCGGACTGCTCCACACGAACGGCACCGCGTCGGAGAGGTATTCGGTTGTGCCGGTCGCGATGTGGCTGTGGTCGCCGACGAGAGACGCAAGCGCTCCCAGCACGAAGAGAAACGCCGCAACGGGCAGACGCAACTTCACGGATGGACAGTAATGCCGCACCCACGGGTGTGGGCTACGGTCGTCAGGTGGCAGGCACGAAGAAGCTCTTCGCCGCGTTGAAGCGACGCGGACCGCACCGCGTGTTGCGCGGCGACCTGGCCTTCGCCGGCCTGCCGGGCATCGTGTACACGCCGGAGTCCGGGTTCAACCTGCCCGGTATCGCATTCGCTCACGAGTGGGTGACCGCGGCCGAGCGATACGCCGGCACGCTCGAGCATCTGGCCTCGTGGGGCATCGTCGCGGCCGCGCCCGACACCGAGAAGGGCGTCGCGCCGTCGGTGCTGAACCTGGCGTTCGACCTCGGCACCACGCTCGACATCATCGCCGGCGTCCGACTGGGTGACGGGAAGATCAGCGTGCATCCAACCAAGCTCGGCATCGTCGGCCACGGTTTCGGCGCGTCGAGCGCGATCTTCGCCGCCGCGGGCATGCCCGCCAAGCCCAAGGCTGTGGTCGCGGCGTTCCCGACGATCACCAAGCCGCGCGCCGAGGAAGCCGCGGCGACGTTGAAGGTGCCGGGCCTGATCCTGGCCGACCCGGGCGATCCAATGTCACTGCGCTCCAACGCCGTTGAGTTGGCGCGGGCCTGGAAGCCGGCGACGCTGCGGTCGGTGCAGAAAGTGAAGGCCGGCGGGCTGATCGAGGGGCGCCGATTAGCGAAGGTGGTCGGGTTGCCAGGCGCGGACCGCGGCACGCAGAAGACGGTGCGGGCGCTGATGACGGGTTACCTGCTGCACATGCTGACGGGCGACAAGGCGTACCGCGACTTCGCCGACCCCGAAGCGGTACTGCCGAAGGCCACGGCGATGGATCCGTTCGCCGATGACCCTGTCGACCTGGAGAACAAGGTCGTCGCGTTACTGAAACCGTGATTCGGCCGACCAACCGGTTGGGTGTATAACTTCTCTGTGGCTTCTGAGGCTTCAATGCGGACCGGGATCTTCCTGAACTACGCGGGCGGATTCCTCGAGGCCGTCGACGAAGTCGTCGAACTGGAGAAGGTCGGCGTCGACATCGCGCTCGTCGCGGAGGCCTACTCTTTCGACGCGATCAGCCAGTTGGGTTTCCTCGCCGCGAAGACGTCACGGATCGAGCTGGGCTCCGGCGTCGTTCCGATCTACATCCGCACCCCGTCACTGCTGGCGATGACGGCCGCAGGCCTGGACTACGTATCCGACGGCCGGTTCCGGTTGGGCATCGGCACGTCTGGGCCGCAGGTGATGGAGGGCTTTCACGGCGTTCCCTTCGACGGTCCGCTCGGCCGGACCCGCGAAGTCGTCGAGATCTGCAGGCAGGTGTGGCGCCGCGAGAACGTGCAGTTCGACGGCAAGCACTACCAGATCCCGCTGCCACCGGATCGTGGCACGGGCCTGGGTAAGCCGCTTCACCTGATCAATCACCCTGTGCGGGAACGTATTCCGATCACCATCGCCGCCCTCGGCCCGAAGAATGTGGAGCTGACGGCGGAGATCGCCGAGGGCTGGCAGCCGGTGTTCTTCTATCCCGAGAAGGCCGACGACGCGTGGGGCGACGCGCTACGCGCGGGGATGGCCAAGCGCGACCCGTCGCTCGGCCCGCTCGACGTCATGGTCAGCGCCACGTTGGCGATCGGTGACGATGTCGAGGACCGGCTGGCGTGGGCCAAACCCCAACTGGCGCTGTACATCGGCGGCATGGGCGCGCGCGGCAAGAACTTCTACCACAACCTGGCGACCCGGTACGGCTTCGGCGACGTTGCCAATCACATCCAGGATCTGTATCTCTCCGGCAAGAAGACCGAGGCGATCAATGCGGTGCCCGACGAGCTGGTACGGAACGTATCCCTGATCGGGCCAAAGGGATTCGTAAAGGAGCGAGTTGCCGCCTACGCCGACGCCGGCGTGACGACGTTGCTCGTGCACCCGCTGACCGGTGACCGGCGTGAATCCGTTCGCTTCGTCGAGGAATTGCAAGAACTACTGCTCTAGCGGCGGGGTTATCCACAGTCGTAATTTCATCCACAGGTGGGGGCGTGTTGCCTCATGTCAAGATGCGCGCGTAGGACTATTGGTTGCCTCATTTGAGAGTGCGCGTTTGTTGACGGCTTGGGTGCCGGCTTTGCTGGTGGTCAGGGTTAGGAGTTGAGTTCGGTCAGGGCCTGAATCTGGCGCTGCGTGGCGGCCGGGATTGATCCGGGCGTGGGTCTGAGTCAGCGCCGCTATGTCGTCAACGGTCGTGGTTGGGTGGTTGATCACGCGGTGAAACGGGGTGGCCGCGGTGTCGTACTTCTTGGACACCTTGGCGCCGTCGCGGACCTTGATATCAGTTTCTGCTGCGGGTAGAAGTAGTTGGTCAGCTTGGACTGCAGCTGCCAGATCTCGTTGAGTAACAACAGCTCTGCGGCGGTGTCGTAGCGGTGGTAGCCGACCACGGTGCGGACCACCGCCCAGTTCTTCTGCTCGACGTGACAGCTGTCGTTCTTATTGGCCGGCCGTGCGCGGGTGAAGGTGATCTGGTGGCGTTCGCACCATTGCAGCAAGTGGATGTTGATGAATTCCGATCCGTTGTCGGAGTCCACCCCCAGGATCGGGAACGGCATCTTGACGGCGATGTCATTGAGTGCGCGAAGGACGCATTTGGCGACCTTGCTGGGCACTGAGCGGTTCTCGGTCCAGCCGGTGGGCGATGTCGGTGACCGTCAACGTAAACGCATGGGGCCCAGCCGGGTTGCCGCCGTCGTGGCCGACCAGGTCGATCTCGACAAACCCGGGTCGGGCGTCGTCCCAGTCGGCCCAGGTACGCACCGGAATCTGACTTTTGAGCAGCGATCCCGGCTTGGTGGCGACGCGTCCCTTGAGTCGATACTTGGCTCGCTCACCGGCCAGGCGACGATCGATGGTGGCCGCCGATATCGACACCAACAGCGCCGCGGTGTCCTCATCGATGACCAGCTCCCCGAAATGGCGCAACACCGCCACCAGCTCGCCCAGTATCGGTGCCAGCCGCTTGCCGGCCGGCATTCCCAGCACCGTCCAGCACACCGTCAATGCCGCCATGACATCCGGTCCGTACTTCAACGGACGCGGACTTCTCGGAGTGACGATCTTGGGCTGCAGCGCCGATTTGAGCGCTTTGCGGGCATGGTTGCGATGCCAGCCGGTGTTGGCGCACAACTCATCGAGAATCCGGCTCTTACCGCGCTTGCTCGCCAGTGAGTAGCGGATCGCGGTCGTCTCGGTCACTGCCCTGCGCTCGGCCAACGTCAACCCCATCATCTGGGCCTACCGACGTCATAGCTGACCGGTCAGGTAGGCGCGCCGCCGTACGCGCGCATTTTCAATGAGGCAACGAATCACCATTTCGCGCGCATTTTTGACGAGTCAACGGCATCAAACCCACCGCGGGGTGGCGCTGCGCGACCGGCTACCGGCGGTGGCGGCGCTGTTCGAGGCCGGGCTGGTGTCCGATCTGCTGGTGCGCACGATTGTGTGGCGCACCTATCTGATCACCGAGACCGCGGCGATGGCCGCCGTCGATGAGGCGCTGGCCGCGCGGATCACCGGCTGGGGGGTGTTGTCGGTGGCCAAGACCGAGGCCGCCATCGACGCGCTGGTCGACGAGTTCGACCCGGCCGCGTTGCGGCGCTCGCGCCAGTCGGCGGCGCACCCGACGGTGGAGTTCGGCTCGCCGGGCGACGTGGCGGGCACCACCAGCATGTGGGCCCGGGTGAACTCCCCGGATGCCGCGCTGATCGAACAGTCGGTGGAGCAGTTGGCGCACAGCGTGTGTGCGGCCGACCCGCGCGGCATCAACGAGTTGCGCGCCGCCGCGCTGACCGCGCTGGCCGCCCGCACCGCGGTGGCCTGCCACTGCGGTGAACCCCGATTGTGCGGGCGCCACCCACCACACGCCCACCACCAACACCGTGGTCTATGTGGTAGCCGACGAGAAATCCGTCGATGCCGCCACCGCTGAAGCAACACCGAGTGAGCCGGCGCCATCGCCCGTGCCATCTCAGACACCGCCGGCGTATGTGCTGGGTGGCGGGGTGTTGCCCACCGCACTGCTGGGGGCGGTTTTGCAGCGGGCGCGTCTACGGCAGGTCCGCCATCCCGGCGATACACCAGCCGAGCCGCGCTACCACCTATGGAGAGCCGGATGCGGTGAAATTCGCACGTCCGGTTCGGGGGCGCGGCCCCGGGAAATAGCCTGGTGAAATCCCGGGACACTACGCCCGGGGTCGACGCCCACAGTTTTGGGGCTCGACGAGGTTCCGTCGCTGGATTCGTATTGGCGGGCGATCGTCCTGTTCGGGCCGAACGTTGCGCCATACAAGTTCGCATTGCCGGCGCGTTGCTTGAGGTCGGCGCGGGCTCCCAGGTCGTGACCCTAGATGCTCTCGCACGGCCGTTCGCGTGTCGTGTTGCCCTCGCACGAGGCTTACGGCTGGCGAAAGCCCTTCCACAGGGAGGAGTGGGTCGACCTGGCCGAGCAGTTGCCCCGGCGGGTGATCCCGGTCAATCACGTGGGCGGCGCCACAAGCCGAGCCACGGCACCGCCGGGGCGGTTTGTTCGACCGCCGGCGCGACCTCCGACAGGCAACTGCAGCTGCCCGGCACGCTAGAGGTCGAGGACTACCCGCAGGGCAGCGTCAACTCGGCGCATCTTCCCGAAACCTCGGGGCGGAAGCTCGCCGCCCGCGTGGTGGTCGAGGTCGGCAACCGGGAGATGTGAAATCAGCGCCGGTTGACGCGGGACCGGTTTAGCGTTGAGTCGCGGTGAACAAAGGAGCTGGCGATGACCGCTACCGAAGACAAACTCAATGCATTCCTTGGCAAGGCGATCGGGGATCTGGGCGCGTCGGTGAGCGCGGTGCTGATGTTGATCGGCGACGAGCTTGGCTTGTACACGGCGCTCGCCGGGCACCGTTTGTCAGCAGAGGAACTGGCCCAGAAGACCGGGACGAACGCGCGCTACATCCGCGAGTGGCTGGCGAATCAGGCCGCCGGCGGCTATGTCGAATACGACGAAGCCGACGACACGTATTACTTGACCGCGGAGCAGGAGCTCTGCCTCGCCGATCCGAAAGGTCCGGTCGATCTGGCGGGCGCGTACCAGATCGTCCAAGACCTGTTTCATGTACGTGACCGTGCGGTCGAGAATTTCCGTAGCGGCAACGGCATGGAATGGGGCGAGCATCATCGGTGCCTGTTCTACGGCACTGAGCGATTCTTCAGGGGCGGCTACAACGCGAATTTGGTTGCGTCGTGGTTGCCCGCGCTCGACGGTGTCATCGAGAAGCTCACCGCCGGCGGCAAGGCCGCCGACGTGGGCTGTGGGCACGGCGCTAGCACGATCCTTATGGCGCAGGCATTTCCGAGTTCGCAGTTCGTCGGCATCGACTATCACGGCGAATCGATCGAAACCGCGCGCGAGCGCGCGGCGAAAGCGGGAGTGGACAACGCGAGCTTCGAGCTCGCCGACGCCACGTCCTACCGGGGCGATGACTATGACCTCATCGCGTTCTTCGACTGCTTGCACGATATGGCAGACCCGTCCGGCGCGGCCCTGCACGCCAGACAGGCACTCAAACCCGACGGGCACTGCCTGCTCGTCGAACCGTTCGCCGGCGACAGCGTCGCGGAGAACCTGAATCCGGTCGGCCGACTGTACTACGGTGCATCATCGCTGATCTGTGTTCCGGTGTCGCTCGCGCGGCACGGACCGGCCTTGGGCGCCCAAGCCGGGGAACAGCGGTTGAGGAAAGTGATGGTCGATGACGGCGGGTTCACGCGGTTCCGGAGGGCGACACAGACACCGTTCAACCTCGTCTTCGAGGCTCGGCCCTGACGGCGACGGCCGCAGTGGCGAAACGGGGGCGGCGCTGTAGGTGATTCGCGGAAAGTCCGTCGTGCTAACGGGCTCCACTTCCGGAATCGGTCGTGCTCTCGCGCCCGCGTCGGTGTAGGTGAACGTCTTCTCGACGGGACGGAAATGCTTGTGGGATACAGCTGTCCTTATGTACAGGTGACGGCGGAGAGGCGCCATTCGCCGGGCACGCCTTTGAGCTCGTAAGAGCCGCGGTCTTCGAACTCAAGTCCTGACCCGATCACGAGGTCGCGCAGCGTGCTTGACACGAGCACGTCGTTCGGCCCGGCCAGTGCGCTCACCCGCGCGCCGATGTGCACGGCGATCCCGCCGATGTCGTCGCCGCGGATCTCGCATTCGCCGGTGTGCAACCCGGCGCGTACTTCGATGCCAAGCGCCTGCACCGCGTCGCGAATTGCCATCGCGCAGCGGATCGCCCGCTGCGGGCCGTCGAACATCGCCAGGAAGCCGTCTCCGGAGGTGTTCACCTCGCGGCCTCGAAAGCGAGCCAGCTGCGCCCGGACGACGGCGTCGTGGGCGTCGAGCAGCGCATGCCAATCCCGATCGCCCATGTCTGCGGCACGGCGCGTCGAGTCCACGATGTCGGTGAACAACACCGTGGCCAGCACCCGATCATCGGCAACCTCGGCCTGCTCGCCGGTGAGGAACTCGGCGATCTCAAGGAAGGAGGCGCGCCATGGTTCTACAAAGTGGTATATGTTGCGACCTGGTAGCTCAACGTATTTCGCGCCCGATATGTGGTCGGCGACGTCCTTGCCCATTGCGGGCGTGATGAATGGGTCTTCGGCGTGCTGGACGACGAGCGTGGGCACGCGGACTGTCGGAAGGATCTCGCGCACGTTCAATTCGGACACCAGAGGAAACATAAGGGCGACGGTCCGCGGGCTTGCCGCCAGGCGCTCCTGACGGGCCAACGTTGCCCGGATCTCCTCGTTCCACGGCATGTCCGGATTTAGAACATGCTGCAACTCTCCTGTACCCCACATGGCGACCATCGCAGCGAGGGCTTCGGCTCCAACCCACTCGGTGCGGTCACCCGCATCTGCGTAGCCTTCGAGCACGACAAGTGCGGTCGTGCGAGACGGATGTGTCGCTGCGAACATTGCCGCCGTCGGGAGTGCGCCGTCGACAGCCAGGAGAACCGTCTCCCGACTCCCGAGATCGTCCAACACCGCGGTGATGCTGTCTGTCCACTGCTCCAACGTCGGCAGCGCGCCCGGCGTGACGGGATCGGACGCTCCCGTGCCCGGCTGGTCGAAGAAAATGAGCCGCCCGAGCGATGTCATCGCCTCGACCCACCCCTGCTGCGGCGGCAGCTCAGGAAAGCACTCACAGTTTGTGAACCAGTTCTGCACGAACACGATGTCGCGCGGACCTTCACGCGACGTGCGATAGGCGACACGCAAGTCCCCGTTCAGCGCATACCGCGTCTCCGAGAACACCGCAGAAGTCTAAGCCGAGCAGCGGGTCGAGCGGTGCGCATCGGCACCGTTTATGCTGCTCACGAGCCTTCTTTTGAAGTGTTCTTTAGCCAGTCGGTGCCACCATCTGCTGAAAACATTCTGGACCGGGGCGGGCGGCTGGCGTGACCGTCAGTTGCCCGACGGGACGGTGGTGTGGACTTCACCGACCGGGCACACCTACACCACCTATCCGGGCAGCCTGCACCTGTTCCCCAGCCTCTGCAAACCGACCGCCACCCTGTGGACCGGCGACCCACCCGATATCGAGTCGACCGGCGATCGCGGCGCGATGATGCCCGGGCGCCGCCACACCCGCGCCCAAGCCATCGCCGCCCAACGCCGACTCAACGACGCTCACGTCGCCGAACGCAACAAGCCGCCACCGTTCTGAACCCGACCCGCTTCTACGACGCGACCGCGAACAGATGCCAGTCGCCGGGCACGCCTTTGAGGTCGTGGGTTCCGCGGTCGTCGAATTCGATTCCTGACCCGATCACCAGGTCGCGCAGCGTGCTGGACACGAGCACGTCGTTCGGCCCGGCCAGCGCGGATACGCGCGCGCCGATGTGCACGGCGATCCCGCCGATGTCCTCGCCGCGGACCTCGCATTCGCCGGTGTGTAACCCGGCGCGCACCTCGATACCTAACGCCTGCACCGCGTCGCGGATCGCCATGGCGCAGCGGATCGCCCGTTGGGGGCCGTCGAACATCGCGAGGAAACCGTCACCCGAGGTGTTCACCTCCCGTCCCCGAAACCGAGCGAGCTGCGACCGCACGACGGCGTCGTGGGCATCCAGCAACGCATGCCAATCACGATCGCCGATCTCCGCCGCGCGCCGCGTCGAATCCACGATGTCGGTGAACAACACCGTCGCCAGCACCCGATCATCGGCAACCTCTGCCTGCTGGCCGGTGAGGAACTCGGCAATCTCCTGGAACGACTCACGCCACGGTTCGACGAAGTGGTACATGTTGCGCCCCGGCAGTTCAACGTATTTCCCCCCGGGTATGTGGTCGGCGACGTACTTGCCCCACTCGGCTGGCGTTATTGGGTTGTCGGCGTGCTGGACGACCAGGGTCGGCACGCGGACCATAGGAAGCACCGCCCGCACGTCGACTTCGGTCAGCAGAGGTAGCACGAGAGCGTAAGTCGCTGGGCTGGCCGCCAGGCGGTCATGCCGTGCCCAGGTGGCCCGAATCTCCTCGTTCCACGGCATGTCCGGATTGATCACATGTTGTGTCTCACCCGTCCCCCACATACGGGCCATGGCAGCGAGGAGTTCCTCGGAATTAACGCCATCAGTGCGTTCTGCGATCGGATGCGCGTAGCCCTCCAGCACCACGAGCGCGGTGGTGCGTGACGGGTGTGTCGCCGCGAACAGAGCCGCTGACGCGATGGCGCCGCCGAATGCGACGAGAACCGCTTCGCGACTCCCAAGATCGTCCAACACGGCGGTGATGCTGTCGGTCCATTGCTCCGGGGTCGGCAGCGCACCCGGCGTTATGGGATCGGACGCTCCGGTGCCAGGTTGGTCGAAGAAGATCAGTCGACCGAGCGATGTCATCGCCTCGACCCAGCCTTGAAGGGAGGGCAGCTCCGGCAGGTGTTCGCAGCAGGTGAACCAGTACGGGACGAACACGATGTCGCGAGGACCTTGACGTGACGCGCGGTAGGCCACGCGCAAATCCCCGTTCAGCGCATAGCGCGTCTCCGAGAACATTGCCGAAGTGTAAGCCGACGAACAGGTCGAGATTCGGTGTCGCGCAGCCAGGCGGACGGCACCGTCGTCACGGCCCAGCCTGCGGCAATTCGTCGGCGGCTATCTCACACGGAGTCTCGGCGCTGACCGGCTTGGGGTCGGGAGGCGGTTCGACGATGGGCGGCGGGAGCATCGGTGCGGGTGGTGGCGTTGGCACCGGCTCTTCTGGCTCTTCTGGTGGCGTCGGCACCGGCGCTTCTGGCGGGGTGTCCTCTACGGGCTTGTCCGCACAGTCACCGTCCTCGATCGTGTCGTCTTTGATCTTGGGTTCTTCTTGGTCGTCGGGCTTGGGTTCTTCGTCGTTGGGCTTGGGTTTCTCGTCGACGGGCTGGTTCTTCGGCTCAGGTGGATCAGGCAGCGCATCGCCAGGCTGGTTGAGCAGACCGCCTATCGCGTCGGCAATCTGCTGGCCCAGGCCCGCGAGTCCGCCTGCACCGCTGGTCAATCCGCCGCCGAGGTCGCCGAGCGAGGGAGTCGCGGGCATTGCAGGGGCCGCTGACGCAGCGGGTGGCATCGCAGGCGCCGGAGCGACGGGCATCGGCGCAGCGACGGATTCCGGCGCGGCGGGAAATGCGGGCGACGGAGCCGTCATGGGGCCGAAACTCGGTGCCGCGGCCGGAGGCGGCGGACTCGGCCAGGCGGCAGGCGCGGTGTTCGCGCTTTCGGCAGCCGGTGCACTGCTCGGCGCCGAAGCCGACGATGGACCGAGATCACCCGGCACATCGAACGTTACGGTGGGATCGGCCGCCAACGCGGCGGTCGCGGCGTCGAAGGCCGCGGCGATCGCAGCCATCGCCTTCTGCATCGCGGTCAGCCAGTCCGATCGAATGTCGTTGTCCACGAACGGCTTCACCTGCTGGTCGATCAGTTCGCTCGCGACCGCGCGATCTCCCACACCGGTGCTCACCGTCTGCGACGCGGCCAACCATTCGGGGCGTTCGGTCTGGCGACGGTCGTCGATCGCGACCGCGGTGGCGACTTTGCCGTCGATCGTGCGCCACAGTTCGTCGCGGAGTGCCGTGAGTGCGTCGGCGGCATCGCGCACAGCCGAGGCCGCGGCCGAAGAGGCGTCGCCGTGCCGGAACAGGAACTCCTGCGACGCACCGCCGCCACGCCCCCGCCACGCGCCGTCCAGCGCGCCGAGCTGTTGCTCCTGCAGCCGCCGCGCACTCTCGGTGGCAGCGGCCGCCGCATCCAGCGCCGCACGGTCCGCATCGAGTGCGCGCAGGTCCAGCCCGTCTTCGCTGCCGTACCAATCGCGCACCTGCGCCGGGTGCAGGGTGAGGTCTTGGTTCTGGTAGCCGAGCAGGTGGCAGGCCCACACGTAGTCGCCGACGTTGTCGACGGCCGGGCGTCCCTCGGCCAGTCGCGCATCGACATCGAGCGATTCGGCCACGGTCAACCGAGCCGTCTTGCGCCGCGGATATCGGTATCGACATAGCGATCCGCGCAGGATCGCAGTTCTGCGGCGATCTCGGTAGCGGCCCGCGACCACTGGCGCAGCCGGTCCACCACATCGTCGATGGCGAGCCGCACCGCGTCGCCGTGCGCGGTGTGCATGCGGCCGGCGACCGCGCCGTCGAATCGCAGGCCGGTCAGATGTGTCCGGATCGCGGTGTCGACGATGTCGGCCGCCGCGTCGTATTGCCGAGCGGCGTCGAGCACCGCACTCACATCGACGTGCGCGACGTCAGGTTCTCCCACGCTGGCTATGACGTCGGTGAAACCCGTCGGGTTCCACCCGGTTTCAGCCTTGGTCGCTGACCGACTCGGCCACCCGGATGGCCAGCTGCCGTGCGGTGTCCTCGTCGGCGGCTTCCACCATCACCCGCACCATCTGTTCGGTTCCCGAGGGCCGCAACAGGATTCGGCCGGTGTCGCCGAGCTCCGCCTCGGCCTGGGCGACGGCGTCGCGCACAGACGGCGCGTCGGCCACGGTCGCCTTGTCGTCGACTTCGACGTTGATCAGCACCTGCGGCAGTGCCTGCATGGTCGACGCCAGCGTGGCCAGCGGCGTGCGCGTCTGCGCCATCCGCGACATCAGCCGCAGCCCGGTGACGATGCCGTCGCCTGTGGTGCCGAGCGCAGGCATCACGATGTGCCCGGACTGTTCACCGCCCAGCGCGTACTCCCCAGCCCGCAACTCCTCGAGCACATACCGATCGCCGACACCGGTGGTGCGGACCTCGATGCCCACAGAGCGCATTGCCAGGTGCAGCCCGAGGTTGCTCATCACGGTGGCGACGAGAGTGTTGGACGCCAGCTCGCCTGCCTCCTGCATGGCCAGCGCCAGAACCACCATGATGGCGTCGCCGTCGACCACCTGACCGCTGGCATCGACGGCCAGACACCGGTCGGCGTCGCCATCGTGGGCCAGCCCGAGGTCGGCGCGGTGGGACACCACCGCCTGCCGCAGCGACTCCATGTGCGTGGAGCCACAGCCGTCGTTGATGTTGAGCCCATTGGGTTCTGCGTTGATCGCGATGACGTTGGCGCCCGCAGCCCGGTATGCACGCGGCGCTGCGGTCGATGCGGCGCCGTGCGCGCAGTCCACGACGACGGTCAGGTCGTCGAGGCGGGTGGTCAAGGCCTTGCCGACGTGACGCAGGTACCGATCGAGCGCGTCGCCTGCGTCCACGACCCGGCCGATGGCCGCGCCAACCGGCCGGTCACCCGACCCGGCGGCCAGGAGTTCTTCGATGCGATCCTCGGTGGCGTCGTCGAGCTTCTGCCCGCCCGCGCCGAAGATCTTGATCCCGTTGTCGGGCATCGGGTTGTGCGAAGCCGAGATCATCACGCCGAACTCGGCGTCATACGCGTTGGTCAGATAGGCCACGGCGGGCGTGGGCAGCACACCGACGCGAAGCGCGTCGACGCCCTCGCTGGTGATACCCGCGATGACCGCGGCCTCCAGCATCTCGCCGCTGGCCCGCGGGTCGCGGCCCACCACAGCGACCCGTCGGCGGGCCGGTGAGGAGTTTCCGAGACGACGGGCGGCCGCCGAGCCCAGTGAAAGCGCCAGCTCAGCGGTCAGATCGCGGTTGGCGACACCGCGCACCCCGTCGGTGCCGAATAGTCGGCCCATCGGTCAAATTTCTCATAGATGGCCCCCGATGACACAAACGTCGACGTCAGCGCCCGTGCCGCGGCTGAATCGACACCTCGGCGAGATATAGGGAAACACCCTATTTATTTGCCAAACGCCGCTCGATAACGTCGCCCCCAACGTCGAAGGGATCCTCCATGCGCAGCGACCTGTTCTCCCCGCAGAACGCCGAGGCACAGATGCAGCAACCCGGCATGAAGCTGCAGAACGGCAAGATGCTCAAGGTCTCGCTCAACGGGGAAATGCTTGTGCGCCAAGGCGCGATGGTGGCCTACCAGGGCAATGTCCAGTTCCAGGGGCTGGGAGCAAGCGGCGTCGGCCAATTCGTCAAACAGCACCTGACCGGCGAGGGCGTGCCGTTGATGAAGTGCACCGGCGTAGGGGACATCTTCCTCGCCGACCTGGCCTCCGACATCCATCTCATCGACCTCGAGGGCCAGCACGACGGCCTGACGATCAACGGAAAGAACGTCCTGGCCTTCGAGCCCACGCTGTCCTATGACATCCGCCGCGTGCAGGGCGCGGGCATGCTGTCGAATGCGGGCCTGTTCAACTGCGTCTTCTCCGGCCAGGGCCGGATCGCTATCACCACGAAAGGCAGCCCGGTCGTGCTGCAGGTCGACCAGCCGACCTACGCCGACCCGCAGGCCGCGGTCGCCTGGTCGGCAGGCCTGCAGACCGGATTTCACCGCGCCGACCAGTTCGGGCTCGGCACCCTGATCGGGCGCACCACCGGCGAGGCCTTCACGATGTCGTTCGCCGGGCAGGGCTTCGTCGTCGTGCAGCCCTCCGAAGAGGTGCCGGCCTCGTTGATCAGCGGCACCGGCGGCGGCAACCAGGCAGGCAGCGCGGGTTCTGCCGCCGGCCAGATCCTCGGCAACTTCCTGGGCCGCTGAAAGAACTCCGCCCGGCGTGCGATGGGCACACCGGGCGGAGGACAGAACAGATCAGCGCTTGGAGTACTGAGGCGCCTTGCGGGCCTTTTTGAGTCCGTACTTCTTGCGCTCGATGGCCCGCGGGTCGCGGGTCAGGAAGCCGGCCTTCTTCAGAGCCGGCCGGTCCTCGGGCTGCACCAGGATCAGCGCCCTGGCGATCGCCAGGCGCAGCGCGCCTGCCTGGCCGGAGGGACCGCCACCGTCGAGGTGGGCGTGGATGTCGAAGCTGTCCACCCGGTCCACGGTCACCAGCGGCGCCTTGATGAGCTGCTGGTGCACCTTGTTCGGGAAGTAGGCCTCCAGGGTGCGGCCGTCGAGGTGGAACTGTCCGGTGCCGGGCACCAGACGCACCCGCACCACGGCCTCCTTGCGGCGGCCGACGGTCTGGATCGGGCGGTCGATGACGACCGGCTCGCGCGGCTGGCGCGGCTCGGGCGCCGGCTCCGTCACGGTCTCGGTGGTCTCGGCCTCAGCAGCCTCGGTGGGCTCGACTTCGGGTGCTTCCGTGGCTTCGGTGGTGTCGGTTGTCTCGGTCACTGGCTCACCTGCTTGATCTCGTACGGCACTGGCTTCTGCGCGGAGTGCGGATGCTCCGACCCGGCGTAGACCTTCAGCTTCTTCTGAATCTGACGGCTGAGCTTGTTGTGCGGGAGCATTCCGACGATCGCCCTCTCGACCACGCGGTCGGGATGGCGCTGCATCTCGTCGCCGAGCGAGCGCCTGTGCAGACCACCGGGGAAACCCGAGTGGCGGTAGGACATCTTGCTCTGCAGCTTGTCGCCGCTGATGGCGATCTTGTCGGCATTGATGACGATGACGAAGTCGCCACCGTCGACATTCGGCGTGAATGTCGGCTTGTGCTTGCCGCGCAGCAGATTGGCTGCAGCGACGGCGAGCCGGCCGAGCACCACGTCGGTGGCGTCGATGACGTACCACGTGCGCGTGGTGTCACCCGCCTTCGGCGTGTACGTAGGCACAGCGCTTACCTTCTATTCTCTCGGGTTGGGCCCCGGTGTGACCCGGGTGCCGGTCAGGCGTAGACGGCCGGGATCCCTCAGCGACCGACATTGACCCGAGGACCCGTGCGTACCGCACGCCAACCGAGCAGCATACCGGCGGGCGTCATCGCAGGTCAAAATGCGCAAAGGCCCCGGCCGCGGGTGCGGTCCGGGGCCCTGCGGCGGTGTCAGCGGTAGTCGATGACGATGCGGCCGTCGATCTGGCCGCGCTCCATCTTGTCGAACACCTCGTTGATGTCGTCGAGTCCGGCGCTTGCCACCGTCGGGTGGATCAGCCCGCGGGCGTAGAAGTCCAGCGCCTCGGCCATGTCCTGGCGGGTGCCGACGATCGAGCCGCGGATCGTCAGGCCCTTGAGCACGATGTCGAAGATCGGCGCCGGGAAGTCGCCGGGCGGCAGCCCGTTGAAGACGATGGTGCCGCCGCGCCGCGTCAGGCCGATGGCCTGCGCCGAACGCCTGCGGGTGCACCGCCGTGACCAGCACGCCGTGCACGCCGCCGGTGGCCTTCTGCACCTCGGCGACGACGTCGGTGGTGCTGGCGTTGACGACGACCTCGGCGCCGAGGCGGGTGGCCAGGGCGAGCTTGGAGTCGTCGATGTCGACGGCCACCACGCGCAGTCCCATCGCCCGGGCGTACTGCACGGCGATGTGGCCCGAGGCCGCCGATGCCGGAGATCGCCACCCACTGGCCGGGCCGGGTGTCGGTCACCTTCAGGCCCTTGTAGACCGTGACGCCTGCGCACAGGATGGGCGCGATCTCGAGCGGGTCGACGCCGTCCGGGATGCGTGCCGCGTACGCGGCGTTGACCAGCATGTAGCTGCCGAAGCTGCCGTTGACGCTGTAGCCGCCGTTCTTCTGGCTCTCGCACAGCGTCTCCCAGCCGGTGCGGCAGTACTCGCACCTGCCGCACGCCGACCACAGCCAGGCGTTGCCGACCTTGTCGCCGACCTTCAGGTCGTCGACGCCGTCGCCGAGCGCGACGACGGTGCCGTAGCCCTCGTGGCCGGGGATGAACGGCGGTTGCGGCTTGACCGGCCAATCACCCTGTGCGGCATGCAGATCGGTGTGGCAGACACCGGAGGTCTCCAGCTTGCACCAGGGCCTCGCCGTGGCCCGGCGTGGGCAGGTCGAGTTCGTCGACCTGCAGTGGTGCGCCGAATTCGGTGACGACGGCTGCGCGCATGGTGTCGGTGGTGTCGGAGGCGCTGGCTGCGCCGAGTGTCTGTGTCATTTCCTTGCTCCAATCGTGTTGTTGTCGAACAAAGCTCAGGGCTGTCGTTTCTCCGCCTCCCCTTCGGGCGGGCGGTACCCCCACACGCAAGCGCTCGTCAGAAGAAGCCTTGGGCCTTGTTGCTGTAGGACACGAGCAGGTTCTTGGTCTGCTGGTAGTGGTCGAGCATCATCTTGTGGTTCTCGCGGCCGATGCCGGACTGCTTGTAGCCGCCGAACGCCGCGTGCGCGGGGTAGGCGTGGTAGCAGTTCGTCCACACCCGGCCGGCCTTGATGTCGCGGCCCGCCCGGTAGGCGGTGTTGCCGTCGCGGCTCCACACCCCGGCACCCAGCCCGTACAGGGTGTCGTTGGCGATCGAGATGGCGTCGTCGTAGTCGGTGAACGACGTCACCGCCACCACCGGGCCGAAGATCTCCTCCTGGAAGACCCGCATCTTGTTGTGGCCGGTGAAGATCGTCGGCTGCGACGTAGTAGCCGCCGTTCAGGTCGCCGCCCAGCTCGGCGCGCTCGCCGCCGGTGACCAGCTGGGCGCCCTCGCTCTTGCCGATCTCGATGTAGGACAGGATCTTCTCGAGCTGATCGTTGGACGCCTGCGCACCGATCATCGTCTCGGTGTCCAGCGGATCGCCCTGGCGGACGGCCTTGGTGCGGATCGCCGCCAGTTCCAGGAACTCGTCGTAGATGTCGGCCTGGATCAGAGAGCGCGACGGGCAGGTGCACACCTCGCCCTGGTTGAGGGCGAACATCGTGAAGCCTTCCAGCGCCTTGTCCTGATAGTCGTCGTCGGCGGCCATCACATCGGAGAAGAAGATGTTGGGGCTCTTGCCGCCGAGCTCCAGGGTGACCGGGATCAGGTTCTGCGACGCGTACTGCATGATCAGCCGGCCGGTGGTGGTCTCGCCGGTGAACGCGATCTTGGCGATCCGGTTGCTCGACGCCAGCGGCTTGCCCGCCTCCGACGCCGAAGCCGTTGACCACGTTGAGCACGCCCGCGGGCAGCAGGTCACCGATCAACGACATCAGGTACAGGATCGACACCGGGGTCTGCTCGGCGGGCTTGAGCACCACCGCGTTGCCGGCGGCCAGCGCCGGCGCCAGCTTCCAGACGGCCATCAGGATCGGGAAGTTCCACGGGATGATCTGGCCGACGACGCCCAGCGGCTCGTGGAAGTGATAGGCCACGGTGTCCTCGTCGATCTGCGACAGCGACCCCTCCTGCGCGCGGATCGCCCCCGCGAAATACCGGAAGTGGTCCACCGCCAACGGAATATCGGCAGTCAGCGTCTCGCGCACCGGCTTGCCGTTGTCCCAGGATTCGGCGACGGCGATGGACTTCGAGGTTCTCCTCGATGCGGTCGGCGATCTTGTTCAGGATCACGCGCGCGCTCGGCCGGCGAGGTCTTGCCCCAGGCCGGCGCGGCGGCGTGCGCGGCGTCGAGCGCCTTCTCGATGTCGGCCTCGTCGGACCGGGCGCACCTCGCAGAACACCTCACCGGTGACCGGGCTGGGGTTCTCGAAGTACCGGCCGGCAGTGGGCGCGACCCACTCGCCGCCGATGTAGTTGTCGTAGCGGGAGCTGCAAAGGACATCAACGAGCCCTCTGCACCCGGTCGTGCGTATACAGTCATGGCTTTCTCCTGCCTCATGTCGCCGCCGCGGCGGCTCCGTCCGCCTTCACGACGGGCCAATGTGTCGGTCGTCACTGAAGGTAGGTTTCGGACCGTTGCAGCACGGTTGCACGACGTTGCAACCGAAACGGCGGATCTAGGCCAGGTCGAAATCCAGGCCGGCGAGATGGCCGCTGGCCTGCGCACGCATCACCGAACCCGGCGCGGTCTGATCGTGCAGTGTCCGCCAGCCGTGGCGGTCGTCGCGGCCTTCCGGAGAGTCCAGCCAGCGGCGGAGCAGCCGCAGGTCTCCCGCAGCGAGGACCGCGCCGCGCATGCTCGCGCTGAGCTCGGTGCGCAGCCGCGCGACACCCGGCGACACCGATTGCGGAAGCAGCGCGCCGGTGTATCGGCTGACCGCGGTATCGACGTCGCCGGCTTCGAGCGCGTCGAACGACGTCGTCCATGTCGGTGCGGATAGGAGTCAGCAGCCGGTACGGCCGGGACGCGACGAACTCGGCGCCGATCACCCGGCGCAGCCGCGACATCTCCGCGCGGACGGTCACGATGTCGAGGTCGTTGTCGTCGAGCAGCATCGCCAGGTGGTCGGCGGACAGCCCCTCGGGATGCCGGCTGAGCAGCACCAGGATGTCGGCATGCCTGCCGGTCAGCGTCGTGGTCGTGGGCGTGGCCGTCGGCATCGGTCACCTGCCATTGCGGGCGGTCGGCGCCGAGAACGCTCAGCCGCGCACCGGCGGTCGGTTCGGCGACGGCGGCATGGCGTAGGTGCAGCAGCGCCAGGTGGTTTTCGACCGCGACGCCTGTCGCCCGGACGAGCGCCAGCGTCTGGGGGGATGCGACGTCGGAGCCACCGGTGAGGTCGATCGCGCCGATCAGCGCGCCGGAGATGGGATCGTGCACCGGCGTCGCGGTGCAACTCCACGGCTGAACGACGCGAGAGAAGTGCTCAGAGCCGCGGATCTGCAGCTCGGTGTCGAGGGCGAGCGCCGTGCCGGGCGCGTTCGTTCCGGCCCCGCGCTCACTCCAGTCCGCGCCTGGCACGAAGTTCATCGCCTCGGCTTTGCGGATCGCATTGCGATCGCCCTCGACCCAGAGCAGCGTGCCGTCGGCCGCGGTCACCGCGACGACGACGCCGGCGTCGGCCGCGTCCTCGATCAACAGCCGACGGATGATCGGAAGCGCCGACGCCAGCGGGTGGGCGGCGCGCATGTCGTCGAGGGCGACGGCGACGGATGCCGCCTGCGCTCCGCCGCCGTCGGGGTCGACGCCAGTGGCCAGGCTGCGGCGCCAGCTGTCGGCGACGACGGGGCGCAGCGGGGTGGAGTCGAGGTGAGAGGCATCCAACTGGCCTGCGATGAAGAGTTCGTGAACGACGCGCATATTCGACAGCCGAGCCGCAGCCCGGCCGCCTGAGGTCCTCGATGTAGCCACCGGCGATTCCGCTCCTCGCACGCCACCCCTACCGCGCGTGGCCGCCACCCTAGCTCAAAGTCGTGCCTTGCGAGCAGGGACTTTGGACCTCGTCACCTCGGCACAGAACTGTGCGGTCCCGTGGTCTCCCCTACCGCCGGGACCGCACAGAGTCTGTGGGGCGCTAGCCTCCCCAGGCGTTGGCTGCGCTGCGATCGGTGGCCGCGACGTCGTCTGCGCCGTCGCGCACCGCGTTGCCGAGGCTGAACAAGATGTCGTTCAGTGCAGCCGCCGCCTGGTCCCACTTGGCTTGCTCGAGCCGGTATGCCTCGGCCGCTTCACGGGTCCAAACCTGATGCAGCGGAGCGATTTGTGCCCGTAGGTCATCGAGCGCCGCGTTGAGGCGTGCGGAGGTGCCGTGTATCTCCTGCCGGACGCTGTACTCGATCTCGTCGAAGTTGTACGAGAGCACTGGTTCCACGATGAGCTCCTTAGATGTTGGTGCCGACGGCGCCGATTTGTTGTGAATGGCTTTCGGAGGCCTCGCGTAGCGTCCGCTCGTTGACGCGCATGGTTTCGGCGATCTCCTGAAGGGCGAAATGCAGTTTGGTCGACTCTTGATTCCACCGGTCCACCACATCCCTGAAGCGCGTTGCCGCGACGCCGCCCCACACCGACGGTGGCACGCTGGTCATCCGTCCGATGAACGACTGCAGCATCGCCCGAATCTCCTCGTTACGGCTGTCGATCTTGCCGGCGACGGCGGTCATGAGATCGAAATCGGTATTGAGCGATCCACCTGCGGGTGTCGTCATCAGGACCCTTTCCACATCTTTCGATCGAGTTTCATCGATCGAGGTTTCTTCGATCGACTTGTGTTTTCGACGGCGTGCAGACCGGTTTGGTTCCCTCAGTCAGACAACTGCGTGCGCCGACCGGATGGCCTCGTCGCAGATGTCTTTCACCGCTTGTTCTCTGCCTGGCGCGCTTTGACAGCCGACGGCGATCCGAATGGCGTCGTCGACGAACACGGTCCAGTCGATCTGCCGACCTTCGCGTACTTCCCGATACGTGGCAGCGGATCGATCGGCCCGGCGGTCGTCGGGGTTGAAGAGGCTGAAGACGCCGGCCTGCTGGTCGTCGAGAGCATCTCGCAACACCCCTGCCGTTTCCGCGAGTCGTTCGCTCCTGCGCACCTGCGACTGCGTGACCAGGACGGCGGTCGCGTCGTCGGGTGCCGACACCTGTATTCGAGCCGAGCCCGACCCTGACGTTATGCGCTGCACCGACCATTGAGCCGGAACCTTCACTGCTACCCGGCCTTCGACGAGCAAGGTCATCGGTACCGCGGTCGCGTGCGATCCGCGGACATCGGACCTGGACGCGAGGCCTGCGCACAGAAGTCCCACGGAAAACATGACGGCGGCGACCACCGTCGCCTTCGGCACTCGTCGGGGCAAGCCGAGTTCCCGGCGCCACGGCGTTGGGTGATCTCGCAGTCCTGCCAAGACACGGTCCTGGTGAACGATGGTCACCGCCAAGCCGTCGGCCCGAAGGCGCGCCGAAACCGCATTCGCGAGCGCGGCTGCGTCCTCGACACCGACGGGCGCGTCCACAAGCACCGCGGTCGCCGCACCCACGCCTTCTGCTACCGCTCTCACGACGTCTTCGAGCTCACCCAAACGTGGCTCGGCCGCCACGACGAAGCCCGAATGCCAAACAATTACGAGCTCCGGCGCGATCTCGACGACGGTCGGCGAGCACTGTTGACCGTCGGCGAACACGTCGGCCCTCTGCAGCACAACGACTTTCGCTGCAACGCCGGACGCCGCTTCCTGTATCTGATCCATACGGATCGACGACCACCACGTCGGGCACACCAAGACGGCGGTGCCTTTGCAGTCCGAGAGCACTGAACGGAAAACGGCGCGCCATATCGCCGGCACCGCGACCGGTCGCTCATCGAGCATTGCGATCTCATCGTCAATGCATCCAAGGGCGGTCGACACCAGGTCCTGGTCTACATCGCACGGACCGCGGACCGTTCCCGGCCCCACTTCCACGACCCATTCCGTCATGCCGGCTTGCTCCAAGCAACCTGGACGAGCTGCACCGGGTGGGAGCGGGTGACAAGTGTTCCGCGACCCGGCGGCAGTCGTGACGGCCGAACCGACCCGAGCAGCGCGCCCTCGTCCTGGCCTGCGCTCATCATCAGACCCATGCAGCCCAGATCGCGCAGCCGGGCCAGGACCGGATCGAACATCGCTCGCGCGGCGCCGCCGGACCGCCGCGCCACCAGAATGTGCAACCCCAGATCCTTTGCGTGCGGCAAGAAGTCGAGCAGCGGCGCGAGTGGGTTGCCGCCGGTTGCCCCTGCCACCAGGTCGTAGTCATCGACCACCAGGTAAATCTCCGGGCCCGACCACCACGACCGCGTCCGCAACTGCTGCTGGCTGACATCGGGGCCGGGCATTCGAGCCTGCAGGCGTTCCAAGAGGATCGCCAATTTCGATGTCACCGCCGCCGCCGACGGCATGTATCCCGCGAGGTGGTCGGACTCGACGACGCCGAGAAGCGTCCGGCGAAAGTCCACGATGAACAAGTGCGCCGAGTGCGCTGCGTTGGTCCGGACGATCTCACGACAGAGCATTCGCAGGGTGGCGGTCTTGCCACATTCGACATCGCCCAGGACGATGAGATGGGCTTCTGCCGCGAAATCGACAGCGGCGGGCTGCAACTCGGCTTCGCCGATACCCAGCAGTATTCGGGTCGAAGGTCCCGGCTGGTTAGATCGTGCGATCAGAACGTCATGATCCAGCCGCTCCGGCAACAGCTCGACGGGCGGCGCAACGCACCCGGAATACCGCGCCTTCAACCGGTCGGCGGCCACATCAGCAGAACCGGGCAGCGCGATCACGAACTCACGGCCCTCACGCGTGATTCCGCGACCGGGCGGGCTCTGGGTGAGCTGCCGCGCTCGCTTTCGATCCATTTCGGACTCCGCCGGGTCGCCCAACCGCAACTCGATTCGTGTCCCGATCTGGTCCTTCAACGCGGGGCGGATCTCCGCCCATCGCGATGCGGTGACCACCACATGGATTCCATACGAAAGTCCTTGGGCCGCAAGGGCGGTGATCGACGCGTCTATCACGTCGAACTCCTGGCGAATGCTCGCCCAGCCGTCGATGACAAGAAACACATCGCCGTTTGGGTCGTCATGGTTGCCACAGTTGCCGGAGCCCCGCCGCGACTCCCTGGCTCGTAGGAGTGACTCCAACTGCACGACCGTACGCCGAACGAGTTCGACGTCCCGCCGACCTGCGACCGACCCGACGTGCGGCAGCGATCGCAGCGCCGCGAGCCTACCGCCACCGAAGTCGAGACAATAGATCTGAACATCGCGGGGATGGCCCGCTTCGGCCAACGCGAGGATGAGCGTCTGCAAGGTCGTCGACTTGCCCGACCGCGGGCCGCCCACAACGGCGACATTCCCCGCCGCGCCCGCCAATTGCGCGACCAAGAACTCCCGGCGCTGCTCGTACGGACAATCGACCAGGCCGATCGGCACCGCGAGTGGATCGTGAGTTCGGGCCTGCTGCAACACTTTGTCGAGCGTGGGCGATTCCGCCAGCGGGGGCAGCCACACTTGGTGCGCAGGCGATCCGTGACCCTCGAGTCGATCGAGGACGGTTTCGAGAACAGTTGGGCGCAGCGCAAGTGGCACTTCTGCCTGCTGCTCGGGTTCGTGGACGATTCGCCCCACCGGCGCCGCGGTGAACAGTCGCGGCTCCGGTGCTGCCGTCGGCCGGGATGAACGGGGAGCGGCGCTTTCGTAGGGCCCGGACACGAATGCCGTCTGAAAACGCAGCGGTTCACCCGAGCCGGTTTTCAGATACGCCGCACCCGGCGCGCTCGGTAGGTGATAAGCGTCAGGAACACCGAGCACCGAGCGCGATTCGCTTGCCGAGAAGGTCTTCAGGCAGATCCGATAGGACAGGTGGGATTCCAACCCGCGCAGCCTGCCCTCGTCGAGCCGTTGGCTTGCGAGCAAGAGGTGTATGCCCAGAGAACGACCCAGCCGACCTATCGCGATGAACAGCTCGGTGAAGTCGGGGTGCTGGCTCAGCAGCTCCGAGAACTCGTCGACGACGATGAACAGCACCGGTAACGGCGCGAGCTCCTGTCCTCTGCTGCGCGCCATTGCATACTCGGCGATGTTGGCGAAATTGCCCGCGGACCTCAATAGCATCTGACGGCGGTTCATTTCGCCTGTCAGCGCGTCCTTCATTCGCGCGACGAGATGGGCCTCGTCGGCAAGGTTGGTGATCACCGCGGCAACCTGCGGCGCGCGTTCGAGCCCGAGAAAGGTCGCCCCTCCCTTGAAGTCGACGAGGACGAAGTTCAGCGTCTCGGGCGGATGCGCGGTGATCATGCCCAGCGTGAGTGTGCGGAGGAACTCGGACTTACCGGAACCGGTTGCGCCGATGCACAGTCCGTGCGGTCCCATGCCGTTCGCCGCCGCTTCCTTGATGTCGAGCTCGACCGGAACCCCGTGTTCGGAAACACCTATCGGCACCCGCAACATCTGATCGGCGCCCCGAATACGCCATTGCACCGAGGGATCGACCCGGCCGACGTCGGTGATGCCCATCAACTCCGACCAGGTGACGGATCGAGATACTGGCACCGAGCCGCCCGGCGATGTCGCGGCAGGCTGGAACCGCGACATTCGGCGCGCACATGCCAGGGCCTGTCCTGTCGTCATCGCGTCGGGTCGTGCCAGCACCTCATCGGCGGCCTCACCGCGCACCGCGAGCTTGTCGGCGGTCACCATCAGGCGCAGGCCCGCTCGCGCAGCGACGTCGTCGCACGTGGTCCCCAACTCAATGACCGTCACGTCCGGAAGGCCCGTTGGCTGAAAAAGCCGTTCGCTGCCTGCGATCAGGCCGCCGTCGATCACGACAACCGCATGGGCCGAACCGCAGGCCGCAAGCGCATCCTCGGCGCAAGCGAGACTGTCGAAAGTCATTCGTGCGCTTCCGGCCTCGTCGCTCGCCAGCGGATCTTGATGATGCGGTAGCCATTTCAACCAGTCCCAGTCACCGGCCGTGAGCGGATCGAGAACTGTCACGATTCGCAAATGGTCGGGACTGTGCAGAACCGCCAGCTGACACACCACCGCCCGCAGCAGCTTGCGGGTGGCGGCCACGTCTCCGCCGAAAGTGACAGCAGAAAATCCTTTGAGCGCCAACGCAACGGGCACATCTGGCACCGTCGACCGGTTGCGGATCAGCCGCCGTAGTTCGGTCGAGGTGACGGGATCGAGTTCATCCGCCGGACCGAGATCGGGTGGCACGAGTCGTGTCGACAGGCACTGCGCACCGAGTCCCGCCCGGGCCTGCCCGAAGTCAGGGTCGTCGAGGCGGCGCTCCCACATCCGTCTGCCGCCGACCAACGTCCACAACTCTTCAGGATCAGGATGAGTCCATGTCAGTGAAAGCCGCTGACCGTCAACGGCCCTCGCGGCCATCACATCGACGGAATCGAGGTAGCGCAGGTAGTCGCGACGGCCCTGATCGATCTCGGCGGTTCGGTTGCCGCCGCGCGCCCCGAAGGCGACGCTACCGAGCAGCGAGATCAGCGTCATCACGGGAAAGAACATGTACATCGGATTGCGCGGCGGGCCGGATCCGGAGGTGAAGTACACGACCATCATCCCGACGGTTGCGACGACCATGGCCGCTGGCAGCAGTTTGGAGAGCGGATTGGCGGGCGCATCCCGTGGCACGTCCGGGGGCGCCTGCACAATGACCTCCCCCTCGGTCATCGACGGCGCCGCCAGACGCGGCTCGAGCCAGAAGTCCATCGGGAGATAGACGCGCAGGCAGCCGTTCTCGTTCCCCATACACAGGCCAGAAGATTGCCGCGCCATCCCGCCCGTGAAGGCAGTTACGGTGCGCTGCGGGGGGATTACATGACGGCATTACACCTGTGTCGGGTGACGGTACAGACCTATCTGAAGGACGAGTCGGTCGCCGCCGACCTTGCCTTGCCGAACGGAGTCGAGCTCGGCGAGGTGCTTCCATCGGTCGTCGACATCGTCGGTGGCAACGTCGAAGCCAGTGCGGCCGCCGAACGATGGACCTTGGCACGATTCGACGGCTCCGCCCTCGATGAGTCGAAGACATTGCACGACAATGGTGTTCGCGATGGCGATCTTCTGATACTCAGCACCGACGATACTCAGATGCCCCTTGCTGTTGCTGACGACCTGTGCCATGCGGCGGTGCATGCATCGGCATCGAGCTGCGAAGGCCGGCTGTCCCGGCGTATGGGTGCCGTCGCGTGTCTGTGGGCCGCAGGTTTCGGTGCGATGACGCTCGCGTCTTCCGGCAATGCGCCGGTGGGCAGCCGTGTCGCCATCGCGGCGATAGTGGCTGTCGCGGCGACCGCGGGATCAACAGTGGCGGGTCGCATCGCCCCCGAACCGCTACCGGCATTGGCCTTGGGAATGACAGCTGTTGTGTTCGCTGCGGTCGCCGGGTTCTTGGCGGTACCCGGAGGTCCGGCGCCACCGAACTTCCTGTTGGCCGCTGTCGTCTGCTCTGCAGTTTCGATCGTCTTGATTCACCTCGCCTCGCCTGCTGCAACGTCTTTCACCGCTTTGGCAACGTTCTCGGCGACTGTGGCGGTCGCGGCAGCGGTGATGACCATTTGGCCCGCACCTGCTGCGGCCGTGGGCGCGATGCTCGCCGCCGCATCATTGGCGATGCTGGGTCGGGCAGCCAAGCTGTCGATCATCTTGACGGGATTGTCACCGACGATGCCGGGCACAGCAGATGAGTTGGGCGACAACATGTCTGCGGACACGCGCGTCGCCCTGGCGGAGCGCGGCCACCAGACCTTGACCGGATTGCTGACCGGCTTTTCGGCATCGGCTGCGTTGGGCACTGCTCTGGTCGCCGCGAACCACCGCGACGAGAGTGCGCTGAGCGGCGTCGGACTCACCGCGGTGATTGCCACAGCGCTGCTGTTGCGGGCACGCCAGCAGAGGGGGACCCTCCGGTCCATCGCCGTGTTATCAGCCGGAATGATCAGCGCTACTGCAACTTTCACGCTGGCACTATTCTGGCTACCGCAGCACGCCCCATGGTTGTGCATGACCGCGGCCGTCCTCGGCGTTGGCGTCCTTTGGCTGACGGTCGTGAGTCCCGGCAGACGGTTCAGTCCAGTGGTGCGACGCAGCGTCGAGCTCTTGGAATATCTCGCGCTCGGCTTGGTGGTACCGATGGCCTGCTGGGTAGCGGGTGTATTCGGCATCGTTCGCGGATTGAGCCTGCAGTGAAAGGCCATGTACCGCGGCGAGCGCGGGCCGCCGGGGCCGTCGTGCTGTCGATGACATTCGTGTGGGTCGCGCCGGCCGCCGGGGCCGTGACTCCACCACCGGTCGATGACTCAGTGTTGCCTGAGCCGTCCTCTCCGGCACCGCCGGAGAAGACGGAACAGCGGCAGCAGTGCTTGGTCTCCGAGACACCCTCGGACCGGGGCCGCGCTGCGACCGCGCAGCAGCTACGGGACCTCGACCTGCCAGCGGTATGGCGACTCACTCGCGGAGCCGGCCAGACCGTCGCCGTCATCGACACCGGGGTCGCGCGACATCGTCTGCTCCCGCATCTCGTTCCCGGCGGTGACTACGTCTCAACCGGGGACGGCACCGACGATTGCGACGGGCATGGAACGATTGTGGCGGGCATCATCGGTGCGGCTGAAAGGTCAACGGGCGCCCCCGGGTTCAGCGGCGTCGCACCCGACGCGACGATCATCGCCATCCGCCAGTCGAGTCTCAAGTTCGCGCCTGCAGGCCAGTCTGCACCCGGCTTCGGCGATGTGGACACCCTGGCCATGGCGGTACGTACCGCTGCGGACATGGGTGCTTCAGTGATCAATGTGTCGTCCATCGCGTGCACCGCCGACGCAGCGGGGCTCGACGACCGTGCGCTTGGTGCGGCGTTGCGGTACGCAGTGGACGTCAAGAACGTCGTTGTGGTCGCGGCCGCGGGCAACGTCGGTGGGCTCAGCCAATGCCCCGAGCAGAACCCTGCCGGTGATCCGGCCCACCCGGGCCGGCCCGACTGGGATTCAGTGAAAGTTGTTGTGAGCCCGGCTTGGTATGACGACTACGTCCTGACGGTCGGTTCTGTCGATCCCAAGGGTGCGCCGTCTCAGTTCACGATGGCGGGACCATGGGTGGATGTCGCCGCGCCCGGCGAGGATGTCGTATCGCTGGACGTCGACGGCGAAGGTTTCGTCGACGAGACTCCCGTTCTGGGCGATCCGATGCCCATTGCGGGGACGAGCTATGCGGCGCCCGTGGTGAGCGGAATAGCCGCGCTCGTTCGTGCTCGGTCGCCACAGATGACCGCGCGACAGGTGATGCAACGAATCAAGGACACCGCGCACCGGCCTCCCGCCGGTTGGGATCCGTTCGTTGGCCACGGTGTCGTCGATGCACTCGCAGCGGTCAGTGGCGACGCCACGACCGAAAGAATGACCGTCGAGCACGGCGCTGCCCATGACGACCAAGAGCGCTTGATTTCGCCGCCGGCAAAGGATATCTCGCCGGACACAAGCCCGCGGCGCATCGCTTTCGGTGGAGCCGGGCTCTGTGTCGCGATGTTGGCGGCCGCGGTGGCGACGACGGCATCGATCGGCCGGCTACGGCGGCGAAAGGACACTGTCGCGCGCGACTAGCGCACTGTCCTTGCGCAGCTCGGGTCCTCGCGGCAGATGCGACAGCACAGGCCAGGGCGCCGGGATGGGATCGCCCTGCACTCCAAGCAGCTTCCCGGTGTCGGCATCATGTACACCGAAGAGCACTCCACTGTCCGTAAGCAGATACCGGGGCCCCGCGTCGGCACCGCCGCCGGTCAGGGCGGCCGCCCGCACATAGGCGCTTCGTCCGGCCGGTATGACGACACGGTCGACGTTCGGCCCCTCGCCGTCGGCCTGCGCCAGGTCGACTGGGTTCGTGCTCTGCGGCAGCGAGTCACTCTCCCACAGAACCGTTTTCGGACCGTCAGGCAGCCAATGTGCACACAGGACATGCCCGTCCTCAGCGCCTACTGGTGTGCCCGCGCGGCGCGGGAAGGTGAACACCGGGAGAGCCTCGACGATCGGTATGCCGCCGATGGCGTCGGGCGAGACCGAAGCGACCTCGCGGCGGCCCTGTGAGTCGGTGATCCGGATCAGGTCGGCGGCGACTTCGCCGATGCGTTGAACGCCGGTGGCCAAGACGACGAAGTAGTCGTTGGCGTCGACCCGCGTCACCCGCACGACCGCCCCGACCCGTAGTCCGGCGAGAGCGCCGGGCGACCCCGCGTCCGGCACATGCAGCGGAGCGATCGGCGGCGCTTCGGGGATGGCATCGAGTACTGCCCTCGAAACAGGTCGTGGCTTGATGCCGTCGAGCCGCAATGCCCATACGACGGCGGGGTTGCGAAGGTCGACTTCGGCCCGGCGGCCGTCATACAGCAGGTAAGTCGTTGCCGCACTCTCCGATCGCGGAGTGACCAGGACGCTTGGTTGCCGAGCATCGCGAGGCATGCGATCGGGAATGCCGGCGAGCACGGTCGTCGTCTCGTTGTCGCACACCGTCCAAGCAGATTCCGTGCGGGTCAACGGCTTCGCAATGACGGAAGGTGCTCCGGGGGTGCCCAGTGTCGGACCGCGCTTGGCCTTGTCGATGTCGGCCGTATCGACGATTTCGGGTCTGGCCGTGCTGCCGGTGACCAGGCGCGCCGATGCCAGGTTCATGACGGGGTGCAGAGTGTCACCCACGCGGACATACAGCGCGCCCGAGTCACGGGACATCACAATCGCCGCGTCACCCAACCCGGCGTGCGGCCGCAGGAACGCCAGGATGGCGCAGACCGCGATGGCGACGACCGCCAGCACGCAACCCGCGACGAACGAAAGCGACTGTGCGCGCATCGGATCGCCCAGCATGCGGATGTCTCCGCGCAGCAGAGCGTGTTCCATCCGGCGCACCAGGAATCGATACCCGCTGACCTGCAGGCGCGTTGTCGGTTGACGAGCCATACTCCCCCGGCGCCCAGCCTAACCGCGCCCGGAGGAGGCCTCACTCACCAATATTTGTGGTCAGTTCGCCGATGCGCTGGTGCTGTCGTCCTTGCCGAGCACCTTGTTCACCGTGCCCGAGACCGCCGTCACGACATCCTTGACCGGGTGGAAGTCCTGAGCGCGTTGCCCACCGGCCAGTCGAATTGGTTCCCGAACCGGTACCGCTCGGTCGACGCGATGGCCTTCATTCGGCTTGGCGATCAGACTCAGCCGCACCAACGGCTTGTTGTCCGTCGCGGCGGCTGTCGTGACCGTCTGGTTGTTGGTCACCACGACGTTCGAGTTCGGATCCGACCCGGGAAGCGGTTGCAGGCCGGGGGTAAGCGCGTTGTTGATTCCCAGCGGGACGTCGTTGACGAGATCAACCCCGGTTTGGATCGGGTTGAAGGTGGCCGGGGGAAGCAGCGTCCCCGGTTGCGCCTTGCTGTAATCCGTTCGGTTATAGCCGGTTTCGATGAGCGTCTGCGTTGCCGGCTGAACGAGGTCGACGACGGGGATGATCAGCGCCGAGGTGCCGGTGGCGGATCCGAGGTCGAGCAACGGCTGGTACAGCGGCAGCGTCCGGGCCGGCAACGTGATGTAGATGGTGTCGCCGTGGCGCTGGCAGTAGTTCTCAGGGGTGCAGCCGTTCGGCGCCGACGCCGCGGCGATCGCGTCCTGCACCTCGTCGACGGTGTAGCCGTACGGTGTCGCGCTAGGCGCATCGCCATCGTCGGGCGAGAGGTAGGTGCCGTGCACGTATGCGAACCCGGCAAGCGCGTTGCCTACCGCCAGCGGGTTGAGAAGCCATTGCGGTGAGTCGACGACGCCGTCGTACTGCAGCGCGAAATCCGTCGCGCACGGAGTGCCGTCCGTGTGTTGGCAGGTATCGGTTTGCGACGGGTTCCCGAACGTCGCGTCGAGGATGGGTACGGTGCCCAAGAAGGCAAGCCGCTCGAAAACACCACCACTCGGCCGCTGCGGATTGCCGATGAAGAAGTAGGTGGTCTTGTCCTTGACGGCTTGGGGATCGGAAGCGTGCAGCGTCTTGAAATCGCTGGCGACGGTGGCGCCCTGCGAGTAGCCGAAGATCGCGATCGGCTGGCCCGTCCCCAGCGCGGTGGTGTACGCACCGGTCAACGCGACCATGCCGCTCTGCACCGAGACGTTCCACTTCGCGCCCTGCAGACCGCCCCAGCCGGGCAGCGGGATGGGCCAGAACTGGGCGTCGTACTCGATCCCCTCAGATGCGGTGCAACGGCGGGCGTCCCGCAGTCGCCACCAGGAACCAGGTAGTGGTCGACGGCATTCGGCAGGTAGTTCGCAACGTCTGCCGGGTGCTGCGTGCCGGTACCGGGCACGATGATCGCTTGTACCGCGCTCAACCCGAGTCGAGGCGGTAATCGCCGTCGTCAGCGTCTGAGTCACGCCGAGGATCAGCGCGGCGAGTGCCGTCACGATCGACGACGAATAGTCGATCTGCACCGTTATCGAGCTGTCACACGCATCTGCAGCGCTCCTCGCTGTCGTCCCCGGAGGCATCTTGCCATCGGGAAAGCAGTTCGCAGGCGTTATCGAGCAAACTATTCTTCGCGACGAAAATAGACTGCGGTGGAGGTCACCGCGCTAGCGCCAGCGGGCCCACACGTAGGGCACCAGCGACCGCAGAAAGTCGAGATCCGGCCCGGGCTCGGCATCGGCGAACGCCTGCTCGAAGTATTCCTCGGCGACCAACAAGATGCCCTCGGCGTACTCGCCGGTGAAGGTGATGCTGCCGTAGTCATCCATCAGCGATCGGATCGCTGCGCACAAGCTCGGCTGGCCGCTCGGTTCGCGCTCCGCCGCAGGTAGTCGCGCACCAGAGCAATCGGTCCTGCGCCCTTGGCGCGCTGCATCAGATGCACGAGCGGCAGCGTGCGCTTGCCCTCGTAGATGTCGCCGAGGATCTCCTTGCCGTAAGTCCCGTTCGTCGCCGACCAGTTCAGCAGATCGTCGCGGATCTGGAAGGCGGCGCCGAAGTGAAATCCGAACCGCACCATCGGCGCCAAGTCCACCGTGCCCGCGCGACCCGACGATCGCGCCGACGCGAAGCGGATGAATCGTGGTGTACCAGCACGTCTTGTGCATGATCAAGTGGAGATAGTCCTCGGGCCCCAGATCCTCGACGTTGTCGAGCTGCCAACCGACCTCGGTCGCCTGGCCTTCCAGCGTGCGCATCGCCATCGTGTCGAACTCGACCCATACCAGATCCGCGAGGTCGCGATCCAGCCGTCGGGTCGCCCGGCGCAGCACCTGACTCGCCACGATCGCCAGACCGTCACCGGCGTTCAGCGCCGCGGCCAGCCCGTGAGTCGCCGCGAGCGTCGGCCTGCCACGGCGCATCTCGCTTCCGTCGGCGATGTCGTCGTGCACCAGAAACGCGTTGTGCAACAGCTCGATTGCCACCGCGATGCCGAGCAAGCTCGTCCGGCGTAGCACCGAACGCCCGGCCCGGCCGACAGACACAGCGCTGGGCGCAAGCGCCTTCCCCGGGCGAGACGGATACTCCCGCATCGGGGCGTACAGCCACTGCGACGGTTCGCCGTCGGGCATCGCGTCCAGCATCGAGCGACGGACGACCTTCCCGACTTGGCGCAGGCGGTCTTCAACCGCGGAGACGAGCTCGGTGCGATCGTCCGTTTCGGTCATGACACCGGCGCGAGCACGCTGAGCGCGACCGGCAGCCACACGTCTGGATGCCCTTCTGCAAGCAAGGTGCCCCGATAACTGCCTGGCCGCAGCGCCTGTGCCACGTCCAACTCCACCAGAACCCCACGACTCGAGCGCGGCGGCATGGCTACGGCGTCGGGGTCGAACCGCACCGTCTGCGCCGCGACGACGTCACCGTTGTGGCCCAAGAGGTCGCTGCAGCGCAACCGGACCACGCCCAGATCCGTCGCTCCGCCGTTGTGCAGCCACACTTCGGTCTGCGCCCGCTCGCCCTGGGCGGCCGCGAGCGCCACCAACCCGTTGGCGCTGGTCTCGGTCAGGTCGAGAGTGGGGTGTGCAGGCTCGTCGGGCCGACGCAAGGATCCCGCCAGCCTGCCGACGAACGTCTCCCACGAGCCGATGAGACGATCCATCTCCGGTCCAGCAGAGTCACGAACACTTTCAATGCCGTTCACCCGCGGTTCGGACGGCGGTTTGCGCGAGTCGACATCACCGTTCTTATTTGCCGACTGAACGAATCGATCGACGAGCTCACTTGCCGCCCGAAAGCCGCGGGCCTGGATCTCGCCCAACGCCCGCGCATTCACATCCGGGTCGAAGACAGACGCCCACGGGACTTCGCCGACACTACCGTCGTCGTAATTACGACTCGCCAACATCCCTCCGCAGTTTCGAGCTGCAATACGAACCCCTGACGCTATGCTAGGTGCGCGATTAGAGATAGGCGGGGCGATGTCAAAACTTCATGCGTTATTGGCGGTTTACGGGGCCATCGACGACATCGTGAGCACCAGTCAGGATCCGAACATCTTGGCCGTCGCCAAGGAGTTGGAACTGGCGGGCACCGGCATCGGGGAACGCGGGTGGTACTCCGAAATCCAGAGCATGACAAGGGTCATCGCCGGCGATGACAAACCGGCTGTGAGCTTTCCAGACTTGCCTACCGCGGTCGGTGAACTCATCGGTTCAAAGGCAGGTGTCCCCGCCACCAACGATGTCCTCAGTCGGCACGACCTCGACCGGCTCAGCTACGCGGCAGACGTGCTTCTCAAGCTGAAGGCGGCAGGCGCCAAAGTCGCAGTCGACGACCAAGATCTTCAGAAATTGGTTGCACTATCCAGTACGCCGCGCGAACCCTGCAAGGGCGTATTGCGAAAAGTCAACGGCCAATACTGCACCGTTATCACGACCGAGTACAAGGATATGGATGTCACTGTCGACGAAATGAAGCGAGTCATTGATCCGCAGAATTGGCCCAGCTATTGCTCATTTTTCCAGAAAATGAAGTCTCTCGGCATCGATGACAACAGGTGGACGCGCATACTCGAAGAAGTGGGCACTGATTTCCGTTTGCGGACGATGCTCAAGTTCTGGATGGGCGAATCACCGGACGGTGGGATATTCGTCAACTACGACTTGGACGACCATCGCAGCACAGCCGATGGCGACGATGGCTTGGTGTTGATCGACAACGGCTACATCGCCATTTTGCCAGCGGGCAAGGATCGGGTCGACATCTTCACAAGCAAGGAACTACTGATCCCGGGTTTGAGTCCCACGGCCACCGCGGTCCTGGCCTGCCAGCTCGGCTGGGCCGAGGTGGGCGAGCAGATGTTCGACGCCGCCAAGAAATTCGCTGAAGACAAGACAACCATCAAAATCAAGAGGGGTTGGAAGCCGTCGGCCAAGGAAAAGCCTGGTCCACCGGGGACCAAGAAAGTGGACCTCGAATCTCGGATGCCCAAGGGCCTCCGCGGTGAAATGATCGAGGCGGCAACCGAACAAGTCGACGAGTTCCTGGCCCGCGCCTCTGTCGTTGGCCAGGACTACGCCGAAGCCTGGCAGACAGGCCTCGACCGTCAGAAAGTCATGAACATCGCCGAGACCTTCAGCCGACAGGTAGCCGACTACTCACTGCAGCTTTTCGATGCGCCGAAGAGAATGTTCGTCACATCCAGGCGCAAGGCTGAGACCGGGGAGGGATCAAATCAATGACCGACAGTTACGCCGAGGGCCCCATCGACAGTAAATCCACAGGGCCGTCAATTGTCGCCGACCATATGGCGGCGGTCATGCAACGAATGTTCAAGCAGGCCGGAATGGTGGCCAAAGAGGCATCCGGCCATGTCGACGACGACAATTTCGGTTACGAGCAATGGCTCAAGACCATGACCAAACTGTTCGACATCGCAATGGTGGGTGGAGTCGATCTCGTCCAGACAGCGGTAATCGGACCCGCGCCTTACACGACGGCTGCGTTCAACTCGAAGAAATTCTCCGTGGCGGCCGCAAAACGGTCGCGGACGCTCTCGATTGAGCCGCCGGGACTGGCCCGGCCCGGCTCCAACGACGCCATCCCGCAGGGCAAGATAAAGGTCGTGCCAGAACAGCTCGCGGCCGGCCAGACCGAGTTCTACTTCCAGGTCAACGAAGCCGGATTGCCCAGTGGCATATACACCGGGCAGGTGCGCGTCGGCGACGAGAAGGAACTTGTGGACGTCGCGATCCGACTGTGACCCGACCCCAACGCATCCCGCACGTCGACGAGCTACTCGACCAGGCGGTCCAGGCGATCAACCGTGGCGACAGAGCGACGTCAGATGCGCTCGCCAGCCGCGTGCTGTCGGTGGACCATGCCAACACCGACGCAGAGGAATTGCTGGCCGCGCCGGAGTCACCGGGCGAAATTCGGCGACTGACAATACTTTTCGCGGATCTGGTGGATTCAACGGCACTGTCGACTCGCATCGAACCCGAAATCTACCGCACCGTGGTCGGCCGGTACCGCGACCGGGCGCGCACCACCGTCGAAAGCTACGAAGGCCATGTCAGCTTCCTCCAGGGTGACGGACTGCTTGCGGTGTTCGGCCACCCGACCGCGCACGAGAACGACGTGCTGCGTGCGGTCCGGGCTGGGCTGGACATCACCAACGAAGTGGCAGAGCTCTCCAAACGTGTGCGCGGGCGGTTCGGCTTCGACATCAACGTCCGTGTCGGCATCCACCGTGGAATCGTCTACCTCGACCTCGCCCAGGACGACGTCTTCGGCTTTGCGGCAAACCTCACCGCAAGGATGTGCAGCCTGGCCGATCCCGGCACCGTCATGGTTTCGGATGCCATCGAACCGCTCATCCGCGGTGGGTTCGAACTGGAAGCACGGCTGCCCAAATCGGTCAAGGGCGTCGAGGGCCCGGTCTCGCATTTCCGGGTCGTCGGTGAACGAGACGCAACCAGCTTCACACCCGGCCCTCTGATCGGTCGGCGGGAAGAATTGGCGTATCTGGAGGACAGCTGGGCGCTCGCCAGGAGAGGGGCCCTGCAGACTCCGGGCGTCGTTCTGCGGGGTGAGGCCGGGATCGGTAAGAGCCGTCTCGCCTGGGCGGCAGTCGACTTGGCCGAACGTTCTCATGCCGTTGTCCTCCAGCTGGTCGGATCGCCATTCCACACCGATGTCGGGCTGCGGCCCGTGCGGCGCTTGTTGGAACGACGCTGCGGGATCAGCCGAACCTCGGATCCCCCTGAATGCCTCCGGCACCTCGACGCCGAAGTGCGCGACCGCGGCACTCGACCCCGACGTCGTGCTGCCGCTTCTTGGCGCCAGTGCTGGGCATCGATGCCCATCACGGCTATCAGGCTGTGCAGGCTGACGGCCGCGCGCTGTACGAGAAAATCCGCGGTGCGGTGCACGACTATCTCATTGCCTGCGTGAGTGGGGGTCCTGCGCTGATACTCGTCGAAGACATGCACTGGTTCGACGAGGACAGCATCGAGATGGTCGATGCGCTGCTCGCCGAGAACCTTGGCGGTCACGTGCTCGTCGTCATGACAGGACGCGATACCGCGTCATTGCCGACCAGCGACGAGGCAAGGGTGTTTCACCTCACCGCATTGACCGACGACGAAGCAGACCAGTTGATCGTTTCGCTGAACCCCAACATGGCCGTCGATGCCCGACGGGCAGTTCGCCGGCGCTGTGACGGCGTCCCGCTCTATATCGAGGAGGTCGTCGCCAAGCTCAAGGAACAGCCGACAGACGCCGCGCGAGGTCCGCGTGTCCCAGACACCCTCTACGAGGCCCTCTTCGCACGGATTCGCTCCAGCACAGATGCCGTGCCGGTGGTCGAGGCGGCCGCGATGCTCGGCACCCGGGTCGAACGTAGTCTGCTGGTTCCCGTGGTCGACCTCAGCGAGGACGCTGTCGACAGGGTGATCGGTGAGTTGATCGAGGGCCGGGTTCTGGAAGCGCTCGACGAACACAGCTGGCGATTCCGGCACGAGCTTCTCCGCGAAGTCGCCGCCGAACTGTCACCGCCAAGCCTTCGCCGACGCTTGCACGGCCGGATTGCCGACACCCTGCTGCGGACCGCTTCAGAAGGCAATCCGGACTGGCCGCTCATCGCGCAGCCACTACGAGACGCGCGGAGCGATACGTGGAGGCGGCCGCAGGCCTACCGCGAGGCGTCCGAGGATGCGCGCTTGCGCGGAGCGCTCGGCGAAGCCCGTACCTACCTGACATATGCCGTGTCACAGGTCGAGCGCGCTGAGTCGGGACCGCAGCACGATCATCTTGAAATCGCCTTGCGATTGCAGACGGGGTTTCTTGGCCTAGGCGGCCGAGGGTGTCTCGAGCCCGAATGCGGCCGCCGACTTCGACCCGGTGTCTGCAGCTGTGCCGCCAGCGATCTCGGCGATGACGAATTCTTTGCGACCTTGGTTGCGCTATACGGGTACTACGCGATGCGCGCCGATCTCGACCGAGCCGAGCGACTGCTGTCTTCAGTACGCACCAGTCTGACCGACCATCGCGAGTGGTTCCTTCCTTTCAACGACGTCGGGATTCGGGATGCTGGCGTGGTATCGCGGCGACTTCAACCGAGCACGGGAGCTCCTAGAAGACTCGGCCGTTGCGCGAAGCGACGATAGCGCTCAAGAGCTCGACGAACGTGTGGTTCATGCCCAACGAGGGCACCGCGTCGATCTACACGCACCTTGCACTGGCCCGATACATCGACGGCGATCTCGCGGGGGCCGAGGCCGAACTGCGACGCACCGAACGCCGATGCGAAGAACTGCCCTTTCCTCAAGGCGCTTCAGCTTGGCCTATGGATGCCAGATGGAGGTGCTGATCCACATCGAGGCCGGCCGGTTGAGTCGCGCGATGGAAATCGCCACCGCTTTGACTGCATAGCGGGACTGAGCACGGCTTCGATTCGTGGGCACTGACCGGCTGCGGCACAGCAGTCGACCGTGAGCGCGCTGATCGCGCTTGCCGAAGACACTGTCGATCAGGCAGCACTACACGCATTCATATCGCCACCGTTCGGTCCTACATCGACGCCTGGCGTGCGGTCGGGGTGATCGCGCTCATCACGTTCTACGACGCCGTGCTGGCGCGCCTGCTGATCGCCGCCGGCCGACTTCGACGACGGCCCGCGCACGACTGCAGACTGCACTGGCGCTCGCCGACGAAACGGGTATGCACTTCTACGACGCGGAACTGCTGCGTATTCGCGCGCACACCACCGATGATCCGCAGTCAACAGCGCGCCGATCTACGCGCCGCATTCGAACTGGCCCGTAAGCAGGGCGCGGCCATCATCGAACTTCGCGCTGCGACAGACTATTTCGCGATGGACCGCGACGAAGGCCGGCGAGATCCTGGCAGAGGTGATCGGCCGCTTTCCCGACGACAGCGGCTGGCCCGAACTTGCCCGTGCACGGACACTGCTCGAGTGAGGCGGCCCGGCGGCAAGGTCGCCATCCTCGGTGGCGGCATGGCGGGTTGACCACCGCATGGCGACTCAGCGAACCCGGCTGGCGCGACCGCTTCGAATCGATCACCGTCTATCAGCGCGGTTGGCGCCTCGGCGGTAAGGGAGCGTCCAGCCGCGGCGTCCACGGCAGGATCGAAGAGCACGGCCTGCATATCTGGCTGGGGTCATACGAGAACGCCTTCGCATTGCTCCGTCGAGTGCTACACCGAACTCGACAGGGCGACAACCGATCCGGCGGCACCGATTCGGACCTGGGAGGCAGGCGATGATTCCCGCAGACAACCTCGGTCTTGCCGATCGGTTTGGCGGCGACTGGCTGGCGTGGCTTGGCACCTTCAGCCGTAACGAAAAGCTGCCCGGTGATGGCGCTGGGACCGGACGTGAGATGACAGCCGTCGGATTCGCACAGCGCGCCCTGCAACTGATCATGGATTTCATTGACTCGCAGGAAGTATTCGCGAGCCCCGGCCTGTCCATCTCCGCCTCGCCCACACCACCATCGTCGCCGCGATCTGTTGGTGCGGTGCAACGCGGTATCTTGCGGCGCACTTTTCGCTTGGCGAATCCGACAGCGCGCGAAGGCAACCCGGGCGACATACTCGAACGCGCTTTGTGCGCCATCCGTGACGAGATCGACTACGAAAACCGGCCTGACCACCGACGTGCCTGGTTGCTGGTTTCGCTCGTCACCGCTGTCGTGCGCGGAATCGTCATCGACAAACTAGTCACCGACGCCCGAGGTTTCCGGGCCATCAACGACGAGGACTTCGGCGACTGGATCATGCGCCACGGCGGCCATCCGGACGTGCTCGAATTTCCGCTTGTTGCGAGGCGTCTACGACCTGGTGTTCGGCTACGAGGACGCCGACCCTGAGCGGCCCGCAGTGGCCGCCGGGCTGATGATCTTCCTGATCGGCCTCGTGCTTTTCGAATACAAGGGTGCGATCTTCTGGAAGATGACCGCCGGGATGGGCGACGTCGTCATTGCCCCGCTGTACCAGGCGCTGCGCCGGCGCGGAGTGACCTTCGAATTCTTTCACCGCGTGGACGCGTCTGCACCTCGACGCCGGACATCAAACCATCGATGCGATCACGATGGGTCGCCAGGCACGACTGTCACGACGGATACCGATTACTACGAACCGTTGACTCCGTCCGCGGACTTCCCGTGTTTCCCGTGCAGTCCACTGGCGGATCAAATCGAATGCGACAACTGGGCTAGACGAACTCGAATCGCACTTCGGCGACCGCGCTGATGTCGAGACGCGGGTCCTGCGCCGCGGTGTCGACTTCGACCACGTAGTGCTGGCGGTGTCGGTTGGAATGGTTCCGATAGTTGCCCAGGAACTCGATCGCAGACCGGCCCGAATGGCGGGAGATGACCACCACATGCCGCACCGTGGCCACGCAGGCATTCCAGTTGTGGCTGCGGCCAGACGGAACCCGAGTTGGGCTGGAAACGACCGGGTGTCACCGTCAGCGCGTACGAGCGCCCGTTCGAGACATGGGCGTCGATGCCGCAGACGCTTGTGGGCCGAAGACTGGCCGGACGACGATCGGCCGGGCACAGTCGCGTACTTCTGCGGCAGCCTGGACGCGCCATGGCCGACGAATGACGACTCGTCGAGCTATGTGCGCAATTGCCGGCGAGCCGGTCCATACGCGAAGCCGCCGACTACGTCGACCGCTACCTCGGGCTGTACTTCCCGAAGGCGATCGACGAGAGCGGATTCGCGTGGCACCTGCTCAGCGGAGTGAACGGCGAACGGGGCGCTTCGGCGTTGGCCACCCAACACGTGAGCGTCAACATCGACCCGTCGGATCGCTATGTGCAATCGGTGCCGGGATCGGACCGATACCGCCTGCGGTCGGACGAAAGTGGTTACGACAACCTGGTTCTGGCCGGCGACTGGACGGACTGCGGTATGAACGCCGGATGCATCGAGGCGGCGGTGATGTCGGGCCTGGAGGCGGCCAACGCGCTGCTCGGCCGCGGCCGTTTTCACCGCATCCGTGGCTTTTACCTGCCCTGAAGCTCCCTTCAGCTCTCCTTGGCGCGACGTTCGCGGTAAGCCGCGACGTGCTGGCGGTTGCCGCAGTTGCCGGTGTCGCAGAACATGCGCGACCGGTTGCGCGACAGATCCGTCAACACCGCGTCGCAGTCGGGCGCCGCGCAGATCTTCAGCCGACGCAATTCGCCCGCGCGGATCAGGTCGGCCAGCGCCATCGCGATCTCAGCGCCCATCCGCTGCGCCAGCGGGTCGTGGACCGACGCCAGGTGCAGATGCCAGTCCGGCATCTCCGCGTGACGGGTCAGCCACGGCTGTGCCTTGGTGTCGCTCAGCAGCGCGTTGACCTGTGCGACCGCGCGTTCCTCGTCGCCGGCGGCCGCCCAGATGTGGCCGAGCCGCTCGCGCAGGCGGCGCACCGCCTTCAGCTCGTCGTTGTCATGGTCGCGCCGGCCGGTCCAGCCGAAGCTGTCCAGATAGGAGTCGAGAGCCTCGAGGTCACCGAGGTGCTCGCCGTCCACTCGGTCGGTGTTGATCAGCACACAGGCGGCCTTCAACGTGAGCTCAGTGTCATGACTGAAAATCATTTGACTGCTGACCTCCGCTCCGACTAGTGTCATGACCAAAGTTCATTTTACTCATTACATCCAGGAGGTGCCAGATGTCCGCGACCCAGCTCAACAGGGGTGTCGACCACTTCCGGCTCGGCCTGGTGTTCGCGATCACCTCCGCGCTGTCATTCGGGATGTCCGGCCCATTGGCCAAGGCGCTGATGGATGCCGGTTGGAGCCCGACCGCCGCGGTCACCGCACGAATGGCCGGCGGCGCACTGGTGATGGCCGTCTTCGCGACCCTCGTCCAGCCGGAACTGGATCCGCGAAGCCCTGGCGCACCGCAAGACCGTGATCTTCTACGGGATCATCCCGTCGCCGGTGCACAGCTGTGCTACTACAACGCCGTCGCAGCACCTGTCGGTCGGCGTCGCACTGCTGCTG
>CAWEYH010000013.1:0-20904 GCA_963813275.1 uncultured Actinomycetota bacterium | reverse complement strand
GGGGATGGTCTCGTCTACCGAGCTTTTGCGCTGGTAGAGGCGTTGTCAGGGCCGAACGCTAGGGCGTATCTGCCCACCGTGGACACATTTTGGACACAGTCGCTGCTACTTCGTCGAGGTCGGACTCGAACAGATCGGCGTACACGTCCAACGTCATCGCGGCACTGGCATGTCCGAGCATCCGCTGAACGACCTTAGGGTTCGCCCCCGAACTGATCGCCAGCGAGGCAGCCGTGTGCCGCAGACCGTGAGCGGTCACCCGTGGGAACATCGGGTCGGTCTTCTGACACCTCGACACCGCACCGGACAACCAGGACTCGGTTGACGACGGCGGACCGAGATACCCGCCGGAGGACGACGGCCAGAGCAGGTCATCACGGTCCTTGCCCTCAGCGGTCTGGGCTACTGCGGTGAGGACGAACCCAGGCAGCACCACGGTCCGGTTCTTGTTGCTCTTGAGCGAGCCAACAACGACCTCACTGCCCACCTGGACGGCGTTGTGATGCAGACTGACGCGGCGGCGTAGGAAGTCGATGTCGCTGACTCGCAGCGCTGCTGCTTCTCCCCAGCGAAGACCGCAGACGCCAAGCATTAGTACCAGTGAGGAATACCGGCCCGCTTCGTCGGCCAGTGCCTGGAGTTGATCAGCGGTCAGATAAGTGTTGCGCCGGGGAGCACGGGGCGGGAGCTTCACTCCACGGGCCGGGTTGCTCACCAGCATCCGGTCTTTCACCGCGTCGTCGAGGATGCGGGCCAGCACCGAGTGCGCGGTGCCCACGATCACCGGTCCGCGTTGGGCGGACAGCTCGGACACCCAGGCCTGCACCTCGGAGAACCGGACATCGCCGATCCGGACACGTCCCCAGCGTGGCTCGACGTGGATGCGCCAGGCGCTCTCGTATGACCGGAAACCCGACGCCTTCATGTGGCCGCGCTGGCGCTGGAGCCAGTCAGGGCCGAGCACACCGACCGTCACTTTGCCGACCGTGGGTGCGACGTATTCACCTCGCATCTTGGTGACCTCGACGCTGGCGGCGAACATCTGGGCGTCACGCTTGGTGGTGAACCCGCGCTTACGGGTCGTCCGTTGGTCAGGAGTGCGGTAACGGACGGCGTAACACGTTGTGCCGCTGGCGTTCTGGTAACGCTCTATCGTTGCCACTGGCCTTTTCCCGTCTGTGGTGAATCCCGTTTTGGACACTATCCAGTGGCGGACCACAACGCTTGCTCCGATGCAGCATCACTCAACCCAGGTGGCAGTCGGAGAGTGCAAGAGACCAGGACGGACGCGACGTCATCCGAGGGTGTCTGGTCCCGCCGGACCGGTAGATTCGCCTGGCCGTCGGACAGCCACGCCGGCGTCGACCAGTGATCGGAATTCGACCCCTGTACCAGGATTGCCTCAATGCTTGGCGCCCCATCGCGGACCTGACCTTGGCCCTGGGAATCATCGTCGGTGTCCCCCACACTTCCCGACACCCAGCCAAGGATCGCAGTCCCCGCACGAGCGGGATCGCTGATCTGGAAATTTCGGGCGTTCTCGATGCGGCGGCCAGATTCTTCCTGCCAGCGGGCACGTGCTTCGGCCAGCGCTGCTTGCCATGAATCCGGCGCGTCAACGGCCTGCCCGTACGCTTCGGCGACGAGTAAAGGGATGTCGTCGGGTAGCTGAATTGACGAGCCGAACCGGGACAACAGCACCGCCGCCGCGCACAGCAGCGGATAGGCGCGGTAGACATACCGTGATGCGTCGGGTTCCAGCTGAGGGGGCTCGCGGGTGAAGTCTGCACCGACGACGTAGGTGCGTGCCGACCGCACTTTCTCCGGTCGGTGCGATTGCCCGTCTCCACGCATATGACGATGCAGCCGGCCCATCCGTTGCAGCACCAGGTCCACGGGGGCGAGGTCTGTCACCAGTAGGTCGAAATCAACATCGAGGGACTGCTCGACCACCTGCGATGCCACCACGACGTGGCGGAAGGGCCTGTTTACCGAAGGACCCGGGGGACCGAATCGATTGAGCAAATCGTCGTCGTTGCGCAGCCTGTCGGCGGCGATGAACCGTGAATGGGCAACGGTCACTTCACGAGGAAAGTGTTGCTCGAGGAAATCCGCGGTGCGAAGGACTCGCCGAACGGTGTTGCGGACGATGACGGCACATCCGCCATCGGAGAGTGCGTCTTGAAGCAAGGCAGTCAGGGCCTGGAGGTCGTCGATCGCACCGCCGCCGAGAGCATCGATTGACACATTGTTCTTCCGGCTCGACGGCGCGACATCACGAGTCTTGACATTTTCACCCGCAGTCCAGGTGATTACCGGATATGCGGAGTTGCCGGTCAACTGCCCAGAATTTCCGGTTGCGTTGAGCGATCGGTTCGCTCTCCATCCGCGCTGGTATGCCTCAACCAGAGCCTGTCGGCGTTCCGGGGGCAGGGTGGCAGAGAGCGCGATGACTGGAACACGGTATGCGCCAAGCCAAGTGAGTACTCGCAGCAGGTAGGAGTTCATGAAGACGTCGTAGGCGTGAACCTCATCCAGCAGCACAACCTTGCCCGCCACTGCCAGGTGTCGGAGCATCAGATGGCGCGACTTCAAAGCGGTGAACAACACCTGGTCGATCGTTCCGATGACGAAGTTTGCTAGCTGGGATTTCTTGCGGCCTGACAGCCACGAGTGGGCCACGACCGTGTGCTCGGGATCATGCCGCCGGTCGACCTCGAAATCCTCGTCACATCCGATCTCGGCCATCCGTCCAGAGCGGAGCAGGCCCTGGAATAGACGATTCAAACGCGCCTTTCCATGGCTCAGGGTGACCGCGCCTACCATTTGGTCGTTCTCACCCATGGTGTCAAGCCAGTGGATCACACGATCGAACATCGCATCGCTTGTTGCTTGAGTCGGGAGTGCGACCTGTAACCCGCCAGCGCCCCAACGCCGCGACATGATCTCGGCTGCTGCGAGCGCGGCTTCCGTCTTGCCCTCGCCCATCGGCGCTTCGATTATCACGAGGCCCGGCTCGGTCATAGACTCCGCCACTTCATACGCTGCACGCTGCACGGGACGCGGTACGGCGCCCGCAGGAAGCCGGAACCGCACCGCGAACAGGCCGTCGACCGAATCGGGCATCTCGGCCGGCTGCCACGGTGGCAGGCAGCGCAAGCCGATCCAGCGCCCGACTCCCGCGGCTCGCATCTTCCGTCACTTCTGGAAGCAAACCCGTCAGAAACGACAGCAGCGTCTCATTACTCGCGATCCAGTCGGAGACGACGACCAGGCCGGTCGCCACCACTTGGAACTGCGCCGACAACTCGACGTCGCGCCACCCATCGAGGTAGCTGCCCGCTCCCGTTCGGACCGTCATGCGATCGATGAATTCGTGCTGCACCTCTTCCCACAAGCCTTGGCCGTACAGTCGGGGATAAGCCGACGGAGAACCCTCTCTCACCGAGAAGGCGTCAGGCGGCACCCCGTGATGCCCGCCCAGGACAACGGCCCACGTTGCCGCCAACCCCCGCGACGATCCACGGTCTGTCAGCCACGCTTCAGCAGATGGTGCCCAGCCAGGGAGTGATAGATCTGACGTCGATCAATCAGTTGATCCTTGGTTGGCATGTTCAGACCGTGCGCACGCATGCGTTCAGCAAGGACCTCGTCCTGCACCGCGAAAGCCGGCGTCGCTTTACCCACGTCATGCAGGCCGGCCAACCACGTCACTGCCGTGCGAGCGGCGGCGGGGTCGTGGTTGAACGGAGCAGCCAGCACCTCGACGACGCTGGGCGAAAGCCACCTATCGAACAGTCCACCAGCGATGTGGGCGGAATCATCCATGTGCTGCCAAAGCGGCAGCCAAGCCCCATCCTCGTTGAGCGATTTTGCCCACACCGAGCGCGCCGCATCGCTCAAGGTCATCGGTGTCTACCTCCGTTGGCGGCCTCTACGACACCATTGCCCGGACCCCTCTGATTGGTATGTGGGTTTCGGCGTTGTCCAGGCTTCAATCCGAGACTCCGCTCCGGCTCGATTCCCGGCTAGGGCCTTTCGGCCCCGATGTGGCGCACCCGGGTTTGCTGCCGCTATAGCCTCGGCAGGCACCGTCCATCGCGACCCCGACAACCCGGCCAGTTCAGGACCTGTACCCTGATGACGCCGGCCCGGCGCGTGGTGCGTCGGTCGATGAGCTGCTGATGTGGCGGTGGCGGCGATCAGCCGCGGAGATCGGGCGGCCGGCGCGGGCTCACGGCGATGCCGCGGCCTACGCGCAGTTCCGGGATCGCTACCGCGACATGGCCACATCGCTCGGCTTCGAGGAGCATATGAAGTGGGCCGAAGAGATGCCATAACGGGTCAGGAGGTCGGCCCCGAAAAACCCCTGAAATCCCTAGCCCGCGTTGGTCGTTCGGATCGGTGAAAGCTGAACCGGGCCAATAGCTTCGATCATCATGCAGGTGCCGACCACCATCGCGACGTGGCCGTCCCACACCACGAGGTCGCCGGGCAGGCTGTTCCTCCCCGTATAGTTGATCTGCTTCACGAGATGCCGTCGCCAAGCTCCGACTGGACGGCACGCCAACCCCACGCTCGTGGGTGGCTCGGATGACGAAGCGGCCGACACCAACCGGTGCGGGCAGGAGCGCCTCCGAGCGGGAGGCTCGGCAATTGGAGTAGTGCATGCCGAACGACGAGATTCACCCAACCAATCGATCCGTCCGGCGGGTCGTACCGTCCGGGCCACTGGGTGCACTGAATGCAAGTCTGAAGTCAGGGCGTGACCAGGAGATCAGCACCGACGAGCCGGGCATCTATATGGCCAGGAGGTGGTATGTCGATGGTTGAGTTAGACATCGCCAAACTGCGTGCTGCCGCCGCCGAGTTCGGCTACTGGCCCGCCACCACCGACGACGAGCATCTTGAGAAGCTGCGTGCCGACAATGAGCGCCTCGACCGGATGAACGCCCATAGCCATTCTCACCTTCACAGCCCGTGCCCTGTCTGTGGGTATGCCACCCGCTCCAAGCAGTTTCCCATTCGCTGTGCGTGCAATCGCGATGACCCGAAGCCGTTCACCTTCCCTTGGGAGAACAACCCAGCGTGGCAGGAGGAAATCCGGCAGGCCAAGCAGCGGGTGGCTGAGTACGAGGTCCGTGAGCAATGAGCGCCGAGAAGGGCTGGATCGGGGAGCCACAGCCGACGCCACGCACCTCTCCTCCGGGCGAGGAGCATAAGTGGCATTTGATGATGGGGGCTGCCCGCGATTGCCCTCGGTGTCGGGAGCGCCTGAGTCAAAGGAATGACGAGGACTAGCCTGCCCCACGCCCGAGGAGCAGAAGGCTGAGTTGGCCGAGATGAAGGGTGCAGCCGACCTGCTACCTCACAACCAGCGTGTGGCCGAGCACCAGGCTGCCGAGACCAAGCGCGCTAGCAGCCATGACTGAAGACGGCTTGCAGTATCACGTGCTGCCCGATGACCCCCTGGCCGCGCTGAACATCCTGCGCGAGGCTGCTGGGCTGGAGCCGTGGCCGGAGCAGAGCAACGAGCCGAAGTGAGATTATGAGCGAGGGACAGTGCCCGACCTGCGTCCCCCTGGACGCGGATCATAGCGTGGAGGCGTGGGCCGAGCGTCACCGTCGCGTAGGCCATCATCCGCATCCCGCGCCGACGAAGGAGAACCCGGAGATGTGGGACTGCGAGTGTGGCCACCTGTGGCGCATCCTGACGCCCGAGCAGGTCCGGCAGAAGTTCGCGCACCTGAAGCATGACCATCCGCGTAGGAACTTGGCCGATGACCTACCTGCGGGGCGACCGAGTGGTCCGCCCTTGCAGATCGCTCCCCGATATGCGGCTGGGAGGAAACGCGATGGCTGAGTTGGATATGGCCAGGTTGCGCGAGTTGGCCACCGAGTTCGGGTTCTGGCCTGCCACCTCCGACCCCGAAGACATCGAGGCCCACCGCCAGCACAACAAGAACGCAGACTACTGGCTAGCCCGTAGACATCGGTTTGATCATCTGAAGCGTGTTCGCGAACGTGAAGATTAAGTAGGAGAACGAGCAGAACGAGCAGATAGCCAAGGGAGGGGCGCGAACATGAAGGAAGAGTTGACTGGTCTTAGGCGGCGTTACGCGCATCTGCATGAGCCGTCCCATCTGACCAACCCGGATCACTTGGTTCCCAGCCCACCTCCGACTGGGGCACCTCTGCGGATAGCCGACCGATATGCGGCGGGAAGACCGCGACGGTGATGACCCGATAAGAACTGGCGGCGATGACCGACGAGGTCGACGCCATCGTCACGGCCTCGGCGACGGTGACCATCCTGGCCACCAGCCGCGAAGGACTGGGGGTCGCCGACGAGCAACTGTGGCTGTTGCGATGGCCCTCGCTATTCGCCGACGGTTTGGGGGGCCGAGTGGGAGCCCCAGGGTCTTCATGTCGCAGGCCGTGACGATCTGCTGCAGGCGGTACATCAGGTTTCGCGCAGGAAGGCGCGGAGTCGGTCGAGTACTAGTTCCGATCGTTGCTCGACGATCCAGTGACCGGCGCTGTCGACCGTCTCGATCCGGAAGTCCTTGATTCGATCGGCGTAGCCGCGTAGGAGGGTCGGGGTGATCACCGGGTCGCCCATCCCGTGCAGCCAGCGGACCGGGACGTCGACGCGGCTGTCGTCGAACTCGCCGCGGATCAGCCAGCGCAGTGCCTCGCGGTTTTGGAAGGTGCGATACCACCGGGAGCCAGCGACGGCGTGACGGGGTTGTCGCATCCGATCTACATACAGCGCGATATCGTCGTCGGCCAGCGAAAAACCGGCGCCGACCCAGCCGGCCAGCAGGCGAAAGTAGCGGGCTTTGGGGTCGCTGATTACCCGCGGCCCGATCACGGGAAGCGCCATCGGGATCTGGTACCAGAACCGCCACAGATGGCGCACCATCGCCATATCGAACCTCCCCCAAGGGGCGATCGTGTTCAGCCCGAAGAATCCGGTCACCTTCTCAGGGTGCCGCAGCATCATGATGATCGCGACCGGGCCACCCCAGTCGTGTGCGACGAGCCGCACCGGCCCGACGTTCAGCCGATCAATGCACTGCCGCAAGGTCATCGGCCATGTCGTTCTTGAGGTAGCGATCGTTGGGCGCCGAACTCCAGCCTGCACCGCGCAAATCCGGGCACAGCACGCGGTAGCCATCGTCGGCGAGCGGCCCGATCAGCTCATGCCACTCCCACCAGTTCTGCGGAAAACCGTGCACGAGCATCACTGGCGCGCCGTCGGCTGGTCCGGCGTCGGCCACATGAATCGTGACACCTCCGCCTAGATCGACAAACCGGTGCTCCACGCCCTTCAGTTCAGGAAGTGAATCAACGTTCACTGCTGCTCGCTTTCGATATATGGCGGCCCCATCGGGGTGTGATATGACGGCCCCATCGGGGTGTGTCTTGACCATTGCACTATGCCTGTATCCGTTGACGTGGGTGATTGGATCTCGCGGTTCAGTCGCTGTGGTCGCACCACGGCGGCGTTTTCACTCACCCACAAACGGCCAGGTGTTCCCGAGGCCCGCCCCGAGGGTCAGAGCCTAGGCTCACGGTCAGTGTCAGAGTGGGGTCGCCGCGTTGTGCGGTGGTTGGATTCTGATCATCTGGTGTCTGGCTCGTAGGCTCGCTGCCGCCCCCTTGGGGTTGGCGTTCACGCGTTTTGTCGGCATCAGGTGTGAAGGACCGGCCGGCGTGACGGACCGCGCCGCCGAGGTACAGGTGGCGACAATCTACGCCACGTTGTTGTTTCGGGCGCGGACACTCACGACAGGCCGTCATCTCCGGCCAGCGTCGCTCGGCTCACCCCGAGGTATTTGGCGATGTCCCTGCCGGTGTGGCCGTCGGCCTTCATCCGCTTGGCCGTGGCGATGTGCTCGGAGTCGTCGACCTTGCGGGGCCGCCCGAACTTGGTGCCGTTGACCCGCGACGTCTCTCGCTTGAGCGCGGTCCGCTCCTTGACCAGCTCGCGCTCGAACTCGGCCATGCTGGCCAACACGCCAATGACCATGCGGCCGGCTGCCGTTGAGGAGTCGATCCCGTCGGTGGTGGACACCAACGTGATCCCACGCTCGGTGAGTTCCTTGACGGTCTCCAGGATGTGCAAAGTGTTGCGGCCCAGCCGGTCCAGCTTCCACACCACCACCGTGTCGCCTTCGCGCACGTAGTCGAGGAGTGCGGCCAGACCTGGACGGTCGTCGCGGGCGCCGGACATCACGTCGGAGAAGGTCTTGGTGACCCCGGCAGTGGCGAGCGCCGCGTTCTGCTGATCAAGAGTCTGAGCAACCGTGCTCACGCGGGTGTAGCCGATCCGCGTGCCGCGAGGTGTGCCAGGTCGGTCACGCCTGACTTGTGTCTCACAAATACGTACAACGCTGCTATAGAGACAATTATTTCTGAGACGAAGATTCGAGACACACCGACCTGGCGGAACAGCACGGTCCTGCGATGCCGGAGAGGGTGTCTCACTCGGATCATATTCGAGACGTGCGCGAGTTGGGTCTGTTACCCGCGCTCGTCCTTCGAAACACCTTTCAATATTGCGCTAAGTAGTCCGTCGAACTCAGTCTCCGCGTCAACGCCTGAAACTGTGCCGGTCAGCACTTGTAAGAGCAAAGTGCCGATGAGTGCGTTCGCCACCGCGTTGAGGTCGGCGTCGGCATGTAGTCGACCGTTGTCTGCAGCTCGATGTAGCCGTGTCAGCAGACCAGCGTGTTGCGGGATGCTCAGCTGCTCATAGAGCGCCTCGTTGTCGAGTGGGCTGGCTGCAGCAGCGGCGATGAGGGCGCGCACCAATCCCGCGTTCGCGGTGTCGGCAATAAATTCGGCGTGCTCGACGAGCCATGAGCGCAGGTCGGCGTAGATGTCTCCGGTGTCCGGCACGGTGAACGATCCGCTACGTCCGTAGACATCCAGAACAGCTTCGGCCACCAGTGGTGCTTTCGACGGCCATCGCCGGTAGAGCGTCTTCTTGCCCACCTGCGCACGGGCCGCGATATTTTCCATCGACAGCTCGGCGTAGCTGGTGATCGCCAGTACTTCACGGGTCGCCGCGAGGATCGCAGCGTGCAGCTGCGCGTCTCGTGGCCGACCGCCCCTTGGTTGAGGCATGGCGCGAGCTTAGGGCGTTAACCCCAGGTTGGCGCACGTGCGTGCAGAGGTAGACACGGTTCTGGCGGTCGAAGCGTCGAGCAGGGAATTGCAATCCCACGCGGATATCCAAGGTGATGCGGTAGCTTTCCAAATGTTACGACACGCAGCGTGTCGTAAGTCGTTGAGCTGGCATCCGTAAGAGAGGACCCCAGGTGAGCACCCTGCCGTTGTCGGTGCCCAAGAGTTGGGACGAAATCACTCCGGACTGGATGTCGAGAGCGCTGGCCGAGCACCATCCCGGTGCCGCCGTCAGTGACGTGGTCGTTGAGCTTCGCGACGATGGCACGAATCGTCGTGCCCGGCTGGGTCTGAGTTACTCGGCAGGCAGCGGTCCGGCGACCGTCTTCGTCAAGGCCGCCGATCCCGCACACAAAGAACTGATCCGCATGACCAGTGGGATGTTCCACGAGCCGCGACTGTTCAGCTCGGGAGTGCCCCTCCCCCTCGAACATCCGGTCGTGTTCACCGCCCTGATCGATGAAGACGCCTACGACTTCATGCTGGTCATGGAAGACCTCACCGCACGCGGAGCTGAACCACGTGACGCCACCAGGCCGATGACTGTTGAGCAGGTCGCCTCCGGTGTGCGCGGGCTTGGCCGGATGCACGGGCAATACTGGGGCGAGCGTGTTCTCAGACACCCAGATCTCACCTGGCTGGAGCCGTTCCTGCCTTGGGACGGAATGCAGTATGCGCCATTGCCATCCGCCCTTGAACGCCTCGGTGAGGATGCCCCCGATGAAGTCATGTCGTTGACCATCGAGCACCTCATCGAGTCGGTGTGGAAGCCTTATATCACGACGCTGACGACATCGCCGCAGACGCTGTTGCACGGTGATCCTCACATCGGCAACACCTACCTCACCCCGACGAACGATGTCGGGTTCCTCGACTGGCAGGTAACCCGTCGAGGTAACTGGTCCCTGGACCTCGGCTATTTTCTGCAAGGGGCCTTGACCATCGAGGATCGCCGACAACACGAACGTGACTTACTTCAGGAATACCGTGACGCCCTGGGGCTGTCCCGTGAAGAGATGCCATCTTTGGACGAAATCTGGTTGCGCTACCGGGCGTCAGTGGCACATGGCCTGACGCTGTGGCTCTGCACGGCCAGCAGTGATGGTGGCCTGTGGCAGCGTGTCGACATCGCCGTCGCTCTCGCGCAGAGGTACTCGGCGGCCTACGCCGACCTGAACACCCCTGCCGCGCTCGCCGACGTAGCGACTTGACGCAGGGGCGAGATGACGTAAGACCGAACGCACCGGGCTCGCACCGGAATCCGACATGTTCGGTCGCACGAAGATGCGACTGATTTTTGAGACTCTCGTATGTCGTCTATTTCGAGACTGTGTTCAGTTCCGTTCGGGCCTGGTCGATTTGGTCGTAGGCGTACGTCACCATGGCGGCGGCGGTCATCGCTTCGCCCTTGCCGGCGAGCGATTCGTAGGTCTGCTCGCCGAGGACATCGCGCAGATGGGCGATCGCGGTGTTGATCTCAGGGATCGCGGCCAAAGTCATGGGGCTGACGATGGCGAACCCGGCAATCGTGGCAGCCGGCTCAAAGCGTCCGAGCCGGTCGAGGAACGCGGCCAGTGCAGCGAGAGGAGGCCGAACGGCGTCGGCATTGCCGGATGCGTCGCAGGTGCGTATTGCGGTGGTGATGTGATCGAGCGCGGTCGCCTCGTCCTCGTGTTCGGCCTCGACTTGGGCCAGCCTCAGCGCCAGGTGTGATTCGTTCATGCGGTTGCCGCTGTCCTGCGCGACGACAAGTCCACGGCGCAGGGCCGCGAGTGCATTGACGGGATCGGCGTTGAGGAAGGCAAGGCCGTAAGCGAGCAGCGCGTGCGAAATGGCATGGGGATTACGGGTGATCTCGACGGCGTCGATGAGACCTGCGGCCTCGGCTCTTGCAGCTTCACGCCGGCCGGCCATCGTCAGTGCCATGACCAAGCACGTCTGGGTGAATGCCTGAGTGTCGTGACCCTGACCTAACCGCTCCCGGCACCATTCGATCCACCGCTCTGGCTGACCGATGGCCATATACGCACCGCCAAGCATGGCCTCGGTGTCGAACGGCACGCTACCGCCGCTGCGGACTGCGTCAATACCGCCGTCGCTGTAACGGACGGCCGCGTCGATTCGGCCCCGCATCCAGCATTGCGACGCCATCGCATACAGCGCCGCGAGCCGGGGGTGCGCAACGGCACGGGCGGGCTCGATTACTTCTTCCGCCCAGGCCATTGGCTCGTAGAGTTCGACCCGGTAGCCCAGAAAGGCCGCATACGTAGCGATGGTGGAAGCGGTGTCGATGTCGTCGTGGTCGATTGCCCACCGGAACGCCACTCGCAGGTTGGCCAGTTCGGCGGTGAACCAGTCGTACGCCTCCCGTTGGCGTGGGCCGTCCCACACCGAAAGGATGCCTTCCTCGCGCCCGGCGAAATGGCGGGCATGGGCAGCCCGGACCTCGTCCGCGATCCCGGCGGTGACCAGTTGTTCCTCGCCGAACTGGCGGATCGTCTCCAGCATCGAATACCGGGTCCGCCCCGTTGACCGGTCGGCGACCAGCAGCGACTTGCGCACCAGCGCATCCAGCAGATCGAGGACGGCATAGTCATCGGAGTCGTCGAAACCGGCCACGGCGCAGGCGCTTTGGAGATCGAATCCACCCGCGAACACCGAACACCGCTCCAGCAGTGCCTTTTCGGTGTCGTCGAGCAGGTCGTAGGACCACGCCACCGCGTGACGCAGCGTTTGGTGGCGTGCCAGGCCGCGCCGGGATCCGACCAGCAGCCGGAATCGCTGATCGAGTCGATCACGCATCTCGGTCGCGGTCATCGACGCCATCCGCGATGCGGCCAGCTCGATGGCCAACGGGATGCCGTCGAGGCGCTGGCAAATCTCGACCACGGCTGTCTGTCTCGTCGGTCTCGGCCAACGAGAATCGCTGCGCCACACTATGGGCGCGCTCGACGAACAGGCTCACGGCGGCCGAGTCGGTTCCCGCGTCGACGTCCAGCGAGGGCACCAGCCACAACTGCTCGTCGGCGACCCCCAGTCCTTCCCGGCTGGTGGCCAGAATCTTCACCGTGGCCGAGTGCGCGAGGATCGCCTCGACCAGATCGGCGGCGGCGTCGAGCACGTGCTCGCAGTTGTCGATCACCAACAGCCGGACTCTGCCCTCCAGCGCGGCGGCCACCGACTCGCTCACGCTCTTGCCCGGTTGCTGGGTGATGCCCAGCACCGCGGCCACTGCGTCGGGCACCGCCGCCGGATCGGTGACCGCTGCGAGTTCGAAAACCCAGACACCGTCGGGGAACTCATCGCCCAGCTGCGCCGCGACCTCCAACGCGAGGCGGGTCTTGCCGACCCCACCCACGCCGGTCAATGTCACCAAGCGATGCGCCTTGACCGCCGCTTCGATCTCGGCGATCTCGGACTCGCGCCCGATCAAGCTGGTGGTCGGCAGGCCGCAGATTTCCCGGAGTCGTGTCCAGCGCCCGCAGCGGCGGAAAGTCCGTGCGCAGTCCGGCTGCTCGCACTTGAAACACGCCGACCGGCATGGGCACATCCCGCAACCGTCGCGGCCCCAGATCGAGAAGATCGACTCCGCTGAGCAGCACCGCCGTCGACTCGGCCAGCAGGATCTGGCCGCCGTGCCCGGCGGCCATCACCCGAGCGGCGCGATTGAGCACCGCACCGAAGTAGTCCCCGTCGCGCAGCTCGGCTTCGCCGGTCGCGATCCCCATCCGCACCGGCAACTCCAGCGCCCGCTGCGCAGCCACCGCGGCATCGACCGCCGACTTCGGCGAGGCGAACGCGGCGCACACGCCGTCGCCGGTGTGCTTGAACATGACAGCCGCCGTGCGCCTCGATCGCCGTGCGCAACACCTCGTCATGCGCGGCCAGTGCCGCCCGCATCGCGTCGGCGTCGGTCTCCCACCGACGGGTCGAACCCTCGACGTCGGTGAACAGAAACGTCACCACCCCCGAAGGAGCAGCCGCCGGAGAAGCGGACACCCCCGCAGAATGTCACAACGAACCCTGTCCCACCTCGAACATCGGAATACGGCATCAGGCGTTCACGTCCCGAGTCGGCATAGCGTCGAGATCGCCGGAACCCACCGCTACGGAGAGGCGACGGCGAAGAGGTGCCATTCGCCGGGCACGCCCTTGAGCTCGTGAGTGCCGCGGTCCTCGAACTCGAGCCCTGACCCGATCACGAGGTCGCGCAGCGTGCTGGACACGAGCACGTCGTTCGGCCCTGCCAGGGCGCTCACGCGAGCGCCGATGTGCACGGCGATCCCGCCGATGTCATCGCCGCGGACCTCGCACTCGCCGGTGTGCAACCCGGCGCGCACCTCGATGCCGAGCGCCTGCACCGCGTCGCGGATCGCCATCGCGCAGCGGATCGCTCGCTGAGGGCCGTCAAACATCGCGAGGAAGCCGTCGCCCGACGTGTTCACCTCGCGGCCTCGGAAGCGAGCGAGTTGTGACCGCACGACGGCGTCGTGCGCATCAAGCAAGGCATGCCAGTCACGGTCGCCCATCTCCGCGGCGCGGCGCGTCGAGTCCACGATGTCGGTGAACAACACCGTGGCGAGCACCCGATCATCGGCCACGTCAGCCTGCTGGCCGGTGAGGAACTCGGCGATCTCCTGAAACGACTGCACGCCACGGTTCGACGAAGTGAAAAACGTTGCGCCCCGGAAGCTCGACGTATTTCGCGCCCGATATCCGATCGGCGACGTCCTTGCCCAACTCGGGCGGGATAAAGGCGTCGTCGGTGTGATGGAGGACGAGGGTCGGCACGCGGACTGTCGGAAGCAACGCCCGCACGTCCATTTCGTCCAGCAGAGGCATCATGAGAGCAAAGGTCCCTGGGCTTGCCGCCAGGCGTTCGTGCCGTGCCCAGGTTGCCCGAATCTCCTCGTTCCACGGCATGTCCGGATTCGCGAGATGCGCGAACTCCCCCGTGCCCCACATGGCGACCATGGCAGCAGTGAGCTCCTCGGGTGTGGATCCCTCGGTGCGCTCAGCAAGCGGATCCGCATAGCCCTCCAGCACGACCAGCGCGGTCGTGCGGGACGGATGTGTGGCTGCGAACAGCGCCGCTGTGCGCGAACGCGCCGTCGATCGCGACGAGGACCGCTTCGCCGACTTCCGAGATCGTCAAGCACCGCGGTGATGCTGTCGGCCCATTGCTCCAAGGTCGGCAGCGCGCCCGTCGTGACGGGATCGGACGCTCCCGTGCCCGGCTGGTCGAAGAAGATCAGTCGACCAAGCGATGTCATCGCCTCAACCCACCCTTGAATAGACGGCAGCTCCGGAAAGACCTCACAGTTGGTGAACCAGTTCGAGACGAACACGATGTCGCGCGTCACCCTCACGCGACGTGCGATAGGCGACGCGCAAGTCCCCGTTCATCGCATAGCGCGTCTCCGAGAACATTGCGGAAGTGTAAGCCGAGGAGCGGGTCGAGTTTCCGCCAATGCTTTCTATGTATCCGCAGGTCGTTTCGGGTGCCCGACGTTTAATCTCGCGGCATGGATCGCATCTGGCAGTGGGCGTGGGATCGGTACGGAGCGAGGTACTCGTGGGCGATCTGGGTAGTGACGTATTCGCCTCGTCGCTGCCGCCCTACCTTCTGTGGTCGTTTGTTGTTGTCGCTTTCGAGAAGTCCAGTCACTACGTCGAGGCGGCCGTTGTCACCGTTGTCGCCGTGCTGGTGATGGCGTTACGTGATGGTTCTTCCCGGTGGCCGACGGTTCCGCCTTGCGGAACGGTGGGCGGCCGGCGATGAGGTCGATCGTGACAGCGGCACTGGAAGACACCTACACCTGGACTCGTGCGACGGGTGTTCGAGCGTTGTGGTTCTTCGCCTGTTTGGGCCGCACTGCTGTTGATCGTTGTCGGTGTGATCGCCGGAGCGAGCGGGTCGCGGCTCGTCCAGTACGGGATCGTGGGCGCTGCCGTCGCAGGAATCGGCATCGGCGCTGATCGGTACGCACACCTTTGGGGAAGGAGCACTGCGACCGGCCCGGGCCGCCCTCGCCGGGGACACCGGCGATCGGTGACTCCCTGCCACGCTCTCGCCCGACTTTTGCCGCGTGGTTGGAACGTGTCGATGCTTGGGTTCGCATGTTCGTGTTCTCCGTCAGCGGCGCGATGCTGGCGGCCGTGCTCGATCGGGGCAGCGAGGCCCCGGTGCTGTCCGTCGTGATCGGATGCGCGTTGACGCTTGGCTTCGGGGTGCCGATCACCGTCGGTGCCGTTGTCTCACCATCACTGCAACCCATTCGCGACCTCGCCGAAGGAACCGAACGGGTTGCGGCCGGCGACTACAGCCAACGTCTGCCGGTGGTTCAGGACGATGACCTCGGTGCGCTGGCGGCGTCGTTTAACCGCATGCAGGCGGGTTTGGCTGAGCGGCAACGACTTCAGGCCGCGTTCGGCACCTATGTCGACCCAGCCCTGGCGGCGCGGCTACTTGAGCAGGGTGACGACGTCTTCACCGGTGAGCGCCGCGAGGTGACGGTGATGTTCGTCGACGTCCGCGACTTCACCCCGTTCGCCGAGGCGAACACCGCCGAGGACACCGTCGCCCGCCTCAACGCCCTGTTCGAGATCGTCGTGCCCGCCGTCGTCGACGCCGGTGGGCATGTCAACAAGTTCCTCGGCGACGGCGCGCTGGCCGTCTTCGGCGCGCCGAACGATCTCGCGGATCATGCCGACGCCGCGGTGACCGCCGCTGTGTCTGATTCATCGCCTCGTCGCCGAGCGGTTCGGCGGTGCGCTGCGGATCGGCATCGGGATCAACACCGGTGTGGTGATCGCCGGCACCATCGGCGGCGGCAGGCAAGCTCGAATTCACCCTGATCGGTGACACCGTCAACGTCGCGGCCCGCGTCGAGCAGCTCACCAAGACCACCGGCGACGCAATCCTTCTCACCCAGCAGACCGTCGACGCCCTGAATGGTCGATCGCCCGGACTCATCGACCGGGGATCTCACGCCCTGAAAGGTAAGTCAGCCGCAATACAGGTCTTCGGCCTCGACCCAGGGACCGACGACGCTATCTGTTCGAGCTGATCTCTCGCGGCGCGGCCGGTCTTTCCCCATGCGCCTAATGCAATCGGCACGAACCCGGTTATTCGGTCAGATCAACGACTTTCGCGTCAGCGGCGTTCTTCTGAACGCTTGCGATGCCTTTCTCGGCGCTCGCCTTGGACTCGTAAGCCTCACCCGTGGCGATGATTTCGCCGTTACCGGCTTTGAGCCGGAACCTGAACTTGCCCGACTTGTCTTTGTACAACTCGAACTTGCCGGCCATCTGGGTCTCCTTCACGTTCGGGTCTCTAGGGGCATTCCACGCTAGCAACGACAACCGGTGCCCGGTGACGTTTCCCCGTCCCGGGCGCGGCAGTCGGCCCGCCACCCCAAGCAGGATGGCGTGCTGGGCCCTACGTCGCGGGGAGCTTCGGTTTGGGCGGCGGATAAACCGACCTACCAATCGTCGCCGAGATCCACCCGATCCACCACCCGGCACCGACCAATCGGAAGGTGTGCAGGCGGTCGGGGAGCTTAACCGCAACAACAGTCAGAATCACAGCCCACGTGAGCGCGCACCCGATGCTGTAACCCGTGTATGTCTTCCGCGACGACATGGCAAAAGGCTAGGTCCGTATTCTGCGGACGCAAGACAATTATGTCGGCCCGCTACCCAAGCAGGGCGGGTTCTGTGTTTAGCCTCCGGCGGTATTGCCGAAGGGCAGAATTGGCCGTGCTACAGAATTGCCCAGGCTGCCTTGGTTGGGAGTCCGTGTGAAACGTCACCGATGCCTCATGGCGATCATGGTCGCGACAAGCGTCGCCGGGTTGGTGGCCTGCAGCGGCAAACCGGCCAGCTCCCCGTCGCCGCCAATCGACTCTAGTGGCGGATCGGCCAGCTCCCTGCCGCAGCCAGTCGTCCCCAGTAGTGCCGCGCCCGCCTCCGCCACAGAAGTCCGGCTGGGATGCGGAGAGTACTGCCAAAACGCGGGCGGGTACGGCGGGGCCGTGCCCATGGGCAGAACACCGGTGGACGCGATGCAGGTGGTTGAGGGTGCCGTTAGCGTTGACGCCGATGGTTACGTGCCGGTCACGTTGACCTGCTTGGTGCCCGCGACCTGCCAGGGCGCCGTCCTGCTCCACATCGATGGTCATTCCTCGTCTGAATACTGCGGAGGCGGTAAGTACATCCATGACGGTTGCTCGGAATTGTTCGTTGATGCCAATTCAACCCGAACAATCTGGGTCCCCTTCGCCCCCGAATCGCTGGCATATGCGCGAACGCACAGCCCGGTAACCGTCGAAGTGGAGGCCGAGGCCAACCAACCCGGCTGCGTCGACCTCCCGCAATTGGGCGGCTGCGACAAAATCGCTGTTAGAACCCCGGCCGTCGGACAACTGCAGGTGAGCCTGCCGTAGAGAACACTGTTACAACACCCCTTACGTAGCTCTGGCGGGCACGGTTTTAGCGATTCGCCCCGCCACCCAAGCAGGATGACGCGCCGAGTGGGACACCCAACCGGACGGCAACACTGGAGGGTGACTTCCGTTCACTTGGACAGCTGGGTCGGGTACTCGCGTGCAATAAGGTTCTGGATCAGGCAAACGAGATTACGATTTGCAGACGTGTTCACGGTCGGGTACGTCATAGGTTGGGCTCTGGCCGTCTTGGTGTTCGTGGTAGTGATAGTGGTCATTCTCATGGTCCTCGGCGCGCTGTTTGGGGGCGGAAAGACAGGGGAGCCGCCTCCTCCACCACCGCCACCAGGACCACGCCCACCCATCCCGTTCCGGGTGCCACGCCCTCCTCCTTCTCCTGTGGCTACCCGGCAATGGGAGAAGTGCTCAAATCCTTCCTGCAACGGCGGCAAGGTGAACTGCTACAGCTGCGGCGGAACTGGCGTGCGCTACACCGATGGTCAAGGACACACAGCGCCCTGCACCGCACCGTGCAGCTTCGGCAAGCTGAATTGCTCACAATGCGGGGGCAGCGGGGGTCACTGGGTATTGCGGTGAGGGGTGACAGGCCGACTTCTGGATTCGGTCAACTTCAGGTGTTCTTCGGCCGTGCCGGAAAGATGAGCGAAGCCCGAAAGCGAGTCAGCAACCGGTAATCGGCCCCGCCACCCCAAGCAGGATGACGGGCCGAAATGTGCAATGCGTTGTCAGGCGTCCACCGGTTTGTCCCACCGGTCAACGTCGTCGGCTGCCGGATGAGCAGCGCGGCCAGTTCGCGGGCCTGGGCAGCACTGATGTGGTCGTCCGACCCCACGAGACGCTGATGCCTCCCTCGACGCGGCCGTCATCCCATTAGATGCCGTCGAGGAAGTACCTCGACACATCTGCCGTGTCGTCGCTGTCGATCCGGCGGCTGGCGCACACGAAATAGCGGTTACCGTTCGCGTAGCCGGTCACCTCGGGCGGATCCCAGTCGTACACGCGGATGGCGCCGGCAGGCAACGGCATATCTGGGTGGCTGGTTGTTGTGGCGCATGGCTTGCCTTTCGGTTGTCGACGACCGCAACCCCACAACACCTACACCGCTTGGCACGTTTCTGGCATGAGCCAGAATCAGTGGCTCAAAAACTACCTCTGACCTGCATCAATGTTGGTGCGCGGTACTGGGATTGAACCAGTTAGTGCTTGGGGCCGCCGCATACCGCCCCAGACTGTCATTTGTGCCGACATCGGAGAGGACCGAGTGCACCCCTGGTCCCTTCGCGCCCGACTAGAACACTTCAACGGGCCAGTGGAAGCACAATGCTGCCTGCCTCGTCCTCACGCATCACCCTCGTGCTGTTCGATGAGCTGACGTACCGACTCGGGGAGCTCCTCATAGGGAAAGAACTCCACCCCTGGAACCGGGTCTTCGAGGTGACGCCGCATGGTTGCGTGTCGCCGCGCGACCTCGTCAGGAAGCCGGAGGCGCCGGTACCACTCCGTGGCGGCAGCGAACTTCGCCTCCTTCTCGGTGGTAGCCCTCATCAGCCAGCCGCCGCTGGGGAACCATGCCCGCCATGTTCCGTCGGCAAATCGCTCACTCTGAAGCCGGAATACCCACGTACCCTTCGGCAAGTCGTCGGGAGAGTAATCATGAAATGCGTTGAAGGATTCGACGATTCTTTGCATGACCCACTCCGGGTCATCTCCCTCGTCAAGAGCCTTCCGGACGGCCTTCTCCTCGGCCTCTTCCTTGGTCGCCGCCGTCACACTGCCCCACACAGCGCAGGGAAAAAACGCCCGCCATGTGCCGTCTTCGAGCTGCTGCAGCTGGCCAATGCGTCGCCAGGTCAACCGCATCAGGTTCAAATCGTCGTCGGTGGTGTTCAATCGCCCACCTGACGCAAAATCCTCATCAGGAAATTATCTCCCACAGCCGACCCAATATGCGGTGTACCAATGCCGCTGGCGAAGCACATCGCCGAGCACCTGGCCGCTCATGTGGGGCCAGAGCAGGATGCTCTGCTGTTCCCGGCATCCGATGGCAGGCACCTCCAGCCCGGCTCGCTCTACCGGCATTGGCACCGGGCCAGAGCCGCGGCAGCCAGGTCCGACCTGCGCCACGAGTGCTTTGTCCGACGGTCAATGGCACCAGCGCCACGACGTCGTTCACTACACGGCTGCCGTGTCAGACCTCGCACCGGCCACCGTGGACATGCTGATTGGCGATCTTGTTGGCGAGATCGCATCCAACAAAGGGCATATCAGGATCACCGACGACGGGCTCTCGTTTCTTGTAAGGTAAGCGAACTGATCTTTACCCCATCTTGTGTCCGGGTTGTGTCTATCCGTTACGGACTCACTTACCAGATAGCGCCGTGGACACGCCGTGGACACAATATGGACACAGTCACACTTATCTGAGATTAGGTAGGAAGAGCTGTCTGTGCAGTTCAGGACGGGCTCGGCCCCCTATAGCTGGAGCCCCCTGTCAGGATTGAACTGACGACCGCTCGCTTACAAGGCGAGTGCTCTACCACTGAGCTAAGGAGGCAGGGGCCTCTAGCGTATCGGGTCAGCGATCGTCGTCCTCGGCAGCGAACCCTTCTGACCGCAGCGATTTGTGGCGGCTGATGCGCGGTCGGCGTCAATGCGACCGACCAGAGTGAACCGGTTGGGAATGTGTCCTCGTCAGCGGATTACTTCGGCAGGCCAGTCGGGACCTACCAGGTGGCCACCTGGCTCATCCTGATCTACCGGACAAACCTGCTCTGGCAGCTCGAGCACTACCCTAAGACCAATGTTTCCGCCAATCAGCTTGCCGGGCATGAGCCGAGCCATCGGCGAGGCCATGGCCTGCCATAGCATGGTCAAGAACAGGGCTGCAAGCTCAGTAGCACAAACCCGCCTGGCCGGATTGGTGCCCAGTGACGCGGCCGCCATGGACGGACCATCGGGGCTGGCGCAACAGGTTCAGGAGGATCATGTCGCCGATCAGCGCGGCAGCTGGACTGGTCTTACACGCGCGTGACTGGCGTAGAAGCCGAGCAAGACCGACGTCGTCCCCGCCGGGGCACTGGCCCGCGTCGGCCAGCAAGAACAAGCGACCGCGGTGGCGGCCCAGGCCGAGACCGCGGTCCATCACCAACCCGGAGCAGCAGGCGCAGGGAGCGCGGCGATGGTGGCCGGCATGCTGGCCAGCACGAGCAGGCCGCCGCGGATGGCAACCCAGGCCGCGACC
>CAWEYH010000012.1:0-39738 GCA_963813275.1 uncultured Actinomycetota bacterium | reverse complement strand
CTGTCTTCTCCATCCAGACCCGTCGCAACCAGCCAGGCATCGACGACCCCACGGCTGTTGGTGGCACATACGCCGAGCGAATCGCCCACCGCGTAACCGACGTCGTGCTCGGAGATGTCAAAACCCAACTGGCGCACTTCTTTTGAGGACATCGGGCCGGTCAACACGGTGTTGCGGCACAGCGCCGCGAGAACGGGGTCGTCCCGGGTGAACGGCTCCTCGCTGGTGCCCGGTTCGGTTGCGGCACCCAGCATCGCCGTGATCCGATCGACCCATTGAGCCATCGGATTGTTGTCGTAGGCCTCGCACTCCGCGCGATCGAGCATCTTCGTCGCGCCGAGGTCGGCCAGCCTGCCGTCGATCGACTTGGCGTGGCCGCAGAAGTCGGCATACGACCGGTCACCGATGCCAAGCACGGCATAGCGCACTCCGTCGAGGGCGGGCGCGTTCGGCGCACCGAGCCGGTCCCAGAAGTCGGCGCCGTTGTCCGGCGGGCCGCCGTCACCGAATGTGCTGGTGACGATCAGGACGTCGCCGGCGGCCGCCAGCCTCGACAGCGGCACCTCGTCCATGTTGGCCAGCTGCGAGTCGCCCAGCCGTCGAGCCAGCCTGGCGGCGACGTCCTCGGCGTTACCCGTCTGCGACGCCCACAACACGAGAGGCCCGTGCCCGTCGGGTTCGCGTTCCTTCACCACGCGGGTCGGCACCGGCCCCACCGCGCGGGCGCTCACCGCGCACACCTTGAACTCGGGTTGCAGCGATTCGGCGTCGACGGCGTCGCTGGTCACCGCGTTGATGGTGAGCAGCTCGCCGTGTTCGTCGTTCCAGTGAAACGGGGCGAAGCAGCTGCCCCGGCGGACGCGTTCGGTCACCGCGGCGGGCAGGACGGCGCGGCCACGGCGCGACGTCAGCTCGACGGGTTGGCCGTCGGCGATGCCCAGCACCGTCGCATCGGACGGATGGATCTCGACGAACGGGCCGCTGTCGAGCCTGTTCAGCTTGGCCACCTTGCCGGTCTTGGTCATGGTGTGCCACTGGTGTTGCAGCCGACCGGTGTTGAGCACCAGCGGGAAATCGTCGTCGGGCAGCTCGCGGGGGTTCATGTGCGGGCGGGCGTGAAACGCGGCTCGCCGCGACGGGGTGGGAAACGCCAGTCGGGGTCGGTGCCCGCCGCCGTCGACGAACAGGTCCTGGCTGACCCCGTCGTTGAGGTAGCGGATCGGGTGGCGGTCGTGGTCGTCGTCTGGTGGGCACGGCCATTGCACCGGTGCCCGCCGAAGCCGCGAATAGCTGACCCCGCGCAGGTCGTAACCGGTCTCCGGGTTGGAGAACGTGCGGATCTCATCGAAAACCTCCTCGCTGGAGGAGAAGTCGAAGTGCTCGCCGAAGCCCATGTGCGTGGCGACCTCGCAGATCAGCTGCCAATCAGGGCGGGACTGGCCCGCGGGCCGAACGGACGCCTGCAGCAGCGTGAGGTTGCGCTCGGAGTTCACCATGACAGCGTCGGACTCCGCCCACAGCGCTGCAGGCAGCACGATGTCCGCGTACTTGTTCGTTGCGGTCGCCTGATACGCATCCTGGGTGATGACGAGCTCGGCCGCTTCCAAGCCGGCGATCACCGTCTGCCGATTCGCCACGGTGGCAACGGGATTCGTGCAGATGATCCAGCACGCCTTGACGTCACCACGTGCAAGCCCCTCGAACATCGCAACCGTGCCGGGACCGACGTCGTCGCGGATGGTTCCTGACGGCAGGCCCCACTGCTTCTCGACGAACGCGCGGTCGGCCTCCGATGTCACGGACCGCTGCCCGGGCAATCCCGGCCCCATGTAGCCCATTTCGCGACCGCCCATCGCATTGGGCTGTCCGGTCAGCGACATCGGGCCGCTGCCCGGCCGGCAGATCGCACCGGTGGCCAGGTGAAGGTTGCAGATCGCGTTGGTGTTCCAGGTGCCGTGCGTGCTCTGGTTCAGCCCCATGGTCCAACAAGTCATCCAGTCCCCCGCGTCGGCGATCATGCCCGCCGCGGCGCGGATGTCGGCCTCCGGTATGCCGGTGATGTCGGCAACCCGGTGCGGCGGATAGTCCGCAAGGAACGCGGGCATGTCGGCCCAGCCGTCGGTGTGCTGTGCGATGAAATCGATGTCTATGTCGCCGTTTTCGACCAGCAGGTGCAGTAGCCCGTTCAGCAGGGCCAGGTCGGTGCCGGGCTTGATCTGCAGGAAGAGATCGGCTCGTTCGGCGGTGACGGTGCGGCGCGGATCGACGACGATCAGCTTCGCACCGGCGTTCAATCGGTCCACCATCCTCAGGAACAGGATCGGATGGCAGTCGGCCATGTTGGAGCCGATGACGAAAAACAAATCGGTGCAATCGAAATCGTCGTAGGAGCCGGGCGGCCCGTCAGCACCGAGCGATTGTTTGAACCCGGTGCCTGCGCTGGCCATGCACAACCGCGAGTTCGACTCGATGTGAATCGTCCGCAGAAAACCCTTCGCCAGCTTGTTGGCCAGGTATTGCGCCTCGATGGACATCTGGCCGGACACGTACAGCGCCACCGCGTCGGGACCGTGTTCGTCGACGATGGCCCGCAGCCGCGTGCCCGCCTCGGCCACCGCGTCGTCGACGGGTGTGGGCAGCGGCTCCTCGTGACGCGATGGTCGAACCAAGGCCGATGTCAGCCGCCCGTCGACGGCGGCCATCATCTCGGCGTGGGTCGCTCCCTTGGTGCACAGCCTGCCGAAGTTGGCCGGGTGCAACCGATCTCCGGAGACCCTGGCGATGACAGGGACTCCTGAGTCGGTGGTGGTGGTGACCTCGATGCCACAGCCGACACCGCAGTACGAGCACGCAGTGCGGGTCGTGGTCATCAACCCGCGGGCGCGGGCACCGAGCCGACCAGCCTGCCCGCCCGCGTCCTGGCCGACCGCATCCGCAGGAACACCGCCCATGTCACCACCGCGCAGACGACATAGAAGGCGAGGAACACCCAGAATGCGTTGGTCGCCGACTTCGCCTCACCGACATACGAGGCACGCAGAACGATGTTGATGAACACACCGCCGAGCGCTCCGATCGCGCCTGCGAAGCCGATCAGTGCGCCGGACATGCTGCGCGACCATGCGGCCTTCTCATCGCGGTTCCACTCGTCGTGACCCTGCGCCTTCGCCTCGAAGATCGACGGGATCATCTTGTAGGTGGAGCCGTTGCCGATCCCCGAGAGAATGAACAACAGGATGAATCCGACGACATAGCCGATCATCTGGCCGCCGGTCGGCGCGCCCGTCGCCGCATCGTCGATCATGCCAGTGCAGACCAGGATCCCGGCCGCCAGGATCATCGCGATGAAGGTGTACATGGTGATCCTGCCGCCGCCGACGCGGTCGGACAGTTTGCCGCCGTACGGCCGCGCGATCGAGCCGAGCAGGGGCCCGATGAACGCGATCTGCGCCGCGTGCAGCGCGGCCTGCGCGGCATTGTCGCCGCCGGCGAGGAAGTTGATCTGCAGCACCTGGCCGAACGCGAACGAGAAGCCGATGAACGAGCCGAAGGTGCCGATGTAGAGGAAGCTCATCACCCAGGAATCCCGGAACCGGAGCGCCTCGAGCATCGCGCCCAGGTTGGACCGCTGATTACCGAGATTGTCCATGAACAGCGCGGCGCACAGCGCTGCCATGCCGATCGCGACAAGGTAGATGGCGCAGACGATTTCGGGCGCGGTGTTGCTGATGGCGGCGATCACGAGCAGGCCGACGAGTTGGATGACGGGCACGCCGATGTTGCCTCCGCCCGCGTTCAAGCCGAGCGCCCAGCCCTTGAGTCGCTGCGGGAAGAACGCGTTGATGTTGGTCATCGATGACGCGAAGTTCCCGCCGCCGAAGCCCGCGAACGCCGCAACCACCATGAACAGCGTGTACGACGAGTCGGGACGCTTCATCACCAACAGCGTCAACACCGTTGGTATCAGCAGCAGCAGCGCGCTGACGATCGTCCAGTTCCGCCCACCGAACTTCGCAGGCGCAACCGTGTACGGGATCCGCATCACCGCGCCGACCAGGGTGGGCAGCGCCACCAGGTAGAACTTCCCCGCCGCGTCGACGTGATAGGTCGCCTGCGGCATGAACAGCACCATCACCGACCAGATGGACCAGATCGAAAAGCCCACGTGCTCGGCGAAAATCGACCAGATCAGGTTGCGCTTCGCGATCTTGGCCCCGCCGGCTTCCCAGGCCTCGACGTCTTCGGCGTCCCAGTGCTCGATGGTGCGGTTGCGGCTCGAAGTCTTCACGGCCACTAGGTTCACGTGAGCCCATTCCGCACCGATTGCCCGGTCGTGTCCGAAACGTCAACACCCGCTCACTTCGGCAACGTGGTTGTGTGCGCGAAGGACGAAACGCGGACGAAACAATCAGTCGGCTGGCGGTGTCGACCCCGACCGGCGACGCCGGCGAGGTGTCAGCGACGGAATGCGCAGAGAGAGTGGGCATTTCACGCGTGAGCCCGCGTCGCTATCTTGAGTATTACCTCAGCACTGGCGCACTGGAAATCCGGCTGCAATACGGCGTCGGTCGACCGGAACGACGCTATCGCACGGTGAGGTGAAACTACGCGGCCAGGTCAGAAGGGTGGGTCGGTGGTGTTGTGTTCTCGCTCGGCCCGGATGCGGGCGCTGCGCTCGGCGGCCCGGGTGCGTTTCCGCGCGGGCATCATCAGCCTCCGGTTCGCGGCGGGCTGCGACGTGTCCGTTGGCGGCGGAAGGCCTGCGGTGGTGGCGTCGAAGTCGGGAAAGAATATTCGGCAGCCAGGGTGGGTGGAATAGGTCTTACCGCTTGGCGACGTCCACGTCGCAGCGCCGTCGGGGGCCAGCGAAACCGCCCAGTCGCCACACCAGAACGTCTTGAGCAAATGGTGTTTTCGACACAGACAAATCAGGTTCGACGGATGCGTCGGCCCGACCGGCCATGGGATGACATGGTCGATATCGCAGAACTCCGCAGGAGCATGACACCCGGGGAACCGACACGTCAGATCCCGCGTGCGGACGAACTCGGCGGTGCGCGGCGTCGGCCTGTAGGTCGACTCAGGCTTCTCACACGGCGGGCGCAGCGGCGCGACTTTCGCGCCTCGGCGCAGCAGTTCGGCCAGCATCGGGGTGGGCAGCACGCCGTGGCCCGGAACGATCGCCGTGCCTGCAGTGGCCGGGGCGGTCGTCATTGCAGGGCGCGCCGCCGCGTCGAGGGCAGTCTGGTCGACCAGCACCCGAACGACCACACACGATTTCGATGGCGGCTGATCGGCGGTGACTGGACAGGTCGGCAATCCGCAGGCACAGGCCAGGTGCTGGTTGCCGTTGCCCAACGCGCCCAGGGCATCGGCGCGCCGTTCGCCGAGGCTGCGGGGGTCGTTTTCACACACTTGGGCGGCCATCGCTGACACGCGCTTATCGAGGACGGCGGCGTCGGAGGACAGCAGCTTGCCCCATACCGAGGTGAGGCCCGCGTCCTCGTCGCCGTAACTGCCCACGGTGAAGTCACGTGTCCGCGCGTTTGAACGACTCGTAATAACGGCGGCAGGGTCGTGGCGTTGCACGAGAGCATCGACGGCTTCGTCGAGTTTGTCTTCGGTCAGCGGGCCCCAGTCCTCGGCGCGCTGGGCTATGGCGGTGTCGACCACGGCCCACACTTCGTCGTCGGTGATGAGGCGGGTGCGCCAGGTGATCCTCGACACGACCCGCGAACTCAACCGGCCCTTCCGATACAAGGCAGCCACTGCCGGCAGATGGTCGCGCAGTGTTTCAGCGATGCGGATTTGGCCGAAGGCACTCCGGTGGCCGATGTTCATCGCCGCAGCGACTTCGGCTGCGGCGCTGTCCCAGAAGTCACACGCCCACAGCGCTTGCGGGTCGTCGTCGCCGCCCACGCGGCGGCGCGTCAACTCGGCGATAGCCGCCAACCGATCAGCTCCCGCGGCGGCTTCGGCGCGGGTGGCCTCCTCGATCGCGGACACCAGATCCGCATCATCGACGGTGTCGAACATGCGTTCGATTCTGCCATGGGTCACCGACAAATCAGGCCTGGCGGGCCGCCTCCTGCGCCAATTGCACGCGTGAGGTGATGCCGAGCTTGCTGTATACGTGCGTCAAGTGCGTCTGCACGGTGCGGTGGGAGATGAAGAGGCGGGCGGCGATGTCCTTATTGCCCAGCCCCTGACTGACCAGTCGAACGACGTCGAGCTCGGTCGGTGTCAGGGACCCCCAGCCTGTCGACGGCCGCTTCCGCTCGCCGTGGCCGCGTTGGGCGTATGCGATCGCTTCGTCGAGCGACAACGCGGCCCCCTCGGCCCATGCGGCGTCGAATTCGGCCTCGCCCATCGCAGTGCGAACCTCGGCGAGTGAGGCGGCGTGCGCCGGCTCGTAGATCGCGAACCGGACGGTACCTCCCTGCCGTTGCCGGATCGCCTCTGCCGCACCGAAGAACCGCGCCGCCTCACGATGATTTCCGACCGAAGTCGCAACTTCGCCGAGCACCTCGAGCGCGTCGGGAACGACCTGGTAGGCCTCGACCTCGCTGGCGCAGGCGAGCGCGTCATGACAATCACGCTGCGCCTGGTCGAGATCGCCTTGTGCGATCACCACATGAGCGCGCTCAATCAATGCTTTCGTCAAGTGCCAGCCCAACATGGCCGACACGGCGTCGTCGGCCCATTTCTTCGCTGCGATCAGGTCTCCGCGAGCCAGGGCCAGTTCAGCCATCGGTGTGACGTTCGCTCTGGCGAACTCTGGCTGCTCCATTGTCTGTTTCCACGCCACGTCGCCTGCCTCGGCTGCCGCCGCCAGGTCACCCGACGCCAGAGCGGCCTGAGCCAGCGGCGCGTAGGCCCAGATCTGCATGAATGGATCAAGCCCGGCGGCTGCGTCAACGGCCTGCTCCGCGAGCGCCCGTGCCTCCGTTACCTCACCAAGACAGACCAGTGCATGTGCCAGCGCGATGCGGGCCAAGAGTCCGTGAAACACATCGGCAGCAGCGTCTGCCTCCGCAAGAAAGTCCCGAAGCTGTGCGACAGCCTCAATGATATTGCCTCGTTGGAAATTCGCGGGCCCGCGTCCCCAGTAGCGGCACATTCGAGAGGTGAAACGATCGCCGACTGCATCGGCGAGCATACAGCCTTCTTCGCCTGCAGCGGCCGTCGCCACCGGGTTACCTGCCAGGCATCCCATATACGACTGCCAGGCAAGGATCTGGCTCAACCTCCATTTGTCATCCAATTCGCGGGCTACATCGACCGCCTCGGCAATGTAGGGCTGCGCAGCCTCGGCGTCCCAGGCGGCCGTGGCGACGCACGACGTGAGCGCACGAGCGAGCAGGACCGGATCGTCGAGCTCGCGCGCGATCGCGAGAGCTTCCTCCGCCTGGCTGATGCCGGCCAACCCCGCGGTGAAGGCGGCGAGTGCGGCACTGTCGGCCAGCGCCCGCGCCCGAACCGCCGCGCCGACCTCGACATCCGGATCGCTCATGACGGTAAAGGCGGCGTCGAACCATGCCAACCCCTCCTGCGGCCGTCCCCGCAGGAGCCATAGCGGGTGCAGTGAGCAGACGAGTTGCAATGCGCGTTCGATCTCTTGGTGCTCAACGCTCCAGGCGAATGCGGCACGGAGGTTGTCGATATCGAGTTCGGCCCGATCCAGGAGGCGCTCGTGACCTTCCGGCGTCGGGGCATCGAACAGCGCTGCCATCGACGTGTAGTAATCGCGGTGGACATCGCGGACGGCATCTGCTTCGCCGGACTCGCCGAGCTTCTCCAGCGCATACTGGCGAACCGTCTCCAGAAGTCGGTATCGCGTTCGGCCGCTTGTGCTTTCGGCGACGACGAGCGACTTGTCGACGAGCAGCGTCAGCTGATCCAGGATCTGATGCCGCGGCAGTGAGCCGCCGGCGCAGACGTTCTGTGCCGCCTCGAGGTCGAATCCGCCCATAAAGGCGGCGAGGCGACGGAACAGGATGCGCTCGGGCTCCGTCAGCAGGTCATGCGACCAGTCGACCGATGCGCCGAGGCTCTGTTGGCGCCGCACCGCCCTGCGCGAGCCGCCGGTCAGCAGCCGGAAGCGATCGTGCAGGCTGTCGAGGATCTCGTTCAGCGACAACGCGCGCACCCGCGCCGCCGCGAGCTCGATGGCCAACGGCATGCCGTCGAGCCGCTTGCAGATCTCGGTCAGTGTTGCCGCGTCCTCGTCGACGGCCCTGAAATCCGGCCTCACCCTGCGCGCGCGGTCTTCGAACAACTCGATCGCTTCGTCGGCCAACGACAGCGACGGCACCCGCCAGGTCACTTCACCTGACAGCCCGATGGGTTCGCGGCTCGTCGTCAGCAGCGTCAGCCCCGGACAGGCTTCCAGCAGTGTGACGATGAGCTCGGCGCTCGCTTCGAGTAGGTGCTCACAGTTGTCAAGCACAAGCAGCATCGTCCGATCCCCGATGAATCGAACCACCGTGTCCATCGTCGTGCGGCCCGGCTGGTCGGGAAGGCCGAGTGCGCGCACGAGTGCGACGGGTACGAGATCCGGGTCGGTGATAGGCGCAAGGTCCGCATACCGAATCGCGTCGCCGAACTCGCCCGCAATCTCGATTGCCATTCGGGTCTTGCCCGAACCGCCCGCACCGGTCAGGGTGACGAGACGGTTGTCTCCCAGCAGCGCGCGCACTTCTGCGATTTGCTCCTCACGGCCGATGAAGCTCGTCAGCTGTGTCGGAAGCCGTTGAGCGATCTGGGGTTCCGATGTTCGCAGCTGCGGAAAGTCATTGCGGATATCGGGATGGCAGAGCTGGACGACACGTTCAGGGCGCGGCAGGTCACGCAGCGGATGTGAGCCGAGGTCGCCCAGCCACGCATCCTCAGGCAGATGGTCGAGCACCATCGACTCGGTAGCCCCCGACAGCAGCGTCTGCCCGCCGTGGCCCAGGTCACGAAGCCTCGCCGTCCGATTGATCGTCGGGCCGACGTAGTTGCCCTCGTCACGCAATCGAATCTCGCCGGTGTTCACGCCGATGCGCAGCCGAATCGGCGCGAGTGGCGCGCGCTGCAACGCCAGCGCGCACGCGACCGCGTCACTGGCCCTCGCGAACGCGACGACGAAGCTGTCGCCCTCGCCCTGCTCGACAGGACGCACGCCGCCATGGGCGGCGACCAGATCCGACAGGGTGACATCGAGCCGCGCGATCGCGGCCGTCATCTCATCCGGCAGGGTCTCCCAGAGCCGCGTGGAACCTTCGACGTCGGCAAGCAGCAACGTCACCGTTCCAGTCGGAAGCCCGCTCACGCCAAGTTCGCTCCACTCGAGTTGGCTCATGCTAACCAGCCTGCGGCTACGACATGGCACAAAACATCAGCGCATGCGCGTATATCTGCCAAGATCCGGGCATGCTTCACACCCGTCGCGTCCTGGGCCTGACCTGCGTGCTGCTGCTGTCAGTCGTCGGTTGCATGCCCGCGGCGCCGCCACCGGAGTCGCAGGCCCCCGCCGCCGATTCCGCCAAGGCCGAGGCGGTGATGAAGATCGTCCGCGACACGATGGCCGAAGCCCACCTGAAGGCCGTCATCGTCCGGGCCACCGTCGACGGCAAGGCGGTGGTCACCCAGGCCGTCGGCGACTCGATGACGGGAGTCCCCGCGACCACGAACATGCATTTCCGCAACGGCGCTGTCGCGATCTCGTATGTGTCCACGCTGCTGCTGATCCTCGTCGACCAGAAGAAGGTCAGCCTGGACGACAGGCTTTCGAAATGGCTGCCCGATGTGCCGCACGCCGACCGCGTCACGCTCGGACAGCTGGCCCGGATGACCTCCGGATACGTCGATTACGTGATCGGCAACACCGAGTTCAACAAGGCTCTGTACGAGGACCCTTTCCGGCAATGGGAACCCGACCAGCTGCTCGGCTTTGCGACGTCGAAGCCTCTGCTCTACGACCCCGGCTCGAACTGGAACTACGCCCACACCAACTACGTGCTGCTCGGCAAGGCACTGGAGAAGGCGACCGGCGAGGACATGCCCCGGCTGTTGGAGGAAAAGGTGCTGCAACCGCTGGGGCTGACAAACACCGCCAACTCGTTCACCCCCGAGATTCCCGCTCCGGTATTGCACGCATTCACCAGCGAACGGCGCGAGGCACTTCAAATACCCAGTGGCACACAGTTTTACGAGGAGTCGACATACTGGAATCCGTCGTGGACGATCACCCACGGTGCGATTCAGACGACGAACATCTACGACATGGAGGCAAGCGCTTCGGGTCTCGGCTCGGGAAAGCTGCTGACGAAGGACTCCTACGACAAGTTCAAATCCACCGATCTGCGCGGCAAGACCCACGCCCAGCCCGGTTGCACGACGTGCGCGGAGATGAACGACATCTACACCTACGGCATGGGCATCGTGATCTCCGGGGACTGGCTGTTACAGAACCCGCTGTTCGCCGGTGAGGCCGGCGTGATGGCCTACCTGCCGAAGAAGAAGGTCTCGATCGCGGTCGCGGTCACCTACCAGCCCGAAGCGTTCGACGGGCAGGGCAACTATCGAAACGAAGGCGACACGCTGTTCCGGCGGATCGCCAAGGAACTCGCCCCCGATGACGCACCGCCTGCGCCTCCGAAATAATGTTTCACCATGGCACCGCAAGTCTTGTTCATCCACAACGAGCACCTCGCCACAGCGGGTTTGCTCGGCGAAGCGTTCACCGAATGTGGCTATGACATCGCCACATTCGAGGTGGTGCCGGCCGAACGGGTGCACTCCCCCGCGGGCCATGTGACATTTCCCGACCCGACCCGCTACGACGTAATCGTCCCGCTGGGCGCCCGCTGGCCGGTGTATGACGATGCGCTGCGCCAGACGTGGGTCGGCGCGGAGATGCAGATGATTCGCGACGCCGCCGACGCGGGTGTACCAACGCTGGGCGTGTGCTTCGGCGGTCAGCTGCTGGCTCAGGCGTTCGGCGGTTCCGTCGCCCGCTCGTCCAACCCGGAGATCGGCTGGCACGACGTGACGAGCGACGACGAGAACCTGGTGCCTGGCGGCCCCTGGTTTCAATGGCACTTCGACGGCTGGACGCTGCCGCCCGGGGCCACGGAAATCGCACGAACCGCGAACGCGTCGCAGGCATTTGTCTTCGGCCGGGCACTCGCACTGCAGTTCCACCCCGAGCTCGATCGCGATCTTCTGGAGAGCTGGCTTGCCGACGATCGCGACGGTGAGGTCGCAGGCGCAGGCCGCAGTCACGACGAACTACGCTCGGCGACAAAGAAACTCGAGGAGAGTGCGGCACGACGGATTCGTGGCCTGGTGCGAGGCTTTCTGTCCGGTGTGGCCCGTCAGCCGTGCCCCAGTTGATGCGCCAACGCGTCCTCGACATCGTTGTGCCGGAACCGGTGTCCCAGGTCGGTCAGCTTCGTCGGCACCACCCGCTGGTCGGCCTCGGCGAGTTCGCGGGCGCCCTGGCCGCCTAACAGCAGCCGAGGGCCGAACGACGGCACGGGCAGCACCGCGGGGCGGTGAAGCACGCCGGCCAGTGCCTCGGTGTAGTCGACGTTGCGCACGGGCGCAGGCCCGACCGCGTTGACGGGACCGGTCACCCTGCTGTCGTACAGCGCGCGATGGTAGATGTCGACCAGGTCGTCGAGGCCGATCCACGACAGCCACTGTCTGCCGCTGCCGAGCCGCCCGCCCAGGCCCGCCAGGAAGAGTGGCCGCAGCAGCTTCAGCGTTCCGCCGGCGGCGGCCTGCACGATCCCGGTGCGCACATTGACGACTCGCAGGCCGGCATCGGCGGCAGGCCCGGTGGCCGCCTCCCAGTCGGCCACCACGTCGGCGAGGAATCCATCGCCGCGCACGCTGTCCTCGCAGAGCACCGCGTCGCCGCGGGCGAACCCGTAGAAGCCGATCGCCGACGCGCAGACAAACGCCCGTGGACCGTCATCGATGTCCGCCGCGGCCTGCGCGAGCAGGCGCGTCGGCTCGATGCGGCTGTCCCGAATCGCCGCCTTGTGCCCCGCGGTGAAACGCCCGGCGATCGACGCACCGGCCAGATGCACCACGGCGTCGACTCCCGACAGCAGATCCGATGCGGGAGCATCGGGTCGCCATTGCCGCTCGTCCTTCGACCGCGCCGGACCCCGCACCAGCCGGATGACCCGGTGCCCACCCGTCGTGAGAAACGCCGTCAACGCGGACCCGACGAGACCCGATGCGCCCGTGACGGCAACGACCATAGGCTTCGTGCCCGCAGCGGTCGCGTCGCGGTGTGCGGCAAGGTCATCTGCGAGCTGCCGATGCCGGTAGACGAATGTGGGCCGCAACGCTGCTCCGGGCACGGTGGTGTCCACCTCGTCGCGAACTGTGGTGCCCCCTCCCGGCGCTTCGAAGAACTCGTGGGTGTGCCTCCACCAACCGATCACGCGGGGCGGCAACGATCGCGGACCCGCCGACGACAACGCGTCTACGAAGCGGTGCGGCGGGTCGAAACTGTCCCGCTCGTGCTGAGCGATCCAGCGCAGCCCGCCGGGCAGACCCAGCACCGCGCGGCCGTCGGCCAGCGACTCGGTTTCGGCCACCACGCTCATCGGCTGCCATGGCGGAACAAGGCGGGTCATCGCGCCGGGCCTGGTGTGCCAGGCGAACACCTCGTCAAGAGGGTGATCGACGACGCTTTCGTACTCGATGCCCATGGTCTCCTTTCATCGACGCCAGTAATTCGGAGTCGACGCGTAATTGGATTGCCCGTCGTAGGCTAGAAGTGTCCCCGAATGGGAAACCACAGTCATGGCCGGATGGAGTGGGCTCGCACGGCGAAGTGCGAGACGAACCTTCCGGGACCGCCGCGAAGCCGGCCAAGTCCTGGCTGAGGCGTTGACGGCCTATCGCGGAAGAGACGACCTGCTTGTCCTCGGCTTGGCGCGCGGTGGTGTGCCTGTCGCCTGGGAAGTGGCCGCCGCTCTGCGGGCCACGCTCGATGTGTTCCTGGTTCGCAAGCTCGGTGTGCCGCAGTGGGAAGAGCTCGCGATGGGCGCCCTGGCCAGCGGCGGCGGCCTCGTCGTCAACGACAACCTGATTCGCAGCCTTGGTATCGGCGATGAGGCGTTGCGCTCGGCGATAGAGCGGGAGACCGAGGAACTGAAGCGCCGCGAGCAGGCCTACCGGGCAGGCAAGCCGCCTGCGGATCCGAAGGGCAAGGTCGCGATCCTCGTCGACGACGGGATCGCCACCGGCGCAAGCATGCTCGCCGCCGTGCGCGCGGTCCGTGCCGCGCATCCGGCTCAGGTTGTGGTCGCAGTCCCGGTCGGTCCGTTGTCGGCGTGCAGGCAACTCGCCCGCGAGGCCGATGACGTGGTGTGTGCCACGATGCCGCCGTCGTTCGAAGCAGTGGGTCAGGTGTACGCGGATTTCCACCAGGTATCCGACGACGAAGTACGCGAACTGCTGGCCAAGCCGACCGGTTAAGGCGTCTTGCGGTCTTCTTCTGCGACCTCGTCGTCGGCGGTTTCGACTGGGGCTGAGGTGGTTTCGGCCTCCGCATCGGCCGCAGGCTCGTCTGGATAATCGGCGTCGAATTCGGCGTCGCCGTCCTCGGTCTGCGATTCGTCCTCGCCCGCATCGACTCGGGAACGCTCCCGCAGCGCGTCGACGATCAGGAGCACGACGCCGATCACGCTAGCGGCAATGCAGACCCAGGCGATCAGCTCGTTGCTGGTGACCACCGCGGTCACCAGCGCCGCGAGGCCGATGACCGCGAGCACAAGCGCAACGATCAGCATCGATCAATCCCTTCGCCTCGGGGCTGGAGGGTTAGTTGTTACCGCGGTTGAACTGGTTGAATCCGCCGCCGCCGTCGTTGGCGCTCGAGTCGACAGGTGCAGCGGAACCGCGCTGGCCGAGCTCCTCGAGCTGGGACTCGAGATAGGTCTTGAGCCGGGTGCGGTACTCGCGTTCGAACGTGCGCAGCTGTTCCAGCCTGCCTTCGAGCACGGTCCGCTGCTGGTTGATCGTTCCCATGATCTCGGAGTGCTTGCGCTCGGCGTCGGCCTGCAGCGCGTCGGCCTTCTCCTGGGCCTGACGCAGTTGGGCCTCGGAGCGGGTCTGGGCGTCGGCCAGCATCGCGTCCGCCCGCTGCCGGGCCTCGGTGACGGTCGACTCCGCGGTGACCCGCGCCTCGCTGACCATCTGGTCTGCCTGTGTGCGCGCATCGGAGAGCAGCTTCTCCGACTCGGCCTTGGCGGTCGTGGTCAACCGGTCGGCGGTGTCCTGGGCCAGGCCGAGCACGCGGGCGGCCTTGAGGTGCTGGTCCTCGCTCACGGGGGCAGCCGGCGGCGCGGGTGGCGGCTCATAGACCGGCTGTGGCGCCGGCTCCGGTTCGGGCTCGGGCTGATACAGCGGAATCGCCTGCGTGGGTTGCGCTCCGCCGCCAGCCCGCGCCGAGGCCAGATCCTGGTCCAGCTCGGTCACTCGCTGGCGGAGGTCGGCGTTCTCCTCGACGAGCCGGGTCAGCTCGTTCTCGACCAGATCGAGGAAGGCATCGACCTCGTCCTCGTTGTAGCCGCGCTTGCCGATGGGTGGCTTGCTGAACGCAACGTTGTGAACGTCGGCTGGAGTGAGCGGCATTTTCTGCCCCCTAGATGTTCTGGACCGTCAATCGATCTCAAAGTGTAGAGCGTCAGTGGAGTAACTGGCGTCCATCCTGTCACACCAGACCCGGCGGTTGCAGGTGAGGCCAATAATTAAGAGCGAAATTCAAACTTCTTAGCGCAATTGCTGCACCCGGCAAACGTCGAACGGGGCGCTCTCAAGCCGCTGCGCTGAAAGCCAGCTGCATGCCGATGAACGCGACGAGCAGCAGCACCATGATCGACAGGTCGAAGCGGATCGCCCCTATCGTGAGCTGCGGAATGATACGGCGCAGCAGCTTCACCGGCGGGTCGGTGACCGTCATGATCACCTCGAGGATCACCACCGTGACACCCCTTGGGTGCCAGTCGCGGCTGAACGAGCGGATGAACTCGACGACGACCCTGGCGATGAGCAGCAGCCAGAAGACGAACAGCGCGAAACCCAAAATCTCAAAGAACAGGGCCAACCGAGCGACCTCACTACAGCCGATGTGTGACGTTCAATACAGACCGCGGGCCGTTGCGGGCCTGCGCGACGCCGTCAGCCTACCCGTCTCGCGCCACCAGACGCCGCCCTACTGATAGGCGTAGAAACCGGTCTCGGCGATGCGCCGGCGGTCGTCGGGTGTGACGTCGACGTCGGCAGGCGACAACAGGAACACCTTGGTGGCGACCTTGTCGAACGACCCGCGCAGCGCGAAGGCCAGGCCTGCGGCGAAATCGACCAGTCGCTTGGCGTCGGCGTTGTCCATCGTCACCAGGTCCATGATCACCGGGGTGCCGTCGCGGAACCGCTCGCCGATCGTGCGGGCCTCGCTGTAGTCCTTCGGCCGCAGCGTCGTGATCTTCGACAGTGGGCTGCTCTCGTCGAACAGCATCGCCATTCTGCGGGGATCCATCGCCAGCGCACCCCTGGTTGAGCCGCGCAGCGGCGCGAATCGCGGTGGCTGCCGGTCGAACTCGCGAGGCCGGAACCGCCCGTCGTCGGCGTAGCCGCCGCGGTATCCGCCCGGAACGTCCGCGTCGTCATAGCGGTCGTCGTAGCGGTCGTAACCCTCGTCTGCGAAGCGCTCGCGGCGGGGGTATCCGCGCGAAGGACGGTCCTCGTCGTCGTAGTACTCGTCGTCGTAGTCGTCCATAGGCGCCATACCGAAGTACGCCTTGACCTTGTGCAGTGTGCTCATCGCTGGACCCTTCTTGAAGAGCTGATGCCTGTGATGAAGATGTGACTGGAGTGACTACTCATGGTGACGTTAGAGGACGTTGCCCCAATAGCGCGGTACCGACACGCACACACGTCGAACCATGTTCGACCGCCGCCTCGAGGTCGCTGGACATTCCTGCCGACAGCCCGAGACGCTGCTGGTAGGCACCTTGTACCCGGTGATGTTCGGCTTGCAAACGCGCGAAGGCCGCTTCGGGATCCGCGCCGAGAGGCGGGATGCCCATCAGGCCGACGAACTCCAGCGCCTGCGCGGACTGCGTCAGCGCGCACAGTTCATCGACCAGGTCGGGGCGTCGGACGTCGACTCCTGACCGCTCGACGTCGCCGTCGAGGCTGATCTGGATGTAGACCCGCAGCGGGTCCGACCGCAGACCCTCGGCCAGCGCGCGTTCCGACGCCCGGTCCAGTGCGGTGACCAACTTGGCGCTGTCGACGGAGTGTGCGGCGTACGCCCAGCTCGCGATCGACCGGGCTTTGTTGCGTTGAATCCGGCCGACCATGTGCCAGCGAATCGGTCGAGCGGGGCCGGCGGAATTGCATTCGGCCGATTTCGCAGCCGCTTCTTGTTCGCGCGATTCACCAAAAGCCGTGCAACCCAAACGGGACAGAATAAGGACATCGCTTGCCGGAAAGAATTTCGTTATCGGCAGCAATTCAATTTCATCTCTATTGCGCCCAGCGACCTCCGCGGCCCGGTCCAGACGTTCGCGCACGAGGGTCAGCGCGTTGCCGAGTTCGACTTCCCGGGTGGTCGCCAAGGCGGTCACTCCATCCACACCAATGACGCGAGGCGTCCGGTCGGGGCGTCGCGACGATGGCTGAACAGGTTGCGGTCCCCCACCGTGCAGCGCGGATCGACGTCGATGGCGGTGATGCCCAAATCCGTTAATTGACGGGCGATTCCGGCCCGCAAATCCAGTCCAGGGGTGCCGCGAGACGTCGTGGTCCTGCTGCCGGGCAAGGTGGCTTCCACCTCGGCGGCCATGGCCTCGGGCACCTCGTAGTTGCGGCCACTGACCGCTGGGCCCAACAGCACGGAGATGTCATCGGCGTGCGCGCCCGCCTCGAGCATCTCCTCGACTGCGCGCGCCACGACGCCTTTTTGCGCGCCCACTCGGCCCGCATGCACCGCGGCGACCACTCCAGCGCGTGCGTCGCCCATTAATACGGGAACGCAATCGGCGGTCACCACCGCCAATGCCAATCGCGGTGTCGCCGTCACCAATCCGTCGGTGTCATCGACCGCGGATCCGATCGGCTCGTCGACCCGCACGACGCGATCACCGTGCACCTGGTTCATCCACACGACCGAGTCGACGGCCAAGCCGGTCGCTTCCGCGAGCCTCTTCCTGTTGGTCGCGACGGCGGCCGCGTCGTCGCCGACGTGGTCGCCGAGATTGAAGGTGTCGAACGGCGGCTTCGAGATGCCGCCGGCACGGGTGGTGGTCACGCGCCGAACCCGAACACTCACAACCCCAGTATCCGGTGCCGCGCCGGTGTCAGTGCCGCATGAACGGTGGGACGTCGACGTCGTCGTCATCATCCCCACCGATGCTGACCGTCGCGCCGTTGGTGTGCACGGGCACGCTGGCGGCATCGACCGGCTCGAACAACGACGTGGTGACCTTGCCGGCCTGACCGGAGGCGATCGCCTGCCCGGCGCCGACCACCGGCTTGCGGCTCGGGCCTGCCGCGTCGAACCCGGCCGCGATCACCGTCACGCGCACCTCGTCGCCGAGCGAATCGTCGATGACGGTGCCGAAGATGATGTTGGCGTCCGGGTGCGCAGCTTCCTGCACGAGCGAGGCGGCCTCGTTGATCTCGAACAGGCCAAGGTCGCTACCGCCGGCGATGGACATCAGCACGCCCTGCGCGCCCTCCATGGACGCCTCCAGCAGGGGCGAGTTGATCGCGATCTCGGCCGCTTTCAGGGAGCGGCCGTCACCGCGGGCCGAGCCGATGCCCATCAACGCGGTGCCTGCGCCGGACATGATGCCCTTGACGTCGGCGAAGTCGACGTTGATCAGCCCAGGCGTGGTGATCAGGTCGGTGATGCCCTGCACACCGTTGAGCAGCACCTCGTCGGCGCTGCGGAACGCGTCCATCAGCGACACCGCGGCGTCACCCATCTGCAGCAGCCGATCATTGGGGATCACGATCAACGTGTCGCAGCTCTCCCGCAGTGCGGCGATGCCCGTCTCCGCCTGGTTGCTTCGCCGCTTGCCCTCGAACGAGAACGGCCTGGTCACCACGCCGACCGTCAAAGCGCCGAGCTTGCGCGCGATGGTGGCGACGACGGGAGCGCCGCCGGTTCCGGTGCCACCGCCCTCGCCTGCGGTGACGAACACCATGTCGGCGCCGCGCAGCAGCTCCTCGATGTCGTCCTTGGCGTCCTCGGCGGCCTTGCGTCCGACCTCGGGGTCGGCACCTGCGCCGAGGCCGCGGGTGGAGTCGCGCCCGACGTCGAGCTTGACGTCGGCATCGCTCATCAACAGCGCCTGCGCGTCGGTGTTGATCGCGATGAACTCCACGCCCTTGAGGCCCTGCTCGATCATCCGGTTGACGGCGTTGACGCCGCCACCGCCGATGCCGACCACCTTGATGACGGCGAGGTAGTTGTGCGGGGGGGTCATGATCGTCCCTTCTTCGCGCGAGCGCTCATCGGCGATCCCCTTCGTCCCTGGTTGCCTTTCGGTGCGCAGAATTCCTGGCAAACTCTCAACCTCAACTAAAGGCTTACAGTTATGTCAAGTTGTTCCTGCGCAAACAGAACGGTAGGGCGAGGTCAAGGACTATCCATGCAGGCGCGCCGACGGCAACGTGAGGAATTTCCGGCGATTCGGCGTGACGGGTTTTACTTGACCGTCGGCAAATCGGGGCTCGATACGTCGTAGGTGTGTCCCGGCTGGGTGAGCAGCGCGGCGAGTTTCTGTGCCTTCTCCTCCGTGCGATCCGTGGTGCCCCACACCACTTCCCTGCCGTCGGCCAACGTCAGCGTGATCGCTGCCACCGACGGCGCCGAGACGCGGGCGACCTGTCCAGCCACCTCAGGGGGCAACGCCGTCATCACTGCCAGCGCCGCCTTCGTCGGCGGATCGCTCGGGCCGGGATTGTCAGCCTCCAGATACGGCAGATTGGGCGGCGGCGGCCCGGTCGCGAAATCCACACCGTCCTTGTCGAAGACGTGTGTGCCGTCGGGATAGTCCTTCACGACCACCGGCACTCGCTCCACAACCGTGATCCGAAGCGTCGACGGGTACTCCCGCTGCACCCGGGCGGTGGCGACACGCCGGATCGTCGCCACCCGCTCGGCCACGTCGTCGGTGTTGACCTGCAGCAGCGGTGTGCCCTGTTTGACGGCGGCCGCGGAGATGACCTCCTCCTGGGTCACCGAGCCAAGACCTGTGATGACGACGTTGCGCGCCGCCATGATCGGGGTGAAGTACAGCAGTAGCCCGAGTCCGACGAACACGACGATGAGGGCCACCGTCCACACCATCACCTTCAGGCCCCGAACTTTGCCCCGGCCAAGGGTTTTGGAGTCCTCGGCGGGCTTACCCTGCGCGCGGCGTTTGGCCTCGCGTCGCGCTTGCTCGATCGCGACGGCACGCGCCTGGGCCTCGCGTCGCGCTTCGCGCTCGCGCCTGGCGCGCCGTCGCGGTCCCTCGAACTCCTCCGCGGGAGCGGCCTCTTCCTCCTCCGGTGGTGCGGCCTCCTCCTCCTTTTCCGCCTCGGCGGCCGTGACCTCGGTGCCGTCCTCCGCCTCCGTCATCGCGCGCCCGCCCCGGGTCGGCGCGGCGGTGTGTAACGGTTGGCCCGAACACCAAGCGCCGCAACAATCTCGGGGCCCAGCATGGTGACGTCCCCGGCGCCCATCGTCACGACGACATCACCGGGATGCACGGCGTCGGCCACCAGATCGGCGACAGCCGAGAAGTCCGCCACGTAGTGCACCGGCTTGGTCACGTACTCGGCCACCGTGGCACCGCTGATACCCGCCATCGGCTGTTCGCGCGCTGCGTACACATCCAGCACGAACACCTTGTCAGCGGTATCCAGCGCCTGCCCGAACTCCTGCGCGAAAGCGGCTGTGCGCGAATACAAGTGCGGCTGGAACACCACCACCGAGCGGCCGCTACCGCGTTGCTCGGCCAATGTCTGCACCGCACTGAGCGTGGCGCGGACCTCCGTCGGGTGATGGGCGTAGTCGTCGAACACCCGCACCCCGTGCGCGGTCCCGACCAGCTCGAAGCGCCGGCGAACGCCCTCGAAGCCGGCCAGCCCGTCGAGCACGGACTCGGCCGGTGCCCCGACCTCGATCGCCGCCAGCAGCGCGCCGAGGGCGTTGAGCGCCATGTGCCTGCCCGGCACCGACATTCGCAACACCCGCGGGTGCGGCTCGCCGGTCAGCTGGATGTGTGCCACCGCTCCGGTGTCCTGCTGCTCCCAGGTCACCAGCCTGCCCGCCAGGTCCGACCCTTCGCTGCCGTACTTCAGCACCCGGATGCCCAGCGCCTTTGTCCGCTCGGCGAGAGCCGCGGCGCCCGGATCGTCGGTGCACACGACCAGCGCGCCGCCGGGCGCCAGCCGCTCGACGAAGTCGTCGAACACCGCGCGGTATGCCTCCGCGCTGCCGAAGAAGTCCAGATGGTCGGCCTCGATGTTGGTCACCACCGCCACATCGGGGCTGTATTCGAGAAGTGAGCCGTCGCTCTCGTCGGCCTCGGCGACGAAACAGTCGCCGCTGCCGTGATGCGCGTTGGTACCCGCCTCGCCGAGGTCCCCGCCGACGGCGAACGACGGGTCGAATCCGCTGTGCTGCAAGGCAACGATGAGCATCGACGTGGTGGACGTCTTGCCATGGGTGCCGGTGACCATGAGTGTGGTGTAACCGGCCATCAGCTTTGCCAGCACCACCGGCCGCAGAATCACCGGAATGCCGCGGCGCCTGGCCTCGACGAGCTCGGGGTTGGTCTTCGGAATGGCCGCGTGCGTGGAAACCACGGCGGTCGGGCCGCCGGGCAGCAGATCAAGCGACGACTCGTCGTGGCCGATGCGGATCAACGCCCCGCGCGCCCGTAGCGCCGCGACGCCGCGTGACTCCTTGGCGTCCGAGCCGGACACCAGCCCGCCTCGGTCGAGCAGGATGCGTGCGATGCCCGACATGCCCGCCCCCCGATGCCGACCATGTGCACGCGCTGCAGCTCGGCAGGCAGCGAATTGGCAATCATCGTCGCCGCTTTCGGCTATCCCGTCCGCTGCGGGCCACCTCGAGGGCCACCTCGGCCACCCGCTGCGCGGCATCGCGGTGGCCCGCCATCGCCGCGGCCGTCGTCATCGCCGCCAGGCGCTGCTCGTCGCCCAGCAGCGCGGTGACGGTGTCGCCGACGAATTCCGATGTGAGATCGGCATCCTCGACCAACAATCCACCGCCCGCGTTGACGACGGGCAAGGCATTGAGGCGCTGCTCACCGTTGCCGATTGGCAGTGGGACGTAGACGGCGGGCAACCCGACGGCCGAAACCTCGGCCACGGTCATCGCGCCCGACCGGCATATCGCCAGGTCGGCTGCGGCGTATGCCAGATCCATCCGGTCCAGATACGGGACGGCGACATAGGGCGGGTCACCGTCTGCGGGCACGCGCAGATCAAGCGTGTTCTTCGCACCGTGTGCGTGCAGCACCGAAATACCGGCTGCAGCAAGGTCTTTGGCGGCACCGGCGACGGCGCGGTTGATCGACTGCGCGCCCTGAGATCCACCGAACACCAGCAGCACCCGCGCGTCGTCGGCGAATCCGAAGTGGGCGCGGGCCTCCGCGCGCAGCGCCATGCGGTCAAGCGATGTGATCGCCGCGCGCACCGGCACACCGACGACCTCGGCGTTGCGCAGCCCCGGTTCGGGAACCGCGGAGAGCACGCGGCGCGCCGAGCGGGCGCCGACCCGGTTCGCCCAGCCCGCACTGGCGTTGGCCTCGTGGACCACGACCGGCACCCGGCGACGGCGCCGAACCCCGCCGCGCGCGGCCAGGTAGGCCGGAAGCGCGACGTAGCCGCCGAAGCCGATGACGACGTCGGCGTCCACCTTGTCGAGCACACTGCGCGTCTCCTTGACTGCGCGGCGCACCCGCACCGGTAGCCGCAGCAGGTCGCCGGTGGGCTTGCGCGGCAGCGGCACCGGCGTGATCAGCGCTAGGTCATAGCCGCGCTCGGGAACCAGCCGGGTTTCCAGGCCTCGCCGGGTGCCGAGTGCGGTGATCCGCACCTCTGGGTCGAGCGCGCTGAGCGCATCGGCGACTGCCATGGCGGGTTCGACGTGGCCTGCCGTCCCGCCACCGGCGAGAACTACGGATATGGGCCCATTCACCCGTGATGTTGACCTTCCAATGTGCGAGCCCGTCGGCCCTGGTGGCGTTGTCCAGTCGCGCTGTTGCTGTTCCGCTCCTCGCGTACGCGGATAGCGCGCTGGCCGCCTCCATGATGCCCTGAGCGTCGCACCGGCCGGTCGGCCGCATGGGGTTTGCGCCGGTTGTCCTTGGCGGGCTTGCGGGGGGCCTTGGCCGCGGGCTTGTCCGGTCGTCTCCGCAACCGGTCGCGCAGCGCCTCGGTGCGCGACGGCGCGTACGGCTCGGGTGGCGGCAGCCGCAGCAGCCGGTTCACCGGGTCGTCGCGGCCTGCCCGCAGCGCGGCCACCGCCTCGGGTTCGTGTCGTGCCGCGTTTGCGATCACGCCGATGATCAGAAGCGTTGTCGCTGTTGACGTTCCGCCCGCCGAGATAAGTGGCAGCTGCAAACCGGTAACCGGCAGCAGCCCGATCACGTAGCCGACGTTGATGAACACCTGGCCGAGCACCCACATGGTGGCGGTGGCGGTGAGCAGCCGCAGGAAAGGGTCGGCCGACCGCCGCGCGATCCGCATGCCCGTGTAGGCGAACAGGCCGAACAGACACAGCAGGCCCGCCGCGCCGATGAAGCCGAGCTCCTCACCGATGATCGCGAAGATGAAGTCGTTGTGCGCGTTGGGCAGGTAGTTCCACTTGGCGGTGCCCTGCCCCAGCCCGTCGCCGAAGATGCCGCCGTTGGCCAGCGCAAACCTGGCCTGCTTGGCCTGATATCCGGAGCCCTGCGCGTCGGCGGTCGGGTTCAGCCAGGACATCACCCGGTCGGACCGGTAGCCCTCCGACACCGCCAGGATCGCGGCGGACACCACGGCCGCCAACAGCGAGGACAGGAAGACCCGCAGCGGCAGGCCTGCGTACCAGAGCAGGGCCAGCAGGATGATGCCGAGCGACACCGTCTGCCCGAGGTCGGGCTGGGCGACGATGAGCGCAAGGGCGATGACGGCCGCGGGCACCAGCGGGATGAGCATCTCGCGCAGCGATGCCTGCTCCATGCGCCGGGCCGCAAGCAGGTGCGCACCCCAGATCGCGAAGGCGATCTTGGCCAGTTCGGAGGGCTGCATGGACAAGCCGGCGACGACGAACCAGCCGCGGGAACCATTGGCCTCCTTGCCGATTCCGGGAATCAGTACGAGTACCAGCATCACGACGGTGACCGCGAAGCCGGTGAACGCGAACTTGCGCATGGTCTGCACCCGCATGCGCATCGCGGCGTAGAAGGCGAACAGTCCGACCAGCGTCCAGATCAGCTGCTTGCCGAAGATCACCCACGGCGAGCCGTCCTCGTCGTAGGAGTGCACGCCGGACGCCGAGAGCACCATGATCAGGCCGAGCGTGGTGAGCAGGGCGGCGACGGCGATGATGAGGTGAAAGGACGTCATCGGCCTTCCGAGCCATGCGCCGAAGCGGGTGCGCGGAGCGTCGGGCGCGGCGGCATCGGCGCTGGTGTCAGCTGCGGCGCCGGACCGGCGGAGCCGCAGCCGGGTGAGGACGTTGCTCATGACCGCCTACCGGGGCGCGCGTACGGCTGCCGCGAAGGCGTCACCACGGTCGGCATAGCCGCTGAATTGGTCGAAGGACGCACCCGCGGGAGCCAGCAGCACGGTGTCGCCGGGGCGGGCCAGCCGCCGCGCCGCGTCGACCACGGCGGTCATCAATCGAGTCACAGATGACTCATTTGACTCAATAGTCTCAGGCACCACAGAATCCTCCCCCGTCACAACCTCCACAACGGGGACATCCGGGGCGTGTCGCGATAACGCATCGGCCACCTGTGCCCGGTCCCGGCCGATCAACACGGCTCCGACCAGGCGATTCGCCACCGCAGCGACGAGATCGTCGACGGATGCGCCCTTGAGCAGACCGCCGGCGATCCATACCACCCGCGGGTAGGCGGCTATCGACGCATGCGCGGCGTGCGGGTTGGTGGCCTTCGAGTCGTCGACGTAGGTCACCCCGTCGAATTCGCCGACGACCTCGGCCCGATGCCGCCCGAGGTGAAACGAGGCCAGCGCAGCGGCGATGGCTGGTGCGGGCACGTCGACGGCGCGCGCCAGCGCCGCGGCGGCCAACGAGTTGAGCACACCGATCGGTCCCGGCACCGGTATCGCCGCGGTGTCGGCGAGCACGAGTCCTTCGGCTTTTGCCCCGGAAAAAGCTCTGTCGATCAGTGCGCCGTCGCGGACCCCCAGCTCCCCGTCGGCGGGTTCGCCGAGCCGGAACCCGACCCGGACCTGGGCCGCGGCGTGTTCGAGCAGCCCGGCAGCGACAGGGTCGTCGAGTCCGACGACCGCCACCCGGCCGTTCAGCGCGCGCGCCTTGTCGCGCGCGTAGGCGTCCATCGAGCCATGCCAGTCGAGATGGTCCTCGGCCACGTTGAGCACGGCCCCGGCCTCCGGCCGCAGCGACGGCGCCCAGTGCAGCTGAAAACTCGACAGCTCGACGGCCAGCAGCTCGGCAGGCTCGGCGAGCATGTCGATGACCGGGCTGCCGATGTTTCCGCACAGCAGCGCCCGCCGTCCGCCCGCGACGAGCATCCCGTGCAGCATCGACGTGGTCGTCGTCTTGCCGTTGGTGCCCGTCACCACGAGCCATTGCTTCGGTGTGCCGAACCAGCCCGCCCGATCGAGACGCCACGCCAGTTCGACGTCTCCCCATATCGGTACACCTGCGGCGGCCGCAGCTGCCAAAACCGGTGCGGTGGGCGCAAATCCGGGGCTGGTGACGACGAGCGTGTAGTCGGCGATGTGCGCGACGGCCTCCGCGGCGGTGACGACGGATGCGGGGGTGACGAGGCGCTGCAGTGCCAGCGGGTCGTCGTCGCAGATGGTCAGCCGCACACCGGTCGGTTCCAGCGCGGCGCTCACCGAGCGGCCGGTGATGCCCGCGCCGGTCACCAGCACGCGGGTGCCTGCCGCGAGTTCCGCGATGGCGGGACGGTTCATGTCAGGCCCCGACGGTGGCGAGCCACTCACTGTAGAAAAGTGCGACGCCGAGGCCGCACGCGATGGCGGTCAACAGCCAGAACCGGATGATGACCGTGGTCTCCGCCCACCCGACCAGTTCGAAGTGATGGTGGAACGGCGCCATCCGGAACACCCGTCGGCCTGTGGTGCGGAACGCCAGGATCTGCACGACCACCGATGTCACCTCCGCGACGAACAGCGCGCCGATCACGACGGCGAGCATCTCGGTGCGGCTCAGCACCGACAGCCCGGCGATGACGCCGCCGAGCGCCAGCGAGCCGGTGTCGCCCATGAAGATCTTGGCGGGCGCGGCGTTCCACCACAGGAATCCGACGCACGCGCCCGCGGTCGCGGCGGCGATCAGCGCGAGGTCCAGCGGGTCGCGCACGTTGTAGCAGCCGACGCCGGGAAACATCGCGCACGCGTTGCGGAACTGCCAGAACGTGATCAGCACATAGGCCGCGCAGACCATCGCCATCGCGCCTGCGGCCAGCCCGTCCAGCCCGTCGGTGAAGTTCACCGCGTTCGACCAGGCGTAGACGATCAGGATGCAGAACAACACGAAGACGGCGGGAGCCAGTGTGACCGTTGCGATCTCGCGCACATAAGACAGCTCAGCGCTGCCCGGGGTCAGCCCGTCGGCGTTGCGGAACTGCAGCGCCAGTACGCCGAAGATGACCGCGGCCAACAGCATGCCGACGGTTTTCGCGGTCTTGTTCAGACCGAGATTGCGCGACCGCCGGATCTTGATCAGGTCGTCGACGAACCCGACACCGCCCAGCGCGGTGGCCAGGCCGAGGATCAGCAGGCCCGACGCGGATGGCCCGTCGCCATCGAGCGCCATACCCACCAGGTGCGTGCCGAGGTAGCCCGCCCAGATGCCGGCCAGGATCGCCACGCCGCCCATCGACGGTGTGCCGCGCTTCTTGGCGTGGCTCGGCGGGCCGTCCTCGCGGATCTCATGCCCGAAGCCCTGCCGGGTGAAGAGCGCGATCAGTGCCGGGGTCAGCAGGATCGACACCGTCAGCGCGATACCGACGGCGATGAGGATCTGCCTCATGAGGCGACCAACGCCTCGGCCAGCTTTCCCAACCCGGCCGCATTGCTGGCCTTGACGAGCACGACATCACCCGGCCGCAGTTCGGCTCGCAGCAATGCCAGCGCGGCGTCGGCGTCGGCGACCATGGTGGCCTCTCCTCCCCATGAACCCTCCATGACCGCCCCGTGATGCATGGCGCTCATAGATCTCCCGGTTCCCACGACGATGAGTCGACTGACATCTAATCGCACCGCCAGCCTGCCGATGCGGTCGTGTTCCGATATCGCGTCGTCGCCGAGTTCGGCCATCTCGCCCAGCACCGCCCAGCTGCGCCGGGCTCGAGCAGTCTTGCGGGCCATCCAGGCCAGTGATTTCAGGCCGGCCAGCATCGAATCGGGGTTGGCGTTGTAGGCGTCGTCGATGACCGTGACCCCGTCCGGCCGGGTGGTGACGTGCATGCGGTGCTGCGACACCGGGCCGGCGCCTGCCAGCGCGGTCGCCACCTGTTCGGCGGTCGCCCCGCACTCAAGCGCCACCGCGGCAGCGCACAGCGCGTTGGACACCTGATGGTCGCCGTGCACGGCCAGTGTGACGTCGACGTCGACGCCGTCGGCGTGCAGCGTGAAGCTCGGACGCGCGACGTCGTCGAGGGTGACCGGGCCTGCCCACACGTCTGCGCCCGGTGAGCGCGACACTCGAACGACGCGGGCGGCGGTCTGCTCGGCCATGGCTGCCACCGCGTCGTCGTCGGCATTGAGAATGACCACGCCGGATGCCGGGACAGCTTGCGGGAGTTCGGCTTTCGTTTGCGCAATGGCCTCACGCGAACCGAACTCGCCGAGATGGGCGGTGCCGACATTGAGCACGACAGCGATCGAGGGCGGGGCGATCACCGCAAGGTCCGCGATGTTTCCCGGGTGACGCGCCGACATCTCCAGGATCAGATAGTCGGTGTCCTCGCTCGCCCGCAATACCGTCCACGGATGACCCAACTCGTTGTTGAAGGAGCCGGGGGGTGCGACCACCTCGCCCAGCGGCGCGAGCACCGCCGCGACCAGATCTTTGGTGGACGTCTTCCCCGATGAACCGGTGATGCCGACGATCGTCAGGCCGCCCGCCACCAGTTCGGCCGCCACCGCGGCGGCCAGCCGGGCAAGTGCGGCGAGAACCGCCGCGCCGGAGCCGTCGGTGTCGTGCTCCAGAACGCCGGCGGCAGTGTCGGTCTCGTCGTCGGCGCGTCGCTTGACGACGATCGCGGGCACGCCGACCGGATGGGCAGCCAGCACCCCGACGGCACCGGCGGTCACCGCGGCGGCGGCGAAGTCGTGGCCGTCCGCGCGTTCGCCCGGCAGCGCAAGGAACAAGCCGCCGGCCCTCACCGCGCGCGAGTCGAACTCGATGGTTCCCGTGACCCTGGTCGCAGCGGCGTCCGCGGCGGAGATGTCGGACAGCTCGCCGCCGACGATGTCGGCGATCTGCGCGAGGCTCAGCTCGATCATTTTCGCGAGCCCATCGCCTCGAGGGACTGCGCCAACTCGTCGCGATCGTCGAACGGCCGGGTCTTCCCGTGGCTTGTCTGGCCGGCCTCGTGACCCTTGCCCGCGATCAGCACCACATCCCCTGCGCGACCCCATCCGACGGCGTGGTCGATGGCCGCACGCCGGTCCCCGATCTCGACGACCTGCGCTCGGCCGCCCGCGGCACCGGCCATGATCGTCGCGCGGATCGCGGCGGGATCCTCGTCGCGCGGGTTGTCATCGGTCACCACCACCAGGTCGGCCAGCTCGGCCGCCACCTCGCCCATCGGCTCCCGCTTGCCGGGATCGCGGTTTCCACCCGCACCGAAAACCACCGCGACACGACCGGCGGTCTGGCCGCGCAGTGTCTCCAACACGGCGCGCAGAGCGCCCGGCTTGTGTGCGTAGTCGACCAGCGCCAGGAAGTCCTGGCCGCGGTCGATGGGTTCCAGGCGACCCGGCACGCGCGCGTCCCGCAGACCCGGCGCCGCCTGCTCGGGCGACACCCCGACCGCGTCCAGCAGCGCCGTTGCGAGCAGACAGTTCGCGACGTTGTAGCGGCCGGGCAACGCGATCCACAGCCCGTGGTGCACGCCTGCGGGATCGACGGCGAAGAACTCCTGCGCTCCGCGGTCGACCGAGCGGACGTCCTCCACCCGCCAGTCCGCGGCGACACCTGTAGTGCTGACCGTCACCGGGTTCGGCGCAAGGGCGGCCATGGCACGGCCCGCGTCGTCGTCCACGCATACCACGGAAGTGGCTGCGCGCGTTGGTGATCCGGGCGCAAAGAGCCTCGCCTTGGCGTCGAAGTAGTCCTCCATCGTCGGGTGGAAGTCGAGATGGTCCCGCGACAGGTTGGTGAACCCGCCGACGGCGAAATCGACCCCATCGACCCGCCCGAGGCTCAACGCGTGGCTGGACACCTCCATCACCACGGTGTCCACCCCTTGTTCCACCATCACCGCCAGCAGCGCCTGCAGATCGGGCGCCTCGGGTGTGGTCAGTGCGCTCGGCAGATCCTCACCGGCGATCCGGGTACCGACCGTGCCGATCAGCCCCGCGACCCGGTCGGCCGACCGCAGTCCGGCCTCGACGAGATAGGTCGTCGTGGTCTTGCCCGAAGTGCCGGTCACCCCGATCACCCGCAGGTGACGCGACGGGTTGCCGTACACGGTGGCGGCCAGGCTGCCCAGCACGGCGCGGGGGTCGGGATGGACCAGCACGGGCACCGCAGCGTCGGGTCCCATGTGGGCCAACCCGTCGCCATCGGTCAGCACCGCGATCGCGCCGCGCTCGACGGCGTCGTTCGCGTAGCGACCGCCGTGCGACGACGCGCCGGGCAGTGCGGCGAAAAGATCCCCCGGCGATGTGTCCTGGCTGCGCAGCGTCACGCCGGTGACGACGGTTTCCCGCCAGCCGCCGTCAGGCTTGATGACCGCGCCCACCTGGTCGGCCAGTGGCCCGAGCGCCTGGCCGGCGGGATGCGAGGGACGCAGCTTCATGGCCTTGACACAGTACCGGCCGCCCCGCGGGCAGCCCCGCGCTCAGGTGGCTTGCAGCGTCAGCGGCGGCCCGGGGTCGGGCGACAGCGGAATGTTCTCCCGCTGCAGCAGCCAGCTCGCGATGTTGTGGAAAAGCGGCGCCATCGTCGTGCCCGGCTGTCCCTCGGCGGTGCGGTGCGGGTTGTCGGCCATGATGCCGATCACGTAGCGGGGGTTGTCGGTGGTGACCATGCCTGCGAACGTGATCCAGTAGACGTCGCTGTAGTAGCAGCCGCAGGCGGGGTTGATCTGCTGCGCGGTGCCGGTCTTTCCGGAGATCTGGTACCCGTCGACCGCCGCGAGCGAGCCGGTGCCCTGTTGTGTGCCCATCGGGTCGCGTTGCACCACCGCGCGCAGCATGTTGCGGACGGTCTGGGCGGTCTGCGGCGAGACCACCCGCACGCCGTCCGGTCGGGGTTGCTCCGTGCGGCTGCCGTCGGGTGCGATGGTTGCCTTGACGATGCGCGGCGGAATGCGAACGCCGTCGTTGGCGATCGCCTGGTACATGCCGGTCATCTGCAGCAGCGTCATCGAAAGACCCTGCCCGATGGGCAGGTTGGAGAACGTGCTGCCCGACCACTGGTCGATCGGGGGCACCAGGCCATCGCTCTCGCCGGGCAGCCCGACGCCGGTGCGCTGGCCGAGGCCGAACTTGGCCAGCATGTCGGCATAGCGGTCCGGACCGACCCGCTGCGCCAGCATCAGCGTGCCGACGTTGGATGACTTTCCGAACACGCCCGTGGTGGTGTACGGCATCAAGCCGTGCCGCCACGCGTCGTTGACGGTGACGCCGCCCATGTCGATGGATCCGGGCACCTGCAGCACCTCGTCGGGGTTCGACAGCCCGAACTCGATCACCGACGAGGCGGTGACGATCTTGTTCACCGAGCCCGGCTCGAACGGCGACGAGACGGTCGGGTTGCCCAGCTGGCGACTATCCTGGCGGCCGATGTCCTGGCTGGGGTCGAACGTGTTGTCGTTCGACATCGCCAGCACCTCACCGGTTTTCGCGTCCAGCACCACCGCCGACAGGTTCGCCGCACCCGAGGCGTCCTTGGCCTGCTGAACCTGCTGCTGCACGTAGAACTGGATGTCGTCGTCGAGGGTCAGCTGCACGGTGGAGCCGTTGACCGCGGTGTGCCGGTTGCGGTAGCTGCCGGGAATCACCACACCATCGGAGCCCCGGTCGTAGGTCACCGACCCGTCGGTTCCGGCCAGCGTGGCGTCCATCGAGTCCTCGAGACCGAGCAGGCCGTGGCCGTCCCAGTCGATGCCGCCGACCACGTTGGCCGCCAGCGATCCGCCCGGATACTGGCGCAGGTCTTGGCGTTCCGAGCCGACCTCGGGGAACTTCTTGGAAATCGCCTCGGCTATCGCGGGATCCACGGCGCGCGCGAGGTAAACGAACGTCTCGTTGCTCTTGAGCTTCTTCAGCACGGTCTTGGCATCGGGCTTGTTGTTGAGGCGCAAGGCCACTTCGGTCGCGATGTCGCGCAGCCTGGCGTCTGGGTCGGGTGCCGCGGGCGTTTTCTGCTTCGCGTCCGCAAGCTGCTTACGGATCTTGACCGGCTGAAACGTCAGTGCCCGCGCTTCGATGGTGAACGCCAGCTTGTCGTTGTTCCTGTCGACGATGCTGCCGCGCACGGCCTTGTCGACGTCGGTGACCTTGAGCTGGCCGGCCGCCTCGGCGCGAAGCCCGGCCGCAAGGGGCACCTGCAGGTTGAACAGCTGCGCCGCGGCGACGATGAGCGCCAGGAAGATGACGGCATTACCGGCGCGGTGCCGGAACACGAAAGATGCACTGCGCAAACCGGTGTCGGTCACCGGCTTGCGGGTCCGGCGCGCGCGGGCAGACCGCCCCTGCGGACTGCTCGTGCGTGGCTGCTGGCCCTTGCGGCCGCGCTGACCCTTGCCGGGGCTCACGCTGGGGCGCCGGGCGTGGTCGTGGTGACCGGACCGAACTGTTCCGGGTTGACGGGCTGGGCCTGCGGCGGTGCGGCCTGCGGCACGGCCATGGGTTCGGCGGGCGGCTCAGCCGGACCGAGTGCGGGGGGCTGACCGCCGGTTCCGTGTGGGGCGTCGGGCAGCGGCACGGTCAGCGGAGTCGCGGCCGGTTCGGGCGCCGCGGGCGCCGTCGCGGCCGCGGGTGCCGGTGCGGGGGCTGCGGGATCACCGCGTCCCGGCATCCTGACGACCACCTCGCGGGGGTCGACGACCGGCGGTGCGGGCTTGGCCGCGGCGGCCTGCGCCGGAGGCGCAGGCGTGTCATCGGGAAGCGGTGTGTTCAGCGGTGGTGGCGGAACCCCTTCTGCGGGTTTGGGTGTGCCGACCACGATCCAGTTCCCCGCCGGATCCTGGACAAGATGGGCGGTGTCGCGCGACGGGATCATTCCCAGGTCGCGGGCGGACTCGGCGAGCGCGGGCGCGGCCTGAGCCTCCAGCACGTCGCGCTCGAGGGCTTCTTTCTGCTGCAGCAGCGCCTGATTGGTCTCCCTTGCGCTGCCCAGCTGATAGGACCGCTCGGCGGCATCGGTGGACAGCCACAGTGTGACGCCCAGCCCCAGCCCCAGTGAGCCGATGACCAACACCACGAAGGGGACCTTGGCCACCAGCGTGCGCGGGTTGAGATCGATCGCCGAAACCCGGGTGATGATCCGCTCTTTGAATGATGGACGGACGACCTTGGGCGCCTTGGCCTTTCGAGCCTTGGCGCGGGCCTTGGCCTGGCTGGCGTTCTTCGGCCGGACAGGCTTGATCTGCGGCCTGGTGATGGGTGCGGTGTCAGTTGCGCGCGGACGACCCCGCCGTGGCGGTGCATCGGTGGAGCGGCGCTGCGTACTGCGGGCGGGCTGACGCTGGGTGCGGCGGCGCTCATCGGTGCCACGCACGGCCGTCGGTCGCTTGGCCTTCATGAGTCCGTCCCTTCTGACCTTCCGACAACCTTTTCCAGTGCCCGAAGTCGCACGGACGCGCTTCGCGGATTGAGTTCGATCTCGGCTGCGCTCGCGCGCTCTGCACCACGGGTCAAGCTCGCGAATTCCGGTTCGTGCCCGGGAAGCTCGACCGGCAGGCCCGGTGGCGTGCGCGACGCCGTCGCGGCGGCGAACACGTTCTTGACGATGCGGTCTTCCAATGACTGGTAAGACATCACCACGATGCGACCGCCGAGGCCCAGTGCTCCCAGCGCCGCGGGCAATGCCTCACGCAGTGTGTCGAGTTCGCCATTGACGGCAACGCGCAGCGCCTGGAATGTGCGCTTGGCCGGATGCCCACCGGTGCGGCGGGCGGGCGCCGGGATCGCCTCGTACAGCAGTTCCACGAGTTCACCGGTGCGCGCGAACGGCCGACGGGCGCGCCTACGCACGATCCGAGCGGCGATCCGGCTCGCAAACCGCTCCTCACCGAACTCGCGCAGGATGCGCGTCAGCGCCTTCTCGTCGTAGGTGTTCACGACCTCCGCGGCGGTCAGCTCCGCGTCCGGATCCATCCGCATGTCCAGCGGCGCGTCGACGGCGTATGAGAATCCCCGGTCGGCGCGGTCGAGTTGCATCGACGACACACCGAGGTCGAACAGAATTCCGTCGACTTCACAGTGGCCGGATTCGCTTGCCCAGTAACCGGATTCGGTGAGCACACCCGCGATCCCGTCGAACCGGGTGCGCGCCAGCAGCACGCGGTCGGCGAACGGGGCGAGCCGCTCGCCCGCGATCCACATGGCGTCGGGGTCGCGATCGATGCCGATCAGCCGGACGCCGGGCAGCTCGGTGAGGAACCGCTCCGCGTGCCCGCCCGCACCCAGCGTGGCGTCGACCAGAACGGCACCGGTGCCGTCGGGACTGCGCCGGGTCAGCGCGGGTTTCAGAAGGTCGACGCAGCGATCGAGCAGGACCGGGACGTGTCCGTGACCAGAGGCGGCAGCCATGGCAAGCCCTCCAGGAGATGGTTTCCGTGCACCGGGGTCTCTGTCCGAGCGCGCGGACCTGGCGTTGGGGAAGTACGCCAGGGCCGGCTCGGACAGAGGCCGCGATGCACGGACTCCTAAGCCCCAATCAGATGATGTCGCGCAGAGTTTCATCGCTGGCCGCGGAGAAGTTCTCTTCGTGCGTCTCTTGGTATTCCTGCCACGCCTGGGCATCCCAGATCTCGAGGTAGTCGACCGAGCCGATCACCACGCAGTCCTTCGAAAGGTTCGCGTAGCGACGGTGGTCGGCCGACAACGTGATCCGGCCTTGCGCGTCGGGGTGTTGTTCATCGGTTGCGGCGGCGAGGTTTCGCAGGAACGCCCGGGCTTCCGGATTGCTGCGCGAGGCTCCCGATGCCCGCCTGGCCAGTGCCTCGAACTCGGCGCGCGGATAGACGGCAAGGCTGTGATCTTGACTCTTGGTGACCATCAACCCTCCTGCCAGCGCGTCGCGGAACTTGGCGGGCAGCGTCAACCGCCCCTTGTCGTCGAGCTTGGGCGTGTAGGTGCCGAGGAACATCTCGCCACCTCCCGCCACTCCGGAGCCCCGGTTGCTCCGTTGTCCGCCACTTTACCCCACGATCCCCCACATTGCTCCAAATGCCAGCAAATGCTGCAACCGTTTCCCCACAAATAGGGGGACCCGATGGTTCGACACAGCGAACACCCAGCAGCCGAGGACCCGAATGTCCTGGTTGAGCCGATGTGGGGCGAAGTGGGGACCTGGGTGCAAAAAAATGGGGCAGCCGATACGGCTACCCCATCGTGATAGTTGCGTTATTCGTCGAAGCGGCGGCGGAACCGGTCTTCCATCCGACTGGTGAACGAGCCGCCCGAACCCTTGGCCCGCTTCTGCCGGGGCCCGCCGGGCTCAGACCCGGAGGCGTCGCGGCGGCCGGTCATCCTCGGCCCGGTGATCGCGAACACGACACCGCCGAACATCACCAGGAAGCCGAAAACGGAAAGGATCGGGAAACTTCCGATCATCGTGGCCTTGAACGCGACGCCGCACACCAGCATCGCGAGACCGATCACGAACAGGGCCGCGCCCTGCAGTCGACGACGGGCCGACGGAGCACGAAGGCCGCCCCCACGCACGCTCGACGCGAACTTGGGGTCCTCGGCGTAGAGCGCGCTCTCGATCTGGTCGAGCATGCGCTGCTCATGATCGGAGAGTGGCATGCGTCCCTCCTTGCCGCCCGTCACTTGGTCTTCAACGCGTTTTATGCCCGCATTCACGGACATCTAAGAGTCATGATACGAGGTGAATCTGAGCCGTACCACCTAGTTCACGCCCCGATTGTATGACGTGCACCGCCCCTGTGGCGCGCGGCCTCGCCATGCCGATAATGGCGTTGGCTCCCCGACACAGCGGCGAGAAGGGCTTGAACAGTTGGCGACATTTCTGATCGATCTGTCGCCGGACGACATGCAACGCCGGCTCACCGACGCTCTCGGCGTCTACGTCGACGCGATGCGCTATCCGCGTGGCACCGAGGACCAGCGGGCATCGATGTGGCTCGAGCACACCCGCAGGACCGGCTGGAAGGCCGTCGCCGCGGTGGAGATCCCGGACACCGGAGACCCGGATCCGGCCGCCGACCTGCGCAGCGCACCGATCGTCGGGGTCGCCTACGGCTACGGCGGCGCCCCCGACCAATGGTGGCAGCAACAGGTCGTCGCGGGCCTGCAGCGGGTCGGTGCCGAGAGGTCAAGGATCGCCGAGCTGATGTCGAGCTATTTCGAGCTGACCGAATTGCACATCCACCCCCGCGCTCAGGGACGCGGGCTCGGTGAGGCGCTGGCCCGCCGGCTGCTTGCGGGTCGCGGCGAGTCCCACGTGCTGCTGTCCACCCCGGAGATCAACGGGGAGTCCAACCGCGCCTGGCGGCTGTACCGCAGGCTCGGCTTCACCGACGTCATCCGCGGCTACCACTTCGCGGGCGACCCCCGCGCCTTCGCGATCCTCGGCCGGTCTCTACCGCTGTAGCGCCCTTCATCTGGCACGATGACCTCGTGCCGAATCGCCGCCGCATCCGCCTGCTGGCGATCGTGCTGTTGCTTGCGATCCTTCCGACGGCCGTCGGCTGCGTGCGGGTCAGGGCGAGCATCACCGTCTCCCCCGACGACCGGGTGTCGGGGCAGATCACCGCGGCCGCCAAACCCCGTGCGGCCGACGACAAGGGCCCGCAGCTGCTGAACAACCTGCCGTTTTCCAACAAGGTGGCGATCTCCGACTACAGCAGGGACGACTACGTCGGCTCGCAGGCGGTGTTCTCCGACCTGACCTTCGCCGAGCTGCCCCAGCTGGCCAACATGAACCGCGACGCGGCGGGCGTGGACTTGTCACTGCGCCGCGCAGGCGATCTGGTGATCCTGGACGGGCGCGCCGACCTGACGTCGCTGACCGATCCCGACGCGGACGTGTCGCTGTCGGTGTCGTTTCCCGGAGAGGTGACGTCCACCAACGGCGACCAGGTGGCCGCCGAGGTCGTCGAGTGGAAACTCAAGCCAGGCGTGGTGAGCACGATGAGCGCCCAGGCCCGCTACACCGATCCGAGCGCCCGCTCGTTCACCGGGGCGGCGATCTGGCTCGCATTGGCGTCATTCCTGGTCGCAGGCATCGTTGCGGCACTGGCGTGGGTGAACCGCGACCAGTCCCCCCGGTTCGTCGATCCAGCGGCCCCCTCCCGCGACTAGCAGCCGTCCTGGCTTGCTACAAAACCGGTGGCAGGCTCTACTCTGGATGCACTCACGGCGAAATCAACTGAAAGGGGCGCCGCGCTGAGCGTGGATACAGCGGCACCGTCAGCCATCGAGTTGGCCAGCGCCGTGACCGACCAACTGCGGGAGTATCTCGAGGAGCGCCGCAGTCACTGCGCCTACATCGGCACCGACTACGCCGACCTGACCGCAGCGCTCGAGGAATTCGTGCTGCGCGGCGGCAAGCGGATGCGCCCCGCATTCGCCTACTGGGGTTGGCGCGCGGTCGCCGAAGGCCCAAACGACGCGGTCGACCCGTCGACTCTCCTCTTGTTCGCGGCGCTGGAGCTCCTTCACGCGTGCGCGTTGGTGCACGACGACGTGATCGACGACTCTGCCACCCGGCGCGGCCTGCCCACTGTGCACCGGTTGTTCGCCCAGAAGCACCGCGACCGCCGCTGGCGCGGATCGGCCGACCAGTTCGGGATGTCGGCAGCGATCCTGCTCGGTGATCTCGCTCTGGTGTGGGCCGACGACATCGTCGCGGCGACTGAGCTCTCCGCGGATGCGCGGCGACGTGTCCAGCGGGTTTGGGGCGACATTCGCACCGAGGTGCTCGGTGGGCAATACCTCGACATCGTCGCCGAGTCCAGCGGGGCGACGACGGTCGCGTCGGCGATGACCGTCAACACCTATAAGACCGCGTCCTACACCGTCACCCGGCCGTTGCAGCTGGGGGCTGCCGCGGCCGCCGACCGGCCCGACGTGCAGGCGATCTTCCACGAGGTGGGCACCGACATCGGAGTGGCCTTCCAGCTGCGTGACGATGTGCTCGGCGTGTTCGGCGACCCCGCGGTGACCGGCAAGCCGTCGGGCGACGATCTGCGGTCCGGCAAGCGCACGGTGCTACTCGCCGAGGCCGTCGAGTTGGCCGACAGGTCCGATCCGATGGCCGCCGAACTGCTGCGGTCCTCGATCGGCACGGAGCTGTCGGATGCGCAGGTGCGCGAATTGTGCCTGGCCATCGAGTCGGTTGGGGCGCTGGCCGCCGTCGAGCAGCACATCGACATGCTCACCGGCCGCTCGGTCGAAGCACTGAGTGTCGCGCCGATCGACCCGCAGGCGAAGGCGGGCCTTTCCAAGCTCGCCAGGTTGGCCGCGAACCGGTCCGCCTGAGTCCGTGACGCCCTTCGCGCGGCTGTCCGCGTTCACCAGAGCGCCGGAGGCGCGGCCCGCGCTGCTCGGCTGTCTCGGCGCGATATTGATCACCGCGGGTGGCCTCGGTGCAGGCAGCACGCGGCTGCACGATCCGGTGCTGGAGTCGCTGCACCTGTCCTGGCTCCGCTTCGGCCACGGGCTGGTGCTGTCCTCGGTGCTGCTGTGGGGCGGCGTCGCGATGATGCTGCTCGCATGGTTGTGGCTGGGCCGCAGGGTGATCGACGGCTCGGCGCGCGAGTACACGATGGTGGCCACCACCGGCTTCTGGTTGGCCCCGCTGTTGCTCTCGGTGCCGGTGTTCAGCCGTGACACCTACTCGTATCTGGCGCAGGGCGCATTGTTGCGCGACGGGTTCGACCCGTATCTCGTCGGGCCGGTCGACAACCCGAACTCGTTGTTGGACAACGTGAGTCCGATCTGGACAACCACCACCGCGCCGTACGGGCCTGGGTTCCTGATCGTCGCGAAGTTCGTCACGATGCTGGTCGGCGACCACGTGATCTTGGGCACCATGGTGCTGCGGCTGTGCATGCTGCCCGGGCTCGTGCTGTTGATCTGGGCGGCGCCGCGGATCGCCCGCCACGTCGGCGCCGACGGAACGGCCGCGTTGTGGATCTGCGTGCTCAACCCGTTGGTGATCATCCATCTGATGGGCGGCGTGCACAACGAGATGCTGATGGTCGGCTTGATGGCGGCGGGCATCGCGTTGATATTCCAGCGCCACCCGATTGCGGGCAACGCGCTGATCGTTGTCGCGGTGGCCGTGAAAGCCACTGCTGGACTGGCCCTTCCATTCATGGTGTGGGTGTGGGCACGGCAACTGTCCGAGCGCCGGAACCTCTCGCCGCGCAACGCCTTCGCGGCGGCGGCGGCGGGCTCGATCGTGATCTTCCTTGCGGTGTTCGCCGTGCTGTCGGCGCTGGCCGGGGTCGGACTGGGCTGGCTGACCGCACTGGCCGGATCGGTGAAGATCATCAACTGGCTGACGGTGCCCACCGCCTTCTCGAATCTGGTCAACGCGCTCGGCGGTCTGTTCTTTCCCGTCAACTTCTACGCCGTGCTCGAAGTCGCCCGCATCGTCGGGATCGCGATCATCGCCATCTCGCTTCCGCTGCTGTGGTGGTGGTTCCGGCAGACCGACCGCCGGGTGCTGACCGGCATCGCGTGGGCGATGGTGATCGTGGTGCTGTTCGTTCCCGCCGCGCTGCCCTGGTACTACACCTGGCCGCTGGCCGTCTTGTCGGCGTTGGCGCAGAGCAGGCAGGCCATCGCGGCGATCGCGGGCTTCTCCACCTGGATCATGGTGATCTTCAAACCCGATGGCTCACATGGCATGTACTCGTGGATCCATGTGCTGCTGGCGACCGCCGTTGCGGTGGGCGCCTGGTATTCGCTGTACAAGTCGCAGGAACCCCCGCGGGACAAGACCACCGACGACAACCCGGCCGAACAACCGGTGAGTACTCAATGAGCCACGACCCAGGGTCGGGTCAATATGCCATCGCCTGCGCGCGACGCACCACCTCGCGGGCCTGGTGCGAGTGCAGCGCGTCGACCGGCCGTGCGTTGTCCTGCCGTTCCAACTGTCCGTCGCGCCTTATGGTCAACGACGGGTCGGGAGTGAACAACCACCGGACGATCTCGGTGTCGCGGTATCCGCCGTCGTGCAGGACGACGAGCAACCCGGCCAGGCTCTTGACGACGTGGCCGGTGGCGTCGAAGAAGACCTTCGGCACGACCACCGCACCTTCGCGGCGGACGCCGACGAGGTGCCCCTCTCGCAGTTGTTGTTGGACCTTCGTGACCGGGACGCCCATCAATTGGGCGACATGGGGCAGGTCGTAGACGTCTTCGGCAGGGTCGAGCACATCGTCAGCGGCCGGAATACTGCTCACGGCCCGAGTGTAGGACGCGCGACGCGGTCACGTGAGGCAGTCGGCGAGCACAGTTGGCTCCGTACCATGTGTGCGGTGGAGACCCACCAGCAATCCGACCCGCTCGCCGGGGTCGTGCTGGACGGGCGGTACCGCGTCGACACGTTGATCGCCACCGGCGGGATGTCTCGGGTGTACCGCGGCCTGGACCTCCGGCTGGATCGGCCAGTGGCCTTGAAGGTCATGGACTCCCGCTATGCAGGCGACCATCAGTTCCTCACCCGTTTTCAGCGCGAAGCCCGCGCCGTTGCCAAGTTGAAGGACCCCGGCCTTGTCGCCGTCTACGACCAGGGCATCGACGGCCAGCACCCGTTCCTGGTGATGGAGCTCGTCGAGGGCGGCACCCTGCGCGAGTTGCTGGTCGAGCGCGGCCCGATGCCGCCGCACGCGGTGGCCGCAGTCCTCGGCCCGGTGCTCGGCGGCCTGGCCGTTGCCCACCACGACGGCCTCGTGCACCGCGACGTCAAACCCGAGAACGTGTTGATCTCCGACGACGGTGACGTGAAGATCGCCGATTTCGGGTTGGTGCGCGCGATCGCAGAGGCCAAGATCACCTCCACCAGCGTGATTTTGGGCACCGCGGCGTACCTCT
>CAWEYH010000011.1:0-29260 GCA_963813275.1 uncultured Actinomycetota bacterium | reverse complement strand
TACACAGCGCCGTGATCGCATCGGGGGCCGGTTCGCCCGCGCGCACGGTCACGATCAGCCGCGCCGACCGGGTGAGCGCGAGCTGGTGCACCAAGGTTGCCGACAAATTGTCCAGGTGATGGGCGTCGTCAATGCCCAGGGTCAGGGTCGAGCCGTGCCGTTGCAGGAGCGACGCGCGCGCGTTTCTCAGCAGCGTGGCCGAGTCGCCCACACCGGCGATCTCGACAAGATGGCTGAACGCGCCGAACGGGATTTGGCGGGCGGAGGCCGTGCCGGCCAGCCATCGGACCGTCGCCTTCGTGTGTCGCTGCGAGAATCGATCAACGGCCGTGCGGGCGAGGACCGTCTTGCCGACGCCCGGGGGGCCGGAGAGAACCGCACCGACCTCTCGGTTGCTCTTCAGGGTGGATTCCAGCAGCCCCAACGACGTGCCGAGTTCTGCTGTACGCCACTGAATGGCCATCGCCAGATTTTATGACCCACACAACCGATTTACAGGATGTATGAGAAACGTCCGCCGCCCTACGCGGATACCGCAGGGGTACCCGTCCCGCACTTTTAGGTAGTCCACTACGCGTGATCAGCCGATATTCGCGGCCATATGTTCCTGTCATCAACGGCCGGTCCGTCCGGCCACGAGGTCCAGGAGGACGAAATGACTGAACAACTGCAGCGACTGGTTGAACCGGACGCGGTGGAGATCACCGGCGATGCCACGCTGACACCACCTGCGGTGGCGACGCCGGTTCTGATCACCGAGGCCGAGGTCGCCTTCGGCACCGCCGCAGCGGCGCCGTTGCGGCCCACCACCGGTTGGCGCGTCCGTGCGAATCACTTTGCGGCTGCTGTCCGCGAGATGTTCGCGAGCTCAACGACGGACGACGGCCCGAGGTACAACCACCATCCGAAGCGGATGGGTTACCTCGAAGACTCCCGCATGGCGCGCGAGATGGACAGATTGTGAGCGCGGTGGACGCCTGCATGGCGATTTGCGCGATGGTCCTCATGGTGCTTGCGGCCATTGGTCTGCACTCGCTGCAGATGTGGCTCGAGCACTGCGAGATCGACGAGCCCTGAACGCCGGCGGATTTTCAGCCCACTGTTCGTGGGCAACGAGGGGTAATCCACTCGCAAAACGCATGGGCCACTCATGTTGTGGCGCCGAAACGGTATTCCACGCGGGCCCCACTCGGGCACTTACCCGCGGTCGGTACCGTTTCGGCGCGCGCTCCGGGCGGCGCCTCTTGCCGCCCCCCGGGACGACGCGTGTGGGAACATTCGGCGGATGGAACCACAGGATGACCCGGAAGCCAGGATCCGGGAGCTGGAGCGCCCGCTCACCGATCAGGCACGCACGTCCGAACTCGGAGCCGCGCGGCCCGGCTACGCCTATCCACCGGCACAGCCGCCGATAACCTACGGCGCTCCCTTCCCTCCGCCGCAGAAGACGACTGCGGGCTTCGGCGGGCGCTGGATTGTTCTCGCGGTATTCATCATCGGCGCGATCACTATCGGGGCGGGCATCGCCGCGTACGGCGTGCGTAAGTTTTCCGAGGGCGGCTTCATAATGGGCCCCCCGAATAGTCGTCCGAGCATCTCGTCCGGCCGTAGCTCCATCCCGGGCAGCCGGCCGGGCGCCCCCAGCAGCGTCACCGCACCTCCCGGTGGCGAGCTCTCCGTCGCCGGCGCCGGCGCGAACAAGACCATCGCGTGCAACGACAGCTCCGTAAGCGTGAGTGGGTTTTCCAACACGGTCGTGATCACCGGACACTGTGCGAGGCTCACCGTCTCCGGCGCCCAGAACATCGTCACCGTCGATGCCGTGGACACCATCAATGCCTCCGGCTTCAGCAATCAAGTCACGTTCCACTCGGGCTCACCCAATGTCGAGAAGTCCGGCGAATCGAACATTGTCGAACAGGGTTGACGGGTCCTCAGTTCATTCCGTGTCGCAGCTCTCGCAACAGGTAGTCGAATCCACGGTTGTCGTTGTTGGACAACAGGTGTCGCCCTTCCAGGCGTCGATGCCCTCTTTGACCGCGATGCCTGCAATCGCCAAGCCCGCGATCGGGTCGGCCCACGACCAGCCGAGCAGGCTGTTAAGCAGAAGTCCGATCAGCAGCACCGCCGAAAGGTACGTGCAGAGCAACGTCTGTTTGGAATCTGCCACGGCCGACAACGATCCGAGTTCGCGCCCGGCCCGTCGCTGCCCGTACGAGAGCATTGGCATGACCACGAGACTGACGGCGGCCAGGGTGATCCCGACTATGGAATGTCGTGCTTCTCCGATACCCAGCAGCGATCGAACGGCGTCAACGCTGACGTACACCGCTAGGCCGAAGAATGAGAACGCGATGATGCGCAGTGCGATTTTCTCGCGCGCCTCAGGGTCACGGCCCGCGAACTGCCACGCCACCGCTGCCGCCGACGAGACTTCGATGACGGAATCCAGTCCGAAGCCGACCAGCGCCGTAGAGGAAACCCGGGCACCTTCGGTCAGCGCTACAGCCGCTTCGATCACGTTGTACGAAATCGTCGCGGCCACGAAAAGGCGAATGCGCCGCGACAATACCTGTCTGCGATACGCGGCCACCGCCATCATGCGTTCGACCGTACTCAGCCGTCTGCGTCGGTGATCCCCAGGGCTTACGTTGCGGTGATTAGCAAGACGACGCTGCCGCTCGCTGTCAGAATTGGCTGGCTGATTGTCGTGCCGGCGACGCACGGACTGCAAGCCTGATCCCGGAGGGCATCGTGTCAGAGGCAGCACAGGCTTTGGGATCGCCCGCTTCGGTACCGCAAAAGCCGCTGGATTATGACGCGTTCCTGTCTTATACGCATCGTGATCGACCGGTGGTGTCTGGGATTCAGAAGGGCTTGCACCGTATCGGGCGACGGCTGGGCCAATTACGGGCGCTGCGGGTGTTTCGCGATGACACCGACCTGACGGCCAGTCCCGATTTGTGGGGCCGTATCACCGACGCGCTCGACCGGTCCCGCTTCCTGATCGTGACGCTGTCGCCAGAGGCCGCGGCGTCCCATTGGGTGAACAATGAAGTCAGCTACTGGATCGAACACCGGGGCCGCGAGCAGCTCATGCTGGTGGTGGCCGGCGGGCAATTGTCCTGGGATGAAACCACCGCCCGGTTTGACCCTCAGGTATCCGACGCGGCCCCACCGGTGCTGACCGAGTCCGGGTCGTTGCCGGCCGAGCCGTTGTTCATCGACGTCAGCGGCGACGCGCCGTGGGACTACCGCGCACCTACATTCCGGGACAAGATCACCGCGCTCGCCGCACCGATTCATGGCAAACCGAAAGACCAATTGGCCAGTGACGACCTGCGCGAGCAGCGGCGGTTTCGCCGGCTGCGGGCGGCGGCGATCACCGGGCTGATCGTGCTGACCGTGGTGGCCGTCGCTGCCGCGGTCGTCGCCGTTGCGCAGCGCCAAGAAGCGATCCGGCGCCTTCACGACGCGACCGTGGCCAAACTCGACGCCGAAGGAGCAGCGATGCTGGCCGGCGCAAGCCCCGGCGGCGACGTGCGCGCCCTACAGGAACTGCTCGCCGCGAACGCGATCGAGGCCAACGGCGTGCCCATCCTGAACGCACAGGTTGCCCGGTTCACCACGCAGAAAATCGTCGACACGTCATCCGTTCCGCACCGGCTGGCATACAGCCCCGACGGAAGGCGGATCGTGACGGCGGAAATCGATGGATCGCTGCGGTTATGGGACTCGGCGACAGGTAAACCGGTCGGCTCGCCGATGAAGGGGCACACCGACCGGGTGACCGCCGTGGCATTCACCCCCGACGGGCAGACCATTGCGTCGGCGAGCGACGACGGGACGATGCGGCTGTGGAAGGCCGACACCGGTGAGGCGCTTGTCCGAAACCCGGTGCGCGTCAACGCCACCCTCAGCTGTATCACGGTGAGTCCAGACGGCGGGCTGATTGTCACCGGCGGCTACGACGACACGATCCGGTCATGGGATCCCCGTAGTGGCCAACTGCGCAAATCCGTCAAGATGTTCGACGACGACAGGGTTCAAATCACCGATGTGAGGCTCGACCACAGCGGAAAGCTGTTCGCCGCGACCGGCAACGACGGGTCCATCGAGATCATCGACACCACCACGGGAAAGCCGCACGCCCCGGCGATGACGGTCGCGGGCTTCGGCTCGACCCCTGCTTACGTTTGGCGGGTTGCTTTCAGCCCTGACGGGCACACCATCGCGGCGGGCGCTCAGGACCTGGAGTTGTGGAACACCGACACCGGTACGTTGATCCGCACCATTCAGGTGGGGACCTCGAAGCTAACTGCCGTCGCCGCTGTCGCGTTCAGCCCCGACGGCCATCGCTTGGCTACCGGCCGCAGCGACGGCGCAGTGCAGTTGTGGGACGCCGACACCGGGACGCAGCTCGGTCAGACTCTCAGCGGCCACACGGCGGGCGTCTGGGACGTGGCGTTCAGTCCCGACGGCCGACAGATCGCCACCGTGAGCCAGGACGGGACACTTCGCCTCTGGAGCGCCACTGTCGGGCAGCCGATGACGGGCCCGGACCCGGTCATTGCGCAGGTTGCGTTCAGCCCCGACGGACACCGGGTCGCCGCGGCGGGCGATACCGTTGTCCAGCAGTGGGACGTCACCTCCGGTGAACCCTTGCCGCCGCTGCAGCTCGGTGGCAAGGGTAGGCAGTTCTTCAGTTTCGTTGACGGCGGCCGGATCGTGACCGCGGCAACCGACGGCACCGTGCAGGTGTGGGACGCGGCGACGGCCCAACCTGTCGCCCAGCCGGTTCACGTCAACGTCTCGCCCGGATTCGTTCATTTTGCGTTCGGGCGCGACGGACGCGAGGTCGCCTCAGGCGACGATCAAGACGGCGCCGTGCAGCTGTGGGATGCTGCGACCGGTCGGGCCGTGGGCCAGCCAATGACCGTTGACTCACACAACACAACCCTTTACGGGCTGGTGTTCAGCCCAGACGGCCATCACCTCGTCGCCGGCTATAGCGACGGCCTGCGGGTGTGGAACACAGACACCACGCAACTCGAGGGAACCGTCATGACGAACCCCGGAACGGTCCCCATCACGGGCGTCGCATACAGCCGCGACGGCGACACCGTCGCTGCCGGACGCGCGGACGGCGTCGTGGAGCTCTGGGATCCCCGTACCCAAAGGCCGATGCCGAAAAGTGCCCTGGTGGGTCACTCCAGCCAGGTCTTCGCAGTGGCCTTCGGAGTGGGACATCAACTGGCAACGGGCGGTTGGGATGAAACCCTGCGGTTGTGGGACACGTCCACCGGCACCCCAACCGCGGCGCCGCTGACGATGTCGGACATCGTCGCAAGTGTGGCGGTGAGCGAGGACGGACGGCTGGCCGTCTCAGGAACCCTGGACGGAACGGTGCTGCTGTCACCTGCCCTTGCCGATCCCAACCAGCTGTGCGACAAACTCACCGCCAACATGAGCCACAAACAGTGGCGCGAATGGGTCTCGCCGAGCATCGGATACATCACCGTGTGCCCTGGGCTTCCCATCTCGCCGGACTAACCGAACACGGACGACCTGCAGCCCCCCGCTACGCGTACTAAAACCGCAGGGCCACTTCACATTTGCGGGAATCGAGACCCCGTCTGCAGAGGTTACTGAAACAGGCCTGGGCGGAGCCGTCTCGGCTGCGACTACCCTGGCCGTGTGAGCAGCCAGCAAGTACCCGGTGGTGTTGTACACAAGCTGCCTGTAGATCTGCGCAAGGCGCTGATCGCCAATGCCACAGCACTCGCTGCCTGGAAGGACATCACGCCCTTGGCACGCAACGAGTTCATCTGCTGGGTCGAGGATGCCAAGCAGGAGATGACGCGAGAGCGCCGCATTCGTCGGACTCAGGAGGAGCTCGAGGAAGGCCAGCGCCGGCCCTGCTGCTGGCCGGGGTGCAAGCACCGCGAGCGGACGGGCAGGTAGCCGGGATTCCCGTGCCCCCAGTCGGACTCGAACCCAGAGTGGGCGGATATTGAGGAGAGTGCGGGTTTCTTTGAGCAACGTGAACAGATAGCTGAACCGCTCATATCGACTGGTGGCGCTGTTGATTCAGACGACAGCAACCCGGTCGGCTTCCGCGAACATGATTTCGGCCGCCCTAGATTCCAGAGACGGCGCATCCCGATCGGCCCCTTTCGCCGTCGGATGTGCGTTTGCGGTGGCGGTCGCCGAAACGATCACTACTATTTCGTTGACGCTTGTCATTGACAGGCGGCAATGAAATTGCGTACGGTCCGCACATGCCTTCGATCACATCCCCCACCGAATGCGGTTCGTCGGTCGTGGGAGTGCGGGAGGCGCAGCGGCTTGAGACCCGGGCGCGTGTGTTCGACACGGCCGTGGCCGAGATCGGTCGGTGCGGACTGGCTGGTGCTGATGTCAGCGCAATTGCGCGAGCGGCCGGGGTGGTACGGGGCACGTTCTATTTCCACTTCCCGACCAAGGAGCATGTGCTGGTCGAGTTGGAGCGTGCCGAAGAGGCCAAGATCGTGGCAAGACTCGACACCTTAACGACTTCACCTAACGATCTGGCGTCGATGCTCAGGGGGCTGGTACGCCAGGTGCTCGCTGCGGAGCGGCGGTTGGGTCCGGTGATCTTTCGGGACATGTTGGGGTTGCACTTCTCGTCGACGCGGCCAGTCGAGGACGCGCTGGAAGAGCATCCGCTCGCCGAATTCGTAATCGCCGCAATCACTGACGCGCAGGCTGCGGGACGGGTGCCTCGGGGCGCGGACCCGGCTGAACTCGGCGTGATCTTCATGACCGGCCTGTTCGCGTTGCTGGCTACCGCAGGGCCTCCGTCTCGGGCACGGACCGCGTTGTTAGACCGCTATGTGATGACGATCGTTGAAGGAATGGAGACACGATGAACAGCTCGGGTATCGAGGGTTACCGGACCTACCTAGAGAAACGCGACGGCGACGCCGACCTTCTCAATCGACGCCTTGCCAGCCGAGAGGAGTTCTTCGACGGACTAGAAGAAGACCCTGTTCGCTCGTCGCACCGTATCGACCGGCATGTGTTCATGCGCAACTTGCGCCGTCGCCGACCCGAGCCAGGTGTCGACAGCGAGATGCTGTTTTTGTTAGCCACCGCCAAGCTAAACCAGGCCGAGCGTTTCGGGGTCGGCCTAGGGGAGACCTACGGAAACAACAGCGGCGATGACGTGCCGCCCGAACGCGTGTACATGGAGCTCGAGGAGCACTACCACACCCGACTGCTTGCCTATGTATTGGACGTATTCGATCTGCCCTTCCAGGTCGTCGCGCCGCCCCTCGTAATGCGCCAGTTCGTCAAGATCGCAGTGTTTCTGCCCGAACGACTCGGATTCGCGTTCGTGGGCGCGGCGGAAATGGCGGGCTGCGTACTGTTCGACGAGCTGCGCCGCGTCGGCGTTGAGTTATTCGCCGACGAACCAGACGTGGCCGCGCGCATCGAGCGACTCTACAGCGAGATCCTCACCGACGAAGTGGGACACGTTGGCTACTGCGCTGCGCGCTGCACCGCCGGGGAGCGGGCATTGATGCGTTGGCTCTACCCCCGTATCGGACGGCTGTTCGCGCGACAGACTTACGAGATAAGCCTTCTCACCGATCCCGCGCAACTTCACGCCCGTTTCGACAGACCCTTCGACGTCGGGGAGCTCACTGCCGGCCTGTCCAGCGAAACCTTCCTCGCCGCACACCCCTGACCGAACCGCGTCATGGTCTACCTTCGATGTCGTCGTTATTCGACGGATCTTCTCTTCGGTGATGCGTCGGCCCCCGGGGGCAAATCTGGTCGAAATCGATGAACACGTGCCGCGGGCCCCGGAATACCTGGCTGATCCGGTACGGCGGTGGGTCTTCCACCAGTCGTGGGTTTTTCACGCGGCTCAGGAACGCCTCGAATGCGGTGTTGACCTCCAGGCGGGCCAGCGGCCCACCGAAGCAGACGTGAATGCTGCGTCCCCAACCGACGTGCTCGTTGTCTTGGCGTTCAGGGTCGAAGGTATCTGGGTCGGGGAAGCGCCTTGGGTCGCGGTTGGCCGCGCCGTACATCAAGAAGATAGGCGAGCCCTTGGGGATCGTCGTGCCGGCGATCTCGATGTCCGCCAGCGCCGAGCGGCTGGGGAAGAACTGTACCGAGGACTGCAGCCGCAGCACTTCTTCGATGGCGCCGGGAATCAAATCGGTTCTGCTGCGTAATAATTCGAACGACCCCGGGTTGCGCAGCACCGTCAGCACGCAGTGCGAAATCAGGTTGACAGTGGAGTCATGACCGGCGACCAACAACAGGATAATGTTGTTCACAATCTCGCTTGGCGACATCGGCCCATCGGGTCCGTCATCGTGGACCAACTGCGAAATCATGCCCGGACAGGGGGATTTCGCGGCGCGTTCGACCAGCCCGATGATGTATTTCTTCAGTTCCTGGGCGGCCTCGACACCTTTGGCGCGCCGGGCCTCGCCCTCCCCGGTTTCGATCTCGGGACCCAGGTCGAAGATGCCAGCCATCGCGTCGGCGATCCAGCTGTGGAACTGCGGTTCATCTTCGAGCGGCACACCCAAGATGTGGCAGATGACGTCAACCGGCAGCGGATAGGCGAACTCGTCGACGATATCGATGCGGGTCTTACCCATCGCCTTGTCGAGCAGGTCGTTGACGATCTGCTGACACAACGGCTCCTGGCTGGGAATTACGTCCGGTGAGTGGGGCGGTCCGAAGTAGCGCATGCACGAGCGCCGAGCCCGGTCGTGGTCGGGCGGATCCTGCTGGATGAAACTCAAGTCCTGCCCGTACCGTTCGATCATCTCGGTGACCGAGGGGTCGACGATTTCCTGGGGGCGGGCGCCGAGCGGACTTCTGCGCATATCGGAGCTCACCCGCGGGTCGTGTGCCAGCGCGATGAGTTCCGCGTACCCGGTGACGGCGTAGACGCCGTTGGTTACCCGCGCGACCGGCGTCTTGCGCAGTTCGTCGAAGAACGGGTAAGGGTTCGCGCGGTTCTCAAGCTTCATGGCCTCGTTCCAGGCCTGTTCCGGGGTCATAGCGCTTCCCTTATCTGAATCACGGTGTCTTTCTGAGCTTTTGACTGTCAGGTCGGTCCGCCCCGGCGGGGCCGGAACTCGGCGCGGCGCTCGGATGGGTCGTGACCGGTCAACACCACGTCCGGGGTCTCGGTGGGCACGCCGCGGGCCGGGAACTCGGCCGGTATCACGCGCATGTCCTCGGGGAAATCAGTACCGGCCGGATTCGGGGGAAACGGCGCCGAGCGCGCGATCTGCGCCTCGTAGTACGGGATCCACTTGCCGTGATTGAACGTGACCGCACCGACGATGCGTCCGCGCCGCCCATAGGCTGCCGCGAACCGGCGCTCCTTGACCGAGCCCTGGGTGAACATGATTTCGTCACCGAACGAGGGCACCCCGACGGACTTGATGTTGACGCCGAACTGGCCCGACCAGAACTGCGGAATCAGCAAATGCGGCCAGCGCTCTGTCTCATCACACACCATGTTGTGTGCCGCGACCTGGGCACCCAGCACGGCGTTGTCCCAGTGCTCCATGGCCAGAAACTGATAGTCGTAGAGCACATGCGGGGCGCGGGCGATGTCGCCGGCCACGAAGATGCGGCTGGTCACCACCCCGTTGACATCGAATGCGCGGCAGCCGGCGTCGCAGCCCACCCCCCAGAACCCGGCGGCCAGCCCGGCCCCGTCGAGCCACTCGATGTTGCGGATCGACCCCAGCGAGGTCACCACCACATCGACGTCGAGGGTGCTGCCGTCGGACAAGCGCGCGCGACGGACGTGGCCACTCGCGTCGCCCTCCATCTCCAGCACCGAGACCCCGGTGCGCAGGTCCACCCGTTTCTCACGCTGCATTTCGGCGGCGATCGCGCCGATCACCCCGCCCAGGGGACCGGACAGCGGGGCGGGGCCGCGCTCGGCGACGGTGACCTTCAGCCCGAGGTCGCGGCACACCGAAGCCACTTCCGAGCCGATGAAGCCCGACGCCGATGATCAGCACACGCCGTGGTTTGGCGGCCAGCGCGGCCTGCAGCCGCGCCGCGTCGGCGCTCGTGCGCAGGGTGTACACGCCCTCGAGGGCGGCTTCGTCGGGGTTGGGCCATTTGCGTGACCGCACACCCGTCGCGATCAGCAGCCGATCCCCCTCGACCTCGCTGCCATCGGCGAGGCGTACAAGGCGGTTGACTCGATCCAGACCGGTCGCGGCGACTCCGAGGCGCCACTCGGCGTCGACATCGCGCATCCGTGGCAGCTTGGTCGCCGTGGCGTTTACCCACCCGGCGAGTACCTGCTTGGACAGCGGCGGCCGGTCATACGGCTCGTTCGGCTCATCACCAATGATGGTCAGGTGGCCCCGGAAGCCCTCTTTGCGCAATGCCTCTGCGGCGCGAAGCCCCGCGAGTGACGCACCAACGACAACGATCCGACCGTTGTCCTTGAAGCCGTTCTCGTTGCTCATGACGGGCCTGCTACCCGTCGTCTAACTGGTCGACGATGATCGCTTGCACCGGGCATGAGGCTGCGGCCCGCAAAACGCGCAAACGCTGACTGTCATCGGGGTTGGGGTTGTAGGTCAAGGTCTCTTCTCCGCTGAGCTTGAGCACCTCCGGCGCCAGCGGGACGCACTGCGCATACCCGAGGCAGCGATTCAGGTCGACGACAATTCGCATAGCACCGCCTCAAACTTCTGAAGAGCAAGACTCCCAGGTTCCGGCTTACCGTGCCGACACAGATGGACCGTACGCCGTTACGCGCTCGAAAAATCCAGTCCAGTAAATCTGTAAACGTTCAGCCGCGCCCCCAAACTGGCGGGTTGTGTTGAGCGTTCCACGACCGCAAGGAGTCCGTCGTCGGTCACCGTGCCAGCAGCCGTTCTACCCACTCCAGCTGGGCGTCGGTCCCGGTCACCGCATACATCAGGTCCACGAAGCTGTCGGGGTAACCGTTGTCTGCCAGCACGCGAACGGCTTCGGCGACGTCGTCGAAGGAAGTGCCTTCGGCGACGTTGATCCGGACGTGACTGGCGATCGCCGACGGGTCGCGTCCGACGGCGCGCGCCGCCGCGTCGATGTTCTGACGTCGCCTGTCGAGCACGTCGAGGCTCACGCCTCCGGGTACTCGCACCACCGGCAGCCAGCCGTCAGCGCGTTCGCCGACCCGTTTCAGCGCCGCCGGAGCGGATGCGGCCAGACAGATCGGCGGGTGGGGTTGCTGTACAGGTTTGAGGCCGACCCACGAGTCGGGGATCGACCAGCGCGCACCCTTGTATTGCACCGGGTTCGTCGTCCACAGCGCGATCAGGACGTCCAACAACTCGTCGAGCTGTGCGCCGCGGTCGCGGAACTCTGCGCCCGCGGCCCGGTATTCGTCGGGCGACCAGCCGATGCCGAACCCGGCGAGCAGCCGGCCGCGGCTGACCACGTCGATGCTCGTCAGTTGGCGGCCTAGCTGCACCGGCGGATACCAGGGCGCCACCAGCGTGCTGCTGCCGAGTCGCGCGGTCGTCGTCGCGGTCGCGGTGACAGCGAACGCGATGAACGGGTCCAGATTCGTGCGGAACTGCTCGGGCACGGTGTCCGTACCGGCGTATCCGACAGTGGGATTCACCGCCGCCAGCAGCCGGTCGCCGACCCACAGGCTACCGGCGCCGAGCTGTTCGGCGGTGGTCGCGAACCGGGCCAGATCGTCGTGGGCGGACTCGCCGAATTGCGGCACCGCGAATCCCAGCACGACCGTCAGGGTATTTCATGGAATGCCAGCAAAGTTCGGGGATGCCGATCACCCGTAAACCTGGTGGCAATGTCGGACCAGGCGGTTTTGCTACCGGGTCGCCGAGCGCTCTCCTGCCGGCGCTCCGGATGCTCATCCCCTTATCTCCCAGCTTTCCGCGCTCCATCATTTCCACACGTACGTCGACATCGCCGTGGTGGTGGTGCTGGCGACCAGCAATCAGATCGCGCATTTCACGACCCGGTGGGCCAGTGTCGCCACCGTGCCCGCGGCCGCGATCGGGCTGGTCGTCCTGGTCCGCACCGGGGGCTTGGCTGGGCGGAACTCGGGCTGAGCCGCCAACACTGGAAGTCGGGTGCGGGGTTTGCACTCGCCCGCGGTCGCCCGCGGTGGCTGTTCATTCCGCCACGGCGGTGGGCGGTGATACTCGTCGGGCGGGCCGTCGAAAATAGCCTGTACGAGGCGTTTCCCAGTGCCCCCACTGGGACTCGAACCCAGACTGTGCGGATTTTAAGAACGAAACGCCGGGTTTCTGCTACCAGCAGAAACAGGTAGCCGAACGCAGCATATCGCTTGCAAGACACCATATTTGCGCGTTGCGAGTACGGTCGCGGGACGGCTCCGGTGCGGCTACAAATCGCCGCCGGTCGCGTACACGCCGCGTACACGGAGATGTTAGCTAGGCCTGGCGAGGGGCCAGGCGGCGGAAGAGATAGCTGGCCTGGGCGCTATGCGACACTGTTTTCAGAAAGTGACTGGAAGGATGTATATGTCGGGCTGGACGAAGGGAAGCCTCTTCGCCACTCTGAAGGCAGCCGGAGTGGCTTCGATATTGGGCTGGGTGCTGGTGCTGAGTGTGGGTCCCGCGCTGGCGGATCCGGATCCGGGTCCCGGCGATCCAGGGGTTGTCGCGGGCCCCGCTGCGGGGCAGGACCCGACACCGTTCACCGGCACAGCACCATTCGGGCCGCCGAGGTTCGTACCTGCCAACGGTGCGACGGTGGGTGTGGCCCAGCCGATCATCATCAACTTCCCCGGGCAGGTCGATGACTCCGGCGCAGCCGAAAGCGCCGTCCACGTCTCTTCGGTGCCGCCGGTTCCCGGCAAATTCTACTGGATGACCCCCACGCAGCTGCGCTGGCGCCCGCTGAGCTTCTGGCCCGCGCACACCGCGGTGACCGTCGATGCGGGTGGCACGGTGTCCAGCTTCAATACGGGAGACACGCTGGTGGCCACGGCCGACGACGCCACGCACCAACTGACCGTCACCCGCAACGGGACCGTGGAGAAGACCATCCCGATGTCGATGGGTATGGCAGCCGGCGGCCACCAAACCCCAAACGGCACCTACTACGTTCAAGAGAAGATGCCCTCGGTAGTCATGGATTCCTCGACCTACGGAGTTCCGGTCAACTCGACGTACGGATACAAGACGACGGTCGAGCTAGCCGTCCGTTTCGACGACAGCGGCGACTTCGTACACAGCGCTCCATGGTCTGTGGATGACCAGGGTAAGCGCGACGTCAGTCACGGCTGCATCAACATCAGCCCCGCCAACGCAAGGTGGTTCTTCGACAACTTCGGCGCCGGCGATCCCATCATCGTCAAGAACTCCACCGGCACCTACACCAAGAACGACGGCTCCAACGACTGGCAGAGCTAGCTCTCGTCCGGGAGGTTTTGCATACCTGGCGATTATGTAAGGTAGGGCGGGCGGGACTCGAACCCGCGACCTACGTATTACCAAACCGACGATCTTGGCGGTATCGTTCATACCGATAATTGCTTGTGCCGCAGTGTGTTTGATTGGATCTAAGTTCCGGTCAGAACCCGACAATTCCGGGCAAATCTCGATCATTGTCGATGAATAAACGATGATGTCGGCGACAACTAGCTTGTCGTATCCCTCCGGCAGCCCGTAGCTATGGAATTCCCATCGGTATTTGTGGTCTTCCAGGCGAGGTCACAGCTCGTCGTTAAGAGCTGAGAAATCGTTGACGAGCGTGGCTAATTCGGCGCGCAAACCGGCGTTTGTGGCGATGATGATCTTCGAGCCGTCGATCCAGAAAGGCAACCATGGCCGAACTGCAGATCGACGACAACGGTCGCGGTCTGACTCGCCGACGATTTCTCGGCGCAGCCGCCACGAGCGTCGCTGCGCTGGCCGTCGCTCCCGCAGCCTGCGCGTTCGAGCGAACTGAGGATGGAGCACTCGACACCGCCGTGATCGGCGGTGGCATCGCGGGACTCTACGCCGCCTGGCGCCTCGCCAACGGCCCCGTTCCGGCCGACAAGATCGCGGTTTTCGAGGCGACAGACCGAATTGGAGGCCGCCTCTTGAGTGTCAATATGCCCGGCACAAGCGGCCTCGTCGCGGAGTTCGGCGGCATGCGGTACCTCACCAGCCAGCGAATCATCACCTCGCTGGTGAGTCATCTCGGAATCGACGTTCGGCCGTTTCCGATGGGCGGCCCCGAGAATCTGATCTACCTTCGCGGCAAGCACTGGACCGCCGCCGACTACGCGCGCCCTGGTGCAATTCCCTACGCGCTCGCGAGCGACGAAGCCGGCGACGATCCAACCGCGCTGACGGTCAGAGCGATTCGCGATCTCGTGCCAGATGGCGAAACGCTGACGCCCGAAAAATGGAGCACCGTCAAGCGACAGCTGGTGCTCGATGGACGGCCCCTGAGCGACTGGGGCTTCTGGAACTTCTTAAACCGCAATCTGTCCTACGAGGCGGTGATGCTGATCGACGACGGCGGCGGCTACAGTTCAATCCCGCGCGACTGGAATGCGGCCGAGGCGTTGCCGTGGCTGCTCGCCGACTTCGCGAACAACCCTGAGTACAAGACCATTGTCAAGGGAATGTCGGCACTTCCCGACGGGCTTGCCGCAGCGCTGCGAGGTAATGGCACGGCCGTAAATAGCGGGCATCGTCTCGACTCGCTTCGCACCCCGACGGACGGCGGCGACGTACACGAGCTTGTCTTTACAACGGCGAATGGGCAGCACAGAGTGAAAGCTCGGCGCGTCATCTTGGCGATACCGCAGCGAGCAATCCAACGCATGCCTGACTGCCCGGCGCTTAAGACGTCTGCGGTGTCGAGACTGCTTGCGACGATCACGCCTCGCCCGCTTGCCAAAGCTTTCGTCGCTCACCCTGAGCCGTGGTGGCGCTCGCTCGGGCTGTCGAGCGGCCGCGCGGTGACCGATATGCCGGCGCGGCAGCTCTTTTACTTCGGCACCGAGCCGGGCCGTCCGGCCGGATTCACTGGAGCCGCGACGATGGCATACTTCGACGGCCCGGCGATCGACTTCTGGTCCGGCCTACGCCAATTGGAGCAGCCCAACGCCGCCGGCTTCACCATACTCGATCCCCGAGGGCCGATGGCCACCGAGCTACTCCGCCAAATCGTTGCCGTGCACGACCTCAAGCAGACGCCGACGATTGCGTCCGCGGGTTTCGTCAATTGGGGTGACGAGCCGTATGTCTCGGGTTGGCATACGTGGAATCAGGGCGTGAAGAGCTGGGAGGTCATGCCCGCCGTGCGAACGGCGATACCGGGCACAGCGTTACACATTGTCGGTGAAGCCTGGTCGACCGATCAAGGGTGGGTCGAGGGAGCCCTTGAGACTGTGGAAGCGCTTCTCGGCGAGGATCTGAAGCTCCCGCCGCCGGCTTGGATCTCGTGATTGTCGCCACCAGTCGAGACGCAGCGATACCGCGTAACTGCTTCACCCACAGCGAGACAGCGTGACATTTCCACCGATCGAGGACGGCGCTCCCCACCCCTTTGCAGACCAGCAATGATCGCGGTGGTCTCTGGATCATTGGCGTCGCATTGCGGGGGATACGCGTCGGTGGTGTACCCGGTGTCTAGTGCCGAGATGTGCTCAGCGATGTACTTGCCCCACGCGGGTGGGATCACCGGGTCGTCGGTGTGGTGGATGACGAGGGTGGGCACGCGGATTGCCGGAAGCAAGGCCCGCACATCCATTTCGGCCATGAGCGCCATCATGTGGGCAGCGGTTCGTGGGCTCGCCGACAGGCGTTCCATCCGGGCCGACGCTGCCCGGATCTCCTCGTTCCACGGCATGTCCGGATTCAAGACATGCTGGAACTCCCCGGTGCCCCACACACCGACCATTGCAGCGAGGACTTCCTCAGGAACGAGCCCGTCAGTGCGCTCAGCCCTCGGATCCGCGTAGCCCTCCAGCACGACCAGCCCGGCTGTGCGCGACGGATATGTTGCCGCGAACAGCGCCCCCGCGGCGACCCCGCCGACGCCCGCGAGAAGGACCGCTTCGCTAACTTCGAGGTCGTCGAGCACCGAAGTGATGCTGTCGGCCCATTGCTCCACGGTCGCCGGCGTGCCCGAAGTGACGGGATCGGAGGCTCCCATGCCTGGCTGGTCGAAGAAAATCAGCCGACCGAGCGATGTCATCGCCTCGACCCACCCTTGAATGGACGGCAGTTCCGGAACGACCTCACAGTTGGTGAACCAGGTCGGGATGACCACGATGTCGCGAGAACCTTCGCGCGAGGCGCGATAGGCGACGTTCAAGTCCCCGTTTATCGCATAGCGCGTCTCGGAGAACACGGCGGAAGTGTAAGCCGAGGAGCAGGTCGGGTTTCGGTGTCTTGCAACGAGCTGAAACAAAGTGTTCTTAGCGGTTCGGTGTCAGCGGCGATATGGCACATATTGGGAGGCCAGCGGTGACACGATATTGATGTGCGCGAAGCTCATGACGGCGGCTGGGCGATATTCGCGGCGGTGACATGACGGCGGCAGCCCTGGTGTGCGCGTCGTGCGGTACTGAGCTGCCGCCGGACTCGAAGTTCTGTAACGAGTGCGGTGCGCTGCGGCAGACCCGGCCACAATCGGCGCACTGCACGGGTCTTGCCCATTGATGCCGATGATGATGGCGTCGGTGCAGCCACAATCGGCGCACGGCGATGGCATCGCGATGGTCAACTGCATGTCGACGGTGAACTGCGCCGGTCCGGCGCGTTCACGAAGGGAGAGCCCTGCAAATGGCATCGGACTTTGAGCTCGCAGACGGCGACGACGGCTTTGCAGGCTTCAGAGACAAGATCACGCATGCTTTTTGGCAGCTACCTAATCCAACGGGAGGTATCCCGAGACTCCTCGACGGCGACGAGGTCGCCCTTGAGGATGAGATGGGCGGCCACGAGGTCTGGTCCATTCGACGCGGGGAAAAATTGAGACGCCTGTAGCCCAACCGCCACGCCACTGCGTTCGCCGGTGGGCCTAGCCTTGATGAATGCGGATCGTCGAGCAGCTCCCGGATGCCTGCCTCCACGCCGGAGCCCAGATGTTGGGTGCCACGAATGCCTTGACTCTCGCGGACGAAGGTGAAGCGCGAGACGTCATCAGGGTCCACGACGACCTGACCGCCCGGACTGCTGAGGCGGAGGCAAGCGCATTGCAGCGACTGGTGCGCCACGAGGGCGACCCGCGCGACGTCGCCGTGTCACTTCAAACCGTCGCCGACGTGAACCAGATGAACACTCTCGCGCGGCGTGTCGCGAGAGTCGCCCTCCACGCACTCCCCAGCCACGCACTGCCCGAAAACGTAAACGACTACTTCGGTGAAATGGGCGAGCGGGCAGACCAATTAGGGAGGCGTCTCCGAGAATTCCTTGAGGGCACGACGCAGATGCATCGAATCCACCGCGAAGAGGATGAGATGGACCGTCAGCACCGTCGCCTGTTTAACTTCATGACGAGTCCAGACTGGATGCACGGTGTCGCTGTCGCCCTCGACGTAATGCGAGTCGACATCTACTACGAGCGGTTCGCTGACCACGCGGTCGCCATTGCCTACCGAGTGCAATCGCTGAACGAGGGCAACGCCCCCGCCCCGGCGAGCGATGACACCCCGCCGCCCATCACCTAGAGATCGCGGTAATCGTCAAGCCGTCTTCTTACGAGCCGCCGCCCGCGATGGTGAACGTGCCGATCCGCTCGGGGCGCACGACAACATGGCCTGTGCGCCAGGTTGCACGCAAAAGCACGGAGTCGCGTGAGAACAACTGGTGCGCCGACGTGGCGACCTGCACCGGGGGGGAACAACGCGGTTGTTTATGTCTACTGACCCAAAATCGTTGACTTGACCGAGTCCATGGCAGCCATGTGCCTGCATTACCGGCGGCAAGTGAAGATCTTGCGGCCCGCAGTCGAGGGACCCAATAACCAAACCGGATGCGGGATGACCCCCGGGGGTAACCAAGGCAGGCCCGCCCGAGCCCGCGATGCATATCCACTGATCGACGATCCTTGGGACGGGCCTGGGGGTAAGCTTCTATCGCCGACCAGAACGAATCGCAGCGTGGCCGCCCGTGTTGGCGCAGACCGCCACGCCGCACCCGGCGAAGACGAGATGGCCTGAGAAAGATCGGTAGCCATTCGCCCGGGCGGGGGTATCGCCTGACAGGCTATTGAGGAAGATTTCTCCTCGAAGGCGGACCCATGTCAGCTATCGACGAACGTGTCGCTAATATCCGAATGTTCACCGTGCCGGGCCGGCCGGCGGAAGTCCTGGCGGTGTACCAGTACGCCGCCCTCGCCGCAGACTGGGAGCGGCTGAGGCTGCGGGTACGCCACAATCCGCTGCCGGTTCTACCCGACGACGAGCGGTTTTCGGCACTGAGCGTGACTCTGCAGAGGTTGTCGGCTGAACTTGGGCTGAAGACATGCACCATCACGACGGCGAGCGCCGACGGCGTTCCAGGGATCACGGGCTGGCAGGGGTTCCTTCCCAACGATCCGGGCTACCTGTATTCCGATACATGGTTCCAGTCCACCGAGAGATGGTGCGGCTGAAACGTGGCAAGACCGTGACAGAGGAGGGCCGATGAGCGTCCAGGAGCACGAGCCGACCGGAACGGTGCGCCGAGAACCCGTTCACGGCGCGTTGGCCGTATGCAGTACGGGTGGCTACCGGGTGACGTTCCCGGACAACGACCAGGTGATGGTCCTTTCCCACGCGGATGCCCAGAATCCCGCTGTAGGTGACTGGCCGATCATCTGGTGCCCAAACGCCGACTATCACGAGCAGGACAACATCCGCCGCGCGCAGGGGGAAGAGCCGCACCAGTTTTGACCGAGGGGCGCATCACACTCAACGACCAGACACGAATCGCCTGCGCATCCACGGACTGAGTGAATCGACTGAGCACGCGGCAACACATTGATCTGCACTACTTATTACTCACAAGGTGGAACGGTGATAAAGGGTCTCTGGGCGCAGGCCCTTCCCCTGATCGGTGTGCGTGACCCGGGGACGCCGTGCTCTGGGAGCGGTGCGGCCCAGTCACCCGACGGGTCCCCAATGATATGCCAAAACCAGGTTTGGGTGGTGCATTTGGAATGAGCAGGTCGGCGGGGCTTGATGCACCGTTCACCATGCAGGCGGTTCCACTGATTGCGGGGCTTGATCCGTTCTTGGCCCTGTAGGCGGCACAGGAGCCACGAAATCCCTTCTGGGCCACTGGCTTATAGCGCGATGGGTTATACGCCTTCTCAGAGCGTTTCTGGATGGTCAGGAACCGAGGACATTGCTCACCGGGCTGCGTGACCTGTCCTCAGCTTTTGGTGTTCCCCTGGTCAAGTCCCTATCCCGGCTCGGCTGCACCCGTTTCGGCTCGCCCGGCATCTTCGGAGTGCCGCCATGCCCCTGACCATGCTCGCATGCATCCCGGCAGTGTGCGGGCATCAGCCATGCGGGAAGTTATCGGGCGAGTTCTCGCCTGCCTTTTGGCTGGTGAGGCCAGAACCCCGCGCAGCAAGGGCGGTTCCTTCCACCGGAATCACGCGGCGCGGACAAAAACGACCACTGGCTACACCACCGAGCTGTCGCGCTCAACCTGCGTAGACTAATCAACCTCGGTCTGACCTTCAACGGGCAAGCCTGGGCGCTGGCCTAAAACACCGACCAGCGACATCGTCGCGAACACCATCTGGACACACAGGCATCCACGCACAGCGATTCGCAAGCGCCACACCGATCACTCCGGCCACCGTATGCAAACGCGACCCAGACGACGTCCCGAAATACGATTGTTCAGAGCACTCCTAGTCCGGCACGACCGGGAGGTCCGGGCAGACTTTGATGTAGTCGATGTCGGGTGAGATCCACTCGCGCCACTGCGTGCGGGTCATGTTGGTCGTGAGCTTGGCGCACAACGCCGACGCGGGGTCGGGGTAAGCGGGCGTCAGGCTCCGTTGCCGATAAGCTGACTTCCCCGGGAGGAGGCTTGCCGTGCGTGAGAACCTGATCGTCAGCACCCCTAATGCGTACACCTATCCGCTGCTCGTCAAGCAGCTGCTCACCAACTCGCTGAGCCTGTACGGAGATCAAGAGATCACCTATCGCGGCGAGGTTCGCTACACCTACCGCGACTTCCGCCGGCGCGTCGGCCAACTCGCCTCCGTTCTCGAGGGCCTGGGCGTGCGGCACGGGGCGACCGTGGCGGTGATGGATTGGGACAGCCACCGATATCTGGAGAGCTACTTCGCGATCCCGATGATGGGAGCGACGCTGTTCACTGTGAACGTACGGCTCGCGCCACACCAGATCGCCTACGCGCTCAACGATTCGGAAGCCGAGATCGTGCTCGTGCACGCCGATTTCGTGCCGATGCTCGAGGGCATCAAGGACGAGCTGACGGGTGTGCGCGAGGTGGTCGTGCTCGCGGACGGCCAGACGGTACCGGAGACCACGTGGGCGGTCGCGGGCGAATACGAGGCGCTCGTCGGGCAGGCGTCACCCGACTTCGAATTCGGCGACTTCGACGAGAACACCAAGGCCGCCACCTTTTACACAAGCGGAACGACCGGTGATCCCAAAGGCGTCTACTACAGCCACCGCCAGATCGTGCTGCACACGATGACGACCGCGATGACGTTGTGCGCGCCGCGTGCGGGGCAGCGCATCCATCGCGAAGACGTGTACATGCCGATCACGCCGATGTTCCATGTGCTCGCGTGGGGCATCCCGTTCGTCGCGTTGACGCTCGGCCTGAAGACCGTGCTGCCGGGCCGATACGAGCCTGAGGCCATGCTCGAGCTGAAGCGGTCCGAGGGGGTCACGTTCTCGCACTGCGTACCGACCATTCTTCAGATGCTGCTGCAGGCCGCCGACGTGACGAACCAGGATCTGTCCGACTGGACGATGATCATCGGAGGCGCGAAGTTCCCGCCCGCGTTGTGCAGGGCCGCGCGAGCCAAGGGCATCGACATCTTCGCCGGTTCTGGCATGTCCGAGACCGGTCCGATCATGACGCTCGCGCAGATTCCGCCCAGTGTCACCCCGGCCGACGCCGACGACGACGTGCGGCGCCGCTCGCACACCGGGCTGCCCGTGCCCTTTGTCGACCTCCGGGTCGTCGATGCCGAGATGCGCGACGTGCCGCGCGACGGTGAGACGCAGGGTGAGATCGTCTTACGCGCGCCCTATCTCACCCAGGGCTACTTCAAGCTGCCGCAGGCCTCCGAGGAATTGTGGGCCGGCGGCTACCTGCACACCCAGGATGTCGCGGTTGTGGCGCCGGACGGTGCGGTGCAGATCGTGGACCGCATCAAGGACGTCATCAAGACCGGCGGCGAGTGGGTGTCGTCCATCGGGCTCGAGTCGCTGATCTGCGACGTGCCGGGGGTGCAGGAAGCAGCGGTCATCGGCGTCAAGGACGAGAAGTGGGGGGAACGGCCGATGGCGTTCATCGTCCGCAGGCCCGACGCGAAGGTCGACGCGGCCGCGGTCCGCGATCACCTGCTCGCTCAGGTCGAGTTAAACCGCCTCAGCAAGTACGCGGTGCCCGAGATCGACCGCATCACCTTCGTCTGCGAGATCCCGAAGACGAGCGTCGGCAAGATCGACAAGAAGGTGCTGCGCGAGCGCAACGCCTGATACAACCTGGCTGTGCCAAGGTCAATCAGCCGCACTGTCCGGCCGCCATGCCCCTGACTGGCTCGCGCGGCCCCTGCACCCCGCGCCGCCGACCACCAGAACGCCGATGACCGTCCGCCCCGCTGCCGTGGAGGAATCGATCCCATCGGTGGTGGATACCAGCCGGACCCCACGCTCGGTCAGCGTCCTCACGGTCCCGGTAGACGGCGAGATCGCTACAGCGCTCCAGCATCAGCGTGTCTCCGTACCCGCGACCGTATACGGTCGGCTTGGGCGTGAAGGTTCGGTTGTGCCCGTTAGTCGGGTGCCTCTAAGTGTCAGGCGCTGAGCTGCACCGCATGGAGTTTCTTCTGGGCCGTACCGAAGGTGCCGAGTTGGAACACCGAGGCTCCCGCTGGTGAGAAACTGAACGCTGCGAACGGCTCTGACAGCATCTTGTCGAGATAGACCTGTGTGCCGACTCCGATGGTGACATGCGGGTTGAATTTTGCGCCCGACGAGTCGGGCACAAAGTTGGCAACGTACTCGATCAAGGATTCTTGGATGTCGCGGCCTTGTTCCGTGCTGGCGAAGGCAGCGACGGTCCCCGTCCTCTCCGTGTAGGGGGCGATCGCATCGATCAGGCGCTGCTGCAGTCCCAGCAGATCTTCGGTGGGCTTGATGGCAATCCCGGCGAGGCCGTCGGGTGGTGAGGGGATGTAGTAGTACTTGAATGCGTTGAGCCTCCAGGTCGTCAGCTTCTCGCTGGCGAGAACTGTGTCGGCGGCGGCGTAGACCTTGTCAAGATCAGCAGTGCGGACAAATCTCTGCAGCATCGTGATGTGCGGTTGGTGGACGGCGTCCAGGGTAAAACCCTTGGGATAGACGCTGAGCAGTCGGGCATTCGCTGCGCTCGCTTGCTCCAGCATGGATGAGTCGGGTTCCAGCGCGATATCGATAGCCGTGAGTGAGCCTTGGGGTGCAGAGTTTTTGCTGTCGTTGCCACATCCGGCCAGCGCACCGAGCAGCAGCAGCACGACGCCGTGGCTGATCCACACGCCAGTGGTCGAACGCACCAGATCACCGACGCGAGGCATCAACCGACACTAGTCCCGTGACGGCCTCATGGCCGCCATCGAGGCAACAATTCGGACACTCCCGTAGTGACCAGCTTGTGCCAGGCCTGCGGACGTCCCGGGGCGGTGACGAGCGACCGGAGAGCTAAGGAACCAGGCAGGAGTGCACCAAGGTGCGATCAGCCAGAACCAATCAAGCGCGTGTGACCAATCCCACAACGTGTCGGAGTCCATTAGAGGACGCGGAGAGTCCAACGACTCTACCGCGCGCGGAGCTGCGCACGTAGGTTTCTCTCGACGGCACTAAACAGCGGTGCCGAAGAGCCATGGGGAGTAAGGGTTTTCATGACCGGAGGCGATGTCGCCGACACCAAACGAATCGACGACGGCGAGCAGGCCCCACCGAAGCGGGCTGGGCCAAAGCGCCTCGACTTCGACGCGATGTCGGCCGCCATGGGCACGATTGACTACGGTGTTATCAATTGGTTCAACAACGAATTCGGTTTCGGATTCATTACACCCGACAGCGACGGTGTGGATGTGTTCGTTCATATCTCGCAGATCCCCGGCGATGGAACGCCGAAGATAGGTCAGCGGGTGAGTTACCGTCTCGCCGGCACACCCCGGAGACCTGAGGCGAAGACGGTGAACCGACTGTGACGATGCGAGCACTGGACCAGTTAACGGGGTCCGGTCAGCTCCACAAGGTAAGGGTCACGAGGCTACGTCATCATTGCGCCTGGCCTCTTGTTCGCCTTCCTTGGGCGCTGCAAGGTCCATAGGCAACTCCATTTGGTCGGGATGGTTCCGGCGTAGCAATGCCAACCTGAGATCGTGGATGTCGGATTCCAGTTGCTCCACTGCACGGAGGGTTGAGGCCAACACCGGTAGATGGGTCGCTCGTTTCAGCCTCACGCAATCGTGCAAAGCCTGGACTGCTGCCCGTGCGGCAGCTAGCTCTCTCTGCTGCACAAACGCAATAACTTCGGTTCGCGTTGTGGGTGTGTCCATACCGGGACCTTCTTTCAAATAGAGCCAGCGAGGAGTAACGGGGGTTTTGGGCATGTTCCCGGATCTCCTTAAATAGCAAGGGTTTTAGTTTTCCCAGTTGGGCGTGTGTCTTGAGTGTTATTGTCCTACAACAGTTTATAGCAGGCTCCATATTGGCAGCTGCCAAATGGAAAGTAATTGAGTGGTCTCAACTGATGTTGGGAAGGTTTTAGTGGAGCTGCAGGCCAAATAGCGTGAGTGTTGAGGCACAATGGAATTCGGTTCTGTACTTCAACTATAAGAAACACAGTATCTCCACCGAGGCCGCCGCCCGCGCGGAACTTGCATCGGTCCACGGCGGCGTGAAGGCAGGCACCTATGTCCACTCCAGCAAGTTGACGGTGGACCAGGTGTGCGAGGCGTGGTTGGCGTCGAAGCACTCACTGAAGGAATCGACGTTGGCGGGCACCGGTCCAAGCTGCAGGCGCTGCGTGATGAGCTTGGCAGCATCGAGGTCCAGAAGCTGTCGAAAGCCAATCTCGACACGTTGGTGGGGCGGTTGCGGCGCGGTGAAGTGAAGGGCCGCAAGAAGTGGACGCCCAGGTCGTGCAACTACCTTCTGTATCTGACGACGGCAGTCCTTGACGATCAGGTGGCGCAAGGCAACGTGGTACGCAACGTCGCACTCTTAGTGGACCGGGTGGCCGGTGATCCGCAGAGGTTCCGCACGCTGACTGCCCCCGAGATGTTCCGCATCCTCGACCATGACTGCCGCGATCAGCATCTGTGGACACTCGCGCTATACGGGCTGAGGCGCGGTGAGATCGCCGGGTTGCGATGGTACAACGTCAACCTGACGGACAAGCCGGTCGGCCAAGGCGACGACGAACTGGCTCCCAAGTCGATTCGCATCGTGGAGAACCGTGTGGTGATCGGGGCCACGATCGCCACCGGCACGCCGAAGTCGAAGGCGAGCAATCGGACATTGCCACTGCCGGACGAGGTTGTGGATGTGCTGAAGGCGGCGCGTAAGCGGCAGCGGGAGGAACGGCTGGCGTTCGGCGAGGGTTACAGCTCAGATGAATACGTTGCGTGCGACGAGGCGGGCCAGCCCTATCACCCCAACCTGCTGACGTTCCGATGGGGCCGGATGCTCGAAGGCCTGGGGATCAAGCGGGTTCGGCTGCATGACGCCCGCCGTACTTGCGGGACATTGATGCACTTACGCGGGGTGCCGATTGCGGTGATCGCTGCGTGGCTGGGGCACGCCAGCGCGGCCTTCACGATGGCGGTGTACACGCACTCCCAGGCCGACGCGCTCAAGGATGCCGGGACCAGTTTCCAGCGAGATGTGACAACCCGTGACATCGAGACCAGCTGACGTGTCTCGAAATAGACACGAGGCACCCGTTTACCTGCTGTTTCTCGTGCCCCCACTGGGACTCGAACCCAGACTGGACGGATTTTAAGTCCGCTGCCTCTGCCAATTGGGCTATGGGGGCTCCCGCCGATGAGCAGGCTAACGAATCGACGTGTGCTGTGACGCCGCAGCGGTGGGACTCAAGTCCGATCGCGACAGCTGATGCTTCGGCGGGTCGGGCAGCACCTTGCATTGCGTGATCTTTAGCCCCGCATCCACGTGCACCAGTACGCCCGGATCAAGCAGCTGCCACGTGGCGTCATCGTCCATCGGCTCACTGGCGAACACCACCGAGGCCTGCGCATCCAAATGCGCGGACCGCGCGTGAATACGGGCCGTCTGCATATCGAAAGCCGTTGCAGCGACACGCCGGTCGAGCATGTACAGCTCATGCGTATCCGGATACCGCAACGCCCACATGTCAGTTGCGTTCGCCAGCAACAGATTCACCGCATAGATGGGCACATTCGCGGCCAACCACGTCATCGCTTCGACGAATCCGGCCTCGATCTCGCCGCGTTCGCGCACAAAACTCGTGATCAACGCGAAAACCCGTTCGCTGTCGGTCTCGCCACGCACCAGATCTGCGACCGACATCTCGGCCAGCCGCTCGTCGAGCACGTCGAGTCCAGTCACAACGCCGTTGTGCGCGAACAGCCGCTCGTCCTGCAGGAAGGGATGCGTGTTTCGCATGTCCAGCTTGCCTGTCGATGCGTAGCGGACGTGCGCGATGAACGTCGTCCCGCTCATCTCGTGTGCTTCGCATGCAAACGCGGTGTCCTCCCACGCCGCGATCGGCTGCTTGCGCAGCACCGGCGTTCCGTCGGGTCCGAATACGCCGAGCCCTGTCCCGTCCGGGTTCTTCCGGCTCTGATCCTCAAGACTGTCGGGAGCATCCAGCAGCCAGAACGTCGCGGTCACCACGCAGCGCCCGGCGTGCAGCCCGAACAGTCGGCACATATCTCAACGCTACCGGTTAGGGTTTCGCTGCATGTCCCCGCGAAATGCCGCCGCCGTAGCCGTCGCATCGCTGGTCCTGCTGATCGGATCGTCAAGCCTCGCACGCGCTGAACCGGTCGACAGCAACGTCGGCGACGTCAAGACCGCCGCAATCGAGTACCACGACAGCGGCGAGTACCAGCACGATCTCGCCGACGTCGCCGCGCAGGCGATCGCGTGGATCGGCAACCAGGCACCCACGACGCCGCGGCCGGCGGTCGTGTTCGACATCGACGAGACCGCGCTGTCGAACTGGGAAGTGATCAAGGCCAACGACTTTGGGCGCTTCATCAGCGGGCCGTGCAATCTGCCCGACGCGTGCGCCTGGCGGGCCTGGGACATGACCGCGCAGTCGACGGTGATCCAGCCGACGCTGGACACCTACAACATGGCGAAAAGCCTCGGCGCGGCCGTCTACTTCATCAGCGATCGCGACGAGGGCCAGCGCGCCGCGACCGAGCAGAACCTGCAGTCCGCCGGATACACCGGCTACACGGGTCTCTTCCTGGCTCCGGTGGGTGCCCAATACGCCTCGGCGGCCGACTTCAAGGCGCCGCAGCGCGCCGCGATCGAGGCCGATGGATACACGATCGTTGCGAACATCGGCGACCAGCCCTCAGACCTGGCCGGCGGCCACGCGGAACAGACCTTCCTGCTTCCCGACCCGTTCTACCGAATCCCGTGAACGGCGCACCGCGAGATCAGACTTATTGCACGCGATCCGGCGATTTTGCGTGCCGGTAACCTGATTTCGGCGCACGCTTGAGGCGCAGGCTTGAGGTAGGAGGTACGACCATGAGCGCTCCAGAAGAAAAGAAGTGCACCTGCGGCTGTGCGAAGTGCAGGTCGGGCCAACACTGCGGCAATTACGGCGCGGGCTGCCAGCGGTTCTACGGCAAACGCTAACCAATCGTGAGCGCGATGCCGTCGAGGATGTCGTGCTCGCTGACGATCAGCTCGTCAATGCCGGCGCGCTGCCCTAGCGCATCGGCGAGCTCCTGGATCACGATCGCCCCGCCCGCGATCACATCGACTCGGCCCTCATGCATCGGACCGAGCGCGGCTCGTTGCGCATGCGTCATGCCGATCAGCTGATCGCACACGTCGAGCAGCTCGGGGAATCCAACGCGCGACAAGTGGATTGCCGCCGGGTCATAAGTCGTCATCTTCTGCGCCAGCGCCGATAGCGTCGTCATCGTGCCGGCCACGCCCACCCACGCACGCGCACGGTCGACGGGCACCTCTCGCAGCGCCTCGCCCAGCCGTTCGCGGACCACCTCACGGGCGGCGGCGACCTCGGTGGCCGTCGGCGGGTCGGAGTGCAGACACCGTTCAGTCAGGCGCACACAACCGATGTCCGCCGAGAAACTGGCGTCGACATCGGTGGACCCCAGCACCAGCTCGGTGGAGCCGCCGCCGAGATCGACCACCAGGAAAGGTGCTTCGGCACAATCCAATTCGGCGACCGCGCCGTGAAACGACAGCGCCGCCTCTTGGGCGCCGGTGATCACCTCGGCCACTGCGCCCGGCACCGCGACGGCCAGCACCTCGGCGGTCATCGCGAAGAATTCGTCCCGATTGCCCGCGTCGCGGGTGGCTGACGTCGCCACCATCCGCGCCTTCGGAACCTCGAATCGCGCGAGCGACGCGGTGTAGTCGACGAGTGCCGCGCGGGTGCGGGCGATCGCCTCCGGCGCGAATTCGCCTGTCGCGTCGACACCCTGGCCGAGTCTCACGATCCGCATCTCGCGATGCAGTTCGTGCAGTGCGCCATCGGCGACGTCCGCGATCAACAGCCGGATCGAGTTCGTTCCGCAGTCGATCGCGGCGACGCGACTCACGTCCACTGCTCCTTGGCGAGAATTCCGGCCATCGCCGGGTCGTCGGCCAGCATCGCCAGCGCCTCGTCGCCCAGCGGGTTGACGCCGCGCCCCTTCGCCAGCGAGTGCGCGATCAGCACGTGCAGGCATTTGACCCGATCGGGCATACCGCCGCCGGAGAACGTGGTGCCCAACGGTTCCACGGCGTCGCGCTCAGACAGATAGCTTTCGTGCGCGCGCCGATACGCAGCGGCCAACTCCGCATCGGTGGCCAGGCGCGCGGTCATCTCCTTCATCAGGCCTGAGGATTCCAGCCGGCTGGCAGCCGCGGTCAACGCGGGGTGCGTGAGGTAGTACAGCGTGGGAAACGGCGTGCCGTCGGGTAGTCGCGGCGCGGTCTTGATCACGCCGGGCTCCCCGTTGGGGCAACGGTAGGCGATCGCCAGCACACCGCGAGGTTTTCTGCCCAGTTGACGTGCGACGGCGTCGAGATCGGCGCGATCAACCACCGGGCGGTGGGCCCGGCGGCGGAGGCGGTGCAGGCGGCGGCCCGGCAGGGCCCGGGATGTTGTGCGGGGTGTCGGCGATCGTGCGCCACAGCGACGTGTACCACGGGTCGTTCGACGAGGGCTTCTGCACCGGTGACTCCGGCTGATCCGACGGCCCGGCCGCGCCGGGCGGCAGCTGCACTTGATAGGGAGTGTCGCCGGGCATGACGAACCCGAGCCGCTCGCGGGCCTGCGCCGCGATGAACACGGGGTCGCCGAGCTTGGCCTTCTGCTGCTCCAGATCCTTGATCTGCACGCGCAGAGCGGCCTCGCTGGCCGCCAGCTGCTTCATCTCGGTGCGCTGCGCGAAGTACGTCCGCACCGGCCCGGCGATGGTCAGCGTCAGGACGCACACCACGGCGGCCAGGATCGCCGCCCGCCGCGCCGTCAGACCGAACCGCTGCTCCGACTGACGGGCCGCCGCCGCGGCGATCGACGCGGTGATGGATTCGGTGGCGGGCTCGGGCACCGGTCGTGCTTCGGCGGCGCGCGCCTCTCGGCGGGGAACAGCGGTCGTCCGGGGGCTCTTCCGCGCCGCCTCGACGCCCCTACCGGGGCGTGAGCCCGGGGACCGTCGTTTCGGGTCAGGCCGCTTCGCGTTGGGCACTTCTCAGTCGGTCTCCAGCGAAAAGCGTGGGAAGGCAAGGTCACCCGCGTAACGCGCAGCGTCGCCGAGCGTTTCCTCGATCCGCAGCAGTTGGTTGTACTTC
>CAWEYH010000010.1:0-208090 GCA_963813275.1 uncultured Actinomycetota bacterium | reverse complement strand
TCGGCGCGGCGGTCCTGTTGCGGACAGGTGCTTCGGGCCGTCGCCCTAGCCGCGCCGATAGAGATTCTACACTAAGCCGTCTGTCGTGCCGCCGCACGAATAGGAACAACATCGGCCGGCTTGATATTCGTCAGAGCTCGCAGCCATCCAGACCATGCTTCCAGGGCCTTGCGCCTCTCGGAGTCGTAGGACGCATGGTTGTAGACGCTCATCATCCCGTCGAAGGTGTGGTTGAGCATCTTCTCCACGACGTATGGCGCCACGCCCTGTTCATGATTGCGCGTGCTGAAGGTCCGCCGCAGATCGTGGGCGGTCCAGCCTTCTGCATTGTCGGTAAGCCAGACTTGTACCGCCTCGCGGCGTGCCTTCCACGGATGGGCGTCGAGCTGGGCGAGCGCCAGATCGGAAAGCCACACGCGATGCTCCCGGCCATTCTTGGAGGCCTTGGCGGGCACCACCCAATACTGGCCGTCACGATGGCCATTATACGCCTCCCCTAACCGAAGGCCAGTCAGCAACAAAAAACGCAGAATCGGCCCGGCCGCAATCGTCGCGGTCATAACGAACCGGATTTCGTCGTCAGAGAGGATTCGGGACCGCGCCAAGGGAGGTGGCCCCGTGACGGCCGCGGTAAGCTGCGCCGCTGGCGACTGCGCAATCCAGCCGTTCGCGACGGCATAACCGAACAGACCCTTGAACACGGCCAGCAAGGCGCGGGCGGCGGGTCGGCCCCCTGTGCGAGCCCGAGGCAACTTAGCCACACGGTCACGGTAGGTGCGGATCACGCGGGCGATGTCAGAGGGCTCGATATCCCTGACGCGCGTGCTGCCGAGCTCGGGGATGACGGCACGATCGACATAGCCCCGGACCTGATCGGCTTTCCTGTGCGTGTGGTCAATCCGCTCTGCCAACCATTGCTCGGCCACTTCCTGGACGGTCGGGCTGCTGGTCTGGCGCTTCGTGGCCAACTCCGCGGCCTTGAGGCGGGCCTCCTTGATGGAAAGCTCGGGATAGGTGCCGAGCGTCGTGATGGTTAACTCTCCACGTTCCTTGCGCCGAAACTGCCAGGTGCGCGACACGTCGGACTGCTTTTTGCGAATGCGGATATAGAGGCCGTTGCCATCGGCGACCAAGCATTCAGCCCTGCCCCGTGGCCTGAGAGTGCGAAGGCGGGTATCGGTAAGAGCCATGGTGCTACTCTAAAGCAACATTTTGGGTAATACTTGGGTAATCCTTCCCATTGAATGTGGGCGGACACCGGCGGACAGGGGTGGAGAGATGAAGCAACGGGATCAGGACTTTCTGGCCGTCAGCGGACGGCCACGGACAGGCACTTCATCACAGGGCAAGATGTAGGCGTGCCGGCCGCCGAAAGCTGCCGCCTCTATCTCATCTCGCCCGAACGCCTCGAGCATCCGGCGATCTTCGCTGACGAACTCCGGGCGGCGCTGGACGGCGGCGATGTCGCGGCCTTCCAGCTGCGCCTGAAAGGCGTGGACGACAGCGCCATCACGCGCGCCGCCGACACCTTGCGGCCGGTCTGCCAGCAGCGCGGCGTGGCCTTCATCATGAACGACCGGCCCGACCTCGCCGTGAAGCTCGACTGCGACGGCGTGCATGTCGGCCAGGACGACATGCCCTACGCCGAAGCGCGCCGCATCGTCGGCCCCGAGCGCCAGATCGGCGTCACCTGCAAGGCCTCGCGCGACCTCGCCATGACGGCGGGCGAAGCCGGCGCCGACTACGTGGCCTTCGGCGCGTTCTTCCCGTCCAGCACCAAGACCGTCACCACGCCCGCTTCGTTGGAAATCATCGAATGGTGGAGCGAGCTGTTCGAGATCCCCTGCGTGGCGATCGGCGGCATCACGGTCGACAACTGCAAACCGGTGATCGCCGCCGGCGCCGATTTTCTGGCGGTCGCAGGCGGCGTGTGGAACTACAAGGACGGGCCGAAGCCGCCGTCCGCGCCTTCAACGAGATCTTCTCAGCGCACCGGTAGCCACAGCACGTCCTCGATGTGCCGGGCGCCCGTCGCCAGCATGACCAGACGGTCGAAGCCCAGGGCCACGCCGGCGCAGTCCGGCAGGCCGTGGTCGAGGGCGGCGAGGAAATCCGCGTCGACCGGCCAGCGCACGCCGTAGAGCCGTTCCTTCTCGTCCATGTCGGCCTGCAGGCGGGCGCGCTGGATGGCGGGATCGGTGAGCTCGCCGAAGGCGTTGGCGAGCTCGACGCCGCAGACATAGAGCTCGAAGCGTTCGGCCACCCTGCGGATCGCCGGGCTTGGCGCGCGCGAGCGCCGCCATCGAGATCGGATATTCGCAGAGGATCGTCGGCCGTCCCATGCCCAGCCGGTGCTCGATCTTGTCGAACATGATGCGGAAGAAGACGTCGTCCCAGGTGTCGCCGGCATGCATCGCCACGCCCGAGGCCTGGGCGAGCTGCTGGGCGCTGCCGACCGTCGCCAGCAGGTCGACGCCGGCATGGCGCCGGAACGCCTGGGCCACGGTCAGCCGCTCCGGCTCCGCCCGGGGATCGCAGACATGCTCGCCCCAGCGCAGCTCCTTCACGCCGGTGAGCGCGAGCAGCGCCGCGCAATCCTCCATGATCGCCTCGTAGCCCGCGCCGGCGCGATACCATTCGAGCATGGTGAACTCGGGATGATGCAGCGCCGAGCCCTCGGCATTGCGGAAGACGCGCGCGAACTGGAACAGCCTGGGCACGCCGCCGGCCAAGAGCTTCTTCATCGCGAACTCGGGCGAGCTGTGCAGCCAGCGCTCGCGTTCCTCGCCGTCGGGCAGCTCCCAGTCCGTGACGAAGCCCGCGAGATGCACTTCGGCGCCGGGCGCCGCCTGCAGGATCGGCGTCTCGACCTCGACGAAGCCCTCGGCCGCGAACCACTGCCGCATCGCCGCCTGCAGTCGCGCCCGCGCCTGAAGATTCGGCAGGCGCTTGCCGAGCTTGTCCGGCCTCCATTCGGTCATGCCCGACCATCGCACGCCATTCAGCCGCCGTGTAGGGTGACGCCATGACGCCGAAGCAAATCGATTCTTTCTGCGGCACGCTGCCAGCCGCGACACGGACCGTGCAATGGGAAGGCGTGGTCGTCTTCAAGGTCGGCGGCAAGATGTTCTGCCTGATCGCGCCGCCCGATCATTCGATCGGCCGCGTCTGCTTCAAGTGCCCGCCGGAGCACTATGAGGCGCTGTCGCATTCGCCAGGGTTCCGCCCCGCGCCCTATCTGGCGCGCGCCAAGTGGGTGGCGCTCGACGATCCCGGGATCCTGACGCGCGGCCGAGACCCGGGCCTACATCAAGCGGGCCCATGCCGTGATCGCCGCCGCCCTGCCCAGGAAGAAGCAGGCGTCCCTGGGCCTGTAAGGGCGCCTGTTGCGGCCCTTGGCGGCCTTTGATAGAAGGCGCCGCCGGCCTCGCCCCGCCCCTGCGGGCGAGGCCGCATTCCATTCATCCAAACCCTGCGGCAAGCCCCGGTAATCCCATGAAAGTTCCCGTCAATTCCATCCGCGCCGGCAATGTCATCGAGTACAACGGCAAGCTCTGGGTGGCCGCCAAGGTCCAGCACATCAGCCCGGGCAAGGGCGGTGCGTTCGTGGCCATCGAGGCCAAGGCGCTGCGCGAAGGCAACAAGCTGCAGGAACGCTTCCGTTCGGGCGAGACCATCGAGCATGTCCATATCGACGAGCGCGAGTGCACCTACCTGTTCAAGGACGACAACGGCTTCACTTTCATGGACAAGGAGAACTACGAGCAGCTCACGGTGGGCGCCGACGTTCTCGATCCCGAGCAGTCGCGCTGGCTGCAGGACGGCATGGAAGTCACCGTGTCGCTTTACGAAGGCACGCCGGTCGGCGTCGAACTGCCCAAGAGCGTGGTCCTCGCCGTCACCGAGGCCGATGCCGTGGTGAAGGGCCAGACCGCCTCCTCGTCCTACAAGCCCGCCATCGTCGAAGGCGGCATCCGCGTGATGGTGCCGCCGCACATCGCCGTGGGCACCAAGCTGGTGATCAACACCGAGGACGGCAGCTACATGGAACGCGCCAAGGATTGATGGTCCGTGGCCGTTCCCACCGATCGTCGCCCCCCTGATCGCCCGGTCGCACGCGTTGGACGCGCCCCGATGGCGCCGGGCCGCGAGCGCTCGGGCCCGCCGGAGCGCCGTTCCCTGGCGGTGCGCTCGGCCACCATCACGGTGATGATCCGCGCCGCCTTCGCCGCCGCCAAGAACCTCAAGCGCGACTTCGGCGAGGTCGAGCAGCTGCAGGTCTCCGAGAAGGGCCCCGGCGACTTCGTCAGCCACGCCGACATCAAGGCCGAGCGCACGCTGCGCGCCGAACTTTCACGCACGCGGCCGGAATACGGCTTCCTGGGCGAGGAAGGCGGCGAGACCAAGGGCGACGGCCGCAATCGCTGGATCGTCGACCCGCTCGACGGCACCACCAACTTCCTGCACGGCGTGCCGCATTTCGCCATCTCGATCGGCCTGGAGCGCGAGGGCGAGATCATCGCCGGCGTCATCTACCAGCCGATCTCCGACGAGCTGTTCTGGGCCGAGAAGGGCAACGGCGCCTTCGTCGACACGCCCAACGCCCGCTCGCGCCGCCTGCGCGTGTCGGGCCGCAAGGATCCGGCGCGCGGCCTGGTCGCCACCGGCATCCCGCATATCGGCAAGGGCGGCCATGCCGCCTACTTCGCGAAGCTCGCGGCGGTGACCGAGCGCACAGCGGGCATACGCCGCTGGGGCGCCGCCTCGCTTGACCTCGCTTTCGTGGCCGCCGGCCGCTACGACGCGTTCTTCGAGTTCGGCCTTCAGCCTTGGGACGTCGCGGCGGGCCTCCTGCTGGTGCGCGAGGCCGGCGGTGTGATTGGCGACATCGCGGGCAAGCCCTACGAACTGGGCGGCCCGTCCCTCCTTGCCAGCAATTTCGGACTGCGCGATTCGATGGTGGAGATCCTGTCCAAGGCCTAGCGGAGCCGCGGTTGAGCGAGGATCGGCCATTGGCTATTGTCGAGTGCCAAATCCCGTTGAAAGGCAATCGGTTATGCCAACGTCCTGGGCCGCCGCGAGCAGCCTCGCCCTTGCCGTGCTCGGCCTGGGCGCGGTGCCGGTGTTCGCCCAAGGACCGGCCATTGCAGCCGTCGGCGACCGTCAGGATGCCGCCCGATCGGCGGTCGCGCTGCCCTCCCCGCCGCCGGGACCGATCGAAAGCCGTCTCCTGGCGATCCCGCTGCGCAGTGACGGCCAGCCGATGCCCGAGTTGGCTCCGCCGCCGCTGTTTGGCGGAGAACTGCCGGTGATAACCGTCATGGATCGCCGGAAGTCGAAAGGCAGATCCGCTGCGGCGCCTGGCACGGGAACGGAAACCGGGCTGGTCATCACGATAAACCCTGCCCCCTTCGGGACGCCGGCGCCGGAGTCCGACGACCCCTCCGCGCCGCCCGAAAAGACGGTGGCGGCCGTTGCTCCGGACCTCGGTCCGGCGACGCCACCGCCCACCAAGGCACCCCTCGCCGCCTCGATCCCGTTCATCGGACGATCGCCGGACCTCACTGAAGCGACCAGGACGACGCTCGACGGCGTCGGCAAGACCCTCGCTGACAAGAGACCACGGCTGGTCGAGGTGCGCGCCTTCGCGACCGGCGATGACATCGTGAGCCGGCAGATTTCGCTCGCCCGCGCGCTGGTCGTTCGCGCCTATCTGATCGACCGCGGCGTCAAGTCCCGCATCGATGTCGGCGCCTTCCTGGGCGACGACGAGCGCGTCGACATCCTGGTGCCCAACACGTGACCCACCCTCGACGCAATCAGCGGCAGCTGGGCGGATGAGCAACCCGTTACCCTATCTCGTCCGCATGCTGCTGTTCCTGGCGGCCGTGGTGGGGCTTGCCTACCTGCTGCATCACGACCTGCTGCGCGTGTTCATGAACACGCCGATCCTGAACAGCGTGATCGTGGCCGTGCTGGTGATCGGCATCTTCTTCGTCATGCGCCAGGTCATCTCCCTGTGGCCGGAGGTGCGCTGGCTACGCCGCTTCCAGCATCGCGAGGAAGGCGCACCGCCGCTCGAGACGCATTCGATCAACCTGCTGGTGCCGCTGGCGACCATGGTGGGGGACCGACAGGACCATTTCCGCCTGTCGCCCACGGTCACCCGCGCGGTGCTCGACGGCATCGCCACCCGCCTCGACGAGCGCCGCGAGCTCACCCGCTACCTGATCGGCCTGCTGATCTTCCTCGGCCTGCTCGGCACCTTCTGGGGTCTGCTGGAGACCATCGGCGCCGTCGCCGACGCGATCACGAATCTGCAAGTCGCCGGCGGCGACGCCATCCAGATGTTCGCCAAGCTCAAGGAAAGCATCGAAGGCCCGCTCAAGGGCATGGCGACGGCGTTCGGCGCCTCGCTGTTCGGCCTCTCGGGATCGCTGGTGCTGGGCTTCCTCGAATTGCAGGCGAGCCAGGCGCAGGGCCGCTTCCATATCGAGCTCGAGGAATGGCTGGCCGGCGCCACGCGGCTCTCGAGCGGCGTGCAGGTCGAGGGCGATCAGGGCGTGTCGGCCTATGTCGAGGCCCTGCTCGAACGCACCGCCGACGGCCTCGACGAACTCACGCGCATGCTGCGGCGCACCGAGGAAGGCCGCGAAGCCACCGCGGCATCGAGCGCCGTCCTGGTCGAACGGCTGTCTTCTCTCGCCGAGGCGATGCGCGGCCAGCAGACCCTGCTGGCGCGCATGGCCGAGCAGTCGATCGAGCTGCGCGGCGCGATCAATCGCATGGCGGAGCGCGCGCCCGACGCCGACCGCGAGGCGCTGATGACGCACCAGCGTGCGATCGAATCCCACCTCGCCCGCCTCGTCGAGGAGAACGTGCGCAACCGCACGGCGCTGGCCGACGAGCTGCGCGGCGAGTTCAGGCTGCTGGCCCGCACCATCGCCTCGACACGCGGCGTGAGCAGCCCGGCCGGCGAAGGCTGACCGCATGGCGGCCATTTCCCATCGCCGCGGCGGCTCTCCCGACTACACCTGGCCGGGATATGTCGACGCCCTCACGACGCTCCTGATGGTGATGATCTTCCTGCTGTCGCTGCTGAGCGTCGCGCAGTTCACGCTGTCCAGCGCGCTCAGCAGCCGTGACAGCGCGATCGACCAGCTCGGCAAGCAGATCGGCGACCTCGCCAGCCAGCTGTCGATCGAGAAGAAGGCGACCCAGAGCCTGCAGAAGGACCTCGAACAGCTCACCCTGCAGCTTCGCCAGGAACGCAGCGAGCGCGACAGGCTCAATGCCGACCTCGCCGCGCAACGCCAGTCGGCCGATGCGCTCAAGATCGAGCGCGACCAGCTCACCGAGCGCCTGACCTCGATGATGGCCGAACGGGACAAGCTCTCGACGGCGCTGCAGGGCGCCGCCAAGGAGTCGGAGGCCAAGGCCGCCGACCTGCAGAAGGAGATCGAACGCCAGCGCGTCGAGCTGACGCGCCTTGCCGCCTCGCTCGCCGCCGCGAACAACGAGAAGGGCAAGCTGTTCGGCGATCTCACCGAACAGGAGAAGCTCACGGCCGAGCAGAAGGCCGCGGTGGTGCGCCTCACCGCCGAGCTGGCCGGGCTCAAGGACGAGCTGGCGCGCCTCAATACCGCGCTCGACGCCGCCGACGCCAAGGCCAAGGAACAGAACGCCCAGATCGTCGATCTCGGCCAGAAGCTCAATCGGGCGCTCGCCAGCAAAGTCGAGGAGCTGGCGCGCTACCGCTCGGAATTCTTCGGCAAGCTGCGCGAGGCCCTGGCTGGCCAGCGCGACGTGCAGATCGTCGGCGACCGCTTCGTCTTCCAGTCCGAGGTGCTGTTTCCCTCCGGCTCGGCCCAATTGCAGCCCGGCGGCGAGAAGCAGCTCGCCAGCGTCGCCCAGCGGCTGATGGAGATCGCCTCGCGCATCCCCAAGAACATCAACTGGGTCCTGCAGGTCGACGGTCACACCGACGACAAGCCGATCAACAACGTGATCTACCCGTCGAACTGGGAACTGTCCGCCGCGCGTGCCATCGCCGTGGTGAAATTCCTACACAGCGAGGGCATTCCCAACGACCGCCTGGTCGCCGCGGGCTACGGCGAGTACCAGCCGCTGTCGACCATCGACACCGCCCGCAACCGGCGCATCGAGCTCAAGCTGACCAGTCGATAATGCTTCGCTGGGCGCGCGCCACTCCGGTGGCGCGATCTTCGTGTGAGGGCAGCCCATGACGCGCGACTGGAGTCGCGCGCATTACAAAAGCCCAAGTCGTTTCAGTTCCGCTGCCATTTCCGCCGGCATGTCGGCGGTGTCGCCGTTCGACAGGTCGGGCGGGACGCGCTCGGACTCGAAGTAGCGCCAGCCCTGGAAGGCCTTGCAGGTCCGCGGTGCGGTCGGGATGAGGCTGCGCTTGACCTTGATTCGACAGTATTTCTTGCCGTTGTCCTCGTCGAAATCCTCCTCGAAGCCGACCAGTTCCTGGCGGCAGCGGATGACGCCGCGCACCACCCAGTAGAGCGAGCCGCCGGCCAGCAGTTCGTCCGCCCGCCGCGGCGTGTTCCGGGTATAGACCCAATGTGGCGATCGCGGACCCTGCCGGCGCTGCTTGCGCCGCGCCGCCTGGACCTTCTTCATGTGGGCGAGGTCGTTGACGCCAACCGCCAGCTTGATCAAATGCAACGCCATTGTTCGCGCTTAGTACGCGCGGCGTCGCCGCTCAAGCAACGCCTATCCACAGCACGTCCGACGGCGTGGTATGCGCGCAACGACGATGGAAGATTCTCAACTCATCCGTCAAACTCCACAGTGTTTACACAATCTTCAGTATAGTGTTCGGCGCTTTCTGCGGGGGTACTCATGAATAGGTCGACGCTGTCTGCCCTGGTCGTGGCTCTCATGCTGGGATCGGGTATCGCGGGCTATCTCATTGGAAAGCCCGGCAACTTCGTCGATCGATGCCCGCCGCCTCCGCGAACGGCCACCACCGCCCCGCCGGCGGCCGCACCGTCGGCCTTAAGTGGCTGGTTGGAGATTTCGCTGTCACCGGGACACTGGCTACACCGACGCCGATCCTCATCATTTGTCTCGCGTTCGGGCTGTCCATGGACTACGAAGTGTTCCTGTTGTCGCGCATCACTGAGGAGTATCGCGCGCACGGCGACACCAACCTCGCGGTGATGTGCGGGCTGCAACGCGTTGGCCCCGTCGTCACTGCGGCGGCACTGATCATGTCAGTCGTGTTCATCGCGATGGCCACTTCTCAGGTGTCGTTCGTCAAGTTGCTAGGCGTCGGGTTGACGCTAGCAATCCTGTTCGACGTCACACTCATTCGTGCGGTACTCATGCCCGCCGCGATGAGGCTGATGGGTCGCGCGAATTGGTGGGCGCCTCGTTGGCGACGACCTCCCGCGCATCTGCTCGTGAGTGGGGCCCGTCGTCGGCATCAACTGACCGTGCGCCAATTGACGGCGCAATTGGCGGCGAATTGACATGCGAGCGCTACGACGCGATGCGTTCGAAATGACATGCACAGCAACGCGCGCTGGCGGAGGTCGCAGCACAAGCTTCGGCGATGGCCGAACGGCTGTTGGCCAGCAATTCAACCGGCGATCGCGCGATGGGGACGTTCGTCGACACGTTCTTCGCCAGGATTCCGTTGGACGGCTCCGCGCCCAGTATCAACGGCATCGTCATGCTGCCCGTGCTCGTGTTCGGCGCCGAGACCGCTGCGCCGATGCGCGCGACACCCGTAGCGCTTATTCACACACTGTGGTGGGCGGCGGCGCGGTATCTGGACGACATGATCGACACTCCGCAACTCGCTCGGTCCGATCCCGCGGAATTCAACCGCGGGGTGATGACCGCAATTGCGGTGGGTAATTATCTGCCGCTCAATATCTTTGGCGACCTGGCTGTATCCGATGCCGTTCGGTTTCGGCTGATCACCGAGTACAGCAACGGATGTATCGACGCACTAAGCGGGCAGCTGACCGACCTGGTTCTCAACGCGGAGACCGCAACTCTCGACGATGTGCTGCGCAACTACGAGGGCAAGACGGGCGCGCCCTACGGGATGTCCGCCGCGCTCGCCGCGCAGCTCGCGGAGTGCGATGCCGACCGGGTCGATGCCTGGCGCTCGTTCGGTAGGGCGCTCGGAGTGCTTCGTCAACTGGTCAACGACCAGCGCGACCTGGTCACCGAGCGCGACGAGGATCTGCGAAACGGCACTGCGACCTATCTGCTCGTTCATCTCCTAGGCACTGTGTCGACTGCCCGACGTGCGGAATTGATCGGCCTTCACCGGCAAGCGCGCACTTCGGAGGAGGCGCGGGCTGAACTGAAGCGAGCGATGTTGGCGGCGGACATCGTTTCCAGCTACGCAGAGACGATCCAGCCCATCGTCCGTGCCGCTCGCGACACGCTCGCGTCGCTCGGCGGTGACCCGCAGTGTGTCACTGAGCTAGCCGGGCTCATCGACGAGACGATTTCCTACTTTCCGCAGTTTCAACTCCGGTGACGCAAGGACCTATGAGCACCGACGGATGGATCAGCGCTCTCGAGTTCGGGGTGGCGACATAGGGATCCAAATGCGATCGTCGCGCGCGGAGGGGCGGTCCGCGTGACGAACTCCGAGTGTCCGGCGTTCCCGTTCAGTGACCGACCGGGCATCGCGATGGATCCCGACGACTTGAAGGGTATGGGTCGGCGATCAGCGAACGGCCACGGAGCGGTCCGGAGCCGATCGTGAGCAACAATGTTGTCAGGTAGCCGAGGGAATTGGTATAGCTGCGTTCCCCTACCGCGGGCCGGCGGGCCAGCTTCTTTCCGAATTCGAGCTGGCTGGCGCACAGTGTCAGGATCAGAATTCCCAAAGCGCAAACGGTGATGCGTCCGGCGCCTCGTCGCTGGATCTCGATGAACGCCACGAACAGGTACACGTACAGCAGCAGTTGAACCGGGAAGCCGATGAGCACGTTCAGGACTGAGGTTGTCGCCGCGCGTAGCCAGAAATCGTTGTCCGACCGCCAACACCGCCGCGGCGTACAGAAGCTGACCGACGATGACGACCATTCCGGCGTGGAAGAACAGGTTGACGGCGACGATGGTCGTCACGCACGCGGCGGCGAGCGTGGAGAGATCCCGAAGCTGAACCGCTCCGGAGGCGACTGGGCGTTGTGGGTCCGCGACCCGGTCGTAGTCCTGGTCTCGGATGTCGTCGAGCACCCGCATGATCAGCAAGTCGGCCAATAGGGTTACGGTGACTATCCCCAGCATCGGAATCGCGCTGGCAGTGATGCGGTCTCCAGCTAGCGCCGCGAACAGACCGATTCCTCCGGCGCCGAACGCCAAGGCGTACACCGCTGAACAGGACCGGTGGATACCTGGTGAGTACGAAGTTCGAGATGCCAACCGCAGCAGTCATTGTCCGCCTCCTCGCCACGTTACCGGCAGGCTCCATACCCCCCGGGTGAACATCTGTGTGCGCCAATCGATCTCGGACTCCGTCACAAGAGCTAGCCCGCCCAGTCGTGACAGCACGACTCGCAGGCCAACTTGCAGTTCGAGGCGTGCGAAAGCCATTCCGACGCACCGGTGCCGACCGTGGCCGAATCCGAGGTGCGGGTTCGGGTTCCGTTGCGGACAAAACTCGTCGGCCGTCCGGGAACACGTCGCGATCGCGATTGGCGACATCGATTATGGGGACGACGACTTCGCCCTTCGAGATCAGACGGTCGTGCAGCTTCACGTCTGCGGTAGCGACGTGCGCACGCCCGCCGTGCCGCCAACCGTGCCGCCGAACCACACCCAGCGCAGCAGCTCTTCGACCGCGGATGGGATCTGCTCGGGGTTCCGGCGAAGTGCATCCACCAGCCCGGGCTGTTGAAGTACCTCGACCAGACCCAGCGCGAGGTGACTGCCGGTCGTCTCTGCGCCCGACATGAGCAGACCCATGGTGAGCATGACGATTTCTGCGTCGGTGAGTCTGCTCGCGGACTCGTCCTGTACCAACGCATCGATCAATCCGCCCGAGGTGCGTCCGGCTTCGCGATCGACTCACTCGACTCTCGAAGTATTCGCGCAAGTCGACGTTTGCGTTGGCGACCTCGTCAGGTGGGTAATGACCGGACGACCACGCAACCGTTATCCGCGGCGGCAAGATACGGCAGATCGTCGGTGTCCAGGCCGAGGACGTTCATGTGCACGAGGTTCGGGAATGGTTGGCAGAACCGCGTGTAGATGTCGGCTGGCGGTCCGACCGCGAGCAGGTCGTCGATGAGTTGGTCGGCGACGTGTTCGATGAGCGGCCGGGCTTGTTCAGCCCGTCGCGTCGTAAACCACCCCTGAATCGCTTGTCGCCGACGAGTGTGGATCGGCGGATCGCTGGTGACCAGCGCGAGAGGCAAATCGGAGCCCGCGCATACCGTACGCATGTGAAACTGCGCACGGCTGAAGCGGTTGTCGCTCAATACGGTTCGTACGTCGCACTGACGTGTTACGGCGATCGCCGCCGTGCCGTCAGCCAACTTGACGTCGAGGGTCGGCTGGTTGCGAAAGAGGTCGACTTGTTGCCTGCGGGAGCGAAGTGCCCGGACAGTTATCGAGCGGTAGTTGCATGACGTCACCGCGGTTTCTGCGAGTACCGATGGAGGATGCGGACAGTGCCCGACCGGCCGTCGATTTCGATCTCGTCGCCGTCCGATACCGCGGTGGTCGCGCCCGGAACCGCCACTACGGTCGGGATACCGAGCATTCGTCCGGTTATCGCGGTGTGGGAGACCATGCTTCCGCGCTCGACCACGAGTCCCGAGGCGTTGAGCATCAGTGGTAGCCAGCCAGGATCGGTTTCGCGGGCGACCAGAATCCGCCCAGCGCAATCGCCCGGCGTGACATCCGGTCGCAGCACCAATTTCGCGCGACCACGGGCGATCCCGGCGCTGGATGGCAGACCTGCCAGCTCGGTGCTGGAACCTCCGGCCGCCCGGTGTGTGCAGCGCTGCGCCGAAGATCGGCGACATCGATCGGCAGCGCCGCGGTCGTGAAATTGGCCGCGAGCGCTGGACGACCGCACGACTGTAGGTATGCGTCTTTCCGTGCTCGTGCCAAGCGGCGAAGATCGGCGTGTGTAGAGGTGCCGTCGAAGGCTCCCAGCAATTCCTCGGCCTCCAGATGAACGTAGTCATCGGGTGAGTCCAGCCATCCTGCAGCGGCTAGGTCCGACCCGAGTCGACCCATGACCTCCCGCGAGAATCCGTATAGCTGGGTGCGGCAGAACCGGGTATCCTCGCGGGCTTTGGCCAGGAACCGTCCGGCCCGCAGCGCGACGTGCAGAATGGCGCGCCTCCATCTTGACGGGCAGATCCGTCGTAGTTCATCGAGTGCAGCTCGTGCCGCGGTCGATTCCTGAAGCCGCGTCTGCTGCATCGTCGTTCCCGCCGCGACGAACGGCCGCAGCGAGTCGATGAGCATTTCAGGTCTTTGACGTGGCGTCGGTTCCTCGATCTTGAGGTCGTGCATCGCGCGATCGCCGAATTTCCGAAGGTGCGTAATGGCGTCGGCGGCCAGCTTGCCGCCGTAGACACCACGTGCGATATCGGTCCCACGTTTCACGTGCGTCGGCGGTCAGCACTCGCTGCGCCAATCCGGGGATCGCGTTGATCTGCTCGGCAAGCGCCACCGTGGAGTGCACCGACTCCAACGTCCGGTTCGGCGGCTCCTCCGGGCAACAGCGCAGTGAGGTCCACCTCAGCGGTATTCGTCCACCGCTGGACGAGCAATGTCGCCGCGACATAGCCGGCGAGTGCCAGGTAGCCGGCTAAAATCGTTACGCCCCAGCGGTGATTCGGCTTCTGACCACACTCGGCGGTAGCGTCGCGACGATATCTTCGGTCGGCAGTTGCGAGAGTTCCGTCCCGGCGATGTGCTGGTCATCCCACCAGGCCAAGAAGCTTCGCAGCTCGCGGGGGAAGCTGACGGCCGCCCAGATCAGTCGCGGTGATCGCGCGAGCAGACCTGCGATGTGCACGGCGGTCGAGCGCTAGGCGCGGGATGGGGTTGTGTGCTCCGAGTCCCAGCGATCGCTCCCACATCGGGCGAAGCACGTCCCAACCGGGGATCTGGCTGTGCAGCGCGTACCACGCGTCTAGGCGGTAGTAGACCCGGCCGTCCAGGTATCCGACCATGCGACGGAGTTGGTGCTCCCGACTCCGCAGTTGGCTCTCAGCGACGCCGACGATGCGATAGAAGTCGCGAAAACTCATGCGGTAGAAGATTCGTGCGTGCGAGTACGTCATCGCCGTGGTCACGCCCGGAAAGCTCTCGGTCAGATTGTGATTCGTCCATTCGATCGACGGTCGCCGGCGTTCTGCGGCGGCGCGGCGGGCCGTGCCTGCACCAGGTGGATCGCTGAGTCAGCCGTGACGACGCCCTCTATGTCCTGGGGTCCAGAGAACAGCCGCTCGGTGGTCTCCGCCAACGCCGCGATCTGGTCGATTTGCGCATCGGAGAACACCGGTACGTCGGCGAGTTCATCCGGCACCGCGATATTCGGCCACGCCACCGCGTGGGCGCTCGGCGGAGCATTCGTTCTTTGTGCGAGATGCGCCGCTCGATTCCGCCCGCGCGCACGAAAAAGTGGTCGATGTCGGCACGTTCGGCCACCGCGCCTTCCCCGATGCCGTAGACCGCTGCGACCACAGTTTCTCTGGCTCCGGTTGCAGGATCGTGAGTGAACGCGACAAACGAGCGCTCGCCATCCATCATCTGCTGAATGCCCACGCACACGCTGAGGACGCTGGGGTCGATTCCTCGCCGCGCGCGGTAGAGCACCGATCTGACGCTGAAAACCGATGCGGCGCAGGCCGAAACGGCATCGATCAGCGCGTCGGCGCCAACGTACAGGTAACTATCGGTGAGCCCCGCGAACGGGTCGGCGGCGTCGTCTTCGCCCGGCTGACCGTCGCGGCCGACCACGCATGCGCGAACTGCGACGTCGTGCGAGCCGAGGCCGACGTATCTGTCTCCAGGATCTCGGTTTGCATCTCCGGCGTGAGAGCGCATGCGTTCGGCAGCGCTGCGAGCCGCCTCGGCCCAGGTGGTCAATCGCTCGACACTGGCGCCGACACCAGGAAAGGTGCCAACCACATCGGCGATGGCTGTCCACGGAGTTTCGATGACGACGCAGAAGAACGGCGGGACCGAAACCCCGGCATCGCGTAGCTGTTGCTGGCGCGCGAACTTGTGCCCTACCACGCTAGCGTCAGCCAGTTCTGCAGGTGCGTCAACGATCTTGATCATCACCACACCCCCGGCACGATCCGGCGTCGCGTGCTGGCGAATTCGCGATATTCGGGCGATTCGGTGAGGATGTCTTCTTCGATCCTGATGCGCCAGAGAATCGCGGCGACGAGGAGAGTCAGTGCCGCGATACTCGCAGGACTCGGCGAAGTAACCGGCAAAGCCGATGTTGGCGAGCAACATCCCGGCATAAGCAGGATGGCGCAGCACCCGATACGGCCCGGATGAAATGAGGCCACCCTCGGAGATCCGTACCACTCGGTGCGAATACTGGACGCCGAGTTCGTGAATCGCCCATGCGCGTAACGTCACACCAGCAACGAAAACCCCCGCCAGCACGATACCGAACTTGTCGGGCACCGCGGGCGCGGAGTACGCAGCCGTAAGTGCCGTCGTGACCCGCGCTACCGCGTATGGAACGAGGGTGCGAGTCTCCGCGGCCGACTGTGTTGGTGTCCCGACAGTGATTCGTGCTTCGGAAAGCACCCACACCAGATATGCGGCGACGAAAGCCGCTGCAGCGAGGCGCCCGCCGACAACGTGTGCCGCCACCGCAATCGTGAGGCCGATAGCGGTCAGCGCCAACAGAGTACGAAGAATGTACATGGTGACTCGATCAGTCATTCCCAGCCTCCATCGAGTCAGGGTCTAGCCCGCGCGCAATTGCGCATACTCGACTTCGTCGACGCACCGGCTCGCGATGACGATCGAGCCGACTTTGATCGCTCGATCGCCTACTGCGTGCACGTCGATGTGGAGTTTGCGCGTCTGTTCTGGCGGAGTGGGCTGCCACGACAACGCCCGCGTCATGTGGCCCTGCGGCACCGCAGTGGGCACGTCTGCGGTGAGCCCGACGAATATCATCTTCGTCCCCATCGGATGCTCACCCCATAGGTGCAGAATCGCGATGACGAACTGGCGGGCGGCCTCGATAATGGAGGCGACCGCGCTGGCCCGCGGCGGTATTCCGCCGATGGCGGCCTGCTCATGTACGCGGACCCAGACGCGTCCGGCGTCGACCGTGAGCGGGCCGACTGCGATATTTCCGGGGTCGGCCCGGTGCACCAGTTCACTCGGGATCGAGCCGTTCCCAAATGCTGGCACCGGGGCGAGCTCCGCAGGCAGCGCGGTCTCGCGTCGGCCCAGCAGTCCCCTCGCTACGCTGCGGCCTGATTGGATGAATTCGAACGGGTTTCCACCGGTTTCGCGGGTCGCACTCACCTCCACCGGGGCGTCGAGCTCGCAGAATTTGGTGAAGGTGAGACGGAAGCTCACATTGGCCGGCCGCAGCATCGCTGCGTGCTCAGCCAATTCAAGACCAGCCACCACCAGCAGCATTCCCGGCACGTGATCGAGCGGATGGTCGAAGAACACAGGGTCTTGAAGATCCACGCGGATAAACCCGCGAGAAACGCCTCCGCTTGGCGCCAAGTCCAGGGTGTCAATCGTGCGTCCGGAAATCACCCGAGGCGTACTCGGTGCAAGTGCATGCATCGTTGCCTCCTCCGCTCGTTTGCGCCGTCTCCGATCCGACGCAAAGGACCACTGCAATAGGGATCGTCACTCGAATTCGGGGGGTGGCTCTCAGTAGAGCCCTACTGCAATCGACGCTCGTCTCGGCGCGGTACTACTCAGTCGCAGGATTGAGCTGTTTTGCTCGGGCTGCCGGCGGTAGATCGCACGCTCTGCGTTGTGCCGCTGAGCCGCGCCCACGGATCGGAAACCCTGGCGCTGCCCACGCTGCTGGCGGGCGGGACGCTGTTCTTGAAGTCGCCGAAGTACAGATCTACGGGCTCGCGGAGCTGCACGCGATCTGCATGAATCGTCACGACGGCGAGCGGATGAACGACGACTCCATGTCGATCGTTGGACAGCAGGCCCGTGGGGAACGGATGCGTAAGGACGACGTCCCGCGTACGGATTTGGCGGATCAGTAGAGCCGGCTTGTCGGCGTCGGCGACCGGTCGCTCAAGATCGGGCTTAAGTAGTACCGCGCCGAAATCGGGCGAGATAGCAGTGGCGCACTACTGCGCTCCTTGCACCACACGGCAGCGACGATTTCTGTGGTGAAACGAAACGCCGGATCCGGTGGCCGTGTTTCGAGGACATCGCAGAAGGAATGATGATGGTTGAGGCAAGCATATTGGTCGCATCCGACGGCCTCAGCGTCGACCACCCTTCGCTGACCAGCCCATCCGATCAGTTGCCCCTGGTCGGCGATCGGTTGCGCGAAATCCTTATTAGCGGTGGCGGTTTCGATGCAATCTACCGTCACATCCTTGCCGTCCCCGGTAAACGGGTCCGATCCGCGATGGTGCTGGCCTGTGCCCGTCTGCTGCCCTCGGCTGCCGCGGTGCCGCTGCGCGGCGCCGTCGATGTGGCGTGCGCGATCGAGATGATCCACGAAGCGTCGCTCGTTCACGACGACATCTGCGACGGATCGCTCTTGCGGCGCGATGCGCCGTCAGTACCGGCCGCGTTCGGCGTCCGCACCGCCGCCCGGGCGGGATTTCATCTGGTCGGCAACGGCTTTACAGGTACTCGCACGAGTGCTGGCCGACAACCCGGCGGTGTTCGCGCGGCTCGGTGAGGCCCCCGGCGTCACCTACCTCGACCGCATCTCGGACCTGTCTTTCGGGCAGCTCATCGAGACCCTGCCACCTGCCGTCGACGACGCCGCCATGCGCAGGCACTACGAACTCGTGGCCGGGGCGAAGACTGGCACGCTGTTCCGGCTGGCCTGCTCGTACGGCGGCACGGCGGGCGGCCTCGACCACAATCAGCTGTGCGCCCTGATGCGATACGCAGACCAACTCGCCCTCGCCTTTCAGATCATGGATGACGTCCGCGACGTCGAGGGCGGCCCCTCGCTGGGCAAGGAGGCCGCCGGCGACCTCGACCGACGGGTGCCGACCTGGCCGGTGATCGAATGGCTGGCCATGCGGCCCGGGTCCCATGAAATGTGGCTCTCCAGGCTGACTTCCAGTGCCGACCTGCAGGCCGACCTGGTGCGCAGCGGGGCCACCCGAGCTGCCCGTGCCGTCGCCGTCCGCGCCGCCCAGACGGCCTGCCGGGCGATCAATGCATTCCCGCCCTCCCCCGCGCGTGAGCAGATGCGCGAACTCTCGGTGCGGCTGGTGTCCCGATGAGCGGGGGGCGACTCGGCACCCTGGCCGACGGGCTGCGGCACCTGCACCGCACGCCAGACTTGGCTGCGATGCGGGCGGCCCGGTCACCGGACGAGTTGGCCCGGCTGGCGATTGTCCCGGCGGCCCGAAACCTCGGCATCGCGGCCGGTTTCCTTCCCGCGCGACCTACGGTCCGAGGCCACCGCCGCCCTGCTGGCCTGCCGGGTGCTCGACGCCTACGAAGACCTGAGCGCCCGCCCGCTGGCGGCCGGCGCCGTCGTCACCGCCGTGGACTACCTGAACGGCGACACCGACACACCGCCACCGCCACTGCCGGCGATCGCCGTCTGCGACAGCGAAGCGGTCGACCTGGTGCTGGCCGAGCGCATCCGCGACGTGCGGGAGCTGCTGTCGGAACTGCCCTTCGAAGGCCGCAAACGGATCGGCCGATTGTTGGCCGATGTCGGCCAGGTGATGGCGCTAAACCTGGATTGCCCGCTGCCGCGGACCGCCTACGGCGAGGGCGTGCTCGGACGGGTGATGCTATACGTATGCTCACTGGTCGCCGAAGATGCCTGCGCCGAGGCCGATTTAAGCGAGCTGGCCGGATGCATCGGCGTCACTGCCCAGTTGGCCAACGACTTGCGGGACGGCGAACTGGTGCTGTACGGCGCCTGCGACCGCGAGGAACTGACCCGGGCGGTAATGCAACGCGTGCTGGCCCCCGCGCTGGGCAGCTTCGCCCTGCTGGCCCGGCTCGGCCCGTGCATCCACAGTCGCGGCGCCCGGGTGGCGATGGCCTATATGACCATTACGACGACCGCGTTCTTGTGCGCGGCCGTCGGAGCGCCCGCACCCTACCGGCGACCGGTGCGGCTGGCCGCGGCAGTGCTGGCCTCCGTCTCAACTGCTCATTGGACCACGATGCTGAAGCGAGTGCGCTGTTCCGTCGATGGGGCGATCCACCGTCTGTTAGATGCGTCGCCCCACCCCTCGGTGAAGGCTAGCCCTGCTGCCCGATCGGGCGCGGCCGACCTCCTTGCCCTTGGTGATCCGCGCTCGATGCCGCCCTCGGTGGGCCCGCTCATCGTCGGCGCTACCTTTGCGCTCGTCGAAGCCCTGCCGGGAGAACCGCTGACCGGCGAACTGCCCGAGTTCCAAGTGCGCCGCATGATGATCGCCGACCATCTAGCCTTCGGCGCCCTGGAACGGCTGCGACCCTGCGACGCCGACGCTATGCGGGCCCTCGCAACGCAATTCCAGCTCACCGCCCTCGCCCGCTGTCTAGGGAGCAAACCCATGACCACTAATTCGACCCGGCTTAACTCGACGGCGCCCACCGCCTCGTCCGAACGACCAGGATTCAGCCGCCGGGCGCTCAAGCTCGACCTCATGCGGAAGGGGAACCCGACGTTATCGTGCCCTATTTGATGACGCTCAAGTCAGGCGCCGTGTGCTACAGCATCGGTCCCTCGCCCACTGCAAATCCTCTGCTGCACATTGTCATTCGCCCCGGTCCGCCTCGAAGTCAGCCGCCCGCTTAACCCAGAAACTAATGTTGGTGACCAGGTCGGCGGCCGCGAGGCCGAGGTCGGCGTGAATCGCGCTACGCGCGGCATGAGCGAGGAATCGTTGCGGCACACCGACACTGCGCACCGGTGTGTCGATCCGCGCCTCGCGCATCCGGGCCGCCACGGCCGACCCAACCCCGCCGTGTAGCCCCGACTCTTCCAGAGTCACCACGAGCCGCACCTTGCCGGCAAACTTCACCACTTGCTCGGGCACCGGCAGCACCCACCGAGGATCCACTACCGCGACGGCCACGCCACGCTCCCCGAGTGTCGCAGCCGCCGTCAACGCGATTGTCGCGAGCGGCCCGACCGCGACCAGCAGAACATCCGGATCATGCGGGCGGCAGAGCATATCCACGCCCTCGATTCGTTCTACGGCTTTTATATCGGCGCCCACTGATCCCTTCGGGAACCGGATCGCGGTAGGGCCGTCATCGACTTCGAGCGCCTCGCCGAGCTGTTCACGGAGCGAGGAAGCATCCCGTGGGGCGGCGACTCGCATGCCAGGCACCATGCCCAGCAGTGACAAGTCCCACACGCCGTTGTGGCTGGCGCCATCGGGCCCGGTGATGCCTGCACGGTCGAGAACTAATGTCACCGGCAGTTTCAATAGTGCGACATCCATCATTACCTGGTCGAAGGCCCGATTGAGGAACGTGGAATAGATGGCGACCACCGGATGCATGCCGCCGAGGGCGAGCCCCGCAGCGGATGTAACAGCGTGTTGTTCAGCGATCCCTACATCGAACATCCGGTTGGGAAACCGCTTTCCGAACGCCGCCAGACCGGTCGGCCCCGGCATGGCGGCGGTGATTGCGACGAGGTCGTCGCGGCGGCTGCCCCATCGGAGCAGCTCACTGGCAAAGACGTCTGTCCATTGCCTAACATCGGTGTTGGCCTTCGGTTTGCCGGTTCGAGGATCGATCGGTCCGCATGCATGCATGCGATCAGCCGGATCTTCCTCCGCTGGGCGGTATCCCATTCCCTTGCGGGTAACCGTGTGGACGATAACCGGGCCACCCACGCCCTTTGCCATCCGTAGGGCCTTCTCGAGCGCGAAAATATCGTGTCCGTCGATCGGGCCGAGATACTTAATGCCCAAATCTCCGAATAACGTCTGCGGACTCAATGCATCCTTCAATCCTTTCTTTGCCGCGTGCAGTACCGAATAGGTGGGACGTCCGAGCATCGGCAGCCCGGTCAGTTCCCTTTTCACTGACGGCCAGGAGCCGCTCATACCTCGGACGCGTCCGCAGGCTGGTCAGACGCTCGGCAAGGCCACCGATCGTCGGTGCATAAGACCTGCCGTTGTCGTTGACCACGACAATGACGCGACGGCTCTTGCCGGCAGCGATGTTGTTCATCGCCTCCCAGCACATTCCACCGGTGAGGGCGCCGTCACCAACGATCGCGACCACGCAGCGATCTTTACTGCCGGTCAATTCGAATGCCTTTGCCAACCCGTCCGCGTAGGAAAGCGCCGCCGACGCATGCGAAGACTCGACCCAGTCGTGCTCGCTTTCTGCGCGCGACGGATACCCCGACAGGCCGCCGGAGGCTCGCAAGTGGTCGAAGTCATCTTGGCGACCCGTCAGAAGCTTATGCGGGTAGGCCTGATGACCGGTGTCGAAAATCAAAGCATCGCGCGGTGATTCGAATACCCGATGAAGCGCCATGGTCAGCTCGACCACACCAAGGTTAGGACCGAGGTGTCCCTCCTGACACCGACACCTTTTCGATGAGGAATGCTCTGATCGCATCTGCGAGTCTTGTCAGCTCATCGCGCGACAATCCCTGCAAGTCACGCGGACCCCGGATCCGGCCCAGGACCGCCAAGTGATCGGATGGACCGGTCAGCGAAGGTCGGTCAGCGCTGAGGCCGACGGACGCGACCGATGTGCTTGCCCCACCCATCATCGTCCCTTCCGCGATGTCCTGGCGAAACGACGGCCACCGGGTCAGATGTTTCGCTCCACAGTGGAAATCGTGGTTGCCCTGTGGTGCGACGAGCGCAGTAGCGCGCCACTGCAATCTCGCCCGATCTCGGCTTGGTTCTACTTAAGCGCCACGGCGGCATCGACTACGTACTCGGGCGAGTTGAACGCCACACAGATACCGTCGCCGGTGCGCTTCAACAGAAAGCCGCCGTGCGTCTCGATCGCCGAGCGCAACACCTCGTCATGCGCAGCCAGCGCAGACCTCATCCCCTCGGCGTCTGCCTCCCACCGACTGGTCGAGCTCTCGACATCGGTGAACAAAAACGTCACCACCCACGAGGGAGCAGCCGCGGTCACGACATCGCGTCGACCCGGGCTATGTGTCCATCAAACTTCAGCGATTTCGCCACGTGCGGACCATCTCCGATAATCGCCGTACGCGGTCTCGTGGCGCGGGCACGGGCCAGCAGTGTCGGCGCCAGAACCCGCTGCCCCAACCGCCATAGAAAAGCTGTCCTTATTGGTGCAGCTCGTTCACCGCTTGACGCATCACAGATATGCCAGCATCGCGGCCGCCGCGCGCTAGCACTAACCGGGGCGACCCACAAATCGACGACCGGCACGAGGAAGCGACCACGCGGGCGCACGACCTCGCGGACTTGCACCATCAACTCAAGCCCGCGACCACGCTCGGCCGCGGTGCCCCGACTCAGCAGCGCAGCACCAAGCGTGTACCGGCCAACGGGGGGCGATCCGGTTGCTGAATCCCGGAGCCCGCAACGCCTCCACGCTCGTGCGCACCGCGGCGTCATCGGCCGAAACACCCCGTACTGAATCGCGAACCCCGCCAGTTGTCGATGCGTATCGCCCCCCGCACGATGCTGTGCGCCACCGTCGGGTTTGGGCGAGCAGACGGTGAAAACCGGGGACGTTTCCGCGGGAGCTGCGGGAATTGTGCGGCGCAGCCGCGGACAGCGTTTCGTTGGCTATCGCCATGACCGGGGTGGCGACCGAGCTGCTCGCAGATCGTCATCGACCTGGCCGACGGCGATCCCGCCAAGGGCGCCGGCTTCGGTGTGGGATCGCCGCTGGCGGTCGCGTTGGCATTCCGCGCAACTTCTGCTCGGTGGTGGCTGGGCCGTCCCGGACTCCGTCTGTCGTTCGTTAAGAGCTAGTGTCGCGTGTTTGAAGTGACTTTACGGTTGGCTTTGGTGAGGATTTCGTCGGCGGTCTTGGTCCACACGAAGGGTTGGCAGCGGTCGTTCCAGGCGTCGATGAAGGTTTCGATGGCGGCGATGAGGTCCTTGACCGAGGTGAACGTGCCGCGCCGGATCGCCTGGCGGGTGATGATTCCGAAGAACACTTCGACCAGGTTCAGCCACGATCCGGAGGTCGGGGTGAAATGCATCCGCACTCGCGGGTGCTTGGCCAGCCAGGCTTGAACGGTCGGGTGTTTGTGGGTGGCGTAGTTGTCGGCCACGACGTGCAGCGGCACCCGCGGATAGGCCTTGGCGACCTGTTTGAGGAACGCCAGGAACTCGGCGTGAGTGTGGCGCGGGTGGCAGGCGTCGGTGACCTTCCCGGTCGCCACCTCCAGGGCCGCGAACAAGGTGGTAGTGCCGTGGCGCACGTAGTCGTGGGTGGCTTTCTCGGGCAGCCCGGGGCGGATCGGTAGGATCGGCGCGGTCCGGTCCAGCGCCTGGATCTGCGATTTTTCGTCGATACAGACCACCACCGCCTTGTCGGGGGGGTTCAAATACAAGCCGACCACATCACGAACCTTGGCGTCCAACTCGGGGTCGGTGGAGAACTTGAACGTCTCGCGCCGCCATGGCTGCAGATTCCATTCCCGCCAGATCCGGGCCACCGACGCGAACGAAATACCCAAATGCTTGCCCAGCAGCCGAGCCGACCAGTGCGTGACCCCCAACGCCTCGGGCGGCGCCTGAACGGTCGCGACGACCACCGCGACATCGTCGATCACCGGCGGACGACCAGAGCGGTCCAGATCACCCAGCGCCGATATCCCACCCGCCTCATACCGGTTGCGCCACTGAATCACCGTCGGACGCGAAACCCCCACCCGGCGACCGATTTCCGCGTTCGGCACCCCCTGGGCAGCCAGCAGCACGATCCGCGCCCGCTGCGCCAACCCCGCCTCCACCGTCGAGGAACGCACCAGCGAACTTAGCCTCGACTCATCACCGGACCGAAGAACAAGGGCAGCAGCAACAGACACACATCATTGTCCCAAAATCACACCGTAAAGTCACTTCCAACACGCGGCACTAGCGGTCTTCAACTCATCGTTTATTCATCGCCAATGACCGCGAAACGTCAAGAATCGACAAAGTTGGACCGGATATCGGAAACGCCAGAAGTTGTTGCGCCATCCGATGTTTGAGCACCCTGACGACGTAGCCGGAATGACCAGCTTTTAATCCGCAGGTCCCAGGTTCGAGCCCTGGTGGGGGCACCGATAGTCGCAACCCAAGGTCACGAGTCGTACGCCTTTTCGGGCTGCCGTCCTCCTCGGCGGCATCGGCTGGATCGTGGCGGGGTCGGGGCAGCCCGGGCTCCGTGAAAATCCCACCCGAAAAACGGCTCTACTGACTGATCCGTGGGTGTTTGGTGCGGCCCGGTAGCGCGGGTCGGTGGCCGCCGAGGGCGAGCATGGCCAGGGCGATGAGTGCTTCTGGGGAGCGGAACCCGAACGCGATCCGGGTCAGTAGCCGGATCTTGGTGTTGGTGGATTCGATCAGTCCTTGGAGAGGCCGTGATCGAGTGTGGCGTCGATGGCCTCGCGGTGTCGGACGATGCGGCCGGCGAGCTCGACGAACACCGGGATGCGGCAGCGACGTGCCCAGGAGATCCACCGGTCCAGGGCCTGTTTGCCTTCGTCGCCTTTGACCGAGAACACATGCCGTAGGCCCTCTTTGAGCAGGTAGGCGCGATACAGGCGGGTGTCGGTCTTGGCGATCCAGGCCAGCTTGGCGTTCTGGCGGTCGGTGAGGTCCTCGGGGTTCTTCCACAGCGCATACCGGGCGCCCTTGAGCTGGCGGGCCCGCTCACGGCCCGGCCGCGGCGCGGTGTCCTTGCCGGGCCGACCGCGGCCCCACTTGGGCTCGTGCGCGCCAGCGCCCGCGCGTCGTTCCAGGCCCGGCGCCGCTCGACATCGAGCGCCTCGGTGGCCCAGGCCACCACGTGAAACGGATCGGCACAACGGATCGCGGTCGGGCAGCGCTCGGCGACGACGTCGGCGATCCAGTCGGCGGCATCAGCGGAGACGTGGGTGATCTGCGCAGCACCGCTCGGCGCCGAGGGCGTCGAAGAACCGCCGCAGGTGGCGGTGTCGCGGCCGGGCGCGGCCCACACCAGCCGGCCGCTGTCGTGATCGACCACCACCGTCAGGTACTTATGGTGGCGCTTGTAGGAGATCTCGTCGATGCCGATCCGGCGCAGACCCGCGAACCGGTCGACGGTCTTCGTCGGTGTCGGCCCAGACCCGGGCCACGATCGCGCCGACGGTGCGCCACGCGACCCGCATCAACTCGCACACCGCGGTTTTCGAGCACGCCACCGCCAACCAGGCCACCGTGTCATCGAAGGCCAAGGTGTGCCCGGCGTGATGACGCGCCCACGGCACCGCCACCACCGTCGGCCCATGGGTGGGGCAGTTCACCCGCGGCGCCTCGGCCTCCAGCACCACCTGCACAGTGCCCCAATCCAGGCCCCGCCACCGGCGCCGACCCTCACCCCGGTCATACCAGGACGCCCTGCGGCCACAGCGGCCACAGCGCCGTGAAACCCCACTTCGTGGCCGCACCCGCGCCACCACCAGTGCGGCGCCCTCGGCGTCCTGGCCTTCGAATTCCTCGAACTCGATGTCCTCGATCACCGTGCGCTCGTCGACACCCAACAGCCCACGCCATAACCTCACATTGCGCACGTCGTTGCCCGCTCCCTTGGTTCCTGACCTTCGACAAGCCAGAAACCTTAAGCGACAACGACGTGCGCCCCAGACACCTCAGAAAATCAACCCACGGGAGTGTCAGGAGAGCCCAAAAAACTGTGGGATTTGGGTTGGCTACTTGCTCCTAGCAGGTGAACGCGTCCCAATCGGGCCGCGACAACCTGAAGGAGATTTTCATGAACACCAACCACAAGGCGTCCCTCGGGCGTCGGATCACAGCTGCCGCGCTGCTTGCCGGTGCCATCGCCGCGGGCGGGTTAGGCGCAGCGGCAACCGCAGGCGCTCGGCCGCCCGTCAACCCTTGGCCTGCGCCGCCGCGTCCCGCTGCCGGCGCCCAGACCTCCTCGATTGCCTATTCGCCGGAGACCGGAATCTGGTCGAGTTGGACCAACGCGCCGTCGTACGAGAATGCTGACTTCGCCGCACTGAACACGTGCCAAGACCGCAACGGTACTCATTGCTTGGTCACCGGGCGGGCCGGTATCAACAAGTGCGTCGCCCTCGCCGTCGACGCCGTCGACTGGACGCTCTGGCACACTGCTGTCGGGTCGAGCGTGGTCGAAGCCGAGACGGCAGCCCTGCAGGGGCCCAACAGCCGTATCGCAACGGTGGCCTGCACAACCCCCAACGGTACGGCCGCGGGCGTTAGCGGGCGCGTCAATGAGCCGGCGGTGTCATGAGACCTGTTGGGGCACCACGAACAATTCCGCGCGGTGGTCAGGAGAACGTGAGGAAGCCCTTCGAGTAGACCCAGGCTGTGCCGTTCGGCAGCCCGGGTATGCCGCCCAGTTCGATCTGGCCGACGCGACACCAGTCGTCCCGGCAGGGCTCCATCAATGGATGCACTTCGCCAACGGACAGAGTGCCGATCTTCTGCCCCTGTCCGTCAGGCTTGTCGTAGATGTCCGTGTCCGCGATGACCGTGGCGTTGCCGAGTGGCTTTGCCTGTTGATCCGGAACCAGCTGCTTCGGTGCCCCCTGTTGCGGCGCGGTGTCCACATTGTTAGGCGACGGGCCCACCTTCTCCGGCTCCGGATTTTGGACACAACTGAACTTCGTGTTGGAGGCCCAGTTTTGTTTGTCACCATTGAATTTGAGAGTGCCGGTTGCCTTACCGTCGGGATTAACGAGTCCATCAAGCACCAAAGGTTGGTAGTTGTCACGTCCTACCTCCAGATGGATCCCGACCCCGTGGATGTAGCCGGTCACCGGGCCCGACGTATCGCCGCCGTCGGGGTAGTGCGTGACAGCCGTGGTGTCGACATTCGTGCTCGGATTGACGATGTCGAATGTCGTATTGCCGTTTATGGCCAGGTAGTTGATCTGCACCGTTCCCGACGGAAATTGGTACGCCGAGCATGCAGGGGCAAGCGGTAGCGGTAGAACCGGGTACGCCTGTGCCACCGCGGGCATGGCGAGTGCCCCGGTCGCGGCCATCGCGCTCGCCACGGCGACCGCCGCCCGTAGCTGTGTTGTGGTCATCTCTTCCCTTCCGGTTACGAACTCACGCAGAGGTTAAGCCCAGAAGGTTCACCGAAAAATAGGGTGTTTCCCTATCAAATTGGCCACCGCCGGCTGCAGCGACCGTTCGGAGGCCTGACGATGACGCGGCTCAAGCCGCGGGCCCCGGCTCACTCCCCTGCTGTGGCATCATGGCGTCGGGTTCGGGATCGCCCCACCTGTCCCGGATCCTGCCCCATGGATCGGCGTACTGACCGGGCTGCTTGTAGTAGGGCGCCTTGCGCCGCATCATCAGCGCGATCATCGGTGCCACCACCCGCAGCGGACGCGCTCTTCCAGCCCATCCTGGAGCGGATCTCGGCGTAGGTATCTGATCTGGAGTACCGCTGAAATGACAGCACCTGCTGCGCGCGGGCGGTGTCCATCCAGTCGCCGGGGAACCAATCGTTGTCGCTGTCCGGATTCCCTGGGCGGCCAGGAAACACCAATCGCTCCATTCCCACCGCCTCGGAACCCGTCCGGCGAATTTCGCCTTGCAACCGCTTGTGCGAGTCGTCACCGGCGATCAGGAAGACTCTCGCGCACAGCCTCGGTGGTGATCGCCGCAGCGAAAGCCGACGCGACATCGCGGGAGTCAACGGTATGGATTCGGTTGTCGTCGGGCATCACCGCACCGAAGTAGAAGCCAGTCGGATTCTCTGTAGTCGACAAGCGGCTCGAGTGGTGATGACGCCGCCGAGCCGAAGCATCGACCACTCCAAATTCCGATGCCCGCACGATGTTTTCGGCCTCGAGCTTGTGGGAGCCGTACAGCTCCGACGCCGCGAGCGGACTGTCGACGGTGAGTAAGTCGCTGAACCGGTGCGGGTTCCGGCTGCCGTACACCGCCACGCTCGACGCGTACACGAACCGAGGCGGCGACGACAGAGCGGCGGCGGCGCGCACCAGCGCAGCGGTCGCGTCGACGTTCACCGCGCGGGCGAGCGCTCGCTTGGCGTAGCACATCGGCGGAATGACGGCCGCCAGATGAACGATCGCCGACGGCGACACCTCGGCCACCAATGCACTGACCTGATCCGGCTTCGTCAGATCGACCGAACGCACGTCGACCGCGGCAGGCAGCGCCGGCTTCGTCGCGCGGTGCGCTGTGGCGATCACCTTGAACCCGTCTGCGACAAGCCGGTCCACCACCGGCCTGCCGACCAATCCGTATGCGCCTGTTACCAGAACAGAATCCCGAGCCGCCATGCTGCGCTCCTTTGCACGAGCGGAATATCGATCGGGAATCTAACCCACGGCGGCGTTCCGAATGCGCAGATCAGCAGGTTTTGCGTAAAGATCAGTCGCCGCCTCAGTCATCCTTCTTGCGTCCGTTTCCGTGGCCCTTCTTGCCCGGGGGCCCTTGATCGATCTGCACAGGCGGAGGCCGCGGAGGCGGCGGTGATGCCGACGGTGTCGGCTGCGGAGGCAGTGACGTGCCGGTGGTCGCCGGCTTGGGCGCCGACCGTGGCGACGCGGAGTCGAACAGCACGAGAACAGCCGCAAGCGCGATCGCCAACAGCACCGCCGCGAGTAGAAGTAGCGTGCGACCCCGGCTGGGCCGGGCAGGCTGAACGACGGCCACGGTGGCCGGCGGCGGCAGCGGCTCAGCCAGCACTCGGGTCGGCGGTCGGGCCGAGTTCGTAACCGGCGCAACAGGTAACGCTGCGCGCATCGCCTCGGCTGTGGGGAAGCGCCATCGCGGATCGCGAGCCATCGCCCGTTCGATGGTCGCGGCCAATCCCTGGTCCACATCGGGGCGCAGCATCTGCAGCGGCGGCGGTGCGCTCTCGGCGATCGCCCGTGCCAGGGCGGCGAGGTTCTCGTGCGGGAACGGCCGGTGCCCGGACAGCGCCTCGTAGCCGACCGCGCCGACGGCATAAAGGTCGTCGGCAACCGTCGCGGGCCGACCCGCCACCCGGTCGGCGCTCAGGTACGCCATCGTTCCGACGATTTGTCCGGTCATCGTGGCCGGCGACCCGGCGCTTTTTGCAATGCCGAAGTCCGCGACTTTCACATCACCGGATTCGGTGAACAAGATGTTGGCGGGCTTGATGTCCCGATGCAGGATTCCGGTGGTATGCGCGGCGGTGAGCGCCGACAGCACGTCGTCGAGAATCGCGTGAACCTGGTCTTGCGGTAGCGGGCCGCGCATCAGCGCGTCGGCCAGGGTCCGCCCGGACAGCCGCTCCATCACGATGAACGGGATTCCGCCGTGGTCACCGCTGTCGTGCACCGCCACGATGTGGGGGTGGCTCAGACCGGCGGCCGCGCGTGCTTCGGTTTCGAAGCGCGCACGGTTGTCGAGCTGCACGCTGAACGCCGGATGCAGCAGCTTCACCGCGACGGGCCGGTCAAGTCGGATGTCCCAGCCGTCGCGTACCTCGGCCATCCCGCCGCGGCCCAGAATTCCCCGCAATTCGTAGCGGCCGCCAAGAATTTCTGGCGCCTGCATAGCCCAACGCTAGCGCGGCGACCGACCCCCGTTGGTGGGTACCATCGTGTCGATGCTCTACCAGCAAGTTCGCCGGCCATTCTGGCTGCGACACCCGGCGATGACAGCAGCCATGGCGATGTTCGCGGTCTGGCTGCTGTGGACCGGGTCGTATGTTCTCGTCGCTGTCGCCGGGATCGCGTGGCTGGCCGTGGCCATCCGCAGGCGCGCACGAGCCAACGCACGACGCGACGCGGGCCTACGCGCCCGCGCCGAATACGAGTACCGCCTGAGCCTGTCCGGCGATCCTCGCGGGATCTACGGGCGCTATCCGCCGGTGCAGCCGGGCTGGTTCCCGGACCCGCAAAACCGTTGTCAGTTGCGCTATTTCGACGGCGGGCTGTGGACCGCCTATACGGCGTCGACGGGGCAGTAGTGCCGTCCGTCGCCGCGGTGCTCGACCGGCGGCAGGTTGCGCGCAGGCGTCTCCACCAAGGTCGCGTCTGACGGAATCCGGCCCGTCGCACGGTCATACGCGCTGCGCTTGCGCGGGTGCATCATCATGCGATCGGGCGTCAGCTTGGTGACGAGGTGCACCAGACTCCCGAACCGGCGGTGCAGCCACTCGCGGCGGGGCGACCAGGTGTAGCCCATCAGCTCCCGAACCGGCGGGTCGTAAAGGCCGACGGTGACGAACAGCAGGAACCGTTCCATCACCTTCAGGTTCAACCGCCACATCCAGTCCGGTATCCACTCCAAGGACGGATGCTTGGTCATGGTGGACAGATCCAGCACTTCGCGCGCCGCGTAGTTGTTCTCCAACACGTTGCGGCACATGTGATCCCAGTACTCCTGGAAGTCCTCCCAGGACTTGGGTACCGGCCGCATGCTCATCCCGTACATCCGGTACCAGGCGACGTGCTCGTCGAACAGCTGGCGTCGTTGTTCTTCGGTCAGCCCTCCCCTGAACCGCTCTGCGGCCAGTAGGACGGACTTGAAGAAGGTGGCATGGGCCCAGTAGAAGACGTCGGGGTTCAGCGCGCTGTACCGGCGGCCCTGCTCGTCGACGCCCTTGATGCCGATGTGGTAGTCGCGCACCTGGGCACCGGTCCTCGGCGCGCGGTCGCCGTCGAACACCACACCGCCGATCGGATACACCGACCGGTACAGCCGCGGCATCCGCTCCATGAAGAAGATCGAGTGATCCTTGACGGCCGCACCCAACTGCGGGTGCATGTTCTGCATCGAGCCGGCCCACGACCCCTGCAGCATCCCGGTCCACTGGCCGAAGTACTTCCAGGTGAGTGAGTCGGGGCCGAGCGGCGCCGGCACGGTGTCATATCCGCCTGTGGAGACGGGGCAGCCGGCAGCCACGGGCGTGGTTCGTCCCCCTGCCCTCGGGCGGGTGGTGCCCCCAGGACACTGGGCATGCCTCAGACGTATCTTGAGTCACTGGTGCGCTTCCGATCGGCGTCAGACGGCATTCTGACTACGTACGTTGTCACCTTGAGTCTAGGAGTGATGTGGCTGCGGGTCAACGACGGGGCCGATGGTCGGGCGTTCCGCTCGAGGATCGACAGGCGCTGCGCCGTGACGAACTGATCGCCGCGGGCGTCGGACTGTTGGGCAGCGAGAACGGCCCGGCTCTGACCGTCCGCGCCGTATGCAGGGCAGCCGGTCTCACCGAACGCTATTTCTACGAAAGCTTCTCCGACCGTGACGAATTCGTGCGCGCGGTCTACGACGACGTCTGCGCGAAAGCGATGTCCGCCCTGACGTCTGCCAGGACCGCGCGCGATGCGGTGGAACAGTTCGTCGCGCTGATGGTCGACGACCCGACCCGCGGCCGGGTGCTGCTGCTGGCTCCGGCGGTCGAGCCGGTGCTCACGCGATCGGGGGCCGACTGGATGCCCAGCTTCATCGATCTGTTGCAGCGCAAACTGACTGCCATCACCGAACCCGCCGTGCAGACCATGGTCGCCACCGGACTGATCGGCGCGCTAACGGCGCTGTTCACCGCATACTTGAACGGCCGGCTGGCGGCCACCCGCGAGCAGTTCATCGACTACTGCGTCGACATGCTGCTCAGCAGGGTGTCGAGCTATTGAGTACCGGCTACCCGGTCGGGATTACGGGCGTCGTTGCGCCCGGCGTCGCGCCGGCGTCCGTGAGCTCGCCTGCTTGACTCTGGTCTTGCGCAGCCTGCTCCTCGGCCTTGGCCTGGAACGCGCGGCCCTCCGGGCTGCCCATCGAGGCACCCGGCGTGGTGGCCGTCGCGGCTCCGCGGTTGCAGTTCAGCGTCAGCAGCACCTCATCGGAGACGGCCTCGAACGTGCCGCCGTTGTCATGGATGAAGGGCGAGTCGCTGGCGCCGGTGACAAGGCAGTCGCCCATCGCGTCCTGGCGGTCGCCGACGGTCACCGCGATCTTGGCCGTACCGCCGCCGTCCTCGATTTGCGAGACGGCGTCGCTGTACGTCATTCCCACCACATCGGGTGCCGCGGAAGCGATGCCGGCCCCGAACAGCCCCATCGCAAACGCTGCCGCGCCGATGGTGCTGGCCGAAATGATGATCTTCTTCACATGCCCACCTATGTCCAAGGTCTACGGTTGTCCAGGAGTTCAGGCGCGGTTCGGCTGATCGTCGAACTGCCTGGAGGAACCATACCGCTGACCGGCATGACCCGCGAGCAGTACGGCCGCGCAGGACATGCGAATTGACGGGTAGGCATGACGTGAGAACCGTGACCTATTCGAGGCCCCGACACGCGGCGGGCCAACTTGATGTCACCGGGATACACAGATATATTGACTGCAACTTACGGGTACAGATAACTAGAGCACGCGAGGAGCACGGAAGGCCCATGCACGAGAACCTGACCGACCTGCACCTACTGCACGAACTCGAGCCCGTCGTCGAGAAGTACATGAACCGTCACCTCTCGATGACCAAGGACTGGAACCCGCACGACTACATCCCGTGGTCGGACGGTAAGAACTACTACGCGCTGGGTGGCCAGGACTGGGAGCCCGGGCAGTCGCAGCTCTCCGAGGTCGCCCAGACGGCCATGGTGCAGAACCTGCTGACCGAGGACAACCTGCCGTCCTACCACCGCGAGATCGCGATGAACTTCGGCATGGACGGCGCATGGGGCCAGTGGGTGAACCGCTGGACCGCCGAGGAGAACCGGCACGGTATCGCGCTGCGCGACTACCTGGTCGTCACCCGCGCCATCGATCCGGTCGCGCTGGAGATGCTCCGTCTCGAGCAGGTCACCCGCGGCTTCAGCCCGGGCCAGAACCAGCAGGGCGACCTGTTCGCCGAGAGCCTCTTCGACTCTGTCATCTACGTGACGTTCCAGGAGCTGGCCACGCGCGTCTCGCACCGCAACACCGGCAAGGCATGCGACGAGACGATCGCCGACCAACTGCTGCAACGGGTTTCGGCCGACGAGAACCTGCACATGATCTTCTACCGCGATGTCAGCGAGGCCGGCTTCGAGATCGCGCCGGATCAGGCGATGTACTCGCTGCACCGCGTGCTGCGCAACTTCAAGATGCCCGGGTTCACCGTTCCGGAGTTCCGGCGCAAGGCCGTGATCATCGCCGTCGGCGGTGTGTACGACCCGCGTATCCACCTCGAGGACGTGGTGAGGCCGGTGCTGAAGAAGTGGCGGATCTTCGAGCGCGAAGACTTCACCGGCGAGGCCGCCCGTATGCGTGACGATCTCGGGGTGCTCATCGAGGAGCTCGAGGAGACGTGCGACAAGTTCGAGGTCGCCAAGCAGAAGCGCCTGGAGCGCGAGGCCAAGAAGGCCGAGCGGCTGGAGGCCAAGAAGGTTCTCGCGACATCGCGGTCCTGACCGACTCCCGCGCCCAGCTGCGGATCGGGCCTATCGCGCTGGCCAGCCCGGTGGTGCTGGCGCCGATGGCCGGCGTGACGAACGTTGCATTCCGCACCCTGTGCCGCGAACTCGAACTCGCCCGGGCCGGCACGGTCAGCGGGCTGTACGTGTGCGAGATGGTGACGGCCCGCGCGCTCGTCGAGCGCCATCCCGTCACCATGCACATGACGACGTTCGGGCCGGACGAGTCGCCGCGGTCGCTGCAGCTCTACGCGGTCGACCCGGACACCACGTATGCAGCGGCGAAGATGATCGCCGACGAGGGCATGGCCGACCACATCGACATGAACTTCGGCTGCCCGGTGCCGAAGGTGACCCGACGCGGCGGCGGCGCGGCGCTGCCGTTCAAGCGCAGACTGTTCGGCCAGATCGTGGCCGCAGCCGTGCGCGCGACCGACGGGGTCGAACGTCCCGGTGACGGTGAAATTCCGGGTCGGCATCGACGACGCCCACCACACACATCTGGACGCGGGCCGCATCGCCGCCGAGGAGGGTGCCGCGGCCGTCGCGCTGCATGCCCGCACGGCGGCGCAACGCTACTCCGGAGCCGCCGACTGGGAGCGGATCGCGGAGCTGAAAGAGCATGTCAAAGGCATTCCGGTGCTCGGCAACGGCGACATCTTCGAGGCCGAGGACGCGTTGGCCATGATGGCGAGCACCGGCTGCGACGGCGTGGTCATCGGGCGCGGTTGCCTGGGCCGGCCGTGGCTGTTCGCCGAGCTGTCCGACGCCTTCGCAGGGCGAGACAGTGTGAAACCGCCCACACTGGGTGAGGTCGCGACGATCGTGCGGCGGCACGGCGAGCTGCTGACCTTGCATTTCGGTGAAGACAAGGGCATGCGCGACATTCGCAAGCACATCGCCTGGTACCTGCACGGGTTCCCCGCCGGCGCCGACCTCCGACGGGCATTGGCGCTGGTCAAGACGCTGGCCGAGCTCGACGCGCTGCTTGCCGGGCTCGATCCCGACGTGCCCTTTCCCGCGGCTGCGACCGGTCCGCGCGGGCGACAGGGGTCGGCGGCCTCGGTGGCGCTGCCGGAGGGCTGGCTGGCGGACCCGGACGACTGCACGGTGCCTGCCGGTGCCGATGTGATGCATTCCGGTGGGTGAACCGAGACCATCTCGGCATTACGTCTCTCAGAATCTCTCAGTACGATATGTGTCTTGTCGTTATTGGCTCCAGTCACGGGGCCACGGATACTGCCGCTATAAGACGGGTGGCGGCAGTGCAGCCATCAATGCGCATCGGCGCGCACGCTGCTCACAGGTTCGGAGGCCGGTAGGGACATGAGTGACGGCGATAACGCCACTCCTGGCCGCCCGCATGCGTCCGACTCGAACGGGGCGCCCCAGTGGCTCACCCGAACTCCGCGGCCGTCCCGAGCCGCCGCGCCGTGGGAGCGGCAGTCCGCCCCCGAACCGGACGCAAGTGAATCGTCTCCGCCGACCGGTAATCACACCGACGGCATCGCCGTAGCCGACCTCATCGCAAAGATCACCGGCTCTGCACCGGCGGACCTATCGGGCCGCCACCACCCCGACCCCGAGCCGGAACCCGTAGCGCCCCCACCACCGCCGAGGAGACCGCCGCCGAGGAAGCCGCGGCCACTTCGGCCCCCGCCACCGCCGCGGTCGGAAGACCTGTCCGATCCGGACACCGAAGTCATCCCCGCGGTGTCCTACGCCGACGAACTTCCCGACCTGGCGGCTCTGCGGCGCGCACGCGCCGAGCGCATCGCACCGGAGCGGATCGGCGAGCCTGCCGCACTTCTCACCCCGCCGAAGAAACCCAAGACACGACGCCGTGTCATTTTGGCCGGGCGCTCGCTGGCCGCGCTGTTCGCGGTGCTGGCGCTGGCGATGACCGGTGGTGCGTGGCAGTGGCAGTCTGCGAAGAACAACATGCTCAACCGGATCTCGGCGCTGGATCCGAATTCACGCGACATCCTCGACCCCAATGCGCAGTACGGCGACGAGAACTTCCTCATCGTCGGCGTGGACAGCCGTTACGGCCAGAACGCCGACATGGGCGCAGGCAACACCGAGGACGCCGGCGGGACGCGCTCCGACACCATCATGCTCGTCAACATCCCCGCCAACCGCGAACGCGTTGTCGCAGTGTCGTTTCCGCGCGACCTGAACATCGAGCCGATGAAGTGCGAGTCATGGAATCCCGAGACCCGCGAATACGGGCCGCTGTATGACGATCAGACCGGAACCTACGGCCCCGACGAGGTCTACACCGAGACGAAGCTGAACTCCGCCTACGCGTTCGGCGGCCCCAAGTGTCTGGTCAAGGTCATCCAGAAGCTGTCCGGCCTTTCCATCAACCGGTTCATGGCGGTCGACTTCTCCGGATTCTCCAAGATGGTCGACGCGCTCGGCGGCGTGGAGGTGTGCAGCACCACTCCGCTGGAGGACTACGAACTCGGCACCGTGCTGCCCAACGCGGGCCGCCAGATGATCGACGGACACACCGCCCTGCAGTACGTGCGCGCCCGCCAGGTCACCACCGAAACCAACGGTGACTACGGCCGCATCAAGCGCCAGCAGATGTTCCTGTCGTCGCTGTTGCGCTCGATGATCTCCAAAGAGGTCTTCTTCTCTCTCAACAAGCTCAACGACGTCGTCAACCAGTTCATCGACGACAGCTTCGTCGACAACATCAACACCAAAGACCTCGTGCAGCTCGGCCAGTCGGTACAGAACATCGCCGCCGGGCGCATCACCTTCATCACCGTGCCCACGACCGGATACATGGACGAGTGGGGCAACGAGCACCTGCGCGAGGACGATACCCGCGCCATCTTCGACGCCATCATCAACGACGACCCGCTGCCCGAAGAGAAGAACGCCGACAACACCCCTGTCCCCGGCGCGCCCGAGGCGATGAAGAGCGACACCGGAAAGTCGCCGACGGTCGAGACGCCTGCGCCCGAAACGCCAACGCCTGAGGCGACACCCGATGCGGGCGAGGTCGTCGACGCCGTCACCACCGATCCGACGTCGGTGACCGTGCAGGTGTCGAATTCGACGGGCGAGGACGGCCTCGGCTCCGCCGCCGCCACCGCGCTGCAGCAGCACGGGTTCAATGTCGAAACCCCCGACGACTATCCGGGCACGCTGGCCGAAACCACCGTCTTCTTCTCGCCGGGTAACGAGGAGGCCGCGGCCACGGTGGCGTCGGCGTTCGCCGACCCGACCATCGAGCGCGTCAGCGGGAAGGGCAAAACCGTGCAGGTCGTGCTCGGCTCGGACTTCAATTCGGTCAGCCCACCGAAACCCAGCGGGTCATCGGTGCAGGTACACGTCCTACACGGCGACTCGAGCACCCCGACACAACTGCCCGCGGATCTGTCGGTCACCAATGCCGCCGATACCACCTGCGGGTAGCCGACGGCATTAGCCGTGCTGGGAACGTCCAGGCGAGCGGCATTCACCTTTCGTTCACCACGCACATCGTGACGATTCACCGGATCAGCCCTTAGGCTGGGCATATGCGAACCGCGTACCACGAGCAACTAGACGCCCTTACCAACCAGCTGGGCGAAATGTGCGGGCTGGCAGGCGTTGCGATGGAGCGGGCGACCCAGGCGCTGCTGCAGGCCGACCTGGTGCTTGCCGAGCAGGTGATCACCGACCACGAGCAGATCGCCGCGATGAGCGCCAAAGCCGAGGAGCAGGCATTCGTGCTCCTCGCGCTGCAGGCGCCGGTGGCAGGCGACCTGCGTGCGATCGTCAGCTCGATCCAGATCGTCGCCGACGTCGACCGCATGGGAGCCCTCGCGCTGCATGTCGCCAAGATCGCCCGCCGCCGCCATCCGCAGCACGCGCTGCCCGAAGAGGTCAACGGCTACTTCGCCGAAATGGGCCGCGTCGCAGTCGACCTGGGCAACAGCGCCCAAGAGGTACTGCTGACGCGCGACCCGGAAAAGGCCGCCCGCATCAACGAGGAAGACGATGCGATGGACGACCTCCACCGTCACCTCTTCACCGTGCTGATGGACAAGGAATGGAAGCACGGCGTGACCGCGGCCGTCGACGTGACTCTGCTGAGCCGGTTCTACGAACGGTTCGCCGACCACGCCGTCGAGGTGGCTCGCCGAGTCATCTTCCAGGCCACCGGCAAGTTCCCGGACGAAGAGCAGCTCGCGGCGCGCTGACCGGGTGGCGCCTCGTCAGGGGCGCAGCACGATCTTTCCTCGGGTGTGCCGTTGTTCCAGCGTGCGATAGGCCGTTCGCACGTCGTCAAGGGCGTACACCTCGGCGATCGGCACCTCGAGCCGGCCGTCGGCGACAAGCGCGGCGAGCTCTGCGAGCACCCCGGCGTTGTTGGCGTCGGCGTTGCCCGCGGTCTGCACCTCGAACTGCCCGGCGGCCGCGAAGTCGATGATGGTGTTCACTCGCGCGGGCGCGACGCCCAATTCGTCAACGGCCAACTCGACATACCCTCCACCGAATAGGTCGAGAAACGCGTCGACCCGGCCGGAGGGAGATGCAGCGCGCAGCCGCGCGGCGAGGTCATCCCCGTAGTTCACCGGTATCACATCGTGCGCACGCAGCCAGTCGTCGTTCGACGGGCTCGCGATGCCCAGCACAGTCGCGCCGGCATCGGTCGCGAGTTGCACCGCGATGGCGCCGACTCCGCCTGCCGCACCGGCGACGGCCAGCACGTCGCCCTTCGACAGTTCAACAGCACGAACCGCGGCATAGGCGCTGGTGCCCGCGACGTATAGCGCGCCTGCAACGTCCCAGGACACCCCGGCGGGTTTGGCGGTCAGATTTTCAGCGGGCACGACCACGAAGTCGGCCTGGCTCCCCCGCTTCTCGGTGAAGCCGATCACCTCGTCGGCGACCGCGAACGCGGCGACGCCGGAACCGGTTTCGGCAACCACGCCCGCGAAGTCACTGCCTTGTCCGGACGGGAACGACGCGGGCCACATCTCATGCATCAGGCCCTTACGAATCGCCGCCTCGCCCGGATTGATTCCTGCGGCCTTGACCTCGACGAGCACCTCCCCGGCACCAGGCTGAGGCCGATCGACGTCTCGCACTTCGAGGACGTCGATGTCACCGTACTGATCGAATTGGACTGCCTTGCTCATGAGACATACGACCCGTAGAGCGGTGAAGCTATTCCCGGTGCTGAATCCCTCAGCCGAAGCGACCGGAGATGTAGTCCTCCGTCGCCTTCTCGGTGGGGTTGGAGAAGATCTTCTCGGTGTCGTCGATCTCGATCAGCCTGCCCGGCTTGCCGGTCGCTTCGAGGTTGAAGAACGCTGTCTGGTCGCTCACCCGGGCGGCTTGCTGCATGTTGTGCGTGACGATCACGATCGTGAAGTCCTGCTTGAGCTCGGCGATCAAATCCTCGATCGCCAGCGTCGAGATCGGGTCCAGCGCCGAGCACGGCTCGTCCATCAGCAACACATCGGGCTGCACCGCGATCGCACGCGCAATGCACAGCCGCTGTTGCTGGCCGCCCGACAGCCCGCCGCCGGGCTTGTCGAGCCGGTCCTTGACCTCGGTCCACAGGTTCGCACCCTTGAGGGATTTCTCCGCCACCTCGTCGAGGGTCTTCTTGTTGCGCATTCCCTGCAGCTTCAGGCCAGCCACAACGTTGTCGCGAATAGACATGGTGGGGAAGGGGTTTGGCCGCTGGAACACCATGCCGATGGTCTTCCGCACGCCGACGGGGTCGACCCCGGCGCCGTAGACGTCCTCGCCGTCCAGCAGCACCGAACCCTCCACGCGCGCACCGGGAATGACCTCGTGCATCCGGTTCAACGCCCGCAGCAACGTCGACTTGCCGCAGCCGGAAGGCCCGATGAATGCCATTACGTTGCGCGGCAACACAGAGAGCGACACATCGGCGACCGCGCAGAAGGCGCCGTAATAGGCGTTGACGTCCTTGAGTTCCACACGCTTGGCCACGCGCTGCTCCCACGCCTCCTCAGTCTCATGCACCTTCCCGCACGAGTGCGACACCGCGACGGTACTACTAGTCGGGCCAGATTGCTCCGATCAAGGTGTGATGATGGGGAGTCAGATGTAGCAGGTGCCCACGTCCTGTCTCGGGCCACTCGCCGGACTCGACAAGCAGAAGGCGATGTACTCCGCAGCCGTCGCCGCTCTGGCGGACCCCGACCGCACGAGGCTGCTGCTCGTTGCGAGGCCGACTCGCTCGGCACTCACCGAGATCGACCGTACGCATCGCGAATTGGCAGCACTCGGCTTCACTCGTCAGTACGTCGTGGTCAACGGTGTGCTGCCCGCGTTTGCCGCAGAGTCAGATGCACTCGGGGATGCGGTTCGTCGGCGCGAACAAGAGGCGTTGGCGAATATGCCGCCCGAAGTGCGTTCGCTACCGCACGATCTCATAGAGTTGAAGCCGACCAACATGGTGGGTGTCGAGGCGTTGGAAACGCTGTTCGAGCCGACCACACCATCTCCCGAGGCAGAGGCGCCGGATCTCCGAGGTCTGTCGGATCACCCGTTGAGCGCACTCATCGACGACATCGAGCGGGACGGTCCGTGCATCGTGATGTGTATGGGCAAAGGGGGGGTCGGGAAGACGACGGTTGCAGCCGCCGTGGCGGTGGCTTTGGCCGAGCGCGGCCACACCGTACATCTGTCGACAACCGATCCGGCCGCTCACCTCACCGAAACTCTTTGCGGCAGTGTGCGGAACCTACGCGTCTCGCGAATCGACCCAATAGCGGCGAGCCGCGCCTATCGCGAAAAAGTGATGGCCACCAAAGGTGCTCGACTAGGTGACGAGGCCCGCGAGAGCTTGGCCGAGGATCTACGTTCACCGTGTAACGACGAGGTTGCGGTCATTCAGGAGTTCTCGCATGTGATCCAGAAGTCGCGACGCCAGTTCGTGGTCCTGGACACCGCACCGACTGGTCACACGCTACTGCTGCTCGACACCACTGGGGCGTATCACCCCGAGATCCTTCGCCACACGGTGCGAGGGGTGCACTATGTCACGCCGTTGATGAGTTTGCAGGACAAGGACGCGACAAAGATCCTTATGATTACATTTGCCGAGACGACGCCCGTACTCGAGGCGGCCGAGCTGCAAGCAGACCTCGAGCGTGCCGGCATCCACCCCTGGGCATGGATCATCAACACCTCCGTGGCTGCCGCAGCCCCCACTACGCCGTTGTTACGCCATCGTGCGACCCTGGAACTCAACCAGATTTACAAGGTGCGCAACGAACTCGCCGATCGCGTCGCGGTGACACCGGTGGCAAATGAGCCCGTCGGCATACCGGCGCTCGAATCCCTCTCAGGTCAGGCATAGATCGACGGGGCCAGCCGGTAGCCGGCTCCGCGGATCGTGCGAATGAACTCGCCGTGCTCGGGATCATGACCGAGCTTCTCTCGCAGCCGCTTGACATGAACCGCCACGGTGTTGGTGTCGGACGGGCCGCCCCAGACAGCGCGGCTGATTTCCTCGCTGCTCGCCACCCTGCCCCGCTGCCGGATGAGATAAACGAGAAGGTCGAGTTCACGTTGCGTCAGCTGCACATCTCGCCCGCGGACGCGTGTTTCGTAGCCACGCGGATCAACGTGTATAGGGCCAACAGTGTAAGTGATTGGGGCAGAGGTTGATTGAGGGTCACCAATGAGAGCAAACGGCGCGATCGCATCGATGTTGTAGGGACGTGCGATGACCGCCGAGGCGCCGGCCGCTAAAGCGTCACGAGTCAATTCGTCGGTCGCAGGGGCCGAGCCGATGAGGATGGGGATGGCCCAGCGGCCGCGAACCGCCGCAGTGATGGTGGCCGAATCGACAGTGAGGGTTTGGGCCGCAAGGACCAAAACATCAGGAGGATCGGCTCCGACTGCAAGAAGCGCTTCCGCGCCTTCGCTGCACCAAACTGCGTCGATTCCGATATGTGCCGCGTTGTCCATCAACCGATTGGCGATGGCGGGATCGCTATCTACAAGCAGCAGGCTGCCTCGCGTCGGCGCAGTTGCCGCGCCATACTCACCTCCACCCGACATCGCGTCCGCGCGCCGCACCTCGATGGTCAAATCGTGTCGCCCGCCCTTCCGGTCACGCCGCTCTCGTCCCCTCCGCGTGACGGCGACGCCATGCGTCAGCCGAACCGGCCGGAGATGTAGTCCTCCGTCGCCTTCTGTCCCGGGTTGGAGAACATCTTCTCGGTGTCGTCGATCTCAACCAGCCGACCAGGCTTGCCGGTGGCCTCCAAATTGAAGAATGCCGTCTGATCGCTCACCCGGGCGGCCTGCTGCATGTTGTGCGTGACGATCACTATCGTGTAGTCCGCCTTCAGCTCGGCGATCAGATCCTCGATCGCCAGTGTCGAGATCGGGTCGAGCGCAGAGCACGGCTCGTCCATCAACAACACGTCGGGCTGCACGGCGATCGCGCGGGCGATGCACAGCCGCTGCTGTTGCCCACCCGACAGGCCACCGCCGGGCTTGTCCAGCCGGTCCTTGACCTCGTTCCAGAGGTTCGAGCCCCGCAACGAGCGCTCGGCGACCTCGTCGAGCATCTTTTTGCTACGCACGCCCTGCAGCTTGAGGCCCGCCACCACGTTGTCGCGAATCGACATCGTGGGGAACGGATTCGGCCGCTGGAACACCATGCCGATCGTCTTTCGGACACCCACCGGGTCGATACCCGCGCCGTAGATGTCCTCACCGTCGAGTAGCACCGACCCCTCGACACGAGCACCCGGGGTCACCTCGTGCATGCGGTTCAGTGAGCGCAGCACCGTCGACTTGCCGCACCCTGAGGGCCCGATGAAGGCGGTAACGCTGCGAGGTTGTACGGACAGCTCGACGTCGGCGACCGCGTGAAACGAGCCGTAGTAGATATTGACGTCCTTGAGATCGAGTCGTTTAGCCATCTGAGAATCCTGTCGATTCAGCGTTTGCGAGTAAGAAGACGAGTCGCCACGGAGGCCAGCACCATCAAGATGCCCACCACAATGATCAGTGTGAGCGCCGCGCCCCAGACCCGCATCTGGCCTGCCGGCTGCGGATTGATCAGTTCGGTGTAGATCAACAGCGGCAGGGAAGCCATGTTGCCGTCGAACACATTGAAGTTGATTGACCGCGCGTAGCCGACCAGAACCAGCACGGGGGCGGTCTCGCCGATCACGCGTGCAATTGCGAGCAAGATGCCGCTGATGATTCCTGGAAGGGCTGTTGGCACAACAACGCGCGCAATGGTTTTCCATTTCGGGATGCCCAGCGCATAGCTGGCTTCCCGGAGCTCATCAGGAACGAGTTTGAGCATCTCTTCGGTTGAGCGCACGACCACCGGCAACATCAGCAGCACCAAGGCCAGTGATACCGCGAATGCGCTCTGCGAAAATCCCAGCGTTGCTATCCACAGTGCGAATACGAACAATGCGGCCACGATCGACGGCACGCCCGCCAGCACGTCGACCATGAACGTGGTAACCCTCGCCAGTGGTCCGCGACCATACTCGACGAGGTAGATGCCGGCCATGATCCCCAGCGGGATGGCCAGGAAGGCGGCGATGCCAGCCTGCACCAGCGTGCCGTACAGGGCGTGGTAGATACCGCCGGCAAAGGATTCGGGAAGTACACCCTGCAGGGACCGGGTCCACCATCCCGACTTGATGACGGCGTGCCAGCCCTTTTCGAGGACTATGAACAACACCCAGAACAGTGGCACCAGCGCGATAGCAAAAGCAGCGACAAACAACGACGACGCAACGTTGTTCGTGATGCGCCGACGGATGCTGACTGGATGAAAGGTCGGTCCTTTGACCGGGCGGTCCAATGTGGTCATCCGTTAACCCTCCCTCCGGCGATGCCGCGGGCCGCAGCGTTGACCACGAAGGTCAGCGCGAACAAGACGAAGCCGGCGGCGATGAATGCCCCGGTCGGTAGCGGTGCGCTGAATTCCGCTGCTGCAGAGGCGATCTTCGAGGCGAAGGTGTAGCCGCCATCGAATAATGACCAGTGCCCCGCCTGCGCGGCAGAACGCAGGATTATCAGCACGGCAACTGTTTCACCCAATGCGCGACCCAGCCCGAGCATGGATGCCGCGATGACACCGCTGCGCCCATAGGGCAGAACAGTCATCCGCATGACCTCCCACTTGGTGGCTCCCAAGGCTTGGGCGGCTTCAATGTGGGTGCTCGGTGTCTGTCGGAATACCTCTCGGCTCACCGAGGTGATGATCGGCAGAATCATCACCGCCAGCACCACGCCTGCGGTGAAGATGGTGCCGCCGCCGGCCAGCGAAACGTTGCCCTGTTTGAACAGGAAGAACCAACCCAGATTGTCGTTGAGGAATTTCGCCGCCGGCTCCAGCCACGGGGCCAGCACGAAGATGCCCCACAAACCGAAGATGATCGAGGGCACCGCGGCGAGGAGATCGATCAACACGCTGAAGGGTCGCGACAATCGCGCCGGCGAATAGTGCGTAAGAAACAGCGCGATGCCGATCGCGATGGGGACGGCCAGCAGCAAGGCGAACACGGAGCTGAGAATGGTGACCATGAACAGATCACGGATGCCGAACCGCAGGTTGTCCGCGTCGGAGGTGTTGAACTCCGCGCTGGTGAAGAAGTTGGCGTGGTTGGCGCCCAGCGATGGAATCGCGCGGACGAGCAGGAAGATCGCGATCAGCGCGATCGCAATGACAATCGTCGAGCCTGCCGCAACTGCCATGCCCTTGAACACGCGATCCCCAACGCGGCCTGTGCCGGCTCGGATCGCGCCCGGCGGCTTGGTGGGCTCTGGCTGATCAGGCATACGAGAAGTCTCTCCCTCGACGGGCGCCGCCGCTAGGGACGGCGCCCGTGAGGATCCCGAGATGTCGGGCTGTAAGGCCATCGATGCCTCGGATCAAGCGATCGCGTTGACAGCAGTCGACAGCTTCGACTGGAAATCAGCCGGCAGCGGGATGTAGCCGTTGTCGGCGAGGCCGTCCTGGCCCGCTCCGATGGTGGACTGCAGGAACGCCTTGACCGCCTTGCCGGTGTCGGCGTCGGGGTACTTCGAGCAGACGATCTCGTAGGTGGCCAGCACGATCGGATACGAGCCGGCTTCGGCAGGCTTATAGAAAGTGGCCGTATCCAGCACCAGGTCATTGCCTTCGCCCTTGACCTTGGCTCCCGCGATGGTCTTGCCGACGGTCTCGGTGGTGATGTCCACCGGGTCCGGGCCCGCCGAGGTGACGATCTTGGCGATCGACAAGTTCTGCGCCTTTGCAAAAGACCATTCGTTGTAGGTAATAGACCCCGGGGTGTTCTTGATCGCCGCCGAAGTGCCCTCATTGCCTTTGGCGCCCTCACCGATACCGCCGGCGAAGGCCTTGCCCGCGCCCTTGCCCCACGCGCCGTCGGAGGCGGCATCCAGGTACTTCTGGAAGTTGTCGGTTGTGCCGGACTCATCACTGCGGAACACCACGTGGATTGGATCGCCGGGCAGCGAAGCACCGCTGTTGAGCGCCGCAATGGCCGGATCGTTCCATGTAGTGATCGCGCCGTTGAAGATTTTGGCCGTCGTCGGCCCATCGAGCACCAACGAACTCACACCCGGCACGTTGTAGGTAACTGCGATGGGGCCGAACACTACCGGCAGGTTCCACGCGTCCGAACCGCACCGCTCTTTGGCCTTGTCATACTCGCCCTTGTCTCTATTCAGGGGAGAGTCAGAACCACCCAAATCGGTCTGCTTACCGGTGAATTCACTCACGCCGGCACCGGAGCCGTTCGAGGTGTAGTTCAGGGTGTAGCCATCGCAGGCCGCCTCGTAGGCGTTGACGAACCGGGTCATCGCGTTGGCCTGAGCGGTCGACCCGCTGGCCTTCAACGATTTCTTACCACCGCAATCAACCTTCGCGGCGGACGAGGCGCCAGACGTGGGGCTGGATCCACTGGATGACGTGTTGTTGTCGCTACCGCACGCCGTCAACATCAGGGCGCCGGTGGCCATCAGGCTCAGCGCAGCGCCCAAACGGTTGAGCTTCACATAGCTCCTTGAGAGGTCGGGGTGGACAACGTGGTTGCCACCACATCGGGCCGGGGGCCACGGAACGAAATGTTCCGTTGAGCAGATTCGGTTGCTGCTCGGACCAGAACCTAGGACCCGTCAGTGAACTCACAGCCTTACAAAGATGAACGGAAGATGAACCCGCTAAGCCAACAACACGTTGTCTTCCCGCGGGGACTTGACTCAGTGCAACTCCCTCAATAATGATTGAGTCAATGTTTGACGAGCCAATCCCACCGCAACGACGAGCCGCCATTCACGCTGCCTTGGGCGACCCTGGTCGACTCGCTGTCGTCGATCACCTGCTCTTGGCCGACGCGTCTCCCAGTGAGTTGCAGGCGATGCTGTCCCTGCCGTCGAACCTGGTCGCACACCACCTCAGGGTCCTCGAAGAAGCCGGTGTCGTGCAGCGCCGCCGATCCGAGGCCGACCGTCGGCGCACCTACCTTCGTCTCAATCACGGCGCATTGGAGGCGATGATTCCTACCACCGCCCAACGGGCCCACCGGGTGATCTTCGTGTGCACGCAGAACTCCGCACGTAGCCAGCTCGCGGCCGCCATCTGGAACCGGCGCAGTTCGGTACCGGCGACGTCGGCAGGCACTCAACCGGCCGCGAAGGTCCATCCCGGCGCCCTGGCGGCCGCGCAGCGCCACGACCTACCGATGCAGCCTCGCATCCCACAACACCTTGACGACGTGTTGGCCGACGATGACCTGGTCATCGCGGTGTGCGACAACGTCCACGAGGAATTGCCTGCGGACATGCGGCGCATTCACTGGTCGATCGCCGATCCGGTGCGCACACCCACCAAAGACACATTCGATCGAACACTCGCCGAATTGATCACGCGCATTGAGCATTTCGCTCCCTGTGTGCAGTCCGCCTAAGACCGAAAGGCAGCACATGACCGAGAACGCCACCGCCTCACATCTGCGCAACGACCTGTCCATCGATCAGAAGCTGTCGCTCAAGACCGCCGCGACGCGGCTGCAGAACGAGTTCACCGACATGTTCGGCTTGGAAACCATCGAACGGTTTCTGCACTCCTCCTATGACCAGTTCGCCAAGCGCGCCTCGATCGCGAACTTCCTGCCGCTGCTGGCCGAACGCTTTGCCCGCCAACGTCTTCGCGCACTGGCCAAAGTGGAAGGCAAATCCAGCGATGGCAAACCCATCGTGTTGTTTCTGTGCACTCACAACGCCGGACGCTCGCAGATGGCGATGGGGTTCTTCACCCAAATGGCCGGTGATCGGGCAGTGGCCTGGTCAGGCGGCTCCGAACCGGGCAACGAAGTCAGCCCCGCGGCGGTGCAAGCGATGGCCGAGGTTGGCATCGACATCTCCGGTGAGTACCCCAAACCCTGGACCGACGAGATCGTGCAGGCCGCCGACATGGTGATCACCATGGGCTGCGGTGATGCCTGCCCGGTATTCCCCGGCCGCCGCTACGAGGAATGGGTTCTCGACGATCCCGCCGGACAAGACCTCGACGGCGTTCGACCGATCCGCGACGACATCGAGGAACGGGTCCGGCGGCTGCTGACCGACCTACACGTGCCCGACCGTGCGTAACCACACCCGCATCGCGTCGCCGGAAATTGGCTCTGCCTCCGCAGCCAGCCACCAACGCCCAACCACATGCGCACGCATCGGCCGCATGTTCGGCTCGATCATCGACTGGCTGCGCGCTGGCTATCCCGACGATGCACCCCGCACCGGATATTCGCCGCTGCTGGCCCTCAACGGAGCGATGGCGTTGTCGGCGCGACAAGCCGCCCAGATCGTGGCCGAGCTGGGTGAGGGGCACCCCAACTCTGTCGACATCGAGGTCACCGTCACCAAGGTCACCCACCAGCTGCCCACCCCGAGGCAGACCCGCGCAGTCGTTCGCGCGCTACACCTGAACAAGCCACCTAAGCGATAGCGCTGCACCGCTACCATCGCTCGACAACTGGAGCCTGCAATGGCAGAGCGTCATATCGTTGCGATCGGCGGTAGCGACGCAGGCATCGGCGCCGCGCTGCGTGCCCGCGAACTCGACCCGACCGCCCAGGTCGCCGTTGGGGTCGCCGACGTCTACCCCGACTTGCGCAACCCAAGTCTCCCGCAGGCCTGGGTTCGTCAACACCACCTCGACGGCCAACGGCGTGCTCTGATCGCTGATGTCGGCCCGCTCGGCGACTAGCCGCTCCCGTCCTGCAATGTCAGCAGAGCATCAGCGTTGGCACACAACACTTCCCATCGTTCCAGACCAGACGTCCCAACCGGCCGCGTCGCCACGTTCAAGGAGACAAACGACATGAAGCACAACCGACGCCACGCCACGGCGGGCCTGCTGGTGGCTAGCGCCCTGCTGATATCAGCATGTTCGACCAGTGGCCCCGTGCAGCCATACGCCAAGGACGCCAAGGTGGACTGCGCCGGCAAGCAAGATCTGACAGCGAGCGGCTCCACCGCTCAGGCCAACGCGATGACCCGATTCATCAAGGCCTACCGGGACGCATGCCCCGGAAAGACCCTGAACTACACCTCCAACGGTTCCGGGGCAGGAATCAAGGAGTTCCTCGGCGGCAAGACCGATTTCGGTGGCTCAGACTCACCTCTGGCCGGTGAAGAGTACGCCACAGCCAAGCAGCGATGCGGCGGGGCAGACGCCTTGAACCTCCCGGTGGTATTCGGCCCGCTGGCGATCACCTACAACCTCAGCGCGGTCGACGTCCTGACACTCGACGCACCCACGCTGGCCAGGATATTCAGCGGCACTATCACGCGATGGGATGACCCGGCGATCACCGCGCTGAACGGATCCATGCCAGCCGAGGACATCCACGTCGTCTACCGCAGCGATGAATCCGGGACCACCGACAATTTCCAGCGGTACCTCCAAGCTGCCTCGGCGGGGGCATGGAACCGCGGTAACGGCAAGGTGTTTCAGGGCGGGGCGGGTCAAGGTGCTCCCGGAAACGAGGGCACCTCGGCGATGGTGAAGAACACCGAGGGTGCGATCAGCTACAACGAGTGGTCGTTCGCCATGGACCAGGGATTGGCCGCGGCTGACATCAAGACCTCGGCCGGCATCGTCCACATCGGCGACGACTGGGTCGGCAAGACCATCGCCGGTGCCAAGATCAATGCCCAGGGCAACGGCATTGTGCTCGACCTATCATCGATCTACAGCACAACTGAAAAGGGGGTCTACCCAATCCTTTTAGCCAGCTACGAGCTTGTGTGCTCCAAATACCCCGACCCCGAGGTCGGCAAAGCCGTTAAGGGGTTCCTGCAGTCCACCATCACGATTGGGCAGACTGACCTTAACAAGAGCGGGTATATCCCCATGCCTCCCGACTTCCAAAAGAAGGTGTCGGACGCCATCAACACCATCACCTGAGATGTCCGCGGCCACTTCGAGTGTGCTCCATGGTGGTTACGCGGAACGCGCTTGGAGTCGGGTGTAAAGATCAGCGACGCGCGCGGCAATGTCGTCACGAACAAGACGCATGCGCTCGATGCCGTCAATGCCGCGTTCAGAGGGTTCGTCGGTGTCCCAGTTCTCGAATCGGGTGCCTGGAGGCGGGTCGACGTGGGCTTCTCGCCCGAGAGTGATGACGACGTCGACATCGCGCAGCAGTTGCGGGTCAATGGGTTTGGGCTTTTCTTCGGTGATATCGACGCCGACTTCGGCGAGGGTCTGCGCGGACAGTTCGTTGATGGCGTCGCCAGGCTTGGTGCCTGCTGAGTAGACGTCCACGGTGTCGCCGACCGCCTGGCGCATGAGACCAGCCGCCATCTGAGATTTGCCGGCGTTCTTGACGCACACAAACAAGACTGCCGGCTTGGTTCGTTGGCTCATTGCCCTGACGCCTGCTTCTCGCTTGTCGGTGTCGGCGTCAAATTGATTTTGCCCCTGTCGGTGAATCGACGACGCAGTGCGAGCGAAACGTAGACCAACGCGACAAGGACCGGTACTTCGATCAGCGGCCCGACCACCCCGGCGAGGGCTTGGCCAGAACTGGCCCCGTACGTGGCGATGGCGACAGCGATGGCTAGTTCGAAGTTGTTGCCTGCGGCCGTGAACGCCAACGTGGTGGTGCGCTCATACCCCAATCCCAGCACGGCGCCGAGTAGATAACCTCCGCCCCACATCACGGCGAAGTAGACCAGCAGCGGCAGCGCGATCCGGGCGACGTCCAGGGGACGATTGGTGATCTGATCACCTTGCAGCGCAAAGAGAATCACGATGGTGAAGAGAAGTCCGTAAAGCGCCCACGGCCCCACTCGCGGGAGAAACTTCGACTCGTACCACTCGCGTCCCTTCGCCCGCTCGCCGAGGCGCCGCGACAGATATCCAGCCAGCAGGGGGATGCCCAGGAAGATCAGCACAGACTTGGCGATCTGCCAGGGCGAGGTGGATATCGTCGTCTGCTCCAGCCCCAGCCAGCCTGGCAGCACTGACAGGTAGAACCAACCCAGCACGGCGAACATCGCCACCTGGAAGAGCGAGTTGAGTGCCACAAGGACGGCAGCAGCTTCGCGGTCACCGCAGGCCAGGTCGTTCCAGATGATCACCATGGCGATGCACCGCGCCAATCCGACGATGATCAAACCGGTGCGGTATTCGGGCAGGTCCGGTAGCAACAGCCACGCCAATGCGAACATCAGCGCCGGACCGACCAACCAGTTCAGCAGAAGGGAGCTGATAAGGAGCTTTCTGTCGCCGGTGACGGAATCGAGCCGGTCGTAGCGGACCTTGGCGAGTACCGGATACATCATGATCAGCAGCCCCACCGCGATGGGGAGCGAAATCCCGTCGACTTGAACCTTTTCCACCACGGTGTTCAGGCCAGGAATCCAGCGGCCCAGTAGCAGACCGGCCGCCATGGCCATTCCGATCCAGACGGGCAGAAACCGGTTGAGGGTGGACAGCTTGGCCACGACTGTCGGCGCTTCATTTTGCGCCGTGGTATCGGTCATACCGGCAGTCCGACGGTCGGTTCGGCCCCAGGCCCGACATTCAGCAGCGACGACAGAATCGAGAGTGCTTCCGGAACGGCGCTGTAGTACACCCAGGACGCACGGCGCTCAGACGTCAGCAGGCCAGCATCGCGGAGCACTTTGAGGTGATGAGAGATCGTCGGTTGCGACACATCGACATCGGCCGAGATGTCGCATACGCATGACTCACTGCCCGCACGACTGGCGATGGAGGAGAGCAGACGCAAACGCACCGGATCCGACAGTGCCTTGAACTTCGCCGCCACACTCACGGCCGCCTGCGCACTCAGCGGTTCTCGGACCAAAGGTTGAACCGGGCAGCGCACGAAATCAGCTTCCGGTATGCGATTCGACATCCATCAATATTGACAGCGATCGAAATAGTTCGCAAACGAACACCTGTTGGAATGCGGTGGGCTGGTCCTGCGATTGTGCTTCGACAGGACCAGCCACCATCGACGGCGCTAACAGCAAGCGGCGCTGGCGCGCACCGTATCGCCATCTGCTTCGGCCTCGCCACAGCACACCGGTTCGCCATCCGCGCCGGGCTGCTTGGGGCTTGATCCGAAGGTGTCGGAGTCGGCTAGCACGGTGTACACCTCCCACCTCTCGCCGGCTGGCCCCGTCACCCAGACCTTGTCTTGCTTCGCAAAGCAGCACGTGGTGCCAATCTCCTCGTCGGTGAACAAGCCCTCTGCGCTAAGCCGGGCGATCTCCTGGTGCACCGTCTCGCTTGTCCCCACTTCGACGCCGAGATGGTTCAAACTGCCGCCATGGCCGGGGTTCTCAATGAGCACGAGCTTCAACGGCGGCTCAGCGACGGCGAAGTTGGCGTAGCCGGGCTTGCGCTTGGCGGGCTCGACGTTGAAGAGCTTGGAGTAGAACGTGACCGCTTCGTCGAGGTCATCGACGTTGAGGGCGAGTTGGACACGAGACATGGTTGATCCTTCCTACCTGTGTGACATATATCGAACTAGGCTCCCTCTCAGGATGTCACCTTTTTGATATATGTCAATCCTTCTGGCAAGATCGTCTTCGTGCCGAAGACGCTACCGATGGTCGACATCTCCGCTCCCGTGTGTTGCGCACCTGTTGCGGCCGGACCGATGAGCGATGATGACGCTCTGCAGGTGGCATTGCGGCTCAAAGCCCTCGCCGATCCCGCTCGAGTGAAGATCATGTCGTTTCTGTTCAGCTCCGAGATGGGCGAGGAGAACAGCGGCGAACTGGCGACAGCTCTCGGGTTGACCGAGTCGACCGTCAGCCACCACCTCAGTCAACTGCGCCGCGCCGGTCTGGTGGAATCCGACCGCCGCGGCATGAATGTGTACCACCGCCCCCACAGCGATGCGGTCGCGGCGCTGTGTGCCGTCCTCGATCCCAATTGCTGCAAGTAGGCCAGCCCGACGCCATCAGTCCCCTGAACCCAAGGCTAGTTGCCGACGATGGAAGTCGAAGTGCTGACCGGGAAAACGGTAGACGTCTGCGAGTGTCATGTAGTCCTTGAAGAACGGATGCCACCGGGTCGGAAAATGCATACCGCGGCGAAGTGACTGTTCGGATTCGCGTGCCAGTCTGCGCTTCAACGCGGCAAGGACACGATCCACCTTCGCTCCCATATGGCGGCGGTTGTAGAAGATAGCGGCGACGCAGGAGCCGTAGTAGTTGATGGCGTCAAACGGTCGGGTTGCGCCGTTGAGCAGGCTCGCGAACGCGCGGCTGACTGGATCGGGCATCCGTGTGAACACTTTCACCAAGATGAGCAGCCGCTGCACGACCATGTAGCCAAACACTATGTGGAACAACAACTGTTCGTTGTTCCAGCGTGTCCCGCGCGTGGGGCTCTCCCATGCGGCTTCACGATCTGCCTCGACCAGCAGCCGATGGAAGTCGACGCGGGCGCGGTCGAGACCGCTCGAGATGTCGGCACGGTAGATGGAATTCTCTCCTGCCATCCCATGTCCATTGATGCACAGCACACCGCGAGAGGCAATGGGGCAGGTGACATAGTCAGCGCGCGGCTAGAGCGGCGTAGGCGACGTCTGTGTTGGACACCTCGAAACCCAGCCGTCGATAGGTGTTAACCGCCGCAGAGTTATCTGCCTCGACGTAAAGCATCACCGCCGCATGGGAGTTTCCTGACAGCCTCGCGGCGAGGTGGTGTAACCCGATCAGTGTCAGCGCCGCACCGATGCCACGACCCTGCGCCGAGGGGTCGACGCCGACCACGTAAACCTCGCCCAGACCCGCGTTGTGGACCTTGGTCCAGTGGAACCCCAGTAGCTCGCCGGTCTGCTCGTCGAACGCCATGAACAAGCCCGCGGCGTCGAACCACGACTCGTCGCGGCGCTCGGCGATGTCGGCGGCCGTCCAACCGCCCTGCTCGGGGTGCCACGCGAACGCGGCGTTGTTGACCCGAAGAAGCTCGGCGTCGTCGTCCTTGCCGCGATAGGTCTCGATGCGCACGCCCGCAGGCGTTTTCGCCGGCGGCAGAACGGCCAGCGGGCGACGCATCTGCAGGAGCTCGCGCACGGCAGCGAGCCCCACTGTTTTCGCCATCGCCCGCGCGGGCTCCAGGTTGCCGTGCGCCCAGATCCGGGTGCCGCGCCCGCCTTCGGTCAGCGCAGCGCGGGCCATCGAAGAACCGATGCCGCGCCTGCGCCACTCCGGGTGCACAACCAACTCGGCCATCGCCGGGCTTTCCTCGTCGGCCGGTGCGAGATCGAGATAGCCGACGATCGCGTCCCCCTCGACGGCAAGCAGATGCCGGGTGCGGTCGTGTGAAAGTTCGCGCAGCACTTGGTCACCCACGGGCGCAACGCCGTCTGCCTCCCTGGCCGCGGCGATCAACTCACGGATCGCTCGCCGCTCGTCGTCGGTGAGGCCGGTGCGCCAGACGACCGATGTCACTGACGCAGCGGGTCGGACAGCTCTTCAGACAGGCCGACAGACGCGTCATACATACCCGGGTCGTCGACGTCGTCGGGTAAGTCCGACCCCGTCGACTGCGGGCGGCCGCGCGCCGGTCGCACCGCCTTGTAGCCGACGTTGCGTACGGTGCCGATCAACGACTCGTATTCCGTGCCGAGCTTGGCGCGCAGCCTGCGAACGTGGACGTCGACCGTGCGCGTGCCGCCGAAGAAGTCATAGCCCCACACCTCTTGCAACAGCTGCGCCCGGGTGAACACCCGGCCCGCATGCTGGGCCAGATACTTCAGCAGCTCGAATTCCTTGTAGGTGAGGTCGAGCGGGCGACCACGCAGCCGGGCGGTGTAGGTGCCCTCGTCGATGACCAGCTCGCCGAGGCTGACCTTGCCTGCGTTCTCCTGATTCGCCGCCCCACCGCGACGGCCCACCAGCAATCGCAGCCGCGCGTCGATTTCCGCGGGCCCTGTGCTCGGCAGCAGAATCTCGTCGAGCCCCCATTCCACGTTGACCGCGACCAGGCCGCCCTCGTTCACCACGGCAACCACGGGAACCGAAGTACCGGTGGTGCCCAGCAGGCGGCACAGCCCCCGAGCGGCGGCCAGATCCGCACGTGCGTCGACGATCGCCACATCGGCGCTGCCGGCTTCCAGCAACGAGGACACCTCGGTGGGTGCGGTGCGCACATTGTGGGCGAGCAGCGACAACGAGGGCAGCACCGACTCCGGATGTGGGTCGGCGGTCAACAGCAGTAAGTCCACGGGCCCTCCAGCGCGCAGGTCAGATATGTGCGGACAGCGCCGTCCGGGATACCTCCCGGATTCTTGGCCGACATCTGGCCGTTACCGGTGCCCATACGATAACTCGTCACCTGCTGATTTGCCGCTCCGAGCGAGGCGCGACGAGTCCGGTGGGACAGAATGTGCGGGTGCGCAAGCTGCTGATCGCGTTGACATCGGTCGTGGCCGTGATAGCGGTCGCGGCGGTCGGCGCCGATTTCGCGGCGGCGATCTACGCCGAATACCGCCTGGCCAGGGCCGTTCGCACCGAAGCACGGCTGACGTTCGACCCGTGGGTCGGGATCATCGGTTTCCCATTCATTTCGCAGGCGAGGGACCGGCACTACGACCAGATCGAAATTCGGGCGAATGGCGTTGGTCACCCCGTCGTCGGCAAAGTGTCCTACGAGGCCACCCTGTACGCGATCGACCTGCCAAGGGACTCCTGGCTGATCGACGCGAAGACCGCACTGCCGGTGGGCAAGGCGGAGAGCCGGATCATCGTCGACTCCACCCACGTCGGCCGCTTCATGGGCATCCCCGACCTGTTGGTGGAGGCGCCGCCCAAGGAGACCAACAACGCCACCGGCGGCACCACCGAATCGGGCATCTCGGGCAACAAAGGGGTGGTCTTCACGGGCACACCCAAGGCCGCCCACTTCGACAAGAAGGTCAGCGTCTCGGTGGACCTGTCCATCGCGGGCCCGGACCAGACCACGCTCGTGTTCACCGCTACCGGGGTGCTCACCGGCGCGGGCACCGCCGACCAGCAGGTACCCGAGGACAAGAAGCAGGCCGTGCTGGACGCGTTCAGCACCTCCATGCCCGGACTGAAGCTGCCGTTCGGCATCGCTCCGACCAGCGAGGGGGCTCGTGGCTCCGATGTCATCATCGAGGGCATCGCCGAGGGAGTAACGATCGCGCTGAATGAGTTCAATCAGTCATGAGCCCATCGCTGTTTGCCGTCATCGCCGTGCTCATCGCGGCGTTTGGCATGGCCTACGTGATCAACAGGCTGATCGCGCTGCGCGCCGGGCTGCTGAAGGAGACCCCCGCGCCGGCTGGTGCGGACCCCGTCGACAACTCCGACCTGGGCCTTTCCAGCACGGGTCCGACCGTCGTGCATTTCAGCGCGGTGTGGTGCGGGCCGTGCGCAGGGGTGCGCCGGGTCGTCGACCAGGTCTGCGCCGACCTGCCCGGGGTCGCGCACGTGGAGATCGACATGGACGCCAATCCGGCAGCCGCCCGGCGACTTTCGGTGCTGTCGCTGCCGACGACGTTCATCTTCGACGCCGACGGACGCCAGCGGTACCGCACCGCCGGCGTCCCCACAGCTGCTGACCTGCGGTCGGCGCTTGAACCGCTGTTGGCCTGATCACCATGTCATTGGGTAAGCTGACCGGCGTGTCCGCCCGCCTCGTGGTGATGCTCACCAAGCGTCGCGCAGTCGATCTGTGCCGCGTCGCGGGTTCTTGCTGTTGTTGTTGTAGCTGCTGAGCGCAGCTGCGCGGTCTTCGCGCGCTCGCTCGGAGCGGCCATGTGGCCTGCTCGCAACCAGCCCTACCAACGCAACACAGGAGTGTGACTTCCATGGGATCGCCCACCAACACAACTGACACTGTCGACCAGGTCGACGTCCGGGGACCCCGCTTCGCGGCGTGGGTCACCACGGCGGTTCTGGTGATCACGCTGCATCGTGTCGAGCATCAGCGTCGTCGCCGCCGCCATCATCCTCGGGATACAGGCCGTCGTGTTCGCCATCGGGGCGCTCGGCGGCCCCCGCAAACATCCGTACGGCCTGGTCTTCGCGAAGCTCATCGCCCCGCGGCTGGCGCCGGTCACCGAGCGGGAGCCGGTGCCGCCGCTCAAGTTCGCCCAGCTGGTCGGATTCGTGTTCGCCGTCGTCGGCGTCGTCGGATTCGCCACCGGCCTGTCCATACTTGGTCTCGTCGCCACCGGCTTCGCGTTGGTGGCCGCGTTCCTCAACGCCGCCTTCGCGATCTGCCTCGGCTGCCAGCTCTACCCGTTAGTGGCTCGACTGCGCCGCTATCCCACCCCCGCGTAGAACCTCGAACACCAAGCAACCGAAAGGATTTCCCTATATGGCTCGCTCCGACGTCCTGGTCTCGACCGACTGGGCCGAGAGCAATCTCGACGCACCCAACACCGTCTTCGTCGAGGTCGACGAGGACACGTCCGCCTACGACGGCGGACACATCGCCGGCGCGGTCAAGCTGGACTGGAAGACAGACCTGCAGGACCCGGTCAAGCGCGATTTCGTTGACGCTCAGCAGTTCTCGAAGCTGTTGTCCGACCGCGGCATCGGCAACGACGACACCGTCATCCTCTACGGCGGCAACAACAACTGGTTCGCCGCTTACGCGTACTGGTACTTCAAGCTCTACGGCCACGACAAGGTCAAGCTGCTCGACGGCGGCCGCAAGAAATGGGAGCTCGACGGCAGGCCGTTGTCCTCCGACACGGTGAGCCGCCCGGCCACCAGCTACACCGCCAAGCAGCCGGACAACAGCATTCGCGCGTTCCGCGACGAGGTGATCGACGCGATCAACAGCAAGAACCTGGTCGACGTGCGGTCGCCCGACGAGTTCTCCGGCAAGATTCTCGCCCCCGCACACCTGCCGCAGGAACAAAGCCAGCGGCCAGGGCATATCCCCGGCGCCATCAACGTTCCGTGGAGCAAGGCGGCCAACGAGGACGGAACCTTCAAGTCCGATGAGGATCTGGCCAAGCTGTACGCCGAGGCCGGGCTGGACGGCGAGAAGGAGACCATCGCCTACTGCCGGATCGGTGAGCGCTCGTCGCACACCTGGTTCGTGCTGCAGGAGCTGTTGGGACACAAGAACGTCAAGAACTACGACGGCAGTTGGACGGAATACGGCTCCCTTGTGGGCGCCCCGATTGAGTTGGGAAGTTGATATGTGCTCTGCACCGAAGCAAGGACAGACGCTGCCGGCAGGCGTTGACCTGGAGAAGGAAACGGTGATCACCGGTCGCGTGGTGGACGGCTCCGGTCAGTCCGTTGGCGGCGCCTTCGTGCGCCTGCTGGACGCCTCCGACGAGTTCACCGCCGAGGTCGTCGCGTCGGCCACCGGTGACTTCCGGTTCTTCGCGGCCCCCGGCACTTGGACGCTGCGTGCCCTGTCGCCCGCGGGCAACGGCGACGCCAGCGTGGCACCGTCGGGCGCCGGTATCCACGAGGTCGATGTCAAGGTCGCCTGACGCCTAGGCGGCGCAGGCATCCGGCCGCGGACTAGACTTGCGGCCGTGGTGTTGTTCTACGAGATCCTGCTTGTGGCGACCGTCGTGGTCATCACCTGGTTCGCGCTGTACGCGCTGTATCGGCTCATCACCGACGAATCGTGACCTCTGAAATGGGCCCCGTCGCAGGCGGTTCAGGCGACCGGGCGGTTGCCGCCGCGGCCGAGCGGGCCAAGACGACGGCCGCCCGCAACATCCCGGTGTTCTCCGATCTGCCTGCCCCTGCCGACACCGCGAACCTGCGCGAAGGCGCCGACCTCAACGAGGCGCTGCTTGCGCTGCTGCCGCTGGTCGGAGTGTGGCGTGGCGATGGTGAGGGGCGGGGCGCCCATGGCGACTATCGGTTCGGTCAGCAGATCGTGGTGTCCCACGACGGCGGCGATTATCTGATCTGGGAAGCGCGGTCGTGGCGGTTGACCGAATCAGGCGAGTACGAGCAGCACGGCCTGCGCGAGACGGGCTTCTGGCGCTTCGTCAACGACCCGAACGATCCATCCGAATCTCAGGCGATCGAGTTGATGTTGGCGCATTCGGCCGGCTACGTCGAGCTGTTCTACGGACAGCCGCTCAATCAGTCGTCGTGGGAACTGGTCACCGACGCGTTGGCCCGCAGCAAGTCCGGGCTGCTCGTCGGTGGCGCGAAACGGTTGTACGGAATTGTCGAGGGGGGCGATTTGGCTTACGTCGAGGAGCGCGTCGACGCCGACGGCGGACTGGTTCCGCATCTGTCGGCCCGGCTGACGAGGTTCGTCGGCTGATGCGAGGGATCAGGTGGGCCGCGGTGATCGCCGCGGCGGCGATGATCGCCGGGTGTTCGTCGACCCAGGCCCCGCCCGAGCAGTCGTCCACGCCAGCGCCGAACGGCCACGGTGCGTACGCCAATTGCCTTCACGAGCACGGAGTTTCGGCCCCGCCGGGACCTGTCGCGGGACCACCGCCCGGCACCGATCAGGAAACCTGGCACAAGGCGACCCAGGCCTGCGCGTCGCTGGCGCCGGGGCCGGACGCGGGTTAGCCGAGTACGGGCGCCTTACCCGCCTCTGCGAGCCACTTCTTCTGCAGCGCGGCAAGCGCGCCGTCATTGCGGAGCGCATCGACGGCCGCCGACACGCATCGGGTCAGTGGGCTGTTCTTGTCCAGCACGATCCCGAACTGCTCGACATCGCCTGCGGCAGTGGGTAACTGGCCCACGATCTGACCGTCGCGCAGTTCGTTGGCGACAGCGAACGCCGTCGGCAGGTCGGCGACCATCGCGTCGATCTCCTTCGTGCTCAGTGCCATCTTCGCGTCGCCGTTGGTGTTGTAGACCGCGACCGGTACGGCGCCGCCCACCGCGGTGGCCGCCGTGTAGCTGGTCGTGCCCACTTGGACGCCGAGCCGCAACGGCTTGAGCCCACCGACGCTGTGCACTCGCGCCGCCGGCGACGACTTGATCGTGACGACGGCCTGCGTGACGTCGAAATACGGCGTCGAGAAGTCGACGGCCGCCTTGCGCTGGTCGGTGATCGAGAATTCGGACAGGCTGCCGTCGAACTCCTTCGGCCCCGGCGCCAGCGCGGCGTTGAACGGCACCCGTATCCAGCGGACGTCGTCGCCGGCATAGCCGAGCTTGTCGGCGACGGCGTAGGCGACCGCGGATTCGAAGCCCTCGCCGTTACCGGGGTTGTCGCCCATGTACCACGGCGGGTAGACCGGCTGATCGGTGCCGAACGTGAAGACGCCCTTGTACAGCGTGCCGAGGGAATCCCGGTGGCATTGGGACAGTCCGCCCGCGGACTGCTGCTGGGCCGCGGGAGCGCAGCTGACCAGCACGGCGGCGGCAAACATCGGGGCGAGCCACCGCAGCGAAGGCATGCGCTGCATCATCGCACTCAGCGTTTGTCGCGCTGTCCGGCAGCCACTTTCGCGATTACTTCGTCCGCGCCCAGCCGTCGCATCAAGCCTGCGGCCAGTTCGGGAGCCACGCCTGCGACGCCGTACAGCAGCCGTACCGGCAGCGGCGCGACGTCGACCTCGCCCCGGTTTTTCTCGATCGCAGTGGCGACCGCACGGGCCACGTCTTCGGGCGAACTCGTGCCGACCCCGCGTGGCAAGTCCACCTTCGCATCAGCGAACATCCCGGCTTCGCGAACCATCCCGGGCAACACGACGGACACGCCGACCCCCGTGTCCCGCAGGTCGGCGCGCAGAGAACCCGCGAATCCACGCAGCCCGAACTTGGTGGCGCTGTACACGGCCGAACCTGGCGATCCGGCCTTTCCCAACAGCGACGATACGAACAGCAGATGGCCGCGTCCCTTGGTGGCCATCGCCGGGGCAAGCTCCTTCGCAAGCACCATCGGCGCGCGTAGGTTCACGTCCAAGGCGCGATCGATCTCCTGCACGGTGAACGATTCGAGCGTGCCCGATGCGGGCAGGCCGGCGTTGGCGACCAGGATGTCGACCTCGCCGGCCTCACGCACCAGGCGCTCGACGTCGTCGCGCACGGCCAGATCGACAACGAGTGCCCGGCCGCCATGCTTCGCGGCCAGCTGCTCCAGCATGTCGGCGCGTCGACCGGTCACGAGCAGCCTCGCTCCGCGGTCGGCCAGTGTTAGCGCGATGGCATTTCCAATACCGCCCGTGGCGCCCGTCAACAGCACCGTGGATCCAGAGATCTGCATGGGCTCAGCCTAGACAGGCCTAGACAGAAGAGGCGGCCAGGGTCCAGACATGGATCGGCCCCCGAGCCGCTGTTTCTGGTTGGACAAAACCGAGGGCTCGGGGGCCGGGTGACTGCGGGGAATTCGCCAGCGCGCGCAGGTGACTCCCCTGGCGCTGCTAGCTCGCAGCCACCTCACAAGTCCATAAGTCAATCAATTCGCCGGACCACCTCCTTCCCTGTGTACGAGCGACCGTACCCGCGTAAAAGCGCAGCGACAACCAGTTTTCCGGCGTTACGCCGTCAGCGATCGCTGAGAATTGCGGCGTCGACCAGCTCGCTGAGCTCGGCGGCCAGCGGGGCCGCCCGCAGCGGCTTGCCGTCGAGGGTGTGCACCCGCGCGGCGAGCGTGATGCTCGAAACCAGCCAAACCCCTTGGGCGGCAAAGAGATCAGCGGGTTTCAGCGCCCGGTAATCGCAGTCGTAGCCCTTGTTTCGGGCCACTTCGAACAAGGCCTGCTGCGTGGTGCCGCGCAGGATCGGGTACCACGGCGGCGGGGTGAGAAGGCCAAGCCTGCCGTCGATTTCGGTGGCGATGACCACCGTCGACCGCGGGCCCTCCAGGATCTGCCCGTCGGAGCTGACGAAGATCACGTCGCCTGCGCCGTGGCGTTCGGCGTGGCGCAGGGCCGCCATGTTCACCGCATAGGACAGCGTCTTGGCGCCGGCAAGCAGCCACGGCATATCGGCGACACCACCCGAAGGCAGCCCCCTTGCAAGCATCAGCGCCGCCAGCCCGTCCCTGCGGACCGCGTCGACCCTGTCGGCCAGCGCGCCGATCATGGCGAACGCCGTCGGCGGTGTTCCGCTCTCGCGACCGCGGCTGTAGATCAGGCGCAGCACTCCCTCTTGGCCGCCCTGTTCGGTCCAGCGGGCCGCCGCGGTGGCGACCGCTGCGCGCCAGCGCGGCAGATCGGGTTCGGGCAGGTCCATCAGCTGCGCCGACTGGGTCAACCGCGCCAGATGGGCCTCGAGCAGGCACGGCCGCCCGTCGCGCACCAGGAGTGACTCGAAGATGCCGTCCCCCCGCACAACGGCCAGATCGTCGGCGTGCAGCAGTGGTGCCTGCGGATCGTGCGACTGCCCGTCGAGCGTGACCACAACCCCCGGTTCGCCCGCCATGGGCAAGAAGCGTAGCGCCGTACAGTTGGAGCCATGTCAGCAGTTCCCGCCCCCGAATGCGGGACCCGACGCCGGTGCGGTCTGGCACTACGGCGACCCGCTCGGTGAGCAGCGCGCCGCGATGGACGACGCCGTGGTGGTGGATCGCTCGCATCGGGCCGTGCTCGACGCTCACCGGCGGCGACCGGAAGAGCTGGCTGCACACCATCTCCTCCCAGCACGTCAGCGAGCTGCCCGAGGGTACCGTCACGCAGAATCTGAGCCTCGACGGCCAGGGCCGTGTCGAAGATCACTGGATCCAGACCGAGCTCGGCGATGCCACCTATCTCGACACCGAGCCGTGGCGCGGCGACCCGTTGCTGAGCTTTCTGCGCAAGATGGTGTTCTGGGCCGACGTCGCGATCGAGCCTGCCGATCTGGCCGTGCTGTCGCTGCTCGGTCCCCGACTCGCCGACGATCAGGTGCTCGGCGCTCTCGGACTCGATTCGCTACCGGCTGAAAACACGGCGACGGCACTGCCGGACGGCGGCTTCGTCCGCCGAATCGGCTCACCGGACATCGAGCTGGACCTCGTGGTGCCGCGGGCACAGGCCGCCGACTGGCTGGACCGGCTGACCGCTGCGGGCGTGCGACGGGCCGGGGTGTGGGCCTACGAGGCACTCGGGTGGCGGCGCTTCGCCCGCGGCTCGGCGTCGACACCGACGAGCGGACGATCCCGCACGAGGTGGGCTGGATCGGTAGCGCGGTGCACCTGGACAAGGGCTGCTACCGCGGGCAGGAGACTGTCGCGCGAGTCCATAACCTGGGAAAACCGCCTCGAATGATGGTGCTGCTTCATCTCGACGGGTCGACGGACCGACCGTCGGTCGGTGATCCGGTGCTGGCAGGTGGCCGCGCCGTCGGGCGTCTCGGCACCGTCGTCGACCACGTCGACCTCGGCCCCATCGCCCTTGCCCTGCTCAAGCGCGGGCTGCCCGCGGACACGGAGCTGACCACCGGCGGGGACATCGAAGTGCCTGCCGTGATCGACGTCGACTCGATGCCGACCGCCAATACCGTCGGGGCGGGCAGGCTGGCCGTCGAACGGCTCGGGGCGGCGGCCAATGAGCCGATACGCGCTCGCGAGGGCCTGCCAGCGGAGCGCAGCCGGGCACGGTAAAGTGTTGGCAGGACAATAAACGACACACAGATCGGAGCCGCCTGCTTGTTGGGCCGCTCCGTTATTGCGCGAGGGGGTCCCCCCATGGGCCGCGGCCGGGCAAAGGCAAAGCAGACCAAGGTTGCTCGTGAGCTCAAATACAGCTCACCGCAGACCGATTTCGATCGGCTTCAGCGCGAGCTGTCCGGGTCGGACGGTACCGAACCTGATGACGATCTCAACGGCGCCAACGGCAGTTGGCCCGACGAGGACGACTGGCGGCGCTAGTAGGGATTCCGTTCCGAATCTCCCTCAGAATCGTGGGTGCTGACCCACGAGTTGGGCGCGTGGGCCGTCCTTGCTGCCCTTCTTGACGGTGCCGACGATCCAGCAGTTCAGATGCCGCGCGGTCAGAATCGCCAGTGCACGGTCGGTGTCCTCCGGTGCGACGACCGCGACCATGCCGACACCCATGTTGAACGTCTTCTCCATCTCGACACGCTCGATCCGGCCGCGCTGGGCGATCATTCCGAACACCGGAGCCGGCGTCCAGGTGCCGCGATCCAGTTCGGCGCTCAACCCCGGCGGGATCACCCGTTCCAGGTTGCCCGCCAATCCGCCACCGGTGACGTGGCAGAACGTGCGGACCTGGGTTTCGGCGGCCAGCGCCAGGCAGTCCTTGGCGTAGATACGCGTCGGTTCCAGCAGTTCCTCGCCGAGCGTGCGGCCGAACTCCTCGACGTGGCCCGCCAGGTTCATCCGGTCGATCTCCAGCAGCACCTTGCGCGCCAGCGAGTAGCCGTTGGAATGCAGGCCGGTGGACCCCATGCCGATGATCACGTCGCCCGGCTTGACCCGGTCGGGACCGAGCACGTCGTCGGCCTCCACGACGCCGACCCCGGTCGCGGAGATGTCGTAGTGATCGGGCGCCATCAGCCCGGGATGCTCGGCGGTCTCGCCGCCGAGCAACGCGCAGCCGGCGATGACGCACCCGTCGGCGATGCCGGCGACCAACTCGGCTGACCCGCTCCGGCACTGTGCGCCCGACCGCGATGTAGTCCTGCAGGAACAGCGGCTCGGCGCCGCACACCACCAGGTCGTCGACGACCATGGCGACGAGGTCGAGCCCGACGGTGTCGTGCTTGTCCATCGCCTGGGCGACCGCCAGCTTGGTGCCGACCCCGTCGGTCGACGAGGCCAGCACGCGGCTCGCGATAGCCGCCGCGCAGCGCGAACAGCCCGGCGAAGCCGCCGAGCCCGCCGCGTACCTCGGGCCTGGTCGCCTTGCTCGCCAGCGGTTTGAAGAGTTCGACGGCGCGGTCACCAGCTTCGATGTCCACCCCGGCCGATGCGTAGGAGATGCCGTGTTGTGCGGCGCGATCGGTCATCGCGACCAAATCTACCGGGCTGGGCGAGCGCACGGTATGCGTCGCCCTTTGTGCGTCCTCTGTGCCATGTCCGGCGCGGTCGAGCTCGGCATGACAAGGTGCCAGGAGCCGCTGGTTTTGCAGGTCCTCTACATCGATCCCGCCGGTGCGCCACTATCAGACGACGCGCCCGATCCGGGTTGCGGGTTTGCCTGATGCCCGAAACGGTCATCCGCCGGTCTACTGGCTCCGAATAGCTACCGGAGCGTCGAGGGAGGTTTTGTGCCTGCTGGAGAGATTCGCTGCTTGGTGACGGGTGCGACCGGCTACATCGGTGGCCTGCTGGTGCCGCGGCTGCTGGACGCCGGCCTGCGGGTGCGGGCGCTGGCACGCAACCCCGACAAGCTGGCCGAGGTGCCCTGGCGCGACGACGTGGAGGTGGCTCGCGGCGATCTGACCGACCCCGATTCGCTCGACGAGGCATTCGACGGCGCTGACGTCGTCTACTACCTGGTGCACTCGATGGGGACCTCGAAGGACTTCGTCGCCGAGGAGGCGCGCGTCGGCGCGCAACGTGGTCGAGGCGGCGCGCCGAGCAGGGGTGCGGCGGCTGGTGTACCTGAGTGGCCTGCATCCGGAGGGTGCGGAGTTGTCGCGGCATCTGGCGTCGCGCACCGAGGTCGGCGAGATCCTCATCGACTCGGGTATCGAGACCGTCGTGCTGCAGGCCGGGATCGTGATCGGCGCGGGCTCGGCGTCGTTCGAGATGATTCGCCACCTCACCGACCGTCTGCCCGCGATGACGACACCGAAGTGGGTGCACAACAAGATCCAGCCGATCGCGATCGACGACGTCCTGCACTACCTGGCCGAGGCCGCGGTGGCGGACGTGCCGACATCGCGGACGTGGGATGTCGGTGGTCCCGACGTGATGGAGTACGGCGACGCGATGCAGGTCTACGCCGACGTCGCCGGCCTACGCCGTCGGATCATCATCGTGCTGCCGTTCCTGACTCCCACGATCGCCAGTTGGTGGGTGGGCCTGGTCACGCCGATCCCGTCGGGGCTGGCGCGGCCGCTGGTGGAGTCCCTGGAATGCGACGCCGTGATGCACAACCACGACATCGACGACGTCATCGCGGCGCCCGAGGGCGGGTTGACCGGCTACCGTGCGGCGGTGACCCAGGCGCTGCAAAAGGACGGCACCGCGTCCAAGAATGGCAAGCGCCACCTAGTGAAATTCAGTCCGACTGCGCCGCAGTAGGTTTCAGGGGCGACGCAAGGCGGAGGCGTTGTCGTTGTCGGCCTGGATCGGCACCCCGGTGCGCGCGGCCGTTGCGAGCATGTGCTCGATGACGTTCTTGCCCAAGCGCCGTCTCACCGGGCAGTTCGATCGGATACTTGCCGTCGAAGCAGGCGCGTGCACAGCCGCGACGCCGGCTGCTCGGTGGCCGCGATCATGCCCTGCAGCGAGATGTAGCCCAGCGAGTCGGCGCCGATGCCGTGCCGGACCGCTTCGACCACCTCTTCCTCGTTCTCGACGGCGTTGGCGATCAGCTCGGCCGGTGTGGCGAAGTCGATACCGTAGAAGCACGGCCACTTCACCGGTGGCGATGCGATCCGCACGTGCACCTCGACGGCGCCCGGCCTCGCGCAGCATCCGGACGAGGGAGCGCTGGGTGTTGCCGCGAACGATGGAGTCGTCGACGACGATGAGCCGCTTGCCGCGGATCACCTCCCGAGCGGGTTGAGCTTGAGCCGGATACCCAGTTGACGGATGGTCTGCGACGGCTGGATGAACGTGCGTCCGACGTAGGCGTTCTTGGTCAGGCCCTGCCCGTACGGAATGCCCGACTCCTGCGCGTAGCCGACCGCGGCCGGTATGCCGGACTCCGGAACGCCGATCACCAGGTCGGCGTCGACCGGCCTTTCCTGGGCGAGCCTGCGTCCGATGTCGACCCGCGTCTTGTGCACCGACCGGCCGCTGATGGTGCTGTCGGGCCGTGCCAGATACACGTACTCGAACACACAGCCCTTCGGCGACGGCGGGGCGAACCGGCTCGAGCGCACTCCGTCGGCGTCGATCGCCAACAGCTCGCCGGGCTCGATGTCGCGGACGAACGAGGCGCCGACGATGTCCAGCGCTGCGGTCTCGGAGGCGACGACCCAGCCGCGGTCGAGCCGCCCCAGCGACAGCGGCCGCACGCCGTACGGGTCGCGGGCCGCGTAGAGGGTGTTCTCGTCCATGAACGTCAGGCAGAACGCGCCGCGCACGGTGGGAAGCAGCTCGAGTGCGGCCTGCTCCAGCGATGAGTCCGCGGCGCCATGCGCCAGCAGTGCGCCGAGAATGTCGGAGTCGGTGGTCGCCGCGGCGGCCGCCGCGCATGTTGATCAGGCCCAGATCTCGCGGCCCTGGCCGCCAGCTCGGTGGTGTTGACCAGGTTTCCGTTGTGCCCGAGCGCGACGCCGGTGCCCGCGGCTGTGTTGCGGAACACAGGCTGGGCGTTCTCCCATGTGGTGGAGCCGGTGGTGGAGTAGCGGCAGTGCCCGATGGCGACGTGGCCCTCCATGGCGCCGAGCGTCTGCTCGTCGAAGACCTGGCTGACCAGCCCGAGATCCTTGAATACCAGCACCTGCGAGCCGTCGGCGACCGCGATGCCTGCGGCTTCCTGACCTCGGTGTTGTAAGGCGTAAAGGCCGTAGTACGTGAGCTTGGCGACCTCTTCGCCCGGCGCCCACACGCCGAATACGCCGCACTCTTCTTTTAGCTCGTTGTCCGTTTGCTCGACGGTCACGATAGGGCTGCTCCCAGGGGGCGGTGGGTGACGTGTTCAGTCTACGGTCATCACGGGTTAATCACGGAATCGCAGGCGCTCATGTCGCCCACGGAAATCAACGTCCGCAACCCCTGTTCCGATTCCCGGTGGCCGGCGAAATCAGCCGTTGAGCGGCACGACCGGCAGGACCGCGGCGACCTCGGGGGCTCGGGCGCCAGACAGCCGTAACGACCCGCTCGACGCCGCGTCGGCGACGGTTCGCAGGCCGGTGGCGAGCAGCAGCCACGTCCGCGGGTCGGTCTCGACGACGTTGGGCGGCGTGCCACGCGTATGCCTGGGCCCCGAAATGCATTGCACGGCAACGAACGGCGGCACACGAACCTCGACGCTCGCACCAGGGGCCGTCGCGGCGAGTGTGCGGGCGGTGAGCCGAACCGCCTCCGCGAGCTCGGATCGCGCAGGCGCAGGCCGATTCTCGTCGCGCAACCAGTCGGCGACCTTGAGGACCGCGGCGCGCGTCTTCGTCGGATCAGCGGTGCGACGGCCGGGCATACCATAGTGTCTCAAGGTGTTTGTCGACCGCCATCGGCCGCCCTACAAGGCAGCGGGCGCGGTCTTTCTGGTGCTCGTCGCGGCCGCGGCAAGCTTCATCTACTTGGCGTTCCGCGGCGAGCTGGCGCCGAAAACTCATCTGACAGTGCTGTCGCCGCGAGCGGGGCTGGTGGTCGATCCCGGCTCGAAGGTGACATACAACGGGGTGGAGATCGGCAGGGTGGCGGCCGTCGACCACATCATCGTCGGCGACGCCGACCAGGCGAAGCTGACGCTGAACGTCGAACCGCGCTATATCCGCTACATCCCGGCCAATGTGGTCGCAGACATCAGGGCGACCACGGTGTTCGGAAACAAGTACATTTCGTTGAGCTCGCCGAAAGAACCTTCACCGCAACGGATCTCGAGTAGCGACGTGATCGAGGCCTCATCGGTGACCACAGAGTTCAATACATTGTTCGAGACGGTCATGTCGATCGCGGAGCACGTCGATCCGATCAAGCTCAACGCCACGCTGACCGCGACGGCGCAGGCACTCTCCGGTCTGGGCGAGCGGTTCGGGGACTCGCTGGTCAACGCCAACCGGATCATGGACGACCTGAACCCGCGGATGCCGCAGATCCGCGCCGACACCCAGGCGGTCACCGCTCTCGCCGACGTGTACGCAGACGCCTCCCCCGATCTGTGGGACGGCCTGCAGAACGCCGTGACAACCGCGCGCACGCTCAACGAACAGCAGGAAAACATCGACACCGCGCTGATGGCGGCGATCGGCTTCAGCAATACGGCCGCCGACAGCTTCGAGCGTGGCGGCCCGTACCTCGTGCGCGGCGCCGAGGACCTGCTTCCGACGACGCAGCTGTTCGACGACTACCGCGAAATGCTCTTCTGCACCATTCGCAACTACGCCGAGGTCGGGCCAAGGCTCGCCAAGGTGCTCGGCGGCGACAACGGGTACGCACTGCATTCGTCGGGGACGATCCTGTTGCCGGGCAACGCGTTCGTCTATCCGGACAACCTGCCGCGGATAAACGCTCACGGCGGACCGGAGGGCCGCCCCGGCTGCTGGCAGAAGGTCACCAGGTTCTTGTATCCGTTCCCGTATCTGGTGATGGACACCGGGGTCAGCATCGCCCCTTACAATCATCTCGAGCTGGCCTCGCCGCTCGTCACCGACTACGTCTGGGGCCGCCAGTTCGGCGAGCCCACCATCAACCCCTAGCGGTTGACCTCGGCCAGTCAGAAACATCGCTAGACGCACATATCCGGGACGCGCCGCCCGAGTGACTGCACACTGCTTGCATGCCGAAAAGCACCACGATTCCGACGTGGCAGGCCGCGGGGTTGTCGTTGGCGGTGATGGTCGGTCATGTATCGAACGGGTCCGGCGTGCTCGCCTTCGCCCTGTTGTCGATCGGGGTGATCTGGACCCTGCACCGTCTGCACGCTCAGGCGCCTGAATCGCGGACGACGGCAGATCTGATCGCATCGGTTTCGGGGGCAGCGCCCGCGCGGGCGGTATCGGTTATTCAATTCGCCGCGTACATACTGATAGGCGCATTCGCGGCCAGGAGCGTTGCGGCGGTCGTACTGCTCTGGCTGACCAACTCGGGCTCTACGGTTCCCGGATGGGCGGGCCCTGCGCTGGCGGTGGTCGTTGCCGCGAGCGCCGCCATGCTGGTGGGCGTGCTGCCGACCAAAGTGCTGGCAACAGTGGTGACGGTGCTGGCCGCGTTCGGCCTGCTGGTGTTCTTCTACCTCGCGCTGGCGGTCATCGCCAAGTCTGCTTCCGGCACCGCACCGGTCGAGTCGCCTATCCAGATGGGAGCGACCGCGGCGTCGGCCGAGTGGGGTCCCGCCGCAGTGGTTGTCACCCTTGCCGTCGCCGTCGCGGGGTTCGAGATCCCGACGACTGCCAGTGACCGCCTGCGATCGGTGGGCAGGCCACTCGGGTACGCGATGGCTCTCGTCGCGCTGTGCGCGACGACGGCCTGGATAGCCACCAACATCGGGACCACCGGCGACTTCCGTTACGACGCAGTTGATCTCGCGCCGGCTGCCGCGGTGATGTTCAACCTGACCGGTGGTGTGTGGCTGCTACTTCTCGCCCCGATCGCGCAAACGGTCGGCGCCCTCCTGGTGCTGGTCTGGGGCGCCTCCCGCGTCGCGCGACCGTTCCACGCAGCCAGCCCGTTGCCGTGGGCCGTGACGGCGGTCGCGACGATGGCGCTGGCGCTGGCGGTATCCATCGGCTGGGGCGATGCGGCCGCCAAGCTGTGGGGCGTCGGTGGCCTGCTCCTACTGGTGATCTATCTGCTTGCCGCCCAGGCGAATTCACGCCTGGACGACTCCAACACCCTTGCGTGGGCAGTATTCGCACTGATGGGATCGGCGCTGGCGATCGTCGTCTTCTTGAAGGGTGTCGGACAGGGTTGGTGGCCGATAGGCGCCGCCGCCGTCATCGTTGCGGCCGCGGCGGCGTGGGCCGTGAAGCGCCCCGGACCACGAGCGCTGCAACCGCACCCGCCTCATTGACGGCCAAGTGCGCCAGCATCGGCGCCGCGAGGCTGCCTGATCGCTCGCACAGCAGCTCGAAGAGCCAGCCCGCGATACCGGTGACCACCACGGTTCCCACCACATGCTCGCCCGCGTCGCGGGCGTCGGCGATGTGCGACAGTCCGAACGCCAGCGACTGCACCAGCCGACCGGCCGTCGGCCCGAATGCGTCGGAGGCCACGGTGCCCAGCGCCGCGCGGAATGCCGCTTCCTCCGACCACACCGTGCCGAACGGGATGCGCACCAACAGCCAGCGGCCACGGCGGCCGGGAACATCTCGCTCGGCCATCGCCACCCGCACCGGCGAAAGCGCCGTCGACGCCGCCACCCCGATGGCGACCGGCGCGCCGGCAGCCAGCCCGAGACGCAGCCCCGGCCACAACGCGGGCGGCCGTAGGCCCATCGGTGCACCGGTCGCCGCGACGAGGCAGCCACCGAGAGCGGCGTTCACCGGGGCGTGCAAACGTTCCGGTATCCGCGGGCTGACAAGGCCGTTCCATCCGACCAGCGCCGCGGCCAGGCCCAGCGCTCGAAACTGCTTGGCGCGCATCAGTACTCGGGTCCGTCCTCGGCCTCGGTCTTCTCGAGCGCTCGCCGAATGCGGTTGGTGTCCGCTTCGGTCCAGCCGTCCGGCGGTGCGACAGCGGCCCAGCCGTCGAGCACGAACTCGCCGTAGTTGTGACCGTGTCCGCCGGGAACCGACGAGGCATTGGTCATGTCGACGGCGACCTGCCAGAACGTGACGATGGGATACCACCGCATCAACGGTGGCCGGTCCCGCCCCGGCGGTTCCTTCAGCCAGTCCGGCCGGTTGAACATCAGATCCTTCGACCACCAGACGATCGGGTCCGAAGAGTGCTGCAGAAACAGCACCCGAGTCCCTTCCCATGGCGCATCGGTGTCGGCTGCAATCTGTGCGGCGTCAGTGGCCTGTGAGAACCGGACGGTGTGGCCGTTGTCGTAGCGCGGCTGGATCTCGGTGGTACCAGGGTCGCGGCGGACGACGATCGCCTTCCACAGCGGGCTTTCGTTGGGCGGACCGACCCAGAGCACCGACGAGAAGCCCATCCGCGCGATATCGGGCAGCCAGCTGAACGCGCCCTGCCCTGCCATCGAGCCGAGGCTCTCGCCGTAGAGCATCAGCTTGGGTCGGTGGTCAGCGGGCAGATGCATCCACCAGTCGTGGATCGCGGTGATCATGGTCTTGCCGGATTCCATGGATTTCTGCTGGTCGCCCAGGAACGAAATCCAGCTCGGGAGATACGAATACTGCGATCCGACCAGTGCCGTGTCGCCGTTGTACATCAGCTCCACCGCCCTGGCGGCAACCGGGTTGATCCACCCGGTGCCGGTCGTCGGGATGATGACCAGCACCTTGCGATCGAACGCACGCGTGCGTTCCAACTCGCGGACCAGGATGTCCGCCCGCTTCTGATCGGTGTCGGCGGTCTGCAGTCCCGCGTACACCCGAATGGGCTCCTTCGCGGGCACGCCGTTCACGCGGGTCAGCTCGTCCGCGTGCGGCCCGGTGGCGACGAAGTTGCGGCCCTGGAATCCCAACGTGTCCCACGGCGCGAAAGACGTTGGGCTGCCGGATCGTTCCCGATCCATCGGCTGGGTGATGGCAGCCCGGGTGGTGGAGTTCTGCGGCTGGAACACCCGGTTGGCGCCGATCAGGAAGCCGTGGATCAGAACGCCGTTGATCAGCGTGATCGCGAGCACGACCACGATCGCGGTGCCGATGAACAACGCCACCTCGTCGTGCAGGTGCCAGCGCCGGATGAAGAAGCGGGCCATCGTCTTGATGAGGTCGATGAGCACGCGCGCCGTGGATACGCACAGGCCGCCGACGAGGACGGAGAGAATGATGGTCCGCATATAGCCGACCGTCGTTGGGCCTTCCATACCCATCACCGCGGACACCCGGCGCTGCCAGGCCGCCGCCGGGATCACCATCAGCACGCTCGCCGTCGCCGACAGCGTCACGGTGGCCGCCTTCAGCCAGTACAGCACCCGCTTCGACGGCGGCCACCACGTCCGGTCCGCTAACACGAAGCGGCGCAGCATCCTCCCGCAGAAGACCCCGATCCCGTAGCCGATGGCGGCGTTGAGCCCCGCCGATCAGACCCTGAAACAGCCAGTCACGCGGCAGCAGCGACGGCGTCAGCGACACGCAGAAGAACAGCGCGCCGAACGGAATCCCGACGAAGTCGAGGTGCACCAGGCTCCACGCCCACATCAGCAGCGGATGGCGTTGCTTGCGCCCCGGGGTTGCGGCGACCCGTTCGCCGGTGATGTCGTGGGTCGGAACACTCACCCGAACAAGCCGGGCAGCACACCCTCCGACGTGCTGCGCAGCTCCTCCAATGACACTGTGAACTGGCCTTGCACCTCGACGGCGTCACTCGCCTGGTCCACCACACCAATGCGGGTCGCAGGCAGTCCGCGGGCCTCGCACATCGACGTGAACCTGCTCTCCTCGGTGCGCGGGACAGCGACCAGTACCCGCCCCGCGGACTCGGAGAACAGCGTGACGAACGGATCCCGGCCCTCGGGAATCAAGACGCGGCAACCGGTTTCGCCGGCCAGCGCCGCCTCGACGACCGCCTGGATCAGGCCGCCCTCGGACAAGTCGTGGGCTGCCGAAACCAACCCGTCGCGGGATGCCGCGCTGAGCACCTCGGCAAGCAGCTTCTCCCGTTCGAGGTCGACCTCGGGCGGGCGGCCGCCAAGGTGCTCAGCGGTGACCTGCGCCCAGATCGAGCCGTCGAACTCGTCACGGGTGTCGCCGAGAAGGATCAGCGTCTCGCCGGGCTCGGTGCCAAGCCCAGTGGGAATGCGCCTGCCGACGTCATCGAGCACGCCGAGTACGCCGACGACGGGGGTGGGCAGAATCGCCGTCGTCCCGGTCTGGTTGTAGAAGCTCACATTGCCGCCGGTGACCGGAATACCAAGGGCAGCACAGCCATCCGCCAATCCGCGAACGGCTTCGGAGAACTGCCACATGACGCCGGGGTCCTCGGGCGAGCCGAAGTTCAGACAGTTGGTGACCGCGATCGGCGTTGCTCCTGTCACCGCGACGTTGCGGTACGCCTCGGCAAGCGCAAGCTGCGCGCCTGCGTACGGGTCGAGTTGCGTGTAGCGGCCCGACGCGTCGGTGGACACCGCGATGCCGCGCCCGGTGGCCTCGTCGACGCGCAGCACCCCACCGTCGGCGTTCTCGGCAAGCACGGTGTTGCCACGCACGTAGCGGTCGTACTGCTCGGTGATGAACGCCCGGCTGCACAGGTGCGGACTGCCGACCATCGCAAGCAATGTCGCGCGAAGCTCCTCGCCGCGTTTCGGCCGCGGTAGCCGCTCCGACGTGTCGGCGTTGAGCGCGTCCTGGGAGTCCGGCCGCTGCACCGGTCGCTCGTAGACGGGACCCTCGTGCGCGACCGTTCGCGGCGGGACGTCGACGACCGTTTCGCCCTGCCAGGTGACCGTCAGCCGGTCCCCGTCGGTGACCTCACCGATGACGGTGGCGAGCACCTCCCATTTGCGGCACACCGCCATGAACGCGTCGACGTTCTCGGGCGAGACGACGGCGCACATCCGTTCCTGCGACTCGCTGGAGAGGATCTCGGCAGGCGTCATGTTGGCCGCCCTCAGCGGCACCTTGTCCAGCTCGACCGCCATACCGCCGTCACCTGCGGATGCGAGTTCCGATGTAGCGCAGGACAATCCGGCCCCGCCGAGGTCCTGGATACCGATCACCAAGCCCGCCGCGTACAGCTCGAGACAGCACTCGATGAGCACCTTCTCCATGAACGGGTCGCCGACCTGCACCGACGGCAGCTTCTTTCGGCCCGCGCCGCTCTCGTCGCCGCCGAATGTCTCCGATGCCAGCACCGAGACCCCGCCGATGCCGTCGAGACCCGTGCGCGCACCGAACAGGATGATCTTGTTGCCGGTGCCCGACGCGAACGCCAGATGCAGATCCTCCTTGCGCAGCACGCCGACGCACAGCGCATTCACCAGAGGGTTTCCGGCATAGGAGGCGTCGAAGACGGTCTCGCCGCCGATGTTGGGCAGCCCCAGCGAGTTTCCGTAGCCGCCGATGCCACGGACCACGCCGTCGACCACGCGCCTGGTGTCGGGCGCGTCGGCGGCGCCGAACCGCAGCTGGTCCATGACCGCGACGGGCCGGGCACCCATCGCCATGATGTCGCGGACGATGCCGCCCACACCGGTCGCGGCACCCTGATACGGCTCGACGTAGGACGGGTGGTTGTGCGATTCGACTTTGAAGGTCGCCGCCCAGCCGTCACCGATGTCGACCACGCCCGCGTTCTCGCCGATTCCGGCCAGCATCGCCGAACGCATCTTCTCGGTGGTGGTCTCGCCGAAGTAGCGCAGATGCACCTTGGACGACTTGTAGCTGCAGTGCTCGCTCCACATCACCGAATACATGGCCAGTTCGGCATCGGTCGGGCGCCGGTCCAAGATCTCGCGGATGCGCTGGTATTCGTCGTCCTTGAGGCCGAGCTCTCGGAATGGTTGCGGCTGGTCGGGAGTGGCTGCGGCGTGCTCGACGGTATCGACCACCTGGGTCAGCTCCGAGGTCACGCGGTCAGTCTAGTTTGCGACCGCCGGTATGCGTGTGTGGCGGCAGGCGCGCCGACACCACGCAGCACACCGCAACCCTCAGACGGCGGGCGCTACACAGAACGCGTTGCCGTCGGGATCGGCAAGCACCACCCAGGAGAAATCTCCGAAGCTGTGCCTACCGGTCTCGGTGGCGCCGAGGTCGACCAGCCGGGTGACCTCGGCCTCCACGTCGGAGGTGCTGAAGTCGACGTGCACGCGGACCTTGCCGGGTGTCGGGTCGTCGACCTTCTGGAACGCCAGGCCGGGACCGTCCGGTCGGCTCACGACGATGAAAAACGGTGGTGCGACTGCGTTTACCTGCCCGTCGAGTGCGCGGGCCCACCACTCGGCGAGCTTCTCCGGGTCGGTGGTATCGAACGTGATGTTTTCAGTCTTGAGCGCCATGCGCTCGACCCTATTCCAGCTCTCTCGACAAGTCGGCGGGATCACAGTGGCCATTACCTGTCACGTAATTGAGTGGCCTCGGATGTCGACGCAGGCTGGCTGTAGCGCGCCCGACCGGGCGCAGTCACTCGAGGAGGAAACATGACCGACATCGCAGCCAAGCCGGCTTTCAGCGCGGAAGTATGGGCGGCGTTCTGGGCGGCCCCCGATATGACACGGGTCGGCGACGTTCTCGCCGAAGACATCGTCGGCTATTGGCAGGGCGATCCCGAGCCGGTCCGCGGACGGGACGCCTACGTCGGCAAGATCGCCGAGCTCGTCACGGCCGCTCCCGATCTGGCGCTGGAGCTCGTGGACAGCGCCACTGTGGACGGCGACACTCCGGGCGAGCAGCTGGTCTACCTGCACTACGTCGGGCGTGGCACGGGACCGGAAGGGCCGTTCGCGATCCGCGGAATCGACAGGGTCCGCGCCCGCGACGGGATCGTGGTGGAGAACGTCATCCGCTACGACCAGGTCGAGCCCGCGACGATCTGAGCAGCTCAGCCAGGCGACAGGAAGGCCCGCAGCGCCGCCGAGTAGGCGGCGACGTCGCCGGCGCCCATCACCTCGCGCGCCGAGTGCATGGCCAGCTGCGCCGCGCCGACGTCCACTGTGGGGATGCCGGTGCGGGCCGAGGTCATCGGGCCGATGGTCGACCCGCACGGCAGGTCGGCCCGGTGCTCGTAGCGCTGCAAGGGCACGCCCGCCTGCTGGCAGGCCAGCGTGAACGCAGCGGCTGTGCGGCCGTCGGTGGCGTAGCGCAGATTGGGCTGGACCTTGAGCACCGGCCCGGCGTTGACCTCGATCAGGTGGTAGGGCTCGTGGCGCTCGGGGTAGTTCGGGTGGGTGGCGTGCGCCATGTCGCCCGAAGCCACCATCGATCCGGGCAACCGGCGCAGAAAGTCCTCGCGGCCGCCGCCCGCGGCCAACGCGATGCGCTCCAGCACCGTCAGCAGCAGCTCGGATTGCGCGCCGTGGTCCGACTGGGAGCCGACCTCCTCGTGGTCGAAGAGCGCGAGCACCGGCAGGTATTGCGAGGGCTCTGCCGCCAGAAAGGCCTCGAGGCCCGCGTAGCAGGTGCACTGGTTGTCCAGTCGCGGCGCGCTGACAAGCTCGCCGTCGGCCCCCGCCAGGGTCGACGGGGTCAGGTCGTGGGTCATCAGGTCGAAACCGAGCACCTCGTCGGCGTCCACGCCGACCTGCTGGGCGACGTAACCCACGAACGACCGCGGTCCCGCGCCGACACCCCAGACCGCGTTGACGTGCCGCTGCGGGTCGAGCGACACCGATTTGCGGTCTTCGGCGAGATGGATGGCCAGCTGCGGCACTCGCAGGATCGGCTCGTCGATCCGGACGGTCCGATTGTCGATGCCGTCGGCCGAGCGCACCGACAGCCTGCCGCTGATGCCGAGGTCGCGGTCGAGCCACGAGTTCAGCCATGCCCCGCCGTAGGGCTGCAGGGCGACCACCTGCCACCCGGAATCGAACCGGTCGGGATGCTGCTTGACCCGCAAGTTGGGGCTGTCGGTGTGAGCGCCGACGATGCGGAACGGCGCCGCAGGCTCTCCGTTGCCTTGCCAGGCGACCAGCGATCCGGCACGCACGACGAAGAACCGCCCCTTCGTCGGCCACTCGTCGCGTTCGAACAGTTCGGTGAATCCCGCGTCCGTCAGCCGCTGCGCGACCGTGGTGCACACATGAAACGGCGACGGCGACGCGTCGATGAACTCGCACAACCCTTGTGCACTTGCCGACATGGTTCACCATCTTCGCCCAAGATCTTGAATTAGGGTCAGACGGTGCCCGCTGTTCAGCCGCAACCCGTTCTGGCGCCGCTGACACCCGCTGCCATCTTCCTGGTGGCGACGATCGACGAGGGTGGCGAGGAAACGGTCCACGACGCGCTCGGGGACATCTCCGGGCTGGTGCGCTCGATCGGCTTCCGCGACCCGGCCAAGCACTTGTCGGTGGTCACCTCGATCGGCTCCGACGCATGGGACCGGCTGTTCTCCGGGCCGCGGCCCGCCGAGCTGCACCCGTTCGTCGAAATCCAGGGCGGTCGCCACCACGCGCCATCGACACCCGGCGATCTCCTGTTCCACATCCGGGCGGAGTCGATGGACGTCTGCTTCGAGCTGGCCACCAAGATCGTCGAGGGGATGGACGGGGCCGTCACCGTCGTCGACGAAGTGCACGGCTTCAAGTTCTTCGACAACCGCGACCTGATGGGTTTCGTCGACGGCACCGAGAATCCGGACGGCGCAATCGCGGTGAGCGCCAGCCAAATCGGCGACGAGGACCCCGACTTCGCGGGCGGTTGCTATGTGCACGTCCAGAAATACGTGCACGACATGGACTCGTGGAACTCGCTGTCGACCGAGGAGCAGGAGCGGGTGATCGGGCGCACCAAGCTCGACGACATCGAGATGGACGACGCGGTCAAACCCGCCAACTCGCACATCGCGCTCAACGTCATCACCGACGACGACGGCAACGAATTGAAGATCGTCCGCGCCAACATGCCGTTCGGCGAGATCGGCACGGGCGAGTTCGGCACCTACTACATCGGCTACTCGCGCACCCCCGTGGTCACCGAGCGCATGCTGGACAACATGTTCATCGGTGACCCGCCGGGGAACACCGACCGCATCCTCGACTTCTCGACGGCACTGACCGGAAGCTTGTTCTTCACCCCGACGGCGGACTTCCTCGATGATCCACCGCCCCAGCGCGGATTCGGCGCCACCGCAAGATGCTCCGGCAGAGCCCGTTGTTCCCGCGTCCCGTGACGGATCACTTGGCATCGGCAGCCTGAAAGGAACTCCTTAGATGAACAACCTTTACCGCGATTTGGCTCCGATCACCGAAGAGGCCTGGGCGGAAATCGAAATGGAGGCGACGCGGACGTTCAAGCGGCATATCGCCGGACGCCGCGTCGTCGACGTCAGTGAGCCGGGCGGCCCCGTCACTGCGGCCATCAGCACCGGGCATCTGCTCGATGTGACCGCGCCGGGCGACGGGGTGGTCGCGCACCTGCGGGAGAGCAAGCCGCTGGTCCGGTTGCGGGTGCCGTTCACGCTGTCGCGCAACGATATCGACGACGTCGAGCGCGGTTCGCAGGACTCGGACTGGGACCCGGTCAAGGATGCCGCCAAGAGGCTCGCGTTCGTCGAGGACCGGGCGATCTTCGAGGGCTACGAGGCGGCGTCCATCGGCGGCATCCGCAATTGCAGCTCCAACCCGGCGCTCGCGCTTCCCAGCGACCCACGGGAGATACCGGACGTGATCGCCCAGGCGCTGTCCGAGCTGCGACTGGCCGGCGTCGACGGCCCGTATTCGGTGCTGCTGTCGGCCGACGTGTACACGAAGGTCAGCGAGACCACCGAGCACGGCTATCCGATCCGTGAGCATCTCAACCGACTGGTCGACGGCGACATCATCTGGGCGCCCGCCATCGACGGCGCGTTCGTGCTGTCCACCCGCGGTGGCGATTTCGACCTGCAGCTTGGCACCGATGTGTCGATCGGCTACCTCTCGCATGACGCCGAGACGGTGCAGCTCTACATGCAGGAGACGCTGACATTCCTGTGCTACACCGCGGAGGCCTCGGTGGCGCTGACGCCCTAGTCGGGCCCACCGGAATAATCAGCCCGCGATCCGCCTTATGCGGGCATGAACACATTCGAGGGCAGCACGGCTCTGGTCACCGGAGCGACCGCAGGTATCGGCTACGCGATCGCGCTCGAGCTGGCAAGACAAGGTGCAGAGGTCGTCGTTCACGGACGCAACGCCGAGCGCGGCGCCAAGGCGGTTCAGCAGATCGAAAACGCTGGCGGCAAAGCACGTTTCGTCGCCGCCGACCTCTCAGACGCCGACGACGTCCGCAGGCTCGCGGCCGAGGCGGGCGAGGTGGACATCCTGATCAACAACGCGGGCATTTATGAGTTCGCCACAACGTTCGAGACCGATGACAGCGACTTCGACGCCCACTTCGACACGAACCTCAGGGCGCCCTACATCCTGGTGCAGAAGCTGGTTCCCGGCATGGTCGAACGCGGGCACGGCAGCGTGGTCAACATCAGCAGCGTCGTGGCCAGCACCCCCTCCGCCGACGCAGGGCTCTACGGCGCGAGCAAGGCGGCGCTGGACCTGCTGACCAAGCTCTGGGCCGACGAGTTCGGCGCAGCCGGGGTGCGCGTCAACGCCATCGCACCCGGCCCCACCGAGACGGAAGGCACCTCCGGGTTCGCCGACGTCATCGAGGGGCTTGGCCGCACAAGGGCGCTCCAGCGGATCGGCCAGCCGGACGAGATAGCGCGGGCGGTCGCGTTCATCGCCTCACCCGCGGCGAGCTACATCAACGGCGTTGTGCTGCCTGTCGATGGCGGCGCGCTGGCCATCCGGCCCGCGGCCTAAGCGTTGGCCAGGACCGCGTCGATCGCGGAGTAGAACAGTCCGAGCCCGTCGTCGGACGGGCCGGTCAGTGCCTCTGTCGCGTGCTCGGGGTGCGGCATCAACCCGACCACCCGACCGTTGACCGACGCGATGCCCGCGATGTCGCGCATCGAGCCGTTGGGGTTGTCGCGGTAGCGGAACACCACGCGACCGTCTCCCTCGAGTTGGTCGAGCACGCCCTCCGAGGCGACGTAGCGGCCCTCGCCCGACTTCAGCGGCACCAGGATGTCGGCGCCGAGCTCGTAGCGCGAGGTCCACGCGGCGGTATTGGACGCCACCTCCAGCCAGACGTCACGGCAGACGAAGTGCAGTCCGGCATTGCGCGTGAGTGCACCCGGCAACAGCCCCGCCTCGCATAACACCTGAAATCCGTTGCAGATACCCAACACCGGCAGTCCTCTGGCCGCCGCGTCGATGACGGACTTCATCACCGGGGCGAATTTGGCGATGGCACCGCAGCGCAGATAGTCACCGTAGGAGAAGCCGCCGGGGACGATCACGGCGTCGACACCCTTGAGGTCGGCGTCGGCGTGCCAGAGGCTCACGGCCTCGGCGCCGGACAGCCGGACCGCCCGTGCGGCGTCGACGTCGTCGAGGGTCCCGGGGAAGGTGATGACGCCCACCCGCGCGGTCACGACGATGGCTCCCTGCTGACGGACCAGTCCTCGATGACGATGTTCGCCAGCAGCGACTCGGCGATCTCGGCGACCGTCTCGTCGGCGATGCTGTCGTCGACTTCGAGCTCAAACCGCTTGCCCTGCCTGACATCTGATATTCCGTCGTAGCCGAGACGGCCGAGTGCGCCGACGATCGCCTGTCCCTGGGGGTCGAGGATTTCGGCCTTCGGCATCACGTGCACAACCACCTTTGCCACGGCGCTCACTCTACCGGCGGCACCGGCCCGACCGCCTCACCGGCACGAATCGATGTATGCCGTGCACAGAGGGGTGTTCATGGCGTCGAGTACCTGCGCATCCGGCACCGAGGGCCAGTCAACGCGCGGCGGGGTCGTCGCCCACATGGCCACTTCGACGAGAGTGCTGTTGTACAGATTGACCAGCAGGTATTCGTGCAGCACCGCCTGACCGGGCAGTACCCCGCTGACCACCGCGGCCATCCGGTTGGTGGTGTCGGTGGTCAGCGACGGCGATGTCAGCGGGGAGGTCAGCTGACAGCCGCGCAGTGCGGCCACCGCCTTGTCGAATACGGCCGACGCGAGTTGGCCGCCGGTCCAGGTATCGCCCCGCCAGTGCATCACCTGGACCTGGAGCTGCCACTGCCCTTCCGGCTGGGGAACCGTGGCTCGCCCCGCAACGGCGAAGGCGCGGGGGTCGTCGGGGACGGGCGGCGAGTTGCACGCCTCCTCGAACCGGAAGCGAGGGTTGGTCGCGGTGACGGCGACACCGGCCAGGCCGGGCCACCGGTAGGTCGAATACAGCGGAATCGCCGTCGGGTCGATCCACCCGGAGTTCGGGATGCGATCACAGTTCGGCGGGCAATCCATCGGAAGCGCATGCGCAGGCACTACCGCGCCCGGCACGATCGCCAACCCCCAGGCCGCCAGAATCGCGGCCAGCATCATTCGCATCGCCCACCACCCCTGAGCGCACAATATAGGCATGCAGTTGACGCATTTCGGCCATTCGTGCCTTCTCGCCGAGTTCAAGAACGATTCTGCGACGACGACGGTGCTGTTCGACCCCGGAAACTTCTCGCACGGCTTCGAGGGCATCACCGGCCTGGACGCGATCCTGATCACGCATCAACATCCCGATCACGCCGACACCGAGCGGTTGCCCGCGCTGGTGGACGCCAATCCGCAGGCGGTGCTGTATGCCGACCCGCAGACCGCGTCACAGCTGGGCGGACCGTGGAAGGCGGTCCAGGTCGGCGACGAGTTCACCGTCGGCTCGTTGACTGTCCGCGGCGTCGGGGGCAAGCACGCGGTGATTCATCCGGAGATCCCGGTGATCGACAACATCTCGTATCTGATCGGCGACGGCGACCATCCGGCCCGGCTGATGCATCCCGGTGACGCGCTGTTCACGCCCGGCGAGCCGGTGGACGTACTCGCCACACCCGCCGCCGCGCCGTGGATGAAAATCTCTGAGGCCGTTGACTTTCTGCGCGCCGTTGCGCCGGCCCGCGCTGTCCCGATCCATCAGGCGATCATCGAACCCAATGCTCGCGGCATCTACTACGGCAGGCTGACCGAGATGACCGACACCGATTTCCAGGTGCTCGAACCCGAGAACGGTACGGCTTTCTAACGAGTGTCGCGCGCGGCGGCCCGTCCCGCAGCCCGACCGCTGAAAATGCAGCCGCCGAGGAACGTGCCCTCCAGCGAGCGGTAGCCGTGCACGCCGCCACCGCCGAACCCGGCGGCCTCGCCCGCGGCGTACAGTCCAGCGAACACGTCGCCGTCGTTGCGCAGCACTCGTGAGTCCAGGTCGGTTTCCAAGCCGCCCAGCGACTTTCGCGTCAGAATGTGCAGCTTTACGGCGATCAGCGGGCCGGCCTTCGGGTCGGTCAGCCGGTGCGGGGCGACGACGCGGGTGAACCGGTCGCCGAGATATCCGCGCGCGGCCCGGATCGCCGTCACCTGGGTGTCCTTGGTGAACCGGTTGGCGACCTCCCGATCGCGGGCGGTGACTTCCGCTTCGACCGCGGCGTAGTCCAGCGGTATGACGTCGGGGACGTCGTTCATCCCGGACACCAACTCCCGCAACGTGTTCGCGCTGACGAAGTCGATCCCCTTGTCGACGAACGCCTGCACCGGCGCGGGCGCGCCCGGCCGCACCCGGGCCAGCACGTCGCGGATGCTGCGCCCGGTCAGGTCGGGGTTCTGTTCCTGACCGGACAGCGCAAACTCCTTGGCGATGATGCGGGCGTTCAGCACGAACCACGTGTAGTCCTGCCCGGTGCGGGCGATGTGTTCCAGCGTGCCGAGGGTGTCGAAGCCCGGGTACAGCGGTGCGGGGAGCCGTCTCCCGGTTGCATCGAGCCACAGCGACGACGGCGCAGGCAGGATGCGGATGCCGTGCAGTGGCCAAATCGGGTCGTAGTTGGTGATGCCCTCGGTGTAGTGCCACATCCGGTCGCTGTTGATGACATGCGCACCCGCCGACTCGGTGATACCGATCATCCGGCCGTCGACGTGTGCGGGCACGCCGCTGAGCAGTTGCTCGGGCACTCGGCCCATCCGTTTCGGCCAGTTCTTGCGTACCAGGTCATGGTTGCCGCCGATGCCACCGCTGGCCACGATCACCGCCTGCGCCCGGAACTCGAAGTCGCCGACGGCGTTTCGCGACGTCGCCACCCCTCGCGCAGCGTCCGTCGGCTCCAGCACCGCACCGCGCACGCCGACCACCGCGCCGTCGGAGTCGATCAGCTCGTCGACGCGGTGCCGGTGTGCGAACGTCACCTTGGCGTTGTCGCGCAGCCGTCGCGCGAACACCTCGACGATTGCGGGGCCGGTGCCCCACGTGATGTGAAAGCGCGGCACCGAGTTGCCGTGCCCGCGGGCGTCGTAGCCGCCTCGCTCGGCCCAGCCGACCAACGGGAAGATCTTGTGCCCGCGCTCCCGGAGCCAACTGCGCTTCTCGCCCGCGGCGAAATCGACATATGCGTGCGCCCACTGCGTGGGCCAGTGATCCTCCGGCCGGTCGAACCCCGCGGTACCGAGCCAGTCCTGCAGGGCCAGCTCGTGGCTGTCGCGAATGCCGAGCCTGCGTTGTTCGGGGCTGTCGACGAAGAACAGGCCGCCGAACGACCAGAACGCCTGCCCGCCGATGTTGGCGGCGTTCTCCTGGTCGACGATCAGGACGCGACGGCCGCGTTCTACCAGCTCACAGGCGGCGACCAGGCCGGCCAGCCCCGCTCCGACGACGATGACATCAGCATCAGCCATATCCGCCAATCTAGCGGTCGGTCAGGCGGCGTCGGTCAGCGCCGGATACGGCCGCCACTCGTAGACCGCGGGCACGCACTGATGCATCAGCGCCAGATCGATGGCGTCGAGCATGGCCTGGCGCGGCCCCGGCCTGTGGAGGTGTCGGGCCGCCACCGCGACGCGAACGATGCCGGACCGGCGAGCGGTGCGGTCGGCGGACAGCACCAGCGTGCGGCACCACCACGGTTCGGAGAGAAAGCCCTCGCCGATGCCGAGTACCCGAGCCCGTACAGTGGTCCTGCGCACCAGGTCAGCGATTCCGCTGAGGCCAGCGAGAAGACGGAAGCCATTGCGCGGCAACGCATCTATCGTCCCCTGCGACACCGTCCAGCCGGGAGCGGCGAAGAGTCGGGTGCGTAGACCGAGGTGTTCGAGCACCCGGTCGGCGCCCATCAGCCGTAGGTTCGCTTCATGGGCGGGCAGCGTCGCGAATTCACCGCGCCGCTTCTTGGTCGCGGCTTCGTCGAACCCGTGCAGGACAATGGCGTCACCGCGGTTTCGCCGTGCGGCAAGCCATTCCACTGTCGACGGATCCTGGTCGAGCCGGTAGCCGCCCTTCAGCCGGGGAGCGACGAGGAACGAGAACGGAACCGCCCGCTCGTCCAATTGTGCGCAGAACGCGGCGACGTCCGGCAGGGTCTGCTCACTGATGCCGGAAATCGAGACGATCAGTTGTCCAGCCACACCCGCATTGTCGCAACGCCAGGTGTCGCAACGGTTTACGACACTCTTACAGCAGCTGTCTATTTCGCTATCGCGGCAGGACCGCCTCGATGGCCTCGACCACCTCGGGCGCGTCCGGCTCGGTGCGCGGGCGGAATCGCTTGACCACCTCGCCACCCGGTGCGAGCAGGAATTTTTCGAAGTTCCACTGCACGTCGCCCGCTTCACCGGAGGCGTCGGCGGTCTTCGTCAGCTCGGCGAACAACGGGTGACGGTCGGGTCCGTTGACTTCGGTCTTGGCCAACAGCGGGAACGTGACGCCGTATGTGGTGGAGCAGAACGTCTGGATCTCCTCCGCGGTTCCCGGCTCCTGTCCCATGAACTGGTTGCATGGCACGCCGATCACCGTCAGCCCCCTGCCGCCGTAATCCTGCGCAAGCTTCTCCAGCGCGCTGTATTGCGGTGTGAGACCGCATTTCGAGGCGACGTTGACCACCAACGCGGCTTCGTCGGCGAGCTCGGCGAGCGTCGTCGGCTTGCCGTCGAGCGTGGTGAGTGCAATGTCCGTCAACTGCGTGTCCGTCATGGCCGCAGACTCTACCGGCTAGGTGCCGAACAGCATTCCCGCCACCCGGTGCACGGTCGCCATCGGATCGGCGTCGTTGTCGATGGCGTTGTTGAGCCACAGCAGTGAAAAGCCGTGCACCAGAGACCAGGCCGCGAGCGCGGCGGCCTGCGGATCATTTGTTGCGCGCGGATCGTCGAGGGTGCCGACACCGGCGGCCAGCTCGGCGCCGGCCGCTGCTTCGGCGGCGACGAGATTCGGGTCGGCGGCGTCGTAGAGAGACTTGTCGAACATCACCTCGTAGTGGCCGGGGTGGTCGATCGCGAAGCGGACATAGGCGAGGGCCGCGGCCTGGAAGTCCGGCCGTGCGCCCTTGAGCGCATCGGCGAGCATCTGGAATCCCTCGGTCGCCAGAGCCGTGAACAGGCCGCGGCGGTCGGTGAAGTGGTGGGCGGGCGCCGCGTGCGAGACACCCGCCGCGCGCGCCAGCTCGCGTAGCGACAGGCCGTCGGCGCCGCGCTCGGCCACCAGCACGGCCGCCTCGGCCAGGATGGTCGCCTTCAGATCGCCGTGGTGATAGGTGTCCCTGCTGCTCATCGGCCCATCATAGCGTGCAATCTTGACAGTGCCTAGATAGCCGTCTACCGTGCATCTTGTCACTGTCTAGATTGGAGTTTGAAATGGCGCCCCTCGTCGCACTCGTACTGGGAACACTCGCCGCGCGGCTGGTCGGCTGGCTGGGAGTGGACTACAGCGACGGCTGGCCGTCCGCGGTCGCCGTCGGGCTGGCCGCGATGTTCCTGGTGACCGGCATTGCGCACTTCGTCAACCCGCTGCGGCTCGACCTGATCGCGATCGTGCCGCCGCGGCTGCCCGCGCCCGGCCTCCTGGTGACCGTCACCGGCGTGCTCGAACTGCTCGGCGCCATCGGGTTGCTGTATCCGCCGACGCGGGTGGCGGCCGCCCTTCTGCTTGGCGTGATGATGCTGGCGATGTTCCCCGCCAACGTCTATGCGTCGCGGATGCCGAGCCCGCCGAAGTCGATGACCACCCAGCTGCCGCTACGAACGGTCGAGCAGGTCGTCTTCGTAGGCGCCGCCCTCGTGGTGGGCCTTGGCGGCATCCAGTAGCCACGCGTACTGGAACGCCGCCTCCTTCCAGCGCTCGTACCGACCGCTGATGCCACCATGGCCGGCGCTCATCTCGGTCTTCAACAGCACCGGATGGGTGTCGGTCTTGGTATGCCGCAGCGCGGCAATCCATTTCGCGGGTTCGACGTAGAGCACCCGGGTGTCGTTCAGCGACGTCATCGCGAGGATCGGCGGGTAGTCCTTCGCCGTGACGTTCTCGTACGGCGAGTAGGACTTCATGTAGTAGTAGATGTCCTCGTCCGCCAACGGGTTTCCCCACTCGTCCCATTCGGTGACAGTGAGCGGAAGCGACGGGTCGAGGATCGTGGTGAGAGCGTCGACGAACGGCACTTGGGCGAGGATGCCCGCAAAGAGCTGTGGCGCCATGTTGGCCACCGCTCCGACCAACAAACCGCCCGCACTGCCGCCGAGCGCGACGAGATTCTCCGGCCTCGTCACGTCGGTGTTGATGAGATGGCTTGCGACGGCGATGAAGTCGGTGAACGTGTTCGCCTTCTCGAGCAGCTTGCCGTGCTCGTACCACGGTCGACCCAGCTCGCCGCCGCCCCGTACGTGGGCGATGGCGAACACCATGCCGCGGTCCAGCAGCGACAACCGCGCGATCGAGAACCGCGGGTCCTCACACGATTCGTAGGCGCCGTAGCCGTACAGCATGGTGGGCGCCGGGAACTGAAGGCCGGCGCGGTGGATGATCGACACCGGCACGCGGGCACCGTCGGCCGCGACCGCCCAGTCGCGTCGCTCGACATAGTCCTCGGGGCGGTAGTCGCCGAGCACCGGCTGCTCGCGCAGCAGCGTCCGGTCTCCGGTGGGGAGATCGACGTCGTAAATGCGAACCGGGGTGACGAACGACGTCGAACCGATCCGTAGCTTGGGCGAGTCCCAGTTGGGGTTTCCGCTCAGCCCGGCCGACATCAGCTCGGATTCGAACGTGAACTCCTCCGGACGGCCGTACTCGCCGTGTGCGTAGAGCGGCCACAGCTGGATCCGCGGCAGCGCCTCGCGGCGATAGCTGACCACCAGATGGCCGACGAACGCGTCGACGGCGTCGAGGCGGACGTCATCGCGGTGCGCGATGAGGGTGCGCGTCGCGGTGGGGTCGCTGACCGGCGCCTCGACCAGCATGAAATTCTCGGCGCCGTCGTTGTGCAGGATGAGGAAACGGTCCTCGCCGCCGACGACGGCGTGTTCGATGGAGTACTCGACGAACTCGCGGCGCGGCCACACGGGCACGAACTCGGCGTCGGCGTCGGCGGCATCGGCATAACGGATCTCCGATGTCACGGCGCTGCCCGCGGCGATGACCACGTATTTGTCGCTGCGGGTGCGGCCGACCGCGAGCCAGAACTTCTCGTCGGCCTCGTGATACACCTTCTCGGCTGCCAGGCCCGCACCGATACGGTGCCGCCACACGGTGTCCGGCCGCCACGCGTCGTCGACCGTCGTGTAGTAGATGGTGCGGTTGTCGGCCGCCCAGGTCGCGCCGGCGCCGATGCCGACGATCTCGTCGTCGTAATGCTGGCCGGTCCGCAAGTCCTTGAACCGCAACGTGTATCGCTCGTCGCCGCGGGTGTCGACCGAGTAGGCCAGCGTGTTGGCGTCGACGCTGATGGTTGCGGCGCCGAGCGCGAAGAAGCTGTGGCCCTCCGCCTCTGTGTTTTCGTCGAGCAGCACCTGCTCGCCGGGGATCTCGGTGTCCTCGTCGAAGGTCGGCGGTGTCCAGTCCTCGGGATCGGCGATCGGACAACGGCAGTGCACGCTGTACTGCTTGCCCTCGAAGCTGCGGCTGTAGTACCACCACTGGTCGCGTCGGGTGGGCACCGAGAGGTCGGTCTCCTTGGTGCGGGCCTTTATCTCGTCGAAGATCTTCTGCCGCAGCGGCGCCAGATGGTCGGTGATCTGTTCGGTGTAGGTGTTCTCGGCCTCCAGGTACTCGATCACCGCGGGGTCGGACTTGTCGCGCATCCACTCGTACGGGTCGACGAAGACATCGCCGTGATACTCGCGACGGTGGTCGACACGTTTCGGGCTGGGCGGTGTTGGCGTCCCGGTCACGCGGCGGGGCCGATCCAGTCCGCGAACCGCAGACCCGAAATGCGCTCGTAGGCACTGATATAGCGCTCTCGGGTGGCATCGACGATGGTCGGCGGCAGCGGGGGCGGCGGCTTGTCGCCGTTGCGGTCCCAGCCCGATTCGGGACTGAGTAACCAGTTGCGGACGAACTGCTTGTCGAAGCTGGGCTGGACGACACCCTCCCGATAGGTGTCGACAGCCCAGTATCGCGACGAGTCCGGCGTGAAGACCTCGTCGGCCAGCACCAGGTCGCCGTTCCCGTCGACGCCGAACTCGAACTTGGTGTCGGCGATGATGATTCCCTTCGTCAGAGCGTGGTCGGCGGCGCGGATATAGGTCTGCAGGGTGAGATCGCGTAGCTGGTTGGCGCGCACGGCGCCGACCATCGCGATCACATGGGCAAAGGAGATGTTCTCGTCGTGCTCGCCGAGCTCGGCCTTGGTCGCCGGGGTGAACAGCGGGGTGTCGAACTTGCTGGCCTCGGTGAGGCCGGGCCGTAGCGCGATGCCGCTGACCTCGCCGGTCTTCTGGTAGTCCAGCAACCCCGAACCCGTCAGGTAGCCGCGGGCGACGCACTCGACCGGGATCATCTCGAGCTTGCGCACCACCAGCGCGCGGCCCAGCACCTCGTCGGGGATGCGCGGGTCGTCCGGCGGCCCTGCGAGATGGTTGGGCGCCTTGGTGTAGTCGAAGAAGAACACGCTCATCGCGGTCAGGATGCGACCCTTGTCGGGGATCTGGTTGTCGAGGATGAAGTCGAACGCCGAGATGCGGTCGCTGGCGACGAACAGCAGGTGGTCGTCGTCAATGCGGTAGAGCTCGCGAACCTTGCCGCTGGCCAGATGCTGGTAGTCGGACAGAGCGGGGCGCATCGGGTCAGCCTAACGGTCGATCTGTGTTGGGATCGAAGGCATGACTTCGAGGTACGTGCCATACGCCACCACGCCAGCAAGGCTCCTCGCGCAATTGCTCAGCGATTTCGTCGTCGGGGTCTGGACCGCCATCTGGGTGGTGGTCGGAATGGCGGTGCATTCGGCCGTGGCCGCCATCGGCAATTTCGGCAGCGACGTGGAGAGCGGCGCCAACGGGATCGCAGGCAGTCTCGACCATGCAGGAGACAACGCAAGCAAGGTGCCGCTGATCGGTGACGCGCTGAGCAGTCCGCTGACCGCCGCGGGTGGCTTCGCCCGCGACATCGCGGGCGCCGGCGCGCAGCTGAACTCGACGGCGACGTGGCTGGCATGGCTGTTGGCGCTCGCGGTCGCCGCGCCGCCGATCATGGCGATCGCGATGCCGTGGCTGGTGTTGCGGTTGCGGTTCTTCCGGCGCAAGTGGGTGGCGCTGACGCTGGCCAGGACGCCTGCGGGCGAACAGCTGCTCGCGCTGCGGGCACTGGCGAACCGGCCGTTGGCCAAGCTCGTCGAGGTGAACTCGGATCCGGTAGGCGGCTGGCGCAGCCAGGACCCCGGCACGATCAGCGGCCTCGCGGCACTCGAACTGCGATCCGCAGGCGTCGCCCGCCGCACCCCCGCCCGCAATTAGCGATTTCGGCGTGATTTCTATCGCTCACCGACAGTTTTCACGCCGAAACCGCTCACGAGGGAACCTCGCCGCGCCGCCCGAGCGTCAGTTGTGCGTGCTCGACGAGTTCTTGCGCCAACACGATGGAGTCATCACGCTCGCACAGGCCCGTCGGGCGGGCCTCAGCGACCAAGCCGTGATACGACGTCAAAGATCCGGCAGCTGGCGACGGTGCGGACCGGGTGTCTACTTTGTTGACGACCGGCCCTTCACTGACGACGCGCGCATTCGAGCCGCCGTCTGGAGTTACGGCGTCCAGGCAGCCGCGAGCGGACTTGCGGCAGCATGGTGGCACGGCCTGACTAGATTTGCGCCCGACCTCATCGAGGTAACGGTGCCACGGGACAGCAACGGCCGATGCCGCGACGGCACCAAACTCCGGCGGCGTGACCTCAAACCGGTCGACGTCGTCGAGCGGCGAGGCCTCCGTGTGACGGAACTGGGTCTGACGGTCGTCGAGGCTGCGGTGCGACGAGGCGGCGGCGCCAAAGTCATGGACTCTGCGCTGCAGCATCGCGTCGAGCTGCGGGGACTATGGCACGCGCACCTTCGCAACAAAGGTCGCTATGGATCGCCGGCAGCGCGTCGCCTCCTACAGGCCGCGAAAAACGGCGCCCGCTCAGAAGCCGAGCGGCTGCTGATCCGACTATTGCGTGCCAACAAGATCACCGGCTGGCGAGCGAACTATCCAGTGGCGGGCTACCGCGTCGACGTGGCCTTCCCGAAACAAAGGGTTGCAATCGAAGTCGACGGCCTTGCCTTTCACAGCGACAGCGACGACTTCCATCAGGATCGTGTGCGCCAGAACGCCATCGCGTTGGCCGGCTGGCAGGTGCTGCGCTTCACCTGGCTGGACCTCACCGAGTACCCGCAGAGGGTGATCGCGGAGATCCGCTACGCGACTTCGGCGTGATTCCTATCGCTCACCGACGGTAATCACGCCGAAATCGCAAGATTCGCAACAACAATTCGACGGTGACGACGAGCCACGCAAAGAAGGCGATCCAGAAGAACACCAGCGAGACCGTCGTCAAGGGCCGCCAGCCCGTTTCGACGGCCGTGGCGAACGTCGCCGACGAGTACATCCCCAAGGGGAAGACCGCGGCCCACCAGTTTCCGGCCCGGAGCCTGACGCTGACCACGACCAGCAGCGGAATCCACAGCGTCGCGACCATCCATGTCACGACGGTCACCGGCCTTATCTCCGCAAAGCCGGCCCTGTGGATGTGATCGCCCGCCAACGTCGCGATCGCCGCACCGCCCATCAGGATCCACACGTCGGGCTGGAACAGCTCTGGTGCCGTTCGTTCGTGCACCGCCCGCCACAGCACCAGGCCGGTCATCAGGAAATAAAGGCATACCGCCAGCACCAGCAGTCCGATCGCCAGGCCCACCCAACCCAGGTCGGCGGCGACGATCGCCAGCCCGGATGTCGCGACGCTGGCCAGCTCACCGCCGCCGCGGGCGCGATCGCGAAGGCCAGTCCACCGATACCGCCACATTGCCCGCAACGCCAGCGGCATAAGCAACAACCAGCCGACAAACCCGACGAGCCCGAGCGGCCACCAGCTCAACCGCGTACCCACCACGGCGCAAGCGGCGACGAACGTCAGCAAAGGAATCGCCGTCTCCGGCTGAGCCAAGTCCAAAGGCTCACGGCGCCAAGCGAATGCGGCCGCAACCACCAACACTGCCAGCCCGGCGACGGCCAACACCGCCAGCCCCGCGCTGATGACGTGATAGCCGTGGTCGGCCGCGGCGATCGACACGATGCCGGTCGCCATCACCGCAGCGAATGCGTCAGGCCTCACGCTTCCAGTTCGACGATCAAGTGCCGGATACCGGTATGCCTGTTGCTGCGCGTCCACTCCACCGGCTTGACCACCCGGACGGCCGAAAACCTGCCGAGCATCTCCTCGTACAGCACCCGCAGCTCCAAGCGCGCGAGGTTCGCCCCCAGGCAGTAGTGAATACCCTGTCCGAAGCCCAAGTGCGGGTTGGGCTTCCGCGCGATGTCGAAAACATCAGCGCGCTCGAACGCCAACGCGTCGCGGTTGGCCGAGCCCTCCCAGATCTGCACCTTCTGCCCTGCTTCGATCGAGCACCCACCCAGCTCGACGTCGCGAGTCGCGGTGCGCCGCTTCGACGGTGACGGCGACGTCCAGCGCACCATCTCCTCGACGGCGGTCGGCAACAACGACAGGTCGGCCCGCAAGAGCGCAAGCTGGTCGGGATGTTCGGCGAGCGCAAGCAACCCGCCCCCAACGGCGTTACGAGTCGTCTCGGCGCCCGCGCTGAAGAGCAGGCTGAAGAACAGGTACAACTCGAGATCGGAAAGGCCATCCGAGTCAAGCGTCGCGTTCGCGACGACCGACAGCATGTCGTCGGTCGGCTCGGCCCGCTTGGACGCGATCAGCTCCTGGCCGTAGGTGTACATCCGCGTCCCGGCCTCCTCGGCCGACATCTGCCCGACGGACGCCTTGCGCGAGCCGCCGAAGTCGAACTGCGGCTCGATCGCCTCGAACAGCCAATGCCGTTCGGACTCAGGAACTCCCAGCAGAATGCAGATCATCTGCATCGGCAGCTCGGCGGCGACCTCGACGAGAAAGTCGAGAGGCTCTCCCGGCTCGACGGCGTCCAGCAGCCGACGAGCGCGAGCACGGAGGTCGTCCTCGACGCGACGGATCATCCGCGGGGTCAGGCCGGAGCTGACCAAGCGGCGGATCTGCGAATGCCGGGGGTCGTCCATCATGTTGAGCACCTGACCGGCGATCGCCAGGTCCTGCAGCAGCGTGCCACCGTACGGGCGCGAGCCACCCGTCACCGACGAATACGTCTCCGGATCACGAAGCACCGCAAGGGTTTCAGCATAGGTTGCGACCGACCAGAAACCCTCGCCATCGGGGGTGTTGTCGGTAGGCTCGTGCCAGTACACCGGCGCGTCGCGGCGATGCACCGCGAAGAGGTCGTGCGGAAAGCCGTTGGCGAAGTTGTCCAGATCGGTGAAGTCGACCTCGGTCAGCGCGCCAACGGAAGTCACAGGATCGCACCCGAGGTGTACTTCGCCGCCTCGGGATAGCGGCTGACCAATTCGTCGACCGCAGCAGCGACGGCGTCGACCTGACTGCCCGCCGCGCCGGTGAACGCCTGCCTGTCCGCCAGCGCCGCATCCAGCGCGGGCCTGTCCAGCGGTAGACGCCGGTCGGCGGCCAACCGGTCGAGCAGGTCGGGCTCGGCAGCCTTCTCCCGCATCGCCAGTGCGACCGCGACGGCGTTCTCCTTGATGACTTCGTGCGCCGCCTCGCGACCCATGCCCGCGCGCACCGCCGCGATCAGGATCCGCGTCGTCGCCAGGAACGGCAGATACCGGTCGAGTTCACGTTGAATCACGGCGGGATAGGCGCCGAACTCGTCGAGCACCGTCAAGAACGTCTCGGTCTGCCCGTCGATCGCGAAGAACGCGTCGGGCATCGCCACCCGGCGCACCACCGAGCAGAACACGTCGCCCTCATTCCATTGCGCCCCAGCGAGTTCGGCCGTCATCGATGCATAGCCACGCAGCACCACCTGCAACCCGTTGACACGCTCGCACGACCGTGTGTTCATCTTGTGCGGCATCGCCGACGACCCGACCTGGCCGGGCGCGAACCCTTCGGTCACCAACTCGTGGCCCGCCATCAATCGGATGGTGTGCGCCAGCGACGACGGTCCTGCGCCAACCTGCACCAGCGCCGAGACGACCTCGTGGTCGAGCGACCGCGGGTAGACCTGCCCGACGCTGGTCAAGACCTCGGTGAAGCCGAGGAACTGGGCAACGCGACGCTCCAGGTCGGCCAGCCGCGCGGTGTCCCCGTCGAACAGGTCGAGCATGTCCTGCGCCGTGCCCATCGGGCCCTTGATCCCGCGCAGCGGATACCGGTCGATCAGCTCACGCAACCGGTTCAGCGCGATCAGCAGCTCCTCGGCGGCCGACGCGAACCGCTTGCCCAACGTGGTCGCCTGCGCGGCGACGTTGTGGCTGCGGCCCGCCATCACCAGGTCGCGATAGCTGATCGCCCGCTCCGCCAACCGCGCGACCACCGCGACCCCGTGGGAGAAGACGAGTTCCAGCGACCGCCGGATCTGCAGCTGCTCAACGTTTTCCGTCAGGTCGCGGCTCGTCATGCCCTTGTGCACGTGCTCGTGGCCGGCAAGCGCATTGAACTCCTCGATGCGCGCCTTCACGTCATGACGCAGCACCCGCTCGCGTTCGGCGATCGAGGCCAGGTCGACATCGTCGATCACCCGCTCGTAGTCCGCCACCACACCCGCGGGCACGTCGACACCCAACTCGGCCTGTGCGCGCAGCACCGCCAGCCACAGTCGGCGTTCGCCGACGATCTTGGCCTCCGGCGACCAGATCGCGACCATCTCGTCGCTGGCATACCTGCTGGCCAGCACGTTGGGGATCGTCACAACCTCACAGCTTACGGCCCGGATGGTGCAGGGTAGCTGCATGCACTTCGTTGGATTGGACCTCGCGTGGGGAGAAAAGAACCAGACGGGTGTCGCAGCCATCGACGCCGACGGCCGGCTTATGCACGTCGGTGCCGCCCAGGATGACGCCAGCATCATCGATGCCATCGCCCCGTTCACCGGCGACGAGTGTCTCGTCGCGTTCGACGCTCCGCTGATCGTGAACAACGCGACCGGGCACCGGCCCGCAGAGACGGCGTTCAATCGCGACTTCGCGAAGTTCGACGCGGGAGCGCGACCGGCGTTCGCCGAGAAGCCCGAACTGAGGAATCCACGCGCCGCGCGACTCGCCGCCGCGCTCGACCTGGACATGGACCCGGGCTCAGGCGCGCGCCGACGAGCGATCGAGGTGTATCCGCACCCCGCCACCGTCGCACTGTTCGGGCTCGACAAGACGCTCAAGTACAAACGGGGCGCCTTCGGGGATCGCCAGCGCGACCTGCTGAAGTTGATGACGCTGATCGAGGGACTCGACGACGCGACGCCGCGACTACGGGCCAACCGCAGCGTCGCATGGGTGGAACTTCGCAGGCGGGTGGAGGCCGCGTCGAAACCCGTACAGCTCGACAGGGACGAGGATCCCGTCGACGCGGTGCTGTGCGCCTATGTCGCGCTGTACTGGTATGACCGGCCCGACGACGTGACCATCTACGGCGACTTCGAGACGGGCTACATCGTCACGCCGAGCCTTCCTCCGGATCCGACACCCGCTCCCCGCCGGCGAGTCGTGCCCCCGCCCAACGACGAGCTACACGAACGCCTTTCGCATCTCGAAGAGCTTCTCGCGCAGGCGCAGCTGGAGGCGAAGACGATCCGCGAACGGCTGTACCGGATGTGAAGGCTGTCAGCTAGTCGGGCGCGTCGCCCAGGTGCGTCGGGTCGGTGATGCCCGCATCGCGCACCCCGAGCTGACGGTTGATCACCATCGTGACGAAGAACAGCACGACACCGATGAGGACCAGAATGCCCGCCAGTATGTACTGCTGCGACGGCCGACCCGAGAGCGGCGTCACGAGGTACAGCGAGGCGATACACCCGATCACAGGCAGTATCGTCGGCGTCTTGAAATGTCCACCCCCCTCGCGAACATCACGGCGCAGCACCAACACCGCTACGTTGACGACTGCGAACACCGCGAGCAGCAACAGCGAGGTTGTTCCGCCGAGGACGCTGATCGCATCCTCGTTGGCGAACGCGGTGACATACAGGATCAGCCCGAAGGCGATGCCGGTGGTGAACAGGATGGCCACCCACGGGCTGAGGGTGCGTGGGTGCACCCGACCGAGCACCGGCGGCAGCACGTGCTGGCGCGCCATTCCGTAGATCAGTCTACTGGCCATCAACATGTTGATCAGTGCCGTGTTCGACACCGCGAACATCGTGATGAACGGAAGTATCTTGTCGATCGGCAGCCCGGGCGCGCCGGCCTTGACGACCTCCACCAGTGGTGTGTCACTGGCTTCCAGCGTTCCGATCGGCACCAGCGCCACGGCCACGATCGACACCAGGATGTAGACGATCCCGGCAATCGACAAGCCGGTCAGCAACATTCGCGGAAAGATCTTCACCGGGTCCTTGGTCTCCTCGGCCATGTTCACCGAGTCCTCGAACCCCACCATTGCGAAGAAGGCCAGCGACGTCGCCGCGGTGACGGCCATGAAGGCGTTCTTGTCTTCGGCGGTGTCGAACGCCACGACGCGGGAGAAATCGATGTCCCCGCCACGGGTGAACGCCCAGAGCCCCACCAGGATCACCAGCAGCAGGCCGCTGATCTCGATGATCGTCAGAACCACGTTGAGCTTGACGCTCTCACCCACGCCGCGCAGATTGATCGCGGCGAGCGCAGCCATGAACAACAGCGCAAGCGCGACGACTCCTGCGGTGCCCCAACTGAACTCAAGACCCTTGAAGAAGTTCGACGAGAACGTCCGCGCCGCCGTCGAAGCCGACGTGATACCCGAGCACATGACAACGAAAGCGATCAGGAATGTCACGAACTGAATGCCAAATGCCTTGTGCGCGTAGAGCGCTGCCCCCGCGGCCTGGGGATACTTGGTGACCAGCTCCAGGTAGCTGAACGCGGTGACGGTAGCGATGAGAAATGCCACGAGGAACGGGACCCACGCGGCCCCACCGACTTCGGCGGCGACGTCACCGGTAAGGGCGTAGACGCCGGTGCCGAGGATGTCTCCGACGACGAACAGCAACAGCAGCCAAGGCCCCATCACCCGCTTGAGCTCAGGCTGCTGATCGATGGTCTCGGTCGAGCTCATGCTGGGGCCTCCCTGTCAGTCGGCTGTGAATACCCCATCATCGACCCGCGTCAAACGCCGTGCACCCGCACGGTGCACAGAAGGAGCCGAACTATAGCCCTGACTCAGCCAGGTGCCGCTGTGAGCATCGGCGCGGTGATCGGCGCGGTGATCGGCGCGAGCACGTCGATGACGTCGATCAACGTCGCGCGCGCAGCACTGCGCGGGCCTTCGCCGTCGTCGACCAGCGCGGCCACCACCGCACCGTCGACGGCACAGACCAGCGCGTTGACGTGTTCCGGTCGCACCGACCGGCCCGACCGATCGACGACCTGGACGACGGCATCGGTCCGCTGCTGCAGCATCCGGCGCTGCACCTCGCGCAGTGCCGGTTGTCGCGCGCATGCGATGTAGCGCTCGTACCGCGAAATCAACTGCTCGCTGACCTGAGTGTCCGGATCGTCACCGACGAGCAGATCCACCAAGACGTCGACCGTGGAATCGGCGCCTCGACGCCGCCTCGACAACGACGCCACCCGCTCGCGCATCTGCTGGGCTTCCAATGCGCCGATGTGCTCGACGGCCTTGACGATCAGATCGTCGAGGGACGAAAAGTAGTACGTCGTCGCCGCCAAGGGCAGTCCGGCGCGGCGCGCAACAGCGCGATGACGCACTGCGTCGAAGCCGCCTTCGCACAGCAGGTCGGCAGCCGCGCTCACCAATGCGTACTGCCTACGTACGCCCTTGGGTGTCACCGCTGCCGTCACGACTTGCATGCTGCCAGCAGGCCGAGGTCGAGATGGCTCTTTCCGCTAAAGCTAAGCCTTTACTCAGGAAAGTAGCGACGCCAACCGATTTGGATGCATTGCCCAAACGCCGCCCGACGGTGAGCCAGCCGGCAATGGCATGATTGCCCGCATGCCACAGCTGAGCCGTCGAGCGATGATGCGTCTCGGTGTGAGCGCGGCCGCGGGGGCTGCAGGCGCCTTCGCTCTTGGCACACTGCGCGAAACGGGTCCCTCGACTGCGGACCCGCCGGTGTCGATGACGAGCGCGGGAGCCCCACTCGCACCGCTGGCCCCGCCCGCCCCGCTGGAGCCCGCACCGACCGCGGCGCCGACGTATGTCACCGGCTCGTTCGTGTCTGCGGCGCGAGGCGGCGTCGACACCAATTGGGCCATCGCACGACCGCCGGGCCAGACCGGCACGCTGCGTCCCGTCATCGCCCTGCACGGCAAGGGAGCGGACGCGGCTCAGGTGATGGCGGGCGGAGTGGAGCAGGGTCTGGCGCAGGCTGTCGCCGCAGGCGTGCCGCCGTTCGCCGTGGTCGCGGTCGACGGTGGTGGCGGCTATTGGCACAAGCGCGCGGACGGCGAGGACTCAGGCGCGATGGTGCTCGACGAACTGATCCCGATGCTCGGTTCGCAGAATCTGGACACCTCGCGGGTCGCGTTCCTCGGCTGGTCGATGGGCGGCTACGGCGCGCTGCTGCTGGGCGGTCGGCTCGGCCCCGCGCGCACCGCTGCGATCTGTGCCGTCAGCCCCGCGTTGTGGACGTCATCGGGCGCGACCGCCCCAGGCGCGTTCGACGGCTCCGACGACTTCGCCGCCAACAGCGTGTGGGGAATGTCTGCTCTCGGGTCGATACCGATCCGCATCGACGAAGGCGACAGCGACCCCTTCTACTCGGCGACCAAGCAGTTCATCGCCCAGCTGCCGAACCCGCCCGCAGGCGGCTTCTCGCCCGGCGGACACGACGGCGCCTTCTGGAGCTCGCAGCTGCCTGCCGAAATCGAATGGATCGCGCCGCTGCTCACGGCCTAGCAGGCCTAAACCCTGATCCGGCCCTCTGCGGCGGCCAGCGCGATATCACTGCGAAAATGGCTGCCCGGCAACCGAACCGACTTGATGATGGCGTAGGCGTTTTCGCGGGCCGATGCGAGGTCGGACCCCGTGCCGACGATCGACAGCACCCGTCCTCCCGAGGATACGATGGCTCCGTCGTCGCGCCGTGCAGTGCCCGCGTGCAGAACGCCGTCGGCTTCGGCGCCGACGATGACATCTCCGACCCGGGGCCGCCCCGGATAGTTCTCGGCAGCCAGCACGACGGTGACCGCCGCCCCGTCGCGCCAGCGCAGTGCCGGCTGCTCGGCGAGACGACCCGTGGCTGCGGCGTGCAGCAGTTGGCCGAGCGGTGATTCGATGAGCGCCAGCACCGATTGAGTCTCGGGATCGCCGAAGCGGCAGTTGAATTCGACCACCGCAGGTCCGCTCGAGGTGATGGCCAGCCCGGCGTACAGCAACCCCGAGAACGAGCTGCCCCGTCGAACAAGCTCTGCAGCAACGGGTTTGACGATGTCGTCGACGATCTGGTTCGTCACGTCGTCGGGCAGCCACGGCACAGGCGCGTACGCGCCCATACCGCCGGTGTTCGGTCCGCTGTCGCCGTCGCCGACCCTCTTGAAGTCCTGCGCAGGGAGCAGCGGCACCACCGTCTCGCCGTCGACGACGCAGAACAGCGACACCTCAGGCCCGTCGAGGAACGATTCGAGCAGCACCGGGTGTCCCGCGTCGAGCAGGGCCGCCGCATGCACCCTCGCGGCATCCCTGTCGGTCGTCACCACCACGCCCTTGCCCGCGGCAAGGCCGTCGTCCTTGACCACCCACGCCGCATCGCCACTGGCAGGCCCGAACCGGTCCAGTGCCCCGTCGAGGCGCGCCGGGTTGTCGACGATCTCGCTTTTCGCGGTGCGAACGCCCGCCGCGGCCATCACGTCCTTGGCGAACGACTTCGACCCCTCGATGCGGGCGGCATCTTTGGTCGGCCCGAAGCATGCGATCCCGGCGGCGCGCACCGCGTCGGCAACGCCGAGCACGAGGGGCACCTCGGGGCCGATCACCACCAGGTCCGCGCCGAGCTTTCGGGCCAATGCCACCACGGCGTCGCCTGCGGTGATGTCGACCTCGTGCTGGTCTGCGATCGCCGCGGTCCCCGCGTTGCCGGGCGCGATCGCCAGGCTCTCCACCTGCGGGTCTCTGCGCAACGCAAGCAGCAACGCATGTTCACGGGCTCCGGATCCGATCACCAGGACACGCACAAGTGCCAACCCTAGTGCCTCGACCACGGAACTTCGGCCATACACTTGACATCGCAGTGTATGGTCGATATCCATGGCGACGACGCAGGGATTCTGTCCGTTCCGGCCCGGGTTCGACTTCACCGATCCCGATGTCCTTCTGCGGGGGATTCCCGTCACCGAATTCGCCGAACTGCGCAGAACCGCACCGGTGTGGTGGAACGAGCAGCCGGAATCCATCTTCGACGACGGCGGCTACTGGGTGATCAGCCGCCACGAGGACATCAAGGCGATCTCCCGCGACGGCGAGCTGTGGTCGACCAATCGCAAGGGCGTGGTCATGCGCATGCCCGAGGGCACCACGCCCGATCAGCTCGAACTCACGAAGGCCCTGCTGATCAATCATGATGCGCCAGAGCACACCCGCCTGCGCAAGTTGGTGTCCCGACTGTTCACGCCGCGCGCAGTCGCCATGCTCGAAGAGAAGCTCGCAACGGCGGCCCGCGAAATCGTCGCCACCGCAAAGGAAAAAGAGAGTGGCAACTTCGTCGACGACATCGCGATGCGCCTGCCGTTGCTCGCGATCGCCGATCTGATCGGTGTGCCAGAAGCAGATCGGCAGAAGCTGTTCGGATGGACCAACGCGATCATGAACACCGAGGATCCCGACTTCGAGACGGACTATGCGGCGGCGAACGCCGAGCTGATGGGCTACGCCTACACCATGGCCGAGGAGCGCCGACGCTGCCCGGCCGACGACATCGTGACGCGGCTGATCGAGGCCGACCTCGACGGTGAGGCGATGGACGATGTCGAGTTCGCATTCTTCGTGATCCTGCTCGCGGTGGCGGGCAACGAAACCACCCGCAACGCAATGACACACGGCATGAACGCGTTTCTCGAGAACCAGGACCAGTGGGAGCTGTTCAAACGCGACCGGCCCGACACGGCCGCCGACGAGATCGTCCGGTGGGCGACACCCGTGCACTGCTTCCAACGCACCGCGCAGGCCGACACCGAGCTGGGCGGTGTCGCCATCCGGGAGGGTCAGCGTGTCGGCCTGTTCTACAGTTCGGCCAACTACGACGACGCCGTCTTCGACCATCCCTTCGAGTTCAACATCTCACGAGACCCGAACCCGCATCTCGGCTTCGGCGGCAACGGCGCGCACTACTGCATCGGGGCCAACCTGGCCCGCATGGAGATCAAGTTGATCTTCGACGAGATCGCCGAGCAGATTCCGAATATCGCCAAACTGTCTGAACCGCAACGCCTTCGGTCCGGATGGCTCAACGGGGTAAAGGACCTGCAGGTCTCCTACGGGGGCTAGCAGTACTATTCGGGCATGCGCACCCACGGCTGGTCTGGCGCGACGCCTGCCAGTGACGACGAGGCGATCGCGCGGATTCTCGACGCGGCGGGCAAGGCGATCGACGCCAAGGGTGCCGACTTCTCCATCGCCGACGTCGCGCGAACGCTCGGCGTGACGCGACAGACGGTCTACCGGTACTTCCCCAGCACCGATGCGCTACTGGTGGCGGCCGCCGTGCACGCCGCCGACGACTTCCAGAACCGCCTGGAAACACACCTGCGGGGCATCACCGACCCCGTCGAAGCCGTCACCGAGGCGATCGCGACGGCGCTCGAGTGGCTGCCGAAGGACAAGCATCTCGGCCTGCTCATCGTCCCCGGGCGGCCGAACCCCCACATCGAGTCGGTGACGGGCGACGTCGCGCTCGACTTCGGCCACTCGATGGTGCGCCGGTTCGACGTCGACTGGGCGGGCCTGGGCTTGCGCGACGACGACCTCGACGAGCTTGCCGAACATCTGCTGCGGATCATCCAGTCGTTCGTCACCGATCCAGGCCGTCCGCCCCGGACGGGCGAGGATCTGCGCGAGTACCTACGGCGATGGGTGGGCGCGGCTATACCACCGTCAGCGGAAGCGACCTCCGAGGCGCGAACACGAACGTCGAGCCGCCGCTGACGCGGACGACCGACACCTCAGGTAGTTCCTTTGCGGCCGTGTCGGTTTCGATCACCCGAGCCGACCAATCGGTGTCGGAACCCGTGACCTCCACGTCGAGATGCGGATCGATGGCGGCGACGGCGGCGTGCAGGGGCCGTGTCGATGACGGCCCGGTCAGCGACACCCACGCGCCGTCTTCGTGTGCTGGTGAACGTTGCACTTGCAGGGTGTCCGGACCGAACTCAGCCGACACATAAGCGACCGGATTGAACAACGGGTGCAGTTCGAGTGTGCGGATCGCACCCTCGATTCCGCCCGGCAGCCCGAGCGCCCGGTGAATGCGTTCGGCCGCGATGCCCGCAATACCCGTCAGCTGATTGGTGCAGATCTTGGTGAAGAGCTCGGTGTCGGTGCCTGCTCGCTTGCCTACCGCAATGACGAACGACAGGTTCAGCAGGTGCATCTGCAGACAGACCTCGTCGGCGATGCGCACCAGGGCAGAGTGCGAGAACTTGGCGAAGTCGACGTCGGACACCAGCTCTCCCGAATAGTCCGACTGCCCTTCGTCGTCAGGATCGATCGGGTCGAGTTCCGTTCTGGCGGCCCGTGTTCTGCGCACGACGTCGAGCACTGGATGGTCCTCGACCTCGGGGTGGGAGTCGTCGATGATCACCGTCCACGCGCAATGCGGGTGCCGATCGGCGGGCGTGCGGGGCGGGCGGTGGATAGGACGGATCTGCGCTCTCCGGTTGGTGGCGACGGCGGTGGCGTCGAAGGTGGGGTCCTCGATGTCGTGGCACATGCCGCGGACGTAGTCTTCGCCCATCGGCTCTACATCGAGGAGTGCACCGCAGTGGTCGAGGTGGAACTCGCCGTGCCACCGGTCGTGTACGTCATACCGGAAGTCCATGAACTGCGGTGGGGCGCCGATGTCGAGCTGCAGGCCCTTGAAGATCGTGATGACGTCGACGCCCTCGAATTTGAGGGCCTTCTGCATCCGCTTGGTGTAGATCGGGCTGGCGCCCATCCACTCTTCGATGGCGATTTCCAGCATCCCGGGATGGCCGAAAGGCTTGATGCACCATCCCATTCCAGAGCGGTCGATCAGCTGGCCGATCAACAGCAGCTCCGGCACCAGCACCGCGAGCTGTTCGCGGGACAGCCGGGCGTACCTACTTGTCATGGATGTCCCTGCCGACATGCATCTGGACCGCGTCGTTGACGTTGTCCTTGCTGTCTCTTGCGCTGCCCTTCTCCGCTGCCTTCTTACGCTTGGCGACAACACGTTTGACGGCGCCATCGACCTTCGAGCCGAGCGGGAAGCCGACGTAATGGGTGAGGAAGATCGCGATCTCACGCAATTCCTCCCGGGTCATCTCCTCGTTGTGCAGGATCGCGTTGGCCTGCACCTCGAGCAGCTCCTCCATGCCCTGGGCGGCCAGCACACCCAGCAGCATCATCCGCCGGTCACGCATCGACAGCCCGGGACGGCTCCAGATGGTGCCGAAGAGGTGGTCGACGGTCAGCGCGAAGTACTCGCCCGGCATGTCGGGCATTTCCCAGCCGTAGACCTCGTTCATCTTCGCGAGGCCCTTCTTGCGCAGTTCGTCCATCACTACTCCTTCGTGCTGTCGGCGCTGTGGGGCACGCCGAGTCCGGCGGCCAGGCCGTCCAGTGCGACGTCGGCGAGCGGCAGATCGACGTCGAGCGCCTCGCCGAGCGCAAGGGCAAGGCTCAGGTCCTTCTCTCCCAGTATCCGCGCATGAAGAAACGGCTCATACAGGAAGCTGTCCTGGGGAATGGGTTTCATGTCGTCGCGGAACATGATCGACCCAGCGCCACCGGTGATCGCGTCGGTGTGGCGAACGACCTTCCCGAGGTCCTGCAGATTCAGACCGCCGGCCTCGGCCAGCCGCGACGCCTCACATGCGGCGGCGAACGAAATATAATGAAGCATGTTGCGGGCCAACTTCATTCGCGTGCCTGCGCCGGGCTCTCCCGCGTGCACCACTAGCGACGCCCACTTCGCGAACGGCTCCTTCACCAATGCGAACGCCTCATCGGTGGCACCCACCATCGTGGCCAACTCACCCTTCTTGGCGGCCCGTCCCCCGCCGCTGACCGGCGCGTCGACGATGTGGATGCCCTCCGGCTCGAGCTGTCGAGCCAGTTCGACGGCGGTGGTGTCGCTGATCGTGGAGTGGATCGCGATCACGGTGCCGCGTTTCGCGAAACGGGCCAAGCCGTTCTCGCCCGCGATGACCTCACGCACCTGCTCGTCGTTCAGCACGGTGACGCTGATGACGTCGGCAGTCGCGACGTCTTCAATGCCGTCGGCGAGGCGGGCGCCAGCCTCGGCGAGCGGCGTCATAGCCTCGAGACGCACGTCGAAAACCGTTACGCCACCGGGCCAGTCCACCAGCCGGGCGGCCATCGGCGCGCCCATTTTGCCCAGACCGATGTAGCCGAGCTTGACCTCTTTGTCAGCCATTGGAACCCTCTCTCAGGACCTGATGATCTGGCCACCGTCGACGTTGAAGATCTGTCCGGTGATCCACTTCGCCTGATCCGACAGCAGGAACAGGCACATGCCCACCAGATCCTCCGGTTCGCCCATGCGTGACAGCGGGATTCGCTTCACGATGTCGTCGACCATCTCCTTCGGCGTCGTCGTCCGATTCGCCTCCGTGTCGATGGGTCCCGGCGCGATCGCGTTGACCCGGATGTTCTGCCCGCCGAGCTCCGTGGCCAGCTGCTGGGTCAGGCCGTTGATGCCGACCTTGGCCAGCCCGTAGAAGTTGGAATACAGCCAGGCCGCCGTCGACGACTGGTTGACGATCGCGCCGCCGCCGCGCTTGGCCATCTTGCGGTAGACCGCACGGGTGCACACCAGGGCGCCGTCCAGGTTCACGCTCATGAACTTCTTGTAGTAGTCCCAGTCGACGGTGATGAGGAAGTCGAGCTTCATACCGCCGAAGATGGCCGCGTTGTTCACCAGGTAGTCGATGCCACCGAACTCAGACAGCGTCTGGGCGGCCATCTCCTTGGCGGAGTCGGGGTCGGAGACATCGACGCGCACGGCGAGCGCGTTGCCGCCCTCCCCGTTGATGCCGTCGGCGACCTTCTGGGCGCCCTCGGTGTTGATATCGGCGACGACGACGGCCGCGCCCTCGCGGGCCAGAGCCTCGGCGTACGCCTGACCGATCCCGCCACCGGCGCCGGTGACGATGGCCACCTTCTCCTTGAACTGATCTCCGTAAAGAGTCACCCGTACTCCCCCTTAATCCGCTGCTGTGGCAATGGCTTTGGTTTCCAGGTACTCCTCGAAACCCGCCAGCCCCATCTCCCGGCCGATGCCGGACTGCTTGTACCCGCCGAACGGCATGTCGGCCGAGTACCAAACGCCGCCGTTGACGTTGACCGTGCCGACCCGCAGCCGCGCGGCCACATCCGCCGCTCGCTCGGGGTCGCTGCTGAACACGGTGCCTGACAGGCCGTAGGGCGAGTCATTGGCGATACGGACGGCGTCGTCGTCGCCGTCGTGGGCGATCACCGTCAGCACCGGTCCGAAGATCTCCTCACGGGCGACCTTCGCGTTGTTGTCGAGTCCTGCGATCACGGTCGGCTCGATGAAGAAGCCGGTGTCCCGGTCCGCGGGACGTCCTCCGCCACAGGCGAACTTGCCTCCCGCCGCAGTGGCCGAATCCAGGTAGCCCTGCACGCGGTCGCGCTGCCGAGCCGAAATCAGCGGGCCGCAGATCGTGCCCGCGTCGGTGGGATCGCCGGGCTTCAGCGAGCCCATGGTGGCCGCCGCTGCCTCGACCGCCTCGTCGTAGCGGGCGCGTGGCACCACCAACCGGGTGGTGATGGCGCACCCCTGCCCGGCGTGCATCGATGCGGTGAACGCCGACATCGAGCAGGCACCCGCGAGGTCCGCGTCCTCGAGCACCAGGAATGCGGACTTGCCGCCGAGCTCGAGGAAGACCTTCTTCAGCGTCGCCGCGCCGTCGGACATCACGGCACGCCCCGTCGCCGTCGACCCGGTGAACGAAACCATGTCCACCCGTGGGTCTTTCGACAACAGCGCACCGACACCGTGATCACTGGAGGTGATGATGTTGACCACGCCCGGCGGGATGTCGGTGTGCTCGGTGATGAGCTCACCGAGGATCGCCGCACACCATGGCGTGTCGGGCGCGGGCTTGAGCACAACGGTGTTGCCCGCGGCCAGCGCGGGCCCGATCTTGGCCAGGTTGATCTGGTGCGGGAAGTTCCACGGGGTGATGGCGCCGACGACCCCGACCGCCTCTCGCGCGACGGTGCGGTGGGTCTTGATCCCCATCGGCGATGCGATGCCGAGATCGGTTGTCCACCGATAGGACTCGGCGGTGTCGGCGCCGAAGCTCAAGTCCTCGACCGGGCCCTCCAGCTGGGCAGCGGCGGTCAGCATCCGCGGCGCACCGACCTCGGCGATGGTCAGGTCACGGAGCTGCTCGATGTGGTCGCGCATCGCCGACTGCAACTGCCTGATACAGCGCACCCGGAATTCGGTGTCGGTGGACCAGTCTGTCTCGTCGAACGCGCGCCGAGCCGCCTCGATCGCGCGGTCCATGTCATCGGCGCCTGCATCGGCGGCGACACCCAGGACCTCCTCGGTGGCCGGGTTGACCGTCTGGAACGTGCCCGCGCTGCCGGCTGCCAGTTTCCCGTCGATGAGCAATTGGCTCTGGCCATCAGCCAGCATCCCCATTGCGACTCCCGTTTTGATTGCTGGACAACTGTCCGACTATGTTCCCTCGAACGATAGCCGCACAGGGCCGCGGGAAGCAAGGTTGAACCGTGACGCTGCGCCGGTGCGCACCAGAAATAGCGGTTATACAGGCCTTTTGCGATGTGCACTTGCTTGGCGATGTCTCCGTCCGATAACTTGGACATGTGTCCAGCGATGCCGTGGTCACCGTCACAGACCAATCCGGGGAAACCCCGCGCAACCGTCGGCAGGAAGAGACCTTCCGCAAGGTCCTCAGAGCAGGCGTGGAGATGCTGCGGGAGTCGTCCTATGCCGACCTGACGGTGCGTGCCGTCGCGGCACGCGCGAAGGTTGCGCCTGCCACCGCCTACACGTACTTCTCCTCGAAGAACCATCTGATCGCGGAGGTCTACCTGGACCTGATGCGCCAGGTGCCCTACTTCACCGATGTCAACGACGGGACGGCGGCGCGAGTCGAGAAGGCGTTGCGCGCAATGACACTGATGGTCGCCGACGAGCCCGAGGTGGCGGCTGCCTGCACGACGGCGCTGCTCAGCGGCAACGACCCGGCCGTCACCACCGTCCGCGACCGCATCGGCGCAGAGATCCACCGCCGCATCCGGTCGGCGATGGGTCCCGAAGCCGACCCGCGCACGGTGTCGGCGCTCGAGATGACGTACTTCGGCGCACTGGTACATGCGGGCAGCGGCTATGTCAGCTATCGCGAGATCGCCGATCGGCTCACGTATGTGGTCGGCCTCATCCTCGGCGAGGATCGATGACCGTTCCCACCAGCGACATCATGCTCGACCCGTACGACTACGACTTCCACGAGGATCCGTATCCGTACTACAAGCGACTGCGCGACGAAGCGCCGCTCTACCACAACGAGGAGATCGGCTTCTGGGCGCTGTCGCGGCACAGCGATGTGCTGCAGGGGTTTCGCAACAGCACCACACTGTCCAACCGCGACGGCGTGTCACTCGATCCGATCTCCCGCGGCCCGCACGCGAGCAAGACGATGTCCTTCCTCGCGATGGACGACCCGGCCCATCTACGACTGCGCACCCTGGTGTCGAAGGGCTTCACGCCGCGCCGGATCCGTGAGCTCGAGCCACGTGTCACCGAACTCGCCGTCGGCCATCTCGGCACGATGCTGGAGAAGGCGAACGACGGAACCGTCGACTACGTGGCGGAATTCGCGGGCAAGCTGCCGATGGATGTCATCTCGGAGTTGATGGGCGTACCTGTCGAGGATCGCGACGGGATCCGGGCCATGGCCGACGGTGTCATGCACCGCGAGGACGGCGTCAACGACGTGCCCAAGTCCGCGATCGAGGCGTCGATCAACCTGATGGTCTACTACCAGGAGATGATCGCCGAACGTCGGAGGAAACCGGCCGACGATCTGACGACCGCCCTGCTCGAGGCCGAGATCGACGGCGACCGGCTGACCGATGAAGAAGTGCTGGGATTCCTGTTCCTGATGGTGATCGCAGGCAACGAGACCACCACGAAACTGCTTGCCAATGCCGCGTTCTGGGGCCACAGGAACCCCGACCAGCTGGCCCCGATCTACTCCGACCTGCAGCGGATTCCGCTGTGGGTCGAGGAGACGCTGCGCTACGACACGTCCAGCCAGCTCCTGGCGCGTGTGGTCTCCGGGGAGCTGAACATGTACGACACGACCATCCCCGAGGGCGACATCGTGTTGCTGCTGCCCGGCTCCGCCCATCGCGACGAGCGGGTGTTCGAGGAACCCGACAGCTACCTGATCGGCCGCGAAATCGGCTCGAAGCTCATGAGTTTCGGCAGCGGCGCCCACTTCTGCCTCGGAGCTCACCTGGCGCGGATGGAAGCACGGGTGGCGTTGACCGAGTTGTTCAAGCGAATCCGCGGGTACGAGGTGGACGAGGCCAACGCCGTCCGCGTCCACTCCAGCAGCGTCCGCGGATTCGCCCACCTGCCGATGACCGTGGAGGTCGTGTAAATGCCGCGCTTCCAACCCCTTCCCGAGCGCAGACCCGCGATCGTCGCGGGCGCATCGTCGGGCATCGGAGAAGCCACCGCCATCGAACTCGCGGCGCACGGCTTTCCCGTCGCACTGGGTGCACGTCGCGTCGAGAAGCTCAACGACATCGTCGGCAAGATCAACGCCGACGGTGGTGAAGCGGTCGGGTTCCACCTCGACGTCACCGATCCCAACTCGGTGAAAACGTTTGTCGCGCAATCGGTCGACGCCCTCGGCGATATCGAGGTTCTGGTCACAGGCGCCGGCGACACCTACTTCGGCAAGTTGGCCGATATCACCACCGACGAGTTCGAGTCGCAGCTGCAGATTCACCTGGTCGGGGCCAACCGGCTGGCCGCCGCGGTGCTGCCGGGCATGATCGAGCGTCAGCGCGGCGACCTGATCTTCGTGGGCTCCGACGTGGCACTGCGACAGCGCCCGCACATGGGCGCCTACGGCGCTGCCAAGGCGGCGCTCGTCGCGATGGTGAACAACCTGCAGATGGAGCTCGAGGGCACCGGCGTCCGGGCGTCGATCGTGCACCCGGGACCGACGAAGACCAACATGGGCTGGAGCCTGCCCGCCGAACTCATCGGGCCCGCGCTCGAGGACTGGGCCAAGTGGGGTCAGGCCCGCCACGACTACTTCTTGCGCGCAGCGGATCTCGCGCGGGCCATCGCGTTCGTCGCCGAGACTCCGCGCGGAGGCTTCATCGCGAACATGGAGCTCCAGCCCGAAGCCCCCCTGGCCGACAACAAGAACCGCCAAAAGCTCGCCCTAGGTGAAGAGGGGATTCCAGGACAGTGACCACAGCGATCGTTCCGCGCGTCTCGGGTGGCCAGGAAGAGCACGGCCATCTCGAGGAGTTCCGTACCGACCCGATCGGTTTGATGAAGCGCGTCCGCGAGGAGTGCGGCGACGTCGGCTGGTTCCAGCTGGTCGACAAGCACGTCATCCTGCTCTCCGGTGCGCAGGCCAACGAGTTCTTCTTCCGGTCCGCCGATGAAGACCTCGACCAGGCCGAGGCCTATCCGTTCATGACGCCGATCTTCGGTAAGGGCGTGGTGTTCGACGCCAGCCCCGAGCGCCGCAAGGAGATGCTGCACAATTCGGCGCTGCGTGGCGAGCAGATGAAGGGCCACGCCGCCACGATCGAGGGCGAAGTCAAGAAGATGATCGCCGACTGGGGCGACGCGGGCGAGATCGAACTGCTCGACTTCTTCGCCGAGCTGACCATCTACACCTCCACGGCGTGCCTGATCGGGTTGAAGTTCCGCAATCAGCTCGATCACAGGTTCGCGGAGTACTACCACGAGCTGGAGCGCGGCACCGATCCGCTCTGCTACGTCGACCCGTACCTGCCGATCGAAAGCTTCAAGCGCCGCGACGAGGCACGGGTGAAGCTGGTGGCGCTGGTGCAGGAGATCATGGATCAGCGACTGGCCAATCCGCCCAAGGACAAGGCTGACCGCGACATGCTGGACGTGCTGGTGTCGATCAAGGACGAGGACGGCAACCCCCGATTCTCGGCCGACGAGGTCACCGGCATGTTCATCTCGCTGATGTTCGCCGGGCACCACACCAGCTCCGGCACCTCGGCGTGGACGCTGATCGAGCTCATCCGCCACTCCGAGGTCTACGCCGAGGTTCTCGCCGAACTGGAGGAGCTCTACGCCGACGGCCAGGAGGTGAGTTTCCATGCACTGCGGTCGATTCCGAAGCTCGACAACGTCGTCAAGGAAACCCTTCGCCTGCACCCGCCGCTCATCATCCTGATGCGGGTGGCGCAGGGCGAGTTCGAGGTCGAAGGCTTCCCCATCCACAAGGGTGACTTCGTCGCGGCCTCCCCCGCGATCAGCAACCGGATCCCCGAGGACTTCCCCGACCCCGACGCGTTCAACCCTGACCGGTACAACAAGCCAGAACAAGCCGACATCGTGAACCGGTGGACGTGGATCCCATTCGGCGCGGGCAGACACCGCTGTGTCGGTGCGGCGTTCGCCCAGATGCAGATCAAGGCGATCTTCTCGGTTCTGTTGCGCGAGTACGAATTCGAGATGGCCCAGCCCGCCGACAGCTATCACAACGACCACACGAAGATGGTGGTGCAGCTGGCCCGTCCCGCCAAGGTGCGCTACCGCAAGCGCGTCTGATAGGAGCGACGACCGTGGGCATCAAGATCGAAGTCGACCTCGACCTGTGTCAGGGCCACGCCATGTGCGAGCTGGAGGCCCCCGACTACTTCAAGGTGCCCAAGCGGGGAAAGGTCGAGATCCTCAACGACACTGTGCCGGAAGAGGATCGGGCCGAAATCGAACAAGCAGTGTGGGCCTGCCCCACCCAAGCATTGTCCATCAAAGAAGAGGACTGAGAAAGGTCACGCCAATGCCGTCATTGCCCCGCGAGGATCTCGACAACTGGGTCGAGGAATGGCTGGAAGCCAACCGCGTCTGCGAGGAGAAGGGTGACTGGAAGCCGCTGGCGGACTTCTACACCGAGGACGCCACCTACGGGTGGAACATCGGACCCAAGGAAGACGTGATGTGCGTCGGCCGCGACGAAATCCGCGACGTCGCACTGGGTCTGGAGATGGAGGGCCTGGAGAACTGGAACTACGAGTACCAGAAGGTGCTCATCGACGACAAACTCGGCGAGGTCGTCGGCTTCTGGAAGCAGATCGTCAACAAGACCGACGGCACCCGCGATGAGATCTACGGCATCGGAGGAAGCTGGTTCCGGCTCACCGCCCTCGAGGACGGAGCTTTGAAGATCGAGTGGCAGCGCGACTTCTTCGACTTCGGACACGTGGCCTACATGTTCGGCAAGCTCATCGGGTCGGGCGATCTCAGCGAAGGCATGCAGAGGCGAATCCAGCGCTCTGTGGCCGGCGAGAAGGTGCCCGGTTACTACCCGCTGGGCGAGGCGCCGGTGGCCATCTGGTAGCTCCCACCCAAGCGGTTGCTTGGGGCGAGTGCGATGTGGCTAACTAGAGCCTCTAGTGTGGTTTTGGGCACAAGCGAAAGCAGGTACAGATGAAGACCAAAGGCGCTCTGATCTGGGAATTGAACCAGCCGTGGTCCGTCGAGGAGATCGAGATCGGCGACCCGGTCAAGGACGAGGTCAAGATCCAGATGGAAGCGTCGGGGATGTGCCACTCCGACCATCACCTGGTCACCGGCGGCATCCCGATGGGCGGCTTCCCAGTACTCGGCGGGCACGAAGGCGCGGGCATCGTGACCGAGGTCGGGCCAGGGGTCGAAGGCCTCGAGCCGGGCGACCACGTCGTGCTTTCCTTCATCCCGTCCTGCGGCACATGTCCCTCCTGTCAAGCAGGCATGCGCAACCTCTGCGATCTGGGCGCCTACCTTCTCGGCGGGACAGCGGTGTCGGACGGCACCAACCGCATCCACGCCAAGGGCCAGCCGGTCTTCCCGATGACGCTGCTTGGCACCTTCAGCCCCTACATGGTGGTGCACAAGAGTTCGGTGGTGAAGATCGATCCGTCCATCCCGTTCGAGGTGGCCTGCCTGGTGGGCTGCGGCGTGACGACGGGCTACGGTTCGGCGGTACGCAGCGGCGACATCAGGCCCGGCGATGACGTCGCTGTCGTGGGTGTCGGCGGAGTGGGCATGTCGGCGCTTCAGGGTGCGGTCACCGCGGGCGCCCGCCACATATTCGTCATCGAGCCGGTGGAGTGGAAGCGCGATGCGGCGCTGAAGTTCGGTGCCACGCACGCATACCCGGACATCGAATCGGCGTTCGGCGGCATCGCCGAGGCCACCGCGGGCCTGATGGCCAAGAAGGTCATCGTCACCGTCGGCGAGCTGCACGGCAAGGACATCGACAACTACGTCAACCTGACCTCCAAGGGCGGCACCACCGTGGTCACGGCCATCGGCAGCATGCTCGAATCCGAGGTGACGCTGAACCTCGCGATGCTGACGTTGATGCAGAAGAACCTGCAGGGCACCATCTTCGGCGGCGGCAACCCGCATCACGACATCCCTCAGCTGCTGTCGATGTACAAGGCGGGCAAGCTCAACCTCGACGACATGATCACGCGCCAGTACAAACTGGAGCAGATCAACGAGGGCTACCAGGACATGCTGGACGGCAAGAACATCCGCGGCGTCATCCGCTACACCGACGACGACCGGTAGAGCCGAAAAGCATGTCCCAAGAGACAATCGAGCAGTCACCGGCGCTTACCGCGTCACAGGCCTCCTGGCGCTGCGTCCAAGCCAAGGACAAGGACGGCTGGCTCGCACTGATGACCGATGACGTCGTCATCGAAGACCCCATCGGCCCGTCGTACACGAACCCGGACGGCACCGGTGTGGTCGGCAAGGACGGCGTCTCGCAGTGGTGGGAGAAGAGCGTCGGCCTTGCCACCATCACAATCACGTGTGAAGAGACGTTCCCGTCCAGCTCACCCGACGAGATCGCGCACATCCTGCGACTGCGCTTCACGTTCGACAACGGCTCGGCCAGCGCTGTGCGTGGCATATTCACCTACAAGGTGAACGACGAAGGACTGCTGACCAACCTGCGCGGCTTCTGGAACATGGACATGATGAAGCCCGTCAAGGACGGCGAAGGCGATTAGCGACGCCCTTTCCGGGCGCGGTCGTCACGACGTTCGAGACGTGCCGGGCCGCCGCGCCGAAGATGGTCGAACAGGGCGGCGGCACGATCGTCAACACCAGCTCGCTCGCGTTCCTCGGCGACTACGGCGGCACCGGGTATCCGGCGGGCAAGGGCGGGGTCAACGGGTTGACCCTGGCCATCGCGGCCGAACTCCGGGAACACGGCGTGCGGGCGAATGTCGTCTGCCCCGGCGCGAAGACGCCGCAGGAGTCTGCTCGACGACGTCAGCACGCAGACCGCCCTCGACGCACCTCCGCCCGAATACGCGGCGCCGTTGTACGCCTATCTGGTAGGCGATCTGGCCAAGGACGTCACCGGCCGGATCTTCATCGCCGCAGGCGGTTTCGTCGGTGAGTTCGCGCGCCCGACACCGGCAATCATCGGCCACCGCGACCACCGGGACTCGCCGCCGTGGTCGGTTGACGACATCCACACGATGATGACGACGTCCTAGCCCCCTGCCGGGTTGGTGTAGACGCGCCGCGGCGCCACGAGCACCGCCGCCCGCCGCTCCTCCGCCATCACCCGGTCGTAGGTGTCCCAGTCGTCGTGGGTACCGCCCGCCGCCGTGAAGACGTTGCGCAACAGGGTTTTCAGTGCCTTGTCGTCGACAGCGGGATGAGGATCGTCGGGTCCGATGATCTCGGCGTCACCCTCGACGGTCGCCCATTGCCAACCGGCACGCGCGGCGATCGCCGTTCGGGGATCGGCGCGCAGATTGCTCAGCTTCTTCGACCCCCCGATCGCGACGAGGCCGACGACCCGTTCACCGGTCACCGGGTGAGACAGCACCCCGGCGTTGACGACCGAAGCCTGCGGACTGCCGTCGGCGCGCAACGTGGTCAACACCACCAGCCCGTGATCCTCGGGTATCAGGTCGGCGAAAGCGGAAATGTCGGTCACGGAACCAACTGTAGAAACTTGTCGGCGGGCGGGTCTACTGTCGAACGTATGTTCGATGAGTCGACGACGGCGGCCAGTTCCCTGATCAACCGCATCTGCTCGTCAGCACGCGCAGAGAACCGGGCGGCCGCCGACGTCCTGGTGTCGATCGACAATCTGTATCGGCTGAGATTGCGTGAGGTGGGAGCCAACGACGACTGGGCGGTGGACACGGTAGAGGAAGTCACCGCCGAGATCGCTGCCGCGTTGCGGATCAGCCAGGGATTGGCGACCTACAGGGTGGGCGACGCGATCGCGATGCGTACGAGGCTGCCGCAGGTCGGAAGGGTCTTTCTGGCCGGCGACATCGACTACCTGATATTTCAAGCTCTGGTGTCGCGGACCGACCTGATCACCGATAAGGACATCCTGGCAGCCGTCGATGCGGAACTGTCGCTGGCGGTGGCCAGGTGGCCGTCGCTGAGCCGCGGCCAGCTGATCTCGCGGGTGGACCGGATCGTCGCTCGCCACGACCGAGACGCCGTGCGGCGGCGAAAGAAGAAACGAGACGATCGCTGGATCGAAATTTGGGACAGCGGCGACGGGGTCAGTGAGGTCCGTGGCTTTCTACGCGTGATGGACGGCCGTGCGCTCGATGAGCGGCTCGACGCACTGGCGGGCACCGTCTGCCCGAACGATCTGCGATCCCGTGCCCAGCGACGCGCCGATGCGGTGGGCGCGTGGACGGCAGGCGCCGACAAGCTGAGATGCGAATGCGATCGGGCCGACTGCGCGGCCGCCGACCGACGGGCCAGCGCTGCGGTCATCTACGTTGTCGCCAACCAGGCCACCGTCGACGGGACAAGTGACACCCCGGGGTGCACCGTCGACCCCGATGACCTTGTCCCGCCGGAGCTCATCCGCGAATTGGCCAAGTCGGCGAAGCTCGTGCCGATCATCCATCCCGGTGACGCCCCGCCCGAATGCGGGTACACCGCCTCACGGCAGCTGAGAGACTTCGTGTGCTTCCGGGATCTGACATGTCGCTTCCCGGGCTGCGACCGCGCGGCAATCCATTGCGATCTGGACCACACGGTGCCGTTCGGCGATGGTGGCCGCACGCATGCGTCGAACTTGAAATGTCTTTGCCGCCTTCATCATCTGCTCAAGACCCACTGGGGCTGGCGCGACAGGCAATTGCGCGACGGCACGGTGATCTGGACATCGCCGTCGGGCAACACCTACGTCACGACACCCGGAAGCGCATTGTTGTTCCCCTCGATGTGTGCGCCGACGGCTGCGCTCCCCACGCCCGCCGCCCCGCCACGGCAATGCCCCGAAAGGGCGACGATGATGCCCAAGCGCCGTCGCACCCGGAGCCAGAACCGGGCGCTTCGCGTCGCAGACGAACGCAGGCTCAACCGCCAGGACCGCGAGGTCGAACTCGGTAGACAACGCTGGGAAGAAGCGCTCGCCATGGCCGTCATCAAGGACGAGCCGGCCCCGTTCTAGCTGCGACCCGTCCGCTTCGACGGTGCATTCCGAACACCCGCCGCAGCGCGACGAAGCGGATCAGTGTCGCGACGAGGTTGGCCAGCACCAGAACCGACAGCTCGACAGCCTTGCCGACCGTCGGATCCAAGCGGTGCAGCAGATACAGCGAGCCGCTGGTGATCGCCAGACCGAATGCAAAAACAAAGAGGCCGTGCAGTTGATGCCGCGCCGCGCCTGCCGTGCCACGGATGGCGAAGGTGAAGGCGCGGTTGGCCGCGGTGTTGCCGATCGCGGTCAACAGCAACGCGGTCAGGTTCGCCGCCTGCGCGCCGAGCGCCGCGTGCAGAGCCAGGTACAGCAGCGCGTATGCCAGTGTGCTGGCCACCCCGACCATCCCGAATCGCACGAGCTGGCCGACCATGCCGTACGGCACACCGGAGACCAGCGGCTCACGGCCGAGGCTGTGCCGCAGTTCGCAGACCGGCAGCGCACCGTTGGCCAACGCCCTGCCGACGCGCCAGCAGCCCTTCAGGTCGCTGATCGCGGTGGCGATGATGTCGACACGCGAGTCGGGGTCGTCGATCCAGTCCACGGGTACCTCGTGGATCCGCAGGCCGGCCCGTTCGGCGATCACCAGCAGTTCGGTGTCGAAGAACCAGCCGGTGTCGGCTACCAACGGGAGCAGCTGGCGGGCGACGTCGGCGCGCACTGCCTTGAACCCGCATTGCGCGTCGGAGAAGCGGGCGCCGAGGAACCCGCGCAGCAGCAAGTTGTAACTGCGCGAGACGAATTCGCGCTTCGGTCCGCGGACCACTCGTGACGTTGCGGTCAACCGCGACCCGATCGCGAGGTCGGAATGGCCCGAAATCAGCGGGGCCACAAGGGGCATCAACGCCGAGAGGCCGGTCGACAGGTCGACGTCCATGTAGACGACGACGTCCGCGGGCGACGACATCCATGCCGCGTGAAGGGCGCCGCCACGGCCCTTGGCGTCGAGGTGAATGACGTCGACGTCGGACAGCTCGTCGGCCAGCTGATACGCCACCACGAGAGTGTCGTCGGTACTCGCGTTGTCGGCCACCGTAATCCGCGCCGGGTACGGCACGTCGCTGTCGAGATACGCGTGCAGCCGCCGGATACAGCCGGGCAGGTCGCGTTCCTCGTTGTGGACAGGGATCACGATGTCGAGCACGTATTTGCGAGTTGTGCGGGGACGCGGTGCAACTCCCGGCGTGCCGGGACCCACCAGGTCCGTCATGATGTCAACCGTCTCCGAACAAGCTGCCACCCCACTGCCACGCCACTGGGAGCTTGCTGGAATGCTCGCGGGTATGGCTACCGTCTTCACCCAGATCATCAACGGCGATCTGCCCGGCCGGTTTGTCTACGAAGACGACGAGATCGTGGCGTTCCTGACGATTCAGCCGATGACGCAGGGCCACACGCTGGTGGTCCCGCGCGCGGAGATCGACCAGTGGCAGGACGTCGACTCCGCCGTGTTCGGCAGGGTCATGGAGGTCTCGCAGCTGATCGGCAGGGCGGTCTGCAAGGCGTTCGGCGCCGAACGCGCGGGCCTGATCATCGCCGGGCTGGAGGTTCCGCACCTACACGTGCACGTCTTCCCCGCCTACAACCTGACCGACTTCGGGTTCGCCAACGTCGATCGCGATCCGTCGCCGGAGTCGCTCGACGAGGCACAGGCGAAGATCAGGGCCGCGCTTGCCGACTTGGCCTGACGCTCAGCCGACGTCGGCGGGCTGTGCCCTAATTGCTCCTCGCGTGCGCAACAACATCCGCGACGCGCGGCAGGTTCACCGTGAACCGGCAGCCCATGCCGGGCGCGGTGGTGACGCGGACCGTGCCGCCGTGCGCGTAGACCAGGGAGTCGACGATCGACAGTCCCAGTCCGGTGCCGCCGCTGGCCCGGTCGCGGGATGAATCGGTGCGGTAGAACCGCTCGAAGACGCGCTGCGCGTCCTCGGGGCTCATGCCGGGGCCCTCGTCGGCGACTTCCAGGACCGCGTTGTCGTCGTCGGTGCCGACCCGCACGGTGACGCGCGCGGATTCGGGTGTGTGCTGCAGCGCGTTGGCGACCAGGTTTCCCAGCACCTGGCGCAGCCGGGCCTCGTCGCCGAGCACCTCCGGTGTGCCGGGGCCGTCGAAGACCTCCATGGTGATCTTGCGCTTGGGGGCGATCGACTGCGCGTCGTGCACGGAGTCGGTGGCCAGCGCCAGCAGATCCACCCGGTGCCGGTCCAGCGGCCGCTGCGCGTCGAGGCGGGCGAGCAGCAGCAGATCCTCGACGAGCAGCCCCATCCGTCGCGACTCGCTCTCGATGCGCGACATCAGCATCTCGATGTCGCGGGCGGCGCCCTGGCGGTACAGCTCGGCGAAACCGCGGATGGTCGTCAACGGCGTGCGCAGCTCGTGGCTGGCGTCGGTGATGAAGCGGCGCATCCGCTCCTCGGATGTGCGGGCCTGCTCGGCCGACGACTCCGAGGACGCAACGGCGCGCTGAATCTGTGCAAGCATGCCGTTGAGCGCCAACGACAGCCGGCCGACTTCGGTGCGCGGATCACGTTGCGGGATACGGCGATCCAGCTGACCCGCCGGCGATGTCGGCCGCGGTCTGCTCGACCTCGACCAGCGGTCGCAGGCTGCGTTGCACGACGGCGAAACCGACGATGCCGAGCACCACAGCACCGCCGCGCCGATGCCGACCTGCGACCAGATCAGCGCGCGGACGGTCGACTGAACGTCGGACAGGTCGATGGCGACGGTGGTCAGCTCGTCCGTGGGCCCGTGCACCGACATCGCGCGCCACTCCACGTGTGAGTTCGTCGATCGAGCCGACGGTCACGGGTACCGGACCGACGTCGTTGTCGTGCGGGCAGCGCCGGCTCGGCGTCGCGATCGTTGACGGCCATCCAGATGTGGCCGTCGGCGTCGATCCCGCGGACGTAGAAGTTCGACGGCGGACGGGCGGGGTTGGGCCCTCCATCGGCGGCGGTCGGCATCCGGCGCGGCGCCTGGGCCCAGCCGCGGGAGGCGTCGAGCAGCGTCTCGTCGACGCGGTTGATCAGGCTGTGGCGCAGGATCGAGGTGACGGCGATGCCGGACGCCAGCAGACCGAACGCCACCAGCACCAGGGTCGCGGCCACCAGCCCGACCCGTAGCGGTACGCCTCGTCCGCGCGGTCCTGCCATACCCCTATTGTTCGCCAGAATCTAGCGCGGTTCACGCAGAACGTAGCCAACGCCGCGCAGCGTGTGCAGGAGGCGCTTCTCGCCGGTGTCGATCTTGCGGCGCAGGTAGGACACGTAGGACTCGACGACGTTGACGTCGCCGCCGAAGTCGTAGCGCCAGACGTGGTCGAGGATCTTCGGCTTGCGACAGCACCGTGCCCGCGTTGATGATGAAGTAGCGCAGCAGCGTGAACTCCGTCGGCGACAGCGAGACCGGCTCGCCGGCCTTCCACACCTCGTGGGTGTCCTCGTCGAGTTCGATGTCGGCGAAGGTCAGCCGGGCGCTGCGCGGCTCCTCGGTGCCCCTGCCGGAGCGGCGCAGGATGACCCGCAGCCGGGCGACCACTTCTTCCAGGCTGAACGGCTTGGTGACGTAGTCGTCGCCGCCGAGCGTCAGACCTGCGATCTTGTCCTGCAGGGTGTCGCGGGCGGTCAGGAACAGCGCGGGCGCGTCGATGCCGTCGGCGCGCAGCCGGCGCAGCACCCCGAAGCCGTCCATCCCGGGCATCATCACGTCGAGGATCACCGCGTCGGGCCGCACTTCGCGCGCCTTGTCGAGTGCGGCGGGGCCGTTGGAGGCGGTGTGCACCTCGAAGCCCTGGAACTTCAGGCTCACCGAGAGCAGTTCGACGATGTTGGTCTCATCGTCGACTACGAGGACTCGAGCCTCCGGAACGTTTTCTGGGAGCGCAGCCATGGCCATCGTCCAAATGTCTCCCAATTACCTGGCAACGAAGCTGCAGACCGGCTGTCAGCTTCCTGTGAGTCTCATTGTGCTCTCCCATGTGACCTGACGGGTAGCCGGTAGCTGGACCCATACACTGAGGCGATGAACCTCGGCAAGAACCTGGTCGATCTCGCCACCGCCCCGGTCCGCCTCGGGCTTGCTGCCGCCGAAGCCGGTCTCGATGTCGCCAGTGGTGCGCTCGGCATGGCCCAGCGAACTCTCGGGCAGGCGAATCTCCCCGGCCGGCCCGGGTCGGCTTCGGTGGCTCACATGCTCGGCATCGACGAGGCGGTCGAGCGGGCAAACCGGCTGGCCAGGCTCATGGACGAGGATCAGCCGCTGGGACGCGCGCTGACGCCGGGCGGGCCCGGTCGACCGGCTGCTGCAGCCCGGCGGAGTGGTGGACAAGCTCACCATGCCCGGCGGGGTGCTGGACCGGCTGACCGCAGGAGGACGGCGGCCTGATGCGCGCGATCGAGCCGGGCGGCCTTGTCGATCAGCTGCTCGACGAGGACGGTCTGGTCGAGCGGTTGCTGGCCGAAGACGGCCTGGCCGATCGGCTGCTTGCCGAGGGCGGGCTGATCGACAAGCTGACTGCCAGGCACGGTCCGCTCGAGCAGTTGGCCGACGTGGCCGACACCCTGAACCGGCTGGCCCCCGGGCTGGAGGCGCTGGAGCCGACGATCGAGGCGCTGCGCGAAGCCGTCATCGTGCTGAGCCAGGTGGTCAACCCGCTGAGCAACATCGCCGACCGCATCCCGCTTCCGGGCCGCCGGCCGCGCGGCGTCGCTCGTCGACGCGGCCGGTGACGTCGCAGCGCATCATCGACGCCGACGAGTGAACCCGTTGGGCCGCCACGATAAAGTAGTGGCCCGCAGGCCTCCTTAGCTCAGTGGTAGAGCATTCGCCTTGTAAGCGGAAGTCATCGGTTCAATCCCGATAGGAGGCTCCACTAGGGGCTCAAGTCCGTCGGCGGCTGCGTTGTCGGTAGACAGGTCGTAGCGTCGTGCGCGTGAGACTGTGCCGCGGCTGTGGTTCAGCACTCTCGAAGCGCAGTCAAAAGATCTACTGCGGCAATGCATGTCAGGCGTCGGTCCGGCGCGAGTCGAGTACGAAGCGTTGGCTCGAATCCGGCGAGGCGTGGATCGACGGCCGCCGCGGTCACTACGTTCGGCAGTATCTCGCCGACGCTCAGTCGGGCTGCTGCGCAATCTGCGGCGGAGCCGGCGCGTGGCTGGGCCTGCCCCTCGCGTTCGTGTTGGACCACATCGATGGGGACCCGACGAACAATCGACGGGAGAACCTGCGGCTGGTCTGTCCGAACTGTGACTCACAGCTTCCGACGTACAAGAGTCGGAACCGCGGCCACGGTCGCATCTACCGCCGACAGCGATACGCCAACGGCCAATCGTACTGACTCTGGCTCCTGTATCACTGATCACGCCGACGGCGGCCGGCCCGAGAGCGGCACCGCGCTTGATAAAAGTCCCGAAATGTCGACGACGTCGAACCCGTTAACGGAGGACTGGAAGCGCCAATCTGGCGTCATGTCAGTTCAATCCTGACAGGAGGCTCCAGTGCTCCAGTGGTCTGAATCGAACAGATCGGCGTGCACGTCGCGCGTCATCGCGGCTGACGCGTGGCCGAGCATCCGCTGGACGACCTTCGCGCACCGCTCGCCGAGGGCCAGATCAAGTCATCATCGTTGCAGGCATTCTGTAGCCCCATGATCGGCGGTTCTTGTCGGATAACCAGCCCGAGAAGGTGCAACTGAGTCACCGCTGCTTGCCAAAGATGCGTCTCATGGTTGCTGCGAGGTAAGCATGTGGATCCTCCATCTACACCTAGATCATCCATCTACATCGCTTTTTCTGCTGCCGGCACCATGACTAGCGATCTGGCGTAGGTCCTTGTATAAGTTCGCCGCGAAGTTAGCTGGAGTCAGTGGATGCCTGCGGCCACTGAGCAAGCCCTGATGATCAGCATCAGGTCAGCTTAGGCCGGACGAAAGCCCGCCTACCTTTGCGTTAGTATCAGGCAGCCCAGGCCGATGGCTATTCGACCTGACTATGTGGTGATTTCGTCCGACGGATACGTCAATATGTTGCCGGGGCGATCGACGGGTGCCACACTGAGCACGTTGTTGTTTGCTAGTGGCTTGCCAGCGAACGCTGGCTGGAGGGGGATACATGCTGGACGTGGCAATCGTCGGGATCGGGTGCCGGCTCCCAGGCAAGGTGCATGGAGCCGACCAGCTATGGGATTTCCTGCTGGCCCGTGGCGACGGGATCATCGAGGTGCCCGCCGACCGGTGGAGCCTGGACCGCTACTACGACCCCGACCCGGACATGCCAGGCCGGATGTACATCCGCAGCGGCGGATTCTTGCAGGACTCGCTGTGGGACTTCGACCCAGAGTTCTTCGGGATCTCACCGCGCGAAGCCTCGATCATGGACCCGCAGCAACGGTTGCTGCTTGAGGTCACCCAGGAAGCCTTGGACGACGCCGGGGTGTCCGGCCGGGTCGCCGGTCGGCCAGTGGGCGTCTACGTCGGTGCTTTCACCGCGGACAACATGGTGCTACGCCACCTGCCCCACACCGTGGCGGCGATGAACTCCCACACCGTCACCGCCGGCACGTTCACGATGCTGTCCAACCGGATCTCTTTCGCGTACGACCTGCGCGGGCCGAGCATGACCATCGACACGGCCTGCTCGTCGTCCTTGGTCGCCTTGCACGAGGCCACCCAAGCGATCGCGCGCGGCGAGATCGAACTTGCCCTGGTCGGCGGGGTGAACGCGATGCTCACTCCGGAGATGTTCGTTGGGATGTGCAAGGGCCGGTTCCTCGCCGAAGACGGCCACTGCAAGACGTTCGACGCCGCCGCGGACGGCTATGCCCGCGGTGAAGGAGCCGGCGTTCTCGTTCTCAAGCCGCTCGCGGACGCGACCCGTGATCATGACCGGATCTACGCCGTCATCCGGGGCAGCGGCGTCAACCAGGACGGACGCACGCCCGGTATCACCGTCCCCAACCCCGAGGCGCAAGCAGACCTCATCCGCCGAGTGACCGCCGAGTCAGGTCTGCGCCCAGACCAGATCGGGTACGTCGAGGCACACGGCACCGGTACCGCGGTCGGCGATCCGCTGGAGATGGCCGCCCTCGGTAAGACTCTGGGCCGAGTTGAAGGCCGCATCACCGACCTCGTCGTCGGGTCGATCAAGAACTCCATCGGTCACCTCGAAGCGGCGGCCGGGGTTGCCAGCGTGATCAAGGCGGCGCTCACCCTGCAGCGCCGCGAGCTGGCTCCGCAGGCCAGCCTGAGCCAACTGAACCCGGCGATCCCATTTGCCGAGCACCGGCTGCGGGTGATCACCGAGGCCGAACCCTTCCCCGCCGACTACGCGGCGGTGTCGGTGAACGGCTTCGGCTACGGCGGCACAAATGCGCACGCGATACTGGTGGAGGCACCAGAGCCCACCGCGCCGGTGGTCCGGCGTGTGCCGGCCCGGGTACTGCCGGTGTCAGGACGCAACGCCGAGGGCGCCCGTCAGCTGGCCAGGGAGTTGCTGCCGCTCGTCGCCGACCCAGCCGTGGACCCCGTTGCGGTGGCCGACACGATGTGGTCGCGACGATCGCACCACAACTACCGGTTCGCCGTGCCGTTCGACGACCGGGACGACCTGCTCGCCCGGCTCGCCGCCGTGGTCGACGGATCCGTGGCCGGCGGCCGGACGGTCACCGATGGCACTGCACCGGTCTTCGTGTTCAGCGGGATGGGCCCGCAGTGGTGGCGGATGGGCCGAGAGCTGCTCGACGCCGGCGGGCCGTTCGCCCGGGCCGCCGCCAAGGTCGATCAGTTCTTCGCCGACCTCTCCGGGTGGTCGGTGATCGACGAAATGCGCCGAGACGAAGCCGACTCCCGGGTGACCAGCACCGCAGTCGCTCAACCCGCAAACTTTCTCGTGCAGGTGGGGCTGGCCGCGGAACTGGCGCATTACGACGTGTTGCCGAAGGCCATTGTCGGGCACAGTGTCGGCGAGGTGAGCGCTGCCTACGTCAGTGGCATGCTCAGCCTGGAAGACGCAGTCAAGGTAAGCTACCACCGGTCGCGGCTGCAGGCCGCCACGGCCGGCTCGGGCGGGATGCTCGCCGTAGGTCTGAGCGAGGCCGAGGCACTGGAGTGGATCACCGAACGCGCAGATGTGTGCATCGCGGCAGTGAACAGCCCGTCCGGGGTGACGCTGGCCGGCACCCACTCAGCGATTGCCGAACTGAGCGAGAAACTGACCAATCTCGGGGTCTTCGCCCGGCAACTACGGGTGGAGGTGCCTTACCACTCACATCTGATGGATCCGGTTCTGCCGGAGCTGACCCACGCGCTGGCCGACCTGGCGCCTCGAACGCCGATCGTCCCGCTGTACTCGACGGTGACGTCCTCCCAAGTCACGGGGCCCGACTGGGACGCCGAGTACTGGTGTGCGAACGTCCGTGAGCCGGTGCGGTTCGCCGATGCGATAACGGCGGTGATCGACTCCGGCGAGCGAGTGTTCCTCGAAATCGGCCCGCACCCGGTGCTGTCCGGCAATATTAAGGAGATCCTGCTCCGCAAGGGTGCGACGGGAACTTCGATCACCACCCTCAATCGGCAGGCCGATGATCGCACCAGCCTCCAGACATCGCTGGCCGACCTCTACGTCGCCGGTGCCCTCGACACCGACCACGCCCCCGGGGGCTCGGACGGCCTCCCGCCGCATCGCCCTCTGCCGGCGCACCGGTTTCAGCGGATGCGGCTGTGGTCGCTGGAGCAGCCGGTCATTGACGGCTACCTCGGCACCAGTGACGCTCGCGCCCTCCCCGGCGACCAGACTGACGCCGGTCAGCCGGAATGGCGAACCGAGCTGGCGGCCGCTCGACTGCCCTGGCTGCGCGACCACGTCGTCGCCGATATGGTGGTGCTGCCCGGGGCGGCCTACGTCGATGCCGCGCTCGCCGTGGCAGCTCAGACCACCGGTCGGCCAGCCCCGGCGCTGGACGACATCCAGTTCATCACCCCGCTCGTGGTGGAAGACGAAGACGTCCCAACTCTGCGCCTGGCATTGGAGTCCTCTAGCGGGCGGTTCACAGTCAGCTCGCGACGTGGTTCGGCCACCAGCTGGACGCGACACGCGAGTGGCCGCATTGTGGACGGCTTGATCCGCCCAACGCTTGCGCTGCCGACGCTCACCGAGGCCGCCACCGCGACTGCCGACGAGCTATACCCGCGGCTGGCCGAGCTCGGCCTGGAGTACGGGCGCGCCTTCCGGCGGATCGTGGATGCCCAAGTCGGCGCCGGGCAGGTGCTGGCGCGGGTTGATGCCACCGACATGGGCATCGCCGCCTCCAACCACCAGGCTCACCCGACCGTGCTGGACGCTGCCCTGCAGTGCGTCGCACTGCTCGCCGGGCACGACGACGCGTCCGTCGACAACACAGTCGTGCCAGCCGCGGTACGGCACGTCCGGCAATTCGCCGAGCTACCCGACCAGGTTCTGGTCGGCGTCACCCGTCTTGCCCCACGCTCGGGCGAGGCGAAGCTGGTCGCCGACGTCGTGCTCACCGACTCAGAAGGCAACGCGCTGATCGAGCTACACCGCGTACAGTTCCGCCCGATCAGCCCGCGTCCGGCGGTGCTCACTGAACTCGATCGGCTGTGGATCGAGCCGTTGTTCGAACCGCGTGAGCCCCGCGACGCGGAGGGCCTGCGCGCGGCCCTGGCCAGCGAGCGGGTGTTCGTGGTGGCGGCCGGCGGGGAGTCAACCCAGTGGGCCGCCCACTACGCCGCCCAGCGCGGCACCTGGCAGGTGCTCACCGTCCACGGCGGCGCTCCGGAACAGATTTGCGCCGAAACGGAGGCCGCACTTCGTCGACTGCTGATGGCCGACGGAGACGACGCCCGCCCAGTGGTGGTCACCCTGATCGCGGCCGCCACGGCCGACGACCAGATGCGGCCGTCCAGCGCAATGCTACGGGTGGGTGAGCTGCCGGCAATGCTGGCGGGGGTGGCCCGCGCCGTACAGAACGTGCAGGACGAGGCGCTGCTCGAGGGCCGCGACCAGCCGATGCACGGCCTGGTGATCACACGTGGGGCGTTGCCGGTGCCAGGCGACCGGGAGATGCCTGACCTGGCCGCGTCCGCCCTGGTCGGCGCCCGCCGGGTGTTGCGCAACGAGCAGCCGCAGTTGAACTGGCGGCTGATCGACGTCGATCACTGCAGCCAGCTGAACACAGTCCTCCTGGAATCTTCGGTCAGCGGAGCCTACGCGAGTGATGACGCAGACGAAGTCGCGCTGCGCGATGACCAACGGATGATGATCGTCAACCAGTCCAGCCTGTCAGGCCGACTGGAGAGTCTCGAAGAAGCACAACCCTTCCGCGACCCGGACGCGAACTTCGAGATAGAAGTGCCCCAGAGCGGACGGCTGGCCGACCTGGCGCTGCGCGAGATCCCGCGACGTGCCCCTGGGCCCGGCGAGATCGAACTGCGGATGGAGGGCATCGGCCTCAACTTCAAGGACCCGATGAAGGTCCTCGGCGTGCTCGGTGAGGCCGAGGTAGCCGGTACCTACTTCGGCCTGAGCCTCGGAATGGAGGGGATGGGGGTCGTCACCCGGGTCGGTCCCGGGGTCAGCGGCTTCAGCCTTGGCGAGTCGTGCTTCGTGGGCATCCCGGGAATGGCCCGACGCTACCTCACCACCAGGGTGGACACTGGCGCGATCGAACCCGGTCACGGCCTGACCTTGGAGGCCTATGGCTCGGTGGTGGTGTTGATGACCGCGCACTACGCGCTCAAGCACGCGGCCCGGGTTCAACCCGGCGAGTGGGTGCTGGTGGCCGGTGGCGCCGGCGGCGCCGGGATGGCGGCGGTGCAGATCGCGGCGAAAGCGGGTGCCCTGGTGATCGCGACCGCGTCCACCCCGGAGCGCGCTGACCTGCTTCGAACCCTCGGAGCCAAATACGTCGTCGACTCCCGGTCACTGTCGGCGACCGAAGAAGTGCGCGAGATCACCGGTGGCCACGGAGCCGACGTAGTCGTGAATTCCGCCCCCGGCGAGGCGGTACTGGCCAATCTGGAGGTCGCCGCGGAGTTCGGCCGGGTGATCGAGGTCGGCAAGACCGAGGTCTTCGGTGGTCGGCTCATCGACATGGCTGTCTTCAACAAAAACCTGTCGCTGATCTCCATCGACCTCGATCGTATGGTGGCGCACCGCAAGGACCTGCTGCTTCAGGTACACCGCGAAGTGGTCGCCCTGATCCGTGCCGGGGAGTACGAACTGCTGCCCACCCGCATCCTGCCGGTGTCGCAGCTTGACGGATGCCTTCGACCAGGTGGCCCGGTCCACCCACCTGGGCCGGATCGTGCTGGACTTCACCGAGTCGGCGCCACCGGTCAAGCCCGCCCGGCCGGTCACCAGCATCCGATCGGACGCCGCTTACCTGGTCACCGGTGGACTCGGTGACTTCGGCCTGGCCACCGCGGAGTGGCTAGCCGCGAAGGGCGCGGGCACGATCGTGCTGGCCAGTCGACGAGGTGCCGCCGGCGCCGACAAACAGGCTGCGGTGGAGGCCCTCCGCGCCAGCGGCGCAGACGTGCGCGTCGAACAGGTTGACGTGGCCGACCGGGCGAGCGTGGACGCGCTGCTCCAGCGGGTGTCTGACGGCCCGCCGCTGCGCGGCGTATTCCACGCTGCCGGTGTCCTCGCGGATGAGCCACTCGGCCAGCTCAGCGAGCATGGTTTGAATACGGTGCTCTCCCCGAAGGCTCGCGGCGCGTTCATCCTCAACGAAGCCTTGGCCGAAACCGAACTCGATCACTTCGTGCTGTACAGCTCGGTGACCAGCCAGGCCGGGACCGTTCCGCAGATCAGTTACGCAGCGGCGAACGCGGTGCTGGACGCGCTTGCCCACCACCGGACGAGCCTTGGGCTGCCGGCGCTGTCGGTGAACTGGGGATCGCTCGCCGGCGGCATGGCCGCCTCCAGCAAGGAAATCTCCACCTACTTGGCGCTGAACGGCCTGCGGCCGGTGCCGCTCGGCGCCGCCTGCGAATACCTGGACGCGGCGATCGGCCTGAACCCGATCCAGGTGGCGATCGCCGACCTCGACTGGGCGGTGTGGGGGTCGATGCACCCGGCGTCGGCCAGCACGCCAAGATTCGCCGCGCATGTCGAGGCGGCCAAGGGAAGTGGCGCCGCGAGCGGCTCCATGCGCACCGAACTCGCCGCGATGCCCGTCGAGCAGCGAGTTGAGGCGCTCACCAACATGCTGGCCGAACAGGTCGCCGGGGTGTTGAGTATCCCTTGCGGCTCGGTCGACCAGCACACCCCGCTGCCCGATCTGGGGTTGGACTCACTGATGGCGGTCGAGTTGCGCGCCCGGGTCAATGTCGCGCTGGACGTGGAGATCTCCGCGCTGGAGCTCAGCCGCAGCGGCGGACTGGCCTCGTTCGCCCTGCGGCTCGCCGACCAGCTGGCGGCGCCCAGATGAGCGCCGATTGTCCGGTCTAGGACGACAAGACTGCCCACATCCCCGTCCGGTGCAAACCGGATCGCAAGCAACACACCCGAATTGAAGGTAACCCAATGGCAATGACATTGTCGTCTCTTCCCGCTTTGCTGCAAGAGCGCGCCAGCCAGCAGGCGGATGCCACGGCATACACCTTTATCGACTACGAGATAGACCCGGCCGGCTTTGCCGAAAGCCTGACATGGGCGCAGGTGCATCGGCGAGCGCTCGTCGTTGCAGAGGAGCTAAGACTCTGCGGATCAATTGGTGATCGGGTCGCGATTCTGGCCCCGCAGGGCCTCGACTATGTCGTTGCATTTATGGGAGCGCTACAGGCGGGCTTCATCGCGGTTCCTCTACCGGCCCCGCAATACCGTGCTCACGATGAACGCGTTTCCTCGGCATTGCGGGATTGCTCGCCATCCGTCATCCTCACGACGTCCGCTGCTGTTGACGAAGTCACCAAATACGCGCGCGACGGAAACGGGAGGTCTAGAACGTCGGTCGTCGAGCTCGATTCACTGGACCTGGATTCTCCCCGCGAACTCGGTTCGATTCACGATACGCATCGGAGTACGGCGTACCTCCAATACACGTCGGGATCGACGCGCGAGCCGGCGGGCGTAATCGTTTCTCACCACAACGTCATCGCCAATCTCGGACAAGCGTCTAGCGTTTACTTCGAGCAGTACGGAAATGTCCCTCCGCCGGGCAGTCGTTTGGTGTCGTGGCTGCCGTTTCATCACGACATGGGGTTGTTCTGGACGATTTTCACGCCGATGTACGCCGGAACTCCAATTGTGTTCATGAGTCCCATATCGTTCCTGCAACGGCCGGCCCGCTGGATGCAATTGCTTGGTCAGAATGGTCCGTCGTATTCATGTGCGCCAAATTTCGCCTTCGATTTGGCAGCGCGAAGGACTACCGACGCTGACATGGCCGGGTTTGACCTCGGGGACGTGCTGGCGATCAGCAACGGTGCCGAACGCGTAAATCCCGCAACGATCAAGCGCTTCAATGAGCGCTTCGCACGCTTCAATCTCAAGGACACGGTGATACGGCCGTCCTACGGACTCGCAGAGGCGACGCTGTGGGTGGCGGCTCCTAGAATGGGCCGCCCAGCCGCGACGGTCCATTTCGACTACGAGCACTTGTCACGCGGTCGAGCGAAGCCGTGCAGCAACGGCGCTGAATCCGGTACCGACCTCGTCAGCTATGGCACACCCCGAATGTGCACGGTGCGGATTGTGGACCCGGAAAGCAAGACTGAGAATCCGCCGGGAACGATCGGGGAAATCTGGGTCCACGGGGACAACGTCGCCAGGGGATATTGGCAGAAACCCCTGGAGACCGAACGCACTTTCGGTGCAGAAATTGTTGCCCCATCACCTGGCACCCCGCAAGGATCCTGGCTGAGGACCGGAGACCTAGGCGTCATGTTCGATAGCGAATTGTTCATCGTGGGACGGCTAAAGGATGTGATCATCGTCGACGGACGCAATCACTATCCGGACGACATCGAGGCAACGATCCGAGAGCTAACCGGCGGTCGGGTTGCGGCAATATCCGTGCCGGATGACGGCACCGAGCGGCTCATCACCATCGTAGAAATCCAAAAGCATGGTGAATCCGAGGAGGAGATCATGCAGGAACTGCGCTCGGTAAGGCGGGAGATCACATCGGCGGTATCCCACTCGCACAACTTGCGCATCGCTGATCTCGTTCTCGTGCCGATCGGCGCGATTCCGGTCACCACAAGCGGCAAGGTTCGACGGTCGGCTTGTGTGGAGCGCTACCGGCACGATGAATTCACACGGTTAGACGTTCCGGCGGGTCTTTCTACTGAAGAGTGGTAGCGGCGCTGTGTGCGCGTTCGAGACTGATCGGGTTAAGTAGCGCCGCCCCCACGTCGGGCGAGATTGCAGTAGCGCTCTACTGCGCCCGGCGCAGCTCACGCGAGTCACGATCCAAGCGTGACACCGGTACTGCAGCTCGAAGGCGTCGACAAGACGTACCGCAGGGGCGACGAACAGCTGCACGTGCTCGTCGACTTCGACTTCACCTTGGACGCAGGCGAATTCGTCGTCGTGACCGGTCCATCGGGGGCAGGCAAATCGACCCTCCTACATATTGCCGGCGGGTTGGACGCACCTGACAGCGGCTCTGTGGCGGTCAACGGCCAGGACGTGTGGTCGATGAGTGCCGGCGCGCGCGCGGCGTTCCGCCGGCGCAACCTCGGATTCGTGTTCCAGTTCTTCAACTTGGTACCGATGCTGACCGCTGTGGAAAACGTGTCGTTGCCGCTGGTTCTGGACGGTGTGCCCGCCCGATCAGCTGACGCACGCGCTGAGGAGCTACTGAAACGGGTCGGGCTCGGCGACCGCGCGCGGCATCGGCCTGCCGAACTGTCGGGCGGGCAGATGCAACGGGTGGCGGTGGCTCGCGCGTTGGTGGCCAGGCCGGCCATCATCCTCGCCGACGAGCCGACCGGAAACCTCGACAGCCATTCGTCGACCGAGGTCTTGGATCTCCTGCGGTCGCTGTCAGATGAAGACGGCTCGGCGGTCGTCATGGTGACCCACGACAGGGCCGCGGCGCGGTCTGGCTCTCGCGAGGTGCACCTCGTCGACGGGCGGGCGTGCGGCGTCGACAGCGCCGCCCCAATCGGCGAGCGGTGATGCAAAGGCTCCGCGCCGGATGGCTGTCTTTCCGGCGCATCCACCTCGCCGCGTTGATCGCCGACTGGCGCCGGACACTGCTCAGCGTGATCGGCGTCGCGGTTGGCGTGACGGTGGTACTCGGGACGTTGATACTCAAGTTCGAACTCGCGCGCCCGTTCGACTCATTCGGCCCGTCGCTCACCCACGCCGCCGATAACGGCGTGGTCGAGGTCACCCCGAATGTAAGTGGCCGGTTGCCGATCGAGACGGTCAACCGCCTCCACGCCGAGGTGCCGGGGGCCGAGGCGGTCATCCCGATCGTCGCAGGTTTGACGCCCGTGGACGTCGCGGGCGGCACGCACGGGTTCTTCCTGCTTGGCGGAACGTGCCAGATCGAGCTGCTGGTCGGCTCGTTCGACTGCGAGCAACGTGCTCGCGACGTCACCCCCGCAGACGGCCCTGGCGTGCCGCTGCAGATTCCCCAGGTCATCGCCGAGCGACACGGCCTACAGCTCGGAGATGAGTTGCACATCCCGGGCCTGCCGCCAGGTTCGGCCCACCTCGGCTGGACTTTCCCGGAATTCGACCGTGTCCAGGGGATCAACGGCGGCTACGTGCTGTTGGCCCCCTCTGTGGACATCGCCGCGAGCCTGCTCGGCTCGCCTGGTTACGCTACGGCCGCGTTCGTCCTGCCGAAACCGGGCGTTGATGTCGCGCGCGACATCGACCGCGTCATCGCCGGCGTCGCAACGGCTGGTCCACCCCGGCCGCACATGCCTGCCGTGTTCGAGAACGCTACGCAGAGTTTCAACCTGACTGTGATGGCCGGCATCCTGATCGGCTTGCTCATCGCGGTGAACACCATCCTGTTGGCCGTCGAGGACAGGCGCGCGGTGATGGGCACCATCGGCGCCATCGGCGCCAAGCCGCTTGGGTTGTTCAGCGGGATGTTGGGCGAGGGGGCCGTTGTGGGTGTTCTCGGGGGACTGGTGGGCGTTCCCCCGGGCTTCCTGCTCGGGACATATCTGGTGGACCGCTTCGGGCAATCTATGCTGGCCGGTTCCGGTGGCACGATTGCCGCGCACTTCACGCCGAGCTTGATTGTGATCGGTGCCGTCGCGGGGACAGTCTCGGGCATCCTCGCGATGGTCGGGCCTGCCCTCAGGTTGGTCCGCGAGGGACCGCTGGCGTCGATGGCGAGCGTCGGCGGGGTGCAGCGCGCCAGGACGATCCCGATGTGGCCGCTGGTCGCCGGGGCGGGCGCGCTGGCGGCCGCCGTCGTCGTGTTGAAGATCTTCGAACGCGGGTCACTGCCGCTGAACGTCGGCATCTACGGCATGACGGTGGGGTTGTGCGGGGTGGTGCTGGTGACAGCGTGGATAGCCCCGCGCGGCGCGGGGCTGGCGATCACGCTGCTGACGATCGCGCGTCCCGCCGTCGGACGTCTGCTGGGAGCCGACGTGCGGCGCTATGCCGTACTCTTCGCGCTCTCGGCCGCGCTACTTGCCCAAGGCGCCAGCTCGGCCATCAGCTCACACAGCATGCAACTGCTCGGCACGACGCAGATCGCGGAAGAGAAGGCCGACCGGCTCCCCGCCTCCTTGTTGATCGCCGCGCAGTCGGTGCTCGATCAGCGGGACAGCCAGATCGCCAACGCCACCTTCGAGCTGGTGACCGGCGCCGCCAACGGGCGCAGCGTCACGTCACGCTGGCGATCGACGATTGGGTCTGGGACGCTGTCGCGGTTGGTCGTCGGCGTCACACCGGGAGATTGGTACAGCACGGCGCTGTATCAGCCGACCGATTCACGTGACGAGTTCTGGAAGAATCTGCGGGACGGGGAGATCGGCCTGAGCGAGATTGCGGCCAGCCGGCTCGGCGTCGCTGAGGGCGGCACCGTCGAGCTGCCTACCGTCGACGGGCCGAAGCGGTACCGAGTGGCTGGAATCTTTCATCCACGGATGGTCAACGACGCCGCAGTCGGCGACATCGTTTTGGCCTCCGAAGGATTGGCGCGCGCGGATTGGGCCGCCGTGCGCGACCAGATCGCGGTGGCCTATCCATCCGCCGCCGCCGCGAGCGCTCACCGCGGCGATTTCGTCAACCTCGGCGCCGGATTGCGGGTGTACGACAACCAGCAGTGGCGCTCCGAAGCCACCAGCGGGATCACCCGATTCTTGGAGCCGTTCACGATCTCGGGATACGTCGTGATGGCAGCCGCCGGCTTGAGTTTGCTGAACGTGTTCGTGCTCGGACTGGTGCAGCGCAAGCGTGAGCGGGCCGCATTGCGGGCGATCGGGATGACCTCCGGGCAAGAACAGGTCGTGATCATCGCCAACGCCGCTTTACTCGGCGTACTGGTCGCCGGACTCGCCGTGCTCGGGGGTGTGGGTCTCACCTATCTCTGGTCGCTGGGCTCACCGGTGTACTACGGCATCAAGATCGAATGGGGCGTGCCGCACCTTGCGTTGCGGACCGGGGTGGAAGCGGTATTGATTCTCGTCCTGGTGGCTGCGGTGTATCCCGTGATCCATGCGCGCCGGCTGGAGACGGTAGACGTACTGCGAAGCAGTTGACCGTCGCGCCACAAGCTAGTCGTGAACCTGACGGTGCAGTCGTGGAATGTCGTCGTCTGCACTCCGAAACCTGTGCAGGTGCTCCCGAATCGCGGGCCTTGACATGGCCTCGAAGTCCTTGGGCGGCAACGTCATTTGAAAGACCAGTCCTCGGCCGTCCGTCCCTTCCATCAGGGAGCCGTATCCCGCAACGGGCACTTTCATCACGAGCGTGCAATAGGTGGCGGGAGTGTCCTCGAAGTTGATGCGATACACGCCGAAGCCGCTCATGTTCGTGATGAGCGGATTCCATCGGACCGGATTGAAGCCAGTGGCCACGCAGCGAGCGCCGCGCCATTTGCCGGCAGTGTCCAGGAACTCTTGGTTGATGCGCATGTCGCAGTGTTCGTCGGCGAAGTGGTCCACGTCATGGCGGATGCGTTCGGCAATCGAACGTGCCGTCTCTCCGCGCCGTATGTCGACATTCAACGCCGAGAGGATATTTCCGACAAGCATCGGATCCAGGCCACACCGATTCCGCGTATTCACCGAGATGGCGAGGATGCGATGATCCACCGCGGGATCGGCGTTCATGAGCGCCTCGGAAACATGTGCGCACACAACGTCGTTCACAGACAAGCGCATCCGGTTTTCGTAGGCTTCGCGCATACGGGTGATTTCGTCGTCTCCGAAGTAGAGACTCAGCGTCCGCTGCTTGCGCCCATCCGTTGCCAGGTACAGCAGGCTGCGAGCAGTCTCTGCGAGCCGGAGGCAACGCACCCCCGGCTCCCGAGCGCCGTCGGCGGGGAGATGCTCGTCGAGGTAGGCAGCGCGGTCTTCGACGATCAACGGCTCAACGAGTGGCTTGTCGGCAGCGGCGGCAGCCCACGCATTCATGAAGTACATCGCCGTCTGCATGTCGCCGATCGCGTGGTGCCACGAGAAGCCGATCGCGGTCGCTTCGTCCGCAAGACGCGTGATGCGTACCTTGCACAGCGGACCGAATCCCCACCGTGCCGTGGCGCCGTTCACCGGGTCGACGAGCCAGTCGCCGCTGTCCTCTGTCACCGACCGGATCGCCTCATGGAGCGTGCGATCAGAAGACACAGATGTGAAGGGCACACCCTGCCCTTTGCATCGGATTCGCAAAGCACCGCGGACAAGCGTCGTTCGCCCCGCGAAAATCGGAAGGTTCGTGAGCGCGTGTGCAAATGCATCGGCAAGTACCTTCGTGTCGAGCTGCCGCTCGAAAAAGAACACAAGGTGGTTCGCCACGTTCGAGAGAACAACGTCAACGACGTTGCAGCGGATGTCGAGTCGTTGCGTGTGCAGTGGTCCGATCATCTGGGTCGACATAGTGGACTACCTTCGGCGGGTGACTACTACGCGGCCGCCACGTTTCGGTGCATAGGTGACTCCACGGAAATGCGCCTTCTCGTCGGGGGCGCAGTCGGTGTGAATCTGGAAATTTTGCAGCACAGTCCGCAGCACGATATCGATTTCGCTGACTGCAAATTCAGCACCCATGCACCGGCGTGCTCCGTTTCCGAACGCCAGCCATCCCGGCGCCGGCTGCTTGGTGTTCCGGAAGCGGTTCGGATCGAATCTTTCGGGATGAGGGAAGATTTCCGGATTCTCGTGCAGATCGGCAAGGCTCACAAATACGTTGTGATTGTGCGGGATCCGCCACGCGCCGAGATCGAAGTGCGGTGCGCTGACCCGGCGGCCAGGCAAGTCGATCACGGGCCGTACCCGCAATACCTCCAATATCGTGGCTCGGCGGAAATCGCCGCCCCCCTCGTCGACTTCTCTGACCAGCTCGGCCAGCACGTCCGGGTGCCGCCGCAATCGTTCGAACGCCCAGCTCAAGGCGGCTGTCGTGGTCTCGTGACCGGCACCGATGAGGGTCACCAGTTCGTCGCAGATGTCTTGTCTCGACATCCCGGTTCCGTCGGCAGGTCTGCTGCGTAGTAGCAGTGCCAAGACGTCCGTCCGCTCGCCGAGACCCGGATCCGCCTCGACTCTGTCGATCAGCGTGAATATGACCTGGTCGAACGCCCTCCGGACCTGGTCCATCCTGCTCCACGGGCTGTAGCGCCGGGCCCGCAATTTCGGCACCGGCATAAACTTCACCATGGCCGATCCGAATTTCGCGTAGCGAGGGACGATCACACGCAGTTCATCCAATTCGGCCCCTTCAGCGCCGAAGATGGTCCGCAAGATCACATTCAAGGTGATCCTGTTCATCGGTTCGAAAATGCGGAATTCTTCGTTCTCCGGCCAATTCGCGCTCTCCCGCAATATCTCATCAACGATGATCGCCTCGTGATTTCGGACGCTCCGACCGTGGAAAGCCGGTCCGAGAAGCCGGCGGCGATCGGGGTGCGGACTGCCGTCAAGAGCAAATATCGAACCGGGGCCGAAAAAATTGCTCAGATTCGGCTGATAGTTGGTCAGCTGTTCCGTGCTCGCGGTAAATACCGACCTCACTAGAGTCGGATCGGAAACGGCGACGCAACGGCCAAAGAATGGGACGTGGAATTCGAAGATGCGTCCGTGCCGCTTGATCCAATTCCGCATCGCCTTCCGGCGAGATAACGTTAACACCACGCCCTGCACGAGCTTGGGTAAGCGGACCGGCGGCGGGTTCAATCTGTTCGGCGTCGATGTTTCGCACGGATGGGCCACGGCCGAGTCGGTCATGCGGAAATCGTCGCTCGCGTGCACTGGGGCGATCTCGGTAGCGCAATACTGCAATCTCACCCGGATTCGGCGCGGTAGTACTTAGTGCTCTTGAGACTCAGAAGTCATGGAGCGGGCAGCCGCCACGAGCCTGCGCCCTCGTCAGGCCGCGTGTCTGATCAATCCAAGTTCGCGAGCACGGGCGACCGCATCGGCGCGATTGTGCACACCCAGTTTCTTGTATGCACGCTCCGCGCGTTCTTTGGCGGCCGAGCGAGAGATCCCAAGCTTGTCGGCCACGAGCGCGAAGGTCATCTTGGTCGGCAGATAGCGCAGGACTTGCAATTCGACCGCCGTGACGGAGGCAGCCACCGCCGCCTCGTCGGCCTTATGCTGGGCCTCCTCGATCGCCGCGTTAGACGCCGCGACCGCCTCCGTTTGCGCGCCGTACGCTGCGTCGATCACGCGGGCGGTGTCCTCTAGGGCTGCGAGTTCCACACGGACGAGCTTCTCGGTCTCCTCCCCGATGAAGCCCTCGCTGAACACGACGCCACCCAGACTCGCGACGGAATCGAACAGCGGTCTGGCCCACCGATGCTCGACCAGGATCAGCGCTAGGCCCGAACCCGGGACGAGCGCCTGCGCCAGAGCCTGGGCTCGCACACTCTGTAACACCTCGACGCCTCGGCCCTCGAACATGGCGAACACATCGAAGGGGTCGAGTTGGGCACCGGCGATCAGCAGGTCGCCGAAGTCGTCGTCCGCGATCTCCATGCGCGTGAGTGATCCATCATCGTCCATCGTCAGCACGAGCACGTCGAGGAGGCGAAGCACGCCATGTCCTTGCAGTTTGTCGATCTCCTCGATGATGGCGCCGACGAAATCGACCCTGGGTGCGAACCCGACCGCGATCAGCTGCGTTGGCCCGATCGCGCTGGCGTCTGTTCCGGCGTCCACTGAGTCCCCATTTCCTGCGGGGTGTGGTCACGTTGTCGACGATCGTTCCGGCCCGCTGCGCGTAATCGTCCAACAGGGTCGACCGAACAATAAGGGCAATAAGTCACTGTGTAGCGCTTCTCCGACGTGCCGATCGACGAGGGTCAGGATGTGTTCGTCGACGGGAAGATCGTCACAATCAGTCGGCCCGCCACCTTCAGAGGGTGGCGGGCCGACGAACGTCTAGGCAGAGCTACTTCTTGAAGGCGTCTTTGATCTTCTCGCCGGCATCCTTCAGGCTCGACTTCGCCTGGTCGACCTTGCCTTCATTTTCCGTGCTCTTGTCGCCAGTAACCTTGCCGGCAGCCTCCTTGGCCTTGCCGCCCAAATCGTCGATCTTGTTGCTGGCCTTGTCTCCGGCGCCCATGGTGAATCCTTCGCTGTGTTATTCGCGGCTCGGAACATCCGAGCTTGCAGGTGATGGGTACCTCGAGGCGGCCATCCGAAACCCCTATGTGGCTGTGAGTTGGCTCGCCGCGTCATCAGGCAGTCTGCACTCGTCCTCGGATGCGGAGGCCTACCAACCGCTTCTGATGCTCTCACCGGAATCCGGGGCCCAGCCGAGTCCGCCCGTCGGGTCGGCGATACCGGTGCCGTGGTAGGCGTGCCAGCGCACGTTTCCCGACGAGTCGACGGTGGTCAGCTCGATCGTGGGGGTGAAGTCTGGCGGATCATCTTCGCCTGACTGATAAGCGACGATATGACGCAATCCGGCCCATCCTGTACCAATCACGTTGCCGGAGTTAGTTTTCCACTCGACAAAATTGCGAGCGCCGCCCTCGTATGCGAACCAGCGCAACTCGCCGGACGGCATGGCCGCGAACACGGTTCCGAAGGTCGAGACGACATGCTCGCATTCCGCCCATCCGTTGCCGATGACGCGGCCCGACCCTGGTTGCGGCCCATAGAGGCCGTCCTGGATGCCAAAGGGGAACCAGAGCATATCGCCGGTGGCATCAACAGCCATGAGCGAGATGTCGTTCAAGCCTTCCTCATGGGTTACGTCCCCACAGATCGCGACATGCAGAAAGCGATCCCACCCGTCGCCGATCTTGGTTCCCGATCCCGCGAGCCAGCCTTGCGAAGCTGACGGGTCGTCCTCACCTTCACCGTCGTAGCGGTACAGGTAGAGGCCGCCATCGCTCTTTATGACGGCGAGAGTTCCCTCACTGCCGAGCTGCATCCACCTGACGCCGCCCCAGCCGTTTCCGATCGCGTTGCCGGAGTTGTGATCCCATGCAGGATAGCCTGGGTTCTGCGGGTCGTCGACGTGCGGTCCCAAGAAGCGGTACCACCGCAACAGGCCGTCGTCCCCGACGCCGTAGTGGACCCCGGGAAGCGTCTCGGCGTGGGCGAACTCCGGGCTTTCTCTGATCCAATGGACTTGATTCCCCAGGGTGAGCAATCGCAGCGACATGTGGCCTCCTTCCGCTAAATACAACCGTTCTCTGAGACCAAATGGGTGCAAATGATCGTCTCGCCGAACCTGTGAGAAACCTTGTGGGAACCTGAAGTTGAACATCAGCGCCCTCCCGACCCGCATAGTCTTTGGGATCGGTAGCCGCCCCGACGATCTGTACTACCCCGGTACACGATCTGCGGGCGGGTACGCCTGGGCAAGCACACAAGCATGAATGGGGTGCCGCGGCGATGAAGATGAAGCGCCTGTCCGATCGCGAGCTGCGGATGAACGAGCAAGCCGCCGCGGTAGCGGCATCTCTGCTTTCCCAGCCGGTCGAGGCGGCGACGCGATGCGAACAGCAATCCACCAAGGCCGTGCAGATGTATCCGACGGGCGGCGGTGAGGTCTGGTCGAAGCGTTTACCCAACGGCACAGGCCTGCCGAAGAGCTTCGTGCTGGCGGTCACGAGTACCCATGTCCTCGCGCTCGAGGACAAGCAACACCGCAATGAACTCGTCGGGGGCGGGGTGCTCAAGTATTGGGACCGCACGGATTTCAGGGCCCAAACAGGCAACCCCGCGATGGCGATGGCAAGCGGAGCGCCCGACGATCGACAGATCCTCGTTCTCTGGCTACCCATCGACGGCGACAGCAGCCGCATTGTGCAGGCGATCGCCCAACAGCGGGTGGCGGCGGGTCAGCGCATACCGAGCAGGCCGCATACCTTCTTGATCGGCCAGGACGCCCCGAGCCAGCGGGTGATCGCCGCACTCGGCGCCCAGCCGATCGGGACACCAGGCAGCACTCCTGGCATTTCGATTGGCGGCGGCGGGAACATCAGCATCAGCCCGGGCGCGAAGATCACCATCGGCGGTAAGCGCCTGGAAGAGATGATGGCCCAGGCGCAGACTTCCGCGGCCGCTCCGGCGCCCGCACCACCTCGGCCGTCGACGGCGCAGCGCCTGCAGGAGCTGGAGACGCTGCGCGCCACGGGAGTCATCTCGGACGACGAATACTCGCGCAAGCGTCAGCAGATCATCTCCGAGATCTGAATCCGCTGCTGCACGACAGGCCCAACCAGCCACACCTACTCGGCGGCGATTCGGAGCAAGACTTCGGCGAGAGCCTGCGGCCGCGAGAGGAACGGTGAATGACTTCCGGGCAGCTCGACGGCCTCAGCGCCGAGCCGGTTGGCGAGCTGCCTCGCCCACTTCGGCCGAATCAGCTTGTCGTCTGTGCAAAGCACCGCAGTGCAAGGGACCGAAGGGAATTCGGTCAGCGAACACTGAAGCGTGTTCGGATAGGTCGAGTGCGGCCGTAGCCGCCCGAATGCTGCGCTGGAGGTGCGCTCGTCGCAATCGGCGTACATCATTTCGTGAGCAAGGGCGCTGTCGAACCATACACTTCGGCCTTGCGCGTCACGCCGAAAGCCTTCGTAGGCAGCAGGATTGATGGTCTCGGGCTCATCCCGCAGTTGCTCGTGCAAGCTGCGGCCGATCTCCGGGGCGTACGCGCACAGGTACACCAAGTGGCGCACCGGACGCCGGGCCGCAACCAGCGGAATGACCACGCCGCCATACGAATGTCCAACGACCACAACGTCTTCGCTGCATCCGTCGAGCGCCGAGCAGACGATGTCGGCGAAGGTGTCGCAGGTCGCCGTGGGGTCGTCGATCGGCAGATCCGTCGCGACGACGTCGTGTCCCGCCTGCATCAGCAGCGGAGCCAACAGCTCCCAACACCACGCGCCGTGCCACGAGCCGTGCACCAGCGCAAATGTCGTCACAGCGCGAGCGTATGGGATTGCCCAGCCGTAACACCGGCTATCCAGAGAACGAAGTAGCAGCACAGTTGTTGGGATCGGTAGCCGTCCCGACGACCTGTACTGGACCGCATGAGGAAACGCCATCGGGGAGGCGCCTGAGGAAAGGAACCACAGCATGAACCAAATGGCGCGCTGGGCAACGACAGCGGTCGTTTCCGGTGGTTTGGGGCTGGCCGGGTTGGGGCTGGTCGCGGGAACCGCTCAAGCCGACCCCGTCTGGGGTCCCAGTTATTCAGACGGGAACTGTCCGCCAGGGGTTGGCAGCTGCACCCACTGGTGCCCGGGCGACCCGCTGATACCGGGCAGCCAGGTCATCTCATGGGACTGGAACATCTGCCACGACTGGTACTGGAACTCCGAGGGCGTCGTCGACATCGCTTCCAACACCATCTACCCGTGGCACGGCGTTCCGCATGAGGCCCCTCCTCCACCACCGCCGCCTGCGGGTCCGCCTCCACCACCGGCCCCGCTGCCGGCGGACTGCCCACCCTTCAACGTCCCGTTCTTCGCCCCATCCCGGTGCGGCGGCCTATGAGCCGACGTACGGGTACTACACGATGGGCAAGCTGATGATCCTCAAGCTGCGCGACGACTACAAGGCGAAGATGGGCGACGCGTACTCACTGAAAGATTTCCACGACGCGTTCATCAAGCTGGGGCCGCTTCCGCTGCCGCTCACCCGCAACGCGATGCTGGGAGACGTCGGCAGTCTGTTCTAGGCGCCGCGGCCAGGCGCTACGGGCTTGAACTGAAAGTCGATTCCGGAATCGGCTGCGGACCCATGTCCTGCTGATTTTCTTCCAGCCCGATGCATGCACCGCTGGAACGCCCACCGGTGCACGGCACGCCGTCGATCTCCGGGACGTCCGGGTTGGCTGCGGTCGTCGAGAATCCGTCCGGCGAATTGGGCACCAGGAACGGAACGCACGTCGTGGTGTAGCTGTCCTCTTCTTCACCACCCGTGCACGCTGCCAGCGGCGTCGAGTCTGCGGCCAGGGAGGTGGTCATCAACGCCACCGGCGCGGCCAGGGCCGCGAGGGCCAGACCGACGGACAGAACGAGTCGTTGAGACAGCACCGGAAACTTCGCCATGACGAGCATCATAGGGATCTTTCGTTGCGCCGCGTCATGTCACAGAATTGGGGTGCGTCTTGTCCTGACTGTGGAGCACCCGAAAACAGCAGACGAAAAAGGAGCCGACATGCCCGACGCAACATCACAGCCGCGCACTATCGGTTGGCAGAACGCCCTCACCGTCCTCCAAGAAGCCACCCCACCGTCGATTCCCGACGGCGCTCATGCGATGACAGTCGTCATCGAATTCCCGCCAGGCGACCCGGGCACCCCGCCACACCGGCACGCGGGACCGGCGTTCGGCTACGTACTCGAAGGCGAGATGCTCTTCGAATTGGAAGGCGAGGCCCCGCGAGTCGTGAGCGCAGGCGAAACGTTCTGGGAGCCCGGCGGCGACGTGATCCACTACCAAGACGGCAACAACCGTGACGACGTGAAGGTTCGATTCCTTGTCACGATGCTCTGCGCGCCAGGCCAGCCGATGCTCACGCTCGTCGATGACGACGAATTGGTTGCGCGCAGTGACCGCCGTGTCCGCGCCCGGTGAACGGACCACACCCTCTGGTTTTGTTGAGAGTTAGTCTGGGTATGCCGCCAGCGCGGTGCGCGATGTTGCCCTGCCAGGCGTCAGTTATGAATCGAGGCGTTGGGGTTAAAAATTGAGAATTGGAAATTGCTTTTTCGCTGCTGTCGGACTCGTGGCTTCCGCCTTGGTCAGCCCGGTTCTGTCAATCCCTGCGGCGTCAGCCGCGCCGTGTCCGGACGTCGAGGTGGTGTTCGCGCGCGGCACTTTCGAACCCCCCGGCGTCGGTGGGACCGGACAGGCGTTCGTCGATTCCCTGCGATCGAAGATCGGCGGCAAGTCCATGGACGTTTACCCGGTGGACTATCCCGCGTCGCTGGATTTTCAGACCGCTTCTGACGGCGTCATCGATGCGAGCAACAAGGTCCAGGCCGTCGCCGCCAGCTGCCCAAATACCAAGATCGTTCTCGGTGGCTTCTCTCAAGGCGCGGCCGTTGCCGGATATCTGACCGCAGACTCCGTACCTGACGGCTTCCAGATGCCCTCAGGCCTGACCGGTCCGATGCCTCCCTCGGTCGCTGACCACGTCGCCGCGGTGGCACTGTTCGGCAAGCCGTCGACCGGTTTCCTGCAGATCATCGCCAACAGCGCGCCGCCGATCTCGGTCGGACACCTCTACGCGGGTAAGACGACGGACCTGTGCATATCCGACGATCCGATCTGCTCGCCGGGCGGCGGCGACAGCGGGGCGCACAACCTCTATCCGGCCGACGGCCTGACGGACCAGGCCGCGACCTTCGTCGCAAGCAAGCTCACGTCACCGTCACCAACCGAGGAGACCGCTAGGTAGGGACGCCGCGCTCGTCGCAGGGGGCCGCAATGTCCCGGTCGATCAGCGTGAGGGTCCGGCGCATCTCAGTCGGCGCGATGCTGCCTTGCCCGGCGGTATACGGGTGATCGAGAAATACAACGACCAGCAGGCCTGCGGTCACGAGGGCCGAGGCGAAGCCAATCGGTATCGCCTGAATGAAGCGCCCTTCGCGCCGATCGGCTTGGGCGACCATGTAGGCCAGCGTCAGCGTAGCTCCGACCCCCAGCGCGAACCAGAGTGTGACGGGCATGAATGGGGTTGCCTCCGCGAGGCGTTCGCGACGACCCTCGCGGCGCTGTGCCTCCTCGTCGAACCACTGTCCGTAAGCCGCCTCCTCGCGCGCCCCTTGGGGGTTGGTGGCCCCGAACTCCCTGCGCAAGTCGGCGATCCAGGTTTCCACCAGCTCACTGGAGTGCCCGTCTCGCATCGCAGGCCACTCGTCATTGACGACGGCGCGGCCGTAGCAGATCAACCCTCCATGCAGACGGTCGCTCGTCGGCGGCTGGAAAACGTTTGACACAGATTGCAGTTCGGCGACGGCGACGGCCTCGACGCTCGCGCCTTCCCGCGCGCGCTAATAGCTCTGCAGCGAAGAGAGGATCACGAACGCGAGCGTCACTGCGAACATCGTGTCGATCACCGACAACGTGCCCGCGCTACGCGAGGAGTCGGAGAACCAGCCGCCCTCGGTGCCCGTCGTCGCGCAAGAAGCTTGGCGGCGACCGCAGCCGTAACCACCAGCACGAAAATGATCGGGGCGAGCCACGTCAGCACGGCCATTAACTTTATTCGTCCCGACGTCTGCTACGTCGCTTAATCGGGACGCGAAGCTTCTCCCACAATCACGCCTGCGGCGTCCTCGATCGGCTTGATCACCGAAGTGAAATCGGAATCCGGGCCTTCCTCGGTCATGGTGTTCTCCCACAAGGCGGCTGCCGCATCCGCGATGTGCGTCGGCAGGCCCAGCGCCCTGGCTTCATCGAGATACAGCCGCACATCCTTGACCATCAGACCGGTGGCGAACCCGTAGTCGAATGTGCGTGGCAGGACTGCGCGAGGGAACTTGTCGCGGCTGGCGTGGGTGCCTCCCGACCCGGCATTGAGCACGTCGACCACGACCTGCGCGTCGAGGCCGGCCCTCACTGCCATCACGACGACTTCGGCCGTCGCGGCCAGCGCGGTCGCCGCCATCATGTTGTTGACGAGCTTCATCGTCTGGGCGGCGCCTGGCTTCTCGCTGACGAAGATGGGCCGGCCCAGTGTTTCCAGGACGCTGCACACCGCGGCGAACTCCGGCCGCGGGCCCGACACCATCAGCGCCAACGTGCCGTCAGTTGCGCCGTGGACACCACCGCTGACCGGGCAGTCGAGCATCGCAACACCGCGCTCGGCAAGTTGCTCTGAAATACGTTGCGCCGTGGGCATTCCGACCGTGGACATGTCGACGAAGCGCTTGACATGCGACCCGCCGATCACCCCGTCGTTTCCGGTGGCCACATCGAAGGACGCCTGCGGCGACGGCAGGCTCGCGAACACGGTCCCGGCACGGTTCGCGACATCCCTCGGCGATGATGCTTTATGCGCCCCAGCGGCGACGGCTTGTCCAATCGCGTCGTCGTCAGAGTCATACACGAACACTCGGTGGCCGGCGTCGACCAACCGGACGGCCATGGGAAACCCCATGTGCCCCAAGCCAATGAATCCGACGTCCATCGTGTTACGACCGAAAGCGATCAGCCGTTGGGCAGGTCGATCAGGCGCCTGCTGAACTCCGTGAGCTTTGCTCGCAGGGTGTCATCGTCGATGTCTCCGACCAGCGGATGCATGACAGCACTGCTGATCGCGCCCGACAACATCGCGACCTGGATCAGGTTGTCCTCGTCGCCACCATCGAGCAGCACCCGATAAAGACGTGACATGAAGCGCTGAAAGGGTTCGTACTCGGCGAGTAGGCGCACGACCACCGGGTCGAATTGTAGGGTCCGCACGAGCCTGCGGTCGCGGACCGCCATGTCGATCACACCCATCAGGAGCGCGTCGCGCGCCTGCGGACCATCGCTGCGGGCTTCGGCCTCTTCGAGCGCAGGCACCAGCCTGCCGAGTTCGCGCTGCGTCACCGCGATCACGATGTGATCCTTGGTTCGGAACTGGTGATACACAGCCGCTTTCGTGACACCGACGGCGTCGGCGATCATCTGCAACGAGGTGCCACTGACGCCGTGCTCGGCGAACAGATCCAGTGCAGCGTCCAGCACGCGGGTCCGTGGCGCGCTGTACTCGGCGACGCGAAGTCCGCTGTTGGCCACCGCCTGCTGCGCTGATCCCACATCAAGAGACTAGCCGACCGGCTATTGTGCGGATCGGCAACACATGCTTCCCAAAAGGGGTCGACGGGATGGGTGAATACGGACCACTGGCGCAGCGGGTCATGGAGTACCAGGACGTGATGAAGCAGCTGGTGCCGACAGTGGACACGACGGAGGATTGGGCTCCGCTGGAATCCCTGGTGGCGGTCGACGAGTTCGAGCGGGTCGGCACGCGCCGAGAGGTTCAGAACTGGCAAGAGTACGCGCAGCTGTTGACGCGGTGGGCCGGGGCTATCGACAGATTTGAAACCACCGTGCAGCGGGTTTCCGAACTACCCGACCTGGTCTACTTCGCGGCCGAAGAGCGGCACTTCGTCGGTGAGAAGGTCACTGTCGTGAACTCACTCAGCCTGTTCGAATTCAATGCGGACGCGAGAATCCGCCGGCTGAGCGTCTACCTGCAACAGGCACAGTGAATGAGGGCGTGGTCCCGTGACTAGAGGAAGTGACGGGTGGATCTGGCCACGAGGTAGCCCTCCGGGAACGACTTCTCGATCACCTGGCACTGATTGTTGTGCAGGCACTCCAGTTCGAGAACGACGCCGCCGCCGGGTATAGCCCTGTGCTCCAAGACCTTGTAGTGCTGGCAACCGCCATCGGCGTCGTAGATGGGGTCACCGCAACGGACGTTTTCGATCGGCACTCGGTCCCCGCCGTCGGGAGATGAAGACATATCGACGAGGGTAGGCCCCGAGCGTCGACTTATTGCACAGAAATCAGCGAAAAACGCGCAATAAGTCGACACTCTACGCATGCGAATCGGATTCATCGGCCTGGGCAACATGGGGTCGGCGATGGCCTCGAACCTCATCAAGGCGGGCCATCAGGTCACCGTCTACAACCGATCGCGCGGCAAGGTCGAGGCGCTGGCCGCCGAGGGTGCTGCGGCTGCCGCATCGGTCGCCGACGCATGCCGGGGCGACGCCGTCTTCACGATGCTGGCGAATGACGAGGCCGTCGAAGGGATCGTCTTCGGCGACGACGGCGTGCTGTCCTCGCTCGCACCGGGCGCCACCCACGTCTCGGCGTCCACGATCAGCGTTGCGCTGTCCGAACGGCTGACCGCCGCCCACGCCGAGGCCGGCCAGCGGTTCGTCGCCGCGCCGGTGTTCGGCCGGCCCGAGGCGGCGCAGGCCGCGAAGCTCTTCGTCGTGGCGGCCGGCGCGGCCGAACCGGTGCAGGCGCTGTCGGAGATCTTCAGCGCTGTCGGCCAGCGCACGTTCGTCGTCTCGGAGGAACCAAAGACCGCCAACTTGATCAAGCTGAGCGGCAACTTTCTCATCATGTCGGTGATCGAATCTGTCGGGGAAGCGATGGCGCTGGTCGGCAAGGCCGGCGTGGACAAGCACCAGTACCTCGACATCCTCACCTCGACGCTGTTCGGTGCGCCGATCTACAAGACGTACGGCGGGCTCATCGCGGGCGGGGAATTCGAACCGGCCGGGTTCGCGGCCTCGCTCGGGCAGAAGGATCTCCGGTTGGTGATGGCCGCCGCCGAGGAGCTGCATGTGCCGATGCCGGTGGCCAGCCTGCTGCGCGATCGGTTCCTCGCGCTGCTGGCCCGCGGCGGCGCCGATCTCGACTGGTCTGCGGTCGGCGCACTGCCCGCGTGGGAGGCCGGTGCGCCCGGCCCGACTGAAAGCTAGCTCGACACGACGCCGCGCAGCCCGTCGGCGCCGAAGACAGGCTCGAGCATCGAGGAGTAATCGGGTCCGCGGCGCAGCATCAACCCGCCGTCGACGTTGATCACCTGGCCGGTGACATAGCTGGACGCATCGCTGAGCAGGAACACCGAGAGGTTTGCGATGTCGGAGACCTCACCCGGTCGCGGTAGCGGTGTGCAGGCCGCGTAGTCGTCACTCAACTGCGGTATCTCGAAGACCGGCGCAACGAGGTCCGTGCGGATGAGGCCCGGTCGGATGCAATTCACCCGCACCCAGGACGGACCGAGTTCGTCGGCGGCCAGCTGCATCAGGTGGTCGATGCCCGCCTTGGAGACCCCGTAGGCGCCAAACCACCGGTGCGTGTTGCTCGCGGCGATGGACGAGATCCCGATGAAGGACCCGCCGCCGCCCCGAACCATCTCCCGCGCGGCGTGTTTCAGCACATACATGGTGCCGTTGATGTTCAGATCGATCGCGCGCCGCCACAGTTCGGAGTCGACCTGCGTGAGAGGGCCGATCGTCTCGCTACCGCCCGCACAGTTCACGACGCCATGCAATCGGCCGGTCCATGCGGTCGCGGCTTCGACCACACGGCTCACCTCATCCTCGTTGGTGACGTCGGCAGGCTCGTAGAGCACCGCGCCGCCGTCCTTGGCGTGGCCCTTGATCTCCTCCGCGGCGGCCGCCAGCCGGTCGGCGTTGCGGCCGACGATCATCACGTTGGCGCCCGACGCGACAGCGGCCGTCGCGACGCCCTTGCCGATTCCGCTGCCACCACCGGTCACCAGGACGGTCTTATCCGTCAGCGTGAGCTGCACCTTGACCCCTTACGGAAAACTGAAACAGGTTCTGGTCATGCAACCATGCACGTCAGGGGGCATCGCGGCGGGCCTGTTTGGGCGCGCCGAGCGTGCGCCAGTCCGGAACATCCGGCGGCAGCCCGACGGGATACCTGTTCTCGTTGGCCGCTGCCCAATGCGCGTGGCCCAGCTCGTGAATGTGGAACGCGTGGCGCAGCGCCTCGGTGAAGCCCATGGCGTCCGCCGCGGCGTTCACCGAGTCCTTGACAAGTAGGGCGGCCATCGTCGGCCGCTCTGCGATGCGACGCGCGAATTCCACTGTCTTGTCTTCCAACTCGGCCCGCGGGAAGATCTTCGACACCATGCCGAGCCGGTAGGCCTCGTCGGCATCGATCGAATCACCGGTCAGCAGGAGCTCTTTGGCCTTTCGAGCGCCGAATTCCCATGGGTGGGCGTAGTACTCAACGCCCGGCATGCCCATTCGGACCGCCACGACGTCACTGAACTTCGCGTCGTCGGCGGCGACGATGAGGTCGCACGCCCAGATCAGCATCAGGCCCGCCGAAATGGCGTTCCCCTGCACCTGCGCGATGGTGATCTTGCGCAAATCCCGCCACCTGCGGGTGTTCTCGAAGAAGAAGTGCCATTCCTGCAGATACGTTCTCTCCGCGATGCCGGTCATGTTCGAGCCGTGCGAGCGAAAGGTCGGGTGCTGCCCAGGCCCCGGTTTGCGCTCGAGGAGGGCGGCCTCCGAACCCAGGTCGTGACCGGCGGAGAAGTTCTTCCCGCGCCCGGCAAGAATCACCACCCGCACCGTGTCGTCGGCCTCAGCCCGGGCGAACGCCTCGTCCAATTGGACGAGCAAGGTGCGCGATTGGGCGTTCTGCGCCTCCGGCCGATTGAGCCAGATGCGAGCGATGCGGCCGTCATCCAGCGTTTCGTAGGTCACCTGTTCGGCAGGCTGCTGGGGAACAGATTCGGCGCTTGTCAGGTCCGGGCTTGCCACCGTGCACACCTCTTTACGTCCGACGCTTCAGATGTAATGCACACTACGTCCACGGTGCCGACGTCACACCGCCGGGACCGTCGACGCCGTCCAGTTGTGCCACAGCAATATGACAGGCGCTTCACAGTGATGGCACGGGCGAAGTCAATTAGCAGCGATCAACCAGTGCTTTTTGTGCGCCGATAGTATTCTTGCACTAGCAGATGCCAACTCCTGCCACAACTTCGGAAGTGGCATCGGCAGGGAATTGAGGGATGACGGCGAGAACGCTGACAGAATCCATTCGCTTCCCGGACGAGACAGCCAGCAAACTAGAGAAAGCGTGACGATGGCGACCTTCCACCTTCCAACCCGGCGACTGATCCTTGCGGGGGGATTCGCTGTCGCGATTGCCGCGGCTCCGACTGTCGCGATGTTCGCCGTTCCGGCGACCGGCGGTACGACACCGTCGATCACCGCATGCTCCGGCGGCGAGACCGAAGACATGTTCACCAATATCTGCGTGCCGGATATCGTGCCGAATTCACCGGACTTCAGCAGCACCGCCCCCGTCGGTGGTCTTCCGGAGATCAACGGCGTTCCTTGCACCGGACACAATTCCGGCCAGTGCATCGGCCTGAGCGAAGAGCAGCAAGCACCGATCGTGACACCCCATTCGGAGGTCAGCTCGAGCCCGTAGAGCCAGCGCTGGATTGAGCGGCTGACGTTCGGGCCGGACACGGTTTTCCGTGTCCGGCCCTTTCGTTTGGCGCTAATTGCCTCCCTGGCCTGCAAAAACGGTCACGAGATATTCCCAGGAAACTTTGCGAATACATGCAGATTATCCTCAGCTTCCATACAATCGCCACGACGAAACCTGTCAGCAAGTCAACAGAAAGCGTGACGATGGCGATCATGAAATTCCCAGCACGACGACTGATCATTGCCGGCGGGTTCGCCGCCGCGGTGGCGGCAGCGCCCGCGATCGCCGCCGTCGCGATGCCGACACCCGCGGCCACCCCGCTGGCCCAGTGCCCGGCCGGCGAGGAAGAAGACCTGTACATCGGCACTTGCGTTCCACACATGGTGCCGAATGCAGGAGACCCGTATCAGGCGATCGGCGGCAACCCCGACCTGCCTTCGGTAAGCATCCCGGGCGGCGGCGGCGGCATTCCGTGCACCGGTCACAACTCCGGGCAGTGCATCGGCCTGGCCGAAGAGGGCGCCTCTGAAGGGCCCGCCGTGACGCCGCGCTCGACCGTCGGCAGCAGTCCGACCGTGACCGGCGTCGAGGACAACGTCGGGTAGGCACGGGCGTCCGGCCTGGGCTGCCCGGCATCGGATATATGGTGGTGTCATGGCTGCAAAATCTGATCCCGCCGAGATCGGCGACGTCGAGCCGCTAGCCGACAGCACCGCCCGTCAGGCCAGGCGCGTCGTCGCCGCCTATGCGACCGACGCGGACGAATGCCGGATTTTCCTGTCGATGCTTGGCATTGGACCGGCAAAGCTCGAGGCCTAGGTGAGTTCGCGGGGCGACCAAGAAGTCGGCTCCGGCAACTCTGACTTCGTCGTCGTGGCCAACCGGCTGCCGATCGACATGGAACGGCTGCCCGACGGCACGGTCGAGTGGAAACGAAGTCCCGGCGGCCTCGTCACCGCACTCGAGCCGTTATTGCGTCGCCGCAAAGGCGCATGGATCGGCTGGCCGGGCGTTCCCGACAGCGACGAAGACCCGATCGCCGAAGACGATTTGACGCTGTGGCCCGTGTGTCTGTCCGCCGAGGACGTGGCGATGTATTACGAGGGCTTCTCCAACGCCACGCTGTGGCCGCTCTACCACGACGTCATCGTCAAACCGATCTATCACCGGGAGTGGTGGGACAGCTACGTCGACGTGAATCGGCGCTTCGCCGAGGCCACCTCGCGGGCGGCCGCCCAGGGCGCGACGGTCTGGGTGCAGGACTATCAGCTGCAACTGGTGCCGAAGATGCTGCGAATGCTGCGCCCCGACCTGACGATCGGATTCTTTCTGCACATTCCGTTTCCGCCGGTCGAGCTGTTCATGCAGATGCCATGGCGGACCGAGATCATCGAAGGGCTGCTGGGCGCCGACCTGGTCGGGTTTCACCTACCCGGAGGCGCGCAGAACTTCTTGATCCTGTCACGACGTCTGGTTGGGGCGAACACATCACGTGCGTCGGTCGGTGTCCGATCCCGGTTCGGCGAGGTGCAGATCGGTTTCCGCACAGTCAAAGTGGGTGCCTTCCCGATCTCGATCGACTCAGGGGCACTCGACGCCAAGGCTCGCGAACGAAGCATTCGTCAGCGCGCGCGGGAGATCCGCAACGAGCTCGGCAACCCGCGCAAGGTCCTGCTCGGCGTCGACCGACTCGACTACACCAAGGGCATAGACGTTCGGCTGGAGGCGTTTTCGGAGCTGCTCGCCGAGGGCCGTGTCAAGCGCGACGACACCGTGCTCGTCCAACTGGCCACGCCGAGCCGCGAACGCGTCGACAGCTACATAGAGATGCGCGAGGACATCGAGCGGCAAGTCGGCCACATCAACGGCGAATACGGCGATGTCGGCCATCCGATCGTGCACTATCTGCACCGGCCGGTCCCCCGCGACGAACTGATCGCCTTCTTCGTGGCCGCCGACGTGATGCTGGTGACACCGCTGCGCGATGGCATGAACTTGGTGGCCAAGGAGTATGTGGCCTGCCGCAGTGATCTCGGCGGTGCCCTGGTCCTGAGTGAATTCACCGGCGCCGCAGCCGAATTGCGGCAGGCCTACCTGACCAACCCCCACCACTTGGACGGCGTCAAGGATTCAATCGAGGACGCGCTGAACCAGACGCCCGAAGAGGGCAGGCGAAGAATGCGCGCCCTACGCAGGCAGGTGCTCGTTCACGACGTCGACCGCTGGGCCCGGTCATTCCTCGACGCACTGGCCGAGACGAAGACCGGCGACGGCCCTAAATCGGGGTGATGTAGTTGATCAGCCACTTGCCGTCGACCTTGACGTAATCGACCTTCAGTCGACTGCCGTCATACACCGGCTTCTTGGACTTGTCGGTCACAGTACGGTTCAGGTACACCATGACCGAACCCGAATTGCGTTGTGCGCTAAGCACTCCCACGCCGACCTCATTGGCCTGACTGACCAGTTGCCGATCTCGCGCCTGCGGGATGATGTCCTTGGTGGCGCGGTCCTTGAACTCTTGCCGGTAACTCGGCGTCAACAGCGGATAGATGTCGTCGAGGGTGCGTTCGACTGTCTGATAGTCGTATCCGAAGACCTTGGGGATCTGCTCCTTGGCCAGGGGTACCAGGTCGGCGCGGGTGGCCTGTTCGCCCTGAATCTCCACGCGGTTCCAGTAGAACCAGCCGCCGAGGCCCGCCAGTGCGATGAAGCCGACGGCCAGCAGGATGGTCAACGCGCCCACCAGCTTGGCGGCCCGCAGCGTCATCAGTTGCCCCCATCGGGGTACTTGAGGTCGTAGAACGACATCTGGCCGTTGTCGCCCTCTTGCACGGTGACCCGCAGCCGGTACGGCTTGGATGGCGCGTTGTTTCCATCGAGGTCGGTGACCGTCACCCGCACCGCGACGAGCACATCGGCCCGCTTGGAGGTCTCGTCGGGCGGCTTCTCCAGCGCGGCACCGTTGATCACCGCCTCGGCGCTGGCGTTCGTGTCCCGGAACAGGAGCTTGAGGTTGTCGGCGTTCTGGCCCTGGCTCATCATGTCGCGAAGCGGCCCGCTGGTGCTGTTGACGAACCGGTCGACGCTGGCGTCGATGGTGTCCTGGGTGTAGCTGAACATGTTCACCACGAACTGCGATGCGGTGTCGACGAAGAGCTGGTCGTGTGCTTGCGCCGCTTCGTCTTCGTGCTGCTTGTGGACCATCCACGCGACGCCCCCCGACAGCGCGAGCACGGCGACGAGGACCGTCACGAGCGCCACTCCGCCGACCAGCGCTCGATGCGACTGCCTGCGCGGCGGCGGGCCCGCGGGCCGTGACAGCCGAACCTTGACGGTCTTCGGCGCCTCGACCGGCACACCCGTCGACGTGGCTGCCGCGCCGCTCGCCGGGCCTGCCGCCCGCGACGCACGACGCCTCCCCGCCGGCCTCGGCGATGTTTGCGTCGAAGCCGTGTCTTCCGTCATCTATGCCTGCCTTGGAGCCAACATCAAATCAACCCAATTCTCCGCGGGCGCCAGTGTGTCAGTACCACCTGCGAACACGCCACTTCCCCCGGCAGGGTCGACGAACTTCCCGTTCTTGTCATATGTCGCGAAACTCTGCCCGCTTGCAACGGGCGGCGACTCCGCGGGTAGCGGAGGCGTATCTGCAGCCGGAGGTGCGTCGGCCGGCGGTTGGCCCGGCAGCGGCAACGGTTGACCACCACCGTCGGGAGGCGCAGGCGGCGTTCTGCCGTACGGCGGCACGACCTGGTCGGGCGGCGCGTAGAACGGGAACGGCGGCGGCAGCGGACCGGGCTGGTTCGGCGGCACCGGCAACGGGAACGGCGCATGCGGCGCCGGACCGGGGCCGGGCTGGACGCCGGGCGGCAACTGCACCGACGGCGGCCCCGGATCGGGGTCCACCTGCGGTGGAATGAACGGAAACTTGTTCTGAGGCAGGATCATCCGCGGATCGTTGATCGGCTCGCTGCCATACGGAACCGGTGGGCCGCGCCACGGGTTGCTGCCCAGCGGCACATAGCCCTTCGGATCGCGGCACAGCTGAATCGTGGGAGCCCGCTTGCCGGGGAACTCCTGGCACGGGTAGTTGCGCGCGCCGCGCACCACGGACGGATCGTTCTGCGCCGTCTTGCAGTAGAGGTCGGGCGGGATGTCGCGCAGTGTGGTGTCGGCAGGCGACCGGATCAGCGACGGCGGGATGAACCCGGTCGTGCACGGCGGCGGATCCTGCAGGTGGATCTTGAAGTCCAGCTTGCCGCCCTCATCGGAGGGCACACCGCCTGCGACGGTGGCCAGGGCCGCCAGCAGCGCCGGGAAGATGACCAGCGCCTGTTCGAGCGACTTGCTGTAGATCACGCCGATCCGGCCGAAGTTGGCCAGGTTCGCGGCCAGCACCGGGAATGACGGCCGGATACCACTGAACGTCTCGTTCGCCGCCTCCGCCGCGCCGGGAACGGTCCGCAGCGTCGACCGAAGCTGTGGGTCGGCGTTGGCGACCTCACCGGTGAACCGCGCCAGCCCATCGGCAAGGGACTTGATGTCGTCACCGCTGCGCATCTGCGCATCCAGGAATGGACCAGCCTGGTCGATCAACTGCGTGACCTGGCCGTAGTTGGCGTTGGCCTCGTCGACCAACAGCCGCGACGACTGGATCAGCCGCGCCAGCTCGGGCCCGGAACCGTTGAACGCCTTGAATGTTTCGCGCAGCAGGTCCTGTAGCCGCGTATCACCCACGCTGGCGACAAGCCGGTCGGCCTCGTCGAGCAGACCGGAGATGTCCTGGCCGATCGCCGTGCGGTCCTGGCCGATGCTCGCGCCGTTGCGGAGCTTCGCCGACGACGGATTCTCCGGCGGCACCAGGTCGATGTACTGCTCGCCGACGGCGGAGACGCTCTTGACCGTCGCGGTGACGTTGTCGGGTACCGGAGTGCCGCTGTTGAGCCTCATGTGCGCGACGACGCCGTCGTTCGTCAAACCGACGGATTCGACCCGGCCGACAGTGACGCCGCGGTAGGTGACGTTTGCGTTCTGGTAAATGCCGCCGCCCGCAACGAAATTCGCGTCCACCTTGTAGGCGCCGATGCCGACGGCGGCGGGCAGGTGCAGATAGAACACCGTGATCGCGCCGACGGTGAGAACCGTGACGACCGCGAAGATCGACAGTTGAAGGCGAGTCAGACGGTCCAGCATCTACGACCCCTCGGGGTGTTGGGTCGCGGTGCCCGGCGGGATCTTGAACGGATCGGCCGCCTGACCCGACAGGTTGGCAAGTGCACCGGTCAGGAAGTCGGGCGGATTGATGATCTCGCTCATGTGGGCCATGTTCGTGTCCAGACCCCATGCGGTGGTGAAAACCGACTCACCGAGGCGCCGCAGCGTCAGGTCGAACGTCGTGTACACGTTCAGATAGTCACCGCGGACCGCGCGCCGAAGGTACTTGTAGTGGAACGGGAATGTCGGCAGGAACTCGAGATCCTTGATGAGGAAGTCGACATTGTCGTTGAACGACTTGATGATCGGGTAGAGGTCCTTGAAGTCGGCGGCGAAGTCGTCCTTCGTCTTCTGCAGGATGTTCGAGGCGATGCCTGCGAACCGCTGCAAAGCGCCGAAGGCATCGACGATGTTGCCGCGGTTCTTGTTCAACACGTCAAGGGCGGCGGGCAGCGTGTCGAGCGTGCGCCCCAGGCTGTCCTTGCTTCGTGCGAGGATTCCCGCGAAGCGGTTCAATCCGTCTGCCGCGGCGATGATGTCGTTGGTCTGCTGATCCAGTGACGAGGTCAGCTCGGCCAGCCGCGGCACCAGATCGGTGAAGCTGCCCTGGCGCCCGGCGACGGCGTTGTAGGTCTCGTCGGTGATGTCCTGCAGCGCACCGAGATTGCCCTTGTTCACGACGACGCCGAGCGACGACAGCACTTCCTCGGTGGTCGGGTACCGGCCGGTGCGGTCAAGCGGAATCTGTGACCCCTCCTTGAGCCGGCCGACCTCCTTCTCGTTGACCGGTGCCGCCAGCTCGATGTGCTGGGAACCCAGCAGCGAGGTCTGCGCGACCTTGGCCGTGGCGTTCTCGGGCAGCTTCACGTTCTGGTCCAGCGACAGCTGGACGGCCGCATAGAACGTGCCGTCCGAACGCTGAACCGCCTCGATTCCCGACACACTGCCGACGGTGACGTCGTCGACCATCACCGGCGAGTTCTGCGGCAAGGTGGCGACGTCGGGCAGCTGCACCGTGATCTTGTACGAGCCCGCACCGTGTCCCGACGTACCGGGCATGTCGAGCGAGTTCAGCCCGCCGAACGAGCACCCGGCCAGCAGCGCGGCGCCCGACGAGATGACCACCGTCCGCACGGCGGCCCGTGATGCCTTGGCGCGCAGCAACTTACTCATCCCCCACCCGCCTCGGACGGAAGCGGCTCGGCGCTCGGCGGCGCCGGCGCGTTCGGATCCGCGGGTGGCCCCGGCGCGGGACCTGGCGCGGCTTCCGGGCCACCGGCGTGTGATGTCGACGCCGGCGTGCCCTCGGCGGGCGGCACCATCAGCGATGTCAGGTCGGAGTCCGGCGGCACCTGCGGCGGCGTCACTCCCGGCGCGTTCTGCCATTGCAGGTACGGCACCGGGGTTTCGGCCTTGGCCTGCGTCTCGGGTGTGTCGTAGATGATCTGGCCCTTGTAGGCGGTGATGCTGTTGATCGGGTGGAACAGCAGCGGTGGGTAGTTCATGGTGATGCGGCGGAACACCGGACCCATTCGCTGCCTGCAGATCTCGGCACGCTTGATGTTGTCGACGGAGGTACCCGCGTCGAAGACGCCGCCGCAGATGAACTGAACCGGGTTGCCGAAGTTGGGCAGGGTCAGCAGGCCGCCGACCGTGCCCTGCGCCGGGTTGTAGATGTTGTAGAAGTTCGCGAGGCCGTTGGGCGTGATGTGCAGGACCTGCTCGATGTCGTCGCTGTGCTCGGTGAGGATGCTCGTGAAGTCGGTCAGCTTGTTGACCTGCTTGATCAGCGCGTCGTTGCTGTCGTTGAGGAAGCCGCGGACGTCGCCAAGTGCCTGGTTGAGGGTGCCGAGGGTGTTGTCGAGATCGGTTGAGCTGTCGGCCAGCACCTGCGACACGGAGGCGACGTGGCTGGAGAACTGCACGATCTGCTCATTGCTGTTGGACAAGGCATTGATGAGCACCTGCAGGTTCCGGATGGTTCCGAACAGATCGGTACGCGAGTCGCCCAGCCGCCCTGCGGTCTGCGACAGTTCGCGCAGCGCCTGCCTGAACGAGTCACCGTTTCCGTCGAAGGTGTCGGCGGCCTGGTTCACGAAAGAGCTCAGCGGGCCCTGCATCGAACCCGGCCCTGGCCCGAGTTGCCTACTCAGCGCGGTGAGCTGTTCCTTGACCTCGTCCCACTCGACCGGAACCGCGGTGTGGTCGAGGCCGATGCTGCTGCCGTCGGACATCACCGGGCCGCCGGTGTAGGCGGGGGCCAGCTGAACGAATCGGGCGGACACCAGATTCGGGGAAATGATGAGCGCCTTCGCGTCGGCCGGGACCTTCACACCGTCGTGCACCGTCATGGTGATCTTCACGTCGCCTGCCCGCGGCTCGATCGAGTCGATCTTTCCAACCGGGACACCGACGATGCGAACGTCGTCACCCGGGTAGAGGCCGACGGCGGATGTGAAGTAGCCGACGATCTTGTTTCCGGTGCGCGACGGCCAGACCAGGTACACACCGACGGCGAGGATCGCGACCAGCACGGCGGCCAGCGCTATCCGCAGCCAGCGGCTGCGGTCCGGAGACGGGTTCGCGTACGTCATGGTGACTTCGGCCTGATGATCATGCGCTCGGAGATATAGCCCTTGAGCATGTCCGAGAGGCTGTCAGGCAGCTTGCCCGGCTGGAAGTAGGTGTCGAACAACACTTCTGCGATAGGTGCGGGTGGCAGGCCGTACAGATTGATCTGGAAGCCGGGGCCCGAACCGACGACTTCACCGAGCGCCGTCGCGTACGGCGGCAGCCGCTTCAGCGCCTCACCGATGTGATCACGCCGCTCGAGGAGATTGTCCATCACCAGGTTCAGCTTCTCCAGCGCCGGCTTGAACTCCTTCCGGTTGTCGGCGACAAAGCCCGAGAGCTGTTGCGAGACATCGTCGATGCCCGCGATCAGGTTGCTCAGTGCCTGGCGCCGCTCATCGAGCGCGGCGAAGAGCGCGTTTCCGTCGAGAACCAACTGGTTGACTTGGCCTGCGCGCTGCGCGAGCGTGTCGGACACCTTCTTTGCATGGACCAGAAGTTGTTGGAGCGCCTCGTCGCGCTTGTTGATGCTCCGCGACAGCTGGGTGACGCCGTCCAGCGCACCGCGCAACTGAGGAGTCGCGTCGGAAAGCGAGTCGGTGAGCGTCTGAAGCGCCTGTTCGAAACGCGGCTTGTCCAGCTCGCTGGCATTCTGGCCGAGATCCTGCAGCGCGGTGTTGAGGGTGTACGGAGTCGTGGTGCGGCCCAATGGGATAACCGTCGATTGGCCGCCGCCCTTCGGGGTGACCGCGAGTGACTTCTCGCCGAGCACCGTGTCGGTCTTGATGGCCACCAGCGACTGGTCGCCCACCTTGACATCGCGGTTGACGGTGAACGACACCTTCGCGGTGTCGCCGGCCAGCGAAACATCCGTCACCTTGCCGACGTTGATACCCGACACGTTGACGTCACTGCCCGGCGAGATGCCGCCGGCGTCGGTGAAGTAGGCCTCGTACGGTTTGCCCTGCGGCCAGAACGGCAGGCTGGTGTAACCGAACGACACCAGCACCAGGCACGCAACGATCGCGATGCCGAATATCCCTGTCCGCAGCGGGTTTCCGCGGTCGGGCCTAGCCATCCTCCGAACACCTCCCCTTGGACGGATCCGGCGGCCCGCCGAATGGAACCAGGATGTCACTGCCTGCAGGACCGTTGATCTTCAACCTCGTCGAACAGTAGAAGATGTTGAAGAACGACCCGTACGCACCGAGTGCGTTGAGTCGCAGATAGTTCTCGGCCAGCGGCTCGATGACCTTGTTGACGTCCGCCTTGCGCTCGTCGAACCGCTGCGCGAACGGACGCACGTTCTCGATCACGCCCTGCACCGGGCGGCGTGACTGCTGCAGCATGTCGGTCAGGTCGTTCTCTGCAGTCGCGAGCGGCGGGATGGCGCCGGCGATCGGGTCGCGACCCTGCGCCAAACCGGTGAGCAGTTTCTGGAGTTGGTCGACGCTGGCGTCGAACTGCGCACCTTTTTCATCGACGGTCCCCAGCACCGTGTTGAGGTTGTTGATCACATCGCCGATGAGTTGGTCGCGGGCCGCCAGGTTCTGCGTGAAGGCGCTGGTGGTGGACAGCAGCGTCGACAGCGCGCCGCCCTGGCCCTGCAACAGCTCCATGACGGCGTTGCTGACTTCGTTGATCTTCGCGCCGTCAAGACCCTTGAGCACGGGGCGCAGTCCACCGAGAAGGGCGTCGAGGTCGAGCGCGGGCTGGGTGTTCTCCCGCGGGATCGTGCTTCCCGGCGGAATCTTGCGCAATTCCCCAGGGCCAGCGGTGATCTCGAGATACCGGTCGCCGACCAGGTTCTCGTAGCGCACCACCGCGCGGGTCGACGAGTAGAGCTGGTAACGCTTGTCCACGTTGAACGCGACGTCGACGGTGTTGTCGGGATTGAGTTTGATGTCGCCGACCGTTCCCACCGGAACCCCGGCGATGCGTACGTCCTGGCCGGCCTTCAACCGCGATGCGTCCGTGAAGGTCGCGTGATACTTGGTCTCCGAGGCGAACCGGAACTCGCCGAACACGACCACCAGCATGGCTGCCACCAGCAGCATCGCGACGGTGAAAACGGCCACGTTCAGCAGGGTGCGATCACGCTTCATCAGTAGTCGTCCCTCTCCGCGAACGCGCCGTTGAACAGGAACTGCACCGTCGACGGTGCGTCGAATTGCAGCTCGGTGTTCGGCTGATAGGGGACGTAGGCGTTGTCGGTGACCAGGAATGGGGTCTTGTACCAGGATCCGCCCAGCTGCTTACTCGGAACATTGGGCAGGCCACGGCAATTCGGGCCGCCGGACGCGTTCACGATCGGCAGGCTCTCGGGGTAGGTGTACGCCGGGGAGCCGGGTAGGAAGTTGGACGACACGAACAGGCCCGGCCGGGTGCCGCCGATGATCGGGGCGAAGAAGTCGACGTCGTTTGCCGTGCCCTGGAGAATGCAGCCGAACTCGGGCGAGTACTCACCGGCCACCTTCAGCGGCGCGCGCAACCGGTTGACCGCGGCGATGTAGTCGTTCTCCGCCGGTCCCAGCGTGTCGGCCCCGTTGTTGGCCAGTCCCGTCGCCGCCAGCAGCGTCGCGTTCAGGTTGTCCTGCTCGTCGACGATCGTGTTGCTGATCGTGGGCGCGTTGTCGAAGATCTTCACCAGGTCGGGGCCGGCATCGCCGTAGATGTTGGCGACCGCGGCGGTCTTCTGGAAGTCCTGCTGAAGCGTCGGCAGCTTCGGATTCAGTTGCTGCAGATAGTAATTCAGCCCGGAGAGGAGTCCGCCGACGTCATCTCCGTGGCCGCGCAGGCCTTCCGCCAATGCGCTCAGTGTGGCGTTGAGATCGACCGGGTCTATCTTGTGCAACACCTCCGTCAGGGTCTGGAAGAGTGTGTTGACCTCGAGCTGCACCGACGCGGCCTGCACCTGCGCGCCGGGGCGCAGTGAGCTGCCCGATGGTGTTCCCGGTGGCACGAACTCCACCGACTTGGCGCCGAAAACCGTTGTGCTGGCAATGCGTACGATCGCGTTGGACGGGATGTAGCGCAACTCGTCGCTGTTGATCGCGAGCGTCAACTTGGCCTGATCGCCCGCGTACTCGATCGAGTCGACCTCGCCGATCTGAATGCCGCGGTACTTCACCTTGGCGTCGCGGTCCATCACGAGGCCGGCCCTTGGCGAGGTGACGGTTACCTTGTCCGTCGACGTGAACGCGGCGGTGTAAGCGAGGTAGGTGAACACCGCGGCCGCCGCGATCAGCGCAGCCAGGACGGCCGCGGCGATCCGCACGTGGCTGCGCTTGGCGTCTCCGTCAGACATCGCCGCTCACCTATCCGGAGAGGTTGAAGTTGCCGGACGCGCCGTAGACGGCGAGTGAGATGAACAGGGTGATGGTGACGACCACGATCAGCGAGGTGCGGACCGCCTGTCCGACGGCGATCCCGACGCCGACCGGGCCACCGGATGCGTTGTACCCGTAGTAGGTATGCACCAGCATCACCGCGATCGACATGACGATGGCCTGCAGGAACGACCACAACAGGTCGGTCGGTACCAGGAACGTGTTGAAGTAGTGGTCGTACAGGCCCGCCGACTGGTTGTTGATGAACACGGTGGTGAAGCGCGCGGCGAAGAACGCTGCGAGCACCGACAGCGAGTACAGCGGGATGATCGCGATCAGGCCCGAGATCAGCCGGGTGGACACCAGATAGGACACCGAGTGCACCGCCATGGCTTCCACGGCGTCGATCTCCTCTGCAACCCGCATCGCGCCGAGCTGCGCGGTGGTGCCCGCGCCGATGGTGGCGGCCAGTGCGATGCCCGCGATCACCGGCGCCACGATGCGTACGTTGAGGAACGCGGACAGAAAGCCCGTGAGCGCCTCGATGCCGATATTGCCAAGCGATGAATAGCCTTGGACGGCAATGACACCGCCGGAGGCCAGGGTCAGGAAGGCGGCAACGCCGACCGTGCCGCCGATCATCACCAGCGCGCCCGTGCCCATGGTCATCTCGGCGATCAGCCGGATGGTCTCCTTGCGGTAGCGGGTCAGCGCGTTGGGGATGTAGCGCATCGTCTCGCCGTAGAACAGCGCCTGCTCACCGACGGTGTCGACGGCTCGTGGCACGCCGCGGAAGAACCGGCGCAGCCGCACTGTGACGTCGTAGCTCATAGGCGGCTCACCGGACCAGCACCCGGACACCGATGGCCGTCATGATGACGTTGATGACGAACAGGCAGATGAAGGCGTAGACGACGGTTTCGTTGACCGCGGTGCCGACACCCTTGGGGCCGCCCTGCACGGTCAGGCCGCGGTAGCAGCCAACCAGCCCGGCGACGACGCCGAACAGCAAGGCCTTGACCTCAGCGAGCACCAACTCGCCAAGGCCGGTGAGGACGGTGAGGCCGTTGATGAAGGCGCCGGGGTTCACACCCTGAAGGAAGACGGAGAAGACGTAGCCGCCGGACAGTCCGATCGCGCACACCAGCCCGTTCAGCAGAAGCGCGACGAAGGTCGAGGCCAGCACGCGCGGTACGACCAGCCGCTGGATCGGGTCGATGCCCAACACCCGCATCGCGTCGATCTCCTCGCGAATTGTTCGGGCACCGAGGTCGGCGCAGATCGCCGTCGCACCAGCGCCGGCCACCACCAGCACCGTGACCACCGGGCCGAGCTGGGTGATGGTGCCGAACGCCGTGCCCGCTCCTGACAGGTCGGCAGCACCGATCTCACGCAGCAGGATGTTCAGCGTGAAGGCCACCAGGACGGTGAACGGGATGGCGACGAGTAGCGTCGGGATGAGCGAGACGCGCGCGATCATCCATGTCTGGTCGAGGAATTCCCGAAACTGAAACGGCCGTCGGAAGATCTTGACGAAGGTGTCGATCGACATTTCGACGAACCCGCCCACGGCCCGCGCCGGAACCGCGAGCTGTTCGATCAACCTCGGCTCCGTTCTCGGGGCGGGGGTTTCACAAGTTTTCCGCAATGGCGAAGCCTCGAGAACCCCTTGCCACAGCGACTTTTCCACCCCAGCGTCGCACGCAAATCTTAGTGAGCCGGATCATACTAACTAGAACAAGTTCCCAGTGTCAAAGGAGGGCTATTGAGACAATAACGCGGCTTATGTCCAGGTCAGGCAGTTTGTGACCCAGGTCATTCTGGAACGTGTTCTAGCAGTGAACCGCCTGCGGCCCTCAGGAGTCTCTTAGGGATTTCCCATGAGGTTCATCGCCGAGAAACCCTGCTCGAGGTCGCGGCCAGCAAAGAACTTGCGCAGCGTCGCGCTCAGCTCTGCCGGTGCCCATGCGCCACCGTCGGCGGTGAACTGTTGCTCTACGGTGGGCGCCGCGACCAGCGTCACCGTCGGTCCGTACACGATGAAGACCTGTCCGCTCACGCCGTCGGATGCCGGCGACGCGAGGAAGCGCACAAGTGAGACGACGTGCTCCGGCGAAAGGCTGTCGATCTCGCCGTCGGCGAGTTCTGGTGTCTCGCCGAACACGTCGGCCGTCATCGCTGTGCGGGCCCGCGGAGCGATCGCGTTCGCACGCACTCCGTATCGCTCCAGTCCACGGGCCGCAGTCAGGGTCAGCTGGATGATGCCTGCCTTTGCCGCACCGTAGTTGGCCTGGCCCACCGGACCCGTCAGCCCGGCCTCCGAGGACGTGTTGATGATGCGGCCGTAGACCGATCCGTCGCCCTCCTTGGCCTTGGCGCGCCAATAGGTGGCCGCGTTGCGCGTCAGCAGAAAATGCCCGCGAAGGTGCACGGCGATCACCGCGTCCCAGTCCTCGTCGGTCATGTTGAACAGCATCTTGTCGCGGGTGATGCCCGCGTTGTTCACCACGATGTCCAGGCCCCCGAGGCCGTCGGCGGTGGCGACCAACTCGTCGGCGGTGCTGCGCTGGCTGATGTCACCTTCGACGGCGACGGCCTTGGAACCCGCCGCGACGATTTCGTCGAAGACATCGGATTTGTCCAGAGCCGCTGCCATGTCGTTGACCACGATCGTGGCGCCCGAACGGGCCAGCCCGATCGCCTCTGCCCTACCCAGGCCCGCGGCGGCGCCGGTCACCACCGCGACTCGGCCGGACAGATCGGTCAGGTCGTCCTGTTGTGCGCTCACTTATGAATACCTCTAGTCCTTGCGAAGCAACGCGGCGCGCGGGCACTCGGCAATCGCCTGCTCGGCCAGGTCCTCCTGGTCGGCAGGCACCGGATCCTGCTTCACCACCGCATAATCCTCGTCGTCGAGATCGAACAGGTCCGGGGCGATTCCCACGCAGACGGCGTTACCTTCACACCGATCGCGGTCGACTTCAACTCGCACGACAACCTCCTAGCAGTCAGCTCCGACGGGCTGTTCCCCGGGCAGCACCCACAATACGACCAGGTCGAGAAGCTACCGTCGGGAACCGTCGCTGGACCCCAAGACTAGAACGTGTTACAACCGGGGTGGCAGATTGGGTCTGCTTTCTGGCTTTTCATACGTTAAGGACGAGGCGATGCGGATCGGCTACACCCCCGAGCAAGAGGAGTTGCGCCGCGAGCTGCGCGCGTACTTCACCAAGCTCATGACCCCCGAACGCGCGGAGGCGCTGAGTTCCAGCGATGGGGAAATGGGACGCGGCACCGTCTACCGCGACACCGTCGCCCAGATGGGCAAGGACGGCTGGCTGACGCTGTCCTGGCCCAAGGAGTTCGGCGGCGAGGCCCGCCCGCCCATGGACGGGCTGATCTTCAACGACGAGGCGTCCATCGCGAACGTGCCGGTGCCGTTCCTGACGATCAACAGCGTGGCACCAACGATCATGGCGTTCGGTACCGAGGAGCAGAAGAAGTTCTTCCTACCCAAGATCGCGGCGGGCGAGCTGCACTTCTCCATCGGCTATTCGGAGCCGGGCGCAGGCACCGACCTCGCGGCGCTGCGCACCACCGCGGTGCGCGACGGCGACGACTACGTCATCAACGGCCAGAAGATGTGGACCAGCCTCATCGCGTACGCCGACTACGTGTGGCTGGCCGTACGCACCAACCCGGAGGCCAAGAAGCACCGCGGCATCTCGATGCTCATTGTGCCCACCACCGCGGAGGGCTTCTCCTGGACGCCGGTGCACACCATGGCAGGCGTCGACACCAGCGCCACCTACTACCAGGACGTGCGCGTACCGACGTCCAGCCTGGTCGGTGAGGAGAACGCAGGATGGAAGCTGGTCACCAACCAGCTCAACCACGAACGGGTAGCGCTGGTTTCGGCGCAACCGATCTTCTCGGCGCTCGACGGTGTCCGTGAGTGGGCGCAGAACACCAAGGATGCCCACGGCAGGCGCCTGATCGACTCGGAGTGGGTGCAGCTCAACCTCGCTCGCGTGCACGCCAAGGCCGAAGTGCTCAAGCTGATCAACTGGGAACTGGCCTCCACCGAGGACGCCGCGCCGTCGCCCGCCGACGCATCGGCCGCCAAGGTGTACGGCACCGAGTTGGCCACCGAGGCCTACCGGCTCCTGATGGAGGTGCTCGGCACGGCTGCCACGGTTCGGACCGACTCCCCCGGCGCACTGCTGCGCGGACGGATCGAGCGGATGCATCGCTCGTGCCTGATCCTGACGTTCGGCGGCGGCACCAACGAGATTCAGCGCGACATCATCGGCATGGTGGCGCTCGGCCTGCCCCGAGTGAACCGGTAAGGACTTCGACATGGATTTCACGACCACTGAAGCCGCCGGCGACCTCGGCGGGCTGGCGCGCACCATCACCGAGTCGGTGTGCACACCCGAGCGCCATCGCGAGCTGGACGGGCTGGACGAACGCTTCGACGGCGACCTGTGGGCCAAGCTCAAGGACGCCGACGTGCTGTCCACCACCGCGCCGGAATCCTTGGGCGGCGGGGGTTTCGGTGTGCTGGAGCAGGTGGCGGTGCTCGTCGCACTCGGCAGGCAGATGGCCGCGGTGCCCTACCTCGAGTCGGCCGTGCTCGCCGCGGGTGCCCTTGCGAAGTTCGGCTCGGAGGCGCTGCAGCAGGCATGGGCGGTACCCGCGGTCAACGGCGACAAGATCGTCACAGTGGCGCTCGACGGCGACATGGGTGAGGGTCCCGTCCAGGCGACAGGTAACGGTGACGGGTTCAGGCTCACCGGCGCCAGGACGCAGGTCTTCTACGGACCGGTTGCCGACGCATTCCTGGTGCCTGCCGAGACCGATTCCGGCACCAAGGTTTTCGTGGTGTCGAAGGACGATCCCGGTGTGTCGGTCACCTCGCTGAAGACCACCGGCCACGGCAGCGTCGGACATCTCGAATGCCACGGCGTCGAACTCGGGCCCGAAAGAGTGGTCGGCGGTGGAGATGTCGTCTCGTGGCTGACCACGCACGGCGCGTTGGGGCGCAGCGCATTTCAGCTCGGTGTGCTCGAACGGGCGCTGGAGCTCACCGCCGAGTACGCGCGCGAGCGCGAGCAGTTCGACCGGCCGATCGGCAGCTTCCAGGCGGTCTCGTCCCGGTTGGCCGACGGATACATCGACATCAAGGGTCTCCGCCTGACCGTGACGCAGGCGGCATGGCGGCTGTCCGAGGACCTGCCGGCGGAAGTGGACGTGAACACGGCGGCGTTCTGGGCAGCCGAGGCGGGCCACCGTGTCGCGCACACCACGGTGCACGTGCACGGCGGCGTGGGCATCGACACCGACCACCCCGTGCACCGCTACTTCCTTGCCGCCAAGCAGACGGAGTTCGCCGTCGGCGGTGCCACCGGGCAGCTGCTGCGCATCGGCCGGGAACTGGCCGACACACCGGCTTGAATCCAGCGACTGGAAGCGAGCTTCCCACCGTAACCTCGCTGATCACACCGCTGATCGAGGTCGACGATCACGGCGTGTACTTCGAGGAGTCCTTTACCTCCTGGCGCGAGCACATCCAGCAGGGCGCTGCGGTGGCTGCGGCTCTGCGTGCGCGGATGGACCCGGCTAAACCGCCGCATGTCGGCGTGCTGCTGCAGAACACGCCCTTCTTCTCGTCGCTGCTCGTCGCTGCGGGTCTGACGGGGATCGTGCCGGTCGGCCTCAACCCCATCCGCCGGGGCGCAGCATTGGAACGCGACATCGATCATGCGGATTGCCAAGTGGTGCTTGCCGATTCGGCGTCAGCCGCGGTCATCGGCGACATCGACCACATCGATGTGGACTCACCGGCTTGGGCGGCCGAGGTCGCCGCGCATCACGGCACGCCGGTCACGGCGCGCGAAGCCGATCCCGCCGATACCTTCATGCTGATCTACACGTCGGGGACGAGCGGTGACCCCAAGGCGGTGATCTGCAGCCACGGCAAGGTCGCGGTCGCAGGCGTGACGATGACGGACCGGTTCGGGCTTGGACCCGACGACATCTGCTATGTGTCCATGCCGCTGTTCCATTCCAACGCCGTACTCGTCGGCTGGGCGGTGTCGCTGGCGTGCCGGGGCTCGATGGTGTTGCGGCGCAAGTTCTCCGCATCACAGTTCCTGCCCGACGTCCGGCGTTACGGTGCGACATACGCCAACTACGTCGGCAAGCCGCTGTCCTATGTGCTCGCCACACCGGATCGTCCCGACGACGCCGACAATCCGCTGCGGGCCGTATACGGAAACGAGGGCGCTCCCGGCGACATCGAGCGATTCGCCGAAAGGTTCGGCACCATCGTCGTCGACGGATTCGGTTCCACCGAAGGCGGAGTCGCGATCGCCCGCACGCCGGACACTCCTGCCGGCTCCCTGGGACCGCTGCCTGACGGCACCGAGATCGTCGACGTGGACACCGGCGAACCGTGCCCGCCCGGCGTGACAGGCGAGATCGTGAACACCACCGGGCCAGGCCGATTCGAGGGCTACTACAACGACCCCGAAGCCGACGCCGAACGGATGGCGGGCGGCATGTACCACAGCGGCGACCTCGCCTACCGCGACGAGAACGGCTATGCGTATTTCGCCGGGCGACTCGGCGACTGGATGCGTGTCGACGGCGAGAACCTCGGCGCCGCACCGATCGAGCGGGTGCTGCTGCGCCACCCCGACGTCATCGAAGTCGCCGTATACGGGGTACCGGCCCCCGACGTGGGCGATCAGGTGATGGCGGCGCTGCTGCTCGCGGATGACGCAGTGTTCGATGCCGACGCGTTTCGCGAATTCCTGACCGAGCAACCCGACCTCGGACCAAAGCAGTGGCCCGCGTTCGTGCGGGTTGCGAAGGAGCTGCCACGCACCGAGTCATTCAAGGTCATCAAACGTCAGCTCGCTGCGCAGGGAACCGATTGCGCCGACACTATTTACCCGATCTCCCGACCGTGACGTTCCGACGCGCAGGGCCGAAGGTAACACTGAAGCCAGACTTATGCCCCTTGCCACAGACGGGTCCGGCCGCAGATGGTCAGGACATGATTCGTCTGCTGACGGCAGTGTCCGCGATCGCACTCGCCGCCGTGCTCGCGGCGCCACCGGTAGCAGCGGACCCCGGCTCCGACCTTGCGTACTTGATGCCGAGGGCCTACACCGGCGAGACGTGCCACGCATTCGACGCGCCCGGCGCGCTGTTGGCCGAGAATTGCGATCCGATTCCCGGAGGCCCTGACCGAGGCGTATTCATCCTCGTCGACAGTCCGGCCAACTCCAACCAACACTTCCAGAACATCCACGACGGAAGCGGCGATCCGCCCTTCGTCGCCGCGCCCTGCCCGGGAATGCCTACGGCGGATACCGCGAGCTGGGCCGGCGGACGATGGGGGTGCGGCACGCTGCAAGGCACCCCCGTGATCATGTACACCAACGGGCCGATGGTCGCGATGCTGAGCGGACCCGATCTCGGCGCTCTGAACGAGTGGTGGAAGTCAGCAGCCTTGCGGTAGCCGATTAGCGTCGGCCCCGACCGGTAACCTCGCGAAGGTGGGGTACCGAGAATTCCCGCCGCCACCGCATCTGCGCGACCTCGTGGAATGCGCGTGGGTGGTGGACGGGCCGCCAGAGCCCGTCCGGGTACTGCCAGACGGCTGCATGGATCTGATGAGGATGTCCGACCGAGTTGTCGTCGCAGGACCGGACACCACTGCGTTCGTCAGCCCACGCGGCCGAGAAACCTTTGTAGGCTTGCGATTTCAGCCAGGAGCGCTGCCCCGGCTGCTCGGCGTACCTGCCGCCGAACTGCGCAACAGCCGTGTCCCGCTGGCCGACCTGGGAGTCACGGGCCCGCCGGACCGCTCGCTGGTCGAATTGGCGAACGCACTGGCCTCCGACGACCCGACCAGCGAAACGGCGCCCTGGTCGCTGGCGCAACTGCGTTACGTCACGGGCCGCCTCGCAGACGGCGCTCCCGTGACGGATGTGGCGAACCACCTCGGATGGTCGAGCCGCACTCTGCAGCGCCACTGCGCCGCGGTGTACGGCTACGGACCTGCGACGCTGAGGCGCATCCTGCGATTCCGCCGTGCCGTTCGACTGCTCGACGACGGCGAGCCGTCGGCAGCCGTGGCTGCGGCCGCGGGCTACGCCGACCAACCGCACCTGCACCGCGAGGTGCGTGAATTGACGGGCATGTCGCTGGCGGCGCTGCGTCAGGACAGCGGGCAGAAGATGTCGACCGACGTGCCGTCGGGGTCGGTGACCGTGGCATAGCGCTGACCCCACGGGGCGTCGAACGGCTTCAGAGCACCGGGATGTCCCGCGGCGGTGAGGCGCTCGAACAAGGCGTCGACCTCTGACGGGCCACTCACCTTGAACGCCAGCGCCACCCGGCCCTGCTGCGTCGGCGGTGTCCAGCCGGGGTGCATCCCCGCGATGATCTCTTCGTCGTCGAATGCCAGCCGGTTGCCCCCCGGCAGTTCGACTTCGACGTGCGGGCCGTCGGGTTCGGGAACGTCCAACCCGAGCAGTCGATAGAAGGCCAGCGCGCGGCCCATGTCCTTGACCGCGATCTCGACGACGGTCGATGTCACTTCAATGTCCATACCGGCACGCTAGGTCGGCAGGATCGGCTGCGTCATGAACAAATCGGACACGACGAAATCGCGACGCTTGGGCAAACTTATCCAGATGGCGAACTATGATTGCGGCCCGACCACGGCCCAAAGATCAGGTACTACTACTCATCCTGCATAACTGCGCCTTTGGGCTACAGTTCCTACGAACCGACACCGAATGATGTTTGCCGTCGGTCTCACTTCTTAACAACTGACCGACAGGAGTTAACTCGTGAAGTCGAGAGCAATCGCCGGCGTCGCCGCCGTCGCCGCGGCCATGGCACTGGTGCTGTCCGGCTGCGGCTCGGACACCAAGACCGTGACCACCTCCACCTCGAAGTCGACCCCAAGACGACATCGAGCGCGACGGCCGCACCGTCGAAGCCCAAGGTGGCGCCGCGTGATGAGGGTGCCGCCGGACCCAACCCCACCATCGCGAGCTACATCAAAGAGAACAACATTCAGGAGACGCAGGTGAAACGGGGCGATCCCGGATCGCCGAACATCGACCTTCCCATTCCTGAGGGATGGGAGCCCGCGGGCCAGAGCACGCCGGAGTGGGCGTACGGCGCCATCACGTATACGGGCCCGGAGGGCGCGGAATACACCCCGAGCATCGTCGCGATGCTGTCCAAGCTGACCGGGAACGTCGACCCACAGAAGATCCTCGACCTGGCTCCAGGCGAGATGAACAACCTGCCCGGCTTCAAGGCATGGAACCAGGGCGCCACCAGCACCCTGGGTGACTACCCCGCCTTCCAGCTCGGCGGCACCTGGCAGAGCGACGGCATGACCAAGATCACCGCACAGAAGACGGTCGTGATCCCCGGTCACGACGGGCTCTATGTCCTGCAGCTCAATGCCGACGGATTGGAAGACCAGTCCGACATCGTCAGCGCCGCAACGGATGTGATCGACTCGCAGACGACGATCTCGTTCTAGTACAGCAGGCCGCGCCGCCAAAGTGCACCACGCGCTTTGGCGGCGTTTGGCGTCACCGGCCCACGTTGAATACGCGCTCGGCGTTTCCGTGCAGGTAGTCCGCGGTCGCTTCGTCGGTGAGCCCGAGACCGTCTAGGCCATCCAGCGCGTGCTGGTGTCCGATCATCGGATAGTTGGTGCCGAACAACACCTTTCGCTGGCCGGTGGCGGTCCGCATGAAAGCCACCAACTCATCGGGTAGGCGTTTGGTCGTATACGCGGATGTGTCGATGTAGACATTCGGATGCTTTCGGGCGACGGCGACCATCTCGTCGGTCCACGGATATCCGACGTGCCCGCAGACGATCACAAGCTCGGGAAAGTCCAGCGCGACGTCGTCGATGTACGGGATGGGCCTGCCGGTCTCGGATCGTCGCATCGGCCCGGTGTGGCCGACCTGGGTGCAGAACGGCACCCCCAGTTCGACGCACTCGGCGAACAGCGGATAGTAGCGCCGGTCGGTGGGCGGCAGGCCCCACAGCCACGGCACGATCCGCAGACCGACGAAGCCGTCGTCGCGCACTCGTCGGCGTAGCTCGCGAATTGCTGCCATCGGGTTGTCGAGGTCGACGGTCGCGAGGCCCGCGAACCTGTTGGGGTACTGGCCGACCCACGCGGCGACCTCGTCGTTGGAGACCAGGTCGAGGCCGTTGGGTCCGCGCCAGGCCGACAGCAATCCGATGTCCACACCCGCCGCGTCCATCGAAGCCACCGTCGCCTCGATGGGAACCTCGGCGTCGTCGTCCGGCATGGTGCCGCCGGTCCACCGCCGCAGCGAGGCCAACATGTCGTGACCGAGAAATCGACGGGTGGGGTGCTGCATCCAGACATCGACGGTCATGTGAGCCGACTGTAGACGCGCTAGCTTTCCCGAATGTCGTCGAGGCGCTTCGTCGCGTCCTCGAAGCCCTTGACCAGTTCGGCGATGATGTCGGCCACTGGGCGGATCTCGTTCATCCGGCCGACGATCTGGCCCACCGGCATGGCGACGGTCGTCGGGTCCGAGGACTCGCTCATCCGTTGGTGGGCCTCACTGACGAGGATGTTCTGCAGCGGCATCGGCAGCGGTTCGGGTGCGTCGGGCGCATCCCATGCATCCGTCCACCGGCTCTTCAAGAGGCGGGCGGGCTTGCCGGTGTAGATGCGGCGCCGCACCGTGTCACTCGATGTCGCGCCGAGGAGCGCCTGCTGTATCACCGACGTGCCTGCGTCGGTGCGGTGGCCGAGATCGTATTCGGCAGAGGTGAGGAACGCCGACCCCATCCACACGCCCTGCGCGCCGAGCGCCAGCGCGGCTGCCACCTGACGGCCGGTGCCGATGCCACCCGCGGCCAGCACGGGAGCCCGACCATCAAGGGCGTCAACGATTTCCGGCCACAGCACCATCGAGCCGATCTCACCGGTGTGGCCGCCGGCCTCGTGACCCTGCGCAACGACGATGTCGACGCCGTTGTCGACGTGGCGCTGGGCGTGCTTGGCGCTGCCCGCCAGCGCGGCGACGGGGACGCCGGCCTCGTGGACCTGGTCGATGACGTCCTTCGGCGGAGAACCGAGCGCGTTGGCGATCAGCTTGATCGGATGCCGCAGCGCCACCTCGACGTGCGACCGGGCCACCGAATGCAGCCAGCCGAGCACGCCGGTGGAACGCTCCTCGTCGTCGGGCAGCGGTGGCACACCGAGGTCGGCCAGCGTCTTGTCGACGAAGTCGCGATGCGCCTGTGGGATCAGCTTGTCGATGTCGGCGGCCGTGCCCTCGGTCGGAACCTTCGCCGGCATCACGACGTCGACGCCGTACGGCTTGCCGAAAGTGTTCTCGTCCATCCAGCCCAGCACTGCTTCCAGATCCTCGGGATCGTTGAACCGGACACAGCCGAGCACACCGAGGCCGCCGGCCTTGCTCACCGCGGCGGCCACCTTCTCCGACGGGGTGAAGACGAAGATCGGGTAGGTGATGCCGAACCGGTCGCACAGTTCGGTGTGCATCAGGACGGTGTCCCAGCATGTTTGGCGTGGACGTCGTCGGCCGGACGTGACTCCGCGTGCTCCTTGGCCCACCGGTAGTCCGGCTTGCCCGCGGGCGAGCGCCTGACCTCTTCGACGAACCAAAGACTGCGCGGCACTTTGTATCCCGCGATCTCGCTGCGCACGAAGGCGTCGAGCTCGGCCAGCGACGGGCGCACGCCTTCGCGCGCCTGAACAACGGCGGCGACGTGCTGGCCGAAGCGCGGATCGGGAACGCCGACCACGAGTGCATCGAACACGTCGGGATGGCCCTTGAGCGCCGCCTCGACCTCTTCGGGGTAGATCTTCTCGCCACCGCTGTTGATGGACACCGAACCGCGGCCCAGCATCGTCACGGTGCCGTCGGCCTCCACTTCGGCATAGTCACCGGGGATCGCATAGCGGACGCCGTTGAAGGTCTTGAATGTCTCGGCGGTCTTCTTCTCGTCCTTGTAGTAGCCGACCGGGATGTTGCCCTTCTTGGCGATGACCCCGCGCACGCCCGAGCCAGGCTCCACCTCGTTGCCCTCCTCGTCGAGGACGACGGTGCGGTGGTCGATCGTCACGCGCGGGCCGCCCATGTGGTGCTCGCCCTTGGCGACGACGCTGGTGCCACCGAACCCGGTCTCCGACGAGCCGATCGAGTCGGTGATGATCCGGTCGGGCAGCAGCTCGAGCAGTTTCTCCTTGATGCTCGTCGAGAACAGCGCGGCGGTGCTGGCCAGCAGGAACAGCGATGAGAGGTCGTAGCTTTCACCGCTGGCGTGGGCGGCCTCCAACGCGTCGAGCAGTGGGCGGGCCATCGCATCGCCGGTGAAGAACAGCAGGTTGACCTTGTGGTCGTGAATCGCCCGCCACACCTCGTCGGCGTTGAATTCCGGTGCCAGCACAGTGGTTTGGCCGGAGAAGATCGACATCCAGGTGGCCGACTGGGTGGCCCCGTGGATCATCGGTGGAATCGGGTAGCGGATCATCGGCGCGTTCTCGGCGGCCGCCTTGGCCAGGTCGTGTTCGTCGGAGACGAATTCGCCTGTGGCGAAGTCGGTTCCGCCGAACAGCACCCGGTAGATGTCCTCGTGGCGCCACATCACGCCCTTGGGGAAGCCCGTCGTGCCGCCGGTGTAGAGCAGGTAGATGTCGTCGGCGCTGCGCTCGCCGAAGTCGCGTTCGGGCGAGCCCTGCTCGAGCGCGGAGTAGAACTCGACGCCGCCGTAGCGCTGAAATGTTTCGTCGCTGCCGGCGCTTCCATCTTCGATGACCAGAATCGTCTTCACATCCGGGGTGTCGGGAAGGACGTTGGCGACCTTGTCGGCGTACTGCCGCTCGTGCACGAGCGCGACCATGTCGGAGTTCTCGAACAGGTAGCGCAGCTCGCCCTCGACGTAGCGGAAGTTGACGTTGACCAGGATGGCGCCGGCCTTGACGATGCCGAGCATCGCGATGACGATCTCGATGCGGTTGCGGCAGTACAACCCGACCTTGTCGTCCTTCTTCACGCCCTTATCGATCAGGTAGTGCGCGAGGCGGTTGGCCTTCTCTTCCAGCTGTCCGTAGGTCAGCTGGTCGTCGCCGCAGATCAGGGCGACGCGGTCTGGCACGGAGTCGATGGCGTGCTCGGCGAGGTCTGCGATGTTCAGGGCCACGGCACCAAACTAGAACGTGTTACATTTCGTGACAAGTCTGTGGCATCGATGCAGGAAGGCGAACGGCCCGTGAGCGACGCAAAAAGCGCAGAAAAGGGCCCCGACGCCCTCATTGAGCAGCGCGGACACACCCTGATCTTGACGCTCAACCGGCCCGAGGCCCGCAACGCACTTTCCACCGAGATGCTCTCGATCATGGTCGAGGCGTGGGACCGCGTCGACAACGATCCCGAGATCCGGACGTGCATCCTGACCGGGGCGGGCGGGTACTTCTGCGCGGGGATGGACCTCAAGGCGGCGACGGCCAAGCCGCCGGGCGACTCGTTCAAGGACGGCAGCTACGACCCGTCACGCATCGACTCCCTGCTCAAGGGTCGGCGTCTGACGAAGCCGCTGATCGCCGCGGTGGAGGGGCCTGCGATCGCCGGCGGCACCGAGATCCTGCAGGGCACCGACATCCGCGTCGCGGGTGAGAGCGCCAAGTTCGGCATCTCCGAGGCCAAGTGGAGCCTGTATCCGATGGGCGGCTCTGCGGTGCGACTGGTGCGCCAGATCCCCTACACCGTGGCGTGCGACCTGCTGCTGACCGGACGGCACATCACCGCCGCCGAAGCCAAGGACATGGGCCTGGTCGGATATGTCGTGCCCGATGGCACGGCGCTGGAGAAGGCGCTGGAAATCGCCGAGGTGATCAACAACAACGGCCCGCTCGCGGTGCAGGCGATCCTGCGGACGATCCACGAGACCGAGGGCATGCACGAGAACGACGCGTTCAAGATCGACACCAAGATCGGCATCGAGGTGTTCGTTTCCGAGGACGCCAAGGAAGGCCCGCTGGCCTTCAAGGAGAAGCGCAAGCCCAACTTCAAGATGAAGTAGGCCCTTCTCCCCGCGAGCGTGAAACCTCTGCGATTTCCCGGCCGTATTTTCGCAGTGGCTTCACACTCGACGGTATGCACGACCTGGAAGAGGCGATCACACAGCGGCATTCGACCCGCATGTTCCTGCGGGACAAGCCGGTGCCGCCCGATCTCGTCTACGAGGCGCTGACGCTCGCGATGCGGGCGCCGTCGAATTCGAACATCCAGCCATGGCATCTCGTCCTGGCGTCCGGCCCCGCCAGGGACCGTCTCGTCGAAGCCCTGCTCGAGGTGGCTGCGGTCGAGTCGCCGAGCGTGCCGGTGTTGCCGGAGTCGTTCGCGCACATGCGGCGCGATCTCGGCGCCCTGGTGTACGGGTCCATGGGGATCTCGCGTCACGACGCCGAGGCCCGACGGATCGCAGTGCTGCGCAACTGGGAGTTCTTCCGCGCGCCGTTGGCCGGAATCGTCTGCATGCACCGCGATCTCGACAATGTCGACGCCGTGGGGGTCGGCATGTTCCTGCAGACCCTGCTGCTGGCCCTGACGGCCCGCGGCCTCGGCACCTGCGTCCAGGTGTCGATCGCCGGCTATCCCGAGGTCGTTCGGGAACAACTGAACATCAGCGAGGACATGCGGATCCTGAGCGGACTCGCGATCGGCTATCCGGATCCTGCCTTCCCCGCGAACGATCTGCACGTGCCGCGAAATCCCGTCGAGACGAACGTGGTGTTCGTCGACCACTAGCCCGCCGTTACCCGGAACACCTCGATTTCGTCTGGCAGCCCCTTGAAACGCTGGTTGCCAAGGCTTTCGAACGTCAAGCTCGAGCCGGCAGACAGATCGCGCACAGTGCGACTCGTCAGCACCTCGCCGGCGCCGGCCATGGCACCGATGCGGGCTCCGGTGTGAACGGCCAATCCGCTCCACTCGTCACCGCGCCGCTCGCATTCCCCGATGTGCACGCCCACTCGGATCCGAATCCCGCGCGTGGCAAGCGCCGGTATCAACTCGAGACCACATCGAGCGGCCTTGGTCGGACCGTCGAACAGCGCGAAAATCCCGTCGCCGGTGTGCTTTGCGCGCTGTCCTCCGTATTTGGCCAACAGCCTGTCCACCAACTCGTCGTGGGCATCGAGTTGATGCCGCCAGCGTGTATCTCCCGCCGCAACGGCCTGCTCGGTGCTGCCGACGATGTCGGTGAACAACACGGTCGTGAGCACTCGCTCGTTCACCGCGGCATCGGTGTCACCGCAGACGAACGCGAGCGTCTCGGCCGCGATCGAGTCATCGATATCGAAGGCCGCGTGAGCCCCTGGGGGCAGGGCCCGGAACACGGCGCCCGGAATGCCCGCAGCCAGGGCTTGCGCCGCCTCGACAGGGACCATGCGATCGCCGGGGCGCGACAGGACGAGGGTGGGCGTTCGAACGGCCGTGAGGATCCCCCGTACGTCGATTTCCGCGATTGATCGCCACAGCATTTTCGCGATGGTGGGACTCGCACTCGCGCGCTCGTATCTGCCGAGCGTCTCCCGTACACCCGGCACTTCGACGGCGTCTCCGAGAATTCGGTCGGCCAAGAAACCAGTCCCCCAATATTCATCGATGTGGGCGATGCCCGCTTCTAACGTTGCTCGGGGAACGCCCCAGGGAAAGCCGGGTGGCTCACTCACGAATCGAGCCGCGGTGCCATACAGAACCATCGATCGAATGCGTTCCGGAAAAGTCGCGGCGAACAGAATGCTCATCGGGCCGCCCTCTGATACCCCGAGCAGCGCAGGGTGGTCCGCTTCGACCGCGTCGAGCACGGCGTGCAGGTCGTCCATTCGCTCGTCCAGCGGCGGAATGCGTGTCACCGGATCCGAGAGGCCAGTCCCGCGCTTGTCCCACACAACCAGCCTCGTCTTACGAGCCAGCTGTGCGACGACCGGAGCGAACGGGGTCGTTGGATCGTCGTAGAGATCGACGTTGCTGACCCAGCCGGGCACCCAGACCAGCGTGATGTCTCCATGGCCGAACACCCGGTATGCCAACCGTACGTTGCCATTCCGGGCGTAACGGACAGGCTCCGAACCCACACCGACCAGTGTGCACGTCAGACGTTGTTGCCGTCCGGGTTTGGCCGCTTCGCGCTAAATGTTGAGAGGCTCCGTCGGGCTGAACTTCACCGGCATCTTCTCCAGCCCGCTGACGAAGTTGGCCGGACGAAGCGGCAATTCGTCGTCGGTGGCCAGTCGCATGTCCGGCAGCCGCTTCAGCAGCCGCTCCTGCATCAGCGAGATCTCCAGGCGGGCCAGCTGGTTTCCGAGGCAGAAGTGGGTGCCGAAGCCGAAGGCCAAGTGGTTGTTCGGATACCGCGTGATGTCGAACCGTTCGGGCTCGTCGAACACCAACTCATCGAAGTTCGCCGACTCGAACAGCAGGATCATCTTCTCGCCCTGTCGCAGCTGCGTGCCGTGGAACTCGGTGTCTGCGGCGATGGTGCGGGCCATGTTCTTCACCGGGGCGGTCCAGCGCAGCATCTCCTCGACCGCGTTGGCCAGCAGTCCCAGGTCGTCGATGAGGCGGTGGTGCTGATCGGGGTGGCGCATCAACTGCCTGGTGCCGCCCGACAGCGTGTGCCGGGTGGTCTCGTCGCCGCCGATCAAGAGCAACAACACCTCGGTGACGATCTGATGGTCCTCGAGCTTCTCGCCCTCGACCTCGGCGTGCACGAGAACGCTGACGAGGTCGTCGGTCGGTTCTGTCTTGCGTTCGGCGATCATGCCCGTCATGTACTCGCTGTAGGCGGCGAACGCCTCCATGGTGATCTGCATGTCCGCGGGATCGGCCGTGCTGCTCAAGGCGTTCATCAGGTCGTCGGACCAGCGCAGGAACATCTCGCGCTCCTGCGGGCGCACCCCGAGCATGTCGCCGATGACCGCCATCGGCAGCGGTGCGGCGATGTCGCGGACGAAGTCGCACTCCCCGCGATCGCACACCGCATCGATGAGCGTGTCGCACAGCGAGATAATCGATCCCTCAAGGTCTTTCACGCGCTTGCGGGTGAAGCCGGAATTGACGAGCTTGCGCCGCAACAGGTGTTGCGGGTCGTCCATCTCGATCATCATCTCGACACCCGGCTGGTCCGGCCGGATGCCGCCTGCGTTGGAGAACAGTTCGGGGTTGCGTTCCGCCTCTATCACCGCCGCGTACGTGGCGGCGGCGGCCAGACCGTTGCGGTCGCGGAACACCGGCTCGTTCTCGCGCATCCACTTGTAGGCCGGCCGTGCGAGTCGCCCGCGTAGAACGTGCCGTCGGTGAGATCCACATCCGGTCTGTTCGCCGAGGCGCAGCCGAGAGCACGGAACCCGTCACTGAGAAACCTCCTGCGCGTCACCGAAAGACATTTCCACATTGCCGACCGACATCGAAACCATTGCCCGCTTTGGCAATCCGAGCGCCGCGAGCTCCTTCGCATACGGATGATCTCCCAGCCGCAGGCGGACGCCGCCTGGCCTCACGCACATTCCCACCGTGGACATCTTGAAGTCCGTCTCAAGCGTCTGGCCGTCGCGATGCGCGTACGACACCAGATCCTGCGGTCGACCGGTGAACACCGATGGAACCGGCAGGCCGCGCCGGTATTCCATACTCGCGACCAGCTGGCCGTCGACGCTGGCGTCGAACCCGAACTGGCCCCCGTCGCGAACGGTGAAGTCGGCCATGACTTTTGGGAATCCCCAGATCGTACGACCCGCCTCCAATGTGAAAGCATCGTCGACCATCATGTGATGGATGAACGTCGATTGCAGACTGCGAGCCGCAGACGGTTTGGCCCCGGGCTGGTCGACCATGACACCGGTGCTCAGCTCGTGGTAGGTGCCGAGGTCGCCGTCGATGAAATGGGCCAGTATCAGAGCCACGATGGCACGGCCGGGCAGGTAGCGGTAGACGCGCAGTCCGCTGTAGTCGACCATCCGCTGCGCTGCGTCGGCGTCCACCGAGAACATCGCCATGTGCTGCGTAGCCTTACGAATCCTCACCGGCATCGTCAGAACCGTGCCTGCGATGGTGTGCTGCGAAGCAGTCATCGGGTCAATCTAGGACGCTGACTAGACAACTCGCAAGGAAGTGTCTACCCCAGCCTCAAACCAACCCCGCCAGGTCGCGGATCTGCTCGGGTGACCGGGCGCCGACGACCATCATCGTGACGCCCGCGGCCTCCCACGCCTTGATCTGCTCCTGCACGTAGGCCAGATCGCCGACGATGGCCGAGTCGTCGACCAGCTCGTCGGGAATGATCTTGGCGGCCTCGTCCTTGCGGTCGCTCCTGAACAGCTTGGTGACGTCGTCGACGACCTCGGCGTAGCCCATCCGGCGATAGACGTCGGCGTGGAAGTTGGTGTCCTCGGCGCCCATGCCGCCCATGTAGAGAGCCAGGTGCGGCTTCATCAACTCCATGATCGCCGGGCGGTCGTCGGTGACCACGACCTGGGCGGTCGCGCAGATCTCGAACGTCTCGCGGGTCCGCCGGGCGCCCGGGCGCGCGAAGCCTTCGTCGAGCCACTCGTTGTACATCCCCGCGATGCGAGGCGAGTAGAAGATCGGCAGCCAGCCGTCGCAGATCTCGGCGGCCAGCGCGACGTTCTTCGGACCCTCGGCGCCGAGCATGACCGGGATGTCGGCGCGCAGCGGATGGGTGATGGGCTTGAGGTTCTTGCCGAGTCCGGTGGTGCCCTCACCGGTCAGGGGCAGCGGGTAGTGCGGCCCGTCGCTGTGCACCGGCGCCTCGCGCGCCCAGACCTGGCGCAGGATGTCGATGTACTCGCGGGTGCGCGCCAGCGGCTTGGGGAACTTGGCCCCGTACCAACCCTCGACGACCTGCGGCCCCGACACCCCGAGGCCGAGGATGTGCCGTCCACCGGAGAGGTGGTCGAGCGTCAGCGCGGCCATCGCGCACGCGGTCGGTGTCCTTGCCGAGAGTTGGATGACCGACGTGCCGAGCCGCATCCGCTTGGTTTCCCGCCCCCACCAGGCCAGCGGGGTGTACGCGTCCGAGCCCCACGCCTCGGCGGTGAACACGGTGTCGAATCCGGCGTCCTCGGCCGCAGCGACCAGTTCCGCGTGGTTCTCCGGCGGCTGTGCACCCCAATATCCCAGCTGCAATCCGAGCTTCATTTAGATCGCCTTCCGACCCGTTCTTGAAACCATTCTTAGAACCTGTTCTACTCGATGCTGTGACCGCCAGCCAAAGTAGCCCGGTGCAGATCGATACGCATGAGCCGCCTCTTTCGGCGCCGCTGAAGCTGTCTTTCGACTACACCCGTTCAGTCGGACCGCTCCTGTCCCAGTTCTTCACCGCCCTGCGCGGACGGCACATCGTCGGGGTCAGGGGTTCTGACGGGCGGGTCCTCGTCCCACCGGCCGAGTTCGACCCCGTCACCTATGACCGATTGACCGAGATCGTACCGGTGGCCAGCGTCGGCACGGTGCTGTCGTGGACCTGGCAGTCCACGCCGCTGGAGGGTCAACCACTGGACAGGCCGTTCGCGTGGGCGCTGATCAAGCTCGACGGCGCCGACACACCTATGCTGCACGCGGTCGACGCCGGCTCCTCTGCGGAGATAAGTACCGGAGCCCGGGTGCACGCGCACTGGGTCGACGAACCCGTCGGCGCGATCACCGACATCGCGTACTTCGCAATCGGCGACCAAGAGGAGCCGGTGGCAGAAGCGGTCGACGACCGTGAACCGGTGACCATCCAGGTGACGCCGAGCAGCATCGAGATCCAGCACACCGCGTCGCTCCCCGAGACCGCCTATCTGAAGGCGCTCAAGGAGGGCAAGCTGCTCGGTGCGCGCACCGGCAAGGATGGGAAGCTGTATTTCCCTGCGCGCGAAGCGGATCCGGCCACCGGCAAGGTGCTCGACGAATTCGTCGAGTTGCCCGACAAGGGCACGGTGACGACCTTCGCGATCATCAACATCCCGTTTGCGGGCCAGCGGATCAAGCCGCCGTACGTCGCGGCCTACGTGCTGCTCGACGGCGCTGACATCCCATTCCTGCATCTGGTCTCGGAGATCGATGCCAACGAGGTTCGGATGGGCATGCGGGTGGAGGCGGTGTGGAAGCCCCGCGAGGAGTGGGACTTCGGCATCGACAACATCGAATACTTCCGGCCTACCGGCGAACCGGACGCCGACTACGACACCTACAAGCACCACCTCTGAGAGGCTTGACCGTGACTGATGTGGCAGTGGTGGGCTTCGCTCACGCCCCGCATGTGCGCCGCACCGACGGCACCACCAACGGCGTCGAGATGCTGATGCCGTGCTTCGCCTCGATCTACTCCGAACTCGGGCTGAAACAGACGGACATCGGCTTCTGGTGCTCCGGCTCGTCGGATTACCTTGCCGGGCGCGCCTTCTCGTTCATCTCGGCGATCGACTCGATCGGTGCGGTGCCGCCGATCAACGAGTCTCACGTCGAGATGGACGCCGCGTGGGCCCTGTACGAGGCCTACATCAAGCTGCTCACCGGCGAGGTCGAGACGGCACTGGTGTACGGGTTCGGCAAGTCGTCGGCGGGCACCCTGCGCAGGGTCCTTGCGCTGCAGACCGACCCCTACACCGTCGCGCCGCTGTGGCCCGACTCGGTGTCGATGGCCGGGTTGCAGGCGCGATTCGGCCTCGACTCCGGCAAGTGGACGGCCGAGCAGATGGCGCAGGTGGCGCTGGAGTCCATGGCCGCCGCCGGGCGCACCGATTCGGAGAAGCCCGCGAAGAGCATCGACGAGCTGCTCGCGCGGCCCTACTTCGCCGATCCCCTGCGCCGTCACGACATCGCGCCGATCACCGACGGCGCGTCTGCGATCGTGCTGGCCGCGGGAGACAAGGCCCGCGAGCTTCGCGAGAATCCCGCCTGGATCACCGGATTCGAGCACCGCATCGAGACGCCGGTGCTCGGCGCTCGCGACCTCACCACATCGCCGTCAACCGCCGCGTCGGCACAGGCGGCCACCGGAGGGGACGCGGCCTCGATCGAGGTGGCCGAGATCTACGCACCGTTCAGCCACCAGCACCTGATCCTGAAAGAGGCGATCGGGTTGTCCGACACTGCGAAGGTCAATCCGTCGGGCGGGGCCCTGAGCGCGAACCCGATGTTCTCCGCCGGGCTCGAGCGCATCGGCTTCGCCGCACGGCACATCTTCGACGGCTCGGCGGGTCGGGTGCTCGCCCATGCCACCAGCGGTCCTGCGCTGCAACAGAACCTCGTCGCGGTCATGGAGGGTAAGTGATGGCCAAGCAGTTGGCCGCGGTGCTGGGCACCGGGCAGACCAAGTACGTCGCCAAGCGCAAGGACGTGTCGATGAACGGCCTGGTGCGCGAGGCGATCGACAAGGCGCTGGCCGACTCGGGATCGACGTTCGACGACATCGACGCCGTCGTGGTGGGCAAGGCGCCCGACTTCTTCGAGGGCGTGATGATGCCCGAGTTGTTCATGGTCGACGCGATGGGCGCCACCAACAAGCCGCTGATCCGCGTGCACACCGCGGGTTCGGTGGGCGGCTCGACCGCGATCGTCGCGGCCAGCCTGGTGCAGTCGGGCAAGTACCGGCGCGTGCTGACCATGGCGTGGGAGAAGCAGTCCGAGTCGAATGCCATGTGGGCGTTGAGCATTCCCGTGCCGTTCACCAAGCCGGTCGGTGCGGGCGCCGGCGGCTACTTCGCCCCGCACGTCCGGGCTTACATCCGCCGCTCCGGTGCGCCGACCAACATCGGCGCCATCGTCGCGGTCAAGGACCGGCTCAACGGGGCCAAGAACCCGCTTGCGCATCTGCACCAGCCGGACATCACCGTCGAGAAGGTGATGGAGTCGCCGATGTTGTGGGATCCGATCCGCTACGACGAGACCTGTCCGTCGTCGGACGGCGCGGCGGCGATGGTGATCGGCGACGAGCAGTCCGCCGACGCCCGCGTTGCCGACGGCCACCCCGTCGCCTGGATTCACGCCACCGCGCTGCGCACCGAACCGCTGGCCTTCGCCGGTCGCGACCAGGTCAATCCGCAGGCCAGCCGGGACGCGGCCGCTGCGCTGTGGAAGGCAGCGGGGATCAAGAGCCCGATCGACGAGATCGATGTCGCCGAGGTTTACGTGCCGTTCTCGTGGTACGAGCCGATGTGGCTGGAGAGCCTCGGCTTCGCCCCCGAGGGTGAGGGCTGGAAGCTCACCGAGGCCGGCGAGACCGCGATCGGCGGCCGCATCCCGTTCAACCCCTCCGGTGGGGTGCTGTCGTCGAATCCGATCGGCGCGTCCGGGCATGATCCGCTTCGCCGAATCGGCGATCCAGGTGATGGGCAAGGCCGGCGACCACCAGGTCGAGGGCGCCCGCAAGGCACTCGGCCACGCGTACGGCGGTGGCGCACAGTACTACTCGATGTGGGTGGTCGGAGCAGACAAGCCGTGACACTGACGATGAAGTACACCTGCGCGTGCGCGATGGGGCCGATCGATCACCTCGTCGACATCGCCAGGACCGCCGAGGAAGTCGGCTTCGACTCGATCGCGCTGCCGGACTCGATCTTCTACATGGAGAAGCAGTCCGCCGACTACCCGTACACCGCCGACGGCTCGCGGATGTGGGACGAGAACACACCGTGGGTCGACCCGCTGATCGCCGCGGGCGCGATGGGTGCGGTGACGTCGACGATCCGCTTCTACACCAACGTGATGAAGCTCGGCTCGCGCAATCCGCTGCTGCTGGCCCGCCAGGTCGGCTCGGTGGCGAACCTGACCAACAACCGGTTCGGCTTCGGCGTCGGAATCGGCTGGGCGCCTGAGGAATTCGAGTGGTGCGGCGTTCCCTACGCGAAGCGGGGCAAGCGCGTCGACGAGATGATCGACGTCATCAAGCTGGTTCTCGCCGGCGGCATGGTCGAGTTCCACGGCGACTTCTACGATTTCGACAAGCTGCAGATGAGCCCCGCGCCGTCGCAAGCCGGTGCCGTTCTACGTCGGCGGCCACACCGACGTCGCGCTGAAGCGCGCCGCCCGCATCGGCGACGGCTGGACCAGCGCGATGATGACGTGCGACCAGCTGGCCGAGACCATCGGCAAGCTCAAGGCGCTGCTGGCCGAATACGGCCGCGCGCGATGACCCGTTCGAGTACCAGGCCGTGTGCATCGACAAGTTCGGCGTCGACGGCCACCGCGACCTGGCCGAGGCCGGCGTCACCGACTACATCGGCATGCCGTGGGTATTCGAGGGACTCGGCTTCGACGCGCCGCTGGACAAGAAGCTCGACTCGATCAAGCGGTTCGCCGACACCTACATCCATTCCGGATGGCAGGAGTGACCGACTCACCCGGTGCACCTGGCGGGCAGGCGTTCGCGCGAGGCCGCGATGGCTCGCGACAAAGAGGCCTGGCTGGCCGTCTTCGCCGACGACGCGATCGTGGAGGACCCGATCGGCCCGTCGCACTTCGACCCGGAGGGTAAGGGGCACCGAGGCAAAGAGGCGATCTCGAAGTTCTACGACATGGCGATCGCCCCGAGCGAGTTGACCTTCAACTTCGAGAAGACCTATCAGTGTGGCAACGAGGAAGCCAACGTCGGCAACATCGTCATCCGGTCGAGCGGGTACGAGGTCGTCGCCGAAGGGGTGTTCACGTATCGGGTGAACGACGAGGGCATGATCGTCGCGTTGCGCGCCTACTGGGAACTCGACGCCGCAACCAAGAGCGCCCGCAAGATCTAGGGCGTTCCCGGTTCGGTGATCTCCCGTAAGCCGTCCAGGTAGCGCCGGGCCAGGTCCTGATACGCGCCAGGGTTGGTGTCCACCCACATCTGTGCGCCGGTTCCTGCGACCGGGCCCCTGATCTTGGCGGGCGAACCGGCGGCTACGACTTCGTCGGGAATCTTGGTCCCGCCGACCACGAGCGAATGCGCGGCGATCAGGCTGCGCGAGCCGATCACGGCGCCGTCGAGAACCGTCGAGTGGTTGGCGATCACCGCCTCGGCCCCGATGTGCACGCCGTGGATCACACACCCGTGGGCAACCGTCGCACCCGGTCCGACGTCGACGGGAATGCCCGGCGGGGCGTGCAGCACGCAGCAGTCCTGCACGTTGGCGCCCTCGCGGACGATGATGGGGGCGAAATCTGCGCGGAGCACCGCGTTGAACCACACCGACGCGCCTGCTTCGACGTGCACGTCGCCGACCAGCGTGGCGGTCGGGGCGATGAAAGCGCCGGGATCGACCGTCGGGGATCGGCCCTCGAATGTGTACAGCGGCATTGTCTAGATATACCGCAGGTAGATGGCGCTTACCTTGCGCGCGCGAACGACAAAAACTGTAACGTGTTCTAGTTAGAGAGCAAGGACGGAGGTGCGAAGTGACGACTGAGACAGCCCACAGCGGCATTCGCGAAATCGACACCGGCGTGCTGCCGGACCGGTACGCGCGCGGTTGGCACTGCCTTGGCCCGGTCAAGGACTACCTCGACGGCAAGCCGCACGGGGTCGAGATCTTCGGCACCATGCTGGTCGTATTCGCCGACTCGCAGGGCGAAATCAAGGTCCTCGACGGCTACTGCAGGCACATGGGCGGCAACCTGTCGCAGGGCACCATCAAGGGCGACGAGGTCGCCTGCCCGTTCCACGACTGGCGCTGGGGCGGCGACGGCAAGTGCAAGCTGGTGCCCTACGCCAAGCGCACGCCGCGCCTGGCCCGCACCCGCGCCTGGCATACCGACATCCGCGGCGGACTGCTGTTCGTCTGGCACGACCATGAGGGCAACCCGCCCGCGCCGGAGGTGCGCATCCCCGAGATTCCCGAGTTCGCCGACGACGAGTGGACCGACTGGCGGTGGAACACGATGCTCATCGAGGGCAGCAACTGCCGCGAGATCATCGACAACGTCACCGACATGGCGCACTTCTTCTACATCCACTTCGGGCTGCCGACGTACTTCAAGAACGTCTTCGAGGGCCACATCGCGTCGCAGTACCTGCACAACGTCGGCCGCCCGGACGTCAACGACATGGGTACCTCGTACGGCGAGGCGCATCTGGATTCGGAGGCCAGTCGTACTTCGGGCCGTCGTTCATGATCAACTGGCTGCACAACAACTACGGCGGGTTCAAGGCCGAGTCGATCCTGATCAACTGCCACTACCCGGTCTCCCAGAACTCGTTCGTGCTGCAGTGGGGCGTGATCGTCGAGAAGCCCAAGGGCCTCGACGAGGAGACGACCGACAGGCTGGCCCGGGTGTTCACCGAGGGCGTCAGCAAGGGCTTCCTGCAGGACGTCGAGATCTGGAAGCACAAGACCCGCATCGACAACCCGCTGCTGGTCGAGGAAGACGGCGCGGTCTACCAGATGCGACGTTGGTATCAGCAGTTCTACGTCGACGTCGCCGACGTCTCGCCCGACATGACCGACCGCTTCGAGATCGAGGTCGACACCACGGCCGCCAACGAGAAGTGGCACGTCGAGGTCGAGGAGAACCTCAAGGCGCAGGCCGAACAGAAGGAAAAGGCCGAACAGGCCGCCAAGTAGCGATTGCCATGAGTTCCCGCGACAAGCAGGAAGCACCGGACGTCGATCGGCTGGCCCGGTCGATGCTGGCCCTGCACGGCGCCCATGACGACGACGATCACGCCCACCCGGACAACGGCAAGAGCGCTGGATCATGGTCGAAGGCACCGAATTTCGCGTCCGACCCGGATCGCGCGGCGGCCGTGCGCGAGGCCACCCAGCGTGACCGCGAGCGCTACCTGACCTCCGGACTGGTGTCTGTCGACTGCCGGTTCTGTCACGTCTCGGTCAGCGTCAAGAAGCTCGGCCCCGCCACACGTCGGTGCAGTGGAACTCCGAAGCGACCCAGCGCTGTGCGTTCTTCACCGAGATGCGCGAGTCCGGCGGTGAGCCGGCCCGCACGAGGTCGTGCCCGAGGCTGGCCGACAGCATCAAACACGCGGTCGCCGAAGGGGTGCTGGAGGAAGTGTCGAGCGCCCCATCGCCCGGCGACGGCTAGTTTCACACGCGCGGCTTGAAGCGCGTCCTTGACCGGCGTCGGCGGTCAAGCCCGTAGTCCGCGAGCGAGTAGGTGTGCTTGGGCGCGCGAGGGCCCTGCTTGCTCTCGGCGTGGCTCGCCTCGATCGCGCGCGCGGGCCTGCGTCGGTCAGCTCGATTCCGAAGTGCCGGTAGATGCCCTCGACGGTGCCGAGCGGATCGGCCGATGAACTCGAAGTAGTCGAGGTCGTAGAACTGGCGCCGGATCATGTTTGGCGCGTTCGGCATTGAACAACTCGAGGCCCCGCGACCACGTCTCCATCGCGTCGCGCCCGATCACGTCGCCCGTGAAGCTGTTCGACCAGCCCTCGGTGGTGTGCTGGGCCAGCGAGCACATCGACGCCATGATCGTCTCGACCGGCCGGTGGCACTGCACCACCAGCGCGTCGGGATAGGTCGTCGAACAGCGCGTCGAGCGCGAACAGGTGGCTGGGATTCTTCAGCACCCAGCGCTTCTCGGCGTCGTTCAGCCCGATCAACTGCAGGTTCTTGCGGTGCCGCTGATACGGACTTCGTCCAGTCCTGCCTGGCCAGCCACTGCGAGTAGGTCGGCAGGTGGGCGAGCGTCTCGTAGGACACCGAGTGCAGCGACTGGCGCAGCAACTGCCAGCACTCCTCGACCTCGTCGGCGGTCATGTAGTGCAGGCCGGTGTAGTCCGGGTTCTCCTCGTGCGCCTTGGTGAACTGAGCGTCGAGCTGCTGCGAAAACCGGGTTCTCCGACCAGGTTTCGCGGGGCGGCCGCGGCTGCGGGAACTCGGCCAGCCACAGTTCCAGACCCTGATGCGCCGGGTCGGCCGTCAGCAGGCGATGGAGCGACGGTGGTGCCCGTGCGCGGCAGGCCGGTGACGAAGATCGGCCGCTCGATCGTCACGTCGGCGTGCTGCGGATACTGCTTGAACGCCGCCTCGGACACCAGCCGCGCGACCAGCGCGTTGCGGACGAAGAACCGGTTCATCTTGCTGCCGAGCTCGGTGAGGTCGGCGTCGCGCCGGTAGGACTCGAGCAGCGTGCCGAGCGCCTCGCGATAGTTGTCGTCGTCGGAGCCGAAGTCGTCGAGGCCGCACGCCTTCGTCGCCGAGGCGTGCAGGTCGTCGACGCGTGCCGGGATCGGTGCGGGCCATCATGCCTTGTACTCCCCGCAGTTGACGTCCAGCGCCTGGCCGGTGATGCCGCTGGACAGGTCGCTGGCCATGAACAGGATGGCCGAGGCCACCTCGTCCTCGGTGGGCAGCCGCTTGAGGTCGGATGCGGCGGCGGCCGCCTTGTAGATCTCGTCGACGGTGGTGCCGTACTTGCCGGCCTGGTGCTCGAAGTAGCCCTGCAGCGTGCCGCCCCAGATATAGCCGGGCAGAACAGAATTCACCCGGATCCCCTGTTCACCGAGTTCGGTGGCCAGCGACTGCGACATCGCCAGCAGTGCCGACTTCGCCATCTTGTAGGCGCCGTACTTGGCCTGCGAGTGACGAACCACCATCGAGTTGACGTTGACCACCGAACCCTTCGCCTCGGCGAGCGCCGGGGTGAAGCCCTGGATCAGCCGCAGCGCGCCGAACACCGTCAGCTCGATCGCGTCGCGCATGTGGTCGAAGGTGGTGTCGGCCAACGGTCTCATCGACGGCACCCGGAAGGCGTTGTTGATCAGCACGTCGACCTTGCCGTACGCCTTCAGCGTCTCGTCGACGAGGTTGTTCACCTGCGCCTCGTCGGTGATGTCGGTGCCGACCGTCACCGCGCGCCGCCCGATGTCGGTGACCTGCTTGGCGACGTCCTCGAGCCGCTCGACGGTCCGGGCCGCCAGCACCAGGTCGGCGCCGGCTTCGGCACATCGCCGCGCCAGCGTGGTGCCCAGCGCGGGACCGACGCCGCTGATCACGACGACTTTGTCTTCGAGCAGTCCAGCCATTTCTAACCCACCATCCTGTCGCCGATCTGCTTCTGGCGCAGCGCGATCCGCGCACGCCAATCCTCATCGGAGATCTTGTTCGACTCGTAGTACGGCAGCGCGGCCGCGACCTTGTCGATGTCGACCAGCTCGACGGTGGGACCGTCGGCCTCGGTCAGCTCGCGCGACAGCCGCTGCCAGCGGAACTGCAGGTAGCCCTTGCGGTGGCCGAGCGTCTCGACCCAGTTCGTCACGCCGGGATTGGCGTCGGAGACCACGATCCGGATCTTGCCGTCCGGATCCGCCTGCGCCTGAGTGCCGTTCAGCGAGGTCTGGTGGTTGATGTAGTCCAGCGAGATGTACCAGAGACTGCCGAGCTGGAACCCGAGGTACGGCGCGTCGGTGACGGGCAGCGTGATGACCAGCGCCTGGTCGGGGGTCGAGGTCGAAGTGACCGACCGACGAGTACTGGGTGGCCAGCCCGCCCGGGGTGAGGCGCGGCGCGACCATCGTGTTGACCGGCAGCGTGTTGTAGAACCACTGCGGGAACTGCAGCCAGGTCTTGACCCGCTGCACGAGTTGCTTTCCCGCTACCGCGTAACGCTTTTCGATCAGTTCCCGGGTCAGCGGCGGCGGCGCGGTGCCCGCGGTGTCGGTCCTGGCGATGCTGATGTAGCCGCGCTGCGCGGACCAGTCGTTGTACACCTCGCGAACAAGCAACTGCGACGGGCTGTTCGGAGTGACGCGCCACTCGAAGCTGCCGTCGGCGGCGACGTCGAGCTCGCGATCGTCGAACGCCGCCTGGCTGACGGGCACGTTGTCGTCGGTGTACTCGCCGCCGAGCATCTGAAAGCTCAGGTCGGTGGTGGTGCCGCGCTTACCGGTGACGACGTACTCGTGGCCCGGCTGCACCCGGGTGCCGAAGTACAGGGTGTCCGGGTTGTCGAGGCCCATCTTGGTGAACGGCCCGGTGCCCGACTGCATGAACGGATGGTCGCGGTCGTAGTCGAACGCCAGGTGGGTGCACCCCGCGATGCACCCGGCCAGATACTGCAGACCCTCCAGCAGATCGGCTTCGGATTCGATGAACGGTGCGGCGGCGACCAATTGCTCGGCCTCGGCGATCGCGTCGGCCAGTGGCTGGGAGTACACCCCTAAAAACTAGAACGTGTTCTCATTGGCGTCAACAGGCCCAACGCCGCAGATCGTTCGATATTTGGAACGACGCGGTACATTTTTGAGGTGCCGAACCGAGATCGTCCAGCGGGCGCTCGTCACCTCCGACCGCACGCGTCGTCGCGGTCCTCGACTTCCTCGCCCGTCATCCGCACGATCGGTTCGGGGTCTCCGAGCTGGCCCGCCGGCTCGAGCCTGAGCAAGCCGACGTGCCTCGGCATCGTCACCACGCTGACCGAATCCGACTACCTCGTCCGCGACGCCCAGGACAAGACCTATCGGCTGGGTCCGGCCCTGATCTCGCTGGGCCACACGGCACAGGAGTCGCTGCGGGTGGACCCGGCGGCCCGCGGCGGAGTTGCGGCGACTGTCGGCGCTCTCCGGCACCACCGCGGCCCTGTCCGCGGTGATCGACGACCGCATCACAGTGCTGGAACTCGTCGGACCGCCGGGCGCAGACGTCGGGGTCGGAGTTGGTCAGAGCTACCCGTTCGCCCCGCCTGTCGGTCTGATGTTCGTGCTGTGGGACGACGACGCGCTGCGCGACTGGCTGGCCAAGGAGCCGACGATCCCGCTGCGCACCGACGGCGAGCGGCTGGACCGCGTGGTCGAGCGAATGCCGCCGCACGGGTTATCTCGTCGAGCGCCTCACCCCTGGAGGTCGGCGGCTCTACGCCTGATGGCGGGCATGTCGAGCAGGCTGCCCGACGAACTGCGCGCACTGCTCGGTGAACTGATCGCCGATATCGGCGAACGGGTATATCTGCGCAGCGAGACCTCGGGCAACCGGCAGCGGCACGACATCAGCGTCATCTCCGCGCCGGTGTTCGACCACCATCAGCGCCAGGCCATGGTGGTGTCGCTGCAGATCGGCCGCGCCCTGACCGACTGCGGAGATCGCCAAGCGCGCCCGCGCGCTGATGGCGACGGCCGATGTCCTCACCAGCAGGCTCGGCGGAGCCAAGCCCGTGCTCCCCGGCTAGACGTCCGCCAACACCGTGAGGGCGTCGGTCGGCGACACCTGCATGCCGCACCGATCCTTGAATGCCGCCAGCGGCGCCTGGATCTCGCGAATGGCGTCGGCCTGATCCGGGTGCGCCGAGATGTAGTCGTCGAACTGCCCGACCGCGGTGAAGGCCGGCTGACGCGTCGCGTCGATCAGCGCCTGATTGGCGTCCGGATGGGCCGCGAAGTACGTCGACAGCTTCGAAGTCACCGAACTGATGGTCGTCGCCAGAGTGGCGGCGTTGCAGTCGGTGGCCGCCGCGGGCGCCGGGTTCGTCGTGTCTTGCGGATCCGCACTCGCTGCGGGGATCGCCAATGCGGCGCAGGCCGCCCCCGCTGCAAGCAGTCCGTACACGGTTCGCCGAACGCTTTTCACGTCTGAGGTCATGAGGTTGCTCCCTTGATGTCGGTTACCGATCACTGAGCATGAATTCGCCAGCGACGATCTTGGTGTTACCAATGTGGCAGGCGAGACGGGCTGAGTAAACACTCATCGCGCCGGCGGAGAGTGCCGACGCGATGAGCGGTGCGAACGAAGCCGTGATCAACTTGCCCGCGATGTCTTGGCTAGACGCCCTGCAGGGCCTCCGAGATCGGAGTTGGCCGGACCACGATGCCGCACTGGCTGACGAGGTCGACTGCAGGCTGGTTGATTGTCTTCAGCTCGTTTTCAACCTGCGGATTCTTGGCGAAGTAGGCGCGGTACTGCACCTGAGCCTCATCCATCGGCTGCTTGGCGATATCCGTCAGGGCCTGGTTGGCCTCCGGGTGTGACGCCAAGTACGTGCTGGTCTGAGCCGACACAGTGCTCGACGTATTCGTCACGCCGCTGAATGTGCACTTATCCGGGGCCGGGGCCGGGGTCTCCGGCGCCGCGTTGGCCGCCGGCATGAGGATTGCCGCGGAGGCAGCGCCACTGAGCAGGCCACCGGCCATCATGCCGTACAGGCCGCGACGGACTGTCGTTGCGGACATCTTCATAAAATCACTCCTTCGGTGTGCGACTCGTGTGTCGCACCCCCCGAGGCTTCACCGAATGCCCAACCGCTAAACGACATGCGCGACGACGTGGCGTAGTAGCCGCACCGCCGTCGTGCCTGGGCAGCGGCCGATAACGGACAGCGGAAAAAAGTTGCTTAGCCGCCCTAGCGGGTGACCGTCTCGCCGCGACGCGATAGGCGAAGATGGTTCCGCCGTCGATGTCGCTGAATCGTCCGAGTTGTGACCCGAGGCCGGGCCCGTAGAAAATGTTGTCGCCCAACGCAAGTGCTGCCGAATCGGTCCCGATGTGATCGCGGCCGATCACGAAGGCCTGGGCGAGCCCATCAGGTGACGGTTGAACGGCGTAGGTGATCGAAATGCCGAACTGATGGCCGTCTCCGAGTAATCGGACGAAAGCTCCGACATCCGCGGGGGTCGTAATCACCATGACGTCGCGTATGCCGGCGAGCATCAACGTCGACAATGGGTAATAGATCATCGGCTTGTCGAATACCGGCAGCAACTGCTTGCTGGCTCCCAGGGTGATCGGGTGCAGCCGAGTTCCCGTTCCCCCCGCCAGGATAATTCCGCGCACGAATGCCGATTCTGCCAGTCGAATCGCGCTAGCGGGCGACCTTCTCGCCGCTCTCCTGTTCGCGCTTGATCTCCAGCGCGATGTCGATGAGCTGGTCCTCCTGGCCGCCGATCAGCTTGCGCTGACCGGCGCGGTGCAGCAGCTGGTGCGCGGGCACGCCGTAGCGCTCGGACTGGCGGATGGCGTGCTTGAGGAAGCTGGAGTACACCCCGGAATAGCCCATGATCAGCGCGTTGCGGTCGAGCAGGCATTCGGCGGGCATCGCGGGCGCGACGACCTCCTCGGCGGCGTCGGCGATGTCGAAGAAGTCGATGCCGGTCTTGACGCCGATCTTGTCGAACACCCCGATCAGCGCCTCGACGGGCGCGTTGCCCGCGCCCGCGCCGAACCGGCGGCAGCGATCCGTCGATCTGCTTGGCGCCGGCGCGCACCGCCTCGATGCTGTTGGCGACGCCGAGGCCGAGGTTCTCGTGGCCGTGGAAGCCGACCTGTGCGTCGTCGCCGAGTTCGGCGACCAGCGCGGCGACGCGGTCGGCCACGCCCTCGAGCACCAGCGCGCCCGCCGAGTCGACGACGTAGACGCACTGGCAGCCGGCGTCGGCCATGATGCGGGCCTGGGCCGCCAGCTTCTCCGGCGGGATGGTGTGGCTCATCATCAGGAAGCCGACGGTCTCCAGCCCGAGCTCGCGGGCCAGCCCGAAGTGCTGGATCGACACGTCGGCCTCGGTGCAGTGGGTGGCGATCCGGCAGATCGAGCCGCCGTTGTTCTGCGCCTCCTTGATGTCCTCCTTGGTGCCGACACCGGGCAGCATCAGGAAGGCGATCTTGGATTCCTTGGCGGTCTCGGCCGCGAGCTTGATCAGTTCCTGCTCGGGCGTCTTGGAGAAGCCGTAGTTGAAGCTCGACCCGCCCAGCCCGTCGCCGTGGGTGACCTCGATGACCGGCACACCGGCGGCGTCGAGTGCCGCGACGATCGCGCCGCACTTCGTCCTTGGTGAACTGGTGGCGCTTGTGGTGCGAGCCGTCCCGCAGCGACGTGTCCGTCATCCGGACGTCCCACATCGGGTTGAAGTAGATGTCCTCGGTGCTCATGCTTGGCCTCCTCCGGCCGTCGCGGAAAGGCTCTCCTTCGCGATCTCCTCGCCGACCTTGGTGGCCGCGGCGGTCATGATGTCCAGGTTTCCAGCGTAGGGCGGCAGGTAGTCGCCCGCACCCTCCACTTCGACGAACGTGGTGACGACGTGGTTGCCGCCGTTGACCACCGACGGCTCGTCGAACTGCGGGTCGTTGAGCAAGCCGGTAGCCGGGCACATAGGTCTGCACCTCGGCGACGACGTCGCGGATGGACTGCGCGATCGCGTCGTGGTCGGCGTCCTCGGGGATCGCGCAGAAGATGGTGTCGCGCATGATCATTGGCGGATCCGCCGGGTTGAGGATGATGATCGCCTTGCCGCGCTTGGCGCCGCCGATCGTCTCGACGCCCTTGCTGGTGGTCTTGGTGAACTCGTCGATGTTGGCCCGGGTGCCCGGCCCCGCCGACACCGACGACACCGACGCGACGATCTCGGCGTAGGGCACGTCGACGACGCGCGACACCGCGTAGACCATCGGGATGGTCGCCTGGCCACCGCAGGTGACCATGTTGACGTTCGGCGCATCGAGGTGCTCGCGCAGGTTCGCGGGCGGGATCACCCCGGGTCCGACGGCGGCCGGCGTCAGGTCGATGGCCCGGATGCCGGCCTCGGCGTAGCGCGGCGCGGCGTCGCGGTGCACGTAGGCGCTGGTGGCCTCGAACAACAGATCGGGCTTCTCGTCGAGACCCAGCAGCCAGTCCGCACCCTCGTGCGCTGGTCTCCAGGCCGAGCTTGCGGGCCCGCGCCAGGCCTTCGCTGTCCGGGTCGATGCCGACCATCCAGCGCGGCTCCAGCCACTCCGAGCGCAACAGCTTGTACAGCAGGTCGGTGCTGATGTTGCCGGATCCGACGATGGCGACGGATGCCTTGCGGATGAGTTTGAGTGGGCATTCCTTTTCCTATTCGAACGACAGGTGGACCGAACCCAGCCCGTCGAAGTCGGCGACGAAATCGTCACCCGGGTTGTGCGTCGAACGCCTTGGTGCACGACCCGGGCAGCACGATGTCTCCGGCCTTCAACCGAACGCCGAAGCTGTCCACCTTGCGGGCCAGCCACGCCACCGCGGTCACCGGATTGCCGAGCACCGCGTCGCTGCGGCCCTTGGCGACGACCTCACCGTTGCGGGTCAGCACCGCGTCGATGTTCTGAATGTCGATGTCCTTGGGCGACACCCGCGCCTCGCCGAGCACCCAGCCCGCCGAGGACGCGTTGTCGGCGATCGTGTCGCACAGCTTGATCTTCCAGTCCTTGATGCGGGTGTCGATCAACTCGATCGCCGGGGCGAACGCGGCCGTCGCGGCCAGCACGTCGTCCTCGGTGCAGCCCTCGCCCGGCAGATCGTCGGCCAGCACGAACCCGACCTCGACCTCGACGCGCGGGTACAGATATCTGCCCGCGGGCACCGGCCGGTCCTCGAAGACCTGCCATCTCGTCGAGCAGATGGCCGTAGTCGGGCTCGTCGACGCCCATCATCTTCTGCATCGCCTTGCTCGACAGCCCCACCTTGTGGCCGATCACCCGGGCGCCCTCGGCGACCCGCTGCCGGATGTTGATCAGCTGGATCTCGTAGGCGTCGACCACGTCGATGTCGGGGTTGCCGGTGGTCAACGGGGCGATGGCGACCCGGCTGCGCTCGGCCTCCGCGAGGTCGGCGGCCAGCTCGTCACGCACCTGGACAGTCAGCATTTGGCGAAGTCCCCTCGTATTCTCCGACCGGGGCAGTTGTTCGGTGGCCGGGCAATTCTATAACGTGTTCTACATGACAGGACAGGAGTTCGACGTCGTCGTGGTCGGGAGCGGCGCCGCCGGCATGGTCGCTGCCCTCACCGCCGCTCATCAGGGCCTTTCAACAGTAGTCGTCGAAAAGGCCGCGCACTATGGCGGATCCACCGCGCGATCGGGCGGCGGCGTGTGGATCCCGAACAACGAGGTCCTCAAGCGCGACGGGGTCACCGATACGGCAGAGGCGGCGCGCACATACCTGCACGGCATCATCGGCGACGTCGTCGAACCGGAACGCATCGACACCTACCTCGAGCGCGGCCCCGAGATGCTGTCGTTCGTGTTGAAGAACACGCCGCTGAAGATGTGCTGGGTGCCCGGCTACTCCGACTACTACCCGGAGTCGCCCGGCGGTCGTGCCGGTGGCCGCTCGATCGAGCCGAAGCCGTTCAACGCCAAGAAACTCGGCGCCGACCTGGACGGCCTCGAGCCGCCGTACGGCAAGGTCCCGCTGAACGTCGTTGTGATGCAGCAGGACTACGTCCGGCTGAACCATGCTCAAGCGGCATCCGCGCGGCGTGCTGCGCAGCCTCAAGGTCGGCGCCCGCACGGTGTGGGCCAAGGCGACCGGCAAGAACCTCGTCGGCATGGGCCGTGCCTTGATCGCGCCGCTGCGGATCGGCCTGCAGAAGGCCGGGGTGCCCGTGCGGCTGAACACGGCGTTGACCGACCTGTACGTCGAGGACGGTGTGGTGCGCGGAATCTATGTCCGCGACACGAATGCACCGGAATCGGCTGAGCCCGAACTGATCCGGGCCCGTCGCGGCGTGATCCTCGGCTCGCGGCGGCTTCGAGCACAACGAGCAGATGCGGGTGAAGTACCAGCGCGCCCCGATCACCACCGAATGGACGGTCGGCGCCAAGGCCAACACCGGCGACGGCATCCTCGCGGCCGAAAAGCTCGGCGCCGCACTGGACATCATGGAGGACGCGTGGTGGAGCCCGACGGTGCCGCTGGTCGGCGCGCCGTGGATCGCGCTGTCGGAGCGCAACTCCCCCGGAGTCGATCATCGTCAACATGTCGGGCAAGCGGTTCATGAACGAGTCGATGCCCTACGTCGAGGCCGTGCCACCACATGTACGGCGGCGAGTACGGCCAGGGCCCGGGCCCCGGCGAGAACATTCCCGGCCTGGCTGATCTTCGACCAGCAGTACCGCGACCGCTACATCTTCGCGGGACTGCAACCGGGACAACGCATTCCGAAGAAGTGGATGGAGTCCGGCGTCATCGTCACGGCCGACACGCTCGAGGAGCTGGCCGCAAAGGCGGGGCTGCCCGCCGACGCGCTGGCCGCGACGGTCGAGCGGTTCAACGGGTTCGCGCGCTCGGGCGTCGACGAGGACTTCCACCGCGGCGAGAGCGCCTACGACCGCTACTACGGCGACCCGACCAACAAGCCGAACCCGAACCTCGGCGAGATCAGCCACGCGCCGTACTACGCGGCCAAGATGGTGCCCGGCGACCTCGGCACCAAGGGCGGCATCCGCACCGACGTGCACGGCCGCGCGCTGCGTGACGACGGTTCGGTGATCGACGGCCTCTACGCCGCGGGCAATGTCAGTGCGCCGGTGATGGGCCACACGTATCCCGGGACCCGGCGGCACGATCGGCCCTGCGATGGCGTTCGGCTACCTGGCGGCGCTGCACATCGCGGGGAAGGGCTGACATGCCGATCAATCTCGACGAGGCGCTCGGCGCGGAGCTCGATCCGGTCGAATTCTCCTGGACCAGTAGCGATATCCAGCTCTACCACCTCGGCCTCGGTGCCGGGCGGGACCCGATGGACAAGCGCGAGCTGCGCTATCTCGTCGACGACACCCCGCAGGTGCTGCCGACGTTCGGCAACGTGGCCGCGAGCTTTCCATGACACCAAGCCGCCGACGGTGAAGTTCCCCGGCATCGACATCGAGCTGAGCAAGGTGCTGCACGCCAGCGAGGCGGTGTCGCGCGCCCGCGCCGATCCCGCCGTCGGGTACCGGCCGCGCGGTCACCAAGTTCACCGACATCTGGGACAAGGGCAAGGCCGCGGTGATCTGGTCGGAGACGACGGTCACCACCCCGGACGGCACGCCGCTGTGGACGCAGAAGCGGTCGATCTTCGCCCGCGGCGAGGGCGGGTTCGGCGGTGAGCGCGGCCCGTCGACGTCGTCGGAGCCGCCCGAGCGGGCACCCGACTTCGAGCTGTCCATCCCGGTGTCGCCGCAGCAGGCGCTGCTGTACCGGATGTGCGGCGACCGCAACCCGCTGCACTCCGATCCCGAATTCGCCGCCGCCGCAGGCTTTCCCAGGCCGATCCTGCACGGGCTGTGCACCTACGGGATGACGTGCAAGGCGATGGTGGACGCGCTGCTCGACGGCGACACCGCGCGGGTCGGCAGCTACGGCGCCCGGTTCGCAGGCGTGGTGTTCCCCGGCGAGACGCTCAAGGCGAGCATCTGGAAGGAAGGCGACGGCTTCCGAGCGGTCGTCACCGCGCCCGAACGCGACGACGCCGTCGCGCTGGCCGGCGTCGAGTTGGTCCCGGTCTGAGTCTTGCCGCCTGCCTCTCGTCTGGCCTGACCGTCATCTGCTAACGCCTGCCCGCTCACGTCGTTCGGTTGCGTCCGCGGCGAGCAGGTCGAGGATTTGCGGGGCGGTGAGCGGCTCCCATCCGCCACCATGGACCGAGCAGCCCGGTCGCCACGAGCCCGGCCGACACAGGTCCACGGAAGGACGCTGTGAGAACTTTCTGAACTGCTCTCAGGCCGTCAGCCTAACCCGCAGCGAGCCTGGGTGCTTCTCCCGGACTCGGCTGGCCGCGGTGCAGATCGGTGTGCAAACCCGCGCGACACCGGCTCCTTCGGGCTTTGCTGATTAGGCGATGTCGCAATGCCGCCAGACGAGGGGAAGTTACCTGCGCAAGGATCTCTGCCATGCGTCGCCTGGCCTCGGCTGGCAGGAGGCAAATCGCAAGAAACCTGGCTGTTGAGAACCAGCTGAGCCTGCCCACCGAAGCAACGAAGAAAACCGCAACTTCGGCCCATAGACCTCCCGTCGCGCGGGCGGCTCTGGCCACCTCTGTGAGGCAGAAGTCGGTGAACGCGCGCTGCGACATGTCGCTCTTTCGGCTAAGGGCCCAGGCTAGTGAGGTATGTCCACTGCACGTCCGAGCTGAGTGAAACCCTCGCGCTAGGTGAATTGAAAACGACAAGGGTCTCAAGATCAACCAGGAAGGTAGCGCCCGCCTTCTCGAGTTCGATGAACCAGTCGTAGTCCTCGTGAATTCGCAAGTGCTCGGGGAAAGGACACGCCAGCGCGAGCTCGCGTTGAAGCATGATGGTCGAAGTTTGCAAATAGCCTTCGCCAGGTCGCCGGCGCACGAACAGATAATCCGTTACCCGCTCCTGGGCGTACGGTGATCGCAGCGGCCACCAATCGGACGTTGAATCCCCCTTGCGCTCAACACCGGTCGCGAGAACGAGATGGCGTACATCCGTCGCGGAGGCTGCGGGACGCGCCTGCGCACGAAGCTTGCTGGGAAGCCATTCGTCGTCATCGTCGAGAAAAGCGACCCAATCTCCCGCGCTGTTGCTGACCCCTATATTCCGTGCTCGTGCGGCCCCGCCGTTCTGGGCCAGTTCGAGAACGACCACCCGTGGATCACCGATGCCTTCCAGGGCTCGGACGGTTGCCGAGTCGGGTCCGTCAACGACGACAACGATTTCGTGAGGAGGAAGGGTTTGGTCGAGCGCACTTCGGACCGCCCTGACCACACTTTCAGGTCTATTCCTCGTCGGCACAACCACGCTGATGGTTGCTGACTTCTCCTGAGGCGCGCCTCGGTCATGACTGCTTTCCGTCGCTGTCATCGACGTCGCCCTCCTTACTCGTCGAGCGGTCCCACTCGGCCTGATCGTACGATGGCAGCCTGCCGCGAGAGGGCGAGAGAGCGTCCACCAGACACCGACGTCGGTAGCTGATCTGCCAAGCGGCAATGGCGCGCTCAAGCGGAAGCGGGTGCCTAGCACCGTAGCGCGCGCCGCGGACTCATTGCTGTATCCTACAGACGGGTTCGCTAGATCGGGCGATAGGCGACCCGGTTACCGCGGTTAGAGTGGGGTAATGCAGATTCGGGATTACCTGAAAGTAGTGCGCCGAGGGTGGTGGATCATCCTCAGCGTGACAGTAGTGGTTGCAGGTTTGACCGCACTGTACACGTACACCCGCACGCCGCTGTACGAGTCCCATGCCAAAGTCTTCGTTTCCTTACAGTCGACAGCTAGTGTCCAGGACCTCGTTTTAGGCAATACTTTCACCCAACAGGCAGTGCAAGGATACGCGGTGGTCGCGGTGACCCCCATTGTCTTGGACGCGGTGAGAGACAAGTTGGGTCTCAAAACCAGCTCGTCAGAGCTTGCGAGCAGGATCGACGCCTCCGCTCCGCTCCAGAGCAATGTCCTCACCATCTCGGTGCGGGACGAATCTCCTGCCGGCGCCATGGCTATTGCGAACGCGGTGAGCGCGAGGTTGAGTGATGTTGCGGCCGAATTGAGTACCACGCAAACCGGCATTTCGCCGGTGAAAATCACCTTGATTGAGCCTGCCACTGCCTCGCAGACGCCAGTCACTCCGAAGGTGTCCTTGTACTTGCTGCTCGGGACTGTGGCTGGCCTCGTACTTGGATTTGCTGTTGCGGCCGGAGTGGTTCGCAATGTCAACTTGAACCGGCGCCGGCGTGACGGATCGAAAAGGCTCCATTTTCGATTGTTCCAGTTGCGGCGTGGCGCGCGCCAGAACCGCAAAGCCCAGCACGCTCGCGAGACTGTAACTGAGGACGGTGCTCCGGAGGCGCCCCAGGAGGGGACACAGGACACAAAGAGCTCCGACGTTGAGAATGGCACTCCCGGCGGAGACTATGAGTAGGTCGCGCTGACGGCCCAGCACGATCAAAGCTGCGAAGATCAGGTCGACCATCAGCAAGGGAACAATGGCGAATACAAGCGTGCGCATGATCGGTTCCGCGCCCTGGAAGCTTGATCCGAACAGAATCGCCACTGCCAACGGAGCTGCCGGCACGCCTCTGTACGAGTCCCATGCCAAAGTCTTCGTTTCCTTGCAAGTGCGGGACGAATCTCCTGCCTGCGCCATGGCTATTGCGAACGCGGTGAGCGCGAGGTTGAGTGATGTTGCGCCCGAAGTGGCCGCCACCGCCTGTTGCCCGGCGCGGAACAAGGTGTCCAGTTGACCTCGATCGATACGCGGACCGTGCACTCCATATCCTCTGAACGCTCCGGAGGCCTCGAAAATGATGGAAGCGCGCAGGGATTCGATAACCAGATCAAGGCCGCTGCGGTCGTTGCGCTTGCATTAGTAGTACTCGTGCGGCCCCGAGAATTGAATTTCTTGCGGTTGCTGCCGTTCATCCTGCCCCTCTTTCTTACGTCTCTATATCTGGCGAGTCGCACGGTGGCGGGCTTGAGGTCAGTCCGGGTGCCATTTTCAGTCGTGGTCATGGTCTTTTGGTTCGTCACAACCACGGCGTGGTCCGGAGCGCGGAAATTTAGTGCTGCCGAGTCAATCGTGATCATTTGCGTCGCGGGAATGGCATCGCTCGTGGCCTCGTTCTGCTCGCTGCGGGCGCTGGTCGGCGGAGTGATGGCGGGCTGCCTTGCCGTGCTCGTGATGTCAATCGCCGTCGGGGCAGCGTTTCCCGCATACGGTTTGGTTTCTGACCCGTACGAGGGAGGCAGCCTCCAGGGGATCATGCTCGACCGGAACTCCCTGGCGTTTGTTCTGCTTCTCGGACTGGTTGCCACCCTGGCATTCGAATTTCGGGGACGTTGGGCTCGAATGCACAAAATCATCCTCGGCGCATTCCTATTCGGGGGCGTGTTGTCCACCAAGTCGGCCACCTGTCTCATTCTGGCCGTGGTCGCAATTTTGATGGCTGTTGCACTGGCGCTGCCTCGCCGGGTTGCGCCAGCTCGGCGAGGGTGGGCGCTAGCGGCGGTCACGCTGCCAGTTGCAGCAACCATCCCCTACCTCACCGCTCACCTCGACCAGTTGTATGAATTGGTCGGCCGAGACTCCACGCTCACCGGGCGAACGCAGATATGGCCAGCGGTGCGTGAAGTCATCGCCATTCAGCCGTGGCTTGGCCAGGGCTGGGGGGCAGTGTGGGCTCCGGTGCCGCTACATCGACTGATCAATAGGTCCGTGGGATTCGAGGTCCCGCACTCGCACAACGGATATCTTGACGCGCAAGTGCAGGTCGGGGCGATAGGTCTGGCCTTGCTGCTTCTGGTGCTGCTTTTTGTCGCCGTTCGCGGAATGGCTTTTTACCTGAAATCCGACTCCCCCTTGTCGTCTTGGGCGCCAATTTTGACTGTGGTTCTCCTCATCGACAACAGAGTCGAGACGACACTCGCTGCCCCTTCGACACTCTTCTTACTCGTCGCCACGCTGGTCGTTCTCGGCAGGACGAAGCGACTGTCGGCCGAGGACGGTTACCCCGTCCAGCAAACCGCTGATGCCATCGCAGGGGAACCACACGGGGACCGGTCCGTTCCTGTGCACGGGGCTGGTCGGGCTTCGTCGGTTCTCACTGCCGACTCATGAGACATCGCGTCGCGCCCCGCCGGAGGCGGGCTCTCGCAGCAGTTCTCGCGGCAGGCCTCGGGCTGATTCTCGTACTGGTCCTCGTCACGCACGCGCATCCGAAGGCGGAACGGGGTCGCGAGCAGTTTTCCAGTGTCGTGATTCGCGGAGGGGGCTACATCACCGGGCTCGCCGTTCAAGGCGGGAGCATGTATGCGCGAACCGACGTCGGAGGGGCGTACCGGTTCGACAAGGCCAAGCAGCGGTGGGAACAGATGGTTACCACGTCGGCCATCGCATCCGATCGTCGCAGTAGCGACTATGTCGTCGAGGCGCTCGGCGCCGCGCCGTCGGATCCGGCCATCGTCTACATGCTCGTGGGCTCGACGTCGGCGGATTCCCCAGGGGCACGCATCCTTCGGTCGCACGACAGCGGCAGGACCTGGACCGTGCAGCCGACCCAGTGGTACGTCGGAGGCAACGACGAGGGCCGGCAGAGCGGGGCGCGAATCGCGGTGGATCCGTCCGATCCGAACGTGCTCTTTGTCGGTACCCGCAGGGACGGCCTGCAGCTGTCGCGAGACGGGGGGAAGACGTGGAACTCCGTCATGACTCCTCCTGCTATCGACCAGAACTCGAACCTGTACAGCATCGGCGTGACATCTGTGGTCATCGATCCGTCGAGCCCCGTCGTCGCCGGCCGGCACAGTGTGGTGTGGGCAGGAGTCGCCGGTGTAGGGCTGATGCGGTCGCCGGATGCAGGTCGATCGTGGACGCTCGCGTCGCCGTTTTCCAACGGGTTCGTGAGCGATATCGCCCTGACACCGGGCGATGCATTGGTCGCCTGCTTCTACGGAGTGGGGGGCGGCAACCCCTCGTCCGTGAGACGGGTGGACGCGACGGGAGGAGTGGTCGATATCGCCCCATCCGCCGGGGGGCGCTGGCTGACCGTGGCGTCCGACCCGAACAGTCCGGGCACCCTGGTGGTTGCATCCGACAGTGTGGTCAGCGGGGCCGGGATCTTCGCAACGCGAAATGGCACTGCGCCGCAGCCGGATTGGGTCGCCATGCCTTCGAGCCTCCACGCAGGCGCGGATGGCACGACATGGCCGGTGAAGTCCGATGTGTTCGATTACCTGTCCACCGGACAGATCCGCTTCTTCAACGGCCAGATGTGGTTCGCGGAGGGTGTTGGCATGTGGCGCACCGATTCTGCATTCAAAGATTCGTTGCCGTGGCAGTTCGCCAGTGCCGGAATCGAAGAGTTCGTGGGCAACGCCGTCTACAAGCCGCTGGATGCACCCCTGCTCACCGCCCAGTGGGACCGGGGTCTGATGCGGCATCCGGATCCAACCAACCGGAAGCCGGCCAACGGACAGGAGGCCGGGTTTCCGTATACGACTCAATTCGGATCGGCGTGGGACATCAATGCTTCCCCTACCGATCCCCGCTTCTTGGTGGCGATCCTCGACGATCACCAGGACGTGACCGGAAAAACTTCGCCGGAACGCCGGGCGTCGGGCTATTCGACCAACGGGGGCGCGACATGGACCCGGTTCTATGCGCTGGTCGACGGCAGCGCGCCGGCCGATCTCCTGTTCGGGAACATCGCCGTTTCCGCGTCCAACAACAGCAACCTGGTCTGGGTGCCCTCCAACCTGACGGGCCTCGACACCAAGGTCTACTACTCACACGACGCAGGTACCACCTGGTCGCGCGGGCAGATGAACGGGCTTGATGCGGGGCAGTATCTCCACAACAAGTACGTCCAAGCGCGGAAAATCCTTGTCGCCGATCCAATTGCGCAGGGCCACTTCTACGCGCTGGGGTCGGACGCCACCGGCGCAGCCATCCTCTGGGCATCGGTTGACGGGGGCGCCACCTGGAATGTCACGTGGTCGTCCGGCCCCGCTGCGGACGGCGGTAACGGCTTCAAGTACGACAGCACTCTGGTGGCGGCGGGCGGATATCTCATCGCGGCCCCGGGCACGGGCGGCGGATGCTTCTACCGGAGCCGGGACCGAGTGCAGTGGGAGAAGATGTGCTCACTCCAAGGTGCGCTCGGCATGGGAGTTGGTGCGCCGATCGCGGGAGGGAACGGGAACGCCACGCTGTACTCCTACGGCGCCGTCGACGGCGCCACCGGCATCTACTGCTCTACCGACTACGGAACACACTGGCAGCGGCTGTCGGGAGACCCCGGCGGGCTCTACATGGGTATCCGTGCCATCTCGGGCGACCCACAGGTCGGCGGCCGTATGTACGTGGCGTTGGCCGGTGGCGGCTTCCTTGTCGGCCAGGCGGAGGCACGCAACGAAAGAAAGCCGCAGCGCTAAGTGTCAGGGGCTTGGCGGCGCCCCAGGCATCGGCTCTGCGGGAACACCTGGGGTACCGATCTTGCCCGCGAGCCATGGCAGCGCGTTCGTCAGGCCGATGGCCGCGGACGGGAAGTCGTGTGCGCCACCGTAACCCGACACCACACATTCGGTACCGTGCGCGCTCAGGAGTTGGCACAGCTGATTTGCGGTACTCGCGTATTCCTCCGAATACGTCGTCCAGTCTCCGAAGGGGTCGCCGGGCGGAAGACTCGAACCGCCGGCGCGGTACACCGTCGGTGTATCGCCTGATACGCCGATCCACGCCGACATACCGCGGTACTGACCGTGCGCTTCGACAACGCTCTTGGGGTCGAACGCTGCCCACGCGTCGGCGTCACCGCCGAACAGCCTCGCAATCGTCTGTTCCTTACTCCCCGCGTTCGGCCCAAGCGTGCCGTCGAGATCGACGAAGGCGCTGAACAGCTCTGGATGCATGACCGACAGGTTGAGCGCACACGTGCCGCCGGTAGACCAGCCCAGGACGCCCCAATTGGACGGATCAGCACTGGCCCCGAACTGTGAAACCATGTAGGGCACTACATCTTTGGTGAGATGATCGGCGGCGTTGCCCCGCGTCCCGTTGACGCACTCGGTGTCGTTGCTGAACGCGCCGGTGGCGTCGGGAAACACGACCAACGGGGCCATGCCGCCATGTTTCAGGGCGAAGTCGTCGAGGATCCGCAACGCGTCCCCGGCGTAGAGCCAGTCGGTGGGACTGCTCATTTCGGCGCCGATCATCATGATCACCGGCAACCGGGGCGGAGGGCTGGATGCGAACCAGGCCGGGGGTAGATACACCAGCTCATTGCGGTGGGCGAAACCGGACTGATCGCCAGGGGTCGTCACCGACACGATCGTTCCCCGGGTCGGGCGCACGCCGTCGTGCATCATCGCGGCAAGACTCGACTGGTCGACCCAATCCGGTGGCTGGACACCGGTGGCCTGCTGCCAAGCCGTTTGCACGGTGGGCACGTAACCCAGCGAGGCATTGAGCACGTTGGCGGCGCTGATCGCCGCGAGCGGCACCGCGAGGATGGAAACGGTTCGACGCCACCAGGGTGCGCCGGGCCACCCCAACACCGCCACCGCGAGGGCGAGCCCAGTCGCGGCGATCCACGCCCACATCCCCCACGGGGAGTCGTGGCCCCAGCCCTGGTAGTCGACGTACCCGTACGCGATCGCCGCGACGATGAGGCCCACGGCGCCCGCGACGGGCAGCCACCGCAGCAGCCACCGTCGGGACCGCCAACCGACGGCGGCCATGAGCAGCGCAAAGGCAGCGGCCTGGATGGCGATCGGCAGCCAGCCGCTGATGAGTGAGGTACTCGCGCTGCGGGCCGCGGCGACGTCGGTGTTGGTCGGCGCTGCGACCGCGGGTGGCGGGAGCTGTTTGCCGATTTCCGGCGCCTGCACCGGTGGTGGCGGCGCGGTCGCATCAGTAACCGCTGAGCAGTCGTTCGGTGCGGGTCGGTCAGCGAACCGGTCGGCGATCCAGCTCAGCATGGTGGCCGTGTCGATGGCAGGGGGACTGCCGTCGGGTTGCTTCTGGACGGTGACGACGTCGCCCATCTCGCACGCCCGATCAAGGGCACGCTTTGTCCACTCGGCCGGGATCAGCGGATCTCCCGTGCCGTAGGACACCAGCATCGGAACCTTTGTGGGGGCTTGCGGCAGATTGGTTTTCTGCAGAAAGCCGCGCAGTCCGGCCAGCGCATCAGGAGTGGCGGGACGCAGGTCGTCGGGTGTTATCTGCGCGCTGATCGACGCGCGTTTCGCGGCCTGGTCGCTCCCACAGCCCAGCAGCAGATCCCAGTTGTCGGCGACGATCCCCCGTCGGTAGTCGTCGAGGTGAAAGTCGTCTTCGTATTCCTTGCTGAGCGCATCCAGATATGCGATGTAGGCCAGTTGTTGTTCCGGGGTGAGGGTGCCGGCCGCGGCGGCGTCGCTCAGTCCTACGACGTCAGCGGTGGGTGAGACGCTGACCGTACCCTTCAGATTTCCGTACCCGTAGTTGTCCGCCAGTTCGTTGGCGGCCCAAGCCGCTTGGCCGCCCTGCCCGGTGCCCAGCGCCACCCACGAGGCCGATGCCTGCGGGACGACATTGCGGGTCGCGTGGACAGCGTCGATCGTGTTCTGCGCGGCGGTGGCCGAGTCCAGGAACGGATGAAAGTTCGCCTCGTTGTCCCAGGGCCGGCCGAGACCCACGTAGTCGGGAACGGTCACGACATAGCCGGCCTGCAGCAGGGCGACGATCGTCGGCGACGGATCGACGACAGCACTGGACAAGGCTGAACAACCGTCTCCGGTGCCGGTGACCGGGCGACCGAGAGCCACGATCGGGAAGCCGTCTTTGGGAGGCGTCCCCTTGGGCACGTAGATCGACGCCGTGACGTGGTTCAGCGAATCGTCGACACCGTTGCGGGAGGCGTAGGTGATGAGCCGCGACCAGGATATGTTGTCCGCCACCGTCGGATCGAGATATGCCACGGGTGCGGTGCCGCCGACGTTGTCCCCGTGGTCTTCTGCCTGTGCCGGTCCCGGCGGCGGCGCAGATGCGCAGCCGGCGAGCAGGGCGAGAAGCAGTACCGCGAGCAACGCTTTCACTCGAACCACCGGCCTCCCCCACAAGTAGCAACATGAACGACGGCCACCGATGATACGGATCCGCATGTTCGCACCCAAGGCGAAGAGCCCCGAGCATGTACTTCCAACGTCTATTCTGAGCAAACGAAACACCTCAAGCGATCACCGACTTCCCGTGGTGAGATGTGTCCGCCGGCATTTTGCGGTGTCTGCCCCCCGGGAGTTCGACCAAACCAAGAGAACGGCCAGTGACACAACGCCTGCGCTGGCGCGCGCGAGTCACCCTTCCTGGGAATCTGCCCGGATAACCAGATGTCGTCGAACGGCTGCTCGGTCGATAGCCGCACAACATCGCCATAAGGAGATTCACGAGGAGATTCACGATGAGCGCGATCCCAACCGCCGACGCTAACCGCAACCACTTACCCCTTCGCTGTACGCGCAGACCCGCTAACGGTCTGGACAACTGGGGTGGATAGTGGACTTATCAAGGACATATCTATGTTTGCTCTTCGACTCTCTAGCTAATACTGACACCGATCAGGTCATGATCACAAGCCAGCTTGCTCCTAAACATGATACAGATCACGTTTTCGGAGCTACAGGCTTCCTAGCAAAGTCTCTTAAGGCATTCATATGGTATTCTACCTGCGGTGTTTCTGATGTGGTCAATTTCTCGCGACAGCGGCCTTGATTGCTGCATCCTAAGGCTGCGCTGCGCTCTTAGGATCCTGGCTGATTTGACATGCACTGAGATTCAGTTTCAGCGTATCTACCGGTTGATGCTATGAGGCTCTTGACAGACACACTGTCCGCGTCGTGTTGAGCCTGAACTCTGAATGGCAAGACCATCGGCAGGACTCGGCAGCGCGGAACTCCGACGCGGATCCTGTGACGCCGAGTCGATGATCAGCCGCCCCAGTGCGGAATAGCTTCTCGGCGAGGCTGTGCCAGAACGCGACGCTGTTGACGCGGGCGAGCGGGGTATAGATCCCGGACCGGCCGAGCAGTCTGTGCCGAAACCTCACCCGCCGGTCGGTGATGACGAAATACGTTGTCCACCCACCGAGATACGGCCATACCGCGAGCCACCCGACGACCACCGCCCAGATCACCGCGATCACGATAGAAGTGACGTTCTTGGCTGTAGCCTCACAGCTCATCCGATTCACCACAGCCGCGATAAAGGCCACAGCGGCGCTGGACGATCAGTACCAGAGCGGGCCCAACGAGGCGCCTCGAGTTGGGGATGCCAGTACAGCACGAGCTGTTCGTCGTCGGCGAGCAGACTGTCGTGGCAGCGCACAGGGCGCTTTACCCGCGGCGCGTATCGCCGAGTGACAGCAAACAACCAGCATCCGAAGTACCCAGGGGCACCGGGTAGCGTGTTGATGCCGTGCCTGGGGCCAAGTTTGCCGTCGGTGACTGGATCGAGCAGGTCTACGCTCAGACGGCACAAGCCGCCTGACCCCGTGTCTGTCCAACGGGGTCAAGTCCACAGCAGATAGCTGGAGAAGCAGTTGGGCTTGTGCCTGTTTGGCCGACGGCGGCTAACATTCTTCATTGCCCGTCAGAATGTGGCGGCACTGGAGGGCGACCCATGCGAATCCTGCTCGTGCAGTATGCCGGCGACTATCGCGAAGCGAATCACTTGCCGGGGAAGGGCAGGTGGAGCGGTTCCGCGATCAGACCGAGAAAGCCGGCATCGCTGACCGCGTCGAGTTCCTGGGCCAAATTACGAATGCAGAGGTGTTCGAGCGGATGCGCCAGGCCGACCTGGTCGTGGTGCCCAGCCACCACAACTTCCCGAGGGACTTCCGTTGGCGATCTACGAGGCGTTGGGCGCGCGCACCCCGATCATCGCCTCTGACCACCCCATGTTCGCGGGCCATCTGGTGGACGGCGAAACGGCAATCGTGTTTCCGGCTCGCCAGCCCCGGGCGATGGCGGACAAGATAGACCCGTCTGCTCGGCGATCCTGCGCTGTACGCGCGACTGTCCC
>CAWEYH010000009.1:0-228229 GCA_963813275.1 uncultured Actinomycetota bacterium | reverse complement strand
CACTAGCATTACCGCAGCTCATTACGCTTTCCGCGATTCCCGGCTACGCGTCGGTCCGATTCCTGGTCGGTGCCTGGTCGGTGAGCCCAACGTCATCCCTCGATGATTCCCGCCGCCGTTGTACGCCCTGCATCGCCAAGATGAGCGGTCGGCGGACGCGTTGACCACAGGTCCACTGACTGGTGGTATGCCACGATCTGTCGCTTGTTTGGTAGCTGGTGACCGGTAAAAAACCCGCCGGCGAACCCTCGTTGGATACAGACATCGGTGGCCAGTCGTCCCGCTTGGGCCCAGTTAACCGTGTTGATGTCTGTGAACGCCCAGGGGCTTTCGGACACCGTTTGGTCATCGATGTCGAAGATACTGATGAGCGAGGAGGCGAGGGCGATCAGGCCGCACCGATCGCCTAGTTGATGTCCGGTGAAGAACCCCGCACCGAAGCCACGCTGGTAGGCCATTTCCATCGCCGCGCGGCCTGCCTGCGCCCACGCTGCTCTGTTGATGTTGTCGAAGGGCCAAGCTGCACCCACGATTTCGTTGAGCGGGACATCGAAAAACACAGTCTCGGTAGTCGGTAGGCAGATGATGCCAACCAGTTCGCCCACGTGGTGTCCGGTGGGCCGTCCGGCGCCGAATCCCTTGCCGTTAGAGAAGTCGGCGGCCATTCGGCTGGCCTGGGCGGCAGCGGTGTGATCGGGATCGTCGAAGAGCCAGTTCGTGCCGGCACGGTCGACGTGCGTGGTGTCGAAGAAGTGCAGCTTGGTGGGGTCATACGGGTTCGATCGCGGTGACTCACCTGAGCGCCAGTCTTCCAAGGCCGTGGCCGCCTTCAGGAAGCTGCCGTCGAGCAGCATAAAGGTTTCTGCGGATACCCAACCCGCGACCCCGACGCTCCAGTAGTGCCACTGGCGTTCGCGTAATACGTGGCCGTTGACAATCGATTGGAAGCCGTTGTTGGCCGGATCTATCCACCAGGTTTCGCGGTGGGGGGAGTCACGGTCTTCCCAGGGCGCCAGCCACCCTTTGGCGGAACTACTTCGGGTGCGAAAGCCTTCGATCGTGCGGGCGAACGCGCCGGGACCGTTGTAGACCAACGATGCGGCACTCCAGGGGCCCTGCGTCGGCGGGTTTGAGGCGATCTTTGTTGTGGGAACGCCGGGGTTGAGTCCCAGCGCCCAGTACAGGTTGCCGGTGGCGAGTCGGTCGAGAGCTTGCCCGGTGCTCGGGGACGTGTCCAGGCGATGATCGAGCACCAGCCGCCCGATCATCGCGCAATCGAAGGCTGCGGTGAGGAAGTGCTCGCAGAGATACCAGTCGCCGACCGGCCATGACTCTGCCTTCGCGTCCGGGAGCGGGATTGCATAGTGCGCCGACGGCAGATCGGCCATAGCGAACCAGTTGGTGGCGGGTATCGTTGGGTCCTGCCGTTCCGCAGGGTCGGCGGCGTCAGGTTTTCGATTGTCGTCGGCCTGAGGGATGACACAAAAGCTGTTGTTGGGTGCGTTCGCGAGCGTCGTCAATTGCGCGGCGATGCGGCCGATCTGCTCCTTTTGGTTGTCCGTGGGGGCGCAGGAGGAGCCTTGTTTGAAGGTCTCATAGACGCCCTCGAACCAGGGGATCGATCGCAGCGTGGGCCGCCACATGTCTGCCATCGGGGTGCCCGCGGTCTTGGGATCTCGACCCGCTGTAATGTCAAGTGCTGTTTGGGCATTGGACTGTGCGCGCTCAAACCACTTTTGCGGCGATGACGTACCTTCACGTTGGAGCGCCCGCGCGATGCGGATCGCGACGATCGAATCGACGAAACAGTCCCGGGTGCCGACATCCGGACTGTCATTGGCGTCCAACCAGTACCAGGCCTGGCGAGCCAGCACGAGTGCTTTGTGGGAAAGCGTGGCGTCGACCGCGTCGCCGTTCTCGGCAAAGCTTGACAACCCGTACATCGCGAACTGCGTGTTCAACACCTGAACCCTCAGAGCGTCGATCCTGGCTTGATCGGTGGGTGGCATCGCGCCCCGGCCGGGCTCTTGGTGCGCGTAGCCGCCACTGCGGTTGCCCTGCTCGTAAAGTTCGATCAGATAGAGCACCGCGGTCAGGATGCAGCGGCGAAGCCGTTCCTGATGGGCCGGCAGCGCGACGTGGGCTCGGGTGACCCACAGCCGCATTAACGCCGACAGGAACACGCCGTGTGAGGTCACTTCGCCGATGTAGTTGTTGCAGTCATGAAAACCGTGCTGCTGGGCGGCAATCGGGTACGCAAGTTCATGCTTATCCGCCGCCCCGAACCCGGTGGAGTCATTGTCCAGGACGGAGATGTCGAATCCCTGTGCCGAGATCGTGGTCTCCCTGTCGTAGGGGATCCAGACCCCGGGCGCGGGGTGGGACAAGGCCACCGAACGGTCGAAGACCTTGAACTGTTCGAATCGCGCGGTACTGGCCCAAGCTTTGACAGCGAAGGTGCCGGCGCGTGGGACGGGGTCAAAGTATTCGATGACGCGGTGATCGTTGACAACGACTTCGATGAGTGCGCCTGCGCAGCGCACCTCGACCTCGTAGGCCTCTCCGATCTGAAACGGGACCTGAAATGGTTCGCGGTCCATGCGCACCGCCGCGACGGCCTCGAATCCGCCAGGCACGGATGCTCCTTCACGGTGCAGCCGGACAGCTCCCGGTCCAGAACCGTACGGGCACCCCCCGGCGTCGCCGGCCTGAAGCGTCACGGCCCAACGTTCGTCGGCGTTGACCCGAAACTGCACCTGCGCGTCGCAGCCGTGCACGATCGTGATCCGTACAACCAGACGGAAGTTGAGCGCCGAAATCGGCGAACTATCGATACGACGAATCCTCTGCAGCGTTGCACCGGCCCTGTCGTCGGCACGGTCTGCCACCAACGCTCCGTCGAGCCCGACGCTCCAGTATTCTCGGCCCGACTCGGCGTACCAGTTTCGGCGAAAGTCCTCGTCGGCCGCTCGGCGCGCTTCACCATTGCGGATGCTTAACGGCCACAACATCGTTTCCGTGACCAGACGCTCGCTGATTCGAAAAGAGTTGGAGTGCAGCGTCTGCGGCCCGTTCGACGTCGAAACCATTGCCTCGAGCGTGTAGGTGCCAACGGCATGAAGGTCGCTGAAATCGGCTTCCAGGATTTGGAAACCAAACACGTTGCTCAGTGCCGATTGCGGAGCGCTACCCGACGATCCGAATCGGCGACGATCGATCCTTGCTGTTCCTGCGGCATCTCTCACGGTGAATGACGATCCGTTGACGTCGACATCGTTGGGCGCGGTGTCGTTGAGTGTGCGTACGAGTGCGCGCTTCGGGCCGCCGGCGTCGTATCCCGGCGTGCTGTACAGCAGCGCGAAATTGGCGGCTGCCGCGGTGTCGGCCGTGGCGACGACATCGCTGAAGCGCACCGAGAACCGCGGAGTCGATGCGAGCGCGTAGATACCGAACTGCCCGACGCCGAGTGAGTCGTCTATCGCTGTGACGCTCACCATATCGTTGGAATCAGTGCTGCTGACGCTCACTGTGAACCGGGATCCCTGTGCGTCGACCGTGACCCGCATGCTTCGGTTTTCGCGGTTGAAGTTACCCCACCCGAGGGGGTATTCCACGGGCTCGTCGACCGGCTGTTGTCCCGCTGGCCAGTCCCGGCAATGGGCGATCACATCCGGAGAAGGGTCGCACCGGCGATACTCCAACATGAATCGGTACACGGTCACCGTTCCGGCTTTCAGCCGCACTCCATAGCGACCCTCGTCTGAGATCCGGAATTGCAGATCGGCGTTGAGATCTGGGCGAGTCCAATCAGCCGTTATCGTGGCGGAGTAGATGAAATCGCCGCCAAGCACCCGAGCATGGTGCGCTTCGGCATGATATCCAAGCGGTAAGCCGAACAAGATGCTGTGACCGACAGCGTCCCCTGAGTTCACATCAATCGCGTTACCACCGGGGAATGTGATATCCACCCCGATATTCCCGAATTGTTGAAGCCATCCATCGCTGGCTTCATCGGCAAGAAGTGGGCGCTGCATACTTCGCAGCGTAAACGCGTAATGCCCGGTGTTACCCCGAGATTGTCCACATTTGAAGGAGGTTGATACGAGCTTACCGAGTTGGCGCTGAGCCCGTGGTTGAATCACGCCAGCGCATCGTCACGAGGACCCTCCACGGTTCGTACAACGTTGCCGCTCGGATGATCCGGTCGTCCTCGATCGCGATCAAAGGAGGGCGGTAATGTGGCCGCCGGAGTCGCCTCCCGAGCGGACGCAAGTCCTGCACGAGCGCGATTCGTTCACGGCGAACGGCAGCTGTCGTAGTACTGAAGATCGATCGGTGTCCGATTGGGCGTGCCTAGCGTAGCCGTGGCGGTTCCACGGCGTCGGTTATAACGATCTGATTACCTGGCAAAGGAATTCCCTCGGCGCGCACAAACCTGGCACGTGGTGGAGCAGTCAAGCGACAGCGGCCGAGGAGCGCTCAGTGGCTCCGGAGATGAGTCGGGCACGGTAGGTGCGCGGTTTCGCCTGCACCTCAGTCAATCTCGACACCGTACGATAGCGTGGAAATCTCAGCTTGGTGGGTATGACTGAACTTGCTCAGCTCACCGGCGAGCCCCATGGCTTTGACCATGATGCCGCGGGCGGCCACCTTTTCTACGAGACTTGATCGGGGATCGCAGGCGACCTCGGCTGCATAAACCTTCGCCGCGTGGGCATATTGGACGCGTCCGTGTTCGTCGGCGACCGTCATCGCGGTATTCAAGTCTTGACTCGCCTGCGCCAGGCTAGGGAATCGTTGGCTTCGGTCGGATAGCTCCATAGCTCGGACAGTAGGTGCTGCATCGGTGAACGCGCCAACGCTACAGGAGGATTCGTCTCGATCGGCGGCCATCTGGTGTCGCAGTGCGTGCACGGTTAACGAAGAGGCCGGGATACCAGCCGCCGATGCAGTCGCTGAACTCGACTGGGTGATGCGGGCGCCGTTCGAGACCTTGATGGATTTGTGCATAGATCCACACACGAAACGGCGTAGATCCCTCTGCCGTTTCGTTCAGTTCTGGGATCCCGGTCATCTTTTATTCATCGCTGACGACCGCGATACGCCGAGAATCGACGAAATTGGACCGGATATCGGAATCATGGAATCTTGTTGTGCGACTCAATGATTGAGCATCCAGACGGCGCAGCCAGAATGGTCGGCTGGTAATCCGCAGGTCGCGGGTTGGAGCCTTTGGGGCGCATCACGCATGATAGCCGCAGGCCGACAAGTTGCCGCTGCTAGAAGATTGGCTACGAGCGACGCCCACGTCGTCCTGTCGCTTCTTGGCACCTTCGGAGGACGAGATAGCTTCAGCGCTCGCCGTCTATCGCTCGGTGCGTTCGGGGATGACGCCTGCGAGCTCGAGGATCCTGGTCGGCGGGAGGTGCTGTTCGGTGATCCGGACGCCGAGGTCGGCGAGGGCATCCTCCACCGCATTGGTGATCGCCGCCGGTGCGCCGATCATGCCCCCTTCGCCGACGCCTCGATAGTTGTAGGCGATGTCGGTCGGCGTCTCGATGTGGTGGATCTCGATCTCGGGGATCTCCATCGTGGTCGGGATCAGGTAGTCCATGAACGTCCCCGACCGGGGCTGCCCGTCCTCCCCGTACGTGGTCTTCTCGTAAAGCACGGCGCCCACGCCCTGCGCGACGCCACCGCGGATCTGGCCTTCGACGATGGCCGGGTTGATCATCTCGCCGCAGTCCTCCACGACCGCATAGCGAGGAATCCTCACCTGGCCGGTTTCGAGATCGACCTCGACCCAGCACACGTGCGTGGACTGCGCCCATCCCCCTTCGCCGCCGTTCCAGTCCCGGTGAACCCGGATGGCCTCACTACGGCCGAGACGGTCGGTGTTGCCGACCACGCCACGCCGCATCGCCTCCTCAGCGACCTCACGGAAGGTCAGCGACATCGCGGGGACGCCCGCGACGTGAATGGCACCGTCTTCGATGACGATGTCTGCCGGCGATACCTCCAACAGCTCCTCGGCGATTTCGACAATGTGCTCGCGCAGCGTGTGCGCAGCCTCCCCGACCGCGCCCCCCGCCATCGCCGCCGACAGGCTTCCACCGGTGCCCGAGATACCGAACGGCGCGAAGTTCGTGTCGCCGTACCTGACTCGGATGGCCTCGACGGGAACGCCGAGCTCGTCGGCGGCCACCTGCGCGAGCGTCGTCTCGTGGCCTTGACCATGGGGAACCTGCCGGGTGTGGACCGTGATGCTGCCGTCGGCTTCGAGGACTGCGTAAATCGGCTCGGAGCCGGCGAACGCGGAGAGGCCCGGCATGACCGCGTCCATGTAATCGGGCGGCCCCGGAGCCGCTTCGATGTAGGTTGCGATCCCGAGGCCGAGGCGGCGACCCTGCTCCCGCGCCGCCGCTTGGTGCTCTGCCCAATGTTCGAAGTCGGCGACATCGAGAGCCCTCTCGAGGGTGGTCTTGGCCGACATGCGCACATCGAGGGTCGGACCGGTGAGCATCGTCGTCGGGAGCATGTCGGGGCCGACGATGTTGCGCAACCGGATCTCGGCGCGGCTGATCCCCAGCTCGCGGGCTATGACATCGAATAGCCGTTCGCGGACCCAGGTCTCGATCGCCCACGGGCCGCGGTAGGCGACGTACGTCGGCTTGTTGGACGAGACGAGCTCGGTGTCGAACTGCACGGCGTCGAACCGGTACGGACCGGGGAACATCGTCTGGATGAAGCGGCAGAACATCGGTGCTCCGTACGGAAGACCCGGATAGGCCCCCGCGTCCATCGTGAGCTTGGCGCGCAGGCCCCGCACCGTTCCGTCGTTCATCACCGCAGCCTCGACGGCGACCTGTTCGTCACGGGCCTGGCCGCCGAGCACGAGATGCTCGTTACGGTCCTCGATCCACTTGATCGATCGACCAAGGCGCAGCGCGGCGGCGCACAGGGCGATCTCCTCACGCAGCACTGTCGTCTTCGATCCGAACGCACCGCCGATGTCGCCCGTCACGACGCGAGGGAGGCGTTCCTTAGGCGTTGCCATCAATCCGAGGAGTGCCCGGTTGAGATGGACCATCCGCATCGGATCCCTGGCGATCTGACGCAGCATGATCGGCAGCATCGGCCTTGTGTCCTTCATCATCGTCGGGTGGGCGCGAACGAATTCGCGGACCCCGGCGAATATGGCTTTCGTCTGTACGCGTTGGCGGAACATGTCGCGCACCGACATCCACACCGGCCGGCGTGCCAGGCACATTGCCATGATCCACTTGAGGACGTGCGCAGCCTGATGGGCCGCGTGCAACGTGAGGTTGCCCTCAGCGTCGATTTCGGCCACCAAGCCTCTGGTCTCCATCGGTTGGTTGGCGTGCCGGTGCTGGCGGAACGTCTCGCTGATCACTCGATCCGCCCCGGCGAACGCCGCATCGACGTCGCCGAACGATTCCGACGCCGCGTAAACGACATTGCCGTTGGCCTTCGGCCAGATCGCCGGCCGGCTGGGATCGAGGGCGTGCGCCAACGTCGCGATCGGTTCCAGCTCCTCATACTCCACGTCGACCATCTCTGCCGCATCCTCGGCCACCGCGCGTGACGTCGCTACCACGATGGCAACCGGATCCCCAACCAGACGAACGCGGTCGACGGCCAGGGCCCAGTGCCACGGGTCGTAAAGGCCCGGCAAGGCGAGCATCCCAATCAGCGGGTTGGTGATCGCAGCGATGTCAGCACCGGTGAAGATCGCGTACACCCCGGGAAGGGCGGCGGCGCGGGTGGTGTCGATACCGCGGATCAGGGCGTGGGGCCATGGGCTCCGGACGAATGCCGCGTGCGCCATGTTCGGGACGACGACATCGTCGACGTACCGACCATGCCCGCTCAGCAGGCGGCGGTCCTCAACCCTCCGGACGCGGGCGCCGACGAATCGCCCCACGATCTGTTCACGCATCGTTCGCACCTCCCGCGGTGGAGGCCAACTTGGCCACGGCTTCGGCGACACCCTCGAGGATCGACGCGTATCCCGTGCAACGACACAGGTTGCCGGAGAGCTCTTCTTTGATCTGCGCCGTCGTCGGCGTCGGGTTGTCCGCCAGCAGGCACCGCACCGTCATGAGGAATCCCGGCGCGCAGAAAGCGCACTGGAATGCGTGACGCTCCCACATCGCCTGCTGGATGAGCCCCAGGCCATCACCGTCGCCGAGCGACTCGACGGTCTCGACGATCGCCCCCTCCGCCTGCATCGCCAGCATCAGGCAGGACCGGACGGGCTGACCGTCGACCGCCACCGTGCACGCACCACACACACCGTGCTCGCAACCGAGATGCGTGCCGGTGAGCCCGAGGTGGTCGCGAAGCACTTCGGCCAGGGTCGTGCGACCCTCGACCACCGCGTGCTCATCCCGACCGTTGACCCGGAGGATGATCTCCCGCATCACACGCCCGCTCGTTCCGTGGCCCGCGCCGCGGCCTCGGCGAGCCCGCGGCGGGTGAGCACCCCCGCAACATGCGCCCTGTACTCGGACGATGCGTGGTCGTCAGCGCGCGCCTCCAATGCACCCGACACGACCTTCGCTGCCTCCGCAAAGAGCGCGGGGTCGGGAGCGTTGCCGTCGAGCAACTGCTCGGCCTCGGCGACGCGCACCGGCGTGCTGGCTGCGCCGAAGAACGACAACGCCGGTCGCCGCAGCAACCCGGCCTCGTCGATCTCGAGCGTCGTCACCAGCCCGACCAACGCGTAGTCCCCGTGTCGCCTGCTCACCTCCAGCACCGACCATCCCGCGCGTGGGGTCCATGCGGGGAAGCGCACTCCGACGAGCAACTCGTCCTCGCCCAGCGCGGATGACAGATATCCCTCGAAGAAGTCACCCGCTCCCAACGTCCGCTGTCCCGCCGGGCCCTGCACGATCATCTCCGCGCCGACCGCCAAGGCAACTGCCGGCAGTTCCGCCGCCGGATCGGCATGGGCCAAGCTCCCGCACACCGTCCCCCGACTCCGAATCGCCCGATGACCGACGTGCGGCATGGCGCCGGCTACCGCGGGCGCGGCGGCGGCCATGACACCCGACCTCTCGACCCGTGCGTGTGTCACTGTCGCTCCGACCGAGACAGAGCCGTCGTCATCCACCTCGATCGACCGCAAGCCTTGCACCCGGCCGATGTCGATGAGATGCCCGAGATGGGTGAGCCGGAGGGCAAGCACGGGAAGAAGGCTTTGCCCACCGGCAAGCACCTTGCCGTCCCCGCCGTACGTTTCGAGCAGTGCGACCGCCTCGTCGACCGTGTCCGGTCGGTGGTAGTCGAATGGCGACATCTTCACTGCGCGTCTCCCTCCGACCGGCCTGGATAGTACGCGTCGTAAGACGGCAGGTCCTTCGTTTCACAGACAACGCGAGACCACCTCGAGGAAGATCAGGCCCTCGTCGCCCTCAAACTCGCGCACGGCGGCGACTACCGCCGCGAGATGGCTGTGGCGACGGCAACGGCGGCAGAGCCGGCTCAGTCGTTCGCGTCACAGAAGAGTTCCAAATTGCGCCATCGCTTATTCATCGAATACGGCGAGATGTAAAGGGATCGAACCAGAGTCATCGAGCATTTGCCGAAGGCAGTCTCGCAGTTCAGTACCACAAACTAGGAGGGTTCGAGCACGAGCAAGAAGTAAGATTCCAAAAGCCGGTGTCGCAGGTTCGAATCCTGCCGGGGGCACTCTGCCGGGGGCACTCAATTGGTTGTATGGCTTCGGCTGATGCGTGACGTTTTAGCTTCGGCTGATGCGTGACGTTTTGGCTTCGGGTGATGCCTCACAGTGTTTCGGCTGATTCTTGACAGTTCGACGTACTAAGGCCACCTGTTCGGTGGCCCAAGGGTTTTCACCCTCCGGCTCATGCAGATCCCGCCGTTTAGGTGGCGAAGGTACCCGGTTGTGGTGACGTTGTTCTCTTGGGGTCGGCGAGGCGTGTGGCGCAGGCTAGCGTGGTGATAGTCCCGCGCCAATCCGGCGTTGCCGACGTCGCTGGCGTCGCGGTCGTCACCGACGGGTTGACCCGCCGCTTTGGGGATGCGGTGGTTGTTGATCACGTGGATTTGACCGTGCCGCGGGGAACGACATTCGGGCTGCTCGGCCGCAACGGGGCCGGTAAGACCACCATGATCAAGATGCTGATCACACTGCTGCCGCCCAGCGAGGGCACCGCGCGGGTGGCTGGCTATGACGTGCGGACCCAACCCCAGCAGGTGCGCCGGCACGTGGGCTATGTGCCCCAATTGCTGTCCGCCGACGGCTCACTCACCGCATGGGAGAACCTGTTGGTGTTTGCTCGTCTCTACCACATCCCGCAAGCACAGCGCCGGCAGCGCATCGAGCACGCCCTGAAATTTATGGGACTGACCAACTCGGCGCACACGCTGGTACGCGAGTTCTCCGGCGGCATGATCCGGCGGCTGGAAATCATCCAGTCCATGCTGCATCGGCCCGACGTGCTGTTCCTGGATGAGCCCACCATCGGACTGGATCCCGCTGCCCGCCGCGACATCTGGCGCGGCTTGCAAGACCTGACCGCCCGCTCAGGCACCGCCCTGTTCATCACCACGCATGACATGGAAGAGGCCGACACACTCTGTGATCGCGTGGCGATCATGCGCCACGGCAAGGTGATCCTCGAGGGAGCTCCGCTGCAGTTGCGGGCCGAAATCGGTCCTCACGCAACGCTCGAGGACGTGTTCATCCTCCACAGCGGACCGGCCGAGACCGAGGGGGGGTTTAGTGACACTGCACGCACGCGCAGCCTCGCGCGACGCCTCGGCTGACCGGTGGCATGCTGGCCCGCTCACGTTCGTCCAAGACACCGCCACCATCGCCGATATGGAGGTTCGCAAACTTCGCCATGACCCCCTCGAATTGCTCACCCGCGCCGTCCAACCGGTGCTTTGGCTGCTGATCTTCGGCAAGGTCATGTCCAACACCCACGCGATCCCCACCGGCGGCCTGCCCTACCTGGATTACCTTGCCCCCGGGATCCTCGCCCAAAGCGCCCTCTTCGTCTCGATCTTTTATGGCATCGCCGTGATCTGGGAACGCGACCTCGGCGTGCTGCACAAGTTCCTCGTCAGCCCCGCCTCGCGTGCGGCCTTGGTATCCGGCAAAGCACTCTCCGCCGGGGTCAGGGCGCTCGCACAAGCACTGATCGTCTACGCGCTGGCGGCCACTATGGGCGTCGGGCTGCGGTGGGGCGCGATGCCACTGCTGGGCATAGTGATCGCCGTAATTCTGGGCGCCGCCGTGTTCGCCACCTTCTCGCTGATCGTGGCCTGCCTGGTCAAGACACGTGAACGGTTCATGGGTATCGGCCAGATACTCACCATGCCGTTGTTCTTCGCCTCCAACGCCATCTATCCGATCGCGGTGATGCCCAAGGCCGTGCAATGGTTTGCTCGCGTCAACCCGCTGTCGTATCAAACCGACATCTTGCGCACCCTCATGCTCCGCGGCAGTGCCAGTACATTCGGACTAGGAGTTGACTTCGCCGTGCTGATCGGCTCGCTGGTGGTCCTCGTGCCCATCGCCGCCCGCATCTATCCCCGCGTCGTGCTCTGAGTTACGCCTATCCCCCGTGCTTTCGGACCCGCCCCCACCGTCCAAACCAACGGCAAGTGAGTGGATTCTGCTGTGGCTCATAGCTGTAACGAAGATTCAGTTCGAATACCTCGCCGCTTGCCTGACCGACGCTGATCAAGCTGGTGTGCACCCCTGCTTCAGGAGCGATGCACATCAGGACTTCAGGACACGGGCAACGGTGCCTACGGAGCACTTCACTTCGGCCGCTATCGCACGCAAAGACTTCCCGGCGTCGTGCAATGCGTGAATCTGCCTGTCACGGTCTTCGGTATCCACCCCTCCGGTGAGCCTCACCCTCCGATCACGGCCGGTGACCATACGGTCTCGACCGGCGGCTTCGCCCCTTGGGGTGCCCTTTAAACTATGATCAGGCTCGTCGTAGCCAACCCGATTGCCCGGGATGCTCAGATCGGTCCTATTTTCCCTTATTCGCTTCATGTATTCACCTATGCCGATTTGTTGAGAGAGCTTGGTTCGCAAAACACCGCTAGCCCGGGTCAATCCGCCCATTGCCGGCGGACGGCGTGATTTCCATGGTGGCCGCCGAACTGGTGGCTGCTAATTTCTGCGATGCACGCGGCGGTCATTCATTCCTGTTTGTCATCTGAGCTGCTCAGTGCCCGATCTGCGCTCCGCACAATACTGCGGTGGAACTCGTACTGCGCGGTGACGAGCCGGTCTGCCAATTCGATGGCGGCGTCGACAATCCTCTTACGCAGCGGTTGGACGGACTCAGGGATCGCCTCATCGAGCGTACGGTAAAACTCGCGCAAAGCTTCGCTCGCGGCATGCTGTCCGGCTTTGGCCGATTCGCGCACCTCATCGGCCAGGTCCGTTCGAGGCGCCACGGTCTTCTTTTCAGTGCTCTCCGTCATATCGGAATCTCTCCTTCTCCATTGTTCCCGATTGCGATGGACGCTAACGCCCTTGGCGGCCAGCCAATATGGGCGAAGGTCACAGAGTGCGGTGCCGATGGTCCGCTGGGCTGGTGGACGCCCGAGGAGGGCCCAGATGCCCTGCACTGAAGGCCATCGGTCGCAGAACCGGACGCTGCAACGCTGCGAGACATCAATCGGTACTACGCAGCCGGTGAACGCGGTTGACTGGCAACGCGATTCACGGCTAGCGTGCGCGGTGCAACGTCGGCGTGCGTCTCAGCGCGCGGTTCTTGCCGGCTGGATGCCTGCTGACGCTTGTTCCCATGCCGGTGATATGCCTAGGGGACGCCTGAAGCCAGGCAACGAAGACCTCGCGGGACTGGTCGGGGTCGCGGCAGGTCGGTCAGATAGCTCGGGACGCACAGGTCCAGCCCGCGGTTACGGGTTCTACGGCTTGCGCCCGCTTCCCCGGCAGGGTTGTCCTTTGTTGTCGTGGTGATCAGGGATCTTCTGGTTGTGCTCTTTCTCCACCGGGATGGAGCGGTGACACACCGGGCAAATAAGGTTTGGCACTGTTTTCCGCCTTGCTCGAGAATTACCTAAGCCCCATCGAGGGCTCACTGGTTTCGTGATGGCCTGGGGGTGGGCAGATCGCTTTGACGAATTCGGCGATGGCGTGTTTGGGCAGATGGCGCGCCGATGTCGGCTTCGCTGACCATCCCGACGAGGCGGTGCTCGTCGCCGCAGATCGGCAGCACGCCCAACTCGCGCATGTGTAGGGCGGTGGCGGTGAGGGTCTCCGTGCTTACCGCCACAGGTCGCGCCGGTGTGCATGATGTCCGCGGCGGTGGTCATGGTTTCTCCTCAACAACATGGGAGGTTGGCGGGCTGATCGGATGCCCGCGCATACCGAATGAATCTAAGGTCGGCGAGCCCATAGGCTCTAGGGCCGTTGGGCCCGGACCCCGGAGCCGCTTGACCTCTGCCCGCTGAGCGGTCTCCGGGAAGCCTTGTCGACATTGTCATGACGGCAAACGACACAACGTCCCCCATGAGTCTTGCCTCACACTGTGGAGACTGAGGTCGGTCGCTGTCCTCACTCGTGCGGGCCTCCTGATGGCAGTAGGCGACACGGTCGGAAGGTCGGAAATTGCCGCGGTTGGCCCTACTTGGCGTCGGTGCGATGAACTCGCCGCGGTACCGGCCGGCGGGATTACTGGTGACCTGGCCCGGACATCGGGTCATGCTCGACGGCGGTGACGGGGCCGACCCGGGCGGACCGCTAGACGAGTGGCTGGTCAGCGACGAACACGCCGAACTCATGCCGCAGATCCGCCGACGCGCCAACGAGTTGTCGCTGCGCCCCCACATCGGGGCCTTTGCCGCAAAAGGTGTCCAAGTGCGTCCACTGCCCGTACAGCACACCTCTCATCGGACCGTCGGATACCTCATCGAGACCGCCACGCGGCATGCCGTGTGGGCGCCGGAGTTCTGGATGTTTCCACAGTGGGCGGCCGGCGCCGATCTGATGTTCGCGGACGCGGCGGGCTGGAAACGGCCGATCCGGTTCGCCGGTGGTGTTGGTGGGCATGCCTGCGTTGAGGACGTCGCGGCGGCCGCCCGTCGCGCCGTTGTCCGTCGGCTGGTGTTCGCCCACATCGGCAGGCCCAGCATCGCGGCCATCGACCAAAATCAACGCCCACCGTTTGGGGAATGGGGCGTAGAGGGCTCGGTATTCCTGCTGCGCTGAGACCGTTCACACCGAAAGGCGCACATACGAGCCCAGCTGCCTCCAGTGAGTCCATGGACAACACAATCCGCGATGGCCTGTCTTCTGGCTCTGCATCGATAACCGATGCGGATACGGCGCACCACGGGGCGATGGACACTAGCGGCAGCGCAATTCACACCGCGCCGGCCGACCGCTGAGCAGGGGACGTCGAACTTCGCACGCATTGATCCGGCGTGTGTTGAGATCCAACGTGTATGCGCATCTCCGATTCGGCCCCTACCGCGCGTGCGTGGCCATCAACGTCCATGTCGCTGACTTTGCTTGGGGCCAGCCTGACATGAGGGTGCTGGTCGTTGGGGCCGGGGTGATCGGCAGCTTCAACGCCGCCCGCTTGGCCGCCGCGGGTGTGGATGTCCGGCTGCTTGCACGCGGCCAACGGTTGGCTGCATTGCTCGAACACGGCGTCATACTGCAGGACTGGCGCACCGGCCGGCGGAGCGTGACGCGCGTTGATTTGGTCGAGGCGATCGAGCCCGCGGCCCGTTACGACTTGGCCGTCGTGATCGTCCGCCGCAATCAGGTCGCCTCGGTCCTGGCACTGCTGGCCGCGGCCCCGCACATCCCTTCGTGCGTTTTTCTCGGGAACAATCTGGCGGGGTCGGCGGATATGGCGGCGGCTCTGGGTGGTGACCGGGTATTGACCGGGATGGTCAACGCAGGTGGTGAGCGTGACGGGGTGGTGGTCCGCTACCTGTGGACCCGCCGGTTGCCGCTGCTGTTCGGCGAGAGGGATGGGGTCATCCGCCCACGCACCCGGGCCATCGCCGAAATGTTCTGCGGCGCCGGCCTGCCCGCGCGGGTGGTGACCGATCCCGAGGCCTACCAGAAGACCCACGCGGCGGGCCTGCCCGCCTTCGCCGGTGCCCTCTACAGCGCCGACGGCGACATCCGGCGGCTGGCCCGGCGCCCGGATCTGCTGCACCTCTTCGTCACCGGCTACCGCGAGGCGTTGCATGCCCTTCGGGCCGATGCGACGGCCATCAAACCTGCCTTGACGCGTGCGGTGATGTGGATACCGGAGGGGGTGATCAACGCGGGCCTGCGCTGGTTTTTCGACACCGAGCTGGCGGTGGTGGGTGGTCAGGCGCACGCCTTAGCCGCTGCGGACGAGATGCGCGAGCTGGCCGACGAGCTGCGAACTATCCTGCGGCGCACCGGCGTTCGGTCACCGGCGAACGACCGGGCGTACGCGGCCATCGCCGCCCGGGCCGACCACAAGGCCGCCGGTGACCGCTGACGCGCCCTCCCGGCGGGGATCGGAGCGAACCCGAACAATCCCGGTTGTGCCGGGGCGGGCCCAATATTCGAGGGCCTGCTCGTGATCGCGATGTTCTCGCGCGGCCAATAGGGCCATGCGGCTGCCGATACGCCTACTCGCGACCCTCACCGATGAGACCTTGGCGCCCAACGAATTCTCGGCCATGGGAGCAGTCAAGGAGTTCGTTGTCGGGTCCGGCTCACCGGCGCATCGATGACATATCCATGCGTGGTCCTGGCGGGACAGCTTCGTGTGCCGCCAGGACCCGCCGTGTCTCCAGGCGACCGGCCCGCATGAAAGCTGGCCAGTCCCGGGTGCTCAGGAATTGGCGGTAGAAGCCGATGCCGCGCACCAATTCGTACGGTACGGGCTCGATCATTGTCACATTCGACGCGGACTGCAGCCGGGCCAGGTTTTCGCGCGCGAGTTCGACCTGCTGGCAGGTACGTACCTGGCTCGCGACGTAAAGGATGCTGGCACGGCGGTATTCCCAGCCAGTGGCGTCCTCGCCCTCGAACCTGGGGGGATAGAAACCGTTGATCGCCAGGGTGAAGTCGCAGGGTTCCTCGAGGTCGAGAAGTGGATGCACTGGGAAGATGTCGACGATCCCGCCGTCGCACCAATGGAAGCCGCCATACTCAACGGGCTCGATGAAAAGCGGCAACGCGATTGCCATGTGCACGGCGCGCGCCACTGTGAGGTCGGGATGGGTCTTCGGTCCGATGAACTCGAGACGATTCTGCTCGACATTCCAGATCGGCGCGTAGGCGGGAATGGGCATCTCCCCCAGCGTCATGTCTCCGAGCAGATCGGAGAACGCGCCCTCGATTGCATCACCGCGCAAGATGCCGGCGAATCCCCGGCCGACGGTCGGCACCAGGAGAAGCAGCCGACGCCAGTCGATGTCGATATAGTCCTCGGGTTGCAGCCCCAGAGTAAACGCCGCGACCGCCTCCGCGGGGATACCCGCGGCGAGCGGGAACCCGAACATGGCCGAACCGGAGCATAGCGAGATGACCGCGGGACGCAGACCCGCCTCTTCGAGGGCACGCGCGGCCCCCACGACCGATGCCATCGCGCCACTTCCCCCGGTCGCCGCCAGAGCTATCCGTTGACCGTCCTTTAGTCGCGTGGCGTACGGCGCAGTGGGCGGAAAAGGGTGGAGATCCCGCCCACCCGCCGCGCCGGATGGCACGCGCAGCACGGCGCGGGCGGCGTCGGTCAGAAACCCCGCGTCATCACGCAATCCCGCCACCCACTCACGAGTGCGGGTGATGACGTTGAAGTACTGGCGCAGCCGAAAGACATCCAGCACGGGTCCGAGCATCCACTGACTATCGCGCCCGGCCCGTTCACCTGCCAGGGTCTTCGGTCCCCGATCACTTTGCTCGCCGATTGGCACTGGTGATCGGGGCGGCGTCGAACGCGCCGATATTTTTCAAGCCGGTCACACGGTCAGCGTTTCGTCGAGTGCAAGAGCGTGTGAAAGTGTTTGTGCTGCAGGCCGGCGCCCGGCGGTGTGCTGCTGCTGGGCCCGTGTCACGACAAGGCGCAGCCCACGCAAAAACAGCCTAAACCCGTTGGTAGCGGCTCATAGTGGCTCGAAGCCGTCGCAAACGGGGTCCATAATGGGGTGGGAGGAAGGCAGCAGCAACGTGAATGAAGGTTCTAGCGAATACTACGTGCGGTATCAGTTCCAGCTGGGCGACGGCCAGTGGGAGAGCGTCGCGTTTGGCCCGACCGACGAAGCTGACGCCCGGCGGTTTTACAAGCGCCTCGCGAAGGAAGACAGTGTGAACATAAGGCAGCCGCGACTGCTCCGGCGCACGTACATAGTGGTTGAACCCGAATGACCGCCCGCACTGAACTCGTTACCAAACGCTTAGTGGTGTAGATCCGCGATTACGAACGCCGAAGAGATCCAACGGGCGCTCTGAGTTTGTCTACGGCTCGTTGCTGCGCACGGTGCCCGCTATCGCCTGAAGCAGATGGTGACGAAATCACCGCCCCTTGCAACAAACGGTCTCGGTTGGGGGTGTCAGACGCCAGGCACCCACAACACCGCATCCCCGTCCGAACGGCAACCTGAGCTGCTGCGCGGTATTAGCGTGGCGCATGTGACCATGCTCAAGCTGACTGTGCCAGCCACTGTCGACATCGGAGAGTTGGAACACGAGATCGTCACCGCTGTGGCGGACAGGCTCAGGGATGACCATGGATACGAGTTGATAGCAGAGGCGCGTCCTCGCGCCTCGGAGACTGCAAACACGTACCGGCTGCATCCAACCGGCAGCATTGTGGTCGACAAGGACCGCGGCGTGCTCGAAGTGAAGCTCCGCGGCATCAACGTCGATGCGGACGATCTTTTCACGGCGGTGAGCAGCGAAATGGAGCAGCGCCACGACGGGCTCGGTGTGGAAATTGGTTAATGGTGGCGGTCTCCACCAGTTGCACATTTGCCGTGTATCAGATCCGCCCCCGAGATCGGCAATACCGACGCTAGACCAGTGCTTGACCAACGTCATAGCGAGAACAATGGCCTTACAAGCGCCCGCACCCGGACGTGCATGGCGCTTCGAGGACCTCAGCGTGGGATGCGGTGGCATGCCTGACCGCCGATGTGGCGACGTCTAAAGCCTAATCCAACAGTGTGTTTCACGCCGCCGATGCGCGCACGCAATGTCGGTCGGCCGGACGGCGCCGTCCATCCCTGTCAAGAGACGAATGAACGATACGAATTTCGCCCCAGAAACCTCGCCCGGTGTCCCCGGGGGTCGTGAAGCGTTTTCGACCGGCTCTGGCTGCCGTCGAGTTGGCCCTCGGCGCGGCAGGGAATCGGCAACGACTAGGCGGCCGTTGTGATGACTTTTGTCACTATTCGCGCCGCGCCGAAGACGAAACCATAGATCCTTCACCAGCAAGGAAGTTGGCACGTGAGAAGCGATCCATCTGCCGATCGGCGCCCGCGCGTCACATCCGCCGGTAATGACGGCCCATCCCGGCTGGACTTGCCGCTGCCGGGTTGGCGTCGTCGTCGTCCACCGCCAAGCGCACCGCATTTCGTGATCCAACATCACGCAGCAACCAGCGATCATTACGATTTTCGGCTTGCGATCGACGATGTGCTGGTGTCTTGGGCGGTGCCCAAGGGGCCCTCGACGAATCCGAAGGACAAGCGCATGGCCCGCCGCACCGAGGACCATCCGCTGGAATATGAGTGTTTTGAGGGTGTGATCCCCGAGGGCCAGTACGGCGCCGGGCGTGTCATCGTCTGGGACCGCGGCACATACATCAATCAGAGCCAGTACGACATGCCGGAGGGCCTCAAGCGTGGGCACCTGTCATTTTGGCTGGACGGTCAGAAGTTGCGCGGCGGTTACGCGCTCACCCGCATCCGCGACGGCCTGGACGAGACGTGGCTGCTAGTCAAGAAATCCGACGAATTCGCCGACGCGCGTAGCAACTCGGTGCGCAGCCAACCGGAGTCAGTCCTGTCGGGACGCACCCTGGCTGACCTATCGTGATCGAGCGGCTACCGGACGAGGTGCGCGCACTGTTGCGCCCCGAGACCGTGCCCGACTGGCGGGCTCCAATGTTGGCAACGCTGACCGACAAACGGTTCTCCGACCCACGATGGATCTTCGAACTCAAACTCGACGGAGAGCGATGTCTGGCGTTCCGCGACGGCGATCGGATACAGCTGTTGTCGCGCAATCATCAGCCCCTCAACGACACCTACCCCGAGCTCGTCAATGCGCTCGCCGCGCAGCGCACGTCGCGCTTTGTCATCGATGGCGAGGTCGTCGCTTTCCAGGGAGAGGGCACACGAGCTTCCAGCGGCTTCAAGGCCGACTGGGCATAACCAACCCCGAGGAGGCTTGGGCGTCGCGAATTCCGGTGTCTTACTGTCTTTTCGACCTATTGCACCTCGACGGCTGCAGCAGTTCAGCGGCGGCCGCTCAACAGGCGGAAGCAGTCGTGCAGGCTGCCAACGATCTCATCAATCGACAACGGCCGGACCTGTGCAGCCGCCGGTTCGATGGCCAACGGCATGGCATCGAGGCGACGGCAGACCTCGGTCACGGTGGCACCATGGTCGTCGGTGATGTGAAACCGGGTCGCGCCCGACGCGCGGTCGGCAAACAACTCGATGGCCTGGTCAGCCGACGACACGGCCGCGTCAATGACCGCGTGGTCGCAGCCGGACTTCGGTGATGGCGTGGTGCGAGGTTCTGGTGACTTCGATGGTCCAGTGTGCGAGTTCGACGCGGTCTCCGGCTGTAGTGGGGATGCGGCCTAGTGCGGTAAGGATCAGGCCGGCGATCGTGGTGTAGTCGCCAGCAACGGCATCGGTCACGTCGACGTTGATGTCGGGCAGGTCGTGGATCGGAAAGGTGCCGGGCAAGACCAGGCTGCCGTCGGGCATCGGTCGGACCGCAAGGATGTCGCGGTCGGTTTCGTCATAGATCTCGCCGACGATCTCTTCCAGCAGATCTTCGAGGGTGACGATGCCCGCAACCCCGCCGCGCTCGTCGATGACGAGGGCGAAATGTTCGCGTTCGGCCTTGAATCGCTGTAATGCGTCGGAGACTCGGAGACTCTCGGGAAACTGCAGGGCTGGTCGTGCGGCCGCGCCGGCGGTGCGGTGGTCAGCGAGCAGGTCGCGCAGATGCACGACACCGACCACATCGTCTAAGTCGCCAGAGTGAACCACCGGTGCTCGGGAGTGCCCCGATTCGGCGAGCGTAGTGCGGGCCTGCTCGATGGTCGCGTCGTCCAGCAGCGTGATGACCGCCGGGCGAGGGACCAGCACGTCGCGTAGCGAGCGCTCACGGATCTCCAGGGCTCCGGTGATGATCGTACGCTGGTCAGCGGTGAGCCCGGGGTGCGCGATGACGAGTTCACGTAACTCGTCGGGCGAAAGTTGTTCTCTGCCAACGCTTGGATCGCCGCCGCACAGCCGGACGATGATGTCGGTTGCCTTGCCGAGCAGCCAAACCACCGGGCGTGAGATGGTGGCCAGGATGTTCAGCGGTGCGGCCACGAGCCGGGACCATCGTCGGGCGTACTGCATCCCCAGCCTCTTCGGGGCGAGCTCGCCGATGACGAGGTTGACACCGGCCAGGGTGAAGGTGACGAGCGCGATCCCGACGGCGTTCGCCGCGCCGCCAAGAAAGTTCAGTGATGACACCAGTGGCTGGGCGAGGGTCACCGCGGCGGTGGCCGACGCGAGGTAGCCGGTCAGTGTGATGCCGAGTTGGAGGGTCCCGAGGTATCGGTTGGGATCGCGGGCGAGTCTCACCAGGGTGCGGTCGCGGCGTGTGCCGCGGCGCTCCAGTGCCCGCAGTTGGCCTTCGCGCAGTGAGATCAGGGCGATCTCGCTACCGGCAAAGACCCCGTTGACCAGTATCAGCACGGCAATGAGTGCAAGGTCGAACCAGTAGCCGCTCATGGTGAACTTCTACACCACACCACCACCGCGGATAGGGCAACTCACGACCGGCAACCAACGCCCGATCAGCGACAGCAACTTCGCAGGAATGTCCGCGCCAATCCGCGGCGATCCAAGGACCTGGGTAGGGGTAGGGATATCGTCGACGCCTGGCGCCTCTCAGTCGCAAAGGCTTTGGTGGGCGCATGCTCCGGTGGCCATTTCGACTTGTCCTTCCGAGCCGAAGAAGTCGGGATGCTGCGCGCCGCGCGTTACGCCATTCTGCAGCTGTCCGGGGAACCGGACGTCGAATAACACTGCCTCACCATCCGCTTGGCGAGAGCTACGCCGGGGATATCCGGCTGCTCTTCTCGATTCACAGTCCAATTGTGTAGATGTGGTCAGGGGAGATGATCGTGGTGATGGCGGCGGCCAGCGTCATGCTCGGCTGGCTGCCTCTGTAATGAATATCAGTGTTGATGAGGATGACCAGCGTTAATTGCTTGTCAGGCAAGTAGACTGCCACCGTTTCATAACCCGGCAGAGTTCCGCCGTGCCCGATCCATCCGACGAGGTTGAAGATCCCCAATCCGTATCCGATTTGTACAGGTACACCGGGCTCGTTCACGAGCTCCAGCCGTTGGCGCTGCATCGCCGCACTGAGCAGTTCGCCGGTGGCTGCCGCGACCGTCCAGGTGTGCAAGTCCTCAAGTGTGGATATCATCGCACCGGCGGCCCAGACGCAGGAGGGATTCCAGTCGGTGGCCGTCGCTTCGCCACCATGAGCGGTCAGGTTGGTGTAGCCCTGAGCATGCGGCTCAGGAAAGGCATTGGTCGTGGGAAAACTGGTGTGGCTCAAGCCAAGCGGCGCGATGATGTGATCACCAATGTAGTCAGGCAGTGACTGCCCGCTCGCCTTCTCCACCACCAGACCCAACAGGACGGTATTGGTATTGGAGTAGTGGAATCCATGCCCGGGTGCAGACACCGCCGGCTGCGCGAACGCGTATCCGAGCAGCTCCTGGGGGCTGAAAAGGCGGTGCGGGTCAGCGACGTACGCCTGCAGGAATGCCCGGCTATCGGTGTAGTCGTAGAGGCCGCTCTCCATTCTCGCCAACTGCCGCAACGTGATTCGGTCACCCTGAGGGACGCCGTCGATGTATTTGGCAATCGGATCATCGAGGCCGACCTTGCCCTGATCGGCAAGCTGCAGCACCCCCGTCACGGTGAATGTCTTTGTCACGCTGCCGATTCTGCTGTAGAAATCGGTGTTCATCGGGGCGCCCGTAACCTTGTCGGCCACTCCGATTGCCCGCACGTACCGACCCTGCGGTCCCCACACGCCGATAATTGCGCCCGGAATGGATGCCGAGCTCATCGCGTCGCTGATTGCAGCGTCAAGCTGCTGAACCGTGCCAGAATCGAATTCCGATGTCTTCTGTGCGCTTGGTGAGCTGCCCGTCCTCTCCGCCGCCGACTGCGGGGGTGTTGACTGGTGACCGCATCCGACCGCAAAGATCAGCAGCGCCGCGACGGCGGCCGCCAGCAGCCTATCCCGCCGATGACCTTTCACGGCCAACCACGCCCGCATCATCGCCATGTCCCATCGTCGAGGGTTCCGGATAGGGACGACGTTATTGCGTTTCATCGGTCGCATGCACTTACAGCAACCGGTCGGGGTCCAGATACCCGCGATTCGGTGACCATCGGCCCTCTGCGACAACGCCGTTCTGCCCTGCCCGGTTGCTAATGGTTGACGCGTGTATAGAACACAGCGGAGCTTTCGTCACAGATGGCGGATCGTGCCGAGCTGCAGCCCTGGGTCGCAACCTTTCGTTTGATGCCTTAGTCGCCACGGGGGTCGCGGTTTGGTTCCGCCCGGGATGCTGCTCGGGCGGCCAGCACCGACGTGGTACGCACGGCGTGCGTCCCGGTGATCTTCGCCGGCCAACACTAATGCGTTGTCCGGCAGCGTCTTCCGATATTCGACCCGGGCAACGCGCCCTCCTGACCGGAAACGTGGCCGGGTCGCGCTTGGAACGCGGTACCTGAACTTGTGTGGAAGAACCCGGTCAACAACTGAATCGGCGGGCAATGTGACCTTTGAGTGCAGTCTTGAGGACTTTCGACCCCTCGCCGCGCGGTTGGCTGGGGTGCGATCGTTTCGATACCGGGAAACTCGGTCGTCTGTCCCGAAGTTGGTCGAGTAAGGCTAAACCGCCTTGATCTTGACCCAGCGTCGCAAGATGGGGATGCCGCCTTCGGGCAGATCTAGAAGACTTGCTGATGCGATTGATTGTGGGGCGGCGGTGGTCGGGCGTGGCCAGTGACTCCGATGTAGTGACGGTGCTGCTGGGCGGTGACGTCATGCTCGGCCGGGGCGTCGATCAGATCCTGCCCCATCCCGGCGCACCGGTATTGCACGAACCGTATATGCATGATGCGCGCGGGTATGTCCGCCTGGCCGAGCACGCGAACGGGCCGATTCCCCGCCCCGCGGATTGGCCGTGGCCCTGGGGCGAGGTGCTGGCGCTCCTGGATGACGCCGCCCCCGACGTTCGTCTGATCAACCTGGAGACAACGATCACCGCCGACGGCGAATTCGCAGACCGCAAGCCGGTGTGTTACCGGATGCACCCCGATAACCTGCCCGCACTGACAGCGTTCCGGCCGGACGTGTGCGCGCTGGCCAACAACCACATCCTCGATTTCGGTTACCAGGGGCTGACCGATACCGTCGCGGCTCTCGGCCAGGCGGGGATCCAGGGCCCCGGGGCCGGAGCCGACCTGACCGCTGCTCATCGCCCAGCGGTGGTAGCGGTTGACGATGAGCACCGGGTGCTGATCGGCTCGGTGGCGATGGCATCGGCCGGCGTCCCCGAATCTTGGGCCGCACGCGAGCACCGGCCCGGGGTGTGGCTGATCCAGGATCCGTCGCAGCGGGACGCCGCCGACGACGTGGCGGCACAGTTGCTGGCGCACAAGCGCGACAGCGATGTTGCGATCGTCTCGGTGCATTGGGGATCCAATTGGGGGTACGCGATAGCGCCAAGCGAAATCGCGTTCGCGCACCGGCTGATCGACGCCGGCGTCGACATCGTTCACGGACACTCCTCACACCATCCCCGTCCGATCGAGATATACCGCGGCAAACCCATTCTGTACGGGTGCGGCGATGTCATCGACGACTACGAGGGCATCGGCGGGCACGAATCGTTCCGCAGCGACCTCCGACTCCTGTATTCGGCCCGCACCGATCCCGCCAGCGGGGAACTGATCTCGCTGCAGATGATTCCGCTGCGCGTACGGCAGATGCGCCTGGAGCGTGCCTCCCACACCGACGCCGAATGGCTACGCAAGACCATTGAGCACACCAGCCGCCGGTTCAAGACTCGTGTCACGGCTCGACCCAACGATCTACTGGAGGTCGTGTCCCCGCGCAACGACACCCATCCCCGCACGACACCAGCAGGTGTGGGCGGCTGACGCTTCGACGCCGAGTTCGGCGGTCGCATCCGCACCCGCTACTCGACTGGCCTCGAGCTCTAGGGCGTGGTCAAGCGCGCCGACGTGGTGATCGGCGCCATGCTGGTGCCCGGGCACAAAGCACCCAAATTTGTGACGAATTCACTAGTCGCGCAGATGAAAGCGGGCGCTACGCGACATCTCTATCGAACAGGGCGGCTGCTTCGAGGATTCCCGGCCCACAAGCCATGACGCGCCCACGTGGTCCACGACACCGTGTTCTACTGCGTGACCAACATGCCCCGCGTGGTGGCGCTGGCGTCCTGGCGACGCCGCCGTCCCGCGGATAACCGGATCGGTCTTGCGCCGCAATCAATGGACCGGCGGCAGCGGCACACTCACGTCGGCGACCGCCCACACACGGATGGCCGATCGCCCGGATCGGCATGATGAACCGACTTAACGACGACCGAGCAGCGTCGAATCAGAGGGCAGTAATCCGTATCAGGCAAGGGCCCGCTCCAGTAGATCGGCGTACGTGTTCGGATCGACGAGTACAGCAGCGTGCCCAAGCTGGCCGAGGCTGATCACGTCGACGCGCCGGCCAAACAGCCTCTCGTACCGCGGAAGGTCTTTCTTGCTCTGGGTCGGATCGTTTTCAGCGCTCAGCACGACGGCGCGACCATTCCATCGCTGGAAGGCGGCAGGGTTGACGACCTGGGTGCGGATCAGGTCCGCGGCGACAGCGAAGTGCGATACCACATCCGCCCGGGATAACTCCTCGTGCACGATTGCCGTGATCACCTGCGCCACTTCGGCCCGCTCATGCTGTGGCAATTGACCGACCAACCTCTGCAGCCCTGCGGCGAGCAGGCTCTTCAGCGCCCTCTCCGGCAGGACGCGGGCAAGCGTAATGAAAAGCTCCTCTGCCGGGAGCCAGGCTCGACCGTAATCCGCCGGCCCGGCACCTGACAGGATCAACTGATGAGCATCGGCCGGTCGGTGCGCGAGATACGCCTGCGCCAGCATCCCCCGATAAGACTGTCCAACCAGATCGAAGGTACCGACTCGCTCGGCTCGGAGAATGCTGTCGAAGGCGATCGTGAACTGCTCCATGGTTCGGACAGGCGGGTAGTCCGGTGCAATGACGGTATGACGCGCCGCGAGCCGTTCCAGAAAAGCGAAGCCCAGCGCCGCTCGGCGCAGTCCGCCGGTGAGCGACAGCACCCACGGCGGTATCCAGGATCCGGGCGGCGGCGGCGAGGATCCTGCGACGGACGATATCTGTTCACTTCCATTTCCCTCCGGCGTCAATGTGGCTGCGGCACTGCAGGATTTCGTGCTCGTCAACGTAAGTCGCGCTCCGATGTGCATGCCCTCAGCGGTCATATTGCGCTCCCGAAAATAGGACTCGGGGGATTTGATTCCCGCGCACTTCAAACGTAGAGGCCACGATCTCGCGCGCTCTAGGGTCATTGGGCTCTCCGCCCGCCGACGTTGGACCCGGTCCGGTCGTGGCACGTAGTCCGGCGGTCAGGTCGCCTACCACCCCACTAGCCAGCATCCGGGCCGCAGGGCTCGCGCGACCTGGCATTCGGAGCCATTCACGCCACCGCCACGACAAACTCGCCCTCACCTACCGCGCCGCAACAATGTTGGCAGCAATTTGCGCATGGCTACGACATTCAATAGACACGCCTTAGCCACGAGGTCGCCGTCGCTGACGAACTCGACCGGCTCAGCTAACCCGCGATGTCTTCAGAACTTGAGGACGCGGGCAACGGTGCCCACGGAGCACTTCACCTCGGCCCGCCGACTAGGTCGAGTTGGTCTGAGAGTCTTCGGTCCTCAGCCGATCCGGATGGGTCCGCGCGACTCACCGCCTCGGGTGGACTGTCAGCAATTCATCAGACACTGCTGCAACATCGATTTCGAACCGGCGACTGATGTGCTCCATCGTTGCCCGCGGCCACTGGGCGTCGGTCTCTGAGACACGCTCGAGCCGCATCCGGCGCACGCGCAGTGGCAACATCCGCAACGCGGCCACTTCGCCGCGGCCGGAATCGATGCCGGCGTCGACCAACCGGTGCGCGAACTGGATTTCACTCAAGCCCACGCCGTAGCCCCAATTGGATCCCCAATGCAGCGATACGATCGCAACATCACCGGTGCGCTTGAGCGCGAGCACCCGTGCCACGACATCGTCGGCGGTACTACGCGTCGCTGGATCCCGGATCAACCACACCCCCGGCCGGTCGCGGTGCGCAGCCCACGATTCGGGAACCCCACTGGTTTTCGTGGCATCCGAGCCGATGATCACCCGATGGTCACCTCGAGGCGTGATCACCGCGAGCCGTTGCGCGGCTTCCAAGGATGCCCGCCCCGACACCGTGGATCCGGGCTGCGGCGAGGCCATCGCACGTGTCGGCCAAGCCACGGCGGCCGAAGGGGCCAATGTGACCTTGGCGCGGACTTAAGGACGTTCGACCCTCGCCTCGCCGTTGGTGGGGTGAGACGGTGACGGTGCCAAGGGAATTTGGGGGTCGCCGAGGGAAGCAACCTTCCGGTCATCCGCACGCGTGGAGACCCAAGCACGCTGCTGCGACGACGCACCGTCACCGCAGCAATCGGTGATTTATGGAGAGGACAACACCAATGGCCGAGCACGCCATAGAGCGGCAGAAGCCGCGAAAAAGGGCTGCGGCGAAGACGGATGCAAAGAGCGTCGTAGTCAAGAAGGTTGCGAAGAAGGCAGTGGCGAACACCGAAGCGGAACGCGGTGCGCGGATCGTGGTCCTCACCGAGGATCCTCGCCGCAGCGTCGTAATAGTGCCTGGTTGCCACATTGATTCCATGCGGGACAAAGAGAACGCGTACCTGTTCGAGGACGGCAACGAGTTGGTTGGGATGATTGTCGAGGGCGGAACGGTTGAGTATCAACCGGGCGAACGCACATATGTCGTGCGGCTCACCAACGGACGGCACACCGCTGTGTGAACGATCGAACATTCATCAATGCATCGACCTCCTCCTTTCGAGCATCACAGATGAAACTCCGGACGAGGACCCCGCGGCACGGTATCGCGCTGGTTACAACACATTTGGGATACACCGAATGCGATTTGAGCAGAGGCACCGCGCGAGGAAGGAGTTGCACTGATGGGCGTGTATGCAGTCACCGGGTCGGCATCAGGCATGGGGCTCAAGGTCGCGCAGAGACTGTGCGATGCCGACCACCGTGATCGGAGTGGACCTCAAGCAGGCAGACATCGTCGCGGATTTGTCGACCGCCGAGGGTCGTCGGGCTGCCATCGACCGTGTTCTAGCGGCGTCTCGGGGCAGACTGGACGGCGCCGTGCTAGCGGCCGGTCTCGGGCCCGGCCCGGCCGCTGACCCTCGGCGCCTAATCGCCCAGGTTAACTACCTCGGTGTCGTTGAACTGCTTGACGCTTGGCGCCCAGCGCTGGCCGCCGCTACGCACGCGAAGGTCGTTGTCTTCTCAAGCAACTCGACAACAACAACGCCCGTGGTTCCCGCACGCACCGTAGGGGCATTCCTTGCGCACGACGCCGAGAAGGCTGTTCGCTCTGTGAAACTATTCGGCAAAAATGCATCGACGATCGTATGCAGCTGCATCCAAGATCGCGGTTAGCCGTTGGGTGCGACGTGAGGCGGTAAAGAGCGAGTGGGCGGGCGCAGGCATACGCCTGAATGCTCTGGCTCCCGGGCGATCATGACACCTCTTCTGGAGGGGCAGCTGTCGATGCCCAAGCAGGCGAAGGTCATCCGCTCGTTCCCTGTCCCAATCGGCGGATTCGGCGACGCTGGGCAGCTTGCCGACTGGGTGCTCTTCATGCTCTCGGATGCCGCGAATTTCTTATGCGGGAGCGTCGTATTCGTCGACGGCGGGACGGACGCGTACTTCCGTGCTGACGACTGGCCGAGGCCTGTGCCTCTGTACGGGCTGTTGCCTTACCTCAAGCGGTTCAGAAAATTCTCCGCGCCGACGCCAGTCGCCGCCTCGAACTGAGAGTTCAATGTCACAAGTCTCGCCTGGGCGACGGTTCGGGTTCTATAAGAACGCGGATCTCACGTGGAAGCTGATACAAGGCCTTGTCCATCTGCGCAGACGGCAGGTGGTGCAGTAGGGCGGCGGTAGTCGCCGCGGCCGCCTTGCCGACGTCGTGGAGGGAGATGTTCGCCTCACCGGCAAAGCGCACAGCGTAGGCCTCAGCGTCGTATTTCTCGGGAACAGCCCCGGGGTTCCAGCCTGCGTAGAAGATGCCCCTGATTAGGTCAGGCAGCTGAGCTGCAAAGTGCGCGGCTGCCTCGACGGTAAGGCGATCACGAAGGGTATGCAGCCATGCCCGAAGCACCCCGTAGGCGAACTCCCGATCGTCAGTGTCGAATCCGTTGGCTACATCGTTTACCCATGTATTCGCGATGTGCATCGCGTGATCAAGCGCCGAAACCTTCGTCTTGGCGGCCATGACTACCTCCTTGAGATCTGCGTCCAGCACATAGCAGCCGTCATTCCGCACACCAGGGGCGAAGTCACCACCAGCGTCGCAATCAGGCAAAAGGAAGGAGTTGCGAAGAATGCGCCACGCTCGTTTCCTTGCGTTATCAGCACGTTTCATGGCCAATACGACTCGCCACGCCGCCGGGCCACACGCCCGGAGGAGGCGGGGACCGATGAATCAGTGGGTCTCGCACACCGGCTCTTGGCCGTCACGCTGCGCGTGATTTTCGGCGGCGGAGAAGAGGAACTTTCGGCCCCATCGCCCGAAGCCGGCCGGTGCGATAGTGGATGCGAGCCTGCCCGAAGTGCCGGAGCGGTCGACTGCAGGACGTTGAGCCTGGGTCGACCCACCGCTGGAATACGGCGACCGCCTTCGGGCAGGGCCACATCCCACCGGCGACCATCCGGGCACGGCCCCTGTCCATCGCCCGCGATGTCGGCATCGCGGGGCCCGATGCGGCCGTCACGACCGGAAGCGAGCTCTCGGGCCTGAAGGACGCGCCCCCGATTCCGCACGCAAAAGTGTTGCACGACAGCGCGTCTTTGCGCGGGTCAACCCGGAGCAGAAGCTCGATCTGATCGACCTCTTCCAGAGCCAAGGCGAGGTCGTCGCGATGATCGGCGACGGCGTCAATGACGCGCCGGCCTTGTCCAAGGCCGATATCGGCGTCGCGATGGGCAAGCGCGGCACCGAGATTGCGCGTGAAGCGGCTGACATCGTGCTGCTCGACGACCGATTCTCGACGATCGTGACCGCCGCTACCGGAATGCCATGACGGTCACGTCGCTGACGAACTCGGCTGCCCGCGCCCGCGGCCAAGGAGCGCCGTTGGCCCGCGGCCGATAGCCTTGGTGGGACCCGTGATTGGTTCAACGGGCTTGTCGTCGTGCATGCAGGCGATGGCCATCGCCAGCGTCGGCGCAATCGAGCACACGTCGATCACAGTGCCCGCCTCCTTGGACGTCACCGTGTCGGTGACGAGCACGCGCACCAGATCGAGGTCACGTAGGCGGTTGACGGCGGCGTGGACCAACAGCCCGTGCGTCGCAGCCACGACAATGCCCGGCGCCGCGTCGCGCAAGCGCAGCAGGCCGACAGCGGCTTCAATGGTCGCGCCGGTGGTGATCATGTCATCGATGATCACGGCCGATCGGCCGCACACGTCGCCGGCGATGTCCAATGCGCGGACCGTTGCGCCACTTTCGCGTTGCTTGCGCACAACCGCAACCGGGCCGTGCAAGATTTCCGCGTACCGCTCAGCCAGCTTCACCGCACCCAAATCCGGTGCGACCACGACTGACCCTTCCGGCAGCCCGGGAGCGAGCTCACCACACAGCGTGGGAACGGCGGTGAGAATTTCGACGGGAATTCGGCACTGAGCCTCCAGAGTGGGGGTGTGCGGATCGACGACGACGAGTCGATCAGCCCCCGCGTCGGCAATCGCATTGGCGACAACCGCAGAGCCGAGAGCCTGGCCGGCGGCGGTGCGGCGATCTTGGCGCGCATAGCCGAAGTACGGGACGACCGCGGTCACTCGCGCGGCGCGCGAGCGGCGGCAGGCATCGAGCAACAAAAGCAGTTCGACGATGTGCTCGTTCACCGGGGGTGCTGTCGTTTGCACGACGTAAACGTCGGCACCACAGACGTTTTCGATCGTCGGGCGCAACTCCCCGTCGGGATACCGCGCGAGGTCACAGCCGTCGGATTCGACGCCGAGGTAATTCGCCACCGCGGAAACAAGCCCGGGATTCGCACTACCGGAGACGATACGCAGAACAGCGGTCATCAAAGCCCCCTCACCAGATAAATCCCAGACTCATCGCCGCCGGCCATCGGCGTTAGGTCATCATGTCGCCGGTCTGAGAGTCTTTGGTCCCGAGTCGACGGGGCGAGCAGGATTACGCCTCATCGTCGATGATGTGAACCGCGGCCTCCTCGGCCGAGGCTGCGCCTCCGCTGATACCGACGTCGTCAGCCACCAACTCTGCCTCTTCGTCTTCGCCAAAGCCCCGATCCGGCGCGACAAGTCGACCTGCCCGCAGCCGTCCGACCTCATCTCGCTGAGGAAATTCGGTTTCACGCTCGGCTTCGTCGGAGCGTTGCTGCTCGTCTTCGTCGAGCGAAACATTGATTCGCGATGCCGGGTCCGGCTCTTCCTCCGCCAGCATCTGGTCCATGCTTTCAGACGGGCCGAAGGCGCCACGCCCATACGGCCGCTCGGGCGGCGAAATTCCCTCGTCCAGCGCGTCGTCGATATGGCGCTCAATGAGGGTGTCCTCTTGCGCAAGCTGGTTTTCGTAATCCGCGCCGTATTCGCCTGGTGACGGACCCGTACCGTAACTCCGAGTACTCATGACTCAAACAATTCCCTTCATCCATGAACGGTCCCGTCATTCGACGTCCGGTTCCCCCGAGAGGCGCAGGACGGCGTCGCGCACCGCGCGCTGCAACTTCACTGCCGCCGCCCAATCCGTGCCCATGGGCTGGACTGGCGATCCGATCGTGATATCCACCGATCCTCGTCGGGGGAAGTGGTGCTCAGGCCGGAGGATGGCCCGCGTGCCGCGGATGGCGACCGGGACGACAGGGACACCGGCCTCAGCGGCGACGACGAACGCGCCCATGTGGAAGGGCCGCAGCCCAGGGGCGCGGGCCAGACGGCCCTCGGGGAAGATCACCAGCGACTGCCCGGCTCGGACGAGGGCGACGACCCGGTTGGTGTCGGCCACCCCGTGCTCACGTTCATGGCGTTCCACGAACTCGGTGCCGAGCCGCTTGAGCACGAACCCGATTAGTCCTTCACTCTGTAACACCTCGCCGGCAACGAAACGAAACGAGCACGGCAACACCGTGGCGAGCGCGAGCCCATCCAGCCAGCTCGGATGGTTGGCCACGGCGATCGCGGGCCCTGCGGGGAGGCGGTCGCGACCATGAACTAGGATCGCTGTCCCGGTCAGGCGGGCCAGGAACCGAAGCGCCCCGGTGGCCATCTTCCAGCGCCACTCCATCCGAGGTAGCAGCGGCAACACGGCAATCACCCCCAGCGCGAGGACCGCGAACACCATCCACGCATAAGCAGCGAAAGCCACAGTGGCCGCGGCATTGCGGGCACGGCACAACGACGGTCCGACCCCACGGAGCCGGATGCGAGCCAATTCCCACCACAGCGCCTGTGGCCGGGCGCCGACCCTGCCCTTCTCGTAGATCTCCCGACTGGCGGCCCGACGGATCTTGCCGCTTGATGTCTTCGGGACCGTCCGCGGTGGCGCGAGGACCACGTCGTCAGGTGCCACCCCAAGCAGGTCCACCGTCGCCGAGACGATCTCGGAACGCAATGCGGCGGTCGTCTCGTCCTCCGTTGCTCGCGTCTCAGCCATCACGACGAGCCGCTCGGCGCCCCCGGCGGGGTCAGGAGAGGCGAACACAGCGACGCATCCCTTGCGGACGCCGGCGATGTTGCCGACGGCCTCTTCGAGCTCGGCGGGATGCAGATTGCGTCCGGCCCGGATGATGATGTCCTTGACCCGACCGGTGACGTACAGGTCGGCGTCGGCGATGTAGCCAAGATCGCCGGTGTCGAGCCAGTCCTCGTGGAACAGCGAGCGCGTGGCGGTGGGATTGTGCAAATAACCGGCGGTCGCCGACGGGCCGCGGAACTCGATGCGCCCCTCGCGGCGATCGCCCAGCTCGGTTCCGGTCGCGTCGACGACGCGGATCTCGTGGCGGGGCAAGGGTTGTCCGCAGGCGACGAAGCGAAGGGCGTCCCGTTCGTCCAACTCGGCGGGTTCGGCCCGCCCCGACCGCACGAACCTGTCGCGGTCGATGCGGTCGATCAGAGGGCCCCGGCCCAGCGGAGGGAAGGCCAGCCCGACGGCGGACTCAGCGAGCCCGTAGACCGGCGTCATCGAGTCATGCCGAAACCCATAGGGTGCGAAGCGCTCCGCGAAGCGCTCGATGGTCGCGGGGCTGACCGGCTCGGCGCCGTTGAAGGCCAATCGCCAAGAGCTCAGGTCGATTCCGTCGAGGTCGGCCTCGTTGATCTTGGTGAGGCAGAGTTCGTAGGCGAAGTTCGGGCCGGCCGAAATCGTGCCCCGGTTGGTGTGGATCGCCCTCAGCCACCGCGACGGGCGGGTCAGGAACAGCTGCGGGGCCATCACCACCAGCGGGACCCCGTAATACAGGCTTGAGAGCCACGCGCCGATCAGGCCCATGTCGTGATACAGCGGCAGCCAACTGACGAACGTGTCGGTCCCCGACACCGCAACGGCCTCCCCCATCGCCCGGATGTTGGCCAGCAGGTTGTCGTGCGTGAGCGCCACCCCTTTGGGCTGGCCGGTGCTGCCCGACGTGTACTGAACCAGCGCCAGGTCGGCGGAGCGTGGTCGGGGCAGGGCCCCCCCGGCTACGCCTGCGAGGGATTCGGGGACCACGATGTGGCGCAGGCTGTCGACGTTCGCGCGCAACAAGTGTCCGAGGCCGACCGCCTCGGGGACGGTCACCAGCAGCGCGGCTCGGGCATTGTTGAGGATGCCGGTGTGGCGACGTAGGTGATCGGCCAGCTGTGAGGGTCGGGCCGGCGGGTAGATGGGTACCGGCACGGCACCGGCGAGGACCGCGCCCGCGAAGGTGACAAAGTAATCCCTGCTTGTGGGCAACATGATGGCGACCGTGTCGCCGGGCATGACGTCGCGCGCGAGCAAGCCCGCCGCGATGGCGGCAGCTTCGGCGTGCAGGGCCTGATAAGTGACATCTTCGGGGCGGCCGGACTCGTCGAGGATGCGGATGTGCGTCCGTTCGGGGGTCGCGCCGACGTGCCAATCGAGGGCGTCGATCAAGGTTGATGCCGCCACCGGTGCCGAGCCGCCGGCCGTCGCGACAGGCGGTTCGACGACGGCGATGTCCTCGACGACGTGTGCACCGTTCTGGATGACGGCCCGCACGAGGTCGCGGGGCGTCTCCGCGCTGGAGAGCACATGGGCGGGCAGCGCGATCCCGAAGCTGCCCTGAACCCGCATCAGCAACTCAGCCAACTCCAGGCTTCCGATGCCCAGATCGTCGAACGGGCTGTCGAGGGTCACGGTAAGCCGGGAGGCGTGGGGATGGACTTCGGTGGTCAGCCCGCGCACCAGTTCGAGGACGCGGGCGGCGCGCTCGTCGCTTGTCATGGACCTACTTCCCGCTGGGAACGTGCCGGTCCTCGGGCCAGTCGATAGATGCGCATCGTCAGCCCAGGGCAGCGCCATCGCCGATGGGCTTCGCAGCACCAGCCTCTTGAGGCATCGCGAGCCGGCGCACGTCAATCAATCTGGTGATATCGCTCGTGGTGACGATGCCAACGACCCGACCTGAGTCGACGACGAGGGCACGCTTGCCCCCGGTGCGTGCCAGCCGCTCCAGCAGCGCGATGAACGGCTCGCGCGGCTCGGCCACGGGTACTCGGTCTCGCGGTATGGCCGTGTCGCGAACCAAGGTGGTGGCGCGCTGATCCGGTGCGACTTCACGGAGCTCGGTCAGCGTGATCAGTCCCGTGATCGACCCGTCGGCGTTCGTGACCGGATATGCCGAGTGACGATCGCCCAGCAGGTAGCGCTCGATGAATTCCTCGACGGAGATCCAGCCGGGGGCGGTATGCGGATCAGCGGTCATCACGTCGGCGACAGACACGCCCGCGAGGGATCGCCGGGTCTGTATCCACGCCTCTTCGTCGCGAGCGGCGGTGAACAGGAACCAGCCGACGAACGCCATCCACACGCCACCGACCACGGAACCTGCCAGAAACTCGAGCAGCCCCAATCCCATTAGTACGTAGGCGACCACGCGTCCGGCGCGCGCCGCGCCAACGGCGGCGCGTACCCCGTCACCGTGTCGGCGCCAGAGGTAGGCGCGCAGAATCCGGCCACCGTCCAACGGCGCACCGGGCAGCAGGTTGAACAGCCCGAGGATCAAGTTGATGCCCGCCAGCCACCAAGCCACGGCAACCACGATGTCCGCCGATCCGACCATACGCAGGCCCGCGGCCGCGCCGGCGAACACCGCCGCCAACGTCAGGCTCGTCGCCGGACCCGACACCGCGATCCGAAACTCTGTTGCAGGTGTTTTCGCCTCGCCGCCGAGGCGCGCGATGCCCCCGAACAACCACAGCTTCACTCCCAATACCTCGACACCCCGGCGGCGGGCGACGATGGCATGCGTCAGCTCGTGCGCCAGTAACGACACAAGGAGCACCGCGGCGCCACAGGCTCCGGCCAGCCAGTAAGTGATCGACGAGTGGCCCGGCGCGGCGTCGGGCAGAGTCGCGGCCAAGCTCCAGGTGAACAACCACATGATGACCAGCACGCTCCAGTGGATGCTCAGCGGAAAGCCGACCACCTTGCCAACCGGAATACCGTCGTCCATCCATTGCCTCCAATTGCCTTGCCAGACAGAACCTTCGGGCTAGTGCTGGCGCGCAACGATGACTGGTACGCGAGCCTCTTGGGCTACGGTGGTGCTGACCGAACCGAGCAACATCCCGGCGAATCCGCCGCGGCCGTGGCTGCCGAGGACGACGAGCTGAGCCCTCTCGGCCTGGTCAAGAAGATGGCGGGCGGGTTGCTTGAAGTCGACCACACGGTGGATCGCGACGTCGGGATAGCGTTCCTGCCAGCCGGCGAGGCTTTCGGCAAGCGTCTTGTCCGCCGCGGATTGCACGGCAGACGATTCAATGCCGAAGACCGTGGACATATCGGCATCGCCCCATACGTGCAACGCCACCAAGTCCACACCCCGCCATGAGGCTTCGTCGAACGCGATCGCCGTCGCCAACTCCGAGGCCCGCGAGCCGTCGATCCCCACCAGCACCGGCAGCGTCGCCGATTGCAGCGAGGACGGAACCTCGTCGTGGATCACCGCAACAGGACAATGGGCGTGATGCATCAACCCTGTGCTGACCGACCCGAGCAAGCGGCGATGCTGCCCGGTTCGGCCGCGGCATCCGACCACCACCAGTCGGGCTTCTTTGGACAGATCGACGAGGGTCGGCACGGCGCCCCCAAAGAACAGTTCGCTATTGATCTCCGGTCGATCACCGCCATCGGCGCTGTCCTCGACGACCTTGATGGCGTCGGCGATGACCCCGCGGGCATCGTTCTCCTGACTCTCGAGAACCTCCTCGGGGACTCGGCCGGCAGGCCAGGCCAGCGTCGACTCCGCGACCGACAAGGAAGGGGCGACGTGCACGACGGTGAGCGGGACGTGGCGCATCGCGGCCTCCTGTGCCGCCCACTTCACCGCCACCCGTGACGACGGGGATCCGTCGGCGCCTACGACGACTCCGTGATGTGAGATTCGTTCCGACATTTCGCGTCCTCCTAAGCGATCGACGACATCGATGACGTTAAGGACCCGGCGCTGGCCGAGGCTGGAGGCATTGGCCCCAACGACGGTGGACAAACGGCCCTTAATGCCGTGAACGCAGCCGCTATTGAGCCCCCTGACACGGGGACTGAATTCATCTCCGAGGGACCCAAGTCGGTCGACTGAGGGACCTAATTCCATATCGGCGCGTTGTCATGCCGCTTAACACTCGGCAGATGAAGCTGTTTGACGATCGTTTCGACGCTGGACGCCAGTTGGCGCAGCGTCTCCAGGCTTTCCACGGTCAGGACATCGTCGTTCTCGGCCTGCCACGAGGCGGCGTGCCGGTGGCCTTTGAGGTCGCAAAGGCACTGCGGGCCCCTCTTGACGTGCTCGTGGTGCGCAAGCTCGGTGTGCCGTTTCAGCCGGAACTGGCCTTCGGCGCCATCGGCGAGGACGCCGTGCGGGTGCTCAACGATGCCGTCGTGCGCGAGGCACACCTCGACGGCGACGACATGGACGCCGTCGAACGCCGGCAGCGGATCGAACTGCGACGCCGCGCGGAACGCTTCCGCCGCGGGCGCGACCGAATCTCGTTGACGGGGCGGATCGCCGTGATTGTCGATGACGGCATCGCCACCGGAGCCACCGCTAAGGCGGCATGCCAGGTTGCCCGCGCACACGGCGCGAGCAGGGTGGTGTTGGCGGTTCCGATCGGCCCGGACGATGTCATCGAGAGGTTTGCCGGGTACGCCGACGAGGTGGTCTGCCTGTGGATGCCCGCGTTCTTCTTCGCCGTCGGGCAGGGATACCGCCAGTTCACCCAGACCACCGACGACGAGGTCATCGCGCTGCTCGACCGAGCCCGCGACGGTTTCGCGGAGGCAGCGAGCGCCGGCGCCCTTGACCCGCCACTGCGCGACGAGGAGGTCAAAGTGGCGGCCGGACAGGTGACGGTGGCCGGGCACTTGACCATCCCCGAACGTCCGACGGGCATCGTGGTCTTCGCGCACGGTAGCGGGAGCAGCCGGCATAGCCCGCGCAATCGGTACGTTGCTGAAGCCTTGAACCGGGCCGGTCTTGCCACGCTGCTGTTCGACTTGCTCACGCCGGCCGAAGAACGCAACCGCGCCAACGTCTTCGACATCGAGCTACTGGCGGGACGGCTGGTCGACGTCACCCGTTGGCTGGCCAGCCAGCCCGACACCGCATCGCTCCCGGTCGGCTACTTCGGCGCAAGCACCGGGGCGGGCGCGGCCCTGGCAGCGGCCACCGATCCCCGGGTGAAGGTGGGCGCGGTCGTCTCCCGCGGCGGTCGGCCCGATCTCGCCGGTCGCTCGCTGGCGAACGTCGTGGCGCCGACCCTGCTGATCGTGGGCGGACGCGACGAGGTGGTCCTGGAACTGAACCGACGGGCGCAAGCAGCGATACCCGGAAAGTGCGAACTCACCATTGTTCCCGGCGCCACACACCTGTTCGAGGAGCCGGGCACGCTCGAACAGGTAGCGAAGCTGGCGTGCGACTGGTTCGTCGACCACCTGAGCCCGGCTCATCGTACGCCAGTAGGCAGGCTAAAGAGCCTGGCGGACAAGGGATCAGGGCATCGTTGACGAACAGCCACCAAGCGGGACTCACCCGCAAGGTGGCGCGTTCATCCCGGGCGGACGCGGTGAAGGGAGACCACACTTTCGCTCGCGACAACCAGAGGAGGCCGAGGCGAATGCGAACCGTCTACCACGAGCACCTATCGGAGCTAGCCGAGCAGTTGAGTCGGTTGTGCGGCCTATCAGGGGTCATGATGGAGCGCGCAACCCGGGCGCTCTTACAAGCCGACCTCGCCTCAGCGGAGCAAGTGATCAGCGACTACGACAACATCGCGGCGATGGGCACCCGCGCCGAAGAGAGTGCCATTACGTTGCTGGCGTTGCAGCAGCCGGTGGCCGGAGAACTTCGCAGTGTCATCGGCTGGATTCAGGTCATTGCCGACGTCGATCGGATGGGCGCACTGGCCGTACATGTGGCCAAGATTGTCCAGCATCGACATCCAGACCATGCGACGCCCGCAGAAGTCCAGGGCTACTTCGCCGAAATGGGGCGGGTTGCAGCTGAATTGGCGGACAGTGCACAGGAAGTGCTGTCAACCCGCGATCCAGGCAAGGCCGCTCGCATACGCGAACAAGACGATGCGATGGATGAGCTGCACCGGCAGCTGTTCACCGAGCTGATGGATCGCCAATGGAAGCACGGGGTCCCCGCGGCTGTCGACGTCGCGTTGCTCGGCCGCTTCTACGAGCGCTTCGCCGACCACGCCGTCGAGGTCGGCAGGCGGGTCGTCTTCCAGGCGACCGGCACACTTCCCCCCGAGCAAGGTATAGGGACCTACTAGACGGCCGCTAACCTGCCGGGGTGATCAACCCGTAATGCCCGTCGTAGCGGTGGTACAGCACGCTGGCGCGGCCCTGGGCAGCATCGATGAAAAACAAGAACGGCAGATCGAGTAGGCCAAGTCGGCCAGTGGCTTGCTCGACGGTAAGGCACGGGATGGGTTGCGGGCTGATGGTCAGCGGCACCTTGAATGGGGCGAGTTGATCCGGCGACGCCGGCATCACCAGTGCCAAACGGTAGCCCGTCGGACCGGCGCGGTAGAGAACACCAGCGGCGCCGGTAGCCTTTTCGGTGAACAGGTGAAAGTCGTAATCGAGCAGATCCATTTCAATGGCGGCTTCGTCGACCGTGCAGGGCGCCAGCGTGAACGACTTGCGCCGGATGACACGGCGTTCATCAACCGGCCGGGGAAAGTAACCGGGCCGATGCGTCGGCTCGGACTGGTGCCGCCACTCGCGCGCACCGGCGGCAGGTGCCCTCCCGCGCAAGGCTTCCCAGTGATCGGCGACCCGTTCCAGCCGGTGTCGTAGCCGGGCCTCCAGCTGATCGATGGCTTCGCGCGCGGTGACGCCATGGACCTGAACGCGGACGAGCCGGCCATCGACGTCGAGATTGGCCTGCGCCACCACGGGACGTTCGACCGCCGGATCGGGGTGCCTGGTCAGCCTGACGCGGGCGTACCGCACGGGTCGTTGCGTGAACCGGCCGAGCGCACCGATCTTGGTCCGCGCGTACTCGGCCGCACCAGGTAGCCGACCATGCGTCGTCACGTCGACGTCGAGCACGGATGGAAGTTGGGCTCGGTGCCGCATGGTCTCGTTGTTACGCCGCAGGCCAGTGCGGGAACGAGGGCCGAAGGTCACCGCACCGTGGACCATGGCCCTCGCCCGGCCCTGCGAGCGTCGAATCTACTCGCTGTTGCCGGGGTGGATCGCCGACGGCACCTCCCCGAACCGATGTTTCGCTCGCTCGTCGGCGGCCGCCTGCTCCGCTGCCGTGACGACGACCGCGTCCGCGCCCGGAAATACGGTCGCCACATGGTCGGTCTCCAGCCACCGCACCACATACGGTGGTGAACCATCGGGTGAGTGAACTTCGGTGATCAGCCCGTGCTGGTCCGGTCGATCGATTGTCGTGCCCTTGATCACCAGCCAGTCACCAACCGTCGCCTTCATGAGCATCCCCTTTCCTCGGGTTCAATCGTGCGCGCATCCGGCGCGTAGGTGGGAAGGGCATCAGGCCACCAGTCCCTATGGCCAAAGGTCCCTTCGGCGGCCCCGGTTGGCGACCCAGGACTTTCGACTCTGTTTCGGCCGTCAGTCGCCGCCGAGACTGGTTGTCGTGTGTGCGGCGTGACGACGCCGGCCACCGGCTGGGAGAGTCCGTTCCACCACCTCGCCGATGTCACCTATCGGCAAACAGCGCTGCGGTCAGCGTCAGCTCCGCGGCTCGACAGCGGTATCCCGCCCAGTAAGAGGAGAACATCATGACCACCGCCCGCGACATCATGCATGCCGGCGCGACCTGTGTGGGTGAACACGAAACCCTCACCGCAGCAGCTCAGCACATGCGCGACCTGGGTGTCGGTGCGTTGCCGATCTGCGGCGACGACGACCGCCTACACGGAATGATCACCGACCGCGACATCGTCATCAAATGCTTTGCCGCCGGCAAGGATCCCGCCACGACAACCGCTGGTGAGCTGGCGCAAGGCAGCGCGTACCACGTCAGCGGCGACGCCAATATCCAAGAAATGCTCAACGTCATGGAAGAGCATCAGGTGCGCCGGCTGCCTGTGATCGAGGACCACCGCTTGGTTGGCATCGTCAGCGAGGCCGACATCGCGCGCAACCTGGCCGAGCATGAGATCGCGCAGTTCGTTAAGGCGATCTGCTCCCCTAAATCTCTCACGAGCCACTGAGCCGGGGATGATTAGGACCGCCCACAACCGCGGCGATGGGCTGATCCGACATCTTCGTGATGACTGTCAGCACGACCTCTTCGGCGCTCGGTTGGCCCGCGGCGATCTGCCTCTCCAGTGAGTGCAACCAGTCGGGCGCTGGCGAGCAACCAGCGAGCCCGCAAACCGCATCCGCGATTGCGATGGTCTCGTTCAGCGGCGAGGGTCCAGAGGAGAACCATGTGATGTCTCAACTTTTTCCGTTTGGGGCCTTTGGGGTCGATCGCGACGAAGAAGAGCTACGTCGCGATGAATGATGCGAGATTCGCGCGGCGATGGAAGCGGCAGGCACCGGATGGTTCCGTCTCGAACGGCTGATAGGAACTAGCTGCAAAGTTGCTTTGAAATCACTGTGCAGCAATGGATTCAAGCGTCCTCCTCGAAACGTTCGTTTGGCAAATATTGGGGGCATTGCGGCGCATCATCGCCCCTAGCGGGTCTACGCCGCCCGAGAGGGCGGCCGCGAACCAAGGAGAAGCCATGACAATTCGCAGCCGCAACCCCACTGTGATCGGATTTCGCAACAGCGCGCTGGTACTCGCATTCGCGGGGCTTCTGTTCGGCGCCGGCACCACGGCCGCATCTGCCGACGAGACGACACTCGTGCCCACGCCCGAACCGCAAGGGCCCATCGCCCGCACCGCCAACGGCGATGCCGGCGCACCCGTTGAGCCCGTCACCCCGCCTGGCAACGGGCCCTGCTTCTCGTGCGCGCCTAACCAAATATCGGACAGTCCTCCCGCGGTCGGACCTGGGCCGACACCGACTGTTTCGCCTGTGCTGACACACAGCAACAGCGGCGCCAACCATGAGCAATTGACCGTCGACGGCGTCGATTTCACCCCCAAACAACGCGTCGACTTCGTGTTGCAGCCCACCAACGCAGGCGACTTCGATCCCGAAAGCAAATACCGGTTCGCCACGGACTCGGGTTCGGTCCAAGTCACCTTTGCCGACCAAACGGTCCCTCCGCGCGGCGGGGGCAAGAGCGGCTTCGTCGTCGCGACAGACTCGGTCACCCATGCGTCCACCCCTCCGCTATCGGTAGTGGTCTTCCCCCCTGTCCGGCTCGACGACAACCCCTGAACCCGTTGATCGCTTCCGGGGCTTGATACAGGACCGTGATTGCGGCATACAGTCAGGCGCCGCCCCGGGCGAATCCGCCTGGCGCGGCGCATCGTGGCGACAGCAATCAGGGCGCGACTTCCCTTCGGCTGCTCTATCGCGGCCCAAACCATTTCGAAATGGTCAAGATGCCACGAAACTCAGGTGCCACCGCTTGGGTTATTTCTTGCAGGGCACTGTGAAGTTACTGTGCAGCAACGGATCTCGGACAGTCACCGCAAATGGCCGTTTCTCCAAAAGTGAGCTATTCCGGGCGCATGATCGCTCCTAGCAGGTGAACGCGGCCTAACCGAGGCGGCGACCAGCGAAGGAGAAAACATGATTACCAACAACTGCCAGCACACCACCCACCGACGGCTGATCACCGCAACTGGCACACTTCTGACCGCTGCAGTCGGAGTCGCGCTCGGTGCGCTCGGCGCGGCCGCGCCAGCTGGCGCCGCCGCCGATACCTTTGTGGCCATAGCCTTCTCACCCGACAACGGTGCCCACGGATGGGAGAACAACCAGCCCACCTTCGCTCTAGCAGCCAAAGGCGCGATGTTGAATTGCCGAAAGTTCGGTGGCGACAAATGCACGATCGTCGTCTCGGCCCGTGACGCATGCGCGGCGTTGTTCGCCGCGCCACCGGCGGGAGACATCACCACCTGGGGGCCTGCCAACGTCGGCACGGGTCCGACACTTGATGCTGCTCAACAAGCAGCCACAAATCCCGCGACGACGTACAACACCGGCATCCCGCTGATCATGCGCTGCTCAGCCGGCGACTCAGGTCAGGGCTAACGGCAATCACGTCATCCCTTCGAGCACGGTCGGCGTGCTCCCGAACGCGACCGCAGGCGACGGCGGCGGTGCTGCCTTCGGTCCCGGCGGCGCAGGGAACATTGGCGGCGACGCGTATTCCGCCGGTGCCGATTCCTTCGGCGGTGACGGTGGCAGTGGTGGCAATACGGTCGTCGGCAACGGTGGTGCCGGTGCCAACGGCGGATACGCCCATGCCGTGGACGGAGACGCTACCTCGGGCGGCGGTGGAAACGGCGGAAACGTCTTCGGCAACGGCAGTGGCGGCCAAGCCGGTAACGCCGGCCCGGCGCAGGTATCGGGGACGGGAACGCCAACCGGCGGTGCCGGCGGTCTCGGCGGCAGCGGACACGGCTTCTTCCGCAACGGCGGTAAGGGAGGCAACGGCGGCAGCGCCACCAAAGGCGCGTTCGACCCCGAACGAATCCGGGCGCCGGCGTGCCCGCTGGTCCTGGCGGCCCAGGCGGGAATGGTGGCCATCCTGGTCACTTCGGCACGCCTGGAGCTGGCGGCACCGGCGGTGCCGGCACTCCAGCAGGTAGCAACGGCGCCAGCGGCTAGGAACTGTCAGAACAAGTAACCGAGCAGAACAGTCCGGGAGCTCTCAACAGCTCCCGGACTGTTCTCGTTCTGAGTTCGTCGGATATCCGGTGCGCGGCGAGGACTCACCGATACCGCCACCGGCTCGCCTCGCGCAGAAGTGTCACTCGTTCCCTGACCCGCGCGTCTCGATGACCCGCTGCGCGATATCCACCAACCGCGTATTGCTGTCCTGCGAGAGCCGCCGCAGCATCTCGAACGCGCGAATGTCGTCGACGCCGTAGCGCTCCATGATGATGCCCTTCGCCTGGCCGATGCGGTCGCGGGTGGTCAGCGCCGATTGCAGCTCCTCACCCTCGCGGCTGGCCAGGACGGCGGCCGCGGCATGGGCCGCCAGTACTGTGCCTATCGTCTCGGCTTCCCCGTCAAAAGCGTTCGGCTTGAACGCAAACAGATTGAGCGCACCCGCAGTCCGGCTCGCCGTGTACAGCTTGAACGACACTCCGCTGAGCACCCCGAGCTCGACGACCGCGGGCGAGTATTTCGGCCAACGCTTCTCCGACCGGAAATCGTCGGTCCGCACGATGACCTCGTCCAGCGCAGCCTCCACGCACGGGCCCTCGTCGTATTTCATCTGCAGTTCGTCGAGCAGATGCGGCAGATCGGAGGTACCGCCGAGGGAGTCCCACTTGCCGCCCTTGCCGATCAGCAGCACTCCGGCGGTGTCCGTACCCGCAATCAGCTCCTTCGATGCCGACGTGACGTCGGAAAGCACATCCTCGACGCTGCGCGGCCCAGCAACCGAGCGGGCCAGCTCGGCCATCCGCATCGCCAGATCGTGGTTCCGCTGTTGGTTCATGATCAAGGTGTTCCCAATGACGCCCAGACGCACACCGGAAGGAAGTCAAGAAGCGCACATTGCCTGATCAACGTTTGTCCTACGGCAAGCATGGCAATGCTGCCGTCAGGCGGGTGCGGCGGTCGACCGCCGCACGCGCTGAGGTCTCGTCGGTTCAGACCACGAGCCGGCGGGGCCGACCCCCAACGGCATCGCCCATTCTGCTCGAGTCACTCTGTTAGTTGTAGTAGGGTCCGGACATGGGCAGCTCCACCAACGTCTGGATTCTCGGCGGCTACCAGAGTGACTTCAGCCGCAACCTGACCCGCGAGGGCCTGGATTTCGCCGATCTGACCGCCGAGGTGGTCGACTCCACGCTCGCCGCCGCGGGCCTGGATGCCGCCGCGATCGAGGTGGTGCACGTCGCCAACGCCTTCGGCGAACTGTTCGCCGGCCAGGGCCACCTGGGTGCGATGCCTGCGACCGTGCACGAGGGACTGTGGGACACACCGTCCTCGCGCCACGAGGCCGCGTGCGCGTCGGGCAGCGTCGCGACCCTGGCCGCGATCGCCGATCTGTGTTCCGGTGCTTACCAAACCGCGTTGGTCGTCGGCATCGAGCTGGAGAAGACCGTGCCCGGCGACACTGCTGCACAGCACCTCGGTGCGGCCGCTTGGATCGGCCACGAGGGCGCCGACGCGAAGTTCATGTGGCCCAACATGTTCGCGCGCGTCGCCGACGAGTACGACCGCCGCTACGGCCTCGACGACTCTCACCTGCGCGCGATTGCCCAGCTGAACTTCGGCAACGCGCGATCGAACCCCAACGCGCAGACCCGTGGCTGGACCGTGCCTGATCTGCGGGCCGGACAGGCCGGCGATGACGAGGTCAATCCCGTCATCGAGGGCAGGCTGCGCCGCTTCGACTGCAGCCAGATGACCGACGGCGGCGCCGGTATCGTCCTCGTCACCGACGGCTACCTGCGCGAACACCCGGGTGTGCGTCCGATCGGGCGAATCGACGGCTGGGGGCATCGCACGGTCGGGCTTGGCCTGCAGCAGAAGCTCGACCGCGCCGCCGACCACCCCTACGTGGTGCCGCACGTCCGTGGCGCGGTGCTCGACGCGTTCGACCGCGCCGAGGTCACGCTCGACGACGTCGACGGCTTCGAAGTGCACGACTGCTTCACGCCGAGCGAGTACCTTGCCATCGACCACATCGGGCTGACCGGACCCGGCGAATCGTGGAAGGCCATCGAAAACGGCGAGATCGAGATCGGCGGGGCGCTGCCGATCAACCCCAGCGGCGGGCTCATCGGCGGCGGACACCCCGTCGGCGCGTCAGGGGTGCGGATGCTGCTCGACGCCGCCAAACAGGTCAGCGACGACGCGGGCGAGTACCAGGTCGAGGGCGCAAAGACGTTCGGCACGTTGAACTTCGGCGGCAGCACGGCCACCACGGTCAGCTTCGTCGTCGGATCGGCTAAGGAGTTGTAGATGGATGTCGAGATCGTCGGCAAGTTTCTGTCCACCCTGCCGGAGGACGACGACCACCCCTACCGGACCGGTCCGTGGCGACCGCAGACCACCGAGTGGGACGCCGACGACCTCACCGTCGTGGAGGGCGAAATCCCGAGCGACCTCGACGGGGTGTATCTGCGCAACACCGAGAATCCGCTGCACCCGTCGCTGAAGTTCTACCACCCGTTCGACGGCGACGGCATGATCCACGTCGTCGGCTTCCGGGACGGAAAGGCGTTCTACCGCAACCGGTTCGTCCGCACCGACGGCCTTGCCGCCGAGGATGAAGCCGGCGGCGCGCTGTGGCCGGGACTGGCCGAACCGGTGCAGATCGCCAAGCGCGACTACGGCTGGGGCGCCCGAACACTGATGAAGGACGCGTCGAGCACCGACGTCATCGTGCACCGCGGCACCGCGCTGACCAGCTTCTACCAGTGCGGCGATCTGTACCGCGTGAACCCGTTGACCGCCGAGACGCTCGGCAAAGAGGACTTCAACGGCGCGCTTCCCATTCGACTGGGGCGTTTCGGCGCACCCGAAGGTCGACGACGCCACCGGCGAACTGCTGTTCTTCACCTACAGCAAGCAAGCCCCGTACATGCGCTACGGCGTCGTCGACGCCAACGACGATCTGGTGCACATGACCGACATCCCGCTGCCGGGGCCGCGGCTGCCGCACGACATGGCGTTCACGCCGAACTACGCCATTCTCAACGACTTTCCGTTGTTCTGGGATCCCAAGCTGCTGGAAGCCGACATCCATCTGCCGGGCTTCCACCCCGACATGCCGTCCCGCTTCGCGGTCATCCCGCGCCGCGGCGGCCCCGACGACATCCGGTGGTTCGAGGCCGACCCGACGTTCGTGCTGCACTTCACCAACGCCTACGAGGACGGCGACGAAATCGTGCTCGACGGTTTCTACGAAGGCGATCCCGCACCGGTCGACAGCCTCACGGGTGACCAGTGGCAGAGAGCATTTCGGTTCCTCGCCCTCGACCGGCTGCAGACCCGACTGCGCCGCTGGCGGTTCAACCTCGTCACCGGCGCCACCACCGAAGAGCAGCTCACCGACAGCATCACCGAGTTCGGCATGATCAACTCCGGCTACGCGGGCCGCGACTACCGCTACACCTACGCCGCGACCGGGAAGCCGGGCTGGTTCCTGTTCGACGGACTGGTCAAGCACGACCTGAAGACCGGGTCCGAGGAGCGCTTCGCATTCGACGACGGCGTCTACGGCAGCGAGACCGCGATGGCGCCCCGATCGAGGGTCGCCGGCCGAGCGGCTCCCGCCGAGGACGACGGCTATCTGGTGACCCTGACCACCGACATGACCGACGACGCGTCGTACTGCCTGGTCTTCGACGCCGCCCGGGTGGCCGACGGCCCGGTGTGCAAACTGCAGCTGCCGGAGCGCATTTCGAGCGGCACCCACTCCACGTGGGCTGACGGCTCGTCGTTGCGGCGCTGGCACAACGAGCGACGACGCGGCCGCCGCGATCGGACTCTAGGTGCAGCAGTCCGCACCCAACGCCGTCGCTCGCATGCTTGGGCTGCTCGGCGACGAGTGGACGCTTCTGGTCATCCAGCAGGCGCTCATGGGCGCGACCCGCTACGGCGAATTTCAAGACCGGTTGCCGATCTCGCATTCGGTGCTGTCCAACCGCCTGCAATCGCTGACCGACGACGATCTGCTGGAACGTCGCGTCTACCAGACGAATCCGACCCGCGTCCGAGTACCTGACCACATCGCGCAGCCGGTCGCTGTGGCCGGTGCTGGTGACCATCTGGGAATGGGAACGACGCTGGGTGCCCGAGCACGCCGAGCGCTTGCCCGCGATGCGCCACATCGCCTGCGGCGGCGACTTTGATCCGCAGGTGACCTGCCGCGCGTGCGGCGAAACGGTGAGCGAGAAAGACGTGGTCGCGCAGTGGGGCCCAAGCGGTTCATGGTCGCGGTCTATTCCGACGACGGCGACCCGGCGACGGTCCGCGACCGATCGGCGCCAGGCGGGCCTTTTCCCGCAGACGATGAGCGTGCTCGGCAACCGGTGGGCATTCGCAATTCTGGTCGCCGCCTTCGTCGGGGTCAGTCGTTTCACCGACTTCCAGACCCAGCTCGGCGCGCCGCCGGGGTCCATCGCCGACAGGCTGTCGATCTTCGTCGCCAACGGCGTCCTCGCCGCGGCGGACAACCGCTATCAACTCACCGAGAAGGGCCGCGCCCTGTTCCCGGTGCTGATATCGGCGCTGCAGTGGGCGCAGCGGTGGTTCTGCGAGCCCGAAGGCGCCGCGGTCGTGCTCACGCATACAGCATGTGGTCAACCGTTCATACCAGTCCTGACCTGCGACCAATGCACTCGGCCACTGCACGGAAATCAGGTCGTCGCGGTCTAGCACTCTCAAGGCGAGAGTGCTAATATCGTCGGTGCACAGTGATTGGCTGCCCGCCAGGGTGGCGGGCTTTCTGAGCGACGTAGGAGGTGAATTACTGTGCTTCGTTTTGATCCATTCAGTGACCTTGATGCCTTGACCCGCGGTCTGCTGACGAGCCAGACCGGATCAAATCGCACCCCTCTGTTCATGCCGATGGACCTGTGCAAGATCGATGATCACTACGTGCTGACCGCAGACCTACCCGGCGTGGATCCCGGCTCGGTCGACGTCGACGTCGACAACGGCACGCTGACGATCTCCGCGCATCGCACGGCACGCAGCGGCGAATCAGTCCAGTGGCTGACCAACGAGCGCTTCTTCGGTACCTATCGGCGACAGCTCTCCCTAGGTGAGGGAGTCGATTTGACCGCGATCTCTGCGACCTACGAGAACGGCGTGCTGACCGTCACGATACCGATGGCAGAGCGCGCCAAGCCGCGAAAGATCGACGTGGCGCACGGTGGCGACCGGAAGAGCATCCCAACAACCATCGATTCCGAGTAACGCGCACGCTCGAGACTGCGGGCAGATCGCGAATCGCCCGCGCAATGCGATCTGTCCGCAGGCTCGGCGGGTTACGTGTGGCGATCCAACCGGAACTGCAGATGTGTTCGGACCGTAGGCCATTCGACGTCGAGGATCGAGTACACCACGGTGTCCCGCCGCGAACCGTCCGCCGATATCTGGTGGCTGCGCAGCACTCCGTCGAGCTTCGCACCGAGCCGTTCGATCGCTGTGCGACTGGTGAAGTTGAAGAAGTGAGTGCGGAATTCGACTGCCACACAGCCCAACACCTCGAATGCGTGCCGCAGCATCAGCAGCTTCGTCTCGGTGTTGACGCCGCTACGCCGCGCTGAGGCCCCGTACCAGGTGTTGCCGATCTCGAGTCGCCGGTTGGGCGGGTCGACATTCAGGTAGCTCGACGAGCCGATCAACGTACCGTCGAGCCGACGCACCACGAACGTCAAGCCGGTGTTCGGCTGCTGTAAACCGAGCCGCATGTCCACCCATTCGCCTGCGGTCTGCGGTGACGGCGCACCGGTGAACCACAGGCTACCGACATCGCCGTCTGCGGCCGCTGCCGCGACCTCCGAAACATGCTCCCGCGCCAGCGGTTCCAGCGCCACCCACCGATCGCCGGTCAGCCTGACCGGCTCAACGAAGCCAGTCATGACACCCGCCGCCCAGATGTCATGGACGCCACCAGCGTCCACACGGAGAACCCGACGGCCGCCCCGGCCACCGCGACGCCGATGTAGAGCCCGTAGCCCGCCGACACCGGCGGGTGGACGTTGACTCGGTAGTACCACAGCGTCAGAGCCACCAGGATCAGCGAAATGACCAGCGCGGCAGTCGATGCCGCGCGAGCCGAGAGACCGCGCGCCGCCATCGCGCCCGCGACGATCAACGTGGACGCCAGGAGGGTGATCAGCTGGCCTGCGCCGAACTGTGCCGGCAACACCAGGTTTCCGACGGTGCCTCCGATCGCGTTGGCGCGGCCGCCCCCGCCCGCCCTGGTCGTCAACCACGGCAGCCAGACCGCGATTGCCAGGATCGCCGCGCACAGCGCCACCAGCCAACCGGGGCTCGGGCGAAGCATGCGTCGAGACTATCGGGTCGTCGTCATGTGCCGTGTGGTCCAAGTCAACGCGTGGTCAGCCACGTCTTCCCAACCGTCGAGCACCGTGATCAGGTGCGGGCTGCCGTGGAACACCTTGAAGTCCGTCGATGCCGACGAACGGCGGTACCGGATGAAGTTCTCGTAGACCACCGACTCCGGCATCTCGTGGTCACGGCCGCCCGCGATCAACAACAGTGGTGCGCGGTCGGAGTTCGCGAAGTCGACGGAACTCGCCGCCGCCGACTTCGGCGTGAAGTCAGCGGTCGACACATCGAAGATCACCCGCCCCGGCGCCGGAATCGCCAGCTCGGCGTGCCACTCGTCGGACTCGTTGCGCGAGACCGTGTTGGCGAAGACGAAGTGGAAGTGCGCCGCGCTGATCGACACCGCCCGCGTGCGATTGCGCGGATCGCGCAGCACCGGCCACGCCGAACGCCACATCGACAGCGGAGCCCGCAGTACACCGCGCGGCCTGGACGGTTGAATCGCCACCCCGGCGCGGCCGAGGCCGCGGTCCAGCAGCACCTGGGTGATCAGCCCGCCCGTGGAATGCCCGATCAGGATCGGCGGGTCCGGCAGGGAACTCACGAACGCGTCGAAGTGGTCCACCGCCTCCGCGAGGCCGATTCCAGGATCGGCCGGCCACGCGGGAGCGTGCACGATGTGGCCTGCTGCCCGATATCTGTCGGTCCAGCCCCGCCAACTATCGGCCGATAACCACAGTCCGTGGATCAGCACAATCGGCGCCGGTGCATTCGACATCGTCTCTAGTGTGGAACTTCGACACGACTTTGAGGCGGTATTGGGATGAGCGACCTTCCCGAATGGGCTCAGCGGCTCGATCTGTCCCCCCACCCCGAGGGCGGCTGGTTCCGTGAAACCTGGCGCAGCGGGCTGACGATCCCCCAATCCGCCCTGCCGCAGGACTACGCGGGCGCCCGCAACGCCGGTACCGCCATCCTGTTTCTGCTCATGCCCGGCCAGCAGTCGGCGTGGCACACCGTGCGTAGCACGGAACTCTGGCTCTACCATCGCGGCAGCCCGCTGCTGCTGCAGTTCGGCACCGAACATGCGAGTGCCACAACACATCTGCTCGGCGGCGACGTCGCAGCGGACGAGCAGCCGCAGCTGATCGTGCCGCCGGGGCACTGGCAGCGTGCCCGCCCACGCGACGACGAGCCGTCGCTCGTCAGCTGTGTCGTGGTGCCCGGATTCGACTACGCCGACTTCGCCCTCGCTGCTCCTACGGACTGAGCAACTGCACCGCCGCCGCCACCAGGTCGGCATTGCCCCGAGCCGGCGCACCGTCCGGCAGCTTCAGCGTGTCCTCCATGCCGATGCGGGCCTGCACCCCGCGCGCACCCGCGTGTTGCAATAGCGGCCAACAACTTTCGTCAAAGCCGTGCAACAGTACCGGCGTGGGCGAACCGGCCGCCAGCACCTCGCCGAGCACATCGTCAGCGGCGGCGGTATCAGCGTCGGGCCCCATTTCGACCATCACCCGCATACTGTGCGCGGCGATCTCGGACTGTGCCCACGAAGCCGCCGCCTCGGCGTGGAAAATGCCGACCTCCACGCCGAGCCCCATCTTCAGCAGTAGCCGGGCCAGCGCCTCGGAACCGGGCTCATGCCAGTTCACCGAGGCGAAGTCGGGCAGTACCGTCCACCCGTCGACCGCACGCAGCCGCTCGTCGGGATCGGACAGCGCCCAGAAGCCGGTCGTCACTCCCAAGGGCAGGCCGGGGGCGGCGTGCCGGACGGCGGACACCGCCGCGCCGACGATGGCGGGCTGCAGCGAGTCCACGCCGTCGGCGGTCTTGGGATGCATGTGCACGGCTTTGGCGCCCGCCTGGTGGGCTTCGACGGCAGCGGCAGCGATCTGCTCGGGGGTCACGGGCAGATTCGGGTGCTGGTCCGGCGTGCGGGCGCCGTTGATGCATGCCTTGAGATAGGTCGTCGGGCCTGGCATGCCTTTATCTTCACCCCTCGCGCCGGGGATTCGCGCAGTAGCGTGCTCAGCATGCAGGGGCACACCATCGTCTGTGGCGACGATGCGCTTGCAATGCGGATCGTCGAGGAGCTCAACACAGCAGGCATGCGAGTCGTGACGCTGCAGGACCCCAAGGGTCTGGCCGCGGCGGGAATCGCCCAGGCGCACGCGGTGGTGTGCGTCGACGACGACGATGCGGTGAACCTCGAGCTCGCCCTGCTGGCGCGGCGCGCCAATTCAGATGTGCGCGTGGTCGCCCGCCTTGCCAACACCGTGCTTCGCGAGGCGATGGCACAGGACAACGGACCGGGCGCCATCCTCGACGTCGCCGACCTGGCGGCGCCGTCAGTCGTCGAGGCGTGCCTGTCCCGTTCCACGCACACGATCTCGGCGGCGGGTATCGACTTCGTCGTCTCAGGAACGGATGCACCGCGCGACGCCACTCTGCGCGAGATGTACGGCGATCTGGCACCGGTGGCGGTGATCTACGGCGAGAATTCGGCTGCGCCGGGGGACGTCGTGGTCTGCCCGGGACGCGACTTCTCTGTCCACCGGGGCGACTGGACCGCGATGATCGGCACCGCCGACGAGCTCGCCACCCAGGGCATCGCAGTTCCGAAACCCCTGCCCCGCACCAGGGCCCGCCGGTCGCCATTGCAGCGGGTGGCCGACGCCGTTCGCACGCTCCGCGACGACATCAACCCGATGTTCTACCGGGCGCTGGCGGCATCGCTCACTCTGCTCCTCGGCTCTACGGTGCTGTTGCGCTTCGCCTATCAGATGCCGCCGGGGATGAGCTGGATCGACGCGCTGTACTTCAGCACCGAGACCATCGCCACGGTCGGCTACGGCGACTTCAGCTTCATCGATCAGCCGCTGTGGCTACGGATTTGGGGCATCGGGCTGATGTTCGCGGGCGTCACCACCACGGCGATCCTCGTCGCCTTCGTCGCCGACCTGCTGCTGTCGCGCCGGTTTGCGCGTTCGGCCGGACGCCGACAAGTCAGGCACCTGCGCAACCACATCATCGTCGTCGGCCTCGGCTCGTTCGGGATCCGCGTCGCCGGCGACCTCAAGGCCGCCGGGCGCGACGTGGTGGCCATCGAGCGCAACGAGGACAACCGCTACCTGGCGGCGGCAGGCGAACTCGACGTTCCGGTGATCTTCGGTGACGCCACGCTGCGCCAGACCCTCGAGTCGGCGTGCGTCGAGGAAGCCAGTGCCATCGCGGTGCTGACCCAGGACGACATGGTGAACATCGAGACCGGGATCGTGCTGCACGAGATGCTCGCGTCGCGAGCGGTGCCCAGTGTCAGCCGCCCCCACGTGCCCACCGTGCTGCGGGTCTACGACCGCGCGCTGGGCGCTGCGGTCGCGCACCGATTCACATTCGACAATGTGCGCTCGACGGTCGAACTCGCCGCGCCGTGGTTCATCGGGGCGGCGATGGGTCTCCAGGTGTTCGGCACGTTCTCGGTGGGGCAGCGTTCGTTCATGGTCGGCGGCGTCTACGTCAAGCTCGGCAGTGAACTCGACGGCATACAGATGACCGACATTCCAACCCGGACGCGCGTCATCGCCGTCACCCGACCCGGCACCGCCGCCCGGTTACACCCGAGGCGCGACGACAAGCTCACCGCGGGCGACACCGCCTACCTGGTGGGGCCGTACCGGGAACTGCTGGCCACCCTGCGCAAGGGACAGGGCGCGGAGCAGCCAGACGTCTCTTAGTCCACCGATGACAGGTTGAAACCGGCGCCGGTCGGGTCGGCGACTGCGGCCAATCGCCCGTAGGGCGTGTCCTCGGCGTCGCGCACCACGGAGCCGCCGTTCTCCTTGACGAGCGCCACCGTCTTGTCGACGTCGTCGGAACCCAGGAAGAAGACCCAGTTCGACGGCGCCCCTTCCGGTAGAACTACCGCCCCGTCCATGATGCCGAGAAGCGCGTCGCCATCGAATGATGCTGTGCTGTAGCGGAATTCGTCGGTATCGGAGACGGTGTCCAGTCTGCCAGCCGAACACACGGCGATAGAAGTCGATGGCCTTGGCGTAGTCGCGGGTGGTGAGCTGGTGATACACCGGCGCGCCCGCCTCGCCGAATACCTCGAAGCCGTGGTGCTCGATCGGCTGCCACAGCCCGAAGAAGGCGCCGGCCGGATCGGTCAGCATCGCCATCCAACCCTTGTCCTTGACCTCCATCGGCTCGACCGGCTCGACGCACGTCACCGCTCCGGCTGCGATGGCGGCCGCCAGCGTTGCCCTGATGTCGGCGGTGTGCAGATAGGTGGTCCAGCCGTCCGGGCTGTTCCACTGCGGGTCGTTGCGCATCAGGCCTGCGACCGGGTGGCCGCCGGAGAAGGCGTTGACGTAGCCGCCGTATTCGGGTCCGGCGGACTCGAACGTCCAGCCGAACACGTCGCCGTAGAAGTGCTGGGCGCGCTCGACGTCGGAGGTCGCGAGGTCGATCCAGGTCGGGGCACCTACGGGTGCGCCTTGGCGGGTGGGCACGATGGTTTCTCCTTGCGCTGAGGGGTCAGACACCGATGCAGACCGGCCAGGCCGGAAAAACTCATCGCGGGCCGATGCCAAGCACCCGCAGCGCGTTCTCCTTGAAGATCAGCGGCAGCACCTCGGGCTTCATGTCGAGCGTCTCGAAGTCACGGCGCCAGCGGTCCGGCTCGATGTAGGGATAGTCCGTGCCGAACAGCACCTTGGTGCGCAGCGCTCGGTTGGCCGCCCGCACCAGCTGCGGCGGGAAGTACTTCGGCGACCAGCCCGACAGGTCGATGTAGACGTTCGCCTTGTGGGTGGCGATGGAGATCTGTGCGTCGACCCACGGCACCGCGGGGTGGGCCATCACGATCGTCAGCTCGGGGAAATCGGCGGCGACGTCGTCGAGCAACATCGGGTCGGAGTACCTCAGCTTGACGCCGTGGCCGCCGGGCAGCCCCGACCCGATGCCGGTCTGGCCGGTGTGGAAGAGCGCGGGCAGGCCGGCCTCGGCGATCGCGGAGTAGATCGGGTAGTACGCGCGATCGTTGGGCGCGAAGCCCTGCAGGCTCGGGTGGAACTTGAACCCCCTGACGCCCAGTTCGACCTGCCTGCACACCCCGCTCACGGCACGGTCGCCGGTCAGCGGGTCCACGGTGCCGAACGGAATCAGCACATCGTTGTTGCGCGCCGCGCCCTCGATCAGGTTCTCGACGGAGTTGGGTGGGTGCCCGGACACCGTCTGCGCGTCGATGGTGAACACCACGGCCGCGGTGTTTCGCTTTCGGTAGTAGTCGGCCACCGAGTCGACGGTTGTCGCCGTCAGACTCCAGCTTGAAGTACTGTTTGGTCGCCACGATCAGCTCGTCGTCGTAGGCGCAATGGCCGTGGTCGTCGGCCTCGACGTGAGTATGGATATCGATCGCATCGACGGCATCGAAATCGACGCCGCAGGTGTACTTTTCGCCGGCCATTGGGCCAGCCTACGACTTGACGGCGAGGATCTGGTCGACGCCCATCCGGCCCTGCTCGAAGGCCAGCGCGCCGCCCACCAGGTACAGCCGCCAAACCCGGGCCACCTCTTCTCCCTGCAACGCGACGAATCGGTCGAAGTTGTCCTCGAGCGTGGCAAGCCAGTGCTCGGCGGTGCGCACGTAGTGTTCGCGCATCGCCTCCACCTGGCGTACTTCGAAACCACCGTCCTGCACGTACTTCAGCGTTCGCCACAGGGGCCGCATGTGCATGTCCGGTGCGATGTAGGCCTCGATGAACGGGCCGCCTCCAGGAGCGGTGTTCTCGGCACGCGACATCTGCTGCAGCAGCAACCGGCCGCCCGGCCTCAGGGCGCGATGCATGACGTCGACGTAGGTCGCGTACTGCTCTTCGCCGACGTGCTCCCCCATCTCGACGGAGCCGACAGCGTCGAATTGTGCGTCCTGACCAGACAATTCGCGGTAGTCGCGCCGCTGCACCTCGACGCGATCGGCGAGGCCCTGCTCGGTGATGCGGTTGGTGACGAAATCGTGCTGTTCGGCTGACAGGGTGACGCCGGTGGCCCGCACGCCGTAGTTCCGTGCGGCGTACAGGATCAGCGAACCCCAGCCGCATCCCACGTCGAGCAGACGCTGCCCCTGCTGCAGGCCGAGCTTGCGGCAGATCATGTCGAGCTTCGCGGTCTGTGCATCGTGCAGCGATTGGCCGTCGTCGGTGAAGTAGGCCGACGAGTACGCCATGTGCTCGTCGAGAAGTAGCTCGTAGAACTCGTTGGACAGGTCGTAGTGGTGCGCGATCGCGGCCTTGTCGCGCCCGCGGGTGTGCAACCGGCCCGTCAGCCGGGCCTCGGACGCGGGCCGTTTCGGCGGCGGCCCGATGGCGCCCAAACGGGCAGCCAGCGCGGCGGCCCGCAGTCTCTGGCGCGCGGTCAAGCGTCCCGGTGATGGGCGCATCCGGCCGATCCGCCAGGCCCGGCGCAGCCCGTCGGCCAGATCGCCCTCGACGTCGACATCGCCGGTCACATATGCCCGCGCGAGCCCCATTTCACCTGGTGCCCACAGCAATCGGCGCAAAGCCCTGCGGGATCTGATGACGAGCACGGGCCCGTCGGCAGGGCCTGCTTCGCTACCGTCCCACGCACGAACACGGACCGGCGACTCGGCGCCCGTGATGTCACGAACCAATCGCGTCACCAGGTCGGCGGGTTTCATGGTCATCCCCCTTTCGTGCGATTTCGGCGTGATAAGTGGCGCTCAGCGACGGTAATCACGCCGAAATCGCTAATCTCGTACGATGCCGTACAAGATCGACCCGGACGTGCTTGCCACGGTCGCCAAGGAGGTCGTCGGACAACCCCTGGCAGGCGCCGAGCTCATCTCGCGCACTGTTGAAGCGCTTGCTGCTGCATACCCCGGTCTCATCGATCCCACGCCGGGACGATGGGTGGGCAGCAAGGCGGGCGGCATCCTCGGAAAGGTCCGGTTTCTCTACTTCAGTCCACGCGAATACGTGGTGCTGTTCGGATCTCCCACCGGCACACAGGGTTTCTCGGGCCGCTACAAGCACGTCGAGATCCACAAATTCCTCATCGCCGGCCAGATCGACTGGTATGACGTGGAATCCGACGACATCGCGCCCATGACGTTGCGGCCCGGCGAACACACGCGCACGGAGAAGGGCCACGCACGAGGCCTCACCATTCACCCCGGTTCGTGGCACATCGAGTACGGCAGAGGAGCAGTCGTGACGACGCTGCCGTTCGCCATGGTCGACACGCTGTTGGTCTCGTTGGAACTCGAATCTGTCCGTCGTTCGACGGTTGAGTTCGCCAAGTTGATCTCCAGGCGTATTCGGCGTTAGCCGGCTAGGCAGGGGCGAACACGTTCTTGAACTTGTTCAGCGATTCGCGGATGTCGCCCTTGAGCGCTGCGGCGACCACCATGCCGATCGGGACCGAACAGCGCGGCGCCGCCGAGATGGACGTCGAAGGTGACCGTCGACCCGTCATTCGCCGGCTTGACCTTGCCGATCAGCTTGACCTTGACACCGCCGACGCCCTCGCCGTTGAGGGTCATCGCCTCGGGCGGCCTGAAGTGGACGATGTCCCACTTGATCCGGTTGGGCATGCCCTTCACCTCGACGATCGACTCGACGACCGTCCCCTTTTCCAGGGTTTCGGGCAGCTTGCTGCGCCAAACCCGGTGAATGGTCAGCCATTCCTTGTAGCGCGACAGGTCGGACGGCGCACTCCCACGCCGTCTCCGGCGGCAATGGAACGTCAACGGAGACCGAAAGTTTGGCCATACGTCAGGGTGTCTGCGGATCCGTCTTGTCGACGGCCTTCTTGGCGGCGTCCTGCACCTTGTCGACCTGGCCGGCGTACTTGCCCTGGGTCTTCTGGTCGACGATGTCGCCGGCCTTGTCGATCGCCATGTCCACCTTGTCGGCGTTCTTCGAGACGCAGGCTCTTGGCCTTGTCTAGAAATCCCATGGGCGTCACCCTACACGCCGCAGCTTTCGCCACAGCCTGCCGTCGCTCGCCGATGACAGCACCCTGAACCCACCATGACACCTCGATCACGGCAGCGCCGACAAGCCCGATGACCAGCGCAATCGAGGTCACCGCGAGGTTGGACGGATCGAGCATGAACGTCTTCTGGGCAAGCGGAATGGAGAAGATCACCACGTAGGCCAGAGCCGAAACGGCGACCAGCGCGACCCGCCACCACTCGTACGGCCGCGCCACCACCGCCAGCACCCACACCGCTGTCACCAGCAACGTGATCAACGCCGCGGTCGAGGCCTGCGTCTGCTGTTGCGCCGTGGCCTCGCGGCCCTGATACGCCGCCAGATACGAGACGAACGTCGCGACGCCGACCACCAGTCCTGACGGCAGCGCCGACGTCATCACCCGGCGCACGAAGCCTGGATGGGCTCGCTCGCTGTTGGGCGCCAGCGACAGGACGAACGCCGGGATGCCGATGGTGAACCACGCCGCGATCGTCACGTGGATCGGCTGGAACGGGAACAGCAGCGGGTCGGAGCCGAAGATCTTCGACGCCAGCCCGGCGATCCCGACCAGGACCGCCAGCAGCACCGAGTAGACGGTCTTGGTCAGGAACAGGTTCGATACCCGTTCGATGTTGCCGATCACCCGTCGGCCCTCGCCGACGACGTGCGGCAGCGTGGCGAACTTGTTGTCCAGCAGCACAATCTGAGCGACGGCGCGCGATGCCGCACTGCCGGCACCCATCGCCACCCCGATGTCGGCGTCCTTGAGCGCCAGCACGTCGTTGACGCCGTCGCCGGTCATCGCCACGGTGTGTCCGCGTGACTGCAGCGCATGCACCATCGCCCGCTTCTGATCCGGCCGCACCCGGCCGAAGGTGGTGCACTCCTCGAGGGTGTCGGCCAGCTGATCCAGATCTCGCGGGCAGCTCGCGGGCATCCATCGTCTCGCCCTCAAGGCCGAGCGAACCCGCAACCGCTCCCACCGAAACCGCGTTGTCGCCGGAGATGACCTTGATCGAAACCTTCTGGGAAGCAAAGTAATCCAACGTATCGCGAGCATCGGGTCGGACCCGCTGCTCGAGCACCACCAGCGCCACCGGCGTCACGGTGCCCGGCGCGTCCGGATGGTCGACGGGCAGGTCGCTGGATCCGAGCAGCAGCACCCGCAGACCCTGCGAGCCGATTCGCTCCGCCTCCTCGGCGGTCGGAGAAGCCGGATCGAGCAGCACGTCTGGCGCGCCGATCACCCAGTTGCCGTTGCTCGCCGTAGGACGTTCCGCTCCATTTCGTCGCCGACTTGAACGGCGCGTTCGCGGTGGGTGTCCAGCCCGGCGGCATCTTGTAGGCCTCGGCGATGGCCTGCATGCTGGCGTTCGGCCGGGGGTCGTCGGCGGCCAACTGCGCCAGCACGTTTCCGACGTCGCCTTCGGTCAGCCGTTTCAGATCCGACACGCGCATGCCGTTCTCGGTGAGCGTGCCGGTCTTGTCGGCGCAGACCACGTCGACGCGGGCGAGGCCCTCGATCGCGGGCAGTTCGTTGACCAGGCACTGCCGCCTGCCGAGCCGAATGACGCCGACGGCGAATGCGATCGACGTCATCAGCACCAGACCCTCGGGCACCATCGGCACCAGCGCGCCGACCATGCGCAGCACCGATTCACGCCAGCCGGCGCCGGTGGTGAACAACTGGGTGTAGATGATGAGCAGGCCCGCGGGGATCAGCAGGTAGGTGATGAACTGCAGGATCTTGTTGATGCCGGTGCGCAGTTCGGATTTCACCAGCGTGAACTTGCTGGCCTCCTCGGCGAGCTTGGCGGCGTACGCTTCGCGGCCGACCTTGGTGGCGCGGTAGGCGCCGCTGCCCGCGACGACGAAACTGCCCGACATCACCTTGTCGCCGGCATCCTTGGCGATCGAGTCGGCCTCGCCGGTCAGCAGCGACTCGTCGACCTCGAGGTTGGTCTCCTCGACGATGTCGCCGTCCACGACGATCTGGTCGCCTGGACCGAGTTCGATGATGTCATCGAGCACCACCTCGCTGGGCAGCCTGGGGCTGGCTGCCGGGCCTGCAGAGGTGAGCCTGCGCACCAACGGTTTTGCCTGCCCCACGATGGCGAGCTTGTCGAGGGTCTGCTTGGCGCGTAGCTCCTGGATGATGCCGATCGCACTGTTCGCGATGATCAACAACCCGAATAGGCCGTTGATCACCGAACCGGTCGACAGCACGATGACCAACAGCACGCCCAGGATGGCGTTGATCCGGGTGAAGACGTTGGCCCGGACGATCTCGGAGACGCTGCGCGCCGCCCGGGTGGGGACGTCGTTGGTCTTGCCCTCGGCCACCCGTTGGGCGACCTCGGCATCGGAAAGTCCGCAGGCTAGGGCTTCCGGAGCCGCCGAGCCGGCGACATCAGGGCCAGTCATCGGGTGAAGGTGCCCTTGCCCGTCTCGTCGTAGTACTCGAGCGTCAGCTTGGGACCGTCGAACGTCACCTTGGCGATCGATCCGGGCGGCGAGTTCTCGCTCACCCATTCGTAGGTGAAGACGTTGCCGTCCCAATGGGTGAGTGGCACATTGAGTTTGGTCCCCAGCTCGAGTTGTAGCTTGCCGTCCTTCTCGCTGACGCGCGCTGGACCCCAGTAGTCGTTGTTGTACGTGCCGACGTATGTCGCCAACGGCGCGGCGGGCGCGGGGTTCGCGGGCGGCTGCTGGCCGACGAGAGAACCGACAGGCTTCTCCCCCGGCGCGAGAAGTTGTTGGTACAGCGTCAGCCAGTCCTCGCGCACTTCACCGAACTGGACGAGATCGGCGAATGCGGCGTTGAGCGCCTCGGGCACTCCTGACGCCGTCCCGTTGGTCAGCGCGACGATCGCCACATCGGCCGACGGCAGGATGACGAAGTTCGTCCCGGAGCCGAGTTCGAACGCACCGGAATGGCTGATCTCCGTGCGCGCCGCCGACGTCGTGCCGACGTTGAAGCCGAAGCCGTAGAAGCCGCTGCGCATCGCGGGCTCGCTTGCCGGGCTGGACACGATCTGCGGGGAGAGCGCGGGCAGCAGCGCCTTCGGGTCGACGATCTGCTTACCGTCATATGTGCCGTTGGCCAATATCATCGCCAGCCAGTGGGTCAGGTCGTTGACCGACGAGCTGGCCCCGCCCGCCGGTGCCTCGGGGTCGGGGTCGCGCTTGTAGAGCGGCTCGTACTTGCCGTCGACATGGATGTGGCCGACCGCGCGGTTCGGCCTGGCCTCATAGTCGGCGTAGCGGTAGCTCGTCGACGGCATTGCCAAGCGGCTTCAGCAGTGCCTCATCGGCGAGGTCCTCCCACGGCTTCCCCGCACCAGCCGCCACCGCCTCCGCCGCAGACGTCAGCCCGAAGTTGGTGTACGCGTACGAGATTCGGAACGGGTCCAACGGCTGGTCGCGGAGTCGTTCGAGCACGTAGCGACGGTCGTAGCCGAGGTCCTCGAGCATGTCGCCTGCGTGGTCGGGCAGCCCGGACCGATGAGAGAACATGTCTCCGACGCTGACCATCTTGGTGACCACCGGATCCGATAGCGCAAACCACGGCAGCTTCGAGACGATCGGCGAGTCCCAGCCGATCGCGTTCGCACTCACCTGCTGTGCGACGACCGTCGACGACAGTGACTTGGACACCGAGGCCAGCTGGAAAACGGTGTCGGCATCGACCGATTCACCCGTATTCACATCTTTGACGCCGAAACCCTTGGCATACACGGTTTTTCCGCCATGGACGACGGCGACGGCCATGCCGGGCACGCCCGTCTTCTTCATCAAGTCGCCGGCAAGGTTGTCGAGTTTGGCAATCGCGTTCTCAACCGCGTTGTCCGGGAGCGGCATCGCGGGCACCAGCGGCGGCGGCACGTCCGACAGCGTCTGCCTCGGCTTTTCGGCCGACGGCTTCGTCTGTTCGGCTGGTCCGGAATCGCAGGCCGCCAGTAGAGATACCGCAGCGGCGACGACGACCAATGGCGTAAACACCGCGCTGGCTCTGGTCACAGCCTGCACGCTATCCGGTTATCGCTGCCACCACGGGTCGAACGTCGATGCAGGCGCTTGGGGTGCCGTCGGCGCCGTCGGGTCGACTCGTTGGCCGGGCCGCGGCACCACCACCTCGACACCAGCCGGGTCGGCGGCCACGAGCAGCCGCTCAATCGGCTCGGCCCAGGGATGCGGGGCGAGCCGGAACGTCGCCCAGTGGATCGGCAGCAGCAGCCCCTTGCCCGGCTCGGCGATGTCGAGGTGGGCCCGCACCGCCTCTTCTGGGTTCATGTGGATGTCCGGCCACGCCGGGTGATAGGCGCCGACCGGGAGCAGCGACAGGTCGAACGGCCCGTGGTCCATGCCGATCTCGGCGAAGCTCTTGGTGTAACCGGTGTCGCCACCGAAGAACGCGCGGTGCCGCGGACCGATGATGACCCACGACGCCCACAGCGTGGTGTTTCGGGTCAACAGCCGTCCGGAGAAATGCCTGGCCGGGGTGCACACCAGCGTCAGATCGCCGATCCGGTGGCTCTCGTGCCAGTCGAGTTCGACGATGCGGCTGTCCGGGATCCGCCATTTGCGCAGGTGCGCGCCGACGCCGAGCGGCACGACGAACGGCGCCCGCTGGCTGTGGGCCAGGCTCACGATCGTGTCGATGTCGAGGTGGTCGTAGTGGTCATGGCTGATCAGCACCGCGTCCAGCGCAGGCAGCGCCTCCAACGGCACCGGCACCTCGTGCATCCGCTCCGGGCCGACGGTGCGTGACGGCGAGCAGCGTCGGCTCCACACCGGGTCGGTGAGCACGCGGTAGCCGTCCACCTCGACCAGCGCGGTGGAGTGCCCGTACCAGCTGACAGCGAGGTCGAGTGGTTTGGTGTCCACCTTCGGCGGCACGGCCAACGGGATCGGATTGGGCGGTCGCGCCGCGTCGCGCGAGCCGAACAGTTCCCAGAGCAGCCTGCGCTGCTCCTCGCGGTCCAAGTTGACCGTCGACGCCGGGTCGATGTTGACGAACGCGCCGTCCTGAAAGTTCGGCGATCGCCTGGCGACGGGCCAGATCTCGTCGGGGCGTGCGCCGACGGCGGCGGGCGAACCCTGCAGTGCGCGCAGCGCCCAGCCGCTGACGGCGACGGTGGCCGTCCCGACCGCGAAGCGCAGCGCAGCACCCAGCATCGGCGGTCAGGCTCCCTTGAAGTTGGGCGGACGCTTCTCGATGCGGGCGACCTGCGCCTCGATGACGTCCTGGCTGCTCCACGCCCTGTCGAACATCTGCTGGTGCTCGGGCCGCGGATCGTCGTAGGCGCCGTCGTCGTTGAGCACGCGCTTGGCGTGCTGCAGGGCCAGCGGAGCGAACCCCGCGATCTCTGCGGCCCAGGCCTGCGCATCGGCCAACGTCCCGATCCGGTTGGCCATCCCGGTCTGCAGTGCGACGTCTGCGGTGAGCCGTTCGGCGGCCATCAGCATGCCCCTGGCGCGGCCTGCCCCGACCAGTGAGGTGAGTCGGCGAATGCTCCAGTTGTCCAGCGCCAGACCGTATTTCGCGACGGGAAACTGGAAGTACGCGTCGGCAGCGACGACGCGGAGGTCGCAGATCATCGCCAGGATGACGCCCGCTCCGATCGCGGGTCCGTTGATCGCGCCGATGACCGGGATCGGCGCCTGGTCGATGGCGATGTTCAGCGCCTTGGCCTTGTCGGGGAGTTCCTCGGCGACGCCCGCGGCGTCGGTCAGGTCGGCACCCGAGCTGAACACGTGGCCCTGGCCGGTCAGCACGATGGCGCGGACGTCTTCGGCGGCGGCCTTCTCGACCGCGTCGCGAAGCCCGTCGACGAGCTCGCCGTTGAGAGCGTTGCGACGGTCGGCACGCTGCATCTCCAAAGTCATCACGTGGCCGTCGCGGGTCACACCAATCATGGCCCAAGCCTATTAAAGCGTGTCGAACAACTCCTGTTGGGTGCTCGGCACCGCCCTTCTCGGGCGCCGTCGATTCACACTGCGCATGCTGTATGAACGTCCGTTCCCGCGTCATCCGGGACAGTTTCACCAGCACGTTGATGCTGGCCAGCGCTGCGCCGTCCGCGGGCGTTGGTAACCCGGCCCACTGCTTGGGGGTCCGGAGTCAGTCTCGATATTTCACAGGTCGTCGCCCACTGCGCGAGGTTGGCCGCTGCGTTGCGGTCTCGATCTACGCGGTGGCCGCATTGGCAGCGAAATACTCGATCTGCAAGCTTCAGGTCGAGGTTAATGTGGCCGCAGCGCGAGCACCGCTTGCTTGACGGGTACCAGCGGTCGGCGACGGCGACATGTCCATTTCGCCATTGGGCTTTATACAGAATTTGACGAGCGAGTACACCCCAGCTCGCGTCGCCAATACTTTTGGCCAAGCGGCGGTTCCTCATCATCCCGGCAATATTGAGGTCCTCGAGAACGAGTCGGTCGTGAGTCTTGACCATCGTATTCGAGACCGTATGAAGGAAATTGCGCCGCACGTTTGCGGTGCGGAAGTGATGGCGAGCTAGTCTGGCGGCCGCATCGCGGCGGTTGTTCGATCCTTTCACCTTGCGGGCGAGTGATTTAGCCAGGCGGCGTTCGCGTTGTGCTCCGCAGACGAGTGGCTTCGGCGCACACTCAACGCGCAAGACCTCGGACCCATCAGCGGTGGCAGCAACAACAAGCGACGACAGACCGCGGTCGATACCGACCCATCCACCACGATCGTCCTTCTCCCGCTCGACGTGGCGGATCGCGTCGTGAAAGTCAGCCGCTTCGACATTTAGCGAAACCCACCATCGACCGCCATGGCGCCTGACGGTGGCGAAGAGAATCCGTGCCCGGCCCGTGGCGAGCATTCGCCGAATTCGTCGTGTGTCGTCATGTACCCGCAGCAATCCCAGGCCAGGCAGTGTTACGGTGCGCGGCTGGCCTTTGTCGCCCACACGAATGAGGGGACGGCGATCTTTGCGCTGCCTGTTGCGTACGCGAAATGAATCGGTCGAACCTACCTTCCGCTTGAACCGAGGAAAGCCGACCCGACGGCCCCTTCGGAAGCCATCGCGGGAGTCCGACCATGCTGCCAGCGCCCGCCCGCAGTCGATCGCAGCTTCCTCGAAGACCTGCTGACAAACCTCGGCCCGCCATGGCAAACCGATCTCTATCAGTTCCGGCGACGCTTCCAAACCGACGGCGAATACTCGACCTGCCTCAGCGGTCTTTTTCCAAGCGTTGAAAGCGTTTATCAGGTCATAACCGGTCCATGGGAGCTCCGCAAAATGATCTGCAATGCGCGCGTTCAATGCGTCCTTGACCATGCGCAGACACTGGTTGAACGCAAATCGAGCAGCTCCCGCGTGCCGAGCCAGCGCACAAAGCTGGTCATCAGTGGGGTCTAGGCAAAAGCGGAACGTCGTGTGCCGAGTCATCTCGAGGCGAGCGTGGCATATGCCACTGACAACCCAGGTCCCGTCAACCACAGCCGTTAGGGTCTTCCTGTGAGCCGGATCGGTGCCCTTGAGCTGCGGGATGCCGTGCTGGACGAGGGATCCTTCCGTAGCTGGGACGCCCCGCCGGTGCGCGTGGAGAGCAGCGACGAGTACCGCCGAGAGCTGGCAGCCGCGCAGGAAGCGACCGGGCTGGACGAATCGGTGGTCACCGGCGAGGGCCTCGTGTACGGCAGGCGGGTCGCGGTGGTGGCATGCGAGTTCGACTTCCTGGCCGGCTCGATCGGGGTCGCCGCCGCCGAACGGATCACCGCGGCCGTGGCGCGGGCGACCGCCGAACGACTGCCGCTGTTGGCGTCACCGAGCTCGGGCGGCACGCGCATGCAGGAAGGCACGGTCGCGTTCCTGCAGATGGTCAAGATCGCGGCGGCCGTCGAGCTGCACAAGCGCGCGCATCTGCCCTACCTGGTCTACCTGCGCCACCCGACCACCGGCGGGGTGTTCGCATCGTGGGGTTCGCTGGGCCACATCACCGTCGCCGAGCCCGGCGCGCTCGTCGGGTTCCTCGGCCCGCGCGTCTACGAGCACCTCTACGGCGAGCCCTTTCCCGCAGGCATCCAGACCGCGGAGAACCTGCAGCGGCACGGCGTCATCGACGCGGTCATCCCGCTCGACCGGCTGCGCGACACGCTGGACCGCGCGCTGAAGGTGGTCGCCGACGAGCCAGACTCACCGCCGCCCGAACCCGAGGCGGAGCCGTTACCCGACGTGCCCGCGTGGGAGTCGGTGGAGGCATCGCGGCGGCCAGACCGCCCCGGCGTCGCACAGCTGCTGCGGCACGGCGCGACGGAGTGGGCGCTGTTGTCCGGCACGGGATTCGGTGAGGCCGCGACGACGCTGCTGGCGCTGGCCAGGTTCGGCGGCCAGCCCGCGGTGGTGCTGGGCCAACAACGTGTCGTCGGCGGCGTCGTCGGCCCGGCCGCACTGCGCGAGGCCCGCCGCGGCATGGCCCTGGCCGCCGGGCTCAAGCTGCCGCTGGTGCTGGTGATCGACACCGCAGGACCCGCGCTGTCGGCGGAGGCCGAACAGGGTGGGCTGGCGGGAGAGATCGCGCGGTGTCTTGCCGAACTCGTCACGCTCGATACGCCGACGGTGTCGGTGCTGCTCGGCCAGGGCAGCGGCGGGCCCGCCCTCGCGATGGTGCCCGCAGACCGGGTGCTCGCGGCGTTGCACGGCTGGCTGGCGCCGCTGCCGCCCGAGGGCGCAAGCGCGATCGTCTATCGCGATACCGACCACGCCGCGGAACTGGCTGCCGCACAAGGCATTCGGTCGGTCGACCTGCTGCGCAACGGCATCGTCGACGTGGTCGTGCCCGAGCATCCCGACGCCGCGGACGAGCCAATCGAGTTCACCAAGCGTCTGTCGGCCACCATCGCGAACGAGCTGCACCGGCTGCGCGCGATCCCCGACGACGAGCGGCTGGACGCGCGGTTGACCCGCTACCGCCGCATCGGCCTATCCGGCCGCTAGCGCGAGCGCGGCAAGCATCGCCGCGCAGGTGATCAGATCCAGCGGCAGCCGCAGCAGGCTGCGACGGGTCCACCGGACGGCGGCAGCCTCGTCGACGACGGCCGGGTCGGCCTTCTCGAACGCCACCGCTTTCGGTACGAAGTCGACCAGCGACCAGATCCGCATCGCGGCATGGCTGAGCAGCGCCACCAGTAGCGCGACCCGGACGCTCGCATCGCCCCACCCGGCGATGAGGGTGACGACCAGCAGCACCTCGAACGCGGTGTGCGCGGGAATCCAGAACCGGCGCCGCGAAATGCCGCCGCGGTCCGGCTGAATGATGCCCGGCCGCTTCGGCCAGAACGGGTCGACGACGAGGAATTCATACAGACCGCCGCCGACCGTCACGCAGGCCGCGAGGGTGGTGACGGCGATCAGGACAAGAGTCGGAGTCCACATCACCCGCCGATTATTGTGGCCTGCCGAGTACGGCGTTGCCACGGGTGCGGTAGCACAGCACCGTCACGGCGATCACGACCTCGATCATCGAGAGCACCGTCGCCAACGTCATGATCGTCGGCTGCGGCGCACCGGCTTCGACTGCCAGGTGGGTGGCGTGATGGCTCCCGGACATCGGTAGATGCACGGCGACCATCGCGAGGTTCATCACGGCGACCAGGCACCACGCCCGCGTCGTTCCAGACAGCCAGAGTTCACGCGCACAGTAGAGGCACGCGCCGACCATTCCCGCGATGAGAACTGCCAACGCTGCGCTGCCTGCGTGGCCGAGCATCACCGCGTGCAGGGCCGCGGAACTCGCGGCGAGAACTGCAGCGGTGCGTCGCGCGACCAGAGCGGCTGACACCCATCTCATTCTTCCAAATAGCGCTGAATCGTGGGTCCCAGCGACGAGACGATCTCGTCTCGCGACATTTCGACGACAGGCGGCAGCTTCAGCACGTAGCGGCACAGCGCAAGCCCGAGCATCTGCGTTGCGACCAGGCCGGCTCGCCGGACGGCCCCCTCGGGGTTGATGCCTGCGATCACCGGCAGCAACTGGGTGGCGAAGATCGTCTTCATGCTTTGTGCCGCTTCGGCGTTCGTCGTGCTCGACCTCAGCAGCACCACCATGATCTCGTCGCGTTCCCAGCGGTTCATGAAGTGCGTCACCAACTGCACACCGACCTGATCGCGGTCGACGCCGGCCATGTCCGGCAGTTGCAGGTCGAAGTCCGCAGCCGCGGCGAACAGTTGGTCCTTGTTGCCGAAGTACCGCATCACCATCGACGGGTCGATGTTGGCGTCCGCGGCGATCGCGCGGATGGTGGCGCGCTCAAAGCCTGATTCGGCGAACCGCTCGCGGGCCGCGGCCAGGATCACCGCCTTGGTTTCTGCAGACGATCTACGCATGCCAACAAGTGTAGGCCAACAACTGTTGACATATCCGATTTCCAGGCGCATAGTTAATGCCAACAAGCGTTGGCATTCAGACGCTGAAGGAAGGAAAGGGATCATGAACAGCAGTTTTGACACAGATGTTCTCGTCGTCGGAGCCGGACCGACCGGCCTGACGCTGGCCGCGTCGCTGGTCGAGCAGGGTATCGCGACCACCGTCGTCGACCGCCAGGCCGCGGGCGCCAACACTTCGCGCGCGGCCGTGGTCAACGCGCGCAGCCTCGAGGTGCTCGAGGGCCTCGACGTGGCCCGTCGTCTCGTGAAGGAGGGCGTGCAGGCGCCACGGTTCAGCATCCGCGACCGCGCACGCACGCTCATCCCGATCGACTTCAGCGTGCTGCCGACCGAATATCCGTACTCGCTGATGGTGCCCCAGTCGACGACCGAGCGACTGCTGCTGGAGCGGTTGGTCGAGCTCGGCGGTTCGGTGCTGCGGCCGAAGACCCTCGTCTCGATCGAGCAGGACGCCGACGGTGTCACCGCATCGTTCGACGACGGCGACGTCATCCGCGCGCGCTACGCGGTGGGCGCCGACGGGATGCACAGCGTCGTGCGCGAGCAGGCCGGCATCGACTTCCATGGCGGCGCATACGCCGAGTCGTTCATGCTGGCCGACGTCCGGCTGACCGGTGAGGCGCCCGCGGACGAGGTCATCCTGTACTGGGCCACCGCCGGTCTCACCGTGGTCGCGCCGCTGCCCGGCGACATCTTCCGCATCGTCGCTCCGGTCCCCGACGCACCGGAAAACCCCTCTGCCGCTTACGTTCAGCAGATTCTGGACAGCCGCGGCGCGGGCAAGGGCCGGATGGTCGTCACCGACGTCATCTGGGGTTCCCGCTTCCGCATCCACCATCGGGTCGCCGACACGTACCGGGCGGGACGGCTGCTGCTTGCAGGCGACGCGGCGCACGTACACAGCCCGGCGGGCGGGCAGGGCATGAACCTCGGCATCCAGGATGGGGTCGCGCTGAGCGAAGCGCTGGCGGGCGTGCTCGGCGGCGGCTCCGAGTCGTTGCTCGACGAGTACAGCGCGGCGCGGCGCCCGATCGCGCGTGACGTCGTGACCATGACGGATCGGCTGACGCGCCTGGCGACTCTGCCACGCCTCGCACGACCCCTGCGCAACGCGGTGTTCAGCGTCGTCGGGCGGATTCCGGCGGTGAACCGTGCGCTGGCCTGGCGGCTCAGCGGCCTGGTCTACCGCTGAGGCGTTTCGACACCGATAGGCTCCACCGCGGGAGGACACCTTGGGGACTGTCGAGGCCGACTACCTGGTGGTCGGGGCCGGTGCCACCGCGATGGCGTTCGTCGACACGTTGGTCAGCGAGACCGACGCGAGCGTGGTCGTCGTCGACCGCAACCACCAGCCGGGCGGGTCGTCGACTCGACCTTCGTCGGTGTCACCGTGCCGTCGATGCGGCCCCCTCCCTTCGATGTCGCTCCCGAGGTCGACTGCATACCGCCGAACGACTTGCCCAGATACGACGCCCGCGATCGATACGTCGTCGTGGGCGCGGGCAAGACCGCTATGGACACCTGTCTGTGGCTGCTGCGCCACGGCATCGCGCCGCGCCGGCTGACCTGGATCAAGCCTCGCGACTCCTGGCTGCTGAATCGCGCCAACGTCCAGCCGGGGCGACAGTTCGCCAAGCAGGTGCTGGCCGACGTCTCCGGACAGCTGCGGTCGGTCGACCAGGCCGAATCCGTCGACGATCTCTTCGCCCGGCTCGCGGACGCCGGAAGTCTGCTGCGCATCGACGAGTCGGTCGAGCCGCAGATGTACCGCTGCGCCATCGTGTCGCAGGCCGAACTCGAGCAACTGCGCCGGATCGAGAACGTGGTCCGGATGGGCCACGTCAAAGCGATCGAACCGGGCCGTGTCGAGCTCGACAAGGGGTCGCTGCCGGTTGCGGAATCGGCGCTCCACATCGACTGCACCGCAGTGGGTTTGGGTCGCGGCGAGGTGACCACGGTGTTCGACGCCGACCGCATCACGCTGCAGACCGTCCGCACCTGCCAGCCGGTGTTCAGTGCGGCCCTGATCGCACACGTCGAGGCCGCCTTTCCCGATGACGACACCAAGAACGCGCTCTGCCGACCCATACCGAACCCCGAGGTTCCGATGGACTGGCTTTCAATGATGCTGACCTACAACGAGAATCAGCTGCGGTGGTTCGACGAGCCGGAGATGATGGCCTGGCTCGATACCGCCCGGCTGAACACCCTCAGCCACGCGACGGCGTCGGTCAGTCCACGGGCGAGGGAGAAGATCATCGGTGTGTTGCGCTCGCAACTGCGCAGCACCAACGACAAGCTCGAAAAGCTGCTGCACGGCTGAGCCTGCGGTCAGGCCAGCGAGTCGATCCACGCCTGATGCAGCGCCGCATACCGGCCGTCACTGCGATGGATCAGTTCGTCGGGCGGCCCGTCCTCGACGATGCGGCCACCCTCGAGGACGAGCACCCGGTCGGCGACCTCGACGGTCGACAGCCGGTGCGCGATGACCAGCGCGGTGCGGTCGGCCAGCACCGTCTCCAGCGCCCGCTGCACCATCCGCTCGCTCGGAATGTCGAGTGACGACGTCGCCTCGTCCAGGATCAGCACCGCGGGGTCGGCCAGGAACGCCCGAGCGAACGCGACGAGCTGGCGCTGGCCCGCCGAAAGCCGGCCGCCGCGCTTGGCGACGTCGGTGTCGTACCCGTCTGGCAACGCGTCGATGAAGCGGTCGGCACCGACGGCTGCCGCAGCGGCCCGCACCTCGGCGTCGCTGGCGTCGGGGCGGCCGAACCTGATGTTGTCGGCGACGGTGCCGTCGAACATGAAGTTCTCCTGGGTGACCATCACGACATGGCGACGCAGCTCGCTCTGCGATAGGTCGCGGAGGTCGACGCCGTCGAGCGTCACCGAGCCGGACGTCGGATCGTAAAACCGCGCAATGAGTTTGGCGATGGTGGTCTTGCCCGCGCCGGTGGTACCGACGAGTGCGACGGTCTGCCCGGCGGGCACCGTCAGGTTCAAGTCGGGCAGCACAGGGCGGTCTGGCACGTACGAGAACTGCACGTCGTGGAACGCGACGTCGCCGCGCACCGACGTCATCTTCACCGGATTCGCCGGGTCTTTGATGCCGGGCCGCTTGGCCAGCACACCCGCCAGCTTCTCCAGTGCAGACGTTGCGGACTGGAATGTGTTGAAGAACTGCGAGATCTCCTGCATCGGTTCGAAGAACATCCGCAGGTAGAGCAGGAACGCGGCGAGCGTGCCGATCGTCATCTGTCCGTGCAGCACCCGGTAGCCGCCGTAGAGCAGCACTACGCCGGTGGTGAGGTTGCCGACCAGCTTCACACCGGGCATGAAGACCGCCAGCAGCTTCATCGTCCTCTCGTTGACGTCGCGGTAGCGGTCGGTGAGGCCCTCGAAGATCTCCTGATTGCGGGGCTCGCGGCGGTAGGCCTGAACGGCCTTGATGCCGGTCATCGTCTCGACGAACTGCACGATGACCAGCGCGGCGCTCTCGCGGACCTCGCGATACGTCTTCGCGGACTCGCTGCTGAACCACCACACCAGCCCCACCAGGATCGGGAACGCGCCCAGGCACATCAGCCCGAGCCGAACATCCAGTGCGACAAGCAGAATCGAGGTGCCGACGAGGGTGAGCACCGCGGTGATCAGGCTGTCGAAACCGGTCTCCAGCATCTCCTCGATCGCGTCGACGTCGTTGGTCGACCGGCTCACCACGCGGCCCGAGGTATAGCGCTCGTGGAACGCGATGTCGAGTCGTTGGAAGTGACGGAACACCCGCCGCCGCAGTTCGAGCAGCACCTTCTGGCCGATACGGCCCGAGCGGTGCAGGAAGAACATCCGGCTGACCGCCTGCACCAGCACGACGACGCACAGCACGCCCACGATCACCAGCAGCGTGTGCGCCGAGCCGCCGTCGATGATCGGCGGGATACCGAAGTCGATACCGCGCTGCACGAGGATCGGAACAGACAGGCGCGCAGCGTTTTCCACCACGACGACGATCGCCAGCAACGCGACCGTCAACCGGTACGGCCGCAGCAGCGAGCCGAGCAGCGCGCGGGCTTCGCGCCTGCGCGACAGCGACTCGTCGATCGGCAGGTCGTCGCCCTGCTCGTCGAACCGGCCCCGCCAGCGCTCGGTCGGCTGTCGGTCCGGGTCCTCCGGGACGTCGATTGAAGTGGTGTCGGTGGCGGTCATCGGCCTTCGGCCTCCGTCGTCACGTAACGACGTCCGTCTCTGTCGAACGGGACGCGCGACCTGTTCAAGGCGTCCTGCTCCTCGCGATCCTGCAGCAGCCGGTTTCGGTCCTCGTCCTCCTCCCACGCGCAGCTGCGTTCGGCGTCGTCGCACTCGTCGTCGGCGGCCAGCAGATAGCGGTACTGCGGCACGGTGGCCAGCAGCTGGGCGTGCGTGCCGACGTGGGTGATGGTGCCGTTTTCGAGCAGGGCCACCCTGTCGGCCAGCAGCACGGTCGACGCCCGATGGGCCACGACGATGCCGGTGACCGAATGCAGCACCCGGCGCAGCGCCTCCTCGACGACGGCCTCGGTGTGCACATCGAGCGCAGAGAGGGTGTCGTCGAGGACCAGGATCCTTGGCGCGGCCAGGATCGCCCGGGCCAGCGAAAGCCGTTGCCGCTGACCGCCCGACAGGCTCATGCCCTGTTCACCGATCCGGGTGTCGAGCCCGAACGGCAGGTCGTAGACGAACTGCGCGGCCGCGACCTCGATGGCCTGTGCCAGTTCGTCGTCGGTCGCGTGCGGCCTGCCGAGGCGGAGGTTCTCCGCGACCGACATCGAGAACAGGGTCGGGTCCTCGAACGCGGTGGCGACCGTCTGCCGCAGAGCCGACAGCGAAAGATCGCGGATGTCCTTGCCGTCGACCCGGATTGCGCCCTCGGTGATGTCGTAGAGGCGTGAGAACAGGGCGGCGAGCACCGACTTGCCCGATCCCGTCGAGCCCACGAGTGCGACCGTCTCCCCGGGCTCGACGACGAGGTCGACGTGCCGCAGCGCCCAATCGCCGTCATGTGCATCGGGGAATCGGAAGCCGACGTCGTCGAGCTCCAGCCGCCCACCCCGCGGCGTGTCGGCCGACGGGCCGTCGGCGATATCCCTTGGCGCGTCGAATATCTCGGCGATCCGGTTCGCGGCGGTGAACGACTCCTGCATCATCGACAGCAGGAAGCCCAGTGATGCGATCGGCCAGACCAGCGACAGCATCATCGTGATGAAGGCGACGAGCGTGCCCATGGTCACGTACCCGTGGCCTGCGGCATAGGCGCCAAGACCCAGCACGATGATCAGCGTCAGGTTCGGGATGACTTCCAGAAGCGTCCAGAACTTCGCCGACACCGAGACCCGGCTCACCTGGGTGTCGTAGAGATCGGTCAGCTGCCTGTCGAAGCGGTCATAGGCGTAGCGCTCGCGGCCGAACGACTTGATCACCCGCACGCCAAGCGCGGATTCCTCGACGTGGGTGGCGACGTGGCCGGACTGGTCCTGCGCCAGCCGCGACAGCCGCGTGTACTCCTGCTGGAAGTGCAGCACGGTCAACGTGACGGGCACGATCGAGACCACGACGACCACGCCAAGCGGCCAGTACATCGCCAGCAGGATGCCGGTGACGACGACGATCTGCAGCGTGTTGAGCAACAGGAACACCATGCCGAACGACATGAACCGGCGAATCGAGCTCAGGTCGTTCATGATTCGCGACAGCAGCTGGCCCGACTGCCACCGGCCGTGGAAAGACATGGGCAGTATCTGAAGGCGCGCGTAGAGGTCCTTGCGGATGTCCGCCTCCACGCCCATGGTGGCGCGCGAGATCAGCCATCGGCGCACGAACCACAGCACGGCCTCGGTGATGCCGACACCCATCGCGGCCAGCCCGAGCAGCCACAGCCCGCGCTGGTCCTGGTGACGCACCGGGCCGTCGATGACGGCCTTGGTCATCAGCGGGATCGACACCGTGGCCACCAGGCTGACGAGCGCGACGGTGAGCATGGCGATCCAGCGCACCCGGTACGGGAAGATGTAGGGCAGCAGCCGCCACAGGTCCGAGCCCGTACGCGGCCGGGGCGGAGGCGGCGCTATCGCGGGCGCCGGCCGCAGCGTATCCACATTCGGTTCAGTCAAAGTAATTCCAATTATCCGCTGAGCGGCAAGCCGATATCGGCTGGTTCAAGGCTCTCACGCCGCTACGACATCGTCGGCGTCGCTTTGGCTGCCGAACTGGGTCTCATACAGCTCGGCGTAGCGCCCGCCCCGGGCCAGTAATTGCTCGTGGTTGCCCCGTTCGACGATGCGGCCGTCCTCGACGACGAGGATCGCGTCGGCAGCGCGGACCGTCGAGAGGCGGTGAGCGATGACGATCGACGTCCGCCCGGCAAGCGCCTCGGCGAGCGCCTGCTGTACCGCTGCCTCCGACGCCGAGTCCAGCGACGCGGTGGCCTCGTCGAGCACCACGACCCGCGAGCGGCCGAGCAGCAGGCGTGCGATGGTCAGCCGCTGGCGCTGCCCACCGGAGAGCCGGTAGCCGCGCTCCCCGACCACGGTGTCGAGGCCGTCGGGCATGTCGGCGACGACGTCGGCGAGCCGGGCGCGTTCCAGCGCCTGCCACAGCTGGTCGTCCGTCGCGCCCGGCGCGGCCAGCCGCAGATTCGACCCGATCGACTCGTGGAACAGGTGCCCGTCCTGGGTGACCACGCCGACGGTCTCCTTCAGCGACTCGAACGTCACGTCGCGCACGTCTGCCCCGTTGAGGCGCACGGCGCCGGCGTCGACGTCGTAGAGCCGGGCGATCAGCGACGCGATCGTCGACTTACCCGCGCCCGACGACCCGACCAGTGCCACCATCTCGCCGGGCTGTGCGGTGAACGAAATGCCGTGCAGCACTTCGCCTCCCCCGCGAACGTCGGTCTCGCTGAGTACGGCGACCTCCTCGAGCGACGCGAGCGACACCTTGTCGGCCGACGGATAGGAGAACCGCACGTCGTCGAATTCGAGCGACACCGGGCCGTCGGGCAGAGCCCGCGCGTCGGACTTCTCCTGGATCAGCGGCTCCAGATCGAGCACCTCGAAGACGCGCTCGAAGCTGACGAGCGCGCTGGCGATCTCGACGTGCGCGTTGGCCAGCGCCGTCAGCGGCGAGTACAGCCGGGTCAGCAGCAGCGCCAGCGCGACGATCGAGCCGGTCTGCAGGTGACCGCCGATCGCGAGCACGCCGCCCAGCCCGTACACCAGGGCCAGCGCGAGCGCCGACATCAGGGTCAGCGAGTTCATGAAGACCGACTGAAGCATCGCGGTGCGGACGCCGATGTCGCGGACGCGTCCCGCGCGGACTTCGAACTCGCGCGATTCGGTGGCCGGGCTGCCGAACAACTTGACCAGCGTCGCGCCCGGAGCCGAAAAGCGTTCCGTCATCTGGGTGTTCATCGTCGCGTTGTGGATGGCGGCCTCGCGGGACAACCGCGTCATGGTCCGCCCGATCCAGCGGGCAGGCAGCAGGAACAGCGGCATCAGCACAAGCGAGAGCAGCGTCACCTGCCACGAGATCCTGAGCATGACGACGAGGGTCAGCGTCAGCGTGACGATGTTGGTGATGACGCCGGAGAAGGTGTCGGAGAACGCGCGCTGTGCGCCCATCACGTCGTTGCCCAGCCTGCTGACCAGTGCGCCGGTGCGGGTGCGGGTGAAGAACGCGACGGGCATCCGCTGCACGTGGTCGAAGACGGCGGTACGCAGGTCGAGGATCAAACCTTCGCCGATCATCGACGACAGCCACCGCGTCACCAGCGATACGCCCGCCTCGGCGACGGCAACGGCCGCGATCACCGCGGCCAGCAGCACGACCACGCCGGCCGCGCCTTTGCCGATCGCGTCAACCACCTTGCCGGCCAGCAACGGGGTGGCCAGCCCGAGCAGCGCACTGACCACGCTGACCGCGACGAAGACCCCCAACCTGCGGTGATGCGGCGAGGCAAAGCGCCAGATCCGGGACAGCAGCTTGCGGTCGGCCAGCGACCGCAGATCGCCGCCCTTGGCGTGCGTCTGCCGGTACAACGTTTGCCGGGCCACCGTTTCAAAGCTCATGAATTCACCGTAAAACCTCAACAATGGATGAGGTCAACGACTTCCCGGGGTGTTGCGGTGTCAAACCTCGTCGGTCAGTCGTGCCAGGTCAGCCTCGATCGCCTCGACCCGCGCGAGATCCAGGCCCCACGGCTCGTCCACGCCGACGCGCTTGTCGAGATCCCACAGCACGCACTCCTCGCCAGGCGTCGCGACCATCGACCACGCGATGACCGTCCGGCGAAGCTGTTCGTGCATCGGCTCGTGGGCCGCCGGCACGTTCTCGGGCGCACCGCCGTCGGGATGATGGTGCAGGAACCGGCCGTAGGCCTTCTCGCAGAATGCCGAATACCTTGCGGTGCAGAGGATCAGGCCGTGCCACGCCTCGTCGACCGCGTGTGAGGGCATCCCGATGACCTGGTTGTCGCGCATCGCGGCCGCACAGCAGCGCAGCCACTGCCGCAAACCTTTTTCGACGAGCTCCCTGGGCTGCCACGGGCAGGTCTTGAACACAGCCGGGGGCAGATCGAGCGCTGCGACCACGGCATTCGCCCGATCAAGCCGATTCCTGTTCCGGTGACGTATGCCGATACTCTATGTCGCCTGGGCAAACGGTCGTAGCATTTGATCATGAACGCGACTGACGTCGCCGTCATTATTGGCGGGGGGCTGGCCGGGTTGATCGCCCTGGCCGTGGTCGTCAGGGTGCGGCGTTCCGGGAGCCCGCGCAAGACACGCGCTGGCAGGTCTGCCGCACGTGCCCGCGAATGGACGCCCGCCACGAGCAGTGTGTTCGGAACCGGGCAGGCCAAGGACCACCGGACGTTGTGGGCCCGTAGGTACGGGGCAGGCGGCAGGTGGACTGCGGCCGCGTGGACGGCGGGCGCAGGAGGCCTGTACTTGGCCGAGACCCACGACGGGGTCGGTGATCGTCATGCGAGCTGCAGCGGCAGTCCCGGGCTGGTGGGCGGCGGCACCGGCTGCGGCGGCGGGGTCGCCGGCGCGGCGGGCTGCTCGGCGGGCTGCGGCGCAGGCTGCGGTGGGGGTTGCGGCGGTGGCTGCGGCGGAGGATGCGGGGGCAGCTGATGGACACCTTGGTTCCGACACTCGTCGTGTTGGCAGTGCCCGTCGTGATGATCGCGATGGGGATCGGTTTCAGCAAGCTTCACGATCGGCGGCGGCGGCGTCAATGGGAGTCCGGGAAGTACGGCGCTGCCCGGTTCGGGGCCGGCGCGGCCGGTGGCGCGACGTACCTGGGGTCGGGCGGCGCCTGCGCGGCCGGTGGCGGCGGTGCGAGCTGCGGCGGCGGGCCAGGCTGCAGCGGCGGCGGTTGCGGCGGCGGCGGGTGTGGCGGTGGCGGCTGCGGCGGTGGCGGCTGACCGCTCGTCAGATGAACCCGAAGTAGCCGATCACTCCTGCGGCGACCACCACGATCAACGGATTGGTCTTGGTGAACACGAAGATCGCCGTGCACACGGCGGTCAGCAGATATGCCCGCCAATCGTGATCGGCCGCCCGGCTCATCACAAGCGATGTGGCCAGGATGAGGCCGACCGTCAGTGGCGCGAAGCCCTTTTCGACCGCGGCGCGGAGTCGCGACTTCTGTGCCTTCTGCCAGAACAGCGTCAGCACGTACACCAGCGTCGCAGCGGGCATGACCATCGCGACGGTGGAAATGACGCCTCCGATGATCGCCGCGGGCACGCCGCCGACTTGGAGTCCGGCGCCGTATCCGACCAGCGCGACGATGAGAATGCTGGGCCCGGGCGCGGCCTGTGAGATCGAGAACACGTCGGCGAACTGGGAGTCGGTCAGCCAGTGATGCCCTCTGCACCGCCTGCATGTGCATCTCGGGAAGCACGGCGTTCCCGCCGCCGATCGACAGCAGCGACAGCATCGCGAACAGACCCGCGAGTTGCAGGTACGTGCTCACGCCGCGCGCCCCCTCGGCCACGCCCAGAGCAGGGCGACAGGTGCCACGATCGCCAGCGTGACCGGAAGTGGCCATCGCAGAACACCATTCAGCACAAAGCACGCCGCGCCAACAGACACAGGCATCAAGGATGTCAGGATCTTGCGGCCGGTCTGGATCACCATCGCGACCGTCATCGCGACGGCCGCCGCCGACGCCCCGTGCAGCACGCTCTTGACCGCGGGTACCTCCTTGAAACGGAAGTAGATGAACGCCATCACCAGAACGAACACCAGCGGCAGCAGCGTCAGCCCGACGAGCGCGGCGAGCGCGCCCGGCACGCCGCCCATCTTCGTGCCGACGAACACCGCCATGTTCACCTGGTTGGCGCCGGGCAGGATCCGGCACATCGTCATGGCGCTGAGGAACTCTTCCTCACCCATCCACCGCTTCTCGACGACGAGCACTTCCCGCGACCACGCCGACAGTCCGCCGCCGAAGGACGCGAGCGCGATGTGGTTGAACGTCCAAGCCAGTTCGAACAGCGAGACCTTCTCGCTACTCGCCTCGACCGCATCCATTGTTTGTGCTCCTCGCGTGCGCGTCAGGCATCACTCGTGCATGAGGTCTTTGTCGTGCGGGAAGTCGTCCTCGTGGTGATTGGCCGAGTCCAGCGGGTCCGGTGTGTCGTAGTGATGCGAGAAGTCCCAGTCGGATTCGAACACCTGCTTGAGCCGGCCGACGAGTCCGGGGTCGTCGGTCATGATGCCGAGTTCACGGCGCAGGTCGAACGCGCTCCGATCGATGTTCATCGATCCGACCAGCGCCTTTGCATCGTCAACGATGATCAGTTTGGCGTGCACCCGCAGGTTCTTCTGTTTGTGGACCTTTGCTCCGAACCGTCGCAACGTGCGCAAGGACGCGAACGTGTCCAGAATGTCCCATTCGCTGATGCCGTGCTTACCGCCGCACAGCACATGCACTTTGACGCCGCGATCGGCGGCAGCCGCGAGCCGCTCCAGAATGACCGCGTCGACGAATTTGGGGTGCTGCACGTCCAGCCGGTGTTCTGCCTGATCGATGAATTGGGCCATGTGATAGCGGGAATTGGAGTTGCTCCAGAGCAGCCCTTCCCAAGCGCTGCAGTCCCAGTCGAGATGGTTCCAGTCGGCGTTGAAGACCTCGACGATCTGGCGCACCTGATAGGGGTTGTCGATGATCACGCCGTAGTCGCGCGTCAGGGTGAAGTACTTCTCGCAGAGGTTGAATGTGGCCACCAGCGCGGCCTTTTCGTCGACGACGATGGACTTCTCGTGCGTCACGTAGAACTTGGAACTGGCCCACTGAACGGCAATTCCCGCGTTCTGGAATTGCTCGTATGTCTCGTCGTTCGCCCGATCACCGCCCGACCGTTGCGCATTAAGCATGACCCGGACGTCGACGCCCGCCTTCTTCCTGTCGATGACGGCCGCGATCAAATTCGGCTCGGTGAAAGTGAATTGTTTGATCAAGAGCGAGTTTTCGGCCGAATTGATGAATTCGAGAACCGGGGCCGAGCCGTCATCGGGTTCGACGATCAGACGCGGAGCGAGCGGCAGCATGATTTCGCCGATGCTAGCACCGGCCGAATGGCATCGCTTTGCTATCCGATGAACGTTCAGACGGCCGTGACATTCCGGTAATGGGACCGCAGCGAAGGTGATAGCACCGGCGCTCTCGCGCCTATCCCATCCGCGGCGCTCGATCAGGCAAGATGGCGTGCATGGACAGTGCTGCTGTTTCACCCCGGGTGCTCGTTGTCGACGACGACGACGACGTGCTCGCGTCCCTGGAGCGCGGCCTGCGGCTGTCCGGATTCGACGTATCGACGGCCAAGGACGGCGCCGAGGCGCTGCGCAGCGCCACCGAGACCCGGCCCGACGCGATCGTGCTGGACATCAACATGCCGGTGCTCGACGGCGTCAGCGTGGTCACCGCGCTGCGCGCGATGGACAACGACGTGCCCGTCTGCGTGCTGTCGGCGCGCAGCTCGGTCGACGACCGGGTCGCCGGCTTGGAGGCAGGCGCCGACGACTACCTGGTCAAGCCGTTCGTGCTGGCCGAGCTGGTGGCGCGGGTGAAGGCGCTGCTGCGCCGGCGGGGCGCGACCGCGACGTTCTCGTCGGAGACCATCGCGGTCGGCCCGCTGGAGGTCGACATCCCCGGCCGGCGCGCCCGCGTCAACGGCGTCGACGTCGACCTGACCAAGCGTGAGTTCGACCTGCTGGCCGTGCTGGCCGAGCACAAGACCGCCGTGCTGTCGCGGGCCCAGCTGCTCGAGCTGGTCTGGGGCTACGACTTCGCCGCCGACACCAACGTCGTCGACGTCTTCATCGGCTACCTGCGCCGCAAGCTGGAGGCCGGCGGCGCACCCCGGCTGCTGCACACCGTGCGCGGCGTGGGGTTCGTACTACGCAGCGTCAGTCCGATGAACCTGCTGGCCCGGATCTTCCGCCGCACCCCGTCGCTGCGCACCCGCGTGGCGCTCGCGACAGGCCATCGCCGCGGCGATCGTCGTCGGCATCGTCGGCACCGTGGTGTGGATCGGCATCACCAACGACCGCAAGGAGCGGCTGGACCGCAGGCTCGACGAGGCCGCGGGCTTCGCGATTCCGTTCCTGCCGCGCGGGCTCGACGAGATCCCGAAGTCACCCAACGACCAGGACGCCGTCATCACCGTGCGCAAGGGCGACCAGGTGACGTCCAACGCGCAACGTCGATGCTACCGCAGCTGCCCGCGGGCTACGCGGACACCTATGTCAACGGGGTGCGCTACCGCGTCCGCACCGTCGACATCCGGGTCGCCCGAGCCGATGTCGGTCGCCGTCGGCGCCACCTACGACGCCACCATCGCCGACACCAACAACCTGCATCGCCGCGTGATCATCATCTGCGCGTTCGCGATCGGCGCAGCGACCGTCGCCGGGTGGGTGCTGGCCGCCTTCGCGGTGCGGCCGTTGAAGCGGCTCGCGCAGCAGACCCGGTCGATCGATGCCGGCGACGAACCGCCCGACATCGAGAGTCCGCGGCGCCACCGAGGCCGTCGAGATCGCCGACGCCATCAAGGGCATGCTGCGAACGCATCTGGAACGAACAGGACCGCACCAAGGCGGCGCTGGCGTCGGCGCGCGACTTCTCCGCGGTGTCCGCGCACGAGCTGCGCACGCCGCTGACCGCGATGCGCACCAACCTCGAGGTGCTGTCCACCCTCGACCTGCCCGACGAGCAACGCAAAGAGGTCATCAACGACGTCATCCGGACGCAGTCGCGCATCGAGGCGACGCTCGGCGCGCTGGAACGCCTTGCGCAGGGCGAGTTGTCGACCTCCGACGACCACGTGCCCGTCGACATCACCGAGCTGCTCGACCGCGCCGCCCACGACGCGATGCGCGTCTACCCCGACCTGGACGTGTCCCTGGTGCCCGCGCCGACCGTGATCATCGTCGGGTTGCCCGCCGGTCTGCGGCTGGCGGTGGACAACGCGATCGCCAACGCGGTCAAGCACGGCGGCGCAACCCGTGTGCAGCTGTCCGCGGTCAGTTCACGCGCGGGCGTGGAGATCGCGATCGACGACGACGGCGTCGGCATCCCCGAGGAAGAGCGGCAAGTCGTGTTCGAACGCTTCTCCCGCGGGTCGACGGCCTCGCACTCGGGCTCCGGCCTCGGCCTGGCGCTGGTCGCCCAGCAAGCCGAATTGCACGGCGGCACAGCATCATTGCAGGCCAGCCCGCTGGGTGGCGCGCGGCTGCTGCTGCGGCTGCCCGGTCCGCGCTAGCGCTACTTCTCTCCGCGTTGCGACTTGCCGCTGTCCCAGCGGTTGAAGCCCGCCGCCTCTGCCGTCGGCACGTCGCGGAACCACACCTCGGCGACCGTCACGGCGTACGCGGGGCTTTCGGGCGAGTGATAGAGCATCGAATCCTCGTTGCCCTTCACCGTCCAGCCCTCAGGACCGCTGCCGTCGGCATTCGGCTTCGCCGAACCAGGGCCGTGCGGGCCAGGCGGCACGTCTGCGAATTTCGCCGCGCCGCCTTCCTTGGCGCGGCCCTTGCGCCAGTGCGTGAAGCCCGCCGCCTCGGCCGTCACCTCATCGAAGAACCAGACCTCGGCGATCGTCTGCTTGTAGGACGGACTGTCGGTCGTGTGATAGAGCATCGAGTCCTCGTTGCCCTTGATCGTCCAGCCGGACGGGCCGCTTCCGCCTGCACCGGGCGTTGCCGATCCGGGACCGTGCTTGCCTGCAGGCACATCGGCGATGGCGGCCACCGCGGTTGCGCCGCCGGCCTTGCCCTTGTCCCACCGTGTGAAGCCGGCCGCCTCTGCCGACGGCTCGTCCCGGAACCACACTTCGGCGATCGTCTGCTTGTACGACGGGCTGTCGGTGGTGTGATAGAGCATCGAGTCCTCGTTGCCCTTGATGTCGTAGCCGGAAGGCGCAGCGGCCCCGGCCGCCACCCGGGCCGATCCCGCGCCGTAGGGCTCGGCGAATTTCGCTGCCGCCGCCCCACCGGCCACGGCTGCACCAGCGGCCGCGCCCGCCGCAACCGCTCCCGGCTTAGCCGCGGCACCGGCGTCGATGTCGGCGCCGCCCTTCAGCTTCGCCGCGCCTGCGGCTCCCGCTCCCGCCGCCCCCGCACCTGCGGCGAGCGTCGCGTACTCGGGCACCTCGCGCTTGACCCTTCGGATCATCACGGCGAGCGTCAGCACCAGGCCGAGTAGGAACGCCAAGGCCATCAACCACCAGTTGACGTGTTGCATCACTTTGCTCCCAACTCGCGTGCGCCAGGAAGATCCGCGAGCGCTTCCTCTTCGGATGTCCGCTTGACCGTGGCAACCGTGATCAGCCAGGCGACCAACGAGCCGACCAGGAAGGCCACCAGGTACCACAACCACTGGATGACGAAGTCCATCTCAGATCTCCTTAGCTGACCGTGATGTCGACGCGACGGTTCTGCGCCTGGCCTGCGGGCGTGTCGTTGGGAGCGATCGGCTGAGACGAACCGACACCCGTCGAGGTGACCCGATCGCCGGCGACACCCTGCGAAACCAGGTAGTCCGCAACGGCTTTGGCGCGGTTGTTACTCAGCGGGATGTTGATGGCGTCATTTCCGGTGTTGTCGGTATGTCCGACCACCGAGACCTTGGGATCCGGGCAGGCCTTCAACTTGTCGGCGATCTGCGTCGAGCTGCTGCTGCGATGCAGGCGTCAGGGTGAAGCCGTCGGTCTGGAAGTTGATCGGCGTCTTCAGCAGGCCGGTGATGTCGGCCTGCAGTGTGTCGCACTGACCACCACCAGGCGCCGGCGCCGGTGCAGGCGGGGCCTGAGGCGCCGATGCCGCCGTCACCGCGATGTTGTTGACGATCTTCATGTTTGGCCATGCAGCCTTCGCCGCGGCTTCGACGTCGGCCTTCACCTTGTCCGAAGGTGCGGTGCCCTCGAGCGTGAGGGTGTCACCGTTGAGATCGAAGTGGAAATCCGGGATGTCGACTGCCGACCCGAAGATCGAACCGAGCACCGCGAAGTCCGGGGCGTTCACCCCCGCCTTGACGGTCAGGTTGTCGGTCAGATCGATGTCGGGGCCGAACGCGAGCTTGAGACTGTCCATCAACGCGTTCTTCGACGTGATGTCCGGCAATTCGCCGGTCAGGGTAAAGCCCTTGCCGTTTCGCAGAATTGACAACGGCGCGAAGTTCAGCGCGGGAGCGTTGACGTTCGGCGCACTGGGCGCTGTCAGCGTGGCCGACGGGTTGACGCTCGGCAGGTTCGCGTTGACGTCGTTGCCCGACTTGTGCAGTCCCGCCCAACCGATCAGCGCCAGCAGCAGTGGAATTGCCACCAGTGCCAGCAGCCAGGCAACGCCGGGCGGGCGTCGGTAGAACCTGGAAGCGGTGCGATAGCCCGTGACCGTACGGGAGTCTTCGGAACCCGGCATTGGGCCCTCCTGTGTCGACAGAGTTCGCTGTGATCTTGGTCTCCGCGCCAAGCCTAGGCCTATCGGGACGCATACGGGCCGATTTGAATCGAAGCCAAAGGTCACAAGAACCGAGGACGACTGCCGTCGCAGCCGAAGACGAAAGCCTCTTTCTCCGACCGGATTTGCCGCAGCGTCAGTTAGCGAACACCCAGCAGGTCGATGACGAAAATCAAGGTCTTGCCCGACAATCGGTGTCCGGAGCCCGCCGGTCCGTATGCCTGCGCGGGCGGAATGACCAGTCGGCGGCGTCCGCCCACCCGCATGCCGGGGATGCCGTCCTGCCAGCCCTGCAATCAGTCCCCGCAGCGGGAATTCGATGGACTCGCCGCGATTCCAGGAGCTGTCGAACTCCTCGCCGGTGTCGTACTCGACGCCGACATAGTGCACTTCGACCGTTCCGCCCGGCACCGCCTCTGCGCCGTCGCCGACCACCAGATCGTCGATGACCAGTTCGGTGGGTGCGGGGCCGTCCGGAAATTCAACCTCGGGTTTCGTCGCCACGGTGGGCCACGTTACGCGCCAATCGCGGCAAGTCGGACCGCTACAGCGGGCACACTGGTGCCGTGGCACCTGACAACAACCCCCTGGCCCATATCCGCGAACTCGTCGACGAGGAGCGCGAACTGCGCGCGCGCTTGCAGCGACACGAGATCAGCGCCGACGAGGAACACGCGCGTCTGCGTGCGCTGGAGGTCGAGCTCGACCAGTGCTGGGACCTGCTGCGACAGCGCCGCGCCCTGCGTGAGACCGGCGGCGATCCCCGCGAGGCCCGCATCCGCCCGCCGGACGAGGTCGAGGGCTACCTCGGTTGATCACCGATCCGCAGGCCGACGTCGTCGTCGTCGGCGGCGGGCACAACGCTCTGGTCGCCGCCGCCTACCTGGCTCGTGCCGGGCGTCGGGTGCGCGTACTCGAGCGGCTCGACCACGTCGGCGGCGCGGCGGTGTCGGCGCACGCCTTCGACGGAATCGACGCTCGGCTGTCCCGCTACTCCTATCTGGTGAGCCTGCTGCCGCGGCGCATCATCGACGATCTCGGTGTGCGGGTGCGACTGGCACGGCGGCGCTATTCGTCGTACACACCCGATCCGGCGCAACGGCGGGCAGACCGGCCTGCTGATTGGACCGGAGTCGACGTTCGCCGCCGTCGGTGCGGTTGGCGATGCCGAGCCGTTCGCCGAGTTCTACCGTCGCGCCGGGATCGTCACCGCTCGGCTGTGGCCGACGATGACCGCACCGCTGCGGTCGCGAGACGAAGCGTTCAATCATGTTCTCGCGAGCGGTGATCCCGGCGCGGAGCAGGCGTGGCAGATGATGATCTGCGATCCGATCGGGGACGCGATCACCGAGGCCGTCGGCAGCGATCTGGTTCGCGGGGTGATGGCCACCGATGCGCTGATCGGCACCTTCGCCCGCGTCGACGATCCGTCGCTGCTGCAGAACATCTGCTTCCTGTACCACCTGCTCGGCGGCGGCACCGGCGACTGGGACGTGCCGATCGGCGGCATGGGCGCGGTCAGCGGCGCGCTGGCGGCGGCGGCAGCCGGTCATGGCGCCGAAATCATCACGGGTGCAGAGGTTTACGCGATCGATCCGGATGGCGAGGTGCGCTACACGCTCGACGGCGGGCAGCACAGTGTTGCGCGCCGACCACGTACTGGCCGGTGTGACGCCGGCGGTGCTGGCCGAGTTGGTCGGCGATCCGGCACCGACTGTCGCGCCGGGCGCTCAGGTGAAGGTCAACCTGCTGCTGCGGCGGCTGCCGCGGCTGCGCGACGAAACCGTCACGCCGGAGCAGGCGTTCGGCGGCACGTTCCACATCAACGAGAACTTCAGCCAGCTCGACGCCGCGTACCTGCGGGCAGCCGACGGCGGAATTCCCGATCCGCTGCCCTGCGAGATCTACTGCCACTCGCTGACCGACCCGAGCATCCTGTCCGACGAGCTTCGGGCCTCCGGTGCGCAGACGCTGACGGTGTTCGGTCTGCACGCGCCGCATACCTTGGCGACGGGCGCGGATCCCGACCGGCTGCGCGAAGACCTGACGTCGGCGGTGCTGCGTTCGCTGAATTCGGTTCTGGCCGAGCCCATTCAGGATGTGCTGATGGAGGATTCGTCGGGCCGGCTGTGCATCGAGGCGAAGACAACCGTGGATCTGGAGCGCACGCTGGGGATGACGGCGGGCAACATCTTCCACGGCGCATTGAGTTGGCCGTTCGCCGAGAACGACGACCCACTCGACACACCAGCCCGACGTTGGGGTGTGGCGACTGCGCACGACCGGATTCTGTTGTGCGGGTCAGGTTCTCGGCGCGGCGGCGCGGTGTCGGGCATCGGCGGCCACAACGCCGCGATGGCGGTGCTCGAGTCCTAATATCCGCGAGCGTGCGTGTCTGCACCCGACACGCCGGGGAAAATCAGCACTTCGCGCACGCTCACGGGCGCTAGGACATCTCCGCGGCCCACTTCATGTGGCCCTCGTATCCGAGCTCGTTGGCCATTGCGCGGTAGCGGTCCCAGAAATCGCGATAGGCGGCGTCGTCCCCTCGCGCCTGTCCGAGTAAAGCCCGTAGCCGGAGAACGTAAATGTCCCGCACTGCCCATGCGGAGCCGGGCCGAGTACCGGCCAGCCTGTCGATTGCGTTTTCCGCCTCGGCCAGGTCGCTGTCTTTCCCCCGCGCCAGTAGCGCTTCCACGAAGTCGTTTGTGCCCACATCACAGTTGAGGATATTGCTCGAACTGTAGATTTCGTCCAGGGCGCTGCGCGCCTGTTCGACCGCACTGTCGAGGTCCCCCAGCACGGTCAATCGCCGCGCCATGTACGACTGCAGCAGAGGGACGATGCTCATTGCGTAACTTTCCTTCATGCAGCTTTCGCGGATCTCGGCCAACATGTCGTAACCTCTTCCTGCATCCCCGAACTCGCCTTCGACAAGCGCGTAGCCCATGGTCATGCGCATCATCACCAGAGAAATGTCCTCGGCCGATCGTTCCGCCATTTGCAACGCGTCGCCGATCTCCGTCAACACGTCATCGTCCGCCAACAGAACGCGATGAGATATTGCGTTGAAGGAATAGTTGACGGCACCAGAGTACGAAATCGGATCAGAGGTCCGACCCATCTCGATGGCGCGGTGCAAATCTTGCCGCCAACCAGGAAGTCCGATGCTCCATTCGGCCACGCCACGAAACGCCAGGGCGACCGCCAACGGATTCCCGAGAATGATGCTCTCGCCAACTGGATCGCCTTCTGCGAGCTCGATGACGGCCTGTGACCAGCGCAGCACGTCTTCCATCTCGACGACCTGGATCTTGGCGACACATGACGTGAAGGCCAGCGCGACCGTCAGCGCCGGATCACCGATCGACTCGATCAACGCCATGTTCTCCGATGCCAGCCGCGACGCCTCGAGTTGACGGCCGCGAATGACATGTTCCATCACCAGGCCTGCCATGCCGATCGCCAAGGACGCCTTGTCATCCGCTGCCGTGCACAGGTCGCGCAATTCCTCGAACCGGTTGGACATGTCGGGGTGGAACCGGCGAAACGCGTTGCTACACAACAACGACCGCGGCGCGATACGATTAGCCAATACCCCCGGCTCGTCGGCGGGCATTGCATCGGCCACCTCAGCAGCCCGTTCCCAGCTGAGTTGGGTGGCTGCATAGTCGCGATTGGTCGACCAGGCACCTGCCCGCATGTGCCACTCGTACGCCTCGAGCAAGTCGCCCGCGGCCTCGTAGTGCTCGGCGATCAGTGCGGCGTTCTGGTCGGTCTGATCGATGGCGGCGGCGACGCGCCGATGCAGTTGCGCGAGATCGGATTTCAGCTGCGACTCATAGGCGACGGCGCGGACCAGTGGATGCCGGAAGGCGTATTCGGGATGTGGGCCGAAAGCCGTCTGGTCGATGAGCTCCGCGGAGACGAGATCGTCCAGGACAGGCACGATCTCGAGAGCCGCCAGCATATCGGGCGTGAACCGCGAACCGATGACCGCGGCAGCGTTTAACGTGCGCTTGGCGGCAGGGTCCAAGCGGTCGATGCGTGCGGCGATCACCGCCTGCAGTGTGCGGGGCACGTGCACGTTGGCCGCCGGACCAATGCACAGATAGCAGCCGCGGCCGCCCACCAGCACGTCGCGCTCGCTCAGATCCCGCACGATCTCTTCGGCGAAGAATGGATTGCCCGCCGCCCGCTCGGCGACGAGGTCTGCGAGCTCGGCCACCGACGAGTCCCTGCCCAGCAGATCGGCACTGAGCTCTGACATTTGGGCGTCGTCCAACGGCTCCAGCGCGATGGTCTGCGACCGCGGCGCATGCGCCAGTGATCCGTTGTATTCAGGCCGGTATGTGATCACCACGAGCGACCTGGTCTGCGGAATGACGGCCAGAAAGTCAGCAAGCAGCGACTCGCTGACGCTGTCGACCCAGTGTGCGTCCTCGATGACGTAGACCGATGGCGTCGTCCGTGCCAAGACCGATGCGTTCACCATCGCCGCCAGACGTCGCCGCCGGGCATCCGGATCGATCTGCGGGATGTCGACGTCGGGGTCCCCGATACCCAACACGTCGTTCAGCAGAACCACGTCCTCGTCGTCGGCGTCGGCGAATCGTTCGCGAACGCGAGCGCGGGCGGCCGCGGCGTCCAATCCGGCGGCACCGGTGACGTCGAGCAGCAACTCGGCGACAGAGTGCAACGGCAGATCGGTGGTATGCGACTCGCAGTAGGTCGCGAATACCTCTACGCCGGTGCCCTTGGCTCGAGAGGTCAACTCACGGACGATGCGGCTCTTGCCGATACCGGGCGGACCGACCACACCGACGATGCTTCCGCTGCCTTTGGTCGTGCGGTCGAGAACTCCATTGAGGGCACCCATTTCCCATTGCCGCCCAACGAAACTGGGCTCGATGCGATTGCGTCGTCGACCCGTCGACATCCCGAGTAGACGGCGCGCAGGAACCGGATCCTGTGCACCTTTGATATGGACCTGCTCTGTCTCACCGAGCATCGCGACGGTCTCCACCAGCCGTGCTGTCGACTCGCTGACCATCACGCCACCGGGCGGCGCCACCGACTCCATCCGTTGCGCCATCCCGACCTGCTCGCCGACAGCGGTGTAGCTCATTGGGCCGGAACCGATCTCGCCGGTGATCACCTCGCCGGAATTCAAGCCGATCCGCAACTGCAGAGAGACGCTGTCGCGTCGCTCGACATCCGCCGCCAGGTGCTGGGCGTCGGTCTGGATGTCCAGTGCCGCGCGGCATGCGCGCACGGCGTGGTCCTCGAGCGCGATCGGCGCGCCGAACACGGCCATGATTCCGTCACCGGTGAACTTGTCCACCGTGCCGCCGTAGCGCTGGACGATCACCGACGCACGGCGGAACACCTCGCCCATGATCTCGCGCAGCCGTTCCGCGCCGACGGCCGCGGCGATGTCCATCGAATGCACGACATCGGCGAACAGCACGGTGACCTGTTTGTACTCGGCGTGGCGGTCCGCAGCTACGGGCGAGCCGCAGGCGTCGCAGAAGCGCGCGCCGTCCCGCAGCTCGGCGCCGCATGCACCGCACGATATTGCCACCGCCAACAGGATATGGCGCGGAAGCTAGACCGACGTCAGCTTGCCCAGGATGGCCCGCAGCTTCTTCAATTCGGCCTCGTCGAGCCCAGCGAAGACGTCCGGCGCCGGATCGTCGGTCGTGTGAATCGTCTGCACCATGTCGCGACCGGCATCCGTCAGCGACACCATCTTGCACCGCCGGTTGGCCGGGTCGGTCTCGCGAATGACGAGACCGCGGCTCTCGAGGTCGTTGACCGCGACGGTCGCCGCTGGTGCGTCGATGGTGGCGGCCTGCGCTATCTGCTTGACCGACATCGGTCGGCGCGCCAGCCGGTTGAGAATTCGAATACGACTGAACGGCAGGCCCGTCCGCTCGACCACCGCGCGCCTCCAGCCGTCGCGGTTGTCGATCACCAATGACGCCATTGCCCGCCAAACGTCTTCTGCCAGCGGATTATCGGACACGGACACCCTCCCACTGTGCGGGCTCGATGAGCGGCGCCAATCGATCCGCCGAGCGCGTTGCGCGGTCTGTCGTCGCGAAGATCCCCAGCGCGAAAATTGTCGCACCTAACACAGCACAGATGAACCACAGCGGCCTGGCTGCGGCCGCGAAATCCGTGCCGGCTCCGGCCAACGCGGCACCGGCAACCGAACCGCACAGCGCCACACCGAGACTGACGCCGACCTGACGGCTGGTCGACGCCACGGCGGAGGCCGCGCCCGCGCGATCTGTCGGCATGCCGCTGACCGCTGCCGTGGTGATCGGAGCATTCACCATCGAGAAGCCGATGCCGAACACGGCGAAGATCGCGAGCAGTTGCCACACCGGGGTGCTCCCGGTCAGCCGGATCAGCATCAATGCCGCAGCCGTGATCAAGGTGCCCGCGACGAGCAGCGACGGCCTGCTGCCGAATCGGCCCACCAGCCTGCCCGAAAGCGGCGAAAAGACCAGGGCACCAACGGCGACGGGCAGGTAGATCAGTCCGGTGTGCATCGCCGAGAAGCCGCGCTGGCCCTGCAGGTACAGCGACATCATGAACAGGAACGCGCCCCAGGTGGCGAAGGCACAGACCGCGATCATCGTCGCCGATGCGAACGGGATGCTCCGGAAGAACCGGAGGTCGACGAACGGGTCATGGCGCCGCGCCTCGTAGTACAGGAACGCCACGAACGCGATGGCCGCGAGCACGGCCACCATGATGATGCGGACGTGCACCCACCCCATCCCCGGCCCCTCGATGAGCACGAACACCACGCCGAAAAGGAAGGCCATGCCCAGCGCCTGCCCTATCGGGTCGAGATCGCGCATGGTGGCCGACTTGGACTCCGGGACGAAGATCGCGGTCAGCAGGATCGCCAGCGCACAGATCGGCAGGTTGATCCAGAAGACCGCGCGCCAGTCGACGTACTCGATGAGCGCACCACCGACGATCGGGCCCAGCGCCATCGAGATACCGACGACACCACCCCAGACACCGATCGCGCGGGCGCGTTCGACTCGCCCCCTGAACACCTGGGTGATGATCGACATGGCGACCGGATTCATCATCGACCCGCCGATGGCCTGCAAGAGGCGGGCGCCGATCAGCATCTCGATGCTCGGGGCGAGGCTGCACATCAGCGACGCCACGGCGAACACCGTCAGCCCGATCTGGAACGTGCGCCTGCGGCCGAACCGGTCACCCATCGCTCCCGAGAGCAAGCAGCAGCGAAGCAAGCACCAGGGTGTAGATGTCGATGACCCACTGGATCTGTGATCCCGATGCGCCCAGGTCGGTGCGGATGCTCGGAATCGCGACGTTGACGATCGTCGCGTCCATCGACACGATCAGCAGGCTCAGGCAGCAGGACACCAGGATGATGGCCTTGCGCCGAGCGCTCTGGGGCCCCCGCGAAGCTGGGGACGACCGGACGACACTTTCATTCACACAACTATTGTGAAACTACAACTGTCTTGACCGCAAGGTCACTCGACAGTGAAATGCGTCGCAGTCGGCTAGCGCTTGTCGATCTCGGCGTAGTCGCGCTCGGTGTAGCCCGTGTAGATCTGCCGCGGACGGCCGATCTTGCCGCTGCCGTCCTCGTGCATCTCACGCCAGTGCGCGATCCAGCCGGGCAGCCGGCCGACCGAGAACAGCACGGTGAACATCCGGGTGGGGAAGCCCATCGCGCGGTAGATCACGCCGGTGTAGAAGTCCACGTTCGGGTACAGCTTGCGCTCGACGAAGAAGTCGTCGGTGAGCGCGACCTCTTCCAGCGACTTGGCGATGTCGAGCAGTTCGTCGTCGCCGCCGAGCTTGCCCAGGATCTTGTCGGCCTGCTCCTTGACGATGCGCGCCCGCGGGTCGTAGTTCTTGTAGACCCGGTGACCGAAGCCCATCAGCTTCACGTTGTCTTCGCGGTTCTTGACCCGCTTCACGAAGTCGTGCACGTCGCCGTCGGACTGGCGGATCTTCTCGAGCATCTCCAGCACCGCCTGGTTGGCGCCGCCGTGCAGCGGGCCCCACAGCGCGTTGATGCCGCCGGAGATCGAGGTGAAGAGGTTGGCCTGCGACGAGCCGACCAGACGCACCGTCGACGTCGAGCAGTTCTGCTCGTGGTCGGCGTGCAGGATCAGCAGCAGGTCCAGTGCCCGCACGACTTCCGGGTCCACCTCGTAGGGCTCGGCGGGGAAGCCGAACGTCATCCGAAGGAAGTTCTCGACCAGGGTCAGCGAGTTGTCCGGGTACAGGAACGGCTGGCCGACCGACTTCTTGTACGCATACGCCGCAATCGTCGGCAGCTTGGCCAGCAACCGGATGGTCGACAGCTGAACCTGCTCGTCGTCGAACGGGTCGAGCGAATCCTGGTAGTACGCCGACAACGCATTCACGGCACTGGACACCACCGGCATCGGGTGCGCGTTGCGCGGGAAGCCGTCGAAGAACCGCTTCAGGTCCTCGTGCAGCAGCGTGTGCCGCTGGATCTGGTCGGTGAACGTGTCGAGCTGGTCCTTGGTGGGCAGTTCGCCGTAGATCAGCAGGTAGCTGACCTCGATGAAGGTCGACTTCTCGGCCAGCTGCTCGATCGGATAGCCGCGGTAGCGCAGGATGCCCGCGTCACCGTCGATGTAGGTGATGGCGCTCTTGGTCGAGGCGGTATTGACGAAGCCTTCGTCGAAAGTGGTGTAGCCGGTCTTCGCCAGCAGCGACCCCAAAGCGATCCCGTCGGACCCCTCTGTAGCGCCCACGATGTCCAGCTCAAGCTCGCCACCGGGATAGTTGAGGGTGGCGTGCTCGCCATTTTCTGCCACGGAAACCCCTTCGTCGCTGAGACAACCGACCTCTGCCCTCAAAAGGTAGTCCCATTGTGGCAATCGCGCCCGCGCGGGGTGCGCGGGGGTTCAGACCGGCAGTACGACACCGTCGATGAGGCCGCTGAACTGGGCAAACGTCTCCTCGATCCGGTCGACCGCGTCGTCGATCCCGACACCCTGCCAATCCGTGGCCATCCCGAGGTCGGCGAGGGCGGTCATGATGATCGACGACCACACCGCGGCGACCAAACGCAGCCCGCGGTCCTCGAGGCCGACGCCCATCCGCTTTGCCAGCTCGACGTTGACCGCGTGCGGCCGAAACTCCATGGTGGCCTGACGCAATGTCGCCGACGACATGATGATTCGCAGCGTGCACATCAGCCGCGAAGCGGTGAGCTCTCCTGTGCCCGCGTTCTTGGTGTTCCGGTACATGGTCACCGAAGCCCGGAAAAGCGCCTCCAGATGAGGCGTCTCTGCCGGCTGACGAGCAAGCTCGCACGGCGGCCAATTCGACCGCGTCGTCGACGAGTGCGACACAGACGGCTTCCTTGGTGGCGAAGTAGCGGCTGAAGGTGCGGGGCGAGACGTCGGCGATCGCAGCGATCTGTTCGACGGTCGTCTGCTCGAATCCTTGGCGCTCGCACAGCTCGATCGCGGCGTCGATCAAAGTGGCGCGCGTGCGCTGCTTCTTTCGTTCTCGCAGACCAAGCCCTGCATCCCCCGACACATAACGCACGTCAGGGATGCTAACGCGGCCGCATTGGAGATATCTACCAAGATGTCCGCGACCGCAATCTGCCCGCGTCAGACTTTGTCGTCGTCCGGCGCGTGTTCGCTGGTCTGCGCCGGTTGGCCGGTGCCCGCATTCACCCGGTACCGCACGAACGCAGGTGCAAGAAGTGCGGCGATCGTCACACCCACGACGACGAGCGCGCCGCCACCGGCCGCCGCGACCGTGGTGCCGACGGCGGCCGCGGCCACGCCGTGCACCGCGTCGGCCAAGCGAGGGCCGCCCGCCACCACGACGGTGAACACGCCCTGCAGCCTTCCGCGCACATCGTCGGATGCAACCTGCAGCAGGATCGTGTTGCGAAACGCCGACGACACCAGGTCCGCCGCGCCGCCAATAAGCAAGGAACAGCAACGCAATCCAGAGCATGACACCGACATGGCCGCCGGCAAGACCTGCGGCGACGCCGAAGCCGATCATCGCCACGCCCCACACCGCGATAGCCAGCACGACGGCCAACCCTTGGCGCTGGATGCGCGGCAGCCAGCCCGAAAACACCCCGCCCAGTACCGCACCCGCCGCAATGGCGGCCGACAGCAGCGCCATGGTGGTGCCACCCTCGACCGGACCGCCGAAGCTCTCATGCGCCATCTGCGGGAACAATGCCCGCGGCATGCCGAAAATCATCGCGATCAAGTCGACGACGAACGACATCAACACCACCGTGTTGCCCGCCAGGTAGCGGAACCCGTCCAGTACGGCGCGAAAACCCCAGCCGGACGAGCCGCCATCTCCGTTGGTGGGTGGAATCGGCGCGATTCGAACCGTCGCCCAGATGGGAACGATGCAGGTGATCGCGTCGATCAGATACAGCGTGGACAGGTCGACCCAGCGCAACATCACCCCGGCCAGCAGCGGCCCGACGATGGCGCCGAACTGAAACACCGTGAAGTTCAGCGAGCTGGCAGCAGGTAATTGGTCGCCCGGCACGATGCGCGAGATGGCGGCCGTGCGGGTCGGCGAGTTGATCGCGAAGAATGCCTGCTGCACCGCCAGCAAGCACATCACCACCCAGACGTTGTTGATCGACAGCGCGGCCTGCAGCCACAACAGGACCGACGCCACCGCAAGACCGCACGACGCGATGATCAACAGCACACGCCTGTCCATCACGTCGGCCCACGCGCCGCCCCACAGCCCGAACACGACAAGCGGCACGAGCGCGAAGATGCCGGAAAGCCCTACGTAGGCGGAGTTTTGAGTCAGTGCGTAGAGCTGAACGGGCACCGCGAAGATGGTCAGGTTGGCCCCGATGACGGTGACGATGCCGGACACCCACAGCCTGCGGTAGTCCGGCGTCCGCAGCGGCGTGGTGTCGGCGAAGAACCGCCGCACTAAGGCTGAAGCCGCTCGACGCGGCCCTCCATGACGCGAATCCTGTTGTGTACCCGGTTCTCCCGCCCCTGCCAGAACTCGACGACCTCCGGCGCGATGAGATATCCGCCCCAGTTCGGCGGCACCGGGACCTCGTCGAGATCGGCGAAACGCTGTGTGACTTCTGACAATTGGCCCAGCAGCGCTTGGCGGGAGACGATCGGGCGGGACTGCTGCGACGCCCAGGCGCCGAGCTGGGAGCCGCGCGGCCGGTGCCGCCAGTAGTCGGCGGTCACCTCGGTCGACACCTTGGTCACCGGGCCGCGGACGTGCACCTGGCGGCCGAGCAGAAACCACGGGAAGGTCGCGGACGCGTACCGCGTCGCAGCGATTTCCTCCCCCTTGGCGGAGTCGTAGTTGGTGAAGAAAGTGATGCCGGTCTCATCCACGCTCTTGCACAACACCGCGCGGGTCACCGGTCTTCCCTTGTCATCTACCGTGCCGACCACCATCGCGTTGGGCTCGGCCACTCCGGCCTGTTCGGCATCGGCTAACCACTTGCGCAGCAGGACAACCCACCCGTCGGCAAGCCAGTCTGCGTCGAGATCCGGACTGCCGTCCTTCTCGGCCGATCCGTACTCAACACGCATCGCGGCCAGGCGTTCATTCTCCGGGATAGCCACCGCGCCAACGCTACGCCCCAGCTATTCGGCGACGTGTTACCGGCCGGTAGCGAAGGGCACGAAGACGGGTGCAACAATCGGCGCATGACTGCGGTACCCGAGGACTTCGTGCCCGGCCTTGAAGGCGTCGTGGCGTTCACCACCGAGATCGCCGAGCCCGACAAAGACGGCGGTGCGCTGCGATATCGCGGCGTCGACATCGAGGATCTTGTCAACCGTCAGGTCACCTTCGGTGACGTGTGGGCGCTGCTGGTGGACGGCAGGTTCGGCCATGGATTGCCGCCCGCCGAGCCGTTCCCGCTGCCGATCCACAGCGGCGACGTGCGGGTCGACGTACAGGCCGGGCTGCCGATGCTCGCGCCGATCTGGGGCTACGCGCCGCTGCTGGACATCGACGACGCCACCGCCCGTGACCAGCTGGCGCGGGCGTCGGTGATGGCGCTGTCGTACGTCGCGCAGTCCGCCCGTGGCATCTATCAGCCCGCCGTTCCGCAACGCATGATCGACGAATGCTCGACTGTGACAGCACGTTTCATGACCCGGTGGCAGGGCGAACCCGACCCACGGCACGTCGAGGCAATCGACGCGTACTGGGTGTCGGCCGCCGAACACGGCCTGAACGCCTCCACGTTCACCGCTCGGGTCGATCGCGTCGACGGGCGCCGACGTCGCGGCGGCACTGTCCGGCGCCATCGGCGCGATGAGCGGCCCGCTGCACGGTGGCGCACCCGCACGGGTCATCCCGATGATCGAAGAGGCCGAGCGCACCGGTGACGCACGGGCGGTGGTCCGCGGCGTGCTGGACCGCAAGGAAAAGCTGATGGGCTTCGGCCACCGGGTGTACCGGGCGGAGGATCCGCGGGCCCGGGTGTTGCGGGCCACGGCCAAGCGGCTGGAGGCGCCGCGCTACGAAGTCGCCGCCGCGCTTGAGCAGGCGGCACTGACAGAACTGCGCGAGCGCCGGCCCGACCGCGCCATCGAAACCAATGTGGAGTTCTGGGCGGCGGTGATCCTGGACTTCGCCGAGGTACCCGTCAAGATGATGCCCGCGATGTTCACCTGCGGGCGGACCGCCGGCTGGAGCGCACACATCCTCGAACAGAAGAAGCTCGGGAAGCTCGTCCGCCCGTCGGCCATCTATGTCGGTCCCGGCCCGCGCAGCCCCGAATCCGTGGAGGGCTGGGACGAGGTCGCGAGGGGCTAATCGCCGTGGCGGCGTCGGTCACCACGTTCGAGTCGGCGGCACGAGGCTTCGCCGGCCTGGTTCACCGCATCCCCGACGGCCAGTGGGACGCACCAGGGCTCGGCGAGTGGGACCTTCGCTCGCTGGTCGGCCACGCGTCGCGCTCGCTCATCACCGTGAGCACCTACCTGCAGAGCCCCGCCGAGCGCGAGGACGTCGCGACACCGCAGGAGTACTACGCGCAGATCGCGGACTACATGACGAACACCGGGGCCGAGGCGATCAACGAGCGCGGCAGGCAGGCCGGCCGGGACCTCGGCGACGACCCCGCGCGGACGATCGACGACCTGATCGAGCGCGTGCTCGGCGAGCTCGCGACGGCCGGTGACCCGCTGATCGCCGTCATCGGCGGGCTGGGCATCCGGCTGCACACCTACCTGCCGACGCGCACGTTCGAGCTTGCCGTGCACAGCCTGGATATCGCTCGGGCAACCGGGCTTTCGTTCACCCCGCCCGTCGATGTGCTGGACGATGCCAACGTTCTGGCGGCGCGGATCGCGGTGTTGACGGGGCGCGGAGACGAACTGCTGATGGCGTTGACGGGCCGCACCGCGCTGCCGTCGGGTTTCTCGGTCGTATGACCGCGATGAGTTTTCGTCGCGTGGATAGTCGATAACAGCGACCACCCCCGAGAGGAGATCACCATGGCAATCGAAGTTCAGCCCGCAGTCCTGCCGCACCTGACGGTCGACGACGCCGCCGCTGCGATCGATTTCTACGTCAAGGCGTTCGGCGCCGTCGAACACGGCCGGGTGCCGGGTCCGGACGGCAAGCTGATCCATGCCGCCGTCGCAATCAACGGCTCGTCGGTGATGCTCAACGACGACTTCCCGGAGATGAGCGGCGGCAAGTCGATGACGCCGAAGGCGCTCGGCGGTTCGCCGGTGACCATCCATCTCGTCGTCACCGACGTCGACGAGAAGTTCCAGCGGGCCGTCGATGCAGGCGCCACCGTGGTCCATCCGCTCGAGGACCAGTTCTGGGGCGACCGCTACGGCGTGCTGCAGGACCCGTTCGGCCACCAGTGGTCGATGGGCCAACCGGTGCGCGAGGTCAGCATGGCGGAAATCGAAGAGGCGATGAAGCAACACTAGCCGGCTGCATCGCCCATCACAGCGTCACAAGCGCCGCAGGCCTGCCAACAACCGCTGCCGGATCGGTGGCGGGGGCACGGCAGCCGCCGCGGCGAGCATGTCGGCGACGGCGGTGAACTTGTCGCGGGGCCGGTCATCGCCGCCGCGGGCGATCTCGGCCGCGTCGATGGCGTTCCATCCGGCGGCGTCGACCATTTCGGGGCACCGGTCGCGCACCAGCTTGTCCAACGCGGCGGGCTTGGCGTTCGGGTCCGTCAGCAGACCGGCGTTGTAGTCGTCGACGAGGTTCTGCACGGTCTGCTGCGCGCACGACTTGTTGGTGCCGATGAAGCCGGTCGGCCCGCGCTTGATCCAGCCCGCGACGTAGCTGCCGTGCACCGGCTGTCCGGAACCGGGATGCACGACCCGCCCGCCGTCGTTGGGCACCACCGCGGCTGTTTCGTCGAATGGAAGGTCGCGAATCGGCTTGCCGCGGTAGCCGATCGACGTCAGCACCATGCCGGCATCGAGCAGGCGGACTTCGTCGGTGCCGGTGACCGTGAACTCGATGCCGGTGACACGATCCGCACCGACGACTTGATGCGGCGTGAGGCGGTAGGCAAGGCGGATGCGGGGACGTGTCGCGGGCGCCGACGCATCACCGAGCTTGCTCAGGATCTCCAGCTTGTTACGCGTCAGCGGATCGTCCTCGGCGGCAAGATCGGCCTGCACCAGTGCGTGGTCGGCGGCATCGAGCACCACCTCGCACGTCGAGGTCAATCCGATCAGTTCGGGCAGGGTGAACGCGGACTGGGCGGGCCCGCGGCGGGCGGCGATCACCACTTCGCCGACCTTCGAGCGCCGCAGTGCGGCCATCGCGTGATCGGAGATGTCGGTGCGGGCCAGCAGGTCGGGATCGGTCGTCAGGATCCGGGCAACGTCGAATGCGACATTGCCGTTGCCGACGAGCACCACCCGCTCGTGCGCCAAATCTACTGGCAGATCGGTGTATTCGGGATGGCCGTTGATCCATGCGACGATCTCGGTGGCAGTGCCGGTGCCCGGGATGCCCATGCCGTCGATGTCGAGGCGACGGTCGTTCGGGGCGCCGACCGCGTAGAGCGACGGCGTGGTGGTGGGCGAGCAGTTCGGCGTGCGAGACGTCGGATCCGACTTCGACATTGAGATAGAACCGGAACCCCCGGCGTCGGACGACCCTGTCGAACAGCCGGGTCACGCGCTTGGTGCTCTGGTGGTCGGGCGCGACGCCCGCCCGCACCAGGCCGAAAGGCGTTGGCAGCCGCTCGAACACGTTCACCCGCACACCACGCTGGGTGAGCAGCTCATCGGCGGCATACATCGCGGCAGGCCCGGAGCCGACGACCGCCACCGTCAACGGATTCGCGCCGCGCGGAAGCACTTTCGGCGCCTCGATGACCGGTGCCAGCTTCGACGTCGGCGGCAGCTTCCCGCCTGCCGGCCGGTCCGGATAGAAGGCCGCATTGAGCGCGACGAACGGCAGCTGACTGGGCTCCAGCCGGGTGTCCGGCGCGATCGCGCCGACCGGGCACGCGCTGACACACGCGCCGCAGTCGACGCAGGCGACCGGATCGATGTAGAGCATCTCGGCCGTGGCGAAGCCCGGCTCGTCCGGTGACGGGTGAATACAGTTCACCGGGCAGGCGTAGACACAGGACCCGTCGCTACAGCACGACTGGGTAATCACATGGGGCATAGTCGTGAGTCGTCTTGATCTAGGCGACCGACACCAGATGCTGACGGGCGGGTTCGCTGCGGTAGCGGCTTGGCCTGCCGTCGATCCTGCAGATCCGCCACATCAACTTGGCGAGCGGGTTGATCAGGCCGGTGTCATGGCAGAGCATGCGGACGTCGCCGAACATGTCGCGCAGCATTTGTCTGGATTCGGGCGATCGGAAGAAGATCTCCTTGCGGACCGAGCGCGGAATGTCGAATTCCTTCCAGAACGACCTCGGCGGAACGATGATGGCCGAGCACAGAATCCGCATGGTCAGCGGGACGTAGAGCGACAACCAGAACCGCTTCCGCCGCGGCAGGTGAGGAACCCGCTTGCGCAGGTATTCGTGCGCGAACGAGATATGCCGCGCTTCCTCGGCGACGTGGATGGCCATCACCCGTTCCATGATCGGATGTAGCGTTCTGCCCTCGCGCAGGACGTTCTTCTGGGTGTGATCGATGGGTTCTTCGCCCGCAAGGATGCCGAACCAGAACGGGATCGGCAGCGGCCCCGCGACAAGCGGGATGAGCGGCTGGATCCACTTCAGCAGCCGCGGCATGCCGGGAACGTCGGCGCCGATGCGGTTCACCATCTCCTGGAACATCATCGTGTGGTTGCACTCTTCGACCGCCTCGTGCAGGCAGTACCGGTATTCCGGGGAGCCGTTGGGCGTCCAGAAGGCGTACTCCATCAGGCCGCGGATCAGGATCGACTCGAAGTGCAGTCCGACCTTGGCGACGTTGGCCTGGCGCCACATGCCGATCTCGATCTGGCGCTCGATCGTTTGCGCCTTGTACCAGGGGTGCTGGCCGACCGGATCGGTCGCGGGCAGGATCCACCGCTCGTCGTTGTCGATCACCGCGAACTCCGGAGAGTCCCAGTCGATGTCGGTGTACGGATTGAAGTTTCGCCGCACTGACCCCTCGGACAGTGTGGTGAGCATGTCGGTGTACTCGGTGTCGTCGACGACGTCCATGTTGCGACGCCACCGCCTGACCATGCGGGTCCTAGCCATCAGAAGCCTCCCCTGAGGTTTACATGCACTGGCTTAATGTCCAACGACGGTACCGCAGGTATCGCATATTGAACAGACCCCGTACACCCACTGTGGCTCAGCGGGCCAGCCCGCGAGTTTTGTGACGGACGTCACATCACTTCGTCCCGAAGTCCCCAGCCGCAGCCATCTTGCGCCCGTCGCTCACCACCGAGAACCCGGCATCGGTCAATTCGCAGTCAGTGATGATCGCGCGGTGGCCCGGGCTGTTCATCCACCAGGTAACCGCGGCAGCCGGAATTGAGCCGAAACCTGCGCCCCAAAAGATGATCTCGCCCAGCGTGGCGTACGGGGCGTAGCCGGCGTCCGTGACGCGCTGGACCAGCGAGGAGCCGTCCGAGCCGGTGTGATCGACCACTCCGTTCTCGAGCATGTCGTTGGCCTGCCGCGCGGCGGCGGCGGTCAGCTGCGGACTGGCTGAAACGGGGCCACAGCCGTTTGCCGCGCGTGTGGCGTTGATCTGGCTCAGAAGCGCGCTGCCCTGGTCCCCGTCGTCGGCCCGGGCCGGTACCGCGGCGAGAACCGGACCGAAGACGGTCACCGCCGCTGCGCAGACCGGTATCAGTCTCGACGTTCTCCCGTGACTGATCACGTGCCCCCCAACGGGCTCGAGCTGCAGTCCCCAACCGATAACAGTATGGACACAGCAAAGGCGGTCGGTCGCGTGTTTGCCCACTTTCCGGTATTTTCCGCCGACCCTCCCCGAAGAAGGTGCACAAGTCCGGTCACTACTCTTGTCCGCATGGCCGAACTGACGATTCCCGCCGACCTCAAACCCATCGACGGACGGTTCGGCTGCGGGCCGTCGAAGGTGCGGCCGGAGCAGATCCAGGCGCTCGCCGCCGCCGGTGACCTGTTCGGCACATCGCACCGACAGGCGCCGGTGAAGAATCTGGTCGGCCGGGTCCGCGACGGGGTGCGTCAGCTGTTCTCGGCACCCGATGGCTACGAGGTGATCCTCGGCAACGGCGGCTCGACCGCGTTCTGGGACGCCGCGGCGTTCGGTCTCATCGACAAGCGCTCGCTGCACCTCACCTACGGCGAGTTCAGCGCCAAGTTCGCCTCCGCGGTCGGCAAGAACCCGTTCGTCGGCGACCCGGTGATCGTGAAGGCCGACCCGGGAAGCGCCCCCAAACCGCAATCGGACCCGTCCGTCGACGTCATCGCCTGGGCGCACAACGAGACATCGACCGGGGTGGCCGTGCCCGTGCAGCGCCCCGAGGGATCCGGCGACGCGCTGGTCGTCATCGACGCCACCTCGGCGGCAGGCGGCCTGCCCGTGGACATCACCGATGTCGACGCGTATTACTTTGCGCCGCAGAAGAACATGGCCAGCGACGGCGGCCTGTGGGTTGCGGTCGTCTCCCCCGCCGCGCTCTCGCGCATCGAGTCCATCGCCGCGTCGGGGCGCTGGGTGCCAGACTTCCTTTCACTGCCCATCGCTGTGGAGAACAGCCTGAAGAACCAGACCTACAACACCCCGGCGATCGGCACGCTGATCCTGCTTGCCGAACAGCTGGACTGGGTGCTGGACAACGGCGGCCTCGACTGGGCCGTCAAGCGCACCGCCGACTCGTCGCAGCGGCTGTACTCGTGGGCCGAGGCGTCGCAGTACGCGACGCCCTTCGTCGCCGATCCCGAGCACCGCTCGCAGGTGGTCGGCACCGTCGACTTCTCCGACGACGTCGACGCCGCAGCGGTGGCCAAGGTGCTGCGGGCTAACGGCATCGTCGACACCGAGCCGTACCGCAAGCTCGGCCGCAACCAGTTGCGGATCGCCATGTTCACCGCGATCGAACCCGACGACGTCTCCGCACTGACCCGGTGTGTCGATTGGGTGGTGGAACGGCTCTGACCTGGGTAGCCCGGGCGTGTCGGCCGGGTAACAGGCCGATAACACAGTAGGGTGACCTGCTAATCGGGCACGGCGCCCAGGCGCCAAGATCGGGCCCGGAGGAGGTCGGCATGCGGGAACTCAAGGTCGTCGGACTCGACGTTGATGGCAAACGCATCATCTGCGAAAGCGACGACGCAACCGAGAAGTTCATCCTGCGTGCTGACGACCGGTTGCGTGCCGCGATTCGTGGCGAAAAATCCGGAGTCAGCCAATCCCAACTCGATGCCGAGGTTCCAAGCGTGCTGCGTCCCAAGGAGATTCAAGCCAGGATTCGCGCGGGCGCGTCCGTCCAACAGGTCGCCGAGTCGGCAGGCGTCGATGTCTCCCGGGTGGAGCGGTTCGCGCATCCGGTCCTGCTGGAGCGCTCGCGCGCTGCCGAGCTGGCAACGGCCGCCCATCCCGTCCTAGCCGACGGTCCCGCGGTGCTGACGCTGCTGGAAACCGTGACGTCGGCGCTGATCTCCCGCGGTCTCGACCCCGACAGCACGAACTGGGACGCGTGGCGCAACGAGGACGGCCGCTGGACCGTGCAGCTGTCGTGGAAGGCGGGGATGTCGGACAACGTCGCCCACTTCCGGTTCACCCCGGGCGCGCACGGTGGCACCGTGACCGCATTCGACGACGCCGCGTGCGCGTTGATCGATCCCGACTTCGCCCGCCCGCTGCGACCGGTGGCGCCCGTCGCGCAACTGGACTTCGAGGAGCCCGCGGCGCCGGTGCAGGCCGAGCCCGAAGCGCCAGAGCCCAAGCCCGCTCGCACCCGCAAGGCCAAGGGCAAGCCGCCGGTTCCGGCGTGGGAGGACGTGCTGCTCGGGGTTCGCTCCGGCGGTCAGCGCTAGCGGAGCGTCAGCGCGAGCAGCGCCAGCCACGCACCCGCGACGCCGACGCCAAGGCCCAGCACGAACCACCGCAACACGGGTGTCCTGCGCCAACCCCACACCGTCGGCGCCAGGCCGCCGACCGCAACCATGTTCAGCCCGACGGCCAGCAGCGGATGAACCCGGATCAACCCCATGCTCAGAACCACGACAGCGCCCGCGGTCGTCAACGCAACGAAAGCCGCAACCGTCAGCCCCGTGCCCCACGGCGTGGCGTCGTCTGTCATATCGATCCCCCAGTCGTCCCCTGCTCTTCGAGCGTGGGCCCATCGCTCCTACCCGCCGGCGCTGCCAATCTAACCCGCTCGTAGAACGCCAGCGCGGCCGCCGTTGCCACGTTCAGCGAGTCGGTTCCCCGTGACATCGGAATTCGCACCCGCACATCGCTGGCCCGCATCGCGGTCTCGGTCAGGCCGGACCCCTCGGCCCCGACGAGGATCGCGACGCGCTCATCGCCGACGGCGGCCATCGCGTCGGCGACCGTGACCGCCGCTGGATCGGGCGTCATCGCCAGCAGACGAAACCCTTTGTCACGCAACACTGTCAGGTCGGCAGGCCAGGCAGCCGCCCAGGCGTACGGCACCAGCAGCGCATGGCCCATCGAGACACGCACGGCGCGGCGGTACAGCGGGTCGGCGCACCCGGTGCCGAACACCACCGCGTCGACGCCGAGGCCTGCAGCGTTCCGAAAGATCGAGCCCAGGTTCTCGTGGTCGTTGACGCCCTCGAGTACCGCGACCGTGCGTGCGCCGTCGAGGACCTGCTCAACGGACAACTCACCCGGCCGCGGGGCCGCGGCCAGCACGCCGCGGTTGAGGTGAAACCCGACCACGTCGGCCATCACCTCGGCGCTCACCCGGTAGTAGGGCGCGTCGGTGGTCTCCAGGTCGGCGGCCAGCTCGAGCAGCCTGCGATCGGTGCCGAGCATCGCGCGCGGCCGGAACCGCGACGCCAGCATCCGCTGCACGACGAGCACGCCCTCCGCGATGACCAGTCCCTTCCCCGACGGCAGATCGGGCCTGCGATCGACGCTGTTCAGGTTGCGGAAGTCGTCCAGCCTCGGGTCGGCGGGATCGTCGACGTCAAGTATTCTCACGCGCTCTCGTCGACGAGCGCCGCCATCAGATCGGCAGCAACCAGCAGCGCCTTGCGCTGTTCCGCATCGAACTGCGAAAGCCGCCCCTTCAGCCATTCCTGGCTGGCTTTCCGCTCGGCTTCGATCAATTCGGCACCGCTCGGCGAGACCGACACCAGAACCTGGCGTCCGTCGACGGGATGGGGGTCTCGCGCCACGAATCCGAGGTCGGCCAGTGAGGCGATGACACGGGTCATCGACGGCGGCCTGACACGTTCCCGCATAGCTAACGCACCGGGCGTCATTGCGCCCTCTTTGGCCAGGGTCGACAGCGCAGACAACTGCGATAAGGAAACCGGCGAATCCGGGCGGCGGAACCGCAATTGGCGAGCCAGACGCATGACCGCCAGCGACAGGTCGCTCGCCAACCGGGAGTCGATGTCCTTCACAAAGCAAACAATAGCCAGCAATTCTTCTCCAGCGCAGCAAAACAGGGCGGCCTTTCGCATTCGGGCTTCCTGCAGCTAGGTTGGAGGCCGATGAGCGCCGAACCGCCCCAGGCCGCCGCGCCGGAACCGCCTGCCCTGCCTGGGATCCTGCTCGAGCCATGGCCGGTCATCGTCGTGATAGCCGTGGGCTGGCTGATCGCCGTGATCCTCGCCTTCACCGTCGCCGGGCTACACGAGTGGCGCCCGATCGCCGTGGCCGGCCTTGGCGTCGGCGTCCTCGGCACGTCGATCTTCCTGTGGCAACGTCACGCCGTTCGCCGTGGCTCACGCGGTGCGCAAAGCGGCTTGACCTGAATTCGAAAGCATCCGTCCAGCGATCCAGAAGGAGGAGGCAATGGCCGAGCCGCTATTGCAAGCACAGATCGACATCGACGCCCCGGTGCAGAAGGTGTGGGCATTGATCTCCGATTTCAATCGGATGCCGGAATGGAGCCCGCAATGCCGGTTGATGAAGGCGTTCGGGCCGCTGCGCCAAGGAACGAGGACGATCAACTTCAACCGTCGCAATTTCCTGTTCTGGCCGACCACGAGCACGGTCACGGAAGTGATTCCGGAGAAGAAGCTCGCATTCCGCGTCAATACCAACAACACCATTTGGAGCTATGAGCTGGAGCCGACCGCAAACGGCACCCGGGTGGTGGAGAGCCGTCATGCGGAGAACGGTGTGAAGCCGGCGGCCAACTTCACGGTGGACAAGTTGTTCGGTGGCGTGCCCAACTTCGAACACGAACTGATCGACGGCATGAACACCTCGCTGGCGCGCATCAAGGCGGCGGCTGAGCGTTGAGCCGAACGCCGGCGGAAGACCAGCGCCTGCGCGACCTGCGGCTGTTGCGGCGCGTTCGCGACCGGATGGATCGCGAGTACGCGCAACCGCTGGACGTCGAGGCGCTCGCCCGCGGCGTGAACATGTCGGCCGGGCACCTGTCGCGCCAGTTCAAGATCGCATATGGCGAGTCGCCGTACTCCTACCTGATGACGCGGCGCATCGAACGCGCGATGGCACTGCTGCGGCGGGGCGACCAGTCGGTCACCGACGTCTGTTTCGCCGTCGGCTGCTCGTCGCTCGGCACCTTCAGCACCCGGTTCACCGAGTTGGTCGGCATGCCGCCGAGCACATATCGCGAGCAGACCGCAGGCATGACGGAGGGAATCCCGTCGTGCCTGGAGAAGCAGGTGACAAGACCGATCAGGAATCGAGAAGCGCCTGCCGCAGGGCTGCACTTAGCGTGAGCGACATGGACATCACCATTCACTCGAGCTTCCTGCCGCACGACGACCCGGAAGAATCGCTGGCGTTCTATCGCGACACTCTCGGCTTCGAGGTCCGCCTCGACGTCGGCAAGGACAGGATGCGATGGCTGACGGTAGGGCCGCCGAACCAGCCCGACACCAACATCGTGCTGTACCCGCCGACCGCGACGCCCGGACTCAACGACGACGAGCGCCGCGTCATCACCGAGATGATGGCAAAAGGCACCTTCGGCACGCTGCTGCTGGGCACCAAGGACCTCGACGGCACGTTCGAGAAGGTCCAGGCCGGCGACGTCGAGGTGGTCCAGGAGCCGACCGAGCAGCCGTACGGGGTTCGAGACTGCGCACTGCGCGACCCCGCGGGAAACATGGTCCGAATTCAGGAGTTGCGCTGATGAATGATGCCGTGGAGAAGATCGACGGCCGAATCGAAGAACTGGGCGATTGGCGGGGCGACATGCTCGCCCGGATCCGCGAGCTCATCAAGCAGGCCGATCCCGACGTCACCGAGGACTGGAAGTGGCGCGGCGTCCCCGTCTGGTACCACGACGGAATGATCTGCACCGGTGAGACTTACAAGGACTACGTCAAGGTGACGTTCGCCAAGGGCGCCTCGCTGGACGATCCGGCGGGCCTGTTCAACTCGAGTCTCGACGGAAACACCAGGCGCGCCATCGACATTCGCGAGGACGACAAGCTCGACGACAAGGCGTTCAAGGCGTTGATTCGCGCCGCCGTCGACCTGAACACGCGGTGACGAAGGTCGCAGGGCAGTAGGGCTACGACGGCGCCTGATCGGCGTCGTCGCTGTCCTCCGCGGGGGGTTCTTTCTCGCTCGGCGCAGCCGTCTCTTCGGCCGCCGCGGGCGGCGCCGGCGGCGCCACGACGTCCAGGACGCCGTCGTCGTACGGGTCGTACAGCGGTGAGCCGGTCCCTGCGGGCGCGGGTGTGTCCGAGTGTGCGCCGCAACCGTATTCGGCGTCGACGACATGCCCGTCGGCGGACAGCTCGTTGGCGCAGGCGCCGAACATCAGCCCGAGCGCTCCGGACAGCGGCAGGTAGAACCCGCAGTCGCGGCAGACCCGGCGGGTGGACCTGGCCATCGCCGAGCCCGGTCCGTACTCGCCGTCGTGCCAGCGCTGTGCGGCGTCGGCTCGACCCAGTTCGCTGAGCAGACGGCGTCGGCCCAGCCCCAGCTCGACGGCGATCTCGTCGAGCTCTGGGTCGCCGGTCGCGGAGAAGCCCTGCACCAGGCGGACGTCCTCGGGCGGCGCCGCGAGCAGATCACCGGGCCCGAGATCGCCGGCGCGCAGCCGCTGCTGCCAGGGCACCCACCTCGGTGCCAACAGAGCCGTCGGCCCCGGCACCAGGACCACCTCGCTGATCGTCGCGTGGTCGGCACCGGGATGCGCCGCCACGACCACGGCCCACTGCCAGCCCTGATAGCCAGGCATGTTGGCCAGGAACCGATGGGTGGCGGCGTTGAAGTCGTCGAACGTCGCGCCCAGATAGTCCCCGACGCTGTCACCGCTGTGCTCGACGATCGCCGCGCGCGCCTGATCGACGGCACCCAACAGCACCGCCTCCAGCTCCGCCGGGCGCTCGATCACCGGTGCGGCCGAGCCGTCCTCGGTGGATTCCGTCACGCTGTCCACGCCGTTAATAGTGCCTGACCGGCCTGCGTAGAGCCACACCGGTCGGCTGCACGACGCCGCCATCGGGATGGGGGAGAATCGTTTGCGTGACCGGATCGCGGCGTGACCACGGCGGCCCTGCGGGCCCGCGTGATCCCCGCTACTACCCGCCGCGGCCTCCCGCGGACCGCGGTGACGAACACCCGGGGATGGCGAACTACCCGAGCGACGGCGTGAATTCCCGGCGGCAGCGGCGCTCGTCCACGCCGAGTGCCAACCGATATCTACCCGACCTCGAGGACCGGTCGGCCAACCGCAGCGATCCGTCTCCCGGGATCGGCGCAGCCGCTGGGCGTGGCGTCAACAGCGGACCCCGCTCGGCCGCGCAGCGCAGCCGGGAGATGGGCTCGAAGATGTACGGCCTGTTCCACAGGGCCGCGACCGCCGACGGCGCCGACAAGTCGGGCCTGACCGCGCTGACCTACCCGGTGATGGCCAACTTCGCCGTCGACTCGGCGATGGCGGTGGCCCTGGCCAACACGCTGTTCTTCGCCGCGGCCTCCGGGGAGAGCAAGAGCAAGGTCGCGCTCTATCTGCTCATCACGATCGCGCCGTTCGCAGTCATCGCCCCGCTGATCGGCCCGGCGCTGGACCGTCTGCAACACGGCCGCAGGGTGGCGCTGGCCATGTCGTTCGCGCTGCGCACGGTCCTTGTGCTGTTGCTCATCGCCAACTACGACGGCGCGACGGGAAGCTTCCCGACTTGGGTGCTGTACCCGTGCGCGCTCGGAATGATGGTGCTGTCCAAGTCATTCAGCGTGTTGCGCAGCGCGGTGACGCCGCGTGTGCTGCCGCCGACCATCGACCTGGTCCGGGTCAACTCACGGCTGACGGTGTTCGGGCTGCTGGGTGGAACCATCGTCGGCGGCGCGATCGCCGCAGGGGCCGAGTACCTGTTCAACCTGTTCCACATGCCCGGCGCGCTGTACGTCTGCGTCGCCGTGACGGTGGCAGGCGCCGCGCTGGCCATGCACATACCGAAGTGGGTCGAGGTAACCGAGGGCGAGGTCCCCACGACGCTGAGCTATCACGGCGGAGAAGGCGAACTGCGTCGCCACCCGCAGCGGTCCTCGGAACGTGGACCCGCTCGACAACCGCTGGGCCGCAACATCATCACCTCGCTGTGGGGCAACTGCACGATCAAGGTGATGGTCGGCTTCCTGTTCCTGTATCCCGCGTTCGTGGCCAAGTCCCACGACAAGACCGGGTGGCAACAGCTGCTGATCCTCGGCCTGATCGGCGCGGCGGCGGCGATCGGCAACTTCGGCGGCAACTACGCCAGCGCGCGGCTGCAACTTGGGCGGCCGGCGCAGCTGGTGGTGCGCAGCTCGATCGCGGTCACCGTGGTCGCGCTGGCCACCGCGCTGACCGGCAAGCTGTTGGTGGCCGCCCTTGCCGCGCTGATCACATCGGCGGCGAGTGCGATCGCGAAGGCATCGCTGGACGCGTCGCTGCAACAGGACCTGCCCGAGGAGTCACGCGCCTCGGCGTTCGGGCGCTCGGAATCACTGCTGCAGCTGGCGTGGGTGGCGGGCGGCGCCACCGGGGTGCTCGTGTATACCGAACTGCACATTGGCTTCACGGTGATTTCGGCGATGCTGATCCTCGGGCTCGCCCAGACGATCGTGAGCTACCGCGGCGACTCCCTGATCCCGGGTCTCGGCGGGAACCGGCCGGTCCTCGCGGCGCAGGAGGGCACCCGATACGACCCGGCGGCGGTGCCGCGGAAGTGAAGAAAGGCCTGGCGGTGCTGGTCGCCGTCGCGGTGTTGGCGACTGCGGCCACCGGCGTCCTCATCTGGCGGATGACGCGCACCCCGCCCCCGAAGCATCCCGAGATCAGTGCCTACACGCACGGCCAGCTGGTACGGGTCGGCCCGTACAAGTACTGCAACGTCTTGAACCCGACGCTGTGCGAAGTGCCAAAAGCCATGGGAGAACTGGCCGTAACGTCGCGTAACCCGGTGCAGCTGTCGGTGCCCGACGCCATCTGGGCGGCGCCATGGGTGCTGCTGCGGGCTTACGAAGGTCCTGAGGACACCCTCGTCGAGACGTTCGCACCGAAGTCGAAACGCGCGGTGACCATCCCCACCGTCGACCCGCACCGCGGCAGGCTCACCGGCATCGCGGTGCAGTTGCCGACCGTCGTCCGCGACGAGGCAGGCAACGAGTTCCCGGTGCCGCACGCCGAGTGGTCGGTCAGCACCGTCTGGCCCTAACCGGCGGAATGCCCCGCAGGCACCCGTTCGCCCTCTCGCGTGGGTCCTGGCGGAGTGCCCTCGCCAAACGGCCTGCCGCCCAACGCTTCCCGGCCGTGCGGCGTCAGCCAGTTGGACAGGTCGGGCCCCTTCGGCACGATCCGCGTCGGGTTGATGTCGGCGTGCACGATGTAGTAGTGCTGCTTGATCTGCACGAAGTCGATGGTGTCGCCGAAGCCGGGCGTCTGGAACAGATCACGGGCGTAGGCCCACAGCACCGGCATCTCGTCGAGCTTGGACCGGTTGCACTTGAAGTGGCCGTGATAGACCGGATCGAAGCGGGCCAGCGTGGTGAACAGCCGGACGTCGGCCTCGGTGATGGTGTCGCCGACCAGATACCGCTGATTCGCCAACCGCTCGTTGAGCCAGTCCAGGGCCGTGAACAACCGGTCGTAGGCGTTGTCGTAGGCCTCCTGTGAGCCCGCGAACCCGCACCGGTAGACGCCGTTGTTGACCTCGGTGTAGATGCGCTTGGCGACCTCGTCGATCTCGTCGCGCAGCGGCTCGGGATACAGCTCGGGCGCGCCGTCGCGGTGGTAAGCGGTCCACTCGGTGGACAGGTCCAGCGTCATCTGCGCGAAGTCGTTGGTGACGACCTGCCCGGTCGGCACGTCGACGATCGCGGGCACGGTGATGCCCTTCGGGTAGTCCGGGAACGCGGGCGAAGTACGCGTCCTGCAGCCGAGGGATCTTCAGCACCGGGTCGACGCCGCCGGGGTCGAGGTCGAAGGTCCAGCTGCGCTCGTCGTGGGTCGGCCCGCAGAAGCCGATGGACAGCGCGTCTTCCAGGCCGAGCAGTCGGCGGACGATGATCGCCCGGTTGGCCCACGGGCAGGCCCGCGCGACGACCAGCCGGTAACGGCCGGGCTCGACGGGGTAGCCGTCGCGCGCCGTCGGCGGTGATGCGGGTGGTGATGTAGTTGGTGTCGCGGTTGAAGTCGCCGCCGCCGGAGACATATGCAGCCATGGCTCAAGCATGCCCCGCTTGCGTGGCGTTACGCGTCGAGTTCGCGGGCGACGGCCTGCACCACCTCGGACACCCGGCGGGCGATCTTGCGGTCGGGGTAGCGGCCCTTGCGCAGCTCGGGCTGCACCGCGCCCTCCAGCAGCGTGATCATGTCCTCGACCATGCCGTGCAGCTCGTCGGGAGTGTGCTTGTGCTCGGCCGCGGCGGCTTCACGACGCGTGCGCGTCAGGCTCGGCGGCGGGTCGATGATCTTGAGGCTCAACGCCTGCGGCCCGCGACGGCCTGCGGCCACACCGAACTCGACGCGCTGGCCTGCCTTCAGCCCCTCGACACCGGCCGGCAGCGCCGAGGACCGGACGTAGACGTCCTCGCCGTCCTCCTGGGACAGAAAGCCGAAGCCCTTGTCGGCGTCGTACCACTTCACCTTGCCGGTCGGCACTGGTCTCACCGCTCGTCATCAAGTCACATAAGTAAAGCGTCCCGCCTTATTCCGCAGGGACGCGATGTGGTGATCCTACTCGGACCGCCCGCCGACCAGCACCCCTGTTTATCGGTAGGCTGAAAGACCGCTGGAGGAAGAGATGCGCCTGATCCTGAACATCATCTGGTTGGTATTCGGCGGCCTGTGGCTGGCGCTTGGCTACCTGCTGGCGGCGCTCATCTGCTTCGTCCTGATCATCACGATTCCGTTCGGGTTCGCCGCGTTGCGCATCGCGTCCTACGCGCTGTGGCCGTTCGGCCGCACCATCATCGACAAACCCGGGACGCGGCCGGGTGCGCTGATCGGCAATGTCATCTGGGTCGTCCTGTTCGGGCTGTGGCTGGCGATCGGCCACGTCATCACCGCGGTGGCGATGGCCATCACGATCATCGGCATCCCGCTGGCGCTGGCCAACCTCAAACTCATCCCGGTCTCGCTGGTGCCGCTGGGCAAGGAGATCGTGCCCGTCGATTCACTCAAGGCCCCCGCATGACCGTCACGTCGCTGGGTGTCCCGTCGGTGTACCGCCCGATCGGGGGCGCACCGACCGACGGCCCGCTGATCGACACCTACGGCCGCGTCGCCACCGATCTGCGGGTGTCGCTGACCGACCGCTGCAACCTGCGCTGCACGTACTGCATGCCTGCCGAGGGGCTGGACTGGATGCCGGGCGAACAGCTGCTGGACGCAGACGAGCTGACCCGGCTGCTGCGCATCGCGGTCACCCGGCTCGGCATCACCAGCGTCCGCTTCACCGGCGGCGAGCCGCTGGTGGCCAAGCAGCTCGAAGAGGTGGTGGCCGCGACCGCCGCGCTTCGGCCACGCCCCGACATCGCGTTGACCACCAACGGAATTGGGCTCGACCGCCGCGCTGCGGGCCTCAAGCGCGCCGGGCTGGACCGGATCAACGTGTCGCTGGACACCGTCGACGCCGAGCGCTTCGCGCACATCACCCGCCGCGACCGGCTCTCCGACGTGCTTGGCGGGTCTTGCCGCGGCGCACCGAGCCGGGCTTGCGACCGGTGAAGGTGAACGCCGTGCTCGACCCGACGGCAGGGCTCGAGGATGCGGTGTCACTGCTCCGGTTCTGCCTCGACCACGACTACCAACTGCGCATCATCGAGCAGATGCCGCTGGACGCCGGTCACGAGTGGGCGCGCGGTTCGACGCTTGGCGCCGACGACGTTCTGGCCGGGCTGCAACGGCACTTCACGCTGACGCCTGACCCGGTGCCGCGCGGTTCCGCGCCTGCGCAGCTGTGGCTGGTCGACGGCGGCCCCGCGACGGTCGGCATCATCGCGTCGGTGTCGCACGCGTTCTGCTCGGACTGCGACCGCACCCGGCTGACCGCCGACGGCCAGGTCCGAAGCTGCCTGTTCTCACGCGAGGAGACCGACCTGCGCGGGCTGTTGCGCTCCGGTGCCGACGACGACGCCGTCGAGACCGCATGGCGGGCCGCGATGTGGGCCAAGCCCGCGGGCCACGGCATCAACGACCCCGACTTCGTCCAGCCGGACCGGCCGATGAGCGCGATCGGCGGTTGACGTGGAGACCGCCTCGACGGTGACGGTGCAGCTCACCGTCCGTTATTTCGCCGCCGCCCGCGCGGCCGCCGACGCGGAGACCGAGACGGTGCGCGTCGCGCCAGGCACAACCGTCGCGGCGCTTGTCGAGACGCTCGGTGCCCGCAGGCCGGAGCTCGCCCTGGTGCTGCGGCGATGCTCGTTCCTCTGCGACGGAATCGCGGTGCGCGACGACGCGACGACGCTGTCCGAGGGCCAGACGATCGATGTGCTCCCGCCCTTCGCCGGGGGGTAATAGTGATTTACGTCACATAACAAAATGGTCACAAGCTGGCTACGGAGTGGTGGAGCACGATATGCACCAGCGGAAACGCCGAAAACTCCTGCGGGTTTAGAGCCCTTTTAGGATTTGCCGACCCGCGAAACGCCGCGGCGAGCAAAAAATGACTAAAACGTTTGAACCCGTTAGGTTCTTCCGCAAGCCAGTCGACACTCATCGGCTAGCCCTTCCCATCCGATAGCGCCGAGCTCCATCCGTCGGGTCGGGGATTCGAACAACAACTGGGATGGGGGCGGGGGACCCACCGGGTCCACCGAAGATAAGGACCTGGAGTCGCTTGCGGCTCCTTGGGGTGAAGCCGAATCTGTTTTCACCGACGGAATCGGCCGGGCAACCTCTCCAGCCCGAACCCGACAGCTGACCTCGTGGGCGCATTAGAGAGGACTTAACGCACCTATGAGTGGACGGCATCGCAAGCCCACTGCATCGGCAAAATCGGTCGCCAAAGTCGCCTTCACCGGCGCAGTCATCGGCGGTGGAGGCCTCGCCCTCGCAGGGCATGCCAGCGCCGCCACCGATGGCGAATGGGACAAGGTCGCGTCGCTGCGAATCCGGCGGCAACTGGGCCATCAACACCGGCAACGGATATCAGGGCGGCCTGCAGTTCTCGCCCGGTACCTGGCGTTCGCACGGTGGCGGCGAGTACGCGCCGTCCGCGCAGATGGCCACCAAGGACGAGCAGATCGCGGTCGCCGAGCGCGTGCTCGCCAGCCAGGGCCGCGGCGCGTGGCCGGTCTGCGGCCGTGGGCTTTCGGGTGCCACCCCTCGCAATGTCGTCAACGACGTTGTCGACGGCGCCAACCAAGCTCTGGACGCAGCCGGCCTGAACGGCCAATTGCCGCCGCCCGCCGACCCGCTCGCACCGCCGCCTCCGCCGGAGGAGGCACCGATCGACGCGATGTCCGCTCCCCTGCCGGACGCGCCACCGCCTCCCCCGCCGGCACCCGAAGTGCCGCCGCCGCCTGCGGCCGATGTCGTCGACGTCGCCCTCGACGCGCCCGCACCGGATGCACCGCCCGCCGAGGCGCCCCTCATCGACGCCTCGCTCCAGCAGCCTGCACCCGATGCCCAGCCCGCGGCCGACTGGGACGTCGCGCAGGCACCCGCAGACGCACCGGAGACCTGGGCGCTGCACACCGCGCCGCTGCCGCTCGACCCCGCGCTTCCCGCTCCTGGGGATCCAGGGCCGCCGCCGGCTGATCCGCTGGCCGCACCGCCTGCCGATCCGCTGGCCCCGCTCAACGGCATCGACGTCCCTGCGCCCGCATTCGACGCGGCCAACCAGGCGATGTCCGGTCAGGTGCCCACCCCGCCGGACGGCATCCCGCATCTGGCCAGCCCGGACAACCTGCCGCAGGGCTACACGACCGATGCTTCGACGCTGCCGGCGCAGGGCCCCAATGTCACGTACCTCCACGAGCTGTGGCACGCGATCCAGACGCAGGACATCACGGGTAAGGATGCGCTGCTCGCGCTGGCCCAGCGTCCGCTGACCACGCCTGCACAGGAGAACGTCAACGGCCCCGGACCGGCCCCCGGTCCGGGTGTGGACGTTGCGCCGCTGCCTATGGACCCGGGAGCGCCGCCGGCGGGTTAGGCCGAACCCACCCACTCGTCGGAGCCGTCGGCGAAGAACTGGTGCTTCCACACCGGTAGCCGGGCTTTGACGGTGTCCACCAGCCGCGCACACGTGTCGAACGCCGCCTGCCGGTGGTCGGCCGCGACCGCGGCCACCAGCGCTGCGTCGCCGATCTCGAGGGTGCCGATGCGGTGACTGACGGCGATCGCCCGCACGCCGCGGGACTCGGCGGCGATCTCCGCGGCCACATCGGCCAGAGTCTGCTGCGCCGAGGGGTGCGCGGAATACTCGAGCCGCGTCACGGTGCGGCCGCCGTCATGGTCGCGGACGACGCCTGCGAACCCGACGACGGCGCCTGCGGCCTGATGCGCGACCAGCGCCTCGTGCTCGGCGAGTTCGATGGTGTGATCGGTCAGCTCGACGCGCAGCACGACGGCCGTCATCGCGAATGGTCCTTGCCCGCAAGCTGATCCAGCGCGTGCTCCAGCACGACGTCGAGCACGCCGAGTCCGTCCTTGACGCCGCCGGTCGAGCCGGGCAGGTTCACGATCAACGTCCCGTTCCTGACACCGCACACCCCGCGCGACAGCACCGACGTCGGCACGTGCGGCAGCCCGGCTCGCCGGATCGCGTCGGCCAGCCCGGGAATCTGGTAGTCGACGATGTTCGCTGTCGCGTCGGCGGTGCCGTCGGTCGGCGAGATGCCGGTGCCGCCGGACGTCACGATCAGGTGAGGCCGCTGGTCCAGTGCCGCGAAGAGCGCCTGCGGCACCGATCCGCCGTCGGGCACCACGATCGGCGGCGGCGCGGCGAACCCTCGCTGCGCCAGCCAGTCGACGATCAGCGGCCCCGTGCGGTCCTCGTAGACACCGGCCGCCGCGCGCGTCGACGTGATGATCACCCGCGCCGATCGCGTCACGGTCGCTGCCATGTGCCCGTCTTGCCGCCCTCTTTGCGCAGCACCCGAATGTCGTCGATGCGCGCTGCCGGGTCGACGGCCTTGAGCATGTCGTACAGCGTCAGCGCCGCCACGCTGACCGCCGTGAGTGCCTCCATCTCCACCCCGGTGCGGTCGGTGCTTCGCACCGTCGCGGTGATGCCCACCTCGGCCTTGCCGATCTCGAAGTCGACGTCGACGCCGGTCAGCGCCAGCTGGTGGCACAGCGGGATCAGGTCGCTGGTGCGTTTGGCGGCGAGGATGCCCGCCACCCGGGCGGTGGCCAGCGCATCACCCTTGGGCAGTCCGCCCGCCGTGATGAGCTCGACGACGTCGGCGCGCGTGCGCAGCGTGCCCGCAGCGACGGCGGTGCGCTTGGTGGCGTCCTTGGCGGTCACGTCGACCATGTGCGCCGCGCCCGATTCGTCCAGGTGCGAGAGCCCTGGCCCGGGCAGGTCGGCTCCGGCCACCAGCTACCGGTTGATGACCGTGACCGGGTGGGTGTACGGCAGATCCTCGGCCGGCAGCGGAAACGTCAGGTCGCCGAACGGCGACAGCGCGCCGGTGCGGTCGGCGGCCAGCTCGCTGATCGGGTGATCGTCCTCGCCGTCTACCGCAGGCCAGCCCGTGTCGACGTACTGCTTCTTCCGCTTCTTGTCTGCCACGCCCCACATTGTGGCAGGCGCCGCGACCAGTGGCGAGACCGGCGGGCTGCTTTACGCTGGTCAGCAATGACCGAACACAATTCGGGCACCCCGCTGGGCGCCTGGCTGGCCGATTTGCCTGACGAACGGCTGATCCGGCTGCTGGAGCTGCGAGCCAGACCTGACCCAGCCGCCGCCCGGCAGCATCGCGGCGCTGGCGGCTCGCGCGCAGTCCCGCCAGTCGGTCAAGGCCGCCACCGATGAGCTGGACTTTCTGCGGCTGGCGGTGCTTGACGCGCTGCTGACGCTGCACGCCGACACCACCCCCGTCGACGTTGGGCAAGCTGACTGCGCTGATCGGCGACCGGGCAGGCGACGAGGCCGTCGCCGCAGCGCTCGACGACCTGCGTGAGCGCGCGCTGGTGTGGGGCGACTCCGAGGTCCGGGTGGCCGCCGAGGCGTCGGCGGGCCTGCCCTGGTATCCCGGCCAGGCGGTCCTCGAGGGCGCGGACCTGGCCGCCGACGAGATCGCCGACCGGCTCGCGGCCATCGACGACCCGCAGCGAGAGCTGCTGCGGCGCCTGATGGAAGGCTCGCCGATGGGCAGGACCCGCGACGCGGCACCCGGCACGCCGCCGGACCGGCCCGTGCAGCGGCTGCTGGCGGCCGGCCTGCTGCGGCAGGTCGACGCCGAAACCGTGATCCTGCCGCGGCTGGTCGGTCAGGTGTTGCGCGGCGAGCTTCCCGGACCGGTCGCGCTGACCGCGCCCGATCCGGTGGTGTCGACGACGACGGCCGCCGATGTCGACGCGGTCGCCGCGGGCGCGGTCATCGACCTGCTCCGCGAAGTCGACGTTCGTCCTCGAAACCCTCGGCGCCACACCGGTTCCCGAACTTCGCAGCGGCGGCCTCGGCGTCCGCGACGTCAAGCGGCTGACCAAGCTGACCGGCATCGACGAACAGCGGCTGGGACTGATCCTCGAACTCGTCGGCGGCGGCCGGGCTGATCGCGGCAGGCCTGCCCGACCCCGAACCGCTGGACGGCACGGGGCCGTACTGGGCGCCGACGGTGGCTGCCGACCGGTTCATCGAGTCCCCTGTCGCGGCACGGTGGCACCTGCTCGCGTCCACCTGGCTGGATCTTCCCGGCAGACCCGGACTGATCGGCGGTCGCGGCCCCGACGGCAAACCCTATGCGGCCCTTTCTGATTCGCTGTACTCCACGGCTGCCCCGCTGGATCGCCGGTTGCTGTTGGGCGTGCTCGCCGACCTGCCGGTCGGCGCGGGCGTCGATGCCACGGAAGCGTCGCGGGCGATGGTCTGGCGCCGTCCCCGCTGGGCGGTACGGCTGCAGCCGCAGCCGGTCGGCGACCTGCTGACCGAGGCGCATGCGCTCGGCGTCGTCGGCCGCGGCGCCATCACCGGCCCCGGTCGCAAGCTGCTGGCCGGCGACGACGGCACCGTCGACGCGATGGCGAAGGTGCTGCCGGAACCCATCGACCACTTCCTGCTGCAGGCCGACCTCACCGTGATCGTGCCCGGGCCGCTGGAACGCGACCTGGCCGAGCAGTTGGCGGCGGTGGCCACCGTGGAATCGGCGGGCGCGGCGATGGTGTACCGGATCAGCGAGGCGTCCATCCGGCGTGCGCTCGACACCGGACGCACCGCCGGCGAACTGCACGCCCTGTTCGATAGGCACTCCAAAACCCCTGTGCCGCAAGGATTGACATATCTGATCGACGACGTCGCCCGCAGGCACGGTCAGCTGCGGGTCGGCATGGCCGCGTCGTTCGTCCGGTGCGAGGATCCTGCCCTGCTGGCCCAGGCCGTCGGCGCACCCGCCGCCGAGCAGCTCGAGATGCGGCTGCTCGCCCCGACCGTCGCGGTGTCGCAGGCGCCGATCTCCGAAGTGCTGGCGGCGCTGCGCACCGCAGGCTTCGCACCCGCAGCCGAGGATTCCACCGGATCGATCGTCGACATCCGGGCGCGCGGCGCGCGGGTGCCCGCCCCGGCGCTTCGCCGCCTGCCGCGGCAGCTGACCGCCCCTACCGGTCAGACACTCGGCGCGATCGTGGCGGTGCTGCGCAAGGTGGCGGCGCAGCCGTTCGCCAACATGCGGATCGACCCGGCGGTGGCCATCTCGCAGCTGCAGGAGGCGGCCCGGCTGCAGAACTCGGTGGTGATCGGCTACGTCGATCCGGCGGGTGTGGCCACCCAGCGTGTCGTCGCCCCGGTCAACGTCCGCGGCGGGCAGCTGACCGCCTACGATCCCGCGACAGGCCGGGTCAGGGAGTTCGCCATTCATCGCGTCACATCCGTGGTGTCGGCCGACGACGCATAGCCGGACCCTCACCGCGACACAGCTGCCTCACAGGACCATTGGTGAATATGGCTTTGTGTCAACGATATTGGCGGCAGCAGCCCAGGCCCCCTATCGACACGGACTCTCCCTCCTGCACGGTTGGCTGCCCATGGCCGTTCAAGCGGGGGCCGCTGCGGCGCTGGTGGCGGCGATCGGCTGGCGCACTCGGCGATGGCGGCTTGTCCGGGTCCCTGCGGCCATCGCGGTCGGTGTCGCGGTGGCGTTGTGGGCGCACTGGTTCATCGATTCGCAGGGCATGGCGGGTGATCCCGCTCCGCGGTCGCTGATGGTGTGGATCGGGTTGACGGGCCTGGCCGTCGCGGTCGCTGTGCTCGGCTGGCGCGAAACCCGTCGGTGGCGTCGGGGCGTCTCGGTTCTGGCCGTCCCGCTGTGCCTACTGAGCGCCGGTATCGCGTTGAACCTGTGGGTCGGATACTTCCCGACGGTTCAGCTGGCCTGGAACGAGTTGGCGGCGGGCCCTCTGCCCGACGAGACCGACATGGCCACCGTCGCCGACATGCAGCGCAAGGGTGTCGTGCCCGAGCACGGGGTTCTGCTTCCCGTCACCATCCCCAACGACGCCTCGCAGTTCAAACACCGGACGGAGCTGGTTTATCTGCCGCCGGCGTGGTTCGCGACCAACCCGCCACCGAAGCTGCCGGTGGTGATGATGATCGCGGGCGAGTTCAACACGCCGTCGGACTGGCCGCGCACCGGCAACGCGATCGCGACCATCGACTCGTTCGCGGGCGCACACGGCGGCGACGCACCGGTGTTCGTGTTCGTCGACGTCGGCGGCTCGTTCAACAACGACACCGAATGCGTCAACGGCCCTCGCGGCAACGTCGCCGACCACCTCACCAAGGATGTTCCCCCGTACCTGGCGTCGACCTTCGGGGTGAGCACCGCGGCCGCGAACTGGGGCATCGTCGGTTGGTCGATGGGCGGCACATGCGCGATCGACCTCACCGTGATGCATCCGGAGTTGTTCGGCAGCTTCGTCGACATCGCGGGCGACACGGGGCCCAACGCAGGAACCAAGGAGCAGACGATCGCCAGGATCTTCGGCGGCGATGCCGGCGCGTGGGCCACCTACGACCCGACGACGGTGATCACGAAGCACGGGCCCTACCGAGGCGTCTCGGGATGGTTCGCGATCTCGTCGGACGCCCCGACACGGCGCAAGAGCGGCTACGGCAATCCCGACGCGGTCGGCCTCGGCGGTCAGGACGCCGCGGGCAACCCCGGTGATCAGACCGACGCGGCCAACTCGCTGTGCACCTTGGGCCGCGCGAACGGAATCGCCTGCGCGATCGTCACCTCCCCCGGCAAGCACGATTGGCCGTTCGCCACGGACGTGTTCACCGCATCCCTGCCGTGGCTGGCAGGTCAGATCGGCACCCCGGGAGTGCCGCGGATACCGTTTCCGGGCGCAAGCGCGCCGGTGAACTCCGCCGTGCCGCTCGCCTCCCATTGAGGACCCGTCGGTGGCTTCCGGATAATGGATCGAATGACAGACGGCCCCCTCATCGTGCAGTCCGACAAGACGGTGCTGCTCGAAGTCGACCACGAGCAAGCGGGGGCGGCCCGCGCGGCCATCGCGCCGTTCGCCGAGCTCGAGCGCGCGCCCGAGCACGTGCACACCTACCGGATCACGCCGCTGGCGCTCTGGAACGCGCGCGCCGCAGGCCACGATGCCGAACAGGTCGTCGACGCGCTGGTGTCGTTCTCGCGCTACGCGGTGCCCCAGCCGCTGCTGGTCGACATCGTCGACACCATGGCCCGCTACGGCCGGCTGCAGCTGGTGAAGAGTCCCGTGCACGGCCTGACGCTGGTGAGCCTCGACCGCGCGGTGCTCGAGGAGGTGCTGCGCAACAAGAAGATCGCGCCGATGCTCGGTGCCCGCATCGACGACGACACCGTGATCGTGCACAACAGCGAGCGCGGCCGGGTCAAACAGATGCTGCTCAAGATCGGCTGGCCTGCCGAGGATCTGGCCGGCTACGTCGACGGCGAGAAGCACCCGATCAGCCTGAGGCAGGACGGCTGGCATCTGCGCGACTACCAGGAGATGGCCACCGACTCGTTCTGGGAGGGCGGCTCCGGTGTGGTGGTGCTGCCGTGCGGCGCGGGCAAGACCCTGGTCGGCGCGGCGGCGATGGCCAAGGCGGGCGCGACGACGCTGATCCTGGTCACCAACACCGTCGCGGGCAGGCAGTGGAAGCGCGAGCTGATCAACCGCACGTCGCTGACCGAGGACGAGATCGGCGAGTACTCCGGCGAGAAGAAGGAGATCCGCCCGGTCACCATCGCGACGTACCAGGTGATCACCCGGCGCACCAAGGGCGAGTACCGGCACCTCGAGCTCTTCGACAGCCGCGACTGGGGCCTGATCATCTACGACGAGGTGCACCTGCTGCCCGCGCCGGTGTTCCGGATGACCGCCGACCTGCAGTCCCGGCGGCGGCTGGGGCTGACGGCCACCCTGATCCGCGAGGACGGCCGCGAGGGCGACGTGTTCAGCCTGATCGGGCCGAAGCGCTACGACGCGCCGTGGAAGGACATCGAGGCCCAGGGCTGGATCGCGCCTGCCGAGTGCATCGAGGTGCGGGTGACGATGACCGACAACGAGCGGATGCTCTACGCGGTCGCCGAGCCCGACGAACGCTACAAGCTGTGCTCGACGGTGCACAGCAAGATCGCGGTGGTGAAATCCATTCTCGAACGCCATCCCGGCGATCAGACGCTGGTGATCGGCGCGTATCTCGATCAGCTCGACGAGCTGGGCGAGGAGCTGAACGCGCCGGTCATCCAGGGGTCGACCAAGACCGCCGACCGCGAGGCCCTGTTCGACGCGTTCCGTCGCGGCGAGATACCCACCCTGGTCGTGTCGAAGGTGGCCAACTTCTCCATCGATCTGCCGGAAGCCAATGTGGCGGTGCAGGTTTCGGGGACCTTCGGGTCGCGGCAGGAAGAGGCGCAGCGGCTGGGCAGGCTGCTGCGGCCGAAGTCCGACGGCGGTGGCGCCATCTTCTACTCGGTGGTGTCGCGCGACAGCCTGGACGCCGAGTACGCCGCGCACCGCCAGCGTTTCCTGGCCGAGCAGGGTTACGGCTACGTCATCAAGGACGCCGACGACCTACTGGGCCCCGCGATCTAGACGTGCGGCCCAACGGCTTTCGCGACGGTCAGTAGCACTGCGGAGTCCTCCAGCGCCGTCAGGCCGTGCCGGGAATCCGGGACGACGATGTGGTCACCGGTCGAACCCTCCCACTGCGCCTTCTGGTTGGTGAGCCGTACCCGGCCGTGCAGGACTTGCAACGTCGCTTCGCCGTTGGCTTCGTGCTCATCCAGTTCGCTGCCCGCCTTCAGCGCGATCAGGGTCTGGCGCAGCGAATGCTCGTGGCCGCCGTAAACGGTGTGCGAGCTGCGGCCGCTGCTGGCCGCCCGTGCCGTCTCGAGATGCTCACGCGCCAGAGCGGTGAGAGAAACCTTGTTCATACCCGGCATTCCTTTCAGACGATCGGACATGCAATCGAGCGTTCCGGCTATGGATCGTCTCAATCCTGGACTGTTGAGTCGAACCATGACCAACAACACCATTCTCGTCATCGGCAGCACCGGCAAGACCGGAACGCGCGTCGCCAACCAACTCGAAGCCCGCGGCATCCCCGTCCGGCACGGCTCCCGTTCGGCGGACACCCCATTCGACTGGGCCGATCGGCAGACCTGGGCGCCCGCGCTGGCGGGCGTCGACAAGGTCTACATCACCTACTACCCCGACCTCGCCGTCCCGGGCTCGGTCGACGCAATCCGCGGAAGACGTCGTCAAGACGTCGGGTCTGCCGTGGACGATCGTGCGGTGCGCCTTCTTCGCACAGAACTTCGACGAAGGCGCGTGGCTCGAGGAGGTGCTCGCAGGGGCCGTCACGCTGCCGGTCGACGACGTGGCTGAGCCGTTCGTGGATGTCGACGACATCGCCGACGTCGTGGTCGCTGCCCTGACCGACGACCGCCACGTGGGGCAGCTCTACGAGCTGACCGGGCCGCGGCTGCTGCGCTTCCGCGACGCGGTGGCGGAAATCGGCAAGGCCGCAGGGCGTGACGTCGCGTTCGTGTCGGTGCCGATCGACGAGTACACGGCGATGCTCACCGAATACGGCCTGCCTGCGGACTTCATCTGGCTGCTGACCCACTTGTTCACCGAGGTGCTGGGCAACAAAGCGCAACTGGCCGACGGTGTGCAGCGTGCGCTGGGACGCGAGCCGAAGGACTTTGCCGACTATGCCCGCGACGCCGCGGCAACCGGTGTGTGGACGCCCTAGCTGAGCGCGGCGCCACGGCGAGGCGCTAGCCTCGTGACCTATGACACGACGGAGAATGGCCGCGGCGGTGATCGCGGGCACGGTCATCGGATTCGGTGCGCTGGGCACGGCGGCCCAGGCGGTTGCCGACCCGGTGCCGCCCACGCCCGTGCCGGGGGAGCCCCTTCCCCCAGGCCAGCCGGTGGTTGACGCACCAGGCGCCGACGCGCTCGCCGCGCCCCCGCCACCCCCTGCCGGACCGCCGCCGGTACCGGAGATCGCCAACCCCGTCTACGGATCGGGACACTCGAGCGGACCGTTGGGTTTCCTTCGGGACGCCTGGCACCAGGCCCAGGACCCGTACAACTTCGCCGATACGCCGGATGGGATGCCGGCCGTTCACCCGCCGCCACCGGGTGCCGGGCCGGCGCCGCAACTGCCGCCCGGATACATATCACTGACCGACCCGGCGTCCAACGGCCCGCCACCGACGCCGAAGGAGGGCGGGCCCCCGTTGCCCCCCGGCTACATGCCGCTGGACGGGCCGCCGCCCCCCGGGTACTTCGACACGCCGCCGCCTCCCGATCCGGGGGCGCCGCCCTCACTCCCGCTGGGGTAACAGCGCAGTAGCTGTACGAGGTTCCGCCTTGCAGCTGTGAGCATTTCGGTCCTGGCGCGCGCACTGCGCACCGACGCACCATCGGCAGATGCATGCGCATTGGGCTCACGTCGGCAGGGGCGCCGCCGCGTTGGGTGCGGCCATGGGCATCGGCCGCTTCGCCTACACCCCGATCCTGCCGCTGATGACGGCACAGGCCGCGATCACCCCGCAGGCGGCGGGAAACCTGGCGACGGCGAACTACGTCGGGTACCTCGCAGGCGCTCTGGCGGGCACGGCATCCAGCCGGCTGACCCGGTCGGCGTTCGCGTTGCGGGCGTCGTTGGTCGTGCTGGTCGCGACGCTGGCGGCAATGCCGTTCGCATCCAACACGATTGGCTGGCTCGGCCTGCGGACGGTCGCCGGGTTCACCAGCGCGGTGGTGTTCGTGATCGCGGTCAACTCGATGCTGGACCACTTCGCCGATCATTCCCCACACCTGCCGGGTTGGGGTTTCGGCGGCGTGGGTCTCGGCATCGCGCTGTCCGGTGTGCTTGTGCTCGCCATGCCCGCGGCGGGGTGGCAGTCGGCGTGGTGGATGGCGGCGGCGTCGGCTGCGATGCTGAGCGCATGCGCTTGGACGATGACCGGAACCAGCAGGCCTGCAACGGTTTCCGCGGCCGTCGCGCCGGCGGTGCCCCGCAGGCGGGTGGATCGCCGGTTCGTCATGCTGTTCGTGAGCTACAGCCTCGAGGGCATCGGGTACATCATCGCCGGCACCTTCCTCGTCGCAGCCATCAAGCAGACCTCGTCCGGCTGGCTCGGTAACGGCGCGTGGCTCTTCGTCGGCCTCGCCGCCGCCCCATCGGCCGCATTGTGGGCGTGGCTCGGTGCGCGCTGGTCACACCGCAGGCTTCTCGTGGTAGCGCTGTCCCTGCAGGCCGTCGGTATCGCCCTGCCGGCTATCGCCGCGGGCGCTACAGCCGCGCTGGTCGGAGCGGCGCTGTTCGGCGGAACGTTCATCGGGGTGAGCACGATGGCGCTCGCCGCCGGGCGCCTCTTGCAGTTTCCCGGTGCGGTCGCCCTGCTGACAGCCGGGTACTCGGCGGGCCAGATCGTCGGTCCGGTTGCGGTGACACCGCTTCTGCGGCACGGCTTTCAACACGCACTGATCGCGGCGTCGCTCGTCGTCGTGGCCGCGGCCGTCGCAGCCGCACTCGTGCGGATCCCGCAGGCTAGCCGGGCCGGTGAGGGTCGGCGGACGGCAGCCACACCGACTCGTCTCTGACTGCCATGTCGGCGGCATCGCTGGTGAACGCGTCGATCACGGCGAGCACCGCGGCACTGTCCTCGCCGCGACGCCAAACCAGTGACCACGTCCACAGCGGTGTCGGCCGGACGACCTCACGGCGCACCAGATCGTTGGGCTCGACAGCGTCCTGACCCTTGGGGTTGTTCAGAACGGGCCGACGCAGCCGGCGCACATGCTCGAAGAAGTCCGGGCCCGTGACGCCGCCATCGTCGACACGCACGGCGTGAGCACCGGTGTCCGCGCAGAACTGCTCTCCGTAGCGGTTCCACGTCGACCACGTGTCGGTGTCCGCGTCGAGCAGAACCACGGTGTCCTTCGCCTCGACCGGCGATGCGTCCGGCCCGACGCAGACGGCGTAGAGCCGATCAACGCCGATCAGACGAGCCTCCAGCGACAGCGACGCGAGGTCGGTCGTCTGCACCCAGCAGATCGCGAGGTCGAGGCTTCCGTCGGCAACCCGCGCCGCCTGCGTGTGGGACGGCATCACCCAGGTGTCGACGCGCAGCTTGGCCACCCCTGCGGCCCGCTCCGCCCAGTCCGTCGGGCACCACTTGACGTAGCCGATCCGGACCGGCTCCGACGTCGACAGGCCCGCCGCGCGCCTGCGCAGTTCGTCGGCCTGCTCCAGAAGCGCGCGGACATGCGGCAGCAGCGCAGCGCCGCCGGCGGTCAAGGTGACCGAACGCCGGTCGCGGTCGAACAGGCTCACCTTGAGGTCACGTTCGAGCGCCTTGATCTGCTGGGACAGTGAGGGACCCGCGATGTGTAGCCGCTCGGCCGCCCGGCCGAAGTTCAGCTCCTCGGCCACGGTGAGGAAGTAGCGCAGCTGACGCAGCTCCACGCGGCAAGCGTAGAGCAGGGGCAGGCTCCGCCTGCCGGCGAAGCGACCGGATCGGCGAGGCGATTTCAATCACGACAAGCAGAAGTCACTCGAGCGAGAACCGCGAACGCAGATTCTCGAGGAGTTTCTGCACCTCTGCCAGCCGCTCTCGAAAGCGCGCCACCGCGGGCGGAGGGCGAAGGTCATCGTTGTTGCTGCGCTCACGACGCTTCAACCAGCGCGTCTCTGCCGCGGCTATCAGCTGCTCGAGCTCCTCGACCTCGCGCTGAAGCAGCTGAACGAAGGCCTCGGCCTGCGCCATGTCGGCTCGGTGCGCGGGACGCGAAAAGACCTGTCTGCGCTGGGATGTCGTCGGCACGACGAAATCATGGCCCGGCGCGGGCTTCTACGCGACCTCACAGGTTCATCGACTCGTCGAAATCGCGACCTTCGGGCGCCACCTGGCGTTCATGTCAGCGGGGTCAGCAGGAGGCTCTGCCTACCAGCAGCGAGGAAAGCGGTCATACCGGCACGCCATCAACCGCAACGGTCACGTGTTGATCCGGTCAGCACTCGCAGACAAAGGAGCCCTCCATGAACAACTCACAACGCGTCGCCGTCGTCACCGGAGCCTCGCAGGGCATCGGCGCCGGGTTGGTTTCCGGTTTCCGCAAGCTCGGCTACGCAGTCGTGGCCAACTCCCGCAAAATCACCGAGAGCGACGACCCGATGGTGCTGACGGTGCCCCGCGACATCGCGCAGCCAGGGGTAGGGCAACAGATCGTCGATGCCGCGCTGGACCGGTTCGGCCGGATCGACACCGTGGTGAACAACGCGGGAATCTTCATTCCCAAGCAGTTCACCGACTACACCGACGACGACTTCGACGCCGTCACGGGTGTGAACCTGCGTGGCTTCTTCGAGGTTTCGCGCGCCGCAGTGGCCACAATGCTCGCCGGAGAACAACCCGGTCACGTGGTGAACGTGTCCACCAGCCTGGTCGATCACGCCAATTCGCGGGTGCCGTCCGCGTTGGCGTCACTGACCAAAGGCGGCCTCAACGCCGTCACCAAGGCGCTGGCAATCGAGTACGCGGATCGCGGAATTCGTGCCAACGCAGTCGCACTCGGCATCATCCGCACTCCGATGCACGATCCCGAGTCCTACGATGCACTGGCGGCGATGCATCCGGTGGGCCGGCTGGGTGCGGTCGAGGACGTCGTCGACGCGGTCCTGTACCTGGAGAACGCGCCGTTCGTCACCGGCGAGATATTGCACGTGGACGGTGGTCAGAGTGCGGGACACTGACGTATTGCACGACGTTCTGGACCGATGGAAGGCCGCCATCGACGCGGGAGCACCGCAGCAGGACGCGGGCTAGCTGAGCGCTGGAATGACCTTCTGCTCGAACAGCTCGATACCGGAGCGGTCGTAGGCCGCCTCGGGAAAGTACATGATCGCGTACTCGCAACCGAGATCACGCATCCTCTGCAGCTTCTCGACGACCTGTTCCGGTGTGCCGGAGCCAGAGTCGGGCGATTTCAGCGTGTTCAGCATCGAGTCGACGGCATGCTCGTTCACCCTCGACACCTGCATCGCCCGGATCCGGTCGATGCGCTCGGCGACATCGTCTTCGGACTCGCCGACGACGGCGTTGAAGTTGGCCGATCGGACGATCGCGTCGTAGTCGGTGCCGACGTCACGGCAGTGGCCGGCGAGCACTTCCGACTTGTGCCTGAATCCTTCCGGCTCCGAGGTGAAATTGGTGTACTGCGCATACTTGGCCGCGATCTTCAGCGTGACCTTTTCACCGCCGCCGGCGATCCACATCGGAGGTCCGCCGTCCTGCAACGGTTTTGGCGCGACGATGGCGCCACTGACTTGGTAATGCTTGCCGTCGAAGGTGACCCTGCCGTCGCGCCAGGCGTCGCGCATGATCTGCACACCCTCGTCGAGCCGGGCCAGCCTGACACCGGCGGACGGGAACCCGTAGCCGTAGGCCTTCCACTCGTGCTCGTACCAGCCGCCGCCGATGCCCATCTGGACCCGCCCGCCGGAGATGATGTCGGCGGTGGCGGCCACCTTGGCCAGATAGACCGGGTTGCGATAACTCATCGCCGTGCACATCTGTCCGAGCTTGATCCGCGACGTGGTGGCGGCGTAGGCCGACATCAACGACCACGCCTCGTGTGTCGCCTCGTCGGACGGCATCGGCACGGTGTGAAAGTGGTCGTACACCCACAACGAGTCCCACGCGGTGCCGTCGGCATATGCGGCGAGCTCACGCATCACCGGCCAGTGATTCTCGGTGGGGATGTCCACCAGATCGAGTCGCCAACCCTGCGGGATGAACAATCCAAAGCGCATGTGGTTTGACTCTAGGTTGCGGTCCGAAACTTGTCGGCCGCCGCTGGCATAATCGAACATGTGTTCGAGTACCTGGATGACGCCGGGGTGGTCGCGAGGATCGAGGAGGCCACCCGGGCCGAGGCTGTCGCGGGGGCCGATCGGTTGGCGGCGATCGCCGAGTTGGCCCGCCGCCGCGTGGGCGATAGCGATGACCCGCAGGCGTGGTGGGCGTGTGATTTCTGGGACGCCGCGGCAGCCGAAGTCGCCGCGGCGATGAACATCGGGCACCGACGTGCGTTGGGCCAGATCCGCATCGCCGAGGCGCTGCGCGACCACCTGCCCAAGGTCGCTGGGCTGCACCGTCAGGGCCGGCTGAGTTCGCGGGTGGTGGCCACGATCACCTGGCGCACGCGGCTGATCGACGACGACACGGTGTGGGCCCGAGTCGATGCCGCCATCGCCGCGCGCGCCCAGACGTGGGGGCCGCTGACCGAGGACAAACTCGACGATGCCGTGGATGCCCTCGTGCAGCGCCACGATCCGGCCGCCGTCATCGCCAGCCGCGCCAAATCGCGCACCCGCGACTTCACCGTCGGCAGCTACGGCGACGACGACGCCGGCCTCACCTCGGTGTGGGGCACACTGCACAGCGCCGATGCCGCCGTCGTGAACCAGCGGGTGTCGGCGATGGCCGCCGGGGTGTGCGCGGGCGACCCGCGCAGCCTGGGCGAACGGCGCGCCGACGCGCTGGGAGCGCTGGCCAACGGTAACCAGCATCTGGCCTGCGCCTGCGGGTCAGCGACCTGCCCGGTGGCCGCCGATCAACCGCCATCGACATCCTCGGTGGTCATACGGGTGCTGGCCGACCAACCCGCCATCGACGCGGCCACCCAGTGCCATCGCGGGGGCGCCCCCACTGACAAACCCGCCGCGCCTGGCGAGGCGGGAACGGCGATCATTCCGGGCTACGGGGTGCTGCCCACCCCGATGCTGGCCGAACTGCTGCGCAACGGCGCCACCGTCGCACCGCTGCCGGTGCCGTGTGAGGAGCCGCAGTCGGGCTACCGGCCGTCGGCGCGCACCGCCGAGTTCGTCCGCACCCGGGATATGACGTGCCGGTTCCCCGGCTGCCACGTCCCCGCGCAGTGCTGCGACATCGACCATGTCATCCCCTGGCCGCTCGGGCGCACCCATCCGTCGGACCTGATCTGCCTGTGCCGAAAACACCACCTGCTCAAGACATTCTGGTCCGGCCACTGGACCGTCTCGTTGGACCCCGATGGCACCGCGACGTGGACGGCGCCCACCGGCAAGACCTACACCACCCACCCCGGCAGCCGAATCTTCTTCCCCGACTTCGACACCGCTACCGCAGCACTGCCGCCGCCACCGCCCACGCCGCCGTCGACGAACGACCGGGCCATGATGATGCCCACCCGAAAACGCACCCGCACAGCCGAACGCAACGCCCGCATCCAGGCCGAACGACAGCACAACACCACCGACCCACCGTTCTGACTACTTTGGGGTCATGGCCCTATCCAAGGAAGAACGTGAACAGTTTCTGGCCGAGCCGCACATCGCCGCGCTGTCGGTGAGCGCGGGCGACAAGCGCGGCCCGCTGACCGTGCCGATCTGGTACCAGTACAGCCCCGGCGGTGAACCGTGGGTTCACACGGGGACCGGGTCGCGTAAGCATCGGCTCATCGAGTCGCAGGGCGAGTTCACGCTGATGGTGCAGCGTGCGGAGCCGACGGTGCGCTACGTCGCCGTCGACGGCGTCGTCAGCCGGATCGAGCCGGCAACGGACGAACAGTTGGTCGAGATGGTCAAGCGCTATCTCCCTCCCGACAAGGTCGACGCCTACCTCGAGTTCGCACGCCGCGAACACGGCGAGGGCGTGACCATATATATGAAGCCGGTGCACTGGCTATCGGCGGACCTCGGCTCGATCTGACATGGGGTCCCGGCAGCTGCTGTTCAAGACCCTCTACCGGTTCGGGTTCACGCCGCGCTCGACGTGGGGTGCGGTACCGGCGACAACTCCATATATCTGGCCAAACACGGCTGGCAGGTCACCGCAGTCGACTATGTGGCGAAGGCAGTCGACAAGGCGCGGGCGAAGGCCGCCGCCGAGAACGTCGACATCCGGTTCGACCGGGCCGATGTCACCGACCTCTGTTCGGAAGGCCTCGGCTCGAACTTCGCGCTGATCGTCGACAGCGGATGCCTGCACGGCATGAACGATGAGGACCGCCATGACTACGTGCGAGAGGTGACGGCGGCCGCCGCGCCAGGCGCGCGGCTACATCTGGTCGCATTCATCCCAGGCGCCTCGTACGGGGTGCCGGGCATCGAGCCCGACGAGGTCGAGCGGAGGTTCGCAACGGGTTGGACGTTGGTGTCGTCGGGAAGTGAGTCCGACATGGACCACAACGGCAAGGACCCAGCGCGCTACTACCTGTTTCAGCGCGCCTCGTAGAGTGCGGCGACGGCGGGAAGGCTCACCTTCAGCGCCGGGTTGCGCGGAAGTTCGTCGACGACGGCGAACGCGACCGGCACGTTGTACACCGGCAGCGACTGGCGGACCATGTCCTTGAGCTCGTCCTCGGACGGCACCGGTTCGCCCGGCGCGTGCTCGATTGCGGCGAACGGCACTTGGCCGAGCCGGGCGTCTGGCACACCAACCACGCAGGCGTCGCGGACCGCCGGGTGCGAGATCAGCACGCGGCGAACGGTTTCCGGAAGGATCTTGAAGCCACCGCGGTTGATCGCCCCGTCGGCCCTGCCGTGCAGCGTGACGAACCCGTCTTCGTCGACCGATGCGATGTCGGTGGTACGGATCCAATCGGGGCTGATCGGCGCGACCCTGGCTTCCAGCAGGCCCTGTTGCCCGGGAGGTACCTGCGTGCCGGTGTCTGGGTCGACGATTCGCAACTCGGTATCGGGCAGCGCCCTGCCGACGCTGTTGCGCTTGGCCACAGAAGCGCCGAACTCGTCGATATCGGCCTGCGTCCACGCGCAGAGCGAGCCTGCGAATTCGGTTGCGCCGTAAGCCAACCTGACTGGGACACCGAAATGCGCCTCGAACTCGTCGCGTGTTTCGGGGTCAAGCGGCCCGGATGCACTGATCAGGAAATCCAGCGACGCCAAGTCCTCCTTCGGCACGTCGGCGTCGAGCAGCATGCGGAACACTGCAGGCTGCACACCCGAACGTGTGATGCCGTGCGTCTTCACCGCGTTCACCCAGCCGTCGACGGTGAACCGCTCCAGGATGACGATCCGCCTGCCGTTGTAGGCGCCTGCGATCAGCTGACAGACACCGATGCCACCGAACTGCCAGTAGGAGAATTCGGGCGGGGCGCCTGGCGCCCCCGCCTCTCCGCTGGTGACGCTGAAGACGGTACGTTCGAGCACCGCCGTCTTGATCGACTGCCGTTTGGGTGGGCCGGTGGTGCCGCTGGTCAGAATCTGCAGTGCCACACCGGCTTCCGGCTCGGTATGCAGACGGGTCTCGTCGCGTCGCTCGAGGCCTGGGACAGGCTTCACCGCTGGCTCCGACAGCGAGACGGCGACACCGGCGCTGCCTGTCCGCTTGGCGGCCGCGATGACCTCGCCTGTCCAGTCCTCCTCGTCGGCGACGATCGCCGACAGGTTCAGCGTCTCGATGTCGCGGCCGATCGATTCCGGCGACTGGAACGAGTAGATCATCGAGATTGCGCGGCCAGCCGCGAGGAAGCCCATGATCGCGGCCGCATGCGGTAGCCGGTTACGAACGACCAGCCCGACGGGCGCGTCGTCGGCGACGCCCGCATCTCGCAGCACCGACGCGATGGCGTCGGCGTACGCGGTTATGTCGTCGCCCGAGTACCAGCGGCCCCCGAACTCGATGCACTGCCCCGCGCCGTAGCCGGCCAGCCCTGCCGCGAACCTCTCGGTGAAGGCTTCCGTCACGCCTCGACCATAGCCAACGGCGTCAGGCCATCGCTTCGGCCTTGGCGATATGTCCCTCGTAGCCGGCATCCGTTGCCTTGGCGCGGTAGCGATCCCTGAACTCCCGGTATCCGTATTCGTCGCCACGAGCCTTCGCGAGCAAGGCATTCATCCGCAGCGACACGATCTCCGACAGCGCGTTGCCCGGTTCGGCGTCCGCCGCCAACCGATCGATTTCGTTCTGTGCCGCCACGAGATCGGCTGGTTTGCCGCGTTCTACCAAGATGTCCACGATTGCCTCACTGACAAGTCCATCGAACGCCTGCGGCAGAGAGTCGCGGCGGCGCACCGATGAAAGCATTTCGATCGCGTCGTCGAAGTCACCGTTTCGCACTGCCTCTTTGGCGAATTCGATGTCGATCATGGCCAGACCGGCCGCCATCGCGCGGTTTTGCGATCACGGCTTCTCGCGCGGCACCGAGAAGCTTCAGCCCGCGGTCCCTGTCGCGTCCAGTCTGCTGCGCCAGACACATGCCAAGGAGAAACCCGGCCGTCTCCACTGACAAGTCGTCGCCCCGCTGTTCGGCTCGCTTTGCGACATCGGTGACCGTGCCGACGACGGAAGCGTCGACCCGAACAGCCCCCATCGCAACGCACAATCCGTACTTCCACGAAAGTACGACCGACTCCCCGACTGGCACAAACTCCGCGCTGACGGCTTCTGCCGCGTCCATTTCGCGCTTCCAACCCGCGAGTCCCAGACACATTCGTCCGGCTGCTCGAACCATCATGGCCACGACAAGGGGCGATTCGATCTCGAACCCACCCATCCGGAAGTCGCCGTCGGCGATGTCGATCATCCGATCCGCCAGCCGCACACCCTCGACGAATTCGCCGTGGGTGACCTTGGCCATCGACGCACCGCCCGACAAGGTCAGCTCCCAGATGGGGTCTCCGATCGACTGGATGAGACCGACGAGTTCATCCGACTCTTGTGACGCTTCCCGATACCGGCCCCGGAACACAAGCGCGGTCACTCGACCGGACATGGCCATGGCCAGCGAAAGCCTGTCTCCCGCGGCGTCGGTCAACCGGCGCAGCTCCTCGAAACCGGCGTCGTCGACCGGTCCGCTTGCGCGAAAGTCGCTCGCTACGAGCAGTGTGCGTGGCGCAATGCGCATCGCTTCGCGACCAGAAAAGTCGGCCGGCATCTTGTCCGCCACTTGGGCGGCGCGCCGCCAGCTCAGCCTGCTGGCGTGAATGTCGCGAAACCTCAACCAGTCGCCGGCACGCATGTGCCACTCGAACGCCGCAGGCAACTCACCCGCGGCCTCGTGATGCTCGGCGATCAGCGCCGCCTGCTCGACCGCCGTATCGGGGTCGCGCTCCTGCAGGATGCGGGCAAGGCGGCGATGCACTTCGGCTCGCGTCGCGGCCAGCTGGGACCGATATGCGACCGCGCGGATGAGCGGATGGTGGAACGCGAACTCCTTGCGTGCGGTGAAGACGATCTGGTCGATGAGTTCAGCCTGCACAAGCGTATCGAGATCGACATCGTCGACGAGCGCGGTCAGTAACGCTTCGTCGAATCGCAGACCGATGACGGCCGCAGCGTTCAGAGCGCGTTTCGCCCCAGGGGAGAGGCGGTCGATTCGAGCGGCGATCGCGGCCTGCACCGTGGCAGGCACGTCCACGTCGGTGGTGTCGTCCGCGCACGTGTAAGACCCGCGCTCGCCCCGCAAGACACCACGATCGGCGAGATCGCGGATAATCTCCTCGACGAAGAAGGGGTTGCCCGAAGCCCGCTCGGCGATACGGGGGCCCAATCCGGCGACCGACTGGTGCGGGCCGAGCAAGTCCGCGATCAATCCACCGATCTGCGAACCATCCAGTGGGGCAAGCGCAATTGTTTGGCCACCTGGGTTGCGGGAAAGCGCGCCTGTGTATTCAGGCCGATATGTGACGATCGCCAGTGAGCTGGTTCTGGGCACCATCGCCATGAAGTCGGCGAGCAGCGCCTCACTGGTCGGATCGATCCAGTGCACGTCCTCGACCACATAAAGCGTGGGCTCCGTGCGCGCCAGCACTGTCGCGTTGACCAACGCGGTCACCCGACGACGCCGCGCCTCGGGTGCGATGTCGGGTAATTCGTCGGCGGGATCGCGGATGCCGAGCTCGTCCTGCAGCAGTATCAGATCGGCGGGATCAGCTCCGGCAACCTGGCTGCGTAAAAGCGCACGGGCGGGTTCGTCGGCGAGGCCCTCGACCCCATATCCTGCCCGCAACAATCTGTTGGCTGCCTGGAACGCGACGTCGCTGGTGTGCGATTCGCAATATGTCGAAAAGACCAACATCCCACGTTGTTCGGCGAGCGCGACCGTCTCGGCTACCGTCCGGCTTTTGCCGATGCCGGGCGGCCCGACCACGCTCACGACGCTTCCATGACCGGCGACCGACCGCTCGACCAGCGCGTGCAACGCGGCGAGTTCCCACTCACGGCCGACGAACGCCGATGCCCGGCGCGGGGGCACGCCGCGACCGGTCATCGCCAATAGGCGATGCGCGGGGACCGGATCCGTGGCGCCCTTGATGAGAACCAGCTGTACCTCATCAAGCTGCGCGTCGTTCGCGACCAGTCGTGCGGTCGACTCGCTGAGCATCACCCCGCCCGGCGGTGCCGCGGATTCCATTCGCTGCGCCATCCCCACCTGATTGCCGATGGTGGTGTAACTCCTTGCGCGAGATCCTACTTCGCCCGCGATCACCTCACCCGAGTTGAGTCCGATGCGCAGCTGCAAGTCGATACCGTCTGTCGGGCGCACCTCGTCGGCCATGTCGAGGATACGGCGTTGAATCTCCAGCGCGGCAATGCTGGCGCGAATTGCGTGGTCCTCCAATGCAACCGGCGCTCCGAAGATCGCCATCATCCCGTCGCCGGTGAATTTGTCGACGGTTCCGCCGTACGTCTGCACCACATCGGCGCACCGGTCGACCAGGTCGGACATGAGCTCGCGCAGACGCTCCGGGCCGACGGCCGCGGCGATGTCCATCGAGTGCACGACGTCGGCGAACAGCACCGTCACCTGTTTGTACTCGGCGGTGGCGCCGACCACTGAGATCGCGGCACCGCACTCGTCGCAGAACTTCGCGTCCACGCGCAGCTGCGTGCCGCAGGCCGTGCAGTTCACCACGCAATAATGCAGGTCCGCATACGCAAAAACCCCCGAAACGCCGTTGTTCCGGGGGCTTTGCGTACTGCTGCTAGCTCAGTGACTCCGGCGGATTGAAGCGATCGCCGTAGCGGGCCGCCAACTCCTTGGCCCGTGCCACGAACGCTTCCTTACCACGTCCGCCCTGGCCTTCGTACCCGACGATGAACTGCGCGCTGCCGCCGGTGTAGGGCGGGAAGCCGATGCCCATGATCGAGCCGATGTTGGCGTCGGCGGTCGACGTCAGCACACCCTCGTCGAGGCACTTCTGGGTCTCCAGCGCCTCGGCGAACAGCATCCGGTCGATCATGTCCTGCAGCGGCGGCTCCGACGAGCCGGCCTTGAACGTCTCCCGCAGGCCCGGCCACAAACGGGTGCGCTTGCCGTCGGTGTACTCGTAGAAGCCGGCGCCCTTCAACCGCGACGGGCGGCCGAGCTCGATCATCTTCTCGACGACCGCCTCGGCCGGGTGCGGCTCGTAGGTGGCGCCCGTGTCCTCGACACCCTTGCGGGTGGCGGCAGCGATCTTGTGCATCAGCTCGAGGTTGAGCTCGTCGGACAGCTGCAGCGGCGGCGCGGGGTAACCGGCCTGGCTACCCGCATGCTCGATGGAAGCGGGCTCGACACCCTCGCCGAGCATCGCCAGCGCCTCGTTGACGAACGTGCCGATCACCCGCGAAGTGAAGAAGCCGCGGCTGTCGTTGACCACGATCGGGGTCTTGCCGATCGCCAACGTGTAATCGAACACCCGGGCCAGCGCCTCGTCAGAGGTCTTCTCGCCCTTGATGATCTCCACCAGCGGCATCTTGTCGACAGGCGAGAAGAAGTGGATCCCGATGAAGTCCTCCTGCCGCTTCACGCCGGTCGCCAGACCGGTGATCGGCAGCGTTGAGGTGTTCGAGCCGAGCAGTGCGTTGGGCTCGACGATGTCCTCGATCTCCTGGAACACCTTGTGCTTGAGTTCCTGGTTCTCGAACACCGCCTCGACGACGAAGTCGACGCCCTTGAGGTCGGCGGGGTCGGCCGTCGGGGTGATCCGGGCCAGCAGCGCCTTGGACTTCTCCTCGGTGGTCTTGCCCCGCTCGAGCGCCTTGGCCTCCAGCTTCTCGGAGTAGCCCTTGCCCTTCTTCGCGGCCTCGATGTCGACGTCCTTGAGCACGACGTCGAAACCGGCCTTGGCCGACACGTAGGCGATGCCCGCGCCCATCATGCCCGCGCCGAGCACACCGATCTTGGTGATCGGCGTCTTGCCGATGCCCTCGGGCCGCGAGCCGCCGCCGGTGATGTGCTGCAGGTCGAAGAAGAACGCCTGGATCATGTTCTTGGCGACCTGGCCGGTGACCAGATGCGTGAAGTACCGGCTCTCGATGCGGCTCGCCGTGTCGAAGTCGACCTGCGCGCCCTCGACAGCGGCGTCCAGGATGGCCCGCGGCGCAGGCATCGGCGCACCCTTGAGCTGCTTCTTGAGCAGGGCAGGGAACGACGGCAGGATGCCGGCCAGCGCAGGGCTGGACGGCGTACCGCCGGGCATCTTGTAGCCCTTGGCATCCCACGGCTGGACGTGCGAATCGGGGTTGGCCTTGATCCATGCCTTGGCGGCAGGCACCAGTTCCTCGACGGTCGGCAGCACCTCGTCGACGAGGCCGTTCTCCTTGGCCTGCGCCGGCTTGAACCTGGTGCCCTGGCTCAGCACATTCATGAAGGCGTTCTGGATGCCGAACATCCGCACCGTGCGGGTCACGCCGCCACCGCCGGGCAACAGGCCCAGCGTCACCTCGGGGAAGCCGACGACGGCGCCCGACACGTCGGCGATGATCCGGTGGTGGCACGCGAGCGCAATCTCCAGACCGCCACCGAGCGCAGCGCCGTTGATGGCGGCGACGACCGGCTTGCCAAGAGTCTCGAGCGCGCGCAGGTCGGCCTTGATTCCCTCGACCGTGCTGAAGAACTCGCCTGCGTCCTCCGGCTGGGCCTTCACCATTGCGGTGAGGTCACCGCCGGCGAAGAAGGTCTTCTTGGCGCTGGTGATGACGACGCCGGTGATCGAATCCTTCTCGGCGACAAGGCGTTCGACCGCATTGTGCATCGATTCGCTGTAGTGCTCGTTCATCACGTTGGCCGAGCCGGTGGGGTCGTCCAGCGTCAGGGTGACGATGCCGTCGGCATCCTTGTCCCACTGAATAGTGTTCTCTGCCATGGCCTTAAACCCTCTCGATGATGGTCGCGACACCCATGCCGCCGCCGATGCACAGCGTTACCAGCGCACGACGTGCGTTGCGGCGCTCGAGCTCGTCGACCATGGTGCCGGTGATCATGGCGCCGGTGGCGCCCAGCGGGTGGCCCATCGCGATGGCGCCGCCGTTGACGTTGAGTTTCTCGTCGGGGATGTTCAGGTCCTTCTGGAACTTCAGCACGACGGAGGCGAATGCCTCGTTCAGCTCGAACAGGTCGATGTCGTCGACCGTCAGGCCCGCGCGGTCGAGCACCTTCTTGGTGGCGGGCGTCGGGCCGGTGAGCATGATGACCGGGTCGGCACCGCTGGTGGCAGTGGCCACGATGCGTGCCCGTGGCGTCAGGCCCTGCGACTGGCCGGCCTTCTCCGAGCCGACGAGCACCAGCGCGGCGCCGTCGACGATGCCGGAGCTGTTGCCGCCGGTGTGGACGTGGTTGATCTTCTCGACCCAGTGGTACTTCTGCAGTGCCACGTCGTCGAAGCCACCCATCTCGCCGACGCCGTCGAATGCGGTCTTCAGCTTGGCCAGGCCCTCCATCTTGGTGTCGGGTCGCATGTGCTCGTCGTGGTCGAGGATGACCAGGCCGTTCTGGTCCTTCACCGGGACGACGGACTTGGCGAAGTAGCCGCCCGACCATGCGGCCGCGGCCTTCTCCTGCGACCGCAGCGCGTAGCGGTCGACGTCCTCGCGGGAGAAGCCCTCGATCGTGGCGATCAGGTCGGCGCCGATGCCCTGCGGCACGAAGCCGATCGTGTAGTTGGTCTCCGGGTCGGTGGCCCATGCGCCGCCGTCGGATCCCATCGGTACCCGGCTCATCGACTCGACGCCGCCGGCCAGCACCAGGTCGTCCCAGCCGGAGCGCACCTTCTGCGCCGCGGTGTTGACCGCCTCGAGTCCGGAGGCGCAGAAGCGGTTGAGCTGGAACCCGCCAGTGGTCTCGGGGAGCTTGGCCACCAGGGCGGCGGTGCGGGCGATGTCACCGCCCTGGTCGCCGACGGGCGAGACGACGCCGAGGATGACGTCGCTGATCAGGTTCTCGTCCAGGTCGGGAAAGCGGGTGCGAAGTTCGTCGATCAGCCCGACGACCAGGTTGACGGGTTTGACCTCGTTGAGGGCGCCGTTCTTGTTCTTGCCGCGAGGCGTGCGAATGGCCTCGTAGATGAAGGCTTCTTCAGACATGAAGATGTTCCTGTTCAGGTGGGGTTGTTTGGGAGACCTGCCCACATGGGCGGTTGTCCTCTGTTCGCAAGCCTAACAGGGCCACCCAACCTGTTGGTTGGGTGGTTCGTCACGGTCGCTTCGCGTCGCCCGTCCACTGCGAGACGCGAAAGATCACGAATTCGGCCGGGTAAATGGGAGCGACGCCGACCAGGCAGACAAGGCGTCCGTTGTCCAGGTCGTCCTGCGTCATCGTGGTGCGATCGCAGCGGACGAAGCAGGCCTCTTCGGGTTTGATTCCCATCAGAGCACCGCTGCGCCAGACCGTGAGCAGGAAGTCCGCGACGGAGCGCTGAACTTTAGCCCACAGCCGTTCGTCGTTCGGCTCGAAGACGGCAAATCGAGTGCCCTCTTCGATGGACTGCTCGAGGTATCTCAGCAGCCGTCGGCCGTTGGCATCCAAGTCGGGACTCATCGGACCCATCCTGCTCCGCAGGATGCTATCGATCTGCCGATAGGCTCTCTCATCATGACGGTGTCGCGGCTGCAGCCCTACGCGGTCACGATCTTCGCCGAGATGTCGGCGCTGGCCGCCCGCATCGGTGCCGTGAACCTGGGGCAGGGCTTTCCCGACGAGGACGGCCCGCCCGCGATGCTCAAGACCGCCGAGAACGCCATCGCCGAGGGCGTCAACCAGTACCCGCCGGGGCTTGGCATCGCACCGCTGCGTGAGGCCATCGCCGCGCAGCGCAAACGGCACTTCGGCACCGAGTACGACCCGGACACCGAGGTGCTGGTCACCGTCGGCGCCACCGAGGCCATCGCCGCGTCGGTGCTCGGCCTCGTCGAGCCGGGCTCCGAGGTGCTGCTGATCGAGCCGTTCTACGACTCCTACTCCCCCGTCATCGCGATGGCGGGCTGTCGAGCGCCGCGCCGTGCCGATGGTGCCGGACGGCCGGGGCTTCGCGATCGACGTCGACGGGCTGCGGCGCGCGGTGACGCCGAAGACCAAGGCGTTGATCGTCAACTCGCCGCACAACCCGACGGGCATGGTGGCCTCCGACGCCGAGCTCTCCGCGATCGCCGACCTCGCGGTGAGCGCCGACCTGCTGGTGATCACCGACGAGGTGTACGAGCACCTGGTGTTCGACGGCCGCGGCCACCTGCCGCTGGCCAACTATCCCGGGATGGCCGATCGAACGATCACCATCTCGAGTGCGGCCAAGATGTTCAACTGCACCGGCTGGAAGATCGGATGGGCTTGCGGCGCAGCAGATCTCATCGCCGGTGTGCGCGCGGCCAAGCAGTATCTGAGCTACGTCGGCGGCGCACCGTTTCAGCCCGCGGTGGCCCAGGCGCTGAACACCGAAGAGGCGTGGGTGGCCGCGCTGCGGGAGTCGTTGCAGGCCAAGCGCGACAAACTGGGCGCTGCGCTCGACGAGTTGGGCTTCGAGGTACACGACAGCTTCGGCACGTATTTCCTGTGCGCCGACCCCCGGCCGCTCGGCTTTGACGACAGCACGGTGTTCTGCGCGGAACTGCCCGAGAAGGCGGGGGTGGCCGCGATCCCGATGTCGGCGTTCTGCGACCCGTCAGCCGAGCATCGCGAGTGGAATCACTTGGTGCGCTTCGCGTTCTGCAAGCGCGACGACACGCTCGACGAGGCCATCCGCCGGCTCGCCGTACTACGCCGCTAGCTCATTTGTGAATTTGACGACGCATTCTGGGCTATTTCCGTCGTCAGATTCACAGCGATGCGGCGACGGCCCAGAGCGATTCGCGCTCGCCGGTTTCCGAACGGTCCAGCGGGCTCAGCACGATATCCGTTGCGCCCGCATCGAGGTAGCTCGTCAGCTGCCTGGCCACCGAATCGGCGGACCCGACGGCGGCGAGTTCGGCGACGCTGGCCACGCCCTCTCGTGCGATCACCTTCTGATACGACGGAATGGTCTCGTAGAACGCCAACTGTTCGGCGGCGAAGTTGCGGCCCGCGTCGGCGTCGTCGGTCACCAACACCGGAACCGCCGCGATGATGCGGGGATTCGGCCTGCCCGCATCCGCGGCCGCCTTGGTGATCGTCGGCTCGATGAACTCTGCGATGGTTCGCGGGCCCGCCAGGTAAGGCAGTGTGCCGTCGGCGAGTTCACCGGTCACGCGTAACGCCTTCGGGCCCATCGCCGCAACGTAGATGGGGATCGGCGTGCCGCCGGGAACCGCGACGGGCCATTCGGGGCTGGCGGTGAACTCGTCGCCGTGGAAGTCGACTGTCCCGTCGTCGAAGATGGATCGCAATACCGTCAGATGTTCACGAAGTCGGCCGATGGTGTTCGGCCACGACGTGCCGAACGCCTTGCGTTCCGGCTCGTGGGCGCCCAGCCCGAGACCGAGGCTGAAGTTGCCGTGCGTGGCCGCCTGCGCGGTCTGCGCCAGCGACGCCACGATCAGTGGATGGCGTGGGTTGATCGGCACGACGAAGGTCCCGACACCAAGCCCGGGCACTGCCGCGCCGACCAGGCCGGAGAGCGCCAGCGCGTCGTGGTCGAAGCGCTGGGACAGCCACACCTGCCGGACGCCGAGTTCGTGGGCGCGACGCGCTTGGCCGACGAAATCGTCGACGACGTTGGACGCATTCGGATGTTCGGCGAGCACGACTCCAGGCATAGTGCGAGCAACCGGCGGCCGCGCGAGGGCTATTCCCGCCTGCGGCCATCGACTCGGCTTGATTTCAAGGCTTGCGACGCGGGGTTCATCCGTCGTTGCGCATGACCCGCTCGCGAAGCCGGTCCGTCGCGACGTCGAGCACCATCTTCTTGGCCCGCTTGATCAGGAACCCAGGGACGGGCGCGGCCAGGTCCATGATGATGTCGAAGCGCACCCGCGTCTTGTTCTCACCCTCGGGTGTGAGGTTGTACTCGCCGTGCTGGCCGCGCTGCTGAAAGGTCTGCCGAGGAGTCCCAGACCATCCACCGTTCCCCCCAGTGATATTCGAGGATCTCCTTGTCGGTGATGCCCATGATCTTCAGGGTGGCCTTCACGTGATGCGGCCTGCCGTCGGGGTGGCGGTCGAGAACCTCGGCGCTCTTGTGCAGCGTGGACCACGACGGCACGGCATCGATGTCTGCGAGCACGTCGAGGATCGCCTCGGGAGAGGCGTCGACGACGACCTCGCGCGATGCTCGAACAGCCACGTTGGCAAATCTAATCCTCGCGGCGCGGGCGCGACGGTCAACGCGCGAGTTACCACCCGATTTCGTCGAGTGCGGTGGTGGCCTTCGGCGGCGTGCCGACGGGCCCGGCAGGCGTACGGGAGAACCGCGGCGCGGGCGCGGCCTGCGTCGACGCCGTCGTTGTCGATCACGGTGGAACGCGCCCTGAGGTGCTCGTTTTCCGCGGCCTCTGTCCACGTCAGCACCGGCGTCACGCACGCATCGGTGCCGGCGAAGATCTCGGTCCACTCGTCGCGCGTCTTGCTCGCGAAGCGCTCTGTGAAGATCGTGTGCATCTGCGGATAGGCGCCGATGTCGAACTGGTTCGGCACCTCGTCGGCGGCAAAGCCCGAGGCCGCTCAGCAATTGCGCGAAGAACTGCGGCTCGATCGCGCCGACGGCCATGTACCTGCCGTCGGAGGTCTCATAGGTGCGATAGAACGGTGCGCCGCCGTCGAGCAGGAACGACTCGCGCTCGTCGCGCAGGCTGCCCGTCGACTTCATCGTCCACATCATCTGCGACAGGATGCTGACGCCGTCGACCATCGCGGCGTCGATCACCTGACCCTTGCCCGACCGCTCCCGCTCGTAGAGCGCGGCGACGATCCCCAGCAGCACGAACATCGAGCCGCCGCCGAAGTCGGCGACCAGATTCAGCGGCGCGACCGGCGGCCGGTCCCGGTAGCCGATCGCCGACAGCGCACCGGTCTGCGACAGGTAGTTGATGTCGTGGCCCGCGGTCATCGCCAGCGGGCCGTCCTGACCCCACCCGGTGATGCGGGCGAAGATCAGCCGCGGGTTGACCGCTGCGCACTCGTCGGGCCCGATGCCGAGCCGCTCGCAGGTGCCCGGCCGGAAGCAGTCCAGCAGCACGTCGGCCTTGGCCGCCAGCTCCAGCAGCACGTCGCGGCTCGCTTCTTGACGTCCAGGTCGACGATGCGCTTGCCGCGGTGCAGCAGGTCGACGTCCTCGGCGGGCATCTGTCAAACCGCCAGGCCTGCGCACCCGCACCACGTCGGCGCCCAGGTCGGCCAGGATCATCGCAGCATGCGGGCCTGGGCCGATGCCGCCGAGCTCGATCACCTTGACCCCCGCGAGGGGTCCCGTGTTGGTCACGCGGGGTGAGAGTACTAGTGGCCGTTGCTTTTCAAAATGCACTTCCGATGGCCCGTAGTATCGTGCGCGTCAATATGGTCACTTCCGCTCGTCGGCGTGTGCCGGAACCATACGCTTTGCCCATAAAGCAGTCAGCAAGGCCGTTGGGTGGACGGGGAATGCAGTGACGTCGGCAATTGCGGTGTGCCGGTCGTGTGGGGCTGCGCCACGCGAGGGTGCTCGATTCTGCGAAGCATGCGGGATCACACCTGCCCGCAGCGGTTGATCCTGCGGAGTACAAGCAGGTGACGGTGTTGTTCGCCGACGTGGTGCGCTCGATGGACATCGCGGCCGCCGTGGACATCGAGCGGTTGCGCGACATCATGACCGAGCTCGTGGAGCGGTCGGCGGCGGTGGTGCAGCGCTACGGCGGGACGGTGGAGTACAACGGCGACGGGGTGATGGCGCTTTTCGGCGCCCCGGTTGCGTTGGAGGATCACGCTTTTCGGGCGTGCCTGGCCGCGCTGGCGATTCAGGAGGAGGCCAGCCGGTTGGCGGCCGAGGTACAGCGCCGCGACGGCGTGGCTCTGCAGGTGCGGGTGGGCCTGAATTCGGGTCGGGTGATCGCCGGTGAGATCGGTTCAGGGTCGCTGGGCTACGCCGCGACCGGCGAGCACGGTCGGGATGGCGCAGCGGATGGAATCGGTGGCGCCCCCGGGCGGGGTGATGCTTTCGGAGTCGACCGCGCGGCTGGTCGAGCACGCCGTGATGCTGGCCGACCCGGAGTGGGTGCACATCAAGGGAGCCGACGAACCGGTGCGCGCGCGCCGACTGCTGGCGATCGGCCCGCGGGATGGCCTGGTCGGGCGTGCCGAGGCGAGCCTGGTCGGTCGGCGCTGGGAGATGGCGGCCCTCGACGCCATGGTGGACCGCGCGATCGGTGGCCGCGGTGGTGTCGTGAACGTGGTGGGACCGCCGGGCATCGGCAAGAGCCGGGTGGCGCGGGAGGCCGCGGCGCTGGCGGCCGGTCGCGGGGTCGAGGTGTTTTGGGCCTTCTGTGAGTCGCATGCTCGTGACGTTCCCGTTCCTCGTCGTGACGCGGCTGCTGCGGGCGGGCAGCGGCGTGGCTGACCTGGACGGCGAAGCCGCCCGCGCGCAGTTGCGGGAACAAGTCCCCGGATGCCGACCCGCAGGATCTGCTGCTGCTCGACGATCTGCTCGGCATCGCCGACCCCGATGTGGCGCTGCCCCAGATCGACCCGGATGCGCGGCGGCGCCGGTTGACCGCACTGATCAACACCGCGTCGCTGGCGCGCACCGAACCGGCGCTGTACATCATCGAGGATGCGCACTGGATCGATGCGGTCAGCGAGTCGATGCTGGCCGACTTCCTCACCGTCATCCCGCGCACCCCGTCGATGGTGCTGATCACCTCCCGCCCCGAGTACGACGGGAGCGCTGACGCGGGTGCACGGCGCGCAGACGATAGCGCTTGCCCCACTGGATGATTCGGACACCGCGGCGCTGCTGGGTGAGCTGCTGGGGTCGGATCCCTCGGTCGGCGAGCTGGCGGCGATCATCGCCGAGCGGGCCGCCGGGAACCCGTTCTTCGCCGAGGAGATGGTGCGCGAGTTGGTGCAGCGCGGGGTGCTGACCGGCGAGCACGGCGGCTACGTCTGTCGCGCCGATGTCGCCGAGGTGAGCGTGCCTGCCACGGTGCAGGCGGCCATCGAGGCGCGCATCGACCGGCTGAGCACCCCGGCCAAGCAGACGTTGAACGCGGCGTCGGTGATCGGCGCCCGCTTCGGGGCGGAGCTGCTCGCCGCGCTGGGCATCGATGCCGGTGTTCGACGAGCTGCTCAGCGCGGAGCTGATCGATCAGGTGCGGTTCACCCCGAGCGCCGAGTACGCCTTCCACCACCCGCTGATCCGCGCGGTGGCCTACGAATCGCAGCTGAAATCCGATCGCGCCGAGTTGCACCGGCGCGTCGCGGCCGCAATCGAATCACGCGACCCGGCAGCGGCTGATGAAAATGCCGCCTTGATTGCCGAACACCTGGAGGCCGCCGGTGATCTGCACGCCGCGTATCAGTGGCACATGCGCGCCGCAACGTGGGCGACCTACCGCGACATCGCCGCGGCGCGACAAAGTTGGGAGCGCGCCGAAGCGATCGCCGACGCGCTGCCCGCCGAGGACCCCGACCGGACAGCGATGCGCATCGCCCCCCGCACCATGTTGTGCGGGATCGCCTGGCGAGTCCAGGTGAACGTGGCCGGCGATCGCTTCGAGGAATTGCGGGAGTTGTGCACCGCCGCCGGGGACAAGGCGTCGCTGGCCATCGCCATGGCGGGGCTGGTGATCGATCACGCGTTCCGGGGCCGGATCCGCGAGGCGTCGCGGCTGGCATCGGAAGCCTGGGCCCTCATCGAGTCGATCGGCGATCCGACGTTGACGGTGGGGCTGTCCTTCCCGGTGATCTATGCCAAGGCTCACAGCGGCGAGTGGTCTGACGTGCTGCGGTGGTCACAAAGAGTCATCGACCTGGCCGACGGTGACCCGTCGAAAGGCAACTTCATTATCGGGTCTCCGTTAGCGCTCGCCTTTACGACGCGGGCTTTCGCCCGGTATTGCCTGGGTCGTCCCGGATGGCGAGACGACCTGCGCCACGGCCTGGCCATGGCCCGCAGCGCCGACCCGTTGTCCTACGCCACCGTTGTCGCCTATGTCTACTTCCCGGGAATACCGTTGGGCGCGCTGGCTGCCCATGATTCGGCCCTGCGCGAGATCGAGGATGCGCTACGGATTGCCGAACGATCCGGTGATGACATGGCGCGTGGCCTTCGCCCGGGCGACGCTGGGCGTCGCGCTGGTGCACCGCCACACGGATGCGGAGCGTGACCGCGGACAGAAGCTGCTGGCCGAGGTCGGCGACGTGATTCTGCGCCGAGGACACAACCTGAGCGAGTTACGGCTCATCAACGTGTACTTGGCACGTGAGAGGGCTCGGCGTGGAGATCGCGATGAGGCGATACCGCTCATGTTCGCCGCCGTCGACGAACTGGTTCGCGAGGGACAACTGCTGTCGTGGGGCATTCCTGCGACGGGTGTTCTGGTGGAGACGCTGCTGGACCGTGGCGCCGAGGGTGACGTGGCCGAAGCCGAGGCCGCGATCGAGCGGTTGGCGGCGGCGCCAGCCGAGGACGGGCTGGTTATTCGCGACATCTGGCTGCTGCGGCTGCGCGCGCTGCTGGCGCGGGCGCGCGGCGACGACATTGCCTACCGGGACTTGGTGAGTCGCTATCGCGCGATGGCGGAATCGCTTGGCTTCGAAGGACACATCGACTGGGCCGAGGCGATGACGAGGCGCATGACGGCGAGCGTGGCGTGCGGATCGTGCGGCACTGGCCTGCGGGAGAACGCCAGGTTCTGCGACGAGTGCGGTGCCCCAACGGCGGTCTCGGTCGACACCGCCGAGTACAAGCAGGTGACGGTGCTGTTCGCCGACGTGGTGCGCTCGATGGACATCGCGGCCGCCTTGGATGTGGAGCGGTTGCGCGAGATCATGACCGAACTCGTGGAGCGGTCGGCGGCGGTGGTGCAGCGCTACGGCGGGACGGTGGAGTACACCGGCGACGGGGTGATGGCGCTGTTCGGTGCCCCGGTTGCGTTGGAGGATCACGCTTTTCGCGGGTGTCTCGCCGCGCTGGCCATCCAGGAGGAGGCGAACCGGTTGGCGGCCGAGGTGCAGCGCCGCGATGGCGTGGCTCTGCAGGTGCGGGTGGGCCTGAATTCGGGTCGGGTGATCGCCGGTGAGATCGGTTCGGGGTCGCTGGGGTACGCCGCGACCGGCGAGTCGGTCGGGTTGGCGCAGCGGATGGAATCGGTGGCACCCGCCGGGCGGGGTGATGCTGTCGGAGTCGACCGCGCGACTCGTCGAGCACACCGTGACTGGCTGAACCGGAATGGGTGCGCATCAAGGGGGCCGACGAACCGGTGCGCGCGCGCCGGCTGCTGGCGATCAGCCCGCGGGACGGCCTGGTCGGGCGCGCCGAGGCGAGCCTGGTCGGCCGGCGCTGGGAGATGGCAGCGCTCGACGCCATCATGGACCGCGCGATCGGCGGCCGCGGTGGTGTGGTGAATGTGGTGGGACCGCCGGGCATCGGCAAGAGCCGGGTGGCCCGCGAGGCCGCGGCGCTGGCGGCAGGTCGTGGCGTCGAGGTGTCTTGGGCCTTCTGCGAGTCGCATGCGCGGTGACATTCCCTTCATGCGTGACGCGGCTGCTGCGAGCGGCACGGCGTGGCTGACCTCGACGGCGACGCCGCCCGAGCGGCTGCGGGCCGGTGTGCCGGATGCCGACCCGCAGGATCTGCTGCTGCTCGATGACCTGCTCGGCATCGCCGACCCCGAAGTGCCGCTGCCGCAGATCGACCCGGATGCACGGCGGCGCCGGTTGACCGCTCTGATCAACACCGCGTCGCTGGCGCGCACCGAACCGGCGCTGTTCATCATCGAGGACGCGCACTGGATCGACGCGGTCAGCGAGTCGATGCTGGCCGACTTCCTGCCGTCATTCCGCGCACGCCGTCGATGGTGCTGATCACCTCCCGCCCCGAGTACGAAGGAGCGCTGACGCGGGTGCGCGGCGCGCAGGCGATAGCCCTTGCCCCCCTGGGGGATTCGGACACCGCAGCGCTGCTGGGCGAGCTGCTGGGTTCGGATCCCTCGGTCGGCGAACTGGCGGCGATCATCGCCGAGCGGGCCGCCGGAAACCCGTTCTTCGCCGAGGAGATGGTGCGCGAGTTGGTGCAGCGCGGCGTGCTGACCGGCGAACGCGGTGACTATCTGTGTCACGCCAGATGTCGCCGAGGTCACCGTGCCTGCCACGGTGCAGGCGGCCATCGAGGCGCGCATCGACCGCCTGAGCACATCAGCCGGGCAGACGCTGAACGCGGCGTCGGTGATCGGCGCCCGCTTCGAGCCTGAGCTGCTCACCGCGCTGGGCATCGATGCCGGTGTTCGACGAGTTGCTGGGCGCCGAGCTGATCGATCAGGTGCGGTTCACCCCGCACGCCGAGTACGCCTTCCGCCACCCGCTGATCCGCGCGGTGGCCTACGAATCGCAGCTGAAATCCGATCGCGCCGAATGGCATCGGCGTCTGGCCGCCGCGATCCAAGAGCGTGACCCGGGTTCGGTGGAGGAGAACGCGGCACTGATCGCCGAACATCTGGAAGCCGCAGGCGACCTGCACGCGGCGTACGGCTGGCACATGCGCGCCGGCACGTGGTCAGCCAACCGCGATTTCGACGCGGCCCGGGTCAGCTGGGAGCGGGCCTGCCGCATCGCCGACGCGCTGCCCGCCGAGGACCCCGCCCAACTGCCGATGCGCATCGCCCCGCGCACCATGCTGTGTGCCACCGACTGGCAAGCCCGAGCAGTTCAGGAAAGCCGGGGCCGCTTCGAGGAACTGCGCGAGTTGTGCAACGCGGCCGGCGACAAGGTCTCACTGGCCATCGGCATGACCGGGCTGGTCACCGAGCTGCAGTTCGCCGGCCGCTCGCGTGAGGGGTCGCGGCTGGCATCCGAACAGATGGCGCTGCTCGAGTCGATCGGCGATCCCGAACCTGACCGTGGGGTTGGCGTTCATGGCGTTCGCCAACTGGTTCGATATCGGCGAGTTCGGCGAGATCTTGCGGTGGTCGCAGACCGTCATCGACCTGGCCGAGGGCGACCCGGCCAAGGGCGCCGGCTTCGGTGTCGGATCTCCGCTGGCGATCGCGTTGGCATTTCGCGGCGTTGCTCGGTGGTGGCTGGGCCGTCCCGGCTGGCGGCGAGACCTCGACGACGCCGTCGCGATGGCCCGAAACAGCGACCCGGCGACCCGCGCACTTGTCCTCACCTGGACCTACGGAGTGGGAATTGTCTGCGGGCGTGCTTCGGGCCGATGACGCTGTCGATGCACGCAATGCGAGGAGGCGGTGCAGACCGCCGAACGGGCCAGCAGCGATCTCGCACTGATCTTGGCCGAGTACGCGTTGGGTGGCTGCGCTGCTGTATCGAGACGCCGCGGCCGACCGTCACCGCGGACTGGAACTGATGGTGCAGGCCCGCGACAGATTGCTGCGAGCGCGCTTCCTTCTTTGGTCCCGGTCATCGACATGTTGGCTCGCCGCGCAGAGATGGCCAGACGCGGCGACCGCGATGCAGCCATTTCGGTGATGCGCAAAGCCGTAGACGAGCTGCACCAGACAGGACGGCTCCGCGGAGGATATGGCGTTTTTGGCGCACGCAGCATTCTGGTGGAGGCGCTGCTGGAGCGTGGCGCCGAGGGCGACCTGGCCGAAGCCCAAGAGGAGATCGACCGCTTGGCGAACCTGGCGGCGGACGACGCGTTGGGCGATGCGCGACATCATTGCTGCTGCGGCTGCGCACGCTGCTGGCCCGGGCCCGCGGCGACGATGTTGCCTACCGGGACTTGGCGAGCTCGCTATCGCGCGATGGCGGAATCGCTTGGCTTCGAAGGACACATCGCCTGGGCCGAGGCGATGATCGAGGGCGGATGACGGCGAGTCTGGCGTGCGGGTCGTGCGGCACCGGCCTGCGGGAGAACGCCAAGTTCTGTGACGAGTGCGGTGCCCCAACGGCGGCTTCGCGTCGACACCGCCGGAGTACAAGCAGGTGACGGTGCTGTTCGCCGACGTGGTGCGGTCGATGGACATCGCGGCCGCCCTGGATTTGGAGCGGTTGCGCGACATCATGACCGAGCTGGTGGAGCGGTCGGCGGCGGTGGTGCAGCGCTACGGCGGGACCGTGGAGTACACCGGCGACGGGGTGATGGCGCTGTTCGGCGCCCCGGTTGCGTTGGAGGATCATGCTTTTCGCGGGTGTCTTGCCGCGCTGGCCATCCAGGAGGAGGCGCACCGGTTGGCGGCCGAGGTGCAGCGCCGCGATGGCGTGGCTCTGCAGGTGCGGGTGGGCCTGAATTCGGGTCGGGTGATCGCCGGTGAGATCGGTTCGGGGTCGCTGGGGTACGCGCGCGATCGGCGAGCAGGTCGGGATGGCGCAGCGGATGGAATCGGTGGCGCCCGCCGGGCGGGGTGATGCTGTCGGAGTCGACCGCGCGGCTGGTCGAGCACACGCGTGACGCTGGGCGAACCCGGAGTGGGTGCGCATCAAGGGTGCCGACGAACCGGTGCGCGCGCGCCGGCTGGTGGCGATCGGCCCGCGCGATGGCTTGGTCGGGCGCGCCGAGGCGAGCCTGGTCGGTCGGCGCTGGGAGATGGCGGCCCTCGACGCCATGGTGGACCGCGCGATCGGTGGCCGCGGTGGTGTCGTGAACGTGGTGGGACCGCCGGGCATCGGCAAGAGCCGGGTGGCCCGGGAGGCCGCGGCGCTGGCGGCCGGTCGCGGGGTCGAGGTGTTCTGGACCTTCTGCGAATCCCACGCCAGTGACATCCCCTTCCACGTGGTGACGCGGCTGCTGCGGGCGGGCAGCGGCGTGGCTGACCTCGACGGCGAAGCCGCCCGCGCGCGAGTGCGGGAACAGGTTCCGGATGCCGACCCGCAGGATCTGCTGCTGCTCGATGATCTGCTCGGCATCGCCGACCCCGATGTGGCGCTGCCCCAGATCGACCCGGATGCGCGGCGGCGCCGGTTGACCGCGCTGATCAACACCGCGTCGCTGGCGCGCACCGAACCGGCGCTGTTCATCATCGAGGATGCGCACTGGATCGATGCGGTCAGCGAGTCGATGCTGGCCGACTTCCTCACCGTCATTCCGCGCACCCCGTCGATGGTGCTGATCACCTCCCGCCCCGAGTACGACGGAGCGCTGACGCGGGTGCACGGCGCCCAGACGATAGCGCTTGCCCCACTGGGTGATTCGGACACCGCGGCGCTGATCGGTGAGCTGCTGGGTTCGGATCCCTCGGTCGGCGAGCTGGCGGCGATCATCGCCGACCGGGCCGCCGGGAACCCGTTCTTCGCCGAGGAGATGGTGCGCGAGTTGGTCCAGCGCGGGGTGCTGGCCGGTGAGCGCGGTGGCTACGTCTGTCGCGCGGATGTCGCCGAGGTGAGCGTGCCGGCCACGGTGCAGGCGGCCATCGCGGCGCGCATCGACCGGCTGACCAGCGCCGGCCAAGCGGACGTTGAACGCGGCGTCGGTGATCGGCGCCCGCTTCGGGGCGGAGCTGCTCGCCGCGCTGGGCATCGATGCGGTGTTCGACGAGCTGCTCGGCGCGGAGCTGATCGATCAGGTGCGGTTCACCCCGAGCGCCGAGTACGCCTTCCACCACCCGCTGATCCGCGCGGTGGCCTACGAATCACAGCTGAAATCCGATCGCGCCGCAGTGGCACCGGCGCCTGGCCGCCGCGATCGAAGAGCGTGAGCCCGGCGTCGGTGGAGGAGAACGCCGCGCTGATCGCCGAACACCTCGAGGCCGCCGGCGAACTGCACGCGGCGTACGGCTGGCACATGCGCGCCGCCGCGTGGTCAACCAACCGCGACATCGGCGCCGCCCGGCTCAGCTGGGAGCGGGCCCGCCGGATCGCCGACGCGCTGCCCGCCGACGACCCCGACCAACTGTCGATGCGCATCGCCCCCCGCACCATGCTGTGCGCCACCGACTGGCAAGCCCGAGCAGTCCAGGAAAGCCGGGGCCGCTTCGCGGAGCTGCGGGAGTTGTGCAGCGCGGCCGGGGACAAGGTCTCGCTGGCCATCGGCATGAGCGGGCTGGTCACCGAGCTGCTGTACGCCGGGCGTTCGCGTGAGGGGTCGCGGCTGGCATCCGAACAGATGGCGCTGCTCGAGTCGATCGGCGATCCCACCCTGACCATGGGGTTGGCGTTCATAGGCGTTCAACATCTGGGGTCGATGCCGGTGAGTTCGGCGAGATCTTGCGGTGGTCGCAGACCGTCATCGACCTGGCCGCCGGTGACCCCGCCAAGGGCGCCGGCTTCGGTTTTGGATCACCGCTGGCGGTCGCGCTGGCATGGCGCGGCACTGCTCGGTGGTGGCTGGGCCGTCCCGGATGGCGCCAGGACCTCCACGACGCCGTCGCGATGGCCCGAAACAGCGACCCGGCAACCTTCGCCGTTGTCGTCGCCTGGACCTACGACCTCGCGATCGACTACGGGGTGCTTCGGGCCGACGACGCCGCCGTGCGCGCGATGCGAGGAGGCGGTGCAGGCCGCCGCGGATCCAGCCACGATATCGCGCTGCGCTTGGCCGAGTACACGTTGGGTGTTGCGCTGCTGTGTCGGGACGCCGCGGCCGACCGTCACCGCGGGCTTGACCTGATGGTGCAGTTCCGCGAGATGTGTGCGCGAGCGTGCTCCCTTCTCTGGTCCCGGTCGCCGAGTTGTGGGTCGCCCGCGAGACGGGCCGGGCGCGGCGACCGCGATGCTGCCATTCCGGTGATGCGCGAAGCCGTGGACGAGCTGCACCAGGCAGAACGGCTCGCGGGTATGGCGTTTGGGCGCACCGGCGTTCTGGTGGAGACGCTGCTGGAGCGTGGCGCCGAGGGCGACCTGGCCGAAGCCCAAGAGACGATCGACCGGTTGGCGAACCTGCGCGGCCGATCAAGCGTTCGGCGGTGCGCGAGATCACTGCTGCTGCGGCTGCGCACGCTGCTCGCCCGGGCCCGCGGCGACGACGTGCGCCTACCGGGACTTGGTGGCCCGCTACCTCGCGATGGCGGAATCGCTTGGCTTCGAAGGACACATCGCCTGGGCCAAGGCGATGATCGAGGGCGCATGACGGCGAGTCTGACGTGCGGGTCGTGCGGTACTGAACTGCGGGAGAACGCCAAGTTCTGTGACGAGTGCGGTGCACCATTCGCGGCTTCCGGTGATACGGCCGAGTACAAGCAGGTGACGGTGCTGTTCGCCGACGTCGTGCGGTCGATGGATATCGCGGGTGCGCTGGACATGGAGCGGTTGCGCGACATCATGACCGAGGTTATCGAGCGCGCGGCGGCGGTGGTGCACGCGCTACGAGGGGACGGTGGAGCACACCGGCGATGGCGTGATGGCTTTGTTCGGCGCCCCAGTTGCATTGGAGGATCACGCTTTTCGCGCGTGCCTGGCGGCGCTCGCCATCCAGGAGGAAGCCAACCGGTTGGCCGCCGAGGTGGCCCGCCGTGATGGTGTGGAGCTGCGGTTGCGGGTGGGTCTGAACTCGGGTCAGGTGATCGCCGGTGAGATCGGCTCGGGATCGTTGGGGTATGCGGCGATCGGCGAGACGGTCGGGTTCGCGCAACGGATGGAGTCGGTGGCGCCGCCGGGCGGGGTGATGCTGTCGGAGTCGACCGCGCGGCTGGTCGAGCACGTCGTGACGCTGGCAGAGCCGGAGTGGGTGCACATCAAGGGCGTCGACGAACCGGTGCGCGCGCGCCGTCTGCTGGGGATCGGGCCGCGCGACGGCCGACTCGGGCGCGCCGAGGCGGGCCTGGTCGGTCGGCGCTGGGAGATGGCCGCGATAGACGCCATGGTGGACCGCGCGATCGCTGGCCGCGGTGGCGTCGTCAATGTCGTCGGACCGCCGGGCATCGGCAAGAGCCGGGTGGCCCGCGAGGCCGCAGCACTGGCAGCCGCACGCGGCGTCGAAGGTGTATTGGACCTTCTGCGAGTCCCACGCGCGTGACGTTCCGTTCTATGCGGTCGCGCGGCTGCTGCGAGCGGGAAGTGGCGTCGACGACCTCGAGGGAGAAGCCGCGCGCGAGCAGTTGCGCACCGCTGTGCTGCCCGACGCCGACCCCGAGGATCTGCTGCTGCTCGCTGATCTGCTCGGCGTCGCCGACCCCGGTGTGCCCCTGCCGCAGATCGACCCGGATGCGCGCCGGCGCCGGTTGACAGCACTGATCAACACCACTTCGCTGTCGCGAACGGAACCGGCACTTTTCATCATCGAGGACGCGCACTGGATCGATGCGGTCAGCGAGTCGATGCTGGCCGACCTCCTCGCCGTCTTTGCGCGCACCCCGTCGATGGTGCTGATCACGTCGCGCCCCGAGTATGAGGGAGCGCTGTCGCAGGTGCGTGGTGCCCAGACCATTGCGCTTGCCCCACTTGGTGATTCGGACACCACAGCGCTGGTGGATGAGCTGGTGGGCCCGGATCCCTCCGTCAGTGAGGTCGCTGAGATCATCGTCGACCGGGCCGCAGGCAACCCGTTCTTCGCCGAGGAGATGGTGCGGGAGCTGGTCCAGCGCGGCGCCCTCGCTGGAGAGACCGGAAACTACGTCTGTCACGCCGATGTGTCCGAGCTGAGCGTGCCTGCCACGGTAGAGGCCGCCATCGCGTCGCGCATCGACGGGTTGACCGTTCCGGCCAAGCGGACCTTGACCGCGGCTTCGGTGATCGGCGCCCGCTTCGGAGAAGACCTGCTCGCCGCGCTGGGAATGGATCCGGTGTTCGACGAGCTACTGAACGCGGAGCTGATTGATCAGGTGCACTTCCTGCAGAACGCCGAATACGCCTTCCACCATCCACTGATCCGCGCAGTGGCCTACGAGTCACAGCTGAAATCCGATCGCGCCGAATGGCATCGGCGCCTGGCCGCCGCGATCCAGGAGCGTGCGCCGGAGGAGTTGGAGGAGAACGCGGCGCTGATCGCCGAACACCTGGAGGCCGCCGGGGAGTCTGCAGACGGCGTATGGCTGGCATATGCGTGCAGCCGCGTGGTCGGCCGACCGCGATCTCGACGCCGCCCGGGTCAGTTGGGAACGCGCGTGCCGCATCGCCGACGCGCTGCCCGCCTACGACCCGAACCAGCTGTCGATGCGCATCGCCCCACGCACCATGCTGTGCGCCACCGACTGGCATGGCCAGCACTGCAGGAAAGCCGGAACCGCTTCGCCGAGCTGCGGGAGTTGTGCAACGAGGCCGGGGACAAGTTTTCGCTGGCCATCGGCATGTCCGGGCTGGCCACCGAGCTCGTCTATACCGGGCGCTCACGCGAGGGGTCGCGGCTGTCGTCCGAACAGATGGCGCTGCTCGAGTCGATCGGCGATCCCGCCCTGACCATGGGGTTGGCGTTCATAGCGTTCGCCAACTGGTTCGAGGCCGGTGAAGTCCACGAGCTGCTTGCGGTGGTCGCAGACCGTGATCGACCTGGCCGACGGCGACCCGACCAAGGGCGCTGGCTTCGGTCTGGGATCGCCGCTGGCGATCGCGGTCGCGTTTCGTGGCGTCGCCCGGTGGTGGCTAGGCCGTCCCGACTGGCGGCAGGACCTCCGCGACGCTGTCGCGATGGCGCGAAACGGCAACCCCGTAACCCGTCGGCATCGTCGTCGCCTGGACCTACGGTCTGCGGATCCAGGACGGGGTGCTTCGGGCCGATGACATCGCGCTACGCGCGATCGAGGAGGCGGTGGAGAGCGCCGAACGGGCCAGCAACGATGCCGTACTGACCTTGGCCGAGATCACGCTGGGTGGCGTGCGCTACTGTCTAGGGACGCACGCAGGCCGACCGTCACCGCGGGCTGGAGCTGATGGTGCAGGCCCGCGAATGGCAGCGCGAACGTGTTCCCTTCCTGGTTCCGGTCACCGAGCTGATTGTCGCCCGGGAGTGGGCGCGACGCGAGCGACCGCGATGCTGCCATACCGGTGATGCGCAAGCCGTCGACGAGATGCGTCAGACCGGACGGATATTCTAGCGTCTGGGGCACCGGCGTTCTGGTCGAGACACTGCTCGAACGCGGCGCCGACGGGCGACCTCGACGAAGCCCAGCATGCGATCGACCGGCTGGCGAACCTGCAGGCCGATCGGGGTTCGGCGATGGCCGAGATCACGCTGCTGCGGCTGCGCACACTGCAGGCCGGGGCCGGCGGCGACGATGTTGCCTACCGGGACTTGGCGGAGCCGCTATCGCGCAACGGCGAAATCGCTTGGCTTCGAGGGGCATATCGACTGGGCCACATCGATGATCAAGGGCGGATGACGGCCGGCGTGGCGTGCTGGTCATGCGGCACCAGCCTGCGAGAGAACGCCAAGTTCTGCGATGAGTGCGGTGCCCAACTGCCGTGTCCACCGACCCTGGCGAGTACAAGCAGGTGACGGTGGTGTTCGCCGACGTGGTGCGTTCGATGGAGATCGCGGCCGTCCTGGATATGGAGCGGTTGCGCGAGATCATCACGGACCTGGTCGAGCGCTTGGCGGCAGTAGTGCGCCGCTTCGGCGGCATCGTGGAACGCACCGGCGACGGCGTGATGGCTCTGTTCGGTGCCCCGATCGCACTGGAGGATCACGCTTTTCGGGCTTGCCTCGCCGCATTGGCCATTCAGGACGAGACGCACCGGCTGGCGGCTGAAGTAGCAACGCCGCGACGGTGTAGTAGCTCGCAGGTGCGAGTGGGTCTGAACTCTGGTCAGGTGATCGCCGGTGAGCATCGGCTCGGGGTCGCTGGGATACGCCGCGACCGGCGAGGCCGTCGGGATGGCGCAGCGAATGGAGGCGGTCGCCCCGGCCGGCGGGGTGATGCTGTCGGAGTCGACCGCACAACTCGTCGAGCACCTCGCCGTGCTGGCGGATCCGGAGTGGGTGCGCATCAAGGGCGCCGACGAACCGGTGCGCGCACGCCGGCTGGTCGACATCGATCCCGCGGAATGTTCCTGGTCGTGCGCGCCGATGCGAGCCTGGTCGGTCGACGCTGGGAGACGGCGGCAATCGACGCGCTCACGGATCGCGCCATCGGTGGCCGCGGCGGCGTCGTGAATCTGGTCGGACCGCCAGGCATCGGCAAGAGCCGCATCGCCCGGGAGACTGCGACGGTGGCAGCCCGTCATGGGATCGAAGTGGTTTGGACGTTTTGTGAGTCGCACGAGCGCGATATTTCGTTCCGAGTGGTGACGCAATTGCTGCGCGCAGCGAGCGGCGTCACCGACATCGACGACAGAGCTGCCCGCGCGCGGTCGCGGGAGCAATTCCCGGATGCCGACCGCAGGATCTGCTGCTGCTCGACGATCTGCTCGGCGTCGCCGACCCCGGTGCGCCGCTGCCCCAGATCGATCCCGGACGTCGCGGCGGCGTCGGTTGACCGCGCTGATCAATGCCAGAGCGCTCGCGCGCACCGAGCCCGTGCTCTTCGTCATCGAGGACGCACACTGGGTCGACGCCGCCAGCGAGTCGATGCTGGCCGACTTCCTGGCCGTTGTCGCGCGCACCCGTCGATCGTGCTGATCACCTCTCGCCCCGAATACCAGGGAGCGCTGACGCGGGTGCATAGCGCCCAGACGATAGCGCTTGCCCCACTGAGGGATTCGGCACATAGCGACGCTGCTGGTTGAACTGTTGGGCTGCGGATACCTCGGTCGTCGAGCTGACGACGATCGTCGCTGATCGGGCCGCGGGCAACCCGTTCTTCGCCGAAGAGATGGTGCGGGACTTGGTGCAGCGCGCGGTGCTGACAGGCGACCGTGGCGGCTACGTCTGTCGAACGGACGTCGCCGAGGTGATCGTACCCGCCACCGTGCAGGCGGCCATCGAGGCGCGCATCGATCACCTGACTGTCCCGGCCAGGCGAACACTGAATGCGGCGTCGGTGATCGGCGCTCGCTTCGACGTCGTTCTGCTTGCCGCGCTGGGGATCGATCCGGCTGTTCGACGAGCTGCTCAGTACGGAGATGATCGATCAGGTGCGGTTCACCCCGGCCGCCGAGTACGCCTTCCACCACCCGCTGATCCAAGCGGTGGCCTATGAATCACAGCTGAAATCCGATCGCACCGAGTCGCACCGGCGCCTGGCCGCCGTGATCGAAGAGCGTGCGTCCGGCTCGGTGGAGGAGAGCGCGGCGCTGATCGCCGAACATCTGCAGGCCGCGGGCGAGTTGCACGCCGCCTACGGCTGGCACATGCGCGCCGCCGCGTGGTCGGCCGTGCGCGACCTCGACGCTGCGCGGCTCAGCTGGGAGCGAGCACGTGGCATCGCCGACTCACTGCCTGGCGACGACGTGAACCACCTGCCGATGCGCATCGCTCCCCGTACCATGTTGTGTGCCACCGAGTTTCAAGCTCGGGTGGTCAAGGAAAGCTGGGGCCGCTTCGCGGAGTTGCGGGAGTTGTGCAGCGCAGCCGGGGACAAGGTCTCGCTGGCCATCGCTATGACGGGGCCGGCCACCGAGCTCGCGTACACCGGACGTTCACCCGAGGGGTCGCGGTTGGCATCCGAGCAGATGGCGCTGCTGGAGTCGATCGGCGACCGCACGTTGACCATGGCATTGGCGGTCATAGGGTTCGTCAACTGGGCGGATAGCGGTGAATACGGTGAGATCTTGCGATGGTCGCAGACCGTCATCGACCTGGCCGACGGCGACCCAGCCAAGGGCGCAGGCTTCGGTATCGGATCACCGCTGGCGTACGCGATGGTCGCTCGCGGCGTTGCTCGGTGGTGGCTGGGCCGTCCCGGGTGGCGCCAAGACCTTTACGACGCCGTCGCGATGGCCCGAAACCGCGACCCGGCAACCGTCGCGTTCGTCGTCTCCTGGGCCTACGGCGTGGCAATCGGCTACGGGGTGCTTCGGGCCGATGACAACGCAGTGCGAACGATCGAGGAGGCGGTGCTGATCGCTCGAAGGGCCAGCGACGATCACGCGTTGGGCTTGGTTGAGTACGCGCTGGGTCTCGCGCTGCTGAACCGGGACGGCCCGGCCGACCGTGACCGGGGGCTGGAGCTGATGGTGCACATCCGCGAGTGGCATGTGGAGCATGGTCCCTTCCTGGTCCCGGTGGCCGAGTTTCTTGCCGCCCGGGAGCGGGCCTGCCGCGGCGACCGCGATGCTGCCATCGCGGCGATGCGCAAGTCCGTGGACGAGTTGCGCGAGGCCGGACGGCTCGGGTTCAGCGTTCTTGGCACCCGCCTGCTGGTCGAGACGTTGCTGGAGAGTGGGACGGTGGGCGACGTGCGCGAAGCCGAGGAAGCGATCGACTGGTTGGCGAGCCGGGCCGATCGAGGTTCGGCGATACTCGACATCACGCTGCTGCGGCTGCGCGCGCCGCTGTCCCGAGCGCACGGCGATGAAGACGCCTACCGGGACATGGTGAGTCAATACCGGGCGATGGCGGAATCACTCGGCTTCGAAGGACACCTCGCCTCGGCCCGAGCGATGGTCGCGGGTACGGAATAGCCGCCGCCTTAATTCACTCCAACATTCGGTGAACGGCCTGCCTAGCGGCGACCGCGCCACCCTTCGTGTAGGGCAGGAAGTCTCGTCGGCCGGCTGCATGCTCGTCACGGCCGGTGAAGCGGTAGTCGGCGAGCGGAAAGTGACGGCTGTGCCAGTACGCCTCGACCGTGGTGGCCGGCCGATAGGGCACATCGCCGTTCTCGTCGTAGTAGTAGCTGTTCGCCAGCGTGCAGCTGTCTTGCCAGAAGATCTGGCGGTGCCGCCTACGCATCATCTCCGCAAAATAGCGATCGTTGGCCTCCTGCCTCACCTCGATCCGGCTTGCGTGCCTGCGGTGGGCCTGCTTCAGGCACCGGACGATGTGGTACGTCTGCGACTCGATGAGCGTGAAGTAGGATGACCCGACAAAGCCGTACGGCCCGAAGACGGTGAAGAAGTTGGGGAATCCGGGGATGCTCACGCCTTCGTAGGCCTGCCTCCGATGGTCATCCCAGAACCGGCTCAACGATAGGCCGCCAAGCCCGTTGACGGGGTAGGTCAATGTGTCGCGCCATCCCTGGAAGCCCGTCGCGAGAATCAGCATGTCGACCGCGTGGGTGTCACCATCGGAGGTCACCACGCCTGACGCGGTGATCGTGTCGATCGGAATGGTGATCAGATCGACGTTGTCGCGGTTGAACGTCGACAGGTAGCTGTTGTGGAAGCCCGGACGCTTGCAACCGGGGGCGTAGCGCGGCGTGAGTTTGTCACGGACCACGGCTTCGTTGACCTGGTGGCGCAGAAAAGCCTCACCCGCCTTCGACGCATACTTGGCCATCGGGTTGATCGTGAAGTACTGTCCCGCCAGTACGAACGTCAACTCGACGTAGGCTTGACTGATCAGGCGTTGGATGACATTCCCGCCCGGCAACCGCATCGCCCGGCGCAAAACGCTAGGTAGAGGCACGTCAAACTTGGGGAAGCACCATATCGGTGTGCGCTGAAACACATTGAGATGCTCCACAATTGGTGCGATTGCGGGTATGACCTGCACTGCGGATGAGCCGGTACCGATGACGGCGACACGTTTGCCGGTCAAATCCTGATCGTGATCCCAGCGCGCAGTGTGCATGATAGGGCCGACGAACGAATCGACACCATTGATGTCGGGAAACTTCGGCGTGACCGTCACGCCACAGGCGTTGACAAGGAATCGAGCCGTCACGATGCCACCAGGGTCGATCCGAATCCGCCAGGTATGAGACTCGTCGTCGAAGTCGGCGCCGCGCACCTCGGTGTTGAATCGGATCCTAGACCGTAGTCCGTACTTGTCGACGCAGTGTTCGGCGTATCCCTTCACTTCGTCGCCGGTGGCATAGGTCCGCGACCAGTTAGGATTCTGTTCGAACGAGAACTGATATGAGAACGACGGAATATCAACAGCGATACCGGGATACGTGTTCCAATACCAGGCGCCGCCAGGCCCATCGCCCGCCTCGACGATGAGGTAGTCATGCAGGCCCGCCTTATCGAGCTTGACCGCGGCGCCGATGCCGGAGAACCCGGCACCGACGATCACACAGTGATAGTCCGGTGCCGTGGCGCTATTCACGAATCGACCAGACAGGATCTGACGCTTCAACCCTGCCAAAGCAGTACATCCGGAAGGAAAACTTCCCGCTCTGCATCGCGCGGTAGAACGGCGAGCCCTGCACGCCAACGTATTCGCGGGCAATGCGGCGCAGGTAACTCGGTACGCGGTCGATCAGATCCAGTATTCGCGGCGTATTCTTCTCCATCCCGCGCAGCACCTGCGCATTGATATCCTCGTGCGAAAGCATCTGCATCGGCGCGCCGGAAAGCGCCGCCTCCCACTCGGCGATACTTTCGCGGGGCCGAAGATCCGCGTACAGGAAGTCGCCTCCCGGGCGTAGTACGCGGGCAACTTCGCCGAGAAAACGGGAAAAATGTGGGTAGGCACCCGAGGATTCGACATTGATCACCGCGTCGAAGGACTCGGTCGGGGAATGGCAGCTTCTCTGCGTCACCGTGTACGAAGTCCACGCCGAGCAGATTGTGCGTCTTTCGGCAAAAGGCGATGCCGGCCCGGTTCAAGTCCAGTCCCGTGTAGGAGGCCGGGCGCAGAGTGCGCATGAGGTAGGAAGCTCCGCCGCCGTGACCGCAACCGACCTCCAGCACCCGTCTTGTCCCTCAGGTCGACCTGGGTCGCGATGCGGTGGTAGAGCTGAATGTGGTAACCGGTTCGGTTCGTCCGAATCCGCTAGCGGAATGGCCATCGGCGGATCTTCCTCGTAGCCGACGTTAAGAAATACCACATCATCTGCAGCGACTATGTGGGTTTGGATGCGGTAAAAGAACTTCGAGATCAACCGATTCATGCCCAAGAAGTAGGTAAATTCCATGGGAGAACCTCCAATTCACGTTTTGGCAGTCACATTCTTCGTGTACGAATCGCCGAAACGGCGGACCAGCATGGGGACGCCGTCGGTGGGTGCGGGCGCTGCGGTCTTATCCCATTCCAGCGTGTAGCCGGGACGCAGCTCGATTCGATAGTTACGAAGCAAATGGTGGACCAGGACCTTTACCAGCATCGTCGCGAGATGCGTACCGATGCACTTATGCGCACCTGCACCGAACGGCGCGAAGGCAAGACGGTGCGATTTGTCCTCACGCCGTGCGTCACTGAACCGTTCTGGATCGAATGTGTGCGGGTTCGTCCACAAGCCGGGCCAGTAGTGATTGAGCCACAAGAGCGACGACGACCATCGTGCCTTCAGGAACGAAATATCCCTGAATCGATGTGTCCGCCACTGTCTTTCGCATCGCTCCAGGGACCGGAGCCAGCAGTCGCATAGATTCATTGATGACCATCCCGAGCGACCGCATGCGGTCGAGCGCGTCCAGATCGAGTCGACCGCTGCCAATTTCGTGGAACGACTCAGCCCGTATCCTCTCCTGCCACTGGGGATGGAGTGCCAACTGGTGCAAGACGGCCGTCGCAGTGGTCGCGCAAGTGTCGGTGGAGGCCATCATGAGAAAGATCAAGTGATTGACTACGTCGTTGGCGGTGAACTGATTGCCCTCCTCGTCGCGGATGCGGCACAGTGCCGCGAAGAGATCGTCGCCGTCCGAGGCCCGTTTCGCGTCCACTCGGCTGTGGAAATACTCGCTCGAGGGCTTGCCTGCCTCGCACACCTGCCGACCAGCGCAGTCCAGGAACCGGAAACCGAACCACAGCCGTTGCGGCGCGCAAGCAGTCGGTAAAAGCCTTGGCCATCATCTGGCTCTGCGGTCCGGGTTCGTCGCCCATGAACACGGCGGTCGCGATGTCGAGAAGTGTGCGTTTGAGGTAGGGGTAAACCAGCAATTCATCGCCGGGTACCGCGGCCGCGGCGGCCCGGCCGATCGACGTCCATCGAGTCCAGGTAGCCATCCAGGCGCTCCCGCGTGAATGCCTCCTGCATGATCCGACGATGGAAATGGTGTTCCTCGGAGTCCAGGAACATCAGTCCGCCCTCGAAGAAACGGCCAAGAAAGAACTCCGCGCCTTTCTGCGAGAAGGCCTTATCCCGATTGGCGAACACTTCCTGCGCTGCGTCCGGTCCAAACGCCACTACGAACGGCATGCCCAAGCCACGGGACCACGAGATCTCACCGTAGGTTTCCAGCCGACGCTGCAAGAACTCCATTCCGAGTGCCGACGCTACGACGGCGTGACCGACAATCGGGAGGCCTTTGTCGCCTGGAATCGATTGCAGACCACTATCTTTAGGCGCGGGCGCAAGGCTCGGATGGCGACGGTCTTCGGTTCACAGCCTACGAGCGGCTGCCGCCCCGACTTGGCGGGCACGCCTTCGGCCGACGTGCATCTTCCACATGCCGGCTGGCAGTGATCGCCACTCGATCACCCGCCTTCACGATGACGCCAACTTCCTGCTGGGGCGGTACGAGGAGGAAGACCTGGTCGACGCGCTAATGCCAACTGCCAGCAATACATCCATCATCCGATCAGGCACCATGCGGCGGGCGATGGCGCTGCTCCACGAATCGACGCCCACACGGTAACGGGGCTTTGGGTGCTTGGCCGCCAACGCGTCGGCGACGGCATTGGCGTAGTCCGCGGTTGTCGTCTTACTCGCCTGTGCCCGAAGCTCATTCATGTTGAGAAAATCGATGAATCGCGCGCGGTAAGTCTCAACGACCTCAGCGGGTGCGGCTGCAAGGATCTCGTCTGCGGATTTGCGTGCCTTCCCCCAGATCGGAGTGGCGACCGCGCCGGGCTGAATGACTGAGACGGACACCCCGAGCGGACGCAGCTCACGCCGCAGCGCATCGCTGAGCCCCTCCTTGGCGAACTGTGATGCCGCGTACGCCCCGAGATACGGTGGCGCGACGTTACCGACACCGGAGCTGATGTTGACGACCCTGCCCCTGGATGCGCGCAACAATGGAAGGAAGCGCTGCAAGACAGCAAGTGCGCCGACGACATTGGTCTCGAGCTGGGTGCGCATCACGTCCATCGGAATGCATTCCAACGGTGCACTGATAGAGATGCCCGCGTTGTTCACAACGGCCCACAGTCCGGTGTCGCTACACCGGCGTTCAACGAGGTTGCCGGCTTGCGCGATGGACGCTGCGTCGGTGACGTCAAGCACCACCGGGATGAGATTGCCCATCGACGGCGACAGCCTGGACAATTCGGCGGCGCTCGACTCGGTTCGCACACCGGCGAACACCCGATACCCGAGCTCACTGAGGTGGATAGCGGCGGCTCTTCCAAGACCGCTCGACGCGCCGGTGACGACGACAGACTTCGACCGTGCATGCGTCACTGTCATGGAACGCATTGCGCACCTACTTCGTTGATACGGGCTGGTGCACGAGAATGCCCGCGCCGGTGCTTGCCGCGGTATGGAGTCAAGCCGCGCGGCAGCCACCAGTTCCAGCGCCCCATCAGACGCATGGCCGCCGGGACCATGACGAGCCTGACAACGGTGGCATCGATTGCGATCGCAATTGCGGTCGCGAAACCCGTCTGCTGCACTGTCACCATCGGAACTGCCAGGAACGCGGCGAAAATCGTGACCATCAGAAATGCCGCCCCCGATATCACCGGCGCGGTCTCCACAACTCCGTAAGCAACGCTTTCGGTATTGTCGCCGGTGAGCTCGTAACGTTCCCGCACTCGGCTCAGCAGGAACACCTCGTAATCGGTGCTGAGGCTGAACAGCACGGCGACAAGCACGATGGGCACAAAATTCTGGATCGGCCCGACCGATTCAATCCCGAGCACGTCTGCGAGGAAGCCGTGTTGGAAAATGAGCACGACAGCGCCGACGGCCGCCCCGACCGATAGCAAATTGAGCGCGATAGCTTTGCACGGCAACAACAGCGAGCGCAATGTGAAGGCCAACAGCAGGTAGATCGTCACCAACATGATTGCGATGACGATCGGACTGGAATCTGAAATGCGTTGAGTAGCAGAGAGTACGACGGCGGCCGTACCGCCGACCGATACTTGCCAGCCCGATGCAGCCGTGCGCTCTCGCGACAGCACGAATCTCGCCCAGCAGTGTTCCGATGTTGGGGTCGCCGGCACCCTCGTTCGAAAATATGTCGATGGCAATCGTTTTGCGGTCAGCCGACACGAACCGATTGATGATCGTTCTGGAATCCGCAGGTAGGTGCTGGAAGTTGGTGGGTTCGATCGCAGCCAGCGGATCGGCGGCCATCACGGCGCGCAAGACAGGAACCGGCGAGGCTACTCGTGCGACATGATCCAGCTGACCGAAGCCTGTAGTCATCGCAGCCAGGCTGGAGAAATCCTCTGTGCCTGAGAACGGTCGGTCTGCTTCGACAACGACCTGTATTGGTTCGACGGCGTCTTTCCCATACTGCTCTGCGACCAGATCGTTGCCCTCGCGCACCGACGAACTCTTTGGCAGAGCGGAAGCGTCGACACTGCCCGTCTGCAATCCGAGTGCTGGCACCGCGAGGGCAAGTAGAGCGACGGAGGTAAGCGCCAGCGCGGCAACAGGTCTGGCCATGACGGCCCGGGCAAACCCGCCCCAACGGCGGCGGGCCCGCTCCCGGCTGGGCGGCAGCAACGGAATGTGCCATGCCGCCGCACGGGCACCGAGCAGGTACAACACCGCGGGAAGAACGACAAGGCAAACAAGGATCGCCACCACGACAACGATGATCGCCGCAACCGCCATCGAACGGATCAACGGCAAGTCGACGATGAGCAGCGTCGTCAATGCCGCGGCGACTGTGGCTCCCGAGGCAGCTACGGTGCGTCCGGCGGTTTTCATAGTGTTGCTGAGCGCAGCGCCTCGATCCAGACTGGTCAGTTCGTCGATGAACCGACGAATCATGATGAGGGAATAGTCCACGCTGACACCGAGCCCCAGCATCGTGGCGATGCTCTGCGCGACGACAGTCAGTTCGACGACGCCGGCGACCCAGGTGAGCGCACCCATCGCGATGACGATCGCGGTCACGCTCACGAGCAGCGAGATCAGCGCCGCGGCGACACTGCGATACAGGATCAACAGGATCGCGACCACCAGAGGCAACAGGATCATTTCGATTCGGCGCAGAGCGTCCGCGCCAACCTCGTTGATGGCGCCGACTGAGGCCGCCTGCCCCACCAGATGAACGCGCAACCCTGCCGCGTTGAACGCGGACAACCCGCGTTCGACCTCGGGCAGAACCCGTTTGGCCGTGCCGTCGTCGATGCCGAGCTCGAGCGTGGTGAGCGTCGTCCTGCTATCGCGGCCAAGAGACTCGACCCTTTGTTGCTCTGTGAGCGAACGCCAATCGGGGTGACTGCGGATCTGCAGTCGCGGGTCGGAGGCTGACCTGTTGGATCACGTCCGCGACACGCTCGTCGAATTCGGGCGACAGGGCGCTGTATTTGTCGTCGTGGACCAGCAGCGCGACGCTCGATGATCCACGCCCGGTGAATCCTGCGTCCTGAGCCCGTTCCACGCGCGCTTCCTCCGAGCCCGGCACCGTCCAGCCGCCGCCGCTGAGCCGACTACTCAGCTGAACGGAGTAGAGCCCGGAGACCACCAGCAGAACCGACACCACCGCGACTACCCAGCCTGCGTGCCTGGCAAGCCACCGTGCGAGAACGTCCAACGGAATCACCTCTTTGGCGAGTCGATAGCACCGAGCAGGGTCTGGACGCAGCCGTCCGCGAAACGCCGTGCGGATCGTTGGGACACCGCACCGTCGATGAAACTGAAGTTCCAGAACAGTTCGTCGTGGCTGGTGTTGACAGTCGCGAGGAAGTAACTGCTGCTCGATACGCCGCAGATGAACTGAGCGCCGGACAGCCGCCAGTCGCCGATCCGCGCCGCGAATCCGTAACGACCGACGTTCGAGATGCAGACGTTGAGAATTCCGCTGCGCTCGATCAGTCCAAACACTCTGGAGCTCTTAGCCACCGACGCGGGACATATAAAGCGCAACGCGAACAGCAGCGCGAGGTGCTGTCCGAATCGCGTGCGCCGGCTGAGCGACCGATTGATCTGGCGGGCGATCGACCAGAGGTCACGGTCGCCACCGAAACGCACTATCGACGGCACCGTGGCCACGTAAGCGCCGGCCTCGTCGGCCGAGATAGGAGGATTCAGTTCCGCGCGGAAGTCGATCGGCGAGCCGATGCAGATTCGTCCCGCAGCTCGTTGCGCCGCAGTGGGCCCTATCGCCATCGCCATCGCGGCGGCGAGCGCGCCGTGCACGGTGACACCCTCCGCCCGACACCGTCGCGTAAGGGTATCGACATGTGTCGAGGTGAGCGTGCGCCTGACGAGCCGCGTCCTACGCCGCGATGGAGGCACCGCTCACCTCCGGTGTGAGCCTGCCAGGCCGGGCCAGCGCTGCGGCAAGCTGATCGGCCAAGTCCGGTCGCACTGGCGATGCCCCGCGGGCCACGATAACGCGCGGGTAGTAGATCTTCGGGGGCACCGATGACGGGTCGCGACTCCACGAGGTCGTCACGACAAGTCACGGCAACGCGAGCGGCGTGCTCGACCAGCCTGTGCAACAGCGAAAGCGCGGTCGTCGCGTCAGCGATGATGTGCGACACCGTCAGCACAAGATCATGCACTTCCTGCGGCGCATCGAGAGACAACGTCGACGATGCGCACCAGTGGACCGCTGCGCCAGTCGAGCGACGTCCGCGAGTTCGTGGTCGTCGACGTACGCTCCCATTCCGTGTCATCTCCGCGCACCGTGTGGATCGGAATAGTCCGTGACACGGCACGAACGCCGGGTTCGTCCCGTCGGCGTCGGCGTGGATCGCCACCCGCAGCAGCGGATATTCCGCAGCGAGATTGGCCGCTGCCCGGCTCAGCAGCTCCATCGGGGATATGACCCGTAAGACGCACGCGGGCAATCACATTGAGCGGCGAGATCTGGTCGGCGATCCAGAACCAACGTTCGAGCCGGGCTGAGCGGGCGTCGTACACCGGGAGTGATCACGCATGACTCCACTGCCAGATCGAACCTCATCGGACGGATGGTGCGAGCTTGAGGATCCGAGTCGGTGCGCAACGCATACCGAAGTCTCGCACCGCTCGCACCACGGGATTCTTCACCTGCTCCAGCCGGCTTATCGACGCGAACGTCCGCACCAGCATGCGGGTGCGTTCATGGCGCAGATCCTCGTAGCGCGCAGCGCGGCAACGGGATCGGACACCGAGCGACGGGCTTCGCGAAGCACATAGCCGTCCTCGATCGCGGAGCTCGCACCTTGCGCGATGCTGGTGAGCATCGGGTGCGCCGCGTCGCCGATCAGGCTGACCGGGCCGCTGCCCCAACGGTCGAGGAACGGCCGATCCTGTGCGGGCACGCTGACGATCATCGTGCCGGTGTTCGCGCGATCGCCGCGGCACTTCGGGGGCCCAGCCGGCGAAGGCGGCGAGTATCTCCGCCTTCCCGCCGCGCCACTCGCGCGCCCTGTGCGGCGGGCATGTTCTTCGTTCCCCACCAATAGGCCGTTCCCCCACCGATGTCGATCAGCCCGAATCGCTGCCCCTTGCCCCAGTAGTGGCCACAGTATCCGCGTACCATGCGCGGATGGCTGAACGGTGTTGTGGCAAGCCAGCATACGTAGCCGTACTCGACTGGTTGCACCTCACCAGCGAGCTTGGCCCGGACGATGGATCGGATGCCGTCGGCGCCGATCAGCACATCGGCATGCGTCGTTCGGCCGTCGGCACAGGTGACGCTGACCCCGCCGCACCGATTTCGAAATCGACGACCTCGGCGCCGTAACGGATCGACAGGTCGCCGGCCGCCTTCTGCAACGTCCGCATCAGGTCGTTGCGGTGGATGCTGACTATCGGATCGCCGAGTTCGGCGGTGATCGCCTGAACGGGCAGTGAGCGAATCAATCTGCCTCGGGCAGTGCGCAGCTCGAAGCATTCCAATGCTCGCCCGCAGTCGCCCGCCGCCAGATCGATACCGAGTGCGCGCAGCACCTTGATAGCGTTGCTGGCCAGCCCCAGCGCCGTCCCAGCTGGACCGCTGCTGCGCCGCCGCTTCGTAGACCTCGACGTCGATACCGTTGGCGCGCAGGGCGATAGCCGCGGTCAGACCACCGATCCCCGCGCCCACGATCAATACTTTCGGCGTGTTCATTGCAAGCGCCGCTCCAGCTTCGCCGCCACATCGGCGATATTGGGCTCGGACATCATCGACAAGTGGTCGCCGGGGACGTCGATCACGGTCAGGCTTCGGGGCGTCAGCCGCTCCCAGCCGTTGGTTGGGCTGGTGAACCTGCTGCCGACGACACGATGGACATGCGCAGCGACCGCCGGCAATTGCTCGGTCGACCTCAGCAGTGTGATGTCGCGATCCAACGGTTCGTGGCGATAGTTCAGCGTTGCTTCGGAGTTGGCGTGGAATATCTCGTAGAGTCTTCGGATCAACTGCGGCGAACTCTCGGCGGGAACGATTCCGGCCTCGACCGCGCGGCGGAGAATCGCATCGAACAATGCGTCAGGATCCGTCCCGCTGGACTCGAGAGTTGGCAATGTCGCCTTCACACCGTCGCGCATGCCACAGCAGTTCCACGAAAAACCAGGTGATCAGGTCACTTTCGGCGATCACAGCACGGGGGCCGTCGGCGAGCGCGATCGTGTCGAGCAGGATCAGACGCGCCAGTTCCTCGTCGGCCAGCTGTCGTGCCATCTCGATGGCGACGTAGCCGCCGAAGGACCATCCACCGATGTTGTATGGCCCTTCCGGACGCACTCTACGAATCGCCGCGATGTAGGACGCGGCCAAGTCGCTCATCGTGCGAAGCGGCGTGGTTCCGGGCTCGGCACCTGCCGCCTGCAACGCATAGACCGGCAGATCGACCGGAAGGTGCTTGACAAGATTGAGGTAGCACAGTACATTTCCGCCGATCGGGTGGACGAGAAATAGTGGCGGACGATCACCGGTGGTGCGCAACGCCACGAGCGGATCGAACGCCCGGACCGACCGCCGGTCGTCATCACGCGGGCAAGTTCGGCAGCTGTCGGAGCGGCGACGAACGTATCGAGCGGGATCTCGACACCCCAGTTGCGCGCGATCGCCATGACCACCCGCATCGCGCCGATCGACGTGCCACCTGCGTCGAAGAAGTTGGTGTCCGCACCAAAGCTGTGGCGCCCGCGAACTCCGCCATGATGTCCGCGATCGCTCGCTCGTATCCGTTGCACGGCGCGGCACCTGTCGATGAAACCGCAGGGTCTCGACAAGGGCAGTTCACGCAGCGACCTTGTCGTCGCGCTTGCCGCTGGGCGTGAGCGGGAGTTCGTCGAGCCAGACGAAGCGCTGCGGAATCATGTGCTCTGGCAGCAGGCCGCGCAGCCGCGCTCGCATCCGCCGGTATCGACACCGTCGATTTCGCCGACGAGGTAGGCCACCAGGACTGAATCGATGGTATCGCGGCGATGGGCGACAACGGCCGCGGCGCGGATCGCCTTGCCGCACAAGCACTTGATCGCGAGCTCGACCTCGGCGCATTCGACGCGAAATCCGCGTACCTTCACTTGAGTGTCGACGCGACCGAGGTAGACGACATCGCCGTCGGGTAGGCATCGGCCGAGGTCCCCCGTGCGATACATCGTGGCGGGTGGATCACCGACCTCGACGAACCGCTCTGCGGTCAGATCCTGGCGTCCCTCGTAACCAAGCGCGAGGCAACGCCCACCGATGCAGATCTCTCCCTTGACGCCCGGCGGCACCGGATGCAGGTCTGGACCCACCACCGCGAGAATCGCGCCGTCGATAGCGGTCCCGATCGGCGGCAGCGTGGGAAAGTCCTGCGGCGCACCGGTCATCGGGTAGCTGGCCGCCACGTGGGTTTCGGTGGGGCCGTATTGGTTCTCCAGCAGCACGCCGGGTGAGCCGGCGCACAACCGTCGGATCTCCGGCGTTACTCGCAGTTGTTCACCCGACGAGATCAGCACACGCAGCGACGCCAGGCCACGTTCCGGTGGAAGAAGCGGCCTCGGCGAGCGCCTGCAACGCGACGAACGGAAGGAACACGCGCGCGACACCCTCGGCGGCCAAGAGGCGCACCAGCGCGGCGCGGATCCTTGCGCTGCGCTTCGGACAACAACCGTAATGTCCCGCCACCGCACAGCGTCGAGAAGATCTCCTGAAACGATACGTCGAACGACAGCGGTGCGAACTGCAGCGTCGAACCGCCGACCGCACCGGACGGCTGCCGGTTCTGCCACGCGATGAGATTGGCCAGTGAACGGTGCGGCATCGTCACGCCCTTGGGTTCGCCCGTCGAGCCGGATGTGAAGAGGACGTATGCCGCACTGTCTTGGTCGATTGCCGGCAATATCGTTGTCGCAGGCGTGTCGAGCATTGCTCGAACTTCGGCGATCTCGGAAATGACACGGAATGGTTCGACGCGATTGATCATGGCGTCGATCCGCGTTCGTGGGTAGCTCACATCGAGCGGCACGACCGCCGCGCCGGCTTTCAGAACGCCGAGTACGGTCGCGATCAATTCCGGCGACCGGTCGAGCATCACGCCGATACGCGCTCCCGGCGGCATACCGGCAGTCAACAAACCAGCCGCGATTCGTTCGGCAGCGCAGTCCAACTCGGCATACGTCCAGCTCGCGGAGTCGGAGACCAGAGCGGCTGCGTCGGGTTGACCGCCGCCTGCTCGGCGACAATCTGCGTCACATCACGAGCGGTCAACTCGTCGGAGCGCGGATCGAGGGCACGCTCGGGTGCACGCACAATCGCCGCCAGCACACGCATGTACACATTCGCGTATTCGCGTGCTTGCGTGGCCGTGACGGCCTCCGGATCGCCGTTGACGCGCATGAACAGCCGCCCAGTGCGCGGATCGATGCCGGCGGTCGCGAGCAGCGCGAAGTTCGTCCGCTCGGATACCTCGAAGTCGAGCAACTCGACCCCGGTGGCACGAGCCAAGTCGGCGAAAAGGTGATAGTTGACGAAATTGAATGCCGTGTTGAACAGTGGACGTCCGGCGTCAGATTGCATCGCCTGCAATGGGTAACGCCGATAGCGATGGCTCGTGCGCTCGAGTCGGGCGACGTGTTCGACGGCATCCATGCATGTCGGCGTTGTCTTGTCGAGCCGGATGGGAATCGTGTTGAGAAACAGGCCGGCGGCTAGCTCGGCGCCGGCACGCCGGGCCGCCCGTGAGTGATGAGCCCAGTCGTCACATCCATCTCACCCGAAAGCCTTTGCAAGGTAACGCAATGCGCGGTAAGCAGCATCGATTTCATCGGTACGCCACGTGTCGTTGCGAGTTGCTCGAGCGCCATCCTGCAGCCACCGCGGGATCAGGACCTTCACCATTGGTTCGACGGTCGCCGCCGCTTCATGCGCGACATAGGACTCGAGCGACGTGGCGTGCGATCCCGCCAGAGTGTCACGCCAGAACTCCTGCGCAGCACGGCTTTCAAGCGCCTCCCTCTCGAGTCGCACATATTCGCTGAGTATGTACGCCGAGGGAGGCTCGGCGTCGATAGGGGGCACATCGACACCCAGGCGGAACAGGTAGTCCTGCAGGAGCTCGCGCATCAGGTTCGCAACACTCCAGCCGTCCAGGATTGCGTGGTGAAACGCGAGGACCAGATCCACACACCTCGTCTCGCACGAACGCGCGCAGACTGTAGAGCGGTGCGCAAGTCGAAGTCGTACCGCTGCGTGTGGCGGGCAGCCATGTATTCCTCGACCTCGGCGTCGCCTGCCCCGGTCACGACGTCGAACGCTCGTGACACCCGTGCTCTGACCACCTGAAGCGGCACGGAATGCTGACTCAGGTCGAACGACGACCGCAGCGCGGGATGCCGCGCGATCAGCCGATCGAAAGCGTCCGTAAACTCCTCTTCCCGCCACGGCATGGCCACGCGGTAACGGAAGACGTCCTTGTACATCGTCGATTCGGCACGCTCGATGCTGTGGAAAAGCATTCCGAGCTGCAGCGCAGTCGCGGGGAACGCGTCCTCGGCATCGTGCAGCGACGCGCGGTCGATGAGAGGCAGCAATGCGAACGCATCCGTGACGCCTTCCTGCTCCGGCGCCTGCCGCGAAATCGACTCGGCCAGTTCGGCGACCGTGGGTCGGTCGAACAATTCCTCGATGTCGAACCCGATGCCACGCTTCTCTGCCTCGCTGCGCACGGCGAGCGCGAGTATCGAATCACCGCCAACCGTGAAGAAGTTGTCATGCACGCCGACGGAGCCCACGCCGAGCACCGAGGCGAAGACGTCCATCAGCGCTGCCTCGGCCCGAGTACGCGGTTCGACGGACGAGCGATCCGGCGTGCCCGGCCCGGGCAGCGCACGACGATCCACCTTGCCGCTGGCTGTCAGGGGAAGCGCTTTCAATTCGACGAAGCTCGTGGGAATCATGTACGCGGGCAACCGTTGCGCCAGGTGATCGCGCAGTTGATCGACGGAGACGAACTCTCCGACGAAATAGCCGATCAGGTGGGTGCCGTGGGTGTCGAGATCGCTTGCCGGCTCGGCTACCACGGCCGCCGACCGCACACCTGGACACGACTCCATCGCGACCTGAACCTCGCCGAGGTTCACCCGATTGCCGCGGACCTTGACCTCATCGTCGATGCGGCCAAGGAACTCGAGGTTGCCGTCCACCCGCCAGCGGGCGAAGTCGCCCGTCCGGTACCGTCGGCCGCCCAGCACGCGTTCATCCTCGGCGAACGATGCCGCCGTCAGGTCGGGACGGCCGCGATAACCGCGGGCCAGACCCACGCCCGCGATGTTCAATTCGCCCGGCACCCCCACCGGGCAGGGCTTTCCGCGCTCGTCGAGAACCAGCAACGTCGTGTTGTCGATCGGCTTTCCGATCGGGACCACATCGACCGGACCGGCCGAAGGACAGTCGAAGTAGCTGACGTCCACCGTCGCCTCGGTCGGCCCATAGAGATTCACCAACCGCGGAACACCGATCGGATCGAACACGCGGTTGAACCGCTCGACCAGCGCCGGGGTCAGCGCCTCTCCACTGCAGAACACTGTGCGCAAGGACTTCAGCCGGTGAATCGAATCAGGTTGCGCCTCTGTTTGATCCAAGAATGGGCCAAGCATCGACGGCACGAAATGCATCACAGTGACCCGATGCCGCTCAACCGCGGCGGCTATCTTGCGCGGATCGCGATGGCCGCCCGGCTCGAGCAACGCAACGCTCGCGCCCGCCATCGTCCACCACAACAACTCCCATGCGGAGACATCGAACGCTACCGATGTCTTCTGCAGGATCACGTCATTCGGGCCGAGTGGATACCGCCGCTGCATCCAGCGTAGTCGGTTCGCCAGCGACCGGTGCTCGATCTCCACGCCCTTCGGTTGGCCGGTCGATCCCGACGTATATATGACGTAAGCCAAGTCGTCGGGGCAGACGACCTGATCGACGGGAGTCCGCCCCGGAGAGGCTCGGCTCGACGCGCCCGACTCCGAGTTCATCGGCGAGTCCGCCGTATTCGGTTCCGGCCACGAGGACACGTGCTCCGCTGTCTTCAAGGATCGTGCGGATGCGCAGCGCCGGGTACTCTGGGTCGATCGGCACGTATGCGCCGCCCGCGCGCAGGATCCCGTGGATCGCAACGACAAGTTCCAGTGAGCGGGGCACGATTACCGCGACACCATCGTCACGCTCAATGCCCATGGCGCGCAGCACTTCTGCCATATGGTCTACGGCGGTGTCGAATTCCGAATAGGACAGAGTTCCGCCCCAGGACACCACCGCGGTGCGTTCGCCGGGCATGTTCACGGCCAATCGGTCCACCGTCATGTTCTGCGCGAGGTCAAGCATCGATCGGCGCTCCGGAGGAGAACGTATCCAACTCGGTTCGATCCGCGTCGGACAGCATGTCGATGTCGCTGACGGGCATCATCGCGCGCGTCGAGCGCACGGACGATCAAGGTCAATACATGACGCAAGGCGTCGGTGAACCTATAGTTCGCGTCGAACACGTCATCGGCGTAAAACAGGTCCACCTCAAGTGAGCCGTCCCGCTCGTGGTCGAGAACGGTGACGTTGACCGCGTCGAGTGCATACCCCGACGCCAGCACGCCCGTGTTCTGCCATAATCCCCGTGCGCGTTCGTCATCCGGAATCGTTTGATAGGAGTACGTGACGTCGAACAGCGTCGAGGACGCCCCACCTCGTTCCTGAACCGCCGTGACTATGTCCCCGTATGAAAATCGCTGCCGGGCCTGCAGTTCCCATACTTGCGCCGTGATCCGATCGGCGAGTTCGGACATCGACAAGGCATCGTCTACGGGGATTCGCAGCGGCAGCATGTTGACCGTGCAGCCGACCGTGCGTAGTTCGGAATCCGTTGACCGATTGAGGAATGGAACCCCGATGATGATGTCGCGGCCTCGATGAATTCGGCGCAGATACTCGCCGAGCGCGGCGGCGGTGAACGCGAAGATTGAATGGCCGGTGTCTCTAATGCGTTGGGCTTTCTCGGGATTGACGTGCAACGTGTAGTGGTGTCGACGACGGGTGCGCACCGACCCATGTCGAGCGAACAGGGTGGGCTCAACGTCGCCGAATTCTCCGACGAAGTACTCGCGATCAGCCAGCCAGTTCGTCGAGTCTCGGTATTCGCGCTCTGTGCTTACGAAGTCCAGGTAGCTCGGCATCGGAGCGTCGTCGGCGACGGCGATGGATATCCCCGACTTATATTCGTGATAGAGCTGGCTCATTGCGAGATGGACGCTCCATCCGTCGCCCACGGCGTGATGGAAGCACCCATAGATCAGGAACGAATCGGTCCGATCGACGAGCACGGCGACGCGGGTGAGCGGGCCCTCGAGGGGAAGCACGTGCTCACCCGCCTCGTCGATCCAGCGCCGGCATGACGCCTCAGGTTCCACGTCACCGGTGAAGTCGACGTACTCGAGATCTGGCAGCTCGGTACCGACGCGCTGTACGAAGTTTCCGTCGCGGAACTCAAAACGCAATCGCAACGCATCGTTTCGCAGATATGTTCGCCGCAGGCACTCACGCATCAGCCCCGCATTCACCGTGCCATCCAGGCGGGCGTAGGCAACCGCCTGCGCGATCGGCAGATCTGGATAGCGTGCACTGACAGCGATGATGTCGCGCTGATAGCCAGTCAACGGCCAGTACTCCGCGGCGGCCCGGTCGCTTCCTTCGTCCGAATCGTGCGCGCTATGCGTGGAAGCCCCGTCATTGTCGAGTGCACCGGCCAGGTACCGGGCCAACGCCGTCGGTGTCGGATGATCGAAGACCGCCCTGGTAGGCACCTTCAAACCGGTCGCTGACTTGAGCCGATTCCGGAACTCGACCGCGCCCAGTGAATCGAAGCCGAGCTCCCTGAACTCCTGATCCGTGCCGACAGCGTCCACGGAGTCGTGCCCGAGCACGGCGGCCGCGTGCGAACGCACGACGCCGAGCAGTTCGTGTTCCTGTTCGGACGTGCTCATCGCAGAGAGCCGCTTTCGGAGATCGGAAGACGACTCGACCGCGTTGGCGGACTCTGCGGTGCGCCGTGCCGCACGGATCAGGCCACGGAACACTGGCGGTAGGCCCGTCGACCGCCGTATCGGACCGGATGGCGGCGAGGTCGAGTTGCGCGGGCATGACGAACGAGCGCGCCTGCGCAGAGCGCGGCATCGAACAGTGCGAGTCCGTCCGCCGATGACATCGGGATGAATCCGCTACGGACCATGCGCGCGCGATCGCGCTCGTCGAGATGGCCTGTCATCCCGCTGCCTTGCGCCCACCATCCCCATGCCACCGAGACACCCGGCAGACCCTGGTGTCGGCGATGCTGTGCGAGCCCATCGAGAAACGCATTCGCAGCGGCGTAGTTGGCCTGACCGCGTGAACCGAGAACACCGGCTGCAGATGAAAACAACACGAACGCCGACAAGTCCGCAGTTGTGGTGAGTTCGTGCAGGTTCCACGCAGCGTCGATCTTCGGGCGCAGCACCGAGTCGAGGTGGCGGGGCGTCTGCGCCGCGAACACGGCGTCGTCGAGCACCCCGGCGGCATGGATTACGGCTGTCAACGGATGATCGACGGGTACCTCGGCCAGGAGTCGCTGCAACGCCTCTCTGTCCGCCACGTCGCACGACGCGATCCGGACGGACGCACCGAGCTCGGTGAGCTCCGCTTCGATCGCGGCGGCACCGTCGGCCGCACGGCCCTTGCGGCTGATGAGCAGCAGATGGCGCGCGCCGTGACGAGTGACCAGATGCCGCGCGAGAAGCGTCCCGAGCACCCCGGTACCGCCCGTGATCAGCACCGTGCCTTCGGGGTCGAGCGGCCTGGGCACGGTGAGCACCAACTTGCCGACGTGGCGGGCACGACTGAGGAATCGATAGGCGTCCGACGCTTGTCTGATGTCCCACGAACGCACCGGAAGCGGACGCAGCTCGCCGGTCTCGAACAGCGTCACCAGCTCGCCAAGTATCTCCTGCGCACGAGTCAGGACCGGCTTCGACGAGATCGAACGCTCGATACTGAACACCCGGATGCCGCGTCGCCACCTCGCCGGGGTCTCGGATATCTGCCTTGCCCATCTCGATGAATCGCCCGCCACGCGGCAAGAGTCGCAGCGATGCATCGACGAATTCTCCTTTCAGGCAATCGAGTACGACATCCATACCCGCCCCGTCGGTTGCCGCGGAGAACTTCTGCTCGAACTCGATCGTGCGCGAGTTCGCGATGTGGTCATCGTCGAATCCCATGCTGCGCAGGGTGTCCCATTTGCCCGGGCTGGCAGTCGCAAACACCTCGAGGCCCCAGTGCCGAGCCAACTGCACCGCAGCCATGCCAACCCCGCCGGTGGCGGCGTGCACCAGCACCCGCTCACCGGCTCTGACGCGGGCCAGGTCCGCCAACGCGTAGTACGCGGTGAGGAAAACCGCCGGGACCGCCGCGGCCTGTGCGTAGGACCATCCCGACGGGATGTGTGCGATCGTCCGATGATCGGCGACGACAACAGGTCCCGCGCCGTAGAACATGACCCATCACACGATCGCCGGGGGCGAACCCGACCACATCGTCGGCGACCTCGAGCACGACGCCGGAACCTTCGCTGCCGACGTCGGCACGCCGGGTCGGGATATAGCCCAAGTGCGATCAGGACATCGCGGAAGTTCACGCCGCTGCAGCGCACGACCAATACGCACTTCGCCGGGCTCCAGGGGACGATTCGGATTCGGGCCACGGGCGCAGGGCAACGTTCCGCGAGTCCAGCGTGCCGTTGCCGAGCGTGGCAAGCCGCCAGGTGCCGGCCTCGACGAGTTCAGCGCCCGCGATCCGCTCGCGCGCGCACCAACCGAGGGGCAAAGCACACGCCATCACGGAGCGCGAGTTGCGATTCGTCACGGCTCAGCCATTTCGGCGACCGCAACATCGGCGCTGGCCCAGTCGTCGACATCGGCCAACAAGATGCGCCCCGGATTCTCGGTCTGTGCGCTCCGCAACAACCCCCACACGGCGGCCTGGCCGAGATCGGCGACGTCTTCGGATGAGTCGACCGCGATTGCCCCGTGAGTGAGCACCACCAGTCGCGCGTCGTCGTCGTGACAATCGCTCGACAGCCAATTCTGCACCTCGTCCAGCACATGCGCCAGCGTTCGGCGCGTGCCGTCAGCGACCGCTGCGTTTTCCGCAACTGTTGTCGGGCAGCGCAATACGGTCACGTTGTCGGTGACGACGCCGACCGCGCTGCCGTTGGACGGCGCGAGAGTGACCCAATCCAGCCCGTACAGAGCGTCATGGGCAGCGGCGCTCATCAGCAACCGGCTGGGTGAAACCCCACGCAGGGCAAGCGACTCGATACGACCAACCAACGCCCCGGAGTTGTCCATCAGAGTGACGGCAACCGTGTCGTCGCCGACGAGCGTGATCCGGGCGCGAAGCCGGGTTGCGCCGACGGCATGCAGCGACACGCCTTCCCATTCGAACGGCAACCTGGTCAGCTCCGATTCTGCGAGGATGCCGCCGGCAGCGATGCCGTGCAGGATCGCGTCAAGCAGCACCGGATGCAGACCGAACCGGCTCGCGTCGGCCTTCACCTGCTCCGGCAACTCCGCCTCCACGAACACCTCGGCGCCACGGCGCCACACCGAGCGCAGGCCGCGGAATGCCGGACCGTATTCGTATCCGCGCGCGGCCAGCGTCGGGTACAGCCTCGGAAACGTCGACCGGTTCCGCGCCCTCCGGCGGCCATTGGTTCGAACTCCGTCGTCGGCGGTGGCATCCGGGGCGGAGCGAGAGCACGCCTTCGGCATGGCGAGTCCACGCCCGGTCGGCACCATCGTCGATCCGCGAGTAGATCCGGACCGGACGTTCGCCGGACTCACGCCACGCGCCCACGACCACTTGCACTGCTACACCGCCGTGTTCGCCGACGATCAACGGGGCGTGCAGCACGAGCTGGTCCACCCGCGGGCACCCCGCATGGTCGCCCGCGTGTAGCGCCAGCTCCACCATCGCCGCGCCCGGCACGAGCACGACGCCGTGCACTTTGTGGTCGGCCAGCCACGGATGGGACGCGAGCGACAATCGACCGGTGAAGAATGATCTCGTCCGAATCTGCCTGTGCCACAACCGCGCCGAGCAGCGGATGCTCCGCGGCGGCGACGCCGAGACTGCTCGCGTCGACGAAGCCGGGCCCGGGGTCCATCCAGTAGCGCTTCCGCTGGAAGGCATAGGTGGGCAAGTCGATGCGACACGCACCGGTGTCGTCGAACATGCTCGCCCAGTTCGGCGATTTCCCGTGTACGTGGGCCTCGGCGGCCGACAGCAGGAACCGTCGCATGCCGCCTTCGTTGCGTCGAAGCGTCCCGACCACGCTGTGGTCGTCGCCGTAGTCCTCCAGCGACTCCTGGATGCCGACGGTCAGCACCGGATGCGGACTGGACTCGATGAACGTGCGATAGCCGTGTTCGTACGACCATCGGACGGCTTGTTCGAACAGCACCGGTTGCCGCAGATTGGCGAACCAGTAGTCGCCGTCGAGGATCGACGTGTCCAGCCCGGCGCCGGTGACCGCGGAGATGAATGCGATCTCGCCGGTTCGCGGCTGCAGTCCGGAGAGCGACTCGCGCAGTGTCTCCCGCAACGCCTCGACCTGGGCCGAATGCGAGGCGTAGTCGACGGGAATCCGCGTGGCCGGCACGTCATCTCGCTCGCATCCGGCCATGAGCTCGTCCAACGCCGCCGCACTCCCGGTGACGACGGTCGAAGACGGACCGTTCTGCGCGGCAACGGAAATCGATTGACCCCACGGTTCGATGAATGCGCAGAACCCGTTCGGCGGGCCGCGGGATCGACACCATGCCACCGGTTCCCGCGATTGCGCTGATCGCCTTGCTGCGCAACGCGACGACCTTCGCTGCGTCTCGCAACGAGAGAGCGCCTGCGACGTAGGCGGCGGCGATCTCGCCCTGCGAATGGCCGAGGACGGCGTCGGGCTGAATTCCCAGCGCTCGCCATTGCGCGGCCAGCGACACCATCACCGCGAACAGCACGGGCTGCACCACATCGACCCGGTCGAGGCTCGGAGAGCCGACGCCGCCTCGCACGACTTCGAGCAGCGACCAGTCGACGAACTCGGCGAAAGCGGCATCGCAGCGCCGCATCTGATCGGCGAACGCCGGTGCGGTGTCCAACAGTTCGACCGCCATGCCCGTCCACTGAGATCCCTGGCCGGGGAAGACGAAGACCGTTCCTCCCGTGGCAGCGGCCTTTCCGGTCACCACATTCGGTGCAGGCGCGCCGGAGGCGATCGCCGCCAACCCGCTCAACAACTCGTCACGTTCGGCTCCGACCACCACCGCGCGGTGGTCGAACGACGCCCGGGTGGTGACCAATGAGTACGCGACATCGTTCGGATCCACGTCGGTGTGCTGCTCGACGAACTGCCGCAGCCGGGCCGCCTGCTCGGCCAATGCCGACGCCGACTTCGCGGACAACACCCATGGCACCACCAGCGGACGCTTGGGAGCCGACTCCACGGTCGCGCAACTCCGGCGGCGCCTGCTCCACTATCACGTGGGCATTCGTTCCGCTGATGCCGAACGCCGACACTCCGGCACGCCGCGGTCGGTCGGCCTGGTCGGGCCACGGACGCGCGCTGCCGACCACCTCGATCGTTCCGGACGACCAATCCACCTGCGGTGTAGGCGAATCCAGATGCAACGTCGCCGGCACCACCCCGTTCCGGATCGACTGCACGATCTTGATCACTCCGGCGACGCCGGCGGCGAACTGCGTGTGACCGATGTTCGACTTGACCGAGCCGACCAGCAGTGGCCGCGCCGCCGAGTGCGCCTTGCCGTATGTCGCCTGCAACGCTTCGGCTTCGATCGGATCGCCGATCCTCGTGCCAGTGCCATGCGCCTCGACCACGTCGACGTCAGCCCGCAGTCAGGTCCGCATCCAACAGAGCCTGTCGAATCACCCGCTGCTGCGCTGGACCGCTCGGGGCGGACAGCACATCGGAGGCTCCGTCCTGTCCGACGGCGCTGCCCCGGATGAGCGCAAGCACTGGGTAACCGAGGCTGCGCGCGCGCGACAGCTCTGGCCAGCACCAGCACGCCGGCGCCCTCGGCAAGCGCCAAACCCGTCCGCCGCCGCAGCGAATGGCTTGCATCGGCCGTCTTCGGACAGCGCGCCCTGCCGGCCGAAACCGACGTAGACGCTCGGTGAGCACACCACGGTTGCACCGCCCGCCACCGCCAAGTCACATTCACCCGACCGCAACGATCTGCACGGCGAGATGCACCGCAACCAGAGATGACGAGCAGGCGGTGTCGACCGTCACCGCCGGGCCCTGGAGCCCAAGTGTGTAGGCGACTCGACCCGACGCGACGCTAGGTCGTGGTACCGGTCGTCAGATAGCCGGCAAATCCCTCCGTGTCGTCGTAGATGCGCGGGCCGTACTCCTGACCGCCCAGGCCGATGAACACGCCGGTGTCACTGCCGTGCAGTGAGGTCGGGTCGATCCTTGCTCGCTCCAGCGCCTCCCAGGTCACCTCGAGCAGCAGTCGCTGCTGCGGGTCCATGGCGTGGGCTTCGCGCGGACCGATCCCGAAGAACGCCGCGTCGAAATCGCCGACATTGTCCACAAACGCGCCTGCGCGGACGTATGTGGCACCCGGTGCGTCGGGGTCGGGGCCGAACAGCGCGTCGAGATTCCAGCCGCGGTCGGCAGGAAACTCCGAGATCGCGTCGCCTTCCTCGCGAGAGCATCTGCCACAGGTCATCCGGTGAGTTGACACCACCCGGAAAGCGGCAGCCGATCCCGAGAATCGCGATCGGCTCCCTGTGGCCCGCTGGCGTCTGCGGGCAACCGGTCTTCTGTGGTCATTCCGCAACCCGCCAATTCTGCGGTACTCATCTCGTTCTCCGTCCGCGTCAGACGCTGGCAGGATTGGCCCCCCCTCGAGGCCAATTCGACGACGGGAATCGTCACTCGCATCGGTATGGGATGGCGTCAGTAACGCGCCACTGCAATTTCGCTTGATTGCGGACAATTCCTACTTAGGCCGCGATGTTGTGCAGCATCGTGCCTGTACAAACCGATCTACATAGATCCCTTGCGACGCGGCTAGCAGGGCGGCGAGTTCGTCGCGGCTGGTCGTTCCGGTCTTCATCATGGCCCGGTAGATGTGACTCTCGACGGTGCGTACGGAAAGAGTCAGTCGCTCGGCAACCGCGCGATTGGACAATCCCTCACCGATCAGCATCACGATCTCGGCTTCGCGATCGGTCAGCGGCAGGGGCTCGCTGGCCTGCCGAAGCGCCGGCGTGAGGCGCCGCCGCATTGCGCCGCGAGGGCGTCCGCCCGTGTCGAGCATCCCAGCGCCGACCCCCGTTTGTCCTGGCGACGATAAGCGAGGGCGGCGTGGGCGGCGGCATCGACGGCGGCAACGAGATCGCCCATGCGCTCGAATTCCTCGGAGACGGCGGCCAAGTTCAGCGCCGTCACCGTCGCGCAGGGCCGGCCGCGAACCGCGCTGCGATGCCGACGCGTGGCCCCTCGACGATCGACTCGAGCTCGCGCAACCGCGGGCGCGCTGGTGCGATCACCGAATTGGGTGGCGGTCTGCAGACAGAGCACCTCCGCCGCGAATCGTCCTGTCGGCTCTGGCCCTCTCCGCCGCCGACAGCACGATCGCGATCGCCTCGCTGACGGCGCCCTGGCCGGCGGCCACCCACGCGCGGGCCAGGCTCCGCTCGTGGTCCAGCGACCGAAATCTGCGCTGCACGTCGTCGAGCCGCGGCAAGCGCCGCCGCTGCCTCATCGGTTTCGACCGCGCATGGCGAGTGCGGTCGCGCGCGGGACGCATAGCGGTATCCCCAGCCGATGGGATGCGACGCGGACAATCCTTCCGACTGCCTGTTTCAGCAGCAGGCACGCGCTGTGCAGGTCGCCGGCACCAAGCGCGGCCCGACCAGCCACCGCAGCACCGAGCAACTGAGCCGCTCCGGGGAGATCCGCCGCCTGCTCGCGGGTGCGCTCGGCGACATCAAGCGCATCCGCAACTCGACCGGACAGCAGCAGAGCGCTGACGTGCTGCGTCGGCGATGTTGAACCTCATGTGCGGAGCGTCGAGAGTGCGAGTCGCGACGTCGTATCCCGCCTCCGCGACGGCAACGGCGTCGGTGGTGCGGCCTGCATCCGCGAATATCTGGGCGAGCGCCCACGCTATCTCGGCGCCGACGACGGGAATATCCTCCAGGGCAAGGGCTTTTCGACGCCTGCACCGCCGCGTCCGGCTGGTCCATCGCGAACCAGTACACGGTGAGGAAAGCGTCGATGTAGGTGCGAGCGTCGGCGGGCGCGACGCGCGACGCCTCGTCGATGAGTTCCTTCGCTCGCGCGGGGTCACCAAGTGCCCACAGCATGTTGCTGGACCGCAGGAACGCGAGCCTGGCGCGGTCCTGGTCGGTCAGCTCACTCGTCGCAGATGCCGGCGAGCACAGCCTCCGCCTCCTCGCCGCGTCCCAGCCACGACAAGGCGTGCGCTCGAACAAAGTTGGGCTCCGGTCCCGCCCCGGCGTGTACCGCCGCTTCCGCGAGTCGATCCGCCAGGGACAGGTCACGCCAGCCAGACGGCGCCGTGCGCTGCCCTGACGAGCAGGTCGGCGTCGGGTGCGAGGTCGGAGTCAAGACTCAACGTCGCCCGGCGCACGACGACTCGTCAAGTCGTCGCGGTCACGGATGCGGCGAGTTCGGTGGCGACCAGTCCGCGCAGCCGTCGCAGCCGGCTCTGTGCTGCGCGCGCCTGCGGCGTACCTCTCCGTAGAGCGGATGCGCCACCCGCACCTCGATACCGTGCCCGGCGGGCTCGAGCGTGATGAGGCCCCGCGTGTCGGCCTCCTCGACGGCGGCCGCGTCGGTGATCCGCGTCAGTGTCGCGAGGTCGATCGGCTCCCCGACCGCCAGCACGTCGATCACGTCGCTGACCGCCGCGGGCAGGTCGCCGATCCGCGACTCGATCAGCTCGACCAGGCCGGGCGGCAGGATCGGATCACCGATCCACCGCCACTGCTCGTGCTGCCAGCACGATTCGGCCGTCGGCAACCTCCTGCTCGACGATGTTCCGCAGATACAGCGCGTTGCCGTCGAGTCAGCTTCCACAGCCGCTCGGCTGCATCCGAATCAACCGATCCGCCGAGGGCCGCCGACAGCAGCGTCGTGGTTTCGTCGAGAGAAAGGGGCGCCACGTCGAGCCGGTCGAAGTGGGCGACCTTCCAGATCTCCTGTACCGCCGTCGGAATCGGTGCACCGTCTCGGACGGTGAGTATCACCTTCGCCGCACCGCGCTGCACGATCTGATGCACGCACGAACGTCGACAGATCGTCGAGCAGGTGGACATCGTCGACACCCACAACCACCCTTGTGCCCGGCGGCGCTGCGGTCAGCGACTCGACCACCCCGCGCAGCAGCGCAACGGTGTCGGTGACCCCGACGGGGCCCAGGCAGTGAACGCCCCCAGCGGAATCGCCCGCGCCGACGATGTGCCGACCGTCCAGCGGGTTTCCCAGCCCTGCGATGCGGCCACCGACAATGCCTCGCGGGCGATGCGACTCTTCCCCACACCCGCCGCACCGCAAACGACAATGCCACCGACGTCGGGGGCCGACAGGGCCGCCTGACGGTCTGCATCTCCTCCGAGCGGCCGATCAGCGGCCACGACAAACGCACCCAGTGAGCGTAAGAGCAGGTAACGCCGCCGCGCGGTGATACGGCGACTTCGACACCCTGTGTCGCGCCCCTGGGACCGATACCGCGCAGACTGGTCAGGTGGCTGAAACGGAAAGCACGCTCACGGTGTTCGTCGCGTTCTCCGCCAACCTGGCCGTCGCGGTCGCCAAGACGGTCGCCGCGGTGTTGTCCGGTTCGGCCTCGATGACTGCCGAGGCCGCGCACTCCTGGGCCGACACCGGCAATCAGGGATTCCTGATCGTCGCCAACCGGCGAAGCAGCAGGCCGCCCGACGCCGAGCGACCATTGGGGTACGGGGGCGAGGCCTACGTGTGGTCGTTGTTGGCGGCGGTCGGGCTGTTCGTGGTCGGCGGAACGCTGTCGGTCTGGCGCGGCGTCACAGAACTGCTCCATGGCGAGTCCAGCTCCGAGAAATACCTCGTCGCCTACATCGTGCTGGGCATCGCGTTCATTCTCGAGTCGACGTCGCTGATGCAGGCGGTGCGGCAATTAGGCAGTGAGGCACGTGAATTCGACAGAGACCTTCTGGCCCATGTGCTTCAGACGTCCGACCCGACCACACGTGCGGTGTTCGCCGAGGACACCGCGGCGTTGGTCGGCATCGTGATCGCCGTGCTGGGGATCGGGCTGCACCAGCTCACCGGCCAAGCGGTCTGGGACGGCATCGGATCCATCTTGGTCGGCGTCCTGTTGGGTGCCGTCGCCGTCGTCCTCATCGACCGCAACCGTCGCTTCCTGGTCGGCCAGCCGGCCAGCCCGCAGTTGCGGGAGGCGGCGATAGCGCGTCTCCAAGAACTTCCCGAGGTGGCGGCGGTGCGATTCGTCCGGCTGGTGTTCGTCGGCCCCAAGCAACTGTTCCTGGTGGCCAGCGTCGATCTGGTGGGCGACGCGGTCGAGTCGCGGGTGGCGACGACGCTGCGAAACCTGGAAACCCAGCTGCAGGCAGAGCCCTACATCGTCGACGCCGTACTGACTATTGCCGAACCCGATGAGCTCGACCGGCAGCTCTAGCGGCCCTTCTTGACCTTCATGACCCGCTTACGCAGGCCGTCGGTGGCGGTCTCCATCAGGCCCTTGGCTCCCCGCCTGAGTAGGAAGCCGGGCAGCGGGACCAGCGGGTCTATGGTGAGTTCGAAGTGCACCTCGGTGGCGTCCCCTGCGGGGGTCAACGTGTAGCGGCCCTCTTGCGCGCGTTGCTGTTTGGAGCTGACCAATGTCCAGCTCACCCCGTCGTCGTGCATGGTGTAGTCCAGCACCTGCTCGTCGCTGATGCCGACGACCTTGACCACCTGGCGGGACTTCGTGGGGCGTCCCTCGCCGTCACGCTCGAGCACTTCGACCTTCTGGTGAGTCGACGACCACTGGGTCAGCGATTCCAGGTCGACAAGGACACCCATGATCTCGTCCGGGGTCGCCTCGATGGTTATGTCGCGGGCTTCGGTGATGGCCAAGACTGGACTACGAGCCCTTCTTGATCTTGAGTACCTGCTTGCGCAGGCCGTCGGTGGCCGACTCGAGCCCGCCCTTCATGGCACGCTTCAACACGAAGCCCGGGATCGGCACCGACGGGTCGACGGTGATCTCGAAGCGCACCTTCGTCTTGTCGCCGTCGGGGGTCAGCGTGTACTTCGCGTTCTGCGTCTTCAGCTGACTCGAGCTGACCAGCGTCCAGCCTGCGGTGTTGTCAGTCCAGGCGTACTGCACGACCTGTTCGTCGGAAATACCCATGGTCTTCAACTTCAACTTCACCTTGCCCGGCCTGCCGTTCTCGTCGGTGTCCAGGATCTCGGCGCCCTGATGTTGCGACGACCAGTCCGGCGCCGACTCGACGTCGGCGATGACGTCGAGGATCTCCTCCGGCGTTGCCTCGATGACCACTTCGCGCGAATCGCTGATTGCCATTTCGCGACCATAGAGCACTACGGCGTCGAAGGGACCAACATCGACTGCCAGGTCTTGTTCTGCGGGTGCGCGAGGTCGGCCTGGGTGTAGCGGTTTCCGTCGGGGCCGACGTAATCGCCGGTCGCCGGGTCGTAGGGAGCGAACGCGACTGGAGGAGCACTCGGTGGTGGCGCAGCATCCGGTGGGATGCGCGGCGCCGGTGCCCGCGGGCGGCGGCAGCCGCGGATCGCTGACCGGGCGCGTACTGCGGCACGCCCTGACCGGACAACGTCGCGTTCGGATCGCCCTTCCAGTTGAGGCCGTCGTTCAGCGGCACGTACTCCTCGTTGCTTTCGCACATCTCGACCGTCGGCGCCCGCTTGGCGGGGTTGTTCTCGCATGGAATGTTGCGCACGCCACGGACATTCATATCCGAGTCCTGCGGGATCCGGCAGTACAACTCACCGGCGGGCCGCTCGGGATAGTCGACGTCGGACGGCGACCGTTGTTGCCGCACCGGCAGGAATCCGGTGTTGCAGGGTGGCGGCAGGTTGAGGTTGAGATTGAAGTCGAGATAGATGCCCTTGTAGTCCTGCTTTGTATTCGCGTTCGCGGCGGTGATCGCCGACATGACGGCCGTCCCCTGCGGGAACAGGACCAGCAGCTGTTCGATGTCGGAGCGGTAGGTCACCGCGATCTCCCCGAGGCTGACGAGGTTGGCCAGTAGCACCGGCAAGGCTGGTGCGACGCGGTTGAACAGCGCTGTGCCCTCATCGAGTGTGGGGCCGCCCATGTTGAGCAGGTCGGCGAACCCCGCATCCTGCGCCTTGAGCTGACCGGTGATCGACGCCATCCGGTCCGCCCACGTTGCGATCGAGTCCGCCGTCTGCACTTGGGAATTCAGCACCGGCGGCGACTGATCGATCAACTGCGTGATCGAGTCCTGGTTCTTGCCTGCCTCTCTCGCGAGTGAGGTCGATCCGTCGACGATGCGGGACAGTTCGGGGCCGAGCCCGCCGACGGCCTTGTCCGCCTCGTCGACGACGGTGCGCAGGTTGTCCTGCGGGATCGCCTGCAGCGCCCTGTTGGTGGCGTCCAGCAGGCCGCCGATGTCGGGCGGAATCTGCGCCCTGCCAACGGGGATGACATCGCCGTCGCGCAGCGGTTGCGACTTGTCGTCGCTTCCGCCGCGGGGGGACAGTTCGACGAACTGTTCGCCGACTGCCGAGCGGCTGTGGACCGCCGCCGTCACGTCGGAGGGGACCTTCGTCGACGACTGGAGTTTCAGCACCGCGCGGACGCCGTCACGGGTGACGTCGATGGAGGAGACCCTGCCGATCTCGGAGCCGCGATAGGTCACCACGGACGACGGATACAGCCCTCCGGACTGGGGCAGCTCGAGTGTCACGTTGTAACGACCTATCCCGAGGAGCGCAGGCGCGTTCACGAAGCCGAATGCCATTACGCCGACGGCGATTACAGTGATCGCCGCCAGGATCGCGAGCTGGATCCACACCCGGCGCGGCAGTCGCACCATGTCAGTACGCTCCCCAGCGGTACGGGGCGATCAGCGGGTTGCCTGCGGTGTACGGACTGGGCATCTGGCCGATCGTGCGCCCCCACTGCATCTCGAGTTCGGTGAGGTTGCCTTCCCACCGCGTTCCGGTGAACAACCCCGCGTCCAACCTGCTCAGGGTGAGATCGATGACGAGGGTGATGTTGGCGAAGTCGCCGCGGAACCAATTGGGCACTGTGCTCTTGACCCACGGATACGTCGACAGGAAGTCCAGCCCCTTGGTCAGTGCCGGCCCGGCGTTCGCCAGTTCCCGCAACGCCGGCGCCATGTTGCGCAGGTTCGCCACGAACGATTCCTTGGTCTGGTTGACGGTGTCGGTGGCGATGGCACTGAACTTGCCGAGCGCGTCGATGGCGTCGGCGATCTTCTTGCGCGAATCCGCCAGCACCGCCAGCGCCTGCGGGATGGTGGTGAGCGCCTTGTCGACGGTATGGTCGTTGGCCGCCACCTGCCCGGCCAACGAGTTGAGATTCTCTGTGGCCGTGATGATGTCGTCGGTCTGACTGTTCAGTTGCGTGATGAAAGTATCCAGCTGGGTCAGCAGGCTGCGCAGGTCGGCCTCACGACCCGCCATCGCCTTCGCGAACGACTGGTTGATCTCCTGCAGCTGGCCCAGGCCGCCACCGTTGAGCAGAATCGAAACCGACGCCAACGTCTGCTCGGTGGTCGGATACGTGCTGGCCGAGGACAGAGGAATCACCGAGCCCTCCTTGAGCTCTCCTTGTGGCGGCTCGTTGGTCGGCGGCGCCAATTCGATGTGCATGCCGCCCAACAGGCTCGTCGTTCCGACCTTGGCGGTGCTGTTCGCAGGCAGGTGAACGTCGCCGTCGATGCGCATGGTCACCAGCGCGTGCCAGTCCTGCACCTCGATCTTGGTGACGTTGCCGACGTTGACGTCGGCGACCCGCACCCGGGTGTTCTGCTGGATCGTCACGACATCGGGCAACTGCGCCTGAACGGTGTACGAACCGTTGCCGCTTCCCTCGGTTCCCGGCAGGGTCAGCGAGTTGAGGCCCCGCCATTGGCAACCGGGAATCATCAACATGCACGCGACGATGAACGCCGCCGTCAGCTCGCGCCTCACGGTGTGCCGCCAGGCGGCGGCGCTTCGGCGGGTTGGCTCGCCGGCGCCACCATCAGACCTTCCAGTCCCTGGCTGGCGTCGGTGGGATTCGCCTCGGGCGGTGGCCCACCCAACAGCGGCGCTTCGGCGGGCAGCGGTCCGGCCTCGGCAACAGGGGCGGCAGCATTCGAGGGTGCAGCCGGCGGCAGGTGCGGGTTGAGCCGGTCCTCGCTGTAGGTGATCTCGTTCGGGCGCGCGGAGGCTCCCACGAACGGGTTGACGCCCAGCGGCGGGAAGTTGTACTGGCGGTTCTTGATGATCGGCGCAAGATATTGAACGCACAGCTTCGCCGACTGCTCGAACCCTCTGCGCGACGCGGCCTGGATTGCGCTGCAGATGAATTGAACGGTGTTGGCGAAGTTGACCGGAGCCAGGATGCCCGTAACGGCGCTCTGCGCGGGCTGATAGATGTTCATGAAGTTCTGGAACACCGTCGGAGCGATGTGCAGCACCTGCTTGACGTCGCCCCGGCTGTCGTTCAGTGCGGTGGTGATCGAGTTGAGATGGTCGACGGTGACGCCGAGTCCTTCCCGATTGTCGGCGACGAAGCCACGCAGGTCGTTCACCGCGCCGTCGAGACCCCTCGTCGCGTTGGCTATTTCGTCGGGCGTGTTGGACAGCACCGTCGTCACATCGGCCAGGTTCGTGTTGAATGCGGCGAGCAGGTCGCTGCTCGACGACAGCGCGGACACGAGCAGCTGGAGATTGCGGACCGTGCTGAAGATGTCCGTGCTGTGGTCGCCGAGGGCCGAAACCGCCTGCGAGAACTTGATCACCGTGTCACGCGCGGTGTCACCGTTCCCCCGCAGGTTGTCGGCGGCGGTGTTGATGAACTCGCCCACCTCACTCGGTCCACCTGGTGTCGTCGGCTGCAGGGAGTCGGTGAGCTTCTCCAGCTGCTGGCGGAAGTCGTCCCACTCGATGGGCACTGCCGTGCGATCCTGCGGAATGGTCGCCCCTGCAGCGAGTTTCGGGCCGCCGGAGTACGCAGGCACGAGCTGGATGGCGCGGGCGGTGACCAGCGACGGCGACAGAATCGCCGCCTTGGCTTCGGCAGGTATCGGGTACTTTCGGTCGACCGAGAAGGTGACTTTGGTGTTGCCGGGTTGCGGGTCGATCGCCTCCACTGTTCCGACCGCGACACCGAGGATGCGGACCTCGTCGCCGGTGTAGAGGCCGTTGGCGTTGGCGAAGTACGCCGAGTAGAACTCCTTTGTCACCTTCTTCCACCACGGGGTCGCCACCACCGATGATGGCGACGGCCAGGATGATGACGAGGCCTGCCGCCGTGGCGATTCGGAGAATTCGCTTGTTCACCGCTGTCCCCCTCCGGAATCCGCAGGATTCGCAGGCGGACCGCCTTCGGCAGCCGCAGGGTTCGGCGGCGCAATGGTCGGCGGCGGCAGCTCACCCGGCGCAGGCCCCAGCGCGGGCGGTCCCGGAGGCGGCCCGCCTGGCGGCGGCGCAGGCAGGGGCTCGCGGTACGGGTAGCAGCCGGTAGGGCCGGGCAGCGGCAAGCCGGGCGGACCGCAACCCTGATCGCCGGGTTTGCCCGTGATGGCATCCGGCAGGTTCAGATTGGGCTCGCCACCCTGCCCGGTCCTGGGGAACGGCACCGGGAGTGCCGGGGTTCCGGGCTGGCCGACGCCCGGGTCGACGAGTTGCGACGGCAGCATCGTGTTGGGGTCAAGACCCAGATCGGAGAACGCCGCGTCGATGAACGGCTGGGAGAACTGCCCGGGAGCCAGGTTCACCAGCGACGCCTTGAAGAACGGCCCGGCGCCAAGCACCTCGCCGAACGACATCGCATAGCGCCGAAGGAGATACAGCGTGCGCTGCAGTTCCTTCTTGCGGTTGTCCAGAATCCCGAGCACACCGTTGAGCTTGTCCAGGGCGGGCTTGAGTTGCGTTCGGTTGTCGTCCACCAGCCCGGATATCTGATGTGAAACCGATGTGAGGTTGTTCATCAGCGCGTCGACCGAATCACGTTGCGAGAGAATTTCTGCGAGCAGGGCGTCCGCGTCGACGACCAACTTGGCGATTTGGTCGCTGCGCTTCCCCAGCACCGAAGTGACCTTGTTGGCGTCGGCCAAGAGGTTGCGCAACTGAGCATCTCGGTTGTTGAGAGTGTCGGAGAACCGGGCCACCCCGTCGAGGGCGATCCTCAATTCGGGCGGTGTGTCCTTGAACGTGTCCGCCAATGTGGCCAGCGACGAGGACAACTGCGTGGTGTCGAGACCGCTGATGGTCGTGGTCAGGTCGCCCAACGCATCCGGAAGGTCGTAGGGCGATTTGGTCCGCTCGAGTGGAATGGTGCCGGTGAGCTCACCGTCACCGCGCGGTGTCAGTTCGAGCATCTTGGTGCCCAGCACGGTCTCGGCCTTGATCGCTGCCTCGGTACGGTCACCGAGTTCCACGCCGTCGCGAACTGTGAAGTCCACCAACACCTTCGTGCCGTCCAGACTGACATCGGACACCCTGCCCACCGACATGCCCGATACCCGCACGTCGCTGCCGGGCTTGATGCCGCCAGCCTCGGCGAAGTAGGCGGAATAGTCGGAGGTGCCCTTGACGAACGGAATCTTGTCGTAGGAGAAGGCCGCGACAACCGCGGCGACGAGCACTGCGATGCCGACGAGGCCGACGACGAACCTGTTGCGCTCGGCGAGGGGTTTGATGTTGGGCCGCTTGAATTTGAATCGCGTCATTTCGGTGTGCACCGTCCCGTGTCCTGCCCGGCGAGCTTGACGAACACCGGCTGGCCACCCTTGCCGTTGACCTTGAGCACCGCATCGCAGAGATAGAAGCCGAAGTAGTCGCCGTAGAGACCGTTCCGGGCCAGCACCTGGTATGCGTCGGGAAGGGTCTTCACCAGATCGTCGACGTAGTCGTGGTCGGCCATGATCTGGCCGGAGACCCGGTCGGTCTGGTTCACGAACTCCTTGATGGGCTGCCGCGCTTCGGTCAGCAGGCCGGTGATCGACGCCGCCGCGGCGTTGATGTACGCCGTCCCGGTCGCGATGTCGCTCCTGCGGTCCGAGAGGCCCGAAACGAGTTCGGAGAGCTTGTCCAGGCCCTCGGCGAACTGGTCGTCGTGCTTGGCGAAGGTGCCCAGCACCATGTTCAGGTTCTTGATGACCTCGCCGATGAGCTCATCGCGGCCCGCCAATGTGTTTGTCAGCGCCGATGTTTGAGCCAGGACGGACGCGATGGTGCCGCCCTGCCCCTGGAAAACCTTCAGCAGTTCGCCGGACAACGCATTGACCTGGTCTGGATCCAGGGCCCGGAACAGCGGCCGGAATCCGCCGACCAGTGCATCGATGTCCAGGGCGGGAGACGTCCGCGCGAGCGGAATGGTCTGTCCGGGTTGCAGTTTGCGTACCGAGCCGGGGCCGTCTTCCAGAGACAGATAGCGATCGCCGATCAGATTCTCGTATCGCACCGCCGCCTTGGTGCCCTGGGTCAGCGTCAGGCTCTTGTCGATGGCGAATTCGACCGTCACGGTGCCGTCCTTGTGCAGGGTCATGTTTCTGACCTTGCCGACCTCCACACCGGCGATCCGGACGAAGTTGCCACCCTTGAGCCCGGACACGTTCGTGAACACCGCGCTGTAGGTGTTGGTGTCGTCGAATCGGAACTGCCCGAACACCGTAACGAGAATGAACGTGAAGATCAGGCACACCGCCGTGAATATTGCCACCCGCACGAGCGCGCGGCCGTTCACACCCCTCATGGTTGTCCCTCGCTAGGCGGTGGTGGCGGATAGAGAGGCGTCCCATCCGGGCCGTACTCGGGCGCCCCGTAGGGCGGTGCTCCCGGGTAGGGCGGCAACGGGCCTGGCGCCGGGCCACCTGGGTACCGGATCCTGGGTGGTTCCGGGTTGGCCTTGGTGACCGGGAAGTAGTTGGCGATGCCGGGGAATCCGATGCCCGGATTGGGCCGTATATCGAGGCCGGTCCCGAACCCGGTGTCAGTGACGAGGTACTTCACCGGGAAGTTCGCCAAGGGGTCGGGCAGTGATCCGCAACTCGGCTTGCCGCCGGGACCGCCGGTCGCGTTGACGATCGGCAGGTTGTCCGGATAGCGGTACGGATCGTCTCCAGCCAGTAGTGCGGCGTCCATGATCACGGATTTTCCGTTGCCGCCGATGGCATCTCGGCCACCGTGCTCCAGGAACCACTGGGCGCCCTGGAACAGGCAGGTGTAGGTGGGCGAGTACTTCATCAGCAACGCGGTCGTCGGGTCGAGGATGTTCATCGCGCGCACCAGGTTGGTGTCGTTTCCGCCGATCGTGTTGATGCCGGCATTGGAGAAGCCGACCGCCGACAACAGCAGCGCGTCGAGTGCATGCGCGTTGTTGGTGATCGTCGTGCTGGTCGTCGAGAACGAATCCAGTATCGACACGATGTTCTGCGCCGCATCCGAATACGCCTTCGTCGTCTGGCCGAACAGCTGCCAGTCCTGCTGAACGGTCGGCATCCGCGGGTTGACGGCGAGCAGCACGTTGTTCGAGTCGGTGATCGCCTGCCCGATGACATCACCCTTGCCGCGCACCGACTCGGCCACCGCCGACAAGATCGAGTTCAGCTTCGCAGGGTCGATGGACTGGACCACTCCCTGCAGGCTCTGGAACACGGTGTTGACCTCGACGGTCACGTTACGAGAGCGCACCACCGACCCCGGCTTGAGCCGCTCGGGGCTGACGTCCGCAGGCACGATCAGATCGACGTACTTGGCGCCGAATGCGGTGCTGGACTTGATCTCTGCTTCGAGATTGCTCGGCAGGTACTTGAAGGGTTCGGGGTAGATCTTCAGTTGTAGCTTCGACAGATCGCCCCCAGCGCCAGCCTCGGCGTTTATGGACGTGACCTCTCCTACCTGAACGCCGCGCAACTTCACCTTCGCGCCGTCCTCCATCACCAGGCCCGCTCTGTCGGATACCAGGGTGAGGGGCTCGAAGCTGCGCAGCGTGCCGGAGAACAGCATCGCGGTGAGCGCGCTGATGGCGACGATGACAACGAGCAGCACCGGTGCCCACCAGATGGGATCGATCGTTGTGCGTCGGGCTGAGTTGCTCATCGGCCAGTCATCCCGAGAGGTGGAAGTTGCCGGACCGTCCGTACACGGACAGTGTGATGGTCAACAGGATGAAGACGCCCGCGGTGATCGATGTGCGCACAGCGCGGCCGACCGCCTCGCCGACCCCCGCCGGTCCGCCGGTCGCGGTGTAGCCGTAATAGGTGTGGATCGTCATCACGGCCGCCGCTATCGCCAGCGCTTCGATGAAGGACCACAAGAGATCCGTCGGATGCAAGAAGGTATCGAAATAGTGGTCGTAGACGCCCCGTGACTGGCCGTAGATGATCGTGGTGCCGAATCGGGTCGCCAGGAACGACATCAGCACGGCAACGGTGTAGATCGGGATGACCGCCACCACCCCCGCCACGACGCGAGTGGAGGCGAGGTATGTGATCACCCGGATGCCCATCACCTCGAGTGCGTCGATCTCCTCGTTGATGCGCATAGCGCCGATCTGCGCAGTGGCGCCCGCACCGATGGTGGCGGCCAGTGCCACGCCCGCGGTCGCCGGTGCGATGAACCGGACGTTGAGGAACGCTCCCAGAAAGCCGGTGAGGGCTTCGATGCCGACATTCGACAGGGTGTTGTAGCCCTGGACGGCGATCAACGCGCCGGTGGACAGCGTGAGGAATCCGACGATGACCACCGTCCCGCCGATGACGGCCAGTGCGCCGGTTCCCATCCCCATGCCTGCGATCTGGCGCAGCACCATCGTCGGATAGCGCCGGATGGCGTCGGCGGTGTGCCAGAGGGCTTGGCCGTAGAAGGCCGTCTGCTCACCGAGCCTGCGGGTGCGGTCGACCGCCTTTTCCACCGCCTGAGTTATCCGCGACGGGCCGTCCACCTCTGCGGTCACGGCGCCACCTTGACGCCGAATGCCGTCGCCAGAATGTTGATGAGGAACAGCGCCATGAACGCGAAGACGACGGTTTCGTTGACGGCGTTGCCCACTGCCGTCGGGCCGCCACCGACGTTCAAACCCTTGTAGCAGGCGATCAACCCAGCCGAGAGCCCGAACAGCAGTGCCTTCACCAGTGAGACGATCACCTGCGGTAGCCCGGTCAGCAGGGTCATGCCTGCGACGAATGCGCCCGGCGTGACGTTCTGTACGAACACGACGAAGAAGTAGCTCCCCGAGAGACCGACGACGGCGACGACCGAATAGAGCAACAGCGCCACGAACGTCGCCGCTATCACCCGCGGCACGACCAGCGCCTGGACGGGATTGACGCCGATCACCTTCATCGCGTCGATCTCCTCGCGGATGGTCCTGGCGCCGAGATCGGCGCACATCGCGGTGGCGCCCGCGCCGGAGACGACGATCGCGGTGACCACGGGACCGACCTGCGTGACCGATGCCAGCGCTGCGCCCGCGCCGGACAGATCACCGGCGCCGACCTCGATGAGCACGATGTTCAAGGTGAAGACGATGAGCACGGTGTAGGGGATCGACAGCACGAGCGTCGGAACGATCGACACCCTGGCCACAAACCAGATCTGATCGATCAATTCGCGTATGGCGAAGGGACGGCGGAACGTCGCGGCGAAGGTCTCCCCGGCGAGCACGACGAAATCGCCCATTGAAAAAGCGGGCTTGGACCAGGCGATCCCGCTCATGGTCGCCGGCCAATCAGTGCTGGCACCGGGTTACCTAATTCGCCCAGAGACATGCGCGCGTAGCGAAGAACGGCATGACGCCAACGGCCTCCATGCCATGGCGCGCGACCACCCCTCTGCGAGTCCCAAATCCATTCCCCTCATGCGTATGTTGGGCGGGACGCTAAGAGGGCTTCTATTAGCTGTCAACGTGCGTCACAGGCAAACGTCCGCGTCAATAAGGGGAATTCGCTGGTTGCCCCAAGGCATTTGGTTTCGCTCATTTTGATCGAATCGCGGTGAGTTTAAGTGTTGAACGGCGCTACTGCGCTTGTCTGTAGGCTCGCTGTTCATGAGCGCTGAGGTCGATCCCACAGTTCCGCCGAGCGGCACCGGTTGTGTCGAATGCGATGCGGCCGGCGGTTGGTGGGTGCATCTGCGGCGGTGCGCGGCCTGTGGTCACATCGGCTGTTGCGACGACTCTTTGGCACGCCACGCGTCAGCGCATTGGCGGGAGACGGGGCACCCGATCATCCGCTCGTTCGAACCCGGCGAGGACTGGTTCTGGAACTTTCAGACCAACGAGTACTACGACGGCCCCGAACTCGCGGCACCGGACTGCCGCCCGAAGGACGAGACCGTCCCCGGCCCGCGCGGCAGGGTGCCCGGCGACTGGGCGGACCAGTTGCGTCGACGCGACAACTGAGTGTCGGCGACCGCCTGACTTGCACCGCCTGACTTGCACCGCGAGCGTGCGTGTTTGCACGCGACACGCCGCAGGTTTCCATGCAACTGCGCACGCTCGCGGCGGAAGATGCGCCCCGTTCCGCTGCAGCGATCGGCGAGCGTGTGAGTGAAGGCCTTGTTCGGCGGGTAGTCCTCGTCGGTGAACAAGGAGAAGCCCGAGACCGCCGATTTGGACGCCGGGCGGAAGCGCGCCGGCGACGACGTCGTCAGCGATCCGGCCAAGTCTGACGACGCAGGCGGCGACTGGTCCGACGAGGGCGGCGCGACGCCCAGCGGGCCCGCCGACACCGGCGATCACACGCAGTGACCAAACCACGAGGCCTCCCAGGTTCCCCGACGCCACGCGAGTGTGCACGTTTGCACAGAAACCTGCGGCGTGTCGTGTGCAAACACGCACGCTCGCGGTGACGAGTTTCAGCCCTTGTCGGCGAGCGCCTGCTTGGCGGCGTTGTAGCCGGGGATGAACGTGATGCCGGGGCCGCCGTGGCAGCCCGCGCTGCCCAGATAGAGCCCGTCGATCGGAATCGGTTGGTCGACATAGCCTTTCGGGCCGGGGCGGTTGGGGCCGATCTGGTCGGGATGGATCAGCCCGTGGCAGTAGTCGCCGCCGGGCGCGCCGAACATCGTGCCCATGTGCTTGGGCGTGAAGGTGGTGTGCCTGATGATCAGGCTTTCGAAGTTCGGGGCCAGCCTGGTGATCTTGTCGATGACCCGCTGGCCCATCTCGACCTTCATCTCGCCGTAGCTGGACTGGGTCTCTTCGACCGGGAACCACAGCGAGAACGCCGACGCCGCGTGCTTGCCGGGAGGCGCAAGGTCGGGGTCGTTGACCGACGGGAATCTGCAGCGCGATCGACGGGTCGGCGGGCACGATGCCGCGCCGGCAGTCCTCCCACTGCTGCTGCAGTTCCTCTGGGGTGCTGAAGATGCCGATGTTGGACTGCATGGCGGGATCGTTGAGCACCTCGTACGGTGCCGCGAACTCCGGTACTCCGTCGAGCGCGAAGTGCATCTGCAGATAGCTGCCGCGATGGTCGATGCGGGAGAAGCGCTCGCGGATGTCGGCGGGCACCGCGTTGGAGTCGACCAGACCGTTGACCGTCAGATCGGGTGCGACGCCGGAGACGACGATCGGCGCGGCGACGGTCGAGCCGTCCTCGAGCCGAACACCGGTGACGCGTCCGTCGGTCACCAGGATCTCGTCGACCTTGCTGCGCAGCCGCAGCTCGCCGCCGCTCGAGGTGAACACGCTCGCCGAGGTGTGCGGTGAGCGCGCCGATGCCGCCCTGCAGCTTCTTCACCAGCAGTGCGTTCTCGTCGGGCACCGCGAAGCCGTACGCCAGCGCCGCGGCGGTGCCGGGAGTCGCCGGGCCCGCGGTAGGTGGTGTTGACCGCCAGCAGCGACAGCATGCCGCGCAAGCGCGCCGTGCTTCTCCTTGTCGGGAAGGTAGCGGTCGAGCACATCGGTGACCGACCCGAACAGCAGGTCGGTGATCGTCGAGCGTTCGAATTCGTTTGTCGCACAGGCATACATCTCGTCGAGCGTCTTCGGCGGCTGGCCGGCATCGAAGCGGCCGAGCGCCCGGGTCGGCGCCTGGCTCCAGGCCATCAGCCCGGCCATCCCGTTGACCGCCTCGGCGCCGTGCACCTCGTTGATGTGCGTCATCAGCTTCATCGGGTCGGTGTAGTAGATCGAGCGGTTCGTCGCCGACGCCGCGCAGCGACACCGACATCACGTCGAGGTCGACCGTCGGCAGCGTCGTCCAGGCCGAGTTCCCGGCTCACCGTCGCCGACGTCGGAATCTGCACCGAGCCGGCGATCTCGAACTTGTAGCCGTCGAAAAGCTCGACGGTGGAAGCCATTCCGCCGGCGTACAGCTTGGAATCGAGGCACAGCGTGCGCAGCCCGGCCTTCTGGAGCAATGCGGCTGCGGTCAGTCCGTTGTGGCCCGCGCCGACGACGATCGCGTCAAAGTCCGCCATTGGCTGAGGCTGGCACGGGCACAAAGTTTTGTCAATAATGACGAAACTTCGGCTCAGAGGGTGTCGCCGATTCCCTTGCTCAAGGTCTGCAGCGCCTCCCGGGTCAGCCGCGTCAACTCGGGCAGCGACCGGTTCTCGCCGAGCATCCACACCTCCATCGCCCCGAACACCGCGGCGGCGATGCAGCGCGCGGTGACGGTGATGCGCATCCGTTCGTCGGTGCCGGGCTCGGGCGGGTCATCACCGCCCAGGTGCTCCTCGATGGCTTCGGCGAAGTCGGTCTCGACCTGGCGGATGTGCCGGACGATCCGGCCTGCGTCGAGTTCCTGTGCCCGCAACGTCGGAATCTTGGCGACGGCCCAGTCGTCGTACGGTCGCGCCAGGATCGCCGACTGCACCGAGTCGATGATCGACTCGTCGGGCGACCGTTCGGCCAAGGCCGTCCGGAACCAATGCAGACCGGCGTCGTAGTCGGCGAACAACAGATCGTGTTTCGAGGCGAAGTGGCGGTAGAAGGTCCGCAGCGACACGCCGGCGTCGGCGGCGATCTGCTCGGCCGACGTGTCCTCGACACCCTGGGCGAGGAACCGAACCACCGCCGCCTGCCGCAGCGCCTCGCGCGTGCGCTCGCTGCGCGCCGTCTGGGCAGGTCGGACCATGTGCGTAAATTACCTTATGAAGTTATGTCAATATTGACAAAACTCAAATCGGCCGAAAGACTCCGCCTATGGTTGCCCTCATCGTGCACGCGATCCTCGGCATCGCGGTCATCGCGTTCATCGTCAAGTCGAATCCAGCCATCTTCAAGCGCGTGCCTGCCGGCCCGCAGCTGTCCACAGCTGGAGATTTTCTTCTGGGTCTTGGGCATCGTTTCATTACCTGTCACCTGGTACTTCAACATCCGCTATGTGCAGGAGTACGCCGAGAACCCGTTCTGGGGCCAGGCCACCTGGGCGCAGTTCATCGCCATGGGGTACGTGAATCCCTCGTCCAGTTCCCAGGTCGCCGACTACACGATCATGAGCGTGATCATGGCGGTGTGGGCAGTCGTCGACGGACGCAGGCGCGGAATCAAGCACGCATGGCTGTACTTCGCACTGTTCTTGTTCACGCAGTTCGACCTTCGGCTCAGCCTTCTACCTGGCGACCATTGAACGGCAGCGACGGCACGGGCTGGCCGAGTCGTCGGTCAAATCGGTGGTCTGACACCCGCCGGCGTCGGCTTACAGTTGGAGGATGATCGACGACGATTTGCGGCAGCGCCGCCTCGAGATCATCTCAGAACACATGGACACCGAGGTGACCAAGGAGTTCGACCGGACGCTGGCCACCTTCAACGGGCATCCGCACTACGAGATCATGCCGACGGGTCAGGTCTTCGACGGCGACGACGAGGTCATGGGCTACTACCGGATGACCAGGACCGCCTTTCCGGACCAGCGCCACGACAACGTCCGCTACCACGTCACCGACGACGCGGTGATCGTCGAATTCGACCTGCTGGGAACCAATCTCGGCGAGTTCTACGGCCTACCGCCGACGGGTAAGGCGTTCCGGGTGCCGATCATCGCGGTGTTCTTCTTCGAAGGCGATCGCATCGTCAACGAGCGCGTCTACTTCGACTCGGCGAGCCTGGTGACCCAGATCGGCCGCGCCGAGGTACTTGCTCTGGTGGGCGAACAGTGAAGGTCCATCACCTCAATTGCGGCACGATGCACCCGCCGCGTTCGCCTCACTGTGTTTGTCATGTGTTGCTGGTGGAGACCGACAACGGGCTGGTTCTCGTCGACTCCGGCTTCGGGCTCGACGACTGCGCCGACCCGCCGGGTCGGGTGGGCCCGGTGCGCTTCATCACCCGACCGGTGTTCGTGCCCACCGAAACGGCGGCACACCAACTCGAGCGACTCGGCTTCGACCGTGAAGACGTTCGCCACGTCGTGGTCACGCATTTCGACACCGACCACGTCGGCGGGATCGCCGACTTCCCGCACGCCCAGATCCACGTCACGGCCGCCGAAGCGTTCGCCGCGTTCACCTCGCCGACGCGCCAGGAGAAGGTGCGGTACGGCCGCCAGCAGTGGGCCGCCGAGCGGCATGTCGTCGAGCACAGCCCCAACGGGGAATCCTGGCGCGGGTTCGCCGCGGCGAAGGAGCTCGACGAAATCGCCCCCGGGATCGTGCTCGTCTCGCTGCCCGGCCATACCCGCGGTCATGCCTGCGTCGCCGTCGACGCCGGCCACCGGTGGATACTGCACTGCGGTGACGCCTTCTACCACTACGGATCGCTGGACGGCACCCACGTGCCCCGAAGCCTGTCGGGCCATGGAAACGGCGGTGGCCTTCGACCGGAAGAAGATGCGCGACAACCACTCTCGGCTCGCCGAGCTCTACCGCCGCGAGGAGGATGACCTGGTGCATCGTCTCTGCGCACGACTCGGCGATGTTCGAGCGGGCAAAGGCGACCGCCTAGGGCACCAGCACCACCTTGCCGACGTTCTCCCGATCGGCGAGTATCCGGTGCGCCTCACCGGCGTTCGCGAACGGCACGGCCGCGTGGACGATGGGCACGGCGACGCCGTCGGCCAGCGCCGTCTCGAGCGGACCGATCCACGGCTCCAGCGTGCCGCGGTCGTCCCACAGCCGCAGCATGTTCAACCCGATGACGGCTTTCGAGTCCGAAAGCTGGTTGACCAGATTGAAGCCGCGCAACATCGGCAGTAGCTGAGGCAGTGCCGTGCGCAGCGAGCGCTTCTCGCCCTGCTGCATGGCGGAGAAGCCGTACGCGACCACCCGGCCGCCCGGCCGCAACATCGATAGGACCGCTTGAGCGACTTCCCGCCCATCGCGTCGAGCACGATGTCGTAGGGCGGCAGGCCTTTCCACCAACCGTCCTTGCGGTAGTCGATCGCGCGGTCGACACCGAACTCGGCGAGCCGCGCATGCTTACCCGGAGACGCCGTGCCGTGGATCTCTGCTCCCGCGGCCTTCGCCAGCTGAATGGCCGCGATGCCGACGCCGCCGGCCGCTGCGTGGATCAGCACGCGCTCGCCGGCGCGAAGCGATCCGTAGCCGTGCAGTGCGGCCCATGCGGTGGCGTAGTTGACGGGAATCGCCGCACCCTGCTCGAAGCTCAGCGACTCGGGCAGCGGTATGGCGTCGGCGGCAGACACATTCACGATTTCGGAGTAGCCGCCGAACCGGGTGCCGCCGAAGACCCGTTCGCCGACGCGTGCAGGGTCGACCCCGTCGCCGACTGCCTCGATGGTTCCCGACACCTCGTAGCCGACAACGCAGGGCGGCTTGGGCGCATCCGGGTAAAGCCCAACGCGGGCAAGGTGATCGGCGAAGTTCACGCCCGCGGCCTTGACCGCGATTCGCACCTGATTTGCCGCGGGCGGCGGCGGGTCCGGCCTGTCCTGGACCTTGAGGACGGACAGGTCACCGTGCTTTGTGATGACGACCGCGCGCATGTCGGGTCACACCCCCGAGACGGCTTGCTGCCGACCGCGCCGACGCAACCGAGCCTCGAACCTGCTCAGAATGTCGTAGTAGTGGGTTGGGGCAAGCCGGGTCAGGATGTCGAAGACATAGGCGTCGGGTCCGACGAGGATGCGCGCCTTGCCCTGCTCGACACCGCGATGGATGATCTCGGCGGCCTTGTCGGGCTGGGTCATGGTGAGCGCGGCGAATTCCTCGACCATCTGCTCGTGGGAGCGGCCGCGCCCGTCTGGATCCCTGCGGAACCGGGCGTTGCGCACGATGTTGGTGTTGATCCCGCCGGGATGCACGTTGATGGCGGACACGCCGGTGCCGCGCAGTTCTTGGCGCAACGAGTCGGTGAACCCGCGAACGGCGAATTTCGCCGAGCAGTAGGCGCTTTGGTTGGGCACCCCGGCGAGGCCGAACACGCTGGAGGTGTTGACGATCGCACCCTCGTTCTGCGCGACGAGGATCGGCAGAAACGCCCGTGTTCCGTTGACGACGCCGTGGAAGTTGATGTCCCACAGCCAGTCGTCATCCTCGGGAACCGAGTCGAGCACGCTGGAGGAGACGGCGACGCCCGCGTTGTTGAACACCGCACCAAGCGGAGCGGGCGCCCAGTCGCGTACCTCGTCGGCGAAGTCCCGTTGCGCGTCTGCGTCGCGGACGTCGAGCACCCGGGTCAGGCTCGCGCCGTCGAGGCCGGCTTCGGTCTCCTTGAGGCCGCGCTCATCGACATCGGTGATGGCCACCGGGCAGCCACGGCGCCGAAAGTCGTTGCGCCAGAGCGCGGCCGATGCCCGATGCCGCTCCCGAAATGACGACGGTGCGGCCGCTGATCCTACGGGTGCTCATCGTTGCTCCTCTAACTCGCTGTGATTGATCGGCGCCGACGCGGTGTGCGCGGTGATCAGGTCGACGACTCGATCCCATATCCCGGCGGGCATGTCGTGACCCATGCCCGGGATCGTTTCCAGGCGGGCCCCGCGAATGGCGCGCGCTGTCGCGGCGCCTCCGGTCGGGTGAACCATCCGGTCCCGGTCGCCGTGGATCACCAACGTCGGCACATCGATGGCGGCCAGTTCGGCCGTGCGGTCCCCGGACGCGAAGATCGCGGCCAGCTGGCGCGGGGTGCCTGCGCTGGACTGATCGCGGTCCCAGCCGATCCTCGCCCTTTCGCGGACGCGCTCCTCGTCGAACGGGAAGCCGTGCGATCCGATGTGACGAAATATCGCCAGGTCGCGATCCATCGCCTCGACGCGGGTGCGTGGCGGCTTGGCGGTCGCCAGCCGCCGCCAGGTGGACAGCGCCGGTCGTCCGACGCGGCGTGCACCCGTGGTGGACATGATCGACGTCAATGTGCGCACCCGGCCGGGATGGTGCGCAGCGACCGTCTGGCCGATCATGCCGCCCATCGAGATGCCCGCCAGGTGCGCATCCTTGTAGCCGAGCACGTCGAGCAGGCCGACGGTGTCACGCGCCATGTCGCCGAGGTGGTACTGCCGTGGATGGCTGCCTCCGCGGAAGATGGCGAGCGGCTTCGGCGGCGGGAAGTCCATATGTGTGGACCGGCCGACGTCGCGGTTGTCGAACCGGGTGACGCGATAGCCGCGGCCGGCGAGCGCGGTGGCGAGGTCGGTTGGCCACGAGCCGTGAAACTGCTGCCCCAGTCCGCCGATGAGCACGATCGGCGGGTCGTTCGGGTCGCCTATTTGTTCGTAGCACAGCTCGATGCCGCGGCCGACGTCGACGACCACCTGCTGCCCGGTCACGCCGAAACCCGCTCGGAATGGCTGAGAGTGGTTGATGTCGATCCCGCCTTTCGTCGGTAGACCACGGCGCGGCCCCCGCGCGTGACATTCATCTCCATGTTGGCGAACGACGCTCCGATACAGCGGTAGATGCCGTGGCCTCACCCATGTCGCCCCCTCGTCGTGGTACTCCCAGGTACCGGTTACGGTACGTGACCGTACCGGGCGACGACAAGCCCCCCTTTGCACATATGTGTAATAGCGGGTGAGAGGAACGGCCGAAGCGATCTCGCCGCAGTACCGGCGCACATACGCTGATCTTGTGGAACACGGCGTGGGTGCCGGGAAAGCATGGTTTGGCATCCTGGGTCCGCTGGCCGCCGGCGTCCAAGGCGGACAGCCGCTCGATCTTGGCGGGCGCAAGCAGCGGGAATTGCTCGCGCTGCTGCTGATCAACCTCAATCAGTGCATACCCGCGGCCCGTATCGCAGATGCGCTGTGGCGGGGTGACCCGCCGGCAAGCGCAGATGTCACGTTGCGCAGCCACGTTTCACATCTCCGGCGGCGCCTGGCCGGCATCGGCGTGCACGATGCCCTTCTCACCCGGCGCGCGGGCTATGGGCTCTTCGTCAGCCCCGACCAAGTCGACGCGGCGCGGTTCGAGTGTCTGCTGGAGTCGGGCCGGGAGGCGTTGAACCTCGGCGAGGTGGAGCGCGCGGCCGGGCTCCTCGCCGAGGCGCTCGCCATGTGGCGAGGCGCTGTGCTCGACGACCTCGGCCCACCGGAATTCGCCAACACCGACGCGGCGCGCCTCGACGAGCTGCGGTTGGCCGCGCTGGATCACCGTATAGACGCCGACCTCCTTCTGGGCAGACACGATGCGGTGATCGGTGAACTGGAGCGATTGGTCGTCGCGCATCCGTTCAACGAAAGACTGCATTGCCAGCTCATGCTTGCGTTGTATCGATCGGGCCGCCAGGCGGATGCATTGGCGGTCAGTTCCTCTGTGCGCCAACACCTCGCCGACGAGCTCGGTATCGACCCGAGTCCGGCACTGCGTGAGCTGGAGACCGCCATCCTGCGCCACGATCCGGCACTGCGGCTCACCACGAACGACGTCAGCACCTCGGCGTTACCCTCCGTGCCTGCCGGCGCGCTGACGAAGTACCACCCACCGAGCTCCGCACGATCGCTCGTCGTCCGCGCTCGGCTGATCGAGTTGTTGCGCAAAGGCGGCGACCGGCGGTTGACGGTGATCCACGGCCCCGCGGGCTTCGGCAAGACCACACTGGCCGCGCAGTGGCGCGACGTCCTCTGCGACAACGGGATCACCGTGGCCTGGCTGACGATCGACAGCGACGACAACAACGTCGTGTGGTTCCTCGCCCACCTGATCGACGCCGTCCGCAGCGTGCGGCCCGCCTTCGGCGACGGCCTTCGTCAAGCGCTCGAAGCCCGCGGCGACGACGCCGAACACTACGTGCTGACCTCGCTCATCAACGAGATCGACGGGAGCCGACGCACGATTCGTCGTCGTCATCGACGACTGGCACCGGATCAGCAACGAGGCGACGATCGAGGCGCTGGCATACCTGCTGAACCATGCCGGCCAGTCACCTGCAGGTCGTGGTCACCAGTCGAACCCGTGGCGGCTTGCCGATAGGACGGTTGCGCGTTCGCGACGAATTGGTCGAAATCGACGGCGCGGCTCTGCGTTTCGACACCTCAGAATCCCGGGCCTTCTGTGGACGTGGGCGGTCTGCATTGGACGACGACCGACCTTGCCCACCTCGAGCAGACGACCGACGGCTGGGTCGCGGCGCTCTGCAGCTCGCGTCGCTGTCGCTTCGTGATTGCGACGACCCCACCGCGATGATCAACCGGATGTCGGGCCGTCATCACGCAATCGGCGAGTACCTGGCCGAGAACGTGCTCGCACATGCTCGATGCCGAGATGCTGGATTTCCTGATGGCCACGTCGATCACCGAGCGGATCATGCGGCGACCTCGCGTGCGCGTTGGCCGGCGTGAGCAACGGGCAGGCGCTGCTGGAGTCAGGTCGAGGAGCGCGACCTGTTTCTGCGTCGGCTCGACGACGAACGGGAGTGGTTTCGCTACCACCATCTGTTCGCCCAGTTCCTGCAGCGCCGGCTCGCCAGGGACCAACCGGATCGCATCGCGCAGCTCCATGCGACCGCATCGCGCTGGTTCGCCGAGCACAACCTGCTGCGCGAGGCCGTCGACCACGCGCTGGCGGCCGAGGACGAGGAACGGGCGACGACGCTGGTCGAGATGCTCGGCGTTGAGCTGGTCGAGCGGTCACAGATGTCGACGGTGCTGGCGGTGGTGTCGAAGCTGCCTGCGCACATCGTCGCTGCACAGCCCGCGACTGCAGCTCACGATCGTGTGGGCGAACGTGCTGCTGCAGCGACCGGCCGCCGCGCGCGCCGCGATGGCCGCGTTCGAATCCGCCGTCGAGAAGCCGCGCGCTCAGTTCGATCCGAGCGCCGGGCGCATGCAAGATCGAGGCCGACGTGATCCGCGCGGTCGTCGAGTGCCATGCGGACCGCACCGCGGGCGTGCGGGAGCTGGTGGCCGAATGCCTGTCCGCGCCGGACTCAGTGATGGCCGTTGGTGGTGGCCGCCGCCGCCGACGTCGCATCGTTCCTCGACGTCTATCGGTTCGATTTCGAAGCCGTTCGCGACGCAACAGGAGTGGGCGCGTCCCTACCACCAGCGCAGCATTGGTCCCTTCACGCTGGTCTACGGGCATTGCCTTGTCGGAATCGCGGCGACCGAGGAGCTCGACGTCGCAGAAGCCGAGCGATGCTTCCGCGAGGCGCTGCGGGTGGCCAGACAGTCCGGAGACACCCACTCGCATCCCACGCGCTTGGCCTGCGGGCTGCTTGGGGAGCTGCTGTACGAGCGCGGCGACGTCGACGAGGCCGACCGGCTCGTCGACGAGAGCTACCAGCTGGGCGCCGAGGGCGGTGTGGTGGAGATGATGATTGCCCGCTACGTCATCGGTGCGCGCATCAAGGCCGTACGCGGCGACCGCGATGCCGCCGCCGAGCGCCTGGACGACGGTGCACGCGTTGCGGCAGTCCTCGGCCTACCGCGGCTGCGCGCCCACGTCGACAACGAGCGGATGCGGCTCGAGCTGCCGGTCGACGCACGGCGCGGCCGTCGAGGACGCGCTACCGCACGGCGGGCTGGGCGAGATCACGGCGCAACTCCGCGACGAGACCGAGATTCGCCGTCTGCTTGTCCGATCAACCGGGTCGCGCCGTGCGAGCGTGCCCAAGCCTGGGTCGAAAGACTCGAGCATCAGCGACGCCCGCGCGCACTGCTGCAGGCCAACCGACTGCTGGTGGCCGCCCTGAGCGCCGCGGACCGAACCGACGAAGCCAAGCAGACGCTGGCGAGCATCGCCGCACAATGCGCCGAGCGCGGCATGGTCCGCTACCTGCTCGACGGCGGACCACGGGTGTGGCGCTCCTCGAGGAGCTTCGCGACGACCTGCACGGCGGTCGGCGGCAATCCGGCGTGGCACGCTGTCCCGACCGCGCTTTCTCGACACGTGTCGATGGCCGAGGCGCATCGGTGACTCAACGGGCTTTCAACGGATTTTCAACATCGATTCGCGACCGTGGTCATGCCACGCCACGGATTGAAAGGATCCTCATGCCCAACGTTCCCACCCACATCGCCAGGCTGTTGTTCGACGACGCAGGCGCCCGACGCACCAACCCCGCCAATCGCGGCCGATTCGACACGCAGCCACGCCGCCGCTCGCCGCGCGCACGGAACGAGCGTCATTAGCGCGAAAGGCCGCACCGAGCGAACGGACCCATCGCGTTAGCTGCGACGGGTCCTGACCTTCCAGTGAAGTTGCTGTGCGCGTCTGGTTGCCTTGTGATGGGCCTCACTACATAATCCTCCGGTGACCGCATTGACGATCTTGATGCGCAAGACCTGTTTCCGTGTTCTGGCCCTCGCGTTCATCGCGACGACATTCATCGCCCCGACCACCGCAGTGGCTGAGCCCGCGGCAACACAGGGCGGTGCGTACATCACCGGCATCGAACCGGTCAACGATCGCTGGGAGAAGATCTCGGTCTTCTCGCCGTCGATGAACAAGGTCGTCGTCAACGACGTGTACAAGGCGCCCAAGTCTGGTGCGCCCACCTTCTATCTGCTCCCCGGCATCGACGGCGGCGACAACCTAGACCCCGGTGTGTATTTCGCGCCTGGCAGCAAGAGCTGGTTCGGGATGACCGATGTCCAAGGCTTCTTCGCCAACAAGAACGTCAACGTCGTCTCGCCGCTGGGTGGCCAGTTCAGCTGGTACACCGACTGGATCGGTGACGGCAGCAAGCAGTATCAGACCTACATGACGAGGGAACTGCCGCCGCTGATCAACAAGGAGCTGAAGACCAACGGCAAGAACGCGGTCGGCGGTCTGTCGAGCACCGGCGGCACCGCGATCGACTACGCCGTGCAGGCGCCGGGTCTCTACAGGGCCGCCGGCTCCTACAGCGGTTTCCCGGCACCGTCGGATCCGGAGGCTGCCCAGCAAGTGTCGATGACGCTTGCCGGCGGCGGCGCGAGCGCCGAGGCCATGTGGGGTCCGCTCGGCAGCGACCTGTGGGTGGCCCACGACCCGTCGAAGAACGTCACGAAGCTGAAGGGCGTGGCGATCTACGCCGCCGCATCCGGCGGCGCGCAGGGTGACGTCGACAGGCTGCCTCCCGGCACCGCCAACTTCACCGGCGGGCTCATCGAGGGCATCGTGTTGAGCAACACCCAGAAGTTCGCCGATGCTGCAGCCGCCGCCGGCGTTCCGGTCAACTTCGTCGTCCGTCCCGAGGGCTCGCACACGTGGGGCCTCTTCGAGTCCGAGATGCAGGAGTCCTGGAACACCACGATCGGTCCCGCACTGGGTGTCAAGTAGGGCTTGACGAAGCCGGGTGACCGATCGGTCACCGCTGTGCGTCGGTCAGCTTTCGCGACGCGTAGCCTGCGGCTTGAGTGCGGTTGTGGACACCGAGCTTGCCCAGGATGGCGTGGACGTGGTTGTTGACTGTTCGCTGGCTGATGAACAAGGTGCTGGCGATGTCTGCGTCGCTGTGACCTACGGCGAGTAGTTCGAGGATCTCCCGTTCGCGCCGGGTCAAGCCGTGGGGATGGGCACGAGTATCGGCGCGGTGTCGACGAATCCTCCCGCCCCGCAACGCTGACAGCCGTTGCCGCGCTCTGTCGGCAGCCGCACGAGCGCCCAATTGGCGGAAGGTTCCCAGGGCGGCTTCCACAGCCGGGATGTCGCCACCCAGTTGGGCAACGGCAGCGTCGTAGGGGCAGCCGCGGCGATTCCATGCCTCACGGGCAGCCTTCCAGTCGCCGGTGATTTCCAGGAAGTACGGGGTGCTCGGGCTGGCAGTCGTCGGCGCCGGGGGTGAGCCCGGCAGGTGAGCCCAGCGGAGCAGATGTCCGCCGAGCCACGGATCACGCAGGGCGCGAGTGACTTCCAGTCCTTTCTCGGCTTCTGCCCTGGCGGTGTCGTCGTCGCCCGCAAGCCAGGCCGCCTCGGCGCGCGCTGCCCATACCGCGCCCATGCGAAACAGGTCATCGGGTTCCCCGCTGACCACCGCCTCATCCAACAACGGCGTCACGGGCTGCTGCTGACCGCGGCGCGCCCGTACGAGCGCCAAAGAGATCAGCGGCCAAATCCGAAGCAGCGGGCTCAGACCCGGGCGCGTGAGTATGTCTTCCGCCGTCGCAACCGCCTGATCCCAGTCACCCCGATAGACGTCGATGCGTGCGCCTGCGCCCGCAACGAGCAGCTCGAAAAGATCAAGGTGACGCTCTTTACAGAACGCGAGTGCTTCACGGACGTAGCGGTCCGCCCGACGTACGTCACCGTGCGCCGCCGCGGCCCAGCACATGATTCCGCTACCCATTCCGCCGAGTTCGGCCATTCCATTGTTGCTTTTCGCTTCGCGCCAAGCGGCCTGCAGCTCACCCCAGCCGTCGTCTGCGCCGAGCACGCTGCCCAACGTGGCGTGGATCCGAGCTGAGAGTCTTACCTGTGGCTCTCCCACTTGTTCTGCGACTGCGGTCGCCCGCGCCGCGTAGTTTCCGGCCACGGAGTCGTGGTAGCGATAGGCCGCCAGCCCGGCGAAGTTCGCCAGCGACCAGGCCAACTCGGGCGTTGCCCCGAGCGGTTCGAGAAGTCGCAGCGATTTCCGGCCGCTTGCGATGGCAGCGCTCGTGCGGCCAAGCGTCGTAAGGACATTCGACAGCCAGCGCAGGTCATTACCTTCGCCGAGGTGATCACCGAGGCTGTGGCGCAGCGCCACCGCGTCGCGCCAGGAGTCTGCAGCCGCCTCCAGCTGTCCGGATAGGTAGCACGCCAAGGCACGCCGCTCGAGCCAGGTCACCTTGAGGCGCTCGGGTGTAGTCCCTGCGTGGCGCAGCGAAAGCGCGTAGAGCTCAGCGGCATCAGAGTGCGCCCCCAGCGCTGCTGCACGCTCGGCAGCGGCAGGCCCGTAGCGGACGACCGCTTGATCGTCACCAGCCTGTCGAGCGTGTAACACCAAGGGCGCCAGGGTGTCCGGGTCGATTGGCGGTTGGGCGAGCGCGCCAAGCGCCCGTCGATGCATAACCCGCCGCTCGTAATCAGGGATCTGTTCGAGAGTCGCCCGCCGGGCCAGCTCGTGCCGGAACCGGACCAAAGAACCGCTGCCGATCAATACGCCTGCGCGCATGCACTCACCCAGACCGTCCGCAGCGCCGGGGCGCAGCTGCTCGACCAGCTGGGGGTCGGCACGCGGACCGCACACCGCCGCCGCTTCCGCTGCCTCGCGCCCGCGCGCCGATAACCGCGCCAGCCGACCCCTTACAGCTTCGGCCACACTGCGGGGCAGAACACCGTGATGTGACCGATGCGCGCCGGCGGCAAGAACTTCGGTGACATAGAACGGGTTGCCCGAGGTGAGTTGGTGCAGCTGCTCGGCGTTGACCCCACTGCCCGCGGCCAGCAGGCGCACGGCCTGGGCACTGAGCGGCAACAGGCTGATTCGCGTCGTGGCCGCATGATTGGCGAGGTCTCCGAGCGCCACCGCGAGCGGGTGCTCGGGGCTGAGCTCGTCATCGCGGTAGGACATGATCACGAGCAGGGGGAGCGAGTCGATTCGCCGCGCGACGAACCGCAGCAGATCCAGGGTGGCACCGTCGGCCCAATGGCCGTCCTCGATCACGCAGACCCATCGGTTGCCGCCGCCGAATACATCCAGCAGCCCCCGGTAGATCGATTCGCTGTCATGTGCATCGATCGCTGCGCGCAGCCCCGCGGCGTCGGTAGCGGGAAGTTGGGCGAGCATGTCGATCAGGGGACCCAGCGGCCGTGGCGCCGTCAGCGGGTCACAACAACCCAGCAGAACCTGAAAGCCGCTCGCCATGGTGTCGAGGAATCGACGTAGCACGGCCGACTTGCCAACTCCGGCCTCACCGTGTAGCAACAACACTTGGCCGGTGCCGCGCGCCGCCTGCCGAGCCGAGCTCTCCATCTCGGCAAGCACAATCTCACGCTCAAGCAGAGTCGGCGCCAATCCCCGGCCCTCCCAGCTCCGCGAGGCGCCGCCACTCCCGAGCATTGGATTCCGCAAACTATCCGGGTCCATTTACGTCTCCGGCACGCAACCGCTACAAGTCAGCGGCATGCCTTCTGCCAGCCGGAATATCGGTCTAACCAGCATGACTATCAGCATATTTAACGACTCGCTGGTTATGCCTGATACCGGTGAGATGTTTACAATTTTAGCTTGTCGATTTCTAGCGAATAGTTGGCCCGTCGCATATAACGACGAAATGGTGGACTTTTTGTGCAAATCTGCCAAGACAGGCAATCTGGATTCGCATTGCTAAACCTAGCAAAAATTAACGAAGGGGCAAATAGACCTGGAGGACTCGTTGGCGACGCCATCCTTTGGCACCACCAGTGCGTGGTTGGCCGGACTCACCGCAAACCAAGGGTCGACCGAATGTGACCCCATCCGCTTGGGCGCAGTCACTGCACTAGCGAACGCAGTGGGGAGAATCGAGCAAATGCCAGAGCGTGCAACGAAGATGGGGACGCGGTATCCCCACGTCCCCATCCTCCGAACGAACTACTACTACTACTACTACTACTCTACTTCGCCGCCTGCTCTTCAGGCGGATTGTGCACATTGTTGCCTTTGGCAGTGACCTTTAGGTTGTCGGCGCCGGTTGCCCGGGCACTGCTGCCGTTACCGAGGACGCGGGCTCGGTTGTTATTGCCGTCACCTGCGCGAGCCACGCTGCCGTTGCCGCGCACGGTCGCGGTGTTCCCGGCGCCTCCGCCAGCGAAAGCCTGGCTGTCGTTGCCGCTCACGGTCGCGGTGTTGCCGCCGGTGGGGTCGGTCGTGGTGGAGCCGTCGGCGGCAGTTGCGAAGAACCGCGTACCACCAGCGGCGGCGCCGGCGACAGCCCTGCTGTTGTTGCCGCGAACGACAGCGGTGTTGTTGCTGCTCGTGGGACGACTAAGGGAGGTGCTTGCCAGTTCCTGGGTCGAGGGGTCGGTGACGACGCCGCCGCCGAGCCCTCCGGCAATCGCGTGACTGTTGTAACCCCGCGCGATGGCCTTGTTGTTGTCGCCGTTGCCGGCCGCCGCGGTACTGAGATCGCCGACGGCACTGGCGTAGTTGTTGCTACCACCCACTGCGCCCGCCTGTGCGCTCTTGCCGATTGCGATGGCCGTGTTGTCGTGGGGTGCCACGGCGAGTTGGGCGGTGGCGGCCATCTCCTCGGTATTCACGACGGGGAGCCCCGCGCGCGCATAGGTGCCCGTGGGCCTGGTCTTGGCCTGCAGCGCGGCCGCCTGCATCCCGCCACCGCCGCTGCCCGTGGCGGGGTCACCGATCGCGATGGCGGTGTTGTTGTACCCGCCGATCGCCTCTGCCGTCGCCCCGAGACCGCTGCCGACAGCGACATTGTGGAAACCCTGGGCGGTTGCGCTGGCAGCATTACCGAACGCCAGCGCGGTGTTTTCACCACCGGTGGCCGTCGCTGTGGCGCCGCGACCGATCGCGAGCGCGAAATCGCCCGGATCGGTAGTCGTGCACCCGCTGCCGATGGTGAACCATCCGCCTGCGGACACACAGGTGGCGTTGGCGTCCCCGGCCGAGCCGAGCGCCCCGAGGGCTAACGCGCCCGACGCCAGTGCTCCGATGACCATTCCGCCCGCAAGCCGCCTGCCGTCAGGCCCGCTGACTCGTATCCCGGCGTGTTTACTCATGATATGCCCCGTCCTGTCGTGACTTTCGCTGGTGACGGGAACCGAGGCGGCCAATCGGGTTACGTATTAATCATGCTCGCTTTGCCATGGAACCCGCGCGCTATGAGCTTGCTCGTATAAGTCGTGGGAATGCATGAGTACAAATGCCTATTTTGCGATTGTGTCAATTCATGTCAAATAGTCGGATTCCCGCTGCTGAACTGTGACAGGTGGGGCTGGCCGGAATCCGCTGGCATGCCACTCCTGTCGCCCCTCGCACGGGTGGCAGGGCGTTGTCAATATCGCTGCAGATTGCTGAAACAGCATTGCTGTGTACGACAACCGTGGAATATGCGCGCGATATCCCTGTTTTGCTAGCGCGCGAGGAGAATTTATCTGCTTGGATCCGGGTTCGGGCTGTCCGTCAAGGACAATGCCGACTAGGACCCTCGACTTTGCCCATTCAGCATCGAGACGCATCAATTAGCCAATGTGACGAGATATCGACACTGCGCAAACACCGGTGGCCAGGGCCGGGATCGAACCGGCGACCTTCCGCTTTTCAGGCGGACGCTCATACCAACTGAGCTACCTGGCCCGACGGCACCGCTGTGCCTTCGCCGCCGTGGCGACCCTGACGGGACTCGAACCCGCGACCTCCGCCGTGACAGGGCGGCGCGCTAACCAACTGCGCCACAGGGCCTCGTTGCACATCTTGCTCCGCGCAACCGCGAAGCGGGTACCCCCTACGGGATTCGAACCCGCGCTACCGCCTTGAAAGGGCGGCGTCCTAGGCCGCTAGACGAAGGGGGCCAGCCGAATCTCTCCGGGGTACTCGCAACGCCATGACGCTGGGAGCCTCGATAGCTTAGGGTACCGGGACCCCAATCCTCAAACGAGAAGCCTGCACCGAAGCGCTATCCTTTTCCATCGCGCCCCTATAGCTCAGTTGGTAGAGCTACGGACTTTTAATCCGCAGGTCCTAGGTTCGAGTCCTAGTGGGGGCACCAGAAAGTCCTGGTCATGCTATGTAAATAGACTGGCGTAGTAACTCGCCGTACCATCTCGGTCCGCAGATAGTCCGCAGGAGGGTACGCTGAGATGGATGCTGACGCAGCGCAGTTCCCGTGCAGGAGTGGAGGACCGCTGGCATCGCGCCCCTAGGCCCAACGAGCAGGTGCGTTATCCCTCTGACGACGCCGGTCCTGGTTGCTGGTGTGTGGACGGCAAGCATGCCACGCCGACCACTCTCGTCACCACAGTCCGCCATGGGCGGGGCAAGCGCTGGATGGCGAGGTGGGTGGACCACGACGGTAACGAGCGGTCCAAGGCGTTCGACCGCAAGGCCGAGGCCCAGCGCCACATCACCGACGTCACCACGGCGCTGACCACCGGCAGCTACGCCGACCCCAAGCGCGGGGCCGCCTCCTTCGCCACCGTCGCGGAACCCTGGTTCAACTCGAAGAGTGGGCTGAAGCCCAAGACCCGTGCCGGGTACCGGTCGCTGCTCGATGTCGTGGTATTACCCCGGTGGGGAAAGATCCCGCTTCGCGACGTCACCCATGCTGACATCCAGTCGTGGTTGCATAAGCTCGCAACCGACCCCGAGGCACGCCAGCGAAAGGCATCCGGAGAACTCGTCGACGGTGACCTGAAGGGCTTGTCGGCAGCACGGGTCGTCCAGGCATACCAAGTATTGGATCAGGTGTTGCGGTTCGCTGTGAGGGCGCGATTCATCGCCCAGAATCCGGCGGATGACATTGCATTGCCCCGCACGAGCACCAAGGAGCAAATGACTCTCAGCCATGAGCAGGTTCGCCGGATCGCTGATGCTGCTGGGGATTTGGGGACGATGGTGTACATCCTTGCTTATGGCGGCCTGCGATATGGGGAGCTTGCCGCGCTGAGGGTGAGTGATGTCGACATCGTCCGACGCCGACTGAAGGTGTCGCGGTCGGTGACAGCGGTGGCCAGGATGGGGATGGTGGAAGGTCCCACAAAGACCCACCAGGTCCGTTCGGTGCCCCTACCTGCGTTCGTCATGGCGATGGTTGCGCGGCAGATCGACGGCCGCTCCCCCGATGAGCTGATATTCGGACACCGCGACGGGACCTGGATACCGCGCGACTGGTTCGCCCTGAGATTCGAGAGGGCATGTGCGGCTGTGGGATTGACCAACATCACCCCGCACACCCTGCGCCATACAGCTGGGTCGCTGGCGTTGGCATCAGGGGCATCGATTGTGACCGTTCAGAAGTTATTGGGCCACCGAAACGCAACGACGACACTCAATGTCTACAGCCACATGCTCCCCGATGACTTCGACAACTTGGCGGCAGCAATGGAAACGGCTGCCCGAGCTGTCGCTGGTTGACGAAGTCGTGACCATCCGCCGTTGGCCAACGATGGAGGCCATCGGCCGACGCTAGAGACCGACGGCTACCTGTGAATCCTGATAGCATGTGACCTGGAGCTGGAGAGAAAAACCGCTGCGAAGCGGAAAAGGAGACACGGCTCTACCCTGAGGCGATTTCGCCTTGGTGTACAACTAGTGTCTCGAAGGCTTTGTCAATGCCCAATCGCCTGTCGACGCGCGAAGCGTCGGAGTACCTGTCGCTGCCCGAATCGACTTTGCGGTACTACCGCCACATCGGCAAGGGTCCCGCCTCATATGTCATGGGGCGCAAGGTGTTTTACGATGTCACCGACGTGGATGCATTTGTCCAGGCGCAGAAGGCCGCGACCCTGCGCGGTGGTGTCGGTGTCGATGCGTGAAAAGGAAAGCCGCCCCGGCGAGAACACCGAGGCGACCAACCCGAAAACTGACCATCACCACACGACCGGCTCACCCGATTCTGATGGGTCCGGCCACGGTGGCAACAACGCGCTGGCCGACCCCTTCCACAGACAACCGAGGTGCACTTCGCGTGGCGGTTCGCGAGCGGCATCCGGGGCGGCCAACCGGGCCATGTCTACGCCGCCGGTGAGTGATATTCCCAGCAGCCAGATGCGGTATGGGGTCAACGAGATTGTCCGCCGAGTCGGTCCGGCGGTGGCGGTCGTCCACGCCATTCTGGCGGCCAACGATGACGGCGACGGCTCCCTGATGACGCGCAGGGCGGGGGCGAAGGCGGCGAGCATCACCCGCACCACCGCCCCGGCGGTGCATCGACCGGTTCTCTGATGCGGTTCTGGTGCAGTCCGAGGCCCAATTGGGCGGCGGCACCTGGCGGTTGGCCAACCGACGGTCGGGGCCTGATGGAGCTGTCCCACGCGACGCGCGTGAACGTGCGGCAGGCACTTGGCCCGTCGGCTGAAACCGTCTTCGACGTGATCGCCCACCACTACACCGGCACCGGGGTCGAACTGGCCCACCGGCAGATGGCCACCGAGGCCAACGTGAGCGAGAAGACCGTCCGCCGGATCATCGACAAGCGCGTCGACGCCGGATGGCTAACCCGCGATCACCAATTCCGCTGAGCGAAAACCCATCTCGACCGGCGCAGCGGTGAGGCCGCCGCGACAGCCATCGCTCAAGCACTGGGCCGTTAGTTGTAGTACTCGTGTAGTAGAAGCGCAGAACTTCTCTAATTCCTTTGGGGCACACGGGCAAAGCGGCGCGGTGGACTTGCGCTCAGGCCCTAAGCTGCTTAGTGTTGAGGTACGCGCCGTGTCGGCCCGAGGAAGTTCACGGGGGTCGCGCGGACTGCCCTTTTGGACAGTAGGTCAATCGAGGTCGGCGCAACGCCGCTGAGGTCTGATCCACCGCCGTGAACAAGCGCCAGTCGTAAACCGGGTTCCTTTTCCGTTCCATGTCGCTTGTTTTCGGAGGCCTATTCCCGTGTCCACCGTCGCCCAGCGCGAGCGCAGCCGTTATGCGGCCCTTCGGCGCTCCAGGCGCGCTGACGATCCCGAGCTTTGCGACGCTCATCGCCGGATGCGTGAAGAGGCGTTGATCGGCGCGATCGGGCGTGCGCTCAACGGCGGTCCTCGGATCACTCCCGCACTGCGCGCACGGATTATCGGCATGCTCGCGGTCGCCGAGGGGGCGACGGCATGAGCATCACGACCTACTCGATCGCAGCGGCCACCGAGCAGATCGGTGGCCTGATTGAGCGCTGCCGCATCGAGCACCTGCGTGCAGGCCGGTCCACTGGACGCGAAGTCGAGCGTGGCGGGGGTGGTCAGACGCCGTGATTAATGAGGAAGGGGCCAACGAGCAGCGCGAGCGGATCGCTGCCCTGCGGCGCGCCGGTGGTGCACCGATGAACACGTGCCCCGAGATAGGGCAGAGGAGTTGGCTGCCGATGCTTGAGGAAAAAGGGGCGGCGGCCCCCGAAGAGACCGCCGACACCACCGCCACCAATCGCCTCAGCGCGGCATCGGCGGAGATCAACGCCGTCGAGATGAAGGGTGCTGATGTATCCGGGTAACGAGGGTCCCCCGGGCGACCATCACGACACGACTGATCAACCCGATGCGTCCTGCGGCGATGGTTCAGCTGAAGGGAGAGGCGGCCGGCGGCAGATTGGCTTCACCGAGCTGCTGGACAAGATCGGCCGTCGCCCGGACGAGACCGTCACCATCTCCAGCGACGCGCACGGAAAATTCAACTGCGTCGGCTGGCCATACGCCAAAGACGCCGAGGCGGTTGTAGAGCAGTACCGGCACGCCAACTGCTACTTCAGCGTCAACACGGTCCGTCAGCTGTCTATGGGCGGGCGGGGCAAGGCCGAGGACGTCGCGCGGCTGACCGCGGTGCCTGTCGATCTCGACTTCGCCGAGGGTAAGTGCGGCTCCGCCGATATCGCGCTCAAGATCCAGGAAGACCTGTCCGCGATCCTGGGCCCCCCGGCCGCGGTCACCGACAGCGGCCACGGGCTGCATCCGTATTGGCCAATCGCTGATGGGCACATCAATGCGGAGTTCACCACCACCCAAGCCAAGGCGCTGCTCGCGCGGGTCCACGCGCTGGTGATCGAGGTCGCAGATCAGTACGGGGCGCGGGTTGACAACGTCTTCGACTTGCCGCGGGTGATGCGCATCCCGGACACCATCAACACCAAACCGGGGCAGGAGCCGGTCCATGCACGCTGCTTCGACGGCGGCGGTTCACCGCTGACGGTCGCGCAGCTCACCGCGATTCTCGACGAGATGGGCGTGGCTGAGGCATCATCGCCCCGGGAGAAGAGCACCTCGGCAGATCGTGGTGACGGTGCTGACGGCTACCTCACCGAGGGACGGCCGTCGCCGAAGGTGTTGTCCCGGCTGGCCCCGGCAATGGACCACTGCCACGCCTTATCCCTGCGCGGGAAGGACGCCAGCCGTCACGGCAATGTGCGCGACGACGTGCTGGCGCTGGCCGGCCTGGGCAAGCGCGGTGAGCCGGGCGTGTCCGGGGCGATCAAGCTGCTGCGTGCGGAGTTCATCGAGCAGGTAGGACCTGACCGCGGCTATGACGTGGCAGCGCGGGAGTTCGACAGCTTGCTGGCCCGGGAGCGGCTGGAGGAGAAGCTGGTCGACAACGAGAACGTCGTGGATAACCCGTTCGATGGTGACCCGATCCCGCTCACCCACCGGGTTGACATCCCGCCGTTCCCCACCGACGCGCTGCCGAAAGACATCGCCGCCATGGTGCACGCCGTCAGCGAGGCCACCCAGACCGACCCGGCGATGGCTGCCACGTCGGCGCTGTCGGCGCTGTCGGCCTGCACCGGCGGCCATGCCGAGATCGAGATCCGAAGCGGCTGGCGCGAGCCGCTATGCCTCTACACCGCCACGATTGCCGCCCCCGGCGAACGCAAGAGCGCGGTGCAGATGTTCATGACCCGCCCGATCCACGACGTGGAGAGGCGGCTCGTCGCCGATGGTGCCGCCGAGCGAATGGCGGCTGAACAGCGCAAGCAGGTCGCGACAAAAGCCGTTGAGCGGCAACGCAACGAGGCCGCACGTGCGGACGGGAGAGGAAGCGCAGCGGGAGGCGTTCGAGCAGGTGATCGGGGCGGCCCAGATCGCCGACGGCATCGAGGTGCCGCCGATCCCACGGCTGCTCGCCGACGACATCACCCCCGAGGCCGCGGCCTCACTGCTCGCCGAGCAGGGTGGCCGGCTGGCGATCATCTCCGCCGAGGGCGGCATCTTCGACATCATCGCCGGTCGCTACTCGTCGAAGGCGATCCCCAACATGGACCTGTGGCTCAAGGCCCACTCGGGTGACCCGCTGCGGGTGGACCGCAAAGGCCGCCCGCCCGAGCACATCCCGCGACCAGCTCTCACCCTCGGCCTGATGATCCAACCGGCGGTGCTGGGAGCCATCGCCGCCAACCATCAGTTCCGTGGTCGCGGCTTTCTCGCCCGCATCCTCTACGCCCGCCCGGTGTCGAAGGTGGGCCACCGCAAGACGCCCGCCACGCCGGTCGATCTCGAGGTCGAGCGGACCTACGGAGCCACTGTGAGCGACCTCGCACGGGGCATGCGTGGATGGGTCGGCGATCCGGCTGTCCTGACCCTCACCGAGGGCGCCCAGCAGGAGATCCAGCGCATCGAGGCAGCGGTGGAACCGACCCTGGCCGGGGACGGCGAGCTGGCCTCGCTGGCGGACTGGGGTGCGAAGTACGTGGGCGCGGTGGCCCGCATCGCCGGAATCCTGCACCTGGCCGAGCACGGCGCCGATAGAGGTCCGCCGGAACCGGTCAGCGCCCAGACGGTCCTGGCGGCCTGCGCGGATCGGTCGAGTACTTCAAGGCCATGCGCATCAACGCCTTCGCCGAGATGGGCACCGATCAGGGCACCGCCGACGCGGTCGTACCTGCTGGAGCGCATCGCGCACCTCGGCCAGGACGAGGTGTCCGAGCGTGACGTGCACCGGGCGGCCAAGAGGTTCAAGACCAAGCAGGACCTGAGGCCCGCGCTGGACCGTCTGGTCGACCACGGACACCTCGTCCCGCTGCGCGCTGCGAAGCCAACGGGCGGACGTCCAGCTTCAGTCAGCTACAAGGTGACTAAAGGGCCACACGGGACAGAAGTCCGCCCATGACCGGCTTTTGTCCCTTGTGGCCCTTTTGTCACCCCACGCCAATCAGCGAAAGGAACCAACCAATGAACTCCGAAGCGCGGATCTTCGCCACCAAGATCGCCGAGACTCTTCACGGCGACGACGACCGGGCATGGACGACCCACCACCCCGGCCAGATGACCGTCGCCGACTACCGGCGCCTGGATCTCGTCGATCCGCGCAGCATCCACGGGGCTTTCCGGGTCAGGACGGGTTGGTCCCCGACGGCCTTCGAGTGCGTCGGCCTCAACGATGACGGCTGGCTGGTCCGTGCCGAGCTGACATCCGTAGACGTCGCGGGCCTGCACCGGTTGCCACGCATTTTGGCGCTGTTCGAGCTGCCCTATTTACGCCTGGTCGACGAACGGACCGGCTTCTCGTACCCCGACCACAGAACAGCGGAACCCTGCACCCCCAGGCGTGCCAGGGTGATGGACGGGCCGACGCTGGATTCCTTTCAAGCACCCGAATCGGAGCGCGAGGACGAAGCGGACGGGATACCACCCCACCGCTGCTGAGGTGCTGGAGGACGTCTTCGGCCGCTGTCAGCGCAGGCGCGAAGCACCAACCGAAAGTAGGAGCATGACTGGATACGTAGGGGAGGGTCTCATCGAGTGCCACGACTGCGGCGCGATGGTCCCCTCTATCGAAAGCCTCATCGACCTGCCCGGTGCACCGGAGCACACGACGTCCAGTTTCCGTCCGGTCATGGACGCCACCATGCACAATCCGGGCTGCAATTACTGCCATAGCCCGGAGACGATGGAGTACCTGCAGCGGTTGCTGGAGCCGCTCGAGCAGCAAGACCAGGCGCGCAACAAGCTGACAGTCGGCGAGTTGTTCGACAGCATCGACGGCAGTCTGAACTTCAACATCACCGCGGAGCAGCTGATGGCAGTCGCCGAGGTGGGCAAGCTCCTGTTCTATGCGGCGATTTGCAAGGCCGATGATGAAGACAACGCTGAGTTCTTCGTCGAGGCGTACAGCTACTGGGGGCCGGTGGTCGACGCCGTGCTGGAGGAATGTGACCTCGGCTACCGCAACACGATTACGGGTCGCCGCTTTGGGGCAGCTGAATAATCAAGTTCCCGAACGCCAACCGAATCCGGCTTCATCGGAGTACGCCTACCCGAATGGTCCATACCGGCAGGCCCGATTTCGAGGTGTACCAGCGCCTGCACTGGGATAACTGCGTGGGGGTGTGGCAGACGTCGTACCGCGGCTCCACTTCGGCCGTGTGTGACGAGCGCACGTGGGATGGCGTTGGCCAACAAGTACCGCCAAGTACCGCAGAAAGCCCAGCGCTCGTCGGCGACCCGGATCGTCATGTGTCAGCGGCGGTCCCGGCCCGCAATAGGTGGAAACCGGCAGAGCGGCCAGAACACTCAGTGAGGAGCACCACCATGACCGAGCCGAAGCAGCCATTAGCGGGAATCGTTTCTACGGTGCCGTCGACGGCGATAACTGGTGTCAACGGAATGCACCTAGAACCGCGTTGCCGCGTGTGCCGAAACGACCACATGCGCGCGAAGGTGAATGACCTTCTGGCGTCCGGTGCCAGCTATGCGATGGTTCTGCGGGCACTGGAGGACGACAACGTCCAGCTCCAAAACGGTGATCGGGTGACCATCGATTCGATCCGCAACCACACCGCCCGGCACTTCCCCGTGCAGAACCTCGCCAAGGCCACTTACCGGGACATCCTGGAGCGTAGGGCTCAGGAAAACGGCGTCGACTTCGTCAACGGTGTGGCCACTGCGATCACCCCGATGGCGCTCTACGAGACGGTCATGGTCAAGGGCTACGAAACCCTCGCCGACCCCGACACCAAGGTGGATGTGAACACCGCGATGATCGCCGCTGGTCGGCTGCAGGCGCTTATCGACACCCGTGCAGGCCAACCCGACATTGTCGACATGCGGGTGACGGTGAACCGGATCATCGACGCGGTGAGATCCATGCTGCCGGAGTCGTCATGGCCCGAACTCGTGCGAAGGATCGACGGCGATGCACCAGCCGGCCCGCAGCATCAACAGATTGGGGCATTGGACGCCGCTGATGAGGAATATGACCCGCGGCAATTCGCCGAAGTGGGTGACGACGATGACGACCTGTAACCAGTCACGTGTACGCCAGCGAGCAACACCAGTTCACTGCGATCTGGGCGCGGAGGACGAACAGGTGTGCTAGCCAGTCCCGCAACGTCCCTAACGAACTCCAAACTCAGGGGTTAGCTTCGCCGACAGCCAGTCATTGACCGCGTCTTGGCCGATCTGGTGAGCGAGCATCGCTCGGTTCGCGTTTCCCGAGATTCTCACCGCAGCATCGTCATTCAACTCAGCCTGTGACGCCGATCGAAACATCTCAGTGTCGAAATGCGACTGCAACACGCTCAGGATCGCCGAATACAGACCCTTTTCGGTCACTTCTCCTCTTTCTTCCGGCACGTAGGGCTTCGCCCGCCCATCGCATTCTTGCGGCGGGAGGTGTCGCATCAAGCAAGCTCCGGTAACGATTCAACGGGAATCTGGGTCCACATCCCGTGGTGCACTCGGTGTCTCGCAGACGAGCCTGCTCGCTCTACGTCATCTCGCTTCAAGTGGGCGAACTTCTTCTCTATCTGCTCGAGCGTCAGGATGCGCCACAAACCGTGGGCATTAGTTGAAACCTCCTGCTGTGCGTAGCAATTGGTGCCGGAAGTTACGCACCTCCTAGACATTCATGTCCGAATCAGGGCCGAATTGCAGTCCCGAGTACAAACCAGGAGTCCCTCATATGCGGGGCCAGAAACTGGCGCTCAAGTCTCGGGCCTGTGGTTAATGTGCTGCGAGTTGCGCAGAACCTGCCCAGTCAAAGGCTAGGAAGTTCAAAGGGATTCACCAGGCGAGGCGGCCCAGGTCGGCGGCCAAGCAGCGGCGCTTGCTAAACACGGGCCGCCAGTTACCAGCCGCGAGGCGGCAACAGCGTTGATGCCATCAATCCCTGCCGTGTATCCACAGGGTGGCCCCCCGGTATGGGTGTGGTCGGTGATCATCCGCATGTCAGGTCATCCGCCCCTCTCACCCTCTACGGCACCGCAGCGGCCGGATCTGTCTCACTTCCAGTGGCCGTGGCCAGGGTTCCAGTGTTTGTTGTTCCCGTCGCCGCCGTCCCACCACCACGGATTCCAGTCCACCCAGCCCGGTCCCTGCACGCAGGCCGTCCACAGCCAGCCGTTCCAACAGAGGCCGGGATCGGCCTGGGCCTGACCCGATCCGGCGAGAGCGAACACCGCCGACATCGCGAGTGTGGCGAGGGTGACGAGAATCTTGTTCATGGCACACACCTCCTGAAGGTGTGTACCCAGTTTAGGCCAGCCGGTCACTATAGCTGCCTGGTTGGCTGGCCCGGAACCACATGGGGACGGAGAACGAGCGATGACCACACTCAAAACGCTCATCGGGACTCTATGGGTGTGCTGTTGCGAAACACTTTGGGGGATTCGGGGCTCGTCCTCACCGGTAGCGGATTCGCCGTGACCAATAATGGCTACCAGTACTCGCCGTCCCGAGCAGCACTCGTGATCACCAAAGGATCGACGGTGATCAGCAACGAACCGATCGATCCTGGAGTACTAGCCCCAATAGGTAGTTGCACGTGTCCGATCTCTGGCATCGCGCGCCGCTGTTAGCGGCGTTCGTGGGTCATGCTGACGGTGGAGAAGCCATGGCCGACACCGACAAGACCCCCGAGGCCCTGCTTGACCAACTGGCCGCTCGGGACCCGCCGCAGCGGCGTGAGGTGGCCAAAGAGCTGTGACGTATTCGTCGGTTGCAGGCCACCCCGCAAGAAACATACAAGGGTGACCGGGAGAGAAGCAGACCGCACATATGCGGATAGCGATCCGACCCCGTGCAAACAGTCACGGATTGACCAATAGGCCCGCACGGCGTTTAGCGGTTGTGCTGCAATGAGGTATATATCTTCACGCGCACGACCTGGGTTGATGATGGATGAAGATGACGAGGTAGATCGCGCTAGTGGGATAGCTGGCGATAACCGCGTGGCGGTGAATGCGCGGGTATGTGTATATCCGGGAACGGACGCCGAGGTCCGTGGCACTGTGGTCGACGATTTTGGCGATGCGGCTGGGCACGGCGTGGATATCGGCGAGAATCATATAGCCGACCCCGCGCGCAGATGGGCGGTCACGCTCGACACCGGCGATCTGATTTTCGTTGACAGCGACCAATTGGTCGCCGAGTAGTCACGGTCACGGTTTGCAGCCGGGAGCGACCATTCTTGGTAGTCGGGTGGGTGCCCAGGTAGTGCACGTGGATGATCGGCTCGCCGTTCTCATCGGTGTCGCGCCGGTAGTACAAGTCCCCGACCAGGGTGGGCCACTTGGCTCGTTGACCCCTCGGGGGATCCAGTAGTACCCGCCGTAGTCGCCGCCGGAGTGCTCGATCTGGTCGTCCCAACTGGCGGTGCGCCACGGCGAGAGCAGCTCGACCTGCTCGCGGGCAGTCAGGAACGTGCGGGCCAACGCGAAACCTCCTCACCCCTTCGGGGCAAGAAGGTTGAGGCGGCAGGGTCAGGAGCGGGCGGTGCCCTTCATCTCGGACAGTTTGGCCTTCTGTTCATCGGAAAGGATCTGGCCGTTGCCCATCATGATGCGCCATTTGCGATCCTCGCCTGGCCTGGCATCGCGGGACTGTTGTGGCTGTCCGATCCAGCCTTGCTCAGCACTCATTTCGGCGAGCCTCATCCTCGGCCACCACCTTCTTAGCCCGACGGATCCTCTCTTGCCACGCCGGGTCGTTATCCCAAGGGAAGGTGAACGGTTTTGGATCGTAGCGATTGCACGCACAGCGAATGGGCCATTGCTTGGAGCGGGTGGCGTAACCACAGCGCGGGCAGGGGCTGTGAAGGTAGGGATGGCTATGGCCGTAGATGTCGATCATCTCGTCCTCCTACTATCCACGGTGCGTTGGTCCCGAACAATCCGACCCGAGTCTTTTGTCTTCTGGCGAGTGGGACCTCCGCGCAACGAATAGGGTCTTTCGACCCCGGAGGCATTTCGCTCCGCTCGATAGCGTCGCATTCATGAGCGACAAAGCTGTGGAAGTTATCTCATGGGATCCCAAAGATCACGTCGACGTGCCCGGCTTCGCCCATGGCTTGACGCGTTACGGCGGCCACTGGTTCGACATCGGGATCTCGGTCGTGCCGCGCGACGTGGACCCGTTGGAGGCGTTGGACAAGGTCTTCGCCAAGTTGCGGGAGATCGTCGTCAGCGAGCACCCGACGATCAACTATTTCACCGTCGACCTGCGGGTGGCGTCGGACACTGTGGTTCCGCACCCGCGCTAGTCACGTGCATCGAGGTCGAGCACGCCAGCTACCAGGTGTGTAGTACCCAGTGACTTTGGCCTCCTACACCAGGTCGCTTTGCCAAGAAACGATGACGACAGGACGGTTGAGGAGAAAACATCGTGATCGAGGCGCTGAAGGACTTTCCCGACAACGTCATCGCGATTGCGTGCCACGGGCATGTGACGAAGGCTGATTACGAAACGGTGCTGATACCGGACATCGAAGACAAACTGAGTCGGCACAAAAGGGTGCGGATCTACTGCGAGATCGCGCCTGATTACGTCGGACTCGATCCCGGCGCGGTCTGGGAGGATGCGAAGGTGGGCTTCAGCCACCTCCGCGACTGGGAACGCGCCGCGATGGTCACTGACGTGGAATGGATGAGACACGCAGCAAAGTTCTTTGGTGGTTTCTTTGGTCTCCTGGTGTCTGGGGAGTGGCGTGCGTTCCCGACCGCTGACGCCGACAAAGCACGCGAGTGGATTGTCGGCGGGGGTCCCGCCGCGCGGATGTAGCGTGTGCTTGACGTGACCAGGGGGACGTGACGGTGGCCGATCAAATGTGTTCGACGCACGGATGGAGCATTTTGCACTCGGCACCATCCAATGCCACGCTTGCTGGAGTACTTGCCGGGTTCGCGTTCACGGCTGGCGTGATTTATGTCGGCCGCTCCATCCAGGTGCCGGACGAGAGCGAACAAGATCAGCAAGCCATTGCCCGCCACGCGGCTGCGAGAAGCGCGCAGGACGTGCAGACCATCTCGCTCTTCACCGCTGCGTTCATCATCCTCGGATTGAACAGTTTCATCTGGGGTGTGGTGGCGGGCAGCCGTGCCCTAACGGAGCTAGGTGTTGCGGGCGGAGTCGGGCCATCGGAGTTGTGTAGTCGCGTGTGGAGTCGTCGGAATGCTGTCCCTGGGAGCTATCGCCATGGTGTGCAACATAACGTCCCTATTTCTGTGGCAGCAGTCGGCCATCTTAAGTGAGAGCGATCGCCGGTATTTGCGAGCATTCCTTATCATCGTCACGGCAGCCGCAGTATTGGGCGTCATCGCTTTCGTGGGCTCGGATTCGCTCAATTTCCTGCAGGTGGTCTACGACGGCCATGTTCCACTGTGGTTCAGCTCCGCAGCTTTGCTGGTTACGATCGGCGGCTTGGGCGTCGCGCTATATGTCGGCGTGCGCAGATACTTCGGCAAGACATCTTCCGCAACGACGCACACTGGCCGCCCCAAAATAAAAGACCGGATGAAGATACCGACCGGTCTGATCATCATGTACGCGCTCATCGGTTCCGTGGCGGTGACAGCAGCGGCGCACTATCCGGGGTGGTCCAAGGAGCCGAGCACCGAAATCATCGCCGTGTATTGGATTCTCGGGGTCATATACCCGGTTGTCGTCGTGATACTGGTGGCCCGCGCAATACCTACGGCGCAATCTCGCAGAACCGATCACGTCAAGACAGTCCACCCCTCTCGGGATTAAGGAAGCGGTTTTCGGGCTGCGTGTTGAAGCTGTGGCACCTCCAGCCCGAGATGTTGCCAGGGACCACCCCGGCAGGGGCGTCTCATCGCGACAAGAAGAGCTTCCGACATCTCGGGGCAACCAACGAGGAGAAGGAGGGTCTCGGCCACCGTCCGCGACTCCTTGGCCACTACCCGCCGCTGCGCCGCCACTTCTCTTTGACCTACCCCTCGCCGGGGTGGCCCGACGGTCGGCCCACCGTCCACACACTCCGCATGCTTGCCCACGTGCTCGATTCCGGCTGATGGGCGCTGATTGGTACTTGTCCTGTCGGCTGGGCGGTCCGCTTCTCATTCCGTTGCCTCGAATGTGTGCAGTGAGGCGCGCGGATCCGGGTCAAAGGACCCTTTTCGGGACGACGGGGGAGGCAGAACCTGAAAATGCGTACGGCCAGACCTCGAAGCCCCCAGGCCTCCACCCCGCTGGCGTCGGCACACCACAGCCCCGCTGGGCCGTGACAGCGGCGGCACCACACCTGCACCAGCGGCTGTGGCATTTTGGTCGAAGCCTAGACCGGATTCCCCTCATCATCCCAGTTAGCCGCCACCTTCTTGCTGGGCTGCACGCGTGGCGGCTCGCCGGGCATCTTCG
>CAWEYH010000008.1:0-285862 GCA_963813275.1 uncultured Actinomycetota bacterium | reverse complement strand
CCACGCATTGCTTGGCTGGAGTTGCGCTGCCGCCGCGGACGTTCTCGAAGGTCTACGGGTTGGCCGGACTGAGGGTCGGGCGACGCGCTGTGTGGGTCAGCCGAGTTGAGGACCGCAGTCGACCAGGTACGCCAGCCGTTCTATCTACGAGCGCCGCCCAGGCGGCCGGCGCCGAGGCGCTGAAGCATCAGGACGAGGTCGAGCGGCGGGTCGAGCGCACGCTCGCTGAGCGCAGGCGAGCTCGAGCGCGGGCCGCGCGGGCTCGGGCTGTGGGTCGCGGACTCGGACGCGAACTTCGTCTGGCTGCACGTCCCGGAAGCCGACGATCCGGCCGCCGCCGAGAGCGCGATCGCCTCGGGTCCCGCCGAGCGGGGCGTGCTCGTCCGCGCTGGGGCGTCGCTCGGCCGCGTGGGAGCGCTGCGCGTGACGGTCGGCACCGACCGCGAGAACGCGAAGTTCCTTGCCGCGCTCGGCGAGCTGCTGTGAGGGCGGTGTCGGTGACCCGTCGACCCGGGAGAGAGTCGGTCCGCGACCAGCGGATCGACCGGCTCGTCCGCCTGTCTCCCCGCAGGAGCTGCTCGACGAGCTGCCGCTGACCGAGCGAGCCGGCAAACGTTCTGCTCGGTGGCCGCGAGGCGGCCGCGCGCGATCCTCGAGGCGAGGACGACCGGCTCGTGGTGGTGGTCGGTCCCTGCTCGATCCACGACGTCGACGCGGCGCCGCGAGTACGCGCGAGGGCTGCGCGAGGTCGGCGAGCGTCTCAGCGCGAGCTGTGCGATCGTATGCGCGTCTACTTCGAGAAGCCGCGCACGACGGTCGGCTGGAAGGGCCTCATCAACGATCCGCACCTCGACGGCACCTTCGCGGTCAACGAGGGCCTGCGCTCGCGCGCGCGCCTGCTGCTCGACCTGCCGAGCTCGGGCTGCCGGTCGGCTGCGAGTTCCTCGACCCGATCACGCCGCAGTACATCGCCGACCTGGTCAGCTGGGGCGCGATCGGCGCGCGCACCACCGAGAGCCAGACCCACCGCGAGCTGGCGACCGGCCTGTCGATGCCGGTCGGCTTCAAGAACGGCACCGACGGCAACGTGCAGGATCGCGATCGACGCGATCAAGGCCGCGGCGGCCGCACCACTTCCTTCGCGGTCATCAACGCAACGGCTCGGCGGCGATCGTCGCCACGCGCGGCAACCCCGACTGCCACCTCATCCTGCGCGGCGGCAGGCGCGCCCAACTACGACGCCGCCGGCGTGGCGAAGGCGGTCGCGCTGATGCGCGACGGCCGACTGCCCGCGCGCGTGATGATCGACTGCAGCCACGGCAACAGCGGCAAGGATCCCGCGCGCCAGCCGGAGGTCGCGCGCGATCGCGCGGCAGATCGCGCCGCGAACCGGGCGCATCGGCGGCGTCATGATCGAGAGCCACCTCGTCGGCGGGCGGCAGGATCCCGAGCCCGGCCGCTCACCTACGGGCAGAGCATCACCGACGCCTGCCTCGCCTGGGGAGACGACGGTCGAGGTTCTCGACGTCCTCGCGCGACGCGGTCAAGGCGCGCCGCGTCGCGGCGGCCTGACGGCCGCCCACCGATGCGGGTCGCGGTCATCGGGGTCGGGCTGATCGGCGGGTCGATCGGACTCGCGGCGCGCGAGCGGGTGCGACGCGCACCGTTACCGGCGTCAGCGGGCGCGCCCTCAGCTGCTGCAGATCGCGCTCGAGCGCGGCGCCGTCGATCGCGCGGCCGAGACGATCGAGGAGGCGGTCGCCGACGCCGAGTGCGCGTTGCGTGCGGTGCCGGTAGGCCTGCTGCCCGAGACGGTGGCGACGGTACTCGCGAACGCGCCCGCCGACTGTGTCGTCAGCGACGTCGGCTCGACCAAGCGCTGGGGGTGGCGTCGGCGCGAACGACGATCCGCGGTTTGTCGGGCGGCCATCCACTGGCCGGAGCCGAGACGACCGGGGTGGAGCACGCGCGAGCCGATCTGTTCGAGGGTGCGGTCTGGTACCTGACGCCGACCGAGCGGACATCAGGCATCCTGGTACCTCGGTGGTTGCGCCCAGGAAGTCAGTGTTGCCGCCGCCGGTGGCAGCGAGGTACGGCTCGAGCTCGGCCCGTATCTGATCCATCGTTTGTGGAGGTGCGAGGTCGGGAATGACCACACACCCGTCTTCGTTGAGCACCTTCGCAATGTCCGCCGGGGAGGAACCCGAACCAACTGTCCGTACTGCTGCTGGCATGGCGCATACTGTACAACCGATACGAGGGCGATCCGCTGGCCGCCGGCCGGTTGACGCCTGGCTCTCATAACCGAGCAGTGGAGATGCGACGACAGATGCTCCCGTTTCGATTCGGCGTGCTCGCTGCGGTCGCGCCTACCATGTCGGATTGGCGGGACCAGGCCCGTACGGCCGAGGGTCTCGGTTACTCGGCCCTGTACGTTTCTGACCACCTTGACGCCCAGTTCGGGCCTCTCGTAGCCACGACCGTGGCCGCCGAAGCGACCTCCACCCTCCACGTGGGGTCCGTCGTGTTGAACAACGACCTCCGCAACCCTGTGGTGCTGGCCAAGGAGATCGCCACACTCGGCTTGGCGGCCGAAGGGCGGGTCGAGGTGGGTCTTGGAGCGGGCTGGCTCCGGAGCGATTACGAGCAAGCGGGGATCGAGTTCGCCGAACCGGCTGTCCGCGTGGACCGGCTGGCCGAGAGCCTCACTGTCATGAAGATGCTGTGGAGTGAGGGGGAGGCGACATTCGCAGGTAAGTATCAGACGGTGCGCGGCGCCCGCTGTGATCCTCGCCCCGCGTCGCTCCCTCGCGTCATGGTCGGGGGTGGAAGTAGGCGGATACTCACGGTTGCTGCCGAACAAGCGGACACCGTGGGCGTGAACACCAGCCTGGCTTCGGGCGAAAAAGGTGGCGACCTGGCGAGCCGAGCCACCGTCGATCATTACGATCGCTGCTTGGCATGGGTGCGCGAAGGGGCCGGTGACCGCTTCAGTTCGCTCGAGCTACAGATTGCGCCCGTTGCCGTCCGAGTCGTCGCCAGCCGCCGCGCTGCCGCGCGCACGGCAACCATGCTCGGCCTTCCGGGTGAGGACGCGCTCGAGCTTCCGATCGTCCTGATCGGCACCTCGGACGAATTGTGTGAGCGGCTTCTGGAGCGCCGCGAGAGGTGGGGCTTCACCAACATCGTGGTGCCGGGCGAGGCGATGGAGTCCTTCGCACCTGTGGTCGCCCGGCTCGCGGGCACCTAGCAGCACCTGCGAGAAGGCGTGACGGACCACGGCGTGCTCGGTGCGGTGCTGGACCACGCCGATCGAGCCCCGGATCGGCCCGCTGTCAAGGACCTGGATCGCGCGTTGACGCGGGGCGAGTTGCGCGCCGCAGCTGGGAGAGTGGCCGCTGGCTTGCTTCAGAAAGGCGTCGAGCCCGGGGATCGGGTTGCCCTGCTGATCGGCAATTCTGTGGACTTCGTGGTGGCGGCACTGGGCTGTCTGTGGGCGGGGGTCACGTTCGTTCCGCTGGCGATCACCGATCCAGATCTCCGCCGTGCGCAGATCGTGGCTGACTGCCGGCCCGCACAGGTGATCACCGCAGGCTCGGACCAAACGGCGCCATCGGGACTTCCCGTCGGCACGGCGTGGACCTCCCTTTCGGCGTTGAGCGTCGCAGATGGGCGCACGCCACCACCCGTAACGGGCCCCATCTCCTACGTCATTTACACGTCGGGGACGACCGGTATCCCCAAGGGGGTGCAGATTTCCCCGGAGGCCTTTTTCACCGCAGTCGAAGCATGCGCCGACGCCGTGGGACTCACCGCGGACGACCGGGGCCTATGCGTTTCGCCCGTGCACTTTGACGGGTCCTTCTCTGCCATCTTTCCTCCGCTCGTGCGCGGCGTCCCCCTCGTCATCCCCGACCGGGAAGCCCTCCTGTTCCCACGCAGGTTCTTCTCGATTGTCGTCAGCGAGGGGATCACGGCGACCAGCTTCTCTCCCAGCTACCTCCGGTTGCTCCGGGCCAGCGGCCGTCTGGCGCGGTTGGCTGACACCCCGCTGAGAGTGATGGCCCTGGGCGGCGAAGCGCCGTCCACGGCCGATATCAGGGCGGTGTGGGCCGCCAGTCCGGGACTGCGGGTGGTGAACCGGTACGGCCCGACCGAGACGACCATCGCCGTCGCCCATCTGGAACTGACGCCCGAGTTGCTCGACGCGGGGCTGGTACCGATCGGTCATCCTCATCCCGGGAGCTCGTTCCACCTCGTTGATGAGCACGGAAGGCTGGTGGATCGTCCTGGAGTGGTCGGCGAGCTGTACATCGGCGGACTGCAGCTCATGGCTGGATATCTGAACGACCCGGCGCTGAGCGCAGCTGTGCTGCGGACGGACGTCGTCGAAGGAACCACCCTCTACCGCACTGGTGACCTCGTCTTCCGCGACGACCGGGGCAACTACGTATACGTGGGGCGTTCGGACCGCGTCATCAAGCGACATGGTGTGAGGATGTCGCTGGTCGAGGTGACCGAGGCGCTCGGTGGTATCGACGGGGTCGCATCCGCGGCGTGCACGACCTTCGACCTGGAGGGCGATCTGGGGGTCGTCGCATTCGTGGTGCCGGACGGCGAGCTCACCCCTGTCGCCGTCCGCCAGGCCGCCAGCGAACGGCTCCCGGAAACGATGCTGCCCGATCAATTCGTCTTAGTGGCCAACTTGCCCTTGACGTCTTCCAGCAAGGTCGACGAGCGACGGCTGCTGAAGGAGGCTGGCTTGTCTCCGCCGAACGAAGGGGCCTGAGCCGTCAGTGTCGTTGCAACTCAGTTATATGGAGATCGACTCGCTGTGCCGAGTCCTTCCACGAGAACCTGCTTGCATTCGCGAGCCCCCAACGAGTCCGGTAGGGCGCCGATCCCGCCCTTGCCGGGCGACGGCATTGCTGTTGACGGAGTCCACCCCGGACCATCCCCACGACGAACCGCCGTTCGGTCGGCACGACCTTAGCGCGGATGGTGGAGAGCCGCCCGGACGGTTTCCGGCGTCTCGCGGGGGCGACTGGCGGACTGCGCGACATCGCGAACGGCGTTCAGGCTCGGGCGTGTACCCTGCGACGGTGACCCAGGGTGGGACCCCGCCCCCGCCGTCGTCGACACCCGGCCGGTTCGGGCCTGCGCCCGGTGGCGAGGATGGGCCGTTCTCGCGGGCCCGATGGAAGAGCCCGGTGCGTGGGCCGTGGCTGACGTCGGTGTTCGGGCTCGTCCTGCTGATCGGCATCCCGATCGAGTTCCTGACCGGGCTGCTCTCCTACGCCGCGTACAACCCGCGGCTGGGCAACGACCCGAACCCCGACCACGGGCTGTTCGGCGTCTACCTCTTCAACTGGGTGACGTCGCCGAGCTGGCTCTACCGAGTGACCGAGGGCATCCACGTCATGCTCGGCCTTGCGCTCGTCCCGGTCGTGCTCGCAAAGCTCTGGTCGGTCATTCCCAAGCTGTTCGTCTGGCCGCCGTGGCGGTCGGTCGCGTCACTGCTCGAGCGACTGAGCCTGGTGCTTGTCGTCGGTGGGGTCATCTTCGAGATGACGACCGGGATCCTCAACATCGAGTACCACAATCCGATCAGCTTCTACACCGGTCACTTCTACGGCGCGTGGGCGTTCATGGCCGGCTTCGCGATCCACATCTGCGTGAAGTTCGGCGAGATGGTCCGCGCCCTGCGTTCGAGGCGGTTCCGGACCGAGCTGCGGACCGGGCTCGCCGACACCGTGCCCGAGGCGGTGGACGACGACCTCGTCGCGACCGAGCCTGCTGCGCCGACGATCTCCCGGCGCGGCGTGCTCGCGCTCGTTGCCGGCACGTCACTGACGGTGTTCGCGCTTACCGCGGGTGAGGCCATCGGCGGTGTCGCGCGGCGGGTCGCGTTGTTCGGGACGCACTATCGCTCGCCCGGAGTCGGCGCCAACCGGTTCCCGGTCAACAAGACCGCAGCGCACGCGGGCATCACCGCGGCGCAGACCGGCCCCGCCTGGCGGCTGGAGCTCGTGGGCGCTCAGCGGGTGTCGCTGAGCCGCGAGCAGCTGCTCGCGATGCCGCTCACCACGGCGTACCTGCCGATCGCCTGCACCGAGGGCTGGTCCACGGTTCAGCACTGGACCGGTGTGCCGCTCGCCGACCTTGCCCGGTTGGCCGGCGTGTCGAGCGCGGGTACGTCGGAGCTGACGTCGCTGGACACCGGCTCGGTGCACCTGTCCGCGGCGCAGGTCGCTGCGCCGCAGTCGCTGCTCGCGTTGAAGGTGAACGGCGCCGACCTGTCGATGGACCACGGCTATCCGGCACGGGTGATCGTCCCGTCCTTACCGGGAACCGCACAACCTGAAGTGGATGAGCCGGATCACCTTCGGGGATCGGGGCTGACATGCGGTCGTGGCGACGTCACTACGGTGCCGGTCCGTGGCACCTGCTGGGCCTGCTGGCGTGCTTCGCGGTCGCCGCGTACGCCATCACGCGGGTCTTCGCGCAGGGCGGGTGGAAGGCGATCCTGGTCTGGTTCGTGATCTGCGTGATCCTCCACGACGGGGTCGGATGGCCGATCTATGCCTTGGCGGACCGGGTGCTGACCCGGCGCGCGCGCCCCGGCGCGGCACGCGGCGGGCCGGGCGTCACGTGGATCAACCATGTCCGGGTGCCGACCGTGATCTCCGGGCTGCTGTTCGTGATGTTCGCGCCGATGATCTTCCGGCTCGGCAACTCCTACTTCGAGGGAATCACCGGCTTCAGCGAGAACGTCTATCTGTGGAACTGGCTGCTCGTCAGCGCGATCCTGTTCGGCGCCTCGGGGGTGCTCTTCCTGATGAGGCTCGGCCGGGCGCGCCGGCGGGTCAGACGCGGTTCGCCGGCTGCTGCGGACGCCTGACAGCCCAGGTCGCACCTGCCGGTCCGGTCGGTGGTGGCTCGGCCGGCCTCGGTGCCGTGAGTCGGGAATCGTTGATCCGCCGACGTGGCGCTCCAGCCAGTCGTTGAGCTCATTCCCATTTGCTTCCATCAGACGCCGGTCGCCCCGGCGGGAGTTCCACACGATGTGTACGCACCCCTTGACGTCTTCCAGCAAAGTCGACGAGCGACGGCTGCTGAAGGAGGCTGGCGTGTCTCCGCCGAACGAAGGCGCCTGAGCCATCAGTGTCGTTGCAACTCAGCTATATAGCCAGCAATGGTATCGGCGCGCGATGCCTAGGCTACGATCCCTTCGGTGCAAGCGAGGGCAACTGGCGCGACGTCGGGGGGACATTACGAGCAGCTGGTCCGGCGCCAGCGTGCCGAATTGCAAGATGCGTACTTGAAGGGGGTGCGCCGGCTGCGATGGGACGCAGGGCGTCTCGCCGCAGAACGCGAACGGCGTCTTCGGGAGCTGCTGGTGTGGGCCGCCGATCGTTCGCCGTTCTGGCGGGAACGACTGGCAGGCCGCGATCTGGCGAGTTTCACCGAGTCCGACCTCCCCTCTCTGCCGGTCCTGACCAGAGCCGAGATGATGGAGGAGTTCGACCGGGTGGTCACGGTCCCCGGGTTAACACTTGCCCGGGTCCAACAACACGTCGATCAGTTGAACGGAGACCGGTACCTGGACGACGAGTACCGGGCAATCGTCACGTCTGGATATACAGGAACCGCAGCATTCCATGTCTACGGCTGGGACGCGTTCGTCACCTTCGTGATGCAGGGCTCGCGCTGGACCGGGCGACGCGGCGAAGACCCGGACGCGGTGCTGGCGCAGGCCTTCACTTGCAGCGCCAGGCATGAATCGGGGGCGTTTTACGCCTTTAGCACCTTCGAAAGCGGAGGGCCAGCATCGCACTGCTTCGACGGCACGCTCCCCCTGGACGAGATTGTCGACGGTCTCAATAACGCCCGTCCTACGGTGCAGGCTCTCCAAGGGTGGCCGAGCCTCATCCGGGAGCTAGCTTTGGAGGCGATACAAGGACGACTCACCATAACACCGACCTGGGTTAGCGTCGCGGGAGAGGTCTGCACCGCGCCCGTGCGAGAGGCAGTTCGGTCCGCGTGGGGGATCGAGGCTTCGGAGTTCTGGGGCTGCTCAGAGGGGACCTATGCCTTTCCATGCGGCGTTGGAGAAGGCATGCACATCGCCGACGATCTGGTAATTCTCGAGCCGGCGGATGCTGATGGCAACGTCGTCCCATATGGGCAACCTGCGGATCGGCTGCTGTTGACCAACCTGTACAACCTGGCGCAGCCGCTGATCCGCTATGACCTCGTAGACGCGGTGACGATGTCCGACGAGCCGTGTCCGTGCGGTTGTGCTCATCGCCGCATCACAGCGGTCAACGGTCGGATCAACGGAGCCTTCGAGTACGAAAGCGGTGCTCTGGTGCCCCGGGCGGCCTTCGAGCAGACTGTCCTTGCCACCCCCGGCGTCGCCAACTTCTTCGTGGGCAAGACGCAACGTGGTGTCGACCTGTCCGTGGTGACCGACGGTTCATGCGACCTCCAGCATCTGCGGATGGAACTGATCGACGTGCTCCGCCGGCACGGCGGGCCGGAGTCGGACGTCGTTGTGCAAGAGGTCGGTTCTATAGACCGACTGTGGTCGGGAAAGTCGAAGCAGTTCGACGCCAGGTGATCTAGCGAGGTGCTCGCGGGGGCACACCGCTGCGGGTGGCTCAGCCGGTCGTGGCCTTGGCCAGGGCCTGGTCGATGTCGTCGATGATGTCGTCGATGTGCTCGATCCCGATGGACAGGCGGATCGTCTCCGGCCGGATACCGGCCTTCACCAGCTCCTCGTCGGACAGCTGGCGGTGGGTGGTGGAGGCCGGATGGATGGCCAGGGTCTTGGCGTCCCCCAGATTGAGCAGCCGCTTGACGAGCTGGAGCGCATCGAAGAAGGCCAGTCCCGCCTCGTAGCCCCCCTCGGCCCCGAAGGTGACGATGGACGGCACGCGCCCGTGGAGGTAGCGCTCGACCAGGTGGTGGTAGGGATGGTCGGGGAAGCCGGCGAAGCTCACCCAGGCCACCCGGGGGTCGGCGGCCAGGTAGTCGGCCACGGCCCGGGCGTTGGCCTCGTGGCGCTCGAGCCGCACGGCCATCGTCTCGAGGCCCTGGAGGAGCAGGAAGGCGTTGAAGGGGGAGAGGGTGGCGCCGCTGTTGCGCAGCTGGGTGGAGCGGGCCCGCACGGTGAAGGGCCGCTCGGGGAAGTCGCGGGCGAAGACGACGCCGTGGAAGGCGGGCTCGGGCTGGTTGAACATGGGGAAGCGGTCGGGATGGTCGGCCCACGGGAACCGGCCGCCGTCCACGATGGCCCCACCGAGGGTGGTGCCGTGGCCGCCCACGAACTTGGTCAGCGAGTGGACGACCACATCGGCCCCGTGCTCGAAGGGCTTGAGCACGAGCGGCGTGGCCACCGTGTTGTCCACGATGAGGGGCACGCCGGCCGCATGGGCCACGGCGGCCACGGCCTCGAGGTCCACGATGTTGCCGGCCGGGTTGCCGATGGTCTCGCAGAAGACGGCGCGGGTGTTCTCGTCGATGAGGGGGGCGATCGACTCGGCTCGGTCGTCGACGGCGAAGCGGGCCTCGATGCCCAGGGTGGGCAGCACGTGGGCGAAGTAGGTGAAGGTGGCCCCGTAGAGCTGGGGGGCCACCACGAAGTTCGAGCCGGCACTGGCCACCGTCAGGATGGCGTAGCTGACGGCGGCCATGCCCGAAGCCACCACCAGGGCCGCCGTCCCCCCTTCGAGCGCGCAGATGCGCTGCTCGAGGACGTCGAGGGTCGGGTTGTTGAGCCGGTTGTAGTGGAAGCCGGGCGTCTCCAGGTCGAGCACGGCACCGGCGTGGGCGGCGTCGATGAAGTCGTGGGCCACCGTCTGGTAGATGGGCACGGCCACGGCCCGCGTCCCGTCGGGTGTGTAGCCACCGTGGATGGCGATGGTCTCGTCGTGCATGGCCTCAGGCGCTCCTCTTCGGGATGGTGCCCAACAGGTTGGCGTACAGACGCAGGGCCGCGCCCCGCCACGGCCAGGGGGCGCGGGCGCCGACCTCGTCGAAGGGGAAGGCGGCCACCAGGGCCGGGTCCCGCTCGCCGCCCACCACCCGCTCGTGCAGCCGGCGGAGCCCGTCCCAGTCCGGGCCGGCCACGCAGTCCCGGGGGAGGCAGGGCAGTTCGTCGCGCTCGTGGCCGGCGTAGCGCCGCACGTCCCGATCGTACTCGCGCACGAGGCTCGAGGGATCGTACTCGGGATGGGCCTGGACCAGCACGACCTCGGACCGGCCCACCGTCCTCGTGACCACGCTCCACCCCACCTCCTCCGACTGCAGGGCCACCGCGTAGCCGGCGGCGGCCACCGTCTCTACGGGCACGGTGTTGAGCCGCGAGTGGGGCAGAACGACGGGACCGTCGAACCCGGCGGCCAGAGGGTGGGTCGGGTCGGCCTCCTGGGCGAAGACGCCCGTGCACTTGACCGGCAGGGTGGTCCGTTCGACGCCGTCGAAGACGGCCAGGGCGGCGTGGGCCGACAGGCAGGACAGCACCATGGCCGGCACGTTCTCGCTCCCCCACCGCAGCAGGCCGCACAGATCGGACCAGTAGGGCTCGTCCTCGATGCGGGACTCGATCGGGTTGGAGCCCGTCACCACCAGCAGGTCGGGGGGGTCCGAGGTGATGTCCTCGAGGGGACGGTACTCGGCGGCGATACGGGCCCGGATCCGCTCGCCCCGGGGCACCCCGGCCATGGTGTAGCGGGTCAGGACGACCGTCTCACACCCGGACCCGGCGTCCAGAAGGCCCACGAACTGTCGCTCGGTGGCGCCGAAGGCGGCGTCGGGCATGTTGTTGACCAGGGCGCACGTCCACCGCACCGGTCCCTCGGCCCCGTCCGTCGCCGCCCCCGGGTCGAGGGCCCCGGCCAGTCGAACGCCCACCGCTCAATGCCTCACGTCGGTGTAGGTGACCGTGACCTCCTGGTGGAGGAGTCGGTAGGCCGCCTGCAACTGCTCCTCGTCGTCGGTCGAGCCGACCACGGCCACGATGTGGTTGCCGGAGCCGTCCCGCCAGTCGAGGGCGGCCCCCGGACCCTGGTGGACGCTCACCGTGTCCACCTCGGCGCGGTCGCTGAAGTCGTTGATGCCCTCGATGGCCGTCACCGTGGCCGAGACGGTCGGCGGCTGGAGGAAGAAGCGGTAGCCGATGCGCTCGGTGGCCACGGGCCCGTCGACGGACACCGGCTCGCCCAGGGCCACCCGCAGGGTGAGGTCGAGCAGGCTGACGCCGGCGGCCCGCTCCAGCATCTCGGGCACACCGCCGCCCACCCGTCCGTTGACCTCGATGATGCGGGGCCCGTCGGGTGTGAACTTGACCTCGGTGTGCAGGCAGCCGGTGCGTACCCCGAGGGCGTCGATGGCTCGGGTGGCCAGGTCCAGGACGGCCGAGCGGCTCCCGGCGTCGAGGGCGGCGGGGATGAAGAACCCGGTCTCACGGAAGTTTTCGGCCGGCGGGAAGCGGCCGGTCAGGGCCAGGTGGCTGATGGCGCCGTCGGCCACCACGCTCTCGACCGACACGTAGCCGGCGTAGGGGTCGCCGGCCCGGGCCGGATCGTCGGCCAGGTAACCCTCGAGGACCATGTCGGGGCGGCCCGGGCCGAGGGCGTCGAGCAGATTCTCGAGCTCGGCACCGTCGCGGGCCAGGAAGGTGTAGCGGCTGCCCTGGGCCGAGCGGGGCTTGAGGACGGCGGGCCACCCCACCTCGGCCTCGACGGCCGAGAGCTCGGGCTCGGACTGGTCGGGGCGGACGAGGTGGCAGGGGGGCATGTCGAGGCCGGCGTCGGCCAGGGCCCGGCGCTGGCGGGCCTTGTCGGTGAGGGCGGCGGCGGTCGCCGGGCTGTGGAAGGGGAGGCCCAGCTCCTCGGCCACACAGGCCAGTTCGACCATGCCGGCGTCGAGGTAGGTGGTCATTCCGTCGGGCTCCCAGTCGGCCAGGGTCTTGACCGCCTGCTCGGTGCTCATGCCGTCGAGGTCGACAACGGCGCCGAACCGGTTGAGGAGACCGGCCATCTCGCCCATCCCCGGCACGGCCGTGTCGATCATCCACAGCAGGTCGCAGAGGCCGGCGGCCGCTTCGGCCAGCTGCATCACGGGAACGCAACGCGGCCCGTAGCCCACCGCCACCAACGGCCGAGCCCGTCCGGTCGTGGAATCCATCATGTGCTCAGCCGATCACGGCCTCGACGCAGTCCTGGGCGTCGTAGACGGCCCGGAGGCGGCTGCGGGGCGAGGGCAGGTAGTGGGTGAAGTAGCGCACCCCCTCGGTGAGCACGCCCAGCACGGAGAGGTTGGGCTGGAGCCGGCCCTCGGTGTCGTAGGGGTGGAATTCCTCATTGATGGCCACGCTGCCCACGGGCGTGTCACCGTAGCTGAGCTGGGTCAGCCTTCCCTTGGCGTAAAGACGGTTGAGCAGGGGCGAGCCCGACCGGGCCAGCGAGGGCATGTCGAGATAGCCCCGCACCACCCCGTCGACCGTCACGGCCGTCGGCTCGTCGAGGGCCGTGGAGCTCAGGCGGACGCCGTCGGGGCAGGGGGCCAACTCCGGGTCAGGTCCGAGCGGGATGCGCACCACTCCGGCGTCGAGCAGCCCCAGCAGCTGCTGGGAGCGCATGGGTGGCACGCCCGCCTCCAGGCGGTTGATGCGGCCGCGGACGTTGGACTGGAACTCGACGTAGGAGTCAAGGGAGAGACCACCGAACTCGATGACCGAACGCAGCTGGTCCCGGAGGATGCGCAGCACCTCCTGGGCCGCCTTGACCGGGCTCCCCCCGGGTCGCAGGGCCTCGGTGAGGTCGTCCTCGATCATGTCGTAGACCTGGCCCTGGTAGTCGGCGGCCGACGTGTAGTGGCGGTCTGACCCGGCGAAGAGGTGGGTGGCCGGGTCGAAGCGCCCGTAGCGCGGCTCGAGACCGTCGACGACCTTCTCGTAGTGCCCGTCGACCCAGCCTTGGCGGAGGACGGTGCGGACCTCGGTCGACTCGACGTCGCCCCCGGCCAGCAAGGCGGCCTGGATGTAGTAGCGCGCCTGCATCTCGGCGAAGATGAGCGGGAGAAGCTCGGCGCGGAAGTCCACGTGGCGCCGCACCTGCGACCCGCCCGGATTGGTCAGCGCCGCGAACTCCTCGGGGGTGCACACCACCGGCTGGTACTGGCCGTAGGGGTCGACGCCGGTGGCCGACTTGGCGCAGTACGGCGCGCCCGAGCGCGAGTAGAGGGTGATGGTCGGCTCCCGGCCCGAGGGCACGTACCGCATGCGGTCGGCCCGGTCGCACCGGTCCTCGAAGGTCCCGCCTCGTCCGATGGTGAGGGCGGTGAGGACGTCGAAGCCGACCAGGCCCATGCCGGCCACGGCCACCGAGGATCCGGCCGGAGCGCTCTGGTCGAGGCACTCGATGGGGTAGGGCTGCAGGTAGTGCACGCCCCCGTCGGCCCCGCGCTCCTGGTTCCAGGTGTGCCCCGAGGTCAGCACCACGTGGTCGACGGTGAGGGTGGTGCCGTTGTCGAGCAGCACCGCCTCGCGCCCCTGGAGGGCCTGCGAAATGTCGACGGCCGCCGCGTAGTGCCGGACGATCTCGAGGTTGGGCGGGGCGTAGGCCACCAGCGTGTCGTAGAACCAGGCCAGGTACTCGCCCATCAACCGCCGGGGCAGGTAGTCGGTGGGCAGGATGGGGTCACCCCCGGCGCCGATGCGGCACTCGTAACCCACCCAGCGGTAGCCGCGGACCACCGCCCACGGGTGCAGGCCCACGGCGTAGGGGGGGAGGGCGTCCCCGTCGGGGGCGACGTAGAGGGAGAGCTGACCGCAGGCGTTGTTGAGCACCAGGAAGTCGGGCTGCTCGGCGGAGTAAACCCCGCCTCCGAGCTGAGCGGGCTCGACCAGGTGCAGCCGCACCGGCGTCCCTACCTGCCGGGCCCGGCTCACCGTCCGCTCCATGACGCACAGACCCCACGAGCCGAGCCCCACGATGGCCATCTCGATCATCGGACGCGTCCGATACACGCGACCTCAGTAGGCTCCCGTGCGCAGCTGGTTGGGTCCAACATGGTCCGATCTCCTCGTTTGCTCCGGGCCTCGATTTCGTATGGTTCTGATCGCGCGGTTCCCCGCTATGACCAAATCGCTTAGCATCGACCAGTCCCGTGAACGTCCAGGTGGTCTCGGGAGCGTCCAGGTCGTCGGCGGAAAGGAACGACTCACAGGGCGGGGTGGCGCCGAGGTCCAGGACGCTGATAAGTCGGATCGAGTCACACAGTCGGCAGCGCATGTCAGTACGCTCCCCTGCGCGCAAACACGGCGTGCACAGTCTTTGCGATGATCAAGATGTCGCCGACCATCGACCAGTTGTCGACGTACGAGAGGTCGAGCCGGACCGCTTTGTCCCACGGCAGATCGGAGCGACCGCTCACCTGCCACAGTCCGGTAACACCGGGCTTGACGAGCAGTCTGCGCTGCACGTCGTCGTCGTAGTGTTCGACTTCGCGCCTCAACGGCGGTCGAGGTCCGACGACGCTCATCTCCTGTCGGAGCACATTGATGAACTGCGGCAGCTCGTCGATGCTGAACCGCCGCAATATCCGGCCTATCGGAGTGATTCGCGGGTCGTTGCGGATCTTGAACAGCAGACCGTCGCCCTCGTTGGCGCTGAGCAGGTTCGCTAGCTCCTTGTCGGCGTCTTCGACCATGGTGCGGAACTTCAGCATCGAGAAGGGTCTGCCATCGATTCCGATGCGTTCAGACGAGTAGAAGACCGGGCCTTTGCTGGTCAGCTTGATCACCAGTGCGGTGACAAGCAGTAGCGGCGATACCGCCGTCAGGGCGGCCAAGGCGAAGCAGAAGTCGAACGCGCGCTTCTGCAATCTCTTTGCGCCCTGGTATTGCGGCTTGTCGATGTAGAGCAGTGGTAGTCCGGCGATCGGCCGCATCGGCCAGCCGGGAGCGCGCGACATCCATGACCCCGGGTGACACAAGCAGCTCCACGTTCATCGGCTCGAGTTCCCAGATGAGCCTTGCGGATGCCCTTGACGCCGAAGTGTTCGGTGCCGGCAATCGCCACTGTGTCGGCGCCGCAGCTCTGGATCGCCTGCAGCACGTAGGGCATCGCCACCGACGATCGGAACCTCGCTGGCCGTTGATGGTGAGGTGTTCGCCACGCGGAGCCCCGTATGCCGGGAATGCCGATTCCGACGACCTGATATCCACTAGTCAGGGATCACCGGTCAGCTCGCTGGCGAGATTCGTGACCGCCTCGGTGTCTCCGATCGCCAGCACCGCGGTCTGATATCGGCCGGCCGCGCGCTGGCGACGACGTAGTCGCGCCACTTCCAACGACTCAGGACCAGGCAGAGCGTTCCCTACCGGAAGCGCCACCGCGAGATAGACCCGCGACAGCTCGAGCTTCAGCAGCAGTTCCGCCATGGCCACCGCTCCGAACGTCCAGAACGACGCAGCCACCACCCGCCGATACTCCTCGATACCGGCACCGATGTACTTCGGCGATCGGGTACGGAAGCCGGCCAGAGCCGACAGCCAGATCACGACGAGAACAGTGCCGAGTACGCCGTCTGGTAGTGGCTCATCGCCATCGTCGGCGGCTGGCGTGCTGCCGAAGCGCACGTACTGCGCCAGCAACACGGCGCTGCAGACGACGACTGTGTCCGTGATCCGAAGATTGCTGGTGTACCGCCGCTCCCACTTCGAGCGCCCGAGCACCTGTTCCTGTGGCTCCACCGCGGGCCTGACGACGGTGAGCTCGGCGCGACCCGGGGTCGATTTGGCTGCTGGGACTCCGACAAGTGGACTGGAGCCCTGCCGAATGACCATGGCTTTACCCCACGGCCCGGATACGAGCGCACCCACCGGTGGAGCCGGCGGAGTCAGCGAGGGGTGCGCCGACTCCGCCGGCTTTCGAATCGCGCCGTGAGCGGCAGGCGCGCCGAGTCAGTAGTGGCGGTAACGACGAAGACGACGTGCAAAGACGCGTTTTTTGATCTGGCACGAGTCCCCCTCCCTTATCTCTCGACAGCCGCGGCCCCCGGTCGGGATCTCGACGAGTGTGCAAATTTCTGAGAATTAGCTGATCGGTTCGATCGCCCGCTCGAACGGCTCCCTTGAGTTAGGAAGCTACCACTCGCACTTTTGCACCGCAAGGCGAATCTAGCAAATTTTACTGCTTCGGCGAGTCAGCTCCGGCAAGGCTACTCCAGGGCGCCAGCGCTACCGTGCCAAATCAGGCTCTGACCTGGCTATTTATGCCGAGTCTCATCTGAGAGTTAACTGCAGTGCGAAATTATTTACATCAGCGTCAAGTCTATGACGCGTACGTGCAGATCTAGCAATATCACTAGGCCTCGTAAACGATATCGACCGACAGAGCGTCCGGCAACGTCATTGACATGCGCTCCTACGATCGCGAACATCTTATGGCAAAGTTAGTATCAGAACGTTAGATGATTCGCCGGGTTGGATCCCGAAGCCTGCTGTCGCGCACGCCCGCGTAATCGCCGAACCGATTGCCCGCTAAGGGTGCGGGCCCTAGCGACAGAGATCAGTGCAAAGAGCGGTCAGCCGAGAATGAGCCCGGACGTCGGCACACCGGTGCCCGCGGTGACCAAGCACATGTTCGACATCGGGAACCGGGTTCACCGACGTGCCGCGCAATTGGCGCACACCCTCGGCGATGCCGTTCATGCCGTGGATGTAGGCCTCACCGAGCTGACCGCCGTGGGTGTTGATGGGCAGCCGGCCGCCGACTTCGATCGCGCCGTCGGCGATGAAGTCCTTGGCCTCACCTTTCCCGCAGAAGCCCAACTCCTCCAGCTGAATCAGCGTGAACGGAGTGAAGTGGTCGTAGAGGACCGCGGTCTGGATGTCGGTCGGCTTCAGCCCCGACTGCTCCCACAACTGCCTGCCGACCAGACCCATTTCGGGTAGCCCCAACTCGGGCCGGTAGTAGCTGACCATCGAGTACTGGTCCGGACTGGAGCCCTGCGATGCGGCCTCGATGACCGCGGGTCGGTGCTTGAGGTCCTTGGCCCGTTCCGCCGACGTCACGACCAGTGCCACTCCGCCGTCGGTCTCCTGACAGCAGTCAAGCAGCCGCAGCGGCTCGGCGATCCACCGCGAGTTCTGGTGGTCCTCAATGGTTATCGGCTTCTCGTAGAAGTACGCCTTCGGGTTCTTGGCTGCATGCTTGCGGTCGGCCACCGAGACGACGCCGAAGTCCTTGCTCGTCGCTCCCGACAGATGCATGTAGCGCTTGGCGATCATCGCCACCTGCGCTGCGGGCGTCGACAGGCCGTGCGGATACGAGAACGAGTTGTCCACGCCCGTCGAGTCCGCGTTCTCCACCAGCCGCAGTTGCACCTGACCGAACCGCTGGCCCGACCGCTCATTGAAAGCCCGGTATGCGACAACGCAATCCGCGACTCCGGTGGCGACGGCGATCGCCGCCTGCTGGACCGTCGCACACGCCGCGCCGCCGCCGTGGTGAATCTTGGAGAAGAACTTCAGCTCACCGATGCCCGTGGCTCGCGCGATGGCGACCTCGGTGTTGGAGTCCATCGTGAACGTGACCATGCCGTCGACGTCGGCGGGCGTCAGGCCCGCATCGTCGAGTGCGTCCAGCACGGCTTCCGACGCGAGCCGCAGCTCGCTGCGGCCCGAGTTCTTCGAGAAGTCGGTGGCGCCGATCCCGACGATGGCCGCCTTACCGGACAACGGACCCGGCATCAGGCGTCCCCTCCGATCGTCAGCGTCGACGTCGCGATGACGTGGTCGCCGAGGCTGTTGCTGCCAACGACTTTCACCGTGATGAGCCCGTCTTCGACAGCGGTGACCTCACCCTTGAACGTCACCGTGTCGTACGCGTACCAGGGCACGCCGAGCCGCAGCTTGATCGACTTGATGATCGCGGTCGGGCCGGCCCAGTCGGTGATGTAGCGCTGCACCAGACCGGTGTCGGTGAGGATGTTGACGAAGATGTCCTTGGACCCCTTGGCTTGCGCCTTGTCGCGGTCGTGGTGGACGTCCTGGTAGTCGCGAGTGGCGATCGCCGTCGACACGATGAACGTGGGATCGCCGTACAGCGACAGCTCGGGCAGCTTCGTGCCGACCTCGACGGTTGGCGCGCTCATGCGTCCGGCTCCCACGCGTACAGCGTCCACGCCGGACCGGTCGTTCCCTCGGGGAAGTCGATATACGTTGCGCGGACGGGCATTCCGATCTCCACGGTCGCGGGGTCGACATCGCGAAGCTCACCGAGCATCCGGACCCCTTCCTCGAGTTCGACAAGGGCGATCACGAACGGCAGCGTGCGACCGGGCACCTTCGGCGCGTGGTGCACGACGAAGCTGAACACCGTCCCCTTGCCCGATGCGACGACGATAATCGGACGGCGCCACATCATCTTGTGTCCTGCCACAGCGCGGGCACCGGCGGATGCTGCAGGCTGCCGTCGGCCCGCTTCTGGATGCGCAACTCGTGGGCGTTGACGCCGTCCCAGAAGAACTTCGTGTCGCGCGAGGACGCGGGCCGCATCATGGACTCTGCGTCGAGATCGTCGGGGACCGCGGAAGACGCCTCGGCCCCACCCTGCTCTCGCGGGATGAACTTCAGGATGCGCCAGTCCATTTCGGCGACGTCTTCGTCGCCCACCTGCCAGGTGATCCGCTGGCTGATGAAATAGCCCTCGCCGAGGGCGGTCTGCTTCGGGCCGACGACGTCGGTCAGTTCGGCGACGACGCTGACGTCCTCACCCGGCCGCAGGTACCGGTGATAGGTCTGATCGCAGTTGGTCGCGACGACTCCGACAAACCCGGCGTTGTCGAACAGTTCCATGATCGGGCCGATGGGATCGTCGCCCGGTCGGTCACCGCCGAGTCCCATCATCGTCCACACCTGGATCATCGCCGGCGGGGCGACGATTCCCGGATGGCCCGCCGCCTTGGCGGCCGTCTCGTCGATGTAGATGGCGTTGTCGTCGCCGATGGCGTCGACCCAGTGCCGGATCATCGGCTGGTTGACCGGATCGCGGCCCACCCGCGGCTTGCTCGCGCCCGGCGGCCTTGATCTGCTCGACGGCCTTGTGGATGTCGTCCGGCGTTCACCTTGGAACCCTCGGCACCTTCAGACCCGCAGCGGCGATCATCTCTCGCATCACCTCGTTCACACCTCCACCGAACGTGATCACCAGGTTCCGTTTCGTCTGGCTGTCGAGCCACTCGAGCAGTTCCGCGGTGTCGGGGTCGGCCGGATTGCCGTGCGCGCCGACGATCTCCTCGGCCAGTCGTCCAGCGTACTGAATGCGCTCGGTGCCAAACACTTTCGTCGCTGCGGCGTCGGCGACGTCGATGGTCTCACCGGACGCCGCCACCTGCCAGTTGAGCAGCTCGTTGATCCGCCACATGGCCTTGATCTCACCCAGCGAGCGCTTGACGTCGTCATGGTCGAGCGGAATGTCGCCGTTGCTCCCCGGCTTGGACGCCCACGCGTGGATACGGTCGTACAGCGCCGCGAACCGGCCCGCGGGTCCCAGCATGACCCGCTCGTTGTTGAGCTGGGTGGTGATCAGCCGCCAGCCACCGTTCTCCTCGCCGACGAGCATGTCGGCGGGCACCCGCACGTCGTTGTAGTACGTGGCGTTGGTGTGGTGCGCACCGTCGGACAGGATCATCGGCGTCCACGAGTAGCCCGGATCCGTGGTGTCCACGATCAGCATCGAAATGCCCTTGTGCTTGGCGGCTTCCGGATCGGTACGGCACGCCAGCCAGACGTAGTCGGCGTCGTGGCCGCCGGTGGTGAAGACCTTCTGGCCGTTGACGATGTACTCGTCGCCGTGGCGAACCGCGGTGGTGCGCAACGACGCCAGGTCGGTGCCCGCCTCGGGCTCGGTGTAGCCGATCGCGAAGTGGACCTCGCCGGCCAGGATGCCGGGCAGGAACTTCTTCTTCTGCACCTCGCTGCCGTACACCTGCAGGGTCGGCCCGACGGTCTGCAGCGTGACGGCGGGCAGCGGTACGTCGGCGCGGTGCGCCTCGTTGACGAAGATCGACTGCTCGATCGGGCCGAACCCGAGGCCGCCGAACTCCTTGGGCCAGCCGACGCCGAGCTTGCCGTCGGAGCCCATCCGCTTGATCACCGCGCGGTAGGCCTTGCCGTGCCGATCGGACTCCATCTCCTTGGCCTCTTCGGGCGAGATGAGATTCGAAAAGTACTCGCGCAGTTCGGCTTGCAGCTGCTTCTGCTCGGGGGTCAGTTCGATGTACATTGCGCTCCCACCAGGTCGAGCCGATGCGACGGGCCGCCGAGCAGCCGGGCCAGGTCCTTGATCGTCGAGTAGTAGCGGTCCATCGGGTAGGCGATGTCCATACCCATGCCGCCGTGCAGGTGATGGCACAGCTGCATCACCGGCGGTGCCTGTGAGGCCAGCCAATAGCCGAGGACATCGAGATCCTCGTCGGCGTCACGGCCTTCGGACAGCCGCCAGATGACCGACGTCGCCGCCAATGTCAGTGTGCGCGAGGCGATGTACACCTCGGCCAGCTGCGCGGCCACGGTCTGGAACGTCGACAGCGGCTTGCCGAACTGCTCGCGGTTGGCGACGTAGTCGGCGGTCAGGCGCAGTGCACCGGCGACGACCCCCGACGCGAACGCACCGATGGCCGCCAGCGCCAACTGGTTGACCCGCGTCGCCTGTGCGCCCGCCAGCACGTCGTCGTCAGAGACCGAGACGTCGGAGAACGTCACGACGTACTCGTCGGAGTGGTTGGAGGTCGGCGTCTTGGTGGCCTGCACACCGTCTGCCTTCGGGGACACCGCCACGACGCCGGTGTCGGTGGTCACGACGATCCAATCCGCCTGTCCCGCATACGGAACGCCGATCTTCGTGCCGTTGAGCTTTCCGCCCGCCAGCGTCGCCGCCGGTTTGTCGGGCAGCGCGGCACCCGGTTCGTTGAGGGCCAGCGTCACGATCGAGCCCTTGGCAACACCGGCCAGGTAGCGGTCCTGCTGCGCCTCGGACGCCAGGTCCAACAGCACCGCGGTGGCACCGAGAACCGTCAACGCCGGACCCGTGGTGCCGTGCCTGCCGATCTCGGTGAGCGCCGTCGCGAGCTCAGGCAGTCCAACGCCGTCACCGCCGACGCGCTCCGGCACGCCGAGCGCCGTCACACCGCCGGCGACCAACGCGTCCCAGGTGTTGTCACGGTCCAGCACCGAGGTGACGACGTCGGCGACGGCCTGCTGCCCTTCGTCTGGACTGAAGTCCACCCGAATCCTCCTTGATTCGCCTGCGGGCTCAATGAGCGACAGGGCACTTGCCGGTGTAGTCAACCTGCCAGTGCTTGATGCCGTTCAGCCACCCCGACATGAGCCGCTCGGGATCGCCGATGGGCTTCAGATCCGGCATGTGGTCGGCGACGGCGTTGAAGATCAGATTGATGGTCATCTTGGCGAGGTTGGCGCCGATGCAGTAGTGCGCTCCGGTGCCGCCGAAGCCGACGTGCGGATTGGGATCCCGCAGGATGTTGAACGTGTGCGGGTCGGTGAAGACCTCTTCGTCGAAATTGGCTGAGCGGTAGGACATCACCACGCGCTCGCCCTTCTTGATCTTCACTCCGCCGAGTTCGACGTCCTCGAGCGCGGTGCGCTGGAACGCCGACACCGGGGTCGCCCAGCGGACGATCTCGTCGGCGGCGGTCTCGGGACGTTGCTTCTTGTACAGCTCCCACTGGTCGGGGTTCTGCGAGAACGCGATCATGCCGTGGGTGATGGAGTTACGCGTGGTCTCGTTGCCCGCCACCGCGAGCATCACCACGAAGAAGCCGAACTCGTCGTCGCGAGAGCTTCTCGCCCTCGATATCGGCCTCGATGAGCGTCGTGACGATGTCGTCGGTCGGGTTCTTCGACCGCTCCTCGGCCATCTTCATCGCATACGTGATGAGCTCGAACGACGAAATCGCGGGGTCGACGTCGGCGTACTCCGGGTCCTCACCGGCGGTCATCTCGTTGGACCAGCGGAAGAGCTTGTCGCGGTCCTCCTGGGGTACGCCGAGCAGTCCGGCGATCGCCTGCAGCGGCAGCTCGCACGACACCTGTTCGACGAAGTCGCCCGACCCCTCGGCTGCGGCGGTCTTGGCGATCTTCTGGGCGCGGGTCCGCAGTTCGTCCTCCAGCCGACCGACCGCGCGCGGCGTGAAGCCGCGGGAGATGATCTTGCGCAGCCGGGTGTGCTGCGGCGCGTCCATGTTCAGCAGGACGGCCTTCTGCAGATCGATCGCATCGCGGGTCATCCCCTGCGGCCAGGTCGGAATCGCGCCGTCCGGCGAGCTGCCGAAGACGTCGTTGCGCTTGGACACCTCTTTGACGTCGGCGTGCTTGGTACACGAGCCAATAGCCGTTGTCGCCGAACCCTCCGGTACCGCCGGGCACGTCGACCCAGTGGATGGGCTCAGACTTGCGGAGCTCGGCGAGCTCCTCGACAGGCAGACGCTCGAGGTTCAGGGTCGCGTCGAGGAAGTCGAAGTCGGGCGAAATGGGGCATGGCATAGGAAAGCACTCCTTATTGGAACGTGTTCTAGTGCCAGTAAAACATGCCTTCTGCGCAGATCAAAGGCTCGGCCCCAACGCAGCTTGTCAGAGTAATGAAACGTGTTCTAGCCTGGCGGAATGGGTAACCCTGTCATCGTTGAAGCCACCCGCAGCCCGATCGGCAAGCGGAATGGATGGTTGTCGGGCCTGCATCCCACCGAGCTTCTTGGTGCGGTGCAGAGGGCCGTTGTGGAGAAGGCCGGCATCGACCCCGGTGAGGTCGAGCAGGTCATCGGCGGCTGCGTGACCCAGTTCGCCGAGCAGTCCAACAACATCAGCCGGGTGGCGTGGCTGGTCGCGGGTTTGCCCGAGCATGTCGGCGCGACCACCGTCGACTGCCAGTGCGGCAGCAGCCAGCAGGCCAATCACCTGATCGCCGGGCTGATCGCGGCCGGCGCCATCGACGTCGGCGTCGCCTGCGGCATCGAGTCGATGAGCGTCATCGGACTCGGCGCCAACGCCGGCCCCGACCGCACGGTGCTGCGGCCCGCGTCGTGGGACATCGACCTGCCTGATCAGTTCACCGCCGCCGAGCGGATCGCCAAGCGCCGCGGCATCACCCGCGAGGACATCGACGAGTGGGGCTTCCAGTCGCAGAGCAGGGCCAAGCAGGCCTGGGCCGAAGGCCGGTTCGACCGCGAGATCAGCCCCATCGAGGCGCCGGTGCTCGACGAGCAGAAGCAGCCGACGTCGGAGCGTGCATTCGTGTCTCGTGACCAGGGCCTGCGCGACACCACCCTGGAAGGCCTGGCGTCGCTGAAGCCGGTGATCGACGGCGGCATCCACACCGCGGGCACGTCGTCACAGATCTCCGACGGCGCCGCCGCGGTGCTGTGGATGGACGAGGACAAGGCCAAGGCGCTCGGCCTGCGGCCGCGGGCGCGCATCGTCAGCCAGGCGTTGATCGGCGCGGAGCCGTACTACCACCTCGACGGGCCCGTGCAGTCCACGGCCAAGGTGCTGGAGAAGGCCGGGATGAAGATGGGCGACATCGACATCACCGAGATCAACGAGGCCTTCGCTTCCGTGGTGCTGTCGTGGGCCCGCGTGCACAACCCGGACATGGACAAGGTCAACGTCAACGGCGGCGCGATCGCGCTGGGCCATCCGGTCGGCAGCACGGGCAGCAGGCTGATCACCACCGCGCTGCACGAGCTGGAGCGCACCGATCAGAGCACCGCGCTGGTCACGATGTGCGCGGGCGGCGCGCTGTCCACCGGCACGATCCTCGAGCGGATCTAGCCGATACGGCGGTTGTGCACGTCGATCCTCACCATCGCGGCATCGAGTAGTGGCGTGTCGAGGCGATGGGTGCGGGCACGCGCCCCGAGATCGGCCAAGACACTGATCTCAATGGGTCTGTCGGCGTGCATATCCCGGAACATCGACGGCCCGAACGTGGACGACCGGTCGGTGAGTGTGGCTACCAAGCTGGCCCGCGCATCTTCCGCAAGCGCACACCTCTCTGCGGACGCGATCGATGCCACCTCCGTCAGAACCCTTTGGCCCAACTCGATCCCACCATCGGCGCGCGCGATCGGACCGATCTCTTCGCCGACGAGGCAGGTGACTACCGCCGTCGACGCGATGAAGGCGAACTTCTCCCACATCGCTCGGACCACGTCGTCAGGGACGGTCAGGCTGATGCCCGGCACGCCGAGCTCGGCGCGCGCGCAGTCGAGTGCGCCGGACTCACCCCCGTCGAGCCAGACCTATTTGCATGTCGACGCCGGCTTGGACGATTTCGATGATCCCGTCGGCCGACATCGATGCCACCAGACGGGTCGCGGCGCCGAGTGCACGCTGGCGCCCGAACGCCGCTGTCAGCAGGGAAAGGTGCGCCATGCCGTTCATGATCGGCACGATCGCCGTTTCATACCCCACCGCAGGACGGAAGTCATCGATCGCAGATCCGACACTGCCGGCGCGGACGGCGACGACTACCACGTCGTAGATGCTTGCGAGCTCTGCGCTCGTCACGGCATTGACTGCGGTGGTGCGGATTTCGTCGCCGTGACGCAAGCGCAGCCCGTCCGACGAAAGTCGGGACTGCATCCGGGAGTGAACGAGGAAGGTGACTTCGCGCCCACCGGCGATCAACAGCTCCCCGAGATATCCGCCCGCGGCTCCCGCGCCGACGATCAGAACCGTCATCCTGGAAGTGCCCCTACCGATGTAGACCGCATGACGGCATTCACCCTACTGCGCGTCGTAGGATGGCCGCCATGGCTGCGGCATACGACCTGCACTTCTATTTCGACCCGGTATGCCCGTTCGCGTGGCTGACCAGCAAGTGGGTCCGGATGGTCGCCGAGCAGCGCGACTACCAGGTGGACTGGCGATTCATCTCGCTGCGAATCCTCAACGCGCACATCGACTATGACGCGCACTTCCCGCCCGAGTACGAGGCCGGGCACACCGCGGGCCTGCGACTGCTGCGGGTCGCCGCACGGACGCGTGACGAGCACGGCAGGGAGGCCGTCGGCGCGCTGTACTCGGCGATCGGTACCCGAATCTTCGACACGTCACGTGAGGTCGACCCGCTGTCGGGAGCCGATCAAGGCGCGCGGCGCGTACTCGAGCCGCTGCTGGACAACACCGGACTGCCAAGGGAATTGGCCGACGCGCTCGACGACACGTCGTGGGACGAGCTGATCCGCGCGGAAACCGAGGAGGCGCTGGCCCTGACGGGTCGCGACGTCGGCACGCCGATCCTGCACTTCCAGCCGCCGGACGGCACGGCGTTCTTCGGCCCGGTGATCAGCCGGCTGCCCAGTCCCGACGACGCGGGTGCGTTGTGGGATCACGTCGTCGGCCTGGCGTCGTTCGGCGGCTTCGCCGAGCTCAAGCGCAGCCTGCGGGAACGGCCTCAGCTGGCCAGTTTCGGCGTCGACACCGAATCAGTTGGCAAGCAAGAGGATTGGCACGGCGGCAGCCGACGTCTCAAGAAGTAGCCGACACGTGCGCCCCGTCAGGCGCCGAAGACGGGCACCGGCGGGCGGGCCTTGGCCAGCAGATCGTCGACCACGGGCCCAACTCGGCCGGATCCCATCGGGCGCCCTTGTCGACCTGCGGTCCGTGCGCCCAGCCCTCGGCGACGCGGATGATGCCGCCCTCGACCTCGAACATCCTGCCGGTGACGTCGCGCGACTCCACACTGCCCAGCCACACCACCAGCGGCGAGATGTTCTCCGGCGCCATGGAATCGAAGTCCTTGTCCTGGGTGGACATCATGTCGGCGAACACCGTCTCGGTCATCCGGGTGCGCGCGGACGGTGCGATCGCGTTGACGGTGACGCCGTAGCGACCCATCTCGGCGGCGGCCACCAATGTCATGGCCGCGATGCCCGCCTTGGCGGCGCTGTAGTTGGCCTGGCCGACGCTGCCCTGCAGACCGGCACCGGAACTGGTGTTGATGATGCGGGCGTCGAGCGTGTTGCCCGCCTTGGACTGCGCGCGCCAGTAGGCCGCCGCGTGCCGCATGGTGGCGAAGTGCCCCTTGAGGTGGACGGCGATGACGGCGTCGAACTCCTCTTCGCTGGTGTTGGCGAACATCCGGTCGCGCACGATGCCGGCGTTGTTCACCAGAACGTCGAGCCCGCCGAAGGTCTCGACGGCGGTCTGGATCAGGCCCTCGGCCTGCGCCCAGTCGGCGACGTTGGCGCCGCTGGTGACGGCTTCGCCTCCGGCAGCGGTGATCTCGTCGACGACGCCCTGCGCGGCACTGCCGCCGCCCGCAGGTGATCCGTCGAGTCCGACGCCGATGTCGTTGACCACGACGCGCGCCCCTTCGGCGGCGAACGCCAGCGCATGTGCGCGCCCGATGCCGCCACCGGCACCCGTCACGATGACCACGCGGCCGTCGAGCAGTCCCATATTCGTTGTCTCCTTGACTATTTGATGTCGGCGGTCGTGGTCGCCAGGTAGTGCGGCGGTTCGCCGCCGCCGTGCACCTCGAGCGATGCACCGCTGATGTAGGACGCCGCGTCGGAGGCCAGAAATGCCGCGGCCCAGCCGACGTCGGCCGGTTTGGCGAGCCTGCCGAGCGGCACGTTCTTCGAGATCGCGGCGATGGAATCGGCGTCGCCGTAGAACAATTCGGACTGCTCGGTCTCGACCATGCCGACGACGACCGAGTTCACCCGGACCTTGGGCGCCCACTCGACGGCCAGCGTGCTGGTGATGTTCTCCAGGCCCGCCTTCGCGGCGCCGTAGGCCACGGTGCCCGGCGTCGGCCGCCTGCCGCTGACGCTGGCGATGTTGACGATCGAGCCGCCGCGCGTCCTGGCGTCTGCATCACGGCGTTGGCGTGCGTCGAAACCGACAGCGGCCCAAGCAGATTGAGCTCGATGATCTTGCTGCTGAACTTGGCCGACGCGTCGGCGGCGGGCACGTAGGGCGACCCGCCCGCGTTGTTGACCACCACGTCGAGGCGGCCGTGGTCGGCGACGATCGCGTCGATGAGCGCCTTGACCGAGTCGTCGTCGCGGACGTCGCAGGAGTGGAACTCGTACGGCAGACCCTCGACGGGCCGCCGCGCACACGTCACGACCGTCGCGCCCTGGTCGGCGAAGACGGCGCTGATTCCGGCGCCGACCCCGCGCACGCCGCCGGTGACCAGGACGACTCGACCGCTCAGTTGCAGGCGGATGACCAGCTGTCAGCCGCGTCGGTCACTGTGCTAGCGTACCAAGCAAGTGCTTGCTTAGGTAGCCGACCCCCACGCAGGAGATCATCGATGACCATCACCACCAAGTCGGTCGAGCCGGGCATCGTCTCGGTCACCGTCGACTACCCGCCCGTCAACGCGATCCCGTCCGCGCGGATGGTTCGAACTCGCCGACGCCATCACGGCCGCGGGCCGCGACCAGTCAGCACCCACGTGGTGATCCTGCGGGCCGAGGGCCGCGGCTTCAACGCCGGCGTCGACATCAAGGAGATGCAGAACACCGAGGGCTTCACCGCGCTCATCGACGCCAACCGCGGCTGCTTCGAGGCGTTCCGCGCGGTGTACGAGTGCGCGGTGCCCGTGGTCGCCGCCGTCAACGGCTTCTGCGTCGGCGGCGGCATCGGCCTGGTCGGCAACGCCGACGTGATCGTCGCGTCCGACGACGCGACGTTCGGGCTGCCCGAGGTGGAGCGCGGCGCCCTCGGCGCGGCCACCCACCTGTCGCGTCTGGTGCCGCAGCACATGATGCGCCGGCTGTTCTTCACCGCCGCCACCGTCGACGCCGCGACCCTGCACCACTTCGGGTCGGTGCACGAGGTGGTGCCGCGCGCCGACCTCGACGAGGCGGCCCTGCGCGTGGCGCGTGACATCGCCGCCAAGGACACCCGGGTCATCCGGGCCGCCAAGGAGGCGCTGAACCTCATCGACGTGCAGAAGGTCAACTCCAGTTACCGGATGGAGCAGGGCTTCACGTTCGAGCTCAACCTCGCCGGGGTGTCCGATGAGCATCGCGACGCATTCGCGGGCACCGACAAGGGAGCCAAATGAGCGACAAGAGAACCACTTTGGACGAGGCCGTCGCCTCGATCGAGAGCGGCATGACCATCGGCATCGGCGGCTGGGGATCGCGGCGCAAGCCGATGGCGTTCGTGCGCGCGCTGCTGCGCACCGACGTCACCGACCTGACCGTCGTCACCTACGGCGGGCCCGACCTCGGGCTGCTGTGCTCGGCGGGCAAGGTCAAGCGGGTCTACTACGGCTTCGTGTCGCTGGATTCGCCGCCGTTCTACGATCCGTGGTTCGCCAAGGCGCGCACCAGCGGCGTCGATCGAGGCGCGCGAGATGGACGAGGGCATGCTGCGCTGCGGCTTGCAGGCTGCGGCGCAACGACTTCCGTTCCTGCCGATCCGCGCCGGGCCTGGGCAGCGACGTCCGCGCGTTCTGGGGCGACGAGCTGAAGACGGTGCAAGTCGCCGTACCCCACCGACGGCGGCTACGAGGAGCTCATCGCGATGCCTGCGCTGAACCTCGACGCCGCGTTCGTGCACATGAATCTCGGTGACGAACAGGGCAATGCGGCCTACACCGGCATCGACCCGTACTTCGACGACCTGTTCCTGATGGCCGCCGCAGAAGCGCTTCCTGTCGGTCGAGCGGGTGGTGTCGACCGAAGAACTGGTGAAATCCGTTCCGCCGCAGGCGCTGCTGATCAACCGGATGATGGTCGACACCGTCGTCGAGGCGCCCAACGGTGCCCACTTCACCACCGCCGAACCCGACTACAGGCGCGACGAGAAGTTCCAGCGCCACTACGCCGAGGCCGCCGGGTCCGACGAGACGCTGGCAGCAGTTCGTCGCCACCTACCTGTCCGGCGACGAGGCCGACTACCAGGCGGCGGTGCGCAAGTTCAAGGCAGACCAGGAGGCCAAGTGATTTCCGTGACCCGCGCCGAGGTGTGCGCCGTCGCGTGCGCCGAACTGTTCCGCGACGCGGGCGAGATCATGGTCAGCCCGATGGCGACCATGGTGTCGATCGGCGCCCGGCTGGCCCGGCTGACGTTCTCCCCCGACATCCTGCTGACCGACGGCGAGGCCCGGCTGCTGGCCGACACCCCCGCCATCGGCGCCGCCGGCGGCGATCGAGGGCTGGATGCCGTTCGGGCGGGTCTTCGAGACGCTGGCCTGGGGCCGTCGTCACGTGGTGATGGGCGCCAACCAGATCGACCGCTACGGCAATCAGAACCTGTCGGCGTTCGGGCCGCTGCAGCACCCGACCCGGCAGATGTTCGGCGTGCGCGGCGCGCCGGGCAACACCATCAACCACGCCACCAGCTACTGGGTCGGCAACCACTCCAAGCGGGTGTTCTGCGACACCGTCGACATCGTGTCCGGGATCGGTTGGGACAAGGTCGATCCCGACAACCCGGCCTACCGGTTCGTCAACGTCTACCGGGTGGTGTCCAACCTCGGCGTTTTCGACTTCAACGGCCCCGACCACACCATGCGGGCGGTGTCGCTGCACCCCGGCATCGAGCCCGAGCAGGTCGCGCGAGAACACCTCCTTCGAGGTGCACGGGCTGGACGAGGCCGAGCAGACGCGGCTCGCCACGGACGAGGAGCTGAAGCTGATCCGCGAGGTGATCGACCCGAAGTCGCTGCGGGACAAGGAAATCACGGTCATGAGCAGCTGCGCACACCGCTGACCGAGCTGGTCGGCATCGAGCATCCGGTCGTGCAGACCGGGATGGGCTGGGTGGCCGGTGCACGGCTGGTGTCGGCGACGTCCAACGCCGGCGGGCTCGGCATCCTCGCGTCGGCGACGATGACGCTGGACGAACTGCAGACCGCGGTCACCAAGGTGAAGGCCGCCACCGACAAGCCGTTCGGCATCAACATCCGCGCCGACGCCGGCGATGCCGACGATCGGGTCGACCTGCTCATCCGCGAGGGCGTCAAGGTGGCGTCGTTCGCGCTGGCGCCGAAGCCGGATCTGATCGCCAAGCTCAAAGAGGCTGGCGTCGTGGTGATCCCGTCGGTCGGCGCGGCCAAGCACGCCAAGAAGGTCGCGGGCTGGGGCGCCGATGCGGTGATCGTGCAGGGCGGCGAAGGCGGCGGCCACACCGGACCGGTGGCCACCACGCTGCTGCTGCCGTCCGTGCTCGACGCGGTCGACATCCCGGTGGTGGCCGCGGGCGGCTTCTTCGACGGGCGCGGGCTGGCCGCGGCGCTGTCCTACGGCGCCGCGGGTGTCGCGATGGGCACGCGCTTCCTGCTGACGTCGGACTCCACCGTGCCCGACGCCGTCAAGCAGCGATACCTGCAGGCCGGCCTCGACGGCACCGTGGTGTCCACCCGCGTCGACGGCATGCCGCACCGCGTGCTGCGCACCGGACTGGTCGAGAAGCTCGAAAGCGGTTCGCGCGCTGCGCGGGTTCAGCGCCGCCGTGCGCAATGCGCAGAAGTTCAAGAAGATGTCGAAGATGACGTGGCGGTCGATGATCAGCGACGGCCTCGAGATGCGGCACGGCAAGGAACTGACCTGGTCGCAGGTGGTGATGGCGGCCAACACCCCGATGCTGCTCAAGGCCGGACTTGTCGAGGGCAACACCGACGCCGGCGTGCTGGCCTCGGGCCAGGTGGCGGGCATTCTCGACGATCTGCCGTCGTGCGCCGAGCTGATCGAAACGATCGTCGGCGACGCGGTCAAACACCTGCAGGCGGCAGCCGCACTCGTTGAATGAAGAGTATTGCTTAATCTTTGGTAAATGAAGCTATAATCTTCATATGCCAGAGATGAAGACCAGGGCTTCATCAGACGCGCGGGCCACCGTCATCGGAGACGTCGTCGGGTCCCGGACGGTCATCGACCGCGCTCGGGTGCACCGCCTGCTGAACGAGGCCCTTCGCGGCGTCGCCGACGACGCGATCGATCCGCCTGCGTTCACGGTCGGCGACGAATTCCAGGGCGCCTTCGCGAGTGTCGGCCAGGCGATCGACGCGGCGCTGACGCTACGGTTGGCCGTCGCACCCGACATCGACGTGCGGTTCGGCATCGGCTGGGGGGCGGTCACCATGCTGGACGAGGCCACGGGCATCCAGGACGGGCCGGGCTGGTGGGCGGCTCGTGAGGCGATCGAGTGGACGGCATCGACCCAGCGCCAGCCGGGCCTGGCCCTGGTGCGGACGTCGTTTCGGGTCACCGGCGACAGCCGGGCCGACGTGGACGCGGTCAACGCGGCGCTGATTTGTCGGGACCACCTGCTTGGATCGCTGGATGATCGATCAACACGGATTGTGAAGGCACTGTTGGACAACCAGACGAAGAAGGACATCGCCGCGGCAGAAGGCATCAGCCCCTCGGCGGTGTCGCAGCGCGCGAGCCGTGACGGCCTCGACCTGATCGTGTTGTCGTCGCGATACCTGCGGGGTGTGCCATGAGCGCGCTGGCGGTGATGCTGATTGCGATGGGCATCGCCGACGTGGTCCGGCGGATTACCGTCGCCGTGTGGGTGCCAGCGGCGACCGCGGCTGTTGTGGTGGCCGGATGCGCGGCGCTGTCGGCGTTGTGGCACCCCGGCGACATCCCGCTGTTGATCATCGCCGCGGCGGCCGGCGTCGGATGGGTCCTGCTGTGCGCTCGCGCAGAGCGCAGCGGCGAACACCAGGGTGCGCCGCTTGCGGTGTTCGGGCTAGCGCTTGCCGCCGCTGATTCTGTTGTCCGGCTTGGCCTCTGACGTCGGAGGCCTCGTCGAGCGGTGGACGTCGTGGGTCGACGTGCCCGGCGTCGGCGGTGTCAGCCCAAACCGGCTGCTGATGGTCGTAGGCGTGGTGCTGCTGCAGTTCGTCACCGGCAACCAGTTGGTGCGCCTGGTGCTGAGCTCGGTCGGCGCGGTGAAACCCGAAGGGCAGCCGCAGCCGTCTGACAAGCTCAAGGGCGGTCGCCTGCTCGGCCCGATGGAGCGCGTGCTGATCCTCGGGCTCGGACTGGCCGGTCAGCTCGCGGCGGCCACCGCCGTCGTCGCCGCGAAGAGCATCATCCGTTTCCCGGAGATCAACGCCCAAAAGGCCCGCGAGAACGGGAATATCGGCATCGACGACGTCACCGAGTACTTCCTCGTCGGCAGCTTCGCGAGCTGGATCGTCGCGCTGGGCGGCCTTGCTCTCGCGCAATAGAGCTGTGGCTCAGAGCCGTTCGATGATGGTCACGTTGGCGGTGCCGCCGCCCTCGCACATCGTCTGCAGGCCGTAGCGGCCGCCGGTGCGCTCGAGCTCGTTGAGCATCGTGGCGAACAGCTTGGCGCCGGTCGCGCCCAGCGGGTGACCGAGCGCGATCGCGCCGCCGTTCGGGTTGACCTTCTCCGGGTCGGCCTTGATCTCCTTCAGCCACGCCAGAACCACCGGCGCGAACGCCTCGTTGATCTCGACGGTGTCGATGTCGTCGATCGAAAGGCCCGTCTTCTCCAGCGCATACCGCGTCGCGGGGATCGGGCCGGTGAGCATGAACACCGGATCGGCGCCGCGCGCACTGATGTGGTGGATGCGGGCCCGTGGCTTCAGGTTGTGGTCCTTGACCGCCTGCTCGGACGCCAGCAGCACCGCGCTCGCGCCGTCGGAGATCTGGCTGGCGATCGCCGCCGTCAGCCGACCGCCCTAGCCAGCGGTTGCAGCGACGCCATCTTCTCCAGCGTCGTCTCGCGCGGGCCCTCGTCGATGCGGAAGTCGTCGACGCCGATGATCTCGTTGTCGAAGTGCCCGCCCCGGATCGCCGCGAACGCGCGCTGATGACTGGTCAGCGCGAACTGCTCCATCTCCTCGCGCGAGATGTTCCACCGCTCGGCGATCAACTCGGCGCCGCGGAACTGGGAGATCTCCTCGTCGCCGTAGCGATGCCGCCAGTTCTTCGACTCGTTGGTCGGCGAGGTGAACCCGAATTCCTTGCCGACCACCATCGCGGACGCGATCGGGATCTGGCTCATGTTCTGCATGCCGCCCGCCAGGATCAGGTCAGCCGTGCCGGACAGGATAGCCTGTGCGCCAAAGGAAATGGCCTGCTGGCTGGACCCGCACTGGCGGTCGACCGTCACACCCGGCACCTCCTCGGGATAGCCCGCGGCCAGCCACGCGTTGCGGCCGATGTTGCCTGCCTGGCCGCCGAGGGCGTCGACACAACCGACGATGACGTCATCGACCGCAGCCGGATCGACGTCGACCCGATCGAAGATCCCGCGGAACGCGTGCACGCCAAGGTCGATCGGATGCACAGCCGCCAGCGAGCCGTTCTTCTTGCCGACGGGGGTCCGCACAGCGTCGACGATGTACGCCTCGGGCATTGCTATTCTCCTTCGTTCTTGCCGACGGTAATTCCGCCGAGGACGATGGCGAGGTACTGACGGCCGACCTGTTCGGCCGTCAGTGGTCCGCCCGGCTGATACCAGCGGACCGAAACCCATGTGGTGTCGCGAATGAACCTGTACACCAGATCGACGTCGAGATCGGGTCGGAAATATCCCTGCTCGACGCCCTGGTTGAGCACGTCCACCCACATCTTGCGCTGCTCTTTGTTGCGGGTCTCGACGAAGTCGAACTGCGGCAGCGACGAAAGCCGTTTGGCCTCATCCTGATAGATGACGACCTGCGCATGCCGGTGCTCGATCGCCTCGAAGGACGCCATGAACAGTCCCTTGAGCCGCTCGAGCGGATTGGATTCGGTGTCGACGATCTCCTGATAGCGATCGAACAGCCAGTCCAGGAAGTCCCGCAGCACCTCCTCGACCATCTGCTCTTTGCTCTTGAAGTGGTGGTACAGGCTGCCGGACAGGATGCCCGCCGAGTCGGCGATGTCGCGCACCGTGGTCGCGCGCAGGCCGCGCTCGGCGAACATCGTCGCGGCGAGCTCGAGAAGCTCGTCGCGCCTGCTGACCGACGTAGGGCCTGACCGTTGGGTCATGGATGCTGGCTCGAAACCGAAATCACTTCTCCGGTAAGGTAACTGGAGTAGTCGCTGGCCAGGAAGGCGATGGTGGCGGCGACCTCCCACGGCTCGGCGGCCCTGCCGAAAGCCTCTCCCTCGGAGAGCCGGTCCAGCAGATCCGCCGAACTCGTCTTCTCCAGGAACTTGTGTCGCGCGATGCTCGGCGACACGGCGTTGATCCGCACGCCGTGCTCGACGGCTTCGATGGCGCTGCAACGGGTCAGCGCCATCACGCCGGCCTTGGCCGCCGCGTAGTGCGACTGCGAATGCTGGGCCCGCCAACCGAGCACGCTGGCATTGTTCACGATCACGCCGCCGTGGTCGGCGTCGCGGAAGTACCGAAGCGCGGCGCGGGTGGCTCGCATCACCGACGTCAATGTCACGTTGAGCACCCGGTCCCACTCTTCGTCGGTCATGTCGACGACCGGTGTCTGTCCGCCGAGGCCCGCGTTGTTGACGAGCACATCCAGTCGACCCATCCGGGCGGTCGTGGATGCGATCAGCGCATCGACCTGCGCGGTGGACGTGACATCGCACACCACGCTCTCCACCCGGCCGAGGCCGAGTTCCGTCAGCTGGTCGCGGGTCTCGCCGAGCCGGCGCTCGTGGTGGTCGGACACGACGACGTCGGCACCCTCGGCCAGCGCACGTCGCGCCACCGCCGACCCGATGCCCGGTACCCGCCGCCGCAGTCACCACGACGACCTTGCCGGTCAGAAGTCCGTGCCCGTCAATCTCTTTCGGGGCTTCGGCCAGGCTCATCCCTTGACCTCCCGGGGTAAGCCGAGCACGCGCTCGGCGATGATGTTGCGCTGGATTTCGTTGGACCCGCCGTAGATGGTGTCGGCGCGGGTGAACAGGTAAAGGTGCTGCCACTCGTCGAACTTGCCGTCCTCTGCCACCAGACCCGCCTTCCCGACGATGTCCATCGCCAGCTCCCCGAGGTCGCGATGCCAGTTGGCCCACAACAGCTTTGACACGTTGTCCTGGCCGGGCTGCTCGACGTCCATGGTGGCCAAGGCGTAGGACCGCATCGTCTGCAGCCCCGCCCACGATCGGGTGAGCCGCTCGCGGATCAGCGGGTCGTCGACCGCACCGGTTCGCTTGGCCACCTCCACCAGGTTGGAAAGCTCACGCGCGTAACGGATCTGCTGGCCCAGCGTCGACACGCCGCGCTCGAACGTCAGCGTTCCCATCGCGACACGCCAGCCGTCGCCGGGCTGGCCGACGACGAGGTCGGCGTCGGTGCGGGCATCGTCGAAGAACACTTCGTTGAAGTCCGCCGTCCCGGTCAGCTGCACGATCGGGCGCACCTCGACGCCGGGCTGGTCGAGCGGCACGAGTAGGTAGGACAGGCCCGCGTGGCGTTTGGAGCCCTTTTCGGTGCGGGCCACCACGAAGCACCACTGCGACAGGTGCGCCATCGACGTCCACACCTTCTGGCCGTTGATCACCCACTGGTCGCCGTCGAGTTCGGCGGTGGTCGACACGTTGGCCAGGTCGCTGCCTGCGCCCGGCTCGGAGTAGCCCTGACACCAGAGTTCGGTGACGTCGAGGATGTTCGGCAGAAATCGCTTCTGCTGTTCGGGTGTGCCGTACGCGATCAGCGTCGGCCCGAGCAGCTCCTCGCCGAAGTGGTTGACCTTGTCGGGGGCGTCGGCCTTGGCGTACTCCTCGTAGAAGGCCACGCGGTGTGCGACCGAAAGGCCGCGGCCGCCGTGCTCCTCCGGCCAGCCCAGACATGTCAGGCCCGCCGCCGCGAGATGCCGGTTCCACGCTCGGCGTTCGTCGAACGCCTCGTCCTCACGCCCCGGCCCGCCGAGCCCCTTGAGCGCGGCGAATTCGCCGACCAGGTTGTCGGCGAGCCAGTCGCGGACCTCGGCCCTGAACTCCTGGACCTCTATCACCCCTGTAGGCTAACCTACCAAGCACTTGCTTTGTTAGAGAGGCATCGATGACTTGGGCCCACGCCCGCAAGGCAGGGCACGATCCGAGGACCATTCCGCAGGTCCTGGACCGGATTGCCGACGAATTCTCCGACCATGACGCGCTGGTCACCGACGACCGGCGGCTGACCTTCGCGCAGTTGCGCGACGAGGTCCGCACGGCCGCCGCGGCGATGATCGACCTGGGCGTGCGCGCCGGGGACCGCGTCGCGATCTGGTCGCCGAACACCTGGCACTGGGTCGTCGCGTGCCTGGCCACCACCTACGCGGGCGGCGTCCTCGTGCCGCTGAACACCCGGTACACCGCAAGCGAGGCCGCCGACGTGCTGGCCCGGACCGGGGCGCCGCTGCTGGTGGCGGCCGGTGAGTTCCTCGGCGCGGACAAGACCGCCGACCTGAATCGCGACGCCCTGCCGGAACTGCGGCACATCGTGCGTGTGCCGATCGACAAGGCCGACGGGACCTGGGACGAGTTCGTCGCGCGCGGCACCGATCTCGATGCGGCCGACGCGCGCGCCGCTCGCGGTCAAGCCCGACGACGTCTCCGACATCCTGTTCACCTCCGGCACCACCGGCCGCAGCAAGGGCGCGCTGTGCGCGCACCGGCAGTCACTCGACGCGCCCGCGGCGTGGGCGGCGTGCGGACAGGTCACCAGCGCCGACCGCTATCTCTGCATCAACCCGTTCTTCCACAACTTCGGCTACAAGGCGGGCATCCTGGCCTGCCTGCAGACCGGCGCGACGCTGATCCCGCAGCTGACCTTCGACGCCGAACAGGCGATGGCCGCGGTGGCCGAGCACCGCATCACCGTGCTGCCCGGGCCGCCGACGATCTACCAGAGCCTGCTCGACCACCCCAAGCGCGGCGACTACGACCTGAGCTCGCTGCGGTTCGCGGTCACCGGCGCGGCGACGATCCCGGTCGTGCTGATCGAGAGGATGCAGTCCGAGCTCGACATCGACATCGTGCTGACGGCCTACGGGCTGACCGAGGCCAGCGGATTCGGCACGATGTGCCGGGCCGACGACGACGCCGTCACCGTCGCCACCACGTGCGGGCGCCCGATCGCCGACTTCGAGCTGCGCATCGACGACCCCGCCGACGACGGCACTGGCGAAGTGCTGTTGCGCGGGCCGAACGTGATGCTCGGCTACCTCGACGATCCCGAAGCCACCGCCGCTGCAATCGATTCCGACGGCTGGCTGCACACCGGCGACGTCGGCCGTGTCGACGAGCGCGGCAACCTGAAGATCACCGACCGGCTCAAGGACATGTACATCTGCGGCGGCTTCAACGTCTACCCCGCCGAGATCGAGCAGGTGCTGGCCCGGCTGGACGGCGTCGCCGAAGCCGCCGTGATCGGTGTGCCCGACGAGCGGCTCGGCGAGGTCGGCAAGGCGTTCATCGTCGTCAAGCTGCCGGCGCCGACCTCGATGAAGAAACCGTGATGGCCTACACCCGTGAGCATCTGGCGAACTTCAAGACCCCGCGATCGGTGGCGTTTCTCGACGTCCTGCCGCGCAACCCGGGAGGCAAAGTGGTCAAACCGCAACTGCGAGAGAAGAGCTGATGGATCTGGCTTTCGACAGCGAGACCGAGGAGTTTCGGGCCGAGGTCCGCGACTTCCTCGCCGCGAACAAGAACCACTTCCCGACGAAGTCGTACGACACCGCCGAGGGCTTCGAGCAGCACCGGCGTTGGGACAAGGTGCTTTTCGACGCCGGCCTGTCGGTGATCGCATGGCCGAAGAAGTACGGCGGCCGCGACGCCACACTGCTCCAGTGGGTCGTCTACGAGGAGGAGTACTTCCGCGCCGGGGCGCCGGGCCGGGCCAGCGCCAACGGCACCTCGATGCTGGCGCCGACGCTGTTCGCGCACGGCACAGAGGAGCAGCTCGACCGGGTGCTGCCGAAAATGGCCAGCGGCGAGGAGATCTGGGCGCAGGCCTGGTCGGAGCCGGAGTCGGGAAGCGACCTGGCGTCGCTGCGCTCGACCGCCACCAGGACCGACGGCGGCTGGAAGCTCAACGGCCAGAAGATCTGGAGCTCGCGGGCACCGTTCGGCGACAGGGCATTCGGGCTGTTCCGGTCCGACCCGGAAGCCGAGCGCCACAAGGGCCTCACCTACTTCATGTTCGACCTGAAGGCCGACGGCGTGACGGTGCGGCCGATCGCACAGCTCGGCGGCGACACCGGGTTCGGCGAGATCTTCCTCGACGACGTCTTCGTCGCTGACGACGACGTCATCGGCGGCGTCCACGACGGCTGGCGCGCCGCGATGAGCACGTCGAGCAACGAGCGCGGGATGTCGCTGCGCAGCCCGGCGCGATTCCTGGCGCCCGCCGAGCGACTCGTCGAGCAGTGGAAGGCCAACCCCGATCCGGTCTTCACCGACCGGGTCGCCGACGCCTGGATCAAGGCCCAGGCGTACCGGCTGCACACGTTCGGCACCGTGACCCGCCTTGCCGCAGGCGGCGAACTCGGCGCCGAGTCGTCGGTGACCAAGGTGTTCTGGTCGGACCTCGACGTGGCACTGCACCAGACCGCGCTGGACATGCGGGGCGCCGACGGTGAGCTCGTCGACTCCTGGACCGAAGGACTGCTGTTCGCGCTCGGCGGCCCGATCTACGCGGGCACCAACGAGATTCAGCGCAACATCATCGCCGAGCGGCTGCTCGGTCTGCCTCGCGAACCCAAGGGGCCGGCCAAATGAAGTTCGACATCGACGAACAGCAGCGCGACTTCGCCGCCAGCATCGACGCGGCGCTGGCCGCCGCGGACGTGCCCGCTGCCGTGCGGGCGTGGGCGGCAGGCGACACCGGGCCTGGCCGCAAGGTCTGGTCGACGCTGGCCGACCTCGGCGTCACGGCACTGATGGTGCCCGAACGGTTCGACGGAATCGAGGCGCACCCGGTGGACCTGGTCGTGGCCGCCGAACGCCTCGGGTACTGGGGCGTGCCGGGGCCCGGTCACCGAATCCGTTGCGGTGGCACCGGTTCTGCTGGCCGACGACGAGCGCAGCGGGGCCCTCGCAGCCGGTGAGCTGATCGTCACTGTCGCGCTGCCTCCGCGCGTCCCGCGGGCGGTCGACGCCGACTCCGCCGGGCTGATCCTGGTCGCGCAGGACGGCGAGGTGCGCGACGGCGCCGCCGGCGAGCCACATGAGTCCGTCGACCCGGCGCGCAAGCTGTTCGACGTCGTCGGCATCGGGCGATGCGCAGAAGGCCGACACCGCAAGGGCTTTCGAGTTCGGCGTGCTTGCGACGGCAGCGCAACTGGTCGGCGCCGGCCAGGCCATGCTCGACGCGATCGGTGCGATTACGCCAAACAGCGCAGCCAGTTCGGCAGGACCATCGGCTCCTATCAGGCGATCAAGCACAAGCTCGCCGACGTCTACATCGCGGTCGAGTTGGCCAGGCCGCTGGTGTACGGCGCGGCGCTGTCGCTGGCAGACGGGTCGCCGAGACCGCACGCGATGTCAGCGCCGCGCAGGTGGCCGCAGCCGACGCCGCGTTGCTGTCGGCGCGTTCGTCACTGCAGACGCACGGCGCCATCGGGTTCACCCAGGAGCACGACCTGTCGCTGTTGCTGTTGCGGGTGCAGGCGCTGCGGTCGGCGTGGGGTGACCCGACGTGGCACCGCCGCCGGGTGTTGGAGGCGCTGTAGTGAGTGAAGAACGGGAGCTGCTGCGCGACACCGTCGCGGCGCTGGTCGAGAAGCACGCGTCACCCGCTGCGGTGCGTGCGGCGATCGAGTCGGAGCGCGGCTACGACGAGTCGCTGTGGAAGCTGTTGTGCGAGCAGGTCGGCGCCGCCGCACTGGTCGTGCCCGAGGAAATGGGTGGTGCCGGAGGCGAACTCGCCGATGCGGCCGTCGTGCTCGAGGAGCTGGGTAAGGCGCTGGTGCCGACGCCGCTGCTGGGCACCACGCTGGCCGAGCTCGCCCTGCTCGCCGCCGACGAGCCCGACACCGACGCGATCGAGCAGCTGGCCGAAGGCGCGTCGATCGGCACGGTGGTCTTCGACGCCGACTACGTCATCAACGGCGCCATCGCGGATGTCGTCGTCGCCACCGACGGCAAGACGCTGACCCGCTGGACGTACCTTCGCGGCGACACCCGTCGACACCATGGACCTGACCCGCCCGTTGGCCCGCCTCGAGCCGCAGGACACCGCGGCCATCGGTGCCGATCCCGGGCCTGGCCGACACCGCGGCCATCCTGATGGCGGCCGAGCAGATCGGCGCCGCGGCGAAGTGTCTCGACCTGACCGTCGACTACACCAAGGACCGCGTTCAGTTCGGCCGTCCGATCGGCAGCTTCCAGGCGCTCAAGCACCGGATGGCCGACCTGTACGTCGCGGTGCAGTCGGCGCGGGCCGTCGTGAACGACGCCATCGCCGAACCGTCGGCGACGTCGGCCGCGCTGGCGCGGGTCGCGGCCAGCGAGGCCTTCTCCAAGGTCGCGGCCGAGGCCATTCAGATGCACGGCGGCATCGCGATCACCTGGGAGCACGACATCCAGCTCTACTTCAAGCGTGCCCACTCCAGCGCGCAACTGCTCGGACCGCCGCAGGAGCATCTGCGCAGGCTCGAATCGGAAGTGTTCTAACCTGGCTGCGATGAGCATCGCGCTTCGTGCAGGCATTCCGCCGTTCTATGTGATGGACGTGTGGCTGGCCGCCGCGGAGCGTCAGCGCACACACGGCGACCTGGTGAATCTGTCCGCGGGCCAACCGAGCGCCGGAGCACCGGCGGCCGTGCGCGCCGCGGCCAAGGAAGCGCTCGACAACACGGTGCTCGGTTACACGCGTGGCGCTCGGCATTCCCGAGCTGCGGACGGCGATCGCGGAGACGTACAAATTCCGTCACGGCCTCGCCGTCGATCCCACCGACGTCGTGGTCACAACCGGTTCGTCGGGCGGATTCCTGTTGGCGTTCCTGGCGTGCTTCGACGTCGGTGACCGGGTGGCCATGGCCAGCCCGGGCTATCCGTGCTACCGCAACATTCTGTCGGCGCTCGGCTGTGAGGTCGTCGACCTTGCGTGCGGACCGGAGACCAGATTCCAGCCGACCGCGCAGATGCTCGCCGAGCTGGAGCCGCCGGTGAAGGGCGTCATCGTGGCGAGTCCTGCCAACCCGACCGGAACGGTGATACCTCCCGACGAGTTGGCCGCGATCGCGTCGTGGTGCGACGCGTCGGGCGCCCGCCTGATCAGTGATGAGGTCTACCACGGACTGGTCTACGAAGGAGCCCCCGAGACCAGCTGCGCTTGGCAGACGTCACGGAATGCCGTTGTGGTGAACAGCTTTTCGAAGTACTTCGCGATGACCGGTTGGCGGCTCGGCTGGCTGCTCGTGCCGCAGGAGCTGCAGCGCGCGGTGGACTGCCTGACCGGAAACTTCTCCATCTGCCCGCCGGTGCTCTCCCAGCTGGCCGCGGTGGCGGCGTTCACGCCGGAGTCGACCGCGGAGGCGGACGCTCTGCTTCACCATTACGCCGCCAACCGCACGCTGCTGCTCGACGGGCTGCGCACGATCGGGATCGACAAGTTGGCACCGACCGACGGCGCGTTCTACGTCTATGCCGACGTCTCGCACCTGACGGGCGACTCGCTGTCGTTCTGCTCGAAGCTTCTGGCCGACACCGGGGTCGCCATCGCGCCAGGCATCGACTTCGACACCGCACGTGGCGGCTCGTTCGTACGCCTGTCATTCGCCGGTCCGACCGGCGACATCGAGGAGGCGCTGCGCCGCATCGGCGCGTGGCTGGCCTAGACACCGGCTCGAGTTTGTCGGCCTGTTGCCTCACGTCAAGATGCGCGCGAAGGGGTATTCGTTGCCTCACGTAAACGTGCGCGCTTGTTAACTGGCGATTCGGCTCCGGGTGGAGCTTTGCTGGTGGTGAGAGTGAGGAGCTGGGCGGTCAGGGCTTGGATCTGGCGTTGGGTGGCGGCGGGATTGATCAGGGAGTAGGTCCGGGTCAGTGACACGATGCGGTCCACGGTCATGGTTGGGTGATCGACCGCGCGATGAAATGGGGTGGCGGCGGTGTCGTGTTTCTTGGATACCTTGGCACCCTTGCGGACCTTGGAGATCAGTTTCTGCTGGGGGTAGAAGTAGTTGCTCAGTTTGGACTGCAACTGCCAGATCTCGTTGAGTAGCAACAGTTCTGCGGCGGTGTCGTAGCGGTGGTAGCCGACAACGGTGCGCACCACCGCCCAGTTCTTCTGCTCGACGTGACAGCCGTCGTTCTTGTTGCCCGGCCGCGCCCGGGTGAAGGTGATCTGGCGGCCTTGGCACCATTGAAGCAGGTGCTCGTTGATGAATTCTGTTCCATTGTCGGAGTCCACGCCCAGGATCGGGAACGGCATCTTGCGGGCAATGTCATTGAGTGCTGCCAGCACGCATTTGGCGGTTTTGTCCGGTATTGAGCGGTTCTCGGTCCAGCCGGTGGCGATGTCGGTGACCGTCAGCGTGAACGCATGTGGTCCCCGTGGGTTGCCGCCGTCGTGCCAGACCAGGTCGATCTCGACGAACCCGGGTCGAGCGTCGTCCCACTCGGCCCAGGTGCGCACCGGGATCTGGCTCTTGAGCAGCGATCCCGGCTTAGTGCCAACACGTCCTCTGAGCTGGTATTTGGCTCGCTCACCAGTGAGGCGGCGATCGATGGTGGCTGCCGACATCGACGCCAGCAGTGCGGCGGTGTCGTCGTCGATGGTCAGCTCTCCGAAATGACGCAGCACTGCCAGCAGTTCGCCCAGCATTGGCGCTAGCCGTTTGCCGGCGGGCATTCCGAGCACGGTCCAGCACTTCGTCAGTGCCGCAATGACCTCCGGCCCGTACTTCGAGGGCCGAGGACTGCGCGGAGTGACGATCTTAGGCTGTAGCGCCGCCTTGAGCGCCCTGCGGGCATGGTTTCGGTGCCAACCGGTGTTGGCGCACAACTCGTCGAGAATCCGGCTCTTGCCGCGCTTACTCGCCCGCTGGTAGCGGGTTGCGGCCGTCTCGGTGATTGCTCTGCGCTCTGCCAACGTCAACCCCATCCACTGGGCGTACGCGCGCATTTTCACTGAGGCAACGAATCACCGTTTCGCGCGCATTTAAGACGAGTCAACGCGGTCGGTGGGTCGATCTAGTGTCGAAAATATGTTCGATTTGGATGAGTCGGCGCTGGTCGAGGAAATTTCTCGGTTGGAGCGGATGAAGTCGGCGGCGGCCGCGGGGCAGGCCCGCGCGGCGGCGGCGCTGGATGAGATGCGTCGTGCGCGTGAATCCGCAGCCGGAGTGCCGAGGCTTCGGCAGGGCCGTGGCGTCGCCAGTGAGGTGGCGTTGGCGCGGCTTGATTCCCCGGCCCGCGGCGGCCAGCATCTGGGGTTCGCGAAAGCGTTGGTGTACGAGATGCCGCACACGCTGGCCGCGCTGGAGCGCGGGGCGCTCTCGGAGTGGCGCGCGACGCTGATCGTGCGGGAATCGGCGTGCCTGACTGTCGAGGATCGCCGCGTGTTGGATGCCGAAATGTGTGCCGAGGTCAGCAAGCTCGATGGCAAGGGTGATGCGCGGATCATCGCAGCGGCCAAGCAGATTGCCTACCGGCTCGACGCCCAGGCCGTGGTGGACCGCGTGGCGCAGGCCGAGTCCGAACGCAGGGTGACGATCCGTCCGGCGCCGGACACGATGACATATGTGACCGCGCTGTTGCCGGTGGCGCAGGGGGTCGGGGTGTACGCGGCGCTGAAGCGGGCCGCCGACACCACCTTCGACGACCGCTCCCGCGGGCAGATCATGGCCGACACGTTTGTGGAGCGGGTCACGGGGCGCCCGCACGAGGTCGCCGAACCGGTGGCGGTGAACCTGGTGATCGCCGACGAGACCCTGTTCGGTCACGACGACAGTGCGGCGGTGGTGGAGGGCTATGGGCCGATACCGGCATCGGTGGCGCGGGGTTTGGTCAGTGCGGCGGTGGCCGATGAACGGTCGCGGGCCACGCTGCGGCGGTTGTACCGTCGACCGCGTTCGGGTGCGTTGGTGGCGATGGAGTCGCGGTCGCGGTGTTTCCCGAAGGGGTTGGCCGGCTTCATCGGGCTGCGCGACCAAACCTGTCGCACCCCGTACTGCGATGCGCCGATCCGGCATCGCGATCACGCTCAACCGCACCACCGCGGCGGGACGACCAGCGCAGAGAACGGGCTGGGCGAATGCGAACGCTGCAATTACGCCAAGGAGGCAGCGGGCTGGCACGTCATGACGGGTAACGACGAAAACGGAACACACACAGCCGAATTCGTGACACCGACCGGACATCACTACCACTCAACCGCACCACCAGCGCCAGGGCCGATCCTCATACACGTCAGCGACGTCGAAACACGTATCGGCATTGCCATCGCGGAGCAACGCGCGGCTTGATTGCGAGTGCCGGGCCGCAGGTCAGCGGGCGCTCCAGCCGCCGTCCATGCTGTACGACGAGCCGGTGACCATCCCGGCGTTCGGTGAGGCGAGCCAACCCACCAGATCGGCAACCTCTTCCGGTTCGACGAGTCGCTTGATGGCGCTCTCCTTCAACAGGATCTCCTCGACGACCTTCTCCTCCGCAATGTCGTGGGTGCGGGCTTGATCGGCGATCTGCTTGGTCACCAGCGGCGTACGCACGTATCCGGGATTGACGCAGTTGCTCGTCACGCCGTGCGGCCCACCCTCGAGTGCGGTGACCTTCGACAGGCCCTCCAACGCGTGTTTCGCGGTGACGTAGGCGACCTTGAACTCGGAGGCACGAAGGCCGTGCACCGACGAGATGTTGATGATCCGCCCGAACTCCCTGGAGTACATGTGCGGCAGCGCGGCGCGAATCAGCAAGAACGGCGCTTCGACCATCAGCACGAGCATCAACCGAAATCGGTCGGGCGGAAATTCGCCGATCGGGCTGACGTGTTGCACTCCGGCGTTGTTCACCAGGATGTCGGCGTCGAGGCGCAGGCCCTCGAGTTCTGCGGTGTCAGAAAGATCTACCGCCCAGGCTTTTCCGCCGATTTCTCGTGCGACCGCCTCGGCGCCGGCCTCGTCGATGTCGGCGACGGTCACCTCGGCGCCTCTGGCGGCAAGCTCTCGGGCGCACGCGGCTCCGATGCCGCTGGCAGCGCCGGTGACCAGTGCCGTGCGTCCCTCCAAATCCGCCACGTCGGTGAGTATTCACGCAACGAAAAGGGGCACCCGGTCGGGGTGCCCCTTTTGTCGTGTGAGCGGCTCAGCGGCTCTGGTGTACGCCGTTGTCCACCGCGGGAACGCTCGCCTGCTGGTGGATGTTGTTGAGCCAGTCGAGGTGATCCACACCGGCCGAAGCGGGACCCGCTAGGCCGAGGAAGGCCGCTGTCAAACCGCTGGCGATGATGGTGGCAAATCCGAACTTCTTCATTTTGGTGCCTTCTTCTTTCTTTTCTGGGGTGTCCGAGCCTTGTGGGCTCGGATCCCGTGTTCCCGATCTTTGGAGTTCTTCCTGATCGGTATGACTGTCTAAACGGCGAGGTCACGGGTTTAATTCCGGTGGCAGCAATTGACCGTCGGTTGGCAGGAATCGACGGGTCGGACAGCAGGAAACCACCGTCACGGGTCCGATATTGCGCCGACGAGTGGCGCGCGTCACAGCTAAGGCGGCTGCGGCGAAGCGCGATTACTCCGCACGCGTACAAACCTTGCGTGTGCCGCACCCACCTGATGCAGTCATCGCATGCCGTTCATCGATCACCCAAAGGGCAAGGCCTACTACCGCCACTGGGCCGCCGAGGAGCCGCGGGCCGTCGTCGTCTTCCTGCACGGCTTCGGCGAGCACACGGGCGTCTATCACCGGCTCGGCTTCGCGCTCAACGCCGCCGGCTTCGACCTGTGGGCTGTCGACCAGTTCGGCCACGGTCTCAGCCCAGGCGCTCGCGGTGACTTCGGGTCGATCGAGGACAGTTCGGATCTGGCCGACGCGCTGACCGAGCTTGCCGAAGGCGAACGCCCTGGGCTGCCGCTGATCGCCCAGGGGCATTCGTTCGGTGCGGTGGTGACGCTGTCGCGGCTGCTCGACCAGCCAGACCGCTACCGCGCAGGCGTCATCTCCGGGGCCCCGCTGGTTCCGATCCCGGAGATGCTCGATTCGGACAGCTCATTCGACCTCGACCCGCTTTGGCTGTCCGAGGACCCGTTCTATCTCGACTCGCTGGAAAACGACCCGCTGGCGTTCGTCGACGCCGACGGCGCCCCGCTGGCGCGGGCCCTCGACACGGCGTGGGACCGGTTCGGCGAGGCGCTTCCCAGGTTGACGGTCCCCACGCTGGCGGTGCACGGCGTCGCGGATCCGATCGCGCCGATCGGCGGGGTGAAGGCGTACGCCGAGCAGATAGAACCCCTGCAGCTCAAGGAGTTTCCCGGCGGGCACCACGACATCCTCAACGACACCATGCACCGCGAGGTGGCCGCGGCGATCATCGGCTTCGTGGGCCAGCTGATCTAGAGCCAGGTGTCGTCGGTGGTCGCGGTGAGGAAGGCCTCGAGGTCGTCGCGCCACTGCGCGGGCGTGTTCTTGTCCGGCTCGATTCCGGTGTACTGGCCGCGGTAGAACAGCAGCGGTCGCGGCTTCTTGTGCGGCACGTCGGTCAACGAGTGCACGGCGCCGAACACGACGAGGTGGTCGCCTCCGTCGTGCACCGAGTGCACAGTGCAGTCGATGTGTGCCAATGTGCCCTTGATCACCGGTGAGCCCAGTTTCGAACGGCTCCAGTCGATTCCGGCGAACTTGTCGGGCTCCTTAGAACCGAACCGCGCCGAGACGTCCTTCTGGTTCTCGTGCAGCATGTTGACGCAGAACGTGCCGGTGGCCTCGATGGCCTTCCATGACCGCGACACCTTGGTCGGACAGAACAGGACCAGCGGCGGCTCCAGCGACAGCGCCGCAAACGACTGGCAGGCGAACCCGACCGGCGCGTCCTCGTGCATCGTGGTGATCACCGTGATGCCGGTGCAGAACTGCCCGAGCACATTGCGGAATGTGCGCGGGTCAAGCGGCTGGGCCGACACTGCGACTACTTGAAACCGATGCTGAAGTCGTGGCCCCACAGGCTGACCGCGGTGCTCTCCCGCGCGACCCAGTCGTGGTCGTCGACTTGCAGTCCCTCACAACCGAATTCGACGTCGAAGCCGCCGGGCGTCTTCATGTAGAACGACAGCATCTTGTCGTTGACGTGCCGGCCCAGCGTCGCCGACATCGGCACCTTGCGGCGCAACGCGCGGTCGAGGCAGAGGCCGACGTCGTCGGAGTCACCCACCTCGACCATCAAGTGCACGATGCCGCTGGGCGTCTCCCCCGGCATGAACGCCAGGCTGTGGTGCCGCGGGTTGACGCCGAAGAACCGCAGCCAGGCGGGCGGGCCGTCGGCGGGCCTGCCGACCAATTGCGGTGGCAGCCGCATCGAGTCACGGAGGTAGAAGCCGAGCACGTCGCGATAGAAGTGCAGCGATTCCGCATCGTCTTTGGTGGTCAGCACCACGTGGCCGAGGCCCTGCTGTTCGGTGACGAACGTGTGGCCGTACGGACTGACGACCCGTCGATGCTCGAGGGCGACACCGTGGAACACCTCGAGGGTGTTGCCCGAGGGGTCGTCGAACGTGATCATCCCGTCGACGCGGCGCTCGGCGAGCTCGGCGGTCGAGGCCTCCTTGTAGGGCGTGCCCTCGACGTCGAGACGGTTGCGGATGTCCTGCAGCGCTGCGGCATTGGCTGTCTCCCAGCCGGACTGGAGCAGCCTGTCGTTGCTCGCCGGGGACGATGACCAGACGCGCAGGGAACTCGTCCATCCGGAGGTAGAGGGCACCTTCGGTCGCGCCGCTGCCCTCGACCATGCCGAGCACCTTGAGGCCGTACTCGCGCCAAGCCGCGATGTCGGTGGCCTCGATCCGCAGGTAGCCCAGGGATTTGATGCTCATGACCCACCTTTCCGAGGAACGTCTCCCAGAAAATCAACAGTGAGCTTGTTGAACTCGTCGAACTTCTCCAGCTGCGCCCAGTGCCCGCACTGCCCGAAGACGTGCAGCTGCACCCGCGGGATCTGCTTGAGCGCGACCAAAGCGCCGTCAAGCGGGTTGACGCGATCCTCGCGACCCCAGATCAGCAGCACTCGCTGGCGCAGCTTGTACACCTCGCGCCACATCATGCCGAGCTCGAAGTCGGGGCCCGCGAACGACTTTCCCATCGCCTTGGCGGCGGCCAGCGACTCGGGCTGGCTCGCGATCGCGAACCGCTCGTCGATGAGCTCGGGCGTGACGAGCTTCTGGTCGTAGACCATGATGCGCAGGAACTTCTCCATGTTCTCGCGCGTCGGCTCGGCGGTGAACCTGCCGAGCAGCTTGACGCCCTCGGTCGGATCCGGCGCGAACAGGTTGACCGACAGCCCGCCGGGGCCCATCAGCACCAGCCTGCCTGCCCGCTCGGGGTTGTCGAGCGCGAACCGGACGGCGGTGCCGCCGCCGAGCGAATTGCCTACCAGCGCAGCGCGTTCGATGCCGAGATGGTCGAACAGGTTCAGCAGTGCCGTGGCGCTGTACCGGTTGTACTGCTCGTGCTCGGTGTGCTTGTCGGAGTGCCCGTAGCCCGGCTGGTCGACGGCCAGCACGTGGAAGTGCCGCGCGAGCACCGCGATGTTCTTGGAGAAGTTCGACCAGCTCGACGCACCCGGGCCGCCGCCGTGCAACAGCACGACGGTCTGCTGCGTTGCCGACCCCGGCTTCGTGGTAGTGCAGGCGCATGTCGTCGCGGACCTGCGCATAGCGTGAGGTCGACTCGAAGGTGATCTCTTGCTGTTGTGCGGCTTCGGCGGCGAACGACGTCATCAGACCATCGTGTCCTGCGGCGGCAGCCCGAACTCGTTGTTCCCGAAGATCAGGTAGGCCCGCTCCGGGTCGTTGGCAGCGTGCACGCGGCCCGCATGTGCGTCGCGCCAGAACCGTTGCACCGGGGCATCGTTGTTCAGCGCGGTCGCGCCGGAGGCCTCGAACAGCCGGTCGATGGAGGAGATGGCACGTCCGGTGGCGCGCACCTGGTCGCGGCGGGCGCGGGCGCGCAGCTCGAACGGAATCTCCTTGCCGTCCTTCAGCAACGCGTACTCGTCGCCGACGTTGCCGATCAGCTGGCGCCAGGCGGCGTCGATGTCGCTGGCCGCCTCGGCGATGCGCACCTTTGCGAACGGGTCGTCCTTGGCCTTCTCTCCCGCGAACGCGGCACGCACCCGCTTGCCCTGGTGCTCGACGTGAGCGTCGTAGGCGCCGTAGGCCATTCCGACGATCGGCGCGGAGATCGTCGTCGGATGCACAGTGCCCCACGGCATCTTGTACACCGGCGCGGTGTTGGTCTGCAGGCCGCCCGCGGTGCGGTCGTTCATCGACTTGTACGACAGGAACCGGTGCCGCGGCACGAAGACGTCCTTGACCACCAGCGTGTTGCTGCCGGTGCCCTTCAAGCCGACCACATGCCACACGTCGTCGATGCGGTACTCGGTGCGCGGGATCAGGAAGCTGCCGAAGTCGACGGGCTTTCCGTCCTTGATCACCGGGCCGCCGACGAACGTCCACGTCGCGTGGTCGCAGCCCGACGACCAGTTCCACGAACCGCTCACCAGATAGCCACCGTCGACGACATGCCCCGCACCCATCGGTGCGTACGACGACGAGACGCGGACGGTCGGGTCGTTGCCCCACACCTCGTCCTGGGCCTGCTGGTCGAACAGCGCGAGGTGCCAGTTGTGCACGCCGACGATCGAGGAGACCCAACCGGTGGATCCGCACGCCGTGGCGATGCGGCGCACCGCTTCGTAGAACGCGGTCGGATCGCACTGCAGGCCACCCCACTGCTCGGGCTGGAGCAGCTTGAAGAAGCCGACCTCGTCGAGTTCGGCCACCGTCTCGTCGGGCAGCCGCCGCAGATCCTCGGTCGCCTGGGCTCGCTTGGCGATCAGCGGCAACAGATCGTCGATGCCGGCTAGGACCGACTGCACGTCACGCTGTTCAATGGACGTCACTGATTTGCCTCCCGAGACTAAGGACCTGGCGATGAGCGCTTGCGCGAAGAGCAGATCGCTTAGGAAAGATTAGAACACGTTACGATTTGTGTCGAGCAAGCGCATTCCTACACAAGCTGGACCTGCGCACATGCATTTCTGTAACCTGTTCTAGTTCTTGCCTCACAGACCGAACGAGAAAGGGCACCGCGTGACCGACGAGCCACTCGGTAGCCACGTGCTGGAACTGCAGGTGGCCGACGTCGTCAAGGAGACCGACGACGCCCGCTCGCTGGTGTTCACGGTGCCCGAGGGTGTGGATATCCCCGCCGACCGGCTGCGGTATGCGCCCGGGCAGTTCCTCACCCTGCGGGTGCCAAGCGACCGCACCGGCTCGGTGGCGCGCTGCTACTCGCTGTGCAGCTCGCCGTTCACCGGCGACCCGATGACGGTCACCGTCAAGCGCACCGACGGCGGCTACGCGTCGCACTGGCTGTGCGACAACGCCCACGCCGGCATGCGCATCCATGTGCTCGCACCGTCGGGCACCTTCGTGCCCAAGACGCTCGACACCGACTTCCTGCTGCTGGCCGCGGGCAGCGGCATCACGCCGATGATGTCGATCTGCAAGTCGGCGCTCGCCGAGGGCAGCGGCCGGGTCGTGCTCGTCTACGCCAACCGCGACGAGAACTCCGTCATCTTCGGCGCGGCACTGCGCGAGCTGGCGGCCAAGTACCCCGACCGGCTCACGGTCGTGCACTGGCTGGAATCGGTGCAGGGCCTGCCGAGTGCGGCCGCGCTCGCCGCGCTCGCGGCACCGTATGTCGAACACGACGCATACATCTGCGGTCCCGGGCCGTTCATGGCCGCCGCCGAAGAGGCGATGAAGAGCGTAGGGGCGCCGAACGACCGCATCCACATCGAGGTGTTCAAGTCGCTGGACTCCGACCCGTTCGCGGCCGTGGTCATCGAGGAGGACGACAGCGACGAGGGGCCTGCCACCGCGATCGTCACGCTCGACGGACAGACGCACGAGGTGCGCTGGCCACGCAACGCCAAACTGCTCGACGTGCTGCTCGACAAGGGTCTCGATGCGCCGTTCTCCTGCCGCGAGGGCCACTGCGGGGCATGCGCGGTGCTGAAGAAGAGCGGCGACGTCGAGATGGAAGTCAACGACGTGCTCGAGCAGTCCGACCTCGACGAGGGACTGATCCTGGGTTGCCAGGCGCGGCCGCGGTCGGATTCGGTGGAAGTCACCTACGACGAATAAGCGCCCGGCTAACATTCGCCGCACTGGAGGGGAGCACACATGAAGGGGCTTGTAGCAGCAGGTGCGGCGGCACTGCTGACCGCGGTGCTCACGCACCCAGCGTTGGCCACGGCCGCATCCAACACGGCCACCACCTCGATCCCCGTCGACCCGGCGAACCAGATCGAAATGCACGTCACCGCCAATTGCGTGTCGGCGCAGAACAAATGCTTCTTCAACACCACCGCCAACCTGTTGACACCCGACGGCCCGACCGGATTCCCCGGCGACACGTGGGCCCGCCAGACCATCACGCTGCGCAGTCCGGACCGCACGGTGTGGCAGGAAGCCGGGTACAGCGCCCCGTCGGGCAATCCCCGAGAGGTCAAGGGCGCCAATCACGACAACGTGCTTTCGAAGATGTACAAGGCGGTCACCAGCGTCGAGATCTCGGTGACCTACTTCGGCGGCGGACCGATCGAGCGCTTTCAGACCGACGGTGACTCGGTGCCGACCGACTGGAGCACCGGGGTGCCGAATACGCGATCGGCTTTCTTCGCATGCTCGCAGATCCAGGTGGTCTACTCCGGGGTGAACCTCACCACCCCGACCGCCTGCGCGCAGACGACCTTCAGCTAGACGCCACGGCGCCGTTCAGCCGTCGACGTACCGCCGCACGAGCGCGGTCGAACGCCGCCGCGTCGCCCTGGAGAACGAACGTCGTACTGGCCGACACCAGCACCGCGTTGAGTTCGAAGGCGAGCTGGGCCGGGTCGACGCCTGAGCTCGAGTTCGCCGACGTCGATCGCCTTGCGGGCAAGCCGCTCCAGAAGCTCGATCCAGTCGCGTTGCTGAGCAGCGACCGCATCGCGTACCGCGCCTGGACCGTGTGCCGACGTCGGCGGCCGCCACCGCGAAGAAGCAGCCGCCTGGGAAACACCCGCCGCTCGATGTGAGACAGAAACGCATCGCAGGCGGCGTACAGGCGTCGGACGCCCTGCGGCGCGTCGAGGGCGGGCACGAACACCTCGGCGACGAAGGTCTCCCGCGCCGATGCGATGGTCGCCAACTGCAGGTCCTCCTTCGAGCCGAAGTGAGCGTAGAGACCGCTCTTGCTCATCCCGATCGCCGTCGGCGAGCCCGCCGATGGTGAGGCCGTCGAGTCCATCGACCGTCGCGAGGCGCGCGGCCTCCGCCAGGATCGCCGCCCTGGTGCGCTGCCCCTTTGGCCGCTGTTTCACGCTGTTGAGCGTAAACGCACGATCGTGCTTTTTACGGTTAGACGACCGAGATCGTCAGCGGCTAGCGCGGCAGGCCGAGCAGCCGTTCGCCGGCCATCGTGAGCAGGATCTGCTCGGTGCCGCCCGCGATCGTCAGGCAGCGCACGTTGAGGAAGTCGTGCACGGGTTTGTTCTCGACCAGACCCGCGCCTTCGGACAGATCCATCCGGAACTCCGACAGCGCCTGCCGGTACCGCACGCCGATCAGCTTGCGGGCGCTGGCCTGCGGGCCCGGGATCCGCGCCGCCGACGGCCAGCTGCGCGATGCGCTGGTCGAGCAGCGAACCCACCTGAGCGGCAACGATCAACCGGCCGAGGCTGTCCTGCACGGCGGGGTCCAGCGTCGAGGTCGGCCGCCGTGCGCAACACCTCTTCCATCGGGTTGCCCAGCGCGGTGCCGTGCGCCATCGCGACGCGCTCGTTGGCCAGCGTGGTGCGCGCCAGCCGCCAGCCGTCGTTGACCTCGCCGACGACCATGTCGTCGGGCACGAACACGTCGTCGAAGAACACCTCGTTGAACAGGTCCTCGCCGGTGATCTCCCGCAGCGGCCGGATGTCGATGCCCGGCGTCGACATGTCGACGAGGAAGTACGTGATGCCCTTGTGCTTCGGTGCGTCGGGGTCGGTGCGCGCCAGGCAGACGCCCCACTGCGCCCAGTTGCGCCGCGCGACGTCCACACCTTCTGCCCGGTGAGCTTCCAACCGCCTTCGGCGCGAACGGCTTTCATCCGCAGCGACGCGAGGTCGGAGCCCGCGCCCGGCTCGCTGAACAGCTGGCACCAGAACAGCTCGCCGCTCAGCGTCGGCGGCACGAACCGCTCGATCTGCTCGGGGCTGCCGTGCTCGAGGATCGTCGGCGCAGCCCACCAGCCGATCACCAGATCGGGGCGCTCGACGCCGGCGGCGGCCAGCTCCCGGTCGATCAGCAGCTGCTCGGCCGGCGAGGCGTCGCGGCCGTACGGCCGCGGCCAGTGCGGCGCCTGCAGCCCGGCCTCGGCGAGCGCGATCTGGCGCTTCTCGACGGGCAGGGCGGCGATATCGGCGACGGCGGCGGCGATCTCGGGCTGCAGGTGCTCGACCGACGCCAGGTCGATGTGCAGTTCGCGGCGGACGCCCTGCTGCGTGAGCGCCGCGACCCGGCGCAGCCAGCGCGACGCGCCGCCGAGGAACTGCGAAATCCCGTATGCGCGACGCAGATACAGATGCGCGTCGTGCTCCCAGGTGATGCCGATGCCGCCGAGCACCTGGATGCAGTCCTTGGCGTTGGCCTTGGCGAACTCGATGCCCGCGGCCGCCGCGACGGCGGCGGCGATCGACAGCTGCGGTTCGTCGGATCCGTCGGCGGCGCCGGCGCTGCATCCGCCGCGGCCACGGCGACCTGCTCGGAGCGCAGCAGCATCTCGGCGCACATGTGCTTGACCGCCTGGAAGCTGCCGATCGGCTTGCCGAACTGCTCGCGCACCTTCGCGTATTCGGTGGCGGTCTGCAGTGTCCACCGCGCCAACCCGGCGGCCTCGGCGGCCAGCACCGTCGCGGCGAGGTCCTCGACGCGTTGCCTCGACGACGGGCAGCGACCTCGGCGGGTGCGTCGTTGAGCACGACCCGCGCCAGCGGGCGGGAGAAGTCGGTTGGCGTGCAGCGCCTCGACGGTGACGCCGTCGGCGGTGGCGTCGACGAGAACCACCTCGGTCGTCGGAGGCGGGCAGCAGCAGCACCCCGGCCGGATCGGCGCCCAGCACGTATTCGGCGGTGCCGGATGCCCGGCCGTCGTCGTATTTCAGGTCGGCCGTCAGCGCGAGCCCGGCGGTGCGCTCGCCGGAGGCCAGCGCCTCGAGCAGGTCGGCCCGCGATCCGGGCACGACCAGCGTGGCAATCGCGGTCGTGGCGACCGGGCCGGGCACCATCGCAGCGGCGGCCTCGTCGACCATCGCGCAGAGGTCCTCGACGGTGCCGCCCGCTCCACCGCATTCCTCGGGCAAGGCCACGCCGAAGATGCCCAGCTGGGCCAGGCCCGCGTATGGCGCGCGCCACGCCTGCGGGTCGCCCTGCTCGACGTCGCGGGCGGCCTTCACGGCACCGGAGCACGCGGCCCAGCTACGAACCAGTTCACGCGCGGCGAACTGCTCGTCGGTGACGGTCGCTGACGCCTGCGACATTTCAGGACTCCTATGCCTTCGTGCGAGAAGGCCATGCTTCTCACTAGAACGTGTTCTAATAGTGCCAGCGTTCGACCGTCAAGTCGACCGCCATCACAGCAGGACACGTCGGTGCCGAACGGGCACTGAGGTGAGAAAACAGGGATCGGCATGCGTATCGTTTCAACCGACGCCGCATGATGAAGGAGCAGTTCGCACCGATGTCGTCGCCAGCACAAACCAACCCGTCCTCGGGGTCTGAATCGCGGCCGCCTCAGGTGATGCCGGTGACCGTGCTCGCCGAGTCCGAACTCGGCTCCGAAGCGCAGCGGGAGCGCCGCAAGCGCATCCTCGACGCCACCCTGGCGATCGCGTCCAAGGGCGGCTACGAAGCCGTTCAGATGCGTGCCGTCGCCGAACGCGCCGATGTCGCGGTCGGCACCCTGTACCGCTACTTCCCGTCGAAGGTGCACCTGCTGGTGTCGGCCCTCGGCCGCGAGTTCGAACGCATCGACGCCAAGACCGACCGCGCGACGCTCGCCGGCGGCACGCCCTTACCAGCGGCTCAACCTCATGGTCGGCAAGCTGAACCGGGCCATGCAGCGCAATCCGCTGCTGACCGAGGCGATGACGCGCGCGTTCGTGTTCGCCGACGCGTCGGCCGCCGGCGAGGTCGATCACGTCGGCAAGCTGATGGATTCGATGTTCGCGCGCGCCATGAGCGAGGGCGAGCCGACCGAGGACCAGTACCACATCGCGAGGGTCATCTCGGATGTCTGGCTGTCCAATCTGCTGGCCTGGCTGACGCGCCGCGCGTCGGCCACCGACGTCAGCAAGCGGCTCGACCTTGCCGTTCGTCTGCTCATCGGCGACGGGGAGCACCCTAAGATCTAGCGGGTGACGCAGGAGTTACCGGCCGAGTTGAAGCGCGCCCTCGCGACGGTCGCGCGCGTTCCCCGGGTCCTGATCGCCTGCGACTACGACGGCACCATGGCGCCGATCGTCAACAACCCGGACGACGCGCGTCCGCTCACCGAGTCGGCGGCGGCCCTGCGCGAGCTGGCGGCGCTGCCGTCGACCGTGGCCGCGCTGATCTCCGGGCGGGCGTTACGCGATCTTGCGACGCTGTCGCGGATGCCCGCCGAGGTCCATCTGGTCGGCAGCCACGGCTCGGAGTTCGACACCGGGTTCGTGCACGCCATCGACGACGACGCAAAGGCGCTGCTGCGCAAGATCAAGGACGCGCTCGGTGCGATCGCGGCGGAATACCCTGGCGTGGCGATCGAGATCAAGCCCGCCAGCATCGCGCTGCACGTGCGCAACGCCGAGCAGGTCGACGCCGATGAGGCGCTGAAGAAGGCGCAAGGCAGCCGCACAGGGCTGGGACGCCCAAGTCACCGCGGGCAAGGCGGTGCTGGAGTTCGCGGTCATCCAAACCGACAAGGGGCAGGCACTCGACATCCTGCGACACCAGCAGGGCGCTTCTGCCGCAGTCTTCTTCGGCGACGACGTGACCGACGAGAAGGCGTTTCGACGGCTGCACGGACCCGACGTCGGCGTCAAAGTGGGCGATGGCGAGACACTGGCCGACTACCGGATCGACTCGCCGGAAGACGTCGCGACGGCGTTGGCATTTCTACTCGAGTGCCGCCGGACATGGTTGCTCGGCGGCCATTCCACGCCGATCGAGCGGCTGACGATGTTGTCGAACACGCGCACCGTAGCGCTGCTGACCCCCGAGGCCGACGTGGTGTGGATGTGCCATCCGCAGGCCGATTCCGCCGCGGTGTTCTCGCGCCTTCTCGGCGACGCGAACGCCGGCCACTTCGAGATCGGACCCGAGCGGGCGGCGCTGCCGCTGAGCCAGCGGTACGTCGACGGCACGATGACCACCGAAACCCGTTGGGCCAGCCTGCTGGTGACCGACTATCTGTCTCACGATGTCGGCGCGGGCCGCACGGATCTGGTCCGGGTGATCAGCGGGCAGGCCAAGGCCGTGGTGTCATTCGCACCGCGGCCCGAATTCGCTCAGGCGCCCGTGCAGCTGCGCGTCGACGACGGCGGTCTACGGGTGTTCGCCACCAACGAGCCGATGGTGCTGCGCGCCCCCGGTGTGCAGTGGCAGATCATCGCGGACGGCATCCACGAGAGCGCGCGCGCGGTCGTCGACCCGTCACAGGGCCCGGTCGTGCTCGAATTGCGCTGCGGCACCGAGGACTTGTCCGAAAGTCCGGTCGACGAGGACTCCCGGCGCGAGCGGGCCGAGAGGTACTGGCGGGACTGGGCGGAGGCACTGACGCTGCCCGGGCTGAATCAGTCCCTGATGAAGCGGTCGGCGTTGACGCTTCGCGGGCTCGTGCACTCCGACACCGGAGCGATCATGGCGGCGGCCACCACGTCGCTGCCCGAGGAGGTCGGCGGCGTCCGCAACTGGGACTACCGCTACTGCTGGATCCGCGACGCCGCGATGACCGCGGGCGCACTGGTGGCGCTGGGCTCCACCGCCGAGGCGGAGGGCTACCTGAACTGGCTGCACGGTGTGATCGAGACCATGCACGGCCCCGAGCGCCTGCACCCGCTCTACGCGCTGTCGGGCGCAATCCTCGGGCCCGAGGCCGTCATCGACTCGCTACCCGGCTACGCAGGCTCGCGGCCGGTGCGGGTCGGTAATGCCGCGAACGCCCAAGTCCAGCTTGATGTTTTCGGGCCTGTGGTGCAGCTGATCTCCGAGCTTGTCCACAAACGCGTGGCCAACGGTCGCACCGACGCCCTCACCGACGCGGACTGGAACCTGGTCGGCGAGATGGTATCGGCGGTCGAAAGCCGTTGGGCTGAGCCGGATCACGGGATCTGGGAGATTCGCGGTGCGCCGCGACACCACGTGTACTCCAAGGTGATGTGCTGGCAGACCGTGGATCTGGCGCTGAAGCTGGCCGCCGAGTTCGGCAGGGAGCCGCCGCCGGGATGGGCGACGCTGCGCGATGTGATCTCCCAGCAGGTCCAGGAGCGCGGCTGGAACGACGAGGTGAAGTCCTATACCGCGGCCTACGACGGCACCGACCTGGACGCCGCGACGCTGCACATCGGGCTGTCCGGCCTCATCGACCCGTCCGACCCGCGGTTCGCCGCCACCGTGATCGCGACGGAGGCCGAGTTGCGTAGCGGGGCAACCGTTTACCGCTACCGCAGCGACGACGGCCTACCCGGCACCGAAGGCGGCTTCCACCTGTGTGCGGCGTGGCTGGTCGAGGCATACCTGCTGACCGACCAGCGGTCGCAGGCCGAGGCGCTGTTCGACCGCATCGTCACCGCAGCGGGGCCGACCGGGCTGCTGTCGGAGGAGTACGACCCGGTGGCCGAACGGGCGCTCGGAAACCACCCGCAGGCCTACAGCCACCTTGGCTTGCTGCGCTGCGCGCAGCTGCTCGGCGACTGAGTCAGACCGGCGGACCCGAGGTGCGGCCGCGAATCACCTCGACATCGAGCACGTCGATGACCGGCAGACCGGACCGCGGCGGACTGTGTACCAGATGACCTGCGCGCCTGCCCTTCTCCATGCTCGGCTGCCGCACGGTCGTCAGACCACGCGCCAGCGCCTCAGGGATTCCGTCGAACCCGGTCACCGTCATCTGGCCCGGCACGTAGATCCCGCGGCCCCGTAGGTAGTCCATCGCCGACAGGGCCAGCACATCGGCCGTGCACATCAGCGCCGTGAGGCGCGGATTGGCTTCCAGCGCAACCTCGGCCGCTGCCCCACCCGAAGCCGGCTGATGCTCGTAGCTCTCCACCACCGTCAGCGACTGCGGATCGAGGCCCGCCTCGGTCATCGCGTCGTACACGCCGTTGACGCGTTCCCGCTGAACGTGGAAATGCGGCGTCTGCAGTCGGTCCGGACTTGCCACCACCGGCCCGTCACCGCCGCGCGGGCGGTCCCTGCCGAGCCGCATCGTCAGCAGGCCGATCTCCCGATGGCCAAGCTCGACAACATGTCTCGCGAGCTCGGCCATCGCGGCCCGATCGTCGATGCAGACCCTTGACGTGCCCGGCACGTCCTTGGGCTGATCGACGACCACCACCGGCAGGTGCCGTTGCAAGACGACCTGCAGATACGGGTCATCGTCGGACGCCGAGTACACCACGAAGCCGTCGACCCCCGCCGCGAGCACGGCCGCGGAGCCGTCCTCCACGGTGCGGTTCGGTCCGACGGCGACCAGCAGAAGTCCCTGCCCGGCGTCCTCGCACGACTCCGCCAGCCCGGCGACGAAGTCCAGCGCCGCGGGATCGCTGAACGAATAGTTCAACGGCTCGGTCATCATCAGGCCTACCGCGCCCGCCCTGCGGGTGCGCAGAGACCGTGCCACCGGGTCGGGTCCCGCATATCCCATCCGCTTCGCGGTGGCGAGCACGCGTTCGCGCAGATCCGCCGACAACTGGTCGGGTCGGTTGTATGCGTTGGAGATCGTGGTGCGCGAGACCTTCAATTCGGCGGCCAACGAAGCCAGAGTCGCCCTGCGCCGCGGCGTCGGACCTCTGGACATGCCCGTGACGTTAGCCGAAAGACCTGTGCGGATGGCGTCGACCGGCACCTGTGCGTTCCAGTTATTGGAAACGGTTTTCATTTGTAACAGGAGGGACAGCGGTGCGGAGGTCGGCGATCAAGCTGGCGCGCGGGGTTCCGGTCCGCGCGATGGGCATCGTGTTCGCCGCCCTCGTTGGCGTGGTCGCCGCCCAAGGTGTACAGATCGTCGGCGCATTGCTGGTGATGTCGCTGTCGATCACGCCTGCCGCCGCGGCCGCGCGCGTCTTCGTCTCCCCTGTCTCGACGATCATCGCCTCGGTGGTCTTCGCCGAGATCTCGGCGGTCGGCGGCATCCTGCTGTCCCTGGCACCGGGGGTACCCGTTTCCGTGTTCGTCACGACGATCTCGTTCGCCATCTTCTTGATCTGTTGGGCGATGGGCAAACGCAGCGGCCGCGCCGCACGGACGGGCTAGCCCCTCTCAACGGGATGCGTCGAATCCGAACACCATTCGGACCACGACCCGGGATACAGCGCAGCGTCGACGCCGACGACGGCGAGGGCGGCGACCACCACCGCCGCCGTGACACCAGAGCCGCAGTAGGCACCCACATCGCCGGTGCCGTCGAACAGCCGCGCGAGATCGCTGTCGGGCAGGAAACGACCGTCTTCGGCCAGCAGGCCGGTGCTCGGCATGTTGCGGGCGCCGGGGATATGGCCTGCCACCGGGTCGATCGGCTCGACGTCGCCACGGAACCGCTCGGGCGCCCTCGCGTCCAGCAGGGTTTCGGCGGCCATCACGGTTTCGGCCGTCAGGGTGGGAAGCGCACCGGAATACAGGTCCTCGTGAGGCACCGTCACGTCGCCGGGCTCCGGCGTCGCCGGACCGCTGTCGAGCTCTCCGGCCCAGCCCGCCAATCCGCCGTCGAGGATGCGCACATCGTCGATGCCCGCGGTGGTCAGCACCCACCACGCGCGGGCGGATCCGGCCCGGTTCCAGTCGTCGTAGACGACCACCGGCCTTCCCTCGCGGATGCCCCACCGCCGGGCGGCCGCCTCGATGTCCCGCCCGGAGGGCAGCGGATGACGCCCACGCCCGGCGACCGTGTGATCGCTGAGCTCGTCTTCCAGCGAGACGTACACGGCGCCGGGGATGTGGCCCCGCTCGTAGGACGCTCGCCCGTCCGGCTCGGCCAGCTGCCATCGCACGTCCAGGATCGTCACCGGCTCGCCCTCCGCCAACAGCCGGGCCAGTTCGGTTGCGGTGATCAGCACCTCATCACGCCGTCGGGTCACGCCACAAGCGTGCCATCTAGGCTGGCGTTCATGGTGTCCGTCGACCTCAACGCCGATCTCGGCGAAAGCTTCGGGACCTGGGACCTCGGTGACGACGACGCCATGCTCGGCCTGGTCACCAGCGCCAACGTCGCCTGCGGATTCCATGCGGGCGACCCCGCGACTCTCAGCCACAGCTGCACGGAAGCCGCACGGCTCGGCGTCCGCATCGGTGCGCAGGTCGGCTATCACGACCTGGCCGGGTTCGGCCGTCGCTTCATCGACGTCACTCCCGAGGACCTGCGGGCCGACGTGATCTACCAGATCGGCGCGCTGCAGGCGCTTGGCGCTCGTGCGCCGGCTCATCGGTCACGTACGTGAAACCCCATGGCGCGCTGTACAACACGATCGTCAACCACCACGCCCAGGCCCGTGCGGTGGCGGAGGCGGTGCACGCCGTCGACCCGAACCTGCCGGTCCTGGGACTTGCGGGATCGGTGTTCTTCGCCGAGGCCGAGCGCCTCGGCCTGCGCACCGTTGCCGAGGCGTTCGCCGACCGCTCCTATCGGCCCGACGGACAACTGGTTTCGCGCCGAGAGCGCAACGCCGTGCTGCACGACCCTGCCGAGATCGCCGACCGGGTGGCGTTGATGGTGCAATCCGGGCGCGTCGTCGCCGTCGACGGGTCGACCATCCGCGTCACCGTCGAATCCGTATGCGTGCACGGGGATTCGCCAGGGGCGGTGCAGATCGCCACCGCGGTGCGGGACCGACTGAAGAGCGACGGCGTCGAACTGGCGGCGTTCATCTGATGCGACTGAAGCCGGGCAGGCCCGATCTGGCGAACTACGCACGGTATTTCGACGTGCCCGACGCCGCAGCCGCCGCGCCGCTGACAGTGACCTGGGCGGGCGTCACCACGCTCCTCGTCGACGACGGCACGTCCGCGCTGATGACCGACGGCTTCTTCTCCCGCCCGGGACTGGCCACCGTCGGCCTGGGTCAGATCGCACCGTCGGCATCCCGCATCGACGACAGCCTCGGGCGGATGGGCGTGGACCGGCTGGAGGCGGTGCTGCCGGTGCACACCCATTTCGACCACGCGATGGATTCGGCGGTGGTCGCCGAGCGCACCGGCGCCCGTCTCGTCGGCGGCTCGTCGGCGGCACAGGTCGGCACCGGCGGCGGGCTGCCAGAAGACCGTGTCGTCGTCGCAACCCCGGGGCAGCCCATCACGCTGGGCGCCTACGACGTCACGCTGGTGGAAGCCGAACACTGTCCGCCGGACCGGTTTCCGGGTGTCATCACCGCTCCTGTCACGCCTCCGGTGAGGACGTCGGCCTACAAGTGCGGCGAGGCGTGGTCGACGCTGGTGCACCACCGGCCGTCGGATCGGCGGCTGCTCGTCATCGGCAGTGCCGGCTTCGTCCCCGGCGCGCTGGCGGGTCACCGTGCCGAGGTGGTCTACCTCGGTATCGGACAGCTCGGCCTACAGCCGGAGCGCTACCTCGTCGACTACTGGACCGAGACCGTGCGTGCCGTCGGCGCGCGCCGTGTCGTGCTGATCCACTGGGACGACTTCTTCCGGCCGCTGACCAAGCCGCTGCGCGCGCTTCCGTATGCCGGAGACGACCTCGACGTCTCGATGCGGGTGCTCACGGCACTGGCCGACGACGACGGCATTGCACTGCATCTGCCAACGCTGTGGCAGCGCGCTGACCCGTGGAGCTGACGCTGGCGCTGCTCGCGCTGGCCGTGGTCCTGGTGTTCGCGATGGTCAAGCCGCGCGGTTGGCCGGAGGCCGTCGCGGCCGTGCCTGCGGCCGCACTGCTGATCGCGCTCGGTGTCGTCTCGCTGCGCGATGCGTCCGACGAGGTGGGCCGGTTGCTCCCAGTCGTCGGGTTCCTCGCGGCCGTGCTCGTGCTCGCGCAACTGTGCGACGACGAGGGCCTCTTCCGCGCGGCCGGGGCGGCCATGGCACGGGCCACCAACGCAGACGCGCACCAGCTGCTGACCAAGGTGTTCGTCATCGGCGCCGCGACGACGGCCGTCCTGAGCCTCGACGCCACGGTCGTGCTGCTGACCCCGGTGGTGCTCGCCACGACGCGGGCACTGTGGGTTCCGGCCAAGCCGCACGCATATGCCACCGCTCATCTGGCCAACACCGCGTCGCTGCTACTACCGGTCTCCAACCTGACCAACCTGCTGGCGTTCGCCGCCGCCGGCCTGTCGTTTCTCCAGTTCACCGCGGTGATGGCACCCGCGTGGCTGGCGGCCGTCGCCGTCGAATTCCTGCTGCTGCGTTGGCTTTTCAGCACGAGATCTCGCCGTGCGGCCGCACGTCGAGCCGGCAACCGAGACCGGCCAGGGTTCCGGTATTCGTGCTCGTGGTGCTTGCGCTGACGTTGAGTCGGGTTCGCCGTCACGTCGATACTCGGGTTCTCGCCGGCGTGGGCCGCACTTGCCGGCGCGGTCGTGCTCGGTGTACGCGCACTGGCCAGGCGGGACACGTCGGTCGCGCGCATCGCCGCCGCCGCCGACGTGCCATTCCTGATATTCGTGTTGTGCCTCGGTGTGGTGGTGGACGGGCTCATGCTGCACGGCCTGGAAGACGCGATGCGGGGCGTGCTGCCTGACGGAAGCACACTTCTGGCGTTGCTCGCGTAGCGACCGTTGCGGCGCTGCTGTCTAACGTCGTCAACAACCTGCCCGCAGTGCTGGTGCTGCTGCCGCTGGTGACCGCGTCGGGGCCGCCTGCGGTGCTCGCGATGCTGATCGGCGTCAACATCGGGCCGAACCTGACCTATGTCGGGTCGCTGGCGAACCTGTTGTGGCGCAGCGCTGTCCGTCGCGACTTCACTGCCGGATTCCGCGAATTCAGCCGGGTCGGCCTGATCACGACACCGCCTACGCTCGTCATTGCCGTATTGGCGCTGTGGGCCGCCGTGCGGCTCTTCGGCCTCTAGGTTACGGCGACGCGAACAGCGATAGGACAGTTGACGTCTACTCGCTGATCGGCGGCGATGCGATTGGCCAATCGCCACCCGATCCGCACAAAATGACAGCCGTGGTCACGTTCAGTCGGTATGTGGCCCTCGGCGATTCGTTCACCGAGGGCGTCGGCGACCCACACCCCACAAGTCCGAACGGCCTCCGCGGATGGGCGGATCGCGTCGCGTTCGCGCTGGCACAGAACAACCCCGAGCTGCGCTACGCCAACCTCGCCGTGCGTGGCAGGCGGATGGACGAGATCCTCGATGAGCAGGTCCAGACGGCCGTCATGCTCGAACCCGACCTCGTCACCGTCTACGCGGGCATGAACAACCTGTTGCTGCTGCGCAACGACGTCGACGCCATGATGGCCAGATACGCCGAGGGGCTCAAGACGCTGCAGCAGACCGGTGCGGTCGTGCTCGCGTTCACGGCGGCGGACCTGGGGACGGTGCCGCTGTTCCGGAGACTGCGCGGCCGGGCCGCCGTATACAACGAGCTGCTGCGCAACATCGCCGATGACCTGGACCTCGCACTTGTCGACTTCTGGCGGTTCACCGAGTTCCGCGACGCGCGACTATGGGACGGTGACCGCATCCATCTCTCGCCGCTGGGTCATGAGCGCTTTGCCGCCAAAGTACTTGATGCACTGGCTGTTTCGCATGATCTGACCACCAGGTCCGCGGCCTTGCTGCAGTCGGCGCCGCCGGTGCGCGACCTCCGCGCCAACCTTCGATGGACGGCGGCGTTCGCGGCGCCATGGGTGGCCAAGAGGATGCGGCGGGCAAAGCCCGGCGCGGGCGTCGAGCCTAAGTTGACGACGCTGGCGAAGGTGCGTTAACCCCTGCGCTGGCGGGCGATCTCGGCCAGCACCACGCCTGCGGCCACCGACGCGTTCAACGACTCCGTCGGTCCCGCCATCGGAATCGACACCACGACGTCGCAGTTCTCCCGGACCAGCCGCGACAGGCCCTTGCCCTCGGAACCGACCACCACAACCATCGGGTCTGTGCCGTCCAGTTCGTCGACGTGATGTCGCTGTCGGCGTCCAGTCCGACCACCTGCAGGCCTGCGTCGTGCCAATTCTTCAGCGTCCGAGTGAGATTCGTCGCCCTTGCCACCGGCAGCCTGGCGGCGGCACCCGCGCTGGTGCGCCACGCCACCGCGGTGACCGACGCCGATCGGCGCTGCGGGATCAGCACGCCGTGGCCGCCGAATCCCGACACCGAACGCACGATCGCGCCCAGATTGCGCGGGTCGGAGATGTTGTCCAGCGCCACCAGCAGCGCGGGTGCGCTGTCGTTGGACGCGGCGGCGAGCAGGTCGTCGGGATGGGTGTACTCGTAGGGCGGCACCTGCAGCCCGATGCCCTGGTGCAGCCCGTTTGCGCTGATGCCGATCCAGATCGGCGCGCGGCACCTCGAGGATCGCGATGCCGGCATCGGCTGCGCGCCTTACGGATTCGGTCAGCCGCTCGTCGGCCTCGGCGCCGAGCGCCACGTAGAGCGCGGTCGCGGGCACGCCGGCGCGCAGGCATTCCAGCACCGGATTGCGGCCGAGCACGATCTCGGTGTCGTCGGTGCGCTTCTGATGCCGCCGCTGCTGCTGTGTCTTGGCCGCCCGCTTGGCGGCCGGATGGTTGGGCCGCATGTGCGCGGGCGGGGTGGCGCCGCGGCCTTCCAGCCCGCGGCGACGCACTCCGCCCGAACCGACCTTCGGGCCCTTCTTGGTGCCGGCCTTGCGGACCGCACCCCGGCGTTGTGAGTTGCCTGCCATCTACGTCGGAGTACCCGTCCAGCAGCGTCCACTGCGGTCCGTCGGCGGTGTCGGTGACCTCGATGCCTGCCTTCTTCAGCCGGTCGCGGATCTGCGTCGGCCTCCGCCCAGTCCCTTGCGCTCGCGCGCCTCTCCGCGCCGTTGAATCTCCGCGTGCACCAGTACGTCGACGGCCGCCAGCGCCGCGGACGTCTCGTCGCGGGACTCCCACCGTTCGTCGAGCGGGTCGCAGCCGAGGATGCCCATCATCGCCCGGATCGAGCGGGCGCGGGCCATTGCGGTCTCGTGGTCGCCTGCCTCGAGCGCACGGTTGCCCTCCGCGCGCGCGGCGTGCACCTCGGCCAGCGCGATCGGCACCGCCAGATCGTCGTCGAGCGCGGCGGCGAACGCGGGCGTCCACTCGCCGGGTTCGACGGCGCCGACGCGGTTGCGCACCCGATGCAGGAAGTCCTCGATTCCGGTGTAGGCCTTGGCCGCGTCCTGCAGCGCGGTCTCGGAGAACTCCAGCATCGACCGGTAGTGCGCACTGCCGAGGTAGTAGCGCAACTCGGCGGGCCGAACCCGTTGCAGCACAGCGGGAATGGCCAGCACGTTGCCCAGCGACTTGCTCATCTTCTCGCCGCCCATGGTGACCCAGCCGTTGTGCAGCCAGAACCGGGCGAACGGATCGCCGGCGGCTTCGGCCTGGGCGATCTCGTTCTCGTGATGCGGGAAGATCAAATCCATTCCGCCTGCGTGGATGTCGAACTCGGCGCCGAGGTAGGCCTCGCACATCGCGACGCATTCGGTGTGCCAGCCCGGCCTGCCGCGGCCCCACGGCGTCGGCCAGGACGGCTCGCCCGGTTTCTCGCCCTTCCACAGCGTGAAGTCGCGCTGGTCGCGCTTGCCGGTCGCGACACCCTCGCCCTGGTGCACGTCGTCGATCTTGTGGCCGGACAGCTTCCCGTAGTCGGGCAGGCTCAGCACGTCGAAGTAGACGTCGCCGCCACCGGCGTACGCGTGGCCGTCGTCGATCAGCCGGTCGATCAGCTCGATGATCTGGGTGATGTGCCCGGTCGCGCGCGGCTCCGCCGACGGCGGCAGCACGCCGAGCGCGTCGTAGGCGGCGGAGAACGCCCGCTCGTAGGTGGCCGCCCACTCCCACCACGGCCTGCCCGCGTCGGCGGCCTTGTTGAGGATCTTGTCGTCGATGTCGGTGACGTTGCGGATGAACGAGACGTCGTAGCCCTTGGCCATCAGCCAGCGCCGCAGCACGTCGAACGCCACCCCGCTGCGCACGTGGCCGATGTGGGGCAGCCCCTGCACGGTGGCGCCGCAGAGATAGATCGACACATGGCCGGGGCGTACCGGCACGAAATCACGGACGGCGCCCGTCATCGTGTCGTATAGCCGCAGGTCGGTCACGACGGGCCAGCTTACCGGCCTATTCAGCGTCAACCACCAAAGCGGTCGCGATGGCGGCCAATCCTTCCCCGCGACCCGTCAGGCCGAGCCCGTCGGTGGTCGTCGCCGACACCGAAACCGGAGCGTCCAGCAGCTCCGAGAGCACCTGCTGTGCCTCGGCTCGACGCGGTCCCACCTTGGGCCGGTTGCCGATCACCTGGACGGCCGCGTTGCCCACCCGGTAGCCCTTCGTCGCGTACCAGGCTGTGCACGTGGCGCAGCATGTCTGCGCCGCTGACGCCGGCCCATCGCGGGTCGTCGGTGCCGAACACCTCGCCGATATCGCCGAGCCCGACCGCGCTGAGCACCGCGTCGCACAGCGCGTGGGCGGCGACGTCGCCGTCCGAGTGACCCGCGCAGCCGTCGGCGCCGTCGAACAGCAGGCCAAGCAGCCAGCACGGCCTGCCGGTCTCGATGGGATGGACATCGGTGCCGAGGCCGACCCGCGGCGTGCTCACTCGGCCCGCTCGAGCAGGGCCTCGGCGAGCAGCAGATCCATCGGCGTCGTGATCTTGAATGCCAGTGGGTCGCCGTCGACCACCTGCACCTGGGTGCCCGTCATCTCGACCAGCGACGCGTCGTCGGTGAACCCGCCCGCGCCCGCCCGTTCGTACGCACGACGCAAGCAGCTCGGTCCGGAAGCCCTGGGGAGTCTGGACGGCGCGCAGGCCCGCGCGGTCGGGCGTGCCGAGCACGACGCCGTTGGCGTCGACGGCCTTGATGGTGTCGCTGACCGGGAGTCGCGGGCACGACAGCGGCGTGACCGGCCTGCAGGCGCGCGACCACCCGGGCGATCAGCGACGGCGGCGTGAGCGCCCTGGCGGCGTCGTGCACGAGCACGAACTCCGCGTCGCCGACGGCGGCCAGCGCGAGACGAACCGACTCGGTGCGATCGGACCCGCCTGCCACGATGACCGCGTCACCGCCGAAGACGAGCTTGGCCTGGTCGGTGCGGTTGGGCGGCACGGCTACCACGATGCTGTCGACGACGCCGGAGTCACGCAAACCGCGAAGGGCGTGCTCGAGCATCGGACGACCGGTGAGGTTGACGAATGCCTTCGGCGCGCCGGCCGCCAGCCGTTCCCCTGACCCTGCGGCCGGGACGACGGCGACCGTGCTCATACGTCAGGACGCGGCGGCCAGAACCTCGTCGAGAATGATCTCGGCCTTGGCGTCGTCGGTGTTCTCGGCGAGCGCCAGTTCGCCGACCAGGATCTGCCGGGCCTTGGCCAGCATCCGCTTCTCGCCTGCGGACAGGCCACGCTCCTGATCGCGGCGCCACAGGTCGCGAACGACCTCGGCGACCTTGTTCACGTCGCCGGAGGCCAGCTTCTCGAGGTTGGCCTTGTAGCGGCGCGACCAGTTGGTCGGCTCCTCGGTGTGGGGGGCGCGAAGCACCTGGAACACCTTGTCCAGGCCTTCCTGCCCGACGACGTCGCGTACGCCGACGTACTCGGCGTTCTCTGCGGGGACTCGCACGGTGAGATCTCCCTGGGCGACCTTCAAGACGAGATATTCCTTTTGCTCGCCTTTGATGGTCCGGGTTTCGATCGCCTCGATCAACGCAGCACCGTGGTGTGGATAGACAACGGTGTCTCCGACCTTGAAAATCATCTGATTCGAGCCCCTTTCGATACTCCATGCTAACACGGAGCGCAGACACGTGCGGACCAACGGTGCAGGTCAGGGGCACCAGAGGTGAAGACTAGGGGTTGACACGGTGACGAATCCGTGCAATGCCCGCCCCGGTCAGCGACCCCCTGACAACCCCTCCCACGTGGCCGTGGACCGTCGGCGGCAAACGCGAATGGACGTCGGCGACACCTCCGCTACCGCCGTCAACCACCACCTACTACTGTGCATAGTCGAACCGGTCCTTGTCACTGGCGACCGACGTCACCGGCGCCTCGCCGGCCGAGCAGGAGGCTTTTCGGGTGAACCGCTTCAATATCGCGCCGTTCGGCCGTCACCGTTGCCCTGGCGGCCTGCGGGCTGGCCGCCGCGGCGGCTCTCTCCGGCTGCAGCGCCGGGCAGGTCTCCCAGACCGCCACCCAGCAGGCGGCGGTCAACGGCACGGCGGCATCGGTAGGCAACATCACGCTGCGCAACGTGCACCTGCGCGCCCCGCAGTCGACCGACTACGTGCAGCCGGGCCGCGAGGTGGAACTGCTGTTCGTGGCGGCCAACGAGTCGCCGGACACCCCGGACAAGCTGGTCTCGATCACGTCCGACTTCGGCACGGTGAGCGCTGACCGGCGACACCGCGCTGCCGCCCACCGACGTGCTTGTCGTCGGTGAGCCCGACGGTCAGGCCGCCCCGCTGGAGGCCGCCGAGACCGCCGACGCCGCGAAGGCCACGGTCGACCTGAGCAAGCCGATCACCAACGGCCTGACGTACGACTTCACCTTCACCTTCGAGCAGGCGGGCCAGGTCACCGTCGCGGTGCCGATCTCGGCGGGCGAGGCACCGCGCCGCGACCGCTGACACCGGGAGCGGCGACACGGGCGGTCACCACTGAGGTTCTGTCGGCGCTGCCGGATACCGTCACATCGTGGCAAAGGCGCGTTCGCAGTATCGCTGTTCGGAGTGCCACCACGTCACCGCGAAATGGGTCGGGCGCTGCCCGGACTGCGGCACCTGGGGCACGGTCGACGAAGTAGCTGTGCTCGCCGCCGTCAACGGGTCGCCCACCCGGCGGGCGGTCGCACCGACCACCCCTGCGGTGCCGATCAGCTCCATCGACCCCGGCGCGACCAGGCACTATCCACACGGGCGTCAGCGAACTCGACCGCGTGCTGGGCGGCGGCATCGTGCCCGGCTCGGTGACGCTGCTTGCGGGCGACCCCGGCGTCGGCAAGTCGACGCTGCTGCTCGAGGTCGCTCACCGCTGGGCGCAGGCCGGGCGGCGCGCGCTCTACCTGTCGGGCGAGGAGTCCGCGGGCCAGATCCGGATGCGCGCCGAACGCACCGGCTGCAGCCACGACGAGGTCTACCTGGCCGCCGAGTCCGACCTCCAGACCGCGCTCGGCCACATCGAGGAGGTCCGGCCGACGCTGGTGGTCGTCGACTCGGTGCAGACCATGTCGACGACCGAGGCCGACGGCGTCACCGGCGGCGTCACCCAGGTGCGGGCCGTCACGACGGCGCTGACGATGACGGCCAAGACCACGGGGGTGGCGATCATCCTCGTCGGCCACGTGACCAAGGACGGCGCGATCGCCGGCCCGCGGTCGCTGGAGCACCTCGTCGACGTCGTGCTGCACTTCGAGGGCGACAAGACATCGGCGCTTCGCATGGTGCGCGGCGTCAAGAACCGGTTCGGCGCCGCCGACGAGGTCGGCTGTTTCATGTTGCACGACAACGGAATCGAGTGCGTGGCCGATCCGTCGGGACTGTTCCTGGATCAGCGTCCCGCGCCGGTGTCGGGCACCGCGGTCACCGTGACGCTCGACGGCAAGCGCCCGCTCATCGGCGAAGTGCAGGCGCTGATCGCCGCACCGACGACGTCGATCGCCGCGGCGTGCCGTCAGCGGCATCGACTCGGCGCGTGCGGCGATGATCGCGGCGGTGCTGGAGAAGCGGGCCCATCTGAGGGTCGGGCCGTGCGACATCTACCTGTCGACGGTCGGCGGGATGCGGCTGACCGATCCGTCGTCGGACCTCGCCGTCGCGCTGGCGATCGCGTCGGCCTACGCCGACCTGCCCATGCCGACGACGGCCGTCGCGATCGGCGAGGTCGGCCTGGCCGGCGACCTGCGCCGGGTGAGCGGCATGGAGCGGCGGCTGGCCGAGGCCGCCCGGCTCGGGTTCACGTGCGCGGTAGTTCCGCCCGGCGTGAAGACCGTGCCGCTAGGCTTGCGGGCGATGGCGGCCGACAACATCACCGCTGCAATGAAGGTGCTGACGGAGATCGCGGTGAAGGGCGGCCGCTCCGAGGAGGGGCCATGGCCGTGAAGTCCAGCCGCCGCAACGTCGTGCAGCTGGCCCGCCCCACGCTGCGCGAGACCATCGGCAGGCTGGCGCCGGGAACCGCCCTGCGCGACGGCCTGGAACGCATCCTGCGCGGCCGCACGGGCGCGCTCATCGTGCTCGGCTACGACGACAGCGTCGAGGCGATCTGCGACGGTGGCTTCTCGCTGGACGTCCGCTACGCCCCGACCCGGCTGCGTGAGCTGTCGAAGATGGACGGCGCCGTGGTGCTGTCCAGCGACGGCACCCGCATCCTGCGGGCCAACGTCCAGCTGGTTCCCGACCCGTCGATCCCGACCGACGAGTCCGGCACCCGGCACCGGTCGGCGGAGCGCACCGCCATCCAGACCGGCTACCCCGTTGATGTCGGTGAGCCATTCGATGAGCATCGTGACCGTCTACGTTGCCGGCGAGCGGCACGTGGTGCCCGACTCGGCCGACCATCCTGTCGCGCGCCAACCAGACCATCGACACGCTGGAGCGGTACAAGTCGCGGCTCGACGAGGTGAGCAGGCAGCTGTCGACGGCCGAGATCGAGGACTTCGTCACGCTGCGCGACGTGATGACGGTGGTGCAGCGGCTGGAGATGGTCCGCCGGATCAGCCTCGAAATCGACTGCCGACGTCGTCGAACTCGGCACCGACGGCACGGCAGCTCAAGCTTCAGCTCGAAGAGCTGGTCGGCGACAACGACACCGCCCGTGAGCTGATCGTTCGCGACTATCACGCCAACCCCGACCCGCCGACGGCGGCGCAGGTGAGCGCGACGCTCGAGGAGCTGGACGGGCTCTCCGACACCGACCTGCTCGACTTCACCACCCTGGCAAGGGTTTTCGGCTATCCGTCGACGGCGGAGGCTCAGGACTCGGCGATGAGTTCGCGCGGCTACCGCGCGATGGCCGGCATTCCGCGTCTGCAGTTCGCGCACGTCGACCTGCTGGTCCGGTCGTTCGGGTCCCTGCAGGGGCTGCTGGCCGCCAGCGCGAACGACCTGCAGTCCGTCGAGGGCATCGGGTCGATGTGGGCACGCCACATCCGCGAGGGTCTGTCGCAGCTGGCGGAGTCGACGATCGCCGACCGGCTGGCTTAGCCCGCGGGCCGCCGGTGCCTGCTGGGGCGCCGGGGCGCCTTCTGCCGGCGGCGCTGCTTCGGCCGGCGGTGCCTGCTGGGCCAGGATGAACGGCACCGTCGCCGACCGCAGGTTGCCCAGCTGGACCAGGAGGTTGTAGGTGCCGGGCCCGATCGGCTGGCGTGGCAGCGGGCAGCCGGGCGCCGAGCCCATACCGGTCCAGGTCACCTCGGTGGTCACCTGCTCACCGGGGTTGAACGTCTTGACCAGGGTCTCGTTCGACGGTGCGCAGTCGAGGTTGGACCACAGCCGCGTGTTGTCCAGCCCGTACACGTAGGCAGCGAGCACCGCGGCGCCGACGTCGCGCTTGCAGGCCACCAGCCCGATGTTCGTCACGACCATGGTGAACTTCGGCTGGTCGCCGACCACGTACTGCGGCTGACTGGTGATGCCCTTGACGGCCAGCGTCGAGTCCGGGCAGTCGTCGCCCTCCTTAAGCACCGGCGGCGGGGTGACCGCCGCGGTCGGGGTCGGCGTCGGCGCGGGAGCGCTCACCGCGGGCGGCACGACCGGGGTCTTGACTTCCGGGTTCTCCCCCGGCAGCGGCGTCGGAGGCGCGGCCTGCGTCGGTGCGGGCTTGACCGCATTCTTCGTCTCGGCGCCGGAGGTGTTCATGACGACCATGACGACCACGGCGGCGATGACCCCGACCACGACGACCACGATGCCGAACGCGAGTGCCCTGCGTCGCCAGTAGATCTGCGTGGGTAGCGGGCCATGCGGTTCCAGATCCAGCACAACTTCACGGTAAGGCCAGGTCACACACAATCGTCCGAGGTCGCTCGGCGTGTCGGCCGACGAGCGCTTGCGCGAGGAGCAGGGCAGCGCGGTCAGCCTTCGCCGACGTCTCCCAGGTGTTCCCGCATTGCGACCCGGCCATCGGCCAGGTGATACGTCGCGCCGACGACTGCCAGGCCGCCCGAGCTGATGCCGTGCGGCGATCGTCGCGGAACGGATGCGCAGCTGGTTGACGGTCTCCTTGACGTGCTGGGCCTCGAATTCGTCGATTCGAGTCAGCCCGACACTGCGGCCGAAAAGAATCGACGGGGTCACCCGTTCGACGATGTCACGCACGTAGCCACCGGGGACCATGCCGTCGTCGATCGCCGACAACGTCGCCTGAACCGCACCGCAGCTGTCGTGGCCGAGCACCACGATCAGCGGCACGTCGAGCACCGTCACGGCGTATTCGATGGAGCCGAGCACCGCCGAGTCGATGACGTGCCCCGCGGTGCGCACCACGAACATGTCGCCGAGACCCTGGTCGAAAATGATCTCGGCGGCCACTCGGCTGTCGGCACACCCGAACAGCACGGCCGTCGGTTTCTGACCCTTCGCCAGCGCGGACCGGCGCTCGATGCTCTGGCTGGGATGTTCCGGCTGGCCGGCGACGAACCGCTCGTTACCCTCCTTGAGTGCTTTCCACGCGGTCACGGGGCTTGTGTTGGGCATGGCCGACATTCTGCCGGAGCGTTTCTTCATGATCGACGCGAACGAGCTATTGCGGTGGTACGAGCGCGAGCAGCGGGATCTGCCGTGGCGTCGTTGCGGCGTCACACCCTGGCAGGTGCTGGTGAGCGAGTTCATGCTGCAGCAGACGCCGGTCGCACGGGTCGAGCCGTCTGGCTGGATTGGGTGGCGCGCTGGCCAACCCCATCCGCGACCGCGGCGGCCACCGCGGCGGACGTGCTGCGCGCGTGGGGCAAGCTCGGCTACCCACGGCGGGCGAAGCGGTTGCACGAGTGCGCGGTGGTCATCGCCGCCGAGTACGGCGACGAAGTACCCGCCGACGTCGAAACCCTGTTGTCGCTTCCTGGAATCGGCGCCTACACCGCAAGGGCCATCGCATGCTTCGCCTACCGGCAGCGGGTGCCTGTCGTCGACACGAACGTGCGCCGCGTGGTGGCCAGGGCCGTACACGGGCGAGCCGACGCGGCGGCGGCGTCCGTCACCGCGCGACCTCGATGACGTCGCTGCGCTGTTGCCGAATGACGATGACGCGCCTCGCTTTTCGATTGCGTTGATGGAACTGGGTGCGACGGTGTGCACCGCGCGGGCGCCGCGCTGCGGCCTCTGCCCGCTGAGTGCGTGCGCGTGGCGGTCGGGCGGCTATCAGGCAGCGCACCGCACCGGCACGCCGGGCTCAGCGGTACGCGGGCACCGACCGTCAAGTCCGCGGACGCCTGCTGGATGTGTTGCGTGGCAACGACTCCCCCGTCACCCGGGCACAACTCGACCTGGCCTGGCTGACCGACACGGCCCAACGCGACCGCGCGCTTGGATTCCCTCCTCGTCGACGGGCTCGTCGAGCAGACGGCCGACGGCCGTTTTGCGCTTGCCGGCGAGGGCGGTGAAGAGTCTCGCTAAGCGTCCGGTACGAACCGCCGGGCAAGCCGCGCGAGCCTCGACGGCTTGAAATCCCAGACGTCGGCGTCGTCCTTGGGATCCCAGGCATAGGTCGGTGTGCTGCCGTCCAGCAAGCCCCGAAGCTCAGGCAGCGCAAGCACCTCCGACGACCAGCCGTACAGGCGGCCGAACCTCGGCGCGATGATGCCGATGTCCAACATGTGGCCGAATCCGTGCTCGACCGCCACATAGGTGTCGACGTCGTCGCCGAGTGGATAGCGGTCCGGCAGCACCCGCGACAGCGAAAGGAAGATGCCGGTCATGCCGACGCGTGGATCACCCACGGCGCGGCCCACCGGCGCGAGCCAGCCCAACGCCAGCCCGGGTGCGGCCACCAGCGCGTGCGCGAACAGCACCCGCACGAGAACCACGTTGATGAAGAACCGTTCCACCCGGCCTTCCTCGGCGGCGAGCGACTCGTTGTCGAGATAGCCCGCGACGATGCTGGCGTTGTGCGCGCGGTACCAGTTGCGCGCGGTGGGCCGGTGGATGAAGTCGAGATGCGCGGTCACCGCAAGTCGGCTGGGTTCGCCGGCGTAGCCGAACGCCAACGCGCGGGCTTCGGCGGTGTCGCGCAACAACGCTTCGTTCAACGCCCGCCACCAGGGGCTACCGGGGCGCCGATCACCTGGCGGATTCAGAAGTCCCCGTCGCAGTTGCCAATTCATGAAGGCCGACGCCGCGCGCCGATACGGCAGATACCCGCGATCGACATCCCGCGGCACCTCGTAGAGACGGCGCATCAACGTGAACCGCGCCGTCGGATCGTCGCGTACCCGCTCTACGGCCGAACGAGCATAGGCCGCAGCAGAATTGCCCGCCACACGTCGATTCTTCCACGTAGCCTTGGCCTGTGGCACAGGCTCCGCGCACGCGTTACGCCAGGAGCGGCGACTTCGATATCGCCTACCAGGTCCTCGGTGACGGCCCGGTGGATCTGGTCGTGCTGCCGGGCCCGTTCGTGTCCTTTGATTCGATCGACGCCGAGCCTGCGCTTTTCCGGTTTCACCGTCGCCTGACGTCGTTCGCCCGGGTGATCCGGTTCGACCAGCGCGGAATGGGCGCGTCGACGCGCACGACGTCGATAGAGACGTTGGGGCCGAGATATTGGGCCGAGGACACGCTTGCAGTGATGGACGCCGCCGGGTGTGAGCAGGCGACGATTCTGGGGTCGGGATGGACCGGGATGACCGGACTGGTGCTGGCCGACGACCACCCCGACCGGGTGCGCAGCCTGGTGATCGTGAACGGATCCGCCCGCGCGCTGTGGGCGCCCGACTACCCCATCGGCGCCCGAGTGATCGGCGAAAACCCCTGGGGGACCGTCGCACTTGACCCGGACGCGGTCGAGCAGGGCTTCGACGTGCTGCGGACCATCGCACCGAGCGTGGCCGACGACGAAACCTTCCGCCGATGGTGGGACGTCGCAGGCAACAGGGCGCAGTCGCCCAGTGAAGCGCGGGCCATCCTCGAGGTCCTCGCCGAGACCGACGTGCGCGACACGCTCCCGCGCATCGGTGTTCCCACGCTGATCATGCACCGAGAAGGCGCCGTGATGATCCCCGTCGAGCACGGTCGCTACATCGCCGAGCACATCACGGGGGCGCGCTACGTCGAGCTGCCGGGCGCGGACACACTGCACTGGACCGGCGACGCCGCCGCCGTTCTCGACGAGATCGAAGAATTCGTCACCGGCACCCGCGGATTGGACACCGAACGTGTGCTCACCACAATCGTTTTCACCGATATCGTCGGATCGACGCAGCGGGCTGCCGAACTCGGCGACCTCCGCTGGCACGACCTGCTCGACAATCACGACCGCATCGTCCGCCGCGAACTCAGGCGATTTCACGGGCGCGAGGTCAACACGGCCGGAGACGGGTTCGTCGCGACGTTCACCAGCCCGAGCGTTGCGCTCGACTGCGCCGAGGCGATCGTCGACGCCGTCCGGCCGCTCGGCATCCAGATCCGCGCGGGCGTCCACGCCGGGGAGGTGGAACTGCGCGGAGCCGACATAGCCGGAATGGCGGTGCACATCGCCGCCCGTGTCGCCGCACTCGCGGGGCCCAGCGAGGTGGTGGTGTCGTCGACGGTGCGCGAGATCGTCACCGGGTCACGCCGCTCGTTCAGCGAACAGGGTGACCACGACCTGAAGGGCGTGCCCGGCCGCTGGCGCGTCTACACCTTGGCGCGCAACTAGATTCGGCTACGCGGTCTTGACGCACTCCGAATCCATGCTGCAGGTGAAGCTGCGGCGGTAGTCCGACGGCGTCACGCCGATGATCCGCCGGAAGTGGTGGCGCAGCAGCGTCGCGGTGCCGAAACCCGATCGGTCGGCGATTCTGTCGATGTCGAGGTCGGTCTCCTCGAGCATCCGCCGCGCGTAGAGCACCCGTTGGTCGGTGACCCACTGCATCGGCGTGGTGCCCGTCTCGTCGACGAAGCGCCTGGCGAAGGTGCGTGCCGACATGTTCGCGCGCCGGGCCAGTGTCGCAACGGTGTGCGGCTTGTCCAGGTTCGCCAGGATCCAGTCCAGGTGCGGCGCAAAGCCTTCCGAGCAGCGAACCGGGATCGGCTGGTCGATGTACTGCCGCTGACCGCCGTCGCGCTGCGGCGGGACCACCATCCGCCGCGCGATCGTGTTGGTGACCTCGCTGCCGAGTTCGCGCCGGACGAGATGCAGGCACGCGTCGATGCCCGCCGCGGTGCCCGCGCTGGTGATCAGGTTGCCGTCGTCGACGAACAGCACGTTGCGGTCGACCCGGGCGGTCGGGAAGCGCCGAGCCAACTCGTCGGCGTGCATCCAGTGCGTCGTGCAGGGTCGCCCGTCGAGCAGACCCGCCTCGCCTGCGACGAACGCCCCGGAGCAGACGGTCAGGATGATCGCGCCCGCATCGGCGGCGGCCCGTACCGCCTTCAGCGCCTCGGGCAGGTAGTCGGATCCACCGATCGCCGGAATCGCCACGAGGTCCGCGCCGACGAGGTCGTCCAGCCCGTGATCGGGGGTCAGAGTCGCACCGACCGAGGTCCGTAGCGGCTTGCCGGGCTCGGGTCCACACACCTTGAAGTCGAAGTTGGGCACCCCGTCGGCGGAACGGTCGATCCCGAAGACCTCGCAGATCACGCCGAACTCGAAAACCGCCAAGCGGTCCAGGACCAGCGTCGATACCTTCTCAATTGCCATGGCAGTATCTTATCGTACCGTGTCCCTCCTGCCACTGTTGGCGGGATATTTACTGACACACGATTACTGCCATGACTACTGCACTGACCTTCCTGGTCCTGATCGCCCCGTTCGCGGTGGCCGCCGCGCTCAGTTGGACGGCACACCGCTCCGACTCCCTCCGGATTCGGTTCAACCAGTTCCGGTGGTCCGCCCCGATAGTGGGCCGGCTGTTCGAGGACGACCGCGACGGGTTCCGCATCGCCCACGACGTCGACGCCATCCGCACGCGCTTCGAGAAGCATCCGGTCTGGCCGGCTTCAGGCGCGACCGGCGAGCGTCGCTAAGAACGCCTCGACCGCATCCCGATAGATCTGCGGCCGCTCATCGTGGATCAAGATGGCCGGCACCGGGCACGTGCAGATACGTTGTCCGGTGGCCGGTTTCACTCATCTGTCGCATCTGTCCCGGCGGAGTGACGGAGTTGCCCGCCTCGACGAGCAGTGTCGGCACCGTCACCGTCGCGCCACTGCCGCCAGTAGTCGCGGGTGCCCCACTCCGCGGCGATGTCGATCCAGGTCGGGGTGCGGCCGTGCAGCCGCCAGCCGGTCTCGGTGCGATCGAAGGCCTCCAGGAAGTACTGGCCGGCCACCTGCCCGAACTCGTCGTAGACCTGTTGCGCCGAGGAGAACTCGACGGGCAGAGCGTGCAGCCACGGCTCCCAGGGGCCGGTCGTGCGGCCGCGGAAGTCGGGCGCCATGTCCTCGACGACGATGGCCTTCACCAGTTCGGGTCTCGACGCCGCCAGGCACCATGAGTGCAGACCGCCCATCGAGTGGCCGATCAGGGTCGCGGGCCTGCCGAGTTCTGCCACCGCATCACCGAGATCTTCGACGAATCGCTCGGTGCTGATCGGATACGGGTCGGCGATGTCGCGGCCCCTGTGCCACGGCGCGTCGTAGGTGTACACCTCGCCGTGTCGGGTGAGCCACGGCAGTTGGCGGGACCAGGTGCTGCCCCGGCCCATCAGGCCGTGCACCAACACCACCGGCTCGCCGCGACCCCCGCGGTTGGTGAGCAGTTCGGCGGGCACGGCGCTTACATGCCGATCAATGATTCGATCCAGCCGCGCGCGAAGTAGACCAGGAAGCCCGCGGCCGCGACCCACAGCAGGGGACTGACCTCGCGTCCCTTGCCTGCTGCAGTGCGAACGATGACCCAGGCGATGAAGCCGATTCCGATGCCGTTGGCGATCGAGAAACTCAACGGCATGACCGCCACGGTCAGCACCACCGGCAGCGCCACCGAGTACTCCGAGAGGTCGACGTCGCGAAGGTGCGAGAACATCATCGCGCCGACGATGACCAACGCCGCTGCGGCGACCTCGCTCGGCACGATCGACGCGAGCGGCGTCACGAACATCGCGGCGAAGAACAACACCCCCGTCACCAGGTTTGCAAGGCCGGTGCGCGCCCCCTCCTCGATGCCCGCCGCCGACTCCAGGAACACGGTGTTGGACGACGTCGACGTCGCCCCGCCGACGATCGCACCGGTGCCCTCGACGATGAGCGCCTGGCGCAGACGAGGGAAGGTTCCGCGATCATCGGCGACGCCCGCTTCGCGTGAGAGCCCCGTGAACGTGCCCATCGCGTCGAAGAAGTTGGCGAAAACCAAAGTGAACACCAGCATTACGGCGGCCAGCACACCGATGCGGCCGAAGCTGTCGAGGCTGAAATCACCGACTAGGGAGAGATCCGGCACGGCGAACGGCGAGCCCGACAGCGTGGGCACCGAGAGGCCCCAGCCGCCGGGGTGCTGTTCCGCAGAGCCCAGATGCCAGATCGCCTCGATGACCACGGCCAGCGCCGTGCCCGCCAACAGCCCGATGAAGATGCCGCCCCGCACATGTCGGATGACCAGGATGGCGGTGAGCATCAGCGTGAACACGAAGACCAGCGTTGGGACCGTGTTGATGGTGCCGGTTCCGCCGGTGCCGAGCCCCACCGGCGGCGAAGGACGCCCGGTCGACCCGATGAAGCCGGCGTCGACCAGGCCGATGAAGAGGATGAACGCCCCGATCCCTGCGGTGATCGCGAGCTTGAGCTGCATGGGCACGGCGTCGAAGATCAGCGTGCGCAGGCCGGTCGCCGCCAGGATCACGATGATGACGCCGTCGATGACGACCAGGCCCATCGCCTCTGGCCAGCTCAGCGAGCCCACCACCGTCGTCGCCAGAAACGAGTTGATGCCCAGCCCCGCGGCGAATGCGAAGGGCAGGCGCGCGACGAGCCCGAACAGGATCGTCATCACACCCGCGGCAAGCGATGTCGCGGCGGAGACCTGTGCGAAACCCAGGCTGTACCCGTCGACGTCCTTGGCGTCGGACAGGATGATCGGGTTCAGAACGACGATGTAGGCCATCGCGATGAACGTGACGACGCCGCCACGAATCTCCGAAGCGAGCGTCGAGCCACGCTCCGAGAGCTCGAAGAACCTGTCGAAGCGGCTCGCCCTGCTCTGCTCTTCGTGCGCAGACATGACTGGAACCATAGGTGCGTCGAGCGCGCTTTGTGCAGGCGGTAGCCTTGGCCGCATGCCCGTGGTGAAGATCAACGCAATCGAGGTCCCACCGGATGCCGGTCCGGAACTGGAGAAGCGGTTCGCACACCGTGCCCACGCCGTCGACAACCAGCCCGGTTTCCTCGGCTTTCAGCTGCTTCGACCGGTCAAGGGCGAGGATCGCTACTTCGTGGTGACGCAATGGGAGTCCGAGGAGGCCTTCCAGGCCTGGGCGAGCGGTCCGGCCGTCGAGGCGCACGCGGGCCAACGTGCGAATCCCGTCGCCACCGGAGCGTCGCTCCTGGAGTTCGAGGTTGTGTTGGACGTTGCGGGGACCGACGCGAAGGCGTGACGCGAGCCGGGCGCGGCGCTGGCCGACACTGACGGTCGCCGTCGCGATGGTCGCCGCCCTGGCTTGCGGTTGTGCCGACGCGGGACCGACAGCGTCCGCCGGTGCCGCGCAGAGCATTCACATCGACACCAACACGCCGCAGGGCCTGCGCGCCAAGCAGATCATGGACATGCTCAACTCGGACTGGCCGATCGGCCCGAACGGGATCCGCACCCTGGCCGCTCCGAAGATCATGGACGATGTCGGCGTCACGATGGACAAGATCTGGTGGGATCGCCCGTTCACCCTCACCGGGGTGGAGATCGGCGCTGGGCACGCGACCCTGCACGTGCTGACGTCCTATCGGGTTGCGCAGACCATCGAGCTGCGGACCAACGATGCGGGCATGGTCGACCGCTTCGACGTGACGCTGGATCCGCCGGTGATCAAGTCGTGGAAGGACATCGACGCCGAACTGGCCAAGACGGGGGCGCGGTACTCATATCAGCTGTCCAAGGTCAACGACGGCAAGTGTTCCCTCGTTGCGGGCACCAATACCGACCTGTCGCTGCCGCTGGCGTCGATCTTCAAACTGTATGTGCTGCTTGCGGTTTCGGACGCAGTCAAGGCGGGAAAGGTGCACTGGGACGATCAGCTCACCGTCACCAAGTGGGGCAAGGCCGTCGGGGCGGCCGGTCTCGACAAGGTACCTGACGGCACCACGGTGTCCGTACGGACCGCCGCCCAGCAGATGATCTCCGCCAGCGACAACATGGCCACCGACCTGCTGATCGAACACCTCGGTCCCGGCGCCGTCGAGCGGGCGTTGGCAGAGGCCGGACATCACGACCCGGGCAGCATGACGCCGTTCCCGACGACACACGAGCTGTTCTCAGTCGGTTGGGGCAGGCCGAATCTTCGCGAGCAGTGGCAGAAGGTGTCCTCCTTGCCTGCAGGACGCGCGCAACTGTTCAACGACACCAATTCCCGTCCATACGACCCGGATCCGGAACGCACCCACACCCCGGCGTCCGACATCGGCGCCGAGTGGTACGGCAGCGCGGACGACATCTGCCGGGTGCACGCGGCGCTTCAGGCGTCGGCGGTCGGTGAGGCCGCTCCCGTCAAGCAGATTCTGTCGGCGATCCCGGGGATCGATCTGGATCGGGCGAAGTGGCCATACATCGGCGCCAAGGGCGGAAACCTGCCGGGCGACTTGACCTTCAGCTGGTATGCCGTCGACCACACGGGCCAGCCGTGGGTGGTCAGCTTCCAGTGCAACTGGACGAAGTTCCGCAGCCCGACCGCCGCGGCATGGCTGCTGTCGATCGTGCAGCACGCCTTCGACATGGCGCCGGTGGCCTGACCTAACCGTCAATACGTCAAACGCAGCGTCCACGCGTGGCCGCGGAAGTGCATCACTGTTCGGCTGACCGGTGCAATGTCCATGCGCCAGAACGACTTCGCCGGCGCGTCGAGCGCCACCAGGATCGCTGCGCGGACGACCGCCGGATGGGTGACGGCGACAAGCCGGCTGCGCCGCGTGGTCAACGTGTCCATCCAGCCGCCCACCCGGTCGATCAGGTCGACGACGGACTCGCCGCCGTGCGGAGCCCGGGTCGGGTCGGTGAGCCAGATGGCGAGGTCGGCGGGCCGCACGCCGCCGAGCACGTCGCCGCGCCAGCGACCGCAGTCCAGATCCGCCAGCCGATGGTCGATTATCGCCTGCAGGCCAAGGAGTTCCGCGGTCTGCCTGGCGCGCTTCTCGGGGCCGCAGAACGCGCTGTCGATGATGCCAAGGTCGATGGAGGCGTCGACCTGGCGGTAGCCCAACCGAGTTGAGCGGTTCGTCGGTGGGAAATCGTCCGGCCGACATCGCGTCGGTCATGGCGTGCGAGACGAGCGTCAGCCGGACGACCTCACTCACGCAGCTGCTTCAGTCCGGTCCGCCGAAGTGGCCCCCAAGCAGTCTCTTAGCCATAGGCGCAAATCCCAGGCCGATCGTCGCCCACAGAATGAGTTGTGCACCAACGGAGTAAAGCCGGAACTGATACAGGTCGTCGGCCGGGAATCCAGGAAACACGATCTTGCCCTGCGGATCGACCAGCGGCTGGGGCGTCTCGGTGGCGTAGTTACCGTACTCGGAAGCATTTACGCCGAGATGGCCCAGCGACGGCAACAACAACATGACGATGGCTATCACGACGATGAATCCGCCGCCTGCCATCAGGGTTGCCGTCCATGCGCCGAATCGCGGCTCCAGCTTTCTCGCGATCCACACCGCCAGTACGAGGGTCAGCACCGAAGCCACGACCATCGTCAAATAGAGCCCAGTGCGCGCGCTGATGGTCTCCCCGTGTCCAATCGAAGGCGGATTGGCGGGATACTTCAGGAACGGCACCAGATACAACGAGAAGAACATGGCGCCCGCCAGAACCAACGCGAGCGCTGCGGGCGGAAGGCTGCTGAACCGTCCGTAAAAGACGCAGTACACGACCGCGAACAGCGCGCCCATCGCCACGCCGAAGGCGATCATGCCGACGGCGATGCCGATGTTGCTTTGCACTGACCGCGTGAAGACCTCGGCCCGCTCCATGCCCGTGGCATGCCCGACATGCCGCCAGGCTGTTCGAGGTATTCCTGAGCCTTGTCGCGGGCGCCCTCGTAGTCGATCGCCCGCTGAATGATCGGCTCCGCGAAGATGCGCGCGAAGATGAAGGCCAGCAATCCACCGAGGCCGCCCCACAGCGCACCCCACAAAATTATTCTTTTTTCCATCTCGGATGCCTGATTAGTGGCAGGGGAAACCGAGGAAGTGGCGGGCGTCGTGCACGAATTCGTGCACGTGGGTGTCGCTTCCGAACACCGACGTCGCGCCCTGGTCGATCCCGACGAAGTAGAGCACGAGCAGCGCTAAGAACGACGGTCGCGCTGAGCCACAAGGCTGCCTTAGCAGCGGAGAGGTCGAGTGTCCGCGGGACACTCTGCGGGGCGGTTGTCATATCAGTTACCTTTCCGGGATTACGCGTCCCAGTGGAGATGCCGGCGGCCGTCGGGTCTGACTGTCACAGTGGCGCGACCGTTCTGGATTCTCACCAGATTCCTTCGCCCGCCGATTACATGCGCATCCTAAACAACCCGTCCAGAGTGCGGGGCGAACCCTAGCAAAAGCCCCCGAATCTTTTTGATCCGGGGGCTTTTGCGTTGTGGCCGTTAATTTATTCGGTGGTCGTTGCCGCGCTCGGGGTGCCTGCGGCTCCGGCATTGGCCAGGTCGGCTTCCTCGACGGGCTTGGCCGGCTTCTTGGCCCCGGTGAAGGTGAACACTGCGTCCTCGCCTGCACCCTCGCCGTCCCAGTTGTCGACGTCGACCGTGACCAGCTGGCCGGGGCCGACCTCCTCGAACAGGATCTTCTTCGCTCAACTGCATCCTCGATCTCGCGCTGGATGGTGCGCCGCAACGGCCGCGCCCCGAGCACCGGATCGAATCCACGCTTGGCCAACAGGGACTTGGCCTTGTCGGTCAGCTCCATGGTCATGTCCTTGCTCTTGAGCTGCTTCTCCACCCGGCCGATCATCAGGTCGACCATCCGGATGATCTCGTCGCGAGTCAGCTGGTGGAAGACGATGATGTCGTCGATGCGGTTGAGGAACTCGGGCCGGAAGTGCTTCTTCAGCTCGTCGTTGACCTTCTGCTTCATCCGCTCGTAGTTGTTCTCGCCGCCGCCCTGGGTGAAGCCGAGGCCGACGGCCTTGGAGATGTCGGACGGTGCCCAGGTTGGAGGTGAAGATCAGCACGGTGTTCTTGAAGTCGACCGTGCGGCCCTGGCCGTCGGTGAGCCGGCCGTCCTCGAGGACCTGCAACAGGCTGTTGTAGATCTCCTGGTGCGCCTTCTCGATCTCGTCGAACAGGACCACGCTGAACGGCTTGCGCCGCACCTTCTCGGTGAGCTGGCCGCCCTCCTCGTAGCCGACGTAGCCCGGAGGGGCGCCGAACAGCCGCGAGGCGGTGAAGCGGTCGTGGAACTCGCCCATGTCGATCTGGATGAGCGCGTCGTCGTCGCCGAACAGGAAGTTGGCCAGCGCCTTGGACAGCTCGGTCTTACCGACACCGGACGGGCCGGCGAAGATGAACGAGCCGGACGGACGCTTGGGGTCCTTCAGGCCCGGCACGCGTGCGGCGGATCGCCTTGGAGACCGCCTTGACGGCGTCCTCCTGGCCGATGATCCGCTTGTGCAGCTCGTCCTCCATGCGCAGCAGCCGAGTGGTCTCCTCCTCGGTCAGCTTGAACACGGGGATACCGGTCCAGTTGCCAAGCACCTCGGCGATCTGCTCGTCGTCGACCTCGGCGACGACGTCGAGATCACCTGAGCGCCACTGCTTCTCACGCTCGGTGCGCTGCGCGACCAGTTGCTTCTCGCGGTCCCGCAGGTTGGCCGCCTTCTCGAAGTCCTGCGCGTCGATCGCGGACTCCTTCTCCCTGCGCGCGTCGGCGATCTTCTCGTCGAACTCACGCAGGTCCGGCGGAGCGGTCATCCGGCGGATTCGCATCCGGGCGCCCGCCTCGTCGATCAGGTCGATCGCCTTGTCCGGCAGGAACCGGTCGTTGATGTAGCGGTCGGCCAACGTCGCGGCGGCGGCAATCGCGCCGTCGGTGATGGACACCCGGTGGTGAGCCTCGTACCGGTCGCGCAGACCCTTGAGGATCTCGATCGTGTGCTCGACCGTCGGCTCGCCGACCTGCACCGGCTGGAACCGGCGCTCCAGGGCGGCGTCCTTCTCGATGTACTTGCGGTACTCGTCGAGCGTGGTCGCGCCGATGGTCTGCAGCTCACCGCGGGCCAGCTTCGGCTTGAGGATGCTGGCCGCGTCGATCGCGCCCTCGGCGGCACCCGCACCGACGAGCGTGTGCAGCTCGTCGATGAACAGGATGATGTCGCCGCGGGTGTTGATCTCCTTGAGCACCTTCTTGAGGCGTTCCTCGAAGTCACCGCGGTACCGGCTGCCTGCCACCAGCGAGCCGAGGTCGAGGGTGTAGAGCTGCTTGTCCTTGAGCGTCTCCGGCACCTCGCCGTGCACGATGGCCTGCGCCAGCCCCTCGACGACGGCGGTCTTGCCGACGCCGGGCTCGCCGATCAGCACCGGGTTGTTCTTGGTGCGCCGGCTCAGCACCTGCATGACCCGCTCGATTTCCTTCTCGCGGCCGATGACGGGGTCGAGCTTGCCCTCCATCGCCGCCGCGGTCAGGTTGCGACCGAACTGGTCGAGCACCAGCGAGGTGGACGGGTTGCCCGCCTCGCCGCCGCGGCCGCCGGTGCCGGCCTCCGCGGTCTCCTTGCCCTGATAACCGCACAGCAGCTGGATGACCTGCTGACGCACGCGGGTCAGCTCGGCGCCCAGCTTCACCAGCACCTGGGCGGCCACGCCCTTCGCCCTCACGAATCAGGCCGAGCAGGATGTGCTCGGTGCCGATGTAGTTGTGGCCGAGCTGCAGCGCCTCGCGAAGGCTCAGCTCGAGAACCTTCTTGGCGCGCGGGGTGAACGGGATGTGGCCGGACGGAGCCTGCTGTCCCTGGCCGATGATCTCCTCGACCTGGCTGCGCACGCCCTCCAGCGAGATGCCCAGCGATTCCAGTGACTTGGCGGCTACGCCTTCGCCCTCGTGAATAAGTCCCAACAGGATGTGCTCGGTGCCGATGTAGTTGTGGTTGAGCATCCGGGCCTCTTCTTGAGCCAGGACGACGACCCTGCGGGCGCGGTCGGTGAATCTCTCAAACATCGGTGGTTACCTGCTCTCCATCTAGGTCGGTGCGCGCTTGGCTGAACGCCACGGCGTACCTGCCGTCCACTCTAATGGGCGGCTGCCCCGGGTGCCCTGCTTGGTTGTCTTCGCCGACAAGAGATCGAGTCGCGCGATTCGGCGCTGTTCGCCCTGTACCCGGTCGCGTAGATGAGCAACGCCGCGGGCTGACAAATCGTTTCCCGGCCGTAACCCCTGCTAGTTCGCCACTAGCGAAAGCACGACCCGGCTTGGCCGCCGAAGTCGTGTGCTGGCAACGGTCGATTATGTTGCCGCGTGGAAGGCGTCGATGACGTCGGCGGGAATGCGGCCGCGGGTGGACACATTGTGGCCGTTGCGCCTTGCCCAGTCGCGGATCGCTGCGCTCTGCTCGCGATCGATCGCTGCCCGGCCCCGGCCCGACCCCGCTGAACGACCGCGCCGGCGACCGCCGACGCGGCGCCCCGCATCGACCCACTGCTTCAGGTCGGCGCGCAGTTTCGAGGCATTCTTCGACGAAAGATCGATCTCATAGCTCACGCCGTCGAGCCCGAATTCGACCGTTTCATCGGCAGCACCTTCACCGTCGAAATCGTCGACCAAGGTGACGGTAACTTTCTTTGCCATTAGCTCACACTGACCCTTCTGCACGGCACATTTGTGTCCGGTTTCTATCGTGAAACCATGCACCAATGTGCCATACCGGGGCGGGCCATTCAACAACGGGGTTCTGCTACGCCCGTTCAGTTGCTGTGACGGCGAACAATCGGGAACAAAACCGTCTCCCGAATTGACAGTCCAGTCAACGCCATCAACAACCGGTCGATACCCATTCCGGTACCGGTCGACGGCGGCATCCCATACTCCAGTGCGGCGAGGAAATCCTCGTCGAGCGACCATTGCCTCGTCGTCTCCCGCCGCCGCCGCACGCGCCTGCGCGGCGAATCTTTCCCGCTGTATCACCGGATCGATGAGTTCGGAATATCCGGTGGCGAGTTCGATGCCGCGGATGTACAGATCCCATTTCTCGGTGACGCCGGGAATGCTGCGGTGAGCACGGGTAAGTGGCGTTGTCTCGGTGGGAAAGTCGCGGACGAACGTCGGCGCCCAGAGCTTGTCGCCGACCGTGTGCTCCCAGAGTTCTTCGACAATTTTCCCGTGGCCGTACCCGCGGTCGCGCGGTATCTCGACGCCTAGCCGGTCAGCGAACTCCAGTAGCTGGTCGACGGGCGTCTGCCGGCGTGACTTCTTCGCCGAGCGCTTCGGACAACGACGGATACATTTGGATCGTCGCCCATTCACCGTCGAGATCGTAGGTCGTGCCATCCGGCAATGGCACCGTTCTGGTACCAATGGCCTCATCCGCAACCTCTTGAATAACCTCACGGGTCATCCGGCGCGGAATCGTCATACGTCCCGTACGCCTCGTATGTCTCCAGCATCGCGAATTCCGGCGAATGCGTGGAATCGGCACCTTCGTTTCGGAACACACGATTCAGTTCGAAAACCTTCTCCAAACCACCGACCAAGCACCGCTTCAGGAACAGTTCCGGGGCGATGCGCAGGTAGAGGTCCGCATCGAGTGCATTGGAATGCGTTACGAACGGACGAGCTGCGGCGCCGCCCGCGAGCGTCTGCAGGATCGGCGTCTCCACCTCGAGGAAGCCGCGTCGTTCGAGCGCCGAGCGCACCGCACGCACGACGGCGACCCGCTGCCGGGCGATGGTCCTGGCCTCCGGACGCACGATCAGATCGACGTAGCGCTGCCGGACGCGCGACTCCTCGCTCATCTCCTTGTGGGCGACGGGAAGCGGCCGGAGCGCCTTGGAGATGATTTGCCAGGAGTCGGCAAGCACAGATAGTTCGCCGCGCCGCGAACTGATCACCTCGCCGTGCACGAAGACGATGTCGCCGAGGTCGACATCGGCCTTCCACCGATCGAGTGAGTCCTGCCCCACCTTGGCGAGGCTGATCATCGCCTGCAGCTGGGTGCCGTCACCTTCCTGCAGGGTGGCGAAGCAGAGCTTGCCGGAGTTGCGGGCGAACACCACGCGGCCCGCGACGCCGACGATGTCGCCGGTCTCGGTGTCGGCGGGCAGGTCGGGGTAGGCGGCTGCGGATCTCGGCGAGGGTGTGGGTGCGCGCGACCTCCACCGGGTAGGGCTCGCGGCCCTCGGCGAGCAGCCGCTCGCGCTTGGCCTGACGAATCCGGAACTGTTCGGGGATGTCGGCCTCGTCTGATGTCGCCGGCGGAGCGGCTTCGGTGGTGTCGGGTGGATCAGAAGAGGTCACGACGTGCCAGCTTAAATGAACCCATGGCCGAACCCATCAACGCGGCGGCGGTCGCGGCTCTGGCCGACGAGCCGCTCGACTGGCGGTTCAAGGGCCTGCCTGCCGCGTGGTGGGGCCGCACGCCAGCCGATGTCTGCGCCGGGGCCCGGATCTGTTCGACGACGGCGCCGTCGGACCCCTCTGTGTGCTGCGCGCCGAGGCGCTGGCGCACAACCTCGCGACGATGGCGGCGTGGTGTCGCGACCGACGGGGTTGAGCTCGCGCCGCACGGTAAGACCCACATGGCTCCGCAGCTGCTGGCACGCCAGTTCGCGCGGGTGCGTGTGCCGTCACCGTCGCGACCATCAGCCAGGCTGCGCGCCTACCGCGCGTTCGGTGTGCGCGATGTCGTATTGGCCAACGAGCTGGTCGATGGGGCCGCGTTGCGCTGGGTCGCCGCGGAACTCGACGCCGACCCCGACTTCACGCTGGTGTGCTGGGTGGACTCGGTCGCGGCGTCGCGCCAGATGGCGTCGCGACTGGAGGCTGCCGGAGCAGCGCAGGCCCGTGGACGTGTGCGTCGAGATCGGCATGGCGGGCGGCCGCACGGGCTGCCGCGGCGCGCAGGCCGCGTGACGAGGTGGCGCGGGCCGCAGCGGACTGTCCGGCCCTGCGGCTGGTCGGCGTGGCCGGCTACGAAGCGGCGCTCGGTCACGATGTCGGGCCCGACGCGCTGGCCGAGGTCCGGGCCTATCTGGCGGAGGTCCGCGCGGCCGTTGCTGCGGCTGGCTGCCGCTCTTCGAGACCGACCGCGCCATCGCAACCGCGGGCGGCAGCACGTACTTCGACACCGTCGCCGACGTGTTGGCGCGGTGACTGGCGGACGCATCATGCCGCAGCGGCTGCTATCTCACCCACGACGACGGGCTGTACGCCAGGACGTCGCCGCTGCGCGATGGGCTGCGACCGGCGCTGGAAGTGTGGGCGCAGGTGATGTCGCGACCGGAGCCGGACCTGGCACTGCTGACGATGGGCCGCCGCGACGTGTCGTTCGACCAGGACATGCCGGTGCCGCTCGGCCTGACGGACAGCTCGCGTCACCAAGCTCAACGACCAACACGCCTACCTGAAGCTGGGTTCGAGCGATCGGGCCGGCGTCGAGGTCGGCGGCTGGTTGCGGTTCGGCATCTCGCATCCGTGCACGACGTTCGACAAGTGGCAGATGATCCCGGTGCTCGACGACGACGACCGCGTCGTCGACCTGATCCGCACGTTCTTCTAGCGATTTCGGCGTGATAAGTGTCGCTCGGCGATAGAAATCACGCCGAAATCGCCACTTCAGCGGGCCTGCTTCAGCTTGCCGCGCTGGCTGTCGCGGTTGCGCTCGAACACCAGCCGCAGCCCGTCGAGGGTGAGGTGGTGGTCGTAGTGCCCGACGGTGTGCAGGTCGGGCAGCAGCAGCGGGGCGGTGTGCCCGGTGGCCACCACCGCGACGTCGTCGCCGCCGAATCCGTCGATGTCCTCGCGGATCCGCGGTCACCAGCCCGTCGACCAGGCCCGCGAATCCGAACACCGCACCCGCCTGCATGCACTCGACGGTGTTCTTGCCGACGACCGACCGCGGCCGGGTCAGCTCGACGCGCCGCAGCGCCGCCGACCGCGCCGCCGCCGCGTCGGACGACACCTGCGACGCCGGGTGCGATGGCGCCGCCGAGGAACTCGCCCTTGGCCGAGACGACGTCGACGCAGATCGACGACCCGAAGTCGACGACGATCGCCGCCGTTCCGTACTTGTGAAAGGCGGCAAGGCAGTTGACGATCCGGTCGGCACCGACCTCCTTGGGGTTGTCGACCAGCAGCGGAATCCCGGTGCGCACACCGGGCTCGATCAGCACGTGCGGCACCGACGGCCAGTACTGGTCGAGCATCTCGCGCACCTCGTGCAGCACCGACGGCACGGTCGACAGCCCGGCAGCGCCGGTCAGACGTTCGGAGTCGTCGCCGATCAGCCCGTCGATGGTCAGCGCCAGCTCGTCGGACGGTCACCTCGGTTTCGGTGCGGATCCGCCAGTGCTGCACCACCTTGGCGTGATCCCCAGAACCCGTGATCAGCCCAACCACGGTGTGGGTGTTGCGGACGTCGATGGCGAGCAGCACGAGATCACCGTGGCGATAGCAGTTCAGCCGCGTCGGCGGGAACGTAGGCGGGATCGTGCCCGAGGTCGATCTGCCTGTTGTCGGCGTCGACGAACACGATGCGCGGTTGATAGGCGCGGGCTTCGGCGTCCTCCATCGTCCCGTAGGCGATCAGGATGACGAGGTCGCCGGGGTGTACGAGATGCGCTGCCGCGCCGTTGATCCCGATCACGCCGCTGCCGCGCTCGCCGGTGATGGCGTAGGTGACCAGGCGCGCGCCGTTGTCGATGTCGACGATGGTGACCTGTTCACCCTCCAGCAGGTCGGCTGCGTCCATCAGGTCGGCGTCGATGGTCACCGACCCGACATAGTGCAGATCGGCCTGCGTCACTCTGGCGCGGTGGATCTTCGATTTCAGCATGGTTCGTAACATCAATTCCTCCATGGCAATTCGTGATTTTCGTCCGATCCGGCGGGTCGTTGCCCGTCGGTACCGGCGGCTGCTCCGATGTCGATCGCGATGTTGTCGAGCAGTCTGGTGGCGCCGAGGCGGCGCCGCGACCAGCATGCGCCCGACGCCCTGCGCCGGCGCGGGCCCAAGCGCCGGGTCGCGCACCTGCAGGTAGTCGACGTCGATCGCAGGCACCTCGTCGAGCACCGCACGCGCCGCGTCCAAGGCGGCCGCCGTGCCCCCTGACGCCGCGTACATACCGGCCAGCAGGGCGGCCGACAGCGCACCCGCCTGCTCGCGCTCGACCTCGTCGAGGTATCGGTTGCGCGACGACATCGCCAGCCCGTCGGCTTCCCGCACGATGGGCACCCCGACGATCGCGACGTCGACGTTCAGGTCGGCGACCATCTGCCGGATCAGCACCAGCTGCTGATAGTCCTTCTCGCCGAAGAACGCCCGATCCGGCCGCACGATCTGCAGAAGCTTGAGGACGACGGTCAGCACGCCTGCGAAATGCGTTGGCCGCGATGCACCTTCGAGCTCTGCGCCCAGCGGGCCGGGCTGCACCGAGGTGCGCGGGCCGTCGGGGTACATCTCCGCCGCCGTCGGGGTGAACGCGATCTCGACGCCTTCGGCGCGCAGCGCGGCGAGGTCGTCGTCGAGCGTCTTCGGATACTTGTCGAGGTCCTCGTTCGGCGCCGAACTGCAGCGGGTTGACGAAGATCGACACCACGACGACCGCGCCCTGCACCCGCTTGGCGGCCCGCACCAAGGTCAGGTGGCCGTCGTGCAGCGCGCCCATCGTCGGCACCAGCATCACCCGTCGCCCGGTCCGCCGCAGCGCGCGCGTCACGTCGGACACCTCCCGCAGCGGAGGTGTAGACGTTGAGCTCGCCGGGTGCGAACGGTGGCGGTCTGCGAATCGTCACGTCTACCCCGCCTCCTCCAGCACCGTGAAGACCTCGTCGGGGGCGTGCGCGCGCTGCGCGGTGCGCAGCGAATTCGCCCGATACGCCTGCGCCAGTTCGGGATCCACTTCGGCCAGCGCGCGCAGGTGATCGGCGACCGCGCCCGCGTCGCCGCGGGCGACCGGACCGGTCAGTGCCGCCTGTCCCCGCTGCAGCGCGTTCTCCAGCGACGCCCGGGCCAGTGGGCCGATCACCCGCTCGGCGATCCCGCCCGGATGCGTCGCCGACGAGTTCCTGGCCGAGCAACTCCTGGCCCCATAACGCGGACCGCAGCGCGTCGACGGCGTCGAGCACGACGGTCACGACGTGGTTGCTGGCATGGGCAAGCGCCGCGTGGTACAGCGTTCGGGCGTCCTCGCGGACCCGGAACGGTTCGCCGCCGATCTCGAGCACCAGCGACTGCGCAATGGCGTAGCCGACGTCGTCGGCGGCGGTGACGCCGAAGCAGGTGTCCGGTAGTCGGCGCGATGTCCTCGTCGGCTCCGGTGAACGTCATCGCCGGGTGGATCGCCAGCGGGATGCAGTCCTGTTCGGTCAGCGGACTCAGCACCGCGATGCCGTTGGCGCCCGACGTGTGCGCCACGATCGTGCCCGGGCGCACCGCAATGCGTGGCGGCCAACCCGGAGACAACGGATGCAAGCTCGGCATCGGGCACCGCGAGCAGCAGCAGCTCGGCGCGGCCCGCGACCTCGTCGGCGGGCAGCACCGCGGTGTCGGGCAGCCGACGTTCGGCCCGCTGACCGGGACGCCTGAGATATCGCGCTGCACGCCACCACGACGTGACTCGGCACGCTCCAAGGCCACACCGAGCGCGGTGCCGACTCGGCCTGCGGAGATGATTCCGACCGAGAGTCGGGCCGGACGCAGCCCTTCTACCTGCTCCATTGCAGATGCCTCGCAAGAATTCGTATGTCGTTCCGGTCCTGCGCTGCGGGTACCGGACGGTCGCTAAGAGATTAGCTCACTCCTCGCGGCGGCGGCGACGGCCGCCTCCCGTTGAGCCGACCTCCAGCCGGGCCAGCAGTTCGGCGACGGAATGTCCGCCGGTGGAACTGGCATCACCACTGTCGGCGTCGTCGGCGCTGCGATGGCGCGGTGCAGGCACCTCGGCAGCTGTGGGAGAAGCAGGAGCCGGCGGTGGAGGTGGTGCTGCCAGGGTGGGCGGTGCCGCCGCCGGACGGCCCGGATCCGTAGCTTCGGGCGGCGCAGAGTGACGCCCCCGAAGCGGGTCGACGGGCGGGGCCGACATAGCGGGTTCGGCAGCGCGTCGCCTGCCGACGTATTCGCCCGACGACCCGTTCTCCGCGACTCGACGGCGACCAGTTGCTGCCCGGGCGTTCCGGCCGGGATCCACTGTCCGTCGGACGGCGCGGGCTGCCATTGGGCCGCCGCGGCCTGTTTTGCGGCTTCTTCTTCGGCGGCACGCTGCGCAGCTGCCCGCTGCTCTGCGAGGGCGCGCTCTGTCTCCGCGCGCTCTTCGGCCGCCAGCTCTTCGGCCGCCCGCCGTTCTTCCTCCGCGCGCTCTTCAGCGGCCCGCTGCTCGGCCGCCCGCCGTTCTGCCTCCGCGCTTTGTTCAGCGGCCCGCTGCTCGGCCGCGCGTTGTTCTGCGGCCCGCTGCTCGGCTGCCCGCTGCTCCGCTGCGGCGCGCTGTTCTGCCGCCCGCTGTTCGGCCGCGGCGCGCTGCTCGGCAGCGGCGCGTTCCTCGGCCGCGCGGTGCTCGGCTGCCCGTTGTTCGGCCGCCCACAGCAGACGCTCCTCGGGAGTCGGCTCGGCCTCCGACGCCCTTCGATGTGCGCCGCCGAAGAGCGGTGTCGCCTGCCATTCGTGTTCCGGCGGATGAGGTTCGGCCGGAACGTCGATGATCGGATTCTCTTCGGTCCTGACGTTGGGGCCGTCGTCGGTGTCGATCCTGCTGCTGCTGACCCGGCCGGGACGCGCCGGCCCGTGTTCGGTTTCGATCGCAGGACGGTGACTCAGGTCGGCGTCGAACAGATACTCGAGATTGGCCCGCAGCGCGGCGAGCTCGGCGCGCAGCGCCGCCACCTCGTCGGCGGCCTGGGCACGTATCTCGGTCGACAGCTCGCGGCGCAGCTCCGTTTCGACCGTCAGCTCGTATTCGCGTCGGGCCGAGATCTCGCGGTCCAGTTGCAAGTCGTAGACGAGCTTCAGATCGCGCGCCTTGGCCTGATCGACGTCGCTCTGCCGTCGATAGATGACCGACACGAACGCGGCCACCACGGCCGCCCACAACGCGAGGATGACAGCCAGCTTGAGCAACTCCACCCGGTTGGTGAACACCAGCGCCGAACTCGCCATGATTGCGAGCACCAGCAACACCGTCAACAGCAGCCAACCCGGCCTGCGACCGCTGCGCCGCGGCCGGGCACCACGGGTCAGAACGGTCATGGGCCGACTGTACCCGCCACAGGTCACTGCGCGTGTCGTGCGTTGCGGCGATTCGCGATCCGCTAATGTCGGTCAGCTACTCCGTTGCGCCTTCGCCGTTCTCCGGCGGCTCTGGCGGTGACTTGCAGCAATGCTGAAGCCATAGCGCGGCGACCAACAGGCGCAAGCGCGCTGACCGCCGCAACAACCGCGCCCGCGGTGTCCTCGCCCGCGACCCGCAGCGTCCCCCGCCGCGGCAAAAGGTAGACCAGCACACCGACCCACCAGCCGAGCGCCAGCGCGCCCACCCACGCCGATGCCTTGGCGATCATCACCGACCGGGCAACGGCCAGCGGATGCAGCCAGCCGGGGCCGTCGCCGATCTCCCCGTCGTTGATCTTGGCCCGCACGTAGAAGGCCCAGCCGCCCTCGGCGACCGCCACGGCAAGCAGCGACAGGCCGGTCCAGACGGTGATCGGCGGGAACCACCGGTACAGCGACGGTCACCAGCAGGTAACCCAAGACAGCGGCGACCATCGTCGCGGCCGTCAGGTCACGCTTGCGGGTCGGTCCCATCAGCCCAGCACCAGTCCGGTGCGGCGCACCCCGTCCCGCTCGGCGGGATCGAGATCGGCGAGCAGCTTCTCGACGGGCCGGGTCTCGCCGGCCACCGTCAGCGTCGGCGTCCGGGTCGACGTCCAGCCACGGGACCAGCACGAAGGCGCGCAGGTGGGCGAACGGGTGCGGCAGGGTCAGATCGTCGTCGCAGACGATCACCTCGGCGCCGCCGTCGTGACACGTGACCAGATCGACATCGAGCGTGCGCGGCCCCCAGCGCTGATCGCGGACCCGGTCGGCGGCTCGCTCGAATTCGTGGGCACGCCGCAGCCAGCCGTGGCCGTCGAGGCGCGGGTCGTCGGCGATCAGCACCGCGTTGAGGAACGGCCCCTGCTCGACGCCGCCCCATGCGTCGGTCTCGTAGACGGGCGACACCGCGCGCAGCGCGTCGCCGAGCCCGTCGACGACCGACTGCAGCCGAGCCAGCCGGTCGCCGAGGTTCGAGCCGATCGACAGCACCACTGTCGTCATTGCGGGGCTCCGCGGCCGCCCCGGCGGGACCGCCGCGCCACCACGGCCACATCGGCGAAGTGCAGCGGGATCGGCGCCGCGGGCTTGTGCACGACGACCTCGACGGCGTGCACCCGCTCGTCGGTCATCACATCCTCGGCGATCTCGCCTGCCACCGTCTCGATCAGATTGCGTGGCGGGTCCCGCCGACGATGTCGGCGGCCCGCTGTGGCCAGGGCGCCGTAGTCGAGCGTGTCCGCGAGGTCATCGCTGGCCGCCGCGGCCGCGAGGTCGATCCACACCGTGATGTCGACGACGAAGTCCTGCCCGTCGCGGCGTTCCTGGTCGAACACGCCGTGGTGGCCGCGAACGGTCAAGCCGCGCAACTCGATTCGGTCAGCCATCGGATCTGCCCTCGTCCAGGCCTCGACGACCTTCAGCGCGTCGACCGATGCCCGCACGTCGTGCACCCGCACGCCCCACGCGCCGTGCAGCGCGGCGAGAGCGGAGATCACCGCGGTTGCGGTCTCGCGGCCGTGCGGGCGGGCGGGGCTCGCCGTCGGCGTCCGCGAGGAGGGTGCCGAGGAAACGCTTGCGCGACGCCCCGACGAGCACCGGGATTCCGGTGTCGACGAATTCGGGCAGCGCGCGCAGCAGCGCCCAGTTGTGCTCGCCGGTCTTGGCGAACCCGAGGCCGGGGTCGATGATCAGGTTGGCCGGATCGACGCCTGCGTGCACGGCCGCGTCGACGGCGGCGAGCAGTTCGTCGCGCACCTCGGCCACCACGTCGCCGTACGGCGGCACGTCGTGCGGGCCGGGCTGCGCTGACCGAGCGCCAGTGCATCAGCACCCACGGCACCTTGGCGTCGGCCACCACGCCGGCCATGTTCGGGTCGGCCCGCCCACCGGACACGTCGTTGACGATCTGTGCCCCGTTCTCCAGCGCCGCCTGTGCCACCTCGGCGTGCATCGTGTCGATGCTGACGGTAAGTCCTTGTCCGGCAAGCTCTTTGATCACGGGCAGCACGCGCGCGGTTTCCACGCAGGGGATCGATGCGGGTGGCGCCGGGTCGCGTCGACTCGCCGCCGACATCGACGATGGCCGCACCGTCGGCAGCGAGCGCCAGGCCGTGTTCGACGGCGCGGTCACGATCGAGGAACAGCCCTCCGTCGGAGAAGGAGTCGTCGGTGACGTTCACGACCCCCATGACCTGCACGTGTGTAGGGCTCACTTTCGCAAGATGAGATCCAGTGCCTCGGACCGTGATGCCGCGTCGCACTTGAACTGTCCGCGCACTGCGGAGGTGGTGGTGGTGGCACCGGGCTTGCGCACGCCACGCATCGACATGCAGAGGTGCTCGGCCTCGATGACGACGATGACGCCGCGCGGATCCAGCTTGCGCATCAACGCATCCGCGATCTGCGCGGTCAGCCGTTCCTGCACCTGCGGCCGCTTCGCGTACAGGTCGACCAGCCTGGCGATCTTCGACAGCCCGGTCACCCGGCCGTCCACGCCGGGGATGTACCCGACGTGGGCGACGCCGTGGAACGCCACCAGATGGTGCTCGCAGGTGGAGTACATCGGAATCTGCTTCACCAGCACCAGTTCGTCGTGCTGCTCGTCGAAGGTGGTGTTCAGCACGGTATCCGGGTCGGTGTACAGCCCGGCGAACATCTCCTTGTAGGCGCGGGCGACCCGGGCCGGGGTGTCCTCCAAGCCGTGCCGATCGGGGTCCTCCCCGACCGCGATCAGCAGTTCCCGGATCGCCGCCTCGGCGCGCGGTTGGTCGAACTCCGGGGTGGTGAACGTCGCCGAATTGTTGTGCGGCCGCGTCATTGAAGCCTCCGATTGGTATCAGCCGTGGGCCGGCGGATTAGGCCGGTTCGATTCCTGGCCCGCGTCCTCGTTGTTGGGACGCGGGCGCACCGGACGGTCCGCCGTGCGGCGGTTGCGGACCGGGGTACGGGTAGGGCTGATACGGCGGATAGGGCTGTTGCCAGCCGGCACGGCGGTGGCGGCGGCGGGTACCACTGCGCCCTGCGGCGGATACTGGCCGGCGGCGCCTGGCGGCGGCCAGCCTGGCGCGTGCCACCGGCGGGGGCACCGTAGTCGGGCTGGGTGGGACCGTTCGGCGGAGTTCCGTTGGCGCCCGCGCCATTCGAGCCGTTCGGGTCGTTGCGCTTCTGCCGCGGCCTGCAGAGGCCTGCGCGATCGCGGCCTTGAACGCGGGCTCGGGCACCGGCTTCGGCCACTCCTCGCCGCGCTCGATAGCCAATTCGCCCGGCGTCTTGATCGGCGGCTTGTCGGACGGGATGCGCCCGCCGAAGTCGTCGAACATCGTCAACCGCGGCCGCTTCTTGACGTCGGCGAAGATGGCTTCGAGCTCGGCGCGGTGCAGCGTTTCCTTCTCCAACAGCTCACCGGCCAAGCGTGTCGAGCACGTCGCGGTACTCGGTGAGGATCTCCCACGCCTCGGTGTGCGCGGCCTCGATGAGCTTGCGCACCTCGTCGTCGATGATCTGCGCGACCTCGTGGCTGTAGTCGGCCTGTGTGCCCATCGTGCGGCCGAGGAACGGGTCGCCGTGTTCGGTGCCGTAGCGAACGGCGCCGAGCTTGCGAACTCATGCCGTACTCGGTGACCATCGCGCGGGCGATCTTGGTGGCCTGCTCGATGTCGGACACCGCGCCGGTGGTCGGCTCGCGGAACACCAGCTCCTCGGCGGCGCGTCCGCCCATCGCGAACACCAGCCGGGCGATCATCTCCGAGCGGGTCATCAGGCCCTTGTCGTCCTCGGGCACGGACATCGCGTGCCCGCCGGTGCGACCGCGCGCCAGGATGGTCACCTTGTAGATCGGGTCGATGTCGGGCATCGCCCACGCCGCCAGCGTGTGGCCGCCTTCGTGGTAGGCGGTGATCTTCTTCTCGTGCTCGCTGATGATGCGGCTCTTGCGACGCGGACCGCCGACGACGCGGTCGACGGCCTCCTCGAGCGCGGCTCCGCTGATGACCGTGCCGTTCTCGCGGGCGGTCAGCAGCGCGGCCTCGTTGATGACGTTGGCCAGGTCGGCGCCGGACATGCCGACGGTGCGCTTGGCCAGCCCGTCCAGGTCGGCGTCGGGCGCGATCGGCTTGCCCTGCGAGTGCACCCTGAACACCGCGCGACGGCCGGCCAGGTCCGGGTTGGACACCGGGATCTGGCGGTCGAAGCGGCCGGGCCGCAGCAGCGCCGGGTCGAGGATGTCGGGCCGGTTGGTGGCCGCGATCAGGATGACGCCCTGGCGCTCGCCGAAGCCGTCCATCTCGACCAGCAGCTGGTTCAGCGTCTGCTCGCGCTCGTCGTGGCCGCCGCCGAGCCCGGCGCCGCGCTGGCGGCCGACGGCGTCGATCTCGTCGACGAAGATGATGCACGGGCTGTTCTGCTTGGCCTGCTCGAAGAGGTCACGCACCCGGGAGGCGCCGACGCCGACGAACATCTCGACGAAGTCAGAGCCCGAGATCGTGAAGAACGGCACGCCCGCCTCGCCGGCCACGGCGCGGGCCAGCAGCGTCTTGCCGGTGCCCGGCGGGCCGTAGAGCAGCACGCCCTTGGGGATCTTGGCGCCGAGCGCCTGGTACCGCGACGGGTTCTGCAGGAAGTCCTTGATCTCGTAGAGCTCCTCGACCGCCTCGTCGACGCCCGCCACGTCGGCGAACGTGGTCTTCGGCATGTCCTTGCCCAGCTGCTTGGCCCTCGACTTGCCGAACCCGAAGCCCATCCGGCCGCCGGTCTGCATGCGGGAGAACATCACGAACAGGCCGACAAGCAGCAGCAGCGGCAGCATGTAGATGAGCAGCGACCCGAGGATGTTGCCCTGGTTCACCACCGTGTTGACCTTGGCGTTCTTGGCGCTCAGCGCGTTGAACAGGTCCACCCCGTACCCGGTCGGGTACTTGGTGATGATCTTGTCGCTGTCTTCGGTGTCGCCGTTGCCGCTCTTCAGGTCAAGGCGCACCTGCTGCTCGCGGTCGTCGATCTGAGCGCTCTTGACGTTGTCGCTGTTGATCTGGGCCATCGCCACCGAGGTGTCGACCGGCTTGTAGCCGCGGGTGTTGTCACTGAAGTAGAAGAACGACCAGCCCAGCAGCAGCACCACCGCGATCACGGTGAGCGTGCGGATCACATTTTTGCGGTTCATCAAACATCGGCCGTAATCGGCCACGTCCTTCCATATGCGCAGCTGGAATAGTCAAGGCTACCGCTTGACCAACGTTCGGCAGTTCCCGACGGTTCTCCAGCGCCTGATCGCCGAGTGTGCGATTTCGTACGCAACACGCCGGGCCGGCGTACATAACCGCACACTCGACGCCTACATGCCGCTGTGCTTGGCTGAGTTGTGCTCACCTCGACCGAGCGGTTAGTTGAGACCAACGGCGTTGCGCTGCGGGTGATCGAGGCGGGCCGGCGGGGCGCACCCGTCGTCGTACTGGCCCACGGTTTCCCCGAGTTGGCGTACTCGTGGCGGCACCAGATTCCCGGGCTCGCAGGCGCGGGCTACCACGTGCTGGCCCCCGATCAGCGCGGCTACGGCGGCTCCAGTCGACCCGACGCCGTCGAGGACTACGACATCCACGCCCTCACCGGCGACCTTGTCGGCCTGCTCGACGATGTCGGCGCGGAGCAAGCGGTGTTCATCGGCCACGACTGGGGCGCGATGGTTGTATGGCACACCGCCCTGTTGCACCAGGAGCGTGTCAGGGCGGCCGCAGGCCTCAGCGTCCCGCCGATTCCCCGGGCCAGGTCCCGCCCGACCGAACGCTGGCGGCAGAAGTTCGGCGACGACTTCTACATGCTGCGATTCCAACAGCCCGGCCTCGCCGACGCCGAGATGGAGGCCGACGTCGCCGCCACCATGAGCGGAATGTTCGCCGGGCTGCTGGCCGGGCCGTCCTCGCTGCCCGACTGGATCAGCGCCGACGAGTTCGAGCATTACGTCACCGAGTTCAGCAGGACCGGATTCACCGGTGCCCTGAACTGGTATCGCAACTACGACCGCAACTGGGAATCGACGCCGCAGCTGACCGACGCGAAGATCACCGTGCCCGCACTGTTCGTCGGCGGCACGGCCGATCCGATAGGCCCGACGATGAACCCAGCCCGCGCCCGTGAGGTGGCCGCTGGGCCGTACACCGAAGAGTGGATCGAGGGTGCGGGGCACTGGGTGCAGCAGGAGCGCCCCGACGAGGTCAACCGGATTCTGCTGGCCTTCCTACGTGAATTGGAGCAGTCATGACGGGCGAGCCGCTGCGCTTCGGGGTATTCATCACCCCCTTTCACCCGGTGGGCCAATCTCCCACCGCCGCACTGGAATACGACCTCGAACGTACTGTCGCGCTGGACCGGCTGGGGTTCGAGGAGGTGTGGTTCGGTGAGCATCACTCGGGCGGCTATGAGCTGATCGCCTGCCCCGAAGTGTTCATCGCGACGGCAGCCGAGCGCACCAAGCACATTCGCCTCGGCACCGGCGTGGTGTCGCTGCCCTATCACCACCCGTTGATGCTTGCCGACCGCTGGGTGCTGCTCGATCACCTGACCCGCGGTCGCGTGATGTTCGGCACCGGACCGGGCGCACTGCCGTCGGACGCCTACATGATGGGCATCGATCCCGTCGAACAGCGGCGCATGATGCAGGAGTCGCTCGAGGCCATCCTCGCGTTGTTCCGCGCTGCACCCGACGAGCGCATCAGCAGGCACTCCGACTGGTTCACACTGCGCGACGCCGAGCTGCACGTCCGGCCCTACACCTGGCCCTACCCCGAGATATCCACGGCGGCAATGATTTCTCCGTCGGGTCCGAGGTTGGCAGGAGCGCTCGGCACGTCGCTGCTGTCGCTGTCGATGTCGGTGCCCGGCGGCTACGCCGCGCTGGAGAACACCTGGGAGATCGTCACCAGCCAGGCGGAGAAGTCGGGACGCGACGAGCCCGACCGCGCCAACTGGCGGGTGTTGTCGATCATGCACCTGGCCGACACCCGCGACCAGGCCATCGACGACTGCACATACGGCCTGCAGGATTTCGCGAACTACTTCGGGGCGGCAGGCTTTGTGCCGCTGTCTAATTCGGTGGAAGGCGCGCAGTCGCCGCGCGAGTTCGTCGAGGATTATGCGGGCAAGGGAAACTGCTGCATCGGCACGCCCGGCGACGCCGTCGCCCATATCCAGGACCTGCTGGACACCTCGGGCGGCTTCGGGACACTGCTGCTGCTCGGCCACGACTGGGCCTCGCCGCAGGCCACCTACCACTCCTACGAATTGTTCGCCCGCGAGGTCATGCCGCACTTCAAGGGTCAGCTGGCCGCGCCGCGAGCGTCACACGACTGGGCCAAGGGCATGCGCGATCAACTGCTCGGCCGCGCAGGCGAAGCGATCGTCAAGGCGATCACCGAACACACCGACGAGATCAAGATGGAGAACGAGCAGTAGTGCGCGCCTCGGTGCTCCGCGAGGGGCGGATGGTCCTTCGCGACGACGTCGCCGAACCGGTGCCAGGACCGGGGCAGGTCCTCGTCGGGGTGAAGGCGTGCGGGATCTGTGGCTCGGACCTGCATTTCGCCAAGCACGGCGACCAGATGGTCAGGCTCACCCGGGAGATTTCGGGCATGCCCGTGGAAGGTGGCCTGCCCGTCGACCTCGCCGACGATGTGTTCATGGGTCACGAGTTCAGCGCCGAGGTGCTCGAAGCGGGGCCCGACACCGACGCCCCTGCACCGGGCACGATGGTGACCTCGCTTCCGGTATTGCTGTCTCCGAACGGTTTCGAACCCATCCTGTCCAGCAACACCGTCATCGGCGGCTACGCCGAACGGATGCTGCTGTCGGCTCCGCTGCTGCTGACGATTCCCAACGGCTTGGACGCGCGTCGCGCATCGCTGACCGAGCCGATGGCGGTCGGCCTGCACGCGGTGAACAAGTCGTCGATACGGCCCGGCGAGGTAGCCCTCGTGATCGGTTGCGGCCCAATCGGTCTGGCCATCGTCGCCGCCCTCCGCCACAAAGGCGTGGAAAACATCGTGGCCGCCGACTATTCGTCCAAACGGCGCGAGTTGGCAACGACGATGGGTGCACAGCAGACATTGGACCCGGCACAGGGGTCACCGTTCGACGATGTGAAACCGGCCGTGGTGTTCGAGGCGGTCGGCGTCCCCGGGATCATCAATGACGTGATGCGGCGGGCGCCGATGGGGACCAGGGTGATCGTGGCAGGCGTATGCATGGAGGACGACATCGTGATGCCTCTCTTCGGCACTGCCAAGGAGATCAGCTTGCAGTTCGTGAATGCCTACGACGCCGCGGAGTTCTCCGAGTCCCTGCGCGCGATCGCCGAGGGTGACGTCGACGTCGCGCCACTGATAACCGGCGACGTGGGCCTCGACGGCGTCGGCGCAGCATTCGACTCACTGGCCAACCCCGACGCACACTGCAAAATACTGGTAACGCCCTAGCCCGTTCCTTGAATTTCACTGTGTGCCGAGCCTCACAGGCGCACAGCGGAATTGAGCAGCACCGCCACGCGCTTCGCCATCTAGTTACTGCGCGCGAAAGGCTGGATGGTGACCAACGAAGACCGGGATCAGGCCACGACCCATCTCGAGGACGCCCGCGAGGGGCGCCGAGTCCGCCGGATCGCTGACCTCGACGCCAACGACCCGCAGTTCCGAAAGGCGCGACCGGTTCCCGACGTCATCGAGGCCGCGAACAGGCCCGACCTTCGGTTGTCGGAGATCCTGCAGACTCTCGTCGACGGCTACGCCGACCGCCCTGCCCTTGGCCAGCGCGCCCGCGAGTTGGTGACCGACGCCACAACGGGCCGCACCACTGCGCGTCTGCTGCCCCGATTCGAGACGATGAGCTACCGCGAGGTGTGGGACCGGGTCGGCGCGATCGCGACCGCGTTGCGCAGCGACTCGACCGCTCCGGTGAACCAGGGCGACTTCGTCGCCACGATCGGCTTCGCGAGCCCCGACTACCTATCGGTCGATTTGGCCTGCACATATCTCGGCCTGGTTTCGGTGCCACTTCAGCACAACGCGCCGGTTTCCCAGCTCCGGCCGATCATCGCCGAGACCGAGCCGAAGGTGCTCGCCGTCGGAGCCCAGTACCTGGATCTCGCCATCGAATCGGCGTTGGACAGCACGTCGCTGAGGCACCTGCTGGTTTTCGACTTCGACCCAGCAGTCGACGACCATCGGGAGAGCATCGAGCGGGCACGGACCCGACTGCGGGATGCAGGCAAGACCGTCACCGTCGACACGCTCGCCCACGTGATCGAGCGCGGACGCAATCTCCCCACGGTGCCCGCAGACACGGGCGGTAGCGACGAGCGGCTCGCGATCATCATGTACACCTCGGGCAGCACCGGCGCGCCAAAGGGCGCCATGATCACCGAGCGCACCGTCGGCCGGCTGTTTACCTCGAATTTCGCCGACCCCAGCGGCGGCGCGGTGTTGAACGTCAACTTCATGCCGCTCAACCACGTGGGCGGGCGACTGCCGATCATGTCCGCGTTCCTTGCGGGCGGCACAAGCTATTTCGTCCCGGAGTCCGATCTGTCGACGTTGTTCGAGGACTGGACGCTGGTACGTCCGACCGATATGCCGTTGGTGCCGCGGGTGGTCGACATGCTCTTCCAGCGGTACCGCAGCGCGGTCGACCGACTGGTGGCCGAAGGCTCCGCCGTCGATGACGCCGAAGCCGCCGCCGCCACCGAGATCCGGGACGCTGTACTCGGCGGACGGGTCATCGGGGGCTTCGTGTCGACCGCACCCCTTGCGGCGGAAATGAAGACGTTCATCGACACCGTTCTCGACGTGCACATCGCCGACGGTTACGGCGCGACCGAAGTCGGCGGGGTTACCAAAGACGGTCTCGTGATGCGGCCGCCGGTCACCGACTACAAGCTCGTCGACGTCCCCGAACTCGGCTACTTCCTCACCGACAAGCCTTACCCGCGTGGCGAATTGCTGGTCAAGACGCAAACCATGATGCCCGGGTACTACAAGCGTCCCGACGTCACCGCCGAGGTGTTCGACCCCGACGGCTACTACCGCACCGGCGATGTGATGGCCGAGATCGAACCGGACCGGCTCGCCTATGTCGACCGCAGCAAGAACGTGCTCAAGCTCTCGCAAGGCGAGTTCGTGGCCGTCGCGAATCTGGAGGCGGTCTTCGCCGGCGCGCCGCTGGTGCGACAGATCTTCGTCTACGGCAACAGCGAGCGGCCCAACCTGCTGGCGGTGATCGTCCCGACGCCTGAAGCGCTGGAGCGGTTCGGATCGGACACCGGCGCACTCAAGGCCGCACTCAACGATTCGCTGCGCGAGACCGCGCGAGAGGCCGAGCTGCAGACCTATGAGGTGCCGGTCGAGTTCCTCATCGAAACCGAACCGTTCTCCGCCGCCAACGGATTGCTCTCCGGTGTGGGAAAGATTCTGCGCCCCAGGCTCAAAGACCACTACGGCGAGCGGCTCGAGCAGCTGTACGCGCAGCTGGCGGCGGCTCGGATCGACGAGCTGCGCGCGCTGCGCGAGAACGCCACCAACCGTTCGGTGCTCGATAGCGTCACCCTGGCCGCCCAGACGGTACTGGGATCGACCGACGTCGAGGTCGACCCCGACGACCACTTCACCGACCTCGGCGGCGACTCGCTCTCGGCGCTGACGTTCGCCAACCTGTTGCGCGACATCTTCGGTGTCGATGTGCCGGTGGGAGTGATCGTCGGCCCGACAAGCGACCTGCGTCAGCTGGCCGTCTACATCGAGGCCGAGCCCGAATCCGGTTCGAAGCGGCCGACATTCGCCACCGTGCACGGTCGGGGAGCCACCTCGGTGCGTGCCGAAGACCTCACGCTCGACAAGTTCATCGATGAAGCCACGCTGGCGGCCGCTCCCGGCACCGCCTATGTGACCGGCGATCCGAAGACGGTCCTGCTGACCGGCGCGAACGGCTGGCTAGGTCGGTTCCTCGCGCTCGAATTGCTGGAGCGGATGGCGCAGACGGGCGGCACGCTGATCACCGTCGTGCGCGGACGTGACGAGTCCGCCGCCCGCGCGCGCCTGGAGGCGGCGTTCGACAGCGGGGACCCGCGTCTGCTCGAGCGATTCCGGGAACTGGCCGCCGACCACCTCGAGGTCATCGCGGGCGATATCGGCGAGCCGAGCCTCGGACTGGATTCGGTGACGTGGGATCGGTTGGCCCACAACGTCGATCAGATCATCCATCCCGCCGCACTGGTCAACCACGTGCTGCCCTACAGCGAAGAGTTCGGCCCGAATGTGGTCGGCACCGCCGAGGTCATCCGCCTCGCGATCACGGCTCAGATCAAACCGGTCACCTACCTCTCCACCGTCGCGGTCGCGATGTCGGTAGCAGCGAACGACTTCATCGAGGACGGCGACATCCGCGAGGTCAGCCCGCAGCGGCCCGTCGACAGCACCTACGCCAACGGCTATGCGAACAGCAAGTGGGCAGGCGAGGTGCTTCTGCGGGAAGCCCACGATCTCTGCGGCCTGCCCGTCGCAGTGTTCAGGTCCGACATGATCCTCGCGCACAGGCGATTCGAGGGTCAGCTGAATGTTCCGGACGCCTTCACCCGGTTGATTCTCAGCCTTCTTGCAACCGGTATCGCGCCCCGATCGTTCTATGAGACCGACGCCGACGGCAGGCCGCAGCAGGCGCACTACGACGGGTTGCCCGTCGACTTCGTCGCCGAGGCGATCGTCACGCTGGCCGCGACATCAACAGACGGATACCGGTCGTACGACGTGATGAACCCGTACGACGACGACGTCTCGCTGGACACGTTCGTCGGGTGGCTCATCGATGCCGGCCACAAGATCACCCGGATCGACGACTACGAGGAGTGGCTGCACAGGTTCGAAACCGCGTTGACGGGCCTGCCCGAACAGCAGCGCCGACACAGCGTGCTGCCTCTGCTGGACGCGTACCGCAAACCCGAACGGCCGGTGCGCGGAGCCATCGCGCCAACCGAGGTGTTCCAAGGCGCGGTGCGAGCCGCCAAAGTGGGTCCCGACGGCGACATCCCACATGTCACGGAGTCCCTGATCGACAAGTACGTTGCGGACCTGCAACGTCTCCACTTGGTGCATTAACAGCTTCGTGAGTTTATCTACAGGTCGCAGGCGTGCCGGGCGATAGTGTCTGCGCCATGAGTGCAAAGCACGAGTCCGGAGCCGTCCTCGCCGAGTGGGAGCAGGTTGAGATCAAGCGGGCCAACGACTCCGGGTTGGTGCCGGTCGTGTTCGTACATGGGCTGTGGTTGCTCTCCAGCAGTTGGCAGAAGTGGCGCGATCTGTTCGAGGCCAACGGCTACACCGCCTTGGCGCCGGGGTGGCCGGACGATCCCGCGACGGTCCAACAGGCTCATGCCAACCCGGATGTGTTCGCACACAAAAAGGTTCAGCAGATCACCGACCACTATCTCAACGCAATTTCCGAGCTCGATCGCAAGCCGGCCGTTGTCGGCCACTCGTTCGGCGGACTGATTGCGCAAAAGATCGCGGGCGAAGGTGTTTCAACCGCTACCGTGTCCATCGACAACGCACCCTTCAGGGGTGTGCTTCCGCTGCCGTTGTCGGCGCTCAAGTCGTCGGCGCCGGTGCTTGGCAACCCTGCCAACCGAGGCAAGGCAATAGCGTTGACGTTCGATCAGTTCAAGTACGGCTGGGCGAACAACCTCGACGAGGCCGAGGCCAAGGAACTCTACGAGACCTTTCACGTTCCCGCGCCGGGCGCTCCCTTATTTCAGGCGGCGGTGGCCAACTTCAACGTGTTCGGCGGCGAGACGAGGGTGGATCACAAGAACCCTGACCGTGGGCCGCTGCTGATCATTGCTGGGGGCGCTGACAACACGGTGCCGCTGGCGATCACGGAAGCCAGTTACAAGATCCAAGCGAAGAATCCAGGTATCACTGAGATCGCGCGCGTCGACGGCCGCGGTCACTCGCTCACCATTGACCACGGCTGGCAGGAGGTCGCCGAGATTTCGTTGGCGTTCGTGAAACGGTTCACCTAGCGCCTCGACCTGCTCTGATCGGAGGGTGTTCTAGGCTGCCAGGCATGCCGATCGCAGCGAGAGCGAAGTTTGCGACCCGATTGATCGTCCTCGCCGCGGCGGGGCTGACCATTGTCGGGCTGTCCGGATGCGACGCGTCCCCGAGATCGGGTCCCTCGCTGATCCCGACGGCCGGCCCGGACACCCGTCAGGTCACCGTCGTCGGGTCCGGAGAGGTGCAGGGTACGCCCGACACCTTGACGGCGAACGTGTCCATCGAGGCCACCGCCGCGGACGTCACCGCAGCCATGAACCAGACCAGCGACCGGCAGCAGGCCGTGATCAATGCGCTGGTGGGCGCCGGCGTCCAGCGCACGGACATCAGCACCACGAACGTGAGCCTGCAGCCGCAATACAGCGGCGGGGACACCCCGACGATCACGGGCTATCGGGCGAGCAATTCGATCGAGGTGAAGATCCGCCAACTGAACAACGCGTCTCAGGCGCTGGCGCTGATCGTCAGCACCGGCGGCGACGCGACCCGCATCAACTCGGTGAACTACTCGATCGAAGACGACTCGCAGCTGGTGAAGGACGCCCGCACCCGCGCCTTCGACGACGCGAAGGACCGCGCCGAGCAGTACGCGCAGTTGGCGGGATTGACTCTGGGCAAGGTCATCTCGATCTCCGAGTCGGCAGGGACGACGCCTGCGCCACCGCCGACGCCGATGCCGCGGGCGGCCATGGACGCCGTTCCGCTCGAACCCGGCCAGCAGAGCATCGGGTTCTCGGTGACGGTGATCTGGGAGCTGACCTAGCGACCGCGCACGCGAGGCGCGCAAACGGATTCAGTCTGCGGGGGCGATGTCGACCGGGATGCCGTTGAGCACCGCCGTGCCCGACAGCGGATCGAGCAGACTCCCGTCGTTCAGCTGGTTGACGTTGACGCCGGGCTGGCCTGCCGCGACGCCCTGCCGCGTGCCATCGCGGTCGTGACCCCATCCGTGCGGCAACGACACCACCCCGCGCCGCATCCCCGGCATCGGTTCGACGGGGGCCATTAGTTCGCCGCCGGGTCCTTTGATCTTGGCGGTGTCGGCGAGCCCCAGGTCGGCGACGTCGTCGGGATGGATCTGCAGCGTGCACCGGTTGGTGCCGCCGGCCAGTGCGGGCACGTTGTGCATCCAGCTGTTGTTGGAGCGCAGGTGCCGTCGGCCGATCAGCACGAAGCCGTCGGTACCCCGGCTGAGCGAGTCGCGAAGCCGCGCCGCGTCGGCGATCATCGGCTCGGGTGCGAGTTCGATTCGGCCGCTTGGGGTTCGGAGCACTTCGGGCAGCCGGGGCTGCAGAGGTCCGAGGTCGATACCGTGCGGCGCGGCCTTCAGGCGCTCGAGGGTGAGCCCGTCGGGCCTGGTCGCCGAACGCGTCGCCGTACGGCCCGAGCCGAAGCATCATGTCGAGGCGGCGCTCGTAGCCGGGGCCGGCCGCCAGCATCGCGGTCAACTCGTCGACCGGACGACCCGCCACCGGTGAGGTCGGGTCGGCGGACTCCTTGGCCAGGGTCGTCGCGATCACCTGCTCGTCGACCAGCGACGGGTCACCGTCGACACCGATGCCGTACAGAATCAGCGCGATGCGGGACAGGATCTCCGCCTCGCTCGGGCCGGCCGTCGAGCGGCAGGACCGGCGGCGAGTATCGAACGTTGTTCCGCACCGCGAGGTTGTTCAGTGCGAAGTCGAAGTGGGCGCTCTGCGACGGCGGCGGCGGCGGAAGGATGACGTCGGCGTGCCGGGTGGTCTCGTTGAGATAGGGGTCGATGCTGAGCATGAATCCGACGGCATCGAGCGCCCGGTCGAGCCGGTCGCCGTCGGGGGCCGACAGCACGGGGTTCCCGGCGATCGTGATCATCGCCTTGATCTGCCCGTCGCCGGGAGTGTCGATCTCCTCGGCCAATGCGGCGGCGGGCAGTTCGGACATGGCTTCGGGGTAACCGGACACGCGGCTGTGCCAGCGACCGGTCCTGAACCCGCGACCCGGTTTCGGTGGCCGCGGCGCGGGCAGCGCCGCGCCGAGGGGGAACATGGCCCCGCCCGGACGGTCGAGGTTGCCGGTCAGCACGTTGACGACATCGACCAGCCAGCTGCCAAGCGTTCCGAATTCGACTGTGGACGTGCCGATTCGGCCGTACACCGCAGCCGTCGGCGCCGACGCAAGCTCGCGGGCAAGCGCGCGAATCTCGTCGGCGGCAACGCCGCAATGTTCGGCGACGTCCTCCGGCGCGAACCCGGCGGCGAGGACGCGGACGTCGTCGACCCCGTTGACGTAATCGGCCACTCCCCCGAGATCGGGTGCCACAAGGCCCTCTTCGAAGAGCACATTGCACGACGGCGAACAGCAGCGCCGCGTCGGTGCCGGGGCGAGGAGCGATGTGGCGGTCGGCCAGTTCGGCTGTGCGGGTGCGCGCCGGATCGATGACGGTGAGCTTGCCGCCACGCTTGCGCAGCGCTCGCAGCTTGCCGGGGAAGTCGGCGGCGGTGGCCAAACTGCCGTTGGAGACAACGGGATTCGCACCGATGACGACCAGATAGTCGGTGCGATCCAGGTCGGGCACCGTGAACGCGACCGGGCTGCCGAACATATGGCCGAGCGCAACGTGTTTGGGCATCTGGTCCAAGGTGCTGGCGGAGAACACCTGACGGGTGCCAAGCCCGCGGATGATCAGCGGTGGGTAGAGGCTGCCGGCGACGTTGTGTGCGTTGGGATTACCCAGGTACACACCGACCGACGTCCCGCCGTGCTCGCGGACCACATCGCCCAGCCGGTCGGCGACGACGGCGAACGCCTCGTCCCACGTTGTTTCGGTCAGCACCCCGTCGCGGCGGACCATCGGTTGCGCCAGCCGGTCGGGATCGTTGTCCAGCTGGGCGAAGCTCGCCCCCTTCGGGCAGATGAAGCCGGCGCTGAACACGTCCTCGCGGTCGCCGCGGGCCCCGGTCACCCGACCGTCCTCGATCGTGAGGGTCAGGCCGCAGGTGGCCTCACACAACGGGCAGATGCGGAGAGCGGTCCGGCTCATGTCGCTAGAACTCCTCGTACACCTTGGGGTCGAGCGTGCCGATGTAGGGCAGGTCGCGGTAGCGCTCGGCGTAGTCGAGGCCGTAGCCGACGACGAACTCGTTGGGGATGTCGAAACCGACGTAGGCGATGTCGACGTCGTCGCGCACGGCGTCGGGTTTGCGCATCAGCGTGCACACCCGCAGCGACCGCGGGTGCCGCGTCGCGAGGTTGCGCAGCAGCCAGGACAGCGTCAGCCCGGAGTCGACGATGTCCTCGACGATCAGCACGTCGCGGTCGTGGATGTCGCGGTCGAGGTCCTTGAGGATTCGCACCACGCCCGACGAGGACGTCGACGACCCGTAGGAACTGACCGCCATGAACTCCAGCTGGGTTGGCAGCGAAATCGCGCGGGCCAGGTCGGTGACGAAAAAGACCGCGCCCTTCAGCACCGTGACCAGCAGCAGGTCCTGGCCGTGCGCCTCGATGGTCTCCCGGTAGTCCGCGCCGAGCTGAATGCCGAGCTCGGCGATGCGTGCCTGGATCTGATCCTCGGAGAGCAACACCGACTTGATGTCGCCCGGGTACATCTCCTCAGATGGCACGTCCACAGCGTGCCATGTGTCACCGCCCTCGACCAACGTGAGTTCGCCCTAACCGCTCAGACCGGTTCCCGATGCAGGGTCAGCACACCGTCCCGGCGCCCCGCGATCAGCCGCTGGCTGCGCAGTGGCGAGCCGACCGCAACCCCGCCCTGGCCGCGCCACGCCGTGACCAGCGTGTCGACGCCGCGGATCTGTTTGTCGGTCAGATCGCTGGCGCCGCCGGCCAGCAGCCAGCTGCGGATGACCCTGCGCCGGACCGCCTCCGGCAATACCGTCAACCGTCCGGTGTCGAGACCCTCGCCGGTGGCCGCGGCCTGCAGCGCCCACTGTGCGAGCTCGTCGAGTGTCTCGGTGTCCTCGCGCAAGGCCGTCGCGGTGCGGGCGAGCGCCTCGGCCACGCCCGCCGCCGAGCACGTCCTCGAGCAGCGGCAGCACCTCGGTGCGCAGCCGGGTGCGGGTGAATCGACGGTCGGTGTTGTGCGGGTCGTGCCACGGGTCGACCCGCAGTTCGGTGCACGCGGCGTGGGTGACCGCGCGCCGGACGTCCAGCAGCGGCCGGTACCACGGCGGGTCGACGGGCCGCATGCCTGCGATCGACCGGGCGCCCGATCCGCGGCCGAGGCCGAGCAGGACGGTCTCGGCCTGGTCGTCGAGTGTGTGCCCGAGCAGCACCGGGGCGTCCGTCCCGGGCTTCGTCCAGTGCGCGGTAGCGGGCCGTGCGTGCGGCGGCCTCCGGCCCGCCCGCCGTGCCGACGTCGACGCAAAGGATCTGCGCGTCAACACATCCCAATGCCGTTGCCTGTTGCCGGGCCGCGGTCGCGACCCGGTGCGAATCGGGTTGCAGTCGATGGTCGACGATCAGCGCGGTGGTCGGCTTGAGTTTGGCGGCGACGGCCGTCAGCGCCAATGAGTCGGGCCCGCCCGACAAGGCGACGCACCAGCGGTCGTCCGCGGCGGCGTAGCGACGGCCGAATGCGGCGACGGCGGACTGCAACGTCCCTAGAGCACCCTGTCGATCCATCGCTGCGGTTCTTCGATTTCTGTTGGCAGCGGCAGTGTTTCAGGTCCCGTCCAGATCGTGTTGAACCGGGCCATACCCACCTTGCTCGACGACGTGGTCGACGAACGCCTTGCCGCGGGTGTACTGACTCATCTTCGCGTCGATGCCCAACAACGCCCGCAGCACCCGCTGCAGCGGTGGCTGCTTGCGCCGACGCCGCTCGTCGAACCGGCGTCGGATGGTGACCACCGACGGCACCACGGCGGGCCCGACGGCGTCCATCACGTGGTCGGCGTGGCCTTCCAGCAGCGTGCCCAGCACCAGCAACTGGTCCAGGGCCCGTTGCTGGGGCTCGGACTGCACCGCCCGCAGCACGCCGAGAATCCCGGCCGAATTCGGTTCGGCCGGAACACCATCGCGGCGGTCACGGATGAAACTCGATAGCCTGCCGATCACTTCGGTGACGTCCTCGCCGGTCTCCTGTGTCAGTACCGCGAGCGAATTCGACATGTGCTCGGCGAGCCAGGGATTGGCGCGGAACTGCACCCGATGAGTCACCTCGTGCAGGCACACCCACAGCCGAAAGTCGGTGGGCTGCAATCGAAGCTGTCGCTCCACCGCGATCACGTTGGGATACACCAGAAGAAGTTCGCCGCCGTTCGCACCGAACGGGTCGTACTGGCCGAGAATGCCCGACGAGACGAACGCCAGCACCGCGCCCGTCTGCGCACCGGTGACGCGGCCCGTGATGAAGTGTGGTCGGTCGCCGTTCTCGGAGCCGCCGGTCATCACCCGCATCGACTTGGTGGCGGCGCGGATCCATTGTGTGCGGTCGACGATGCGGGCCTCGGCCACCTCGCCGCCTTCGTTCAGCCCGGTCACTTCGCGCACCGGCATTTCGGCGCGTAGCGCAGCGCTGGCGAGCTGGTCGATCACCTGACGACGGGTGTACTCGGTGGCCGCGGGGCCCGGCCGGGCCAGCTTCGCCCCGACCGTTGCGGCGAAGCCCCAGTCGACCGTGCGGCCGACGGTGACCTGGGTGCTCATGTCCCGCACCCACATGACCGTAGCGTCGCCGCGAACGCGTCGATCGCCGTGCGGCCCGTCGGGCCGGCGTTGTTGGAGATCAGCGCGAAGGTCAGCACCCGCCCGCTGGCGTCGGTGACGATGCCGACCAACGAATTGGTGCCCGTCAACGACCCGGTCTTGGCGCGCAGCCACCCGGCCGACGCCTTGCCCGCGTCGGATCGAGGAAGCGGTTGGACAGCGTGCCGCTGCCGCCTGCGATCGGCAACAGGTCGACGAGCGGGCGCAGCTTCGGCTGGTCGTCGCCCGCGGCGGCGTTGACGATCTCATCGAGCGTCTCCGCGGTCAGTCGGTCGTCGACGGACAACCCGCTGCAGTCCACCAGATGCGAGCCGCCGGTGTTGATCTTCGCGGAGTTCAATTCGCCGAGCACCGCCTCGCACCGCGCCGTCGAAGCTCTGCGGCTTCCCTTGGGCGGCAGCGACCTCGCGTGCAGTCGACTCCGCCATCACGTTGTCGGACTCGTTCATCATCTGGCGCAATCGCTCGATCAGCGGTGGCGACTGCACCGACGCGATCTCCTTGTCGCCGTCGAACGCCGACGGCAGTACCCCGACGGTGGTCGGGTCGACGCGCAGCGCGACGGCCAGCGCGCGACCGGCGTCCAGCGCGGGTGTCCTGGAGCGGGCCGAGTCGACGCTGACCGGCTGGGTGCGGCCGCCGTCGAGCATCACCGCTTCCATCGGTGCGATGTCGCCGCCGTCGATGTCGAGCGGATCCCAGCCCGGCGCCATCGTCGGCCCGCTGTAGGCGCTGATGTCCACCTGCACGGCCGTGACCGTGACGCCACTGCGGCGCACCTGGTCGGCGAGGTCGCTGATCCGGGCCGCACCCTTGTACCAGGTGTCCTGGCCGGGGGGTGCCGCCGACAGCGTCGGGTCACCGCCACCCTCGAGGACCACAAGGCCGGGCCGCTGGTCGGACACCACCACCTTGGTCGTGAACCGGGCATCGCGGTCCAACCCGAGCAACGCTGCCGACGTCGTGAGCACCTTGGTGACCGACGCAGGCTGCATCGGCACGTCGGCGCCCTGCGCCCACAGCTGCTCTCCGGTGGCGGCGTCGGTGATCCTGCCGGTGAAGGCACCCAGATTCGGGTCGGCGAGCGTCAGCGCCAGCGTCTGCGGCCAGTTTGTCCGGCGTGGGTTTCTGCGCGGAGTCGGCCACCGGCTTGATCACGGGGTCGGCAGTCGCAGGCGCCGGTGCGGCCGGCAGCGCCTTGGCCGCGTCACTGGACCGACCGCGTGTGAGCAGCGCCGCGGCCACGACGACGGCAGCGACCACCAGCACAACGGCCACCCCGACCGCGATGTGAGTGGATCGTCGCCACCGGGTGGGACGCATGATTCTCCTGACTGTGGCCTGCCCAAGCAGGGTATCCGCTGCAGAAAAGTCAGAGGTCAGCGACGGGCTACCGCCTTTCCCGCTGCGTCGTCGCTCGATTAGGGTGTCGTCCGTCCCCAAAGACACCAGCACAGGGCAAGGAGCCGCGACGGTGCAGTTCGACGTAGTCATCGAGATCCCGAAGGGCTCGCGCAACAAATACGAGGTCGACCACGACTCGGGCCGGGTCAAGCTGGACCGCTACCTCTACACGGCGATGGGCTATCCCACCGACTACGGCTTCATCGAAAACACCCTCGGCGAGGACGGCGACCCGCTCGACGCGCTGGTGCTGCTGCCGGAGTCGGTGTTCCCGGGATGCATCGTCGAGGCCCGACCGGTCGCCATGTTCCAGATGACCGACGAGGCGGGCGGCGACGACAAGGTGCTGTGCGTGCCCGCCGGTGACGGGCGCTGGGACCACATCAAGGATCTGGCCGACGTCCCGACGTTCGAGCTCGAGGCGATCAAGCACTTCTTCGTGCACTACAAGGACCTGGAGCCCGGTAAGTACGTCAAGGCCGCCGACTGGGCGGGCCGGGCGGAAGCCGAGGCCGAAGTCAACCGGTCGATTGATCGGTACAAGGCCGAGGGTCATTGAGCGGCAGGAGTTTTCTTCGCTGTAACACGGCGTAACGCCCGCGTGCCCTGCTGCTCGCATGATGACGGGTGTGTTGATGCATCAGGGCATGGGGTTGGACGTCTTCAACGAGATGCCGATGCGCCGCGCAGTGCACGCCCTCTACGAGTGTTGCTACAGCGTTCCGTTGGCCGCCGACCTGGCGCGCGGGCGCCCGTATCCGGACCACGATTCGCTGTTCCGGCAGGCCGACCGGTCGCTGTTCGCGTTGGCGGAGAGTTCCATCGACTCGATCCTGCAGGCCTACCCCGACGTGGGACGGCGGCCGGGCAGCGAGAAGTCCGCGGCCGAGCAGTGCGCGATACGGGATGAGCGCGCCGAGGTGATGCACCAACTCGCCGTGGCGTCGAAGCGGTACCTGGACCACTTCGGGTTCGGCTTCGTCATGTTCGTCAACGGCTACTCCGCGCAGGACGTGCTGGCCGCGATGACCGACCGAATGCACAACGACGTCGAGACCGAGCGCAAAGTAGTCCGCAACGAGTTGGCCCGCATCAACCGCACCCGTCTGGAGCGGATGCTGGGACCCGAAGGCGGCTACGACAACTGGTGACCACCTAGCGCGTCGGCGCGTAGGTTTCACCACATGACCAACGCCGTGCACGGCCACGTGGATGCCCGATTCGACAAGGTCGCCGAGGCGATGGCCGAAGAACTCGGAAGCGGTAATGAGGTTGGCGCCGCGATCGCGATCGACATCGACGGCGAGTCGGTTCTCGACATCTGGGGCGGCTATGCCGACGCGGCCAAGACGGTTCCGTGGGGCGAGGACACCATCGTCAACGTCTGGTCGAGCACCAAGACAGTGACGAGTCTGGCCGCGCTGATGCTCGCCGATCGCGGCCTGCTGGACCTCGACGCGCCGGTGGCCACGTATTGGCCCGAGTTCGCCGCCAACGGCAAGCAGGGCGTCATGGTGCGTCATCTGCTGTCGCACACCTCGGGCGTCGCGGGCTGGCAGGAACCGATGACCGCCGATGCACTCTTCGACTGGGAGAGGGCCACGTCGCTGCTCGCCGCGCAGGCGCCATGGTGGGAGCCGGGCACCGCGTCGGGCTACCAGGCCCTCAACTTCGGCTTTCTGATCGGCGAGCTGGTTCGCCGCACCGCGGGAAAATCGTTGAAGGACTTCGTCCGCGACGACATCGCGCGGCCGCTGGAGGCGGACTTCCAGATCGGCGCCAGGCCGGAGGATGCGGACCGGATCGCACAGCTCATTCCTCCGCCGCCGTTCGACGTCCCGTTCGACGCGCTGCCCGAGGACAACCCGATGCGCAAAACGCTCACCAATCCCGCACCGGACCCCGACATCGCCCACACCGCCGAGTGGCGCGACGCCGATCTCGGCGCCGTCAATGGACACGGCAACGCGCGCTCACTGACGCGCATGCTCTCGCCGGTATCTCTGGGCGGCACTGCCAATGGGGTCGAATTGTTGTCGGCGGCGACGATCGAGCGCATCTTCGAGGTCCAATCACACGGACCCGACCTGGTGTTGGCCGCACCCTTGAAATTCGGCATCGGCTACGGCCTCGCCACACCCGAGGTCCTACCGTTCGTGCGACCCGGGGAGAGGGTCTGCTTCTGGGGCGGATGGGGCGGGTCGGTGGTTCTGATCAACCCGGACCGGCGCGCCACCGCCACCTACGTCATGAACAAGATGGGACAGGGCACTCTCGGCAACGAGCGCACAGCGCGGTACGCCCAGCTGATCTACGAGGCAATTTCCTGACGCTGGCATGCTGGCTGTGTGGATTCTTTGTTCCACTTCTGGTGGTTGATCTTTCCGCTCGGCGGCATGATCGGCGGGGGCGTGCGGGCGGTCGCCGCTGCCAACGAGCGCCGCGCTGAACGCAGGCTCGAGCGCTACCGGATCAAACAGCAGGCCAAGATCGCGGTCGCCGAGGCGGCAGGCCGGTCAAACACCACCCAGGTCAGGAACCGGCGCGACCTGAAGAGAGTCATCGAACAGCACGGCCAGACGGATGCGCGGTGGCTGGAGTACGAGATCGACGTCGCCAAGCTCCTCGACTTCCCGCTGATGACCGATATGCGTAACCCGCTGACCATGGAGTTCCACAAGGCGAGGAGGCGCGCCGACCTGATGCGGCCCGAGAACGCCGCCGATCTCGATGGGGACCGCGAGGCGCAGCTGGAGTACCGCGACGCCGTCCACGACTACGTGACCGCGTTCGAGGTCGCCGAGGCCGAGGCGATCCGGCTGCGTCGCAGCACCTTCTCCGACGAGGACCAGCAGCGCATCGCGCGGGCCCAGAACCTGCTCAGGCTGGCCGAGAACGACGCCGCCACGCCGCAGGAACGCCAGAGCGCCTACACCCGCGCCCGTGCCGAGCTGGACGGGATTCTGGTGCTGCCTTCGGTCACCCGGGCCAGCATCGAACGCAAGCTGGCCGGCGAGCTCGAGGCGTAGCCCTGCCGGTCAGGCCGCGCCTGCCAGCGGCAGGCGTCGCGCTATGCGGTCCAACGCCGCCGCGGCCAGCGTCCCCATGTCCTGCTGGGGCGATGCCGGAATGAAGGTCACGCCGTCTGCCACTTCGGCCATGAAGATGTCAGCGACCAGCCCGGCAAGGCCGTCGATGGTTCCGGCGTACTGCAGAGTTTCGGTGTTCAGCCTCGGCATCGAATTTCGCGCCGAGCGAAAGTCGGCGGCGACCGCAACGGTGATATCGAGGATCACCGCGACATCGTCGGCCAGGCGACCGCGGGCCCGCCGCGCCTGCTGCAGGTCGGCCGCCGCCAGTCGCACCGTCGCTGCCTGGCCGGATGTGAGCTCGCTCCAGTTGTCGCCGGACGCGTCGGCCACGAAGAGCCGCAGCTCGCGCTGACCACTGCGTCCACTCGTCACGCCGACACGCTAAAAGGCCGATCGCGGCGCGACAACGGTTGCGCTCAGCGAGAATCCAAGACCATGGCCGACACCCAAATGCCCGGTGTGTTCGGGGATCTGCAGCCGCTGCTCGAGCACTACGGCTACCTGGCTTCAACGCCCTGGGCGCCGTGCTGTGGGTGTGCACCTGGGCCGGTCTCGGGTATCTGGCCGGCGAGAACATCGTCGAGATCTACGCCGCATTCGAGCACTACAAGTGGTACGTCATCGCAGCGCTCGTCGTGGTCGCCGCAATTCTGCTCACACGCCGGGTCAGGTACGGACGCGCCCGTGCCGGCGCTTAGTACGTTGTAGGCGTGGCGATGCCGGAAATACCTGCGCAGTACGTGCAATCGCCGTACGCCGCCGAGTCGCGCACGCTCGTCGACATCCTCTACGACACCGCGATGCGGTTACCCCGATGCGCCCGCGATCGACGACGGAGACGGTGCAGCTCACCTACAGCGAGCTGATCACCGACATCGAGGACAGCGTCGCGTGGCTGGCGGCCCGCGGTATCGGCCGCGGCGACCGCGTCGGCATCCGCATGCCGTCGGGCAGTTACGCGCTCTACGTGGCGATCCTTGCCGACGCTTGCCACCGGCGCCGCCTACGTCCCCGTCGACGCCGACGACCCCGACGAGCGGGCCGCGCTGGTGTTCGGCGAGGCGAACGTCGTCGGCGTGATCACCGAGCAGGGACTCGTCCGCGGGGCAGGCGACTCGCGCGGCTGGCGCGCCGCGTCGCCGCTGGGCCGCGACGACGCGTGGATCATCTTCACCTCGGGCTCGACGGGTACGCCAAAAGGCGTCGCCGTGACACATCGCAGCGCGGCCGCATTCGTCGACGCCGAGGCGCGGATGTTCTTGCAGGACAATCCGATTGGGCCCGGCGACCGGGTGCTGGCCGGGTTGTCCGTCGCGTTCGACGCGTCGTGCGAGGAGATGTGGCTGGCGTGGCGGCACGGCGCCTGCCTGGTGCCCGCGCCGCGCTCGCTGGTGCGCAGCGGCATGGACCTCGGGCCGTGGCTGGTGTCGCGGGACATCACGGTGGTGTCGACGGTGCCGACGCTGGCGGCGCTGTGGCCTGCCGAGGCGCTGGAGGCGGTGCGGCTGCTGATCTTCGGCGGCGAGGCCTGCCCGCCGGATCTCGCGGAGCGGCTGGCCGCGGGACCCGACTCCGCCGGACGCGAGGTGTGGAACACCTACGGCCCCACCGAGGCCACCGTCGTCGCGTGCGTGGCCAAGCTCGACGGCATAGGACCGGTCAGCATCGGGCTGCCGCTGCCCGGCTGGGATCTGGCCGTCGTCGACAAGGATGCGACGCCGGTCAAGGTCGGCGAGGTGGGCGAGCTGGTGATCGGCGGCGTCGGCCTGGCCCGCTATCTGGACCCGGAGAAGGACGCCGAGAAGTACGCGCCGATGCCCACGCTCGGCTGGAACCGCGCGTACCGCAGCGGCGATCTGGTGCGGCTCGAACCCGACGGCCTGATCTTCTGCGGCCGCGCCGACGACCAGGTCAAGGTCGGCGGCCGGCGTATCGAACTCGGCGAGGTCGACGCGGCCCTGGTGAACCTGCCCGGCGTCAGCGGCGGCGCAGCGGCGGTGCGGCGAACCGCCAGCGGCACTCCGCTGCTCGTCGGCTACATCGCCAGCGCCGACCCGTCCTTCGATCTCGCCACGGCGCGGACCACGCTTGTCGGAGTCGCTGCCCGCGGCGCTGGTGCCTCGGCTGGTGCTCGTCGACGAGTTGCCCACCCGCACGTCGGGCAAGGTCGACCGCGAGGCGCTGCCGTGGCCGCCCCGCGGGCGAGACCGAGGAAGACGAGCCCGATCTCGGCGGCACGATGGGCTGGCTGGCCGGGCTGTGGCGCGACGTGCTGGCCGCGCCGGTGGACGGCCCCGAGGCGGACTTCTTCGCGCTCGGCGGCGGCTCGTTGTCGGCGGCGCAACTGGTGGCCGCGCTGCGCCAGCGCTATCCGCAGGTGACGGTCGCCGACCTGTACGACCATCCCGCGGCTGGGGTCGCTGGCCGGATTCCTCGACGAGCTTGATCCGCCGCCGAAGGTCGAGACGCGGATGGTGCGGCCGACGCCGCTGCTTGCGCAGGCCTTCCAGGTGGCGATGTCGCTGCCGCTGGCGACGCTGACGGGCCTGCAGTGGGTGGTCTGGCTGGCGCTGATCAACAACCTCGCCGCAACGCTTGGCCCGGCGCAGTGGCTGGTGCCGCTCAACTGGTGGTGGATCCTCGCCGGGTTCCTGCTGTTCGTCACGCCGATCGGGCGGATGGGCATCGCGGTGCTGTCCGCGCGAATGCTGATCGGTTTCCTCAAACCGGGCACATACCGTCGCGGCGGCGCCGTGCACATGCGGGTCTGGCTGGCCGAGCGGCTCGCCGACGGCCAGCGGCGCGGAGAATCTGGCAGGCGCGCCGTGGATGGTGTACTACGCCCGGGCGCTGGGTAACAAGGTCGGCAAGGGCGTCGACCTGCACTCGGCTCCGCCGGTGACCGGCATGCTCACGCTGGGCCATCGCAGTTCGATCGAGCCGGAGGTGGACCTGACCGGGCACTGGATCGACGGCGACCAGTTCCACGTCGGCACCATCACGATCGGCAACGACGCCACCATCGGGGCGCGCACCACGCTGCTGCCGGGGGCGGCCGTCGGGCAAGAACGCCGACGTCGCCGCCGGTTCGGGCGTGGTCGGCCGGGTGAAGAAGGGCCAGTACTGGAAGGGTTCTCCAGCCGTGAAGTCCGGCAAGGCCCGCCATCCGTGGCCCGACCATCGGCCCGGCCGGGCACCGCTGTGGGTCGCTGGTGTACGGATTGACGTCAATGCTGTTGGGCGCGTTGCCCCTTGCCGCGCTTGGCTGCGGGCTGGCCGTCATCGGCTGGGCTATCCGGGACTCCGCGTCGCTGACCGACGCGATCGTGCCCGCCCTGGTGTGGACGCCGGTCGCGACGCTGGTGGCGCTGGCGGTGTACGCGGCGCTGACCGTGATCGGTGTGCGGGTGCTGTCGCTGTGGCTGCGCGAGGGTTATCACCCGGTCCGCAGCCGGATCGGCTGGCAGGTGTGGGCGACCGAGCGCCTGATGGACGCGGCGCGCAACTACCTGTTCCCGCTGTACGCCAGCCTTCTCACGCCGATGTGGCTGCGGGTGCTCGGCGCGAAGATCGGCCGCGGCACCGAGATCTCCACGGCCCTGCTGACGCCGAAGTTCACCGTCGTCGAGGACAGCGCATTCCTGGCCGACGACACCATGGTGGCGTCCTATGAGCTCGGCGGCGGCTGGATTCACGTCGCCACGGCCACCATCGGCAAGCGGGCATTCCTGGGCAACTCCGGTATCACTCCAGCCCGGCCGCAAAGTGCCCGACGACGGGCTGGTTGCCGTGCTGTCCGCGGCTCCGCACAAGGCGAAGGCCGGGTCGTCGTGGCTGGGCAGCCCACCGATCCGGTTGCGCCGCAAGCCGACCGCGGCCGATGTGCTGCGCACGTTCCACCCGCCGGTGCGTCTGAAGATCATGCGCGGCTTCGTCGAGACGTGCCGGCTGGTTCCGGTGATGGTGACGTTCGCGATCGGCGTCGGGGTGCTGTTCGCACTGCAGGCGCTGATAGTGCGAATTCGGGTATGTGTGGGCCGGCGCTGGGCAGCGGTGTCGTGCTGCTGGTCGCGGGGGCGGTCGCGGGCGCCATCGCCGTGCTCGCGAAATGGCTTGTGGTGGGCCGGATCCGGGCAGTCGAACATCCGCTGTGGTCGTCGTTCGTGTGGCGCAACGAGGTGTCGGACACGTTCGTCGAGACGGTCGCCGCGCCCGTGGTTCGCCCGGGCGGCCAGCGGCACGCCGGTGATGAACCTGTGGCTGCGGGCGCTCGGGGCCAAGATCGGTCGCGGCGTCTGGTGCGAGACGTACTGGCTGCCGGAGGCCGACCTGGTCACGCTGGAGAAGGGCGCCACCGTCAACCGGGGCTGCGTGGTGCAGACGCACCTGTTCCACGACCGGGTGATGCGGATGGACACCGTCGTCCTCGAGGAGGGTTCGACGTTGGGTCCGCATTGCGTGGCGCTGCCCGCCGCACGCCTGGGTGCGGGTGCCACCGTCGGCCCGGCGTCGCTGGTGATGCGCGGCGACGAGGTTCCGGCGTCGACGCGCTGGCAGGGCAACCCGATCGCGCCGTGGAATGCGTTCCGCAAGAAGCGCGGTGACGCGCCGGACAAGGCGCCCGAGGAAACCGCCGCGTGACCCGATCCAAGAAGGCGGCGAAGAAGGTCCCGGTCATCGATCCGTATCTGCCCGCACAACGGCAACTTCGGGTATCGCGTGTCGCGCTACGAACTCGATCTGGAATACAAGGTGGCGATCAACCGGCTCGCCGGGTACGGCGACGATCACCGCGGTCACGCTGGCGTCACTGCGCACGTTCACGCTGGACCTGTCGGACGCCCTCGCGGTGGCGAAGGTGTCGGTGAACGGGCGCCGGCCTGCGTCGTTCAGTTGCTCGGGCGGCAAGCTGCACATCGCACTGTCCGTCGTCGCTGCCTGCCGGGGCGGCGATGACGATCGTCGTCCGCTACGGCGGAACGCCGCGGCCGATCCGAACCCTTTGGGGTGAAGTCGGTTTCGAGGAACTCGCCGAAGGCGTGCTGGTCGCGGGGCAACCCAACGGCGCCGCGTCCTGGTTCCCGTGCGACGACCATCCCAGCGCGAAGGCCAGCTACCGGATCCAGATCAGCACCGAGAACCCGTATCGCGCAATCGCCAACGGCGAGTTGAAGTCCCGGCGGACCCGCGCGGCGATGACGACGTGGACCTACGAGCTGGCCGAGCCGACGTCGACCTATCTGATCACGCTGCAGATCGGCATGTACGAGCCGCTATCGGCTGCAGAAGTCGCCGGTGCCGATGTACGCCGCGCTGCCGGCTCGGCTGAAGCGGAACTTCGACCACGACTTCGCGCAGGCAACCGCAGATGATGAAGCTGTTCGTCAAGCTGTTCGGGCCGTACCCGCTGTCGACCGGCTACACCGTCGTCGTCACCGACGACGAGCTGGAGATTCCGCTTGAGGCGCAGGGTATTTCGATCTTCGGCGCCAACCACTGCGACGGCACGTCGCGAGTTCGGAGCGGCTGATCGCCCACGAGCTGGCGCATCAGTGGTTCGGCAACTCGGTGACTGCTCGGCGCTGGCGCGACATCTGGCTGCACGAAGGCTTCGCGTGCTACGCCGAGTGGCTGTGGTCGGAGGAATCCGGGGGCCAGACGCGCCGACGAGTGGGCGCGCCACTACCATCAGCGGCTCGTCGGATTCGCCGCAAGACCTGCTGCTGTCCGATCCCGGGCCACGGGACATGTTCGACGACCGCGTGTACAAGCGCGGCGCGCTCACGCTGCACGCGCTGCGCGGACGTCATCGGCGACGACAATTTCTTTGCGCTGCTGCGGGATTGGACAAAGCGACACCGCCATTCCACCGCGGTGACCGACGACTTCACCGGCCTGGCGGCCAACTATGCGGACGTGTCGCTGCGACCGCTGTGGGATGCCTGGCTGTACTCCAAGGACGTGCCGGCGCTGTGACCGACGCGGCCGCCACCCCGACCGGCCCGATCACTCGCGGCAGCGTCGCACGAGTCGGCACCGCGACCGTGCTGACGGCGCTGTGCGGCTACGCCGTGCTGTACCTCGCCGCGCGCGACCTCGACCCCGCCGGCTTCTCGGTGTTCGGCGTGTTCTGGGGCGCGTTCGGTCTGGTCACCGGCGCGGCCAACGGCCTGCTGCAGGAGGCGACCCGCGAGGTGCGCTCGAGCGAGCTACATCGGAGGTGGTCGCGGGCCCGCGAACGCACCCGATGCGGGTGGCGGCGATGGTCGGTGTGGTCGCGGCAGCGGTGATCGCCGGCAGTTCGCCGTTGTGGTCGGGACACGTCTTCGTCGAATCGCAGTGGCTCAGCGTCGCACTGCTCAGCGTCGGGCTGGCCGGCTTCTGCCTGCACGCCACCCTGCTCGGCATGCTGGCCGGTGTCGGCCGCTGGACGCAGTACGGCGCGCTGATGGTGACCGACGCGGCCATCCGGGTGGCCGTCGCGGTCGACCACCGTTCGTCGCTCGGCTGGGGACTCGTCGGCTACCTGTGGGCGACCGTGGCCGGAGCGCTGGCCTGGCTGATCCTGTTGATCGCCTCGCCGACGACGCGCGCGGCTGCCGCAGCTGTTGACGGCCGGTGGGACGGCGAACCTTCCTGCGCGGCGCGGCGCACTCGATCGCCGCAGCCGGTGCAAGCGCGATCCTGGTCATGGGATTCCCGGTGCTGCTCAAGGCGACATCGGGTGACCTTGGGCGCGACGGGCGGCGTGGTCATCCTCGCCGTGACGCTGACCCGCGCGCCGCTGCTGGTGCCGCTGACGGCGATGCAGGGCAACCTGATCGCGCACTTCGTCGACTAGCGCGCGGAACGACTGCGCGCGTTGGTGGTGCCGGCGGCCGTCGTCGCCGGGTTGGGGGCGGTGGGCGTGCTGGCCGCCGGAGTGTTCGGGCCCTGGCTGCTGCGGGTGGCGTTCGGCGAGCGAATACCGCGCGGGCGGCGCGCTGCTTGCCTGGCTGACGACGGCGGCCATCGCGATCGCACTGCTGACGTTGACGGGCGCGGCGACGGTGGCCGCCGCCCTGCACCGCGCGTACTCGGCCGGCTGGATCAGTGCGACGGTCGCGTCGATGCTGTTGCTGCTGCTGCCCCTTGGCCTGGAGACGCGCACGGTGATCGCGCTGCTGTGCGGGCCGATGGTGGGAATCGCAGTGCACCTGGCCGCGCTTGCCAGGGCCTCGGCACGCTGACCGTGTATTTTGGTCGTCATCGACACGCGCTACCAGGACGTTTGGATCGTCGTACCCGCCTTCAACGAGGCGAGCGTCATCGGCGACGTCATCGCCGATATTCGCTCGGTTTTCGATCACGTCGTCCTGCGTCGACGACGGCAGCAAGGACGACACCGGCGATATCGCGCTGCGGGCGGGTGCACATGTGGTGCGGCATCCGGTCAACCTGGGCCAGGGCGCAGCGATTCAGACCGGCGTCGAGTACGCCCGGAGCCAGCCCGGCGCACAGGTGTTCGCGACGTTCGACGCTGACGGCCAGCACCGGTTGAAGGACGTCGTCCGCATGATCGACCGGCTCGCAACCGACGACGTCGACATGGTCGTCGGCACCCGATTCGCCGAGCCGAGCGCGAGCAAGCCGCCGTTGTTGAAGCGAATCATCTTGCGTGTGGCGGCATTAGTGAGCCCGAGCAGCCGGCAATTGGGTCTGACCGACGCACACAACGGGCTTCGGGTGTTCAACAAGAAGGTGGCCGACGGTCTCAACATCACGATGAGCGGGATGAGCCATGCGAGCGAATTCATCACGCTTGCTGTCGAAAACGATTGGCGGGTAGCAGAAGAGCCGGTCGAGATCCTCTACACCGAGTACTCGAAGTCCAAGGGTCAGCCGTTGCTCAACGGAGTGAACATCGTCTTCGACGGGTTGCTGCGAGGAAGGTTGTCCCGATGAACTGGATTCAGGCGCTGCTGATCCTCGTCGATCGTCGTCGCTGCTGGTCGTACCTGCTGCGGTCGCGCACCAGTGCGCGCACGAAGGCGTGGGTCAAGGTCGGCGGCGTGCTGTTCGTGATCGCCGCTATCTACGCGATCCTGCGGCCGAACGACACCACTGTTGTTGCGAACTGGCTTGGGGTGGACCGTGGCGCGGATCTGATGGAATACGCGTTGATCATCGCGTTCGTGTTCACCACGCTCAGCACGTACATGCGCTTCAAGGATCTGGAATTGCGGTACGCGCGGCTGGCCAGAGCCGTTGCGCTGCAGGGCGTTCGAGTGCCCGAGGACAGTTAGGCGTACTGCTCGTCGCGGAAGAAGGCGACGGTCTGCGCGACGCCGTCGTCGAGCTTGACCTTCGGCGTCCAGCCGAGCACTTTCTCGGCGCGGCTGATGTCGAGGCATGAGCGCCGCAGGTCGCCGAGCCTCGGCGGAAGGAACTCGGGTTCGTCGGGTGCGCCTGCGGCGGCCGCGATGGCGGAATGCAGCTGGCGGACAGATGTTTCCACGCCGGTTCCGACATTGAAGCGTTGGCCGCCACCGTGGTCGCCTGCTGCACGGACGAAGGCGTCGACGACGTCGTCGACGAACACGTAGTCGCGGGTATCGGTCCCGTCGCCGAAGATCTTCGTCGGCTTCCCGGCGAGCAGTGCGCGCGAGAAGATGGCGACGACGCCCGCTTCGCCGTGTGGATCCTGGCGGGGGCCATAGACGTTGGCTGGAGCGATGTGCGAGCACTCGAGGCCGTAGAGGTTGCGGAAGGTGTTGAGGTAGACCTCGCCGGCCACCTTGCTCGCCGCATAGGGCGATGCCGGGTTGCTCGGAGCGTCTTCATTCGTCGGGTAGGACGGCGGGGTGCCGTATACCGATCCGCCGGACGACGTGTGCACGATCTTGCGGACGTCGGCACGGCGGGCGGCCTCGGCGAGTCGGACTGTGCCCACGACATTCACCGTCGCGTCGAAAGCCGGGTCCTGCACCGACTGGCTCACGGAGATCTGGGCGGCGAGGTGAAAGATCACCTCGGGCCGAACGTCGGCGAGCAGACCGATGAGATCGGCGTCGACGATGTCGGCCTTGACGAATTCGAAGTCGGCCTGCCGCTGGGCCTTGGCCAGGTTCGTGCTGTTGCCCGAGCTGAGGTCGTCGATGCCGATGACGGTGTGCCCGTCAGCGAGAAGGCGATCAACCAGCGTGGATCCGATGAACCCGGCTGCCCCCGTGACCAGTGTGCGCATCGGCTCACCATACCGAGGGCCACTGAGCGGGCTAGACGTCCCTGATGAGTGCGCTAGACGCCCCTGATGAAGTTCTCGGGCACCTCGGTCTGGAGTTCGTTGACCTCCGCTGTGTTCGCCTCTTCCTGGGCCTGCATGGCACCGATGGCCTGTGTCGAAGCGGCCAAATGCTCCGTGCCGCGCGTGGCGATTGCTTCGGACGAGGCCGTCGCTTTCTCGGCGGCGGCCGCCGCCACCGCATTTAGCGCCACATCGATCGGACTGGCCGGCGCCGACGGAGGTGGCACTGGCCCCGGCACTGCGGCTTCCGCCATTGTTGCGGCGATCTTGTTGACGTGACCGAGCGTCTCTTCGGCGTTCAGCTTTATATTCTTTGCGGCCACAGCTGCTCCTCCTTGCTGATCTGCTCAGTGGCGTAGACGATGTCGGCGTAGTCAGGGCTGTCACCACGCCACAGCGATAGCGCCTCAACGGCGCGGTCCAGATTGTGATGCGCCCGGTAGAGCAGCGTCGTGTTCGGGTCGCCGGACGGCTCGACCTCGATGAAGCCCGGTCGCATGAAGAGCGACTTGCCGTACAGACGCACTTCGGCGAGGGCGGACCATTGCTCGTCTGAGATGGGCAAGCCGTTCGCGAGCGCGCCGAGGATCTCGCGAATGACGGGTGCCACCTCGATGGGAAGCGGCTCGGCGTCGGCGAGGGCGGTTGCGACGGCACCAGCGGTTGCCTCCCAGGCCGCTGAATGGCGTTCTGTCGGAGGCAGATTGGTGTCGATGAGTTGTTCGTAAGTGGATGCGGGACATGATGGCGAGGCGGTGCAGCCGAGATTCGTCGAGTTCTGGTGCGGCCACGATTGGTTCGATCGGCGTGCGGGTCGAGTCGCAGTCCTGATAGTGCGGCACGCCCGCGCGGCGGGCGGCAAGCACAGACGAGCCGCCCGGGTCGGTGGTGGCGGCGAGTGCGTAAAGCTCGATGTTGGGGTCGAGCACGGATCGTTCGGCCGCGTAAGCCACCATCGTGGCGGCCGGGTTGACCCAGCCGAACCACTTCGCTTGGAAGCTGGCGGGCAGCTCGGGATCCGCGAAAAGCATTCGGGCGGAACGGGGTAGGTACACCCCGGGCGGGATATAGCCTGCGCCGTCGTTGCTGACGATGACGGTCTCGATGCCGGTCGCAACCTTGAAAACGCCGACGCACCAATGCAAGCCGGGATACATGCGAGACGCGTGCAGGAGTTCGTAAGCAAGCTGGACGGCCTCGTCGAGGTGTTGGTCCTGGGTCTCGGAACTGACCATCGCCGCGCCGCCGCCGGTGGCCGCGATGCCGGATGCGGCAAGGACTCCAGGGGGCACCGACGTGGACGAGACGCCGGCCGAAGTGGCGCCGGTTGGCAGTGTTGCACCGCCACCACCGCCGCTGGCGGAGATGGTGGGCGTTGACGCGGTGGGCGGCGTCGCCGACCGCGGCAGATCCGAGCCGAAGGCGGCGAGGTTCTGCGGGGGTGGGGCGGCGATCATCGGTCCGGGCGTGCCCTGAGATGCCGCCGGGGCGGGTGGTGGGGTGTGGCTGACGATAGGGGCGCTGGGTGCGGCGGGCGGGGGTGCAGAGGCTGAAATTGATGCGGGCCTGACGTCGGCGGCGGCAGGTGGCGGCGACGGGGCCTGCGGAACGGCTGGCGGTAGTGGATTGGCGGCGCCGGCGGAAAGACCTTTGGAGAAGCCCTGCGATAGGTCCTGGGCCGCGGTGGTGGGCGTAGGCAGGCTGGCAGCGGGCGTGGTGGGCGTCGCGGGCATGCTGGGAGTGCTCGGCATCGACGGTGTGCTCGGCATGGATGGCATCGACGGCGGGCTGCATGCCGCCCGACATACCGGACATGCCAGGCGCTGGGCTCATCGGCGGAACATCGGAGCGCCTGATTGTGCCTGTTGAACGGCGGGGGCAGGAGGCACTCGGTAGAGTCCGATCACGTCATGTCGACCGATGCGCTCATCCGGCACGGCCTGTCGGCCAGTCACCGGCCCTGGCGCTGCTTCGGGATGCTTCGCCAGTCGCGCACGCGTCAGGTTCATTCGGCCGGCGCTGGCGGTTCGTTCGGCTGCGCGGAGTCCTTCGTGACTGATCGCTGCGTCCGGTCGTACGGCCAGCGCTCCGGCGCACCGGATCCAGGACGTGCTCTGTCGGCATCTCGTTGCCCGCCATGAAGAATGGCCAGATCCGTCCGGACGGTACGGCGCGGCTTGCACCGGCGGACCAGCTTGCTGCCCGGCGAGGGCTCGATTGCTCGATTCAACTCGCGCGGCCTGCGTTCCGATGTTCGCCGCCGCCGCCGCAGAAGCTGCTTCGGCCGCGGTTCTGGCCTGCACGAGAATCGCCCAGATCATCGACAGCATCGCCAAGGGGCCGAACCAGCCGCCCTTGCTATCAATGATCTTCTGTATTGCTTCGTGTGCCTCTCGGTCTATGGCGTCCATCTGCAACCGGGCATCCTTCACGATGTCGACGCATTCATCGACTGAGTCGGCCATCGAAGTGAACAAATCCGATTGCGCCTCAACCGCTTTGCTATCACCTTGATACGTGACATGCATCGCTTCGATCATTGCGCCATCGTTGTCGCCGAGGATCGCGGACGCAGAGGCCTGACGTCACGCGCGCCTGCGCGCGAAGTGTGAGCGAAGGCTGCGCTGTGCGTTGGCTGCTCCCGTCCACGGACCTGGAGATGTTTCGAGGCCACAAGCCCGCCCAGGATGAAGTCTGAGAACTGTCGATTCGGCTTTACCTCGCCGAGCGCCGACTGCTACCACCGAATGCCCACCTTGTAGCAGGTCGCGAGCGGTCCTCCATACGGCGACGATCGCTGAGTCATACGTCGTGTTGTCGAAGGGATCCGGAGCGCGGTCAGGGTACATATTCTCGCTGTACAGCAGCATGCCGTCGATATACTGCTGGAGTGTGCGCGTCAGATATCGCGGCGGTTCGGCATGCTCGTTTAACACGTCTTGAATCCGCTTGGCCCAATCCAAGGTCTCGGCCTTGAATTTCGGTATCGCTGCCTAGCGCTCTGGCGAATCGGGTTCCCCAGTATCCATGAAAGCGTTCGTTCTGTCGCTTTCTTCCCTCATGAGCGGGCCGATCGCCTCACATAGCGCCTTATCGGCGTCGTCGACGAAGAGCTGCTTGCGGCTCTGCTTGCGGAGTCTGCGGTGGCGGCGGCGTTTCGGGAGCCACGAACTGCTGTGATGATCGACAGCACCAGCGCGGCGACTCCGAGTAGCACTGCCAGTACGACACCGCTTGCTAGCAAGCCAGTCCTCGTCCTCGCGGGAGCGGCGCTCGGGCCAAAGTTCGCCTGTTGCGGCACGTAGCCAGGCACGTTAGGTGTTTGCGGAGGGCCGCTTCCAGGCGGTGGGGCGCCGAACCCCGGTGGATGGGGCGAGCTTCCGGTCATTCTTCCAGCGTAAAGGCTTCGTGAATCACGCCGCAGCAGCTGTTGTGAACGCGTTATCCGGCAGCACTGGCTCCCGCCCAGCGCGAGGATCGTTAATGCGGGATCCGCCTACCCGTACAGTCGTAGGGACCCGCCGACCTGCAGAAAGGACGTATGGCTGTCCGGCTGACCCGCACCAACTGGGTTGCTTCGGCCGCCATCGCATTGATCGCGGTCCAACTTGTGATCCGCGCGGTCCTGGCTTTCCGCGGCTACTTCTACTGGGACGACCTCATACTCGTCGGCCGCGCCGGGACGCAAGGCCTCCTCTCGCCGACCTATCTCTTCGACGACCACGACGGTCACGTCATGCCCGGCGCATTCCTCGTCGCGGGCGCCATCGCCCACCTCGCACCGCTGAACTGGATCGGGCCGGCCGTCAGCCTCGTCGTCCTGCAACTGCTCGCATCGCTCGCGCTCCTGCGCGCACTTCACGTCATCCTCGGCTGGCGGCCCGTGCTCCTCATTCCACTGACCTTCGCGCTCTTCACGCCCCTGGGCATCCCTGGATTCGCCTGGTGGGCAGCCGCATTGAACTCTCTACCGATGCTCGCCGCGATGGCATGGGTATGCGGCGACGCCATCTTGCTCGTCCGCACCGGCAATCAGCGCTACGCGGTTACCGCACTACTTGTCTATTTCGGTGGCCTGCTCTTCTTCGAGAAGGCCGCCGTCATCCCCTTCGTGGCGTTCACAATCACCGCACTTCTCGCCCACGTCACCGGAGACAATTCAGCACTACGAACGGTCTGGCGCCGCGGTGTCCGACTGTGGATCGGGTCCCTCGCCCTGACCGCCGCCTGGATCGTTCTCTACCTCGTCCTCGTCGACCAGGAGCGCTGGAGCCGTGACCTGCCGATGACGCGAGACCTGTTGAGCCGCTCCATCACTCACGGCATAGTCCCCGGATTGGCCGGCGGACCATGGGACTGGCAGCGGTGGGCGCCTGCCTCACCATGGGCGACGCCGCCGGTCACCGCCATGGTGCTCGGCTGGCTGGCGCTCGGCGCGGTAGTGCTCGTCTCTTTCCTCCGCAAGCAGCGCATCGGCCTGCTGTGGGTCTCCGCCATCGGCTATGCGATCGCCTGCCAAATACCGATCTACCTCCTGCGGTCCTCAAAGTTCACCGCGCTGGAGCTCGCGCAGACGCTTCGTTATTTCCCAGACCTCGTCGTCGTCCTCGCCCTCCTCGCCGCCGTCGGATTCTGTGCACCCAACCGCGAGAGATCTCGCTGGCTCGATGCCTCGCCTGCACGCACTGCCGTAGTCGTCACCGCTGCAGCCGCTTTCATCGCCAGCAGCCTCTACTCGACCGCGACGTTCACGACGATCTGGCGAGACAATCCCGCTCAGCCCTACCTGCAGAATGCCGAGGCCGGTCTGGCCATGGCGCACGCGAAGTCCAATGCCCCGATGCTCGACCAGGAAGTCGATCCATTCGTCCTGCAGCGTGTCGCCGCGCCGGAGAACCTGGCCAGCCATATGTTCGCAATGCTCGAAAATCGCCCCGAATTCGACAGCACCACAACCCAACTGCGCATGCTCGACAACCAGGGTCACGTCGTCGACGCGAAAGTGACGTGGGTCCGCACCATCGTTGTGGGACCCGAACCGAAGTGCGGCTATCTGGTCCAGCCTGACTTCCCTGTGCGCATGCCGCTGGACGGACCGCTCCTGCCGTCCGATTGGACAGCCGAGATCAACTACCTCGCCAACAGCGAAGGCTCCATGACGCTGTCACTCACGGACGGCCGCGAGACGAAAGTGCCCGTCCACCCTGGGTTGAACCGTGTCTTCGTGCGGCTGCCCGGCGCCGGCGACGCCATCAATGTGCGAGCGAACACCGCCGCACTGTCCGTCTGCATCGCGTCCGGCCCAGTCGGTTACCTTGCGCCCGTCTAATGCCAAAGTGGACGGATGACTGATGCGCGCGAAACAGGATTGAACGTCTTCCGTGAGCTGATGCCGGGGTTGCTTCCCGACGGCGACGTCGACCTCGGCGGCGGGATCGGCGAGGGATTGTTCGAGCTCTCTCTCGAGAACGTCTTCGGCCGGTTGTGGGGACGCGAGGGGCTGAGCCGCCGCGATCGCAGCCTCGTGACGTTGGGCATGCTGATCGCGTTGCGGGCCAACGACGAACTCGCCATTCATTTCAAGATCGCCCGAACCAACGGGCTGACCGACGACGAAATTGCCGAGGTCGTTTACCACTCCAGCGGCTACGCGGGCTTCCCGGCCGCCGCCACTGCCTCCCGGATCGCGCAGGAAGCGCTGAGTGGTTGACGCGTGTAGCGGTCGCTCGCGGCCCGCGAGCGTGCGCGAACTGCCGGTGAAATGCGGCGTGTCGCTGTGCAAACACGCTCGCTCGCGGAAAATGCGGAGCCACCTGGGGGAATCGAACCCCCGACCTATTCATTACGAGTGAATCGCTCTACCGACTGAGCTAAGGTGGCGCACCCGGTGCAATCCGGGCGGGACGAGTCTACGGCAGGCCGTCGCGCCCACCCAAGTCAGTTCCGCAGCGCCTGACCCACCGTTGCGACCATCGCGTCGACCGCGAACTTCGGCTTCACGTTGACCGCCAGCGCCTCACGACACTCGAGCACGGCCTCGATACACCGCAACAACCTGTCCGGCGGCACGACGGCCGCCATCGCCGCCACCCGATCAGACATGTCGGGGTGGTTCGGCTGAATATCGCCCGCATGCGCCGACACCAACAGCGCATCGCGGAAATACGTCGCGAGATCGATCAGCGCCCGGTCCAAAGCATCGCGGGACGCCCGAGTCTGACGCGACTTCTGCCGTCGCTCAAGGTCTTTGATGGCGCCGGTCGCACCGCGCATGGTGCCCGCAGTGCCCTTTCCGGTTCCACCGGCGCCAAGTGCGGTGCGCAGCTCCTCGGTCTCTGTCTCGTTGCGGTCGATCGTCAGCGCCAACGCCTCGGCCTCCGCGGCCGCCACCAGCTCCTCGGCGGCTGCATAGGCCCGCGACGGCGTCGCCGCGTCGCGCGCCAGCCCCAGGGCCCTCTCCCGACGTCTCCGGGCCTCCTCGTCGCTGGCCAGCCGGCGTGCCCGTCCGACATGCCCTCCGCTCACCGACGCTGCCCACCGGGCCTCCTCGGCGGGCAAGCCGTCGGAGTCGATGAGCACCTGTGCGATCGCCTCCACCGGCGGCGTCAGCAGCGCCACATGCCTGCAGCGCGATCGCAGCGTGATCGCGATGTCCTCAGGGTCCACCGACGGCGCGCACAGCAGGAACACCGTCGACGGCGGCGGCTCTTCAACCACCTTGAGCAGGGCGTTCGCCGCCCCTTCGGTCAGCCGGTCGGCATCCTCGATCAACACGATCTGCCACCGGCCCGTCCCCGGCCGCCGCGAGGCGATCTGCACGATGTTGCGCATCTCGTGCACCCCGATCGACAGCCCTTCGGGGATGATCCTGCGCACGTCGGCATGGGTGCCCGCCATCGTCGTCGTGCACGCGCGGCACTCGCCGCAGCCAGGCACGCCATCGGCGGTGCACTGCAGCGCCGCAGCAAAGCACAGCGCCGCCACCGAACGGCCCGATCCCGGCGGCCCGGTGATCAGCCAGGCATGTGTCATGGTTCCGATGGCGTTGGCATTGTGAGCCGGGTCACCGCGGGCAGCCTGCGCCGCGGCCACCAGCTCCGATTCAACAGCGTCTTGACCCACAAGACGCGTAAATACCCCGGCCATCAGAGGTAACAGTAATGCTGCGAACCGACACGTCCGTCCCAGAGCGCACTTTCCCGTCTCCCCGGCCCGATACGGTTAACGGGTGACCACCGAGGCCGCTCCTCCTGGGCGAATCAGCGCATTCGTCCGCTGGGTCGCGCGCACGCCATGGCCGGTGTTCACGCTCGGCATGCTGCAGTCCGACATCATCGGCGCCCTGTTCGTGCTGGGCTTTCTCCGTTTCGGGCTACCACCCGAGGACCGGATTCAGCTTCAGGACCTGCCTGCGTTCAACCTCGCCGTCTTCCTGGGGTTCCTGTTCCTGTCGTTCTGCGTCGGCGCCTACCTCAGCCTGCGGCTGCTGATCCCCGTGATGCGCTGGCAGCGCCGCGACAGCCTGCTGGCCGAGAGCGACCCCGCCACCACCGAACTGGCCCGCACGCGCGCGCTGAAGATGCCGTTCTACCGCTCGCTCATCAGCGTCAGCAACTGGTTTCTGGGCTCCGTCGTCTTCATCGTCGCCAGTTGGCCCGTCGCCAGCCGTGCCGCGCCTGTTGTCGCGGTGGCCACCGCCCTTGGCGCTACCGCGACGGCCATCATCGGCTATCTGCAGTCCGAGCGGGTACTGCGCCCCGTCGCCGTGGCAGCGCTTCGCGGTGGTGTGCCCGAGAACTACCGTGCCGCAGGCGTCATCCTGCGCCAGGTGCTGACATGGGTGCTCTCCACCGGCGTGCCGGTCCTTGCGATCGTGCTGGCACTGGTGGCCAGCAAGTTTCAAATACTGACCGCGTCGGCAGACCGGCTGACGACACCGATCCTGATCATGGCCATCGCCGCATTGTTCGTAGGTTTGGCGGGCACAGTGCTGGTGGCGATGGCGATCGCCGATCCACTACGCCAATTACGTTGGGCGCTGGGCGAAGTCCAGCGCGGTAACTACAACGCGCACATGCAGATCTACGACGCCAGCGAATTGGGCCTGCTGCAAGCCGGATTCAACGACATGGTTCGCGACCTGGCCGAACGGCAAAGGCTGCGTGACCTTTTCGGCCGGTACGTCGGCGAGGACGTCGCCCGTCGTGCCCTCGAACGCGGCACCGAGCTCGGCGGTCAGGAACGCGACGTCGCGGTGCTCTTCGTCGACCTTGTGGGGTCGACGCAGCTGGCGTCGACCCGGCCGGCTGCCGAGGTCGTCAACCTGCTCAACGAGTTCTTCCGCGTCGTCGTCGACACCGTCAACCGCCACGGCGGCTTCGTCAACAAGTTCCAGGGCGACGCGGCACTGGCGATCTTCGGCGCACCGATCGAGCATCCCGACGCCTCGGGCGCGGCACTGGCGGCATCCCGCGAGTTGCACGACGAGCTCCTCAACATGCTGGGCTCCGACATGGAGTTCGGCATCGGCGTATCGGCCGGTCGCGCGATCGCCGGGCACATCGGCGCCCAGGCCCGTTTCGAGTACACCGTCATCGGCGACCCGGTCAACGAGGCCGCCCGCCTCACCGAGCTCGCCAAGCTCGAGGAGGGCCACGTGCTGGCCTCAGCGATCGCGGTCAGCGGCGCACTGGACGCCGAGGCGCTGTGCTGGGACGTCGGCGAGATCGTCGAACTGCGCGGCCGCACCGCACCGACTCAGCTCGCGCGCCCGCTGAACCTTGTCGAGCCCGGGGTGCCGTCGGCCGAAGAGGCCAGCGAGGTGTCGAGCTAGCTGCGCTTGACTGCCTTCTTGGCAGGCGCCTTCTTCGCGGCCTTCTTGGCCGTCTTCTTGGCGGTCCGCTTCACCGGGCCCCGTGCACGGCGGTCTGCGAGCAGCTCGGCGGCCCGCCCGTCGGTGATCGACAGCACGTCGTCACCCTTGCGCAGGCTGGCGTTGGTCTCGCCGTCGGTCACATACGGGCCGAACCGGCCGTCCTTGATGACCATCGGCTTGCCCGTCGCCGGATCTTCGCCCAATTCGCGCAGTGGCGGGGTCGAAGCACGCTGCCCCGCACGACGTTTGGGCTCGGCGTAAATCTTCAGCGCCTCATCGAGCGTGATATCGAACATCTGCTCTTCGGTAGTCAACGAGCGAGAGTCGGTGCCGCGCTTGAGATACGGCCCATAGCGGCCGTTCTGCGCGGTGATCTCCTCGTTGGTGTTCGGGTCGACACCGACGACGCGGGGCAGCGACAGCAGCCGCAGCGCGTCCTCCAGAGTCACCGTCTCCAGATCCATCGACCGCAGCAGCGAGCCGGTGCGCGGCTTGGGGCCGGTCGGCTTCTTGCCCTTCTTCGCCGGGGCACCGTCCTCCGGCTCTTCGGGCTCGGGGAGCACCTCGGTCACATAGGGCCCGTAGCGGCCGTCCTTCGCGACGACCTCGTGACCCGTCTCGGGATCGACGCCCAGCGAGCGGCCCTCTTGCGGTGTGGAGAACAGCTTTTCGGCCAGCTCCAGCGTCAGCTCGTCCGGAGTCAGCTCGTCCTTGAGGTTGGCACGCTGCGGTTTGGGCTCGCCGTCATCGCCGATGACTGTGCGTTCCAGATACGGGCCGTTCTTGCCGACGCGCACGTAGATGGCTCGGCCCTCTTCGTCGTCGAAGAGCTTGATGGAGTTGACCTCTCGGGCATCGATGCCTTCGAGGTTGACACCAACGAGCTTCTTCAGACCGCCGGAGCGGGCGATCGACTCCGGCACGCCGTGATCGCCGCCGAAGTAGAAGTTGGAGAGCCACGTGGTGCGCTGCTCGTGGCCCGAGGCGATCTCGTCGAGCTCGTCCTCCATCGCCGCGGTGAAGCCGTAGTCGACCAGTCGCCCGAAGTGCTGCTCGAGCAGTCCGGTGACGGCGAACGCCACCCACGACGGCACCAGGGCGCTGCCCTTCTTGTGGACGTAGCCGCGGTCCTGGATGGTCTTGATGATCGACGAGTACGTCGACGGCCTGCCGATGCCGAGGTCTTCCAGCGCCTTGATCAACGACGCCTCGGTGTAGCGCGCCGGCGGCGTGGTGATGTGCCCGTCGGCGGTCAGCTCTTTGGCGTCGACGCGTTGACCCTGCGTCGAGATTCGGCAGGCGGCTCTCGGCGTCGTCGGCCTCGCCGCCTGCGTGCTCGTCGATGCTCTCGACGTAGGCCTTCAGGAAGCCGGCGAACGTGATGGTGCGGCCGCTGGCGTTGAACACGACCTGCTGCCCGTCGCTCGACTGACCCGCAATGCGCAGCGACAGCGTCGTGCCGCGCGCGTCGGCCATCTGCGAGGCCACCGTGCGCTGCCAGATCAGCTCATAGAGCCGAAACTCGTCGGTGTCGAGCTGGCTGTGCAGCTGACCCGGCGTCTGGAAGACGTCTCCGGCGGGCCGGATCGCCTCGTGCGCCTCCTGGGCGTTCTTGACCTTGCGGGTGTACTGCCGCGGCGTCGGGATGCACGTACTCCTCGCCGTACAACTGGCGGGCCTGGTTGCGCGCGGCGTTGATGGCCGACTCCGACAGCGTCGTCGAATCGGTACGCATATAAGTGATGTAGCCGTTCTCGTACAGCCGCTGCGCGATGCTCATCGTGCGCTCGGACGAGAACCGCAGCTTGCGGCCCGCCTCCTGCTGCAGCGTCGACGTCATGAACGGCGCGTACGGCCTACGGGTATACGGCTTCTGCTCGACCGAGCTGACAGCGAGCTGCGCACCGCGCAGCCCCGTCGCCAACGCACTCGCGCCGGCCTCGTCGAGCACCTGCACCTCGTCGGGCTTCTTGAGCGCACCGAGCGAGTCGAAATCGCGTCCGGTGGCCACCCGCTTGCCGTCGACGGTGTTGAGCTTGGCGGTGAACGTCGGCGGAGACGCCTGCGGGTCGGAGACGCTGGCATCCAGTTCGGCCGTGACGTCCCAGTAGCCGGCGCTGCGGAACGCCATCCGTTCGCGTTCGCGCTGCACGATGATGCGGGTCGCCACCGACTGGACGCGGCCCGCCGACAGCTTCGGCGCGACCTTCTTCCACAGCACCGGGCTGACCTCGTAGCCGTACAGCCGGTCCAGGATGCGGCGGGTCTCCTGCGCATCGACCAGGTCGTTGTCCAGGTCTCGCGGATCCGCTGCGGCCGCACGGATCGCAGGCTCGGTGATCTCGTGGAACACCATCCGCTTGACGGGCACCCTGCGGCTTCAGCGTCTCCAGCAGATGCCACGCGATGGCCTCGCCCTCGCGGTCGCCGTCCGTGGCCAGATAGAGCTCGTCGACGTCCTTCAGCAGGTCTTTGAGCTCGGCGACCGTGCTCTTCTTCTCCGGGCTGATGATGTAGAGCGGCTCGAAGTTGTCCTCGACGTTCACACCGAGGCGGGCCCACGGCTCCGACTTGTACTTCGCAGGCACGTCGGCGGCGTTGCGTGGCAGGTCGCGGATGTGGCCGCGGGATGACTCGACGATGTAGTTGGAGCCCAGGTAGCCAGCTATTTTGCGTGCCTTGGTAGGCGACTCGACAATGACGAGTCGCCGCACGCTACCGTTGCGGCCGCTGCCGCGGTCCTCGTCAGCCACCTGTGCTTACGCTCCACTTCTATGTTGCCGTCCGACGCCAGATTCATGCGTTCGCGTCAATATCTGTCGCCGTTGGCAACTGACAATTTCGCACCCCGGACGTGCCGACGCAAACTGACTCTCCGGCTCGCAGGCCCCTAAATCCGGGGCCACATCGAGAACGCCTCCACATCTCCTGGAGGTTCCCCTACGTTCTCTACCAGGCGTGATAGGCGTCGGCGGCCGCTGATTCGGAGTGCCGGATGCGCGCCTCTAGTGCCGATCAGAGTCGGTGCTATCCCGACCCGCATCAGGGCCGAGGCAAGCGGGGAATGGGTGTCCGGTGCGTGCGGGTCGAGACCCAGCAGATAGCGGTCCGCCTCAGGGCGTACCGGCCGCCAGCGTCCAGGCCCGCAGCTCGCGCGGGCCGGGCAACCAGTGCGGAGGCACCGTCTTGACCGCCCCGCGCGTCCAGCTCGGCGGCGATGCCGAGCAGCCGTGGGTCCACGGAGGTGCGGACCAGTGGGGTGTTCTCGTCGGTGCGAGAGATCTCGGGCTCCAGACCGGCCTCGACGATCATCTCGGCCAGGGCGACCGCCCGCCACGGCCGGTCCACCACGACCGACAGCCGTGCACCCTCCCCGACCACGACCACCTGGCCGGGCGCGGCGAGAAGCCCCGTCAGGTCGGCGACCGCTGGGCGGCACCGACTCTGCCGAGAAGAACGACAGCTGGCTCACGCAGACGACAGTAGGCCAGTGCAGCGCGGGTGTGCTGTCGGCGGGCCGCAGTTGCGCCCAGAAACGAAAACCCCCCGCCGGTCCTCACGGGACTGTGCGGGGGGATTCGTTAAGGTTCGATTACTCAGATGGACCGAACGCCGGTTGCCTGCGGGCCCTTGGGGCTCTGACCGACCTCGAACTCAACCTTCTGGTTCTCTTCGAGCGTACGGAAGCCCGATCCTTGAATTTCCGTGTAGTGGACAAACACATCGGCCGAGCCGTCCTCGGGGGCGATGAAGCCGAAGCCCTTCTCCGCGTTGAACCACTTCACAGTTCCCTGTGGCATCTTTCGATCTTTCCTTCTCTTCTTACCGGGTGCGGTCCACCGACTTCCGGTGTACCGGGCCCGTTCCGACCGCCATACCAACGCGTGTGTCGCCGGAACTTGACCCGACCTACAACCCTCGCAGGAACCGCGATCGCAACGTCGATCCTGCGAGTGCATATACACGAACACAGAAGCTGCGACCGCCCATAGTCAATCATGTTCAACGCTTTGGCGACAGTCTTGCCACCGCAACTAGGGAACAATTCACCTACAGGAGGGCAAACGATGTCTGATTTCGGCCGCGAGCTGCTCGCCTGCGCGGTCGAGGGCACCGATCCGGCGGAGAAGCCGCTGCGCCACGTCGCGGACCTGCCACCGCGACAGGCGCGACCACAGGCATGGCCGCGCTGGGCCGACCCGGATGTCGTGCGCGCGTTCCATGATCGGGGCATCACCGCGCCGTGGTCGCATCAATTCGAGGCGGCCGATCTCGCCCACAACGGCCGTCACGTCGTTCTCAGCACCGGCACCGCGTCGGGCAAGTCGCTGGCGTATCAATTGCCCATCCTGACCGCGTTCGCCGCCGATCCGCGTGCGCGCGCACTGTATCTGTCGCCGACGAAGGCGCTTGGCCACGATCAGCTGCGGACCGCGCAGGCGCTCACCGATGCCGTGGCCAACCTCGGCACCGTCGCGCCAAGCGCTTACGACGGCGACAGCCCAGGCGAGGTGCGCCGATTCGCCCGCGAACGGTCGCGCTGGATCTTCTCCAATCCCGACATGATCCACCTGTCGCTGCTGCGCAACCACGCGCGCTGGGCGGTGTTTCTGCGGAATCTGCGCTACATCGTTGTTGACGAATGTCATTACTATCGCGGTGTTTTCGGCTCGAACGTCGCGATGGTCCTGCGCAGGCTGCTGCGTCTGTGCACCCGCTACTCGGCGACTCCGACAGTGATCTTCGCCAGCGCGACGACGGCATCACCCGCGTCCACCGCCTCGGAGTTGATCGGGCAGACAGTGCTCGAAGTGACCGAGGACGGTTCCCCGCAGGGCGCGCGCACGGTCGCGCTGTGGGAGCCCGCGCTGCGCACCGATCTGGTCGGCGAAAACGGCGCGCCGGTAAGGCGTTCCGCCGGCGCCGAGGCGGCTCGGGTGATGGCCGATCTGATCGCCGAGGGCGCACGCACGCTGACGTTCGTGCGATCTCGCCGCGGCGCCGAACTCACCGCGCTGGGTGCCCGGGCACGCCTGGAAGACGTCGCCCCCGAGCTTGTGGAACGCGTCGCGTCCTATCGCGCGGGTTACCTCGCCGAAGACCGCCGTGCACTGGAACGCGCGCTGGCCGACGGTGATCTGCGCGGTCTGGCCAGCACCAACGCACTCGAACTCGGCGTCGACATAGCGGGACTGGATGCCGTGGTGCTGGCGGGATTCCCCGGAACGGTGACGTCGTTCTGGCAGCAGGCGGGCCGATCCGGCCGCCGCGGGCAGGGCGCGCTGATCCTGCTGATCGCACGCGACGATCCGCTGGACACCTACCTGGTGCACCATCCGGAAGCGCTGTTGGACAAGCCGATCGAGCGGGTGGTCATCGACCCGGGTAACCCGTATGTTCTCGGCCCGCAACTGCTCTGCGCCGCAACCGAGCTGCCGCTGACCGATGCCGAGGTGCGCGCCTGGAACGCCGAAGCCGTCGCAGAGAGCCTGGTCGACGACGGTCTGTTGCGACGAAGACCCAGCGGCTACTTCCCCAGCCCCGGTGTCGACCCGCACCCGGCGGTCGACATCCGCGGCTCGTCAGGCGGGCAGATCGCGATTCTGGAGACCGAGACCGGCCGCCTGCTGGGCAGCGCAGACGTCGGTCGGGCGCCTTCGTCGGTTCATCCCGGCGCGGTCTATCTGCACCAGGGAGAGTCATACATCGTCGACTCACTCGACTTCGAAGACGGTGTGGCCTTCGTGCACGGCGACGATCCCGGCTACACGACGTTCGCGCGCGAGTTGACGGACATCGCGGTGACCGGACCGGGTGAACGAAAGACATTCGGGCCGATCACCACTTGGATTGGTTCCGGTGTCGGTCAGTAACACGGTGATCGGCTATCTGCGCCGCGAGCTGTCCGGAGAGGTGATCGATTTCGTCGAGCTCGAGATGCCGACCCGCACGCTGGACACCAAGGCGGTCATGTGCACGATCACACCGGAAGCGTTGCAGGACAACGGTGTCGAAGCATTGCGTATACCGGGCGCACTGCACGCCGCCGAGCACGCGGCGATCGGTCTGCTGCCGCTGGTGGCCAGCTGCGACCGAGGTGACATCGGCGGGTTGTCCACGGCGGTGGGTCCGGTGGCCGGCCTGCCGACGATCTTCGTCTACGACGGCTACCCGGGCGGTGCGGGATTCGCCGATCGCGGTTTCGAGCAGATAGCCACCTGGTGGGGCGCCACAGCGGCGGCGATCGAGGCCTGCGAATGCCCGTCCGGCTGCCCGTCGTGCGTTCAGTCGCCGAAATGCGGAAACGGGAATGACCCGCTGGACAAGGCGGGCGCGGTTCGCGTGTTGCGTCGGGTGCTCACCGAACTGAATCGGAACACGTAGAACCACAGAGACGGCCGACCCCTCGACGGCCGCCCCCATGGACCAGCGATCGACGGTGCCGGATCGGGCACGCCGAGCGCCAGACGGTTGAGACGAAACGAAGTACAACGCAATCCGTTTTTGTCCCGATCGGTCAGGCGCAGACGTAAATTACCTCGTCGCGGCGTTTCTGGCAACTTGAACACCGTTTTTCGCGCCCGTCAAATTAATGGTCTATACCAAGACCGTACGGATTTCGTTGTCATTTCTACCTGGTAATTCGCAAATCCCCGACCGGTAAGATCTGCGCAATGAGCCACGACTGGCTGCTCGTGGAGACACTGGGCGCCGAGCCTGTCGTTGTCGCCGATGGCCGCCTGGCCAAGAATCTCGTCCCGATCAGGGTGTTTTTGCGACGAAGTCCGGATCTTATGGCGATTCAGACCGCGATATCCGAAGCCGTTCGCGCCGGCGAGGCAATGAGCACCATTACGCCGAGAAATGATCGCGTAATCCGTACCGAACCGGTGACGATGTCCGATGGACGGCTGCACGGCGTGCAGGTCTGGATCGGCCCGCTCGACATGGAGCCTCCGGAGCGGATGGTCGTGGGGCCGCTGAAGTGGGACCTGACGGCCGGTGTAGCGACCGACACTCCGGAGTCCATCTCCAACAGCGGCAGGGATCCGTCGACAGAAGCCACCCATGGCCGGACGTTCGCCGAGGACCTACCCATGCGCGCCCTCAACGCGAGTGAGACGCAGGTGCTGGCGATGACGATCAAGGGCGAGCCCGGGATGACCCTCTGCAGCACCTGGACTGTGACCGACTACCAAGGCGAGACGATCTTTATCGGCTTTGTTGCCCGCGCCAACCCGGAGGCGCATGACGACGGCAGCGAGCGGCTTGTCTGTCGCGCCATGAACTGGCGCGCCGAGTCCGGCGGCCCTTCATTGCCGCCCGACCACTTGGCGCAACGAATCCTCGACGGCCTCGCGCGTCCCGGCGTCCACCGTGCGCTCGTCGACCCGGTGAACTGGACGCTGCTGAAGTGGCTCGACGACCCCGCGCCGTTCTTCGACTGGCGCGCCAAAGAGTCGGGAGAGCCATCCGTCAATCCGGCCGATGCTCAGCACATGGCAAGGATGACACTGGAATTCGCAAACGGGGCGACGAGCGGAGTGTTGCGGCTACGCACCAACGATGGCGGATGGACGCCGGTGCATATGACCATCAATCGCATTGAGCTCCGGCCCGACACGTTCGCGGCGCTGATGGCACTGCGTGTTCCGACCGAGGCCGAGTTGTCGATTGTGGACTTCGACGATGACGAAGAGCGGTCGGCGTCGGACAAGAAGTCGCGGAAGGTGAAGAAGGACAAGAAGAGCAAGAAGGGCAAGCACAAGAACTCCGACTAGCCGGGGCCGTCGGCCGGCCCTGCACGTGCGCCGGCTCGCGCCCGTCCGGCTTGGACGATCACCACGACGTCGAGTTCTTCTACCGTGCAGTCTGCGACGCCGACCCTCATCGCGTTCGCGATCACCGATGCCTGACTGCAGGCCGCATCGGTGCCTGCGGGTAGCCGCGCCGCGGCCGCCAATGCCGCCAGATCTGCCGCAGCCTGGGCCCGGTGCCGGGCGATCACCGCCGAACCGAGGTAGAACCCGCCGACCGTGATCGCCAACAGGGCGGCCATCACGGCGGCCGCGAAGATCGTTGCCGAGCCACGGTCATCCCACAGTCGGCTCCATCGCCGCCACCGCGTCGGCCCGAATCGTGACCCCCGGCAACAACATCGAGTGGGCGGTGACAGTCGCGACCACCAACGCACCGTCGCGGCGTAGGTCCAGGCTCGCCCCGAAGGGAGCGATGTCGCGGGCAGCCTGCGCCGCGTCCCCGTCGTCACCGCGGGCCGCGAGCCGGGCCGCTTCTCGCGCGGCGTCGATACATCGAACCTGCATCGACATGGCGCTGAGTCCAGCGACGCACAACACCAGAACCACCACCAGGGCGGCGATGGCGAATGCCGCCTCGACGGTGGTGGCGCCGCCATCACCGGTCAGACGTTGGTGTTGAGCGCGCGATTGATGATGTTGGTCAACGCGGTCACGATGGAGTCGCCGGTGACGACCGTATAGAGAATCGCACCGAAGGCCGCGGCCGCGATCGTTCCTATGGCGTACTCGACCGTCGACATGCCCGTGTCGTCGGCCAGCAACACCACCAATCGTGTCTTCATATCGCGAATCATGTTCGCTGCCATTTCTTTTCCTTCCTGTCGGTACATCGTGGGGCTTGTCCGCGGTCATGTCAGGCCCGAGCGCAGCACGTCCCCCGCCAGCCCTGCGACGATCGGGACGATGCCCAGGCAGACGAAGGCCGGTAGGTAGCACAACCCGAGGGGGCCCGCGATCAGAACCGAGGCGCGCTGCGCCCTGGCATCGGCAGCCGATGCGGCATCGTGACGGGAACTGCTCGGCCAACTCGGTGACACCTTGGGCGAGTGCGATACCCGACGCAGCCGACCGCCGTGCCAGCCGCAGTAGCGCAGCGCCGTGATCATCCAGCGGCAGAGCCGGATTCGACCACGCAGTAGCGGGATCCGAGCCGAGCGCCAACAGGTCTGCGGCGCGATCGAGCACGTTCGCGAGCGGACGCGGCGCCGACGGTGCGGCCGCACCGGCAGCTGTCGACACGGCCATTCCCGAGGCGAGGCATGCGGCGAAGACATCGAACGTGGACGCGACGGCCAGAGCATCCGAGGCATCCGGCGGGCCCGACGGTGCGATGCCTCCGGTCGGTCTGCCTGCCCGCACCCTCGTCGGGCCTCCGGCTACCACCAGTGCCCCCGCCAACAACACAGCGGCCCAACTCACGTCATCGCCCGTCCGGTGATGTGATCCGACCACAGCAGCCCGCAGCACGCCAACGTCACGCCGACCACCAGCAGCCATCCGCCCACACCGCCGGACAGCAGGAAGCCCAGCGGGTCGGCGCCGATGAGCTGCCCGAGGCCGACGCCGAGCACCGGGAGCCCGGCCAACACCGCCGCGGTCGTGCGAGCTCCCGCCATCCCTGCGTCGACGCGGGCCGAAAACTGCTCCCGCTCGACAATGTCGCGATGTGCCGCGCGCATCAGCGTCGCGATCGCCAGGCCGTGCGTCTGAGCCAGTCGCCAGAACAGCGCCAGCCGCTCCCAATGCGAAGGCAGACGCGACGAAGCGGCGGTACTGCGCAGCCCCGCGGCGACGTCGGCGCCGAGCCGCGCCCGCGCGGCGACAGCGCGCAGGCTGTCCGCCACGCGCCCGTCGACTTCACTTGCGGCGACGTCGAATGCGGCGACGGGGTGCGCGCCGACCCGCAGTTCGCCGACCAGTACGTCCATCGCGGCTCTGCAGCGCGGAGGCTTCCGCCGCCCGGGCCCGCCGGACATTCGCCCGTCGCCGGCGCAGCACCAGCGTGCCTGACGAGAATCGCCGTGGCCAGAATGGCGGTGACGGGCAACAGCATTGCGAGTGCGACGGCAACGGCGACTGCCATCACCGTCACCGGAAATCGGCGGCGCCGGGTGACAGTCGATTCCAACCGATGTCGCGTCGGCTGCGGGGCGACGAAAAGCGCCAACGCCAACGACAGCGCCGCGGCGATCACAGCGACGACCCTCTGGTCCGCAGCAGGGACCTCAGATCATCGGCGCCGCTTCCGAATCCGATTTCGGCGTTCCATGCTGTCGACACGCCGACGAGACCACTGGCGCCGCGCTGCAGCACGCTGATCTCGCTGAGCCTTCGCATGCCGTTTCGGTCCCGACCGACGTGCAGCAGCACCTGCACCGCCGCCGCGAGTTGACTGTGCAACGCAAAGCGGTCGAGACCGCCGAGCGCAGCGAGCGCCTCGAGCCGGGCGGGCACCTCGGCGGCGTTGTTCGCATGCACGGTTCCGGCACCACCGTCGTGGCCCGTGTTGAGAGCGGCAAGCAGGTCGACCACCTCGGCGCCGCGCACCTCGCCGACGACGATCCGGTCCGGTCGCATCCGTAGTGCCTGCCGTACCAGATCGCGAACGGTAATCTCGCCCACTCCTTCGACATTCGCGCAGCGAGCGACCAGTTTCACGACGTGGGGATGGCGCGGTTCCAGTTCGGCGGCGTCCTCCACGCAGACGATCCGCTCACTCGCAGCGACCTCGCCCAGCACAGCGGCCAGCAGAGTGGTCTTCCCCGCTCCGGTGCCACCGGAGATGAGGAACGCCAGCCGGGCCGCGATGATCTCGTCGAGCAGCGCGACTGCTTCCTTGCCGATCGCACCGGCCCGCGCCAGCTTGGCGAGATCCTGGGTGGCCGGCCGTAGTACGCGCAGCGACAGGCAGGTGCCACCGGACGCGATCGGCGCGAGCACGGCGTGCAGTCGGACGGTGAACCGGCCGTCCGCGGCTCCCGACAGATGCCCGTCGACCCACGGTTGCGCTTCGTCGAGCCGCCGGCCGACGCTCAGCGCGAGCCGCTGCGCCAACCGCCGCACCGCATCCTCGTCGGCAAATTGGATCGAGCTGCGCCGCAACCCGTTTCCATCGTCGATCCACACCGCGTCCGGCGCGGTGACCAACACATCCGTGGTGCCCTCTGCGCGCAGCAGCGGCTCGAGGATGCCGAAGCCGGTGAGCTCCGTCTGCAACATTCGCAGATTGCTCAGCACCTCGGTGTCGCCGAGCACTCCGCCCGACTCGGCACGGATCGCGGCGGCGACGACACTGGGCCGCAGCGGCGCCGACTCGGCAGCCAGGCGCTCACGCACACGATCGATCAACGATTCGCTCATGCCGCCTCCGCCGAAGGATTTTGCGCCAGGACCGTCAACACTCGCCGCGCAGCCGTGGCAAGTGGCGAGTGATGCCGCATCCGCAGGCCGTGCCGCTCAACGGTCTCCGCCAGACCGGGTTGCGGCCGCATCGCGGCCAGAAGCGGCAGACCGACGATCCGCGCGACATCCACCGACCGCAGGCCGCCGGGTGACGGGCCCCGCACAACCAGACCGACATTCGGATTGATCGCGCGACAGCGCCTGCGCCACCGCGGTGGTTGCGGCGCACGCGCGAACATCGGCCGAGGTGACCAACACGACCAGGTCGGCGGCGTCGGTTGCCATTTCGACGGCACGAGTCAGACGCCGCGGCAGATCGCAGACGACGGTCGTGCCGCCGCGCCGGCCGGCGTCGATCACCGCGGCCAACGGTCCCGGCTCGATGTCGTTGCCTGCCCGCACGCTCGACAGCACGCTGAGCCCGTCGCGGCCGGGCAACGCCTGGCGCAGCGCTGCGATGTCGATCCTCCCGCTCTCCAACGCGAGGTCGGGCCACCGCAACCCCGTCTCCTCCTCGCTGCCGACCACCAGATCGATGCCGCCGCTCCACGGATCGGCGTCGACGAGCAGCGCGTCCGGCGCCGCGTGCGCGAGCGCCGTCGCGAACAGTGAGGCACCGGCACCACCGCGGCCTGCCATCACGGCGACTACCGCGCCCCTTCGCCCGTCGTCGCGACGGGATTCGACGGCGTCGGACAGTGCGGCGACGAGGTCGCCTTCGTCGGCGGGCAGGGTCATGACGCGTTGAGCGCCGACGACGATCGCCGCTTCCCACTCGTCTGCCTGCGGCTCGCTGCGGGCGAGCAGAATGACGTGGCCGCGGCGGGGCAGCGCCGGTCCAGCGCAACCTCGGGCCGCGCTCGCGTCGAGCAGTACGGCCGACGCGCCGGTCCAGGCCTGCCGGCTCGGCGGCTGGCGACATGTGCACCACTGCGACTCCGGCAGCGGCGGCGACACGGTCGACGTCGGCGCGCATCACCGGGTCGGCGACCATCGCGAGCACGCCGTTGGTTGCGTTCATCAGCCCACAGTGCGGCGGCCGACCGACGTCATGCCAGCGCGTCGGCTGACGCTGGGGATGGGCCGCGAACTGTGGATGAACGAGTTGGAACCGAGTCAGCGAAAACGAGATTCCGCAACTTAGGCGGATTTCCCCACCTATCCGGACAACGAAAGTCCCCCAGAAAAGGGACGACCCCCGCCAGGGGGGGAGGAGGCGGAGGTCGTCGTGTATCAGCCCCGGGGGGTCGGGCTGATGCACACCCGGCATAAGCCGAGTAATCCTCACTATACACACGGAAACGCACGAGAGGCGCAAGTAGTGCTTGCCACCGAAAGCACCCGATACCCTCGAACAAGTGCAGCCGTCGGCACCTGTCGTGAACTGCCATTTTGGACTCTCGGTCGGTTGATGCGGCGTACCGCCCCTATGCTGGGCGTTGTGACCGCAACGCGAGCCAGCGGCCGCGGGGGGTTCGATACGGCAAACGAACTCGAAAGACGGACAGCCCGTTCGCACGGCGGCGTTCTTCGATCTCGACAAGACGGTAATTGCGAAGTCCAGCACGCTCGCTTTCAGCAAACCCTTCTTCGATCAAGGGCTAATAAACCGTCGGACGGTACTGAAGTCGAGCTACGCCCAATTCCTGTTCCTGATGTCGGGCGCCGACCACGACCAGATGGACCGCATGCGGAACTACATCACCAATATGTGTGCGGGCTGGGACGTGGAGCAGGTCAAGTCGATCGTCAACGAAACCCTGCACGACATCGTCGATCCGCTCGTGTTCGCCGAGGCCGCCAATCTCATCGCCGATCACAGGCTGTGCGGCCGCGACGTCGTCGTCGTCTCCGCGTCCGGCGAGGAGATCGTCGCCCCGATCGCCAAGGCCCTCGGCGCCACCCACGCGATGGCGACCCGCATGGTCGTCGAGGACGGGAAGTACACCGGAGAGGTCGCCTACTACTGCTACGGCGAGGGCAAGGTGGCGGCCATCCGCGAACTCGCCGCCCGCGAAGGGTACGCACTCGAGCACTGCTACGCCTACTCGGACTCGATCACCGACCTGCCGATGCTCGAAGCGGTCGGCCACCCAACCGTGGTGAACCCCGACCGTCGCGTTGCGCAAAGAGGCCACCGCACGCGACTGGCCGGTGCTGACGTTCTCGCGCCCGGTGCCGCTGCGCGACCGCATCCCGGCGCCGTCGGGCGCCGCCGTCGCAACCACCGCAGCGGTCGGTCTCAGCGCACTTGCTCGCGGGCGCACTGACCTACTCACTGCTGCGCCGGTTCGCTCCGTAGGGTCCGACCAGATGTCGTAGCTGACGAGCGAGCGGTAACGATCGAATTTCACGTCGGCTTGCCCCTTGCTGTGACCGGGGTCACGGAGTACAAAGGAACCACGGAAGCTTGGAGAGGCCAAGACCGAGCCAGAAGAGAAGGCTCGACCTCCCGATCCAGGCTACCCAGCACGGATCCCGGCACCCACGCGGAGCTAAAGCCGCTGATTAGGCAAAAGTGTTGCGGGCCTGCGTAATTGCGAAGAGCGGACGACCACGACGACCCCTTGGGTGGGGCTGCAGCCGTAGCGCATCGCAAGGACGCCGAGGCCACCCACGCACACCTGAACAGCACGCTTGGTAACCGGAGTCCGTGCTAGCGGGCGGCGAGCCGAACCAGTTTCGGAACGTCGCCCGCTTTCACTTTGCTGGATCATTAATCGGATGCGGCATCCGCGATCGACAACGCCTCCCTTGCACCGGCCCGCAGCGCGCGCACACTCAGCATCAACCACGCCGTCAGTCCGTCGGGAGTGCCGGACGCGAATCCACGCGCGGCGGCCTGGTATTCGACGGAATGGCGCATCCAGTACACCTCGGGCACACCGAGTCCGTGTGGGTCGAGGCCGCTGGCGATCGTCACCAACCGCGACACCCCACGCGCCACCAGCCCGTCGGCACTGCCGAACGGCGCGAGCGTGAGCAGCTCTCCGTGGGCGACGGCCGCAAGCACCGCGGCGGGCACGTCGGATTTGCCCGTCACCACGTCGACCAACAACTCGAGTCGTCGGCCGACCTCCGCGTCGGCGCGCGGCCGGCCAAGCCGGTCATCGTCGACGAGGTCCGCGGCGGCCAGCATGTGCAGCCGCGCCAAGGCCTGCATCGGGGCTTTCTGCCAGACGCCGACGAGCGTCGTCGCGCCGCCCTCCAGCGCCTCCGAGACCCGAAGAGCACCGGCCAGCAGCGGATCGGGCTCGCCGGTTTCGGGCAGCGCAAGCGCACCACCTTCGAGCACCGACGACGCCCTGGCCGCCCGCAGCGCCGCCTCTGCGGCGGTGGCCGGCCATCCCCGCAGGTTCGTCCGGTGGCGGTGCGCCTTGCCGAGTGCCTCGCGGGCCTCCTCACCGGCAGCCGCGACGCCGGGCAGTCCGGCCAGCGGTGCGAGCGGGTGAGTCGTCACGCGGAGAACGGTAGCTGCGCACGAACGGGTACCCCACCGGGGATGCCACAACCAGGCAACGTCGATGCAACCGTTAGGTGACTAGGCTCACAGACATGTCCGAAAAGCACACCGAAGGTCCGGCCAGCTACCCCCCATCCGACGACTTCGCCGCACAGGCCAACGCGACGGCCGAGCTGTACAACGAGGCCGAAAAGGATCGGTTGGCGTTCTGGGCGGAGCAGGCCAACCGGCTGTCCTGGGACACCCCGTTCGGCGAGGTGCTGGACTGGTCGGAGGCGCCGGTCGCCAAGTGGTTCGTCGGCGGCAAGCTCAACGTCGCCTACAACTGCGTCGACCGCCATGTCGAGGCGGGCAACGGCGACCGGGTCGCGATCCAGCTGGGAGGGCGAGCCCGTCGACGACAGCCGGACGCTCACCTACGCCGAGCTACAGGCCGAGGTGTGCAAGGCCGCCAACGCACTGACCGAACTCGGTCTGGTGGCCGGTGACCGGGTCGCGATCTACATGCCGATGATCCCCGAGGCCATCGTCGCGATGCTGGCCTGCGCTCGCCTCGGCGTGCTGCACTCGGTGGTTTTCGCGGGGTTCTCGGCGGCCGCGCTGAAGGCCCGCATCGAGGACGCAGAGGCCAAGCTGGTGATCACCACCGACGGTCAGTTCCGCCGCGGCAGCGCGGTGTCCCTGAAGGACGCCGTCGACGAGGCGGTCGAGGGGCAGAAGTCCGTCGAACACGTGCTTGTGGTGCGCCGCACCGGAATCGACACGCCGTGGACGGACGGTCGCGATCTGTGGTGGCACGAGACCGTCGATCCGGCGTCACCCGAGCACACGCCGGAGGCCTTCGACTCCGAACATCCGCTGTTCCTGCTCTACACCTCGGGCACCACCGGCAAGCCCAAGGGCATCATGCACACCTCCGGTGGCTACCTGACCCAGGCGTCCTACACGCACCACAACGTGTTCGACGTCAAACCGGAGACCGACGTGTATTGGTGCACAGCCGATATCGGCTGGGTCACCGGGCACACCTACATCGTCTACGGGCCGCTGTCGAACGGCGTCACACAGGTGGTCTACGAGGGCACACCCGCCTCGCCCGACGAGCATCGCCACTTCGAGGTCATCGAAAAGTACGGCGTGACAATCTATTACACCGCTCCGACGCTGATCCGGATGTTCATGAAGTGGGGCCGCGAGATCCCCGACGCGCACGACCTGTCCAGCCTGCGGCTGCTGGGTTCGGTCGGTGAGCCGATCAACCCGGAGGCGTGGCGCTGGTATCGGGATGCGTTCGGCGGCAATCGAACTCCGATTGTCGACACCTGGTGGCAGACCGAGACCGGGGCGATCATGATCTCGCCGCTGCCCGGCGTGACGGCGGCCAAGCCCGGCTCGGCGATGACGCCGCTGCCGGGCATCTCCGCGAAGATCGTCGACGAAGACGGCAACGAGTTGGTGCCTGGCGCCGACGAGGCCGAGCACGTCACCGGCTATCTGGTGCTGGATCAGCCGTGGCCGTCGATGCTGCGCGGCATCTGGGGTGATCCCGAGCGGTACAAGGAGACCTACTGGTCGCGGTATGCCGAGCAAGGGTTGGTACTTCGCCGGCGACGGGGCGCGCGTCGACAACGACGGCAGCATCTGGCTGCTCGGTCGCATCGACGACGTGATGAACGTTTCGGGACACCGGATCTCCACCACCGAGGTGGAGTCGGCGCTCGTCGGTCATTCGGGTGTGGCCGAGGCGGCGGTCGTCGGCGCGTCCGACGAAACCACCGGCCAGGGCATCTGCGCGTTCGTCATCCTCGAATCGCATGCCAAGGACAACGACAACATGGTCGACGAACTGCGTGAGCAGGTAGCCAAGGAGATCGGAAAGATCGCGCGGCCGCGCGAGATTCACGTGGTGCCCGAGCTCCCGAAGACGCGCAGCGGCAAGATCATGCGGCGGCTGCTGCGCGACGTCGCCGAGGGCCGTGAACTCGGTGACACGTCGACGTTGGTGGATCCCTCAGTGTTCGAGGCGATCCGGGCCAGCAAGTAGTCGAGGTTGCAGGCGCCGACCGGAACGAAGCCGGAGCCCGGCCGGTTCTTGGCGGTGATGTCGGCGAGTTGCGTGTTGATCGACATGGTGACCGCGGGCGTGTGCAGCGGGATGAACTTCACCACGCACGTCGGCAGGTCTTCTGTGAACGCGCCGTGGATCATGCCGACGAGCCGGTTGTTGACCGTCACCGGCGCTCCCGAGTCGCCGGGCTGACCGCACACCTGGTTGACGATGGTGCCGGGCTGCTCGCCCGGGCCCCACGTGACGCCGCACGAGTAGCCGGTCGTGCGGCCCAGCTTGCAGGCGATGTCGCCGGTGACCGGATCGGGCCCGAGGCCGTCGATCTGGAAGCCGTCGACGTTGTTGACGGGTTTGACCTTCGCCGGGTCGAACTGGATGACGGCGTAGTCGAGCGAGTCGTTGCCTGCCACCATCGTGCCGAGCACGCCGGCGCCCTCGGCCCCCTCGGCGCCGACCTGCGCACCCGGCCCGCCGCAATGCGCCGAGGTGAACCCGATCAGGTTGCCGCGGTTGTCGTTGCCGATCGTCGGTCAGTGTGCACAGCGTGTCGCCGTTGACGACGATCCCCGAGCCACCGCCCAGCGGCACCGGATCGTCGGCGTGTGCCATCGGGGCGGTCGGTACCACCAGTGCGGCAAACGACAGCGATCGCAGCCACAGCACGTTGCAGCCAGCGGTGCCCGGTCCTCAAGAAGCCATTCCCCAATCGACGTCCCGACCCGCCTACTCGACTGTGAGCGTCAGTCTAACGTTCGGCCGGGATCGTCTACCCCGTCGCCACGTGGCAACATGAGTCGCGAGTGACATCTAGCTGGGGAGGACCAACTGTGAGCAGTGGCGACCGGAAGAATGGCGTTCCGACCACAGTGACCTCGATACCGCTGGTAGACCCGCACGCGCCCAAGCCGGACCCGTCGATCGGCGACCTGGTCAAGGACGCGACGGCGCAGGTGTCCACGCTGGTGCGCGCCGAGGTCGAGCTCGCCCGCGCCGAGATCACCCGCGACGTCAAGAAGGGCCTCACCGGCAGCGTCTTCTTCATCCTCGCGCTGGTCGTGCTGTTCTACTCGACGTTCTTTTTCTTCTTCTTCCTCGCCGAGCTGCTCGACACGTGGCTGTGGCGGTGGGTGGCCTTCCTGATCGTGTTCGGCATCATGGTCGTGGTCACGGCGGTACTCGCCCTGCTCGGCTATCTCAAGGTGCGTCGCATCCGAGGCCCGCAGAAGACCATCGAAACGGTCAAGGAGATCCCGGAGGCGCTGACCCCCGGCGGTGACAGGGCCAAGGCGCTGAGTTCTTCTGCGGAGGCGAGGAGCAGGACCGCTAGCGACGGTAAGGCGGCGGCCAACCCGACCGCGGATCCGTCCGGCTGGTAATGGCCCGGGGCCGCCGGCGGCGACATCGCGACATCCGCCCGATCCGTCGGTGGTCCGCATCGACGGTCCGTGGCGGCATCTGGAGGTGCACGCCAACGGCATTCGGTTCCACGTCGTGGAGGCCGAACCCCGGGCCGACGAAGCGGGCACGACGCTGACCGAGCGACCGCTGGTCGATCCTGCTGCACGGATTCGGCTCGTTCTGGTGGTCGTGGCGCCATCAGCTGCGCGGCCTGTCCGGCGCCCGCGTCGTGGCCGTCGACCTGCGCGGCTACGGCGGCAGCGACAAACCGCCCCGCGGCTACGACGGCTGGACGCTGGCCGGCGACACCGCCGGCCTGGTCCGTGCGCTCGGCCACCCGTCGGCGACACTGGTCGGCCACGCCGACGGTGGCCTGGTCTGCTGGGCGACGTCGGTGCTGCACCCGCGGATGGTCCGCGCGATCGCGGTGGTCAGTTCGCCGCATCCCGCCGCGCTGCGCTCCTCGGCGCTGACCGCGGCGCGACCAGGGCCGGGCGCTGCTGCCGTGGATGCTGCGCTACCAGGTGCCGATCTGGCCGGAGCGAGCGCTGACCCGACACGACGCCGAGGAGCTGGAACGGCTGGTGCGCAGTCGAGCCGGCGAGAAATGGCTTGCCTCAGCGAAGACTTTTCCGAGACGATCGGTCACATGCGCCGCGCCATCCAGATTCCGTCGGCGGCGCATTCGGCGCTGGAGTATCAGCGCTGGGCGGTGCGCAGCCAGCTGCGCGGCGAGGGGCGTCGGTTCATGCGGCTCGATGAAGCGGCCGCTCGCCGTGCCGATGCTGCACATTCGCGGCGACGCCGACCCGTATGTGCTGGCCGATCCGGTGAATCGCACGCGGCGGTATGCGCCGCACGGTCGCTACGTATCAGTCGCAGGCGCAGGACATTTCGCTCACGAAGAGGCGCCCGAGGCGGTCAACGACCACCTGTCGCGCTTCCTGGATCAGACGGGGCCCGCGGTTAGCGTAACGCAGGTGCCGGTGGCGACCGGCTGCGGTGTTGCCGATCCTGCCCAGCTGGTGGTCGACCTCTTTCGTGGTCAGCACGAAGCCGGTCTCCGCGTCGTCGACGGCCGCACCGAACACCACACCGAGCACCTCGCCCTGCCGATTGATCATCGGACCACCCGAATTGCCCTGCCGCACAGTGCCTCTGATCGTGTAGACCTCGCGGTCGACGGTTTTCGACTTGTAGATGTCGGGACCCTTGAGCTCGATGGTCTCGCGCACCCGCGCCGGGGTGGCCTGGAAGTCGCCGCCGCCGGGGTAGCCCGAGCACCAATGCGTCGGTGCCGGTCTTCGCGGGCTGCCTCGGCGAACGCGCAGCGGCGCCGACGGCAGGTCGGGCACGTCGAGGATCGAGATGTCGGCGTCCGGGTCGTAGGACACCACGGTCGCGTCGTAGGTCTGGCCGTCGGCCTCGACCGTGACGGTCTCCGCGCCCGCGACGACGTGCGCGTTGGACATCACCCGATTCGGTGCGACGACGAAACCCGTTCCCTCCAAGCACCTTTTGGCAACCTGGCGCCACACCGCGGATCTTGGCGATGCTCGGCCGCACGGCCGCGACGACGGGGTCGTTGATCAGCGCGGCATCCGGCGCGTCGACGTTGACGATCGGGGTGCGGCCGAACGGCTGCAGCACGTCGGGCAGGCCGGAGGTGTCCAACAGGGCCTTGAGCCGGTTCGGCACCGCCTTCAGCCAGGGCGGCGCCACCTCGTCGACCTGGCTCAGCACCTTCGAACCGCGGACCGCGGCGGCCAGATTCGGCTGATTGGTCGACGTGCAGCGGGGTTGCCAGCAGACAGGCCACCACCGCAACGGCCAACACCATCACGCCGACGCCGATCACCGAGTCGAACGAGGCGCAGCGCGCGGTTGCGGATCGCGCCGCGCACCGCACGGCCCAGCACCACGCCGGCGATCTCGCCGATCACCACCAGGCCGAGGATCAGGAACAGGGTGACGAACAGCTTGCGTACGCGTGCCGTCGACGTGCGCTGACGACGTGCGGCGCCAGCAGCACTCCGGCGACGGCACCGAGTACGACGCCGACGAAGGACAGCAGCGAGCCGAGCGCTCCGGAACGCCATCCCGAGATCGCGGCGACGAACGCGATCGCGAGCACGGCGAGATCGAGCCACTGAGACGATGTCATTGTTGGGCCTCCCCGTCGGTGTCATCATGACCGACGAGGGCCATCGCGTCGTCCAACTCGCGCACGTCGTCGGTGTTCCACGGCTGCGCCCACCCGGCGACGTCGAGCATCGCCGAGATCACCTGGCCGGTGAAGCCCCACACCAACATCTCGTTCAGCAGGAACGCAGGCCCGGCGAGGCGTCGCGTGTTCTCCTTGCGGTACACCATCAGCCGATTCTCCGGATTGATGAACGCGCGCACCGGTACTCGCGCCACGATCGCGGTCTCGGATTCGTCGACGACGGCGACGGGCCCGGGATCCGGCGAATAGGCGAGCACCGGCACGACGTGGAATCCCGACGGCGGGATGAACATCTTCTCCAGCGTGGCCAGCGGCTGCAGCCGGCCGGTGTCGATGCCGGTCTCCTCGATGGCCTCGCGCAGCGCGGTGTGCACCGGGCCGTCGTCGCCGGGATCGGCCGCACCGCCGGGGAACGCGGCCTGTCCGGCGTGGTGGCGCAGCGTCGACGCGCGAACCGTCACCAGCAGGTCGGCGTCGTCGGGCAGCCCGCCCGTTGGACGAATCCAGCGGACCGGAGAACAGCACCAGCACGGCGGCGTCGCGGCCTGCGCCGGTGATGCGCGGCCTTCGCGTTGGCCGCGGTCACCATCGCCAGCACCTCGGCGGGCACCCGCCGCCGGTAGGCCCGCTTCACGGCGTCGGCGTTGTCGACCAGCGGTTTCAGCCAGGCTGGAGCGGCGTCGGGAGTCAGCGGACTCCGTTCGCTCGTGGAGCTCACCCCGGCACTCCTATCTGTGGATCGACCGCAGCGGCGATCTCGTCGGCGCTGGCGAACGATCGCGGCAGGATTTCGGCAACGCTACCGTCCGACCGCAGCACAACCGTCGCGGGCATCACGTTGGGCACCTGCAGAGCCGCGGCGATCAGCCGCCTGCCCGTCCTGCAGCGTCGGCAGCCGCACGCCGAGCTCGGCCAGCCGCAACAGCGCGGCGGTCTCGTTCTCGTCCTGGTGCACCGTCACCACCGTCACGGCCGGACCCGACCCGTCGCTGATACTCGGCCATCGCGGGCAGTTCCTCGGCGCACGGCGCACACCAGTAGGCCCACAGGTTGAGCACCACCGTCCGGCCCGCCAGCGCCTTGGCGACGTCGACGTCCGAGCCGTCGCCCGCGCATTCGACCGTGATGCCCCGCAGCTTCGGCGGACCCTCACCACGCCCGTCGCCCGGGCACGGCGCCAGATCGGCGCGCGCCCGTGGACCGGCGAGCGCCTCGGGGGTGTCGGCGTCGCGGTGTTCCCTGGCGGAAGCCTGGCCCGGCGCACCGGTCGACCCGTCGCGGTCCAGCTGCAGCCACAACCCCACCGCGAGCGCGACGACGACAGCGAGCACCGCAACGGTCCATCGGGTCGACGTGCTCATGCAGCGAAGGGTGGCTACAGCCCGGCCAGCGCCAGCAGGTGTTCGGTCTCGGGACCCTTGACCAGCGGCGCGGCCACCAGCGGATCCGTCGGCCCCGTCCCGAACGACGGGCAGTCCTTGGCCAGCACGCAGACCCCGCAGGCCGGCTTGCGGGCATGGCACACGCGGCGGCCGTGGAAGATCACCCGGTGGCTCAGCATCGGTCCACTCGCGGCGCTCGATCAGCTCACCGACCGCGTGCTCGACCTTGACCGGATCCTCTTGCTCCGTCCATCGCCACCGGCGAACCAGCCTGCCGAAGTGGGTGTCGACGGTGATCCCGGGAATGTCGAAAGCGTTGCCGAGGATGACGTTGGCGGTCTTGCGGCCGACCCCGGGCAGCGTCACGAGTTCCTCCATGGTGGCGGGCACCTCGCCGTCGAACCGCTCGACGAGCTCCTGGCCGAGCCGGATCAGCGAGTTGGCCTTGTTGCGGTAGAAGCCCGTCGGCCGGACCATCTCTTCGAGTTCGGTGCGGTCGGCCTGCGCGTAGTCCTTGGCGGTCCGGTACTTCTTGAACAACGCCGGGGTGGTCAGGTTGACGCCCTTGTCGGTGCTCTGCGCCGACAGGATGGTCGCCACCGTCAGCTCGAGCGGATTGGTGAAGTCCAGCTCGCAGTACACATGCGGAAACGCTTGCGCCAGTGTGCCGATTCATCCGTCGCGCCCGTCGCACCAGGCCGAGGTGGGTCTCCGAGTCCCACTTGCGCGCCGACGCGCGCCTGGCCGGCTTGGCCTGCGCCTGCTTCTCGGCCGAAGACTCACCAACAGTCACGGATGCCAGCGTACTGAGGCCGCCGACAACTCGAACTGCGGACCGGTGACAATTCGTGATCCCGCTGAGACCTTCGGCGTGTTTACTACCTCCTTGTGTCGTGGTTGCTCGTGGCCTTCATCCCAGGGTTGCTGATGCTGGCGACCTTCGGGCTGGAGCGCCTCGAGACGGGCCTTGATCGCGACACCGTCTCGGCCACCGACGTCGCCGAGTTTCTCGAGCAGGCGCAGGCCGACGAGGTCCGTACGCTGGCGCGAGACGGGATGCCGGAGGCACTGGACTGCATGCATCGCCGGCTTGCCGAACGCGATTCCGTCGACGAGGTTCCCAGGACCCGGATCACGGCGATGAGTGGCCGAATTTGCCAACTCCGCTCTACGCATACAACGGCGCGAATCCTGAATTTCAGCCGACTCGGCATGCCAATCGTGTGTAGCGTGGCTACGCGCGAAATGTCCTAACCTCTAGACTGATCTCGCAAACCGGTTAGAGGTCGGCGTGCGCATGTCATATCACCCAACAGCTTAAGAGGGGCAACGTGGACGAGATCCTGGCCAGGGCCGGAATCTTCCAGGGAGTCGAACCGAGCGCCGTATCCGCGCTGACAAAGCAGCTGCAGCCCGTCGACTTCCCACGCGGGCACACCGTGTTCGCCGAGGGAGAGCCTGGCGATCGGCTGTTCATCATCATTTCGGGCAAGGTGAAGATCGGCCGCCGGTCACCGGACGGACGCGAGAATCTGCTCACCATCATGGGACCGTCGGACATGTTCGGCGAGCTGTCGATCTTCGACCCGGGTCCCGCGGACGTCGAGTGCGACCACGATCACCGAGGTGCGCGCGGTCTCGATGGACCGCGACGCGCTGCGCGCCTGGATCGCCGATCGGCCGGAGATCGCCGAGCAGCTGCTGCGGGTGCTGGCCCGCCGGCTGCGCCGCACCAACAACAACCTCGCCGACCTGATCTTCACCGACGTGCCCGGCCGCGTCGCCAAGCAGCTGCTGCAGCTGGCGCAGCGCTTCGGCACCCAGGAGGGCGGCGCGCTGCGGGTCACGCACGACCTGACCCAGGAGGAGATCGCCCAGCTGGTCGGCGCGTCTCGGGAGACGGTCAACAAGGCGCTCGCCGATTTCGCCCACCGCGGCTGGATCCGCCTGGAGGGCAAGAGCGTGCTGATCTCCGACAGCGAGCGGCTGGCCCGCCGGGCGCGCTAGGGATTTCGGCGTGAAAACCGTCGCTCAGCGATAGAAATCACGCCGAAATCACTCAGGCGCGGAGGTAGTCGAGCTGGGCCTGCACGCTCCATTCGGCGGCGTCCCACAGCTTTTCGTCGACGTCGGTGTAGACGTGTTCGACGATCTGGCGCGCGGTCGCGTCGTCGCCGAGCACTCGTAGTGCGTCACGCACCTGGTCGAGTCGCTCCTCGCGGTGCGCCAGGTACATCGCCGTCACGGCCTCGAGGTCGTCGAGGTCGGGGCCGTGCCCGGGAAGCACCGTCCGATTGCCCAGGCCCTGCAGCCGCTGCAGCGACTCCAGATAGTCGCCGAGGGCGCCGTCCTCGGTGTCGATGACGGTGGTGCCCCGGCCGAGCACGGTGTCCGCGGTCAGCACTGCGTCGTCGAGCAGGAACGACAGCGAGTCGGCGGTGTGCCCGGGGGTGGCCATCACCGTGATGCGCAGACCCGGCGGCGTCGATGACCTCGCCGTCGGTCAACGGTCCGCCGAGGCCGCGCAGGAACCCGCTGCCGACCGACCGGACGACCGCGCCGGTGAGCTCGACGATCTTGTCGATGCCGCCGGTGTGGTCGTCGTGCTTGTGGCTGATCAGCACCAGCGAGATCTTGCCGAGACCGGCGATCTTGGCGATGTGTTCGTCGTCGTCGGGTCCGGGGTCGACGATCACCATCTCGTCGCTGCCGCGACCGCGCAGCACCCAGGTGTTGGTGCCGTCCAGCGTCATCAGCCCCGGGTTGTTGCACAGCAGCACCGATGCCGTCTCGGTCACCGGCCGCAGCGCTCCGTAGGCCGGATGCTCCGACCGTCGAACGTCACCTCACCTCGACGATCAGCTCGACCTCGACCGGTGCGTTCAGCGGCAGTTCGGACACGCCGACCGCCGACCGGGCATGGGCGCCCGCCTCGCCGAACACCTCACCGAGCAGTTCCGATGCGCCGTTGACGACGCCGGGCTGACCGTTGAATCCGGGAGCGGATGCGACGAAGCCGACGACCTTGACCACCCGGGTGACGGCGTCGATGCCGACCAGCGAATCGACCGCGGCCAGTGCGTTGAGCGCGCAGATGCGTGCCAGCGCCTTGCCCTCCTCCGGGGTGACGTCGACGCCGACCTTGCCGGTCGCGGTCAGCTGGCCCGCCACCATCGGCAGCTGTCCCGCGGTGTAGACGAGGTTGCCGGTGCGCACCGCCGGCACGTAGGCCGCCAGCGGCGTGACGACCTCGGGCAGCTCGATGCCCAGTTCGGCCAGCCGCGCCGACCAGCTGGATTCCGCGCTCATTTCGGTCGCTTCAGGTATGCGACGTGCTGCTCGCCGGTCGGCCCCGGCAGCACCGAAACCAGCTCCCAGCCGTCTTCGCCCCACTGGTCGAGGATCTGCTTGGTGGCGTGCGTCAGCAACGGGACCGTGGCGTACTCCCAGCGGGTCGGTTCGCTCATGTGGCTGAGCTTATCGGGCGCCGGAATCCCCTTCGTTAGCATGCAGTGGTGGCTACCGATCCGAACGGCCGCAAACCCGTCGGCTGGCCGTCTCGCCTGACGAAGGCGCGCCTGCACTTCGTCACCGGCAAGGGCGGCACCGGCAAGTCGACCGTCGCCGCCTCCCTGGCGCTGGCGCTGGCCGCCGGCGGCCGCAAGGTGCTGCTGGTCGAAGTCGAAGGGCGCCAAGGCATTGCGCAGCTCTTCGACGTGCCGCCGCTGCCGTACGACGAAGTGAAGATCGCCACCGCCGACGGCGGCGGAACAGGTCAACGCGCTGGCGATCGACATCGAGGCGGCGTTCCTGGAATACCTCGAGATGTTCTACAACCTCGGGCTGGCCGGCCGCGCGATGCGGCGTATCGGCGCCGTCGAGTTCGCGACGACGATCGCGCCTGGCCTGCGCGACGTGCTGCTCACCGGCAAGATCAAAGAGATCGTGGTGCGCAACGAGAAACCCGACAAGAAGCGGTCCGCGTACGACGCCGTCGTGGTGGACTCGCCGCCGACGGGTCGCATCGCCCGCTTCCTCGACGTCACCAAGGCCGTCTCGGATCTGGCCAAGGGCGGCCCGGTGCACTCGCAGGCCGAAGGCGTGGTCAAGCTGCTTGCACTCCGACCTGACCGCCATCCACCTGGTGACGCTGCTCGAGGCGCTGCCGATGCAGGAGACGCTGGAGGCGATCGACGAGCTGCAGGAGCTGGAACTGCCGATCGGCAGCGTGATCGTCAACCGCAACATCCCCGCCTACCTGGACACCCGACGCACTGGCCAAGGCCGCCGAGGGCGACATCGACGCCGACACGGTGCGAGACGACCTGTCAAAGGTCGGAATCACCCTGTCCGACAGCGACTTTGCCGGACTGCTCACCGAGGCCATCCAGCACGCCACCCGAATCACGGCGCGGGCCGAAAGCGCAGAGCAGCTCGACGAGATCGACGTGCCGCGGCTGGAGCTGCCCGCGTTGGCCGACGGTGTCGACCTCGGCAGCCTCTACGAACTCGCCGAGGCGCTCGCCCATCAGGGGGTCAGATGAGCACCACGCCGCCCACCCTGGACATGGCGTCGATCCTGTCGCGACACCTCCAATCGCGTCGTGGTGTGTTGCGGCGCAGGCGGTGTCGGCAAGACCACCACCGCCGCGGCGATGGCGCTGCGTGCCGCCGAGTACGGCCGCACGGTCGTCGTGCTCACCATCGACCCCGCGAAGCGATTGGCCCAGGCGCTGGGCATCAAGGACCTGGGCAACACCCCGCAGCGGGTTCCGCTTGCCCCCGAGGTCCCCGGCGAGCTGCACGCGATGATGCTCGACATGCGGCGCACGTTCGACGAGATGGTGGTCCAGTACTCGGGACCCGAACGCGCACAAGCGATTCTGGACAACCAGTTCTACCAGACGGTCGCCACCTCGCTTGCGGGCACGCAGGAGTACATGGCGATGGAGAAGCTCGGCCAGCTGCTCGCCGAGGACCGGTGGGATCTCGTCGTCGTCGACACGCCGCCGTCGCGCAACGCGCTGGACTTCCTGGATGCACCGAAACGGTTGGGCGGCTTCATGGACAGCCGGCTGTGGAAGCTGCTGCTGGGCCCCGGCCGCGGCATCGGGAAGTTGGTCTCGGGCGCGATGGGGCTGGCCATGAGCGTGCTGTCGACGGTGCTCGGCTCGCAGATGCTTTCCGACGCAGCGGCTTTCGTTCAGTCGCTGGATGCCACGTTCGGCGGGTTCCGGGAAAAGGCCGATCGCACCTACGAGCTGCTGAAGCGACGCGGTACGCAGTTCGTCGTGGTGTCGGCGGCCGAGCCGGACGCGCTGCGCGAGGCGTCGTTCTTCGTCGACCGGCTCTCTCAGGAACACATGCCGCTGGCCGGACTGATCCTCAACCGCACCCATCCGACGCTGTCGTCGCTGCACGCCGACAAGGCCGCCGAAGCCGCCGACGCGCTGCAGGCCGAGGATCCTGAGTCGCTGACCGTCGCAGTGTTGAGGATCCACGCCGCACGGGCGGGGACGGCCAAGCGGGAGGTTCGGCTGCTGTCGCGATTCACGGGCGCCAACCCGCACGTGTCGATCGTCGGCGTGCCGTCGTTGCCGTTCGACGTGTCGGACCTGGAGGCGCTGCGCGCCATCGCCGATCAGATCACCGGCGAGGCGTCTGCAGCCTAGCGGCGTCCCTATGGGGAGCGGTCTAAACCGCGCTGCGATGTTTGCGCTGGGCGGCGAAGAAGTCGGCCCAGGAAACCACCTCGGGGTGCTGCTTGAGCAGTGCGCGGCGCTGGCGCTCGGTCATGCCGCCCCACACGCCGAATTCGACGCGATTGTCGAGGGCGTCGGCGCCGCACTCCAGGATCACCGGGCAGTGCCTGCAGATCACCGCGGCTTTGCGCTGGGCCGCTCCACGGACGAATAATTCATCCGGGTCGGCCTGTCGACAGCGGGCCTGCGAAACCCAGGCGATGCGGGCCTCGGCCTCCGCGCCTTGGACCAATGTGCTGGGTAGTGAGGTGGTTCCTGTCCTGCGCGCAACGGGCCGTGTGCTCGACACCAGCGTTCCCCTTAAGTCCAGCCGCCGTTACTTGACGGCTAAATCCTCCGGTGTAGAACGCTGATGCGATCTACGCCACATTGCGCAGGTCGTTGTTACCTGAATCGCACTGTAGGTACAAGCTAGGTGGTCAGGCGGTATTTACGCAACAGTTTGTTTGCCCCTTTTTTGGGACAACCGTGCAGACTCGCCGCCGAAACGGCTAACTTACGGTTCCGTAAACCCATTTATGCTGGCAACTTAGCCGCGGCGGGAAGTTCTGCCGGTGACCTAGTTAGTCTGTAGGGCATGCCGGAGCGCCCGCCGAATCGACCGCCGGCGACGGTCACGGTCATCAAGCTGGCGTGGTGTTGCCTGCTGGCCAGTGTGGTGGCCGCGGGATTGATGTTCCCTGTCGTCGGCGGGTTCGGCCTGATGTCGAACCGGGCCTCCGATGTGGTTGCTAACGGCTCGGCTCAACTCGTCGAGGGCGAGGTGCCGGGGGTGTCGACGATGGTCGACGCCAAGGGCAATGTCATCGCCTGGCTGTATTCGCAGCGCCGGTTCGAGGTGCCGAGCGATCAGATCGCCAACACGATGAAGCTGGCGATCGTCTCGATCGAGGACAAACGGTTTGCCGAGCACAACGGCGTCGACTGGAAGGGCACGCTGACGGGGCTGTCGGGCTACATGTCCGGCAACGTCGACACCCGCGGCGGCTCCACCATCGAGCAGCAGTACGTGAAGAACTACCAGCTGCTGGTGATCGCGCAGACCGACGCGGAGAAGCGGGCGGCGATCGAGACCACACCGGCGCGCAAGCTGCGCGAGATCCGGATGGCGCTGACGCTGGACAAGACGTTCACCAAGCCGGAGATCCTCACCCGCTATCTGAACCTGGTGTCGTTCGGCAACAACGCCTTCGGTGTGCAGGACGCCGCGCAGACCTACTTCGGGATCAACGCCTCCGAACTGAACTGGCAGCAGGCGGCCCTGCTGGCCGGCCTGGTGCAGTCCACCAGCACGCTGAACCCCTACACCAATCCCGATGGCGCGCTGGCTCGCCGAAACCTCGTGCTCGACACCATGATCGACAACCTGCCGCAGGAGGCCGACGCGCTGCGCGCGGCCAAGGAGCAGCCGCTGGGCATCCTGCCGCAGCCGCAAGAGCTGCCCCGCGGCTGCATCGCCGCGGGCGACCGGGCGTTCTTCTGTGACTACGTGCTGGACTACCTGGCCCGCGCGGGCATCAGCAAGGAGCAGGTGGCCAGGGGCGGCTACCTGATCAAGACGACGCTCGACCCCGATGTCCAGGGCCCGGTGAAGTCCGCGATCGACGGCATCGCCAGCCCCGACCTCGACGGCGTCGCCAGCGTGATGAGCGTCGTCAGACCCGGCAAGGACTCGCACCCGGTGCTGGCGATGGCCAGCAACCGGACCTACGGCCTGAACATCGACGCCGGCGAAACCATGCAGCCGCAACCGTTTTCGCTCGTCGGTGACGGCGCAGGCTCGATCTTCAAGATATTCACCACCGCCGCCGCGCTGGACATGGGCATGGGCATCAACGCGCAACTCGACGCGCCGAGCCGGTTCGAGGCCAAGGGCCTCGGCAGCGGCGGCGCCAAGGGCTGCCCGCCTGCGACGTGGTGCGTGCAGAACGCAGGCAACTACCGCGGCCAGATGAATGTCACCGATGCGCTTGCCACCTCGCCGAACACCGCGTTCGCGAAGCTCATCTCCCAGGTCGGCGTGCAGCGCACCGTGGACATGGCGGTCAAGCTGGGGCTGCGTTCCTACGCCTTGCCGGGCACCGCGCGCGACTACGACCCGCAGAGCAACGAGAGCCTCGCCGACTTCGTCAAGCGGCAGAACCTCGGCTCGTTCACCCTGGGTCCGATCGAGGTCAACGCGCTCGAGTTGTCGAACGTCGCCGCGACGCTGGCCTCCGGCGGTGTGTGGTGTCCGCCGAACCCGATCGACAAGGTCTTCGACCGGCACGGCACGGAGGTGTCGGTGACCACCGAAACCTGCGATCAGGTGGTGCCCGAGGGGCTGGCCAACACGATGGCCAATGCGTTGAGTCATGACGCCCTTGGCAACGGCACGGCGGCGGGTTCGGCCGGGTCTGCCGGCTGGAGCCTGCCGATGTCCGGCAAGACGGGAACCACCGAAGCCCACCGCTCCTCTGGTTTTCTCGGCTTCACGAACCACTACGCGGCCGCGAACTACATCTACGACGACTCCACCAGCCCGTCGGATCTGTGCTCGTATCCGCTGCGCCAGTGCGGGTCGGGCGATTTGTACGGCGGCAACGAGCCGGCCCGGACGTGGTTCACCGCGATGAAGCCCATCGCCGACAGCTTCGGTCCGGTCACGCTGCCGCCGACCGATCCGCGCTACGTCGACGGGGCGCCGGGGTCGAAGGTGCCGAGCGTTTCGGGCATGACCCAGGACCTTGCGCGGCAGCGGCTGAAGGAGGCCGGCTTCCAGGTCGCCGACCAGGCGAACGCGGTCAACAGCGCCTCGTCCTACGGCACGGTGGTTGGCACGTCGCCGTCGGGCCAGACCGTGCCGGGCTCGATCGTCACCCTCCAGATCAGCAATGGCATCCCGCCGCCACCGCCGCCGCCACCGGCCGGGATTCCGGGCCTGCCACCCGAGATCGGCTCGACGGTTGTCGAGATCCCCGGCCTGCCTCCGATCACTGTTCCGGTGCTGGGGCCGCCGCCACCGGCGGGACCGCCACCTCCGTAATCGGTGTGGGCTGGGTGACGCGCGGCGGGTGAGAAGCGGTATGGGCACGCGACTGGCAGTAGGCTGCCTTGCATGTCCGCCGCTTCGATCCTGAAGAATTCCGCGGCCGTTGCCGCCGGTTCGCTCGTCGCCGGGATCGGCTATGCGTCGATCATCGAACGGAACGCGTTCGTCACGCGCGAGGTGACGATGCCCGTGCTGAGCCCGGGTTCGACGCCGCTGCGGGTGCTGCACATCAGCGATATCCACATGCGGCCCAACCAGCGACGCAAGCAGGCGTGGCTGCGCGAGCTGGTCGGCCTGGAGCCCGATCTGGTGGTCAACACCGGCGACAACCTGGCCCACCCGAAGGCGGTGCCCGCCGTCGTGCAGACGCTGGGCGACCTACTTTCGGTGCCTGGGGTTTTCGTGTTCGGCAGCAACGACTACTTCGGCCCGCGGCTGAAGAACCCGGCCAACTATCTGACGAACCCGTCTCACCGCTCGTTCGGTGAGCCGCTGCCGTGGCAGGACCTGCGGGCGGCGTTCACCGAGCGCGGCTGGCTCGACATGACGCATACCCGCCGCGAGTTCGACGTGGCCGGGCTGCGGATCGCCGTAGCGGGTGTGGACGATCCGCACCTGAAGCGCGACCGCTACGAGACGATCGCCGGGCCGGCCGATCCGACTGCGAACCTGCGGCTGGGCCTGGCGCACTCGCCCGAGCCGCGGGTGCTGGACCGGTTCGCGACCGACGGCTATCAGCTGGTGATGGCCGGCCACACCCACGGCGGTCAGCTCTGCCTGCCGTTCTACGGGGCCATCGTCACGAACTGCGACCTGGACCGGTCACGGGCCAAGGGCGCGTCGACGTGGGGTGCCCACATGGCGCTGCACGTCTCGGCCGGCATCGGGACGTCACCGTTCGCTCCCCTGCGGTTCTGCTGCAGGCCAGAGGCGACGCTGCTGACCCTGGTGGCCGCGCCGACCGGCGGTCGTGACGCCCAGACGCGGGCCGGACAATCCCACCCGACTGCTTCGGTGCGGTGACCGACGCGGCTTCGATCGCGAGTCGCAGCCAACCACGCCAGTGGGTGGACAATGCGGTTCGGCTGATCGAGGCCGATGCGCGGCGCAGCGCCGACACCCATCTGCTGCGCTACCCGCTGCCGTCGGCCTGGTGCGACGGCGTTGACGTCGCGCTGTATCTGAAGGACGAGTCGACACACATCACCGGGAGCCTGAAACACCGGCTGGCGCGATCGCTGTTCCTGTACGCGCTGTGCAACGGCTGGATCGGCGAGAACACCACCGTCATCGAAGCGTCGTCGGGATCGACGGCGGTCTCCGAAGCGTATTTCGCGGCCCTGCTCGGCCTGCCGTTCATTGCGGTGATGCCCTCATCGACGAGCGCCTCCAAGATCGCGCTCATCGAATCTCAAGGCGGGCGTTGCCATTTCGTCGCAGAGTCCTCACAGATGTACGCCGAGGCCGAACGTTTGGCCGAGCAGACGGGCGGGCACTATCTCGACCAGTTCACCAACGCGGAGCGGGCCACCGACTGGCGCGGCAACAACAACATCGCCGAGTCGATCTACGCGCAGATGGCCCAGGAGGCCCATCCCATACCGGAGTGGATCGTCGTCGGAGCGGGCACCGGCGGGACGAGCGCGACCATCGGGCGCTACATCCGATACCGCCGCTACGCGACCCGGTTGTGTGTGGTCGATCCGGAGAACTCCGCGTTCTTCCCCGCGTATGCGCAGGGCCGCGACGATGTCGTCACCGGAATGTCGTCACGGATCGAGGGCATCGGCCGCCCGCGGGTCGAGCCGTCCTTCCTGCCCGATGTGGTCGACCGCATGATCACGGTGCCCGACGCCGCGTCGGTCGCCGCCGCGCGTCACGTCAGCACCGTGCTCGACCGCCGCGTCGGGCCGTCAACGGGGACGAATCTGTGGGGTGCGTTCTGTCTGCTGGCCGAGATGGTCGCCGAGGGGCGCAGTGGGTCGGTCGTCACCCTGATCGCCGACAGCGGCGATCGCTACACCGACACCTATTTCAGTGACGAGTGGCTGGACAGCGCTGGGCTCGACCCGTCGACCGCCGCCGGTGTGCTCGTGGAGTTCGAGCGATCCGGACGCTGGCTCTGACCGTCGGAGTCCCTGGTGAGGGGCCCGTCGGAGGTCAAGAACAGCCACAACGCGGCCAGGGCGAAGAAGCCCACGTAGATGGATGCTCCTAACCCAGTCATCTCGCGCCTCGTTTCGACCGTTACACGGCTACTTGCCGTCATTGTGCATAACCACTCCGACAATCCAGATCCATCCCGCGGCGTGGCGTGATTTGCGTCGCTCGAGGTGCCCATTTCGCCCCGCTCAGTGGCGCGCAGGGCTCCGATTATCGATTTGGCAGCACACGTGGCGGGTGCGATACGCTGTCGTGGCTTCACGCGGGGTGTGGCGCAGCTTGGTAGCGCGCTTCGTTCGGGACGAAGAGGTCGTGGGTTCGAATCCCGCCACCCCGACAGTGAAAGCAACGCCCTGACCAGCAAAAGCTAGGTCGGGGCGTTGTCGTTTCAGGCTTCAGCACCGGCGTCCGTCCGCAGTGCGTCCACAGCAGATTCATCGTCTGCGCAGCCTCGTCCAGAGCATCCGCGACAGCCTCAAGATCGTCAGGGAACAGGTCGGCGTAGGTATCCAACGTCAGGCAGCCGACTTGTGGCCGAGCATCGTCTGCACAGCCTTCACATTCGCTCCGGCACTGATAGCCAATGACGCGGCAGTGTGACCGCAGAAGGTGATCGCGCGCACAAAGCCGGGCCTCATAACCTAACTGGGAACTCGCTGTGTCCAGAAGCGGCGCGCCGATTTCGTGCGGGTCGCTCGCGGCGCGCCAGCCTGCGACACTTCAGACCATCACATCCGGTCGAAGGGAAATAGACATGGCGGGCAAGTCTGAGGTCTACAGGGACATGCCCCGGACGCCCGGCCAGTATGTGTTGCGCAAACTGCCGCACATCACCGCGCTGTTCTGGGCAATCAAAATCCTGGCCACCACACTCGGTGAGACGGCCGGTGACTACTTCTCCCAGACACTGGGGCTGGGCACCCTTCGCGCCGCGGTGCTGCTACTCGCCATCTTCCTCGTCGCCGTGACAATCCAGTTGCGCGCCAGCCGTTTTCACCCGGCTCTGTTCTGGACCGTGGTGGTCCTCACCAGCACCGCCGGCACCACAATCTCGGACTTCATCAACTACACGTCCCACCTGGGGCAGGCGACCGGCGCGCTGATCCTCGGCAGTGGCCTGGCTCTGGTGATGCTGGTCTGGTGGCGCAGCGGCCAAACCCTAAACGTCGAGAACGTCGCCACCCTCACCGGCGAGGTGCTGTTCTGGATCGCCGTCGTCTTCTCCAACAGCCTTGGCACGTCCACCGGGGACTACCTGGCGGGCGGGCTGGGCCTGGGACTGCGACCCGCCGCGCTGGTGCTGACGGCGGCGATGCTGGTGCTGTTGGCCGCGCACTACTTCACCAATATCAACGGCATGCTGCTGTTCTGGATCGCCTTCATCCTGACCCGCCCCTGGGGCGCTGTGGTGGGCAACATCCTGAGCAAGAGCCGCGATCATGGCGGACTGGAGTGGGGTAACGCCGGCGCCTCCGCGGTGCTCATCGCCGGGTTGGTGATACTGGTGGGCTACCAAGCTCTCGACATCCGCCGTCATCCCCTGGAGCCGTTGCCGTTGCCGATGAACCGCCACACCGGTCGGTCGCAGCGGCCCAACGGGGAAGTCGTCACCGTCGCGGCAGGCTGATCGCTGCGCACAACCACCCCTGGGGTTGCACCGCAAGCCCCGACCCCGATGTTCTCTGGTCGTGGCGGGCTGAGGTGGGCCGTGGCACCCGATGAGCCCGCATGGCTACCGCCGGGAACCGACACCCTCAAGCCGTTGTTCTAAGCACAAAGAGGACCGGTAGGGAAATACTCGACGCACCTAGTCTGGTATCGCTTTCGTCGGTGTCGCGCTGAGCGTGCGGGTGCCCCCAAGGCGCTACTGACAGCAGTTCGGGTCGAGCACCGTGCAGAGTGCCACCAGTGACTCTCTGCGCGGACGGTGATACACATTCATGCCCCGGCGCTCCGACTCGACCAGACCCGCGCGTCGCAGCTGCGACAGGTGGTGACTGACGGTTGATTCACTCAGTTCGACCGCCGAGGCCAGGTCGCAACTACACAGTTCGCCCACGCCGGAACTGAACAGCAGAGACACGAGTTTGACTCGCACCGGGTCAGCTAAAGCCTTGAGTCGCAACGCAATCTCCAACGCAGCCTCATCGTCCACGGGGCCGGCCGCAACAGGTGAGCAACACACCGGGGCGGACATATCGACAGAAGGCAACGTCTTGGGCACGGCCTCATTCTGCCACACCTTGTTGACATATATCGAAGAGGTGGCACGATCAGGAATCGAACTGTTCGACATAAGTCGCAAAGGTTGGAGTCGTCATGTCCCGAGCACAACTGGCCCTGAATGTCGATGACCTGGACGAGGCCATCGGCTTCTACTCGAAGCTGTTCAACACCACGCCCGCCAAGGTCAAGCCGGGATATGCGAACTTCGCCGTAGCCGAACCCCCGTTGAAGCTCGTTCTCATCGAAAACCCCGGCCACGGCGGGACACTCAACCACCTCGGTGTCGAAGTCGAGTCCAGCGAGACCGTGCATGCCGAGATTGCCCGACTGTCCGACGAAGCCATGTTCACCGAAGAGGAGATCGGAACCACCTGCTGCTTCGCTGAGCAAGACAAGGTGTGGGTCACCGCACCTGACGGTGAACGATGGGAGGTCTACACAGTCCTGGCGGACTCCGACACCTTCGGCGACAACCCCGAGACGTCGTGCTGCCGATAAGACAGTGAACACGCACGGACGTGGTGCGGCGGCGATCCGGCGGCTAGCTGCCGAGTTCGCAGGCAGCGGCATGCTCGTCAGTGTCGTGGTCGGCTCTGGCATCGCGGCTCAGCAGTTGTCACCCGGCGATACGGGATTGCAGTTGCTGGAAAACTCGATTGCGACTGCGCTCGGCCTTGGCGTCCTGATTCTCGTGTTCGGTCCGGTGTCGGGCGCACACTTCAATCCTGTTGTGTCATTTATTGATTGGCTGTTGGGTCGGCATTCGCGAACAGGCATGGGCATCCGATTGCTCGGTCTCTACGCGACTGCACAGGTTCTTGGGGCGGTCGTTGGTGCCGTCCTGGCCAACGTGATGTTCGACCGCTCAGCCATACAGATCGCCACCAAAGAACGCTTGACGCCGGGGCATCTTGTCGGCGAAGTGGTTGCAAGGCGGGGCTTATCGTGGTGGTCTTTGCGCTAGCGCGGACCGGACGGACCGGGCTGTCGGCAGCAGCGGTCGGTGCCTACATCGGCGCGGCGTACTGGTTCACCAGTTCCACTTCGTTCGCCAATCCTGCTGTGACGGTGGGTCGGATGTTTTCCGATAGCTTCGCCGGAATCTCTCCTTCGTCAGTTCCACTGTTCGTCGCAGCCCAAATCGTGGGTGGGCTGGTCGGTTTGGCTCTCACCGCCTACCTGTACCCGGACGCAAGCCGCACCGCAGACCAGGCCGTCGTCCCCCACGAACTACCCGATTCTGCGGCCTCACGAACGGAGCCGACGTGACAAAGCCCGCCGTACTGTTCCTCTGCACGCACAACGCAGGTCGCTCCCAAATGGCCATGGGATTCTTCAAACACCTCGCAGGCGACCGAGCAACGGTCTACTCGGGCGGATCCGCACCCGCCGAGGGTGTGAACCCCGCTGCGGTCGAGGTCATGGCGGAGAAGGGAATTGACATTGCCGGCGAGCAGCCGAAGACGTGGACCACGGCCATGCTCGAAGCCGCTGACGTGGTCATCTCCATGGGTTGCGGCGATGCCTGTCCGATCCTGCCGGGACGGCGCTACGAGGAGTGGGTTCTACCGGACCCGGCGGGACAACCTCTCGACGTCGTGAGACCGATCCGCGACGCGATCGAGCAACAGGTACGGACGCTGCTTGTCGACCTGGGAGTCACCCCGACCGACTGACGGAATCGACCCCGAGGCCTGCGCTTTTAACGCCAAGACGGCGGCGCCGCTCACAGACAGAGTTAAACTTCTGTTCATCTTGAGTTCAGCTTGAGTTCAAAGGAGAACTCTGATGATCGGAAAGGCGCTTTTCGCGATATCGCTCACGACCGGCGGATGCTTCGGGGTTGCCGTCGCGCACGCCGACAACGTCCAGAATCTCGGCACCTACGCCGGTGACGTCGTGAGTCAACTCCAGAGCTGGGGATACAACGTCATGTTGAACGGCCTCGGCAGGGACGCCGCCTCGATGGACGACTACCAGAAGAGACACTGCCAAGTTCTCGGCACTCACCCCGTGGTGAGTGGCCCCCTCGAATCCGGACAATTTCAAACGGTATACGTCGATCTGTCGTGCATCGAGAACCCCAACAGCGGGACCACCGGCGCCTAGGCAGAATAGAATTCCTGCTGCACGACAACGCCTTCCACACACTAGGCTCGGCAGCGCGCTCCGCCGAAACGGCATAACGGACAAGCTCTTTAGGTCCGCTCTGTTCGGTCATCAGGGTGTAGCCAAAACGCGTCATGCTTCCCGGTTACCCGGGTGTCGGACGGCGAAACGGCTACAGTCGCGCCTTCACCGCCGCCGAGAGCCGGGCGCCGTCGGCCTTGCCCGCGGCGATCGCGTTCGCCGCCTTCATCACGAGGCCCATCTGCTTCATGCCCGGCGCTTCACCGGTGTCCTCGGCCACCTGCGCGATGGCGGTGTCGACCACGTCGGCCAGTTCCGCTTCGGTCAGCGGCGTGGGCAGATACTCGTCGATGACGCGGGCCTCGGCGTGCTCATTGGCTGCCAGCTCGCCGCGACCGTTCTGCGTGTAGATCTCCGCGGATTCGGCGCGTTTCTTCGCCTCCCGCGCCAGCACCTTGAGCACGTCGGCGTCGGACAGCTCGCGCGGCTCCTTGCCGGACACCTCTTCGTTCTTGATCGCGGACAGCAGCATCCGCAGCGTCGCGGTGCGCAGCCGGTCCTGCGACTTCATCGCGGCGGTCAGGTCTGCCCGCAGCCGGTCGTTGAGTTCCGCCATGTCGCAAACGCTACGCCGTGCCTTCGGCGTCCTCGCCGACGAACCGCGCGTCGACCGCCGCGGAGACCTCGATGTCCTCCGGCACGAGCTCGACGTCCGGACCTCCGCCGGGCGCGGCGGCCGAGCGCAATGCGATGCCTCCGCCGCCACCCTCCGGACGGAGGTTGTCACCGAGCATGCCCGCGTCGGCGATGGCGACCGGTCGAATCCTGCCGAGCCCGAGCGCGTCGGCGTACTGCTGCGCGCGGATGACGGCATCCTCGACCGCACGAGTGCGGACCTGCCTCTGCAGTTCCGTGCGACGCTTCGACGTGAGGGCCCATTCGACGCGGTCGACCCGGAATCCGTCGGTGCTCGATACGTGCTGGCCGACCCAGCGCGACAGTGCGGAGAAGTCGCGGAACTTCACCTCGATGCCGACGCTCGCGTGATGGACGAGCGGCAGCTGGACACCGTCCTTGTTCCACGGCCGTGTCGACCAGGTCCGCAGTTGCTCCGCCGACCACCACGTCACGGGACCGTGGTCACCGGTCCTCAACGGCGTCGACCGACGCCTTGACGGCTTCGAGGTCGCGTGCCACCCGGTCGTAAACCGGTTCCATCGCCGGGCCCTCGAAGGCGACGGTGGCGTGCACGGTCGCGCGTTCGGGCGCCTGAAACGCTTCGAAGGATCCTCGCACGGTGATCTCGGTTGACATGCGGCCACCGTAGCGTTGGCGGCCGGCCGTCTCCGTCGAACCGCCGGTCGCGTTGTCAATTTTGGCGGTGATCGACAGGATGGTGGCCATGAGCAACGACGCCGGCGGGTTCGGTCAGGCATTCCCACCGCCGCCGGGGTTCCCGCCGCCCGGCTATCCCACCGCCGGGATATGCGGGCTACCCGCAGCCCGGCTACCAGGGTTATCCGCCACCGGGCTACCACGGCTATCCACCGCCGCCCGGTTACCCACCGCCGGGCTATCCGCCACCGGGTTATCCCCCGCCTGGCTATGTCGCCGCGCCCCAGGCACTCAAGCCGGGCGTCATCCCGCTGCGGCCGCTGACCCTGACCGACATCCTCAACGGCGCCGTCGCCTACATCCGCGCCAATCCCAAGGCGACGCTGGGGTTGACCACAGTCGTCGTGGTGATCGCCCAGATCATCTCGCTGGTCCTGCAGATCGGACCGCTCGCCGCGACCGGTGAACTCGGCGTGCTGCGCGGCGAGCAAGCGTCGACGGCCGCGGCCCTCGGGTCGTCGGCGTCGGGCATCGCCAGCGCGATCACCACACTGCTGTCGTCGATCCTGCTGAGCGGCATGCTGACGGTCATCGTGGGGCGGGCGGTGTTCGGCGCAGGGCATCACCATCGAGGAGGCGTGGCGCCGGGTCCGCGGCACGACTGCTCGCCCTGATCGGCTTCAGCCTGATGTGGCTCCTCGGACGTCCTTCTGCTCATCGCTGTCGTGGTCGTTCGTGGTCGCCCTCGTCGCGATGATGAGTGGCGTGGCGGCGGTCGTGCTGGCCATTCCGCTGGGTCTTGGATTGATTGCGCTGCTGGTCTACCTCTGGACGGTGCTCAGTTTCGCCGCGCCGCTCATCGTGCTGGAGCGACTCGGGGTATTCGCGTCGATATCCGCGGTCGATCAGGCTGATCAAGAACGACTTCTGGCGGGTGCTTGGCATCAAACTGCTCGCCACGATCGTCGCCGGTGTTGTCGCCGGCGCGGTGGCGATACCGTTCAGCGTCGGCGGCCAGATCCTGCTGCTCGGCACGGAATCCACCATGACGCTGTTGATCGCGCTGGGGCTGGTCGCAATCGGCGGCGCGATCGGCCAGATCATCACCGCCCCGTTCAGCGCGGGCGCGATCGTGCTGCTGTACACCGATCGACGGATCCGCGCCGAGGCGTTCGACCTGGTACTGCAGACCGGCGCGGCAATCGCGCCTGGTGCGGCACCGGATTCGACCGACCACCTGTGGCTCACCCGGCAGCCGTGACGTGCCCGCGATAGACATCGACCGCGAGGCCGCCCACGAGGCCGCGCAGCATGAACTCGCAAAACCCATCTATCCCAAGGCTTCTCTGGACCGATCGGCTCTCGGACTGGCTCGACGAACTGCTCTACCGCATCGCCATGGAAGGCTCGAAGCTGCCCGGGGGCTGGTTCACCATCAGCGTGCTGCTCATCATTCTCGCGGTGGCGATTGTGGTTGCGGTGCGAATCGCGCGCCGCACGATGCGGACCAACCGTGACGGCCGGCATGCCCTCTTCGACACGCACGAGCTCAGCGCCGCACAGCATCGTGCCACCGCCGAACAGTATGCGGCGGTTGGCAATTGGTCCGCTGCGATCCGTCATCGGTTGAGGGCCGTCGCCCGCCAGCTCGAGGAAGACGGCGTGCTGAACCCGGTTCCCGGGCGGACAGCGACCGAGCTGGCCAAGGACGCCGGTGCCGAAGTTCCCGCGCTTGCCGGTGAATTCCGCCAAGCCGCAGATGCTTTCAACGACGTCACGTATGGCGAGCGACCGGGTACCGAAATCGCATACCGGATTGTCGCGGATCTCGACGACCACCTGCGGTCCCACGGTGCATCCACCGCCGTCATGCCCGCGGAAGCCTGCCGAAGATGCCTGGACGGCGGTGCGATGACGGTCGTCACCCCGACGATAGGGCAACGGTGGCGCAGTGCACGCTGGCTCGCTGTTGGCGCTGGTGGTCGTGTCGATTGTCGCCGGTGTCACGACGTACCTGACTGCGCCGCGGCCCGGTGGCCGAATGGACCCTGCGTCAACCTCTTCCGATGGCGCGCACGCATTGGTGGCGTTGCTGCGCGACCACGGCGTCGACGTGGTAGTCGCCGACGACATCACTGCGGTCGAACGCGCTGCTAGACCGGACACACTGGTGGTGACGGTGCAGACGGTCCACCTCGTCGACGACGACATCCTCCATCGGCTGGCGGCAGTCCCCGGCGATCGGCTTGTCGTCGAACCGGTGTCGCGCACCAGGGAGGCGCTCGCGCCCGCGGTTCGCCGCGCTGCGGCGGGCAGCTTCGGCGGCCCTCCGGACTGCGACCTGCGGGAGGCTACCCGGGCCGGGGACGTACAACTCGATGGGAGCGACACCTTCGAAGCCGCCGGCGACGTGCCGGTCACGCGGTGCTACGACGGCGCCGTCGTCCGCTACCGCGATGACGGCCGCACCGTGACGGTCGTCGGCACCGCCGACTTCATGACCAACGCCGGTCTCCTGAAGCGAGGCAACGCCGCGCTGGCAATGAACCTCGCCGGCGATCAACCGCGGGTCATCTGGTATGCACCTCAACACACAGAGGGCGAATCATCAGGCGGGGCATCACTTTCCGATCTCATTCCCGACAACGTCAGATGGATCGTTCTGGCAACTGTGCCTGGTCGTACTGTTGCTTGCGCTGTGGAAAGGCTCGGCGCATCGGCCCGCTGGTCGCCGAGCACCTGCCGGTCGTGGTGCGGGCCTCGGAAACCGTCGAAGGCCGCGGCAGGCTGTACCGGTCCCGGCGCGCGAGCGACCGCGCCGCCGAGGCACTGCGGACGGCGACCCTGCAGCGGCTGCTCCCGCGGCTGGGCCTCGGTCCGAACGCCGAGCCGGCGGCCATCATCCAGACCATCGCGCAGCGCAGCGCTGGGGACCCGAACGTCGTCGGGCACGCGCTCTTTGGTCCGCCGCCCGCGACGGACACCGACCTGGTTAACCTTGCCCACGCGCTCGACAACATCGAAAGGCAGGTCGCACAGTCGTGACTCAGCCAGCAGCCCAGACAATCGACCGGGAGTCCGCACGAAACGCATTGCTCGCGTTGCGTGCCGAGATCGCCAAGGTGGTCGTCGGTCAGGACGCCGTGGTCAGCGGGCTCGTGATCGCGCTGCTGTGCCGCGGGCACGTACTGCTCGAAGGGGTGCCCGGCGTCGCCAAGACCCTGCTGGTGCGGACACTGGCTGCGGCGCTGCAATTGGAGTTCAAGCGGGTGCAGTTCACGCCGGACCTGATGCCCGGTGACGTCACCGGTTCGCTGGTCTACGACGCCCGCACCGCCGAATTCGAGTTCCATCCCGGGCCGGTCTTCACCAACCTGCTGCTCGCCGACGAGATCAACCGGACCCCGCCGAAGACCCAGGCTGCACTGCTGGAGGCGATGGAGGAACGGCAGGTCAGCGTCGAGGGCCAGCCGCGCCCGCTACCCGACCCGTTCATCGTCGCGGCCACCCAGAACCCCATCGAGTACGAGGGCACCTACCAGCTCCCCGAAGCGCAGCTGGACCGGTTCCTGCTCAAGCTCAACGTGCCGTTGCCGCCACGCGACCAGGAGATCGCGATCCTGGACCGGCACGCCCGCGGCTTCGACCCGCGTGACCTGTCCGCGGTGCGACCCGTCGCGGGCGCTGCCGAGCTGGCCGCAGGGCGTGCGGCCGTGCAGCGAGGTCCTGGTCGCCGACGAAGTGCTCGGCTACATCGTCGATATCGTCGGCGCCACAAGGCATTCCCCGTCGCTGCAGCTCGGTGTCTCACCGCGCGGAGCGACGGCGCTGTTGGCCACCGCGCGGTCGTGGGCATGGCTGTCGGGCCGCAACTACGTCACACCCGACGACGTCAAGGCGATGGCCCGGTCGACGCTGCGGCACCGGGTGGCGCTGCGGCCGGAGGCCGAACTCGAGGGCGCCAATCCCGACGGCGTGCTCGACGGCATCCTGGCCTCTGTTCCGGTGCCCCGATAGTGGTCCTCACCGGCCGCACCGGCGCTGGTCGGCGCTGATCTGCATTCTGCCGATCGCGCTTATCACCCTGGCCCGCAACGGCATTCACCGTGCTGCTGGTGCTGCTGGTGGCGGCGGTGATGCTGGATGTCGTCGTTGGCCGCCGACACCCGTCGGCTGCAGTTCACCAGATCCGGGGACACCGCAGCGCGGCTCGGCCAGCCCGTTGCCGCGAGGCTGGCGATCGAGAACACCGGCAGCCGCCGGTTTCGCGGTCAGGTCCGCGATGCCTGGCCGCCCAGCGGACGGGCCGAGCCACGCGTCCATGACCTGGACCTGCCTGCGGGGCAACAGATTCAGGTGGAAACCTGGCTGCGGCCCGTGCGCCGCGGCGACCAGCATTCGGCGTTGGTCACGGCGCGCTCCATCGGACCGCTTGGCCTTGCCGGCCGGCAGACGTCACATCGGGTGCCCGTGGCAGATCCGGATCCTGCCGCCGTTCCTGTCCCGCAAGCATCTCCCGTCGCGACTGGCCAAGCTGCGCGAGCTCGAGGGCATGGTGCCGGTGCTGATCCGCGGCCAGGGCACCGAATTCGACTCTCTGCGTGAATATGTCATCGGTGACGACGTCCGGTCCATCGACTGGCGCGCCACCGCGCGCCGGGCCGACGTCGTGGTGCGCACGTGGCGGCCCGAGCGCGACCGTCGCGTGGTGATCGTCCTCGACACCGGCCGCACATCGGCGGGACGCGTCGGCGTCGACCCGACCAAGGCCGACCCGGGCGGCTGGCCGCGGCTCGACTGGTCGATGGACGCCGCGCTGCTGTTGGCCGCGCTTGCGTCGCGGGCGGGCGACCACGTCGACTTCCTCGCCCACGACCGGGTGAGCCGGGCCGGGCGTCTTCAACGCGTCGCGCACCGAACTGCTCGCACAATTGGTGAATGCGATGGCCCCGCTGCAGCCCGCGCTGGTGGAGTCTGATGCCACGGCGATGGTGGCCGCCGTACGGCGGCGCGTCCGCCGGCGCGCGCTCGTGGTGTTGATGACCGACCTGAATGCGTCGGCGCTCGACGAGGGGTTGATGGACGGTGTTGCCGCAGCTGTCGGCCAAGCACCAGGTGCTGCTGGCCGCGGTGTCCGACCCACGCGTCGACCAGCTCGCCGCAGGCAGGGCCGACGCCGCCCAGGTGTACGACGCCGCGGCAGCCGAGCGGGCCCGCAACGACCGGCGGACGATCGCATCTCGGCTGCGACGCAGCGGGGTCGACGTCGTCGACGCGCCGCCGGAGGAGTTGGCCCCGGCGCTGGCCGACCACTACCTGGCGATGAAGGCCACCGGCAGGCTCTAGGCTCAGCGCGTCGGCACGACGTCCGGCGCATCTTCCACGTCGCCGGTCTCGCCCGCCCTGACGGCCTTGCGGCCGAAGTGAATCACGTAGTACAGGAAGCCGGCTTCGGCGAGCACGCCGATGCCGATGCGCACGAAGGTCGGCAACGGCGACGGCGTGACGAAGGCTTCGATCAGGCCGGAAACCAGCAGCACGACGACCAGTCCGACCGCGACGGACGCCACCGCCCTGCCCTGCTCGGCCAGCACCTGTCCGCGGGGTCGGTTGCCGGGCGAGATCACCGTCCAGCCCAGCCGCATGCCTGCGGCACCGGCCAGGAACACCGCGGTCAGCTCGAGCAGTCCGTGCGGGGCGAGCAGGCCGAGCATGATGTCGCCCTTTCCGGCGTTGAACATCAGGCCCGCGATGAGTCCGAGGTTGGCGGCGTTCTGGAACAGGATCCACGGGATGGGTATGCCGAGCAGCAGCGCGAAGGCGATGCATTGGGCGGCCACCCAGCGAGTTGTTGGTCCACACCTGCAGCGCGAACGACGCCGACGGGTTCTCGCTGTAGTAGTCGGCGAAGTCGTGGTTGACCAATTGGTCTATCTCGCTGGGGGTTCCGACGGTCGCCTGCACCTCGGGATTGCCCGCCACCCACATAGCGATGATCACGTGTCACGATCGAAGAACGCCACCGCCGTTCCGAGCCACCACCGCCACGACCGGTAGGCGACGACGGGGAACGACACGGTCCAGAAGCGGACGAACTCGCTCCACAGCGGTGCGTGAGCGCTGGTGACCGCCGACCGGGCCCGAGCCACCAGCGACGACAACCGGCCCACCAGCACCGAATCGCTGGACGCCGTCCGCACCATCGACAGATGTGTCGACACCCGCTGGTAGAGGTCGACCAGCTCGTCGACCTCGGCGCCGGTCAGCCGCCTGCGCCGCTTGACCAGCGCGTCGAGCCGGTCCCACGTCGGGCGATGGGCGAGCACGAACGCGTCGACATCCACCTGGCAAATCCTAGTAGCGTGGTTCGTCATGGTCGGCCAGGCAGAACAGGTGGTGACCGGCGACGCCGTCGTGCTCGACGTGCAGATCGCCCAACTACCGGTCCGTGCGCTGTCGGCGCTGATCGACGTCGCGGTGATCTTCATCGGCTACATCATCGGCGTGATGCTGTGGGCGGCGACGCTGAGCCAGTTCGATCCCGCGCTGTCGGGCGCGGTGCTGATCATCTTCACCGTGCTGACGCTCGATCGGCTATCCGCTGGTGTTCGAAAGCGCGACCCGAGGCAGGACGCTGGGCAAGATGGCGCTCGGGCTGCGGGTGGTCTCCGACGACGGCGGCCCGGAACGCTTCCGCCAGGCGCTGTTTCGTGCGCTGGCCGTCGTTCGTGGAGATCTGGATGTTCTTCGGCGGACCCGCGGTGATCTGCAGCCTGCTGTCGTCGAAGGGCAAACGCATCGGCGACGTATTCGCAGGCACCGTGGTGATCAGCGAGCGCGGACCGAAGCTGTCACCACCGCCGGTGATGCCGCCGTCCGCTGGCCTGGTGGGCGTCGTCGCTGCAGCTGTCCGGCCTTGGCCCCGAACAGGCCGAGTTGGCCCGCCAATTCCTCTCTCGGGCACCGCAATTGGATCCCCAGATCCGCGATCAGATGGCGTATCGGATCGCAGGCGACGTCGTCGCACGGATCTCGCCACCACCACCGCCTGGCGTCCCGCCGCAGTACGTGCTTGCCGCCGTGCTGGCCGAACGGCACCGCCGGGAGCTGGAGACGGCTGCGGCCCGATGCCCGCCTGCAGACGCAGCCACCACAGCAGTGGGCGCCCCGCACCACCGCCGTGCCACACCGCCGTCCGCCGCCCGACGCCGGCGGCTTCGCGCCGCCGAGCTAGCCGACTCAGCGATAGCGCAGACCGATCAGCATCAGTGCAGACGCGATGACTGCGGCCACGGTGCGGGCGTGGTTCCACGCCGTCCACGTCGACAAGTAGGCCTGCCCATTCGCGCGCGGCGTCGGCCACCGACAGTGCGGCGGGATCCACGGTGTCGAGGTGGTTGTTCAGCGGCACGTTGAACGCCATCGTGATGACGGCGCCCAGCACGCCGAAGACGGCGCCCGCCAACAGCCATCCGCTGCCGGGCTGACGAATCTGGACCACGGCGACGACGCCGACGCGCCGCGGCGAGCAATGCCGCCCCGAGGTACGCCAGCAGAAACGGCGCGTTGGAGTTGGCTTCGACGTTGATGCCGCGCATCGCGGTGATCGCGTCGACCGGGCCGGTGCGATCCAGGCCGCGCATCACGAAGGTGGAGAAGACATACATCATTCCGGCCGCGGCGGCGCTGGCGATGGCGGCGATGGAGGTGAGGATGACGACGGGGCTCGTGTTCATGTCTGAAGTCAACCGATCTTCACCGGAGACGATCCATCGTTGACCGTCCCGACCGCATACGCGTCCGTCTACGTCGCCGCCCGCACAAATGGGTAGGCTCCCGGCGTCCGGACGCGAGGAGGATGCAAACCATGGACGCCGTTGTCGGATTGCTCGACGGGGTGCGGGCGCGGGGCGCATTCGTGTTGCGGATGATCGCTCGACCCGCCGTGGTCGATGAGCATCCGCGACGAGGCGCCGCTGACCCTGATCTGCCAGACCCACGGCAGGGCGGCCATCACCGGCGAGAGCAGCGGAACCGTGTGGCTGGACGCGGGCGATGTCGCGCTGACGCGGGGCACCGAGCACTACGTGTTCGCCGACGACCCCGCCACCGAGCCGATGGTCGTCATCCATCCCGGCCAGCGCTGCACCACGCCGTCGGGTGACGACCTGCGATTCGAAATGTCGCTCGGCGTCCGGACATGGGGCAACAGCGCCAGTGGTTCCAGCCGATCGATCGTCTGCGCCTACGAGGGTCACAGCGAGGTCAGTGCCCGGCTGCTCGACGCGCTGCCGACGGTGCTGGTGCTGCGCGCACATGAGTGGGACACGCCGTTGATCGATCTGCTGGCCGAAGAAGCAGGACGCGACGGATCCGGCCAGGAGGCATACCTGGACCGGCTGCTCGACGTGCTGCTGATCGCCGTGCTGCGCACATGGTTCGACCGCGACGGAAACGCGCCGCCCTGGTGGCACGCCGAACACGATCCGGTGGTGGGGCCTGCCCTGAGGCTGATCTACAACAACCCGGCACACCCGTGGACGGTGGCGAATCTCGCAGCGGCCGTTGGATCTTCGCGTGCGGTGTTCGCGCGCCGATTCGCCGAGCTGGTAGGCGAGCCGCCGATCGCGTTCCTGACCGGCTGGCGCCTGGCGCTGGCGGCGGACCTGCTACGGTCCAGCGAGGCGACGATCGCGGCGGTGGCCAGACAGGTCGGCTACAGCACACCGTTCGCGTTGAGCAGCGCGTTCAAACGGGCCTACGGCGTAAGCCCGAACACGCACCGGGCCGCTGCCTATCCGGCCGACTCGTTGGAGTCCGCTCTCTGACGCCGACCCGCGATCATGCCCGCGATCGATGTCGAGGCGATCGTCAGCAGCGCGCCGAGCATCAACGCCGACGGCTCGCCAGCGGCGAGCAGATGTTGCTGCGTGCCCAGTGTCGCCGCGGCGACGGGAACACCGAGTTGCGCGGCCGACAGGACGGCCAGCGTCAGCGGTAGGCCCAGCGCCCGCGCGGCGCAATGCGCAAGCAGGGCACCAACTCCCAGGCCGATGCCCAGCAGGATGAAGCCCGGTCGTTCGCCGAGTTCGCGAACCTGCAGCGACGCGCCAAGCCAGACGAAGAACAGTGGGGCGAAGAAGCCCTCGGTGATACCGAACAGCTGCCGCGCCAGCCGGCGCGGTGGTCCGACGGCGGCCACGACCAGACCGAGTGCGAAACCGGCGAGCATGATCGACACGTGCGTGGCGGTCGCCAGCGTGCAGAGGATGAAGAGCGATAGCAGGCTGAACCGCAGTTCCAGGGCGAACCTGCGCTTCTCCGAGAAGTGGTGCAGCCGCCTGCGCAGCCCGCGGCGGCCGGCCGCACGCAACACCAGGAACAGGACGAACGCGCCGCCCGCGATCGCCAGTGCGCCCAGCGCTGCCCGGGTGGCCCGAGACGGATCGATGACCAACGGCAACAGCACGATTGATGCGGCGTCGGCGATCGCGATCTGGGCGGTCACCGACAGCACCGGCGGGCCGTCAAGGCCCAGCGAGTCCATCACCGGCAGCGCAAGCGCAGCAGACGACGAGGCCATCAGGACCGCATACAGCACCGCGTGACCGGTGCCGAAGGCCGCCGCCAGCGCCACGCCCAGCACGGCCGCGACGGCCCCGACCAGAACCGCACGGGCGATGGCCTTGGGAATGGAAGACCGCAGGGAGCTGTCACGCACCGGGACATGCGTGCCGACGACGAACATCACCAGCGCGAAGCCGACATTGGCCAGCAGCGCGAACGTCGGGTCGGTGTGATCGACGATGCCGAAGCCGGTCTGCCCGACGACGACACCGACGAGCAGCTCGCCGATCACCACGGGAATGCGCACTCCCGGAAGCGATGCCAGCAGCGGGTCCAGCCAGACCGATCGCTACCAGCAGGGCCAGCGTGTTGAAGCCGAAGCCGGTCATGCCTGCCAGGACACCAAACGGCAAGGGATAGAGGTGTTCTCGTCGGTGACGTAGCTCGCGCACACCCGGTGGTAGCCGTCGGCGATCTGCAGCCCCGCACCGACCATCGCGTTGCCGCGTACCAGAAGGATGGGTGAGAGCCGCTTGCCCGCGTGGATCTTGGCGAGGTCGGCCTTCACGTGCGGGTTCGACGTCGGCAGCAGCGCCAGATCCGCCGCCCGCAGAATGTCCTTGGCCTCGCGGTACACCACTTCGGCGCGACGCAGTGCCGCCACCGTCTTCTCGACGACGTCTGGGTCGCCGACCATGCTCAGGTAGTCAGCAGCCGCGTCGAAGTCGTGGGCTTCCGGTTCGTCGAGCCATGTCACCGCCATGGCTGGTGACGTTACTCATGCCGAGATCCAGTTTCCGTGGAATCCGAACGGGACACGATGCGGGAGCTTGATTCTGGCGACCGGCTCAGCCGCGAAGTCGGACGCGTCGACGATCACCAGATCACTGCCGTCGCGGGCCGGGTCGTAGACGTAGCCGAGGTACCAGCCGTTGCCTTCGTCGGCAGGCCCGCTGGTCGACGGGACGAAGACGGCCTCGCCGGGCTTGCCCGGTGACTTCGCGGTGCCGAACCTGTGCTCGACGGCGCTGCCGGTGGTCAGGTCGTAGCGCACCAGCTCGTTCTCGCCGACCGAGACGGCGTAGCGGGCGGGCAGGCCGGCCAGCCGGTCGTCGATGCGCGGGAACTCCACCGCGCGGTCGTCGAGCTGGCGCTCGGTGACCGTTCCGGTCTGCAGGTCGATCGTCCAGCTCCACAACACACCGTCGGTCTCGAACCCACTGGTGTCCCGCCACAGTTCGGGATAGCGAACCGCCTGCAGCACAATGGCATTGCCATCGTCGTAGGCGTTGGCGACGTGGAACACGTAGCACGGGTCGATGTCGAACCAGCGCACCTCGCCGAACGGGTCGTCGCGCCGGAGTACGCCGAGACGGGCGCCGTAGTTGTCGTCCCAGCGGTAGGGCATGTCCGCCTCCCGCTTCATCGCGATGTCGAGGTTGAACACGATCGGCAGGTCCATGAAGACGACGTGGTCGGCGGTCAGCGCGAAGTCGTGCATCATCGTCAGCGCCGGGACGTCGAGTGGCCGGTTGATGGTCAGCTCGCCGTTGGCGTCGGCGCGGTGATAGGTGACGTGCGGCGCGAAGATGTTGCCGTAGCCGAAGAAGTGCAGCTCCCCGGTTGTCGGGCAGATCTTCGGGTGCGCCGTCATCGAGTCGACCAGCTTGCCGCCGAAGTCGTAGGCGCCCAACGTTTCCAGGTCGTTGGTGATCTCGTAGGGCAGCGACGACTCGACCAGCGCCAGCGTCTTGCCCGCGTGGTTGACGACGTGGGTGTTGGCGACGCTTGAGTGCAGGTTGCGGGTGCCGTCGGCGTTGTAGAGCGGGAAGCTCTTCTCGAAGCTGTCGGTGCGCACCCACCGGTTGCGGTACCACGCGGCGCGGCCGCCCTCGATCCGGACGCCGTGGATCATCCCGTCGCCGGTGAACCAGTGCGCGGTCGCCTGCCGCGGGTTCGGCCCGTTGCGCAGGTACCAGCCGTCGAGCTCGGCAGGGATCGCGCCTTCGACGGGCAGGTCGAACTCGGTCAGCTCGTCAGTGACCGGTGCGTAGTTGTCGCGCTGAAAGAAGTCGCCGGTGCCGAAGAGGGCGGACACATCGGACGTGGTCTCGGTCATCTGAATCTCCTCACTCATGACGGGTCTAATCTGACATGTCATCAGTGACATGTCAAGAGTGGGATGTACGATTTGCTGGTGAGTTTGCGAATGGCGGCCCTTGGACTGTTGGCGCAACAGCCGGGCAGCGGCTACGACCTGCTGAAATCGCTTCGAGAAGTCGATGGCCAACGTCTGGCCGGCGACCCAGAGCCAGCTGTACGGCGAGCTCAACAAGCTCGCCGATGCCGGACTCATCGAGGTAGCCGACATCGGCCCCCGCGGCCGCAAGGAATACCGCATCACCGAGGCCGGGCGTGCCGAACTGCGGCGGTGGGTGACAAACCCCGAGGACGACCCGCCGTACCGCGATGCCTCACTGCTGCGCGTTTTCCTACTCGGCGAAGTCGAGCCCGAACTGGCCCGCAGGCACATGTCGGCGCTTGCAGAGCAGTCCGAGGCAGAGGGCAAGAGGCTCGAAGAACTACGCGACTCCATCGACTGGACCGACGGCGACAGCATGTTCTTCAGCCGCGCGGCACTGGAGTACGGGCTGCGTCGGCACGCGATGGAAGCCGACTGGGCGCGCTGGGTGATCGACGAAATCGACCGGCGCCGCCGGCCAACGGTGTGAACAGCGGCACACAGCAGGCCGACTACTGAACGTTGCATCACGATAGTTTCCGATATATCGTTGACCTATCGGAAGCGCATGAGGTGTTTCCTATCCGAAGAAGGACCTTCACCATGAACGACCCATTCACACCACAACCAGGCGGCTTCGGCTTCGGGTTCGGGTTCGGCCCAGAGCAGCGCCGCGCCCTGCACGAGCACCGGCGACAAGCCCGCCGTGAGTTCCGTGAACACCTCCGTGAGCACGGCACCGGCGGCCACGGCCCGTTCGGACCCGGCTTCCAGGCCGGTTTCGGACCCGGTCGCGGCGGCTTCGGCTTCGACCCGCGCGGAGGCTTCGGTTTCGGCGGCCCGCGCGGCCGTCGCGGCGGAGGCAGGCGAGGCAAGCGCGGTGACGTCCGCGCAGCCATCCTGACTCTGCTGACCGACCGTGCGATGCACGGCTACGAGATGATCCAGGAGATCTCCGATCGCAGCGGCGGCCTGTGGCGCCCCAGCCCGGGCTCGGTCTACCCGACCCTGCAGCTGCTGGTCGACGAGGGCCTCATCGTCGGCACTGAAAGCGAAGGCAGCAAGCGGCTTTTCGAGCTCACCGAGGAAGGTCGCGCCGCCGCCGACAAGATGGAGACGCCGCCGTGGGAGGAGATCGCCGACGGCGTCGACCCCGGCCAGCTGAACCTGCACACCGCGCTCACCCAGCTGATGGGTGCCGTCGCGCAGTCGGCATACGCCACGAACGAGGAGCAGCAGCAGCGCATCCTCGACATCGTCAACGGTGCGCGCCGCGAGGTATACAACATCCTCGGCGAATCCGAGTAGTTCGGCGCCGGCCGGAATAAGCCCGGCGGGAGTGGTGTCGCATTGATTATGCAAACCTTCCCGTTGGGCTCTTTCCCTGTCGGACGCGTCGGCTTCGGCGCTATGCAGCTGCCGGGACCGGGTGTCTTCGGTCCGCCCCGCGATCACGACGAAGCGTTGGCGGTGCTCCGACGCGCGGTCGAACTCGGCATCAACCACATCGACACCGCGCAGTTCTACGGCCCGAATGTGTCCAACGAGCTGATCCGCGAGGCTCTACATCCCTACCCTGCCGATCTGGCCCTGGTGAGCAAGGTCGGCGGTAGGCGCGACGACCGGGGAAACTGGCTGCCGGCTCAGGAACCCGACGAGCTCCGCAAGTCCATCGAGGAGAATCTGCGCACCCTCGAGGTCGACCGGCTGGCCGCCGTCAACCTCCGGATACAAGACCCCGACGGAGACCCCAATACCCCCGGCGAGGTCAACCGGGAACTCTTCGATCGTCAGCTCACCACGATGATCCAGGCTCGCGACGAAGGACTGATCGGTGGAATCGGGCTGAGCAGCGTCCTGCCCGAGCATCTGGCGATCGCGTTGGACCGCACCGACATCGCTTGCGTGCAAAACGCCTACAACTTGATCGACCGCACGTCGCAGCCGGTGCTCGACAAGTGCGTCGAACACGGCATCGCGTTCGTCCCGTTCTTCCCGCTCGGTTCGGGCTTCAGCGCCGACAATCCGGTTCTCGGACACCCCGCCGTCCAGGCCGAGGCGACGAAACTGGGCCGCACTCCCGCGCAGATCGTGCTCGCGTGGACGCTCTCGGTCGCGCCCAATGTGCTGCTGATACCGGGCACGTCGTCGGTCAAGCACTTGGAGGAGAACACCGCCGTAGCGGACATCGAACTCGACGAGGACACCAAGCGCCAGCTCGACGACGCCGCCAGTTAATTGCGATTTCGGCGTGATTTCTATCGGTCAGCGACAGTTTTCACGCCGAAATCACTCGACGTCGACCCAGTCCAGGGTGCGCTGCACCGCCTTCTGCCAACCCGAGTAGCCGGCCTCGCGTTCGTCCTCACTCCAGTTCGGACTCCACCGCTTGTCCTCCTGCCAGTTCGACCGCAGGTCGTCCGGGTTATCCCAGAAACCGACCGCCAGACCTGCGGCGTAGGCCGCGCCCAGCGCGGTGGTTTCGGCGACCACGGGCTTGACCACGTCGACGCCGAGCACGTCGGCCTGAATCTGCATGCACAGGTCGTTGGCGGTGATGCCGCCGTCGACCTTGAGCACCTCGAGGTGCACGCCCGAATCGGCCTCCATCGCGTCGACGACGTCGCGGCTCTGGTAGCAGATCGCCTCGAGCGTCGCCCGCGCCACATGTGCGTTGGTGTTGAACCGTGACAGCCCGACGATCGCGCCGCGGGCATCCGACCGCCAGTACGGTGCGAACAGTCCGGAGAAGGCGGGCACGAAGTACACCCCGCCGTTGTCGTCGACCTGCCGCGCCAGCGACTCGCTCTGCGCCGCCCCGCTGATGATGCCCAACTGGTCGCGCAGCCACTGCACAGCAGAACCCGTGACGGCGATCGAACCTTCAAGTGCGTAAACGGGTTTGCCGTCACCGAACTGGTAGCACACCGTCGTCAGCAGACCGTTCTCCGAGCGCACGATCTTCTCGCCGGTGTTGAGCAGCAGGAAGTTGCCGGTGCCGTAGGTGTTCTTCGCCTCGCCCGCGTCAAGACAGACCTGCCCGACCATCGCGGCCTGCTGGTCGCCGAGAATCCCGGTCAGCGGCACCTGCCCGCCGAGCGGCCCATCGTCGAGGGTGATGCCGTACGACGACTCGAGCGACGACGGCTTGATCTCGGGAAGCATCTCGCGGGGGATGCCGAAGAACGACAGCAGTTCGTCATCCCAGTCCAGGGTCTCGAGGTCCATCAACATGGTGCGGCTGGCGTTGGTGACATCGGTGACGTGCACGCCGCCACGCGGTCCGCCGGTCAGATTCCACAGCACCCACGAGTCGGCGGTGCCGAAGATCGCGTCGCCCTTCTCGGCATCGGCGCGCACGCCCTCGACGTTCTCCAGAATCCACTGCACCTTGCCGCCTGCGAAGTAGGTGGCTGGCGGCAGCCCGGCCTTGCGCCTGATCACATCGCCTCGCCCGTCACGGTCCAGCGCCGACGCGATGCGGTCGGTGCGGGTGTCCTGCCACACGATCGCGTTGTGATACGGGCGCCCGGTCTTGCGGTTCCACACCAGCGACGTCTCCCGCTGGTTGGTAATGCCCAGCGCCGCAAGGTCAGTCGCGGACAGCTTCGTCGAGTTCAGCGCCGATGTGATCGCCGACGCGGTGCGCTCCCAGATCTCGACCGGGTTGTGCTCGACCCAGCCGGCCTTCGGCAGGATCTGCTCGTGTTCGAGCTGATGGCGCCCGACCTCGGCGCCGTCGTGATCGAAGATCATGCAGCGGGTGCTGGTGGTGCCCTGGTCGATCGCCGCGATGAACTCTGCCAACTACCTGCTCCCCTCCCGACGGCCTCAGTCGTACATCATGGACTACATGCCAGGCGAGATCGTCGACATTGACCGCATGCCCAGAGGCGGGCCCGACGCGTCCTGCGTGGACCGGCTCTTGGAAACCGATCGCCTGGAGTACCTCGACCAGGACGCCGACGGAGATGCCGCCATCGAGGCGCGTAAGCGCAGCGTGATCCGGGCGCTCGAGTGGACCGGCGAGGCATTCGGCAACACCGAGAAGTTCGCGAAGATCGCCCTCGACGAAGTGGCCGACGTGCCGGATCCCAAGATCCTCGAGCTCGGGGCGGGTCATGGCGGGTTGTCCCGCAAACTGCTCGACTGGCATCCCACCGCCGAGCTCACGGTCACCGACGTCGAGCCCGCGTCGGTGAAGGCGATCGCCGCCGGTGACCTCGGCAGGGATCCGCGCGCGACGGTGCGCGAGATGGACGCGACGGCGATCGACGCCGACGATCGGTATTTCGACCTCGCGGTGTTCGTGCTGTCGTTTCACCACCTGCCGCCGTCGCTGGCGTCGAAGGTGCTCGCCGAGGGCACCAGGGCGGCCACCAAGCTGCTGATCATCGACCTGCCGCGGCCGCCGTCGCCCCTGCACATCCTGCGGCTGGCGACGATGCTGCCGTTCGCGCCGTGGCTGCCGTTCGTGCACGACGGTGTGATCAGCTCGCTGCGCACCTACAGCCCGTCGGCGTTGCGTGCGCTCGCCGCACACGCCGACCCGTCGATCGACATCGAGCTCCGTGGCGGCCTGATCAGCCCACAGGTCGCAGTCGCCAGCCGGCGCTAGTCCATCCTGCGGTAGTGATGACCCCAGTCACCGCCCTGGGAGATCAGCACCATCAGGAAGATCACGTACAAGATCACGAACAGCAGCAGCAGACCGCCCGCGATCCACAGCGACAGCTGACCCAGCCGGCGCACCCGATCGGACGCGTACTGCGCGCCTGCGTAGTTCCCCGCGGCCCACAGCGGATACACGTTGAACGAATGGGTGAACGCCGAGAAGGCGAGCGGCCAGAAGAACAGCACGGCGGCCACCGCCCAGCCCACGTTGTGCGGGGGCGGCCCGAGCGGCGGCTGCGCGGGAGGTGCCTGCGTCGGGGTGGTGGGTTCTGATTCAGTCATACTCGGACTCCCTGTCGTTGGTTGGCGACAACACCGACGGTACTGCGGCCGCCGCGTGTGAGGCGCCCGGCAAACATGCGCCGATTTGTGGGCGATTTCCTTGCGCGTGCGTCACTGAGCCTGTTGCATCGGCGTTGTGGGCGAAGAGGTGAGGCAGACAGAGTTCAGTCGCGCGCACCGCCGCGAATACCGGCGCAAAGTCCAGCTGTGCCTGGATGTCTTCGAATCGATGCTGACGCGGTCGAGTTTCGAGTTCGACCGCCCGCTGACGGGCATGGAAATCGAATGCAACCTCGTCGACGCCGATTATCAACCCGCGATGAGCAACTCCGAAGTGCTGGACGCGATCGCCGATCCGGCCTACCAGACCGAATTGGGCGCCTACAACATCGAATTCAACGTTCCGCCGCGGCCGTTGCCCGGCCGGGCGGCACTGGAGCTGGAAAACGACGTGCGCGCCAGCCTGAACGCCGCTGAATCGAAGGCGAATACGGACGGCGCCCATATCGTGATGGTCGGCATCCTGCCGACACTGATGCCGGAACACCTGTCGGGTGACTGGATGAGCGAGTCGACTCGATACCAGGCGCTGAACGACTCCATCTTCGTCGCCCGCGGCGAGGACATCTTGATCGACATCGCCGGGCCCGAGCGGCTCAGCCTCCAGGCGGCGTCCATCGCGCCCGAATCAGCCTGCACCAGTATGCAATTGCACCTGCAGGTCTCGCCGGAAGACTTCGCCAAGAACTGGAATGCGGCGCAGGTGCTGGCCGGCCCGCAGCTGGCGCTCGGTGCCAACTCGCCGTTCTTCTTCGGGCATCAACTGTGGTCCGAGACGCGCATCGAGTTGTTCGCACAGGCCACCGATACCCGCCCGGACGAGCTGAAGGCGCAGGGCGTGCGCCCGCGCGTCTGGTTCGGCGAGCGATGGATCACGTCGATCTTCGATCTGTTCGAGGAGAACGTGCGCTACTTCCCGTCGCTGCTGCCCGAGCTGTCCGACGAGGACCCGGTCGCCGAGCTGGCCGAGGGGCGCACGCCGAAGCTTCATGAGCTGCGGCTGCACAACGGCACGATCTACCGCTGGAACCGCCCGGTGTACGACGTCGTCGACGGCCGACCCCACCTTCGGGTGGAGAACCGCGTACTGCCCGCCGGGCCCACAGTCGTCGACATGATGGCGAACTCGGCGTTCTACTACGGCATGCTGCGCACCCTGTCCGAAGAGGAGCGCCCGTTGTGGACGAAGATGAGTTTCGCTGCGGCACACCAGAATTTCCTGGAAGCGGCACAGCATGGAATGGATGCTCGGCTGTATTGGCCCGGCCTCGGCGAGGTGACTCCCGACGAACTCGTGCTGCGGCTGCTGCTGCCGATGGCCCGTGACGGTCTGCGCAGCTGGGGGGTGGCCGACGAGGTGTCGGACCGGTATCTCGGCGTCATCGAGGGGCGCGCCAAAACCCGCCGCAACGGCTCGGTTTGGCAGGTCGAGACCGTGCGGGCGCTGCAGGAGCGCGGCATGACCCGCCCGGAGGCGCTGGCCGAGATGCTGCATCTGTACTGCGAGCAAATGCACAGCAACGAGCCGGTGCACACCTGGGAGGCGGTCAGCAGTTGAGGACCCTCTGGCTCGTGGTCGCGCTGCTGACGGTTGCCCTTGCTGGGTGTGGGATCGGCCGCGAGGCAGAAGCGGACCCAGTGGAGTTCACGCTCGACCAGCAGTTCGCCCTCGGTGGCGGTCAGGAGGCCGTGATCAGCGGCCAGAACCTGCGTCTGCGCTTCACGGACGTTCTCGAGGATTCCCGATGCCCGACAGAGGTCGACTGCTTCTGGACCGGTCAGGCGCGCATTGCCGTCGCCGTTCACCCCGCCGGGAGTTCGCCTACCACAGTGGATTTCAACACCAACCCTGCGCCTGGACAGAATGTGCAGACGGCCAAGGTCGGCGATAACACGATCTCGCTCGAGTCGCTCGAGCCTTATCCACGCACACCGGGTGATCCGATGGCGCTCGAGGATTATCACGCGACACTCTTGGTGCAAAAGGGTGCTTAGCGGGCGAGTGCGGTGGCAGCCACCAGGGCCTCGGCGAACACGTCCACGTCGTCGGGGGTGCTGTCGACGTGCGGCGACACCCGGAGCACCGGCGCGGCCAGCTCGAACGGTGCCCGTAGTACCGCGGCGTAGGTGGTGACCATGCGGCGCTCGGCGATCAGCCACGCCCGCACCTGCTGTGGGTCGGCGCCGGCGGTCGGCGCCAGTGTGGTGATCGACGTCGGTTCGTCTGCCGGCTCGACGACGCGCCATCCGTCGATCTCGGCCAGCCGGGTGCGGGTCAGTCGACCCAGCTCGGCCAGCCGGGCGCGGACGCGCTCAGGCCCCGCAGCGAGATATTCGCCGAGCGCAACCGAAAGACCGACGCGGGCAGCAAGGTTGGTCTCGCCCTCCTCCAACCGTTCCAGCACCGTGAAAGGCAGCTCCCACTCCGGTGGGGGCAATCGCGGGCGAAGTCCTTGCGCCAGAGCAGGTTTGATTGCAAGTACGCCGACGCCGCGTGGACCCGCGAGCCATTTGCGGGACGACGAGTAGATCGCGTCGGCGCCGATCGCGCAGTCGATGTGGCCGAGTGCCTGTGCGGCGTCGATCACCAGCGGCACGCCGAGGCCCCGGCACACGTCAGCCAGCTCGCGCGCGGGCTGCACGATGCCGCGGTGGCTGGCAAGCGGTGTCAGGTGCACCAGCCCCGGCGGATTGACCGCTAGGACGGTGGCGGCCTCGTCGACGGCCAACCGGCCGTCCCCGTCGACCGGCAGCGCGCTGACCTGAAAGCCGTTGGCCGCCATCACCGCCAGGTTCGGGCCGTACTCGCCGGGCAGGCAGGCGACGCTGCGCGCGCCGGTCCAGCTACTCAGCAGCAAGTCGAAGGAGTGGTTGGCGCCGGTGGTGTAGACGACGTCTGAGGCGGTCATTCCGGTCAGGGCCGCGACCGCGGCGCGGCCGGCATCGAGCGCAGGTGCCGCTGCCTCCGCGGCGACATAGCCGCCGACCTCGGCTTCGTGCCGGGCGTGCTGGGCGGCGGCGTCGATGACAGCGAAGCTCTGCCGCGAGCACGCGCCGCTGTCCAGGTGCAGGCCTGCGACCGTGGGCCGAGCTGCGCGCCATTGATCCGCGAGTTCGGTCATTTCGTCGACAGCGACAGCCCGAAGTCTCCGGCCTTGTCGGTCCACCAATGCGTGCGGCGCAGACCCGCGTCGGCCAACTCCGCTGCAACGCCGTCAGGCCGGAACTTGCACGACACCTCGGTGAGCATCTCCTCGCCCGCGGCGAAGTCGACAGTCAGATCCAGCGCCTCGACCGTCACGCGTTGAGCCGTGCTCGCCCGCAGCCACATCTCGATGCGCTCCTCGGCGGTGTTCCACCGGGCGACATGCTCGAACGCGTCGAGATGGAAATCGGCGTCGAGCTCGCGGTTCACCACAGCGAGAACGTTGCGGTTGAACTGCGCCGTCACACCCGCGCTGTCGTCGTAGGCCCGCACCAGCCGGCCGGTGTCCTTGACCAGGTCGGTGCCAAGCAGCAGGGTGTCGCCCGGTTGCAGCGTGTCGGACAGCGTCGACAGGAACTCGGCGCGCGGGCCTCGCGTCAGGTTGCCGATCGTGGAACCCAGGAACACCACCAGCCGTCGACCGACCCGGGGAATCTCGTCGAGGTGCTCCTCGAAATCGCCGCAGACAGCGTCGATCTCGATGCCTGGGTATTCGTCGAGGATCGCCGAGCTGGCCGCCTGCAGCATCCCGGCGTCGACGTCGAACGGGACGAACCGGCGCAGCGAGCCGCCGTCTCGCAGCGCGCTCAGAAGGAGTCGGGTCTTCTCCGAGGTGCCGCTGCCCAGCTCCACCAAGGTGTCGGCGCCCGACGCGGCGGCGATCTCCGTCGAGCGGTCGCGCAGGATCTCGGCCTCGGCCCTCGTCGGGTAGTACTCGGGCAGCCGGGTGATCTGGTCGAACAGATCGCTGCCCGCCGAGTCGTAGAACCATTTGGGCGGCAACGACTTCGGCGTCTGAGTCAGGCCGCCGTGCACATCGCGACGCAACGCCCGCATCGCGGAGTCCGCGGCCAGATGGTTGGACAGCGAGAGGGTCATGCCGATCCTTTCAGCTCGATCAACTCCACGTTGGTTTCATCGACGGTGACGAGGTGGCGGTCGGGGATCTCCTGCCACCGTGGGTCGTCGTCGTACGGTTCGCTTGCCAGTACCACGCCGTCGTCTCCGCGCAGCACGAACAAAGTATCGCCCCACGTGGTGGCGCGTAATTGAGATCCGTTGCCCGCCAATATGTTCAGCCTGGCATTGGGGTCAGCGGCTGCCACCTCGGCGACTGTGTCACCGAGCGCATCAATGCCACGCTCGAAGATCAGCGCCGCCAACAGCGCGCTGTCGTTGGTCGATTCGGCTGCAGGCGAGAGCGGCAGCGCAGCGCGGTCAACCAGACCGTTGTGCGAGAGCAGCCACTGCCCGTCGGTGAACGGCGCCGACGCCGACGGCTCGATCGGCATCCCGACGCTCGCCGACCGCACCGCGGCGACAACGCATCCGCTGCGCAGCGCAGGCGCCACCGACGCGAACGAGGCATCGCCCCACAGCGGCGCTGCACTGCGCCAGCGCCTGCGCCACGCCGTCGTCGAAGAACCCGACGCCCCAGCCGTCGGCGTTCATCAAACCGTGCTTCTGCAGTCGGGGCGCATATGACTGCACCAGCAGGCCGCACGGAGGCGCCAGCACCAGCGACGCCACCGTCCGCGGCTCACCAAGCCAACCCAGGTGGCGGCACATCAGACGTCCCAGGCCAGCCGGACGCCGCTGAAGATCTGCCGCCGTATCGGGTGGTCCCAGTTGCGGAAGCTCGGCCGCAGGATGTCGGGGGCAACCGCCCACGAGCCGCCGCGCAGCACCCTGTAGTCGCCGTCGAAGAACGGCTGGCTGTACTGCTCGTAGATCATCGGTGTGAACCCAGGCCACGGTCGCAGCGGCGACGAGGTCCACTCCCACACGTCGCCAAGCATCTGCTCGACGCCGTAGGCTGATGCGCCCGCCGGGTAGGCACCGACCGGAGCCGGCCGAAGTGCGTCTCCGCCGAGGTTCGCCAAGTGCCCGGTGGGTTCGGACCAGCCCCACGGAAAGCGCCGCCGCTCACCGGTTTTCGGGTCCCACGCGCACGCCTTCTCCCACTCGATCTCGGTGGGCAGCCGCGCACCGGCCCACGCGGCGTAGGCCTCGGCCTCGAAGTAGGTGACGTGCTGCACGGGTTCGTCGGCGGCGATGTCCTCCACGTGGCCGAACCGCGTGCGGGTGCCGTCCGGATTCCAGAACTGCGGCGCCGTCAAGCCCGCCTGTTCGCGATGCGTCCACCCCCGCTGCGACCACCACCGCGGCTGCCGGTAGCCGCCGTCGTCGACGAACTGCTTCCATTCGCCGTTGGTGACCGGGACCCGGCCGATGCGGAAGCCCGGCACATCGACGAGGTGCGCCGGCCGCTCGTTGTCCAGCGAATGCGGCTCGGTCACCGCGTCGACACCGAGGACGAACGGGCCGCCGGGCACCAGCACCGACGTCCCCGCCACGCCGGGCCGAGCCGGGGGAAGCGGCGTTCCGCGATCCAGCAGCGCCGGACCCGATCGCAGGTTGAGCGCCTGCAACATCGTCTCGTCGTGTTGGTTCTCGTGGCTGATCACCAGCCCGAAGTTGAACTCCGCCTGGCCGTCGTCGTCGGTCAGCGCGTCGAGAGTGTCCAGCGCCTTGTCGCGCACCGTCGCGCAGTACGCGCGCGCATCCGACGGCGGCAGCAGCGGCAGGTCGACGCGGCTGGCGCGCGAGTTCTCGAACGCGTCGTACAGCCGCTCGACGTCGGGAGCCAGCATCCCCGGCTGATGCGGGTTGTTACCGCGCAGCAGCCACAGCTCCTCCTGCCATCCGATGTGCGCGAGATCCCACACCAGCGGGCTCATCAGCGGGTCGTACTGGCGGTGCAGTTCGGAGTCGTCGAACTCCACAAGTCGAAGTGTGCGGTCGCGGGCCTTGGTCAGCCGGTGCGCCAGCATCTCGCGTGCGGTCACAACTCCCCTTGCGCCAGTTCGGTGACCGCGGTCGCGATCCCGTTCCTCACCACCCGGTCGGAGAAGTCGTCGGCCGGGCTGTGTCCCTGTTCGACCGAACGCACCAACAGCTGCATGGATTCCTCGAGTTCGGCGGGAGCGCGTTCGGCCGCCGCTTGCACGCACCGGTCCGCGGCCTCGTGCAGCCGACGGTCACCGAGCCCTAGCTGTGCGGCGCGATCCCACGCTGTCGCCACCGGTTCGGTCGCCTCGGCGGCGATGTCGGCGGCGGCCGGGTCGTCGAGCAGGGTCGTGAGGGTGAACACCACCGCCGGCCACAGGCCAACCGGCACGCTGTCGAGATAGCGGATCTCGAGGAACCGGCGCGGGCGCACCGGCGGGAACAGCGTCGTCAGGTGGTAGTCCAAATCGGCCACCGTCGGCCTGCGGTCGCCGAGCAGGGCCCTGCCGTCCGCCCAGTCCGCGAACGGCACCCAGTCCGTCACCGGAACGGCGTCCATCTCCGGCGTCGGATGCACCAACATCACCGGCGCCTTCATCGCATAGCGCGCCCACTCGCCGGCAGGGTCGTCGCCGTCGACGCCGAGTATCGGACCGCACCGCGCCGAGTCGAGCTGACTCCACACCCACTGCCGCGAACTGTGCCACCCGGTGAACTTGCCGCTGAGCAGCGGCGAGTTGGCGGCGATGGCGACCATCGTCGGGCCGAGCGCATGCGCGAGCCGCACCCGCGCCGCCCACTCGGCCTGCGGCCCGGCTTCGAGGTTGACCTGCACCGACGCCGTTGAGGTCATCATCGCCGCCCCGGCCGCACCGGTCTGGCTGGCCGTGAAGAACTCCTCCATCGCGCGGTAGCGGTCGCCCGGGTTCACCCGCCTCGCCGGGCGCAGCGGATCGGCGCCGAGCAGCACCAGACCAAATCCCGCCTCGGCGAACGCCGAGCACAGCACGGCTCTGTCGGCTTTCATGGCGGTGATCGCGGCGAGGACATCGGTTGCCGGCGGCCCTGACAGTTCCACCGCGCCGCCGGGTTCGACGGTGATCCTGCTGCCGCCGGGCAGGTCGGGCACGCCGGCGATGATCGCGGTGATCTCATCCCAGCTGGGGCGGCGATTCAGATCGGCCAGATCGAAGCAGTGCGCCTCGATTTCCAGGCCGACCGGACCGACCGGACCGTCGGTCAGACAGGCGTCACCGATAAGAAGTGCGGCGCTGTTCGCGCTGGTCAGCTCGGTATCTCCGGCATCGAATGGGTGCGCTTCGTCCAGGTCGGTCGTGATGGTGTTGGTCATACCAGCCATCCCTTCCGGGTCTGGAACGATCGCGGCCTGGTATCCATCTTCCAGAGCCGACTGACAAAAATCTCGGGCGGACTGCGATTTTCGTGTGACAGGTGGGTGACGGATACCCAAACCGCGGCGGTCTACTGCCCCAGTGTGTTCTGCATCGCCCCAGCCAGCACGTTCACCGCGGGCCCGCCGTTGCCGGGTTGGCACACTTTCGCCTGCAACAACACGTTCTCCCGCAGCCGGGTTGTGGTGAAGCAGCGCCGGTCGGTGCCGGCCTCCTGCTTCACCCAGTCGGCGTCGGTCGCCGATGCGGGGCCGCCGGTGAACGACCACACCTCGGTGCTCATGTTGTCCAGATGCATGGCGGTGGTCTGGCCCGAACAGCCGACGGTCCGGTCCACGACCCGGTGGAAGGCCCGGCCCGCGGCATCGCTGGTGGCGAACACCCCGACCGCCTGCTTGACGAAGTGCGTCATGTCGGTCGGCGTCTCCTGCGCCGTCGCACCGTTGAACGACGCCAGGTCGGGGTCGGCGTACACCTCGGGCAGCCCGATGTCGGCCCAGTTGTTGCAGTCGGGATTGTCGACGTAATACGACTGGAACGGATCGGTGAACGGCGACTCGAACCGCATCGTCGTGCCGACGATGTTGCCCACCGAGCCCTTGCCGAGAACGGCGTAGTTCACCACACCCGGGTCTGATGGGCGGGCATCTGCTGGAGCGGCCAGGGCCAGACCGACGGCCAGGCCGACGCCGGTGAGGGCGACGGCACGCACGCGACTAGACCTTCGCCGACAGCTTGACGTCGATGTTGCCCCGGGTGGCCTTCGAATAGGGGCAGACGCCGTGCGCCTTCTCCATCAGCTCTTCGGCCGCGCTCTGCTCGAGACCGGGCAGGTAGCCGATCAGGTGCGCGTTGATGCCGAAGCCGCCCTCGGAGTCCTTCCCGAAGCCGACCTGCGCGGTGATGCCGGTGGCGTCGTCGAGGTCGATCTTCTCGTTGCGGGCGACCAGTCGCAGCGCGCCGAGGAAGCACGCGGAGTAGCCGGCGGAGAACAGCTGCTCGGGGTTGGTGCCCTCGCCGCTACCGCCTGCCTCCTTGGGCGGCCGGGTGTCGAGATCGATCCGGCCGTCCGACGACTTCACATGCCCGTCGCGGCCGCCCCCGGTCGCGGTTGACTCTGCGGTGAAAATGACTTCGATGCTCATGGGCTTGATCATGCCAGCCCGGGCTCAGACGGCAAGACGCTCCCGTCAACGCCAAATTCCGGTAGTGGGTGACGGCGGTCTCGGAAAATTAAGTATTGGACTACTCATTCTCCGAGTCGGTGTGCGGACAAAAATGGCAGATGCTGGACGTATCCTCATTCCGCAGGGAGGCGACATGGTCTGTCGGCATGCACGTGCAACCGCGGTCGTGGGCCAGGTGACCAGATGTCACGCATCTTCCTGAGTCATTCCAGCCGGGACAATCGTCACGCGATCGCATTGAAGCGTTGGCTCGAGCAAGCCGAGCCAGGGCTGGCCGACGAGATCTTTCTCGATCTGGATTCAGAGACCGGCATCCGCACGGGGATGCGATGGACGGACGCTCTGTGGCAGGCGAACTCTCGCTGCGAAGCAGTCATCTGCTTGTTGTCGAGCAGCTGGGCGAACTCTGCGGAGTGTCACGCCGAATACCGTCAGGCCGAGGGCATGCACAAACCGATCTTCTGTGCGCGGATCGAAGCCTTCACCGAACAGGATGTGACCCGCGCATGGCAGAGTTGCGACCTGTTCGGGAATGGCCCTGCCACCGAGGTCGCCGTCGAAGGTAACGGGCACCCGGTTGCGCTGCAGGTCGAAGGGTTGCAACGGCTGCTGGCAGGGCTGCGAGCGGTGGGGATCGGCGCCGACAGTTTCGCGTGGCCGCCACCGGGTGACCCGGGCCGGTCGCCGTATCGGGGCTGGCGGCCGCTCGAATCAGTCGACGCGGCAGTCTATTTCGGACGAGACGCGCAGATCGGGGCTGCGCTGGACGAACTGCGTGAAATGCGCGACGCAGGCCGGCAGCGGATGTTCGTGATCCTCGGGCCATCAGGGGTCGGGAAGTCGTCGTTCCTACGCGCTGGCCTGCTGCCCCGGCTGCGCCGCGACAATCGGCAGTTCTTGCCGATGACTGTGGTGCGACCGCAACGTCACACACTCACAGGTGAGACGGGCCTGGCCCGCTCGATCCATGACCTCCGCAAGGATGTCGGGCTGGTCGAGCCGCGCCTCGGTGAGATCAAGAACGCGATCTCCGACGACGGCGCGATCAGGGCCTGGCTGGTGGAAGCGGCCATGGCCGCGCGCAAGCGGTGGGTGGATGCGCCGGCATCGGCGCCACCGCCGACGCTGGTGCTGCCGCTCGACCAGGCCGAGGAGTTGTTCGGTGTCGACGCGGGGGACGAGGGGCCCGCGTTTCTCGAATTGCTCGGCCGCCTGCTGGGCGACGCCGATTCAAGCGAGCTGGACATGATCGTGGTCGCCACGATTCGATCGGATCGGTATGAGCCACTGCAGACCGCCCCGCAATTGTCGGCTGTGCAGACTCGCCTGTTCGACCGGTTGAGGGCGATGCCGCAGGCTCAGTTCGCCGAGGTCATTTGCGGACCCATCCGTAGAGCAACGGAGTCCGGACCCAGGTTCGACCTCACCCCGGCGCTTGTCGACCGACTCGCTCACGACGCATCCGCCGGTGCCGACACGTTGCCACTGTTGGCGTTGACTCTGTCGCGTCTATACGAGGACTACGCGGGCGGCGACGGGGCCGTCACCGTCGATAGCTACGAGGCCATGGGCGGCATGCGCCGAATGGTGCAGAACGAAATCGACAATCTGCTGGCGGCGGATCCGGCGGAGCGTTCCGAACAGCTCGACCGATTGCATGACGCATTCATTCCCTGGCTCGCGACGGTGAATTCGGAGACCGATCAACCCATGCGCCGCATCGCGCGCTGGACCGACCTTCCCGAGGACAGCCACACCCTGTTGGACGCTTTCGTCGGTCGGCGGCTGTTGGTCAAGGGAGAGCGCGACGGGCAGGTCGTCGTCGAGGTGGCGTTGGAGAGCCTGCTGAGTCAGTGGGACGAGCTTGCGGAGTGGTTACGGGCCGAAGCTTCGGATCTGCGCGATGCCGACGCGGTAGAGCGGGCCGCCGTCTCATGGGAGCAAAGCGACCGTCACGACGACTGGCTGCTCGACGGTGCACGGCTGGCCGGGGCCGAAACTTTGAGTGCGCGAGCGGGATTCGGGGGGCGTCTAGTCCCGGCCGGGAGTTCCTACTGGCGTCACGCCGACGGGTCAACCGGAAGCTGGAGGACGAGAAGTCCGCAGCGGAAGCCCATGCCCGGTCGCTGCGGCGACGGTCGCAGGTGCTCGCGGCCCTACTGGCCGTGATCGTGGTGGTTGCGGCTTTTGCCGTAGCCAGTCAGCAGCACGCAAAAAAGGAAGCCCAACGCGCGGTCGCCGCCAAGCTCGTCTCGCAGTCACGCGCAATGCTCGGCGGTACGCGGGACGGCGGCGACCGGCGCGCGATCCAACAAATGGTGGCAGCAGAGGCGCTGGAACCTGGATCAGATCCGGAAGCCTTGATGAATACGGTGATCGACACGAGGCAGTTGATGCGGGTCATCACGGTCCCGACGAATGTCACCAATGTTGATGTCAGTCCTGATGGCCGGCAAATATTGTCGTCCGGGGACGATGGACTCATCCGCAGGTGGGATCTGAAATCCGGTGAGCCGGAGGGCGATCCGCTGGCCGGACAGAACGGGAAGGCGGGCGCGGCGTACGTCAGGGATGGGCGTTGGATCGCCTCGGCGGCCTCGGCGGACTGGACTGTTCGCGTCTGGGATGCGAACACCGGCGCGACCGTGCATGTGCTGCCCGGTCCACACGACGATGTCACAACTGGGGAAATCAGCCCTGATGGCACCATCTTTGCCACAGGGAACCGTGATGGCACGATCGTGCTGAGGGACGTGGAAACCGGGAAGCAGATCGGCGAGCCGATCCACGGACACGACGCCTGGGTGCTGGCGATGGCATTCAGTCCAGACGGGACCCGGCTGCTGACCGGCGGCAGGGACGGCGCGATGCAGCTGTGGAACGTCAGCACTCACCAGCCGGCGGACCCGCCACTGCCGTCCCACCGGGGCCCCGTCGTCGGTGTGGAGTTCAGCCCCGACGGCCGACGCATCGCCTCGATGAGTTACCTGGTCGGAAGCGAGGGAAACAACGCGTCGGATGCGACGCAACTGCGCGTCACCGACAGTTACTCGGGCAGACCCATCGTCGACGGGATCACTGAATCCGGTTACGGGGGATACAGTTTGGCGTTCAGGCCGGACGGCCGCAGGGTCGCCATCGGGGGCTCCGACAAGAAAATCCACGTGTTCGACGCCGACACCGGGGCGTCGGTCGGGCTCCCGTTGAGCGGCCACACCGGGCCCGTCAACAGCTTGACCTACAGCGGTGATGGCACCCGGATCTTCAGCGCAGGCGACCACACGATCCACGTGTGGTCAGCCGAACCCGATCAAGCAATCGCGACACCACTACCGGGCCTCGCCTTTGATGGGTCCCTCCCCGCCGCCGTCAGTCCGGACGGGAGCGTCGTCGCTACGCGGGACGTGAACAATGAATCCGACATCGCGTTGTGGGGCATCGACACCGGCAGACACCTCCGCACGATTTCGACCGGCCACCGCGGTCCTGTGACCGCACTGGCATGGGAACCGGATGGCCAAGCCATCGCGTCAGCCGCCAGTGCCGACAACACGGTCCGACTCTGGGACACGCAGACGGGCGAGCCCCGCGGCCCGGCACTGACCGGACCGACCACAACGATCTCGAGGCTTCTTCTCAGCCAGGACGGGCGCCATGTCGCAGCCCTCGTCTTCGACTCCGGCGCCGACCCTTGGCTCTGGGATACATCAGCGAGCCCGCCCCGGGGCACGGCGTTGCGGGGCGACGGAGAAATTGTGACCACCGCCTCGTTCAGCGCCGACGGGCGTCGGCTGATCACGGTGGCGCAGACGCATTTCGCTATCCGCCGATAACAAGGTTCCGCAGACGGGCAATGTCTTCGACGCACCCGACATGACGACCTCCGCTATCCGGGTGTGGGACACCGATACGGGCGAGCTTGCCGGCCCACCCTTGACCGGGCGCGGCGGTCGCATCGCGGACCTCATGAAGCTGACCGAAGGCGATGCCGAACAGCCGATCTTCGCCGGCGCGATCAGCCCGGACGGCCAACGCATGCTCGTCGCCACGGTCAATGGACTGCGCCTGCACGATGTGGCCACCGGGAAGCCAGTCGGCGAACCGTGGATCACGGAGACGCCTCGGAGGCCGATCATCCGCGTCGCCTTCAGCCCCGATGGCAGACTATGTCGTGGCTGCCGACACGCGGACATCACAACTGCAGCTGTGGGACGTCAAAGCAGGGCGGACGGTCGGCCCCCCACTGATCGGCCAGACCGGTGACATACTCGACCTGGATTTCACCGCCGACGGTAACCACATCGTGTCCCGCGGGGCGGATGACGGGTGGATGCTGTGGCCCGCGCCCAACGGCTGGCGCGACCACCTCTGCCATAAACTCACCGCCAACCTGACCCGAGCCGAATGGGACGACTGGGTGTCATCGGACATCGACTACCGGGCTCCCTGCCCCTCGCTGCCCATACCCAAGTGATGCGCTGACGCCCGTTTGGTATCGCTAGGCGCCGTTGGCTTCAGCGTTCGCGTGCACGCCCTCCTCGACTTTCTTGCCCAGATCGGGGTCGATGTTCTTCCAGTACTCGAACACCCTCGACAGCACGGGCTCGCGAACACCATCGGAGACGTGACCAATGATGTTGTGGGCCAACCGGTCCCGCGCGGCATCGTCGAGCACCTCGCGGACCATCGTGCCCGCCTGGCCCCAGTCGTCGTCATCCTGACGCAACGCGTAGGCAGTGCGAACCATGTCGCCGTCGGAGGCCCAGTGCACCTCAGCGGCGCGCTTCGGGTCCACCGCGGGGCCACCCATCGAATTCGGCGTATAGACGGGATCCGTGACGTTGCGGATGCGCATGGCGCCGTCCTTGGAATAGGCGTTGACCTCGACATGCGGCTCGTTGACCGGGATCTGCTTGTAGTTCACCCCGAGCCGGGCACGATGTGCGTCGCTGTAGGAGAAGCCGCGAGCCAGCAGCATCTTGTCCGGGCTCAACCCGGTGCCGGGTACGACGTTGTTCGGCTCGAACGCGGCCTGCTCGATCTGAGCGTGGTAGTCCTCGACATTCCGGTTCAGCGTCATCTTGCCGACCTCGTGCAGCGGGTAGTCGCTGTGCGGCCAGACCTTGGTCAGGTCGAACGGGTTGAACCGGTAGGTCTTGGCATCCTCGAACGGCATGATCTGCACGTGCAGCGTCCAGCTCGGGAAGTTGCCGTCCTCGATCGACGTGAACAGGTCGCGCTGGTGGTAGTCGCCGTCCTCGCCGGCCAGCCGATCGGCATCCTCCTGAGTGAGGAATTCGATGCCCTGGTCGGTCTTGAAGTGGTACTTCACCCAGAACAGTTCGCCGTCGGCGTTGACCCAGCTGTAGGTGTGACTGGAATAGCCGTTCATGTTGCGCCAGGTCTTCGGGATGCCCCGGTCACCCATCAGCCAGGTGACCTGGTGAGCCGACTCCGGTGACAACGTCCAGAAGTCCCACTGCATGTGGTGGTCACGAAGATTGTTGGCGGCCATGCGTTTCTGGCTACGGATGAAGTTCTGGAACTTCATCGGATCGCGGATGAAGAACACGGGGGTGTTGTTGCCGACCATGTCGAAGTTGCCTTCGCTGGTGTAGAACTTCAGCGCGAAGCCGCGCGGGTCGCGCCAGGTGTCTGGGCTGCCGCGCTCGCCGGCCACGGTGGAGAACCTGGCCACCATCTCGGTCTTGGCACCGGGCGCGAACACCGCTGCCCGGGTGAACTTGCTGACGTCCTGGGTGACCTCGAACCGGCCGAACGCACCGCCGCCCTTTGCGTGGGGCTGCCGTTCCGGAATGCGTTCCCGGTTGAAGTTGGCCATCTGCTCGATCAGGTAGTGATCCTGAAGCAGGATCGGGCCGTCGGGCCCGACCGTCAGCGAGTGTTCGACGCTCGGCGCCGGAGCACCGGCATCCGTCGTCGTGAACTTGTCAGCCATTTCAGACTCATCTCCTCACTGTGCATTGGCGGCCGTCGTTGGCTGGGCCGCCCGGCGCGCTCTTGGAAGCGCGGCACTCTGGGCATGTACCCCAAAAGGGAGAAGATATGACGCCGAGTGTGCAGTTTCGTACGCAAATCGCGGGAACGCGCGTACAGGACCGCACACTCGGCGGGAGATATCTAGGGGCGGGCGGGGGCGGACGTCGGCGGCTGCGGCGGCTGCGGCTGCTGGAAGCCGGGTCCGCCGGGACCCATGGGGAACATCGGTGGCCCACCGCGGTGGTGCATCGAGAACTCGCGATCGCCTCCACCGTGGTGGCCGCGATGGCCTCCCGCATGCGCGCCGAGAATGAAGCCGCTGAAGAAGACGACAGCGACGATGAAGACGACCCCGGCGACGATGCCGACCCACGCGGCCACTGCGGTGAGCCGCGAGCGGCGCGGCTCGTGCTCGACGTAGGTGGTTTGCGGTGGTGGCGCGGTGCTGGTCGTGACGGGGTTTGTTGTCGGTTCGTCCGATGACGACGTTGGTTCGGTCATGAGTTCGAGCATGCAAACGCTTCTGATGCGGTTGTCTTGAATTGCTTATGAATTAGCTGTGAATGGCGCCCACATGCAAAAATTGGCCATGGCCAGCGCTGGGGGCGCGACATGAGCCAGGACTCGAACGTCGAGTTGGCCCTGGCAGGCGGCGCTCCGCAACACTTCGGTTGGTACCGCTTCTATTTCGAAGACGACCGGTGGGAATGGTCGCCCGAGGTCGCTCGCATACACGGCTACGAACCGGCAGCGGTGACCCCGACGACCCGCTTGGTGCTCTCGCACAAACATCCGGAGGACTACGAGCACGTCGCGGCGACGCTCGAGGACATCCGCAGGTCGCTGAAGCCGTTCAGCACCCGTCACCGGATCATCACCGTCCAGGGAGCCACCCGCGAGGTCGTGGTCATCGGTGAACGCGTGCACGACAACACCGGCCGGGTGGTCGGCACACAGGGGTTCTACATCGATGTCACACCCATCGGTGAGGCGCACGCCGCGATCATCAGGGAGGCCGTCGCCGAGATCGCCGAGCACCGGGCCGCGATCGAACAGGCGAAGGGCATTCTGATGCTCGTCTATCGCATTCAGGCCGACGCCGCGTTCGACTTGCTGAAGTGGCGCTCCCAGGAGACCAACGTCAAGCTGCGCGCGCTGGCCGAACAGCTGATCGCCGATGTCCGCGCCCTCGAATACGGCGAGACAGTGCCGCCCCGCTCGACGTTCGACCGGCTACTGCTCACCGCACACAAGCGCGTGAGAGCCAGGGCCGCAGGAAAATCAGCCGACGGGTAGCGGATCTCCCGGTTTGAGCGGGTTGACCGCGAATTGGATGACGCGGTACGGGGCCTGCGCTCGCGGCAGGGTGTTCCACTGACTGATGAACACGCGCAACTCGTCGAGCGTGGACCCGGGGGAAATGTAGCCGCCGTACGGCTGGGCCAACCGGTTGTCTTCCGGCGGCGGCAAATCCTCGGCGGGGTCGGGCCAATCGCCTGCGAAGACCACGGTGGTGACCGGTGCTGTACCAAGCGCGGTCGGGTTGTCGGCTACCCGCACCTCCATGTTGCCGTTGCTGGCGTTGAAGTACGACAGCACCGTCTTGCCGTCGATCTGCCGAACGCTCATCTCGCCGACGCGGTCGGGCCATAACGGCGTCGGCGGCTTTGTTCCAGCCGCCGTTGGGTCCGGCCGTCGACGCCCAGCCCTGCCAGCTGGACCGGTCGGCGAAGGTCTCGCGCTTGGCGCGGTAGAGCACTGCGGGACCGCTGCGGTCGAAGTTGTTGGCCACGATGTACACCCAGCCGGTCGGTGAGTCGGCCGTCGGTATCGGGTCGTAGTACCCGCTGATCTGGCTCTGGCGGCCGCCTTGATATCCCGCGTCCCGCTCCGACTTGGGCAGCGTCGGCCAATTGCCTCGTGCCGGATCGGTTTTCACCAATCGAGAGGACTGTGGCCGCAGATCTTTCGCGGTGGTGACCATCATGTAGTTTTCGCGGTTGATCTGGACCACGCCTGCGGGTAGCTGCGACTCCCCCGGCTTCGTCGAGTCCGCGAGCAGGGGCTTGTCGGTTCCGGTGACACCGTCGTAGCGCACGCCGCTGGGGTCGTCGATGGAGTCCGTTTCGACGTGCAGCGCGATCGGTGAGTGCCAGCCGCCGAAGCCGACGCCCTGCCCGGCGAAGCTGTCGCCGCACACCTGCAGGATGCCGCTCGGGAATTCGACGAACTCGCACAGGTCGGTGGCACCGATGCCGTAATCCCTTGTCGGCGTGCCGGTTCCGGCCGTCGGGCCGATGCGGATGACTTGGCCGGGCGCCAGCGGCGGCAGGATCGGCTCAGGAATCGGCGACGGCGGGTCGGCGCTCGCCGGTGCCGCGGCCACCAGAGCGCACACCACGGCGCTCAGCGTTGCCCAGCGGGTACTCACCCGCGGATCAGAGCTCGGCAGCCAGCAGCTCGGCTATTTGAATTGTGTTCAGCGCAGCGCCTTTTCGCAGGTTGTCGCCGGACACGAACAATGCGAGACCTCGCCCATCGGGCACACCGGGATCATGGCGGATCCGGCCGACCAGTGAGTCGTCGACACCGGCGGCGGCCAGCGGCGTCGGCACGTCCACCACCTTCACACCGGCAGCGCTACCAAGCAGGTCGCGCGCGCGTTGCGGCGAGAGCGGCCTGGCGAATTCGGCGTTGATGGAAAGCGAGTGGCCGGTGTACACCGGAACCCGCACACACGTGCCGCTGACCAGGAGGTCGGGAATGCCGAGGATCTTACGGCTCTCGTTGCGCAGCTTCTGGTCCTCGTCGGTCTCACCGGAGTCGTCGTCGACGAGCGAGCCCGCCAGCGGGACGACGTTGAACGCGATCGGCGCGACGTACTTGTTCGACGGCGGGAACTGCAGTGCGCCGCCGTCGTGCACCAGCTGCTCGCTGTCGTCGACCACAGCACGCGCCTGCTCGAAGAGCTCCTGAACTCCGGCCAGCCCGCTGCCCGACACCGCCTGGTAGGTCGACGCGACCATCCGCACCAACTGCGCCTCGTCGTGCAGCGGCTTCAGCACCGGCATCGCGGCCATCGTGGTGCAGTTCGGGTTGGCGATGATGCCCTTGGGCCGATTGTGCGCGTCGCGCTCGAAGTTCACCTCGCTGACGACCAGCGGCACATCCGGGTCCTTGCGGAACGCCGACGAGTTGTCGATCACGACGGCGCCCGCCGCAGCGAACCGGGGTGCCTGCACCCGCGACATCGTCGCGCCCGCGGAGAACAACGCGATGTCCAAGCCGGACGGGTCCGCGGTGGCGGCGTCCTCGACCTCGATCTGCTGTCCGCGGAATTCCAGCTTCTTGCCCTGCGACCGCGCTGAGGCGAAGAACCGCACCGAGCTCGTCGGGAAGTCGCGTTCCTCCAGCAGCGTGCGCATCACCTGGCCGACCTGTCCGGTCGCGCCGACCACACCGATGTTGACCATCGTTAGTTTGTGCTCCTCACGTCCGCGCCTAACGTCCCGTCCCCGCGTACACCACTGCCTCTTCGTCGCCGCCGAGACCGAACGCCTCGTGCAGCGCGGCGACGGCCTTGTCCAGCTCGGTGTCCTTGATCAGCACCGAGATCCTGATCTCGGAGGTCGAGATCAGGTCGATGTTCACGCCGACCCCGGCCAGCGCCTCGCAGAATGTCGCCGTCACACCCGGGTGGCTGCGCATACCGGCGCCGATCAACGACACCTTGCCGATGTGATCGTCGTAAAGCACCTTGGTGAAGCCGATCTCGTCCTGCAGCGCGGTGAGCTTCTCCACCGCGCCGGGCCCGCTGTCGCGCGAGCAGGTGAACGTGATGTCGGTCTTGCCGTCCTCCACCTTGGAGATGTTCTGCAGCACCATGTCGATGTTCACATCGGCATCGGCGACGGCGCGGAACACCTTCGCCGCGTAGCCCGGAACGTCGGGCAGGCCGACCACGGTGACCTTGGCCTCGCTTCGGTCGTGGGCGACTCCAGTGAGGATGGCGTCTTCCATCGGGATGTCCTCCATCGATCCTTTGACCAGCGTGCCCGGCTTGTCGGTGTACGACGACCGGACATGAATCGGAACGTCATACCGGCGGGCGTATTCCACACAGCGCAGCATGAGCACCTTCGCCCCCGCCGCTGCCATTTCGAGCATCTCCTCGAAGGACACGGTGTCGAGGTGCCGCGCGTTCGGCACGATCCTCGGGTCGGCGCTGAAGACGCCGTCCACATCCGTATAGATCTCGCAAACGTCGGCCTTCAGTGCGGCGGCCAGCGCGACGGCGGTGGTGTCCGAGCCACCCCGGCCGAGGGTCGTGACGTCCTTGCTGTCCTGGCTGACGCCCTGGAAGCCGGCCACGAGCACGATCAACCCCTCGTCGAGCGCCGACCGGAGTCTGCCCGGGGTGACGTCGATGATCTTGGCGTTGCCGTGGGTGCCGGTGGTGATCACGCCCGCCTGCGACCCGGTGAAGGACCTGGCCTGGGCGCCGAGTGATTCGATGGCCATTGCGACCAGCGCGTTGGAGATGCGCTCACCCGCGGTGAGCAGCATGTCCATCTCACGCGCGGGCGGGGCCGGGCAGACCTGTCTGGCCAGGTCGAGCAGGTCATCGGTGGTGTCGCCCATGGCGGAGACCACCACGACGACGTCGTTGCCCTGTCTCTTGGTCTCGACGATGCGCTCGGCGACGCGGCGAATCCGTTCGGCGTCAGAAACCGAGGATCCGCCGTACTTCTGCACGACGAGCGCCACTGTCAGACCTTTCGGGTGGTGAAGGAAGATCCCACCAAGGATAAGGGGTTGGCGCACCTCATTTACTCCGCCGGTAGCGTCAGGATGTGGTCAAGAAGCACGCCTCCACCCGGGTGCCGATCCATCCGCACATCGCCGCGCGGTGGAGCCCGCGGATGTTCGACCCGGACACGGTCCTGGACACCGAGCAGCTGATCGCCCTGCTGGAGGCGGCACGCTGGGCCGCGACGTGGGGGCATCGGCAGCCGGTCCGGTTCGTCGTGGGACGCCGCGGTGACGAGACCTTCACGAAAATCGCCGAGCTGCTGAAGCGGGGCAATCGGTACGCCACCGCCGCGGGGGCGCTGATCGTGGTCTGCATCGACGAGGGCGAGGACGACAGGACGGCCCGGTATGCAGCCGTCGACGCGGGCGCGGCGATCGCTCAGCTGACCATCGAGGCGGTGTCTCGGGGGCTCGTCGCGCATCCCATGGCGGGGTTCAACGCCGACGGCGCCGTCGAGGTCTTCGGCACCCCGGACGGGGTGCGCCCCGTAGCCGTGGTTGCGGTCGGTTCGCTCGGCGACTACGACAACGCGCCGCCGGAGATCGTCGAGCGCGATGCGCAGGGCCGCGAACGGCTGCCGCTGGATGAGGTCGCGTTCACGGGCCGCTGGGGTCAGCCGCTTGCGCCCTGACTACGGCACGCCCAGAAAGGCGAAGGGCTCGGTGTTCTCGAACTGCGCGGACGCATCCCCCGCATAGACGGTCTTCTCCCCTTCGCCGAGGTTCAGCCGCTTCGTCGGCGCACCCTCGCTGAAGTCGAGATTGCGCAACTCGACCCAGAATGTGTTGGGGGACAGAGCCGATTCGAAGAAGTAACGCTTCGACTTGTGGTCGATGACCGTGCGCCACCGCGTGGTGGAGATGTTGGGTTCGTCGGAAGTCGCGATCCCGTACGGGGTCGAGGCGTTGCGCACGACGCTGAACACCGCCGCGACCGCGACCAACGGGTCGTCGGTCTTGGGCACCGCATTGATGTAGAAGGACGCGCGAACGAAGCGGTCGGCGGCGCGATTGGTGCCGGGCAACATCACCGTGCCGCCGATCTCCTCCCAGTACTCGGTGATGGCGAGCTGCTTTTCGAAGATCGGAGAGTTCGTCATCACCTGGTACTCGCGGCTGTGGTGGATCACCTGCTCACCGCCGATGTACTCGACGATCGCGCTGTCGCCGCTCGCATCGGACATCGCCAGGTGCACCGTGGCGAGGCGTTCCTCACCGGGCACCTGCGCGGTGACCACGCGCAGCGGCGTTTCCGTCAGTGCGTCGACCGCCTCCGCCACCGTGGCGAAGTTGTCCAGCACGTACTGCGCCCACAGCGACAGCGACATCGCGGGCCGGTCACCGGTGTTGGCCGGATACTCGGATTCGGCCAGCCACAGCAGGTTGGCCGCCAGCCCGGCCTCGTTGAGGCCGTCGGTGGTGGAGATGTCGTAGCCCGAGGCCATCACACTGCCGTACTTCGACGTCCAGACCGCCGAGTCGGGACCCGCCTCCCCGGTGCGCTCCACACCCCGTGGGAACACCCACAGGTTGGTGCCGATCTCGGACTTCCAATCCATCGACCGCCCGGTGACGATCCGCTCACCGGTGCCGAGGTAGACGACGCGTGTGCACACGGACGCCACTGTATGTCCGGATCAGTCGGGACAGGCCGCAGACAGCTTGGAAAGGTTGTCCGTGATCTGGGCGTTCAGCGCTTCCATCTGGAAGGCCACCGGCGGTGCGGGCGCGCCAGGCGCTCGCGATGACGTCTCGGCGCGCAGCTCGGGAAACTTTCCGACGAATTCTCCTGCCAGGCTGGCAATCTGGGTGGCCGAATTGGAGAGGTCGGGGGCGGTCACCTTCTGCGCGCGTTCGGCGAGGCCGTCGGCCCACGTCTGATACAGACCGTCCTCGGCGATGTTCGGAACCCCTGTCGAGTCACTGGTTTTCGACGCGATGCGCGCCGACTCGGACCGGTTGAAAGCCAACAGGTCCTTGACCGGAGCGCACTCCTCGGACGAATGGTTGCCGAACACCCCCATGCGCGACAGGACGACGGCCACGACTGCGATGACCGCGATGCCGATCGCGAACAACCACCGCCGATCGAGCTTCATCGCAGCAACTCTAACCTCGCGTAGAACGGCCGCGTTTTGGCCTGGCGATGGGGCTTGATACAGTGGTCGACGTGCAGCGGGTGCTCCTTCTCGGCAGCCGCGACGGGGTCTGACCAGACCGGCTTCCCGTCGCGGGTGTTCGCGATGCGCCGGTCGAGTCCCTTTTCACTCCCGGAGCGATCACCGTGAACAAGCCGAATTCCCCTGAATTATCCGTCGACGCCTACACGTCGGCACGAACCATCACCACCCCGTCGGGTGCCCCGTACGCGGGCCAGCCGGGGTGGAACACGCAGCGGGGCTCGTCGATGCCGACCAGCCGCTACCGCAGCTTCGCCGAAGAGGTCCCGGGCGGGAGCCCGGAATCAGGTACAGCACCGGTTCCTTTCAGACGCACCTGGCCCGACAAGGTCGTCGACCGCGCACCGATGTGGTGTGCCGTCGACCTTCGCGACGGCAACCAGGCGCTGATCGACCCGATGAGTCCGACCCGCAAGCGGCGCATGTTCGACCTGCTCGTCCGCATGGGCTACAAGGAGATCGAGGTCGGCTTCCCATCGGCCAGCCAGACCGACTTCGACTTCGTCCGCGAAATCATCACCGAGGGCGCCATTCCCGACGATGTCACCATCCAGGTGCTGACGCAGTGCAGGCCCGAGCTGATCGAGCGGACGTTCGAGGCGTGCGACGGCGCGCCGCAGGCGATCGTGCACTTCTACAACTCGACGTCGATTCTGCAGCGCCGCGTCGTCTTCCGCGCCGATCGAGAAGCGGTCAAGGCCATCGCCACCGACGGTGCGCGCAAATGCGTTGAGGAAGCGAAGAAGTACCCGGGCACGCGCTGGCGGTTCGAGTACTCGCCGGAGTCCTATACGGGCACGGAGCTGGAATACGCAAAGGACGTTTGCGACGCCGTCTCCGATGTGATCCAGCCGACGCCGGACTGGCCGCTGATCGTCAACCTGCCCGCGACGGTGGAGATGGCGACCCCGAACGTCTACGCCGACTCGATCGAGTGGATGAGCCGCAACCTGGCTCGTCGGAACAGCATCATCTTGAGCCTGCACCCGCACAACGACCGCGGAACCGCAGTCGCCGCAGCGGAATTGGGATACCAGGCCGGCGCTGACCGGATCGAGGGCTGCCTGTTCGGCAACGGGGAGCGCACCGGCAACGTGTGCATCGTGACGCTGGGCCTGAACCTGTTCAGCCGCGGCGTCGACCCGCAGATCGACTTCTCCAACATCGATGAGATCCGGCGCACGGTCGAGTACTGCAACCAGTTGCCGGTGCACGAACGCCATCCATACGGCGGCGACCTGGTCTACACCGCGTTCTCCGGCAGTCACCAGGACGCGATCAACAAGGGCCTGGACGCGATGAAGATCTCCGCCGACGAGGCCGACGCCGACGTCGACGACATCCTCTGGCAGGTTCCGTATCTGCCGATCGACCCGAAGGACGTCGGCCGCACGTATGAGGCCGTGATCCGGGTCAATTCGCAGTCCGGTAAGGGCGGCGTGGCCTACATCATGAAGGCCGACCACGGCCTGGCCCTGCCGCGCCGGCTGCAGATCGAGTTCTCGCAGGCGATCCAGAAGATCACCGACGGCGAGGGCGGCGAGGTGTCATCCAAGGAGATGTGGGACGTCTTCGCCGAGGAGTACCTCGCACCGCTGCGGCCGCTGGAACGCATCCGGCAGCAGGTCGACGCATCGGAGGTCGACGGCGGCATCGACACCATCAAGGCGGTCGTCAAGATCGACGGCGTCGAGACGGAGATCGCCGGTTCGGGCAACGGACCGCTCGCCGCATTCGTCGACGCACTGTCGGGCGTCGGGATTCACGTGCACGTCTTGGACTACTCGGAGCACGCCATGTCGGCGGGCGAGGAGGCGAAGGCCGCCGCGTACGTCGAGGCCTCGGTGAACGGCCAGACCATCTGGGGCGTGGGTATCGCGACGTCGATCACCACAGCGTCGTTGCGCGCGGTGGTGTCGGCGGTCAACCGTGCGGCGGCGCGTGGTTAACTGACGCGCGCGCAAATGCGCATTAGTACAACCGTTAAGCAAGGAGCGGGCATGAACTGGGGCTCAACGTGGGATTTTCTCTGGCACTTCCTGATCATCTTCGGGTGGATCGCCTACCTTCTGGTGCTGTTTCAGATCCTCACCGATCTGTTCTGGCGCGACCATGTGACGTCGGGGTTCACGAAGGCCATCTGGGTTTTCTTCCTGATCGTGGTCCCCTGGCTCGGAGCCTTGGTCTACTTGCTCGCTCGAGGCAAGGGCATGGCCGAACGCGCCCGCGCCGCGGCACTCGCCGCCAAGCAGCAGACCGACGACTACATCCGCGAGGCGGCCGGTCGCTCGCCTGCGCAGGAGATCGCCGACGCCAAGTCGCTTCTTGACTCGGGTTCGATCTCCCAGGCGGAGTTCGACTCACTCAAAGCCAAGGCCCTGGGTTAGTCGAGGAAGGCGCTCAGCAGCCGGTCCACCAGACCGGCTGCATCCTGCGTGCCCGGCTCGGGCGTGATGGTCAGGTTGCTGAACACCAAGCCGTTGAGCACCCTGCTGAGCTCGTCCATGCGCTCAGGCGTGGGGGTGAAGCCTGCGGCCTCGCATATCACTGTCGCCGACTTCACCGCCGCCGCCTGTAGCTCCTTCATCAGCGGTCGCAGCTCTTCTCGCCGGGTGCTCTCCATGAACAACTCGAACCGTGCCAGCGTCCAGCGACGGAATTGTTCATCGGGTTCGAGCATCCGAACCATCAACGCCTTCAAGGCATCTCGGCTCAACGGGCCGACCGACGCCTGCAGCGCCTCGACCCGCTGCCAATGCAGTTCGACTGTCCTGGTGGCGGTCGCTTCCAGCAGCGCCTGCCTGGTCCGGTAGTAGTTCGACGTGGTGCCTGCCGGTACGCCTGCGCGGCTGTCGACCTGCCGATGCGTCAGACCCCCGACGCCGTCATCGCACAGGATGTCGATTGCGGCGTCGAGGATCTGTGTCCGTCGTTCAGGATTTGAGGGCATCAGTTCTCATAGTGCAGTTTCCAGAACAGCGTCAGGAACGCCGGGTACACCACGATCAGCAGGAAGTAGCTGAACCACATCGGGAACCACGTCATCAGGCGCAGCCGCGATTGTGTGGCGGTCACCTCGATCGGTCCTCGTACGTCAATCTCCACAGCATGGTCAAGAACACCGGGTAGACCACGATCAGCAGCAGGTAGCTGAACCAGTAGCCGGCGGTGCGCACGTACAGGTCCATGTCGTTCAGAACCAGGCCGACATAGATGTGTAGCGGGACGCTTGCGGTGATGTAGACGATCGACGCGGTGATCGCGACCTTGTGTACGTGGTTGACGAACCTCATCCGCCGATAGCCGAGGATGCCGGTGACCGCGGCGTAGGTCATCGGGACCATCAGCAGGACGTCGGTGGTCTGGGTGACCACGTATTGCAACGTTGCGTCGTCGCCGAAGATCACCCGGTACAGGTGCAGGAAATAGCCGATCGCGATGGTGAGCATTGCGACCTCCCGGAAGAAGTAGCCATGGCTGCGGTAGATCTCCCACCACGAGGTTCTGTGTTGTACTACGTCTGTAGTGGTTTCCATGAACGAACGGTACCACTACGTCTGTAGTAATTGTCAAGAGATCGGTTACGGCCGCGGCGGCAAGGCGGCCAGCCAGGTATCCGGAAGCAGTTCGATCAACTGGCCGTCGGGGTCGCGGATCATCGCGAACTGCTCGGTCGCCGTCTCCTTGACGACGGTTCCGCCGAAGCTCTCGACCTTCGCAAGCACCCCGGCCAGATCGGACACCGACAGCGACATGTGGGTGAGCCCGACTTCGTCCATCACGCGCTGCGGGCCTGCGTGGGCTTCGCGCTCGGTGTAGTCGATGAGTTCCAGCACCATGCCGTCATGAACCAGATACGTCGCCCGCACACCGATCGGCCCCGCCAACTGCAGAAGCTGCGCGGTGCCTTCGTCGGGCAGTTCCAATTCCCACCAGAACGTGAATCCGAGCAACCCCTCGTAGAAGCGACGCGACCGGTCCCGGTCCGCGACGCACAAGCCGACGTGGTTGAAAACCGTTCGGTGTCCGCTCATTACAGCCTTCCGCCTCCCTAAAGATGCAAAGATAGCCTAATGGGCCGTCCGGACGCGCGCATCGACGTGATCGTTGACTTTGACCATCATTCGGACGAGTACAGCCGCAACGAGGCGGCGGTCAATGCCGATCTCCGGCGCCGGTGTCCCGTGGCCTGGAACGACAACTACGGCGGGTTCTGGTTCGTCACCGGGTACGACGCGGTGACGCAGGCGGCCCGCGACGGCGAAACCTTCGCGCACAAGTACGAACCCGACGCCTCCGACGGTGTGAACTATCAGGGCGAGATGGGGGTGCCGCGGCCCGAGGGCCAACCGCCGTTGGGCATCGGTGAGGTCGACGGCCCATACCACCTGGCGTTGCGGCGTGCTCTGACGCCGTTCTTCTCGTCAGGCGCCGTCGAGAAGATGCGGCCGTTCATGGAGCAGTCGGTGCACTGGTTTCTCGATCAGAGGATCGCCGACGGCCAGATGGACCTCGTGCTCGACTACGCCAGCCCCGTGCCCGCCATCCTCACCATGCGGTTGATGGGCCTGCCCTACGACAACTGGCAGCTGTACGCCAACCTCTTCCATTCGGTGATGGCCGCTTCCGGCGGCGCGGAATACGAGAAGGCCATCGCCGAGGTGCCTGCGATGCTCGACGGGCTGCTCGAGTTCACCGCGGCCAGGAGGGCCGCTCCCGGCGACGACCTCACCAGCTTCCTCGTCCAGTTCGAGTTCGACGGCAAGCGCCTGGACGACACCCAGCTCCTCGACATTCTGTGGAACCTCATCGGAGGCGGCGTCGACACCACGACGTCACTGACCGCGCTGAGCCTCCTGCACCTCGGCACCCACCAGGATCTGCGGCAGCACCTGATCGAACGCCCCGAGCTGTACCGAACTGCCGCCGACGAGTACCTCCGCTATCTCTCGGTGAACAAGCAGCTGAGCCGGACCGTCAGCCGCGACACGGTCCTCGCGGGCCAACAGCTCCGGCGCAACGACCGGGTCCTCATCAGCTGGATCGCCGCCAACCACGACGAGCAGCAGTTCGAACAAGCCCGGACGAGGTGGTGCTGGACCGCTCTCCGAACCCCCACGTCGCGTTCGGGCTCGGCCCGCACCGATGCATCGGGGCGCCGCTCGCACGGGTCATGTTCGAGGTGATGGTCAAGGCGGTCCTGGAACGCATGCCCGACTACGAGATCGACCTCGACGGCGTCGAGAAATACTCGGGCAACCCCACGATGACGGGCGTTGGCAAGCTGCCTGTGACATTCACGCCGGGACCGTCGTCGGGCACGCCGCGCCCCGAATGACTCGCCTCAGAAAAGGGTGAACTGGCCGCCGCTGAGGGTGTCGTCGATGAATTCCTCGATGCCGGTGCCGCCGACGACGCCGTCCAGACAGCTCATGAACTCGGCGTCGGAGACCAGCGGAACGCCCAGCTCTTTGGCCTGGTACCCCTTGCCCTGCGCGGGCTCGGGCTCGTTGCAGATCACCAGTGACGTCTCGGGGTCGACGGCTTCGGTGTAGGCCAGCCCGGCGTGCAGGATCCGCTCGATGAGTTCCTCGTGCGTGCGCTTGACCTCCGCCGACAGCGCCACCCTCATACCCTGCACGAGGGGGCGGCCGTGGACGAACCGGCCGGGGTTGAGATACGGGCACGGCATCCGGGACGCGAGCATCTTCAGCGGGCGCAGCTCGTCGTGGGTCACCAGGCCGCTTGGCCAGCTTCGCCGCTCGACCGGCCGCAACGGCAACCACACCTTGCGTTCCCGCGCCCGGACCAGCGCCGGCTTCAGGATCTGCGCCAGCACGAGGGCGTCGTCGAGCGCGTCGTGCGGCTTCATCTGGGTGATACCCCAATGCGCTGCCAGCGTCTCGAGCCGCAGGTTGTCGGTGCCGAGATCGAGCCGCCGCGCCAGCTCCACGGTGCACATTGACGGTGTCGATCGGCAGCTCGAGCCCGGCCAACTCGGCCTCGGCCGCCAGGAACGAGTAGTCGAAGCCGACGTTGTGGGCGACGAGAGTCCGGCCGCGCAGCACGTCGACCAGCTCGGCGGCGACGTCGGCGAAGCACGGCTGGCCCGCGAGCATCTCGGCGGTCAGGCCGTGCACGTGGGTCGGCCCGGGATCGACCCCGGGGTTCAGCAGGGTGGAGACGCTGTGTTCGACGTTGCCGTCGTCGCCGACCGCCAGGGCCGCGACGCTGACGATGCGGGCCTGCCCTGGTCGGAATCCGGATCGTCTCGACATCGACGACCGCCCAGCCCGCGCCGGGTTCGGCAGCCGGCCGGCCCCAGGAGCCGCTTGGCCGGCGACATTCGGCACCAGGGTGGCTCACAACGTCAGGATGGCACGGCGATCCGACAAGCCTCGGCCGGTGATACCGCGTGTCGGGCACCTAAAATGCCGGGAATGGTCACCGCTCGTGGACGAATGGCGCTGGCGGCAGGGGCCGCTGCGCGCTGGTCGTCGCGGGTGACGGGCCGCGGCGCGGGCGCGATGATCGGCGGCCTGGTCGCGATGACGCTGGACAAATCCATCCTTCGCCAACTCGGCCAGAGCCGCCGCACAGCAATCGTGACCGGCACCAACGGAAAGTCGACGACAACCAGGATGACCGCGGCGGCGCTGGGCACGCTGGGACCTTCGGAGCCGCAAGGGCGGCGACATCAGACGGTCGCCACCAACGCCGAGGGCGCCAACATGGACGCGGGTCTGGTGGCCGCGCTGGCGGGCGCCCGCGCTGCGCAACTGGCGGCCCTCGAGGTCGACGAGATGCACGTGCCACACGTCGCCGACGCGGTCGACCCGCGAGTGATCGTGCTGCTGAACCTGTCCCGCGACCAGCTCGACCGGGTCGGCGAGATCAATCACATCGAACGCACGCTGCGGGCCGGGCTGGCCCGTCACCCCGACACCGTCGTCGTCGCCAATTGCGATGACGTGCTGATGACGTCGGCGGCCTACGACAGCCCGAACGTGGTGTGGGTGGCCGCGGGCGGCGGCTGGGCCAACGACTCGGTCAGCTGCCCGCGCAGCGGCGAGATCATCGTCCGCGACGGCGCCCACTGGTACTCGACGGGAACGGATTTCAAACGGCCCACCCCGCAGTGGTGGTACGACGACACCAACATCTATGGGCCCGAAGGGCTTTCGCTGCCGATGCGGCTGGCGCTGCCGGGAACGGTCAACCGCGGCAACGCGACTCAGGCCGTCGCGGCGGCGGTCGCGATGGGCGCCGAACCGGCGGCCGCGGTGACGGCGGCGTCCGGGGTCGACGAGGTCGCGGGCCGGTACAGCACCGTGCGAACTCGGCGCGCACACGGTGCGGATGCTGCTGGCCAAGAATCCCGCCGGCTGGCAGGAAGCGCTGTCGATGGTCGACACCGACGCGGGCTCGGTGGTGATCTCGGTGAACGGACAGGTGCCCGACGGCGAAGACCTGTCGTGGCTGTGGGACGTCAACTTCGAGCATTTCGTCGACCATCCCGTTGTCGCCGCAGGCGAGCGGGGAACGGATCTGGCGGTGCGGCTCGGCTATGCCGGCGTCGAGCACACGTTGGTGCACAACGCCGTCGAGGCCATCGCGTCGTGTCCGCCGGGGCACGTCGAAGTGGTCGCGAACTACACCGCGTTCCTGGCTCTGAACCGGACGTTGGGCCGGAGCGGCCATGGCTGACTCGACGGTGCGAATCGGGCTGGTGCTGCCCGATGTGATGGGCACGTACGGCGACGGCGGCAACTCGGTGGTGCTGCGCCAACGCTTGCGGCTGCGGGGTTTCGACGCAGAGATCGTCGAGATCACGTCTGGACGATCCGGTGCCGTCGACACTGGACCTGTACACACTGGGCGGTGCGGAGGACTATGCGCAGCGGCTCGCGACTCGGCACCTGATCAGGTATCCGGGCCTGCAGCAGGCCGCAGCGAACGGCGCGCCGGTGCTGGCGATCTGCGCGGCGATCCAGGTGCTCGGGCACTGGTACGAGACGTCCGCGGGTGAGCGGGTCGACGGGGTCGGCCTTCTGGACCTGACGACGTCACCGCAGCCGAAGCGAACGATCGGCGAGGTGGTGTCACAACCGCTGCATCGACGGCCTGTCGGAAAGACTGACCGGCTTCGAAAATCACCGCGGTGGAACGGTGTTGGGCGCTGAGGCGCAGGCCATTGGCCCGCGTCACAAAAGGTGCGGGCAATCGGGAGGGCGACGGCATCGACGGCGCGGTGCAGGGCAGCGTCGTCGCCACCTATCTGCACGGCCCCTGCCTGGCCCGAAATCCACAGCTGGCGGATCACCTGCTGTCCCTTGTGGTCGGCGATCTGCCACCGCTGCAACTGCCGGAGGTCGACCTGCTACGCCGCGAACGTTTGGCCGCACCCCGCCGCGTTTAGCGCATCCTCGACCTTCAAATGGCCGACTTTGTAACTGCAAGCGCACAAAAGGAATTCATGCGAATTCCGATACTCGAACTGGCGCGAAGGAGTAGCGTCCGATTACGCCGGCGCCGAACGAGCCACCGTTTGTCGCTTGAGACAACTTCAGAGCCAACCACTTGGAGGAGCGATGGACATCGCTCTAGGTGTCTCGGTCACGCCCACGACCGTTCATATGGTTCTGGTCGAGGGAGCGAAGGCCGATGGGGTGACCATCGAGACGGACGCCTTCGATACCTCGGCGGTCGACGGCGCGCTGACGCCGAGTTCGTCCGAGCAGGTCAGTGCCGCCATCCTGGCTACCCACCAGAGTGCGCGCAGCAGTGGTCATGAGCTCATTGCCTGCGGCGTCGTCATCGGCGAGGACATGGACGTCGACGAGTACCGCTACAGCCTGGCGGCGCGCGGTATCGAAGACGTCATCCTTGTTCCTGAACTGCAAGCCGCGGCGGCGCTTGCACACGCCGTCGGTCGTGCCGTCGGCTACAGCGCGACGGGACTCTTGTTCCTGAAGCCTTGGGCCGCAACGCTGTCTGTCGTCCAGAGCGCAAATCGCTCCATGCGCGAACTGAGCGCCCACGACCTGGACGCCACTGACCCTCTTGCCGATCTGACGGGCATGCTGACGTGTCTCACCGCTCACGAGTCCAACCCGCAGGGTTTGTTCATCGTCGGATCGGGGTTCGATCTTGCGTCGGTGAAATCGCCACTGGAGCAGGCAATTCCACTTCCCGTCATCGTTCCGGAGGAGCCGGCCTGGGCGCTGGCGCGCGGCGCTGCCCTTGTCGCGGCGACGGTGCCCCACTTCGACGCATCCACCGCCGGCCTCGCTTATACGCAGGATCCAGACGGGGCGGAGTCGGTTGTGCGAACCACGTTGCCGACGGGCCCGTTGGCAACCGCGGATGCGGTCACGCAACTGGCCGCAGTCGACGACGGGCGAAGTGATCCGGCCGACGTCGGTACGGCGGCCGACGATGTACTCGGTCGCGCGCGGGCGCTGCTTCCGGTGGGCAACCTGGCGGCGTCGATCGTCGTCCTGGCGGCGGTGACGTTGGTGATGGCTTTCGCAAGCACCGTCGAACCGAAGGTCGACCAGCGCGCGGGTCAAGCCGAGATGGTGCTGCCGAGCCCACCGGTCATGGTTACGCCGATCACGCCACCCGTCGTGACCGAGGCGGTGCCCAGTCCGAGTCAGGCAGCCCCTGCGCCGAACGTGCCGCTCGCAGCGGCGGTCCCGACGACACCGCCGGGACCGCCCTCACCCGTGCCGACGTCGGTGGCACGGATCGCTCCACGGACGGTCGCAGCCGCACAGATTCCGGCCCACAGACCACAGGTTCAAACGAGCCCTCCCACCGAGGAAAAGCCTGCTGCCGTCGCGCCGGTGGCCGTTGCGCCTGCGATTGTCGACCCGCCACCATCTGCCGCGGCGCCTTTCCTGCCGGTTCCGGCTGCAGCACCGACGCTTCCGGTCCCCGCCGCGGCACCGCCTGCTCCGGTCATCCCGACGCCATCGGCGGTTCTGCCGCAGATAACGATTGCGCCGCCTCAGCCGCCCTCTGTTCGGCAGGCGTCGGACAGTCCATCGCTCTGGTCGCCGCCTTCGATCTGGATTGGGCCGCCGCGGACCCAGCAACCGCAAATCCTGCAGAGCCAGCAGGACTCACCGTGGTTGCAGATACCGCTATGGCCTGGATTGCGAAGTGCTCCCGCGCCTGCGCCGCCGCAGGAGGTGCCACCGTCGATTCCGCTGTATCCGCAGACACCGCAGTGGCCGCAGAACGACAGCCCGTCGTGGCCCCAGACACCGGTGCTGTCGCCGGCCCGGCAGAGCCCGGTGGTTCCTTATTCGCCGTCACCGCGATATTCCGATGGGTCGTCGAATCCCGTCCTCGCACCAGCGCCGGACTACCCCGACTACGGCTCGTCGGGACCGTCGTGGCCCGTGTGGCCCTGGCCGAGGGTTTGAAAGTCGGTCGCGATCGAGAACCCCTCCCCGGCTGCCGGAATCGGTGCGCGCATCCTCGAAATCCGAGTTTTGTAGACGTCTTCTCGTACTTTCGCTACAAAACTCGGATTTCGACGAGTGTCGGTGCCTAGGTGCACGATGCAGATATGGGTGAGGTCATCTTGGGCGGCGAAGCCGTCGCAGCGGGGGTGGTGACACGTCACGAACTCAGGCGCTGGTACACGAATCTCTATCGCGGCGTGTACGTCCGCAAGGATCGCGACGTGTCGCTGCGAGACCGGGCGATCGGGGGCTGGCTCGCGACGCGCCGCAGAGGCGTCGTGGCAGGTGTCGCCGCATCTGCGCTACATGGCGCCCCATGGGTGGATCCAACGGTGCCCATCGAATTGGTAGGTGCGAAGTGTGCAGCTCAGGACGGGCTGATTCCTCGCACCGAGCGGGTGGCGGACGATGAGATCACGCGCATCGCAGGCCTGCCGGTAACCACCAGAGTGCGAACCGCTTTCGATCTCGGCCGGCACTTGGATCGCCCGCAGTCGCTGGCGCGGCTGGACGCGCTGATGTGGAACCAACGCTTCTCGATCGACCAGGTGCTCGCACTCGCCGACCGGTATCCGCGCGCCCGTGGCGTTCGTCAACTTCGCGAACTGCTCCCACTGGTCGACGGCGGCGCCGATTCGCCTCGTGAAAGTCGAATCCGACTGTGGTTGCACGACGCTGGATTCCCGCGTCCAGATACGCAGATACCCGTGTTGGTCGGGACGCGGCCGGTCGCGTTCTTGGACATGGGATGGCGAGATTTCCAGGTCGCGGTCGAATACGACGGCGACCATCACCGCAAGGACCGCAAGCAATACGTCAAGGACATCGCCAGGCTCCGGATGTTGGAAGCGATGGGATGGATCGTGATTCGAGTGATTGCCGAGGACGATCCTGACGAGTGGCTGGCCAGGGTCGAGGCGGCGTTGATCGATCGCGGCGGGAGTCTGGCCGCCTAGGTCAGGGCGCGGCGGCCGGAGAGCGCGCGCCCGAGGGTGAGCTCGTCTGCGAACTCCAGGTCGCCGCCCATCGGCAGACCGGACGCGATACGCGTCACCGTCAAGCCGGGAATGTCGCGCAGCATCCGGACCAGATAGGTCGCCGTCGCCTCGCCCTCGGTGTTCGGATCGGTTGCGATGATCACCTCGGTCACGTCCACACCGTCGACGCGTTCGCCAATCCTGTTGAGCAGCTCACGAATACGCAACTGCTCGGGCCCGACGCCCGACAGCGGATCCAGCGCGCCGCCCAAAACGTGGTAGCGGCCGCGGAATTCGCGGGTCCGCTCGACGGCCTGCACGTCCTTGGGCTCCTCCACGACGCACACCAGCGACGCATCCCGGCGCGAGTCGGAGCAGATCCGGCAGCGGTCGTCATCGGAGACGTTGCCGCACACCGCGCAGAACTTCACTCCGTCGCGGACCTTCCCCAGCACCGCGGTCAGCCGGTCGATGTCCGGCGGCTCGACCGACAGCAGGTGAAATGCGATGCGCTGCGCGCTCTTCGGACCGATCCCGGGCAGCTTGCCCAACTCGTCGATGAGGTCCTGTACCGGTCCCTCAAACATGGCTTCTCAAATCTAGAGCCCGGGTATGCCCAACTCGCCCATGCCGCCCGCAAGGGGCCCGAGCCGGTCCTGGGCGAGGATGGTCACCTGACGCGCCGCGTCGGTCAACGCGCCGACGATGAGATCCTGCAGCGTTTCGATGTCGTCGGGGTCGACGACCTTCGGGTCGATCGAAACGCCGACCACCTCGCCGCTGCCCTTCATGGTGACCTGAACCAGGCCACCGCCGGCCTGGCCGTGCACCTCGGAGTTGGCGAGCTGCTCCTGGGCCTCCATCAGCTTCTGTTGCACCTGCTGCGCCTGCGCGAGGAGTGCCGACATGTCGGGCTGGCCTCCGGGTTGCATGACAGTCCCCTTGCGTATTGGTCTCGACTTGGTTTCGCTCGCTCACATGCGGCGGGTCGGCCTTTCAAGCGTAGACGCCCGCGGGCTAGCTTGAGGCCGTGCACGTGCCAGCGATCCTGCGTGTCGGTGCGACAGCGGCTGCCTGCCTTGTCGTCGCCGCGTCGACGCTTGCCGGCCCCGCGTCCGCCGCCCCCGCGAACATCGCGGGCATGATCGTCTTCCTCGACCCCGGCCACAACGGCGCCAACGACGACTCCATCAGCCGCCAGGTGCCCACCGGCCGTGGCGGCACCAAGAACTGCCAGGAAACCGGCACCTCGACCGACGACGGCTATCCCGAACACACGTTCACGTGGGACACCACGCTGCGTATCCGCCAAGAGCTGACAGGACTGGGTGTCCGCACCGCGATGTCCCGCGGCAACGACACCGGGCTGGGCCCCTGCGTCGACGAACGCGCCGAGATGGCCAACGCGCTGCACCCGAACGCCATCGTCAGCATCCACGCCGACGGCGGCCCGCCGACCGGACGCGGCTTCCACGTCAACTACTCGGCGCCGCCGCTCAATCAGGCCCAGGCAGGCCCGGCCGTGCAGTTGGCCCAGATCATGCGCGACCAGTTGCAAGGGGCCGGGCTGGTGCCCGCGACCTACATCGGGTCCAACGGCCTGTATCCGCGTTCCGACCTCGCGGGACTGAACCTTGCCCAGTACCCGTCGATCCTGATCGAACTCGGCAACATGAAGAACCCAGCCGACGCGGGCCTGATCACCACCCCCGAGGGAAGGCAGAAGTACGCCGACGCGGTCGTGCGCGGTATCGCGGGCTTCCTGGCCACGCAGCCCGCTAACTCGTAGCGCCCTCGACGGCCTTCTTCAGGTTCTCCAAGACCTCGCCCTGGATCTTTCTCAGCCCCAACGGCGCAAACGTCTTCTCGAAGAAGCCTCCGATGCCGCTCGCGCCCTGCCACGACGTCTTGACGGTGACGGACGAGCCGGGTCCAGCCGGCGCCACGGTCCAGTTGGTCACCATCGACGAGTTGGCGTCCTTCTCGATCACCGTGTGCCCGGCCACGTCGACGTCGGCCTTGACGTCGCGGACCCGCGACTTGGTGGCCTGCAGCTTCCAGCTCGCGACGGTGCCGGCACCCTGGCCGCCCTCGAGCACCTGGTAGTCGCGGTAGTGCGCCGACAGGATCTTCGGGCGGACCGTCTGGTAGTCGGCGACGGCGGCCAGCACCTTCTCCGGTGCGGCGTCGATCAGGATGCTGCTGGACGCGCTGACCTGTCCCATTTGGTGATACTCCCCTCATCGGTGTGCGGTCGCATCGGCTGCAGCCGCGGACTAGCGTATATCCGTGTCTGTTCGGACAACCGACGCACGTGCTGCTCACGCCGCAGGCGTGCAGCGGCTACTTGCCAGCTACCGTGCCATCCCGCCGACGGCCACCGTCCGGCTGGCCAAGCCGACCTCCAACCTGTTCCGGGCCCGCGCGAAGAGCAACGCCAAGGGGCTGGACGTCTCGGGTCTGACCGGTGTGATCTCCGTCGATCCGGACGCGCGGACCGCCGACGTCGCGGGCATGTGCACCTATCGAGGATCTGGTCGCCGCGACGCTGCCCTACGGGTTGTCGCCGCTGGTCGTGCCGCAGCTGAAGACCATCACCCTCGGCGGAGCGGTCACCGGGCTGGGCATCGAGTCGACGTCGTTCCGCAACGGCCTGCCGCACGAGTCGGTGCTCGAGATGGACATTCTCACCGGCACCGGCGAAGTCGTCACCGCATCGCCGGAACAGAACAGCGATCTCTTCCGTGCGTTCCCGAATTCGTATGGCACGTTGGGCTATTCGGTCCGGCTGAAGATCGAGCTGGAACCCGTCAAGCCGTTCGTCACGCTCAAGCACCTGCGATTCCACTCGCTGCCGGAGCTGGTCGCGGCGATGGACCGGATCATCGAAACCGGCGGCATCGACGGCGCGCCCGTCGACTATCTCGACGGCGTCGTCTTCAGCGCGGACGAGAGCTACCTGTGCGTCGGCGTACAGACCTCGACCCCGGGCCCGGTCAGCGACTACACCGGCCAACGCATCTACTACCGGTCCATTCAGCACGACGGCGCCGAGAAGCACGACCGGCTGACGATTCACGACTATCTGTGGCGGTGGGACACCGACTGGTTCTGGTGCTCACGGGCGTTCGGCGCGCAGAACCCGAAGATCCGGCGGCTCTGGCCGCGGCGCTACCGGCGCAGCAGCTTCTACTGGAAGCTGATCGCCTACGACCAGCGCTTCAACATCGCCGACCGGATCGAGAAGCGCAACGGCCGCCCGCCCCTGGAACGCGTCGTCCAGGACGTCGAGGTGCCGATCGAGCGGTGCGTCGACTTCCTGGACTGGTTCCTGGACAACGTGCCGATCGAGCCGATCTGGCTGTGCCCGCTGCGGCTGCGCGACGACTCGGGATCAAGCGGGACCTGGCCGCTTTACCCCTTCGGCCGCACCACACCTACGTCAACGTCGGCTTCTGGTCGTCGGTCCCCGTCGGGCCGGAGGACGGCTACACCAACAAGCTGATCGAACGAAAGGTCAGCGAACTGGACGGACACAAATCGCTGTATTCCGACGCGTTTTATTCACAGGACGAGTTCGACGAACTCTATGGCGGGGAAGCCTATAAAACCGTAAAGAAGACATACGACCCTGATTCACGTCTCCTCGACCTATACGCGAAGGCGGTGCAACGACGATGACGACATTCAAAGAGCAAGCCGCCACATGCGCCTGCCAAGAAGCTGACGCTCGCCGAGATCCTCGAGATCTTCGCTGCGGGCCAGCTGCCGCTCAAGTTCACCGCGTACGACGGAAGCTCGGCCGGGCCGGACGACGCCACCCTCGGTTTGGACCTGCTGACACCGCGCGGCACCACCTACCTCGCCACCGCCCCCGGTGAACTCGGGCCTGGCGCGTGCCTACGTCGTCGGGCGACGTCGAGCCGCACGGTGTGCATCCCGGCGATCCGTACGAGCTGCTGCGGGCGCTCGCCGACAAGATGGACTTCAAGCGGCCGCCGGCGCGGGTGCTCGCCAACATCGTCCGGTCCATCGGCATCGAACACCTCAAGCCGATCGCGCCGCCGCCGCAGGAGGCGCTGCCGCGCTGGCGGCGCATCGCAGAAGGGCTGCGGCACAGCAAGACTCGCGATGCCGAGGCGATCCATCACCACTACGACGTCTCGAACACGTTCTACGAGTGGGTGCTCGGCCCGTCGATGACCTACACCTGCGCGTGCTATCCGCACCCCGATGCCTCGCTGGAGGAGGCGCAGGAGAACAAGTACCGGCTGGTGTTCGAGAAGCTGCGGCTGAAGCCCGGCGACCGGCTGCTCGACGTCGGCTGCGGTTGGGGCGGCATGGTCCGCTACGCGGCACGGCACGGCGTCAAGGCGATCGGCGTGACGCTGTCCAGGGAGCAGGCCAGCTGGGCGCAGAAGGCCATCGCCGACGACGGGCCTCACCGACCTCGCCGAGGTCCGTCACGGCGACTACCGCGACATCGCCGAAACCGGTTTCGACGCGGTGTCGTCGATCGGGCTGACCGAACACATCGGCGTGCACAACTACCCGTCGTACTTCGGCTTCCTGCAGTCGAAGATGCGCACCGGCGCGCTGCTGCTCAACCACTGCATCACCCGGCCGGACAACCGCGCGGGCCCCTCTGCGGGTGGCTTCATCGACCGCTACGTCTTCCCCGACGGTGAACTGACCGGATCCGGCCGGATCATCACCGAGGCGCAGGACGTCGGACTGGAGGTGGTGCACGAGGAGAACCTGCGCCACCACTACGCGCTGACGCTGCGCGACTGGTGCCGCAACCTCGTCGAGCACTGGGACGAGGCGGTCGAGGAAGTCGGGCTTGCCGACCGCCAAGGTGTGGGGCCTGTACATGGCAGGCTCGCGGCTCGGCTTCGAGACCAACGTCGTGCAGCTGCACCAGGTGCTGGCGGTCAAGCTCGACCGACGACGGCAACGACGGCGGATTGCCGTTGCGGCCGTGGTGGACGACTTAAGCGTCAGGCGTTGGTCCCGGGAGGGCCGGGGAAGTCGGTCGTCTCCTGCGGGAACGGTTGATGGGTCGTCGGGTGGACGCTGCTCGGCGCCGACCGAGTGCTCGACGTAGGGGTGGCGCTCGGCCTCGGGGGCGGCGGCGGTGGCGGTGCACTCGGCTCGACGGTCGTCGGCGCGACTGACGGCGGGTTGCTCGGCGCCACCGCGGACGGCGCCCTCCTGACGGGGGGAGGAATCGGGACTGCGCTCGGCGCAGGTGGCGCGCTCGTGGTGGTGAGCGGAACTGTCGGGAGCACGACACCGGTCGGGCCGAACGGCTCCCGGGACACCACCGTTATCGCCGACACCACAACGGCCACCGCGATCACTGCGAGGGCGCAGACGGTGATCGGGCCCGACCATGATGTCCAGGACCAGTGGTTGCGTGGGGGGCCGTCGGTCGTGGCCGCGCCCTCGCGCACGTGCTCCAGAACCTGGGTGGGCGCGCCGTTCGCCATCAGAACCTCTCGACCTTGACGGCCTCGTCTCGCGCTTCCGGTTCCACGGTGAGGATGAGCCCGATTCCGCGCGCGTAGAACTTGTTCTCGGGCGCTGCCGTTGGGTCGAGATGGTCGGCGTCCTTCGTGACCAGAAGATCGCCGATCGGTCCGGTGAGCGGCGTGGTTTCGCTGCCGTTGAGGCTGACCACCTCGCCGGTGTCCTCGGCCACACCCTTCGCGTACTCCTGCCGGTACTGATCGCCGACCTGTGGATGAGCGGGCATGATGATGCCGGGCAGGGCGCCGTTCACGCCGCTTTCGAACGACCCGGCCGTGTCAGCGGAGCCGCCCTCGCCGATCGCTTTCGTCGCTTCTCCGAAATACCAGACATTGCCGTCGCGGTCCTGGGCGTACCAGTCGAGGGTGTCTTCGACCGTCTTGTCGTTGACGCTGACCGTGTCGTGGACGACGACGGTCTTGACATCCATGATCGTCTTCGTGTCGCGGGTTACCTCGGTCGTCGTCCGTTGCAGACCGTCGGGCGTATGGGCCTCGTAGATGGTGCGGGTGCCCGGAGTCATTGGGAAATAAGGGTTGTCGATGGTGGTTGAGAACGCCGCAGCGTCGATCGTCGGCGAGTACGGATCGGTGATCTTCCTCGCCGCGCCGCTTGGCGGGGCCGAAGCCGAGGTGTTGGGGCCTGCAGCCGATGGCTTGGAGACCGGTGCGGGACTACCGCCGCAGGCCGAGCACAGCACCGCCATCAGAACCGTGGAGCCCAGCACGGCAGGACGGGCAGCGTTCTTCGCGGTAATGAATCTCATTCGTGTACCGATCCGAGGGACGCACGTCGACTCCACAATCATCCGCCCAACCGACCGATTCCGCTTCCGATCGACAGGCCTAGCCCCGGTCGATGGGTCGCGCACCCAATTCGTTCTGAAGTAGCTCCAGCGCGGCCTCTTCGGGGTCTCGCCGCGGGGTCTCCGGGTTGTCGTTGCCGGCCTCCGCCAGCATGCTCTCCTCGTCATCGCGCAGGACCTGGGGAACCTCGACCTCCGCCGAGGCGGTGGCCGTCATCTCGGTCGGCGCCCCGACTTCGTAGCGCACCTTCAACCCGACACCGAGCGCATCCTTCAGCGCTTCCTCGACGACCTCGGTGTTGCGCTGCTCGTTGAGCCGTTTGGCCAGTGGCGCCGACTCGTGGTTGAGCACGAGCGTCTTGCCGTCGACGACGCGGACCACCGCACCGGCCAGCATCACCGCCAACGACCGGCTGCGTTCACGCACATGGTCCAGCACGGTGGACCACTGCCTGCGTATCGCTGCGGCGTCGGGTTCCCCTGCGGCCGCGGCGGCAGGCGCCTCCACCACCGGATCGGCGGGAGGCCGCACCGGCGGGGGCGACGGAGGCGGCGGCTCGACCGGTTCGGGCTTCGGCGCTGGAGCCGACGACTGGCGCTGGCGCGGGTTCCGCCGGCGGCGCCGGGGTCGCCTTCGTCTTGCGGGCGTACTGCTTCGGCGGTGTGGCGGCCTGCGGCGCCGACTGCGCAGCACCGGCGCTGTCGGAGGGGATCGACATATCCAGCCGCGTCTCGATGCGTTCAAGCCGGTGCAGCAGAGCGGACTCCGTGTCGCTGGCCGACGGCAGCAGCAGGCGCGCGCACACCACTTCGAGCAGCAGTCGCGGCGCGGTCGCGCCACGCATCTCGCCGAGGCCGGCGTGCACCACCTCGGCGTAGCGCGTCAGCGTTCCCGAGCCGATGCGGTCGGCCTGGTCGCGCATCCGCTCCAGCACGTCGCCAGGCGCGTCGACCACTCCGCGGGCGGCGGCGTCGGGCACCGCCTGCAGCACGATCAGGTCGCGGAAGCGTTCGAGCAGATCGATGGCGAACCGGCGTGGGTCGTGGCCCGCGTCGATGACCGCCTCGACGGCGCCGAACAGGGCCGCGGCGTCTCCGGCGGCCAGCGCGTCGACGGCATCGTCGATCAGTGCGACGTCGGTGGCGCCCAGCAGCGCCAGTGCCCTCGGATAGCTGACCCGGTTGCCGTCCGCGCCAGCCAGCAGCTGGTCGAGCACCGAGAGCGTGTCGCGGGGCGATCCGCCGCCTGCACGGATCACCAACGGGAAGACCGTCTCGTCGACCTCCACCCCCTCCTGCTCGCAGATCCGTTCCAGCAGCGGCCCGCATCGTCCGCGGCGCCAGCAGCCGGAACGGGTAGTGATGGGTGCGCGAGCGGATGGTGGGCAGCACCTTCTCGGGCTCGGTGGTCGCGAACACGAAGATCAGGTGGTCGGGCGGCTCCTCGACGATCTTCAGCAGCGCGTTGAAGCCCGCCGTCGTCACCATGTGCGCTTCGTCGACGATGAAGATGCGGTACCGCGACTGTGCCGGGGCGTAGAACGCGCGGTCACGAAGCTCGCGGGTGTCGTCGACGCCGCCGTGGCTGGCCGCGTCGAGTTCGACGACGTCGACGCTGCCCGGGCCGTTGGGGGCCAGCGCGACGCACGAGTCGCACACCCCGCAAGGCGTCGCCGTCGGCCCCTGCTCGCAGTTCAGCGAGCGCGCCAGGATCCGCGCCGACGACGTCTTGCCGCAGCCCCGCGGACCCGAGAACAGGTACGCGTGGTTGATGCGGCCCGCCGACAGCGCCGTGGACAGCGGCTCGGTGACGTGTTCCTGCCCGACCACGTCGGCGAAGGTTGCCGGTCGATACTTGCGGTAGAGCGCCACGCTCAGCAGGCTACCGAGCCGCCGACGCACCGCTGGCTCGCGCTGTGAATTCGCGACGTTCACGGCGATTTCGTCGTCAGATTCACAATCGGCCTCGCTGTGGACAGCTCCCTCGCCGGACCCTGATCCGTCAGTCATCGCGCGCACCGTACGGCCATGACCGAGCTGCCGTGGCCGTTCGTCGGAGCCGAAGCGTTGTCGACGGGCATCATCTCCGAGCGCACCATGCGCCGCCTCTACCGACCCGTGTATCCCAACGTGTACGCGCCGAGTGACGCCACGATGTCGGCGCGAGAGCGGGCGCAGGCGGCGTCGTTGTGGTCGAAGCACCGTGGCATCGTCGCCGGTCTGTCGGCTGCGGCCATGCTGGGCGCCAAGTGGATCGATCCGTCGGAGCCCGCGGAACTAATCCATGACAACCGCAGGCCGCCACCGGACCTCGTCGTCCGGAGCGAAAGGTACTGCCGAATGACATCGTCGAGCGCAGCTATATGCGAATGACGACACCCGCCCGCACCGCTTTCGACCTCGGCCGCCACATCAAGTCTCCGATCGCCGCGGTGCAACGACTCGATGCTCTCGCTCACGTCACAGGCATCAAGCGCGTCGACGTCGAGGCGGTGATCGCCGCTCACCCTGGCGTCCCCGGCATCCCGAGACTGCAGCAGGTGCTCCCGCTGGTGGACGGCGGGGCGGAGTCACCGCAGGAGACCGTCGCTCGGCTGCTGTTGATCAACGCGGGCCTGCCGCCGCCGCAAACACAATTTCGGGTGTTCGACGAGTACGGACAGTTCGTCGCGCGCCTCGATATGGCGTACGACGAGGTGAAGGTCGGAATCGAGTACGACGGTCCGCTGGGGGCACCTCCCGTCCGAAGGGCAGGGGGACACTGGACCGATCCCGCGGTGTGACAGCGCGATATCGACAAGCAGTTCGCGCTGACCGAACTGGGCTAGCTGATCGTTCGGGTCAGCAGAGACCTACTGCGCTATCGCCGCGCGACCTATGTGGCCAGGGTCGAGAGCGCGCTGCGCTCGCGTGGATTTCATTGTGAAACTGCGCTCAGTCCTTGAGCAGGGCTTCGGTCGCCGCCAGCAGCGCACAGGTGGCCAGGCCGTCAATGGCCTCTCTCAGATCGGGCAGCGACGGGAACGTCGGCGCGATCCGAATGTTCTTGTCCTCCGGATCTTTTCGATACGGGAATGACGCACCCGCCTCGGTAACGGCAATGCCCGCGTCCTTCGCCAACGACACGGTCCGGCGCGCCGTACCCGGCCACACGTCGAAGTTGACGAAGTAGCCGCCCTTGGGGTCGGTCCACGATGCGATCTTCGACTCGCCGAGCCGATCCTCCAAGATCTCCTGGACGAGCGCGAACTTCGGGGCGAGCAGCTGCTGGTGGCGCTGCATCTGCAGGCGCACCCCGTCGGCGTCCTTGAAGAACCGTAGGTGGCGCAGCTGGTTCACCTTGTCCGGACCGATCGATCGCTTACCCGCGTACTGCAGATACCAGGCGATGTTGGCCAGCGAGCCACCGAAGAAGCTGACGCCCGCACCGGCGAAGGTGATCTTCGACGTCGACGCGAACACCAGCGGTCGGTTCTGGTTGCCCGCCGCGGTGGCGAGGCCCAACACGTCGATCTGCCGCACGGTGTCGTGGGTGAGCGTGTGCACCGCGTAGGCGTTGTCCCAGAACAACCGGAAATCGGATGCGGCCGTGCGCATTTGGACCAGCCGCCGCACCGTTTCCCAGGCGAAGGTGACACCGGTCGGGTTGGAGAACACCGGTACGCACCACATCCCCTTGATGGCCGGGTCGGCGGCGACGAGCTCCTCGATCAGGTCGACGTCCGGGCCGTCCTCGCGCATCGGGATGTTGATCATCTCGATGCCGAGGCTCTCCGTGATCGCGAAGTGGCGGTCGTAGCCGGGCACCGGGCACAGGAACTTGACGGCCGGTTCGTCCTTCCACGGCCGCGGCGAATCCACGCCGCCGTGCAGCATCGAGAAGACCACCACGTCGTGCATCAGCTCGAGGCTGGCGTTGTTGCCCGCGATCAGATTCTGCACCGGGATGCCGAGTAGCTCGCCGAAGATGGCACGCAGTTCCGGCAGACCGTGCAGGCCGCCGTAGTTGCGGGTGTCGATGCCTTCGCCGTCGCGATAGGCATCCTTCCCGGATCCCGGGAGGCTGAGCAGCGCGTTGGACAGGTCGAGCTGCGCGGGCGACGGCTTGCCGCGGGTCAGATCGAGCTTGAGCTGCTTGGCCTGCAGGTCGGCGTAGTTGGCCTGCTGCGATTGGTGCTGCGCCTGCAATTCCTCACGGCCGAGCGAGTGAAACGACACGATGCGTCCTCAATGTGGGAAGAAAGGGGGACCCCGCGCACCCGACAGAGCCCATTGACCCTTGCTGCCTTCCGGCCCTGGGGGAGTTCACAGGATAGACGCCGCGCGGGGTCCATCGCGAGTGTAATACGTGGTCGCCAACGGGCTCGACGGCGCTATAAGGCAGGTCGGTTACCATGGCCCGCGGAGGATTCGCCTAGTGGCCTATGGCGCTCGCCTGGAACGCGGGTTGGGTTAATAGCCCTCGCGGGTTCAAATCCCGCATCCTCCGCACTCGGTCCGGGGTGCGACCAGTGGGCAATCTGAGCTGGTCGCTCCCTGGCCCAGAAAATCTGAGGAGGAGTATGAGCCGCAAAGTTGCGGTGTTCTGGCACGCGTCGTTTTCGATCGCCGCCGGCGTCTTGTACTTCTTTTTCGTTCTGCCGCGCTGGCCCGAGCTGACCGGAGACACCTCCCACGCGCTGGGCACGGCCATGCGGATCGTCGCGGGTGCCCTGATCGGGCTGGCCGCTCTGCCGGTGGTGTTCACCCTGCTGCGGACCCGCAGGCCCGAGCTGGGCACCCCGCAGCTGGCGCTCTCCCTGCGGACGTCCTCGGTCGCACTGCATGTGCTGGCCGGTGTGCTTATCGTCGGCACCGCGATCAGCGAGATCTGGCTCAGCCTGGACAGCGCCGGGCGCTGGCTGTTCGGCATCTACGGCGCTGCCGCGGCGATCGCCCTGCTCGGCATCTTCGCGTTCTACCTGGCATATGTGGCCGAGTTGCCGCCGCCACCACCGAAGCCGCTGAAGCCCAAGGCCGAGAAGCGTGGCCGTCGCCGCCGTCGCGGCAAGGCTGAGGAAGCGGTCGCCGACGAGGACGAGAGCGCCTCCGACGACCAAGACGCGCCTGCAGGCGCCGAGGAATCGGCGGAATCCGAAGAGGAGCCCGCCCAGGTCACCGCTGAAGCAGGCGAGAAAGCCGACGTCGAGGCATCCGCCGACGAGTCCGAGTCCGAGGAGGACACCTCCGACAAGCACGACGGGGCCGAGAAGACCAACGGCGGGCTTCGCAACCGGCGAGCGCCGGGCAAGGTCACACTGCGTCGTCGCAAGAGGTCACGCGGCGGCGTGGCCGTCGAGGATTAGCCCCACGTCGACACGGGAACAACCCATTGCCACGATGTAATGAGAACCCGTTTCCAGCCGAAAGTCAGCATATGGCCCGCTTGCACCTTCATCGCCTGCTGATCGCGCTCGCCCTCGCTCTCGCGGTGGTGGCGCCGATCCGGCCGGCGGTCGCTGCTGCGGCGCCGCTCGACACCGCGATTGCGGCGGTGGAACCGGCCGTCGTGCAGATCGACACCACCATCGACTACCAACACGCCATCGGGGCGGGCACGGGTTTCCTCCTCAACCCCAACGGCGAGGTCATCACCAACTTCCACGTCGTGCAGGGCGCCGACTCGATCACCGGCCACAACGTCGGCACCGGCCAGAGCTTCGGGGCCGACCTGGTCGGCTACGACCGCACCCACGACATCGCACTGCTCCAGCTGCGCGGTGCGGGCGGACTGCCGACCGCACCGCTGGGCAACTCGGACACGATCGCAGTCGGTGAACCGGCGGTCGCGATCGGCAATGCGAACCCGGGCAGTCCGCCGACCATCGAGTCAGGCTCCATCACACAGCTCGGCCGGACCATCGACGCCAAGGACGCGTTGACGGGCAGCTCCGATCAGCTGACCGGCCTGATCGAAATCGCGGCCCCCGTGCGGGCGGGCGACTCAGGCGGTCCACTGGTGAACGGCGCAGGACAGGTCGTCGGCATCACCGTGGCCGCGACGGTGAACTACCGGTTCGCCCCAGGCGGCAAGGGGTTCGCGATCCCCATCAACCAGGCACTGGGCATCGCCGACCAGATCCGGTCCCGCACGCCGTCTGACACCGTGCACGTCGGACCGCCCACGCTGCTCGGTGTCGGTGTGGCCGCGCGCGACCAGGACGCTGACGTGCCCGGCGTCATCATTCGCGAGGCGCTGCGCGGTGGCGCGGCCGCACAGGCCGGTCTCGTCGACGGGGACGTGCTCACCACCATCGACGGCCAACCGCTGGACTCGGCGACCGCGCTGACGGCGATCCTTGACCGGCACTACCCCGGCGATGTCATCAACCTGACGTGGATCGACCGCAGCGGCCAGCAGCGCACCGGGAAAGCGACGCTCACCGCCGGGCCGTAGCCCTATGCTGAGCGAGTGCCAAACACCACTCCTTACCGGGTCGTCCAGTGGACGACGGGAAATGTCGGAAAAAGCTCTGTCGAGGCGATCGCGAAGAACCCGACCTACGAGCTCGTCGGGTGCTACGCCTGGTCGAAGGACAAGGACGGCGTCGACGTCGGCGAACTGGTCGGGATCGAACCGCTCGGCGTCAAGGCGACCAACGACGTCGACGCGCTGCTGGCGCTGAAGCCCGACTGCGTCATCTACAACCCGATGTGGATCGACGTCGACGAGCTGGTTCGCATCCTGTCGGCGGGCGTCAACGTGGTGACCTCCGCGTCGTTCATCACCGGCCACAACCTGGGTAAGGGGCGCGACCGGATCGAAGAGGCTTGCCAGCAAGGCGAATTCGACGATGTTCGGCTCCGGCGTCAGCCCGGGCTTCGCCGACCTGCTGGCCATCGTCGCCGCGAACGCCTGCGACCGCGTCGACAAGGTCATCGTCGCCGAGTCAGGCCGACACCACGCTCTACGACTCACCGGACACCGAGCGGCCCGCGGGCTTCGGGATGCCCATCGACGACCCGAATCTGCAGCCGATGGCGGCGCAGGGCACTGCGGTGTTCGCCGAGGCGGTGCAACTGGTCGCCGACTCGCTCGGCGTTCGAGCTCGACGAGGTGGTGTGCGAGCCCGAGTACGCGCAGACCACCGAGGACCTCGAGATGGCGTCGTGGACCATCAAGGCCGGCCACGTCGCGGGCGTCTTCGCCAGCTGGCAGGGCCGCGTCGGCGGCAGGACCGTGGTCGATCTGAACGTGCGGTGGCGCAAGGGTCAGACGCTGGAGCCCGACTGGAAGCTCGACGGCGACGGCTGGAAGATCACCATCGAGGGACGGCCGACGGTCAACATGCAGGTCGGCTTCCTACCGCCGCCGGACATGATCGAGAACGCCAAGACGATCGAGGACTTCTTCGTCCTGGGCCACATCATGACGGCGATGCCGCCGATCCACGCGATCCCGGCGGTCGTGGCCGCCGCGCCCGGCATCGCGACCTACAACGATCTGCCGCTGCCGCAGGCGCGTGGCGTCGTGCCGCCGTCGAGCTGATCGACGGCTAGATGCAGGCGCTGCCCTGTACATAGCCGAACGGCCCCTGCACGCCGATGCAGGCGTCGACCGGGTCCCAGTTCCTGGGGCCGGGTCCGTCGTCCCACCACCAGTCGTCATGTCCGTGGCCATGTCCGCGCCCCGGCCCGTTCTCGGCGAACACCTGCGGTCCCGCGCCTGCCGGTGACACCGGAGCCGCATTCGCAATGCCCGTGCTCACGCCCGTCGCAGCCAATGCCAGTCCGGCTGCAATGAAGGTTCCTGCTGCAGCTGCTTTCAGATCTATCACTCGAATCCCCTCGGCAAACTTTGCGTACGGTGCACGGCGCCGGATACCGTTTGGCGCGCCCCGTCGGCCAAAGAGGTTGCAAATCAACTACTTCCGGCGTCGGAAGATCACTATAGCGATCGACGCAGAGGCACGCGAAAGCGGGCAGTTGCCTTACGCGCGCGTGGATTTGCTGCCGTCTACCGCCTGCCTGCTACTCGCTTTTTCGGTACGTCGCTGTGCTCATCGGGATCGCGGAATGTCGCGCCGTACCGGGGTACCGTCATCGCGCCGTTGCTCCGCGCGGCGGTGATGGCGTTGCGCAGCGGCCGCGCCAGGCCGGCGAACGACCCCATGTCGAACACCATCCTCGTGAGCAACCTGTTGTGGACGAAACCGAATGCGCTGCCGGTTGCCGGGTCGGCCCAGCCGAGGGTCCCACCGAGCCCGATATGGCCGAACCCGTTCATCAGACCGGGGATCGGCGACTCGTGATAGCCGAGGTGGAACGGCATCGGGACGACGAGATTCAGGTCGGGCAACACCTTGGGCTTACCGATCAGGCCGTCAGCCATTTCGCGTGACAAGAACACCTCGCCGTCGATAACCCCACCATTGGCGATCGCGGCATACATCTTGGCCAGGCCACGGCTCGTCACGACACCGTTGGCCGCTGGTATCTCGCCATCGAGGAACGGGATATCTCCCTGCACAAGGGATTTGATCCCAGGGAAGTACATCGAGCCGAGCGCGCCCGAGATGGGCAAGCCCGCCACCTTGGGTGCGAAGAAGTCGAACACCGGAGTAGGCCGCGTGAACTGCGGCGCCAAGATCTGCGCCACCTTGGTCGGTGAATCGGCAGGCGGGCGGCCCAGATGCAGCCCGTCGGTGTGCAGCGGTCGCGCCACTTCCTCGCGGATCAGGTCGCGCATGCCCAGGCCCGTCACCGCGCGGCACACGCCCGACACCAGCCAGCCGTAGGTGAGCGCGTGGTAGGCGCCCCGCCCCCGCAGGTGATCGGGTGATGCCGCGGCCAGCCGCTGCTCCATCAAATGATGATCGAGCAGGTCATCCTTCGTCACGCCCTTCAGATGCGACAGACCGGATCGGTGCCGCAGGACGTCGCGGACGGTGATGTCCTCCTTGCCGTTCGCGCCGAACTCGGGCCAGTACTCGGCGACGGGGGTGTCGTAGTCCAGCAGGCCGCGGTCGGCGAGTCGGTGGACCACCGTGGCCGCTATCCCCTTGGTCGCGGAGAACACCATCGCACCCGTGTTCGCCGTCCAGTGCACCTCGCCGGCCCGGTCCGACCACCCCGTCCACACGTCGACGACGGGCTTGCCGTCAATGAATACCGACAGCGCACCGCCGCCGAACCGCCGGCCGGGGAACAGCCCGGCGAAGATGCGGATGACGTTGGCGAACCGGGGATCGGCCGCTCCTTGCACTCCGCCTGGCAGCCCCTCTTGCGCGCGAAGAAGCGACGACGACGTCATGGCGCTAACAATGCGTCGTGGCGCACCACTACGGGTTGCGAATCGCGGATTTGGTCACTTCCCCGAGTCGACGGCGTCGAACACTTCGAGCGCGTGCTGGAACGGGGCAGGGGTGATTCCGACTTGACTCCCGAAGGGGTGGTCGAGGCAGTAGACGACGAAGAGGAGCAGGCCCAGCAGAACAGCGACGGCGCCGGACAGAATCATATGGGCGCGCGTGCTGTCCAGTCCTATGAAACCCGTCAGCCCGACCAGCAGCACGCCGCCGAAGATCAGCCCGCACCACAGCAGGAACGGGATCCGCGGTTCGGCATCCAAGACACGGGTGTTGCGCTCCGAGGCCAGGACGGTGAGCTGGCCGAGGAACTCGCTGTTGATGGCCGCCGCGTCCGCGTCAGGATCCTGACGACCGAGAACACGGTACATATCGGTGATCGCGCTGCGTGCCGTGTCGCTGGTGCCGCCTCCGAACTCCTCCTGCTTCTTCCATTCCGGGCCCTGCACGGCGGTGGTATACCTGCGCAGCAGAACCCGGATCTCCTGCTGCTCGTGGACCGGCATGGCCACGGTTTGGCGGTACATCGTTGCCAGAGTCGACGCCTCATTGGCGACGTTGATCTCCGCCGAGGAGAACTGCTCCCAAGCGACGACGACGGTGAAGCCGAGCAGTGCTCCGTACACGAGGGCGACCGTGGTCACGAACGGCGAAAGTTTCGAGGTGAGGTCCTTTGCGACCGAGGCCGGGACCAAGCGATTCGCCATCAAGATGGTTCCGACCGCGACCAGCGCCGATATGACGATGACCAATACGAAAAGCAGCCACACGTTCACGGCGCCGACCCGACGACCTGAGTGACCAGGGCCTGAAATCGTGCCCCTGGTGGGCCTTCGATGGGAACATCCTGCAGCACCCGAGCCTGCCCGCCCTGGACCGTGAAGTCCCCGACCTGTGGCTTGAGCCCACCCGTCACCTGGTACACCACCTTGATCTCCTTGTCCGGCAAGGGATGCCGCCCAACGTATCTGGGCTCGATGCGGTACTTGTAGACACACCCGTTGGGGCCCGTGCAGTTCTGATCCGTCACGACGACGCCGATCTGGAACTCAGCCGGAGTCGGAACCTGCGGGGTCGGCGCGGGAGCCTGCTGGGACGGCCCTGGTGCAGCCGATTTGTACGCGTTGATCACCCCGACGGTGATGCCGAGCCCGGTGGCGACCACCGCGAAGACGGCCAGTGCCGCGATCAGGCGTCGGACATTCATCAACCCCCCTTTTCGTCGTTTGCACAACGATGACGCAGCGTGTTGACACCCGCACCGATTTCGGTGGGATCGTTCCGAAGACCTGGCGGCCCAGGGTCTGAATGCGCCATCCCCGGCTATCCATAATCCGAATCGTTCGGCGGAGTACTCGAGGGTTCCGAATTTGAATTGAAGTATTCGAATACGTACGCGCCTGTTCACTTTTTGCAGTAATTGTTTACGGCATGCATGACCAGCTGGCGGGCTACATCGCGGGGCCGATCAATGCGGAGGACCTGGCTGTCGCCCCGGGCGGCGAATGGGTCCTGACATCCGGAATGACGGGCCCGACAGCGCCGCTGGGCCGGCTGTACGCAGTGCGCGTCGAGGACGGCGCCTGCAACGAGATCTTCCCGTACCGCGCGACCCGCGCTCTGGAGTTCCAACGGTTCGGCGCCCAGCCAGACCTCAACCCGCTGAAGTTCAGGCCACACGGCGTCGACGTGACACTGCGACCCGACGGCCGCACGGAGCTCTACGTCGTGAACCACGGCGGCTCGGAGTCGGTGGAGGTGTTCGAGGTTCATCTCGACGGCCCCCGCCCCAGCCTGCGATGGCTTGGCGGCGTGAAACTCCCGGGCAGCGCGGTCGGCAACGACGTCGCCGCCACCGAAGACGGCTTCGTCGTCAGCACGACCGGGGACCCGGAGGGGCGCAGCGAGATCAACGTAGAACTGGCGATTTCAGGCGCCGACACCGGCGGTGTGCTGGAGTGGTCTGCGGCCGGCAGCTGGTGTGCACTGCCCGGCACGCAGATCAACACGGCCAATGGTGTCGCGGTCTCACCCGACGGCGAATGGGTGTACATCGGTGGGTGGAACTCGCGCTGCATCAGGAAGGTGCGGCGTGGTGGCGCGACACTCGACACCCGGACCGTGGCGGTCTCCATCATGGTCGACAACCTGACGTGGTCGGCGTCTGGACGCCTTCTCGCCGCGGGTACCTACGGCACCAGCATGCAGGACTTCCTGGCGGGCCACTTCGGCCCGAACCCGCGTCTTGGCATCCCTTCGCGGGTGCTCGCGGTGGACCCGGAGACGCTCGCCGCGGAGGATCTCGTCGACTACGGGCCCGACACCTTCGGCGCCGCCACCACCGCCTTGCAGGTCGGTCGCGAGATATGGGTGGGCACAGCGCGCGATCAGGGCCTCGCCCGGTTCCGGTTTCCGGCTTCAGTCAAGTACTAGCGCAAACTCGGGGGCTGTCGGTTTCAACAGGCGCCCGGCGAGGTATCCCCGTGTCACTAATTGACGCAACGGAAGGCCGCAGACCCGTGATCGTTCTCGGTGTGATCCTCATCCTCGTGGGCTACCTACTGCCCGTACCCAGCATCATCGCCACGATCGGCTGGATCCTGCTCGTCATCGGCGTCGTGCTCTTGATCCTCGGACAGGTTGGACGCCCTGTCGGGGGTCGACGCTATTGGTACTGACTCTAAGGTTCTCTTGAACGGTCGGCGCCGAGCCACCAGACGCTTCGGCGATTCGACGGAAGCAGGCCCGTCGTCCGTCGCGGCGACGTCCGCCGCGCCGTGCTCGCGGTCGAATGCATCGTAGGCACTGGCGATGTGGTTGACGGTCGCGTCCGGATGCTCCCTAGCGATCGCTTCGATGGCGGTGCAAGTCTGGTCGCCTAAACCAATCCAGCGCGACGGACGCAGGCCATGAGCGATGGCAGAATTCAGCGAATCCTGGAACGCATCGCGCAGGTCTGCCCCTTCGGCCACCATGATCCAACGCTACGCAGATCATCGCCGTGTGCCGGTGCTGCGGCCAATATTTAACCCAAACGTCAACCAAGCCATCGGAACTGAGGCCCGCTGCGCCCTATATCGGGTTCCCGTCGTCATCCCAATTCGCGGCCACCTTCTTGCTGGGCTGTACGCGCGGCGGCTCGCCCGGCATCTTCGGGTAGTTCGGCGGGTACGGCAGGTCCCCGAGGCCTTGCTCTTCGTCGGCGGCGACCATGTCGAGCAGCGGTTGCAGCGACTGCGCGTTTGCGTCGATGTCGGCCCACGGGTCGTCGCGGCCGGCCAGGAAGTCGGGGACGGTTTGGATGGTGAAGTCGTCGGGGTCGGCGTCGGCCAACTCGGTCCACGACAGCGGCGTGGACACGGTGGCGATCGGTGTCTTGCGCGCTGAGTACGCCGACGCGAAGGTGCGATCGCGCGCGTTCTGGTTGTAGTCGATGAACACCCGCTCGCCGCGCTCCTCCTTCCACCACGACGTGGTGACGGCGTCAGGTGCGCGCCGCTCGATCTCGCGGGCCAGCGCGATGCCCGCCCGACGGACCTCGATGAAGTCCCAATCCGTGGCGACCCGCAGAAAGACGTGCACGCCGCGGCCGCCGGAGGTCTTCGGATAGCCGACAAGCCCGAGTTCGTCGAGCAGCGGCTTGAGGACGTCGACGGCGATGGTGCGAGCCTCGGCGAACCCGGTGCCGGGCTGTGGGTCGAAGTCGATGCGCAGCTCGTCGGGGTGCTCGGTGTCCGGGCACCGCACCTGCCACGGGTGCAGTGTCACGGTGCCCATCTGCGCCGCCCACGCGATCGCCGACGGATGCGTCACCTTCAGCGCATCCGCCGTGCGGCCGGAGGGAAACGTGATGAGACAGGTCTGCAGGTAGTCGGGGTGCTTCTGCGGCACCCGCTTCTGGTAGATCTCCTCCCCTTCGATCCCGTCCGGAAACCGTTGCAGGTGAACCGGCCTGTCGCGCAGCAGCTTCACCATCCGGTCGGCAACGCAGAGGTAGTAGTCGAACAGCGCGCCTTTGGTCCCCTTCGAACCGAGTTCCGGAAAATAGGGCTTGTCGCGGTTGGTGAGCCGGACGGCAACCCCGTCGACGTCGATTTCCTCTGCCTTGCTTGCCATTTCATGACTCCAGCACGTCGTAGAGGTCGTAGTTCATCGGTGCATCGAGTTGGTCGAAGGTACAGCTCCCGGGCTCGCGGTCGGGACGCCATCGAAGGAATTTGACCGCGTGCCGGAAGCGTTGGCCGTGCACGGTGTTTCCCTCCATCTGGTCATAGGCGACCTCGCACACCTTCTCCGGCCGAACGGGGATCCAGCGCTTGTCGGCCGCCGAATTCCACCGGCTCGGCTCGCCGTCGACAGGCTCGTCGCCCTCACGCAGCGGTTCGAGATCAGCGAGTAGCTTCAACCGGTCCTTCGCGGTGAATGAAGCTGCGCCACCGACCATCTGGAGTTCGCCGTCGTCGCGGTAGAGGCCCAACAGGATGGAGCCGACGCCTTCGCCACTCTTGTGAATGCGATAGCCGATGGCCACACAGTCGGCATCGCGAGCGTGCTTGACCTTGACCATCTCGCGCTTGGCCGGCAGGTATATCCCGTCGAGCCGCTTGGCGATCACGCCGTCGAGGCCTGCGCCTTCGAACGTGGTCAGCCACTGCACGCCCTGTTCGGGGTCTTCGGTGGTGCGGGTGACGTGGCACCACTGCTTTTCGTCGACCGCCTCAATCAGCGCCTTTCGACGTGTGCGGAACGGCTCCTTCATGAGTGATCTGTCTGCGGTGGCCAACGCGTCGAAGCCGATGAAATGCGCAGGCGTCTCCTCCGAAAGCATCTTGATGCGGCTGGCCGCGGGATGGATGCGCTGGCTCAGCGACTCCCAGTCCAGCCGGATGCGGCCGCCGACCTCGCGTGGGACGACGACTTCGCCGTCCAGCACACAGCGCGGCGCCACCTCGTCGCGCAGCGCGTCGAGCAACTCGGGGAAGTACCGGCCGAGGTCCTTGCCGCTGCGCGACTGCAGGACGACGTCGTCGCCGTCGCGGAACATCAGCGCCCGGAAGCCGTCCCACTTCGGCTCGTAGGACCACACTCCCGGCTCGTCGGGCACCTTCGCCTGCGCCTTGGCCAGCATGGGCTCGATCGGTGGCTGTACGGGAAGGTGCACGCTTTCCATACTCACGTAGACCGCCGACGCCCGGCAATGTCATCGCCGGACGCAAGAATGGAAACGATGAAGCTGCCCGTCATGCCGCCGGTTTCGCCGATGCTGTCGAAATCGGTGTCATCGATCCCACCCGACGCCTCCTATGAACCGAAGTGGGACGGCTTCCGCTCGATCTGCTTCCGCGACGGCGACGAGGTCGAGCTGGGCAGCCGCAACGAACGCCCGATGACCCGCTACTTCCCTGAGCTGGTGGCGGCGGCCGTCGCGGAACTCCCCGACCGGTGCGTCATCGACGGCGAGATCATCATCGCCGCCGAAGGTGGACTGGACTTCGAGGCGCTTCAGCTGCGACTGCACCCGGCCGCTTCGCGGGTGCGGATGCTCGCCGAACAGACGCCGGCATCGTTCATCGCGTTCGATCTGCTCGCCCTCGGCGACGACGACTACACGCAGCGACCGTTCATCGAACGCCGCGCCGCCCTCGTCGACGCGCTGGCCGACTCCGCGCACGCGAGGAGCAGGACGAGCTCCAGCCCGTCGTTCCACGTCACGCCCGCCACCACCGATCGGGACACCGCCGAGCGATGGTTCTCCGAGTTCGAGGGGGCCGGCCTCGACGGGATCGTCGCCAAGCCGCTGACCATTCCGTATACGCCGGACAAACGAATCATGTTCAAGATCAAGCACGAACGGACAGCGGACTGCGTCGTCGCCGGTTACCGGTTGCACAAGTCCGGCGCCGACGCCGTCGGCTCGCTGCTGCTCGGGCTGTACAAGGACGACGGCACACTCGCATCGGTAGGCGTCATCGGCGCCTTCCCGATGGCCAAGCGGCGCGCAGCTGCTCACCGAACTGCAGCCACTCGTCACCGCATTCGACGACCATCCATGGAACTGGGCGGCCCATTTCGAGGGCGAGCGCACGCCGCGCCGGAACGAAGGTTCGCGCTGGAACGCAGGCAAGGACCTGTCATTCGTGCCGCTGCGCCCCGAGCGGGTGGTCGAGGTCCGCTACGACCACATGGAAGGCGAAAGATTCCGCCACACAGCCCAATTCAACCGCTGGCGGCCCGATCGAGACCCACGCTCGTGCACGTACGCACAACTCGAACAGCCGGTCACGTTCAGCCTCCGCGATATCGTGCCCGGCTTGTGACGCGGGTCACATCCTGTCACGCTGTGGGCGCCCGCGGTGTCTTGAGGGCATGACCGATCACAACCCAACGCCAAAGGTCGTCGTCATCGGCGGCGGCTACGCCGGAACCATCGCGGCCAACCATCTACGGTTGCGCGCCGACATCGACATCACCCTCGTGAACCCCCGCCCCAGGTTCGTCGAGCGAATCCGACTGCACACCTTCGTCGCCAGCTCACGCGACGTCACCGCGGACTATGGTTCATTACTCGGTGCAGGCGTGCGTTTGGTCGTCGACAGCGTCACCCGCATCGACACCGCCAACCGTGAAGTACACCTCGCGTCGGGCCGCGCGCTGAACTACGACTACGTCATCTACGCCGTCGGCAGCACCGGCACGACGCCTTCTTCGGTGCCGGGCGCAGCCGAGTTCGCCTATCCCATAGCAGAACTCGAGCTCGCAGACCGGCTGCGAAGCTCCATGGCCGAGCTGCCCCCGACCGCCCCGATCACCGTCGTCGGCGGGGGGCTGACTGGCATCGAGACGGCTGCCGAACTCGCTGAGCAGGCCTGGCCGGTGACACTGGTCTGCGGAGGTCGACTGGCACCCACTTTCAGCAAGCCTGCGCGCCGGTCGATCGCCAGGTGGTTGGCCGGACATGGCGTCAGGGTGGTCGAGGCCCAAGTCGTCGCCGAAGTACGTTCGGACGCAGTGATATTCACCGACGGTGCGATGCGCCCGAGCGCACTCACAATCTGGGCGGCCGGGTTCGGGGCGCCGGAACTGGCTGCCCACAGCGGTTTACGCACCGACGGCATGGGTCGCCTGCTCACCGACGAAACACTCACCAGCATCGACGACAGCCGTATCGTCGCCGCTGGTGACGCCGCCTCGCCGTCCGGTCAGCCGCTGCGAATGAGCTGCTACGCCGCCGCACCGCTAGGCGTCACCGCCGCCGACACCGTGCTGAGCCGCATCGCCGGAATCGAGCCCGCCGTGCTGGACATGGCCTATGTCGGCGCCAGCGTGAGCCTGGGCCGACGTTCGGCCACCGGACAGTTCACGCACAAGGACGACACCCCGTTGAACTGGCATTTCGGCGGTCGCGCAGCGGCATTCATCAAGGAGGCGGCCTGCAAGGCAACGCTGTGGACGATCCGCCGGGAAGGCCGCAAGCCCGGATCCACGGTGTGGCCCAAGTGCGGCCCGCGCCCCTTGACCTCAACTATGGTTCAGGTTGCAGGGTGGTCCCATGGACCAAGTTCTGACTGACCTGTGGCAGACCCGAACCGACTCACCGTTTCCCGGACTGACGACGCACGCCTTCCTGTGGACGGGACGCAATGCGCTCTTCTACTCCGCCGCACGCGACTTCGCGGCCTCGAGACTCGGCGGCGTCGCCGACCAGTACCTGTCGCACCGCGACGAGGCCGGCCCGATGCTCGCGAAGATCGCCGACCACTTCGACTCGTCTCTGCACGCACCCGTCGCCGAGTTGCTCGAGATCGGCCAGCACGCTCACGTCGACGTCCCACTTGGCAGTCGCCACGTCGACGTCAACGGGATCGAGGTGATACCGACGCCGGGGCACTCGCCCGGCAGCATCTGCTACCTGGTGAACGGCGCCGAAGGTACGTACCTGTTCACCGGGGACACCCTGATCCGCAGCGACTCCGGCGCTTGGTGGGCCGGCTACATCGCGGGCATCAGCGACGCCGACGCGCTGGCGGAAAGCCTGCGGCTGCTGCGCACGCTCGCGCCCGATGTCGTGATTTCCAGCGCCTTCCACGGTGACTCGGCGGTGCACCGGGTCGAAGCCGGTCGGTGGCAGGAGCACGTCGACCAGGCACTCGACGGCCTGTCGGGGAGCCGGGCGCAAACCCGGACTCGCTACGTGTAGATGGCGTCCCGCAGCCAGTTCCCGTCACTCAGATAGCGCTCGCAGAGGCGCGCCGTTCCCTCGGCGAAACCCTCGGTGAACTCGATGGCACTGTCGGCGTGGGCGTGTGACGCGACCCATGCCGTCAGCTGCAGGCGTCGCAGCATCACGAACGTGGGGATCATGTCGAGGTGCTCGGTGGACACCTCGCGACTTTCGCGGTAACCCGCCAACCATCCCGCGATCATGGCCTCGGCGGCCGGAGTGTCCTCGATGAACGACACCACCGCGCCGAGGTCGGCGAGGTACCACGACCAACCGCAGTCGTCGAAGTCGATGACGGTGATGGGCCCGGACTGGACCTCCGGGTCGATCATCAGATTCGCCATTCGAAGGTCGGCATGTATCAAGCCGAAACGGTCCGGCGCACAGCCGAACTCGGCCAACCGGCTCTGCAGCTTTGCCGCCGCCCGTTCGACGACAGCCTCGTCGGGCTCGGTGAGACCCGGCGCGTGCCGCCAGTTCCCCCATCGCGCATCCGGCCCGATCATCGTTTCGGCATCCCACGAGAAACGGGTGAAATACCCCGGCGCAGCCCAGTCCTGGACATGGTCGTGCATGGCCGCGGTGATGCGTCCGAGCTGGTCGAACCCGACCGCTTCGGGTCTCTCCTCTGCCGTGCAGCCGGAGATGAAGGTCACCGCGTCGACATTCAGCGGGTGGTCGTTGAGGACGGCGGTCACCACCTCTTCCCCGTTCTGCGCCGGGACCAGCTGCGGCGTCTCCACATCGGTCTGCTCACGCAGTGCGGCCATCCAGGCCAGCTCCGAGCGAATCGCCTGCAGCGAGTGGTAGTCGGCGCGGTGTACCCGCAGCACGATCGGGTCGGCGTCGTCCACGAGGTATGTGGCGTTCTCGGACAGGCTGAGCAGTCTCAACGGCGCATCGGCATCGCGCCCATAGGACGACAACGCGGCACGCGCATACAGATCGTGATCCGGCGGCAGTCCTGACACTCCCACAGTGTGAACCACGCCCCCTGATGCAGCAGACTGACCTCAACCACCCGCTATGCCGGAGGCACTGGTCGTGAGCTTTTCGAACATCATGGACTCCAACAGCTATGCCCGCGGTGGCACAGACGACCCGCTGATCGCCGCCCGCGAGCGCGTGCTCGGGCCCGCGTACCGGCTGTTTTACGACCAGCCGGTTCACCTCGTCCGTGGACAGGGCAGTCACCTGTTCGACGCCGACGGCGCCTGCTTCCTCGACGCCTACAACAACGTGGCCAGCGTCGGGCACTGCCACCCGCACGTGACCGCCGCGGTTTCCGAGCAGCTGGCGACACTGAACACCCACACCCGTTACCTGCACCGGGGCATCGTCGACTATTCGGAACGGCTGCTGGCCACCATGCCTGCGGATGTCGATCAGGTGATGTACGCGTGTACCGGATCGGAGGTCAACGACCTCGCGCTTCGGGTCGCCGAAAAGCGAACCGGTGCAACGGGTGTCGTGGTCACCCGGGATGCGTATCACGGGAACACGGCATCGGTCACCGCGATATCCCCATCGCTCGGCGGCGAGACCACTGTCGGACCCAACGTGCGACTCGTCCCACCGCCCGACAGCTACCGCCTGCCCGCAGGCGAGCCTGCATCACGGTTCGCCGCCGACGTGGCCCGCGCGGCCGACGACCTCGCGGAGGCGGGCCACGGGTTGAGCGCCCTGATAGTCGACACGATCTTCTCCTCGGACGGCATCTATCCCGAAACGTCGGTGTTGGGCCCAGCGGTGCAGGAGGTGCGCCGACGCGGTGGGGTGTTCATCGCCGACGAGGTACAACCCGGGTTCGCCAGGACCGGTGCGTCGATGTGGGGCTTCGACCGGCCCGGGCTGGTGCCGGACATCGTGACCATGGGCAAGCCAATGGGCAACGGCATCCCGGTGGCGGCGATGGCGGCACGATCCGACGTGCTGAAGCCATTCGCGGAGGCGGTGCCCTACTTCAACACCTTCGGTGGCAACCCGGTGGCGATGGCCGCGGCGTCGGCGGTCCTCGACGTGATCGAGGAGGAAGGCCTGATGGCCAACGCCGCGGCTGTCGGTGACGCGCTGCGGGCCGAACTGGCGGCGATCGACGACCCACGGCTGGGCGATGTCCGCGGAACGGGTCTCTACCTCGGGGTGGAGGTGGTCAGCGATCCGGAGACCAAACACCCCGACCGCGCCGAGGCCCGTCGGCTCGTCAATGCGCTGCGCGCGCGGCGGGTGTTGATCTCGGTGTGTGGCCACGACGGCAATGTGCTGAAAATCCGGCCGCCGCTGGTCTTCTCGCTGGCCGACGTCGACTGGTTCACCAGCGCCTTCACCGAGGCCCTGGCGGCGTGACCCCGCGCGGCGCAGGCAGGTTCGCCCCGAGCCCGTCGGCCGACCTGCACATCGGCAACCTGCGGACCGCCGTGTTGGCATGGCTGTTCGCCCGCTCCACGGATCGGCGCTTCCTGATGCGTGTGGACGACCTCGACGATCGCACCCACGCCGACATCGCGGCCCGCCAACTCGGCGACCTTGCCGCGATCGGCCTCACCTGGGACGGGCCGGTCGAGTGGCAGACCGAGCATCCGCAGCGTTACGACGATGCCGTCGCCGCACTTGCCGAACGCGGCCTGCTCTACGAATGCTATTGCAGCAGAAAGGATATCCAGCAGGCGCCGCGTGCACCGCACGCCCCTCAGGGCGCATACCCCGGCACCTGTCGTGACCTCACCGACGCCGAGCGCGAGACCCGCCGACGGGAGATCGGCCGGCCCCCGGCGTTGCGGCTGAGAACCGACGCGACCGTGCGCACCGTCCACGACCTCCTGCACGGCGAATACACCGGGATCGTCGACGACTTCGTGGTCCGCCGCGGCGACGGAGTCCCGGCGTACAACCTCGCGGTCGTCGTGGACGACGCGGCACAGGGCGTCGATCAGGTGGTGCGAGGAGACGACCTGCTGGCGTCGTCGCCGCGCCAGGCCTACCTCGCGAACCTGCTCGGCCACCCCGAGCCGACGTACGCCCACGTCGCGCTCGTGCTCAACGGCGAGGGAGCGCGGCTCGCCAAGCGCGACGGCGCGGTGACCCTGGCCGAGATCGGCGTCGAGCGGGCGCTGGCGCAGATCGCGCAATCCCTTGGCTGGCAGGCGATGAGCCTCGACGAGATGCTCGGGCAGTTCGACCCCGCCGAGCTGCCACGGCAGCCCTGGATCTACGCGCCCTGAGGCCCGACCGGCGAGCGACCCTTGCCGCACGCTCGGCGGCCGCGAGCAGGTCGTCGCGGAACTGCGGGTGGGCGATCGCCGCGAGTGCCTCACCGCGCTCGCGGACTGTCCTGCCCTCCAGTTCGGCAGCGCCGTACTCGGTGACGATGACGTCGACATGGTGGCGCGGCGTCGTGATGACGGCGCCAGGACCGAACCACGGCACGATCCGCGACTGCAGCACCCCGTCCTTCTCGAACGTCGAGGGCAGGCAGATCAGCGAGCGGTCCGACAGCTCGAGCCCGACGCCGGCCACGAAGTCCTCGGCGCCGCCGATCCCGCTGAACTGGTCGCCGGAGATGGTGTCGGCGACGACCTGCCCCTGGACGTCGATCGCGAGTGCGCCGTTGATGGTGACCATGTCGTTGTTGGCGGCGATCACCTCCGGTGCGTTGACGATCTCGACCGGTAGGAACGCGACGGTCGTCGTTGTCGTCCAGCCAGGCGTAGAGCTCCGCCGAGCCGAACGCGAACGTCGTTACGCTCACACCGTCGTACTGGCCCTTGCGGGCATTCGTGACCTTGCCCGCGCGGTGTAGTTGCATGCAGCCGTCGGTGAACATCTCGCTGTGCAGCCCGTAGTCGCCGCCGTCGCCCTCGGCCAGCAGCGTCGCGATCTGGCTTGGGAATCGAGCCGATCCCCGTCTGCAGGGTCGCGCCGGACCGGATGAAGTCGACGGCGTTTCGTGCGATCGCCTTGTCGACGTCGGTGGGCGGCGCTTCGCCTCCTGGCAGCGCGAGCGGTGCGTCGGTCGAGTGCACGAGGATGTCGATCTCGTCGACGTGCAGCGCATGGCGATGATCCTCGCCGAGCCCGAACGTCCGCGGATAGGCGTCTGAGACCTCGACGACGAGCAGCCGGTCGGGGTCGGCGCCCGCCCGGTGCAACTCACCGATCGTGCCTCCGGCGTGCAGCGACAGCGAGCACCAGCCGTCGGCGTCGGGCGGCGTCGCGACGGTCGTCATCACGCGCGGACACTGCTGCTCGAGCAGCGGCCCGAAGCGACGGAAGTCCGCGGGTGTGAACTCGATGTCGGCGCCGGCGTCCCGCAGGGCCCGCTCGAGACGGGCCGAAGAAACCCGAAAGGTACGTGCACGCCGTGACGCGAGAACAATTCGGTGCCGACCGCGAGCAGCGCCCCGTAGACGCGCAAGTCTGTCCAGTCCGTCGCGTTCGCCGAGCGCGCGCAGGAACGCTGGCGGCTGGCCGGGACCGAGCGGCATGCCCAGCGTGTCGGCCGGTCTCGATCCGCGCGGCGGCCTGCTCGGCGGTCAGCTCCTCGGGCATGGCGCGACCTTACCGGCCTGCTGAGCAGAACCCTTGGGCTGCCGCCGTCGCCTTGTTAGCGTCCGCCGGTGCACTCTGTCAGAAAGCCCGTCCTGGCCCTGGTGCTGCTTGCCGCGCTGCTGCTGACGGCATGCGGCGCTCGTCCGGCGGCAACCAGGTGAAGTCGTCCGGTGTGCTCCGTGTCGGCACCGAGGGCGTATACGCTCCGTTCAGTTACCACGACGCCAACAACGAGCTCGTCGGCTACGACGTCGACGTTGCGAAGGCCGTCGGCGAGAAGCTCGGTGTCAGAGTCGAATTCGTCGAAACGCCGTGGGATGCGATGTTCGCGGCGCTGGAAGCCAACCGCTTCGACGTCGTCGCCAACGAGGTGACCATCAACGACGAGCGCCAAGCCAAGTACGACCTGTCCGAGCCGTATTCGGTTGGCGAGGGCGTCATCGTCACCCGCGCCGACGACAACTCGATCAAGACGCTCGCCGACCTGAAGGGCAAGGTGGCGGCCGAGAACGCGACGAGCAACTGGTCGGACGTCGCCCGAAAGGCCGGCGCTCGGGTCGAGGCCGTCGAGGGGTTCACCCAGGCCATCAAGCTGCTCAACCAGGGCCGGGTGAACGTCGTGGTCAACGACAGCATCGCGGTCTACGCCTACCTCGCCGAGACCGGCGACAAGACGGTCAAGATCGCCGGGAATGTCGGCGAGAAGAGCGAGCAGGGTTTCGCGGCCCGCAAGAACAGCGGACTCCTGCCCGACCTGAACAAGGCTCTCGACGAGTTGCGTTCCGACGGCACCCTGGCCAAGATCTCGCAGAAGTATCTGAAGGCCAACGCATCTGGCGGACCCGAAGCGGCGTCGGCGCCAAGAAGAGCACCAGTCGAAGTGGCAGCTGGTGCTCAGCAGTCTGGGTCCGCTGGCCAAAGCCGCGATCACCAAGACGATTCCGCTGACGGTGATCAGCTTCGTGATCGGCATCGTCATCGCGCTGGCGGTGGCGCTGGCCCGGCTGTCGCCGAACGTCGCTCTGACGAACATCGCGCGGTTCTACATCTCGGTCATCCGCGGCACCCCATTACTCGTGCAGCTGTTCATCGTGTTCTATGCGCTGCCGCAGTTGGGGGTGAAGATCGACCCATGGCCGGCGGCCATCATCGCGTTCTCCCTGAACGTCGGCGGCTACGCGGCCGAGATCATCCGATCGGCGATCCAGAGCATCCCGAAAGGCCAATGGGAGGCGGCCGAGACGATCGGCCTCAACTATGTCGGTGCGCTGAGACGAATCGTCCTGCCGCAGGCCGCCAGGGTCGCGGTTCCACCGTTGTCCAACACGCTGATCTCGTTGCTCAAGGACACGTCGCTGGCGTCGACGATCCTGGTCACCGAGCTACTGCGACAATCGCAGATCATCGCCGCACGGACCTTCGACTTCCTTGCCCTTTACACGACGGCCGCGGTCTATTACTGGGTGATCTGCCTGGTGCTCTCGTTCGGTCAGAGTCGCTTCGAACGCCGGCTGGAAAGGTATGTGGCGCGATGACGGAACCTCGTGAAGACAGGATCGAAGCGGTTGGGGTGCACAAGGCCTTCGGGGACAACCAAGTGCTCAAAGGAGTTTCGTTCACCGTGCCGCAGGGTTCGGCGACGACCATCATCGGTCCGTCGGGTTCGGGAAAGACGACGCTGCTTCGGGCCCTCAACGCCTTGGATGCACCCGATACCGGCGTGATTCGGGTAGGCGACGTCGAGGTCGACTTCTCCAAGCCGGTGTCGAAGGACCAGCTGCGGCGCTACCGCGCACAGAGCGGCTTTGTGTTCCAGTCGCACAACCTTTTCCCGCACAAGACGGTGCTGCAGAACGTCACCGAAGGCCCGGTCATTGTGCAGAAGCGGCCAAAGGACGCGGCCGAAGCCGAGGCAGTTGAGCTACTAAACCAGGTCGGGCTGGCCGAAAAGCGTGACCAATACCCGTTCCAGTTGTCCGGCGGGCAGCAGCAGCGGGTCGGTATCGCTCGGGCGTTGGCGCTCAAGCCGAAAGTGGTGCTGTTCGACGAACCGACCTCGGCGCTGGACCCCGAGCTCGTCGGCGAGGTGCTCTCGGTCATCAAGGATCTGGCTATCGAGGGGTGGACGCTGGTGATCGTCACGCACGAAATCCAGTTCGCCAGGCAGGTTTCCGACCAGGTGCTGTTCACCGACCAAGGTGTCATTCTCGAGAAGGGCCCACCCGCCGAGGTGATCGGCGACCCCAAGGAGGAGCGGACGCGACAGTTCCTGGACCGAATCCTCAATCCCCTGTAGCTCTCTTCTAACTTCCGCCAGCGTGCGAGCACCCGTTCCGCGAAGTGCCTCTGGCGCGAGCGTGCGCAAGCTACGGTAATTCTCCGGCGTGTCGGCCGCAGACACGCACGCTCGCGGGAGAAACGGGCAAGATGGCACAACCAACACGACCACGGAGCTTGGACGCGGACGTCATCATCGTCGGGGCGGGGCTTTCGGGAATGATCGCCGCCCGGAAGGTACTTGCGGCGGGGCTCGACACCGGTGGTGCTGGAGGCCGACGAACGGGTGGGCGGACGCATCCTCACCGAAGAGGTCGTACCCGGGGTGCCGATCGAACTCGGCGCGCAGTGGATCGGCGACACCCACCAACGGATGTTCGCCTTGGCGGCCGAGCTCGGCGTTGAAACCTACCCGCAGTACGACCAGGGTGAGACGTCCTACGAGCTGGCCGGCGCCGGTGTGTTGCGCGAGAACGAGTTTCACACCCGCTTCGCATCGGAGCTGAAGGAACTCGAGCTGGTGCTCCGTCGCCTCGACGTGCTGGCCGCCGAGGTTCCGGTCGAAGCGCCGTGGCTGGCACCGCGCGCGATCGAGTGGGACGGCATCACCGCGGGCGCGTGGTATGACGCCCAGGGACTATCGGTGGTGGCCCGCAACCTGCTGGAGATCTGCACCGTCGGGATCCTCGCGGTGCCCACCGCGGAGGTGTCGTTCCTGCATCTGCTCTTCACCATTCAAACCTGCGGCGTGACCTCGGAGCTGTACGCGGAGTCCGAGGGCGGCGCCCAGACCACGCGGTTCGTCGGCGGCACCAGCGAGATCCCGCGCCGGCTGGCCGCACTCATCGCCGACAACATCGTCCTCTCGGCGCCCGTCCTGCTGATCGAACACGCCGCCGACAACGTCACAGTGCACTGCCGTGGCGGACTGGTGGCTCGCGGACGCCGGGTCATCGTCGCGATCTCGCCGACGCTGGCCGGGCGAATCATGTACGACCCGCCGCTTTCCGGCATTCGCGACCAGCTCACCCAGCGGCTGCCGAACGGCTCGGCGATGAAGGCGTTCTTCATCTACGACGAACCCTTCTGGCGCGCAGACGGATTCAACGGACAGCTGATCTCCGACGTCGGCCCGGCCCGGATGTCGAACGACACCTGCATTCCCGGCGACGACCACGGCGTGATCCTGCTGTTCCTCGAGGGCGACGAGGCCCGCACCGTCGGCCGGCTGCCCGAGCCCGAGCGACGGGAGGCGCTGACCGGGGAGCTGGTGCGCCACTACGGTGCACGAAGGCCGCGAAGCCCGAGTACTACGTCGACGGGGAATGGTCGGACCGGCAGTGGACGCGTGGCTGCTACAACGCCAACCACGGCCCACACGTCTGGACCAAGTACGGTCCCGCCCTCACGGTGCCGATCGGCCCGATCCACTGGGCGTCCACCGATACCGCGACCCACTGGAGCGCCTACATGGAGGGCGCGGTCGACGCGGGCGAGCGCGCGGCGCAAGAGGTCATCGACGAACTGGTGACGTGATCACGCGCGGCAGGAGATCTCCATGCTGTCGGAATCCCTGACGGGAAAGTGGACGCTGACATAGCCGTTGGCAGGGTCGCGCACATAGTCGAGGTAGGGCTGCAGACCGGGCATGCTGGTGTTGTCGGCGACCACTAGCGCTCCCGGCGCCGAGCCGCGGCTCGATCACCTCGAGCACCTGCATGTAGAGGTCCTTCCACCCGTCGAGCAGCACGAACTCGACGGGCCCTTCGACGGGCTTCAGCGTCTCCAAGCGCATCGCCGTGCAGCACGGTGATCAGGTCGTCGAGCCCGGCGTCGGCGAAGTTGCGGCTGGCGACGGCCACCTTGTTCGCGCTGAGCTCGGTGGTCACCACCCGGCCCGAACCGTTGTCGCGGACCGCCGACGCGAGGTGGATCGCAGAGATGCCCAGCGACATGCCGAACTCCACCACGGTCGTCGGACGGGATGCGCGCACCAACGCGTAGAGCAGACGGCCCGCCTCGGGCGTGACCGGCAGGTAGAACTCGCTCAGCGCGTCGGCGCGCTGCTGCGGGCTCGGACTCCTCCGGCACGGCGTTGCTGCCGAACATTTCGCCCAGCATGGGCATCTGCGCGTCGGCCTCGGCGAACATCCGGTCGAGGGTGGCGGCGACGCGCGAATCAAGCAACGTGGAAGTCATACCCACGAAGGTAGTCCACACTGTGCAGATGCCCGTCCTGCACATCGAGCACGAGATCAGCGACCTGGAGACCTGGCTCCACGCATTCAAGAAGGTCGCACCTGCCCGTGAGGCGGCCGGCGTCACGCGTACCGACGTGTATCAGCCCACCGAAGACCCGAACTACATCGTGATCGATCTGCGATTCGAGAACGTCAATGCGGCAAGCAGTTTCCGCGACTTCCTGATCGAGCAGATCTGGTCGTCACAGGAGGCGGCGCCTGCACTGGTCGGAGTGCCGATAGCGCGTGTCTTGACGGAGGTCGAGCTCTAGGCCGTCACCGACAGCGTCGACATCCCACGCAACGTCAGGTTCTGCTTGTACTCCGGCTCGCTGCCCATGCGGGCACCAGGGAAGCGCGCCGTCACCGCCGACAGCGCGACCGCTGCTTCCAGCCGGGCCAGCGGCGCGCCGAGGCAGAAGTGCGGCCCCTTGCCGAACCCCAAGTGGCGGATGGCCTCTCGGTCGGGATCGAATTCGCCCGGGCGGTCGAATGCCGCCGGGTCATGCTGGGCGGCCGCCAGCAGCAGCATCATGGTGTCGCCCTTGACGACGGTGGTCTCACCGATCGTCATGTCATCGCCCGCAATTCGGCCCACCAACTGGACCGGAGGGTCGTAGCGCAGTGTCTCCTCGACCACCGCCGACACCCGAGACGGGTCGTCGCCCAGCGCCGTCCACTGCGACGGGTGGCGCAGCATCGCCAGTATCGCGTTGGCGATCAGGTTGACCGTCGTCTCGTGGCCTGCCACCAGCAGCAGGTTGCACGTCGCGATGATCTCTTCTTCGGTGAGCTGGTCGCCGGACTCCTCGACGTGGATCAGCCCGGACATCAGGTCGTCGCCTGGATCAGCGCGGCGCGCGGCGATCAGGTCACCGAAGTACTCCCGCAGCCAGAGCCCGGCCTGTAGCCGGCTCTCGAAGCCGTCGGCCGCCTGACCGGTGAACGTGATGAACGGGTCGAGCGCCTGGGCGAGCAGCGCCGATGCCCGGCTGAACTGGGGCTCGTCCTCGAGCGGCACACCGAGCAGGCGGCAGATCACCGCGACCGGCAGCGGGTAGGCGAGATCGGCGATCACATCGAATTGACCGTGTGCCGCGACGTTGTCGAGCAGCGAGTCGACCAGTGCGGTGATGTCGGGTTCCAGCGCCTTGATCACCTTCGGCACGAACGCCTTGCTGACCAGCTTGCGCAGCCGCGTGTGGTCGGGCGGGTCGAGGAACAGGAAGCCCGGCTCGCCGAGCGGCCGTGCTTGGTATCCCTCCGCGATCTGCCGCTGCGCGACCGTCGACTTGAGCCGGTCGCTGGCCGACGACGGGTGCCGCAGCACCTCGTCGCAGTCCCGGTACGACGAGAAGACGGTGAGGTTGAAGTCGGGAAGTGCGAGCGGTCCGCGCTCGCGAATCTGCGTCGTAGGCCGGATACGGGTCGGCCCGGTTCGACGGGTCGAGAAGCCGCACCAGCAGTTCCTGCGACTGCGCGGTGGTCATGAACTTATTGTGCACGCGTCAAAGAGCAGTGCAGGTCACGATTAGTAGTACCGACCAAGGACGTGCGCGCGCAGTTCGTCGAACTCACCGGCCCTGATCGCCGCGCGGATCTGGTCGACGAGCCTGATGACGAAGCGCTCGTTGTGGATCGTGCACAGGGTGGCGGCCAGCATCTCCTTGGCCTTGAACAGGTGGTGGATGTAGGCGCGGGTGTAGTGCGCGCACGTGTAGCAGTCGCATTCGGCGTCGATCGGGGTGAAGTCGCGGCGGTAACGGGCGCCGGTGATGTTGTAGCGACCGGTCGCCGAGTACACCGCGGCGTTGCGCGCGACCCGGGACGGCGACACGCAGTCGAAGGTGTCGGCGCCGGCGGCGATCGCGTCGAACAGATCGTCGGGCTCGCTGATCCCCAGCAGGTGCCGCGGCTTGTCGTCGGGCAGTTCGCTGCTGACCCAGCCGACGATGGTGGCCAGATTCTGCTTCTCCAGCGCACCACCGATGCCGTAGCCGTCGAAGCCGCGGCCGTCCTCGTCGACGATGGACACCAGGCCGCGCGCCGCTTCCCGCCGCAGGTCCTCGTACTGCGCGCCCTGCACCACGCCGAACAGCGCCTGCGACGGCCGGTCCGGGTTGCGCGTCGGTCAGCCTGCGGTGCTCGGCCAGGCAGCGCACCGCCCAGCGGTGGGTGCGCTGCGACCGATTCCTCCTGGTAGCCGCGGGTGTTCACCAGCGTGGTCAGCTCGTCGAACGCGAAGATGATGTCCGCGCCGATCTGGTGCTGGATCCCGATCGACACCTCGGGGGTGAAGCGGTGGGTCGAGCCGTCCAGGTGCGACGTGAAGGTGACGCCGTCGTCGTCGACGCGGGCCAGTCGCTCCTTGCCCTCGGCGATGATGTCGTCGGCCTGGACGCGTTCGGTGTCCATCGCCAGCACCTTGCGGAAACCCGCGCCCAGCGACAGCACCTGGAAGCCGCCGCTGTCGGTGAAGGTCGGTCCCGGCCAGTTCATGAAGGCGCCCAGCCCGCCGGCCTCCTCGACGATGTCGGCGCCGGGCTGCAGATACAGATGGTAGGCGTTGGCCAGAAGAGCCTGTGCGCCAAGTTCTTTCATCGTCTCCGGGACGACGGCCTTCACGGTGGCCTGCGTGCCGACGGCGATGAAGGCCGGAGTGTGGATGTCGCCGTGCGGGGTTCGGATGACACCGGCGCGACCCAACCGTCCCGGTAGCTCCGCTTCGACACTGAACGACGGCTCTGTCACGTCGTGTATTCAACCAATCGCCGACCGCGACCGCCGATGTCATCTAGATTTCGGTCATGAACACGCGGTTGGTCGTCGTCGTATGCGGCAATGTTGGTGGTCGGTGCGACGGCCGGCTGCTCATCGCCACCGCCGGACGACCAAGCCCGCGCCGGGCGACGCTGGTCGCAGGCACCGCCAAGGTCACGATCAACGGCAAGGACACCGGCACCACCGAAGCCGTGCAGTGCGTGCCCGCCGGTACTCTGACCACGATCACCACCGGCGATGCCGCATCGGGAGTCACGGCGATGGTGTCCAAAAAGGACGAACTGGTGGCCGAATCCGTCAGCATCAACAATCTGGCGGGCTTCACCGGGAGCTACAACCGGGACCTTGGCGGCACCGCGAAAGTCACCATGACGGGTGCGACGTACGACATCAGCGGTACCGCCGACGGCTTCAACACCGACAACCCGAGTTTCCGGACCGGCGGCACGTTTGCGATCGAGGTGGCCTGCTAGCTAACCGACAGTCGGTGCACAGGCATATTTCTTGCAATCTCAAGACCGCTGGTGAGCGGCCCCCCATACTCTGTGGGACGGTCCGCCGATCTTGACGGTCCGCGACAACAAAAGGAGACAGTGGTGAAGCGTGGGTTCGTGGTCGCCATAGGCGGCGCGGCGATTGTTATCGCCGGTCTGGCCGGCTGTTCATCGGCGAAGAAGTCCGAGACCTGCAGGAGGAACGTCTTCGGCTGCCTCCGCACAGGGCAAGAGCACGGTCACCATCGACGGCAAGGACCAGTCCATCCAGGGCACGGTTGTCTGCAGCACGATGGGCGAGAACGTCAACATCGCGATCGGCGACGCCACCACCGGTATCGGTGCGGTCGTCGGCACGGGCGACAGCCCTGACCGTGCATTCGGTCGGCCTCGGCAACGTCAACGGTGTCACGCTGGGATTCCAGGAGAACGCGGGCCAGGGTGACGCCAAGGCCGAGAAGGACGGCAGCACCTACAAGATCTCCGGACACGCGGTCGGCGTCGACATGGCCAACCCGATGCAGCCGGTGAACAAGCCTTTCGAAATCGACGTCACCTGCCCGTAGGCAGGTACCAACCGTTCGACGAAGCGGCGGCGTCCCTGCGAGGGGCGTCGCCGTTTTCGCGCTCAGGCGGGTGCGGTGTAACCGGCTGCCGACTGCCGCAGCTGCCAGATCTGTGCGGGGCACAGTTCGTTGACGGCCTGGTTGATCAGGTAGGCGCCCTGGTAGTAGTCGGCGGTGTCGAAGTCGCTCTTGACCTCATCGACCAGCTGGCTGTAGGCCATCTTGGCCGCGACCCGGTCGCAGATGGTGTATCCGTAGTCCAGCGCCGCGTCGGCGTTGGCGAAGTTGTACCCGGGCCGCACGGTCACGTTGACGAGGTAGGCCACCTGGTCGGCGTGCGCCGACGGGGCACCGGCCAGCGCGACGGCCGACAGTGCCGCCAGCGCGGCGAAAACCTTCTTCATCGCTGGTAAGCCTATGTGCGGATCGGGCCCGCTTGTCGCGTTATGCCAGCATGGGAAGGATGAGCCCGCTCCATATCGCCCGCATTGTCGGTGCCGCGGCGGTGACCACTCGTTGCGCTGATCGGCGCGCCTGTCCCCGCCGCACAAGCCGCACCCTGCCCCGACGTCGAGGTGGTGTTCGCCCGCGGCACGTTCGAGCCACCCGGTGTCGGTGGGATCGGCCAGTCCTTCGTCGACGCCGTGCGCGCGCAGGCCGGCGGCAAATCGGTCGGGGTGTATCCGGTCAATTACCCGGCGAGCACGGACTTCCCCACCGCCGTCCAAGGCATCAGAGATGCCGCCAACCACATCGAGGCGACCGCCGCAGGTTGTCCCAACACGAAGATCGTGCTCGGCGGGTTCTCACAGGGCGCGGCCGTGGCCGGCTTCGTCACGTCGCAGGCCGTCCCGAGCGGGGCGGCTGCGGGCAATGTGCCGGATCCGATGCCGCCCGACGTCGCCGACCACGTGGCCGCCGTCGCGCTCTTCGGAAAGCCGGGACCGAAGTTCATGAAACTGATCGACTCACCGCCTGTCGAGATCGGCTCGCTGTATGCGGGCAAGACCATCGACCTGTGCGTCGCGCACGACCCGATCTGCACCGGCGAAGGCGACGGAGCGAACCACGGCCTGTACAACCGAAACGGGATGACCGATCAGGCCGCGAGCTTCGCGGTAAGCAAGCTCTAGCCGAAGCGCGGAGAAGCACGAGCCTTCCGCGAAGCGTCAGCATTTGTTGACACCTGCGGGGCGGCACTCGATGCCTGACGGCTTCCGCGCGATTACCGGACCGCCTACTTTCCGACGGCGAATGAGCCGTGAACGTATGTCAGGGCGGCTCTTTGCGCAAAAGCCGGTGCGGTCGGCGGAGCGTCAACTAATCTAGCGCAGCAAACTCCGTAACCCGTGCTCAACTGCGCACAGCTGATGCGTAGGAAAGGACTTAGCCATGCCCAGGTCTCCTCGCGTGATTGCCGCAGTTGCGGCCGCCACCGTCGGCATCGTTTTCGCCCCAGCCGTCCCCGCGCTGGCGCATCCGGACACGCCCGGTACTCCAGGGGCACGTGGCGGGTTCTTCGACGACCTCAAAGACAGGATCGTCGAGTTCTTCACCGACCGTGTGCACCCACCGTTCCATGGGTAGAGGGCTGCTGTTGGGCGCGGCGGCATCGTGCGCGTTCGCGGCGGCAGCACTCAGTTCGGCCGGATCAGCCCACGCAACCTGCCTGTCAATCAACGGTATTGGCAATGGCGGAGGCTGCACCGCTCACCAACGAGCTTCGCGGTTGCGCTGGGTCCTGGTTCGACAGCCAGTGCTCAAGGACTGTTCAACGGTGCCATTTCTGTTGGCGCAGATGCCAAAACGACGTCAACGGGTGTCGGCAACTTCGCCGCCGCTTTCGGAAACCCCGGCCTCAACGGTTCCGTCATGGCCGTCGTTCCCACCGATGCGATTGCAAAAGGCTCTTTCAACAGAGCCATCGCGATCGGCAACGGCAGCGGCTCAGCCGCGTTTGGCACCAACAACACAGCTTTCCTGCTGGGCAATGGCAACGACGCCATCGCGGGCGGCAGCGTCCCACCACCGTTTACGCCTGGCAAGAACAACACCGCGTTCACGGTGGGCAACTTCAGCAGTGGATCGGCGATTGGCAACCACAAACTCGCTGGGGCCCTCGGCAACTACAAGACAAAACTGAACACCGTCGGCTAGGCCCGCAGACCCGTTCAAATTCTTTTCAAAGAAAGTGTGGGAGTTTGGGTGGCTGGTTGCTCCTAGCTGGTGAACGCAGCCCACAAGGGGCTGTGACCAGCCAAGGAGAAGACCATGAAAAACACCAACCGCCAAGCCGCTCGAGGTCGTCGAATCACCGCTGCTGCTGTGCTGCTCACCGCCGGCGCCATCGCCGCTGGAGGACTCGGTGCTGCACCAGCCAACGCTGATGTCACCCACTGGGTCACCATCGCCTACTCACCGGCCACCGGTGCCTTCGGTGTAGCGCCGGGCTATACCGACCTCGAGTCGGCGGGGCGCGCATCGATGCACTACTGCCAAAATGCCGGTGGTGGCGCCGATTGCAGGATCGTGGTCGTGGGGCAAAACCAGTGGGCGGCATTGGCGACAAACTTCAGGGGCGATTGGAGCGTCGGCACCGGTGCGTTCCAGAACAAAGCGGAGTTGAACGCCGACCTCAAGATCGTCGGCGGTCGGCTCAAAATCGCGGCCAGCCCCACCGGGGACATCGTGCCGAGCTAGGCGGGACGATGGTGTCCGGAACGTCGCCCGATGGGACCGAGTCGGTTACGGTTGTGACCTTCACCGAGGGCAATACGGCCACGACGATCGAATTCGGCGGTCCACCAAACGATCCGGGGCCCGCCGACCTCGTGGTCGAGCTCGGGCAGAGGTAAAGACACCGCGATCAAGCATTGGTCGACGGCGCAGCGGCGTGCTTGGCGGCCTCTTGAGCCAGCTGTACGCGAGAGGTGAGCCCGAGCTTGGTGTAGACGTGCGTGAGGTGGGCCTGGACGGTCCGCGGTGAGATGAACAACCGCGCGGCGACCTCTTTGTTGCCGAGGCCTTCACTAACCAGCCGGACCACGTCGAGTTCAGCGGGCGTCAGCGAGCCCCAGCCGCTTTCGGCACGCTTGCGCTCACCGCGACCGCGTTGCGCGTAGGCGATCGCCTCCTCCATCGACAATGCCGTTCCCTCGGCCCAGGCCGAGTCGAAGTCGTTGTCGCCCAGAGCATCTCGCACTGCCGCGATCCTTGGCTCGTCGCCTGCTTCGAGGACCTTGAACTGCGCGATGCCCATATGCTTACGGGCGGCCTCCGCCGAGGCGAACAGCCGCGCCGCGATCACACTGTTGCCTGTGTCGCCCGCCACGATCGCAAGGCAGTCGAGAGCGAACGGGACGAGCAGGTCACCGCCGAGAGAAGCCGCCATGTCGAGTGCCTGGCGGGCGTCACGTTCGGCAGCGTCGAGTTCGCCCTGTGCGATCTCGACTCGCGCGCGTGACGTCAACGCGGCCGCCCGACTCCAGCCCTTCGTCGCCGAGACAACATCGTCGGCCCAGCGACGGGCCGCGGCGAGATCGCCGCACGCCAACGGGGCAAGCGCCGCCCAGATGTGCATCGGGGCCAGTCTGGGGGTACATCCCGGTGAGCTCGCGCGCTGCTTCATATGCCTCCCACGCTGCGGAAGCGTCGCCGGCGGCCAGGTGCACGTGAGCCGAACGCCGCGTAGACGACGCCAAGGTCGGCCAAGAGATTCGGATGAGCGTTCGAGGGCCACTTCAGCCGCCGTTCGCGCGGCGTCCGTATTGTCCTTGGTAGGCCAGCGCCATCGCCCGCATCGTCGATATGGACACCGCAGAACAATCACGTCGTGGGCCGCGGTGCACTCCTCGTCCACCTCACGAAGCTGAGCGAGCACCTGCGGTCAGGTCGCCGCGCAGGATTTGCGCCCAGCCCAGGACGTAGCGGCACTGGCGGGAGACGAAACTGTCGCCGATACCGTCGGCAATCCGATGTCCTTCCTCGGCGGCAGCCTCGAGCCACGACGGTTCGCCGAACAAGCAGCGCGAACATCGCCTCCAGGGCGAGAGTCTGCCCCAACCACCATGAATCGCCGACGTGCCGCGCGAGGTCAGCCGCCTCGGCGAAGTAGCGCGCCGGCCACCTCACGGTCGTCGTGTGGCGAGAGCACCGCAGGCCGTCAGCGCCCGCGCCACGAGCGCAGGGTCGCCAAGTTCCCGTGCCGCTGCCAGAGTCTCGCTCGCCGTCGTCGAGATCGACCGGTCATCACGCCTGTGAAGACCAGCAGGCGGCTCTGGCCACCGACGCCCGCACGCGTGCCGCCGATTCGTCGGCGCCGTCGCGGTCCGCATCGGCGAGGGCAGCACTCGAGCCAGTTCAGCCCTTCCTGCATGCGGCCCCGTGTCAGCCAAAGTGGCAGCAACGACGACGCCAGCGTCAGCGCCAGCTCGGTGTCCGAGTTTTCCCGGCTCCACGCGAAAGCGGCTCGCAGATTGTCGATTTCGGAGTCTGCCTGTTCGATGCGCCGCTGGTAGCCGTCGTCTGCCGGTGCGTCGAGCCGGGCGGCCATCGCGGTGTAGTGGTCGCGGTGACGGATCCGTACGTCGTCGCCCTCGCGAGACTCGTGCAGTTTTTCCTGTGCGTACTGACGAACGGTTTCCAGCAGCCGATAACGAGTTCCGTGTCCGGTGTCGTCCGCGACCACGAGTGACTTGTCGACCAGCAGCGTGAGCTGGTCGAGCACCTGGTAGCGCTCCGCGTCGGCGCCGCCCGCCACGGCCTGCGCGGCGCCGACATCGAAGCCGCCGAAAAACACTGCCAGCCTTCGGAACAACACCTGTTCGGGCTCGCTCAGCAACGCGTACGACCAGTCCACCGATGCGCGCAACGTCTGCTGGCGGCGCACCGCGGTACGCGCTCCACCGGTCAGCATGCGGAACTGGTCATGCAAACTGTCGAGGATCTCGGCCGGCGACAGAGCACGGACTCGGGCCGCGGCGAGTTCGATGGCCAGCGGAAGGCCGTCGAGCCTGCGACAGATTTCGGTCACGGCCTCGGCGTTGGCCGGGGTGACCCGGAACTCGGGCTTGGTCCTGCGAGCGCGGTCGCTGAACAGTTCGATCGCGTCGTCGGCCAATGACAGAGACGGCACCCGCCAGCTCACCTCGCCCGTCACGCCGATCGGCTCGCGACTTGTGGCCAGCAGTGTCAACGCGGGACAGGCGCCCAACAGGGCGATGACCAGCTCAGCGCTGGAGTCGAGCAGGTGTTCGCAGTTGTCGAGCAGTATCAGCATCCGGCGATCGCGAATGAAGCGCAGCAGCACGTCCATCGTCTGTTGGCCGGGTTGGTCGGGCAGGCCCAGCGCACGCGCCGCCGTCATGGGCACCACGTCGGGATCGGTGATCGGAGCCAAGTCGACGTACCACACGCCGTCGGCGAACTCGGTGGCTATCTCCGCGGCGATTTGGATCGCCAGCCGCGTCTTGCCCGCGCCACCCGCTCCGGTCAGCGTGACGAGTCGGTTGTCGACGAGCGCCTCGCGGATGCCGCTGATTTCCGCCTTGCGTCCGATGAAGCTCGACAGCTGCACCGGAAGATTCTCGGCTGCAACGACATTCGCTGTACGTAGCGGCGGGAACTCATTGTGGAGATCGGGGTGGCAGAGTTGCACTATCCGTTCAGGGCGAGGTAGATCGCGCAGCGGGTGGGAGCCGAGGTCGTTGAGCGTGACGTCGGCAGGAAGCTGGTCGACGACAAGCGGTTCCGTTGCGCCCGACAGCACCGTCTGCCCGCCGTGAGCTAGATCCCGCAGCCGTGCGGTGCGGTTGATCGTCGGGCCGATGTAGTTGCCCTCGTCCCGCAGATGTACGTCACCGGTGTGCACGCCGATGCGCAGCTTGATCGGCGCCAACGGCGCCCGCTGCAAATCCAGCGCGCATGCCACCGCGTCGGCGGCCCGGGCGAACGCAATGACGAAGCTGTCGCCCTCGCCCTGCTCGACGGGCCGCACCCCGCCATGAGCCGCGACCGCGTCGGACAGTGTCTGGTCGAGGCGCTCGACGGCTGCCTTCATCGCCTCGGGCTGGGTCTCCCACAACCGCGTCGAACCTTCGACGTCGGCCAGCAGCAGCGTGACCGTTCCAGTCGGAAGCTCGCTCATGTCCAGGCTCTTCCAGCTAGTTTCGCTCATGCTAGCCAGCATGCGGTGACGCCCATCGCCGAAACATCAGCGAAATCGCCAATTGTTGCGACATGGGCATGCGTACATACGCGTCCGGCCACCGCGGATTTAGGCGCATTGGCCGATGGCCGCTCGTCGCCGCCACTGGATAGTCGACGCCATGACTGAATACGACTTCATCGTGGTCGGCGCCGGCTCGGCGGGATGCGCAGTGGCCGGACGATTGGCGACCGAGTCGTCGGCGAGCGTGCTGCTGATCGAAGCCGGCGGCTCCGATCGGCGTCTGACGATCCGAGCGCCGCTGTTCGCGCCCATGCAGTACGGGACGTCGTTGGACTGGGCGTACGAGACCGATCCGGAGCCCGGCTGCGCCGATCGGCGGATCGCACAACCCCGCGGTCGTGTGCTCGGCGGCTGCAGTGCGATGAACGGCATGTTCTGGATCAAGGGCAGCAATCTGGACTACGACGGCTGGCGGCTGCCCGGCTGGGGCTGGGATGACGTCGCTCCGGTGTTTGCGCGGATCGAACAGGGGCCGATGCACATCACCCGCTCGCCCTACCCCGACGAGCTGTCCCATCGCTTCGTCGCCTCAGCGCGGGCCGCAGGCGTCGCTGCCAACGATGACATCAGCGGACCCGTCCTCGATGGTGCGGCGATCACGCCGGTCAACATCCACAAGGGCCAGCGCTGGAGCACGGCGCGCGGCTACCTCCGGCACCAGAAGAATCTGACCGTCGTCACGAAGGCCTGCGTCGACCGCGTGATCATCCGCAACGGTCGTGCGGTCGGAATCGAATACCGCCGTCGCGGCCGCGCGCACCAGGCTTTCGCCGACCAGGAGGTCGTCCTGAGCGCCGGTGCTTTCGGCACGCCGCAGCTGCTACAGGTGTCAGGTATCGGTCCGGCGGATCACCTCCGCCGGGTCGGGGTCACCCCACTGGTCGACAGCCCCCGTGTCGGCCAAGGCCTCGCCGACCACCCGTTGACCTGGGCCATATGGTCCCTCGCGCCCGGCCATGTCGGCCTCGCGGACGTCGGGAACCCAAAGTGGTTGCTGCAGTGGCTTTTACGTCGCAGTGGCAAGCTCGCCAGTAACGGCGGGGAGGCGCTGGCCCACATCCGGTCGACGGTCGAAGCCCCGGCATGCGACGTTCAGCTGATCTTCACCCCTGCCGACGCCCGAGCCGAACCCCGTGGGGAAAGATTCGCGCCCGCGCTGTCCGTCGGACACTCCTACTGGACACCCAGGAGCCGCGGAAGTGTTCTGATTCGTTCATCGGATCCCACGACACCACCGGCGATCCAGATGAACCTGCTCACCGAGCGCGAGGATGTCGAAGCACTCGTGCGCGCGGTCCAGCGCACGCGCGAGATCATCGCCACCGAGCCGATCGCATCGACCGTCGAGCGTGAACTCGTCCCGGGCCCCGACTCGGACCTAGAGGCGTGCATCCGGACGACCGCGAAGACGACAAGTCATCCAGCGTGCAGTGTCGCGATGGGTAGTCACCCGCAGAGTCCGCTCGACGAAAAGCTCCGCGTCCGAGGTGTGGACAACCTCCGCGTCGCCGACGCCTCGGCGCTCCCGGAGATTCCCCGCGCGAACACCAACGCTCCCTCGGTCATGATCGGCGAACGCTGCGCGGATTTCCTGCTCGCCTCGAAGTGGCTGGATAAACACATCACTGTTGATCACTCTAGTTATCTGTAACCGCCCGATCAGGTTGGGTTAGACGAGGCCGTAAATGTCCAGGAGTCGAAATCGTGTCGCATCGAGACGCTGGCCCAGAGTCGACGCTACTTCCTTTACCAGCTCGTATCCCAGCTCGTGATCCTCTTCGCATTTTGCGCGCAGGCACTTGCCATCCAGCGCGATCGCTCGGGTCACCTCCAGCGCTCGCGCGTCGAACCGCCAGCGATAGGGAGGTATCAACCACGACCATCCGAGCATCTCGCCGCCGCCCAGGGTCTCGATCGTCAAGCTACCGTGACCAGGAGCAACGACTTCGAGCGCGACTTTTCCTTCGCGGATGAGATAGAGGGTATTGGCTTCTCTGCCTTCTTGAAAGATGAACTCACCGGCGTTGAAGCGGACGTTCGACGCACATCCGACCATTAGTTGGTGATAACGCGGGTTCAATCGGCTGAAGAATGGATGCTTAGCCAGGATGCCTTCAAGCGTCTTCATCACGTTTTCCTTTCCGGGTACGTGGTATCCAGGTTAGGCACCGCTGTTTATGTCTTCGCGGCCGACGATTGGGCGACGCGCACAGCTTCTCGACCTAGCCAGGGGTATCAGTCAACGCGCTTCTTCACAGCCACAGCCCCGAGACCTACGCTTATTGCCATGAGGCAAATCCTGCTGCGGGCAGTTGTGCTTCTGGGATCGTGGACGATCGGACTACTGGTGGCGGCGTGGGTTGTTCCCGGAGTTTCGTTATCGGTGTCGGGGTTCATCGTCGCCGTAGTGGTGTTCTCGGTAGCGCAGGCGATCCTGTCGGTGTTGATCTTGAAATTGCCCCATGAGTATGCGTCGCTGCTCCTTGGGGGCACCGGCCTGGCATTGACCGTCGTCGCGTTGAGTCTCGCCTCGGTAATGACTCACGGGCTCACCATTCGCGGCATTGAATCCTGGGTGGCCACAACGGTCGTGGTGTGGCTCGTGACAACGGTCGGGGCAATTTCACTGCCCGAGCTATTGGCCCGCGACGACGTCGGCTCGACCTGACCAAATCGAGGCGAACGCACGTCAGAGCCGCGTATTCGCGACACAGCGCGACCAACAGTATTCCCTCGCAGGGTCCGCCGAGTGAGTAGGATTTGTTATCTCGTCCGATGACGGAGGGAGACGTGATGGGAGACACGCATCACGATCCGACGGATCGCTCCCGGACCACGCAACCGCACGCTGGTATCGCGATGAAGGACAACTTCTTCTGGCCCGGGTTGATCCTGCTGGCCGTGGCAGTGTTCGGCTTGATCAGCACGGCGGCCGCCGCCGCCTACCGCCATTACGAGTGGCTCGCCACGACGCTGCTCGTCGCCGTGCTCGGAACGGTCGCGGGAGTGCTATGGCTCGTCGTGGAGCATCGCCGTGTGATCCGCATCGAGGAGCAGTTGGTACGCCGGCCACCCCGATAGTCGGCCCCGCCAGCGCGCTGCGTAGAGCTAAGAGCCGACCCGTAATTAATGAGGTCTGGAGCGACGGCGGACAGTGGCCATGAGCTCTCACCGCTTCCATCCCCGTGACAGGTCCTCTATCAAGCATGAAGTAAGGGCGCGGAAAACCCCGGAATCCCCTGCGGGGCGTGGGTCGCGTTGACAAGATGACGCTCCGGGCGGGACCTCGCGGGTCTCGGACCGATCGTCTTCGGAAGGAATACGCCATGGCTGGTGCGTATGACGCGATCGCGATCGGGTCGGGGCTAGGTGGGCTGACAGCGGCGGCGCTCTACGCGAGGGCGGGGCACCGAGTGCTGGTCCTGGAGCGCAACGATGAGTTCGGTGGGGCGGCGACGACTTACCGGCACGGGCCACTGACCATCGAAGGCTCACTGCATGAGACGGCAGATGTGGGGGCTCCGCTGGACCCCAAGGCTCGGATCTTGGGGGCGCTGGGCATCCTCGACGATCTTGACTTTGTGCCGGTCGGCGATTTCTACGAGGTGCGCGGTCACATGTTCGATCCGCCGTTCGTCTTACCGCATGGTTTCGAGGCTGCCGAGACGGCGCTGGCTGAGCGTTTCCCCCAGCATCGATTAGCCTTTCGCCGGTTTTTCCAGCGGCTGCGTGCCGTCCAGGAGGCGATGTCGGTCGTCGGCGAGCAACACGACAGCCTGTGGTGGTTTCTGCACGCGCCCGTGCTGCCGCTGAAGCTGTGGCCGCTGCTGCGGGATATGCGGCTTAGCCTCACCGAGGTGTTCGACGAGCTGTTCGGCGACGACGAGGTGCCCAAGCTGGCGCTGGCCGCCAACCTCGGTTACTACGGCGACGATCCGGCCCGGCTGTGGTGGGTGTTCTACGCGCTCGCCCAGGGCGGCTATCTGGCCAGCGGCGGTACCTACATCCGGGGCGGCTCGGGGATGCTCAGCCGCAGCCTGGTCGGCGTGGTGGGGGCCGAAGGTGGCGCGGCACGCACGGGCCGCACGGTAACCGAGATCATCCTCGACACCGAAGGCCGCGCTGCTGGCGTCGCCCACACCGCCGCCGACGGCAGCGACCGCGTGGTGGACCATGCTCCGGTCCTGTTCGGCAACGCGGCTCCGACCGTACTCGGCGATGCGCTTCCGCCGCAGGCGCGCTCGGCGTTCGCGGCGCGCTATCAGGGGCGGCATCCGTCGATGTCGGTTTTCTCGATCGCCCTGGGGCTGAGTCGGCTCCCGCACGAGCTGGGCTTCACTCATTACTCCACGATGCTGATACCGAAGTGGATGAACTCTCTTTCGGACTATGCGCGCTGCGCCGAGCTGCTGGCCGATGCGCCGGGGAGCCGCATTCCAGCGGTGGCAATCGTGGACTACAGCGCCATCGAGAGCGGGCTGAATCCCGATGGCCCGCACCTTGTCTCGGTCGCGGGCGTCGACCGCATGGCGAATTGGGACGGTCTGGATGACCAGGCTTACCGGGCCAAGCGCGATGGGTGGATCGACGCGATCGTGGCCGAGATCGACCGATCCTTCCCCGGTTTCGCGGCGGCGGTCGTGCAGCGCGAAATGGCCACCGCAGTCACGATGCGCCACTATCTGAACACCCCGGGCGGGGCAACCTATGGCTTTGCGCCGGAGCCGCCGCCCAAGGGTCTGCCGACTCTCGGCTCCGAACGGGGCGTCGCGACGACCGTGCCGGGTTTGTGGCTGGCGTCGGCCTACGGCGGGGCCGGAGGCTTCGCCGGGGTCATGCTGACCGGCATGCTCGCCGCCCAGGCCGCCATGAAATCGTGACGAAGCCAGCCGTCTCTGACCACTGCGGGCACCTCACCGGGGCGATCGATTCTTCTCCGCGGCACCAGGTTCACGCTCGTATTTCCTCGGCCCCCCAACACATCTGGGGCAAGAAGGGTCCGCCAGGCACTGTAAAGCGGTGGTCTTCCATTGCTGCACGCGCGAGGAAATCGAAGATCGACTCCCCTGGGGCCAGTCGCGCACTCGGACGGCACGGCCAGGGCCCACCGCATCACGCAATCGGTCAGGATCGTGATTCCACATCGTCAGTTCCGTTCAGGACCTTCAAGGTCAACACGCCCGACCTTCTCGCTTGTATCCAGTGGACTTGGTGACCGGGGCCGTACGAGCCGTAGGACCGATCGATGCGGCGAATTCCGTAGTGGGACATTGAATCACTCCTGAATGCCGGGCCTCCCGCCCGGAGGCGCTCTTGCAGGCACCGGCTGGTGTCCGCCGCTTCGTCATCCGAGCCACCCGCGAGCGTGGGTTGGCGTGTCGTCTAGTCGGAGCTTGGCGACGGCATCTCGTGAAGCAAGGTCATCTACTGGTGGAATCGACGGTGGGTCACCGTCGGCCCGGCCCCGCGAAGCTCACTGCTGCTTCGCGGTTGACTCATAAATGCTCAACGGCCCGCGGGTGAGACGGGAACTTCTGAGACGGACTTCCGAGGCGTCGCATCCTGGGAATCGTGCTGCTCGCAAGCCGATTCGCGTGTGTAGCAGATGTGGTCACTTATAAGACAACAGGTGCTGCGACCCCACCGCCGAGCCGGGCTCTTTCGGCCCGGGCTCGCTACTCCTCGAGCGCTGCCTTCACCTCGTCGCCGTTCAAGAGGAGGTCGAAGACCTTCGACGACCCGAAGGCCGCCGGACGCCCACCGAGGCTGCGGAAGGTCTCGAGGAACCCCACGCTGAGGTGGTTCACCGGGAACAGATAGTCGGGCACGCAGATCCACTTGCGCCGGGCGACCTGGTTGAGCGTCGAACGTACGATGCGCTCGGGCTTCATCGAGCCGCCGATGAGCTTCGCGACGAAGCGGCTCGTGGGCGAGAGCTTGTTCTCGTAGCTCTCCGAGCCCTCGATGCCGTTCACCAGCACAGTCGACACCTGCACGCCGTACCGCCGGTACTCGAGCCATAGGCATTCCGCGAAGACGCGCAGGAAGGCCTTGGTCGCCTGGAAGACACCATCGATGTCGATGGGGGAGAGGTTGTTGAGGACATTGACGAAGACGATGCCACCCTTCTTCCGCTCAACCATGAGGGCACCGAAATGGTCGGTGAGGAGCATCGGCACCTCGGCGTTCATCCGGAGCATCTGGAGCTTGGTCCGGCGATCCATGCGGTGAAAGAGGTTCACCTTGTGGAGGTTGGCGTTGACCACCAGGAGCCCCACCTCCACGTCGCTGGTCGCCTCCCCGAGGCGCTCGACGGCGTCGTCCGTGCCGATGTCCATGGCGATCACGCGGGCCTCCACCCCGTGTGCCACGCGAATCTCGCCCGCGATCCGCTCGAGGAGCTCTTTCCGGCGCGCCACCAGGATGACGTTCATCCCGCGCGCCGCGAGCTGACGAGCGAACTGCTCGCCGATGGTGGTGCTCGCCCCGATGACCAGAGCGTGCTGTCCGAAGTGCTGCCTAAAGTCCATCCGTCCTGTTTCCCGAGCCAAATTGCCGTCGCCGCTGCTTCCCGAGTGTTTCATCCGTCGCTCACCCGGGGCACAGAAAACGAGGCCGTCACTGTCCAGCAGTCGGATCAAGGAAGTGGGCCAGCATCCGCAGCGTGGGGGGCGGTGTGGAGACCGTCGGGCACCTCAGCAAAGGTCTTAGCCACAGTCCGCACCTGTTCGGGCACTTCCCGTCGCCGGGCTGGGTCCAGGGCTTCTCCTTCGAGACACCGACAGAACCTGGGCGCTCATTCATCCAGCGGCCATCGTGAAAATCCCTACCGGTAGATCATGATGGGCCGCAAGGCGGTCGAGCGCCCCCTACTAGGCGAAGACGCGGGACAACGGATACCACGCCCACAGCTGTCGGCCTCGTCAGGTTGGGAAGTAGCTACGCCTGGCGGGTTCGGACCTGCAAAAGGAGGCGGACGTGTGCGCCCAACTCGGGGTTTTCGATTGTGCCACCAAGATCGGCGGGTAGCAGTCCTTCCGAAAGAGGCAGTCGGGTTACTACGTTTGCTATGTGGCCATTAGAGCCTCACGTGAAGTGGTGATCGATGCCCCGCCGGAAGCGATCATGGACGCGCTCGCAGACATCAAAGCCGTGCCGTCCTGGTCCTCGGTTCACAAGCGCGCCGAGGTGATCGACACCTATGCCGACGGTCGGCCCCATCACGTGAAGGTCACCGCCAAGCTGATGGGGATCGTCGACACGGAAGTGCTCGAATACCACTGGGGTCCCAACTGGCTGGTCTGGGATGCCGAGCCCACCGATCGGCAGCACGGCCAGCACGTCGAGTACACGCTCCAACCCGAAGGCGGCGGGACGCGCGTGCGCTTCGACATCACGCTAGAGCCCAGCGCGCCGGTGCTCGAATTCCTGATCAAGCGGGGCGAGAAGATTGTGCTCGACGACGCGACGGAGGGCCTACGCAAGCGTGTCCTCGCCTAGCCGACTGGCATAGGCAGCGGACTTGAAGCTTCACAACTCTTGTGGAGCATCGGCGCACCGACCCGGGTCAGCCGAAGTTCTCGACCTCCACTACTGGTCCAGCAGTACGGGATCGAGGCGGCCAAGACAATGGATCATGAACGGCTCCCCTGATGCGACGTGGAGTCTCCGACGCCGCAGAATGCCCGTTCCGACCGGGTCTAGACAGGCCTTAGAACAGGCCGCCGGAGAGAGCGCCCGCGATCCGGGACAGCAAGCCGCCGCCTCCGCCGCCGAGCTCGATGAACGGAATGTCCGGCGCAGAGTTGAGTCCCGGAATTCCAGAGGTGAGTCCCTGATCGTTCTGGCCAGCCCCGACCAGCGTCTCCGCGAGCGTGGGAGCCGGGCCAGGATTGTTGTCACCGGTCACCGCTGGATTCTGCTGCCGCACAACGGAATCCCTGGTAGTGACGACCGATGTCGCTTGTTGTTCTTCCGGCGTCCCGGTTTCTGCACCGGGTACGGACGAATAAGTCGACGTATTCACACTCTGCGCGCTGATGGTCGTCCGGATCGTCGTCGTCCGTGGCTGACTGTCAGATGACGGCAAGACGCCCGACCCACTGACTGTCGAGTTGGTCGAGTCCGCCGCAGCGACGCCCGACCCGGTGGTGAGTGCGACACTGAGACCGAGAGTTATCGCGCCCGTACCTAGCAAGGCGTACGCCTCGGTGTGACGTCGCGCGGTGTTGCTCGCCCTGTGCTTACCCGCCATGACTGCCCCGTTCTTCGGGTGGCCGCGTTTATTGACGCATGCGCAGTATCACAGACAAACGGGCCGCCCGCCGGTTGTCCGCAATTTGTTTTCACGCTCTTGACGAGGCCTTTGAGGCTGCCCATCCACCCGATGCCGACGTCAGTTGGGAATCACGAAGTCGCGTTTTGCCCAACCACCGCCTTGCGGAACTCGGGTCCCGCTGTGCTGACCCAGAGTGCGCGGATAGAGCGTGGCCAACTCGTCGGCCAGCGGCGGTGTCGGTTCCTCGCTGCCGACGCGCTCAACGTGCAGCCTGCCGTCGTCGTCAACGAAACACGAGTTCGTATACGCCCTCGCAGAACATTCCGCACACCGGGATGCACAACTCGCGCACGGCCAGCCTTGCCTCGGCGGGGGAATTCCAGAATGTGACCTCGGTGGGCAACATGCGCGCTGCCCCTGCCAGTGCTGGAGTTGGCCTTCGCGCAAGCAGACGAGCGCAGTCGAACGCATCGGCGACAGTCTGCGCCGTCGTGCGCGGTTTACCAGGGCTTCTCCGCGATTAGGGGTTCCTGTCAGCCGCGCTCCTGGGCTTCAGCCGTTGCCAACGCGCCCGAGCGGTTCAGGGCCCCTGGTGCTTGTCTCGGCCTGGTGCGGCCTGCGCTGGGGTGAGGTGAGCGAGCTGCGCCGCAGGGACGTCAGCGACGGTGCGCAGGTCATCGCCGTGGCCCATGCCGTCACCCATCGGGGGCGGCTGCCGAGTGGACACCCCCAAGGCCGGGCGCGGACGCTCGGTGGTGGTGCCGCCACACATCCGTGCCGACCTCAAGCACCACTTGGACACCCACGTCGCACCGAAGTCTTTTGTCAGGTTCACACGGCGGTCGAACTCCGAGCCGTCGCCGCGATCGTCCGTATACGGCAACTGCAAGCACGCCTGCCCTTGCTGAAAAATGAGGCGGGTGCCGTTCGGGAAGTCGTCGCCCTGGATCGATCCGTGCAAATGCTCCCTGCGCGGTGCGGTCACAGTAGGGCAGGGGCTCTAGGCCGCACCCCGCGACGGCGGACTCATCGTCTCCATCGCCGCCAACCGGCCACGCCGCCGTCACGGTCAAGTGTGATTTTGACCGCTGGACGGCTTCCTCCAGTCCTCACCCTGATCAACGGTCTGCCACGACACATTTTCGCGGTAGGTCTGGCCAGCGGACTCTGGATCTGTCGCCGCCTTGAACTTCTTGATGGCTTCCTCCTTGTCATCGGCATCTACATAGGTGATGCCGCTCTGCTGCCAGGTGATCTCAAACTTGGGCATCAGTCATAGTCACGCTTGCGGCTGGGCAGTGGTTAGGAATGTCACCAGTTCGCCCGGCGCGCACTCCCACAACCTCGTCGAACCCTCCACGTCGGTGAACAGAAACGTCACCACCCCCGAAGGAGCAGCCTCCGCTGGAGCGGACACCTCAGCAGAATCTCATAACAGACGCGCTCCTACGTCGCACATCGGCGGAACCGGCCCCAGACACCGACGCGCCGAGGCAGGGTGCAGCACCCGGCCCGTTGGCCTGATGACCGGCTATCACGCGCCGTCCCTCTCAGGGCGGTCGCGCACGTCATTCCAGAACGGGGAGTTGGGGTCAGGGGACGGCCAAGGGATGGCGGTGCGTCCCCACTCGCAGCGCACGATGGAGTCGATGCTGCGACTGGTGTAGGTGGGACCTTCGGCCCTACTTCCCGAGCGTTCGTGGCCATTAGTGTCGGGCAGGCTCCGCGCCAACGCGGGTTTCTACTAGTCCCTCAACAGAACAACGCAGTTAGGGGAGTCGATTATGAAGTTCTTGATGTCATGGACATTGCCGCACGGTGACGCCTACCGGGCAGCGGTCGCGCGATTTCTCGAGACCGGCGGTTCCCCTCCTGCTGGCGTTCAAATGATCGGCCGCTGGCATGGCTCCAACGGCAAGGGCTTCGCTATCGCGGAAAGCGACGATCCGAAGGCCATCTTCCATTGGATGGCGGACTGGTACGAGTTCATGGCGATCGAGGCCACCCCCCTTGTTGAAGACGCGGACGCAGGGGCAGTGCTCCAGTCGCTGTACGGCTAGAACGCGGATGCGGCCCTGCTGGTGTAGTAGCCAGGCGGGCCAGCAAGTGAGGCCAGTGTGCGATCGCCTCGCGTGTCGGGTGCCCGTCGAGAGGCTCCTGCACCACGTTGGATTTACCGTTGACCTTGACCGGCGGGGTTTGACCGGGGCGGTTCTTGGTCGGCTTGAGGGCGGTGGCGAGATCATTGGCAAGCGCTTTTCGGTGTCTTACCTGCTAACTCCGCAGACTGACCCAGGTCACGAGATGGTCGCCGTGGCGGCGAGTACGCCCCTGGTCGGGGTGCGCAACCCAGGCAGTGTGTGCTCTGGCGGCGTCTCCCAAGGGGGAACCGATGATGTGCCAAAACCAGGTTTGGGTTGTGCATTGGGGTTGAGCTGTCGGTGTTCATATAGAAAACAAGATCTAGGCCGACTAAAACCGCTTCAAAAACCTCAGAGTTCCACAAACCTCATATGGATCGTGCTGTCACCCAAGCCGATGAGGAGCCACTGCGCCGCTCACAGGAATCTGTTGGCCTGCAGCGTCGGTACGGTGCGCACTGGCTGATCTCTGTTGCGCTGCAACGCTTCCCAAGCCAACTGATCGTCGCTGTTGGCATACCGGTTAACTACCATGACTTTCATTGTCCCACACACACACTCAGCAAATACCCCATGAGTTTCACTGTGCGGCAGGGCAACGGCAAAAACCCCAGCCACTCCTCGCTGTGTGTGATTTATAGAGCATGTCTAACTATTGGGTTGACATGTACGACGAAGAAAAAACACACGAAAGCCCCTGGTCCTGCAGCCATTCTACCTCGGTATACGCCGCCCAACCTATAGTTGGCTCCCAATATCAGAGTAAAAAATCCATGAATTGGGTTCCGTTTCAAGGGGTTTCGAGGCCGGGGGGTCGCTGTCAGATCGGCATCCCAAGCATGCTTTCTACCCAGGAGAGGGATCGCAGATAAGCCACTCCTCGCTGTGTGTGATTTATAGAGCATGTCTAACTATTGGGTTGACATGTACGACGAAGAAAAAACACACGAAAGCCCCTGGTCCTGCAGCCATTCTACCTCGGTATACGCCGCCCAACCTATAGTTGGCTCCCAATATCAGAGTAAAAAATCCATGAATTGGGTTCCGTTTCAAGGGGTTTCGAGGCCGGGGGGTCGCTGTCAGATCGGCATCCCAAGCATGCTTTCTACCCAGGAGAGGGATCGCAGATAGGCCGCTCCTCGCTGTGTGTGATTTATAGAGCATGTCTAACTATTGGGTTGACATGTACGACGAAGAAAAAACACACGAAAGCCCCTGGTCCTGCAGCCATTCTACCTCGGTATACGCCGCCCAACCTATAGTTGGCTCCCAATATCAGAGTAAAAAATCCATGAATTGGGTTCCGTTTCAAGGGGTTTCGAGGCCGGGGGGTCGCTGTCAGATCGGCATCCCAAGCATGCTTTCTACCCAGGAGAGGGATCGCAGATAGGCCGCTTGGGTTTATGCCACAATTTTCTAGGGCCTAAAAACACTGGGCAGCAAACCCTTCCGTCATGATCCGTGCCTCCTCCTGCTTCTGCCAGGCGATCCGTTGCCTGACCAAATCCAGTGTGGGCACCGCAACTTCGGGCCATAGACGGTCTCTTGTGTCGGTGATCCACCACCATCTCTGCGGCGCACAGGAAGTCTTCGGGTCGTGGCGCACACGCCAACGCCCGTCGGGGGTGACATACCCGTCTCCGGACGGGTGGCGGACCAATTCAACGGTGGTGTGGGTGGTCATACCGCGTTCAACGACCCCGGCCGTGAGGTTGGTTCCCGCGTCACCCAAGCGCCGAACGTTAGCCCATCTAAGTGCGCCGGGGTGCCCCTACCACCACACCGCCCGTGACACCCGCGACACCCGTGACAGGGACGGCAGAAAAGCAGGCGAGTTCTCGCCCGATAACCTCCCGCTTGGCGGATGCCCGCACGCTGGGCCGCCGCAGGTGAGCATGGTCGGGAACAGGTCGGCTACCCCAAGATGCCCGGCGAGCCCTCCGCCGCGTGCAAAGCGTCCCCAGCCTCCTCGCCCTGTTTCGCAGCGACCCCGGCGCGGTAGTCGGCGATGAGCTGGTCCGCGATGGCCGCCGGGTCGAACGATTCCTCGCCGTTGGGGACTCCCATAGTCGTACCTTCGTCCAATGGCAGACCAACTGGTCGAGGACCTGTTAGCGTAAATCATGCTGTCAAGGACGAAACTGATTGTTTGCTCTGGCGGTTTGGCGTTGTCGCTGAGTGCCACAGCCGGGATCGCATCGGCACAACCCGACGTGAGCACCATCGTCAATTCAACATGCACCTATCCGCAGGTAATGGCTGCGCTCAGTGATCAGAACCCCGGCGTCGCCAGCGAGCTCACCGCCAACCCGATGACGGTCGCGTGGCTGCAGGGACTCGTCGCCGCGCCGCCCAATCAGCGCGCACAGATGGTCCGGCAGGTGCAGGGCATCCCGACGCTTCAGCCATACATTCCGGTGATCTTCCAAGTCGCCGGGAGCTGCAACAGGTACTAAGAGGCATGCATCGCGCCCACCCTCAACAGGCAATGTGTATCTCCCGGCGTGCAGCAACGATGCGGCTGTCGCGGCTTAGAAAGCCACCGGCCAACCCGTATCAATCATCTACAAATCACCCAGGCCCGACGGCATAGTGGATAGCGTGCCGTTACTCTCCTGCAGGACCACTTTCCGTTCGTGCGAGTCGCACACTAGTCGCACGCTGTTACGTGAGCGCCCTCAACAACCACCCTTGATCTGTGTCAAAAACGTCCTTCGTCTCGGGCCTCCGCTTTGGCGAGTTCACGCTTCCACTGCCGGAAGGTCTCCTCGGTCCGGCCGCGCCGCCAATAGCCCGAGATCGAGTTCGCCCACTTGGCGTCGACGCCGCGTTCCTTGCGGATGTAGGGCCGCAGGTTGTGCATGACCGCCTGCGCTTCGCCGTGGATGAAGACCTGAACCTGGCCGGGCAGCCAGTTGGCCTCCTTGACGGCCGCGATCAGCGGCGCGTGGTCGCCTGCCCTGTCCTCGGACACCAGGTCGGCGCGGCCGCCGCGGTAGATCCAGTTCAGCCCGACACCCGCAGGCACTTTGAGCGGAATCTCGTCTTCGGGCCCGGCAACCTCGATGAAGACCTTGCCAACGGCGTTGTCGGGCAATGCTTCCAGCGCCGCGCTGATCGCGGGAAGGGCCGCCTCGTCGCCCGCCATCAGATGCCAGTCCGCCGCCGGATCCGGCGCATAGGCTCCACTGGGACCCATCAGGTATGCCGGTTGCCCAGGCTTCGCCGCCATCGCCCATGGGCCCGCGACGCCGTGCTCGCCGTGCACGACGAAATCGATGACGAGCTCCCGTCGTTCGGCGTCGATGCTGCGCACCGTGTAGGTGCGCACCGTCGGCCGCTCCTCCGCGGGCAACTCGTTGAAGCTGTCGAGTGTCAGCGGTTGCGGCAGGGCGCCCACATCGACGCCGTAGCGGACGAACACGATCTTGACGTACGCGTCGGTGAAGTCGTTCGGCGTGAACGTGTCGAATCCGCTGCCGCCGAGCACCACGCGGACGATGTGCGGCGTCAGATTCTCGGTGCGCAGCACCTCGAAGGTGTGCACGGGACGTCCTGCCACTGTTCCTCCAAACGTATGACCGGTTCGTTAGCCAGCCTCAACAACTATACGAGCGGTGGCTATTCCGTGGCGGTCTACTTTTTGAGCTTCCAGTAACCCTCCTCTCGAGCCACCAAACCCTGCACTTCCAGCATCGACAGCGGTCCCAACACCTGTGTGGGTGCCAGGCCCGAGGCGATGGCGATCTGGTCGGTGGTGCGACGACCGCGCGCAGGCAATGCGTCGTAGACCCTCTGCTCCGCCTCTCCGAGGCCGTCGAGCGGCGAGGCGGGCTGCTGTTCGTCGGGCGCAAGTTCACCGATGCGGCCCATGATCTCGACGATTTCGGCCGCGCACGTTACGAGGCGAGCGTCGCTGCGCAACAAGGCATGACAGCCGACCGACGCCGACGAGGTGACCGGTCCCGGTACCGCGCACAGCCCACGGCCCAGCGCCCGCGCCCATGCCGCGGTGTTCGCCGCCCCGCTGCGGGCGCCCGCCTCGACGACGACCGTCGCACCCGACAGCGCAGCCACCAACCTGTTGCGGGTCAGGAAACGATGGCGGGCCGGACGCACGCCCGGCGGATACTCGCTGACGACCAGACCGTCCTTGCCGATCCGGTGCAGCAGCGCGGCGTGGCCTGCCGGGTACGGCACGTCGATGCCGCCTGCGAGCACCGCGACGGTGAACCCGTCGGTGGCGAGCGAAGAGCGGTGGGCGGCACCGTCGATGCCGTACGCGCCGCCTGACACCACCGTCACGTCGCGCTCGACAAGGCCCGCGGCCAGGTCCGCGGCGACATGCTGGCCGTACGCGGTGCACGCCCTGGTCCCGACGATCGCGGCTGCGCGTTCTGCCATGTCGTCGATGCGCTTCGCCCCGACGACCCACAGCGCCAACGGCGGATGAGCCTGGGGCCGCTGCCGATGATCCACATTGGCGAAGGCCACGAAGGAAAGCAACGGCCACTCGTCGTCGTCGGCCGTGACCAGGCGGCCTTCACGGCGAGCGAGCACCTCCAGATCCCTTGCTGCACAAACTATCCCACGACGCGCTTCGGTGCGTCGAGCGAGGCCGTCGTCGACTCTGCCTGACTTGATGCGCGCAGCGGCCTCGACGGGCCCGATGCGTTTCACGAGGGCCGTCAGCTCAGGGCAGGGCGGTTCGGCAACCCGCGACAGGTAGGCCAGGGCGAGCTGCGTCTCGTCGCTCATGGCGCACCGTCGGGTTGCCGAAAACTGAGTGCGGTGGTGACCTCGCCGACTCCCGGCGACGTCCGGCCGGCCAGGTCCGCCAGTGTCCACGCGACACGCAGGGTCCGGTCTACGCCGCGGATACTGAGCAGACCGCGGTCGAGCGCCGTCTTCAGTGGTGCCATCGCCTCGGATTCGATCCGGTATCGGCGACGTAGAAGAACACCACTGACCTCGGCGTTGGTCCGGATTCCGTGCTGGTGCCAACGCTCCGCGGCCGCATCGCGCGCCGCCTTCACTCGGTCCCGCACCGCCGCGCTCGACTCCCCCGCCTCGGCGGCAAAAGCGCCCGCCCTCTCGCGGTGCATGTAAACGCGGAGGTCGACCCGGTCGAGAAGCGGGCCCGACAACTTACTCATATACCGGCGCTTCGCAGAAGAGGTGCAGATGCAGTCGTGAGGGTCCGGGGATGCGCACGGACACGGATTGGCCGCGAGCACCAGCTGGAAGCGTGCCGGATAACGGGCCACACCGTCTCGACGCGCCAGCCGGATTTCGCCGTCCTCCAACGGTGTTCGCATCGCCTCCAGCACTGCATTTCCGACCTCGGCGTACTCGTCGAGAAAGAGGACGCCGCGATGTGCCCTGCTGACCGCACCAGGTCGTGCCATCCCCGACCCGCCGCCGACGAGCGCCGCGACACTGGAGGTGTGATGTGGCGCCACAAACGGGGGTCGAGTGATCAGCGGGGTGTCACCCGACAGCAGGCCAGCGACCGAATGGATCGCGGTGACCTCGAGCGCCTCGCTGTGCGACAACTCCGGCAACAGACCGGGAAGCCGTTGCGCCAGCATCGTTTTCCCGACACCAGGCGGACCAGTCAGCGTCAGATGATGCGCACCCGCGGCCGCCACTTCGACGGCGTACCTCGCGTGGCACTGCCCAACGACATCGGCGAGATCCACCTCGATCTCCTGTGCGGTGGCCGACGCCTCGACCCGCTCGTCCAACTGCGCCTTGCCAGACAACCAGGCATGTAACTGCCCCAGCGTTCGCGCGCCCAACACCTCGACGCCCTCGACCAGGCTGGCTTCCCGAAGGTTGTCGACGGGGACCACGACGGCGGGCCACCCCTCCCGCTTGGCCGTCAGCACTGCGGGCAGCACCCCCTTGACCGGGCGCACCCGACCATCGAGCGCCAATTCGCCAAGCAGCAGAGCCTTTTCGAGCCGTTCCCATTCCTTCTTGCCGTGTGCCGACAACACTGCCGCCGCGAGCGCCATGTCGTATACCGAGCCCATCTTGGGAAGCGTCGCCGGCGAAAGGGCCAACGTCAGCCGCGCCATGGGCCAGTCGTTGCCGCAGTTGGTGATGGCGGCCCGGACACGGTCGCGCGACTCCTGTAGTGCGGTGTCGGGCAGCCCGACGAGATGCACGCCGGGAAGGCCCGAGGTGATGTCGGCCTCGATCTCGACGATCTCGCCCTCCAGCCCCCGGACCGCCACCGAGAATGCTCTGCCCAGCGCCATCAGCCGACCGCCTGCAGGTGGGTGATCTCGGGGTCGCGCTGCCTTCCGATGCGGACACCGATGACGTCGATGCGCACCGCGGCCCAGCTGCCGTCATGACCGGCCAGCCACAACCCGGCCAGGCGGCGCAGCCGCCGGACTTTATCCGGGGTCACTGCCTGCTGCACTCCCCCGAAGTAGTCGCTGGTGCGTGTCTTCACCTCGACGAAAACCGCTGTGCGCGTGGCACTGTCGACCGCGATGATGTCGAGCTCGCCGTAGCGGCAGCGCCAGTTGCGGTCCAGCACGGCCAGGCCGAGGGAGGTCAGGTGGTCGACGGCCAGTTGCTCACCCAGCGCGCCAATCTCGGCACGCGTCCATGTGGTCATACCGACACAGTGCAGTGCGCGGCGGACAACCCGACACCGGTCAGGCGGGGTTATCCACAGTCGGCCATTCATCCACCGGAATCGCTACGGCAGGCTGATCAGCACCACACCCGCCAGCACCACACCCGCGGCCATCGCGCGGCGCGCACCGAGCCGCTCACCGAGGAATGCCGCGCCGATCAACGCGCCGAACACGATGCTTGTCTCCCGCAGCGCCGCGATGGGCGCCAACGCGCCGCTTGTCTGTGCCCACAGCACGATGGTGTACGCGGCGATCGAGATGACACCGCCCGTGAGTCCAGCGACCGCAGACGCGCGAACCGCGGCAGGGAGCCTGCGGCCGCGACGGATCGCCGCGAGCACCGCGATCGGCGGGCCCTGCAGCAGAAACATCCACCCTGTGTAGGCGAACAACGGCGCCTTCATCACCCCGACACCGTCGATCACGGTGTACGACGCGATGGCCAAGCCGGTGAGCACGGCCGCAGTGATTGCGGGCAGGTCCTTGCGACCCGGCCGCCCGCCGATGAAGACCAGCGCAATGAGTCCCGCCGAGACCGCCAGCACCCCGGCGAGTTCGTGCAGCGGCAACTCGCGCCCGAGCACCACGACGGACACCAGTGCCACCACCCACGGCGAGGTTCCCCTCGCGAGCGGATACATCTGGCTGAACTCGCCCAGTTGATAGCTGGCCAGCAACAGAAGGTTGTACACGACGTGCAGCGAAGCCGAGGCGACGATGAACGGCCATGCCACTGCGGGAGGCAAGCCCGAGACCACCACCATCAGACCGCCACCGATCATGTCGGCCACTCCGATGAGCGCAAAACCGACCAACCGGTCAGAAACAGCGTGCGCCAACGAGTTCCACGTCGCGTGCAGTAACGCCGAGAACAACACGGCGAAAACAATCGACAAACTCACCCAGTCAGCTCCTCGAGCGCAACCTTACGAAACCGCTGTGATTCGCCGGAGCAGCAGGCCCCTGCAGATGTAGGGTCAGCGTCCATGCCCGACGCCAAACCGAATCGGTCGATCGTTCTGGTTCACGGCGGCGGGCACGGCGGATGGTGTTTTCAGCCGCTTGCCCGAGTGTTGCGCGACAAGGGGCACGACGTCTACGCCCCGACGCTGACGGGGTTGGGGAGCGTGCGCATCTGTTTCGAGCGGGCGTCGACCTCGACTGCCATGTCGAGGACATCGTCGCGCTCCTGCACTACGAGGACATCCGAAACGCCATCCTGGTCGGGCATAGCTACGGCGGGATGGTCATCACGGGCGCAGCCGACCGCGCACCCGATCGCGTCGGCCATCTCGTGTACCTGGACGTGAAGCCACCCAAGGACGGGCAGTCGCTGGTCGATGTCGCAGGCCCGTTCATGGCGGCGCAGGTCAGACAGCCAGATCATCGACGGCGTGGAGATGTGCCTCTTTCCCACCGACGAGACCATCAAGTTCTACGGAGTGGTCGATCCGCCGACGTTGGAGTGGATGCGCGCACGCCTCACACCGCACCCGTGGAGATGCTTCGAGCAACACTTGCAACTGACGAATGAAGAAGCGCTGCAGTCGATTCCGCAGTCCCACATCAGCACCACCCTGTTCATGGCGCTAAGGAATGCCGACAAAATGCGACAGCAATCGGAGGGCCGACTGTGGGACATCGACACGGGCCACGACATGATGATCACCGAGCCCGACAAGGTCGCTGACCTGCTCGACCACATTGCGG
>CAWEYH010000007.1:0-451923 GCA_963813275.1 uncultured Actinomycetota bacterium | reverse complement strand
CGAGCGCGCAAGGATGGCCTCGACAAGATCGGCGACGACGTCGCGCAGGTGCTCACAGTTGTCCAACACCAACAGCCGGACTCTGCCCTCCAGCGCGGCGGCCACCGACTCGGTCACGCTCTTACCCGGCTGCTGAGTGATGCCCAAGACCGCCGCGACCGCATCGGGCACCGCTGCCGGATCGGTAACCGCTGCAAGCTCGAAAACCCAAACCCCGTCCGGAAACTCATCGGCCAACCGTGCCGCGACCTCCAAGACCAGCCGCGTCTTGCCGACCCCGCCGACTCCGGTCAGAGTCACCAACCGATGTATGCGCACTGCCGCTTGGACCTCAGCGACCTCGGCCTCGCGTCCGATCAGGCTCGCGGTCCCCGGTCGCAAATTTCCCGGACTCGTATCCAGCGCCCGTAGAGCCGGAAAGTCCGTCTGAAGGCCGGGCGCTCGGACCTGGAACAACCCCACCGGCGCAGACACATCACGCAAACGTCGCGGTCCCAAATCGACCAGATCGACTCCACTGAGAAGGATCGCTGTCGAGTCGGCCAGCAAGACCTGACCACCGTGCCCGGCGGCCATCACCCGCGCCGCCCGGTTCAGTACCGCGCCGAAGTAGTCACCGTCGCGCAGTTCCGCCTCGCCGGTGGCCAAGCCCATCCGCACGGGTAACTCCAGCGCATGCTGTGCGGCCACTGCGGCATCAACAGCAGATCTCGGCGATGCGAACGCGGCGCACACCCCGTCGCCGGTGTGCTTGAACAGAAAACCGCCCTGGGCCCCGATCGCCGAGCGCAACACTTCGTCATGCGCAGCCAGCGCCGCCCGCATCGCATCGGCGTCGGTCTCCCACCGACGGGTCGAACCCTCCACGTCGGTGAACAGAAAGGTCACCACCCCCGTAGGAGCAGCCGCCGTCATGGCATTGCCTCAGCCCACTTCATGTGCCCCTCGTAGCCAAGGGATTTCGCCATCTCGCGGTAGCGATCCCGCAATTGCACATAAGCTGCGTCATCGCCGTGAGCCTGCGCCAGTAGAGCGCGTAGTCGCAGCAGCCAGATGTCGCGAATCACCAGACCCTCATCGGCTGGCGCAACCGCTAACCGCTCGATGGCGGCCTCCGCTTCGGCCACGTCAGCGTCCGTCCCACGGTCCAGCAGTGTCTCGACCAGAACACCGGTTGCGGGAATGCTCCATAGCAGCAGCCGTTCCTCGCGGAACAGATGGTTGGCGGCGGCGCGCATGAGCGGTAGGGCCTCACCGCGATGTCCTCGCCTGGCGATCTCACGCGCCACGTACACATTGACGATCGGTAACTCGGCCAGGCTGTGTGCCCCGCGCTGGAACACTTCGCTGACCTCGGCCAGCAGCTTCTGTCCCCGGTCAGACTCCGCAGCCGGTTGGCGGTGCATCAGGGTAACGCCCAGCGTCATTCGGCGTTCGACAACGCGAGGTCATCACTGGATCGTTCGGCAGCCTGGAGGGCATCCTCGATCTCGCACACCGTGGAATCGTCGAGCCCGAGTACGCCATTGAGTATTCCTGGGAGGTAGACGTAGGCGACGACCGCCGCGTAGGACATCGGGTCGGCGCTGCGGGCCATGGCCAGGCCGTGCTGTAGGTCGTCGCGCCATCCCGGAAGATCCAAGCAATAACGGGCCTGAGCCCGTGTCGTAAAGGCGAGCGCTAACGGAGACCCGAAAATGAAGTCGCCCTTAGACGAGTCACCGTCGGCCAGGTCGATGACCCTTTGTGACCACCGCAGCACGTCAGACCACTCGGCGCTCTCCATCTTGGCGTAGACCAGCGGCACGGACAGCCCCACCGTCAAGGTCGCATCGCCGGTGGACTCGATGAGGGCCCAGGCTTCCGATGCCAGGTGCGACGCCTCGCGCAGCCGGTCCTGGAACGCATGGTCACCCACTAGCCCAGCCATTCCGATGGCCAGTGACGCTTTGTCCCCGGCGGTGGTGCACAACTCACGCAATTCATCAAAGCGGTCCCCGGCAACGTTCGCATGGACTCGCCAGGCGATCCCGCACAACATGGTGCGCGGTGTGATGCGCATGGCTGCTCGGTCCGGGTCATCGGCGGGTAGGGCGTCGGCGATCGTTTGGGCGCGCTCCCAACTCAGTCGCGCCGCGCCGATGTCTCGGTTCGTCGCCCACGTTGCGGCGCGCATGTGCCAGCCGTAGGCGGAGTGCAGATCACCGGCGGCCTCCAGATGTTCGGCCACCAGGGCGGCATTTTCATCAGCCGCTGCCGGGTCACGTGATTCGATTGCGGCTGCGACGCGCCGGTGCAGCTCGGCGCGATCGGCTTTGAGCTGCGCCTCATAGGCCACCGTGCGAATCAGCGGATGGTGAAACACATAGTCGGGTTGTCGTGTGAATCTGACCTGATCGATGAGCTGGGCCGCCACTAGGTCAGCAACGACCGGTTCGACGCCCAGTGCGGTCAGCAGGTCCGAGGCCAAACCGCGACCCGATCACCGCCGCCGCGCTCAATGTGCGTTTCGCCTCCGGCGGAAGGCGATCGATGCGCGCGGCGATCGTTGCCTGCAGTGTGGCAGGCACATGCACCTCGGTAGCCTCTGCCGTCGATATGTATGCGCCGGGCTGCCCGCGCAGCACACGACGCTCGGCCAGGTCGCGCACGATCTCCTCGGCGAAAAAGGGATTACCGGCGGCCCTTGTCGGCGATCGTCTGGCCGAGGCCGTCAACCGAGGGTTCTGGCCCGAGAAGCTCGGCGATCAGTGCGGCTGTTTCCGAATCACGAAGTGGCGCAAGGGCTATCGTTTGCGCATCTGCCACCTGGGTCAACGCGCCCCGATACTCCGGTCGGTAGGTGACCAACACCAGCGAGGGCGTCTGCGGGATCACAGTGAGGAAATCGACGACCATCGACTCGCTGACCTCATCGATCCAATGGGCGTCCTCAACGACATAGACCGCCGGCGACTCGCGGGCCAAGGATGCGGCGTTGACCAACGCGGTCAACCGACGCCGCCGGGCATCCGGATCGATACTCGGCAAGGGAACGTCGGGATCGGCGATGCCCAGCAGGTCGTCAAATAGCAGCAAGTCCTCAGCATCGGCGTCAGGAGCCTGAGCGCGTATCTCGGCGCGCGCGGCCTGCGGCGTCGAGACCCTCGACGCCGGTGGTCGCGCGCAGCAGCCGCGCGACGGCGTGGAAGGGAACCTGGCTGGTGTGCGATTCGCAGTAGGCGGTGAACACCTCAACACCACGGGCCGCTGCCATCGCCGAAACCTCGCGCACGAGACGGCTCTTACCGATGCCCGGTGACCCGACCACGCCGACCACAGCGCCGTGGCCCTCGATTGCACGGTCCAGCAAGCCCTCAACGGCGGACATCTCCCACCGCCGACCGACCAGATTCGACTCCGCACGCCTGACAGCGCGATGCTGTTCGCCCATGCCCAACAGCCGATGGGCGGCGACTGGTTCCTCGGCACCCTTGATCCGCACCATCTCCGGTTCACCGAGAGCCGCAGCGCCATCAACCAGTCGCGCCGTCGACGCGCTGAGCATCACCCCACCCGGCGGAGCGACCGACTCCATCCGCTGAGCCATCCCCACCTGCTCACCGATGGCGGTGTAACCGAAAGAGCCCGAACCGATCTCACCGGCGATCACCTGACCGGAGTTCAGGCCCACGCGCAGCTGCAGATCCACACCGTCGCGCTCTTGGACATCGACGGCAAGCCGCTTCGCCTCCTCCTGAACGCCCAACGCCGCCAGGCAGGCACGAACAGCGTGATCCTCCAACGCCACCGGCGCGCCGAACACCGCCATGATCCCGTCGCCGGTGAACTTGTCCACCGTGCCGCCGTAACGCTGCACCACCGCTGCGCAGCGGTCGACCAGCTCGGCCATGATCTCGCGCAGCCGCTCCGCACCGACCGCCGCCGCGATGTCCATCGAATGAACCACATCGGCGAACAGCACCGTCACCTGCTTGTACTCCGCCGATTGGGTGGCCTGCGTGAGCGGCGCACCGCACTCGCTACAGAACTTGGCCGTCGGGCTGGACTGCGCGCCGCAGGACCCACAGAACAGCCCCGTCGCGGTCAGTCCACCGCCACCATCCCCGCTGGGGTCCACGTCAGTATCGTTTCACCGCTGGTCAACGATGTCCGTCATATCGCCGTGCCATCTCCGACACGAAGTTTTGAGACTCTCGTATGTCGTCTATTCCGAGACGGCGTTCAGTTCTGCTCGGGCCCATACCCTGAACGACTGGTTGAACGGCGACACTGGCGCGGCGGCTGCGACGATGATGGGGATCTACCACTCCTTGATCAATTGCAGACGGCGGACACGCTCAAGGCTGCGCTTGCCAGTACTCACGCACTGAAAGACGGCCGGACTCCTGTGCCCCACAAGACCGCAGAACCTCCTCACCGTCGCAGAAGTGCCCGCGCCTAGGTTCGTGCGACAAGCACTCTTGAGATGAACCTGTGAGACGACCCGGACTGGGCCAATGCGACTGTCTCGCTGTAAAACTCGCGTGTCGCAGATGTGGTCTATTTCGAGACACAGGGTGAGGACCGGCCAGTTGAATCAGCGACCAAGTACACAGCTATATGCGCACCCTTACGCGGAAAGCGCGAACGAGAGCGCATACGGGTCCGCGTGTGCGCCAGGGCTGAGCGGCCTTGCGCGGCGCGTCGCTGCGACCCAGTTTCGCCGAAACGGCCTCTGCCACCTCGTCCAAACGCGACGATGGTCGCCATGAAATTCGGATTCCCGATGCCGCACATGATGGAGTTGAAGGCGCTGACTCAGCCGTGGGAGTTCAGTGTCAGCGGCATCGACCAGACGGTCGTGGCCCAACGCGCCGAGGAACTCGGCTACGACATGCTTGCGATACCCGAGCATTTCGTCGTTCCGCACACGCATCTGGAACTGTCGGGACCGCATTACTTCCACTCGACCGTGGCGCAGGCTTATCTCGCTGGCGCGACGAAACGTATACCGGTGAACTCCGCTGTCACACTGCTGCCGCTGCAGCACCCCGTCATCATGGCAAAAGCCTTGGCGACAGCGGATTGGATGAGCAGCGGTCGCATCATGTGCACATTCGGTATCGGATGGGACGAGGAAGAGTTCAGGATTCTCGGGGTCCCTTTTCATGAGCGCGGACGCATGGCCGATGAGTACCTCGCCGCGATCATCGAACTGTGGACGAGCGAAACGCCAAGCTTCGACGGTAAGTATGTGTCATTCGACAACGTGGCCTTTGAGCCGAAGCCGGTGCAGAAGCCCCATCCGCCGATCTGGATCGGCGGGGACGCCGATGCGCAACTAAAGCGTGCGGCTCGGTTTGCCTCCGGTTGGTTTCCGTTCCTCACGCAACCCGAAGACTTCCCGGCCAAGATCGACTTCATCAAGTCCCAGCCGACCTACAACGGCAGGCCGTTTGAAGTGTGTTACGGCTTGGGCACCTCGCTAATCGGCGAAGGCCATGTGGTGATCGACGACCCCACGCAGCAGCCCGGTATGAGCGCGCCGGAGATCATCGACCGGCTCGGCTGGTTCGCCGAGTTGGGCGTCACGATGTCGTCGGTGCCCATCCCCCCGGTGAAGGACGTGAACGCCTACCTCGACTACGCGCAGTGGGTGATCGAGGAAATCAAACCGAAGGTGCCATAACGAGTCCCTCATATCGCTGTGCCGTCTCCGAGCCGAAGTTGTGAGACTCTCGTATGTTGTCGATTTCGAGACGGACCCAGACCGGCATCTATGCGAGGCGTCCAGAACTGCCGACGAGCATGGCGGAGACTGCCCTGACTACATCTCGTGGCCTGAGGGCCGCACCCGTGCTGGCGGGCTTCGCCTGACACCGAAACTCGACCCGCTCCTCGGCTTACACTTCGGCAATGTTCTCGGAGACGCGGTATGCGCTGAACGGGGACTTGCGCGTCGCCTATCGCGCGTCACGCGAAGGTCCACGCGACATCGTGTACGTCTCCGAACTGGCACACCTGCTGCGAGGTTGTTCCGGAGCTACCGTCCCTTCAGGGCTGGGTCGAGGCGATGACATCGCTGGGTCGGCTCATCTTCTTTGACCAGCCGGGCACGGGCGCGTCCGATCCTGTCACGCCCGGGGCGATGCCGACGTTGGAGCAATGGGCCGACAGCATCACCGCGGTGCTCGACGACCTCGGGAGTAGCGAAGCGGTACTCGTCGCATTCGATGGCGCATTCGCGACGGCGGCGCTGTTCGCGGCGTCACATCCGTCTCGCACCACCGCGCTGGTCGTGCTCGACGGTTACGCGGATGCGGGCGGCACCCCACTCCTCCAAGACGAAAACCAAGACGTGTTGGTCCGCTTCTGGGGACGCGGGGTGATCCCACATCTGCTAAATCCGGACATGCCGTGGAACGAGGAGATCCGGGCAGCGTGGGCCCGAATGGAACGCCTGGCGGCAAGCCCGAGGACGCTAGCTCTCGTGAGGCCTCTCGCGTTCGAACTGGACGTGCGGGCGGTCCTTCCGGCAATCCGCGTGCCAACCCTCGTCCTCCACCACGCCGACTGCGTGACCGTGCCGCCCGCGAAGGGCAAGTACATCGCCGAGCACATACCCGACGCGAAATATGTTGAGGTGCCGGGCCGCAACTACCACCACATCGTTGAACCCTGGCGCGCGTCCTTCCAGGAGATCGCCGAGTTCCTCACCGGCCACCAGGCCGAGGTCGCCGATGATCGGGTTCTCGCCACCGTGCTCTTCACCGACATCGTGGACTCGACGCGCCGAGCAGCGGAGATGGGCGACCGTGACTGGCGTGCCTTGCTCGATGCGCACGACGCCGTCGTCCGGTCGCAGCTCGCTCGCTTTCGAGGCCGCGAGGTGAACACATCGGGAGACGGCTTCCTGGCGATGTTCGACGGCCCGCAGCGAGCGATCCGCTGCGCCATGGCAATTCGCGACGCGGTGCAGGCGCTCGGCATCGAGGTGCGCGCCGGGTTGCACACCGGCGAGTGCGAGGTCCGCGGCGATGACATCGGCGGGATCGCCGTGCACATCGGCGCGCGCGTGAGCGCACTGGCAGGGCCGAACGACGTGCTGGTGTCCAGCACGCTGCGCGACCTCGTGATCGGGTCGGGACTGGAGTTCGACGACCGCGGCGCGCACCAGCTCAAGGGCGTGCCCGGCGAATGGCATCTCTTCGCCGTCGCTTCTCCGTAGTGGTGGGTTACGGCGTAACTCATTTCGCCTGCCGTAAGCGCTTGCGCACCCGGTGGCGCCTAAGAAGAGCAAGGCGACTATTGGGACGCTTGTACATCTTCTATTCCAAGACAGCGTTCAGCTCTGCTCGGGCCTGGTCGATTTGGTCGTATGCGTAGATCGCCATAGCGGCGGTGGTCATCGTCTCACCCTTGCGGGCCAGCGATTCGTAGGTCTGGTCGCCGAGCACATCGCGCAGGTGGGCGATAGCGGTATTGAACTCAGCAACTGCGGTGAGGGGACTGACGGCGAATCCGGCGATGGTGGCCGCCGGTTCGTGGCGTCCGAGCCGGTCGAAAAGGGCGGCGAGGATCGAGGTGCCGGTGCGGACCCCGGTGGTGTTGCCCGCGTCGTGGAAGGTGCGGATCGCCAGCGTGACGTAATCCAGCGCGGCCAGCGGGTCGCCATGCTCGGCCTCAAGGTAGGACAGGACGCCCGCCAGGAGTGTCTCGGTGTAGCGGTTGCCGCTGTCTCGGGCGATCACCAGGCCCCGACGCGCGGCGTCCAGCGCGCCGTCGGGATCGGCGTCGCGGAAGGCGAAGCCGTGAACGTAAAGCGCGAACGAGAGCACATACGGGTTGTGGGTGGCTTCGGCGGTGTCGATGAGGCCGGTCGCGGCGGCTCTCGCCTCCTCACCGCAACCGGCGAGCGCCAGTGCGAAGACCAGGTATGTCCTGGTGATTCCGTGGGTGTCGCGGCCACGTGCGAGCAGGGCGCGGCACCACTCGACCCACCGTTCGGGCTGGCCGATGAACGCGTACGCAGTGCCCAGCGCGGCCTCGCCGCCGAACGGCACTTCGCCGCCACTGCCGATCACCGTCTGACCGGCGTCGGCGTAGCCGACAGCCGCCTCGATCCGCCCGGCCATCCAGCACGTCGAGGCCATCACGTACAGGAACGCCAGCCGGGGATGGTCGACGGCGCAGGCGGGCTGGATGAGCTCCTCGGCCCAGGCTATCGGCTCATAATTGTGGACCAGCACGCCGAGGAACGCCGCATACGTGGCGATGATGGCGGCGGTGTCCAGGTCGCCCTGGTCGGCGGCCCACCGAAACGCGGTGCGCAGATTGGCTAACTCGGTGGCGAACCAGTCGTAAGCCTCATGCTGACGCGGGCTGTCCCAAATCGGCAGGATGTCGGACTCTTTTACGGCGAAGTGGTGGGCGTGCGCGGCACGGACCTCTTCCGCCGCACCGCTCGCCACGAGTTGGTCCTCGGCGAACTGGCGGATCGTCTCCAGCATCGAATACCGAGTCCGTCCCGAGGATCGGTCGGCGACGAGAAGCGACTTGCGCACCAGAGCGTCGAGTACGTCGAGGATGGCGTACTCGTCGAGGTCATCTGATCCGGCTACTGCGCACGCGCTTTGGAGGTCAAATCCGCCCGCGAAGACCGAACAGCGTTCCAGCACTGCCTTCGCGGTGTCGTCGAGTAGGTCGTAGGACCAGCCCACCGCGTGGCGCAGTGTGTGGTGGCGTGCCAGGCCGCGCCGCGACCCGACCAGCAGCCGGAACCGCTGGTCCAGACGATCACGCACCTCGCTCGCCGTCATTGACGCCATCCGCGAGGCTGCCAACTCGATGGCCAAAGGGATCCCGTCGAGACGCCTACAGATATCCACGACTGCTGCCGCGTCGTCGGCCCCGGCGAGCGAGAATCGCTGCGCCACAGTACGGGCGCGGTCGATGAACAGGGTCACCGCCACCGAGTCGGTTCCCGTGTCAACGTCCAGCGAGGGCACTGTCCAGAACTGCTCGTCGGCGACCCCCAGTCCCTCGCGGCTGGTGGCAAGAATCGTCACGGTCGCCGACTGCGCCAGAATTGCCTCGATCAAGTCGGCTGCGGCGTCGCGCAGGTGCTCGCAGTTGTCGAACACCAATAGCCGGATACGGCCTTCCAATGCGGCGGCCACCGACTCAGTCACGGTCTTGCCGGGTTGTTGGGTGACGCCCAGGACGGCGGCCACGGCATCGGGTACCGCTGCTGGATCGGTGACCGCAGCCAGCTCGAAAACCCAAACGCCGTCGGGAAATTCATCGGCCAGCCGGCGCCGCGACTTCGGTCGCCAGGCGTGTCTTGCCGACCCCACCCACCCCTGTCAATGTGACCAACCGATGAGCCTTGAACGCCGCCTCGACCTCGACGACCTCGGACTCGCGTCCAATCAAGCTAGTGGTCGCAGGCCGCAGATTCCCCGGATTCGAGTCCATTCGCCCGCAAGAGCGGAAACTCCGTCCGTAGGCCCGCTGCTTGCAGTTGAAACACCCCGATCGGCGTGGCCAGATCCCGCAACCGTCGCGGCCCCAGATCCACCAAGATCAACCCCGCTCAGCAGCACCGCAGTCGAGTCGGCCACCAGAATCTGACCGCCATGCCCGGCAGCCATCACCCGCGCAGCCCGGTTCAGCACCGTCCCGAAGTAATCGCCGTCCCGCAGTTCGGCTTCACCGGTCGCCAGCCCCATCCGCACCGGCAGTTCCAGTTGTCGCTGCGCGGCCACTGCGGCGTCGACGGCGGACCTGGGCGATGCGAAGGCGGCACACACGCCGTCACCGGTGTGCTTGAACAACCAGCCCCCATGCGTCTCGATCGCGGAGCGCAACACCGTGTCGTGCGCGGCCAGTGCCACCCGCATGCCATCGGCGTCGGCCTCCCATCGACGCGTCGACCCCTCTACGTCGGTGAACAGAAACGTCACAACCCCCGAAGGAGCAGCCGCCGGATCAGCGGGCACCCACGCACAATCTCACAACAGACAAGCCCGACCTCGCACATCGGCGGATCCGGCCCGGTCAAACGGATACACCTGTTTCAAGACCCGCATATGTCGTTTCTTTCGAGACAGCGGTCTCTATGCCGGTTTCGCGGGTCACGTTCGGCGGGTTCCGAAGGGAAGCTGCCTAGGTGAGTGACGAGCGGGTCACCCGTCGGTCAAGGGCGGTCGGGATCGACCACCTCAAGTCTGGAGTTTGCGATTTACGAGTCTTCCTGTTGACGCGGGCGTATGAGTAGTTCCAAGAATCCTCCAAGGCGTCCGCCGCAACCTTGACGTGACCGGTGACGACTGGCTGAGTAACTGATCGTCCGCCGCCGACGATGTCCCTGACAACGGGACATGATTTCTTGACCGGCCACGAGCCGACAGCAACGAAAGGAACCATGATGAAACGAGTAATCGTGGGGTTAGCCACGACTGTGTTGGTGTCTGGCGGTCTGGGGCTGGCCGGTTTGGGGCTGGGCGCAGGTACCGCCCAGGCGGTCTGCTCGCCTGGCGCGGCGGTGGTCAACGGTAAGTGCTACGGCCCAAATCACTGGTGCCCAGGGCAATCCCTGTATGTCTCGCAGGGTGGGCCCAACCGGGATGTCAATTGGGACATGAGTGTTTGCCACACCTGGTATTGGGTGGCCGACGGCGAGGGCAATGTTTCCCCTCAGGTCTGGGACGGAGATAATCCGCCGCCCCCTCCAGCTCCTCCGCCTCCTGCGCCTCCTGCGCCTCTGCCTCCCGGTATGTGCTGGTCCATGTGGATTCCGGCCCCTTGCCCGGCTGGCTAGAAGCATCGTCGGCCCGCGTCCATATAGCGCAAGGAATTCTGTTATCACAATGACATCGGCTGAGACAACACGCTCTCTAACCTGCGATGGGATGGTGAGGGGGGAGGGTTGCCAGGGCGTGTGACGCCAAATATGTTGGTATTCAGTGGATTTCAAGGTGGTTTCGAAACTGAGTTTTGAGACTCTCATAACTCGTCGTTTTCGAGACGCGCGCGACACTCCGGGCAGCTCTCGTACGACTCTTTCAGCTCGATGATGCGCGTTCGTCGTCGCGATGAGCTCTCAGACCTCGTCCTTCGCGTGTGACGCCGCTGCTAAAAGTCTCCAGTCGCGCCGCGCCAACAGACCTACCGCAGCGGCTATCGCGAGCAGCACGGGCGTCATCAAAAGGGACGGGCATACCGTTCAGGTTCGTCGGCGGGAGTTACCGTGTCATCCGGTCCCACCGCGAGGTCTCCCACATCCACGTCTGAATGCGCCGTGAGGCAAATTGGCGCGCCCGGGGGCGGGGTGGGACACCCCGGGTTGCAGGGTATTCGCGATCACCCTGACCCAATGGGGGGCGTAGGCCCAGTCTTGAGGTCAGGTGGCTTTGACCAGAAGAGCAGCACGCCTGCCGTTTGGCCGCCGGTGTCGTTGATGGCGGCGGTTGATTCGAGTTTCCAGCCTGCGTTGATGCGCTCCCGCATCGCGGCGTTGATGACCAACTCTTTGATGACGAGGCGGCCGAACGGAACCTCTTGGCATTCGTATAGCAGCATGCCGAAAAGCATGCCGTCTCGGCCACGTTGTGGGTAGCAGACGAAGTGGCTTCGGGTGCGAACGCGGTCATGAGTAGAGGTTCACCTTCGTTCGGTGGCGCGCAGTTACGGCGTCAATCGCTTCAAGGCGCTGCGAAAGTCGCTGTTGGGGTAGGCGTCCGGCAGTACCGAGGCGACCTGCCGCAGGGCGGTCATGCCGCTGATGCCCTGCTTGCGTGCGCCGTAGTTCCCCCCGACGGGGTGAGCAGCTCGGTTAGTTCCCCCCCGACGGGGGTGAGCAGGTTGGTCGATCCCCCGCCGGGGGTGAAGCGATATGGCCTGCGCCCCAACGGGGTTACGCGGCTTCGTCGGCGAGATACCGATATAAAGTCGCCCGGTTGACGCCGAGGTACTTGGCGACATCGCGTGCGGTGTGCCCGTCGGCTTTCATCCGTCGTGCGGTCGCGACGTGGACCGGGTCGGCGACCTTGGTGCGTCGCCCGAATTTGGTTCCGTTGGCACGGGATACCGCTCGCTTGAGGGCGGTGCGTTCCTTGATCAGTTCGCGGTCGAACTCGGCCATGCTCGCGAGTACTCCGATCACCATGCGCCCCGCTGCGGTTGCCGAATCGATGCCGTCGGTAGTGGAGATCAGGGTGACGCTGGCGTCGGTTAGTGCCTTGACCGTGTCCAGTATGTGGAGTGTGTTGCGGCCCAGGCGGTCGAGCTTCCAGACCACCACGGTGTCCCCGTCACGGACGTACTCCATCAGTGCAGTCAGGCCGGGGTGACCCGGGCACCCATCATCTTCTGCCACTTGGTGCCGCCGGGGTCCTGGGCTTCCTGCTCGTTGTATCGGGCGTCCTGGGCACGCAGCCGGGCGACGTGCTCCTCGTCGGTAGAGGCAGGCCAAAAGCCTAGTTCGGCCGCCAACTCACGCAGCCTGACCAAGTCCAGCTCAGTCATGCCTAGGCCCAGCCGGGTACCGGTCGGCGATCTGCAGCGGCGGGACATCCGTCGGCGACGCCACGCCGGGGAACCAGCTGGTCGGGATTGGTCGAGTGCACCAAGACCTTCTGGTACTTATAGCGGCCGCACCGCTGCCACGCCCAGTGCACGCCGTCACCAGGCCACCGAACAAGTCGTCTGTCATGGCGATCTGGCCTGCGCCGTTGTCATCGTTGGAGTTCGATTTCTCGGTCATTGCCCGTCCCCTACTCGGGCCTCCGCAAAGGAGGCGCTCTTGCCCGCACCGGTTGGTGCCAGCCGCTTCGTCATCCGAGCCACCCACGAGCGTGGGGTTGGCGCACCGTCCAGTCGGAGCTTCGCGACGGCAGCTCATGAAGCACCTTGATTCTACGAGAGGCGGCCTGAGCCGGTGTCCAATATTCAACGCACGGGCGTGGTCGAATGATTGCCGTGAGCGTCTCTCGAAACGGACCTTAAAGCCGAACCCAGCGGACCCACCGTTTCGGCGATCCCAAGCGGCGGATATCGCATCTGAACCGCGGCTCACAATCAAGAGGGGCTCGATGACGCACTTACACCAGCCGCGGGCCGCGATCACGTTCGGCCCCTGGGCGGCACAGTGATCGGCGATCGCTGCTATGCCACGGTGCTGCTCGATGAGGAACTGTGGCGGTCGCTGGCTGCACTGGACGGCACACAAGAAGTGGCTTGGGTGCACGGATGCATACTCGAACACGGTCACCGTGGCGACCACCAGGCCCTGGCCTACCGCGCTGGTCCGCTTAGGTACTGGCTTCAATGGGAAGAAAGTGGCCGAGCCCGCATCAGCACCACCGACCAACCCGACCCGCTCGCGCGCGAGGCCAGCCCGCGGGGTGAGCCGTCCGGTCAGCCACAACAGGCGGAACGGCCGACCCCGGCCAACCACTCTTGGGCTGCGGCTGCTGAACCCCCCGGTTCACAAAACTCGGGATCCCAGGCCGAAGCGCAATGGGCCATCGCCGCTGCGCTGGAACGCCTGGCCGACGTGATTGTCGCCGCGCTCAATCCCGCGGAAGCTACCGGGCGTCATGCAGCTGGCCCCGACAAGCGATCGTGACGAACAACATCCGCGACAACATCGAATGGCGACGGCAACTCGTGAAGCAACTTGAGTGTACGAAGAGTCGCCCCGGGTACGAGCACATTTTATCGGCGGTGGGACTCGCGGCCGTTGAGGCGAGCGGCGCGGTGTACGCCGTCGATAACGGACTTCGAACTGCACCTTGTCAGATCCGCTTCCGCCGAGTTCGAATCGCGCGCACGATGGAGGAGTCTGCGGGTCTCACAAGGTTGAGGAAGGGAGCGGGCGATGAAAGCGAAGGTGGGCTCATGATCCCTGGGGATTCTCGTCGCCCTGCGGGTTCAGTTAGCGCACCACCAACCAGAGCACACTGCCCGCTCCAGCGAGTACGCAGTAGATCGCGAAGGGGGTTAATGTCCGCGTTTCAAAGTACTTGGTGAGAAAGCGCACGGCGACATACGCCGCGACGAAGGCGGCGAGGCTTCCGGCCAGCACCTGGCCGTGAATCCCGTGCCCGAGCGGTCCAAACAGGTCGGGCACCTTGAGCACCCCGGCGGCGAGAATCACCGGTGTCGCGAGCAGGAACGAGAACCGCGCTGCATCCTCGTGAGACAGGCCGCGCAACAGACCGGCGACCATCGTCGCGCCGGAGCGGCTGATTCCGGGCAGCAGTGCGAGCACTTGAGCGCAGCCGATGACGACGCCGCCGAGCATCGGTATGCGTGCAAGCCGCAGGTCCGCAGGCGACAAGCCACCATCACCCGGTGCGGGCGCGGAATCCACAGCGCCTCCCTCGCGTTCGACACCGCCTGGAGTGTTGGCGACCCGACGTCGAAGTCGTTCGCCTGCCAACAGGATGACGCCATTGATCATCAGGAAGACCGCCGCGGGCACCGGTCGTCCCAAGGTCGTACGGAACAGGTGCTCCAAGGCCAGTCCGGAGACGCCCACCGGGATGGTGGCGAGCACGATTAGCCACGCCAGCCGCTCCGGTGGCGTCTGCACCCGCCGACGGCGCAGCGAGCTGAAGAATCCACCGATGATGGCCACCCAGTCCCGCCAGAAGAAGACCAACAGGGCCGCCGCCGTTGCGACGTGCAGACCCACGATGAACGCGAGATACGGCGACTCGGGGGCCGACACGTTCAGATCCTGTGCCCATCGTCCTCCGATGAGCGCGGGCAGCAGCACCGAATGTCCCAGGCTGGAGACCGGAAAGAGTTCGGTGATTCCTTGGAGGGCGCCGACGACCACAGCCTCGATGTAGCTCAATCCTGCCCCCACGGGCGATCTCCTTCGGTCGAAGCGCACAACGCCGCGATATGCGTCACTTTGCTGAATCTGAAAGGCGCCGTGACCTAGTCGCTGCCACGATAGGTATGGCTGCTGAAGGCACGCTGAACACCAGTTACTCAGGGATCGCACCGGATGGTCGCACAGCGACGCACCTCGTCGTGCGCCATAAGGGCCGCCCGCATGCCATCGGCGTCAGCCTCCCACCGACGGGTTCCGGTTCACATCATGGAGACATGGCCAATCCGAAAGTCTGGTGAAGACCACAGGCGATGTCGCGTTAGGTCGCGAAACTGCTCGCCCAGCCGCCCGGTGGCGCCGGTCATGGCCCAATCACAAAACATTGACCGCCACTGGAGTTCAGCAGGACCTCTTGTACGGCCGACGGGTCAATCCCAGGAAATCCGAACCGATGCACCTTCTCGCCCGCGTCGACGTCGGCGATCTGGGACGACACCGTCGCGTCCTTCATGTGAACCACCGCGGTGACCTGATCGGGCTTCGATAGGTTCGACGACGGCTCGCGGAAGTACCACACCTCGATCCCGCCGTCTTGGACGGAAACCCGCCAACCGTCGGAGTAATAGCACGGCGGATTGCCCTCAGCGTCCGGCGGCGGTGGCGTACATACCGACAATCCGACGCACGTCGGCGTGCTGGTGGCCGTGTTCTGCGCAACGGTCGTGTGAAGGGTTGTCGCCGGGCTCGTTGAGCTGCGCGCGGAAACGTTAGGCGCCGACGGTTGTGAAGCCGAACAGGCGGCAAGACCTACACACCCGATCGCCAAGATGACTGGCAGTCCGGTCGCGTTCGCCACGGAGCCCCCTTCAGCCGGGTAACCAGTCGCCTGTGAGCGTCGATAGAAGCGGCGAGACTCCGTCGCGCTTTTCGCGCACTCACCCGAGACACAGCCTGCGCCCATGCCCGCCGCAACGCCGCCGTTTGATGATGATCGCCTGTTCGCTCCGGCGCGGCGGCGTTACGCGCCAACATCCACCGCGGCCAGGCCAGACAGAGTGAATGTCGTTTTCGTCCATGGCATTGACGTAGGCGTTGTCGTTAGTTTCGGCGAAGGCATGCGGTGCCAACGCCAGCATGAGTGCTCCGAGACCGACAGCCAGCAGTCCTTTCAATCCCTTCGTGAGGGCCCCTTCAGAGGTGCGCGGGAAAAAAGAATCTCAAGGCGCTCACCTCACGGCGCTAGTGGCGGCCTGACGAATTTGGGCGGCCACCACGTCGGGGTGTGTGTACGCGATCATGTGATTGCCGTCGACGGTGATCAGCTCGGAGCCCGCTAGCTTATCCGCCAATCGCCGGACATCGTCGATCGCGACGAGCTGATCGCCGAGCGCCCCAATGATCACCGAGGGCACCCGGATCTGCGGCACGTTCTCATCCAGCCAGCGTGATATGTCGTCGAACTCGAGCTCCTCGAAGGCGAGAGCGTCAAGATTGCCTGGGGTCATGTTGACCGACAGCAGCCGCCTCTCATAGATGGGATCCACCGGTTCGGGGGCGAACGCGTCAGTCGCGGCGGCCGTCGCGGAGACCCGCTTGATGACGTCACCCACGGTGACGTCGATGACGGTGCGCACCACCGGCCAGTGACTGAACAGGATGAAGCGGGCCTGCAGAAGATCCTGCGTTGTCGACCTGGTGCCCCCCGCCGCTGGGGCGACGAGGATCATTTTCGCCACATCCTGCGGGTATCGCCGTGCAACACCGAGCGCGAGGCTGCCGCCGAACGACTGACCCACCAGAATCGCCGGGGCGAGTTTGAGCTGCGCCAACAACTCGTGCACCAGATCGATTTCGTCCAGATAGGGCAGCCAACCCCCACGGGACCAGCCGTAGCCCGGCCGATCGATCGAAATCAGGTGTAGCCCGGGCAGTTCGGGGGTCACCTTTTCGAAATCCTCGTAGGTGCCCGGTTGCCCATGCAGCAGCACGATCGGCACACCCTGTCCGGGCTGTTCGACGTAGTGAATCTCCTTGCCGCGCAGGCTGATGTACTTGCCGTCGGCCGACGGCATCGTGGGCAATCGGGCCACGGTCAGGTTGACCACCACGATCACCACGGCCGCGATCACCAACGACCAGACGCACAATCTCCCGATACGCCGCAGGTTCGGGTGCTTGTGTGTTCCCCCGCACGCGGGAGGTGCTCCCAGGTCGGCCATGGAGCGTCAGGTCCGCAGTGTCTTGAGCCCGGCGGCGATCATCGGGGCCACCGTCTCACCGACGATCCCCGCCGGACTCTTGCCCGGTTGCTGGGTGAGAAACAGCACCGCTGCCACCGCGTCAGGCATTGCGCAGGGTCCGCAGCGTTCGCGGCCGACGTCGGCGACGCGAAGGCGGCGCACACCCCGTCCCCGGTGTGCTTGAACAAGAAGCCGCCGTGCGCCTCAATAGCGGTCCGCAACACCTTGTCATGGGCGGCCAAGGCCGCCCGCATCAAATCCGCGTCGGCTTCCCACCGACGGGTCGAACCCTCGACATCGGTGAACAGAAACGTCACCACCCCCGAAGGAGCAGCCGCCGGATCAGCGGACACACCCGCAGAATCTCACATAAACACGCCCCTACCTCGCACATCGGCGGATCTGGCCGAGTCACCGGATACACATGGTTTTTCGCGAGCCGCAGTTGTGCTCTGTTTTGAGAGTGGTGGCGAATACGCGAAGAACACTTTGTTCAGCTGGTTGCGTGACCCGAAACTCGACCGGCTCCTCGGCTTACACTGCCGCAATGTTCTCGGAGACGCGCTATGCGATGAACGGGGACTTGCGCGTCGCCTACCGCACGTCACGTGAAGGTCCCCGCGACATCGTGTTCGTCCCGAACTGGTTCACAAACTGTGAGGTCGTTCCAGAGCTGCCATCCATTCAAGGCTGGGTCGAGGCGATGACGTCGCTCGGTCGACTGATCTTTTTTGACCAGCTGGGCACGGGAGCGTCCGATCCCATCACGGGCGGTGCGTTGCCGACCTTGGAGCAGTGGGCGGACAGCATCACCGCGGTGCTTGACGATCTCGGCAGCAGTGAAGCGGTTCTCCTCGCAATCGCCGGTGCGTTGGCACCAGCGGCGCTGTTCGCAGCAGCATATCCGTCTCGCACCACCGCACTCGTTGTACTCGAGGGCTACGCGCATCCGGAACGCAATGATGGGCTCGATCCCGAGGAATACGACGCTGCCGCCGTCGCCGTGTGGGGAACCGGGGAGTCCATCCATGTCTTTAATCCGGACATGCCGTGGAATGAGGAGATCCGGGCAACGTGGGCTCGGGCGGAACGCCTGGCCGCCAGCCCACGCACCATCGCTGTCGTAATGCCCCTAATGACCAAAATGGACGTGCGTGCGGTTCTTCCGACAGTTCGCGTGCCGACGCTCGTGGTCCAGCACGCCGACGACCCATTGATCCTGCCCGCGATGGGCAGATACATCGCTGATCACATACCCGGCGCGAAACACGTCGAGCTCCCAGGGCGGAACGTATATCACTTCGTCGAACCATGGCGAGAGTCCTTTAAAGCGGTCGCTGAGTTCCTCACCGGCCAGCATGCAGACGTGGCCGATGATCGGGTGCTGGCCACAGTGCTGTTCACCGACATCGTGGACTCGACCCGCCGGGCCGCCGACATCGGTGACCGGGACTGGCACGCGCTGCTGGATGCGCACGACGCCGTCGTCCGCGCACAACTCGCCCGCTTTCGAGGCCGCGAGGTGAACACATCGGGTGATGGCTTCCTCGCGATGTTCGACGGACCGCAGCGAGCGATCCGCTGCGCGATGGCGATCCGCGACGCGGTGCAAGCACTCGGCATCCAGGTGCGCGCCGGGTTGCACACCGGCGAGTGCGAGGTGCGCGGTGATGACATCGGCGGGATCGGGGTGCACATCGGTGCGCGGGTGAGCGCACTGGCAGGGCCCAACGACGTGCTCGTGTCCAGCACGCTGCGCGACTTGGTGATCGGGTCAGGGTTGAAGTTCGACGAACGCGGCTCTTACGAGCTCAAGGGCGTGCCCGGCGAATGGCATCTCTTCGCCGTCGCATCTCCGTAGCGGTGGATTTCGGCGAAACTCATTTCGCCTGCCGTAAGCGCTTGTGCACCCGGTGCTATCGAATACACAAGACGTTCTAGGGACGACGCCACGGATATGCCGGTGTGCGGTCACTTCGTGACGTATAGACCACGACGCGGTCGTAGCGATTGACCAGCAGCCAGGGACCGGGTCGGTGCTGACCACCGTCCAGTTCGATCACCTCCAGGATGTGTCACAGCGTCGGCAGAAGCTGGCGATCATAAGCATCTGTTCGATGACGATCACTCCGACGCGATGGCCGCACTCGCCGCAATGGCCCAGACCCAAGCACCAGCGCTGTCGGCAACGTCATCGCGATGCGGAAGCCGCGATGAAGGCGGGCAAATCGTACGGTTCCGTCGGGTCGAGGTGGTCAGCCGAATCTGTCCTGAACGATTGTGTTTACGCGCTATGGTCTGACCGGTAGCACCAGGTCAGCCTGGGCCGAAGCTTGCCGCACGGAGGTGGGCGTGACCAAAGACGAACTGCTGGGCCGCGCCAGCGCGCGATGAAGTTCGGCAACGGATGCGACGGGTCTGAGCGATAATTTCCTTCGTACTTAATGCGGCTCGACTACGGCGGCTCAATAATTGTTCTACGGCCGGTGAACCTGGAGGGCTTTCTTCAACTCCTTATCAATCCGGGCGTTCCAGTACGCGGCTATTCCCGCAATGTCGTAGTGGCGCTTGGCGTGAACCCACAGGCTGTCGTAGGTGATCCGCTCCCTCGGCTGACGGCCCTCGTTCAGGGGCTCCAGAATGCGCAGAATATCGGTGTAGGTGATCAGCCGAGCCCTGCCACGGCCCAGATTCGTCGGGGCTCCGCGCCAGTCCAGCAGCCCGTTGACCCGGATGCGCACGGTCTCATCACGACAGATTCGACAGCGGGGTTCCCTGACCTCGACGTCAATCGGTTCAGCCACGCCAGTCATCTCATCAGAAGTGGTCAAACCGGCTCCCACCAACTCGGCAGCAGTCGCCCACCCATCCGGAGCGGTCGGGCAATGATGCATGCCGCCACATCGGCCAGGGCAGGTCGTCGCTCGGCCGCGTTCTACGGATCTGCTGCATCTTGCGTATCCAATCTCGACAAGTCATCAAGTACACGGCGCAAGGCCCGGCAGCGCGGGCAGAGGTCGCCGAATAGGCGTGGGCGGCCGCAGTCGGGGCAGCGGTTGGTGTGGGCTAAGGTCATGCCGTCGCCGATGCCGGTGATGGTCATGCTGATGTCACCCGACGGCGAGGACGGCGATGATTGGCCCGCCCATCCTGACGACCTCCCCCGAGGGGCAACTTCTCTAGGAACCCGAACCCCATCGACGAGAGGGTCGCGGCTCGTTCCCCGTTGAACAGCAGTGTCGACTCGCGGTGGGTGCCGGGGGCAGGTGGGCTTCGGAGGTCGTGGGGTGATCACCGCTGGGCCTTTCGCCCAGCCCGGCGGCCCGGCTGGTGCTTGGCGGGATAGCCGCTGCGGCTGTTGCGCGGGTCATGAGGTGGCCGGTGCTGTCCGTTGCCGGTGTTTGCTGGGGGGTCCGCGGCGGCCTGCAGAAGCGCGCGGCGCAGGTCGTCGGAGTCCCCGGCCGGATGGGTGGATGTGGGCGGCGGGGGCACGGAGGATGGCGGCGCGCCCTTCCCAGAGTCCTGCGCTGGTTGGTGTGTGTCTCCGTTGGGATTCAGGGAGTCTTGGCTGGTAGAGGTGATTTCTGGGTTTTCCAGAATCCCGCCAGAATCCCAGAATCCCAGAGGCCCGGAACCGGGCGCACCACCGGGATTCTGGGGCGCGGGAACCTGGCCGTTGTGCTGCGGCAATCGCATGAACCACGGCCCGTTCTCGCCGTCACGGTCGGACCCGACGTGCAGCCGCTTCTTTGCTGCGTTGAATTTGTTCTTGCTGAACCCCGTCCCCTCGCGGGCCGCGTGGGCGTCGGTGGACCAGACGGGCCCGTTGGCGAGCAGCGTCGCCAGCCAGGCCACCGCGTCGTCGTTCCCGCTGCTGTCGCGCTCCTCGGCGTAGTTGTCGGCCAGGTGCTCGGTAGCCGTCCTGGTCGACTCACCGAGGTACAGCAGTTCGGGCACCGTCCCGTCGTGGTCCTCGGTGGGCTCGAAGAACGGCACCGACTTGATCACGAACTTCGACGCGCACACGATCCGGGCTCCGTTGGCCTTCTCCGGGCCCGCCACCAGGTTCCCGTCCTCGTCGGACTGGCAGAACACCGTCAGTCGCGCCTTCTTGCGCAGCTCCGAAGTGACGCCGTACTTGTCCCGGGGCCGCCCCGTGGCCACCCGGTTGGTGTGGCACAGCAGCCAGATGGCCGCGCCGGTGCGGGTGCCCAGGTCCTTCCACGGGTGCAACGCCTGGCGGGCACCCTGCGGGTCCTTCACCTGGATATTCGAGGGCACTGTGTCCAGCCAGCAGTCCACCACGACCAGGTCCGGGTGCGGTTCGGCGGCGATCAGCTCGATGTCGCGGGGAAACACCGGCGAACCGCTGCCGTCCTTGTCGGTGCAGATGATCTCGATCATGTCGAGGTCGGCCCCGGCCGCCTCCAGGCGGGGGCGCACCTCCGTGCTCCAGTCGTCCTCGGTGAGCACAAGCAGCACCCTGCCCGGTTCGCGGGCCGGGATGCCGAACCCCGGAAATGGGCACCCTCTGGTGATGTGGGCGATGACCGTGATCGCCAGCAGCGACTTCCCGATGCCCTCGTCGCCCACCAGCAGACTCACAGATGCACGCGGCAGGCGCTGCTTGGCCAGCCATTGGGGTTGTTTGGGTGCCTCCAGGTCCCGTGCTGCCCACCGTTTGGGCCTGTCGCTCTTCTCGTCCTCGTCGTCGTCACCCTCCGACAACAGCCGCGCCGCCGTCTCGTTGCTCAGCATGCGCATGAACTCGTCCTCGGCCTCCTGCTCGCCTCCGGGCCGATCCTTGGCGAGGGCATGGACGAAGGTCTTCATCAGCGCGCTCATCGCCTCGAACACCCCGGGCTCCCCCCGCTCGCCGTAGCGCATCAACGCCAGGGTGTCGCGCAGGACGTGGTCATGGCGGGAGCCGCCGTAGCAGTGCGTGACGGCCTCCGCCAGCCGTAGGGCCACCTTCGCGCTCATCTCACCATCGGTGAGGGACCGCTCGATGACGTAGGGGACCTCAACGAACGCGGTGTCCTCGATGATGCGGGGCTTGTCCTTGTTCTTCTTGCCCTTGGCCCTGGGCCGAACCGCAAGCCCCTCCACCCAGGCCGGGGGCAACTCGGCGACGATGTCGTCGGCCCGCGGCGGCCCGTCCATCACCACCCATCCGGGATCGCGCCACTGGTAGAGCCTGCCCTCGGGATGCATGGACGGCCAGCTCGTCACGTAGCGGTGGTGGCGCTGGATGACCTCGATGTCGCCCAGACCCAGCTCGGGGAACTCGACAAGCCCGGCCAGCTTGACGCCCTTCGGGATCGTGAAGATCCGCACGCCGCTGACGCCGTCGTCGCGGCTCGTGGAGGTGTAGGTGGGTGGCAACTTCCCCCACCGCTTCTCGGCCTCGGCCAGCGTCTTGCCGCCCTGCTTGGCACCGTAGTGGTCGATGTCGAGGCCGACATAGCCCTCCTGCAGGCGCACGATCAGGTTCCCGTCGGGGTGCTCGGCCGCCCACTGGGCCTTCTGCTCGGCGCTGGGGGTCACCCCGGCGTATCCGGTGAAGCCCGCGGGCGGAGGCTTCTTGATGCCGCGGCGCAGCTTCAGCGTGTTCGGCCAGCCCCGCTCGTTGTAGGTGGGGTAGGCGCTGGCGTAGCCCGCCGTCTGCCCATCGCCGCCTTCACCTGCCCGGTCCCCTTGAGTACCATTAGCGCCATCAGCGTTTCGTCCGGCGTTGATGTTCTGGTAGGTGTCGGCGGTATCTTCGGGGGCCGTCGCCCGCATTTCGTCAGGGGACATCAGCACCGCCCGCCTCGATCTGGGCCTTGGCCGCCTGGTCCAGGCCCCCGGACCTCGTCGCCGGTCTCGACGTCGCCGGTCTCGGCTGGGGCCTCGACAGCCTCGTCTCCCTGGTGGATGGTCACCACGGTGTGCTCGTCCAGCCACCGTTCGAGCAGCTCGCGGCGGTGATACAAGCGCCCGCCGACCCGGATTACCGGCACAAACTGGCCCGCCTCGCGCAGGTCCTTCTGGCTGGCCACCGGGATGCCGTACTCGTTCCACACCCCCTGCGGGGTGATCAGCAGGGTGGACAGCCGGGTCTGCGCGCCGACGTCCACCGCCTCCATCTGTGTCATTTCGTCACCTCCCTGGGGGACGCGGTGCGCCCCTCCACCCCCTTCTGCGATGGGACGGGGGGAATACAGTGCGGGAGAGAGTGGTTTCGCCGTCTCACCACCCCCACCACGGTCGACGCGACAACGGCTCTAGGCATTGTCGGGGCCGATAGGTGGTATGTGCATGCGCCCATGGCCGTCCACCCACAAGCGCGAGTAGTCGAGCGTGGATTCGTTGACAACGGCCTCGGCGTTCTCCTGCGGGGTTTGGCACATAGGGCACAGCAACCGGATGACCACGCCCTGACGGACCACGAGGTTCCACTCGCCACGGCCCCGGAACTTCTTCCGGCACCGGCCGCAGCGCAACCCGACAAACTGTTTCACTCGACTGTTCACTGGGCACCACCCGTGCCCGTAGCGGCCTGCTGCTCGGCGATCCATGCGGCCACATCGGTCTTGCGCCACACCCGGCGACGCCCCAACTTGAAAGAGGCCGGTCCCTTGCCAATGGACGCCCAGTACCGCCATGTACTGGCCTTGGTGCCGGTGGCTGTTTCCAATTCCGCCGCATCGGCGAACTCGTTGCTGCCGTTCATGGGTCTACTTCCTTAAATGATCACTGTCGGACATATCCGACCCTTTCGGTATGCCATCCATGATGCCTGTGCGGGTTGCCGAAAACCACTACTATGCAGTATCCTGCGAAAATGGTAACCTCGAAGTGGGCTGATAAACGGTTTGGGAAAGTGCTGAAGCAACAGCGCGAACGTCAGGGGTGGACGCAGCCGCAGATGGCCAAGATGTTGGTCGACCGGGGCGTCCAGCCGATGCACGACACCACCATCGCCAAGATCGAGGCGGGCGCCCGATCGGTTCGGATCAACGAGGCGGCAGGTATCGCCGACGTACTCGGCATTCCCTTGGATGCGTTGCTCGGGCGCAGATCCTCGCAGGACGCCGCGACGGCTTTGGCGTGGGCTTCCATTGAGGAACTGCGTGACACCGCGCAATTCCACGCGACGACTGTGCGGAGGATGGGCACCCCGCTGAGCGATGCGCTCGACGGTGTTGGGTTCGCCGGTCACCAGTTCTACGCGATCACCGATGACCTGGCCGAAGTCGCTTACCGCGTATTTAGGAGCTTGGACGACGCCGCGGGTCATCTTGACGAGCTGGCGCAGCACGCCGACGCCATCATCCAACAGCGACAGGAGCCCGAGTAGTGAAGCGCAACCGTAGAGCCGGGGTCGAGGACCGCTGGACCAAGACCGTCCGCGACGAGCACGGCAACACCCAGAAGGTGCCCACCAGCCGCGACGGCAAGGGCCTGCGCTGGCTGGCGCGCTATGTCGACGACCAGGGTCGCGAGCACTCAAAGGCGTTCGGTCGCAAGGCCGATGCCCAGAGCTGGCTCGACCAACAGATCAGCGATCAGGTGACCGGGACGTGGACCGACCCGGCGCAATCGAGCGTCACGTTCGGGACGATGGCCGAACGCTGGCTGTCCACCAAGGCAGCCAGGGCACCCAAGACCGTCGCCGGGTACCGCTCGCTGCTGGACACCGTGGTGCTGCCCCGGTGGCGCGACGTCGCGCTGCGTGATGTCCGCTATGACGATCTGCAGGTGTGGATCACCGGGCTGTCGGCCGACGGATCGGTGCGCTTCGAGGGCAAGGGGCTCAGCGCGTCCCGCGTGCGCCAGGCCCATCAGCTGGTCGGCGCGGTGCTCAAGTTCGCCGTTAAGGCCCGCACCTACCGGCCAACCCCGCCGACGGTGTCGAGCTGCCCCGGCTGCCCGAATCTCGAACAGCGGTACCTCACCCACGAGCAGCTGCACCGGGTGGCCGTAGCGTCCGGTCGGCTTCGGACCCTGGTGTTGGTGCTGGGTTACTGCGGTCTCCGGTTCGGCGAAGCCGCCGCGCTGCAGGTGGCTGATGTCGACTTGGCCGCCCGGCGGATACGGGTGCGGCGCTCGGTCACCTATGTCCGCAAGATCGGGCTGGTGGAAGGTCCGACCAAGAACCACACGGCGCGCACGGTGCCGGTGCCCGAGTTCCTCGCCCGTCTCCTCGAGACCGAGATCGCTGGACGCGACCACGGGGCGCTGGTTTTCGAATCCGCGCGTGGCGGTGGGCCACTGACGCTGGGGCAGGCGCGCTACACGTTTACCAAGGCGGTGACGGCGGTCGGCGGGGTCGACGGGGTTCGGCTGCACGATCTGCGCCACACCTGCGCATCACTGGCGATCAGTGAAGGCGCGAACGTGAAGGTGGTGCAGCGGCTGCTCGGTCATAAGACAGCGGTGCTGACCCTGGACCGGTACAGCCACCTGTTACCCGACGATCTGGACGCGGTGGCGACCGCTTTCGATTCTGCTGCGGACCACCTGCGGACTGCGCGGTGTAACTCAAGCCGGTGGCTGCGGTTCGAAAATAGCCTCTGACCTGTGTGGCAGGTGCAGGATTCGAACCTGCGTAGGCGTTAGCCGACGGATTTACAGTCCGCTCCCATTGGCCGCTCGGGCAACCTGCCTTTGTGCGACTAGCAGGGTACATCGAGGCGCACGCGGGACGAAAACGGCCAAGCCGACGCCGACGTCGAGATCCGACTTTTGCAGGGCTCTACTCACACTTTGCCTGCAAAAGTCGGATTTGGCGGCATGGGATAGTACGTAGAAGCGATCACGGAAGGAGGGCGTATCGAATGGCGGATTCGAGCTTCGACGTCGTCAGCAAGGTCGACCGGCAGGAAGTCGACAACGCACTGAACCAGGCCGCCAAGGAGCTGTCCACCCGCTTCGACTTCCGCGGCACCGACACCCGCATCGAATGGCAGGGCGAGGAGACGATCACCATCACCTCGTCCACTGAGGAGCGCGCCAAGGCCGCCATCGACGTGTTCAAGGAAAAGCTCATCCGCCGCGACATCTCGATGAAGGCCTTCGACGCGGGCGAACCGCAGGCGTCCGGCAAGACCTACAAGGTCAGCGGCAGCATCAAGCAGGGCATCGACAGCGAGAACGCCAAGAAGATCACCAAGCTGATCCGCGACGACGGCCCCAAGGGCGTCAAGACCCAGATCCAGGGCGACGAGGTCCGCGTCAGCTCCAAGAAGCGCGACGACCTGCAGGCCGTCATCGCCTTGCTGAAGAAAGCAGACCTTGACGTCGCGCTGCAGTTCGTCAACTACCGCTGAACACGAATCTGCACCAAGGCCCAGTGAAACGGCCGGGCGTCGGCAATACGCTGACCCAATGGCACCTGCTCAACGCGAACCCAAAGTCGTCGTCCTCGGTGGAGGCTCCTGGGGCACCACCGTGGCATCCATCTGCGCCAGGCGCGGGCCGACGCTGCAGTGGGTGCGCTCGCGAGGAGACCGCCAACGACATCAACGACGAAGCACCGCAACAGCAAGTACCTCGGCGACGAAGTCGAGCTGGCGCCCACACTGCAGGCCACCACCGACTTCTCCGAGGCCGCCGACTGCGCCGACGTCATCGTGATGGGCGTGCCGTCGCACGGGTTCCGCGGCGTGCTGACCGAACTCGCCAAGGAGCTACGGCCGTGGGTGCCGGTGGTGTCGCTGGTGAAGGGTCTCGAGCAGGGCACCAACTACCGGATGAGCCAGATCGTCGACGAGGTGCTGCCCGGACACCCGGCGGGCATCCTGGCCGGGCCCGAACATCGCCCGCGAGGTGGCCGAGGGATACGCCGCCGCGGCGGTGCTGGCGATGCCGGACCAGCATCTTGCGGCCAATCTCGGAAACCTGTTCCGCACCCAGCGATTCCGGACGTACACCACCGACGATGTGGTCGGCGTGGAGATGGCGGGCGCGTTGAAGAACGTGTACGCGATCGCCGTCGGGATGGGCTACTCGCTCGGCATCGGCGAGAACACCCGCGCGCTCGTGATCGCCCGTGCGCTGCGCGAGATGTCGCGGCTGGGCGAGGCGATGGGCGGGCACCGCGACACGTTCGCCGGCCTCGCGGGCATGGGCGACCTGATCGTCACGTGCACGTCGCAGCGCAGCCGCAACCGTCACGTCGGCGAGCAGCTCGGCGCGGGTAAGACGATCGACGAGATCATCGAGTCGATGAACCAGGTCGCCGAGGGCGTGAAGGCCGCCAGCGTGATCATGGAGTTCGCCAACGAATACGGCCTCAACATGCCGATCGCGCGTGAGGTCGACGGCGTCGTCAACCACGGCTCAACCGTCGAGCAGGCCTACCGCGGGCTGGCCGCCGAGAAGCCGGGCCACGAGGTGTACGGCTCGGGGTTCTGAGCTAGTTGAAGTAGGGGTTCGTTCCCTCGGGCCGGTCGACCAGCGGATTGACCTCGCCCACAATCCAACTCGCACTAGGGCTGACCACGAAACCCGCTTGATTCTGGCTATCGACGCACGCCGTAGTGGTGCCGTCCGTGCCGCAACTCAAGGTCTGAAAGGACAGGCGCGAGCCGGCCGGAAGCGGTTTGATGTCGCCGGCCATGGCGAAAGGATTTCCGCTGGCATTCGCGAATCCGGGCACCTGGCCGATCCTTCCGCTGACCAGATTCGCGCCCTCTGGTGCGCCGGGGATCGCGCCGAAGCAGCCGTATCCGCCATTGCGCTGGATCATGCACGTCAGCCCGTCCGGCGCGGTGAACCCGTACGCCTGGTTGCTCAGCACCGCGAAATCCGACGGCTTCACCAGCGACCAGGCGTTGACGTTCGGCGGCGGCGGTGGCGTTGGTGGCGGCTCGGGGTCAGCCGCGGCGATGCCAGGCACCCCGAACGCGGCGGCCACCGCAGCTCCCAACACGATCATTCTGCTCAGCATCGGCACAGCCTAAGTGTTGCAGGAGTGAATAGCAGAGGTTCTAGCCGAACGTGTAGCTGCCCGCGGGGCTGAGCACGAAGCCCGACTGCGCGGCGTTGTTCAGGCAGGTCGTGACCACGCCGTCGGTGCCGCAGCTGACCGTGCGGAAGCTGATCCGGGAATTCGGCGGCAGCGGCTTGGCCCCTTCCACCACGCCGTACAGCGGCTGCGCGGAGCTCGCGAAGCCCGGAGTTCCCGTCGCCGGGGCGGTGACCATGTTGGCGCCTCCGGGCGCTGCGGGGATCGGCCCACTGCAGCCGTACCCGCCGGACTGTTTGTCCAGCACGCACGTCACGCCGTCCGGCACGGTGAATGCGTACCAGGCGCCGTCCTGCGCCGAGTACTCAGAGGGCTTGGCCGACGGATAGGCGTTGACGTCGGGCATTGGCGGCGGATCGGCCGCAGCGATACCGGGCACACCCAAGACTGTCGCCCCCGCGACCCCCAGCACGCCGATCAGGATTCTGTTCAGCACGGTTTCACACCCTATGCGGCGGCGTTCGGGTGTGCAGCACCTACCGGTCGGCCCCGATATGCGCCGAGTCACGCCAGCTAACGAACTCCCGACCCTGTGCGATTGAAGCGGTTGAACGACTTTTGGGATCGGTAGCTATCCCGACGGTCTGTACTTGACGGCACTGGCAGCGCCAACGGGGCGGCGCCCAACGAAAGGATCGACTGACCATGCGCCGAATCTCTTGGTTCGCGACCACGGCTGCAGTCTCTGGCGGCATCGCACTGGCTGCTGTGGGACTCGGCGCGGGCGCCGCAGAAGCCGACCCGAACGCGGCGACGGCACACAGCTGGTGCCCGGGCCAAGCATTGCCCTTCAACAACATCCAATGGGACATGGGTGCGTGCCACACCTGGTACATCGTCCCGTTCGGCCAGGGCAACGTGCGGATGGTTGACCTGCAGGGCAATCCGCTCGACAGTTTTATTGCAGCCGACATCCCGGCCCCGATCTTCGCGCCCCCGCCCCCGCCTGAACCGCTGCCGCCGGGTACGCCATTCTGCAGCCCGCGCGGAGCCCTGATCATCATCCCCCCGATCTGCGACGAGATTGGCGTTGACCTGCCTAAGGGCTCGGTTTCGGGTCAGTAGAAAGAGTTCACGGGCGGCGGCTCGGTAACCTCAGTACTGGCCCGGGCCGCGGCCCGCCATCTCCTCGAGCCTGCGGATACGGTCCTCGATCGGCGGGTGTGTGGAGAACAACTTGCCCATCCGCTCGCCCGAACGGAACGGGCTGGCGATCATCAGGTGCGCCTGGTCGGCCAGCTGCGGCTCCGGCGGCAACGGCGCCTGCTGCACGCCGCCGCTGATCTTGCGCAGCGCGCTTGCCAACGACAGCGGGTCGCCGGTCAGCTCGGCACCGGACTGGTCGGCCTGGTACTCGCGCGACCGGGACACCGCCAGCCGGATGACCGTCGCCGCGATCGGGCCGAGTAGCGAAACCAGAAGAATCGCAATGGGATTCGAGCCGCCTTCCCGGTTCCCGCCGAACATGCTCGCGAAGAACGCCAGGTTGGCCAGCGCGGTGATGACGGCCGCCATCGCGCCTGCCACGCACGAAATCAGGATGTCGCGGTTGTAGACGTGTGACAGTTCATGGCCGAGGACTGCGCGCAGTTCCCGCTCGTTGAGAATCTGCAGGATGCCGGTCGTGCAGCACACCGCGGCGTTGCGCGGGTTGCGTCCGGTGGCGAACGCATTCGGGTTAGCGGTGTCGCTGATGTACAGCCGCGGCATCGGCTGATGCGCGGTTGTCGCCAGCTCGCGGACGACCTTGTACATGTACGGCGCCTGCACCTCGGTGACCGGCTGCGCGTGCATCGCCCGCAGCGCCAGCTTGTCGCTGTTGAAGTAGACGTAGACGTTCATGCCGACGGCGAACAGCACGGCCAGGAACATGATGTTTCTGCCGAACAGCGCACCAACCCCGACGATGAGCCCGGAGAACACCGCGAGCAACAGAAATGTCTTGAACGTGTTGGCGTGCGGATGCCAGCTCATCAGCGTCCTCCTATGTGAGTTCCGCTCCTCGCGTGCGCGGGAAATCTCCGCTTCCTCAACGCTCGATCGGCCATCACGGGTTCCTAGCCGTGGCGGTTGACCGTGTAGTCCACCAGCGACGCCAGCGCCTGCCTGCCCGGCCCCTCCGGCAGGTTGGCCAGCTCGTCGCGGGCCTGCGTGGCGTAGCGCACGACGGTCTCCTTGGCCTGCACCATGCCGTGCGACTTGCGCAGCAGGCTCAGCGCCTCGGCCAGCTCGTCGTCGTCCTCGACCGGGCCTGCCAGCAGCTCACGCAGCCGGTCGCCGTCCTGGCCCGCTTCGCGCAGCGCATAGAGCACCGGAAGCGTGTGCACGCCCTCGCGCAGGTCGGTGCCGGGCACCTTGCCCGACTCGTCGGGGTCGCTGTCGATGTCGATGATGTCGTCGGAGATCTGGAACACGGTGCCGACGATCCCGCCGAGTCGGCTCAGCCGCTCGACCTGCTCTTCGTTGGCGCCGGAGAACGTCCCGCCGAACCGGCCCGACGCCGCGATCAGGCAGGCCGTCTTCTCGTACACCACCTTCAGGTAGTGCTCGACGGAGTCGACGTGGTCGGCGGCGCCGCGGGTCTCCCGCATCTGCCCGGTGACCAGCTGGGCGAACGTCTCGGCGATGACCCGCACCGCGTCCGGGCCGAGCCGGGAGACCAGCCGCGACGCCGTCGCGAACAGGTAGTCGCCCGCGAGGATCGCGATGTTGTTGCTCCACCTGGCGTTCGCGCTGGGCGCGCCGCGGCGCACCTGCGCCTCGTCCATCACGTCGTCGTGGTACAGCGTCGCCAGGTGCACCAGCTCGATGACGGCGCCTGCGACGGTGACCTGCCAGTTGTCGGGATCGGGCCCCAGCTGCGCGGACAGCACCGTGAACAGCGGGCGGAAGCGCTTGCCGCCGGCCTGGAACAGGTGCTGCACGGCCTCGGCCATCAGTTCGTCGGCTTTGCCCAGCTCAGTGGACATCAGGTCCTCGATGCGGGCCACGCCGTCGCGGACGTCCTGCGCGAAGGCGGGGTCCCCGAAGTCCACGCCCGCGACCACGCTCGCCGGTGTCCTCACCCTCCCAACATACTGGGAGGCATGCACACCAGGGCTGACGTGGTCGTCGTCGGCGCCGGGCCCGCGGGCTCGGCCGCCGCGGCGTGGGCCGCCCGCAGCGGCCGCGACGTGCTGGTGGTCGACTCCGCGCAGTTCCCCCGCGACAAGGCCTGCGGCGACGGGCTGACCCCGCGGGCCATCGCGGAGATGGAGCTGCTGGGGCTCGGGCCGTGGCTGGACGGCCGCATCGCACACCACGGGCTGCGGATGTCCGGCTTCGGCGCCGACGTCGAAGTCCTGTGGCCCGGCCCGTCGTTCCCGAAGACGAGCAGCGCGGTGCCGCGCACCGAGCTCGACGACCGCATTCGCATGGTCGCCGTCGACGACGGCGCGAAGATGATGCTGGGCGTCAAAGCCGTTGATGTTCGCCATGATTCGACGGGACGCGTGTCGTCGTTGCTCTTGGACTCCGGCGCCGAGATCGGCTGCGAACATCTGATCGTCGCCGACGGGGCGCGGTCGACACTGGGCCGGGTTCTCGGGCGCGAGTGGCACAAGGAGACGGTGTACGGCGTGGCGATCCGCGGGTACATCGCGACGCCGCGCGCCAGCGAGCCGTGGATCACGTCGCACCTGGAGCTGCGGTCGCCCGAGGGCGACGTGCTGCCCGGCTACGGCTGGATCTTCCCGCTGGGCAACGGCGAGGTGAACATCGGCGTCGGTGCGCTGGCGACCGCGAAGCGGCCCGCCGATGCCGCGCTGCGCCCGCTGATGTCGTATTACGCGTCACTGAGACGTAAGGAATGGGGCTTCGAGGGCGAGCCGCGGCTCGGGTTGTCCGCGCTGCTGCCGATGGGCGGCGCGGTGTCCGGGGTGGCCGGGCCGAACTGGATGCTGATCGGCGACGCCGCGGCCTGCGTGAACCCGCTGAACGGCGAGGGCATCGACTACGGGCTGGAGACCGGCCGGCTGGCCGCAGAGATGCTGGGTTCGGGGGATCTGACGTCGGCGTGGCCGACGGTCCTGCAGCAGCACTACGCGCGCGGGTTCTCGGTCGCGCGCCGGCTGGCGCTGCTGCTGACGATCCCGCGGTTCCTGCCGACGACGGGTCCGATCGCGATGCGGTCTGCGTTCCTGATGAACATCGCGGTGCGGGTGATGGCCAACCTCGTCACCGACGAGGACGCGGACTGGATCGCGCGGGTGTGGCGGCGCGCAGGCGCAGGCTCGCGGCGGTTCGACCGCCGGCCGCCGTTCAGCTGACCTCTCTCGTTCCCCCGCGAGCGTGCGCGTCTGCCCACGACACGCCGCAGAAAATCAGCAGAACGTGCACGCTCGTCCAAGATGAACGGCGTGACCGCCGCCGTGTACCGCGCGCCAATGCGGTCCCGACGGGAAGGCCGAGCGGCGACGACGCGAAGGCGGCCGACCTCGTCCACGTGCGTCAATGCGATTGGCTGACAGAGCCATTGCTCGAACCGGCGGTGCCCGCGGCCGTCGTCGCTAGCTTCCGGCGAGGAGGACGCAACTTCCAGCAGACCCACGATCCGGCAGTCGGTGCCGAGAGCCAACGGCTCTGGGACGGGCTCGGCTAGCCACGAGCGTGCACTTTGTGCTGCAGAAATCGCGGCGTGTCGTGTGCAGACACGCACGCTCGCCGTAGTGGCGATGAATGACAATGAATGACGGAGCTAGCCGAGCGACTTCGCGAAGCCGCTGACGTCGCGGATGGTGGCCGCGAAGACCTCGGGCAGGTAGCCGCCGAGCAACAGGTCGCACCCGTGACCGGTGCCGGCAACGATACGGCCGACCGCGGGCACGCCCGCGCGCACCAGCCGACGGTAGTAGAGCAGCCCCTCGTCGCGCAGCGGGTCGATCTCGTTGACCGAAATCACATGGGGCGGAAGCCCGTTGAGCTCCTCGTCGGTCGCCCATCCCGCGTAGCAGGCCCCGTCCTGCGAGTTCTCGCCCTCGGGGTCGTACACGGATCCCGCGAGGCCCATCACCTCGCGGGTGAGGAAGTATCCGTCGTTCTCCTTCAGCGACGGCAGCTCGTCGGGCTGCTCGTACCAGCGGCCCGACAAGAACGGGCACTGGGCGTAGGCGCCCGCGACCTCGTCGAGCCAGCCTTCCCGCTTGGCCTTGTGCAGCACGGTGAGGCTGAGGTTGCCGCCACCGGATTCGCCACAGGTGATCAGATGGCTGATACCGAGATCCTCGCGGTTCGCATACGTCCACCGCACGGCCGACGCGCAGTCGTTGAGCCCTGCCGGATACGGATGTGGCCCGAGCCTGCCGCCCGCGTTCCGGAATTCCACACCGACGACGACAAGGCCTGTGGCGGCGAGGTTTTCGCGCGCCCTGGTGTAGCTGGCATCGGTCACGCTGTTGATCGCCATCCCGCCGCCGTGGAAGTGCACCACGCCCGGCAGAGCCCTCCCAGCGGGGATGGGGTGGGTGATGTACAGCGCGATGTCGTTGCCGTCGACGCCGGTGATGGTGGTCGTCATCGTCGCGACGCCGTTGGGGCTCGGCAGATTCTCCGCCAGCGCTTCGAGAACCGCGCCCATCCGTTTCTCGGTCGCCGCGACGGCGGCCAACCTGTCCTCCAGCGGTGCATCCGGCGTCACCGGCGGAACGGGCATGTGGCCGTCGAGGCCGAACGGCGCCAGCGCCTTGACCATCCGTGGGTCCGACCGCGGATCGGTGCCGATCGTGCGATTGGGATCCGCAAGGCGTCCGTGCATCTCGCGACCCTATCGCTGGGGCTTCACGGCGGCGTGCAGGGCGACGATGCCGCCGGTGAGATTGCGCCAGCGCACCGTCGACCAGCCGGCGGCGGCGATCTGACGCGCCAGCTCAGCCTGGTCGGGCCAGGCCCGGATCGACTCGGCGAGATACACATACGCATCGGGATTCGACGACACCGTCCGCGCGATCCGCGGCAACGCCTGCATCAGGTACTCCTTGTAGGCGGTGGCGAACAGCGGATTCGTCGGCGTCGAGAACTCGCACACCACCAGCCGACCACCCGGCCGTGTCACCCGCGCCATCTCGCGCAGCCCCGCGGCATGGTCGACGACATTGCGAAGCCCGAAGCTGATCGTGACCGCGTCGAACACCCCGTCGGCGAAGGGCAACCGCGTCGCGTCGCCCGCGACCTTGGGCACGTCGCGTCCTGCCCCCGCGGCGAGCATGCCGACGGAGAAGTCCGCGGCCACACACCATGCGCCGGACACCGTCAACTCCGCCGTCGACACCGCGGTGCCCGCCGCCAGATCGAGCACTTTGTCGCCGGGACCGATATGCAGCGCCGAGCGGGTGGCGCGTCGCCAGAACCGGTCCTGTCCCAGGGACAAGACGGTGTTGGTCAGGTCGTAGCGGCGGGCGACGGCGTCGAACATCGAGGCCACCTCACGTGGGTCTTTGTCCAGCGACGCCCTGCTCACGCTCGCGACGGTACCTGTGAACCTGCTTTCGGCGGGAATGGGGAGCGCGATAGCGGGCATTAAAGAGACGTGGCTGAAAAAGTTTGGTTCATCACCGGTACATCACGAGGCTTCGGGCGAGAGTGGGCGATCGCGGCCCTGGAGCGCGGCGACAAGGTCGCCGCCACCGCACGCGACACGTCGACCCTGGCCGACCTCTCCGACAAATACGGCGACGCCCTGCTGCCGATCCAGCTGGACGTGACCGACCGCGACGCGGACTTCGCCGCGGTCGATCAGGCCCACGACCATTTCGGGCGGCTGGACATCGTCGTCAACAACGCGGGCTACGGGCACTTCGGCTTCATCGAGGAGTTGACCGAGCAGGAGGCCCGCGCCCAGATCGAGACGAACGTGTTCGGTGCGCTGTGGGTCACCCAGGCCGCCCTGCCCTACCTGCGCGCCCAACGCAGTGGGCACATCATCCAGGTGTCGTCCATCGGCGGCATCACCGCGTTCCAGAACGTCGGCATCTACCACGCATCGAAGTGGGCGCTCGAGGGGTTCTCCCAGTCGCTGGCGCAGGAGATCGAATCGTTCGGAATTCACGTGACGCTCATCGAGCCGGGCGGCTTCGACACAGACTGGGCGGGCCCGTCGTCGAAGCGTTCAGAGCAGTTGCCCGACTACAAACAGGTACACGAGAACGCTGACCGCGCTCGTGCGCAACGTGTTTCGGCACCCGGCGATCCCAAGGCATCGGCGGCCGCCGTGCTGAAGATCGTCGATGCGCCCAAGCCGCCGCTGCGGGTGTTCTTCGGTGAACTGCCTTTGTCGCTGGCCAAGGCCGACTACGAGAGCCGGCTGGCGACCTGGGAGGAGTGGCAGCCCGTCTCCATCGAGGCGCAGGGCTAAGCCGCTTTGAGGCCGCGCATGCCGAGCACGGCCTCGTAGTGACCGATCAGCTCGTCGCAGATCGCAGGCCAGGTGCGGCCGAGCACGCTGCGCCGCGCAGCCGACGAGTACCGCTGACGCTCGGCGAGCAAGTGGTCGACGGACGTCGCGAGCCGCGACTCGAATTCGTTGACCGGCAACAGCAATCCGGTGTGCATGGGCGACACCAGGTCGCGCGGGCCGCCGGCATCGGGCGCGATCACCGGTAGGCCTGCCGCCATCGCCTCCTGCACGGCCTGGCAGAACGTTTCGTGCTCGCCGGGATGGACGAAGACGTCCATGCTGGCGTAGGCGGTGGCGAGCTCCTCGCCGTACAACGCGCCGGTGAAAACCGCTCGTCGGCAAGGTGGATTCGAGTTTCGCACGGTCCACGCCGTCACCGACGATGACCAACTGCAGGTCGTCGCGCCTGGCCAGCACCGCGAGACGCTCGACGTGTTTCTCGGGCGCGAGCCTGCCGACGAAGCCGACCACCGGCTTGCCCTCCGGCGACCACCGCAGGCGCAGCCGCTCATCTCGCGCGGAGGGTGCGAAACCGGCGATGTCGACACCGCGTGCCCATTTGAACACTCGTGGGATACGATGCGCAGCAAGGTTTTCCATCGCGGCAGTTGACGGAGCCAGGGTGCGGTCGACCCGGCTGTGCACCATACGGGTCCAGGCCCAGGCCGCCCTCGCCGTGAATCCGATCCCGTAGCTCTCCGCGAAACCCGCCACGTCCGTTTGGAATACCGCCACCGTCGGTACGCCGACGTAGCGCGCGGCGTGCATGCCGCCCCATCCGAGGAGCGCGGGAGACGCCAGGTGAACTATGTCGGGATCGAATCCCCTTAACACGCTGATCATTCGGGGCCGCGGTATGCCGAGCGGCAGCGACGTGACCTTCGGGAACATCCGCGACGGCACCCGGTGCACGCGGACACCCTCGTGAACGCGGTCCGCAGGCGGCTCGCCGCGCGGCGTATCGGGTGCTATGACAAGGACTTCGTGACCATTTTGGCGAAGGTGCTCGATCACCCGAAGCACCGAGTTGGTGACGCCGTTGACATTCGGGAGGAAACTCTCTGCGACGATCGCAACGCGCACACCAAGATGGTGCCATCGAGTGCTGTCGACAAGGTTGCCTGCGGGGATACGACACGCAAAGTTCTCGTGCTGAAAGCCATGAACATCGTCGTCGCCGGACGAGTATTCTGCGCATCAAGGAAGGGCGGTTGACATGCGAATTTCTCGCGCATTGGCGGCGGTGGCGGCGACGCTGCTCTTTGCCGCCGTCGGCTGCTCGCACCAGATCGACAGGCACGGCGAAGCCAGACCCGGCGCAGCCTCCACTCGCACTCAGCGAGGACGGCTGGGGCATCGTCGCCGGCTACCCGGACGCCCCGGTGAAGTTCGAGCTCTACACCGAACCGCAGTGCAATCACTGCGCGGCGCTGCAGAAGGAGTTCGGGGACGACATCGAGCGCTACATCAACCTCGGCCTGCTCGCTGTGACGTATCGCCCGCTCACCTTCCTGGATCAGCTCGCCAACGAGGACTATTCAGCGCGCGTCGCCAACGCGCTGTTCCTGTCCGTCGGCGATTCGAAGGGAGGCGACACGGCCGGTGCGGCCTCGGGGCCGGAGTTCCAACGCTTCGTCGAAGAGCTGTGGGCCGCCCAAGATCCGATCGGAAACGGGCCCACCGATGGAGAAATGAAAGACATGGCGGAGAAGGCCGGTATGCCGGGCGATGTGGCGGACAAGATCGGCAACGGCGAGGCCGCTACGAATGTCGACGTCGACCAGATGGCTACCTACAACTACGGGTCGCTCGTCGCAATCGATCCGGTAGACAGGGAACGCCAACGGTTTACGACCTCGCCACCAAGAAGAAGATCGACCTCTCTCAGAGCGACTGGCTTGACACCTTGATGTCATCGGCCTGACGCGCCAGCCGCCGCTCGAAGAACCGCCAACCCCATCAGTGCCGCCCCGGCGACCAGCCAGCCGACGACTGCGATCGAGCCCGCCGGGATGATCGCCAGCGCCGCGTTGCGGTGCTGCACCCGAACCAGGTCGGGATTGTTCTTGTCGTACTCGACGTAAATCCGCATGCCCGTGTCCAATTCGGACGGGTAGAGCACCCCGAGCTCCGGTCGGTAGGTGACGCGGTCGGGCGTGACGAACTCGATCGTCGAGCGCCGCGGTCCCGCGCTGAGCACCTCGGCGGCGGCCACTCCCATGTTGCGCTCGATCTGCCGGTCATTGCGCCACGCACCGAACACCAGCAGCAGCGACTGCAACGTCACCAGACATGCCGCGATGACGATCGCCGATCCGGATCCGGCGGAACATGCCGCTCGCTGCGAGTCTCGCCGGGTTCGCCGTACAGGTGCGGAATTACGTTGCGCACCAGACGCATAACCCGTTCGATCACAGCGCCGCCTTGATCGACGCATGCAGCGCCCGCAGCGACGACCGGTCGGCCTTCACCTCCAGCACCCGCATCCCCTCGAACGGCTCGTCCAGCGCGGCGGCGAGATCGTCGACCTCCATCTGCCGACTCTCGACGTGATACGCCCGGCACAGCGCGCCGACGTCCACGTCGTGCGGTGTGCCGAAGATCCGCGACGACACGTCGGAGAACCGCGGGTCGCCCTGCTCGAGCAGCTCGAAGATGCCGCCACCGTTGTCGTTGGACACCACGATCGTCAGGTGACGCGGTGTCGGCTCGGTCGGCCCGATCAACAGGCCCGAGCTGTCGTGCACGAAGGTCAGGTCGCCGATCAGCGCGACGGTGCGGCCGCCGGTGCGGTCATGCGCCAGCGCCGCGCCGATCGCCGTCGACACCGTGCCGTCGATGCCCGCGACACCGCGATTGGACCGCACCCTGATGCCCTGCGGGTTCAGCCCGACGAGTGCGGCGTCGCGCACCGGGTTCGACGCGCCGAGCACCAGCTGGTCGCCCTCGCGAAGCGCGTCGGCGACCGCCGCGGCGACGTGCAGCCCGGTCGTCAGCGGATGCGCCTTCGAGCTGGCCGCGCACCGCCTCGTTCGCATGCTCGTTCACCACAGCGCAGCGCCGCAGCCAGGCCGGATTCGGCTCGCCCGTCGTCACCGCGCGGGTGCCGGTGGCCTGCGAGTTCCCCGAGACGTCGGGCCAGCGCGGGCCCGGTGGTCAGCGCGTACACCGGCACCGACGGGTCGGCCAGCAGCGTCGACACCGGCCGGTGCAGCGTCGGGCGGCCCAGCATGATGACCTGCTGCGGGCGCAGCAGCGGCAGCGCCATCGGGTGCAGCGGGTTCTCGGCGGGCGGGGCCGTCGGCTCGGCGACCGTCGGCAGCGCCGCCAGGTTCGGGTGCGTGCCCGCGCCGTGCCCGGCGATGACGATCGTGTCCGGCGTCAGGTCGATGTCCAGCGGCTGGTCGAACGTCACCGGCGGGGTGTAGGTCCACGGCTTGCCGCCCGGCCTGCCCTGCGGCGCGTACGACGTCGCGGAGTCGATGTCGCGGTCGGGCACCAACGGCTCGCGCAGCGGGATGTCGAACTGCACCGGTCCGGCGTTCGCGGTGCGAGAACCGGTGGCCGCCACCAACACTCGGCATGTCGCCGACCGCCACTGCGCGTTGAACTCGTCCATCCGCTCCGGCGCGTGCTCGGCGAGGCCGAGGCTGATGTTGGCCCGCACCTGCGTGCCGAAGTAGCCCAGCTGCTCCATCGTCTGGTTGGCGCCGGTGCCCAGCAGTTCGTAGGGCCGGTTGGCCGACAGCACGATCAGCGGCACGCGCGCGTAGTTGGCCTCGACCACCGCCGGTCCGAGGTTGGCCACCGCGGTGCCCGACGTCATCGCCACGCACACCGGCGCACCCGGCGGCGACCGCAAGCCCGATCGCGAGGTAGCCGGCGGTGCGCTCGTCGATGCGGACGTGCAGTCGGACCCGGCCCGCGCGGTCGGCGTCCTGCAGCGCGAAGGCCAGCGGCGCGTTGCGCGATCCCGGGCACAGCACGACGTCGCGCACGCCGCCGCGAATCAGTTCGTCGACGACGACACGCGCCTGTGCCGTCGATGGGTTCACCACTACAGCCTATCGGCGAAGAATTTCAGGGCCGCGGCGTTGACGACCTGCGGCTTTTCGATGAAGCCGAGGTGCCCGGCGTCGGGAATCTCCAGGTACCGGCCGTTCGGCAGCGCGTCGGCGACCTCACGGGCCAGGTGCGGCGGCAGCACGACGTCGTCGGCGAACCCGATGACGAGCACCGGTGCCGTAATACTTCGGTAAGCGGCAGCCGGTTGTCGCGCGGGCCGATGTCGGTTTGTGCACGCAGCCCGGGCGTCGGCTTGGTCGGCCACGTGGTGAACATGTCGATCCAGTCGCGCACCGCCGCGTCGTCGTTGAGCGTCGCCGGCGAGAAGCTCTCCAGCAGCCGCACTTTCGCGTCGTACGCGGCAGGCAGCGCGACACCGGCGTCGGCCAGCTCACGCTCGGCGGACGCGGAAGAAGTCCCGGGTGCGGTCGTGGCGGCCCCTGGTGGCCATCAGCACCGCGGAGTGCACCAGCTCCGGGCGCGCCAGCATCAGCTCCTGCGCGATGAACGAACCCATCGACACACGCCACGATGCGGGCCGGGGCCGCACCGAGCTTCTCGATCAGCGCGGCGGTGTCGGCGACCATCTGCTCGACGCCGAAGCCGTCGGCCTGCTCGGTCGCGCCGATCCCACGGTTGTCGAAGGTGATCGTTCGGTAGCCGGCCGCCAGGAACGCGGGGACCTGATGCAGGTGCCAGGTGCGGCCCTGCGCCGCCTCTACCTGCGATGAACAGCACCGGATCGCCGGAGCCGCGGTCGTCGTAGGCCAGATTCACCCAGAAGAGGCTACGCGGCCGCCCGCTCTACCACGGTCTCGTAGCGGTCCTTGAGGTCGGCAGATATCGTTGGCGCGAAATCCAAAACAATGTCCTCGATCTGGTAGACGTTCGACCTCGAACCGGCGTACTGCTGCGCAATGCCCGTGGCGGGGAATTTGAAGACCGAGACGGAGTCGGTCTCGATCGCCTCGGCACAGCCCAGCTTCGGACATTTGTCCTTGGTGACGTCGTGCCGGTTAAGTGTGGGCAAACCTGCGTTAGCCATCGAATCGACTACGCGCGCTGGCCGGCACGTTGAGGGGCGCCGGCTGCTCGCCGTGTCGAGGTCGCTGAGGCTGACTGTGTGCGCACCCGCAGCGCCGCAGACAGATTCCGCCCGCGTGCGTGGAGATCCTCCGCACGCCGCGGCGAGTGCCATGAGCATCATGCAGGCCGAGCAGATCAGCATTCGTTGCGTGGTCATCGACCGACCCAATGTGGCCAATACCGCATGACGTCTTTTTTGCATGATGTGCATTTTGCACGAAATTAGGAGTAACGTCTAACAGGTCTCACTTCCTTTCGATTCCACCTGGGAGGCGGCAGAAACGTGAAGATCGCGATCAGCGGCGCAGGCGTCGCCGGGCCCGCATTTGCCCATTGGATGGTTCGCGCCGGTCACGAGGTGACGCTCGTCGAGGCGGCGCCGAGCTTTCGCAGCGGCGGCTACGTCATCGACTTCTGGGGACTGGGCTACACGATCGCAGAGAAGATGGGGGTCTCCGAGGATATTCGAAAGGTCGGCTATCAAATCAGGGAGGTCCGCGCAGTCGGGGCCGACGGTCGAACCCAGGCCAGGTTCGGCGTGGACGCCATCCGGCGGGCAACCAACGATCGGTATACCACCGTCGCACGCGGCGATCTGGCGGCCACGATCTACCGAACGGTCGAAAACGACATCGAGACAATCTATTCCGACACGATCACTTCCATCGACAATCAACCGGACCGGGTATCGGTCACGTTCAAGCACACACGCCAGCGGGACTTCGACATGGTCATCGGCGCAGACGGTCTGCACTCGACAGTCAGGAGCCTGGCGTTCGGGCCGGAGTCCTGGTACGCGCGCTATCTCGGCTGCCAGGTCGCCGCTTGCGTAATCGACGGCTATCGACCGCGCGACGACGATGTGTACATCACCCACAACCTAGCCGGCGGACAGGTCGGCAGGTTCGCCATGGACGGGGATCGCACGCTCGTGCTGTTCATCTTCCGATCGTCGGCTCCCCACATTCCCGAGTCTCTCGACTCGTGTAAGGCGCTGCTACGCAAACAGTTCGCCGATGCCGGATGGGAGATTCCGCAGATCCTCGCCTCGCTTGACAACGTGGATGACGTGTACCTGGACGTGGTGAGCCAGATCCGAATGCCGAAGTGGTCCTCCGGCCGAGTGGCGCTCATCGGCGATGCCGCGGCGTGCGTGTCATTGCTCGCCGGCGAGGGAACCGGCCTCGCATTGGCGGAATCGTACGCTCTGGCAGGCGAACTCGCGCGCGCCGAAGGTGACCTCTCTCGTGCGTTCGTCGCCTACGAGTCCAGGCTTCGCCGCTTCATCGAAGGAAAACAAGACGGTGCAACGAAATTCATATCGTTCTTCGCCGCCCGCACCAGCCCGGGCATCTGGCTGCGTAACATAGCCATGAGAGCGATGAACCTGCCCCTTGTCGGCGACTTTGTGATGACGCGCTCACTGCGCGACGACATCGATCTGCCCGACTATGAACTGTGAGAGACACCCCGGCGAAGCACAGCGGCGTTCCTAGACGCATCCCCGTTTCACGCGCCACCAGATGGGCAGGATGGCTGCGGCGACATCCGAACGCCATGGTGCCGCTCGTCGATGCCGACGGTCGCTATGCCGGCTGCCTTTCGACGCGAAATCTCACCGAAGCACTCAATGACCCCGACCCGCCACCAACGGTGGCGGCACGAGTCGAGCAGCCTGCGCTGATCACCGCGGATACCTCCACCCCCGAGATCCTGTCCGCTCTGCCTGGATATGGCGGCACCGGTCTGCCTGTCCTCGACGCCGAGCAGGGCATTGTGATTGGTTGGGTCAACTATGAAACCGTCCTGAATCGACTGCATCCCGGTGTCGCCGGGGATGATCAGCCGAAGGAAGGAAGGGATCCGTGAATCCGACCAAGGATCTCGACAAGTCCGATGGTTACCTGGAGCGGCTCGAGCGCGCCACTCGTGGATTGCTTGCGCTAAACGTCTCGGTCCTAGAACGCATGGAGAAACGGATCGGCTTGGCGCCGCTCCGCGCACTGCAGTCGCTGGAACGACTCGGGCCAAGTTTGGTGACCGAACTCGGCGTGGACCTGGATCTGCTGCCGTCAACTGCCAGCCGTCTCAGCGATCGGCTGGCCGAGGCGGGCTACATCACTCGCCGAGTTTCGCCGACGAACCGCCGCGCCACCCTGCTGGAACTGACTGATGCCGGCCGCAAGGTGTTGGACGAACTCATCGAACTGCGCATTGTGGCGTTCGGCGAGGTGGTCGAACGCATGACCAAGGCCGACCGCACGGCGTTGATCAAGGGTACGCAGGCGTTCACCAACGCGCATCGTGAACTCACGTGAGCGAATTGTGTGCGTTCAGGCCCGCTGAGCGCTCCTGTGTGTACTCAAGTCGCTTGGGCGTCGGCCGCGGCGCCTCTTCGAGCGGGCGCGCTCGATGGCGTGGTCCCACAACAGGCCGGTCGCGGCCTTCAGCTGCTTGGGTTTGACGAGATCCTTGCCCATCAGCGCCGTCGCCGCCGCCTTGGTGGTCGCCGACGCCTTCGACATGTGCCCGGAGTCGAACGGCGGCTGCGGGTCGTACTCCATCGACAGCTGAATGACCTTCGCGCGGCCTTCCCCGCCGATCTGGCCGGCCAGCCACAGGCCGAGGTCGATGCCCGCCGACACACCCGCGCACGTCACGACGTCGCCTTCGCGGACGATGCGCTCGTCGCCGACGGGCTTGACGCCCAACGCCTTCAGCGCGGACAGTGCCGCCCAATGCGATGTGGCGCGCTTGCCTTCCAGCAGCCCCGCGGCCGCGAGCATGATCGAGCCGGAGCACACCGATGCCGTCCATGTCGCGGTCTCGATGCGCCCGGCGCAGCCAGTCGAGCACCTTCTCGTCACGGGCATGCTCCATCGTCGAGAAGCCGCCCGGCACCAGAATGATGTCGGGAGAGGGTGTTTCGTCGAACGAATGCGTCGCACCGACAACGAGCACCCCTGAGTCGGCCGTGATCGGGCCCGGCTCGTGCCAGACGAAGCGCACTTCGGCGTCGGGCAGCCAGCGAAGGCTCTCGTAGGGTCCGATGAAGTCCAGCGCGGTGAAGCCGGGATACAGCACGATTGCGATCTGCATGATTTCCTCCTTTAGGCGAATGCCTTGCGGTATTGGTCGGGCGAAATGCCCATTCGGCGAACGAAGTTGCGACGCATGGTTTCTGCGGTGCCGAAGCCGCAGCGCGCGGCGATCGCGGTGACGGTGTCGTCGGTCTCCTCCAGCTGCCTGCGGGCGGCCTCGGTGCGGATGCGTTCGACGTACGCGCCGGGCGCCTCGCCGACCTCGTCGGTGAACACCCGCGTGAAATGCCGCGGGCTCATCGCGGCGCGGCGCGCCAACTCCGAGATACTGTGCACCGCACCGGGTTCAGCTTCGATCGTCTCCTGAACCTCGCGGATCGGCTCGCGCTTCGCGCGGGGCATCCACACCGGCGCGGCGAACTGGCTCTGCCCGCCTGGCCGTCGCAGATACAGCACCAGGTACCGCGCCACCGTCTGCGCGACCTCGGTGCCGTAGTCCTCTTCGACCAGCGACAGCGCGAGGTCGATGCCCGCGGTGACACCGGCCGCCGTCCATACCTTCGGCGAGCTTTGCACGAAGATCGGATCGGGATCGACTGCGACCGACGGGAATTCACGGGCCAGCTGATCCGCGAAGGCCCAGTGTGTGGTCGCCCTGCAGCCGTCCAGCAGCCCCGCCTGCGCGGCCAGGAACGCGCCCGTGCAGACGCTGACGACACGGCGGGCGGTACCGGAGACGGCCTTGACCCAGTCGACGACGTCGGTGTTCTTCCGCACCTGATCCAGGCCCCAGCCGCCGGGGAGCACGACGGTGTCGATGGATCCGTGCGGGTCGGGCAGCGGTTGTGCGACCAGGACGAGACCGGTGCCGGTGGTCACGGGTTCGCCATCCGCAGACGCGATCGTGACGTCGTAGCCGTCGTCGATCCGGTTGCGCGCGGCCAGGTTGAGCGTCGCGCCGGTGAACACGTCGAACGGTCCGACCAAGTCCAACGCCTGAACGCCGGAATAGCCGAGGATCACCACCGATCGCGTCACGGTCCCAGTGTTGGCCATATCGGCGATGGCGTCTACGCCCTGTACCCCACAAATCAGGACATTGTGTCGATATGCGGACGAATCCCCTGCCCAGCGCGGAATGGTCATTAACATAGGCGCCGTGCTCGACACACTGCGCAAGTTTCTCGGCCTCGAGATGACGATCGCCGAATGGATCGGGGCCGCCATCCTCGCCGCGATCCCCTACCTGGTCATCGGGCTGATCTGGTCGGCAACGCACACCCATCAGCTCAGCGGGTTGACCGGCATCGACCGCTCCGTGTCGTTCCTCGGTTCGATCGTGAGCTGGCCGGTGCTGTTGTTCTCCGCGGTGTGCATGTCGTGACCGAGACCCGCATATCGGCCAAGAGGCGCACCGCGCGCTGGGATCCCGACGCCGACGTATCGGTCGCCGGATGCGATGGACTTCTGGTCGTTCGCGGCCGCCGCGGCCAACGTCGTCATGCAGTTGGCCGTTCCCGGAGTCGGGTACGGCGTAGTGGAAAGCAAGGTCGAGTCCGGCAGCATCCTCAAGCACCCCTGGAAGCGTCTCCGGACGACGTCCCAGTACCTCGCGGTGGCGGTGTTCGGATCGCACGAGGATCGCGCCGCGTTCCGCGAAGCGGTCGACGTCGCACACCGGCAGGTGATCTCCACGCCCGAGAGCCCGGTGCGCTACAACGCCTTCGACCGTGAGCTCCAGATGTGGGTCGCCGCATGTCTTTTCGTCGGCCTCGAGGACACCTACCTGCTGCTTCGCGGTGACATGACCCCCGAGCAGTCCGAGCAGTTCTACCGCTCGGCGTGGACGCTTGGGCACCACGCTGCAGGTCTCCGAGGACCAGTGGCCCGCCACCCGTGACGACTTCGACATCTACTGGGACACCGCATGCAAGCAGGTGGTGATCGACGGGCCGGTCCGCGACTATCTGTTCGATCTGATCAACCTGCGGATGATCAATCCCGTTCTGGGCCTGCCATTCAGGCCACTGCTGAAGTTCCTCACCGATCGGCTTTCTCGCGCCCGTCTTCCGGGAGGCGCTTGGCGTGAAGTGGAGCAACGGCAAGCAGCGACGCTTCGAATGGCTCTTCCTCCTGGTGGCTTTCGTCAATCGATTCCTGCCGGTGTTCCTCCGCCAGGGCGGCAGCTTCGTGCTGCTGGCCGATGTGCGGAGACGGGTTCGCGCGCACAGCAGCCTGGTGTGACCGGCGGTGCTGACCGGACTGCGGTGGCTGCTCAGCCGAAAGGTGAGCATCGAAGCGATGATCGAGGCCGCGATGTGGGTCGCGATTCCATACCTTCTCGTCGGGATCGTGTGGACGTTCCTCAACGCCGACGACGTCGCGCGGATCGAAGAGCCGGCTGAACACCCGCGTCCCCGCGGGATCCGAATTGGTGGCGTTCGGTGCGACGACCGCGCTGTGGCCTTTCCTGCTATTCGGCCACGAGGTCTGCGCGCCCTGACGCGAAGCAGGCCGTGACGCGGTCGATCCACCACTGACGTCGCTCCGGCGGCGCCGCCAACGCCGCCAGCCGGGCCGCATCGGGGACGACCGCCGCGACCGGCAGATAGCCGTCGACAGGCGTCAGTGGTTCGGCGACGTCCTCGACGAACAACCCGCCGGTGCCAAGCCCGCAGGCGTGCCGAAGTTCGGGAAGTGCGCCGGCCGCGAGCAGACCCCTGCCGATGCCGACCGCCGAGTCCAGCGCGCTGGACACCACCACGGGGACATCGATCTGCCGCGGCGATGTCGAGCAACTTGGCGACACCGCCCAGCGGGGCGACCTTGAGCACCGCGACGTCGGCCGCGCCCGCACCGCACGACCTGCAACGGGTCGTCGGCCTTGCGGATGCTTTCGTCGGCGGCGATCGGCACGTCGACGAGACGACGCACTTCGGCCAGTTCGTCGACCGTCGTGCAGGGCTGTTCGACGTACTCCAGCGCGCCATGGGCGGTCGGCGTGCGCTTCGACGGCTTCGGCGACGGTCCAGCCGCCGTTGGCGTCCACCCGCACCGTCGGCACCTGCGCGCGGACGGCGTCCACGCGGGCCACGTCGTCGGCGAGCGTCTGGCCCGGTTCGGCCACCTTCACCTTGGCGGTGCGGGCGCCCGGGAAGCGGGCGAGCACCTCGGGCACGTCGCGGCGTCGACGGCGGGCACTGTCGCGTTGATCGGAATGCGGTCGCGGCGCGTCGGCGGGGGCGGGGTGTAGGCGGCCTCGACCGCGGCGGCCAGCCACGCCGCGGCCTCTGGCGGTTCGTACTCGAGGAAGGCGCCGAACTCACCCCAGCCGGCGGGGCCGTCGATCAGCGCCAGCTCGCGAACCGTGATGCCGCGGAACTTCACCCGCATCGGCAGCGCGACGACATGCAGGCGGTCGACGATGTCCGCTGACTGACGGCACGGCCTCAATGATCCATGACGTCATAGTCGGTAAGAGTTCGGTAATGATTCCTGGGTTTCAAAGGCGGTGTCGCCGGGATAAGTCTCAGGTGATGCAAATGACGAAGCTACCCATCCAGATCGCGGAGTCGGCCCTGTCGGTCTTCGGTATCCGATTCGGCACCGAGGAGCCGCACTACCTCAGCACCCGGCTCACCGATGTGGTCGAGTTGCGCACGTACGGTCCGCGCCTCGCGGCCGAAACAACGGTCGCGGCAGAGGAGGGCCGGGCTCGCAACGTCGGTTTCCGGCGATTGGCCAACTACATCTTCGGCGCAAATCACCGCGACCAGAACATCTCGATGACCGCACCGGTCGCCCAGCAGTCCGACCGCCGGGGCGACGATATTGCGATGACGGCGCCGGTCGCCCAGTCGCGCACGCCTGACGACCGCTGGACCATCCGGTTCTTCATGCCGTCGAAGTGGACGCTGGATACTCTCCCCACGCCAGATGACGACGACGTCACACTGGTGTCCGTCCCAGGCGAGACCGTCGCGGTGTTGCGGTTCAGCGGCGACCGCGGGCCTGCCGCCGTCGCATCCCGAACGGCCGAACTACTCGATGCGCTACACAGTGCCGGAGTCGAACCCATCGGCAAGCCCACTGCGTGGTTCTACGACCCGCCGTGGACCTTGCCCTTCCGGCGCCGCAACGAAATCGCGATCCCGGTCGAGCGGTGAAAGCCTAGACCTTCGCGTACACCTCGCGGCCCGCCAAATATGTAGCGCGGACCTCGAGGTCGGCGACGACCGCTGGGTCGACGGTGCGCGGATCCGCTGACAGCACAACCAGGTCCGCGTACTTGCCGACCTCCAACGAGCCGATCGCGTCGTCGCTGAAAAGCTGCCATGCGGCGTCGATCGTCTGCGCACGGATCGCCTGCTCGACGGTCAGCCGCTCCTCGGGTCCCAGCACTCGCCCGCTCGGCGCTGTCCTGGTGGCCGCGACACTGATGTTGCGCAGCGGCTCCTCGGGCGTGACGGGTGGATCGTTGTGCAGCGAAATGCGCATGCCGGTCGCGACCGCGGAACCGCATGGCATCCAACGCGATCCATGCTCGGGCCCGAACAGGCCGTCGACGATGATGTCACCCCAGTAGTGGATCTGGTCGACGAAGATGCTGCACGTGACGCCGAGATCTGCTGCGCGCTGCAGCTGTTCGTCGCTGATCGCGCCGACGTGCTCGAGCCGCAGCCGGTGGTCGGTGCGCGGATGTTTCTTCAGCGCCTCCTCGTAGACGTCGAGGATGGTGTCGACGCCCTTGTCGCCTTGCACGTGACACGCCATCTGCCAACCCAGCGGGAAGTAGGCCTCGACGATCTCGGTGAGCTGTTCGCGGGTGTAGTTCGCGTGCCCGCACGAACCCGGCACCACCCCGATGGCGCGCGTGGCGTCGGTGTCCAGATACGGAAACGAGAGGTCGATGTTGCCGACCCACGGCGAACCGTCGACCCAGATCTTGATGCCGACCTGACGCACGGTGTCGTCACCGTTGTCCACCGCTTCGTCGGTGGTCATCTTCGCGGTGGACATCTCGTAGGTGCGCAGCCGGACCGTCAGTTCGTCACGAAGCTGGTCGAGCATCGGCCGGAACAGCGGGTCGAAGGCCATCTCCGAACAGGTGGTCAGGCCCGCGCGATTGAGCCGTGCGCACTCGGCGAGCAGCATCGCCGGATAGTCGCTGGGCTGGATCGCCCCGGCCAGCAGCGGGAACACCGCACCGGTCTCCTCGGCGGAGCCGTCGAGGTCACCGTTGGCGTCGCGGCCGAACCTGGCGCCCTTGGGGTCCGGTGTGTCGCGGGTCAGCCCGGTCCGCGCGGCCGCCGCCGAGTTGAAAAACGCCTTGTGTCCGGAGTTGTGGATGACGACCAGCGGGCCGTCCGGCGCGATGCCGTTCAGCCACTCCAGCGTCGGCTCCGGCAGACCCTGCTGCAGGAGCGGATCCCAGCCGTTGAGGTAGGCGCCGTCGGCGCCGCGGTTGGCCACCTCATTACGTATCGCGCCGACGACGGCATCGGCGTCGGGAATCGTGACCGGCCGGATGTCGACCAGCCGGTCCGACAGCGCGATGGCCTCCATCAGCGGGTGCCCGTGCGCTTCGATGAGTCCCGGCATCACGCAGCCGTCGCCGATGTCGAGCACTTCGGTGTCGGGGCCGACGAGCGGTTCGATGTCGGCGCGGCTGCCGACGGCCACTATCAGACCGCCGGTGACGGCCAGCGCCTCCGCGGTGGGTTGTGACTCGTCGACCGTCAGCACTGTTCCGTAAATGACAAGCTCAGCGTTGGGCACGGGGCCATTGTTCTGGAAGCCGGCAAGCAGCAGGCAGAAATGAACCCAGCCCAGGCCGGAAAGCCTGGGCTGGGTGTGCGTCGCGGCGGTCAGCCACCGAGTGCGGCAGCCTGGGCCTCCAACGACGCGGCTTGCGCCTCGAGAGAGTCCGCCTTTGCCAGCTCATCGGCCTTCGCCTGAGAACCCGGGAGCTGCAACGTAGCGTCGAGACGCACTTGCTGGGCCTGCTGACGCAAGCCGGCCGCCTGTGCCTTGAGGTCGGTGGCTTTCTGCGCGTTCGCCTTCGCGTCCGCAGCGGCCTTCGCATCCGCGGCGGCCTTCGCGTCTGCGGCCGCTTTCTCGTCGGCCTGCTTCTGCGCGTCTGCCTGCTTCTGCGCGTCGTCCGAATTCTGGGCCGGAGCCTGGTTTTGCGCGGGGGCCTGGTTCTGGGCCGGAGCCTGCGCTGGCGCCTGGGCCGGAGCCTGGCCGGGGATCGTGATGACGCGGGGAGCGGGATTGTTCACGACGACGGGAGCGGGCGAAGTCGAGGAATTCAGCGACGGGATGTTGATCTCCGACGGCAGGTTGATGACCGTGCTGGGCGCGCTCTGCGCGCTGGTGGTCTCCACGCCCGTGTTGTGCTTCATGCCGAACATCACCGCGAAGGCGCCGATACCGATGGCCAGCAGGGCCAGCGCGCCTGCGGCCATCTTCATGCCCTGGCCGGAATTCTGGGCGGCGGCGACGGGCATCGGGGCGTACTGGGGCTGCGGAACCGGCGCGTAGTGGACGTTGGGATAGCCGTAGTGGCTGTTCTGGGGGGCGTAGTAGGTGTTCATGATCGCTCCTGTTGTCTGGTGGCGCTTGCCTGTTTGGGCTGCTCTCACGGGTAGGAGCGACGGCGGCACGGCACTCGCACACTTTTTCCAAAACTTTTCTTGAAAGTTTTTTCCCAGACCGTGTCGATTCGGCGGGGTTGCCGTTCGACGTGTCAACGAGGGCACGATGGACGTGCCCCTTCACCACAGAACGAAGGAGACATTTCAATGTCGCGCTACATGCTGATCATGCGGTCCACCCCCGAGGCCGAGGTTGCGATGCAGGAAGCAGAACATCGACTTCAACGACGTCATCGAGTCGATGGGCCGGTTCAACGAGGAGCTCATCAAGGCCGGTGTGATGCTGGCCGGTGAGGGCCTGACCGGACCCGAGGAGGGCTTCGTCGTCGACTTCAACTCCGACCCGCCCGTACGTCACCGACGGCCCGTACACCGAGGCCAAGGAGCTGTTCAACGGTTTCTGGATCCTCGACGTGTCGTCCAAGGAAGAGGCCAAGCAGTGGGCGCAGAAGGTGCCGCTGGGCAAGGGCGTCAAGCTCGAGGTGCGCCGGGTGTCCGAGACCGATGAGTTTCCGCCGGACAACCCGTGGATCGCAGAAGGAGATCCAGTGGCGTGCCGACCTGGCCGAGAAGATCGCGGCACAGGCCCGCGCGGACGCCGACAAATTCGCGACTGAGTAGTACCGCGCCGAGCTGGGCGAGATTGCAGTAGAGCGCTACTGAGTTCGTCCCACCGAACGCGAGTGACGATTCCAATCGCTGTTGATCGGACGGCGATCCGCGCCAGTCGGCGTCGGGGTCGACGACGTCGCCCTTCTGCGTGATCTCGACGTCGCCCGTCCTGGCCAGTTCGCGCGCGACGTCGCGGGCTGACGTCCATCAGGTCGCGCCAGTGATGCCGTCGACTGCGCGGGCGGCGTCCGACGGGCAGATGCCCTCGGCCTACCTCGCTCGCGGCAGGTCGAGGATGGCCGCGCCAGGCCGTCCGGTCTAGAACGTTCATCGCCCTGCCCAATCCCGCGGCCCTTGCCACCAAATCTGTAACACGTTCTAGTCTGTCTTCTATGACGGATGATCTGCTTCGCCATCCCCTGCACTCCGGCCACCTCACTGTCGGCGCGCTCAAGCGCAACAAGGACAAGCCCGTGCTGTTCCTCGGCGACACCACCCTGACCGGTGGTGAGCTGGCCGACCGCATCAGCCAGTACATACAGGCGTTCGAGGCGCTCGGCGCGGGCAGTGGCAGTGGCCACCGGCCTGCTCTCGCTCAACCGGCCCGAGGTGCTGATGATCCTCGGCGCAGGCCAGACCCAGGGCTACCGGCGCACGGCACTACACCCTCTCGGGTCGCTGGACGACCACGCCTACGTGCTGAACGACGCCGGCGTCACGTCGCTGATCATCGATCCGAACCCGATGTTCGTCGAGCGGGCGCCGGGCTGCTGGAGAAGGTGCCCGGCCTCAAGCAGATCCTGACGATCGGCCCGGTGCCCGACGCGCTGTCGGACGTCGGCCGTCGACCTGACCGCCGAGGCCGCCAAGTACCAGCCGCAGCCGGTGGTGGCCGCCGACCTTCCGCCCGATCACATCGGCGGCATGGCCTACACCGGCGGCACGACCGGCAAGCCCGAAGGGCGTGATCGGCACGGTCCAGTCGATCACCACGATGACGACGATTCAGCTCGCCGAGTGGGAGTGGCCGGAGAATCCGAAGTTCCTGATGTGCACGCCGCTGTCGCACGCGGGCGCGGCGTTCTTCGTGCCGACCATCATCAAGGGCGGCGAGCTGGTCGTGCTCACCAAGTTCGACCCGGCCGAGGTGCTGAAGACCATCGAGGAGCAGAAGATCACGGCGACGATGCTGGTGCCGTCGATGATCTACGCGCTGATGGACCACCCGGATTCGCACACTCGCGACCTGTCGTCGCTGGAGACCGTCTACTACGGCGCCTCGGCGATGAACCCGGTGCGGCTGAAGGAGGCGATCGAGCGGTTCGGCCCGATCTTCGCCCAGTACTACGGGCAGTCCGAGGCGCCGATGGTGATCACCTATCTGCCCAAGGGCGATCACGACGAGAAGCGGCTGACGTCATGCGGCCGGCCGACCGTGTTCTGCCGGACCGCACTGCTCGGCGACGACGGAAAGCCCGTGCCGCAGGGCGAGGTCGGCGAGATCTGCGTGTCCGGGCCGCTGGTGTCCGGCGGCTACTGGAACAAGCCGGAGGCGACGGCCGAGACGTTCCGCGACGGCTGGATGCACACCGGCGACCTGGCCCGCGAAGACGAGGACGGCTTCTGGTACATCGTCGACCGCACCAAGGACATGATCGTCACCGGCGGCTTCAACGTCTTCCCGCGCGAGGTGGAAGACGTTGTCGCCGAACACCCGTCGGTCGCGCAGGTCTGCGTCATCGGCACACCCGACGAGAAGTGGGGCGAGGCGGTGACGGCCGTCATCGTGCTGCGCCCCGACGCGCCGAGCGATGACGAAGCGGTCGCAAGGGTGACGGCCGAGATCCAGGCCGCGGTCAAGGACCGCAAGGGGTCCGTGCAGTCGCCCAAGCAGGTGATCGTCGTCGACTCGGTGCCCGTCACGGCGCTCGGCAAGCCGGACAAGAAGGCCGTGCGAGCGCAGTTCTGGGAGGGCGCAAGCCGCGCTGTCGGTTAGCCTGTCACCACCAAATCAGCCTTGGCGCAGCACTTTTCGATGCGGTCGGCGTTGGGCTCGTCGACGGTGCGCACCCATGCCTCTGCCTGTTCGGGAGACTTGCCGAACTGGACGTGCCTCGCGACGAGGCGGCGGTGTCGTTCGTCTCGCGGCACGTCGATGAACCACACCTCCGACAGCTGATCGCGCACCGACGGCCATGGTTGCGCGTCGTCCAGCAGGTAGTTGCCTTCGGTGACAACGAGCCTCGCTTCCGGCGGCACCGCGATGCTGCCCGCGATCGGCTGTTCGATGTCCCGGTCGAACGCAGGCGCGTAGACGGTGTGCGTCGGCGTAGCGCGGAGTCGATCCAGAAGCGCGCGGTAGCCGTCGCCGTCGAACGTGTCGATCGCGCCCTTGCGGTCCAGCCGTCCGAGCCGGCGCAACTCGGCGTCGGCGAGGTGGAAGCCGTCCATCGGAATGTGCACGGCGTCATCAAGTGTTGACACCACGATCTCGGCCAGCCTGGTCTTGCCCGCGCCGGGCGGCCCCGTGATGCCGAGGATCACCCGGCGTTCGCGGGCGAGCAGCTCCTCGACGCGCGCGCGGGCGCGGGCGCGGAGCCCTAAGCGCGGAGTTTCGCCCACGAGTCGACCCTATGCAACGTGCCCGCGTCCCATGCCGCTCGGCGGGACACGTGTGACAGGAGGGGCGGACCGAGCGGATACGGTGACTTCGTGCCGAGGACCGACATCCGCCAGACCGTCGATGCGGTGTGGCGGATGGAGGCCGCAAGGATCGTCGCGACGCTGACGCGCGCGGTCGGCGACGTCGGACTGGCCGAGGACCTGGCGGCCGACGCACTCGTCGACGCGCTGACACAGTGGCCCGATACCGGTGTGCCGCGCAGCGCGGGTGCCTGGCTGACCACGGTGGCCAAGCGCAAGGCCATCGACTACTGGCGCAGGCAGGACAACCTCGACGCCAAGTACGCGACGCTGGCCCGCGAGCTGGAAACCCAAATCGACCAGCCGCCATGGGATCCCGACCGCATCGACGACGACGTGCTTCGGCTGATCTTCATCTCGTCGCATCCGGTGCTGTCCCGTGAAGGACAGATCGCGCTGACGCTGCGCGTGGTCGGCGGCCTGACGACCGAGGAGATCGCCAGGGCCTTCCTGTCGTCGGCGCCGACGATCGCGGCGCGCATCACCCGGGCGAAGAAGGCCCTGGCGGCCGCCGACGTGCCGTTCGAGGTGCCGGAGCGGTCCGAGTATCCGCAACGGCTGTCCGCGGTGCTTTCGGTGATCTACCTGATCTACAACGAGGGCTATTCGGCGTCGTTCGGCCAGCGCTGGATCCGCGACGAGCTGTGTAGCGAGGCGCTGCGGCTGGGCCGGGTGCTGGCGGCGCTGGTGCCCGACGAGCCCGAGGTGCACGGGCTGGTGTCGCTTGATGGAGTTTCAGTCGTCGCGGTTCGGAGCGCGCACCGACGAAACCGGGACGCCGATCCTGCTGGAGGATCAGGACCGCACCAAGTGGGACCGCGCGCAGATCGGCCGCGGGGTCGCCGCGTTAAAGCGCGCCGCCGAGGCCGTCGACAACAGGGGCAGCGGCTGGGGCCCGTACGCGTTGCAGGCCGCGCTGGCCGAATGCCACGCGACCGCGCCGACCGCCGCCGACACCGACTGGGACCGCATCGTCCTGCTCTACGACGGGCTGATCCAGGTCGCACGCTCGCCGGTCGTCGAGCTGAACCGGGCCGTCGCGGTGGCGATGGCTGACCCTTCCGAGGGAACCTGCCGCGCGCTGGCGATCGTCGACGGGCTGACCGGCCTCGACGAGTCCTACCTGCTGCCCAGCGTCCGCGGCGAGCTGCTGGCCCGACTCGGACGCAACGACGAGGCCGCCGCCGAGTTCACCCGCGCAGCCGAACTCACCGACAACGAGCGTGAGCGAGAAGTGCTCACGGACAAGGCTATTCGTGCCCGCAGCGGTTAGACGCCAGGCACCCCGGTGCGGGTCGCAACCGACAGCGACGTCGCGGTGTCGAACACGTCGATGACCACGTCGTCGTCGCGGTATCCGCCGATGTGATGCAGGCCGGGCGTCGCGGCGATGACCTCGTTGGTGTGGTCACCGGTCATCGGGTAGTCCTCGACGCGGTGCCGCCAGTGCGCGGCGATCACCGTCGCACCCGACAACAGTCTCGGCACCTCCCGCTCGAGCACGACGCGCAGTGCATCGGCATCCAGGTAGTAGCCGACCTCGGAGAGCACCACAAGGTCGAAATGGCCCTTCGGCCAAGGTTCGTCGAGTGCGCTGCGCAACAGCGTCACCCTCTGACGGACGCCGGCGTGGCTGCAGTCGCCGACCCGTCGCATCGAGTGCGGCGGGCACGATGTCGGTGGCGGTCACGTGGTCGCACCGCTGGGCGAGCTGCTCGGTCAGCACACCGACGGAACAGCCTGGCTCGAAGGCGTGCCGATAGCTCGGTTGGGGCAGCAGCGCCGAAGTGATCGCGAACTTGCGCTTGCTCGTACCACCGCTCCTGCAGCTGCCACGGGTCGGCCGACGCCGCGTACATCCGATCGAAGTACGCGTCCGGGAGCCGGGCGGTCATTGACCGCGCCCCGCCAGCCGGCCGAGCTCGGCGAGGTCGCGCTCTGCGTGGCTCTGCCGCACGTACATGGTCAGGTCGGCAACCCGTTGCGCATGCCGGCCATCCTGCGCCAGCGGGCCGGGGCCGAGGGCCCTTCCGGTTCGGGTGATCGCCTCGTCGACGGCCGTTTCGACCACCGCGCGGGTGCGCCGGGCGATCAGCTCGGCTCGCCCGTCGCGGTTCAGCGGGTCGGCGTCGACCTGACAGGCGGCCGACACGCAGCGTCGCCTCGGCCGCGGCGAGTGCGGCGTCCACGGCGCCGAGGTGCGCCAGGGTGTGCGGGTCGACGGAGTCACGGCCGGCCTTCTCGTACAGGGGCGCAGCGACGGCGCGCGCCCCGCCGAGCCAGCACGCACCGACCCCGATCGCACCGTGCCAGAATCCCGGCCGGTCGAGGTACTCCCCCGGCGCGCCGACGGCGATGGCGGGCGCGCCGTGGAATTGGACGGAGCGGGTGTCCGATCCCGCCATCCCAGGATTACGCCAATTGCTCGGCAGCGGATGCACATTGCGGTCGCTCAGGTCGACGGCGAACAGGCCGCGCCCACCCCCGTCGAGGTGTGCCGTCACGAGCGCGTGCGTGCAGATGCCCGCACCGGAGCACCAGACCTTCGTGCCGTCGAGCGTCACCTCGTCACCGTCGCCGTGCGCACGAAGCACCGCTTCGGGCGATTCCGCGGCCCAAACTCCCCACAGCTGATCGGGTTTGGGATCGGCACCTCGCAACTCGGCCAGGATCGCGACGCCGTCGGTGTGTGCCTCGGCAAGCCGCCCGGCGACCACGTCGGCCTGAGTCATTTCGGCCAGCCGGTGCCATCGCAGCGCGGTCTGACCCGACCCCGGCAGCGGGAGGTCCAATTCGCCTGCTGCCAGCCAGCGTCCGACCAGGCCGCTGATCACCTCCGATCACCGGCCGTCCGCCGCCGCACCGAACCCGAGAGCTCACGCAGGTGGTGTGCGAACCCGCCAGGGGCTCGGCCGTCGTGGCGATCCGACGTGGCAACCGACAACTCGGCATCCCGGTGAATGCGCAGACCCGCAGCCTCGAACCGGTCGACGAGTTCGACGTCCTCACCCGTCGGCAGTGCGCGAAAGCCGCCCACATCCCAGTACGCGTCGGCCCGGAAACCCATGTTCGCGCCATGAATGTGGTTGTGGCCGGGGCCCTTTGAGTGATATGAGCGAAGGTAGCGACGGGCCACCTCGGCCGGGTAGTTGCGCCAGGACGGCACCCGCACGACGCCGAGGACGATGTCGGCATCGGCGGCGGTCATGCGCAGCAGCCAGTCGGCGGGAACCACGCTGTCGGCATCGGTCGTCGCATACCAGGTCCGCGCGGGGTCGACGCCGTCGCACAACGGTTGGGCGTACTCGAAGCCCGCCGCCCGGGCGGCACCGACATTGCCTGCGTCGACGGCGACGAAATGCATGTCGGGGCCGAACTCCTCGACAAGGCGATCGCTGCCGTCGTCGGTGGCGTCGAGCACGACGACGACCAGCACCGGAACCGGCAGGCACATCGCCGACGTCGCCAGTGCCCGCAGACACCGCGGCAAGTTCTCACGCTCGTTGTGCGCAGGCACCACGACGACGGCCTTGGCGAGTTCCATGCCTGGTAGATACCCCGAAACGGCCTCTTCACACCCTCGGCCCGCTGTCAGACGAAAACGATCTCCCCCACCGCCATCTGCCGCTCGACGACGTCCGGTGGCAGCAGGGCAGGCCCGTCAGCGCGGGCCAGTTGGCTGGCGAAACACTGCATCGCCTTCTCCTTGACCGCCAGCTCACCAGGTGTCACCGCCAGTCGCCGTGCGCGGTGCCAAGGGACCGCGGAATCACCGGGAGTTGCCCAGTGCCACATCCAGATTGGGTATTCGATGAACACCGCGCCTGCGTTGCCGGCGGCGGCCGCCGCCGCACGGCCGGTCGCCTCATGATCGGGATGTCCGTCGCCGCGCCAGGTCGCCGCGCACCACGTGCCGCGGTCGAAGCCGGCCAGCACCGCGCCGAGCCGCACGCTCAGCCCCCGCTCGTGACTGGCCACCTCGCCGTCCGGTATGGCCAGGAAGATCGGCTTCGGCAGGCCGAGTCGCTCCGTGGCGGCGACGAGTTCGTCGCGGCGCAGCATCGCCAGCTCCTTGCGACGGTCGATGTCCGCGGGATACGCCGCCTCGCCGTCAGTCGCCGCGACCACCTGCACCTCGATTCCGCGGCCGGCGAGCATGGCCGCGGTGGCGCCGAGGCCCAGCGTCTCGTCGTCCGGATGCGCTGCGACCAGAACGAGCGCCGGGCAGCCGTCGACGTCCAGCGGAGGAAAATCGGGCCGCCACTGCGTCCACTCGTTTACGTCGGTGCCGCCCTCGGCGATCGGCCGCGCGGCCAGCCGTGCGGTGTTGGTGGTCGGCTCGTTCACCGCCGTTGGATAACCGGTGGCCGCGATTCCACACCTGACCGTCATGAAAGGATTTCGACGTGGGTGTACGTGCGGTGCTGTTCGACTATTCCGGCACCCTGTTCCGCCTCGAGGAGGACGACAGCTGGTTCGAGGGCATGCAGGTCTACGAGAAGGAGGTCGACGGGCATGTTCAGGCCGAGCTGATGCGCAGGATGACCGCGCCCACCGGCCAGCACGTCGAGATGACGCCGGAGGCCTACCACGCGTGGATCAACCGCGATCTCGCCCCGCACCTGCACCGGGAGGCCTACCTGCATGTGCTGCGGGAGTCCGGGCTGACCGACCACAACGCCGAAGCCCTCTACGGTCTGCTCATCGACCCGATGAACTGGACGCCGTATCCGGACACCGCCGACGTGCTCGGAGCCCTTCAGCGCCAGGGGATCAAGACGGCGGTGGTGTCCAACATCGCATTCGACCTGCGGCCTGCCTTCGAGTCCATCGGCGCGGCAGGCGACGTCGACGAGTTCGTGCTGTCGTTCGAGGTCGGCGCCGTCAAGCCGGACCCCGCGATCTTCGAAACCGCCCTGACGAGGCTCGGCGTCGCTGCAGACCAGGCGGTGATGGTCGGCGACAGCGAGGAGGCCGACGGCGGCGCCCGTGCGCTCGGGTGCGGCTTCCTGCTGGTCGATCCGCTGCCGACGGCGCAGCGACCCGATGGCCTGCGCAGCGCGCTGACCGGCCACGGCATCGCACTGGGCGCGCAGTAACGTCGGGGCATGCCGAACGGGGAGCGCATCCGGCCACCGCGGTGGCTCAAGCCGGTGAACAAGGTGTTGATGGTCATGCTGCGGCTTGGCCTGCCGATTTCGCGCGTCGAGTCGCCGGTGGTGCTGACCGCACCTGGCCGCAAGACAGGCCGGCCGCGCTCGACACCCGTCACGCCCATGGACGTCGGCGGCAAGCGCTACGTCGTCAACGGCTATCCAGGGGCGGACTGGGTCAACAACGTCCGCGCCGCGGGTGTCGTGACGCTGGCTCAGGGTCGACGCACCGAGCGGGTCCGGATGGTGGAGCTGTCGCCGGACGAGGCGCGTCCGGTGCTGCGGGCGTTCCCCGCGGCGGTGCCGACGGGCGTCGAGTTGATGAAACGGGTCGGCCTGCTCACCGAGGGCACTCCCGAGGAGGCCGAGGGCTTGGCGGGCCGCTGCCCGGTGTTTCGCATCGACCCCGTCACGTAGCGTCGCTGCTATGTCCGACGCGGAGCGTATCCGGCCGCCGTGGTGGCTGAAGTACGTGAACAAGGCGATGATCGGCGTGCAGCGGCTCGGTTTCGGGTTCGGCGGCAAGGGCCCGATGATCCTCACGGTGCGCGGCCGAAAGTCGGGCAAGATGCGCTCGACACCGATCACGCCGATGACCGTCGACGGTAAGCGATACGTGCTCGGCGGGCTGCCCGGCAGCGACTGGGCGGCCAACGTGCGCGCGGCCGGTGAGGCCGAGCTGCGACAGGGACGCGACACCGAACGCATTCGGATGGTGGAGCTTCCGGCCGACGAGGCACGGCCGCTGCTGCGGTTGTTCCCGAGCGAAGTGCCGACCGGCGTGAGCTTCCTGAAGAACGCCGGCCTGGTGTCGGGACCCAACCCCGACGAGTACGAGGCGCTGGCGGGCCGCTGCCCCGTCTTCCGCTTCGATCCCGTGTGACGGTGGTTTCGCAGGAATTTCGCAACTGGGACACAGGCACGCCCTAGCCTTTATGCATGGCTGATCCCGTTAACAAGGTCATCGACATGATCCCCATGCCGGGCCCGAGCACACACTTGGCTGCGATCGGATCAGTTGTGTATGCCACTAGTGTCACCGCGGTCGGCGTCACCAAGGTGAAGACCGCCACCAAGGAAGTGGAGTCCGTCGTCGCCTCGGGCACAGGCGCGGTCGTGATGCTCGATTTCCACCGGACAATTCCGATACCTGACACCATTGTCGAGGGTTCGCCGGATCGCAGAATCTATGTCGTCGCCAATAGCGCTACGGCGGACCAGATCATCGAGATCATCCCTGGGCGGTTCGACACCATCGCAATGCGCGATATCGATCCGGCGCGCGGGCTTTTCGATCTGGCCGCGAGTCCGACCCAACGGCTGCTGTATTTCGCAGGCTTCGGAAGCGAGAGCATCGGAGTCTTCGACCCCGACCGAGCGTCGACCGTTGCGAGCATTCCTCTCGGCGCGGAGCCACAAACTGTCGTTGTCAGCCGCGATGGGCGGCGGATCTACGCGGGATGTCCGTCGTCTGATGCGATAGTCGAGGTCGACGCCACTCTCGATCCTCCGCAGATGACGCGAAAGCTCCGTCTGCTCGGAGATCCGCAGGAGATGGCGATCACTCCCGACGGCAAGAGTCTCGTCTTCGGTCGGATCTTCGCCACCACCGTCGGCATCTACGACATCGAAAGCCAGACGGTTCGAAATGTCGGAGTCGGCAGGGAGCCACTTCACGTCGCAGTGAATGCCTCTGGCACGCGTGCATATACGAGCAACCGCGAATCAAGCACGGTGTGCGTGGTCGACCTGACGCTGGACCAGCCGCGCACCATCGACACCATCTTCGGATTCGCCAAGCCACGGGGCATGTGCTTCAGCGAAGATGGGAGCAGGCTCTACGTCGCAAACGAAGGCCCTGACAGCGCCGGGCAGCACAGCATCTCCGTGGCGGCGGTCGAGCACTGAAAGTCTGCGCTTAGAGTCGTCCGAATGAGCTCTGACAAGAACCCATTCGACCCCGCGCAGTGGCGGCCGGTCGACGGCTTCGAGTTGACCGACATCACATATCACCGTCACGTCGTCGACGGGAAGCCGCAGCCGACTGTGCGGGTGGCGTTCGACAGGCCGGAGGTGCGCAACGCGTTCCGGCCGCACACCGTCGACGAGCTCTACCGCGTTCTCGACCACGCCCGGATGTCGCCCGACGTCGGCGTCGTCCTGTTGACCGGCAACGGGCCGTCGCCGAAGGACGGCGGCTGGGCGTTCTGTTCCGGTGGCGACCAACGCATCCGCGGCCGCACCGGCTACCAGTACGCGGCCGGCGAGACGGCCGACACCGTCGACGTCGCGCGTGCGGGCCGGCTGCACATCCTCGAGGTGCAGCGGCTGATCCGGTTCATGCCGAAGGTCGTCATCTGCCTGGTGAACGGCTGGGCCGCGGGCGGTGGGCACAGCCTGCACGTGGTGTGCGACCTGACGCTGGCCAGCCGCGAGCATGCCCGCTTCAAGCAGACCGACGCCGACGTGGGCAGTTTCGACGGCGGTTACGGCAGCGCGTATCTGGCCAAGCAGGTCGGCCAGAAGTTCGCCCGCGAGATCTTCTTCCTCGGCAGGCCGTATGACGCCGAGCAGATGCACGCGATGGGCGCGGTCAACGAGGTCGCCGACCATGCCGACCTGGAGACCGTCGGGCTGGAGTGGGCTTCGGCCATCAACGGCAAGTCGCCGCAGGCCGTCCGGATGCTCAAGTACGCGTTCAACCTGACCGATGACGGCCTGATGGGCCAACAGCTATTCGCCGGTGAGGCAACAAGATTGGCCTACATGACCGACGAGGCCGTCGAGGGCCGCGACGCGTTCCTGGAGAAGCGCGACCCGGACTGGAGCCAATTCCCGCGCTACTTCTAGCGATTTCGGCGTGATTTCTATCGGTGCGCGACAGTAATCACGCCGAAATCACTCGGCGTCGGCGGTGGCTGCTCGGCGGGCGTCGCGGTTGGTCTTGATCAGGCTGAGCACCGTCGTGATGGCCAGCGTGGCGACGATGAACAGCAGCGACGTCACGATCCCGATCTCGGGCAGACGGAACGAGCCGAACTCGTCGAGATGGGAATGGTGCAGCGCCTCGATGATCAGCTTGACGCCGATGAAGCCGAGGATGACGGCCAGCCCCTTGCTGAGGTAGACGACCTTCTGGAGCAGGCCGCCGATCAGGAAGTACAGCTGCCGCAGGCCCATCAGTGCCAGCGCGTTGGCGGTGAAGATGATGTACGCGTCGTTGGTCAGCCCGAAGATCGCCGGGATCGAATCGAGGGCGAACACGACGTTGGCGATGCCGATTGAGGCAACGACGATCACCAGCGGCGTGACCACCCGACGCTTGTCGGTGCGGGTGATCAGCTTGCGGCCGTCGTAGTCCTCGCTGAGCGGAAGGATCCGCCGCAGGCCCCGCAGCGCGCGGATGTTGTGGAAGTCCGGCTCGTCGTCGGGGTCCTCGATAGCCAGCTGGATCGCGGTGTAGACCAGGAAGCCGCCGAGGATGTAGAACACCCAGCTCCACGCGGCGATCGCGGCGGCTCCGGCGAAGATGAAGACGGCGCGCAACACCAGCGACAGGATGATCCCGATGTAGAGCACCTTGTCCTGGGCGAGTTCGGGCACCGAGAACCGCGTCATGATGATCATGAACACGAACAGGTTGTCCACGCTCAGGCTGTATTCGGTGATGTAGCCGGCGACGAACTGCTGGCCCACTGCGCCCGGCAGGAACACGAACAGCCCCGCGGCGAAGGCCGCCGCCAGCCCGATGTAAACGAGGACCCAGCGGACGGCGTCCTTGGTGGTGACCGTGCGCTGTCGTCGGCCGATCACCGCGAGATCCAGAACGATGATTCCGATCAACACGACAACGGTGATGACCCAAACCAGCGGTGAGACAATGGAATTCAAGGTCGACCTCCGGACGGCATCACGCTACGGCCCGAAGGTCTCTTCCGCCTCGGGCTGCCGAGGCCGGCACCGCCGGGTCGGCCATGGGGCCTTCCGTGATGACGACGAGTGCCGCGGAGGAATACTCCCCTTCACGAACACGCAAAATCATAGTCCACGCTGCGGATTCAGTCGGGCGCGAGGGTTACTTTCCCAGCGCGAGCCAATTCATCGTTTCGCGGTCCCTAGACTCCACGCGTGAGTAAGAGCCCGTTGCGGCGGCTGGCCGACGAATTGGTGCTGGCCAGCATGCGACCGCCGATCGCCCCACAGTTGATGCTGTACCGCCCCGACCGCGACGAGGTCGACCTCGAGGGCAAGCGCATCCTGCTCACCGGCGCATCGTCGGGAATCGGCGAGGTGGCCGCCGAGAAGTTCGCCCGCCGCGGCGCGACCGTCGTCGTGGTGGCTCGCCGCAAGGACCTGCTGGACGACCTCGCTAATCGGATCCTCGCCGGCGGCGGCGACGCGCTGGCGATCGACTGCGATCTGGCTGATCTCGACGCCGTCGACGCGCTCACGGCCCGCGTCGAGAGCGAGATCGGCGGCGTGGACATCCTCATCAACAATGCCGGCCGTTCGATCCGGCGCCCGCTGGCCGAGTCACTCGAGCGATGGCACGACGTCGAGCGCACGATGGGCGCTCAACTACTACTCGCCGCTGCGACTCATCCGCGGCCTTGCGCCGGGAATGCTCGAGCGCGGCGACGGTCACATCATCAACGTCGCAACGTGGGGCGTGTTGAGCGAATCATCGCCGCTGTTTTCGGTTTACAACGCGTCGAAGTCGGCGCTGTCGGCGGTCAGCAGGGTCATCGAGACCGAATGGTCGCACAAGGGCGTTCACTCGACGACGCTGTACTACCCGCTGGTGGCCACCCCGATGATCGAGCCGACGAAGGCCTACGATGGGCTGCCCGCGCTCACGGCGGCCGAGGCCGCCGACTGGATGGTCACCGCGGCGCGCGCCCGGCCCGTGCGCATAGCGCCGCGGATGGCGGTCACCGCCAAGGCCCTCGATACATTCGCCCCCGGCTGGGTCAACGCCATCATGAAGCGGCAGCGGCTTCAGCCAGGCGGCTGACGGGCCCAGCCGCAGCCGTGCGCGGTTACCGTGTCGCGGCGGGAACCGGCCCGTGACGTGATAGACAAAGCTGATGGAGATCCTGGCCAGCCGGATGCTCCTCCGGCCGGCCGACTACCAACGCTCGCTGCGCTTCTACCGCGACGAGCTCGGGCTGGCGATCGCCCGCGACTATGGCGCAGGCACCGTCTTCTATGCCGGCCAGTCGCTGATCGAGCTCGCAAGCCACGGTGAACCGAACGCCGGCGGCACACTGTGGCTGCAGGTGCGCGACGTCTACGCCACCGAGAAGGAGCTGGCCGACCGCGGCGTCCCGGTATTGCGCGAAGCTCGCCAGGAGCCATGGGGTCTGCACGAGATGCACGTCGTCGACCCCGACGGCGTCACGCTGATCTTCGTCCAGGTGCCCGAGTCGCATCCGCTGCGTCGAGACACCAGAAACTAAAACGGCCCCCTGCTCAACGAGCCGAGGCCGCCAGGTGAATCGGGTTCAGCGGGCAGGCGCCGACAATGGCCACCCCACGGAGGCCAGCCGCGCGGCGACCTGATGGATCTCCTCCGGATTGGGCTCCTGTTCGGTGACCTTCTGCACGGCGTCGCGAATCTCCTGCTCGCTCACCGTGTCCGAATCGGTTCCCCTGAGCACCGTCTGCGCCGCCGCGACCACCTGTTCCTCGGTCAGCGACCGCTTGAGGAGCGCCAGCAACGGGAAGTAGTCCTTCGGCGGGACGCCTTCGGGATAGCCGTCGTGAAGCCACCCGAGGACGCTGTCGAACTTGCTCTGGTTATCGGTCATGTTCGCCTTTCAGGCCTTCTTGATGCAGGGGAACGGATCGAAACCGAAGTGGTGAATGATCGTGCCCCTGGTGATCCACAGAAGTGCGGTCACGATCACCAGACCGACGAAGGCGAACAGCAACAGGCCCAGTAATTTCAGCGCCGGATTGCCTGCGGTGACGGTGCCGTCGGCATGCTCGCCGCCCGCACCGTTGGAGAAGGCCACCATGCCTGTCGCGAAGACCGCGGGCAGACCGGCGCCAAGGAGCAGTCCCACAACCAGCACCTTGAGGATGGCTCTCCAGGTAAGTCATCGACTTGTTTCCTCGTTCTTGTTCGATCTTGGCGCGGTCAGACCGTCGCCGTCGGCTTGGATTCCTTGGCGGCCTCGCGAACTTCCGCGGGAACCACGGAGTTGGTCGAGGAGTCCCAATCGGCGTTGACGTTGGTGCTGTCGACCTTCTGCTGCTGGGCACGCCAGTAGATGTAGCCGGACAGGGCGCACAGAACCAGGAAGATCACACCGTCGCCGGCCAGGGCCGAACCGGTCACCGACTCGATTCCCTCCGAGAACCAGTACGACAGCGCGCCCATGAGTGCGGCGGCGGGCAGCGTGATCAGCCACGCGACGGCCATCCGACCGGCCACCGCCCAGCGCACCTCGGCGCCCGGCTTGCCGACGCCGCTGCCGAGGATCGAACCGGTCGCCACGTGCGTGGTGGACAGCGCCATGCCCGCGGCACTGGAGCTCAGGATGATCGCGGCCGACGACGCTTCGGCGGCCAACCCCTGCGGAGACTCGATCTCGACGAGGCCCTTTCCGAGGGTGCGGATGACGCGCCAGCCGCCGATGTAGGTGCCGAGGCCGATCGCAAGAGCACAGCTGAAGATGATCCAGAACGGCAGGCCGTCCTTCTTCACGTCACCGTTCAGATGGCCGGTGGTGATCAGTGCGAGCGCGATGACACCCATGGTCTTCTGCGCGTCGTTCGTGCCGTGTGACAGCGCGACGAGAGACGCGATGGCGATCTGGCCCCAGCGGAAGCCCTCCTCACGGCGCTTCGCCATCACGCTGCGGGTGATCCGGTACACCAGCCAGGTTCCGCAGGACGCGACGAGGCAGGCGATCACGGGCGCCGCGACGGCGGGAATGATCACCTTCGAGGTGATGCCCTGCCAGTTGACGCCCGCGGTGCCGAGCGCGGCCAGGCCGGCACCGATCAGTCCACCGAACAGCGCGTGCGACGAGCTCGACGGGATGCCGAACAGCCAGGTGAGCAGGTTCCACAGAATGCCGCCGATCAGGCCGGCGAAGATGATCGTGAGGCCCATCGACGGCGTGACGTTCGGTAGCAGGTGACCGCTCTTGCTGTCCTGCACCTTCAACACCGACGTGGTGACGGTGACGGCGACCTCGACCGACAGGAACGCGCCGACGAGGTTGAGGACACCGGCCAGCAGGACGGCCGTCTTGGGCTTCAGCGCACCGGTGGCGATCGACGTCGCCATCGCGTTGCCCGTGTCGTGGAATCCGTTGGTGAAGTCGAATGCCAGTGCCGTTGCTATCAGCAGCACCAGGATGATCGTCTCTGTGCTCACGGTTGGCAATTCTGGGGGATCCTCAGCGAATTTGGCCAGGGGCTAACGGCCCTAAAGGACGGTCCCAACAGGCACTTTGCTGGAACCCGCGAGGTGTTCATCCAGTGTTCACCTAGTGTCTCGGGACGTTCGTCGGGGACGTTTGCCTGTGGCGGTGACGCGGTCCGCCGAGCGGCGGCACGTCAACTATCGTGCTTTCGTAGGATCAGGGTCGGTTAGCCACGCCGTTGGGAGTAGAAGCGGTGAACAAATTTCTCACCAAGATCGTCGCGTGGATCACCGCCGGGTATCCCGAGGGCGTGCCCGGCCCCGACCGCGTCCCACTTTTCGCGTTGATGAGGCAGCGGTTGACCGACGATGAGGTCAAGACTGTCGTGAAGGAATTGATGGACCGCGGCGAGTTCGACCACGTCGACATCGGCGTGCTGATCACCCAGATCACCGACGAACTGCCCGCCCCGGCAGACATCGAACGGGTGCGGGCCCGCCTTGCCGCCAAGGGCTGGCCGCTCGACGACCCGCGAGACGCCGAGGAGGAGACGGAATAGCCGTCCTGCGCACCGTCCCTGTGCCGTCAGGTCTGTCGGCCTTGTCGGTGCTGCCCGCAGTGGAAGCCGTTCTGGCCGGCCGCGAACCCGCCATGCTGCCGGTGCCCGCGGATGATGACCGCCAAACCCGCTTGCTCACAACGTCATTGCGCGTCGGCGAAGAGATCGACGAAGATGTCGCCGTCGTGGTGTCGACGTCGGGCACCACGGGTACACCGAAGGGGGCGATGCTCACCGCGACCGCACTGACCGCCAGCGCCGACGCCACGCACGACCGGCTGGGCGGTCGTGGACAGTGGCTGCTTGCCCTGCCGGCCCACCACGTTGCAGGCCTACAAGTGTTGGTGCGCAGTGTAATTGCGGGCAGCACGCCGGTCGCGGTGTCGTCCCCGTTCGACGTGACCGAACTTCCGAAAGCGATAGCGGCGATGGGCAGCGGCCGTCGGTATGCCTCGCTGGTGGCTGCCCAACTGGACAAGGCGCTGGCCGACGAACCCGCCACCGCGGCGCTCGCCGAACTCGACGCCGTGCTGATCGGCGGCGGCCCGATGCCGTCGAAGATCTCCGAAAGAGCTGCAGCCGTGGGAATCTCGGTGGTCCGCACCTACGGCATGAGCGAGACGGCAGGCGGCTGCGTGTACGACGGCGTTCCGCTGTCCGGCGTACGAGTGCGCATCGATCCCGGGGGCCGGATCGCGCTCGGCGGCGCGACGCTGGCCAAGGGCTATCGCAATCCGCCCGAACCCGACCCCTTCGCGGAGGCGGGCTGGTTTCTCACCGACGACGTCGGCGCCCTTGACTCCTCGGGCGTGCTTCGAGTGCTCGGCCGGACCGACGACGCCATCAGCACCGGCGGACTGACGGTGTTCCCGCAACTGGTTGAGACCGCATTGGCATCGCATCCGCGCGTCGCCGACTGCGCGGTCTTCGGTGTGCCCGACGACAGGCTGGGCCAGCGAGTCGTTGCGGCCGTCGTGGCGGCCGACGGCTTTGCGCCGCCGACGCTGACCGAGTTGCGCACCCACGTCCGCTCGCTACTCGATCCGACGGCCGCGCCGAAAGAGATACACATCGTCGACGAGGTGCCGCGACGCGGAATCGGCAAGGTGGACCGCAGGCGACTCGCCGCCCAATTCGGCGGCTCGGCTAGCATCCGGGAATGATCCGCATATTTGCCACAGCCGCCGGCGCAGTAGTCCTGTTCAGCGGATCCGCCGTGGCCTCGGCCGAGCCTGCCGAGCAGGACGGCACGACCTTCGCGATCGGCAAGTGCTACGACCCGGGCGGGCCTCCGGTGCAACGGCCCGCGTCATTCGACTACAACTGCAACGCCACTGGCGTGATGAAGGACATGACGTGGAGTGCGTGGGGTGTCGACGGTGCCCGCGGCACCGGCACCGACAGCTCCGTCGAATGCCAGCCGAACTGCGCGGAGGGCACCACGTTGGTCAATCCCATCGTCGTGCACGCGTGGAACCCGGTCACCTCGCCGAGCCCCGCGTGCCCGCAGGACGTCGAGTTCTACTCCGATCTGACGATCGCGTACCCCAAAGGCGTTCCGCCGTGGATCATCCCGGGTACGACGTGGTCTCCCGGAACCGATTTCGTGACCGTCGACAACATGCCCGCGGTGCACTTCTCGGAGCTGACACCGACGTGCGAGCCAGTTTGAGGCGACGGACGTCGCGCTAGCCGGCGCCGTCTCGAATTAATGGCGTCGCGAAAACGAACGTCAGGCGAGCATCATGGAGTCATGCGCCGTGAAGTGACGTCCGTCGACGATCTGCGTGCGATCGTCGGACACCCGAACAACTACGTCGCGAACAAGGTCGGCACGCGGCTATCCGCCGTGCAGCAGGACTGGTTGGCGCACTCACCGCTGGGGTTCGTGGCGACGACCGACGCGCAGGGCCGCGTCGACGTGTCACCGAAGGGTGACCCGCCCGGGTTCGTGCACGTCATCGACGACGCCACGATCGCGATTCCGGAACGGCCGGGCAACAAGCGCGTCGACGGCTACCTCAATGTGCTCCAGCGCCCGCATGTGGGCACGCTGTTTCTGATCCCCGGCCGCGGTGACACGCTGCGAATCAACGGGACCGCGCGCATCCTCGCCGACGCCGACTACTTCGACGCGATGACAGTGCAGGGTAAGCGTCCGATCCTGGCGTTGGAGATCGATGTCGAAGAGGTGTTCTTCCACTGCGCCAAGGCATTTCTGCGCTCGGACGCGTGGAAGCCGGAGAGCTGGAATCCGACGGCCCTACCGAGCGTTGCGCAGATCGCCCAAGCGCTGAAGAAGGACATGAGCCTCGCCGAACTGGAGGAGTACTACGCGGAGGCCAACATGCGCAAGGTTCTCTACTAGTCCGTTCTGTCCGTGACCTTCCGGAGTTAGGGTCGACGTGGAGGTTGATCCGTGGACTGGCTAGCGGCGCCCGAGTGGTGGTGGGGCAGGCTGATCCTGGAACGCGGGGTTGCCGCGGTATACCTGATTGCCTTCGTGTGCGCGGCCCGGCAATTCCGCGGGCTCATCGGTACCCGCGGCATGCTGCCGGTGCCGGATTACTTGGCGCACCGGTCGTTCCGATCCACACCAAGCCTGTTTCACCTGCGCTACAACGACGGCTTCTTCGCCGCCGTCTGCTGGGCCGGTGCGGCGATCTCCGCCGCGATGGTCGCGGGCCTTGCCGACGCGGCGCCGGTTTGGGGTGCGATGGCGCTCTGGCTGCTGTTGTGGGTGTTGTACCTGTCAATCGTCAACGTCGGTCAGATCTGGTACTCGTTCGGCTGGGAGTCGCTGACGCTGGAGGCGGGCCTACTGGTGGTGTTCGTCGGCAACAACGACGTCGCCCCTCCGGTGCTCGTCATGTGGCTGACGCGCTGGCTGCTGTTCCGCGTCGAATTCGGCGCCGGGCTGATCAAGCTGCGCGGCGACCGCTGCTGGCGCGACCTCACGTGTCTGGACTACCACCACGAGACGCAACCGATGCCCGGCCCACTCAGCTGGTTCTTCCATCGCCTGCCACGGCCGTTTCACCGCATGGAAGTGGCCGGTAATCACTTCGCGCAGCTCGTCGTCCCGTTCGGGTTGTTCGCTCCGCAACCGATCGCCGGTATCGCCGCCGCGGTCATCGCAGCCACCCAGCTGTGGCTCGTCCTTTCGGGCAATTTCGCATGGCTGAACTGGTTGACGATCGTCTTGGCGATCAGCGTGATCGACACCTCGACGGTGTCGGCAGTGCTCGGTATCGAACCGCCCGCGGATATGCCTGCGACACAACCGCATTGGTTTGCTGCCCTTGTGGTCACATTTGCGGCGATGGTGGTGGTTCTCAGCTGGCGTCCGGCCAAGAATCTGCTTTCGCGCAGGCAACGCATGAACAGCACGTTCGACCCGCTGCATCTGGTCAACACGTACGGCGCGTTCGGCAGCATCAACCGGACCAGGGAGGAGGTGGTTCTCGAAGGAACCGCACGAGCCGTGCAGTCGCACGAGACCGTCTGGACCGAATACGAATTCAAGGGCAAACCCGGTGACGTGCGAAGGCTCCCGCGGCAGTGGAGCCCGTATCACCTACGCCTCGACTGGCTGATGTGGTTCGCCTCGATATCGCCGTCGTATGCCCTGCCCTGGCTGATCCCGTTGTGCCACGGCCTGTTGACCAACGAACCGTCGATTGTGCGGCTGCTGCGGACCAACCCCTTCCCGGACACGCCGCCTGCTCTCATACGGGCGACGCTGTACCGGTACCGCTTCAGCACTGCCCGCGAACTCAGATCACAGCGCGTGTGGTGGCAGCGGGAACGTATCGGCGAGTACCTTGCACCTCTTTCGGTCGACGAAGCGCGCCGGCTGACCGGCGCGCCCCGTCGAGACCTCAGATCTGGTTGATGCCGCCGTCGACCGGGATGTCGGCTCCGGTGGTGAAGCTGCTCAGATCCGACGCCAGGAACAGCGCGGCGTTGGCCACCTCGTCGGGCGTTCCGTAGCGCGCCATCGGAACGATGCTGCGCTGGTGGTTCTCGAACTGCTGCTCGGCGTCCGGCCCGTCGAACAGCATCCGCGCAAGCGTGTTGATGCCGGGCGTATCGGTGGCGCCCGGGCTCACCGCGTTGACGCGAATCCTGCGTTCCCGCAACTCACTTGCCCAGGTGCGGGCGAACGAGCGGACGCCCGCTTTGATGGCCCCGTAAATGCTGATTCCGTCGGCGGCCCTACTGGCGGTGGTGGACGCGTTCAAGATGATCGAGCCACCGTCGTTCAGCAACGGCAGCGCTTTCTGCACCGTGAAGACGACACCCTTGAAGTCGACTCCCAGTTGATAGTCCAACTGCTCTTCGGTGACGTCCTCGATACGGGCGGCCTCGAGGATCGCGGCGTTGGCGAACACCACGTCGATCCGTCGCCCGCTGTCCGCTACGGCCGCGTAGAGGCGGTCGACGTCCTCGGGCTTGCTCACGTCACCCTGTACGCCCGCGGCGTTCTCGCCGAGTTCCTTGACCGCCAGATCGAGTTCGGCCTGTCGGCGTCCGGTGATGAAGACGTAGGCGCCTTCGTCGACGAACCGCTTGGCCGTGGCGAAGCCGATGCCGGTGCTGCCTCCGGTGATGACTGCCGTCTTGCCTGTAAGTAGTGCCATGGTCATGCCTTCCCTAGTTCTGTACCATTCGGTCAATAACTAGAGACACTCGTCGGCGCGGTTCTATTCCACTGGGCTCAAGCGGTCGGAATCAGCGAGACCATCTCGTCGGCGGCAGCCCTCAGCTGTGCCGGTTTCGCACCGCCCTTGTGCAGGGCCTCCTGGCCGCGCATGAACGCAAGCAGCGCGCTCGCCAGCGCTTTCGGGTTCTGTGCAGCCTCGATGGTCCCGTCGCGCTGCGCTTCCTTGATGCAGGCGATCAGTTCGTCGAGCCAGATCGCGTACGCCTTCTCCACCCTCGTCTCGACTGTCTCATCGAATCCGGCCAGCTCGGCCGCCCCCTTGGCCATCATGCAGCCGCGCCTGCTCTTGTCCGCGGCGATCGCCTTCACCTGTCCGCGGATGTGACGCACCAGCCGGTCATACGCGCCGAGTGCCGGATCGCGGAGCTGGGCGCGGACGTCTTCGAGGGACGATGCGATGTAGTCATCGAGGGCCATGAGGTACAGGCCGTGCTTGTCGCCGAACGCCCCGTAGAGGCTGCCCTTGCCCAGGCCGGTCGCCGCGGACAGGTCGTCGACCGACGTCGCTGCATACCCGCGCGTCCAGAACTCGTCGCGCGCCGCGGCGACGACATCGCCCTCTGCGAACTTCCGTGGACGTGCCATGTCAATACATTACGCCCGTTCTGGAATGATTATTCCGTATCCTGTCGCGCCTTGTTTTCCGCCGCCGAGGTCCCGCGAGCGCGCGCAAAATGCATGGCTTTTGCGGTGTGTCGGCCTGCAGACACGCTCGCTCGCGGTGCAGGGTGACCACGGTCGATGCCGGGCAGCCCCTACCCTGGCGGTCGTGCGCAAACTGCAGATCGGCCGCAGCGAGGCAGTGGCGGTCGCCGTCGCCGTTGTCCTGGTGGTGGCCGCGTTCGTGGTTCCGCACCTGCACCTGAAGTCCGTCACACCGCTGATCCGGGCCAACGCCGCCAGGTTCTACGGCTTCGCCGACACGGCCCCGATCTTCGGATGGTGGAACGCCCACGTCGGGTGGGGCACGCTGCCTGCGATCCTCATCGGCGTCGCCGCGGTGCTGTGGGGACCAGTCGTAGCGCAGCGGCTGCCGTGGCGAGCCCTGACGCTGACGACGTGGGCGACGTCATGCGTGTGGGCGTTCTCGCTGGCCATGATCGACGGCTGGCAGCGCGGCTTCGCGGGCAGGCTCACCGCCCGTCACGAATACCTGCGCCAGGTGCCGACCATCACCGACATCCCCGAGGCGCTGCGCAGCTTCTCCCGCAGAATCCTCGACTTTCAGCCCGATTCGTGGATCACCCACGTCTCCGGCCATCCACCCGGCGCGCTGCTGACGTTCGTCTGGCTCGACCGCATCGGCCTGGGCGGCGGCGCCTGGGCCGGGTTGCTGTGCCTGCTCGTCGGATCCAGTGCGGCCGCCGCGGTCATCGTCGCGGTGCGGGCCGTCACCGACGAAGCCACCGCCCGACTGGCCGCCCCGTTCGTGGCCGTGGCGCCGACGGCCATCTGGATCGCCGTGTCGGCCGACGGCTACTTCGCGGGCGTGGCGGGCTGGGGCATCGCGCTGCTGGCACTGGCCACGCGACGCATGGTGCGAGCGCCTGTGCTGGCCGCTGCCGGCTCGGGCCTGCTTCTAGGCTGGGCGATCTTCCTGAACTACGGCCTGGCGCTGATCGCGATTCTGGCGGTGGCCGTGCTGATCACCGCCGTCGACTGGCGTGCCGCGCTCGAGGCGCTTGTCCCTGCCGTGGTGGTCGCCGCGGCAGTGGTCGCGGTGTTCGCCGCCGCCGGATTCTGGTGGTTCGACGGCTATACCCTTGTGCAGGAACGCTATTGGCAGGGTATCGCCAATGACCGCCCGTTCCAGTACTGGTCGTGGGCGAACTTCGCATCGGTGGTGTGTGCGATCGGCCTTGGCAGTGTGGCCGGCATCGGCCGCGCATTCGACATCGCGGCGCTCCGTCGGTCCCCCGGCCTGCGCCTGCTTCTGTTTGCCGCCCTGCTGGCGATCGTGTGCGCCGACCTGAGCATGCTGAGCAAGGCCGAGACAGAACGTATCTGGCTGCCCTACACGATCTGGTTGACGGCGGCCCCCGCCCTGTTGCCCCCGAAATCGCATCGCTTGTGGCTGTCGCTCAACATCATCGGTGCCATCGCGCTGAACAGCTTCATCCTGACTAATTGGTGACGCCGCCGCAGTTCGCGACCCTCAACGGCGGCCTGGCGCGATAATCGGTTTCATGGCAGGCCGACGCTTGGTCGAGCGGATCCAGCAATGGCGCTCCCCACTACGCGGACTGTGGCTGACGTCGGTATTGGGTTCTGTCCTGTTGACGACGCTTCCGATCGTCATCATCACGGGTCTGCTGTCGTACATCGCGTACGGGCCGCAGTTCGGGCAGGCCATTCCCGGCGGCGTCGGCTGGTTGAAGCTGCCGACATTCAACTGGCCGACCGACCCGGCGTGGCTGTACCGATTGAACCAGGGTCTGCACGTCGGTCTTGGACTGATCCTCATTCCCGTCGTGCTGGCCAAGCTGTGGTCGGTCATCCCGCGGCTCTTCGCGTGGCCACCGGCCCGGTCGATCGCTCAAGTGCTGGAACGTGTTTCGCTGCTGATGCTCGTCGGCGGAATCCTCTTCGAGATCATCACCGGTGTTCTCAACATCCAGTACGACTACATCTTCGGGTTCAGCTTCTACACCGCCCACTATTACGGCGCATGGGTGTTCATCGCCGGCTTCGTCATCCACATCGCGATCAAGATTCCGCGGATGTGGACGGGCCTGCGATCGATGTCGATGCGCAACGTGCTGCGCACCAACCGAAGCAACACCGTGCCGGAACCGTACGAGCCGGACGGTTTGGCCGCCGAGAATCCCGGGCCGCCGACGGTCAGCAGGCGTGGCGCGCTCGCACTCGTCGGCGGCGGTGCGCTGTTCATGGCGGTGATCACGGCCGGACAGACGCTGGGCGGCTTCACCCGTCATGCCGCGCTGCTGCTCCCTCGCGGCCGCACTCGCGGCGACGGGCCCAACGACTTCCAGGTGAACAGAACGGCGTTCGCCGCAGGCATCTCGTCGGAACTGACCGACGACCGGTGGCGGCTCACCCTGACCGGTGGACCGTCGAAGGTTGTGCTGAGCCGCGCGGCGCTGACGGCGATGACGCAGCACACCGCTCGGCTGCCCATCGCCTGCGTCGAGGGCTGGTCGACCACCGAAACGTGGACCGGCGTGCCGCTCGCCGCGCTCGCGCGTCTGGCTGGTGTGCCGAATCCGGCTTCGGCGTTCGTGCGGTCGGTGGAGCTTCGCGGCGCATTCAACCGTGCCACCCTGCAGGGCAGCCAGGTCATGCACCCGGACGCGCTTCTCGCGCTTCGAGTCAACGACGCAGACCTGTCGCCCGACCACGGATTTCCGGCGCGGATCATCGTTCCGGCGCTGCCCGGTGTGCACAACACCAAGTGGGTCGGCTCGATCGATTTCAGGGCGGGCTGACATGCATACTGCACTGGCTCGATTCCGCACCGTCTACGGATCGCATCCGCTGCACCTGTTGACGCTCATCGCCGGGTTCGCGTTGTTCGGCTACGTTGTCGCCACCATCAAGCCTGTGACGTTGTGGAACCCCCACACGTGGTGGCAGTCGATCATCGTGTGGTTCGCCGCTGCGATCATCGCTCACGACTTGGTGCTGTTCCCGGTGTATGCGCTCGCCGACCGGATCCTGCTGGCAGGCAACCGCATTCGGCCGCTCCGCGAGGAGGCCAAGGTCCCTGTTGTGAACTATGTGCGGATACCGGCGCTGGGCACGGGATTGACGCTGCTGGTGTTCCTGCCGGGAATCATCGAGCAGGGTGCGCCGACGTATATCGCCGCGACCGGGCAGACGCAGGAGCCGTTCCTCGGGCGGTGGCTCCTGCTCACCGCGGCGATGTTCGCGACAAGCGCCGTGGCGTACGCGATTCGACTCGCGGTGGCACGCGGAGCTAAGCGGGCGTCAGGCTAGCGACGGTACGGGATCCGATCGGATGGATTCCGCTCAGCGACAATCCCGCTTCCTCGGCGAGTTCGGCCGCACAGTCGATGCCGACAGAGGCCCAGCGGAACCACGGGCCGACAGTTCGCGACGACTCGAGCCGCACCCAGCCGGTGCGGATGCCGGTCATCACCGCATCGAATTCGACGACACAATGCCCGCCGCGCCTCAGCAGCTCCGCCGCCCGTCGCAGCACACGAAGCGGATCACCGCCCAGGCCGACATTGCCGTCGGCCAGCAGCACGGTCTGCCAGCGGCCCGTGCCCGGCAACGGCTCGAAGACATCTCGGCGAATCACCGGCGCCCCACTGCGGCGCGCTATCCCGACCGCCGTTGCTGACTGGTCGACTCCCAACGCCGGAATACCGCGCCGAACCAGCTCTGTCACCAAACGCCCAGGGCCGCAACCCAAGTCGATCGTGGGTCCATCGCACAATTTCAGTACTGCCCTGTCGAACTCGCCGTCGGCGTGCCGACCGCCCAGCCATCTCCGCACCGGGAGGTGGCGGACTTCACCGTCGTCGTGGCGGACCCAACACCGCTCGCCGTCCAGCGCGCGGTCGTAGAGATTGCCCAGCATGTCAGATGCCCGCCACTCTCGTCGCCTGCACGAACCGGCTGTCGGGCGCACAGTCCGCCCTGACGAACTCGACGTCGTCGACGGTGTCGACGTCAGAGAGTTCCGCGACCAGGTCCACGCGCAAACCCTTGGCACGCAACGCTTCCAGCGTGGCCGGCCCAGTGTCCGAGCGTGATGTCGGGATGGTGTGCAGGCAGTCGGCCATCGCGGGCTCGGTCACCCCGAGCAGCCACCACCCGCCGTCGCGGGCCAGGCCGAGCACGACGTCCGTCTCCAGCAGGCCCTGACCACATTCGGCGAGCAGATCCGCAGTCACCTGGGGCGTGTCGGAGGCGATCAACAACACGGGACGCGCACCCGCCACCGCCGCGGCGTCGACAATCGCATTTGCCAGCCTCGCGGAAAAGTCGTCGCCGCGCTGCTCGACCACGTGCATATCGCCCAAGCGAGAACGGATCTGACGACTGCTGCTGGCCTGGCCGAGATCTCCCGTCAGCGCTACCACCCGCGCTTGCACGGGCGTCGCGTCGACCGCGTCAAGCGTGTCCAACAACGTCGCGGCGGCGATGTCGGCGGCGGCCCGCTCACCGACCGTCACGGCCAGCCGGGTCTTGGCCTGCCCGGCCACCGGCGCCTTGGCGATCACCACCAACGTCACGCCTATCACGAGATCGCTCGCCAAAAGTCCAGTCCCGCATGAACACTTCCGCGCAACGATCCGCTGACCTTCGATTTGCCGCCGGTGCGCGGGCCGTAGGGAACGTCGCGTTCGACGACCGTCCATCCCGCATTCGCCGCACGCACCATCAGCTCGACTGGATATCCGGTGCGGCGGTCGGTGATGCCGAGGCCGAGCAGCGCGTCGCGGCGGGCGACCCGCATGGGGGCGATGTCGTGGACCGGCAACCCGTACTTGTTGCGTATCCGCCAGCACACCGCCGTGGTGCCAAGGCGCGCATGCCACGGCCACCGCAGGCCAGGCACGGGCCGCCGTCGCCCGATCGCCATGTCCGCACCGCGCTCGACCTCGTCGACGAGGGCAGGCAGCTCGCCGGGATCCAGCGACCCGTCGGCGTCGACGACCGCGACGATCGGCGTCGTCGCCGCCTCCACCCCGGCGTGCACGGCCGACCCGTAACCGGGGCGACGCTCGGTCACCACGTCTGCGCCGTGACGGCGAGCTACCTCAGCGGTGTCGTCGGTGCTGTTGTTGTCGACCACGAGGGGTCTATACCCATCGGGCATCGCGGCGAGCACCCCTGGCAACGACGCCGCCTCGTTGAGGCAGGGCAGCACCACCGTGACGGAGCCGTCGGGCATAACCACCGACGCTAGGCCAGCGCTGTAACGGCTGCCATGGTGAACCGTGACAAAAGGATGACATCACCCCTGGTAGTGGCCGTCACAAGGCTAACCTCGGGAGTTGTGACGCGGGTGCTGATAGCCGACGACGACACCGTCGTGCGCGATGTCGTGCGCCGCTACCTGGAACGCGACGGCCTGGACGTCGCGATCGCCCGTGACGGCAACGAGGCGCTGCGTCTTCTCGGCACGCAGCGTATCGACGTGGCAGTGCTCGACGTGATGATGCCCGGCCCCGATGGCCTCACGCTGTGCCGCAGCCTGCGTCAACGCGGCGACTAACACCATCCCGGTGATCCTGCTGACCGCGCTCGGCGAGGAGGACGACCGGATCGCCGGGCTGGAGGCGGGCGCCGACGACTACCTCACCAAGCCGTTCAGCCCGCGCGAGCTGGCGCTGCGGGTGCGCTCGGTGCTGCGACGGACACCGTCGCCGGTCGGCGTATCGCCGGTCGAACTGACCGAGTCGGTGAGCCTGACCGTGTCCGCCGCGTCACGGTCGGTGACCGTCAAGGGCGAACCGGTCAGCCTGACCAACCGCGAGTTCGAGCTTCTGCTGTTCTTCATGACCCACGCCGACACGGTGTTCTCCCGCGAGGAACTGCTCAAGCAGGTGTGGCGATGGGACTTCGGCGACCTGTCCACCGTCACCGTGCACGTCAAGCGGCTGCGGTCCAAGCTCGGCGACGAGCACCGGGTACAGACGGTGTGGGGCCGCGGCTACCTGTGGAGCGCTGATGAGCGCTCGCGCGAAGAGCGATAGCCGAGATGCCGTCGAATGACTTCTGGGAGATCGTCGGGTGGGCGCTGGCCTGCTCGGTACCGGTAGTCCTCGCGGGCGCTCTGATCATCCGGCTGGCCCGATCCTGGTCGCTGGCGGTCAGCATGGTCGCGCTGGTGCTGATTCCGACGATCGCGACGTTCACCGGTGTGCTGGGCGCCAGCGGCTTCATGGTCACCGAGACGTTCGAGCGCACGGCCGTCGTGCTGGTGATCGTGTCGATCGTGACTATCCCCGCCGCCGTCATGATGGCCCGCTATCAGGCGCGGCGCACGGTGTGGGAGGCCGGAGATCCGCGACTCCGAACGCTCCGCAGAACTGTCGCGGCGACGGCTGGTCGCGTTCGTCAGCCACGACCTGCGCACGCCGCTGGCAGGAATCCGCGCGGTGTCCGAGGCCATCGCCGACGGCGTGGTCCCCGACGACGAGGTGCGCGAGCACGCCAAACACATTGAGCAGGAATCGATTCGGCTGTCCGAGATGGTCGACGACCTGTTCGAGATGTCGAAGATCAACGCAGGTGCGATTCAGCCCGCCTACGACAAGGTGGCCCTCGACGAGGTGGTCGACGATGTGATGGCCGCGCATCGCATCGCCGCGGAGCGGGCCGGCGTGGTGCTGACGGCAGATCTGCCGCCAAAGCCGGTTCGGGTGGTGGGCAGCGACCGGGCTCTGGTGCGGGTGCTGTCCAATCTGGTGGCCAATGCGATCGCGCACACCCCGGAGGGCGGCAAGGTCGAGCTGGCGCTGGGTGCCGACGAGAACGGCGCGTGGGCCCGCGTCGATGACACCGGCGTCGGCATCGACGAGGCGGACCTGCCCCGCGTGTTCGACGTTGCCTACCGCGGTTCCAACGGGCGGGTGCCGCGGTCGGACTCGTCGCTGCCGAGCGGGTCGGGTCTCGGCCTGGCCATCGCGGCCGGGCTTGTGCAGGCGCATCGCGGCACGCTGTCGGCGCGCAACCTCGACACCGGCGCCCGATTCGAGGTGCGGCTGCCGCTGGCCGTCGACTGACGTCGGTTGGCTTCGGCTACTCGTCTGTGCCGTCGACCAGCGGATCGTGGGTGTGTGCACAGGCGCCAAGGCGGGCGTTGGTGTTGGTGACCAAGGCCTGGCGTCGTTTTTCCTCCACGGCAAGGACTTTGTCGGCCTGGGTGGCGGTGTCTTGCGCAGCATGGCCATTGGCTGCGGCCGCACACAGCAGTTCGTGGAACTCCGGCAGCCGGTCGCACACTTCTTCGACGGTGGTGTGGGTCGCGATCAGCTGCGACGGGTCGTCGGGTGAGACGTCGAGACCGATGGATCGGTGCGCGACCATTTCGTGGCTTTCGTAGGTCGTCAGGGGACGACAGAGCCGCAGAATAACGTCGTAACGGTGGGTGGACTGTTGCGGCAGTTCAAGTTTGACGATCGTGATGTGCCTTGCCGGTGGTAACGCGGTTGTCTGTGCGGTGAGGGGTGCCGCAGTGGGGACGCTCGCCGGGTTCACCGGGACCCGCCGGTGGGTTGTGGTTCATCGTGTGTGGACGAGCGGGTGTCGGATGCTGCGGCGGCCGGGTCCATGGCGTCGGCACGGTCGAACTGTTCGTTGAGGTCGTCACGGGAAGCGACTGCCTCGCTGCGATGACCGGCGGCCTGCTCCTGCAGCCCCTTGGCCTGGGCTGTTTTGACGTCGGCTTCGGCCTGGGCGACGCGGGCTTTGGCGGCGGTCTCGTCGGCGCGCGCTTCGCGCTGCGTGACTTGCCGGTCTTCTTCCCGGGCCTGACCGCGGATGGTTTCGGCTTTATCGTGGCGGTGCTGATTAAGTTTGTTGCGGGCCACCCAGACGAGAATGGCGAGTAGCAGCAGTGCCGCAAGAGCGACGGCGACGATCACGATGATGGTAGTGGTGGTCATGTTAATTCCTTGAGTTGGTGATGTGACGGTCCGATGGTCGCTGCGCGGCAAATCTGTTGCCGTGCAGCGCTATTCGAAGTGCTCCCGGGTTCTTGAAAGGACCCGGGTCAATAGTGGTTAGTAGTAGTGGCGGCGGCCGCCGACGGCGTGTCCCATCCGTCCCATCAGCATCATCAGCAGGCCGACGACGAGGAGGATGACCCCGATGACCAAGACGATATGGGCGAAGGCGAAGGTTGGGACGAGGCTGGGCAGGACGAGCCCGAGGACGATGAGGATGATTCCGAGAACGATCATGAGGTTTACCTAGTTTTCAGTGGGTTGTGCAGAGATACGTGGGGATCAGTGTTTGAAGGCGTCTTTGAGCTTGGCTCCTGACTGTTTGACGTTCCCCTTGAATTGATCGGCCCGTCCCTCGGCGCGAAGGCGGTTGTTGCCGGTGGCACGGCCGAAGAACTTCTTGGCGGCGCCCTTGGAGGCTTCGGCTTTATTGGCGATCTTCTTACCGATGTTCATGATGGCTTCCCTCTTTGCCGCTACCGGGTCTGGTCGACGCGGGCGGCGCTGGCTGGTTGGTGTCTGCTCCTCCACCGACCGAGCACACTGCTCCGTGGCTGAGAGGGGGTGGCGGTGGCTGCCGCGGAGTTCGCCGCGCCGTAATTGGTTGCGCCGACGTGTTGTTGTTGGTCGAGCAGGGTGTCGCGATCGCGGCTGAGGAACTCGGTCTCGCGCTGCGACCGGGCGAGTTGTCGGCGAGCGTCGCGGCCGCGATAGGCGGTGCGGCGGGCACCGGCCAGCAGCACGCTCAAACCCAGCAGCGCCACCGCGCCGATGAGGATCCCGAACAGGAACAGCGTGCCGGTGGAACCTGTGACGTGGTAGCCGAAGACCGAGAAGTTCTCCGTCAAAGCGTGCGTCGGTCCGGCGTTGCTCAGCACGCCCACCAATCCGACGATCACGGCGACCGCCAGCACGATCAATCCAACGATTACGAGCATTTGGCGCCTCATTCAGTAGGCCTTAAGTACACACCCCGTTCGTCCCAGTGTCAACGCTGTTGACCCACATTAATTGTCTATGGCGTGGAGACACTTTTGGTGGCGTCTGTGCGGCGATCTCTTCGGCACTCCTGGCAGTTTGGTCTTGTTCTAGATAGACCTTTCTATTATCGTTGTTAACCTAGTCGAGTGAAGGGTTTGGAACATGGCCGCTGTCGATTCCCGCAAGGCGCTACGCAAGTTCAAGTTCGAGCGACGGGTGGGTCGCACCATCGTCAACCCCCTGGTCGCCGCGTTGGACAGGATCGGCATCCGGTCGTCGACCGTCGTCGAGCTCGAGACAACCGGAGCCAAGTCGGGCCAGCCGCGGCGAGTGCCGCTCACCGGACGCGCCGACGACGCCGGCGTCTGGGTCATCTCACAGCACGGCCGCCGCGCGGGGTGGGCGCACAACATCGCCGCAAATCCCAGGGTGCGGGTGCGGGTCGACAACGAATGGCACAGCGGGACAGCCGCATTCGTGGCTGACGACGACGTCGTCGCCAGGGCCCGCAGCTTCGGCGGCAACAGCAAGGTCAGCCAGTCCGCCACCGCCCTCGGCATGCGCGCGTTGCAGAGCGACCCCATCTCCGTGCGCATCACCTACACCGACTAATTGCGATTTGGGCGTGATTTCTATCGCTGACCGACGGTTTTCACGCCGAAATCGCTGAACGACAATGGGTGCGAGGTCAACGGCTCCGACGTTCGCGGCCCGTACATCCAGGGGCCGCCCGGTGAGCGGTTCATCTACCTCAATTGGGGACCCCCAACGGCGACGGCCAGATGGACATGTTTCGGCGCTCCAAGCTGATGCTCGACGCCGTGCCCGACGACGTCCTCGCCAGAGCCGCAGCGGCAGGCACGCTCGTCGGACAGCTCGGCCTCACCGACGCCAAAGGCCAACCACTGTGTGCGGCGGTGAGGCCGCCCGCGATCGAGTGGTCAGTCGGGTAGCGAGTTGCTGAGCCGCTCGGTCGCGGCCAGATAGTCCTCGATGAACTCGCGCACCACTTCTCGGGCGGGCTTGACCTTGTTCATCAGCCCGACGCCCTGGCCGACGAAATAGGTCGCCAGGGCCTGAGCACCCGGATGTCCCTGGGAAGCCAGCGTATCGACGCGACGGATCACCGGCTCGCACAGCATCGACTGCAGCGGCAACGGCAATGTCTTGTGGCCTCCGTCGTTCGGCTGCCACGCGTCGGTCCAGTCGGACTTCAGTTGGCGGGCAGGCTTTCCCGTTCGGCCTGTCGAGCGAATGGTGTCGCGAGACGTGGCTGCCAGGAACTTCTGCACGGTGTGCGGCGCCGTCTCGGCCTCCTCGGTGGTCAGCCACACCGACCCTGTCCATGCACCGTCGGCGCCCATCGCGACGGCCGCGGCCATCTGCCTGCCGGTCACGATGCCGCCCGCTGCCAGCACGGGGATTTTGCTGCCGATCGCCGCTAGAGCTTCTAGGACTTCGGGAATCAGCACCATCGTCGTCACCTCGCCGCAGTGCCCACCGGCCTCTGTGCCTTGCGCGACAATGAGATCCACGCCGGCGGCGACCTGCTTGACGGCGTGCTCCTTGGCGCCGACGAGCGCGGCGACGGGTATGCCGCGCTCCTTGCCCGCGTCGATCATGTAGTCCGGTGGCACGCCGAGCGCGTTGGCGATCAGCTTGATCGGATGGCTCATCGCCGCCTCGAGCAGTTCACGGCCGGTGGTGCCCGCCAGCGACGAGCCGCCGATGAACGGCTTCGGGTCGGACTCGATGTCGTGCGCGGCGAGCAGCTCGGCGACGAAGCCGCGAACCTCGTCGGGAATCCGCGCAGCCAGGTCTGCCGATGACACTTTCTCGCCCTTGCCCTCGTATTTGGCGGGCACGATCAGATCGAGGCCGTACGGCTTCCCGCCGACGTGGTCATCGATCCACGACAGTTCCTTGTCGAGCTGTTCGGGTGTGAACGCCGTTCCGCCGAGCACACCGAAGCCGCCGGCGTTGGTCACAGCGGCCACGACGTCGCGGCAATGGCTGAAGGCGAAGAGGGGAAAATCGATACCGAATTGCTCACAGATGACGGGCTTCACGAGTCCAGTATCGCTACCGCACACCCGCCTCCGACAGGAACCTCCCGACCTCGGCGAGCATCCGGGAGCCGTCGATCAGATCGGGGTCGTTGTGGCCGGCGCCCGGCACCAGCAGATAGCGCTTCGGGTCGGGCGCGGCTTCGTAGAGCTTCCTGCTCAGCGCCTCGGGCACGATGTCGTCGCGGTCGCCGGCGATCGCCATGACGGGTGTTTGAAGCGATCCGATTCGTTCGATCGACGGGTAGCGGTCGATGAGAAGACGCCCGAGCGGCAGCCACGGATAGTGCACACGGGCGACGTCGGGCAGAGACGTGAACGGCGAGCGCAACACCAGCGCGGCGGGCGGCCGCTGCACTGACAGACCGATGGCGACCGCAGCGCCGAGGGACTCGCCGAAGTACACGATCCGGTCGGGGTCGACCTCGGGCTGCTTCGCGAGCCATGCTTGGGCTGCCCGCGCGTCGGCAGCGAGACCCTTTTCCGACGGGCTGCCGCGGTTGCCGCCATACCCGCGGTAGTCGAAGAGCAGCACCGACAGTCCGAGACGGGACAGCCCGTCGGCCAGCAGCGCGCGACCCAACCGGTCACCCCCGTTGCCGTTGAAGACAACGACGGCTGGGCCGCGTTTTCCGGCTGGCGCGGGCAGATACCAAGCGCCCAAACGGATTCCGTCGTCGGGGTCGAGTTCGACGTCACGAGCGCCAGATAACACCTTCGCGGCCGACGGCACGGGTCCAGGCGACGGAAAGTAGATCAGCCGCCGCTGTAGCGACAGGATCGACTTCAACGGCGTCGGCGCAGGAGTCGCCTAGGGCGTGCTTGCCTTGTGCAGGCCACCCGTCACCCCGCCGGTCACCTTGCTCACCGCGTCGTTGACCTTGTCGGTGAAGCTCTTCAGTCCGGTGCCGTTAACGCCCGACGACGAACCGTTCGACGAGTTGTTGCCCGCCACACCTGGCAATACCGGCGCGAACTTGTTCGGGCTGCTCGCGTTGAGGGTGCTCAAGCCAGGTAGCGAGGGCAGTCCCGATCCGCCAGATATCAACGGCAGCTTGCCGACCTCGCCGATCGGCTTGGTCACGAGATTGGTCGGATTGGACAGGTCGTCCTGCGCCGTGCCGACGCCCGTCGTCCAGCCCGCCGGAATCGTGCCCGGCACATCGCCCAAGGCCGCCTAGCGACGAACCCGGCTGCATCGGCCGAGTCACGGTCGGATCCTGCGGAATCGCTTCGCTAGCCGGGAATGCCCTTGCCGTCGGCGTAACCGGCGTTGACGAGCTCGGTCATGGTCGGATCGATCGCGTCGGCCACAATGTCGCCACCGGGAATCAGCCGTAGCGGCCGGGTCAGCGGCAAATTGTCAGACTGGATCGTCACGTACGTGGTGGTTCCGTCGACCGGAACCGGCTGGATGGTACTGCCATTCGCGTCCTTCGCGTAGTTGCCCTCAGTGTCCAGAACGTACGCGTAGTGCTGGGTACCGGGATTTGTGCTCTGCGCCTCCGCCATGACGGCCGGCGGAATCACCGCTGTCGACTCCGCACCGTAGCCGTAGGCGTACGCGGCCAGGCTGTTTCCGAGCGCGAACGGATTGAGCGGGTCGACCGGTGCGTCGGAGTTGATGTTGTACTCGTATGCGACGTCGAGACGTGGGCACGCCGTAGTGCTTGGCGTCGGTGCCGCCGAAGTCCCCAGCAGCGGCGCGAACGGCGCATAGGTAGTCCAGAAGCCGCCACCCGCGCGGTTGGTGTTGTTGTCGAGGATGACAAACGCGACGTTGGACTTGTCAGACGGGGACATCCCTGCCAGCGCGGTACCCGTCTGCCCAGCACCCCAACCGGAAGCCGTAACACCGGTCTTTTGTTGTGTCGTTCTTGTGCGACGCGATCGCATCCGCGATGCCCTGAGGTCCCGACAAGAACGGAACGACCTGCTGCGTGCCGTACACCGTCGTCCAGTCGGTGCCGTAGTACGTCGAGCCGGCGAAGAACTGCGACGTCGAGTTGGCAGCCGAGACGAGCGCCGCCAGGTCAACCGACGGCGCGGTGGCCTGCGTCGTGTCGGTAGCGACGCCGCCCGTCATGCTGGTGGCAGCCATGGCTGCGGCCGCCAACCCAGCGGGCGCCACGACCATGGCGACAACGGCCGCCGGGCGTGAAGTTCTACGGTGCTTGCCGGCCATGGGGCCTCCCCTACTCATGCCAACGCGGGTGAACGCGGTATTGCGAGTCCCCCAGACCGGCAAACGCTAACACGACGAACGCACCCGAGCTATCCTTCTGGCGCAGTTTCCCTAAGCGCGCTGGTTAACCTCGTAACGGCGCATAGGCGAATTCGCGGATACCGTCGCGCGGGTCAATAACGGCGTGGAATCCCAGCAACTCCGCCGCACCCGCCGGGCTGGCCACGATGTGCCGGACATCGCCGCTGCGGTACTGACCCGTCACCACCGGCGGCACCTCACCCCGGGCGTCGCACAGCTCGGTTGCGACTTCCAGGATCGAGATCGGCCGCCCCGAGCACACGTTCGCGGGCGCGAAACCGTCGATATCAGCGGCCACCGCCGCGACATTGGCGGCGGCGACATCGTCGACGTGGACGAAGTCACGCATCTGGCCGCCGTCCTCGAAAACCCTTGGCACATCGCCGGCTTCGAGCTCCGACCGGAAAATCGCGGCCACGCCCGAATACGGGGTGTCGCGCGGCATGTTCGGCCCGTAGACATTGTGGTAGCGCAGCGCGACCACCGAGCCGCCCGTCGCCTCCGCCCATGCCAGCGCGTAGTGCTCCTGCGCCACCTTGCTCGCCGCATACAGGCTGCGCGGCCGCAGCGGTGCATCCTCGTCGACCAGCTGCCACGCCAACTCCTCGCCGCCGACCGGGCAGCGGTGCTCGAACACCCCCGCTTCCAAATCCGCACGCGTGCGCGGCAGCGGGTCGACGACCCCGTGCTCCGCAACAGCTGTACCGGCCCTGCCCGTACACCACCATCGACGACGCCAGCACCAGCCGTCGGCAACCCGCGGCGAACATCTCCGCAAGCAGCACCGCGTCGCGTAGTCGTTGTGGCTGCCGTAGGAGGGCGCATCGGCGGCGTCCACCCCAGCACCCACCACCGCAGCCTGGTGGCACACCACGTCGACACCGTCGAGCAGCGATGCCACCGCACCGGCATCCCGGACGTCCACCCGATGCACGCCCTCGGGCGGCTCGGCGTCGGCGCCGTGCGCGTTGGGCAGCATCGCGTCGACCGCGACGACGTCGTGTCCCGCGTCGGCGAGCGCGACCGCGATCCGCGACCCGATGAAGCCGGCCGCACCGGTCAGCAGCACCCTCATGGAAGTTCGATCGGCAGCTCGACGCCCTCGTGCGGTAGGCAATGCGTGCACAGCCGCTCCTTGGTGACCTGGTCGATCGCCTCGTGCACGAGTTTCTTGAACGGCACCAGGTTGCGCTCGAACTCGGCGAACACGTCGACAGCCCGCACCCCGGTGCCAACGGCGACACCCGCGTCCACGTCGGTCACCAAAGCAATTGCCGCATAACACATCTCAAGCTCACGCGCCAGCACCGCCTCCGGATAGCCGGTCATGTTCACCAGCGTGAAGCCCTGGCGCGCGAACCACTGACTCTCGGCGCGGGTCGAGAACCGCGGTCCCTGGATCACCACCATGGTGCCGCCGTCGATGACACCTGGCAGGTCGGTGACCGCGGCCCGCAGCGACGGGCAATACGGATCGGCGAACTCGACGTGAACGCCGCCGGAGTCGAAGTAGGTGTCGTCGCGGCTGCGGGTGCGATCGACCAACTGATCGGGCACGACCATCGAGCCGGGGCCGAGGTCCGGAGTGAGGCTGCCGACGGCGCAGGGCCCGAAGATCCGTCGCACGCCCAGCGCGCGCAGTGCCCACATGTTGGCCCGGTACGGCACCGTGTGCGCAGAGAACTCGTGCTTGACGCCGTGCCGCGGGAGAAACGCCACCTCATGACCACCGACGGTGCCTACCGTGATCGGCGCGCTGGGCTCGCCATACGGGGTGTCGAGGTTGATGCTCCGCGCGTCCGAGCCGAAAAACGAGTAGAAGCCGCTGCCGCCGATGACTCCGAGCATCAGTCCATTGTGTCTTCGGTGCGCTGCTCCGCGCGCCGCACCCCGTCCCGGATCTCGAAGACGTCCGTGGCCAACCCGCCGATCGCACCCGCAACGTCCTTGACGGCGGTGGTGATGATCGTCGCCACCTCGCCCACCGTCGTGGCCACCGATTGCGCGGTCTCCTGCAGGGCGTCCTTGCGGATTTCACTCTTACTCAGTCGGTCGTCCATGCGTCTCAGTCTTCGGCCCGCAAGGGTGCCCGACAATGTGGCCGTCGTCACTCAAGCGGACTCCATGAAACGATGCTTCTGTGGCCAGTGTCGCGCAGTGGGTCGAGGGCGCCCGCCCGCGGACCTTGCCCAACGCAATTGCACCCGTGATCGCGGGGACCGGTGCCGCGGCCTGGCTGGACGGTGCGGTGTGGTGGAAAGCCCTGCTGGCAATGGTCGTCGCTGTCGCGATGATCGTCGGGGTCAACTACGCCAACGACTACTCCGACGGCATCCGCGGCACCGACGACGTTCGAGCAGGTCCCCTGCGGTTGGTCGGATCCCGATTGGCGACGCCGCGTTCGGTGCTCACCGCGGCCTTGGTGAGCTTCGGGATCGCGGCGACGGCCGGCCTGGCGCTGGCCATCGTCAGCGCGCCGTGGCTGATCGTCGTCGGCGGGGTGTGCATCGCGGGCGCGTGGCTGTACACCGGTGGCAAGAAGCCCTACGGGTATCTGGGGCTGGGCGAGGTCGCGGTGTTCATCTTCTTCGGTCTGGTCGCGGTGCTCGGCACGCAGTACACCCAGGCGCTGCGGGTCGACTGGGTCGGCCTGGCTCTGGCGGTGGCCACCGGGTCGCTGTCGTCGGCGGTGCTGGTCGCCAACAACCTGCGCGACATCCCGACCGACAAGGAAGCCGAGAAGATCACGCTGGCGGTGCGGCTCGGCGACGCCCGCACCCGGTTGCTGTACATGGCGCTGCTGGTGGTGGCACTGCGTCATCACGCTTCTGTTGATGATCGCCACGCCGTGGTGCGCTGTGGGGCTGATCGCTGCCCCTCTGGCATGGCGCGCGGCGCGTCCGGTCAATACGGGCGCGGTCGGCGGGGCGCTGATACCGGTGCTGCGCGACACCGGGCTGACGATGCTGGTGTGGTCGGTCGCCGTCGCGCTCGCTCTTGCGATTTCGGCGTGATTTCTATCGCGCAGCGCACACTTATCACGCCGAAATCACTACGCGACGCTCGTCGGTGCGTCCGACACCTTCACCAACCGAACCTCAGGCCGGGCAGGCACCTCGTCGGCGAGGAACCAGCGGAATGCCAGGTTGCCGCGTGGATAGTCCAGCGTCGTAATGGAATTCGGATGTGCCGTCATGCCGCGAGACAGCACGACAGTCACGGAGCCGTCGGCGTTCGGCACCGCGCTGTGGCCGTTGACCGAACTGCGGGCATCTTTGACGCCGGGCGTGGCCATGAACTGGTTCCACACCACCAGATTCCAGAATCGGCACGGCGGCGGCCGGTGGGTGATGACGAGTGCCTCGTCGTCCTCGAGCACGAAGCTGCCGTAGGCGTAGCAGGCGTCGCGCGCCGACCAGCCGAAGTTGGCGTCGGGCACCTGGTAGGGATCGGCGAATTCGTTTGCGACTTGCGATATCTCGTGCCCCAGGGTGTGCGCGTCCTGCACCCGAGCGCCGACGGCCAGCGGCAGGATCGCGAACATCGTCCGCATCCACGCGGCGCTCGCCCGCAGCGCCGCCGCCGTCTCGGCGTCGCCGTGGCGGAACGGATCCGGCTCGTCGAGCGCCTCGATGTGCCAGCTGACGGGCCGTCCGGTCAGTGGGTCGGCCTGGTAGTCGCGGGTCATCAGGACCGCCGCATCGGGCGTCGGCCCGAGTTCGAAGGAGAAGTTGCCGTCGGCGTCGATGTCGAGATCGTCGTCGCGCATGATCGCGACGATGCGGTCCGACCATGCGCCGGGCGACGGCTCGTTGTAAGCGGTCACCGAGAAGTAGACGCTGTCACCTTTGTTGCCGCTGATGCGGTAGCGCCGCTTCGGATCGACCGGACACATGAAGTAGTACGCGTCGGTGTTGTCGCCACCCCAGCGGCGGTCGGGCCGTGACGGCGAGTTGACCTCGATCCATCGCGGCCTGCTCGGGTCGGCGAAGAGGTAGGTGTCGAACGCGACGCCGAGTGTCGTTGCGAGCATGCGGTACCCGTCGCCGATGTGCCGGTCGTCGGTGACGGCGCGGTCACCCTGCAGGAACGAAGCATCAAGGCCGCCAATGGTTTCGAGCAGCTCCCGCCATGCCGTCGTCGCCTCATGGGTCGTCTTCATGCGCGAATTCCTTTCGTGATCAGGGCGGCGGTGCGCTCCACCCACGCCTCGGTGATCGCCTGACCACGGGTGAGGATCGCCATCAGGGTGATGCCTGCGATTGCCTCAACCAGGTCGGCGGCCGTCACATCCGGCCGGACGTCGCCTCGGTTCTTCGCTTCGTCGAGACGTTCGGTCAGGCCTTGGGAGAGAACGTAGCCAAAGCGCTCGAGCAGCCTGGTGTGCAGCGTCGGGTCCGTGGCCATCTCGGCCACCAGTCCGGGCATTGCCGCCCGCGCCGCCGGTGTGGTCAACACGCCCGTGGTGCGCCGCACCATCTCGCGCACGTCGTCTTCGAGTGAACCGGTTGCGGGGAGTGCGGTCGCCTCGGTGATCGGGAAGACGGCCTCGTGCACCAGGTGCGCCTTGCTCGGCCAGCGACGGTAGATCGCGGGCTTGCTCGTGCCTGCCCGCTTGGCGATCGCGTCGACCGACAGGTCGGCGTACCCGGACGCGCCTAGCAATTCGACCGTCGCACGCAGCGCCGCGTCGTCGATACGCGGATCTCGGGGGCGGCCAAGGTCTGTTGTCATTACGAAACTCAGAGTAACATAAGTCGCCGTGACCGATGTCAACGCAGCCGTCGTCCACCTCGACGACCTCGCAGAGCCGCTGTTCAGTCCAGAGGCGCAGCAGATCCGCGACATGATGGCGACGATGGCGCCCGACTGCCCGCTCGACGCCGACGTTCTGCACGCGAAGGCCAGCGCAGAGACCGGCCTCGACGATTTCGGCCCCGACGACTATCGCGAGCGCCTCGATGTGTATCTCGCTGCGCTGCAGGAGATTCCCAATATGCATGCGGCCGGCGTCGTCAACTTTCACGCCCAGCTGCTGCAGTGGCTGAAGAACCGGTTGTTGCTCGCCGACCTGCTGGCGCGCCATCCCGAGATCCTCGACATCGAACTGCTCCCGCCGATCGTCATCGCCGGCCTACCGCGCACCGGAACGACGCATCTGCACAACCTGCTGGCCGCGGCGCCGACATTCCGGACCATGCCGTACTGGGAAAGCAACGAGCCGTTCCCGATGCCTGCGGAGGCAGGTGTCGAGCCGGACCCGCGCAGGGCACGGATGGATGTCGCGGTCCAGGTCATCGATCGTGGTGATGCCGTACTTCCGGCTCATGCACGAGATGACGACCGACCACGTGCACGAGGAAATACAGCTGCTGGCCAACGACTTCTCCACGATGCTGTTCGAGACGCTGGGGCACGTGCCGCGGTGGCGTGACTACTACCTGGCGCACGACCAGACGTCGCACTACGAATATCTGACGACGCAGCTGAAGGTGATGCAGTTCCTGCGGGGCGGTCGGCGCTGGCTGTTGAAATCACCTCAGCATCTGGAGCAGCTTCCGGTGCTGGACAAGGTCTTCCCCGGTGTCTTCGTCATCTTCACCCACCGTGACCCGGCCCCGGTGACACTGTCGATGCTCGCGATGCTCACCTACTCCGCGCGGATGCACTGCTCGCCGGTGCCGGTGAAGGAGATCGCGGCGACCTGGGTAGACCGGCTCGCTCTGATGCTCGGTGCGTTGGTCCGTGACCGCGACACCATCCCGCCGGACCGCTCGATCGACGTCCGCTTCAACGAGTTCATGGCCGATGAGCTCGTCGTCGCCGAGCAGGTGTACGCGCAAGTCGGCGAACGGCTGGACGATGCCGCCCGTTCGGCGATCGCCGGCTATCTGGCCGGGCACCAGCGCGGCAGGCACGGCACGGTTGCCACGTCGCCCGAGATGTTCGGGCTGGACGACCGCGACCTGCGCGAACCGTTCGCCCCGTACGTCGAGCGCTTTCTGGCCTGAAGAATGCGTCCTGGTCTGGCGTATCTTTCTGCCTGCCCACCTACGAGCGAAGATTTCGCTCAGAGGTTGGCACGACGAGAATCGTCCCGTCGCCCGCCATTCCGTGTGCGGACCCGCTGTCACGGGTACACGCAACATGGCATGCCCGCAGCTCGAAAGGCACAGATGACCGCAGCACCCGTTCAACTCAGCCAGCGCGACGTCACCGAGGCGCAGCGCATCGTGGGGGCGGTCAGCGATGCATTCTCGGCGAAGGTCGTCGGGCAGGGCCACCTGCGTGAGTCCCTGCTGATCGGCCTGCTCGCCGGCGGCCACATACTCGTCGAGAGCGTTCCCGGGCTTGCCAAGACGACCGCCGCCCGGGTGATAGCGGAGTCCATTCACGCCGGCTTCCAACGCATTCAGTGCACGCCGGACCTGTTGCCCAGCGACATCATCGGCACCCAGATCTACGATTCGGCGACGAACTCCTTCGTCACCGAGCTGGGTCCGGTGCACACCAACATCGTCCTGCTCGACGAGATCAACCGATCCAGCGCCAAGACGCAGAGCGCCATGTTGGAGGCGATGGAGGAACGTCAGACCACCATCGCGGGCCGCGTCTACCCGATCCCCGAGCCGTTTCTCGTCATCGCCACCCAGAACCCGGTGGATCAGGAAGGCACCTATCCCCTCTCGGAGGCTCAGACCGACCGATTCCTGCTCAAGGACGTCGTGTCGTATCCGTCTCCGGACGAAGAGGTCGAGGTGATGGACCGGATGGATGCCGGGCTGTACGACAAGGACCACCGCAGCAGGCCGGTTGTCGACCTCGACGACGTGCGACGGCTGCAGGGCATCGTTCGCCACGTCTACATGGACCGGGCGCTGATGCGCTACGCGAGCGAACTCGTGGCCGTGACCCGCGCTCCTGACGAACACCTGCCTCGCCAGCTCGCCCGACACATCGAGTACGGCGGCAGTCCGCGCGCGACCATCGCGTTCTGCAAGTCCGCGCGCGCCCTGGCAATGCTGTCGGGCCGGGCCCACGTCATTCCCGATGACATCGAGAAGATCGCCAACCGGGTTCTTCGGCACCGACTTATCCTCGGGTTCGAGGCGGCCAGCACAGGCGTCACGCCGGAAACGATCATCGACGCCGTTCTGCAAGCGGTCCGGGTGCCTTAAGGGTCGCCATGGGCAGGTATCTCAACCGGGCCAGAACATTCTTCGGGACCGACGCGCGCGGGCTGCTGGAAGGCGGTCGTTACGCCCTATTGCACAGTCGCAGCTTGGAATTCGACGACTTGCGGCCATACGTGCGTGGCGACGATGTCCGCGACATCGACTGGAAGGCCTCCGCGCGATCAGGCAGCGTGCTGATCAAGCGCTTCGTGGACGAGAAACACCACAAGATCCTTCTGGTCGCCGACGCGGGACGCAACATGACCGCCGATGCACCCAGCGGTGAGATCAAACTCGACGTCGCCACAAACATCTTGGGCGCGGTCGGATTGATCACCCTTGGCCGCGCCGACCAGATCGGCATGGTGTACGGGGACAGCCGCGGCTGCGTGAACATTCGCCAGCGCCGCGGCGAAACCCACATCGAAAGCATGCTGCACCGGTTCTACGGCCACGCGTCGTCCCAACCGGGTCCGAGCGACATCGCCTGCCAATTGGATTACGTGGCAACTCATTACCGGCATCCGATGCTCATCATCGTGGTCTCCGACGAACCCGAGGTGGATGGCCGGCTCGACGAAGTGGTCACGCGGCTGGCTGCCCGTCACGACGTCATGTGGGCGATGGTGTCCGACGCACCCGCGGTCGGAACGTCCGATGCCGGCCGGGACGGATTCGACGTCGCAACCGGAAACTTCGTGATCGGCGGCGCTGACCTGGGTCCCCGTGTCGTGGCCGCTTATCGGCGCGCAGAACAGAACCGAAGGCGCAAACTCGACGAGTTCATGACCGCGCGCTCCATTCCTCGCGCCACCATCGGCGGCAGCCGACAGATCCGCTCTCGATTGATCGAGATGACCGAGGTGTTCGCCCGTGCCGGATGACGTGCTGCGGTTCGTCGGCGGCCCGTCGCCGTATGCGGCGTCGTGGCTGTGGCTCGGGCTGGCAGTGCTGACGATCGTGATCGCCTGGTGCGCCGGTGTCTTCGTCTGGACGCTGCCCGCCGAGCGGCTTCGGAGCATTCCGATGATCCGGTCGCTGCATTCGAAGTTGTTGCGCCGGAGATTCACCCGCAGCATCCACTCCACCGAAGAGCGCTACCGCGCGGGTGAGCTGTCCGCGGCCGAGGCCAGTCGCGAGATGAGCCGGGCGCTGCGCAGCTTCCTGCACCAAGCGACTGGTACCAGGGCGCAGTACATGCATGTCGACGCCATCAAGTCGAGCGAGCTCGCCAAGGCCGCGCCGTTGTTCGCAGCACTCAATGACGCGCAGTTCAACTCGGCGTCGCCTGTCGAGATAAGCCAGGTCGGTTCGACGGCCAGGGAGTTGATCCGTTCGTGGGCCTGACCTGGTGGCCGGTCGCGGTCACCGGATTCGCTTGCCTGGCAGTGGCAGTCGCACTCGCGATGTTGCTGCCCATGGAGCAGGTTCGGCGACAGTTGCGACGGATGGCGAACACCTCGCGGCTGACGCGCCTACCCGAGTATGCCCGGGTGGCACGGGCAAGGCTTCTCTCGATGCTCGTCGCGGTGGCGATGCTCGGGTTGCTGTTCGGCGCCGCGGTGTTGGCCAGCGCACGACCGAGCGGACAGTGGTGGTCGGGCGCCGCGACCGATCCGCCGCGGGACATCATGCTGTGCGTCGGCGATCAGGTCAGCGATCCGGTCACCGGCGAGCTACTCACCTATTTCGCCGGCCAGGCGCGAACTTATGGCACGCAGCGCATCGGCCTCACCTCGCCGAACCGTCGCGTCATTCCCATGACCCGCGACTACCAATACGTGGCAGGCAGGCTCGGCGACCTCGCCCGGCTGTCACAACAACAGCCCGACGGCGCCGCGGGCAACGCCGCCTCCTTCTCCCCCGCGGTGTCCTACGTCGACTATGCACCCAGCGTCGAGGACACCCTGGCGCTGTGCATGACCGGATTCCCGTCGTTCGACTCCAAGAGTTCACACCGCCGCTCGTTGATCTATCTGGGCCCAGGACAGATTCGCGCTCCGGGCGAGGCCAGGCGTTCACTGCTGACCGCTGCACAGGTCAGCAGCATGGCGAGTGACGCGGGCATCCAGGTCAATGCACTCAGCTCGCCGGGTTCGAATGCGGGTGCACTGCCGTCGATCGCCAAATCGTCAGGAGGACAGTATTTCTCGATCGATGCGCGCGACAGCGAATTGCAGACCGATCTCGATGCGATCCGAAACAGCCCACCGCAAGCCACCGCCCCCGCCGACACCGCTGTCACAACGTGGTTCGGCGATGCGCCCGCCGTCCCGCTGACTGTCGCCGTGGTGGCGTCGGCGCTGTTGTGTCTGTCGCTGGCGGTGTTGCGACGATGACGTTTGAGCCCGTACTTCCGCCGGTCGTTCTCCTGTCCGTCGCGGCGGTAGTCATCGCGCTACGCCTGCTCACCATGCGGCGGTTGCATGCCAGTGCCGGAGCGCGATGGACGACGGTGTGCCGTTGGTCCGGCTTGACGCTCGCGGTCCTGCTCGTCCTGATCGCCGCGGCGAGACCGGGGATTGACCACGGCGATCAGCAGGCCGCCGCAACCCGTGCAGGCCAGAACACCAACGTCTTCTTCATCGTCGACCGGTCACCGAGTTCGGCCGTTGCCGACTACGACGACGGACAGTCTCGAATGTCAGGCATTCGCAACGACATCGAGGCACTGATCGATCGGTATCCCCACGCCCGGTTCGCGATGATCGCATTTGCGTCCCGCCCATCCCTGGACTGGCCGCTGTCCGAGGACGCGTGGAGCCTCAAGCCCACGATCGCACGTCTCACGCCGTATGCCGCCGCGCCAGGTGAGGACGTCAACGCGGCCGCCGCCGCGAACATATTGCGCTATCAGCTCATAGCAGCGGGCCAGCAGTACCCGGACTCCGAGAGTCTGGTGTTCTACTTCGGTTCGGGCGCAGGCGATTCCCGCGCGCCGCAGGGCGAGTTCGAACCGACGGAAGGCGCCGTCGACGGCGGGGCGGTCTTCGGCTACGGCAACGGACAAGACACACCAGGCCTGCGGCGCGTCGCTGACCAACTCGGCCTGCCGTATGTCCAACGCGATGACGGCAGGCCCATCTCCGCGGCTGCTCCCGACACCGGCCGACCCCAGCCTGCAGCCAACGCGGCGACGTCAACCGGCGTCGCCGAACGCACAGAGCTGTACTGGGTGTTCACCCTGCCTGCCGCGGTGCTGCTTCTGTTCGAACTCTTCGCCAGCATCCGCGATGTCCGTCGCACCCGACTGGCCAGACGGGACGTGACGCTGTGACGGGCGCGCGAAGGCCGTCGCGGTTGTCACTGCGTCGTCGGCTGCTGTTGTTCTCGTCGCCCCTGATGCTGATCGCGGTGCTTGTCGCCATCAAGATGGTTTCGGTTGTCGTCGTGGGCAATTCGGCGGTGTCGGACTTCCGAGACGGCGACGCCGATGCCTTGCGCAACGACACGTCGACGTTGAACGTGCTCAATGTGATCGAACCCGCGAAGGCGCCGTTTGCCGCCGGCGCACTGGCGATGCTGGACGGCCGGCTCGACGAAGCCGATGCGCGGTTCTCGGAATCGTTGTCGCTCACCGGCTCCGCGCAATCCTGCCGTGTGCTGATCAATATCGAATTGGTGCGCGAACGCCAGGGTGACATCGACGGCTGGGAGGGCCGACCGGATCAGGCTCGCGAGCGGTACCGCAGTGCGCTGGCCCTCGTGCAGGGCGCGCCGGGCGGCTGCTTCGAGGGCAACACCGATCCCGACCCGGAACGTCGTGCTGTCAGAAACGACACGGCCGCGAGACTGACCGCGAAACTGGCCGGACTCGACGTCCCGCCGCCGCCACCGCCACCTGCGCCACCGCCCGCTCCGCCTCCGCCACCATCTGCACCTCCACCCGTGGGTGCCGCAACGGACCCCGAGGGACAACCGGGAGAACTGCGGCTCGAGCCGGACAAGGGGAACCCCACCGACAAGCTGCGGCAGATACTGCGAGACGCCGCGGGTTGAGCGAATGCTGAGCGTAGCCTCAGCCCATGACCGACGACGACGTCGAACAGGCAGGCCGGCTCGCGAGCGGCAACGTGGCGGCACTTCTCCCCGACGAGGGCCGCACGATCGACGAGGAGCGCCTGCACCGCAAACAGAACCTGGCGGCGGCGTTCCGGCTGTTCAGCCGCTTCGGGTTCGACGAGGGCGTCGCGGGCCACATCACCGCGCGCGATCCCGAGCTGACCGACCACTTCTGGGTCAATCCGTTCGGCATGCACTTCGGCCACATCCGCGTCAGCGACCTGATGCTGGTGCGGCACGACGGCACCGTCGTCGAGGGCGACCGGCCACTGAACACGGCCGCGTTCGCCATCCATTCACAGGTGCATGCCGCGAGGCCGGACGTCATCAGCGCCGCCCACTCCCATTCGGTATACGGCAAGACGTGGTCGACACTTGCCCGGCTGCTCGACCCCATCACCCAGGACGCGTGCGCGTTCTACGACGACCATGCCTTGTTCGACCAGTACTCCGGCGTGGTGCTCGACATCGAGGAGGGCAAGCGCATCGCGCACTCTCTCGGCGACTGCAAGGCCGCCATCCTTCGCAACCACGGCCTGCTCACCGTCGGCCATTCGGTCGAGGAGGCGGCGTGGTGGTTCATCACGATGGAGCGGTCATGCCAGGCGCAGTTGCTCGCCGAAGCCGCGGGTACTCCCGTGCTCATCGAGCCTGCGATGGCCAAACACACGGCCGGACAGGTCGGTACCCATTTCGCGGGCTGGTTCAGTTTCCAGCCGTTGTTCGCGCGAATCACCCGCGAGCAGCCTGACCTCTTCGACTAGCGCAGCACGTCGACCAACCGGTCCAGGTCGTCGTCGGTGTTGTACAGGTGGAAGCCGACCCGGACGGCGCCCGCACGAATCGAGGCCCGGATACCTGCCCGCACCAGCTCGTCGGCGGCCGCCGTCGGGATCGACACGATCGCCGAATCCTCGGGCGGCAGTTGCAGTTCCGATCGCAGCCGACGCGCCAGCCCGAGTGAATGCGCTTCGATCGTGTCCCGGTCCAACGACGCCAGCCAGGGCAGCGTCAGACCCGACCCCAGCGCACTGAACCACGTCGGCGACACATCGAACCGCCGAGCGTCGGTGGCCAGGCGCAGCGGCAGCCCGTAGATCGTCGACCACGGCTCCTCCCCCGCATACCAGTTGGCGGCGTGCGGGATCATCGTGCTGGCAGACCCGGTCGCTCAGCGACATCCACGCGGTGCCCCTCGGCGCCAGCAGCCACTTGTACACCGCCGCAACGGTGACGTCGGCCCACGAAAGCGCGACGCGCTTCCAGCCCACCGCCTGGGTGACGTCGATGACAGTCAGCGTGTCCGTGCCTGCGACATTCGCCCGCAACGCATCGACGTCCAGCACAGCGCCGTCGGCGGACTGCACCAGGCTTGCGGTCACCACGTCGTAGTCGCTCGCGGTCGTCACCAATTCGTCAGAATCGAGCTCGGTGATCGTGACGCCGCGAACCGCCTGGGCCGCGAACGGAAAACTGGTGCTGGTGAATTCGCCCGACAACGTCGCCACCCGGCTGCCGTCGGGAATGGCCGCGGCGACCAGGCTCAGCGCCGCGGACACACTGCCCGCCATCGCCACCGAGTCCACCGGCACACCGACCAACGCGGCGTAGCCGGCCCGTCCCGCGCGCACGTAATCGTCGAACGACGCGGGCGTTCATCGTCCCGGCTCGCCAGTCTTGCAGACTGTCCTGCAGCGCGTCGAACATGAATTGAGGCGGCAATCCGTACGTCGGCGAGTTCAGAAACCCTTCGGCGCCAACGAATTGCGCCCCGAACGCCTCGCGGGCGATGGGGCTGGTCACTCCGCGGGCGGCTCTTCGCCGCGCAGCCTCGCCTGCAGCTGCTCGCGATCCTGGCGCCGGCGTTCGTCGAGCGCCGCGATGCTGGCGGTTGCTCGCTTGCGCAACGGGGCGAACATCCAGATGCCGAGCGGCAGTGCGACCACGATCGCGAACAGCAGGGCGACGATGAGCGGGAAGTCACGCAGCCCCAGCAGATGCGCGGCCCCGAAGATCACCGCCGTCAGGACGACGACGAGTACGCAGCCGGGCCAGAACGTAGGCCAGCACGTCGACAACGAGACGGGATCCAGGTCGAAGCTCAGACACGGCCCGAGCCTACCGACGGCGCGTATATTCAGATCAAGGAGGTTTCTGCGTGGCTTTTCTGCTCCTCATACTCGTCTTGGCAGGCCTGATCTATGCCGGCTGGCGGCTGACCCGAGCCACGGCCGGCCGAGCGAAGACGCGTGTGATCGGCCCCGACGACGACCCGGATTTTCTGCGTCGGCTCGGGCACGGGGACAATCCCCGCCCCAAGTGATCGCACCGCTCAGAACAGGTCGTTGGGTCGCTGCGTGCCCGGAAAACCCTCGGCCACCACCGCCGCCAGTTCGATCAATGCCTCGCGCGTCTCTCGCCGCAGCCGCTCCAGGCTGATCTCCGCCCCCTCTTCGAGATGCGGGTCGAACGGCACCAGCCGCACCGCCCGGCAGCGCCGGGAGAAGTGATCGACGACCTTCTGCATGTCGACCTTGCCCGAGCGCGGGCGCACCGCGTTGATCACCGCGATCGAGTTCTTGCACCATGTCCTCGTGCCCGTGCGCGTCGAGCCAGTCCAGCGTCGCCGACGCGCTGCGGGCCCCGTCGACCGATCCCGAGCTGATGACGATCAGCACGTCGGCCTTGGCCAGCACCGACGACATCGCCGAGTGCATCAAGCCGGTGCCGCAGTCGGTGAGCACCAGGCTGTAGAAGCGCTCGAGCACTTCCAGCGTCCTGGCGTAGTCCTCGGCGCTGAACGCCTCCGACACGGCCGGGTCGCTCTCCGAGGCCAGCACCTCCAGCCGGCTGGGTCCCTGCGACGTGTAGCTGCGGACATCGCTGTAGCGTTCGATGCCCTCGGCGTCGCGCAACAGATGGCGCACCGTGGCAGGGGTTTCCAGCGGCACCTTCTGGCTCAGCGTGCCGCGGTCGGGGTTGGCGTCGACGGCCACCACGCGATCGCCGCGGATCGAGGCGAACGTCGCGCCCAGCGTCGCGGTGATCGTCGTCTTGCCGACGCCGCCCTTCAGCGACAGCAGCGCGATCCGGTAGCAGCCCTGCAGCGGCCGGTTCACCTGGGCGAGCAAGTCGTTGTGGTGGATCACCTTCGGGCTTTCGCCCAGGTTGATCGTCTTGCCGGACGCCAGGTACAGCAGTCGCCGCCAGCCGCTCGACGGCGGCCGCTTGGACTGGCGCAGCAGCGCCGCCGTCGACAGCTCCGGGTACGGCGGCGCTATCGCATGCGGCCCCGTTTCGCCGACCGGAATTCCGGTCGGCGGTGTGGGGTCGGTCCACTCCGGCGGCGGCGATTCGTCGGTGGCCGGGTCGGTGAACCGCTGTTGGGACCGGAAACCATGCGATGGATGGTCAGACAACGGCTAGTCCCCTCTCTTGGACGGTTCGGGATCGGCTCAGCCACGCCGCTCCCTCGTCGGCTCAGCCGACGCCTGCGTACGAGTGCAGCCCGACGGTGACGAGATTGATGAAGAACAGGTTGAACACCATCGCGACGAAGCCCGCGACGTTGATCCACGCCGCCTTCTTGTCGCGCCAGCCCGCGGTCGAGCGGGCATGCAGGTAAGCGGCGTAGATCACCCACGCGATGAACGACACCGTCTCCTTGGGATCCCAGCCCCAGTACCGGCCCCAGGCCTCCTCGGCCCAGATTGCGCCGAAGATGACGCCGAAGCCGAACACCGGGAACGCGAAAATCGTTGTGCGATAGGCGATGCGGTCCAGAGTCTGGGCGTCGGGCAGGCGCTGCACGATGCGGGCTACTGCGCCGTCGCTGTCGGGGTCACCGAGCTGGGACATCTTGAGCAGGAACAGGATGCTGGCCACGCCCGCGACCAGGAACACCCCCGAGCCGAGGCTGACCACCGACACGTGGATCGGCAGCCAGTAGGACTGCAGCGCCGGCATGACCGGGGCTGCGTTGGTGTAGAGCCAGCGGCCCGACACCGTCAGCAGGATCAGCACCGGCACCAGCACGAACACCCACAGGGTGCGGTACTGCGGGCGGCGCAGCACGATCGCGGCTGCGACCAGACCCGACAGGCAGGTCAGGTTGATGAACTCGTACATGTTGCCCCACGGCACCCGCGTGGTGGCCAGCCCGCGCAACACGATGCACACGCAGCAGCAACCCGATGCCGACGTAGACCAGCGCGAGGCCGGCCTTCCCGATGCGCTCGTCGAAGGGGCGCTGCGGTGTTTCGGCGACGAGGCCGGGGATGGCGCTGTCGGCGCTAACCGTAAGTCCATCTGCTCCTCGCGTGCGCGTCCCCGCCGCAACCAGTTCGCGGTCGGCGACCTTGCGGCTGCGGGAGTAGGCGAGCTCGACGGCCAGCAGCAGCATCGCGAGCACCAGCACGACGACCGACGAGGTGAAGGCCCAGTCCGAGTAGCGGGCCAAGCCGATGTCGATGTGCTCGGTGTTCATGCGCGATGCGCCTTCGCTTCTCGCTCGGTGTTCATGCCTTCCTAGACCTTCTCTCGTGACGGCTCCGCGCTGTCGAGCCCGTCGAGCAGCCGTTGCGTCAGCCGCTCGAACTCGTCGCCCCAGCCGGAGTTGTCGGTGCGAGCAAGTCCGCCCAGTTCGACGCTTACCGTACCTGCATCACCTGGTGTGATTCGAACCCAGACCCGGCGCCGCCGCACGATCAGCGACACCACCAGGCCCGCCATCATCGTCAGCGCGAACACCAGCACCCACACCTGGGCCGGGTCGTGGGAGACCTGCAGGTTGATGAACGGGACAGCGCCGTCGAATCGCACCCTGGTGCCGTCGTCGAGCCGGGTCTCCTGCCCGGCGCGCAGGTTCACCCGCGCGACCTTGGCCAGCCGCTTCTGCTCGATCAACCGCGGGTCGAGCGAGAACAGCGACTGCGGCCGCCCGGTGTCGAGCCCGGTGTCGCCGCGATAGACGTCCACCGCAACGGCGGGATCGTTGAGCGCGGGGAAACTCGACGACAGCAGGGTTGCCGTGCAGCTGCTCGGTCGGCGCGAACAGCCCCTGGATCGCGATCTGATGCTTGCGGCGCTCGTCGGCGTCGGGGTAGGTGCCGCCCGGCGGGTCGAACCGCATGACACCCGACGACAGCAGAGTGAGCGGATCGTCCGGCCGCCACTGCACGGTTTGTGTGCGGGTCTGGCCGTCGGGGGACGTCACCGTGAACGTCGGGTGCGTAGCCGTGGCCCTGCAGGTACACCCGGTCACCGCCGATGCGCAGCGGTTCGTTGACCTTGAGGTGATACGGCCGCCAGGTGTCGCTGTTCAGGTCGTCGCCTTCCTGGTAGTCGATGTTGGCGGCGAAGGAGAGCGCCTGCCCCGACGGCAGATAGTGTGCGTCGAAGTCGTTGACCCGCAGGCAGATCGGGTTCAGCGAGGTGCCGTCGACGGTGTTGCCCGCGCGGAACGAGTCGAACGCGGCGGGCGATGCCGAGCAGAAGCCCGGCCCGCCGTCGGCGACGACGATGACGTTGCCCTCGTAGCCGAACAGCTTCCCGACGGCCACCGAGACCAGCAGTCCGAGCAGCGCGAAATGGAAGACGATGTTGCCGAACTCGCGCAGATAGCCCTTCTCCGCGGAGATTTCGACGGTGTCACCCTCGCTGCGGGTGGTGCGCCGCCATCCGGTCAGCCGCTCCGACACCGTCGCCGCGACGGCCTCGGGTCGGCCCGCCACCTCGGCGCTGTGGTGTTTGGGCAGCCGACCCAGGTTGCGTGGCGCGGGGACCGGTGTGGCCCGCAGGCTGCGGACGTGTTCGAGCAGCCTCGGGGTCAGGCAGCCGACGAGTGAGACGAACAGCAGCACGTAGATCGCGGTGAACCAGAAGCTGGAGAACACCCCGAAGGCCTGCACCCGGTCCAGCCAGGGCCCGATCGTCGGGTGCTCGGCGATGTACTGCTCGACCTTTGCCTCGTTGAGGCTGCGCTGCGGCAACAGGGCACCGGGGATCGCGCCCATCGCCAGCAGGAACAGCAGCACCAGCGCCGTGCCCATCGACGTCAGCGTGCGCCATGTGTTGCGGGCGATCGCGAAAACCCTTCTCATATCGGCAGTCTCGCGTCGCTGACGAACGCATCGCGCACCCACGAGACGAAGTCGTTCCACACGCCGGTGACCAATGCGGTGCCGACGAGGATCAGCAGCACGCCGCCGAAGATCTGGATCTGGCGTGTGTGACGCCGCAGCCAACTCAGGCCCTGCACGGCCCGAGCCGAGCCAAAGGCCAACAGCACGAATGGAATTCCCAGCCCGACGCAGTAGGCGACGACCAAGAGAACACCGCGTGCCACATTGGCGCCGCCGGTGGCCGAGGCGACCGCGATCACCCCGGTCAGCGTCGGCCCAAGGCACGGCGTCCAGCCGAGGGCGAACACCGCACCCAGCAGTGGTGCACCCCCGATGGTCGACAGCTGCAGCGGCGCGAAGCGGGTATCGCGCTGCAGCAGCGGAATGAAGCCGACGAACACCAGGCCCATCACGATGGTGACCACGCCGCCGATGCGTTGCAGCAGTGTCTGGTTGGTGATCAGCGCGCCGGTCATGCCGAGCACCGCGACGGTGCCGAGCACGAACACCGCGGTGAACCCGGCCACGAACAACGCCGCCGCCCCGGCAACACGGAGTCGCGCGGTTCTGACCGCCAACCGTCCGGGTTCCTCCTCAACGCCGACGACCGCAGCGAGGTAGGACAGATACCCGGGCACCAGCGGCACCACACACGGCGACGCGAACGACACCAGCCCGGCGAGCACGGATACGCCCAGCGCCGCCAGAACCGGTCCGGCGGCGGCGATTTCGCCGAAACCGGTCATGTCGTGGGAACCGGTTCCGCGGCCAGGCGTTGCACGACCGGTTGCAGATCCTCGGCGAGCAGCTCGCGCAGGAACACCGCCGCCACCCTGTGCTCGCGGTCAAGCACGACCGTGGACGGAATGACGGTCGTCGGGTACTTGCCGCCGAACGCGATCATGGTGCGCATCGACGGGTCGTAGATCGACGGGAACGTGACCTTGCGGTCGATCACGAAGTCGCGGGCGGCGTCCCGGTTGTTGTCGCGCACGTCGATGCCGAGGAAGGCGACATCGTCCGCTTTTGTGGCGTCGTACACCTTCTGCAGCTGGGCGATCTCCGTCCGGCACGGCCCACACCACTGCCCCCACACGTTGATGACAACGACCTTGCCCGCGAAGTCGTCGAGCGAGACGGTCTTGGCGGGGTCCATCAGGTCGGGTCCGGCCAACCGCCCTGGGCGGCCGCGGCTTTCGGGTGGGTCGTAGAAGATGTCGGTCTTGCCGCCGGGAGCAACGAACTCGAAGGTGCCGCCCTGGGCGACCGCATCGTCACCGGTGGAGCATCCGGCGAGCGCGACCATTGCCGCACTCGCGATGACGATCCAACGCCTCACTGTCCGGCCAGCTCCGAATAGCCCCAGCCGACGTAGGTGTCCCCGTGGAAGTAGAAGGACGTCAGCGAGGCCAGGTTGCACAGCCGCCGAGTCGGGAAGTGGTGCAACGGCTTTTCCGTCATCGCCCGTCGCAGCGTCTCCACGGGCAGCTGATGGCTGACGCACACCGCCTCCCGGCCCGCCGCCTTGACCCGGGCCCGCAGCAGTGCCGCCGTCATCCGATCGGCGATCTCCTTGTAGGGCTCACCCCACGACGGTGTGCGCGGGTTCCGCAGATGCCACCAGCTGCGCGGGTCGCGCAGGGCGCCGTCGCCTGGTGACACCTTCTGGCCCTGGAAGATGTTGGCCGATTCGATCAACTGCTCGTCGGTGTCGACCGGTAGGCCGTGCCACTCGGCGATGGGGGCTGCGGTCTCCTGCGCCCGCTCCAGCGGGGAGGCGACGACGTAGGCGACGTCGCGGTGCGCGAGCCAGTCGGCTACGGCCTGCGCCTGCGCACGCCCCTTGTCCGACAGGTGGTAGTCGGGCAGCCGGCCGTACAGGATCTTCTCCGGGTTGTACACCTCGCCGTGCCGCATCACGTGCACGATCGTCTTGTCGGTCACGCCGGCTGAGCCTCCGCTGCTGCGCGCGCGGCGCCGGGAAGGGCCGCCGCGATGCGGTCGAATGCTTCGTCGTCGAGAGCGGCTGAGACGAACCAGGCTTCGAACGCGCTGCACGGCGGGTAGACGCCCGCGTCGAGCAGTGCGTGGAAGAACGCCGGGTAGCGCCACGTCTCCGTGGCCTTCGCCGACGCGAAGTCGGTCACCGGCTCTTCGGTGAAGAAAACACTGAACATGTTGCCCGCCCGCGAAATCCTGTGCGTCACACCGGCATCGGTCAGGGCGTGTGACATGAGGTCGATCAACCGCTCGGCGTTCGCGTCCAGCTTCGCATACACGGCGTCGTCGGCCGCGCGCAGCGTCGCGAGTCCCGCCGCCATCGCGACCGGATTACCCGAGAGCGTGCCCGCCTGATACACCGGGCCGAGCGGGGCCAGCCGCTCCATCACCTCGGCACGGCCGCCGAACGCCGCCGCGGGCAGACCGCCGCTCATCACCTTGCCGAACGTGAACAGATCGGCGTCGACGGGATCCACGCCGTACCAACCGGATCGGCTGACCCGGAAACCCGTCATCACCTCGTCGAGAATCAGCAGTGCGCCGTGATCGGCCGTGATGCGGCGCAGTTCGGCGTTGTAGCCCGGCTCCGGTGGGACGACGCCCATGTTGCCCGGGCTGGCCTCGCTGATCACGCACGCGATCTCGTCGCCGAATCGGCCGAACGTGTCTTCGATCGCGGGGATGTTGTTGTACGGCAACACGATCGTGTCAGCGGCGGCGGCACCGGTGACGCCCGGCGAGGACGGCAGGCCAAGTGTCGCGACCCCCGAGCCCGCGTCGGCCAGCAGCGCATCGCTGTGCCCGTGGTAGCAACCGGCGAACTTGATGATCTTGGCGCGGCCGGTGTAGCCGCGGGCAAGCCTGATCGCGCTCATGGTGGCCTCGGTGCCCGAGTTGACCAGGCGCAGCTTCTCGACGGCGTCGACCCGCCCGACGATCTCGGCGGCCAGTTCGGTCTCGCTGGGTGTGGGCGCGCCGAACGACAGGCCGCCCGCGGCCGCCCGCTGCACGGCCTCGACGACGGCGGGGTGGGCGTGGCCCAGGATCATCGGGCCCCAGGAACACACCAGGTCGACGTAGCGGTTGTCGTCGGCGTCGGTCAGCCAGTACCCCTCGGCCGAGGTGATGAAGCGCGGGGTGCCCCCCACCGCGGAGAATGCCCGTACAGGCGAGTTCACCCCGCCGGGGATGAGGGCGCACGCGTCGGCGAAGAGCTTCGCGGAGACGTCGGTGCTTGACATGGCCACCAGTGTCCCAGCTGGCCCGAGAGCGTCAACTACAGGGTGTAGTGGCAGCGGTTTTGTTGCGCAAAACGTCCGCGTTTGCCGAACGCGTCAATTAATCTGTCCCAGCAAACACTGGCGCCGCCAGAAATGCAGGCAACACACAGGAATGGCAACACACAGGAAAGGAACAGGTGTCTTGTCCAAATCTCCTCGCCTAGCCGCTGCGGTGGTGGCCGCCTCAGTCGGTATCCTCCTCGCGCCAGCCGCACCAGCGACGGCCAGTCCCTTCTGGCATCACAATCGTGGGCCGTCAGACCCCGCCTCAAGCGTCAATGAGACCCCCCGAGGCAACGCATTTGACACTCCCCGGGGCAACATATTCGACGACATAGGAAACTTCTTCAAGAAGGTTTTCGTCAACCCATGCGAGCGGGTCAAATGCTGTAACAACAGTAATAGCTCCAGAACTATCCACTGCTGAGTCACCCTTCGGGACCGGCCGTCCGGGGCTCGCATCGATTTCTGCGTGAGGGTCGTGATCGCCCGACGACGGCAACCACCATGCAGGAATCGGCGCCGTTAGCCCGGCGCGAGCGCGAAGGTGGGGTGGTCGGCGTCGGCGGGTAGCTCTTTCCAGTAGCCCTCGACGACCTTGCCCGCCAGCGGGCGGTACGCGGCGATGATCGGGCCGCGCTGGTCGACGGGGATCTCGGTGGCCACGTATTTCGTGTCGCCGAGCTTGACGTTCGGGTCGGCGCGCACGTTCTTCACCCATTCGGCTTCACCGCGGGTGGAGACCAGGTACTTGACGCCCTCGACCTCGGGGACGACGACGGGGATGTGCTGCGGCTGCTTGCTGACACGCTTGATCACCGTCAGAGTCTGGCTGTTGCCGACTCCGGTCGCCATCGCGATTCTGTTGAAGATCTTGCGCACGAACCATGGAGGCTTGAGGTAGGCCATAGCCCCGAGTTTGATGGCGGTGTGCAAGTACCGCAATGGGTGGCCCGATTCAACAAGTACGTGACCAATCCTGTGCAGCGGCTGTGGGCGGGGTGGCTGCCGGGGTTCGGCATTCTGGAGCACGTCGGACGCAAGTCCGGCAAGCGGTACCGGACGCCACTCAATGTGTTCGCGACCGACGACGGCGTGGCGGTTCTGCTGACCTACGGGCCCGACCGCGACTGGCTGAAGAACATCAGCGCTGCCGGCCGCGCCCAGATCAAGCACAAGGGCAGGACGATCGAGCTGATTGATCCGCGGGTCGTGCCCAAGGCCGAAGCGGCCTCGCACGTGACGGGGCTCTCGCGGTCGGTCTTTCCGCGGCTGCCGTTCGAGTCCGCCGTACTCCTGACTCGAGCCTGACGTCAGCCTCGCACGGAGACGTGCGCCCGGATGGGCCCCTTGGCGACGGTCGTGAACGGCACCTCGACCGGGAAATCGCCGTCCAGCGAACGGATCTCGGTCGACCGGACGATGGTGGCCAGTGCGAGCGTGGTTTCCAGCCTCGCGAAGTGCTCCCCGATGCACGATCGCGCGCCGCCCGCGAACGGGATGAAGCGCCAGCGGTCGCGCGTCTTGGTGGCTTCCGGGCTGAAGCGGCCGGGATCGAACACGGACGGTTGCGGCCACAAGGCCGGATCACGGTGCAGCGCATACATTCCGACCAGTACGAGGCTGCCCGCCTCGACCCGGTAACCGTCGACCGCGATGTCGCGCACCGCCAGCCGCCCGACTCCGGCGGCGGGCGGGCAAAGCCGCAGCGCCTCATGCAGCACCTGCACGGTGTAGCCGAGCCGGGGCACGTCTGCGGGTGTGAGCTCGCCGTCGCCGATCCCGCGCGCCTCGGCCGCGACGCGGTCCTGTGCGTCGGGATGGTGGCCCAGCAGCCACAGCGCGTGCGTCAGTGCCGTCGCCGTAGTGTCGTGGCCCGCCAGCATGAAGATCAACAGGTCATTGACGATGTCGTCGTCCGAGATCGACCGCCCCGTCTCCGGATCGGTGGCCGCGATCAACGCGTGGACCAGCGGCGCATCGAGCGTCGGATCCGCCCGGCACGCCTGCAGCATGTCGCCGGTGACCTTCCGCATAGCCGCAACCGCCGCGCGCGCACGGGCGCGGGCAGGCGTCGGCAGCCACCGGGGTGCGCGTAGGGGACGCAACGCGCGATCCGCGGTGTACGACGATGCGACGTGCATATGCTCGGCGATCACGTCGTCGCGGTCGTTCAAATCGAGGCCGAGCACAGAGCGGCCCAGCGACCGCATCGTCACCCGCCGGCAGTCGACATCGAGGTCGACTTCACCGCTTTCCGGCCAGCTTTCGCACAGTGCCTGCGCGGCACGCGACATGTGGCCGCCGAAGTTGCGGACGTTCGGCTTGGTGAAGACCGGTTGCAGTGCGCGCTTGCGGGGCAGCCACGGCTCGTTGGGCAATACGAACAGGCTGTCGCCACCCAGGTGCTGCACTTCCTCATGGACGACGCAGCGCTCGGCGGACGTGTCGTTGCGGCCCAGTACGTCGCGGATCCCGCTGGGCGAGAAGACCGCAACGACCGGAGGCACCATCCACTTCGGGCCCACTTGGATGCGGGTGACCGGACCGCCAGCGTCCCGCAGCAATTCCTGCCCGGTGTCGAGGGTTCGCACCGCCCTCAACAGCTGCCGAATCGACAGTGGGTTCCTGGGCGCCAACGGCAGTGCGCTGACGTCGCTCACGAGTGCCAGAGCAGAACCTCGCCTTCGCCCTGCGTCATGACCGTGCCCGGCATCACCCTCAGCCGGTAGGGACTGAGTCGCAGCGCGGCGAAGGCGTCGGACTTCGGGCCGTCCTTCCACATCGGGATGATCCTCGGGTCATAGCCGACGGGTTCGGGGCCGTTGGCGAACTTGTCCCACACAGCCTTTCGAGTTTCGTCGTCGAAGTACCACTCCACGAGGCACTCGGCGGTGCAGGTGTCGTGGCTGGGCGCCCAATAGCTCACCGACATCTCGGGGTGCGCGGCCAGATGTGCGCGCTTGACGGGGCTGGGCACCGTGGCGATCCAGCCGAACAGATCGGTGCCGTCCCACTCCCAGTACGGGTGCAGGATCCGCGTACGCGGCCGGCTGTTTGCGTCGACGGTCGCGACCGACGCCCACACGATCGAGTGGGCCATCTCGACGAAGGCAGGCGCGATCTGGTCCAGGGAGGTCATCGCTGACTAGCTTAGGGAACATGCCGCTGCCCATTGAAGACCTCGCCATCGTCAACGACTGGGTTGATGCGCTGAGCTCGGACATGCCTCCGCACGTCGCCAGCCAATTGAGTTATCGAGCCGAGGCGCACCGCAACGCGGTCACGCTTCTGGAATGTCGACCGGCAGATCCAGACAATCCCTCTGGGGACTGGTTCGAGGTGCCGTTCGCGCGCCTACGTTTCACGCGATCGCGCGGCTGGGAGCTGTACTGGGCAGACCGAAACTCCGAGTTTCACGTCTACGACTTGGTCGAACCGACACAAGACGTTCGGATGCTTCTCCACGAAATCGACCGCGACCCGACTTGCATCTTCTTCGGTTAGGCGCGATCTGGTCCCAGGGAGGTCATGCGGGCACCGCCCGGAGCGCGGCGGGCAGGCTGGGCAGAAAATGCTGGGTCGCGAAGGCGCGGATGTCATCGGCGGTGGCCAGCGGTTGCGCGCCGGGAAGCAGAAGCGCCATCGCGGCGTACCGCAGGATGGTGTCGGCCAGCTCGTCGACCGCCTGCTCGCCGATCCGGTCGGCGAATCCTTCGGGGAAGATCACCCGCAATGCGTCGGCCATCCGCTCGATCGCGGCGCCGTAATGCTTGCGGGCCAGTTCCAGCACCAGTGCGGGCTCGTCTGTCATCATCCGGTTCAGCACCCGGTGCCTGCGGAACCGCAGGATCGACAGGGTGAACGCCTCGACGTAGTAATTCGACTGCGGCCCAGCTTGTTTCAGCTCGGCCGCGATGTCGGCGAACAGGGCGACGTTCTCGCGTTCGACGACGGCGGCCAACAGCTCGTCCTTGTTGGAGAAGCGGCGGTAGATGGTCGTGCGGCTGACGCCTGCGCGGCGAGCGACGTCTTCGAGCGCGACGCGGCGCAGGCCGTGGCGTTCGAACTCGACGATGGCGGCGTCGAGGATGGATTCGGTGCTCGGGTCAGCCGCGGGCATACCCGGCTTGGGCGAACGTGTTGTATCGCAGCCGCATCGGCAGATGATCCCACAGCCAGTTGACCGGACGCGACCGCCACAGTGACGCAAACCGTTGATAGCGCCGGTCCTGGCCCTCGCTCCATGGCAGGCCGAGCAGGCCACGGGTGCGCGGCGGCATGCCACCGGTGGTCAGGAACGCCGCGACGGGATTGAATACCGCCGAGACGGCCCGCCACAGCATCGGCGGCACACCCTTCGGGCACGGATAGCCCTTGGTGACATAGCCGACGCCGTATCTGGCGGTGGGGTGGGCGACGACGATCTCGTCGATCATCCGGTCCCAGTACCGCTCGAACGCGGCGTAGTCGGCGGGCATCGCTCGCTCGCTGACGCCGTACCGGCGGTACCACGTCTTGGACTCGAGGTAGATCTGCTCTTTCTCGTCGCGGGACAGGCGCTTCACGAAGGTGTCGGCGAAGTAGAGCACCTGGTCGACGAACGTGGCGTGCGCCCAGAAGTACGTCTCGGGGTCCAGCGCGTGGTAGCGCGCCCCGTCGGGCATCGTGCCCTTTATCTCGTGGTGAAAGTCGCGGACCTGCCGGCCGGGGTTGTCGTCATCGCTGCCGTACACCGTCATGAAGATCGGCGGCAGCGACCGCTTCACCCTTGCCGCGGTGTCGGAGAAGAACACCGAATGGTCCAGCACACCCTGCCCGAGCTCGGCGAGCATGTTCTGCAGTACCGCGGGCCGCGGGCCGATCAGAGGCATCCGGTTGTCGCCGAAATAGCGCCAGACCAGCGACTGCGGGCCCAGCGGACGGCTGTCGTCGAGGCGTCGCGGGGAATCCGCCAGCTCGGTCATGTGGAACAGTGTTACAAATTTTGCACTCTGTACCAAGAGTTCTGTGACCGGCCTCACCCATACGATTTCGCGGCTGGGACGTCGCCGGCTGTGGCCTTTCGGCGTAGGCGGGCGATTCCATCAATGGCCAGCACGCCCGCGACCGTGGCCAACAGCAGCATCAGCACCAGCATCGGCGGGCTGTAGGCCACCGACGTCGTCTGCGGCTGGCCCGGCAAAATCGGCGCGACCGTGATCACCGATTGCGCGCCGAACCAGGCCCACACCGCGCAGGCCGCCAGTACGACGGCCAGCACCAGCTCGATCGTCACACGGCGCTTCTGTTTCACGTTTTCGGCTCCGGCGGAATCCGCTCGTCCACCAGGTGAACCAACGCGGACCGCAGTAGTTGGTGCTTACGCGCCCACGCCTGCGCGGAGCGGTTGTTGGTCAGCTTGAGGCCGATGCCGGTGCGCCCCTTTGGCACGCCGGTCAGCTCGCCGAGCGCGCGGGCGGTCTGCCATGCGGGCAGATCGGGCCCCTTCGGTTCCGGATAGATCCGCACGATGTCGTCGATCGAGATGCTCTCGGTGCCCTCGCGCAGTGTCGTCGGGGTGAGCTCCACCGAGGTGTGGATCCTGGCCGCCTTGACCTGCAGCGCGACGAAGCCGGTCACCAGCACGAAGAACACCAACGGTATGAGCAGTTGGACGCCGTATCCGGCGGACAGCTGGATCAGCAGCATCGCAATGGCCGACACGGGCCCGGTGAGCACCCACAGCCAGCTGGCACCCTGCTCGTAGAACAAGACGTCGGCAGGCTCGCTGCTCACTGTGTCTCCTGGTAGAACCTCGCGGCGGCGGGCCGGGTGATCAGGACGATCCCGGCGATCAGCGGGAAAAGCCCGATCAGCGTCAGGATATGGACCACACCGAGGATCGCGACCAGCCCGACCACCACGATGATCGCCAACGACAGCGCGAGCGCCGCCCGGCGAAACCGTACGTCACCGTTCCTGGTGCGGCCGGCCAGGAAGGCCAGTCCGGCGCCGGCGACAGCGACGAGGACCCCGGCGCCGCGGAAGACCGGCGGAAGGCTGACTGACGCCGTGATCAGGCCGCCGACGATCAGCAACACCGATGCGACGACCCAGCACCAGAAGGCGGCGGTGACAGCGCGTGGGCGCGGCGACGGTGCTGACATGGTCGGGCAAGCCTAACGTCCGCTACCGAACGAAGAAGCCGTGGGCGTCCTTGCGGTGCAACAGGAACACTCCCCCGGCGATCAGTACCGAGCCGACGATGGCGCTGACCGCGTAAAGGACCGCAGGAGTGGGTGGACGGTCGACCGAGAACAGATTCGTCCCGGCGTACACCATGGAGGCCACCCCACCGCCGGTGAGCAGCGTGCGCGCCCATCGATAGCCCTGCCGCATCAGGAACAGAAAGGTGACGACGATCGCGGCGAGCGCGAACACGAACGTCCCCGAGATTGCGTAGACGACGAGCGGCGCGTGCGGGCGCTCGCCGTTGACCATGTCCACGACGTAGCCGGTGACCATCAGCGGCACCGCCACCAGCCACAGCCAGAAGCCGGTGTCGACGTCGGTTGGGCGCAGTTCGCTCACGCCAGCCAGCCGGCCGCGTCGGCCGCCCAGTACGTGAGCACGATGTCCGCGCCTGCGCGCCGGATGCCGGTCAATGCCTCCAGCGCGGCGGCCCGCCCGTCGATCCATCCGTTCGCGGCCGCTGCGCTGATCATCGAATACTCACCGGAGATCTGGTAGGCGGCCACCGGCACCGGCGAGATGTCGGCAGCCGCGCGCACCACGTCGAGGTAGCCCATCGCCGGTTTGACCATCACGATGTCCGCGCCCTCGTCGATGTCCAACTCGATTTCGTGCACGGCCTCGCGGGCGTTGGCCGGATTCTGTTGGTAGGTAAGGCGATCCCCGCTCAGGCTGGATGCCACCGCCTCACGGAACGGGCCGTAGAACGCCGACGCGAACTTGGCGGCGTAGGCCAGGATCAGCACGTCGGTGTGCCCGGCGGCGTCCAGCCCATCTCGGATCGCGGCTACCTGGCCGTCCATCATGCCGCTGGGACCAACCACGTGGGTACCGGAATCGGCCTGCGCCACAGCAAGTTCCACGTAGCGGGCATTGGTCGCGTCATTGTCGACGCGGCCGGATGCGTCCAGCACCCCACAGTGGCCGTGGTCGGTGAACTCGTCGAGGCAGGTATCGGACATCAACACCGTCTCGTCGCCGAGGTCCTTCGCCAAATCACGCAGCGCGACGTTGAGGATCCCGTCCTCGGCCACTCCGACCGATCCCGTCGGGTCCTTGTCCTCCTCGCGGGGCACCCCGAACAGCATCAGGCCACCTACCCCGACCGCGACGGCGTCAGCGGCCGCCTTGCGCAGCGAGTCGCGCGTGTGCTGCACGACACCCGGCATGGACCCGATCGGCCTCGGCTCGTCGATGCCGTCGGCGACGAACATCGGCAGCACCAGATGCCGTGGCTCCAAAGAGGTCTGCGCGACCAGTCGACGCAGTGCCGGAGTCGACCGGAGTCGACGCGGACGGTGGCGGGGATAGGCCACTCTCGTCTCCTCGGAACGGGATTAGCGGCGGCGGCTCTTCTTGCGCGGCGGCGGCAGGGCACCCTCGGCCCGTAACCGGGCGGCATGCTCGGCCAGCGCCTCGACCAACGGTCCCACTGCCGCGACCTCTGGCTGCACATCGACGCGCAGCCCGAATTCCGCGGCCGTTTCGGCGGTCTTGGGCCCGATGCACGCGACGATCGTGCGAGCGTGCGGCTTGCCTGCGATGCCGACGAGATTGCGCACCGTCGAACTCGACGTGAAGCACACCGCGTCGAAGCCACCGGTCTTGATCATCTCGCGGGTGTGCGCAGGCGGCGGTGCGGCACGCACCGTGCGGTAGGCGGTGACGTCCTCGATCTCCCAGCCACGGTCGCGCAACCCTTCCGCCAGGGTCTCGGTGGCGATGTCGGCGCGCGGCAGCAGCACCCGGTTCACCGGGTCGAAAACGTCGTCGTAGGGCGGGAATTCGTCGAGCAGCCCGAGCGAGGACTGCTCACCCGATGGCACCAGTTCCGGCTCGATACCGAATCCACGCACCCGGTCAGCGGTGGCCTGTCCCACGCATGCGATCTTGACGCCGGAGAACGCGCGCGCGTCCAGACCGAACTCGTTGAACTTCTCCCACACCGCGCGCACCGCGTTGGTGGAGGTGAACACCACCCACTGGTAGCGGCCGTCGACCAACCCCTTGACGGCGCGCTCCATCTGCGCCGGGCTGCGTGGCGGCTCGACAGCGATCGTCGGCACCTCGATCGGCAATGCGCCGTGCGACACCAGCTTCTCGCTCATCTCGCCCGCCTGGTCCTTGGTCCGCGGCACCAGCACGGTCCAGCCGTACAAGGCGCGGCTCTCCCACCAGTTCAGCTTGGCGCGGTTGGCCACCGTCTTGCCGATCGTCACGACCAGCGGTCCGGTCAGCGGGCCCGCGGGCTCGTTGGCGCCGATCGCCGCCTTCTCGTTGAGCCCGCCCAGTGTGGTCTCCACCGAACGCTGCTGGCACGTGGTGCCCTGCGCGGTGACGACACACGGTGTGGTGTCGGCCAATCCGTACTCGATCAGCGTGCCTGCCGCGTCCGCCAGATGCGACGCGGTGGCCTGCAGAATCAGCGGTCCCGGCGCGGCGGCAAGCGCGGCCCAGTCCACGTCGCCGCGGACGTCGGCCACCGTGTGCGACGAACCCAGCGGAAGGCCCGCGTAGGTCGGCACCGCGGTGGCGGCGGGCAGGCCCGGCACGATCTCGAACGGCAGGTGCGTTCGCGTCAGCGCGTTCACCTCGGTGATCACGGAGTCCACCGACAGCGGGTCCCCCGCGACCAGGCGCACCACGTCGACACCCATGCGGGCCTCGGTGGCCAGCGTCTTGGCGACCTCGGTGGGATCGCCAAGTGCGGGGCGGATATCCGGGCCGCCGGCAATCGTCGGGATCGCATCGCCCTCGGCGTCCGTGACGGACGCGGCTTCTGCGGGCTCGGGTCCCGACGGCGGCGGCAGTTCGGAGCCCGCGAGGGCCAGCACCGCTTCGGGCACGTCGGGGTCGGTGATGATCAGCGCAGCGTTGGCGAGCACTGTTCTTGCGCGCGTCGTCAGCAGGCCCGGGTCGCCGGGCCCAGAGCCGACGAACGTGATGCGGCCGGGCCTCTGCTTACGCCCTCGGGTCGTCATCTCTCTCTCCCAGCTTCGACCAACAGATCGCGTGCCCCCAGTTCGAACAGCTCCGCGGCGACCGAGAGGCCAAGCTCTCGTGCCCGCTCGGGAGTCCCGATACCGGACGCACGGATCACGTCGGATCCGTCCAGCGTCGCCACGCAGGCGCGCAGCGACAGCTCCTCGAAGACTCGGCCGTCCTCATCGATGGACTCGACCACCTCCGCGATCGCACCCACCGGTGCGGAGCAACCCGCCTCCAGTTCGGCCAGCAGGGCTCGTTCAGCGGTGACTGCCGCGCGTGTGTCGGCGTCGTCCAACTCCGCCAACAGCGCGGCAAGCTCGGTGTCGCCTGCGCGGCACTCGACCGCGAGCGCACCTTGAGCCGGTGCCGGCAACATCTGCACCGGCTCGAGAGTCTCGGTGACATCGCCCAAACGCCCGATGCGGGCCAGTCCCGCTCGGGCGACGACGACGCCGTCGAGATCACCATTGCTTACCCTGTTCAACCTGGTATCAAGGTTGCCTCGTAGGGGGCGGATTTCCAAACCGAGACCCAATGCTCTAAGCTGTGCCGCCCGTCGCGGGCTCGAAGTGCCGATCACCGAACCGGCCGGCAACTCCCCGAGCACCATGCCGTCGCGGGCGACGAGCGCGTCGCGGGGGTCCGCTCGCGGGGGTATCGCGGCGATCTTGAACCGCGGATCGTCGGCGGTCGGCAAATCCTTGTGGGAGTGAACGGCGATGTCCACACGGCCGTCGTGGATGGCCTCGCGCAGCGCCGCGGTGAAGACCCCGACGCCGATCGAGGCGATCGGGTCACTGGATCGGTCGCCGTCGGTGGCGATGATGACCAACTCGGCGGGATGCCCATTGGCCGCCAGGGCGTCTTTGATGGCACTGGACTGTGTCTTCGCAAGAAGGCTGCCCCTGGTGCCTATCCGGATGAAATCTGCCAAGCGTTACTCAGGTTTTTCGAGATCGGTTGTTACAAACGGCATTTCGGGTCCAGCGACTGCCTCGACAGCCTGCGGGTCCAGTTCGAACAGTTCTCGCAGGGCCTCGGCGTAGCTGTCGCCGCCCGGTGAGCTGGCCAGCTGCTTGACCCGAACGGTCGGGGCGTGCAGCAGTTTGTCGACGACGCGCCGCACCGTCTGGGCGACCTCGTCGCGGTGCGCCGCGTCCAGGCTGGGCAGCCGGTTGTCCAGCCGCAGCAACTCGGCCTCGACCACGTCGGCGGCCCGCTGGCGCAATGCGGTCACGGTCGGGGTGACCTCGGCCATCCGCTGTCCGGCCAGGTAGTTCGCCACTTCTGCGGCGACGATCGAACGGGCGGCCTCGGTGTCGGTGGCGGCGGCGCGGGCCGACGGCTCGCGCTGGATCTTGTCCATGTCGACCACGAAGACGCCGGGCAGGCCCGAGACGGAAGGATCGACGTTGCGCGGCATCCCGAGGTCGCAGATCACCAGATCCTTCTGCTCCTGGCCGTGCGCGAGGCCGCGGTGGACGTCGGCAAGCGACACCACAGGGCGCACGGCACCTGTGCAGCTGACAACGACGTCGGCGTCGGTGAGCACGGGCGTCAGGTGATCGAACGGGAAAGCGTCTGCCGCAACGCCGAGTTCGCGGATCTTGTCGGAGAGTGTCTTGGCCCGCGGCAGCGACCTGTTCACGATGTGAACGCGCTCGACGCCCGCGCGCACCAAGTGCTTTGCCGACAGCGCACCCATGGCGCCTGCGCCGATGACGACCGCCCTGCGGCCGGCCAGCCCGTTCAGCTTGGTGTCGGCCATATCGAGCGCGACCGAGACCACCGATGCGCCTGCGGCGTCGATACCGGTCTCGGAGTGCACCCGCTTGCCGACCGAAAGCGCGCGCTGGGCCAGTTCGTGCAGCGTGCGGCCGACGGTGTGGTTGGCCTCGGCGGCGGCGTAGGCGCGGCGCACCTGGCCGAGCACCTGCTGTTCGCCGATCACCGCCGAATCCAGGCCGCTGGCCACCGCGAACAGGTGCTCGACGGCCGCCTCGGCATACCGGACGTAGGCGTACTTGGTGAGGTCGCCCAGCCCCATGCCGGAATGCTCGGAGAGCACCTGACCGATCACCGAGAGGCCGCCGTGGAAGGCGTCGACCACCGCGTAGACCTCGACGCGGTTGCACGTGGACAGCACCATGGCCTCGGTCACCAGAGAGGACTGCAGCACCGCCTCGACGATCTTGGCTTGATCGGACTCGTCGGTGCTCAATTGCTCCAGCACGGAAACCGGCGCGCTGCGGTGCGAAACGCCGAAAAGCAACACGCTCATGGCCTCGTCACCACGTCATCCACGGTAGCCGTTCACCAGCTGGGCTACCAAATTTGCTCAGTCCTCCGCGAAACGGAATTCCAGCAGGCCACTTCGCACTTTCGCTGCTAATCCGTCTCGCGGATGGTTGCGATCACCTGGCCAGATCGGCACGCAGCCTGGGCTCGTCGAGTTCCCAGTAGCTGTGCTCCCTGCCGTCGAGGAGAACCACCGGCAGCCGGTCGCCGAACTCGGCCCGCATGGCGGGATCTCCGGCAGCGGCCGCCGCGTCGACGTCGGTGGTCGTCAGGTCGAAGCCGAGCTCGTCGGCCAGCTCGGCGAGCCTGGCTGCGGTGCGTTCGCAAAGCGAACAGCCGGCCCTGGTCAGCAACACCACCTGCGACGGGTTCACGGCAACAAGTATCCGGATTCCGGTGTCCTACTGTTAACACGTGCACGATCGCGATGGTCACGAAGCCGCCGTGCAGGCGTTGGCGGGCGACGCCAGCGCCGAGGCCGCGGTCATGCACCTCGCCGAAGACGATGCGGCCACCCCTGCGGCGCCGCCGCCTGATCTGACCGCGGCCGCGTTCTTCGACGTCGACAACACCCTTGTGCAGGGCTCTTCGCTGGTGCATTTCGCGCGCGGTCTGGCCGCACGCAAGTACTTCACGTATGGCGATGTGGCCCGATTCGTCTTCGCGCAGGCCAAGTTTCAGTTCACCGGCCGGGAAAACAGCGACGACGTCGCCGCGGGCAGGCGCAAGGCGCTGGCGTTCATCGAGGGGCGTTCCACCGCCGAACTGGTGGCCGTCGGCGAGGAGATCTACGACGAGATCATCGCGGACAAGATCTGGCCGGGCACCCGCGCGCTGGCGCAGATGCACCTCGACGCGGGCCAGCAGGTGTGGCTTGTCACCGCGACACCGAACGAGCTGGCCGAGACCATCGCCAGGCGGCTGGGGCTGACCGGCGCGTTGGGCACCGTCGCCGAGTCGGTCGACGGGGTGTTCACCGGCCGTCTGGTCGGCGACATCCTGCACGGCAGCGGCAAGGCGCACGCGGTGCGGTCGCTGGCCATCCGCGAGGGCCTGAACCTGCGCCGCTGCACCGCCTATTCGGACAGCTTCAACGACGTGCCGATGCTGTCGCTGGTCGGAACGGCCGTGGCCATCAACCCCGACGCCGACCTGCGCGACCTGGCCCGCGAACGCGGCTGGGAGATCCGCGACTTCCGCACCGCGCGCAAGGCCGCCCGCATCGGGGTGCCGTCGGCGCTGGCCCTCGGCGCGGCGGGCGGCGCGCTGGCCGCCATCGTGTCGCGGCGTCGCTGATAGGCTCGCGCAGCCATGGCCATCGCTGAAGACATCATCGGAACCCACTACCGGTATCCCGACTATTTCGAAGTCGGCCGGGAGAAGATCCGCGAGTTCGCGCTGGCGGTCAAGGACGACCATCCGGCCCATTTCAGCGAGGACGCCGCCAAGGAGGTCGGCTGCGACGCGCTGGTGGCGTCGCTGACGTTCCTCGCCGTCGCGGGCCGCAAGGTACAGCTGGAGATCTTCAACCAGTTCGCGATCCCGATCAACATGGAGCGGGTCCTGCACCGCGACCAGAAGATCACGTTCCACCGGCCGGTTCTCGCCGGCGACAAGCTGTTCTTCGACTCCTACCTCGACTCGGTGATCGAGGCACACGGCACCGTGGTCACCGAGATCCGCGGCGAGGCGAGCGACGCCGACGGCAAGCCGGTGATCACCAGCATCGTCACCGTCATCGGTGAGGCCGCCCACGACGACGAGGCCGACGAAGTGAGCGCAGCGATCAAGGAGCGCCGCGACGCCGCCATCGCCAAAATGATTGCCGGGCAAAGCTCTCAGAGTTGAGCCGGCAGGGCCCGAGAGGGCTGGCTAATTGTCAGCCGAGGAACATGTTCCTGCGGTTGGCCAGCAACTGATAAAGGGTCTGCTGAATGGTTTCGCGGACCTGGTCGGTCAGTTCGAAGGTGACCATCGGGTCGTCGGCGGCCGCGTCGTCGTAGTCCGCGGTCGAGATCGCCTCCCCGAACTGGATGTGCCACTTCGACGGCAACGGCATCAGCCCGGCGGGCCCGGCGAGCGGGAACAGCGGGGTGATCGGGAAGTACGGCAACCCGAACAGCCGGGCCAGCAGCTTGACGTCGGCGATCATCGGGTAGATCTCCTCGGACCCGACGATCGAGCACGGCACGATCGGCGCCTTGGTGCGCAGCGCGGCCCCGACAAACCCGCCGCGACCGAAACGCTGCAGCTTGTAACGGTCCTTGAAGTGCTTGCCGAGCCCCTTGTAGCCCTCGGGGAACACGGCGGTCAGTTCGCCCGCCGCCAGCAGGCGGTGCGCGTCCGAGGTGCAGGCCATGGTGTGACCGGCCTTGCGCGCGGCCTGGCCGAGCATCGGCATGTCGAACACCAGGTCGGCGGCCAGCAGCCGCAGATCCCGGTGGGTCGGGTGCTTGTCGTGCACCGCCACCGACGCCATCAGGCCGTCGAACGGCAATACGCCTGCATGGTTGGCGACCACCAGTGCGGCACCGGTTTTCGGCAGGTTCTCGATGCCGCTCACCTCAACGCGGAACCATGAGTTGAACAGCACTCTCAGCAAAGGCAAAAAGAGGGAATTGTTGAGGTGCGGATCGAAGCCGAATTCATCGACGGTGTAATCGCCCGTCATTCGCTTGCGGACAAACTCAGCAACCGCCGCAATTCGCCTGGCGAGTTCGTTTGGTGTCTCGTCTGCGGGCGCACCGCCCGAGGCGGCGGCGCGACGGTCGTCGATCTCGCGGACGACGGCGGCGATCTGCTCGGCCGAGGCACGGCCGCTGGGGTCAGAGAGCAGGGACGGATGTCGGCGCGCGCCTTCGCCACGCGCGGCCGCACGCCGCTGAGCCGCCTGCCGACCCGTATTTGAATGCAGCGGAATCACTTTGGCTTTGGACTCGCCGGCCACGTCGAACCTTCTCCCACCCGATTTCGAGCCTGTGTTTAACGTCCCCAACGTTGCGCCGCCGATACGGCGCGACTCTCCATTGAGCGTACCCATCGCGGGTCCACGATCGGAGTCAATCCACGACCACGTACGTAATCGTCAAAAGCTTCCACCGTGGTCCACTTAGGGCTATAGCCTAGGTCATTCCGCATCCGCGTGGTGTCCATGACTCGGCCGTAGCTCAAGTAGTCGAGCTGCTCGCGATCCACCTCAGTGTAGCGAGTCGCGCGCCACAGCGAATCCGCGGCAGACAACGCGAAGCGCGGCACCGGCAGCGGGATCCGGCCCGCCCGCCGGATCGCCTGAGACATCATGATCACGCCGGAGGCGCCGACGTTGAAGGTGCCCGCCCTGCCTGCCACCGTCGCGCGCTCCAGAGCGCCCAGGGCGTCCTGCTCGTGCAGCAATTGCAGCCGCGGGTCACGTCCGACGATGGTCGGCACCACGGGGGCGGAAAGGTAGCGCGACAGAGCGGTGTCCATCGCCGGGCCGATCATGTTGGCCAGCCGCAAGATCGTGACGGTGATGTCCGGCCTGCGCCTGCCCAGACCACGCGCGTAGCCCTCGATGTCGATGCTGTCGCGCGCGAAGCCGTCGCCCGGTGGCCGCCTGGCATCGCTGTCCTCGGTGAACAGCACCGGATCGTATGCGCTCGAGCCGTACACCTCTGATGTCGACTTCACGATCACGCGGCGCACGGTCTTGGCCTTCTGGCAGGCGGCGAACAGCTGGATAGCGCCCATGACGTTGAGTTCCTTCAACGCCGCCTTTCCGCCCGAGCGCGGCGCGTAGGACGCCGCAGCGGCGTGCACCACGGTGTCGACGTCGCCGTTGCGGATGACCTTGGCGATGAACGGGTTGCGGATGTCGGCGCGGACGAACTCCGCGCGGCCCATCCGGCGCAGCAGATCCTTGCTCGGCGCGATCGCGTCGACGGCGATGACGTGGTTGATCAACGGGTTCTGCGCGAGCCGTGCGGTCAGATATGCGCCCAAAAACCGGCAGGCACCGGTGACCAGCACGACCTTGGGGTAGTGCGGGGTGTCCTCATCTTGCCCCGGAGTGCGGCCCCCGGAGCGATCTTGCGAATCCATCCGGTTCAGCCTATCGGCGGAGCGGCGAAAACTACTTGCCGAGCTTTCTGCGCTGCACCCGGGTGCGACGAAGCAGCTTGCGATGCTTCTTCTTCGACATGCGCTTACGCCGCTTCTTGATGACTGAACCCATTGACTCCGCTACCTAGATGCTTTCAAGACGTGATTACGCGCCAGTTGACGCGACCCGGCCACTTTACCGGGCGGCCGTTGCGGAGAAAAAACGACGCGGGTTCCTCAACGACGCTCGCGCCGCTTGATCGTCACCCGGCTGTCTTCTCGCGCCGGGTTCCTCAACGCGGCTCACGCCGCTTGATCGTCACCCGGCGTCGAAGTACGACGTCTCCAGCAGGTCGTGGACCGCCTTGGCGTGCACTCGGAACGATCGACCGACCCGCACTGCGGGCAGTTCGCCGTTGTGCACCAGGCGGTAGACCGTCATCTTGCTGACCCGCATCAGGCTGGCCACCTCGGCGACAGTGAGGAATTGAGCCCGCGGCGGCTGGTCGGGAGCCGCTTCGTTTCGTGAATGCTTCCCGCTCGCCGAATCCCGCCCCGATGGCCCGTTCATAGACGTCATCGCAACCCAATCCTTCAGGCACGGGCTGTTCCAGCGGCTTCCCCACCGCTGGGTACGACCCGCGCTTACACGAGGAGAATAGCGGGGTTATTGGGGTTATTGCGACGGGTGTGGGGTAATCGATCTAAATTCGTTGAATTACCCGGATGTGATTCCCAGCTGGGAAGATCGGCGTTTTGCGGCGTCGACGGCCTCCGCGATGGCGGCTCGCAGGCCGCCTTTTTCGAGTTCCCGCAGACCAGCGGCGGTTGTGCCGCCCGGCGAGGTGACGGTGGCCCGCAGTTGAGCGGCCGTGGTGTCCATCGCCGTGCCCATCGCCGCGTCTCCGGCCGGCTCCTGCACGTCGAGACGTTCCAGCAGCATCGCCGCCGATCCGGCCATGGTCTGCACCACCAGATCGGTCGCGACGGGACGAGTCAACCCGGCCGCGACACCAGCATCCACCAGTGCCTCGACGACCAGAAAGAAGTACGCGGGCCCGGATCCCGACACCGCCGTCACGGCGTCCATCTGTGATTCCGCAACGGTCAGCACGCCACCGACGGCGTCGAAGATCGCAGACACCTCTTTGAGTTGTTCGGCGGTCGCGAACCGGCCGGGGGCAAGTGCGCTGACCCCGCCGCCGACGACCACCGGCGCGTTGGGCATCACGCGCACCACGGGTGCTCCGGCAGGCAGCTTCGATTCGTAGAACTCGGTGGTGACACCGGCGGCCACCGTCACAAAAACCTGCTCGACGCTCTCGCTTTCGGCGTGTGCGGCCGCATCGGCGATCTCGTCGATGACCAACTTCACGTCGGAGGGCTTGACCGCGACGACGACGAACGAGGCGTTCTCCGAGGCGTCGGCCACCGTGGTGACCAACACCGAGTAGGTGTCGGACAGGTATTTCGCGCGTGCCGGGTCCTTCTCGGCCACCACCAGGTCCTTGACCTGCCGACCCGCGCGTAGCAGGCCAGACAGCAGCGCTTCGCCGATACTTCCACCGCCGATGATCGCGATCCTTGCCACGGTAAAAGCATTGCAGACGCCCGCTACCGAGGCGGCGGCACCATGGCGAGCTGGCGACTCTGCACGACGATGTGGCCCTGACAGTCGACGACGATGTGGTCTTCGTCGAACCAGTCCTGGCCGATCTGCATGGTGGTGCAGATGATGCGCAGCCAACCATCGGCGGGCAGCGCGCGCAGATACGCGGTCAGCTGCACCGTCGGCGCCCATCCGAACCGGTTGACGCCGAACGTCACCGGCGCCGACACGTCGCCGCACAACAGCGCGAACAGCGCATCGGGCGGGGTTCCCTTCGGCCGGACCCAGTATTCGATCACGGGCGGCCCACCGTCGGCGCGCGGCGCCATCGTGGTCAGCGACGGGCGGATGTCGCAGCCGTGGGCCAGATGCACGATGTCGGCCATCGGGTGTCCAGGCCCGATCGGTTCCAGCCCGGGCGGCGGCTCCGGCGTCATCAGCGGCACGACCGGGTTGACCGACAGCAGTGGCGGGACGTGATGTTCGGGGTCGCCGAGGGTGATCGCCGCACGGACGGCCGTTCGGTCCCCCTGGGTGAGCTCGACGTCGATCAGGCTGACCCGACGGCCGCGCTTGCGCACGGTCGTCACGATTCGCATGGGACCGGGATCGGGTGCCCACAAGAAGTTTCCGGACGTCGCGATCGGCCAGACGCTTCCGCCGTGCTCTGTGCGGGCCGCATTCGCACACAGAGCCAGCATCGCGCCGCCATGCACCTTGGGACCGCTGCCCCGCGGCCCGATCGTCCAGTGCTCGTTCAGCACGCCGTCATAGACGCCGTCACCAACGGGCGTGAGCGCCATCGCGTCGGTGAAGAGAGTGGATGTCGGCATGGGTCCTTCGTCTCCTCAGCGCAACAGATGCGCGCGGGCGAACTGGAGCGATTCGAAGAGCAGCGCTTCGCGTTCGGCCGCCGTCCGCGCGCCCGAGGTGGTGACCTCGAGGATGACGTGGCCCGAAAAGCCGCCCGCGGCAAGCATTTCGCAGATCTCCACCGTCGGCTGGGTGCCGTGGCCCGGGACCAGATGCTCATCTGTGGACGCGCCGCTGCCGTCGCAGAGGTGCAGATGCACCAGCCCGTCGCCCATCCGGCGTGCCATGTCGACCGCGTCGGTGCCCGCCGTGGCGGTGTGCGACAGATCCAGCGTGTAGTGGGCGTGGTCGCCGTCCAGCGGGTCATACGACGGCGCGAACGCCGAAATGCCCGGCCCCGGCCTGCCTCCGCGCTTGCGCATCCGCTCGATCGACGTCTGCCCGGCGCCGAAGAAGCGGTCGGCGCGAAACGGGAACATGTTCTCCACCGCCACCATCACGTCGCTGCTCGCCTCGAGTTCGGCGACCTGGTCGGAGAAGCCCTCAGCGTAGCGGCGCTGCCACCGAAACGGCGGATGCACCACCACGGTCTGCGCGCCGAGTTGTTCGGCGGCACGCACGCTGCGTTCGAGCTTCGAAATCGGGTTGGCGCCCCACACCCGTTGCGAGATCAGCAGGCACGGGGCGTGGACCGACAGCACCGGCATCGAATACTTCTCGGACATCTTCTCGATGGCGTCGATGTCCTGGCTGACGTTTTCAGCCCACACCATCAGTTCCACGCCGTCGTAGCCGAGCTTGGCCGCGTACTCGAAAGCGGCCTCGGTCCTCAACGGATAGACCGAGGCCGTCGAAAGACCGACCTTGATGGCGGGGCGCACTGTGCTGGCTTAAGCGGCTATCCCGATTGCAGCAGCGCCAGCGGCCCGAGTGTGACCAGCGCGCCGACCGCCACCGCTATCAGAGTGCTGCCGATGTCCTCGGTCTTGCGCACCACCCGCACACCGACGACCAGACCCAGGATGACAAGCACCGACAGCACCAGAGCGACGATGTTGTTCCATTTCCACAGCTGGTCGAACGCGATGAACAGGCCTGCACCGAAAAGCACGGCCAGGATGCACTGGCCGACGACGAGCGCGCCGCGCGCGAAGGACGACATCGTCGACTCGTCTTCGAGGTCGAGATCGTCGTCGTGCTCGCCCTCGAGGTCGTCGAGGTCAAGGTCGTCATAGCGCGGGGTTCCGCGGCGGGCCAGGTCGTCGGCGACCGTCTCGCCGCTGAACAGCGTCTGGCCCGACGAGCGCAGGTAGGACGGCAACTCGTCGGCTTCGTCGTCGGTTTCGGGCTTGGTCGCCGCGGCCAGCGCCGGCCGCGTCAGACCCAGATCCGCGGCCACCGCGGCGACCGCGTCATCGTCGTCGATGTCGACGGGATCGGGACTCATCTGTTCGGCACCGACACCGGCCGCGGCGTGGTAGCGCCGTTGAGAGTGCGCGTAGTGGGGTCGCCGCCGCTCCGGCTCGACGAAAAGCGGCTCGGCGTCACGCTCCTCGATATGCGCGGCGTAGTCGGCTTCCTCGTCGGTGACCTCGGCCTCTTCGTCGACCTCCTCGACGTGCTCGGCCACGCCGTTGCTGGACAACGGGCCGGTGTAGTCCTCGCGGACCTCCTCGAGCTCGTCGGTGGCCGGTTCCGCAGCGTCCCGATGAGGCGCGTCGGAGACGATCGGGATTTCGCCGGTCAACTCGGCGACCGTGACGGATTCGGTGTCGCCGCGTCGCCGTCTGCGACGACCGCCGACCGGCGGTGCGCCGATCGTTCCATTCTTCGCCAGCAACTCCGCGACCGATACCGGCCTCGTGCTGCTGTAGCTCTCTTCTGGTCCTGTCATCGCGTGTTGCCTCTGGGCTTCGCGGGTTGCCGGTCCGCATCTCCTACAGACGTCTCCACCAGTGCGGTTCCGTCGGCTTCGCTATCGAGTTTCCGAAGAATCAGACCTTCTCGCAACGCCCACGGGCAGATGTCCACAGTGTCTATCCCCAGCGCCCGCATGCTCGCCTCCGCAACCAATGCTCCGGCCACGATCTGCGGCGCCCGTTCGGCACTCACCCCTTCCAACTCTGCTCGGTCAGCAGCGGTCATCCTAGAGATGAAAGCTATGAGCTGCCTAAGGCCCGCCGCGGTGAGCGTCCGCTTCACCCGCGGTCCCTCGCCGGAAGGGGCGGCGCCGGTGAGCCGTGCGAGCGACCGGAAGGTCTTCGAAGTCGCGACCGCAAGGTCGGGGCTGCCGGCCTTGAGCATCGTTGGCCCGGCGTCGGCCAGCTCGGTGGTCAGCCAGTCCCGCAGCATCCCCACCCGCCGCCGACCCGGCGGATCGTCTGGCAGCCACTCCCTGGTCAGCCTGCCCGCGCCGAGTGGCAACGACAGCGCCACCTCCGGCTCCTCGTCCACGCCGTTGGACAGTTCGAGCGAACCACCGCCGATGTCGATGTTGATGATCCGGCCTGCGCTCCAGCCGTACCACCGGCGCACGGCAAGAAAGGTGAGGCGGGATTCGTCGACCCCGCTGAGCACCTGCAGCGCCACCCCGGTCTCGGCCAGCACACGGGCCAGCACGTCCTCGGAGTTCTTGGCGTCGCGCACGGCGGAGGTGGCGAACGCCATCAACTCCGCGCAGCCCGAACTCGCGGCGATCTTGGCGAACTCGTCGATGGTGCTGATCAATTTGTCGGCGCCCTTGCGGGTCAGCTTGCCGGACGAATCGATGGCCTCGGCCAGTCTCAGCGACGCCTTGGTGGAGCTCATCGGTGTCGGATGGCCGCCGCGGCGTGCGTCCACCACCAACAGGTGAACGGTGTTGCTGCCCACATCGAGCACACCCACTCGCACCCACTAAACCTAACCGGTCTTCGGGTGAACTCTGTGAGCGGACCGCGGTGTGGCGCAGCCGAGGTCGATCTCACAGGTCGCCCCGCGAATCATGATCACCGAAATTGTTGCGTGGCGTCGGCCGTGGCAACTTAGCGCTCGGCGGCATTCGGCGCTAGCGTTGATCACTGTGACGGCAGAACATCCCGGTGAGGTCGAGTTGGATTTCGCCCGTGAATGGGTGGAGTTCTACGACCCTGACAACCCCAGTCATCTGATCGCCGCAGACATGACGTGGCTGCTCTCGCGATGGACGTGTGTGTTCGGCACGCCCGCCTGCAAGGGCACCGTCGCGGGACGACCGGATGACGGGTGCTGTTCGCACGGTGCGTTCATATCCGACAAGGACGATCGCAAGCGGCTGGACCGCGCGGTGGCGATGCTGACCGACGAGGATTGGCAGTTCCGTGAAAAGGGCTTGGGCCGCAAGGGTTATCTCGAAATGGACGAGTACGAGGACAAGCCCAACCTGCGCACCCGAAAGTACAAGGGCGCCTGCATCTTTCTCAACAGGCCAGGCTTCGAGGGCGGCATCGGCTGTGCGCTGCACAGCAAGGCGCTGAAGCTGGGCGTCGAGCCGCTGACGATGAAGCCCGACGTGTGCTGGCAGTTGCCGATCCGGCGCAGCCAGGAGTGGGTGACGCTGCCCGACGGCACCGAGGTCCTCAAGACGTGGATCACCGAATACGACCGCCGCGGATGGGGTGAGGGTGGCGCGGACTTGCACTGGTACTGCACGGGCGACCCCAACGCGCACGTGGGGTCGAAGCAGGTCTGGCAGTCCTACGAGGCCGAACTGTCCGAACTTCTCGGCGAGAAGGCGTACGCGGAGCTGGCGGCAATGTGCAAGCGGCGCAGCCAGTTAGGGCTGATCGCCGTGCACCCCGCCACCCGTGCCGCCGAGTAGCGCCGCTAGCCCTCCAGCTTGTAGCCGAGGCCGCGCACCGTCACCAGGTGCACCGGGTTGGCCGGGTCGGACTCGATCTTGCTGCGCAACCGCTTGACGTGGACATCGAGGGTCTTGGTGTCACCGACGTAGTCGGCGCCCCACACCCGATCGATGAGCTGCCCGCGGGTGAGCACCCTGCCGCTGTTGCGCATCAGATACTCGAGAAGGTCGAACTCCTTGAGCGGCAAGGTGATCGGGTCACCGTTGACCGACACGACGTGGCGTTCGACGTCCATCCGGACCGGGCCGGCTTCCAGCACGCCGTCGCCGATGCCGACATCGTCGGGGTCGGCGCCGCGCCGCAGCACCGCACGGATCCGCGCGATCAGCTCGCGTGCCGAGTACGGCTTGGTGACGTAGTCGTCGGCGCCCAGTTCCAGCCCGACGACCTTGTCGATCTCACTGTCGCGAGCGGTCACCATGATGACCGGCACGCTCGAGCGCGACCGCAACTGCTTGCAAACGTCGGTTCCGCTCATTCCGGGCAGCATCAGGTCGAGCAGCACGATGTCCGCGCCCACTCGCTCGAATTCAGCGAGGGCCGAGGGCCCGTCGGCCACCACGGTGGCCTCGAAGCCCTCCTTGCGCAGCAGGAACGCCAGGGGATCGGCCAGGGACTCCTCGTCCTCGACGATCAACACGTTGGTCATGGACGTTCTGTTTCCTCTCTCATTGGTCCGACCGGTCGTCCGAATCGTTTACTTGGTCGGGGTATGCCGGAATCGACAGGGTGAATGTCGATCCCGTTCCTGGCTGACTCCACAGCCGAATGGATCCGTTGTGATTTGCTGCGACATGTTTGACGATCGCGAGCCCGAGGCCGGTGCCTCCTGTTGCCCGTGACCTGGCTTTGTCGACGCGGAAGAACCGCTCGAACACCCGCTCCTGATCGGCGGCGGCGATGCCGATTCCCCGATCGGTGACGGCGATCTCGATGTTGTCGCCCCGGCGCCTGCGGCTGATGGACACCGGAGACCCGTTGGGTGAGTAGGCGATTGCGTTGGACACCAGGTTGGCCAACGCAGTTACCAGCAGAGGTTGGTCGCCGAGCACCTTGTATCCGGTCGGCGCGTCGGTTGTGATGGCGATGTCGGCGTTGTCGGCGGCGATCTTGTATCGCGACAGCGCCTCCGCGACGACCGTGTCGACGTCGACCGCCTCGAGGTCGGGCAGCGGTTCTGCGCCCTGCAGTCGGGACAGCTCGATCAGCTCGCCGACCATGTTGGCGAGCCGCTTGGACTCGGCGACCATCTTCTCGGCGAACCGGCGCACGTTTTCGGGGTCGTCGGAGGAGGCCTGCAGCGCCTCGGCGAGCACGCCCATCGCACCGACAGGCGTCTTGAGTTCGTGGCTGACATTGGCGACGAAGTCGCGCCGCGTGGCTTCCATCCGAGCTTGCTCGGACTGGTCGTCGACGTAGACGACGGCGAACCGGCGGTCGTCCTCGGTCAGCAGCCGGACGTGGCCACGCACCGACAGCCCCGAGCGGCCGCGAGGCGCCCGGCCGCGCGGCGAGAGGTCTATCTCGACGTCTTCGCCGGTGGCCAGGGTGCGCTGGGCCGCCAGCCATGCGCGGTCGTCGAGCAGACGGTCACGCACGAGGCCCAGTTCCTTGGCCCGGTTGTTGGTGTAGACGACGTCCCGGTAGGTGTCGACCACGACGATGCCCACCGGCGACATCGACACGATGTGGGCAAGCATCTGCGAGACGGTGATTCCGGACTGCTCGGCGGCTCGCCGTTGCCTGCGCTCGACGATCCTCGGCGTCAGACTCAGCCCGACCCCGACCCCGATCACCAGAGCGAGCAGGGCCACGACTGCGGTCAGCAGCAGTGCGGATACCACACTCACGAGCAAATAGTACGAAACTGGTGAACGTCATCCCAGCAGCGTGCGGCCAAAACGGGACAAGTCACACACTCAAGCGCAGGTGTTCGGATTGCGTTCACCCGGTGTTTGCCCGAAATCGTGCTTTTGTGGACTATTTCGCACCCTGACTGGCTACGGCGGCCGCGCCGGCCGCGGCCGCCTCGGGATCCAGATATGTGCCGCCGGCGGCTTTCGGGCGAAGTTCGCCGTCGAGGTCGTAGCGCAGCGGGATGCCGGTCGGGATGTTGAGTCCGACGACGTCGTCGTCGGACATGCCGTCGAGGTATTTGACCAGCGCACGCAGCGAATTGCCGTGGGCGGCGATCAGCACGGTCTTTCCGGCCCGCAGGTCGGGCACGATCGTCTCGGTGAAGTACGGCACGAAGCGCTCGACCACGTCGGCCAGGCACTCGGTCAGCGGGCCGCCGTCGATGTCGGCGTAGCGGGGATCGCTGTCCTGGCTGTACTTGCTGCCCCGCTCGATGGGCGGCGGCGGCGTGTCGTAGCTGCGCCGCCAGGCCATGAACTGCTCCTCGCCGTACTTGGCCTTGGTCTCGGCCTTGTCCAGCCCCTGCAGCGCGCCGTAGTGGCGCTCGTTGAGCCGCCAGTCGCGGTGAACGGGGATCCAGTGCCGGTCGGCCTTGTCCAGTGCGAGGTTGGCCGTGGTGATGGCGCGGCGCAGCAGGGAGGTGTACACCACGTCGGGCAGCAGACCGTGCTCGGTCATCAGCTCGCCGCCGCGGATGGCCTCGGCCCTGCCCTTTTCGGTGAGATCGACGTCCACCCAGCCGGTGAACAGGTTCAGCGCGTTCCACTCGCTCTCGCCGTGGCGAAGCAGCACCAGTGTCGAATCACCCATGGCAAGAAGCCTATCCCGGTCTGATCCCCACCTGCTCCTCGCGTGCGCGGGTCAGTCGTCGTCGATCAGGTGCTCGAACGCAGCCAGGTTCGTCAGTGACTCGCCGCGTGACACCCGCCACTCCCACTCTTTCTGGATCGACGTCCGAAAACCCAACTCCAGCAACGTGTTGAAGTCGTTGTCGACGGCTTCGAGCACCTGACCGAGCACCCGGTCGATCTCGTCGGGGGTGACCGACGCCAGCGCCATCCGGCCGACCAGGTAGATGTCGCCGACGTTGTCGAGCGTGTAGGCCACGCCGTAGAGCCTACGGTTGCGTTTCAGCAGGAACCGGTACACGCCTTCGTGGTTCTCGTCGGGCTTGCGGCACACGAACGCCTCAACGCGCACCGAGTGCTCACCGATGGACAGGATGGTGTTGGTCTTGAGCCGACGTTCGCCGGGCAGTTCGACGATGATGCCGGGCAGCCCGCCGTGCGCACCCTCGTGGCGCGTGTAGGCCAGACCGTTCTCCTTGCAGGCGTCCTCAATGACCTGCTGGACGTCAGCCATCGCTCACGCCCGGACGCCCCGTCGCATCGAGAACCGCCGTCCGTTGCGCCGGGGGGCGAGCTCTTGGCGCGTGTGTCGGGCCGCGTAGTCGCTCATCGCCCGCCCGTAGCTGGCCAGTAGGGCGTCGACGGTGTGCGCCCAGGAGAAGGTGGCGGCGTGCTCGACGGCGGCACGGCTCATCGTGTCCGGTCCGCGCTCGACGAGAGCGGCGATCGCGTCGGCCCAGTCGTCGACGTCGTGTCCGGGCACCAACGTGCCGGTGACACCGTCGCGCACGGCGACCGGCAGGCCGCCGACCGCGGCGGCCACCACAGGCGTGCCGCAGGCCTGGGCCTCGACCGCGACAAGTCCGAACGATTCGGAGTAGCTCGGCACCGCGACCAGGTCTGCGGCGCGGTACACGTTGACCAGCTGTTCGCGCGACTGCGGCGGGAGGAACGTCACCCGGTCGGAGATACCCAGTTCCTCGGCGAGCCGAACCAACGTGTCGGGTGCGGCGAGGCCGGTGCCCGACGGTCCGCCCGCCACCAGCACGCGCAGGTTGGTGAACTTGCCGGTGAGCCGGGCGGCCGCGCGCAGCAGCACATCGGGAGCCTTGAGCGGCTGGATGCGTCCGACGAACGCGAGGACGAGTTCGTCGGGGTTAAGCCCGAGTGCCGCCCGCGCCGCCTGCCGGTCGCCGGGGGTGAAGGTCTCCAGGTCCACACCGGGATGCACCACATCGATACGCGAGGGATCGGCGTGATGAAGCGAAACCAGTTGCTGCGCTTCGTGTTCGGTGTTGACGATCAGCCTGTCGGCTTCGTCGACGACCTGCTGCTCACCGATCGCGCGCAGCGCCGGTTCGGGTGAGTCGCCGTCGGCGAGCGCCGCGTTCTTGACGGCGGCGAGTGTGTGCGCGGTGTGCACCAGCGGCACGGCCCACCGGTCGCGGGCCAGCCAGCCGACCTGACCCGACAGCCAGTAGTGCGAGTGCACGATGTCGTAATAGCCGGGCTCGTGGGTGGCTTCGGCGCGCAGCACGCCCGCGGCGAACGCGCACAGCTGTGTGGGCAGGTCGTACTTGTCCAGTCCTTCGAACGGACCGGCAACGACATTGCGCACCAGCACACCCGGCGCAACCCGCACCGTCGGCTGGTCGGCCGACGACGTGGCCCTGGTGAAGATCTCCACTTCGACGCCGCGGCGCGCCATCTGCAGCGCCGTCTGCAGCACGTAGACGTTCATGCCGCCGGCATCACCGGTGCCGGGCTGCGCCAGCGGGGAGGTGTGCACGGACAACACGGCCACTCTGCGGGGCAGATCCGTCGCTAGGCGCACACAGACATGTCTACACCGTGTTCAACGGCGATCGTCGCCGAGTTCGAGTCCAAGCACCGTGTTCCAGAACGCCTCGCTGGACTCGGCGTTCAGACCGGCCACCTCCTCACGCAGCCTCAGTGCGCGCTGATGAATCCGGTACTCCGTCGCCCGCGGCATTGATGCGGGGCCGTACTGACCTCGGCTCAGCCGCCGAACTCGGCCGTGTGCGATCTCGCATCGCAAGGCGTCCGACACGGCTTTCGACGGTCGCCCGCCAACTTCGAATCCATGGAAGTCGAGCATGTCGATTAGATCGGTCACGGTGGCTCGACCATGTTGGAACAAATGAAGTGTCAGCACACAGCGCAGTTGATAGCCGTGCAGACGTCGCCTTTCCGTCATGGGCGAACCTTGTCACCTCGCGCCGACATGCGACGGCCGGATTCGACCAGCCCTCGTACTGCCCGCCTTCGAGCGACACTGTCGCGGACGTCTAGCCGGTCTCCGTTCGAGCGACAATGTCGCTCGAAGCCGGGCAACTCGGCCCGCGGCGAATCGCAGGCGCCCCTGTGACAAGGCGCTAAGCGGTGGCTTCCGGCCTGCGCGCGAGCGCCCGCCGCATGGCTCCGATCGGGTCGGCGTAGATGCCGCCGAGGGACACCACGCCGGCACCCGCCTCCTGTACGCGGTTGCCGAACGACGTCACCCGGATGTCGCGGTCGGGCAGCACCGAACGCGCGCTGTAGGCCGCCTCGACCAGACTCATGCCCTCCGGATATTCGGTGAACGCCTGCCCGCCCACCACCAGGTCGTCGGGGTTGAGCATGTCGCGAAGCAGCGCGACGGCCTCGCCGAGCACCCGTGCCCGCTCGGCCAGTAGCTCGCGGGCAGCCTCGTTGCCCTGCCTTGCCGCCCGCAGTACGGCCGCCATCGTCGACGCAGGACCTTCGGCCGGGACCACCCGCTGCCTGCGGGCCGCGATGAGCACCGCCTCATCGCTGACCGTCGACTCCAGCTGACCGGTGCCGCCGAGCAACTCCGAGCTGGCGGGCAGGCCCGCGATGGTGCCGGGGCCGCTGGCGGGTGAGTGCACCTTCCCACCGATCGACAGCGCGTAGCCGACGGTTTCGCGGGCGTACACATACAGGCTGGTCGACCGCTGCGCCGTGGCCCTTCGCGTGCCGAGCAACAGTTCGGCGCCCGCCATCGCGTCCACGTGCGATGCGACCGACACCGGCAGGGCAAGGGAGTCGGCGAGCACAGGCCCGACGGGCGCATCCGTCCAGCCGAGTCGCGGGTGGTCGAGGTAGCCGGTCGTGCTGTCGACGACACCGCCCGCGGCCACACCCACCCACAGTGGGCGGCGACGGTGCCAGCGGCTCAGGTAACGGCGCGCGCTGTCCGCCAGCGACGCGAGGGCCGCCGCCTGGGCGCCGCGCGGTGTCGGCGTCTCGACGACGTCGAGGGTGCGGCCGAAGAGGTCGGTGGCAACGATGCTGGTGGTCCGGGCGCCGATGTGGATCCCGAGGGTGAGGAACGGTTCGTGGTTGACCTCGACCGGCACGCGAGGCCTGCCGATCGCGCCGGACACCGCGAGGTCGGCGCGTTCCCGCAGCACACCCGCGTCCAGCAATGCGGTGACCTGACGGTTCACCGTCGCGATCGACAACTGGGTGACCTTCGCGATCACATCGCGCGCGATCGGGCCGCGGGACCTGGCGGCGTTGAAGACCGAAGCCGCAGCGGCGTCGGCCACGCACAGCGACGGCGCCACGATGTGATGACGCGACTGGGGGTACCTCCCGCTTGCGGGGGACAGCGCGCGCTTGGTATGGGCGGCGGTCTGGGCTGGGCGGAGAGTTGTGGTGGTGCGCACGGGTGTCCTTTGTCGAAGTCGTCGGGTGGGGTCCTGGCCACACCTGGCGACTCAACGGGACAGCGAGATTATCCGGGGGTCGGTCAGGCGCGGCAGATCGCGCGGCGACAACAACAACACCGGAACATGCGGGTCAACTTAGCACAGCCAACTAACCGCCCGTGCAGTGACGTTGGCCACTACCGGGGGAAGTGCACCACCTGAGTCGAGAACAGTTTGTTCGGCGTGCTGATGTAGTTGGCCGCCTCGACCACCCTCATCCAGGTGGGGATCAGGTCGGTGTCGCCGTACACCTCGCGACAAACCGATTCGAGGGTGTCGCCGCCGATGCTCTTGCGGTAGTTCAGGCGCGGCTGGATCAACACGGTGCCGGGGGTCGGCACTGTGGCGGGGTCCATTTCGTTGGCGTGGGCGATGACGATGTCGAGATGGTCGTCGCCGTACCAATCGGCTGCCAGGCCCGCGAAGGTCTCTCCGTCCACGACGGTGTGGTGCCCGACATCGCCCAGATCCGGAATCAGCAGCCAGGCGCCCTTCTCGATCGCGTGCTGGGCCACTCCGCTGGCGACCTCCCAGATCAGCTGGATCTTGGTGTCCTGCGTTCCGTAGTAGTGCTGGGTGATCGCCGCCCGCGCGGCTGTGGTGTCGTCGGTGGTCCACAGATGCCGATAGGTGACGTAGGGAATCAGCAACTCCTGCCCGACGACGATCAGGTCAGGATTTGTGAGGTTGTTCATGCGTGCGATCACCGGGTACAGGTCGCCGTCGCCGTACTCACGCGCGGCGATGCCGAAGAGGGTGTCGCCCGATTGGACGGTGTAGGTTTTCATGGTTTTCCTTTTCCTGCCGTTTGGAGCGGACGGCGGAAAGTCAACGCCGGCTGGGGCGACGGCACACGAGTAGCCGACTACTCGATTTCGTAGAGTTGGTCGCATGACAACACCCGACGCGGACCGCCGGATCGCGGTGGTCACCGGCGCCAGCGCCGGAATTGGCGCGGCAACGGCGAAAACGCTTGCTGCGCAGGGCTTCCATGTCGTATGCGTGGCGCGTCGTGAAGGCCCGATCAAGGATCTCGCTGCGGAGATAGGCGGCACAGCGTTTTCGGCGGATGTCACGGACGCCGATTCAGTGGCGGCGCTGACCGACTCGCTGGACCGGGTGGACGTGCTGGTCAACAACGCAGGCGGCGCCCGCGGCCTCGAGCCCGTACTCGAGGCGGACATCGAGAATTGGCGCTGGATGTGGGAGGCCAACGTGCTCGGCACGCTGCGGATGACCCGCGCGCTGCTCCCGAAGCTCATCGACTCGGGCGACGGCCTGATCGTCACGGTGACGTCCATCGCCGCCATCGAGACCTACGACAACGGTGCCGGCTATACGTCGGCCAAGCATGCCCAGGGCGCGCTCCATCGCACGCTGCGCGGCGAGCTGCTGGGAAAGCCCGTGCGGCTCACCGAGATTGCGCCCGGAATGGTGAAGACCGACTTCTCGCTGCGCCGATTCGAGGGTGACAAGGACCGGGCCGACGCCGTCTACAAGGGCGTCACGCCGCTGGTGGCCGAGGATGTCGCCGAGGTGATCGGGTTCGTCGCGTCGAGGCCGTCGCACGTCAACCTGGACCTCATCGTGATCCGGCCGCGGGACCAGGCCACCGCGTCGCGCTTCAACCGGCGGTCGACCGAATAACGCCTAACCGCCCGGCGGACGCCCGCTGACCGGCTGGGGCGCATCAGAAGGGGTCGCGGGCGCGGTGCTGGGGATCCCGGAGGGCGGGGCCTGCGGCGACAGCGCCGACATCGACACCCATTCGTCCCACGGAACGGCCCAGTCCCAGATGTCTCCGTCGGAGTAGGACAGCTCGATCGACGTTCCGGTCACCTCGACCGGGTCACCGTAGATCGCACTGTTGAAGTACTGCTGGGAGTTTTCCAGGTTCAGGTTGATGCAGCCATTGGTGACATTGGTGTTGCCCTGCGCGCCAATGCTGTTCGGATTGCAATGGATGAACTCGCCGTTGTTGGAGATGCGGACGGCGTAGCGCTCGTGCACGTTGCTGTATCCGGCCGCCGGGTTGGACATGTAGAAGTCTTCGTACTTCTCACTCACCACGTGGGTGCCGCTGCGGGTGATGTTGCGCGGCAGGTCGGCCTCGCCGTAGCTGCACGCGAAGTCCATGATCACCGCGCCGTCACCGTCCAGCACCTGGATGCGGTGCGAGGTGGCGTCGGCCTTGACGACCTGGCGACGCCCGATCGCGAAGTTCAGCGAGATGTCCTGCGCGCCGTATGCGCTGTCGCCGAACTTCACCCCGTAGAGCTTCGCGTCGACAGTGATCTTCGTACCTGCCGGGTAGTAGTCCTTGCTGCGGTAGTGCACGCGCGAACCGCCGACCTCGTCGGGCAGCCAGGCCCAGCCGCCCTCGACCGGCGGATCGGTGGTCACCTTGAGTGCCTTCTCGACGGCGGGCCTGTGCGCGTCGTCGATCGCCGCGTCGAACTGGAGGATGACCGGCGCCGCGACCCCGACCTCCTGGCCGTCGGCGAGCTGGAACTGCCCGTTGACCTGAGTTGACGGGTTGACCGTCGTGAAGTTGCCCTCGATGGGGACGGCCTTGCCGTCGCGGCCCACCACCGCGCCCGCCCAGGTGTAGTCGACGCCGTAGCCGAGCGGTTCGGTGACGTTGAAGGAGGTGCGGTCGCGATTGATCGCGCCCGCGACCGGCTTGCCGTCGGCGTTGGTCAGCGTGACGCGCTGAAACCAGCCGTCGCGGACGTCGACGCGCACAGGCGTGGTCGGCACGACGTCAGAGGCGGCGTTCTGCGGGGTGTAGGTCAGCGATGGCGCCGACGGCGCCTGGGCGGCCTGTGAGGGCGTCTTGGACTTGCCGCTGCAGGCGGCCAAGACCCCAGGAGCCACCACCCCGACCGCCAAAGCGGTCAGGGCGCGCCGCCTGTTCAGAAACGGCGGCGTGGGTTCAACGGTCGGGCCGGGGCTCACGTGTTACTAAGATACCTAGAGAGAGGCGCCGATCACGCATGGCTCGGGTGTGAGTTCGATCCCGAATGCCGTTTTCACCCCGTCGCGCACCCGCCTGGCCAGGGCAATCACGTCCGCGGCGGTGGCGTCGCCCCGATTGGTCACAGCCAGCGCGTGCTTGGTGGACAGCCGGGCAGGCGCTTCGTCGTCCGGATAGCCCTTTCCGAACCCGGCGCGCTCGACCAGCCAGCCTGCGGCCAGCTTGACGCCGTCGGGGGCCGGATAGTTCGGCACGGGTGCCTGCGAGCCGCGCTGGATCCTGTCGAACTCCGCGGGCGTGACGACCGGGTTGGTGAAGAACGAGCCGACGCTCCACGTGTCGTGGTCGTCCTCGTCGAGCACCATGCCCTTGCGCGCCCGCAGCGCCAGCACGGCCTCGCGCACGCGGGCCGGGTCGGTGCGGTCGCCGGGCTCGGCGCCGAGGGCCGCGGTCAGCTCGCCGTAGCGCAACGGCGCGCTGCGTCCGTCGGCGTCCAGGGCGAACTCGACCTCCAGCACGATGGCGGCGTCGGAGTGCTTGAGAATGCTTGTGCGGTAACCGAATCCGAGTTCGGTGCCGTCGGCCCACCGGACCTGGCCGGAGGCGCGGTCGAGCAGGCGTACCCGGCGGATCGTGTCGGAGACCTCGGCCCCGTATGCGCCGACGTTCTGCACGGGAGTCGCGCCGGCAGAACCCGGTATGCCCGACAGGCACTCGAGGCCACCGAGGCCGCGCTCCAGAGCGGTGACGACGACGTCGTCCCACACCGCGCCCGCCTCCGCGCGCACGATGTTGCCGTCGACGCGAATGCCGGCATTGGCCAGCCGGACCACGGTCAGGCCGGGTATGTCGTCGGCGAGCACCACATTCGACCCACCTGCCAGCACCAGCACCCGTTCACCGGGGCCGATTCCGCTGTCGAGGGCGCGCAGCACGGCGACGATCTGCTCGGTGGTCTCGCAGGTGATCAGGCGGCGGGCGACGGGGCCGACGCGCAACGTGGTCAGCGGCGCCAGCGGCACCTCCTCGGCAACCGGCACACCCCGTAACCGCGAACTGACCACGGGCGGTAACGGTAGCCTGGCCAGCTATGCCGCGTTCATTCGACATGGCCGCCGAGTACGAGGGCAGCGTCGAACAGGTCCACCGGGCATTGCGCGATCAGACGTACTGGCTCGAGCGGTTGGCCGACTCGGGCGCCGACCAGGCGACGCTGGATTCGATGACGGTTGGTCACGACGGCACCATCGACGTGCTGACCACGCAGGTGCTTCGGCGAGACCGGCTGCCCGCCATGGTCACGCAGTTCCATCCCGGCGACCTGGCCATCGTGCGGGAGGAGAAGTGGAGCGCGATCAGCGACGGCAACGCCACCGCGGCCGTCTCCGGCGCCATCCCGGGCGCACCCGTCGCGCTGTCGGGCACCGCGCTGCTGGTCTCGGCTGAGAACGGCGGCTCGCGGCTGGCGTTCACCGCAACGGTCGAGGTGCGAATCCCGCTCGTGGGCGGCAAGGTCGAGAACTTCATCGGCAGCCAGCTCGTCGAGCTGCTCATCGCGGAGCAGCGGTTCACCACGGCGTGGATCAATCTGAACGCGTAACCTGCCGGTAACCTGGTGTTATGGCGCGCCGGATGGATTACACGATCAATTTCACCGCGCCCGCCGAGAAGATCTACCAGGACTTCACCAGCCGCCAGTATTGGGAAACCCTGATGGACGCCTACCGGTTCCTGACGCCGCAGTCCGAGATCACGAAGTTCAGGTCTAACGGATCGGGCACCGACATCGTCTTCAAACAGAATCTGCCGCGCATGTATCTGCCGCCGATCGCGCGCTCAGTGGTCCCCGTCGACATGGTCATCACCCGCGAGCAACACTTCGATCCGTACGACCGCACCAACCGCCGCGGCAATGGCAATTACCGTGCCAGCATCCCGCGCGGGCCAGGGCATTTCGGCGGCAGATACTTGCTCACCGAGACCGATTCAGGCTGCGAGCTCCGGCTCGCGAGCGTCTGCAAGGTGTTCATCCCGCTGATCGGCGGGGCGCTCGAGGATCTGATCCTGCACCACATCAAGCAACTCTTCGACGCAGAAGAGGCGTTCACCGCCGACTGGATCCGCAAGCACCACTAGTGGTGCCGTTCCGCGGCGTGGATCAGGGCAAATGCCGTCCGACGCACTAAAATCGCTGGCCATGGGCGCTCCCGTCGGACAGCTGACCCGGGGCACCACCGGGCACAACCGGCTGCGCCGCTGCGACCGTTGGCTGGTGCACACGCCGCGGGTGCGCACCGCGCTGCAGTCCGCCACCGATCCGCTGGTGGTCGACCTCGGCTATGGCGCGCTGCCGGTCACCACGCTCGAGCTGGCCAGCAGGCTGCGCACCGTGCGCACCGACGTGCGGGTCATCGGCCTGGAGATCGACCCCGACCGTGTCAAGGCGGCCCGTGCCGCCCAGGCGAACGCCGTGGAGTTCGGCCTCGGCGGCTTCGAGCTGGCCGGCCACCGGCCGGTGCTGGTGCGCGCGTTCAACGTGCTGCGCCAGTATCCCGTCGATGCGGTTGACGAGGCCTGGTCGCTGATGCGGGCCCGGTTGGCGCCCGGCGGCCTGATCGTCGACGGAACCTGCGACGAGATCGGCAGGCGGTGCGGCTGGGTGCTGCTCGACGGTCATGGACCGGTCAGCCTGACGCTGGCGTGCGACCCGTTCGCCATCGAGCGTCCGTCGGACCTGGCCGAGCGCCTACCGAAAGTCCTTATCCACCAGAATGTCTCGGGTCAACCGATCAACACCCTGCTGACCGCCGCGGACCGCGCATGGGCCAGCGTCGCCGGTCACGGCGTGTTCGGCGCGCGTGAGCGGTGGCGCGCGATGCTGAATCTCCTGCGCGATCACGGCTGGCCGGTCGAACCGCCAAGGCGCCGGATGCGCGACGGTGTTCTCACGGTGCCGTGGCAGGTCGTTGCGCCACAGCGGCCCTGACGAGTTTCAAGTGGCGGGTTCGCCAATCGCTGCCAAGATTAAGACCAGGAGCCGTTCACGGCCTCCCCGGACGAGGTGCGTCGTACCCGGTCAGCGACAAGACGGCGCGAAGGAGTCACCATGTCCGATGAATCCTCGGAACCTCTGAACCGCGAAGGCGCGTGGGCCCAGCAGGCCGAAGCCGAGCTGCCCGATCGTCGGGAGCGCGAGGAGATCGAACGAGGCCTGACCTTCGGCCTCGAGGCCGCGCCGACGATCAACGACCGCCGGATCTCGACCTTCGTCCGCGGCGAACTGCCGCACTTCGCCGGCGAGCGCGGGACATTCCTGAAATGTCCGTTCGTCGAGGATGTGAACCAGGTCGACGACGCCGAGGTGGCCATCTTCGGCGTACCACTCGACTCGGGCGCCACCTACCGGCCCGGCACCAGATTCGGTCCGCAGGGAATCAGGCGCTCTACCAACCTGTTTGGCACCTACAACTACGAGCTGGGCGTCGATCTGCGCGAGCAGCTGAACATGGTCGACATCGGTGACGTCTTCACCATTCCGGGCAATCTGGAGAAATCGTTCGACCAGATCAGCCAGGCGATGGCGCACGTCGTGCAGAAGGGCGTGATGCCCGTCGTGCTCGGCGGCGACCATTCGATCGGGTTTCCCACCATCCGCGGGATGGCGCCATATCTGGACGGCAACATCGGCATCATCCATTTCGACAGGCACGTCGACACCCAGGAGTCCGACCTCGACGAGCGGATGCACACCACCCCCTGGTTCCACGCCACCAACATCAAGAACGCGCCCGCGACCAACCTGGTGCAAATCGGCATCGGCGGCTGGCAGGCGCCGAGGGCGGGCGTCAAAGTGGGCCGCGAACGCAACTCGACGGTCATCACCGTCGGCGACGTCGAGCGCGTCGGCGTCGAGAAGATCGCCGAGATGGCCTTGGAGGTCGCGTGGAAGGACGCCAAGGCCGTGTATCTGTCCTTCGACATCGACGTGATCGACGCCGGCTTCGTGCCGGGCACCGGGTGGCCGGAGCCCGGTGGGCTGCTGCCGCGTGAGGCGCTGAACCTGGTGCGCATGGTGTCCGAGCCGGGACTGGCGGGCATCGAGGTGGTGGAGTGTTCGCCGCCCTACGACTGGGCCGAGCAGACCGCGCTGCTGAGCTCCCGGGTGATTCTCGACAGCCTGGCCACCCAGATCAGGTCCGGCAAGCTCGGCAATAAGGCGGCCTCGCCCGGCCGGCACGCCTGGGGGCCGTGACCGCCGGGCATTAACCTGAAGCCATGCGAATCGCGTTGGCGCAGATCCAGAGCGGCACCGACCCCGCGGCCAACCTGAAACTGGTCGAGGACTACACGCGCCGCGCCGCCGACGCGGGCGCCGGGCTGGTGCTGTTCCCCGAGGCCACGATGTGCCGATTCGGGGTGTCGCTGGCCGCGGTCGCCGAACCCCTTGACGGGGCGTGGGCCGACGGCGTGCGCGCCATCGCGGCCGACGCAGGCATCACCGTCATCGCCGGGATGTTCGTGCCCGCCGACGACGGGCGCGTCACCAACACACTGATCGCATCCGGCCCGACCGTCGATGCGCACTACGACAAGATCTTTCTCTACGACGCGTTCGGGTTCACCGAGTCCAACACCGTGGCGCCCGGCCATGAGCCCGTGGTGATCACGGTGGACGGGGTGAGCGTCGGGCTGAGCCTCTGCTACGACATCCGGTTCCCCGAACTCTATGTCGAGCTGGCGCGGCGCGGCGCGCAACTGATCACCGTGCACGCCTCCTGGGGAACCGGGCCGGGCAAGCTCGAGCAGTGGACGCTGCTGGCCAGGGCCAGGGCCCTGGACACCGCGAGTTTCGTCGCGGCGGTCGGCCAGGCGTACCCGGGCGACGAGATCGCCAAGATCGGGCCAACGGGAGTGGGCGGCAGCGTGGTGGCGTCGCCGCTGGGTGAAGTCATCGCGGCGGCGGGTTCCGATCCGGCGCTGCTGATCACCGACGTCGACCCCGACGCCGTCGAACCGGTCCGGGACACGATCGCGGTGCTGCGTAACCGCACAGCTTTCGCAGAAGCCGATAGGGCAGAATCGCGGGGGTGACTGATCCCTGGGCCCGTCCGGCCAACCAAGTTCCCCCCGGCCAGGGTCCCCCCGCGCCTCCGCCGCCCGGCGCGCCAGCCCAGGCGGCTCCCCCACCGCCGCCCGGGGCTCCGCCGACCGACTCCTCGGCTGTCTCCAAGATCAAGAAGCTGTTCCGCGATCCGGTGACCATCATTCTGGTGGTCGTCATCGTGGTGGCGCTGATCGCCGCCGGACTCATCGGTGCGGAGCTGTACGCGCGCAGCCGCGCCGACGACGTGGTGGCCGCGGCCACCGAGTGCGTGGTTCAGGACGACGTCACCGTGTCGTTCGGGGCGTCGCCCTTCCTGATCCAGCACATGACGGGGCACTACAGCAACATCTCGATCGAGACCGCGGGCAACCAGATCCGCGACGCCAAGGGGATGAAGGCGAAGATCGACATCGACGACGTCCGGCTGCAGAGCAACGGCAACTCGAAGGGCACGATCGGTGCCCTGGATGCCACGATCTCCTGGACCGCGCAGGGCATCAAGCAGACCGTGCAGAACGCCATCCCGATCCTGGGCAGCCTCGTCACCGACGTGAAGACGAATCCGTCCGACGGCACCATCGAACTGGAGGCGGCGCTGGGCAGCATCACCACCAAGCCCACGGTGCAGGACGGCGGTATCGCGCTGGAGATGGTCAACCTGAGCGGGCTCGGCTTCACTCTGCCGCGCGAGATGGTGCAGCCCGCGCTCGACACGTTCTCCGCCCAGCTGACCAAGGGCTACCCGCTCGGCGTCAAGGCCGACGACGTGAAAGTCAGCGATACCGGTGTGACAGCGCACTTTTCGACCCGCAACGCATCGATCCCCGCAGGCAACACCGACCCCTGTTTCGCAGGCCTTTGAGCCGGCTCGGCCGGCGTGGCCTTTGAGCCGGCTCGGCCGGCGTGGCCTTTGAGCCGGCTCGGCCGGCGTGGCCTCTAGGCCAGCCCGTCCAGCACCGCGCGCGTCCCCGACAGCCCGAGTCGGGTCGCGCCGGCCGCGAGCATCGCGACGGCGTCATCGGCGGTGCGGATGCCACCGCTGGCCTTCACCGCGACGCGGGGGCCGACGGCCGCGGCCATCACCTCGACCGCGTGCGTCGACGCGCCCCCGCTGGGATGAAATCCGGTGGAGGTCTTGACGAAGTCGGCGCCCGCGTCGGCCGCGGCCCGGCACGTCGACACGAGTGACTGCTCGCCTGCGAGGCTCAGTAACGCCGCCGACTCGACGATCACCTTGAGGACGGCGTCGGGAGCCGCGGCGCGGACGACGGCGACGTCGGCCCGGACGGCATCGAAAGCACCTGAAACGGCGGCGCCGATGTCGATGACCATGTCGATCTCGTCGGCGCCCGCGACTACCGCCTGCGCGGCCTCGGCGGCCTTGATCGCCGAAAGATGTTTGCCTGACGGGAAACCCACTACCGCGGCGATGTGCAGACCCGGCGGAACCGACGACTTGGCGACGTCGACCATCGACGGTGACACACACACCGCGTACACCCCGAGCTCAGCGGCCTCGCGCACCAGCGCCGTCACGTCGGCCGCGGTGGCCTCGGGCTTGAGCAGCGTGTGGTCGACGAGCGCGGCCACTACCCCGCGGCTCGGACGCGCCACTAGAACGGTTCTTCTGTGCCGCCGGGATTGCAGTGGGTGGCCACCATCTCGTCCGTGGACACCTCGGGGCGCCACGGCTCGAGGTTCCAGCTGGTCTTGCCGGGATAGGCGAATTCCGCATAGTCCCAGTGGCACATGAACTGTTCGCGCATGCCGGGGATGTCGGCGTCCGGGCGAGAGCGCCAGCACTTCGGTCCACGCCTCATCAGCTTGCGCGTTGGTGCCGATCTGGGCGGCCGCCGCCCTGCCCGACTCTGTCGGATAGACCCGCAGGCTGGACAGGTCGCCCCATTTCGCCCATTCGGCCTGCGCGACGAAGGGCGGTTCAGGCGACGCGTCGGCCGACGCTGTGCCCGCCAGGACCAGCGCAGCAGTCAGGGCCGCCGCCGCGGCGGCAAGGGTACGGCGCATGCGGCTACCGCGACTTTCCCTGGATGTCGAGGATTTTCGGCCGGACGTCGACCAGATAGATGCCCGAAGCGACGGCGGCGATCGCCGCGCCGAACGGGTCGCGGAAGACCAACAGGAGCAGGATGCTTCCGCCGATGATCAGAAGCCAGACCGGCTTGGTGAGTTTGCCTGCCGCGGTGTACGCGTCGGGGCGTTGCATTGCTGCGTGCACGAAGGCGTAGACGGCCACGGCGAAGGCGGCAACGACGAGCACCAAAACGATGACGCCCGCTAGGTCGGCAAGGATCACCTCACCAGCCTAAGCGGGCGCCACCGTCGGCGTCGAATTTACTTCTGGGTGACCTTCTTGGCCGGAGCCTTCTTGGCCGGGGCCTTCTTGGCCGGCGCCTTCTTGGCGGCCTTCTTGACCGGGGCCGCAGCCTTCTGCGCCTTCTTGGGCAGCTCAACGCCGACCAGCTTGGCGGCGCGCTCGCCGACCGCGCGGGTCTGCGAGGCAACGTTGCCCAGCGCTTCCTGAGTCAGCTCGACGGCCTGGTCGGTGTAGCTCTCCACCCGACCGGCGGCCTCCTCGAGTGCAGGCTGGCTACGCAGCTTCTCGAGCGCGATCTCGCCACGCTCGACGAGCTTGTTGTAGGTGGTCTGCGCGGCATCCGCATAGCTCTCGGCGAACTTGCGCAGTTCGTCGCTGGTCAGCCGGTCGCGCAGGTCGCCGAACTGGGTCGGCAGGTCCTCCTGCAGCTTCGTCAGGCGGGCACGGCTCTCCTCGACGCGCGCCTCGGCGTCGGTACGAGCCTCGCCGGCGCGCTCACGCAGGGTGGCCACGATCTCATTGACCCGCTCAAGGGCCAGATCGGCGGCGCCCACCGCAGCGAGCAGCGGAGCCTTCAGGTCGTCAACGGTCGGCTGGGTGTTCTTCTGGGCCTTCTTCGCCATGTCGATAATTCCTTTCCTTGGATCGACTCGTTCGTTTGGTTTCGGCTTATGAAGCGATGGGTCTGGATTCAGTCAGTCGTCGGCTCCTCATCCTTTTGCCTGTCTTCATGGACAAGGACGGCTTCGTTCTGTTCGCAAAACGATGCGTAGATGTCGAGCAGCACCTGCTTCTGCCGCTCGGTGATCGCCGTGTCGGTGATGATGACGTCGCGAACCTCGTTGGTCTCGCTCGGTTCCAGGATTCCCGCCCTGATGTAGAGCACTTCCGCTGAAACCCGCAGTGCCTTGGCGATCTGGTTCAGCACATCGGCGGACGGTTTCCGCAGTCCCCGCTCGATCTGGCTGAGGTAGGGATTGCTGACGCCGGCCTTCTCGGCCAGCTGCCGCACCGAGACCTGAGCAGCTTCACGCTGCGTCCGGATGAAACTCCCGATGTCCTGCGCAGCGTTGGAGACCACGTCGACGAGTTTTTCGTCCTGCGACATGTGGGTTACCCCCTCGGTGCGTCGGGTATTCGGATGCGACAACCTCAACGGTACGACGAGGTGCTAACTTTTGCAAGCACCAGTTAGCGCAGGTCAGAAGAGTAGTTGGGCTATCGAATAGATGATCAGCCCGGCAAGCGCACCCACGACTGTGCCGTTGATGCGGATGAACTGCAGGTCACGGCCGACATGCAACTCGATGCGCCTGCTGGCTTCGTCGGCGTCCCATCGCTCGATCGTGTCGGTGATGATCGTTGTGATCTCCGCCCCATATTGGGAGACCAGGTGCTGTGCGGCCCTGATGATCCAGTTGTCCACCTTGTCGCGCAGGTCGGCGTCGTCGCGAAGCGACTCGCCGATGTGCACGACCGAGTCGGCGATGCGGGAGCGAAGCGCCGACGACGGATCGTCGACGGACTCCAGGATCAGGCGTTTGAGGGTGTTCCACGCCGTCTCCGCGGCGCGGGCCACCTCGTCGCGGCCCATTAGCTGCTCCTTGACGTTCTCGGCCCTGGCGATGGTGGGCTCGTCGTGCTGCAGGTCGTCGGCGAACTCGAACAGGAAGCGGGTCGCCGACCGGCGCAGCTCGTGGTCGGGATCGCGGCGCACCTTGTCGGTGAAGTCCATGAGCTCGCGGTGGATGCGGTCGCCGACCAGGTGGTCGACCCAGCGCGGCGACCAGCTCGGTGAGTCGCGCTCGATGACCCGTTCGATGATCTCGCCTGCGTTCAGCGACCACTGGAACGCCCGGTCGGCCAGCAGCTGGATCAGCGCTTCCTGCCGGTGCTCGGCCAGCAGTGTGGCCAGCACGCGCCCCACCGGCGGGCCCCACTGCGGCTCGGCCAGCCGCTTCACGATCATCCGGTCCAGCACGTGCTGGACGTCCTCGTCGCGCAGCATTTCGACGCCGACCCGCAGCACCGTCGACGCCTCGGTGGCGACACGCTCGGCGTGCGAGGAATCCGACAGCCACTTGCCGAGCCGGCCCGCCACCTCGGCGTCGCGCAGCTTGGTCTCGACGACCTCCGGCGACATGAAGTTCTCCCTGACGAAGGCGCCGAGACCCTCCCCGAGCTGATCCTTCTTGCGTTTGATGATGGCGGTATGCGGGATCGGTATTCCCAGCGGGTGCTTGAACAGCGCGGTCACCGCAAACCAGTCGGCCAGCGCACCGACCATGCCCGCTTCAGACGCGGCGGCGACATAGCCGGCCCATGCCCCTGCGCCGTTGGCCTCCGCCCACCGGCAGACGAGAAACAGGACGGTGGCCCCGATCAGGAAACTCAGTGCGACGAGCTTCATTCGCCTCAGGCCACGGCGCCGCTCCGCGTCGGCGGCGCTGTCGGCGCCCGCTAGCGACTCGGCGAAGCTATGCCGCTCTGCCGGTGGCGCCGGTACCGCCCGCGATCCGCGGCTTCCGGCGTCTGGTCTGTGTGCCACTCCTCCATCATCCGCTACAACTCGCCGGTGTTCGTCGTGTGCCAACAGGCCTGGCGTCGTGCATTCACCGTAGTATCGAGTTGATCTAGGGAATGGACTGGCGCGATAGTGGCACAGCAGACTCCGCCGGGGGCGGTCAAGACGGATGGACGGAAACGGCGCTGGCACCAACACAAGGTGGAGCGCCGGAACGAGCTGGTAGACGGCACTCTGGTGGCTATTCGTCGGCGGGGCAGCAACGTCAGCATGGATGAGATCGCCGCCGAGATCGGGGTGTCGAAGACGGTTCTCTACCGCTACTTCGTCGACAAGAACGACCTCACCACCGCGGTGATGATGCGGTTCGCCCAGACCACCCTGATCCCCAATATGGCTGCTGCGCTGTCATCGAACTTGGAGGGCTACGACCTGACCCGCGAGATCATCCGGGTCTACGTCGAGACGGTGGCTGCCGAACCCGAGCCGTACCGCTTCGTGATGGCCAACAACTCGGCGAGCAAGAACAAGGTGATCGCCAACAGCGAGGAGATCATCGCTCGCATGCTCGCGGTCATGCTGCGCAGGCGGATGCACGAGGCCGGGATGGACACCGGAGGTGTGGAGCCCTGGGCGTACCACACGGTCGGCGGTGTGCAGCTGGCGACGCACTCCTGGATGTCGCACCCGCGGATGAGTTCCGACGAGCTGATCGATTACCTCACGATGCTGTCCTGGAGCGCGCTGTGCGGCATCGTCGAGGTGGCAGGCTCGTTGGAGAAATTTCGCAAAATGCACCACCCGACGCCGATCTTGCCGCCACAGTTGCTCAGGAAATGACAGAAGAGCTCGACCTCCCGTCGCTGTGGTCTCACGCACCGCACGACCATCTGAGGTTTCAAGCCGGCCAGAAGGTGGCCGACATCGATACCAGCGCGACACCGGGTTTCCAAGGCAAGAAAACCGATGCCGCGACGTTGCAGGCGGAGCGCAACATCAGGCTCGCCGAGCTGCAGGAGAAATTGTTCGCCAACAACAAGGCAACGACGGGTCCCGACTACTCGGTGCTGCTTGTGCTGCAGGGCATGGACACCGCGGGCAAGGGCGGCATCGTCAAACACGTTGTCGGCTCGGTGAATCCGATGGGTGTGCGCTACACGGCCTTCGGTCCGCCGACCGAGGAGGAGCGCGCCCACGACTATTTGTGGCGCATCCGCAAGGCGCTGCCGCCCGCGGGCGATATCGGTGTGTTCGACCGTTCGCACTACGAAGACGTGCTGATCGTCCGCGTGCACAACATGGTTCCCCCTGACGTCTGGGGCGCCCGCTACGACGAGATCAACGCCTTCGAGAAGGAACTCGTCGACGGCGGGATGAAGCTGGTGAAGGTCGCGATGTTCGTGTCGCGCGACGAACAGAAGAAGCAACTGCTCCAACGGTTGGACGATCCCACCAAGCATTGGAAATACAACCCGAAAGACATCGATGAGCGCGGCTTCTGGCGTGACTACCAGGAGGCGTATCAGGCGATGCTCGACCGCACGTCAACCGAGCACGCGCCCTGGTATGTGGTGCCGTGCGACAAGCGGTGGTACAGCCGGCTGGCCATCACCGAGCTGCTCATCGAAGCGCTGAAGAGTTTCAACTTGTCTTGGCCGCCAGCCGATTTCGACATCGCGCTGGAGAAGAAGCGGCTAGCCGACTCGTAGCTCGCCATTCCTTCGCGAGCGTGCACTTGTTAGCGGCGGCCGCACTCGCGGGATGAGTACAACAACTACACGTTCGATGCGTCAGCCCTTGACGAGGGTGAACTGTCCGACATTGGTGACCCCGCGCCGGAAGAAATCCGCACACCCGGTCAGGTAGCGCATATAGCGGCCGTACACCTCTTCCGACGTCAGCGCGATCGCCTGCTCCCTGTTGGCGGCGAGGTTGGCCGCCCAGATGTCGAGCGTCTTGGCGTAGTGCGGCCGCAGCAGATGCGTGCGTTCGAGGGTGAAGCCCGATCCGGCGGCGAGCGCTTCGATGTCCTCGACCGCAGGCAGTTGTCCACCGGGGAAGATCTCGGTGCCGATGAACCGGGCGAACCTCAGGTCGGTTATGGTCAGTTTGATTCCGTTGTCGCGGAGGAACTTCTGGGTGTGCGCCAGGATGGTGTGCAGCAGCATCCTGCCGTCGGCGGGCAGAACGCTGTAGGCCCGCTCGAAGAACAGCGGATAGCGATCGGCCTTGAACGCCTCGAACGCGCCGATCGACACGATGCGGTCGACGGGTTCGTCGAACTCCTCCCAGCCCTGCAGCCTCACCTCGGCGGTTCGCTCAGTCGGGATCGACGCCATCAGCGCCTCGCTGTACTCATATTGGTTGCGGCTCAACGTTATACCGATCACGTTGACGTCGTACAACTCGATGGCGCGCCGCAGCGCGCCGCCCCAGCCGCAGCCCACGTCGAGCAGCGTCATGCCGGGTCGGAGGTCCAGCTTGCCGAGCGCAAGGTCGAACTTTGCTATCTGCGCCTCGTCAAGGGACATGTCGTCGCGTTCAAAATACGAACACGTGTAGCCCATCGTCGGCCCGAGGAACAACGCGAAGAATTCGTCGGACAGGTCGTAGATCGATTGGGATTCCTCGTAGTACGGCTCCAGATCTGCCGCTGCATCCGACATAAAGGCGCTTTTCCGCTCTACTCGTCACCGACAGACGGGCGACGGAGGTGCAGAGCAGGCGGCTGCGCCGACGCACCTGTCCGGCTCCCGACTGGACCGGATAGTCACGTTACGAAACAAGACTATCCAAAACACGCAGCGAACCCAAATCCGCCACTCAGTACTCGTAGAATCCTTTTCCGGACTTCTTGCCCAGCTGTCCGGCCTCGACCATCCGCAGAAGCAGCGGCGGAGGAGCGTAGTTCGCGTCCTTGTACTCGTCGTACATCGAGTCGGCGATGAGCTTCATCGTGTCGAGCCCGATCAGATCCGACAGCCGCAGCGGGCCCATCGGGTGCGACAGCCCGGCCACCACGGCCGTGTCGATGTCTTCGACGCTGGCGACACCCGCCTCGGCCATCCGGATGGCCGACAGCAGGTACGGCACCAGCAGCGCGTTGACGATGAAACCGGACCGGTCGCCGCAGCGGACGACCTGCTTGCCCAGCGTGTCACTGGCGAACCGTTCGACCCTCACCGCGGCCTCGTCGCTGGTGACCAGCGTGCTGATCAGTTCGACGAGCGGCAGCACCGGCACCGGGTTGAAGAAGTGCAGGCCGAGCACGCGGCTCGGATTCTTTGTCGCCGCAGCGATTTTCATGATCGGGATGCTGGACGTGTTCGACGCCAGAACCGCATCGGGATCGGTGATCAGCTCGTCGAGCTGGGCGAAGATCTTGCCCTTGACGGTCTCGTCCTCCACCACCGCCTCGATCACGAGCTGACGATCAGACAGATCGGCGAGGTTGGTGGTGAACGTCAGCCTCGCGAGTGTGGCGTCACGGTCGCCCTCGGAGAGCTTGCCCTTGCTCGTCGCGCGCTCCAGCGAGCCGGCGATGCGCTTGCGGCCCGCCTCGATGAGTTCCTCCGACGGCTCGAAGACGACGACGTTCGCGCCCGCCTTCGCCGACACCTCGACGATGCCGGAGCCCATCTGCCCCGCGCCGACGACACCCACTCGTTCAATGCCCACTCGATCTCCTCTTTGCAGCAATGAGCCCCGCCCGGATTAACAGGCGGGGCTCATGCTGTCATGCCTCAGTCGATCAGTTGCTTTCGCCCTCTGGTTCCACTTCCTCAACGCGGGCTACGCCCGCTTGATCGTCAGTGGAACTGACCCTCTTCGGTCGAGCCCGCGAGTGCGGTGGTCGAGCTGGTCGGGTCAACCGTGGTGGCGATCCGGTCGAAGTAGCCGGCGCCGACCTCGCGCTGGTGCTTGGTCGCGGTGTAGCCCCGCTCCTCGGCGTCGAACTCGCGCTCCTGCAGCTCGACGTAGGCGGTCATCTGGTTGCGGGCGTAGCCGTAGGCCAGATCGAACATCGAGTAGTTCAGGGCGTGGAAGCCGGCCAGCGTGATGAACTGGAACTTGAAGCCCATCGCACCGAGCTCCTTCTGGAACTTGGCGATCGTCGCGTCGTCGAGGTGCTTGCGCCAGTTGAACGACGGCGAGCAGTTGTAGGCCAGCATCTGGTCGGGGAACTCGCTCTTGACGCCCTCGGCGAACTTCGCCGCCAGCTCGAGGTCCGGCGTGCCGGTCTCCATCCAGATCAGGTCGGAGTACGGCGCGTACGCCTTGGCGCGGGCGATGCACGGCTCAAGGCCGTTGCGCACCCGGTAGAAGCCTTCGGCGGTGCGCTCACCGGTGATGAACGGGCGGTCGCGCTCGTCGACATCGGAGGTGATCAGCGTGGCGGCCTCGGCGTCGGTGCGTGCGATGACGACCGTCGGCACGTCGGCGACGTCGGCCGCCAAGCGGGCCGAGGTGAGGGTGCGGATGTGCTGCTGGGTCGGGATCAGCACCTTGCCGCCGAGGTGGCCGCACTTCTTCTCCGAGGCCAGCTGGTCCTCCCAGTGCGAACCGGCGACGCCGGCCGCGATCATGGCCTTCTGCAGCTCGTAGACGTTCAGGGCGCCGCCGAAGCCGGCCTCACCGTCGGCGACGATCGGGGCCAGCCAGTTCTCGACGGAGGTGTCGCCCTCGACCTTGGCGATCTCGTCGGCGCGCAGCAGCGCGTTGTTGATCCGGCGCACCACCTGCGGCACCGAGTTGGCCGGGTAGAGGCTCTGGTCGGGGTAGGTGTGGCCGGACAGGTTCGCGTCACCTGCGACCTGCCAACCCGACAGGTAGATGGCCTTGAGGCCGGCCCGCACCTGCTGGACGGCCATGTTGCCGGTCAGCGCGCCGAGCGCGTTGACGAACTCCAGATCGTGCAGCTGCGACCACAGCACCTCGGCGCCGCGGCGGGCCAGGGTGGCCTCCTCGACGACGGTGCCCTGGAGAGCGACCACGTCGGCCGGGGTGTAGGTGCGCTCGACGCCCTTCCAGCGCGGGTTGGTGTCCCAGTCCTGCTCGATCTGCTCGGGTGACTTCGGCGTGCCAACGGTAGACATTGACGGCTCCTCCAACTTTCTGTCGAAACATCGCTGCGGCGCTGCCGGGGTGCCCAGCTTGTTAACGCCGATACAACTTGGCTGTTGTGCTAATTCGAGGATGCATCAAGACATATGCGCTGGTCCACCCGTTTCCATTGCCAACTTTGGCTAACAGCCAGCGTTAACTTGCAAAGTTTGCAAAGGCAGCTATCAGCTGAACCGGTTCAGTTGCTACTGACCGGTAGCTCGTTTTGGCTGGTCAGTACGCCCGTACTGTTAAACGGGTCGTCTCAGAGCGCGAAGATGGACGCGATGGCCTTGGTCTCGTCGCCGACCGCGTATGTGAGCGTTGTAACAGTGCGATCGGTCAGCTCTTCACCGAACTGGTCGGTCGATCCGGCTGGGTGGACGTGCTTGACGATCTCGAGCTTGTCGCCGAGCGCCACCGCCGCATCGTGTTCGATCGTCACCCGCAGCGGAGCCTGTACCAGCTCCGGCTGGCTGTAGAGGTAGTCCTCGATCACCGACCAGTACACCGAGTTGTTCATGTGGTCGAAGATGTCGATGTCGCTGACGCGCACCGGGTAATCACGAATTTCCGAAGCGTCCTCGCGGCTACCGGCCTTCAGATAGGCCTTCCACCGCAGTCGGTCGACGTCCGTGGTGCGCTGCAGGCCTTCGATGAAGTCGTCCGCGATGCGCGCTGGCCCCTGGGTCTCTCTGTTGATGTTGATCCAGAACGCCTCGGACTCGACGAGACCGCCCTTGCGGCCGTCGATACGCACCCGCATCTCACACCAGCGGTTCGACGTTCCCGAGCACCATCGGCGCAGCCGAAGCATGTCCTGGAACTCGATGGGCTCGATCATGTCGATCATCGTGCGGCGGACGATCCACAGCGGATGGGTCTCCTCGAAGCCGAGTTCCCGCAGATGGTCGGAACCGATGTCCTGGATGTGGCGGGTCGCGGCATCGAACCGCAGGCGTCCCACCCGATCGATGTCGCCGACACGTAGCGGCCATTGCAGATCGAAGACGTCGGGATGCGGATCGGGCACAGGCATCATCACCTTCGCCAAACCGCTGCTACCTGCGATGCCCGCCATGCTCGGTTCTCCCCTGCTACGCAAAATGGCTCTGCTGAATACTGCCACAGCGACTCCTCTGCCAAGAATGCGAAGGCGGCCTTCGCAGCCGGTTATGCTGGCTGACGTGGCGAAAACGTTCGTCGGTTCACGCGTGCGGCAGCTACGAAGCGAGCGCGGTTTCAGCCAGGCCGCGCTGGCCCAGATGCTGGAGATCTCACCGAGCTACCTCAACCAGATCGAGCACGACGTCCGGCCGCTGACGGTCGCTGTGCTGTTGCGCATCACCGAGGTGTTCGGGGTCGACGCGACGTTCTTCGCGTCCCATGACGACACCCGGCTGCTCGCCGAGCTGCGCGAGGTGACCATGGACCGCGACCTCGACATCGACGTCGACCCGGCGGAGATCGCCGACGTCGTGAACGCCCACCCGACGCTGGCCCGTGCGATGGTCAACCTGCATCGGCGCTATCGGATCACCACGACCCAGCTGGCCGCCGCCACCGAGGACCGGTTCACCGACGGCAGCGGCAGCGGCTCCATCACGATGCCGCACGAGGAAGTCCGCGACTACTTCTACCAGCGGCAGAACTACCTCCACGAGCTCGACACCGCCGCCGAGGACCTCACCATCGACCTGCGCATGCACCGCGGGGACCTTGCCCGTGATCTGTCCGACCGGCTCAAGGCCGTGCACGGAGTGCACATCGTCAGGCGCACCGACCTCGGCGACACGGTGCTGCACCGCTACGACCCGGCGTCGCGGAGGCTGGAGATGGGCAGCCATCTGTCGTCGGGACAGCAGGTCTTCAAGATGGCCGCCGAGCTGGCCTATCTCGAGTTCGGCGATCTCATCGACAAACTGGTGGAGGAGGGCAAGTTCACCAGCGAGGAGTCCACCACGCTGGCCCGGCTCGGCCTTGCCAACTACTTCGCCGCGGCGACGGTATTGCCGTACGCGCAATTTCACGAGGTCGCGGAGAAGTTCCGATACGACGTCGAGCGGCTTTCGGCCTTCTACTCCGTGAGCTACGAGACGATCGCGCACCGGCTTTCGACGCTGCAGCGGCCGTCCATGCGTGGCGTGCCGTTCTCCTTCGTCCGCGTCGACAAGGCAGGCAACATGTCAAAGCGCCAGTCCGCTACAGGTTTTCACTTCTCGTCCAGCGGTGGCACTTGTCCGCTGTGGAATGTCTACGAGACCTTCGCCAACCCCGGCAAGATCCTGGTGCAGATCGCCGAGATGCCCGACGGGCGCAGCTACATGTGGGTGGCGCGCACGGTCGAACGCCGGGCATCGCGATATGGTCAGCCCGGCAAGACATTTGCGATCGGGCTGGGCTGCGAGCTTCGGCATGCACACCGGCTCGTCTACTCGGAGGGACTGGACTTGTCGGGCAACATCGCCACGCCGATCGGAGCGGGCTGTCGCGTCTGCGAACGGGACAACTGCCCGCAGCGCGCGTTCCCGGCGCTGGGCCGCGCACTCGACATCGACGAGCACCGCAGCACCGTGTCGCCCTACCTGGTGAAGCAGCCATGACCGAAAACACTCCCGCCAGGATTCCCACCGGCACCAGCCTGCGTGAGCTCGGGGTCTTCAGCTGGGCCTTCTGCAAGCTGGCCGCCCGGCGCCAGCGGATCCCGCAGATGCACCTTTTCACCACTCTCTCCATCAACAAGCCGCTGCTGTGGAGCTGGCTGCCGTTCGGCGGGTACCTCCTCTATGTCGGCAAGTTGTCCCGCATGGACGCCGAGGTGGTGATCCTGCGCGTGGGTCATCTGCGCAACTGCGAGTACGAACTGCAACAGCACCGCAGGCTCGCCCGCACTCGAGGCGTGGACGCCGAGCTGCAATCCAGGATATTCGCAGGGCCCGACGCCGACGGCCTGACCGAGCGGCAGCGGGCGCTGGTCACCGCAACCGACGAGTTCGTCGTCACCCGGTCGCTGTCGCCCGAGACATGGGCGGCGCTGTCGAGCCACCTCAGCCGTGCACAGTTGGTCGAATTCTGCATGCTGGCAGGACAATACGACGCGCTCGCCGCGACGATCGCTACGTTGCGGATCCCGCTGGACTACCCCGACTAGCGGCAGCGGCCAACGCCATCAGGACCGCTGAGCCGAGGATCACCGTCGCCGAGCCCAGCGGGGTGACGGTGGCGATCACGACCACCGCGGTGCCGGCGTGCGCCGAACAAGCGATGACCGCCAACCCTATGAAGGCCGCCAAAGCGCGCACGCCGCGCCCGCGATTGTCGTCGGCTCGACGAAACGATCTGCCATGAGGTCCACGATCCGGACCGCGGCTCAGCGCCGCTGAAGAAACGCAGACGCCGGTTGCACTACACGGGCAAAATACTTGCGAAGTCACATAAACTATTTTGCAGTGGCAACGTTTATTGGAGTTTTCATCAGGACGATGAGCGAACACCAGCAATGCCTTAACCAGCCGGACGCCAGTGGCGTCACCGGGCGTCCTGCAGCCAAGTCGATGACATTTGGCGCGGCCGGCGCCACCGCACCACGACCACGCCGCCCACGACCCCAGAGCGCCCGCGATGAAGGCGCCGAAAGTCAAAGGCTTCTGACACCTGAGTGTTCTACCGTTCCCGGTATGGACCTGAAGCTCGAAGTGGTGGTGCTGCCCGTCGCCGATGTCGACCGGGCGAAGAAGTTCTACGAGTCCCTCGGCTTCCGACTCGACGCCGACTTTCCAGGCGACGGCGGCTTCCGTGTCGTGCAGCTCACGCCGCCCGGATCACCGGCGTCGATCATCTTCGGCAGCCAGATCACCTCGGCGGCACCGGGTTCGGTACAGGGCCTGTACCTGGTGGTGGACGACATCGAGGCCGCACGGGACGACCTGGTCGGCCGCGGCGTCGACGTGTCGGAGGTGTACCACGACGCGGGCGGCGTCTTCGAGCACGCAGGCACCGAACATCGGGTGCCGGGCCCGGATCCCGGCCGCGCAAGCTACGGCTCGTTCGCGTCGTTCATCGATCCCGACGGCAACCGGTGGGTGCTGCAGGAGATAACGCAACGACTGCCGGGCAGGTAGTCCCGCGCCTACAGGTAGGTCACGCCGAGCACCACCAGCGACAACAGCACCGGCGATATGGGCAGGGCACACAGAAACGCCGCCCAGACTTCCGACGTGCGCCGGTAGGCTCGCCAGCCCGACAACCAGGCGACGACGCCGACGACGAACGAGGCCGCGGCGACGACCAACACCCAGGTGCTGATGTGGCGCGTGGCGATGGCGGCGGAGATACCGGCCAGCCACAGCATGTGACCGATGATCAATCCGCCGATGCCGGCGACCCAGATGGTTCTCAAAAGTTGATCATGTGGCCGACGAGCCCGTGGAAGCACTCCTGCAGCGCCTCGGACATCGTCGGGTGGGTGTGGACGTTGCGGGCCAACTCGGTGGCGGTCAGATCCCACTTCTGCGCCAGGGTCAGTTCCGGCAGCAGTTCGGAGACGTCGTGGCCGATGAGGTGGCCGCCGATCAGCTCGCCGTACTTGCCGTCGGCGATCAGCTTGACGAATCCGCTCGGGTCCCCGACGCCGTGTGCCTTGCCGTTGGCGGTGAAGGGGAACTTGGCGACCTTGACGTCGTAGCCCTCGTCGCGGGCCTGCTCCTCGGTGAGGCCGAAGCTGGCCACCTGCGGCTGGCAGAACGTTGCGCGGGGCAGCATCCGGTAGTCACCCAACGGCAAAGTGTCTGCGCCACCGATGGTTTCGGCGGCGACGACGCCCTGCGCCTCGGCCACGTGCGCGAGCTGCAGCAGCCCGGTGACGTCACCGATGGCGTAGATGTGCGGCACGTTGGTGCGCATGTAGTCGTCGATACCGATGGCCTTGCGGTCGGTGATCTGCACACCGGCCTTGTCCAGTCCGTAGCCCTCGACGTTGGGCGCGAAGCCGATGGCCTGCAGCACCTTCTCGGTCTTGAGATCCTCGGACTTGCCGTCCTTGCTGACCGTGACCCGAACGGAGCCGTCGGCCCCATCATCTGAGATCGCCTCGACCTTGGTGCCGGTGAGCACCTTGACGCCGAGCTTCTTGAACTGCTTCTCGATCTCCTTGCTCACCTCGGCGTCCTCGTTGGGCAGCGCCCGCGGCAGGAACTCGACGATGGTGACGTCGACGCCGTAGTTCTTCATGACGTAGCCGAACTCCATGCCGATCGCGCCCGCGCCCGCGATGACGATCGATTTCGGAAGCTCCCGCGAGAGGATCAGTTCTTCGTAGGTGACGACGTTCTCCGACAGCGATGTGCCCGGCACGAGGCGGGTGCTGCTGCCGGTGGCGATGATGACGTTGTCGAACGTCACCGTTTCGGTGCCGCCCTCGTTGAGGTCGACCTCGAGCGTGTGGTCGTCGGTGAACTTGCCGTAGCCGTGGATCTCGGTGATCTTGTTCTTCTTCATCAGGAAGTGCACACCGGTGACCCGGCCTTCGGCGACCTTGCGGCTGCGGTCGAAGGCGACCCCGTAGTCGAACGTCGCTTCGCCGCTGATGCCGAACTGCTTGGCTTCCTTGGTGAAGATGTGCGCGAGTTCGGCGTTGCGCAGCAGCGCCTTCGACGGAATGCAGCCGACGTTGAGGCACACCCCGCCCCAGTACTTGGGTTCGACGACTGCGGTGTTCAGCCCCAGTTGGGCGGCGCGGATTGCTGCGACGTACCCGCCGGGGCCTGCTCCGAGAACGACGACGTCATAGTGGGTCACCCCGCCAACATTAGTAGGGGATGAGGCCGAGCAGACAGCGGCTGGCTCGATCGCAGAAGTAGATGCCGTAGAGCACCGATGCCGCCGCCGTCGACGCGAACGGAGCCGACACCAGCGCGATCGCCAGCGCCGAGACCAGCGGCCTGTGCTGCACCATGGCCGTTAGTACGGCCGCGACGGTGCACATCACCAGGTACACCAGCACGACGAACAGGGCAGGCGTCTTGTCGACCGAGTGATACCACCAGAGGTAAAGGGCCAGCCCGATGCCAGCCGCGACGATCCACACCGGGATCAACACGAGGAGAAACGTCGTCCGCTTGAGGTAGTCATGCGAGTCGGGCGCGACCTCCGGCTCGGTCGCGACGGCCCGGGCCTTCTCGTCGACGGCCGTGTCCTCCTGGTCAGACACCCGATGCACCTTCGATCGCGACGAGCACCCCGAACCACCCCGGCACCATCGCGACCAGGAACACGCCCAGCGCAATGACCCATCGCCGCTTGGCGAACAGGATCAACAGCATTCCGATGACGGCGGGCACACCGACAACGAGGCCGACCGTCACGTCGGGACGGACTCTCACCGTGATCAGCGACGTCGACGCGGCGCCCACGACCAGCCCGAAGCCGGTGCCGACCATCATCGCGCTGGTCAACAGCCACGCCCGCGGAAGCGGAATCACCCACGTGAGCCTACTGGCGTGTGCGCCCCGCAGGCATCGGACACGCGTCGACCGCCTCGGCAACGACGTGGGTGCCCGTCGACGGGGGCCGCAGGCCGTCCGCGTACTGGGTTCCTGTCACCGGTGGGCACTCCGCGAGCGACCGGTTCTCGGCGTCGGTGAAGGCCCGGCCGCGGGATAGAAAGCGAAGCCCCTCGGGGGCCTCGAGGCTGAACCCGCCGCCGCGACCCGGCACCACGTCGATCACCAGTTGGGTGTGCTTCCACGCGTCGAACTGCGGGCCGGAGATCCACACCGGTACCCCTGCCTCCCCGACGTCGAGGATCGCAAGCAGGATGTCGCGATCCCCGACGATGAAGTCACCGTCGGGGTAGCACATCGGCGACGACCCGTCACAGCAGCCGCCCGACTGGTGGAACATCAGCGCTCCGTGACTGCCCTGAAGTGTCTCCAACAGGTCGGCGGCCGCGCGGGTCACGAGTGCGCGAGGCGGGGCAGCTTCAGGCATCAAAAGAAGCCCGATGCCGGACTGCCTGCAGGCGCCGAACGCCGCCTGCGCGGGGTAGGTATCACGTTCGAAACGATAGCGCCGACGCTGTCTCCATTCCTTCGCGGCACATCCCGCCCGTGAAGATGCTGAGCCGAGACCACACCCTGACCTAGGCTCGCGGGCGTGAGCGATTCCACGCCCAGTGTCGGATCGCCGGCCGAACTGGCACAGACGCTTGAGGCGACCGGTTATCTCGCCGATGAAGGCTTGGCGACGGCCGCCTACCTGGCATTGCGGATGGGACGACCACTCTTCTGCGAGGGCGAGCCCGGAACAGGGAAGACCTCACTTGCCGCCGCGCTGGCGGAGGCGCTGCACCTGCCACTGATCCGCCTGCAATGCCACGAGGGCATCGACGCAGCCCAGGCGCTCTACGACTGGGATTTCCCGCGGCAGCTACTGCACCTGCGGGCGCTGGAGGCGGCCAGCGCAGGCCACCTCGAGGCCGAATCCGCTGAACGCTCGCTCTACACCGAGCGGTTCCTGCTGGCTCGACCGCTTCTGCGGGCGCTCACCGAAGCGCCGTGCGTGCTGCTCGTCGACGAAATCGACAGGGCCGACGACGAATTCGAGGCGTTTCTGCTCGAGGTACTCGACGAGAACGCGGTCACGATCCCCGAACTCGGCGAGGTACGTGCGGCAACGCCACCGCTGGTGCTGCTCACGTCCAATCGCACCCGTGACGTCCACGACGCGCTCAAGCGGCGCTGCCTCTACCACTGGCTCGAGCATCCCGACCTGGCGCGTGAAATCGCGATTCTTCACCGCCGCATTCCCGGCATCGCGGGGTTACTCGCCGAGCAGGTGGCACGCGCTGTCCAGACGTTGCGCGGCATGGAACTCGTCAAGCCGCCAGGTGTCGCCGAGTCGCTCGACTGGGCGCGGGCGCTGCGTGAACTCGACCGTGATGTCCTCGACGCCCAGACGGCGGCCGCCACGCTGGGCGCGGTAGTCAAGTACCGCGAGGACCTGGAGCGGGTCGCCAGGGCGGGGCTGGACCGACTGCTGGCCGGGTGAGACGCAAATGCCTGCCATCAATGACCCGCTCGTCGGCATCGCCGGCTTCGCGCATGCCCTCGCGGCTGCAGGGCTGCCAGTGGCATCGGACGCCGTCGAAACCTACACGCGGGCATTGCGTCAGGTGGACGTCGCCGACCCTCGGCAGGTCTACTGGACCGGCCTCGCGACCCTGTGCCGAGGCCCCGACGACATCCCGCGCTACGACCTGGTGTTCGAGAGCTGGTTCGGTGGAACCGTGCCCAGGCGGGCGCCGCATCGCAAGCAGCAGCCACGTCGCTCCCGGACCGCCGCCCTTGATACCACCGGTGCCACGGACACCGGCGGTGACGGGCCTCGACTCCGAGTGGCGGCCGCCGACACCGAGATCCTTCGCCACCGGGATATCGCCGAACTGACGGCCGCCGAGCGGGCACACCTCGCCGAGCTCATCGCCGAGCTACGCCCGCACGCTGCGACTCGCCCGGCCTTGCGGCTGCGGCCGTCGCGGCGGGGCCGCGTCGACCCGCGGCGCACTGTGCGCTACATGCTCGCCGCGGGTGGCGAACCGGTGCGGCCCAGGCATCACCGCAAGGCCACCCGGCCGCGCCGAACAGTGCTGCTGCTCGATGTATCCGGCTCGATGAGCCCGTATGCGGATGCACTGCTGCGCTTCGCGCACGTCGTCGCCCGCGCAAACCCCACCAACGAGGTGTTCTCGCTCGGCACCCGCATGACCCGGCTGACGCGGGCGCTGCGCATCCGCGATCCCGAACTGGCGCTTGCCACCGCGGGCCGGGCGGTGCCCGACTGGGCAGGCGGAACCCGGCTCGGCGAAACGATGGGTGCGTTCCTGGACCGCTGGGGCAGACGCGGCCTCGCCCGTGGCGCGGTTGTGGTCACCTTCTCCGACGGCTGGGAGCGCGGCGATCCGACGCTGCTCGCCGAACAGATGGCTGCCCTGCAGCGGCTCGCCCATGTGGTGCTGTGGGTGAATCCGCACGCAGGGGCGGACGGTTATCTGCCGGTGCAATCCGGGATCGCGGCCGCGCTTCCATTCATCGATCGGTTGCTGGCAGGCCACAGCCTCGCGACGCTGCAGCAGCTACTCGACGAAATCCGCAACGTCTGACCACGACTGGCGCGGAACCGGTTTCGTCGTTTCGGGCGTTCGTGGCCGCCAGCCAGAGCAGAGTGGGCCTATGCGCATCACTGTCACCGTCGATGGAACGACTTATACAGACGAAGTGGAGCCGCGGCTTCTGCTCGTGCACTACCTCCGGGACCGGCTCGGCAAGGTCGGAACCGTGGTCGGCTGCGATACCAGCAACTGCGGCGCGTGCACCGTGCACCTCAACGGCTACAGCGTCAAGTCCTGCTCGGTGCTCGCAGTGCAGGCCGACGGCGGCGACGTCGTGACCGTCGAAGGCCTGTCGCGAGACGACGGGTCGCTGCACCCCGTCCAGGAGGCGTTCCGCGACAACCATGCCTTGCAGTGCGGCTTCTGCACCCCCGGCATGATCATGCAGACCATCGACCTGCTCGCCGAAGATCCCGACCCGGACGACGCGGCGGTGCGGCTGGGCCTGGAAGGCAACCTGTGCCGTTGTACGGGATACCAGAACATCGTCAGTGCGGTGAAGGACGCGGCGCAGCGACTGCGCGGCACCTCGGCCGATGGCACCCCGAAAACCGTTGCAGCGGAAGCGAATACGGCGGGAGGCGTGCGATGACCGCCACGGCTGAACCCGAAATCGGCAAGGCGAGGGTTCGCAAGGAAGACCAGCATCTGATCACCGGGCGCACCCGGTGGACCGACAACATCGTATTGCCGGGCATGCAGCACATGGCCGTCCTGCGCAGTCCCGTCGCGCATGCCCGCATCACCGGCATCGACACCACCGCCGCCCGCACCATGCCCGGCGTCGTCGCGGTATTCACCGGCGCCGACCTCGCCGCAGAACAAGGCAGCCTGCCCAACGCATGGCAGATCACCGAGGACATGAAGGCACCACCCGCACCGTCGCTCGCAGTTGACGCCGTGAACTTCGCGGGCGAAGCCGTGGCAGTCGTAGTGGCCCGCAACGCTTACGAAGCGCAGGACGCACTCGAAAGGATCGACGTCGACTACGACGACCTGCCGGTGGTGCTCGATCTCGCGGCGGCCGCCGCGGACGGCGCGGAGTTGGTGCATCCCGATCTCGGCACGAACATCAGCGCGGTTTGGACGTTCGACTCCGCGGAGGCGGGAACCGGTGCCGATGTCGAACAGGCCATCCGCGACGCCGAAGTGCTCGTGCAGCGCACCTTCCGCCAGCAGCGGCTGATTCCGGCGTTCATGGAGCCGCGCTCGGTGGTGGTCGATCCGACCGGCCCTCAGCTCACGGTGTGGTCGGCCACACAGATCCCCCACATCCTGCGGCTCATGCTGTCGATGACGCTGGAGATTCCCGAACACAAGGTGCGCGTGATCGCCCCGGATGTCGGCGGCGGATTCGGCGGCAAGCTGCAGGTGACGCCGGAGGAGGTGATCGCCCTTCTCGTCGCACGACGGCTCGGCAAGCCGGTCAAGTACACCGAATCCCGCAGCGAGTCCATGGTTGCGGCACACCACGGCCGCGACCAGATCCAGACACTGACGCTCGCCGCCCGCCGGGACGGCACCGTCACTGGTCTGAAGGTCGAACTCCTCGCCGATATGGGCGCCTACCTACGCCTGGTCACCTCGGGCATACCGATCCTTGGCGCGTTCATGTTCAACGGGATCTACAAGTTCCCGTCGTATCACTTCACGTGCACCAACGTCTTCACGAACAAGGTTCCCACCGACGCCTACCGCGGCGCCGGGCGTCCGGAGGCGACCTTCGCCATCGAGCGGATGATGGACGAGCTCGCCGTCGAGCTGTCGCGCGACCCTCTCGAGCTGCGCGCCCAGAACTGGATCACCCACGAGGAATTCCCGTTCGACACCGTCGCGGGGTTGACCTACGACTCAGGAAACTACGAAGCCGCCACGGCGCAGGCGCGGGAGTTGTTCGACTATGACGGGTTGCGACGCGAACAGGCCGAGCGCCGTGGGCGCCAGGATCCGGTACAGCTCGGCATCGGCGTCTCGACGTTCACCGAGATGTGCGGCCTGGCCCCGTCGCGTACCCTCGGCGCGCTGTCATACGGGGCGGGCGGATGGGAGCACGCGGCGATCCGCATGCTGCCGACCGGCAAGGTGGAGGTGGTGACCGGGTCGTCGCCGCACGGTCAGGGCCACGAGACGGCGTGGAGCCAGATCGTCGCCGACCAACTCGGAGTCCCGTTCGAGGACGTCGAAATCCTGCACGGTGACACCCAGTCCTCGGTGCGTGGCCTGGACACCTACGGTTCGCGATCACTGGCGGTCGGAGCGATCGCGGTGGTCAAGGCGGCGGACAAGGTGATTGCCAAGGCGAAGCCGTTCGCGGCCCACATGATGGAATGCGCCGAAGACGATCTGGAATTCAGCGCCGGACAGTTCCGCGTGACAGGGACCGAAAAGGCGGTCACACTCCCCGAAATCGCCCTCGCCGTGTTCGCCGCGCACGACCTGCCCGACGGCGTTGAACCGAACCTGGATTCCGAGGCCACCTACGACCCGGAGAACTTCTCGTTCCCACACGGCACGCATCTGTGCGCCACGGAAGTCGATACCGAGACCGGGCAGGTGCGGATTCGCTCCTATGTCTGCGTCGACGACATCGGGCACGTGGTCAACCCGCTGATCGTCGATGGACAGGTGCACGGCGGACTCGCGCAGGGCATCGCGCAGGCCTTGTACGAGGAAGCCGTGCACGACGAGTCGGGCACACTGCTGTCCGCTTCGTTCGCCGAGTACCTGCTGCCGTCGGCGGTCGATCTGCCGCCATTCACCACCGGACGAACCGAAACCCCCGCCACCACAAACCCGCTCGGTGTCAAGGGCGTCGGCGAAGCGGGCACGATCGCCTCCACCCCGGCGGTCGTCAACGCCGTCATCGATGCGTTGCGCCATCTCGGGGTCAGCGACATCGAAATGCCTTGTTCCCCAATGCGAGTCTGGCAGGCCATCCGAACCGCCACCGATGGAGGCGCCCGATGATCCCGTCGAGTTTCGACTACGTCGCGCCGACCACCGTCGACGACGCCGTGGCGGCGCTGGCGCAGGCCGGCGAGGACGCCAAGGTCATCGCGGGCGGACAGAGCCTGATGCCGGTGCTGCGGCTGCGGCTCGCCGCCCCGACCGTGCTCGTCGACCTCGGCAGAATCGACGAGCTCCGAGGTGTGCGCGACGACGACGACAGCATTCTGATCGGCGCGATGACCACTTACTACGCGCTGCTCGGCAACCCGCTAGTGAGCAGGCACGCGCTGCTGCTCGCGGACGCCACGCGTACCGTCGCGGACCCGCAGATCCGGCATCGTGGGACGCTGGGCGGGGCGGTCTCTCACGCGGACCCCGCGGGCGACCTGTGTGCGCCGGTGCTTGCGTTGGACGCCACGATGACGGTCGCGGGGCCGTCCGGCCGTCGCAGCATCCCGGCGTCGGAGTTCTTCGTGGACTACTTCACCACGGCGCTGCAACCGGACGAAATCCTCACCGAGATAAGGATTCCCAAGCACACCGACTGGGCGGCGCACTACGAGAAGCTAAATAGGGTGGCGCAGGCCTGGTCGATCGTGGCGGTGGCCGCGACCGTGGCGCTCGAGGGCGGGGTGATCCGTCAGGCCAGCGTCGCGCTGACCAACATGGCGTCGGTGCCGGTGCGTGCGCACGGCGTCGAGGCCGCGCTGATCGGTCAGGAGGCGAACCCGGAGTCGATCCGGGCCGCGGCCGAGCACGCCGCCGAAGGCACCAGTCCAAACAGCGACGGCAATGCCGACGCCGACTATCGCAGCCACCTCGCGAAAGTGCTGACGAGGCGGGCGGTCGCGACAGCGGCCGGCGTATGAACCCGACTTCCGCCCTCACCCCGCAGGAGCGGGTGGACGCCTGGCTCGCCGACTTCGAGGCAGCGCTGGCGGTGCGTGATATCGACCGGGCCGTGGCGAAGTTCGCCACCGGCAGCTTCTGGCGCGACCTGATCGCATTCACCTGGAACATCAAGACGATCCAGGGTCGCGAGCAGATCGCGGACATGCTCGGCGCGCGCCTCGCCGCTACCGACCCGTCCGGCTTCCGGACCAGCGAGGCGCCCACCGCCGACGGCGACGTCACCTCCGCCTTCATCGCGTTCGAGACGGCAGCGGGCCGCGGCGTCGGCCACCTGCGGCTCAAGGGCGACGAGGCCTGGACGTTTATGACCGCGCTGCAGGAGATCAAGGGCCACGAGGAGCCGAAGGGGCCGTCGCGGGTGATGGGCACCGTGCACGGCAGTGATCCCGACACCCGCTCGTGGGCGGAGAAGCGTGCCGACGAGGAGGCGACGCTGGGCTACTCGACCCAGCCGTACGCGTTGGTCGTCGGCGGCGGCCAGGGCGGCATCGCGCTCGGCGCGCGGCTGCGTCAACTCGGCGTGCCCGCGATCGTCGTCGACAGCCACGACCGGCCCGGCGACCAGTGGCGCGGACGATACAAGTCGCTGTGCCTGCACGACCCGGTCTGGTACGACCATCTGCCGTATCTGCCGTTCCCGCCGAACTGGCCGGTGTTCGCGCCGAAGGACAAGATCGGCGACTGGCTGGAGTTCTACACGCGGGTGATGGAGGTGCCCTACTGGTCGAAGACGACCTGCCTGTCGGCGTCGTTCGACGAGGCGGCGGCGACCTGGACCGTCGAGGTGGACCGCGACGGCGAACGCGTCACACTGCACCCCGCGCATCTGGTGCTCGCCACGGGCATGTCGGGCAAGCCCAGCGTGCCGACACTGCCGGGCCAGGACGTGTTCCGTGGCGACCAGCACCACTCCAGCGCCCACCCCGGCCCCGACGCGTACGTCGGCAAGAAGGCGGTGGTCGTCGGCTCGAACAACTCCGCACACGACATCTGTAAAGCGTTGTACGAGAACGGTGTCGACGTGACCATGGTGCAGCGGTCGTCGACGCACATCGTGAAGTCGGACTCGTTGATGGATCTCGGGCTCGGCGACCTGTACTCCGAACGGGCGGTGGCCGCAGGCATGACGACCGAGAAGGCCGACATGACGTTCGCGTCGCTGCCCTACCGGATCATGCACGAGTTCCAGATCCCGATCTACGACGCGATCCGCGAGCGCGACAAGGAGTTCTACGAGCGGCTGGCCGCCGCGGGCTTCGAGCTGGACTGGGGAGACGACGACTCGGGGCTTTTCATGAAATACCTGCGTCGTGGCTCCGGCTACTACATCGACGTCGGCGCATCCGATCTGGTCTCCGACGGCAAGATCAAGCTCGCACACGGGCAGGTGTCGAAGTTGACCGAGGACGCCGTCGTGCTGGCCGACGGGACCAAGCTGCCCGCCGATGTGGTGGTCTACGCGACGGGCTACGGCTCGATGAACGGCTGGGCCGCCGACCTCATCGGACAGGACGTTGCAGACAAGGTCGGCAAGGTCTGGGGGCTGGGGTCGGACACGGCCAAGGACCCTGGGCCATGGGAGGGCGAGCAGCGCAACATGTGGAAGCCGACCCAGCAGGAGAACCTGTGGTTCCACGGCGGCAACCTGCACCAGTCGCGGCACTACTCGTTGTACCTCGCCCTGCAGCTCAAGGCGCGCTACGAGGGCATTCCCACCCCGGTCTACGGCCTGCAGCAGGTGCACCACCTGAGCTGACCGTCAGAATGGACCTCGTGGCTGACGATCCGCACCTCTGGCTCGAGGACATCACCGGCGACGATGCGCTGGACTGGGTTCGACGACACAACGAGCCCACGCTCGCCGAGCTGTGCGACGACGAGTTCGAACAGATGCGCACCGAGGCACTCGAGGTGCTCGACACCGATGCGCGCATCCCCTACGTGCGCCGCCGGGGCGACCACCTGTACAACTTCTGGCGCGACGCGGAAAACCCGCGTGGCTTGTGGCGTCGCACCACATTGGACAGCTACCGCACCGACGCACCGGACTGGGACGTGGTGATCGATCTCGACGCGCTCGCTGCTGCGGAGGACGAGAACTGGGTGTGGGCCGGCGCCAAGGTCATCGAGCCCGACCGTTCCCTGGCGCTCATCACCTTGTCGCGCGGCGGCTCCGATGCCGCGGTGGTCCGTGAGTTCGACATGCGCACAGGCGAATTCGTCGTCGACGGCTTCGAAGTGCCGGAGGCCAAGACCCAAATCAGCTGGGAGGACGAGGACTCGGTGCTGATCGGCACCGACTGGGGCGAGGGCTCGCTGACCGATTCCGGGTACCCGCGGCTGGTCAAGCGCTGGCGTCGGGGCACACCGCTCGACGAGGCCGAAATGCTGTTCAGCGGCTCGAGCACCGACGTCATCGTCGCGGCGTCGAGGGATCGCACACCCGGCTTCGAGAGGACGTTGCTGAGCCGCGCCTTGGACTTCTTCAACGACGAGGTCTACGAACTGCGCGACGGCGAGCTCATCCGCATCGACGCGCCAACCGACGCGACCGTGTCCATTCATCGCAACTGGCTGCTGATCGAGTTGCGCACGGACTGGTACACCGGGGCCGGCTCGTACGTCGCGGGGTCGTTGATCGCGCTCGACTACGACGAGTTTCTGGCAGGCACAGCTGATTTCCATGTCGTATTCGAGCCTGACGACCACACCAGCCTCAACCACTACGCGTGGACGAAGGACAAGCTGGTCATCGTCACGCTCGCCGATGTCGCCAGCCGGGTCCAGACGGTGACCCCGGGCACCTGGGCAATCGAGCCGGTGCCAGACATTCCTGACAACACCAACGCCGTCATTGTCGACACCGATGACCTCGGCGACGAGATCTTCCTGGACTTCAGCGGATTCACCACACCGTCGCGGCTGCTGCACGGACCCGTCGAGGGTCCTCTCGACGAGATCAAGTCGGCGCCTGCATTCTTCGACGCCGAAGACATCACTGTCACACAGCATTTCGCTGCATCCAAGGACGGCACCGCGATCCCCTACTTCGTGGTCGGTAACCGCGGCAGCGACGGGCCCGGCCCGACACTGCTCGGCGGCTACGGCGGATTCGAGGTGTCGCGGACGCCTGGTTACGACGGTGTGCTCGGCCGTCTGTGGCTGTCCCGCGGCGGCACGTACGTGTTGGCCAACATCCGCGGCGGGGGTGAATACGGGCCGGGTTGGCACACCCAGGCGATGCGAGCGGGCCGCCACCTCGTCTCCGAGGACTTCGCTTCGGTCGCAGCGGATTTGGTGCGGCGCGGGATCACCACGGTGGAGCAGCTGGGTGCCCAGGGCGGCAGCAACGGCGGCCTGTTGATGGGCATCATGCTGACGCAGTACCCGGAATTGTTCGGCGGGCTGGTGTGCAGTGTGCCGCTGCTGGACATGAAGCGTTTCCACCTGCTGTTGGCCGGCGCGTCGTGGGTGGCGGAGTACGGCGATCCGGACAGCACAGAGGACTGGGAATTCATCGGCGAGTATTCGCCCTACCAGAACATCTCGGCGGTGCGGCGGTATCCGCCCGTGCTGATCACCACGTCGACGCGCGACGACCGGGTCCATCCAGGACACGCCCGCAAGATGACCGCCGCGCTGGAGTCGGCAGGACACCGCGTGCACTACTACGAGAACATCGAGGGCGGCCACGCCGGGGCGGCGGACAACGCGCAGACCGCGTTCCGGTCCGCGCTCATCTTCGAGTTCCTGCACCGCACGCTGCACATTTAGCGCGTCGACCACCCGGCCGCCCAAGGTAGGCTTGCAGCAAACAGATGTCGGCTAACTGCTGGAGTGAGTCATGAGGGTGGAACCCGACGTCCTCAAGGACGGTGCGGACGTGTCGCGCAACGCCGGGCAAATCGCGCTGAGCGGCGCCGATGCCCTGGCACAGGCCTCGATTCCGGCGGGCCTGTTCGGCGACTTCGACGCGGCCCATGCGTTCCACGGCAAGCTGACCGTCGTGCACCATTCGCACGTGCGCGCGATGCGCGGCAACCATCGAACACTCACCGACGTCGGCGACAAGGTGCACAACGCTGCGACCTCGTTCGAGGAGACCGAAGCGCACAACAAGGCCGCGATCGACACCGTGCCGGATGCCTAGCTATCCGCAGCTGGTCTATCTCAGTGTTGCCGAACTGATCGGCGCTGCCGGTGGTGACCCCTGGAAGGTGGACGACACCATTGCGTCCGGTGCGCCAGGCGAGATCAGCGAGTTGGCCCAGTCGTTCTACAACGCGGGTGTCTCGATGACGCAGACCTCCGAGGAGTTCAACGCCGCCAAGAAGCGCTTCCAGGCGGCGTGGGACCGCGATGACCCCGCGCACCCCATCAACGACTCCGTCGAGGTGCAGCGCGCCAGCCAGATGATGAAGTCGAACAAGGAAGCGCTGACCCGGGTCGGCGTCGACCTGCAGGACATCGCCGCTTCGCTGGCCGAAGCCCAACGCAGCGGCCATATTTCGATCAGCAACCTCAACGCCCGCCTCGTGCAGATCGACGACACCGTCGCCGCCGAGATCCAGAAGGCGCGGGCGGACCGAGTTCAATTGGATTGGTCGGCGCTGAAGACCGCAGCGATCGAGGCCACCAGACACGGTCTGGGTGAGATGAACGCCGTGCGCAACGCGTACGGCTCGACGCTCGGCCAAGCCCGCGTGGAGATGGCGGCCGAGGGTTACGACGCCGCACCGGTCAACGGCGCGGTGCCGAACCCTGCTGCGCCACAGCCGAATGTAAAACCGGGCAGCCAGCCAGGCAACCTGGACGACGCGCTCAACCAGATCGCCGGAGCCTCAGTGCCCGCTGCGGCCCCTCCGCCGAAACCGCTGCCGATCGACCCGAAGGACGTCGAGACGTTCAAGGCGACGGCTCGGGAAGTGCTCCGGCAAGACGGCGTGCCGCCCGACCAGATCGAATCGCGGCTGAACGCCATCGTCGCCCAAGCCCAGCGCGGTTTGGGTCCGAGCTACCGCGCACCGGAGCCCCCGCGCCAGCCACCGCCGGGCTTCGGAGAAGGGTTCGCCGACCGCTGGTTCTCCACCGAGCAGACCATCAAAAACCTTCTCGGCCAGGGCGGTCCGGGTGCCCCCGGGGTCGTCGAGTCCTGGGCCGGGCTGCTGGAGGGCACCGCAGAAACCGCCGCCAACCCCGCCGGTGCGGCAGTCGGGGAGATCCAGAACGCCGTGAATTCGCCGTCCGCCGCCTACTACTTGGGGGAGAAGACCTTCGACGCCGGCGCCACCGCCGCCACGCTGCCCTGGGGCGGCGAAGGTGCAGCGGTTCGGGCGGGTCTCCCTGTGCGAACCATTGCGGAGGGCGGCGCACCGGAAGCTCTCGTGCGGGGTTGGGACCCCACGGGCGGAATGCCGTGGGAAGAGTTCGGGCCACGGTTCGGCAGCCCCGAGTCCCGAATCTGGCCGGAGAACAACGGGTTTCCCCCTGGCTACGAACCGCAACCCGCCCAGCTGCCCGCGGGCACCATCGTCGACAGGTTCGGCCACGAAGGGGGCCGCTACCTCGCACCCGATGCCACGCCTTTCGCAGATCGCGCCCTGACGCCGGAATCTGTTGTCTCCGAGTACCACCGGTACTCGGTCACCGGTAAACCGCTACCCGACGGCTGGCAGATCGTCGAAGGACCCGTTGAACCCTGGTACGGCCAGACGCCGTCGCCGGGAGCCGTCCAATATATGATCGTGGGCCCAGACGGAGTGAGAGTCAGTGTGGAACAACTGATCGACAGGGGGATTCTCACCGAACATGGACCCGTCCTCGGATACGAATACAGGTGACCTTCAAACGGAGATCAACCGGCTGGCGGAGAGGCTCGACGTTCGCCCGATGACCGTCGGACTGCGAACCAACGACGGCCTGAACATCTTCGTCGACGACGACGGCACCTACCACTACACGACCTACGAGCGGGGAAAACTCGTCTGGGACGACGCGGGCAACCTGGACGATGTTCTCTACTGGTACTGCAAAGGCATCGTGCGCGGCCAAGGCTCCAGATACTTCGAGGACCGCAAGGAACGCTTCATGTTCGAATACCAGGTACTGAGCCACTACAACCCCGAGTGGGCCAAACGACGGGTGCGCGAACTGGCCGCGATGTTCCGTGATGGTCAGCCGGAGGATATTGCCTTGCTTCCCGACATCGGCGAACCTTTGTGAATGCACGTCGTCATCGCGGGCGGACACGGCAAGATCGCGCTGATCCTGGAGCGCCTGCTGTCTCAGCGGCGCGACGCGGTCTCAGGATTGGTCAGAAACCCGGCGCAGGTCGGTGACCTCGAAGCCGCAGGCGCCGTGCCACTGGTCGTGGATCTGGAGAAGGCGTCGGTCGACGACGTCGCCGCGCACGTGCGTGGCGCCGACGCCGTCGTGTTCGCCGCGGGCGCGGGCCCTGGCAGCGGGGCGGCGCGCAAGGAGACCGTCGACCGCGACGCCGCCATCCTGTTGGCCGACGCGGCGCAAGCCGCAGGCGTCGAGCGGTATGTGATGATCTCCGCGATGGCCGCCGATCCGCAGGCCACCGCCGACGACGCGGTCTTCCAGGCGTATCTGCGCGCGAAAGGCGTTGCCGACGAAGCGATCCGGAGTCGCTCAGGACTGAACGCGACCATCGTGCGACCGGGACTGCTCACCGATGACGCGGCGACCGGGCGGGTGAACATCGCCGATTCCACCGGTCGCGGGAGCATTCCCCGCGAGGACGTCGCGGCGGTGCTCGTCGCAGTTCTCGACGAGCCTCGCACCTCAGGCCAGACGTTCGAGCTCATTTCCGGCGAGACACCGGTCGCAGAAGCCGTCGCCGGGCTTGCGCGCTGACGCAATACTTCAGGGATGCCGACGACGCACCGCGCACGCGATGAGCAAAGACAGCCAGAGTTCGAGACCCTGCTGTACAAGACGGAGCCACCCGTCGCCACCATCACGCTGAACCGTCCTGATGCGTTGAACACGATCGTGCCGCCGATGCCCGACGAGATCGAGGCGGCCATCGGCCTGGCCGAGCGGGATCCGGCGGTCAAGGTGATCGTGCTGCGCGGCGCGGGCCGGGCCTTCTCCGGCGGCTACGACTTCGGCGGCGGCTTCCACTACTGGGACGAATGGTTGACCACCGAGAACCGCTGGGATCCCGGTAAGGACTTCGCGGTCATGACGGCCCGCACCACCAGTCCACACCAGAAGTTTCTCGCCCTCTGGCGGGCGTCGAAACCCGTCATCGCCCAGGTGCACGGCTGGTGCGTCGGAGGTGCAAGCGACTACGCCCTTGCGGCCGACATCGTGATCGCCAGCGATGACGCCATGATCGGCACGCCGTACGCCCGCATGTGGGGCACCTACCTGTCGGGCATGTGGTTGTACCGGCTGAGTTTCGCGAAGGTGAAGTGGCACTCGCTCACCGGCGAGCCTCTGACCGGAAAGGAAGCGGCCGCAGTCGAACTCATCAACGAGTCGGTGCCGTTCGAGCGGCTCGAGGCCCGCGTCGCAGAGGTCGCGGCCAAGCTCGCCACCATTCCGCTGTCGCAGTTGCAGGCGCAGAAGCTGATCGTCAACCAGGCCTACGAGAACATGGGCCTGGCGTCGACCCAGACACTGGGCGCCGTTCTCGACGGGCTGATGCGCAACACGCCCGATGCGCTGCAATTCGTCGAGACCGCGAGCGAGGACGGCACGCGGGCGGTGATCGAGCGTCGCGACCGGCCATGGGGCGACTACAGCCAGGGTCCGCCGGAGCGGCGGCCGGACCCGTCGCACATCATCGAGCCCTAATGCGAGCCGGCCCGCAGATCGAGGAGCGCGTCGAGGTCGGCGATCGCGCGCAACGTGTCGTTGAGGTGCGTGCAGGTACTCGTGCCGACGAACTCGTTTCGGATGCGGGCACGCAGTTCTGAAAGGGTCATCCCCTGGATGCGTGCCGCGCTTCCGATGGCGCCGGGGCATTCCTGCCACGGCAGCACGCGCACATTCGCGGTGACCGACGTGATCGTCCGCGTGGACGCGTCGACCGAACCCTCGACCGTGTACTCGTGCACGATCGTCTCCACCCCGTCGCCGTCGACATGACTGTCGCGGAAGTGGGCGTCGAAGCCGTCCTCCGGCCGCAGGTCGAGCCTGCGGAACCGCCGCATGCCGTGCGGACGCAGCGTTTCGGCGGCGTGCAACCCGTCGCCTCCGGTGTCGAGCGGCGGCGCGACCGGCCCGTGCACCGACGGAATGGTGCCGTTGCGCTTGGCGTACGGGACGAGCGAGGCGTCGGCGGCGAAGCCCGCGCAGATGCCCGCCATGCTGTCGGCCGTACCGGCAGGCAGCTTCTCCTCGATGCCGAGATTGATCGCCTTGTGCTGCACCGCGTAACCGGAAACCAACGCCGCGCCCACCCAGTCGTCGAGCAGCAGATGCAGAAGGCCGGCACGACGGACCTCTTCGGGTAGCAGCTTGCCGACCGTCGAGCGGAATCCCGGGCCGACCCGCACGCCCGCCAGCTGCGCCAGCCGCCCGTCGGGCGGGTCTGAGCCGATGTCGTCGATCACACGATCCGTGAGGTGCGCGCGCATGCCGAGCTGCCCGAGCACGGCCACGGTGCCCCGCTCGGTGCCGGCCACGTCGCGGGCCCGCAGGTCGACCTCGGAGCGGCCGCCACCTGCCGGATGGGTGTCGATCGTGCTGGTGCGCCGCAGTGTGCCCGTGACGAGCGGCGGCCACGTCTGGACGGGCCGCTGCGGGCCCTGGATGTCCGTGACGAATGGCATGGAGCGACTCTATTCGCTTCTGCGCAGGCCACCCAGCAACGAGACGATGATGCCGATGACCACCAGCCCGCCGCCGACGGCCAGCGTCAGGTTCAGCCACAGGTGCGCGTTGGCCTCGGCCTGGTTCACCATGACGTCGGCGACCCGGCGGATGTCCCCCGTCGTCCGGTTCAGCGCACCGTCGACATAGCGTTGGCCGACCGCCAGGCCGGCCCAGCCCGCCGCGCTGACGAGGAGTGCCGAAACTCCCAGCGCGGCAAGGGCTTTGCCGCGCGAGCGTGCCGTCGCCAATGTCAGCAGCGCGAAGATGCCGGTGAGGACACAGACGCCGATGCTCGCCCACGGACCCCACGTCGCCAACGGCCTCAGCTGGCCGGGCCGCAACGCCGAAGACTCGGGCACCGTGATCGGCACCGTCAGTGTCTGCGGAACCTCGAGGTTGAGATCGCCGAGCGTCGCCTTGAGCGATGGATCGTTGAGCATCGGCGCGATGTCCACGAGCCAACGGTCGCCCGAGCCCGCCTCGTGCTGGACCGAGTCGGTGAACATCCAGCGGTGCGCTATGCGATTGGCCTGGGCGAACTGGCCCGGAAACCCGGAGTTCGCCGTGTAGGCGGCGGTCACGCCTTGGACAAGTCCGGTGTTGCCGAGGTGGTAGCCCTTGTCGGCGGCCAGCGCGGTGATCTGCGTCGTCAACTCCGACGCCATCGCCTCCTGAAGCTGCGGATTCTTGGCCGCCGTCGCGGCAAGGGCGGCGTAGCCGTCCTCACTGACCACGTTCCGCTGGGCCCACATCGCCGGAACGGCCGCCGCCAGCAAGACCGTCGTGACGACCCAGAACAGCAGCGCCGCGACAAACCGCACGCCGTCCTCCTCCTGCGACGGGGACGCGGTGTCAGTCGGCCAGAGCGCGTCCCACGATGAGGGGGTCCGGTCGCCCGACCACCTCGTGATCCTTGTTGTCGTAGTCGAACTTACTCAGCACGTGCCGCATGGCGTTGATGCGGGCACGCTTCTTGTCGTTGCTCTTGACGACGGTCCACGGTGCGCTCTCCGTGTCCGTCCAGGCGAACATGTCCTCCTTGGCCGCCGTGTAGTCGTCCCACTTGTCCAGCGACGCCAGATCCGTCGGCGACAGCTTCCACTGCCGGACCGGGTCGACGTGGCGGATGGTGAACCGTGTGCGCTGTTCGGACGGCGACACCGAGAACCACAACTTGATCAGGCTGATGCCGTCGTTGACCAGCATCTGCTCGAACAACGGCGCTTGGCGAATGAACTCGGCATGCTGCTTGGGCGTGCAGAAGCCCATCACCCGCTCCACGCCGGCGCGGTTGTACCAGGACCGGTCGAACATCACCATCTCGCCGTGCGCGGGCAGGTGGTTGACGTAGCGCTGGAAGTACCACTGCGTGCGTTCTCGCTCGGTGGGCTTCTCCAGGGCGACCACGCGTGCGCCACGCGGGTTGAGGTGTTCCATGAACCGCTTGATGGTGCCGCCCTTGCCCGCCGCGTCACGGCCCTCGAACACGATGACGTGGCGGTGGCCGTGGGCCTGACTCCACTTCTGCAACTTGAGCAGTTCGATCTGCAGCAAGCGCTTCTGCTCTTCGTACTCGTCGCGACTCATGCGCTCGTCGTACGGATAGTTCTCCCGCCAGGTGTCGACGGGAATGCCGTTGGCGTCGAGCAGAATCGGATCGTCATCGTCGTCGTCGTGAACGCGATAGCTATGCGTATCCAGAGTCACCGGCAAACGGTATCCACGCGTCGGTAAGCCCCGGTGACCAGCCGGTGAACGGCAGGTGTATTACTTGGCGGTACGGCGCGGACGCAGCAGGGCGAGCCGGGTCATCAGCTTGTTCATCCGCGCCAATGCCTTGTGCGAGTTGTTGTAGTAGTTGCCGCCCGCGCCGACATTGGTTCGCGGGGCGACAACGGCTTCCTGCCTGCAGTACTTGCGAAGCCCCTCCGCCCCGCCGAACCGGGCGCCCATGCCCGACGTCTTCCAGCCGCCCATCGGCGCGGTCGTGCACATCAGGTTGGATATCACGTCGTTGACGTTGACCGCACCGCAATCAAGTTGCACCGCAACCGCTTTGGCGCGTTCGACATCTTTGGAGAAGACGGCCGCCGACAGACCGTACGGGCTGTCGTTTGCGAGCCGGACGGCATCTTCCACCGTCGACACCCTCATGATCGGCAGCGTCGGCCCGAACGTCTCCTCGGTCATGCACGCCATCGAGTGGTCGACGTCGACGAGCACCGTCGGCGGGTAGAAGCTGCCCTCGCCCGGCGCGCGCTCGCCGCCGGTGAGCGCCTTCGCCCCCGCGGCAAGCGCATCGCGGACGTGGCGCTCGGTCACCGCGCGCTGCTCGTCATTGATCAACGAGCCGACGTCGTAACCCTCGCCCGCGCCGACCTTCAGCTTCTTGACGTCGCGGACGACGGCGTCGACGAACTCGTCGTAGACGGAGTCGAGGACATACACGCGCTCGACCGACACGCACGTCTGGCCTGCGTTGAACATCGCACCCCACACCGCTGCATGTGCGGCCAGGTCGACGTCGGCGTCCTCCAGCACGATCATCGGATCCTTGCCGCCGAGTTCGAGGCTGACCGGCGTGAGCCGGCGCGCGGCGCGCTCCATCACCTTGGCGCCGGTCGCGCTGGACCCGGTGAACTGAATGAAGTCAACGGTGTCGATGACGGCCTCCGACACTTCGCGGGCACCCTGCGCCAGCGCAAGCACCTCGGGTGCCCCCGAGTCGTACCAGCCACGCAGCAGCACCTCCGCCGTCAGCGGTGTGCGTTCGGAGGGCTTGAGCAGCACCGAGCATCCTGCGGCGAGCGCGCCGATCGCGTCCATCAGGGCGTTGGCCACCGGATAGTTCCACGGCGCGATGATGCCGACCACCTGGCGGGGCCGGTAGTGCACAGTGACCTTCTTGATCGCCAGGAACGGCAGCGACGCCGGACGGGTCTCGGGTGCGAGCGCCTTCTCCATCGTCTTGATGTAGTACGACAGGATCATGATCAGCAGCGGCACCTCTTGCGCCGCGTCGACGGCCGATTTGCCGGTCTCCTTGATCAGCAGTGTCTCGATCTCGTCGCGGTGCTCGCCGAGCCAAACGGCGTAGCGGGCGAGCACCTTGGCGCGGCCCTTGGCGCCGCGCGCCTCCCACTCCTTCTGCGCCTCGCGCAGCCCGGCGACGATCCGCGGCACATCGGCGGGGTCGGTCCAGCGCACCTGCCCGGCGACGTCGCCGGTCGCGGGGTTACGAATGGTGGTCGCAGCCGAGGGCGAATCAACTTCTGGCGTCGCGGTCATGAGGTCATGTTAACGGCCTGTGTGATCTGCGTCGCACCCGGGTTGACGCCTGTCAAGTTTCGGCGACGAGCGCGGCCACGCAGACGACGGCGGTGCCGAGCAGCGCAGCGCCGACGGTGTCGGTGAAGTAGTGGTAGGTGATCGCCTGCCCGATGGCGCCCAAGAGGCTGACGGCGACTGCGACGAGCAGGGACCACGCTGCGGCGCCCGCCAGCACCACGATCATGCCCATCACGACGACCGCAGCGGCGGTGTGACCGCTCGGATACGCCAGCGACGCGGTGCCCTTGTGCCGCGCGAAGAATCGCTTGAGCAACTCAACCAGGCCGATCGCCACGACGGGCGAGGCCACCATGACCGTCGCCAGTCGCCACCGCTGCCGGTAGAGCGCGACCGCAACACCGCCCGCCAGCACGGTGGCGAGAATCCAGGGGTCGGTGAAAAACAGAAGTCCCTGCGCGGGACCGTGGCCGAATCTCGGGAACCAGGAGTCCAGCGTGGTGGAGTGTTTTCCGACCGCCCATCCGAGCACGAACATCGCCGCAACAGCGGTCGGCGGCCATAGCCGAAGTGCCCAGCCGGCTGCGGTTAGTCGCACCGTCAGCGGGCGATGCCGCGGACGTAGGCGGCCTGGCCGAGGTGCTGGGCAGCGTCGTCGATGATGCTGACCAGCCGCGCGCTCGCGGTGACGGGCGGCGTCCAGTGCGTGTCGACGACGCGGCTCAACTCGTCGGCGGTCACCGAAGCGATGTACTCGAGCGTCACCTTGTGCACGGCGTGGTAGTAGCCGGCGAGCAGGTCGGCGGGCACGCGGACCTTGCCCACGTCGTCGGGCCCGTGTCCGTAGCCGTGGTCGTTGCCCTCCAGGTCGAGGCCCAGCCGGTCGTCCCAGCCGTCGCGGATCCACACCTGCTCGATGCCTGCGATGTCGCAGAGCTGGAGGTCCTGCTGGCGCGCGCTGTGCCAGACCAGCCACGCGATGCTGTTGGCTTCGGCCGTCGGGCGGAAGAACGACACCTCGTCGGTCAGGCCGTCGGTGAGATCGTCGACGTGCTCGATCTGCCGGGTGAAGGCGTCGCGGAGCAGTTCGCGGACCGTTTGGATATCGGAGTCAGCCATACCACCAAGGTAATCGGCGCGTTCAACTCGACAGCGTGATCGCCCCTTCCGGGCAGTTCTGCTCGCCGATCATCGCCTGTTGCTCGAGGTCGCCGCAGACTTCGTCGACGAGGACGATCGAGTGGCCGACCTCGTCTGCATCGAAGACGCCGGGCGCGAGCGTGTAACAGCGGCCGTGGCCGGTGCAGAGTTCAGGATCGACGCAGACGCGCGTCATCGCGTGGCCGCGTGGAACGTCAGCGGCAGCGATTCCACCGAGCGCAGAGCGCTGGTGTATTTGAGCTCGGTGCCCGGCGTGATCTCGTAATTCGGTATGCGACGGTGGAATTCACGCAACGCGACGCGCAGTTCCAGGCGGGCCAGGTGCGAGCCCAGGCAGCGGTGCGGGCCGCCGCCGAACGCGCGGTGCCGGTTCGGGCTGCGCGCGAAGTCGACGACGTCCGGATCGGGGAATTCGGCCGGATCGGTGTTGGCCGCACCGAGCAGAGGGCTGACCCGTTCCCCCTTGCTGATCGGGCAGCCACCAACCTCGGCGTCCTGCAGGGCAATGCGTGCCACGCCCGGCACCGGGGTCTCCCACCGCAGCAGCTCCTCGATCGCGCTCGGCAGGATGTCGGGCCGTTCGATGAGCAGCCGGCGCTGCTCGGAATGCCGCGCCAGATAGACGAAGAAGCAATCCAGGGAATCCGTCACGGTGTCCAACCCGGCGATGAGGAACAGGAAACAGATGTCGAGCAGTTCCTCACGCGACAGCGGCTCACCGGCGACGCGCGACGCGATCAACGCCGACAGCACGTCGTCGCGTGGGTTGGCGATGTGGTCGTCGATGGCGCGCTCGAAGTACTCATAGATCTGCTGGGCGGCCGGCGCCGCGGCCTCACGGTGCTCCTTGAATCCCTGTGCGCCCTCGGGGCGGATCACGTCGTCCTTCCAGGCGAGGAACTTGTCGAGATCCTCGAGAGGGAGGCCGAGCAGCTGTAGGAAGACCGTGCACGGCAGCGGGACCGCGAAGTCTTCGTGGAAATCACATCCTCCGCGATCTGCGAATCGGTCGATCATCTCGTTCACAAGCGCGGTGACGGCTGGTTCGCGAGCGGCCATCTCTCGCGGCGTGAAGAGCGGATCGAGGATGCGGCGGTACTTGGCGTGCTCGGGCGGGTCGATCTGCAGGGGGATCAGCGGCCGCACGTTTCCCAGATCGACGGCATCCATGTTCGACGAGAAGACGTCGGTCCGCTTGAGCGCCATCTCGATGTCGGCGAGCCGGCTGAGGACCACGGGGCCCTCCGGCCCCGGCCGAAACACCGGGCTCGAATCGCGCAGCATCTTGTACATCGGCTGCGGCTCGGCGAGGCCCGCAACGGACTGGTCGACATAGCCTTCGCTGTCGGTCATTTCGACAGCGTGGCACCACCGCAGGCATCGATATCTCATATCGCTTGACAGTTATACGACCGAGTGGCCAGATGTGTGCATGGACGCGTTCGCGGTGATCGCCGACCCCACCAGGCGGCACATCCTCGACTTGCTGCGCGAAGGCGCCGCCGACGTCGGGAGCCTGGTCGAGCGGCTGCGCATCTCGCAACCCTTGGCGTCCAAGCACCTTGGCGTGCTGCGGGATGCGGGCGCCGTCGATGTCGAGGTCGACGGCAAGCGCCGCATCTACCGGCTGGCCGAGGACCCGCTGCCTGCGGTGCTGGCCTGGGTGACGCCGTATCACCGCGGCTAGCTACTCCGGCGGAGCGCCGTGGAAGACCGCTTCGACGTTGTTGCCGTCGGGGTCGCGGACGAACGCGCCGAAGTAGCCGGGGTGGTATTCCGGCCACAGCCGCGGAGCGTGCAGCGACTCGACGCCGAGTTCCAGCGCGGTGTCGTAGAAAGCGCGGACCGCGTCATGGTCCTTGGCGTGGAACGCGACGTGGACCTCACGGTTGGGTCCGCTCGCGTCGCCCACACTCATGTCGGCGATCCAGAAGTCCGGCTTGCCGTCCTTGCCGTATCCGATGGCCACGTGGTAGTCCAACTGCCGGGTGTAACCCAGCACGCCGAGAACCGCGTCGTAGAAGGCCTTCGATCTTTCCCAGTCCGCACAGTTGATGCCCAGGTGGTCGATCACGGCCCCATCCTGGCATGAGATCCCGGAGCAGTCGTAGATTCACCTCATGGCGTACGACGTGATAATCCGCAACGGCACCATCGTCGACGGCCTCGGCGGTGAGCCCTTCGTCGGCGATGTCGCGATCTCCGACGGCGTGATCGCGGCCGTCGGATCCGTCGACGGCGAGGCGACACGCGAGATCGACGCGACCGGGCTGCTGGTCACCCCTGGCTTCGTCGATCTGCACACCCATTACGACGGGCAGGCCATCTGGTCGGAGCGGATGACGCCGTCGTCGGCACACGGTGTGACCACCGCGGTGATGGGCAACTGCGGCGTCGGCTTCGCGCCGTGCCGGACCGAGGACCACGAGGTGCTCGTCGACGTGATGGCCGGTGTGGAGGACATCCCCGGTGTGGTGATGGTCGACGGGCTGCCATGGAACTGGGAGACCTTCCCGGAGTTCATGGATGCGCTCGACGCGGGCAGGCGCGACATCGACGTGGCGGCGTTTCTGCCTCACTCGCCGCTGCGGGTGTACGTGATGGGACGGCGCGGAGTCGAACGCGAACCCGCCACCGCTGAAGACCTGTCGCAGATGCGCAAGCTCGCCGCCGAGGCGATTCACGTTGGCGCGCTTGGGTTCGCGTCGTCGCGGCTGACGATCCACAAGACCGAGAGCGGGCACCCCATTCCGAGCTACGACGCGGGCCATGAGGAGATCGAGGCCATCGCCCGTGGTGTCGAGGATGCCGGCGGCGGCCTGATTCAGTTCGTGCCCGACCTCGTCGCGGGCGACTACCAACCCGCGCTGCAGACGGTGTTCGACGTCGCCGCCGATGTCGGGCTGCCGGTCACGTTCACGCTGGCGATCGGCAATGCGGGCCCGGCTTTCTTCGAGGACGCGCTGACGATGGTGGAGAAGGCGAATTCGAATGCGGCGGCGGCCGAGCCTGTCGTTACCGCGCAGATCTTCCCGCGGCCCATCGGCCTCGTGCTGGGTCTCGAGCTGTCCGGCAACCCGTTCGTCATGTACCCCAGCTACCGCGAGATCGCGGATCTGCCGCTCGCCGAAAAGGTTGCCGAGATGCGCAAACCCGAAGTGCGGGAACGCATTCTGAACGACAAGCCGGCTTCCGACGGCCACCCGTTGATGTTCGCCGTGCAGGCGTTCAACTGGATCTTCCCGCTGGGCGATCCGCCGAACTACGAGCCCGATCCCGCCGACAGCATCGGGGCTCGGGCGAAGGCCCGCGGGGTCAGCCCGTTGGAGGAGGCCTACGACCGACTCCTCGACGACGACGGCCACGCGATGCTGCTCGTGACGCTGGCCAACTTCCGCGACGCCTCGCTGGACACGGTCTCCGAACTCGTCCGCCGCGAGGATGTCGTCCTGGGTCTGGGCGACGGCGGCGCGCACTACGGAATGATCTGCGACGCAAGCTTTCCCACCTACATGCTCACGCACTGGGTGCGTGACCGCGTCTCGGGTCGGCTGACCGTCGCCGAGGCGGTCCGCGAACTCACGTCGGTGCCGGCCAGAGTGGCGGGCCTGGCCGACCGCGGCCGAATCGCCGTCGGATACAAGGCCGATCTGAACGTCATCGACCAGGACGCCCTGCGGCTGCACAAGCCGGTGGTGAGATACGACCTGCCCGCAGGCGGGCGTCGGCTCGACCAGACCGCCGACGGTTACGTCGCGACGATCGTCTCCGGCCAGGTCATCGCCGAGAACGGCGCGCCAACCGATGCGCGGCCGGGCAAGCTGGTGCGCGGCCGTCAGCCCGCACCGGCGTCCGCATGACCCGCGTCGGCGGCGGTGCCTGCTAAGCCCAGATCGACGAGATGGCAGGCGCGTTGGCGGCCAGACCCGTCTTGGGCAGGCCGTACATCTGCTCGATCGTGGACAGCACGTTGTAGTGACTGATCGTCTCGGGATACTGGCCGGGTCTGACGTGGGCGCCGTAGATCATCGTCGGGATCCGGTTGTCGGCGCCGTTGTCGTCCTCGTCCCAGGTGACGATCAGCAGGCTGTTGTTGGCGAGCGCCCAGTTGGCGTAGCCCGTGAGGTTGGTCGCAAGCCAGGCGTCGGCCTGCGCGATGGTGCCGTCGTGCATGTCGTTGTCGAGGTTGGGAACGACGAACGACACCGTGGGCAGGCTTGCGTAGTCCGACCGTGCGTTGAACGCGGAGAAGGGCAGCGATGTCTCCGGCGGGATGTTGGTGAAGTTGGTCCACGGCGCGTGCTTGCGCGCATACTTGCCCGCGCTGCACGCCGGGGACCCCACCGCGGGCAGATCCTCGGAGAAGGAGGCGAACCGGTAGCCCGCGGCCAGCAGTTCGGAGCCGAGATTCGGTGCGGCTCCGGCGTTGACGGGGCAGGCGTCGGTCTGCAGGCCGAACGTGTCGCCCGCGAACAACGCCAGGTAGTTGGGCTCGCTGGGATGGGTTTCTGCGTAGGACTGCGTCATCAGCGCGCCGTAGGAGGCCAGCTGGTTCATGAACGGCGCCGACTTGTTGCCGATGACGTTCTCCGCGGAGTGGTTCTCCTCGACCACGATGACGATGTGGGAGGGCACTGGGGGCGACGCTGCTGTCGCGGCCGGCGCGGGGGCGAGGGACGACAGCGCGACAACTACCGCGGCGACGCAAGGCCAACGCCTCATGGCCCGCAGTGTAGGAACGTATGCGACGCGACCGTGGGACATATGCACGAGTTTCGGGCCATTGATGTGCCCAGGGCCCACAGTCGCGACCTATCCTCTACTGCTGATGGGCCACAGCGACAGCGACGAACGCTACGACACTCTGCTTGCGGCGACCGCGCTGCTGTACGCGAATGGCCAGTCCACGCAGATGACTCAGACCGCGGTCGAGCGCCTCAACCGCGGATTGGATCTGGACGCCGTCGTGGTCCCGTCGTGGTCGATGTTGACACTGACCGCGGCAGGGTCTTACACCACCGTGCTAACCGCGGCGGTGTCACCGACCGCCGTCAACATGCGTCGGGTCGCGAGCATGATGTCGGTGGTCGACCGTGCGCAGGACGGCCCGCTCGAACTCCAGCGCGTGGCCGACGGGGTGGCCGAAGCCGAAGCCCAGCCAGTCTCTGGAACAGCGGTATTCGCTGCCGCCTGCGCGACGGGCGCCGGCGCGCTGTCCGTCATCTACGGAGCCACCCAGCCGGTGGCGGTTCTGCTGGTGGCGCTGGCCGCGGCGGTCGGCGGTCTGCTGCGGCGGTGGTCGGGCGCCGCAGGCGCGGGCCCGCTGGTGCAGGCCTTCATGGCGGCTGCGGTCGCCGGGGCGGTCGGCGCGTCGGCGGCCCACCTGCATCTCGGCGCGTCCGCCGCAGTGGTCGCCATCTGCCCGGCGATGGTGTTGGTGCCCGGCCCGCACATCCTCAACGGAGCGCTGGATCTGCTCGACCTGCGGGTGACGCTCGGGTTGGCGCGGCTGGCCTTCGGGCTGCTCGTGCTCACCGCGATCGCGGGCGGCCTGATCCTGGGGCTGCACTCCGGTGGTCAGACGCTCGCGGTGACGGCGCCGTCGAGCAGCGCACCTTTGGTCGTCGACGTCCTAGCCGCCGGTGTAGCCGCGGCGTCCTATGCGATCTACTTCTCGATGCCGTGGCGGATGATCGGCTGGCCGGTCGCCGCGGGGATGCTGGCTCACGCCGCGCATTGGTATGCCCTCGAAGCGCGAGCCAACCTGGCGATCGCGGCGTTCGTATCCTGCCTGCTGGTCGGGGTGCTGCTGGTGCCGATCTCCCACCGCATGCGAATCCCGTTCGCGGGCATCGGGTTCGCCTCCGTCGTCGCGCTGGTGCCTGGCGTGTTCGTCTTCCGCACGCTGGCCGGCTTCGTCGAGTTCGCCGGTCACCCGTCGGCGTCGCTGCTGGCCGCCGCGTCCGGTGACCTGATCGGCGCCACCGTCATCGTCGTCGGGATGGCGCTCGGCCTGGCACTGCCGATGCACGTGTACGCCGGGCGCCCGGCCCGACGCGGGATGTAGGCGGTCACCACGTCTTCGGGCATCCACGCGAGATCAGCGCGGCTGCGACGCGATCGAGAAAGTCCTGTCGGCGGTGGTGAAGGATTCTGGCCGTGGCCCGGATGTCGTTCCAGCCGAGTTCTGTCAATTTTGCGTACCGTTCGACGTCCCAGTCCCGCTGGCGCGGATCGGTCCAATGGTGCTTGCCTTCGAAGTCGACGCCTACCTGGTACTCCGGCCAGCCGATATCGATGCGCGCGAACAATCGGCCAAGCTCGTCGTACACCGGAATCTGCGTCTGCGGCCGCGGAAACCCGTGCTGTACCAGTAAGAGTCGCGTCAGTGATTCATACGGCGACTCTGCTCCGCCGTCCACGAGCTCCAACGTCAGGCGCAACTGCCGTAGCCCGCGTGCACGCGGATGACGCTGCGCGACGGTCTCGACATCGGCCACCTCGAACAGGCTCGCGTTCATCAAGGCGTCCAGGCTCTGTAGGCCGACCTCCAGCGGCAGGCGTCTGCCGAGGTCGAAGGCGGTGCGCGCCGGTGTCGTCACTCGCATGCTCCTGGCGAGACAGACGTCTTCGTCGATCAGCTGGTAGCGGCGCACGACCATGTCCTTCTGCGCGTAGGGGTTTGCGCGGACGATCTCGGCGGGGGCCTGTGGATCCAGCCATTTCGTGCCGTGCACGGCGGCGGCCGACACACCACACAGCGTCGCGCCGGTGGCCAGCCACGCCGCCCGCGCCTTGACCGCTGCCGTGATGTCGACGTCACGACCGATATAGACGTCGCGGAAGATCGGCCGAAACCGAGTGCGTAGGTCATGGCGGGTGAGCTCGCTGCGGCGCAGTGCGGCGCTCCCGAGGAAGGGTGTGTCCACGACCTGAAGGTTGGGGTCGGCCGCCGACGACATACCGGCCCACGCGCGCCACGAACGTATGGCCTGTGGATGGGAATCGGACTGTTGACGTACCCAGCCCATACACCCGCGGCCTACGCTCGCAGCATGAGTGTGAAGGTCGATATCGATCAGCTGGCCGAAGCGCTGCGCAATTACACGTACGCCTACCTCGTCACTGTCGGCGATGACTATCACGCGCACACCGTCGCCGTCGAACCCGTCCTCGCCGACGGCGTGATCGACGTCGGATCCGTCGGCGGCAGCACCCACAGAAATCTCTCAGCACACCCCGAAGTCACGCTCGTCTGGCCGCCCGCCGAGCGCGGCGGCTATTCGCTGATCGTCGATGGCCGCGGCGAGCCCGGCGACGATGCGTTGACTGTCGTACCGGACCGCGCTGTGCTGCACCGGCCCGCGAAGCCTGGAGTTACAACCAAACCCGGCTGTAAGGACGACTGCACGCCGCTCGAACAGCGCTAGAACACGAAGAAGCCCGACTCCTTGTGGGAGCCGGGCTTCTCCGTTGAGCTAAGGACTCAGAAGTCCATGCCGCCCATGCCACCGGTCGGGTCGCCGACGGGTGCGGCGGCCTTCTCCGGCTTGTCTGCGACGACGGCCTCGGTGGTCAGGAACAGCGCCGCGATGGATGCAGCGTTCTGCAGCGCCGAGCGCGTCACCTTGACCGGGTCGGCGACGCCCGCCTTCAGCAGGTCCTCGTACTCACCGGTGGCGGCGTTCAGGCCGGTACCGGCGGGCGAGTTGCGGACCTTCTCGGCCACCACGCCGGGCTCGAGACCCGAGTTGAAGGCGATCTGCTTCAGCGGGGCCTCCAGCGCAACCCTGACGATGTTGGCGCCGGTGGCTTCGTCACCGGACAGCTTCAGATCGTCCAGTGCAGGCGAGGACTGCAGCAAGGCCACGCCACCACCGGCGACGATGCCCTCCTCGACGGCCGCCTTTGCGTTGCGGACGGCGTCCTCGATGCGGTGCTTGCGCTCCTTGAGCTCCACCTCGGTGGCAGCCCCGGCCTTGATCACCGCAACACCGCCGGCCAGCTTGGCCAGGCGCTCCTGCAGCTTCTCGCGGTCGTAGTCGGAGTCGCTGTTCTCGATCTCGGCACGGATCTGCGAAACCCGGCCCGCGATGGCGTCGGGGTCGCCGGAGCCCTCGATGATCGTGGTCTCGTCCTTGGTGACGACGATCTTGCGGGCCTTGCCCAGCAGCTCGACGCCTGCCGTCTCCAGGGAGAGGCCGACCTCTTCGCTGATGACCTGGCCACCGGTGAGGATCGCCATGTCCTGCAGCATCGCCTTGCGGCGGTCACCGAAGCCCGGGGCCTTGACGGCGACGGACTTGAAGGTGCCGCGGATCTTGTTGACGACGAGCGTCGACAGCGCCTCACCCTCGACGTCCTCGGCGATGATCAGCAGCGGCTTGCCCGACTGGATGACCTTCTCCAGCAAGGGAAGCAGATCCTTGACGGTCGAGATCTTCGACGACACGAGCAGGATGTAGGGATCCTCGAGGACCGCTTCCTGACGCTCGGCGTCGGTCACGAAGTAACCCGAGATGTAGCCCTTGTCGAAGCGCATGCCCTCGGTGAGCTCCAGCTGCAGGCCGAAGGTGTTGGACTCCTCGACGGTGATGACACCCTCGTTGCCGACCTTGTCCATGGCCTCGGCGATCAGCTCGCCGATGGACGGGTCGCCGGCCGAGATGCCCGCGGTGGCAGCGATCTGCTCCTTGGTCTCGACCTCCTTGGCGCTCTTGAGCAGCGTCTCGGTGATCTTCTCGACGGCCTTCTCGATGCCGCGCTTCAGGCCGAGCGGGTTGGCGCCTGCCGCGACGTTGCGCAGACCCTCGCGCACGAGCGCCTGGGCCAGCACGGTGGCGGTGGTGGTGCCGTCGCCCGCGACGTCGTCGGTCTTCTTGGCGACTTCCTTGACCAGCTCAGCGCCGATCTTCTCGTAGGGGTCCTCCAGCTCGATCTCCTTGGCGATGGACACACCATCGTTGGTGATCGTGGGGGCGCCCCACTTCTTCTCCAGGACGACGTTGCGGCCCTTGGGGCCCAGCGTCACCTTTACCGCGTCGGCGAGGGCGTTGAGGCCCCGCTCGAGGCCACGGCGGGCCTCTTCGTCGTACGCAATTATCTTGGACATTGCGAAGTGATTCCTCCGATTAGGGGGTGACACACGTATGTGGCCGGGAGCAGTGCCCGCGACGGACGATCATGAGCTGTGCGGCTCGATCTCACCGTCCCGACCTAGCACTCACTGGTCGCGAGTGCCAATGTCATTTTTAGCACTCGGCCATGGAGAGTGCAAGATCGTTCACTGGCGGCGAAGCCGGGACTGTGACGCTGCGCTCACACCGTCAGTGAGGCCCGACCACAGCCGCCTCCCAGTACGACGGGCCAACCTGTGTCCGTGACGGTTCCCGGCCTGGGTCTGCTGTCGGTCTCTGGTTTCGAGAACCCGGCATGGCTGCTGCTGCTTTTCGCGCCCGTCGCGGTTCTCGTCGTGTACATCGCAGTGAACAGGCGGCGACGTCAGCGGATGCACGAGTTCGCCGCCCCGGCCGCCATCGATTCGATCGCCCCGGCGCGACCGTCGGCATGGCGGCACCTGCCGATGGTGGTCATGCTCGTGGCGTTGGTCCCGCTGACGATCGCTATCGCCCAGCCCAGCCACGATGTGCGGGTTCCCCGCAACCGTGCGGTGATCATGCTCGTCGTTGACGTGTCGCAATCGATGCGAGCCACCGACGTGGCGCCGAGCCGTCTGGCGGCGGCCAGGCAAGCCGCGCAGAAATTCGCCAAGGCGGTGACCCCTGGCGTGAATCTCGGTCTCATCGCATTCGCGGGCTCCGCCAACGTGCTTGTCGCCCCAAGCCCGGATCACACTCGCACCGTCGCGGCCCTCGATACGTTGCAGCCCGACGACAGCACCGCCACCGGACAAGCGATTTTCGCTGCGCTGCAATCCATTCAGACGGTCAACTCGGTGTTGAAGGGACCGGCAGACAAACCACCACCCGCCCGCATCGTCCTGCTGTCCGACGGCAAGGAGAACAAACCCGGCGACCCGAACAACCCGCAGGGCGCGTACACGGCTGCGCGCGCCGCGAAGGACCAGGGCGTGCCGATCTCGACAATCGCCTTCGGCACGCCGAACGGCAATGTCGAGATGAAGAACGAAACCGTGCCGGTGCCCGTCGACGACGAGATGATGAAGGCGATCGCGAATCTGTCGGGCGGCCAGACGGCCACCGCGGCCAACATCGACGATCTCAACAAGGACTTCAGCGCGGTCGAAGACCAGCTGGGGTATCAGGTCGAACGCGGGCCTGCGACTGCCGGATTGCTACGGGCAGGCGCGATTCTCTGCCTCGCAGGCGCACTGCTGGGGCTCCTCATCAACCGCCGGCTGCCGGTGTGAGGATCAGTCCAGCAGTCGCCGGTTGAGCAGGGCTGCGGCCAGCAGGGCCGCGATCAGCGTCATCGCTCCGACCCGGATCCACGCAGCGGCGGCGTCGCCCCGGATCGTCTGGTACCCGATGACGTCCTGCAACGCGGAGTACACACTGTTGAGCTGATCGAGATTGGCGGCGTGGAAGGCGCGCCCTCCGGAGATCTCGCTGATCTTCTGCAGCGTCGAGTCGTCAACGGGCACCGGAATGTCTTCATCGTCGATCTGCACGGTGCCGTCGGGGGTGCCGAACGAGATCGTCGATATTCCGACGCCCTGCTCTTTCGCGGCCCTCGCTGCCGTGTAGGCACCGCGGGGTTCGTCCGGATCGCCGGGAACGGTCTCCTTTCCGTCCGACTCAAGGACGATCCGCGCCGGAGGCGGTCCATCACCGCCGCCGAGCACATCGACGGTCGCGGCGACCGCCTGCAACGCGGTGAAGATCCCTTCGCCGGTCGCGGTGCGTTGGGCGGGCTGCAGCGTATCGATGGCCGCCTTGACCGCTTCCCGGTCCGTCGTCGGCGTCATCAAAAGTGTTGCGGTACCGGCGAATTCCACGACGCCGAGATTGATTCCCGGAGTCAGCTCGTCGGCGAACCGCTTGCCCGCCTGCTTGGCGGCCGCCAGCCGGTTCGGCGCGACATCAGTAGCCACCATCGATTCAGAGACATCGATGACCAGCATCACCACTGCGCGGTTGCGCGGGACTCGCACGTCGTCCGTCGGGCCTGCCATCGCAGTGGTCAGCAGGGCCAGCGCCGCCACGAGCAATGCCACAGGAAGGTGGCGCCACCGGCGGCGCGGCGGCGGGCTGACGGCCGCGAGCAGGTCGAGGTTGGCGAAGCGCAGCACCCGACGCCGCCGCGCGCGCTGTGCGACGACATATGCGGCGAGCAAGGCGAGCACAGCGATCATGAGGAGGAACAGCCACCCATGGGTGAACCCGGAGACGGAAAACGTCCCGAGCAGCGGCAGGGTCATGGGCGACGCATCCGCTCGCGCATCTGTGGATCGTTCTCCCACCACAGTCCCGACTCCGGTACCGCTTCGGCGATGGTTCCGGCCCGGGCGAGTTCGGCGTCGATGACGTCCGCACGGGTCTTCTCGTCGGCCGAGAAGAATCGCATCAGCACCACGATGAAGCCGACTCCGAGAAGGTCACCGAGCAACCACAGGACACCGGCGCCGATCGATTGATCGACCCTTGCGCTGGGACCCCAAGTCCTGCCGACCCGCGTGTAGTAGCCGACGGCGATCAGCGGCCCGAGCCACAGGACGATTCCCAGCAGGCCGTCGCCGAGCGACTCCACGACGCTGATCACGAGCGAGATCAGTTGCGAATACCGTCGCGGCACAGGATCGGTCTGAAGCCTCGCGTAGAAGTATGCGAACCCGATCGTCAGCAGCAGCACGTTCGTCGCGCTCGCGACCGCTTCGTGCTGCAACGCCCCGACATACCACGGGGTGAGGTAGAGCAGCCACGGAGTCGCGAGCATCGCCATCGACGTCGTCGCCGGGTGCAGAAGCACCCTCGATGGCTGCCTCGCCAATACCCGTTCCACTCGGTCGGTGGCCCATGCCGCTTGACTCAGCACACTGACGGGCCTGGACATCGCCAGACAGAACGGCGCAACGTACAGCAGGAGCAGCACCTGAAGGGCCCGCATCCAGAACACCGCAGTGGCGTAGACGGCGACCATGCTCATGCTCGCGACGATCACCAGTGCGACGCCGACGGCGAACCACCACGCGCAACGACGCATACCGACGTCTACCCGCCGCCAAGCCCAGCTGTACGCGACACTCGCAGCGCCTGCTAAAGCGACCGCTCCGATGTCAAGCTGCCAGCTGGTGAACGCGGTCGACCAGGAAAGCGGCACACTCGCGGGGTGCATAGCTTGCACTATGAGACGCCGACCTGCCAGCCCGCTGTGCCCGCGCGGTTACTTCACCGGGGGCGCAGCCCATCCAGCACAACCTCGGTCAGCCGCTCGGCCTGCGCCGCGTTGGCGGCCTGGATGGCCAGGCACCCGCCGAGGATCGCCTTGACGTCGCGCACATCGAGATCGGAGCGCACCACGCCGGCGGTCTGGCCGGCCTTCAGCAGGTCCGCGAGCATCTGCAGAAACTCGTCCTCGACGTCCGGCAATGCCGTCTCGATATCGATGCCGATGCCGGCGAGCGCGTCCGCAAGGCCGCGGTCGGTGCCACCCCACTGCAGGACGATCGATCGAAGGAACGTGAACAGCGCCGCTGGATCGTCGGCTGCGGCCAGCGTCCGGCCCTGGTCGACGATGTTGCGGATCCGGTCCTCGACCACCGCCCGGTACAGATCCTCTTTCGTCGGGAAGTGCCGGTAGACGGTCCCCGCGCCGACGCCGGCCCGCCGCGCGATCTCGTCGATCGGCACCGACAGCCCCTCGGCCGCGAAGGTGTCGTAGGCGACCTCAAGCACGCGGGCGCGGTTGCGGGCCGCGTCCGCCCGCAGCGGCTTCTCGAGTTGAGCCAAATCACACCCCTCGGGAATCGAATAAACGGGGCGCGCGTTCCGTATAGTCGTAACCAAGCGGGGCGCACGCTCCGCTTAACACCTTACAGAGGAGATCCCATGTCGAACTGGACAACCGCCGACATTCCCGACCAGACCGGTCGCACGGCCGTCGTCACCGGATCCAACACCGGCCTCGGCTACGAGACCGCCGCCGCGCTCGCCGCGAAGGGCGCCCATGTGGTGCTCGCCGTCCGCAACACCGACAAGGGCAAGGCCGCGGCCGACCTGATCGCCAGGCGCACACCCGGCGCAAGCGTCGGAGTGGCCGAACTCGACCTCACGTCTCTGGACTCCATCCGCTCGGCCGCCGAAGACCTGCGGACCGAGCACGACACCATCGATCTGCTGATCAACAACGCGGGCGTGATGTTCACGCCGAAGGCGACGACCAAGGACGGCTTCGAACTGCAGTTCGGCACAAACCATTTGGGCCATTTCGCGCTGACCGGGCTGCTGCTCGACCGCCTGTTGGCCGTGCCGGGCTCGCGCGTGGTCACCGTCAGCAGCGTGGGTCATCGCTTTGCGCGCAATGGGATCCGCTTCGACGACCTGCAGTGGGAGAAGGACTACAGCCGCGTCGGCGCGTACGGGCAGGCCAAGCTGGCCAACCTGCTGTTCACCTACGAGTTGCAGCGCCGCTTGCAGGGCACCAACACCATCGCCGCCGCAGCACACCCAGGCGGGTCGAGGACAGAACTGACGCGCAACCTGCCGCCGCTCATCGGGGCTGCCACCAAGCTGGCCGAACCGCTGTTCCAGAGCGCCGACATGGGCGCGCTTCCGACGCTGCGGGCGGCCACCGATCCCGGCGTGATCGGCGGACAATACTTCGGCCCCGACGGATTCGGCGAGCAGCGCGGCTACCCGAAAGTGGTTGCCTCGAGCCAGGCGTCGCACGACGTCGCCGCACAGCGCAGGCTCTGGACCGTGTCCGAGGAGCTGACCGGCGTGACGTTCCCGATTCCCGCTCTGGTCTGAATGTGGCGGTGCGGGCCGATCACTCGCTGGGCTTCTCCCGTTCGGCCCGCCCTTCCGCAATCCTTTCCTTCAACTGCCCGAAGCCGGCCTCTACCCGGTCCCCCAGATCTTTCAGATCGTTGCGGATGGCCTGAGGTACCTCGCTGCGGTGCTCACGGCGCTCCTGACCGACGTCCTGTCCGTTGTCGCCACGCTCTCGCAACGGTTCCCGGACCTGCTGCTGACTCTGCACATTGCGGTGGATCTCGCCGTCGTACAGGTACGGACGGGTGTCACCGGGTTGATCGTGTCGAACGTATCCGGCATCGACGACCGGACGAAGAACCTCGTCGGCCTTGTCCATCAGCGCGTCGGGCACGCCGACATCACGAAACGGCTGGGTCAGGGGGAGGTTGTCGGTGGGGACAAGATAGGTCGTGATGGACCCGTGCTCCTGGTCGGTTCTCGGGATCACGCTCTCGGGCGTCAAGCCGGTCACATCTGCAGTGAATGACGGGGGGCCGTGGACGTAGACAATGCCCGCCAGTGCGTTGGCAGATGCGACCAGGTTCCAGGGACGATCCGGCGGGTCGGACCAGCCGTCGTACTCACCGATCACGACCGTCGTGTCGTAGGGAGACTGCGCAATGCGGGTGACCCGGTAGTTCAGGATGGGAATGTAGGTGCCCTCCTTGAAGTACTCGGCTACGCCTGCCTCGGGCGGGGCGATCAGGACAACCCTGACGTCCTCTGGTGGCGGAGCATCGGGGCTGTTGGCCAGCTCTTGGGCGACTCTCCAAGCCACCATGCTGCCCATCGACTCGCCGATGATCACGACTTTGCCGTCGTTCTGCCGTACAGCGGCGGTGGCCTGCACCACGCCGTCCGCGATGGCCCTGTCCGAATCAAGTGCGTTCTGCGAGTACTTGACCACCTGCGGGTCATCATCGCCCTCGTAAAAGTGCTGCCCGATACTCGGGTAGGACTCGGCGACAACGGGATACAGCGGGTTGATCCGCTTGAAGACGGTCGCTCCCGGAATCAGGACTGCGTCCTCGGCTTGGCTGACCCCGGCCGCCAGCGGGCCGGACGCCAACAGCAGCGACGTCGCGGCGACCGTGGGGACCAGTTGTCGGCGCCCGTTGGCTTGTTTGCGCCTGTGGGCTGGTTTGCGCCTTTTGGCCATTGCGGGAGCCTCACACACTGATCGGCACCCGCCTGGCGAGATTGCAGAATTTGACGCGAACGACAAACGGGAGTCAGCGGATATCGAGCAGCTCCTCGTGGAAGCCGCCGAACCCGCGCGCCGGGTCGGTCAGGTGCACCTCGAGGATCCAGTGGCAGACACGCCCGGTGCGGTCGGTGCGCCGCATCGGGTGGTCCGACCCCGGCGCGATGTAGGACTCGATCTCATCGCCCGCGATCTTCTCGTGCGGGAACTCGCCGACCAGATGGCCGGCGATGGTTCCGCCGAATTCCCAGCCCGCGTCGTGGCTCAGCGCCACGACGTGATCGAACAACTCGGCGCCCGTCACGTCCTGATGAGAGTCGAAGTAGTCGCGCCCCTTGGCCCACACCCGCGGCAAGTCGTCGCGCAGCGCATGCTTGCCCGCGTCGTCGCCGAGCACGTACGTGCGCCCGAAGTCGGCCTCCCAGCGCTGGAAGATCGGGCCGAAATCGAAGAACACGATGTCGTCGTCGGCGATGGTCCGGTCCGGCGGATTCTTGCTGTACGGCTGAAGGGTGTTCTCCCCCGCCCGCACGATTCGTTTGTGCCAGTGCCGCTTGACACCGAACATCTCGGCGGCCAGATCGCGGATCTCGTCGGACAACTCCTGCTCGCGGACGCCGGCGCGAATCATGCCGCTGCGCTCGATCTCGGCGAACAACTGTGCCGCCTTATCCTGGGCATCGAGGAGCATCTCGGTACGGGAAACCTCGTCTGATGCGGTCTTCGGTACCGGCTTGCTCACTCCGCCGATGTTACGACCGCAATGGAGCAGTGATGTCACTCTGGGATCCACGAAACGTGCCGCCGTACCCGCCGGCCCGCTACACCGCCGACGGACCGGAGATCAGCGCCTGCCTTCGGCAAGGCACCGAAAAGCCGGACTACGAAACCCCTGGCAAGACCGAGTACCACTATCTGGCCAACCAGAAGGCCACCAACGGCGACTACGGGCTGTACCGCGTCGAGCTGCCGCCTGCCGCAGGCGGGCCGGGCCCGCATTTCCACCGCGCCATGTCGGAAGCCTTCTTCGTGTTGTCGGGAACGATGAAGCTCTACGACGGCACCGACTGGGTCGATGGACACCAGAACGACTTTCTCTATGTCCCGCCGGGTGGCATCCACGGCTTCCGCAACGACGCCGACGAGCCGGCGTCAATCCTGATGCTGTTTGCTCCCGGTGCGCCGCGGGAGGCCTATTTCGAGGGCTTCCCCGCGTTGGCGGATCTGACGGACGACGAGCGCCAGGAGTGGTTCGTCAAGCACGACAGCTTCTTCATCTAGGAACGGCGACACTCCGTCCTGCGGAGATGCAGGCCCGTAATCCATTGCGCTAGGCTGCTGTCCGATCAGTGAGGAGTCTTGGGTGCGGGCTAATGCTGCGCCCGACACCCAGGCTCTGCGGAGCTGGCAGCGTCGGGCATTGGTGCGGTATCTTGCCGCCCAACCGCGGGATTTTCTCGCCGTCGCGACTCCCGGCTCAGGCAAGACGACATTTGCCCTTCGCGTCGCCGGTGAGCTGCTGGCCGACGGCATCGTCGAGCAGATCACCGTGGTGGTGCCGACCGAACACCTCAAGACCCAGTGGGCGCTTGCAGCCGCGAGCCTTGGCATCGCGCTCGACCCGAAGTTCAGTAATTCCGCCGCGCACACCTCGTCGGAGTATCACGGCGTCGTCGTCACCTACGCACAGGTCGCCAGTCATCCCGCCCGGCACCGGGTGCGCACCGAGAACCGCCGCACCCTCGTGGTGTTCGACGAGATTCACCACGGCGGCGACGCGAAGAGCTGGGGTGAGGCGATTCGCGAGGCCTTCGACGCCGCGAAGCGACGCCTCGCGCTCACCGGCACGCCGTTCCGCAGCGACGACGCAGCGATCCCGTTCGTCACCTATGCACCCGACGGTGACGGCCTGCAGCGCTCGCGGGCCGACCACACCTACGGCTACACCGAGGCGCTGGCCGACGGCGTGGTCCGGCCCGTCGTCTTCCTCGCCTACTCGGGCGAGGCGCGGTGGCGCACCAGCGCAGGCGAGGAGCACGCGGCGCGGCTCGGCGAGCCGCTCAACGCCGAGCAGACGGCGCGGGCCTGGCGCACGGTCCTCGACGCCAACGGCGAGTGGATTCCCGCGGTGTTGCAGGCCGCCGACACCCGGCTGACCCAGCTTCGCAACGGCGGCGTCCCCGACGCCGGGGCCATGGTCATCGCCTCCGACCAGAAGGCCGCGCGCGCGTACGCGGCCGCGCTGACCAGGCTGACCGGCGAGACGCCCACCGCGGTGCTGTCCGACGATCCGGGCTCGTCGGCGCGCATCGCCGACTTCTCCGCGGGCACCGGCCGCTGGCTCGTCGCGGTCCGGATGGTGTCCGAGGGTGTCGACGTGCCGCGGCTTGCGGTCGGCGTGTACGCCACCAGCGCGTCGACGCCGCTGTTCTTCGCCCAGGCGATCGGCCGGTACGTCCGGTCGCGGCGGCCAGGAGAGATGGCCAGCATCTTCCTGCCGTCGGTGCCGACGCTGCTCGACCTCGCCAGCCAGATGGAAGCCCAGCGTGATCACGTGTTGGGCAAGCCCCACCGCGAGTCACTCGGCGACGACGGACCGATCGAGCGGCAACGGTCCGAACCAACAGAAGAGGACAACGGTTTCGAGTCGCTTGGCGCCGATGCCGAGCTGGACCAGGTGATCTTCGACGGCTCGTCGTTCGGCACCGCGACCCCGGCGGGCAGCGAGGAGGAGGCCGACTATCTCGGCATCCCCGGCCTGCTGGATGCCGAAGCGATGCGAGACCTGTTGCGGCGCAGGCAGGAAGAGCAACTCACCAAACGAACCGCGACGGGTGAGGTGCCGCGAGTGTCGACACATGGGCAGCTGCGCGAGCTACGCAGCCAGCTCAACGCGCTCGTGACTGTCGCACACCATCGCACCGGCAGGCCGCACGGCTGGATCCACAACGAGCTGCGCAGGCTGTGCGGCGGGCCGCCGGTCGCCGCCGCGACGACGGATCAATTGAAGGCCCGCATCGAGGCCGTACGGGAGCTGCGGACCTAACGCCCGGTCGCGAGCTCGCCGAGGTGGCGCAGCGAGTTGTCGAGATGTGATACGTCGAACGGCGGGAACTGGATGTACTCGCGCACCTCTTTCGGCACGCCCGACCAGTCGTAGGTCAGCGTGACCTCGGTCTGCTCGCCGCCGACCGAAGCGAGGTCGTAGCGCCAGAACCATCCGCCGTACTCGAGTTCGCCGTCGTCGGCGCCCGCAGATGTCGCCCGACCGGGTGCATGACCGGTCTGCCACGCGATGGTGCGTGGCGGGTCGAACACCACGACCCGGTTCGCCGTTTCGTAATCCCCACTACCGTCGGGATGGCCGTCGACATACATGGCCATCCGGAAGATCTGACCGGCTTCGGTCAGGCGCTCGCCGTTGCGGGACTCGCGCACCCAGCCGGTGCCGTCGATCGCCTGATGCGTCGTCGGGTCCGCCAACACGTCGAACACCGTCTCGGCCGGGGCGCCGACGGTGGCGCTCGCGCTTACGAATTCTTCGGTCACATCACTACAGACTGAAACCCCACCACAAATTCATCGAAACTGCGAAAGGCCAAGAAGATCCGGCAGGTCGGCCACCGAGTCGATGACGTGGTTGGGCTGCATTGCGAACTCGTCGGCGGCCCAGCGGTCAAGGGTGTCCTGACGGAACTTGCCGGTGCGCACCAGGACACCGGTCATCCCGACCACCTGGGCGGCCAGCACGTCGTTGTTGAGGTCGTCGCCGATCATGTACATCTCGTCGGGGTCGACGCCCAGACGCGAAGCGGCAGCGAGGAATCCGGCGGGAGCGGGCTTGCCGACAGCGGTGGCCTTGCGGCCCGACGTCTCCTCCATCCCGATCAGATACATGCCGGTGTCCACGCGCAGGCCCTCTGCGGTGTTCCACGACGTGCTGCGGTGCATGGCGACAACGGGCACGCCCTGGGCCATCCAGTCGTAGACACGGCTGAGCGTCACGTGGTTGTACTCGGGGCCCGCGCCGCCGAGCAGGATCACGTCGGGGGTGTCCGGGGCCGGGTCGTTCGGGCCGTAGTCGCTTGCGTAGACGATGTCGATGCCCGGCATGTCCTCGGCGATCTGCCCGCTGTTGACCAGAAAGCACCGCGCATGGGGATACTGGCCGCGAACGTACTCCGCGGTCAGCGCCGCCGCCGTGATCACCTCGTCGGCGGCCACCTCCATGCCGGCGTCGGTCAGCAGACCGGCAATCTGCCTGCGGGTGCGGGTCGTGGTGTTGGTCAGATACGAGCGGGCGATCTGGTGGTCGGCCAGCACGCGCAGGGTCTCAGCGGCGCCTTCGATCGGCTTCCACGAGGTCACCAAGACGCCATCGATGTCGAACAGCACGCCACCGACCGCCATGTTGCCGACAGTAAACGGCAAATCAATCGGCGCAAATCGGGGGTTGCCTGCGGCCCGGGATCCCAGTCATCCCCACTGCGCGTAATACGGCCGACCCGGCTTGCCCTTCTCGACGAGAATGAACACGACACCCCAAGGATCGGCGAACCACGTGGTACGGACGCCTGCGATGTCGGCGACCCCGTCGACCAAGAAGACAACGCCTTTGTCCTCCAGCGATTTTCGAGTCTCGACCAGGTCGTCGCAGATCAGCCCGACGTGCGTGATGCCGTGGTCGGCGAGACCGGCGTGCCGCCGCGCGTCACCGCCGTCGGTGTGGATGTACTCGATGACCTCGAGAACCCGGTCGCCGTCGTCGCTGAAGCCCACGATCGCGGCCTTCATCGCGGGCTCCGGCAGCAGTTCGCCCATGTCGGCGCGGATGGCGTCGCCGTCCACCACGTACGGCGGCGAGAGCACCGTGAATCCCAAGACGTCACGGTAGAACGCCACCGCCGCCTCGCAGTCGGGAACGCACACCGCGGTATGTGCCAGGCCAGTGATCACGTCACTGATTGTGGCTTACGGGCCCATTGGCTTTCGGCCACCCAGGGTGATGCCGTGCCTGCGATCGACCACGCGAGCTCCGCGGGAACGTCGATCACCCGATAGTGCTTCACGCCCGCCGCGGTGGCCGCGATCAGCGTCGCCACGCCGGCCCGCCGCTGGAAGAGCGTCTGACGAACGGTCCACCCGATGATGCCCGCCGATGCGATGCAGTCGCGGCGCCGTTCCAGGCTGCCCGCACGAGCCACCAGCCAGCGCCCGTCCACCCGATGCCCCAACGCGCGAACCCGGTCGGCGGCCACCAGTGCGCAACACAGCGTCAACGCCGCCAGCGCGAACCATGCCCACACCGGGACCGGCACGAACAACGTCGCCACACCCAATCCGACCCCGACGGCGGCGGGCAACACAAGCGCGCGAGTCCACCGTCTGCGTGCGGCGGCCGGTCCGTGCCCGCGCACCGGGGCGGTCACCGCGTCGGCGTTTTCGATCAGCCCGGCCAGCACGGACTCGGCAGTGCCTGCGGGGCACGGCGGCAGCAGCAGCGACGCCTCGCCGCCTCCTGCGACACCGGTCATCACCGCGTCCAGCCGCGCCCCGCCCAGCAGGCGGACCAGCAATGGCTGACGCAACGTGCCCCCGCGCAGCCTGCGCATGTCGAAGGTGTGCTCCCGCTTACGAAGCAGGCCATGCTCGAGATGAAGGACGTCGGCGTCGCGTCGCAGCACCAGGTTGCCGAAGGTCACCAGCGAGCGCAGCACCGACAGCACCACCGACGCAGCCACCACGACCGTGACGACGACCGCCGCGCTTGCGACAACTCCGAACCGCTGCGCGGCATCGCGCCCGGATTCGGCGAGTCGCGAATGCTGCAGTGCTGCACCGAGTCCGGCCTGGTACAGCACCCCCACTGCGGCGGCGATCATGGCAAGACCGGTGAAACTCAGCGGGCTGTAGCGCAGCCAGGACACCTGCCAGCGCGCCAGAATCCGGCCTGGTGCCTCCTGTTGTTCGCCGCTGCCCTCGGCGTGAGCGAGCGAGTCGGCCAGCAGGATCGACCGCAGCCGGGGTACCTCGTCGGCGGGCACCGCGTCGAGTGCAAACACCGTGTCGCCCTTGGCCTCCTGCCCGGTGCTGACCCGCAGCACTGTCAGCCCCAGCAGTTGATGCAGCAGCCTGGCCTCGGTCTGCACCGACCGAATCCTGTTGCGCGGCACCGACATCACCTTGCGCTGTAGGACACCGGTGCGCAGCTGCACTTCGTCCGGCTCGATGCGGTAGGTGGTGGTGAACCAGCGGAGCACACCGAATCCGATCGTCACCCCCAGCGCGCCGACTGTCCACCACGAGTTTCCCGTCGCCGATCCCAGCACGATCGCACCAACCAGCAACGGGATCTGCCGCAGCACCTCATGTACGGGGTGCACCAACAACATTCGCGGGCTGAGCCGATGCCACACCCGTTCGGCCGACGGTGCGGTCACGTCGCATCCTCCGTGCCGATCGCGGCGATGTCGGTGAGCTGGGCGACGACCCGGTCGGCGACTGCCGCGTCGAGCGCAACGATGCGAACCGCGCCGGCCGACGACGCAGTCGTCACCGTCACGTTGGCCAACCCGAACAGCCGGTCAACCGGCCCGCGGTAGGTGTCGACCGTCTGCACCCGGGAGATCGGCGCGATCCGACGTTCCTGGACCAGCCAGCCCGACCGGGTGTACACCGCCTGCGGGCTGATCTCCCAGCGGTGCACGCGGTAGCGCCACAGCGGGACGACCACGACGAACACCACCAGGCCGACAGCGGTTGCGGCGGCCGCGGCGACGTGCAGCACGGTCAGCCTGCTGTCGATCACGAACCACACCAGCTGGGCCGCCGCGAGTACCAGCCACGGAATCGCTGCGCCGATCGCCCACACCAGCGGCGCCTTGCGACTCGGTGGGTTCGCGGGATCAACCAGGTCCATCGGTCGCCCTTCGCAGATGCAGGCATTCGGTGACACCGAAGAGCCGAAGGGTCCGACGCGTCCGCGCGGGGATCTGGTGTGCGACCTCCGCGGTGGCGGCGATGATCGGCTCCCGGACATCGAAGCTCACGCCTTGGCTGACGATCGTCGCGGAGCCCGCGGCCAGCACGTTTTGCAGCCAGTCGGCGCGGGTGCCATACGGCAGGGCGATCAGGAACCCGTCGAGGGCGGGGATGGTGTCGACGGGTGTCTCGTAGGTGCGGCCGCTGGTCCGTCCGACGTGACGGATGATCGACGTCCGCGTGTCCGCCGACCCGGCGGTGCGGAGTACCCGCGGGTTCGTCAGCGACCGGTTGAGCCTGCGCACGGCATCGATCACCGGCGGCAGCTTCCACCGCATACCGGCCACGAGCAGGCCCAGCGCCACCACGGCGATGCCCGCGACCACCCCGACAACCATCGCTGCCGCCCGAACCACTCCTCGCCCCAACACGTAAACGACCGTAACCGGCCGTGAGTATCGTGCTGGTCATGAGTGCCAAGTGGTCCGCCGAAGACGTACCCGACCAGTCCGGCCGCATCGCCATCATCACCGGAGCCAACTCCGGACTCGGCTATGACACCGCCGCCGTCCTCGCAGGAAAGGGCGCGCATGTCGTGCTCGCCGTGCGCAACCTCGAGAAGGGCCAGCAGGCCGCTGACCGGATCAGGGCGGCGAGCCCGAACGCCGTCGTCACGTTGCAGGAGCTCGACCTGACGTCGTTGGACAGCGTCCGCAAGGCTGCAGACGAGCTGCGCGCCGCCCACCCGCGGATCGACCTGCTGATCAACAATGCCGGGGTGATGTACGTGCCGACGCGCGAAACCACCAAAGACGGATTCGAGATGCAGTTCGGCACCAACCACCTCGGCCACTTCGCGCTGGACGGCCTGCTGCTCGACAACATGCTCTCGGTCGAAGGATCGCGGGTGGTCACGGTCAGCAGCGTCGGGCATCGCATCCTGGCCCGGATTCATTTCGACGACCCGCAGTTGCAGCGCAAATACAACCGCGTCGAGGCCTACGGGCAGTCCAAGCTGGCCAACTTGATGTTCACCTACGACCTGCAGCGCCGCCTGAAACTCAAGGGCGCCCCGACGATCGCACTCGCGGCGCATCCCGGCTTCGCCGATACCGAACTCATGCGGTACATACCGAGCTTCATACCGGCCTTCATGTGGAAGCCCGTCACCCAGCCCGCCGACAAGGGTGCGCTGCCGACCCTGCGCGCCGCCACCGACCCCACTGCCCAAGGTGGGCAGTACTACGGGCCGGACGGCATCGGTGAAGTCAAAGGCAACCCGAAGGTCGTCAAGTCCAGCGCACAATCGCACGACGAGGACATCCAGCGCCGGTTGTGGAGCCTCTCAGAAGAGCTCACCGGCGTCACCTATCCGGTGTGATGAGGTCCGTCGAAGAGCATCAGCGCGTCGTCGCCGGGCTGATCACCGCCCGCGCTCCGATGACTGTGCCGCTGGCCGACACCCTGGGGCTGGTGCTCGCCGACGACGTGGTGGCCCCGCTGTCGCTGCCCGGTTTCGACAACTCGGCGATGGACGGTTACGCAGTCGTCGCAGGCGACATCGCGGGGGCGAGCGACGACGGGCCGGTGCTGCTGCCCGTCGTGGAGGACATCCCCGCGGGTCGTACCGATCTGCTGACGCTGAAACCTGGTACGGCCCATAGGATCATGACGGGCGCACCCGTGCCGTCAGGTGCCACCGCCGTGGTTCCGGTGGAAGCCACCGACGGCGGGACGGACACCGTGGCGATCCGCGCGTCCGCCAGGGAAGGACAACACATCCGCCGCGCGGGTGAGGACGTCACCGCGGGCGCGACAGTGCTGCGGGCGGGGCAGGTCGTCACACCGGCGGTGCTCGGCCTCGCCGCGGCTCTGGGCCTCGGCGAGCTGAAGGTCGTTCCGCGGCAACGGGTTCTGGTGATGTCGACAGGTTCGGAGCTGGTCGCACCCGGCGAGGTGCTGAAGCCGGGCCAGATCTACGAGTCGAACGCCGTCATGCTCGCCGCAGCAGCGAAAGACGCAGGCGCGCAGGTGACGACAGCGCCGATGACGAGCGACGACGTCGACGAGTTCCGCGCAGTCCTCGACCGCCACGCCGACGAGGCCGATCTGATCATCACCACCGGCGGGGTCAGCGCGGGCGCATACGAAGTCGTGAAGGACGCGCTTTCGGCCGCAGGGGTCGAATTCGTCAAGGTGGCGATGCAGCCGGGCATGCCGCAGGGCGCGGGCCGGATCGGCGGCACGCCGATCATCACGCTGCCCGGCAACCCGGTCAGCGCCCTTGTTTCGTTCGAGGTGTTCATCCGCGCACCGCTGCGCGCGGCGATGGGCCAGGCGACACCGGGTCGCCCGCGGCTGGCGGCCAGCCTCACCGAGGACCTGACCTCACCGCGCGGCAAGCGGCAGTTCCGCCGCGGCGTGCTCGATGCGGAAAAGGGATCGGTCACCTCCTATGGACCACCGGCGAGCCATCACCTGCGCTGGCTGGCGTCGGCCAACTGTCTGCTGGAGATCGATGAGGACGTCGTCGAGGTGACGGCGGGATCCCCGGTGACTGTTTGGGACCTATCACATGGGTAGCCACCCGTAGAATCGCTGCACGATGGCCAGACGCCCCGACCTCAGATCAGGCCCCGCGCGACTTGTGGCCCTGGCGAAAACCACCATTCCCCCGATGCACCCCGCCGGGCTGCCGTTCGTCGGCGCAAGCCTCGCGGTCGCCGTGGCGGGCCGCCGGCATCGCTGGCTGCGCCGCGCCGGCCTGCTGGCGGCGGGCGCGAACGCGGCGTTCTTCCGCCACCCGCCCCGGGTGCCGCCGACCCGCCCCGGCGTTGTCGTCGCACCCGCGGACGGGCTGATCTGCCTCGTCGAGGATGTGGTGCCGCCCGCCGAACTGAACCTGCCCGAGCGAGCGCTGCCTCGAATCAGCATCTTCCTGTCGATCTTCGACGCGCATGTTCAACGCATACCGATCAGCGGCGAGGTCGTTGCGGTCGTGCACCGCCCAGGGCTGTACAAGTCCGCCGAGCTCGCCGCGGCCAGCCAGGACAACGAACGCAACAGCGTGCTCATCCGCACGCCCGAGGGCCATGAAGTGGTGGCGGTGCAGATCGCTGGACTGATCGCCCGCCGCATCGTCTGCGACATCAAGCCCGGCGAGAAGGTGACGATCGGCGACACATACGGGCTGATCCGGTACGGGTCTCGGCTGGACACCTACCTGCCCGAGGGTTCTGAGGTGCTCGTGCGGCCGGGCCAGCGCGCCGTCGGCGGCGAGACGATCCTCGCGGAGCTGCCGCGATGAAGCCACGCGTCAAGAGGCCGGTCGTGAGCCTGCGGATACTGCCGAGCGCGATGACGGTCGCGGCGATCTGCCTCGGGCTGTCGGCGGTGAAGTTCGCGCTCGACAACCGGCCGACCGAGGCGATGGCGTTCCTCGCGATAGCGGCGATCCTTGACGCGCTCGACGGCCGCATGGCCCGACTGCTCAAGGCCACCTCGAAGATGGGCGAGGAGATCGACTCCCTCGCCGATGCGGTGAATTTCGGTGTGGCCCCGGCATTCATCGTCTACGGCACGCTGCTGTCGCACTCGCGGATCGGCTGGATCGTCGTGCTGCTTTATGCCGTCTGTATCGTGCTGCGGCTGGCGCGCTACAACGCGATGCTGGCCGGGGACCAACCCGCCTACACCAAGGAGTTCTTCGTCGGCATGCCCGCACCGGCCGGGGCGATCGGCGCGATCGGGCCGCTGGCGGCCAAGATGCAGTTCGGCGACGGCTGGTGGACCTCGGAGCCCGCCGTGGTGATCTGGATGATCGGCGTTTCCCTGCTTGTGGTCAGCACCATTCCGATGCGCAAGGTGCACACCTTCGCGATATCGCAGAACATGGTGGTCCCGCTGCTGGTGCTGCTGGCGATCGGCGTCGCCGCCTCGATCCTCTACGGCTACATCGTGATCCTGCTGATCATCCTTGGCTACGTCATTCACATCCCGTTCGCGATACGAACGGAGGCCTGGCTCAAGAAGCACCCCGAGGTCTGGGGAGACAAACCCAAGGAGCAACGCCAGGCGCGGCGGGCGATCCGCAGAGCCCAGCCGCATCGCCGGTCGATGGCCCGGCTCGGACTACGCAGACCGCCGGGCCTCTGACATGACAGGGTTCGACGTCGCGGACCGCCCGACCCCCAGGCAGCAGCTCACACTCACTGCCCGGCTGAACACCTCTGCACTCGACTCGCGTCGAGGCGTGGTGCGGCTTCATCCGGAAGCCATTGCCGCACTGGGTGTTCGGGAGTGGGATGCGGTCTCGCTGACCGGCTCGCGAAGCACCGCGGCCGTCGTCGGCGTGGCCCCGAATGACACACCCGCCGGTACCGCGCTGCTCGACGACGTCACGCTGTCCAACGCAGGCCTGCGGGAGAACACCACGGTGCTCGTCGCTCCGGTGACGGTGTACGGCGCCCGGGCGGTCACGGTGCGCGGATCGAATCTGGCCACCAAGTCGATCTCGCCTGCGACCCTGCGACAGGCCCTTCTCGGCAAGGTGATGACGGTCGGCGACACGGTTTCGCTGTTACCGCGTGAGCTCGGGCCGGACATCCCGACCACGGAGGCGAGCAGCGCGCTGGCGTCGGCCGTCGGCATCACCTGGACATCGGAGCTGCTGACCGTGACGGCCGTCGATCCCGGCGGAACCGTTAGCGTGCAACCGAATTCGGTGGTGATGTGGGGCGACGGAGCCACAACGGCGGCGACGTCAGACCGAGGCGTGGCGCCTTCGTCACGGGTGGCATCGGGTCAGTACACGGTGTCCACTCCGGACAGCTCGGCGACCGTCAACATCGACGACCTCAAGGGCTCCCACGCCCAGGCCAGCAGGTTGACAGAGTGGCTGAAGCTCGCACTCGATCAGCCGGAATTGCTCCAAACCTTGGGCGCCAAGCCCAATCTCGGCGTACTCGTGTCCGGACCCGCCGGTGTCGGCAAGGCCGCGCTGGTTCGCGCTGTGTGCGCCGACCGGCGGCTGGTCGAACTGGACGGCCCTGAGGTGGGCGCGCAGCGCGCCGAAGACCGTCTCAAGAGCGTCTCGTCGGCGGTGGCGTCGGTACGCGACGGCGGCGGTGTGCTGTTGATCACCGACATCGACGCGCTTCTGCCCTCGACCGCCGATCCGGTGTCGACGCTGATCCTCACCGAGCTGCGCAATGCGGTCGCCACTCGCGGCGTCGCCTTCGTCGCCACTTCGCAACGGCCGGAAGACCTCGACCCGCGCCTGCGGGCGCCCGATCTGTGCGATCGCGAGCTCGGGCTGAGCCTGCCCGACGGCGCGGTCCGCAAGCAGCTCCTGGAGGTGTTGTTGCGCGACGTGCCCGCGACGGACCTCAATCTGGACGAAATAGCCGAACGCACACCGGGTTTCGTCGTCGCCGATTTGTCTGCGTTGGTGCGGGAGGCCGCGCTGCGGGCGGCGGCGAGGGCAAGCGAGGACGAGAAGCCGCCGACCCTGACCCAGGATGACCTGACGGGTGCGCTCAGCGTCATCCGGCCGCTTTCGCGGTCGGCCACCGAAGAAGTGGCCGTCGGTTCGGTGACGCTCGACGACGTCGGCGACATGGTCGAGACCAAACAGGCGCTCACCGAAGCCGTGCTGTGGCCGCTGCAGCATCCCGAGACCTTCGAGCGGCTCGGCGTCGACCCGCCGCACGGTGTGCTGCTGTACGGACCGCCCGGCTGCGGCAAGACGTTCGTGGTGCGGGCGCTGGCCAGCTCGGGACGGCTGTCGGTGCACGCCGTCAAGGGTGCCGAGCTGATGGACAAGTGGGTCGGCTCATCGGAGAAGGCCGTGCGTGACCTTTTCCGGCGGGCTCGCGACTCCGCGCCGTCGCTGATTTTCCTCGACGAACTCGACGCGCTCGCGCCGCGCCGTGGGCAGAGCTTCGACTCCGGGGTCACCGACCGGGTGGTGGCGGCGCTGCTGACCGAACTCGACGGGATCGAGCCGTTGCGCAACGTCGTGGTGCTCGGTGCGACCAACCGCCCCGACCTTATCGACCCGGCGCTGCTTCGGCCGGGCCGGCTGGAGAAGCTGGTGTTCGTCGAGCCGCCCGACGCCGACGCCCGTCGCGACATCCTGCACACCGCGGGCAAATCCGTTCCGCTCAGCGACGACGTCGACCTCGATGCCCTCGCCGGTGAGCTGGAGGGCTACAGCGCCGCCGACTGCGTGGCGCTGCTGCGTGAGGCCGCGCTGACGGCGATGCGGCGATCCATCGACGCGGCCGACGTGACCGCGGCCGACGTGGCCAAGGCCCGCGAGTCCGTGCGCCCGTCGCTCGATCCGACACAGGTCGAGGCCCTGCGGGCGTTTTCAGCAGCGCGCTAGCCGGCTTCCCCCGATCGGGGGACACCTCATTCACCCTGAGGACGGCCCGGTCGCCCGACACACACGGGACTTGTGCGGCGGCATTCTGGACTCACTGAAAGCCAACTCACACAGGAGAATTCAGATGGTCAAGAACGTCTTCGCTCGTTACCTGGTCTTTCTGTTCGTCGGTGGAAGCATTCTCGGCGGAGCTGCTGTGGGCCTGGCCGATATGGCCAGCGCCACGACGCCCGGGCAGCCATCGGACCCGAGCACGTCGCAGGCCCGCTGAACCACGCAAAGACCCGTCGAGCCTGCTGGGAGATCGCAATTTGAGCCGCAATCGCGATCTGTCAGCAGTTTCGCGGTCTTGCATCTTGACAGTGACAAGTTAGTGCGGCATAGTCGCCTCTATAACTAGGCACTGTCAAGATCGATGACGGGAGGCACCATGACCGCCCCAACCGCACCGTCCATACGGGCCGGCGACCACGAGCGGGAAACCACCGCAGGCCAACTCGGCCAGGCGCTGGCCCAGGGCTATCTCGCGATGGACGAATACGAGACCCGGCTGCAGGCCGCGTTCGGCGCCCACACCACCGCCGAGCTCCGTCGGCTCGTCGCCGACCTGCCGCTGGCCCAGCTGCGGCGCAACGACCCGCGTCGCCGCGCCGCACGTCGGGCCGCGGCGCGTCGCGGCGTCCAGATCCACCTGGCCGCATACCTCGCGATGGTGGTGATCGTGCTCGCGGTCTGGCTCGCCGTCGGCCTGACCGCGGGCGCCTGGTACTTCTGGCCGATCTGGCCAATCCTCGGCGCGGGCATCGGGCTCGTCAGCCACGCCATCCCGATCCGCGCGATGTCATCGAGTCAGTGCAGCCTGCGCCAGTGATCGATCGCCGCGGCGGCGTGCGGCGCGGTCGGCGGCCGGTCATCGGCCCACGCGACATAGCTGTCCGGGCGCACCAGCACCGCGGCGGGCAGGCCGGCGTCGCGGTGCACCGCATGCACGACGTCCGAGCGATCCACGTCGACGTCCTCGGTCGTCGCCATCACGAACTTGCCCGTGCGAAGCAGTTCGTAGAGCCGGGTGCCACCGCAGTCGACGTCGGGCATCGGCTTGCCGACCATGCGGTGATCGCCGCGGGATGCCCGCGGATAGGAGATGCCCATCTGGCTGAGGCGGCCCGCCATGAACCGACGTCCGGCGGGCACCCGGGTCAGCGCGCCGACGGCGAGGGTCTGAACCATGCGCTGCGCCTTGGTTCGCCCGAGCACCAGCTGGTTGAACGCGTCGGTCAGCCGTAGCACCGAGGCGCCGACGGGATGGCGCTCGCCTTCATAGCTGTCCAACAGCCAGTCAGGACCCGTCCCGCGCACCGCCTCCGCGAGCTTCCAGCCGAGGTTCATCGCGTCGCCGATGCCGGTGTTCATGCCCTGCCCGCCCAGCGGCGAATGCACGTGTGCCGCGTCGCCCGCGATGAACACCCGCCCCGCGCGATAGCGCTCGGCCTGCTTGCGTTCGGACAGGAACCGTGAACTCCACCGCATGTCCGTCATCCCGAAGTCCTCGCCCGCGATGCGATGGAACGAGTCCCGGATCTCCTGGAGCGTGACGGGCTCCTTCAACGGCGCCTGTTCGCGCAGCCGATCCCAGGCGATGGCGCGAAACCAGCCGTCGCCGAACGGGATCATCAGCACCGCGCCGCGCTCATTGGTGACGCCGGTCAACGTCTCTTGGGGCGCCCGCGTCAGCGCCACGTCGGCGAGCAGGATGTGCGTCTCGTATTGCTTGCCCTCGAAGTCGATGGCGACCAGCCGCCGAACCGTGCTGTGCGCGCCGTCGCAACCCACCACGTATTTCGCCCGAACGGTGTTTCCGTCTGCGCACTGCACCGTCACGCCGTCGTCGTCCTGGGTAAGCCCGACGACCTCCGCGCCGCGCTGGACCGAGACGCCGAGTTCTTCCACCCGCGCCTGCAGCACCTGCTCCGTCCCGCTTTGCGGGACGACCAACAGCATCCCGAACTTGGTCGGCAGCTCACGCAGGTTCATCGTGACTCCGCCGGGCGGGGCGATCTCGTAGACCGGCACGCCGCGCGTCAACAGCTCATCGGCCATGCCGCGGGCGTCGAGCAGCTCGAGAGTGCGCGCATGCACGGCAAACGCCCTGGTGATGTTGGGCGCCTCGATGCGCTCCTCGAGCAGCAGGACGTCGACGCCGCCCAGGGCGAGTTCGCCCGCGAGCATCAAGCCGGTCGGCCCGGCGCCGACCACTACCACATCGGAGGTCTCCACGACGCGGGATGGTAGCCGCATCGGCCCACGTAGAATGCGATTCAGCCATGCTCGCCATTCTGTTCGCCCACGCGGTCGCAACCGCGTTGGCACCCCTGCTGGTGTACCGGTGGGGGCGGATGGCGTTCTATCCCCTGTCCCTCGTTCCGCTGGGCTCTCTGGTCTGGGTCGCGCTGAACTGGCCGGGACGGGGAGACCCACGCAGTGTCACGGTGCCGTGGGTGCCGGACCTGTCGATGAACATCGCGCTGCGCTTCGACGCCCTCGCGGCGATCATGAGCGTGCTGGTGCTCGGCATCGGTGCGCTGGTGCTGTTCTACTGCGCCGACTACTTCCACCACCGCGACGAGAGCACCGAGAAGCGGCTGCCCAGCTTCGCCGCTGAGCTGGTCGCGTTCGCGGGCGCCATGTTCGGCCTGGTGGTCAGCGACAACATGCTGGTGCTCTACGTGTTCTGGGAGCTCACCACCGTGCTGTCCTTCCTGTTGGTCGGCCATTACGCCGAACGAGCCACCAGCCGCAAGGCGGCCATGCAGGCGCTCCTGGTGACCACGGCGGGCGGGCTCGCCATGCTGGTGGGCATCGTCGTGCTCGGCACGATCTCGGGCACCTATCTGTTGTCCGAAGTGATCGCCGCACCGCCGTCGGGCCTTGCGGCATCGATCGCCATCGTGCTGATTCTCGTTGGCGCACTGGCGAAATCGGCCATCGTGCCGCTGCACTTCTGGCTGCCGGGCGCGATGGCCGCGCCGACGCCGGTGAGCGCGTACCTGCACGCCGCGGCGATGGTCAAGGCCGGGGTGTACCTGATCGCGCGGATGACACCGGGCTTCGCCGACGCGCCGCCGTGGCGCCCGATGGTGGTCACGCTCGGTGTGCTGACGGTGCTGCTGGCCGGCTGGCGCGCAGTGCGCGAGTACGACCTGAAGCTGATCCTGGCGTTCGGCACGGTGAGCCAGTTGGGCTTGATCACCGTGATGGTCGGCGCCGGTGGCAGCGACCTGATGCTGGCCGGACTCGCCCTGCTGTGTGCGCACGCCATGTTCAAGGCCGCGCTGTTCATGGTCGTCGGCGTCATCGACCACGCCACCGGCACCCGCGACATTCGCAGGTTGGCCTGGCTCGGGCAGCGCAGCAGGCCGCTGATGGTCATCGCCGTCGGCGCGACCGCGAGCATGGCCGCGCTGCCGCCGTTCCTCGGCTTCGTCGCCAAGGAAGCCGACTACGAAACCCTTCTGCACAGCGAATCCCTGGGCTCGGCAGCGCCTTTCGTGTTGTCCGGCATCGTCTTCGGCTCCGTGTTCACCACCATCTACAGCCTGCGCTTCCTGTGGGGCGCGTTCGCCAGGAAGGGCAGGGCCGAACCCAGCAAGCGCGTCGCCGCCATGCACCAGCCGCCCGCCACGTTCCTGGCGGCGCCCGCCATCCTGGCGACCGCAGGGCTGGTCTTCGGGCTGTGGCCTGCCCCGCTCGACCGCGCGCTTGACACCTACGCCGACACGGTTCCCGGCGGGGCGGACTACGACCTCGCACTGTGGCACGGGTTCGGGCTACCGCTGTTGCTGTCCGCCGCCGTGCTGGCGATCGGCACCGCCGCCTTCTTCGGCAGGTCCGCTCTGCGCCGGACCCGGTTGGCCTACCTGCCGCTGGGCAACGCCGACCGCATCTATGACGGGATGATCCGCGGTTTGGATGTGCTGTCCATTCGTCTCACCGGCGCCACCCAGCGCGGCTCGATTCCCGCCACCCAGGCGGTGATCCTGTCGACGCTTGCACTGGTGCCGATCGTGGTGCTGGCGCTCGGTGCGCGCGACCGGCCCGAGTTCGCACTGTGGGACTCGCCGCTTCAGGTGGTCGTCGGCCTGTTGATCCTGGCCGCCGCGGTCGGTGCCACCGTGATGCGCAACCGGCTGGCCGCCGTGCTTCTGGTCGGTGTCACCGGCTACGGGTGCGGCACCATCTTCGCCTTCCACGGCGCGCCCGACCTGGCGCTGACGCAGTTCCTGGTGGAAACCGTGACGCTCGTCGTCTTCGTGCTGGTGTTGCGGACACTGCCCGCCGAATCCAACCGCGCCAACATCCGCAGGCACCGGCTGCCGCGGGCCGCACTTGCGCTGGCCGTCGGGGCCAGCGTCACCACCCTGGCGGTGTTCGCGATGGCCGCCCGCACCGGCACCCCGATCGCCGAGCTGCTGCCCGACGCCGCGTACTACCGCGGGCACGGCGCCAACACCGTCAATGTGCTGCTGGTCGACGTCCGCGCGTGGGACACGCTCGGCGAGATCTCGGTGCTGCTGGTGGCCGCGACCGGCGTGGCGTCAATGGTGTTCCGCCATCGGCGTTTCGGTGCCGCACCGCGAGTCTCCGACGCCGGACAGCCCGACATTGCGCCGCCTTCGGCGATCGCGAACAGCCCTGCCGCAGGCGACATCACCTGGCTGCGCGGCAGCGAGCTGCGCGACCCGCGACACCGCTCGCTCGTGCTCGAGGTCGCGACCCGGATGATCTTCCCGCTCATCATGGTGCTGTCTGCGTACTTCTTCTTCGCGGGCCACAACACGCCCGGCGGCGGCTTCGCGGGCGGGCTGACCGCCGGGCTGGCTCTCGTGCTGCGGTATCTCGCGGGCGGTCGCTACGAACTCGGCGAGACACTGCCGCTGGACGCGGGCAAGATCCTCGGCGTCGGACTCGGCCTGTCGGCGGGCACCGCCGTGGCGTCACTGCTGCTCGGCGCTCCGGTGCTGTCATCGGCGGTGCTGCAGTTCGACCTCCCGGTGCTCGGCCACGTGAAGCTCGTCACCGCGCTGTTCTTCGACCTCGGCGTCTACCTGATCGTCGTCGGCCTCGTCCTCGATGTGCTGCGCAGCCTGGGCGCCAGGGTCGACGTCGAGATGGCCGAGCAGCGATCAGCGGCGGCGGCACGATGACGACCTTCCTGGTGCCGCTCGTGTTGATCGGTGGACTCACCAGCGTCGGGGTGTACCTGCTGCTGGAGCGCAATCTCACCCGAATGTTGCTCGGGCTCTTGCTCATCGGCAACGCCGTCAACCTGTTGATCCTGACCGTCGGCGGCCCTTCGGGCAATCCGCCGGTGCGCGGCAGGACCAGCGACGGCGAGACGATGACCGCAGATCCGTTGGCCCAGGGCATGATCCTCACCGCCATCGTCATCAGCATGGGTATCGCGGCGTTCGTGCTGTCGTTGATCTACCGCACCTACCGGCTGACCACCGACGAAGAGGTCGCCAACGATCCCGAGGACACCCGCGTGGCTGCGCTCACCGACGAGGAGCTGGAGGCACTCGACGAAGCCCGACCGGCACCCGAGACGGCCCGCGACACAGACGAACCTGACGAGCTGGACGCGTTGCCGGGGCTGGAGGGGTCGCGATGAGCACCTCGTCGGTGTTCACCCCGCTGCCGGTGCTGATCCCGTTGCTGGCAGCGGCGGCGACGATGTTCGCCGGGCGCCGACCGCGGCTGCAACGGGCCATCACGCTGGCCGCGTTGTCGGCGGTGGTGGCGGTGTGCGCTGCGCTGCTGTACCTGACGGACCGCGACGGCACGCTTGCACTGCACGTGGGCGGCTGGGCCCAGAGTGTGCCCGGCATGGGGCCACTGGGCATAACGCTTGTGGTGGACCGGCTTTCGGCGCTGATGCTGGTCGTCTCCTCGATCGTGTTGCTTGCCGTGGTGCTCTACGCCATCGGGCAGGGCATCCGTGACGGCGGGGAACACCAGCCGGTGTCGATCTTCCTGCCCACCTATCTCGTGCTGTCGGCAGGCGTGTGCAACGCATTCCTGGCCGGTGACCTGTTCAACCTGTTCGTCGGATTCGAGGTGCTGCTTGCGGCGAGCTTCGTGCTGTTGACGATCGGCGCGAGCACCGAGCGGGTCAGGGTCGGCATCTCGTACGTGATGGTGTCGATGGTGTCGTCGATGATCTTCTTGATCGGTATCGCGCTCGTGTACGCCGCTACCGGCACCCTCAACATGGCCGAGGTCGCCGTCCGGCTGGACGGGGTCTCGGCGGGTACGCGCAGCGCGCTGTTCGCCGTGCTGCTGGTCGCCTTCGGCATCAAGGCGGCGGTGTTTCCGCTGTCGAGCTGGCTGCCCGACTCCTACCCGACCGCGCCGGCACCCGTCACCGCGGTGTTCGCAGGCCTGCTGACGAAAGTCGGTGTGTACGCGATCATCCGGGCACACACACTGCTGTTCCCTGGCGCCGGGCTGGACCGGATGCTGATGGTGGCGGCGTTCCTCACCATGGTCGTCGGCATCCTCGGCGCCATCGCCCAGAGCGACATCAAGCGGCTGTTGTCCTTCACGCTGGTCAGCCACATCGGCTATATGGTTTTCGGTGTCGCGCTGTCCAGCCAGCTGGGGCTGTCGGGCGCGATCTACTATGTCGCGCACCACATTCTGGTGCAGACGACGCTGTTCCTTGTCGTCGGTCTGATCGAGCGGCAGGCGGGTGCTTCGACGCTGCAGCGCCTCGGCGGGCTGGCTGCGGCGAGCCCGCTGCTGGCATTCGTGTTCGTGGTGCCCGCACTCAATCTCGGTGGTATTCCGCCGTTTTCCGGGTTCATCGGCAAGGTCGCGCTGCTGGAGGCCGGCGCCAAGAACGGATCCGTGCTGGCGTGGCTGCTCGTCGGCGGCAGCGTGCTGACCAGCCTGCTGACGCTGTACGTGATCTCCCGCGTCTGGACCCTGGCGTTCTGGCGTGCCCGCGCCGATGCGCCAGAGGGCCATCTCGCCGCGGCGGCTCCGTCGGTGCTGCTCGACGACACCGAGGACATCGCGTTGGACGAGCGCGACGACGTCGGGCGCATGCCGGTGGGCATGCTCGTCCCGACCGCGGCGCTCATCGCAGTGGGGCTGACGCTGACCGTGCTGGCAGGCCCTATCGTCGCGTACGCCAATCGCGCTGCCGCCGAGGTGCTCGACCGCGACCGCTACATCTCCGCGGTTCTTTCGGAGGCGAGGCCATGAGACATCACATGCTGCGCGCGTGGGTGCTGTGCTGGCTGGTGCTGGTTTGGGTTCTGTTGTGGGGCAAAGTATCCGCCGCCAACATCATCGGCGGCCTGCTGGTCGCCGTGCTGATCACGGTGCTCTTGCCGCTGCCTGCCGTGCCGGTCGAAGGCCGGGTGCACCCGCTGTCGCTGGTGCGACTGATCATCGTCGTCGCCTACCAGTTGGTGCTGTCGTCACTGCAGGTGGCCTGGCTGGCGATCAAGCCGGGACCGGCGCCGCGCAGCGCCGTGCTGCGCGCCCGGTTGGCGATCAAGTCCGATCTGGTGCTGGCACTGGCCGTCAACATCATCACCCTCATTCCCGGCTCGATGGTCCTCGAGATCGACCAGGAACGACGGTTGATCTACGTACACGTCATCGACGTCGGCAACGAAAAGGCAGTCGGCCGCTTCTACCGCCAGGTCGAGCAGATGGAGCGGCTGCTGGTGGCGACGTTCGAACGCGACGCCGACTGGAAGCCCGTCGTCAGGGAGGAGACCGGATGAACACCATATGGGTGATCGCCGCCGTGATGCTGGCGGCGGCCGCGGCCATCGTGATGTTCCGGATTCTCGCCGGGCCCACCACACTGGACCGGTTGGTCGCGCTGGACACCCTGGTGGCCGTGACGATGTGTGCGATCGGGACGTGGGCGGCTTTCAGCCTCGACACCACGGTGACGTACAGCCTCACCGCGCTCGCGCTGATCAGCTTCGTCGGCTCGGTCAGCGTGGCCCGGTTCCGGGTGCCCGATCGCCGCCGACCCGAGAGCAGGTACCGACGATGAGCGCACTGGACGTAGTGACGGCCGTGCTGGTGCTCAGCGGGTCGACGCTGGCACTGACCGCCGCGATCGGCGTGGTTCGGTTCCCCGACACGCTCTCGCGCATGCACGCGGCGACCAAGCCGCAGGTACTTGGCCTGCTGCTGGTGCTGGCCGGGGCGGCGATCCGGCTACGTGGCAATGTGGACGTCGGCATGCTGATTTTGACCGGCACGTTCACCTTGATCACCGCGCCCGTCGTGGCGAATCGGGTGGGCCAACTGGCCTATCGCGAGCAGAACCTTCACGACCAGCTGACCACCGACGAACTGCACGAGTACGCCGAAGGCGGAACGAATGGCACGAACTGACGACGACTCGTGGGACATCACCGAAAGCGTCGGCGCGACCGCTTTGGGCGTGGCGTGGGCGCGCTCTCAGGAGGCGACGTCGGAGTGTCCGTTGTTCACCGACCCGTATGCCGAGGTGTTCATCGAAGAGGCCATCGCACGCGGCTGGACGCTGCCGCCCCAACACATGGTCGAGCGGATCCGCTCGATCTCGGGATACGCCGCGTCGCGCACCAAATGGTTCGACGAGTTCTTCATCGCCGCGGCAGCCTCCGGCATCGAGCAGGCGGTGATTCTCGCCGCGGGCCTGGACGCCAGGGCGTGGCGGCTGCCATGGAACGACGGCACCGTGGTCTACGAGATCGACCAACCGAAGGTGCTGGCATTCAAGACCGAGACGCTGCACAACCGCGGCGCCGACCCCGCGATCCGGTACGTCCCGGTTCCCGTCGATCTCCGACAAGACTGGCCGAAGGCGTTGCGGGATGCGGGATTCGATCCCGGCGAGCCGACGGCGTGGGCGGCCGAGGGGTTGCTGCCGTATCTGCCCGCCGACGGTCAAGATCTGCTTTTCGAGCGCATCGCGAGCCTCAGCGCTCGCGGCAGCCGCGTCGGGGTTGAGGCTTTCGGGGCCGGGTTCTTCGATCCGGAGTATCTCGCCAGTCGCCGCGAACGGATGCGACAGATGCGCGAACAGGAGGGCGTGCCGGACGAGACACCGGACGCGCAGGACCTGTGGTTCATCGAGGACCGCACCGAGGTGACCGACTGGTTCTCAGCGCACGGCTGGGAGGTGTCGGCGATCGACGCCGCTGATCTGATGAAGCGATACAGCCGCACGACCGACGACGACACAACGCCGCGAACGGCTTTCGTCGAGGCGAGGTTGAATGTCGGCACCGGAGCGGCTCCGACGTTGACCCGCTAGTCGCCCGACAGCTGAAACTCGACCAGCGCGCTGACGGTCTCGACGGCGTCGCGCAGCGCCGTCAGACGTGCCGCGACAGTCGGTGCGGCCAGCACCGAATACCGGTCGGCCTGGCCCATCGGCAGACGGGTTGCCAACGTGTACAACCACATTGCGGCGTCAGGCGCGGCGTCGGCACCGGCGACGATGTCGCGCGCATTGACGTCGGCGCCCTGCGAGCCTGCGATCCGCTCGAACAGCGCGATCATGTTGTCCTCGACGTCCCGGATGGCGTCGGCCGGGACCGCCTCGCCCGGCTCGTCGGGCCAGAGCTCGACGGCCGCCTGCGGGTAGGGGTTGTCGGGATGCCATTGGCGCACCCGGATCCGTTCGGCCATCACACAATTGAGCCGGTAGCGCCCGTCGCCGAAGTCGGCGACCTCGGTGATGTGGGCCAGCGTCCCGACGTCGCTTCTGGCGTCGCCGCCGCCCACCTCGCGGCCGGCCTCGATCAGCACGACGCCGAACGCGGGGTCGTCCGTCGCGAGGCAGTCGGCCACCAGTGCGGAGTACCGGGGCTCGAAGATCCGCAGCGGCAGCTCCTCTCCTGGCAACATCGCCCGCTCCAGTGGGAACATCGGGGTGATGGGCATCGTCAGATGTCCAGCTCGCTCACCAGCGCGTCGACCACCGCCCGCAGATCGCCGTCGGTGTCCTCGGCGACCCGCCGCTGGCGCTGATAGGACGCGCCCAGCCGGTAGATGTCGGCAACGCCTGCCAACTCGTCGGCACAGCGCAGGGACTTGGCGACCGGCTCGAGCCGGTTGAGCAGCTCGTCGAGGTCCTCGGTGACGAGCCGTTCATTGCTGTCGGCGTCCAAAATGATCACCGCGTCGAGGCCGTAACGCGCTGCGCGCCATTTGTTCTCCTGCACATGCCAGGGCGGCATGGTCGGCAGCTGCTCGCCCGCGTCCAGCCGCCGGTCCAGATCGACGATCAGGCAGTGGGTCAATGCCGTCAGTGCGCTGAGCTCACGAACGTTGGAGACGCCGTCGAAGATGCGAACTTCGACCGTGCCCAGGTGCGGAGAAGGCCTTATGTCCCAACGGATCTCGTTCATGTGGTCGATGATGCCGGTCTTCTTCTGGTCGTGGACGAAGCCCTCCCATTGCGCCCACGTCTGGAAGTGGAACGGCAGACCGGCCGTCGGCAACTGCTGAAACATCATCGCCCGGTTGCTGGCATACCCGGTGTCCTCACCGTCCCAGTAGGGCGACGACGACGACAGCGCCAGCAGGTGCGGATAGTGGTTGAGCAGTGACGTGACGATCGGCATGACCTTGTGTGCCGACGAGATCCCCACGTGCACATGGACACCCCAGATCAGCATCTGGCGGCCCCACCATTGCGTGCGTTTGATCAGTTCGGCGTACCGCGGCGCGTCGGTCAGCTTCTGCGCCGACCACTTCGCGAACGGGTGTGTCCCGGCGCAGAACAACTCCATGCCACGATCGCGCACGATGCGGCGCGCGGGCCGCAGGGTGGCCGACAGGTCGTCCATCGCCTGACCCGCGTTCTCGCAGATGCCCGTGACCACCTCGACGGTGTTGCGCAGCAATTCCTTGTGAACGCGCGGGTTTTCACCGATCTCGGCGATCACCGCGGCGGCTTCGTTGCTCAGGTCGCGGGTCTCGGCGTCGACGAGGGCGAATTCCCACTCGACGCCAACGGTCGGCCGGGGCGACCCGGCGAAATCGATTCGACTGCTAACCGGTGCCGATAACACCGCACGCGACCCGCTTTCCGGCGTCGCCAGTGGCCAGCGTCATCTGGTCGGGAGGCGGAGTGCCGTTGATCTGCTGATAGCGCTCCGGCGGGATGTTGGCGAAGTTGTCGGCCTTCTCGTGGATGATGATCGACGTCTTCGCGCCCGCCTCCAGATCCTCTGCGGTGAACGCGTCGGTGGTCGTGACCAACTCTGCGGTGCCGTCCTCACGCACCTGCAGCGACGTCAGGTCACCGCTGGCGGGATGGCCGCTGTGGCCGGGCGCCTGGAAATGTGCGCCCGCCGAGTTGAAGTCTCCGGGTTCCCCTCCGGTCGGGGCGACCGAGGCGGCTTCGCATTTGCCCACCGAGTGGATGTGCAGGCCGTGGAATCCCGGGGTCAGCTGGCCCGAGGCGGTGGTCTTCACCGTGATGGTCACGTAGCCGGCGCTGAAATCGAAGTCGGCGGTGGCCACCGTGGCTCCGCTGGCGTTCTTCAGTTGCGCGGTGAGTTTCTGGCCCGCCGCCTGTCCTTCACCTCCGCCCGGACCGGCGGACGCGGACGGCACAGGCGAGCCGGTCCAGATCGACGGCGTGGTTCCCGGCTGGGTAGCCACCGGTTCGTTGGGGCTGCAGGCACTCAACGCGAGTGCGGGTACGGCGAACAAGGCGGCGACGGACACGGTCTTCTGCGCACGCGAGGAGCAGAGGGAGGCAAGCATGCCGTGAGCCTATCCCGTCACCGCCACGATCACGCCCGGTGGTTGGTCGGCCAACGCGGGTGTCCTCGGCTCGACAGGGGCCTGAAGCAGTTGGCCGACCTGATCGGCGGATTCTTTCTCGCCGGGCGCGTCGCTGAAGTAGACGGTGGTCGCGGTCACGCCGTCCAGGGTGAGGTTTCCGGTCTCGGTGACGTTCCAGCCGGCGGCGCGCAGTTGCGTCGCGGTGTTCTCGGCCGCCCCTGCGGTCTCCGAGATGTTGTAGACCCGCACATCGGCCTTGGCGGCCGGTGCGGGCGCGGTGGACGTCGGCGGCGGCGTGCTGCTGGACACGGTGGCCACCGGCGAATCGTCGGCGCTGGTGTCATCGCCGCTGCCCATGGCCTGGAATCCGACCAGCAGAAAGACCACACCCAGAAACAGCAGCACCATCACCATGGCGCGAAGGGGCAGCCCGGAGGAGTCGGAATGACGCTCGTTCATCGAGCCCTACTGTATCGGCGCGGTATGGCGACCCGCGAAACCTCAGGTCACCTCGAAGCCGAGGCGGCGCGCGGCCCGCGCCTTCTGCCTGCTGGCCCGCAGCCGCCGCAAGCGCTTGACCAGCATCGGATCGGCTGCCAGCGCCTCGGGGCGGTCAACAAGCGCATTGAGCACCTGGTAGTAGCGCGTCGCCGACATCGAGAACAATTCCTTGATGGCGTCTTCCTTGGCGCCCGCGTATTTCCACCACTGGCGCTCGAACGCCAAAATGTCGTGTTCGCGTCGGGTCAGCCCATCGGTGAGGTCGGAGTCGTCCCCGGATTGCTCAGTCCGCGCCATGGCGCCGTCCATGTTGCTCGTGGACCCTTCCCACTGAAAGCTCGCTAGCGATACGGCGAATATTCAACCACGGCTTCGCTTGTTGGGCCGTCAGCCAACCGGGCGAGTCGGCTCACTTAAGCTTGCCAACCGTGGCAGTCGTACCCATCCGAATCGTCGGAGATCCCGTCTTACGCACCGCGACCACTCCGGTGCCGGTGGCCGACGATGGTTCGCTGCCGTCAGATGTGGCCGACTTGATCACAGATCTCTTCGACACGATGGACGCCGCGTACGGCGTGGGCCTGGCGGCCAATCAGATTGGCGTGTCGAAGCGCGTGTTCGTCTACGACTGCGCCGAAGACCGCGGGAAGACGGCGCGCCGCCGCGGCGTGATCGTCAACCCCGTGCTCGAGACCTCCGAGGTGCCCGAGACGATGCCGGATCCGGAGAACGACGACGAAGGCTGCCTGTCGGTGCCCGGCGAGTCCTTCCCGACCGGCCGCGCCGACTGGGCGCGGGTGACCGGGCTCGACGCCGACGGCAACCCGATCACGCTCGAGGGCGCCGGGCTGTTCGCGCGCATGCTGCAGCACGAGACCGGGCACCTTGACGGCTTCTTGTACCTGGACCGGCTGGTCGGCAGGTTCGCTCGCAGCGCGAAGCGGGCGGTGAAGGCGAACGGCTGGGGTGTTCCCGGGCTGACGTGGATGCCCGGCGAGGACCCTGACCCGTTCGGTCACTAGCGTGGCCGGTCTCCCCGCGGTGGGTACCAGGGTCAGTCTGCGCTACCGGCGCCCGGCCGGTTCGGTGCCGCCGCTGACCGATGTGGTCGGTCATCTGATCGAAACCGGTGCACGGCTGCGGGTGCAGACGAAAACCGGTGCGGTGGTGGAGATCGCGCCCGAGGATGTCGTCGCGGTGCGGGCATTGACGGCGGCGCCGCTTCGCACGTCGCAGATCCGCGCGCTCGAGCACGCCGCCGCGCTGGCCTGGCCCGGCACCGAGCGGACGTGGATGGACGGCTGGCTGCTGCGCGGCGCGGGCGGTCACACCCATCGCGCGAATTCGGCTGTGCCGCTTGGCCTCGAGGCCGGCGCGAGTGCACTGCCGGCGATCGCCGAATGGTACGCACGACGCGGCCAGACCCCGTGGCTTGCGGTGCCCGACCGGTTGCTGACGTTGCCGAAAGGTGTTCCGGTGCATCTCGAGACGGAGGTCATGGTGCGCGATCTGCCCGCCGGTGCGCCGGACGCGACGGTGGCGCTGTCGCCGCGTCCCGACGAGAAGTGGCTGCGGCTCTACGAACGCGACGTCCCCGTCGACGTGCTGGCCGCCGTCGTCGACGGCGCAGTGGTGTTCGGCATCCGGGCCGGTGCCGCCGTCGGACGCGCCGCAGTGACGCCCGCACCGGACGGCACCCGCTGGGCGGGGTTGTCGGCCGTGCGGGTGGCCGACGACCAGCGGCGCCGTGGCCATGCGTGGGCGCTGTGCTCGGCGCTGATGGCGTGGGCCGGCGAACAGGGCGCCACCCGCTGCTACGTGCAGGTGCTGGCCGACAACGCGCCCGCGATCGCGCTGTATGAGCGGCTGGGGTTCACCGCTGCGCACCGAACCCGCTACATCGACGCCCGTAACCTGTAGCGATGCGGCTGGCGACGTGGAACGTGAACTCGATCCGGGCCCGTGTCGACCGCGTCACCGACTGGCTGGAACGCGCCGACGTCGACGTGCTCACGATGCAGGAGACCAAGTGCGCCGACGATCAGTTCCCGACGATGCCGTTCGCCGCCATCGGCTACGAGGTCGTGCACTGCGGCTTCAACCAGTGGAACGGCGTGGCGATCGCGTCGCGGGTCGGCGTCGACGACGTCCAGGTCGGCTTCGACGGGCAGCCGACGTGGAGCGGCAATCCGGACGTGGAGGCCGCCGCCGAGGCCCGCGCGCTCGGTGCCACCTGTGACGGCGTGCGGGTCTGGAGCCTGTATGTGCCCAACGGCCGCACTGTCGATTCGCCGCACTATGGCTACAAGCTGGCATGGCTTGCCGCGCTGAGGGATACGGCGCGCAGATGGCTGGCCGAAGACCCGCAGGCGCAGATCGCGCTCACGGGTGACTGGAACATCGCGCCGACCGACGAGGACGTGTGGAGCGTCGAGTTCTACCAGGGCAGCACCCACGTCACCGGGCCGGAACGCGCGGCCTTCAACGCGATCGTCGAGGCTCAATTCGCAGACGTGGTAAGGCCTTTCACGCCGGGACCGGCCGTCTACACCTACTGGGACTACACCCAGCTGCGATTCCCGAAGAACCGGGGCATGCGCATCGACTTCATCCTCGGCTCCCCCGCGCTGGCGCAACGCGTGTCACACGCTGAGATCGTCCGAGAGGAGCGAAAAGGCAAGGCGCCCAGCGACCACGCGCCGGTGCTCGTCGAACTCGGCTAGCAGACCTCAGTTGACATCGAGATCGTCCGGTCCGGCCGGGCCGAAGACCGGTATCTGGAATTGATCCCCCGGTTTCGACGCCTCGGTGGGTCTCACCGTCGACTCAACCCGGATGCTCCCGCCCCAGGCGTCGAGGTGGCCGGTGTTGCAACCGCCCTCGAGGCCTTGGGCCTGCACCTTGAGGGTGTGTGGCCCTGGCGCCATGTCTGTCTTGACACTGACTGTCTGCCCGGGCCCGACCCGTTGCCAATCGCCGGCTGGGTACCACCCGGTCTCCGGGTTGTCTTTGATCGGCCGCACGTTGATGTCCGAGCAGTGTCCGGCGTCCGCGGTGAAGAAGGCCTGAACGTCAGCTCCCGCGGGGAGGGTGAAGTGAACCTCGGGCTCCTGGGGGCACTGCTGGCTGGTGTTCGGCTGGCATTGCGCCACCCCGACGGCTTGGTCGGACACCCGCGGCGACGGACATCGTGCGAATCACCTGTGAGAGCGTCGTGGGCTACCCAGTCTTTTCCTGTGGACTTGCTGTCCTGACGCTATGGAGTCGAGGCCGGAAGAGAAATCGGGTGTTTCCCTATATTTGTGCCCTCCGGGCCGAAGAAGCGCGGCATGTGCGCCCCCCACTATTCGTAGAGTGCGCCGATCAAATCGTTGGAATCCTTGACGACGACGTTGCGCTTCAGCTTCAGACTGGGTGTGAGATCACCGGCCTCGATGGACAGCTCGCGGTCGATGATGGCGAACTTCTTGATCTGTTCCCAGCGGTTGAGCTGCTTGTTCAGCACGTCGACGTACCCACTGATCAGCTCGTGGGTCTTCTCGTCGCGGGCGATCTCGGCGAAGGTTTCGTCGGCCATCCCGTTCTTGCCCGCCCAGTCGACAATCGCTTCCCCGTCGAGGCTGATCAGCGCGACGCAGTACGGCCGGCCCTCGCCGATCACGATCAGTTCACCCGCGTACGGGCAGATGCCCTTGAACGCCGCAGAGATCGGCGACGGCGCGACGAACTTGCCCTGTGAGGTCTTGAACATGTCCTTCTTGCGGTCGGTGATCCGCAGGAAGCCGTCGGCGTCCACCTCGCCGATGTCGCCGGTGTGGAACCAGCCGTCCGGCTCGAGCGCCTCGGCGGTCGCGTCGGGCAAATCGTGGTAGCCCGTCATCACGCCTGGCCCGCGAAGGAGGATCTCGCCGTCGCCGGCGATCTTGACCTCGGTTTCCGGGAACTGCCAGCCGACGGTTCCGAAGCGGTACGCATCCGGCCGATTGATGAACGACGCAGCCGCGGTCTCGGTCAGCCCGTAGCCCTCCAGCACGACGATGCCCACCGCGTCGAACCACTGGGCGACATCGCGGTCCAACGCGGCAGCCGCGGACACGAAGAACCGCAGCCGGCCGCCGAACCGCTCACGGATCGTCGAGAACACCAGCTTGTCTGCGATCTTGTGTTGGACCTTCAGCGCCATCGACGTCGGGTGCCCCGCCTGCCGGGCCCGTGAGACTTTCAGCCCCACCCCGATGCCCCAATCGAAGATCCGTTTCTTGACGGCCCCTTCCTCGGCCGCCGTCGCGAGGATTCGCGCATGCGCCTTCTCGAAGATCCGCGGCGCCGCGCCCATCACCGTGGGATGCAGCTCCGCGAGATTGGCGACGATCCGGTCCACCCGTCCGTCGATTGCGGTCGGGAAGCCGATCAGCAGCGGCAGTGCCAACATGACCTTGCCGAAGGCGTGGGCCAGCGGTAGCCACAGGAAATTCAAGTCAGAGGGTCCAAGGACATTCAATGCATCGATCGCCGCAGCCGTGTAGGTCCACGCCCCGTGCGTGAGCCGGACGCCCTTCGGCTTACCGGTGGTGCCAGACGTGTAGATGATGCTGGCCAAGTCCCCAGAGCCGATGTTGGCAACGCGTTCATCGACCACGCCAGGCGACTCGGTGAGCAGCTTGTCGCCGCGGTGCTCGAGCTCTTCGAGGGTGATCACCCAGTCGCCGTCCCCCTCGCCGTCGATGATCACAACCTTCATCACTCCGGCAAGTTCGTGACGATGCTCGCGCAACTTGTCGATCTGGGCCTCGTCTTCGGCGACAACGACACGGCTCCCCGAGTTGCCGACGATGTACGCGACGTCGCCGGCTTTCGTCGTCGGGTACACGGTTGTGGTGGCTGCGCCCGCGCACATGATCGCGAAGTCGACAAGCACCCATTCGTAACGCGTCGACGAGGCCAGCGCCACTCTGTCTTCAGGCTCAATGCCAAGCGAGATCAGGCCCGCCGCAATACTTTTGACCCGGTCACCGACCTCCTGCCAGTTGACGCTTGTCCAGCCGTCGTTGGTCGGATAGCGGAAGGCCTCCAGCTGCGGTGTCGCTTTGACCCGGTCGACGACCATCTGCGCGACCGAGGGCGGACGCCTCTTGATCTTGGTGTGGTCCCACGCTTTCGCGACCACCGGCAACGCTGCCATTTGCGGAGCCTAGGTCGCCCCCTGGCTTGGCCGTCAGAGTCCAAAGTCCTTTGGCTCAAACTCTCCACAATGAGGTGGTGGCGACTTACGCTCACGTCAGCACCGCTGGGAGGTTCCGGTGCCGAAGAACCGGGGGCCATGATGAAGAACCAACAAGCCGAGTTGCGGTTGGCATTGGTGTGCTACGGCGGCGTGTCACTGGCGGTGTACATGCACGGGGTCACCAAGGAACTTCACAAATTGCTCCGTGCCGCAAGGAAGTTCGACGAACGACCCACCGGCAATCCGTTCGACGGCGGAACGGAGGCCGTGTACTTCGACGCCCTGACCGACATCGCAGGCACGGGGCCGAGGCTGGTCGTGAGCATCGACATCATCGGCGGCACGTCCGCAGGAGGCATCAACGGCATCGCGCTGAGCAAAGCCATCGGGCGTAACGCCAGCCTCGAGCCCTTGAAGAAGGTGTGGATCGACCAAGGCGATATCCGCGAGCTACTCCGTGGGACGAAAATCTTCGGACTGGCCGCACAGGTCGCTGCGACGATTGTCGGCAAGCTACTCACGCTGTTCGGCTCATCGTCGCCGCTCCGTGGTGAGTACATGTCCAAGCTCTTGTTGAAGGCGCTGACGGAAATGGAGAAGGAGCAATATCCCGACGGCGCTTCGCTCTTGCCGCTGATTGCCCCGGGGCTGGAACTGTATGTGCCGACAACGGATCTCGACGGGTTCGAGGTGCTGGTGCCGTCCGGTATCGGCGGTGCGAGCAATCGCGATCGCGACTACCGCCAGGTGCTGGTGTTCCACAATGTGGGGGACGATCTGGTGCAGTTCGGCGCGGACTACACCGCCGACCTCGCGTTCGCAGGCCGTGCGACATCGAGCTTTCCCGGCGCATTCGCTCCCGTCAGCCAGACTTCGTTCAAGAACGAAGTCGGGAAACAGGCGGGCAAGGACGTCCGACTCCACCCGGAGACCGTGTTCCTGTGCCAGAACGACGCGGCCTCTGCCGATGACGTGTACTTCGTCGACGGAGGCGTCCTGGACAACGCCCCGTTCGATGTGGTGATCGACGCGATCACCAAGCGCAGGGCGCAGACGCGCGTGTACCGACAGCTGGTGTACATCGAGCCCGATCCCGGGCAGGAGCTCTATACGACGACGCCCGAGAAGCGGGAGGACGAAAAGAGGCGGTACCTCAAGGACCTCCTCGCAGTGTCCACTGTGCGGGGCAGCCATCCGATCCTCACCGATCTGACCAAGCTGCGCGATATGAACTGGCGGATAGCCGAGGTCCAGGCGATCGCCGAACAGCAGGAGGAATACGTCAAGAAACGTACGAACGCCATCCTGCAGCGCATGATGCCGGGTGACGGCGAGCCGCGGCAGCCAGTGGCGCCGGAAGCCTTGAGTACCACCCGACTTCTCGACGAGCTCACCGTGGCCAACGCCGACACGGCACAGGACACACTGATCCAGGACGTGTCGGACGAGGTCTACGCGAGTGCCAGGGATTCACTCGGCCCGGCATGGTCGACGTATCAGCGGCTGAAGTTCGAGGCCGTGCTCAATCGGCTTGCCGACGAAATCAATCTGTACTTCGGATATCCCAAACCGTCGGCAAAAGCGGGTTTCGTCGCCGCGACGTGGATCGCCTGGGCACGTCAGCACCACGTATGGCAGGGGAGCCACACCCGGGCACTCGGCGATCTCCTGCGGCAGACCGACATGCCGTACCGGGAGCGGCGGTTGGCCTTCATCCTCACCGGAATCAACGACCTGTATGACTTCGCCGACGACCGGAATTGGAGACCACCGGCCGGCGACCTGGACGCGCTGAAGTCAACGGCTTGGGCGATGATCACGAACATCCGTAACGTCACCCTCTCGGCGGTCGGGCGGATCGACCTGGATCACACACTGGATTTTCTGCGCGTGAGCGACAACGACGCCGTCAAGCTCAATCCCGAGGATTTCGCGACGAAAAAGCAGCAAGAACTCCAGGGTGTATTCGACAGGTATGCCGTCGAATTGGCACCTGCACGCGATGACAGCCACGAACTTCTTGCCACATTTCAGCAATACACTGCGAACTGGCAGTCACCGGAGGCGAAGGACTCGCTGCTGCGCCGCTACCTGGGATTCGCGCTGTGGGACGGCATCCTGTTTCCGACGATCTCACTGAGCGAACTGCCTCAGCTCACACCGATCCCAGTGGCCCAGTTCAGCCCGCTCACTGCCAAGGCGCTGAAACCACCGATCGAGAACGGCGATGACAAGCCGGCCAAGCTGAAGGGTATTCCTGTCCACCACTTCGCGGCCTTCTTTGAAGCGAAGTACCGCGAAAACGATTATCTCTGGGGCAGATTGGACGGTGCAGAGCAGATTCTGCGGATGCTCTACAACGTGGCAAGAAAGGATGCCTCCGAGCCGGCCGCGGAGGCCGATAAGCTCCCACCGCATCTGGCGGATGCGCTGAAAGCCGTACTCGACACCGAAAAGGATCTGACTCGCGTCGAGAAGCTCCGGACCTACCTTGCCGAGCAGGTCGGCAAGCTACGCCAGAAGCCCACGGTGCCAACGAATGTGACTCAATCATCGTCCTCGTCGGTGGCGCCGTAGCGGCCGGGGTTGAACATCGACGCGACGGCACCGATGACCATCATCACCGCGGCGGCGATGAACACCACGGTCAGGCCGGAGTGAAACGGCTCGGTGATCAGCTGCGGGAAGAAGGTTTTCCCGGTCAACACGTCGGCGTTGACACCAGGGGCCTGCAACGCCCCGGAGGGTGCCAGCAGCTCGGCGATCGGGTTGTAGCCGAGGAACGCCGCGAACAGGCTGCCGACTGGGGGCAGGTTCGCCACGTCATGCGCGACGGAAGCCGGCACACCCTGCGCTTGCAGGCCGTTGCTCATGGCGGACGGCAGGGTGTGGGCCAGCCCGACGATCATCAGCGAGAAGAAGACACCGATCGACAGCGACGAGCCCGCGTTGAAGAACGTCGCCCGCACACCGGAGGCGGCGCCGCGCTGGGCAGCGGGAACGCTGGACATGATCGCCGCGGTGTTCGGCGCGGTGAAGATGCCGCCGCCGAGGCCGTTGAAGAACACCAGCACCGCAAACAGCGCGTAGTTGAAGTTAACCGGGATCATCACCAGCGCAACGAAAGTCACCGCCATCAGCACCATTCCACCGACCGTGAACGGGCGCGCGCCGAACCGGTCTGACAGCGAGCCTGCGAGGGGTCCGGCCACCAGGAAGCCTGCCGTCATCGGCAGCATGTATATCCCGGCCCACAGCGGGGTCGACTCAAAGCTGTAGCCGTGCAACGGAAGCCAGATGCCCTGCAGCCAGATGATGAGCATGAACTGCAGCCCGCCGCGGCCCATCGAGGACATCAACCCTGCGAGGTTACCCATGCCGAACGACGCGGACCGGAACAGCCTGATGTCGACCATGGGGTCGGCCACCCGCAGCTCGATGAAGCAGAACGCCACCAGGGACAGCAGACCGAAGAGGATTGCGCCGAGGACATAGGGGCTTGTCCATCCCGTCGTCGAGTCGCCGTACGGCTGGATGCCGTAGGTGATGCCGGTCAACAGCACCGTCAGGCCCAGACCGAAGGACACGATGCCCGCCCAGTCGAGGCCGCCCGGCGTGCGGACCCCGAGTTCCCTCAGCGAACGGATGCTCCAGATCGTGCCGACGATCCCGATGGGCACGCCGACCCAGAAGATCGCCTTCCAGTGCCACTCGGAGAGGAACCCGCCGATGAGCAGGCCGAGGAATGATCCGGCGACGGCGGCCACCATGTTCACGCCGAGTGCCATGCCGCGCTGGTTGGACGGGAACGCGTCGGTGAGAATCGCGGACGACGACGCCATCAGCATCGCCCCACCGACGCCCTGCACGACACGCCAGCCGATGAGCCACAGTGCGCCGCCGCCCAGGTGAAAGGGGTCGAAGGACAGCGCGACGGCTGCGAGGGTGAACACGACGAAGCCGACGTTGTAGATGCGCACTCGGCCGAATATGTCGCCGAGTCGGCCGAACGGCACCACCAGCACTGCTGTGACCACCAGATAGCCCATCAGCATCCACAGCAGGTAGCTGACGTTGCCGGGCGCGAGTGGGTTGAGGCCGATGCCGCGGAAGATGGCGGGCAGCGAGATGAGCACGATCGACGCGTTGATGGTGGCCAGCAGCGTGCCCAGCGTGGTGTTGGACAGCACCACCCACTTGTAGAAGGGATGGTCGTGGTCCATTCGCCTGCGGCGGCGAGCGGTCTCCACGACAGCCACGTCGGCGTTCGCCACAACAGGGGGTTTCGTCATCTCGATCTCAGTCGTCATCAACTTCGCTTACGTATCCATGTCGGTTCAAAACACATATGTTAGCTATACAAACCATCGAGGGGCAATTTGTGTTCCATGCGCTAGCGTGGGGTCGCCCATCAACCACGCGGGAGGCGCAGGGAGTCGCCATGGAGTTCCTACCGCTCACCCCCGGCGGCCAGACCCCGCGGCGGGTGATGACGATCGCCGGCTCGGACTCCGGTGGCGGCGCAGGGATCCAGGCCGACATGCGGACGTTCGCACTTCTCGGCATGCACGCCTGTGTGGCAGTGACCGCCGTGACCGTGCAGAACTCGATGGGCGTCAAGGGATTTCACGAGATTCCTGTCGACGTCATCGCGGGCCAGATCGAAGCCGTGGCGGGCGATATCGGGATACAGGCGGCCAAGACGGGCATGCTGGCGTCGTCCGCCATCATCGAGACGGTCGCCGATACCTGGCGTGGCCAGGGTCTCGCGGGCGTCGTGCCGTTCGTCGTCGATCCGGTGTGCGCGTCGATGCACGGCGATCCACTGCTGCACCCGAGCGCACTGGATTCGCTTCGCAGTGTGCTGTTTCCGCTCGCAACGCTGGTCACACCCAACCTCGACGAGGTGCGGCTGCTGGTCGACATCGACGTCGTCGACGACGCCTCACAACGCGACGCGGCCCGCGCGCTGCACGCGCTCGGCCCCAGGTGGGCTCTGGTCAAGGGCGGCCATCTGCGGTCCTCGCCGGACAGTCCCGACCTGTTGTACGACGGCGCGGACTTCTACGAGTTCGGCGCGGCCCGCATCGACACCGGCGACGACCACGGCGCGGGCGACACGCTGGGTGCAGCGGCAGCCAGCGCGCTGGCGCACGGCTACGCCGTCCCCGACGCGGTCGCGTTCGCCAAGTCGTGGGTGACCGAATGTCTGCGCGCCGCCTACCCGTTGGGCCACGGCCATGGACCGGTCTCGCCGTTGTTCAGACTGGGCTCATGAACTTCGACGCGATCGCAGGCGTCGGCCACGAACCCGATGGAGAACCGACCGGCGTCGTCGTGCTGACCCACGGCGCGGGCGGTAGCCGGGAGTCTGCGCTGCTGAAGAAGATCTGCGAGGAGTGGGCGCGCAGGGGCTGGCTCGCGGTGCGCTACAACCTGCCGTACCGCCGACGGCGTCCGAAGGGCCCGCCGTCCGGATCGGCGGCCACGGACCAGGCGGGCGTCGTCGAGGCCATCGACGTTGTGCGTCGTGCGGTCGACGGTCCCGTCGTCGCGGGCGGCCACTCCTACGGCGGCCGGATGACATCGATGGCGGTCGCCGACGGCACCGTGCAGGTCGACGCGCTGACGCTGTTCTCCTATCCGCTGCACCCGCCCGGCAAGCCCGAGCGGCTGCGCACCGAACACCTGCCTCGCATCGCCGTGCCGACGGTGTTCACCCACGGCACGTCCGACCCGTTCGGCTCGATCGGCGAGCTGCGCGCCGCGGCGGCGCTGATCCCGGCGTCGACCGAGGTCGTCGAGGTCACCGGCGCCCGGCACGATCTCGGCTCGAAGACGCTCGATGTGCCGGTACTGGCCGTCGATGCGGCGCTACGGTTGCTGTCGTGAGCATGCCGCCGGGCGATCCACCACCTAGTCAGCCACCGCCAGGACCGTATTACCCGCCGCCGCAACCATAGCCGTACCCTCCTCCACCGCCAGGCGCATACCCGGCCCAACCGCAGGGCCCGTACTATCCGCCGCCACCGGGCCCGTATCCGCCGCGGCCGCCCGGCAGCAACTGGTGGGCGATCGTCTCGCTGATCTTCGGCATCCTCGGCGGCGTTCTGATCAGCGTCGTCTGCGGGATCGTCGGGCTGCGACGCGCGCGGGCCGGACAGGGCGGCCGCGGCATGGCGATCGCGGGCCTCGTGCTGTCCGCACTATGGGTGCTGGGGGCCGCGGTCCTGGTGGTGTTCCTCTTGATCTTCGACAAGGGCAGCGTCAGCGCCACCAAGGTGGAGGCGGGCGACTGCCTCAAGAACCTGCCCGCTTCCGGTCTGGTGCTCACCGTCGACACCGCGCCGTGCAACGAACCGCACAAGGGCGAGATCTTCGCGGTCATGACCATGCCAGACGGCGACTTCCCCGGCAGTTCCGCCATCGAGGAATATCAGAACAAGTGTGCACCGAAACTGGCCGAATTCTCGCCGTCGGCATCGCGCGACCCCGGCATCGGGCTGTTCGTGTTGTACCCCAGTGAGGACTCGTGGGGTCAGGGCGATCGCGCCGTGACCTGCATCGCGACCAGCGATATGCCGCGCACCGGCCCCCTCGGGCATTGAGCCGATCGAGACTCCCAGCGGCCTCACATTTGAATTTATGTATCTTCGGATACGTGACTTCGCAACTATTTGACGCGGTCGTCATAGGGGCAGGATTCGGGGGAATCGGGGCGGCGATTCAGCTGCACCGCCTGGGCTACGACAACTTCGTCATCCTGGAACGTGAGGACGACCTCGGCGGGACCTGGCACGTGAACCGCTACCCCGGCCTGGCCGTCGACATCCCCTCGACCACCTACTCCTACTGGTTCGAGCCGAACCCGACATGGTCGCGACTCTTCGCGCCGGGTGCCGAACTCAAGCGGTACGCCGACCACGTCGCCGACAAGTACGACGTGCGACGGCACATGCGGTTCAACACGACAGTCGAGAGCGCTTGCTGGGACGAGGAGAGCCAGAACTGGCACGTCGGGCTGGCGGGCGGAGGCACTGTGATATCGCGGTTCCTGATCACCGCGACGGGGTTCCTGTCCCAGCCGCATACACCCGACATTCCCGGCATCACGGAGTTCGCGGGACGGACTGTTCACACGACGGCGTGGGACGACGACCACGACCTCGACGGCAGGCGTGTCGGACTCATCGGCACGGGTGCCACCGCGGTGCAGCTCATCCCGGAACTGGCAGGTCGCGTCAGCGAGATGACCGTCTACCAGCGCACGCCGATTTATGTCGTGCCCAAGTTCGACTTCCCCATCGTGTCACCCCTTCAGCGGCTTTTCCGCCGAGTTCCCCTCGCACACCGCGCTTTCCGCTGGGTGACCGACAACATCCTGGAATTGATGCTGATTTCGGCGGTGCTCGATTTCCGGCGCTGGGCGGGGCTCAACAACGGCGCTGCACTCATTGCGAAGGCGCACCTCCATGCGACGATTCGCGACAGGAAGCTTCGTCGAGAACTCACCCCCGACTATGACTTCGGCTGCAAGCGGCCCACTTTCTCCAACAAGTACTACCGGGCGTTCACCAAGCCGCACGTTCACTTGGAGACCGCAGGTATCGATCGCATCGAGCCGGACGGCATCGTCACCCGCGACGGCCGCAACAGGCCGGTCGACACCTTGGTGTTGGCCACCGGATTCGACTTGTGGGACGCCAACTTCCCCGCCATCGAGGTCATTGGGCGCGACGGCTGCAATCTCGGCAAGTGGTGGCGGCAGAACAGGTTTGCGGCCTATCAAGGTATGTCGATGCCGCTCTTCCCGAACTACCTGAACATGGCGGGACCGTACGCATTCAGCGGCCTGTCGTACTTCGACACCGTCGAACGCGTAATGCGGCACATGGATCGGCTGTTCAGCGAGCTACAGCGCCGGGATGCCCGCACCTTCGAAGTGACCGAAGAGGCGAACGACCGCTTCCTGGATCGAATGACCGACCTGCTCGGCGACTCGGTGTTCTACGGCGGAGACTGCGCGACATCGCGGTCCTACTACTTCAACGACAGCGGAGAGGCGGCACTGCTGCGGCCGACCTCCACCCGCAACGCCGTATCCGAAGCATCGCAATTTCCGTTGAGCGACTATATGTTTGCATAGACGGAAGGGATCAGCCGTGGCCAAGGAACGATCTGAAGGATCACGCGTGGTGAAGTTCGCGGGTCTGGCGCTGGCAGGCGTCGGCGTCTCGCACTTCATCAAGCCTGCGCTCTTCGACGGCATGACCAGACAGGCGTTTCCGCGCGACACCCGCAAGCACGTCTACATCGACGGCACCGTCGAGACCGCCCTCGGACTCGGCTTGTCGGTGCAGAAGACCCGGCCACTGGCCGTCGTCGGGCTGATCGGCTACGGCGCCTATCTGGCAGGCAACGTCGTCCGCAACCGGTAGCGGCCGAGCAGCGTGAGGTCCAGCAGCCTGCCGACCGTCTCGCGCGAGGCAGCGGTGTTGTCGTAGTGCACGAGGCGGCCGACGTCGACCACCAACGCCATGGCCGCGTGTACGGCGAATCGGGCCTGCCCCAGCGTCCAGTCCGACCGGATCGCGACCACGAGCCGCACCCACGATTCGACGGTGGCCCGCTGTAGATTTCGCAGGATCTTCTGGTCGGCGGGCGCCATGTTGGCCCGTTCGGTGTAGTACACGTAGGCAAGTTCAGGATGGGCGAAAGACCGCGTCACATATGCGTCGATCAGCGCAGTCAGCGCGGCTTCCGGATCGGGGAACGAGCCGAGGATCGACGACGCCTCCGAGGACAGCCGGTCGGCCGCCCGCCGATAGATCGCTGCGAGGATGTCGTTCTTGCCCGAGAAGTAGCGATAGATCCCCGACGTCGGCATGCCGACCGCAGAGGCGATCTCCTCCATCGTCGTGTCCCGGTAGCCCTTACGGTTGAACAGCAGCACCGACTGCGTCAGCAGCGCTTCGTATTTCGACGCGTCGACCCCCGACACCCTGCGCTGCGCCGTGGCGGGCCGGTCGGGCGGCTCGGGCACATCGGCGGTCGAGATCGCGGTGGCTACCTCGGCGAGCACCGCGCGTATCTGGATGGCGGGCAACTTGGCACGGTGATCGACGATGCTGCCGATCACACTCAGCATCGACGACGACAGCATCCAGCGCTGCCGCGAAGTGAGCTGCGGCCGAAGTGCCATGAGGGACTGCTGAATTCGGCGGTTGACGGTGCGCACCTGGCTGTCCAGGGTGGCCTGGTCGTCCCCGCGCAGATAGCGCGCCTCCCACCGGTAAAGCCCGCCCGAATCGCGATTCGCAAGCGCGGTGTCGGTGAGGGCGGAGATGATCCCGCGCAGGGTCCCCGCGTCGGCCTCGGCCGCGTCGGCGAACGCCGTGCACTCGACCAATTGCTCGCCGAGTGCCAGCACGGCATCCCGGAACAAGTCGTACTTGCTCGAATAGTGCCGGTACAGCGCGGTCGCCGATATCCCGACCCGCGACGCTATCGCCTCCATGCTCACGGAGTGATAGCCGAGTGTGCTGAACGCCTCCGCCGACGCGCGGGCGATCTGCGCCTTCCGATCCTTCGGCCGACGCCGGATGCCACCGTCAGGGGTAGGCGCCATGGCGCTCACCCTAACGGACTTCAAGCTCACATAGCTGCCGACTTCGACTGATAAATCTTGCCGAAGCCGTCGACGATGTCAGAATGATCATTAACATAATGGACGGGTATTCGCCGAACGGGAGGCATCGTTGCATCACTATCACCACCGCGCGTTCTACCTCGGCATCCTGGCCATGGGCCTGATCGCCGTCGGGCTGCTGGCGCTGTACTTCCCGGTCTACATCGACGCATACGACCAGTTCGGTTTCCAGATCAAATGCGGCACGGGCTTCGGCTCCGACCTCGCGCAGGCCGCAGAGTCCCGCGGTGGCGACTATGTGGGCCAGTGCCAGACGGCCCTGATGGTGCGCCGGCTCTGGTCGATCCCGATGGTGGCCGTCGGTTCGATCCTTCTCGCCATCATCGTCTTCGTCGCGGCGACTGTTTGGGGCCGCGAGTCCGCGTTCGGAAAGGACCCGGCCGCCTGACCTAGTATCCGTGCGGTGAGCACGCAGGAGGGTCCCGCGCTGCAGCGGCGACTCGGCACCGCGGACGCGGTGACGATCGGCCTTGGCTCGATGATCGGGGCTGGGATCTTCGTCGCGCTGGCACCCGCAGCGGCGGCAGCGGGGTCGGGCCTGCTCGTCGGTCTTGCCGTCGCGGCCGTCGTCGCGTACTGCAATGCGACATCGTCTGCCCGGCTTGCCGCGATCTATCCACAGTCCGGCGGCGCCTACGTCTACGGAAGAGAGCGGCTCGGCGCGTTCTGGGGCTACACCGCGGGCTGGAGTTTCGTCGTCGGCAAGACGGCGTCCTGCGCAGCGATGGCGCTCACGGTCGGCTTCTACGCCTGGCCCGGCCATGCCCACGCCGTGGCGGTCGCCGCGGTGGTCGCGTTGACGGCCATCAACTACGTCGGCATCCAGAAGTCGGCGCTGCTCACCCGCGTCATCGTGGCGACCGTGCTTGCCGTGCTCGCCGCGGTGGTGGTGACCGTGCTCGGCTTCGGCGACATCGACACCTCCCGGCTGGCGCTCGGCGACGACGCCCACATCGCCGGGGTACTGCAGGCGGCCGGCCTGCTGTTCTTCGCGTTCGCCGGGTATGCCCGGATCGCCACTCTCGGCGAGGAGGTCCGCGACCCTGCGCGCACGATTCCGCGAGCGATCCCGATTGCGTTGGCCATCACGCTTGCGGTCTATGCGATCGTCGCGGTCGCCGTCTTGATGCAGTTGGGCAGCGCCGGGCTGGCCTCGTCGAGCGCCCCACTGGCCGATGCGGTTCGGGCGGCGGGCCGGGCCGGCCTCGAACCCGTCGTCCGAGTCGGCGCGGCGGTTGCGGCCCTGGGATCGCTGCTCTCGCTGATTCTCGGGGTGTCGAGGACGACGCTGGCGATGGCCCGCGACCGGTACCTGCCCCACGCGCTGTCCGTGTTGCATCTGCGGTTCGGCGGCCCGCACCGCGCCGAGCTGGCGGTGGGCGCTGTGGTGGCGGTGATCGCAGCGGTCGCCGATGTACGAGGTGCGATCGGCTTCTCGTCGTTCGCGGTTCTGGTGTATTACGCCATCGCGAATGCCTCCGCTCTGACGTTGGGCCGCAAGATGATTCCGATAGCCGGCTTGATCGGCTGCGTGGTGCTGGCGGTCCTGCTGCCGATCACCTCGGTGCTCGTCGGGGCAGGTGTAGTGCTTATCGGCGCGCTCGGGTACTGGTTGCGGCGACAATACTTTCGCGGACGCGAGGAGCAAGATAGTCCCTCGTGATCCCGCTGACATGGAGGCAAGTAGACGCAGGCGCCGATAGCGATTTCGTCGTAGCGCCAGACGAACGGCTGAGCTGGACCCGCACCATCGGCATCGGCGCCCAGCATGTGGTGGCGATGTTCGGGGCCACCTTCCTGGTGCCGGTGCTCACCGGCTTCCCGCCAGCCACCACCCTGCTCTTCTCCGGGGTCGGCACCGTGCTGTTCCTGGTCATCACCGGCAATCGGCTGCCCAGCTATCTGGGCTCGAGCTTCTCGGTGATCGCTCCGGTCACCGCAGCCGTCGCGTCCCACGGCACCGGCAGCGCCCTCGGCGGACTGGTGGCGGTCGGCGTTGCACTGATCGTGATCGGTCTCGTCGTGCATGTGGTCGGCACGCACTGGATCGACGTGACCTTGCCGCCGGTCGTCACCGGGGCCATCGTCGCCCTGATCGGTTTCAACCTGGCCCCCGCGGCCAAGGCGAATTTCGAGAAGGGCCCGCTGGTCGGACTGGTCACTCTCGTGCTGCTGGTCGTGACGCTGGCCTTCTTCCGCGGGATCGTCGGCAGGCTCGCGATCTTTCTTGCCGTCGTCGCGGGCTACGTGTTGGCGCTGCTGCTCGGCGACGTCGACACGTCGAAGATCGCGGCCGCGGCGTGGGTCGGCCTGCCCGAGTTTCAGGCCCCGTCGTTCTCGCTCGCGGTGCTGCCGATGTTCCTTCCCGCAGTCATCGCGCTGATCGCCGAGAACATCGGCCACGTGAAGTCCGTCGGTCAGATGACCGACCGCGACCTCGACCCGCTGATCGGCCGCGCGTTGGCCGCCGACGGCGTCGCCACCACGCTCGCCGGATTCGGCGGCGGCTCGGCGACGACCACCTATGCCGAGAACATCGGCGTGATGGCGGCCACCCGGATCTACTCGACGGCTGCCTACTGGGTCGCTGCGGCGGTGGCCATCGCATTGTCGTTGTGCCCCAAGGTCGGAGCCGCGATCTCGGCGATTCCGCCGGGGGTGCTCGGCGGCACGACGGTGGTGCTGTACGGGTTGGTCGGCGTGCTCGGGGTGCGGATCTGGCTTACCAACGACGTCGACTTCGGCCAACCGCTGAACCAGATGACAGCGGCCATCCCGTTGATCATCGGCATCGCCGACTTCACCTGGCACCTCGGCGATTTGACGTTCACCGGCATCGCGCTCGGATCGATCGCCGCGCTGGTGGTGTACCACGGCATGCGGCTGCTCGGGCTGCGGACGCGGACCTGATTTCAGATCCGGTCGAGGCGGATCAAATTCAGCCCTACCTGTGTGTAGGCGTCCGGCAGGACAGACCAGCGCCGCCACGCCTCTTTGACGCTTCCAAAGTCGTATGTGAGCTCACCGACCTCACGTACTAGATCCACCAGCAGGCTGTAGGTCTGCGTAAAGAGCTCCAGGTTTCGGTTGACCGTAGACGGTATTAATAGCGATAGCGTGCCGCCATGAATCCAGGTGGTGCTCTCCGAAAGCGCTTTCTCGATACGGTCGGCCACACATCGATCACGCCCCGCGCGTAGCTCCTGTTCCGCGTAAGCGGCGAAAAATGCCGTGAACTGCGGAAGCTTCGGGTAGAAGTAGCGCACGGCGTCATTGGCATCGATTATCAATGCTGTTCCGCCGGGCCGAGTCAGCTGCGAAACGCGGTCCAGTGCGGCCGGAATATCGTCAAGGTGCTGAAGCAGGAGACGCATCAGGACAAAATCGTAGGTACCAGTGTGATCAAACAGATGACCTTCTTCAAAGGAAATATTTTTCTTGGATATCTCCCGGTTGGCAATTCCGACAAGCTCCGCGGAGGTGTCGATGCCGGTGTAACTCTTTTCTGGAAATAGCGCCGCGATCCGCTCGAGGTAGTAGCCGTTTCCGGTGCCAATATCAAGCACAGTACGAGCCTCATGCCACTGAGGTGACGTGAAATAAAAGCTGAGTTCTTGTGGGATTGCAAAGTCGGTCTGAAGCCGCTGCATCTGGTCCCAGATCCTTTGGATAGCTCCTTTATGGGTACCAAAATGCGGGTCGGTGACAGTGGTGGACTGTGTAGTAATCATCCCTCACTCCCCTGTGCGGAACAACTGGCTGACCCATCACTCATTTTGATATACGCGATCAGCAGATACATTCGGTGAGGCCCAGCCGTATCGCCATCGATGACCTCAGCAGCCATGCAGGGAAGGTAGGACGTGCCTTTAAATTGATCGTCTGGGTGAGAGTTATTGATCTTGAGCGGAACATGTGCTCGAGAAAACTCATAGTTCTTGACCACAGTTTCGGTAAGCCTGAGCTGATCCTTCAAAAACTCGTTCCAGTCGTCGCCGTCCGAAAATCTCTCTATCTTTCTAAGCAATCGGTCCAATGTAAGCGGTCCGGCTGCCATCGCGGCCCTTCTGCCTGGATAGCCATAGAGGCGGCTGAAGTCTTCGTCGAAGTCGACAACTCTCGCTGGGGCGTTCGGGTCCTCGAATTCCCCGTACTTAGAGAATGCGACCTCGACGACAGAAAACGGGTAAAACCGGTCGATCGACTCGGATAAGATGCCTCGGAGCTTCTGCACAGGATCAGGCTCGTACACGACAAATTCGTTCTCGATCTCTTGGAGAGCCAATCGCAAGTTGTTCACAAGTCCGTCGTCTCTGGCGTCGATCACTTCCTTCAAGGAAGGGGGTATATCTCCTTGGAAGTCCACCAAAGCCGGGAAGTCATTGTTGGCAATGCGGGCGATTTCCTCCACAACATCGTCCTGTTTCCAGACCAGATAAGCCTCGGCAGCCTCGTACACGGGAACGTCATCTTCCGAGTCAACCATGAGCATGACCGGGGTTCGCTCACGACCCCGGCGATATCCGAGTTCATAGGTCACCGTGATGTTACGCTCCGACAAGAGTGCGATGAGAATATCAGCTTTATAGATCTCCGAAAGCGCTCTCTCGGGGATCTCGTTCGTTATGGTCCTCGCCACATCCACGTCGTAAGCTACCCGCATTCCCGTTGCGGGAGAGGGGATCACCTGACACTTCTCTTCAATGATATATTTGAGGCGTCTGAAATTCAGAATTGCCTTCCTTTTTTCTAAATCGGTTCTGCCAAAAGGCATCGCCACCACTATTTTCCTCGTACTCGTTTCCGCAGCCCTTGCTTCCTGTCGAGACGTCAGGACGATCGATTTCTCCGCCGATCTCAGATCGTCCGTGAGGTCTGTCGCCAGAGCACCATCGGTTGTATTCATTTTGACTACCCGCCTTCCCCTCGACCATTGCGGTATTGCCTCAACGTCGTCTCCTTTGGCCGAGGAATCACGAGTAGTCGACTACTCGAATTGACGCGCCCGCCGATTGACAGCCACAAAATGCGGACAGCGCACGAGAGCGACAAGGGCTGTGATTGGGCGGTATACCGCGCGCGCCGCAAGGATGGATGACGCCGATACGGTGGAGGCATGGTCTCCGCCCGCCACGCCTTGGTTCGCCAACCGTCGCCCCGCCTCGCTGATGGCCTCATCACTCACATCCAACGCAGCGATGACGTGAATCCCGAACTTGCCCAACGACAGTGGGACGGCTACGTGGCGGCTCTGCACGATGCGGGGTGGACCACACATGAGGTCTCCGCCGCGCCGGACTGCCCCGACTCGGTGTTCGTCGAAGACACCATGGTCGTGTACGGCGACCTCGCGGTCATCAGCAGGCCCGGCGCCGAGGAGCGGTGGCCCGAGATTCCCGCAGCGGAGGACGCCGTCCGCACTCAGGGATATCGCGTCGCGCGAATCGAAGCACCCGGCACCCTCGACGGCGGCGACGTGCTCAAGCACGACGGAACCGTCTGGGTCGGCATCGGCGGTCGCACCAACGCCGAAGGCATCACGCAGTTGCGTGCTCATCTTCAACCGTTCGGCGCCGACGTGGTGGCCGTGCCCGTGACCAAGGCACTGCACCTGAAGTCCGCGGTCACCGCGCTTCCCGACGGCACGATCATCGGCTACGAACCGGTCGTCGACGATCCGGGCAGGTGGGGAGGGCGGTTCCTCGCCGTTTCCGAGGAGCCGGGGGCCCACGTGGTGCTTCTCGACGACGACATGCTGCTGATGTCCTCGGCCGCACCCCGCACGGCGAACCTCTTCGAACGGCGCGGCTACCGTGTGATCCCTGTCGACATCTCCGAGTTCGAGAAACTCGAGGGATGTGTGACCTGCCTTTCGGTGCGCCTTCGAGGCCGTCCCGACGTCACCGGCCCTCAAGCACCGCCGCAGGTCCACGAGTCATCATCTGGCGTGCCACGATGATCCGCTGAATCTCGCTGGCCCCCTCCCAGATTCGTTCGACCCGAAGCTCGCGGAACATCCGCTCGGCGACGTTCTCGCGCATGTAGCCCCGCCCGCCGAACACCTGCACGGCGCGATCCGCGACGCGCCCGGCCATCTCCGAGCAGTACAGCTTGGCCATCGACGCCTGGCCGTGCAGGACCTTGCGGTCGCGGCCGGCATCGATGGATCTGGCGACCTCGTAAAGCATTGTGCGAGCGGCGAACAGCTCGGTCGCACTGTCGGCCAGCATGCCGGCCACCAGCTGGTATTCCCCCAGCGGCCTGCCCCCGACCTCGCGCGTCTGCGCGAAGACGGTCATCTCGTCGACGAGGCGCTGCGCCGCGCCGACGCAGCGAGATGCGACCATCATCCGTTCGAACCGGAACCAGTCCTGGGTGAACGTCATCGGCTCGCCCTCGGCCCCGACGAGATGGGACGCGGGCACGCGGACGTCGTTGAACGCGACGATCGGGTGCTCGTCGGCGATGTTGTGCGAATAGTGCGGTGTGCGAACCACTTCCACGCCTGGCCATGGCAGGTCGACCACCAGTAGCACATGGTCGCCCGCATGCTCACCGTCGGCCAGCACCGCCTCGACGAACACGTAGTCGGCGAGGTTGAACGACGTCACGTGCCACTTCGTGCCATTGATCACGTACTCGTCGCCGTCGCGGCGCGCGGTGGTCTCCAGTTCGGACACGTCGGACCCGGCGAACTCCTCGGTGATCGCGTACGCCTCGTGCTTCTCGCCCCGCACGGACGGCAGCAGCCAGCGCTCGCGCTGGTAGTCGGTCGCCACCTCGGGCCACCACTGCGGCGGCGTCGCCATCACCCAGGCGAGGCCGTTGGTGACCCGGCCGCACTGTTCCTGCACCAGCACCTGCTGCAGGGCCGTGTAGCCCAGACCGCCCACCGACGTCGGCATGTTCGTTGCGTACAGACCAAGCTCCTTGGCCCGCGCCGCGAATTCGGCCGTCAGCTCCTTCGGCAGCAGGCCGCCCGCCAGCTCGGCCTCGACCTCGTACGGCATCAGCGACTCGACGAAAGATCGCGCCGTGTCCTGGATCGCAAGATCCTCCGCCGTGAGTCCGTACATCCGTGATACCCCGCTTCTCCTCTTGACTGAGCGTTCAGTCTATGCCAGCGTTCCACAGTATGACCAGTGCTGACGTTGTGGTGGTGGGCGGCGGAACCGTCGGTGCGTGGACCGCCGTGCAGCTTGCCGAGCGTGGGATCGAACACGTCGTCCTGCTCGAGGCGCTGACCCTGGGCGACGGGGCCAGCAGCCGCGCTGCGGGCATGGTGCGCGCACAGGGCGGCACCGAAGCCCCCATCGTGCTCGGCATGCGAACCCAGAAGTTCTACGCCGCCAGCGGCGACCGGTACCCGATCGACTGCGGGTTCGTTGCGCAGGGCTACCTGATGCCATGCTTCTCCGACGCCGAGGTGGCGCAGGCGCACGACCGCATCGCGCTGCAGCAGAGCCTCGGGCTCGAGGTCGAGTGGTGGTCGGGCGCCGACATCGACGACCGCGACACCGGCATCGCGCCCGGCGCCACGCTCGGCGCGTCCTACGCGCCCGGCGACGGCTACATCGACGCGCCGCGCAACGTGCTGGCCTACACCGCCGCGCTCACCGCGCACCGCGTCGACGTCAGGGAACGCTGCAAGTTCACCGGCCTGCGCACCAAAGGCGGGCGGGTGGTCGGCGTCGACACCTCCGACGGCCCGATCGACACCGATCACGTCGTGCTGACCGGCGGCCCCAAACTCGGGAGGGTCGGCGCGACGGCGGGCGGGCGGATTCCGGCCGGCGGTTCGCGCCACCAGGTCGTGGTGACCGCACCGGTATCGGCGTTCGACGTGCACGAGGTGCCGATGGTCTTCGACGTCACCTCCGGAATCTATTGGCGTCCAGGCGAAGCCGGTGGCCTGCTGTGGGGCATGAGCAATCCCGACGAGGCGCCCGGTGTTGCCGCCGACTTCGACGAGACGTACTACCAGAAGGCCCGCGACCGCATCGAGGAACTGCTGCCCGGCGTCAAGGGTCTGGGACTGCGGCGGACGTGGGCGGCCACGATCGACTACACGCCCGACCACCTACCGATCCTCGGACCCCTGATCACCGACGACGGTCCGGTCGATGGCACGGTGGTGGCCAGCCCGGCAGGCCACGGCATGATGTGGGGCCCCGCGGTCGCCGAGGTGGCCGTCGACCTGACGATGACGAGCCGGTGCGACTGGCTCGACCTCACCGACCTGGGCCTGGACCGCTTCGACGCCGACGGCAACAGTCGCGTTGCCCCCGAACCGATTTCACTTCCCTTCCCAGAGAAAGCAGCACTGTGAACACTGTCGACACCGCACTACTCGCGAAGGCCGCCGATGCAGACCTCGAGGACTGGGGCCCACTGGAAGAGGCGACCGGTGATCCGATGACCACGCACGGACTCGAGATGTGGGTCGACGGCGACAAGTCCGCGGGCATCTGGCAGTGCACACCAGGACCGTCCTACTGGGTGCAGGACGAGAACGAGGTCATCTACGTGTTGTCGGGCCGGATGACCGTGACGCCCGACGGCGGTGAGCCCGCAGAGGTCAAGGCCGGCGACATCGCGGTGTTCCCCACTGGCTGGAAGGGCACCTGGGACATCCACGAGACCGTGCGAAAGGTCTACTCCATCTTCTGATCTCTATTCGATCAAGGTCGCGTAACGGGTCGCGCGGCGCTGCGGTTTCGGTCGTGCCGTGATTGAGAATCCGGAACGTGACGGAATCGCGGGAGCCCGACGTTGGCGCGTGAGATCTCCCGCCAGACGTTTCTGCGGGGCGCCGCAGGGGCTTTAGCCGCCGGCACGGTTTTCGGCTCGGTACGGGCCGCCGCGGATCCGATCGCCACCGGTTGGGAAGGTCTTTCCGCCGCCATCGGCGGGCAGGTCCTACTTCCGGACAACGCGCAATTCGTAACGGCGAAGCAGGTTTTCAACACCAACTTCGACGGCTCCACGCCGGTAGCGATCGTCACGCCGACATCGGTGGGGGACGTGCAGAAGGCGATGGCGTTCGCCGCCGCCCACAATCTCAAGGTCGCTCCGCGCAGTGGTGGGCATTCCTACATAGGCGCGTCCACGGCGAACGGCGCCATGGTTTTCGACCTGCGTCAGCTGCCCGGCGGAATCAATTACGACGCGGCCAGCGGGCGGGTCACGGCGACGCCGGCGACCAGTTTGTATCGAACTGCACCAGGCGCTGGCTGCGGCAGGCCGAGGTATCCCGACGGGTACCTGCCCGTCGGTCGGTGCTGCGGGACACGCCCTTGGTGGCGGTCTCGGCGCCCAGTCCCGGCATGCGGGCCTGCTGTCTGACGCGCTGACGTCGGCATCGGTCGTATTGCCCGGGGGCCAGGCGGTCACCGCGTCTGCGGCCGAGAACCCCGACCTGTTCTGGGCGTTGCGTGGTGGCGGCGGCGGCAACTTCGGGGTGACGACCTCTCTGACCTTTGCCACGTTCCCCACCTCGGACGTCGACGTCGTGAACCTCAATTTCCCGCCGCAGTCGTTCGCGCAGGTCCTCGTCGGTTGGCAGAACTGGCTGCGGACCGCCGATAGAAGCAACTGGGCACTGGCGGACAGCACCACCGACGCGATGGGTACGCACTGTCGCATCATGGCGACCTGCCCGGCCGGGTCGGGTAACAGCGTGACGAGCGCCATCACCTCGGCCGTCGGAGTGCAACCGACCGGGACCGACAGCCACACGTTCAACCATTTGGACCTGGTGAGGTATCTGGCCGTCAACAATCTCAACCCGTCGCCGCTCGGTTATGTGGGCGGCTCCGATGTCTTCCCGATCATCAACGCGGGTGCGGCACAGGGCATCGCCGCAGCGGTCAACGCCTTTCCGCCCGAGGCGGGCCGCTTGATAGCGATCATGCACGCCCTTGACGGCGCCCTCGCCACCGTGGCACCAGGGGCGACCGCATTTCCGTGGCGCGGGCAGTCTGCGTTGGTGCAGTGGTACGTCGAAAACTCCGGATCCCCGTCGGCAGCCATCAGCTGGCTCAACACGGCACACCAAGCGGTGCAACCGTATTCGGTCGGCGGCTATGTGAACTATGTCGAAGCAGGCCAGCCGCCGGCGCGGTACTTCGGCCCGAACCTAACCAAGCTGAGCGCCGTACGGCAGAAGTATGATCCCGGCCGGGTCATGTTCTCTGGTCTGAATTTCTAGCGCCGGCTTCAGGTCTCGCCAGGCGGGCTCGCCGATTTCACCGTGCTGCCTTGGGAGGTCCAGATTTGTCGTACCCGGATGCGATGATGACCCCATGTCCTCGACCGCATCGTCTGGCACCGCTACGGTGAGCCCTGACCAGCGCCTCGAGGTGTTGTTCGACGAGTTGGCGGAGTTGGCCGGTCAGCGCAACGCGATTGACGCACGCATCGTAGAGATCGTGGCCGAGGTGGATCGCGACGAGTTGTGCGGCGCTACGGGCGCGCGGTCGGTCGCCGCGTTAGTGGCCTGGAAGACCGGCTCGTCAGCGACAAATGCCAACACGATCGCCACCGTGGCAGCCAGGCTTGATGAGTTTCCCCGCTGCGCGGAGGGCATGCGGGAGGGCCGACTGTCGTTGGATCAGGTCGGAGTCATCGCAGCGCGGGCGGGCGAGGGATCCGATGAGCACTATGCGGCGTTGGCGCGCAGCGCCTCAGTCAACCAGCTGCGCACCGCGGTGAAGCTGGAACCGCGACCCGAACCCGATCCGCAACCTGAACCGCAGACCTCGATCACCAAGAGCACCGACCATGAGTTCACCTGTTGGCGGATCAAACTTCCACACCACGACGCGGCAAAGTTCGACGCGGCACTGCAGTCTCACAGTGATGCGCTGATCGCCGAGTGGAAGCGCGATCACGACAACGGCAACCGCGAATCAGACCACAGGCCCCCGTTGCCTAGTACAGCCGAGGCGTTCATGCGCCTGGTCGAGGCCAGCTGGGACGCCGAGGTGGCCCGCCGGCCACACGGGCACCACACCACGGTGGTGATGCATCTGGATGTGAAAGAAAGCACCGCTTCGCTGCATTTAGGCCCGATGCTCACCGAGTCCGAGCGCCGATACCTGATGTGCGATGCGACCTGCGAAGTCTGGTTCGAACGCGACGGCCAGGTCATCGGTGCCGGGCGGGCGACCCGGCTGATCAACCGCCGGCTTCGCCGTGCCCTCGAGCACCGCCATCCCACGTGTGCGGTTCCCGGTTGCGGGGCCACCCGCGGTCTGCACGCACACCACATCCAGCACTGGGAAGACGGCGGTCCCACCGAGCTGGCCAACCTGGTGCTGGTCTGCCCCTACCACCACCGGCTGCACCATCGAGGCACCATCACCATCGCCGGAACTGCGCACAAGCTGACCGTCACTGACAGTGTCGGTCGAGTACTGAGCGCTGGTTCACTGGCGCGCCCACCAAAGAAGTCCCCGCCCGCGGTAGCTCCGTGCCCCGGCTCCAGCGGCGAACGCGCCGACTGGTGGTGGTACGAACCGTTCCAACCGCACCCACCACCGACGAACAACTAAGTCCACCGCAGGCCTCCGCCGACGCACGCAGTTCTGGCTCAGCCTCTGATGATCTCCGGGATGTCCATCCAGCGCCAGCGCCCGTCCCAGTCAGGCACGATGGCGGCGTGGAAGAGCTGAAGGTTACGAACGGCGACATCGCCCTTCGAGTCGAGGTCACAGGCGACGGCCCAACCGTGCTGTGCGTATCGGGCTGGCCGGAGCTCGCGGTTTCATGGCACAACCAGGTCGAGTTCCTGTCGTCGCATGGGTATCGGGTCGCCGCGCTCGACGTGCGTGGGTACGGCGGCAGCTCGGTCCCGACCGAAGTCGAGCGATACACGCTGAAGCAGCTCGCGGGAGATGTTGCTGCGGTCGCGAGCGCGCTCTCCGACGAGCCGATCGTACTGGTCGGCCACGACTGGGGCGCTCCGATCGTGTGGAGCACGGCGACCGGTCACCCCGATCGGGTGCGGGCGGTCGCCGGTCTGAGCGTGCCCTACATCCCGGCGACGGGGATGTCGCTCATCGATGTCTTCGATCAGCTCTACGCCGGTCGGTTCTTCTACATGCTCTACTTCAACCGTCCGGGCGAACCCGAGGCCGACTTCGGCGCGCACCTGCGCGGTGCGTTGAAACGGGTCTTCTACGCACTGTCAGGCGACGCGCCGCTCAACTGCTGGCTCCCGGACGCGCCGCGTGACGTGACACTTCTTCCTCTGCTCCCGGACCCGCCCGACGGTCCGCTGAGCTTCATGACCGACGCCGATCTCGACGCGCTGACTGCGAGCTTCGAGCAAACGGGCATGACCGGCGCGTTCAACCGCTACCGGGCGTCAGCCCTCGACGCCACGGAGTCGGCCGACATCATCGGCGCTCCGGTGACGCAGCCCTCGTGCTTTATCGCCGGTGAGCGTGATCCGGTGCGGGCGTTCATCCCCGGTAACGACGGCTACGCGGACCCGGGCGCGGCGTGCACCGACTTTCGCGGCAGCACGATCGTACCGGGTGCCGGGCACTGGGTTCACGAGGAGAGGCCGGCCGAGACGAACGCGGCGCTGCTCGCGTTTCTTCAGTCGTTGGAGTGACCCTTCACGGTGTCTCAGCGCCGGTTACGGAAGTACTTCTTGTACGCCTCGGCGGACGCCCGCAATTCCGGGTCGGCTTCGAACTTCGGCTCGAACTTCGCCCACGCCGCCTCGCGCTTGGCGGGGATGTACTCCGTCGGCCAGTAGGGATGCTCCTGCGGTGAGTAGTCGCGCAGCACGCGCCGTGCGACGGTGGCCTTGTGCACCTCGTCGGCGCCGTCGGCCAGCCCCATCGTCGGCGCACTCGCGTACATCGCCTGCAGCGGCGTGAGGTCGGTCGTACCGAGCGACCCGAGGATGTGCAGGGCGTTGAACGACACCTCCTGTAGCACCTTAGCCATCGTGAACTTGACCGTCGCGATGTCCGTCCTGGCTTCCTTCGTGCTGGAATTGTCGATCTTCCATGCGGTTTCGAGCACCAGCAGCCGCAGCATGCGAATCGCCGCGTAGGAGTCGGCGATCTTCTCCTGCACCATCTGGTGCTCGGCGATGACCTTGCCGTGCGAATGGCGCGACAGCGCCCGCTCACACATCATGTCGAACGCGAGCTTGCACTGGGCGATGGTGCGCATCGCGTGGTGAATGCGACCGCCGCCCAGCCTGCGCTGAGCCAGCGTCTTGGCCCCGTCCTCGGGGCCGAGCAGATGGTCGGCCGGAACTCGGACGTCGCGGTAGATGATGTGGTTGTGGTTGCGGGGCTCAGGCTGGATCTCGACGCCCGGCGTGTTGCGCGGCACCACGAACATTCCGTTCGTGCACATCACGAACAGGATGTCGGCGACGCGGCCCGCCGACGTGAACCACTTCTCGCCGTTGATCACCCACTCGTCGCCGTCGCGCACGGCCGTGGTCTTGAACAGGTTCGGATCTGACCCGCCCTGGGGTTCGGTCATCGAATACGCCGAGAACATGTCCTGGTTCAGCAGCGGCGTCAGCCACCGCTGCTTCTGTTCCTCGGTGCCGAAGGCGGCGAGCATCTCCATGTTCCCGGTATCGGGCGCGGCGGCGCCGAACATCTGCGGGGCGCCGGAGTAGCGGCCGATGACCTCGTTCAGCAGCGCCAGCTTGAGCTGGCCGAAGCCAGGTCCGCCGAGCTCCTCGTCGAGGAAGATCGCCCACAGCCCCTGGTCCTTGACCTGCTGCTGCAGGCCGCGGACGTAAGCCTTCACCTTCGGGTCGGGCGAGCGCACCGCGTAGGGGAAGACGAACTCGAGCGGTTCGACCTCCTCCTTGCAGAACTCCTCGACCCAGTCGAGTTTCTTCTGGAATTCCGGATCAGTCGAGAAGTCCCATGCCACGTTCTAGGATTCTGCCCCACGCACCTGGACAAGTGCATCGACCGCGACAACTCCGCGCGTTGTGGCGATCACCGGGTTCGCCTCGACCGCGTCCACCACGTCGCCGATTTCGACCGCCATGTCCGAGAAGGCCACGATCACGTCCGCCAGCGCGTCGATGTCGACTGCGGGTGCCCCGCGCCAGCCGGCCAGCAGCGGACGAATGCGCAGACGGTCCAGCAGTGCGAGCGCACCGGTGTGCGAGACCGGCGGGCAGGCCACCACGCGGTCGGCGAGCAGCTCCACCAGCGTGCCGCCCGCGGCGACCACCAGCAGCGGCCCGAACGCTTGGTCAGCCACGATGCCCACCGAGATCTCGACGCCTGCTGCAACCATCGGTTCGACGGTCACCGCCGGGCCGAGTGTGTCCGCCATCGCCGCGTACGCTGCACGCAGCTCCGCTTCATCGGAGATATTCAGAGCCACCCCACCGACATCGCTCTTATGCAGGGCGACAACGGTTTTCAGTGCGACGGGATAGCCGACGGCAGCGGCGGCAGCCAGTGCCGTGCCGACGGAGTCCGCGGTTCTGACATCGACCACCGGTACGCCGTAGTCGGCCAGCAGCTCGAACGGCGACGCCGCGCCTGCGATACCGGCCCTCCATCGTTGTTGCCGTTCGGGCTGCACTTCTGCGTCGGCCAGGTCGACGGGCAGCGGCCAGCGAGCAAGGTGCGCCAGCGCGGCCAGCCCGCTGCGGGCCCCCTCGAGTACAGCAATACCGCTGTCCCGCAGTCGATCCGCGGTGGGCCGATCGATCGCCGAGGCCACCGATGCCAGCACAGCCACCGGCGCATCGGTGTGCTTGGCGACGTCGGTGACGGCGTCGGCGTATGCGGTGTCGCCGTCGTATTCGGTGACCAGGTCGACGGCGAGCGCCGTCACGGCGACGGCGGGGTCGTCGACCATCGCCCGCAGGCAGCTCCCGAAGAGATTGCGGGTGTCGGCTCCTGTTCCCCACACGTCGAGCGGGTTTGTCGGCGCCAGCCCGTCGTCGAGCATGCCGCCGATCGCCGCCAGCGTGGCAGGAGACAGGTGCGCGAACTCGACGCCCAGCTCGTGGGCGAGGTCGGCGAACAGTGCGCGTTCGGCACCCGAATCATGCACGGTCGCAATGCCGCCGGGCTTGGCACGCCGCCCGGCGGAGAACAGCTCGATGGTGTCGCTGAACTCGGCCAGATCGGTGACGTGGATCGCGCCGGTGGCCGCGCAGAACGCCTGCCACGCCGCATGCTCGCCTGCCAGTGCGCCCGAGTGTGCGGCCACCATCGCGCGTCCGCGCGGCGAGCCGCCGACGGTGAGGATGACAACGGCCACGTCCTGTTCGGCGGCACGCAGCAGAACCTCGCGCAGACGCGGAACGGCACGGGGTGTCTCGAGAAGAAGCCCGATGATTCGGGTTTCGGGATCGTCGAGCGCATAGCCGACGTAATCGGCGGTGTGGGTGACGAGCTCCTGTCCGGACGAGACCGCCAGGCGGAAGCCGAATCCCCTGCGCGCCCGCAACAGCGTCGAGAACGCCGAACCGGAATGGGTGACGAGGCTGACGCTCCCGTCGGGCAACGGATCGGGCTCCAGGTATCCCATCGCCCGAACCCCGAGCGCGTTGTTCACGAAACCCATGCAGCCCGCGCCGCACAGCGCCATTCCGGCGTCGGAGGCGATGTCGGTGAGCGCATCCCGCTGCGCGTGGGCCGACCCGAACACGACGGCCGATCGCGCGCCATGGGCGGCCGCGAGGGCCAGCTGGTCGGGCAGCGCGGCGTCCGGCACGCCGAGCAGCGCCACGTCGACGGGCTCGCCCACGTCAGCGAGCGACGGCACACACTTCACATCGCCGATGCGGTCGTACCGCGGGTTGACCAGATGAAAGCGTGCCGAACCCCGTTGCGCCTCGAGGACCATGCGCGAGCCGAAGCTGTCGGGGCGTGGACTGGCGCCCACCAATGCCATCGACCTGGCGCCGAGCATGGCGGCGACGGCCGCTGCGCGGGAACTCATGCCCGAGAGCGCCGGAACCGCTTCAAGCCCTTCTTCTTGTCGGCCAGCGCCGCGCGGGCCGCCTGCCAACCGGGGATACCGCAGACGCCACCGCCTGCGTGCGTGCCGGAGCTGCCGTTGTAGAGCCCCGCGATCGGTGTGCGGTAGTCGGCGTAGCCGGGCGCGGGCCGCATGTGGAACAGCTGCTCAAGCGACAGCTCGCCGTGGAAGATGTTGCCGCCGATGAGGCCGTACTCCTCCTGCATCTCGTGCGGACCGACGATGTCGCGGTGCAGGATCGACGACTTGAAGCCCGGCGCCACCTGGTCGTAGAGGTCGATGAGCCGGTCGGCGTAGGCGTCGAGCTCCTCGGTATGCGGAGCGTCGGCCCAGTCGGCGGGCACCCACTGGGTGAACAGCGACATGATGTGCGTGCCATCGGGATTGAGCGTCTTGTCCAGCGTCGTCGGGATGACGCCGTCGCTGAACGGCAGCAGCGCAGGCTTGCCCGCGCGGGCGTCCTGGAACGCCGCCTCGATGAACTCGACCGTCGGCGCCATCTCCACCGAGCCGGTGTGGTGCTCGGCCTGTCCGTTGCTGGGATCGGCGGTGAAGTTGGGCAGCTCGCCCAGGGCCAGGTTGATCTTCACGACGCCGCTGCGAGTCTTGTAATGCTCGATGTCGCGAACGAAGTCCTCTGGCAGCTCGGTACGCGGAACATGGTCGAGGAACGCGGTTTTCGGATGCAGCGTGGTGACGACGAGCGGCGCGTGGATCTCGTCGCCGTTCTCCAGCGCCACGCCGTGCACCCGGCCGTTGCGAACCAGCATCTTCGAGACGCGGGCGTTGGTGCGGATCTCGGCTCCGAAGCTGCGGGCCGAGTTGGCGATCGCCGCCGACACGCCGCCCATGCCTCCCTCGGGAAAGCCCCAGCTGCCCAGCTGGCCGTCGCCGACGTCACCGATCGAGTGGTGCGCCATCACATAGGCGGTGCCGGGCTCGCACGGGCCCGCCCAGGTGCCGATGACGCCGTTGACCGCGAGCGCGCCTTTGACTTGCGGTGATTCGAACCAGTCGTCGAGCAGATCGGAGATGCTCATGGTGAGCAGCCGGGTGACATCGCCCATCATGCGGGTGGTCATCCCGCGCTGGCTCCAACCCAGCTTGGCGAGCTCGAACAGGTCGCTCGGCCTGCGCGAGCCGATGTTGGGCGGCACCTGGGTCAGCAGCGGGCCCATCACATCCGCGATGCCCTCCAGCCATGCGTTCCACTTCGGCCACGTCTCGGCGTCCTTCTTGGACCACTTCGCCAGTTGCTCGTGGGTCCTGGCTGGATCGTCCTCGTAGATGGTCAGCGACCCACCCTCGGGAAACGCCTGGTAGTAGGGCCCCATCGGGTGCACCTTGTAGCCGTGCCGCTCGAGCTCGAGCTCCCGGATGATGGTCGGCGGCATCAGGCTCATCACGTACGACAGCCGGGTTACCCGCAGGTGCGGGGCGTCCTCCCACGGCGCTTCGGTGGTGGCGGCGCCACCCAGCGAGCCGCGGGACTCCAGGACCAATGTCCTGGCCCCCGACTTGGCGAGATAGGCGGCGGAGACCAGCCCGTTGTGGCCGCCGCCGATGACCAAGGCGTCGTACTCGTTCGACATTTCAAGCCCTACTTTCGCGCCCTTTTTACGACTTCCTGACTGACTGTTCAATCTAATCAAGTGTTACGCTGGATACAAGAGCGAGTAAGGGGGAGCACGACAGCGATGGCGGAACCGGCACCGGCGACGGAGAACAACGAACCCCGTCGCATCGAAATGCTTCGGGCGGCAGCAGAGCTGATCTGTGAGCGCGGATTCGGGGATACGCGCATCGCCGATGTGGCCAAGCGCGCCGGCGTCAGCTCGGCGTTGGTCATCTACTACTTCGGCACCAGGGACCGGCTGCTGGTGGACGCGCTGCGCTACTCCGAGGAATCGTTCTACGAGGCGGTCGAGAAGATGCTGGCGGAGATCCCGTCGGTGCATGAACGGCTGTCACTGCTCATCAAGTGGACCTGCGTGCCGGAGGCCGACGACGAGATCCCCGGCGCTTGGGGGCTGTGGTTTGACTTGTGGGCGCAGGCATTTCGGCACGACGAGGTCAAGGCGGGCAGGGCCGAGCTCGATGCGCGCTGGCGCAGCATGATCATCGACGCGGTCAAGGCGGACGAGGTCGAAGCCGAACTCGACGTCAAGATGTTCGCGCTGGAGTTCTCGGCATTGCTCGACGGGCTCTCGATCCAGGTGGCGCTCGAAGACCCCGAGGTGGACTCCGCGGTGGCCTACGACATCGCGATGCGGTTTGCCGAGCGGGAGCTCAACCTGCCCGAGAAGAAGCGGCCGGTCCGCGCGGTCAAGAAACGCTGAGCGCGCTGGAGTCGTTGCGCTCCTCGCGTCCGCGGAAGTCTTCGGCCACGGGATCGGTGATCACCGCTGCCGAGCTGCGGTGCAGCACCCGCACCGCGTCGTGCGTACAGACGCAGTTGACCCGCTCCCCCGGCTGGTGACTGACCGAACCTGGACCCGAAAGGTTGGGCACCTCCACGATCAGCGCGGTCGGCGCGCCCACATCGACGTACACCTGCGTGCAGTGGCCTAGGAACACCACCTGCGAGACGACGCCGGGGATGGCGTTGTGACCGTTCCCGACTGGCTCCTGCGCGCCCTGGACGGTGATGCGCTCGGGTCGGATGACGATCGCGGCCTCACCCGGTTTCGCCGCCTTGTCGACCGCGGCGCCGAGGCGGGTGTCCAGCGCCGAACACACCGCCGAGCCGTTGTTCGCCTCCAGCACGTCGGCGTCGAAGATGTTGGCAGCGCCCAGGAATCCGGCGACGAACGTCGTTGCGGGCGCGGAGTAGATCTCCTGGGGCGGACCCACTTGCTCGATGCGGCCCTCGGCCAGGACGGCGATCTGGTCGCTCATGGTGAGCGCTTCCTCCTGGTCGTGCGTGACGTACACGAACGTGATGCCCACCTCGCGCTGGACCGCGCGCAGCTCCAGCTGTAATTGCTTGCGCAGCTTGGCATCCAGCGCACCCAGCGGCTCGTCGAGCAGAAGCACCTTCGGCCGCAGCACCAGCGCCCGCGCCAACGCGACCCGCTGCTGCTGCCCACCGGACAGCTGTGCGGGCTTGCGCTGCGCGAACTCGCCCATCCGCGCCAGCTCGAGCGATTCGTCGACGCGCCGCTTGGTGTCCTCCCTGGAGGTTTTCTGGTACCTCAGCCCGAACGCGACGTTGTCCCACACGGTCATGAACGGGAACAGCGCATAGGTCTGGAAGACGGTGTTGACCGGGCGCTTGTGCGGCGGGTCGTTTGCCACATCGCGGCCGTCGAGCTCGATGCGACCGGAATCGGGCTTCTCGAAGCCGGCGATCATGCGCAGCGTGGTGGTCTTGCCGCATCCGGATGCGCCCAGCAGCGAGTAGAACTGTCCCGCGGGGATGTCGAGGTCGATGCCGGTCACCGCCGGAACGCCGTCGAACGACTTGACCAGCTCCTGCAGCCGGATCGCGCCGCCCTTCACGGGAATCGCCGGTTCAGGATGCAACCGCCTCCGCGAAGCGGGCGAAATTCGCCGCGAACCGATCGACATCGTCTCGGTCGTGCTGAACCGACAACAGCCATTGCTCCACCTTCCCCCATGGCGGGAGAAATACCCCGCCATTGTGCTGCATCAGCCAGTGCAAGTGGCCGAGCCGGGCGTCGATCTGCAGGAAGTCCCTGAACTCCCGCACCCGATCGCGGCGGAAGGTCACGCATCCCTTGGCGCCGACGGCGACGACGTGCCAGTCGAATCCGTGGCGGGCGATGGTGTCTTCCAGCGAGGTGCGCAGCCGGGTCGCCAGTTCGTCGAGGTGCGAATACGCCTGCGGGGTGAGGACATCGGTGAGCGTGGCCCTGGTGGCCGCCATCGCGAGCGGGTTGCCGTTGAACGTGCCCACCTGCTCGTAGCGGCCGTCGGCGATCGCCGACATCACGGTTTCGGTGCCGCCGATCGCGGCCACCGATATGCCGCCGCCGAGCGCCTTGGCGAGGCACACGATGTCGGGCACCACGCCGCTGCGGGCGGTGATTCCGCCCGGCCCGGTGGTGAAGCCGGTCTTCACCTCGTCGAAGATCAGGAACGCACCCTCGCCGTGCAGCAGGTCGCGAATGACGGCGAGGTAGCCCTCTTCGGGCGGGATGATGCCCGCATTCATCATCACCGGTTCCACGATCATCGCGGCCACCTGCCCGCGGTGCTCGGCGAGTGCACGTGCCACCGCACCGGTGTCGTTGAACGGCACGACGATGACGAGATCCCGGATCGCGGCGGGGATGCCGGAGTTGCCCGGCACCGGCATCGGCGCGTCGCGGGGGCCGACCTCGTCGGCCTCGGGGAGCACCGACACCTGCACCGAATCGTGGTGGCCGTGATAGCAACCCTCGACCTTGATGATCAGGTCGCGCCCGGTGAGCGCGCGGACCAGATGCACGGCGTCCATGGTGGCTTCGGTGCCGGAGTTGGCGAACCGCCACAGCGGCAGCTCGAAACGACGGGCGAGGTCGCCTGCGATCCAGATCGCGTCCTCGGTCGGCTGCGCGAAATGTGTTCCGCGCCTGACCCGGTCGCTGACCGCGGCGACGATGGCCGGATGGGCGTGCCCGGCGATGGCGGCGCCGTAGCCGCCGTGCATGTCGACGTACTCGTTGCCGTCGACGTCGTAGACCTTCGAACCGGCGCCGTGGCTCATCCAGACGGCCTGCGGCTCGGCGATCTGCCAGTTGGACGTGGCACCACCTGCCAGGTGGACGCGGGCCTCGGCGATGAGTTCGGAGCTGCGCGGCTGGCGTCGCAGAAACACCCTCTCTTCCTCGGCGATCAGCTGGTCCACGGTGTCAGCCCTTGGGCTGTCCACCACCGAAGAAGACACGACAAAACCTCCACTCCAGAACGGTTGACTGAGCATTCAGTCTATGCCAGAGTTCCTACCAGCGACAAGACGCGAAATCAACGGGAAGGCCGTGATGCCAATGCCCAATCCGAACCGCCGACAGTTCCTGACGCGTGCCGCGATCCTCGCCGCGGCCGCTCCGACTCTCGGCAGCTTCCTGGCCGCCTGCTCCAAGTCCGGACCGTCGTCGTCGGCGACCCGACGCTGACGATCGCCGCGCCGGATCACCCGGTCAAGTGGGACATCAAGGACGACAACAAGCCGATCGCCGACGGCCTCGCGCCGGAGCAGAACGCGACGCTGCAGGTCTACAACTACGCCGACTATCTGAGCCCGGACGCCGTCAAGTCGTTCGAGGAGAAGTACAAGACCAAGGTCAACATCTCCACGTTCAACGACACCGACGAGGCGCTGACCAAGATCCGCGGCGGCAATGTCGATTACGACATCTACTTCCCGAGCTACGACCAGATCAGCAAGCTGGTCTCGGGCGGCTTGGCTCGGCCCGATCAACCACAGCTACATCCCGAACATCAAGAACGTCTGGCCGACATTCACCAATCCCTGGTACGACCAGGAGTGGCGCTACTCGGTGCCGAACTTCATCTACACCACCGGCATCGGATGGCGCAACGACCAGGTGCCCGCCGACATCGGTGCACTGTCCGAATCCCTATGAGGCGCTGTGGGATCCGAAGTACAAGGGCAAGACGGCCGTCATCGACGACTGGCACACGGCCATGGCCATGGTGCTTCTCAAGAACGGCAAGACCGACGTCAACACGACTTCGGCCGATGACCTCAAACTGGTCGGCGACCAGCTCAACGCCCTGGTGGCCGCGACGTCGCCCAAGGTGACCATCACGATGTACTCGGATCTGCCCGCTGGTCAGCTCGGGCTCTGCCAGATGTGGTCCGGCGACATCATCAACAGCGCGCTGAGCTACATGCCGGAGGGCGTCAACCCCGACATCCTGCGCTACTGGTTCCCCGCCGACGGAAAAGGCTTGGTGGACAACGACTTGCTGGTCATGCTTCGGGGCGGCAAGAACCCCGTGCTTTCGCACCTGTTCATCAACCACCTGCTCGACCCGGACGTCGCCCAGCAGAACTTCGCGCAGACCGGCTACCAGCCGCCGCAGAACAACATCAACCCGGACTCGCTGGTGTCCAGCGGGTTCATCCCGCCGAACCTGAAGTCGGCCGTCGTCAAGGAGGACTACTTCAACACCGGGTACCGCTTGCTGGAACTCGACCCGGCCAATGACCAGGCATGGCACAACGTCTGGCGGGCGTTCAAAGCCGGAGGCGGGGCCTAGCTCGAGTGGCGGTCCCGGTAGTCACCGCACCAGCGCGGGCGGCACCACCGCCGTCTCGCGAACGCCGCGGCCGGCTATGGGCGGCATTGGCCGCGCCCGGAATCTTCTGGCTGGCAGCGTTTTTCATCTTTCCGCTGTATGTCGTTCTGTGCATCGTGTTCGGCCAGGTCGACCCGATCTTCCGCACCCCCGTTCCGGTGTGGAACCCGCTGCAGTGGGACCCGACACAGTTCACCTATGTGCTGACCCACATCGTCGGCGCGAACGGCGTTTTCGGCCCCGCGATCGTTCGCACCTTCCTGTTCGTGTTCGTCGCGAGTTGTCTGTGCCTGCTCATCGCGTTCCCGGTCGCTTACTACGTCGCCCGGCTTTCCGGCAAGCGCAAGGGCCTGCTGCTGGCGCTGTTGATCGCGCCGTTCTGGATCAGCTACATGATGCGGATGTTCGCCTGGGTGAACCTTCTGCAGGACGACGGCCTCTTCAACAAGGTGCTTCGCCTCGGCGGCCTGTTCGATCCACAGGTGAACTGGCTTACCGGCCAACCCGTCGTGGTGGTCCTCGGATTGGTGTACGGCTACGTGCCGTACATGATCCTGCCGCTCTACGCAGGCCTTGACCGGTTGCCGCAGTCGATGCTCGAGGCATCGCGAGACCTTGGCGCCGACCGGATCTCGTCGTTCTGGCGGGTGACGCTGCCGCTGTGCCGACCGACGATCGTGGCCGCCGTGCTGCTGACCTGCCTGCCGATGCTCGGGGACTACTTCACCAGCGACATGCTCTCGGCTTCGCCGAAGACCGCGATGGTCGGCAACCTGATCAACGACAGCGTTCAGTCGCCGGGGCAGACAGGGCAGGCGGGCGCATTCGTCATGCTGGTGTTCCTGGCCGCGCTGCTGCCGATGCTCTACTACATCCGGGTGACCTCACGAACCGGCGAGGTCTCGACGTGACGGATGCCCGGCGGACGAGAGGAGCACTCCCCAATCCTGTGGCCTGGTGGAACGACCCGTGGCGGCCGCCGCGATTCCTCGTCGCCATCACCGCCGGATACCTGGCGTGGTCGCTGCTGCCTGTGCTCATCGCGGTCATGTACTCGTTCAACGACGGCCGGTCCCGCACCACCTGGCAGGGCTTTTCGTTCCGCTGGTACTTCGGCGACAAGACGCTGTCCGTCTGGCACAACGAGGCGCTGCACACCGCCCTGCTGCAGACCATCAAGCTCGGCGTGATCGCGACGCTGATCACCGTTCCGCTCGGCACCCTGTTCGCGATCGGCATCGACCGCTGGCGCGGCAGGTTGCCCTCGGGTGCGAACTTCCTGATGCTGCTCTCGTTCGTGCTGCCCGAAGTGCTGCTCGCGGTCGCGCTGCTGTTCGTCATCACCACCGTCGCCGTTCCCGTTCAACTCGGAACCACCGCGCAGGTCATCGGCCTGGTCACCTTCCAGGTCTCCTACCCCGCCGTGCTCGTACGGGCGCGGTTGGCCACGATCGGACCGCAATACGAAGAAGCCGCAATGGATCTCGGCGCGTCGCCGCTGGGCGCCCTGCGCCGGATCGTGCTGCCGATGCTGCTGCCCGCGATCTTCGCCAGCACGGTGCTGGTGTTCGCCGACGTGATCGACGATTTCGTGCTGGTGCGCTACCTGTCCGGCAACGCGGCCACCGAGCCCGTCTCGGTGAAGATCTACAACACCGCGCGCGCCGCCCCGACGCCTGCGCTCAACGCGCTGGCAAGCCTTCTGCTGTTGGCCGCGCTGGCCGCCGTGGTCGTCGGCTTCCTGATCTACCGGCGCATGACGCGGTCGGACACCACCGCCGACAGCGGACTCGGCGGTTTCACCGGAGAGGCGTAGCCTTCCCCCGCGAAACGGAATTCCAGCAGGCCTCTTCGCACTTTGTCTGCTGGAATTCCGTTTCGCGAGCTCGTGCTGTGGACACTATTCAGCCGCGCAGACTAGTCTGACTGTATGTTCAAACAGCACCCACCGGCTCCCCTTCCCGCCGACGGCGTCGCGGCGGCGATGGCGCCGTTCGGCCAGTCGCGGATGCTGCCGCGCGAGGCCTATGTGGACCCCGCGGTGTTCGACTGGGAGCAGCGTCACATCTTCTCCGGGTGGACCTGCGTCGGCCACGCCTCCGACCTGGCCGCGGTAGGCGCGCAGAAGGCGGTCGGCACTGGTGCCAACGCGGTACTGCTGGTGCGCGGCGAGGACACGGTCAGGGCGTTCGCCAACACCTGCAGACATCGCGGGCACGAGCTGTTGGCGTGCAACGCGACCACCAAGGGACGCAGCATCGTGTGCCCGTACCACTCGTGGTCGTACCGGCTGGACGGCACGCTACGCAATGCGCCGCACTTCAAACACGTCGAGGGTTTCCAGCCCGACGAGTTCGGGCTGGCAGAACTGCGCCTGCAGAACTGGCACGGCTGGCTGTTCGTCGACCCCAGCGGCGAGGACGCCGAATTCGCCGAGCACGTAGCGGGTTGGGAGGACGTCGTCGCGCCGTATCGGCCCGAGGACCTGGTGGTGGTGGACCGACACTCCTACGAGCTGGCCACCAACTGGAAGGTCATCGCCGAGAACTACCAGGAGTGCTACCACTGCTCCACGATCCATCCCGAGCTGTCGCGGATCAGCCCGCCGGAGAGCGGCGAGAACCTGTACACGGAGGGCTCGTGGATGGGCGGCTGGATGTCGATCATCGAAGGCGCGGAGACGATGTCGCTGACCGGGGCCAGCGGCGGTGTGGCCATCAAGGGCCTCTCCGAGCACGAACTGCACACCGTGATGTATGTGGTCGGCTATCCCAACCTGTTGGTCAGCCTGCACCCCGACTATGTGATGACCCATCTGATGACGCCGTTGGCCGTCGACCGCACCCACGTCGAATGTGCGTGGGCGTTCCCGAAAGAGGCCACCGAGAAGCCGGATTTCGATCCGTCCTACGCGGTCGACTTCTGGGATCTGACGAACCGCCAGGACTGGGCTGCGTGCGAGTCGGTGCAGCGCGGGCTGTCCTCACCCCATGCGCGGCCGGGGCCGCTGGCACCCGACGAGGACGGCGTGTATCAGTTCGTCAGCCGTCTCGCTAAGGCGTACTCCGGCGGCGCTGCTCGCGGGTCGGCACCCCGTTGACGCCGCCGATCGACTGCGCGTAGGTGCCGACGGCAAACGCGACGCCGGGACCCATCACGGCGAGCGCATCGCGGTCGACGTTGTCGATGTTGTCACCGGGCAGGTGATAGTTCCTATCGAACGCGACCCCGGCGGTGCCGCCCCACAGCCGTGCCTGTAGCTCCGACTTTCGCTGTGCCGCACCGGTTGTCGTGCCACCGATCGGGACTCCGGCGTCGAGAAACGGGCTGTAATCGCTGGCCTTGCCCAGCGGCATGTCGGCGGGGCGGATTCCGGCAAAGTTGAGGTAGCCGGCCAGCGTGCGTTCGATGCCCGCCGAACCGGTCGGCACTGTATTGGCGGGTACGGCGGGGTTGGCCTGGCCGGACTGGTCTCCGTCGTAGGTGAAGAACCCGGCGTTCGGCGAGCCCAGCAAGTCGAAGTTGAGATACAGCGCGATGTCGTTGAGCTGGTCGTGGTTCAGGCTGCGCACGTAGTTCGCCGACCCCTCCAGCACACCCTCCTCGGATCCCCAGAACCCGAACCGCACGGCGTTGGCGATCTTCGGCTGCGAGCCGAGCGCGGTTGCCGTCTCCAGCAGCGCTGCCACGCCCGTGCCGTTGTCGTTGATACCGGGGCTGCCGACGACGGTGTCCAGGTGCGCGCCAGCCACCACCACGTTGTGGGCGTCGCCGGACTTGGTTTGCGCCACCACGTTTCGCGACTTCACCATGGCCGCCTTGGCGTCGAGCGTCAGCAGAACCGGCGCGTCGGTGCGACGCAGCGCGGCGTCGGCGTCGGCGTCGATCACCGCGACGGGCACCTTCAGACCGCGGTAGTAGCCGGGTGTGAACAACCCCTTCGGGCTGCCCGCGGCGCCGGGGTTGCTGACGACGAGAAGGCCCACCGCGCCCTCGGCGACGGCGGTGTTCTGTTTGTCGACGACCGAGCAGCCGGTGTCGTCGACGACGGCGATGGCGCCGCTGACCCGTTTCGTCCCGTAGTCGGCGGCCGCGCAACCCGGGGACTTCTCGGGCCGCAGCGTGCCCGCGCGCAACCCTCCCGCCGGCGTCGGCGTCAGCAGCGACGCCTGGTCGACGGGGTATCCGCGGCCGGCCACGGTCAGCGTCGGTTTGCCGGGCGCGGCAACGCCTAGGTGTTCGAATTCCGGGGTCGTGACGTCAAAGCCCTTGTCCCGCAGCGTCTGCGCGACATAGTCCACGCTGGCGTCGTAGCCGGGCGTGCCTTCAGCGCGGGAGTGGTTGTTGGCGTCGGCGATCTCCTGGAGCTTGCGCAGATGGGTGTAAATGCCGTCGACGCCGACCTTGCCCGACAGTTCGCGGGCAAGGTCTTGGGAGGGTGCAGGCGCCGACGAGCACGCCCCGAGCAGCGTGGCGAGGACGAGTGCCACCCCCGCCACCGGCATGGCGGGCGACCTCATGACGCGGTCAGCACATGCCTGGTGCGGTCGTCGCGGACCGGCACCCCGTTGCGGCCGCTCTGGTCCTGGGCGTAGATGGCGACGGAGTAGGCGACACCCTCGCCCTGGATTCCCAGCGAGGTGCGGTCGATGTGGTCGAGGGTGTCCGTCTTCTTGTGGTAGTTCGGATCGAAGGCCTCGTCGGCCTTGCCGTCCCACAGCTTCGCCTGCTCGGGGGACATCTTGTCCTCGGCGCCGGAGAACAGGCCGCCTGCGGGCACGCCCGCCTGGGTGAAGCCGTCGTAGTCGGAACGTCCTTCGAACGAGGTGTCTTCCGCAGTCTTGCCCGCACCCTTCAGGTAGGCGACGAGCGTGCGGTCGATGCCCGCGGAACCCTCAGGCACTCGAGGCACGGCCTCCCCGGGATTGGGCGGCGCCGACTGGTCCCCGTCATAGCTGAAGTAGCCGGGGTTCGGCGAGCCCAACATGTCGAAGTTCAGATACAGCGCGATGTTCCTGAGCTGGTCCACATCGAGGGACTGAACATAGTTGTTCGAGCCCTTCAACCCCAGCTCCTCGGCGCCCCAGAAGCCGAACCGCACCGCGTTCTGCACCTTCGGCGAAGGACCCAGCTGCAGCGCGGTTTCCAGCACCGCGGCCACACCCGAGCCGTTGTCGTTGATGCCCGGCCCGTCCGGCACGCTGTCCAGGTGAGCGCCGACCATCACGACGTTGGCGTCAGAGCCGGTCTTGGTCTGGGCGATGACGTTGCGGGTGCGGTCGACGCGGACCCCGGCGTTGAGCTTGAGGGTCGTGTTGCCCGGCTGGGCGCGCAGCCGCTCGCCCGATGCCTTGGTGATGCTGATGACGGGGATCTTCGGGTTGGATCCCTCGCCGAGTGTGCCGCCCATCTCGTCGCCGTCCTCGTTGTTGGCGACGACCAGCGCCACCGCGCCGCGTTCGGCCGCGACGGACTGTTTGATCGAGAACTGACAGGCCCCGCGGTCGACCAGCACCACGGCTCCCTGGACGGGCAGCCCGTCGTAATCCGACGCCGTGCAGCCTGGCGAGTCCTCGACGCGGGCCGCGACGAGCGGTCCGGAGACCCCGTCCGGGGCTGTGCCGATGGTGAACTGCAGCGGCTTGGCCGCGATCGCCGCGCCGCCGACGGTGAGCTGGGGATCGTCGGCGAAGGGCTGGCGCACCTCGAACTCCGGGGTCTGCACGTCGAATCCCTTGTCGCGCAGCGCATTGGCCACATAGTCGACGCTCGCGTCATACCCTGCGGTTCCGATCGCCCGGTTGCCGTCGTGCGCGTTGGCGATCTCCTGCAGCTTCGTCAGATGGCCCATCATCGCGTCGGTGGTCACCTGCTTGCTCAGCGTCGAGGCGAATTCGGTCGCGGCGCCGGAGGCCACCTGCGTGGACGGGGGATTGGCTTGCTTTGCGGCCTTGTCGCCGCAGCCGCCGAGCGCGGCCGCGACAACCACGGTCATGAACACGGCCGATACGGTCTGCGATGCGCGCCTCACCGCGCCCACGTTAGCGGGTGCCGTTCATGCGTCGCGCCGGTTGACGGCTACCAGCGCCGCAGCGAACACGGCCGCGGTCACGCCCGCGAAGTACACGATCGAGCCCACATCGCCCCACGGCATGGCGTAGACCGGGTAGAGCCACGTGACGCGGGTGAAGATGAAGGCGTTCGCGAACGGCAGGTACGGGCCAACCTCTGTACCCACGTTGGGCATGTTCGCGAGCATCGGCTCGACGACCAGCGGCCAGAGCAGGAGCAGCGCGACGGCGCCCGCTGAGGCACGGAGCAGGGCGCCGACACCGACGCCGAGCACCGACGCGAGCGTGGCGTACAGCGCGATGGCCCCGACGAGGCGCGAATCGAGATCGGACCGCGCCACCAGTATCGAGGCCACTACCATCACCGCGGCGTAGATGCCGGAGAACACCGCTGCCACAAGTGCTTTGGCCACCAGAACCAGCGTCCGATTCGGAACCGCCATGAACGTGGTGCGGATCATTCCGCTGCGGTACTCATTGGTCACCGTCAGTGCCGACAGGATCATCAGCACGGGCACGCCGAAGACGGCGACACCCATCGCCGCCTTTTCCGGTGCCAGCGGGCCGGGGCCGTAGACGGTCGACGCCTGCATCGCGGCCAACCCAAGGGACAGCACCGCGACCGCGACCGTTGACCACAGCGGCGACCTGGTGGTCGACAGCTTGATGCTTTCGGCGTTCAACACCGCAGCGACGCTCACTCAGGTCACCGCCCGGTACTGCACGGCGTCATCGGTCAGCTTCATGTACGCCTCTTCCAGTGACCCCTGCTGAGAGCTCAACTCGTGCAACGTGATTCCGTTGCGTGCGGCCAGCTCGCCGACGACCTCGCTGGCCGCCCCGCGTATCAACAGCGCCGAGGCCGTCTGGTCGTCGTCGACCGCGATACCGGCTTCGGTCAGCACCTGCCGCAGCATGTCGAGTTGCGGACTGCGGACCCGGACGCTGTCGGCGCGGCCGACGAACTCGCTCACCGTCGTCGAGGCGATCAGCTTTCCCCGTCCTATCACCACCAGCCGGTCGGCGGTGTTGGACATCTCCGCGAGCAGATGGCTCGAGACGAACACCGTGCGGCCCTCGGCTGCCAGCGAGCGCATCAGCGTGCGCACCCAGCGGATGCCCTCGGGATCCAGACCGTTGACCGGCTCGTCGAACAGCAGCACCGGCGGGTCGCCGAGCAGTGCGGCCGCGATGCCGAGCCGCTGGCTCATGCCGAGGGACAGCGTGCCTGCCCTGTTACCGGCGACCGAGGACAGCCCGACCATGTCGAGCACCTCGTCGACCCGGGCCGCCGGAAGCCGATGGGTCGCGGCGAGCCAGCGCAGATGGGCACGCACCGACCGGTTGGGATGGGTCTGTCTGGCGTCAAGCAACGCGCCGACGTGACGCAGCGGGTCGGCAAGCTGTCTGTAGGGCTTGCCGTCGATCGTCGCGGTGCCCGATGTCGGACGGTCCAGGCCGAGGATCATCCGCATGGTCGTCGTCTTGCCCGCGCCGTTGGGGCCGAGGAATCCGGTGACCACGCCCGGCTCGATCGAGCAGGTCAGCCCGTCGACTGCGCGGGTTCGGCCGAAAACCTTGGTCAGCCCGACCAGTTCGATCATCGAACCCATCCTGTCAGCCCGCCTGCGCGGCGACCAGGTCGGCCACCGCGCGCATGCCCGCGGCGTTGGGATGCAGCGGCTTCGGGCGGTCCGGCCGTAGCAGGCCGAGCAGGCTGAACCTGGTGGTCCACGGGTCTGGCGACCATGCATGGTGCGTGCGGCTCGCTTCGGCGGCCCGCACCCATCCGCAGCCCGTCTCCGCTGCCGCCTCGCCCGTCAACCGCTCGAGCGTGTCGGCGATCCGGCGACCCAGTGCGGCGTCCTCACCCGACAGCGGCGGCGCACTTTCGCCCGCAGGCGGAAGCAGCGTGAGGTAGTCGACGAACAGCACGCAGGCCAGCGGCGCCCGTTGGCGAATCGCCCGCCCGACCTCCTTCAGCGACTCGCCGCCCTGCACCAGCGCGCGATCGCGGGCCGTCGGATCGAGCAGGTCTGCCAGCACACCGCCGAGCACCGGCAGAGAGCGCGCAGGCCGTGGCAGACAGGCCGCCATCAGCATCGGCACATACCCGACGTCGTTGCCGCCGATCGTCACCGTGACAAGCGCTTCCGAGCCGTCGAGCGCGTCGACCTGCGGCGGAACGTTGTGCTGCCGGTCGGTCAGCACGTGCGAGGTGGTGGCACCCAAGTAGGTCACGTCGACGAGGTCGAGGCCGAGACGCGCCGCGACCAGGTGTGCGTAGTTGGCCGCCGAACGGCCCGCCCGCAACGGAGCATCCTTGGCGCGCGGCGGAATGCCCGGGCCCGCGGCCATCGAACTGCCGAGCGCCACATATCTTTTCGTCATAGAGACGGGCTGGATGGCTGCGCCCAGAACCGCTTCGGGATCCGGCCTGCCTGCCTCGCGAGGTAGCCGGCGGTGACGGCGGCGGCCATCGCGGCGGCCATCACGGGCGGGTCGGCGGCCCTGGTGACTGCCGTGGCGAGGAGCACGGCGGCGCAGCCCAGTTCCATCGCCTGCGCGGCGTCGCTGGCGGTGCCGATGCCCGCGTCGAGGATCACCGGGACACCCGCCCGTTCGACGATCATCTCGATGTTGTGCGGGTTGGCGATGCCGAGGCCGGTGCCGATCGGCGACCCCAGCGGCATCACCGCCGCGCAACCGGTGTCCTCCAGCCGCCGGGCGAGCACCGGGTCGTCGTTGGTGTAAGGCAGCACGACGAACCCGTCGTCCACCAATTGTTCTGCGGCGCGGACCAATTCGACGGCATCTGGCAACAGGGTGCGCTCGTCGGCGATGACCTCGAGCTTGACCCAGTCGGTCTGCAGCGCCTCACGGGCCAGCTGAGCCGTCAGCACGGCCTCGGCGGCCCCTCGGCATCCGGCGGTGTTGGGCAGTGGCGTGATGTTCAACCGGTTCAGCAGGCCGAGGACGCCAGTGCCGCCGTCGGCGTCCACCCGGCGCATCGCGACCGTGGTCAGTTCGGTGCCGGAGGCGACCAGCGCCTCCTCCAGCACGGCGAGATTGGTGGCGCCGCCGGTGCCGAGAATCAGCCTCGAGCCGAACTCGCGACCGGCGATCGTCAGTTTCGAATCAGCCACCCTGCACCGCCGTAACCACTTCCAGCCGGGCGCCGTCGGTCAGCGTCGTCTGCCAGAGCGACCGCGGCAATACCGCCCAATCCACCGCGACCGCGATGCCCTTCTCCGGAAAACCGAGACGCTCGATCAGCCCGGCGACGGTGGTCTGCTCGTCGATCTCGACGGCCTCGTCATTGACGATGACCTTCATGGCACCCTCGCCAAACCGGCGTCGGGCACCGGAACGCCGTTGAGTTCACCCGCGATCGCTTCCGCGGTCCATGGCGCCAGCAGGAAGCCGGACCGCCCGTGCCCTGCGGCCACCAAGGTGCGGTCGTCGAGCCTGCCGACGATCGGCAGGTTGTCGGGCGTCATCGGCCGCAGGCCCGCAGCGCATTCGGCGAACTCGTACTCCCCCAGGGCTGGCATGACCGTGCAGGCATGGTCGAGCAGCTCGCGCACCCCCGTCACGGCAGGCGCGGTGTCGCGGCCGTGCTCGTACTGGGTAGCGCCGACCACCACACCGTCCGACCGCGGCACGAGGTAGATCTGTCGCCCGTGCACGCGGGCACGAATCGCCCTCTGCGGCAAAGGCATACAGCCGCGCCGCCATCGCAGGCGCAACACCTCGCCCTTGACCGGGCGAATCGGCAGGCCCGGCCACAGGGCAGGCGCGTCGATGCCGTTGGCGATCACCCGCACGTCGACGTCCAGCGTGGCCAGATCGTGTACCGGTGGCGCCCACTGCACACCGAGTCGCTCGCAGTGCTCCGCCAGCGCCCCGACCAGCGCCCGATTGTCCACCGCCAGTTCGGTTTCGGCCACGAAGCCGTGCCGAATCCCCTGGGCGAGAAGCGGTTCGACGTCGCGGGCAGCAGACGTGAAGGTCACGGGATGTCCCTGCCCGGCCAACCATTCCCCGATGGTCCTCAGGTCCTCGGCGTCGGCGCGGTCGATGGCGACCACCAGCGAGCCGCGCGCGGAGATCACGTCGTCGGGAAGCCCATCGAGAAAACCGCCGTGCCACAGCTTCAGCGAGGCCAGGCCCAGCCCCAGCAGCCGCTCCTCGCCCGGCCAGCCTTCGCTGTGTGGCGCCAGCATGCCCGCCGCCACCCACCCCGCGCCGGGATCTTCGGTCCGGTGCACGCGCACGGTCCAGCCGTCGAGGGCGGCGCGCCGCGCGACCGAAAGGCCGATGACGCCGCCGCCGACGACGGCAAGTGTTCCCGGCGGCGAGCCGGCGTGATCACCTGAGTACATTCCCCTCCCTTCGCCGGCATGACCCGGATCAGGTGCGACGGTAAGGGCCGGTTCGCGTGCCCACTCTCAGTCCCCGGTTCCCGGGACTCCCGTGTCGACGTCCCACATTACTCTCGCGGGTGTGCAGCACCCCTCGGATGAGTTGGCTCGGCTGGCTTCGTCGTCGCTGTATCTGTGCACCGACGCCCGCCGTGAGCGCGGTGACCTGGCGACATTCGCCGACGCCGCGCTGGCGGGCGGAGTGGACATCATTCAGCTGCGCGACAAGGGCTCGGAGGGCGAGCACCAGTTCGGTCCGCTGGAGGCCCGCGACGAGCTCGCCGCGCTCGAGATGCTCGCAGACGCGGCGCGGCGGCACGGCGCGTTGCTGGCGGTCAACGACAGGGCCGACATCGCCGTCGCCGCAGGCTCCGATGTGCTGCACCTCGGCCAGGACGACCTGCCGTTGGCCATCGCCCGCGACATCATCGGGCCGCGACCGCTGATAGGTAGGTCCACCCACGACCGCGACCAGGTCGCGGCGGCGGTCGCCGAGCCGGTGGACTACTTCTGCGTGGGGCCGTGCTGGCCGACGCCAACGAAGCCGGGACGGCAGGCCCCCGGCCTCGAGCTGGTGCGCCTGGCCGCCGAATTGCACACGAACAAACCGTGGTTCGCCATCGGCGGCATCAACGAGCAGCGGCTGCCCGAGGTGCTCGACGCCGGCGCGCGCCGCGTCGTCGTTGTGCGGGCGATCACTGAGGCTGACGACCCACGGGCGGCCGCGCAGCGGCTGAAGGCGATGCTCACGAAGACCGGTTGACGAGCAGCGGTATCGCCGCCGCGACGGCGCGAAGCCGCGCCCAGCTGGCCGCGAATCCCGGATGCAACGGCAGCTCGTGGACCTCTTCCTCGGGCACCCAGCGCAGTTCGGCACTCTCCCTGTTGGGCACGGTCTCCAGAAGCTCGTGAGCGTCGGCGATGACGGTGGTGTAGGACCAGTAGGCGCCGCTCGCCTCCGATATCTCGGCGGTCACCACCGTGGTTCGCACGGTGAGCCGGTCGGCCGTGAGCCCCGCTTCCTCATGGGCCTCGCGCACGGCGGCCTGTTCGACGGTTTCGTGGCTGTCGCGGGCGCCGCCCGGCAGTCCCCAGGTTCCGCCTTGATGACTCCACGGCGCCCGGTGCTGCAATAGCACCGCCGCCGAGCCGTCGGGACGGGGCGCGCGCAGCAACAGCCCTGCGGCGCCGTGTCTTCCCCAGTACGCCACGCCGCTGTCGGACACCACCCAACCGTCGCCGTCGCCGTGCACTCGTTCAGCTTAGGGAACACGCGGCAAACCCGGAGGCCTCGAATCCCCACACGTCACCCGAACAACTCTTAGAATTCTTTTATAGAGTGCAGAGAGGTCGGAAAAGTAGCCGGAAAGCCCGCAGATAGATGAGGTCCGCGCGCACGTGACTGTGGAGTTGGCGCACCCGTCGACCGAGCCACTTGCGTCGCGGTCGCCGACCACTCCCGCGCACCCACGCTGGTGGTTCCTCTGGACGACGCCCGGCAGGATCCTCACGATCGGCATTGTGCTGTCCGCCCTGGTGATCGCCAGCGCGTTCGCCACGTCGACCACCGTCAACGGCCGCCAGCAGGCGCTGACCACCGTGCTGGAACACACCGAGCCGCTGGCCTTCGCCGCTGGACAGCTCTACACCACGCTGTCGGTCGCCGACGCCGCGGCGGCGACGGCCTTCATCGCCGGCGCTGAACCGCGGGATGTCCGGCAGCGGTACGAGCAGGCCATCACCGATGCCGCGAGTGCGGTCACCAGGGCGTCGAGCGGGCTGACCGAAGAGCCGTTGATCCAACTGCTCGGCCGCATCAACGCCAACCTCGCGGTGTACACCGGGCTGGTCGAAACCGCCCGCACCAACAACCGGGCAGGCAATCCGGTCGGCTCGTCGTACCTGTCCGAGGCGTCGTCGCTGATGCAGCAGACGATCCTGCCCGACGCCCAAAAGCTCTACGAGGAGACCTCGGCGCGGGTGGACAGGGAGACGACGGCGTCGACGCGCATCCCCGCCCCGGTCATCCTGGTCGTGCTCGCGACGCTGTTGTTCGGCGCGTTCGCGAATCGCTGGCTTTCCAGGCGAACCCGCCGCCGGGTGAACATCGGATTCGTTGCGGGCGGAATGGCCGTGCTGATCATGTTGATCTGGGTGTTCACCGCGCTGGTCATCTCGACGATCGACAGCCGCAGCGCGAAGAACACCGCGGCGGAGTCGCTCAAGACCGTCACCACCCTGGCCATCACCGCGCAGCAGGCGCGTGCCGACGAGACCCTCTCGTTGATCCGGCGCGGCGACGAGACCGTGCGCAAGCAGTCCTACTACCAACGCATCGACACGATGCAGCAGCAGCTGTCCGAATACCTCGGCCGAGACGATGCGATCGACAAGACCGACCTGTCCGACGCCGAGCAGCTGCTGCGGCGCTGGCGCGCGGCCGACGACCGGATCAGCTCCTACATCGCGGTCGGCAACTATCAGGCGGCGACGCAGGTCGCACTGGGCCGCGGCGAGGACGACTCGACGCCCGCCTTCGACCGGTTGGACGAGGCGCTGAACAAGGGCATCAACGAAAGCCGCGAACAGTTGCGCAGCGACATCGTCAACGCCCGCAGGGTGCTGTCGGGCGCGACCGTCGGCGCCGCGGTGCTGTCCGTGATGGCCGCGATCGCGGTGGCACTGGGATTGTGGCCTCGACTGAGTGAGTACCGATGACGCGCGCCAAGTGGTTGTGCGTCGCGGTCACTGCGGTGATGGTGTTGGCCGGCTGCGGGCGCGCCGTGTCGCTGCCGTCGGCGCCGACGCTTTCGCTCGCTCCGCCGACTCCTGCGGGCATGGACGAGCTTCCTCCCGTTTTCGTGCCGCCGCCGCAGGAGAACCCGGACGACGACTGCGACCTGACCGCAAGCCTGCGGCCGTTCCCCGACCGGGCGCAGGCCGACGACGCCGTCGCCAACATCAAGGCCCGCGGACGGCTGATCGTCGGTCTCGACATCGGCAGCAACCTGTTCAGCTTCCGCGATCCGATCACCGGCGAGATCACGGGATTCGACGTCGACATCGCAGGCGAGGTGGCCCGCGACATCTTCGGCAGCCCGTCGCAGGTCGAGTACCGCATTCTGTCGTCGGCCGATCGCATCACCGCGCTGCAGAACGACCAGGTGGACATCGTCGTCAAGACGATGAGCGTCACCTGCGAGCGCAAGAAGCTGGTCAACTTCTCGACGGTGTATCTGGTTGCCAACCAACGCATCCTGGCGCCCCGCGACTCAGCGATATCACAGGCGCGAGACCTGTCGGGCAAGCGCGTGTGCGCCGTCAAGGGCACCACGTCGCTGCAACGGATCCAGGAGATCAGCCCGCCACCGATCATCGTCGAAGTGGTGACGTGGGCCGACTGCCTGGTGGCGCTGCAGCAGCGGCAGGTCGACGCGGTCAGCACCGACGACTCGATCCTGGCCGGGCTGGTCGCCCAGGACCCGTATCTGCACATCGTCGGGCCGAGCATGAACGAGGAGCCTTACGGCATCGGCATCAACCTGGCCAACACCGGCCTGGTGCGCTTCGTAAACGGAACGCTGGAACGTGTCCGCCGCGACGGAACGTGGAACACTCTGTACCGCAAATGGTTGACGGTGCTCGGGCCGCCGCCCGCACCCCCGGTCCCGAGGTACTCGGACTGATGTCAGAAGCGGAACACGAAGACTTCGGCCCCGGCACACCGTCGGCCGAGCCGACAGTCGGGACTCAGCCGGCGAGCCTCGATGATCTCGACATGGACTCCAGGTCGACGGTGCGGCCGATGGCGACCCAGGCGATCTTCCGGCCGCACTACCAGGACTCGGACAGCACATCGGTAGGCACCGCCGACACCGAGCCCGAGGAACTCTCGACGACGATGATGACGCGCGCACTGTCGCCGACCCGCAGGCTCGGCGGCGGGCTGGTCGAGATCCCGCGGGTGCCCGAGATCGACCCGCTGTCGGCGCTGATGACCAATCCCGTTGTGGCGGAGTCGAAACGGTTCTGCTGGAATTGCGGCCGCCCGGTCGGCAGGTCGTCGGCCGACGGCAGGGCGCTGTCCGAGGGCTGGTGTCCGCACTGCGGCAGCGCCTACTCCTTCCTGCCGCAACTGTCGCCCGGCGACATGATCGCCGACCAGTACGAGATCAAGGGCTGCATCGCGCACGGCGGGCTGGGCTGGGTGTATCTGGCCTTCGACCACAACGTCAACGAACGCCCCGTCGTGCTCAAGGGCCTGGTGCATTCCGGCGACGCGGAAGCCCAGGCGATCGCAATGGCCGAGCGGCAGTTCCTCGCCGAGGTGACCCACCCGGGGATCGTGAAGATCTACAACTTCGTCGAACATCCCGACAAGCACGGCAACCCCGTCGGCTACATCGTGATGGAGTACGTCGGCGGGAAGTCACTGAAGCAGGCCAAGGGCGACAAGTTCCCGGTCGCCGAGGCCATCGGCTACATGCTCGAGATCCTGCCCGCGCTCGGCTATCTGCACTCGATCGGGCTGACCTACAACGACCTCAAGCCGGAAAACATCATGATCACCGAGGAACAGCTGAAGCTGATCGACCTCGGTGCGGTCTCGCGGATCAACTCGTTCGGATACCTCTACGGCACACCGGGTTACCAGGCGCCCGAGATCGTGAAGACGGGCCCGACGGTGGCCACCGACATCTACACGGTGGGCCGCACACTGGCCGCGCTGACGCTGACCCTGCGGACCCGCAAGGGCCGCTACGCCGACGGCCTGCCGGAAGACGACCCGGTGCTGAAGGAGTACGACTCCTTCGGCCGGTTGCTGCGCCGCGCCATCGATCCCGATCCGCGCAGGCGGTTCAACAGTGCCGAGGAGATGACCGGTCAGCTGCTCGGCGTGCTGCGCGAGGTGGTCGCCCAGGACAGCAAGACGCCGCGGCCCGGCCTGTCGACGGTGTTCAGCCCGCCGCGTTCCACCTTCGGCGTCGACCTGCTCGTCGCGCACACCGACGTGTATCTCGACGGGCAGGTGCACTCGGAAAGGCTTACGGCACAGGAGATCGTGAAGGCGCTACCCGTGCCGCTCGTCGATCCGGGCGATGTCGGCGCCACCGTGTTGTCGGCGACGGTGCTGAGCCAACCGGTGCAGACACTGGACTCGCTGCGCGCCGCGCGGCACGGCACGCTGGACTCCGAGGGCATCGACCTGGCGGAGTCGGTCGAGCTCCCGTTGATGGAGGTGCGCGCCCTGCTGGACCTCGGCGATGTCGCCAAGGCCACCCGCAAGCTCGACGACCTGGCCGCCAGGGTCGGATGGCGGTGGCGGCTGGTGTGGTTCCATGCCGTATCGGAGATGCTGACAGCCGACTACGACTCGGCTACAAAGCATTTCACCGAGGTGCTTGACACCTTGCCGGGTGAGCTTGCGCCCAAACTCGCACTGGCGGCGACGGCCGAGCTGGCAGGCAACGCCGACGAGCGCAAGTTCTACAACACGGTGTGGTGCACCGACAACGGTGTGATCTCGGGCGGATTCGGGCTGGCCCGCGCTCAGTCGGCCGAGGGCGAGCGGGATGCCGCCGTTCGCACACTGGACGAAGTGCCCGCCACCTCAAGGCATTTCACCACAGCACGGCTCACCAGTGCGGTGACGCTCTTGTCGGGGCGCTCGATGCACGAGATCACCGAGCAGCACATCCGCGACGCCGCGCGTCGGGTCGAGGCGCTGCCCGACACCGAGCCGCGGGTGCTGCAGATTCGCGCGCTGGTCCTCGGCACGGCGATGGACTGGCTGGCCGACAACACCGCCAGCACCAACCATATTCTCGGCTTCCCGTTCACCGAGCACGGCCTGCAACTCGGCGTGGAAGCGTCGCTGCGGGGACTCGCGCGGGTGGCGCCCACGCAGGCGCACCGCTATGCGCTCGTCGACCTCGCGAACAGCGTGCGACCGACGAGCACGTTCTAAGCGACGCTGGCCGTTGCGATCTCGTCGGCCAGCGGCGCAATGGCGGCCAGGATCTGCCCGCTCGTCGCCGCGGGAACACCGGCCGCCTCCAGGCTGGCCGCCAGATGCCCTGCCACCAGGTTGAAGTGGTGTTTGGTGATGCCCCTGCCCTTGTGGACCTGCCGCATGGGTGCGCCGGTATAGGGCTCGGGGCCGCCGAGAGCCGCGGCGAAGAACACGGTCGTAGAAGTCGTCGACAACGGCTTCCAGTGCCTCGTGCCCGCCGATCTGCAAATAGATGGCGGTCATCGGCCGAGTCAACGGCTGCGCGGTTGCACAACGATGTGACCAGCGTTGCCGCGCCGCTAAATCGGCCTCACCGCGACGGGCGGGGTCCTGTGAGGCGCTACAGCCGCACGCAGGCGCGCGCGATGGCGAGCTCCTCGTCGGTGGGGATCACCAGCACAGTCGTCCGCGACTCGTCGGCCGAGATCCGGCGCGCATCGCGGGCAGAGCTGGTGTTGCGGCTCTCGTCGAGCTCGACACCCAGCGATGACATGCCTGACAGTGCGTCGCGGCGCACCGCCGCGTCGTTCTCTCCGACCCCGGCGGTGAACGTGATGACATCGGTGTCGCCGAGCAGCGCCATGTACGCACCGATGTACTTGCGCAGCCGGTGAATATAGACGTCGTAGGCCAACTGTGCTGCCGCATCACCTGACTCGATGCTCTTGTGCAGCACGCGGAAGTCGATCTCACCGCCGAGGCCGAGTACACCGGAGCGCTTGTTGAGCATCGTCTCGATGTCCTCGACGCTCATCCCGGCGGCGCGGGACAGATACGTGATGATGCCGGGGTCGATGTCGCCGGACCGGGTTCCCATCACCAGCCCCTCCATCGGGGTCAGGCCCATCGACGTGTCGATGGGCAAGCCTGCGACGATCGCCGACGCGGATGCGCCGTTGCCCAGGTGCAACACGATCTGGCGCAGCGACTCCAGCGGCACGTCGAGAAACGCCGCCGCCTGCTCGCTGACGTACTGATGCGACGTGCCGTGGAACCCATAGCGACGAATGCGCCACTGCTGCGCGACATCCCGGTCGATCGCGTAGGTCGCCGCGGCGGGCGGCAGATCGTGGAAGAAGGCGGTGTCGAAGACGGCGATGTGCGGCAGGTCGGGCAGGGCCTCGCGGGCAACCCGGATGCCGAGCACGGCCGGCGGGTTGTGCAGAGGTGCCAGGGGCGCGAGCTGCTCCAGCTTCGCGATCAGTGCGTCATCGACCGGCGTCGGCTCGTACAGGTCGGGCCCGCCGTGCACGACGCGATGTCCCACGGCGACCAGACCGAGCCCTTCCAGCGGCCGGCCGGAATCGGCGAGCCGTTTGAACGCCTCTTGCAGGGCTGCGCCGTGGTCTGCGACCGGACCGTCGCCGATCCGCTCGACGATTCCGTCGGCCACCATCGTCCCCGAGTCGGGTTCGACGACAGCGTATTTCAGCGACGACGAGCCGGAGTTGATCACCAGCACCGTCGGCGACACGGCAGTCACTCGTCCTGTGCCTGGATGGCGGTGATCGCCACGGTGTTGACGATGTCCTCGATCAGCGCCCCCCGGGACAGGTCGTTGACCGGTTTCCTCAGCCCCTGCAACACCGGCCCGATCGCGATCGCACCCGCACTGCGCTGCACCGCCTTGTAGGTGTTGTTGCCGGTGTTGAGGTCGGGGAAGATCAGCACCGTCGCCCGCCCCGCGACCTTCGAGTCGGGCATCTTGGAGGCGGCTGTGGTCGGGTCGACGGCCGCGTCGTACTGAATGGGACCGTCGACCAGCAGGTCGGGTTGCCGCTCGCGCACCAATTCGGTTGCCGCCCTGACCCTGTCGACGTCCACGCCGGTCCCCGACGTCCCGGTCGAATAGGACAGCATCGCCACGCGGGGTTCGATACCGAACTGGGCGGCCGTGCGGGCCGATGAGATCGCGATGTCGGCCAGTTGTTCAGACGTCGGGTCAGGCACGATCGCGCAGTCACCGTAGGCGAGCACCCGGTCGGACAGGCACATCAGGAAGATGCTGGACACCGTCGTGATTCCCGGCTGCGTCTTGATGATCTCCAACGCGGGCCTGACCGTGTGTGCGGTGGTGTGCATCGCGCCCGACACCATGCCGTCGACCATGTCGTTGTGCACCAGCATCGTGCCGAAATACGAGACGTCATGGATGATCTCGCGGGCCTGCTCGAGGGTGACTCCCTTGTGCTTGCGCAGCTCCGCATACTGCTCGGCGAATCGGTCGCACAGTTCGCTGGTCCGCGGGTTCAGCACCTTGGCTGCCGACAGGTCGACGCCGAGTTCGGCGGAGCGGCCGCGGATCCGCGGCTCATCGCCCAGGATGGTCAGCTCGGCGACGTTGCGGTGCAGCAACCGGCCCGCCGCCCTGAGGATGCGGTCGTCCTCCCCTTCCGGCAGCACGATTCGCTTGCGGTCGGCGCGTGCCCGGTCCAGCAGTTGATAGGTGAACATCTGCGGGGTGACGACGGTGGGGATCGGAACCGCCAGCTGCGCAAGCAGATCCGCGGTGTCGACGTAGGTGTCCATCAGTTCGATCGCGATGTCGATCTTCCGCTGCGACGACGCGGTGACCCGGCCGCGGGTCGCGGCGACCCTGCTCGTCGTCTCGAAGGTGCCGAAGGGGGTTGCGATGATGGGCAGCCGCTGGCCGAGGCCCTCCACCAGCTTGGCGACAGACGGGTGCAGCTCAAGTCCGCCGTTGAGGATGATGCACGACAGCGATGGAAAGCCCTCTGCCGCATGGGCACTCACGACGGCGAGCACGACGTCGGAGCGATCACCCGGCGTGACCACTGCGACGCCGTCGGTGAGGCGTTCCAGTACGTGCTCGGCGGTCATGCCCGCAACCAGCACATGCATCACTTCGCGCTTGAGCAGTTCGGGGTCGCCGCTGATCATCGTTCCTTCGACAGCACGCTCGAGGTCGCCGACGATCGGCGCGACGAGCAGCGGCTCCTCGGGAATCACGTAGGACTTCGGTTCGAATCTCTTCAGGGCTTCGGCGACGGCGGTCATCTGCGACGGGTCACAGCGGTTGGCCACCACCGCTGCGGTGTGGGCGTGCTGGCTTGCGATTTCGACGAGACACAACTCCGCGACCTGAGCGACCTCGATCGGGGCGCGGCCCTTGGCCTTGACCGCCAGCACGACGGCGGCACCGAGGTTGGCCGCGATGCGGGCGTTGGTGTGCAGTTCGCTCGGGGTGGTGACGTCGGTGTAGTCGCTGCCGACGATCACCACGGCGTCACAGCGGTCGGCTACGTCGTGGAAGCGGTCGACGATATCGGCGATGGCCACGTCGGGATCGTCGTGCAGTTGCTGGTAGCTGACACCCACGCTCTGCTCGTACGGCAGGCCCGCGGTGGTGTGCGGCAGCAGCAGTTCCAGGATGTAGTCCCGGTCTTCGCCGAGCCGGGTGATGGGCCGGAACACGCCGACTTTCGCGACGGTGGCCGCAAGCCGATGCAGGATTCCGAGCGCGATCGTCGATTTGCCGGTGTCGCCCTCGGGCGAGGCCACGTAGATCGCGGTGGGCACGCGGCAAACGTATCAGCCGAGGCGTCGCAATCGGGGCTCGAGATCCTTCTGAAATAACTCGAGGAACCGGCGCTGGTCGTGGCCGGGAGCGTGGAACACCAAGTGGTTCAGGCCCCAGGTGACGTACTGGCCGACCTTCTCGACGGCCTCGTCGGGATCCGATGCCACGATCCACCGTTTGGCGACCTGCTCGATGGGAAGCGCGTCGGCGGCCTTCTCCATCTCGATCGGGTCGTCGATGCTGTGCTTCTGTTCGGCTGTCAGCGACAGCGGCGCCCAGAACCGGGTGTTCTCCAGTGCCAGTTCCGGGTCGGTGTCGTAGGAGATCTTGATCTCGATCATCCGGTCGATGTCGTCGGGGTTGCGGCCCGCCGCCTCGGCGCCCTCTTTCATCGCCGGGATGAGCTTGTCCTTGTAGAGCTCCTCGCCCTTGCCCGACGTGCAGATGAAGCCGTCGCCTGCCCGGCCTGCATACTTGGCCACCTGCGGCCCGCCCGCGGCGATGTAGATCGGGATGCCGCCCTCGGGAACGTCGTAGATCGATGCGCCCTTGGTGTGGTAGTACTCGCCCTCGAAGTCGACGCGGTCGCCGTTCCACAGCTCGCGCATCAGCTTGACGGACTCCCGCAGCCGGGCGTAGCGCTCCTTGAAATCGGGCCAGTCGCCCTCGTATCCGGTGGCGATCTCGTTCAGCGCCTCACCGGTGCCGACGCCGAGGAAGATGCGATCGGGATAGAGGCAGCCCATCGTCGCGAAGGCCTGCGCGATGACGGCGGGGTTGTACCGGAATGTGGGCGTCAGCACCGAAGTCCCGAGGATCAGGCGCTCGGTGCGCTCCCCCACCGCGGCCATCCACGCCAACGACCACGGCGCGTGGCCGCCCTCGTGACGCCACGGCTGGAAGTGATCGCTGACCGTTGCGCTGTCCATGCCGTGCTCTTCGGCCGCCACGGCCAGCTCGACGAGCTCGCGCGGTGCGAACTGCTCTGCCGACGCCTTGTATCCCAGTTTCAAGTCCACGCTTAGTTTCTACTCCCCCGCCTAGACTCGCCGCATGGCACCAACCGTCACCGCCATCACCGACATCGTGCATTTCGCCCAAACCGACCTCGTCAACTGGACGGTGGTCGCCGACGACACGGGCGTCATGCTGATCGACGCTGGATTCCCGGGCAGCCGTGACGACGTGCTGGCATCGTTGCGCGAGCTCGGGTTCGGCGTAGACGACCTGCGCGCGATACTGTTGACCCACGCCCACATCGACCACTTCGGTTCGGCCATCTGGTTTGCGAAAACCCATGGCACACCTGTCTATTGCCATGCCGACGAGGTGGGTCACGCCAAGCGTGAGTATCTCGAGCAGGCATCGCCGCTCGACGTCGCCCCGCACGTCTGGCAGCCGCGCTGGCTCAAGTGGTCGGTAGCGATCAGCCGCAAAGGTGCCTTCACGCGGGACGGCATCCCCACTGCGCAGCCGCTGACGGCGGACGTCGCCGCCGGGCTACCCGGTGCGCCGATGGCCATTCCGAGCCCCGGGCACACCGGCGGGCACTGCTCGTTCATCGTCGACGGCGTACTCGTCAGCGGCGACGCGCTGGTGACGGGCCACCCCGTCGCACCTCGCAGCGGCCCCCAGCTGCTGCCCCGGCTGTTCAACCACGACCAGGACGGCTGCGTGCGCACCCTGTCCGCACTGGCCATGCTCGAAACCGACGTGCTCGTACCCGGGCACGGCCCGGTATGGCGCGGTCCGATCCGCGAGGCCGCACGGCAGGCTACGCCGCGTTAGGCGAGCGCCTCGTAGCCGAGCAGGAAAATCGCGGTCAGGCACAGCCCGCAGCCCAGCACGAATGTGGGCATCAGGATCTTGTCGTCGAGATCGCCGTCGTCGGTGGCTCCCCGCCGACGACCGATGAACGAGCGCAACGCAAGTCCCGCGGCGAACGTCAACCCCGCGGCAGCAAGAAGGAGCCACCCTACGGTCGTCTGAGAAATCGACATCACACACCCCCGCCGCCATTGGGGCGGCATGCGCCCAGCCTATAGGCCGAGGTGATCGCGCAGGGTTTCCCCGGCGTATTCGGTGCGGAATGCGCCGCGCTCCTGCAGCAGCGGCACCACCTGGTCGACGAAGACATCGAGGCCGTGCGGGGTCAGGTGCGGCACCAGGATGAAGCCGTCGCAGGCGTCGGACTGAACATGCAGGTCGATCTCGTCGGCGACCTGTGCGGGTGTGCCGACGAACTGTTGCCGGCTGGTGACCGCGATGACCAGCTCCCTGATGCTGAGATTTTCGGCCTGCGCGCGTTCGCGCCAAGCCTTGGCGACGGCCTTCGGGTCACCGTGGCGGACGCGGCCCTGGGTGATGGTCGGGTCGTCGGCCGGTTCGACGTCGGGCAGCGGGCCGTCCGGGTCGTAGCCGGAAAGGTCACGCTGCCATACCTGCTCGAGCATCGCGATCGCCGTCGGTCCGGTCACCTGTTGATAGCGGATGTGCCTGGCCCGGTCGGCGGCCTCGGCGGGTGTGTCGCCGAGAACGAATGTCGCGGCGGGAAAGACCTTGAGCCGGTCGGGGTCTCGCCCGGCGGCCGCAGCGCGCTCCTTGACGTCCGCGTAGTAGCGCTGCCCCGCCTCCAGCGCGGAGTGAAGCGTGAACAGCGCGTCGGCGTGCTCGGCGCCGAACGCCCTGCCGTCCGAGGAGTCACCCGCCTGCAACAGCACAGGATGACGCTGCGGGCTGACGGGAAGCGTTGCCACACCGCGCACGTCGAACTGGGACCCGTGGAACTCCACGGTGTTGATTCGGTTCGGGTCCACATAAGTTCCCGCCGCGGCGTCAGCCCGCACGGCGCCGTCGTCCCAGCTGTCCCAGAACGCGCGCGCGACGGTGATGAACTCCTCGGCCCGCACGTACCGGTCGGCGTAGTCGAGGAATCCGCCGCGTCGGAAGTTCTCACCGGTGAAGGCGTCCGATGAGGTCACCATGTTCCAGCCGGCGCGACCGTCGGACAGGTGGTCCAGCGTTGCGAATTGTCGTGCGACTTCGAACGGTTCGTTGAACGTCGTGTTGATGGTGCCGACCAGGCCGACGCGGTCGGTGACCGCGGCGAGTGCCGCGAGAACGGTGAAGGTGTCGGGCCTGCCGACCACATCGAGGTCGTGGATGCGGCCGCGGTGCTCACGCAGACGCAGGCCCTCGGCGAGGAAGAAGAAGTCGAACCTGCCGCGCTCCGCAGTGCGGGCCAGGTGCACGAACGAGTCGAACTCGATCTGGCTGCCCGATTCCGGATCGGACCACACCGTGGTGTTGTTGACGCCCGGAAAGTGCGCCGCCAGGTGAATGGGTTTGCGGTTCTTGCCTTCTCGAACGGCGGTCATCCGGTCAGCCCCCAGCGTTTGGCGATCAGCTCATGTGAGCGGAGCCGGTCCTCGTGCCTGTGCGTGACGGAGGTGACGACCAGCTCGTCGGCGTCGGTCACGCGCTGCAGTGTCTCGAGCCGTTCGGCTACGACGTCGGGGTCACCGACGAATTGTGTTGCAGTGCGGTCCTGCACGACTTTGCGCTGCTCATCGGTGAGCGGTTGGGACTTGTCCGGATCGGGGTAGGGTGCGGCGCCGCCGCCGGCCCGGATGGAATGCACCCAGTGGCCGTAGGTGGATGCCAGATGCTGCGCCGTGGCGGTGTCGTCGGCCACCACGATGTCGGCCGACACCACCAGGTACGGCTCTTGCAAGGTCGCCGACGGCGTGAACGCCGCCCGGTAGGCGTCGATCGCCTCGAGCGCGGTACCCGGCGTGATGTGGTAGCTGGCCACGAACGGGAGCCCGCGGGCGCCTGCCACCTGCGCACTTTGGCCCTTGCTGCTGCCGAACACCCACGGGGTCAGGCTTGATCGTTCGCCGGGGACGGCGTGCACGTCGTAGTCCTTGATCCGATAGCAGCCGTGCAGAAGGGCCAGGATGTCGTCGACCTGATCGGCGAAGTCCGGTGGGACCGCTTCCGGCTGCTGCAGGACCGACATCTGCGCCCGCAGCCGATCGGTGATGATCGTGCGCATGTCGAATGGTGGAGGGACCACCACGCCGTCGACTTCGTGCCATTCTCTGGGCGGCTTGGGTTTCGGCTTCGGCGACGCCTCCTTGGCCGCCTCACGACGCCGTTGCCCCGAGCGCCCGACGCCGAGGTCGATGCGGCCGGGGTAGAACGCGTCGAGGATGCCGAAGCTTTCGACGACCGCGGACGCCGTGGAGTGGCCCAGTTGGACCGCGGCGGCGCCGACGCGGATGCGCTCGGTTGCGGCGGCGATCTGGCCGATCAGCAGCGCGGGTTGGGAACTGGCGACCGCGACGAAGTGGTGCTCGGCCAGCCAGTAGCGCTTGAATCCCCAGTGCTCGGCGTGTTGCGCGAGGTCGACGGTGTTGCGCAACGCCGTCGCGGCGTCGCAGCCTTCGCTGATCGGCGAGAGGTCAAGGATCGACAGCGGAACGGTCATGACGGCTCCACCCTGGCATAGCGGTTGTCCGCGACCGGCAGTCCGAGTCGGTCGCGCAGGGTGTCCGAGTCGCGGTAGGCGTCGCGGAACGCGCCGGCCTTCTGCAGCAGCGGAACAACCTCGTCGACGATGACGGGAAGGTCGGTGGCGTTCACCGCGGGCCGAAGCCGGAAGCCGTCGACTCCCAGCCGTTGCCATCGCAGGAGGAGATCCACCAGCTCGGTGGGCGTGCCGTCGAAAACCACTGCGTCGGAACGAGAGTCGACTATCCCGGAGAACGTGACGAAGAGGTCGGCATAGACCTTGAGATCGGTACCGCCGGCCTTCGTGACCTGGCCGAGGATTGTCCGCACGGAGTCGTCCTCCTTGGGGGTGATGAAGACCAGATCGACACTGCGCGAAGCGAACTCGTACACCTGTATCTGGTGCGCCAGCGCCGTCACGACGGGCTGGCCCTGCGGCGGCCGCGGGGTGATCGACGGCCCCTTGACGGAGAAGTACTTGCCTGCGAAGTCGATGTAGTGCAGCTTGTCCCGGTCGACGTACCGCCCGGTGGCGACTTCGTGAATCACCGCGTCGTCCTCCCAGCTGTCCCATAACCGGCGCACCACCTCGACGGCGTCGGCGGCCTCGTCGAAGAAATCGAGCCCTGCGATGTCGCGCCTGCCGAACAACTCGGCCTCGTGTTCGGTGCTGCTGATCCGCACCTGCCAGCCGGCGCGGCCATGCGAGACGAAGTCAAGTGTGGCAATGGCTTTGGAGATATGGAACGGCTCGGTGTGGGTCACGGTCGCGACCGGAACGAGACCGATGTGACTGGTGACCGGCGCGACCCTGGAGGCGATCAGCACGGCGTCGGGCCGACCGGCGAGCCACCGCGAGTCGATCTCGGGGCGGCGGCGGCGCTGCGGGGTGAGCCCGTCGTCGAAGGTCACGAAGTCCAGCAGCCCGCGTTCGGCCGTGGCGGCGAGGTCGGACCAGTACCGACCGCTCGTCACGCGCTCGATGCCGGGCGCATGTCGCCATGCCTCCGGATGCCAGCCGTATCCGTCGAGTGCGACGGCCAGGTGCAGCTGCTCGGTCATGGCGTCAGCGTCTTCTCGAATGCGAGGGGATAGACCTCGCCCTCGGCAGGCAGCGGCTCGTCGAGGCGTCGATACCCCGTCGACAGATACAGCTCCTCGGCCTCGGGCTGGCGATCGCCGGTCGTCAGATAGACGCGGCGGTAGCCGCGTGCCGAGATCTCGGCTTCCAACTCGGCCAGCAGCGCCTTCGCGTATCCACGCCGCCGATACCGGCTGTCGGTCCAGATGCGCTTGAGCTCCGCGGTTTCGGCGTCGAACCGCCGGAACGCGCCCCCGGTGACGGGCTGCTCGTCGCGCAGCCCGATCAACATGGCCCCGCCTGGTGCGGCGAACTCGTCGGCCGGATAGGTGCGCAGCCATTTCGACACTGCCTCCACCGGAGCGCGGTATCGACTGGCGTACTCCAGCGCGAGTTCTGCCAGCAGCGGTTCGGCCAGCGGATCATGCTGGTCGACCGCCGTGAAGCGGAGTTCGTCGATGGCGTGCGCGGACATCACTTAACTTTCTAACGCAGCTCGCGAAACCGCATTCCTTAACCCCGATTCGGGTCAACGTGATCGGAAATATCTGCAGGTCGGCAACTCGACCCGCTTCTCGGCTTAAACTTCCGCCGTGTTCTCGGAGACGCGCTATGCCCTCAACGGGGACTTGCGCGTCGCGTATCGCGCGTCGGCTGAAGGTGAGCGCGACATCGTGTTCGTCCCGGACTGGTTCATGAACTGTGAGGTCTTTCCGGAGCTACCCCTTGTTCAAGGCTGGGTCGAGGCGATGACGTCGCTCGGTCGGCTGATCTTGTTCGATCAGCCCGGAACCGGTGCGTCCGATCCGGTCACGACGGACGCGCTGCCGACCGTGGAGCAATGGGCCGACAGCATTACTGCGGTGCTCGACGCTCTCGGCAGCCGCGAAGCAACTCTGGTCACGTTCCCGGGCGCAATCGCCACGGCGGCGCTGTTCGCTGCAACGTACCCGTCGCGCACCGCTGCGCTGGTCGTGCTCAACGGCCAGGCAGATCCCCCCGAGCGCACGGTGGTCCAGGACGAAGCCATCGCTACGTTGGTCGCCACGTGGGGAACCGGCGAATTGCAACATCTGGTCAACCCGGACATGCCGTGGAATGAGGAAATCCGGGCTGCGTGGGCGCGAGAAGAACGCATGACAGCAAGCCCGCGAACCGTGGCGCTGATGTTGCCACTGACCACCGGATTGAGTGCTCGCGCAATCCTTCCGAGTGTCCGCGTGCCCACACTTGTCGTCCAACACACCGACAACCCGCTATCCACGCCGGTGGACGGCCGGTACATCGCCGATCACATTGAAGGCGCGAAATACGTTGAGGTGCCGGGGCGCAACACATACCACTTCGTCGAACCATGGCGTGAGTCCTTCCAGGAGATCGCCGCGTTCCTCACCGGACGGCAGGCCAACGTAGCCGACGACCGGGTTCTCGCCACGGTGCTGTTCACCGACATCGTGGACTCGACGCGCCGCGCGGCGGACATGGGTGACCGCGACTGGCACGCGCTGCTGGATGCGCACGACGCCGTCGTCCGGGTACAACTATCCCGCTTTCGGGGCCGTGAGGTGAACACCTCGGGTGACGGTTTCCTGGCGATGTTCGACGGCCCGCAACGGGCGATCCGCTGCGCCATGGCGATCCGCGACGCGGTGCGATCCCTGGGCATCGAGGTGCGCGCCGGGTTGCACACCGGCGAGTGCGAGGTCCGCGGCGACGACATCGGCGGTATCGGCGTGCACATCGGGGCGCGCGTGAGCGCACTGGCGGGGCCGAACGACGTGCTGGTGTCCAGCACGCTGCGCGACCTGGTGATCGGGTCAGGAATCGAATTCGACAACCGCGGCGCTCACCAGCTCAAGGGTGTGCCCGGCGAATGGCGCCTCTTCGCGGTCGCGTCGTCGTAGCGCGCCGGGTTCAGAACGGTGGTGGTTTGTTGCGTTCGGCGACGTGGGCGTCATTGAGTCGGCGTTCGGCCGCTTTGGCTTTGGCGGTGGCGTGGGCGCGGGTGTGTCGGCGTTTGGGCATCATCACGCCGCGATCGCCGGTCGACTCGACGGTGGGCGGGTCGCCCGTCCACAGTGTGGCGGTGGGTGCGCACACTGTCGGGAACAGATGCCTGCTACCGGGATAGGTGGTGTAGGTGTGCCCGGTGGGGGCTGTCGGATTGGTACAACGTATGTCGCGACACCGAAATTCGATCCGCTCCCGGGCTTAGACTTCCGCAATGTTCTCGGAGACGCGCTACGCGATGAACGGGGACTTGCGCGTCGCGTATCGCACGTCAGCTGAAGGTGCACGGGACATCGTGCTCGTCTGTCCCCCATTCACAAACTGTGAGGTCCTTCTCGACCTGCCGTATCTCCAAGCCTGGCTTGAGGCGATGACATCGCTTGGTCGACTCGTCTTCTTGGATTATCCAGGCACGGGAGTGTCCGATCCCGCAACGCCGACCCTGGAGCTATGGGCCGACAGCATCACCGCGGTGCTTGACGATCTCGGAAGCGGCGAAGCGGTCCTTGTCGTGATCGGCAGCGCATTCCCGATATCGGCGCTGTTCGCAGCCACTTATCCATCTCGAACCACCGCGCTGGTCGTGCTAGAGGGCTATGCGGATCCGCTGGTTGAACGCACCGAGGGATCATCCATACCCGACGACCTCGCTGCTGCCGGAGCCGCAATGTGGGGCACCGGCGAGCTAGCGCATCTCGCGAATCCGGACATGCCGTGGAACGAGGAGCTACGGGCAACCTGGGCGCGGCACGAACGCCTGGCGCTGAGCCCCACCACCTTTGTTCGCATGAGGCCTCTCGTGGACGAAATGGACGTGCGGGCCTTGCTTCCCACAATCCGCGTCCCGACACTTGTCGTACATCACGCCGATGACGCCTTCGTCCCGTGCGAGTGCGGCAAGTTTATCGCCGACCGCATACCGGGCGCGAAATACGTTGAGCTCCCCGGGCGCAACATCTTCCACTTCGTCGAGCCGTGGCGCGACTCGTTCCAGGAGGTTGCCGCGTTTCTCACCGGCAAGCATGCTGACGTGGCCGACGATCGGGTTCTCGCCACGGTGCTGTTCACCGACATCGTGGACTCGACGCGCCGCGCAGCGGAGATGGGCGACCGTGACTGGCGTGCGTTGCTCGACGCGCACGACGCCGTCGTCCGTGCGCAGCTCGCGCGGTTTCGAGGTCGCGAGGTGAATACGTCGGGTGACGGTTTCCTGGCGATGTTCGACGGTCCGCAACGGGCGATCCGCTGCGCCATGGCGATCCGCGACGCGGTGCGATCCCTGGGCATCGAGGTGCGCGCCGGCTTGCACACCGGCGAGTGCGAGGTCCGCGGTGAGGACATCGGCGGGATCGGCGTGCACATCGGGGCGCGCGTGAGCGCACTGGCGGGGCCGAACGACGTGCTCGTGTCCAGCACGCTGCGCGACCTGGTGATCGGGTCAGGGTTGGAATTCGAGGAGCGCGGCTCACACGAACTCAAGGGTGTGCCCGGCGAATGGCGCCTCTTCGCGGTCGCGTCGTCGTAGCGCGCCGGGTTCAGAACGGTGGTGGTTTGTTGCGTTCGGCGACATGGGCGTCATTGAGTCGGCGTTCGGCCGCTTTGGCTTTGGCGGTGGTGTGGGCGCGGGTGTGTGTCAGCGTACGGGCATCACAGTCCCCGCCGTCCTGGTGTCTGGGATACAGGTTGGAATTGCGGAACTCTCCGCAGTTTCTGCCGCTGGGTGTCAGCCGCCTAACGAGAACCGTTCGCGTAGTCGCGCCATCACCTCGCTGCGTTCCGCGTCGGCGAACTGCTCATCTTCGTCATTCTGTGGGGCGTTGGCCCGGTCTTCGGTGTCAGAAATGTGGGGGTGGTTCATGGTGATCCCGACATGAGGGTGTCACCGGGGTGGTCAGCCCGAAGCTAGTGCTTCCGGAGACAGCGGCGAATCAGCGGCTGACTTCATTCCGACCTAGGCTGCATTGTCAACGTTATCGATCGTAGTGCGCGTGACGTCGGCGTCAAACGAGGAGGGTCCGTCTTGTCTAGCCACCGCCGCCGCACGCCGCCGCTAAATTCTGCAAACGGCGGATACGGTGGCAGTCATGCCAGAGCTGCGTATGACCGCTTGGCGGCAGCCCGCTCCTCGCGCTCCAACAGCCACGCGTAGAGCCCGGTGTGGCGGGACTGTGCGGCGCTGGGCACCTCGCCATCAGGCACTCGGCCTGGCCGGTCGCTCAACAACGACAGCTCAGCGATCCCCGGCAACCCCCGATCGAACGTATTTGCAGCTACTCGTGTCCACTGACCTCAAACGACCAGCTCAAACCGCACCTGTGGATGAAATTACGACTGTGGATAGCCACCGAAAGCCATGGCGGCTGGACTGCGAACCACCAACACTTCCAACCCAAACTTGACACCTGTAAAGTTTGGCCGCATGGACAACATCAGGGGCAAGACCATCGCGATCACGGGCGCCGCCCGCGGCATCGGGTTCGCCACCGCGAAGGCCCTGCTGGCGCGTGGCGCGCGGGTGGTCATCGGCGACCGGGACGTGGCGTTTCAAGAGTCGGCCGTCGCTGACCTCACCAAGCTCGGCCAGGTCTCGGGATACCCGCTGGACGTCACCGACCGCGAATCGTTCGCGACGTTCCTCGACAAGGCCCGTACCGACGGCTACGGCCACATCGATGTGCTGATCAACAACGCCGGCGTGATGCCGATCGGGCCGTTCCTCGAGCAGTCCGAGAAGGCGATCCGGTCCTCGATCGAGGTCAATCTCTACGGCGTGATCACGGGCTGTCAGCTCGCGCTGCCCGACATGATCGGGCGCCGCAGCGGACACATCATCAACATCGCGTCCCTGTCCGGCCTCATCCCGGTCCCCGGCCAGGTCGTCTACGTCGGCGCCAAGTTCGGCGTCGTCGGCCTGTCGGCCGCCCTCGCTGACGAGGTCGCTCCGCACGGCGTCAACGTGTCGGTGATCATGCCGCCGTTCACCAACACCGAGCTCATCTCGGGCACGAAGTCCGGCGGCGCAATCAAGCCCGTCGAACCTGCGGCCATAGCGGCGGCCGTCATCAAGACGCTGGAAAAGCCGAAAACCCATGTCTCCGTTCCCACTCCGCTTCGCTTCACCGCGCAGGCCGCACAGCTGCTCGGGCCGCGCGGCCGCCGGTGGCTCAACAAGCGCCTTGGCCTCGACACCGTGTTCCTCGACTTCGACCGGGCCGGCCGCGAGAGCTACGAGCAGCGCGCGCAGGCCGCTCAGGGCGTGGTGGAGTCCCCGGAGCGGTAGGCCTCGATCCCATCGATGCGCGCGAAGAACTCGTCGGGCGGGATCGGTCGATCATCCGCGGTGCCGACGAGGATCACGTGCACGAACTCGGCGTTCTCGGCCGAATGCATCCAGATCGTCGTCACCGGCTCGAGGCCATCGCCGACCTCGGTGCCTGACGGCGGATAGAACCAGATGACGAACTCCTCGTCGGACTGGTCATCGTCGAAAGCCCAACCCCGCTTGGTGATTCGGGCGTCGAAGCTCTCCAAATCCTCGACCAGCTCGACGCCGTCGGCGATGTCGTCCATCACCATCCCAGGTATCCAGTTCACGTCCCGCGCGGCTCGTCGCTTTTCGCGACGCGCCTTCTTCGTCTCGGTCCGCCTCGACACCTAACTGAGCGCCCGGTCCAGATCCGCTATCAGGTCGTCGGTCCCCTCCAGTCCCACCGAGACCCGGACGACGGCGTCGCCGAGCCCGATCGCAGCACGGCCTTCGGGACCCATCGCGCGGTGCGTGGTGGTCGCCGGGTGGGTGATCAGCGACTTGGCATCGCCGAGATTGTTGGAGATGTCGATGATCCGCAGCTTGTCGAGCACCTCGAAGGCCCGCTGCTTGCCTGCGTCCTTGCCCGCGTTGAGTTCGAACGTGACGACGGTGCCGCCGCCGGTCATCTGACGCTTGGCCAGGTCGTACTGCGGATGCGACTCGAGGAACGGATAACGCACCCAGTTGACGGCGGAGTGGTTCTCCAGGAACTCCGCGATGCGAAGCGCCGAGTCGGTGCAGTGCTGCACCCGCAGGGCCAGTGTCTCCAGGCCCTTCAACAACACCCATGCATTGAACGGGCTGAGCGCAGGTCCGGTGTGCCGCATCAGCTTCTGCACCGGCTCGTCGATATAGGTCTTGTCGCCGAGGATCGCGCCGCCGAGCACGCGGCCCTGGCCGTCGATGTGCTTCGTGCCCGAATACACCACGACGTCGACACCGAGCGGGAAGCCCTGCTGAAGGATCGGTGTGGCGAACACGTTGTCCAGCACCACTTTTGCGCCGGCCGCGTGTGCCATTTCGGAGACCGCCGCGATGTCGACAAGCGACTGCATCGGGTTGGACGGCGTCTCGAAGAACACCGCCTGCGTCGGTTTCGACAGCGCCTCTTCCCACTGCGCCAGATCATCGCCGTCGACGAACACCGTCTCGATGCCCCACCGCGGCAGGATCTCGTTGCACACCACGAAACAGGACCCGAACAAGCTGCGCGCCGCCACAAGTCGGTCGCCCGCGGCCAGCAGCGCGCCGAGCGAGGTGAACACCGCGGCCATGCCGGTCGCCGTCGCGAAACACGCAGGCGCGCCCTCGATCAGCCGCAGGCGTTCCTCGAACATGGCGATCGTCGGGTTGCCGTAACGGGAGTAGACGAACCGGTCGATCTCGCCGGTGAAGGCCTTCTCGGCCTCGGCCGCGCTGGAGTAGACGTAACCCGAGGTCGGGTAGATCGCCTCGGCGGTCTCCTCGAAACCCGACCGCAGCAGGCCACCGCGCACACCGATGGTCTCCTGGCTGACGCCCTCCGGCAGTTCGGCCGGAGTGCGCACCGACGGCACTTTGCCTTCAGTGCTCACGACTGCTTCCAGGGCAGGCCGACGGCCTTCCACCCGGTGCCGCCGCGGTGCTTGCTCTCGTCGAGGTTTCCCTCGAAGCCGTCCAGCACGTTGTACGAAGGGCCGATCCCGGCCTCGGTGGCCGCCTCGGCGGCACCGATCGACCGGTTCCCGGACCGGCACAGGAACACCACCGGGCGTCCCCTACTGGCGTGTGGGCCCACGCCCGGAGTGACGCCCGCCGACACGAGGTCGTCGACGAATTCGCCGTTGCGGCTGCCGTCGGTGCGGCTCCACTCGATGAAGACGACATCGCGGGACAGGCTCGTCAGATCGGGCACGCCGACGAATCGCCATTCGGCGTCGGTGCGGCAGTCGACGAGCACGGCCTGGGGGTCATCGTTGAGAATTTTCCAGGCCTCTTGAGGCGTGATGTCTCCCGCGTAGCTCACGATCGCGAGTGTCCCATACCTAACCGGGACCGGTCGAACAGACCTTCCATGCCCCGTCCTCGCGTATGAAAGTCATCGGAACAGGCGTTTTCGCGTCCGGCGCCTTGTCGAAGTGATACGTGACGGTGGCCGAGGCACGGTCGCCGTCGATCTTCACACCGGTGACGTCGTCGACGTAGCGGGCGCCGCGCCTCTCCTTCGAATCATGCTGGCGCGCAGTCATATCGGACTGCGACCCGACAAGCTTCTTGCACGTGTACGTGCCGAAATCGGCGAAGCTCTCCCGCTGCAGTGCGTCGTTCTGGCCGACCGCCGCCCGTGCCACCTTCTGGTCTTCGGGCGTTCGGTCGCCGCCGAAGATAGTGAACAACCAGATTGCGATCACAACGATCACAATGATTGCCAGCGCACCGAGAAACGGAGCCATCGTCGGTCTGTCGGCGGCGTCCTCGTCGTCGGACGGCACGGCTACCAGAGTTTGCGCAGCACGCCGGTCACCCGGCGCGCCCGGTCCCTGGCGGTCGTGACGTCGGGCGCGGTGGCCAGCGCCAACCCGAGCCTGCGCTTGGCCTCGGTCTCGTCGGGCCGGTTGTACAGCCGAACGTCGCTCTCAGCGACGGCCAGTGCGTCGGCGAGCACGGCGTTGACGTTCTCCGCAGAGACCTCCGCCGGTGCCGATTCAGCGCCTGCATACGTCACCTCGGCGGCCCCCGGCGAGATCATGATGGTGTCCACCTGCAGTCCGAGGATCGCGCGCGCATGCAGTTCGAACTCCGAAAGGCGTTGCGAGCGAAGGGTTACCAGGCCACTGTCGTGTGGCCGAGTCCGGATGTCGGCGAAGTAGACCTCGTCGCCACGCACCAGAAGTTCGACCCCGAATACGCCGCGCCCGCCCAACGCGTTGACGATGCGTGCGGCGATCGACTTCGCGGCATCCAGCGCGGGGGCCGATATCGGCTGCGGCTGCCATGCCTGCAACACGTCACCGTCGCCCTCGCGGTGTCCGATCGGTTCGCAGAAGTGCAGCGCGGGCCCGGTCGGACCCGTGGTCCGCACCGTGATCAGGGTGATCTCGTAGTCGACCTCGACGACCGTCTCGGCAAGCACCCTGGTGTGGGCCACCCGGCCCGCGGCCACCGCGCGCTGCCAGGCCGCCTCGACATCCTCGACGCGCAGCAACACCGACTGGCCCTCGCCGGGCACCCCGGCGACCGGCTTGACCACCAGCGGAAAGCCGGCATGTTCGGCGACCGCGGTCAGCTCGTCGACCGACCCGGCGAACCAGAACGGCGCCGTCGGCAGGCCGAGCTCGTCTGCGGCGAGCCTGCGCAAGCCTTCCCGGTCCTGGATCATCCGGACGGCGCGGGGAGTGGGAATGACCTCGAGGCCGCGTTCGGCGGCGGCGACCAGCGCATCGACCGCGATGACACCGGACAGGGCAACCACATACAGCGGGTTGGCCCGTTCGATGATCGCGGTGAGCGCGTCGGGGTCGTTCATCTTGACCACCGCGGCGCGGTCGGCGACCCCGTGCGCGGGCGCATCCGCGTACCGGTCGACCGCGACCACCTCACGGCCCAGCCGCTGGAACGCCAGGGTCAGTTCTCGGCTCAGTTCACCGGAGCCGAGCAGCATCACAGCGCTTCGTTCGGGGCGCTGCTCCGGCTGCTCGTCGGTGGTCGCTTCGTCGGCAGGCGTGTCCACGGGATCGGGGGACTCAGTCGTTTCAGTCATCGCCCGTCAAGCCTGCCAGATCCTCAGCCGACCCGGACGTCGATGTAGCACCACCGCCAATCCTCGCCCGGCTCCGCCGATCGCATGACGGGGTGGCCGGTTCGGTGGAAGTGTTCGCTGGCGTGTTGGTGCGGACTGGAATCGCAGCAGCCGACGTGGCCGCAGGTCAGGCACATTCGCAGATGAGCCCAGGTGTTCTCGCCCAGTTCGGCGCATTCCTGGCATTGCCCTGGCGTGAGGGGCTCGGGTTCCGAGTCGACCGCGAAGAGATGCGGGCAGGTCTTCGCCGACGCCGATGCGTTCGAATCGCGTTCGCGTGATCTCTTCAGCATGCTGACCAAGGATAGGGACGTTGACGGATCGAGGAGGATCGACAAGTGCATGGCTCCCTGCTCGCGGTGCTGGTGGTGTCGGTACTGCTCGCCGCGCTGGCGCGCCGTTTCGACGTGTCCGGTCCCCTGGCTCTCGTGGTCGCCGGCCTGGCGGCGAGCGCGATTCCGGGGCTCACCGATATCGAGCTCGAGCCGAATCTCGTGCTTTATGTGCTGCTGCCGCCTCTGCTCTGGTCGGCGGGCCTGGAGAGCAGCTACGTCGGACTGAAGAACAACCTTCGTCCGATCGGGCTGCTCGCCGTGGGCCTGCCGCTTGCGACGACGTTCGCCGTCGGCTTCGTCGCGTACAAAACCGTCCCGGACCTGACGATCGCGGCAGGTCTCACCCTCGGCGCGATCGTCGCCCCGCCCGATGCGGTTTCGGCGACGGCAGTCGGTAGGCGACTGGGGCTTCCGCGCCGCATCATGACGCTGCTCGGCGGCGAAAGCCTGCTCAACGACGCGACAGCGCTGACCGCGTACAAGGTGGCGCTCGCGGCGGCGATCGGCGCAGCAACCAATTGGGGCAGCAGCCTGGCCACGTTCGCACTGGCGGCAGGCGGCGGAGTCATGATCGGCGCGGCGTTGGGCTTTCTCATTGCCTTCATCCGGTGGCGGCTCGACGACCCGCTGGTGGAGAGCGCGGTTGGCCTCGTCGCGCCGTTCGTGATCTACCTCGCCGCCGAAGAGGCACACGGTTCGGGTGTGCTCGCGGTGGTGGTCGCGGCACTCATTCTGGGTCAGAAGTCCTTCCACGCCGGCTACGAGACCCGTTTGCAGGACCTCGCGGTATGGAAGGCGCTTCAGCTGGTGTTGGAGTCGTTCGCGTTCTTCATGATCGGCCTGCAGTTGCCCAGCGTCGTCGACGAGATCCGCGGCATGCCGTTCTCGACAATGGCTTTCTACTCGATCGCCGTGCTGGCAACGGTCATCGTCGTCCGGATCGTGTGGGTCTACTGCTTCGCATACCTGCCTCGGATGCTGTCGGCCCGCATCAGGGAACGAGAGCCCGCGCCGACACCCTCGCAGGTCTTCATCGTCGCCTGGGCAGGCATGCGTGGCGTGGTCTCGTTGGCAGCGGCGTTCGCAGTGCCGCTGACGACGCTGTCCGGTGCACCGTTTCCCGGCCGTCCGCACATCGTGTTCCTCACCTTCGTCGTCGTCATCGGGACGCTGCTGCTACACGGGTTAACCCTGCCGTGGTTGATCCGACGACTCGGCGTGCAGGGCGACGAAGCGCGCACCGACGCGATCGCCGCGGCGGCCGCACAGGAGAAGGCCGCGATCGCAGCGGCCGACCGGCTCGACGAGCTGCTGGCCGAATCCGACACGGCGGAAGCCGAACGGGCCGCAGATGTGTTGCGCGCGTGGAACACTCGGCGGCGCAACTCGGCGTGGGAGCGGCTGGGCCGAACCGAGGAGGAGATCGGCGAGAGCCCGACGTCGGCGTTCCGGAGGCTGCGGCTGGAGATGCTGGCCGCCGAGCGGGCGGCGTTCATCGAAGAGCGCGACAGCGGGCACATCGACGACGAGGTGCTGCGGTCGGTGTTGCACGGGCTGGATCTCGAGGAAGCGACGCTCAACCGGACCTAAACGGGAGCCGTAAACCCCTCCACCTTCAACATATAGCGCATGGGGGGGCTTGCGGCAAGACCCCCGTCATGCCGCAAAATCGCCTGGCCGAAGCCGGAACTCGCGGAAATTGGGGGTAGCGATATGCGTGTGTTGTTGTCGACGTGGGGGTCACGCGGAGATGTCGAGCCGATGATGGCTCTCGCGGTGCGATTGCGGGAGCTCGACGTGGATGTGAGGGTGTGCGCGCCGCCGGACTTCGCCGAGCAGGCGGCCCGTATCGACGTAGAGATGGTGCCCGCGGGCCAGTCGGTGCGTGACCTGGTCCACGGCGTCAAACCGTCCACTCCCGCGGACGCACCAAGGGTCGCGGCCGCGTTGGTGGCCAGCCAGTTCGACACCATCGCCCCGGCGGCCGAGGGATGTGATGCCGTGGTGGCGAGCGGTTTGATGCCTGCGGGCCTGCGCACGATCGCCGAGGTCCGCGACATCCCCTACGTGCTCGTGGCGCTGCATCCATGCCCGATCCCGTCACCGCACCACGCGCCCCTGTCCCGGCCGGGCCGGCCGTTCCCACCGGGCGAAACGGACAACCGGGTGCTCTGGGAAGTCGACGCCGAGCGGGTTCAGGCACTCTACGGCGCTCCGCTCAACGCACATCGGAAGTCGCTGGGACTGCCGCCGGTGGACAACGTCCGCGACCACGTTTTCACCCACCGCCCGTGGCTTGCGGCAGACCCGATCCTGGCGCCGTGGCCCGGTTCGCCGGATTTCGACGTCGTGCGGACCGGCGCGTTGCTCCTGCCCGACAAGCGTTCGCTCCCAGCCGATTTGGAGGACTTCCTGGACTCTGGTGCGCCGCCGGTATACGTGGGCATGGGCAGCGTACGGGCCCCTGCGGACGTCGCCCGCGTGGCCATCGACGCGATCCGCGCGCACGGCCGCCGCGTTGTGATGGGCCGCGGCTGGGCCGACCTTTCGTTGGTCGACGACAGCGACGACTGCTTCGCGATCGGCGAGGTCAATCACCAGGCACTCTTCAAGCGAGTCGCCGCCGTCGTGCACCACGGCGGAGCGGGCACCACAACGACGGCGACGTGGACGGGTGCGCCTCAGGTGGTGCTGCCCCAGATCGCGGACCAGCCGTACTGGGCAGCCCGGGTTGCCGACCTGGGTATCGGTGCGGCACATGAGGGTTCGACTCCGACGGTTGAGTCGCTGTCGGCTGCGCTCGAGGCGGCCCTGAGTCCTGGGACGCGCGCACGTGCGGCCGCCATGTCGGGCAGGATCCGCAGCGACGGGGCGACGGTGGCCGCCGAACTGCTCATCGCCACGATCACGAGCCGTCGAGCTGGGTCCGAAACGCCCGCATCGCATCGATGACCGCGGTGAAGGTGCGGTGAGCGGCGGCGAGGTCGTCGTCGGGGAGTGCCGCAAGCGCGCGATGGTTGTGTTCGGCCAGCGGGGTGAAAAAGCTTCGCGCAACGGTTATTCCATCGTCTGCGACACGCAGGATGACCTTGCGGCGATCGGCGGGGTCGGATTCGCGCCGAAAGTGCCCGGAGGCGATCATCCTCTCGACGAGGTAGGTGATGGCCGCGCCTGACATGCCCATCCGCGCCCTGAGTTCCCCCGCCGTGAGCGGTGTTCCCGACGTCTCGGCGACCATGACGTGCAGGAGCGCGCGGAAGTCGTTGGCGGCCACGTCGTGTCGTCCTGCGAAGTGTCGACCGATTTGATCGGACTCGGCCGACAACGACCGCACATCGGCCGCGATGAGCGACTCCAGCGCGGCCCGATCCGTCTTCGGCACCCACTCAGCATAGCCGCGGACCTTCATTTGATTAAATATTAAGTATCTGAAATATTGGATGGCATGTCCGGACGGCTCTCCTGGGTGGTGGCACTGGCCGTACTCGTGGTCTCCGGCGCGCTGATGGTGTTCATCGGCAGCGACAACTCCAGCGAGCAGTCGCCCGTGCCGGTGCCGACGAGCGCGGAATCCGCCAGGGCGGACGCGTTGCGCGCACAGTTCCCCGGCGGTGATCGAGTTCCCGCCATCCTCGTGGTCACCCGCCGCGACGGCGCTCCGCTGACCCCTGCCGATGTCGGCGCGATCAAACAGCAGCCGGTCGTGGTGTCCAGTGACGGCCGCGCCGCGGTGGCAACGGTGCCCCTGGATGCCGGGTTGTCGGGGTTTGCGCTCAAGCGACGCGGTGAAAGCGCTGCGCCAATCGGTCGGCGACCGAGTTACCCGCCGATCTGAAGGTCGAGGTCACCGGTGGTCCCGCGTTCGGCGCCGACATCGCGAACTCGTTCTCAGGGGCCAACATCACGCTGCTCGCCGTGACCGCACTCGTGGTCGCACTGTTGCTGATCGTCACCTACCGGTCACCGGTGCTGTGGCTGGTCCCCCTCGCGGTGATCGGCTTCGCCGATCGCTTCGCCGCCGTCCTTGGTAGTGCGGTCGCCGACGCGCTCGGGATGTCTCCCGACGGGTCGACGTCAGGCATCACCAGTGTGCTGGTGTTCGGGGCAGGCACCAACTATGCCCTGCTGCTCATCTCGCGCTACCGAGAGGAGTTGGGCCGCAACGAAGATCACCGCGCGGCGCTGCGGGTGGCGGTGCGCCAGGCGGGTCCGGCGATACTTGCGAGCAACGCCACCGTCGTGCTGGCCCTGCTGACGCTGGTGCTCGCCTCCTCGCCAAGCACCCGCAGCCTCGGCGTGCAGGCGGCATCGGGCCTTGTCGTGGCCGCCGTGTTCGTGCTGCTGGTGCTGCCACCCCTGCTCGGGCTGTTCGGCCGTCGGCTGTTCTGGCCGTTCATCCCTCGACTCGGGGCGAAACCCCTTACCGACAGTGGCATTTGGCACCGCGTCGCCGACGCGGTCGCCCGCAGGCCTGCCCGGGTTGCGGTGGTGGCCATCGCCGGGCTTGCGGTGTTGTGCACCGGACTGCTCGGCACGCCGGTCGGCCTGTCGCAGACCGAGCAGTTCCGTGTGCAGGCGGAATCGGTGAGCGGATACGAAACCCTTGCCGCCCACTTCCCCAGCGGCCTGACCGACCCCACCCGCGTCATCGCCCCCACCGCCAAGGCCGTCGAGATCGAACGCGCCATCACCGAAACACCCGGCGTGGTGTCCGCCAACCCGGCGGGTGCATCCCCGAGCGGACTCACCCAGTGGATGGTGGTGCTGAGCGCTGCACCCGCCTCCGACGAGGCATTCAGAACCGTTGATGCACTGCGTGATTCGGTGCATTCAGTGGATGCGGACGCGCTGGTCGGCGGCTCCGACGCCCAGGCCCGCGATGCCGCTGCGGCGGCGGGCCGCGATCGGCTGGTCATCGTTCCGGCCATCCTCGCCGTCGTGCTGATCGTGCTCTACGTGCTGCTCCGATCGGCGCTGGCGCCGCTGCTCCTGGTCGCGGTGACCGTGCTCAGCGCGCTGGCCGCGCTGGGCCTCGGCGGCTGGGCCAGCGTGCACCTGTTCGGCTTTCCCGCGCTGGACAACACCGCGCCGCTGTACGCGTTCCTGTTCCTCGTCGCACTCGGCGTCGACTACACGATCTTCCTCGTCACCCGCGCCCGCGAGGAGACACCCGGCCACGGCACCCGGCAGGGCATCGTCCGGGCGGTGTCGGCCACCGGCGCCGTCATCACGAGCGCGGGCATCGTGTTGGCCGCGGTGTTCTGCGTGTTGGGCGTGCTGCCCCTGATCGTGCTCACCCAGATCGGCATCATCGTCGGCCTCGGCATCCTGCTGGACACCTTCGTCGTGCGTACCGTGATCATCCCCGCCCTGTTCACCCTCATCGGGCCGCGGATCTGGTGGCCCGCACTGCGCGAGACGGGCTACCGTTCGAGCGGTGGAGGAACACACGGTCGACACCGTGCTGGGGCGGCTAAGGGTACAGACTCGCGGTAGCGGCGAGGCCCTGATGTTCTGGCCGAGCCTGCTGATGACCGGCGACATGTGGGCGGCGCAGGCCGACCACTTCGGCGACCGCTGCCGCGTCATCCTCGTCGACCCGCCCGGTCATGGCCAAAGCCAAAAGCTCACCGCCATGTTCGACTTCGCCGACTGCGCGCGCTGCATCGTCGACATGCTCGACGGGCTCGGAATCGAGCAGGTTCATTTCGTCGGCAACTCGTGGGGCGGCATGATCGGCGGCACATTCGCCGCGACGTACCCGGATCGCATCGGCAGCGCGGTGCTGATGAACTGCACCGCATCACCTGCGGGCCTGCGGCAGAAATTCGAATACGGCTTGCTGCTGCGCATGGCGAAGCTCCTCGGCGGGGTGAGGCCGCCGTTGACCCGGTCGGTGCTGCGGGCATTCCTCGGTCCGACAACGTTTTCCACCCGCCCCGACGTCGTCGCATTCGTGCGGGACACGGTGCAGGCCGTCGACATCGACTCCGCATCGTGGGCGGTCAAGAGCGTGGTGCCCGCCCGCCCGGACCAGCGTTCGCTCTTCGCGAAAATATCGACGCCGGTGCTGGTGGTCGCGGGCGTGGAGGATGCGACGTTTCCGTTGCCCGAGACCATCGCAATGGCAGGGGCCATCCCCGATGCGGCGATCGCCGTGCTCGAGGGCGTTGCGCACCTGGCCGGGCTGGAGAATCCGCCTCTGGTCAACAAGCTGATCGAGGAGTTCGTTTTTCGCGGGTAGCGTTCGAAACATGACCGAAGCGCCAGAACTGCCTCCGCTGCACATGCGCCGCGATGCGTTCAGCCCGATCGCCGAGCTGCGGGAGATCCGCGAGAGCGAGGGCGTGCGTACGGTCACCAACGCCTTCGGCATGCAGGTGTACCTGGTCACCAGGCACGACGACATCAAGGATGTGCTGTCCGACCACGAGCGGTTCTCCAACGAACGCCCGCCCGGCTTCGCGGTGCAGGGTGTGCCACAGCCCTCCGAAGAGGAGCAGGCCACCGCGCGGTCGGGCAACCTGCTCGGCCTCGACCCTCCGGAACACTCGCGGCTGCGTCGCATGCTGACACCCGAGTTCACCATCCGGCGGATGAAGCGTCTCGAGCCGCGCATCGTCGAGATCGTCGACGCCGCGCTGGACGCGATGGAAACCCACGGTCCGCCAACGGATTTGGTGGAGAACTTCGCGCTGCCGATTCCGTCGCTGGTGATCTGCGAACTGCTCGGCGTGCCCTACGACGACCGCGAGGACTTCCAGCGGCGCAGCGTACGGCAGCTTGACTTCTCCATTCCGATACCTGAGCGGCTGGAGCTGCAACGGCAGGGTCGCGAATACATGACCACGCTGGTAGCGCGTGCGCGGCGCAGGCCCGGCGAGGACATCCTCGGCATGCTGATCCGCGAACACGGTGACGAACTCACCGACGACGAGCTCGTCGGCATCGCAGGCCTGCTGCTGCTCGCCGGCCACGAGACCACGTCGAACATGCTCGGGCTCGGCACGCTGGCGCTGCTGCGCCACCCCGAACAGCTGGCCATGGTGCGCGACGATCCGGATGCCATCGGACCGGCGATCGAGGAGCTCCTGCGATGGCTGTCCATCGTGCAAACCGCCATACCCCGCATCACGACCACCGATGTCGAAATCGCCGGGGTGACGATCCCCGCCGGAAGGCTGGTCTTCCCGTCGATGCCGTCCGGAAACCGCGACCCCGAATTCATCGACCGCCCTGAGGTTCTCGACATCCGTCGCGGCGCTCCCGGTCACCTGGCGTTCGGGCACGGTGTGCACCACTGCCTCGGCGCGCCGCTGGCCCGGATGGAGATGCGGATCGCGTTCCCGGCGCTATTGCGGCGATTCCCGAACCTGGCGCTGGCGGAGGACTTCGACGACGTGCAGTTCCGGACATGGAACTTCATCTACGGGCTGAAGTCATTGGAGGTGCGCTGGTGAGAGTCGCAGCCGATCGCGACGTCTGCATTCAGGCGGGCAACTGCGTGATGGTCGCGGACAGCCTCTTCGACCAGGACGACGACGGCATCGTGGTGGTGCTCGTCGACGAAGTGCCAGCAGACGAAGAGGACAAGGCGCGCGAGGCCGTCAAGCTTTGTCCGTCGCAGGCGTTGAGGATCGTCGAGGAGTGATCGCCCTCCGCCGCGTGATCGCGGCACGGGTCAACAGGATTGGGTCGAAGAGCGTCAGCGGTGACGAATTGCGTGTCGCGACCGCAGTGAATCGGTCGGTGACCCACTGGTCGTGGGGAGCGGCACCGTAAATCGTCCTCATCAGGGGATTGAGGCTGTTCTTCCGGCTGAAGTCGTTGTTGATGAGCTGATGCGGGAGCAGTTTCCGGCGGTGCGCGCGCTGGTATCTGCGTGCGCCCGCGTCGATTTCCTTGTTGCCGCCAGTCTGGAGCGGGTCGGCGACGGCGTCGGCCAGCCACTCCGCGGTTTGAAACGCCCAGCCACAGCCGACGCCCCACAGCGGATCACCGACCATCGCCGCGTCGCCGACCAGCGCCAACCCTGGTCGCACTATGCGTCGACGGGTAATGCTGGGGTAGTCGGTCGTGCCGATCACATCGGTGACCCGCTCGGCTCGGGAGAGATCGGGTGCGTCGGGTAGCGAGGCGAACGAGCGGAGCAGCGCGGCCTCACGATCACGTTTGAAGTCGGCGAGCCCGTCCTTCAAGTGGAACGCCGCAAGCATGGCGACGCCGTCGTTGTTGCAGAAGACGGCGTTGCCGTTGACGTCGGGCTCCTGTATCCAGACGGCGCCGGTCCAGCCTTGCGGAAATTCCACATTCTGATAACCGGCTTGATAGGCGAAGCGCAGGTTGGCCGATGCCTTGCCAGGCAGCCCGCCGAGCACCGCGACTTTCGACGTGTAGCCATCGGCGCCGATGACCAGTCGGCTGCCGATTCGTCTGTGCTCGCCACGGATTTCCGCGACCACGCCGCTCACCCGTCCGTCGCCGTCGTCGGTCAGGTCGCGCACCCGGGCGCCCATCATCAACTCCACGCCCGGCACGGCCGCCGCGGTCGCCCGAAGTGCCGGGTCGAGCGTGAGCCTGCGGATGTTGTAGCCGTGTATCGCATCCCTGCGCTCGTGAATCCAACCGCGCTTTGTCCATCCGTTTTCGTGGTGGCGCACCGCGCCGAATTCGTCGAGCATCTTGTCGACGCCCATCCGCTCGAGGGTCGGCAGTGCGCTGGACCGAATGCTGTGGGTACACAACCGCTTGTAGTGACCGGGGTCGCGGTGTGCCTCGAGAAGGGCGACAGTCAGGCCCGCACGGCCCAGAAGCATCGCGGCGGTGCAGCCTGCCGGACCCGTCCCCACCACTACGACGTCGAAATCATGGTCCATCCGCGGATAGTAATTGTCGCGAAAGAAAATTTTGGAGATTACGCAGATTGCTCCGGACCGTCGCGGTCCATGTCGATCACACCCGCGCGCACCAGCAGCAGCACACTGACCACAAGCACCCAGATCGGGAACGCCAACACCAGCCACATGCTGATATCGCTGGCGACGATGAGGACAAGCGCCACAAGGTAAGTCACGCCGACCAGCCACCGCGGCATCAGGCCGGTCTTGAGCCAGATGGTGGCCAACGAGATCATGAACACCGCGCCCATCCGCAGCGCATAGGTCTTGGACACCGCGAGCAGCACCATCTGGCCGAACGTCGCCACCTCGCCTTGGGCAGCCGGATCGACGACGTTACTGCTGATGGCTTCCAGGCCGGCGCCGACTCCGACCGCCACGAACATCATGGCCAGGAAGAGCAGCCCGCTGCCGATGAACACCGTCGAGAAGAACTTGTCCTCGAAGCCGCCGAAGCCGTCGCGGACGACGCCGATGAACCACAGAAAGGCGATACCGGCGAACGGCATGATGGTCGCGGCGATCCTGATGTTCTTGCTGCCCGCAAGTAACCATTGCGAACCCGGCTCGGCGCCCTCGGGCAGCGCAAGGCGGATCAAGATCAAGCACGTGCCGAACAGCACCGCGAACAACACGCCCGCTACCGCCGCCGCACGGGGCGTCGACAGCCGGCGCAGTTGCGGCGACGTCATGGCTGGCCCGCGAGGAGTTGAATCATCAGGCCGTTCGCTTCGGCCAACAGGTTGCCGTCCGGGTCGCGCAGTTCGGCATTGACGAACGCCTTGCGACCCTCCGTCCTGTTGACCCAGCCGCGCATCGTCAACGGGGTGTCGATCGGCGTGACCTTGCGATAGTCGACGTGCAGGAAGCCGGTGCGGCTGATCGGCCGCTCGGCCGCGTGAATCAACATGCCGAACATCGAGTCGAACATCAGCGGCAGCACACCTCCGTGCACAGCGTAGTTGCCGCCGACGTGGTAGCGGCTGAACTGCACGATCAATTCGACACCCTCGGCATCGAACTTCGTCACCCGGTACGGCGGCATCAGCAGGCTTCCCGAGCCGGGCAGGTCGGGCACCCGGTTGGCGGGACCGACACCCTCGGGCGCCTCGAACGGGCCGAGCAGCTTCACCAGCTCTTCGGCGCGGTCGGCCGCCTGCTCCCACGTCTCGCTGTCCGGGTCGGCGGACACGGCAAGGTCCTGCGCCCTGCGCATCGCCGTCAGGAACCGCGCGAACCCCGGGCCTGGTTCGGCCGCTTCGAAATTCGGGAACCCGCCGTGCTTGTCGTAGTCGGGGTCGACGAGCCTGGGATCGTCTCTGGCGTCTCCGCTCCTCGCGTCCGCGGAAGTCACGAGGTCGCCAGAATGTCGCGGCGCACGATCGTCTGATCCCGGCCCGGGCCGACGCCGATGCACGAAATATGCGCTCCGGCAAGCTCTTCCAGCCGAAGCACGTAGTCGCGAGCCTTGGCGGGCAGGTCGTCGAATTCCCGGGCGCCGGAGATGTCCTCCCACCAGCCCGGGCATCTCCTCGTAGATCGGCTCGGCGATCGCGATGTCGCTCTGCGTCATCGGCATGTCGTCGGTGCGCTTGCCTTTCACCGTGTAGCCGACGCAGATCGGCACCGTGTCCAGGCTGGACAGCACGTCGAGCTTGGTCAGGAAGTAGTCGGTGATCCCGTTGACGCGGGTGGCGTAGCGGGCGATCACGGCGTCGAACCATCCGCAGCGCCGACGCCTGCCCGTCGTCACGCCGAACTCGCCGCCGGTCTTGGACAGGTACTCGCCCATCTCGTCGAAGAGTTCGGTGGGGAACGGGCCGGAACCGACCCTGGTGGTGTACGCCTTCAGAATCCCAAGCACCGTGGTGATGCGGGTCGGGCCGATGCCAGAGCCGACGGCGGCGCCGCCCGCGGTCGGGTTCGACGACGTGACGAACGGGTACGTGCCGTGGTCGACGTCGAGCAGGGTGCCCTGCGAGCCCTCCAGCAGCACGGTCTCGCCGTTGTCGAGCGCGACGTTGAGCAGCCGACGGGCGTCGGCGATGCGATGCTTGAAGCCCTCGGCCGTGGTCAGCAGGTGTTCGGTCACCTCAGCCGGCTCCAGCGCCTTGCGGTTGTAGATCTTGACCAACACCTGATTCTTGAATTCCAGTGCCGCCTCGATCTTTTGGGCCAGCGCCGCCTCGTCGAGCACGTCGGCCACCCGAATCCCGATGCGGGCGATCTTGTCCTGGTAGCACGGGCCGATGCCGCGGCCGGTGGTGCCGATCTTCTTGCTGCCCGCGTACCGCTCGACCACCTTGTCCATGGCGACGTGGTAGGGCATCAGCAGATGCGCGTCGGCCGAGATCAACAGTCGCTCGGTGTCGACGCCGCGATCGGCGAGACCCTTCAGCTCGTCGAGCAGCACGCCGGGATCGACCACGACGCCGTTGCCGATCACGTTGGTGACGCCGGGCGTCAGGATGCCCGACGGGATCAGGTGTAGCGCGAAGTTCTCGCCCGTCGGCAGCACGACGGTATGGCCGGCGTTGTTGCCGCCCTGGTACCGCACGACCCACTGCACCCGGCCACCGAGCAGATCGGTGGCCTTTCCCTTGCCCTCGTCGCCCCACTGTGCGCCGATGAGCACGATTGCCGGCATGGCATTTCTCCCGCTTATTGTGATCCAGCCGGTGAGCCACCCTATCCCAGCGGCCGAGAGGAGCTGCCTTGATCACCACTGATGTCGTGGTGTTGCTTTTCGGCGGCCGCCGGTTGCCCCGTCCGCTTGCGGATCTCGAAGCCCGACCGGCCGACGGGCCCGACGACATCGACGCCGCGGTCGGGCGCAGCGGCCGGCTGATCGTGGCGGGCTCCGACGCCGACCTGGCCGCGGTGCTGACCCGGCTGCTGCGGGCCGACCGGCTCGACGTCGAAGTCGGCCACGCGACCGGTTGGCGTAGCGCCCGACGCGCGCGCGGCGGCACGGCCCGACGGGTGCCGTTGATCCGCGACGAGACCGGCCAGGTGATCGTCGGCGCCGCCGAGTGGCATGGCGAGAACGGTGCGCCGCTGCACGGCGAGGCAATCGTCGACGACACGCCGCTCTTCGACGGCGAGGTCACCGGCGTGCGGATCGAACCGACGGCAGACATGCCCGGACTGCGCGCGACGGTGACGGGGCGGGGCCGCAGGCGCTGGATCGCGGGGCGGGCCGCGCAACTCGGCACCACGGGCGCGGAGGTGGTCCGCGACGGCGTGCTCGCGCCGAGAATTGTTCGTCGATCTACGTTTTATCGCCACACCGAGGGCGCCCTGCTGGTGAGATAGGCCCGTGCGAATCATCGTCACGGGTGGCAACAGCGGGGTCGGCAAGGAGACGGCGACGGCGCTTGCCGCGGCCGGTCACAGGGTGCTGATCGCGGCGCGGGACATCCCGAAATCAGAGCGGGTCGCCGCCGACATGGCCGGCGACGTAGAGGTGGCTCACCTCGATCTGGCCGACCTGACCACCGTGCGCAAGTTCGCCGACTCGGTGGACGCCGTTGACGTGTTGGTGAACAACGCAGGCGTGCTCGGTCTGCCGCTCACCCGCACCGCGGACGGCTTCGAAACGCACATGGGCACCAACTACCTCGGCCATTTCGCGTTGACGTGTCTGCTCGGCGACCGGATCAAGGACCGGGTGGTCTCGGTGACGAGCATGAACCACATGTTCAGCCGGCTGCACCTCGAGGACCTGAACTGGCGCACCAGGCCCTACTCCAAGTGGGCCGCCTACGGGCAGTCCAAGCTCGCGGTCATGTTGTTCACCGCCGAGCTGGCCAGAAGGGGCGTCCGCGCGATCGTCGTCGACCCCGGCGGCGCGGACACCAACATCGTGCGGTACAGCACCGGGTTCCTCGGCTGGTCGTCACAGCTGAGCTGGCTGCGCAACTTCCCGCAGAGCGCGAAGACGGCCGCCCGCTCGACCATCATGGGCGTGACGACAGACCTGCCCTCGGGGACGTATCTCGCGCCGGTCTTCAAGCAATTCGGCAAGCCGCGGGTGACCAAGCCCCTGAAGAAGGCCCGCGACCCAGAGACGGCGCGGCGGCTGTGGCAAGCTTTCGGTCGAGCTGACCGAATGCGACTGGCCGCGCTGAGGTGAGCATCCAGCCCGTGCACCAGTCGGTGCGACCAAGCCTCGTCTTCCTGGCCTTTGTGGCCGTGACGGCCGTCGGCGGTGTGCTGGCCTGGATGGCAGGGGCGCGCTACGAACCGATTGCGTATATCGGTGTGTTCGTCCTCATCATCGCCGGCTGGGTGGTGTCGCTGAGCCTGCACGAGTTCGCGCACGCCTTCACCGCATGGCGGTTCGGCGACCATGAAGTCCCGACGCGCGGCTACCTGACGCTGAACCCGTTCAAGTACGCGCATCCGGTGCTGTCGGTGGTGTTGCCCGCGGTCGTCATCCTGATCGGCGGCATCGGCCTGCCCGGCGGCGCGGTCTGGGTTCGCACGTCGTTCATGACCAAATGGCAGAAGACCTTGGTCAGCCTCGCGGGCCCGATGATCAACGTCGTCGCTCGCGGTGGTGCTGCTGGTGCTGACCGAGCTGATGTACGACCCGCAACACCGGGTGTTCTGGGCCGGGATCGCGTTCATGGGCTTCCTTCAGACGACCGCCGCCGTGCTGAACCTGCTGCCGGTTCCCGGCCTCGACGGCTACAGCGCGCTCGAACCTCACCTGAGCCCGGAAACGCAGCGAGCCCTGCAGCCCGCCAAAGCAGTGGGCCTTCTTCATCATTCTTCTCCTGCTGATCGCCACGCCGCTCAATCAGTACTTCTTCGCTGGTGAGGCTGGTTCGTCGAGCGTCAGGGATTCCCGACGGGCTCGTCCCCGACCGGCTACGCCCTCACCCGCTTCTGGTCGGCCTGGACGTAGCGCAACACCTTGCGACATATGCGTCATTACGCATAGATTGGAAACATGGGTGCGGGCCACAACCACGGCGGTGCCGATGCCCGTGTCAGCCGGATGCTCATCGCCGCCGGCAATCCTCACCGCGTTCTTCGTCATCGAGCTGACGACCGCGCTGCTGATCAACTCGATCGCGCTGCTGGCCGACGCCGGCCACATGCTGACCGATCTGGTGGCGATGTTCATGGGCCTGACGGCGGTGCTGCTCGCCCGGCACGGAAGCGCGTCGCCGGCGCGGACATACGGCTGGCACCGCGCCGAGGTCTTCACCGCCGTCGCCAACGCGGCGCTACTCATCGGGGTCGCGGGGTTCATCCTCTACGAGGCGTTCCAGCGGCTCGGCCATGCGCCCGAGGTGCCCGGCGTGCCGATGATCGTCGTCGCGCTGGCCGGGCTGGTGGCCAACGCCATCGTCGTGCTGCTGCTGCGAGTCGCATTCCGAGAGCAGCCTCGCCGTCAAGGGCGCCTACATGGAGGTGGTCGCCGACACCGTCGGCAGCATCGGCGTGCTGATCGCGGGCATCGTCACCGTGACGACGCACTGGCCGTACGCCGACGTGGTGGTGGCGGTCCTCGTCGCCCTGTGGGTGCTGCCGCGCGCGATCTCGCTCGCGCGAGCGGCACTGCGCATCCTGTCGGAGTCTTCGCCCAGCCACATCGACGTCGAGGAACTGCGCAGTGCGCTGTGCGCCGTCGAAGGGGTGACCGAGGTGCACGACCTCCACGTGTGGACACTGGTGCCGGGCAAGGACATGGTCACCGCCCACCTGACCAGCGGCGCCGACGCGGCGCGTGTGCTCGACGACGCAAAGGCGGTTCTGAACGCCCGCGGACTCGAGCACGCCACCGTGCAGGTCGAGCCGCCCGACGCCGCGGGCGACTGCAACTGCGAGGCGAGCGGCTAGCTGAGCCCCAGTTCGGCGCGCGCCGCCGGGTCGCAGTCGTCGAGCAGATCCAAACAGCGGGCGTATTCGTCGGTTTCACCGATCGCGTCGGCCGCCTTGGCCAGAACGGCGACACATCGCAGGAATCCCCGGTTGGGTACGTGCGAATACGGAACGGGCCCAAACCCTTTCCAGCCGTTACGACGCAATTGGTCGAGACCCCGGTGGTAGCCGGTGCGAGCGTAGGCGTACGCGGTGATCACCTTGTCATCGGCGAGCGCCTCCTCGGCGAGCACGGCCCACGCCGCCGACGCCGTCGGATGCGCGGCGGCAACGGTCGCGGGGTTCTCGCCGGCGTCCAGTTCCGCCTCGGCGGCGCTGTCGCCGGGCAACAGAGTCGGATCCGGTCCCAGGAGATCACCCATCCGCGTCATGGGCTCTATTGTGCCGTGAGGCTTATAAGCTCGATTCAGAGACCGTCGGCTGAGCCGACAGGAAGCTCGACGTCACAGGAGGACTGCAGCAGGGATGTCGAACCCATCAGGGCACGACCAGGGAAACGAACCGGCTGCGGAACCGGCGGAAGCGCCGGCTGAGGACGCATCGGACGCCGAGGACGGCGTCGATGAGGCGCGGGCCGACACGGAACAGGCGCCCGCGATCGTCGAAGACAATCCGACCGAGATCATGGCCGTGGAGTCAACAGGTGCGCAGGACCTTGATCCGGCGACAGAGGAGGTCCCCGCCGAGCGGCGCTACACCGCACCCTCCGGGATGGACTCGTCGACGACGAGGTTCATCGAAACCCCGCCCGACCCGGCCACAGAGATCTTCTCGACCCCCACAGAACCGATCGCTCCCGGCAAACCTGTTGCGCCACAGCTCATCCCGCCACGCGGTGACGCGCCCAAGCCGCCGGGAAGGCGACACAGCTGGGGCTGGGTGGTGGCGCTGATCCTGGTGATCGCCGCGCTCGTGGCCGTGGCGATACTGGGCACCCTGCTTCTGACCCGCGACTCCGACTCGAAGGCCTCGCAGGAGGACATGGTCCGCTCGACGATTCAGAACTTCGACGTCGCCGTGCAGAACGGCGACCTGGCCACCCTGCGCAGCATCACCTGCGGTGCCACCCGCGACAGCTACGTCAACTACGACGACCGCGCGTGGACGGACACCCACGCCCGGGTTGCGGCGGCAAAGCAGTACCCGGTGGTGGCCAGCATCGACCAGGTCGTGGTCAACGGCGATCACGCCGAAGCCAACGTCACGACGTTCATGGCGTATGCGCCGCAAACACGCTCCACCCGCAGTTTCGATCTCCAATTCCGCGATGAGCAATGGAAGATCTGCCAGGCGCCCAGCAGCTGAGGCCGCCTCGGCGAATGTAGGGAAACACCCTATATTTTGACGGACATCACGCCGATAGCGTTCCCTCATGTCCCGACCAACAGCAATCATGAGCTCGCCGATTCTCGCGGCTGCGGCGCTGGCGACCGGATTTCTCACCGTCTCAGCACCACGGCGCAGGCAGCGCCGGGTGACTGCCTCGATTGGGCCTTCAACGGTGGCACCACGATCAACGTGACGGGAAACTTCGTTCCCCCGGACAACGACGGCTTCAACATTGCGTTCAACTCCACCGGTAAGAACGCCAGTGGGCCGGCCCAGGCGTCATCGATGCCGATCGTCAACACCGCCGACGGGACGATCTCCGGCGGCATCAACGGCACCGGAATCTCGCTGACCTGGACGCAGTCGGGCGGCAACGGAATCGTGCTCCCGCTCAACGGCAACATCGGCCCCGACGGCATCGCGCGCGGCAAGACCGGTGGCCAGTTCGAAGGCGGGGACTGGACGACGGGCCAGTTGCACTGCACCAAGAAGGAGGAGGCGCAACCGGCAGAGCCCCAAGGGCCGCCGCCGGGGCCGGACGTCTCGGGTGAGCCCGTCCTGGGCGGATTGGTCGTTCACATCAAGGACAACAGCGGCAAGACCTCGAAGTGTCATTACGACTCCGAGGTCGTCGACCGCGACTTCACCCTCAACGCGAACTCCACGTTCGACCTGAAGATCATCCCGGCCGTTCCACTGCTCCGCGCCTGGCCCGTCACCGTCAGCTGCGACAACGGAGCAACGACCTCGACCACGATCGACTTCTAAGCGCTGACGCTGCGCCCTGCGCTGTGCAGGTCGTTGCACGCCTCGATGACGCGCGCCGACATGGAGGCCTCGGCCTTCTTCATGTAGCTGCGCGGGTCGTAGGTCTTCTTGTCGCCGACCTCGCCGTCGACCTTCAGCACGCCCTCGTAGTTGGTGAACATGTGGCCGACGACCGGTCGGGTGAACGCGTACTGGGTGTCGGTGTCGACGTTCATCTTGACGACGCCGTAGCGCAGCGACTCCTCGATCTCGGACTTCAGCGAGCCGGAGCCGCCGTGGAAGACGAAGTCGAAAGGCTTTGAGCCCTCGGGCAATTTGAGCTTGGTGGTGGCGACTTTCTGGCCCTGCTCGAGGATGTCGGGGCGCAGCTTGACGTTGCCCGGTTTGTACACGCCGTGCACATTGCCGAACGTCGCCGCCAGCAGATACGTGCCGTGCTCGCCTGCGCCGAGCGCGTCGATGGTCTTCTCGAAGTCCTCCGGAGTTGTGTAGAGCTTCTCGTTGATCTCGGCCTCGACGCCGTCCTCTTCGCCGCCGACCACGCCGATCTCGATCTCCAGGATGATCTTGGCGGCGGCCGCTTCCTTCAGCAGTTCCTTGGCGATCGTCAGGTTCTCGTCGATGGGCACCGCGGAGCCGTCCCACATGTGCGACTGGATGAGCGGGTTCTGACCGTTTGCCACCCGCTTCTGCGAGATCGCCAGCAGCGGGCGGACATAGCTGTCGAGCTTGTCCTTGGGACAGTGGTCGGTGTGCAGTGCGACGGTGATCGGGTACTTCTCGGCGACCACGTGCGCGAACTCGGCCAGCGCCACCGCGCCGGTGACCATGTCCTTCACCCCGAGGCCGGACCCGAACTCGGCACCACCGGTCGAGAACTGGATGATGCCGTCGCTGCCTGCATCGGCGAAGCCCTTCAACGCGGCGTTGATCGTCTCCGATGAGGTGCAGTTGATCGCCGGGAACGCATACGAGTGGTCCTTGGCGCGGGCCAGCATCTCGGCATAGGCCTCGGGCGTTGCGATGGGCATGGGTCTTCCTCTCGCTGATGCAGCTGACCACCGGAGTATCTCAAGAACCGTAGGGAAACACCCGATTCGTTTTGTAGCCCCTGCTCATACGCTCGAGGAGAACTGTGCGGAACCCCCTCCGCCAGGAAAAGGGAGCACGACGACACGGCTACGCATCCTCACGGCCGACACCGCCGTAATCGCCGCAGCTATCGCATGCGCGGGGCTGGCGCTGGCCTCGCCTGCGTCGGCAAAGCCATTCACACAGGACAACTACATCGAAGTGCCGAATTGCCCGCAACCGCAGACCCAGCTGTGCACACAGATACCTACCGCGACAGTGGGCGCGGTCATGTCGCCGAGCGTCTCGTTCACCGCCAACAACAACCACTGCTCCGACATCATCGCTCACGTGATCGTCGACGGTCAGGAGGTGGGATCCGACCGGGTGGGGCCCGGACAGACCACCCGCGACTTCGACATGGCCAGCTTTCGCAGCCACACGGTGGGAGTGCAGGCCGAGGGAGTCGAGGGCGGCTGCAACGTCGGCTACGTGAGCGCTTGGGGCGGCACGCTGCACTTCAAGGGCATCTCTCCCTTGTCGTGACCCGTGCGCCGAGCGCACACCGGTATCTTGGGGAGCCATGACCAGCGCCACGGCGATGTTGATGCCGGACTTCCTGGACCCGATCAAGCTCATCGGCTACTTCGGAACGTGGGCCCTGGTGGGGTTGCTGGTGGTGATCTTCGTCGAGTCCGGCGTGCTGTTCCCCGTCCTTCCCGGCGACACGCTGCTGTTCGTTGCGGGCATGCTGGCAGCCGGTACCGCGGCGGCAGGCAAGGCCGATTTCGCGCTGTGGCAGTTGCTTGTCTTCATCCCCATCGCCGCCGTCCTCGGCGGCCAGGTGGGCTACTTCATCGGCCGGTACGTGGGCACCCACATGTTCAAGCCCAACGCGCGCATCCTCAAACAGCGCTACCTGGACGAGGCACATGCCTTCTTTGAGCAGCGAGGGCCGTTCGCGATCGTGATCGCACGCTTCGTGCCCATCGTGCGCACGCTGGCGCCGATCACGGCGGGGGCCGCCAAAATGGGCTACGGCGTCTTCACCCTCTTCAATGTCATCGGCGCCGTCGCGTGGGGCGTTGGCGTCACGCTTCTCGGGTATGGGTTGGGTCAGTTCGAGATCATCCAGAAACTGCTCGAGCCGATCTTCATTCTCATCGCCCTGGCCTCCGTCACCCCGATGATCGTCGAGTGGTACAAGCGGCGAAAAGCAGCCAAGGCGTCAGGTGGCTCCGCGACCGAACCCGCCGCCGACCAACCCTGACAACGACTCGAACAGTTCGTGCAGCCCGGCCAGCGAGTTGGCGGGCAGGAACAGGTCGCAGTACGGCAGGGCGGCGGCCATCGAACCCGCGAGCGGTTCGAAACCCGATTGTGCGGCACGCGGATTGAGCCAGACGACAGTGTGGGCCCGCCGCCGCACCCGGGCCATCGCCCGCTCGAGCACCTCCGGCGGGTCGCTGTCCCAGCCGTCGGAAGCCACGATCACCACGGCACCACGCAACGTGCTGCCATGGGGCGCGGCCAACAGCCCACCCACGGATCGCCCGATGTGTGTTCCGCCGTATCGGTCGACCACTTTCGCGTTGGCCCGGCTCAGCGCCACCTCCGCCGACCGATGCGACAGCGCGGGCGTCAACCGCGTCAACGACGTCGAGAACGCGAACACCTCGGGCCTAACACCCTTCTGCCGCAACGCCGTTGCGCGCATCAGATGTAGATAGATCGTCGCGTACGGGCGCATCGACCGGCTGACGTCGCACACCAGAACGACCCGACGAGGCCGACGGCGCCTGCGGGCTCGCCGCAGCCGCACCACCTCCCAGCCCGTCGTACGCGACGCTCGCATCGACTCCCGCACGTCGATTCGCTTGCCGCGCCGATGCACCTCCCTGCGCAGGCTGCGCCGCTGCGGCCAGCGTGCCGACAGCTGTTCCAGCCAGGTACCGATGCGTCGCAGGTCGTCCTCGTCGAACCTGTCGAACGACTCATCCGCCCTGGCCACCAGCCGACTGGGCAGCGAATCCGGCACGGCGACGCCGTCCTCGGAGAACTCGGCGGCGCGCATCGACGTCGGCAGTGTGGTCCACGGAAGCCCGTCGCCGTCGCTGGTGCCGTTGTCACTTCCCGTGACACCCGGCGCCGCGGCGGACCGATCCGGGCCGCGGTCCTCGGGCTGGATCTGCCGCTGCGCAACCGGGTCGGCGAAGACCGCGTCGAACACCGCGTCGAACGCCGTCAGGTCTTCGGCGCGGTTGACGAGGGTGAGGCGCGCGGTCCAGTACAGCGCGGTGCGCGACCGCGGCGCGATGTGGCGCATCGCCTGCACCAGCGTCGCGGGTCCGTCGGCCGACACCACGACGCCGCCGACCCGCAGCCTGGCCACCAACGCAACCGCGAAGGCGGAGACGTCGACTCCGCGCAGCAGGAGCGGGGCCGTCATGATCTGCTGCGCAACGCCTTTCGAGCCAACCTCAGCCGTCCCAACGTGAACAACAGGGCGGCAATCAGGAACGCAGCGAAGATCGGCGGCCCGTATTTCTTCAGTGTGGTGCCGCCGGCCAACTGCAGTAGGTCGATCGCCTCCGCGGCGGGCTGTTCCTGCGGCTTGGTTGCCGTCGCCGGTTCGGCACCGTTGATGGCCGGGGCAGCCGGCGCACTGTCGGCGGCCAGCTTCGACTCGAGCGACTCCACGAACTGTCCGAGCAGTTTCTCGGACACCTGTTGCAGCATGCTGCTGCCGAACTGCGCGAGCTTGCCGACGACCTTCAGATCGGTGTCGACGGTGACGCGCGTCTGACCGCCGGCCTCGTGCAACTGTGCGGTGACGGTCGCCGCGGCGTTGCCGGTGCCGCGCGCCTCCTTTCCCTTCCCGTCGATCACGGCGCGATAGGCGGCGCGATCCTGCTCCACGAAGTGCACCTTGCCGCTGAACTCACTCGTGACGGGGCCGACCTTCACCTTCACCTTGCCCAGCACGTCCTCACCCTCGCGGCCGGTCATCTGGGCGCCGGGCATCAACGGGATCACCTGTTCCAGATCGGTGAGGACGTTCCAGGCGTCCTCGATCGGCGCGTTGACGGTGAACTCGTTGGCAATCTTCATGAACGCGATCCTCTCACTGTGAGCTGTACTCGGCGAATGCGTCGCTGATCAGGGTGAAGTCGTCGGGGGTCTTCGCCAGCGCACCGAGGCCGGCCAGGCCGCGCTCGGTGTCCGCGTCGACCAGGTCCGCCACGCCGAGCGCCACCAGCGCCGCGACCCAGTCGATGGTTTCCGCCACACCGGGCGGCTTGTCGAGATCGAGACTCCTTGTGTAGCTGATGAACTGGGCGGCATGCTCGATGAGTGGCGTCCCTGCGCCGGGCACCGTGCGCCTGACGATCGCGGCGGCCCGGGCAGGCTCGGGATAGTCGATCCAGTGGTACAGGCAACGTCGACGAAGCGCGTCGTGCAGATCGCGGCTGCGGTTGCTGGTGAGCACGACAACCGGTGGCCGCTCGGCGACGAAGGTTCCGAGTTCCGGCACGGTGACCGCCGCCTCGCCGAGGAATTCCAGCAGCAGCGCCTCGAATTCGTCGTCGGCGCGGTCGATCTCGTCGATCAGCAGGACCGGGGCGCCATCGCCGCGGTACCGAACACATTGCAGGATCGGACGATCGACCAGGTACTCCTCGGTGTAGAGGTCGGACTCCTCGATCCCCGCGCCCTTTGCCTCGGCAAGCCTGATGCTCAGCAACTGGCGTTGGTAGTTCCAGTCGTACAGCGCTTCTGCTGCGGTCAAGCCCTCATAGCACTGGAGACGCACAAGTGGTGTGCCAAGCACGGCGGCAAGGGTTTTGGCAGCCGTCGTCTTCCCGACGCCGGGTTCACCTTCCAGCAGCAGCGGACGGCCGAGCGTGACGGCGAGGTATATCGCGGACGCGGTGCCGACATCGAGCAGGTAGTCCTGTTCGTCGAAGCGCCGGATCACCTCGTCGACATCGGTGATCGGCCCCATCGTCACTTGCCCGCTTTCAGCCCGTCGACCCGGATCGACTTGACCACTTCGGCCACGATGGAGACCGCGATCTCGGCGGGTGTCTTCGCGCCGATCGGCAGCCCGACCGGTGTGTGCACCCTGGCACGTTCGGCTTCGGTCAGCTCGAGCCCACCCACGATCGACGCGCCGCGGACCCGGCTGGCCACCAGCCCGATGTACCCGACGTCGGCATCGAGCGCGGCACGAATCGTCTCTGCCTCGGGACCGCCGAGGCTGGCGATCACCACCGCGGTCGTCCCCGACAGGTCTCCGGCGTCGCCTGCGTCGGCGTCGTATCCCATGGCACCGCAGAGCTCCACCACCGCGTCGGCGATCGGCGTCGCGCCGAACACCCGCACCAGCGGCGCCGGCACCTGAGGCACCAGGAAGATCTCCAGCGCCCCACCCGACAGGCACGGGTTGACCACCACACACGCGCCCGACGCCTCGGGGAAGTGCACGTCCCCGTCGGGCAGCACCCGCAGCAGCACGCTTTCGTTCGTCTGCAGGGCGCCCATCGCCGCCTTGCGAACCGAGTTCTGCGCGCAGTGGCCACCGACGAAACCCTCAATAGTGCCGTCGGACAACAGGATCGCCTCGTCACCAGGATGCGCGGAGGTCGGTGGTGCGGCACGCACCACCGTGGCGTGGACGAACGGGGTCCTCGACCGCAGCAGCTGCTGCGCCCGTTCGTCCATCTTCGTCGCCGTCCGCATCGAATCTCCTAAATGGGCGGGGTGGGTCTGCCCTGCATGGCCTCCCAGACCCGAGACGGGGTCAGCGGCATGTCGGCATGCCGGACACCGAACGGCGCCAGCGCATCGACGACCGCGTTGACCACGGCGGGCGGCGATCCGACGGTGGCGGACTCCCCGATCCCCTTGGCGCCGATCGGATGGTGCGGCGACGGGGTCACGGTGTGGCCGGTCTCCAGGTGCGGCACCTCGACGGCGGTCGGAATCAGGTAGTCCATCAACGAACCGCCGAGGCAGTTGCCCTCCTCGTCGAACGCGATCATCTCCATCAACGCCATGCCGATTCCGTCGACGATGCCGCCGTGCACCTGACCCTCGATGATCATCGGGTTGATGCGGGTGCCGCAGTCGTCGACGGCCAGGAAGCGTCGCACCTTCACCACCGCGGTGCCGGGGTCGATATCCACGACGCAGAAGTACGCGCCGTACGGATAGGTGAGATTCTCCGGGTTGTAGCAGACCTCGGCGTCCAGGCCGCCCTCGATCCCCTCGGGCAGATCGCCTGCGCCGTGAGCACGCATCGCGATGTCGGCGATGGTCACCGAGGCGCTCGGGTCGCCCTTGACGTGGAAACTGCCCTTGTCCCACTCGAGGTCGGCGACCGAGGCTTCCAGCATGCCCGAGGCGATGATCCTGGCCTTGTCCCTGACCTTCCTGGCCACAAGTGCGGCGGCGGCGCCGGACACCGGCGTCGACCGGCTGCCGTACGTGCCGAGCCCGAACGGGGTCTGGTCGGTGTCGCCGTGCACGACGTCGATGTCGTCGGGCGGGATACCCAGCTCCTCGGCGACGATCTGCGCGAACGTGGTCTCGTGGCCCTGCCCCTGCGTCTGAACCGACAGGCGCACAACGGCTTTGCCGGTCGGATGAACCCGCAACTCGCAGCCGTCGGCCATTCCGAGGCCGAGGATGTCCATGTCCTTGCGGGGCCCGGCCCCGACGGCCTCGGTGAAGAACGACATGCCGATGCCCATCAGCTCGCCGCGCTCGCGCTTCTGTTTCTGCTCGGCACGCAGCGCGTCATAGCCGATCATGTCCATGGCCTTGCGCATGGTCGTCTCGTAGTCGCCGGAGTCGTAGACCCATCCGGTCTTGGACTTGTACGGGAACTGGTCGGGCTTCAACAGGTTCTTCAGCCTCAGCTGCGCCGGGTCCATCTTCAGCTCGTACGCCAGGCAATCCACAAGCCGCTCAACGAAGTACACGGCCTCGGTGATGCGGAACGAGCAGGCGTAGGCGACACCACCCGGCGCCTTGTTCGTGTACACCGCCGTCATGTGGCAGTACGCGGCCTCGATGTCGTAGCTGCCCGTGAACACCCCGAAGAAGCCTGCCGGATATTTCACCGGAGCCGCGGTGCCGTTGAACGCGCCGTGGTCGGCGAGCACGTTGGAGCGGATGGCCAGGATCTTGCCGTCGGAAGTGGCCGCGATCTCGCCGACCATGATGTAGTCGCGGGCAAAGCCTGTGCTGGTGAGGTTCTCGCTGCGGTCCTCCATCCATTTGACGGGCTTACCCAGCACCAGCGAGCCGACGATCGCGCACACATATCCGGGGTAGATCGGCACCTTGTTGCCGAACCCGCCGCCGATATCCGGTGAGATGATCCGGATCTTGTGCTCGGGCAGGCCCGCGACCAAGGCGTAGAGCGTGCGGTGCGCGTGCGGCGCCTGCGTCGTCGACCACAGCGTGAGCTTGCCGCTCACCGGGTCGAGATCGGCTACCGCACCGCATGTTTCCATCGGCGCGGGATGCACCCTCGGATACACGATCTCCTGCTTGACGACGACGTCGGCCTTGGCGAACACGGCCTCGGTGGCCGCCGCATCGCCGGTCTCCCAGTCGAAACAGTGGTTGTCGGACTTGCCGTCGAGATCCGTGCGGATCACTTCGGCCTCGGGGTCGAGTGCCTTGCGGGCGTCGATGACCGGGGCGAGCGGCTCGTAGTCGACGTCGATGAGCTCCAGCGCATCGCGGGCCGAGTAGCGGTCCTCGGCGACGACGAACGCCACCTCCTGACCCTGGAACCGCACCTTGTCGGTGGCCAGCACCGCCTGCACGTCGTTGGACAGCGTCGGCATCCACGCCAGGCCCTTCTCCGCGAGGTCGGCCCCGGTCACGACGGCCTTGACCTTCGGATGTGCCTGTGCCGCAGAGACATCGATGCTGTTGATCCGAGCGTGGGCATATGGCGACCGCAGTATCGCCAAGTGCAGCATGCCGCGCAGGTTGACGTCGTCGACGTAGTTTCCGCGGCCCCTGATGAACCGGGGATCCTCTTTGCGCAGCATTCGGCCGTGGCCGCACGGCTTCTGGTCGTTGTCGGCCAGGTCGTCCGGTGACGGCGGGCGAGACTCGAGGGTGGTCATACAGTCGCCTCCTCGGTCGCGTGCTTCGCCGCCCACTGCACGGAGCGCACGATCGTGGTGTAGCCGGTGCACCGGCAGATCTGGCCGGAGATGGCCTCGCGGATCTCGTCCTCACTCGGTTCGGGGTTGCGGTCCAGCAGCGCGCGGGCAGTGATCATCATTCCCGGCGTGCAGAATCCGCACTGCAGCCCATGGCATTGCATGAACCCCTCCTGTACGGGATCCAGACGGCCGTCGACCTCGAGGCCCTCGACGGTGCGCACGCTGTGGCCCGACGCCATGGCCGCCAGCATGGTGCAGGACTTCACCGGCTCGCCGTCGACGTCGACGACGCATGTACCGCAGTTACTGGTGTCACAACCCCAGTGAGTTCCGGTGAGCTGCAGCTGATCCCGCAGAAAGTGCACCAGCAACATGCGGGGCTCTACCTCGGCGGTCACCTGCTCGCCGTTGACTGTCATCGTCACCTGCATGTCAACGGCTCCTCTCGACGGCGGTGCGAAGGGTTCGAACGGTCAGTTCGGAGGCCAGGTGGCGCTTGTAGTCGGCGCTGCCGCGCATGTCGTCCGCCGGTTCACAGGCTTGCGCTGCGGCCGTGCCCGCTTCGGCGAACGTCTCCTCTGTCGCAGGCTTGCCGACGAGCGCTTCCGAGGCCGCGGCCAGTGCTACGGTGTCGGCGTTGACCGCGGTGAGGCCGATGCGGGCCGCCGCGATCGATCCGTTGTCGACCGTCACAGCCGCGCCTGCCGCGGCCACCGCCCAGTCGCCGACCCGGCGCTCGACCTTCGCATACGCGCTCGACGACCGGTGTCGCAGCGGGATGCGGACCTCGACGAGCATCTCGTTGAACGCCAGCGACGTCTCGTACGGGCCCTCCAGGAAGTCGTCGATGGGGATCTCGCGCTCACCGCTGGGACCGCGCACCAGGCAGACCGCGTTCAGCACGGTGTTCACCGTGGTCAGGTCCTCGGCGGGATCGGCCTGGCACAACGATCCGCCGATCGTGCCGCGGTTGCGGACCACCGGGTCGGCGATCACCCGTTCGGCGTCGCGGAAGATCGGGCACACCGCCGCCAGCTCGTCGCTCTCCAGCACCTGACGGTGCCGCGCCATCGCGCCGATCCGCACCAGCGTCGGCTCGACGACGATGTATCCGAGTTCGGCCGCCAGGTCGTTGATGTCCACCAGATACTCGGGGTTGGCGATGCGGAGCTTCATCATCGGCAGCAGGCTGTGGCCGCCCGCGACGATCAATGCCCCATCGCCCAACCGGTCCAGCAGTCCGACCGCATGGTCCACGCTGGTCGCGCGCTCGTATTCGAAAGGTCCTGGTACCTGCATGTGACCGACCTCACATCGTTGGGCTGTGGGGCCCAGTGTCGGCCTGTCGAGCAGGAGCGTCAATATTGACTTAAGTGATCGCTTAACTCGCTGGTCTCGTGGTGGATGCGGCCGTTGGTCGCGGTCAGCGGCAGCCCGCCGCCGCCCCACCTGCGCGCGATGATCTCGGCGGCGATCGACACCGCGGTCTCCTCCGGGGTGCGCGCACCGAGGTCGAGCCCGATCGGGCTGTGCAGCCGGTCAAGCTCGGTGTCCGTCACGCCGGCCTCTCGCAGCCGGGCGATCCGGTCGTCGTGGGTGCGCCGCGACCCCATCGCGCCCACGTAGCCGACCATGGGCAGCCGCAGCGCGACCTCCAGCAGCGGCACGTCGAACTTGGGGTCGTGGGTGAGGACGCAGATGACGGTGCGGCCGTCGATCTCGCCCGCCTCCTGCTGGGCCGCCAGGTAGCGATTGGGCCATTCGACGACGACCTCGTCGGCGGTCGGGAACCGCGCGCGCGTCGCGAACACGGGGCGGGCGTCGCACACGGTCACCCGGTAGCCGAGCAGCGAGCCCTGCCGGGCGAGCGCGGCCGCGAAGTCGATGGCGCCGAACACCAGCATTCGCGGCCGCGGCGCATAGCTGGCCACGAACACCTCCATGCCCGCGCCGCGGCGCTGCCCGTCGGGGCCGTAGGTGAGCACCTCGCTGCGGCCCGCGGCAAGCAGGCCACGGGCGTCGTCGGCGACGGCCTCGTCGGCCCGCGTCGAGCCGACCGAACCGGCCGCCGATTCCGGTCCGACGATGAGCCTGCGGCCAACCCATGCGGGATCGACATGCGAGACGACCGTGGCGACCGCGACCGGCCGGTGCCCGGTGATGTCGTCGGCGACCTCGTCCAGCTCGGGAAACGTGCTGCGCGACACCGGTTCGACGAAGACATCGAGGATGCCGCCGCAGGTGAGCCCGACGGAGAATGCGTCGTCGTCGCTGATCCCGTACCGCTCGAGCCGGGGCCGGCCGTCCCGCACAACGTCATTGGCCAGTTCGTAGACCGCACCCTCGACGCAACCGCCCGAAACCGACCCGCTCACGGTGCCGTCAGGGGCGACCACCATCGATGCTCCCGCGGGACGCGGGGCCGAGCGGAAGGTCCGGACAACGGTGCCGACACCGGCGGTCTCACCCGCTTGCCAGACGGCCAGCAGCTCGGTCAGCACTTCGCGCACACAACCCAAAGTAGGCTCAATTCGTGACACCGGCTCAGCTTCGGGCCTTTTCGGCTGTGGTGCGGCTCGGCTCCGTGCGCGCCGCGGCCGAGGAACTCGGCATGTCAGACGCGGGAATCTCGATGCACGTCGCGCAGTTGCGCAAGGAGCTCGACGACCCGTTGTTCGCCAGGACCGCCGCCGGTCTCGCCTTCACGCCGGGCGGCTTGCGGCTGGCCAGCCGGGCGGTGGAGATACTCGGCCTGCAGCAGCAGACGGCGATCGAGGTGACCGAGGCGGCGCACGGGCGGCGGCTGCTGCGGATCGCGGCATCGAGCGCGTTCGCCGAGCACGCCGCACCGGGACTGATCGAGCTGTTCTCGTCGCGGGCCAACGACCTGTCGGTGGAACTGTCGGTCCACCCCACGAGCCGATTCCGCGAGCTGATCAGTTCCCGCGCCGTCGACATCGCACTCGGCCCGAGCGCCGAGGAAGACACGACGAACGGGTCGATCGTCGTGCGGCCGTTCCTGAAATATCAGATCCTCACCGTCGCCGCACCGGGCAGCCCGCTGGCCACCCGCGCCGCCGACGCCCGCGCTGTTGCGCGAACAGCAGTGGATGCTGGGCCCGTCGGCGGGCAGCTCGGACGGCGAAATCGCCGACGATACTGCGCAATTTGGCCATCCCGGAGTCTGCGCAGCGGATCTTCCAGAGCGACGCCGCAGCCCTCGAGGAAGTGCAGCGCGTCGGCGGCGTCACCCTGGCGATCGGCTTCTCGGTCGGCAAGGACCTTGCGGCGGGGCGGTGGGTCCACGTCAAGGGTCCGGGCCTGCAGGCGCCGGGAGAATGGTGTGCGATGACGCTGGCGCCGTCGGCCCGCCAGCCCGCCGTCTCGGAGCTGGTCCGCTTCATCACCACACCGCGCTGCACGCAGGCGATGTTGCGCGGCACCGGTGTCGGCGTGACCCGGTTCCGGCCCAAAGTCCATGTGACACTGTGGAGTTGACGTCCGCTATCCGCCGGGACGACTCGCTTCCAGTGCGCGGATCAGGCTGGCGGCGTCCCACGGGCCCTTGTGCCGCATGCCGTTGACGAAGAAGGTCGGCGTCGAGTTGAGATCCATCACCTCGGCGTCCTGCGCGTCGTCCTGCACGCGATGCAGCACCTTCGACGCGTGTATCCGCACATCCTTGTCGAAGCGTTCGATGTCGCAGCCCGCAGTGACGGCGTATCGGTAGATGTCCGACCATTCGAGATCATCGGGATGGGCGAACATCTCGCTCGCCATCTCGAAGAACCTGCCCTGCAGCGCGGCCGCCTCGCTGGCCCTGGCCGCATCGACCGCCCGCGGGTGTACCCGTTCCAGCGGCAGGTGGCGCCACACGTAGCGCAGTTCGTCACCGAAGTGTGCACGCACCTGATCGATCGATCCGGTGGCCCGGCTGCAGAACGGGCACTCGAAGTCGCCGTACTCGACGAGGGTCAGCGGTGCGTCGGGGTTGCCGCGAATGTGGTCCCGATCGGGGTCGACGGGCCGAACGAGCTTGAGCCCCACCGGTTCGGGCGGGCTGATCCAGTCGGTGATGCGGAAGATGGCCCAGCCGAGCAGGAACGCCAACAGCGATGCGAGCAGCACGCCGACGCGGGCCTCGTCCTGGCGCAGCGGGTCACCGATCGCGATGTCGATGATGAAAAGCGAGATGGTGAAACCGATTCCGGACAACGCCGCCCCGCCCGCGATTCGGCGCAGCGTCAACCCGGGAGCAAGCTCACCCCAGCCGAGCCGCTGCACCAGCCACGTCGAACCGGTGATGCCGATGAACTTGCCCAGCACCAGGCCTCCGACGATTCCCCATGTCAGCGGCGACCGCATGGCCGCCGACATCGTGTCGGCGGTCAGCCTCACCCCGGCGTTGACCACCGCGAACAGCGGCAGCACCAGAAACGACACGTAGGGCCCGAACTCGGTCTGCAGCCGCTCGTTGATCGAGATCGACTCCCGCAGACCGCGACCGGCCGCGCGGGCGTACTCGGAGTTCGGGGACTGACGGAACGCGCGGATCAACTCGACGGTCTCCTCCACCTGCCGTCGCTCCGGTGTGAAGACGGGGATCAGCAGGGCGATGGCCACACCCGCCAGGGTCGGGTGCACTCCGCCGATGTACAGCGCCACCCACAACGCGAACCCAGCCACGGCGTAGACGGGCCCGCGGCCTGCGGGCAGGTAGCGCACCAGCGCGATCGCGCCGATCAGCACGGCGGCGACCAGCAGGGCAGGCACCCGGATCCCGTGTGAATAGAACAGCGCGATCACCGTCAGCGCGCCGATGTCGTCGACCACCGCCAGCGTGAGCAGGAAAAGACGCAGTCGCGCAGGAAATTTCGGTTTGATGATCGCAAGGGCACCGATCAGGAACGCGGTGTCGGTGGAGATCACCACGCCCCATGCATCGGCATCCTCGCCCGACGAATTGACCAGCAGGAAGATCACCGCTGGCACGACGAGCCCGGCGATCGCCGCGATCACGGGAACGGCCGCCCTGGCGCGGTCGGTCAGCTCGCCGATGGTGAACTCCGCCATCACCTCGAGGCCGACGATGAAGAAGAAGAACGTCATCAACCCGTCGTTGATGAGGTGCTTGACCGTCAGATGGAATTCCACGTCGCCGACGCTGAGCCCGATGGGCGTGTCCAGCAATGTCCAATAGCTTTGCGACCATGGCGAATTCGCCCAGAGGATCGCGATGACCGTGGCCGCAAGCAGCAGCCCCGCCGCGGTGTTCTCACTGGTGCGCGTCGCCTGCGAACGGCTGAACCGGGTGGGCAGCAACCGCACGATGCGCGGGAACCCGCTTGCGCTCGAGTCTGAAGCCTCGACGCTCACGCCCGCGCGTGTTCTGCGAATACGGCCAACAGATCGGGGTTGTCGACGGCGCTGGCGGTCACAACGTCGGCGGGCTTGGCGCCCAACAGAATTCGCTTGATCGGAATCTCCAGGCGCTTCCCGGTCATGGTGCGCGGAATCCCCGGCACGTCGACGATGGCGTCGGGCACGTGGCGAGGCGAAGCGCCGTTGCGGATGGCGACGGTGATCTTCTCCCGCAGGGCGTCGTCGAGTTCGGCGTCGTCGGCGAGATGGACGAACAACGGCATCCAGTAGCCGCCGTCGTCCTGTTCGACGCCCACCACCAGACAGTCCTTGACCTCGGCCAGCGACTCGACCGCGTTGTAGATCTCGGCGCTCCCCATCCGGACGCCCATCCGATTCAGCGTCGCATCCGAACGGCCGTGCACCACAACCGAATCCCGATCGGTGATGGTGATCCAGTCGCCGTGACACCAGACGCCCGGGTACTTGTCGAAGTAGGCATCGCGGTAGCGGCTGCCGTCCTGGTCGTTCCAGAAGAACACCGGCATCGACGGCATCGGCTGGGTGATCACCAGCTCACCGGCCTGACCGACGACGGGGGTGTTCTGCGTCGGTCCATGCTTCGACCGCGGCACCGAGGCAGATGACATTGAGCTCGCCCGCGACGATCGGGACCAGCGGACACCCGCCGATCAACGCGGTCACCACGTCGGTTCCACCGCTCATGGACATGACCGGCAACGGCCTGCCCACCCCCTCCTGGATCCAGCGGAATCCCGAGGCGGGCAACGGTGAACCGGTCGATCCGACCGTGCGCAGCGTGTCGAGCCGATACTCCTTGCCCGGGTGAAGTTCGTCCTTGGCGCAGCCGAGGAAATAGCGGTGCACCCGCACCGAATACCGCGACGTCGTGGTCGGCGACGATCTGCCACAACCGGTCCGGCTGCGGGTAGGTCGGGCTGCCGTCGTAGCACACCGCGGTCGCACCGACCAGCAGTGCACCCACTAGCAGGTTCCACATCATCCAGCTGGTGGTCGAGTACCACAGGAAGCGGTCGCCGGGTTTGAGATCGGCGTGCAGGCTCAGGTATTTCAGGTGTTCGAGCACGACGCCCCCGTGGCCGTGCACGATGCCCTTGGGGGTGCCGGTCGTTCCCGACGAGAACAGCACCCACAGCGGGTGGTCGAACGGCACCGAAGTGATCTCCAACGGTGCGTCGAGTTCGAGGACCTTCGACCACGGCGTGACGTCCTCGGCGGCGGGCACCTCACCCAGCCGGGGCACCAGCACCGTCGCCTTCAAGTGTCGGCAGCCGCCCGCGGATCTCGGCGAGTTCCTTGCTGCGGTCGATGCGCTTGCCGCCGTACACCGAACCGTCGCTTGCCACCAGCACGGTCGGTTCGAGCTGTCCGAGCCGTGCGATCACGCCGTCGACGGCCAGATCCGGTTGCACACCGCCCATGTCGCGCCGACGCTGGCCGCGCCGAGGAACGCCGCGACCGCTTCGCCGATGTTGGGCAGGTATCCGACGACCCGGTCGCCCGGCTTGACGCCGAGCCTGCGCAGATAGTTGGCGAACGCCGCCGTTTCGGACCGCAGGCGCGCCCACGACCATTCGGTCGCACCGTCCTCGCCGACGACGACGAGCGCCGGGTGCTTGTCGGTCTCGTGGCGGAACGCTTCGACCGCGTAGTTCAGCGTCGCACCCGGAAACCACTGTGCCCCAGGCATATCCCGACTGCCGAGCACGGTGTCGGCGGGCGTCGTGGCACGGATGTCGAAGTAGTGCCACACCGCGTCCCAGAACCAGGCGATGTCGTCGATCGACCTGGCCTGCAGCTGGTGGTAGTCGCCGAATTCACCGCGACCGGTCTCGGCCAGCCATGCCATGAAGCGGGTGAGATTGGCGCGCTCGACAGTTTCTTCGTCCGGTGTCCAGCCCCCGGGTTCGGTCATGCCGGTGCTTCCTCCTCTGCGCCGTCTGCGCTCCCTTCGCTCGCGGTGATCGCATGGGCCGCCTCCATCAGCATCCAGCCCGACAGTTGCACCGACAGGTCGCGCTCGGGGATCTCGGACGGGTTGACGGCGCCCTCGACGAACTGCGCCTCCTGCCCGCCCGCCTTCGGCAGGTCGGCGTTGCGGTCCCAGAACGGCCCGAACAGCGGCAGCCCGTCGACGGTCTGGCGGTAGTCCCACGCCGACTGTGCGGACTTCAGCACGATGTTGCGTGCGGTCGCGATGGCCGCGGTGTCCTCGGCCGACTTGTTCGGCAGCGTGGTGACGACCAGCGCGAGATAGCGGGCGAGGATCCCGTTGAACAGTCCGCCGTCGCCACCGCCTGCGCCCTTGATGACGCCGTCGGGCGCCATCTCCTGCCTCGACCGCGGCGACGAGCCGGTGCACGCGCTGCGCGTGGTCGGCGTCCTCGGTGCGGGCGGCCAGCTCGGTCTCCAGCCCGATCACCACGCCCTGGCAGTAGGTGTACTGCGCCCGCACCATCGAGCCGCCCTTGATGCCGTCGAACACCAGATGGGTCTCCGGGTCGATCAGCGTTTCGTCGATCCAGTCCGCCATCTGCTGGGCGCGGCGCAGCCGGTCGTCGTATCGGGCCAGGAAGATCCCGGCGGGGCCGTTGGCCGGCGCGTTGAAGAACTGGTCCTGCTTTCGCCACGGGATGCCGCCGCCGTCCTCGGGCACCCAGGCGTTGACGAACTGGTCGCACAGCTTCTTCAGCGCGCCGGGCTTCTCGACGCCGGCCAGCCTGCCTGCCCGCTCGAGGGCCAGCGCCAGCCATGCCATGTCGTCGTAGTAGTTGTTGACCCAGGATCCGTTGTTGCGCAGGCGATGTGACCGGATCTGTCGCTTGATCTTCGTTCTCCCGGTCGGGCTGCGGGTCGCGCACCTGCGCGTCGACGAGGTTGTCCAGCAGGTGCGCCTGCCACCAGTAGTGCCAGGTGCCGAACGTGAGATCCCGCCGGGTCGGCGGCCAGCCGACCACTCCGAGCTGGGTGCCGGGCAGCGCCAGAGCCGTTTCAGATGGCGCTTGGCGACGGCCGCTTCCGCGCTCGCCGCCCGATTTGCCCATACCTGATCCATGTGGTTGATCCTGCCTTACCAGGCCCGCGAAATGTCGGCGTGTTGTCTGATCCAGGTGTGCATCGCGATACCCGCCGCGACGGCCGCGTTGATGCTGCGGGTGGAGCCGAACTGGGCGATCGACACCGTCAGCGCGGCGCCCGCCTTCGCCTCCGGCGGTGATGCCGGGGCCTTCCTGTCCGAAGACCAACAGGCAGGCCTCGGGCAACGTGGTCTCCTCGAGGCGTTGCGCTCCTGGCACGTTGTCGACGGCCACGACCGTCAGGCCTGCGTCGGCGGCGAACGCCAGCAGGTCGGCGGTGGTGTCGTGGTGGCGCAGCCGCTGGTAGCGATCGGTCACCATGGCGCCGCGCCGGTTCCATCGGCGCCGTCCGACGATGTGGACGGTGTCGACGGCGAATGCGTTGGCGGTCCGCACCACCGCGCCGATGTTGGCGTCGTTGCCGAAGTTCTCGATCGCGACGTGAAGCGCGTGCCTGCGCCGGTCGATGTCGGCGACGATCGCCTCGCGGGTCCAGTAGCGGTAGGCGTCGACGACGTTGCGGGCGTCGCCGTCGCGCAGCAGCGCCGGGTCGTAGCGGGCGTCGTCGGGTAACGGGCCGTGCCATGGGCCGACACCGTTGGTCTCGCCCCATTCGGTGGCCCGCCGGGCCGGTCATTTCGTCGTCCACAGCCCGGCGTGCGTGCCGACCAGTGACACCGACGCGTAGAGCAGTGCGGCGTTCATGTCGCCCTGCGTGCACAACGACGCCCGCACCTGGACGGCGTCCAGCGACGCGTCGGGCAACACCAGCAGCGACGCGCCGTAGATGTCACATGCGTGCGACAGGCCGGGGGCGGGCATCGTCGGCGCGGCCAGCACCATCATGCGGTCCGCCACGCTTGACGGAGTCGTCGCGGTATCGCGCTGCCAGCCCGCTGATTTCGAGTCCCAGCAGCATGTAGCCCTTGCCGGTGAACGCGTTCGGGTCGCCGAGCGCGGTCGGGTCGAGCTGGGCGCCGTCGGCTCGGAACGCGTCGACGCTCGTCGTCTTGATGGCCAGGCCCGTGTCGTTCTGGTTGGTCTGCGGCACGCCGACGGGAAACGCGGCCCCGTAGGACACCGTGGTGCCCGCCATCCGATCCTTCGGCGAGTACACGTAGACGCCGCGCACCTGGGACTGGTCGCGCATCGGACCGATGCACACCGTGCCGGAGAGCCGGTTGGGCGTCGGCGCGGCGGCGGGCTGGATCGCCAGGCTGGTCACGTCGCGGCAGCCGCCGATCGCGTTGGCCTCCAACGGATGCGCCAGCGCGCCGTACAGGCCGAACCGGATGTCCTCGGGTTTGGCGTGCGGGCCGTCGGCTTGCGTCGGCGACGCGTCGACGTCGAAAAGCACGTAGTCGCCGTCGAACCGGAGGTTCGACACGCCGATGTTCCAGCCGAGCACGGCCAGCGGTTCGCCCGACCGCGGCCATCTGCACGCCGTAGGGATGCGCGGCGGTGCCGTCGCCCGAGCATGCCGACGTCACCGCAAGCACGGCCGCCGACAACAGGGCGACTAGCGCCCGCACCAGAACTCAGGTGCGGCCACGGCCCTTGGCCACCGATTTGTTGATGCGGCGCACCAGGTTTCGCGGCACCAGCCGTCCCGCGGTGGTGAGCGCCTTGTACTGCACGCCGGGAACGATCACGACGTTGCCCTTGGCGACGTCGGCGAGGCAGTCACGGACCACGTCGTCGACCTCGAGCCACAGGAACGACGGCGTGCCGTCCATCTCGATGCCCGCGCGCGTCGTGGAACTCGGTGCGCACGAAGCCGGGGCACAGCGCGTGCACGCCGACACCCGTGCCGCCGAGGCCGTTGGCCAGGCCCTCGGTGAACGAGATCACCCACGCCTTCGACGCCGAGTACGTCGATCCGCGGCCCGGCAACAGTGCCGCGACGCTGGCGACGTTGATGACGGTGCCCGCCGCCGGCGTCCAGCATGGGCGGCAGCGCGGCGTGCGTCAGCTGCATGACCGCGGTGACGTTGACGTCCAGCTGTGACTGCAGCACCGTCAGGTCCGCGGTCCAGAACTCGCCGGAGGTGCCGAAGCCGGCGTTGTTCACCAGCACCCGAACCCCGGCGGCGAGCCGGTCGGCGACCTTGGCGCGGTCGGTGGCGTCGGCCAGGTCGGCGGGCAGCACCTCGACCGTCGCGCCCGCCTCGTCGTGCAGTTCGGCGGCGAGCCGCTCCAGCCGTTCGACATCGCGGGCCACCAGCACGAGGTCGTAGCCGTCGACGGCGTAGCGCCGCGCGAAACCCGCCCCCAGCCCGGATGTCGGTCCGGTGATCAAAGCGACGGGACGCGGCATGCAGACAGGTTACTTACCGCTGATAGTGCGGAGACTGGCGGCCGTTACGCGGCGGTTGGCGGCGGATCGCCGGGTCGGAGCGGGTGGCATCAGCACGCGACGGGGCGTAGCGAGCCGGTGGCGCCTCACCCCGAGTGGTCGGCGCCTCACCGCGGGCGGTCGGCGCCTCCGAGCGCGCAGGCGCAGGCTTGAGCGGACGGCTGGGCGCGGCCGCGCGGCGGGCGGGCTGGCCTGCCGCGGCGCCGACGCCGGTCTGCGGTATCGGCGGCAGCACCCGCAGCAGGTCGTTGAACTGCCGCACGGTGCGCAGGCCCTCGTCCCACTGGGCCCGTGTGCTGGTGACCGGCATGCTGACCAGTGTCCAGTGCTGCTCGTTCCACATGATCTCGGCGCAGTCGGGCGCGGTGTGGGCGAACGTCACCATCCGCCGGTCGCAGGCGCGCCGGGCGGCGTCGAGGTTGGTGGAGTACACCATCCGCGGGCCGATCGCGCCGAGCAGCCAGATGTCGTTCTCGCGCGGTTCCTTGATGCCCTTGAGCCGCAGATCGACCACGACGTTCGTGCCGACCTTGCGGTGCAGGGCGATCACGGTCGCGACGTCTTCGAGATCGAAGATGAACACCGCCTCGCCGCGGATCTGGCCGAGCACGACGTTCTTGGCGCTGACGTCGCCGACGGTGGACATCACGCCGCGTTTCCAGCGGCTGACGATGTCGTGCGACTCGTGCTCGTAGTCGAAGCCGTGCGACTTGGCCCACGACTTGCGGCGGCGGCCCAGTCCGCGTCGACGGTCGATGTCGACGTACAGCAGCACTGCCGCACCCACGAAACAGAGTGCGGACAGCGTGAACCAAAGCGGGACCATCAGGCCTAGCCTATCTGCTTTGGGCGTGTATGGCCAGAACTCGAGCAGGTCACAACCCCGTTACGCATGACGTCAAGGAGCCTATCGGCCCCGGGTCAGACGGCGAGCAGGCGTTCGAAGAATTCGCGGTACCGCTTGAGCGCGATCCGCAGGTCCTCCGTCGAGACTTCCTCGCCCCGATCCCACTGTTCTTCGAGGTATGACCGGGCCTGGGAGAACCCCGTCGTCAGCCTGTCCACCACATCGGCCACCAGGCCGTCGGCCTTCTGGACACAGTCGCGGGGGTCGTCGACGAAGGCGGACTGCACCTCGGTCCAGCGCGAGCGCAGACCCGAGAGATCGCCGCCGCCGAAGAGCATCTCGTCGGCAGAGCCATGCGACCCCGTCGAATCCACCGGCTCCTCGCGGGAGTCGAGATTCCCTGTCGGGGCCTCGGTTTCGGCGGGCATGCGGGCTGGCTCCGCGGGTGTGTCGAGCTCAGCCGGTTCGTTCGGCTGTGCCTGCTCGACGCCCTGCTCCGGCATCGGCTCCGCGGTCTCGACCCGGTTGTCGAACTCCGGTGTGACCTCGGCTTCGCGGTGGGTTTCATGCGTGGTCATGGGTTTGCCTCCTGTGTTCGCCGTTCTCGATGTGGGTTTCCATGCCGGTGTCGGATCCGAGCAACCGGTCGAAGAGCGCGCGGTAGTGCACGAACGCCTGCCGCGCATCCTCGGTGCTGATGTCGCCGTTGTGCTGCGACTGGTAGATCGCGTGGGCGCTTCGGTAGTTCTCCACGATGTCGGGATGGTCGACCGAGATGTCCGCGGCGCGCTGGTCGAAATCGTCTATCGGATAACCGCGTTCACGCATCACCCGCGTCACCAGACGCTCTGCGCGTCCGACAGCGTCCTGGGGGTCGTCGACGAAATCAGCCTGTACCTTCTGCCAGGTCGCCGCGTGCTCTTGCCGTTCCTCCGGCGTCAACTCGATGATGTCCAGCTTCTTGCGCTTCTTCTCGCGCTGTAGAAGTTCGGCTTCGGCCGCGCGGGGCTCGCCGAGTTCTCCGACAGTGCGCTCGTACTCCGGACCGAAGTGCTCCCGCAGCCGAGCGGACCTCCTGCGGCGGCTCACCGAGAACCCCACGATGACCGCGACGATCACCACCAGGGCTGCGATGACAATCCATAACCACTCAGACATTTGATTGACCTCCTCGTCAACCCGAGGGATGCCCCGCGTCGCTCCGACGGAAACGTCAATTTGTGATCCGCGTCATGCGAACTAACGTCCGGTCATGGCCTACGACGACTACGAGCTTCTTCGCCTCACCGTCGAGCGCGGCATCTGCCGGGCGACGATCGACCATCCACCCATCAACCTGCTCGACGTGCCGCTGATCGGGGAGGTCGGCCGCCTGGCGCAGGAGGTCGGGGCGGACGACGACGTACGCGTGGTGGTCGTCGACTCGGCCGACCCGGAGTTCTTCATCGCCCACGCGGATGTCGAGTTGATCCAGGGCCGGCCCACCGACGACATCGCACTGCACGACGAGCTGTCGCCGTTCCACGCCCTCACCGAACAGTTCCGCACCCTGCCGCAGGCCACCATTGCGGTCATCGAGGGCATCTGCCGCGGCGGCGGTAGTGAACTCGCGATGGCATTCGACATGCGCTACGCCGCGCTCGGCAGGGCACGCCTGGGCCAGCCCGAGGTGGCGGTGGGGATCATCCCCGGCGGCGGCGGAACGCAGCGCCTTCCCCGGCTGGTCGGCCGGGGGCGCGCCCTCGAAGTCATCCTCGGATGTATGGACGTCGACGCGGCGACCGCCGAAGCGTGGGGCTACGTCGACCGCGCGCTGCAAACCGACGAACTGCATTGGTTCGTCGACACCCTTGCCGCCCGCATCGCGTCGTCTCCGCTGGAGGCCATCTCGCGCGCCAAGCGCGCCGTCGACGCCGCCATCGGCGACGTCACCACCGGCCTGCGCGTCGAGGACCAGCTGTTCCGGGATGCCTTGGCACAGCCGGTCGCGCGCGAACGGCTTCAGGCGATCCTCGACGCGGGCGCCCAGACCCGCGAATTCGAGCTGGGCGAGATCCAGCCCTGAGTCAGCCCAGGACGAGCGAGTCGCCGTCCGGGCTGACGTTCACCGGCACCACGTCTCCGTCGTGCACATCGCCGGCCAGCAGCATCTTCGCCAGCTGGTCGCCGATGGCCTGCTGAATCAGTCGCGCAGCGGACGCGCCCCGTAGAGCGGGTCGAACCCGCGGTCGGCCAGCCACTTCTTGGCGGGCAGCGACACCTCGAGGGTGAGCCGGCGCTGGGCCAGCCGCTTGTCCAGCTGCCGCAGCTGGATGTCGACGATCTGCACCAGCTCCTCGGGGTCGAGCGGATCGAACACGATCACGTCGTCGAGCCGGTTGATGAACTCCGGCTTGAACGCCGAGCGCACCGCGGCCATCACCTGTTCCTCCGTCCCGCCTGCACCCAGGTTGGACGTCAGGATCAGGATCGTGTTGCGGAAGTCGACCGTGCGGCCCTGACCGTCGGTCAACCGGCCCTCGTCGAGGACGGCCAGCAGCACGTCGAACACGTCCGGGTGGGCCTTCTCGATCTCGTCGAACAGGATCACCGTGTACGGCCGCCTTCGCACCGCTTCGGTCAGCTGACCGCCCTGGTCGTAGCCGATGTAGCCGGGGGGCGCACCGACGAGGCGGGCCACCGAGTGCTTCTCGCCGTACTCGCTCATGTCGATGCGGACCATCGCGTGCTCGTCGTCGAAGAGGAACTCCGCCAACGCTTTTGCGAGCTCGGTCTTGCCGACGCCGGTCGGGCCGAGGAACATGAACGACCCCGTGGGACGGTTCGGGTCGGCGACGCCTGCACGGCTGCGGCGCACCGCATCCGACACCGCCTGCACGGCCTGCTTCTGGCCGACGACGCGCTTGCCCAGCTCGTCCTCCATGCGCAGCAGCTTGGCCGTTTCGCCCTCGAGCATCCGGCCCGCCGGAATGCCGGTCCACGCCGACACCACGTCGGCGATGTCGTCGGGCCCGACCTCCTCCTTGAGCATGACGCCCTCGCGCGCGTCGGCGTGCGGGACCGCCGCATCGAGCTTCTTCTCCAGCTCGGGAATGCGGCCGTAGCGCAGTTCGGAGGCCTTGGCCAGGTCACCGTCGCGCTCGGCCCGGTCGGCCTCGCCGCGCAACGTCTCCAGCTGCTCCTTGAACTCGCGGACCACGTCGATGGCGCTCTTCTCGTTCTGCCAACGGGTGGTCAGCTCGGCCAGCTGTTCCTTCTTGTCGGCCAGTTCGGCGCGCAGCTTCTCCAGCCGGGCCTTGCGAGGCGTCGTCCTCCTCCTTGGCGAGCGCCATCTCCTCGATCTCGAGGCGGCGCACCAGGCGCTCGACCTCGTCGATCTCGACGGGCCGGGAGTCGATCTCCATCCGCAGGCGGCTGGCCGCCTCGTCGACGAGGTCGATGGCCTTGTCCGGCAGGAAGCGTGACGGTGATGTAGCGGTCGGACAGGGTGGCCGCCGCGACGAGCGCGGAGTCGGTGATGCGCACGCCGTGGTGCACCTCGTAGCGGTCCTTGAGCCCGCGAAGGATGCCGACGGTGTCCTCGACCGACGGCTCGCCGACGAACACCTGCTGGAAGCGCCGCTCCAGCGCGGCGTCCTTCTCGATGTACTTGCGGTACTCGTCGAGCGTGGTGGCGCCGACCAGCCGCAGCTCGCCGCGGGCGAGCATCGGCTTGATCATGTTGCCCGCGTCCATGGACGAGTCGCCGGTGGCGCCTGCGCCCACGATGGTGTGCAGCTCGTCGATGAACGTGATGATCTGGCCCGCGGAGTTCTTGATGTCGTCGAGCACGGCCTTGAGCCGTTCCTCGAACTCGCCGCGGTACTTCGATCCCGCGACCATCGAACCGAGGTCGAGCGAGACGACGATCTTGTCGCGCAGGCTCTCCGGGACGTCGCCGGCGACGATGCGCTGGGCCAGGCCCTCGACGATCGCCGTCTTGCCGACGCCGGGCTCGCCGATCAGCACCGGGTTGTTCTTGGTGCGCCGGGACAGCACCTGCACGACGCGACGAATCTCGTTGTCGCGTCCGATGACCGGATCGAGCTTGCCTTCCCTGGCGCGCTCGGTCAGGTCGGTGGAGTACTTCTCCAGCGCCTGGTAGCTGCCCTCGGGGTCGGGGCTGGTGACGCGGGCGCTGCCGCGCACCTTGACGAACGCCTCGCGCAGCGCCTGCGGCGACGCGCCGTGCCCTGACAGCAGCTTGGCAACGTCGGAGTCACCGGTGGCAAGGCCGACCATGAGGTGCTCGGTGGAGACGTACTCGTCGTCCATCTCGGTGGCCAGGTTCTGGGCCGTGGTGATCGCGGCGACGGACTCGCGCGACAGCTGCGGCTGCGAGCTGGAGCCGCTGGCGCTGGGCAGCCGGTCGACGAGCCGTTGCGTCTCGGTGCGAACCGTCGCGGGGTCGACGCCGACGGCCTCCAGTAAGGGGGCGGCAATGCCGTCGTTTTGAGTGAGCAGTGCCATCAACAGATGGGCAGGCATGATCTGCGGGTTGCCTGCGGTGGTCGCCGCCTGCAACGCCGCGGTCAGCGCAGCCTGGGTCTTGGTCGTCGGGTTGAACGAGTCCACGACACCTCCGATCGTCTGGTAAGAAAATGCTGGTCGTATTGGTCAACGCCGTCAAGGTTGAGTCTGTTCCACTCAACTTTATCTTTTTTCGCCCGCCGTCGGCTAGGGCCGTTCGACCCGGATGTCACGGCGCGCGGCGAGTGGACGGGCGTTCCCACTGGCAAATGCCTGAATCGCCAGCCAATTGCCGCCGATCATGGGCCGCACTGGCTAGAGTCAGCTACGCGACGTCGCAGGCAGACGTTCCGCGTTCCCACTTCCCGAAGGGCCATTGACGTGGACATCAACACCATCACCGAGGTCCTGAGACGCCCTTCCGAACGGCCGGGTAGCGACTGGCGCGACGGTGATGCCTGGTTGGCGGGCGGGACCTGGCTGTTCTCCGATCAGCAACCTGCCCTTCGCCGGCTCATCGACCTGATGCCGCTGGGCTGGGACGGTTTGACGGCCGCCGACGCCGGGCTGGAGATCGGCGCGATGTGCACCGTGCGCAAGCTCTACGAGTTCTCGGCTCCGGACGACTGGGTGGCCGCGCCGCTGTTCCGAACCAGCTGCGAGGCCTTCCTGGCGTCGTTCAAGGTGTGGAACTCGGCGACGGTGGGCGGCAACATCTGCATGTCGCTGCCTGCCGGGCCGATGATCACCATGACCGTGGCGCTCGAGGCCACCTACACACTGCAGTCGACCGACGGGTCCGAACGCACCGTCGACGCAGTCGATTTCGTCACCGGAAACCGCGCGAACATCCTCGAGCCCGGCGAGCTGTTGCGAAAGATCGACATCCCGGTCGGTGCGCTGCGAAAGCGTCACGCGCACAGGCGATTCACCCTGACCAACCTGGGCCGGTCGACGATCTTCATGATCGGCACCCACGGTGCGGGCGACCTGCTGTTGACGGTCACCGCAGGAACCACCCGCCCGGTGCGCCTTGCGTTCGACTCGCTGCCCGATGCCGAGGCGCTGCAGGACGCCATCGACTCGATTCCCGACGACGTCTGGTTCGACGACCCGAACGGCACACCCGACCACCGCCGCCACCTGGCCAAGCACTTCGCCGAGGAGATCCGGGGGGAACTCGCATGAGCTACACCGTCAACGGCAAGTCGTTCGACGAGGAGCCACGACCGGGGCAGTGCCTGCGCACCTTCGTGCGCTCGCTGGGCTGGCACGGCGTCAAGAAGGGTTGTGACGCAGGCGATTGCGGCGCGTGCACGGTGTGGCTCGACGGCGACCCGGTGCACAGTTGCATCACGCCCGCGTTCCGTGCGGAGGGTCGCGAGGTCACCACGATCGAGGGCCTCGGCACGCCGGAGAATCTGCATCCGCTGCAGCGGCAGTTCCGCGACGCCCCCGGATTCCAGTGCGGATTCTGCACCGCGGGCATGATCATGACGTCGGCGACCTTCAACGAGGAACAGAGGCAGAACCTGCCGCGCGCGCTGAAGGGAAACCTTTGCCGCTGCACGGGATACCGGGCGATCGAGGACGCGATCAGCGGGGTCGTCGAGATCGAAGAGGCGGCACCCGGTGAGGCGGTCGGCGCCAGCGTCGGGGCGCCCGCGGGCACCGACGTGGTCACCGGGCGGGCCGAGTACACGATGGACACCGAGATGGAGGGGATGCTGCACCTGAAGGTGCTGCACTCGCCGCATGCGCACGCCCGCATCGTGTCGATCGACAAGACCGCGGCACTTGCCGTGGCCGGGGTGCACCGCGTGTACACGTGGCAGGACGTGCCGCAGAAGCGCTACAACACGGCGATCCACACCGATCACCTCGTCGACCCCGACGACACGATGATCCTCGACAACGTCATGCGGTTCGCAGGCCAGCGGGTCGTCGCGGTGGTCGCCGACTCGGTCGGCGCCGCAGAAGAGGGCTGCAGGCAGGTCAAGGTCGAATACGACGTACTGCCCGCGGTATTCGATCCCGAGGAGGCGATGAGGGACGGCGCACCGCAGCTGCACGGAACCCACGATCCGTTCATCCAGCATCCCGAACACAACATCCTGCTCGAACTGCACGGCGAGGTCGGCGACGTCGCTGCCGGTTTCGCCGAGGCCGACGTCATCCACGAGGCCACCTACTTCTCCCCCCGTGTGCAGCACGCGCACCTCGAGACGCACGGCTCGATCGCGTGGATGCAGGACGGCAGGCTGCACGTGCGGACCAGTTCGCAGTCCCCGTCGATCTGCAAGCTCAAGCTGTCGCACCTGTTCGACCTGCGGCCCGATCAGCTCCGGGTGTTCTGCAAGCGGGTCGGCGGCGGGTTCGGCGGCAAGCAGGAGGTCATCTCCGAGGATCTGGCCGCACTGGCGGCGATGGACATCGGCCGCCCTGTGTGCTTCGAGTACACCAGGGAGGAAGAGTTCACGACGGCCTCACCGCGGCACCCGATGAAGATCACCGTCAGGCTCGGCGCCAAGGCCGACGGCACGCTGACGGCGTTTCATTTCCGCAACGTGTCCAACACGGGCGCATACGGCAACCACGGCGGCGAGACGCTGTTCGCCGGCGGCGCGGCGCTGATGCAATACCGCTGCCCCAACAAGAAGTTCGACGGCTACTCGGTGTACACGAACACGGTGCCAAGCGGTGCGCTGCGCGGATACGGCATGACCCAGCCGACGTTCGCCGTCGAATCCGCCGTGACCGAACTCGCGCTGGCGCTTGATCTCGATCCGCTGGAACTGCGCCGTCGCAACGTGATCCGGCCCGGTGATGCGTTGGTGGCGATCGGTGAACACCCCGACGACGTGACCTTCACCGAGGACGGCCTGACCGCATGCATCGATCTGGTCGACGCCGCCCTGGCGCGCAGCGCCAATGGGCACGCACTCGGCCGCGACTGGCTGGTCGGGACGGGCACCGCGAGTTCGATCCACGAGACCGCGCCGCCCACCGAGCACATCTCCGACGCATGGGCGACGCTGCGTGAGGACGGCATCTATGAGATTGCCGTCGGGACAGTCGAATTCGGTGAAGGCACCTCGACGGCGCACGTGCAGATCGCGGCAGGCGTGCTCGGCACCACGCCGTCGCGGATACATCTGGTGCAGTCCGACACCGACAGGACCGGATTCGACACCGGCGCCTTCGCAAGCGCCGGGTTGTTCGTCTCGGGAAACGCCGTGCAGAAGGCCGCGACGGCATTGCGCGACAGCATCCTGCGCTTCGCCGCCGGCCACGTCGGCATCGATCCGGCGTTGTGCACGATGGACCACGACGGGGTGAAGTGTGGCGACACGCGGCTGACGCTGGCCGAGCTGCTGTCGGTCGCGAAGGCTCGTGGGATCCGATTCTCGTTGTCCCGCAAGGCATACGGGTCTCCGCGCAGCGTGACCTCCAACGCGCATGGCTTCCGCATCGCCGTGCACAGCGTCACAGGCGAGATCCGCATCCTCTACAGCGTGCATGCGGCCGACGCCGGTGTGGTGATCAACCCGGCGCAGGTACGCGGGCAGATCGAGGGCGGCGTGGCCCAGGCCATCGGCTTCGCCCTCACCGAGAACTTCCACGTCGACGAGAACGGGGTGATGGTCAATCCCAACCTGCGCAACTACCGGATCCCCACGTTCGCCGACATTCCCCGCACCGAGGTGCTGCTCGTCGAGACAGGCGATTCCGTCGGTCCGATGGGCTCGAAGGGGATCGCCGAGTCGAACGTCAACCCGGTGGCGCCTGCACTCGCCAATGCGCTGCAGGACGCCACGGGTGTCCGCTACCGTGAGTTGCCGCTGACACCCGAGCGGATCTACCGGCGACTCGGGGAGAACAGGCTGATCCCCGCGACATGATCGGCAGCTGATGGACACCAAGCATCCCACCGACACCGCGGCCACCATCATCATCGGGCAGAAGGTCCGCGCTGGTTCGGAGCAGCTGTACCGGGACTGGCAGAACGACCTGAACCGGCAGGCGTCGAAATACCCGGGTTTCCTTGCCGCCGAGATCAATCCGCCAACCACGGTGCAACCGGAGTGGGTGGTGGTCTATCGCTTCGACTCCATCCCCCATGTGATGGCATGGCTCAACAGCGCGACTCGTCAGGAGCGGCTGGCCGCGGGGCAGAAGTTCTTCGACGGCCCCGGCACTCAGCAGGTGCTAGGCGGCGGTTCACAAAGCGCAGACCCACTGGTGACGGTCGCGGTCAGCCACCGCGTGAGCGACGAGAGCGTGGACGAGTTCATCGCCTGGCAGGACCGGCTTCGGTTGGCGGAGAGCAAGTTTCAAGGCTTCCGCGGGACCGAGCTATTCCGACCGGTCCCCGGCGTTCAGGAGGAATGGACTGCCCTCTATCGCTACGACAGCGCCGCCGACCTGGACCGATGGCTGGTCTCCGACGAACGCAAGAAGCTTCTCGCCGAGGGCGAGAAGTTCGCCGACTTCCATTCCCGCACCATCGACAACTCGTTCGGCAGCTGGTTCGCCTTCGACGAGCATGGGCATGAAGCACCCCCGCCGTCCGACGTAAAGACTTCCATCGCGGTGTGGGTCGGCCTCTACCCGACGGTCGTGTTCCTGTCCTTGATGTTGTGGCCGTTGAAAATGCCGCTGTGGCTGAACCTGCTTGTCGGGAACCTGTGCTCCAGCTTTGCCATGACATTCCTGACAATGCCCTACTACGTGAACCCGCTTTTGAAGCGCTGGCTGCGGCCACCCCCGAATGTTCCCGCGGTCAGGAACAATTGGCGGGGTATTGGCATCGCCGTAACGGCCCTGGTGTTCTGGGCAGTGGTGTTCTATCTGGTCACCAGGGTGTTCTGGCATCTGCCGTAGGCGCTACTTACCCGCAAGCGGTGCGGCCGCAGCAATGCCGGGGATCACCGGTAGCGTCGAAATCTGCTTCGGTGCAACGGTCTTCGCGTCCGGAGCGGGACGCTCCAGGGTGTACCTGCGAACCTCTTGGCCGCCGGGCATGATGCCCGCCACCAACAGGTCGGCTCCGTAGACGGTGCTTGTGGTCGCCACCGTCACTCCCGGGTTGGCGCCGGGGAACGGGGCGAACGACGCGATCTGGGCGTAGTCGACGTTCTCCTCGTGATGGTTCGGGTTGTCCAGGTAGATGCCCGGCTGCCCGTCGAGCCGCGACCCGTTCGACCACACGCGCACGGTGCCGTCACCGCCGAGCTGGCTGGTGACGATGCTCTTCGCGCCGCCCTCGGCGCCCGCGACCCATCCGGTCGACAACCCGACACCGCCCTTGTAGTTCTCGTCGTACGCCATGAACTGCGATGTCATCCTCGGGTCGGTGGGCTTGCCCGAATGCACCTGCGTCGCCGTGCCATTGGCCTGCGCCCGTGCCGTCGGGGTGAAGAGGTCCCACCGGAACGCCTTGATCAGTGGCGCGTCGCCGGGCCCGGGCGCCGTGACCACGCTCTCGCGGCCAGATCCCGCCTCGACCATGCCGGTGGCCAGGGTGACCCCCGACTGAGAGCCGGGGTAGGGCGTGAACGTGGAGAACACGTCCGGCGCCTTGCCCGACTCGCCCGACAGCTTGGACGAGAAGACCTTCACCTGCGATTCCATGCCGGGACCCGAGCCGACGATGATGTTGTCCGCCAACGCGTTTCCGTCGATGTCGGCGCCCGCAACCGTCACGCCACCGGTGAACGACGGAGTCGAACGGCGCGAAACGGGTCAGTTCGGTCTTGAAGAGCCCGTCCACGGTGTTGTTGCCGTCATAGGCGACCACCTCGGGAGATGCGCCCTTACCCGTGCCGACGACGAGGTCGAGGATCCCGTCTCCGTTGATATCGGCCATCGCGACGCTTGGCGTGCCCTCGAAGTCAGGGAATGGGAATACCGTCTGCAACACCTTGTCGCCGTTGGCATCTCGTACCTGCACAGACGCCGGCTTGCCGCTGGATCCCGGTATCGCCACCGCGTATGTCGACACCTCGGGGATGACGTTGATGAGCGCCATCAGGCCGTTGTCCTCGTGGTTGAGCCGGTGGCAGTGGATCACGTAGGTGCCAGGGAACTCGAGGAACTCCTGGCGCAGGGTCAACGACGCGGGAGTGGTCGCCACGTGGTTCTCGTCGATGAGAGGCGCGGGCACGTTGGTGTTGTCCACTCCGAACGGTTGCACGCCGGTGTGCCCGCGATTCGGATCGTCGACGTCGGTGACCTGGAAGTCGTTGACGTGGATGTGCATTGGGTGCGCGTCGTTGTTGAAGTTGGTGATCAGCCACTCCTCCACCGAGTTCAGCCGTGGCTGGATCAGTGGGATGTTCGGGAACGTGTTGTCGTCGAACATGTAGACGATGGACTTGGGGTCGTTGTTGTTGGCCTTCTTGTTGCCGAACCCACCGGTGATCGTCAGCGCCCGCTTGACCGCGGGCGTCATCACCGACGTGTCGACGAACGACGTGTAGGCATCAAGGTTCTGTCCCGGCTCGAAGGCGGTTGTCTGTCCCTGTCCGCTGGTGTCCGGGGTGGCGCGGAGCAGCGTCTGGGTGGGGAATACGAAGAACCCGTCCGCGTAGCTCACGTACTTCGGGTCGACGTGCAGCGTGCCGAGCACTGCCGGTGGGTTCTTGGTGCCGTTGTTCGTGTACAGCACACCGGGATTCACGATCGGCTTCGCGCGGGGGTCCGGTGGGAACTCCAGGACCAGGTCGCCCTGTTTGGGCATCGTGACCGCGATCGCGAACCGTGACGCGGGCGGGATGTCGAGCGTTGTTCCGTCGCCGTAGACGGGCCGACCGACCTGCGTGTACGGGTTGCCGTCCTGCCCGACGATGGAGAACTTCGGGTGGTTGCCGGTCGCGGTCTCGGTCAATCTGACTGTCATGTAGGCGATGTCGCTGATGTTGGCCACGGTCCAGATCTCGGTCTGCCCCGGCTTGATCTTCAGCTCCGGCTGGAACTGGCCGTTCACGGTGAACTGCAGATCGCGCTGGTTCTCCGGGAGTGCTGGATTCTCGGCGACCTTCTTCGTCGGGCTGTCGAAGGCGATCAGGTTCGACGGCATGAACTGGGTCTGGCCGCGGTTGTTGTGCGGCGACAGCGGACCCTGCCACCAGGCGGTGATGTACTCGGCCCCCTTGGTCGTCTGGTCGAAGTTCACCGGCGCAAGGCTGGGCCGATAGGTGCCGTCCGCCAGTCTGTGACCCCTCGGGGCCCTTCAGCGTGCTCACCCACTGCGGCCAGGTCAGGTTGTTGAGCTGATGACCCTTGCCGTTGCGGTCGAAGACGTAGTTGTACTGAATCGCCATGTCGCGCACGGGAATGTTGTTCTTCGTGACGAGCGGGAGATTGCCGTCGGGCCGCCCGATCTCGAGCAGGCCCGCCAGGCCGTAGTAGGTCTGCATCGCCGTCATGGTGTGGCGGTGGCTGTGGTACCAGTACAGCCCGTTGGGCATGGTCTTGGGAATGTCGTAGGTGTACGTGTTGCCCATGCCGGCCGGAATCGAGAGCAACACGTTGTCGGCGTTGCCGTTGGGACTGACGTGCAGCCCGTGGGTGTGCAGGTTGAGCGGCGCCTCGGTGAGCATCGGCGGGTAGATCGGAACCTCGCCGCCCGCGGGCGTGAACGCCGGGTCGTAGAAGTCCTGGATGTTCAGACCCGCAAGATCGTTGTCGAAATGGACGACCAGTTTCTCGCCGGGATCCACCCGCAGTGTCGGCGCAGGATAGAGGTTGTCGCCCTTGGTGGATCCGTCCGAGCTGGTGCCCTTGATGAGGTCGTAACCGAAGACAAGGAAATTGGTGACGGGTTCCTTCACGGTGTCGAGGTTGACCGTGCCCTGGTGCGCCGACAGCCGCACCTCGAGAACCCCGTCCTTGCTGGACAGCCGGACCGGTTCCTTGAATTGCGCCGGCTTGCCGTCAGGGCCTGCGTTGACACCCGCCTGCGGCGTCGGCGCCTTCTTCTCCCCGCTGCATGACGTCATCAGTGCCGTCATGGAGACGACCAACAGGAGCGCTACAGCAAGGACCGATCGGGTACGGCGGCGCCGCATTGCGTTCCCCATTTCGAAGGCTCGGAGTACTGCAGCAAAAACACTACATAGCCGAACTAATACCTGCGGCAAATTCGCTTCTACGAATTAGCTGTGGGTGGTCTCCTGTGCCGAGAGTGCCATCCAGATGCCGTTCTGTAGCACGAACACGTCGGTGAAGCGTTCCCTGGCCAACACCTTGCCGCCGTCGATGAGGGTGTTGACGCCGTGAATCAGGGCGGTGTCTCCCATGAGGTCGACAAGCTGCTCGGACGGGTTCATCGTGAACGACACCTTCTCGATGCCTGCGACTTCCTGTGCCCGATCGAGCAGCTCACCGTCGGAATTGATGTGCTTGAAGCTCGGAGCGAGAATCGATTCCACGGTGGCGCGGTCACCATCCGTGATCGCGGTGAGCCAGCGTCTCTCCTGGGCCAGCACGTCGGCGCAGGGCCCGGAGTCCATTGGCAGCGACATGTTCGTGGCCGCATCGGAGCAACTGTCGGCGTTCGCGATTGCTTGCGGTGCGACGGTGACAACGGCGGCGGGCACGGCCGCGAGTACGACAACCGTCGCACACCTGGCCGTCGTGGATCGCGTCATGGGACGGCAGTATGTCAGGCCGGCGACATGTACGACGGCAAATCTGCCGTCGCGCCACCCCTCATGCGCAACCGGGACAATGGCAAATGCCAGTTGCACGCGATCGACACCACGGCGGCATCCTGGCTTGCTAGTTTTCTCCAGTGTCCGGTAACTGGGGATCGGTGCTGACCGAGCTCATCCCGCTGGCGCTTGTCGTCGCGCTGTCACCGCTGTCGATCATTCCGGCGGTGCTGGTCTTGCACACACCGCGGCCGAGGCCGACGGGTCTGGCCTTCCTCGCAGGCTGGCTTTTCGGGCTCGCGGTCCTGACGACGATCTTCGTCGAGGTCTCCAGCCTGGCAGGCGGGCTACGGGAGAAGCCTCCGAGCTGGGCTTCGTGGATGCGCATCGTCGTCGGCGCGGCACTGATCGTGTTCGGCCTCTACCGCTGGTTCACCCGCAAGCGGTCCGCCCATACCCCGGGGTGGATGAGCAGCATGAGCAAGTTCACGCCGCTGCGGGCGGCTCTCGCCGCCGCAGCGCTGACGGTGATCAACCCCAAGGTGCTCTTCATCTGTGCCGCAGCGGGTTTGGCGATCGGCACCGCCGGGCTGCGCACCCATGGAGCGTGGGCCGCCGAAATATGGTTCGTCGTGTTCGCCGGCTCGACGGTTGCGATCCCGATCCTCGCCTATGCGGTGGCAGGCAGCCGCCTCGACGAGCCACTGGCGCGGCTCAAGGACTGGATGGAGCGACAGCACGCCACACTCGTCGCGGCCATCCTGATCGTCATCGGTCTTCTCGTGCTGTACAAGGGGATTCACGGACTAGCGATCGGGTAGCCCCAGCTCCGCTGCGTCGGCCGTCAGGTACCGGGTCACCGAAGGTGCGACGAGCCTGACGACGTCATCGACGGGCAGCGTGGCCAGCGGCGGCACGCGGACGACATAGCGCAGGATCGCCGTCCCGACCAGATTGGTCGCGGCCAGCGTCGCGCGCAGCCGCGCCTGCTCACCGCCGCCGAGCACGCCGGACACGGCGGTCAGCACATAGTTCTGCATGAAGGCGCGAAACGCGTCGTGCGCGTCGGAGTTCGAGGTCGCCGACTGCAACATCGCCACCATGCTGGTGGCGGTGTCGGGGTTCTCCCAGATCCCGAGATATGTTCGCACCATCCTCGTTCCGACGTCGTCGTCGCCGTCTGCCATGGCCGCGACAAGCACGTCGGGGTCGACGATCAGCCGCAGCGACTCGCGGAAGAGTTCGGCCTTCGACCCGAACAGGTAGAGCACCATCGACGGGTCGACGCGGGCATCGCTCGCGATCGCGCGCAACGTGGTCTTCTCGTAGCCCTCCACCGCGAATCGCTGCTTGGCGGCGCGCAGCACCGTTTCACGCGACACCGGCTCGCCCTGCCGCCTGCCCGCGGCGGCGGCTCGGCGTCTTCGCTGGTGGGGCCATGCGCCGACACTATCATTTCAATTGCTGTTGAAATTCATCGCCCGACGAGTTACGCTCGCCAGAACATGAAATTCAACGTCCGATGAAAAGGTGTACGGCCATGACAACGCAGTCGCTCCCGAAGCACACCCATCACGCCGCCCCCTCCCATGAGCCGCCCGCCGCGGCTCGCGCGACCGGCATCGTCGTGGCGTTGGCCGCGGTCATCGCGATCGTCGCCGTCGCCTTCGCCCTGCCCGCGGCACGCTCGGCGCCGCGCGATGTGCCGATCGGTGCGGCCGGACCCCAGGCAGCGAGCGGTCGAATTGCAGACCTCCTCGAGCACAACGCGCCGGGCGCCTTCGAGATCACCTACTACCCCGGTGAAGCCGCGCTGCGGGAAGCGATCCGCAACCGGGATGTCTACGGCGGCATCTCACTCGGACCCGAGGGGCCGCACCCTGTTCACCGCCACCGGCGGCAGCCCGACTGTCGCGCAGTTGCTGAGCCAGGTCGGCAGCGGCATCGCCAAGCACTCCGGCGTGCAGTTGCGCACCGAGGACCTGGCGCCGCCGACCGCCGACGACCCGCGCGGCGCCGGGCTGGCGGCGTCCGCACTGCCGATAACGCTGGCGGGCATGCTGCCTGCGATCGCACTCGTGCTTGCCCTCCGGCGCGAGGTGTGGACGCGGTGCGCCGCCGCCGTGGTGTTCGCTGGGCTCGCCGGCGTGACCGTCGCCGCACTGCTGCGATACGTCCTCGGTTCGATCGACGCGAACTTCTGGGGCGTTGCCGGGGGCCTGACGCTGGGTGTTCTTGCCCCGGGGCTGTTCATGCTCGGCCTGGGCTCGCTGTTCGGCCGGGTCGGGCTGGTGATCGGCGCGCTGCTCGCGCTGTTGCTGGGTAATCCGCTGTCGGGCCTGACCAGCGCGCCGCAACTCCTGCCGTCTGGATGGGGTGCGTTGGGTCAGTGGTTGCCGCAGGGCGCAAACGCCACGCTGCTGCGGTCGACGGCGTTCTTCGACGGCGCGGGCGCCACGATCGCGATCGTGGTGCTGACCTGCTGGGCGCCTGGCAGGAGCTGCGCTGATCGTCATTGCCGCGGTGCGTGACGGCAAAAAATGCGCAGCTAGCGCGTCGGCTCAACTCACCTAAACTCAAGCGGCGTGGGACTAGACGACCGCGACGGGCTGCGGATGCTGCGCGACGCGGTCGACCCACGCCTGGGGTCCGAGGAACTGATCCGCCAGTTCTATACGAAGTGGTTCGCCATCGACCTCGCGGTGCGGGACCTGTTTCCCCCGACCTCGGCTCCCAGTTCAAGGTGTTCGGCCAGGCCCTGACATGGCTGTTCGGCGAGCTCGTCGACCAACGCGCCGAGGAGCCGGTGGCATTTCTGGCCCAGCTGGGCCGCGATCACCGCAAATACGGTGTCACGCAAAGCCATTACTACAGCATGCACGAGGCGCTCTACACGACCCTGCGCAGCCACCTCGGTGAGAACTGGGACGACAAGCTCGACGACACCGCTCGCGCGGCGCTGGAGCTCTTCATCGGGGTCATGCGCGGCGCGGCCGAAGCCGAGCAAGGCCCGCCGTTCTGCGACGGCACCGTCGTCGAACTCAATCGGGTGTCGCGCGACATCTCGGTGGTCCGGCTGCAACTGGACCAGCAGCTGCCCTACTACCCCGGCCAGTATGTGACCGTCCAGGTGCCGCAGTGGCCCCGCCGTTGGCGCTATCTGAGTCCGGCCATGCCAACCGACCCCGGCGGCGGCATCGAGTTCCACGTCCGCTCGGTCACGGGCGGAATGGTCAGCCCCACCATCGTCTCCGAAACCCGGCCCAGCGACCGGTGGCGGCTGTCGAATCCGCACGGCGGCATGCAAGTCGACCGGGACGGCGGGGACGTGCTGATGGTCGCGGGCAGCACCGGCCTCGCGCCGCTGCGCGCACTGATCATGGATCTCACCCGGTGGGGTGTGAACCCGAGGGTGCACTTGTTCTTCGGCGCGCGCTACCCGTGCGAACTGTACGACCTTCGCACGCTGTGGCAGATCGCGTCGACCAATCCCTGGCTGTCGGTTACACCGGTGTCGGAGTTCCCCCACGACCCGCCGTGGGCCGCCGACTATCCCGACGTCCAGCCGCCTCGCGGACTGCACGTGCGTCAGACCGGCAAGCTACCGGAAGTGGTGACACGGTATGGAAGTTGGAGCGACCGCCAGATCCTGATCTGCGGCGGTCCCGGGATGGTGGCCGCCACCAAGGAGGCACTGATCTCCAAAGGCGCTCCGCCCGAACGCATTCAGCACGACCCTCTGGCCGGCTGACCGGTGTAGGTGGCAGGATCGACAGCCATGCCGGAGTTTGAGTCCGTAACGCTTCGCGACCCGTCGTCGTCGCTGTCGGCGACGTATGTGCCCGTCGCGGGCATGGTCTGCGCCTCTCTCGCCGACGACGGCGTCGAGTTCCTCGGTCAGCGTCGCGGGCTGAACGCGTATGTGACCACCGGCAAGACCATGGGAATACCGATCCTGTACCCGTGGGCAAATCGGTTGAGCGCCAGCAAGTATGACATCGACGGCGCTGTGGTCTCGCTGACCATCGGGACGGGCGGCGTCCGTGGCGACGAGCACGGTGCCCCCATGCACGGCGTGCTGGCGGCCTACCCGGGCTGGCTGGTCACCGCGATGTCGGAGAACACGTTGACCGCCGTCTTGGACTACAGCGGTCGGCCGCGCCTGCTGGCGTCCTTCCCGTTCCCGCACGCGCTGACTCAGGAGATATCACTCGCCGACCGCACGCTCACCATCCAGACGACGGTCATGCCGACCACGGCCGCGTCGGTGCCGCTGTGTTTCGGCTACCACCCATATCTGAGGATTCCGGATGTGCCCCGCGAGGAGTGGACGCTCACCACGCCCACCATGCGACGGCTGCCTGTCGACAACTGGGGTATTCCGACGGGTGAAGCCGAGGAGTGGAACGGCGCGACGGAGCCACTCGAGACCGCCGAATACGACGACGGCTTCGACACGGTGCCCGACGGTGCCGTATTCGCACTGGCCGGCGGCGACCGCCGGGTCGAGGTCACGTTCGAAAAGGGTTATCCCGCAGCTCAACTGTTCGCACCCGGGAGCGAAGCCCTCGTCGCCATCGAGCCGATGGCGGCACCCACCGACGCTTTGCGCCGTGGCAACTACCGCTGCGCCGTCGCAGGCAAGCCGGAGACCACGCGGTTCTCGATCAGGGTGACCTAGCAACTCTTCTTGCGCGGCTGCCACACCACCAGTGCGGTGCTCTTGGGCACCACGGCGACATCGCGGCGCTGGTTGGCGCGCAGTCGGTCGAGCTCGTCGGCCAACTCCTTCATGCGCGTCTGCAGCGCGTCCACCTGGTTGGTCAGCTCGATGATGCGCTTGATTCCGGCCAGGTTGACACCCTCGTCCTGGGACAGCCGCTGCACCTCGCGGAGCAGGTCGACGTCGCGCTGCGAGTAGCGGCGACCCCCGCCGGAGCTGCGCTGGGGGCTGACGAGGCCGAGCCGATCATAGGTACGCAGTGTCTGCGCGTGCATACCCGCCAGCTCGGCGGCCACCGAGATGAGGAAGGTCCGCGCCGAATCCCGGTCGTCGGAACGCTTGCCCGCCATTACGCACCGGCCCATCCGGCCCTCGGGTCGAACCCGCTGGCCCGCTCGGCCTTCGCGTATGCCTCGAGTGCTTCGGCCGCCTCACCTTCGAGCTTCGGCGGCACCGCCACCTTGACGGTGACCAACAGGTCGCCGTGACCGCCGGAACGCTTCGGCACCCCACGGCCGCGCACCCGAAGGATGCGGCCATCAGATGTGCCCTTCGGCACCCGCACGCCCACCTTGCCTTCCAGCGTCGGCACCGAAAGCGTTGTGCCCAATGCCAGTTCGCCGAAGCTGACAGGAATGGTGACAGTCAAGTCGTCGCCATCCCGGCCGAATACCTTGTCCGGCCTGACATGAACGGTCACATACAGGTCGCCCGATGGCGCACCGCGCAGGCCGGCCTCACCCTGTCCGGCGAGCCGGATCCGCTGACCGTCCTCGACGCCCGGCGGGATCCGCACGTTGATGGTGCGGGTGCGGGTGGTGACGCCGGTGCCTTTGCACTCGTCGCAGGGATGCTCGATGATCGAGCCGCTGCCCCGGCATTCCGTGCACGGCTCGGAGAACCCGAACGCGCCCTGGTTGCGGTTGATCACACCCGCGCCGTTGCAGTTCGGGCACACCTTCGGGCTCGTGCCCGGGCGCGCGCCGCTGCCGTGGCAGTTGGTGCACGGCGCCGGACTGGTCAGCCTCAGCGGCATGGCCACGCCCTTGGTGGCCTCCATGAAGGACAGCTCGGTTTCCGTCTCCAGGTCATTGCCGCGGCGCGGCCTGCTTGGCCGTGGCTGCTGTGCGCCGCGTCCGAACAAACCACCGAACAGGTCGCCAATGTTCGCGCCGCCGGTCTGGCCGGCCGCATCGAACAGGTCGTTGAGGTTGAACTCGGCGCCGTCCCCACCGAATCCACCGAAGTTTCCGCCGCCTCCGCTGAATCGGCCGCGGCCGAAGCCACCGTTGGCGAAAAGCCTTCGGGTTTCGTCGTACTCCTTGCGCTTGGCCGGATCGCCGAGCACCTCTTTGGCCTCCGAGGCGGCTTTATAGCGGTCTTCTGCCGCCGCGTCACCAGGGTTCCGGTCGGGGTGGTTGTCGGCGAGTATCTTTCGCGCGGCGCGCTTGATCTCCTTCTCGTCGGCGTCAGAGGAGACGCCGAGGATCTTGTAGAAGTCCTTCTCAACCCACTCGCGTTGGGCCATCGTGCGTCACCTCCTCACCTCTGTCGAGTTGTGTTGTCGTGGCGTTTATTCTGCGTCCTGTTCGGGCGCGGCGTCGGTGTTGTCAGCCGTGTTGTCGGCCTCCGGCACGGTGTCCACGACACCGACAAGGGCATGGCGCACCACGAGATCGCCGACCTTGTAGCCGCGCCGCATGACCGTGCCGACGACGGGATGGGTTCCGTCGCCCTCGTGCTGGACGGCCTCGTGCAGCGCCGGGTCGAACTCGTCGCCCTCGGCGCCGAAGCCCGAAAGGCCCAGCCCCTCAAGGGAGGTCACGAGTTTGTCGGCTACCGCCTTCAGCGGACCGGACTCCAGGTCGCCGTGGCTGCGCGCCCGCTCGAGATCGTCGAGAACACCGAGCAACTGGGCGACGACGGCGGCCTTGGCGCGCTCGGCGGTGAGCTGTTGGTCCCTGAGGGCGCGCTTGCGGTAGTTGGCGAAGTCGGCCTGCACCCGCTGCAGGTCAGCGAGTAGTTCGGCCGCCTTGCCCGCCTCTTCGGGGGTCTCCCCCTCGAACGCCTCCGGTGCCGGCCCACTGGGGGCCGGCCCGGCTGCGTGTTCACGAACTTCACCGGTGACAGGATCGACACGCCGTTTGTCGGTGACGGTCACCGGCTCGTACGGATCGTTCGAGCTCACTTGTTCTCCTGGTCATCCTCGACAACCTCGGCGTCGACGACGTCGTCGTCCGACGAGCCGTTACCGCCGGGAGCGCCTGCGCCGGCGGCCTGCTCGGCCTGGGTGGCCTCGTAGATCGCCTGACCCAGCGCCTGGGACTCCTGGCCCAGCTTCTCCATCGCGGACTTGATCGTGGCGATGTCGGTGCCGGCCAACGCCGTCTTGGCGTCGGCGATCGCCGTATCGATCTTCGCCAGCGTCTCCTCGGGAACCTTCGATCCCCCCTCGGCCTCGCGCTGCTCGGAGACGAACTTCTCCGTCTGGTAGACCAGCGACTCGGCCTGGTTGCGGACGTCTGCCTCCTCGCGACGCTTGCGGTCCTCCTCGGCGTGCAACTCGGCGTCCTTGATCATCCGGTCGATCTCCTCCTTGGACAGGCCGGAGCCCTCCTGGATGCGGATCGTGTTCTCCTTGCCGGTGCCCTTGTCCTTGGCGGTGACGTGGACGATGCCGTTGGCGTCGATGTCGAAGGTGACCTCGATCTGCGGCACGCCGCGCGGGGCCGGCGGGATGCCGGTCAGCTCGAAGCTGCCGAGCAGCTTGTTGTGCGAAGCGATCTCGCGCTCACCCTGGAACACCTGGATCTGCACCGACGGTTGGTTGTCGTCGGCAGTGGTGAAGGTCTCCGACCGCTTGGTCGGGATCGTGGTGTTGCGCTCAATCAGCTTGGTCATCACGCCGCCCTTGGTCTCGATACCAAGGCTCAGCGGGGTGACATCAAGCAGCAGAACGTCTTTCACCTCACCCTTGAGCACGCCGGCCTGCAACGCGGCGCCGACTGCGACGACCTCGTCGGGGTTGACGCCCTTGTTGGGCTCCTTGCCGCCGGTCAATTCCTTGACCAATTCGGCGACCGCAGGCATGCGGGTCGAACCGCCAACCAGCACGACGTGGTCGATGTCGGACACGGAGATGCCCGCGTCGGCGATCACCGACTTGAACGGCTGGCGGGTGCGGTCCAGCAGGTCCTGGGTGATCTTCTGGAACTCGGCACGGGTCAACTGCTCGTCGAGGAACAGCGGGTTCTTGTCCGCGTCGACGGTGATGTAGGGCAGGTTGATCGAGGTGCCCTGAGAGCTGGACAACTCGATCTTGGCCTTCTCGGCGGCCTCACGCAGCCGCTGCATCGCCATCTTGTCCTTGGTCAGGTCGATGCCGCTGGTGCCCTTGAACTTGTCGACGAGCCACTCGACGATCCGGTCGTCCCAGTCGTCGCCGCCGAGGTGGTTGTCACCCGAAGTGGCGCGAACTTCGACCACACCTTCGCCGATCTCGAGCAGCGAGACGTCGAAGGTACCGCCACCCAGGTCGAACACCAGGATGGTCTGTTCCTTCTCGCCCTTGTCCAGCCCGTAGGCCAGTGCCGCTGCCGTCGGTTCGTTGACGATGCGGAGCACGTTGAGCCCGGCGATCTGGCCGGCCTCCTTGGTGGCCTGCCGCTGGGCGTCATTGAAGTAGGCGGGCGTGGTGATCACCGCGTCGGTGATGTCCTCGCCGAGGTACGCCTCGGCGTCGCGCTTCAACTTCATCAAGACGCGGGCGCTGATCTCCTGCGCGGTGTACTTCTTGCCGTCGATCTCGATCGACCAGTCGCTGCCCATATGGCGCTTCACCGAACGGATCGTCCGGTCGACGTTGGTCACCGCCTGGTTCTTGGCGGGCTGGCCGACGAGCACCTCGCCGTTGCGCGCGAACGCGACGACCGACGGGGTGGTGCGAGAGCCCTCGGAGTTCGCGACGACGACAGGGTCGCCGCCCTCCAGTACCGCGACGACGGAGTTGGTGGTCCCGAGGTCGATTCCGACCGCACGAGCCATGGTGTTCCTCCTGAATAGCTTTGTTGGGGTCTGAGTGGACCGCGCTCAAGACTGCTCCTCGTGACACCCTTGTGTCAACCCAGACTTGAGTCTGATTCACTCAACTTGTCGAAAACCTCAACGGTAGCCCGCCGCGGTTTGTTCCCCGGACCCGCCATCGGTACCGATCAGGGGCGCGTCACTCGCGTGAATCCGGCCGCGGATGCGTAGCCTTATTCGCCGATGAGGCTTGTTCTCGCGTGTGTACTCGCCACGATTGCGCTGGTCGCCGGCTGTAAGACCGACACTCAGGGCACCCCTGTGACCAGCCCTGCGCAACCCACGACGAGCAAGCCGACGGCCGCGCCCCCGACGACGACTCCGCCGTCGACGCCTCGCACGCAGGCATCACCGCCTGCCGCGCAGGTGCTGCCGCCGGACGACTCGGGCTACGTGTTCATCGAGACCAAGTCGGGCCAGACCCGCTGCCAGATCGACAAGCAGTCGGTCGGCTGCGAAGCGCCCTTCACCAACACGCCGCTTCAAGGCGGCGTCCGGGCCAACGGCGTGAACCTTTCCGCCGACGGAAACGTGCAATGGATCGTCGGCAACCTCGGGGACATTCCCGCCGTCACCATCGACTACCGCAGCTACAGCGCGGTCGGTTGGACCGTCGACGCCACCAGCGAGGGCACCCGTTTCACCAACCAGCGCACCGGCCGCGGCATGTTCGTCAGCATCGAGCGGGTCGACACCTACTAACGTCGCCGCTTCGAGGGCCGAACGACCCTATGTGGCGTGCTCGCCGCAGTCGAGTATCAGGCTCATGAGCAGTTCCTATGGAATCGGACCCGCAGCCGGCGAATACAGCGTCGACCCCGAGGATCAGCTGCAAGCCGAGGACACATTGGTCGACCGCGGGGTCGACGACGTACTCGACGAGGGCTACTCGCCGCCCGAGCAGCCATACGGGCGCGGTGCTTACGACCCGTCGGAGAGCATGGATCAACTTCTGGCAGAGGAAGAACCAGATCCGTCATCGTGGATCAACACCTCCGACGGCGATGAGCAGCAGAGCGCCGACGAAGCGGAACGTGAAATCGAGTTTCCCGAGCATCGCGAGGTCGGCCGATTGCGGGCAGGTCGCCTCGTCGCACCCGACATGGGATTCGGCGAAGACACCGAAGCCGAACTGTTGGCCGAGGACGTCGGCATCAGCGGTGGCGCGGCGTCGGCAGAGGAAGCCGCGATGCACGTCATCGAGGACCTCGAGGACGAGGATCAATAAGCACTATGAAGATGTGGATACAGGTCCGCGGCCAGGACGACGACATCGAATTCACCGACGACGCCACCTACCAGGTGCTGTCCAGTGGTGTGCTGCGGATCAACAGCGGCAACGACATTCACCTCTACAGCCCAGCGCATTGGCAGGAAGTCATCATCGACACCCGCTCAGCGGATCAGCGCGATCAGCACGAGCAACCTCTGGACGCAGACCTCAGCTGGCAGTAAGGCCGTCTAGGCTTGCGTCGTGGATTTTCGCGCGTTCGTCGAACCCCAGCAAGGCGCCACCTACGCCGACCAACTCGCCGTCGCCAGAGCCGCGGAGGCACTTGGGTATTCGGCGTTCTTTCGGTCCGATCACTACGTGGCCATGAGTGGCGACGGGCTTCCCGGACCGACCGACTCGTGGGTCACGCTGGCCGGAATCGCCCGTGAGACGACGTCCATCCGGCTTGGCACGATGGTCTCCTCGGCCACGTTCCGCTATCCGGGCCCGCTGGCGATCTCGGTGGCCCAGGTGGACGAGATGAGCGGCGGGCGAGTCGAATTGGGCATAGGCGCAGGCTGGTTCGAGGCCGAACACCAGGCCTACGCCATCCCGTTCCCGCCGCTCGGCGAACGGTTCGAGCGGCTGCGCGAGCAGCTGGACATCATCACCGGGCTGTGGACGACGCCGACGGGTCAGACGTTCGACTACTCCGGCAAGCACTACACCGTCGCCGAGTCGCCCGCCCTGCCCAAGCCAGTTCAGCGGCCACACCCGCCGATCGTCGTCGGCGGCGTCGGCGCCAAGCGGACACCGGCGCTCGCCGCGAAGTTCGCCGCCGAGTTCAACGTCCCGTTCATGCCGTTGGACATCGCGAAGGACATCTGCGACCGGGTCCGCGCGGCGGTCGCCGACGCCGGCCGGTCGGCGGACTCCGTGACGTACTCCGCGGCGTTCGTGGTGTGCGCCGGACGCGACGACGCCCAGATCGCGACCCGCGCCGCCGCGATCGGGCGCGAGGTCGACGAGCTGCGGGCCAATTCACCTCTTGCGGGCACACCCGGCGAGATCGTCGACCGCCTCGCACCCTTCATCGAAAGCGGCATCCAGCGGGTCTACCTGCAGCTTTTGGATATGTCCGACCTGGATCACCTCGAGCTGTTCGCCACCGAAGTGGTCCCTCAACTGGGCTGACGCGGCGTTACCGCAGGTCCCAGGGTTAATATCGGTGTCCGTGGCAGGCCCCGATCTCGACGACGAATTCGGCAAGGACGAATTCGTCGAGGAGTTCGGCGGCGACGAGCCCTCGGAGCCCTGGCACAACTCGACGCGTGCCGTCGTCGGGGCGAGTGCCATCGGCATGGCCGTCATCGGCGTCCTCATCGCCGCCATCATGTTCATGACCCGGCAGGACGACTCGCCGACAGCACCGGCCGACATCGTCGATCCGTCGTTCTCGGCGACCGCCGCCGAACCGGCTTCGTCAACGACGACGACGACGACGACCGAGACCATCACGAGCACCCCTCCGCTGTCCACCACCGAGATCAACGGGCCGTCGGGGCCGCCGACGAGCTCGGACACCTCCGGCAGCAGCCGAGCAGCAGCGAATCGCCGCCTCCGGCGACGATCCGAACCCGCGACAACACCGACGAGAACGGTCCGACCCGGAAGCGAGGGCCGCGCTTCAACATCACCCGCACGTTCCCCCAACCGATCGGCTGAGCGCCTACTATCGGTCCCCGTGGCGCGCTACGGACCTCCCGACGACCCGAACTACTACTCCGACGACGAGCCAACCGCCTACGCGGGCAGCTACGGCGACTACTCCGGTTACGGCCAGCAGCCGGGCCAGCCAGGCCCGCCGCCGGAGCCGCCGGTGCCCTGGTATCGCAAACCCGCAGCGCTCGTCGCGTTCGGCGCACTGATCGCGCTGTTGGTCGCCCTCATCGTGTGGCTGTCGGTGAGCCTGCTGTCGGACTCCTCGGATTCCACCAAGACAACGACATCGACGACGACCACCGCCACCACGTCGGCGTCGCAGCCTGCCGTCGCGCCGACGCCGACCGTCACCGAGACGACCTCGCCGCCGTCGACCTCAACCGAGACGGCGTCAGAGTCGACCAGCACGTCGACCGAGCCGAGCGTCAGCACGTCGATCAGCACCAGCACCAGCACCAGCACCGTCACGGTCTCATCACCGCCGCAGAGCAACCCGCAGGTGCCGCAGATCCCCCAGATTCCGCAGATCCCGGGCATCCCAGGCGGAGGCGGCTAGCTAGCGGCCGCGGGCCGCGTACTCGGCGACCATTGCCTCGGCGCTGCGCACCGCGGCCCGGCATGCGCGGGTGGTGAACGGGTCGTTGAGCGGATGGTCCGCCCGTCGGCGCCACCGCTGGGCGGCGGCGAACGCGGCGCGAGGTCCGTCGTACGGGAGATCAGGCTGCAGGCCGAGCCTGCTGGCGGCGTCGGTGCCAGAGCCGCCGATGATGCGCCGCAGCGACACCATCTCGTCTTCGTTCAATGTCGTTGCGCGCGAGTGAAGTTGGCTCAGTAGCCGCAACTCCTCGAAGGCATGCGTGTCGGCGAGCAGGGGATCGATGTCGGCGATGATGTAGGGGGTTGCGTAGATCGGGTTGTTCTGCACGAACTGCCGCAGAGACAGCAGCGCAGTGTGTGCCTTCAACAGGTCCGACCGCTGCGCGAACTGCTGATCGATCACGTCGCGAAGGGCGACGAGGCCGCTGCGCTCCAGCAGCTCGTCGGCCAGGGCCACCGAGTCGTTGACTCCCGTGCGTATCACCGCGATGGAGATCCGCAGCCCGAACATGCCGAACCGGTCCAACAACGCCGCCCGGGTGGCGGCGTCGACCGGCAACGCACTGTCCTCGCGCACGAAGCGGTCCGCCGAGAGCATCACCTTGCCGAGTTCGGCGGCGTCCACGCCGGCCAGCTTCTCCAACGCGACGAACTCGCTCTGGCGCAAGGTGCGCGCCGTCAGGGCCAGCAGACCGGACACCGGGACGACGGCCTGACAGATGCCGGTCTTGTCCATCTCCGAGGTGAACCGCTTGGCGACGTCGCGCGCCGACAGCATCGCGTCGATGCGGCCCGCACCGATTTCGTCGGCGCGCGACGCCACCCCGATGACCCCGAGGGCGCCCGCCGACCCGCCCACGAGCTCGCCGATCTGTTTGAGCAGCGCGATATCGGAGGCGTTCAGCGTGCGCAGCAGGAACACGACGGCGTCGACCCGCGGCACCCCGTCCTCGGGCACCAGCAGCCGCAGTGTCCGCTGCGAGACATCGCGCGACAACGACGAGGTGCCGGGCGTGTCGATGATCGTGGTGTCGATCAGTTCGGCGGCGGGCCACTCCACGTCCAGGTCGACGACGTCTTCGGGATCGAGGCTGGCGAAGTCGAAGGTCAGGCCGCCGTTGCGGGCGATCGGCACGTTCGAGCGCCTGCCGCCGCGGTGGTTGGCGGTGACCTTGGGTGTCGGCCCGTTCCGGAACCAGGTCACGATGCGAGTGGCCTCGGTGGCGTCGGTCGGCGCAATGTCCTCGCCGACAAGCGCGTTGACCAGCGTCGACTTGCCTGCCTTCAGTGTCCCGGCAAGGGCGATGCGGATGGGCTGGTTGAGCCGCCTGCCGATCCGCTCAAGTTCGTTGTGCACGTCGGGGCGCTCACGGTACGCCGGATCGGCCCGGTAGGCCGCTGCGGTGCCGCCCAGGATCGCGCGCACCTGATCGCTCGTGCTCATATGCGGTTGTCCAGCTTATTGGCTGGACACGCGCGCCGCCGATGGGGCCGGTTCGGCGGTTACCTGCCGCCAACGGGTGCAGGGGCCGGATCGGCCGGTACGAGCCTGTTCGCGTGGTCGGTGACCTGGCCGAGGATGTTGAGCTGGCGTTCGAGTTCGCCGACGCGGGCGTTGCGCTCGTTCTCCTCGAGCTTCGCGGCCATCAGGGTCGCCTGCAGCGACTCGTTGAGCGATCGGGTGGTCTGGTTGGCGATGCCGCGGTAGTGATCGCGGATCTGGCGCTGAACGCCCTTGAGCCGGTCGCGGGATTCCTTGCCGACGACGAACGAGACGTCGTCGATGAACTTGCGCATGTTCATCTTCGCCTCGTTGCGCACCCGCAGCATCCGGTTCTCCATGTCCTCCTTGTATGCCTTGCGGCCCAACAGGAGACCCGCGCCCAGCGACAGCGGGTTGAACATGCCCAACCCAGCGAACGACGTCAACATGCCGAACATCAGCACACCGCCGTAGGAGCCGCGCATGCCGGTGATGACCTTGTGGCCTGTCCTGATCGGCTTGGCCTCGAGCTTCGACAGCGACTTGAGCTCGCCGAGGCCCGCGCCCATCTCCCTCGCGTCGATCTGCGGCATCTTCACGGCTTCCAGGCCGGCCTCGACGAACGTCCTGCCGACTTCCAGCGCAAGCGCTTCCGCGCGCTGATAGGCCCAGACGAAGTTGTCGCCGACCGCGGTGGCGACCGCGTTCTCCAGTTCGGAGCCGATCTCCGCCCAGTGATTGGTCGGGTCGCAGTTGTCGATGGCCTTTTCGTTGTGCTGCATGATCGCCCGGAAGCGGGCGCGCAGGTCGTGATCGACATCCGCTGTCAGGTCGGCGATTCCGTCGTTGAGGACCTGCTGCCACAGCGCGGTCTGATGCAGTGCATCCTCGGCCTCCGCCTTGCGCCGCTCCAGGTCGTCCTTGAGGCGCTCACGGGTGTCGGGGTCGTTCAGCGCCGACAGCTCGGAATCCACCTTCATCGTCAAATGCTCGGCGGCCGAGCGGACCTCGGCGAGCACCTGGTCGCGGATCCGGTCGTTCTCGCGGGAAAGCACCTTGTCGCTGAGGAATTTGATGACGGCCGGGAAATTGGATTCCTCGTTGAGTTCCTTGTCGTTGGTCGCAAGTGCGTGGCTGCGCAGAAGCGACGACGCGGGAATCACCGGAAGCGAGAGGCCTGCCCGCTGCAGGTGGGCGTTGTCTGCCGCGACGATCTCCCGCCAATGCGGGTACAGGTCGGTCTTCGTGGCGACGATGGCTGCCACGGGGCAGATTTCGTAGGCCTGCCGGATGAAGGTCATCTCGGGCTCGGTGAACTCCTGGCTGGCGTCGCTGATCATCAGCATCGCGTCGGCATCCGGCAGCAGGCCCAACGTGGCCGACAGGTGCGGCTGGCCGTGGCCGCCGACACCCGGGGTGTCGATGAAGGCGAGCCCGTGCTTGAGCAACGGGCTGGACGCGGTGACCTCGACGCGCAGCACCTCACGGCCACCGGCCTGTGGAGCACGCCGCAGATCCTTGGTGAGGTCTGCGGGAGGAATCGGGATCACCTGGGGTTCGGCACCGTCGGGCCGGGCCACGATCAGCTGCGCCGACACCTGCTCCGAGTAGGACACCACCGTAGCAAGCACCGTGGTCTCGTCGTCGCCGACGCGGGCCACCGGCACGTTCAGCAGAGAGTTGAGCAGTTGGCTCTTGCCCTGCTTGAGCTGGCCGGCGATCACCACCCGGATCTGGGGATCCGCGATTCGAACCCGGGCATTGGCGAGCCGTTCGGCCAGGTCCCCGCGGTCGTTGTCCTCGGCGATCTTCTTGGTGTGGTCGATCAGCTCGAGGATGACCTTCACACCGCGGGGGTCGTTGGGTTGGGTCATGGTGTCCCTAACGGTAGACGCGCCAACTGGCGGGGACCGGATGAACGATCCCCGCCAGTTGCGCTATGGGCGTTGTGGCCGTCGGTCAGAACAGGCCGGCGTCGACGTGGTTGTCGACGTGCGTGTCGATGTGCTGCTCGGTCGTGTGATGGATCGAGTCGTGGCTGGCATCGACGCCACCGCTGGCATGGCCGACCTGGGTCGCATCGCCGCCGAGGGCGGTGTTGCTGTCCTCGTTGCCGACGGACACCGGGGCATGCGCGTGCGAAGCGTTGACGTTGCTCAGGTCGTCACCGGCCGCCTGGTTGTGGCTGTTGGCCTGGTTGTTGCTGTTCGTGTTCTGCGTCGGCGCGATGATCACGCCGCCACCGGAACCGCCTGCCGCCGCGCCACCGTGACCGCCATCGTTGCCGATCCCGATGAGACCGCCGCCGCCGTGGCCACCGCTGCCACCGGCAGCGCCGCCGCCGCTGGTGTCGATGTCACCGACCTGGGTGGTCTGGCCGCTGCCGGTGTTGGTGGCGACGTCGCCACCGGCCCGGGTGTTCACGTCGTGGCTGCTGTCGTGCAGGTCGTTGCCCCTGCCACCGGCCTGGACGTTGGAACCCTGTCCGGCATAGACGTCGCCGGTGTTGGCTCCGCCGTTGTGGTCGCCGACGATGTTGCCGGAGCCGTTGACGCTGGTGGTGTCGATGTCGCCGGCGTTGCCGGTGTTGACCACGGCGCCGTTGGAGGCGTTGATGTCGCGGCTGAAGTCGAAGTCGAGGTCGACGTTGCCGACGCCCTGCTGAACGTCCTCGCCGGCCCGCGGGCTGCCGATGTCGTTGTGGCTGGCCAGTTCGGTGTCGTTGTGGCTGGCGAAATCCGTTGCGGGGGCGAACACCGGCTGAGGCGCAAAGGTCAGGCCGCTGTTGTCGGCCACCGTGTGCTGCAGGGCCTGGACCGGGTCGCTGCCGTAGACCGCCGCCGGGGCGACGATCGCGGACGCGGCCTGGGTCAGCTGGGCCTGGGTCACCGCGGTGCCCATGGCCTGCGAAGCCGCCTGCGTCGGATTGGCGATGAAGGAGCGGACCTCGTTGGGGTCGGCGCCGGGGCGGGTCAGGCCGAGGAGCCAGTCGAACAGGAAGGAGATGGGGTTCGTCATCGAAGTGCCTTTCGGGTGTGTGTTCTGTTGGGGTCGTCACCGGCGGGCCGGCGATCTGGTGACTACGTTATGGACGCGTCGAACCCGCGGAAACGGGGTCGGCGCCCCTCCCTAGGGGCTTGCACCTCGGGATACCGGGGTGCCCCCCAATAGGGGATTAGGGGGTTGTTGGGGGATACACGTTTGCGCAGTTCAGCGCGCATAAAAACGGCGCGGCCGTCACTGGCCGCGCCGTCGTCGGGGTGTTCGAGGTGCTAGTCAAAGATGTCGAAGCCGGGATCCCCGTGGTCGAGATGCGGGTGATCGTCGACGATCGGGTGCCAGTCGGCGTCGTGCGTGTCGACGGCGTCGCCCACGAGCGGCGCATCGTCAATGATTGCGTGCGTGAACTGCGTCGACGGGTCCTCGATGCCCGTGACGGTCGGAACGCCGTGGTCATCGAGGGCGTCGAGGCCCGCATGCAACGACTCGTCGGGTTGTTCGATCACGTTCGACGCGATGCTGTGCACATCATCGATCGCGGGCACCGAAACGTGGTCGTCGAATGCGTCGAACGCCGCGGTCGCCGCGCCGCTCGTCCACACGTTGCCGGCCGGGTCCCCGGCGAGGTGCTCTGCGCCGGTGGTCGGCGTTCCCATCGGCAGCGACTCCGAGACGACGGGAATGAGCGCGTTCACGTCTGCGCTGGTGACGTTGGTCAGATTTGCATCATGGATGGCCTGCGCGGGGTCGGCGGCGTAGTGTGCGGCAGCGTCGGGGTCCCGCACCAGCGACATGACGAAGTCGAGTAGCGGGTTTGCCATTGCACACCGTCCTTCCTGTTGCCGAAGCTGTCGGGCGAAACCCGTTGGCTAGTCACGATGCTATCCAGCCCTCGATGCTGTGTGATCGGTGTGAACCCCGCCCCTGCCGCGAGGTAGTTAGGGGACAGGGCGTTAGGGGATTCGCACCGTTAGGGGGATCTGCCGGATGCCCGGGCGGCCGGCCGCTATCGTGATGGGCGGCCGGATACATGGGGTGGAGGCAGTGAGCGATTCTCTCGGGTTGTCCGTCGGGATGACCAATCTGGTCGCCGCACGCGTCGGCCGCCCGCCCGTGATGCGTCGCTCGGTGCTGACGCTGTTCTCCGGTCGTATGCCGGAGGTCGGTGTTCCCGGTGAGAACACCGCACTCAACCAGCCCGGCCTGGTGCTGACCGGATTCGTCGAGCGGGTCGGCGATCCCGTCCCGCTCATCGCCGAGGACGGCAGCGCCCATCGCGGCGAAGCCGTGCTCGCCGAGGCCCTCGACGCGATGACCCGGACCGTGGGCGGCGGCGCGCCGGTCGCCATCGCGGTGCCCGCCTACTGGGGTCCCGCGGTCATCGGCGCCTTGCGTGGAGCCATGCGCGACAGGCCGAGCCTGGCGCCGGGTGGTGTACCCGCTGCGCTCGTGCCGGATTCGGTTGCCGCACTCACCGCGCTGCAGGTGGCGCCCGGACTGCCGAGAAGCGGTGTCATCGCCCTCGTTGACCTGGGTGGCAGCGGAACGAGTATCACGCTCGCGGACGCGGGTGTGAATTTCGCACCGATCGGCGAGACCGTCCGCTACAGGGAGTTTTCCGGCGACCACATCGACCAGGCCGTGCTCAACCACGTCATCGCCGGCGTGGCCGATGCCAACAACGCGGATCCGGCAGGCACCGCAGCGGTCGGATCGCTGGCGCGCCTGCGCGATGACGGCAGGCAGGCCAAGGAACGACTCTCAGCCGAGACGGCCACCGTGGTGCCCGTCGATCTGCCCGGCTTCCAGTCGGACGTTCGGCTGACTCGCACCGAGCTCGAGAACCTCATCGCCGGCCCACTGGCGGGCCTGCTCGGTGCCATCGAAGAGTCGTTGGAGCGCAACAACATTGGCCGTGCGAACCTCGTCGCGGTGGCGACCGTCGGCGGCGGGGCGGGTATCCCACTCGTCACCCAGCGCCTGTCGGATCAATTCCGTGTGCCGGTCATCACCACGCCGCAGTCGCAGCTGAACGTCGCGGCGGGCGCGGCGCTGCTCGCCGACCGGGACCTCTCCGGCGATGCACCGACGGGGCTCGGGATGGCCGCTGAGGCCCCGACGGGTATCGCACCTGCCGCGTGGGCGGCGGGCGCCGCCGGGCTCGCGGCGGGAGAGTCGGCTGCCGACGGTGCGCCGTCGGCGACGTTCCGCGCATTGGCGTGGTCGGACGACGATTCGCCTGCCGCCGAGCCGGTCCCCTACACCGGCGAGGATTACAGCGCCGACGTCTACACCGGCCCGACCGACGCCCGGCCACCGGTGGGGTTTGCCCCGCCGGAAGAGCGGCAGTACGCGGCCGAGCCTGCACCGCTGCCCTGGTACAAGCGGCCACCGATCCTGTTCGGGGCGGCCGCAGCGGCGGCGCTGCTCGCCATCGGCGGGTTGGCGATCACGCTGACCAGCGGCAGCGGCGTCCTCGGCCCGGTGACGGAAACGAGCACGACGTTCTCCCCGGGGCCGGGGCAACCGTCGACATCCGTTGAGCCGCAGACGATCACGGTGACCGGGTCCAACGGCGAGCCGACCACCACCGTCGTGACACCGCCTCCGCCGTCGTCGTCGGAAGCCACGACCACCACCACCACGTCGCCGACGTCGAGCTCGACAACAACAACAACGTCGACCACCACGACCACGACGACCACCACGACGACAACGAAGACCACCACGACGCCACCGACGACCACCACTACGACGACCACGTTGCCCGTCGCACCGAAGCCGCCGGCGGAGCAGGGACAAAGTCCCGGCTGATGACCGACATCCCGCCGGCCGCCCGCGAGGCTGTCTCGGCGCTCGCCGCGGCACCCACGGAACCGGTCAAGATCCTGGTGTCCGGCGGCATCGGCGCCGGCAAGAGTGCGGTGCTCGCCATGGTGCGGGCGGCGTTGCGGGAAGCGGACGTGACGGTGATGACCAGAGCGCCTCGCACCGATGACGATCCGGCCGCCGCCATCGTGATCGACGATGCGCATCTGCTGACCGACGAGGAACTCGAGGAACTGGCCGAGCGCGTATCGGATCCGGGATCGACGGTCGTGATCGCCGCCGAGCCGCTCACCCAGCGGCCGTCGTTGCGGGCGCTGGCCACCGCCCTCGAGCGGCAGAATCCGGTGATCTCGCTTGGCTCGCTCACAGCGCAGCAGGTAAATGAGACGGCCGCCCTCGCGTTGGGTGCGCCACCGACGGCAGAAATGGTTCGGGCCCTTACGGTCTCGACTGCGGGCCTGCCCTTCCTGTTGCGTCCCGCGATCGCCGCGGTGGTATCGCCCGATGGCGAGCCGGTGGCCGACGCCATCGCGCAGGCGGCGAGGTTCGCGTTGATGGAGCGGCTGCGCCGAATCGAAGAACCGGTGCTCGACACGCTGCTGGTGTCGTCGCTGAGTCCCGAACTCGGCTCCGACGACGTCGCCGCCGCCCTTCGACTCAACACCGTCGAGGCGCAGCGGATGGTCGACCGCGCCAGGGCCACCGGTCTGATCGAGCCGTCACACAGCGAGGCGTTTCTGCAGTCCGTCCACGGTGCCATCGCCCAGATCACCGGTGCTGCACGGCATCACGACATCGAGATCGCTCTGCTCCGCTCACAGATCGAACTCTCGACACTGTCGTCGGATCTCGCGATGAGGATGGCCGAACACGGCCTGCATGACGATCGGTTGGCCGACGCACTGGTTGACCTGGCGTCCCGCAGCCGGAGCCAACCCGCAAGGGCGGCAAGACTTTACCGTGCCGCAGCGGAGGCGGGAGCGACTGCGGTCAGTGTCCGACTGGCCGACGCACTGGCACTCACGGGGGACTGCGCCACCGCCGCGTCGACTGACCGACGAACTCCTGGCCTCCGAGGATGCGGCCGAACGGGCGGCAGCGGTCAGGATCGCCGCGAGCATCGCCGTCCATGACGGCAGCGTCGCGCAGGCGGCTGAACTCTTCCGCTGGCTCGGCCCCTACCCTGATGCCTTCGTCAGCGCCGCGAATGCGGTGGTGTCGGTTGCCGCGGGTGACGTGGAGTCGGCCAGGACCGCGCTGAGCGCCGAAAGTGCCGGTCCGCCAACGTCAACGGCGCGGGCGGCGCAGAGCCTGGCAGCGGGGCTGCTGCTGTCACTCGACCAACCGTTCCCGGTGGCGGTCGCCCGGCTGGGGCAATCCATCACGTCCGAACAACACCAGCCCGGCGTCGCGCCTGACACCCCGGCTGCTCTGGTGACGCTGGCGGCCCTGCACGGCGGCGATCCCGTCCGGGCACGCAGCGTCATCGGCCGAGCGGTGCGGGCAGGCAGCGAGGACGACGCCTTCTCCGTGCATCGGCATCGGTTGCTGCTGGGCTGGGCGCGGATGCAGGACGGGCAGTTGGCTTCGGCCGCCGCAGACGCCGCTGCCGTCGCAGGCGCGTCGCTGCACCGTCGCGATGCGCTGTGGGCGGCGGCGTTGAACACGGCGATCGCCCGTCGCGCCGGCGACGGGGGTGCCGTGCAGAAGCACTGGTATGCCGCGGTGGAGGTGCTGGCCGAATACTCCGTCGACCTCTTCTCGCTGCTGCCGCTCGGCGAATTGTGGGTCGCCGCAGCGCGGATGAGACAGATCGACCGGCTACAGCACACGCTGGACGAGGCGTTCGCGCTTCTTGCCTCGCTGGGCGATCCGGTGCTGTGGTCGGTGCCGCTGCACTGGGCGGGCGTGCACGCGGGGATTCTGGCCAACTCGCCGGAGTCGGTCGCCCCGCACGGCCACGCGCTCACCACCGCGGCGGCCCACAGCGCCTTCGCGAAGGCATTGTCGGGTGCGGGCAGAACGTGGCTCCGGGTCCTGGCCAACCACGTCGACGTCGATGAGGTGAGCGCCGCGGTTCGTTCACTGGCCCAGTTCGGGCTCACCTGGGACGCCACCCGGTTGGCCGGCCAGGCCGCATTACAGACCCCCGACGGGCGGGTGTCCGGCGCGATGCTCCAGCTCGCCCGCGACCTCAAGCTCACAACCGCCGTTGACGACGCGCCGACGGCCGAGGCCGCTCCTTCCGCGGCGCCGGCCGGCTCCGTCCCTCAGCAGCCATCCCGGTTGTCGGATCGCGAACGGGAGGTCGCCGAACTCCTTCTGCTCGGCATGCCGTACCGCGATATCGGCAGTCGGCTGTTCATCTCGGCCAAGACGGTCGAGCACCACGTGGCCCGGATCCGCCGCAGGCTCGGGGCGGAGTCCCGGTCGGAGATGCTGTCGATGCTGCGGGCGATGCTCGCCGCACCGAGCTGACCCGCCGACAAATCCCCTAACGCGGCCGAATCCCCTAATCGAGTTCCCCCTAGGGGCCCGTGCCAGCACCGGGATGAACACCGATCCGCAACCTGTTCACGGCACCTAGTGTCGGAACCAACACGTTCATCATCAAGCTGACGCAGAGGTATGACATGTCGAATCCGCAAGGCGCCAAGCGCAATTCGCTTGGCCTGGCCGTCGGAGCCACCAACCTTGCATGCACCGGCGGCGGCCAGCGGCCTGTGATTCGCCCGGCGGCCGTGACCCTTGATAGGGGCGTGACGCTCAACGGGTTCGTCGACCGGGTCGGCGATCCCGTGCCGATGGTCGCCCAGGACGGCTCCCAGCACCGGCCCGAGATGCTGCTGGTCGAAGCGCTCGACGGGCTGGCCCGCAGCACCGCCAACGGGGCGCCGGTCTCCGAGGTCGCGGTGACGGTTCCGGCGCACTGGCGGCCCTCGGTCGTCGAGACGCTGCGTGCGGCGTTGAAAAGCAAGCCGGGACTGAGCCAGTCGCCGCTGGTCTCGGATGCCACCGCCGCGTTGACGGCATTGCGTGCGAATCCGGGGCTGCCGTCGGCGGGCGTGATCGCTCTGTGCGACTTCGGCGGCAGCGGCACCAGCATCACGCTGGTCGACGCGGCGGCGAACGACGCCCCCGTCGGTCGAGACGGTCCGCGTGCCCGATTTCTCGGGCGACCACATCGACCAGGCGATCCTGACCAAGGTCGTGGCCGGAATCTTCGAAGCGACTGACGCCGACCCGTCGGGCACCGCGATGGTCGGATCGCTCGCCCGGCTGCGCGACGAATGCCGGCACGCCAAGGAACGCCTGTCGGACGAGACGGCAACGGCCATCGTCGTCGACCTGCCCGGACTGGAGACCACCGTGCGGATGACGCGGATGGAACTCGACGAGCTCATCGACGGGCAGCTCTCTGAATTCGTGGCCGTCCTCATCGACACCTTGGATCGCAACCGCGTTCCGCTTGCGAGCGTTTCGGCCGTGGCGACGGTCGGCGGCGCCGCCCGCATCCCGCTCATCACGCAACGGCTGTCCGAACACCTCCGCACCAAGGTGGTCACCACACCTACGCCTGCGCTCACCGCCGCGTCAGGAGTCGCGCTGATCGCTGCGCGCAGCCAGATCGTGGAGACGGCGACCGCACTCGCGCCTGCGGCGCCAGTCACGGCCACCGTCGCAGCCGCGGCGTTCGGCACCGGCGGGCCGTCGACGGCCATCGGCGCACTGGCATGGTCCGAGGTCGAGGACGATCAGGACGACGCCCTGGATTCCGAATTGCTGTTCGGCAACCCCTACCAGGCGAGGCCGGCCGACAGCCGACCAGAGCTGAACTTCACCCACGAAGAGTGGGAAGGCGGGCCGTCCACCCGTCGGCGCGGTCCGGTGGTGTTGGTAGGGCTGGCGGCCGCGGCCGTCGTGATCGGGGCCGTTGTTTTCGGTCTGACCGCGATCACGCGGGACACCTCGACGATTCCGGCAGGCAGCTCGTCGAGCATCGTGCCGTCGCCCGTCTCGGCGCCCGCACCGGAGGCGTCGGCCCCCGCGGCCGAGGCGCCGGCGGAGCAGGCCCCCGCCCCGGAGGCAACCGTGGTGTCCCAGCCGCAGCCGCAGGTGGATTCGCAGCAGCCTGCGGCCGTTCAGCAACCGGCGGCTGTCCAGGCACCCGCGGCCGTCGACGCCCCGCCGCAGCAGGCCGCCCCGGCACCAGAGGCGCCAGCGCCAGAGGCCCCGGCACCCGCGCCTGCTCCCGAGAACCCCGCGCCAGTGTGGACCCCGCCCGCTTGGACTCCGCCGTGGAAGAAGCAGACGGATTCGGGCACCGGCACTCCCCCGGCCAACCCCGGCACCGGCACTCCCCCGGCCAACCCCGGCACCGGCAGCACCGGCAGCACCGGCACGGGCGGGACCGGAACAGGCACCAGCACAAGCACCGGAACGGGGTCCGGTGTTACTGGAACCGGCACCGCCTCGGGTGGGACGGACGCGGGCGCCGGCACCGGAAGCGGCGGCGGAGCAAAGACTCCGGCCGGGCCAGGCCTCGTCGCGCCGATCCTGGAGCCCCTCCTGACGCCTCAGCAGTAGGTAAGGGCAGCCTGTGTAGCGGGCTTTCCCGGCGAGATGCAACTATGAGCAGGCATCGAGCATAAGTTACCGATCAGTAACTTGGACTTGGTTACTGCCGAGTAACTTGGACACCGGGAGGCACGCGGGTGGATACCCATACGCTGATCAGGCTCATCGTCGGGCTCGGAATGACCGCGATTGTGCTGTTCTTCGCCGCCCGCCGCGTGCTCTGGCTGACGAAGCTGATCCGGTCCGGCCAGAAGACAAGCGACGAGCACGGCCGCAAGGACGACCTCGGCACCCGCATCACCACCCAGATCAAGGAAGTCTTCGGGCAAACCCGACTTCTGAAATGGTCGATCCCCGGTTTGGCCCATTTCTTCACGATGTGGGGCTTCTTCATCCTCGCCACGGTCTACCTCGAGGCGTACGGCACGCTGTTCCAGCCCAATTTCCACATCCCGATCGTCGGCCGCTGGGACGTACTGGGCTTCGTGCAGGACTTCATCGCCCTTGCCGTGCTCGCAGGCATCACTACGTTCGCGATCATCCGGCTGCGGACGGAACCGAAGGAGCACGGCCGGATCGTCGCGGTTCTACGGCTCTCACACCGGCGGCGCCTGGCTGATCCTGTTCATGATCTTCAACGTCATCTGGACCTACGCGCTGTTCCGCGGCTCGGCCGTCAACACCGGCAACTTCCCGTACGGCTGGGGCGCGTTCTTCTCCCACGGCATGGGTGAACTACTGGCGCCACTCGGCCACACCGCCAACGAGGTCATCGAGACCGTCGCGCTGCTGCTGCACATCGCGGTGATGCTGATCTTCCTGCTGATCGTGCTGCACTCGAAGCACCTGCACATCGGCCTGGCTCCGCTCAACGTCACGTTCAAGCGGCTGCCCAACGCGCTCGGCCCGCTGCTGCCCGTCGAGTCCAAGGGCGTGCCCATCGACTTCGAGGATCCCGCCGAGGACGCTGTGCTCGGCAGGGGCAAGATCGAGGACTTCACCTGGAAGGGATTCCTCGACTTCACCACGTGTACGGAATGCGGTCGCTGCCAGTCACAGTGTCCGGCGTGGAACACCGGAAAACCGCTGTCCCCCAAGCTCGTCATCATGAACCTGCGCGACCACATGTTCGCGAAGGCGCCGTACATCCTCGGCGAGAAGCCCGCACCCGACGACGAATCCGGGGCCAAGGAGCTCGAGTCGGCCGTTGGCGGCTTCATCGAGACGAAGCACGAAGAGGAACATCACGTCCCCGAATCCGGGTTCGAGCGGATCATGGGCTCGGGTCCGGCGCAGGCCGCTCGCCCATTGGTCGGCACTGCCGAGCAGGGTGGCGTCATCGACCCCGACGTGTTGTGGTCGTGCACCACCTGCGGCGCCTGCGTCGAGCAGTGCCCGGTGGACATCGAGCACATCGACCACATCGTCGACATGCGCCGCTACCAGGTGATGATGGAGTCCGAGTTTCCCTCCGAGCTCGGCGTGCTGTTCAAAAACCTTGAAACCAAGGGCAATCCGTGGGGCCAGAACGCCAAGGACCGCACCAACTGGATCGACGAGGTCGACTTCGACGTGCCGGTGTTCGGCAAGGACGTCGACTCGTTCGCGGGCTACGAGTATCTGTTCTGGGTGGGGTGCGCAGGCGCCTACGAGGACCGGGCCAAGAAGACGACCAAGGCCGTTGCCGAACTGCTCGCGATCGCCGGGGTGAAGTACCTCGTGCTCGGCGAGGGCGAGACGTGCAACGGCGACTCTGCCCGTCGTTCCGGAAACGAGTTCCTGTTCCAGCAGCTTGCCGCGCAGAACGTGGAGACCCTCAACGATCTCTTCGAAGGGGTCGAGCGGGTGGACCGCAAGGTCGTCGTCACCTGCCCGCACTGCTTCAACACGCTCGGCCGCGAATACCCCCAAGTGGGTGGCAACTACACGGTGCTGCACCACACACAGCTGCTCAACCGGCTGATCAGAGACAAGAAGCTGGTGCCGGTGTCGCCGGTGAGCCAGGACATCACCTATCACGACCCGTGCTACCTCGGCAGGCACAACAAGGTCTACGACGCACCGCGCGAGCTGATCGGCGCCTCCGGCGCCAAGCTCACCGAGATGCCACGCCACGCCGACCGCGGATTGTGCTGCGGCGCAGGCGGTGCCCGCATGTGGATGGAAGAGCACATCGGCAAGCGGGTGAACCATGAGCGTGTCGAAGAGGCGCTCGACACCGGCGCATCGAAGATCGCCACCGGCTGCCCGTTCTGCCGGGTGATGATGACCGACGGCGTCGACGACGTCGCAGCGGCCAATGACATTCCGAAGGCCGAAGTACTCGACGTGGCCCAGCTGCTGCTTGGCTCGCTCGACACGAGCTCGGTCACGCTGCCCGAAAAGGGAACCGCCGCAAAGGAAGCCGCGGAGAGGGCCGACAAGGAGCCTATTGCTGCCCCGAAGGCGGAGACGGCAACCGTGGAGGCGGAACCGGAAGCCGAGCCGGAACCCAAGGCCGACGCGGCTACCGCGGCACCAGCCGAGAAGCCCGCAGCGGCCGCGCCTGCGAAGGGACTGGGCCTCGCGGCCGGCGCCAAGCGACCCGGTGCCAAGAAGACGGCGGCCGCACCGGCCGAGGCGAAGGCCGAGGCACCCGCAGAACCGGCTGCCGACGCACCCGCCAAGGCCGAGCCCGAGGTCAAGGGCCTCGGTATCGCCGCGGGTGCCAAGCGCCCAGGCGCCAAGAAGGCTCCTGCTGCTCCGGCTTCGTCTGCCAGCCAGCCTGCTCCGGCAGCCGCGGAGCCCGAATCGACGGCCACAGAGCCCGCGCCCGCGGCGCCCGAACCCGAGGTCAAGGGCCTGGGTATCGCGCCTGGTGCTCGTCGGCCGGGCGCCAAGAAGGCCGCCGCTCCCGCAGCCAAACCCGCTGCCCCGCAACCTGAACCGGAAGCCGACGGCGAATCGGCAGCTGCGCCTGAGCCTTCCGGCGATGGCAACGGCGAGCAGCCCGCACCGCCGGTGAAAGGCCTTGGCATCGCGAAGGGTGCACGACCGCCGGGCAAGCGCTGACGTCGGCGAAACATCACAGCCCGGTATCGATCGGCAAATTCGATTTGCCATCAATGAGACGATGGTCGATGTGACTACTCACCAGGTGCCGTGGCACTCGACGGGCCACCACCCGCGGCAGCGCACGTTCACGCAGTCGTCGAAGCTGCAGGACGTCCTGTACGAGATCCGCGGACCCGTGCACGAGCACGCGGCTCGGCTGGAGGCAGAGGGACACCGCATCCTCAAGCTGAACATCGGCAACCCGGCCCCGTTCGGCTTCGAGGCACCCGACGTGATCATGCGCGACATGATCCAGGCGCTGCCGTATGCCCAGGGCTACTCGGATTCCAAGGGCATTCAGGCCGCGCGGCGCGCGGTCTTCACCCGCTACGAACTGGTCGATGGCTTCCCCCGGTTCGACGTCGACGACGTGTATCTGGGTAACGGCGTCTCCGAGCTGATCACCATGACGCTGCAGGCGTTGTTGGACAACGGCGACCAGGTTCTCATCCCCGCTCCCGACTATCCGCTGTGGACGGCGTCGACGTCGTTGGCGGGCGGCACCCCGGTGCACTACCTGTGTGACGAGACCCAGGGCTGGCAGCCCGACATCGCCGACATGGAGTCCAAGATCACCGACCGCACCAAGGCGCTCGTGGTGATCAACCCCAACAACCCGACCGGCGCTGTGTACGGCCGCGAAATCCTCGAGCAGATGGTCGAATTGGCGCGCAAGCATGAACTGCTGCTGCTGGCCGACGAGATCTACGACAAGATCCTCTACGACGACGCCAAGCACATCAGCCTGGCCACCCTCGCGCCGGATCTGCTCACCCTGACCTTCAACGGGCTGTCGAAGGCGTACCGGGTGGCCGGCTACCGGTCGGGCTGGCTGGTGATCACCGGTCCCAAGGACCACGCGGCGAGCTTCCTCGAGGGCATCAGCCTGCTGGCCAACATGCGACTGTGCCCGAACGTCCCTGCCCAGTACGCCATCCAGGTCGCCCTCGGCGGACATCAGAGCATCGAGGACCTGGTGCTGCCGGGGGGCAGGCTGCTCGAGCAGCGTGACGTGGCCTGGTCGAAGCTCAACGAGATCCCCGGCGTGTCGTGCGTGAAACCCCAAGGCGCGCTGTACGTCTTCCCGCGGTTGGATCCCGAGGTCTACGACATCGCCGACGACGAGCAGCTCGTGCTGGATCTGCTGCTGCAGGAGAAGATCCTGGTCACCCAGGGCACCGGATTCAACTGGCCGACGCCCGATCACCTGCGGATCGTCACCCTGCCGTGGGCCCGCGACCTCAGCAACGCCATCGAACGGCTCGGCAACTTCCTGGTCAACTACCGCCAGTAGTGCCGATCGGGCCTTCAATACCCATCCAGGTCCGGCCTCTACCCTGATGCGCGTGACGCACTCGCACGCACACTCGCACACCCTGCGCGGTCCGTCCCCGCTTGGCCCGCTGGCAGCAAGAATCGTCGTCGGCATCTTGGTGGCCGTCGGCGTCGCCGTCATCGCCGGGGCAGCATGGCTCTGGCCAAGCCAGCAAAAGGTCGACATCCCGGTGCCGTTCCAGAACGCCACGGGTGGTGCGGTGACCACCGAGGCCGGGCATGTGTTGTCCACCGGAAAGGCCGAGTGTGGTGGGCCAGAGGTCGGCGCAGTGCTGACGACGTATGCCGGGCCGCCCCCGGCCCAGGACACCACGTGTGTCCACACGCTGGTGGCCATCGACTCCGGGCCCAATGCCCAGGCGATGACAGTGCTGGAGTTCAGCAGCGGACCCGGGCAACCCAATCTCGTCCCCGGTGACCACATCCGGATCAGCCGCCAAGTCGACCCGACCGGAACGACCACCTACTCCTTCTACGACTACGAGCGAACGTGGCCGCTAATCGCGATGGCGACCTTGTTCGCGGTCGTGATCGTCGGCGTCGCCGGGTGGCGAGGGCTGCGCGCATTGATCGGCATCGGAGTCGCGTTTGGCGTGCTGGTGGTGTTCATGCTGCCCGCCCTGCGTGCCGGGGCCGACGCCATCCCCGTCGCGTTGGTGGCTTCGGCAGTGATTCTGTACGCGGTGATCTACCTTGCGCACGGTGTGAGCCTGCGCACCAGCGCAGCGCTGCTCGGTACGCTGACCTCGCTGCTGCTTGCGGCAATATTGTCTTGGGCCGCAATCGAACTGGCTCACCTCACCGGCCTTTCCGATGATCAGAGCAACGCGGTCGTGGCGTATATGGGCGATGTGTCGATCACCGGCCTGTTGCTGGCCGGCTTCATCATCGGCTCGCTGGGTGTGCTCAACGACGTCACCGTGACCCAAGCCTCGACGGTGTTCGAGTTGGCTCAGGTGGGCGACGGGAGTTCGCGGCGTGCGATCTTCCTCGGCGCGATGCGGGTGGGCCGCGACCACATCGCAAGCACCGTCTACACGCTGGTGCTGGCCTATGCAGGCAGCGCGTTGCCGCTCTTGCTGCTCTTCAGTGTCGCCAGCCGATCCCTCGGCGACGTGCTGACCAGTGAGAGCGTCGCCATCGAGATCGCCCGCTCGGCCGTCGGCGGCATCGCCCTCGCGCTGTCGGTACCGCTGACGACGGCAATCGCCGCCGTGCTGGCCACGCCCGGCGCAGCTACTGACGTTCCAGCAGCTCCAACAGGTAGGCGCCGTAGCCGGACTTGAGCAGCGAGTACGCGCGTTCGGCGAGTTGGTCGTCGTCGATGAAGCCGACCCGCCACGCCACTTCCTCGGGCACGCTGATCTTCAGGCCCTGCCTGCGCTCGATGGTGCGCACGAAATCGCTGGCGTCCAGCAGCGAGTCGAACGTCCCGGTGTCCAGCCACGCCGTGCCGCGGTCGAGCACCTCGACCGACAGCCTGCCCTGGTTCAGGTATGCCTGGTTGACCTCGGTGATCTCGTATTCGCCCCGTGCCGATTTCGTCAGTGACCGTGCGATCTCGACGACGTCGTTGTCGTAGAAGTACAGGCCGGGCACCGCGTAGTGCGACTTCGGCGTCGCCGGCTTCTCCTCGATCGACAGCGCGGTGCCGTCGGCGCTGAACTCCACAACGCCGTAGGCTGCCGGGTCGGCGACCCGGTAGGCGAAAATTGCTCCGCCACTGATGTTTTCGAACCGACGCAGGCTGGTGCCCAGGCCGGGACCATAAAAGATGTTGTCGCCCAGCACCAGGGCGACCGTCTCGCCGCCGATGTGGTCGGCGCCGATGACGAATGCCTGCGCCAGGCCGTCGGGCTGGTCCTGAACCGCATACGAGAGGTCGATGCCGAACGCCGACCCGTCGCCGAGCAGCCGGTGGAAGTTCGCGGCGTCGTCAGGGGTGGTGATCACCAGGATGTCGCGGATCCCGGCCATGATCAACGTCGAGAGCGGGTAGTAGATCAGCGGCTTGTCGTAGACGGGCAGCAGCTGCTTGCTGACGCCCATCGTGATCGGGTACAGCCGCGTGCCCGAACCGCCGGCCAGGATGACGCCCCGCATCAGCCGGCGAGGTCCTTTTCGGTCAGCTCGGTCGCCGCCAGTGCAGACGCCAGGTCGTCGTGCCGGAAGACGGATGTGACATGGTCGTGCACCACACGGAACGCCACCGCATTGCCGTCCTGCTCCTCGGCGACCACCACGCCGTCGCGGACATACATCCGACCCGGGTCGGCGGCGGTGACACCCAATGAGCTTGCCCACTCGCGAAGGGCCTCGTGGCCCTGGCCCGCGCCGTTGGGGTCACCGAACTCGATGTCGTCGCTCGATACCTGTAACAGCGTGTCGAAGTCCCGCTCGTTCAGCGCATCGTGCCAGGCGAGAACCGTGGCGATCTCCGAAGTCGTCATGGTCGAAACGTACGCCACTTCAGAACGGCGTACGGGTCAGCCACCCGTCCCAGACGGCGGCATCGCCGAAAATCTCGACGCCGGCCTCGGCAGGCGACCGGCGGCGCACGACGGCCAGCAGCAGATCCTTCGCGCTGCCGCGCAGCGCCGCGTCACCCTTGCCGTGTTCGTGGGAGAACGCGATGCCGTCCTCACGGCCGACGATGGACCATTCACCCGCGGCGCCGAGGCCGTCGTCGGTGGCGTGCAGATGCAACGTCCGGCCCGGTTCCAGCGGTGACGACTCGGAGTTCGCCTCGACGGCGATGCGCTCCAGCCACTCGTCGATGCCATCGGCGGCGAGATCGGGTGTCAGTTGGTAGTCCGCACCCACTGCGATCGCCGCGTCCGCGCGATGCACTGTCGCTTCGTGAACCCGGCGGCGGATCCACCAGTGCGCGGGCCGCGGCCCGATGAACGTCCAGACCGGGGTGTCGGCCCCGACGGCGTCCACGGAGTCGACGATGAGTTGCGCGCCGTCCTCGAGCCACTCGATGGCGGCATCGGGATCGTCGGGGGGCCTGCCGTCGCGGACTTCACGCGGGTCGAGCGCCTCGTCGCGCCGCTCGGCGACGATCTGCGCGGCCCACCGGTTGCCGCGACCGACGTGGCGGAAAAGCTGTTTGATCGTCCACTCCGGACAGGTCGGGACCGGTGTGTCCGGATCGGCCGTGCGTATCAGCTCACCGAACGCCCCGGTCTCCGCAATGAGAGCTGCGCGGAAATCCACGTCACAACCGTACTGCGTTGGGCAGTCCCAACTGGACGGGAAGCGACGACCAGCCGCGCAGCACCCTGGTGTCGCGCCGATTGCCGGCTCCGGCCAGCCGGGCGTCGGGGTAGCGGTCGAAGAACGTCCGCAACCCGACTTCGCCTTCCGCGCGCGCCAGCGCCGCGCCCAGGCAGAAGTGCCTACCGCCGGAGAAGGACAGGTGCTTGCCCGCATTGTCGCGCTCGATGTCGAAGCGGTGCGGGTCGGCGAAGACCTTGGGATCGCGGTTGGCCCCGGCCAGGTGCAGGACCACCAGTTCGTCCTTGGCGATACGGGTGCCCACGACGTCGACGTCCCTGCTCGCGACCCGCGCAGTCAACTGCACCGGTGACTCGAGCCGCAGAATCTCCTCGACGGCATTCGGCCAGAGTTCGGGGCGAGCAGCGAGGGTTTCCAGATGCTCCGGCGCATCCAGCAGCATCCGAATCCCGTTGCCCAGCAGGTTGACCGTTGTCTCGAACCCGGCCGCCAGCACCAGACCCGCAAGTGCAGCCAGCTCGTCGTCGTTGCACCGGGGACCCTCGTCCGACGCCTGGATGATCTGGCTCATCAGGTCGTCACCCGGGTGGCGGCGCAGGTGTTGCAGGTGGTCGGAGAGCCAGCTGTTGAAACCCGAGATGCCCTGCTGCACCTGCTGGTACTGCTGCCACGACAGGCCGATGTCGAGGCTGGGCGCCCCCAGTTCACCGAAGCGCAGGATGTGCGGCCGGTCCTCGTCGGGCACGCCGAGGATGTCGCCGATGATCGCGACCGGCAGCTGCGAGCAGTAGCGGTCGACGATGTCGACGACGGCGTTTTCACCCTCGAGTTCGTCCAGCAGTGACGTTGCGGTCTGTTCGACCCGTTCCCGCAGTGCCGCAACGGCTCTCGGTGTGAAAACCGACGACACCAACTTACGGTAGCGGGTGTGATCGGGCGGTTCGACCGACAGCAGCGACGGTGGCCGCAGCGGGTGCAGCGTTCCGGGATCGGTCTTCTCGGCGACCCAGCGCAGCGGCTTGGGCAGATTGCCGCCCAGCTCCGTGACGCGGAAATCGTCTGACCGCAACAGCTCGTGCGCGACCCCGTGGTCGAACGTCATCAACACCGCACGGCACCGGATCACCGACCCCTTCACCCGGCACTCGTCGGCGAAGGCGGCCGGATTCTCCCGGACGACCGGATCGGCGAGGAGCCGCGCCTGCGGATCGCCGCTGCGCAGGCCGAACTTCGCGAGGCCGCGGACGACGCCGTGCAGCGCGAACCAGCGGATACGTTGCCTCATGACGCCGAGCCTACGACCGTCGGCGCTGTTATACAAGCGTCAAACAGTGGCGCTCTTGCCGAGGGCGTACACCCGCCAGCCGGCCTCGGTCCACTTCGCCGAATCCAGACAATTGCGGCCGTCCACAACGACTTTGGCTCGCACCGTGTCCGCCAATTCTGCGGGGTCGAGGTCGACGAACTCGCTCCACTCGGTGAGCACCAGCACGGCGTCGGCGCGTTCACAGGCCTCGACCACCGACGTCGAGTAGTTCAGCGTCGGGAAGAGTCGCTGGCTGTTCTCCATCGCCTTGGGGTCGTAGACGTTCACCGTCGCCCCGTTGAGTTGCAACATGCCCGCCACATTCAGCGCAGGCGAGTCACGCACGTCATCGGACTCCGGTTTGAACGCCGCGCCGAGCACCGCGACGTTCGCGCCGAGCAGCGAACCACATGCCTTCGTGGTCAATTCGACCATCCTGGTGCGCCTGCGCATGTTGATGCTGTCCACCTCGCGCAGGAACGTCAACGCATGGTTGGCGCCGAGCTCGCCGGCCCGCGCCATGAACGCGCGGATGTCCTTGGGTAGGCAGCCCCCGCCAAATCCCAGTCCCGCGTTGAGGAATCGCCGCCCGATGCGCGGGTCGTAACCCAGGGCGTCGGCGAGCAGGGTGACGTCCGCGTCGACGGCCTCGCACACCTCCGAGATGGCGTTGATGAACGAGATCTTCGTCGCGAGAAACGCATTCGCCGAAACCTTCACCAGCTCGGCGGTCTGCAGATCGGTCAGCAGGAAGGGCACGCCCTCGTCGAGCAGTGGGGCGTACAGCTCGCGGATCGCCGCCTCGGCGTGTGACGAGTCCGGTTGCACACCGAGCACGATGCGGTCCGGATGCAGGGTGTCGTGGACGGCGAAGCCCTCCCGGAGAAACTCGGGATTCCAGGCGATTTCGACGTCGACGCCGTCGGGGGCCAGTCCGCGCGCCCTTGCGCCGAGTTCGACGGCGGTACCCACGGGCACGGTCGACTTCCCGACTATCACCGCCGGGCGTCGCAGGCGCGGCACCAAGGTGTCGATGACGGCGTTCACATGGCGCAGGTCCGCGCCGTATTCGCCCTTCTTCTGCGGCGTGCCGACCCCGAGGAAGTGCACGTCGGCGAAGTCCGCGGCGGCGTCGTAGTCCGTGGTGAAGTGCAGTCGGCCCGCAGCAAGGTTGTCGCTCAACATCTTTCGCAGGCCGGGTTCGTAGAACGGGATATCGCCGGCCGCCAACTTGGCGACTTTGCCTGGGTCGATGTCGACGCCGATTACTTCGTGTCCCAATTCAGCCATGCCGGCGGCGTGCGTCGCCCCGAGATAGCCCGTGCCGAAGACGGTGCATCGCATAAGGCCGGTATAGGCCGCCGCGATGAGCTAATTGCTAAGCGACACTTAGCGGGAGGCCAACGACAGGTGACCGGCTAGTGGCCGCCGGTGCAAAGGCCGAGGAAGCAGATGCTCGGGCCACCGCCGCCGCGCGAGCCGCCGCTCGACGGACCGTCGCCGCCATAGTCACCGGATCCTCCCGAGCCCGGGTATGAGCCCGAACCTGAGCCACCAGAACCGGGATAGCCGCCGGAACCCGGATACTGCGGCTGCTGCACCGGCGGTTGATCCGGGATCTGCTGCGGCGGATCCTGCTGCGGCGGCTGCCACGGTGGCTGCCACGGCGGCCTCTGCGGCTGGTTGTGCCACGGCGGCACCCACACCGGTCGCGGCGGTATGTAGACCGGCGGGTTGTACACCGGCGGGTTGTAGACGGGCAACGGCGCCGGGATCGGGGCCGCGGGAACAGGAGCAGGCAGCGGAGCGTCCGGAACGGGGGCCGGCGCGGGAGCGGCCGCAGGCGCAGGCTTCTCGACGAACACCGTCCTCGGCGCTTGCGCCGGGGCCTGCTGCACCACCGGCACGGGAGCCTGGATGGTCTGCGCCGGCGGTGGTGGTGCGACAGGAGCAGCGGGCGCAAGCTCCTCGGCGGGCGCGGGAGCAGGCGCGGCCTGGCTCGGAATGACCGGGGTCTCGCCGGGGCTCGGCCGCTGATCGACCGTCGGGCGGATGCTGACCGCCAGCGAAATCACCAGGGCGACAACGCCGACCACGAAGATCGACGTCAGAGCGCTGCCGACGAGCAGGAAGGGCTTACGGCTCTCTTCCTCGTAGAACGGCTCGGGGTCGGACGGCACCTCGACTTCGTCGGAATAGGCGAGCGCGTCCGAGTACGCGGACTCTCCACTGACCGGAGCCAGCTGTGTAGCCGCGCCTGCCAGCTCCGGATAGGCGCTGGCTGCGGTGGTTCCATCGGGATCCAGCGAGTAGGCAAGCCCGGCGGTGGACGCCTCCATCACGGGCGCATGCGCCGACGCCAGGGCCGCACCTCGAGCGAGGGCGAGTTCTGGTTCGTCGGGTGCGCTGATGGGGAGGGCCACCAGGTTCTCCAGGTGGGCCTTGACGGAGCCGGCGTCGACGCCGGAGCCGACGACGAACAGGCCCTGCGGTGGCGATTCGGCCGACTCTACGGCCGAGGCCATCTCGGTCAGCACCGCCATCGCGTCGGCGTCGTGGAGATCGCGGCTGAGCACCTTGACCACAGACCCGTCGTCGGTCTGCACGACCGACATCGTCGCGGTGTCCTTCTCGATGAACAGCAGCGCCGTGGTGTCGTAGCCGATCGCCCGGCCGACGGCCTGGGCGAGGGCCGCGGCGGCGTGCGTCGCCGAGACCAGCATGACGTCCTCGATGCCGCGGGCGGCGAGGGTGTCCCGCAATTCGGCGGCGTCGGAATGGTGCGTCCACGTCACGCCGATCGATTTCAGGTGGTGTCCGCTCGCGGCGGCACTCTCCTGGGTGCCGAGCACGGCGGCGACGACTTGTTCGGCTGCGCTCGAGGTTGCTGAGCCGTCGGCGGCACCAACGTCGAAGACATCGTGGTCGACGGTCGACACCGTCGGCCTTTTCCCCTTCGACCAGCACCATGCGGACCGTCGTAGGTGTCATCGACACACCTAGTACGATGTCCACTGACCCTCCAAAGTGTTTGCTACGCTGTCTACGTTGCCGTTGCGCAAACGCCCCGCAAGAGCCGACAACTAGATACTTCATCGCCACTGCCAGGTCGGGCGTTACAACCAACCGCATTTGCTGATGGCGGTGAAGTCCTGGCCGGATCTCGACGGCACGCGTGCTCGCCGGCGCCGGTACTTAGACCCTACCCGCGTCAACGAAAACGCGAATGCCGCGCTTCTACTTCCCGCCACAGCTTCATCGCGGTCAGGCGCTCCCCCAGCGTGTCGACGTGTTCGGCGGCCGCGTCGCGAACGTCGGATTCCGCCGACAACGGCAGGCCGTCGCGCTCGAACTGAACCAGGCCCTGCTTGGCGGCGGCAAGCAGCACCTCGATCAACGCGTCCCGATCGCGGGTGCCGTCGAGCAGCGGCAACAGATGGCGATCCGTCGCCGACAGTGACACCGATTCGTGCCACGCGTTGTAGATGAAGGGGTCGGCTTCTTCGCGGACAAGCTCGGCCAGTCGCCTCGCAGGCTCGTCCAGCCGCGGCGGCGTCGACGTCGGCTCGGGCAGCACGGGGTCGAGCCGATAACGCGCCAGCCCGTGCACGATCAGGTACTCCAGCAGGTCGTCGACGGCCACCTCCTGATTGGCGGCGGGCGCGATGCCTGCCGAACTCAGGCGGGCTTGCACCGTATCGAGAAGCTCCTGCCGAGACAGCGTCCACGGCCAGCGGCCCGTGAGCGCGTCCATCGCTGCTTTGACATCGGGAACCTGCGTGGTCAGGACCTGACCCGCCGCACCGAACTCCTGGAGCGAGTCGTCCAGCCGCGTCTTCTCCTCGAGGGGCGGAACCCAGGCCGCGAAGTGGAGGCGCTGATAGCGCGATCGATCAAGCGAGTAACGAACCTCCGGTGCGCGTTCGGCATGCACGAACAGCGACTGCCGGAAAGTGCGGTTGACGGCGAAATCGAGGTACTGCTCCAGCAGCACCTGACTGTGGCCGCACTCCTTCAGCAGGGGCTCGGCGATCTTCTCGCCGTAATTGAGGGCGAACATCGTCTGGGGCGCCGAGTCGGCGAGATAGACCAGACCGTGCGATTGAGTCCGCGCCACCATCTCGAGGAGGTAGCACGGCGAGTTGAAGGTCTCCAGCTCCTCGTGCAGAAGGTAGTAGTCCTTCGAATCGCCGTGTGCCTTGTAGTCACTCAGCGCCCTGGCCAACACGCTGTCGGGAGATGCGACCTCTTCCAGGAAATCGATCATGCCGCGCGCGTAGGACACCTTCTCCTGCGGAGTCGTCATTGCGCCGCCGCGCAGCAGCATGGCGTCGCGGATGATCTCCTTGGCCTTCCAGCCCGGATACACGTTGTAGCTGATGTAGCCGACGCCCCGGGGAGCAAGCGCTGCGCGGAACGCGGCCAGGATCGCCTGCTGCACGTTCTGCGCGACCCAGCTGTAAACACCATGGCAGACAACGAAATCGAACTGCCCCAGCGAGGCCTGGGTCGATCTGTGCGATGTCGGCCTGAAACAACTCCACGTTGGTGAGACCAAGCGCAGCCACGCGCCGGCGCCCCTCGTCGATCTGCACATGCGACAGATCGATGCCGACCGCTTTGGCCCGCGGATGCCACGCCGCGAACGGAATCAGGTTGCCGCCTGCGGAGCAGCCGATCTCGAGGACTCGCGCGGTCGAGACATCGGGGACGTCGAGGCCGAAAAGATAAGCGATCGCAGCCAAATGCCCGGGCGCCGACTGCGGAAACGCGTGGGACTCGTACGGCGATGTGTCGTAGTCGGCACGTAACCGGTCGATCGCTTCGTCCATGTGCCCCCCTAGGTCGACTTGATGAAGTTCTGGTACGAGCGCGAGGGCGTCGGACCGCGCTGGCCCTGATATTTCGATCCGGCTTTCGCACTGCCGTAGGGGTTTTCGGCCGGACTGGTCAGTCGCAGCAGGCAGAGCTGGCCGATCTTCATCCCTGGCCACAGTGTGATCGGCAGGTTGGCGACGTTGGACAGCTCGAGCGTGATGTGACCGGAAAAGCCCGGGTCGATGAAGCCGGCTGTCGAATGCGTCAGCAGCCCGAGCCGGCCGAGCGACGACTTGCCTTCGAGGCGCCCCGCGAGGTCGACGGGCAAACTGCACCGTTCCAGCGTCGAGCCCAGCACGAACTCGCCGGGATGCAGCACGAACGGCTCGCCCTCCTTGGGCTCGACGAGGCTGGTCAGATCGTCCTGGCGGGTCGACGGGTCGATGTGGGTGTAGCGCGTGTTGTTGAACACCCGGAACAGGTTGTCGAGTCGGACGTCGACGCTCGACGGCTGCACGAGGCTTTCGTCGAAGGGGTCGATGCCTAGACGTCCGGCGGCGATCTCACCTCGAATGTCACGATCGGAGAGCAGCACCCGACGAGCGTAGCCGCTGGGGTGTTAGCCTTCGTGGTCACTGGTGTAAGCCAGGTTCGCCGATGTAGTTCAATGGCAGAACATCAGCTTCCCAAGCTGAATACGCGGGTTCGATTCCCGTCATCGGCTCCATCTTGAGCAGGTCGAATAGTGTTCGACAGTTCGAACACCGAAGCCCGATGTCACACGATGTCACAACTCGCGGACAACTCGGTTCAGAGTCGCGCTGGCAGCCTTAAGTGCGTCGTCTTGGCTATGGGCATAGAGCTTCATCGTCAGGCTCGCGTCCTTATGGCCGATCCACGCTGCTATGACCGCGACAGGCACACCTTGCAGGTGCATGAGCGTTGCGCAGGTATGCCGGGCCGCATGCAGCTTGATGTGGCGTACGCCCGCTGCTCTGACGACCGACGCCCAGTATCGAGATAAGACCTGAGGGTGGTAGGGCAGCCCGACCTCATTTGATACGACGTACTCCCACGGGCCGGTCTCGGCACCGAGCGCCAACCGTTCACGCGCTTGCCGGGCCTTGGCTGTCCGCAGCACCGACACCAGCCGGTCCGGTAGCGGCAGAGTCCGGCGGGACGACTGTGACTTCGGATCGTTCTCCACCGCAGTGCCACCCGCGTCTACTCGATTATTGACAACCGACAAGGTCTTAGCGTCGAGGTCAATGTCAGACCAGCGCAACCCCGCGATCTCACCGCGTCTGAGGCCTGAGAGCGCCAACTCCCATGCGTGGCTTAGGCGGTCGTCCACGATGACTGCCAGCAGATTTTGAACCTCTGATTCTGTATATGTGTCTACAGGCTTGTGCGGCTTACTGACCCGATTGACTAGCTCGGCGACATTGCGCCCGATTAAGCCCTGAGCTTTCGCATCGGCCAGAACTTGCTCGATGCTCGCGATGACCTTATTAACGGAATCCGCCGCCCACGGCTTCCGCTGGCGACCCTTAGCCGTCTTCGTCCCTCCGGCAACAAGTTCAAGCACAAGGACATCGAGGTGAGCCTTGGTGAGCCGCTGCGCCGGTAGCTGTCCGTATCGCTCCCGAAGGGGTGCTAGGTCGTACTCCAGCTTCGCCTTCGAGGACTCGCGTAGCTTGTGACGGCCCGCCATGTAGGCCACGCACAATTGGTCGACAGTCAGGTTCGAGCGTGAAACGAACTGTCCTCTGACCGTGGCATCGGCGATCTGAGCTAGCGCGTCACGGGCAGCCCGTTCGGTCACACAACGTCGCCGCGCTTGCTGCCTTCGGCCCGTCTGCGGATTAGTCCCGGTATCTACCGTAACTTCGTACCGCACAACGGATTTTCCGGTCTTCCGGTCGATAACCGTGATCTTCTTGATCTGCGGAGGTAGTTGTTGCCTACTCATCGTCCTCGGCCTCCGGTTCACCTGCTGCGGAAGGCATGCCCCACAGGGCTTTGCGAGCGTCGCGGACCTGTTGCCGAACGCTCTGTATGAGCTCGTTGTTCATCTCCAGCATCCGGTTGGCGTCGGCAAGCTCATCACCGGCTTCTTCCAGTGTATGTAAGTGGTGCACCAACGAAATTCGAGTCCCTAGCGCCTCTCGGAGCAACTGCATAGACGTGACCAGCTTGACTCCGTCGTTGGGCAGATTGGCGTCGCCGTGTTCCAAGTGCATCCCGGGCATGTCGCGCTCCGGAGGAAGGGGAACCTGACCAGACATCCATCGCACTGCGCCGTCTTCTGTCGCGAGGAGGCCGGGAAGCACTGCCCCAAAACCGTCGGTGGAGAACTGCGGAAACAGCAGCAAGACAGGCGGAATATCGAGGGCCGCCGCGAGCACAAGCACTTCGGCCACGTCGATCTTGCCGGACCGCAGGTTCGACTCGATCTTCGCGATCGCACCCCTGCTGATCGGATAACCCAGATCGACGGTGCGCCGGGACAGCTCGCTTGCCGTCAAGTTCAACGCCCTGCGTCGCCAGCTCACGGCGTTACCAAACCAGCCCGCGCGGGTCAGTTCGAACTCCTTCGCCCTAGTTACCCAGCTTGCAGCGGTCCTACAACGGAATCCGAGGAGCGGTAGACCTAAGTCGATGCCTTAGTTCCGATCAACGACAAGAAGCAGAAACTGGGACGTCACCGATTAAATTGCAGACATGATCATATTGCAGACATGATCATTGGGAGGCCGATGACTTCGGAACAAGTCAAACAAGAACTAGCAGCGGGCCTAGCGGCGAATCCCGATGCACCCGTCCACTGGTTACCCGACGCTTGGTCCACCTGGGTCCCAATCGAGACAGTGCCGACCGAACTGAGGGGCAGCATCACCAAGAAACAGCTTTACGCCAGGGCCAAGGATGTCGCCGAAGGCGGCACAGACGAGATGGTGGCGGGCTTTGCCATCGCCGTCCAGGCGTGGGGCGCGGGAATTGCCGGAAAGGGTGGCGACGGCCGGGGTCCATGGCGGGCGGCGGGTGCGCTTGGCCTACCGGATCGGTCACCTGGTTCGCCACTGCTTCCCCAGCGAATAGCTGCTATCAGGCGAGCCGTTGCTTTGTCGCGATTCGATGTATCCGGGGCCTGGAGGACTCTGCACCGAGGCTCTGGCCACCTGCCGAGGTGGGACGAGTCATTCTTCACAAAGCTGATGCACATGGCCGGTTACCAGCAGGGTCAGCTGCCATGGCCACTCATCCTGGACGACGTAGTGCGAGGCCGCCTCAAAGATGTTGGTCACCAAGTTGGCAGCGGACTTCGCGCCTATACGACGTACATCAAGCAGGCCCATCAGTGGGCCGTCGATTGGGGTGTCACCCCGGCGCGGGTTGAGTACGCGCTCTTTCACCGACCCAAGCACTGACGCTGCCGTCGCAAATCTAACGCTTTCAGTTTCTCAAATGTCGATGCCGAACTGGGTTATCGAGGTAGGGGACGCCGCCGCGTTGAAGGGGCTGCAGCCAGACAGGAGAAGCCATCGCCAGGGGCGCAACCAAGCCGAAATCTGGTTGGCTGGTCAGGATCCACCGGCTGAATCGCCGCTATGCGGCGATGGCGGCGGGCGCAGTCGGTCGCCGATTTTCTGCGCCCTGCGCAGTCTCTCCTCGTCGTGTTCCCGTCGCTCGCGTGCGGCCTGCGCCCTGCCTTCACTGACCTCCGCGAGCAGGTCGGACAAATCCGTGGTGTCCACCCGACCGGTCGCAGCCACCTCAGACAGAACCTGTCTCGCCCGGTCACGAAGGTGATCAGGAAAACCTGCGGCGAGCTCCTCGATCTGACGCTGGGGTGTGCGACGGCCTGCGCGTTCGCCACCGAACAGTTCAGGGTGCAGGAAGCCTCCTATCTCACTGTCGGGTTTGTCTTCCTCGACCGGTATCCGGTTAGCCTGCGCCCAGTCGTCACGCCGAACACCGGTGACTTGCCAGCACACCCGGACATGGGGCGCGTTCGAGCGAATCCCGAACGAGTTCTGGCTTATCTCCTCGGAGACCATCAGTTGGGCGAACTGCCCGACGGCCGTGAGTTGATAGCGGAAATCAGCATTGAGCGCCTCGAAATACTCGGGTAGAGCAACCCTCGCATTGCCCTCTTCGTCGGTGATGGCCGTCCCGCTGTAGACGTTTAACATCTCCGGCGACTCGACAAACGAATGGGACAGGTACTTGTTCCGCGGATCGAGAGGATGATCCACCCGGAACCCACCACCGGACTTGTACAGAGGCCCGACAACGCCGACCCTGCCCACGAACAGTCCCGCAAAGCCGCTCCCATAGTTCTCGCCGAGAACAGCCGCTTCGAAGTCGTCTGGGTGGCCTGGGTTTCCACCCATCTTCATGCCGTGTACCCCACTGCCAACGATGCTGACCCCCGAGACGCCATCACCGTAGAAGCTAGAACCACTCACGCCACGAACGGTCCCGCTCTCTTCGGGAAACGGCGAGAGGTCTCGGCCGACGACGCCGGTACCGCCGTTGTACGTGATGCCCTCGGTGCCGTTGCCCAGGTCGCTTTCGCCGCGGACACCGACGAGACCGTCGCCGTAGACACCGAGGACTCCCTTGCCGTAGACGCCGGTTCCCACGTCGTACGACTCGCCTCTCACGCCGTAGCCGTTCTGGTATTGGTTTACGCCGAGAACCCCCGTGCCGGTATCTGTAGTGGCGAAAAGTCCAAACCCCTCTCCGCTGCCCTCGGCGTACATACCGTCGGCGTCAGTATCAGAGACACCGATGCCCACGACGCCAGTATCGGGACTGATCCCGAAGACACCTGGAAACGGATGGTCGCCTTCTCCCTGAAAGCGCCCGTGCCCTCCCTGGCCGTAGACACCTGCCCCGTTCCAGATGTTGATGTAGGGCGACCGATCCCCGCTGGTGCCGAACACGCCGACACCTGTGCTGGAGTCCCCCCAGACTCCGACCGGCACCGGCGTCCCAGTGATGTCCACTGGATCCTGACCGCTGGGGGCCGGATTATTTCCTTTTATCTCAGCCATCGTTCGCTCCTGCCTTCGGATTCTGCGTTTGTTGTTAGCTAATTGCTGAATGGATTCCCGCAGGCTCAACCCGGGCCTGCACCCGCCGGTAATGTCGCAGCGGTCACGTCGGGCGCGACGGGCTACAGCGCGTCCGTTCGCTCCGCGAACATAACCACTTGGGCAGCCACTGCTGCTTTAACCTTCGTGAGGGGTACACGTTGTCCACCCCATTTGTGGCCCCGACCCCGCTGCTATAGCACTGCTAGATCAGCGTCAATATCAAACGGTACGCCGAGTGGGAGATGCCCATGCAGTCGTACTTCTTGGGAAATTCTGGGGAATGTCTGGTAAAACGCTGGCACACCTCCGAACCGCCTACCGGGCAAAATTTCTGATCAGTGGATCGCATATAAGTACGCATTACCAAAAGTAAGTACGCATTACCAAAAGTCACCTCTGATTGACTTAATCACCCGAACGTGAATGCGGACGCACGTTCAGCGTCATCAGTAGCCGTCGATTAGGGGGTGTCCGAAGGGGGCAGCCGAGAGGCGTTGGAGCTGACAAAAGCTCCTGCAGCCCGGCAACGCGATAAGCGTCAGCAGTCCACCGAGCCAATCTGGTGATGTTGAGGTTTCTCAGAACCAAACATCCGCAATTGACGTCAGAAAGTCGGACGCGAGCGATAGGCGCTTGCCTACGGCATTGGACGTGTAGCCGCGCATGACCAGTGAGTCACGTTTTTGCGAGGGGTTAATTCTCCAGGTGAAAACGCCATTTTGGCCTGAACGACGGACGAGATGCCGGATGATGTTCCAGCGTGGGGCTACGGAGATGGCTGACGAGTCACCCTGACCAATGGCAAACGAAGACATGGAGTTGGCTCAAAGATCCAGAGAGATGGCCATCGAGCAGTGTTTATCGTGTAAGCATCTGGCTTTTTGGGGCATTTTTTGCTGCGGGTCTGACGTTCGCGTCACCATTGATTGCAATCCGTGACGCGCCACACCCGACAGTGGGGGTAGTGGACGTGCTATCGACGGGTGATCTGTACATCGTCGCGATGACGATCACTATCGCGGGCGTGGTTGAACTTGGCATGTCGCACGAGATCCTCAGCAAGAAGAAGCTGACTGGTTGGTCGATCATGGTCGCGCTCGTCAGCACTGCTCCGCTCGCCTTCGCAGCGTTTCGGTACGCCGATGGCACCACCAAGATTAAAGAAGCAGTAGCCGCGCACGAGCGGCTTGCGGATGTCTTCGACGTCCCGGCCTTCGCCCATGACTCGATTTGGGTGTTCGTTGCTAGTCTGTTCTTAAGTTCCTGGTGTGTATCGATGACGAAGGACAGTTGACCCAAGAGAGGCGGTGATCCTGTGGGTTTGGATTGGGCCGCACCGACGCTAGCCGTGCTCGCAGCTGGGACGGCAATTGGGGGGTGGATCGCATCCGCTCGAAGCGCGAAAAAGACGTTGGAGACGACGGTGCCGTCGGAGACGCCGTCGACATTCAGTGAGCGCCGCGTTGTCGATGGGACAGACATCTCAGTGAGTGTGACAGCGCCTACCGAGGAGAGAGCGGAGCAGCTCGTCAAGGACGCAATATCTGGGTTGGAGAAGTCCCACAGGGTTGTCACGCCCAACGAGTAATCAGCCGGCGACGCTCTGTACCTGCCTTACGGTTCAGAAGGTTGTGAGTAACTCGGCCCGATGAGGCCGGGTCTGGCACGCCTAGCGCCTGCTACCTCTCCGTGCGAGGCACGGGCCGAACGAACCTACCGTCCGCAGTCCGTCCGCAGGAACTTCGACGGCATTCAATACTTGCCAACGTCGCCAACGCCGTGAACTGCCAATTGTTAACGCGCCCAGCGCGGTTAGCGCCGACAAACGCCCAGTTCGACTCGTTCGCATCGAGTAGGTCATTGTGTTTCGAATCGGTCGCCCCAAGGCACTCGACCAGTCGAAGACGGCTCTGGCGCAACGGATGCGCGCCAGGGGGAGTCCACGCTCGGAGTCAGCCGCGGGGACTGTAACGCCGCTCCCGTCGGGGATGGCTGTGGTGGAGTGCTCGGGCCTACCAGGGGGGGTAGACCCATCCGTACAGCGTCCACGAGCCGAGGTTCGGGGTGGGCAGAATCTGTATGTCGTGGCCGTCCCCGTAACCGGGCGAAAGTCCTTGTACGCCGCCGGATAGATACGTGCCGTCGCCCCGAGAGATGTCGACATGGTTGCCATCGGGACCTGCGGAGAACACCAGCGCGCCGCGTGGGACGGGCATTTCGTGATGGTCCAGCCCACGGTCGGCCAGCGATTGGTAAAACGCCAGTGCTGCGTCGTGACCAATGCCGGTGGCGGTGGTGCGGTCATAAGCGGCGTCAACGAAGTCTTCGCAGCCATAGGAGCCGAACGCGTCCGTGCCCAACATGCTATCGGCGGCCATCATGGGATTACCGATCGCGCTAGCGGTGTCGACGTTGCCGGGTCCGGGGCTGGGCGAAGCACCCGCGGTGACATTGCTCCTGTTGCCGCCCGCGGCGGTGCCGCCGAGGAGGCCCTGGGCCGAGACCGACGAGTTTTTGTCGAGCTTGACCGCGAAGCTGGTCGGGGCGCTGGTGCAGTGCGAGTCAGCGCCGGTGCCGCTCACCGACTTGCATGTCGCGTCGGCAACGCCGGCCGAACTTAATGCCGTGGCTATCGAAGCGGAGACCAGGGTGCCCAGCACTAACCCGCGCGCCGCGCCTGGTGCCGATCTGGGCGTGCTCACCGCGATCGCCTCGAATTGCCCCATCACGTCCGCCTCTCAGGTTGCCCCGCCGCGCCCGGTAGCGACGGGTTGCGATCCGGCACCAGATTCCCCTTGGTCAGCGATGACGATCATGGAGATGGAAGGACCGTAGCCGATTGCAGTGACTCTCGGGCGCGAGCCTGGACAGAAGTGTGGGTGGTGCTTCTACACTCCGCCGGTCCGCAGCCAGTCCGCAGTAGCGTCGTTCATGCTCATATCTCGCCAACGGAATCAACGGATTGAAGTGCAGCCTTAAACGTTTCCAGCGCCATCGTCATCGCCAAAGCCACTGGTGGTGTCGTTCGGGACGAAGAGGTCGCCGGGTCAAAGCGTCCGCAAGTGCTGACGCCGCTTTCCGCTGTACTAGCTTAGCTAGCTAGTCGCCACCGCGCCGTCGTCCCCGTACATTTGCAAGACCCACCGCACAGCATCGGACTGGTGTACCGCGTGAGCGGGCATCATGTGCCTCACCAAGTCCAACTCGCCTGCTGTAAAGGTCGCTGGGACTCCGTTTCGGAGGCAATTGGCAGCCTTGGTGAGTATCCGCTGCCCAGCGGCATCGAAACTCTCACCGTCGAGCAGATCGTCCTCCTGCAAGTAATACGACGGGTCGGGTTGTTCATACGCCTCGTTGATTGCGTCCGCCCATGTGTCTGCGTAAGTGTCATTCATGTGTTTCCCGTCGTGGGTTTGGTAACCCCGGCGGACGGTACGCCCCCCGCAACCACACGTCAACGCAACACAGCGAACGCGCAGCATGCGGATAGGTGATTCGAATACCGTTGATTAACAACACCTTACGGACTCCGTAATCCCGATGCTAAGCCCGCAGTAGCTAAGCCTTAGCTGCCGCTTAGTGGTCTGGCACGGAATTTCGGTGACGTATTCGTAGGGGCCGTTATGCGGCGGGTGTGAGGGCGGCGTCTTCGTGGGCGGCGATGCGCTCGAGTAGGGCGTTCAGATCGTCTTTGGTGAACTTCCATTCGAACGGTGTGGCGATCTGTTCGTAGTACTGCTGGAAGTCGAGCAGTCGGGCCTCGACCTCGTCGAGGGTGTGGAAGTCGTTGGGTGATACGACTTTACGTTGCACGACGGAGAAGTAGATCTCCACTTGATTGAGCCAAGACGCGTGCACGGGCAGGTGGATCAGGCGCAGTTTCGGCCAGCGATCCTGGAGCCGGTGGATGCTGGCCTGTCCGCGGTGGGAGGAGCCGTTGTCGACCACCCAGAACACTCGACGCGCGGTGGCGTAGGGCTCGGTGGTCATGACCTGGTCGACCAGCCGGTCGAAGGGGTCGATGCCGGTGGTCTGCTCGCAGCGGCCGAACACCTTGGCGCGGTGCACATCCCAGGCTGCCAGGTAGGCCAGGGAGCCGCCGCGGAAGTACTCCGCCTCCACGCGCGTCGGCTGGCTCGGTGCCGGGGGTGTGGTGGCGTGTTTGCGGATGCGGGCCTGGATGGAGGTCTTCTCGTCGGCGGAGATGACGTACTCATCGGGCCGCAGCGGCGTGTCGTGGAAGCGGCGGGCGTAGAGGTCGAGCACCCGGGCCGCCTTGGGTCCGAAGTCGGGGTCGCGGGGGAAGATCCAGGAGCGGTGCTGCCAGGGCTTGATCGCATCGGCGCACAGCCAGCGCCAGATCGTGGTGCCCGAGATCGCGGCGGCGATGCCTTGCTCGACGGCGGCGCGGGCCAGATCGGGGCACTGCCAGCGAGCCAGCGGCTGGGGGTTGTCGGCCTTCGCCGGGAATTCGCAGGCCAGCGCCTTGATGGCGACCACGACGTCAGGGGGAAAACTCGGGGGCCGTCCTCCCCGAGGCAGATCGGTCAGTCCGGCCAGACGCTGGTCGAAGAAGCGTTTGCGCCATTTGGAGACGACTTGCCGCGGGGTGTCTAGGCGTGCGGCGATCTCGTCGTTGCCCAGGCCTTCGGCCGCGTAGAGCACGATCCGGGCCCGCACAACTTCTGAATACGATGACGTATATCGACGCGCGCGGGCTTCGAGTTCTGTCCGCTCGGCTTCGGCCAAGGCGATGCTGTACGGGCTGGTTCGTGGCATGCTGCTCCCTTCGTCAAGGGAACCATCTCACGTAACCGTATGGAAGTGTGGGACCGAATTACGTCACTGTAATTATGCAGTCGACCACTAAGCCCTACGAATGCCAGCGTTTGAATGATCGGAGCCACTTCGTCGGCGGCCGCGACTAGAGCCGTCACCTGGTCGAGGCTTAGGGCTATCTCCCCGCGATGGACAATTCGGGGAAGTTCGATGTCGTCGGACGGGTTGACGGCCAGGCGCTTGGTTCGAATGGCGTAGGCCAGGACTTGCTTTACTATCCCGTAAGCGTGGACGGCCCTGCGTGCGGACAGGGGCTTGCGTGCCTCGTTCTTGGCCTTGTCGAGCGAGCGGGCGTGTCGGGCCTCCCGGTCTGTCGTCATCCACGTCACCCACGTCTGGATGTCCTCATGCGTCATGTCGGCCAGGCGCACGTCCTGCCAGCGGGGGAGGACGACCGTGCTCAGGAGCGACCGGTAGCTCGTCGCCGTGGACGGTTTCAGCTTCGGGGCCTTGGCGGCGATCCACTCGTCGGTGGAGGTGGCACCCGACCCCCATGGGTCTTCGCCCGGGATGGGCCGCACCGCGGTGAGGCCAGCGCGGCGGTTCCCCGCGCATTGCAGTGTCGCGGTGATCGCATGGACGTCGAAGCCGCGAGTGAGTTCGTCGAAGGTGAACGCGCGGGGATTAGCGACCCGACCGGCGACGTTCAACTGCCAGCTCCGAGCGGAGATGTCGGGTATTGGCCCGTGGTTTCGGCTGTACAAAGTCTCGATGGGCGTGATGTCGTCCTTCAGCGCGGCACGAGGAGATTCGGCGTTGAACGGTGAGCGTTGGTGGATGATCATGCCGGTTTGCTTGTCCCACATTTCATTTCCCTTTATCCACGTTGCTTGTTCGTGTCCACGGTCCGCGGCCCGATCAGGCCAGCAGGCTCAACGCGGTGTCGGGTGCGGCGTGATCGGCGTCGACGACCAGCCCCATCACTGCACCAGCAGCCAGCGCGACGATCAGTCCGGTCACGTCAGGCCACCGTGCCTGCTGACCCGTCATCGCGGACGACGGGATGGCCCGCCCGCGACTACGCCTTCATCCCGCCGTCGAGGTTGTATACGTTCACACCCACGCCTTGGAGTGCGACGGCGGCCTTCCGAGATCGGTTGCCGGAGCGGCATACGACGATGATGGTGTCGCCGCCGGTGTAGTCGCTCGGATCGACTTGGCCGAGGGGTCGGTGTTCGGCGTTGGGCGCATGCCCGGCGTCCCACTCGTCGTCTTCGCGCACGTCGAGCAGCCTCGCCCGTTGGTCGAGCATGGTCATCGCCTGAGCCACGTCGATCTGCGGTGGTTCGCTGGACATCAATGCACTCCTTGCGTTGTTCGTGGCGGTATGAGGATCACGTCATGGCGAGCGCATTCGCGATCAGAAAGGTATAGCCTTCGGTTCGAAAGAAACGCGGCGCTCACGGTGAAACGGTCTCCGATGCAAAGCGACTTCCGTCATCGGCGCCACCATCGTCGTATACGGCCGGGCGTTGGTGTGACCACGGAATCGTGAGTGCAGGTGCATCTTTGGGATGTGGGCACCGATCGCATGACATTGTCGACGTGTTGACCGCAGCCGCCCCAAGTCGTTCTTCCGCACTTGGTGCACTGGACGGGATAGCACATCAGCACTCCTCGGTTACTGTTGCATGGGTCGTGTTGGCTATGTCGCGGCCGCGGCTTTGCGAGCGGCAATCTTGGCGCGCACCTCCGTCATGTCGAGGGCTTTGACTTGGCTTATGAGATCTTCGAGCGCCGGTGCCGGCATCGCTCCGGGCTGGCGGTAGACGAGTACGCCGTCGCGGAACGCCATGATCGTCGGGATCGACTGGATTTCCAGAGCCGCGGCAAGCTGGTGCTGGGCTTCGGTGTCGACCTTCGCGTGCACAACGTCTGGGTGCGACTGCGCCGAACGGTCGAAGACCGGGGCGAACGCTCGGCACGGCCCGCACCACGACGCCCAGAAGTCCATCAGCACGATCGGGTTCTCGGTGACCGTCGTCTCGAAGTCCGCAGCGGTCAGGTTCAAGAGTGCCATTGTGGTGTCCTAATCGTTTCGTAGGGATGGGTTAACCGGTCGAGTTGACCGGGCTGTTCCTGATCGGGTCTGCCGTGAGGTGATGCCTGATTAGTCCCGGCGTTCGACGTCTTACGAAAGAACGGCGCGCCTGGCGGCAGATCCTGTCCGGATGGTGGTGGGATGCCGTTGCCCGAGCCCGCCGCAGGGTTGACTTCCTGCTGGTTGTTCCCGAGCCTCGAGCTCTTCGACAGAACGAGGTCCTGCGGTGTGCTGGAGTCACGGACGGCTAGTGAGATGACGGACCTTAGAGTCCTGCGATTAGGGCGCCGCGTGAGTCCACCGGTAACGGCAAACCCATCGATCGAAGGAGTGATGACACCTTGGGCTTGTTTTGTGGAATCGATTGGGCCACAGCCCATCACGATGTCGCTGTGGTCGACGATGACGGGCGTGTGGTGGCGCGCGCACGGGTCGGCAATGATGCGGCCGGGTTCGCCGCAGCTGTTGACGCTGCTGGCCGAGGCCGGTGACAGCGCCGCGCTTCCGATCCCGGTGGGGATCGAAACCGATCGCGGTCTGTGGGTGGCCGCGCTGCGGGAGACCGGCCGGGTGATCTATCCGATCAACCCGCTGGCGGCGTCGCGGTATCGGGCACGGTATGCGGTGTCGGGGGCCAAATCCGATGCCACCGACGCGGTGCTGCTGGCCAACATCGTGCGCACCGACCCCGCGGCGCACCGGCCGCTGCCCGCCGACACCGAGCTGGCCCAGGCCATCCGGGTGCTGGCCCGCGCCCAGCAAGACGCGGTATGGGCGCGCCAACAGATCGGTAACCAGATCCGCGACCTGCTCAAAGACTTCTACCCGGCGGCTCTGGCCGCGTTCGCCGAGCTGCCCGACGGTGGGCTGGCCCGCGCCGACGCCCGCACCATCCTGGCCGCCGCACCCACCCCAGCCCAGGCGGCCAAGCTGACCCCGGCGCGGCTGCGCCGGCTGCTGATCAAAGCCGGCCGCCAACGTCATCTCGACCGCGACGTCGCACGCCTGCGGGACGTCTTCACCGACACCTACCTGCACCAACCCCCGGTGGTGGAGAACGCGATGGGCATCCACCTCACCGCGCTGCTGGGTCAGTTCGAGGCCGCCTGCACGGCCGTCGACGAGTCTGGCCGAGGCGGTGACCGCCCATTTTGAGCGGCACCCGGACGCTGAGATCATCACCAGCTTCCCCGGACTGGGGACAGCTGACCGGTGCCCGGGTGCTGGCCGAGATCGGTGATGACCGCACCCGCTTCGCCGACGCCCGCGGGCTCAAGGCCTTCGCCGGATCCGCGCCGATCACCCGCGCCAGCGGCAAGAAAACCGTTGTGCTGCACCGGCATATCAAGAATCGGCGACTGGCCGCGGTCGGCCCGATCTGGGCGCTGGCCTCGCTGCGCGCCTCGCCCGGGGCACGTCGCCACTTCGACGCCCGCCGCGCCGCCGGAGACTGGAACCACCAAGCCCAACGAAACCTGTTCAACAAATTCCTCGGCCAACTCCACCACTGCCTCCAGACCAGCCAGCTCTACAACGAACATCAGGCGTTTCCACCTCCTCTCGACCTCGCGGCTTGACTTTTAACTTCGTGAGATGTCTTTCGTTGTGTCGCAATCGGATTGCTAGGCGAGGCCCTTGAGCATGAGGTTCCAGTAGATGAATGGCAGCCCGTACTTCTTGAGGTACCAGTACGCCCGGTGAGGTTTCGTCGGGTCGAGCAGGGGGAAGGTGGGTTCCAGCTGCAGGTCGTAATCGAACTCGGCGAGCAACATCTCGTGTGACGAGGTGACGATCGGGCACGACGAGTAGCCGTTATAAGACGCGCGCAGTGGTTGGTTCTTCAGGAACGCGTCGATGTTGTCGACGACGACGGGGGCTTGCTTGCGGATCGCGGCACCCGTCTTCGAGTTCGGTGACGATCCGGCGTCACCGAGACTGAACACGTTCGGGTAGCGCACGTGTTGCATGGTGTGTTTGTTGATGTCGACGTAACCGTTTGCGTCCCCGGTGGATAGCGGGCTGGACTTGATCCAGTCTGGAGCCGACTGCCGCGGCACGGCGTGCAGCATGTCGTAGGGCAGCATGGTGTCGGTCCCGCCGGCGGCGACGCTGGTGATGCCGACCTTGTGCGACGCCGCGTCGATGGAGGTCATCTCGGAGTTGGCGTGCAAGGTGATGCCGTAGTCGGCGATGACCTTGTCGAGGCTGTCGGCGATGGCCGGGATGCCGAAGGGCCGCGCCCCCGGCATGACGAGGTGGACGTCGATGTCGTTGAGCACGCCCTGCTTTCGCCAGTAGTCGGACGCCAGGTAGGCGATCTTCTGCGGAGCCCCTGCGCACTTGATCGCCCCGGAGGGAACCGTGAACACCGCGGTGCCCGACCGCAGGTTGCGGATGAAGTCCCAGGTACGCGGTGCGAGGTCGAAGCGGTAGTTCGATGACACCCCGTCGCGGCCCAGGGCGTCCTCGAGCCCCTCGGTGCGGTTCCAGTCGAGCTGGATGCCCGGGCAGACCACGAGCACGTCGTACTCATACGCGGCCCCGTCGGCGCAGGTGACCGTGTTGCTGTCGGGATCAAACGCGCTGGCGGCGTTCTTGATCCACGTTGCGCCTGTCGGCATCACCGAGGATTCGGAGCGCTCGGTGCTCGCGGCCTTCGCTTGTCCGCCGCCGACGAGAGTCCACAGCGGTTGGTAGTAGTGCGTGTTCGACGGCTCGATGACAGCGACGTCGGTGTAGCCCCTGCGCAGCATGCGGGCCGCGACGGTGATGCCGGCGGTGCCGCCGCCGACGATCAGGATCTGATGTTTGGCCGTGGTGGTTATGGTGTTTGGTCTCCTCGGATCGCTCAGGCGTTCTGGATGGCTTCTTCCCAGGCGCCGAAGCCACCCAGGATGTCGCTCACATCGGTGAAACCGTGTTGCCGCAACAGGCTTGCCGCGACGGACGACCGGTAGCCTCCGGCGCAGTACACGACGGTGGGCACGGTTGGGTCGAGCTCGCCCAGGCGGGTGGGTAGCTGGCCCACCGGGATGGTGATCGCATTCGGGATGGTTCCGGCGGCGACCTCGCCCGGGTTGCGCACGTCGACGATCTGGAGATTGCCGATCTGCGCGGCCCGTTCGTCGAACGCCTTGGCGGTCAACCGCGAGGCCACCTGGACGTCGTCCTGGTGGGCGAACATCACCTGATAAGGCTCGGCCAGGTAACCGATTACCCGGTCGAATCCGATCCGGGCGAGCCGGTTCTTGCCCTCGAGTTCCTGGCCGGGTTCGGTGCACAGCACGATGTCGACGTCGGACGGGAGCACCGAACCGGCGAACTCGGCGTAGCGTCCTTCCAGGCCGATGTTGATCGCGTGACGCAGGTGGCCCTGGGCGAACTCCTCGGGACTACGTCCGTCGACCAGCACGGCGCCGCCGTCGATCGCCTTAAGGACCTGTTCATAGGTCATCGCCGTCGGCATCTTGGTCTCGTCCAGCAGTCCGCGGTCCTTGCGGTTGAGGATCGCGTCGTAGACGAAGTAGCCGGGCGCGGGTGGCTGCCCCTCGGTGACGAGGTTCATGAATGTCGCCTTGTCGGGGGCCCGCAGCGCGTAGTTCGTCGCCTTCTGGTCACCCATCGTCGACCACAGGTCGGTGGACAGGTTCTTGCCGCACGCCGAGCCTGCGCCGTGCGCCGGGTACACCCGGGTCGCGTCGGGCAGCGTCATCAGCTTGTTGTGCAGCGAGTCATACAGCTTGTCGGCCAATTCCTCGCGGGTGAAGCCGATCGACGCCAGCAGGTCGGGGCGGCCCACGTCGCCGATGAAGAGCGCGTCGCCGGTCAAGACGCCGTACGGGATCTCGTCGTCGGCGTGCTCGTAGACCACGATGCTCATCGACTCCGGGGTGTGCCCGGGGGTATGGCGGAACTCCAGCGTCACATCGCCGAGCGAATAGCGTTCGCCGTCGGCGACCCCCGTCGACTCGAACTCGGTCTCGGCGACCGAGGAGTAGACGATCTTCGCGCCGGTCGCCTTCGCCAACTCGAGGTGGCCGGACAGGAAGTCGGCGTGGAAGTGGGTTTCGATGACGAGTTCGATCGTGAAGCCCAGTTCCTTGGCGTCAGCCAAATACTCGGCGATGTCGCGCTGCGGATCGACAACGACTGCGCGCCCGGTTCTTTCGTCGGCCACCAGGTACGAAGCGTGGGACAGACAGTCCAGGTAGTACTGGATGAATTTCATGGCGCTCGATCCTTTCGTTCCCTCGGAGTAAAGCCATCCTGGCATATACCCCTATGGGTATGTCAAGTACCCTAGGGGGTATCTTATTCCTCACTTGACAATACCGGTGGGGGTATGTCTACCATGGATATCAATAATACCCCCGGCGGTATCGGAACCCCAGAGGCTTTGGTCACCGCCGGCCCTGCCGGAAGGACCCTGATCACCATGACCGCTCCCGCCACCATCGATTCGCAGGCCCTGCGCGAGCGCCTCAGTTCGGCTGCGCCGCCCCGAGTTCTCGATGTCCGAACCCCCGGCGAGTTCGAGACCGCCCACATCGCCGGCGCCTACAACGTTCCGTTGGACCTGCTGCGCGAGCACCGCGACGAGATCATCACCCACCTCGACGAAGAGGTCGTCCTGGTATGCCGCTCCGGTCAACGTGCCGCACAGGCCGAGGAGACGCTGCGCACAGCCGGCCTGGACAACGTGCACATCCTCGATGGCGGGATCACCGCTTGGGAGGCGAGAGGTTTCGCGGTCAACCGGGGTGCGCAGCGCTGGGATCTGGAACGCCAGGTGCGCCTGGTCGCCGGCTCGATCGTGCTGTCGGCCGTTCTCGGCAGCATCGCCGTGCCCAAGCTCAAGTGGCTGGCCGCCGGGATCGGCGGGGGGCTGGCCGGTGCGGCGCTGGCCGATAGCTGCGCGATGGGGATGGCGCTGTCAAAGCTGCCCTACAACCGCGGTGCCGCCTGTGATGCCCAGTCGGTCGTGTCGCAGCTCGTCAACGCGCCGGCCGGCGGAAGCCAGAAGGCGGGCTGATCGCCATGATCGCGGTGACCATCGCCCTGGCGGTCCTCGTCGGCGTCTCGCTAGGCCTGCCTGCCGGTGCTCAGGATCACGCTGCTGGGCGTCGCCGTCGGGGTGATCAGCGGACTCGTCGGCGCCGGCGGCGGCTTCTTGCTGGTACCCGCCCTGGCGCTGATGGCCGGGCTGCCCATGTCCCTCGCGGTGGGCACCTCGCTGGTCATCATCGCGATGCAGTCGTTCGCCGGCTTCGCCGGGCATCTGGCCACCGAGCACATCGACTGGCGGCTCGCCGGCATGGTCACCGCGGCCGCGGTGGTCCGCGCCCTCATGGGTGGACAGCTCATCGCCTTCATCGACCCGGCGACGCTGTGCAAGCTGTTCGGGCTGGTTCGTCCTACTGATGGCCTCGCTGATGGTGGATGAGGAGGTCCATCCCGCTCTCGGCGCCGCTGCCGCCGGACTGACGGTGATCGCTGCCGGGATGTCGATCGCTTGCAGCCGCTACGGGCACTGCCCGCTGCGCCGTCTGCTCCGGCAGTCCGCGGACGGCGGCCATCGGCTGACCTTCTCATACCCCAGTGGGGCTATGAGAAGGAAATCAATGACACACGAAGGAGCACACCATGGTTGGTGACCAAGACAGCACCGCCGCGGTCCTGAACCGGCTGCGTCGGGCTCAGGGGCAGCTGGCCGGAGTGATCTCCATGATCGAGCAGGGCCGCGACTGCAAGGACATCGTCACCCAGCTCGCGGCGGTCTCCCGCGCCCTCGACCGCGCCGGTTTCAAGATCGTCGCCACCGGGATGCGGGAATGCGTCAGCGGCGCCGCCGCCGACGGTGGCGCACCGATGACCGAAGCCGAACTCGAAAAGCTGTTCCTCGGCCTCGCCTGAGAATCGCACGCCAGACCCCGCGTCAGCGCGCGCCTAGCCCACGCGACGTGGGGCAACTGAACCGTCAACGAAAGGTTTATTGCGGTGGACTCGACATCGTGGGATAACCGCTACGCCAATGCCGAGCACCCCTGGGGCTCAGCGCCGCCATGCGCACTGACGTCCCGATTCGCAAAATTTCGCCCCGGACGGGCGATCGACCTCGCCTGCGGAGTCGGCCGCAATGCCCGATGCCTGGCCGATACCGGTTGGCAGGTCGAGGCGGTGGATTTCTCACCGGTGGCGATCGAAGTGGCCAGTGCCGCTGCGGACAGCGACCAGATTTCCTACACGGTCGGCGACGCCAGGACGTGGCAGCCCGCGAAACCTGCTGACTTAGTGGTGATCAGCTTCCTGCACCTACCGATCGACGAACTCATCGCAGTTATCACCGCAGCAGGAACCTGGCTCCGCCCGGACGGGCACCTGCTCTATCTCGGCCACGCCCAGGAGAACTTCGTCTACGGAGTGGGAGGACCGGCGGATCCCGCGATTCTGCCCAGCGTCGTCGATCTGGCACGGGCAAGCCAAGGCATGCGCGTTCTCGAACTGGCCCACCTCCTCAGACCACAGGGCAACCGTCAGACCGTCGACATCATCCTGCACGCCCAGCCATGGGACACCCACCACACCGGACCGTGAAGCACGCAGCGAGGACTCACGCCGGACGACCCCGCGGACAGAGTGAGACCGGCGCAGTCCACACGACGTCAGCGCGGTGCCGGTGCGCGTCACCCCAAAGGTGAGCAGGTGTGGCCGATATTCCAGCGCACGCCACCATTGCGGACGGTCGGCACCGACCCGGACCACAGGTTCACCCTCGCTAACGAACGGACGTTCCTGGCTTGGGTACGCACCGGGCTGGCGCTGCTGGCGGGCGCGGTGGCGTTGGCCAGCCTCGTGCACGACTTCGGCCCGCGATCACTGCGGATCTCGATCACGGTGTTCATCTTGATTCTCTCCCTGACCGTCACGGTCGGCGCGTACATGCATTGGGATCGCACCGAGCGCGCGTTGCGCGAGAAGCGCTCGCTGCCCACGGATCCCCTGCCCAGGCTCATCGTCGCAGGCGTCGCGATCATCATCGCTGGGGCGGCCGTCCTGGGATTTCTTGCCGAGACCGCCTGATAGTGGACACCGAGCTGATAGACGTCGGGGCGCAGGCCGAGCGCACCGCGAGTGACGCGTAGTCGTCGCCGTCACCGTGTGAAGGTTGGACCAGGGACGTGATCGCCCACGTCGTGACGAACCTGCGCGCACTGCGTGCGGCCATCAGCAGCGGGTGAACCCGAACTGGCCGCACGCGAATATACCGACGGTGAGCAGAAGGGGCACTTCGAGTTTCTTGACGCTGACGTTGAGGGCATAGTGAGGGAGCGCTGGTGGATGCGGCGGCTTTCCTGGACGAGGCCGACGATGTCGGCGAGTCCCTCGCGGGTCAGCACGACCCCGGCGGCGGATTTGGCGACGTCGGTGCCGCCGGCCATGGCGATGCGCACAGGTAAGCGAGGCAGGCCTTTTCGAATCGGCCGTCCATCACCTTGTCATCATGCACGCCGAGGCGACTCGGCACCTGAATCACACACTCCCTGCAATCCTGCGCCTTGAGCTGCCTCGGCGGCGACGACGGCCTACCTCATCACAGAGCGATTGTGATGTGAGCCGAACGACATTACCCCGGAGGGTATGCTGTCGGAGCATTGTGACCTGGTTCCAGCCCAGCTCGGTCACAATCCAATTTGGGACCGCGCCCACAACCCCTTGCGGACCGCGGGTTCGGAACGGACACGCGCGGTTCGAGTTAGACCGGCGCAGTCCACAGGACATGACCGGGGTGCCGTGCGCGTCACCCGAACGAGAGCAGGTTGCCGATGTTCCCGCGCAAGCCACCATTGCGGACGGTCGGCACCGACCCAGACTACCGGTTCACCCTGGCCAACGAACGGACGTTCCTGGCTTGGGTGCGCACCGGGCTGGCGCTGCTGGCGGGCGCGGTCGCGCTGGCCAGCCTCGTGCACGACTTCGGCCCGCGGTCGGTCCGGATTGCGATCACAGCGTTTCTCTTGATTCTCTCCCTGACCGTCACAGTCGGCGCCTATGTGCGGTGGGATCGCACCGAGCGGGCGTTGCGCGAGAACCGCTCGCTGCCGACGGATCCGCTCCCCAGGCTCATGGTCGGGGGCGTCGCGATCATCGTCGCAGGTGCCGCGGTCCTCATATTTCTCGCCGAGACCGGCCGATAATGGACCCCGAGCTGCTGGACGTCGGGGCGCAGGCGGAGCGCACCATGCTCGCCTGGCAGCGCACCGGGATCGGGGCGATGGCCGTCGGCGTGCTGCTGATGCGCGGACACGTGGCGCAGCATCAATTGCCGCCCTGGCCCGGCCTACTGCTCACCGTAGTCGCCGGCTTCGCCGTGCTGGTCCTCGTACCGCGGCGCTACCGCAGGGTGTTGCAGATGGTCCGAGCCGGGGAGACCCCACTGTCCCGCGGGATGGTGCCGGGCGCGGCGCTGTTGCTGGTGCTTGTGACCCTCGGCATCGGCTTCGAGGTCGGCGCCGAACTGCTACGTACCTGATGGCGGGCGTCAGCCGACGGCCGCGGCGTCGGAATCATCGGCCTTGCCGGAATCATCGCCCGTCAGCTCACCTTCGACTTCGCCATCGGTCATGGACTCCGCCATGAACTCGCGCAGCAGATCGACGGCGTCGATGACCTTCCGGCTGTTCAAGGAGTAGTAGATGGTATTGCCCGCACGGGAAGTCGTCACGACGTTGCGCTCGCGGAGAATGGCCAGGTGCTGGCTCGTATTGGGCTGTGAGAGCCCCAACTCCTCAGCGATGTCGCCGACGGCACGCTCTCCGTCACGCAGCGAGTCGAGGATCAGCAGCCGCTTCGGGTCGGCAATCGCCTTACACAGGCGCGCGTGAAGAGCGTACATCTCCCGCTCGTTGGCCCGGCTCATCTACTCCTCTACTCCTCCTGAGAAGTTAGCCTAGAATCATCGACACTTGCCCGCCAGCCAACACGACGGGAAAGGTCGCAATATCGGTGTCGGCCGGCCCACGCGTACGTTCTCCGGTACACACGTCGAACTGGCTGCCATGCCGGGGACATGTCACCTGCTGGCGGTCGAGTTCCCCTTCGGACAGCCGTGCGCCGGCATGCGGGCAGCGGTCGGCGACCGCATGGACCACGCCGTCGATCTGATAGATGGCGACCGGCCCTACCGGCGTGCAGTCAACTCTGGCCACCAGACCGAGCCGGCCCGCGAGATCGGCCTCGTCGAGCAGCGGGAAGGCACGCCGTCCGGTCTCCGCGCCGGCGAGCAGTGGACGCAGCCGGGCGACCAGCGCGCCACGGTTGGCGACCACGTCGCAGCCGGCGCGCTGCCCGGCGATCCAGATGTCGGGGTCCGGCACGGCCAGGTAGCCCGCGATGACCGCGGTCGGCCAGCGTCGGCGCGCCCGGCCCACCTCTTCGACGGCGCCGGGCTCCGCCAGGTCGATCACCACGAGATCAACCGACTCCGCGACCTCCGCGGTGACCCAGTTCAGCCCGAACTCGGTGTCCAGCCTGGCCAACCGCACAACGAGGCTGCGGTCCTCACCGATCAAAACCGCCGTACGCATTGCATCGACGACTCAGATGAAGAGCGTGATGTCCGCGTCGGCGGCCATGTCCAGGAAGCTTGCGGCTCCCATGCTCGGCTTGAGGCCTTCGATGAAGTCCTCTCTCTTGAAGCCGTAGAGATCCATCGTCATCTGACACGGATACATCCGCACACCCATGTCCATCGCCATCTCCATCAGTTCGGTGGGATCGGCAACCTTGTAGTCCTTGGCCAGTTTCTTGATCAACTTGGTGCCCGCCCCACCGAAGTGGATCTTGCCAAGCTTCAGGTGGTCGGTGCCGCCTCGGTCCACGAGCGACTCGCCCTTCTGCATCCAGTTGGTACCGGTGATGCGCTTCTCGTTGCGCTGAAGTACCCGCAGGCCCCAGAACGTGAAGAAGACGTCGACCTCCATACCCGATGCGGCGGCGGTGGTGCTGAGGATCAGCGTCGGCCACACCCGGTCGAGGTCGTTGCTCCAGCAGACGATCGCCATGCGTTTGGTGTCGTCATCGATGTCCCCGGCGCTGCCGGTGGTGATCTCCGAACTCATTTCCCAACTCCCTTGTTCTTGTTCCCTAAATCAAGCTGACCAGCCACATGACTCCCTGAACGAGCCGGAATGCTAGATACCCTGCGAATACGACGACGAGGGTCACCAACCACCACGGCCGTCGGCCGCGTCTGCTCTGCCCGGTGCCCTCGGGTCGGCCGTCCATTTCGCTCCTCACTACGCCTCACTCCGCGCATCGGTAGCAGCGGATTTCACGCTCATCGGTGAAACTTCGGTAGAACTCGTACGCCGCATCGCTGTCGGTCAGGTGCGACCTCTCTTCGTCCAGGGCCGCCGGTCGTACACGTGCCATCCAGCCGGCTCCGTACGGATCGCGATTGCCGATGGCGATGTCGTCCTCGAACGCCGACCGGTTGACGGTCAACAGCTGACCCGAGAACGGAGACGGAAACGGGCCGACCCACTTCGCGCTCTCGATGACGGCGATGGTCTGTCCCCGGCGCAACGTTCGCCCAGGCCGCTTCCAGCTGATCTGGACGATCCGTCCGCCCATGGTCTGCGCGACGTCGGTCATGCCGAGCAGCGGCCTCGTCGCCGTCGAGCTGGACCCAGACATGCAGGTCGAGGTCGTAGAGCCGGTCGTCCGGCACTACGCACCCGTTCCACACCCGGTCCGTCATCGCTCACTCCTCGCAGGAGATGCCCTCGCGTTCGAGGAACCGCTCGTAGGCGGCGATCCCCTCAGCGCCGGTGACCAGACCGACGGAGTCGGGGTCCCAGTCCGTGGGCTCGATCCGGGCGATCCAGCCGGCCCCATAGGGATCGGAGTTGATCAGTCCCGGGCTGGGCGATCACCGCGGCGTTCACCTCGGCGAGAACGCCGGCCACCGGGCACGGAACCGGGCCGACCCACTTGCCGCTCTCCACGGTGGCGACGCTCTGCTCCGCGCGTAGTGTCCGGCCGACCTTCTTCGGGGTGACCGAGATGATGCCCTTCGCCAAGTTCTGGGCGACGTCGGTGAGCCCGACCTCGACGAGCTCGCCCACCTTGCGGGCCCAGACGTGTTTCTCGACGAGGTAATAGACGTCGTCGGGCAGGTTGCAGTTTCGGACAGCGGGCACGGTCGTTCTCCTTTAGGGCTCTGCTTGCTCCAGGCCGTGCTCGGCGAGCACGTGGTTGATCAACATGTCGAAAGCCACCAGATGGATCTGGCGTTCGTACTCGGCCAGGAACTGCGGGTCGCCCGCGCTCTTGCGGATCGGTTGGCGGTAGCGTTCCGAGCAATAAGGGCAGGTCACCGTATACGCCATGCGCTCACCGATGTCCTCGGTGCGGATCTCGTCAGCGTGGTCGGCCACGAGATGGGCATGCAGGTCGCGAACCGGCTTGTCGACGACGCAGAACGGGCACTTCATCGGGCCTCCCCCGCGGTGACGAGCAGGTCCACCATCGCGAGAACGGCCTCACCTGCGGCGGTGAGGCGGACACCGTCGGAGACTGGGTCCCGCTCCAGCAGGCCCACCTGGACCAGGTCGCCGACGGCCTCCCACAGTGCGAGCCGTGGTCGACCGGTGAACTCGGCGAGCCTGGCGGCCTGCGAGGTGCCGGCCGCGACCGCGCGCAGGATCACATCGTTGTCCCGGTCCCCGGCTATCCGCAGCGCCCGCAGCACGAACTCGCGCACATCCTCGCGCACCGGCTGGGACGCCGCGGACCGCTACCTCCGACGGCGAGCCCGTCGAGCCGGCGCACCGCGGCGGCGACGTCGCGCACCCGCTGACCGAGCGCCCCGCCGAGCACTTCAAGGTCGGGTGCCGACGTGGTCGCGTGCTCGGGTCCTGTCATACCGGGACACCCGCCTCCCGCAGTTCGTTCTCCGGCGGGGCGACCGCGGTCGCGACCAGCTGAGTGATGTCCAGGACCGTGAGCCTGTCGGCGTGGCCGGTGGTCTTGGCCGCGTCGGAGTACATCGTCATGTCCTTGGGGCAGGACACCACGAAGTGCGTGACGTCGAGGCTCGCCGCCTCCTTGATCCTGTTCTCGCTGGGGCGCTCGGCGAGGAACGAGTCGTCCATCCAGATCCGCCCTCCGCCGGCGCCGCAGCAGAAGGTGTTGGACCGGTTGCGTGGCATCTCGACCAGTTCGCAGTCCAGCGCCGACAGGATCCGCCGGGGAGCCTCGGTCACGCCGTTGTAGCGGGCCAGATAACACGGGTCGTGGTAGGTGACCCGCAGCCGCAGCGGCCGCACCGGGATGCGCCCCGGTTTCGATCAGGTGGGCCAGCACCTCGGTGTAGTGCCACACGGTGTATTTCGCGCCGAGTTTCGGATACTCGTTGCGCAGGGCGTTGAGCGAGTGCGGGTCGGTGGTGAAGATCTCTTCGAAGTCCGCGGCACGCAGGGCCTCGATGTTGTGCTCGGCGAGCTGCTCGTACAGGCCCTCCTCGCCGACGCGGCGCACATCGTTGCCCGAGTTCCACTCGTCCTCGTAGAGGATGCCGAAGTCGACTCCCGCCTCGGTCAGTAACCGGGCGAGCAGCCTGGAGTTCTCGGCCAGCCGGTCGTCGTAGGAGGCGTAGTCGCCGACGAACCAGAGATACTTCACCGGTTCCTTGCGGGCGTCCTTGATCGGGGATTCCAGTTTCTTGGTCCACCGCGAGCGCATCCGCGCCGACTTGCCGAACGAGTTGCCCTGGCCGGCGAGGTTCTGCAACGCCTGTTGCAGGCTGTTGTCCATGTTGCCCTCTTCGACCAGGGTGCGGCGCAGCTGCACAATGGTCGGGACGTGCTCGATACCGACCGGGCAGGTCTGGACGCAGGCCATGCAGGTCGTGCAGGACCACAGAGTGCGCGCCTTGATCACATCGCCCGCGATCACAGCATCAGCGCCCGGCTTGACCGATCGCTGCTCGCGGTCGAGCACCGCCAGCCCACCGGACTGCTCGTCGACCCATTGCCGCAAGTCGAGGATCAGATCCCGCGGGGACAGCGGGGCGCCGGCGGTGCGGGCGGGGCAGACCTCATGGCAGCGCCCGCATTTGGTGCAGGCATCGAAGTCGAGGAGTTCCTTCCAGGTGAAGTCCTCGATCTTGGTGTAGCCGGCGTGCCCGGTGTCGGGCACCTGAGCGGGCAGGGCGAGAGTGGCAGTCCGGTCGTGGGCGAGCAGGTTCACGCCGTCGGCCAGCATGTGCATGGATTTCGAGTACGGCAGGTAGGCGACGAAGGCGAGCGCGAGCAGCGCGTGCACCCACCACAGGACCGTGTGCAGGGTGAAGGCGACCGGCGCGGTCATCCCGACCACCTCGAAGAACCTGCCGATCACCCACCCGGCGGGCGACCACAGCTCGAATGGCGGGAAGTTCGCGGCCCTGATCCGCGCGCCCTCCACCAGCAGACCGGTCAGCAGGATCAGCCCCAGACCGCCGGCGAACAGCCAGTCGCCGCGCACGAACTGGCTGCGGCTGTACCCGCCCTCGGGTTCGGCGGCCCTGGTGTAGTCCAGCCGGAACGGCTTGCAGCAGCCAGCGCCGCACGATCAGATAACCGAGGCCGAGCACCGCGGCCAGCGCGAAGGTGTCCAGGATCACCGAGTAGATCAGGTAGAACCAGCCGTGGAAGAACCGCACGTCGTGGCCGGTGAACAGCCGGCCGGCCAGCCGCACCACGTCGTAGTCGATGGTCAGGATCACGGTGCCGATGAACAGCACGATGAAGCCCCAGAACACGCCGAAATGCGCCAGCCCCACCGCACGCGAGCCGCGACCGATGGTGACGTTGGAGGCGACGACGGCGGCCGACCCGCGGTCACCGCGCTCGCGCACCCCGGCGAACGGGCGGCCGAACAAGGCCTCGCGGATGGTCGCCCAGCGGCCCGCCGGTCGACCCCGCCGATACTTCTGTACCCGCCGCCAGACACCGTATCCGAAGGTGACGATGCTGGCGGTTGCGAGCACGTAGAAGATGATCTCGCCGACGTGGCCGATCCCTTCGAAGATCGGCCGGGTCACCGTCTCGCCGGCCACCTATCCCTCCAGCTTCTCGACCAGGGCAGGCGCGAGGTCGAACAGGTCGCAGGTGGTGCCGTAGTGCGCGACGTCGAAGATCGGCGCATTGGCATCGGTGTTGCAGGCGATGATCAGTTCGGCGTCGCGCATGCCCTCGAGATGCTCGGGCGCGCCCGAGATCCCGAACGACAGGTAGGCCTTGGGCTTGACCTTCAAGCCGGACTTGCCGACCTGACGGGATTTAGGCAGCCAGCCCGCGTCGATCACCGGCCGGGACGCGGACAGCGGCACCCCCAGCGCGTCGGCGATCTCCTGCACCGTCTCCACGTCGTCCTTGGATCCGATGCCGCGCCCCACCGAGACGAGCATCGCCGCGGTGGTGATGTCGACGTCACCGCCCTCCGGCTCGATCAGCTGCTGCAGGCTGGTCCGCGGCGCGTCGAGCCGGGCAGGCGGGTCGAGCGTCACCACTGAGGCCTCCCCGTCGGCGCGGCCGGCCGCGGCGGGGAAGGCGCCGGCCACCACGGTGCAGATCCCGCGGTCGCCGGGCAACTCCACCTCGGCCAGGATCTTGCCGCCGAGGATCTGGCAGGTGGCGATCGCCATGTCGCCGTCGGCCTCCAGGCCGATCACGTAGGCGGCCTGCGGCGCCGCCCAGTCGACCGACAGCGAGCTGCCGAGGTCGAGTCCGACAGTGTCGTTGGGCAGCAGCAGCAGTCGCGGCGAACGCTGCTCGAGGACGTGCCGCAGCGCCACCTCGTAGGCCTCCGGCACGTAATCCGACAGCGCCGGGTGGTCGATCGACACGACGGAGTCAGCGGCACCGAGCTCGGCCGCCGGATCCGCGGTGCCGAACAGCGCCACCTCCACCTGCCCGCCCCACGCGGTCGCGAGCCGGCGGGCTGCGCCGATCAGCTCGAACGTGGAGTCGGTGAGGTCTTTACCGGTCCGTCCGGCCAACACCATGACGTTTCCCATACTGGTCACTCCTTAATCAAGGCACGGCCGCGAAGCAGCTCGATGATCTTGTCGGCGACCTCGTCCGACTCGCCGGTCAGCATCTCGGCGTGCGAGGTCGATACGGGGGCATACATGCGCCGGATCGTCAGCCCGGGCTGGCTGTCGAGCGGTTGGACGCTGACTTCGGTCAGCCCGCCGGCCTGCATGGCCTGGCGAACCTTGCTCACCGGTGCGTAGCGAGGCGTCTGCCGGGCAGCCTGCAGCCCGACGACGGCGGGCAGTGTCATCTCCAGGTCGGCGCCCCGGCCCCCGCTGAACTCCTGTCGCACCCTTACTTTGTCGCCGACCGGCTCCACCGAGACGACCACGGACGCGTGCGGCGCACCCAGGTACGCGGCAAGTGCCGGTGGCAGCTGGCCGTCCAGGTCGTCGGGCGCCTGCACGCCGGTGATCACCAGGTCGGCGGGGTTGTCCTTCAGGTACGCCGCGAATGCCGCCGCCCGGGCATGGGTGTCGGCGGGGGCGTCGTCGTCGGCCGAGCGGTCGAGTTTGACCGCGGAGTCCGCCCCCTTGGCGATGGCGGTGTAGAGCGCCTGGTCGATATCCGGATCGTCGGCAAGGGCCACCGCCACCACTTCGGCGCCGCCGCCGTCCTTGATGAGCAGCGCCTCCTCCAGCGCCTGACCGTCCCATTCGTTCAGGACGAATTTCAGGTACTCACGGTCGATGCCCGTGCCGTCCTCGGAGAGCTCGATCTCCTCGACTAGATCCGGAACCGCTTTGAGTGGCACGACAATTCGCATCAGGACTCCTCAGTCCGTGGTTGTTGGGCCAACGCGACACCCAGCGCCAGCTGGTCGCGGATCTCCCCCAGGTCGTCGGCGGTGGGCGGGAACGGAAAATCGCGGAACGGTTCGGTGGGCCGATACGAGCCGTACGGACGGGTGCAGCCAGGCTCACCCTTCTCCCCCGGACAACCGTTGGTCATGAACGGGATGCCACCGGCGATCGCGGCGGTCACCGTCGCGGTATCGGTGCCCATGTCGACGAGGTTGCCGTCGTCGTCGAAGGTGAAATCTGCCATCGCGTAACCGGATTCCTCGACGAGGTGGCGGGCCAGCTGGACACGCCGCCAGCGCGTGATGGGCGACTTGGGGTCGTCGGCCATCCGCGAATCCGGCTCCGGGTTGAAGCAGAACAGGTAGGAGTAGATCTGCTGGTCGCGCAGCCGGCAGAACAGGTCGATGAGGTCCGCGTCGCGTTCACCGAGCCCAACGAGGGTGTGCACGTTGACCTTCCACGGCCCGAACACCTCACGGGACTCGCGCACGGTCTCCCAGTACTTCGTCCACTTCAACCCGCCCGCCGGTACCTCGGTGCGAATGTTGCGGAACAGGTCCTCGGTGACCGCGTCCAGGCCGATCCCGATCATGTCCACACCGATCCGCTTGAACTCCTCGAGCCGCTCCCGGTTCAGCGTGGGCGGCGCGACCAGGATGGACAGCGGCGCGGACACCCGTTCGACGATGCGCCGGGTGATGTCGCAGGTGTCCCGGTAGGCGTGACCGTGGGTGACCATGGAGATGCACAACCGGGTCAGCCGATCGCTGTATCGCACCATCCGGTCGACGAGTTCGTCGGTGCTGACCAGCGGCCACTCCACCCGGATGAAGGACTTGTCGGTGTAGGTGCCGGGGCGGGTACGAGCCAGGCCGCAGTATCCGCAGTCGGACAGACAGCCCTCGTCGTAGTTCAGCAACAGGTTGATGCCGCCGAAGTCGAAGTCGCGGGTGAACCGGCCGGAGCGGAAACGAAGCGCATAGGCGCTGGCCATCGAGATGCGCACCCACTCGGGGCTGTTGCGCGCGGGGATCGGCGCCCCCTCGATGAGCGGTAGCGGCGTCAGGGTCACAGGTTGCTCCCTTGCTCTGGGAAATAACAGGATCCGGTCGCACGGACCGGTGCGGCGGAACGGTCGAGTGCGCCGGCGCCGGCGTCGAGCACGGCGGCGACCACGTCCTCGTCGCGACGCCAGCCGGCGTCAGTCCCGGTGGCCGAGCGCACCTCGGCGACCAGCCCGTGCATGGTGTCGGCATTGAGGTGCCGCCAGCGCAACGTATGCTCGAGCCGTCGCAATCCCTCGGGAACAGCGTTGAAGTCACCGGCGAACTGCAGGCTCTTGACCAAAGAGCCTTGTGCCGCAACGAAAACCCGGACCAGACCGTCGGGCGAGCGGAACGTGGCGCTGCCGGTGCCGTCCGGCTGCGCGTTCTGCTCATCGAGCCAGGACGGGTTGGCGTACCGGTTGGCGACCAACTCGCTGGTGGCGGCCCGCTCGGATGCGTCGGGCTCATCCTCGGCGAGGTTCACCCCGAAACGGGCGGCGAAGCCTTCGGCGACGACGGCACGCATGGTGTCCACGTCGATCGGGCGACCGAGCTCGCGGGTGACGGTGGTGACGCGTTCGGCGACCGCCGCCGCGCCCTTGTCGCCGAGTTTGGCGGCCGGTATCTGTAGCACGCTGAGCATGAAGTCGATGTCGAGATCGACGAGCAGACTGGCGTGGAACAGCAGCGCACCGCGTGGGTCGAGATACATCCCCAGTCCGGCGATCTTGCGGCCGCCGGCCAAAAGGTCGTTCTTGCCGCCGAATTCGGCCTGCACCCCGACTCTGCGCAATCCTTCGACGACACCCTCGCCCAGCTCGGGTATCAGCGAACGCAGCGAGGCCTCCCGCGCCGGAAGCACCAGGGCGACACCGAGTTGGTTGCGGCCCATGACGATGGCTCCACCGCCGGTGGGGCGCCGACTCACGTCGGTGCCGGTTGCCGCACAGGCATCCAGGTTCACCTCTGCTGCCAGGGTCTGGTACCGCCCGACGAGCGCGGCGTGACTGGCATAGGTGTAGAGCCGCAGCGTCGGTCGCGGTGTGCCGGCATCGCGGCCGACGCGGGCCATCAGCGCCTCGTCGAGCGCCAGCCCTTCGGCTGCGCCGGCTCCGTTGTCGGACAGTAACTGCCAGGTGCTCATGTCAGCCCACCCTGACCTCTGCGTAGGCGCCGTCGGAGTCGCCAGCCCAGGTGAGCGAACAGCAATATTCGTATCGGTTGGTGGTGATCCCGCGGGACTCGGCGTAGCCGATCACACCGTCGGCGGGATAGGCGATCCCGTTGAGTCCGAGGTCGACGGCCGCCTGATCGAGGTCGACTTTCACTCGGCCCATCGGCCGGGCACAGCCAAGGTTCACCGGGATCGCCGGTGCGGCTTGGCGTGCGGCGGCGAAGAATGTGGTGACGTCCTCGGTGGCCGGTGGTGGCAGGTGTGCCATCGGGGTGCCGACCAGTGGGACGAGTACGACGAGGATCAGGGTGCTGACCGGGTATTCGGTGACCATGTCCAACGCGTGGTACTCGCCGAGGAACTTGCCGTAGTGCAGGCCCAGCACGATGTGCGGGATGATGCGCAGGCCGTTGTCGGCCAGAACCGCCAGGGATTGCGTGAAATCGGCGGTGGTCAGGTCGAGATGGTAGACGTCGCGGATGGTTTCGTCGGCGCCGATGATGTCCAGCATCACCCCGTCCACGCCGGCGGCGGCCAGGCGCTCGGCGAGCGTCGGTGAGACGACCCCGGAATGGACGATCACCTTCATTCCGAGTTCCTCGCGGATGCGCGGCACATCGGTCAGGTGCGGGGTGAGCGGCACTCCCCCGGCGCGGGTCGATCCGCCGGAGACCAGGATTCCCTCGCTGCCACCGGCCTTCATCCGCGCCGCGACGTCGTAGAGGCTCTCGCCGGCCGGAATGCCGGCCATACCGGTCAGCACCTTGGTCTGGCAATGGTCACAGGACAGTGCACAGGCCGACCCCGTGACCGATACCGGCAGAAATCTGTTCGGATTCACCGGTTTCCATTCCGGGGTGCTCCACTGCTTGAGCCCCGGGGCATAGAAGTCCATGACGTCACCGAAGTGACGTGTACGGATCGCGAACCCGGTGGAGCTCACTCGGCCACCAGGCCCTTGTCCCGGAACTCGGCCACCTCGTGGGCAAACCAGGAACGGGCCTCCTCACCGTCGAGGAGACCGGGTGCGGCATCTGCCACCCGGAACTCAGCCAGCCAGCCGCTTCCGTACGGATCCCGCAACACGATCTCGGGATCCGCCAGAACCTCGCCGTTGACCGCCGCAACCACACCCGACACGGGTGCGATGAGCGGGCCGACGAACTTCGCGGCCTCCAGACTTCCGAACGGATCACCGCGCTCGACCGAGGTTCCCGCCGAAGACATCGCAACCTGCGCCAGGGCACCGTAGGTGTCGGCGGTCAGCGCGTCGAATCCGACCCGCACCCGACCGTCGGCGACCTCCTTCACCCACAGATGAGTGTCCGGGTCGTAACGCCGGTCCAGCCGAAGCGCATAGCCGCCGAAGTCGAGTTGGATGGTCATGCTACCTCCGCGTGCGCCGCACGTATCGCCGAGACGAGCGCGGACGCGCCCTGCTCGCGTTCCAGTTCCTGCCTTGCGTCCTCCAGCCGCAGGCCGACCAAATGCTCTCGGCCCGAAGCCACTTCGACGTTCCCGCCGGCCACTCCGAGCACGATGCGGTCGGCCTCGCCACGCCACTCGTGCACCCACACCCCGGCGCGCACCTTGACCGTCCGCACCGAACGGGCGGGACGCGGCGTTCCGGTGACGAAGGCCTTGGTCTGCAGGCGGCGGTCCATCTGCGCCAGCTCACGGGTTTCGGCTGCGGTGAGCTCGTCGTCGTGCGGTGCACTGTCGAAGTGCTCGGCGTACTCGCGCACCATCGCGGCCTGCCAGGCCGCCGGGTCGACGGGCGTCGCTGCGACGTAGCGGCGCATCAGCGCCAGCACGACCGCGCGCACATCGGGGTGGAGCCGCAGCACCCGGGTGGCGCGCTCGTGGTCGAAGCCGGCGATGAGGTTGCCGACGATCGCCACGCCGTCGCCGACCTGGCCGGCACCGTGCCCGCACACCTTGGCCGCACCGACGCTGATCTCGCCGAACCGATCCAGCTCCGCGTCGACGCCCAGCCTGCGCAGGGATCTCATCGCCGGACGCAGCAGTGTGGCCAGCGCCGTCGCGCGGCGCGCGGGCAAATCCCCGGCCGGCAGGATGACCTGAAAGAACAGTTGATCGGCGTCGCAATAGACGGGGCCGCCGCCGACCATCCGCCGGTAGACCGGCAGGCCCCCGGCCCGGCAGTAGTCGGTGTCGATCTCGGCGAGGTCGCGGTGGTATCCGGTGCAGACGTAGGGCTCCCCCGGCCGCACGAACGACAGCACCGGCGCATCGCCCGGCCGCATCGCGCGGCAGAGCGCATGCCAGACCGTCTGGCTGCGAAGCGCTTTCACGGTGCCGAAGTCGATCACGCGCATGCGGCTCACGTGGCCTTCGGTGAGCCCATGGCGGTGTCGAGCAGCTCGACGATGTCGAGCACGCGTAGATGTTCGTTGCCGGTGGACTTGGCCGCGTCGGAGAACCGGGACACCTCGTAGGGGCAGCAGACCGCCAGGATGTCGGCGCCCGACTCGGCGGCCTCACGGACCCGGCGCTCGGACAGCCGCTCCTCGATCTTGCCGCTCATGAAGCCGTCGAGCCACATCCCGCCGCCACCCCCGCCGCAGCAGTACCCGTTCTCGCGGCAGCGCCCCATCTCAACCAGGTCGATGCCGGGAATGGCGCGCAGCAGGGTACGCGGCGCGTCGTACTCGCCGTTGTGCCGGCCGAGGTAGCAGGGGTCGTGGAACGTCACCTTCGCCTCGACGGGCGTGGTCAGCTCCAGCCGGTCAACCAGCGGCGCCAGGAACTGGGTGTAGTGCGCGACGTCGTAGACGTGGCCGCGCTTGGGGTATTCCTTGACCAGCGCGTTGAACCCGTGGGGGTCCGGGGTGACGATGCGGTTGAACTCGTAGCGGGCCAGCGTCGTGGTGACGTCCTCCATCAGCGACTCGAACAGCCCGCGCTCCCCCGCCAGCCGCTGGGAGTCACCGATCGTCTTCTCCTCGGCGCCGAGGATCGCGAAGTCGACATCGAGCGCATGCAAGATACGGGCGAACGCCTGCGCGGCCTCCTGTCCGCGCGGGTGGTAGCTCCAGTAGTCCTCGACGTAGAACAGAACGTCGACCGGGGCCGGATCCTTGGGCAGCTCCCGCACAGGAACTCCGGCACCCTTGGTCCACGCGGCGCGCCGCCGGGGGTTGGCGCCGAGCGCGTTGCCCTGGCGGAACGTCGACTCGAAAACCTGCTGCAGCTCGGCGGGCACCTGCCCGCGGCTTATCGCCTCTTCGCGTGTCGCCGGCATGATCTCGATCATGTTCACTTCCTTCGGGCAGACCCGAAGGCAGTTGCCACACGTGGTGCACATCCACAGCTCGTCGCTGCCGAGCAGGTCGTCACCGGTCTGGACTTTGCGGTGCAGCTTGCGCGGTCCGTACTCACCGACCACGTCGACCGGGCACACCGGCACGCATTTCCCGCAGCCGTAGCACCATTCCAGCGATTCCGCGCCGGGGAGTTCGTTCAGTTCGGCGAACCCGTCGGGCGACGTCTCGGTGATCACCCGCGGCTCGAACATCCGGTTCCAGTTCGAGGTGAGGTCGACCGTCCGGCCGCTGATGGTCGAGGCGACGGTGGCGAGGTCGAATTCGACGACCGTCGGCGGGACCTTCCGTCCTCCTACGGGCATGGTTCAGACCTTCCTGTGCGGGGCGTGGTGGACACCGAGCAGGCGCCGGGTGAGTTCGGGCAGCGCAGGCAGGATGTTGGTGAACTCCTTGGTCATGCGCATTCTCAGAATCGTCTGCAGGTAGACGCCGTACACGGCGGCGAGGAAGACGTCGGTGCCGAAAAGCCCGGGCCCGACGTCGGTGAAGCCGGCGGCCTTCCCGGTTTCTTCCACGAACACCAGTGCCTGGCCGACAGCCAAGTAGGTTTCGCCGCGGCCGGCGGCCCCGTCGCCACCGCGCAGGTCCGTCTCGTCCATCGTCACCAACGCGAGCGCGCCGGTCTCCGCGTCGGGATCCCACATCCATCGGGTCCACAGCCAGTACCGGCCTGGATCGAGGAAGTGCAGCAACTCGCCCGGCAGGTCGTCGGCGATCCCGGGCAGCGGGTCGAGCAATCCTGCGAACCGCTCGTAGCGCGCGGCGATCCCGTCCGCCCCGTGCAGTAGCTCGGCGATCCCAGAGGCCAGCTCGGCCGGTTCCACCACCGCGAAAATCCGGTCCACCCGTCGACGCGCGCAGAACACCCAGCCGAGCAGCTCACGCAGGGCGCCGGCGTCCATCGTGGACGGATCGTCCCCGGCGATTGCGCACATTGCCGCCGATTTACGCTGCAGGTCCTCACCGATCCCCGACAGCTCTTCCCGGGTGGAGACCTCCAGCACCTGCTGGAAGAACTCCGTCGCGGTTGAAGTGTCGACGACCTGCCCGCCGATCATGATCAGCCTCAGTTCCCCGCGGGTGCCGCGGCACGCCCGCGGACGAAGGCCACCGCGCGCATCGCGGCGTTCGCCGCCGACGACACCGTGTCCTCGAGGTCAGCCGGTCCCAGCGCGGCGCCGCATGCGTAGATGCCCTCGCGGCTGGTGGCCACCGGGTCGAGCGGGGCGTCCACGGCGTCGACGAATCCGAACCGGTTCGCGCGGATGCCGAGGATCCGGCCGACCTCGCGGGTCCCGGCCGACGGCTCCATCCCGACCGAGAGCACGACCATGTCCATGAGCAGCTCCATCGGCCGGCCCATCGTGGTGTCCTCGCCGCGAACGATCAGCTGGTCGCCCTTGGCCAGTACCTCGGTGATGATGCCCTTGACGTACTGGACGTGGTGCTTCTCCTGGGCGGCCCAGTAGATCTCGTTCTCCCAGTAGCCGTACATCCGCATGTCGATGTAGAAGATGTAGACCTTGCAGTCGGGCAGCAGTTGGCGAACCTCGATGGCCTCCTTGGACGCGACCCCGCAGCAGACCTTCGAGCAGTACTCGTTGCCGATGTGCCGGTCGCGGCTGCCGACGCACTGCACGAAGCACAGCCGAGTCGGCGGCTCGCCGGTGGAGGGCCGCACGCACCTCGTGCTCGCTTGAGCATCGCCTCCAGGTCCGGCAGCGTGATGACGTCGTCGAACTCGTAGTAGCCGTACAACTGGGTTTCGCGTCCGGGGTCGAAGTGCTGAAACCCGGTGGCGACGACGATCGAGCCGCACTCGATGGTGTCGGGCCCGTTGGGTCCGGTCACCTCCAGCTGGAATGCGCCCGGCTCACCGGAAAGCGCGGTCGGCGTGGTCTGCAGCCGCACCTCGACGAGTGGCTGGCCGGTGACCCGGTCGGCCATGCGGCGCATCATGGGCTCTGCGGCCTCGCCGTGCGGGGTGATGCCCGCGTAGTTCGCGTGGATCGGCATGCCGCCGAGGACCTCGGACCGCTCGAGCAGCACGACCGGGGTACCGACCTCGGCGATACCCTGCGCTGCGCGCAGTCCGCCCGGTCCCCCGCCGATGACGACAACTGTGTCGAATGACATGGCTTCCCTACGATGTGTTCGTCCGCCCGGAGAGCTCCGGTTGGAACTGTTCGGATGAGTTCTGTTGTGCTGGAACGTCAGTCCATGTCGTCCCAGTCGAGATACTTCTTCTCGCCGCGCTCGAGCCGGCCGAGATCCTCCTGGAACTCCGCCCACGCCTGCTCGTGGTCGATGCCCATCTTCTCCAACATCGGCTTGTAATTCGCTGAATGCCAATGCAACTGGCAAACCCTGTACGGGTGCGCGCCCATGGCCAGGGCGGCGAACTGCGCCTCCGACAGCACAGCGACACCCACGTTGCGGTCGTGTGCCTGCGCAGCGAACTGGCTCTTGTCCAGTGTCGTCACGCACCCGGTGTCGTGGGTGAGCACAACGTCGGGGTCGGCCTCCTCCTTCATCCGCTCGATCTTGCGCAGCGTGGCGAAGGACCGGGTGAAGTCGCGCTGCACCAGGATGTGCCGGAAGCCGAAGCCGCAGCAGTCGAACCAGGTCGAGTAGTCGCGAACCTCGGCGCCGAGCGCCTGCGCGAGTCCGGTCACTACGGCGGTGCGCTGCCCGCCGTAGACGTCCGGGTCGTAGATCGCGTCGCCCTCGACGAGCTTGTAGTAGTGGCATGCAGGGTGCACGGTCACCGCGATGTTCGACATGTCCCGCACCTGATGCGCGGCGATCTCATCGCGCATCGCGTAGAACCACTCGGAGTAATGCACGATCTCCTCCGGCAGCACCAGCGGCTTACCGAGCTTTTCCATCACCTTGCGGACGTCGGCACGCAGGTCCGGGTGTTCGAGCAGCTCGTGGCGGACCTCCTTGTAGTGGCCGTACGAGGTCCCGCAGTGGATCAGCGGGAAGTACCCGGTCTCGTACGCAGCAGCGAAGTTGCGCACCGCGACCGCGGCCTGCGCGGCCGCGTTGGACGTGGCGCTGGCGTAGTAGTTCCACGCCGTGCACGAGGTCTGGTCCTTGGGGTCGTGGTAGTCGTAGCCCAGCTTGCGCATCACCCAGAAGATCGACGTCGAGTAGCCGGGAATGTGTCCACATTGGCCACACGACTTGTGGTGCCACAGATGGGCCTTCTGGATCTTCTTCGACCGGCCGTACTTGGTCGGGACCTCGATCGTGTCGCCGGTCGTCTTCTGCACGACGATCTCGCCGGCGCGCTCGAGTTCGGCGAGTTCTTCCTGGAAGTCGGGATAGCGCCCCGGCTCGGCGGTGAAGCCGGCCGCCTTCTTCGCCTTGAGGGCTTCGATCGGGATGGTTGTCATAGTTCGATCCCTTCGTCTTCGAGTAGCTCCTCCATGAGCTCGGAGAGCATGGAGTGCAGCGGCCGGTCGATCTCGGCGATCATGTCGAGCGCGCCGGTACTGATCCAGATCAGATACAGCTCGACCAGCGTCCGCTCGGAAACCTCCCAGCTGGTGGACGTGGTGTGCATGGTCTCCGCCGGCAACGCCCGCCGCCACAGGTCCAGGTTGTCCGAGACGTCGCCGGTCTCCGGGCCCCAGTCGGGAAAGGCATCCCGCTGCAGCATGTCCGGTGACACCTGGGTGCCGGTGGACATGATCTTGTAGATGATTCTCGAGTAGCCCCCGAGCGCTTCTGTGGCCGAGGCGAGGCCGTTGCTGACGGAGACCTCGCGCATGATCGTGATGATCCCGCCCGGGTTGTTGCCGCGCGGGCAGCGCAGGCAGGAGAAGCACTGGGAGCACTCCCAGATGTCCTCCTGCATCTGCTGGTAGAACAGCTCGACAGTCCTCGCGTGCCGCGGCCTGGGCGATCCTGCGCGGGCTGAAATCGTAGAACCGCGCCGACGGGCACACCGCCACGCAAATCCCGCACTCGTAGCAGCCGTACAGGTAGTCCTTGTACCGGAAGTCGGATTTGACCTCGTCGAACAGCCGCTGCTTCTCTTCGAGCGGCACGTCCGGATAGCCGGCCACCTCGGGTCGCTTGTAGTACGCCGACGGCGCCGCGCTCGTGGTCATCAGAAGCTCACGACGGCATCGGCTTCGAGCGCGAGGTCATTGAAGGCCGCCGCACCGATCATCTCCACGCCATCGATCAGGTCCTCCAGCGCGATGTCGTTCAGGTCGAGCGACGAGCCGCACACCAGCAGCCGCACGCCGAGCGCGGTGGCCTGGTCGATGAAGTACGAAAGCGGTTGCCCGCGATCACCTTTCGGGCCGATCTTGTCGACCACGTCGCTCTGCAGCAGGGTCGGCCCGTACATGGTGAAGTAGATCATCACCTCCGCGTCCATCGCCGCGGCGGAGGCGGCAAGGAAGAACGGCGTGGCCGACCGCCCGGGATCATCGACCCCGTGCGTCTGCACGTAGAGAATCTTCGACTCGCCTTCACCGGTCCACATCGCGTCACCCATCAGAAGCTGATGACCGCGTCGGCGTTCAGCGCGAGGTCGTTGAAGGCCGCCCCACCGATCATCTCCACGCCATCGATCAGGTCGTCGATGGCCAGGTCGTTGAGGTCGAGCGAGGGCTGGCACACCAGCAACCGCACGCCCAGCCCGGTGGCCTGCTCGATGAAATACGAAAGCGGCTGGCCGCGATCACCTTTCGGCCCGATCTTGTCGACCACGTCAGTCTGCAGCAGGGTCGGCCCGTACATGGTGAAGTAGATCATCACCTCGGCGTCCATCGCCGCTGCGGACGCGGCGAGGAAGAACGGTGTGGCGCACCGCCCGGGATCGCTCACCCCGTGCGTGTGCACGTAGAGGATCTTCGACTCGCCCTCGCCGGTCCACATGGCGTCAGCCCGCCTTGCGGATCAGCACGTGGTAGACGTCGCCCTCGCGGGTGATGCTGACCAGTTCGTTACCGGTGCGCCTGGACCATGCGTTCATGTCCGGCTCCACTCCTGGGTCCGTTGCGAGCAGCTCCAGCAGCTGCCCGGCGGGCAACTTCTTGATCGCCTGCGCCGTCTTGACGACCGGCAAAGGGCACTGCAGCCCAATGCAATCGAGTACCTCTGTCACCCGTAACCCCTGTTCGTCATAAATATCTCGTTGTGAATATTGATGTGATCCGAACCGCATCTATATTCAAAGATTCTCATATAGACTGCGGGGCGTCAAGCGATGGACGGATGCGATCGATGACGATCTCGAACTTGAGATGTGATATGTGCGATGCCCTTTTACCAGGACTAATCGCCGGATCTGGGGACAGCCCGGCTTGCGGTGTGCGGTTCTCCTACCACCCTGGCGACCCCACGCTGCGGGACGACTCGGGCGTGCTGTGCGGCGCCTGCTGGTCGACATGGGCGGACTGGCTCGGACATCCCCAGGGCCCGGGTCTGTGCGGCCTGCGGCACCGCGGTCACGCGCACGTCGAGCCTGCACCTGCGCAGGCTCGATACCCGGGAGACCTGGCAGCTGTGCACGCCACACGCGGCCGATCTGCTGAATCGGTTGCGGACTGTCCAACCCAAACTCGACCCCGCGACGTTCCAGCTCCCGCTGGACCGGCCGGAACGAAGGAGCTCTGATGCCTGACCCCGCGACACCGGCGGACACGCAACTGATCGAGCAGATATTCGAGGCCCTGCACGACGTCGTCGACCCGGAACTCGGCATCAACATCGTCGACCTCGGCCTGGTCTACGGCGTGCGGATGGACGGCGATGTCGCCATCCTCGACATGACCCTGACCTCGGCCGCCTGCCCACTGACCGACATCATCGAGGGCCAGGTGTTCCAGGTGCTCGACGGGCTTGTCACCGACCACACCATCAACTGGGTCTGGATGCCGCCGTGGTCGCCGGAGAAGCTGACGCCGGACGGGCGGGAGCAAGCGCGCGCGATCGGACTCGGCATATGAAGTACGGCTTCGCGATCGATCAGCGAACCTGCATCGGATGTCACGCATGCACGGTCGCGTGCAAGACGGAACACGAGATCCCGGTCGGGCAGTTCCGGACCTGGGTGAAGTACGTCGACCAGGGGGTGTTCCCCAACAACTCCCGCGACTTCGGGGTCATGCGGTGCAACCACTGCACCGACGCGCCGTGCGTGGCGATCTGCCCGACGAAGGCGTTGTTCAAGCGGGATGACGGCATCGTCGACTTCGACTCCGACCGCTGTATCGGGTGCAAGAGCTGCATGCAGGGCTGCCCGTACGACGCGATCTACATCGACGACGACACCCACACCGCCGCCAAGTGCAACTTCTGTGCTCACCGCATCGACAACGACCTGGAGCCCGCGTGCGTGGTGGTCTGCCCGACCCACTCGATCTGGGTCGGCGACCTCGACGACCCGGAAAGCGGGATCTCCAAACTGATCAACACCAACCCCGTCACGGTGCGTGCCCCGGAGCAGAACACCGGACCGAACGTGTTCTACCTCGGAGCGGACCGGGCGGTGCTCAACCCGCTGGCCGCACCGGTGGACTCGAGCTATATGTTCTCCAGCCCCGACCCGCACCGCGTCGAGGTCTCCGCTGATCTGCCGAATCGACCCGGTGAGCCACGCGCGCACCACGATGAACACCGCGCACCCCAGGCCGTGGGGCTGGCGGGTCACCACCTACCTGTGGGCCAAGGGGCTCGGCGGCGGGGCACTCATCGTGGCCGCGCTCGCCGTCCTGCTCGGCGTCGACCTCGGCGTGCTCACCACGATCGTCGCCCCGGCTCTCGGCCTGGTCGGCACCGCCGCCACCGGCGGGCTGCTCATCTGGGATCTCAAACGGCCCGAACGGTTCTACTACCTGCTGACCAAGTCCAACTTCGGGTCGTGGCTCGTGCTCGGCTCGTACGCATTGGCGTCCTTCGCCGCGGTATCCGGGATCTGGCTGCTTGCTCGGCATCGCGGTAGAGGCAGGCCTGATCGGCTCCGCCGGCACGGCGTTCACCGTCCTGGCCTGGCTGGCCATCCCCACCGGTGCCATGGTCGCCGGCTACACGGCGTTCCTCTTCGGCCAGGCCGAGGGCCGCGACCTGTGGCAGTCCCCGCTGCTCTTCTGGCACCTGCTCGCCCAGGCGGTCATGGTCGGCGCCGGCGCGCTCGCGGTGGCCGCGGCCATCGCCGGCACCGCGGCGGCGGGCGTTGTCCTGATCGGTGCCGCGCTGACGATTGCGACCGTCGTGCACCTGCTGATGCTGCTGCTGGAGTACGGCGGCAGGCATGCGACCGCAGGTGCGGCCGCTGCCGCCCACATGATCACCCACGGGCGGTACGCACGGGCCTTCTGGGCGCGGCGCGGTCGCCCTGGCCGGCGGTCGCCGCAGTGCTGGCTGCCGTCGGCTGGGCCGGCACCACGGTGCTGCTCGTGGCGCTGGCCGGGCTGGCCGTGCAGGTTGCCCTGCTGATCTACGAGTCCGTGTTCGTCCGGGCCGGGCAGGACGTTCCCCTGTCATGACACCGAACCACCCCACCACTACCTCGGAGGCATGACAGACATGACCGACACCGCCCACGACGCCCCGGGCACCCATGAGTTGCCCGGCGGCCGCACCCACGAGCACCTGCGCAACTTCCCGCCGGTATCGGACTGGGACAACCACGTCGAGTACGACGCCAAGGCGCACCCGCGCAAGGTGCCACACACCTATCTGCTGGTACCCACGACGTGCTTCAACTGCGAGTCGGCGTGCGGGCTGCTGGCCTACGTCGACAAAGAGGATCTCTCGATCAAGAAGGTCGAGGGCAACCCGGCGCACCCGGGCTCGCGGGGACGCAACTGCGCCAAGGGACCCGCGACGATCAACCAGGTCAACGACCCCGAACGGATCCTGCATCCGCTGCGCCGGGTCGGCGAACGCGGCGGCGGCCAGTGGCAGCAGGTCAGTTGGGACGAGGCGCTGGACGACATCGCCGGCCGGATCAGGAAAGCCATCGTCGAGGGCCGCACGGACGAGGTCGTCTACCACGTCGGGCGACCGGGCGAGGACGGCTTCGCCGAGCGGATGCTGCAGGCCTGGGGAGTCGACGGACACAACAGCCACACCAACGTGTGTTCGTCCGGCGCCCGCCTGGGCATGACGCTGTGGGCCGGCTATGACCGCCCATCTCCCGACCACGCCAACGCCAAGGTGATCCTGCTGCTGTCCAGTCACCTGGAGACCGGCCACTACTTCAACCCGCACGCCCAGCGGATCATGGAGGGCAAGCAGGGCGGTGCCAAGCTCGTCGTGGTCGACCCGCGGATGTCCAACACCGCGAGTCACGCCGATGTGTGGATCGCCCCGTGGCCGGGCAGCGAGGCCGCGATCCTTCTTGCCATCGCCTCCTACCTGCTGCGCACCCGCTCGATCGACGAGCCGTTCCTGCGTCGCTGGTTCAACTGGGAGACCTACCTCGAACAGCGCCATCCGAGCGCCCCGCGAACGTTCGAGGCGTTTCTGGACGCGCTCGAGGACGACTACGCCGAGTACACCTTCGAATTCGCCGCCGAGGAGGCCCAGGTCCCGATCGAGCGCATCGAGGAGACCGCCCGGCTCGTCGCGAACTGCGACCATCGGCTCGCCGCCCACGTCTGGCGCTCCGCCGCTGCCGGCAACCTCGGCGGTTGGCAGGTGGCACGCGCGCTGTGGTTCGTGCTGGCACTGACGGGGTCGATCGGCACCAGGGGCGGCACCAGCCCCAACGGATGGGACAAGTTCATTCCCCACGGCCCGGATGTGCCGGCCCACGACGGGTGGAACGAGCTGAGCTGGCCGCGCGAGTACCCGTTGACCTGCAACGAGATGTCCATCCTGCTGCCGCACTTCCTGAACGAAGGCCGAGGCAAGCTCGAGGTCTACTTCTCCCGCGTGTTCAACCCGATCTGGACCTACCCGGACGGATTCACCTGGATGCGGGCACTGTCCGACAAGGACAAAGTGGGCCTGCACGTCGCGCTGACCCCGACCTGGTCGGAGACCGCGGAATTCGCCGACCTCATCCTGCCCGTGGGGCATTCGACCGAGCGGCACGACACCCACTCCTACGAGACGCACGCCTCGAAGTGGCTCGGTTTTCGCCAGCCGGTCCGCCGGGTCGCGATGGAACGGCTCGGCATGGAGGTCGGCGACACCCGCGACGCCAACCCCGGCGAGGTGTGGGAAGAGAACGAGCTGTGGTTCGAGCTGTCCTGGCGGATCGACCCGGACGGCTCGCTGGGCATCCGCAAGCACTTCGAGTCCCCCGACCGTCCCGGTGAGAAGGTCACCGTCGACGACTACTACGGGTGGATCTTCGAAAACCGGGTACCCGGCCTGCCCGAGAAGGCCGCCGCGGAGGGCATGACCCCGCTGGCCTACATGCGGCGCTACGGCGTCGTCGAAGTTCAGTCGGATGTTTATCGGCTGGACGAGCGCCCGCTCACCGCCGCCGAGCTCGACGGGGCCGAGCCAGACGAGGAGGGCGTGCTGCGCAAACCGACCACCGACGACTCGGTGCCGCCGCTGATCGGCGAGGCCGGCGCGGTCGGGGTACGGCTCGACGACGGCAGCGAGGTCGCCGGCTGGCTCACCCCGAGCCGCAAGCTCGAGGTGTACTCCACCACGATGCGGGACTGGGGCTGGGAGGAGTACGCCACGCCCGGCTACATCCGCTCGCATGTCGCTCGCGACGAGATCGACCTCGAACGCCGGCGAGTTGGTGCTGGTGCCCACCTTCCGGCTGCCGACGCTCATCCACACCCGGTCGGGCAACGCCAAGTACCTCAACGAGCTCTCCAACTCCCACCCGCTGTGGCTCAACTCGCGTGACGCGCAGCGCCACGGTGTGAAGTCCGGCGACCTGGTTCGGCTGAACACCTCGATCGGCTATTTGGTCGCCAGGGTCTGGGTCACCGAGGGCATCCGGCCTGGGGTCTGCGCGCTGTCCCACCACATGGGCCGGTGGCGCCTGCACGGCAACGAGGGCAGCCGGTGGGTGCAGGGTCTGGCGGACATCAGCCACCCCGACGGGCCGGACTCCTGGCTGCTGCGCTACCGCGGCGGCGTCGAGCCGTTCGCCTCCGACGACCCGGACTCCTCGCGGATCTGGTGGACCGACCCTGGCGTGCACCAGAACCTCGCGTTCGGTGTGCAGCCTGACCCGCACTCCGGCATGCATTGCTGGCTGCAGAAGGTACGGATGGAGAAGGCGCACCCCGGCGACCAGTACGGCGACGTGTATGTCGACACCAAGCGTTCGACGGAGGTCTATCACGAGTGGCTGGCGAAGGCCCGGCCGACGCTGGGTCCCGGCGGTCAGCGCCGTCCCGAATTCCTGATGCGGCCGGTGAAGCCGCGCCGGCGGGCATTCCGAGATAGGCGGTGACGACAGTGCACGCTGACCCCGGGCAGGTGCGCGCGGTGGCCGAGGCGGTATTGGACCCCGAAATCGGAAGGCCGCTGGGCGAACTCGGCATGATCGGCGTCCACGTCGGTAGGCCGCGGCGGCCGGGTGCAGCCTGCAGCTGCGGCTGACCACCGCGACCTGCCCGCTCGTCAGCGAACTCCGCAGCGCCGTCGAGGCGGCGGTCCGCGTCGTCGACGGTGTCGGCGTGGTCGATGTCGACGTCGTCACGATGCCGGTGCGCGAGCGGGTCGAACTCGCCGAGCAGCTGGCCCGTGACGCGACGTCGTTGACCGGACGGGCTCGGCGCCGGCGGCGCCCAGATCTATGCGGTGGCCAGCGGCAAGGGCGGTGTCGGCAAGAGTACCGTCGCCGCCAATCTCGCTGCGGCGCTTGCCGCCTCCGGCAAGCGGGTGGGTCTGCTCGACGCCGACGTCTGGGGCTACTCGATTCCCCATCTGTTCGGCGTGCGCCGTCCCCCCGTCGTGCTGGGCGAGCTGATGCTGCCGGTCCCGGCCTACGGCGTGTCCCTGATGTCGATCGGGTTCTTCGTCAACGAGAACCAGCCCATCGTCTGGCGCGGGCCGATGATGCACAAGGCGATGGAGCAGTTCATCACCGACACCTACTGGGGCGATCTCGACGCGTTGTTCGTCGATCTCCCGCCCGGGACCGGTGACGCCACTTTGTCACTGCTGCAGCTGCTTCCGGACACGATGTTGCTGGCGGTCACCACCCCGCAAGCCACCGCCCGGGTGGTGGCGACGCGGGTGGCGAAGATGGCGGCCGAGACCGGCACCCCGATCGCGGGTGTCATCGAGAACATGTCCGCGTCCGAGTGCGCAGAATGCCACGCCCACACCGCGGTATTCGGCACCGGCGGTGGGGAGCAACTCGCCGCGGAGGCCGGTGCTCCCCTGCTCGGTCACGTCCCGCTGGATCTCGCGTTGCGCGAAGCCGGCCGACGGCGGCGCACCCGTCGTCGTCACCGCGCCCCGGGCCGGCTCCGCCCGCGAGCTCACCCGCATCGCGATGTCCCTGCCGACGTCGCGGCGCAGCATCGCCGGCCGATCCCTTCCCCTCGCCGTCGTCTGACGGCACGTACCAAACTACGACGAGAGGCGCGTTATGACCGTCCAGAACGAGTCGACAACCACCGCGGCCCACGGTGTGATCCTCACCGAAAGCGCTGCTGCCAAAGCGAAGTCGTTGCTCGATCAGGAGGGCCGCGCCGACCTGGCGCTGCGCGTCGCGGTGCAGCCCGGCGGGTGCGCGGGTCTGCGCTACAACCTCTTCTTCGACGACCGCACCCTCGACGGTGACCTGAGTGTCGAGTTCGGTGGCATCGCCCTGACGGTCGACCGGATGAGCGCCCCCTACGTGCAGGGCGCGACGATCGACTTCGTCGACACCATCGAGAAGCAGGGTTTCACGATCGACAACCCGAACGCGACCGGATCGTGCGCATGCGGCGACTCCTTCAACTGAGATGACGGTGGTCGCGCTCGGTGTGCCGTCGGTGCAGCGCCCGCTGCGTGACACCTACGGACGGATCGCTACCGATCTGCGCATTTCGCTGACCGATGCGCTGCAACTACTGCATGCCCGCCGACGGTCTGGATTGGCTGCCGAACCGCGAGTTGCTGGGGACCGACGAAACTGATCAGGCTGCTGCGGATCGCGGTGACCCGGCTGGGCATCACCAGCGTGCGGTTCACCGGCGGTGAGCCGTTGGTGGCGAAGAACCTCGAGGACGTGGTAGCAGCGGCGGCCGCACTGGCGCCCCGGCCCGAGATCGCGCTGACCACCAACGGGATTGGGCTGGCAGCGCGCGCGGCCGGCCTGGCCCGCGCCGGCTTGGACAGGGTCAACGTGTCGCTGAACACCCTCGATCGGGCGCGCTTCGCCGCGACCACCCGCCGCGACCGGCTCCATGACGTGCTGGAAGGTTTTGGCCGGCGCGCGGACTGCCGGTCTGTCCCCGATCAAGGTCAATGCGGTACTGGACCCGCAGACCGGGCCGCGCGACGCCTCGAGCTACTGCGGCATTGCCTGCAGCACGGCTACCAGTTGCGCATCATCGAGCAGATGCCCTTGGACTCCGATCATCGATGGCGTCGCGACGAGGTACTGACCGCCCACGATGTTCTGGCGGCTCTGCGCCGACACTTCCGGCTGACACCCGATCCGGCGCCGCGCGGCTCTGCACCCGCCGAGCTGTGGACCGTCGACGGCAGCCCCGACAAGGTCGGCATCATCGCCTCGGTGACGCATACGTTCTGTTCGGACTGCGACCGCACCCGGTTGACCGCCGACGGCCAGGTCCGCAGCTGCCTGTTCTCCCGGCAGGAGAGCGATCTGCGCGGACTGCTCCGCGGCGGGGCCGACGACGACACCGTGGAAGCCGCGTGGCGGGCCGCCATGTGGGCCAAGCCCGCCGGGCACGGGATCAACGGACCCGGATTCGTCCAGCCCGACCGGTCCATGAGCGCGATCGGTGGATGACGGCAACTCGTCACGACGATGGCGGCACCAGTAGCGACTGCCAGGTTTTGTTGCCCGGGTGGGCCAAGTCGCCCTCGGTGTAGCGCCGGCCGTCCGGGCCGATGTAGCCGCCGGTGGCCGGGTCATAGGGAACGAAGGCGACTGGCGGTGCGGCGGGCGGGGCCGCGCCGGGTGGCGGGGGCGCAGTGCCGGTGCCCAACGGCGGTGGCAACCGCGGATCGGCGCCAGGGGCGTACTGCGGCACACCCTGACCGGATAACGTCGCGTTGGGGTCACCCTTCCAGTTGAAGCCGTCGTTGAGCGGGACGTACTGCTGGTCGCTCTCGCACAGCTCGACTGTCGGGGCGCGCTTGGCGGGGTTGGTCTCGCACGGAATATTGCGCACGCCACGGACATTCATGTCGGAGTCCTGCGGGATCCGGCAGTACAAGTCGCCAGCCGGCCGCTCGGGGTAGTCCTGGTCCGAGGGCGAGCGCTGCTGCTGGACCGGCAGGAACCCGGTGTTGCAGGGCGGCGGCAGGTTGAGGTTGAGGTTGAAGTCGAGGTAGATGCCCCGATACGACTGTTTGACACCGGAGTCCGCGACGGCGATCGCCGACATCACAGCGGTGCCCTGCGGGAAGAGGACCAGCAGCTGCTCGATGTCGTGGTTGTAGGCCACCGCGATGTCGCCGAGGCTCACCAGATTGGCCAGCAGCACCGGCAACGCGGGGGCGACCCGGTCGAACAGCGCCTTGCCCTCACCCAGCGCCGGAGCGCCTACCGTGAGCAGGTCGGCGAAGGCCTGGTCCTGCGCCTTGAACTGACCGGTGATCGAGGCAACGTGCTGGGCCCAGGTGGCGATCGAATCCGCGCTCCGCACTTGGGAGTTGAGCACCGGCGGAGATTGGTCGATCAACTGTGTCAGCGGATCAATGGTCTTTCCCCCTTCGATCGCCAGCGCCGTCGATCCGTCGACGATCCGGGACAGTTCAGGTCCCAGCCCGCCGACGGCTTTGGCGGCTTCGTCGACGACCGTGCGGAGGTTGTCCTGCGGGATCGCCTCCAGCGCTTTGTTCGTGGTGTCGAGCAGGTTTGCGATGTCGGGAGGAATCTGGACCGAGCCGACGGGGATGACATCGCCGTTCCGCAGTTTTCCGGTGCTGTCCGGCTTCGGAGTCAGCTCGAGGAACTGTTCGCCGATAGCGGAGCGGCTGTGAACCGCCGCCGAGACCGGGGCCGGGATTGGGGTGGACGAGTCCAGTGTCAGAACGGCACGAACGCCGTCGCGGGTGACGTCGATCGATGTGACCCGGCCGACTTCGGTTCCGCGATAGCTCACCACAGATGTCGGGTACAGCCCGCCTGATGCGGGCAGGTCGACCGTCACCGTATACCGCCCGATCCCGAGCAACTCCGGCACTTTCACGAAGCCGAACGCCATCACACCGACGGCGACGACGGTGATGGCCGTCAGGATCGCCAACTGTCGCCAGACCGGGCGGGGCAGGCGCACCACGCTAGTAACCCCCGGTGTGGTAGGGGGCGATCAACGGGTTGCCCGCGGTATAGGGGCTCGGCATCTGGCCGATGGTGCGGCCCCACTGCATCTCGAGTTCGGTCAGGTTGCCCTCCCACCTCGTCCCGGTGAACAGGCCGCTGTCGATCCGGCTCAAGGTCAGGTCGATGACGAGGGTGATGTTGGCGAAGTCTCCGCGGAACCAGTTGGGAATGGTGCTTTTCACCCACGGGTACGTGGACAGGAAGTCCAGCCCCTTGGTCAGCGCCGGCCCGGCGTTGGCCAGTTCCCGCAGCACCGGTGCGATGTTGCGCAGGTTGTCCACGAGCGAGTCTTTGGTCTGATTGACCGTCGAGGTGGCGATGGCGCCGAATTTCCCAAGCGCATCAATGGCGTTCGCCAACTTGGTGCGTGAGTCCGCGAGCACCGCCAGCGCCTGCGGGATCGTGGTGAGCGCCTTGTCGACTGTCTGGTCCTTGGCGGCGACCTGCCCGGCCAACGAGTTGAGCTTCTCGGTGGCGGTGATGATGTCGTCGGTCTGGGCGTTGAGCTGGGAGATGAAGGTGTCCAGTTGGGTCAGCAGGCTGCGCATGTCGTTCTCACGGCCGGCCAGCGCCTTGGCGAACGATTGGTTGATCTCCTGGAGCTGACCCAGCCCGCCGCCGTTGAGCAGAATCGACACCGACGCCAATGTCTGCTCGGTGGTCGGATACGTGCTGGCCCGGGACAGCGGGATCAGCGAACCGTTCTTCAGTTCGCCCTGGGGCGGCTCGTCGGTGGGTGGCGCCAGTTCGATGTGCTGGGATCCCAGCAGGCTGGTCTGCCCGACTTTGGCGGTGCTGTTCGCCGGTAGGTGGATATCGCCGTTGATGCGCATGGTCACCAGGGCGTGCCAGTCTTGCACCTCGATCTTGGTGACGTTACCGACGTTGACGTCGGCAACACGGACCCGGGTGTTCTGCTGGATGGTCACCACGTCGGGCAACTGCGCCTGGACGGTGTACGAATCGTTGCCTGTTCCCGTGGTTCCCGGCAGGCTCAGCGAATTCAGGCCACGCCACTGACATCCCGGGATCGCGGAAACACAAACGACGGCGAGCGCCGCGGCCAGCAGGCGTCTCACGGTGTGCCCCCGGGGACCATCAGGCCCTGCAGTCCCTGGCCGGGGTCGGTGGGTGTCGCCGACGGCGCTTCGGCCGCCAGCGCAGCGGCCGGATCGGTCGGCGCTACAGGCACATCCGGTGGCAAGTGCGGATTCAGCCGGTCCTCGCTGTAGGTGATCTCGTTGGGCCGCGCCGACGCACCGACGAACGGGTTGATCCCGAGTGGTGGGTAGTTGTACTGCCGGTTCTTGATGATCGGCGCCAGATACTGGACACATAACTTCGACGACTGTTCCCAACCCTCGCGCGACGCGGACTGAATCGCGCTGCAGATGAATTGGACGGTGTCGGCAAAGTTCACCGGGGCGAGGATGCCTGAGATCGCGCTCTGCGCGGGCTGGTAGATGTTGGTGAAGTTTGCGAACACCGAAGGCGCGATGTGGAGCACCTGCTTGACATCGCCACGGCTGTCGTTCAGAGCCGTGGTGATCGCGTTGAGGTGGTCGAAGGTGACGCCCAGACCCTCTCGGTTCTCGGCGACGAAGCCGCGCAGGTCGTTCACCGCACCGTCGAGTCCATGGGTCGCATCGGCAACCTCGTTTGGCGTGTTGGACAGCACGGTCGACACGTCGGCCAGGTTGGTGTTGAACGCGGCAAGCACATCACTGCTGGAGGACAGTGCGGATACCAGCAACTGCAGGTTGCGCACCGTGCTGAAGATGTCGGTGCTGTGGTCGCCCAGGGCCGAAACCGCCTTGGAGAGTTTGATGACCGTGTCGCGTGCGGTGTCACCTTCACCGCGCAGATTGGCCGCGGCACTGTTGATGAACTCACCCACCGCGCTGGGGCCGCCCGGCGTGGTGGGCTGCAACGAGTCGGTGAGCTTCTCCAGCTGCCGGCGCAGGTCGTCCCATTCGACGGGAACCGCGGTGTGCTCCAGCTGAATGATGGCGCCGTCAGCCAATTGCGGCCCGCTGGAGTACGCCGGGACGAGCTGAAGCGCCCGCGCACTGACAAGCGACGGCGACAAGATCGCTGCCTGGACGTCGGCGGGCACCGGGTACTGCCTGTCGACGGAGAAGGTGACCTTCGCGGCGCTGGGCTGCGGCTCGATCTTCTCCACTGTTCCGACGGCGACACCCAGGATGCGGACCTCGTCACCGGTGTAGAGACCGTTGGTGTTGGTGAAGTAGGCGACGTAGGTGTTCCTGCTGACGTGGCGCCACCATGGTGTGGCCACCACGGTTATCGCGACGATCAGCATCGCGAGCAGCGCGATCGCGGTCGCGATCCGTACGACGCGTCGGAGCATGGTCAGTTCCCCCCGCCTGCGGGTGCGGGTTGCGGCGGTAGGGGCGGGATGGACGGCGGCGGCAGTTCGCCGGGCGCCGGCGCCAGGGCGGGCGGCCCGGGCGGCGGCCCACCGGGCGGCGGTGCGGGCAGCGGCTCGCGGTACGGGTAGCAGCCAGTAGGACCGGGCAGCGGCAAGCCGGGCGGACCGCAGCCCTGATCGCCGGGGTTGCCTGTGATCGCATCTGGCAGGTTCAGATTCGGCTCTCCGCCTTGCCCCGTTCGCGGATACGGTACCGGCAGCGGCGGCGCGGCGGGCTGGCCGACTCCCGGGTCGACCAGTTGTGACGGCACCTTCACATTGGGGTCCAGACCCAGATCGGAGAACGCGGAGTCGATGAATGGTTGGGAGAACTGGCCCGGAGCGAGGTTGACCACCGAGGCTTTGAAGAACGGGCCCGATCCCAGCACTTCGCCGAATGACATCGCATACCGCCGAAGCAGATACAGGGTGCGCTGCAGTTCCTTCTTGCGATTGTCCAGGATCCCCAGCACGCCGTTGAGTTTGTCGACGGCAGGCTTGAGTTGGGTCCGGTTGTCGCCGACGAGACCGGAGATCTGCTTGGAGACCGCCGTGAGATTGTTCATCAAGGCGTCGAGGGAATCGCGTTGCGACAGCAGCTCGGCCAACAGCGCGTTGGCATTGACCACCAAACGGGCGATCTGATCGCTGCGCTTGGCCAGCACCGCGGTGACCGTGTTGGCATTGGCCAGCAGGTCGCGCAGCTTCGCGTCGCGGGTGTTGAGGGTGTCGGAGAACCGTGCCACCCCCTCCAGCGCGATCTTCAGGTCGGGTGGGGTGTCCTTGAAGGTGTCGGCCAATGTCGTGAGCGCAGCGGACAGCTGGGTGGTGTCCAAAGCGCTGATGGTGGTGGTCAAGTCACCCAACGCGGTCGGCAGGTCGTAGGGCGACCTGGTTCGTTCGAGCGGGATGGTGCCGGTCAGCGTGCCCTCGCCGCGCGGGGTGAGTTCGAGAAACTTGGTGCCGAGCACGGTTTCGGTCTTGATGGCGGCCTCGGTCCGGTCGCCGAGTTCGACGCCGTCGCGGACGGTGAAGTCCACCAGCACCTTCGTCCCGTCCAGGTGGATGTCGGAGACCCTGCCGACCGCGAGGCCCGACACCCGCACGTCACTGCCGGACTTGATGCCGCCGGCCTCGGCGAAGTAGGCGGAGTAGTCGGAGGTGCGTTTGATGAACGGGATCTTGTCGTAGGAGAAGACGGCGACCACCAGGGCGACCACGATGAGGATTCCGACCACACCGACCGTCACCCGGTTGCGCTCGGCCAGCGGCTTGATCTTGGGTGTTTTGAAGGGGATTCGCGTCATTTGGGTGTGCACCGTCCCGTGTCTTGACCCGCGAGTTTGACGAACACCGGCTGGCCGCCCTTGCCGTTGACCTTGAGAACCGCGTCGCAGAGGTAGAAGCCGAAGTAGTCGCCGTACAGGCCGTTGCGGGCCAGCACCTGGTAGGCGTCGGGAAGGGTCTTGACCAGGTCGTCGACGTAGTCGTGATCGGCCATGACCTGGCCCGAGAACCGGTCCGTCTGCGTCACGGCTTCCTTGATCGGCTGGCGTGCGACGGTCAGGAGGTCGGCGACCGATGCCGCCGCGGCGTTGATGTAGGCCACGCCATTGGTGATGTCGGTCTTGCGGTCGGCCAGGCCGGCCACGAGCTGTGACAGCTTGTCCAACCCGGTTGAGAACTGATCGTCACGGGCGGCGAAGGTGCCAAGCACGGTGTTCAGGTTGGTGATGACCTGGCCGATTAGCTCATCGCGGCCGGCCAGTGTCGTGGTCAGTGCCGAGGTCTGGGCCAGTACCGACGCGATGGTGCCGCCCTGGCCCTGGAACACCTTCAGCAGTTCGCCGGACAGCGCGTTGACCTGGTCGGGATCCAACGCGCGAAACAGCGGCCGGAAGCCGCCGATCAGCGCGTCGACGTCGAGCGCGGGCGACGTCCGTGCCAGCGGAATCGTCTGCCCCGGTTGGAGTTTCCGCACCGAACCCGGCCCGTCTTCGAGGGACAGATACCGGTCGCCGATCAGGTTCTCGTAGCGCACCGCCGCCCTAGTGCCCTCGGTGAGGTTCAGTCCCTTGTCGACGGCGAAATCCACGGTCACGGTGCCGTCCTTGTGCAGGACCATGTCGCTGACCTTGCCGACCTCCACGCCGGCGATGCGGACGAAGTTGCCGCCTTTGAGACCCGACACATTCGTGAACACAGCGCTGTAGGACACCCGCGAGTCGAATCGGAACTGCCCGAACACCGTCACCAGGACGAACATGAAGACCAGGCACATCGCGGTGAACAGCGCCACGCGCGTGACGGCGCGAATGGTCCCGGATCTCATGGCGTGCCCCCCGGCGGTGGCGGGTAGAGCGGTGTTCCGTCTGGCCCGTACTCCGGCGCGCCGTACGGAGGTGCCCCAGGGTAGGGCGGCGCCGGACCCGGTGCCGGGCCGCCTGGGTAGCGGATCTTCGGCGGTTCAGGCACTCCCTTGGTAACCGGGAACCAGTTGGCGATGCCGGGGAAGCCGATGCCGGGATTGGGTCGGACGTCGAGGCCGGTGCCGAACCCGGTGTCGGTGACGAGGTATTTCACCGGGAAGTTCTTGCTGGCGTCGGGCAGCGAGCCGCAGCTCGGCTTGCCGCCGGGCCCGCCCTTGGCGTTGACGATCGGCAGGTTGTCGGGATAGCGATACGGGTCGTCGCCGGCCAGCAGCGCCGCGTCCATGATTACCGATTTGCCGTTGCCGCCCAGCGCATCTCGCCCGCCGTGGTCCAGGAACCACTGGGCGCCCTGGAACAGGCAGGTGTAGGTGGGCGAGTACTTCATCAGCAGGGCGGTCGTCGGATCGAGGATGTTCATTGCCCGCACGAGGTTCGGCTGGTTTGCACCGATCGTGTTGATCCCCGATTCGGAGAATCCGACCGCGGATAGCAGCAGCTGGTCGAGCGCCGCGGCGTGCGTGGTGATCGTGGTGCTGGTCGTCGAGAACGAGTCCAGGATCGACAGAATGTTCTGCGCCGCATCCGAATACGCCTGCGCGGTCTGGCCGAGCAACTGCCAGTCCCGCTGGACGGTCGGCATCCGCGGGTTCACGGCGAGCAGCACGTTGTTCGCGGCGGTGATCGCCTCGCCGATGCGATCACCCTTGCCGCGTACCGCTTCGGCCACCGCCGAGAGCACCGCGTTCAGCTTCGCCGGGTCGATGGAGTGCACAACGGACTGCAGGTTCTCGAACACGGTGTTGACCTCGACGGTGACATTGCGTGAGCGCAGCACGGCGCCGGGCTTGAGGCGCCCCGCGCTGCCGCCGTCCGAGGGGACGATGAGATCGACGTACTTGGCGCCGAAGGCGGTGCTGGACTTGATCTCCGCCTCGACGTTGCTCGGCAGGTACTTGAATGGTCCAGGATCGATCTTCAGATTCAGTTTCGACAGATTGGTCCCACCCGGGCCTCGATCGCTGCCGATGGATGTGACCTCGCCGATTTGTACGCCGCGCAGTTTGACCTTCGCGCCGTTCTCCATGACCAGACCGGCCCGGTCGGAGACCAAGGTGAGCGGGACCGTATCTCGTAGCGCTCCGGAGAACAGCAGGGCGGTCAGGGTCGTCAATGCCGCGATCACGAGAATCAGCACGGGTGCCCACCAGATCGGGTCGATCTTTCCTCGCCAGGGTCGGTTGGCCATTCACGTCACCCCGACAGGTGGAAGTTGCCGGACTGCCCGTATACGGACAGCGTGATCGTCAACAGAATGAAAACCCCCGCGGTGATCGAGGTGCGCACCGCGCGTCCGACCGCCTCGCCGACGCCCGCCGGACCTCCGGTGGCGGTATAGCCGTAGTAGGTGTGGATGGCCATGACGGCGGCCGCCATCGCCAGCGCCTCCATGAACGACCACAAGAGGTCGGTCGGGTGCAGGAACGTGGAGAAGTAGTGGTCGTAGACGCCCCGGGACTGTCCGTAGATGATCGTCGTGCCGAACCGGGTGGCCAGAAACGACATCAGCACGGCAACGGTGTAGATCGGAATGACGGCGATCACGCCGGCCACGATGCGGGTGGACGCCAGGTAGGTGATCGCCCGGATGCCCATCACCTCCAGCGCGTCGATCTCCTCGTTGATACGCATGGCGCCGATCTGCGCGGTGGCACCGGCACCGATGGTCGCGGCCAGTGCCACGCCCGCGGTCGCCGGTGCGATGAACCGGACGTTGAGGAAAGCCCCCAGAAACCCGGTGAGGGCTTCGATCCCGACGTTCGACAGGGTGTTGTAGCCCTGCACGGCGATCAGGGCGCCGGTGGACAGCGTGAGGAATCCGACAATGACCACTGTGCCGCCGATGACGGCCAGCGCCCCGGTGCCCATTCCCATGACGGCGATCAGCCGCAGTACCTCCGCCGGATAGCGCCGGACGGCGTCTGGCGTGGCCGTGAGCGCGTTGCCGTAGAACGCCGTCTGCTCCCCCAGGATGCGGGTCGTGTCGACCACTTTGTGCAGTTGGGTCACGGCGCCACCTTCACGCCGAACGCGGTGGCGAGGATATTGACGAGGAACAGCGCCATGAACGCGAACACCACGGTCTCGTTGACGGCGTTGCCAACCGCGGTCGGGCCGCCGCCGACGGACAGCCCCTTGTAGCAGGCGATCAGACCGGCCGACAGGCCGAACAGCAGCGCCTTGACGAGGGACACGATCACCTGCGGCAGGCCGGTCAGCAAGGTCATCCCGGCGACGAAAGCCCCCGGCGTGACGTGCTGGATGAACACCACGAAGAAGTAGCTTCCCGACAGCCCGACCACCGCGACCACCGAATAGAGCATCAGTGCAACGAATGTCGCGGCGATCACGCGGGGCACCACGAGGGCCTGGATGGGGTTGACGCCGATGACCTTCATCGCGTCGATCTCCTCGCGAATGGTGCGTGCGCCCAGATCAGCACACATCGCGGTGGAACCCGCGCCGGAGACGACGATCGCGGTGACCACTGGACCGACCTGGGTGACCGATGCCAGCGCTGCGCCGGCGCCGGACAGGTCGCCGGCGCCGACCTCCAGCAGCACGATGTTCAGCGTGAAGACGATGAGCACGGTGTAGGGGATCGACAGCACAAGGGTCGGAACGATCGACACCCTCGCCACGAACCAGACCTGATCCAACAGCTCGCGCCAGGCGAACGGCCGCCGGAACATCGCGCCGAAAGTTTCACCGACGAGAACGACGAAATCCCCGATGGCGAAGACGGGCTTGGACCACGAAGCGCCGTTCACACGGGTAGGCTCCTCGCCGGCTCCGGCGCAATCGATTCGCTCAGTGGCGCCAAGTGCGCTCTGAGCGACCAGAATCCGATAACCGCTGGTGGAGACACCGACACGCCGACAGTGTAGGTTTATATTCAGCGTTCTGTATATGGTTTTGGTTTTATATCGTTCCCGCCGACACTGAACCGATCGACGCGCTTACTTAGGCTTTTCCACAGTTAGGCGGGTCCCGGCGAACAAACCTTCCACTCCCCGTCCTCGCGGGCGAACGTCATCGCCGACTTGATCTTGTCGGCCGGCGAGCGCTCGAAGTGGTAGACCACCGTCGCGGTGGCGCGCTCACCGTTGACGGCCACGCCGGTGACGTCATCGACGAAACGCGCGCCCTTGACGATCGTCGACTGCCCTTGGTGAGCAAGCACTTCGGCCTCTCTGCCCTGCTCGGCCGCAAAGGTGTACTGCGGAAATCGGCGTAGTTGCCGCGTTGCAGCGCGTCGTTCTGCCCGACCGCGGCACGCCCGACCCGCAACTCGTCGGTCAGCCCGTCGCCACGCGTCAGCGTCCAGATCCCGAAGATGATCAGGACGACGCAGTGGACCGGTCCCGCTCTTCCTCCGGCTCGGTCACTCGTGCCAGAGCTTCCGCAGTGGCGGTCGAGGCCCTGCGCGCCCGTCCCCGGGGGACCAACGACCCTGGTGTAGCTCACGACCCGAGGTCACACTGGCGCTGGCGGGGTCCTTGTTAATTGCCGTAGAAAGGGAGTGCCTACATGACCACGGCGATTAGGACTGGGGGCGTCTCGGCGCAGCCGCTACCCACCTCGCCTCTGCTCGAACGGGTCCGGCGGGGAGTCATCGGTGACTGCGCGGTCCTAGACGGACCCTACGGTCGACGCCGCATCACCTACGCCGACTACACGGCTTCCGGGCGATCGCTGGATTTCCTCGAGGACTTCATCCGCGAGCACGTCTTGCCGCGCTACGCCAACACACACACCGAAAGCTCCGGCACCGGACTACAGACTTCACAGCTTCGGCAGGATGCACGCCAGATCATCCACGACGCCGTCGGCGGCACCGAGAACGATCTGGTGATCTTTTGCGGGTCAGGCGCAACAGCCGCGGTGAACAAGCTGGTCGACATTCTCGAACTGCGCGTTCCGTCCGGGCTGGCCAAGCGCTACCGATGGGGCGAAGAGATCCCCGACCGGGAACGGCCGGTGGTCTTCGTGGGCCCCTACGAACACCACTCCAACGAATTGCCGTGGCGGGAGTCCATCGCCGACCTGGTGGTGATCGACGAAGACGCCGACGGTCACATCGATCTGGCACAACTGGAGCAGCGGCTCATCCACTTCGCGGACCGCCCACTACGCATCGGCAGCTTCTCAGCCGCCTCCAACGTTACCGGGGTCTTGTCAGACACCGACCGGATCGCCACGCTCCTGCACAAGTACGGCGCGTTGTCCTTCTGGGACTACGCCGCTGCCGGGCCCTACGTCCCGATTCGGATGCGGGACAGCGCCCTCAGCCGCGGCGATCATAAGGATGCCATCTTCCTCTCGCCGCATAAGTTCGTCGGTGGGCCCCAGACCCCCGGGGTCCTGGTGGTCCGCCGTGAGCTGGTCCGCAACGCCGTACCCACCACGCCGGGAGGCGGAACGGTGGCCTTCGTGGATCCGACTGAACATCGCTACCTTGATGACCCCATCGCCCGCGAAGAGGGCGGCACCCCGGCCATCATCGAGTCAATCAGGGCTGGAATGGTTTTCGCGCTCAAAGACGCCGTGGGCACCGATCTGATCGCGCAACGCGAACACCGACTATGGTGCCGGGCGCTGGAGCGGTGGCAGACTGACCCGAACATCGAAATCCTTGGCCATCCCGATGCTCAACGACTTTCCATCGTGTCCTTCCGGATCCGGTCGGGCGGCCAGCGCTACCTGCACCACAACTTCGTTGCAGCCCTTCTCAACGACCTGTTCGGCATTCAAGCCCGCGGCGGCTGCTCCTGCGCCGGCCCTTACGGGCATCGGCTCCTGAGCATCGACGCGCAGCATTCCCGCGCCTACCGCGACGAAATCGAGTTGGGTTGCGAGGGAATCAAACCCGGCTGGACACGCATCAACTTCAACTACTTCATATCCGAGACCGTCCGGGATTACCTGATCGACGCCGTCGAACTGCTTGCCCGCTACGGCCACCGCCTCCTCCCCGATTACATCTTCTATCCGGACACCGGCCTGTGGCACCACCGCAGGGGGCCCGCTCAGCCCCCCTTTCGACTCACCGACCTCTTCTACGACGACGCTGGCACCCTGCACTGCCCGAATGACTGCGAGGCCCTCGGCGAGGCAGCCCTCGGTGATCACCTGCGGGAGGCCCGCGCCCTGCTGGATGCCCGCCCCGACGAGGTTCCCGACGGCGCTACCGGCCTGCCAGCACACTTTGAAGCGCTCCGCTGGTTCCCGCTACCCCCGCCTTGCCTGACCCCCAACCCTCTGTAGCCACCGCCCCAGGCCCGGCACCGGCACAGCGGCGCGGCGAGCGATCCCGCTGCTAACCGCTAGGACGCGAAGAGCATCCCGCGGGTCAGCGTCCGCCGGTGGCCCTGCGGTGACGGTCAATTCACCTGAAGTTCAGGAAATCAGGGTTAGCGTGTTCATTGCCCGGAACGTCGACTGATTGCCTGCCAGGCGTCAACTGGAAGTCGGGTCTACGCATCGAGGATGTCTTGCCTGCATGTGCTGGTCCGGAGTCGCCGGTGGATCTCCCGGACTCACTACGGCGGCTCAAACCCGGGCGCGCCGGCCGAGTTTCTGTTGCGTGTACCGTGCACTCCTACGGGCCAGGGTGGGGTGGCCGAATGGCGAGGCAGCGGCCTGCAAAGCCGTCTATGCGGGTTCGAATCCCGTCCCCACCTCCCGACGCAACCCTCGTCACCTTTGAGTGCCCACAACTGAAGCGACCCGGGCTTCTGCACACCTTCGTTACGTGTGGTCGGTGTGCTTTCCGACCTGGAGGTGAGCGTAGTACTCGGCTCCTGTTTCTGTCGGTCGGTGGGTTCTGGCTCCCTGGCGATTTTCTGTGGCGCCCGTCGTTGCCGCGGCCGGATCATCGTGCCACGCATCCTGCACCCGCTTGCTGAAAGAGAGCCCGGCGTATGTGGCCGACCGACGGCTCGGGGACAACGCGGATTAGCCATTTCGCCGCCGCGGTCGACTCAGGTCGATGCGGTGAATTACTTCCTCTTAGGCATCAACGCGGAGGCCGCGGCACGCTGGTCTATCGAGCTAGCGGCGGGTGCATTGGTTTTATCGCCGTCCGATGGACGCGCGGATAGGTTTCATACATCCGCGCCGCGACGATCAGGCCGGATACCGCGGTGAGAGCGGCGACAGTCCAGATAGCAGCGCGAACGCCGAGGGCGTCGGCGACGATACCGGCGAGCAATGCGCCGACCGCGAAGCCGCCGTCTCGCCACAGGCGGTAGGTTCCGACCGCCCGGGCACGCCAGCCCGGGTGCGCGACGTCTCCGATCGACGCGAGCAGGGTTGGGTAGACCAGCGCGGTCCCGGCGCCGAGCATCACCGCGGCCACCGCCCATATCGCGAACGTGTCAGCCAGCGCGATCAGGCCCAGAGCGATTGCCTGGAGCCACATTCCGGAGGTGATCATCCATTTGCGGCCCCACCGGTCCGAGAGTGCGCCGGTCAGCAGCTGACCGGCTCCCCAGACCGCGGGGTACAGCGCGGCCAGCAGACCGATCTTTCCGACCGACAGCCCGGCGGCGGCGAACAGGATCGGGAACAGGCCCCAGGCGAGGCCGTCGTTGAGGTTGTTCACCAGGCCGGCCTGGCAGGCCGATGACAGCGCCGGCTCACGGAAGCTGGTCTGAACGAACACGTCCCGGTTGGTTAACTTGTCGTGCAGGTGGTCGTGGCGGCCGTCGGCGCGGGCCACGTGGGTGGCGGCCTCGAACCGGGCGTGTTCGCGGGTCTCCTTCACGGCCAGCGTGGACAGACCGAGGCCGAGCGCGGCGAACGCGATACCGAGCAAAAACGGTGCCGGACGCAGACCATAGGACTCCGCCAGGTAGCCGGTGGCCAGGGCGGTGACCGCGACCGCGCCGTAGCCGGCGGCCTCGTTGAGACCCATCGCCAGGCCGCGGCGGGCCGGGCCGACCAGGTCGATCTTCATCACCACGGTGGTGGACCAGGTCAGGCCCTGGCTGATGCCGAGCAGCACGTTGGCGACGATGACCCACGACCATGACGGTGCCCAGATCAGCAACAGCGGCACCGGAACCGCGACCAACCAGCCCGCGACAAGGACGGGTTTGCGGCCGAAGCGGTCGGACAAGGTGCCGGCGAAGTAGTTGGTCGCGGCCTTGGCCACCCCGAAAACGAGGATGAACGACAACCCTGCTGTGTAGGCGCGGATACCAAACACCCGCTCACCCAGCAGCGGTAGGACGGTCCGTTCCTGGCCAAGCATTCCGCCGACCAGGGCGTTGACCACGACCAGGAGGCAAAACTGAGCGAGGTTGGCCCGTAGCCCGAGTCGGGGTTCGCGGTGGTCGATCTTCACGCGCCGGTTGTCAGTTCGCCGCCGGTGGCCTCGACCCAGTCGGCGGGGCCGCCGTCGAGCACGATGACGTCGGTGTGCCCCGCCCGCTCAAGCAGGCTGGCGGCGCCCATCGCGCGCTCACCGTGGCCACACATCACCACGGTGGGCTCATCGGGCAAGTCGTCGGCTCGGTCGGCAACCTCGCCGAGTTCGATGTTGATCGCTCCAGGCACATGCCCGGCCAGATACTCGGCGCGTTGGCGGATGTCCAGGACCCGGCGCCCGCCGAGACGGTCGGCCCGGGTAAACGCGGTCGAAGCGACCGGGTAGCAGGCCGCGGCCCACGCGCGCATTCCGCCGTCAAGTTCACCAAGGAGGTTGTCGTACCCGATTTTCGCCGCCTGCCAGGCGATCTCGTTGACGTCCTGGTCGGCGTCGCGCACGATGATCAACGGCCGCTCGGTGGGAGCGAGCCAGCCAAGCCAGCTGGCGAACACCGGCCGCAGCGGGATGGAGATCGCCCCGCGCACATGCGCTGACGCGAAACGGAAACCGGCCGGGCATCGATGAGGATGGCACCATCAGCCAGCCGGGTCCGCACCGCATCGACACTCAGGGCGGGCAGCCTCGGATCGTGATCGAGCACGGGGGGACCGACCCGGTTGATCTCGCCCAGCCGACGGAAGTACGGCGGGTAGCTGCCCAGCGACCCGAGCAACTGCGCAACGAAGCTCTCTTCGTTGGCAGTGCGCAGTAGCGGATTGGTCGCCAACTCGTGCGCGATGGTGCTGGTGCGTTCGGCGCCCGGCGGCGCCGAACAGAACGACCCGGCGCCATGGGTCGGCCAGACCTGCACATCACCGGGCAGGGTGGCCAGCCGCCGCAGCGAGGAGTATTGGGCACGGGTGAGCTCGTCGGTGCGCTCGGGGGAGACCAGATCGGTGCGCGCAGCCGAGCCCACGAGCAGGGAACCACCGGTGAACACCCCAACCTCCCGGTCACCGTCGAGCAGCAGAAACGACACGTGTTCATGGGTGTGTCCCGGTGTCATGAGGGCACGTAGCCGCAACCCGCCCAGGTCCACCTCGTCGCCGTCATGCAGCCCGGTATGGGCGAACTCGCGATGACCGGCCGCCGAGGCCAACACCTGCGTTCCGCTGGTCGCGCCGAGTTGGCGTGCGCCGGATAGGAAGTCGGCATGCAAATGGGTGTCGGCGGCGAACGCCACCGTGAGCCCCCGCCGCGCAGCAGCAGCGTGCACCCCGCGAAGGTCGCGGCTCACATCAACAACCAACGCCCGCCCATCACCCAAATCGACCAGGTAGGCCGAATTGCCCAGGCCCTCATCGACCAGCGGAACCGGCTCGACTCCAGCCATGTGATCGTTCCCTTCAACGCGTCGACGGCGTCTTCTCTACCGATGTTCTACACTATTCCAAAGATGATTGGAGAATGGTATGGGTGATCGAGCCGCCAAGAACGCCCTGTTTGACCAGTTCGCCCGCGTCGGCAAGGCACTGGCCAGCGGCAAGCGCCTCGAGCTGCTCGATCTCTTGGCCCAGGGTGAGCGCACCGTCGATGCACTGGCCCGCGCCAGCGAGCTCGGTCTGACCACAGCGTCGGCGCATCTGCAGACATTGAAAGCGGCCAACCTGGTGACTACCCGCCGCGACGGCACCAAGATCTACTACCGATTGGCCGGGATCGACGTCGCCCAACTGCTCGCGTTGATGCGCACGGTGGCCAGCACCCATCTGCCCGACGTCGAAGCTGCCGCCAGCGCCTACCTGGGTACCGGCACCGAAGAAGTCACCCGGAACCAATTGCTCCAACGAGTGCATAGCGGGCAGGTCACCGTCATCGATGTGCGCCCGCGCGAGGAATACAACGCCGGCCACATCCCCGGCGCCCGGTCCATCCCCCTTGACGAACTCGCCGACCACCTCGCCGACCTACCCCCAAACCACGACATCGTGGCCTACTGCCGCGGCGCGTACTGCGTGCTCGCCCATGACGCGGTGCGCCTACTAGCCAAACACGGGCGAAGTGCCGCCCGACTCGCGGAGGGCGTGCTCGAATGGCGCCTGGCCAACCTGCCCATCGAGACCGCAGCCTAAGCAACAACTCGGCGAGGGCGACGTCAATGACTGCACCGGGTAGCAGCGGTGCCGGACACGACAGCTTCTTCGCCGCCGCCAACACGGGCATCACGATGAGCGATGCCGCTGCGGGTGAGGACTATCGGAGCGTCGGTGGGTGCACCGCCGGTGTTCGTCACATTGGTTCGGGTGGGCAGCTGTCTACGCCGTATGTCGGGCAGAGGGCCACTGCCTGACCGGTGGCATCCAACACGGTCTGGGCGGAGGCGAGTACGTCGATCAGTGCGGGCTGGGTGAGCCGAAACAACGAGGCGCGCCCCACCGGCTCGGAGGCCACCAGACCGCAGTCCCGCAGGCAGGCAAGATGTTTAGAGACGGTGGACTGCGCCAGCCCCACTGCCTGCACTAGCTCGACGACACGCGCTGGCCCGGTCGCCAGCCGGCGCACAATCGCCAGCCGGGTGGGGTCCCCGAGAGAACGAAACAATGCCGCCGCCGGTGCCAGCTCGACCCGCTGCACCTCCGCAGAGGCGGTCGTCATCTCCATTCGGCAATGTTATAGCCGTTTCGCGAAGGACAAGGACCATCGGCCCTACTGCCCGGCGCGGCACGCCGCGCATGCTGACCCCAGAAATGCTCAGGACGGTGCTGGTGCTTGGGGGGCAGCGATGTGTGGATACGGATACGGATGGGGTAACGGCTGGGGCGGGGGCGGCATCCTGATGACGGTCTTGATGGTGCTGCTGGTGGCTGCGGTGATCGTGGCGATCATCTTCGCCGTCCGCTATCTATCGGGTAGCGGCGGCCTCCACCACCGAGGCGGCCCAGGCTCGGAAGGGATGCGCGCAGAAGATCGGCTGGCCGACCGCTTCGCCCGAGGTGAGATCGACGAAGACGAATTCCGGCAGCGTATGTCGCTGCTGCGCGAACACCGCTGACCGTGATGAGCTCCCGTCGGGGATCGCGTGACTTGGCTATCGTACTCGGCGCGGTGGTGGTCGCGATCGCATGCGCCGTGGCATTGAGCGTCGGGCTGGCTATCCGCCATAGCCACATCGCCGCCAACGCCCTGTTCCCGACTGGCCCAGGAATGGGCCCGGGAATGATGGGCCCCGGGCAGTGGGGACCGGGCATGATGGGGCCTCGGCGGTCTCCTGCTGCCCCATCCTGTGCGGCACCGGCGCTGCCGGGCACAGTTGTCGACGTCACCCTCACCGATATGCACGGCATGATGGGCCCCGACGGCGGCATGATGGGGCCGGGTTGGAACGGCCTGTATGGCCCCGCGCAAGACAGCTACCGAGGCCCCGGGATGGGGATGGGAATGGTGGGGATGGTGGGGATGATGCGCATCCTGATCAATCCGGCCACCGTCCCGCCGGGTCAGGTGTCGTTTCGCGTAACCAATGCCGGTGCGTTGAACCACGAATTGGTCGTGATGCCCCTCGGCAAAGGCCAATACCCCGGGCAGCGTGCGATCGGTCCCGACGGCAAGGTCGATGAGGCCGGCAGCCTTGGCGAAGCCTCACGTACATGCGGCGCTGACCGTGGTGACGACAACCCAAGCAACAACGGCATCGCCCGTGGAGCGAGCGGCTGGACCACCATCACCCTCACACCAGGACGCTACGAGTTGATCTGCAACATCACCGGTCACTACTGGACCGGAATGTATGCCGAACTAGATGTCAGTCCACCCAAGTAGCAGCTCATGAAGGTGACAAGCGCGGACTAGAAGGGGTGACACAGCATGTTCACCGCCAAACACTTGACGACCACCAGTCTGTTAATCCTTGTGCTCGGCAGTTCAGTGATTCTTGCCGGGCCCGGCGGCACCACCGCGAATGCCCAACCCGCAGGTGGGCCTGCCCCCATCTCTGCGTCTCCTTGTCCAGAACAGGGCCCAAACCCGTTGGACCCCCGGGATGTTGGGGAGCAGACGGCATTTGGTATCCCGACTGCTGGGGCCCCGGCATGACGGGCCCCGGACCTTGGGGACCCGGTCAGTGGGGCCCGGGAATGATGGGGCCGGGCATGATGGGGCCGGGCATGATGGGCCCCGGCCCTTGGGGCTACTGACCCTTAAGATCTGACAGCCTTGCCGCCAGCCTCGATTAACAACGACCGTCTGTAGGGCCCCGACACAGGAGCCAATCGTTACACTGCGCCCGGCGCTGAACGATCCTGAACTGCCCTCCACGTTCGGAGTCGCTCGTCAGGTTTCTGGACGGTGATCGATTCGGAATTGCCCCGCACTCAGTCACTTTCATCGGTTCGTCGCGCCAGACCGGCTTTCGACTTGTTTGGCGCCTTCGGACGGCCGATGTGCGGCACGGCTGCATCGTGTGGCGCAGCACGGCGGCCCTATGGCAGGCGAACATCCGGAATGTGTTCGCGTCCTATGGCGCTACGCGGATGGCGCATGTTTTCCCAGAAAGACATACCCATTCCGTAAGTGATCCGGAATTTTCCGCGACAACTCCTGGCCGCGAATACGGTCGAGCGCGAGATGATTTCGGTGAGCCGAGACGATTGAAGTCCCTGTGGTCGACGCTGCTCGACGGCCTGCTGCTCAGGACTGCCGGGTTGGTGCGGGATCAGCGTGTGGGGGACGGAGCCAGACCCGGAAGCGGGACCCGAGACACGTCCGGGGTGCCCAGGCGTCCGGCCAGCCAGGGCAGTGCGGCGGCGAAGGCGTTGGCGGCGAAGGGCCAGTCGTGCTTGCCTGGCTGCGCCACGACCACACACCGGATGCCGTGTGCGCGCCCGACGGCGCACAACGAATTGGCGGCGACATCCTGCCCTTCGGGATTGCCGGCCGCGTTCCGCCCGCCCTCGCCCACATCCTCTGTGATGCCAGCCACCTCGAACCACGCCGACACGCCGACGTATGGGCCGTGGCGAGTGATGATCGTCGTCGGATCGTATGCCGCCCACGCGTCTGCGTTGCCGCCGAACAGCCGGGTTATGGTCTCTGCCTTGGTGCCCGAGTTTGGGCTGAGATCTCCCGAGATGTCGACGAGTGCACTGAACATCTGCGGATTCTTCGCCGTCAGGACGATGGCACAGGTACCGCCCATCGACCACCCGAGGATGCCCCAGTTGGCCCGGTCTGAGCTGACGCCGAAGTTCGAAATCATATAGGGAACCACATCTTTGGTCAGATGATCGGCGGCATTTCCGCGGCTGCCGTTGACGCACTCGGTGTCGTTGCTGAATGAGCCGGTGGGATCGACGAACACCAGCACCGGGGCGTACCCGCCGTGTGCGGACGCGAAGTCGTCGGCCGTGGTCACCGCATTGCCGGCGCGCAGCCAGTCCGCGGGGGTGTTCAGTTCAGCACCGATCATAATCACCGTCGGCAACCGCGGCGGTGGGTTGCTGGCGAACCACGCGGGCGGGAGGTACACCAGTTCGCGGCGGTGGGCGAACTTCGACGCTTCAGCGCTGATGCGCACCGGCACGACGACGCCCGTGGTCGGCCGGGCGCCGGTCAGCTGCATCGCGGTCACCGTTAGGCGGTCCGTCTCATCGGGGAGAGAGCCCGCGGTCAGCTGATTCCAAGCGGTGTGCACCGTCGGGAAATATCCGACCCACGCGTTGGCCGCCAGCGCCGAGCTCAGTAGGCAGAGCGGCACCGCCAGCATGGACATGCTGCGGCGCAGCCACCGGGCACTTCGCCAGCCGAACACCAGCACGCCGGCGGCCAGTCCGGTCAGCCCGATCCAGATCCACAGTGCCCACGGCGCCGGGTCGCCGGCCACGCCGACCCATCCGATGTACCAGTGCGCCCACACCGCGACGACCGCCCCGGCCACCACGGCAAGCGGCAGCCACGACGCACGCCAGCGGGACGACCGCCCGCCGACCGCCCATATCAGCACCAGCGCGCTAACGAGCTGCGCTATCGCCGGAACCCAGCCGTGCATCAACGACAGGTGCCCGATGTGATGGCGGAAAGTCCCGGCCTGGTCCGTCCACACAGTGGCAGCGTCCCTCCTCGTTGTCGGTGTCACACCGACATCGTGGTGAACCGATCCTTGCCGGTTGCTGTGGGATCGGTATTTGGAGCGCTCGAAGGCAGGCAGGATCCGGTCTTGGTTTTGCAGGGGTCTGCGAAACCCGGGGTCGCGGGGATCCCGGCACCGTCGGCAGAGGCCGCCATCCGGCGGTCTTCTTCAGCCGAAGTGAACGACCGAAAGTGCGCCGGCGACAAGGCAATAAACGGCGAACGGCAGCAGGGTCTGGGTATGGAAGTAGCGGGTCAGAAAGCGCACCGATGCATAGGCGGCCACTGCGGCGACGATCGCGCCCACCAGAATCTGACCCAGTATTCCCTGGCCTGCCGGTCCCGCCAACGTCGGCAACTTCAGCACACCGGCAGCCAGGATGATCGGCGTCGCCAGCAGAAACGCGAACTTCGCCGCATCCTCATGATCGAGGCCACCCAACAGTCCACCCACCATCGTCACGCCCGACCGGCTTATCCCTGCCAACAACGCCAGACTCTGCGCCAGCCCGATTCCCCCGGCTCCGGCATAGCTGAGTTCATCGATGCTCGGCGCACGACCGGCTGCCACCGTCTGCCGTCGGCGCAGTAACTCACCCACCGCCAGAATCACGCCGTTGAGCGCCAGGAAAGCTGCCGCCGCCAACGGCTTGGCGAATAGCGTCCGCAGCGGATGCTCGAACGCCAACCCGATGAGCCCGACCGGAACCGTCGCGACCACTAGCAGCCAAGCCAGACGCTGCGACGGGGTCTCCACCCGCCGCGTGCGCAGCGAGGTGAACAGCGCGCCGACGATCCGCACCCAGTCGCGCCAGTAGAACACCAACAGCGCCAGCGCCGTCGCGACGTGCAGGCCTACGACGAACGCAAGGTACGGAGTGCCGTCGGCCGATGCGCCTTGGGTGACCAATTCGCTCCAGGAGCCGCCGATCCACGCCGGAACCAGTACGGAGTGACCCAGGCTGGAAATGGGAAACAACTCCGTCACGCCCTGCAACGCGCCGATGACAACCGCTTGCGTGTAGCTCAACGCCGACATCGCTCGTATCCCGCTATCGAGGTGACAGTACGGTGTTGCACGCGTCTCCTTGGGTGTCGCAGTTGGCGCACGGCGCCGAAAGTGTGCCTAGATCGAACGCCGGAGTTTGAGCGGTCTCGGCGTTGTCGGGATCCCTCACGGCGTACGACTTCTCGTCGGTTCGGTCAGCGAGAGAAGGTCGTTCGGAGCGACGCCGTGCGCGTTCGTGCCGGCAGCGTCGAATGGCCAGCATCGGCCGTTACCGCAACCGCCTACGCTGTCGAATGGGAGCCGTCGCATGCCACCGAAGTTACGGGCTAGGACAGGCGGGTGCACCGTAGGGTTTGCTGTGAACGCGCCTGGTGTGCCCCGGTTGGAATCGTGACCCTACGTACCGATGTGTCACGGTCGGTTGCTGCGCAACCGGTGCACTCGTACCCATCGGCGTGCGATGGAGGTCATGTGGGTGCCCGTTTACCGGTTCGTGCGACCGATCGGCCGGGGTTCGGCCCGCGCGGATCACGTCCAGGTGACAACCGTATGCCCTCCTCCGCAGGGAACACGGTACGGCGCCGTCACGCCACCGGAGTGTTGTCCGAGGGCGTTTCCCCGGTGTTCTCGAGCTTGCGCTCTGATTGGCGGCGGCGCCAACACAACACCGCTACGGCTGCGAGGAACACGATCAGAGAGGTCCAGTCGTTGAGGCGTAGCCCGAGGAAGTGGTTCGCGTGGTCGACGCGCAACGCCTCAATCGCGCCACGACCCAGCGTGTATGCGGCGACATAAAGCGCGAACAATTTGCCGCGACCCAGCGTGAACCGCCGGTCAACCCACAGCAGCAGCACGGCGACGGCGATGTTCCAGAGGGATTCGTAAAGGAATGTGGGGTGATAGAGGCCGATCGTCGGGGTGTCGGGCGGCCGGTGCGCCGGATCGATCTGCAACGCCCACGGCACCGTGGTCGGCTGGCCGTAGAGTTCCTGGTTGAAGTAGTTGCCCCACCGTCCGATCGCCTGCGCCAACACCAGTCCGGGGGCCAGCGCATCGCCAAGATCGAGCAGATTGATACCGCGGCGTCGGCAGCCGATCCAGGCGCCCACCGCGCCGAACGCGACCGCCCCCCAGATCCCAAGTCCGCCGTCCCAGATGTAGAACGCCTGAACCGGATTGCGTCCGGGTAAGAAGTACAGCTCAGGATCGGTGAGCACGTGATAGAGACGTCCACCCACGACGCCGAACGGAACGGCCCACAATGCGATGTCCGTGATGTCGCCGGGATCGCCACCGCGAGCCTTCCAACGCCGCTGGGTCAGCCAGACCGCGACGAGGATCCCTGCAATGATGCACAACGCGTACCCCCGGATCGGGATCGGGCCCAGATGCCAAACCCCCTGGCTCGGGCTGGGCAGATACGCCAATGTCATTGCGACCTCACGTTGTCAGCTACTCCGAACCGCTGGGCCGGGTTCGTCGGCGCGCCCTGTGGGCGCCATAGTCAACCTAGCGGTTCTGGTGAAAGATCCGTGATTCCCAGGCATTTCACACCGACATGACATGTGCCGACGATGTTGATACCTACCATCGACGGCATGAAGTCAGAGACGTCGCAACCGTCCCTGCAACGCAGCACGTCACCATCATGGGCGGAGGAGGACGACCCGCCACGCCGCAGAAGCCTGCGGCGCTGGCGGCCGCTGGCGATTGGTGTTGCCACTCTGGCAACGGCCGGGGCACTGATCGGTGCCACCATCGTCGGCAGCAGCGAGATCATCAGCAGCAGCAGTCACCGTGTGACGCCCGCTCCGCCGCAGGCGCCAGCTTCCACGCTTGCTGCTGCGAGTTCGACGTGCGCTGCCTGGTCGAGGGCGAAGCGCCGCATTGACGCCGCGTCCGCGTTACCGGCGGGCTGGTACTGGGACGCATCCCGCGGGAAGGCCGACATCAGGAGTCTCGCCGCCGCGGTGAGCCTCGACCTCGATCGCTTCGGTTCGCACATCGTGGGGTCCGACCCCATTGTCGTGTCGACCGCGGCCCAGGCCTTCGTCTCCGCCAAACGAGCCGAGTTGGGCGCACTAAGGGCTCGCACCTACGACAACACGGTGGCAGCCGCGGTCGCCAACGCTCGTTCGGACTTGAACCTGGCCTGCGGTCTTCTGCACGAGGGGGCGGCCTCGGCCTGACATCACCGCTGGCCAGACGCCTAGTGGCCGACGTTTCCGCAGAGAATGGGCTAAAAGGACGGGCCGGGCTGACCATTGGCTTCCATCTGACTGCTGGGCCCCGAGTGGATAATGACGTACCAGCCCGATGCCGGCGGAGCATGCTCCACATCCTGAATTATCTGGTGGCCTCGGCGGAACCTGTCGTCGAGGCGGTCAGATCGCTCAGCGCATAGATCACCGGTCCTTGCGACGTGCAGGAGTCGGCATGGATGTGTGCGGCGTGCTGGCTGCCGGCGACTAGACCGCATGCGGTGACGGTGACGGTCAGCGTTATCTTGGCCGGGTCGTAGGTGAGGGTGGCTGAGCTCTGGGGACGCTGAGCTGGCTGTGGGAACGCGCTAACGTCACCGTCGTCGATGCACCCGGGGCGATGTCCGCGCACGAGATGGCCTCTGACTCAGCGACGCCGGATCACCGCTGCCGCACCCGATGCCAACTCGACATTCAACAATGTGGCTACCGAATCTTCAGTCGAAGGCCTCACGCCGGTGACGGTCGCGTCGAGCACCCCGCGGTCGTCGGCGGTCACGTCGGGAAACGGGACCAGTACTGGAGGGCAGGTCAGTGCCTCTGGCGCTACAGATGGGAACTAAGCGGAGGGTTGGACTAGACCGTCGCCACCGCGCTGGCGGTGAAGCAGGCTACCGTTTACCCAGTCCTTGCCCTGAGACGAATGGGGCCGTACGCCGGTCGCCGGACGTTCTTCGAGTCAGATCATCCACAAATCTTCGACGCGCCAGGGTGCGGACAGCTAGGAACAAGCCCGTCCGCGATATCAGCCCATGACCCTCAGACAATCTACAACCGGGTGTTTCCACGATTTGCAGCCGTCTTAGGATCGCCTCCGACCTTGGCCACGGAGTTGTCACAAGCACAGGCGACTTCGCCGGACACCCAAGACTTACATGGCCTTGTTCACGAACTTTCGCGAACAGTACGACTAAAGCCTTCCCTGGGTGGCCCGTGCTGGCCGCCTCGGATTTACCTACGGCAACCAGGTAGACAACGGAGCTAGTTGCACATCCAGTCAGGGGGCGATGTCAGGTCCAACGGTACGAACTGTGGCTCACGTCTTGCACGCCAAACCTCTTGGCCAGTTGCGCTGGCTTGGTAGTAGAGATTGGTTGCGGCCCCAACCACTGCCTCGTATTCGGGATCGGACTCCACCTCGGCGGCGATCCGCTCCAGCACTTCGCGAGACCGTCTGACCGCCCGGTCTACATGTTCTAGGACGGGCAGGTTGTCCGACTTGCTGGAGTTACATCTGCGGCAAGACACGACCAGATTCGTGACCCCGTCGATGGGGATGATCGACCAGGGCAACACATGGTCCACCTCCCCGTCCTCGCCCAGTGGTGTGGTGCAGTAGAAACATGCCGCGTCGAACTCCTGCTTGAGAAGTCGGCCCACACGGCCGAGAGGCATTCGTTGGCGGCCGAATAGATGTCCTTTGATTTTGAGCACTTCCTTGTACTGCTCATCGTTCTTGCGCCAGACCATATCGACCCACAGGTATTGGATTACTGGCTTCAGGAGCAGCGCCCAGTTGAGCTAGGCCAGGACCTACGCCGGGCTTGAGAGGGACGAAGGTCGATTCACGCTCTATGGTGTCCTCGTCGTAGAGGAACGACTGATCAGGAGTGTGAGGACCTGACCCCACATGTTGCAGTCTTGGTAACGGCTGCTCAAGGAGCACAGACCACACCACTTTGATCGTCTTCGTGTAGGTCGGAAAGGTGCGATGCTTCGCCGCCTGCGAAGAGGGGCACCGTCGTCGCGGGTTTTCCGCGTTTGCGGCTTGGCGAAGCTTCGTGACGGCCCCAAGAATTTTCGCGGACTCGCTCGATTGGTGCAGTGATCGCCCGTCAGGGAGAGGCTGCACCTGCCGCCAGTACATTCCGATGACACGCTCTGCCAGGTCATCAATCGGGACGTCGATTGAGGCTCCGGAGTCGTCTAGGCGTGCGTGCTGCTCGCAGTAGTCAATGAGCGCTGAGAGTGTCGCGAGCTTGTAGGTAGCGGTCCGTCGGCCTCCGCGCAGTACGGCCATTACCCGCTTGCCGAGTTCGAGCGGCTCTATGTAGCTGGTTGGAGTCACCCGATCATTAACTCAGTTCGGTCAATCAGCAGCCAGCACCACCCTATACACCGTTGCGCGGCTGACGCCAGATAACCGGAGTCGTCTTGCTCGTCCGCAGTAGCTCCGACGACAGCCCCGGCTGCCTAACTGACAAGTCAAGGACCAAACTTAGGTGCGTCCTTGTCACGAGGCTGTCACAAGTAAAAGCGACTTCCCGACACAACCCTAGACTTACACGGATGTCCTTCCGCAGGTCGTCTCACTCGGCAGACAGTCCAAGACAGCGACGGACGCATCGAATCGACTTCCCAA
>CAWEYH010000006.1:0-17887 GCA_963813275.1 uncultured Actinomycetota bacterium | reverse complement strand
CGATTCCCGTCATCGGCTCCACAGCGAACTGGGCATACAGCCTATTCGGTTCGCCCGGTACGGCGGGCGGTCCCGTAACGGTCCCGTACGACTGAACGGGGCGCGGCCTGTTGTTGCTCTGCGCCGAATTGCCGACGCGAGGTTGTGGCAACGCACGGCCATCGTCTCGGCCCGGTTGGTCGGCGACCGGCACTAGCTACCGGTAAGGCCGCATATTCGATTTCCGCATAATCGGCCACCGGAGGGGAGATGTTCGTCATTTCAGAGGTCTGGTTCATCGAGCACCCGCTGTAGTCGTTCCCGGCCATGGGGCGTCAGCCCGACGTCCTTCGTTGACGGCCAGGAACTCAGCTCCGCCAGCGTCTCATCGCACCACCGCACCAGCAGGAGAAGGAACTCCGCATATAGGGACGCCAACGGTGATAGGAGGTGCAGCCGGTCAGGAAACGGCCCCCCTGTCGTGAGGACTTCCTTGATCAGCACTTGGCCGTCGGCATATCCCTGCCGGACGTGACGTGCGGTTGCCTCGAGCGCCGCGGACAAGTCCTCTGGGTTTCCCTGGTCTGCCAAAAATAAGCGGAGCAACCCCTCGATTTCCAGGCTCGGCGGGGCCGGTTCAGTGGCGAGCCAGTCCTTGAGTGCTTCCCGCCCGCGGGTTGTGATCGTGTAGCGCATGCTTTGGCGGCGCCGGCCCTCCACCACCTCGGCTTCTGCGAACCCGCGCTCGACGAGGCGTTTGAGCTCGGCGTACAAATGCGCCTCCGAACGGGGCCAGAACCAGTGAAGGCTTCGACGCGATTGTGCGACTAGGTCGTAGGCCGTCCACGGCTGCAGCGCGAGTAGCCCCAGCACCGCGAAGGACGTTGCCGTCGGTGGGGAAGTCATCCCTTGACGATACTCAATTTTAGAGTAATCTCTACTCCATTGTGGAGTAGAGAGGCGGTTCGCATGAACGACACCACGCAAGCAGCCCTGGTCGACACGTCTCGCGATGAATTGCGTGAGCGAATCGAAGACGCTGCGCAACGCTTTGACCGGCTCGTCCGCACCGCCGATCCGCTCGCACGGGTGCCTGGTCACAGCTGGACGGTTCACCAGACTGTGGCTCACGTACTCACGATTGTGCACCGCTATCGGCAGGTAGCTCGGGGCCTGATGTACCGCCCAGGCGCTAGTCCACACGCAATCGCCGCACTTAACCAAACCGAACTCGAGGCCGTGATGGCACCCGTTCCCGAGCTCGCCGACGAGATTCAAGAACAGATCCCAGAGGTCCAGACCTATTTCGATAGCGTCGACCTAGACCGGCCGGCGTTTCCGTTTCACCGCTACGCGGTCGTCACCGGCTTCACCTCGCAGACAAACCTGCTGGGCGAGTTGGCCCTTCACGGCGAGGACATCGCCCGAGCGGTCAATGCGCATTGGAAGCTAGACGAACGCGACATGTTGCTCGTAGCACGGGGACTGGCGGAACTTGTCCCTCCTTACGTGCGTCGGGAAACCGCTGCCAATGCCGACGTCACGGTTGCTTTCGACCTGCCCGGGGCGCGTCCGTACGTCATCCGCATCGATCACGGCAACGGCGAGATGCGTGAACGCCGCCATGACGATCGGCCCGACGCAACGCTGCGAATGCCCGCGTCGACGTTCATACAACTGCTCTACCAACGCATCGGACCGCTAACTGCCACGCGCCGCGGCCTGCGCATCGTCGGGGGCCGCCGACCATGGGTAGCGATGAAGCTCATGGCGTACTTCGAGCCCGCGTAAGTCCGATTCAGCTCAGTTCAGCAGCACGGTCGCGAAGGGCCAACTCCGCAAAGGCGACGCGGGCGTACGCCGCCCGGGGAACGCTTTTTGAGTATGTCGAGGTGTACCTCTACCTCAGCGACCGTCGCGTCGACATGTTCACAGCAGGTGAGCGCAACGTGTACCCCGCCGAGATCGAAGGGGCACTGTGCGAACACCCGGATGTGCTGTCTTGCTTGGTCGTCGGCGTGCCCGACGAGGACCTGGGCGGGTGCCCTACGCCGTCGTGCAGGAGCTGACGGGGCCGCGCTCGACGAGGCGGCGATGACGCACTTCGTGCGGCAGCGTATCGATGCGTACAAGGTTCCCCGCACGGTCGAGTTCGTGGACGGTCCGTTGCGCGATGATGCGGGCAATGCGCGGCGGTCCGCCGTGCCGGCGGAGATCATCGCGCAACTGCAGGCTCCGCCGCGTCCGTGACGAAGCTGCCCAGGTGAGATCGCGGAACGCCTTCGCGAGTGGTCGTCGCGGCTGGCGCTCAGGTTGTCTCGCCAACAAGCAGCGTGTCGGCGGGAACTCTTCGATTCCGACGAACACGACAGAACCGCCCGACTTCGCCAGCGTTCATCGCGGCTTCTTCATCGCCACGACGTTGCCCAGAGCGTTGGTGGTCCTTTGGCTCCCCATCGCCCCGAGCGCGGCCATCGCGTCGCCGTGGTCGTCCTCGAACAGGTGCGCGTAGACCCCCAGCGTCGTAGTCACCTTGGAGTGGCCCATGAAACGGCTGATCTCAAGCGGCGGTATGCCAGCGGCGACGCAAAGGCTCGCGTACGTGTGCCGGAGCGGGTGAAACTTCAACTCAGGCGACAACGCGGCGCTCGGCATAAGTCTGTTGGCGCGCAACACCGCCGGTCGGTAGACCGCCTTGTACCACGCTCCGTGCCGCAGCGGCTCCGACCAGTCGAGCACTAGGCGGTCCTCGGCTTTCGTCACCGACAGCTCGGCCAAGGCGGTCGCTTGTCGCTGCACGACGGCTCGGCGGTCTTGGCTCTCGGGGTGGCCGTCTGCGCTCCGCGCGCGCACGCCGGTCGGCTTCGGCACGGTCAGTGTCATCGCCGGGAACAACGGTGCGGTCGGCTCGTCGGCGCGCGGGTGCTCCGCAAGGTAGCTTCAGCGGATAGTCATTAGCAGATCAATACAGTCACGATGTCCGTTCTTGAACGTCGTTCAACCGTGGCTCGGCGACATGCCTCGGCAACGAGTAGCGAACTTCTGGGCCGCCGCGGAATGTGGTCTTGTGCGTCAGGAGTGCTTCACGCTGCGGTAGTAATTCCGCCATACCATTCGGTGAACGGGGATCCAGCGGGGGATTGACCGTACTCCTGGGATGAACGGCACGAACGCCAACATGAGGGTCAAAATCATCATCAAGCCCCAGACCAGCGCGTCGGCGTTGTCGGAGGTCGAGAAGGGTGGCACCTGGTACCAGAAGGTGTAGAGCCACATCCATGGCTGGCCGGGGGCATTGCCCGCCTCGTTCATCATGCCCCACTGGTCGCCGGCGAGGTTTCTGGCGCGTGCCTGGTCCTCGAGGTAGGCCCCGTCGGATAGCAGAAGCAATGACCTCGTGGCGTCGCCTCCATAAAAGTTGCCTGAGGAGGTGAGGGCACCCTCGAGGCCACCGGTTTGGGCTAGTCCCAGGAAAGCGGTGGCCAGCGCTGGCACTGGGCCGTAGTCACCGTCGGCGACCTTCGCTGGATCGCCACCTGCACCGGTGGCTGGCTCGCCGTCGGCTGCTGGCGACCCGATGGCATCCGCGTAGTCGGTCGCCCATGTGGTCCGTTGCTCGGGCGTGGCCGCCTTCCACTCCGACAGCGCTGCGGTGAGTTTCGGATCCTTGCTGATGTTGCTGAGGGGGTCTAGGACCAGGCCCGCGGAATCCACCGGAAGCCGGACGCCGCCCCACTTCTGTAGCGACAGTGGCCCGAGCTTCTGGCCGTCGGCGGCGCTGTTGTACGGCGGGCCATACGTCGCACTCGTGGTGGTGCCGGCAAGCTCCCCGACCGCCGTGGAGATGACATCGTTGGAATCGGCTTTGGCCCATCCCGACATGGTGATCGCGTTCTCGTCGGGTGAGGAGAACATCGCGGCCAACCCCACGCTGAGTACCAGCACGACGACCAGGGCGATGACGAACTCTTTGACCAGGTCATAGGAGCGGGTCGGGAAGTCGTGCGAGTCCGGAGTGCTGTCACTTCGCCTACCCATTCGGTGACCGCTCGACCGGTCTTTTGTCATGGCTCAGCCCTTCGGATTTGCATCGAGGGGAGGCACGACGCCGTGACGCCGGACCAGGATCACGTGCATCAGCGTGATGGCGACTAGTGCCAGCGGCAGCAGCACCACGTGCCACATCAGCATCTGTCCTGGGTTGAGCACGTTGAACCACGCACCGATGCCCACGGAGTTCAGACCGTCCTTGGCCTGGCCACCGATCCACTGCGAGTCGAAGTTGGACTGTGACAGGAAGCCGGTGAACGACGTCCCGATCGAGACAGCGAACAGCACCACGCCGCTGATCCAGGTCAAGGCCCGCTTCCCACGCCACGCGGCCATCCAGAACTTTCCCCACAGATGGATAACCATGAACCCGAAGAGCAGCTGCACGCTCCACAGGTGCACGGAGTTGACAAAGTGACCCAGCGATGAGACATGCCACCAGGCCGAGCCGCCCACTGCCAGAACGCAACCCGAGGCAATCACGACCACCAGAGCTGCCAGGGTCATAACGCCGAACACGTAGATCCACGACGCGACGTAGACCGGCTGCCGGTCGGGAAGCGCCTGCCCTGGAGGGACGAGCCCCTCGATCCTGTTGCGAAGCCGGATGGTCCAGTTCGATGGGTCGATCTTTGTGTCCTGGCTAGATTCGCCTGCCCGGCTCGTCATCGACTGCGGCCTTCTTCATCGGGCTGGTCGCCATGACTGGAAGGGAAAGGCACCACCAACGCGAGGATGAAGAGAAGAACCATCACCCCGATGACGGTCAGGTTGGCCAGCGATATCTGGATTACGCCCCAGTTGATGTATCGACCGGCGCCTTCGGCAACAATGCTCAAACCACTCACCATCGTCGCGCGCTCCTTCCCTAACGATGAAGTCGTACAGGTGAAGTTTGACGCGAGCTTGCGCGTCATCGCCGATCCACGGTAGGGCCGATGGTCCTCACGCCAGACTCCAAAGTCCTGAGGCACACAAGGCGTGCTGCTCGGCACTCACGGTTCGTGGCCGCCGAGAATGGCGCAGCTTGGTGGTCCATTTCCCAGCCCATCTTTCGAATATGTTCGATTTTGTGCCGGTTCACGCCATCCGGCTGCAGCGCAATTACCGTCAAGCTGTGACCTTGACACCCGGTCCGGACGACCCGGCTCCGCACCCCGCCGAACCGCACGTGGGATCGGTGGCCAAAAAGCTCAACTGGCTGCGTGCCGGCGTGATGGGCGCCGACGACGGCATCCTCTCGATCGCCGGCATCGTGGTCGGCGTGGCCGCCGCCGGCGCCGCGCGAGGGCCGATCTTCACAGCGGGCATCGCCGCCCTTGCGGCGGGCGCGCTGTCGATGGCCGTTGGTGAGTATGTGTCGGTGAGCACCCAACGCGATACCGAACGGGCGCTACTGAACAAGGAGCGGACCGAGCTGACCCAACAGCCTCATGCTGAGCTGGAAGAGCTTGCCGCGCTTTACGAGTCCAAAGGGCTCACTCCGGAGACGGCGCAGACCGTGGCCAAAGAGCTCACCGCAGGTGACGCCTTCGCCGCACATGTGGACATCGAACTCGGCATCAATCCCCAGGAACTGACCAACCCGTGGCAGGCCGCGTTCTCTTCGGCGGTGTCCTTCACGCTGGGCGCCGTCCTACCGTTGCTGGCGATCCTGCTACCGCCGCCGTCGGCCCGCATCGCGGTCACGGTCGTTGCCGTTCTGCTCGCCCTGGCCGTCACGGGGTGGATCAGTGCACGACTGGGCGGCGCCAATACCGGCCGGGCGGTCCTGCGGGTCACCGCCGGCGGCGCGCTGGCTATGGTGACCACGTTCGTCATCGGCCACTTCGTCGGCGTCGCGATCGGATAGCGCAGGATCGAATAGCGTCATTGACCTTTCGTCGATGGACGACGCGGGCACCGCGACAACAGCCAGCGCAGGCTCTGGCGGAAAGCGGGTCCTCTCAACTTGCAGAAGCGACAGATCTCCGCACGTGACACCGCTCGCAAAGGTACATTCGATCTGCCGTTTAGCGGCGTTTCATTGCCCTGCGGGGGCTTTCGGTCGAGGAGGCCGCCGATGCCAAACCCCAATCTGCCACCTGGTTTCGACTTCACCGACCCCGACATCTACAAGGAGCGACTGCCCGTCGCGGAGCTTGCTGAACTGCGTCGAATCGCGCCGATCTGGTGGTGCGAGCAACCCATCGGCAAGGGCGGCTTCAACGATGGCGGCTTCTGGGTGGTGACCAAGCACAAAGACGTCAAGGAGGTGTCGCTGCGCAGCGACGTTTTCTCCAGCTACCAGAACACCGCCCTGCCGCGCTACAAGGACGACGCGAGCCGCGGCGAGATCGAAGTGGGCCGGATGGCGATGCTCAACATGGACGCGCCGCATCACACCAGGCTGCGCAAGATCATCTCGCGTGGCTTCACCCCGCGGGCGATCGGACGGCTGCGCGACGAACTCAGCGAGCGTGCCCAGAACATCGCCAAGGCCGCCGCGATGGAGGGCTCGGGCGATTTCGTCGAGCAGGTGTCGTGTGAATTGCCGCTGCAGGCCATCGCCGGTCTGCTCGGCGTGCCGCAGGAAGACCGCACCAAGCTGTTCCATTGGTCCAACGAGATGATCGGCGAGCAAGATCCCGAGTTTTCTCAGATGAATGCGCTCGGGGCCGCGGTCGAACTCGTGGGTTACGCCATGCAATTGGCTGAGCACAAGGCCAAGGAGCCGGGTCAGGACATCGTCACGACGTTGTTGAGTGCCGATATTGACGGGCAGAAACTGTCCCACGACGAGTTCGGCTTCTTCGTGGTCATGCTTGCCGTTGCGGGAAACGAGACCACCCGCAACGCCATAACACACGGCATGATCGCGTTCACTGAGTTCCCCGAGCAGTGGCAGCTGTTCAGGAGGGAACGGCCGGCAACCGCCGCCGACGAGATAGTCCGCTGGGCAACACCTGTCACCGCGTTCCAACGCACCGCACTCGAAGACACCGACTTGGCCGGTACAACGATCAAGAAAGGCCAGCGCGCTCGTGATGTTCTATCGTTCGGCCAACTTCGACGAAGAGGTCTTCGAGGATCCATTCACGTTCGACATCACGCGAAATCCAAACCCGCACTTTGGTTTCGGTGGACCTGGGGCGCATTACTGCATGGGGGCCAACCTTGCCAAGCTGACGATCGACCTGATGTTTGGGGCGATCGCTGACCACATGCCGGACCTGAAGCCGATCCGGGCAGCCGAACGGTTACGGTCGGGGTTCTTCAACGGCATCACCCACTGGCAGGTCGACTACCGGGGCAGCTCTGCCGAAAACTCAGTATCGAGCATTGGCACCAGCACATCGAACCCAGTCTGAGTCGGCTTCAGCGCATACACGCCTTCCGGTATCCCACGAGCATCGGGTACACGCATACCGCGACAATGCCGGCCGACCACAGGAGCGTTCCGATTGTCGGGGTCAACACAGGACCACCAAGGGACAATCCCTTCATCGCGTCAATGGCATAACTGAGCGGCTGATGCGCGACCACCGGTTGAAGCCAGCTCGGATACTGCGTTAGAGGAACAAACCCCGTGGAGAAGAAGAACAAGAGTGCGACGACGATACCGGTCGACTCGGCCAGCACCGTATTGACCAAGTACAAAGCCAATGTGGTGACAAGGAACGCGAACGCCACCCCGAAGATCACAGGAATCACCATCCACGCCAATGCTGCCGGGATCCCTTGCCCAAACCGGAAGCCCAGCATCAGGCCCGTACACATGACGAGGGTAGTGGTCGCCAGAATCCGAACCACCTCGGCAGCGAGCCGCGAGAGCAGATCCGATGCACGGTGCACGGGAAGAATCCAGAAGCGCGCTAGCAACCCTTCGTCGCGCTCGTGCATGAGACAGACGCCGCTCGCGGTCGATCCGAAAACGGCCCCGACGAGCGCTGCCATCGGAACACTGCCGTAGAGCGCGCTGTAGCCACTTACGGCCGATACGAGCTTTCCGAATACGAGATTGATTGACGCCAGAAACATCGGCGGCAGAATCAGGGCCTGGAGAAGCGTTTGAATGTCGTGACTCCACCGAATCAGGAGCCGCTGAGTCTGTATCCAGGTATGCAGTACGAGCAGTCGCGGCGAATTCTCGGATTGCGCGCGGTCCAAATGGGTTCGGGCGTCGTCGAACAACGGCACGCTGGCCGATGCTGGAACTTGTTGCGCGGCAGTGCTCACCGTCGCCGCCTAAGAACCAACGCGTACAACGGCACCGCGACCAACATCATTCCGGCGAGCCACACCAGCGACGGCCCGACGACCGACCACGTCGGCCACGGTGCCGACTGCGACGCATCACCGGCCAATGCACGTAGCGCGTACACGAACTGCGAATAGAACTGATTCCTGACAAAGGATTGCAGCCATCCCGGGAACTGCTCCGGCGGCAGGATCCCAACCGACAGCATCCCGAGGATCAACTGGGGCAGCAGAAGGATGTGAGTAGTTGCCTCCGGGTTCCTGGAGACGGACCCGATGAGGTCCCCAACGAACGACAGCACGATGCCGATCAGCAGTACCAAGAGGCAGAACGCCACGGCATACACACCGCTTCGGTAGAACCGAAATCCGATCACATACCCGCACAGAAGAGCAGTAGACAGCGCGATTGCGCATCTGTATGCGTTCGCCGACATGCGGGCAGTCAACGGTGTCATCGGAGCAATGGGCATCGCGCGGAATCGCACGTTGATACCGTGGATGGAGTCGGTCGCCGAACGAAGTGCGGCGGACATAGCCGCGAAAAAGATTGCCTGCAGCGCGATCATCGGCATCACGTATTGCGCATAGCTGCCGTGCACGACCGTCGTCATGATCTGCTTGAGCGGGAGATACAAACTGACCGTGAAGACCGCGGACAGCGACATCGCGATCAGCAGCTCCCCGCTTTTCAGCGTCGGCGCGATCACACGGATGGTGAGCACCCACCACTGCTGAAACGGCGACGGCTTCGGCCGCGCCACCGTCCATGTGGTCATGACGTTACAGGCGCCGTCCGGCGGTCGTCCTCGCGCGTCGTGGCTTCCTTTGTCAGAGCGAAGAAGACGTCGTCCAGCGACGGTCGGCGCAGTGCGACGTCGGCGAATCGGATGCCGGCTGCATCGAGCCGACGCAGCACATCCGTGACGGTGGCCACCCCCTCTGGCGCCGGAAAGGCAATGCGATCCGAATTGCTTGTCGCAGCCGCTCTCCCCTCGGCCGGCAGCAACGAACCCAGCGCATCACCGATAGCCGGCAGATCGCGTGGGTCCTGCGGGACGATCTCGCAGAAACCGCTTCCCGTGCGGCGCTTGAGCTCGTCGGCAGTCCCCTCCGCGATGATGGTGCCACGATCGATCACGATGATTCGGTCACAGAGCGCATCAGCCTCTTCGAGATACTGGGTCGTCAGTACGGTGGTGATGCCGGCAGTCTTGAACTTTCCGACGAGATCCCAAACACTTTGTCTACTCCTCGGATCGAGGCCCGTCGTCGGCTCGTCGAGAAAAGCCACCTCGGGCCGTACGATCAGGCCGCACGCGATGTCGATGCGTCGGCGCATTCCGCTCGAGTAGGTGTCCACCCGCCGACCGGCCGCGTCCACGAGATCGAAATCGCGAAGGAGTGTCGTTGCCCGCGTGCGGGACTCCGATTTGGTCAGTCCTTGGAGTCGGCCGAACATCACCAGGTTTTGGCGGCCTGTCAACATGTTGTCCAGTGAAACCTGCTGACTGGTCAGCATGATCGACCGGCGCACCTCGGCCGACTGGGAGATCACGTGGTGGCCGGCAACCCACGCCTCGCCACGATCCGGCCGGGTCAGAGTCGACAGGATATGCACCATGGTCGTCTTGCCTGCCCCATTTGGGCCGAGCAGGCCGATCACCTCGCCACGGCTCACTTCAAAAGTGATGTCGCGCAATGCGTGAACGTCGCCGTAGGACTTGTATATCCCGCTGACGATCACACTCTTGTCGGAACTGGACATCGGCATCCTGTCTTGGCCAGAGGTTTCACAGACCGACGGCGAGCTCGAGGTCTTTCAAGGCGGTCTCGATGTGCCCCATCAGACGCTCGGGGTCGGGAACTGCCGCGATGGACGCGGCGATTCCGAAATCCAATTCGTCGGCCCTGCTGAACAGCCCGAAGTTGAGTACCTGTCCCCGCAGAGTGGGCGCGAGCGGATACATGCCTTCGAGGCGGGCACCGCCCCAGTACAACGGTTCGCTCCTTCCGCGGACATGGGTGATCGTGAGGTTGAACACCGGCGGGATCTTCGCGGCCAGTCCCCTGCCGCCGCTTATCGGCGCACAAATCAGCCCTGCGAGTTGAATCGCCAACTGCTGGGGCAGTTCTCGAATTATCTGCACATTGCGTTGCATTGATGCGTGAATCGCTTCCAGGCGTCTCGCCGGATCATCTATATCCGTGGCGAGGTTGCACACTGCGGCGCCAAGGACATTGGCGCGGCGGTCGTCATCTTCGGTGCGGAGGTTCACCGGCGCCATCGCGACAAGAGGAGTGTCCGGCAGCGCGCCGCGCTCGGAGAGATAGCCGCGCAACGCGCCAGCGCACATCGCTAGAGCGACGTCGTTGATGGTCACCCCTGCCGCCCTGGCGACGTCCCCGATGCGGTCTAGTGGCCAGGACTGCGTTGCACACCGCCGCGGACCGCCGGGAGCAACGTTGAAGACGGTTCGTGGTGCACGCATGACCGGGATCAATTTTCGTTCGCGCAGCGCGGAGAGCATCAACGTTACTGAACGCCTCACGCCGACAGCAGGTTTCGCCCTTCCTGCAGACTTTTCCTGTGGCGTTGCTCGCGGAACCTCGGGCCGCGGTGTCCACCCCACCCGTAACCGCTCGTCATGCGGATCGGTGGTCATGTACTCCTGCAACGATCTTTGCACCCGTGACGCCGTCGGTCATCGCGTGGTGAGCCTTGAGATACAGCGCGAAGCGCCCGTCATTGAGACCGTCGATCACGTGGCATTCCCACAACGGCCTATTGCGGTCGAGCATCCGGCTGTGCAGGTCGTTGACCAGCGCGAAGAGCTCTTTGGTGCCTCCCGGCGCCGGCAACGAGTGGTACCGCACGTGATAGTCGATGTCCACGTCATCGTCATACGGTCCAGCGCAACCGCGACGTTCCCCGGCGTGTCTTCGCCGGATGGCCGGCGTAGGCGGGCCCGACATCGCGGAACGACCGGATCGTGTCGTAGACCCCCCGAGCGAAGTCGGGTCCTGAGTCCTCCGGCGGCCTGTACATTTCGAGCATCCCGAGGTGCATCGGATGCTCGCTGGATTCGAGCAGCAACAAGGCCACCGCTTCGGGAGGCGCGAACTGCGTCATGTCGCTCTCCTGTGTTCGAGGAGGACCACAATCCGCCGCTACCAGCCGAGAGCAGCCCGCCGCCAGGCCCCGTGGGCAGGATGCTACTCATGGCGATATGCGGAAAACATGGGTTTGACCTGCGTACGGCAAAATTGTGTGCGTTCGCCAGACTCTCACGCCACGGCGACACCACGTTGTTCGCCCTGCGTCTGCGTGGAGCCTTCTGCCAGGGTTTGATTGGCGCTAGAAGCCGAGCGCACCTGCGATCCGCGAAAGCAAGCCGCCGCCGCCACCGCCCAGCTCGATGAACGGGATCGACGGGCCAGCGCCACCTCCCAAGATGCCCGAACCGGGATCACCGAGTCCGAGCAGGTCGGACGCGAGGCCGGAATCGCCCGCATCGTTATCGCCGGTATCCGCCGGATCCATTTGTCGGACAACGGATTCGCTGGTCCTGACCACCGATGTCGCGCCATCTTCTCCCGGAACAACGGGCGTGGATGAATGGCTTGACGTATTGACGCTCTGCGCGCTCACGGTCGTGCGGATCGACGTCGTCGCCGCGGAACTGTCCTGCGACGGGGTGACGCCCACGCCCGACCCAACGACTGAGGCGTTCGTGGAGTCTGCCTGCGCAACACCCGACCCAGCGGCAAGGGCGACGCCGAGGCCGAGCGTCACGGCGCCCGTCCGAAGCCATACGTACGCCTCGGCCTGACGCTTCTTCGCCCTGTGCTTACCCGCCATGACTTCCCCGTTTCGTCGGAATGGCTGAGCTTATTGACGCGCACGCAGTATTTCACTAAGACGGTCGAAGCGCTGGCGTTCGAACCGCTTGATCCGTGAGATTGTCAATAGCCGAACGACCACATCTTGGTCAGCATGCCCTGCAGACGCGCCTGCGCACCCGCCCGAGCCGACGCCGTTCGTGCGACCTCGTCGTCGAGCCACTCGAACTTGCCGGTCATCCGTCGGCGCAATCGAAGCGATGGCGAACTGAGTCGTTTGCCGTCTATCTGACGTTCAGGTAAATTTGCTATTCGTGGCGACCATCATGAGACCGATCATCTCTTCACCATCGCATGATCCTTGTACAAGTGGCTTTGACCTTGTCGATGGGCGCACGCCGCATGGTCGCCCGGTCAACCACCTTTGCTGGTGACACCCCGAGGGATGTCGGCGCCACTCGGCGTGTGGCGGGACACGCTGACACCGCAGGAGGAGGCGCGTCGACTACGGCTCCTGCTGGATCGTCTTCCGGCGCTGATCGGCTACTGGGACCGCGAGCTACGCAATGTGCTCGCCAACAACGCCTATGTCGAGTACTTCGGCATCACGCCCGAGGAGGCGCGGGGACGCCACATCCGCGACGTCCTCGGAGAGGACGTGTACGCGCTCAATCTGCCCTACATCCAGGGGGCACTGGCGGGCGAAGAACAGCTCTTCGAACGCACCCTCACAGATCAGCGCGGCGCGACCCGATTCACCCAGGCTTCCTACGTACCCGACATCGTCGACGGCGAAGTGCGGGGCTTCTATGTCCAGGTCACGGACGTGACCGCGCGAGTCGAGGCCGAACTCGCCCGCGACGAGGCGCAGCGACTCTTCGAGATCAGCATGGCCAACGCGCCCTTCGGTAAGGCCGTTCTGACTACCTCGGCGCACACGTTGCAGATCAACCCGGCGCTGTGCGGCTTGCTCGGGTACACAGCGGAAGAGTTGATCAGCAAGGACTACCGCGAACTCGTGCATCCCGAGGACCGTCCGTCGGGCGACGACGACCTCGTGCGGTTGCGGGACCGAACGGTGCCGGAACTGGCCTCCGAACGCCGCTACGTACGACGCGACAGCACCACGATCTGGATGCAACGCAACGCGGTCCTGGTCCCCGGCGCTTACGGCGGTGAGGCCGTGATCGTCGCCCAGTTTCTCGATGTCACCGCCCGCAGACACGCCGAGGCCGAACTGGCGCGGCTAGCGCTGACCGATCCGCTCACTGGACTTCAGAATCGCCACGCCTTGACCGAACGCCTCGGCCGGTGCCGCGACGCCAACTCCCGGGCGCCCGTGGGTATCGTCTTCGTCGACCTCGACGGATTCAAGAACGTCAACGACACGCACGGACACAGCGCAGGCGACACCGTCCTCGTTCGCGCCGGCGAGTTACTCGCACGGATCGTCCAGCCACCCAATTCCGCATATCGACTGGGCGGAGACGAGTTCGTCGTGCTCGCCCCCGAAGCCACAACGGAAGACGTCGAGGCGTTGGCCGACACCATCCGCGGTGCACTCACCGGGATGTATTCGACCACGACCGCGTCGGTCACCCTCACCGCTTCTGTCGGCTGGACTCGCGGTGCCACCTACGACGTCGACTCGTTACTCCGTCAGGCCGACGCCAACATGTACCGGCAGAAACCGGAGCGGCGGATAGCCGGCTACTGAACTCGAGACGGGAGCCGTCAGCGGCTCCGAAAGCCCGCGGACAACGTGCGAGGAATTTCGACGTTGTTTTCCCGCACGATCACGGGGTCGCCGACGTTGACCGTGTTGAAGTACCACTCCGCGTCCTCGGGGCTCAGGCTGATGCAGCCGTGGCTGACATTCTCGAACCCGAGTGAATTGACGGCCCACGGCGCTGAATGCACGAAGAGGCCACGGCTGGTGATCCGGACGGCGTAGTCCACCGTCAGGTGGTAACCATCGGGCGCGTCGACGGGGATGCCGACGCTGCTCGAATCCATGACCACCGACCGTTCCTTGGACAGCACGGTGTAGGTGTCGACCGGTGTCGGGTACTCCGGTCTGCCCATCGATGCCGGGAACACCCCCGGTTCTCCCCAGTGCGGGCGGTGATGCGGAGACGGCAGCGCCGACGGCGGTCCCGCTTCGACGCCGTCGATGGTCACGGTGAATGTGTGATCCGAGATGCTGGCAACACCGACGACGGCGGGACCCGTTGCGAAGTTCGTGGAACGGGTGCCGACCGAAAGTGCCACCGTGGTGTGCGCCGGCCAGAATCGGTCGGGAACCCACTGTACGACGTCGTCGTCGAGCCACTCGAACTTGCCGGTCATCACGGGATCCGATGTGACCGCGATGGCATGCTCGGCCGCACGCCGGTTGGCGACGGGCGCATGGAACGTCACCACCACGGGGTGCGCCACACCCACCACCTCGCCCAGCGTTGGCGCAATCGAAGCGATGGCGAGCCCGGGCGATTGGTTCGCCGCCGCCGAGCTTCAGCCGGTAGGCAGCGCAACCACACTCGCCGCGACCGCGATCGCCACGAGCACACACCGAACTACAGCCCGCATGGGTCCCAATCCTGTTGAGTGACAGAGGCAATCAAACGGTCAGCGTCAGCCCGCGCCCGCTCCTGAGGGACCGGGCGGAAGCGGCTGACCGGGCACTGGCGCACCTGGCGGCGGAGGACCAGTCGGCGCGCCCTTACCTCCGGCGCCGGCCATGTCACTGAGCGGGGCGCCACCAGCCAACGGGGCGCCTGCTGCGGGTACGACCGGAGCCGCCGGAATCACCGGCACGGGCGGAGCCGCGGGAACCACCGGCAGGGCCGGAGCCGCAGGGACCACCGGCACGGGCGGAGCCGGCGGCACGGGCCCGGGCAGCGCCATCGGGACGCCGGCCATGGGGGCCAGCGGAGCGCTGGCCATGCACACCTCACCCTTGCCCTCGAAGCAATCGTTTCCGCCACCCACCGGTGGCGCGGCCGCAACCTGCGGGCTCAACGGAATGGCGATCACGCACAACGCAGCTCCGGCAGCGACGAGCCTGATGTTGAACCGATCAAAGATCGCCATCGATGTCGACTCCTCTTTCTCAATCAATCCGCAGTAACCAAACGTCGTGTTTTAGACGATTGCGTCAATTCTTAGCAGCCCACGGGAAGCCGACACCGGGACGCGCCGCGCCGTTTCCGAATGGTGACGTTCGTGTCATCGTCTCGGAAGGTTCGCCCGAAAATGCGCGCTGACCTGCTACGACGTGTCTGCAAATAAATCGCCCGAAAACTTTTGAAAAAAGTGTGCGACTGGTCCCCGCCCATCCCTCCTACCCGTGAAAGCAGCCACAACGGCGGCTTCAAGACAAGGAGAGATCATGAACACCACCGCCACCACCTACATCCATCACTCGGAGCCGACCGTTCGCTCGAACGCTGCGCAGGCCTACTCCCAGTGCCTGCCCGAGCCGAACTTCGGGCACTCGCCGGAGCCCCACTACGGCTCCTACAACGACTACGCCTCCTCGCCGCAGCAGCCGATGCCGGTGCAGGCGCCGGTCGCGCAGTCCTCGTCTTCGTCTGCAGGCAAGGGCCTGCTCTTCGTCGCCGGGCTGGCCGTCATCGGCGCCGCCGCGTTCGGTGGCGTGATGCTCCTCGGGTCGAACGATGCGTCGCCGACCCAGACGTCATCCACCAACACCGCGGCGACGACAGATACCGCAGGGTCCACGAACGTCGATCTTCCCTCGGCGGTTGATATTCCGGCACTCGGGCCAGCACAGAATGCGCCGGCGCCCGTGATCATCAACAACTCGACCCCGGTCCGCGTGAACGGCCCCGCCGTGTCGAAGCAGATCGTCGCGCCTGCGCCCAAGCTGGTCGCCGCGCCTGCGCCCAAGCCGGCTCCCGCCCCGGCGCCAGCACCAGCGCCGGCTCCCGCACCTGCGCCGAAGCCAGGCCCGGGTGTCTCGGTCAAGGCGCCAGGCGTCGAGGTGGGAGTCCCCAGCCAGGGTGGCGTATCCGTGAAGACGCCCGGCGTAGAGGTCGGCGTTCCCGGTCAAAACGGCGGCGATGTCGTGGTCGCGGTCCGGGCACTCAGGCTCCTGCCAAGACCGGAGGCCAGGCCGGCCGGTGGCGGCGGCACCACCACTCCGCCCGCCGGTGGCGGCGGCACCACCACTCCGCCGGCCGGGACCGAGGTCACCAAGCCCGCCGGCGGCGACACTCGGGGCATCACTCCCTACCCCGCCGCAACCGAGGGTACCAAGCCCGCTGGCGGACAGCGCAACGCGACGCGGGCACCTCGCAAAACGGCAGCGAACGCCGTGACCGACATCGCCGACGGATCGGCGGCGCGACGGACCGCGGGGCAGTAAGGTCGCCACCGTCCCATCACGCCCAGCCCAGGCATCCGGCCTGGGCTGAGCCCCGATCCGAAGTCCGAATTCCGCGCCCGAGCTCGTCTCAGCAATTACGCTGACAGCTACGGCCACTCGATCAATCTGGAGCAACACTTATGACCGCCGCACTGAGAAAATGGGGTGGCATCGGGCCCGGCAGCAGTGATGCCGAGCTGGCCGTCGCGGCAATCGACGGCGACCGTCACGCATTCGCCGAAATCTACGACCGCTACGCCGATCGGCTACACGACTTCTGCATCGGAATGCTCCGCGACCGCGACTCGGCTGCGGACTGCGTGCAGGACGCATTCTGCATCGCGTCCACAAGCCTCGCCGGCCTCCGAGAGCCCGACAAGCTACGGCCCTGGCTGTACTCCATCGTCCGCAACGAGGCCCACAAGAGACTTCGCCAGCTTCGCCGCGAGCGACCATCCGACGAGATGCCCGACGTCGTCTCCCACGATGCCGGACCGGACACGATGGCTCAGCGCATGGAGTTGGCCAACCTCATCTCCGAAGCGGCAGGCGGGCTTTCGGACCGCGACCAGGCCGTCCTGGAATTGGCCTACCGCCAAGGACTGGACGGACCTGAGCTCGCAATGGCCCTCGGCGTCACTCAGACGAACGCCAACACCATGGTCGGGCGGTTGCGCGACACCATCGAGCGATCACTCGGCGCCCTGTTGGTCGCACGCCGCATACAGTCCGACCCGGGCCGCTGCCCGGAGTTGGCCTCCGTACTGCACGACTGGGACGGCAAGTTCAATATCCTGATGCGCAAACGCATTGCGCGCCATATCGAGTCGTGCGACGCGTGCGAGGACCTGCGCAGCAGGTCGGTGAATCCGGCCGCGCTGCTCGGCGCCCCGGTGTTCATCCCGGCGCCCGCCTGGCTGAAGAACAGCGTCATGCGGGACTTCGAGCTGACGTCCGCTTCACACGGCATGGGTAACCCGTCGCAAGGCGCGGCGACGGCCCTCGGCCCCAGGGTGGATCAGTCGAACTTTCACTCCGCCAACACAGCCGCCCGCCCCGCGATCCAGGCACCGCAGGACGCGTATGTGCCCTACGGCGAGCCTGCGGCACTCGTCGGCGCCCCGACAGAGGACGGCTCGAAGCGTCGTGTGGTGCCTTTCATGGCGTTCTTGATCGGTATCCCGCTGGCGGTCCTTCTCGGAACGCTTGCGTGGGTGTATCTACCGAGCACCGCGCTTTCGCCGAGTGGCGTCGTGCAAGACGCGCCGAAGCCGACGCCGTTAGTGCCCGTACCCACACCCGCTGCGGTTCTCCCCACCCCGCAGTCGCCAAGGGCTACCCCGGCGCCCAGACCGGTGCAGGCCCCGCGTCCAGCGGCCCCGCTGC
>CAWEYH010000005.1:0-146303 GCA_963813275.1 uncultured Actinomycetota bacterium | reverse complement strand
CGTGATTCTCGACATCATGGGCGCGGCCTACCTCGACCGTAATGTCGACGCCCTCGCCAACGACGGCCGACTCGTCATCATCGGTATGCAGGGCGGCGTCACAGGAGAGCTGAACATCGGCAAGCTGATGGGCAAGCGCGCCGGGGTCATCGGCACCACGCTGCGGGCGCGGCCCGTCGAGGGGCCGAGCAGCAAGAGCGAGGTCGTTGGCCAGGTCGTCGAGAACGTCTGGCCGATGGTCGCCGACGGCAGCGTCCGGCCGATCATCGGTGCGGAGTTCCCGATCGAGGAGGCCGCGGTGGCGCACGAACTGCTCGACTCCGGCGAGGTGGCCGGCAAGGTGCTGCTGCGCGTCGGGGATTAGCTATCAGCCGAGCGAGGCCAGCGCCCGGATCAGCTGGTCGACCTCCGCGGTCGTCGTGTAGTGCGCGAGACCCACGGTGACCGCCCCGCCGATGTCGTTGACGCCGATCACGTCGAGTACCCGCGAGCTCGCGTTCGCGATGGCCAGCACGCCGTTGTCGGCCAGTCGCTGGACGACCCGTTCGGCGGGCACCTCCTCGACGACAAAGCTCAGCACGGGAATGGAGACCTCGGGCCTGCCGATGACCATGATGATTGGCAGCGACCGCAGCGAGATCAGCAGGTAGTCGTACAGCCTCGTCATGTAAGAACCCGCGGATTGCATCGAGACGGCTAGCCGTTCGCGACGCGTTCCCTTCGCCGACTCGTCGAGGGACGCCAGGTACTCGATGCTCGCGACCAGACCGGCCAGCAGGGGGTACTGGTGCACGCCGAGTTCCAGTCGCTCGGCTCCCGTGGCGTACGGGTTGAGGGCGATCGAACCGAATGTGTCGATCATGTCGGGGTCGCGGAAGATCAGTGCGCCGACAGGCGGCCCGCCCCAGGCGATCGCGTTCACCGCGACCACGTCGGCGTCGATCTCGTCGATGTCGATGAGGCGGTACGGCGCTGCGGCCGAGTGATCGACGATGACCAGGCCGCCGTCGACGTGCAACAGCTTCGTCGCGGCCCGCAGGTCCGTGACGGTGCCCAGCGTCGCGGATGCAGAGGTGACGGCGACCAGGCGTGTCGCGTCGGTGATCAGGTTCCTCCCACTGCCAGGTCGGCAGCTCACCCGTCTCGATATCGACCTCGGCCCATTTCACCTTGGCGCCATAGCGATTGGCCGCGCGCAACCACGGCGCGATGTTTGCCTCGTCGTCCAGCCGGGTGACCACGGTTTCATAGCCCAACCCCACCCGCGACGATGACGCGTCGGCCAGCGAGTTGAGCAGGACGGCGCGATCGGCCCCCAGAACCACGCCGCGTGGGTCGGCGTTGACCAGGTCGGCGACCGCCTCGCGAGCCCTGTCCAGCACCGCGGCGCTGCGCTGCGCGGAGGGATGCGGTCCGACCGTCGTCGTCATCGAATTCCGGAACGCCGTCGAGACGGTGGTGGCGACGGAGTCGGGCAGGAGCATGCCGCGCTGGGCGTCGAAGTGCACCCATCCGTCGCCCAGGGACGGATGCAGTCCGCGCACCCGGGCGACGTCGTATGCCATGCCAGCCACCTTAGAGAGACTGTGAAATCCACCAACCGATAGCACTCGATGAGTGCCCAACCCCACCTGGGCAGTGCCGGACCGGGACACCTGGGCAGCCATACTAGTCGAGTGAGCCTGGCCTTCGGAGTGCTACTGGCGGTGTTGTTGCTGGTGGTGCCTGGAGCAATGGTGGCACGCGCGTCCCGGCTGCCGTTGCCCGTCGCGGTCGCCGTCGGCCCCGCATTGACCTACGGCGTGGTCGCATTGGCCATTGTTCCGTTCGGCGCGATCGGCATCCCGTGGAACGGATGGACCGCCCTGTTTGCTCTGGTGGTTGTGATTGCGCTCGCCGCGTGTTTGCCACTGGCGCTGGGCCGCTTCCGCGACCGTGACGCCGAGGCGCTGTCGATCTCCCGCGGTCCTGCGCTCGCCGTGGCCGCGGGCGTAATGCTCGGCGCGGCGTTGATCGGAGTCGCGGCGGTCAAGGGGCTGCCGCACTGGCAATCGATCCCGAGCACGTGGGACGCCGTCTGGCACGCCAACACGGTCCGCTGGATCATCGACACCGGCCAGGCGTCGCCGACGCACATGGGCGAGCTGCGCAATGTCGAGACCCACGATGCGCTGTACTACCCGTCGACGTTTCACGCAGTCGCCGCGGTGTTCAGCCAGGTGACCGGAGCGGCGCCGACGACCGCCTACACGCTCAGCTCGCTCGCGGTTTCCGTCTGGCTGTTCCCGGCCAGCGCTGCCACATTGACGTGGCACCTGCTGCGGACCCGATTCGATCAATGGCGCGCAGCCGGCGCCGCCGCGACGGCCGCCGCGCTGTCGGCGTCATTCACCGCGATCCCCTACGTCGAGTTCGACACCGCCTCGATGCCCAACCTCGCCGCCTACGGCATCGCCGTGCCGACGATGCTGCTTGTGGTGTCGGCCCTGCGTCACCGCGACCGCATCCCGCTTGCGGTGCTCGCACTGCTCGGCGTCTTCTCCGTGCACATCACCGGCGGCGTGGTGACCGTGACATTCGTCATCGCGTGGTGGCTGTTCGACGGGCTGTGGCATCCGGTCCGCGGTCGGCTGTCGGATTTCGTCGCGCTGGTGATCATGGCGGTACCCACCGTCCTCCTGCTGCTGCCGCAGTTCGTCGGAGTGCTGCAGCAGGCCGAGATCATCGTCGGGCACGCGTTCGTCACGCACGAGGGCAAGAAGCGCGGACTGATCGACGCTCTCGTCCAGCACACCCGCCATCTCAACGACTACCCGATCCAGTGGGCCCTGATCGTGCTCGCCGCCATCGGCGGAGCGATTCTCGTCTACAAGAGGGTCTGGTGGCCGCTCGTCTTGTGGCTGGGGCTGGTCGGCGCCATCGTGCACTCGTCGGCTCCGTTCGGCGGGCCGATCGGCGCGGTCATCGGCAAGTACAGCGACCTGTTCTACAGCGACCCGCGGCGGTTGTCGGCCGTGGTGACCATGCTGTTGACGACGGCAGCCGGAATCGCGCTGTTCACCTTGGTCAGCGTCGCAGTTCGTGGCATCCGCAGGCTGGCGGGAGATCGCGCACGCCCCGCGCTCTGGTACGGCGCCACCGCCGCCGTGCTGGTCGCCGTCAGCGTCATCACCGCCTATCACTACTTTCCGCGGCACCGCCAGCTGCTCGGCGAGAAATACGACTCGGTGATCATCGACAACAAGGACCTGGAGGCGTTCGGGTATCTCGCCACATTGCCCGGCGCGCGCGACACCCTGATCGGCAACGCCAACACCGACGGCACCGCGTGGATGTATGCCGTCTCCGGACTGCACCCACTGTGGACGCACTACGACTACCCGGTCCAGCAGGGCCCGGGATATCACCGGTTCATCTTCTGGGCCTATGCCGACGACGCCGACACGGATCCACGCGTCGCCGAGGCCGTGAAGGCGCTCAATATCCGCTACGTGCTGACCAGCACACCGGTGGTGCTGAAGTTCGCCATGCCCGACGGGCTAGTGTCGCTAGATGAGTCACGGTCGTGGGAGAAGATCTACGACAACGGCGAAGACCGAATTTACGAATGGCGCGGGACGTAGAGAAATGCGGGACGGATGACTGCCAACACCGACGACGACAACATCGAGATCATCGCTGGGAATCAGCCGATGGACTCCGAGGAGGACTCGGACGGCAAGTCGCTGACCGACCTCGTCGAACAGCCGGCGAAGGTGATGCGCATCGGCACCATGATCAAGCAGCTGCTCGAGGAGGTGCGGGCCGCACCGCTCGACGACGCCAGCCGCAACAAGCTGCGCGAGATCCACAAGACGAGCATCCGCGAACTGGAGGACGGGCTAGCGCCGGAATTGCGTGAGGAACTCGAGCGGCTGACGCTGCCGTTCACCGAGGACGGTGTCCCGTCCGACGCGGAGCTGCGTATCGCGCAGGCGCAATTGGTGGGTTGGCTGGAAGGGTTGTTCCACGGCATCCAGACCGCGCTTTTCGCCCAGCAGATGGCCGCCCGCCAGCAGCTGGAGCAGATGCGCCAGGGGGCACTGCCGCCCGGTGTGAGCATGCCCGGACAGCGCGGAGGGCCCACGGCCTCCGGCACCGGGCAGTACCTGTAATTCTGAGGAATTCGTTGACTCGGCCTTCCGGACCGCACATCGAGACGCACAACGCGTGGGTGGAGTTCCCCATCTTCGACGCCAAGGCGCGCTCGCTGAAAAAGGCCTTCCTCGGCAAGGCGGGCGGCACGATCGGCCGTAACGAGTCCAATGTCGTGGTCATCGAGGCGCTCAGGGACATCACCATGTCGCTGGAACACGGCGACCGGGTCGGACTGGTCGGACACAACGGCGCGGGGAAGTCGACGCTGCTTCGGCTGCTGTCGGGGATCTACGAGCCGACGCGGGGCGTGGCGACCGTAACAGGCCGGGTGGCACCGGTATTCGACCTGGGCGTCGGCATGGACCCCGAGATATCTGGGTTCGAGAACATCATCATCCGCGGGTTGTTTCTCGGGCAGACCCGCAAGCAGATGGTGGCCAAGGTCGATGAGATAGCGGACTTCACCGAGCTCGGCGACTACCTGTCGATGCCGCTGCGAACCTACTCGACGGGAATGCGGGTGCGGCTGGCGATGGGCGTGGTCACCAGCATCGACCCCGAGATCCTGCTGCTCGACGAGGGCATCGGCGCCGTCGACGCCGACTTCCTGAAGAAGGCGCAGGCACGCCTGCAGGGGCTCGTCGAGCGTTCCGGCATCCTCGTGTTCGCCAGCCACTCCAACGAGTTTCTTGCCCGGTTGTGCAAGACCGCGATGTGGATCGACCACGGCACCGTCAAGATGACCGGCGGCATCGAGGACGTCGTGCGGGCCTACGAGGGCGAGGATGCGGCGCGCCATGTGCGCGAGGTGCTCGAAGAGGATGCCCGTGAAGGCACATGACTGAGACCGTTTACGCCGTACTCGTGACGCATCGCCGTCCCGACGAGCTGGCCAAGTCGCTGGATGCGCTGACCACGCAGGGTCGCGCCGTCGACCACCTCATCGTCGTCGACAACGATGACGACGAGCGCGTGCGCGACCTGGTGACAGGTCAGCCCGTGCCGACCACCTATCTCGGCTCGCGCCGAAACCTCGGCGGCGCAGGCGGTTTCGCACTGGGGATGCTGCACGCACTGGCGCTCGGCGCCGACTGGATCTGGCTCGCCGACGACGACGGCCGACCGCAGGACTCCGAAGTGCTTGCGACACTGCTCGCCTGCGCCGAGAAGCACGGCCTGGCCGAAGTCTCGCCGATGGTGTGCAATCTCGACGACCCCGACCGGTTGGCCTTCCCGCTGCGCCGCGGGCTGGTGTGGCGACGCCTGGTGAGCGAGCTGCGTACCGAGGGAGCCGGGGGACTGCTGCCGGGTATCGCCTCACTGTTCAACGGCGCGCTGTTTCGCGCGTCGACCGTCGAGGCTGTCGGCGTTCCGGACCTGCGACTGTTCGTGCGCGGCGACGAGGTGGAGTTGCACCGCAGGCTGGTGCGATCGGGGCTGCCGTTCGGAACCTGTTTGGACGCAACATATTTGCACCCCTGTGGGACCGACGAGTTCAAACCCATCCTCGGCGGACGGATGCACACCCAGTACCCCGACGACCCGGGGAAACGGTTCTACACCTACCGCAATCGCGGCTATCTGCTGTCGCAGCCGGGCCTACGCAAGCTGCTGCCGCAGGAGTGGCTGCGGTTCGGCTGGTATTTCCTGGTGTCGCGCCGTGATCCCGGCGGCCTGGCCGACTGGGTCCGGCTGCGCAGGCAGGGCCGACGTGAGAGGTTCGAGCGCCGATGACGTTCACCGATGCCGCCGCGCAGTCCAGGACGATGACGCGCGCATGGGGCGACCTGGTTGCCGGGTTCGCCCGCCGCGAGCTCTGGCTGCACCTGGGCTGGCAGGACATCAAGCAGCGCTACCGCCGGTCGGTGCTCGGACCGTTCTGGATCACCATCGCCACCGGCGTCACCGCGATCGCGATGGGCGGGCTGTACTCCAAGCTGTTCCATCTCGAGCTTTCCGAGCACCTGCCCTACGTCACGCTCGGCCTGATCATCTGGAACCTGATCAACGCGTCCATCCTCGAAGGCGCCGACGTTTTCATCGCCAACGAGGGTCTGATCAAGCAGTTGCCGACGCCGCTGTCGGTGCACGTCTATCGGCTGGTGTGGCGGCAGATCATTTTGTTCGCCCACAACATCGTGATCTTCGTCGTCATCGCGATCATCTTCCCCAAGCCGTGGTCGTGGGCAGATCTCGCCGTCATTCCGGCGCTGGGCCTGATCGTGCTCAACTGCGTGTGGGTGTCGCTGTGTTTCGGCATCCTGGCGACGCGCTACCGCGACATCAGCCCGCTTCTGTTCAGCCTGGTGCAACTGCTGTTCTTCATGACGCCGATCATCTGGAACGAGTCGACGCTGGAACACCAGGGCGCCGGGCGGTGGGCCAAGATCGTCGAACTCAACCCACTACTGCACTACCTCGACATCGTGCGGGCTCCGTTGCTCGGTGCCGACCAGGAGCTGCGGCACTGGGTGGTCGTACTGGTGCTGACGGTCGTCGGCTGGATCCTCGCCGCGATGGCGATGCGGCAGTACCGCGCCCGGGTGCCGTACTGGGTCTAATTTTTCAGCGCCGGGGCGGCTGCTGGCGGACGGTCACGTTGATGCGGTTCCACGCGTTGATGGTGACTGCCACCGCGATGACCTGACCGAGCTCACGGTCGGTGAACACCTCGGCCGCCCGGTCGTAGACGTCGTCGGGCACACCATCGGTGACCTCGGTGATGGCCTCGGTGAGTGCCAGCGCTGCCCGCTCCCGCTCGGTGAACATGTCGTCCGCCTCTTCCCACGCGGCGAGCACATCGAGCTTCTGCTCGCTGACCCCGTGCTTGCGCGCGTCGACCAGGTGCATGTTCAGGCAGAACGCGCAGTGGTTGATCTGCGACGCGCGGATCTTTATCAGCTCGCCCAGTTCGGGCTCCACGTCCTTGGCGGCCGCGGCGCTCAGTGCCATCATCGCGTCGAGCAGCTCAGGGGATGCCTTGTAGATCTTGAGGCGGTCGGTCTTCGTCGTGTCCAGTGTCTGTGTCATGTCTCCAACGCTAGTGCGTATAGACCCAACCACATGGTTCAATCTCGGCATGACTTCGTGGGCCAATCCCGGCAGCCGCGATCTCCATCTGGATCTGCGCGATGTCATCACGCCGGGTGCTCGGGGCGCTAGGGATCTGCTGCTCGACGCGCTGCGCGACGCCGTGCGATCGGGCCGGCTCGCGCCGGGATCGATGCTTCCGCCGTCGCGCAGCCTCGCCGCCGACCTCGGATTGGCCCGCAACACCGTGGCCGAGGCATATGCCGAGCTGGTCGCCGAGGGCTGGCTGGCGTCGAGGCAGGGCGCAGGCACCTGGGTGCTGAACGCGGGCGGCGCCCAGGCGCCCCCACGCCTGCGGGGTGTGCGCGCCGCACCGGTCCACAACCTGATGCCGGGCACACCGGACGTCTCGGAGTTCCCCCGCAACGAATGGGCGGCGTCCACCCGAAGGGCGCTTTCCACGGCTCCCACCGACGCGCTGCGCATGGGCGACGCCCGCGGCAGACCCGAGCTCTGCGAAGCGCTCGCCGAGTACCTGACGCGGGCTCGCGGTGTGCGAACGACGGCCGAGTCGGTCATGGTCTGCGCGGGCATGCGCCACGGCATCGACCTTCTCGGGCGGGTCTTTCGCGGACGCGGTCCGATCGCCGTCGAGGCGTACGGGTTGTTCATCTTCCGTGACGCGCTCGGCGCACTCGACGTGCCGACGGTGCCGATCGGCGTGGACGACCGGGGGGCGGTGATCGACGACCTCGATGGCCTCCCGACGCCCGCAGTGATGTTGACGCCTGCGCACCACAGCCCGTTCGGAATGTCGCTGCACCCGACGCGACGAGCCGCTGTCGTCGACTGGGCGCAGCGCACCGGCGGATACATCTTCGACGACGACTACGACGGTGAGTTCCGCTATGACCGTCAGCCCATCGGCGCGCTGCAGCCGTTGTGCCCCGACCGGGTGGTCTACCTGGGATCGGCGAGCAAGAGCCTTTCGCAGGCGCTCCGGCTGGGATGGATGGTGTTGCCCGACAGTCTCATTGACGCGGTGACGGATGCCGCGGGCGGGCAGCAGTTCTACGTCGATGCGATATCGCAGCTGACGATGGCGGACTTCATCACCACGGGCAACTACGACAAGCACATCCGGCGGATGCGGATGCGCTACCGCAGCCGGCGGGACCGTCTCGTCGACGCGCTGTCCGCTTACGACGTGGGCATCAGCGGCCTGTCCGCCGGCGTGAACCTGGTTCTGACCCTGCCCGACGGCGCCGAGCACGAGGTGCTGCGGCGCTCGGGCGAGGCCGGGATCGCGCTGCAGGGTTTGTCGATCATGCGCCATCCGCTCGCCGGGCCGGAGGTTCCCGACCCCGACGGGATCATCGTCGGCTTCGCCGCACCTGCCGATCACGCATTCGCAGGAGCCGTTGATGCGCTTTTGGGCGTACTCACCGCCACCGGACTGGCAAGCTGATCCGCTATGGGCCCCCAGCCGCGTCGCCAAATGGGTTTGTACGAACGGACGCTGGAACGCTTCGCGCGAATGCCGGTCGGGGATTGGTACATGAAGCGGATCGCACCGCGGCTCGATCCGCCGCTGCTGCGGTTGACCGGCGGTCGGGTCAGCAGTGTCTATCCGGTTCCGATCATGTTGCTCACCACCATCGGCGCCAAAAGCGGCCAGCCACGAACGCTGCCGCTGTTGTATCTCACAGACGGCGAGCAGCTCATCCTGGTTGCGTCGAACTACGGCAAGACGTCCCACCCGGCGTGGTACCGCAACGTCGTCGCCAACCCGAAGGTCGAGGTGCTCGCGGGGAAGAAGAGCGGCACGTACACCGCGACCGAGATCACCGATCCGGCGCAGAGGGAACACGCCTGGGATCTCGCGTTGGATATGTACGCGGGCTATGGCGACTACGAGGGCAGGGCCGGCGACCGCAAGATCCCGTTGGTACGTCTGGAGCCCGCGACCGGCTGAGTCATCCACAGTCGTAATTTCATCCACAGGTAGGGGTTGGTATCACCGTCCAACGCGCACCCAACCACCGATCGTGCGTGCACATCCAAACCAACACTCGTACGCTGACGTTTCACTGGGGCCTCCCACATCTTGTGGCTCTACCGGCCAAGACCAACTTCCTGACGGCAACCCACGTTCACATGTGAGCTTTTGCGGACCGCTGCGCTCCGCCGTGGGGTGAGGAAAAATTTGCACGCGTGCGCCGGTCGGGTGCGTGGTTGTGCCAGCGGATCGGGCGGGTCGATGCTGTTGGGGTGTTTCGGTCGACCCCGGCCTCTCTGTGTTGCCAGTGAGCCCGCATGTGAGCTTGGGGTGGAGGGCACGATCGTTTGTCCACGGGAACCGTGGAATGTTGCCTTCGAGCACGAGTGTCAGACTCACTGTTTTACCCGCCCTCCCCGGAACACTTACCCGCACAAGGGAATAACGATCTGGGGAAAGGCGCACGTGTGATGGATGTGATACACCCGCGGTGCGCGGGAATCGACTGCTCGAAGAAGGACGCCAAGGTCTGTGTCCGAATCCAGGGTCAGGGCCGACGCAAGAAGTCGGCGATAGTGACCACGTGGGGCGCGACGACCACGCAGATCCTGGCGCTGCGTGAGCACCTGGTCGCGGCGAAGGTCAGCTGCGTGGTGATCGAGTCCACCAGCGACTACTGGAAACCGTTCTACTACCTGCTCGACGACGCACTGGAGGTGATGCTGGTCAACGCCGCAGCGGTGCGCAACCTGCCCGGCCGCAAGACCGACGTGTCGGATGCAGCGTGGCTGGCCGACCTGGGCGCGCACGGGCTAGTGAAGGCTTCTTTCGTGCCACCAGCACCGGTACGGGAATTGCGGGATCTGACCCGCACCCGCACCGTGATCACCCGCGAACGCACCCGCGAGGTGCAGCGGCTAGAAAAACTGCTCGAAGACACCGGCATCAAACTTTCCTCAGTGGCCTCCGACATCACCGGAGCGTCCGGGCGAGCGATGCTCGAGGCGTTGATCGCCGGGCAGCGCGACCCGGCGGTGCTCGCCGAGCTGTCCCGCGGGCGGATGCGGCAAAAGATCGGTGCGCTGACCGAGGCGCTGACCGGACGATTCAACACCCACCACGCATTCATGACGCGACTGTTTCTGGACCGCATCGACGCCCACAGCGCCGATATCGCGCGCCTGGATGCCCGGATCGAGGAGGCGATGGCACCTTTTCTCCCGGAACGGCGACTTCTACCACGACCCCGGGCCCAACTACTACAGCGAGGCCCCAGCCCCCCATACCGTCTAGACGACGGCGAAGATATTCCATTCGCCAGGAACGCCTTTGAGTTCGTGAGAGCCGCGGTCCTCGAACTGAATTCCCGATCCGATCACCAGGTCGCGCAACGTGCTGGACACCAGCACATCGCTCGGGCCGGCCAGTGCGCTCACGCGCGCGCCGATGTGGACGGCGATCCCGCCGATGTCATCGCCGCGGACCTCGCACTCGCCGGTGTGCAACCCGGCGCGCACCTCGATGCCCAACGCCTGCACCGCGTCGCGGATCGCCATCGCGCAGCGGATCGCGCGCTGCGGGCCGTCAAACATCGCGAGGAAGCCATCACCAGACGTGTTCACCTCACGCCCCCGGAAGCGGGCGAGCTGCGCACGGACGACGGCGTCGTGCGCATCCAGCAGCGCATGCCAATCACGGTCACCCATCTCGGCGGCGCGGCGCGTCGAGTCCACGATGTCGGTGAACAACACGGTGGCCAGCACCCGATCATCGGCCACCTCCGCCTGCTCGCCGGTGACGAATTCGGCGATCTCCTGGAAGGAATCTCGCCACGGTTCGACGAAGTGCCACATGTTGCGACCAGGCAGCTCGACGTACTTCGCACCCGGTATGTGATCTGCAATGTATTTGCCCATCACAGGATGGATGAACTGGTCGTCGGTGTGGTGGAGCACCAATGTCGGGACGCGGATACTCGGGAGCACGGCGCGGACGTCCAATTCGAACAGGAGCGGCAGCATCAGGGCCAGGGTCCGTGGGCTCGCCGCCAGGCGTTCGAATCGGGCAAATGTCGCCCGGATCTCCTCGTTCCACGGCATGTCCGGATTCCAAATATGTTGCAAACCTCCGGTGCCCCACATGGCGAACACGGCGGCGCGAAGTTCCTCGGGTGTCTGTCCCCCCGGCCATTCGGCGAGCGGATCGCTGGCGTATCCCTCGAGCACGACCAGCGCGGTGGTGCGAGACGGATGCGTCGCGGCGAATAGCGCCGCCGGTGCGAACGCCCCGTGGAAACCCAGGAGGACCGCTTCTCGGCTCCCGAGATCATCGAGCACCGCGGTGATGCTGTCGGACCATTGCTCCAAAGTCGGTAGCGCGCCCGGCGAGACGGGGTCGGACGCTCCCGAGCCCGGCTGGTCGAAGAAAATAAGCCGACCGAGCGATGTCATCGCCTCGACCCAACCCTGAATGGACGGTAACTCCGGGAGGATCTCACAGTTTGTGAACCAGTTCGGGACGACCACCATGTCGCGAGCGCCAGGGGGTGACGCGCGGTAGGCGACGCCCAAGTCCCCGTTCAGCGCATACCGCGTCTCCGAGAGCACGGGCCGAAGTCTAAAGCCGGGAGCAGATCGCGTTGCGGTGCCTTGCAAGATGCTCGCTTAAAGCCTTCTTTAGCCAGTCGTTGCCACCACTTACTCAAAACATTCTGGACCGGGGCGGGCGGCTGGCGTGATCGTCAGTTGCCCGACGGCACGGAAAATCTTCCGAGATACCCCCATGCACATGTCCGCCAGGGCAGCAGCTACCGGGGCTTTGGCCCTCTAACTCGCACCTTTTGCCCAGGCCCAAGCGGTAAGACGCCAGTCTGCGTCGACCTTGCGGAGCGCGACGGTGTAGACCGAGCCTGTTTGTGTGACCTGGTTACCTCGCAGATCGAATGTCATCGTCGCCGGGGCGACGACATAGGCGCTCTCGCCCTTGACATCGACGTGCTGCGGCTCGCCGAGAGCGATGCGGTAGCCCGATGCACCGAGGTGCTCGCCCTCAGCGAGCACGTCTCTCCACCAGTCCTCGGCGGCCGTCGGCCCTTGCCACACATGCGGCGACATTCCGTCGAGAATCTGCATCGGGTCGGCGCAGGCCGCAGCCATCGCCGCCGAGTCGCCGTTGTTAAAGGCTTCGACGTATTGGCGCACTGCGCCCATTGGATCGTCCGAGGTAGGCATGATTGGGCCCCCGTCTGTTGCCGCGCGTCACACCCTAGTCGCCCATGCAGCGTGGCCTCATTGAAAGTGTGTTTCGCGAAGTCGATGTCACCATTTGCTCAAGACATTCTGGGGCTGGCACGACGAACAGCTACGCGATGGGACGGTGGTGTGGACCTCACCGACCGGGCACACCTACACCACCTATCCGGGCAGCCTGCACCTGTTCCCCAGCCTCTGCAAACCCACGGCCACCCTGTGGACCGGCGACCCGCCCACCGTCGAGTCGACCGGCGATCGCGCCGCGATGATGCCCAGGCGCCGACACACCCGCGCCCACACCACCGCCCACGCCATCGCCGCCGAACGCCGACTCAACGACGCCCACGTCACCGAACGCAACAAGCCACCACCCTTTTAGAGGGTGCCGCAAGCGATTACGAGGCGACGGCGAACAGATGCCAGTCGCCGGGAACACCTTTGAGCTCATGCGCGCCGCGGTCGTCGAACTCGAGTCCTGACCCGATCACCAGGTCGCGCAGCGTGCTGGACACCAGCACCTCGTTCGGCCCGGCCAGGGCGCTCACGCGCGCGCCGATGTGCACCGCGATCCCGCCGATGTCCTCGCCGCGGACCTCGCACTCGCCGGTGTGCAACCCGGCGCGCACCTGGATGCCGAGGGCTTGCACCGCGTCGCGGATCGCCATCGCGCAACGGATCGCTCGCTGCGGGCCGTCGAACATCGCGAGAAAACCGTCACCCGACGTGTTCACCTCGCGGCCACGAAAGCGAACCAGCTGCGACCGCACGACGGCGTCATGCGCGTCGAGCAGCGCATGCCAGTCACGATCGCCCATCTCCGCCGCGCGACGCGTCGAGTCCACGATGTCGGTGAAGAGCACCGTGGCGAGAACGCGGTCGTCGGCTACTTCCTCGGGCTGCTGGCCGGTGAGGAACTCGGCGATCTCCTGGAAGGACGCGCGCCAGTCGGGTTCGACGAAGTGGTAGATGTTGCGACCCGGCAGCTCGACGTACTTCGCGCCCGGTATGTGGTCTGCGACCTAGCTTTCCTTGCGCGGGCGTGACGAACGGATCGTCGGCGTGCTGGAGGACAAGGGTTGGCACGCCGATTGTCGGTAGCACCGCCCGCACATCCATCGCCGCCGTCAGAGGCACCATGAGGGCGACGGTCCCCGGGCTCGCCGCCAGGCGTTCCATGCGAGCCCACGTTGTTCGAATCTCCTCGTTCCACGGCATGTCCGGATTCAACAGCGTTGGAACTCCCCAGTCCCCCACATCGCGACCATCGCAGCGTTGACATCCCTCAAGATCGGGCGATGCTCGACGGATCCGCATTGCCTTCAAGCACGACCAGCGCGGCAGTGCGGGACGGATGTGTCGCGGCGAACAGCGCCGCTGTCGGGAGCGCGCCGGGAATCGCGAGAAGCACCGCTTCGCGACTCCCGAGATCGTCGAGCACTGCGGTGATGCTGTCGGTCCATTGCTCCAACGTCGGCAGCGCGCCGGGCGCGACGGGGTCGGACGCTCCCGTTCCCGGCTGGTCGAAGAAGATGAGTCGACCTAGCGATGTCATCGCCTCGACCCAGCCTTGAAGGGACGGCAGCTCCGGAGCGACCTCGCAGCACGTGAACCAGTTCGGGATGAACACGATGTCGCGCGGGCCTTCACGCGACGCGCGGTAGGCGACGCGCAAATCCCCGTTCATCGCATAGCGCGTCTCCGAGAACATTGCGGAAGTCTAAGCCGGGGAACGGGTCGAGTTTCGGTGTCCTGCGAGGTGCTTACTGAAGCGTTCTATAGCAAGCCATCACCGCCCAACGCCGACTCAACGATCCCCCACGTCGCCGAACGCAACAAACCACCACCCGTTTTGAGCTACCGCAAGTTCATCCAATGTTCTCGTTGCGTACCCGATTCCTCCTATACGTCAACGACATCTCCTTGATCGTGCTGCGTATGCGGCTGAGCGAGAACACACTCAAGAAACTCATCAAAGGAACATTCCTCGCCACTCTCCTCCTCGCGGCGCAAGAGGGCGGACGGCCGCTGCACGAGGCTGCGTGGATTCTCGTCGGTGCCACGCTGACCACAGTGGTCGACGCATATGCCACCCACCTCTCCCAGCGCAGCTATGGCGATCTGCGGGCCTACGCTCGCAGCCTCTGGGTGGGCCTCGTGGAGGACTCACCTCGCACGTTCGCCACCTTCCCCACGGCGGTGCTTCTTGGTCTGGCAGCGATATTTCACTGGCAGCACGATCACCGGAATCGCGATGGCAGCGTCGTCGCCGGCTACGAGACCCTCACGTTGAACATCAACGTCGTGCTCCTCTTCATCTACGCGATCCTTGCGGCGCGCAGAAGTGGGTCCACGCTAGGTGGAACGATCCTGTTCGGGCTCATGAACGCTTTCCTCGGTTGGCTGATCGTCACGGTCGAACTCGGTCTTGAATGACCCGTCTGAGTAGGCTGCCCGGGTGGCCGAGCCTCCGATTCAGCCGAACATCTCCCTGACGACGCAGGTATGGCGGTTCATCCTCACCGGCGGGCTGGCAGCCGTCGTCGACTTCGGGCTGTATGTCCTACTGCTGTGGGCCGGTCTGAACGTCAACGTGGCCAAAACCATCAGTTTCATCGCGGGCACCACCACCGCGTACCTGATCAACCGTCGCTGGACGTTCCAGGCGCCGCCGAGCACGGCCCGCTTCATCGCCGTGTGCGTGCTCTACGGCCTGACCTACGCCGTGCAGGTCGGCATCAACTACTTCTTCTACATGCAGTTCGAACACCAGCCATGGCGCGTGCCGGTGGCGTTCGTCATCGCCCAGGGCACCGCGACGGTCATCAACTTCATCGTTCAGCGGGCGGTGATTTTCCGGCTGCGCTGAGGCGCAGGAGCCGCACGGTACCCTCGTCACGATGTTTCCGACCACTTCACGACGCCTCACCGGCTGGGGTCGCACCGCCCCGTCGGTGGCCCAGGTGCTGTCGACCCCCGACCAGGAAGTGATCGCCAAGGCGGTCGCCCGGGCAGCCGACGGCGGCACCCGCGGCGTCATCGCGAGGGGCTTGGGCCGGTCCTACGGCGACAACGCCCAGAACGGCGGCGGCCTCGTCGTCGACATGACGGCGCTGAACCGGATCCACTCGATCGACGGCGACAGCCACCTCGTCGACGTCGACGCCGGGCGTGAACCTCGACCAGCTGATGCGCGCGGCACTGCCCCTCGGGTTGTGGGTGCCGGTGCTGCCGGGCACCCGCCAGGTGACCGTCGGCGGAGCGATCGCCTGCGACATCCACGGCAAGAACCATCACAGCGCGGGCAGCTTCGGCAACCACGTGCGGTCGATGGACCTGCTGACCGCCGACGGCGAGGTCCGGCACCTGACGCCGGACGGCGCCGACTCCGAATTGTTCTGGGCGACGGTCGGCGGCAACGGGCTGACCGGCATCATCCTGCGCGTGACGATCGCGATGACGCCGACGGAGTCCGCCTACTTCATCGCCGACGGTGACGTCACCGCAAGCCTCGACGAGACGATCGCCTTCCACAGCGACGGCAGCGAGTCGAACTACACCTACTCCAGCGCCTGGTTCGACGCGATCAGCGCGCCGCCGAAACTGGGCCGCGCGGTGATATCCCGCGGCTCGCTGGCCACCGTCGACCAACTGCCCGAGAAGCTTCGCGCCAACCCGCTGAAGTTCGATGCGCCGCAATACTTCACCGCGCCCGACATCTTTCCCAACGGCCTTGGAAACAAGCTGATCTTCGGCGCGATGACCGAGCTGTGGTACCGAACCGGCAAGACCTATCGCGGCAAGGCACAGAACCTGACGCAGTTCTATCACCCGCTCGACATGATCGGTGAGTGGAACAGGGCCTATGGCTCAGTCGGTTTCAGCCAGTACCAGTTCGTGGTGCCTACCGAGGCGGTCGAGGCCGTTCAAGGGCATCATGTACGACATCCAGCGCTCGGGTCACTACTCGTTCCTCAACGTGTTCAAGCTGTTCGGCCCCGGCAACCACGCGCCGCTGAGCTTCCCGATCCCCGGCTGGAACGTCTGCGTCGACTTCCAGATCAAGCCCGGCCTCAACGAGTTCCTCGACGAACTCGACCGCCGCGTCCTCGAGTTCGGCGGGCGGCTGTACACCGCCAAGGACTCACGCACCACCGCCGAGACGTTCCACGCCATGTACCCCCGCATCGACGAGTGGATCGCCGTGCGGCGCAAGGTCGATCCCGACGGCGTCTTCGCCTCGGACATGGCCCGACGTTTGGAGCTCTGTAAATGGTGTTCGATGCCACGGGCAACCCTCAGACCATCCTGCTGCTCGGCGGGACCTCCGAGATCGGGCTCGCCATCTGTGAGCGCTACCTGCGCAACGCGGCGGCGCGTGTCGTGCTGGCCGACCTTCCCAACCACCCGAAACGCGACGAGGCCATCGCGCAGATGAAGGCTGCGGGCGCCAAGTCCGTCGAGTGGATCGACTTCGACGGTGTCGACACCGACAGTCATCCCAAGGTGATCGACGCGGCATTCGCCGGCGGTGACATAGACGTGGCGATCGTCGCCTTCGGCCTGCTCGGCGACGCCGAGGAACTGTGGCAGAACCAGCGCAAGGCGGTGCAGATCGCCGGAATCAACTACACCGCAGCGGTTTCGGTCGGTGTGCTGCTCGGCGAGAAGATGCGCGCACAGGGCTTCGGCCAGATCATCGCGATGAGCTCCGCCGCGGGCGAGCGGGTGCGCGGTCCAACTTCGTCTACGGGTCCACCAAGGCCGGACTCGACGGTTTCTACCTGGGCCTCGGAGAGGCGTTGCGCGAGTTCGGTGTTCGCGTACTCGTCATCCGGCCCGGTCAGGTGCGCACCACCACGACCATCGACCACTGGAAAGCCACGGGCGCCAAGGAAGCGCCGTTCACCGTGGACAAGGAGGACGTCGCCGAGCTGGCGGTCACGGCATCGGCCAAGGGCAAGGAACTCGTATGGGCGCCGGGAGCGTTCAGGTACGTGATGATGGTGTTGCGGCACGTCCCGCGACCCATCTTCCGCAAGCTCCCCATCTGAGATCCGCCGGATCGATGATGCGAGGCGCGCTGGCCGTTCTCGGCCAGATGGCGGTGGCGGTCGTCGTGGCGGTGGTCGTCGCGGCTATCGCACTCATCGCGATCTCCCGGGTGGAGTGGCCCGCCTACAACTCGTCGAACCAGCTGCATGCACTGACCACTGTCGGCCAGTTCGGCTGTCTGGCAGGGCTATTCGCGTCCGGCTGGCTGTGGCGGCTCGGACGCCGGTTGGCGGCCCACGCCTGCGCACTGCTCTTCCTGTCCGCATTCTCGGTCGTCACGCTCGCGATGCCGCTCGGCGCCACCAAGCTCTATCTGTTCGGCATCTCCGTCGACCAACAGTTCCGCACCGAGTACCTGACCCGCCTCACCGACTCCGCCGCCCTGCACGACATGACGTACTTCGGGCTGCCGCCGTTCTACCCCGCCGGCTGGTTCTGGATCGGCGGCCGGATCGCGGCCCTGACCGGCACGCCGGCATGGGAGATGTTCAAGCCGTGGGCGATCACCTCGATCGCCATCGCCGTCGTGTTCGCATTCGTGTTGTGGGCGCGCATGATTCGCTTCGAGTACGCGCTGATCGTATCGACCGCCACGGCCGCGGCAACGCTGGCGTACTCGCCCGCCGAGCCGTACGCCGCCGTCATCACCGTGCTGCTGCCCCCCGTGCTCGTGCTGGCCTGGTCCGGACTGCGCGGCAGGGCGCGGGCCGGTGGATGGGCAGCGATCGTCGGCGTCGGGCTGTTCCTCGGCGTCGCCGCGTTGTTCTACACGCTGCTGCTCGGCTACGCCGCGTTCACGGTGGCGATCATGGCGGTGGCGCTCGCCGCTCGCCCGGCGCAGCGTCGAACCGCTGTTGCGGCTCGTCGTCATCGGGGTCATCGTCGGTGCGATCGCGCTTGATCGGCTGGCTGCCGTACCTGTTGGCCGCCGTCGGCGGAGCACCCGCCGACACGGGCACGGCGCAGCACTACCTGCCGCCCGACGGCGCCCAGCTGTCCTTCCCGATGCTGGAGTTCACTCTGCTTGGGCGCGCTGTGCATGGTCGGCACGCTCTGGCTGGTGGTACGGGCCCGCACCTCGACGCGGGCAGCCGGCCTGGCGTTCGGCGTCGCTGGCCGTCTACGCGTGGTCGCTGCTGTCGATGCTGACCACCCTCGTCGGCACCACGCTGCTGTCCTTCCGGCTGCAGCCGACCCTGACCGTGCTGCTCACCGCGGCAGGCGCATTCGGTTTCATCGAGGCGACCCTGGCCGTGTCGCGCCGCGTACAGCCCAGCGACGGGCCGCCGGATCGTGGTTGCCGCGGGCGCGGTCGGCGCGATCGGCGCCATGACGTTCACCCAGGACATTCCCGACGTGCTGCGCTCCGACATCGTCGTCGCCTACACCGACACCGACGGCAACGGCCAGCGCGCCGACCGCCGGCCGCCCGGCGCCGAGCAGTACTACCGCGAGATCGACGCCAGGATCCAGCAGGTGACCGGCAGGCCACGCAACGAGACGGTGGTGCTGACCGCCGACTACAGCTTCCTGTCCTACTACCCCTATTACGGGTTCCAGGGCCTGACGTCGCACTACGCCAACCCGCTGGCCGCAGTTCACCGAGCGGGCGGCGGCCATCGAGCACTGGGCGACGCTGGAGCACGCCGACCAGTTCATCGCCGAGCTCGACAAGCTGCCGTGGAAGCCGCCGACGGTATTCCTCATGCGTCGCGGCGGCGCAGGCGATTCGGCCGACACCTACACCCTGCGGCTGGCGTCCGACGTCTACCCGAACCAGCCCAACGTCCGTCGCTACCAGGTGACCCTCGATGCCGCGTTGTTCGACGACCCCGGCTTCACCGTCTCCGACATCGGCCCGTTCGTGTTGGCCATCCGGCATCCCGGGGGTGGCTGATGGCCGTCGAGGCGTCGTCCCAACCGGGCCAATTACCATCTAGCCCCGTGGTCCAGAACCGGGTGCTGGAAACCAACCACCGCACCGCGCGGCTCGTCGCGATCATCGCCGGCCTGCTTGGCGCCGTCACTGGCGTTGGCCACCCCGTTCCTGCCCGTCAAGCAGACGACCGCCGCAGCTGAACTGGCCGCAGAACGGCGTGCTGCAGAGCGTCAACGCACCGCTGATCGGCTACGTGGCCACCGATCTGACCATCAGCGTGCCGTGCAGTGCGGCCGCCGGGCTGGCCGGGCCGGAGAACGCGGGCAGGACCGTGCTGCTGTCCACCGTCCCCAAACAGGCGCCGAAGGCCGTCGACCGCGGCCTGCTGATCGAACGGGTCAACAACGACCTACTCGTCATCGTCCGCAACACCCCGGTGGTCACCGCACCGCTGAACCAGGTGCTCAGCCCGGCATGCCAGCGGCTGACGTTCACCGCGCACGCCGACAAGGTCACCGGTGAATTCGTCGGCCTCGTCAAGGGTCCCGACAGCGACAAGCCAGGTGAGCCTCTGCGGGGTGAGCGCAGCGGCTACGACTTCCGGCCCCAGATCGTCGGCGTATTCACCGATCTGGTCGGTCCCGCGCCGCCCGGGCTGACGTTCTCGGCCACCGTGGACTCGCGCTACAGCACGTCGCCGACGCTGCTGAAGATGGTCGTGATGATCGTCGGGGTCGCTGATGACGATCATCGCGCTCGGCGCACTGCACGTGCTCGACACCGCCGACGGGATGCGGCACCGTCGCTTCCTTCCGCCGCGCTGGTGGTCGATCCGGCCGCTGGACGTTCTGGTCATCGCGGTGCTGGTGTGGTGGCACTTCGTCGGCGCCAACACCATCCGACGACGGCTACATCCTGACGATGGCCAGGGTGTCCGAGCACGCCGGCTACATGGCCAACTACTACCGCTGGTTCGGCACGCCGGAGGCGCCGTTCGGCTGGTACTACGACCTGCTGGCGTTGTGGTCGCACGTCAGCACCAACAGCGTCTGGGTGCGGCTGCCGACGCTGGTGATGGCACTGACCTGCTGGTGGGTGATCAGCCGCGAGGTGATCCCGCGACTCGGCCACGCCGTCAAGACGAATCCCGCCGCGAAATGGACTGCGGCGGGCATGTTCCTGGCGTTCTGGCTGCCGCTGAACAACGGTCTGCGGCCGGAACCGATCATCGCGCTCGGCATCCTGCTGACCTGGTGCTCGGTCGAGCGCGGCGTGGCCACCAGCCGGGTGCTTCCGGTCGCGATCGCGATCATCATCGGTGCGCTGACGCTGTTCTCCGGGCCGACGGGGATCGCCGCCGTCGGCGCACTGCTGGTCGCCGTCGGACCGCTGAAAACCATTGTGGCAAGCCATACTTCGCGGTTCGGCTACCTAGCGCTGCTGGCGCCGGTTCTCGCCGCGTGCACCGTCACGATCTTCCTGATCTTCCGCGATCAGACCTTCGCCGCGGAAATTCAGGCCAGCACGTTCAAGTCGGCGGTCGGGCCGAGCCTGAGCTGGTTCGACGAGCACATCCGCTACGAGCGGTTGTTCATGGCCACCCCGGACGGGTCGGTGGCTCGCCGGTTCGGCGTGCTGACCCTGTTGCTCGCGCTGGCGGTTTCGGTGGCAATGACGTTGCGCAAGGGCAGAATTCCTGGCACCGCGGCGGGACCGAGCCGCCGCATCATCGGCATCACCATCATCTCGTTCCTGGCCATGATGTTCACGCCGACCAAGTGGACGCACCACTTCGGGGTGTTCGCCGGCCTTGCGGGCTCGCTGGGAGCGCTCGCCGCCGTCGCCGTCACCGCAGCGGCCATGAAGTCACGGCGCAACCGGGCGATGTTCGCCGCCGCAGTGCTGTTCGTGATGGCGTTGTCGTTCGCCAGCGTGAACGGCTGGTGGTACGTCTCCAACTTCGGCGTGCCCTGGTCGAATCAGTTCCCGGAGTGGCACTTCGGCTTCACCACCTTCCTGCTCGGCCTTGCCGTCGTCGCCCTGCTGGTGGCCGCATGGTTCCACTTCTACGGCCATGACCGCTCGCCGCCCGACGGCGACGAGCGTCGGTTGGCGCGAATTCTGCAGTCGCCGTTGGCGATTGCTGCGTGGGTGCTCGTCGTCTTCGAGGTGCTGACGCTGACCCTCGGCATGATCGACCTGTGGCCGGCATGGTCGAATGGTCGCTCCAACCTCGGCGCGCTGGCCGGAAAGCGGTGCGGTCTCGCCGACTACGTGATGGTCGAGCAGAATCCCAACGCGGGCATGCTGACTCCCGTGGGCGCACCGGTCGGCGACGCCCTCGGCGCGGCGACCACGGAAGGTTTCGGCCCGAACGCCATTCCCGTCCAACCTGTCCGCCGACGAGGTGATCGGCGGGGGTCCCGGCACCTCGAGCAACTTCGCCGACTCCAACCAGACCGACCAGACGAGCGCCCAGGCCGGCACCGAAGGCGGCACCACGGCCGGGGTCGGGATCAACGGCTCGCGCGCGAAGCTGCCGTTCAACCTCGACCCGGCCCGCACTCCGGTGATGGGCAGCTGGCGAAGCGGTACCCAGCAGCCGGCCATGCTGCGCTCGGCGTGGTACCGGCTGCCCGCCGACTGGCGCGAGCGGGATCGGTCCTCGTCCATCCTCGTGGTGTCGGCCGCCGGGCGCTTCGACCCCGGCGACGTCGTCGTGCAGTGGGCCGGCGACGACGGTGAGCCAACGGGTTCGGTCGGCTTCGCCGACGTCGGCGCGCCGCCCGCGTGGCGCAACCTGCGGGCTCCGCTGGGGGCGATCCCCGCCGACGCCACACAGGTGCGCCTGGTCGCCACCGACGACGACCTGGCGCCCCAGCACTGGATCGCCGTCACCCCGCCGCGTATCCCGCAGCTGCAGACGCTGCAGGAGGTCGTCGGCTCCCAGGATCCGGTGCTGCTGGACTGGCTCGTCGGGCATGGCCTTCCCGTGCCAGCGGCCGTACGACCACCAGAACGGCGTCATCGAGGTGCCGAAGTGGCGCATCATGCCGGACCGGTTCGGCGCCGAGGCCAACTCGCCGGTGATGGACAACGTCGGCGGCGGCCCGCTCGGCATCAGCGAGCTGCTGGTGCGCGCGACCACGATGCCCGTCCTATCTGAAGGACGACTGGTTCCGCGACTGGGGCGAGCTTCAGCAGTTCACGCCGTACTACCGCGACGCCCAGCCGGCGCGACTTGATCTCGGTTCGGCCACGCGAAGCGGGCTGTGGAGCCCGGCGCCGCTGCGTCATTAGGTGGGTCGCCTAACATCGACCCTCGTGCCACGCGACGAAACTGAGCGGACCGGGCCGTCCGCCATCGCCAGGCTCGTCGCCGTCGTCGCGGGCATCGCGGGGGTTGTGCTGTGCGCGCTGGTACCCCTGCTGCCCGTCAAGCAGACCACCGCGACCATCAACTGGCCCCAGGCGCCGGGCGCCGACGGCATGGTCTCCGACATCACCGCTCCGCTGGTGTCGGGTGCTCCGCAGGCTCTCGACATCTCGATCCCCTGCCAGGCCGTCAACACACTGCCCGCGGAGGGCGGCCTCGTGCTGTCCACGGTGCCGAAGGAAGCCAGCGACGCCACCAGAGGCGCACTGTTCGTCCGCGCGACCACCGACGCGGTGTTCGTCGCGTTCCGCGACTCGGTGGCCGCGGCGGCCCCGCGACCCGCGGTCGCCGCTGGCAAGTGCAGCGTGCTGCACATCTGGGCCAATGTCGGGCAGGTGGGCGCCGACTTCGTCGGGATACCCGGCGCCACCGGCACCCTCGCGCCGGAGAAGAAGCCTCAGGTCGCCGGGATCTTCACCGACCTGAAGCTGGCCCCCCAGCCGGGGCTGTCCGCCCGCATCGACATCGACACGCGCTTCATCACCACGCCGACGGCGCTGAAGCTGGCCGTGATGGTCCTGGGCGTCGCCTCGGTGCTGGCGTCGATAGTCGCCCTGGCGATCCTCGACGGCACATCCGGCCGACGGGTGCGCGGCGCATGGCGGCGTTTCCTTCGGGTTCCGATCATCACCCTGGTCACCGACGTCGGCGTGATCGGCACCCTGCTGCTCTGGCACGTCATCGGCGCCATCTCATCCGACGACGGCTACAACCTCTCGATCGCGCGGGTCGCCGCCGACGCCGGATACACGGCCAACTACTACCGGTTCTTCGGTGCGGCCGAGGCGCCGTTCGACTGGTACCAGAGCGTGCTCGCGCAGATGGCGTCGATCAGCACCGCGGGAGTATGGATGCGGCTGCCCGCGACAGCCGCGGCGATCGCGACCTGGCTGATCATCAGCCGCTGCATACTGCCCCGCCTAGGCAGGCGTATCGCCGTCAACCGGGTCGCTGTCCTGACCGCGGGCGCGGTGTTCCTGGCGGCGTGGCTGCCGTTCAACAACGGCCTGCGCCCTGAGCCGGTCATCGCGTTCGGCACCGTCGCCGTCTGGGTGCTGGTGGAGTACGCCATCGGGACACGCAGGCTGTGGCCCGCGGCGGTGGCGATCGTGGTGGCGATGTTCAGCGTCACCACCGCACCGCAAGGACTCATCGCGCTGGCGCCCCTGCTCGTCGGTGCGCGCGCGATCGCGCGACACGTCAGGCAGCGGCGTCCCGTCGACGGCCTACTGGCACAGATCGCCCCCCTGGCCGCGGCGATGTCGCTGATCTTCGTGATCGTCTTCCGCGACCAGACGCTGGCCACCGTCGCCGAGTCCGCCCGCATCAAGTACGTCGTCGGCCCGACCATCGCCTGGTATCAGGAATTCCTGCGCTACTACTTCCTGACCGTCGAGGACAGCGCCGACTCGTCGGTCACCCGCCGCTTCGCGGTGCTGGTGATGTTGCTCTGCCTGTTCGGGATGATCGCGGTGCTGCTGCGCCGCGGACAGCCTGCCGGGTGTCGCGTCGGGCCCGGTGTGGCGACTGCTCGGTACCACCGCCATCGGGCTGCTGCTGCTCACCTTCACGCCGACGAAGTGGGCGGTGCAGTTCGGCGCGTTCGCCGGGCTGGCCGGCGCACTGGGCGCGGTGACCGCATTCGTCGTCGCCCGCGTCGGCCTGCACAACCGACGCAACCTCGCGCTCTATGTCACCGCGCTGTTGTTCGTACTGGCGTGGGCGACGTCGGGCATCAATGCCTGGTTCTACGTCGGCAACTACGGCGTGCCGTGGTTCGACAAGCAACCAGTGATCGCCGGGGTCCCGGTCACCTTCATCTTCCTGGTCCTCGCGATTGCGACGGGACTGCTGGCCGGCTGGCTGCATTTCCGGATGGACTACGCCGGACACACCGAGGTCGCCAACACCCGCCGCAACCGGGTGCTGGCGTCCACACCGCTGCTGGTGGTCGCGGTCATCATGGTGCTGCTCGAAGTGGGCTCGATGGCCAAGGGTGCCGCGCAGCGCTACCCCGTCTACACCACCGCGGAGGCCAACGTCGGCGCGCTTGCCTCCGGTCTGAGCGCATCCAGCTGTGCGATGGCTGATGATGTGCTGGTCGAGCCGGACACCAATGCCGGTATGCTGCAACCGGTTCCGGACCAGCGCTTCGGCCAGTACGGCCCGCTGGGCGGCGAGAACCCCGTCGGGTTCAACCCGAACGGTGTCAGCGACACGCTGGAGCCCGCAGAGCCCGTGACGGCCAATCCGGGCACGGTGAACTCCAACGGGTCGCCCAACAAGCCGAACGTCGGCATCGGCTACGCCGCGGGCACCAGCGGCGGCTATGGACCGGAGGGAATCAACGGGTCACGCGTCTTCCTGCCGTTCGGCCTCGACCCCAAACGCACGCCGGTGATGGGCAGCTACAACGAGAACACCGTCGCGGCGAAGGCCACCTCCTCCTGGTACGAGTTGCCGGCCCGCACGCCGGACCGCCCGCTGGTGACCGTCGCCGCCGCGGGTGCGATCTGGTACTACTCCGAAGACGGCTCGTTCAACTACGGGCAGTCGTTGAAGCTGCAGTGGGGAGTGCACCGGCCAGACGGCTCGTATCAGGCGCTGGGCCAGGTGCAGCCGATCGACATCTTCCCGCAAAAGGCTTGGCGCAACCTGCGTTTCCCGTTGGCATGGGCGCCGCCCGAGGCCAACGTCGCGCGCATCGTCGCCGATGATCCGAACCTGTCCGAAGACCAGTGGTTCGCCTTCACCCCGCCGCGGGTGCCGGTGCTGGAGACCGCGCAGCATATGATGGGCTCGGACACGCCAGTTCTGATGGACATCGCGACGGCTGCCAACTTCCCCTGCCAGCGCCCCTTCTCCGAACACCTTGGCGTGGCACAACTCCCGGAGTACCGCATCCTGCCGAACCTCAAGCAGACCATCGTGTCGTCGAACCAGTGGGAGTCCTCCGAGGGCGGCGGACCGCTGTTGATCACACGGGCGCTGTTGCGGTCCGACAGCGTGCCGTCGTATCTGCGAAACGACTGGTACCGCGACTGGGGCGCTATCGAGCGCTATTACCGACTGGTGCCAGAGGGCCAGGCGCCCGATGCCGTCGTCGACAAGGGTTTGGTGACGGTGCACGGCTGGACCCGCAGCGGACCGATCAGGGCACTGCCATGAGCGACATTCGGCTGACGCGCTGGGTCGCCGCCATCGCAGGGCTCATCGGCTTCGTGCTGTCGGTCGCCACGCCACTGCTGCCCGTCGTGCAGACCACCGCCACGCTGAACTGGCCGCAGCACGGTCAACTCAATGACGTTACGGCGCCGCTGATCTCTCAGGTGCCGGTCACGATGACGGTGACGGTGCCGTGCGACGTGATCCGTTCGATGCCTCCCGAGGGCGGCGTGGTGCTCGGCACTGCGCCGAAGAATGGCAAGCAGGCGACGCTCAACGCGTTGTTCGTCACCGTCAACGGCCAGCGGGTCGACATCACCGACCGCAACGTCGTCGTTGCGAGCGTGCCGCGAGCCCGCGTGGTGGGCGCCCCTGGCTGTTCTCGCATCGAGATCACGTCGTCGGACGCGGGCACATTCGCCACGTTCGTCGGGCTCATCGATCCCGCCACCGGCAAGGATCTGCGCACCGGATTCGCCGACCCGAATCTGCGTCCACAGATCCTCGGCGTGTTCACCGATCTGGTCGGGCCCGCGCCGCCAGGACTTTCGCTGTCGGCGACCATCGACACCCGGTTCTCCACCAAGCCAACACCTTTGAAGCTGGCCGCCATGCTCGGCGGAATCGTCGCGACCATCGTAGCCCTGGTCGCACTGTGGCGACTGGACCGCCTCGATGGCCGCCGCATGCGCAGCGTCATCCCCCAACGCTGGCGCACCTTCACCGCCGCCGACGTCGTCGTGGTCGGCACCTTCGTGCTGTGGCATGTGATGGGCGCCAACTCGTCCGACGACGGCTACATCCTCGGCATGGCCCGCGTCGCCGATCATGCGGGCTACATGTCGAACTACTTCAGATGGTTCGGCAGCCCTGAGGATCCGTTCGGCTGGTACTACAACCTGCTGGCGCTGATGACCCATGTCAGCGATGCGAGCATCTGGATGCGGTTGCCGGATCTCATTGCCGCGCTGGTGTGTTGGCTGCTGCTGTCCCGCGAGGTGCTGCCCCGGCTCGGGCCTGCGGTGGAGTCGTCGAAGCCGGCCGTCTGGGCGGCCGGACTGGTACTGCTCGCCGCGTGGATGCCGTTCAACAACGGTCTACGGCCCGAAGGCCAGATCGCGGCGGGTGCGCTGATCACCTACGTGCTCATCGAACGGGCCATCATCTCCGGCCGCATGACGCCCGCCGCGCTGGCCGTCGTGGCGGCCGCGTTCACGCTCGGCATTCAGCCGACCGGGTTGATAGCCGTTGCGGCACTTCTGGCAGGCGGCAGGCCGCTGCTGCGCATCCTGGTGCGCAGGCACCGACTCGTCGGCACGTGGCCGCTGGTGTTGCCGCTGCTGGCCGCGGGCACCGTGGTTCTGACGGTGATATTCGCCGACCAGACGTTGGCAACAGTGTTGGAGGCCACCAGGATTCGTACCGCGATCGGTCCCAGCCAGGCGTGGTACACCGAGAACCTGCGCTACTACTACCTGATGCTGCCGACGGTGGACGGATCGCTGTCACGGCGGTTCGGGTTCCTGATCACGGCGCTGAGCCTGTTCATCTCGATGTTCGTCATGTTGCGGCGCAAGCGGGTGCCCGGAGTGGCCCGCGGCCCGGCGTGGCGGTTGATGGGCATCATCTTCGGCACCATGTTCTTCCTGATGTTCACCCCGACCAAGTGGGTGCATCACTTCGGTCTGTTCGCCGCCGTCGGGGCGGCGATGGCCGCCCTTGCGACGGTGCTGGTGTCACCGAAGGTGCTGCGGTGGTCGCGCAACCGCATGACGGTCGTGACAGCCGTGCTCTTCCTGCTTGCGCTGTGCTTCGCCACCACCAACGGTTGGTGGTATGTGTCGAGCTTCGGCGTCCCGTTCAACAACGCGATGCCGAAGATCGGCGGAATCACCGTCAGCACAATCTTCTTCGCGCTGTTCGCGATCTCGGCGATCTACACGGTGTGGCTGCACTTCGCGACGCGCGACCACGGTGAGGGGCGGTTCGCGAGGGCGCTGACCGCGGCGCCCATTCCGGTTGCCGCCGGCTTGATGGTGGTGGTGTTCGTCGCATCGATGGTCGCGGGCGTGGTCCGGCAGTACCCGACCTACTCCAACGCGTGGGCCAATCTGCGGTCGTTCACCGGCGGCTGCGGGTTGGCCGACGACGTGCTCGTCGAACCCGACGCGAACGCCGGGTTCATGACGCCAATGCCTGGCAATTACGGTCCGCTCGGCCCGCTGGGTGGCAACAAGCCCGTCGGGTTCTCGCCCAATGGCGTGCCCGATCACATTGTCGCCGAAGCGATCCGGAATACCCTGCCACAGCCAGGCACCGACTACGACTGGGACGCGCCGACGAAGCTGACGACCGCGGGTGTCAACGGCTCGACGGTGCCGCTGCCCTACGGCCTCGACCCGGCGCGGGTCCCCGTCGCGGGCACCTATGTCGACGGTCCGCAGCAGCAGAGCACGCTCACCTCGGCGTGGTACGAGCTGCCCAAGCCCGACGACGCCCATCCGCTCGTGGTGATCACTGCGGCGGGAACCATCGCGGGCAACAGTGTGCTCGACGGCCACACCGACGGCCAGACGGTCGAGTTGGAGTACGCGCGCCCTGGACCCGACGGGGCGCCCGTGCCCGCGGGTCGCCTGGTGCCCGACGACATCGCGATAGCGCCGTCCTGGCGCAATCTGCGGTATCGCCCGATCCAAGATTCCCGCGGATGCCATCGCGGTTCGCGTTGTGGCCGAAGATCGTTCGCTGACACCCGGCGACTGGATCGCCGTCACGCCGCCACGCGTGCCCGAGCTGCGGTCGCTGCAGGAGTACGTCGGTTCGCAGCAGCCGGTGCTGATGGACTGGGCGGTGGGAATGGCCTTCCCGTGCCAGCAGCCGATGCTGCACGCCAACGGGGTGACCGAGGTGCCCAAGTTCCGAATCACGCCTGACCGTAAGGCCAAGATCCACGACACCGACACCTGGGAGGACGGCCTGCAACGGCGGATCTGCTCGCATATCCGACCCGCTGCTGCGAGCAGCACGTGATGGCGACGTACCTGTCCCGCGACTGGGGTCGCGACTGGGGCTCGCTGCGCAAGTTCGACACGATCGTCGACGCGAAACCCGCCGAGATAGAACTCGGCACGGCCACCCGCAGCGGGCTGTGGAAGCCCAACAAGATCCGGATCGGTGCATAGGGTGAAGGCGTGGGCGACCGAGTGGAGCTGGGCACCGCGGCGGTTACCCGTGTCCTCGAGCTCCGGGTCGACCTCCCCTTACCGTCTTTCCCCAGACACCGGCGTCGGCGTGGGATGAGCTTGCCGCGGAATACAGCCCGACGTTCTGGCGGGGCGATCACTGGCGGATCGCGATCCAAACCTGGGTCGTCGAGGTCGACGGGGCCTGACGGTGCTCGTCGACACCGGTGTCGGCAATGATCGCGACCGTCCGGCGATGCCGCCACTGGATCACCTCGACACCGACTACCTCGACGCACTGCAGCGTGCCGGTGTCGCACCGGAGGCGGTCGACGTCGTCGTCAACACACACATCCATTCCGACCATGTCGGCTGGAACACCAAGCGCGACGGCGATTCCTGGGTGCCGACCTTCCCGAATGCCCGCTACCTCATACCCGAGTCCGACTACCGGTTCTTCCACCCGGACAACGCCGACGCGCGCCCGCCCGCGCGGACAGAGGATGAACAGGCCCGCCAGGACGGCAGCCTGATCGTGTTCGCCGACAGCATCATTCCCGTCGATGAAGCCGGCCAGATCGAGTTGTGGTCAGACGACCATCAGATCAGCGAGTCCCTGTGGCTGCGACCTGCCCCCGGTCACACGCCCGGCTCATCGGTGCTGTGGCTGGACGCGGGTCAGGCCGCCGTCTTCGTCGGCGACCTCACCCACAGTCCGTTGCAACTGCACCGGCCCGGCGATCCGTGCGCATTCGACGAGGATTTCGACGCGGCCGCGGTCACCCGCAAGCGGGTTCTCACCGAGGCGTCGCGGCGACGCGCGGCGGTGATACCGGCGCACTACCCGGGCCGCGGAGGCGTGACCGTGGTGGCCCGCGGCGACGCGTTCATGGTCGACGATTGGCTCGAAATAAGCGCCATGTAGATTTCTTGACTTATTCCAGAAAAGGGACAAGACTTCCGAGCGTGCCCACGGCGTCGGACTTCCAGCAGATGCTGCGAGGGGCAGCATTACGTGTCACCCGCCCGCGGGTGGCGGTGCTGACCGCGGTGTACGCGCACCCCCATGCCGACACGGATTCGATCATCCGCGCCGTGCGTGCGGGCCTCCCCGACGTATCGCACCAGGCTGTCTACGACTCGCTGAGCACGCTGACCGCGGCGGGGTCTGGTGCGCAGGCTCCAGCCGTCCGGATCCGTGGCCCGTTACGAGTCGCGCGTCGGCGACAACCACCACCACGTCGTCTGCCGGTCCTGCGGTGTCATCGCCGACGTGGACTGCGCCGTCGGTGAGGCCCCCTGCCTTGCTCCCTCCGACGACAGCGGTTTCGTCCTCGACGAGGCCGAGGTCATCTACTGGGGCACCTGCCCCGACTGCGCGGCAACCCAGGTTTCGCGATCACAACCGTGATCACAGCCCCAATTCACCACTCCTGGAAGGAATGTTGTGTCCGATAGCGAAAATCCGACAATCGACTCTCCCACCCCGAAAGCGCATGCGCCGCTGAAGAACCAGGACTGGTGGCCGGACCAGGTCGACGTGTCGAAGCTGCATCCGCATGTGGCGCAGGCCAACCCGTTGGGTGAAGACTTCGACTACGCCGACGAGTTCGCCAAGCTCGACCCCGCGGCGCTCAAAGCCGACGTGCTCTCGGTGATCACCACCTCGCAGGACTGGTGGCCCGCCGACTACGGCAGCTACGCCGGCCTGTTCATCCGGATGAGCTGGCACGCCGCGGGCACCTACCGCATCTACGACGGCCGCGGCGGCGGCGGTCAGGGCATGCAGCGCTTCGCGCCGATCAACAGCTGGCCGGACAACGTCAACCTGGACAAGGCGCGTCGTCTGCTGTGGCCGGTCAAGCAGAAGTACGGCAACAAGATCTCCTGGGCCGACCTGATCATTCTCGCGGGCAACGTCGTCGCTGGAGTCGGCGGGCTTCGAGACCTTCGGCTTCGGCTTCGGCCGCTCCGACGTGTGGGAGCCGGAGGAGATTCTCTTCGGTGAAGAAGACGAATGGAAGGGTACCGACAAGCGCTACTCCGGCGAGCGTGACCTCGCCGAGCCCTACGGCGCCACCACGATGGGCCTGATCTACGTCAATCCCGAAGGGCCGGAAGGCAAGCCGGATCCCCTGGCCGCTGCCAGTCGACATCCGCGAGACGTTCGGCCGGATGGCGATGAACGACGAGGAGACCGCCGCGCTGATCGTCGGTGGCCACACCCTCGGCAAGACCCACGGCGCGAGTGCCGACCCCGTCGGCCCCGAGCCCGAGGGCGCCCCGATCGAGCAGCAGGGTCTCGGCTGGAAGTGCCCCTTCGGTTCCGGCAACGCCCGTGACACCATCACCAGCGGTCTCGAGGTCGTGTGGACGAACACGCCGACCAAGTGGAGCAACGCCTACCTCGAAATCCTCTACGGCAACGAGTGGGAGCTGACCAAGAGCCCGGCCGGTGCGTGGCAGTTCGAGGCCAAGGACGCCGAGGCGACGATCCCCGATCCGTTCGGCGGCCCGAACCGCAAGCCGACGATGCTCGTCACCGACGTCTCGATGCGGGTCGACCCGATCTACGGCGAGATCACCCGGCGCTGGCTCGATCATCCCGAGGAGCTCAACGAGGCATTCGCCAAGGCGTGGTACAAGCTGCTGCACCGTGACATGGGGCCGATCACCCGTTACCTCGGACCGTGGATCGCCGAGCCGCAGCTGTGGCAGGACCCGGTGCCGGCCGTCGATGGCGAGCTGATCGACGAGGCCGACATCAAGGCGCTCAAGGCCAAGGTGCTCGAGTCCGGGCTGTCGGTACCGCAGCTGGTCAAGACCGCATGGTCGGCGGCCAGCAGCTACCGCAACACCGACAAGCGCGGCGGCGCCAACGGTGCCCGCCTTCGCCTCGAGCCGCAGAAGAACTGGGAGGCCAACGAGCCCTCCGAGTTGGCCAAGGTGCTGCCGGTGCTGGAGAAGATCCAGCGGACTTCAACGGAGTTCGGCAAGAACGTGTCGCTGGCCGACCTGATCGTGCTGGCGGGTTCTGCGGCGGTCGAGAAGGCCGCCAAGGACGCAGGATTCGAGATCGACGTGCAGTTCGCGCCGGGTCGGACCGACGCGTCGCAGGAGAACACCGACGTCGACTCCTTCGCGGTGCTCGAGCCGCGGGCCGACGGGTTCCGCAACTACGTGCGGGCAGGCGAGAAGGCGCCGGTGGAGCAGCTGCTTGTCGAGAAGGCCTACCTGCTGGGCGTGACCGCTCCTGAGCTGACCGTGCTCGTCGGCGGTCTGCGTGCCCTCGGCGCCAACCACGGCGGCAGCAAGCACGGCGTGTTCACCGACAAGGTGGGCGTGCTGACCAACGACTTCTTCGTCAACCTGCTCGACATGGGCGTCGAGTGGAAGACGTCGGAGTCCTCGGAGAACGTCTACGAGGGCCACGACCGCTCGTCGGGTCAGCTCAAGTACACGGCCACCGCCAATGACCTTGTGTTCGGCTCGAATTCGGTGCTGCGCGCACTGGCCGAGGTCTACGCACAGGACGACGCCAAGGAGAAGTTCGTCGAGGACTTCGTCGCGGCGTGGGTCAAGGTCATGAACAACGACCGGTTCGATCTGGAGAAGTAGCAGCAGCTGATCACGGCACCCCGCGAGTCCGCACGGACCGCGGGGTGTCGTGCTTTCACGGCCTCCGCACGTAGACCACACGGGTGCCGAGCAACAAGTCCTGGATGGACCGTCGCTGCCGATCGACGGCAACCGACAACAGTCCGACCGGAAACAACACACATGCGATGGCCCGCAGCGTTGCCACCGCCGGACGAACCCGCTCGGACCGGCGGCCGACAACGCGCAGACCCATCGTCACCGCCCCAACGGTGCAGCCGGATAGCGCCCATGCCCCCGCGAGGTAGAGCGCGGACACAATCAGCACGGCTGTTGTCGAGAAGAGCGCGTTGAGAGTTGGAAGCGCAAAGTTCGTCGGGTTGAAGATGAGCCGGCTCAAGCACCAGCCCGAGATAAAGCAATCCGATGACGACACCGACGACCACGAGGTCGATGACCGCCGCGACGCCCCTGCTGATGATGCCTGCGATCCGCGGTGGGTCGGACTGTGTCATCGGGGTTCCGGTGCGCGACCGAGAAGCCGGTCGACGAAGCCCGACACCATGTCATCGGCGCGCTCACCCTGAGTGCGCACATCGGACATCACATTCTCGGTCACGGTCGCGGTCGACTGCCGGATGATCGCCTGCAGGTCGACACCGTCGATCACCTCGTCCGCCAGCCCGATCAGATCGATGCGTTCGCGGACCAACGTGTTCAGGTCGAGTTCGTCGAGCACCAACTCCACCACCTGGGCTGCCACGTTGGCGATGATCGCCTTGACTGGCTCGATGCTCTGGTCGATCAGCAGTTCACCGCGACGCGCCAGGTCGGTGCGGCCGCGGCGGAGACGAGACCCAAGCAGTGGAAGCCGCTCACATGCGAGATAGAGCTGACCGACCTCGTTGGCCACGGTTGCCGCAGCGCCCGTGGCCACGGTTACGGCTGGGTGCTTCAGAAACTGCGCGCCGTCGGCCACATCGGCATCGTAGTGCGTCTAGATCGGCGTCAGGCCGTGCTTGCGCTGCACGCGGCCGTGTTTCTGCTTGTCGCGCAACAGGCGTAGCGACTTGCGCAGCAGCAACCGGGTCTCGTGCGGCTGGATCACCGCGTCGATGAACCCGCGCTCGGCGGCGATCCACGGGGTGGCCATGTTCAGGTTGTAGCCCTCGATGAAGTCGGCGCGGATCTTCTGCACCTCCGGCGCCGTCGGGTCCGGGAACCGCTTCACCAGCAACTGGGCCGCACCCTCGGCGCCGATCACCGCGATGCGCGCGGTCGGCCACGCGAAGTTCAGGTCGGCGGACAGCTGCTTGGACCCCATCACCGCGTACGCGCCGCCGTAGGACTTGCGGATGGTGATCGTCACCTTCGGTATGTCGGCCTCGACGACGGCGTTGAGGAACCGGCCGCCGCGCTTGATGATGCCGCCCTTCTCCTGCTCGACGCCGGGCAGGAAGCCCGGGGTGTCGACGACGAAAACCAGTGGCAGTGTTGTAGGAGTCGCAGAACCTGATGAACCGCGCCGCCTTGTCGGACGCCTCGTTGTCGATCGCCCCCGACATGTACATGGGCTGGTTGGCGATGACGCCGACCGGATGACCGTCGACACGGGCGAACGCGGTGATCATGGCCTGCCCCTGCTGCTGCGCGACGTCGAACACGTCGCCGTCGTCGAAGATCCGCAGCAGGATCTCGTGCATGTCGTAGGCGGTGTTGTCGGCGTCCGGCACGATCGAATCGAGTTCAAGGTCGTGCGGGGTGATCTGCGGCTCCAGACCGGGGTTCACGATCGGCGGGTCGTCGAACGTGTTGGCGGGCAGGAAGCTCAGATAATCGCGGACGTACTCGAACGCCGCCTTCTCGTCCTCGACGACCTGGTGGATGTTGCCGTAACTGGCCTGTGCGTCGGCGCCGCCGAGTTCGTCGAGGCGTGACGTCCTCGCCGGTGACGTCCTTGATGACGTCGGGGCCGGTGACGAACATGTAGCCCTGATCGCGAACCGCGACGACGAGGTCGGTCTGGATCGGCGAATACACCGCTCCGCCAGCGCATTTGCCGAGGATGATGGAGACCTCGGGGACGAAGCCGCGCAGCAGTTCATGCCTGCGGCCGAGCTCGGCATACCAGGCCAGCGACGTGACCGCGTCCTGAATGCGCGCTCCGCCGGAGTCGTTGATGCCGATGATCGGGCAGCCCACCATCGCGACCCACTCCATCAGCCGGGCCACCTTGCGGCCGAACATCTCGCCGACCGTGCCCTGGAACACCGTCTGGTCGTGGCTGAAGACACCCGACCGGGCGTCCGTTGATGGTGCCGTGGCCGGTGACCACACCGTCGCCGAAGAGCGCGTTGGGATCACCCGGCGTCTTGCACAGCGCGCCGACCTCGAAGAAGGTGCCGGGGTCGAGCAGCGCATGGATCCGCGACCGGGCGCTGGGGATGCCCTTCTTCTCCCGCTTGGCGACCGCCTTCTCGCCACCGGGTTCCTTTGCCAGCTCCAGCTTTTCGCGAAGTTCGGACAGCAGTTCCGCAGTGGTCTTGTTGGTCACTTCGCCTGCTTCTCCTCGGCTTCGATGCGGTTGATCGCCTCGCTCATGTGCGCGCCGACCTTCGCGATGTACGGCTCGTCGATCGCCTGGATGTGCTCGCCGCCGATCGGCACGACCTCCAGCTCGGATACGTAATCGCCCCAGCCGCCGTCCGGCTTGCGGGTGGCGTACCGCGGCTCGAAGAAGATCGCGTCGTCGTGGTAGCGGTCGGCCATGTACAGCGTGACGTGTCCGTCGTAGGGCTGGATCTTCGCGGTGTCGATCACGCGGTTGTCCAGATAGGACGTGCGCTGGTGCTCGATGACGCCGCCGGGAATCTGCACGCCGCTTTGGCTGACGGCGTCGAGAACGAACTGCACCTGACCCTCGTCGTCGAGCTCCTCGAGCTGCTCGTAGGGGATCGCGGGCACCTGCACGTTGAAGGTGCGCTCGGCGAACCGCGCATAGCGATCCCAGCGGGCGCGGACCTCCTCCTTGGTCTGCGGCACCTCTTCACCGGCGCGCACCGCGTCGATCAGCCCGACGAACCGGACGTCGGCACCGGCCTGCTTCAGGCCGATGGCGCAGGCGTACGCCAGCACGCCGCCCAACGACCAGCCCGCGAGGATGAACGGGCCGTCGTGCATCTCGAGCAGCTTCGGCACGTACTCGGCGGCGCGCTCCTCGACGGAGCCCTCGACCCGCTCGATGCCGTACACCGGGGTGTCCGGCGGCAGCCGCTTCAGCAGCGGCTCGTAGACGACGGTCGAACCGCCTGCCGGATGGAACACGAACACCGGCACGCTGTTCGAGCCCTCTTTCGGTGCCCGCAGCGTGCGCACGAACCCGTCGAGCTCACCGGCCTCGAGATGTTCGCGCACGATGGACGCCAGCGCCTCGATCGTCGGCGAGTTCTTCACGTCGTCGACGGTGATCGTGCCCTCGGCACGTTCCGTCAAGCCGGGCCGCCATCTTCTCGGCGGTCTCGTCGTCCAGCGTCGGCAGGGCGTTGAAGATGCCGCCCGGCGACTTGCCGGTGACGATGGCCCACGTCGCGAACGTCACGCGTTCGGCGGCCTCGCGCGGCGGCACGTCGGCGCCGAGCGCCTCGGTGACGGCCTCCTGCGTCAGCACTCCCCTGCGCTCCGCGCGTGGGCCCAGCGCCGCGAGCGCGGCTGCGCTCGGCTGATCGGGACCTGCCGGGTTCGTCGGCGGCGGCGGGATCGGCACATCCGAAGGCGGTGCGGGCGTTGATGCTTCGGCCAGCTTTTCTTCGAGCTCGGCGACCGTGGTCGCTCCGCCCATGAGCTCGGCCTGCGCGGCCGCGATCTCCTCCGGTGTCTGTGTCTTCTGGTGCTCGGCGAGCTCTTCGACCTCGTCGCGGTGCTCGATCGCGTACTCGATGAGCTTCTCGACGGCATACAGGTTCGCGTCGCGCACCGCGGTCAGCTGGATCGGCGGCAGGTCGAAGTCGTACTCGACCCGGTTCTTGATCCGCACCGCCATCAGCGAGTCGAGACCCAGCTCGATCAGCGGCACCTCCCACGGCAGATCCTCGGGCTCATAGCCCATCGCGCCGCCGACGATCGCGCCGAGGCGCTGACCGATCGTCTCACCGGACTCCGGCGACCACTTCTCGAAGCCCGCGCCGAGATTCGCGCCCTGGGTGAGGTGGTCGGACAGGATCGCCGCGTCGTCTTCTTCCTCGATGACGGGCATAGGCGAAACCTGCTCGGCCACAGCGGTTCCGGTTGCGATAGCACTCGGAAGTGCGGCCGCCTGGCCACCGCGGCTGACGACCGCGTCGTACACCAGCGTGAACGACTCGTCGATGCGCGCAGTGCACCTGCACGCTGGCACCACCGGGGTGGCGGGTCAGCGTGGTCACCAGCCGCGCATCGTCATCGGGCACCGCACGCTGCTCCGACGCCGTCACCGCGGCATCCGGAAACACTTGCGACGCTGCCGCTTTCACCAGCGCGCCGAGATTTGTCGGTGTCCTAGGTGCGTACTCCCACACATGCCGGCCGTCAGGGGTCGCGACGTGGTTGCCCGGCATCAGCGTGGAGCTGTCGCCGGTGAAGTGTGCCTCCAGCCAGTGCGGCTTGCGACGGAACTTCGTCGGCGGAATGTTCGCGTAGTCGCCCGGCGAGAACAGAGTGCGGAAGTCGAGATCGTGGCCGTGCACGAACAGCTGGGCCATCGCCGCGGTCATCGAGTCGACCTCGTCCTGCTTGCGGGCCAACGTCGCGATCAGCTGCCCATCGTGCAGCCCCGCGGCCGCCGTGGTCAGGCCGACCTGCATGAGCGCAACGGGATTCGGCGCCAGCTCGAGGAACGTGGTGTGCCCGTTGTCGACGGCGTTGCGGATGCCGTGCGTGAAGTAGACGCTGTGCCGCAGGCCCTTCTTCCAGTAGTCCACGTCGTGGATCGGTTCGCCGCCTGGCCGGATGTAGCTGCCCTCGTGCACGGTGGAGAAGTAGCCGATGGACAGCGGACGCGGCTCGATGCCCTGCAGCTCGGCGGCCAGCTCGCCGAGCAGCGGGTCCATCTGCTGGGTGTGGCTGGCGCCCTTGGTCTGGAACTTGCGGGCGAACTTGCCCTCTTTCTCGGCCCGCTCGATGATCGCGTCGACCTGTTCGGGTGGTCCGCCGATCACCGTCTGAGTCGGCGCGGCGTAGACGCACACCTCGAGGTCGGGATAGTCGGAGAACACCGTCTTGATCTCTTCTGCGGAGTACTCGACGAGCGCCATCAACCGGATGTACTCGCCGAACAGCATCGCCTCGCCCTCGCCCATCAGGTGCGAGCGCGAGCAGATCGTACGGGTGGCGTCGGCCAGCGACAGACCGCCGGAGAAGTAAGCCGCAGCGGCCTCGCCGAGCGACTGGCCAACCACCGCACCGGGTTTCGCGCCGTGCGCCTTGAGCAGTTCACCGAGCGCGATCTGGATCGCGAAGATGGTGACCTGGGTGGTCTCGATGCCGTAGTCCTGCGAGTCGTCGAGGATCAGCTCGACGACGGAGTAGCCCAGCTCGTCCTGGACCAGCGCATCGACTCTGTTGATCCACTCCGCGAAGACGTCGTCGCGCAGATACAGGCTCTTGCCCATCTTGCGGTGCTGGGCGCCGAAGCCGGCAAGCACCCACACCGGACCGTTGGTGACAGGGCCGTCGGCGGAGAAGACATTAGGGTTCTGCTTGCCGTCGGCGAGTGCGCGCAGCGCCTTGATCGCCTCGTCGTGGTCGTGCGCCATCACCACGGCGCGGGACCGGCCGTGGTTGCGCCGTGACAGCGAGCGTCCGATCGACTCCAGCGAGGAGGCGCGACCCTCCTGGCTGTCCATCCAGTCGGCCAGCTCGGCGGCGGCCGCCCTCTTGCGGGATGTCAGGAACGCCGAAACCGCCAGCGGCACAACGGGTGTGTGCGGCTCCTCTGCTTCCAGCTCCTCGCGGGCGACCTCGAGCAGCCGCTTGGCCTCATCGGTCAGGCCGGGCAGTTCGGGTTCGCGCTCGTCGGTGTCGAACGAGTGCTGGCCGAATTCCCCGTAGGCCCCGCCACCCGCGTCCTCGTCGTCGTGTACGAACTCGCCGTACTCGTCCATCCGGACTCCGCCGACGTACACGGCGTCGGCCTCGGAAGCGGCGTGCTTTCCCTCGGAGACGTCTTCGCGCTCGGGTTCGGGCTCAACGAGATCCGACGGCAACACCTCGCGCAGCACGAGGTGCGCGTTGGCGCCGCCGAAGCCGAAGCCGGAGACGCCGGTGATCGCGTGCCCGCTGTAGCGGGGCCAGTCGGTGACGGTGTCGGCGACCTTCAGCCGCACCGTCTCGAAGTCGATGTACGGGTTGGGCCCGGAGTAGTTGATCGACGGCGGCAGCTTGTCGTTCTTCAACGCCAGCGTCATCTTGGCCAGGCTCGCGGCACCCGCGGCCGACTCCAGGTGTCCCACATTGGATTTCACGGCGCCCAGCAGCGCGGGCTTGTCGGCCTGCGCGGCCCCTGCCGACCACCCGGCCGAGCGCGTCGGCCTCGATCGGGTCACCGAGGATGGTGCCGGTGCCGTGCGCCTCGATGTAGTCGACGGTCGCGCGGGTTGATGCCCGCGTCCTTGTACGCCTTGCGCAGCACCTCGGCCTGCGCGTCGGGGTTCGGCGCGAGCAGGCCGTTGGAGCGGCCGTCGTGGTTGATCGCGCTGCCCGCGATCACCGCGAGGATCTCGTCGCCGTCGCGGCGGGCGTCGGCGACGCGCTTGAGCACCAGCATGCCGCCGCCCTCGGAGCGCGCGTAGCCGTCGGCGTCCTGGGAGAACGACTTGATCCGGCCGTCGGGCGCCAGCACGCCGCCGACTTCGTCGAAGCCGACCGTCACCAGCGGGGTGATCAACGCGTTGACGCCGCCGACGATCGCGACGTCGGACTCACCCGACCGCAGCGACTGCACGCCCTGGTGCGCGGCGACCAGCGAGCTCGAGCACGCCGTGTCGATGGCGATCGACGGGCCGCGGAAGTCGTAGAAGTACGACACCCGGTTGGCGATGATCGAGCTCGCCGTACCGGTGATCGCATACGGGTGCGCAACCGACGGATCGGACATCGCCAGGATGCTGTAGTCGTTGGTGGAGCTGCCGATGTAGACGCCGACGCTCTGGCCACGCAGCGCCGACGCCGGAATGCGCGCGTTCTCCAGCGCTTCCCACGTCAGCTCCAGCGCCATCCGCTGCTGCGGATCGATGTTGTCGGCCTCCATCTTCGACAGTGCGAAGAACTCGGCGTCGAAACCCTTGATGTCCGAGAGGTATCCGCCGCGGGTGCGGGCCTTGGCGACGCGTTCGGCGATGCGCGGCTCGTCGAGGAACTCCACCCATCGGCCCTCGGGCAGGTCGGTGATGCCGCGTCGCGGCCCTCGAGCAGCGCCTGCCACGTCTCCTCGGGCGTGTTCATGTCGCCCGGGAACCGGGTGGCCAAGCCCGACGATGGCGATGTCGTCGACCTCGCGCGTCGCGCGACCAGTCCTCGTCCTCGTCGAACTCGACCTCGGGCTCACCCTCGACGATGACGGTGGCCAGCGACTCGATGGTCGGGTGGCGGAACGCGACGGTGGCCGTCAGCGTCACTCCGGTGAGGTCCTCGATGTCGCTGGCCATCGCCACCGCATCGCGCGACGACAGGCCGAGCTCGACCATGGGGGTGGAGTCGTCGATCGCGTCGGGCGACTGGCCGGTTGCATTGGCGATCCAGTTGCGCAGCCACTCGCGCATCTCCGCGACGGTCATGTCGGTGCGTGCGGGCGTGGCCGGGCGCTCGGATGCCAGCTTGAAGCCTTCGCCGTTCGCCTCGGTTCGGTGTGTTCTGCGAATCAGATTCTGTTTCAGACATTTTCAGGTCTCAGTCCGTTTCGTCGGGGAAGGCGTTGGCCACCTTCCCGCTGCGCAGGCTGCCGTCCAGATACGCAGCGCGGCAGGCGCGGCGGCCGATCTTGCCACTGGAGGTGCGCGGGATCGCACCGGCCGGGGTCAGCAACACGTCGCGCACGGTGACACCGTGGCGCACGGCGATCGCGGCACGGATGTCGTCGGCGATCGGCGCCATGTCCATCTTGTGTGCGCCTGGCGCGCGTTCACCGACGATCACCAGCTGCTCGGAGGTGTCGTCGGGGTCGCGCTTGAGGCCGGCGTGCGCGTTCTCGAACACCTCGTCGGGAAGCTGGTTGGCGGGGACGGAGAACGCCGCGACGAACCCGGTGCGCAGCGCCTTCGTCGACTCCTGTGCCGAGTACTCGAGGTCCTGCGGGTAGTGGTTGCGGCCGTCGATGATGACGAGATCCTTGACGCGGCCGGTGATGTAGAGCTCCCCGTCGTGGTAGGCGCCGTAGTCGCCGGTGCGCACCCACAGCGCGTCGTCGGTGGCCCCCTCGGCGTGCGACGGGTTGGTCCGCGACTTCAGGATGTTCTGGAACGTGGCGACGGTCTCTTCCTTCTTGCCCCAGTAGCCGGTTCCCATGTTCTGGCCACTGATCCAGACCTCGCCGATCTGGCCGTCGGGCAGTTCGGTGGCGGACTCGGCATCGACGATGGTCGCCCACTCTGCGACGCCGACCTTGCCCGCACCGGCCTGCGCGACGGCGCTCGGCGAATCCTCTGGCACCTCGACGAACGTGCCGGTGTTCAACGCCTCACGATCGACGTTGACGATCTTCGGGTGGTCGCCCATCGGCGTCGTCGACACGAACAGTGTGGCCTCGGCAAGTCCGTAGGACGGCTTGATCGCCTGCGGCTGGAAGCCGTACGGGCCGAATGCCTCGTTGAACCGGCGCACGGTGGCCGCCGAGATCGGCTCGCTGCCGTTGAGGATGCACTTCACGCACGCTCAGGTCCAGCGGCGGATCGCCCTCCTTGGGCAGCCCCCGCGCCGCGGCATGGTCGAAGGCGAAGTTCGGCGCCACGGAGATCACGCCGCCGATGTCGTCGGGCTTGCGCGCCATCGCGCGGATCCAGCGGCCGGGACGACGTACGAAGGCCGCCGGAGTCATGAACGTCCACGAAATGACCGATCATCGGCGAGATCATCGCGGTGATCAGACCCATGTCGTGGAAGAACGGCAGCCAGGAGACCCCGCGGTCGCCCTCCTCGCCCTCCAGCGCCTCGATCACCTGGACCACGTTGGTGGCCAGGTTCAGATGGGTGATCTGCACGCCGGTCGGGATGCGCGTGGAGCCCGACGTGTACTGCAGGTAGGCGATGGTGTCCTGCTCGACCTTGACCGGCTCCCAGGTGGCGCCGACCTCGTCGGGCACCGCGTCGACGGCGATGACGCGCGGCCGCTCCTTGGCGGGCCTGCTGCGGAAGAACTTTCGCACGCCCTCGGCGGCGTCGGTGGTGGTGAGGATGGCCGACGGGTGGCAGTCGTCGATGACGGCGTGCAGCCGGCCGACGTGGCCGGGCTCGCTCGGATCGAAGAGCGGCACCGCGATGCGACCCGAGTACAAGGTGCCGAAGAAGGCGACGAGGTACTCGAGATTCTGCGGGCAGAGGATGGCCACCCGGTCGCCGGGCTCGGTCACCTGCTGAAGGCGGGCACCGACCGCGCGGTTGCGCTGACCGAAGACGGACCAGGTCAGATCCTTCGCCTACGCCGTCGCGCTCGGTGGAGAAGTCGAGGAAGCGGTAGGCGACCTTGTCTCCACGCACCTTTGTCCACCGTTCGACGTGAAGAACCAGGCTGCCGTTGTCGGGAAACCTGATCTGTCCGTCCTTGAGGAACGGGTTGTGGAACCCCATCTCACTCTCCTGTCAAAGCACACTCGTCGCGACGCGTCGTTCTCGCGTGGACCGTCGGGTCGCCGCACGCGACGTGAGGGACTCCGTTGTCCGCGCGAACCCGAAACCTCCAAGATGTTACCGAGGCGTCGGCGTCCGCTGTCGAGCCACAGGTCGGCGGTTCGCTAGCACATCCCGCTATGCCCTGTGACCAGCGCTTTCCGCCCAGCTGCAAGTCATTGGTCTTAGTTATTTCTTAATGTTAGGCGACCACCTGGCGCAGGCCAAATCTGTCGGGTCACGTGTCAGCCATGTTTTGGATGCGGAGCGTTATCGACGATCTGCTTGGACCAATCCAGCGTCCACGCGGTGGCGGGCCGGCCGTCGAGATTCCAGAACTGCGTGGTGGCGTACATGGCGTGCACCGGCTGCCCCGCGCCGCCGCCGAGGATCTCCAACGTCCGCGGCAGGTTCGCGATCGAGAACGCCTCCTGGGGGGCCGAGCAGATCAGGTCGCCCGTCGCGCAGATCTCGTTGGTGCGGTCGTTGAGCACGCCGAATCCGCCCGGACGCGCGCCGGTCATCGTCAGCCCCATTTCGGCGAGCATCGGCACCTCGTGCAGCGTGATCTCGGCGCCCTGGCCATCCGGGTTCGGTCCGATGTCCTGGCCGACGCCCGTCTGCCTGCGACCGTCGGCGATCGCCGTCACCCCGAGCACCAGATCCGGATCGACGGGGCCCCTGCCGTTTCCGATGTCGCTGGCGAGGTCGCCCGCGATCACCGCACCCTGCGAGAAGCCGACGATCACGTAGCTGGTCAACGGGCAGCGGTTGTTGATGTCCGTGATCGCCTTAACCGCGTTGCGGGTGCCCTCTGCGCGGCTGTCGTTGTAGGACATCTGCTGGTCGGCCGACAGCGGATTGTGGAACTGCGCGGTGTAGGGAACGGTGTAGATCGCGAGCCGGTCGGTGCCGAACTGCTCGCGGATCGGGTTGGTGACGTTCAGCAGCAATGCGATCGGGAACTGAGTCGGGTTGACCGGGTCGAGTTGCGGTGACGACTCCCAGGTGCCGGGGATCGAGATCATCTGCACGTCGGGGCAGCTCGCGTCCTGGAACTCCGGACGCGGCTTGGTCGTCGGGCCCGCGCTCGTCGGCGGCACCGCGGTCGGCGGGACGGCGGTTTCCGACTTCTCGGGCTTGCGGATCATGATCCACGCCGCCACGACGACCAGGATCACTACGGCCGCGACCGCAACCGCCGCGACGAGGGCGAGGATCCGGTGGCGCTTACGCCGGCTCTTGGTGGCCATCTAGCTTTCTGCTCCTCGCGTGCCGTTGGTGTCTGCGCTCCTCGCGTGCGCGGTGGTGGCGTTAGCAAAGTCGTTCGGTGGCGATGCGAATGTAGTCGCCGGTCACGGCGTCCACCTCGGAAGGGGGCGGCCCCAGCGCGTTCAACTCGGTGTTGCGCACATCGCTGCGGACCATCGGGGTGACATAGTCCCGCACGGCCTGGTCGGATTGCTTGGCCGCCCTGGCCTGGCACACATACGACCCGATGCTGAGCGCGAGCAGCTCGCTCGACGGCCGGATGCCCGCGGACTTCAGCGCGTCCAGGTAGCCCTGCTGCCGCCTGGAGACGGTCAAGGTGTTCTGCTGCGCAGGTCCCGCTCCCGGCGGCATTCCGCTCTTCGGTTCGGCGCGGGACTGCATCGTGGACGGCGGAGGCACCGACATCGTCGGCAGCATGCCGTCACCGGTGGCACAGCCGGTCAGCACCGCCGCTACGGGCGCCAGCAGCGACGACGCTACGGCGACGGCTCGGAGGGTAGCGCTGGGCCCCCGCGTGCAGCGCCGGGGACGACTGGGGATAAAGCCCTGGGTCGACCTCCTCGGCGACCGCCGAACCGTGTGCTGCACTCCTCCAAAGTACCGGGGCTATCGGGTCACTTGATCGTGGCGACGAGTTCGCCCGACATCGCGGCCAGCTGCGGGCCCCAGGTCGACCAGTCGTGCTGACCGCCCGGCGGGAAGTCGAAGTGCCCGTTGTGGCCACCGACGACGCGGTAGTGCTGATAGAACGCCTTGTTACTGCCTTGCGCCTGGTCGCAGTACCCGATCATGGCGGCGGGGTCGCTGCAGCCCAGCGTCGACGGGCTGAACACCCACAGCCTGGTGTTGTTGTCGGCCAACAACTGCACGTGCACATCGGGGTCGTGCCACTTCCACCGGCCCAACTGTGGCAATCCCCACATGTTGCGGATGTCGACGCCGCCATACGACGCCAGGCCGTCGGTGATCGCGCCGTTCATGTAGGTGTTCGACGGGGTCAAAAAGCCCGACAGCGAGCCTGCGTAGCGGTAGCGGTCGGGGTGGAACGCCGCGAGCGTCAGCGCCCCGGTGCCGCCCTGGGCGGCGCCGACGATGCCGTGCCCGTTTGGCGCCAGCCCCTTGTTGGCCGCCAGCCAGTCGGGCAGCTCGTTGGCCAGGAAGGTCTCCCACTGCTTGCTGCCGTCCTGCTCCCAGTCCGTGTACATGCTCCAGGCGCCGCCGGCAGGCGCGGCCACGGAGATGCCCTTGCCCGCGAGGGTGTTCATGGCGTTGCCCGCGGTGACCCAGTTGCTCACGTCCGGTCCGGCGTTGAACGCGTCGAGAAGGACGACGGCGTGTGGTCCGCCGGCCTGGAACGCGACGGGGATGTCACGGCCCATGGCCGCCGACGGCACCATCAGCATCTCGACACCGGCGGCCCTGGCCACGGGCGACGCAGCCGACCAGAGCCCGGCGGCCAGCAGAACGGACATGAACGCTCGCATCAACGCACGCATCTACCCACCCTCACGTTTTCGATGGCCCCGCCGCAAGGTAGTGAACCACATCACCACAGTTGGCCGCTGCCCATATGGCTGACGGCGGCGACCCCGAAGGATCGCCGCCGCCTGCCAGATAATTGCTGCGAGCAGCTGGTTAGCCGCCCGAAGCAGCCGTTTGCGCGGACGCCTCGGTCGCCGGAGCGGCGCCGGGAGCGGCCGGAGACGGCTGCGGCGTGACACCGAGCACCCGCTGGATGTCCGGCTTCATCGCCTGCAGCTGAGCACCCCAGTAGTTCCACTGGTGCGTGCCGTCGGACGGGAAGTTGAACACGCCGTTCTTACCGCCCGCGGCGATGTAGTTCTCCTGGAACGTCTTGTTCGTCCGCAGGGTGAAGCCCTCGAGGAACTTCGCGTTGAACAGGTTGCCCGACGACATGCCTGCATCCAGTTCGGATGGCTTGCCGTTGCCGCAGTAGATCCAGATGCGGGTGCCGTTGGCGACCAGCTTGTCGATGTTGACCATCGGGTCGTTGCGCTTCCACGCCGGGTCGCTCGACGGGCCCCACATGTCGTCGGTCTTGAAACCGCCTGCGTCACCCATCGACATTCCGACCAGCATCGGCCACCAACCCTCGGACAGGTTGAGGAAGCCCGACAGCGATGCGGCGTACGGGAACTGGTTCGGGTAGTAGATCGCCAGCGTCAGCGCGGCCGAACCGGCCATCGACAGACCGACAGCGGCGTTGCCCGTCGGCCTGACCTGCCGCTGAGCAGCCAGGTAGGCGGGCAGCTCGCTGGTGATGAAGGTCTCCCACTTGTACGTGGTGCAACCGGCCTTACCGCAGGCCGGCTTGTACCAGTCGCTGTAGAAGCTGGACTGGCCGCCGACCGGCATGACCACCCCAGACCGGAGTCGAGATACCACTCGAAAGCCGGGGTGTTGATGTCCCAGCCGTTGAAGTCGTCCTGGGCGCGAAGACCGTCGAGCAGGTACACCGCTGGTGCGTTCGCTCCGCCGCTCTGGAACTCGATCTTGATGTCGTGGCCCATCCCCGCTGACGGAACCATTAGGTATTCGACCGGCAGTCCCGGCCGTGAGAAAGCCCCCGCAGTCGCCGAGCCTCCGACAGCGCTGACCAGGCCGGGCAGCACGGCGACGGCAGCAGCCGCGATCGTGAGCCGACGCAACCAGGCGCCGCGCATCTTCCCAACGAACTTCATGCTTGTTCTATCCAATCTGTCGTATGCCGCACCCAAGATCCGAGACCCACTCTGCCTAGGTGCCCGTGTAGTCACACCACACCTTGGTGTGATATCTCTTCTCAGCTTCTGTCCTCCCTGGTCGTCGCCGCTCAGCCGTTGAGTGTCGCGATCAGGTCTGGTTTGAGGGCCTGCAACTGCGATCCCCAGTACGGCCAGGCGTGGTTGCCCGCGGCCGGGAACTGGAAGGTTGCGTTGTTTCCCCCGGCCTTCGTGTAGGCCGTCTGGAAGTCCTTATTGCTCTTGATGGCCATGCCCTCGAGGCTGTCCGCATTGAACGCCTGGTTGGGATCGGCACCCGCGTCGAGATCCGTAGTGCCGCCTGGCGCACAGTAGATCCACAGCCTGGTGCCGTCGGCGACGATGCGGGAGACCTGCTTGACGGGATCGTTGCGCTTCCATGCCGGATCCCACGGCGGACCCCACATGTTGTCCACGTTGTAGCTGCCGGAGTCCAGCATCGCGACGCGGATCGCCTGCTGCATGAACAGCGCCGACGGGTTGAGGAAGCCGGAGAGCGACGCCGCATAGCGGAACTGCGCCGGGTGATACGCCGACAGGATCAGCGCAGCACCACCGGACATCGAAAGCCCCACCACGCCGTTGCCCGTCGCGGAGACCTGCTTGTTGGCGGCCAGCCATGCGGGCAGTTCCTGGGTGAGGAACGTCTCCCACTTATATGTATAGGTCTGGTTGTTGAAGGTCGACGGCGAGTACCAGTCGGTGTAGAAGCTGGACTGCCCGCCGACGGGCATGACGACCGAGATGGAAGAGCCGTGGAACCAGTCGAACGCCGCGGTGTTGATGTCCCACCCGCTGTAGTCGTCCTGCGCCCGCAGTCCGTCGAGCAGGTACACGGCCTTGCTTCCGCCACCTTCGTACTGAACGCGGATGTTTCGGCCCATCGCCGTCGAGTACACGTCGAGGTACTCGACCGGCAGGCCCTCGCTGGAGAACGCCTGCGCTGTCGGAACGGCGGTCAGGCCGGGCAGCGCCAACAGCGCGGCCAACGCGACGAGGATGCGACGCATCTGTTGGTCTAACCGTCCGTTCATGGTTGAGCGCCGCGAATTCGGCGGGTGTCGATCGTTTATCGCCCCGGCGGGGGCGCCGCGTTACACAACCAGAAGTCCTAGCGTGCTGACAAATCGCGGCAGGCTCAGGGTCCCGTCGCGGGCAGACCGGTGTAGGCGGGCGACGTCGGTGGAGGGACTTCCAGTCCGCACCGGATCAGCTCGTACATCGGCACCCGATCGATCCGGTACTTGGTGAATCCGAAGGCGTGCACCAGATTTGACAAGAACCGCCGAGGGCCCATCGGGCTGCGGATCGACGTGAGCATGGCGTCGGTGGAGGGGCACTTCAGCGCCGCCTTCGCCTGCGCGATCCAGTCCTGATCGAGATACGGCGGAATATAGGGCGGCTTTGCCAGGAAGGGGCCTTCGGCGACAGCCCAGTCCGGGAACAGATTCTTGTCGTGTCCGATGCGGCCGTCCTCCAACCGTGCGGTGTGGGCGGCCAGCGGATTGGCGAGACCGATCTGGTCGATGACCCGGACGTCGAGACCGACGTTCATGCCGAGCATGCCCAGATTGGTGAAAAACACTGTGTGCGGGCCGATGTAGGCCTTTCGCGCCTCGGGCGGCATGTCCGGCGGCGGCGGCATCGCGGGCACCACGTCCCACTGGTCGTAGTTGCCCGACGGCAGAAGGAGCGCGCCGTCGGGGGTGTTGTTGAGCGCGGTGAGCACTGCCCGCATCCGCGGGTAGTCCAGATAGTCCGCGGCGGTCAGCGGGTGCGGGTTCCCGGTGGCCTGGGAGTAGAACCGTCGTTCGTCGACGATGCCGGTGTAGGTCACTCGCGTGGCGTCCGCCCCCATTCCCGGCGAGTTCGCCACCCACAGCGACCAGCCGACCACCGCCAGCCACAACACCGACGTCATGCCGGCGAGTTGGTATCCGGTGCCGCGGCTGAACTTCGTACCGTCCGGCAACAGCACTGGAATCACGGCAACCGGCGCGAGCAGACAGAACATCGGGGTCAGCAGAACCCTGCCGTGCATGAAGTCGCCACCCTGCCGAATCCAATACGCGGCCTGCAGTAGGCCACTGACGAGCATGAACAGCACCACCGCGGGCGGGCTTTGCACCATGCGGGCCAGCCGGCTGTAGTCGTACGGCGCCGACCTGCGGATCCACCATGGGCGGCTGCGGGTCATCAGCAGCACCAGCGCCAGCACCAACAGCAGTAGCGCGGGTACCCACAACAGGTAGGGCTCGTCGAAGTTGGTGAGGTACACCCAGCCCTGGCTCCACTTGTCGCCGGAGGCATCCTTGGCCAAAGCCGTTCCTGGGACAAGCAATCCGTAGTAGCCCATCCGGAAGATCTGGTAGGCAACCGGCACGAGTCCGCCTGCGACCACGATCAGCGTGCGGCGCCGCCAGCCCCGCGCCGCGATCAGCATCATCGTCAGCGCCAGCCCGCCGATCAGAGCCAGTTCCGGTCGGACCAGCACCGACAGCCCGGCCACGAACGCGAGCGAAGCGTCGAACGACCGGCTGACCGCGTTGCGCTCCGTGACGTCGTAGGCACGCAGCGCCTGCGACCAGCAGACCAGCATCCACCACAGCAGACCGAGATAGGCCAGCACCAAACCGTTTTCGAGCCCGGACGTGGCGAAGTCGCGCGCAGGCGGCACGGCGATGTAGACCAGCACACCCGCAGGCAGCAGCAAGGCCCGACGGCCCTGCAGGCTCGGCGCGTAAAGGCGCCCCGCGCCGAGCATCAGAAAGACGACGCCCGCCACGCTGAGGAACAGCGCCAGCCACAGGGCCACGTATTCGAGTCGCACCGAAGGGGCGACCAGGCCGCCGAGATAGTTCAGGTAGGTCCACAACGTCGACGTGTTCGACTCCACGCGTTCACCCTTGTTGAACACTGGGCCGTTGCCTGCCAACAGGTTTCGCACCGTGCGCAGCACGATGAGCCCGTCATCGGCGATCCAGCGCCGCTGCCACGCCCCCCAACCGAACAACGCGGCGACCACCAGCGCGCTCAGCCAGAGGCTTGTCCGTGTGGTGATGTCATACGCGAAGGCCGGCCCGCGGGCCATTCGGGCCCTGACACCCTCAGCCGAGGAGGACAGCGGCACCGATGGTTCCGATCCACGCGACGGCCAGAAGCTGCAACACCCGGTCCTTCAACGCGATCTCCTCCGGTTCGCCGGCCAGGCCGCCGTCGACGTCGACCGCGTAGCGCAGGATCGCGATCGTGAACGGGATCATCGTGATCGCGTACCAGGACGCGTTGGCACCGTCGCGCTCGAAGGCCCACAACCCGTAACAGACCACCATCGCGGTCGCCGACAGCGTCCAGACGAACCGGAGATAGGTCGACGTGTAGCTCTCCAGCGACTTGCGGATCTTCGCCCCGGTCCTCTCCGCGAGCTGCTTTTCGGCATAGCGCTTGCCCGCCACCATGAACAGCGAACCGAACGCCATCACCAGCAGGAACCATTGCGACAGCGGGATATTCGCCGCCACCCCACCGGCGATCGCCCTGATCAGATACGCCGACGAGACGATGCAGATGTCGAGCACCGCTTGGTGTTTGAGACCGAAGCAGTAGGCGAGCTGCATGGCGATGTAGACGCCGATCACCACGGCGAGGTTCGGCGTCGCGAGGAAGGACACCGCCAGCGCCGCGGCCGCGAGCACCACCGCCGTGCAATAGGCCAGCCACGCAGGCACCACGCCTGCCGCGATGGGCCGGAACCGTTTGGTCGGATGAGCGCGGTCGGCCTCGACGTCGCGGGCGTCGTTGACGAGGTAAATGGACGACGCGGCAAGGGAGAACGCCACGAACGCGATCGAGACCTTGATCGCGACTTCGCGCCAGTCGTAGGACACATCGCTGCCGAGTGCGGCGACGGGTGCGATGAGCACGAGCAGGTTCTTCACCCACTGGCGCGGCCGCGCCGCCTTGATCAGGCCGGTGACGACATTGCGGGGTGGGCCCTTGACCGGTGCCGGTTCATCACTGCGCTTCGCCGCGCTGGATGCACTGCTGTCACTTGAGATGCTCATGAGTCTCCTTCGGCCCGGTCCGCGATCGTGGCCCACCACCTTCGCGACGGCCGCCCCGACCGCCACACCGGTGATCACGTCACTGGGATAGTGCACGCCGAGAACCAACCGCGACAACGCCATTGGCGGCACGAGTAGCGCGGGCAGCGGCAGCCCGGTGGCCCTCGCCATCAGTATCGACGCCGCGGTGGTCGACGTGGCGTGCGCGGACGGGAAGCTGAGCCGGCTCGGCGTGCCGACGTTCACGACGACGCTCGGGTGATGCGGCCGTTCGCGCCGCACCACACGTTTGATCACCACGGCGGCGGCGTGCGCGGCGAACGCCCCGACGCCCGCGGCGAGCCACTCCCGGCGACGACGCGGCTGCAGCAGCGCGCCCAGCGCGGCGACGACGAGCCATCCGATGCTGTGCTCGCCGAAGTGGGAGAGGACGCGCGCTCCGGCAACCACGCCGGGGCGGTCGGCCAGCGCCGACTGCACAGCCACCAACGCGGCTTCCTCGCCGCGTAGGGTCCGCGCGCCAAGCGCTGGGCCCACGCCCGAAGGGCAGGGGAGGGAAGTCTCATCCATGCGCGGGTGTCTCCAGAAACACGCTCTCCCACTGCTGAACACCGGACAGCGTCGGGAGCGCATCGCGATATGCCTTGCGCAGGTCGTCGAAGCGCCGCGCCAGCTTGCGCTGGCGCCGTAGCGACGCCCGCAACAGCGCGAACATCTTGGCCCGGTCGCGCTGGCGGTACACCACGCCGCGGCTGTCCGCGGTGGTGACGGTCACTCCGTCGACGGTGCACAGCAGGAACCACCGCGAGTCCTGGGTGGGTACGTTCAACTGCGGCCGCTCGTGGTGCGCGGTATCCGCCTCGGTGAGGTTGTGCAGCACCCCGCGAAGGAGCCGAATCGCCTTGCCCGGCGGGGTCTTCGGCTCACCCACCCGACCCACCATCCCGGACGGCGGGGGCAGTTCGGTCGCGGACGGCAGGATCACCGCGTCGGGATAGTCCCGGCGTAGTCGGTGCACCTCCGGCAACGCGGACTCCAGGATGGCGAAGATGTGCTCGGGACCCGCGAGGAAGTCGTCCATGGCCTTGTTCTGAATGGCGACGGTCGAATACTCAAGGCACAGAAGATGTTTCAGCGTGGCCTTCAGATGGCTGCGGACCAGGCCGCGCACGTCGCCGTCCCAGTGCAACGCCGCGACCACCAGCCGGTTGCGCAGGTGGAAGTAGGCCTGCCAGTCGATGGCGTCGTCCTTGTCGCTCCACGCCATGTGCCAGATCGCGGTGCCGGGCATCGTGACCGTGGGATAGCCGTGCTCGGCGGCCCGCAACCCGTAGTCGGCGTCATCCCATTTGATGAACAGCGGCAGCGGCTGGCCGAGCTCGTCGGCGACCGCCCGCGGGATCATGCACATCCACCAGCCGTTGTAGTCGACATCGATGCGGCGGTGCAGCAGTTTGCTGTCGGAGTAGCGGTCGTTCAACGGGTTTCGCGCGAAGTCGTGGTCGTACTTGGTGTGAGGCGCGTTGGTCCACATGAAGTCGCCGCGACCGACCACCTCGCCCATCACGTGCAGGTGTGCCGGATCCTGAAGGTTCAGCATCTGGCCACCGACCAGCATCGGCGTCTTGGCGAAGCGGTTCATCGCCAACGCCCGCAGGATCGAGTCGGGCTCGACGCGGATGTCGTCGTCCATGAACAGGATCTGCTGGCAGTCGGTGTTCTTCAGCGCCTCGTACATGACCCTGCTGTAGCCGCCCGATCCACCGAGATTGGGTTGGTCGTGGATCGACAACCGGTTCCCGAGCGGCGCGGCGGCGGCGGCGAACTCCGGATGGTCGCGCAGCTTGTCCTTGCCCTGGTCGGGCACGATCACCGCGCCGATCACCTTGTCCACCAACGGGTCCGACGTCAGCGCCCGCAGGGTGTTGACGCAGTCGTCCGGCCGGTTGAACGTCGGCATACCCACCGCGATGTTCGCCGTTCCCGGTGCGGGCACGGGTGCGTACCAGCCGGCGTTCTGCAGTGTGACCGGGGTGTCGGACGTGATGTCGAACCAGATCCAGCCGCCGTCTTCGAAGGGCTCGAGGCTGACCTGGAATTCGAGCGCCTGCGGCTCGTCCGCGTCGTGGTGAAACGGCCTGCCCTCGACGAAGATCCGCGCGCCGGTGGCCTTGCTCCTGTACACGTCGACGCGGCCGGTGCCGGTCAGCTCCACGTGCAACACCACCGACGAGAGCGTCGACCAGCGCCGCCAGTAGCTCGCCGGGAATGCGTTGAAGTACGTCGAGAACGACACTTCCGACTCGGCGCCGATCTGCAAGGTCGTGCGCGTCGCGGCGTGGGCACGGCGGGCGTTGGTGCTCGACTCCTCCAAGTAGAGCTTGCGGACGTCGAGCGGTTCGCCTGGACGAGGCAGGATGATGCGGCCGAGCAGGCTGACCGCAATGTCGCTCATTCCGCGCCGCTTTCGGACAGTGGGGCACCGTCACGCAGATGCGGAGCGAGGACGTTGTCGTACATGCTCAACGCGCTTGCGATGGCCATGTGCATGTCGAGGTACTGATATGTGCCGAGCCGGCCGCCGAACAACACCTTGGCTCTTGCGGTTTCATCCCTGGCCTTGTCCCGGTAGGCGGCCAGCACCCCACGATCGGCTTCGGTGTTGATCGGGTAGTACGGCTCGTCGTCGGCGTCGGCGAACCGCGAGTACTCCCGCATGATCACCGTCTTGTCATCTGGGTAGTCGCGCTCCGGGTGGAAGTGCCGGAACTCGTGGATTCGGGTGTATGGCACGTCGAGGTCGTTGTAGTTCATCACCGGAGTGCCCTGGAAGTCGCCGGTGGGCAGCACCTCGAGCTCGAAATCGAGTGTGCGCCAGCCCAATCGGCCTTCAGCGTATTCGAAGTAGCGGTCCAGCGGGCCGGTGTAGACCACCGGGGCGTCCGGGCTCTCGGCGCGCAGCGCCTCGCGCACGTCGAACCAGTCGGTGTCCAGCCGCACCTCGATGCGATCGTCGGCGGCCATGCTCTTCAGCCACTCGGTGTACCCGTGTAAAGGCAGGCCCTCGTAGGTGTCGTTGAAGTAGCGGTTGTCGAACGTGTAGCGAACCGGCAGCCGTGCGATGTTGGCCGCGGGCAGGTCCTTGGGGTCGGTCTGCCACTGCTTGGCCGTGTAGCCCTTGACGAACGCCTCGTAGAGCGGGCGGCCGATCAGCGAGATGGCCTTCTCCTCCAGGTTCTGGGCGTCCGCGGTCTCGATCTCGGCGGCCTGCTCCTTGATCAGCTGGCGCGCCGCGTCGGGGGTGAAGTACTTGCCGAAGAACTGAGACACCAGGCCAAGGCCCATCGGGAACTGGTAGGCCTGCCCGTTGTGCATCGCGAAGACGCGGTGCTGGTAGCCGGTGAAGTCGGTGAACTGCCGCACGTAGTCCCACACCCTCTTGTTGGAGGTGTGGAACAGGTGCGCGCCGTACTTGTGCACCTCGATGCCGGTCTGCGGCTCGGGTTCGGAGTATGCGTTACCGCCGATGTGCGGGCGCCGCTCCAGGACGAGGACTCGCTTGTCGAGCTGGGTCGCCACGCGCTCGGCAATCGTCAGACCGAAAAAGCCGGAACCGACGACAAAGAGGTCAAAACGAGCGGTCATCGGCAGCCAGGGTATCCGACCACGCTGCACCAACCCGAATCCAATACGGGCTCAAGGTCGCGATTCGCTCACAATTACGTCTCGTCACTCTAGACCCACGAGTCACACCCGTACCATCGTTCACGTACCGCAAGATCGCGTAGTCCACATATTGAGGAGAGTTCCGTGCCAAACCGACGTCGACGCAGGCTCTCGACAGCCACGAGCGCAGTCGCCGCCCTGGCCGTCGTGACTCCATTCGCAGTTAGCGCCCTGACCGATCTGAGCAAGCCCGCGCCACAGCCGCGCGAGTTCCGCTCGGCCGCCATGGTCACCGACCTGCCCAACGAGCTCATGGGGGCACTGTCGCAAGGCCTGTCCCAGTTCGGCATCAACCTGCCCTCCATGCCGTCGGCCCTGACCGGCTCGGGCGCGGGGGCACCGACCACGTTGACCGCCCCGGGCGGCCTGGCATCGCCCGGTCTGACCAGCCCGGCGCTGACTCCTGGGCTGACCAGCCCGGCGCTCACGCCCGGCCTTGCGACACCGGGCCTTGGCACCAACCCGGCGGCAGCCGCTCCTGCGCTGACCGATCCGGCGCTGGCCAACCCCGCGCTGACCAGCCCCGCTGTCCCGGGTCTACCGGCCAACCCGGCGGCTGCGGCTGCCACGGCGACCAACCCCGCGTTGAATCCCGCGCTGACCAGTCCGACCGGGGCGACTCCCGGTGGCCTCACCACGCCGCCGGTCACGGGCCTCGACCCCGCGCTGGCCACCACGCCGATCTCGAATGCGGCGGGCCTGCCGAACCCGGGCGAGGTGCCGATCTCGGCGCCGATCGGGCTCGATCCCACCGGCGCTCAGACCTTCCCGCTGCTTGGTGGGGGCGACCTGGGCTCCTCGGTGCCCGCGGCGAGCACGGGTAGCGGCGGCCTGCTCGGCGATCTCGGCAGCGCTGCACAGCAATTGGGCGCCAACCAGGCGATCGATCTGCTCAAGGGCGTGGTGATGCCGATGATCACGTCGGCGATGAAGCCCGCAGCGGCGCCCATCCCGGCGCCGGTGCCGCCACCCCCGCCCACATAGTCCTGTCCCCCAAGCGGCACCGCAGAAGCCAGTGGCGGGCTCTGCGGTGCCGCTGCAGGACATTGGTGGGCAGTTCTGCCGTGTCGAAACACTGGTAACAACTGACACATACGTAACATCGGGCCGTGCCGTCCCGTCGTCACCCGATGCTCTTCACCGCCATCGCGGGAACCGTGGTGATACTGCCGTTCGCGGTGCCGGGCAGTCCGTTCGGCCACGACCGCCGCACGCTCGCCGACCAGACCCAGCTGGTTTCGCAGCCGCTGACCGGCATCGGCGGCGGTGAGACGATCCGCGAGGTTCACCAGGTCGCCCCGTTCTCCCTCGTCGCACTGACCGCCGCCGATCTGAGCGGCACGTCGGCGCGGGTCCGCGCGAAGAAGGCCGACGGGTCGTGGGGACCGTGGTATCAGGCCGAAACCCTCGACGGGGTCGGCGAGGCCGCAGCCGCACCACGCGGCACCGAGCCGGTGTTCGTCGGCCTCACCACCACCGTGCAGATCGCGGTGACGCGCGCGGCCGGTGCTGCCACCGCGTCGGCCCCGCAGCAGCAGGTCAACACCGACCCGGCCAAACCCGAACTGGGCTACCTCCCCGCGACAACGAATCAGCCGTTCGGCCAGAACATCAACGCGGTGCTCATCAGCCCGCCGCAGGCGCCGATGGACAACCTGCCGCTGCCGAGTGCGGCCACCCCGCCCGGCCAGCCGCCGGCTGTCATCACCCGTGCCCAGTGGGGCGCCGACGAGTCGATGAAGTGTCCGAACACCGTGTACGACGACGGGGTGCGCGCAGGCATCGTGCACCACACCGCGGGCAGCAACGACTACGGCCCGCAGGATTCCGCGGCGATCGTGCGATCGATCTACGCCTACCACACCCGCACATTGGGCTGGTGCGACATCGCCTACAACGCGCTGGTGGACAAGTACGGGCAGGTTTTCGAGGGCCGGGCGGGCGGCATGGACAAGCCCGTCGAGGGCTCTCACACGGGTGGCTTCAACAAGAACACCTGGGCGGTGGCGATGCTCGGCAACTTCGACGTCGAGCCACCGACGCCGATCCTGATCCGCACGGTCGGCCGCCTGCTTGGCTGGCGGCTGGGGATTGACCACGTCGATCCAAGGGGCACAGTCGTTTTGACGTCCGACGGCGGACCGTTCACCCACTTCCCCCGTGGCGCCACCCCGACGCTGCCGACGATTTTCACGCACCGCGACGTCGGCATCACCGACTGCCCCGGCAACGCGGCGTACGCGGTGATGGACCAGATCCGCGACATCGCGGCCCGCTTCAACGAACCGCCTGCCCCGCCAAGCGTGACCGACCTCCTTCGCGGCGGCGCGATCCTCGCCAAGTGGGAGTCGATGGGCGGCGAAAACAGCCCACTCGGCGCACCGAGATCACCGGAGGCGGCCGGTGAGGGCGCCGCCCGCTACGCCACCTTCGACAAGGGCGCGGTCTACTGGTCCCCGGACAGCGGAGCCGAGCCCGTCACCGGCGCGATCTACAACGCGTGGGCGTCGCTCGGTTACGAGCGCGGCGCGCTCGGCATGCCGACCAGCGGCGAAATTCAGGAGCCGCAGTGGATCGTGCAGAACTTCCAGCACGGCACGCTGAACTTCGATCGCGAAAAGCAAACGGTGACAAGGGTTATCGACGGCGTGCCGGAGGAGTTGCCGCCACCTTCAGCCGACGGGCCGCCCGTCCAGCTCGAACGGTTCACCCCCGCCATCGACCCGGCCTAGGGCTGATTCGTCCGGCTCCTCAACGCGGCTCGCACCTCGCCGCTTGATCGTCGCCCGGCCTAGAGCCACCAACGTTCCAATACCTGCGCCACGCCGTCATCGGTGTTGGTCGCGGTGACCTCGTCGGCCGCCTCGACGGCGTCGGGATGGGCGTTGCCCATCGCAACGCCGAGACCGGCCCACCGCAACATGGGCACGTCGTTTGGCATGTCGCCGAACGCCAACACGTCCCCGGCGGTGATCTCGTACGGCAGGGCGACTTCCTGGACGCCGGTGGCCTTGCTGATGCCCAACGGCACCACTTCGATCAGGCCGTTGTTGGTGGAGAAGGTGATGTCGCCCTGCAGGCCAACATGTTTGGCGAGCTCGGCCGCCATGTCGGAACTGCTTGCACCTGCCTTGCGGATCAACAGTTTGATGGCGGGTGCGCTGAGTAGATCCTCGACGGACACCTCGGTGTTGTCCGGGTTGAGCCACGCATGCTCGTAGCCCGGTGAGCTGACGAACTGCGGAGTCGCCACGTCGTGCGCGCTGCGGCCGACCCGCTCGACGGCCAGCCCCGCCCCCGGGATGACACGCGTGGCGATCTCGGCGAGCTCGCCCAGCTCGTCGGACGACAGGGTGCGCGCGGACACGATGCGATCGGTGGCCGGGTCGTATATCACCGCGCCGTTCGCGCACACCGCCATCGGCGCGAAGCCGAGTGCGTCGACGACGGGATGCACCCAACGCGGCGGGCGGCCGGTGGCGAGCACGAACTGTGCGCCCGAATCGATCGCGGCGCGCACGGCGCTGCGGGTACGGGAACTGATCTTCTCGTCATCGTCGAGCAGCGTGCCGTCGACGTCGCTGGCGATCAGCGCAGGCAGCGTCATCGCGGCGATCCGCCTTCGCTTGTCACCGTGGTCACCGGCCGCTTTTCGCCTCTCGCTCGGCCTGCTTGCGGGCCCGCTCGGCGAGCTCGATCTCGTCGAGCACCTTGGCCTCCGCCATCGTCGGCGCAGAACCGCCCATCCGCCGCGGCACCCAGTACACCCCTTCGGGATGCTCGTAGGACTGCTGCACGTCGTGCAGCAGCGTCGCCATCGCCTCGCGCATCGCGGCGTCGGTCTGCTCGACGGTGTCAGCCGCAGGCACCGGCGGACCGACCTTGACCGTGATCGGAATCTTCGCGCGGCCGAGCTTGCGCTGATGGCCCTTGGTCCACCGTCGGTGCGCGCCCCAGACGATCAGTGGAACGATCGGCACCTGCGCGTCGATCGCCATGCGTGCCGCACCGGTCTTGAACTCCTTGAGCTCGAAGCTGCGGCTGATGGTGGCCTCCGGATAGACGGCGACGAGCTCGCCTGCCCGCAGCCGCTCCACCGCCACCGCATACGCGCCCGCGCCCGCCTTGCGGTCGACCGGGATCGTTCCGGTGTGTTTGATGAGGAAGTTGACGATCTTCACCTGCGTCATCTCCTCCTTGATCATGAACCGCAGCCGACGGTGCCGCTTGTACGCGGCCAGCGCGGCGGGCATCCAGTCCAGGTAGCTGGTGTGGTTGATCGCGACCACCGCGCCGCCGCGCTCGGGAATGTTCTCGAGGTCGAGGTAGGTGATGCGGGTGCCCGAGACTGCGACGCCTGACGAGCACGCGAGTTCGAGTGTCCGGAAAACCGGTTCCATCGCCTTAACCCGGCGCTCCCGCTTGCCCCCGCTCTTCGCGACGGGCGGCCTTCTCGGCCGCTTCCTCGGCGTCCATCCGGTCGGCCTCGGCCAGCGTCGGCGCTCCGCCACCGAGTCGGCGCGGCACCCAGTACTCGCCCGGCGGGTGCGCACCGTAGGCGTCCTGCACCTGCTCGAGCAGGTGCTGCATTCGCGAATGCAGCAGGGCGGTCAACTCCGTCGGCGGCAGCGTCGGGGCGATCGGCTCGCCGACAGCCACCGAGATCGGGACCTTCGGCCGCCACATGTTCTTCGGGTGACCCTTGGTCCAGACGCGCTGGGCGCCCCAGACGATGTGCGGCACGATGGGCACGTCCGCTGCGATGGCCATCCGCGCCGCGCCCGACTTGAACTGCTTGATCTCGAAGCTCCGGCTGATCGTCGCCTCGGGGTAGACGCCGACGAGTTCGCCCTCCTTGAGCTTGAGGCAGGCCTGCTCGAAGGAATCCGCGCCGCTGTCACGGTCCACCTCGATGTGGCGCAGGCTGCGCATGATCGGGCCGATGATCTTGTGGTCGAACACTTCCTTCTTCGCCATGAACCGCACCTTGCGGCCGCGATGCTGTTTGTACGCGGGCAGTCCGGCGAAGGTGAAGTCGAAATAGCTGGTGTGGTTGATCGCGACCACCGCGCCGCCGGTGACGGGCAGGTTCTCCACGCCGGTGACGGTGAACTTCAGTCCCTGCAGCCGCCAGATCAGGCGGGCGAGTTGGATGACTGTCCCGTATACCGGTTCCACATCAGGCAGCCTAGTCGCGTGTCCACACCGCGCGAGCCGGTGCCGATACCCGCCGTGGTCGTCGACATCGCGGCAGGCAGACCGGTCGCAGCCGTGTGGGTCAACGAGTTGGGCGGCGTCACCTTCCGGATCGACGGTGGAAGCGAGTACGTCAAGGTCGTACCCCCGCAGTGGGCTGATCACGTCGTTGGCGAGGCCGACCGGCTGCGCTGGGCCGCGCGCTACGCCACCGTGCCGCGGGTGCTCGGCGCGGGCGACGGTTGGCTGCACACGGCCGGCCTGCCGGGCCGATCCGCGGTGGATCCGCGGTGGGTGGCCGAACCGCGCACGGCGGCGAGGGCCATCGGAACGGGGCTGCGCCTGCTGCACGACCGGTTGCCGGTCGAGCGCTGTCCGTTCGGCGCTCCGGTGTGGGTGACCGAATCGCCGCCCGTCGACCGGCTCGTGGTGTGCCACGGCGACGCGTGCGCGCCCAACACGCTGATCGACGACGCCGGGCGCTGCTGCGGCCATGTCGACCTCGGCGATCTCGGCGTCGCGGACCACTGGGCCGACCTGGCAGTCGCGACGCTGTCGCTGTCGTGGAACTACGCCGGCGATTGGGAGGGCGAGCTGCTCGACGCGTACGGTATCGACCCTGACCCGCGACTCCTCGCCTTCTACCGGGCCCGGTGGAACGCCGGCGACGCCTCGTCCCACTAGGATCGTCCGAGCGACACCTATCTCGGAGAAAGGGCATCAGTGCAGGTCACGAGCGTCGGACACGCCGGTTTCCGGATCGACACGCAGGCCGGGAGCATTCTGTGTGACCCCTGGGTGAACCCGGCCTACTTCGGTTCGTGGTTCCCGTTTCCCGACAACAGCGGGCTGGACTGGGACGCCATCGGCGACTGCGACTACCTCTACGTCTCGCACTTGCACAGAGACCACTTCGATCCGCAGAATCTGCGCGAGCACGTCAACAAGGACGCCGTCGTGCTGCTGCCCGACTTCCCGGTGCCCGATCTACAGCGCGAGCTGGAGAAAATCGGCTTCCATCGCTTTTACGAGACCACCGATTCGGTCAAGCACACGGTCAGCGGCCCGAAGGGCGATCTCGACGTGATGATCATCGCGTTGCGCGCACCGGCCGACGGCCCGATCGGCGACTCCGGCCTCGTCGTCGACGACGGAGAAACGGTGGCGTTCAACATGAACGACGCCCGTCCGGTCGATCTCGACATGGTGCATGCGGACTTCGGTCAGGTGGACGTGCACATGCTGCAGTACTCGGGGGCGATCTGGTACCCGATGGTCTACGACATGCCTGCCCGCGCCAAGGAGGCGTTCGGCACACAGAAGCGCCAGCGTCAGATGGACCGGTGTCGGCAGTACATCGCGCAGGTCGGCGCCACCTGGGTGATTCCGTCGGCGGGGCCGCCCTGCTTTCTCGACCCTGACCTGCGCGACCTGAACGACGATCACGGCGACCCCGCGAACATCTTTCCCGACCAGATCGTGTTCCTCGATCAGATGCGCAGCCACGGCCACGACGGCGGCCTGCTGATGATCCCCGGCTCGATCGCCGATTTCACAGGGGCACAGTGCAACTCGCTGACTCACCCGCTACCCGACGACGAGGTCACTGCGATCTTCACCACCGGCAAGGCGGACTACATCGCCGACTACGCCGAGCGGATGGCGCCGGTGCTGGCGGCGCGAGAAGGCAGCGCTGGGCGCCCGCCGAGGGCGAGCCGCTGCTGGAGTCCGCTGCGCGCGCGGCTCGAACCGATCATGAGCCAGAGCGACCAGATCTGCGACGGGATCGGATACCCCGTCGAACTGCGTCTCGGCCCCGAATCCGTGGTGCTGGACTTCCCGAAACGAGCTGTGCGCGAACCGATCCCGGATGAGAAGTTTCGGTACGGGTTCGAGATCGCGCCAGAACTCGTGCGGACGGTGTTGCGCGACGACGAGCCAGACTGGGTCAACACCATCTTCTTGTCGACCCGGTTCAAGGCGTGGCGGGTCGGCGGCTACAACGAGTTCCTCTACACGTTCTTCAAGTGCCTGACCGACGAACGCATCGCATACGCCGACGGGTGGTTCGCCGAAGCGCACGACGACACGGCGTCGATCGAACTGGACGGCTTCCGGATGCAGCGTCGGTGCCCGCACCTCAAGGCCGACCTGTCGAAGTTCGGCGTGGTCGAGGGCTCGACGCTGACCTGCAATCTGCACGGCTGGCAATGGAATCTGGAAAGCGGCCGGTGTCTGACGTCCGAGGGGCCACGAGCTTCGCTGCGAGCGGATATGAGCGCGGTACCGCAGCAGTACTACGACGACGGGCTGATCGCGCTCGACCAGGAAGCGATCACGTTGCGGCGCTACCACTTTCCGTCGGGCACGTCGAAGATCATTCCGCTGCGGTCGATCCGCGGCTACAAGGCCGAGCCGCTCGGGATGTTCACGCAGCGCTTTCGCATCTGGGGCAGCTCGGATCTCCGCCGCTGGCTGCCGCTTGGACGTGTGGCGGCCGATCAAGTCGACGTTGGTGACGCTGGACGTGGCGGGCGCACGGCCCAAGCCTGCCTTCACCCCGCAGCGGCCGAGAGAATTTCTCGCCAAGCTCGACGAGCTTCTCGAATCCCGCTAGCGGGGCTCGAGCACCTCGGTCCCGACGAACGGCACCAGGGCCGCAGGCACGCGCACGCTGCCGTCGGGCTGCTGATGGTTCTCCAGGATCGCCACCAGCCAGCGGGTGGTGGCGAGGGTCCCGTTCAGCGTCGCCGCCGTCTGCGGCTTGCCGCTTCTCGTCGCGGTAGCGGATCGCGAGCCTGCGGGCCTGAAAGGTGGTGCAGTTGGACGTCGAGGTCAGCTCCCGGTAGGTCTGCTGGGTCGGTATCCAGGCCTCGCAGTCGTACTTGCGCGCGGCCGATGCACCGAGATCCCCTGCGGCGATGTCGATCACGCGGTAGGGCACCTCGATCTTCGCCAGCATCTCCCTCTCCCAGCCCAGCAGCAGGCCGTGTTCGGCCTCGGCCTCTTCCGGCCTGCAGTAGACGAACCCCTCGACCTTGTCGAACTGGTGCACGCGGATGATCCCGCGGGTGTCCTTGCCGTGGCTGCCCGCCTCCCGGCGGAAGCATGACGACCAGCCGGCGTAGCGCAGCGGGCCCGCGGACAGGTCGAGGATCTCATCGGAGTGATAGCCGGCCAGCGGCACCTCCGAGGTGCCGACGAGGTACAGATCGTCGGCGTCGACGCGGTACACCTCTTCGCTGTGCGCGCCGAGGAAACCGGTGCCGCTCCATGATCTCCGGGCGCACCAGAACGGGCGGGATGACGAGAGTGAAGCCGTTCGCCGTCGCCAGCTGCACCGCGAGCTGCATCAGGCCGAGTTGCAGCAGCGCACCGTGACCGGTGAGGAAGTAGAACCTCGCGCCGGACACCTTCGCGCCGCGCTCGAGGTCGAACAGGCCGAGCGACTCGCCCAGCGCCACATGGTCTTTCGGGTCGCTGATGGCGCGCGGTTCGCCGACGGTGTCGAGCACTACGAAGTCGTCTTCGCCACCGGATGGGACGCCGTCGATGATGACGTTGGAGATCGCGATCTGCGCGGCGGTGAACGCCCGCTCGCCGTCGGCCTGCTCCGCCTCGGCGGCCTTGACCTTCTCGGCGAGCTCCTTGGCCTGCGCCAGCAGCGCAGGCCGCTCCTCCTTCGATGCCGCGCCCACCTTCTTGCTGGCGGCCTTCTGCTCGGCGCGCAGATTGTCGGCGGCGGTGACCGCCGCGCGCCGGGTCGCGTCGGCCTCCAACAGCGCGTCGACGAGGCCGGGATCTTCGCCGCGGGCACGCTGCGACGCCCGCACCGCATCCGGATTTTCGCGAAGCAGCCGCAGATCGATCACGGCAGGAACCCTACCGTCGGGGGCACAACCCCATAACGTTACATCCGCCTCACTTGTCACAGCCCACGGCGCGCCTGTCACAATGGAGCGGATGTTGGATGCACCCGAGCGGGCCGATGTGCCCGCCGACGAGGCAGAACACCCCACGCCGAAGGTGGCGTGGTGGCGCAGTCTGCACGCCACATCCACCCGTCGCGCGCTGCTGCTGACCGCCCTCGGCGGGCTGCTGATCGCCGGCGTGCTCACGGCGCTCCCCGGTAAGACAGGCGACACCGGCCTGCCGACCAACGCCATCCAGCTCGGGCTGCGCGGCGCCGAGACGTTCAGCAAGGCCAAGGCGGGCGACTGCCTGAACTGGCCGGAAGCGCACTCCCGATGCCGCGCAGGTCGTCGACTGCAAGGGCGATCACCGCTTCGAGGTCGCCGAGTCGGTGGACATGCGGACCTTCCCCGGCAGTGAGTACGGCCCCGATGCCGCGCCGCCGTCGCCGTCGCGCATCCAGCAGATCAGCCAGGAGCAGTGCCAGGTGGCGGTGCGCCGCTACCTCGGTGAGCGGTTCGACCCGAACGGCCGCTACACCGTCAGCATGATGTGGTCGGGCGACAAGGCGTGGAAGCAGTCGGGTGAGCGCCGCATGCTGTGCGGCCTGCAGCTGCCTGGGCCCAACAACTCGCAGCTGGCATTCCAGGGCAAGATCGCCGATGTCGACCAGTCCAAGGTCTGGCCGGCAGGCACCTGCCTTGGCATCGATCCGTCCACCAACCAGCCGACCGACATCCCGGTGGACTGTGCGGGCCCGCACGCGATGGAGGTGACCGGCGCCGTCAACGTCGCCGAGAAGTTCCCCAACGGGTTGCCCCCCGAGGCCGACCAGGACGCGTTCATCAAGGACGCGTGCACCCGGATGACCGACGCCTACCTGGCGCCGATCCAGCTGCGCAGCACCACGCTGACGCTGATCTACAGCACCATCTCGCTGCCCAGTTGGTCGGCCGGTAGCCACCAGGTGTCGTGCAGCATCGGCGCCACGTTGGGCAACGGGGGCTGGTCGACGCTGCTGAACAGCGCCAAGGGCCCGTTGCAGATCAACGGTCAGCCGCCGATCCCGCCGCCGGACATTCCCGAGGAACGGCTGAACTTCCCGCCGATCCCGATGCCCGACATGTCGGCCGGCGACCAGAGCGGCCAATACGACAACAGTCAATCGTCAAGCCAGTCGACCCAGTCGACCCAGCAGACGCAACACCTCCCGCAGGCCCAGAACACCGCGACCCAGTCGCCGTCGACCTCGGCGACCCAGGCGCCGGGCCCCAACGGCAACACGATCCTGAACGGGCCGCCGCCAGGTGAGGCTCCTGGCCCGCCGCCTGCCGACGCAGGCGCACCTCCGGCCGCAGGGGCACCTCCCGCGCCCGCCGACCAGGGTGCAGTGCCCGCCGCGCCCGGGCCTGCCCTCGGCCCCGCGCCCGGCCCGCCGCCGGCCGAACCCGTCATCCTTCCGCCTGGGGCGTAGTCGACGTGGCCGTGCGGATGAGCCCGCAACGGTTTGACGAGCTGGTCTCGGATGCACTCGATCTGATTCCCCCCGAGCTGGCCGCGGCGATCGACAACGTCGTCGTCCTCGTCGAGGACCGCAATCCCGACGAGCCCGACCTGCTCGGCCTCTATCACGGCATCGCGCTGACCGAACGCGACTCGTGGTACGCGGGGTCACTACCCGACACCATCACGATCTACCGCGAGGCCCTGCTGGACGTCTGCGAGACCGAGGACGAGGTGGTCGACGAGGTGGCGATCACGGTCATCCACGAGATCGGCCACCACTTCGGCATCGACGACGACCGCCTGCACGAACTCGGCTGGGCGTAAGCAATCAGCACCGAAGGCGCGTGCGAGTGAGGATCGCGGCGGAGCGAGGACCGGAGCGAGCAGGAAGCCGAGCATTCAGCGCGGCAACCGCGGATCGACGCTCGTTGGTGCTATGAACGGGCCATGAGCGAGTGCCGGGGATGTCGGGCCGGCGTGGAGCATTGCCACGGCACGGTCATCCACCACGCACTGCGTTGCTCGGAGTGCACCGAAGACGGCTGCGTGACCCCCGACGTGATGCACGCGTTCAGCATCGACTGCGAGGCGATCGGCTGTGGTTGTGCTCAGCCCATGGGGTCGGCCGACGACAGGGCGTCCTCGACCGCGTGAGGCTCGGGCTCGGGATAGAACGGCGGCACCAGCTCGCCCCAGCCCAGACAGCTCCACCGCCCGTCTGTGATCGGCGCCAACACAACGGATTCGGCCATTGCTGAGGTGATGGTCGAGGGCGAAGCCCCGGGTCCACTCCGGCCAGTGTCGCGGCGGCCAGCCTGATCGCCGCGCCGTGACTGACCACGACGATGTCCCCGTGCCACGCGTCGTCGTCGAGGTAGCGCATCCGCAGTTGCGTGATCACCGGGACATAGCGGTCCAGCACCTCGTTGCCGCTTTCCCCTCCCGGCATCCGCACGTCCAGGTCACCCTGCTGCCACCGCTGGTAGACCGTGGTGAACTCCTCGATGGCCGCGTCGTCGTTGCGGTCCTCCAGCTCGCCGACCTGGACCTCGTGGATGCCGTCGAGCTCGTGGAGCGACAGCCTGAGGTCGTCCGCCGATCTCGGCGGCGGTCTGCGACGCGCGCACCGCGACCGAGTGCGCGACCAACCCGATCCGGTGCGGCCAGTCGCGGGCGAAGGTACGGGCCTGCTCGCGGCCGAGGTCGGTGAGCTCCCTGCCCGGCGGGCGGGTGTCGAGCCGTCGCTCGACGTTGCTGTGTGACTGGCCGTGGCGGACCAGGACGAGCCGCCCGCTCATCGTTTGCCTTCCCGCATCTGCATCAGCCAGCGGGACGCCTCGTCCAGTTGTGGCGGCGCGGCCCCCGCGACGGATCCCGTCGGCCATGACCCCAGATATCGCACATCCGCACAACGACGATGAAGCGCCTTGAGTGCCTCGGCGACGGCGTCGTCCTCGATGTGTCCGACGCAGTCGAGGAAGAAGATGTAGGTGCCCAGTTCCCTTCGGGTGGGCCGGGATTCGATCCGGGTGAGGTCGATGTCGCGGATCGCGAACTCGGTCATCGCCGACACCAGCGCACCGGGCACGTTGTCGAGCTCGAGCACCACCGACGTCCGGTCGGCACCGGTGCTCGGCGGAGGCGCACCCGGCGGGCCGACCAACACGAAACGCGTCCTCGCGTTGGGTTCGTCGACGACATCGGACGCCAGGGCGGTCAGCCCGTACCGGTCGGCGGCCAGCGAGGTGCTGACGCCCGCGTCGGCTCGGCCGTCGGCGACGTCCTTGGCGGCCGCCGCGTTGGAGTTGGCCGGTATCAGCTGTGCCGTCGGCATGTTGGCGGCCAGCCACTGGCGCACCTGCGCGCTGGCGACCGGGAACGCTGCGACGGTCTGCACATCCTTGGCTGTGGTGCCGGGCCTTGCCACGATCGTGAACGCCACGTCGAGGGTGAGCTCCGCGTAGATCTGCAGCTCGGGCCCCGTGGCGAGGCTGTCGAGCGTCGGCAGCACCGAGCCCTCGATCGAGTTCTCGATCGGCACGCACGCGTAGTCGGCGTCGTCGGACCGGACGGCCGACAGCGCTGCGCCGGTGCTGTCGGTCGGCACCGGTGAGATGTCGTCGGATGTGCCGTCGCCGGGCACCATGCCGCTGTTCGCCATCCGGATCAACGCCGCTTCGGTGAAGGTTCCCTCCGGTCCGAGGTAGGCGATGCGGGGCACATTTGCACCCTATCGGTTCGGCGCCGCGTGCCCCCTGACGTCGCGAGGTGCGTCTTGCGGGCCTGGTTAGGGTTGGCTAAGTTAGGGTTACCTCATCTAGGAAAGGCGATGCGATGGCGGCACCGGCACCGACGACGGCCGAGCGGATCCGCAGCACCTGTGCACGCGCGTCCGGTGCCATGCTCGCGATCGAGGGCGTCGAGCCGACCGCCAGCGCCGTACACCACCTCCTCGACGACGGCTCGTTCGCGATCACCGTGCCGGTCGACGGCGTCATCACGCTGGTGTCGCCGCGGGCGCGGAGTGCAGGCCGTGCTCGAGATGACCGACTACGCCCCGCTTCCGCTGCGCGAGCCGGTGCGGTCGCTGGTGTGGATTCGGGGCCTTGTGCAGGCCGTGCCCGACAGCGAGGTACCGCAACTGCTCGATCTGATCGCTGCCCAGGATCCCAATCCCGCACTGCTGCAAGTGAACACCGCCGCCGAAGCCGACGGCGACGACACGGCCCTCGCCCTGGTGCGGCTCGAGGTCGAGTCGGTCGTCGTCGCCGATGCGACCGGCGCGGAGTCGGTCGGGGTCAGTGCGCTGTTGCAGGCGCGGCCCGATCCGTTCTGCGTGATGGAGTCGTGCTGGCTACAGCACCTGGAGGTGGCCCATCGCGAGGTCGTCGACCGGCTGGCGGACCGGTTGCCGACGACGTTGCGTCGCGGCCGGGTTCGGCCGCTCGGGCTCGACCGGTACGGCGTGCGGTTGCGGGTGGAGAACGACGACGGCGACCACGACGTGCGGCTTGCCGTTCGCGAAGCCCGTCGACGACGTGAGCGGGCTGATCGCAGGCGATCCGGATACTGATGGGCTGCCCGTTCCTCAACGGGATCCGGGCGCGACGCCCGCTACCGTAGCTTCGGTGAGCGCGCCCGAGGAGCTGACCGAACCCGACAGGCGCGCGCTGCGCATCGAGATCGCCGTCGTACTGGCGGTCACGTTCGGGCTCAGCGCATACACCGCGATTCTCGATCTCGTCGAGGCCATTCTGCTGAACCTGTCCAAGCAGATCGTTGCACTCAACCCACGGCTGTCCCCGTTCGACCTGATCAACCTCGGGCTGAACCTCGCTCGGGTCGCGCAGCTGGTCGCGTGGGGCGCACTCGGCGTATACCTGCTGTGGCGCAGCGGTATTGGGCTGTCGAGGATCGGGCTCGGCCGCATCCGCTGGCGGCCCGATGTGCTCGGCGGCATCGGCCTCGCCGCGCTCGTCGGCCTGCCCGGCCTCGGCTTGTACGTCGCGGCGCGCGCATTGGGCATGAGCGTGTCGGTGGTCCCGTCGACGCACCAGAACTCGTGGTGGCATATCCCGGTGCTGATCCTGCTGGCCTTCGCCAACGGCTGGGCCGAGGAAGTGATCGTCGTCGCGTTCCTGCTCACCCGGTTGCAACAGCTACGGGTCAACCCCGTCGTCGCACTGGTGGCCACCAGCGTGCTGCGCGGCGCGTATCACCTCTACCAGGGCTGGGGTGCCGGTCTCGGAAACGCGGCGATGGGCCTGGTGTTCGGCTACGCCTGGCGGCGCACCGGCCGGTTGTGGCCGCTGGTGATCGCACACGGCGTGATCGACACCGTTGCGTTCGTCGGCTACACCGTGCTCGCGGGCCATCTTGGCTGGCTGAAGTAACGGGCCGCGTACATTCTTTCTGTGAACGGCGACCGGCGGCCTCCGCCCCCTCCTCCGCGGCGCGAGCCGTCGCAGGTGATCCGCCGCGACCCGAACCATCGACCGCCGCCGGCCTGGCCACCGAATCCCCCGAACCCGCAGCAGCGGCCGGTCGCTCCCGCCACCGCCGCCCTACCGGCAGTCGAATCCCGTTGTGCGCCAACCACCGCCACCGCCGGCGCCGCCGGCGAAACCAAAACGCCGGCTGCGTCGCGTCGTCCTCGCGGTGTTCCTGGTGTTGGTTCTGCTCGTCGTGGGTTCCGTCGGCGCCGGGTTCTGGATCGAGACCAAGCTGCACCGCATCGCGGCGCTGCCCGACTACGCCGACCGGCCCGCAGAGGGCAAGGGCACCACATGGCTGTTGGTCGGCTCGGACAGCAGGCAGGGGCTTTCGCCGGAACAACAGAACGAACTCGCCACCGGCGGCGACCTCGGCACCGGCCGGACGGACACCATCATGCTCGTGCACGTCCCGGCGTTCGGATCCAGCACGCCGACCACGATGGTGTCGATCCCCCGCGACTCGTACGTGGAGATCCCCGACTACGGCGTCCGACAAGATCAACTCTGCGTTCGTCTACGGCGGCGCCCCGCTGCTGGCCCAGACCGTCGAACAGGCAACGGGCATCCGGATCGACCACTACGCAGAGATCGGGTTCGACGGGTTCGCGCATCTCGTCGACGCCGTCGGCGGGGTGACGGTGTGCCCGGCCGAGCCGATCTCCGACCCGCTTGCGGGCATCGACCTGCCCGCAGGCTGCCAGAAGCTCGACGGCCGCAACGCCCTTGGCTACGTCCGCAGCCGCGCCACTGCTGCGCGCCGACCTCGACCGGATGGTCAACCAGCGCCAGTTCATGTCGGCACTGCTGCACCGGGCGGCCAGCCCCGCCGTCGTGCTCAACCCGCTGCGCTGGTATCCGATGGCGCACGCTGCCGCCGACTCGCTCACCGTCGACTCGGGCGCCCACGTCTGGGACCTCGCCCGGCTGGCGTGGGCGCTGCACGGCGACATCACCACGACGACCGTGCCGATCGGTGAATTCACCGGCAGCGACTCGGGTTCGGTCGTGGTGTGGAACACCGACGTCGCCAACCAGTTGTTCAGCGCGCTCAAATCGGACACACCCGTGCCGCAGGATGTGCTCGACGCCGGGGCCATCCGCTAGTCGCGACCCGCTCCGGTCAGGCCGTTCTGCAGCCAGTGCTTGGTGCGGCCGGGGTGATTGGTCGCCACCCACGCCACCTCTAGCTCGCGGCAGTACCGGACGTCTTCGTAGTGGTCGACGGTCCAGCAGTACAGCGCGCGGCCCTGCGCGGCGGCGCGATCGACGAGTTCGGGATGCTCGCGCAACGTCGCGATCGACGGGCCGACCGCGGTGGCCCCGACGGTGGTGGCCGCGCTGCCGCCGAGGTAACGGGAGGTCTCGCCGAGCAGGACCGTGGGCAGCATCGGCGCCGCCCGCCGAATCCGCCAGACCGCGGCGGCGGAAAACGACATCACCACCGCGCGCGACAGGTCCGCCGACGCCGGAGACGCGATGCCGTACCGGTGCAGTAGCGCAAGCACCTTGCTTTCCACCAGCGCGCCGTAGCGCACCGGATGCTTGGTCTCGATGAAGATCTTCACCGGCCGATGCCAATCCAGCACCAGCGACACCAGGGTGTCGAGCGTCAGCAGGCCGGTGTCGCCCTGCGACCCGTCGGCTCGCCAACTCGCGTGCCAGGAGCCGTAATCCAGCTCCTTCAGCTCACCCAGTGCCATCTCACTGACCAGGCCGGTGCCGTTGGACGTTCGGTCCACCCGGCGGTCGTGTAGGCATACCAGATGCCCGTCTCGGGTCAGCCGGACATCGCATTCCACGCCGTCGGCGCCTTCGTTGAGGGCGAGCTCGTAGGCGGCCAGGGTGTGCTCGGGGCGCTCGGCCGACGCGCCCCTGTGTGCCACCACGAACGGGTGACCGGCGAGCCCCTGGCCGGCGTCGGCGTCACCCGAGTTCATACGGCTATGCTGCCGGGTTCTGGCCTTCGGACTCAACCGGAACGCCGGATTCACCCTCAGATTCGTCGGCCACGATCACCCAGCGCTTGGCGGGCCGCTCGACCGGCCTGCGCTCGAAGCCGAGGAGCACTCGGGCGACCAGAACCATCGCCGCCATCGCAAAGAGATAGGCGACGATGGTGGCGACCGTGTTGTCGGCGATGCCCTGCGCATCGGTGGTGAAGCTGGTCGCGATGGAGAACAGCGACACCGCCGTGCTGAGCACCCACACCGCCCACCACACCGCGATCGGTCTGCGGAGGCGGGCCAGTCGCCTCTTCGACGTGGGCCAATTCGAGCACGAAGACCGGCGCCCAAGCCAGGTTCGCGACCGGCACGAGACAGCCCGCGCGCAGCGCCCAGAGCGGTCGATGTTCTTGGCGTCCAACGTGTTTGAATGCCGCCGCGCGACGGGCGATCAACCAGTTCGTGAGCAGGATCATCGTCGCGACCACCAGGAATAAGACGGCAACGCTGATCACAACGCCAAGCCAGGTGGCCAACCACGCCAGCACAGGATTCAAGCAGCACATCGCGGTTGATGATGAGCAGCGCATACCGCACGATGTGCACCAGCGCGGCGAGCCCGAGTGCGACGATCGTCGCGATCAGCGTTGCGCGCAGCGCGGTGACGGACGGCCCATGGCGCGGTGCGGCCTGCTGTTCGGATTCGGCGGTCTCGAATCGCTCCTCCAGTCCCCAGCGGGGGATCACCGGGTATCTGGGGGTGGGGCCCTGATGGCGCCTGCGTCGCCGGGGAGGTGGCGCGGCACCGGGCCGAACCGCGATCCAGCGGTATCCGGCTGGCAGCCGGGGCGGGCCGTTCTTGGCGCCCTGACCGCTCGGGCCCATCGGCGCCGCGGTCGGGCGTGCACTCCACTCCGAATTCGGTGGCGAGGCCGTCGGCGCGAGCAGGCTGCCGTTGCACCTCGGGCACCAGACCCGCTGCCGGTCCCGCACGTTCCACCGCGTCCCGCACCGGGAGCACATCTGGATCATCGGACCAGCCTAGCGACGGGCGCGGAAAACGCCGAAGGGGCGAGTTTGCCCGACTGCCGCCCCGTTCATGTTCGTCCTGCCGGATGACCCGACTGCGCTCGACACACGTCAATCAGCAATGTAGAGCTATCCACAGTTTCCACAGGTTCATCCACAGGGCCCCAGCGGCGCAAAGCCCGTGTGAGCTTCTCAATCTGTGTGATTGCTTGGTAGTCCTGTGGATAACCTGCCGTTGTTATCGAACAGTGATCAACAGGTTTGTGGGCCGTGAGCGAAATTCCTTGCCGCTCTAACCTTCGCTGGAGCAGACTGGCGCACCGATTTTTCCATCGCCGATCGAGGGTCTATGATCGGCGTCACAGCAGCAGAGCTGTGACAGATCTCACGGGGGTGGGTAATTGAACGTGGTGGCCAGGAGCATCTGATGACGACGTCGCATCCATACGGATCCGGATCCGCAACGTCGCCTGAGTGGCAGTCGTCCGCCAACGTGTACACCAGGGGCCAGCTGATCGCCTGCGTGCGCGCCGGGCTGATCGCGCTGGTGCTGTTGGGCATCCTCGCCCTCATCGTCCTGTACTAAAGGGAGATCAAAAAAGCCGCCGGCGCGAGACCGGCGGCTTTTTTCGTTCGGGACCTACTTGCTCGGTGGGTACACGCCCATCTGCTTGGCCTTGTCCGTCTGCCAGAAGATGTCGGCGATGTCGTCGATCGTCTTGAGCAGCTTCTCGGCGACGGCGACGTCGAGCGACTTCTTGACGTCACCCGCCCCGTGCACGCCGTCCCAGAACAGCTGGTGCAGGTTCGGGAACTGCTCGAAATGGTCCTTGGTGAAGAAGTCCGCCCACAACACCATCAGGTGATGCTTGACCTCCTCGGCGCGCTGCTCCTTGATGATGATCGCGCGGGTCTTGAAGTGGTCGTCGTCGGAGTCGTGGTACTTCTGAAGCGTCTTCAGGCACGACAGCGCCTCGATCTTGGCCTGAGCGGGGTCATAGACGCCGCAGTACAGGTCACAGTGAGCATGGGCAGGGGTGGCGTTGGCGAAAAGTCTTTCCAGCATGGCCTTAACCTACCCTTTGACCGTGGCGCGAAACCATCCACTGCGGCAGTGGCCACTGCGAATGTTTCGGGTCGTGGACGACTCGATGCACCCGGCACTCGCTCCAGGCGAAGGGCTTATCGCGCTGCGCGGCGGTGCACCCCGGCGCGGTCAGTTGCGGTTGTTCCGCGATCCGAGGCGGTCCACGCGGTGGCTCGTCAAGCGCGTCGGCGATGTGCACGGCGCGGATAGCGCGTGCGATCTTCGAAGCCCGGTCGGACAATCCGAGGGCACCCGGTGCCGTCGACTCCCACGAGCTCGGCTGGGTATCAGCGGCAGGCTCGTACCGCGTGATCTGGACCAGCCGAGGCAAAGTCAGCGGTTAGCCCGTGTCGTCTTGCGTGCCAGGCATACCTGGCTCATGCTGAGCGGATCGACCCAGTGGAGTGTCGGCGAGAGGCCAACAACCACCTGGCACTGGGGAGGCGGGATGGAGACGGGGTCCGGTCGGGCGATCGAGATCGCGCCCTTCCATTCGCGGGGAACATTGCGGGGATTCGTTGTGTCGGGCCGCTGGCCGGACTCGACCAAAGAATGGGCTCAGGTGTTGAGGGTCGCCGTTCGAGTCGCATCGCTTCCCGGATTGCTATCCACGACAACGATTTTCGGCGCCCGCGAAGAACTACCGGATGCTCCCCAGCCCGGCACTGTCGGGCTGGTGATGGCCGAGGGCACCGTTGTCGGCGAAAGCGCCGTGCCGCCAGGATATTTCGCCGAACATCAGCCGCCTGCGCTCCTCATGTTGCACCCGCCGTCGGAGACCACCCCGTCACTTCCGGAGTGTTCGGGCGCCGCATCGGGCTGCGTGCTACTGCCAGGTCTTCCCCACCTCGGCCTCGAACACCGCGCGGCATGGGTGGAAGCGGAATCCGACGGCACCGTCACGTCGATGATCAGCCGGGTCGGTATTGACCCGATCTGCCATCCCGATACCGCGATCCTGGCGATGCTCCTTGCCGCATAGGGCGCTCTTGTGCCGGTCCGGCGGTGCTGGCAAGCGCCGCAACCGCCTCGGTGGCGCTTGGGCGGTAACCACGGGTTGTTGTCGGCTTCGTTCGCCGACGCTGCGCGGTGGCGGCGCCGTCGGCGGCGCGGGAACCGTGCCCGCAGCGAGCGTCTGACCTTCGCTGGCAATTCCGGGCCCCGAACCGAACCCGTAGTCCGTCGGGAGGTGATCCGTGAAAACGCAAAATCAGCAAACGCTGGGATCCGCTCCGGGGCCCGTGCAGCCGGTTGCCCGCTGACGCCGTGGCGAGCGGATAGCCAATGGTCACGCCGCCCTGGAGCTAAGCCAGAGCTACGCATTCGTCAAAATTTGCCTGACCACATCATGAGACATCGATGAGATATGGTCTGAACCCCCTGCTTAGCGCGGTATCGAGCCCCTTGAAGAAAAAGTCGGGTTAACTTTTACGCGGTTTGCACTTGGTTGTTGGCACAAGTCTCGCTACGATGATCAGCAAATACGCCGCCTAGTTTGTCCGCTCTGCCAGCATGTGGAGGTCATATCGATGAGCAAGACGTTCTCCGCCCGCCTAAACCGCCTGTTCGACACGGTTTACCCGCCCGGGCGTGGTCCGCACACGTCGGCCGAGGTGATTGCCGCCCTCAAGTCAGAGGGCATCACCATGTCGGCTCCCTATCTGTCTCAGCTCCGTTCAGGCAACCGTACGAATCCCTCCGCCGCGACCATGGCTGCCCTTGCCAACTTCTTCCGTATCAAGCCGGCTTACTTCACCGACGACGAGTACTACGAGAAGCTCGACAAGGAATTGACGTGGCTCGCCAATATGCGCGACGAGGGTGTCCGCCGTATTGCGGCGCGGACGGTCGGCCTGTCCGCTGAGGCACAACAGGACATCGTTCAGAAGGTTGACGAGTTGCGCCGCAGGGAGCATCTCGACGATTAGCCCGCGGGGGGCCGCATTGCGGCATCCGGCGAAGTAAGTCTTCGACGACGGTCAGAGCACGGCGGCGTCACCGGCACGGACCAACTGCCGGTATTGCTTTGCGATGGTCAGGATCCACTCGCGGTCCGAGTACGCCGTCGGCTGACGTAGCCAGCCAAGCCCCGGGAACGAGGATCGCCTGGCCTTCTCGATCCGATCGGCCCGCATAGATCCATTCCGCGATCGCGTGCGCCTGTTCCTCTGGCCCCACTGCCGGTGTCTCGAAGTCGGAGATGTCGGCGAGCTCGAACTCCTGCTCGACGTCCACGTTCGACGTCCCGCCGGTGGCGTCGACCGGGCGCCGCCGCGATGTGTCCGCCGCGGTCGCCTCGAGGAACAGGGCATCGGAGATCAGCGACATCCGCTCGGCCACCCGAAACACCAGCGGCCCACGCGGGCGCACACCTATTCCGACGTCGGGATGTCGACGGCCCAGTTCGTCGAGAAGGGGCGCGATGATCCGCAGTTCCCGGCGGGCGCCGAACCAGTCTTCGATGCTGGGCAGCAGCGAGCCTGCGGCCACCACGAGCATCGCGCAGCCCAGCAGGGTGGCGGCCGCACCGACACCGACGAACTGTGTGGTGCCGACCGCGCGCAGGAAGAAGAAGGCGCTGGCCAGCACGATCAGCACGATGCCGACGGTGAACACGAACAGCGCCCGACCGCGCCTGGTCCGGTTCGAATGACGCATCCCGGCCCAGGACACCAGCGTCAGCGCAAGCAGCACGTACAGCAGTGGCAGCAGCCACGGCAATGACGTGCCGTTGGAGCCGAGGTTGCGTCGCAGGTACTCCTCGGGCGACATCTCCGGCTGCTGACCCGCCGCGAAGAACGTCGCCAGGCTCGCAATCGCGATGACGATCGCGACGCCGTACTGCCACATCGCAATTCGGCGGAGCGTGGCGGGTTTGCGCGGCGAGGCCACCGTCGTGATCATCACGCAGCTGCCCGCGGCGCACGCCACCAACGCGACCTGGGACAGGCCGATCGAGATGTTGGGCCAGTGCAGCAGGGTGTCCAGAAGCAGGGTCAACGGCTGCCAGTTCAGTGCGGCGACCAACCCGAGGCTGCCCAGCGCCAGGATCATGGCGGTGCTGACCAGGGATTGCTTGTTGACGAGGGCCCACCCGATGCGCAGGCCGGTGGCAAGACCGAGTAGACCGGCGATCACCCAGATGATCAACCAAACGCCTCTCCGAGCCGAACCTGCACGATCGAGGAGCGGTCGGAGGGCAGCCTGCCCAGGCGGTAGATGAGCAGTGCGGCGAAATCCTCCGCGTCCTGCTCGGCGTCCTCGCCGCTCGGTCCCATGCAGCCGGTGCGCTGATTGAGCATGTATCCGATCAGTTCGGAGCTGGCGAATTCCGTCTCCTCGCGCGCCGCCTGGACGACGGGAATGCCGTCGTGTCCGAGGACCAGATGGCCGAGTTCGTGGGCCAGGGTGCGATCCCAGGCCGGCAGGCCCTTCTGAATCAGGAACACATCGCGGTCGGAGTACTGCCGCCATTGGCCGCAAACCCCGGGAGGCAGGTCCGACATCTTCAGTTCGATCGGCCGCTTGCGGTCCTCGCTGACAGCGTCGACAAGGCGGGGCAACGAGATTTCACCGCGCCGCGGGGCCAGATCCAACACCGCACTGACAGCGCGCGTAACGCGACGACTGGCCGGCATACATCCCCCTCTCGACGAGTCCACTATGCGCTGCCCACCGGTTCAGGGGGGCAGTTTGTACTACCTCATGAAGCGCGCGCTGTGCGCTCGCACCGCATGTCCCATCTTCGCCTGGCGGTACCCTACTAATCCCCCGGCACCTGTGAGTACAAGAATGCCCGCAAGGCCTGGCAAAGCCAAGGCTGCGACCTGCGGCAGTGCGGCGGAACGCAAATATTCGGTGTAACCGATCCGGTACGACGAAGCGGGTACGGCGGCGTTACTGCCTACGTTCACGGGCGGCGGAACACGTCCTGCGGGCGGTTCGGCGCTGACGGCACGAGGCACGCCGGGCGGTGCGCCCGGTGACCTCGGCCCTCCCACGCCTCCTGCACCACCGCCGAGGCTGAGAGGCGGTGCGACGATCACCGGCAAGGCGATGGGCGCGGCCGGGCCGACGGGTGCCACGGCCACGGCACCCGCGCCGGCGTCGAGCGCACCGGGTTCGCCGGGCACGCCGGGCTGCGCCGGTTGCAGTTCGCCGGGCAGCTGCATGTCGGGCACCCTCGGCGGCGTGAAGTGCGGCAGCTGGACGATGCCACCGCCACCGCCACCGCTGCTCTGAGGCGGGGGAGGCGGCGGCTGGCCCACCGATGTGGTGGTCGGCGTCGTTTCCGTCGGCTTCGTCGTCGTCGTCTCTTTGGTCGTCGTCGTGCTCTTTGGTCGTCGTCGTGTCTTTGGTCGTCGTCGTGTCTTGGTAGTCGTCGTGTCTTCGGTAGTCGTGGTGTCTTTGGTCGAAGTCTGGCCGGGGCTCTCCCCGGTCGTGCCGGTTTCCGCGCGGGTGGACGGCCGCTGCTGGGACACGGCCGCGCCTGTCTGATCGTTGCCGGTATCCATGCCGAAGGCGCGGCGAATGACGTCGCCCAGCGAGTCGTGGTCCTGGCTGTCGTCTGACTTTCCGTAGCCATGTCCGGGGTCAGCAAGCGCCATTGCGCCACCGGCACCACCGATGAACAGCCCAGATGCGACGAGGCACGCCGACACGGAGACACGCACACGCGAAGCCACCCGGTCACCACCTCTCGGGACATCGTCCGCACACACTTTGACGCTTGCGACGATTGTCGCACAATCCGACGTCCACGTTTGCTAGTGGATGGGACCACAGCGAGACAAGGGCGCGCCAGCGGACGCCTTCGAGTTGACGATAGTGTTGTGCTGCGCCATCGCAGACACGAATGGCCGAAATACCGAAACGATGACCGGAAGGCGGCCGGGGATGGGCCTGTTCAAGCCACGCAAAAGCCGCGCTACTCGGCGAGCTGAGGCCCGCGCGATCAAGGCCAAGGCGAAGCTGGAGGCCAAGCTCGCGGCGAAGACCGAGAACCGTCGCATCAAGGCCGCGCAGAAGGCGGAGACCAAGGCGCTGAAGGCGCAGCTGCGGGCGCAACGGGACAGCGACAAGACCGCGCTGAAGGTTGCTGAGACCGAGCTCAAGGCGGTCCGCGAGGGCAAGCTGTTGTCCCCGACGCGGATTCGCCGGGCACTGACGGTTTCGCGGCTGCTGGCCCCGGTCGTGGTGCCACTCGCCTACCGGGGCGCGATGGCCGCGCGCGGCTTCCTCGACGAGCGGCGGGCAGAGCGGCTCGGTGTGCCGCTGAGTCAGCTCGGCCAATTCTCCGGCCACGGCGCGCAGCTGTCGGCCCGCATCGCCGGCGCCGAGCAGACGCTGCGCCTGGTAGCCGAGAAGAAGCCGAAGGACGCCGAGACCAAGCAGTTCGTCGCCGCCATGACCGACCGGCTCACCGACCTCTCGGCGGCGGTCACCGCGGCCGAGAACATGCCGACGTCGAGTCGCCGCACCGCCCACACCGCGATCACCGAGCAGCTCGACGCCATCGACGCCGACCTGATGGCCCGCCTCGGCGTGGCCTGACCGACCGTCAGCGTGAGCACCGAGCCGCCAAGCGCCGCAGCCCGACTGCGGGGGACCGCGGCCGGACTCCTGACCGCTGCGTTGGCGGTGGCCGCCCACGGCGCGGCGGGTGGTGGTGCACCGACCGGCGCGGCCGTCGTGCTGGTGGCCGTGCTTGCCGGGACGGTCGGCGGACTGGCGGCCACCGTTGCCCGCACCGCCGATGTCCGCGTGTTGATCGCCCTCCTTGCGGCCGGCCAACTCGTCGGCCACGTGATGCTGAGCGTCGCGGGCCACAGCCACGGCGTACCAGCATTCCCTGCTCCGGCCATGGTCGTCGCGCACGCCCTTGCGGTGGCGGCGGGCGCCACGCTGATCGCGGCGGGCGATCGGCTCTGCCGTGCCGTATCGCGGGCCGTCGAGGTGGCCGTACGCGCGATCGTCCCGCCGATAAGCAGCAGGCCGGCCGTCGTCACCGCGGGCGCCGACCAGCCGCTGCGCTCCGCTCTCCTGCTTGCCGCTTCGATGTCACATCGGGGTCCGCCGGTCGGCTGCTTGCGCTGACCGTCCGAACCCTTCGACACCAAGAAAGTGACAACTCGAATGCGTATCCAATCCGCGGCGCCCAAGCGCGCCCTCTTCACCGTTGCCTGCACCGGATCCGTGCTGGCCGTCGGACTGACGTACGGCGCAGGGTCCGCGTCGGCCCACGTACACGTCGACGCCGACGAGCCAGCGCCGGGCGCCACCTCCGTGGTCACCTTCCAGGTCCCTGGTGAGTCTGAAACCGGTGCTCTGACAACCAAATTGAGCGTGAAGCTGCCGAATGTGGCGTCTGCTCGAACCGAGGTCATGCCCGGCTGGACCGCCAGCCTCGAGCGGGACAGGGCGGCGGGCACCGTCAGTTCGGTCACCTGGACGGCGAACCCGCAGGTCGGCATTTCGTCCGATCAGTTCGCACTGTTCCGGCTGTCGGTGAAGCTGCCCGAGGGTGGCAGCGTCACCTTCCCCGCGACGCAGACCTACTCCGACGGCACGGTGGTGCACTGGGATCAGCCGCCATTGCCCGACGGTGGTGAACCCGAATACCCTGCGCCGGTGCTCAGCTTGACCGGTGTGGCGGCCGAATCCGACCACCGCGAGATGACGGCGCAGCCGGCTCCGGCCGCCGCGGACAACTCCGCGCGCTGGCTCGCGGGCGGCGCAATCATCCTGGCCGCCGCCGGTATCGGCGCGGCGTTGGTGACGCGGCGTCACACATGATCCGCGCCTGGCTGGTCGCCGTCGTCGCCACACTCATGGCGGCGATGGCGCTGGCCGGTGCGGGCATCGCATCGGCGCACGCCGTCCGCATCGCGGTCGACCCCGCCGAGAACGCCGCGCTGGCCGCGGGACCGCAGCGCGTCAGCGCGACGTTCAACGAGGAGTTGCAGCCGCAGTTCGCCGCGATGACCGTGGTCGGCCCTGACGGCAATCTGTGGTCCACCGGCGACCCGAAGGTCCAGGGGGCGGTCATCAGCATCGGCGTACGTCCACTCGGACCGGCGGGCAGCTACACGGTGAACTATCGGGTGACGTCGGCGGACGGCCATCCGGTGTCGGGCTCTTGGTCGTTCCGGCTGACGATCGCATCCACCGGAACGCCTGGACCGTCGGCGGCGAAGCCCGCCGAGCGGCGGGATCCCGGTGTGGCCGTTCCTGGTGGCGGGCGCGCTGATCATCGGCGGCGGAATCTGGTGGACGGCGCGACGAGGCACGTGACGCGTCGCCGGACGGCGGTCGGCGGCGTTGCGGTCGTGATCGGCGCGTCGGCGGCGGCGTGGGCGGTGGCGTATCCGCAGGCCGCGCCGGCCTCCACGGTGGTGCGCGCACTTGCCGACTGCGCGGCCGTCGTGACGCTCGGTCTGACGGCGGTCCCGATGCTGGACGCCGGGCGATACCGGGACGAACTGACCCGCAACGCGGGCGGTCCGCTTGCGGCGGCGGCCGGTTTCTGGCTGTTCACCGAGCTGTGCCGGCTGGTGGTGGGTGCAGCCGCGGCCGCCGCGGTCCCCGTGATCCGTGTCGGCCTGGCCACGACGGTGGAATTCGCATCGGTTACCGCGGCTGGACGCTCCGGCCTGTTCAGCATCGTGGCGGCTGGGCTGGTGCTGATGGTCGCGGCGTTCGGGCCGAAAACCGCAGCCGCCGCGATCGCCGCGTCCGGAATTGCTGCGCTCGGTTTGGTCGCACGCACAATGAGCGGCCACATGTCGGCCAGCCCGCGTCGGCGGGATCGCGATCGCCATCCATGCGCTGGCCGCCGCGCTGTGGTGCGGCACGCTAGCGGCGCTGGTGTTGACCGTCGACCACCGCGGACAGTGGGCCCGGGTGCTGCCGCGGTTCTCCGAGCTGTCGTTGTGGTGCGTGATCGCGTTGCTGACCGGTGGCGTGCACCGGCGCGCTCGTGGCGCTGGATTCACCGTCGCAGTTGTTCGCCAGCGGCTACGGGCGGGTGTTGCTGATCAAGATCGTGCTGACCGCTGTGTTGATGGCGCTTGGCTGGCGCAACCGCGCCCGATGGCTGCCTGCGGCAAAATCGCACCGCGTCACCGCCTACGTGTCGCGGTCGCGGTCGCTGACCGAGCTGGCAATCATGGCGGTCGCGTTGACGATGGCCGCGGCCCTGTCGATTGCCGGTTAGGGTTGAATGATTGAGGACGAGACACTGCAAAGGAGCAGCCTGATGGCCGACCAGCAGGATCGACCCGACGAAACGCCCGACGCCACACCGCCTACGCCGGCACCGGAATCGGCGAGCCCCACCCCGGACGCCCCGCCGCCTGCTGCGCCGCCACCCGCTGCGCCCCCACCTCCGCCGGTTCCTCCGGCCAAGAAGCAGGCACCACCCAAAGCGGCCAAGGCCGCAAAGAAGGCGCCAAGAAGACTCCTGCGAAGGCCGCCAAGAAGTCCACGCCCGCCAAGAAGGCGGCGAAGAAGACGGCACCCCCAAAACCGGTGCACGAAGGCAGCACCGAAGCTCGCCGACACCAACGGCGACCGCAACCTGGCGGATGCCGCCAAACAGACTGCGGCGCAAGCGAAATCGACTGTCGCTTCAGCGGGCAACCCGGCGGCGGCGCCGCGCACGGTGCCGCTGGTAGAGCCCGATCAGTCGCGGTTGCCGATCGCCGCCGCCATCGCCGCGGGCGTGCTGGCGATCCTGCTGATACTCGTGGCGCGGCGGCACGGCGACGACTGACTGAGAGCGGCCTTGACCCTCACGCGACGTCAGGGTCGATAGTGGCGGCATGGACGCCAAGACCGTCGGCGCGGTAGCCACCCTCACGGGTGTCTCCGTCCGCACTCTTCACCACTACGACCACATCGCTCTCGTGGTGCCGAGCGTCCGCACCCAGGCCGGTTACCGCGGCTACACCGACGCCGACGTCGAGCGGCTCCATCTGGTGCTGGTGTATCGGTCCGTCGGGCTGCCACTCGACGAGATCCGCACACTGCTCGACGAGGCGGATGCCGATGTGGCTGACCGTCTGCAGCGCCAGCACACGCTGTTGACCGGACAGGCCGACCGGCTCGCAGACACGATCAAAGCAGTGGAGGAACTTATGAACGCACACCGCAAGGGCATTCAGCTCACGGCGGAGGAGCAGGTCGAGATCTTCGGCACCACGGCCTTCGGCGACGAGTACGCCACCGAGGCACAGGAGCGCTGGGGCGACACCGACGCCTGGAAACAGTCGCAGCAGCGCACCGCGGCCTTCTCCAACGACGACTGGGTGCAGGTCAGGGCCGACGGCGATGCGCTGTTGGAGGCGCTGGCAGAGGCGAAGCGTGCGGGCGTGGAGCCCGGCTCGCGGCAGGCCGACGAGCTGGCCGCGCGCCACCGCGCATCGATCGAGCGGTTCTACGACTGCGGTGACGAGATGCAGCGCTGCCTTACCGAGATGTACCTGGCCGACGAACGGTTCACCCGCTACTACGACGACGTGGAACCCGGGCTTGCACAGTTCCTGCACGACATCGTTGTCGAAAGTCGCAATTCCTAGAGTGTTTCGCCGTTAGTTTGAGGCCATGGCTGGGCATCCGCCATCGGGCACGGTGACGTTCCTGCTCACCGATCTCGAAGGATCGACGCGCCTCTGGGAGCAGGACCCGGACGCGATGAAGTCCGCCATGGTCCGCCACGACGAGATCCTGGAGAAGGCGATCTCCGCCAACGGCGGCTTCATCTTCTCCCGAATGGGCGATGGCATGGCCGCCGCCTTCTCGTCGGCCGGCAACGCAGTATCCGCGGCTATCGCTATCAACGACGCACTGGCAGAAGAGGACTGGCACACCGCGACACCGCTGAAGGCGCGCATCGGCCTTCACACCGCGGAAGCCGTAATCGCGGACGACAGCGGTTACGCCAACCTGCCGATCAACCGCTGCTCGCGCTTGATGACCGCCGCCCACGGCGGGCAGATCGTCGTTTCTGGCGCCACCGAGATGCTCATGCGCGGTCAGCTACCCGACGGAATGGAACTGGTCGATCTTGGTGAGCACCGGCTTCGCGACCTCGGCAGCCCGTTGCAGATCTTCCAGCTGAATCGGGACGGCGACCGCGCGGAGTTCCCGCCGCTGCGGACACTCGATTCGTTCCCGGGAAACCTACCGGCACAGGTCAGTTCATTCGTCGGGCGCCAGGACGAAGTTGCCCGGGTTGCCTCCGCGCTTGAAGACTCTCGAGTCGTCACCGTCACCGGAGTAGGCGGTGTGGGCAAGACCCGTATCGCAATTCAAATCGCAGCCGAGCTGCTGCCTCGTTATCGCGAAGGTGCGTGGCTGGTGGAGCTGGCACCAGTACGTGATCCCGACGGTGTCGTGGAGGCGGTGGCGGCCGCGTTCCGGCTGTCGACGAGAGTCGGACCGTCGCTGGTGGATTCCCTTCTCGAGATGCTTGCCAACAAGCGACTGTTGTTGGTGCTGGACAACTGCGAGCATCTGGTTGCCGCGGTGGCCCGCCTGGTGACGCGGATAGAGCGGGAGTGTCCGGGTGTAGTCGTGCTGGCCACCAGTCGTGAGGGCCTGGCGGTCGACGGAGAACAACTCATCGCTCTTCCACCTTTGAACGCCGGCGTGCCCACCGACGACTTGGACCACCTCCTGGCCACCGATGCCGTCCGTCTGTTCGTTGAGCGAGCGCGACACGTGAAAGCCGACTTCGCGCTGACCGAAAACAACGCCCGGGCCGTAGTGGAGATTTGCCAACGTCTCGACGGAGTGCCGCTGGCTATCGAGTTGGCGGCCGCCCGGGTAATCGCGCTGGGCCCCACCGAACTTGCGCGACGCCTCGACCGCCGATTCCAAGTGTTGGCAGGTGGGCGACGCGGCGCCGTGGAACGGCATGCGACTCTCCGCGCAGCTATCGACTGGTCCTACGAGCTGCTGAGTCCCGCCGAGCAGCGTCTCCTCGCCCGGATGGCCGTGTTCTCCGGCGGCTGCACACTCGAAGCGATCGAAGAGGTCTGCAGTGGGGATCCCGTCGTGCGCGAGGAGATCATGGACCTGGTCACCGGCTTGGTGGCCCGCTCGCTGGTACTCGCCGAAGACAGCGACTCGGGCACCCGTTTCCGCATGCTGGAAACCATCCGGCAGTACGGCGAGGAACGACTTGCCGACCGGGGGGAAACGGAACGGTTGTTCATCCGGCATGCGCGCTTCTACGCGGCCTTATCGGCACGGGCGGCCGAGCATTACTACGGACCGGAGCAACTTGCCTGGGCCAGGCAGATCAACTACGAGCGGGACAACATCCGTTCGGCTCTGGCCACGGCGATCGACACCAAAAGCTCGGCGCTGGCCGTGCAGCTTGTAGCCAATCACCCTCACCACCACGGGTACGGCGGAACGGGCGAGGTGTTCGAGATCGAGGTGCCGGCTTCGCGCGTAGTCGAATTGCCCAATGCGCGCGGCGAAGCCGGTTATCCCCGCGTGCTGATGGCGGCGGCATGGCACGCGTATCTCCGCGGTAACTTCGCCATTGCAGATGAACTCTCCAGGCAAGCGGTCGAGGCCGATTCGCCTCTGCCAGACACTGTGCGCCGGCCCCGCGTCGAGATGGATGCGTGCAATCTGAACGCGATGGCGTCCTTGGCTGCTGGTGCCTACGCCGATGCCGTCGCGGCGTACAACCGAGCCGCCGAATTGGCCACTGCAGACGGCTATCCCGGTCTTGCCGCCATCGGTCTCGCGGTCAGCGTGAACACCGCTCTGCTAGGTGGCGCTGACGTTCGGGAGGTCACCGCGAAGGCCGAGGAGGCACTCACGCTGGCCCGCCAGTCCGGAATGCACGCGGCGATTGTCATGAGCCTCAACTCCCTTGCACTGACTCTCGTCGACCTCGATCCAACTCGGGCCCGAGCCCTTCTCGAGGAGAGCATTGAGCGCAGCGCCGCGATTGACGACGCGAGCCCGTCGGGGGTTCTCACCGCGTGCCTTGTGGCCGGCCGACTCGCGGACTGGGACCTGACTGTCGCGCTTGTCGCCCGATCGATGCGCCTCGAGCGCTGGGTCCCGACCCCGATGCAAGTCGCACCCTGTCTGGCCCTAAGCGCGCGTTCTCTCGCCGAGGGCCATCCGGAACCGGCCGGTGTCCTGCACGGTGCGGCGTACGCCACATTTCGACGCGCTGCTTTCGAAGCCGGCGGCAGCCGACAATCCGGCACCGTGCCTGTCGGCCCGAACGCCAACTTCGTGCTGACGGCGCTGCGCGAGGCAGCCGATGTCGTCGCGGCGGCGTTGGGCGATGAGCGACTACGCGACCTTCGGACGGTCGGGAAGGCGATGACCATGGATGAGGCGATCACCTACGCACTCGCCCATATCGACCCGGGATTTCAGATCGGCCCGATCGCGAGCATCGACCGGTGAGCTAACCGAAGGAGCGGCGATGAGCTTGGACGAGGCCCGCACCACACCAGTGTGATATGCCATTTTTCAATAGGATTCGCTTAGTGTGCTGATTCCGGCCCATGGGTGGCAGGCGCGCGTAATCTCCGCCCATGACCGTCGACTCCGCTAACGATGTCTATTACGACCCCTATGACATCAAACTCAACGCGGATCCGTATCCGATGTTTCGGCGGCTACGGGAAGAAGCTCCGCTGTACTACAACGCCGACCACGACTTCTATGCCCTCAGCCGCTTCGCCGACGTCAGCCAGGGGCTGGTAAACCACGAAACATTCAGCTCGAGTCGAGGGGCGATACTCGAATGGATAAAGGCCGGGCTGGAGGTCCCGTCCGGGATACTCTCGTTCGAGGATCCGCCGATCCACAACATCCACCGCAATCTGCTGGCTCGGATGTTCACACCGCGCAAAGTCGACGCGTTGCAACAGAAGATCCGTCAATTCTGTAGCCGCAGTCTAGATCCCCTCGTCGATACCGGTAGGTTCGACTTCGTTCGCGATCTTGGAGCGCAGATGCCGATGCAGGTGATCGGCCTGCTGCTTGGCATCCCTGACGATGACCTCGAGGCGATCCGGGACCGGTCGAACACGAACTTGCAAACCGAGGCCGGCAAGCCGATGAAGCTCAGCTCCAGAGGAGTTCAGCAGTTGGGCGCCGTCTACGCCGATTACATCGACTGGCGGGCTGAGCATCCGTCGGATGACATCATGACCGAACTACTCAACGTCGAGTTCGACGATGAGAAGGGCACTACCCGCCGTCTACGCCGCGACGAGTTGCTGCTCTACATCAACGTGGTCGCGCAGGCGGGCAATGAAACCACGACGAGGCTCATCGGGTTTGCGGGCAAGCTGTTGGCCGAACATCCAGACCAGCGAAGAGATTTGGTCGAGAACCCGGCATTGATTCCTCAGGCCATCGAGGAACTGGTGCGCTTCGAGCCCCCACCTCCGCACACCGCTCGTTATGTCACTCGCGATGTCGAGCACTACGGCCAGACGGCCCCGGAGGGCAGCGTGATGTTGATGCTGATCGCCTCGGCCTGCCGCGACGATCGACAATATCCTCCGGACGGCGATGTCTTCGATATTCACCGGGAGGCTCGCCAGCACCTCGGGTTCGGTGTGGGTATCCACTACTGCCTAGGCGCGTCGCTCGCGCGCTTGGAAGGACGAATCGCGCTCGAAGAGATCCTGAAGCGATTCCCGGAGTGGGAGATCGACCTGCCGAACGCCGTCTGGTCCTCTGCATCCGCGGCGAGGGGATGGGAGGCCATGCCTGCGGTGATCCCTGGTTAGCATCGAGCGGTGACCATCGAGCCTCGCCCCACCGCAGACCTGGTCGACGAGATCGGCCCCGACGTGCGCAGCTGCGATCTGCAACTGCGCCAGTTCGGCGGCCGGTCGCAGTTCGCCGGACCGATCACCACGGTCAAGTGCTTCGAAGACAACGCGCTGCTGAAATCTGTTCTCTCCGAACCGGGTAACGGCGGCGTACTGGTGATCGACGGCGACGGGTCGCTGCACAGCGCACTCGTCGGCGACATCATCGCCGGCCTCGGTGTCGACAACGGCTGGGCCGGGCTGATCATCAACGGCGCGGTCCGCGATGCGGCGGCACTGCGCACGCTCGACATCGGCATCAAGGCGCTGGGCACCAACCCGCGCAAGAGCACCAAGAACGGCGACGGCCAACGCGATGTCGCCGTCGAATTCGGCGGTGTGGTGTTCGTCCCGGGGCAGATAGCCCACAGCGACGACGACGGCATCGTCGTCGTCGCCGCAGGCTGAATATCCCGAGCTAGGCCGACGCTCCCACGGGCGCATGATGTTTGGTGAAGTGCAGTGCCTCGTCGTCGACCTTGCCGCGCCGAATCATCTGGATGTCTAGGAAGTAGTTCTGCTTGAGCCGCCACGGCGCCACCGCACCGCCCTTCGGAAGCTGGTCGAGGACGCGCAGCACGTAGCCCGGGGTGAATTCCATGATCGGCCGCTCTTCCACCGTATCCCCCGGGTGCTGCGGCTCCACCCGCTGGAAGCCGTTGGCGTCCATGTAATTGATGACGCGGCAGACGAACTCGGACACCAGATCAGCCTTCAGGGTCCACGACGCATTGGTGTAGCCAACGGTGAAAGCCATGTTCGGCAGGCCGGTCAGCATCATGCCCTTGAATGCCATCATGTCGGTCAGCGGCATTGTCTCGCCGTTGCGCTGGATGTCGGCACCGCCGAACAGTTGCATATTCAAACCCGTTGCGGTGACGATGATGTCGGCCTCCAGCTCCTCACCAGACGCGATCTTGATTCCGTTCTCGGTGAACCGCTCGATTGTGTCCGTGACGACGTCTGCCGTGCCCTTGCGGATGGCCTTGAACAGGTCACCCCTCGGCGCCACACACAGCCGCTGGTCCCACGGCTTGTAGGACGGGTTGAAGTGCTTGTCGAAGTCAAAGCCCTCTGGTAGCAGGCGCTCCGCCAGGGTCCGAAGTTGCTTGCGGAAGAAATTGGGGAACCGCCGGGCCAGCTGGTAATAGAAAGTGCTGCGGGCGATGGCCTTCCACCGAGTAGCGGTGTACGCGGCCTTCGTCGGAAGCATCCTGTTCATCCGCGCGGCGAAAAGATCCTTGTCGGGCTGCGGTGCTATGTAGGTGGGCGAGCGCTGCAGCATCGTCACGTGGCCCGCGCCCGAATCGATCAGGGCGGGGATCAGGGTGACCGCCGTGGCACCGCTACCGATGACGACAACTTTCTTGCCTTGGTAGTCGAGATCCTCCGGCCAGTGCTGCGGGTGGACGATGGTGCCACCGAAGTCGTCGCGGCCGGCGAACTCGGGGCTGTAGCCCTCGTCGTAGTTGTAGTAGCCGCTGCAGGCGAGCAGAAAGCCGCAGTTGATCTGAATGCTCTGACCTCCGCGGTCGACCGTCAGCTCCCACCGGTTGTCGGCGTCCGACCAGTTGGCCGCGTGCACCGTGTGTCCGAAACGCATGTGCTTGTCGATGCCATTCTCGGCGGCCGCTTCTTTCAGGTAATTCAGGATCGATGGCCCGTCGACAATCGCCTGCTCGGATGACCACGGCTTGAACCGGAAACCGAGCGTGTACATGTCGGAGTCGGAACGCAGACCCGGGTATTTGAACAGGTCCCACGTTCCGCCGAGGTTCTCGCGCTGCTCCAGGATCAGGTAGTTCTTGTCGGGGCAGCGGTCCTGCAGATGCCAGGCCGCACTGATGCCGGAGATGCCGGCCCCCACGATGACAACGTCGACAAATTCGGTCATGCTGTAAAGCTATCAACGTGGTGTCGAATAAGTCAACGGTGCGTCGAGAAACTCGACACCATGTAAAGTATCGGCCGTGACCACCGCCAGCCAGCCCCGCGCAGCCCGTGGACGCCGCGGTGCCCGGCCGTCGGGCGACGACCGTGAGCTGGCCATTCTCGAAACCGCGGAGCGCCTGCTCGCTGAGCGGCCCCTTGCCGATATCTCGGTCGACGACCTGGCCAAGGGTGCCGGTATCTCGCGGCCGACCTTCTACTTCTACTTCCCGTCCAAGGACGCCGTGCTGCTGACGCTGATGGACAGCGTCATCGCCGAGGCCCACGCCGCTCGCGAGGCATTGATGGCGGCCCCGCCGAAGGACCGGTATGCGTTCTGGCGGGCTGGAATCGACGTGTACTACTCGACCTTCCATGCACACCAGGCGCTGGCCGCCCCGTGGTCGGTCGCGAAGTACACCAATTCGGAGGTCGGCAAGCTGTGGGCGGACTTCATGCAGGCGTCCATCGACCACACCACGGGCGTCATCGAGACCGTGCGTGCCAAGGGCGGGGCCCCGGACAGTTTGCCCGCGCGAGAGTTGGCGACATCACTGAACCTGCTCAATGAAGCGGTGATGACGGCGTCGTTCGCCGGCCAGAAACCCGCACTTGCCCAACGAGCGGGTATTGGACAACCTCGTTCATATCTGGCTCAACGCGATCTACGGCGACGCGACCTAGTTGTCACCGCCGGATGCGAACATGTGTTCGTGCCGGGCAGCGCCACCATCCTGCACGCCGATCTCGACTCGTTCTACGCGTCGGTCGAGCAGCGTGACGACCCCGCGCTGCGCGGCAGGCCGGTGATCGTCGGCGGCGGCGTCGTACTCGCGGCGAGCTACGAAGCGAAGGCCTACGGCGTGCGTACCGCGATGGGTGGTCGGCAGGCCCGCAGGCTGTGCCCGCACGCCCTCGTCGTGGCGCCCGCGCATGTCGGCGTACTCCCAAGCCAGCGACGCGGTGTTCGAGGTCTTCCGCGACACCACGCCGATCGTCGAGCCGCTATCGGTCGACGAGGCCTTCCTCGACGTGTCCGGGCTGCGCCGGGTGTCCGGTACGCCCGTCGAGATCGCCGCGCGGCTGCGGGCCGATGTTCGCGACCGCGTCGGCCTGCCGATCACCGTCGGCATCGCCCGCACCAAGTTCCTCGCCAAAGTGGCCAGCCAAGAGGCCAAGCCCGACGGGCTGCTGCTGGTCCCACCCGACCGCGAGCTGGCGTTCCTGCATCCGCTGCCCGTACGCCGGCTGTGGGGCGTCGGCGTCAAGACCGCCGAGAAGCTTCACACACACGGCATCGAAACCGTCGCCGACGTCGCCGAATTGAGCGAATCCACGCTCGCGGCGATGGTCGGGGGCGCGATGGGCCGTCAACTATTTGCGTTGTCCCGCAACATCGATCGGCGCCGGGTGGTGACCGGGGTGCGTCGCCGCTCGGTCGGTGCGCAGCGTGCGCTCGGGCGCCGAGGCAACACGATGTCGGCCGAGGAGGTCGACGCCGTCGTCATCAACCTCATCGATCGGATCACCCGGCGAATGCGCAAGGCCGGACGCACCGGCCGAACCGTGGTGTTGCGCTTGCGCTTCGACGACTTCGGCCGTGCCACCAGATCGCACACCATGCCCCGAGCGACCGCGTCGACCGATGTGATCCTCGACGCCGCGCGAGAACTCATCGCCGCCGCAGCGCCGCTGATCGCCGAACGGGGGCTGACGCTGGTCGGCTTCGCGGTGTCCAACATCGACCGCCACGGTGCGCAGCAGTTGGAGCTGCCGTTCGAAGTGGGCCCACTCGCGTGCTGGGGACACGCAGACACCGTGGCACTGGACGATGCCGTCGACCAGGTGCGCCTGCGCTATGGCAACTCCGCGCTCACCCGCGGCGTCCTCGTCGGCCGCGATCCCGGCCTCGAGATGCCGCACCTGCCCGACTAGAGAAGTTGTGCGCTGACGAATCCCGCGAAAAGGACTGCGAAGCCGCCGATCTCGGCCACGATGAGCGCGAGCATTCCCGCGTGCACACCGCGGGCGGGATGTTCGAACTGGTTTGTGGTGTCACGCCTGCGGCCATGGCTCATGTACGTCAGGATCGCGATCACGAAGAATGCCACGACCACCATCGCCGCGGTCAGGTTCACCCAGGTGGGCCAGCCGCTCAATTCGACGAACACCGCCAGTAGCAGCGTGGCGAACGAATAGAGCAGCGCGGCACGATGCGCGATGTCCACATAGGGATGCGCCAGATGGTTGTCCGACGTGGCCATCTGCCGGTATTTCCAGACGCCGAGGGCGAGCGCCAACAGGAAGATGAGTCCGGCCGCCAGCAGCGTCAGCCTGGTGTCGATTCCTAGGTGCACGGACCTACGTTACGAGGCCGCCCAATCCAACAGCTTGTCGGCAGGCCAGGTGTTGACGATCCGGTCCACCGGCACCTTCGCATCCAGCGCGCGCTGCGCCCCGTAGCCGAGGAAATCCAACTGCCCGGGCGCATGCGAGTCGGTATCGATCGAGAACAGGCAGCCGATGTCCAGCGCCAGCTTCAGCAGCCGAGTCGGCGGATCGCGGCGCTCGGGCCGGGAGTTGATCTCCACCGCGGTGCCGTTTTCCAGGCAGGCGGTGAAGACCTTCTCCGCGTCGAACTTCGACTCCGGCCGCATGCCCCGGCCTCCGGTGACCAAGCGGCCGGTGCAATGACCCAGCACGTCGGCGTGCGGGTTCTCCACCGCTTTGACCATCCGTCGCGTCATCGCGGGGGCATCCATCGCGAGCTTCGAATGCACGCTGGCCACAACGACATCGAGCCGCTCGAGCAGTTCGTCCTCCTGGTCCAACGATCCATCCTCCGAGGATGTCGACCTCGATGCCGGTGAGGATACGCATCGGCGCCACCGTCTCCCGCAGTTCGTCGATCACATCGAGTTGCTTGCGCAGCCGCTCGGGCGACAGCCCGTTGGCGATCTTGAGCCGCGGCGAATGATCGGTCAGCGCGCAGTACTCGTGGCCCAGATCCTTTGCCGCGAGCATCATCTCCTCGATCGGGGCCGAACCGTCCGACCAGTTGGAGTGCACATGCAGGTCACCACGCAGCGCGGATCTGATGTCGCCGCCACCGAGATCCTTTGCCGCCGAGCGCAATTCGACAAGCGCATCCGGCTCCCGGCCCGCCCACGCCTGAGCGATGACCTTCGCCGTCTTCGGCCCGATCCCCGCAAGCGACTGCCAGCTGTTAGCCGCGCCGTGGCGCTCGCGGTCGGCATCGCTGAGCGCCTCGACGATGTCGGCCGCGTTGCGGTAGGCCATCACCCGCCGCGAGTCCTCCCGCGCCCGGTCCTTGTAGTACGCAATCTGACGCAGCGCGACGACCGGATCCATGCCTCCAGTGTGCCCGCTCATGGCGCGCGCCAAGCGGGATCCCGACCGCTCAGCGCGATGACCCGGTCGAACGCGGGCGCATCGACGTCGACGGATACCGCAGGCCCGAACATGCCCTCCGTACCGGCCGTGTCGAACTGTGCGAGGTGAGCCAGACAAGCCCGCGCCGTAGCCGGATCGCTGTCATAGGGCCTGTCGATGGAACGGGCGACATCCCAGCCGTGGATGACGACCTCGGCCAGCGCGACCGAGCCCATCACCTCGGCGGGCAGCTCGACGCCGCCTGCGCGGGTCATCCCCTGCCACGCGTCCTGGTCCTGCCACGCGGCGGCGAGCGCGGCCAGCCGCTGCGGGTACGCGGTCCGCCAGTCGGCGTCGAGTTCGGCGCCGTCGGTGGGCGGAGTGTCGGTCAGCGGGCCGAACTCCTTGCGCGCGGCGGCGGTGAACGCCGACGCCAGGCCGCCGATGTGGGCCACGAGCTCGGAGAGGCGCAGCTTCTCGCACGGCGTCGGCAGGGCGAGCTGCTCGTCGGTCACCTTCGCCAGCACATCGCTGGTATGTCTACACGCGTCGGTCAAGTCGATCATGCCGGTTTAGACCGTCACGACCGCGAAAAATCATCGGCCGCCGCGCAGCGGTTTGATGGCGCCGTGTACGAGCGCGCGGACCTGATCCTCGGCCGTGCCGCCCGCGAAGAACAACATCTCGTCGTCGGCCTGGAGCACGTCGTCGGGCTGCGGGAGGATGACCCCGCTGTCGCGGACGACGATTGCCAGAGCGGTGTTCTCGGGCAGCCTTATGTCGCGCACCCGCTGACCGACCATCGGATCGTCGGCGGGCAACCTCAGTTTGGCCAAGCTCACCTGGCCCTGCCTCAGGTCCATCAATCGCACCAGGTGACCGATGTCGATGGCACCCTCGATCGCCGCGACGAGGGCACGCGGCGCAGAGACCGCGAGGTCGACGCCCCAGGCCTCGTTGAACAGCCACTCGTTGCGTGCGTCGTTGACCCGTGCCACCACCCGTGACACCCCGAACTCGGTCTTGGCCAGCAGCGACGTCGCGAGGTTGACCTTGTCGTCGCCGGTCGCCGCGATGACCACATCACACCTCTCGCATGCCGGCCTCCTCGAGCGAGGCCAGCTCGCACGCGTCGGCCAGCAGCCAGTCGGCGTCGGGGACCGTATGCGGTTCGTAATTGCTGACCTTCTGCTCGATCAGCAAGACCTTGTGGCCGTAGGCGAGCAGCTCCAGGGCGACGGACCGACCGATCGCTCCCGCCCCGGCGATGCCGACCCGCATCGGCTGACGCTCGTCAGCGCGGTTGCGACGCCTCGGCGGACCGCCTTCTGACCCGGAACACGATCTCATACTGACCCATCCGGCGTCGTCCTGGTTAACTGCGGGATGAAATGACTTTGCAGCAGCTGTATCTGGTGCTGCTGGCCGGCGGGCTGGTGCTGTTGGCCAGCATCGTCGTCACGCGGCTGGCGCAGCCGGGTGGGGTTACCGAGCCTGCTGCTGTTCCTCGGTGTCGGCGTCATCGTCGGCGAGGACGGCCTCGGTCTGCATTTCGACAACTACCTGCTGGCCGATCACCTCGGCACGGTTGCGCTGGCGGTCATCCTCATCGAGGGCGGCCTGACGACGCGGTTCTCCGACGTGCGACGAGGTGCTGGCGCCCGCGGCGGTGTTGGCCACGGTCGGCGTCGCCGTCAGCATGGTCGTCACCGCCGCCGGGGCGCATCTGCTGCTCGGAATGGACTGGCAGCTGGCGTTGCTGCTCGGCGCGATCGTCTCCTCGACCGACGCCGCCGCGGTCTTCTCCGTGCTGCGCGTCGTGCCGTTGCCGAGGCGGGTCGCCGGGTCTGCTCGAGGCCGAGTCCGGTTTCAACGACGCTCCTGCCGTCATCCTCGTGCTGATGTTCAGCGCGACGCCGTTCGAGCTGTCTCCGACACACGCGCTCGCCGAGTTGGTGTACGAACTGGGGGTCGGCGCCGCCGATCGGGTTGGGCTGCGGGCTGCTCGGCTCAATCGCCCTGCGCCGCATCGCCCTTCCGGCCTCCGGCCTGTATCCCGCTGGCGACCTTCGGGCTCGGCATGGTCGCGTTCGCCGCGGCGGGCAGCGCACACGCGAGCGGGTTCCTGGCCGCGTACCTGGCCGCGGTCGTGCTCGCCAACTCGCGGACTACCGCACCGCTCGGCCACCCGATCGTTCGCCGAGGGGCTGGGCTGGCTCGCACAGATCGGCCTGTTCGTTCTCCTCGGCCTGCTCGTCGACCCGAGCGACCTGGCCGCCGAGTTGGTCACCGGCGATCGTCATCGGGTTGGTGCTGCTGCTGGTCGCCCGGCCGTTGTCCGTCGTCGTCTCGCTCGCCGGGTTCCGCGTGCCGTGGCGTGAGCAGGTTTTCCTGTCCTGGGCAGGGCTGCGCGGCGCCGTCCCGATCGTGCTGGCCACGTTCCCGATCGTCGGGGGCGTTCCCGACGCCATCCGACTGCTCAACATCGTCTTCATCCTGGTGGTGGTATTCACCCTGGTGCAGGGGCCCAGCCTGCGCCTGCTCGCCCACCGGTTGGGGCTGATCCCGCGGGAGGCCACCCGCGAGATACAGGTGGAGGCTGCTCCGCTCGACGTACTGGAGGCCGAGCTGTTGACGATGACCGTGCACACGCCGTCCCGCTTGCACAACGTGACGGTGCTCGAGCTGCGGCTGCCCGACCCGACCGTCATCACCCTGATCATCCGCGACGGCCACACGTTCGTCCCCCAGCCCGACACCCGGATCGCGGCAGGCGACGAACTGCTGATCGTCACCACCCCCAGGACGCGTGCGGCCGCCGAACGAAGGCTGCGCGCGGTGAGCCGTCGCGGCAAGCTCGCCTACTGGTTCGACGAGTACGGCGAACCCGACTGACAGCCCAACAAAGAGTCCGATCCGAGGACTAAGCTTGATTCAGTGCGATTCGCTTTCAAGACATCCCCGCAGAACACCACCTGGAACGACATGCTCGCCGTCTGGCAGGCCGCCGACGACATCGATGTTTTCGAGTCCGGCTGGACGTTCGACCACTTCTATCCGATCTTCTCCGACTCCACGGGCCCGTGCCTGGAGGGCTGGACCACGCTGACCGCCCTGGCGCAGGCCACCAAGCGTCTGCGCGTCGGCGTTCTGGTGACCGGCATCCACTACCGCCACCCCGCCGTGCTGGCGAATATGGCCGCGGCTCTGGACATCGTTTCCGAACGGCCGGCTCGAGCTCGGCATCGGCGCCGGCTGGAACGAAGAGGAGTCCGGTGCCTACGGCATCGAACTGGGCTCCATCAAGGAGCGCTTCGACCGCTTCGAGGAGGCGTGCGAGGTGCTCACCAGCCTGCTGAGCAACGAGACGACGACCTTCGACGGCAAGTACTACCAGCTCAAGGACGCGCGCAACGAGCCGAAGGGTCCCCAGCGGCCGCACCCGCCGATCTGCATCGGAGGCAGCGGCGAGAAGCGGACACTGCCGCTGACCGCCAAATACGCCGACCACTGGAACTTCGTCGGCGGCCCGCCCGACGAGTTCGCCCGCAAGCGCGATGTGCTGGCCGCCCGGTGCGCGGACATCGGGCGCGACCCGAAGGAGATCACCCTGTCGGCCCACGTGCGGCTGGAACCTGACCTCGACTACGCGAAGGCGATCGACGAGGCGGGCGCATTGGGCAAGGAAGGCCTGGACTTGGCGATCGTGTACCTACCACCCCCGCACGACCCCGCCGTGCTGGAGCCGCTGGCTGAGGCGATACGGGATTCGGGGCTGCTGACGAGCTGAACTCAACAGCAAAGTCGACTGACGATAACGAAAATATAACGGTAGGGCAAAGAAACGGTCACGGGCACGACGTAGCGTCGTAATCGGATGGTGCGGGAGTTGCTAGACGCCGAAGCGGACTAGGTCGTCGGCGGTGACCAGGCGCTCGGCCTTGGCGGGGTATTCGCGGCACTTGACCGGGTGACGAAACCATGACCAGGCGATTCGACTGACCGAGAGCGGGATAGTGGGTTGAGGTACACGTCGATCACTCCTGCGGTATAGCAATTGCTGAACCGAGGCACTACGTTACCGCAGCGTCCTCATGAAGTCATTAGATACCGCAGAACTGGCAAACAGAATGAGGCGCGCCGAGCAATCATCAGATGATTTTGGTGATGACAGAAGTGACAGATGTTGTTCAACTGATGTACACGTCGCGCAGCGTGACGGTGCGCAGCCTGCGCTCGCGGATGAGCTCGACGAGGCGGCCGTAGACGTGGGTGACCGGCATGTGGTTGAGATGGCCGATCACTATCGCCCCGGGCGTGAAGTACTTGCCCGCCATCTTCACGATCGCGTCCTCGGGTATGACGACCTGATCCTCGAGCGAGCCCGACCACAGGGTGTCGGCGGTGTAGCCGAGCTCGCTGCACACGTTGTCCACATTCGCGTCGTGCGCTCCGTACGGCGGCCGGAAGTAGGGTCGCGCGTCAACGCCGTAGACCTTCCACAGGAAGTCATGGGTGTGCCGAAGTTCTTCTGCCACAGCGGTTAACGGCAGCTTTGTCAGGTCGGGATGCGACCAGGTGTGGTTGCCCAGCTGGATCTGGCCCGCGTCGACGAGCGGGCGCAACAGATCTCGGTTCTCGGTCCACGACCGGTAGGCGCCGTTGACGAAGTACGTCAGTCGCACACCGGTGTCCCTTGCGAACTGCGTGTAAAGCCGAACCACGTCGCTGCTCACGCCGTCGTCGACGGTCAGCGCCAGCAGGTCATCGCCGGGCAGGCGGCTCAGAACTCCGCCGCCAGGCAGTGGAACGCGGGCCTGCTTCGGTGGGGGTGGCAGCAACACGGGCCGTTGTTCGACGGCGACCGGCGTTGCCTGCGTGGCGTGCTGCGCTCCGCTCGTGCTCCACCGTGTCAGGCCCATCGCCCCGACGGTCACCACGGAAAGCGCCACGAGAAAGTGCCGCCGGTCCACGCTCATCGCCAACTACTGTCGCGCGACCAGACGCAAAAGCCCTTTATTGGTGAAGCGTGTCGGGGCTTTGGCCTAGCGCTGCGGTACCGCGGTGGGTTTGATCGGCGCAGGTAGCGCCGTGTGACCCATCAGATACCGGTCGACCCCTGCGGCGGCGGCGCGTCCCTCGGCGATCGCCCACACGATCAGCGACTGGCCACGACCCATGTCGCCCGCCACGAAGACGCCGGGCACCGAAGTGGCGAAATCGGCATTCCTGGCGACGTTGCCGCGTTCGGTGATCTCGACACTCAGGTCGGTGAGCAGGCCCTCCCGTTCGGGGCCGACGAAGCCCATGGCGAGCAGCACCAGATCGGCTTCCAAGTCGAAATCGGTTCCCTCGAGCTTCTCGAACTTGCCGCCTGCCATCTTGACCTCGTGTCCGCGCAGCGCGGTGACTTTGCCGTCGCGACCGACGAATTCCTCGGTGTTCACCGAATACACCCGCTCGCCGCCCTCCTCGTGGGCGGAGGACACCCGGAACATCAGCGGATAGACCGGCCACGGGGTGGAGTCGGCACGGGTTTCCGGCGGCCGGGGCATGATCTCGAACTGGTGCACGCTCTCTGCGCCCTGACGGTGCACCGTGCCTAGGCAGTCGGCACCGGTGTCGCCGCCGCCGATGATGATGACCTTCTTGCCCTTCGCGTGCAGCGGCGGCAAACCGTCGTCGTCGGTCACCGGGTCGCCCTGCTGAACGCGGTTGGCCCATGGCAGGAACTCCATCGCCTGATGGATGCCGTCCAGGTCGCGGCCGGGGATCGGAAGGTCGCGCCATGCCGTCGCCCCGCCCGCAAGCACCACCGCGTCGAACTCGGATCGCAGTTCTTCGGCGGTGATGTCGACGCCGACGTTCACGCCCGCCCGGAACTCGGTGCCCTCGGCCTCCATCTGCTCGAGCCGACGGTCGATGTGGCGCTTCTCCATCTTGAACTCGGGGATGCCGTAGCGCAGCAGGCCACCGATGCGGTCATCCCGCTCGAACACCGTCACCGAATGACCGCCGCGGGTCAGCTGCTGTGCGGCGGCCAGCCCGGCCGGGCCGGAGCCGACCACGGCCACCTTCTTTCCGGTCAGCTTGTCGGGCGGCAGCGGGACGACCCAGCCTTCGTCGAAGGCGTTGTCGATGATCTCGACCTCGACCTGCTTGATCGTCACCGGGTCCTGGTTGATGCCGAGCACGCACGATCCCTCGCACGGAGCGGGGCACAGCCGGCCGGTGAACTCCGGGAAGTTGTTGGTGGCGTGCAGCCGCTCGATCGCGTCGCGCCAGCGGTCGCTGCGCACCAGATCGTTCCACTCCGGAATCAGATTGCCCAGCGGGCACCCGTTGTGGCAGAACGGAATACCGCAGTCCATGCACCGTGTCGCCTGCTCGCGCAGCGCGTCGTGGGGAAAGTCTTCGTAGACCTCTTTCCAGTCATGCAGTCGCAGCGCGACCGGCCGCCGGTGTGCGGTCTCGCGATGTGTGTACTTGAGAAAGCCCCTGGGATCAGCCATTGGCGGCCGCCATGATCGCCTCATCGACGTTCCCGCCGGACTCTTCGGCCTCGGCAATCGCCTTCAGGACCCGCTTGAAGTCGCGCGGCATCACCTTCGTGAAGTTCTTCAGCTCGTTCTCCCAGTCGGCGAGCACCCGTTGCCCGACAACCGAATCCGTGGCGTCGACGTGGGCCTGGATCATGCCGCGCAGGTACTCGACATCGTCGTCGTCCATCTCGTCGAGGTCCACCATCTCCGCGTTGAGGTTCTCGGTGAAGGTGCCGTTCGGGTCGTAGACGTAGGCCACGCCGCCGGACATACCGGCCGCGAAGTTGCGGCCCGTCGGCCCGAGAATGACGACCTTGCCGCCGGTCATGTACTCGCACCCGTGGTCGCCGACGCCTTCCACCACCGCGTGCGCACCGGAGTTGCGCACCGCGAAGCGTTCGCCGACGACGCCGCGCAGGAACGCCTGCCCGCTGGTGGCGCCGAACAGAATCACGTTGCCCGCGATGATGTTCTCCTCGGCGACGTAGTCTTCCGGCGCGTCGTCTGACGGACGCACCACCAGCCTGCCGCCGGAAAGGCCCTTGCCGACGTAGTCGTTGGCGTCACCGTACACCCGCAGCGTTATGCCCTTCGGCACGAACGCGCCGAAGCTGTTGCCCGCGGATCCGTCGAATGTGATGTCGATGGTTCCGTCGGGAAGACCTTGACCGCCATAGGCTTTGGTGAGCTCGTGGCCCAGCATGGTGCCGACCGTGCGGTTGGTGTTGGCGATGGTCGTCGAGAACCGCACCGGTGTGCCGGAATCCAGCGCTTCCCGGCACATGACGATCAGCTGCTGGTCGAGGGCCTTGTCGAGCCCGTGGTCCTGACGTGAGCTGCAGTACAGATCCTGGTTCATGAAGGCCGATTCCGGCTCGTGCAGCACCGGGGCCAGGTCGAGCTTGTATGCCTTCCAGTGCTCGGCGGCCTTCGTGGTGTCCAGTGCGCCGACCTGGCCGACCATCTCGTTGACGGTGCGGAAGCCCAACTGGGCCATCATCTCCCGCACTTCCTCGGCGATGAACATGAAGAAGTTCTCGACGAACTCCGGCTTGCCCGCGAATCGCTCGCGCAGTGTCGGGTTCTGCGTCGCCACGCCGACCGGGCAGGTGTCGAGGTGGCAGACCCGCATCATGATGCAGCCGGACACCACGAGCGGCGCGGTGGCGAAGCCGAACTCCTCCGCGCCGAGCAGAGCGGCGACGACAACGTCGCGGCCGGTCTTGAGCTGTCCGTCGACCTGCACGACGATGCGGTCGCGAAGTCCGTTGAGCAGCAACGTCTGCTGCGTCTCGGCCAGGCCGAGCTCCCATGGCGCACCGGCGTGCTTCATCGATGTCAGCGGTGTCGCGCCGGTGCCGCCGTCGTGGCCGGAGATCAGCACCACGTCGGCGTGCGCCTTCGATACGCCTGCGGCGACCGTGCCGACGCCGTTCTCGCTCACCAACTTCACGTGCACACGTGCCTGCGGGTTGGAGTTCTTCAGGTCGTGGATCAGTTGCGCGAGATCCTCGATCGAGTAGATGTCGTGGTGCGGCGGCGGGGAGATCAGGCCGACGCCAGGCGTCGAATGCCGAACCTCGGCCACCCACGGGTAGACCTTGTTTCCCGGAAGCTGGCCACCCTCACCAGGTTTCGCGCCCTGGGCCATCTTGATCTGGATGTCGGTGCAGTTGGTCAGGTAGTGGCTGGTCACGCCGAATCGGCCGGACGCCACCTGCTTGATGGCACTGCGCCGCCAGTCGCCGTTCTCGTCGCGATCGAACCGGCTCACCGCTTCGCCGCCCTCACCCGAATTAGACCGGCCGCCAAGGCGGTTCATCGCTATCGCCAGCGTCTCGTGCGCTTCGGCGGAGATCGAGCCGTAGCTCATCGCTCCTGTGGAGAATCGCTTGACGATCTCGCCGGCGGATTCGACCTCATCGAGCGGCACCGGCGGCCGCACGCCGTCGCGGAACTTCAACAAGCCGCGCAGCGACGCCATCCGCTCGCTCTGGTCGTCGACCAGCTTCGTGTACTCCTTGAAGATCGAGTACTGCCCGGTACGGGTGGAGTGCTGCAGCTTGAACACCGTATCCGGGTTGAACAGGTGGTATTCGCCCTCGCGGCGCCACTGGTACTCGCCGCCGACCTCGAGTTCGCGGTGCGCCCACTCGTCGGGCCGGTCCAGGTATGCCAGCCCATGCCGCGTCGCGACGTCGTCGGCGATGTCGTCGAGATCGATCCCCCCGACGGGGCACGTCAAACCGGTGAAGTACTCCTCGAGCAGTGGCTGGCTGATGCCGATGGCCTGGAACAGCTGTGCACCGGTGTAGGACGCCAGCGTCGAGATGCCCATCTTGGACATCACCTTCAGCACGCCCTTGCCCGCGGCCTTGACGTAGTTCGCCTTGGCCTTGTCACTGCTGATGCCGGTGATCACGCCCCGGTCGACCATGTCCTCGATGGACTCGAATGCCATGTACGGGTTGATCGCGGCCGCGCCGAAGCCGACGAGACACGCCATGTGGTGCACCTCGCGGGCGTCGCCCGCCTCCACGACGAGGCCGACCTGGGTGCGGGTGCGGTCACGGACCAGGTGGTGGTGCACGGCCGAGACGGAGAGCAGCGACGGGATCGGCGCCATCGTCTCGTCCGACTCGCGGTCGGACAGCACGATGATGCGGGCGCCGTCGCGGATGGCCGCCGACACCTTCGCCCTGACGTTGTCGAGGGCTTCCCGCAGGCCCTGGCCGCCCCGGTTGACCGGGTACAGACAGCGGATGACCGCGGCGCGCATTCCGTGCTTGTGGCCGCGGATCTCGTGGTCGGGATCCACGCACATGAGCTTGGACAGCTCCGCGTTGCGCAGGATCGGCGTGGACAACAGGATCTGGCGGCAGGATTCGGCGTTCGGGTTGAGCAGGTCACCCTCGGGGCCGACGGTGCCCTGCAGGCTGGTGACCACCTCTTCGCGAATGGCGTCCAGCGGCGGGTTGGTGACCTGAGCGAACAACTGCTGGAAGTAGTCGTAGAGCATCCGCGGCCGCTGTGACAGCACCGCGACCGGGGTGTCGGTGCCCATCGAGCCGATCGGCTCGGCGCCGGTGCGCGCCATGGGCGCCAACCAAGAGGTTGAGCTCCTCGTAGGTGAAGCCGAAGATCTGCTGCCGCAACACAACCCGGTGATGGGGCATGCGGACGTAGTCGCCGGGCGGCAGGTCGTCGAGCTTGAACAGGCCGGCGTCGAGCCACTCCTGGTAGGGATGCTCGGCGGCGAGCTCGGCCTTGATCTCTTCGTCGGACGACGATGCGTCCCTGCGCGGTGTCGACGAGGAACATCCGGCCGGGCTGCAGCCGCATCTTCTTGACCACCGTCGACGGGTCGAGGTTGAGCACCCCGGCCTCCGACGCCATCACCACGAGGCCGTCGTCGGTGACCCAGATACGGGACGGGCGAAGGCCGTTGCGGTCGAGGACGGCGCCGATCACGGTGCCGTCGGTGAATGTCATGGACGCCGGGCCGTCCCACGGCTCCATCAGCGAAGCGTGGTACTCGTAGAAGGCGCGGCGGGCAGGGTCCATCGACTCGTTGCGCTCCCACGCCTCCGGGATCATCATCAGCACGGCGTGAGGCAGGCTGCGCCCGCCGAGATGCAACAGCTCGAGCACCTCGTCGAATCGCGCCGTGTCGGAGGCGCCCGGCGTACAGACCGGCACGATCTTGTCGAGGTCCTGACCTGAGCCGAACATGTCGGTGTTGATCAGTGCCTCGCGCGCCCGCATCCAGTTCTCGTTGCCGGTCACGGTGTTGATCTCGCCGTTGTGCGCGATCCGACGGAACGGGTGGGCCAGCGGCCACGACGGGAACGTGTTGGTGGAGAACCGCGAGTGCACGATGCCCAGCGCGCTGGTCAGCCGATCGTCTTGCAGGTCAAGGTAAAACGCCTTCAGCTGCGGCGTGGTCAGCATGCCCTTGTAGACGAAGGTCTGACCGGAAAGGCTTGGGAAGTAGACGGTTTCGCGCCCGGGCCCGTCCTGACCCGGGCCCTTGGTGCCGAGCTCGTGCTCGGCGCGCTTGCGCACCACGTAGGCACGCCGCTCCAGATCCATTCCGGAGGCGCCTGCGAGGAACACCTGCCGGAAGGTGGGCATCGCGTCGCGGGCCAGTGCGCCGAGCGACGAGTCGTCGGTCGGCACCTCGCGCCAGCCCAGCACGTGCAGGCCCTCGGCCTCGGCGATCTTCTCGACGGACTCGCACGCCGTGGCGGCGTCCTTCGACGACTGCGGCAGGAACGCGATGCCGGTGGCGTAGCTGCCCGCATCGGGCAGGTCGAATTCCACCACGGCGCGCAGAAACTCGTCGGGGACCTGCAGCAGGATGCCCGCGCCGTCGCCGGTGTGCGGTTCAGCGCCCTGGGCACCGCGGTGTTCCAGGTTCAGCAGAGCAGTGATCGCCTTGTCGACGATGTCGCGGCTGCGGCGGCCGTGGATGTCGGCGACCATGGCAACGCCACACGCGTCATGCTCGAACGCGGGGTTGTACAGCCCCTGGCGACTGGGCGCCATTCCCACCTAGCCCTTCAACGCACACTGAGAATTTCGTGGCAGCCGTCGACGACGGCGTCAACCTGCGGTGATGGCGCCTTCGTGCAGCACTGAACGACGACCCCTACCCCACTCGCCACAAGTGGGGAAAACGATATGACAAACCCCGCCTGACATGCCAACTTAGTCATACCTAACTAAACCGCTTGGCCCCCGCGGCAACGCTGCCCCATCCGCCGCCAATGATACGGGCGAAGCCGTTGCGCGCCTTCGAATTTCGGTGCCCCCAGCGCAAGCCGGCGCAGAGGCCCGACTGGCCGGGGTGCGACCAAGATCACTAGCCGTAATTGCTGGTCGATTGCTAGAGGTGCTGCGAACTGCTGGAAGTCAGTGTCGGGCTGTTTGCTACAAAGCCTCGTCAGATTCTTAGAGATTGACCCGCGCCGCCTGCCCGCTCCCCCCTCGCCGAGCGGGCAGGCCGCGGGTGGAGTCAGCGGTGCACTGGGTGACCGCCGCGCTCGGCCAGCGACCTGAGCTGCTTCAGGGCGAAGGTGCGGCCCCGCCCGCCCTCAGGAATGTGGATACCGGCCCACAGGCCCTGGGCGCCGGGCATCTCGCACGCCTCTTTCGCGCACAGCCAGCGCCGCGGGCAGGCCCGGCAGATCGCCTTCGTCTGGTCGTCGGTCGCGGTCATCCACCGGTCCGGGTCTCGCGTGCATGCGCCGATCTGGCTGTCGGTCAGTACGGGCATCTCGATCATGACGGTCATGACCACTTCCTCTCGCTCTCTCGCGGTGACCGAAACCGTAGCGCTATTTCCGTAGCACTGCAACACTTGCTATGGTCTCTCTGCTACGGCGAGCTTGGCGCTCTGCGGTCGGATGCGGCTGGCTACACTGGGCGGGTGGAAGAGGACGCCGGCGATCCGGGCATTGCCCGTGCCGGCGCCGCGGTTGCCGCCCGCCGTCGCGAATTGGACATCAAGCAGCGGAATCTCGCCAAATACAAGATCATCAACGCGGGCGCGCTTATCGCATTCGAGAAGGGCCGCAGCTGGCCGAGGGAGCGGACAAGGGCCAAGCTCGAGGAGGTCCTGCAGTGGCCCGCCGGAACCATAGCGACGATACGGTATGGCGGACCGGTACCGGGTACGGCACCCGAGCCGCCCGCGGATGACGGCGCCGCGTCGGTCATCGCGGGCACCGTCGAGGTCGCGATGACGACCCTCGGCGCCGCCATCGCGTCACTGCCCGTCCACGACGACCCCGAGTTCTCCGCTCGTGTCACCGTCATCCTTGCCGAACTGCGCAAGCTCGAATCGGTGGTGGCCCGCGCCGCGCAGCGCAGCCGCGGCACCCCCGACGTGGTGCTGGCCCTGCGGACGGTGCGCGGCCGCTACGACGACCTGATGTTTCGCGCCGCCGCTGCGCCGGGGGCGACGCTGGGTCAGCGGCTCTATGTCGCGCGCAGGCGGGCCAACCTGTCTGCCGCCGAGACCGCCAACGCGGCGGGCGTGCCGTTGGAGTTGGTCAGCGCGGTCGAGGCCGGCGAGGCGGCAGGCGACGCGGACACGACCAAACTCACCGACCTCATCGCGTCCCTCGATGGCTGATACTTGATCCGTGCCGCTGCCCGATCTGGTCCGCAACGTCGGCGATGTGCTGTCGCGCGCCGACTCGTTGTTCGGTACGGCGGATCCGACCGCCGCCGCGGCCGCCGCCGACCAGCTCGCCGACGCCACCGACGCGATCCGCTCCGGACAGGAGCAGGCCGCGGACATGACCGGCGATGCGGTCACCGGCTACACCGACTTCGCCCAGGGCAGCCGCAACGCGCTCGACCACCTTTCTGGCGTCGAGTCCGACCTCGGCAGGCGTCTTCAGGACGCCGCCGACGCCGTCACAGCCGCGAAGTCGGCATCGCAATCGGCGCTCGATGTGGTGTCCTCGGCGTCCGACTCGCTTCACCACCTGACCGACACTCCCTCGGCCGAACTGGCCATCATCCGCGCCCTGCACGCCCAGGTCGGTCGTGAACTCGAGCTGCTACGCACCCATCAGGCGATCGCAGAGCAGCTCGGCGCGCAGCTGCGCGGACTCGGCTACTGAGGTCGTAGATCGAGCCTGCGCAGCAGTTGCGCGTTGAGCGCGACCACCACCGTCGAGGCCGACATCAACAGCGCACCGACCGACATCGGCATCACGAAGCCGATCGGGGCCAGCACGCCGGCAGCCAACGGCACCGAGATCAGGTTGTAACCCGCTGCCCACCAAAGGTTTTGCTGCATCTTGCGATACGCGGCCTTGGACAGTGTGATCACCGACAGCACCGAGCGCGGATCCGAGCTGGCCAGGATGACTCCGGCCGACGCGATCGCGACATCGGTGCCCGCGCCGATCGCGATGCCGACGTCGGCCTGCGCCAGCGCCGGGGCGTCGTTGACGCCGTCGCCGACCATTGCGACCTTCAGCCCCTCGGCCTGCAGCTCGGCGACCTTGGCCGCCTTGTCTTCCGGCCGCACGCCCGCGAACACCCGGTCGATGTCGAGCTGCTCGGCCACCGCGCGGGCCACCGGTTCGGCGTCCCCGGTGATCATCACGACCTCGATGCCCAGCTTGTGCAGCGCATCGACGGCCTCCCGCGACTCCTGGCGCACCTCGTCGGCCAGCTTCAGTGCGCCGACGACGGTGCCGTCGACCACGGCGTGCAGCACGATCGCACCTTCGTCGTGCCACGGCTGCGCGTCGGGCAGCTCGGACTGGCCGGTCTCCTCCAACAGCCGCGGCCCGCCGACCCGCACCTGACGGCCGTCGACGGTCGCCGTCACGCCCACCGCCGGTGATGACGAAAAGTCCGACGACGCAGGCACCTTCAGGTCGCGGCCGCGCGCAGCATCGACGATGGCGCGCGCCAGTGGATGCTCGGAATCCGCCTCTGCCGCGGCAGCCAACGCGAGCACGTCGCCGTCTGACCGACCACCGGTCGCGACCACCGCCGTCACGCTGGGCTCGCCCTTCGTCAACGTGCCGGTCTTGTCGAACAACACCGCGCCGACCGTGCGCATGCTCTCCAGCGCGAGCCGGTCCTTGACGAGCACGCCGCCGCGGGCCGCGCGTTCGGTGGCGATCGAGACCACCAGCGGTATCGCGAGACCGAGCGCGTGCGGGCAGGCGATCACGAGCACGGTGATGGTCCGGATGACCGCCTCTTCCGGCCTGCCGATGAAGCCCCACACCACCGCGGTGATGACGGCGGCGCCGAGCGCGAACCAGAACAGCCAGCCTGCCGCGATATCGGCCAGCCGCTGCGCGCGCGACGAGGAGTTCTGGGCCTCCGTCACCAACCGCTGGATGCCTGCGAGCGCCGTATCGTCTCCGACCGCGGTGACGCGGACACGCAGCCCCGAATCCGTCGCAACGGTGCCCGCCACGACGTGATCGCCCACACCGCGTCGCACCGGTACGGACTCGCCGGTGACCATCGACTCGTTGATGTCCGCTGCGCCGTCGATGATTTCGCCGTCGGCGGGCACGCTGCCACCGGGGCGGACGATCACCACATCGCCTACCCGTAGATCCGAAGGGTCGACCGCGACGATGTCGTCACCGTCGACCCGTTCGGCCTCGTCGGGAAGCAGCGCGGCCAGCGAGTCGAGCGCCGAACTGGTCTGGGCCAGCGAGCGCATCTCGATCCAGTGGCCCAGCAGCATGATGACGATCAGCAGGGCCAGCTCCCACCAGAAGTCGAGCTGGTGGTCCAGCACGCCGAGGCTGGCGCCCCATGACGAGATGAACGCCACGGTGATGGCCAGACCGATCAACAGCATCATTCCCGGTGTGCGGGAACGGATTTCGCTGATGGCGCCGGTCAAGAATGGCCTGCCACCCCAGAAGTACATGACGGTGCCGAGCACCGGCGACACCCATCGGGCACCGGGGAACTCCGGCAGGGTGTAGCCGAGGATCATCGCGAACATGCCCGAGACCGCCACCGTCGGGACGGCGAGCACGACCATGATCCAGAACAGCCTGCGGAACTGGGCGACGTGGTCGCCATGGCCGCCATGACCGTGCTCCGCATGGTTGGCGTGCATCTGGTGTTGCGAGTGATCGACCTCGGTCACACGCAGCATTCTATACCCCATGGGGGTATCTGGACAGGTAAAGTTCGTCGCCGATGACGGCACCGACCGCACGTCCCGATCAACCCGACGATTCCATGCGGGGTTCGGTCCACATCTGCGCGACGGCGGTGGTCGCGGGCGTGCTCATCGGCTTCGTCGGCGGTGCGTTTCGCTGGTGCCTCCAAGCGGCCGATGAACTGCGCATCGACTTCGTCGACTGGGCACACAAGCTGCCAGGGCCGGGCTGGCTGGTTCCGATGGCCGCCGCCGCGGTCGGCGCCGTTCTTGCCGCGCTGATAGTGCGGTGGGAGCCGCTGGCCGCCGGAAGCGGTATCCAGCACGTCGAAGCGGTTTTTCTGGGTGAGGCAAGGCCACCGCTCATCCGACTGCTTCCGGCGAAATTCATCGGTGGCGTGTTGAGCATCGGATCCGGGCTCGTGCTGGGCCGCGAGGGGCCGACCGTGCACATGGGTGCGGCGATCGGAGCCGAAGCGGCCCGGCGCGCCCGGCTGCCCGATTCCGAGGTCAGGATGATGCAGACGGCGTTGGGCGGCGCAGGCCTGGCGGTGGCGTTCAACGCTCCGATCGGCGGCACCCTATTCACCCTCGAAGAGGTCACCAAGTCGTTTCGGGTGAAAACGGTACTGGCGACGCTCTTTTCGGCCGCCGCGGCCGTGGCTTGCTCCCGTCTGGTTCTTGGAAACCATGCCGACTTTCATGTCGAACCCATCGCCGCTCCGGCCCTCGCATGGTTGCCCCTTTTCGTGGTCTTCGGATTGCTGACCGGATGTCTGGGTGCCGTCTACAACGGGTTGGTGTTGTGGTTCCTCGACCACGTCGCTGCCATCCGCCGAGTCCCGACACTGGTGAAGGCGGCCATCATCGGTGCGATCATCGGGCTCGCGATGTTCGTCTACCCGCTCGCGGTGGGCGGCGGCGAGGACCTGACGCAGCGGATCCTCGGCGGACAGCACATCGTCGTGTCCGTCGTCATCGGAATCCTTGCGGTGCGGTTCGTCGCAGGCCCCCTGTCGTACTCGGCGGCGGTGCCGGGTGGACTCTTCGCTCCGCTGCTGGCCGTGGGTGCGCTGTGGGGACTCCTGTTCGTCGGAGGCTTCAACGCGGTATGGCCCGGGAACGCAACGCAGTTGGCCGTTCCGATGGCGCTCGTCGGGATGGCGGCCTTCTTCGGGGCCACTGTGCGCGCGCCGGTGACCGGGATGGTCGTCGTCACAGAGATGACGGCCACGACCGAGACGCTCGTGCCGATGATGGCCGCCACCGCCGCCGCGGTGTTCGCCGCGTACGCCGTGGGGTCGCAGCCGATCTATGAAAGCCTTCGCGAGCGGATGCCCGATGAAGCGTCCATCGAGCGGCGCGGTGACGGTCGGCGCGCGGCCGGCGAGCAGTAGACGTGTCACAAAGGTTGATTTCGGTCCAGCCACGATTCGGCAACACCGTGCTCGAGCGCCGAATTCGCATGAGACTCTCGCATTCATGACCCCACCCACCATGCTGCATCGCCTGACAGCAGAGTTCATCGGCACGTTCTGGTTGGTACTCGGCGGTTGCGGCAGCGCCGTCTTCGCCGCCAAGTTCGCGTCACCGGACGGTGCCTCCCTCGGCATCGGATTCCTCGGTGTCGCACTGGCATTCGGGCTGACGGTGCTCACGGGCGTATACGCGTTCGGCACGATTTCCGGGGGCCACTTCAACCCAGCCGTCACGCTCGGCGCAGCACTCGCGCGTCGTGTCGAATGGAAGGCGTTGCCCGGATACTGGATTGTGCAGGTGCTCGGCGGGTTGATCGCGGGACTGCTGATCCTGTTGGTGGCCAAGGGCAAAGAGGGGTTCGACCCGGTGGGCAACATGGCCGCCAACGGATACGGCGAGCATTCACCCGGGGGCTATTCGCTTCTTGCCGTGGCCATCACCGAGATCGTGCTGACCGCCGTGTTCCTGCTCGTCATCCTCGGTTCGACCGATGACCGCTGGAAGGCGTCAAAGGGCTTCGCGGGCCTGTCGATTGGCTTGACCCTGACTCTCATTCACCTGATCTCGATTCCGATCTCGAACACGTCGGTCAATCCGGCGCGCTCGACCGGTGTCGCGTTCTTCAACGGCGACGGCGCGCCTGCGCAGCTATGGGTGTTCTGGCTCGCACCGCTGATCGGCGCCGCGATCGCGGGTATCGCCTATCCCTACCTGTTCGGCGGCAGCGAGGAACTCGCCGACCAGCCGGTGCGAGACGATGCTCTGGGGGACGCAGCTACTTGACGGGCGACTTCTTCTTGGCACTGCGGGCGGCGCCCTTCTCGGTCTGTCGCACCGCGGTTGGCCAGCTGCCCACCCGAATTCTCCAGGTGCGCGCGCACGAACCACTGGAACTTCTCCAGCTCGCCGACCTGACCGATGACGAGTCCTGTGAGACCAGGTCGAGGTCGTCCAGAGTGTCGATCGCCTTGCGGGTATCCTCGACTACACCGGTGTAGACCAGATCGAGCGCGGCCAGATGCGCCTGCACGGTGTCCCGCCCGACCGAGTAGTCGTCCCAGGTGCGGTCCTTGAGTATCGCGCCGGGCGTGCCCTGCGGTGATCCGCCGAGCGCGGCGATCCGCTCGGCCACGTCGTCGGCGTAGCCACGCACCAACTCGACCTGCGGGTCGATCATCTCGTGCACGCCGATGAAGTTCGGGCCGACCACGTTCCAGTGCACGTGCTTGAGCGTCAGATGGAGGTCGTTGTACGTGCTGAGCAGCTTTCTGGAGAAGCTCAGCGACCTCGCGGCCGTCTTTCTCGGACAACCCGGGAAGGGTGAATTCAGGCATTCGTCGACTCCTTCGATTGTTGCGTCGTAAGGAGTCCTACCCGAGACGGGTCGGGCTTAATCAGCAGCTAGATCGCGCGCAGATTCGGGATGGCCTGCCGCGCACCGAACCGGGGGTTCTCGGCCATCCCGCTCACCTCGAGCAGTCGCACCGCCCGGTGTCGATGGGGACGCAGGGGTTCGAGCAACTCCACCATCGCGGCGTCGTCGATGGGTCGGCCGAGCAGGGTCCGGCCGACCACCTTGGCCAGGTGGTAGTCGCCGATCGACAGTGCGTCGGGATCTCCGAACGCGCGCTGCGCCGTCTCGGCGGCGGTCCACACCCCGACGCCCGGCAGCGAGGTCAGCGCGCGGCGGGCGCTGCTCTGGCGGCTGCGCGACCAGCCGCTCCAGCGAGTCCGCCCGCTGCGCGCAACCGACCACCGTGCGCGCCCGCCCCGGATCGACGTTCGCGAGGTGGAACTCCCACGACGGGATGCGACGCCACACATCGGCGGGCGGCGGCACCCGCATGCGCGCAGGCGCCGGACCAGGGGCAGGGGCGCCGTACTTGGTGACCAGCAACCGCCATGCGCGAAAGGCATCCTTGCCCGCCACCCGCTGTTCGATCACGGCCGGGATCAGCGACTCCAGCACACGGCCCGTCCGGCCCAGCCGCAGGTGCGGCACCCGCCGGTGGGCGGCGGCGATGGTCGGCTCATCGGGGGCGAAGCCGGTCGCGTCGTCGTAGGCGCCAAGCAGCGCGGGCAGTGATTCGGCGAATTCCGTTGCGCCGCTTCCCCATGCCTCGCAGTCGATGGTGCCTGGCGCGGACCTGCAGATCCTCGCGGTCACCGGGCCGCTTGCCATCAGGGTGGTGCGCCAGATCGCGCCATCCGCGGTGACCCGGTAGCACGGGTCGCCGCCGCCGCGGCGCAGCGGCGACAGCGTGTGGCCGGGGCTCGCAGGTCCCGGAAAAACCACGCTGGCCTCAACCGCTGTCATTCGCCGCCCGCTCCGCTCCGATTCTGGGACAGTGATGACGTAATCGTGACATTGATTCCGATTCGGTTTCCTCGGGTGGGGGTAGGGACAGATCGCAAATAGGCTTGGCGACTCGCTGGCGGCTCGGGGAAGGGGTGACATTTGAGCGTCGACGGTCGGCTGTTCGCCCCTGCGCTGCATCCCGCGCCCATGATGACCTCCCAGGACGAGGGTCAGTTCGAGATCTGGCGAAGCAACGTGCGCAAAGCCGTGCTCGACGCCATCGACGAGTTCGTCACCGATCGATGCGCGGTCGACCTGCGCGGCGCGGGTGTCGACATCGCGGCCGACGTGCTGGTCGGTTTCGTCGACGGCGGGAAGTGTCTCCGCTCCACCTTCATGTTCCTCGGCTGGCTGTGCGGGGCGGAACCGTCCAACGCCGCCCTCAACGCGTCGGCCAGCCTGGAGCTGCTGCACACGTTCGCACTGCTGCAGGACGACGTGATGGACGGCTCGCCGCTGCGCCGAGGGCGTGCGTCCGCGCATGTGCAGTTCAGCCGTTGGCACCGCGACCACGGGCTGTCCGGCTCCCCGGAGCGTTTCGGCGAGTCGGCGGCCGTTCTGCTCGGCGACCTGTGCCTGGTGTGGGCGGAGCAGATGCTGCGAAGCAGCGGCGTCGATGCCCCTGCGCTGGCTCGCGCCTGGCCCAGATACGACGAGATGCGCACCGAACTGGCGGTGGGCCAGTTCGCCGACATCGTCAATGACGTCGGCGGGCTGCCTACGCTGGATGCGGTGCTTGAGGTGGCACGACGCAAGTCGGGCAATTACACGGTGCGCCGCCCGCTGGAGATCGGCGCGGCGATGGCCGGATGCGCCGATCCGCTGCTGGCCCAACTCGGTGGCTACGGCGAGGCGGTCGGCGAGGCCTTTCAGCTCAGAGACGATCTGCTCGGCATCTTCGGGTCGCCTGCGATCACCGGCAAGCCGGTCGGTGCCGACCTGACCGAGCGCAAGGCGACCAGCGTCGTGGTCGCCGCCCACCACATGGCCGACCCGACGCTGCGCCGCCAGCTGACCGAGCTGATGAGCGCGCCCGACCTCGACGAGGCGGACGTCGGCCGGTGGCGCGCCCTGATCGCCTCGACCGGCGCGGTGCAGCGCATCGAAGAGATGATCGCCGACCGGCTGCGCTGCGCGTCGGAGTGGATCGATGCGGGCCGTCTGGACGACGCGGTGCGCTCGGCGCTGCTGAACATGGCCTCGGTCTGCACCCAGCGGGCGGCATGATGCGGGCCGTCGGGGGTTCTACCGACCACGTGGTGGTGGTCGGAGCGGGTCTGGCGGGTCTTGCGGCCGCGCTGCACCTGGCAGGCCGCGGCCGCGCGGTGACCGTGATCGAACGCGACGATGTTCCCGGTGGCCGAGTCGGCAGGCTCGACGTCGACGGCTATCAACTCGATACCGGCCCGACCGTGCTGACCATGCCGGACCTGATCGACGAGGCGTTCGCGGCTGTCGGCGAGTCGCTCGCCGACCGGCTGGAGCTGGCACCGGTGGAGCCGGCCTACCGCGCGATGTTCGCCGACGGCAGCTCGCTGGATGTGCACAGCGACCGTGACGCGATGGCCGCCGAGGTGGAGCGGCTCGCCGGGCCAGACCAGGCCCAGGGCTATCTGCGTCTGCGCGACTGGCTGACGCGGCTGTATCGGGTCGAGTTCGACGGCTTCATCGCCGCCAATTTCGACTCCCCGCTGTCGCTGCTCACGCCGTCGCTGGCACGGCTGGCCGCACTGGGTGGCTTCCGGCGCTGGGATCGGGTGGTCAACCGGTTCATCACCGATTCGCGGCTGCGCCGCATCTTCACGTTCCAGGCGCTCTACGCGGGAGTTCCGCCGCAGCGGGCACTCGCGGTGTACGCCGTCATCGCCTACATGGACACCATCGCAGGCGTGTACTTCCCGCGCGGCGGGATGCGCGCGCTGCCCGACGCGCTGGCCGCTGCGGCGGCGGATGCCGGCGTCGAATTCCGCTACGGGGCAAAGGTATCGGGCCTCGACATCCGTGACGGCCGGGTCCGGGCCGTCGACACCGACCGCGGTGAGCGCGTCCACGCCGACGCGGTGGTGCTCACCACCGAGCTTCCCGACACCTACCGGCTCCTCGGCCGCAGTCCTCGTCGACTGCTGCCGCTGCGCCCGTCGCCGTCCGCGGTCGTCGCCCATGTCGGCTGCCGCGCGGTCGATCGTGAGATGCCGCACCACCACATCGTTTTCGGCGACTCCTGGGAGCAGACGTTCGACGACATCATCGACGACGGGGTGGTGATGCGCGATCCGTCACTGCTGGTGACCAGGCCGACGGCAGGCGACCAGAGTCTCGCCCCGAACGGCCGGGACCTGTTGTACGTGCTGGCGCCCGCCCCGAACCTGTTGCGGGGCAACGTCGATTGGGACGCCGTCGGCGGCTCGTACGCGGACAGCATGATCGCCGCCGTCACCGACCGGCTGCCACAACTCGGCGCGGACGCCGAGCTGCTGCACGTCGTCAACCCCGCCGACTGGGGACGACAGGGAATGGCCGACGGCACACCGTTCGCGCTCGCCCACACGTTCGGCCAGACCGGGCCGTTCCGTCCCGCCAACACCGTCCGCGGCATCGAGAACGCGGTGCTGGCCGGATCGTCGACCGTGCCGGGTGTCGGTGTGCCGACGGCCCTGCTGTCGGGAAGACTTGCCGCCGACCGGATCACCGGGGCTGTCACCCGTCGCGTGGCGACGCACATCGGGAGCGCCTCATGATCCGCTCCGAACTCGACGCAGCAGGTGTGAAGGACCCTGCGCTGCGTGACGCGTACGAACGATGCCGAATGCTCAACGCCGAGCACGGCCGCACGTTCTTTCTCGCCACCAGGCTGCTGGCACCCGAGCAGCGCCCGGCGGTGCACGCGCTGTACGGGTTCGCCCGAAGGGCCGATGACATACTCGATGACTTCGATTCCACGCTGACCGACGCCGAGCGTGCCGAGCGGTTGCAACGGCTGGCCACCCAGTTGTTCAATCGCCTTGTCCAGGAACAGGACTGCGGTGACGACCCGACCCTGCGGGCGGTGGTGCACACCGCACGCAGATACGGCATCCCATGGGAGATGTTCGATGACTTCCTGGCATCGATGCGGATGGACCTGACCGTGACGGACTATCCCGACCGGACCGCCCTGGAGCGCTACATGCACGGCTCGGCCGAGGTGATCGGCCTGCAGATGCTGCCGGTGCTCGGCACCGTCGGCGCACGCGAGGATGCCGCCCCCTATGCCGCCGCGCTCGGAAAGGCGTTCCAGCTCACCAACTTCCTGCGGGACGTCGACGAGGACCTGCGGCGTGGCCGGGTTTATCTGCCTGCCGACGAGTTGGCCACCCACCGCGTCGACCGCGACATCCTCACGTGGTGTCAGGCCAACAAGCGCACCGACGTCCGGGTGCGCCGCGCGCTGGCCGAACAGCACGTCGCAACCCGGCGGGTGTACGAATTCGCCCGCAAGGGCATCGAATTGCTCGATCCGCGCTCGCGGCCATGTGTCGACGCGGCGTTCACGCTGTACTCGGAGATCTTGGACCGCATCGAGGACATCGACTACGCGATCTTCAACCAGCGCGCGACCGTCGGCACCGCCCGCCGGGTGCAGGTTGCCGCGCGCGGCCTGACGCGGGCCTGGCGCGCTCGTTTGACGCACGGTACGAAGAATTAGTAATGGACCACTGGCAGTATCTGATCGTGCTGGCCGCCTGCCTGCTCATCACAGCACCGCTGGAGATGTTCGGGCCCGGCGTGTACCGGCAGGCGTGGCGCGCCGCGCGCGCCGTACTGCCGGTTGCGGCGGTGTTCGTCGCGTGGGACGCGGTGGCGATCGCCGCGCACGTGTGGACCTACAACCCACAGTTCGTCACCGGGCTGGAACTGCCTGGCCGCATTCCGATCGAGGAGCTGCTGTTCTTCATCGTGATCCCGTTGTGCGGGCTGCTCACCTACAACGCCGTCGACACCATCCTGACTCGGATCCGCAAGATCCGGTCCCGATCGAAGCAGTCGCTGTGACCGGCCTCGGTTACACACTGCCCGCCGTGCTGGCGGTGATCGCGTTGTGCGCGTTGGAGTTCGGCGTGTTGCATACCGGCCTGTTCCGCAGGCCCGCCTACTGGATTTCGATGGTCATCGTGTTCGCGTTCCAGATACTCGCCGACGGCTGGCTGACGAAGCTGTCGGCACCGATCGTCATCTACGACGACAGTCACACCAGCGGCATCAGGTTTCCGTTCGACATACCGGTCGAGGATTTCCTGTTCGGCTTCGCGCTGGTGACCGCCGTTCTGTTGCTGTGGGAACGCCAGCGAGTGCGCGACAGGAAGTCCGAGGACGCGCAATGACGGATCGCAAGGCCGAGGTCCCCGCCGCATTCGACGCGGGCGCGGCGGCCTACGACGGGCTGGTGGGCGCGAACCCCGGATATCACCGCCACCTACTGATGTCGGCGCGGCGGATTCGGTTGGGTAACGACGGTCGGGGACTGCGCCTGCTCGACGCAGGCTGCGGCACCGGCGCATCCACCGCGGCGCTGCTGTCGGTCGCCCCGCACGCCGAGATCGTCGCGGTCGACGCGTCGTCGGGCATGCTGGCCGAGGCCGCCGCCAAACGCTGGCCGTCGACCGTGCGGTTCGTGCACAGCCGCATCGAGGACATCGCCGAAGCAGGCGTCGACGGGCCGTTCGACGGGATCCTCGCCGCGTACCTGCTGCGCAACCTGGAGGACCCCGACGCCCAGTTGCGTACGTTCCGGACACTGCTGCGGCCGGGCGCGACGCTCGCGGTGCACGAGTACTCGGTGCGCGACTCCCGCGTGGCCACGGCGATGTGGAACACGGTGTGCGCAACGGTCATCATCCCGATGGGCAGGCTGCGCAGCGGTGACGCCGGGCTGTACCGCTACCTGCGGCGCAGCGTCAACGACTTCGACGGTGCGAAGGCCTTCCGAAACCGGATGCAGGCCAACGGCTTCACCTCGGTGCGCAGTGAGACGGTGCCCGGCTGGCAGCGCAACATCGTGCACACCTTCCTCGGGGAGGCCCCACGATGACCGACCCGCGCCGCGCCACCCACCCCGCGCCGCCCGGTCTGCCCGACGCGAGCGCGCTGGGCAGCACGCCGCACGTCGTAGTGGTCGGGGCGGGTATCGCCGGACTGGCCGCGGCCGCAGGGTTGGTCGAGCGCGGTGTCACCGTCGATGTCGTCGAGCGGGAGCCCCACCTCGGCGGTCGGGTCGGCGGCTGGACCGACGAGGGCCTCGCGATGAACCGCGGCTTCCACGCCTTCTTCCGGCAGTACTACAACCTGCGGGACCTGTTGCGGCGCATCGACTCCGGACTCGGCATGCTCACCCCGGTCGAGGACTACCCGTTGGTCGACGGGCAGGGCAGGCGCGACACGTTCCGCGGTCTGCCGCAGACACCGCCGCTGAACGCGCTGGCGTTCGCGCTGCGCAGCCCGACGTTCCGGCTGCGCGACCTGGCCCGGCTCAACGCCCGTGCCGCCGCGCCGCTGGCTGCCGTGTCGGTGCCCGGCATCTACGAGCGGCTCGACCACGTGGACGCCGACAAGTTCCTTCGAGACATCAACTTTCCCGACGCCGCACGGCATCTGGCGTTCGAAGTATTCTCCCGCAGCTTCTTCGCCGAACCGTCGGACCTGTCGGCGGCCGAGCTCGCCACCATGTTCCACATATACTTCCTCGGCTCGAGCGAGGGGCTGATCTTCGATGTGGCGAACGCGAACTTCGATGTGGCGCTGTGGAATCCACTGCGGGAGTATCTGGAGTCGCGGGGCGCGCGATTCCACACCGGGGTATCGGCCGCCACGGTGACCACCGACGCGCGCCTGCGGGTGCGCTGCGACCCCGGTGCCGATTTCGAGTGTGACGGTGTCGTGCTGGCGACCGACGTCGCGGGCCTTCGGCGCATCGTCGACGGTTCACCCGATCTGGGCGACGCGGACTGGCGCGCGCGCGTCGCCGGACTCGGCACCGCACCCCCGTTCGTGGTGCAACGGCTATGGCTCGACCGGCCCGTGCAGGCCGACCGGTCGGCGTTCCTCGGGACGGGCGGGCGTCCGCCGCTGGACAATGTCAGCGTGCTCGAGCGCTATGAACGAGAGGCGGCGAAGTGGGCCCGCCGGACCGGCGGATCCGTCGTCGAACTGCACTCCTATGCGGTCACGGGCTCGTTCGAAGGCCTACGGGACCGGATGGTTGCGCAGCTTCACGAGCTCTACCCGGAGACCGCGCAGGCGAACATCGTCGACGAGCGGATGTTGTGCCGCGACGACTGCCCGCGCTTCGCCCCCGGCGACCACGCGGTGCGGCCGACCGTCGCGACTCCGCATCCGGCCGTCGCGCTCGCCGGCGACGGGATCCGCATCGACCTGCCCGTGGCTCTGATGGAGCGAGCCGCGACGACGGGATGGGCGGCGGCCAACCATTTACTGACCCACTACGGGCTGGCCGGGCACACCCTGCACACGGTGCCCGTCGATGGCAGGTCGGCGGCCCTGCGCCGGCTTGCGCAGCGAGAAAGGCAACTGGCGCGATGAGCATGCTGGCCGCACTCCGATCGCGATTGTCGAAAACCTCGCCCTTCCAAGTGCTTCCACGCGCACAGTGGGCGGGCCAGCGGCCCACATACCAGGATGCCCAGCCGACGATCATCGATGCCGCACTGGAACGGTCGCAGCGCAGACCGAGCGGCAACTGGTACGCCTTCGCGGCGAGCGACGCGATTCGCAAGCGCCCGCTCGGCACGTCGGTCGGCGGAGTGGAGATCGTGGCATGGCGCGGCACGGGCGGCACGCTGCACGTCGGTCCCGGCGCGTGCCCGCATCTCGGCGCCGACCTGGCGACGGGCACGGTGGACTGCGGTGCGCTGATCTGCCCGTGGCACGGTCTCCGGCTGGAAGGCGGCCGTGAGTTCGGCTGGAAGCCATTCCCGGCCTTCGACGACGGGGTGCTGGCCTGGGTCAGGCTGGACCGCATCGGTGGCGAGCAACCGACGGATGAGCCGATCCTGCCCGCGCGGCCCGAGGGCCCCCGATTGCATGCCGTCACGAGGCTGGTCGGCACGTGCGAGCCCGTCGACATCATCGCCAACCGCCTGGACCCGTGGCACGGCGGCTGGTACCACCCTTATTCGTTCGCCCAACTCGACGTGCTGTCGGCACCGTCGGCGGACGTCGACCTGGCAGAAGAGTCGGACCGTTTCCTCGTGCCGGTGACGTTCCACATCGGCCGCATCGGCGTCCCGGTCGTCGCGGAGTTCACCAGCCCGGAGCCGCGGACCATCGTCATGCGCATCGTCGACGGCGAGGGCGCGGGCAGCGTCGTCGAAACCCACGCCACACCGGTCGGGCAAGGGGCCGACGGCTTACCACGGTCGGCGGTGATCGAGGCCGTCGTCGCCCATTCCGATCGCCCGGGATTCACCCATGCTCTGCGCGGCAAGCCGCTCATCGCGCCGTTCATGCGGCACGCCGCCAACCGTCTGTGGCGAGACGACCTCGCCTACGCCGAACGCCGCTACGCGGTGCGCAGCCGCGGTTAGGACGCGACCGCGATATCCGCCTTGTCCGGATAGAACGCGACGTGGCCGACGATGTCGCCGACCGCGGGGTAGGGCCGCTCGTAGGTCCAGATCGCGTCGTCGACGGTGTCACCCGCGGCTGTCGTCACGTGGTAGTAGCTGGCGTCGCCCTTATAGGGGCAGTACGTGGTGGTGTCGCTGGACGTGAGCACGCCGTCGACGACATCGCTGATCGGGATGTACTGAACGGCGGGATACGTCGACTCCTGCAGCGTCAGCGCATTGTCGGTCTCTGCGACGACGTCACCGTTCACCCGCACGGTCACGTGCTTGCCGGTCGGTTCGACGGTGATCGGGTGGTCGGCGGTGGGCTGGCGGACGGGTTTGTCGGTCATAGTTGAGCCAACGCGGCGAACGCCACACCTGTTCCAGATGCACCGATACGATTCGCCGCATGACTGATCGCGGACCGGCCTCCGCCAAGGCGGACGTCACCATCGATGCCAACCCGACCAAGGTGTACGGCCTCATCACCGATCTGCCCACGCTGGCGTCGCTGGCCGAGGAGGCCGCCGCGATGAACTGGTGCAAGGGCCGACGAAGCCGCTCCTGGCGCGGTGTTCAAGGGCACGAACCGCAACGGCTTCCGCCGCTGGACGACCACCTGCACCGTCACCGACGCCGACCCGGGGCGCGCGTTCGCGTTCGACGTCAAGTATCTCGGCGTGCCGATCGCCCACTGGCGCTACGACATCGCGGCCGAAGGCGATGGCTGCCGTGTCACCGAGGGCACGTGGGACCGTCGACCGGGCTGGATGGCGGTGGCGGGCGGCCTGGCCACCGGCGTCAGCGACCGAGACTCCGCCAACACCGAACACATCAAGGCCACCCTGGCGCGACTGAAGCAGAAGGCGGAGGCGGGCTAGGGCCCGCCTCCGCCGCCGATCGGAACACCGTCATACCGTGACCGCGGCGGAATCATTCGATCAACAAGTTCGACTGTGTTCAGGTGACACGATTGTGGCGTGGACGCACGCTGCGGATCGTGTGGCGCTGACGTAGGCGCTACGGCCAAGTTCTGCAGCGAGTGCGGCGCTCCACTTGCTCAAGCCACGCGACCGGCGGAGTACAAGCAGGTGACCGTCTTGTTCGCCGATGTTGTGCACTCGATGCACATCGCGGCGACCGTCGGGGCTGAGCGCCTGCGCGAGATCATGGTGGATATGGCCAACGGCTGCGCCGCTGTGGTCGGGGGTTACGGCGGTACGGTCGGCAGCTTCACCGGTGACGGCATTATGGCCGTGTTTGGCGCGCCGACGACTCTGGAGGACCACGCGGTCCGCGCCTGCCTTTCTGCATTGAAGATCCACGAGGGGCTCGCAACGCTTGCCGGCGAGGTCGAGCTGCGCGACGGCATCGAGCTACGCTTGCGAGTCGGCTTGAACTCGGGTCAGGTCATCGCTGGCGAAATGGGTTCGGGGACTTTCGGTTACACCACGATCGGCGAGCAGGTCGGCATGGCCCAGCGAATGGAATCAGTAGCTCCGCCGGGGGGCGTGCTGCTCAGCGCATCTACTGCCCGGTTGGTCGAAAGCGTCGCGCTCCTTGGCGAGCCGGAGATCGTCCAGATCAAGGGTGCGCCTGAAGGTGTGGTTGCGCGCCGTCTGCTGGGTATGGGCGACCAGCATCCTGTGATCAGACGTGCTGCGTCGAATCTTGTCGGTCGACGGTGGGAAATGTCGACGGTCGAGGGCTTACTGGAACGCGCGATCGCCGGCCACGGCGGCGTCGTGGGGATTGTGGGACAGCCAGGCATTGGCAAATCCCGCCTCGTGCGCGATCTGTCTACGACCGCGGCCGACCGTGGAGCCGAGCTGTTCACCACCGTCTGCGAGTCGCACGCCAGCAATATCCCCTTCCACATGCTGGCCCGCTTCCTGCGTGCAATCACCGGCGTCGGTGATCTGGCGGGCGACGCGGCACGTGCCCATCTACGCGTTCGTCTCGGTGGGGCAGACGAGCAGGACTTGCTGCTGCTCGATGACCTACTGGGCATCCGCGATCCTGCAACGGCACTGCCTCAGATCGCCCCTGATGCGCGACGTCGGCGGGTGATCGCACTGATCAATGCGGCCTCGCTGGCCCGGCGGCAGCCCGGACTCTTCATCGTCGAAGACGCGCACTGGATCGACGAGGTCAGCGAGTCGATGGTGGTCGAATTGTTGGCGGCTATAGCGCAGACGCCATCGCTTGTCGTTATCACCTACCGCCCGGAATACCGCGGACCACTGGCGCGGGTGGCGAACTTTCAACAAGTCACCCTCGCGCCCCTGGATGATTCGCAGACCAACGTGTTGGTCACCCAGCTCCTCGGAGATGACCCCTCCGTCGGCGGCTTGCGCGCGCTGGTCGCCCAAAGAGCTGCCGGAAATCCATTCTTTGCCGAAGAAATGGTGCGCGATCTGGCTGAACGCGATGTGCTGCAAGGGCACACGGGCGCATACGAATTACGGGGCCGCTTCGCCGATGCGGCGATACCCGCCACCCTGCAGGCCACCATCGGCGCGCGCATCGATCGACTCAGCGCGACGGCGAAGACTACCCTCAACGCGGCGGCGGTCATCGGGACACCATTCGCCCCAGGCCTTCTGGGCAGGCTGATCGACAAACTGGACCTGGAAGCCCTTACCGCCGGGGAATTCGTTTCCGAGGTTCCGTTCTCAACAAGCGGAGAATATGCGTTCCGCCACCCGCTGATTCGCACTGTTGCCTACGAATCACAGCTGAAAAGCGACCGCGCGCAGCTCCACCGGCTCTTGGCAGCTCACCTGGAAGAACCCGAGTCATCCGACGAGAACGCCTCGTTGATCGCCGGACATCTGGAGTCTGCGGGCGACTTTTCAACGGCGTTCGGCTGGCACATGCGTGCCGGAGCTTGGTACAACCACCGTGACGTCTTGGCCGCGCGAACGAGTTGGCGGAGGGCGCGGCACGTCGCCGATCAGCTGGCCGAGGACAATCCGCACCAGATGCCGATGCGCATTGCACCACGAACGTTTCTGTGCGGCACCGCGTTCCGGGTCGAAAGCGGCCTCTCCGAGAGTGGATTCGACGAGTTGACGCAGCTCTGCCTGGCGGCCGGCGACCAGCGGTCGCTGGCGATCGGTACGGCGGGACGCGTGCTGGCACAGAACTTCGGCGGCCGATGCCGCGAAGCGTCGCGATCGGCCGACGACCTCGTAAGGCTGCTTGAGTCCATCGGAGATCCGACCTTGACGGTCGCACTGTCGTTTTCGGCGATCATCGCCAAACATGAAACCGGCGAGATGACTGATGTTCTACGGCTGGCTCAGCGCATCATCGACCTTGCCGAGGGTGATCCGACCATGGGCAACGTCATCCTGGGTTCGCCGCTCACCTTCGCCATCATGCTGCGGGGCGTCGCGCGGTGGTGCCTTGGCATAGCAGGATGGCAGGACGACCTCGACCGCGGCGCCGCGATGGCGAAAACGTCCTACCCGACGATGCTTTCCGGAATGATGTGGCGCAAGTACGTTTTCGCCATCCCGTATGGAGTGCTGCTGGCCGATGCGACCGCCTTGAGCGACACTGCACAGGCCCTCGCTACTGCCGAGCAGTCCGGCGACGATCTCGCGCTAGACCTGGCGCGCACAGCGCGAGGTGTCACGCTCGTCCACCAGGACGACCAACAGCGTGAAACCGGTCTCGCCCTGTTGACGACGACGCGTGAAAGGGCCCGGAATGCCCGGTTCGCATTGACCGCGCTTCCGATCGTCGACCTCCACATAGCGATGGGGAAGCTTCGGTGTGGCGATGTTGACGGTGCGATTGAATCCGCACGGACCACCGGGAATGAAATTTTCACGTCGGGTGCGGCGATATGGGACGCGTTTGCGGCGAGCGTCCTGGTCGAGGCACTGTTGCAGCGCCGCGGGGACGCGGACCTCCACGAGTCGCGGGAAGTCATAGACAAGTTGGCAGCCGCGCCGACCGATCCAGGATTCGTGGTGCACGAAGCAGTGGTGCTGCGCCTGCGTGCGCTATTGGCCAAGGCTGATGGCGACGAGATCGGCTACCACGACTATGGGGTTCGCTTCCGCGCGCTGGCGACGTCTCTGGGCTTCAGGGGCCAGATGCAATGGGCCGAGGCGATGTCCTAGTGGGTGCCGACCCCCACAACGCTGACGCCCGGCAATTCGTAACCATCGGGGGTTGCGAAATCTGCCATCGCCTCGGCGGCGTGGGCATGTATGGCCTCGCTCACCTTGGCGGGAAGTGACCCGAGCACCCGCGCGATGGGTCCTGCCAGCGGTGGGACCACCGACCACCAGTCGTCGACACAAGAAGCCTTCATCGGCGCCTGGATCTCGCGGACCTCGGTGCTCGAGAAACCTGCGCCAACCAGCAGATCGCCGAGAGCGCCCGGTGCCTCGAGCGAAAACGGCCCGGGAATGCCGGGCGGGGGAACGGGCAAACCTGTCTCGGCCGTGACCGCGTCGAACAGAATGCCCAACCATGGATTGCGTTCGCGAGGTCCCCAGACCGCGAACACGGCGCGGCCGCCTGGCCGCAGAACCCGGTGACATTCGCGTATAGCAGTGGCCGGATCCGGCACCAGCATCAGACCCTCACGGCACAACACCGCGTCAAAGCACGCGTCCGCGTATTCGATCCGCTCGAGGTCCAGTTCGCGCGTCGTCACGTTCGTGAGACCGGAACGCTTCGCTCGGTCGGCGGCGATCGCCGTCATCTCCGGCGCAACGTCGGAGAGCACCACCCCGCCATTCGGTCCCACAATCGCTGCCGCGGCCATGCCGACGCCACCTGGCCCGCAGGCGAGCTCGAGAACGCGCCCCCCGGGCGGAAGGCAGGCTGCATCGAGCATCGCCTCAGCGACCGCGGCACCGCGGGTGTCAACATAATCGGCGCGCTCATCCCACGACGGTGCCACAGAGGCCCACATCGCGTGCAGCGACGCGCGCAAACCCCCGTCCTCCATACACACCTCCAGATCGCAACGAGCGTTGTCGCGGTTTCTTCATCGTTGCTGGATCCGGGCGCCGTCCGCATAGATCGGCAGAAATAGTCACATCAATCGGTGCCGTCGAAGGCCGAAGCGGGCTAGGGCCTGCCTGCGATCTTGTCGGCGACGACGGCGATCGGCGACGTCGTCGATCGTCCCCGCGCCTCGTGCCAGTCGGCCAGCTTGTAGGCCAGGTACATGCTGCGCACGCCGAGCCAGCGCAGCGGTTCGGGCTCCCAGTTCGGCGACCGGTGGCCCACCCACGGCAGCTCGGTCAACGGGCTCTGCTGGTCGAGCACCAGATCGGCCAGCGTGCGGCCGGCCAGATTCGTCGCGGTGACACCGTGGCCGACATATCCACCGGCCCAGCCCAATCCGGTGGACTTGTCGAGTGCGATGCCGGCCGACCAGTCGCGCGGCACCGCCAGCACACCGCACCAGCCGTGTGCGATCGGCACGTCGCGGACCTGGGGCAGCACCGCGCGCAGCATCTCGCGTCAGGTGCGCGATCGTGCGCTCGGGCACGCGCCCGTCGACGTCGGTGCGCGAGGCGTAGCGGTACGGCACGCTGCGGCCGCCGATCGCGATGCGGTTGTCGACGGTGCGCTGCGCGTAGAAGAAGCCGTGCGCGGCGTCGCCGACGGTCTCGCGGCCCGCGCCAGCCGATGTCGTCCCACAGGTCGTCGGAGATCGGTTCGGTGGCGATCATCGAGCTGTTCATCGGCAGCCATCGCCGCCGCAGTCCCGGCAGCCGGCGGTGAAACCCTCGGTGGCGCGCAGCACGATCGGTGCGCGTGACGGTGCCGTGTGGCGTGGTCGCCCTTGCCGGATGTCGATCGCGGTGACCGGCGACTGCTCGTAGATGTCGACGCCGAGCCGCGCGACGGTGTCGGCCAACCCGCGTGCGAGCTGGGCGGGCTGGATGCGGGCGCAGTGCGGATTGTGGTAGGCGGCCACCACGCCGTCGAACCGGATCCGTTCGGCCGCTTCGGCTTTCGTGAGCACCGCGATGCCGTCGACCTTCCAGCTGAGCTCCTCCTCGGCCTCGGCGGCCAACCGCGACGGCCTGGGCGGGGTTGCGGGCGATCTGCAGCGTGCCGCCCTTGACGATGCCCGCGTCGATGCCTTCGCGCGCCGCGACGTCGATGACCTCGTCGACGGCGTCGTTCAGCGCCCGCTGCCAGGCCACCACCCCGTCGCGGCCGTGCTGCTGCGGCCATCCGGTTGCGGTCGCCGGGCACCAGGCCCGACAGCCAGCCGCCGTTTCGGCCGGACGCGCCGAACCCGGCGAACCGCGCCTCGAGGATCGCGATCCGCAGCGACGGGTCGGCCCGCTTGAGGTAGTACGCCGTCCACAGCCCGGTGTAGCCGGCGCCGACGATGCAGACGTCGGCGTCGCGGTCACCCGGCAGCGCAGGCCGGTAGGCGGGCAGTTCGTCGTACCAGTTCGATATCCGGCCGTTGATCGGTGTGCACCGAGCGATTGTGCCACCCGTCGTCGGGTGTCAGACCCCAGGCGCATTGTGGGCGGTAACCACCGGAGGAAGGAGCCCGACATGTGCTGGAAGTGCGACCACCCGAACGCGACCGCCGACGACTACCTCGACGAGTTGCGCAAGACCATGCTGCGAGCACGGTTGGGCGGTGCAGTACGTCGAAAGCGACCGATCGCCATTCGCATACACCGTCGGGCTGCACGATTGCGGACTACCCGAGCTGCTGATGACCGGTGTCTCCGCGCAGCGGGCGATGCGCCTGCTGAACATCGTGGCCAAGGACATGATGGGCGGCAAAAGCCTGACGCCGGGTCAGAAGGTCGCGGTCCGCTCGGGACCTCTGGTCGAGATCGTCGAGGTGGCCAACCCGATGCACACATGGAATGGGCGGTGGCGTTCGGCGGGCCGGAGGTACGGGCGCTGCAGCTGGTGTGGGCCGACGGCCGCGGCCGCTGGCCGTGGGCGGCCGCGTTCAGCGATGGCCGGGCCAGACAGCCGGTGCTCGGCGTGCGCTGCTCAGAACGCGTAGCGGTGGTACTGCGCCATGTAGCGCAGCTTCGACGACGCCGACATCACCTTGGCCATCACCCGGTACGGCAGCGACACCTCGTCGAAGGTCGGGCGCGTCGAACGGCGACACCCAAGCCAGCAGCCGCAGTCCCGGGCACCGCCTCGAGGATGTCGTCGGGGCCGTCGATGCCCCAGTACAGCGTCGCTCCCGACCGCCTCACCACGGCGTTGATCCACTGCGTCTTGATGCCGAACCGGCTGAACGCGTCGAACTGCAACTCACCCGACGGAGCGTGGTCGACGATCCGGCGCAGCAGCGCAACGCCGTCCGCCTCGGTCAGGTACATGGTCAGGCCCTCGCCGATCATCAGCGTCGGCCGGTCGGCGGGGATGTCGGCGAGCCAGCGCCGGGTCGGTGACCGATGCCGCGACGATGTGGCAGTGCTCGCGCGCCGGGAACAGCTGCCTGCGCAGGTCGGCGACGTCGGGATAGTCGACGTCGTACCACTCGACGCCCGGGCCCGGGATCCAGCCGGTAGTACCGGCTGTCCAGGCCGCAGCCGAGGTGCAGCACGATCGCCTCGGGATGTACGGCGAGAAACTGGCGCGCCCAGTTGTCGAAGTGCGCGCGACCGGGTGGTCACCGAAGGCGACGTTGCGCGCCGTGATCGTGGTCTTCGTCCAGTCGTAGTCGATGCGGTCGACGATCTCCTTGGCCCACCGGTCGCCGAGGATCGGCTTCTCGAGGTCGGCGTCGAGCGCCTTGGCGTAGAGCGTGGCCAGCATGGTCTGCGGTGCCCCGGACAGGTCGACGTGCAGTTTCTCGGTCACGACGCAGCTCGCGAGCGCTCACGTCGCTGGTCAGCCGGCCTCCTGCTCTTGCGCTTGGCGTCGCGCAGGCCAACCCAGAACCGCGCGGCCTCCCGAATCGACTCCTCGACCGGCCTTGGCTGCCAACCCAATTCGCGTCGGGCCTTGCTGCAGTCCACGGGCGCCTCGGCGCGCATCAGCCGCAGCGACGCCAGCGAGAGCTGCTCGTCGGTGCCGCGCAGCCGGGCCTTGGCGCTGCCCATGGCGGCCATCGCGTAGGACATCGCCAGCGGGATCGACTTCGTCGGGCGCGCGGCACCCCTGCCGCCTCGGCGGCGATGCGGGCGACCTCGGCGTTGCTGATCATCTTCTCCGAGATCAGGTATCGCTCGCCGACGCGGCCCTTTTCGGCGGCCAGGATCAGCGCGCGCGCGGCGTCGTCGACGCCGACGGCCTCCAGCTCGATGCCGTTCATCACGAACGGCAGCTTGCCGAACGCGGCGCCCGCGATGATCGCGCCGTGCGGCGTGCGGCCCCAGTCGCCGCTGCCGTAGGTGGTCGACACGCACATCGCGACGGCGGGCAGGCCGTGCTCGCGGGCGTACTGCAGCACCAGGTCCTCGGCCTGCACCCGCGACCGCACGTACGGCGTCAGGCCGATTCGGCGCTCGCGCGTCGGCGATCGACGTCGTCCTCGGTGGCGACGCGGCCGCGCTTGCGACCGACGGTGACGTAGCTGCTGGTGAAGACGAAGCGCTGCAGGCCGGCATCCTTCCGGCGATCTCGAGCACGTTGCGGGTGCCGTCGACGTTGGTGTGGAACAGCGGCGCCGGATCCTGCAGCCAGCCGCGGGTGTCGACGACGCAGTAGTAGACGACGTCGCAGCCGGCCATCGCCTCGCGCAGCACGTCGTCGTTCCAGATGTCGCCGACGAACCGCGTGACCTCGAGGTCGTCGATGCCGATCGTGTTGGCGCCGTCGCGCACCATCACCCGCACGTCCTGCCCGTCGTCGACGAGTTGGCGGGTGACGTGCGAGCCGAGGAAGCCGTTGGCGCCGATGACGAGAGCGGTCATGCGGCACGCCCGAATCTGCTTCATCCAGGCTGCCGCCTCGTCGGGCAGCGTGCCGAGTTCCTCGGCCTTGCGGCACCACTTCACCGTCGCCGACACGAACCGCAGCGGGTTGTAGATGTCCTCCTGCCGGCACCACTGCCCGTCGCCGGCGTAGGTGACGATCGAGATGTTGGTGGCGCTGATGATCGTGCCGTCGCCGGGGTCGCGCATCGGGTTGTCGAGCTCGCAGATGATCCGGCCGGTCGGCTCGTCGATCACCGACCACAGCGACGGGAACGACGTCATGTAGCTGCCGGGGAAGCGTCTCCATCGTCTTCCAGATCCACGGCCGCACCTCCTCGCGGCCGCGCATGGTGCCCGCCGCGTGCTCGACGTAGACGACGTCGTCGGCTGTACTGCTCGACCCAGGGATCCCAGTCGCGGGTCTGGGCGGCGCGGTCCACGGTCTGCTCGAATTTCGCGAACGCCTCGGCCAGCTCGTCGCGGGTGAACACCTTGCTCGTCACGTGACAGAACTAGAACACGTTCTACCTGCGTTTGTCGAGCGTGGTCAGTAGCGTGGCCAGCACCTTGCGGTTCGCCGAGGGGCGCCTTCAGCGGCACCTACGACCGTCGCCGATCGGTCGCGAACGCGGCGCACACCCTGCCGACGGCGGCTCGGGCAGCGTCCCGCGAGTCCACGTTCGACGGTGACGGTTCGGTCCGTCTCCTTCACGGTGGCATGCGCCCCGCGACAGGCTCGGGTGCGCCGGACATGAACTGCACCGCCACCGCGTTGGGGTCGGCCGCTGCGTGCTCCACGACGCGACATGCGCCGGAAGGGCCTTCGACGATCGTGGGATTGTCGGTGATCACCAGACCGGTGACATCGCCGGGCGCTACCTCGGGCGGCGTGACGGTCATCGGCTCCGCGGCCGCCGCCGGGAGGCCCGCAGCAGCCGCCGAAACGCTGATCACGGCCATCATGCAGTGCTGCGCGCATGTGTCCACGGTAACCGCGCTGAACTGGATTAATCGACCGGCGTATACCGTTATACGAGACGCCATGAAAACTGACTATCACAAGAATCCCGAAGCGGTCGGTGCGCTGTCACCGGAGCAGTACCACGTCACGCAGAAGAACGGCACCGAGCGGCCCTTCACCGGCGAGTACTGGGACAACCACGAGCCCGGCATCTACGTCGACGTCGTGTCGGGCGAGCCGCTGTTCGCGTCGGTCGACAAGTTCGAGAGCGGCACCGGTTGGCCGAGCTTCACCAAACCGATCGACGCCGACAACGTTGTGGAGAAGCGCGACTTCTCCCACCTGATGATCCGCACCGAGGTGCGCTCGACGCACGGCGACAGCCACCTCGGCCACGTCTTCACCGACGGCCCGCAAGGCCGACGGTGGGCTGCGGTACTGCATCAACTCGGCCTCGCTGCGCTTCATCCACCTCGACGACCTCGAGGCCGAAGGCTACGGCGCAGTACAAGACGCTGTTCTCCAACGCAGGAGGCACAGGCATGACCGACTACAAGAAGGCGATCCTCGCAGGCGGCTGCTTCTGGGGCATGCAGGACCTGATCCGCAAGCAGCCCGGCGTCGTCTCGACCCGCGTCGGCTACACCGGCGGCGAGAACGCGAACGCCACCTACCGCAACCATCCCGGGCACGCCGAGGCGATCGAGATCACCTACGACCCGGCGCAGACCGACTACCGCGCGCTGCTGGAGTTCTTCTTCCAGATCCACGATCCGACGACGAAGAACCGGCAGGGCAACGACGTCGGCACCAGCTACCGCTCGGCGATCTTCTACACCGACGACGAGCAGAAGCGCGTCGCGCTGGACACCATCGCCGACGTCGACGCCTCAGGGCTGTGGCCGGGCAAGGTCGTCACCGAGGTGACGCCCGCGAGCGACTTCTGGGAGGCCGAGCCCGAGCATCAGGACTACCTGGAGCGCATGCCCGAGCGGGTACACCTGCCACTTCCCGCGGCCGGACTGGAAGCTGCCCGAAGCGGGCTGCGCAAAAGGCCTGACGCCCGTCGCCAAGAGACTACGTGCGGCGGTGCATCACGACGCGGCCGCCGTCCTTGGGGGTGTAGGCGATACCGCGGAAGTGCACCTTCTCGTCGGGAGCGTCGTCGGTTTCGATGACGAAGTGCCGCAAGACTGTTCGCAACACCACATCCATCTCGATGTTGGCGAATGCGGCGCCGACGCAGCGCCGCGTGCCGCCGCCGAACGGCACCCATGCGAATGTGGGCGGCCTGCTCCCGACGAAGCGATACGGGTCGAAGCGCTCCGGGTCCGGGAAGAGGTCGGGATTCTGATGCAGATCGGCAAGGCTGACGACGATCGTGTAGCCATGCGGAAGATTCCCACTCCCCGAGCTGGAAGCTGGGTGCGGCGACGTGTCGGCCCGCGAAGTCGATGACCGTTCGGGCGCGCTGTATCTCGAGAATCGTGGCCTGCCGGTAGCTCGCCGCTGTCGGTATCGACCTCCTCGACGAGCTTGGCCAGCGATGTCGGGGTGACGGCGCAGCCGCTCGAACGCCCAACCCAGCGTCGACGCGGTGGTCTCGTGGCCCGCACCGAGCAGGGTCAGCAGTTCGTCGGAGATGTCCTGACGCGACATCGAGCGTTCCGTCCTCGTATCGTGCTGCGCAGCAGCAGCGCCAGGATGTCGGTCGCGCTCATCGAAATTCGGGTCGGCTTCGGCCTTGTCGATCAGCGTGAAGACGGTGCGGTCGAACTTGCGGCGGAACTCGCCCAGCCGGCCCCACGGGCTGTACCGTCCGAACGCTGCGGCGGCTCCGGGCAGCGTGGCCATCCGCGAACCCAGCTTGACCCACGGCGGGATGATCTCGCGCAGGTCGTCGAGCTCGTCGCCGTCGGCGCCGAACACGGTCCGCAGGATCACGTTCAGCGTGATCCTGTTCATCGGCTCGAGTGTCCGAAACTCCTTGCCCTGCGGCCAATTCGCGCTCTCGCGCAGCGTCTCCTCCTCGATGATCTTCTCGTAGTTCTTGATGCTCTGGCCGTGGAACGGCGGCGCGAGCAGCTTGCGCCGGTCGCGGTGCTCGTCTCCGTCGAGCGCGAACACCGAACCAGGCCCGAAGATCCGGCTCAGGTTCGGCTGGACGTTGATCAGGTCGTCGGTGCTCGCCATGAAGACCGTTGCGGACCAGCGCGGGGTCGGACGACGATGCACGGTCCGGCCGAAGAACGGGAGGTTCAGTTCGAAGACGCGCCCGTAGCGCTTGTACGCCGCTGCGTCAGCATCCGGCGGCGGAACGCCGCGAAGGCGACACCCTGAACCGCCTTCGGCAGCCGCAGCGCGGGTGGACGTTTGATGGCTTGGTTCGCCGCGGGGGCTTGCTCGTCGACCGTGGCCGCCTCGGTCATGCCGCATCACTCCCATCCAGTCTGTGGTACCGCTTTGTACCACTGGTTTCCCAACACGGTACTCTGCGGTACCGTGTTGTGACAAGCTTTCACCACCGAGTTCGGAAGGATTGGTGACCGTGACCGTCGCTGAGGACTGGCAGCCCGTCGTCGACGACGACGCAGCCCTGCCGTTCCGGCGCCGGCTGCTCGACGGCCTGGCTGCGTCGATCGGCGAACGGGGCTACCGCGACACCACCGTCGCCGACATCGTCCGGCACGCCCGCACCTCGAAGCGCACCTTCTACGGCGAGTTCTCCAGCAAGGAGGAGTGCTTCATCGAACTGCTCGCAGCGAGCAACCAGGAGATGATCGCCCGCATCCGCGGCGCGGTCGATCCCGAAGCCGACTGGCGACGACCAGATCCGCCAGGCGGTCGATGCCTAGGTGGCCGATATCGAAGCTCGGCCGGCGATCACGCTGAGCTGGATACGCGAAGCTGCCGGCGCTTGGTCACGACGTGCGCGCCCTTCAGCGCCGTGGCATGACGGCCATCACCGACATGTTCGTCGACATGAGCAACAGCCCCGGATTCCGTCGCGCGGGGATCGCGCCGATTACCCGTCAGATGGCCGTCCTGCTGTTCGGCGGCCTGCGAGAGCTGACGGCGCTGACGGTCGAGGACGGCGCCGACGTCCATGACATCGTCGAGACCGGCAGTGGCGGCGATCGATCGCCATCCTCGGCGCGGGGTGTGCCGAATCGGATCAGCTGAGCATCAGCCGGGCGGACTTCTCCAGCCGGTCGGCGATGTCGGCATAGGACGCGTATCCCATGCCTGCCCGCACCAACGCGCCCGCATAGAGCAACTCCAGCGACTCGATCACGTCCGGGTCGCGGTCGGAGCCGAGTGCGGCCACCAGCCGGTCGTGGATGTCGCGGCCGATGCGCTGCCGCAGCACCTCGACGTCCGGATCCCTGCCGAGCAGTGCGCTGGTGACCGCGCCTGCGAACTCCGGGTCGTCGGCGACGAGCAGAGCGATGTGCCGCAGCACGTCGATGACCCGGCCGGCCGTGTCGTCGGAATCATGGCCGGTCAGGCGGGGCAGCCGCGAGCTTGCGCCAGAACACCTCGGCGACCAGATGTTCCTTCGACGAGAAGTAGGTGTACGCGGTCGCCGCGCCGACGCCGGCCTCGGCGGCCACCCGTCGCACGGTCAGCCCGGCGAATCCGTCCCGCGAAAGGAGTTCGACCGCAGCCTTGCCCAGGCGGTCGACGGTGTCGGCCTGCTTGGCGGTCAGCCGGCGCCGAGTCGACTCCAGGACCGGATCGGACACGTGTCCGGACGCTACTACAAGCACCCTTTGCCAGCAACGGTAAGTTGGTCGGCGATGAGCAACACCGACACCGCGCTGCCTGCGGCCGCCGCCCGCCTGTTCGAGCTGGCCGAGCAGGTCACCGGCTTCATGCCCGCCGACGAGGGGCGCGCCCTCTACGACGCGGCGGTCGACTATCTCGGCGACGGCATCGGCGTCGAGATCGGCACGTACTGCGGCAAGTCGACCGTGATGCTCGGCGCCGCGGCGCAACAGACGCGGCGGCGTGCTCTACACGATCGACCACCATCACGGTTCCGAGGAACACCAGCCCGGCTGGGAGTACCACGACACGTCGATGGTCGACCCGGTCACCGGCCTGTTCGACACGCTGCCGACGCTGCGCCACACGCTCGACGCCGCCGGACTGGACGAGCACGTGGTCGCCGTCGTCGGCAAGTCGGTCGTCGTGGCCCGGGGATGGCGAACGCCGTTGCGGCTCTTGTTCATTGACGGCGGTCACACCGAGGAGGCCGCGCAGCGGGACTTCGACGGCTGGGCCAGGTGGGTCGACGTCGGCGGCGCGCTGGTCATCCACGACGTCTTCCCCGACCCCGACGACGGCGGCCAGGCGCCGTTCCACATCTACCGGCGCGCGCTCGACACCGGCGCCTTCCGCGAGGTTGTCGGCCATGGGTTCGATGCGGGTGCTGGAGCGCACGTCCGGCACGCCGGGCGAACCGCTCTAGGCGTCAGCGACCGCTGGTCGCGCAGGCGCAGTCGAACTCGCCCTCGAGGCCGCGCGGCAGATCGACGCCGCGGAAGATGCCGCTGCCCGCGCGTCGTGCGACGACAGCGCGTCGGCGGCGAGGATCATCGCCGCCGCCCGTCCATGTGGTGCGCTCCTCCGGCCAGCGCTTGCCGTCGGCGAACACCAGCCCGGTCCAGTACGAGCCGTCCTCTTCGCGCAGGTGGTGCATGGCCGCGAACTGCTCGTGGGCGCGCCTCGACGTCGCCGATGGCGTCCAAAGCCATTACCAGCTCGCAGGTTTCGGCGCCGGTGACCCACGGCCGGTCGTCCACGCACCGGATGCCGAGGCCGGGTACGACGAAGTCGTCCCATCGCTCGTCGATGCGGGACCTGGCCGCCGCGCCGCGCAGCGCGCCGCCGAGCACCGGGTAGTACCACTCCATCGACCACCGGTCCTTGGACGACGAACAGATCGGGATGGTGGGCGATCGCGTGGCCGAGCTGGCCGACCGCCGACCTCCCACTCGGGCTGCGGGTCGTCGAAGTAGTCCGCAAGCGCCAGCGCGCATCGCAGGCTGTGGTAGATGCTCGCGCACCCGGTCAGCAGCGCATCCGGCTCAGACCCGGAGTCGCTTCGGGCCCAGGCGATCTCGCCGCTCGGGCGTTGCAGGTCGAGCACGAAGTCGACGGCCTTGCTGACGACCGGCCACATGTCCTCGGCGAACCGCCGGTCGTCGGTGACCAGCACGTGGTGCCAGACCCCGGTGGCGATGTAGGCGCAGAAGTTGCTGTCGCTGTTGGCGTCCTCGACGACGCCGTTGCGCAGCTGGATCGGCCACGAGCCGTCGGCCCGCTGCGCGTTCCTCGCACCAATCGAACGCTGCGCGTGCGGGTTCCAGCAGTCCCGCGGCGGTCAGCGCCATCGCGTTCTCGACGTGGTCCCACGGGTCGGTGTGGCCGCCGTCGGACCACGGGATGGCGCCGGAGGACTCCTGTGTCGCAGCGATCGACTGCGCGGTCTGCCTGCACTGCGGCGGCGTCAGGACGCCGGGCACGCCGGGAGCATCAGGTAGCAGCACCGCGGCACCTCCGGCTTCTGGAAGTACAGCGCGACGCTCTTGCCGATCAGCGGGTTCAGCAGCGACTCGGCCGTCCGGGTCAGCCACGGCCGGCTCATCATGTCCCACACCAGCAGCTTGTGGTAGGCCGTCACCGCGGGATGATCCGACTTCGACGTGCCGACAGCGCATTTCAGCCACCAGAACGGCGAGTGCAGCGCGTGCGCGTGGTGGCTGTGGGTCGAACCGCAGGCCGTGCGCGAGCGACCTTGTCGCGCAACTCGTCGGCGCGGTAGATCCGGATGTGGCCGCCCTCGTTGGCGTGGTATTCGTCGGACAGCGCCCAGCACATCCGCTCGGGCAGCCAGCGCGGCACCGTGATGGCCAGCGCGCCACCGGGTTTGAGGACACGAACGAGCTCCGCGATCGCGCGGTCGTCCTCGGGCACGTGCTCGAGGATCTCGGAGGCGATGACGCAGTCGAATGTGCCGTCGGCGAAGGGCAAGTCGAGCGCGTCGCCCTTGACCGCCTCGGCCTTCGCCGACGCGGGCACCTCGCCCTGCTCCTTCATCGCCTGCAGGATCTCGTCGACGTCGTTCGAGATCGGCGGCGTTCTGGTCGAAGGCGATGACATCGCGCCGCGCCGGAACGCCTCGAACGAATGCCTGCCCGCGCCGCAGCCGACGTCGATCACCGTCGTGCCCGCGCCGATCGCCAGCCGGTCGAAGTCGACGGTCAGCATTGGCCTGACCCGGTCGCGCGCCATCTCGTAGACGCGACCGTCTGCGCCGCAACGGATTCCCAGCTGAACACGTCGAGCGCGCGCTGGCGACCGTTGGCGCCGAGCCGGCGCAGTTCCAGCGGCGAGTCGAGCAGTTCGCCGAGCACCTTGGTCAGCTCGTCGACGTCGGCGGGCGTGACCAGCCGTGCGCACTCGCCGTCGGCGCCGACCACCTCGGGCAGCGCGCCGGCCCGGCTCGCGACGATCGGCGTACCGCTGGCCATCGCCTCCACCGCAGGCAGCGAAAAGCCTTCGTAGAGCGAGGGAATGCAGGCGACTTCGGCCGACGCCAGCAGATCGGCCAGCTCGGAGTCGGACAGACCGCTGGAGCTGTGCACGATGTCGGAGATGCCGAGCTCGGCGATCAGCTTCTCGGTCGGGCCCGTTCGGCTCCAGCTTGGCGACGAGCTGCAATTCGAGATCGCGCTCGACACGCAGCCGGGCGACCGCATGCAGCAGATGGCTCACGCCCTTGAGCGGGACGTCCGCGCTCGCGATCGCGATGATGCGGTTGCGCACCCGGTTCTCGGCGGGCCTGAACAGCGCGGTGTCGACGCCGAGCGGCACGACATGCAGTTGATCGGGAGACACCGCGAAGTCCTCGGCGATGTCGGCGGCCGACGTCGACGACACGGTCAGCAGCTCGGGGATGTCGGCGCGCAACCTCCTTCTGCATCTCGGCGAAGCCGTACCAGCGGCGCACCAGCGGCTTGCGCCACCAGCGCGCGGCGGCCACGTCGAGCACGCGGTCCCGGGTGATCGGATGGTGCACGGTCGCCACCACCGGCAGACCCAGCTCGGCGATCTTGCAGCAGGCCGGTGCCGAGGCACTGGTTGTCGTGCACGACGTCGAAGTCGCCGAGGCGCTCGGCCAGCACCCGGGCGGCGCGCAGGCTGAACGTCTTGGGCTCGGGGAAGCCGGCCGTCCACGTCGTCAGCAGCTCGAGCAGGTCGATGCGGGTCTTGATCTCGTTCGGCCACGGGATGCGGAACGGATCGGGCTCGCGGTAGAGATCGAGGCTCGGCACCTTGGTCAGCCGCACCCGCGGGTCGAGGCCCTCCGGGTAGGGCTGGCCGGAGAACACCTCGACGTCATGGCCGAGCTCGACCAGTCCGCGGCTCAGGTGGCGGACGTAGACGCCTTGCCCACCGCAGTGCGTCTTGCTCCGGTAGGACAGCAGGGCAACGCGCATACTCAGTTCACTCCGGGATTCCGCTGCCGACCGTCATGACCTGCGGTCCGAGTCGACGGCAGGCCACTGGACATGTGTCCAGACTATAGTTTGACGGTCTATCTGACGCAACGCGGCCACCCTGCCTGACTACCACAGTCACGGGTACACGTCGCGTCAGCCTGTCGATTCGTGACGGCCGCCATCGGGTATCCAGAGCGGTATCTGATCATGAATCGAGGCAGGAATGACCACACAAATCAAAGCCCGCTTTGAGATCGCGAACTGGGACGAGACGCCGTTCGACGACGGTGTCGGTGTGTCCAAACTGACCGAGGCCCTCGTCGCCAAGAAGTACTCCGGCGACATCGACGGCACGTCGACGACGAAATGGCTGATGGCCTACGCGCCGGACAAGACCGCGACATACGTCGGCATCGAACGCATCAAGGGCACCGTCGGCGGCAAGCGCGGCAGCCTGGTGCTGCTGCACGACGGCACCTTCGAAGGGGGAGCCGCAACGGCCACGCTTCGCGTCGTGTCGGGCACCGACGAGCTGGCGGGCGTAACGGGCAGCGGGAAGTTCCGCGCCGACCCGGCCGGCTCCATCACGCTCGACCTCGACGGCGTCTGATCGCCTAGCCCGGCGGCGGGAACCCGCCGGTGGCCACCGGACCCCAGCGCCGCGGAGTGACCCGGATCAGGCACTTGCCCTGGTCGACCATCGCCTGCCGGTACTCGTCCCAGTCGGAGTGCTCGCCGGATATCGACCGGAAGTAGTCGACCAGCGGCTCGACGGCGTCGGGCAGATCGATCACCTCGGCGTCACCGTCGACCTGGACGTAGGGCCCGTTGAAGTCGTCGGACATCACGGTCACGCTGGCCGTCGGTGTGCGCCGGATGTTGGCCGACTTGGCGCGCTGCGGGTAGCTGGCGATGACGATGCGGCCCTCGCCGTCGACGCCACCGGTCACCGGTGAACTCTGCAGCGAGCCGTCGGAGCGAAATGTGGTGAGCACCATACGATGTCGTGGGCGGACGAAATCGAGCAGTTCGGGTAGGCCGACCGCGTCGGCGGTGGCATATTTTCTGGCCACCCGGCCAGCCTAGCGACCGGCGAAGAACCGGTATGATTCGGCAAAGACGGCGACGAGTGCAATTCCGCGCTACTCGGTGTGTTTGCTCGGTACCGTTACAGATAACGAATAATCTTCGGCGCACCGAGGGACGATTGGCACTATGGCGGACGGCACCCCACCCCCGCATCGGGCGGGATAGCTGCCGAGTTGGCGGCCGCCGGGTTCACCGACGCCGTCGAAGTCGGCCGGGGCGGCGGCGGCGTCGTCTTTCGCTGCTACCAGCAGTCGCTCGGGCGAAGCGTCGCCATCAAGGTGCTTGCCTCCGATCTCGACGAAGACGACCGGGAGCGTTTTCTGCGTGAGGGCTACGCGATGGGAGCGCTGTCCGGCCACCCCAACATCGCGAACATCCTGCAGGTCGGCGTGACCGAAAGTCACCGGCCGTTCATCGTGATGCCTTATCACACAGTGGGTTCCCTCGCGCAGCGAGTACGACGGGAGGGCCGGATCGCGTGGCCCGACGCGTTGCGTATCGGGGTGAAGTTGTGCGGGGCGCTGGAAACCGCGCATCGGACGGGCACCCTGCACCGCGATATCAAGCCCGCGAATGTACTCGTCAACGACTACGGCGAACCGCAACTCAGCGACTTCGGGACCGCGCGCATCGCCGGCGGATACAAGACGGTGACCGGTTACTTCACCGGCACCCTCTCCTACACCGCGCCCGAGGTGCTCGCCGGGAACCCGCCGACGGTCGCGGCCGACGTCTACTCCCTCGGCGCCACGCTTTACGCGCTGATCGCCGGGAAGGCCCCGCACGAGCGCAAGGCCGACGAGGACCTCATCGCGCACTACATGCGCATCACGTCGACGCCCGTGCCGGACCTGCGTCCCGGGGGCATCCCCGCCGATCTGTGCGCCGTGATCGAGAAGGCGATGTCGATCGAGCCGGCCGAAAGGTATGCGTCGGCGGCGGAATTCGGCCGCGAACTGCAGTTGGTGCAGCGGCACAACGGGCTGACACCGGATTCGATGGCGCTCAGTGAGCCCGGCGGTCAGCCGGAGCAGACGGCGGGCACGCAGGCGCTTCGGCACCCGGCGAGCAGACCGGCCTACTCGAGAGGGCTTGATCTCGGAGGGCCAATCGATCCCGGGAGGCCGATCCATCTCAGGGGGCAGGCCGACAGGGTCGATGCCGCCGCCGACCCCGAACATGTTCGCGCACACCGCATCGGTCAGCGCGTCGAGCCTCAAGTGGCCGGTGCCGCCAGCCGATTCCCGGACGACGACCATCATGCCGAAGACGCGCGAATCGCAAGAGAATTCTGCATCGCCTCGGCGGCGCGGTGGCAGCGGTGCTGTTGGTGATCGGCGGTATCTACATCGTCACGTCATCGCGCGACACGCGCGGTGGTGGCACGCCCCGGCCGAGCCAACCGACCGTTGAAGCGCAGCCCAATTGGCAGCCGATCGCCGATGCGCGCGTTGCCCGCGACGCGGTGGCGGCCACCCAGGCCGACGGCACCATCTGGGTTTTCGGCGGCATCGGCGGCAGACAACCGCGTCAGCGGACAGCACGAGGGCTACGACCCTGCCATCGACAGCTGGAAGAGCGGCGAGGACCTGCCCGTTCCCGTGCAGCACGCGATGTCGGTGACGTGGCAGGACACCCCGGTCGTGCTCGGCGGCTGGCGCACCGAGGGCGCCAATCCGAAGGTCGCCACCGACCGGGTGTGGCGGGTCGTCAACAGTCGCTGGACGGAGCTGCCGCCTCTGCTGCAGCCACGCGCGGCAGCGGCGGCCGCCGTGGTGGGCGACCGCATCATCGTCACCGGCGGGGTGGACGCCGACGGCAAGCTGCTGAACACCACCGAGATCTTCGACGGCAACTCGTGGAAGCTCGGTGCCCCCATCCCCACTCCGCGACAGATGTCGGGCGCGGCGTCGGACGGCAAGCTGGTGTACGTCGCTCGGCGGCACGAACGGAACCTCCGACCTGACGACGGTCGAGGCGTATGACCCGGCCGCGGACACGTGGACGAGCCTGCCCGAACTTCCGCGGGCGCGTAGCGACTTCGGTGTGGCGGTCGCCGACGGACGGCTGGTGGTGGTCGGAGGAATGTCTGCGGGGCCAAGTCCTCAAGAGCGTGGTCGCGCTCGATCTCGACGACGCCATCGTGGAATGGATCTGCCGGACATGGCCACTGCGCGCCACGGCATGGCGGTGGCCGCCGTCGGGAAGACCGTCTACGCGATCGGCGGGGCGAACGGCCTGGCGACGACCAAGTCACGTCGTCGGCGGAAGCGCTGAAGCTGGCACCGCGCAAACCGCAGCCCGCACCCGAATGGCGGTCGCTACCGGATGCGCCGACGGCGAGGTTGATGATGGCGTGGACGGTGCTCGGCGACGAGATCTGGGTCGCAGGCGGTATGCGCCACGGCGAGACACTCCAAGCGGTGGAGAGCTACAACGCACAACCGGACAGTGGCAAGCGCAGCCCCCGCTGCCGATTCCCCTGCACCACGCGACGGCGGCGACGTATCGCGGCGAAATGGTGGTCATCGGGGGCGCCAGCGACAACCTCGCGGACGCGTCGAACAAGGTCTTCGCCTTCCGCGATGGCAAGTGGGACGGAGCTTCCGACGCCTCCAACATGCCCGGGCTGCGGCGGCGGCGGCGGTCGTCGGCGACAAGCTCGTGGTCGTCGGCGGACAGGACGACAAGAAGCTCGTCGCCACAGACCGAGGTGTTCGACGGGAAGTCCTGGACACAGGCCGCCGACCTGCCGACGCCGCGTGAACACCTGGCCGCGGTGTCGGACGGCGTCTATGTCTACACCGTGGGCGGGCGGAATCTGTCCGCCGACGAGAACTCGGCGGCCTTCGAGCGGTTCGACCCGGAATCCGGAAATTGGGAGAAGCTCGCGAACATGCCGACTCCGCGCGGGAGCTACGGCGCCGCGTTCATCGACGGCCGAATCGTCGTCGTCGGTGGCGAGGAACCGACGCGGTGCTGGCGACGGTCGAGATGTACGACATCGCCACTGGAAAATGGACCACGCTGGCGCCGATCAACACTCCGGTGCACGGCGAGGTGGTAGCCGCGGTCGGCTCGACCGTGTACTGCATCGGGGGCGCCGACCGGCCCACGCACGAAAGTCCGGTCGCGACCGTCGAGGCCCTCGACTTCACTTAGCGCCGCTGTCGCGCAGCTGGGCGATCGTGACGGCACCCGCGCCGGAGCGCCTCGTTGGCCAGCCGGACCCGGCGGTCTCCCTCTGCGGGGATGGCGAACTTGTCGTACAGGTTCTGCAGATGCTGTTTGACGGCCGCCTCGGTGACGAACAGCTCGCCTGCCATCCGCGCGAACCGATGCGGGCTCGGGAAACGGGTCGTCGGAGACCAACGGGCGGCACAACACCACGAGCACGTCGAATTCGCGCCGGGTCAGACGCGGCGGGAGCTGCGGCGGTGTCGGGAACGATTGTGGCCTCATCGAGCGGTTCGTCAGCCTGTCTTGCCACCAGGTAGACCAGCCGTGACTTGCCGAGGCGCAGCTCGTCTCCAGAACGCAGCACGCGTTCCGCTTCGATCTTCTCCCCGTTGATGTAGGTCCCGTTGCGACTACCCAAATCCCGTATCGACCAGGCGGACCCATGGTTTTCCATGATGGCGTGCAGGCGGGAGACGGTTGGGTCGTGGTCGAGCGACACCGTCGTTGGTCGAGGCCTTGCCGAGGGTCACTCGTTGGCCGCTCAGCGGGATCAGCTCCCGTCCTGACGGCTTCGAGACTTCCAGGTGGGAAGACATGCAGACCTCCTATCCAGGCAATTTTGACTCAGCCTGCAGGCGGTTCATGCGCCGGCGAACCGCGTGCGAGAAGCGCAGTGGCGGCCAGGGCCATTCGCGATGGGCGCCTCGCGCGCGGTGCCTTCAGGAACGCGAGCCCGAGAACAAAGCCGAAGATCAGGTGCCCGATCAGGGTGATCGAGATCGTTGCGGTGTTGAGGGGGAACATCATCTCCTGACCGTGCGGCGCCAGCGCGACCGTTGCGATCAGGCCGGTCCACGTGGGGAAGACTGCGAAGGCCACTGCGGCCAGCACCGCTCGCGTGTTCGACCACCGGTCGATGCCCAGTGCGAACGCGACGACGAAGAAGGCGACGCCGAGTCCGCCACCGTCGCCGATGTAGCGCCAGATGTAGCCGACCGCCGCACTGCCCGCGGTGTCCGGCTCGCCGGTGACCCACGATCCCATCACGGGGATGAAGTCGCCCATCAAGCCCAGGACGTGCACGGCGAACAGCCGGGCTCCGTCATAGACGATGCACGCCACCATGCCGGCGATCAGACCACGGCCGACGATCATGTCGATCCGGTGCGGCGCGAACGTGATGATCGCTCCCGAGCACGGCGCACAGGACGATGACCACGATCGAGGTGGTGCTCTGCGAGACCAGCCCGAACACGTCGACCGAGATCCCGAGAATCGGCATCGACGACAGCAGCAGGACCAACATGACTCGCGCGACGAGCCACTTGCTGGGCCGGTGCTCAACGGTGCGGGGGATGCGGTCGGCGATTGCGCTCGGCAGCGGCTTGACCGCCACGTCGACGATGCGCTGTCGCACCGTCTTGGCGTCGATGCCGCTGACGGCGGGAAACGGCTTCGCCGGCTGCACTGGCTTCACTGGCTGCACTGGCTTCACTGGCAGGTCTACAGGGCGCACGCGCACTGTCTCGGCGTCAATGCCGGCGACGGTACGCATCCGCACTGTTTGATCTGTGGCAAGCATGAGGGTTTCCTACTGTCGTGTCGGTTCTTACAAGAGTTACGACATTCATGGTCGTGATCTGGAAATGAGCGCGTAATCGCCGGGAAGCAGACTTTTGCGCCGCCGACGGGAAGACTTTCCTATCCGACAGGTAAGGCTCGATCGCCACGGGTACCCCCGATCCGAAAGTCGAGTAGTTCGCCACTCGTGGCAAGAGCCCGCTGCGTTCATAGCGTGGCCGTGACCGATATCCCGCTCGTCCGAAAGGACCCAAGATGTCCATCACGACCACACGCCAGGAGGCGGTTGGCACCCGCATCGTCAGGCTGCAAGGAGGCGGCATTCGTTTCCTCGACGCCCACGAGATCCCGCAGAAGGACTTTCAAGTCGTCACCCGGCCGTTCCAGGGCTTCGACACCACCCAGCATTGGCGAATCGCCGACACCGGCGCCGGTAGCACCATCCAGCAGGTCAGCAGCGGCCGTTTCCTCGACGCACACGAGATCGAGGAGTTGGATTTCCGCGTGGTCACCCGCCCGGAGCAGGACAACGACACCCAGCTGTGGCGGATCCAGGACTTCGGCGGTGGCTTCATCACGATTCAGCAGGTGAGCAGCGGGCGGTTTCTCGAGGCCACCCTCGACGGCGACTTCAACGTCGTGACGCGGCCGCTGGGCAGCAACGAACAAACCTGGCGGGTCGGCGACCCGTAGTCGATGTCGGTGGGCGGCGATATGCTTCGAACATGAGTTCGAAAGATGAGATCATCGCCGCCCTCGATTCCGTCGACGCCGCGTACAACAGGCTCCTCGGGCTGCCATTGCAAACGCTGACCCGCTCGGAACGCGTGCAGCTGCTTCAGCGGCTGGACTCGCTGGGTAAGCAGCTGGCCGCCTTCGACCGTCGGCTGCTCGGCCGGCTCATCACCGAAGCGGCGCCCGACCATTTCGGCGGCGCATCGTGGGCCGACGTGTTGTCGCGGCGGCTGCGGATCTCCCGGGCCGAAGCGGAGCGACGGGTCGCCGCGGCGACTTTCTCACCCGACGTCGATCGGCCGTCGGCCTAGCGCGATGAGTTCGGTGGCGGTTTCCAAGCGCATCGCTGCGATGGACGCAGAGGTGTCGGCGTTGTTGGATGAGTCCCTTGTTGGGATGTCCACTGCCGAGCGCACGGCGGTGACCCATCAACTGGAGGTGGTGGCGCGCCGGATGGGCGCGGTGATGAACCGGTTTGTGGCGGCGCTGGCGGAGGTGCCGGTCGAGGAGTTGGGGGAGCCGTCGCTGGGCGCGGCGCTGTCGACGTTGTTGCGGATCTCGACTGACGAGGCGAACGGGCGGATTCATGAGGCCGAGGACCTGGCGGCGCGGGTGGCGTTGACCGGCGAGGCGTTGGAGCCGGTGTTGTCGAACACCGCGGCTGCCCAGCGGCGCGGGTTGATCGGTGCCGAGCACGTGAAAATCATCCGGAAGTTCTTCGATCGGCTGCCCGATTTCGTGGACTTCGCCACCCGCGAGGCTGCCGAAGCCCAACTGGCCGAGCTGGCCTGCGGGCTGCGGCCCCACGAGCTCCGCGCCGCGGCTGACCGGTTGGCGGCGCTGCTGGATCAGGACGGCGAACTGTCCGATGCGGATCGGGCCCGGCGCCGGTTTCTGACTGTCGGTAAGCAGGGCGCTGATGGGATGAGCGAGGTCCGGGGGCGCCTGGATCCCGAGGCGCGCGCGATGTGGGATGCGGTGGCCGCCAAGTGGGCCGCCCCGGGGATGTGTAATCCCGATGACGAGCACCCCTGCGTCGACGGGCAGGCGGCGGCAGCAGAGCGTCAGCACGGATCTGCGGTCGACCGGTCAGCGCAACCACGATGCGTTCAAGGCGGTGTGCCGGGCGATGCTGGCCTCGGGGCAGTTGGGTAGCCATAAGGGTTTACCGGTGAGCATGGTCATCTCCACCACGTTGCAAGAACTCGAGTCCGGCACCGGGCATGCGGTCACCGGCGGCGGCACTCTGGTGCCGATGGCCGAGGTGATCCGCCAAGCTGCGGCGGCGCATCACTATCTGGCGGTGTTCGATGAGCACACCGAAGAGCCGCTGTATCTGGGCCGCAGCCGGCGGTTGGCATCGGCCGGACAGCGGATCGTGTTGTACGCCAAGGATCGTGGCTGCACCTTCCCGGGCTGCACCGCCCCGGCCTATCACAGCGAGGTCCACCACGCGAGCAGGGACTGGGCCGCAGGCGGGCAGACCGACATCACCGACGAAACCCTGGCCTGCCCCACCGACAACCGCCGCGTCAAACCCGGCGGCTGGACAACCCGAAAACGCCACGACGGCCGCACCGAATGGATCCCACCACCCAACCTCGACACCGGCCAAGCGCGCGTCAACAACTACCACCACCCCGAGCGCTACCTCATCGACGACGAAAACGCCTTCGACGAAAAACAAGAGGACGCCGACGGTTAGCGAGGCTCCGGTTTGCGCTTCAGCACCCATGCCGGGATCCAGTGCGTGACCGAACGACGCCGCGGACCGTAGGCGATGGGGTAGGTGACCAGCCCCCACCAGTGGCCCTGCTCGCAGATGCCCCAACAGGTCAGCCGACCCTCGACGACCGAGTGCATCTGTAGCCCGGCGGGGTTGTAGCCGCCGGAGTGGTGCGGCTCACGTGGAAACAGCACGGCGAGGTCGACGAGCACCGCTATCGGCGGTTCGACAGGTCGAAAGGCTTGCTGCACGGGCTGACCGTTGTAGCCGATGGACTGGAGGTCGCCCACCTTTCGATCATACGTTCGAAACAGCTACGCTGGAGGTTGATGTACATACCTCGCAAATTCGCACTCACCGACGAGCAGACCGCGGCGGCGCTCGCGGCAGCGGAGTTCGCGCAACTGGTCACCCAGCACTCGACGGGGCTGCTCGTGACGCCGCTGCCGATGATCTACAACGGGCACTCGCTCGTCGGGCACGTATCCCGGGCGAACCCGCACTGGCATGCCGACGGCGCAGAATCGGTTGCGATCTTCTCTGGCCCGCACGCATACATCTCGCCGAGCTTCTACGCGACGAAAACCGAAACCGGCAAGGTCGTTCCCACTTGGAACTACGAGATCCTCACCGCCTATGGCCACCTCGTCATCCACGACGACACCGACTGGCTGCTCGACTTGGTCACCATGCTGACCAACCGTCACGAGGCGAACCGGCCGCAACCGTGGCGGGTCACCGACGCGCCGGAAGACTTCACCGAGTCGCAGCTGCGCGGCATCGTCGGTGTCGAACTCGTCATCGACAAGGTCGAAGGCAAGGCCAAGATGTCGCAGAACCAACCCGACAGAAACCGCGACGGTGTCGTCGCCGGCCTTCGAGATTCCGACTCACCGCAGGATCAACTGGTCGCCGATCGCGTCGCCGCCTTCCGGGACGCCAATACAAACGCGAACGGCCGCGGATAGCCGAGCCCGGTCAGCCGCGAGCGCCGCACCGCGTCCAGGTCGGCAGGCCGCACCTCACCCGACGACGGCTCATAGCACTGAAGGGTTTCGGCCTTGATGCCGACGACCAGCACCCAATGCCTGGGAATGAACCGTCCGACCAGCATCGCGACCGGCCAGCCCGCCCGGACGTCACTCACCACATCGGTCAACCGGTCGCGCCGACCGCGAAACAGCCGCCACCGGTACCTGACACCGCGCACCTCTGTCCGCGTGGTCAGCGCCTTGGCGATGCCCATCGGCGTGGTGCCGAGCATGCGCGGCCAGAGCCGGTTCACCTCGGCGTGCACGCGCAATTGCTCGTCATCGAACCAACTCTGAGAGCCCCTGAGCTCCTTGCGGTACGCCGGGTCCACGAGCGCGCCCGCCACCACCGCGACGCTGGGACCGCATGTGGTGGAGTCGCGCTGCCTCAGGTGTAAGTCCCCGAGCTTCATCTCCACTCCAGGCTAGGGTGCAGTATGCGCTTATCCACGCGAAATCAGCTGAGCGGAACCATCACCGAGGTCGAGCTGGGCGCCGTGATGGCAACGGTCAAGGTGCGTCTCGACGGCGGCGACCAGATCGTCACCGCATCCATCACCAAGGACGCCGCCGAGGAACTCGGCCTGCAGACCGGCAAGCCCGCGACGGTGCTGATCAAGTCGACCGAGGTGATGATCGGGGTCGACTAGTTCCAGCAATGAACTAGTCCTCGAGCAGCGCCTC
>CAWEYH010000004.1:0-535802 GCA_963813275.1 uncultured Actinomycetota bacterium | reverse complement strand
TCGTGTAGCGCATGCTTTGGCGGCGCCGGCCCTCCACCACCTCGGCTTCTGCGAACCCGCGCTCGACGAGGCGTTTGAGCTCGGCGTACAAATGCGCCTCCGAACGGGGCCAGAACCAGTGAAGGCTTCGACGCGATTGTGCGACTAGGTCGTAGGCCGTCCACGGCTGCAGCGCGAGTAGCCCCAGCACCGCGAAGGACGTTGCCGTCGGTGGGGAAGTCATCCCTTGACGATACTCAATTTTAGAGTAATCTCTACTCCATTGTGGAGTAGAGAGGCGGTTCGCATGAACGACACCACGCAAGCAGCCCTGGTCGACACGTCTCGCGATGAATTGCGTGAGCGAATCGAAGACGCTGCGCAACGCTTTGACCGGCTCGTCCGCACCGCCGATCCGCTCGCACGGGTGCCTGGTCACAGCTGGACGGTTCACCAGACTGTGGCTCACGTACTCACGATTGTGCACCGCTATCGGCAGGTAGCTCGGGGCCTGATGTACCGCCCAGGCGCTAGTCCACACGCAATCGCCGCACTTAACCAAACCGAACTCGAGGCCGTGATGGCACCCGTTCCCGAGCTCGCCGACGAGATTCAAGAACAGATCCCAGAGGTCCAGACCTATTTCGATAGCGTCGACCTAGACCGGCCGGCGTTTCCGTTTCACCGCTACGCGGTCGTCACCGGCTTCACCTCGCAGACAAACCTGCTGGGCGAGTTGGCCCTTCACGGCGAGGACATCGCCCGAGCGGTCAATGCGCATTGGAAGCTAGACGAACGCGACATGTTGCTCGTAGCACGGGGACTGGCGGTACTTGTCCCTCCTTACGTGCGTCGGGAAACCGCTGCCAATGCCGACGTCACGGTTGCTTTCGACCTGCCCGGGGCGCGTCCGTACGTCATCCGCATCGATCACGGCAACGGCGAGATGCGTGAACGCCGCCATGACGATCGGCCCGACGCAACGCTGCGAATGCCCGCGTCGACGTTCATACAACTGCTCTACCAACGCATCGGACCGCTAACTGCCACGCGCCGCGGCCTGCGCATCGTCGGGGGCCGCCGACCATGGGTAGCGATGAAGCTCATGGCGTACTTCGAGCCCGCGTAAGTCCGATTCAGCTCAGTTCAGCAGCACGGTCGCGAAGGGCCAACTCCGCAAAGGCGACGCGGGCGTACGCCGCCCGGGGAACGCTTTTTGAGTATGTCGAGGTGTACCTCTACCTCAGCGACCGTCGCGTCGACATGTTCACAGCAGGTGAGCGCAACGTGTACCCCGCCGAGATCGAAGGGGCACTGTGCGAACACCCGGATGTGCTGTCTTGCTTGGTCGTCGGCGTGCCCGACGAGGACCTGGGCGGGTGCCCTACGCCGTCGTGCAGGAGCTGACGGGGCCGCGCTCGACGAGGCGGCGATGACGCACTTCGTGCGGCAGCGTATCGATGCGTACAAGGTTCCCCGCACGGTCGAGTTCGTGGACGGTCCGTTGCGCGATGATGCGGGCAATGCGCGGCGGTCCGCCGTGCCGGCGGAGATCATCGCGCAACTGCAGGCTCCGCCGCGTCCGTGACGAAGCTGCCCAGGTGAGATCGCGGAACGCCTTCGCGAGTGGTCGTCGCGGCTGGCGCTCAGGTTGTCTCGCCAACAAGCAGCGTGTCGGCGGGAACTCTTCGATTCCGACGAACACGACAGAACCGCCCGACTTCGCCAGCGTTCATCGCGGCTTCTTCATCGCCACGACGTTGCCCAGAGCGTTGGTGGTCCTTTGGCTCCCCATCGCCCCGAGCGCGGCCATCGCGTCGCCGTGGTCGTCCTCGAACAGGTGCGCGTAGACCCCCAGCGTCGTAGTCACCTTGGAGTGGCCCATGAAACGGCTGATCTCAAGCGGCGGTATGCCAGCGGCGACGCAAAGGCTCGCGTACGTGTGCCGGAGCGGGTGAAACTTCAACTCAGGCGACAACGCGGCGCTCGGCATAAGTCTGTTGGCGCGCAACACCGCCGGTCGGTAGACCGCCTTGTACCACGCTCCGTGCCGCAGCGGCTCCGACCAGTCGAGCACTAGGCGGTCCTCGGCTTTCGTCACCGACAGCTCGGCCAAGGCGGTCGCTTGTCGCTGCACGACGGCTCGGCGGTCTTGGCTCTCGGGGTGGCCGTCTGCGCTCCGCGCGCGCACGCCGGTCGGCTTCGGCACGGTCAGTGTCATCGCCGGGAACAACGGTGCGGTCGGCTCGTCGGCGCGCGGGTGCTCCGCAAGGTAGCTTCAGCGGATAGTCATTAGCAGATCAATACAGTCACGATGTCCGTTCTTGAACGTCGTTCAACCGTGGCTCGGCGACATGCCTCGGCAACGAGTAGCGAACTTCTGGGCCGCCGCGGAATGTGGTCTTGTGCGTCAGGAGTGCTTCACGCTGCGGTAGTAATTCCGCCATACCATTCGGTGAACGGGGATCCAGCGGGGGATTGACCGTACTCCTGGGATGAACGGCACCAGCGCCAACATGAGGGTCAAAATCATCATCAAGCCCCAGACCAGCGCGTCGGCGTTGTCGGAGGTCGAGAAGGGTGGCACCTGGTACCAGAAGGTGTAGAGCCACATCCATGGCTGGCCGGGGGCATTGCCCGCCTCGTTCATCATGCCCCACTGGTCGCCGGCGAGGTTTCTGGCGCGTGCCTGGTCCTCGAGGTAAGCCCCGTCGGATAGCAGAAGCAATGACCTCGTGGCGTCGCCTCCATAAAAGTTGCCTGAGGAGGTGAGGGCACCCTCGAGGCCACCGGTTTGGGCTAGTCCCAGGAAAGCGGTGGCCAGCGCTGGCACTGGGCCGTAGTCACCGTCGGCGACCTTCGCTGGATCGCCACCTGCACCGGTGGCTGGCTCGCCGTCGGCTGCTGGCGACCCGATGGCATCCGCGTAGTCGGTCGCCCATGTGGTCCGTTGCTCGGGCGTGGCCGCCTTCCACTCCGACAGCGCTGCGGTGAGTTTCGGATCCTTGCTGATGTTGCTGAGGGGGTCTAGGACCAGGCCCGCGGAATCCACCGGAAGCCGGACGCCGCCCCACTTCTGTAGCGACAGTGGCCCGAGCTTCTGGCCGTCGGCGGCGCTGTTGTACGGCGGGCCATACGTCGCACTCGTGGTGGTGCCGGCAAGCTCCCCGACCGCCGTGGAGATGACATCGTTGGAATCGGCTTTGGCCCATCCCGACATGGTGATCGCGTTCTCGTCGGGTGAGGAGAACATCGCGGCCAACCCCACGCTGAGTACCAGCACGACGACCAGGGCGATGACGAACTCTTTGACCAGGTCATAGGAGCGGGTCGGGAAGTCGTGCGAGTCCGGAGTGCTGTCACTTCGCCTACCCATTCGGTGACCGCTCGACCGGTCTTTTGTCATGGCTCAGCCCTTCGGATTTGCATCGAGGGGAGGCACGACGCCGTGACGCCGGACCAGGATCACGTGCATCAGCGTGATGGCGACTAGTGCCAGCGGCAGCAGCACCACGTGCCACATCAGCATCTGTCCTGGGTTGAGCACGTTGAACCACGCACCGATGCCCACGGAGTTCAGACCGTCCTTGGCCTGGCCACCGATCCACTGCGAGTCGAAGTTGGACTGTGACAGGAAGCCGGTGAACGACGTCCCGATCGAGACAGCGAACAGCACCACGCCGCTGATCCAGGTCAAGGCCCGCTTCCCACGCCACGCGGCCATCCAGAACTTTCCCCACAGATGGATAACCATGAACCCGAAGAGCAGCTGCACGCTCCACAGGTGCACGGAGTTGACAAAGTGACCCAGCGATGAGACATGCCACCAGGCCGAGCCGCCCACTGCCAGAACGCAACCCGAGGCAATCACGACCACCAGAGCTGCCAGGGTCATAACGCCGAACACGTAGATCCACGACGCGACGTAGACCGGCTGCCGGTCGGGAAGCGCCTGCCCTGGAGGGACGAGCCCCTCGATCCTGTTGCGAAGCCGGATGGTCCAGTTCGATGGGTCGATCTTTGTGTCCTGGCTAGATTCGCCTGCCCGGCTCGTCATCGACTGCGGCCTTCTTCATCGGGCTGGTCGCCATGACTGGAAGGGAAAGGCACCACCAACGCGAGGATGAAGAGAAGAACCATCACCCCGATGACGGTCAGGTTGGCCAGCGATATCTGGATTACGCCCCAGTTGATGTATCGACCGGCGCCTTCGGCAACAATGCTCAAACCACTCACCATCGTCGCGCGCTCCTTCCCTAACGATGAAGTCGTACAGGTGAAGTTTGACGCGAGCTTGCGCGTCATCGCCGATCCACGGTAGGGCCGATGGTCCTCACGCCAGACTCCAAGGTCCTGAGGCACACAAGGCGTGCTGCTCGGCACTCACGGTTCGTGGCCGCCGAGAATGGCGCAGCTTGGTGGTCCATTTCCCAGCCCATCTTTCGAATATGTTCGATTTTGTGCCGGTTCACGCCATCCGGCTGCAGCGCAATTACCGTCAAGCTGTGACCTTGACACCCGGTCCGGACGACCCGGCTCCGCACCCCGCCGAACCGCACGTGGGATCGGTGGCCAAAAAGCTCAACTGGCTGCGTGCCGGCGTGATGGGCGCCGACGACGGCATCCTCTCGATCGCCGGCATCGTGGTCGGCGTGGCCGCCGCCGGCGCCGCGCGAGGGCCGATCTTCACAGCGGGCATCGCCGCCCTTGCGGCGGGCGCGCTGTCGATGGCCGTTGGTGAGTATGTGTCGGTGAGCACCCAACGCGATACCGAACGGGCGCTACTGAACAAGGAGCGGACCGAGCTGACCCAACAGCCTCATGCTGAGCTGGAAGAGCTTGCCGCGCTTTACGAGTCCAAAGGGCTCACTCCGGAGACGGCGCAGACCGTGGCCAAAGAGCTCACCGCAGGTGACGCCTTCGCCGCACATGTGGACATCGAACTCGGCATCAATCCCCAGGAACTGACCAACCCGTGGCAGGCCGCGTTCTCTTCGGCGGTGTCCTTCACGCTGGGCGCCGTCCTACCGTTGCTGGCGATCCTGCTACCGCCGCCGTCGGCCCGCATCGCGGTCACGGTCGTTGCCGTTCTGCTCGCCCTGGCCGTCACGGGGTGGATCAGTGCACGACTGGGCGGCGCCAATACCGGCCGGGCGGTCCTGCGGGTCACCGCCGGCGGCGCGCTGGCTATGGTGACCACGTTCGTCATCGGCCACTTCGTCGGCGTCGCGATCGGATAGCGCAGGATCGAATAGCGTCAAGCTGAATACGCGAGTTCGATTCCCGTCATCGGCTCCACATCTACCTCTGCACTGTGCGAGGAACTTCGAGGCTGTTTTCCTGCACGATCACCGGGTCGCCGACGTTGACGGTGTTGAAGTACCACTCCGCATCCTCGGGGCTCAGGCTGATGCAGCCGTGGCTGACATTCTCGAACCCAAGCGAATTGACAGCCCACGGAGCTGAATGCACGAAGAGGCCGCGGCTGGTGATCCGGACGGCGTAGTCCACCGTGAGCCGGTAACCGTCGGGAGCGTCGACGGGTATCCCGACGCTGCTCGAATCCATGGTCACCGAGCGTTCCTTGGCCAGGACGGTGTAGGTGCCGACAGGCGTCGGGTACTCCGGCTTACCCATCGATGCCGGGAACACCCCCGGTTCTCCCCAGTGGGGTCGGTGGTGCGGAGCAGGCAGTGCAGACGGCGGTCCCGCGTCGACGCCGTCGATGCTCACGGTGAACGTGTGATCCGCGATACTGGCAACACCGACAACGGCTGGGCCCGTGGCAAAGCTCGTGGACAGGCCGCCCACCGAAAGCGCCACGGTGCTGTGCGCGGGCCAGAAGCGGTCGGGAACCCACTGCACAACGTCGCTGTCGAGCCATTCGAACTTGCCCGTCATCGCGGGCGCCGACTTGACGTCAATGGCGCGCTCGGCCGCGTGCCGGTTGCCGACGGGCGCGCTGAACGTCACAACCACGGGGTGCGCCACACCCACCACCTGGCCCCGAGTCGGTAGAACCGACGCGATGGCGAAATCATTCGACTGATACGCCGCCAGGCTTACGCCGGTCGGCCCCGCAACCACGCTCGCGGCGATCCCGATGACCGCAAGAACACACCGAACAACCGCCCGCATGGCTCCTGCTCTCGTAGAGATGACCGAGTCGTCATTGTGATGGTAGGGGTGACGTGAGGCGTGGAAGTTCAAGCGCGCGTTGGCAATTCGATCACACCTCTGTCTCGTTTCGGCTACGAGGGACCGGGTATGACCGGCTGACCTGGCATCGGCCCGCCGACCGGCGCCGGACGAATCGGATCACCCTTACCCCCATAGGTACCCGCCATATCGGCAAGTGGAGCGCCGGCCGCCACCGGCGCACCAGCCGGCACCGGGGCACCCACCGGAGCAACGGGAACCGGCGGAGCTAACGGCGGCGGAGCTAACGGCGGCGGCGGAATCACAGGCACAGGTGGAGCAGCCGGCACCGGTCCAGGCAAGGCCAGCGGAACACCTGCCATGTCAGCCAGTGGAGCGCTGGCCGTGCACGCGGCTACGGGGGCGCCGGCCGCGGCTGCCGGGGTGCCAGCGGCTGCCGACCCCTGCATGCACTCGTAGCCGCCGCCCGTCATCAGCGGCGCAGCTGCCGCGCCCGGACTCAACGCCAGAGCGGCTCCGCACAACCCAGCGCCGGCAACTACTTTGATGAACCGATCGACGATCGTCATCAACGTCTACTCCCTTACCAGCGCTCTGACACTTCTGCGGTGCAGTCGGGCGACCGCCCCAATTGACGGCCGACGCAATTTGAGCAGAGCCGATGCGAAACACGGCTCGCGGCGCACCGCACCGTTTCCAAACGGTGACGTTCACGCAGCCGAATCGACGTGGACGCACCAGTTCCTGCAGGTCAGAGCTAATTCGCAGCATTTTCGGGAGAAAGTTTCGAAAAAAGTGTGCGACCGACCCACGCCGATCGCTCCTACCTGTGAAAGCGCCGCAGCAGCGGCCTTGAGGCCAACAGGAGAGATCATGAACACGAGCGCCACCACCTACATCCGTTACTCCGAGCCGACGGTGCGTTCCAACGCGGCGCAGGCGTACTCGCAGTGCATGCCCGAGCCGAACTTCGGCTACCCGCCGGAGCCGCAGTACGGCTCCTACTACAGCGAGCAGGCCCCAATGCCGCAGCAGCCGACGCCGATTCAGGCGCCTGTCGCGCAATCCTCTTCTGCGACAAAGGGCCTGCTGTTCGTCGCGGGCCTGGCTGTGGTCGGCGCAGCCGCCTTCGGCGGTGTGATGTTGCTGAACTCGTCGGGTTCCCAGCCGACGCCGACGGCAGCCACGAGCGCGGCGCCTGCGGATTCCCCTGCGGTCAACCTTCCGCAGGTCGTGGTTCAGGCACCTGCCCCGGCGCAGGACCCGGCGTCGGTTCCGGTCGTCGTCAACAAGCCGGCTCCGGTACTGGTGAGCGGACCTGTCGGTACGCGCAAGTCGGATTCCGCGGGCAAACCGATCACCGCCCCCAACGCGATTGCCGCTCCCGCCCCTGCCCCAGCACCAGCTCCGGCGCCTGCACCGCCTCCCGCGCCTGCCCCGGGTCCGGCTGCAGGCCCCGGCGTCTCGATCCAGACTCCGGTCGCCGGCGTCAACGTCGGTGGCAAAGATGGCGTGTCGGTTGACACTCCGATCGTCGGTATCGGCGTCCCCGGTCAGAACGGCGGCGACGTCGTCGTGGCGGTGCCCGGTCAGGGGACCGACCAGACGAAGGCCGACCAGACGAAGTAGTAGCGCTTCTCCGATCGTCGCAACGGGTGCTCAGCCCGGGCCGGTGAGCCAGGGCCGAGCGCGCTCCATCGATTGAATGCCGCGCCCGTGAAACGTTTGCGGGCTACGCTGACAGACATTGCCGCACGACCAGTTTGGGAGCACATTTCATGACCGCCGCACTATCAGGCTGGAGTGGCATTGGCCCAGGGAGCAGTGACGCCGAATTGGCCGTCGCCGCGGCCGACGGTGACCGCGGCGCGTTCGCCGAAATCTATGACCGCTACGCGGACAAGCTGCACGACTTCTGCATCGGAATGCTCCGCGATCGGGATTCAGCAGCGGACTGCGTACAAGACGCATTCTGCATCGTGGCCACCAGTCTCGGCGGTCTCCGCGAGCCAGACAAGCTGCGCCCCTGGCTGTACTCCATCGTTCGCAACGAGGCCCACAAACGACTTCGCGAACTCAAGCGCGAGCGACCATCTGACGAGTTGCCGGACGTGATCTCGCAGGATGCCAGCCCGGACACGATGGCCCATCGGATGGAGCTCGCCAACCTCATAGCCGAAGCCGCAGGCGGGTTGTCAGATCGCGATCAGGCAGTGCTGGAACTGGCCTATCGCCAAGGGCTGGACGGACCCGAACTCGCGATGGCCCTCGGGGTCACTCAGACGAACGCCAACACCATGGTCGGTCGTCTCCGCGAGACCATCGAACGATCACTCGGGGCGTTGCTGGTGGCGCGGCGTGTGCAGACGAACCCGGCCAGCTGTCCCGAGTTGGCGTCGGTATTGCACGGCTGGGACGGCGAATTCAACATTCTTATGCGCAAGCGCATTGCCCGTCATATCGAGTTGTGCGCCGCCTGCGACGGCGAGCGCCGCAGATCTGTGACTCCACGCGCCCTCCTCGGCGCGGCGCCGCTGCTGATCCCCGCACCGGGTTGGCTGAAGAACAGCGTGATGCGGGACTTCGAGCTGACATCCGCTTCTCACGGGATGGGCAACAATGCCGCCGCGACCCAGATGAGCCCGAGGATCGAACAATCACATTTCAACGCCGCGTCGAGCGCGCCTCGGCCGGCGATGCAGCCGCCGCCGCCGCAATATCCACCTCACTACGAGGCGGCGCCACTGGTCGGCACACCGGTCGATGAGGACAAACGTCGCGTGGTGCCGTTCATGGCGTTCTTGATCGGGATTCCGCTTCTTGTCCTCGGTGCAACGCTGGCGTGGGTGTACCTACCGAGCACGGCGCTCACCCCGAGCGGCGTCGTGAACCCCGCGCCGTTGCCGACGCCGTCCCCGTCAGTTCCGCTGCCGACGGCAGTAGCCGTCCCAGCACCGCAGCCGCCAAGGGCCACTCCTCCCGCGCAGCCGCGCCCGGCCGCCCCGCTGCCGACGCCGGCCGCCCCGCTACCGACGCCGCAAGCGAAGCTTCCCACTCCGCAGGCGCCGATACCGACACCTCAAGCCCCGGCTCAGACGCCGCCACCCGAGCAGGGTCCGGCGCCGGCACCGATCCCACAACTACCCTTTGGATCTATTCCCTTCCCCCGAATGCCCTTACCCCAGAACCCTGTTCAGGCGCCTGCTGTTCAGCCTCCGGTGCAAGCACCTGCCGCCCAGATCCCGGCACAAGCGCCCGCCCAGGCACCGGCGCAAGGACCAGCCCAAGCGCCCGCGCAGGGGCCTGCTCAAGCACCGGCACAGGTTCCCGATCCCGTTGGTCCTGCTCCCCAACAGGTTCCCGATCCCGTCGGTCCCGCGCCCAAGAAGGTCGATCCACCCGCCCAGACGCCATGCAACCCGGCCGTCGACGTCTGCGTGAAGTAGCTAGAGGTCGTTTCCGTAAGCCTTCGCGATGTCCGGCGAGTCCGACCACCTCGAGTACGTCGGTGACTGCGGCCAACCCTGCGGCGAGTCCTGCCATTCCTCCTGACGTCCCCATGGCAGGAGGTCGATGAGCGCGAACGAGTGGCTGAGCTGTTCTGTGCCCCGGCCGTTGGTGTGCCAGGTGCGGTAGACGGTGTCACCGTCGCGCAGGAACACGTTGACCCCGAAGCCGGCTCCAGGGGGCGCGTCGACGTCGGCGCCGAACGAACTCTCCGACGACGAGTACCACTCCATCTTGTTGCCGACCTTGTCGCGGTACGCCAGCGCCTCCTCGATCGGCCCGTTGGTCACGATGACGAACCGCGCGTCGTAGTTGTCGAGGAACTCCAGCCGCGTGAATTGCGATGTGAAGCCCGTGCACCCGGGACACTGCCACTCCGCGCCGTCCTCCCACATGTGGTTGTAGACGATCAGCTGCGAACGGCCCTTGAACACATCGGCCAGCCGTACCGGACCCTCCTCGCCAATGAGTGTGTAGTCACCCATCTCGACCATCGGGAGCCGACGGCGCGCTGCGGCGATGGCGTCCAATTCGCGGGTCGCTGCCTTCTCTCTGCGCCGCAGCTCATCGAGTGCTTCGCGCCAGGTCTGCTGATCGACGACGGGCGGTTTCGCCTGCGCCGATGTCGACGTCTGTTCGGTCATGGGGTCTCCTCTCGCTCCTGTCCTATAGACACGGTCCGCGAGCGAAACTCATCGCTACGGGGCCCGGCGAATCGCTCCCGTCGCCATCAGCGCCTCGACGACGGCGACCTTCTCGCTATCGGTGAGGCCGCCAGGAAGCTCTCGAACGTAGAAGGCCCCCGTCGTCGCGATGAATTCCAGAGCCTCGTGCGCAATGTCGTTGACCGAAACGACGATGTCGCCGGTGTCGTCTAGGAGTTCTGCCACCGAATCATGGCGCTCGACAGTCATACTGCCCGCTCTGTCGCTGAACACCCGCTGGCCGGTTGTCAGACCACGCCTGTCGTACCAAACGTCGGGCAATGGCTCACCGAACAGTTCCTCGTACTTCTCCCGGAACTCCGAAAAGCTCAAATCCCGTCGATGCTGATGGTCGTGTTCGTCGGCTCCCGGTGCGTTCTTCGGTGCATGGCCGATGTACTTGCCGAAGTACTTCTTGCAGAACTGTCTGTATTGATCCGTGTACAAGATGAAAGCGTGCCACGCTTCATCGACACGAACCGAGTACATGCCGACGACCAGTTCCCGATGTACCTCGGAAAGGACGAGGTACCTCTTCGCCTCGTCGAAGAGCTCCTCGGCCTCGGCCTCGGACGCGACGACGCGATCCTTGACCAAACGCTCGACCACATAGGGCGCTTCGAAGGAGAGTGCGTCGAGAACAGATGAGGCCGAATCCTCCTGCGCTGCTGCGGTTTCTACCAAATGCATCAGATAGCTTCCATTCTGAATGTGCCGGACTCGACGAGCGCATCACCGATCGCCCATCGCTCCTCGCTCGTCAGACGTCCGGGAATCTCACTGACATCAAAGGCCGACCTGCTGGCGCAGAATGCCACCGCCTCGCGTCCCAAGCGCGACATCCTCAGCTGTTCGGCCCATCCGCCTCGCGTCTCGATTCCGAGCGCGACGCCACCGTCGACATCGCGGCAGCTGAGAAGTAACCGCTCGTCGACGATGGTGAGAGTCGCGGCTGTGCAATTCCTTTGGCCACGTGGCTTGGCTCCGAGCCGCCTGCATCGTGCCAGCAGGTCCTCGGCGCCGGGTACGTCGATCCCGGCAACAAAGCGGGCGATCTGCTCGATCAGGATGTGTCGATACCTGGCCCTCTGAACCGACGCGCAAGGGTCGTCATCGTCCATCGATCGCCGGGCCCTCCACTCCTCGAGGGCCGGCAAACACGCTTCCTGGTCCAGCCTTTCGCCGTCCCTCGGGCTGCTGACATGAAGAGACAGAGACCAGCGGTCCGTCGGGTTTCGGGGATCGTGAATGCAGGGCTCGTAGACGAACCCGACCTTGCCCGCTTCGGCGCCGAAACGGTTCTTCGGCACGAGCGTGCCCTGACGGAAGGACTCCTCGCGATCGAACGTCCGCACTTCCAACTGGTTTCGGCAGACGGCGGTGATCGTCCACGCGGTGTGCTCGTGAGCGCCCGCGCTGCTCCCCGGGGACCAATAGCCGAAAGCGAACTGGATGCCGAGTTCCGGCAGCGTGTAGAACGGATCGAGGCCGCGCCGCGGAACACGCCGCTCCATCACGTCCAACTCGTTCGCCAGACAGTCGATGAGGAACTCGTCGTCACGCACCGCCGCGGTGACGGCCTCACGCGCCGCGAGGATTGCCTCCCGCTCCGGATGCTCGCGCGCGTTCGCGGCCGGAAACTCACCCCGGTCGAAAGATGCGCACAGATCGTCGAGCCTCAATAGGGGATCTTCGACTGGCAGGTTTTCTCGCAGTGGTTGGCGCAGTTCTTCGATACGCACACCGCACACTGGGTCGGATCCTGGTACACCGGCGGAACCGCGCGCGGTCGAACCTGGATGTTCAACCGATCGCCTTCATTGCTTTGGGGCGCGAGTGCCGGACCCGCACCGAAGAATCCTCTGACTTGTTGCGCGGTCGCCTTCACGGTGCGCGTGCGGCGGAAGGTGACCTCCGCGGTGCGTGACACCCATACGACTACGCCACCCAACGGCATCGTTTCGGCCGGAGCGGTCCGGGTCGCCACGATGTCGTCTGCGGAGATATCGATGCTCACCGACAAATCCACGAGGTCTGGATGCAGCCTGACCACACCCTCATCGGGCGGCTCTCCCACATAACCGGCCAGCGCGATGACGGTGGATACGTCCACACCCTCCGCAGCCATGCGGGCCAGTTCTTCGTGGGTGGAAACCTCGCGCTTTCCTCCGGATTTCTTTGGCGGCATGTGATGCCCCTTCTAATCGCAAGTTGGGTCCGCAAACACAACGATTCCACGCCGAGTCGACCAGCGGAGGAGCTTTCGGGAAGGATCTGACCGATGACCGGACTGCTCGACAACAAAGTCGTCATCGTCGCGGGCCTTGGCGGCATCGGTAACGGACTGGCGCGTCGCTACGCCGATGAGGGTGCGCGATTGGTGATCGGTGATCTGGACGGCGAGCTGTCGCGGCGCGTCGCGGCCGACCTCGACACAACGGGCACACGAGTACGCGGTGTGCCCTTCGACGGCGCCGACGAGGAGTCCGCCATCGAAATCGTCAAGGTCGCCATCGACACGTTCGGCCGCCTCGACGGCGTGCACGTGAATTTCACCAACGCCGCCGACGCGTATCTGCCCGGCGGCGTGGTCGATCTGCCGCTGGAGGCGTTCGACGAGGTCATGCGGGTCAACACCCGCGGGTTCGTCATCTGCGCCAAGCACATGATTCCGGCGATGATCGACGGTGGCGGCGGGTCGATCGTCTTCACCGCGTCGATCGACGCCTACAACGGAGCCGGCACCCGGGTGTCCTACCAGATGAGCAAGGCGGCCGAGCTGGCGTTGATGCGGCACATCGCCCGCAAGTACGGGCCGAAGGGCGTCCGCGCCAATGCCATTGCGCCGGGGCTCATTTGGCACTACAAGTTCGACGAGAACCCGATGCCCGACGGCATCGTCGACCAGACGCGTGCACGGCAGATGATCAAGTCCCGCTTCGGCAACCCGGACGACGTCGCAGCTCTGGGCGCGCTGCTGCTCTCCGACGACGGCAGCTTCATCACCGCCCAGACCATCAGCGTCGACGGCGGAGTGACGTTCCGACCCTGACGGAACCCGTCAAAAAAGGCCGCCCCCGCCGAGGATCTTCGAGAGCAGGCCACCGCCTCCGCCCAGCGGGAAGAACGGAATGCCCGGCGCCGCGTTAAAGCCAGGAATTCCGACCAGCCCGTCCGGATTCTGCTGCGACAGGTCAAGCAGAGTTTGAGACGGTCCCGGGTTGTTGTCGCCGGCAAAGTCTGGAACCGGATCCGCCTTTGGGACAACCGAATCTCTGGTGGTGACGACCGAAGTTGCTACATCCTGTGGCGCGTCGCCCTCCGCGATATTGGCGGGTGTGGTCGAGTGAGTCGACGTGTTCACACTCTGGGCGCTGACGATCGTCCGGATCGCCGTCGTCCCCGGCACGTTGCCCGTTGACGGTCCGGCACCCGGCCCGCTGACCGCCGCATTGTTGGGTTCTGCCTGAGCGACGCCCGTGCCTGCGGTAAGCGCCACGCCCAGGCCGAGGGTTACGGCGCCGGTGCCCAGCAACGCGTACGCCTCGGTGTGAAGTCGGCCGGTCTTCTTTGCCCTGTGTTTGCCTGCCATGGCTACCCAATCATCGGTGGCGGCTTATTGACGGCCGCGCACAATAGCGCGAAGTATTGCAGAGAAATCGTCGTTGCACTTGCCTTTGGACCCTTAAGGCTTCACCGATATCCATCCCCACTGCCTTGGCGGGCACAGTATCGTCCGACCATGCCGACAGCGTCGACACCTTTGACGATCATGTTCTGGCCGGAATCCGCCTACGGCCCGACGAATCAATGCATCGGCCTTGCGGCCATCCTGCGCGACCGAGGACACACCATCGTGTTCGCGGCAGAGAGCTCGTGGGCGGGCAAGCTCGCGCCGTTGGGGTTCATCGAGGAGCTCGTCGATCTGGCCGAGCCGGCCGAGACCGCAGGCGAGGAGGACGCCGGCGCATTCTGGACCGAGTTCATCGCCGAGACCGCACCCGAGTTCCGCAAGCCGACGATCGAACAGCTCGGGTCGTTCATCCAGCCGACCTATCAGGCGCTGATCGACGGCGCGAAGTACTGCGAGCCGCGGCTGCGCGAGATCATCGCCAAACACCGGCCGGACGTCATCGTCGAGGACAACGTCGTGCTCTTCCCCGCGCTGGTGACCTCGGGTGCGCCATTCGTGCGAATCGTGTCGTGCAGTCCGCTCGAGATCAGCGGCCCGGACGTGCCGCCGCCGTTCTCCGGCCTGCCCAGTGCCGACCGCAGCCAATGGGACGCCTACCGTGCGGAATTCGACCGAACCCATCGCGCGATGTGGGCCGACTTCAACACATGGGTGCAGGCCCAGGGCGCCGACGCGCTACCCGAGCTGGAGTTCATGCCGCGCGACGCCGCCGCCAATCTGTACGTCTACCCGGCCGAGGCCGACTACCTCGACGTCCGACCGCTCGACGAGAGCTGGAGCCGGATGGACTCCAGCGTGCGTGAGACCGACGAGGAGTACGAACTGCCCGCCGAGGTCGCCGACCGGCCCGAAGGCAGTGCGCTCATTTACCTTTCACTTGGCTCGCTCGGCGGCGCCGACGTCGAGCTCATGCAACGCCTGGTCGATGTGCTCGGCACCACCCGGCATCGCTTCATCGTCAGCAAGGGACCCCAGGCTGACCGGATCATGTTGGCCGACAACATGGTCGGCGCTCAGATGCTGCCGCAGACCAAGGTGATCCCACAGGTCGATCTCGTGATATCGCACGGCGGCAACAACACCGTCACCGAGACGCTGCACTTCGGCAAACCGCTGATCGTGCTGCCACTGTTCTGGGATCAATACGAAAACGCCCAGCGCATCGACGAACTCGGCTTCGGCGTGCGGCTACCGACCTATGCATTCACCGACCTCGAGCTGACGGACGCGGTGGAACGGCTTCTCGCCGACACCGACCTGCGTGACCGGCTTACCGACATCGGCGCCGCGATCCGCGCCCGCGACGGCCTGCGTGTCGGCGCGGACGCCATCGAAGCGGTGGGTGTGCAGCATCGGGCTTCGGTTGCCTGATCTGCTCGACGCGCTCGACCTCGCCGACGGCAGGCGCTTGGCCATCGTCGCCGGCCCCGACGGTCTGGCTGTACGCCCCGAGGTGCGCGACCCGGACGGGCAGTGGCGGCGCGCGGAGTCCGGCGACGGGGCGGCCGAAGCCCTGTTGGCGCTGCTGGCGCGGACACGCGGGCCGATGGAGCAGGGCCGTTTCACGATTCAGTCGTGGGCGGAGCGAACCGCGTTGGGCGAGCGCGCAATCGGTGTCGACCAGACGAACGAATCGATCATTGTCGGCGATGCCGCGGTCGTGAAATGGGCGACTCATCTGCAGGACGGGCCACATCCCGCCCCGCGACGGATCCAGATGCTCCGCGACGCGGGATTCGGCGGTATGCCCAGACCGTGGGGCCTGATCACCTGGCAGCCGCCCGACGGCGCAGAGACTCTGGTGGCAAGCGTCGACGAATACCTTCCCGGTGCCGTGGACGGTTGGACCTGGGCGGTCGAACTGATCACCGACGCCGCCCGCGGCCGTCACCCCGCCCCGGCGGTCGATGCGGCGACCGACGTCGGCACCGTGGTCGCCGAACTTCACGCCGCGCTCGCCAGCACGGCCACAGTCGCGTCGCGAGAAGACGCGGCCCGGTGGCGCGACGCCGCGTTCGAGACGCTCGAGACCGCCTGCCCACTACATGATTTCGCGGCTGCGCATCGCGGCGACATTCAGTGCACGCTGGACATCCTCGGTCGCCTGGCGGGAACTCCGGTGATCGAGGGGCATGGCGACCTTCACGTCGGTCAGGTGCTGCGTAGCAACGACCGCTTCATCGTTACCGACTTCGACGGCAACCCCGTGCTACCTGCGCCACAACGGATCCTGCCGATTCCTGCAGCACTCGACGTCGCGGGAATGACACAGTCGCTGGCTCATGCGGCGATCGTCGCACGCAGGTACGCCACCCTCGACCCAGTAGCGCTGGCCGAGGTCGATGACGCGGTCCGATCGGCATTCCTCCGCGCGTACGTTGAGCGAATCGCGAACCTCGGTCACGGCGACCTGTACGATCCGACACCGTTGTATGCCTTCCGAATGCAACAGGTGTTGCGCGAGATCATTTACGCGACAAGACATCTGCCGCGGTGGATGTATGTTCCCGACGCGGCACTACCCGCTCTTCTCGACGAAAGGGCCCGATCGTGAAGCCCGACGGATTCGCCGCCGACCTGTACCGCAAACCCGAGGTACTGCAACGGCTCGCAACGTCGCTGGCCGACGAGAACCCCTGGGCGCAGGTAGTACCCGCAGACGTCGAGCGGGTCGTGTTGATCGGCATGGGATCGTCGGCCTACGCAGGCGGTGTGGCGGCAGCGCGCACGCGCGCACGAGGTTTGATCGTGTCCTCGGAACTGGCGTCGTCGACGCTGCTCCCGTCATGGGATGAAGCGACGCTTGTCGTGGCGACGTCGGCCAGCGGAGGGTCGGCCGAAACGCTGGACGCACTGAGTCGGTTACCCGAGTCGGTGCACAAGGTCGCGCTGACGAATACGGCAGGCTCGGCTATTGCGCAGCGCTGTGACGCCGTCGTCGACCTGATGGCCGAACCGGAGGTCGGCGGGGTTGCCTGCCGCAGTTACCAGCACACGCTGGCGCTGCTGCTGGCGCTGGAATGCCACCTGACGGGTTCAGGCACGGATGCGCTCGCGACGGCCGTCGCGGCATCGGCCGATGCGAGCGCTTACCTACTCGACACCGAGACCGACTGGCGCTTGGAGGTTTCCGAGCCGCTGCTCGGTCCGTCGGGCACGTACCTGGCGGCGCCGGCGCACCGGTTCTGTTCGGCGCAGCAGGGCGCGTTGATGCTGCGCGAGGGTCCGCGGCTGCCCGCGGTCGGCTGCGAAACCGGTGACTGGAGCCACGTCGACGTCTACCTGACCAAGACCACCGACTACCGGCTGTTGGTCTTCGCTGGATCGGAGTGGGAAGCACAGCTGGCGGAGTGGACGATCGCGCGGGGCAGCACCGTCGTCGGCGTCGGGGGAAATGTTGAAGGCGCGCAGTACAACTTGCGCTATCCAGGCGACGCTGACGACACCGTTCGGTTGATGACGGAGGTGTTGGTGCCCGAGCTCATCGCCGCCCGAGCCTGGCAAGCTCAGCGGATGTAAACCTCGTCGCCAGTGGGGTATCCGCCGCCGTGCGTCGTGATGTGGACATGGTCAAAGTGACCGTAGCCGCCGGGTTTGGCGCCATTGGGCGTGTAATACACGCCACGCCAGATGCAGTCCTGCAGATCGAACCGGTCCGCGTTCTCGAGCGCGAACTCCACGATGCGGTTTCCGAGCGCGATGCCCTCAGGAGAGCTCGGGTTCGGGATCATCACGTCGAGAGCCAGCCCGTCGGGATGCCACCTCAGCGCGTCGGGCCGAACGCCGCCGATGGTGTGGATCTCCGGGAACAGGGCGCTGACGCTGCGCGCAACAAGGATGGTCTTGACCTGAAGGCCGCGCTCCGGGGCGACCCCGACGGGTAACACCCGCTCGGCCTCTCGGTTGTAGACGCGGTACCGGGACGCCGACGCGAACTGGACCGGAGCGACGCTCACGGCTGACTCCACACTCGAGGGGGTCGGTGCGAATGCCGTCGGTGCTGCCGCCACGATCGCCACGCCGGACGGTGCTACGGCGTCGACGACTTGATCGGCTGGCTGATGGTTCTCGCTGGCCGTGGCGAGTGGATTGAGATCTCCGCCTGCGGCGAGCAGAAGGGCATAGGGGGCGGCGACCGCAGCCACGGCAGCCGACGGCTTGCGCCGGCTGCGGGGCACACTATGCCTACCCATCAGATAGCACCATACGAGCAAACCGCCGAATTCACAGCATCCCTCAATATTCCCTTAAGAAAGGCATCTGTTATTTGACACAGCAAGCACTGCCCCGGTGGTCGTTCGATCGGCGGCCGAGAAAATATAGGGAAACACCCTCGGCGGGCTGAACGTCCACATCACCGACCGCAGCGGCGTCACCTCGCAGTGCACCTATGACGCGGACGACTTCCAGCGCGCCTTCCGACTGGAAGCGAACAAGTCGACCGATCTCAAGATCGTCCCGGCCGTTCCCAAGTTCGACAACTGGAACATCAACGTCACTTGCGACAACGGCACCAGCACCCAAACCACGCAGTTCTTCTGAGCCGATAACGTTTTCGCAGCTCATCGGCGCGTCAACGGCGGGGTCGGCGGAGAACGCCGGTAATCTGCGATGCGCGTCGAATCGGCCGGGTGCCTTAACCGAGCCGGCAGTTTTCGCTCGACCGGTTCGATGTGTCTCGCCGGTCGACCTCGTCGGTCACACTGTGTGACGTGCCAGAAGATGCCATCAGCATCGGCGGCGTCGACCTTGCCGATCCCGACACCTACCTGTCCGGCATGCCCTACGACGCATTCCGGGAGCTCCGGCGGCGTGCGCCGGTCGCATGGCATCCGTATGGCGACGGGCCGGGGTTTCTGGCGCTGACGGGATACGACGACATCCTCGCGGTTTCTCGGGACAGCGCGACATGGTCATCGCAGGCGTCCGGGGTGTTCTTCGAGCCGGCGCGGCCAGAAGACGAGTTCCAGCTGGCGCTGATGATGCTGACGATGGACCCGCCGCGACACACCAAGCTGCGCGCACTGGTCAGCCGAGGGTTCACACCGAGACAGGTCGCACGGCTGAACGAACACGTAGCGGGCATGGCGCGACAGATCGTGGACGACGTGATGGAGCGAGGCGAATGCGACTTCGTCGATGACATCGCAGGAGCTCTGCCTTCGTTTGTCATCGCCGAACTGCTCGGGATCCCACTGGAAGACGGTCGCCGGCTGTACGAACTGACCGAGATCATGAACAGCGGTGCGGTCGGCGACACGCACATCGAGCACTCACACGTGTTGGATGCGCAGATGCAGATGTTCGAGTACGGCACGGAGCTCGCCGCACGCAAGCGCGCGGTGCCGGGCGACGACATCGCGACCTCGCTGCTGCAAGCCGAGGTCGACGGCGAGCGCCTCACTGACCTCGAGTTCAACATGTTCTTCCTGTTGCTCATCAACGCCGGCGGCGACACGACGCGCAACCTGGTCGCCGCGGGCATCCTCGCGTTGATGGACCACCCGGCCGAGCAAGCGCGCCTCGTGGCTGACGCGTCCCTGACGCCGACCGCGATCGAGGAGATGCTTCGCTACACGAGCCCCGTCACGGTCTTCGTACGCACAGCAACCAAAGACACTGAACTGAGCGGGATCTCCGTCAAAGCGGGCGACCGGGCGGCGATGTTCTACCCGTCGGCCAATCGCGACGAATCCCGGTTCGACGAGCCCGACCGCTTCGACATCGGCCGGGCGCCGAACCCGCATCTTGCCTTCGGCGGTGGCGGCACCCACTTCTGCCTTGGTGCGAACCTCGCTCGCGTTGAGGCCTCCGCGATCATTCCGGAGGTGCTGTCGCGGATGAAGGATCTGGAGCTCGCGGGGCCGGTCGAGCGCGTGCGGTCCAACCTGATGAACGGCATACACTGCATGCCTGTCAGATTCACGGCCTCAACGGCTGCGTCAATCTGACGGCTCGCTGTGCCAGCGAAAGCTGTTGACGTACTTCCCCATATCCAGGGCTAATGCGAGGTTGACCCCCGATGGGTGACCGGTACCGAAGTCAGGCGTGAACTCATGGTACGGGCCGCTCGCCGCGGCGATCAGCGCATAGTCGTTCTTCACCGAACACAGTGCCACCAGCCGAAGCCGGGTGTACTTGCCGCTGGAATCCTGCGGGTAGTCGTCGAATACGGCGCCGTAGCCCGGCTGGTAACCGACCATGGCGTTGGGGATCTCATAGGCGATCGTGGCGTCGGGGTAGTACTCGGCCATCATCTGGTCGATGATCTGTTTCGGAGTGCGCTTCGCGGCAGCCTCCCCCCACAGATCCAGGGTGCCCGTGTCACCGCCGAGATATGCCAGCTCGACCCAGTCCTCATGCAGCGTCGCCTTGTACAGCGATCCAGGAGCGGGGTACTGCACAGAGAACTCTCCGTCTTCGGACATGTAGCGCGGATTGGTGTCGATCGGCTGGCCGATCGGCGGCCGACCGCAGTCAGGCGGGCACGTGTAGTTCGGACGCATCGGCGTCGATAGAACCGACGCGGTCACCCCCGCCGCGACCGCCACAGCGAGGCCGGCGCCCAACGCCGTGGTCAGCCGACCATGTGTCGTATAGCGAACCGGCGCAACCGCATACACCCCCTCGGGTGTGGCGTAGCCCGCCTGCGGCATTCCGTCTACATCGCCGACAGCGGCCCGACGCGCGGCCCGCGACGTTCGTGACTCCGCTGCGGCGGCAACCCCACAGTTCGGGCAGAACGCCATATCGGGAACCACATGGTCGCACTCGGGACAAAGGATCTGTCCGCTCGGATTCCCTGGATCGTGTTCCTCGTACAGCAGCGCTGCGTGCAGGCCGATTCGCAGAGCCAGCAATGCGATAGCGGCGATCAGGAGATGAGCACCGAGATGCAGACTCTCCGGCAGCGGGCTCGCGTCCAACAGGCCGATAAAAGCGTATAGGGCCAATGTTCCCAAGACGCTGGCCACCAAGAGCTTTCGTCGGCCAAACCACAATGCCGCGCCGACCAATCCGCCCAACGCCGCCGTGGTCAGCGGAATGGCAACCCCCTGTAGGCCGGCCTGGATCATCAGCATGCTGGCGGGTCGGTCACCGGCGAACAATCCGGTGGCGAACTGCGGTGCCAGCCGGGTCAGCGTGCCTGCCGCGGTGAACGAGATCGCGCCAAGCGCCCCAACGACGAACCCGTCCAACGACTCCCGGGTCGGGCGGACGAACCGCTTCATCACCACGGGCACCAGCATCATCATCGCTCCGCCGATGGGTACCAGGATTCCCACCAGTAGCGCCACTCTTCTGGACTCCGGGTTGGCGAACGACACGCTGTAGAAGTCGGCGACGAACGAGCCTGTCGCCATTGCCCATCCGATGCCGAGTCCGACGCCGAGCAGCGCGGTCGGCACCAACGTCCGAAGCGTCAAGTCGCGGTGGACATCCGCTTCGTACAGGTAGAGGAGGAACACCAGTGGCAGACCGACCGCGCTGATCGCGATCAGCGCGGCCTGCCACCGCAGCAGAGAGACGACGACCAGTACGAGGAAGAGAGCCGCGAGACCCACCCGAAACGCTGCGCGTGAGCGTCGCGACAAGTGGGGGAAGAGGGAACTCGCGACGGACAGCCGCACCACGTGCTCGCTCGGGGCAGCCGCATACGCGTCCATCCGGAGCCGGTCACGAGCGCCACCCCGTCCTTCCGGCAGATGCGCGCCGCACGATCCGCAGAAGGCCGCGGTCGGCACCTCTGTTTCACAAGACCAGCACGACATCGTCGACACGCCCCCATTGCTGGCGGGCGGGCGTGTCATCCTGGCGTCACCTGCGATTGGATCTTGAGGAAGTTCTGGGCAAGGTTGTAAGTGTTGGGGCTGCCGAGTCCCGTCACGACATCGTAGCCGGGCGTCGAGACGTCAACCGCGTTGCCGCCCAGGCGAACATCGCGAAAACCCGGTAGGTCGGCACCGGCCGCCACCCGATACAGCAGCGGATTGATGTTGCCGAGCGGCCGGCCACCGTTGGTTGTCAGGTACTGGTTCATCAGCACCGTCAGTGCGGCCCAAATCGGAGCTGCCTGGGACGTGCCTGCTCCGACGTACTCGTTCTGTCCGAAGACGAACCTCACACCGGTGATCGGATCACCGACCGCGGCGACATCCGGCGATAGCCTGCGCCGCGCCGTGTCTCGATCCACCGCCAGCTTTTCCTGCCATTGCGGCCTCGGGAACAGATTCGACACGCCGCCGCTTGTGCCTTGCGACAGCGGCGAATCGAACCAGGCATACTCGGACAGCCACTGCCCCCGCGGACCCGTCGACAGCGTTGTGGCGCCGACAGCGGTCATCGTGGGCATCGACGAGATCGCGTCCAGCCCAATGTCATCCGGCCCAGGCGGTGACGACCATTCGTCGGCACCCTTGCACTCAAGGCCGGCATTGTCACCGGTCGCGTCGAATGTCGACGTGCCGTGTCCTTGAGCCTTGGCCAACGCGGCATCGACGGGAGCGAGGTCGGTGGCGTTGACGAACTTGTCGCACGCCCATCCGATCGACAGGCTCCATACCGCGCCGGGGAACTTCCGATCGGCGTCCTCGAACATCCGGCCGATCTTCTCGTAGGCCCCGTCACCCTCCAACGTCGGCCTGGCGTTGACGTAGACCAGGTGTGCATCGGGCGCAATCGCATGCGCCACTTGGAGATCCATCGTCGTCTCGCCGTGGGCTTCGTCCGCCACACCCCCGACAATCTCAGGGGTGAACCTCGGCAATCCGGATGAGTCGGCGAAGGTGTCGAGGTCCTTCTGGTCGAATCCGTCGAACTCGAAGAACACGATGGTTGCGCCCTTGCCGGTGTGTCCCTGCTTCGCCAGCGGGGTGGCGTTGTATGCATCCAGCAGCCCGGTGGGACGCAGGCCGCCCTTCTGCACGTCGCGCGGAAGAATGTCCGGCCGGTTTATGCGATGGGGGGTGTAGCCCATGATCCGGCCGACACCGGTGACGACGTCGTTCAGTGCCGTGGGTATCGCAGGCTGCTGCGGCGACGCGTAGAAAACCTGCCCCTTTCGGCCCCGGTAATCCTTCACCGGCACCTCGAACGCGCGCGCCAGATCATCGGCGGCCCCCTCGACGATCGCCCACTCGTCACCGGAACGCCAGCGCACCCGTAGCCCTCGCGCGCTCGCCCAATTCGTCAGAGCCTCGGGCCGATTCGGGCTCGGCAGTGCGACGGTGAGTTGCGCATCGCCCACATGCGACGGACCGAGGTCAGTCGAACTTGCCAGCAGCGACGCAAACGGCCCCGTGATGACCGCCGAATTGGTCGGCGCACAGCCGGCGCTCAGCCCCGACGCGACGATCAGCGCCGAAGCAGTGACGAGCGCCGACAGGCGCTTCCGTGATTCCGTGATGAGCCTAGGAGCCGTTGGTTACGTGCCGACCATGTTCGCCTGGCTGCGCCTGCGAGGGCGGCGGGGCAAGAACCGGAGGGGTGAACTGGTTCGGCGCCTGCGGGTTGATGCGCGGAGCCTTCTCGGTCGGCGAGACCGGAGCCGCGGGCGACGTGGTGGTTGTCGTCGTGGTCGTAGTCGTCGAAGTTTCTGGCGCCTTTTCCTTACCGGCGCAACCTGCGGTGATCATGCCCATGGTGGCAATCGCACCCAGTCCGGCAACGGCAGCGAGGCGACGAGGCAAACGACTTTGTGTCCCCATTAGGTGTCCTATCTTGTATACCCGCACCGACATTTGGCAGGTGTTACCGCCCATGGTGACACACATAGCGAATTCGTGCCAGCCCCTTAGCAAAATTTAACGCCCGTGAAGGGCCAGTTAAACGGGGGCGTTCGCCGGGGGCGCAAAGAAGTGTCGAATGCATGCGCAAACACCACCTCGACCTTCTCGAACAAGATCATAACCTCTTCGAGTTGCGGCGTTATCGGTTGTGCCAGAGGGTGCAATAGCCGAGATTCCCCGAAGGTCACACCAACTTCACAGACGTGGCGTAAGTGTATGGGGAGTGTCCGGATTGCCTGCCAAAGGGAGCCCCATGAAAGCACTGCGCAAGATTCTGGTCATCGCCTGCGTCATCGCCCTCACCGCATTCGGCGCCGCCGCGTGCGGCAAGAAGAGCGAGGGTGGGGGCGGCGGTGGAGGTGGCGGCGGCGAGATCAACATCGCCCTCACCTCGTTCCCCGACTATGTCGACCCGCAGCTGTCCTACACCGTCGAGGGATGGGAGGTGCTGTGGAACGTCTACACGCCACTGCTGACCTACAAGCACGCGAAGGGCAAGGACGGCACTCAGGTGGTCCCGGCATTGGCGGAGAAGATGCCCGACATCTCCCCCGACGGCAAGACGTACAAGCTCAAGCTGCGGTCGAACATGAAGTACTCGGACGGCACTCCGATCAAGGCCTCGGACTTCACGTACGGCATCCAGCGGCTGTTCAGAACCGACTCCGGTGGCTCCGTGTTCTACAACAAGATTGTCGGCGCTCAGGATTACGCCGACAAGAAGGCCGACACGATCAGCGGAATCAAGACCGACGACAACACGGGCGACATCACCATCACGTTGACGGAGCCCAACGGCACCTTTGAGAACGTGCTCGGCCTGATGTTCGCCGCACCGGTGCCACCGAGCACGCCACTGGACAAGGACGCGACGAATACTCCCCCACCCGCCAGCGGACCGTTCATGATCAGCAGCGTCAATGCCCCGCGCACTCTGACGATGGAGCGCAATCCGAACTTCAAGACCGTCAAGGACGCAGGCGCCGACGAGGTGGTCGACGCGAACGTCGACAAGATCATCGTCAACGAGAACAAGAACAACAGCGCGCAGGTGACCGACGTCGAGCAGAACAAGGTCGACTTCATGCTCGACCCGCCGGTCGCGGACCGCCTCGCAGAGGTCAAAGCCAAGTACAGCGATCGCTTCCGGCTGGAGGACTCGATCAACACCTACTACTTCTTCATGAACACCGAGAAAGCGCCGTTCAACGACATCAAGGTGCGTCAGGCCATCAACTACGCGGTCGACCCCGAAGCACTCAACCGCATCTTCGGTGGCCGGATGCATCCGACGCAGCAGATCCTGCCTCCTGGCATGCCCGGCTATCACGAGTTCAAGCTCTACCCCGGTCCCGACATGAACAAGGCGAAACAGCTCATCGCCGAGGCAAACCCGGCAGACAAAGACATCACGGTGTGGACCGACGACGAGCCCGACCGCAAGCGGATCGGCGAGTACTACCACGATCTGCTCACTCAGCTCGGGTTCAATGCGACACTGAAAGTGATTGCGGGCGATGTCTATTGGACGACCGTCGGTAACCAATCGACACCCGACGTCGACACCGGCTTCGCGGACTGGTTCCAGGACTTCCCGCATCCGGACGATTTCTTCCGTCCGCTACTGAACGGTGCAAGCATTCTGCCCACCAACGGCAATAATCTGTCGCGCGTCAACATCGCCGAAAACGATGCGAAAATGAACGATCTGCGGACCAAGCTGATCGGCGACGGTGGTGTCGAGCAGGGGTATGCAGAACTCGACAAGAACTACATGGAACAGGCGGTGTGGGCTCCGTACGGCAACGAGCAGTTCACGACGTTCCTGTCCGAGCGCATGGACTTCGACAAGTCGTATCACCATCTGCTGTTCAATCAGGATTACACGTCATTCGCGATCAAGTAGCCGGCGATGGTCGCACCGATCGACTCGCTGGAGGCTCCCGGCGAGCCGCCGATCCCGACGGGTGTGCCCGCGTCGCAGATCCAGGGTCGTAGCCCCTGGTATCTGGCGTGGCTTCGCCTGCGGCGCAACAAAGTCGCGCTGATATGTGCCGTGCTGTTCGTGCTGATCGTGCTGTTCTGTTTGGCGGCGCCGCTGTGGGCCGACCACGTCGCACACACCGGGCCGAACGAGAACCACCTGACCGACAAGGTGATGATCGGCGGCAAGGAGACCGACGTCGTCGCTCCCGACGGCACACCGCTGGGCCCCGGTCTGCACGGGAAGTTCCTGCTGGGCGCCGACCAGAACGGCCGCGACGTGATGGTACGGCTCATGTACGGCGGTCGAACATCGATCTACGTCGGCCTCGCGGCGGCGGCGGTCACCACGATCCTGGCGGTGATCGTCGGCCTGCTCGCCGGGTACTACCGGGGCTGGATCGACTCGGTCCTGTCGCGGACGATGGATGTGATCTGGGCCTTCCCGGTGCTCTTGCTCGGCATCGCGCTCGGCACCACCCTGTCCATCGGCGGTCTCAAGCTCGGCCCCATCGCGATCGCGGGCGACTCGATCTGGATTCCGATCCTGATCATCGGCCTGGTGTATGTGCCTTACGTCGCCCGACCGATCCGCGGCGAGATCCTAGCGCTGCGTGAGAAGGAGTTCATCGAAGCCGCAGTGGCACAAGGGAAGGGGCCGCTGCGGATCATGATCAGCGAGTTGCTGCCCAACATCATCTCGACGATCGTCGTGTTCTTCACGCTGAACATCGCCAACAACATGCTGCTCGAGTCGGCGCTGTCGTTCCTGGGCGCAGGCGTGCGACCGCCCAACGCGTCGTGGGGCACCATGATCTCCGACGGGTACCAGGTGATCTTCACGGCGCCTCACCTCACCGTCGTGCCAGGGTTGATGATCGTCGCAACCGTGTTGTCGCTGAACGTATTCGGTGACGGGCTCCGCGACGCGATGGACCCGAAGGCGAAGATCCGGTTGGAGCACTAGCCGATGGCCCGTTTCGTCGCAAGGCGGCTGCTGGGAATGGTCGCGGTGTTGTTCGCGATCTCGGTCATCGTGTTCCTGATTTTCAACGTCATTCCCAACTCCGACCCAGCCGTGCGCATCGCGGGCAAGAACGCCGATCCGGCGCTGATCGCCAGGGTCAGCGCCGATCTCGGCCTCGACAAGCCGCTGCCCATCCAGTACCTGACGATGATGAAGCAGATCTTCACGGGCCAGTTGACGTCCTATGCCAAAGACCGCAACGTCGTCCAGCAGATCTGGGAGGGAGTGCCCGCGACCTTCTCGTTGTGCATCGGCGCCGCGGTGATCTGGATGTCGCTGGCGATCCTCTTCGGCTACCTCAGCGCGGTGTATGCGGGCAGGTTCACCGATCGCGCGCTGACAATCCTTTCGCTGGTGGGGATTTCGTTGCCGGTTTTCTGGTTGGCGGCGATGCTGCTGTACTTCCTCAGCTTCAAGGTGGAGTTGTTCCCGACGGGCAGTTATGTGCCGCTGTCCGAGGATCCGCTGGATTGGGCGTACCACCTGGTCCTGCCCTGGTTCACCTTGGCCGTGCTGTTCGTCGGCATCTACAGCCGGGTACTGCGATCGAACATGCTTGACGCGATGAACGAGGATTACGTCCGCACCGCGCGAGCCAAGGGACTGTCCGAACGGCAGGTCCGGATCCGCCACGTGTTGCGCAATTCGATGATCCCCGTCATCACGCTGTTCGGCCTCGACTTCGGCATGGTGGTCGGCGGCGGCGCGATCCTCACCGAGACCGTGTACAACCTCGACGGTGTCGGACTGTATGCCGGAGAGGCGATCCGGTCCCTCGATCTGCCGCCGTTGATGGCGGTGGTGATGTTCGGTGCATTCTTCATCGTGCTGTTCAACACGATCGTCGACATCCTTTACGCGGTGCTCGACCCGCGAATCCGACTCGGAGAGGCGGCGCCGGCATGAGCGATGCCATCCTCAAGGTCGACGACCTCCGCGTCAGCTTCGCCACCGAAGACGGCGTGGTGAAGGCGGTCGACGGCGTCTCGTTCGAGTTGGCCGCGGGCGAGGTTCTCGCGATCGTCGGCGAATCCGGTTGCGGTAAAAGCGTTACCGCCCAGACGCTGACCGGGCTCACTCGCGCTTCCAACGCCAGGATCACCGGCTCGGTCAACTACCGCGGCCGCGAGCTCAACGGCCTGAGCGACGACCAGCTGTGCGACGTCCGCGGCGAGCAGATCGCGATGGTTTTCCAGGATCCGATGTGTGCGCTCAACCCGGTCTACCGGGTCGGCGACCAGATCACAGAGATGATCCGGGCACACCGCGACGTCTCCAAGAAGGAAGCCCGGTCCCAGGCGGTCGAACTGCTGCGCTCGGTCGGGATTCCCAATCCCGAACGGCGGGTGCGGCTTTACCCCCACGAGTTCTCCGGCGGTATGCGCCAACGCGTGATGATCGCCATGGCACTGGCACTCGAACCCGACGTGCTGATCGCCGACGAGCCGACCACGGCGCTCGACGTCACCATCCAGGCCCAGATCCTGCAGCTGATCGACCGGCTCAACCGGGAGCGCGGCCTCGCGGTCATCATCATCACCCACGACCTCGGCGTCGTCGCGGAGATCGCCGACCGGGTGCTCGTGATGTACGCGGGACAGGTCGTCGAGGATGCCACCCTGGACGAAATCTTCTACGAGCCAAAGCATCCCTACACGTGGGGACTCCTCGGGTCGCTGGCCCGCCTCGACCAGCCGCGAACCGAGCGGCTCGCGCAGATCCCCGGCGCACCCCCGTCGCTGCTGAATCCGCCGTCCGGCTGCCGGTTCGCGCCGCGCTGCTCACACGTCTTCGACAAGTGCACCGAGCCGCCGCCTCTCGAACCGCGCACCGGCGGAATGCATCTCGACCGCTGCTGGCTCGACGCGGCCGAAAAGGCGGCACATCGCGGCGCACGCGAGGAGCAGTATGGCTAAGGGCGATCCGCTTCTCGAGGTGACCGACCTCGTCAAACACTTCCCGATCAGGTCGGGAATCGTCGTCGACCGCGAGGTTGCCCGCGTACGTGCGGTGGACGGTGTCAGCTTCACCCTCAACGAGGGCGAAACCCTAGGGCTGGTTGGCGAATCGGGGTGCGGCAAGTCGACGCTCTGCCGAGCGCTCCTGCAGCTGACGACGCCGACGTCCGGGTCGGTCAAGTTCGCCGGCCAGGAACTGGTCGGACGGTCACGACGCGGCCTGCGCCCGCTTCGCCGCCAGATGCAGATGATCTTCCAGGATCCGTTCGCCTCGTTGAATCCACGCAAGCGGGTGGGCCAGATCGTCGGCGACCCGCTCGAGTTGCACGGCCTTGCCTCGGGTGCGGAGTTGAAGCGCCAAGTGCAGGATCTCCTCGACCGGGTCGGGTTGTCGGCCGAGCACTACAACCGATTCCCGCACGAGTTCTCCGGCGGCCAGCGCCAGCGGATCGGCATCGCGCGCGCACTTTCCGTGCGCCCCAAGCTGATCGTCGCCGACGAACCGGTGTCCGCACTGGACGTCTCCGTGCAGGCGCAGATCATCAACCTGCTCGAGGACATTCAGGACGAGTTCGGCTTGTCCTACCTCTTCGTGGCGCACGACCTCGGTGTCGTCCGCCATGTGTCCGACCGGATCGCGGTCATGTACCTCGGCAAGATCGTCGAGAACTCCGGCGCAGACGAACTCTACGACAAGCCTATCCATCCTTACAGCAACGCGCTGCTGTCGGCGGTCCCCATCCCCGATCCGAAGCGCAACCAGGCGCGGGAACGTCTGGTGCTCGAAGGCGACGTGCCCAGTCCCATCGACCCGCCGCCGGGCTGCCACTTCCACACGCGTTGCCCGTGGGCGACCGACGTCTGCGCGTCAGACGAGCCGCCCCTGCTCGACCACCGGCCGGGACACCTGGCGGCCTGCCACCATCCGAGGAACGTCTAGCTAGTCCGAGTCGTCTGTGGCGTCTGATGCGCCCGCTGCATCAGGGGCGTCAGGCGACGTGTCCAACACGCTGACCGCTATTCCGTATGGCAGGAAGCGCACCTTGCGCGTCGGGTCGGTGTTGTTCTTGTTCGCCCGTAGCGCATCGAGCTCCGCGGCGTACACCTCTTCGACGTGGGCCTTTCCCTCGTCGTCGACGGTGTAGATCGCCCACACCCCGTCCCCGGTCTCGCCGGTCGTTTCCGGCTCATGTCGCTGGCGCCGCGAAAACTCGTCGAAGAGAACGCCCCAGCCTGCGCGCTCACCGGTGATGTCGAAGACCTTGCCGATTGCGTCGCGCAGTCCCTCGCCGGCCTCACGGATAACTCGATCAAAGTCGTCCGGATCGAAACCGAACGGACCATTGCTGCTCATCAACCCAGTGTGCCACTAGCCCCAGGGACTCTGTGGGTACAGCGGCTGCTGATATGCCGGGGGCTGCTGATATGCCGGAACCTGCTGCTCATATGTCGGGCCGGTATTGGGGACCTGGATCGGCACCGGCACCGGCACGAACGGGACTCTGATGTAGCTCGTCGTCATCGACGGCGTGGTGCTGGTGGTGGTGGTCGTCGTCGTTGTCGTCGTGGTGGTCGGAGACGTCGTCGTGGTGGTCGGAGACGTTGTCGTCGTGGTCGGCGACGTGGTGGTCGTTCTCGTCGTGGTGCGTTCGGTCGTGGTCGGCGTCCACGTCGGCGACGGCGGGGGTGGTGGCGGCGCTTCGCTGGTGACGGTCACCTCGCTGGCCGGAGCCGGTGGTGGCGGCGGGCTCGGCGGAGGTGGCTCGGGGCTCTCCTGCTTCGGCGGCGACGGCGGCTCGGGTTCGGGCTGCTTCGGCGATTCGACACCCGACTCCTTGGTGGCCTTGGTGCTTTCACTGGTACCGGTAAGGGCGTACGCCACGCCGCCGACGGCGATGATCGCGATGACCGCGGCCACCCCGATCACGAGTGAGGCCATCCGGTGAAACGACCGTCGCGGCAGCTCGGCTATCGGGCCCGTCGCGGGCACATACTGGACCGACGGTCGAATCTCGGTATCCGTTATCTCGTAAGGGTTTTCGCCGGTGTACGGGACCGGCTCCTCGCCGCCCTCCTCCTGCGACCACGCCAATGCACGAAACGTCGCCGAGCCCGGCTCGTCGGGGAGCGGCCCGTCGAACACAGCCGCTGCCGCGGTGGCGTCGGTGGCGGCGGCAGCGGCACCCGTCGGCGCATCGGCGTCTGCCATCGCGGCGGCAGCGGCTCCCGTCGGCGCATCGGCGTCGGCGCCGAACGCGGCGAACAGCGCGGCGCCGACGGCGGCGTTGAGGGCGGGTTGTGGTGTGGTGACCACGGGTAGCGAAGTGTGCTCGGAAAGACGTTGTGTGACATAGGGGATACTGGCGCCGCCGCCTACGATCGCGAGCGCGGCCAAGCCGTTCGGCGCCGTCCCGTTGCGTTCGGTCACTTCGCCCAGGGCCGAAATGACGCCATCCAGAGATGGCCGTATCAACTCCTGGAGTTCGTCTCGGGTGAGCCGAATTTCGGAGCGGTACCCGGGAAGATCGATGACCAACCGGGTCGCCGTGTCGGTCGACAACCGCTCCTTTGCCAGCCGGCAGTCCTCCCGGAGCCTGGTGAGCGATCCCACCGCTGCCGTTCCGCCCGGATCGACGTCGCCGGCGAGGTTGTCCAAAACGTGACCCAGCAACGCCTGATCGATCAGGTCACCGGAGAAGTCCGGGTATCGCATCGTCTCGGCAACGGGCTCGAATGACGACGCGGCGTCTGCCAGGGTGATGCTGGTGCCGCTGCCACCGAAATCGAGCAGGGCGACCACACCGTCCGCGGAGATTCCGGGGTTGGCCTGCAGCGCTGTCAACGCGGTCACGGCGTCGGAGACCAGTCGGACCGGCTCACCGGCCTGCGACAGCGTCTGGCTGCTTCCCAGCGCGCTCTGCAGCGCCCACACCGTCGACGGACCCCAGTGCGCAGGAACGGCGATCGCGATGTCGGCTGACGTACCCCCGCCGACCTGCACCATCGCCTCGAGTGCCGCGACGAGCAGTTGTTCGGCGCGGTAGCTCTTCCCATCGGGTGTCACCAGTGGGACGCGGTCTCCCACGCGTTCGACGAACCCGTTGATCGTGTCGCTCGAATTCGGGAGGGTCAGCACCGAGCGGCGCGTCACAGGTTGGTTGCCGACACGCGCCGCGACCAGGTTTGTTGTCCCGACTGACAACCCCAAGGGGTCGCTCATAACGGCCCACACCATAGCTCCGATATGGGCATATACGGCTCAGACACTCCGCACGCGACCCGTCTGAACAGCGTTCCGCCAGCTTGCTTTTGAAGTCTTGAGTTTCAGCACTGTCACGCAGGGTACTGGGACTCCCTTGACTTCCCTGTGGTTGGCAGACCGAGCAAACCGATCTCACCGCGGCTCAGTAGTATCCCCGCCCATGGGTGATATCGACGAGATCGAGCGAGTGAAGTACCGCTACCTGAGGGCGCTGGACACCAAGCACTGGGACGACTTCGCGGACACGCTGACCGAGGACGTTGTCGGCGACTACGGGAGCTCGCTGGGCGAGGAGCACCACTTCACCGACCGCGACTCGTTGGTCGAATTCATGCGTTCCGCCATGCCTGCCAACATTCTGACCGAGCACCGGGTGACACACCCCGAGATCGACGTCGACGGGGACGAGGCCACCGGCATCTGGTACCTGCAGGACCGGGTCGTCGTGCCGGACTTCGACTTCATGCTCTACGGCGCGGCGTTCTACCACGATCGCTACCGCCGCACCCCCGACGGCTGGAAGATCAGCGCCACCGGATACCAGCGCACGTACGAGATCAACATGTCCACCGAGTCCTTCACTAGGTTCAAGGTGAAACCCGGTGACGCACTGAATATTTGACTACGTCTGGGTGACCGCGATGAGCGCGCCGGGCTGCAACCATCGGATGATGTCGACAAGCGTGCCGTCATCGATCGCGACGCAACCCGCGGTCGGGCCGCCGTCTGTGGCGTGCAGGAAGAACGCTCCACCGTTGCCGGGAACTCGCTCCTTGTTGACACCCATCACCACGGCATGCACGTACTGCGGGATGTCGAGGTTCTCGGTGCCGCTGGCGGGATCGGTGTTGAACGGACACTGCGCCTTCTTGCACACCTGCATGGTGTTGTAGGTCGGGCTCTTCATGTCACCGTCCCACCAATGATCGGGACCGACCTGGACGTACCGCAGGCCCCCGCCCGGGTTTGATGCGGTGCCGAAGGCGAAGTCGAGTGTGAAGATGCCCATGGGAGTCTTCGCTTGGCCGTCATGGGTTTCGGGTGCCATGCCGTTCGAGCCGACAAACGCTGGAATGCCGACCCGGACCGGTTGCCATCCGGCATCAGTCCGTTGGAAGACGTCGACCTTGGCCGACGAGCCCCCTGCCCCCGTAACGGAAACGACCTGGGCGGCGTTGCCGACCTTCGGGGCGAACCACGGTGTGTAGTCGGCGTGACCGACGGGCACGGATGCGGTCGCGCCCAAACACAGCGTCGCGAACAGCGTTACCAGCCATCGGCGCACGCGCCCATGGTTGCACACGGCGACCCGGTTGAGCGGCTGGCCTGCTGGGTAAGTTGGCGTCATGCGACTTCGGCGGAAACCACAGGGCTTGCGGGGCCTGACCGAGATCGGCGAGGGTCTCGGCACCCTCGACCGGGAGGTCTTCGAAGCGGTAGCGGAGTCGCCGAGCCCGCTGCTCGATACCACGATGCCGCGGCTGAGCTGGGCCGCCGACCATTCGAAGCTGTGGTTCGTCATCGCCGCGGCGCTGGTTGCGACGCGTCACCCCTCGCGTTGCCCGCGGCGCTGTGCGCGGAGTCGTGAGCCTGGGGATCACCAGCCTGATCACCAACCAGTTCGCCAAGCGCGTCTGGAAGCGGCCGCGACCCAACCTCGGCTCGGTGCCGCTGGCCCGACGCAGCAGGCGATTTCCGACGTCGAACTCGCTGCCGTCAGGACACTCCGCAAGCGCTGCTGCATTCGCCGTCGGGGTGGGGCTGGAGAGCCCTCCGGTCGGGCTTGCGTTGGCGCTGCTTGCGGGACTGGTCGGCTTGTCGCGCGTCGCCGTTGGCGCGCACTATCCGGGCGACGTGTTCGCCGGCTTCGGAATCGGCGCGGGCGTCGCCGTGCTCGGGGGTCGGATCGTGCCGCCGATTACTCCGACGAAGATCCCCGCCGCCGATCCCCTGCGGGTGGAGACGCCGCAGCGACCAGACGGCGCGGGCGTGGTGCTGGTGATCAACCCCGCGTCGGGAAGCGGCACCGGTTCGCGAGTGGTCGACGAAGTCCGCAAGGCGCTGCCCGCGGCGGAAATAGTCGAACTCGGCGGCGACGACGACATCGAGGCCGCACTGCGCGACGCGGCCGAGCGCGCGGAGGTGCTCGCCGTCGGCGGTGGCGACGGCACCGTGTCGTGCGCGGCGGGCATCTCGGTGGAAAGCGGCCTGCCCCTTGCGGTCTTCCCCGGCGGAACCTTCAACCACTTCGCCAAGGACATCGGCTGCGACACCGTCGCGAAGACGGTCGACGCCATCCGGCGCGGCAGCGTGGCGTGTGTGGACCTGGTGTGCCTCAACGAGAAACACATCGTCATCAACACCGCCAGCATCGGCGCCTACCCGAGGTTCGTGCAGACCCGCGAAAAGCTGGAACACAAGATCGGCAAGCCGCTCGCCGGGCTTTACGCGATGTTTCACACGCTGCGTCGCGACGAGCCCGTACGCATCTGCCTACGACAACAAGACCCTGCAGACATCGCTGTTCTTCCTTGGCAATTCGACGTATCTGCCCTCGGGCTTCGCACCGTCGCGACGCACGCGGATGGACGACGGACTCATCGACGTGCGCATCCTCGAAACCGGCCGCAGGTTGAGCACGCTGCGCATCGTCAGTTCACTGGCGCTCGGCCGGCTGGAACGCAGCCCGCTCTACCACGAAATGCGGGTGCCGGAGTTCGCCTTCGCCGCCGTGGACGGCCCCACCATTCTGGCCCACGACGGCGAGGTCGGCACCGAATGCACGGAGGCCAGCTTCAGCGTGAACTACCGGGCGCTGCCGGTGTTTCGTCCGCTGCCGTGATCGGCGCGAAGGGCGGAACCAGCAGCGTGCACACGACGAACCACACGTAACCCAACGCCCATCCGGCGAGCACGTCAGAAACATGGTGCACGGCGAGCACCACCCGACCGACGCCGATCGCGACCACCACGATCGCTCCGATCGTGATCAGCCAGGCCCGGAGTCGGGGGCGCACGATGGGCAGCGCGAGCGTTAGCAGGGCCAACACACCGACCATGACGCCGAGCGCGTGCCCCGACGGGAAAGACGTCGACGCCGCAGGCGCGAGTGCCTCGGCCGGTCGCGGGCGATTGGCGGCGGCCTTGGCCGCCTCGGTGACCAGCCCGCTGAGCTCGACCGTGATCACCAGATACAGCACCGCCCGCAGATTGCGCCGCGCCAACGCGACCACGATCGCTATCAGGGCGAACAACCGGAACGCCGCCGGGCCCAGAATCGTGCAGACCAGGTTCCAAGACGCGACCCAGCCGGGGTGGGCGACGCCATAGGAGTGCAACCCGGATAGGGCAAACCCATCCATGGCATCCACCCAGTGCCACCCCTGCGCGAAGCCCACCCAAAGGAGTGCATACAGCGCAAGCGCCAGGATCGCCGTCCCGACCAGGCAGGCCTTCCTCAACCTCACAAGTGCCACGCTACGGTGCACTTATGGCTGTGTTTCTGCGCAGGCTGCTTCGCATCGGCGGGCTGCCCGAAGCCCTCCGCACCGAAGTCGACGCCGAGGGCGTGATCTTTCTTGCCGAGTATCTGCCGGTCACGCGGCGGTTCAGCGGTTCCGTTCCCGGCATGAAGGCCAACACCAATATCTCCAGCTACGTCGGCTCGTTGGCGCTCACACCGCAGCGCGTGCTCGGCACGTTGTCGTCGGTGCCCAAGCTCGCGGGCCGCACCATCGACCAACGCTGGGACGCACCGCAGACCGGAGCCGTCAAGGCGGACATCTCGAACAGCGGGCTGCATATCGACGTCGACATCGCCGAGGTCGACCCGAAGTTCAACGGTCATCTCTCCCTGAACTACAAGACGCCGATCCCCGACGACGTCCTGGTGCAACTGCCCCGCACGTCGCTTGCCTTCGATGTGCCACCCGAATACGTGCTCCGCGCTGTCGGCGTGCCCGAAAGGGGCTGACCGAGTAGTAGCTCAGAAGGGTGGCGGCTTGTCACGTATGGGGCCGAGCATGTAACTGAGTCGCCTTTTGACACAGTAACTTTCGTTGAATTGGCGTTCCGCTCTAATCCCATCCGCGCGGCCTTACTCGCGGGTGCGCTTGCGCCGGGGCATGGTCAAGGTGCTGCCTGGTCGGGTGATATGGGTCTGCCCGCTCGGAGCGGTCCAATGGGGGTGCCGTCGGGGTATTGTTCGTCGCGCCAGCCGCGCCTTCCGGCCCAGAAGGTTTGGAGCAAGAGATGGTAGCGACTTCGCGAAGTACATTTCGTGACGGCTGGAAGCAGCAGCCTCGTTTCATCTCCTCGGCGTCGCCCTCGATGGACCCCGGAAGGCTGCGACGGCGTCCGGCTTCTAACGGGTCTTTATGCCGTCACCATCTTTATGCCGTCACATCGACGTAGGCGAGCGACCTTCGCGTTCAGCCCAGATCGTCATCGGAAGAGTTCAAGACAATACCGGCCGATGGGCCACCTCTCCGCTGTACCGTCGGGTCCAGCCGCTCACGCCGGATCGCGATTCAAGGGGCCCAAGTACCGTGCCTGAGATCAAGGGTTTCTCACATGTTCAATTGACAGTCTCGAACTGTGATCGGGCGAGCCGTTGGTGGCAAGACGTTATGGGATTCACCGAAGTCATCCGCTACAGGCGTGATACGTGGGAGGCAGTGAGTCTCCTACACCCCAACGGAATGACAGTGGGGCTCATGGAGTACGACCTCTCCACCGATAGCAAATTCGACGAACGGCGCATCGGACTCGACCACCTTTCGTTCGAGGTCGGCGATCGAGATGAATTAGCCAGCTGGGTGGCTCATCTTGACGCCAAGGGTGTGAACCACTCTGGTATCAACGACACCGACTTCGGGCCAGTCGTGGCATTTCGCGATCCCGATAACATACAGCTCGAATTCTTTGTGCACCCACGTGTCGACCAACTGACTGACGTCCTCTCAGACGAAAATTCAGAGGAAGCTCGGCGAATGTTGGATGAAGCCGAGCTGCGCGCTCGAAGCCAAGCCCGGGAGACTTAGACTTCCGCAATGTTCTCGGAGACGCGCTACGCGATGAACGGCAACTTGCGCGTCGCCTATCGCGCATCGCCCGAGGGTCCTCGCGACATCGTATTCGTCTCTAACTGGTTCTTTTGCTGCGAGCTTTTTCCGGAGCTACCGTCACTGCGAGGGTGGGTCGAGGCGATGGCATCGCTCGGTCGGCTGATCTTCTTCGACCAGCCGGGCACGGGAGCGTCCGACCCCGTCACGCCGGACGCGCTGCCGACCTTGGAGCAATGGGCTGACAGCATCACCGCGGTACTCGACGATATAGGCAGTCGTGAAGCGGTCCTCCTCGCGATCGACGGCGCACTCGGGACGGCGGCGCTGTTCGCAGCGACACATCCGTCCCGCACCACCGCGCTCGTCGTGCTCGAAGGCTACACAGGTGGGGGCGACCGCGCCGAGTTGGTCGAAGAGGAAGTTCGCGCTGCGAGGGACGCCATGTGGGGCACGGGAGAGTTCCAACATGCGATGAATCCGGACATGCCGTGGAACGAGGAGATCCGGGCCGCGTGGGCCCGGCAGGAACGCTGGGCGGCCAGCCCAGCGACTTATGCCCTCATGATCCCCCTCGTGACCGAAATGGACGTGCGGGCGCTGCTCCCCACAATCCGCGTGCCAACGCTTGTACTCCAGCACGCCGACGACCCAATCACCCGGCCAGCTTTAGGAAAGGACGTCGCCGACCGGATATCGGGCGCGAAATATGTTGAGCTGCCGGGGCGCAACGTGTATCACTTCGTGGAACCGTGGCGAGAGTCCTTCCAGGAGATCGCCGCGTTCCTCACGGGTGAGCAAGCAGAAGTGGCCGACGACCGCGTGCTCGCGACGGTGCTGTTCACCGACATCGTGGATTCGACGGGCCGGGCCGCCGAAATGGGTGACCGTGACTGGCATGCGCTGCTCGACGCGCATGACGCCGTGGTCCGGTCGCAACTCACTCGCTTCCGTGGCCGCGAGGTGAACACATCGGGCGATGGGTTCCTGGCGATGTTCGACGGCCCGCAGCGAGCAATCCGCTGCGCGATGGCGATTCGCGACGCGGTGCAGGCGCTGGGCATTGAGGTGCGCGCCGGACTGCACACCGGGGAGTGTGAGGTCCGCGGCGACGACATCGGCGGGATCGCCGTGCACATCGGGGCGCGCGTGAGCGCACTGGCCGGGCCGAACGACGTGCTGGTGTCCAGCACGCTACGCGACCTCGTGATCGGGTCCGGACTCCAGTTCGAGGATCGCGGCTCTCACACGCTCAAGGGCGTGCCCGGCGAATGGCATCTCTCCGCCGTCGCCTCTGCCTAGAAACCCGAACACTCGCGTTTAGAACGGCGGCGAGTCAGTGAGCCAGCGAGCGGCCATTGCGGTGAATCTCGGTCGGCTGCACCATGTCCCCGCTCGTGACCCTGATGAGGCTCACACCGGAGTACGGGTCGCCGACCCACGGGATGTTGCGCGCCTCGGGGAAACAGGTCGGCACGCCGATGCTGGAGCGCGGGATCGTGATCGGGGGTCACCGGCCTCCAGCAGAGCGTCAACACCGCTCCCCACCCGCTGGCTGACCTCGTCGGCGGCACTACAGCACACCTCCGCACCACAGAATCGAGCGTTGAACCGCTGCCCAGCAATACATTTGGTGAATTCTAGAATTAGAGATCTCTCCGGAGGATAGCCAATCCGCGGTCTTAGTCCTTCGGAGACCGTCGGTTTGCGATCGAAGTCCTGGGTGCAAACCTGGCGGCCCGACAACCGCCACCTCGCACTCGCTACACTCCGCGACATGGGTGATCCGCCTTTCGCCGCCATCGAGCGAAAGCAGCTCAGCGACCTGTTCGATGAACTCGGTCCCGAGGCACCGACCCTCCTCAGGCCGTGGACGACGCGCGATCTCGCGGCGCACCTCGTGCTACGCGAGCACGACTACCTCGCCGCACCGGGGCTTGTCCTGCCCGGAGCGTGGGGCCGGTTTGCCGAACGACGAAGAACAGCGCTCGCCCGAAAGGACTTTGCGTCGCTCATTGCGACAATCCGATCGGGACCGCCGCCGGGGTTCTTCCGCATCGGTTGGGTGCGCCGTTTCCCAAACCTCAACGAGTTCTTCGTCCACCACGAGGACGTACGCAGAGCCAACGGTCGTGGCCCTCGGCCGAACGAGCCGGCGATGGATGCGGCCCTATGGCGCAACGTCAGTTGGGCGCCGTGGTTCCTCGCTCGGCGACTTCGCGGCGCGGGGCTCGAGCTTGAGTGGTCAGGGACCGCCAAGACCGTTCGAGCACGGCGAGGGGAACCCACTGCCCGCATCGCCGGACTCCCGGGCGAGCTGCTGCTCTATCTCTTCGGTCGTCAGGGCGTGGCTCGGGTCGAAGTCAGCGGGCCTGCTGAGGCGGTCGAAGCCGTGCGGCATGCCCGATTCGGCATGTAACGGGAGTCCTGGCTCTCACCCAGACGGCTCTAGCTTCGCTAGACCACTAGTCCACTAAAGCAGATAAGCAGCACATATGTGCGAATATGCGCCCCGCCCCCGACACGGATTACTTGCTCTGCTTGAGCGAAAGGGTTGCCGAACCGGCCAAGGACCTGTTCGGTGTACGGACACCCGAAAGGACGTGCAGTGACCGAACCGCGGCGAGACAACGTGCTGATCGTGCATTGGCACGACCTCGGGCGCTACCTCGGCGTCTACGGCCACCCCGACGTGTCGAGCCCCCGGCTCGATCAACTCGCCGCCGAGGGCATTCTGTTCACTCGCGCACACGCCACCGCTCCGTTGTGCTCGCCGTCGCGCGGCTCGCTGTTCACCGGCCGCTACCCGCAGAGCAACGGTCTGGTGGGCCTGGCCCACCATGGCTGGGAGTACCGCGCCGACGTTCGCACTCTGCCTCAGATCCTGGCGGAAGCGGGTTGGTACACAGCGCTTTTCGGCATGCAGCACGAGACCTCGTATCCGGCGCGACTCGGCTTCGAGGAATTCGATGTGTCCAACTCCTACTGCGAATACGTCGTCGACCGCGCGACGGAATGGTTGAGCGACGCGCCGCGGCTGCTCGCGGACACACCTCGCCAGCCTTTCTTGTTGACCGCAGGCTTCTTCGAAACCCACCGCCCCTTTCCGCCTGAGCGTTACGAGCCCGCCGACCCGACGACCGTCACGGTGCCCGATTACCTGCCCGACACCGACGAGGTCCGTCAGGACCTGGCCGACTTCTACGGCGCGATCGCCCTCGCCGACGCCGCCGTCGGACGGTTGGTGGACGCCCTGTCCGCCAGCGGTCTCGACCGCAACACCTGGGTTGTGTTCATGACCGACCACGGTCCCGCGCTGCCGCGTGCCAAGTCGACTCTCTACGACGCAGGCACGGGAATCGCGCTGATCGTCCGCCCGCCTTCGGGATTCGAGTACGACCCGAAGGCCTACGACGAACTGTTCAGCGGCGTGGATCTGCTGCCGACGCTGCTCGAGCTGCTTGGCGTCGACATACCTCGCGACGTCGAGGGCGTCTCACATGCCGCGGCCCTCGTCACGACGTCCCAGATCGATACGCCCGTGCGTACCGCGGTGTACGCGACCAAGACCTACCACGACTCCTTCGATCCGATACGGGCCATCCGGACAAAGGATTACAGCTACATCGAGAACTATGCCTCGCGCCCACTTCTCGATCTGCCGTTGGACATCGCCGACAGCGCACCAGGGAGGGCCGTCGCGCCGCTCATCGGTGAACTGCGGCCGGAACGGGAGCTCTACGACCTCACCGACGATCCCACCGAGTCGCGCAACCTCCTAGGGCCGGGTGCGACGGACAAGTCGGAAGCGATCGCCGACAACCTCGCCCTGCAGTTGCACGACTGGCGATTGAAGACCAAGGACGTGATCCCATCGGAATTCGTCGGCATTCGAATCTCGGCGCGCTACACCGAGACCTACCTGAGAATCCACGGCCGGATACTGGCCAGCCGGTCGGCGCTCGCCGCCGATCGCGGTATCGAAGAAGACCACAGTTAGGCACCGATGGCCGCCTCTGCGTACTTAGTGCTTGCGTCGCAACGCAGCGGCAGCACGCTGCTGGTCGAATCCCTCAGGGCCACAGGGGTTGCCGGCGAACCGGGAGAGTTCTTTCAGTACCTGCCGACGACGAGCCAGTCACCACAACCACGGCAGTGGTTCGAAGGCGTAGAGGACGAGTCGATTCTGCGGTTGCTCGACCCGTTGGACGAGGGCAAGCCCGACCTGGCCCCACCGGAGGTGTGGCGCGACTACATCCGCACGGTGGGCCGCACACCCAACGGCATCTGGGGCGGCAAGCTGATGTGGAACCAGACCCCGCTGTTGCTGCAGCGCGCGGCCGGGTTGCCTGACCGCTCCGGAGACGGGCTGCTCTCGGCCATCCGCGACGTGATCGGCAGCGATCCCTATCTCATCCACGTCTACCGTCCCGATGTTGTTTCGCAGGCGGTTTCGTTCTGGCGCGCGGTGCAGACGCGGGTCTGGCGCGGCAGGCCCGACCCGAGGCGCGACTCGGTCGCCGAATACCACGCGGGGGCCATCGCCCATGTCGTCACCATGCTTAGGGAACAGGAGAAGGGCTGGCGGGCGTGGTTCGACGAGGAGGGCGTCTCACCGCTGGACATCTCCTATCCGGTGCTGTGGCGCAACCTCACCGAGATCGTGGGCACAGTTCTCGAAGCGCTCGGCCAGGATCCGGGCCTGGCGCCGGCGCCGGCGCTGGAACGGCAGGCCGATCAACGGTCAGACGCATGGGTGGACCGCTACCGAGCGGACGCGGAAAAGGAGGGCCTGCCGACGTGACGGCACCAGCCACGAACTACGACACCCTGCACGTCGACGAACTGCGGCTGCTGGAAGCCGAGGCGGTCCACATCATCCGCGAAGTCGTGGCGGAACTCGAACGCCCCGTGCTGCTGTTCTCGGCGGGGAAGGACTCGATCGTCTTGTTGCGGCTGGCGGAGAAGGCCTTTCGGCCGAGCCCGCTGCCCTTTCCGGTGATGCACGTCGACACCGGACACAACTTCGATGAAGTGATCGAGTTCCGCGACCGCCGGGTAACCGGCCACGGTCACAAACTGATCGTGGCGTCGGTGCAGGAATCCATCGACAGCGGCCGGGTGGCGGATCCCGGTCCTGGCGCTTCGCGTAACCGGCAACAGACCCGCACCCTGCTCGACGCGCTGGAGGCGGGCGCGTTCGACGCGGCATTCGGCGGCGCCCGTCGCGACGAGGAGCGTGCCCGCGCAAAGGAACGCATCCTCAGTTTCCGCGACGAGTTCGGCCAGTGGGATCCGCGCGCTCAGCGCCCAGAACCCTGGTCGCTGTACAACGGCCGGATCAAGAAGGGGGAACAGGTCAGGGTGTTCCCGCTGAGCAACTGGACCGAACTCGACGTGTGGCGCTACATCGAGTTGGAGAACCTCGAGTTACCGTCGATCTACTTCGCCCACGAGCGGGAGGTCTTCGAGCGCGACGGCATCCTGCTCGCGGTATCGGAGTACGCCGGGCCGGTGGACGGCGAGACCGCATTGGTTGAATGGGTGCGCTACCGGACCGTCGGCGACCTCACCATCACCGGTGCCGTCCGCTCGACAGCCACCGATATCGACGGAGTGATCGCCGAGATATCGGCGGCCACCGTGTCCGAACGCGGTGAAACCCGGGCCGACGACCGCACGTCGGCCGCCGCGATGGAAGATCGCAAGCGCGAGGGGTACTTCTGATGACCCGGCAATTGCTGCGGATCACCACCGCCGGATCCGTCGACGACGGCAAGAGCACGCTCATCGGCCGCCTGTTGCACGACACCGACAGCCTGCCGCTCGACCACCTCGAGGCGGTGACCGACGAGGAGGGCATCGCGGATCTGGCCGCATTGTCAGACGGACTGCGAGCCGAACGCGAGCAGGGCATCACCATCGATGTCGCGTATCGCTTCTTCTCCACCGAGGCGCGCAGCTACATCCTCGCCGACACTCCCGGTCACGAGCGCTACACCCGCAACATGTTCACGGGTGCCTCCAACGCTCATGTGGCGGTTCTGTTGGTGGACGCGCGCGCCGGTGTGCTGCGGCAGACCAACCGTCATGCCCGAATCGCAAAGCTGTTGGGCATAGACCATTTCGTCGCGACGGTGAACAAGATCGACCTCGTCGACTTCGACCAGACGCGATTCAAGGAAGTCGAGCACGAGCTCCACCAGGTGGCCGCCAGGCTCGGCGGCGTCGACGTGACCGTCATCCCGATCGCCGCCAAACACGGTGACAACGTCGTCCACAGATCCGACCGAACGTCCTGGTATGAGGGACCGACCCTGCTGGAGTATCTGGAGGGAGTCGAGCTGTCGGCGCCGCACCCGGAGGCACGCAAGTTGCGGCTGCCGGTGCAGTGGGTGTCCAGGCCCTCGGCCGAGCAGCGCAGGCGCTACACCGGCAGGCTGTCCGCGGGCACTCTTCAGGTCGGCGATTCGGTCGTCAGCCTCCCGGCAGGCACTCGGTCAACCGTCACGGTGGTCGACACCCTCGATGACGACCGCACGACAGCCGTTGCCCCGCTGTCGGTTTCGATCGAGCTGGCCGATGACATCGATGTCGGGCGCGGCGACGTGTTCGTCAGCGGCTCCGAGGACGCCGTGCTTCCGGTGCCCGCCCGCGAGCTGGACGCGACAGTGTGCTGGTTCGTCGACAGCCCGCTGCGGGCCGGCGACCGGCTCGCTCTCAAGCAGGGTGCCGGGACTGTGCGGACCACCGTGCAGGCGCTGCACTCGCGGCTCGATCCGGAAACCCTCGACGAGCTCGACAACCCAGTTGAACTGGTACTCAACGACATCGGCTCGGTCACGCTGCGGACCAGCTCCGTCGTCGTCTCGGACGCCTATGCCGACAACCGGGACAGCGGAGCGTTCATTCTCATCGACGAGACCACCAACGACACCGTCGGCGCAGGCACGATCACCGAGCCGCGAGAGGTCAAGCCGGGCACGCAGACCCGCAACGACATCCGCTGGCATCCGTCGGCGCTGGATCGAAACCACCGATGGACGGCTACCGGGCAGCGTGGTGCCACCATCTGGTTCACCGGACTGCCCGCGTCCGGCAAGTCGACGATCGCGGTGGCGGTCGAGCAGGCTCTCGTCGAGTCCGGTGACGTCGCTTATCTGCTCGACGGTGACAACATCCGCCACGGCCTTTCCGATGATCTCGGCTTCTCTGCGGGCGATCGGGCCGAGAACATCCGCCGGGTCGGGCATCTCACCCGGCTGTTCGCCGACGCAGGCGTGGTCGCGCTGGCGTCTTTGGTGTCGCCACTGAGATCCGACCGCGAGATCGCACGCACGCTCAGCGACGCCGCAAAGCTGCCCTTCATCGAGGTGTACGTGTCCACGTCGCTGGCCGAGTGTGAGAGGCGTGACCCCAAGGGTCTCTATGCGCGGGCCCGGGCCGGGGAACTCAAGGGACTCACCGGTGTCGACGCCCCATACGAGCAACCTGAGAACCCCGATCTCGTGCTCGACACCACCGGTGCGGACATCGAGCAGCTCGTGGCGCAGGTGATCGACCTGCTCAACAAGCGCCGCTAGCCGACCTGCGCCACCACGAACACCCTGCGGAACGGGTAGAACGTCCGACCGTCGGGTCGACGTGGATAGGTTTCGTCGAGTATCGGGATGAGCTGCTGGCGGAACTGGTGCCAGGCCTCTTCCGACAATCGATCGATCACCGGCCGTAGCGCCGTGCCCGACATCCAATCCAACACCGGATGTTCTCCGGTCAACTCGTGTATGTAGACGGTCTCCCACGCGTCCACCCGGCAACCGGCATCGGTGAGCATGGCGGCGTACTCGGCCGCCGGGCTGACCCTGTCGCTTTCGGGAAATGGCATGTCCCGCAATCTGTTCGCGAATGGTTCACGCCGCGCAACCGTTCGCACCGCCTCATGCGACGGTGTGTTGAAGCTGCCCGGCATCTGCACCGCCATCCAGGAACCCGCCGACAATGCGCCCGCCCAGCGGACAAGGAGTTCGGCGTGCTCGGGCACCCATTGCAGGGTGGCGTTGCTGATCACCACGTCGGTGTCGGGCTTCGGCGCCCAGGCCCGAACATCGCCGACCTGTGCGTCAACGCCGCGCTCCCTGGCGGATTCGACCATCTCCGGGGAGCTGTCCCACGCCTCGATGATCGCGTCGGGCCAGCGATCGGCGAGCGTGACGGTGAGATTGCCCGGACCGCAACCCAGATCGACCACCCGTCGCGGATTCTCCGCCCCCACCCGCGATGTCAGGTCGAAGAAGGGTCGACCGCGGTGATCAGCGAAGGCCAGGTAGACGTCGGGATTCCACATGGCAGACAGTGTCGCACCCAGCCACTCACAGGCGGTTCGCAGCGGCAGCTCAGGTCGGCGAACAGCAACGCACGGCACGGTGTTCGCCATGAGGGCCAACGTCGACCGGCGCGCGCAGATAGCGCTTGCCGCGCTGATCATGGCCACTGCGGTGCTGTACCTGTTGAACCTGTCGGCGACGGGATACGGCAACCAGTTCTACGCCGCCGCCGCACAGGCAGGCTCGCACAGTTGGTCGGCGTGGTTCTTCGGATCACTCGACGCCAACAACTTCATCACCGTCGACAAGCCGCCGGCGTCGCTGTGGGTCACCGGCTTGTCCGTGCGGTTGTTCGGCATGAACAGCTGGGCGGTGCTGGTGCCACAGGCGTTGATGGGCGCGGCTTCGGTGGCCGTGTTGTACGCCACGGCTCGACGCGCTTTCGACGACACGGCGGCGGGGACGGCGGCCGGGCTGCTCGCCGGTACGGCGTTGGCGTGCACACCGGCCGCAGCGTTGATCTTCCGCTTCAACAATCCCGACGCGCTGCTGGTTCTGCTGCTGACCGTGGCGGGCTACTGCCTGATTCGCGCCGTTTCGGCCGCGTCCTGGCGCTGGCTGGCTCTGGTCGGCGCAGTGATGGGTGCCGCCTTCCTGACCAAGATGCTCGAGGGCTTCCTCCCGTTGCCTGCATTCGCGTTGACATACCTGCTGCTGGCGCAGACCGGCTGGCGCAACAGGGTGCTCCATCTACTCGCCGCGACGGCCGCGTTGGTCGTAGCGGCCGGATGGTGGGTGTTGACGGTTCAACTTGTTCCTGCCGGCGCGCGGCCCTATATCGGCGGTTCCACAGACAACACCGTGATGCAGCTCGCCGTTGGATACAACGGCATGACTCGCATTCTCGGCCGCCAGAACCAGAGGCACCCAACCGATTTCAGCATTCCGGCGACCGGACACGCGTGGTCTGCGATGGGCGGAGGAACAGGTCTGCGCAGGCTCTTCACTGCCGAGATGGCCAACGAGATCTCCTGGCTGCTGCCTGCGGCTCTGCTCACAGTCGTATTCGGCGTCTATCTCGTCTGCCGCAGGCGCCTGCGCCGCGGCGAAACGGCTGCACTGACGATGTTCTCCGGCTGGATGCTGATGAGCGGACTGGTGTTCAGCTACATGGATGGCACGGTGCACCCCTATTACACGGTGGCGATGGCGCCCGCCGTCGCGGGACTTGCGGGCATCGGCACTGTATGGGCATGGCGATATCGGGCGGGGTGGGACGGCCGCATCATGCTTGCCGCGCTGATCATGCTGACTGCAGCTTGGTCTGCGATACTGCTGCGCCGCAATGCCTTTGGCCCGAACTGGTTGCCATGGCTGCTGACCGCGGTCGCGCTCGTCGCGGCCATCGCGGTGTTTGGTCTCGGCTCGCGCAAAGGTGTCGCCGTGGCGGTCGCCTTCGGGGTGCTGGCGGCAATCGGTGGCACAGCCGCATTCTCGATCGCCACCGCCGCCACGCCGCACCAAGGGGCGATCCCGACGGCCCTGAAGAAGGGCGACGCGCAGCTCGGCAACTGGATGGGCGGTGAGGCCACCAATCCAGACCTGGCCGATGTTCTGGCGAACACACGCACCGAGTGGTCGGCCGCGACCAACGGCTCTCAGTCTGCTGCCGCGCTGGAGATCTCGTCGGGCACATCGGTGATGGCGATCGGCGGGTGGAGCGGAGACCCGGTGCCCACCCTGCAGTCGTTCATCGATGACGTGCACGCAGGCAAGATCTCGTACTACGTCGAGGCGGGGCGCGGACGGTCGTTCGAGGATGCGGCCAACCACGGCCACGTGATCTACGGGCCCAGCCGCGGCACCGTGCACACCCGCGAGATCGCCGAATGGGTGTCCACGCACTACCCGGGCACGACCATCGGCGAATCGACAGTATACCGCCTGACGTAGCCCTCGGCCTCGTTACCATCGGGCCGTGTCCAGTTCGCAGCAGCCCGATACCGCCCCTGTCGACCCGCCCATTCCCGTTCCCGATGTCCCTGGCGCCGACGCGAGCGCGCGGGGACTGCCGCGACGCATCGATCTCACGCTGCGTCAACGCCTGATCGTCGATTCCTCGGCCGTTGCCGATCTCGGCCTGCGTACGGCGCTGGCGTCAGTGGTCGGGGCGGCAATGCTGCCGCAGGTGGCGCTGGCCGCGCTGAACGGGTCGGGGGCCAGGGCGCAGCGAGACGCGCTGGCGTTCTACGCCGAATTGGGCGCCGCAAAGGACCCCGAGTTGTCGTTTCCCGCTCCGACCGAGCCGCCGCGGGTTTCGTCGCGGCCGGCGAATCCGGTCGCGGAGTGGATAGCCAACGGGCACGTGCACAACATCCGGTTCAACAGCAGCTTCAGAGCCGTCAATCCGGCGCTGCGCGAGCGATGCGGCTCGTATGCACGCAACAACGTCGTGCATGCCCAGCACTGGCGCCACGACGACGGCCCCCATCCCACGCTGTGCGTGATCCACGGCTTCATGGGCTCGGCGTACCTCTTCAACGGGTTGTTCTTCTCGTTGCCATGGTTCTACCGGTCGGGCTACGACATCATGCTCTACACGCTGCCGTTCCACGGTCGGCGCGCCGAAAAGTATTCGCCCTTTAGTGGATACGGGTTCTTCGCCAACGGCTTCGCCGGATTCGCCGAAGCAATGGCGCAGGCTGTTCACGATTTCCGGTCGTTGATCGACTACTTGGAGTTCACCGGTGTCGACAGGGTCGCACTGACAGGAATGTCGTTGGGCGGCTACACCTCTGCGTTGATTGCGTGCGCCGACGACCGTATTCAGGCCGTGATCCCGAACGTGCCTGTCGTCATGCCCGAGAAACTCGTCGACGAGTGGTGGCCCGCCAACATGCTGGTGGCACTGGGCGACCAACTCACCGGTACCGACGACGAAAAATCAACGGCCGCAGCGATGTTCCACTCGCCGCTGAACTATCCGGCACTGGTACCCAAGGACCGTCGCCTGATCATCGCCGGTCTCGGCGATCGCCTGGCCCCGCCGCAACAGGCGGAGGCGCTCTGGGAGCACTGGGACCGATGCGCGTTCCACTGGTTCCCCGGAAACCACATCCTGCACGTCAGCCAGCCGGATTACCTGCGCAGGATGACGCGCTTCATGCGCGATTTCATGTTCAGCTAGCGGCCGCTGGCTACGGGCCCTTGACGGCGGTGACCATGCGGATTTGAGCGAACATCGGTCCAGCCTCGGAGTCCGATGTCGGAACCGGCCGATCGATCTCCCGGAAGTAGTCCACCAACCGGACCGCCTCCGGCCGCCAGCCGCGGGTGCCGAACCAGTTCGCCGCCGGGGCATGTTGCTCGTTGTAGATGAGACTGAAGAACTGGCCCTCGTTGCCCTCGGCCCGCTCGTCGGCCCTGGCGACTTCCAGTTCCATGTCGGTTATCGGCGTGGACTCCTCGACCGCGACACGGCTGCCGCAGGCGGCGAGGTCGTCGATGCCCGCGAAAAGATGCTGCTGCTCGGCGGCGGGCAGATAGATGAGTAGGCCCTCGGCCAGCCATGCCGAAGGTGCCAACGGGTCGAAGCCGCTCTGCAGCAGCGCATGCGGCCAGTCATCGCGCAGATCGACGGCGATCTCGCGACGCTCAGCCGTCGGCTCTTCGCCGCTGCGACCAAGCACCTCGCGCTTGAACTCCAGCACCTGCGGCTGATCCAGTTCGAACACGACTGTGCCGTTCGGCCACGCCAGCCGGTACGCCCTGGAATCCAGACCGGCGGCCGGGATGACGATCTGACGGACCCCGGCGTCGGCGGCGGTGTAGAAGAAGGTGTCGAAGAACTTGGTGCGGGCGGCCTGGTAGTTCACGAAATGATCGCCGAACTCGGACACCAGTTTGTTGTCCGGCGCCTTGCCGTCGAGCAGGTCGGCCCACTCTCCGCCGACGGCCCTGCAGAACACCTCGGCGTAGGGGTCGACGACAAGGGGTTCGGGCTTGTTCGCCTCCAACGCCCGTGACGCGGCGACGAACAGAGCCGTCGAGCCGACGCTTGTGGTGATGTCCCAGGTGTCGTTGTCGGAACGCATAGGGCCGGTTATACCCGCGTATTCTGAGCATCCGCTGACCTGCAAAGTGTCACCATGTTTCGGTGAGCGACGGTCGGGTGCGCTACGTCCGCAACGGTGACGTTCGGCTGGCGTATCGCGTGTACGGCGACGGCGATTCGACGCTGGTGTGGGTACCCACGATGCTCAGCAGCATCGATCGCTACGACGACCCGGCGTTTCCGTGGGGCGTCGCCGTCGAGACACTGGCACGCCAGATGCGTGTGGTCGTCTATGACGGCCGCGGAACGGGCCTGTCTGACCCCGTCATCCGCGCGCCGACGCTCGACGACCGCGTGAACGACCTTGTCTGCGTCCTCGATGCCGCCGGTGCCGAGCGACCGGCACTGTTCGGAATCTTCTCGGGTGGGATGACATGCATCGCGCTCGCAGCGACGAGCCCGGACAGGGTGCGGTCATTATTCCTGTACGCGACCGCAGCACGTCTCACCCAGGATCCTCCCGACTTTCCGTGGGGGTTCACCGACGCGCAGATCGACGCCAGAGCCTACGACATCGAGGACCGCTGGGGCGAAGGGACGCTCGCGGACTTGGTGCTGGGCGCGACTGCGGACGTGCCAGGGGTTCGCGACCAATGGGGCCGGATCGAATCGTCGCTGGCCAGCCCTGCCATGGCGGCACTCCTGTGGCGGACCTGTATGCGCGACGACGTTCGGCACCTCGTGGGCCGGGTCGCTGTCCCGACGCTTGTCGCGGCCAGGCCCGATGACCGAATGGTGCCACTCGAGGCATCGGTTGCACTTGCCGACGGTATAGCCGGTGCAAAATTCGTCACGCTACCTCCCGGCCCGCACGGCGCGTTCGACATCGTCGGCCTGCTGACGTCGAAGATTCTCGAGTTCTGCGAAAGACCCTCTGCCCCAAGCGATGAGCGCGTGTTGGCGACGGTGTTGTTCACCGACATCGTCAGCTCGACCGAGCAACTCGGCGCGGCAGGCGACCAACAGTGGAGCCGTCTGCTCGATATACACGACGAAATCACTGACCGGCTGCTGTCGAAGTACGGAGGCCGGCGCGTGAATCACACCGGCGACGGGGTGTTCGCGCTCTTCGACGTGCCGAGCAAGGCGGCGCGCTGCGCGCTCGAACTCGTACCGACACTCGCCGGTCGGGGCTTGCGAATCCGGACCGGCATCCACGTCGGAGAATGTGAACGCCGCGGCGACGAGTGGAGTGGCCTGGCGGTGCACACCGGTGCGCGGGTATGCGGGATGGCAGGCGCCGCAGAGATTCTGTGCACCCGCACGCTGCACGACCTTGCCGCCGGGTCCGGGCTGATGTTCGAAGACCTTGGCCCGCAACAACTCAAAGGACTGCCGGAAGCCGTGGACGTCTACCGGGTCACCGCGGGCTGACTAAACGAGCGGACGTCCGGTTCGGATGCGCCAGTCCAGATCCTTCAGGCACAGGTTGAAGGGGAACTGGCGGACAACGCGCGGCAGGAAGCTGTTGACAACCCGGATGGCATTCATCAGCCTGTCGAAGCGGCGCTGCTTCTCCTCGTCCCACTCCAGGCGCATTTCGTCGCGAAACCGTTGCGGCAGAAAGCCACCGGTGATCAGAAGATTCACATTGTCCAGCCGTCGCTGCACCGATGGCGGCAGCTTCGCTCCGCGCACCCGGCCCGCGGCAATGGGCCAGAGGTATTCGCGGACCGCGTCATCGATGTGCACCTTCGCGAGCGATTCCTCCCAGTAGCGGTCGAACGCGGCGCGATCCGGTGGCCACATCTCAGCTGGGACTTGCAGCGTCGTCCCCAACGTCGCGCTCTCGCGATAGATGCGGTCTGCCGTCTCGTCGTCCATGTCACCGGCGAAGAGACGAAGCACATCGACAGTGCCCTTGTATATGCATGCCGCGACCCACAGTTGCAGATCTTTGTCGAAGGCGTTGTAGGAGACCGGGCTGTCCGGCGTCGAGTAGACCTGTGCGTGCGACCTGTTGACCGCCCGCCGATACGCCGCTTTTTGGTCGTCGGTGCCCTTGGTGGCGACAGCGACGTAGGTGAACGTCGTACGCGCCCGCTTGATGGGATGGCGGTCGATGCGGCCGCTCTCCACGCGGCTCTCCATGACGCCATATCCGACACCGGGCTGGGCCAACTCCATGATCACGTTGGCCGGTCCTGCCAGCAGCGCGACACCCATCAGGCCCTCGTCGAAGTCGGGGCCGCGGCGTGACCGCTGCCTGCGGGTCTGCAGGATCGCCATTGATTCACCTGTCCACTGAAAGTGAGAACGCGTGTTATCAGATCTTGCCCGAGCGCTTTGACGGCTGTCAAGGACACCGGGCTGTCAAGATGAGGGAGTGGCACAAGTCCGCCCGTACCGAGGAGTCGAGGCCGCCGACCGGCTGGCTGATCGGCGCTCGCGCCTGTTGCAGGCGGGTTTGGACCTCCTCGGGTCGAAAGCGGATCCAGCGGAGCTGACCGTGCGCGGAATCTGCAGGCAGGCCGGGGTGACCGCCCGCTACTTCTACGAGAGCTTCGCCGACAAGGACGAGTTCGTCGTGGCGGTATTCGACACCGCCGTCGCCGACATTGCGGCCACAACTCAGGCGGCGGTGGCCGCCTCGCCTCGCGCCGAGCAGGGGCGCGCGGGCCTGGCGAACCTGGTCCGCACCATCAGTGCCGACTCCCGCATCGGTCGTGTGCTGTTCGACGTCCACATGTCGAATCCGGTGATCTTGCGAAAGCGCTCGGACCTCGGTGGGATATTCGCATTCCTACTGGCTCAACACCTCGAGACGGCAACACGCCGCGACCAAACGAACAGAAGCAAGGCCGCCGTTCACTTCGTGGTCGGTGGCGTGGGTCAAACCATCAGCGCCTGGCTGGCCGGCGAGGTCGACCTGAGCCAGGAACAGCTCATCGACCAGCTCACCGCGATTCTGGACACGTTGGGCGATCCCGGGCTCTACTTCGACTAATGGGCAGGCACCGGCGGGCGCCGGTCGGCGGCCGTCTTCGGCGCCGTCTGGGTGTCGGCCTCGGTGAATTCCTTGACCCAGCATGCGAACTCGAGGGTGATGCCGTCGGGGTCATGGAAATAGAACGACCGCACATAGACGCCAGGGTGCACAGTGGCCGAGACCTGCGCCTCGCTTTCGTCGTGATTGAGCACCGGTCCGACGCGCACCCCTTTGTCCTTGAGCCGTTGCCGGTACTCGTCGAACTTCTCCGCGGGCACGTGGAACGCGAGGTGGTTCATCGAGCTCACCGAGCTGGTGATCTCGCCGATGCCTGGAATCGCGGCCGGTGACGAAATGCCGGCCACCCGATCGGCCGCATTGGCGAACCAGAAGAAGGCCACACAGTCGCCGTTGCCTGCGTCGAAGAAGAAGTGCTGGCCCATGCCGCCGGGCAGGTCAAGCGATTTGATCAACGGCATGCCCAGAACATTGGAGTAGAAGTCGACGGTCTTCTCCATATCCGAACACACCAGCGCCACATGGTTGATGCCGCCGAGCTGGAATTCGGAATTCGGATTGTCGGGCTTGATCATGTCGCGAAACTCCTGCCAGGATCGAGATCTGAATCTAACATCAGATTCAGGTCGGATCAATGAGGGTGCAGCTCCGGTGAAGGAGGACCGTGACGGTCAGCCCGCGCGAACAGTTGCCGACTCTGCGGGGGCGGAAGACGCAGGCGGCAATCGATGCCGCTGCACGAAATGTCATCGCACGCAAAGGATTTCTTGCCGCCACGATCTCCGATATCGCCGCGGAAGCGGGTCGGTCGACGGCGTCGTTCTACAACTACTACGACTCCAAGGAGTCGATGGTCCGCGAGTGGGTGCAGCGGTTTCTCCAGGACGCCCAGGAGCAGGCGCGCGCAGCGGGCAACCGGGGCCTGACCAACCGCGAACGCTCCTACGAGGCTGCCGCCGCATATTGGCACACCTACCGCAACAGGCTCCCCGAAATCGTCAGCGTTTCGCAGCTGGCAATGGTCAACGACGACTTCGCCGGGTACTGGAAAGACCTTTGCGCGCTGCCGATTTCGTTGATCACCGAGACGGTGAAGCGTGCACAGCGAAAAGGCTACTGCGAGCGTGACGATCCGAAACTGATTGCGATCGCGTTGGTTTCCATGCTCAATCAGTTCTGCTACTACCAGATCTCCGTTGGCGGCAGGGCGGATGCCGTCGACGACGACGCCTGCATCACCACGCTTGCCAACGTCTTCTACCGGACGATCTACCACAAGGAGACCGAGCCGACATGACAAGGACACCGTCCTCCAACACACCGGGAGTGACGCGCGAGTTCATCGGATTGGACTCCCCCACCGCGCGAAGGGCCGGGTCGGGCGGGCATCCCTGCCAGGGGCTGTACCACCGCGGGGTGGGACGCAAGCCGAAGGTCGCGATGATCGCCGTTCACTACCAAATCGACTTCTCCGAGCACTATCTCGCCGATTACATGGCGACCAGGGGCGTCGGCTTTCTGGGCTGGAACACCCGGTTTCGCGGATTTGAAAGCAGCTTCCTGCTCGACCACGCCCTCGTCGACATCGGCGTCGGTGTCCGCTGGCTGCGTGAAGTCCAAGGTGTGGAAACCGTTGTGCTGCTGGGCAACTCCGGTGGTGGATCGCTGATGGCTGCCTACCAGGCGCAAGCGGTCCACGCCCATGTGACGCCGCTGGAGGGCATGCGGCCCGCCGCCGGGCTGACCGAGCTGCCCGCCGCCGACGGCTACATCGCCAGCGCCGCGCACCCCGGCCGCCCCGACGTCCTGACGGCGTGGATGGATGCCTCGGTCACAGATGAAAACGATCCGCTCGCAACGGATCCCGAGCTCGATCTGTTCGACCCGAAGAACGGGCCGCCCTACAGCGAAGACTTCGTCAAGCGGTACCGGTCGGCACAGGTGGCCCGCAACAACGCAATCACCGACTGGGCCGAACGCGAACTCAAGCGGGTTCGCGCCGGCGGCTACTCCGACCGCCCCTTCACCGTGCTGCGAACCTGGGCCGATCCGCGAATGGTCGATCCCACCTTGGAGCCGACCAAGCGCCCCGCCAACATGTGTTACGTCGGCGATCCGGCGAAGGCCAACCGGTCGACGCACGGAATCGCGGCCGCGTCGACGCTGCGCAGCTGGCTGGGCATGTGGAGCCTCCGGCACGCCCAGACCCGCGCCGAACCTCATCTGGCCCGCATCGACTGCCCGGCCCTTGTGATCAACGCCGAACAGGACACCGGCGTCTACCCGTCCGACGCCAAGCGCATCTACGACGCGCTCGCGAGCAGCGACAAGACACAGCGCTCAGTGGACACCGACCACTACTTCACCACGCCGGGAGCGCGAAGCGAAAAGGCGGATACGATCGCCAAATGGATCGCGAAGCGGTGGCGCTGAGGGTCTTGGCCCATTTCGTTCCGGGCGAGCGGGTGCTGGATTTTGTTGCACCAGAGGCTGATTGGCTGGACATCCGATACTGCGCCGAAGACGACGACGGCACCTTCTATCGCGAGTTGCCCGAAGCCGAGGTGATCTGGCACGTGCTGCGGCCGCTGTCGGGTGCCGACCTCGAGCGGGCAACTCGGTGCAGGCTGGTCCACAAGCTGGGCGCAGGCGTCAACACCATCGACGTCGTGGCCGCGACGCGGCTCGGGATCGCCGTGGCCAACATGCCCGGCGCCAATGCGGCGTCGGTCGCCGAAGGCGCCGTGCTCCTGATGCTGGCGGCGCTGCGCCGTCTGCCCGGACTGGACCGGGCCACCCGCGCGGGAGCGGGCTGGCCGTCGGATCCCAGCCTCGGCGAGACGGTACGAGACATCGGCGGCTGCACGGTGGGGCTGGTCGGGTACGGCAACATCGCCAAGCGGGTCGAGACCATCGTGACCGCGATGGGCGCCGAGGTGCTGCACACCAGCACCGGGGATGACGGCCATCCCGGTTGGCGGACGCTGCCCGACCTGCTCAGCGGCAGCGACATCGTTTCGCTGCACCTACCCCTGACCGCGGACACGGACAAGTTGTTGGACCCCGACGCGCTGGCGCTGATGAAGCCCGGAGCGGTCGTCGTGAACACCTCACGCGGGCAGATCGTCGACGAGGACGCTCTCGTCGAGGCGCTCGGGGACGGCCGCCTCGCGGCCGCAGGTCTCGACGTGTTCGCGGTCGAACCGGTACCCGCCGACAGCCCGCTGCTGCGTCTCGACAACGTCGTGCTGACCCCGCATGTCACCTGGTACACCGTCGACACCATGCGCCGCTACCTGGCAGAAGCGCTCGACAATTGCAGGCGGATGCGGGACGGACAGGACCTTCGAAACGTCGTCAATTCGCCCGAGTAGGCTCGTCCCAACCGACCGGTTATTAGGGAAGGCAATTCGGCATGCCCATCGCAGTTTCTCCTGAGCACAACGACCTGGCCGATTCGGTTCGGTCTCTGGTGGCGCGAGTGGCGCCATCCGACGTCCTGCACGAGGCCCTGGAGACACCCATTTCGAACCCGCCGCCCTACTGGAAGGCTGCCGCAGAGCAGGGCCTGCAGGGCGTCCACCTCTCCGAAAACGTTGGTGGACAAGGGTTCGGCATTCTCGAACTCACCATCGTCATCGCCGAATTCGGCTACGGCGCGGTGCCCGGTCCGTTCGTCCCCTCCGCCATCGCCAGCGCGCTGATCTCCGCCCACGACCCAGAAGCCAAGTTGCTCAACGACCTGGCGTCCGGTGCGGTGATCGCCGCCTATGCCATCGATTCCGGGCTGACCGCCACCCGTCACGGCGAAGGCCTGGTCATCCGGGGCGAGGTGCGGGCGGTGCCCGCGGCCGCACAGGCATCGGTGCTGGTACTGCCGGTGGCGATCGACAGCGGTGAAGAGTGGGTGGTGATCGACGCCGACCAGCTGGAGATCGAACCCGTCAAGAGCGTCGACCCGCTGCGTCCCCTCGCCCATGTCCGCGCCAACGCCGTTGAGGTGGGCGACGACCGCGTGCTGAGCAACCTGAGCCGCACCCACGCGCGTGCGCTGATGTCCACCCTGCTGTCGGCCGAGGCGGTCGGCGTCGCGCGGTGGGCCACCGACACCGCCTCGGCGTACGCCAAGATCCGCGAGCAGTTCGGCAGGCCGATCGGTCAGTTCCAGGCCATCAAGCACAAGTGCGCCGAGATGATCGCCGACACCGAACGCGCCACCGCGGCCGTTTGGGATGCAGCTCGCGCCATCGACGAGGCACGCGAAAACGATTCGCAAGACAGCGCTTTCGAGTTCGCGGCCGCGGTGGCAGCCACACTGGCCCCTGCCGCCGGGCAGCGGTGCGCCCAGGACTGCATCCAGGTGCACGGCGGTATCGGCTTCACCTGGGAGCACGACACCAACGTCTACTATCGGCGCGCGCTGGTGCTGGCGGCCTGCTTCGGCCGGGCGGCCGACTATCCGCAGCAGGTCGTCGACACCGCCACCACGACGGGCATGCGCAAGCTGAACATCGACCTCGACCCGGACACCGAAAAGCTGCGTGAGGAGATCCGCGCGGAGGTGGCTGCGCTCAAGGCGCTTCCCAGTGGCGCCGAACGCAACACCGCGATCGCCGAAGGCGGCTGGGTGCAACCCCATCTGCCCAAGCCGTGGGGTCGCGCCTCCAACCCGATCGAGCAGATCATCATCGCCCAGGAGTTCACCTCCGGGCGGGTGAAGCGACCCCAGATGGGCATCGCGGCGTGGATCATTCCGTCCATCGTCGCGTTCGGCACCGACGAGCAGCAGCAGCGGTTCCTGCCGCCGACGTTCCGTGGCGAAATGATCTGGTGCCAACTGTTTTCCGAGCCGGGCGCGGGATCGGACCTGGCCGGCCTGTCCACCAAGGCCACCAAGGTCGACGGCGGGTGGCGGATCACCGGCCAGAAGATCTGGACCACTGCGGCGCAGTACTCGCAGTGGGGCGCGCTGCTGGCACGCACGGATCCGAGTGCGCCCAAGCACAACGGCATCACCTACTTCCTGCTCGACATGCGCAGCGAGGGCGTGGAGGTGAAGCCGCTGCGCGAGCTCACCGGCAACGCGATGTTCAACACCGTCTTCATCGACGACGTGTTCGTTCCTGACGAGTACGTGCTCGGCGAGGTCGACCGCGGTTGGGAGGTCAGCCGCAACACCCTGACCGCCGAGCGGGTGTCCATCGGCAGCAGCGAGCCCCTTGGCATGGCCAGCCTGGACGGTTTCGTGGAGTTCATCAGGGACGGACAGTTCGACCAGATCGGTCAGAACCATGCAGGCCGCCTGATCGCCGAGGGCCATGCGGCCAAGGTGCTCAACATGCGCTCGACGCTGCTGACCCTGGCGGGTGGCGACCCGATGCCCGCCGCGGCGATATCCAAGCTGCTGTCGATGCGTACCGGACAGGGCTATTCCGAGTTCGCGGTGTCGTCGTTCGGCACCGACGGTGCGATCGGCGATCCCGATCAGCTGCCGGGGAAATGGGCCGAGTACCTGCTGTACAGCCGCGCCACCACCATTTACGGTGGCACGACGGAGGTGCAGCTCAACATCATCGCCGAGCGACTGTTGGGTCTGCCCCGCGACCCGTAGAGGCAGGAGGTCGGCCGACGACCGGGGACGTCACGCTTCGTCAGCTGCGTTACTTCGCCGTGCTCGGCGAGGAACTGAACTACCGCCGCGCCGCCGAAAGGCTGTTCATCACCCAGCCCGCCTTGTCGACGGCGATCAAACAGCTCGAACATCAGGTCGGTGTCATGCTGTTCACCCGCAACACCAGGGAAGTCGCGCTGACCGAGCTGGGCGCTGCCTGGTTGCCGAAGGTGCACGAAGCGCTGTCCGGGATCGACTCGGCTGTCGACGGCCTCATCGCGCTGTCGGCGCACTACCGCCGGATTCGGCTCGGCTATCTCATCGGGACCGGGGCGGACCTGTTGTTCCGCCTGGTCCGCCATTTCGAGGTGGCCCATCCTGAAATCACAGTGGAGCCAAGGGAGTTCGACTTCTCGGACCCCACCGCCGGTCTCGCCGACGGCACCACCGAGGTGGCCATCATCAGACCACCGGTAGACCTGCCCGAGCACCGGATGTTCGTCCTCGACGCCGAGAATTGGGTGGCGTGCCTGCCTCGGGACCATCGGCTGGCGCAGCGATCCGAGCTGAAGATCGCCGAGCTGCTCGACGAGCCGATCGTGGTGGCGCCGAGCACCGCCGGGCGGTGGCGTGACTACTGGATGGCGATGGATGCCCGCGACGGCACCCCGCCGACGATCGCCGCCGTCGCCGCCACCTACGAGGAGGAGACGACGACGATCGCGCGCGGCCTCGGCATCAGCTTCACGAGCGAGGCCAGTGCCCGGCTCTACAACCGGCAGGGCATCGTCTACGTGCCGATCACGGATCGGCCGCGCAACTACACCGCCCTTGCGTGGCATCCGGCGGGTCTGAGCCGAGAAGCGGCCGAGCTCGTGCAGCACGTTCGCGAGGAGTGGAGCTTCGGCGAGGGTAAGCCGGTTGAACGGCCCGCGACCTATTACTGACGTCACTGATAAACGTTGGTTATCAGTAGATCAGAATTTGGAACTTCCGCGCAGCAGGTCATCGGGGTTTTCTGTGATCACCGTCCGACACCTCTGCCTGGAGAAGCCATGACCGATATTGCGTCCCCCGACGCGAAAGCTCAGGAACCCGCCAACAGCGAGGATGCCAAGCTCGAGCAGTTCGGGTACACCCAGAAGCTCGACCGCTCGGTAGGCCGACTCGCGTCGTTCGCCATAGGTTTCGCGACGATCAGCGCCACCACCGCGGTGTTCACCGGATTCGGCGCCGGGTACTTCACCGCGGGCGCCCCATTCGTGTGGACTCTGCTACTCGCCGGTGCGGTCTTCCTCGTCTGGGTCGTGATCGCGGCCGACCTCACGTCGAAGATCCCGCTGGCCGGCTACGCGTACCAGTGGACCAGCCGGATCCACGGCTCCAACCTGGCGTGGTTCACCGGTGTGATGGCCCTTGCCGGATGGATCTGCGGCATGACCGGGGTGGGATTCATCCTCTCGGGCTACCTGGGCGGCCTGTTCGGCTGGGCGATGAGCCAGACCGCGCAGATCCTCGTCGCCATCGGAGTGATGGCGGTCTGCATGCTCGTCAACCTCTACGGCGTCCGATTCGCCACGATGGTCAACAACATCGGCGTCAGCCTCGAACTCGTCATCACCGTCGGTGCGACGATCCTGGTGGCGATCGTCGCCTTCTCCACGCCGGAGAACCATCAGCCCATCTCGGTGCTGTTCACCGGCGGCACGTCCGAAGGCAGCAGCCCCTACATCCTGGCGTGGCTGGCCGCCTCCCTCGGTCCGTTCTTCGGGCTGATCGGCGTGGAGGCCAGCGCGGACGTCGCCGAGGAGACCATGGGTGCCCGGCTCGTCATCCCGCGCACGATGTTCTACGCCCTGACCGCATCGATCGTCATCGAATTCGGCATGTACGTCGTGTACGTGCTGGCGATCCGCAACCAGGACGCGGTCCAGGCCGCCTCCGCCGCGCCGATCGAGGAGATCATCACCCAGCAGGTCGGCCCGGTCATCACGAAGATCGTCGTCGCCGTGGCACTGACGAACGTGATGGCCTGCATCCTGGCCAACATCCTGGTCGCCACCCGGCTCACCTACTCGATGGCCCGCGACAACATGCTGCCGTTCTCCCACGTGTGGCGGCATGTCTCCCCGAGCAACCGCACGCCGACGTACGCTGTGCTCGGCCTGTTCGGCTTCTCGACAGTCCTGCTGCTCTTTGCCTTGGTCAGCGAGAAGGCCTTCCTGCTCATCCTCGGGCTCTCGTCGCTTGCGGTCTTCGCCACCTACGTGCTGCAGACCGTCGCCCTGATCATCGGCCATCGCCGGGGCACCATCCCGGCCGCCGAGCCCGGCACGTTCGACCTCGGCCGCACCCGCATGCCGATCTACGTCATCGGCCTGATCTGCTTCACCGCGGTGTGCGTGGCGCTGATCTTCCTGCCACAGTTCGCAGGCAACGGTTATGTCTTCCTCGGCCTGGTGATCCTCGCGGGACTCTGGTCGGCGACCGGATTGCGGAAGCGACTGCAGAACGGTGACGCGGGACCGAACTTCGCCAAGACCCACGGCATCTGATCTCCGAAAGGACCGAACTTCCATGACTGCAACAGATCTCGGCGCCAGCAACCTTGTCGCCGTCGAGCCCGGTGCGATCCGGGAGGACACCCCACCCGGCTCCGTGATCCAGTACAGCGATTACGCGCTCGACACATCGAGCCCGTTCGCAGGCGGAGTCGCGTGGATCGAGGGCGAGTACATACCCGCGGAGGATGCCCGAATCTCCATCTTCGACACCGGATTCGGCCACTCCGATCTCACCTACACCGTCGCACATGTGTGGCACGGCAACATCTTCCGGCTCGGCGACCATCTCGATCGCCTGCTCGACGGTGCGCGCAAGCTGCGGCTGGACGCCGGCTACACCAAGGCCGAACTCGCAGACATCACCAAGCGCTGCGTGAGCATGTCGCAGCTCCGGGAGTCGTTCGTCAACCTGACGATCACCCGCGGATACGGAAAGCGTAAGGGCGAGAAGGATTTATCCAAACTCACCCACCAGGTCTACATCTACGCCATTCCGTACCTGTGGGCATTCCCGCCGAACGAACAGATCTTCGGGACGACCGCGGTCGTGCCCAGGCACGTGCGGCGTGCAGGGCGTAACACCGTCGACCCGACGATCAAGAACTACCAGTGGGGCGACCTGACCGCGGCCAGCTTCGAAGCCAAGGACCGCGGCGCCCGCACCGCGATCCTGATGGACGCGGACAGCTGCGTCGCGGAGGGACCGGGGTTCAACGTGGTGATCGTCAAGGACGGCAAGCTCGCGTCGCCGTCTCGAAATGCGCTGCCCGGCATCACCAGAAAGACGGTGTTCGAGATCGCGGACGCGATGGGGATAGAAGCCACGCTGCGCGACGTCACCAGCCACGAACTGTACGACGCCGACGAACTCATGGCGGTGACGACCGCGGGCGGTGTCACGCCCATCATCTCGCTGGACGGGGAATCCCTCGGCGACGGCACGCCAGGACCGCTGACAACCGCGATCCGAGACCGGTTCTGGGCGTTGATGGACGAGCCGTCACCGCTGATCGAGGCGATCGACTATTGAGCGACCGGTCTGCTTCTGGGGCAAGCGTTGACACCGGCCATCGCACATGCGGCGGGCGTGTGTTCCGACTTCGGTGGCGCCGTCGAACAGGACGGCTTGTGCCGGCTGCACGTGACGAAACCGAACTACGAACTCTCCATGTCGTTTCCGGTCGACTTCCCCGACCAGGCGGCGGTCGACGACTTCCTCAGGCAGACGCGGACCGGCTTCCTCAACGAGACGGGTACGCCCAACTTCGCCGGTGTGCCCTACGCAATGGACATGAAGGGATCGCTGTGGTCGTCCGGCACCACCAGGTCGGTGTCGTTCGAGGTGTATCAGGACATGGGCGGCGCACACCCGGACACCTGGTACAAGACGTTCAACTACGACATGGTGCACGGCCGTCCGATCACCTTCGCCGACCTGTTCGCTCCCGGCGTCGACCCGCTGAACGCCATCTTCCCGATCGTCGAACAGAAGCTGTCGGCCGAGATGGGCATGCCTGCGCCCGTCACCGAAAGCGACGGCATGGACCCGGCGCACTACCAGAGCTTCGCGATCACAGGTACCGACCTGGTGTTCTTCTTCAGCCGGGGTGAGCTGATGGCGGGTGCGGCGGGTGAACACACCGTGCACGTGCCCCGTAGCGCCATCCCACAGTTGACGGTGTAGTGCCCCGCAACGCGTCTACCATCGAAATAGGCAGACGCCTCTAGTGGTTGGCGGTAGTGATGAGAGATTTACAGCGACGCATCCTGCGCCTCATGGTCACCGGCTCGGCAGCGGCATCGTTCTTGATCGCCGTACCCACGGTGTTGAGCCAAACAGACACCGAACAGACCGCACAGCCACAACCATGCGTGGACGGCGTGATCCCCTGGAACCCGTTCGTGGTGAACTGCAACCTTCCGCCCCGCGGGCCCCGCATTCGCGGTGCGGCCCCCGACGCCGGGGCGATCATCGCGTGCCGAAACCGCCCGGGTTGCCTGTCCTGGTACGTCAACGGCCCCTGGTAGTGGACGACGCCCGAGACGTCGAGAAGCGTTGGCGCGACCCGGCCGCGCTGCGAAAGGCCGTCGCATACGGCGTCGCAGTCATCGTGGTGGCCGGCGTCGCATTCGCGGTCTTCGCCGTAGTCGACAAGGGATCGGTCGTGCTGGCCTCGAGCGTGCCCGCGATTCTCTTCGTCGGCGGCGTCGGCGCATTCGTGAAGGCCTACCTCGTCTGGCGCGAGGGCGGAACATGGCCGATCTGGCAGGGCGCGGGCTGGTTCCTGTTGACCCTCATGCTGGTCTGCCTGTCGATACCTTGGTCAGCGGCGATGTTTTCCAGCGGGTCCATCTGAATTGGATGAGCCACCGCCAGTAGACGCGAAAAGCGTTACTCCACTTCCATTTCGCGCAGTTCGCGCTTGAGGATCTTGCCCGTCGGGTTGCGTGGAAGCTCGTCGAGGAAGACGACTTCGCGCGGCACCTTGTAGCGGGCCAGGTTCTCTTTGACGTAGTTCTTGATGGTGTCCTCGTCGATGCTGGCGCCGTCGGTCCTCACGACGAAGGCGCGCAGCCGGTGGCCCCAGTCCTTGTCCTCGACGCCGAGGGCGGTCGCCTCGATCACCTCGGGATGACCACTGATGAGGTCCTCGACCTCCGCGGGGAAGACGTTCTCGCCGCCGGACACGATCATCTCGTCGTCACGGCCGCTGACGTAAAGCAGGTTGTGCTCGTCGAAATAGCCGACGTCGCCCGAAGACATCAGCCCGTCGATGATCTGCTTGTGGCCGCCGCCCGTGTAGCCCTCGAACGGGAATGTGTTGCCGACGAAGATCCGGCCGACCTCGCCCTGCGGCAGCTCGTTGCCGTTGTCGTCGAGGATCTTGACCTTGACGCCCTTGACGACCGGTCCGACCGTCGCGGGGTTGATCGAAAGGTCCTTCGGCCGCGCGATGGTCGCGAACGCGATCTCCGTCGACCCGTACAGGTTGTAGATCACCGGGCCGAGATCCTTGAGCGCCCGGTTGGCCAGCTCGGCGCCGAGCTGCGAGCCGGACACGAACACGATCCGCAGCGACGACAGGTCCGGCTTCTTGTCCGTCTTGTCCAGCTCGTCGAGAATCCGCGACAGCATGACCGGAACCACGACCATCGCGGTCACCTTGTTCTTCTCGATGTCGGCCAGCACCGTGGCCGGCTTGAAGCGCCGCCGCAGCACCAGCGTCGTGCCCAGCATCATCGCGATCGTGGCGTGCAGGAAGCCCAGCGCGTGGAACATCGGTGCGGGCAGCGACGTCACCTCGTTGGCCTTGAACGGGACATGGGAGAGCACGCCGCCGATCGGCGCCAGCGACGGCGGGGTGCTGCGGTTTGCGCCCTTTGGCGTACCGGTGGTGCCACTGGTCAGGATGATGACCGACGAGTGCTTGGTCACCTTCGGCGCCGGCTTCTTGCTGCCGCGCTCGATGAGCTCGGCCAGCGTCTCGTCGGTGCTGCCCGACGGCTCGTCCTTGTCGGGGTTGGTGCCCAGCGCGCGCAGCTTGCCCTGCGGCGGATCGGCCTGCGAAACGGCCTTGGTGTACTCGTCGTCGTAGATGATGATCTTCGCGCCCTCGCGCTCGGAGACCTCTTTGATCTGCGGCCCGGAGAACTCGCTGTTGAGCAGGATGATGCGGGCGCCCACGCGGGCTGCGCCGTAGAGGGCGATCAAGAACCAGCGGTGGTTGCGGATCAGGAGCGCCACCCCGTCGCCGCCCTTGATCCCCATCGCCAGCAGGCCGTTGGCGACTGCATGAGCGTCGTCGTCGAGTTCCTTGAACGTGATCTCGCCGTCGTCGTCGATGACCGCGGTGCGGTTGGGCGTGCGACGGGCGTTCAGCGCGGGAATCATGCCGAATTCGCCCCAGCGCCGGATGTCGGCGACGAACGCGGCGATGTTCTGCGGTGGCTCCAGTTTCAGGGCGCCGGCTTCGAACATCTTGCGGGCATAGTGCAGTTCGGCGGATCCGCGCTCGGCGTACTGCTGGATTTTGGCCGCTGCCTGGAACGGAAGGTCGGTGAGCTTCGGCATGTCACCACAATATGTGACGGCCGTCGCACCGCGGTCCGAATGTGCTGCGTAACTACCATGGACCCTATGGCCGCATCCTCCTCGAAGGGCGAGCACCTGGAGGTCGACGGGCAGCAGGTGCCGATCACGAATCCCGACAAGGTCGTCTTTCCGGACATCGGCGTCACGAAAATGGACCTGATGCGCTACTACCTCGATGTGGCGCCAGGGGCGTTGCGCGGGGTGGCGGATCGTCCGATGATTCTCAAGCGGTTCGTCAAGGGCATCACCGAGGAAGCGGTCTTTCAGAAGCGCGCGCCCGAGAAGCGACCCGACAACATCGACGTCGCGGAGCTGAAATACGCCTCCGGCACGTCCGCCAAGGAGGCGGTTCTGCACGACGCCGCCGGCCTGGTGTGGGCGGTCAACCTCGGCTGCGTCGACCTCAATCCGCACCCGGTGCGCGCCGACGACCTCGCCCACCCCGACGAGCTGCGGGTCGACCTCGACCCGATGCCCGGCGTCGACTGGCGCCAGATCATCCACGTCGCGCTCGTCTCCAGGGAGGTCCTCGAGGAGCACGGCCTGACCGCCTGGCCGAAGACGTCGGGGTCGCGCGGCTTCCACATATATGCGCGCATCGAACGGCGCTGGCCGTTCAAGTTCGTCCGGCTCGCCGCACAGGCGGTGGCCCGCGAAGTCGAGCGGCGTGCGCCCGACCTTGCCACCGCACGATGGTGGAAGGAAGAACGGGAAGGCGTCTTCGTCGACTTCAACCAGAACGCGTTCGACCGCACCGTCGCGTCGGCGTACTCGGTGCGGGCCACGCCGGACGCCAGGGTGTCGACGCCGTTGCTGTGGGACGAGGTCGTCGACTGCCGACCCGAGAAGTTCACGATCGCCACGGTGCCCGACCGGTTCGCCGAGCGCGGCGACCCCTGGGAGGGCATGGACGACGCGACGGGGAGCCTTGATCAGCTGCTGGACCTCGCCGACCGGCTCGGCCCGGCCGAGAGGGCGCCCAAGGGGGCGAAGAAAGGCACCGGCCGTCGAGAGTCGGTGATGCCGCTGATCGAGATCGCCCGCACCAAGACCAAGGACGAGGCGATGGCCGCGCTGGAGCGCTGGCGCGACAAATATGAAGAAGTGGCTAAGAAATTGAAGCCCACCGATGTCCTCGTCGACGGAATGCGCGGCCCGAGCTCGATCTGGTACCGGATCCGGATCAACCTGCAGCACGTGCCGGAAGACCTGCGACCACCACAGGAAGCGCTGCTGGCGGACTACAGCCCGTGGGAGAACTACTCCGGCGCGCAGTTCCGCCGACCCCAGGACTGAAGGGCGCCAAAATCGGTTCTTAGCAAAGTATTACCGGACGCTCCCCAATGCCTTAGATCAGCGGCCTAGCTTTACAGTCATGTACGGGAACCCAGCAGTCGACTTCGACGGTGCGCAGATGCGCGCGCTGTGTCGTCAGCTGGCCACCGTGGTCACGGTCAATGGCGACATCAACGACACGAACCTCGATCGAATCAACGCACACGCCAGGCGCTTCGTCTTGATGGAGAAGCCGTTTGTGCTAGACCTCAGCGCAGTGAATTCCTTTTCGCCGGAATGCATTTCGCTGCTGTACAGCATCGAAGAGGCGTGCGACCGCGCTGGTGTGGAATGGTCGGTCGTCGCAAGTCAACCGGTTATGCGGACGCTGCGGTTGTCCGGCGAGCGCGAAACGTTCCCCCTCACGCTATCGGTGGCCGATGCGCTTCATCACTTCGCCGACAGCATCGGCGAGCGCCGCCGCCTGCTTCCCTTACTCACCAAGACCGCCTAAAGAAAGGGCGATCACGTGCTCATCGATCTTCGCTGGCTGACCTACCTCCTGCACGGTCGGCACACACCAGCCGCTTCACGCACCGCTCAGAGCTAGGTTCCCCAGGTCGTTGCTCGGCGAGCTGATTTCGCTCGCCCTCGTAGTCGCGCTGTCTCCGGTATCGATCATTCCGGCTGTCGTGCTCGTGCTTCACACTGAACATCCCAGGCCCGCCGGTCTGGCCTTCATGGCCGGCTGGCTGCTCGGGTTGGCGGTGTTGACGGCCGTTTTCGTCCAGATCCCGCACGTCGTCGACGGGCTCGGCCGTGGATCTCCGCCATGGGCACCGTGGGTGCGGATCGCGATCGGTGTCCTCTCGATTCTTCTGGCCGTGGCGCGGTGGCTGACGCGGCACCGCGCCACGCGGCCGCCGACCGTGCTGAACCGGCTGAGCCGGATCACCCCCGCCGGCGCCGCGCTCGTCGGGTTCGCACTTGTGGTGGCCAACCCCAAGGTGCTCATCATGAACGCGGCTGCCGGATTGATCATCGGCACCGTCGCCGTCGGCGCCGCGGTATGGCTCGCCGTCGCGTTCTACACGCTGATGGCCGGCTCGACGGTGATCATCCCGATACTCGCGTACATGGTCGCGGGTGAGCGTGTCGACCGTCAGCTGGAACGGGGCAGGGACTGGATGCTGCGCGAGCACGCCGTAGTTACGGCGGTCATTCTCGCTGTCGTCGGATTGTTGTTGCTCTACACCGGGATTCGCGCGCTCTAGCGGCTCGGCGACCAATAGGCGAGCATCTCCGAGAAGGTTTCGAAGGCCGCCCCCGATACGCCGTACGTCGCCTCGAAGTGGATGCTCAACGGGAAGCCGAGATCGGCGACGCCGTCGATCACCCGCTTGTACAGGTCGACCATCATCTGGCGCTTGTCAGCGGGGTCGCGGCTCGCCAGTGACCGGACGAAGTCCTGCTCGTCGGCGACGGCCGCATTGCCGGGATCCTGGATCAGCCAGTCGATCAGGCCGACCCTGGTCTCGACCTTCGGCACGAAGCCGAACGACAGCAGTACCTCGGGCCGGTGATCGGTGGCGCGAGCGAACTCGTTCAGGAATCCCACGATCGCGTCGGAGTACAACAGCTGCGTCATCGCGAAGTTGGCGCCCTGATTGCACTTGAAGTCGAACCGGCCGTGCTCACCCTCTCGGGTCGGGATCAGGATCACGCCGCGGTTGTCGACGACGTCGTCATAGATCGACAGCGCATCCGTCGGGGCGACACCGGATCCTTCGCCGTCACTCATGGTGCGGGGCACGCCGACGAACACAATGCCCTCGAAGCCGGCGTGGCCGAGCGTGGCGAGCCGCTCCCCGAGTGAGCCCTCGTCCATGAACGCGGTGACCTGGGTGCACAGCCCGCGAAGGCCGGGCAGCTCCGGTTTGATGAGCGACCAGTAATCCAGGACGTCGAGCTTCGGCTTCATCGGGACCGGGCGGTCGTCGTCCTCGGCGATCATCCCGGGAATCATCACGTGCCTGATCTGACCCGCGAGGCCCGATTCAGCGGAGATTCGCGCCACCTTGCGCGCCTCCTCCACCGCGTACTCCCGCCCGCGCTCCACATTGGGAGGCACCAGCTCGAGCGCAATAGTGTTGAGGGTCACAGCGTTGCTCCTGATCAAGACGACCGCACCACGATACAGAGCACACCTGGGTGGTTCGAAATCGCCGACCGATGCCTTAGAGCGAGCGGCGGGCGGCGCGGACGGCGGCGACCGTGTCGTCGTCGCCGCTGAATTCGATCCAGGCGGCGTCGCGGCCGGACAGGAAGAGCACCAGTTCCGGCGCCGGCCCGGTGATCTCGCACTGTGGGCCCTTGCCGACCGACGCGAGCGTCGTGCCGTCGGCGTCCTTCAGCGTGACCGTCGCCGGCGGGCGGGCAAGTGACATCCTGGCCGCCAGCCGGACCTGACGGCGCAGTGCGGAAGCGAGGTCTGGATCCAGTTCGCGCGGCTGCCAGCCGGGCGACGCGCGGCGGACGTCTTCGTGGTGGATGAACATCTCGGTGGTGTTCACCAGCGGATCGAGCAGCTTGAACGGTGAGTACAGCGGCGGCCCGGACGCGACCATGCCAAGCAGTTCCGGCCAGTCCGTGGTGTCGGTGAGCCGCTGCTGCTTGCGTGCGGTGTAGTCGGCAAGCGCGGGAATCAGGATTCCCGCCGCCGCATCCGGACGGCGTTCGCGCAGAACCAGATGCGCCGCCAGGTCGCGGGTCTTCCAGTCACCGCACAGCGTGGGGGCGTCGGGTCCGACGTCCCTCATCGTGTTCACCAGGGCGGCGCGTTCTCGGGCTGCTGCGGTCATCGCAGAATCGTTCCGCCGTCGATGTTGAGCACCTGGCCATTGATCCACTCGCCCTCCTGCGACATCAGGAACGCGACGAGCGAGGCGATGTCATCGGTTTTCCCGACCCGGTTGCCACGGATGCGCCTTAGCGCGGCGGCCTCCAGGTCCGGCCATTGCGGCACTGATCGAATCGCCTCTGTCGCAGTGAAACCCGGCGCGACGGCGTTGCAGCGGATGCCCTCCTTACCCCACCGTGACGCAACGTGGCGGGTCAGCGCGCCGATGCCTGCCTTCGCGGTCGCATACGCGGGACGGGTCGGCTCGCCCTGGAAGGCTGCCGCGGATGACATGTTGACGATTGCGCCTCCACCGCGCTCGAGCATCAACGGAATGGCCGACTTCAATGCTGCCACATATCCACGCAGGTTCACCGCCATGACGCGGTCCCACAGGTCCAGGTCGATACCGACGACGTCGGAGTCGCCGCTGAGGGCACCCATGTCCGCGCCGACGTTGAACGACGCGTCGACGCCGCCGTACGTCGTGGCAGCTGTTTCGAAGAGTGCGGCCACCGACTCCGGTTCGGCGAGGTCGAAGGCGACGGCCGTTGCGATACCGCCCGCTCCGGCGATCTCGTCTGCCGTTCGGCGTGCACCGTCGACTGCGAGATCGCCGACAACGACCTTGCAACCCTCGCCTGCAAGCCGCTTGCTTGTCGCGGCACCGATTCCGGTTGCGCCACCAGCGACGACGACGACCTTGCCTGCCAAACCGCGAAGTCCCATAGGTCGCACACTATCTCCAACTCGCTAGACGGTCGTATACCCTGGCCGTGTGGTTGCCAACCGACAGCGCGACGCACGTCTCGGCTCGGCGTCTTGGACCGCGGCGCAACTGCGGATATTGAACGCCGCGACAGCACTTTTCGCCGAGCACGGTGTCGGTGCGACGTCGTACGGAATGATCGCCGACGCCATCGGAGTCACGAAAGGTGCTGTCTACCACCAGTTCAAGACCAAGGACGAGATCGTCATCGCCGTCGCGGAGATGGAGCTCGCCAAACTCGAGGATGCGCTGGAGGCCGCCGAGGCCGAAGAGTCGCCGGAGCGAGGTCGCGAGCTCCTGCTCCACCGGGTCGTCGACCACGCCATCGACCACCGGCACGCGGCCAACACCTTGCAGTTCGACCCGGTTCTCGTCCGGCTGCTCTCCGAGCATCGGCCGTTCCAGCAGTTCGTCGAGCGGTTGTACGGGATGCTCGTCGGCGCCGACGACGGTCCTGGTGCGCAGGTGCGGCTCGCCGCGCTGACATGCGTGGTGGGAGGAACCGTGTCCCATCCCCTCGTCGCCGACCTCGGCGACGAGACGCTGCGCGAGCAGTTGGTCGACCTGGTTCGACAGCTGGTGAACCTGCCCGCGGCACCAAAGCGCTAGGCGCATTTCACTCTTGACATCGCTATACGATCGTCTACTGTGCTGACCTATACGATCGTATAGGTACGGACGAAGTGGAGAGCGCATGTCGTGGTGTGAAGATTTCATCGCCGCTTTCAACACCCATGAGGCGATGAAGGACACCGGCGGCGGCCGAATCCTGACCGTCACCTCGGCGTCCGGCCTGGCGGGCACATTCGGGCAGTCGGTGTACGCGGCGACCAAGATGGGCGTCGTCGGACTGACCCGGTCCATCGCATGGGAGGGAGTGCGGTACGGCATCAAGGCCAATGCCATCGCACCGGCTGCGTTCGACAGCCGGATGTACGCCGCGATGGATCCCGACGGCGACGCCTCACTCACGGGCAGGCCGCCCGAACTCGAGGCGTCGTTGGCGAACGCGGAATTCTTGCGGCGCTACACCGCAAGCCGGGTGACCCCGCTCGCGTTGGCGCTCGTGCATCCGAGCTGCCCGGTCACCGCCGAGGTGTACTCCGCTACGGGCGGCTATTACTGCAGGTTCGCCATCAGCCACACCGACGGTGTCGTGCTCGGCACCGAACCCACCGTCGAGGATGTGGTTTCGCGTTTCGACGAGATCCGCGGCGCAGCAACCGTTCCCAACGAGGTCGACGGCGAGGCACTGGTGTGGGGCCTGGAGTCGTTCGCGCCGCGACTGTCAGGACAGCGCACCTACTGAGCTCTCCGCGGCGCGGACCAGCGCTCCCGTGCGTGCGAGCTCGGCGACGGCGGCGATCTCCGGTGACAGATAGCGGTCCCCGCCTGGACCCTCGACGTGTTCTCTGACCGCCGCGATGACCGCCGCGGTGCCGGGTGCGGGCGTCAGTGGTCGACGTAGCTCGATGCCGCGGGCCGCGTTGAGCACCTCGATCGCCAGCACCTGGGTCAGGCCGTCGATGCCGCGGCGCAGCTTGCGTGCGGCCGCCCAGCCCATCGACACGTGGTCTTCCTGCATCGCCGACGACGGGATGGAGTCGACGCTGGCGGGGGCGGCCAGCCGTTTGAGTTCGGAAACGATCGCGGCCTGGGTGTACTGAGTGATCATGTGGCCACTGTCGACGCCGGGATCGTCGGCCAGGAAGGGGTTGAGGCCGTGGTTGCGCGCGACGTCGAGGAACCGGTCTGTCCGGCGTTCGCTGATGCTGGCCAGGTCTGCGACCGCGATCGCCAGGAAGTCCAGCACGTAGGCCACCGGTGCGCCGTGGAAGTTGCCGTTCGACTCGACACGCCCGTCGAGGGTGATGACGGGATTGTCTATGGTGCTTGCCAATTCACGTTCGGCGACCATGCGCGCATGGTCGGCGGTGTCCCGCGCCGCGCCTGCGACCTGTGGCGAGCACCGCAGGGAATACGCGTCCTGCACCCGCGTGCAGTCATCCCCGCGGTGACTGGCCACGATCGCCGACCCGGCGAGCATGCGGGTGATGTTCGCCGCCGACACTGCCTGCCCGGGATGCGGTCGCAGCCGCTGCAGGTCGTCGGCGAAGACGCGGTCGGTGCCGAGCTGGCCCTCGACACTCATTGCCGCCGCGATGTCGGCGAGCCGGAACAGGTTGTCCAGGTCGGCGAGCGCGAGCACCAGTTGGCCGAGCATTCCGTCCGTGCCGTTGATGAGCGCAAGGCCTTCCTTTTCGGCGAAGGTGACCGGCACAAGCCCGTGCTCGGCCATCGCCTCATTCGACGGCTTCAGAGCACCGTCGGGGGTACGGACGTGGCCTTCGCCCATCACCGCGAGCGCAACGTGGGCGAGTGGCGCGAGGTCGCCGGAGCACCCGAGGCTGCCGTACTCGTACACGACGGGCGTCAAGCCTGCCGACAGCAGATCGGCGTAGGACTGCGCGGTCTCGGTGCGAACGCCGGTGCGACCGGTCGTCAGGGTCGACAACCGCAACAGCATCATGGCGCGCACCACCTCCCTCTCGACCTCCGCCCCGGCACCTGCAGCGTGTGACCGAATGAGGCTGCGCTGCAACTGCGTCCGCATCTCGTGAGGTATGTGGCGGCTGGCCAGCGCCCCGAAGCCGGTGGACACCCCGTAGACGGGCGTCGGCTGCTCGGCGAGCGCCTCGATGTGAACGCGGCTGGCCGCGACGGCGTCGAGCGCCTCAGGCGAAATGACCACCTGAGCACTCTGGCGCGCGACGGCGACGACATCGTGGAAGGTGACCGGACCCACTCCGACAACCACTTTGGACTCATTCATGACGGTTCGCGCTGCTTTCGTTCGTTGGGGCGCCGTCCTTGACGACGCCATCGATGATCGGTACTCCTGGGCGGTAGGCGAGGTGAATATAGGAGGGCGCCCTCAGAATGACGAAGTCGGCCCGCATGCCCGGTGAGAGGACGCCGACGTCATGGCGCCGCAGGGCGGCCGCTCCGCCCGCGGTGGCGGCTCTGAGTGCCTCCGCGGGCGTCAGGCGCATGTCACGGACCGCTAGTGCGATGCAGAACGGCATGCTCGTCGTGTATGACGTGCCGGGGTTGCAGTCTGTCGCCAAGGCGATCGTGACGCCCGCTTCGACGAACCGTCGTCCGTCCGGCCACGCTGCGCGAGTGGAGAATTCGGCACCCGGCAGCAGGGTGGCGACCGTGGTGCCCGACTCGGCGGCCAGCGCTTCCAGGTCGCTGTCGTCGGCGTACGTGCAGTGGTCGACCGAGGCCGCCTCCAACTCGACTGCGAGCTTGATTCCCTGTCCCGCGGCGAGCTGGCTCGCGTGCATGCGCAGACCGAGCCCGGCGTCGGCGCCTGCTTTCAGGATCGTCCTCGCCTCGTCCACGTCGAAGGCGCCCCGATCGCAGAACACGTCGATCCACCTGGCCCGTGGCGCACAGGCCGCCAGCATGTCCCCGGCTACCAGGCTGACGTAGTCGTCGCGACGATCGCGGTACTCGGCGGGCACGACGTGCGCGCCGAGAAAGGTGGTCTCGGTGGTGGTGCGACCGGCGATCTCCAGCGAGCGTAATTCGTCGGTGACGGTCAGGCCGTAGCCGCTCTTGGTCTCGAAAGTGGTGACGCCACTCCGCAGGAGCTCACCGGCCAGCCGCGCGACGTTGTCCGACAGCTCGCCGTCTTCGGCTGCGCGAGTCGCCGACACCGTCGTCGCGATGCCGCCGCCGTCGTACGCTATTCCGCTCATCCGCGCGGCGAACTCGCCGGATCTGTCGCCGGCGAAGACGAGGTGGGCATGGCTGTCGACGAATCCCGGTATCACGCTTCGGTTCCCACAGTCGACCCGGCGCTCGGCGGCAGGCGCCTTGCCTTTCGGCCCGATCCAGGCGATGTGATCGCCGTCGACGACCAGCGCGGCATCGTTGTGAAGTCCGAGCGCCGACCCGTCGCCTTGCGCGGGGTCATTTGTCACGAGTTCGCCGATGTTGTCGTAGAGAACGGTCATCGGCACTGCCCGATCGCGTGGGCGAGAGCATCTCCGACGTCGGGAAGCTCGATATGTCGCCCGTCGGTCACGACGGTCCGGCCGTCGATGATCACATCTGTGACATCGGCCGCCGACGCGGCGAAGACAAGGTTCTCGGCAGTCGCCCCGCCACCGGCGGTACGCATGGACCCCATGTCGACGGCCACGAGGTCGGCGTGCGCGCCGACCCGCAGTGCACCTGCCTCGCTCCAGCCAAGGGCGTGCTGGCCCGCGGCGGTGGCGGCGCCGAGTAGTGCAGTCGCGGAGATGATTCCACGCTCGCGGCGGGCGAGGCGCTCGTCGAGTTCGACGGCCCGCGCTTCCTCGAACAGGTCGATAACCGCATGGCTGTCGGAGCCAAGGCTGAACGGCCCGCGGCCCGCCAGCAGTGCGGCGGCAGGCCCGATTCCATCGCCGAGGTCGCGTTCGGTGGTCGGGCAGAAGCAGACACCCGTTGCCGTCGCGTCCATGTCCGCGATGTCCTGATCGGTGAGGTGGGTGGCGTGCACCGCCGTGGTGCGGGGCCCGAGGACTCCGTTGTCGCGCAGGAGTGCGGTGGGGGTGCGGTTGTGGATTGCGACGCATTCGTCGACCTCAGCCGTCTGCTCCGAGGAGTGCACGTGCAGGGGTGCTTCGTGGGCGTTCGCCCAATCGACGACGGCACCCATGTCCGACGGCGGTACCGCTCGTACGGAATGTATTGCGGCGCCGACGATTACCTGCGGCTCTGCTTCGACATCGTTTCTCAGCTCGTCCACCCGTTCGGCCCAGGCCGCACCTGTACCGTCGCCGAACCGTTGTTGCGGTCCGTCCGCCAGCGGCGCCCCGTCGACTCCTGCGCGTAGATAGCACGTGTCCAGAAGCGTCAGTCGCACACCGGCATCTGCCGCCGCGGCGATCAGCGCCTTGCCCATCTCATTCGGATCCCCGTAGCGGCGGCCGCCGGTGTCGTGGTGCAGGTAGTGAAACTCGCCGACGGCGGTGATTCCCGCCAGGGCCATCTCGGCGTAGACGGCCGCTGCCAGGGCGCGGTAGCTGTCCGGCGTCAGCGCTCCTGCCACCTCATACATCAGCTTTCGCCATGTCCAGAAGCTGCCGCGGTCGCGCTGGGTTCGCGCCCGCAGTGCGCGATGGAAGGCGTGCGAGTGCGCGTTCGCAAGCCCAGGGATGACCATCCCGCGCAGCACTCGCGTCGACACCGAAGGCCGCGCGCCGGTCTCGATCGCGGTGATCCGCCCGGCGTCAACGCCGACCAGAACGGACTCTGCGACCTCGCCGTCCAGCCACGCGCTTTCACACCAGAATGTCTCGTCGGTCATCGCGACACCCAATCGGCCATGACGTCTGCGAGCGCTTCGGCGCCGGTACGGCAGTCAGCGATCTCCGCGTACTCCTGCGGGGAGTGGGACACTCCGGTGGGGTTGCGCACGAACAACATTGCGGTCGGCACCTTGGCCGACAGGATTCCGGCGTCGTGGCCCGCGGCGGTCGGAAGCACGGGTACCTCGCCGAACCGCGACAACGCCGCCTGCAGTCGGCGGCGCGGCGCATCGGGAAACTCGACGATCGGGGGTGATCGACTCGGCCTCGAAGTCCATGGAGACGTGTCCCTCCCTGGCGTACTGCGCCGCCGCATCCCGGATCGAGTCGACGACGGTGGACAGGGTGGCCTCGTCCGCTGCGCGCGCGTCCAGCCACGCATCGACACGGGACGGGATGGCATTCGCGCCGTTCGGGCTGACCCGGACCTTGCCGAATGTCGCGACGCTGTCGCGGCGTCCGGCTTCGATGCGCGCAGCGTGCACAGCGGAGGCGAACGGCAACATCGGGTCGCGCCGGTCGATCAGCCGAGTGGTGCCTGCGTGGTTGGCTTCACCGCCGAAGGTGAGGTGCCATCTGCCGTGCGGCCAGATCGACGAGGCGACGGCCAGCGGACGGCCCAGGTCCTCGAGCGCCCGACCCTGTTCGACGTGGAGCTCGACGTACACACCGACGCGGTCGGCGAGGGTGTCGTCGGCGCCCAGCTGCTCGGGACGGCGACCCGCGTCGCGCAGCGCGTCCGCCAGCGTTGTTCCGTCGTTGTCGCGCAACCGAAGAGCGCGTTCGGCCGTCAGCGCGCCTGTGCTGAGCTGCGACCCGACGCAGGCCACTCCGAACCGGGCGCCCTCCTCGTCGGCGAACGCCACGACGGCGACCGGGATGACGGGTGCGACACCCCGCGCCCGGACGAGATCGACCGCGTGGAACGCCGACACCACACCGAGCGGACCGTCGAAGGCGCCGCCGTCGGGCACCGAGTCGAGGTGAGATCCGGTGACGAATGCGCCCTTTGGGTCTCCGCTCCAACCGCTGGGCATCCACCAGGCCCACATGTTGCCGTTGCGATCCTCCTCGACGGCCATGCCGCGACGCTGGGCTTCCGCGGTGAACCATTCACGCAGCGTCAGATCGGCGGTGCTCCAGGCGAATCTGCGATACCCACCGGTTGCCGGTTCGCGACCGACGTCGAGGATCGACTCCCATAGCGAGTCGAAGCCCGTCATGTGTTCTCTTGCATGGGAATTCGGACCCCTCGCTCGGCTGCTACCGCGATGGCGTGCTCGTAGCCGGCGTCGGCGTGGCGGATGACGCCCATGCCGGGATCGTTGAGAAGCACCCGTTCGAGCTTCTGCGCCGCTAGCTCCGTTCCGTCCGCCACGCACACCTGGCCCGCGTGGATGGAGCGGCCCATGCCGACGCCGCCGCCGTGGTGGATCGATACCCAGGATGCGCCGGACGCCGTGTTCACCATCGCATTCAGCAGCGGCCAGTCCGCGATGGCGTCAGACCCGTCGGCCATCGCCTCGGTCTCCCGATACGGGGATGCGACCGAGCCGGAGTCCAGGTGGTCGCGCCCGATGACGATCGGTGCGGACAGCTCGCCGGATGCCACCATCTCGTTGAACTTCAGGCCCGCTCTGTGCCGCTCGCCGTATCCGAGCCAACAGATCCGGGCAGGCAGGCCCTGGTAGGCGACTCGTTCTTCGGCCATGGTGATCCAGCGTCGCAGATGGGCGTTGTCACCGAACAATTCGAGAATCGCGCGGTCGGTCGCCTCGATGTCCTTGGGATCGCCCGACAGCGCCGCCCACCGGAACGGGCCGAGTCCCTCCTCGAACTGCGGGCGGATGTAGGCGGGTACGAACCCGGGGAAGTCGAAGGCCCGGTCATAGCCGGCCTTACGAGCCTCGTCACGTATCGAGTTGCCATAGTCGAACACCTCGGCGCCCTTGTCCATGAAGCCGACCATCGCCTTCACGTGCCTGGCCATAGAGGCACGCGCCTGCTCGGTGAAGTACACCGGGTCCTTGTCGGCCATCTTCTTCATGTCCTCGAACAGCACGCCGCTCGGCAGGTAGGACAACGGGTCGTGCGCCGACGTCTGGTCGGTCACGATGTCGATCGGTGCGTCGCGTTCGAGCAACTCGGGGAAGATGTCGGCGGCGTTGCCGACGAGGCCGATCGACAGCGGCCGCCTGGCGTCACGCGCCTCGATCGCCAACGCGAGAGCCTCGTCGATGTCGGCGGCCTTGGTGTCGAGGTAGCGATGGGCGATTCGCCGGTCGATGCGGCTCTCGTCGCAATCCACGCAGATCGCCACCCCCTCGTTCATGGTGACGGCCAGCGGCTGGGCGCCGCCCATGCCGCCGACGCCTGCGGTGAGAGTGATCGTCCCGGCAAGGGTTCCCTCGAACCGCTTCCTCGCGACGGCGCCGAACGTTTCGTATGTGCCCTGCAGGATTCCCTGGGTTCCGATGTAGATCCAGGAGCCCGCGGTCATCTGCCCGTACATCGTCAGCCCCGCGGCTTCCAGCTCGCGGAACTTCTCCCAGTTCGCCCAATCGCCAACGAGATTGGAGTTGGCGATCAAGACCCGGGGCGACCATTCGTGCGTGCGGAATACGCCGACCGGCTTGCCGGACTGAACCAGCAACGTCTCGTCGTCCTCGAGGTCGCGCAGCGTCCGAACGATCGCGTCGAACGCGGGCCAGTTGCGGGCCGCGCGGCCGGTGCCGCCGTAGACCACGAGATCCTCGGGGTGTTCGGCGACCTCGGGATCGAGGTTGTTCATCAGCATGCGCAGCGCCGCTTCCTGCTGCCATCCCTTGCAGGAGATGGTCGTACCGCGCGGAGCGCGGACCGTACGCGGCTGGGTCATTGAAGTCATGGCTTCAGCACACCCGATCATGGGTCGTCGCATCCAGACCCCTACGGCGGGTAGTGTCTCGTATCCGAGACTTCTGCAGAAAGGCATGGCGTGGCCAGCACATCACCGGCGGTGGGGCGGGCACTCGACGTGCTGCTGTACCTGGCCGGGCGATCCGGGCCGGTTTCCGGCGCGGCCATCATCCGCGATCTCGACATCCCACGCTCGTCGGCCTATCACCTGCTCGAGGTGCTCACCGAGCGCGGGTTCGTCGTACACCTGCGCGACCAGCGCACCTATGGACTCGGAGTGTCGGCGTTCGAGGTGGGTTCGGCCTACCTGCGGCACGGGCCGCTGGAGATGTGGGCACGCCCGGTACTGAAGCAACTCGTCGCGCAAGTGCACGAGACCTCCCACCTCGGGATCCTGCACGGCGCGGAGACGCTGTACCTGCTTCGGGAACACCCGACGGCGGCGCACATGGCCGTCACGCTCACCGGGATCGGCGTGCGCATGCCCGCGCACCTGACCGCCAGCGGGCGCGCCATCCTGGCGCATCTGCCCGCCGCCCAGGTGCGCGCGTTGTTTCCGTCGAATCGGGCGTTCGTCAACCGAACGGGAGAGGGCCCAACCTCTCTGCCCGAGCTCCGGCGACTCCTGCAGGCCGAGCGGCGTCAGGGCTGGGCCGAGGAGGTCGGGCTCATCACTCCCGGGCTGCAGTCGGTGGCGGCATGCGCCTTCGATCACACCGGCCACCCGTGCGCGGCGTTCAGTGTGACGCGACGCCAGGAGGGCTCGCATGTGCCGCCGACGCAGTTGGTGCGCGCGGTCCGGACGGCGGCGCAACAGTTGACGTCGGCGCTGTCGGGCAGACCGCCGGACGGGTGGTTCAGCGCTCAGCCGCCGTGACCCTCCTCGGCGGGTAGCGGTGGCGGCAGCGGTGTCGTCGACGTCGGTGTCGGCTGTGGGGCGGCCGGCGCCGGGGCCGGGGCCTGCTGACCGTGGAAGTCCACCATCGGTTCCTCTCGGATCACCTTGTTGCCCTCGCGAAGGACAAGGGATTTCGCTGTCACCGTGTACCCGATTCCCCCGTTCTCGGCCACGAATGTCCCGTCCCCAGAGGATTTGGCGGAAACGATCAGCTTGGCGCCGTCGCTGATGCGCACACCGCGGTACTCGTAGTTGCCGTCCGCTGTCTTGCAGATCGCGACGCGCGAGGTGTCGGTGCTACCGAAGACGACCGCCGTGCTCGGCGGCGCGCAGCGCGCCGTGGAGTTCACGAAGCCGTTGTCATCGGTCGCAGGCGCCGCAGCGGCCGACGGCAGCGCGACGACAAGCAATGCCGTCAGCGCGGCTGTCGCCGAGGCCATGCGGATCACATCGTCCACCAGAACATCGAACGAGCAGATGACGAAGCGGCGACGCCGGGCGCGGTTGAATCGTTAGCCCCTCGAGACCGCCTTGAGCTCGTTGAGGGACTCACGGATGAACTGCGGCAGCTGATCCCGCCTGCCCTCGGTGATCCACCGCTCGAAGGCAACCTTGAACACGGCGACGCCCGCCTCGGCGGTCAGCTTCGCCGCGGAGTCGGTTACGCCCCGGCGGCGCAGCGCATCGGCGATCGCCGCAGCGATCGATGAGAGCTTGATCAGTTCCCGCTCCTGCAGGCGGGGATTGGCCGCGATGACGGCCTGCCGCCTGCTGGCGTGCTTGTGCCGGTCCTCGAACACCGGGCCCGCAGCCACCAAGGCGGCACCGACGGCGTCGATCGGTGACGTCGCGGCGGGTGCGTCGACGATGTTGGTGACGAACAGTTCCAGCAGGGCATCCTGCCCTCCGAACAGCACTTCGCGCTTGTCGGCGAAGTGGCGGAAGAACGTCCGCTCGGTGAGACCGGCGCGCTCGGCGATCTCGGCGACCGTCGTCTCGTCGAATCCGCGTTCGGTGTACAGGTCCAGCGCCGCTTCCTCCAGGCGGCCGCGGGCGTTGGGCTGCCACCGACTCATGCAGGGATCGTACGGGATGACAGCCACTGACATCGGGTGCTACGGTGATGACAGCAACTGACATCAGTGTAGAAGGGGCGAGGTTATGCGCATATTCGTCACCGGTGCGTCCGGTTTCATCGGTTCGGCGGTCGTGGCCGAGCTCATCGGAGCGGGCCACCAGGTCGTCGGGCTGGCGCGGTCTGACTCGTCGGCACAAGCCGTGGCGGACGCAGGCGCCGATGTTCAGCGTGGCGGGCTCGACGACCTCGACAGCCTTCGCCAGGCGGCGGAATCAACCGATGGCACCATCCATCTGGCGTTCCGCCACGATTTCAACGATTTCGCCAACTCCGCCGAACTGGACCGACGGGCCATCGAGGCGCTCGGCGAAACGCTGGCAGGCTCCGACCGCCCCCTTGTCGTCGCCGCAGGCATCATCGGCCTGCTGCCCGGACAGACCCTCACCGAGGAGCACCCGGTTCCGCCGGGCACCCCCCGATTCTCGGAGCAGGCCACCCTGGGGTTCACCGACCGGGGCGTGCGCACCGCGGTCGTGCGGCTGCCACCGAGCGTGCACGGCGAGGGCGACCACGGCTTCGTTCCCGAACTCATCCAGGTCGCTCGCGACAAGGGCGCATCGGCGTACGTCGGCGATGGAGCGAACCGCTGGCCTGCCGTGCACCGATTCGACGCCGCGCGAGCCTTCCGGTTGGCGGCGGAGTCCGCGCCTGCGGGCTCGGTCCTGCATGCCATCGGTGACGAGGGTGTGCAGGCACGCGCGATCGCAGAGACCATCGGCAAGCACCTGGACGTGCCTGCCACATCCGTGGCAACCGAGGAGTCGTACGACCACTTCGGGTGGATCGGTCCGCTCTTCTCGTTTGACGCGCCGGCAACGAGCACCATCACACGAAAGCTCCTCGACTGGCAACCCAGCCAGGTCGGGCTGCTCGACGATCTCGACGCCGGGCACTACTTCTACGACGGCGCCACCGCACTCGAAACCGACTGACTCACAAGGTAACTCTCGAGTCCCTCGCGTCCCAGCTCGCGGCCATAGCCGCTCTGCTTGACACCTCCGAAGGGGGCGGCGGGGTCCATGATGTAGCCCTGGTTGACACCGAATGTCCCCGAGCGCACCCGTGCGGCGATGCCGAATCCGCGGTCCACATCGGCGGTGAACACCGATCCGGCCAGACCGTATTCGGAGTCGTTCGCGATGCGCACGGCATCGTCTTCGTTGTCGTAGGCGATGACGGTCAGCACCGGTCCGAAGATCTCTTCGCGGGCGATGCGCATGTCGTTGGTGGCGTTGCTGAAGAGTGTCGGCCTGACATACCAGCCCTTGTCGAGACCCTCTGGCAGGTCGGCACCCCCGACTACCAGTCGGGCGCCTTCGCGCTGGCCCTCGTCGATGTAACCCCGCACCCGGGTCTGCTGCCGCTCGGCGACCAGCGGGCCCATTTGTGTTGCGGGATCGGTCGGATCGCCGACCGTCATCGACTCCATTCCGGCGGCCAGCGCATCGACGAACGCGTCTTGTTTGTCGGCGGGCACCAGAACCCGGCTCAGCGCATTGCACACCTGGCCGCTGTTGGCCAGGCTCGCCGACTGGATGGCGGCTGCCACCCGTGCGGGATCGGCGTCGTCGAGGACGATGGCCGCCGACTTCCCGCCCAATTCCAGGCTCACCTGCTTCAGTCCCTCGGCGCATGCGATCGCGACTTGGCGGCCCGCGGCCGTCGAGCCCGTGAAGGAAACCTTGTCCACCCCAGGATGACTGACCAGACTTTCACCGACGGCGCGGTCGCCTGGCACCACATTGAACACTCCCGGCGGTAGTTCGGCCTCGAGCACCAAGTCGGCGAGCAGTTGGGCGTCGAGTATCGACTCGGGTGCGGGCTTCAGTACGACGCAACAGCCCGCCAGCAGTGCCGGAACGATCTTGCAGACGGTCAAGAACTGCGGCATGTTCCACGGCACGATCGCCGCAACAACTCCGACGGGCTGCTTGTTGATACGAATGTCATTGCCATACAGGCCCGGACGTGCTTCCTGCCAGTCGTAGCGCCCTGCCAAGTCGGCGAACGCGGAGAACATCATCTGTGGAATCCCCACCTGCGCGCGTTTGGCGAACGAGATGGGTGCGCCGATCTCGGCGGTGATCAACTCCGCCATGTCACCGCGATGCTCCTTGTACAGCCCGGCCAGCCGATTGATCGCGGCGATCCGGTCCGCGGGCTGCGTCCGCGGCCACGGTCCGTCGTCGAATGCCGAGCGGGCCGCACGGACGGCGCGGTCCACGTCGGCCGGTCCGGCCAACCGCACCCTGCCGATCACGTCTTGGCTGTGCGGGGATATGACGTCGATCGCATCGCCGGAGTCTGGCGTCGACCACTGTCCGTCGATGAAGAGTTGGTCCCGGTAATACATTGTCTCCCTTAGGTTCTTCGGCCACCGTTGACGCCGAGGATCTGACCGGTGATGTAGCCGGCGTCCTCCGAGATCAGAAACGAGCAGGCGGCCGCGATGTCCTCGGGCCGACCGACTCGACGAACCGGCGTGCGTTCGATGTGGTCTTCGATGGTGCCGCCGAGCAACTGCCGATCCTCTGCGCTGCGCAGCATCGGGGTGTCGACGAAGCCGGGCGCGACGCCGTTGACGGTGATGCCACTCGGACCGTATTCGAGTGCCAACGACTTGGTGAGTCCGTTCACCGCCGACTTCGCTGCGACGTAGTGGGTCATGAACGGCTGGCCGGACTGAGTGCTCGACGACGAGATGTTCACAATGCGCCCCCAACCCGCCTCGACCATGTCGGGCAGCACGACCTGAATCATGTGGAACACGCCGTTGAGATTGACGTCGACCACCTTGGACCAGGCCTCGAAGGACAGGTTGGCGAACCGCTTGAAACCCTCCATCCCCGCAGCGTTGACCAGCACGGTGATCGGGCCGAGAGCGTCGCGCACGGCGGCCACTGCCGCCTCGACCTGCGCACGATCGGTGACATCCGCAACGAAGCCGTTGGCCGCTTCGGTCGGCGCGAGGTCGACCGTCGCCACCTGGTGACCGTCGCTGCGCAGTCGGCAGGCGACGGCGCGGCCGATCCCGGAAGCCCCGCCGCTGACGAGTGCGGTCTTCATTGGCCACGCCTTCCGGTTTACTGGGCGACCGCCCAATCAGAAATCGAATCATGCCTATCACCCCGTCGGCTCGAGGGTCAAGCAGTCGCTATTGATTCAAGGCGACCGCCCAACCTAGGGTCCAAAAATGGGCAGACCGCCGTTTCGATTCGCCGTGCAGGCGACGAACGCCTCCGGGTCGCGCGAGTGGCGTGATACCGCGCGCAGGGTTGAAGACCTCGGCTATTCCACGCTGTTTCTGGCCGATCACTACCTCGGACCCGGGCCCGCGCAGCGTGCCGCGCGCACACCGAGACAGGACCTGGCCCCGATAGCCGCGATGGCCACCGCGGCGGCGGTGACGGACACGCTGCGCATCGGTTGCCGCGTCTTCTGCGTCGACTACCACGTGCCCGCCGTGCTCGCGAAGGAGGCCGCCACCCTCGACCTGCTCTCCGACGGTCGACTCGAACTGGGCGTCGGAGCCGGGTGGAGCGGCGTCGAGTACTCCGCGATGGGGTTGGAGTTCGACCGGCCTGGACGGCGAATCTCCAAGCTGGAGGAAGTTATTGAGCTGATGAAGGCTCACTTCGATGGCTCGGAGCTGGCCATCGCCGGTGAGTTCGTCAACGTGCACGGCTACGCGGGCCGGCCGCGTCCGGTACAGCGCCCCCATCCACCGATCATCATCGGCGGCGGCGGCCGACGCGTGCTCGGGCTGGCGGCGCGCGAAGCCGACATCGTCAGCATCTCGAATGTTCCCTTCGTGCGGAGCAATGACGCGGGGCTTAGCCCACGCGAGGAAGCACGCCGCCGCATCGGCTACGTACAAGCGGCGTCACCGGAGCGCTTCGAAACCCTCGAAGTCGAGAGTTCACCGTACTTCACCGTGATCACCGACGACCCGGAATCCGCGCTGGCCGAACTCGCGGCGAAGACGGGGATTGCGGCGGAGGTCCTGCGCGACCATCCCAATGTGCTGATCGGCTCCGTGGCGGCCGTCGCGGACGCTCTCCGGTCGCGCCGCGAAGAACTGGGCGTCAACTACGTCACCGTCCAGCAGTCGCAGACCGACGCCTTCGCCCCTGTCGTCGAGCTGTTGAGCGGGTCTTGACCTGCGCCTGGCCGAGTGGGACCATTGCCCCACCTCTGACTGAGCGATCGCCCAAACAGGAACGAGACGCCGTATGGCCAAGCGGACGAGATACAGCGAATACCAGAATCGCTACGCGAACTACCGGTTCGAACTCACCGACGACGGCATCCTGTTCATGCAGTGCCACACCGAAGGCGACTCGCTGGTGTGGAGTTGGCAGGCGCACGACGACATGTGCGACGCGTTCGCCGACATCGCCGGGGACCGCGAGATCAAGGTGCTGATCCACACCGGCACCGGTGCCAACTACAACGCCAACTGGGGCCGCATGCCCAACGGCGATCCGGTCACCAACCCCATTTACCAAGCGATGCCCGACACCCGCGGGCTGGTAAAGCTCGACGAGAAGGCTTGGTATGCACGGCATCTGATCTTCAACGTGCTCGATGTCGACGTGCCGATGATCAGCGCGGTGAACGGTCCGTGCAACATGCATTCCGAGGTCCCGCTGATGGGCGACATCGTGCTGGCCGCCGAGGACGCCTACTTCCAGGACGCGTCGCACTTCCCGCGCGGCCAGGTGCCCGGCGACGGCCAGCACGTCATCTGGAGCTTTCTGGCAGGCCACACACGCGCGCGCTACTTCCTGCTGACCGGAAAGAAGCTCGGCGCGCACGAGGCCAAGGAATGGGGTGTGGTCAACGAGGTGTTGTCCAAGGACCAATTGCTCGATCGCGCATGGGAACTCGCGCGTGAACTGGTCAAGCGTCCGCCGCTGACTCTGCGCTATTCACGTCAGCTCTTCACCAATCCCCTCAAGCGGGCCTTCATCGACGAACTCGGCCATGGCCTGGCCCGCGAGACCTACGCTCAGCGCGCGTTCTTCCCGTTCGGTGGAGAGATGGAACCGCTCGACCGGCCCTGGGACCAACAGCCGTGGTCCAACGGCAAAGCTCAGGAAGGAGTGCAATCGTGACCGGCATTCAGCAGAAGCTCGCCACCGGACGCGGCAAGTTCACTCCCGAATACCCCGACCTCGGCACCGGCCCGGTGAACTATGAGGACTCCGTCTCCGAGGAGTTCTTCGCCGCCGAGCGCAAAGCCGTCTTCGAGCGCAGTTGGTTGTGCGTGGGGCGGTCAGAACGCCTGCCCCGCAAGGGGTCCTACTTCACCCGCGAGCTGCCGGGTCGGCTGGCGTCGATTGTGATCACCCGCGACCTCGACGACAACGTCTACGCCTTCCACAACGTCTGCGCCCACCGCGGCAACAAGGTGGTCTGGCAGGAGCATCCGATGGAGGAGTCTTCGGGTAGCTGCCGCGCATTCGCCTGCAAGTACCACGGCTGGCGCTACGGGCTCAACGGTGTGGTCAACCACATCACCAACGAGGAGGAGTTCTTCGACCTCGACAAGAGCAAGCTGCGGATGCCGCCCGTGCACTGCGAGGTGTGGGCGGGCTTCATCTTCGTCAACCTGTCCGAGGACCCGGTGCCGCTGCGGACCTTCCTCGGCGAGGGCCTGTTGGGGATGGAGAGCTACCCGTTCCACCTGATGACGCAGCACTACGGGTTCTCCACCCAGATCAAGGGCAACTGGAAGCTGGCCGTCGACTCGGTCTGCGAGTGGTATCACCCGCCCTACGTGCACGGTCGGTTCATCGATCCGGACGTGTCCAAGGCCGAGAAGATGGTCCCGCCGGTCGACTCCTACCACTACGACCTGTTCCGGCCGCACATGCTGACCTCGGTGCCGGGGCCGCCGATCATGCCACCGCGCGAGCCGGGCAAGGCGGGCGATGCGCGCCAGGACCAACGGTGGGTCTACAAGCTTTTCCGCGCAGGGCTTTTCGGGCCTGACGACGTGCCGGATATCGGGCCGATGCCCAGCTTCCTCAACCGCGGCGACATCGCATCGTGGGGTAACGACCAGTTCTGGGTCTTCCCGAACATCTCGATCCAGATCTGGGCGCGCAACTACTACATCACGTACACGTACTGGCCGGAGACCGTCGACACGCACATCTACGAGATCGACATGTACTTCGTGCCGCCGGCCAACGCGCACGAAAGGCTGGCCCAGGAAGTGGTGGTCGACAGCACGATCGAGTTCGCGATGCAGGACGTGAACACCATCGAGGCCACCCACTCGGCGCTGAAGACCCGTGCCCAGAACACCTTCCACCTGTCCGACCAGGAGCTGCTCATCCGGCAGTTCCACACAGTAATCCGGGATACGGTCGCGGCCTACCAGTCCGGCGAGGAGCAGCCGTCATGACCGAAAGCCAACTGCCGGAGGGCTTCTCAGAGCTCGAGCGGTGGGTCGACGACTGGGCGCTGGCCACCAGGGCCGAGCGGTACGCCGCCCGGCTGGACCGGCCGTACGACGAACTGGTGGCCTTCTACGACGGGATCGCTCCGCACGCCGAGCGTGCCATCGCCTACCTCGACGGGCTCGACGTCAACGACCTCGGCCCGCAGGCCACCCGGTTGATGCATCTGCTGTTCTCGATGATTCTGGTGTCCTATGCGGTGAACATCTTCAAACAGAACCGCATCCCGGACTCCGGCGCCGCGTTCTTCGAGATGGTTGTCGAACCGGCGCTGTGAGCGCACTCCCGCTGGCCGGACTCCGCGTCGTCGACGCCGCGACGCTCGCGGCCGCCCCCCTGGTGGCGACCGCGCTCGGCGAATTCGGCGCAGAGGTGATCAAGGTCGAGCAGCCCGGCTGCGGCGATCCGCTGCGCACCTGGGGTCCGCGCCGTGACGGTGTCGGCCTGGTCTGGAAGAGCGTGAGCCGCAACAAGAAATGCGTCACCCTCGACATGCGCACAGCCGACGGGCGCGAGGTGCTGCATCGAATTCTCGATGTCAGCGATGTGTTCATCGTCAACACCCGGGCGAGCACGCTGGCCCGCTGGCAGCTGGACTACGAGTCGGTGCACGCACGCCATCCGGATTTGGTGATGTTGCATGTCACCGGTTACGGGTACGGCGGACCCGCATCCGACCGCCCGGGATTCGGCACTCTCGCCGAGGCGATGAGCGGCTTCGCGCACGTGACCGGGCAGCCGGACGGCCCGCCGACGCTCCCGCCGTTCATGCTGGCCGACGGAGTCGCCGCGCTGGCCGCCACCTACGCGGTGATGATGGCGGTCTACCACCGCGATATGCACGGTGCGGGAGGCCAACTCGTGGATGTCAGCCTCGTCGAGCCGCTGGCCCGGCTCGTCGAGCAGGCGACACTGGCCTACGACCAGCTCGGGGTGATCCAGGCCCGCAGCGGCAATCGGGTGGACGCAAGCGCGCCCCGCAACGCGTACCGAACCGCCGACGACAGGTGGATCGCACTGTCGAGTGCCGCGTCGAGCACCGCGATGGCGGTGTACCGGGCCATCGAAAGACCGGATCTGGCAGCACTTCCCGACTACGTCGACCCGGTGCCACGCCAGCACCGTTCAGAGGAGATCGACATGCTGGTCGCGGAGTGGGTGGCCGTTCACACCTTCGACGAGGCCATGAAGGTGTTTCTGGCCGAGGGCGTGGCCGCCGCACCGGTCTACGACGCGAGCGAGCTGCTCGCCGACGAGCACTTCCGCGCCCGCGGCACGTTCGTGTCCGTCGACGACCGTGAGCTCGGCCGGATGACGGTGCAGTCGCCGGTGGCGGTGCTCAGCGAAACGCCAGGCGTTGTCGAACATCTCGGGCGCGAGCTCGGCGCCGACAACGACAGCGTGTACGGCGGGTTGCTTGGCATGGATGCGGCACGGATCGGCGCGCTGCGTGAGGCGGGAACGATATGACACAGCCGCGGTCGCGCCGTTCGGAGTTGGCCACGCCTGCCAGCAACGAGCACATGTGTGAGGTCGCCGCGCGCGCCGGAGCCGATCTGGTGTTCCTCGACCTGGAGGACGCATGTGCACCGTCGGCGAAGGAATCGGCTCGCGCGACGGCGGTCGGCGCGCTGACCGGTATGGACTGGGGCCGCGCCGCAAAAGCCGTCCGCATCAACGGGATCGACACTGCGTGGTGCCACGACGACATCATCGAAGTCGTCAGCGGCGCGCGCGGCGCGCTCGACGTCCTCATCGTGCCGAAGGTGCGCTCCGCCCGCGACGTGTGGTGGGTCGACGTGCTGCTCACCCAGCTCGAGTCCAAGCTCGGACTCGATCGGCCCATCGCGATCGAGGTCCTTGTCGAGGAGGCCGAGGGTCTGGTCAATGTCGCCGAGATTGCGCGCGCGAGCCCGCGACTGGAGGCGCTCATCTTCGGTGCAGGTGATCTGTCCGCGTCGCTGCGGGCCCGCGTCGACGGCAACTTCGAGCCTGCCGGCGACTACCCCGGTGACTTCTGGCATCACGCCCGTGCACAGGTGCTCGCGGCCGCGCGCGCCGCGGGAATCGACGCCATCGACGCGCCGTACCCGGGCTATCGGGACCTCGACGGGTACCGCCGCACGGCAGCACACGCCAACCTGCTCGGCTTCGACGGCAAGTGGGCCATCCACCCCAGCCAGGTCCCGGTCGCCAACGAGGTCTTCAGCCCGACGGCCGAGGAGATCGCCGAGGCGCACGCCATCATCGCCGACTACCGCCACGCCGAATCGAGCGGTGTCGGCGCGATCGGGCGCAATGGCAGGCTCGTCGACGCCGCGCTGATGCGTCACGCCGAGAACGTGCTCCGGAGGGCCCACCGATGACCAAGCCCGACAAGGTTGGGTCGCGGGACTCCGCCACCCGCGACAGGATGCTCGACGCGACCATCCAGATCATGCTCGAGGAGGGCTACGCCGCGGCGACATCACGTCGCGTCGCCGCGCTGGCAGGCGTCAAACCCGCACTGGTGCACTACTACTTCCCCACCATGGACGACCTGTACCTCGCGGTCTTTCGCCGTGGCGCTGCGGCCAACCTCGACCGACAGCAGGAGGCGCTGGCCTCGGACCGTCCGCTGCACGCGTTCTGGGAGACGGTCAGCGAGCCGCGCGGCACCCGGCTGCTGCTCGAGTTCATGGGCCTGGCCAACCACCGCAAGGAGATCAAGACTGAGATCTCGGCATGGTCGGAACGCTGGCGTGAAACGCAGATCACCGCGCTGAATTTCATTGTGCGCCAGTCGGGAATGGACGCAGAGGAGTTTCCGCCTGCGGCGCTGGCGGTCGTCATCGCGTCGATCGGCCGCACCCTGGTACTGGAGCAGGCGCTCGGCACGACGGGCGGTCATGACGAGGCCGTCGCGCTCGTCAACCGCTTCATCGACAAGTTCGAGATGCCGCAGCCGAAGTCACGACGCGGAAAACGCTCCTAAAGCGTGTCGAACAACTGGCCGTGGTCGAGTCTTCTGAGTAGTAGGGCGAATTGGCTGAGGTAGAGGAATCCTTCGTGGCGGCGAGGGTGATTTCGTGGTGGCGGTCGAGGCGGCGGCGGTGGTTGATCCAGCCGTTGGTACGTTCTACGACCCAGCGGCGGGGTTGGACGATGAGCCCGTGGCCGGGTTTCGGCCCCGACACCACGTCCATCGTGACACCGGCTTTGACTGCGGCTGTGGTGACGGTCTGGTCGGTGTAGCCCTTGTCGACAGATACGTGGCTGTTGGTCGGCGCGACCCGTTTGGCCTTGCGCAGCAGCTTCGGGAAATGCGGGCCGGTCCTGCACGTCGGCCGGGGTGACGACCGCGGCGACCAGGACACCGGCAGAGTCGACGAGGACGTGCCGTTTGACACCGTCGATTTTCTTCGCGCCGTCGAAGCCGCGCGGCCCGGTCACTGGGGACGCCTTGACGCTGGAGGAATCCACGACCGCCGCGGTGGGCCGTCTACGCCGGCCAGAACGCGTGCGGACTTCGCCGCGGACCGTGGTAAGGATTCGGGCCCAGGTGCCGTTGCGGCACCAGCGCAGGAAGTGTTTGTGAGCGGCCGACCAGGACACGGTGAGGTCGTGGGGCAGATGGCGCCACGCGCATCCGGTGCGCAACACGTACAGCATGGCGTCGAGGTATTCGCGCCAGCGTTCAGGTGGGCAGGGTCGCCCACCCTTGGGGTGCCTGGGGACGAGGAAGCGGGCGATACGCGCCCAGGCGGTGTCAGACAGGTCGGAGCGGTACCGGCGCCGCCGAACCACCGGATTTTGGTTACATGACGACCGATCGTGAGCACACGTACCGACACATCGCCGCTGGTCTGTCGGTGGCGTGTGAGATGGTGATCAGTGATGGCTCGCCACACCACATTCCGGTTCTGTCTCGATCCGACGGACGAGCAGTACGAAGTACTGGCCCGCCATGCCGGGGCGTCCCGGTTTGCGTTCAACCAGTGCCTACGGATCGTGAAAACCGCCCTCACCCAACGCAAGTCCGATGCCGGTGTCCAGGTGCCATGGACGGGGTTTGATCTGATCAACGCGTTCAACGCATGGAAGAACACCGCGGATGCCGGCCGGGCGTTCACCGTCGATGCCGACGGCGCCACCGAAGTGCTGGCGACGGGCCTGCCCTGGCGGCGTGAGGTGTGCCAGCAGGTGTTCGAGGAAGCCGCCGTCGATCTCGGTAAGGGATTGTCGGCGTGGTCGGATTCACGCGCCGGTAAGCGCAAAGGCAAACGGGTCGGGTTCCCACACTTCAAGAAGAAGACCGGTGACATTCCGTCGTTTCGGCTGCGCAACAAGCACTCCAAAGGCAAACCAGCGGCGATCCGCGTTGGTGACAACAACCGGCCTCGGTCGGTCACGCTGCCCGGCATCGGGCCGATCAGAGTGCATGATGACACCCGCCGGTTGCGGCGCATGATCGCCAAGAACCGGGCGAAAATCCTGTTCGGCACCATCAGCTGCCACGGAGGCCGGTGGTGGATCTCACTGAACGTCGAGGCCGCCGACCTACACATCAACCACCAACACCGGACCCGACCTGACGCTGGCAGCGGTTGGGTGGGTGTGGACCGCGGCCTGTCGGCGTTCCTGGTGGCCGCCACCGCCGACGGTACCGAGGTTGCCCGCATCAGCGAGGCGCCCAAAGCGCTCGCCGCGCGACTCAAACGGCAGCGACGGTTATCGAAGTCGTTGTCCCGCAAGAAGAAAGGATCACGCCACCTCAAGGATGCCGCTGCCCGGCTGGGGCGCCATCATCATCGTGTCGCCAATGTGCGCCGCCATTTCCTGCACCAGGTATCCAACGAATTGGTCAAGACCCACGACCGGCTCGTCATCGAAAACCTCAACGTGGCGGGAATGTTGGCCAATCACCGCCTCGCTAGGGCTATCTCGGATGCCGGCTGGTCGGAGTTCGCCCGACTGCTCACTTACAAGCAGGCCTGGCGCGGTGGGCAGCTGGTCGAAGCTGACCGTTGGTACCCGTCGACCCGTCTGTGCCCCCAATGCGGAGCTGTCAACGGTGCGATGACGCTGGCCGATCGGGTGTTCGCCTGTGGTTGCGGGCATCGCGCCGACAGAGACACCAACGCCGCGGTGAATCTGGCCCGCTGGGGCCACATCCACCACACCTCTCATCGACCCCCGGACCCCCAAGCAGGAGGCCGGGCTACCAATGTCCGCCGACGGGACGGCGCTGGCCAACACCCTCGTGTTGGTGAAACCAGCCCGGATGACGCGGGAACCGACGTTCTCACCGCACCTGCGGCCTGAACCGACGAACGCCCGAGAAGGGCGGTGTCGAACACTCAGTCGAGTTGTTCGACACGCTTTAGGCGACTCTCTCGAGGGGACTCGCCCGCGATGTCCTTTGACAGATGCCGCTCAGTGTGCGCGAATGCAGAGCAACGAGGGAACCCGAACGGACAACACCCAACGGCCCCACACGTGCAAAGCGAGCGATCCCCGCTGCTCGTAATGATGAGGCCGCTTTTGCTTGGCGATATCCCACCAGCATCCCGGCTGCACTGATGATCAGGAGACCCCCGATGCCCGGCAAAGCCAGGGCAGCCAGAGCCACCAGTGACGCAGGTACCAAGACGGCGCTCACGGTGTGTTCGAAGGACGACAGCACACCCGTCGGGGCGATGCCCTCCGACGCGACCGTCGCTGCCCCGGTTACCGACATGTCTTGACTCATGCTTGTGGTCGCGTACCTGCCGAGTCGCGGAGGTCCGTCGGCGTCTCCGGCCGATGGCGCGCCCCAATAACCCGACGGAGCCAGGATCTGCGGCGATTGCCCCGCCGGAGACGGAAGCACTGTCTCGTCCCGAGTTGCCGACAGGCCTGCAGCCGACAGGGTTCCTCCGATCACGCCGGGGGCCATTCCCTTGGGGAAGCCAAGCAAGGAGGCAAGATCAGACGGCAGTTGTGCGATCGCGATACCCGAAGCGGCAACCGATGTGAGCGCGTCCTGAACCGCGGTGATGACGTCCGTAACCGGCGTCGCGGAAGTGGGAAGCAACGCGACCACACCCGGTACCGACGTGATTGCCTGCGCAGCAGGTGCGACAGCAGTCGTGACCAGGGGAGCCACTGCCCGTACGGCCACCAGCGGATTGACCACTGGGGAAATGACATTCGAATCCGATGCGGCCACCGGCGTCGGAGACGCGACCACCGTCGGTTGGGATACGCCTACATCCGGATCCGACGTGCTCCCCGTGGCAACCGCCGCGGTGGATCCGGTCGCTTCCTTGAGCTGCTTGGTGACGGCTGCGACATGCTTCTCGATGATCGTTGTGACATTCAAGATCATCAGGCCGGGCGGGCGGGCGGATTCCACCTTGGTCGAATCAATGCGCGACTCAGACGTGCCCGTGTCCGCTGTGCTTTCGACCTGACCGGTCGCCGAACTGACGCTTTGAGTCGAGCCGTCAGCGCCCTCGCTACTGGCAGTCGAACCGCCGGCTTCGGGATCGGCGGCGGCGACCGCTCCGCCGGCGCTACCGATGAGAAGGCCGGCAGACAGCGCGCAGACACCCAACGCGAAGCGCGAATGCGTCGTAGTCATGATCATCTGCCGCCAGCCGAGAACCGTCACGAGAACTGGAACACATCGTCTCACTTCGCGGCCCACAGCAATCCTCGCTTCGGCGATAAATCGCAAATTTGCTTCAAACAGCAACTATCGCCGCCGCAGCCGAAGTCGCGACGCGGCCGTCGCGGCTAGCCGCCTGGCCCGTTGGGCCACTTGAGCATCGAACCCGCGTCGACGCGGATGTGCTGCCCGGTGATGTACCGGCTCTCCTCGCTGGCGAGGAAGACGCCCAGGTTGGCGATGTCCTCGGGCTCGACGTACGGGATCGGCATGGCGTTGAAGTAGGTGAACGCGGGTTCGGCGTCCTCGCGGGTCGGCTTCTTGCCCTCGGCCATCATGTCGGGCCGGAACACGCTGTAGATGCCGTCGTTCTGCAGAAGATGGGTGTTGACGTTGGTGGGGTGCATGGCATTGACCCGAATCATTTTGGGCGCCACCTGCAGACAGAGGTGGTCGACGTAGTCGATCAGCACCCGCTTGCTCCAGCCGTAGCCGGCGCCGCCCGGGCCCATCATCGGGTTGTCACTGGTGCCCTTGATCATGCCCGCGGTCGAGCCCGTGATGATGATCGAAGCGCCGTTGGGCAGGTGGGGCAGGGCGACCGCGACGGTGTTCATCACGCCCAGTAGGTCGACGTCGGTGGCGTCGACGAAGTGCATCGGGTCGAACTCCTTGCCGAATGCCATCGGCAGGATGCCCGCATTGGCCACGACGATGTCGAGCCTGCCGAGGTCGGCGACACCCGCCTCGAGCGCGTCGCGCAACTCATGACGTTCGCGGACGTCGGCGATCTTGGCGAACACGCGACGGCCGAGTTCCTTGACCGACCGCTCGACGTCGGAGAGATCGTCGGGTGTGGCGAGCGGGTACGGGTTCGAGTCGATGTTCCGGCAGATGTCGACGACGATGATGTCGGCACCCTCTTTGGCCATCGCGAGCGCGTGCGCGCGGCCCTGACCGCGTGCCCCACCCGTGATGAAAGCGACCTTGCCCTCGAGCCGTCCAGCCATGTGTCCTCCGCAGATGCAAATCTAATTCTCCAACTACGCGAACCTAATTTACGCAGTATGTTTAAGCAATAGTCGTTGGGACAAATGTTTGGTCTTTGTCTCATCGCGATGGGCAGCTCTGCGGTTTGGGTGGTGAAGGAGCGGGAAACTCTCCTTACGAGCTGAAGGAGGCGTCGAGATGCCGAACCCGTCGATCAAGAACGAAAAGCTGTACGAGGACCTGCGCAAGGAAGGCAACTCCAAGCAGAAGTCGGCCCGTATCGCCAACGCTGCGGCCGCGCGCGGTAAGTCGGCAGTCGGCAGGAAGGGCGGCAAGTCGGGCTCCTTCGACGACTGGAACGTCGCCGACTTGAAGAAGAGGGCCAAGGAGCTCGGCCTGTCCGGCTACTCGAATCTGCGCAAGGACAAACTGATCTCCAAGATCCGCAACTCCTGAGGGTCCGGGAGTCTTCCAAGCAGATATTGGCACGGCCAGGCCAGCGTTGGCGCGCGCGGACCGCACCCCGAAAGGTGGCTGCGGCGAACACTCGTATGCAAGCATTCCGCTCATTTTTGGAGACACCCGTGCACATCACTGTCGATTATCAACTGTGCGAGGGCCATGCGCAGTGCATCCTGGCGGCCCCCGACGTCTTCGACCTGCCCGACGACGCCGAGCAGGTGGTCGTGCTGGATACAGAACCTGCCAAGGAGCAACGCGACGCCGTCATCCGCGCTGCGGCGATGTGTCCCGCCCAGGCGATCAGCGTCAGCGACTGACAGCTCAGTCCTGACACACGTAGACGTCGAACGCCTTGTCGGCGTATCGGGCTCGGATCAGTTTCTTGTCGAACTTGCCGACGCTGGTCCGTGGAATCTCGGTGACGAATGCCCACCGTTCTGGCAGCCACCACCTCACCACGCGTCCGGTTAGGTGCTGGCGCAGCTCCGCGGCTGTCACGGCGGCTGCGTCTTTGACCACCACCACCGCCAGGGGCCGCTCTTGCCAGCGTTCGTCGGGCACCGCGACGACGGCAGCCTCGAGTACCGCCGGATGTTCCATGATGTGGTGTTCGAGTTCGACCGAGGAAATCCACTCGCCGCCGGACTTGATCACGTCCTTGGCGCGGTCGGTCAGGGTGATGTAGCCCCGGTCGTCGATGCGTCCGACGTCGCCGGTGCGCAGCCACCCGTCGTCGAACTCGGCGTCACCGGAGTTCCGGTAGTAAGCGCCGGTGATCCACGGCCCGCGGACCTCCAGCTCGCCTACCGCGGCTCCGTCGTTGGGCAGCGCTTCGCCGTCGTCGTCGACGACGCGGGCCTGCACGCCAAATACCGGACGCCCCTGCGTCGCGCGTAATGCCCAGTGCTCCTCATCGGACACGTCCGGCGGCGGCCAGGCGATCGCCGCGAGTGGAGAGGTCTCCGTCATCCCCCAGGCTTGCCTGATCGGGACACCGTACTTGTGCTCGAAGTCCTTCATCATCGCCTGCGGCACAGCCGATCCCCCGCACGCAACCAGTCGCAGGCTGGTGATGTCCCGGCTCGGATCGGCGTCGAGGTGTTGTGCCACGTCGTTCCAGATGGTCGGGACCGCACCGGCGATGGTGGGCCGCTGACTCTCGATCATGTCGACGAGCCGGGGCGCATGGAGGTACCTGTCGGGCATCAACAGATCTGCTCCCGCCGTGAGGGCGGCGTACGGCAGGCCCCACGCGTTCGCGTGGAACATGGGCACGATCGGCAACACCCGGTCGCCGTCGGCAACAGTCAGTCCGTTGGCGCTGCCGACTGCCATCGTGTGTAGATAGACCGACCGGTGGCTGTAGACCACACCCTTCGGGTGGCCCGTGGTGCCGCTGGTGTAACACATTGCCGCAGCGGTTCTTTCGTCAAGATCAGGCCAGGCGAAGGTCGTCGGCTGATCGTCGATCAGCTCCTCGTACCGCACCACCGTCTTGCCAGTGTCGAGCAGCACGTCGAGCTCTCCCGCGCCGACGGCGACCACGGTGTGCACCCCGGGTAACCCGTTGAGTACCGGCGCCAGCTGGGATGCAACTGACAGGTCGGCGAGTATCACCGAGTCCTCGGCCTCGTCGGCGATGTAGAGCAGCTGATCCTCGGGCAGCCGAATGTTGAGGGTGTGCAGAACGGCGCCCATCGACGGCACGGCGAGGTAGGCCTCGAGGTGTTCCTGGTTGTTCCACATGAATGTGGCGACGCGTTGGTCGCCATCAACACCGAGGCGTCGCAGCGCATTGGCCAGCTGGGCGGTGCGGGCACCAATTTCGCCGTACGTCGTCTCGCGATAGCCGTCGGTTGTCGCGGTGATCACCTTGCGCCTGGCATGAACAGTCGTCCCGTGCCGAAGAATGGCCGTCACCGTCAACGGAACATCGCCCATGGTGCTGTCCATGACGTCGACCTTGGTATGGCACGCGCGCCGTGGCAATACCCGCGAAGGCCAGGCCTGGCCTCAGCGTGCCGATTTATTGCGGCGGTTGGTCGGTGTCGTCGAGCAAGCCGTACCGACCCGCAAGGGCCGCTGCGGCGATTCGGTTGCCGACACCGAGCTTGTGCAGCAACGCCGCCACCATCCGCTTCGCGGTCCGCTCGGAGACCAGCATCCGCTTGGCGATGTCGACCGTCTCCATCCCGGCGGCGAGTAACGCCCACAGCCGCAGGTCCTGGGGACTGAGGCTGTCGACCAACGATGCAGGCGGCTTACGTGTGTTGCTGAGCAAGGCGTCGAGAACCGCGGCATCGATCACCCGCAGCCCCTCCGCGATCGTCCACAGCGGGCCCGCGAGCGCTTCGGGCCTGGCCGTCTTGCGGAGAAACCCATCGGCACCGGCGCGCAGCGCCTCCTCCGCCAACCCCAGGTCGTCGGTACCCGACAGCGCCAGAATCCGGGTGGCGGGGTGGCGCTGCTTGACGTGCCGAATGGCCGCGACGCCGCCGAGCGGCGGCATGGACAGATCGACGATTGCCAGGTCGGCGTTGGTCCTGGCGACGAGTTCAGCAGCCTCTTCGACATAGGTGGTCTGGCCCGCGACGGTGAAGAGCTCGCTCCACTCGCGACTGAGCAGCAGCGCGAGCCCTTGGGCGAAAAGCTCGTGATCATCGACGATCACCACGACGTAAGGCTTTTCGGCCATTGCCGGATGCTAGCGCCAACCCTATGGTCAGGCGGGTGAGACCGCTCGATCGCCTCCGCTCGGCGATCACCCCCGACGGCAACGACTACGGGCTGGCGGGCATCGTCATCGCGGTCCGGATTGCTGTCGTCGCGTCGATCGCGGTCTTGCTCGTCGTCGGACCGGACTGGGTGCGGGAGCATGTCACCGCGACGGCGGCGGTGCTGGTCGCGGCGATGCTCTACGCGGCGGCGTTGTTGCTCAATCCGCGACTGGAAGTGCGACGCACGCGCTACGCCTGGCTGCTCACCACAGTCGATTCCGCGTTCACCTTGGCGCTCATCGCTCTCACCGGCGGCGTACACAGCCCCGTGGTGGTGGTGCTCGTGTTGGCGGTCATCGCATCCGCCGCCCGGCTGTCGGTCGTCGAAACGCTGCTTCTGGCCGTGCTGCTCGGCGCCGCATACACCGTCATCGCCCTGACGGCAGGTCCCGATATTGCCGTCACGCCGTCCCGCACGCTGCAGGGCGTCTGGTGGGCGGTGTATCTGCTCTTCATCGCCGCGCTGGGTGCCGGGCTGTCAGCGCTGGCCGAGCGCGAGCAGCGATCGCGTCTGCGGGCGATCGTGGAGGCGGAGGCCGAACACGCAGCCGCTGAAGAGGAACGCGACCTGCGCGCCCGGTTGCTGCGGTCGTATGAAGCCCAACAGGACGGCCTTCAGGTGCTGCTGCACGAATTCCGCACCCCGGTCGCCTCGTTGGAGGCGCTGGCGCGAGCTCTGACCCACTCGTCGACGCGGCTGTCGGATGCCGATCGGGCAGCAGGCCTGCAACTGGCCGAGCGGCACGCCCGCCACCTCCGGGACATGCTCGACGCGCTGGGCGATGTCGCACTGAGCCGACGACCGACGTTCTCCTCGGGCCGACCCCGCACGGTCGATGTCGAGGAATTGGTCACCGCCGCAGCGGATTCCGTCGGGCTGCAGCCGCCGCGGTTGCGGCTCTCGGTCAGCGACGACGCGCACGACGTCGTGACGAATGCGCAGGGGCTTCGCCGTATCCTGACCAACCTGCTGGAAAACGCTTCTCGGCACGGGCGCGGCGCCCCGGTCGACGTCACATGCTCGGTCGACGGACACGAACTGGTGATCTCCGTTCTGGATCGAGGGCCCGGTGTACCCGACGAGAGCCTGGGCGAGCTGACGGCGAAATTCGTCAGCCTCGGCGGCCAGCACGGCACGGCCGGCCTCGGCTTGTGGATCGTGCAACAGATCATCGAAGCGATGGGCGGCCGGCTGACGTTCTCGGCGCGTGACGGCGGCGGGCTGGCCGCCACGTTCGTCGATTCCGACCGACTAGGCCTCGCTGCATTTCGGTTGGCCCGCACAGGCCACGGTTTGGCACGCGCGGCTGTGCTGCACGCGTCTCGACAAGACGAGCATGTGATTGGGCTCACCGCGAATCAGTACGCGACAGGGCCGGACGGAAGGACATTCCATGACCACCGCGGTGACCACGACGCACAAGGACATCGACCTTTCCGCGCGATCTTTCTGGGCGAAATCGATGGAGGAGCGTGACGAAGCCTTCGCCAGTGCTTCGCCGCGAGAACCCGGTTCCGTGGAGCCGTCCTGCCGAATCCGACCTTCTGCCAGACGGAACTCAACACCAAGGGCTTCTGGTCGCTGACAAAGATGAAGGACATCCGCGAGGCCAGTAGGCATCCGGAGGTCTTCTCGTCGGCGCAGGGCATCACGATGGAGGACTTCGCCCCCGAGATGATCGAGGTCGCCCAGTCGTTCATCGCGATGGACGCGCCGCGCCACACCCAGCTGCGTGGCATCACGACGGACGCGTTCAAGCCGAAGAACATGCGCCGCCTGGAGGGCTGGATACGGGGCCACGCGCGCGACCTGGTCGAGCGAAATGGCCCATCTCGGCGAAGGGGACTTCGTCGATCTGGTGTCGGTCAAGCTGCCCGGCCGCATCTTCGGTAGCTTCTTCGGGCTACCCGCGGCGAGATCCACGACAAGACCATCGACGCCGCCCAGCGGCTGTTGGGGTGGCCGGATCCTGAGGTCTGCGCCGGCAAGTCCGATCTGGAGCTGTTCGCCGGGGCGGTGATGGACCTACACGAAATCGCGGCGCTGCTCATCCCCGCAGCGCCGGGCCAATCCCGGCGACGACCTGCTGACGTGGATGGTGCAGGCCGAGTTCGACGGCAAGAAGATGACCGACGACGAGTTGCGCGCATTCTTCGTGCTGCTGGCCGTCGCCGCCAACGACACCACCCGTCACGCGTCGGCGCAGGCCATCCAGCGTTCTCCAAGTTCCCCGAACAGCGCGCGCTGTTGGCCGAAGACGTTGCCGGGCGCGGTGGACACCGCCGTCGAAGAGGTGCTGCGTTGGGCGTCACCGCTGCTGCACATGCGTCGCACCGCCACCCGCGACGTCACCATCCGCGACTCGGAGATCAAGGCAGGCGACAAGGTCGTGCTGTGGTATTGCTCCGGCAACCGCGACGAAGACGTCTTCACCGACCCGTTCACCTTCGACATCATGCGAAGCCCGAACCCGCACATCGCATTCGGTGGTGGCGGCCCGCACTTCTGCCTGGGCGCCGCGCTGGCGCGCACGATGCTCAAGTCACTGCTGACCGAGGTGTACACCCGTATCCCCGACATCGATGCCCCAGAGCCGGATTTCCTGGTGGCCAACTTCATCAACGGCATCAAGCGCCTGCCCGCCACCTGGACACCCGAAAAGCGCTGAAGCACAAAGGAGACGACCGTCAATGAAGACCAAAGCCGCGGTGCTGTGGGGGCTGCACCAGAAGTGGGAAGTCGAGGAAGTCGAGCTCGACGGCCCCAAAGAATGCCGAGGTTCTGGTCAAGCTGACCGCCAGCGGGCTTTGCCACTCCGACGACCACCTGGTCACCGGTGACATGCCGATGCGGATGCCGGTGGTCGGCGGCCACGAGGGCGCCGGGGTCGTCGTCGAGGTGGGCCCCGGGGTCACCGGTGTCGACGGAAGGCGATGCCGTCGTTCTGAGCTTCATTCCGGCCTGCGGACGCTGCAGGCCCTGCGCGCGGGGCATGAGCAACCTGTGCGTGGAGGGCGCGGCCATTGTGGCGGGCCCGCAACTCGACGGCACGTTCCGATTTCACGCCAGGGGCGAGGATCTCAGCCAGATGTGTGTGCTCGGAACGTTTTCCGAGTACACGGTGGTGCCGATGTCCTCCGTCGTCAAGGTCGATCAGGACACCGCGCTCGACAAGGCGGCTTTGGTCGGCTGCGGTGTGACGACCGGCTACGGCAGCGCCGTGCGGACCGGGGAAACCAGCGACGGCGACACCGTCGTGGTGATGGGGGTCGGCGGCATCGGGATCAACGCCGTGCAGGGTGCCCACATCGCCGGGGCCCGCAACATCGTCGCGTTGGACCCGGTCGAGTACAAGCGTTCCCGCTCGCTGGAATTCGGCGCGACCCACGCAGCGGCCACCGTTGCAGAGGCTCACGCCCTCGTCGCCGACCTGACCTGCGGCGAGATGGCTGACGTCTGCGTCGTGTCGACCGACTCCGCCGAGGGTGCATACGTCGCCCAGGCGCTGAGCCTCGTGGGCAAGCGGGGCCGCGTGGTGATGACGGCGATACCCCATCCGACCGACACGACCGTGGATATGTCGCTGTTCGATCTCACACTGTACGAAAAGCAGGTTCGCGGTTCACTTTTCGGATCGTCGAATCCCCGCCATGACATCCCCAGGATGTTGGAGCTGTACCGCTCGGGCAGGCTGAAGCTGGACGAGTTGGTCACCCGCGAATACACCCTGGAAGACATCAACCAGGGCTACGAGGACATGCACAACGGGGTGAACCTCCGCGGCCTGATCCGGTTCTGAGGGCGCATCAACCATGACGAGACTGTGACGTAATGCCTCGTATGCCCGCTGCAGGCCCCTGACCCCTCGTCGGCTGCGGCATGCTGAAGGCAGCCCCGCGTGGCTCGTTAGGAGCAGCGCATGAATTTCATATTGTCCGACATCGCCGCATCACAAGGCGATGCCATTGACTCGCGGTATCACCCGTCTGCGGCGGTACGCAGGCAACTGAACAAGGTGTTTCCCACCCACTGGTCGTTTCTACTGGGTGAGATCGCCTTGTACAGCTTCATCGTGCTTCTGATCACCGGCGTCTACCTCACCCTGTTCTTCGACCCGTCGATGACCGAAGTCACTTATCGCGGTGTGTACCAACCGCTGCGCGGTGTGGCGATGTCGAAGGCATACGCCTCCACGCTCGACATCGGCTTCGAGGTGCGCGGCGGCCTGTTCGTCCGCCAGGTCCACCACTGGGCCGCACTGTTGTTCGCCGCGTCCATCATGGTGCACCTGGCCCGCATCTTCTTCACCGGCGCGTTCCGCCGTCCCCGCGAAACCAACTGGGTGATCGGCTCGCTGCTGTTGATCCTGGCGATGTTCGAAGGCTTCTTCGGCTACTCCCTGCCCGACGACCTGCTGTCGGGGACGGGCGTGCGCGCGGCACTGTCGTCGATCACGCTTGGAATCCCGCTGATCGGGACGTGGCTGCACTGGGCGTTGTTCGGCGGCGATTTCCCCGGCGAAGTCCTCATCCCCCGCCTCTACGCCATCCATATCCTGATTTTCCCCGGCATCATGCTGGCGCTCATCGGTATGCACCTTGCGCTGGTGTGGTTTCAAAAGCACACCCAGTTGCCCGGCCCGGCCCGCACCGAGACCAACGTCGTCGGCGTGCGCGTCATGCCGGTGTTCGCCGCCAAGTCCGGTGCGTTCTTCGCGATCATCGTCGGCATCCTCGGCCTGATGGGCGGCCTGTTGCAGATCAACCCCATCTGGCAAATCGGCCCCTACAAGCCCTCACACGTGTCGGCGGGCAGCCAGCCCGACTTCTACCTGATGTGGACCGACGGGCTGATCCGGTTGTGGCCGGCATGGGAGCTGTACATCGGCAGATACACGGTGCCAGCCGCGGTGGCGGTGGCCCTGTTGCTGGGTGTGGTGTTCATGCTGCTGATCGCCTACCCGTTCATCGAACGGAAGGTCACCGGTGACAAGGCGCACCACAACTTGCTGCAGCGGCCGCGGGACGCCCCGGTGCGCACCGCCGTTGGGGCGATGGCCATTTCGCTCTACATCGCCCTGACGTTCAGCGCGATGAACGACATCATCGCCTACCAGTTCCACATCTCGCTGAATGCGACGACATGGGCCGGCCGCATCGGCATGGTGGTGCTGCCCGCGATCGTGTACTACGTCACCTACCGATGGTGCATCAGCCTGCAACGCGGCGACCGCGCGGTGCTCGAGCACGGCGTCGAGACCGGCATCATCAAGCGGCTGCCACAGGGCGCCTACATCGAGCTGCACCAGCCGCTCGGCCCGGTGGACGACCATGGACACCCGATTCCGCTGGAATACCAGGGCGCTGCGCTGCCCAAGCGGATGAACAAGCTCGGGTCGGCAGGCGCGCCGGGATCGGGCAGCTTCCTGTTCGCCGATCCCGTCGAGCAGAACGACGCGCTTCTCGAGGCAGAGCATGCCGCAGAACGCAAGGCGCTCACCGCATTACGCGAGCGGCAAAACGGCGGCAACCGCTCATCCAACCGTTCGACCAACGGCTCCACCAACGGCTCCACCAACGGCGGCTGAACGTACCGCACCGGTGATGGTGTCGACCATCGGGCTGTCCAGCTTCCAGCACTGCCAGTAGAGCGGGACGTCGAGATGCACGTCGGACACCCGGACGAACGCGCCGCCGGCCAGCGCCGGAGCGGCGAGACGCTCCGGAAACATGCCCCAACCCAGCCCTGCCCGCACCGCAGCGCCGAAACCCTCCGCCGTCGGCACGTAGTGAACCGGTCTGGTGATTGCGCGACGAAACGCCTTGCGCACCAACATGTCCTGTAGGGCGTCTTCACGATTCCACGCCAGCGACGGAGCTGCGCCGACGGTTTCAGCGGTGAAGCCGTCCCGCAGGTAGCGGTCGACGTAATCCGCTGCGGCCACCGGCACGTAGCGCATGACCCCAAGCGGCTGCACCCGGCAACCCGGCACCGGGGTGCGCTCGGTCGTGACCGCGCCCATCACCTCCCCCTCCCGCAACAGCCGGGCTGAGTGGTCCTGGTCCTCGATCCGGACATCGAACAGCACCTCGGGCAGCCGGCTGAACACCGCGGTGAACCAGGTCGCCATCGAATCGGCGTTGACCGCGACCGCGATCCTGGTCCGCTCCGCCGAACCACCACCCATTTCGGCCAGCGCTTCTGACTCCAGGAGCGCGGTCTGCGCCGCGAGCCGCAGAAGCGGCACCCCCGCCGGTGTCGCCACACTGGGCTTTTCGCGGCGCACGAGCACCTGGCCGACTCGCTGCTCGAGCGCCTTGATCCGCTGGCTGATCGCCGAGGGAGTCACATGTAGCCGGGCCGCCGCGGCGTCGAAGCTGCCGTGCTCGATCACGGCGGCGAACGCCGCAAGTTGTTGGCCGTCCAGCTCCACATTAGTGAGTCTAATGCAACTGAAGAATCATTAGCTGTACTGATTCGCACCAGGGTCCTAGCGTCGATGGCATGAACTCGCCCCTGCTGCTGGGCTTCGTGGCCTCGTTCACCCTGATCGCCGCGATCGGGGCACAGAACGCATTCGTGCTGCGACAGGGAATCCGGCGCGAGCACGTGCTTCCGGTGGTGGCGCTGTGCACGGTTTCCGATATCGTGCTGATCTCGGCAGGTATCGCCGGCGTCGGCGCTGTCATCAACGCGCATCCGGGGGCGGTGAACGTTGCCAAGTTCGCCGGCGCGATGTTCCTGTTCTGCTACGGGCTGCTGGCCGCACGGCGCGCATGGCGGCCGTCATCACTCACGCCCTCTGATGCCACCCCCGCCCGGCTGGCGGAGGTGCTTCTGACCGCCGCGGCACTGACGTTTCTCAACCCGCACGTCTACCTGGACACCGTCGTGCTGCTCGGTGCGCTGGCCAACGAGAACCGCGACGGTCGCTGGCTGTTCGGCGTCGGCGCCGTCACCGCCAGCGCGGTCTGGTTCGTCAGCCTCGGTCTGGGGGCGCGGCGGCTGGCCGGCCTGTTCGCCAAACCCAACACATGGCGCATCCTCGACGCGCTGATCGCCGCCACAATGATCTGCCTCGGCGTCGCGATGGTGGCGTCGTAACGACGTCAGGGTGGTGCAGGTGTCTGCTCGACCTCTAGCCCATGGGCCCGCCGGGGACAGGCGCGTCGCAGCGGTCGCGGAAGTCGGTGGCGGGCTGCCTGACAGCCCGTAGCTCGTCTCGCACCTGTGGGTTTGCGTCGGCGTACGCTGCGATTTCCGTGTCCATCTCGTCCCTGGTCTTGCCCTTGAGGCCGGTGAAGAAGGTGTTCACATCCGGATGGCTGAACAGATACTGCGACGTCGCTGCGTTGACGCCGGACATGACGCCGGCGAGGTCGGCGGCGGTGCAGTTCGGTGGATCGGCGGCCGCGGTTGCGGCAGAGCCGAAGAGCATCGAGCCGGCAAGGGCGGCGGCACCGATCGCTCCGTTTATCGCGCGGCGCGCGAGGCGAGCAGAGGGAATCATGTTGGCTCCTTCATCAAGTTGTTGACGTTCACTGAGTAGTTGTCGGTTCATGGTTCGGTCGCTTAACGAGGTCCGCCTGGTCGGCCGCCCCCGCCGCCGGGACGGCCAGGCCGCCCGATGATCACGTCCATATCCCAGCCGTCGTCGCAATACCAGGGGTCGGAGCAATAACTGGGGTACGCCGGCCCCGCGATCGGGGCATTCGGACCGCCGCCGCGGACGGTCCCTTGGGCGCACACGGTGGATGCACCGGCGCTGGTGCAATCTGCCGAGGCCGGCGAAGCGACAGTCACGCCGACGGGCAGTACCGCCAGGGCGAGTCCCAATATCAGGTAGCGCTGTGTTGATCTCACGGCTGCTCCCTCTCTGCAATTCAATGGGCCAGGTAGCCCATACAGGGCAGTATGTTCTGCGATCACAGCGAGCTGGCGAGAATTGCAATTTCTCCACTGCAATTGTGGATTTCTTGTCTGGACATATGCGCCACAGATCACGATTTGCAAGAACAGGCAAACAACTTCGCACCGCTAGGCAATTGATCTGCCTGCTGACGTTCGGGATTTGGACACTTTGACTTTGGTGCGCAAACGGCCGTGTCAGCGGAACCAAGCGAGTAGGTTTCCGCATCATCGGGTTCGAAACAAAAGGGGCGGATGTGACGACAACGGATCAGGACTGGACTAAACCGTCGGCGATGGCCATTCCCCCGGAGGGCTACTTCACAGAGGAGCGCGGGCGGTACGGCCCCGTCTTCCCACGGACGCCGGCTTGCCATGGCTTCTCCATCATCGCCAAGGTCAAGGAGGGCCGCGAAGAAACGGTCCGGGCATACGGGAAACAGATCGAGGAGGCGATCAAGGGCAGCCCCGATGTCCTTGCGCCGCTTCGGCTTCACTATCTCCGCTGGGTGCTGTTCGACGTCGGGTCGGGTCTGCACTTCCAATACCAGGGCATCTTCGACACCGACTTCGACAAGTACACCGAGGACGCCGTGCAGCTGTTCAGTCAGACCGGCATCACCACCGTGTTCACCAATCTCGAGGGTTTCCCGGAGGATTGGAAGGAGAACCCGGAGGCGTTCATCAAGTTCGTCCGCGACCACCAGGTGCCCAGCTTCCTCGAGTACGGCGAATATCCCTATGTGACCGCCGACGAGATCAAGAAGGCGCTGAAGCTGAAGGCAGCCTTCTCGGAAATGCTCGACCAGATGCAGTGAACCACGCCGGTGCTTGAATTCGAGGACATCCAGCACATCCTGCTGACCCGCACACCGGCCATCACGGGTCGCTACGAGTTCCTGTCGTTCGACACGCCGGCCGGCGGGCGGGCATGGGTCTCCGAACTGCTGGACAAGACACAGTCCGCCGCAGACGCCACCGCCACGATGGACAGCTCCGATCGCTGGGTCACACTGGCGTTCACATGGAACGGTCTGCGCGCACTCGGCGTGCCCGCGGAGTCGCTGCAGACCTTCCCCGACGAGTTCCGCACCGGCATGGCAGCCCGGGCCGACATCCTCGGCGACACCGGCGCCAACGCACCCGAGCACTGGGTGGGTGGGCTGGCCGGCGATGATCTGCACGCGATCGCGATCCTGTTCTCGCGCACCGACGAGCAGTGCCGACGGTCCATCGAGGAGCACGACAAGTTGCTCGCCCGCACCGACGGCGTGCGCAGCCTGTCGTTCCTCGACCTCAACGCGACACCACCGTTCAACTACGCCCACGACCATTTCGGGTTCCGGGACCGGTTGTCACAGCCGGTGATGAAGGGCTCGGGCGAGGAGCCGACGCCGGGATCGGGCGCCGCGCTGGAACCTGGCGAATTCATCCTTGGGTATCCCGACGAGAACGGGCCGGTAGCCAATCTTCCTGAGCCCGAGGTGTTGTCACGCAACGGCAGCTACATGGCGTACCGCCGGCTCCAGGAACACGTCGCGGTGTTCCGCGACTATCTGCTCGAGCATGCGGAAACCCCCGAAGAGCAGGAACTGTTGGCGGCGAAGTTCATGGGGCGCTGGCGCAGTGGTGCGCCGCTGGTGCTGGCTCCCGAGGCGGACGATCCCGAGCTCGGCGCGGATCCGATGCGCAACAACGACTTCGACTACAAGGAGATGGACCCGTTCGGGTACGCGTGCCCGCTTGGCTCCCATGCCCGCCGGTTGAATCCGCGAGACACCGCGCACTACATGAACCGTCGGCGAATGATCCGCCGTGGCGCGACGTACGGGCCCGCGCTGCCGGAGGGCGCGTCCGACGACGGCGTGGAGCGGGGGATCGCCGCGTTCATCATCTGCGCCGACCTCGTGCGCCAGTTCGAGTTCGCGCAGAACGTGTGGATCAACGACGAGAGATTCCACGAGCTAGGCAACGAACACGACCCAATCTGCGGAACCCAGGACGGCACGATGGACTTCACAGTTCCGAAGCGGCCGATCCGCAAGGTGCACAAGGGAATTCCGGCATTTACCAACCTCAAGGGCGGGGCGTACTTCTTCCTTCCCGGGATGAACGCGATGCGCTACCTGGCCTCGCTCGGCAACTGAAGGATCGAACATGAGCCCACTGCCGCCGCCACGCACGTACAACCAGAATCATGTCCCCCGCGCCCACACCGGCGGGCGGCGCATCAGCATTTACTGGACGTGGAGCTATCCCTGGGAAGCCCAACGCGATCCGGCCGCCATCGAGAACCGCTTCTCCACGATGACCGAGGTACGAAACGTCCTGTGGCCCGCTTATGAGACGCAGGAATACAACGCGGCCAATTTCCTGCAGGGCATCGCCGGGACGCTGGAGCTGTTTCACCGCTCCGCCCTGGCGTTCCAGGAGCTCGCCGGAGAGGCCACCGGTCACCCGGTCGCTGTCTACCAGCGCATCGACCAGGCCGGCTACAAGCTGCTGATCGACGAACGGGTCCTCGCCGACACCGACACGCTGATGGTGTTCGGGCTGGACCATCTGCTCTCTGAACAGGAGGCCGCACCCGAAGAGATCGCCGCAATCACCGAGTGGCTGAAGCGGGAAGGAACCTGCCTGCTGCTGGCGCCACACCACGACGTGGGCTTCACCGACGACTACGAACAGCGGCAGGTGGAATACCTACACCACGGTGACCGCTTGGTGCCACGCCAGCAACGCTTCAGCCAGTACACCCGCTCACTGATGAAGGCGCTCGACGTGCCCGTGCACAACATCTGGGGGCTGCGCCCCGCCGTCGTCGAAGGCACGAAGGAGATCGCGCCGCTGACCGCCATTCGCGACCTCGACACCCCGCGGCTGCTCGACAACGTCACCACCTTCAACTTCCACCCGCACCTCCCGCACTACGAACTCACCGCACCCGAAGGCAAGGACCTGCAGGTGCTCGGGCGTCAAAAAGTCGACCCGAATCGGCCTCACCCATTCACCGAGGCAGGCAACAGTGAGTTCAACGCCCTGATCTGGATGCCGCCGACGGGCCAGCGCGCCGGCGACATCGTGCTCATCGACTCCACGCACTTCACCACGCTGTTCGGCGGCACCGACAGCCTGAAGAGCCTGTGGCACAACCTGGCCACGATGCGATCATGACGTATGCCCGATAACAGAGCCGTGTTCATCACCGGTGCGGCCGCCGGAATCGGCCGCGCCACCGCGCTGACCTTCGCCCGGAACGGCTTCACCGTCGGCGGCTACGACATCGACGAGGTGGGGCTGAAGTCGCTGGCCGACGAGATCGACGAACTCGGGGGCAGGTCGGTCATCGGGCACCTGGACGTCACCGACCCCGATGAGATGGCACAGCGGGTCGGCGAATTCGCGAAGGCTGCGGGCGACCGGCTCGACGTGATGATCAACAACGCCGGAATCCTGCTGGCGGGTCGGTTCGAGGAGATAGGCGTCGCCGGTCAACTCAAGCAGATCGACATCAACACCAAGGGCGTCGTGAACGGGTTGCACGCCGCGTTCCCCTATCTTCGGTCCACCCCGAAGTCGGCTGTGGTCAATCTCTGTTCCGCGTCGGCGATCTACGGACAGCCCGAGCTCGCCACCTACAGCGCCACGAAGTTCTTCGTCCGCGGCATCACCGAGGCACTCGACATCGAGTGGAACCGCTACGGCATCAGGGTCATCGCGATGTGGCCGCTGTACGTGCAGACCGCGATGACCGCTGACATCAAGACCGGCACCACCGAGTCGCTCGGCATCAATTTGACGGCGCAGGAGGTCGCCGACGCGATCGCCGCTGCAGTGGAGCCGTCCTGGCTTCGGCGCACCATCCACCAGGTGCACTTCCCGGTCGGGTCGCAGACCAGGCTGGCGGCCGCAGGGGCGAGGTTTTCACCAGCCTGGCTGACCCGGCTGATCAACAAGAGACTGGCCGGCTCGTAGCGTTGAATTCGCTGTGATCGCAACCGTTCCCGGTCGCCGTCGCGGAGGGTTACGTTCGCGCGCATGAATGAGGACTGGCTTGCTGTCATCGTTGGCCTTGCGCTGTTGGGGTTGGTGCTCGTCGGCGCGATCCCGGGCAGCGTGATCCCGTGACCGAGCAGACCGCCGCAGAGCAGACGTCCGAGCAACCCGAGTCGCGCCCCGTCCTTGGCTATGCCGTCGCCGGTGTGGTGGTCGTCATCGCACTCGGCGCGCTGACCCGGTTCCTGGAGCAGGAGGTACCGCTCTTGGCGGCTGGGACGCCTGTCGCCCGCATCGCCAAGTCGATCGAATTCCCAGTCTATGCAATCGCTTTGGGCCTGATCGGAAATGCGGTGCTGACCAAGCTGGCGCTGCGCGACGCACTGTCGAAGGGCTTTCGCACCGAGTTCTTCATCAAGGCCGGCCTGGTGCTGCTCGGCGCGTCGATCAACTTGAAGGTGCTCGTCACCGCCGCGGGCCCGGCGATCATCCAGGCGCTGCTGCTGATCTCCATCGTGTTCGGCTTCACCTGGTGGCTCGGCGGCCGCCTCGGTCTCGATGACAAACTGCGCGCCCTGCTCGCGTCGGCGGTCTCGATCTGCGGTGTCAGTGCGGCGATCGCCGCCGCGGGCGCCGTGCAGGCCAAGCGCGAACAGCTGGCCTACGCGGCGTCGCTTGTGATCGCGTTTGCGCTGCCGTCGATCTTCCTGCTGCCGTGGATATCCGGCCTGCTCGGCCTGTCCGACGCCGTCGCGGGCGCCTGGATCGGCGGCAACATCGACACCACCGCCGCGGTCGCGGCGTCCGGCGCGATCGCAGGCGAGAAGGCACTGCAGATCGCCACCATCGTCAAGACCACTCAGAACGCATTGATCGGCGTCGTCGCGATCGCGCTCACGGCGTACTTCGCATTGAAGGTCGAGCGCCGCAGCGCCGACGAGGCTCGGCCAACGCTCGGCCAGTTCTGGGAGCGGTTCCCGAAGTTCGTGCTCGGCTTCATCGCCGCGTCGATCATCGGAACGCTGTATCTGCAATGGGTCGGCGCAAAGGCAGGCGCCGCCAACATCGCGACGGTCAACGACCTGCGCACGTGGTTCCTGATCTTCGCATTCGTCTCGATCGGCCTCGAGTTCTCCCTCAAGGGCCTTCGCGAAGCCGGCTGGCGACCGATCGCACTGTTCGCCTCGGCGACCGTGGTCAACATCGTCGTCGCGCTCGGCCTCGCGACCTTGCTGTTCGGGCACTTCACGGTCGGGTAGCGGTTACGCTCGCCGGATGTCATTCAGGATGACCGTCGAGGACGTCTTCGTCATCAAGAACCGCGGCGTCGTCGCGACCGGCCGGGTGGACAGCGGCGTACTGAAGGTCGGCGACACCGTGCACATCAACGGCGGCCCCGGGGTGCGGGTCGACGCCATCGAGCGCTTCAGGAAGCAGCTCGACGAGGCGACCGTCGGTGACAACATCGGCGTGCTCTTCAAGGGCATCGACAAGAGCCAGATCGACCGCGGCGCAGTCCTGTCCGACAGCGCAGAGCAATCCGGCACCGCGTTCATCGTCTGACCCGGCTACTCCTCCAGGTCGAGCACCGGCGTCGGGCGCTGGAAGCCTCGGGTGACGAACAGCAGCCACAGGAACCCGACGCCCAGCCAGATCAACCCGACCGTCAGCGTCAGCCCGGACAAGCTGAACCACAGATAGACCGTCAGCAGAAAACCGATCACGGGCAGCACGATGTTGTTGAACACACCCACGCCGCCCCGCTCGCCCCCGTCGATGAAGTAGTGCTTGATCACAGTCAGGTTGACGGCCGAGAACGCCACCAGTGCACCGAAACTCACGATCGACGCCAGGGTGGCGAGGTCGATCACGACGGCCAGCAGGGAGATCACCGACACCACCAGAATCGCGTAAACGGGTGTGCCGAACCTTGCCGCGACGTAGCCGAACACCTTACGCGGCAGGATGCCGTCGCGGCCCATCGCGAACAGGATGCGCGCCACCGACGCCTGCGAGGTGATCGCCGACCCGAGCGCGCCCGCGACATATGCGGCGGTGAAGAAGGTGCTCAGGAACTGTCCACCCGCCGTTGTCATCACATCAAGCGACCCGGAGTCGACGTCGGCGAATTTGTTGGACGGGAACACCAGTTGCGAGAAGTAGGCCAGGACGATGAAGATGATGCCGGATGCGATGGTGGCGATCATGATCGCCTTGGGCACCGTGCGTTTCGGGTCCTTGGCCTCCTCCGAAAGTGTTGAGACCGCGTCGAATCCGAGGAAGGACAGGGCCAGGATCGCCGCCCCGGCGAGGATCGGGTCGAACCCGGGGGCGCTGCCGTCGCCACGCAGTGGGGCCATGAAGTCGACGCTGCCCACGCCCGACAGGGTCACGCAGGCCAGGATGATGAACACCACGATGAAGATCGCCTGCACCGCGATGATGACGAAGTTGGCCCTGGCCACTGACACGATGCCGACGATGTTGAGCACCGTCACGATCGCAATGGTGACGATGACGATCACCCACTGCGGGATGGCGGGGACCGCCGCGTTGAGATAGATGCCGATGACGAGGTAGTTGAGCATCGGCAGGAACAGGTAGTCGAGCAGCAACGACCAACCGGCCAGGAACCCGATCGGCGCGCCGAAGGCCTTCTGCGTGTACGTGTATGCCGAACCGGCGACGGGGTAGGCGGCCGACATGCGGGCATACGAGCGCGCCGTGAACACCATCGCGGCCAGCGTGACGACATAGGCGACCGTCAGCCGCCCCCCGCTGACCTGCGTGACGATGCCGTACGTGGTGAACACGGTGAGCGGAACCATGTACACCAACCCGAAGAGCACCAGCGACGGCGTGCCGAGCACCCGGAGAAGGTGGCCCTCGTCCTCCGGTGACGGCGGCGGCACGGTCGAGTCGACGGGCGCAGTTGACGACATATCTACTCTTTTCTAATTCGTGGCCGAATAAGCCGGCCTGCCGCGCAGATACGTGGCACGCACCTGCAACGCTGGAAGTTCCAGCGCCGGAGTGGTTCTGGGATCACGGTCCAGCCAGAGCAGGTCCGCGCTGACGCCGGGAGCGAGCCTGCCCCAGCTGTCTTCGGCGAAGGCCTGATGCGCCACTCCCGCCGTGTACGCGGACAGCGCCCGCTCGATCGGAAGTATCTCCGCAGGTGTCCATCCGCCTTCTGGCTCACCGTCGACCGTCTGGCGCGACACGCCGACCGAAATCCCGTCGAACGGCGCCCCCGAGGACACCGGCCAATCGGAGCCGAAAGCCAGTGGCGCACCGGACTCTTGGATGCTGCGGATCCGGTATTGCCGCTCGGCACGCTCTTCACCGAGGCGCGGCACCGTCAGCACCATCATCAGCGCGTCGAGCTGCGCCCACAGCGGCTGCATGTTCGGAATGACACCGAGTTCGGCGAACCGGCCGATGTCGGCGTCGTCGACGAGCTGGGCGTGCGCGATCACCGGCCGCCGGTCGCGCGGCCCGTTGCGGCGCGCCACATGCTCGATCGCATCGAGTGCCTGGCGCACCGCCGCGTCGCCGATCGCGTGGATGTGAATCTGCAGACCCAGGTCGTCGACCCGCCTCGCCGCCTCGGCAAGCGAGTCGCCCTCCCAGTTCCGCTGTCCGTGGTTGTGCAGCGCTGTGCAGTACGGCTGCAGCAGCGCACCGGTCTCGTTCTCCACGACACCGTCGGCGAAGAACTTCACCGTCTGGGCGGTCAGCAGCGGTGACCCCACGTCGTCAACGCGGCGACGCGCGTCGGCGAAAGTCGTTACCTGCGAGTCGAAGTGGCGAGGGTCGGCGTAGAAGGCCAGGTTGAAGCGCACACCGAGCGCGTCGCGGCGGGCGGCCGCGATGTACGTGTCGACGTCGGCGGGTTCCACCCAGGCGTCCTGAACCCACGTCACACCGCGCGCGAGATAGTAATCGGCGGCCGTGCCCAGCGCCGCCACCCGCACGGCCTCGTCGTGCGCGGGCATCACGGCGTTCATCAGGTCCATCGCGCCCCACTCGCGCAACGTGCCGAGCACCGAACCGTCCTCGCGATGCGGGATCTCGCCGAGGGCCGGGTCCGGTGTCTCGGCGGTGATGCCAGCGCGCTGCAGCGCAACGGAATTGCACCACATCGTGTGGTAATCCCATGCCCTCAGTACCACCGGCCGGTCGGGCACCGCGGCGTCGAGCCAGCGGGCGTCGAACAGGCCGCCCGGCGCGAGGCTGCTCTCGTAGGAAGCGCCGATGATCCAGTCGTCATCCGGGTGATCGGCGGCGAATTTCCCTACGGCGGAGACGATCTCGTCGACGGACTGACACGGCCGCACGGCTGGCCCTGCCTCTTCCAGCCCGCCGTAGAGCGGGTGGGCGTGCCCATCGCCGAACGACGGCATCAGGAAGCCGCCGTCGAGGTCCACTTCGTCGGCGCCGCCTGCCGACGCCAGCGCCTGATCACCGAGGGCGCGCACCTCCCCGTCGGCGACCAGCAGTGCGTCGATTTCTCCTGCCGAGCCGGTCCAGATCACGCCGCCGGTGAAGATCGTCGCGGTCACCAGCGGGACCCTACGCCGGGAGACATTCCCGACGGAGTCATTTGATGACGGCTGTCGCCGCGTGGCCGGCACCGTAGGGTCGCGCCGCGTCGACCGGAGCGGTCAGTGCGGAGTAGCTGTCGGGCCTGCGGGTCAACAGAAACGGGAAGAGCTCCAGCCAGTCGCGGCGCTGGTCCAGGTCGAGGTCGGCGACCAGCACCGCCTCCTCGTCTCGCGGCGCCTGGACCAGGACACGACCGTAGGGATCGGAGATGAACGACGAGCCGTAGAACGACAGGTTGCCCTCGTCACCGGTGCGGTTGGGCACCACCATGAACAGACCGCTGTTGATGCCGTTGGCCACGATCACCTGCCGCCACAGAGGCTGTGTGTCGAAGGCGGGAAACTTCGGCTCGGAGCCGATCGCCGTTGGGTAGACGACGATTTCGGCGCCGCCGAGCGAGTAGTTGCGCGCGACTTCAGGGAACCACTCGTCCCAGCAGGTCGGCATGCCGATACGGGCGCCGAGACCATCGGGCTCGTACACCGGGTAGGGGTCGTCCGACGGCCCGGCCCGAAAGTAGGTGTCCTCGTAGTAGCCGGCGGAGATCGGGATGTGCAGCTTCCGGGTGCGCGCAACCAACTCACCCGCGGGCGACACCAGGATCGCGGTGTTGAAGCCGAGCCCGTCGTCGGCCGGGGCGCGCTCGTAGAGCGATGCGTGCACGAAGATGCCGTTCGCGGTCGCGGCCTCCGCCGCCAGCGCGAACGTCGGCCCACCGACCAGATCCTCGGCGCCGGCGCCCGGATTCGGCCCAGCGGGGATGTCGGCCGGGTAGCGCAGCAGGGTGATCTCGGGCAGGAACACCACTCGCGCGCCCTCGCCCGCCGCCCGGTCGATGCCGCCGCGAAGGACTGCCGTCAGCTCATTCGTGTCCCCTCGCCACCGGTGCTGCACCAGACCCACCCGAAGCGGCGGCCGATCCGACGGTGTGGTGCGCGACAACGAATCGGGGGCCGTGGCCGTTCGTGTGATCATCCTGCTCCTAAAACGAATGCCTTTCGTTTATTGTGATGGGTGGCACACTGGTTTGGCAAGGGGTGAAGGGGAGTTTCATGGGTCGACCGCCGGTCCCCCTGTTATCGACCGACCGCATCACCGGTGCCGCAATGGATCTGGTCAATTCGACCGGCGGCTTCACGATTCCCGAGCTGGCCCGCCGGCTGAAGGTGAGTCCGTCCTCCCTGTACAACCACGTGTCTGGACGCGAGCAGATCGTCGAACTGCTCCGGGAGCGGGCGATGTCGGAGGTGGAACTGCCCGCCCACGACCGGAACCGCGCCTGGACCGACATCGTTGCCGACATCATGCGGTCCTACCGCCGCAGCTATGCGCGCTATCCGCGGCTGATCCCGCTGCTGACGGCGCACGCGGTGAACAGCAGCCACGCCTTCACGATGTACAACGCGCTGGCCGCCACGCTGAGCCGGGCAGGGTTCACCGATGCCGACACGCTGCGCATCATCACGCTGATGGACTGTTTCGTGCTCGGCTCTGCGCTGGACCTCGCCGCACCGGAGGAACCGTGGGAGTCCGCCGCCGAAGTCGGACCGGAGCTGGCCGCGGCGCTCGCCACCGGCGGTCCCAAGCCGGGCCGCGCCGACGACGCCTTCGAATTCGGCCTCGCGGTGTTGTTGCGGGGGCTCGCTGATTTCGCTTCGCGGTAGTTAGCTGACTGAGCGGTTACGCTCGCGGTGTGCCGAATGTCTGGTCGCGGCGGCGTTTCCTGGCGATGACCGCGGCCGTTGCGGCGGTCGCCGCATGCAGCAAGCAGAAGCCAGGCGCCGTGGCGAAGGACGGCTCCGTCACCGTCAAGCACCTGTTCGGTGAAACCAAGATCGCCGCCCCGCCGAAGCGTGTGGTCAGCGCAGGCTTCACCGAGCAGGACGATCTGCTCGCCGTCGGCGTGGTGCCGGTCGCGGTGACCAATTGGTGGGGTGACCAACCGTTCGGCGTGTGGCCGTGGGCGCTGCCCAGACTGGGCGGCGCCAAACCCGAGGTGCTCAGCCTCGCCGACGGTATCCAGGTCGACAACATCGCAGCGCTGAAGCCCGACCTCATCGTCGCCACGAACGCGGGCCTGGACCAGGACACCTACGACAAGCTCTCGAAGATCGCGCCGACCATCGCGCAGTCGGGCCAGGAGGCGTTCTTCGAGCCGTGGAAGGACCAGGCCGCCGCCATCGGCCAGGCGGTGTTCAAGTTCGACGAGATGGCCGGGCTCGTCAAGGGCGTCGACGACAAGTTCACCGCGGTGGGAACGAACAATGCCGGGTTCTCCGGCAAGAAGGTGCTGCTGCTGCAGGGCACGTTCGTCGACGACAACGCGGTGGCCACGGTGGCCGGCTGGCAGACCGAGTTCCTCAGCCAGATGGGGTTCGTGGTGCCGGACAACATCAACGCGTTCGCCCGCGATCACCGCGCCTACATTCCGCGCGACAAGATGGTGTCGGTGCTCGACGCCGCCGACGTGCTCGTCTGGATGACCGAGTCCGACGACGACCAGGGTCGCCTGTTAGCGGATCCGACCTTCAAGCAATTGAGGGCGACGACCGCTGACCGCAACGTGTTCACCGGCAAGAACCTGGCGGGCGCCATCTCCTTCGCCTCGCCGCTGTCCTACCCGGTCGTGGCGGATCAACTGCCACCCGCCTTGGCCAAGGTGCTCGGCTGACGGTTTGATAGCGCAGTGACCGAGACGACCCCGGCTAAACAAGAGCACGCGGCATTCGCTCAGGTGGGGTCCGCCTTTTACCCGGCACTGGCCGCCGTGTTCACCGCGCTGGTGATCATCTCCAACGTGACCGCGACCAAGGGCGTGGCGTTCGGCCCGATCATCACCGACGGCGGGTTCATCGTCTTTCCGCTGACCTACGTGCTCGGCGACGTGCTCTCCGAGGTCTACGGCTTCAAGGCCGCCCGACGGGTGATCATCCTCGGATTTTCGATGAATATCCTTGCGGCGCTGGCATTCTGGGTCACCATCTACCTTCCCGCCGCAGACTTCTACACCAACCAGGAGCACTTCGAGAACATCGTCCATGCCTACACCCAGTTGATCATCGCCGGGCTGGCCGGCTTCATCGTCGGGCAGACCATCAATGCGTGGGTCGTGGTGCTGATCAAGGAACGCACCAAGGAAAAGTATCTATGGGCCCGGCTGGTCGGATCGACGTTCGCCGGCCAGCTCGGCGACACGCTCGTCTTCTGCAGCATCGCGGCGAACGCGATCGGGATCAGAAGTTTCCACGACTTCGCGGTCTACACCGCATTGGGATGGTTCTACAAAACCGGCGTCGAGGTGGTGATGCTGCCCGTGACGTACCGGGTGATCGCGTTCATCAAGCGCCGCGAGCCGACATACGGGCCCGTCCTATGAGGCTTCGGTAAGGCAGCTCTGGCAACGTTCACAGAGCTGGGCTTTTGCAACCTACTCGGCGGTAGCTTTGAGTCATGACCGTGATGACGGAGTCGATGGGGATCGACACAGTCACCGACTACGGCGACCAAGCGCTGCTGCTCCAGTTCGACAGCACCGCGGAGGTATTGGCGTGGAGCGACGTCCTGCGCGACGCCGATCTGCCCGGCGTGGTGGACATCGTCCCGGCCTCCAGGACGGTGTTGGTCAAGCTTCACCGCCCGCGCTACCAGCTTGCTGCCCGGCAGGCGCTCAGCAAGCTGAGGTTGGCGCCCGAGGCCATTGCGGAAGCCACGGCGGCTGCCGACGTGCGCGCTGACGTCGTGATCGATGTGGTGTACGACGGCGCGGATCTCGACGAGGTGGCGAAGCTGACCGGGCTGAGTCCACGAGATGTCGTCGCCGCCCACACCGAGACCCCGTGGCGGGTCGGATTCTATGGCTTCTCACCGGGTTTCGCCTACCTGGTCGGAGGCGACGACCGGCTCAACGTGCCGCGGCGATCGGAGCCCCGAACCAAGGTGCCCACGGGATCGGTTGGGCTGGCCGGTGAGTTCTCCGGCGTGTATCCGCGCGAATCGCCCGGCGGTTGGCAGTTGATCGGCCACACCAATGAGCAGTTGTGGGATGTTCACCGCGATTCGCCCGCGTTGCTGACGCCGGGCCTGTGGGTGCAGTTCCGGGAGGTGTCGTCGTGACGACACTGGAGGTTCTGCGCACCGGTCCGCTGGCGCTGATCGAGGACCTCGGCAGGGCGGGCAAGGCTCATCTGGGCGTGACGCGCTCCGGCGCCGCCGACCGCCGCGCACACACCCTGGCCAACCGGCTGGTGGCCAACCCCGGTGACCACGCGACCATCGAGGTGATGTTCGGCGGATTCACCGCCAGGGTCAACGGCGGCGACATCGCGATCGCGGTGACGGGCGCCGATACCGATCCCGCTGTCAATGGAGTTCCGTTCGGCACCAACAGCATTCACTATGCACACGACGGCCAGGTGATCTCGCTCGGTGCGCCGCACTCCGGGCTGCGCTCCTATCTTGCGGTCCGCGGCGGTATCGACGTCGAGCCCGTGCTTGGCTCCCGCAGCTATGACGTGATGTCGGCCATCGGGCCGTTGCCGCTGCAACCCGGCGATGTGCTGCCGGTCGGCAACCACACCGAGGAGTTCCCCGAGCTCGACCAGGCGCCGGTCGCGGCGATCGAGGACGAGATCGTCGAGCTGTCGGTGGTGCCGGGACCACGCGACGACTGGTTCACCGACCCCGACGTGCTGGTGCGGACCAACTGGCAGGTCACCAACCGCAGCGACCGGGTCGGCATGCGCCTCGTCGGCATGCCGCTGGAGTATCGCCACGGCGATCGCCAGCTGCCGAGCGAGGGTGCCACCCGCGGCGCGATTCAGGTGCCGCCGAACGGTTTTCCCGTCATCCTGGGTCCCGATCACCCCGTCACCGGCGGCTATCCGGTTATCGGCGTGGTGGTCGACGAGGACATCGACAGGATCGCCCAGATCCGGCCGGGACAGACCGTCCGGCTGCACTGGTCGCGGCCGCGCAGACCTGCCCACAACGGTTCCTGAGCGCCGCCGAACCTGGTAGACACGTCAATGTGGCTACCGCGGATTTCGCCGCTCCTCACGTGCGCGGGGTACAAACCGCCCGCCTTGTCCACACTGCCGACCTCGACACCGAGACCCGCGACGACGCTCGTCGAATGGTCATCGACGCCTTCGGCGGCAGCGAGATCGATTTCACCGACGCCGACTGGCAGCACTCTCTCGGCGGAATGCACGCGTTGATCAGCCACCACGGCGCGCTGATCGGGCATGCCGCGGTGGTGGCGCGCCATCTGCTGTACCGCGATTCGGCGCTTCGCTGTGGCTACGTCGAAGGTGTCGCGGTCCGTGAGGACTGGCGCGGCCAGGGATTGGCCAGCGCTCTGATGGACGCTGTCGAACAGGTGGTGCGCGGCGCGTACCAGATCGGTGCGCTGTCCTCGTCGAAGGCGGGGCGGCAGATGTACGGCTCGCGGGGCTGGCTGCCGTGGCTCGGGCCGACATCGGTGCTGGCACCCTCCGGAGTGCGGCGTACCCCTGACGACGACGGGTCGATTTTCGTGTTGCCGGTCACCGTCGAGGTGGACACCGGTGAGACGATCACATGCGACTGGCGCGACGGCGACGTGTGGTGATGCGCGGCGTACGTTGGATGAAGTGACAGCGCCGAAACTTCCGGAAGCCTTCCGACCAAGCCCCGAATCGTTCGACAAGCTCTACCGCGGTGAGCCGGCGATCGAGGGCGGCCCGAAACCCACAGGGGTGCCGTGGGACATCCGCCAGGCGCAGCCGCGATTGATGGAGCTCGAGGCGCTCGGCGGTTTCACCGGCGAAGTGCTCGACATCGGTTGCGGGCTCGGCGACAACGCGATCTATCTGGCCTCCCGCGGGCACTCGGTGACCGGACTCGACGGCTCCGCCGCGGCTATCGAGCAGGCCCGCGCCCGCGCCGCCGCGGCAGGCGTCTCGATAACGTTCGGCGTCGCCGACGCGACGGAGTTGACCGGCTTCGACGGCAGGTTCGACACCGTCGTCGACAGCGCCCTTTATCACTGCCTCGACGACGACGGCCGTCAGGCCTATGCGGCCGGCCTCTACCGCGCGACGCGTCCAGGCGCCCGCTGGCACCTCTACTGCTTCTCCGGCGACAACGTCAACGGCCTCATCGCTCCGATGCGATCGGTGAGTGAGTCGAGCATCCGCGACACCCTGACCGCGAACGGCTGGCGTATCGACTTCCTCGGTCCGACAACCTATTTGGCGAACACTGCCGGATTCCACAACCGCGACGACGGCTTCCCGCAGGCCATCGCCGAGCAGATGCCTGCCGAAATGCTGGAGCAGATGCGGGAGGTCACCTCCCGGTTCGACGCGATCGCAGGCCTGCTCGACGGCGACAGGGTGCACCTGCCGTTCACCGTCGTGCACGCACACCGGGTGGACTAGCGCTACGGACCTCACAGGGGCGGAGTCGCCCGGGTGAGCCGAAATTCACACCGAAACCAACAGCGACATAGCGGGGCAATGACCGGTTAATCGCCTCGAAACACGGACTGCAAACACTGGTGACATGAGTGAACCCGACTGGGCGCCGCTCACCGGGTTCAGGGTGGCGGTGACGTCCGCTCGCCGCGCCGACGAGCTGTCAGCGCTGCTGCGCAAGCGCGGAGCCGCCGTGACCAGCGCAGCGGCCATCGAGATGGTGCCGTTGCCGGACGACGAGGATCTTCGCGTCAACACCGAAGCGCTGATCGACCTGCACCCCGACATCGTGATCGCCACCACCGGCATCGGCTTTCGCGGCTGGGTCGCTGCCGCCGACGGCTGGGGACTGGCGACCGACCTGATCACCTCGCTTGGCAAGGCCCGCATCGTGTCCCGCGGCCCCAAGGCGACCGGCGCGCTGCGCGCCGCGGGTCTGCCCGAGGAGTGGTCGCCCGAGTCCGAGTCGTCGCGCGAACTCCTGCACTACCTCGTCGAGGGCGGTATCTCCGGTCAGCGCATCGCCGTCCAGTTGCACGGCGCCACCGCGGAATGGGATCCGTTTCCCGAATTTCTCGACGAGCTGCGCGCCGCGGGCGCCGATGTGGTGCCGATCCGGGTATATCGATGGCATCCGGCGCCACGCAACGGTGACTTCGACCAACTGGTGGCAGGAATCGCCGACGGGAAGTTCGACGCGGTCAGCTTCACGTCGGCGCCCGCGGTGGCGGCGGTGTTGATGCGGGCCGCGGAGGTGGACATCGAAGAGCGGGTACTGAAGGCATTGCGCACCGACGTGCACGCCATGTGTGTCGGGCCGGTGACCGCCCGCCCGCTGGTCCGGCTGGGGGTGCCGACCTCTGCTCCGGTGCGAATGCGCCTTGGTGCGCTGGCCCGCCACATCACCGACGAATTGCCCCTGCTGCAGTCGCGCACCATCAACGTGGCCGGACACGTGTTGGAGATCCGGGGCACCTGTGTGCTGGTCGACGGAGCGGTCAAGGAGCTGTCCCCCGCGGGGATGGCGACGATCCGCGCACTCGCGAACCGGCCCGGCACGGTGGTGTCGAGAACTGATCTGCTTCGTGCCCTGCCCGGCACCGGCACGGACACGCACGCGGTGGAGACCGCAGTACTCCGGCTGCGAACGGCGCTGGGCGACAAGAACATTGTCTCGACGGTGGTGAAGCGTGGCTATCGGCTGCCCGTCGACGAACCGCTGGCGTACGCACAATGAGTTTATTGCTCGTCGCGCATGGCACACGTAAACCCGCAGGTGTCGCAATGGTCGGCGATCTGGCCGAGCGGGTGTCCGCCCTGCTCGGGCGGCGAATACACGTGGCGTTCGTCGACGTTCTCGGGCCGACGCCCAGAGAAGTGCTCAGGGCGCTGCCTCCCGACAGGCCCGTCACAGTCGTTCCGGCGTTTCTCACGGGCGGCTACCACGTCCGCGTCGACCTGCCTGCCCAGGTGGCGGCCAGTGGCCACCCGGCGGTGACCGTCACCGCACCGCTCGGGCCGTGCCCGAGCACGGTTCAGTTGATGGCACAGCGGCTCGTCGAATGTGGCTGGCGTCCAGGCGACTCGGTGGTGATGGCCGCGGCGGGCACCTCTGATTCGCACGCGCTGACCGACCTTCGTCACACTGCAGCGCTCATGTCCGCGCTCATCGGCGATCGTGTCGAGCTCGCATATGCGGCAACCGGCGTGCCCCTGGTGCACGCTGCGGTGGGCGAACTGCGGCGCCGAGGATCGCGCCGGATAGCGGTGGCGTCATACCTGTTGGCGGACGGCCTGTTTCAAGATCGGCTCCACGAAAGCGGCGCTGACCTGGTCGCCGACCCGTTAGGCAGCCACCCGGCGATGGTCCGGCTGATTGCGAACCGGTTCAAGCGCGCCAGGAAGCCGATCGCCGCCTAGGTTGGCCGCGACGCACATGCGCGCTGCCGCCTCGATCGAATCGTTCTGGCGTTTGGACACTTTCACCAGCTTGGCAACGGCCTGAGCCGCGTCAAGATTGAATTGCTGCATGAGCAGCGACGTCGCGTCGTAGATCACGTCTGCACGCCCATACCTGCGCGCAGGTCGCCGATGCTTCACGGCGATGCAGTTTTGGGACATGTGTGCTGGTTAACCGGAATCCCGCACTGGCAAACCGCTTTGTTCGTCAAGCGATGTCAAGCGCCGATTTCGACGTACCCCTCGGCGGTGATGCGCGTCTGGAACACCGGCACCGCGACGTCCGGGTCGTCAAGACACGTGCCGTCGGCAAGAGAGAACGCCTGCTTCTTGATCGGTGACTGCACAGAGGCGACGCCACCGCGGTCGCCGACGATCCCGCGCGAGAGCACCGCGGCACCCGAGAACGGGTCGATGTTGCCGATTGCGTGAACGGTGCCGTCGTCCAGGCGGAACAGTGCGGCCTGCTCCCCGCCGGGAAGCAGCACGCCGACCCCTCGGCACGGAATGAGGCGGTCGTATGCACAGGCCGACGTCCATACCTGAACGTCGTTGAGCAGAGTCATCTTCGGGGAACCTTCGGCAGTCCGATGGGAACTTTGCGGCCGGCGCGCTGCGTGAACTCGACCGTCGGGTCCGCGACGTCGGGCGCATTGACGAACGAGACGAAGCGCGACAGCTTGTCGGGGTCCTCCAGAACGCCCTTCCACTCGCACGCGTAGCCATCGACGTGACGCGCGATCGCCTCCTCGAACTCGGCAGCCAGCCCGAGCGAGTCGTCGCAGACCACATCCCGTACGTGCTCGAGCCCGCCTTCGAGTTGCTCGACCCAGGGCGCCGTGCGCTGCAACCGGTCGGCGGTGCGGATATAGAACATCAGGAAGCGGTCGATGTAGCGGACCAGCGTTTCGTCGTCGAGGTCGCCTGCAAGCAACTGCGCGTGCTTGGGGGTCATGCCGCCGTTGCCGCCGACGTAGAGGTTCCAGCCGTTCTCGGTGGCGATGACGCCGACGTCCTTGCTTCGCGCCTCCGCGCACTCCCGCGCACACCCGGACACACCCATCTTGATCTTGTGTGGGGCCCGCAGGCCCCGGTACCGCAACTCGAGACTGATCGCCATCTGTACGGAATCCTGTTGCCCGTAGCGGCACCAGTCGCTGCCCACACAGCTCTTCACCGTGCGCAGCGCCTTGCCGTAGGCATGGCCGGACTCCATCCCGCCGTCGACCAGCCGCTGCCAGATCTCGGGTAGCTGGTCGACCCGTGCACCGAACATGTCGATGCGTTGGCCGCCGGTGATCTTGGTGTAGAGGTCGAAATCGCGGGCGATCTCGCCGATCAGGATCAGCTGCTCGGGCGTGATGTCGCCGCCGGGCACCCGCGGCACCACCGAATAGCTGCCGTTGCGCTGGATGTTGGCCAGGAAGTGGTCGTTGCTGTCCTGCAGCGAGGCCAGTTCACCGTCGAGGATGTGGTCGGATCCAGTGCAGGCAAGTATCGACGCCACCGCGGGTTTGCATATGTCGCAACCCTTTCCGGTGCCGAAGCGATCGATCAGCGCCGAGAAGGTCCTGATCGACGTCGCGGAGACGATCTCGAACAACTCGGCGCGCGACTGGCTGAAGTGTTCACACAGCGCCTTCGACTGCTCAACGCCCTCGGCCTCGAGCAGTTGGCGGAGCAGCGGTACACACGAGCCACACGACGTGCCCGCCTGTGTGCACTTCTTGAGCCCGGGCACATCGGAGCAGCCACCGGCGATGGCCGCGCTGAGATCACCCTTGGTGACGTTGTTGCACGAGCAGATCTGTGCACCGGCGGGTAGCGAACCCACACCCAATCCCCCACCACCGCTGTCGGATCCGGCCGGTGCGATCAGCGCAAGCGGGTCACCGGGCAGCGGCTCGCCGACCATCGGCCGCAGGACGCCGTATGCGGAGGCGTCGCCGACCAAAATGCCGCCAAGCAGCGTCTTGGCGGCATCGGACAGCACCAGCTTGGCGTACGTCTGGTTGACGGCGTCGTTGACCACCACTTCGAGGCAGTCCGGCGAGACGCCCATCGCGTCGCCGAAGCTGGCGACGTCGACACCGAGCAGCTTGAGTTTGGTCGACATGTCGGCCTCGGGGAACTCCGCAGCGCCGCCGAGCAGCCGGTCCGCCACGACTTCAGCGCTGGTGTAACCGGGCCCGACGAGGCCGTAGCAGCGACCCTCGATCGCGGCGACTTCACCGACCGCGTAGATGCTGCAATCCTTTGTGGCACAGGACAGGTCGGTGAGAACACCGCCGCGGTCGGCGAGCTCCAGTCCGGCTCCGCGGGCGAGCTCGTCACGGGGGCGAACGCCCGCGGCGAAGACCACAAGACCGGATTCGACGACGGTCCCGTCGCTCAGCGTCACCAGTACGGGCCCGCTCTCGGTGGGCTCGATCGACGACGTGCCGACGCCGACGTGCACCTCGATGCCGAGCTCGCCGATCATCCGGCTCAGCAGCGCGCCGCCCGCCTCGTCGAGCTGCTGGGCCATCAGTCGCGGGGCCATCTCGACGACGTGGGCGCGCAGGCCGAAGGTTCGCAGCGCGTTGGCGGCCTCGAGGCCGAGCAGTCCACCGCCGACCACTACTCCGACCGGCGCACCAGCCTCGATCGCGCTGCGCGCATCGGCGCGGATCTCGTCGAGGTCGTCGAGCGTGCGGTAGACGTGGCAGTTCGGCAGGTCGTGGCCTCCCACCGGCGGAACGAAGGCGTAGGACCCCGTGGCGAGCACCAGCGCGTCGTAGCCGATGCGCTCGCCGTCCGCGGTGACGACTGCCTTGGCGGCCCGGTCGATCGCGGTTGCCCGGACGCCCAGCCGCAGCTCGACCCGATCGTCACCGGCGTAGTCGTTGCCGGGCAGCGCGAGCAGGGCGCGGTTCCAGTGCTCGGTGTAACCGGTGAGACCGACCCGGTCGTATGCGGCGTCGGTCTCCTCCGCCAGCACGGTGATGCGCCACGCGGCATCGGTGTCGCGGGCCCGCATGGCTTCGACGAACCGGTGGCCGACCATGCCGTGGCCGATCACCACGACATGCCGGGCGAGCCCCTGCTCAGATGGCATGCCGCGAGGTTAAGGAGCCGATATTGCCGCAATGTCGCCTCGTGTGACGCGCCCATCACCTTGTCCTCACCGCATCTTGGCGCCGGATGTGAGCGGGTTCGGGCTACTTCAGGTTGATGGGATTCTGCGACGTGTAGTACTCACCGCGGATCTGGCCGACATCCGGCGGGCCCTCGATGAACACCCACGCGTTGGTGGCACCGGGACGAATGGTGTCGTGCAGGCTCAGCGCGCCGGTGCCGTTGCCGTCGGTGTTCAGCACCGCGGACGCAACGCCCGGCTCACCGGCATTGCAGGTCTGCGTGCCCGGTCGCGGGCCTTGGATCAACCGCACGTTGTAAGCGGTGTCGGGCCTGCCGATCGCAAAGGTGATGTTCGCGGTGACGATGTTGCTGCGGCCGGTGATGGTCACCTGACCGGAACCGGTGCCGTTCGTCGCCACGAACTGTTTCGGGGCGAAATCGCATGCCCTGAAGACGGCGGAGAGCGGCACCATCCCGCCGTTGGCCGTTTCGGCCGCCGCTGTTCCCGTACCGAACCCGATCATCCCCAGCACGGCCATAACGACTGTTATGAAGCGCATCGAACTAATCATTCCCCCAGCCTATGCGACGACAGCGCCGGTTCGACGGCTACGGCGGCGGAGGCAGCAGGCTCGCGGTTTCGGTCACCGTCCCGGAATCGGGCGTTTCCTCGGTGGTGGACGTCGGTTCGGCGGAGGGCGAAGGAGCGGCAGGTGGCAGTTCCTGGTCGGTGGTCTGCTGGCTCGGCGGGGTGTAGCTCGTCGTCGTCGTGGTCGAGGGGGTCCACGTCGCCGATGTGCTGCTGCTCGTAGGTGGCGGCACCACGGTGTCGCCCTGGTCCGATGAATCCGAGGACGTCCGCATCACGGCGACGATGAGCACCACGATGAGCACGACCGCCGCGGCGCCTGCCGCGAAGACAACGCCCGGCCGGTTGATCCAATGCTGCGGGTCGTGGTCGGCGGGCACGCGGGAATGTTAGCCGCAGCCCTTGGTCGGCGGCTATTTCCAACGCGCCAACAACTCGTTGGCCCTCGTCCCCAGCGCGGCCTGCAGGAACGGGCCGAAGCTGATCCGCGCCACCCCCAGCGGACCGTACGACGCGGGATCCGATTGATCCGGCAACGCGATTGCGTTGACGGGCAGCGGTAGCTCGGAGGTCAAGCGCCGCAAGGTATCCGGGTCGTGACGGCCGACCGGGTACAAGACGTCGGCGCCGGCGTCGGCCGCTTCGGTCAGCCGTGCTACGGCCCTGTCGATGCGGTCGGCCTCATCGCCGTCCTGCCGCACGAACAGGTCGGTGCGCGCGTTGACGACCACGTGCACACCGACAGCATCGGCAGCGGCACGCAGCGCGCCCACCAGTTCGGCGTGTTCGGACGATGACCGCAGCCGCCCGCCCTCGCTGTGCACGGTGTCCTCGATGTTCAGTCCTACCGCGCCCGCATCGAGCAGGCCGTCGATGAGGCGGGCGGGCGGCTCGCCGTATCCGGACTCGATGTCGACGGAAACCGGAACCGCGACGGCGTCGGTGATCTGCACGACCCGGGTGAGCAGTTCGTCGAAGGTCATGCCCTCCTTGTCGGCCCTGCCGATCGAGTCGGCGACCGGATGGCTGCCCACGGTCAGCGCCGCGAAGCCGGCGTCGACGGCGAGCCTTGCCGACCAGGCATCCCATACTGTCGGCAAGATCACCGGGTTGCCCGGCTGGTGCAGCGCGAGCAAGGCTGCCGCGCGCTGTGCAAGAACCTGCTCATCTGCCATGTCCGACCTTCCGTCACGACGTGACCGGCCTCACGTCCACTGTCCATGATGTAGCCAGCATCGGTTGTCGTACTGTGATCTTCAGACACCCTTCAGCCCAAGGAGGTCTGATGTCGAGCAGTACCGAATTTGCCGAACTGCACGAGCTGGTCGGTGGCCTGCGCAGGTGCGTGACATCGTTGGCGTCGCGGTACGGGGACACCCCGGCGACGCGCCGAATCGTCAATGACGCGGAACGCATCCTCAACGACCTGGACCGCCTGGACATCGACGCCGAGGAGCTGGAGCTCAGCCGCGGAGTGACCCGTCCTTCCGAGACGGTAGAGAAGATAGCCATCCCGGACACCCAGTACGACTCCGACTTCTGGCGAGACGTCGACGACGAGGGTGTCGGGGGTCACAGCAGGGGCTGAATTAGGCTCTGACGCACTGCGGAGCACAACAGGAGAGGCAACTGTGAGCGCACCTACCGCTGACCGTCAGGGCACCGGCGTCTTCTCGCCCACCCGCGCTGAGATCCCTCAGCGCACACTGCGCACCGACCGATGGTGGCAGTCGCCGCTCATCGTCGATATCGGCTTCGCCATCTTCCTCGTATACGCGACGGTGCGGGCGTTCCTGCAGAACAACTACTACGTCCCGGCGTATCACTACCTCACGCCGTTCTACTCGCCGTGCATCAGCAAGGGCTGCGTCCCTGAGGCCAGCCACTTCTGGCCGCAGATCCTGCCCGACGTCTGGTGGCTTCCGTACGCGGCGGGCACGTTGCCGTTCCTGCTCTTGTTCAGGTTGACCTGCTACTACTACCGCGGTGCCTACTACAGGTCGGTGTGGCAGGCGCCGACCGCGTGCGCGGTGGCCGAACCGCACGCGACGTACACCGGTGAGACGCGGTTCCCGCTGATCGTGCAGAACACGCACCGGTACTTCTTCTACATCGCCGGGATCATCTCGGTGATCAACACCTACGACGCAATCATCGCGTTCCAGTCCCCCTCCGGCTTCGGATTCGGTTTGGGCAACATCGTTCTCGTCGTGAACGTGATTCTGCTGTGGACGTACACGCTGTCCTGCCACTCCTGCCGTCACGTGGTCGGCGGCCGGCTCAAGCACTTCTCCAAGCACCCTGTCCGCTACTGGATGTGGACGCAGGTGAGCCGACTGAACACCCGGCACAAGATGTACGCGTGGATCACGCTGGGGACGCTGATCCTGACCGATCTCTATGTTGCCCTGGTCGCCAGCGGCACCATCGGAGATCTCAGATTCATTGGCTGACAGCCTCTTTCAAACAGCCCAGGCAACACGAAGCAAGTGAGGATCTATGACTGAAGTCGAACGGCATCAGTTCGACGTCGTCGTCATCGGTGCAGGCGGCGCCGGTTTGCGTGCGGTGATCGAAGCCCGTGAGCGCGGCCAGAAAGTCGCCGTCATCACCAAGTCGCTGTTCGGCAAGGCGCACACCGTGATGGCCGAGGGTGGCTGCGCGGCATCCATGGGCAACGCGAACGCGAAAGACAACTGGCAGGTCCACTTCCGCGACACCATGCGCGGCGGCAAGTTCCTCAACAACTGGCGGATGGCCGAGCTGCACGCCAAGGAGGCGCCCGACCGGGTGTGGGAGCTGGAGACCTACGGCGCGCTGTTCGACCGCACCAAGGACGGCCGGATCAGCCAGCGCAACTTCGGCGGCCACACCTACCCGCGGCTTGCGCACGTCGGCGACCGCACCGGCCTGGAGATCATCCGCACTCTGCAACAGAAGATCGTCTCGCTGCAGCAGGAGGACAAGGCCGAGTTCGGCGACTACGAGGCCCGCATCAAGGTCTTCCACGAGTGCACCATCACCGACCTGATCAAGGACGGCGACCGCATCGCCGGTGCATTCGGCTACTGGCGCGAGACCGGCAACTTCATCCTGTTCGAGGCGCCCGCGGTGGTGCTGGCCACCGGCGGCATCGGCAAGTCCTACAAGGTGACGTCGAACTCGTGGGAGTACACCGGCGACGGGCACGCGCTGGCGCTGCGCGCGGGCGCGACCTTGATCAACATGGAGTTCGTCCAGTTCCACCCGACCGGGATGGTCTGGCCGCCGAGCGTGAAGGGCATCCTCGTCACCGAGGGTGTGCGCGGCGACGGCGGCGTGCTGAAGAACTCCGACGGCACCCGCTTCATGTTCGACTACATCCCGCCGGTCTTCAAAGGGCAGTACGCCGAGAGCATCGACGAGGCCGACCAGTGGCTGAAGGACAACGACTCCGCCCGCCGCACGCCGGACCTGCTGCCGCGCGACGAGGTGGCCCGCGCCATCAACTCCGAGGTCAAGGCCGGGCGTAACTCGCCGCACGGCGGGGTGTTCCTCGACATCGCGTCGCGGCTGCCCGCCGAGGAGATCAAGCGCAGGCTGCCGTCGATGTACCACCAGTTCATGGAGCTGGCCGAGGTGGACATCACCAAGGAACCGATGGAAGTCGGGCCGACCTGTCACTACGTGATGGGCGGTGTCGAGGTCGACCCGGACACCGCGGCGGCGACCACGCCCGGTCTGTTCGCGGCGGGTGAGTGCGCAGGCGGCATGCACGGCTCCAACCGGCTTGGCGGCAACTCGCTGTCCGACCTCCTGGTGTTCGGCCGTCGCGCCGGGCTGGGCGCGTCCGACTATGTGCGTGCGCTCCCGCAGCGTCCCGCCGTGTCGGAGCAGGCCGTGGACGACGCCATCAAACGGGCCCTGCACCCCTTCGAGGGGCCGTCGAACGGTGACGCGCCCGAGAACCCCTACACGCTGCAGCTGGATCTGCAGGACACGATGAACAGCCTGGTCGGCATCATCCGCAAGGCCGAGGAGGTCACCGAGGCGCTGGACAAGCTGACCGAGCTTCGCGAGCGCTACAAGCACGTCAAGGTGGAGGGCCATCGGGAGTTCAACCCCGGCTGGCACCTGGCGATCGACCTGCGCAACATGCTGCTGGTCAGCGAGTGCATCGCCAAGGCCGCGCTGACGCGCACCGAGAGCCGTGGCGGTCACACCCGCGACGACCACCCGGCGATGGAGGCCGACTGGCGCAAGACCCTGCTGGTGTGCCGCACCGAGGGAGATTCGGTCGTGCCCGATCTGAGCGTCACCAAGCAGGACCAGATTCCGGTGCGTCAGGATCTGCTCGACCTCTTCGAGCTGTCAGAACTCGAGAAGTACTTCACCGACGGCGAGCTGGCCCAGCATCCAGAACGGAGCAACTGATGGCCTACCAAGCGGACATGCGGGTGTGGCGCGGCGACCTCGCAGGCGGAGCATTGCAGGACTACCAGGTCGAGGTCAACGAGGGTGAGGTGGTGCTCGACATCATCCACCGCCTGCAGCAGACCCAGACGCCCGATCTCGCGGTGCGCTGGAATTGCAAGGCGGGCAAGTGCGGCTCGTGCTCGGCGGAGGTCAACGGCAGGCCCCGGCTGATGTGCATGACCCGGATGTCCACGTTCGATCAGAACGAGACCATCACGGTGACGCCGCTGCGTACGTTCCCGGTCATTCGAGACCTGGTCACCGACGTGTCCTTCAACTACGAGAAGGCCAGGGAAATACCGTCCTTCACACCGCCGAAGGACCTGCAGCCCGGTGAGTACCGCATGATGCAGGAAGACGTGAACCGCAGCCAGGAGTTCCGTAAGTGCATCGAGTGCTTCCTGTGCCAGAACACCTGCCACGTCGTCCGTGACCACGAGGAGAACAAGGAAGCGTTCTCGGGTCCGCGGTACCTCATGCGTCAGGCCGAGCTCGACATGCACCCGCTCGACACCCTCGAGCGGCGCGCTGAGCAGGCGCAGGACGAAAACGGCCTCGGCTACTGCAACATCACCAAGTGCTGCACCGAGGTGTGCCCCGAGCACATCAAGATCACCGACAACGCGCTGATCCCGATGAAGGAGCGCGCGGCCGACCGCAAGTACGACCCGGTGGTTTGGCTGGGCAACAAGTTGTTCCGCCGAGCCTGACGAGCCGGGCGGCTTCGCGGGTAGCCTCTCGTTAGCGGCCAATCAGCGACGAAGGGCGGCCCCATGTCAGACACCCACAGCATCAACGATATTCGCACTGCCATTCGCGAGCTGTCCGCGCGCGCCGACCTGGCCCGCAAAGAAGGCAGGCCGGAGGACGCAGCCGAACTCGAGCAGCGCGTTCAGGGCTACCGCGAAGAACTCGCCGAGCGCCCCTAGGCGCTGCCCAGACGCCGAAACGTGCTGCGGTGAAACACGATCGGCGGCACGGCCGAATGTACGGTGATGTCGTTGACGCGCAGAATCACGATCGTGTGATCCCCCGCCGGAACCAGCTGCTCGATCGCGCTCTCCACCCACACGCTGGTGCCCTCGACGAACACGGCACCGCTGTCGGTTGACACCGTCGAAAGGCCGGCGAACCGATCGCCGGTCTTGGCCGCCAGTGTGCGCGCCGCGTCGTCGTGCGATTCACCGAGCACACTGATGCCCAGCCGGGGCAGGTCCTTGAGCTTCGGCCAGGTTTCCGAGGAGTTCTGCACACAGAACGACACCAGCGGCGGATCGAGCGACACCGGGACGAACGTGCTTGCCGCAAGCCCGACACGGACGCCGTCCACCTCGGCGGCAATCGCGATGACGCCGGACGGGAAGTGGCCGAACGCCTCGCGTAGCGACGTCGGGTCCAAATCAGTCGTGCTCATATACGGTCCATCTTCACACGTGGCCGTGTACGGCGGCCACGCGGCGGCGGCGGTAACCTAACGCTCGTCATGTGGATCACGCTCCTGGCGATGGCCGTTGCCGTCAGCCTCGAGCCGTTCCGGATCGGCATGACGCTCCTGATGATGAACCGGCCAAGGCCGCTGCTACAACTCCTCGCCTTTCTCGCCGGCGGATTCGCGATGGGCACCACGGTGGGTGTGATCGTGTTGTTCATCCTGCGGCCCGCCTTGGGGTCGGCTCACTTCACCCTGCCCAAGGTGCAGATCGTCGTCGGCGCGCTGCTGCTGATCAACGCCGTGGTGGTGGCCACGGGCATCGTGGGTAAGCGCGGCGACGGCTCTGCGGGTTCAGGTTCACCGAGATTCGAACCTCTCGCGACACGCACCAGGCAACTGCTCGACGGCCGTTCACTGTGGACGGCGGGTGTCGCGGGCCTCGGCATCGCACTGCCTTCCGTCGACTATCTCGCCGTGCTGGCACTCATCGTCGCCTCGGATGCCGCGGCCTCGGTCCAGGTGAGCGCCTTACTGCTGTTCAACGTGGTGGCATTCGGGTTCGTGGAGATCCCGCTGATCTCCTACCTGGTGGCCCCGGACCGCACCCGCGCAACGCTTTCGGCGCTGCAGGAGTGGCTGCGAACGCGCCGCCGCAGTGCCGTCAGCATTCTGTTGGCCGCGGTCGGCTGCGTGCTGCTCGGCGCGGGACTGGCCGGTCTATGACGCGGCAGGGCTACTCAGGCGTCCAACCTGGTGAATTGGTCCTGCCGGTAGCGCTCGACGCAGGCGGCGCGCCGGATCTTGCCGCTCGTCGTGGTGGGAATCGACCCGGGCGGCACCAGAACGAGATCCCCCACATTCAAGCCGTGTGCATTGGAGATCGCGGACGTGACGTCGCTCTTGACCCCGCTGAGCCAGTGCGTCTTGGCCTCGCTGGAATCGCTTCGCTTCTTGAGTTCGATGACGGTGACCAGCTTCTCGGTGCTGTTCACCGGCACCGCTATCGCCGCGACCCGACCACCTGTGATGTCCTGGACGGTCGCCTCGATGTCCTCGGGGTAGTGATTACGTCCACGAATGATCAGCAGATCCTTGATGCGGCCGACGATGAACAGCTCGCCTTCGGCGACAAAACCCAGGTCGCCGGTTCGTAGCCAGGGTCCGTCGGGCGTGCCCGGTGAAGGGTCGGCGAGCGTCGCACCGAAGCAGCGCTGCTCCTCGGGTGGTCTGTGCCAGTAGCCGTCGGCGACATTGTCGCCGTGCACCCAGATCTCGCCGACCAAATCGTCCGAGCACTCGCGGTTTGTGTCGACGTCGACGATGCGCACCATGGGTGACTGCGGCAGTTTGTATCTCACCAGGGCTGAGCCGGCTCCGGCCGCACACCGCTGAGCGCGGCCCGCGGACAACCCGTCGACATCGAAGTGAACCGCCTCCGACGACTCACTCCAGGTGCCGCTTGTCACGAAGACGGTTGCCTCCGCCAGGCCATATGAAGGACGCAGCATGTGGTCCCGAAAATTGAAGTGCGCAAACCGATCTGCGAAGCGTTCCAATGTGGCCGGCTCGACACGTTCGGCTCCGTTGATGATGCCCAGCACCCCACCGAGGTCGAGCCCGGCGAGGTCTTTGTCTTGTGTTTTGCGGGCGGCCAGGTCAAATGCGAAATTAGGCGCCGCCGAAAACGCATGAGAATTCCTCGCCAGAGATTGCACCCATCTGGCCGGCCTTTCCAAGAACGCGATCGGGCTCGTCAGTTCGGCTGAATAGCCGCCCAGGATCGGTGCGCAGACGCCCAGTACCAGGCCCATGTCGTGGTAGAAGGGCAACCACGACACGATCGTGAGATCGGTTGAGGATCTGACGTGAGCCTGCGCGAAGAGGCTGCGCATCAGCTGCTCGAAATTCGCCTGGACGTTGCGGTGCGAAATCATGACCCCGGTCGGCAGCCGGGTCGAACCCGAGCTGTACTGCAAATACGCGATGCTGGGCAAACCAGCTGTCGGAACGCTTGGTCCGCCATCGACGTCGAGGTTCATCGAGTCGATTTCGACGATCTTTGGAACAGCGTTCAGGCGTGATTGATCAACGTAGTCGCCCACATCTCCCGCGACTGCGGAGGTGGTGAGTACCACCGACGGCGCCGTTTCGGTAAGAACCGCACTCACACGATCATGACTCGAGCCGCGGTGCGGCAACGGGAGCGGCACCGCGATCAGCCCGGCCTGCATGGATCCCAGGAAAGCCAGAATGTAGTCGAGGCTCTGCGGAGCCAGGATCACCGCTCTGTCTCCGACCGACGCATGAAGGCTGAGCTCACGTGCCGCGTTCAATGTTCGCCGGGATAACTGCGACCACGTGACACTCTCGGGAACGCCCGACTCGCCCTTCTCGTAGTCGGTGAACGTGAGCGCGACGTCGTCGGGGCGCAGGCTGGCGCGCCCGTGCAGCATCGAGAGAATGGATGACTGAGGAGAAGGCGTCACATTCAGCCTCCGGGGTGGTTCAGCACGTACTGGAACCCGGCCAGCAGCTGCGACACAGGATCGGCGCCGCCGCCGAAGGCAGCCTGCGTGGCCGGTGCGGTGGCGGCAGCCGGGTCGTAGCCGCGGACCGGATCCACCGTGATCGGCGCGGTCAGCGGATCGTCGTTTCGTGAATATCCCGCATCCACCATGGGTTTCAGCACACCGTCGAGCTGATTGAGCGTGCCTTCGTCCACCCCGAGGTATCTGAAGGGCAACACAAGAGGAAGGTGCTGCTCGGGAATCAGATACGTCGTCGTCTTCGCGCCCTTGGAATTGACGGTCGTCGCGATGTTCTGCGGCGGAACGTTACTCGGCTTGGTGAACGCCACCGCCGTGTGACCGGTCGCGAGGCCCACGACCGCGTTGGCGAGGGCCATCCAGTTGTCCGGCCTGTCCGGCCAGTCGGCGATGCTGTCGTACGCGGAGACGAATTGGTAGGTGTCGTACTGGCTCTCCACCGGAGGTGGCATGCGGAAGTCGAGTGCCGGTACGACGCTACCCACGGGGAACATCTGGGTCAGGAAACTCTCCCCGAAGGCGTGCTTCGCCAACGGGTCGCCATAGGTCGCGAAGCTCAATGTATTCGGTGGCGGCGCGGTCGGATCGTTCGCGAGCTTCGCCTGCACGGCGTCGAGCACCATCGCACCCTCGGACAGGCCGATCGCGGTGCCGGGACCTCCACTGCGGATCGCCCCTTCGAGGTTGCCCTCTCCCTCGTCCACCGACTCACCAATGCTCGGACCGTCGATACCCAGGCCAGGAAAGCCGTCCTGCAGCCGGCTGATTCCTGGAAACAGCCGTTCCAGGACGTGGCCCTGCACCTGTCCTGCGGGGTAGCCGACGATCTGCCGATCCAGTCCCGGGAACCAATCAGCGCCCGTGCGCTTGATGTACTCGTCATAGGGAATGCCCAGGACGTGCGCACCGCCCAGCGCGTAGCCTCTGCCCGGCGTCCCCAGCGGCGGCGGCCCGTCGCCCGGTGCCCCGTGGTCCGGCGTCCAGCCGGCTTGCGTGCCATCGGCTGCCGCGATCCCGGATCCGAAACACCCTGCGGCGCAGACGGTTACCAGCGCAGTGACCACTGCGAGTAGTCTCCGCATTCCTACACTCGCCTGCTGGCTACGCGTCCGCACTGGCCGTGACATTACTCTGCCTGCCCGGCAGGCGCCTGGGACGGAGAACGCTGCACGCTCAGTCGGGATGGCCACCAGTTCGCCCGCCCCACCAAGGCCGCCATGGCGGGCACCGTGACGGTGCGGACCAGGAAGGTGTCCAGCAGGACGCCGACACCGATCATGAATCCGCCCTGGACCACGGTGGTGATGCTGGAGAACAGCAGACCGCACATCGAGGCGGCGAAGATCAAACCAGCCGCAGTGATCACCCCGCCGGTCGACGTCAGGGTGCGAATGACGCCGTACCGCATGCCGTACGGAGATTCGTCGCGCATTCGCGATACGAAGAGCAGGTTGTAGTCGGCGCCCACCGCGACCAATACCACGAAGGCCAGTGGGGGCACGCTCCAATGCAATTGCTGGCCGAGTAGGTATTGAAATGTCAGGACGCTGATACCGAGTGCCGCGAAGTACGAGATGATCACCGAGCCGATCAGATAGAGCGGCGCGACAATCGCGCGCAACAGCGCCATCAGGATCAGTAGGACGACGACGAGCGTCACGACGATGATGAAACGGATGTCGTGCTCGTAATAGTCGCGGGTATCCCGCAGCGCGGCGGGAAATCCACCCATCGATATCTTGGCGTCCGCCAGTTGGGTGTTCGGTTGGGCGCTGCGAGCGGTGTCACTGATCGCATTGACCTGATCCATCGCATCGACGCTGAACGGACTGAGTGTGGTTTGCACCAGGTACCGGGCCGAGTGGCCGTCTGGCGAGATGAATATCTTCGCGGCCTTCTTGAAGTCGTCGAGCTGGAGAACCTGGGCCGGAATGTTGAACCCGGCCATCGACGGATCTGCCGCGTCATTTCGCATCGCCAACAGGAACGCGGCCGCCTCATCGAGTCCGGAACCCATCAACTTGACTTGGCCGACGAGTTGGTCCACTCCGCCTGCCACCTGCTTGCTGCCGTCTGCCAAGCGGTTGGCGCCCTGCCTGACCTGGGTCAGGCCCGCCTGCAGGCCGCCGGGTTTATCGAGACCCATGGTGCGCACCGCCGAGCTGAACTGCGAGAGCGCATCGTTGAGTTGCTTCACCGTTGCGTTGAGGGTCTGTTTGTCTCCGAACCCCTGTAGCTGCCCGGCCAGAGTATTGATCTGGTCGAGGCGTCCGTCATCTCGAGCGTCGACCAGTTTCTGAAACTGGATGCGGGTGGCGCTGCACGAGGGGTTGGCATCGCAGACCGCGTTGCCGTCCAGCGCCGCCAGCACGGGGCCCACCCAGGCGAACATGTCCTTGACGGCGGAAAAGTTCACGCCCATGGCGTTGCCGAGCGCATTGATGCTCTGCACGAGGTCGGCAGCGGTTTGGACGTCCTTGACCAATTTGTCTCCGCCGAATTGGCTTTTCATCGACGAGAAGGCGTCGATCAGACGCTGCATGCTGGGCGCGACGCGATTGATTTGAGCGCGCACATCACTGAGGTTGGCGGCCAGCGTGCCCGCCCCGTTCGTCAGTCGGTTGAGATCCTTGCCGCTGTCGCTGATCACTGCTGAGCCTGCGGCCATCCGATCACCGACGATGCCCGCCTGATAGGTGGCCCTGAACTCCTGCGGCACAACTCCGGTGGGTCGGGTGATGCCGCTGACGAGACCGATGTTCGGCAGTTGGCTGACCCGCTGTGCCATCTGCTCCAGGTCAGCCAGCGCCTGCGGTGTGCGCAGGTCGTGCGGTGACTGAACGAGGATGTATTCGGGGACGGCCTGACTGATGGGGAAATGGCGTTCCAGCGCGGTGTACCCCACCGAACTCGGGGCCGACGGTCCGAGGGCCTTGCGATCGTCGTAGTTGTAGTGCACCAAGGTTGCACAGCTCGCGAGAATGGCCAGCACCAGCAGACTGGCCACCAGATGGGCCTTCGGCCGCCGCACGATGCGTATCCCCGAACGTCGCCAGAACCGAGTGGTGAGTTCGCGCCGCGGTTTGACCCAGCCGCGTGGCCCGGCCAGGACCAGGATGGCGGGCAGCAACGTGATCGCGGAAAGGAATGCCACCCCGACCCCGATCGCGCACGCCACACCGACCGTGGAGAACACCCCCATCTTGGCGAAGCTGATCCCGAGAAAGGTGATTCCCACCGTGGCGGCGGACGCAGTGATCACCTTCCCGATCGAGATCAAGGCCCGCCTCACCGCGTCATCGAGATCTGCCCCTTGCCGCAGATAGTCGTGATAGCGGCTGATCAGAAAGACCGCGTAGTCGGTTCCCGCGCCGGCGATCATCGCGCTCAGAAAGATCACGGACTGGTTCGAGACACCTATACCGAACAGTTCAGAGACCCCGGCCACCACGGCCTGTGCGACGACCAGGGACATCCCGATCGCTGCCAACGGCAGCAGCATGGTGACCGGGTTGCGGTACACCAACAGCAGCACGAGGAGCACCAGCACGCCGATCGCAATCTCGATGGGCATGCGGTCCTGCTCGCCCGCGACGGTGAGGTCGGCGACGGTGGCCGCCGGCCCGGTGACGTGCACGGTAAGCGGGCCGTCGGCGCCTGCGTTGTGTTTGACGACGTCGGCTACTCGGTTGTAGGCCTGATAGGCACGCGGCGTGCCCAACTCGCCGACCAGGCCGACCGGCAGCACCCAGGTCGTCTTGTCCTTGCTCGTCAGGAACGGGCGCAATTGCGGTGTGGTGATGAAGTCCTGAACCATCGCGACGTCTGTCACGTCGTCGCGCAACGCGTCCACCACCTTGCGGTAGGTGACTTCGTCGGCAGGCTTGAGTCCGGTTTCGTTGATGAATGCAACCACGAGAAGGTTGTCGGAACCCGATTCGTGAAACGCTTCGGTCATCTGCCTGGCGGCGATGTTCGACGGGGCGTCGCTGGGCAGGATGGCGAGTGGATGCCGCTGGGCCATCTCGTTCAGGCTCGGGAGCGTCAGCGGAAGTGCAATCGCAATCGCGACCCAAACCCCTATCACCGCCCAGGGCCACCGCACTACAAAATCGGCTAGCCGTCGCATATCGTCCTCACCCTCGCCCGGAATTGCGCCACGCTATGCGACGCGTCCCCAGTGCCCGCTGTCAGCAACCTGTACGGACACGGACTTCATCGCCAACATGTAACGGGCAACTGATTTCGCGGCGATCGGATTGTCGGGATGCAAGATCGCCATTACCGTGCCCTCGCCATACCTGAATATGTAGATGGTCAGCTGATACGAAAACCGGCCGTCAGGATAGATACCGATATTGTTCGCAAGGCCCATGTCTGCTGCCGCAAGGATGGCGTTGAGCGGAGCAGCGCCGCCGTGCAAGAAGTTCGACACCGGAAAGTTCGGCTGCGGCCATTTCAACCACGGTGCCAATTCCAACACGCGGTAATACGGCACTTTCGCCATGTTCAGACCTGCATCGAAAGAAGCCTGCGCTGCCGCCGCGACATCGCCGAATGAGGCCGCGCCTATAGGGACGGCGATCGGGATCAGGCCGGTAAACCAACCCTGCGTCATGAAATTGTCCGTCGCGGTGCGTGAATCCCTCGGGGTAAGCCCGTAATACGTGAGAGCACCCGTAAACTCGTGCTCCACCTGGGCGAGGCAGGCGAACAAGCCGCCGACGAAACGCGCGCCGGCCGCCGTGCAGGCCGATTCGAAGCGTTCTGTCTGTGCCGTGTCCATCAGGATTTCCGAGGTCATGCCGCTGCTGGCCGATTCCAGTGCGTTACCGAGCGGAAGCGGGAATTCAGGAAAGCCACCACTGTTGTCCTCGGCGAAGTCAATCCACGCCCGCACCCCTGGCGAATCCACAGTTAACTCCGACGTGTACTCGCGCTCGCGGACACAGAAAGCGTCAAAGCTACCGGCATCGGGAAGCGTGAGGGCCCCACCGCCTCCGCTCATCGCCGAATACATTCCGTTGGCTTCCAGCATTGTCGTGCCGATCAACGTCGCGTCCCCGTGGACATGATCCATGGCTGCAAAGAAAGTGAAATGGCTTTCGTTCTGGACTATTCCGAAAGTGAAGCAACCCCACTCCAACGGATTGGGTATGGCCACGACATGGGCGTGTATCTCATCGATCGTCATGTGCCCGTGATCGATCGGCACGAATTCGATGTCGGCCGGATCGTCAATGGCGTGCCGTATGAACTCTCCATCGTCGGCCCGTTCGAACCAACTGCGGAATGTGTCGTGCCGACGTAGGTATGCGTTGACGGCATGATCCATGGCAGAGACATCGCACTGGCCGGCCACGTCACAGCTGGCGATGATCTGCCGGGAGAAGTTCAGTCCCGCGGCTGCCCGATCGCAGTAGTTACGAAGATGTTGGCGCTGCATATAGCTGACCGGCACCGAACTGGCTGGCGCTCGTCGAGCCTTTTCGGCGGCCACGGCCGTCGGATGCCACGAGGTGACCGAGCCCGCATTCAACGACCATTCATCAAGTGCGCCAACAGTTATTTTCCCGATGCGCAAGACTCGGTCCTTTCGCGTACCCTCCGCTACAGCCGGCTCCGGTCCGGCACCACTCGTACCGGCATCAACATACCCTCGGTTCAACCGCAGTCGCCTTGGAGCCGACCGAGCCCCGTAGTGCGACGCCTCGCGTGCCACAGGTTCGCGTGCAATAGTTTTCGTCGGCGTTGATTTGGCGCGCCAAGACTTCCTCAGAATCGCATTCGACCGCCGAGGGAGAAGCAAGGAGGACAACCGCATGGGATCCGTCGAACGTCCGACCGAGCCGGCCCCCCGTTTTGCAATCGTCGGCTACGCAGCGCGTTTTCCGGGTGCCCCAGATGCCGACGAGTTTTGGGACGTGCTGCGCGAGGGCCGCGACGCGACATCGGAGGTGCCCAAGGACCGCTGGGACGTCGACGAATTCTTCGACCCGGAACCCGGTGCGCCTGGCAAGGTTGTGACTCGCCGTGCGGGTTTCGTCGATGACGTGACGGGGTTCGACGCGCCGTTCTTCGGTATGTCGACTCGCGAGGTCAGGTTGATGGACCCGCAGCATCGGCTCTTGCTGGAGATGGCGTGGAGCGCGGTGGAGCATTCGGGCACCGCGCCAACGGCTTTGGCAAACACCAACACCGGTGTGTTCGTGGGTTTGGCCACCCACGACTACCTGGGAATGGCATCCGACGAGCTGACTTACCCCGAGATCGAGGCCTATATGGCCATCGGGACGTCGAATGCCGCAGCAGCGGGACGGATCAGCTATCGGTTGGGGCTGCAGGGCCCCGCGGTCGCCGTCGACACGGCGTGCAGCTCGTCGCTGGTGGCAATCCATCAGGCGTGCCAGGCGCTGCGCTTGGGAGAATGTGACCTTGCGCTGGCCGGCGGCGCGAACGTGCTGCTCACACCCGCGACCATGATCACCTTCTCCAGTGCGCACATGCTCGCGCCCGACGGCCGGTGCAAGACATTCGACGCGGCCGCAGACGGCTATGTGCGCGGCGAGGGTTGCGGCGTGATCGTCATCAAGCGGCTCGAGGACGCGATTGAAGACGGTGATCGGATTCGGGCCGTGATCCGCGGCAGCGCGATCAACCAGGACGGCGCATCGGGTGGATTGACGGTGCCGAACGGCGTTGCCCAGCAACGGGTTATCGCCGATGCGCTGAGGCGCGCAGACCTCGAACCCAGCGACGTCGGATACCTGGAAGCACACGGCACCGGGACTTCGCTGGGCGACCCGATCGAGGCCCAGGCCGCAGGTGCGGTGTTCGGCACCGGACGTGAACCCGGCCAGCCGTTGTTGATGGGTTCGGCGAAGACGAACATCGGACACCTCGAGGCAGCCGCCGGTATCGCGGGTGTCATCAAGGTCATCCTGTCGCTCGAGAACGAGTTGCTGCCGCAGCACCTGCACTTTCAGAACCCGTCGCCCCATATTCCCTGGGACCGGCTTGCGGTGGAGGTTGTCACGGAGGCGACCGCCTGGGAACGCAACGGCCGGCCGCGCATCGCGGGAATCAGCTCTTTCGGGTTCGCCGGGACCAACGCTCACGTGATCCTGGAGGAAGCACCCGAGGAAGCGGCGCAGCCCACTGCGGCGCCGAGTCCGGTGCAGCAGGCCGGGCACCGACAGTTCAGCATTCTCCCGCTCTCGGCCCGAACGCCCGCCGCGTTGGTGCAGGTCGCCGATCAATACCGCAGTTGGTTGCGCGCACACCCGGAGGCCACCATGGCGGACGTGTGCTTCACCGCCGGGGCGGGGCGAGCACACCTCGAGCACCGGGCCGCGTTGGTGGTCAACTCGAGAGAATCTGCCGTCGAGCTACTCGGCGCGGTCGCGGACGACCGTCCGGTGCCTGGGCTGGTTCGCGGAGAATCCCATGACACACCGAAGACGGCGTGGCTGTTCACCGGTCAAGGCAGCCAGTACCCCGGCATGGCCCGGGAGTTGTTCGACACCGAGCCTGTGTTCGCCGAGACGCTGAATCGTTGCGCGTCAGTGGTCGCAGAAGTTCTGGAAAAGCCTCTGCTGGAGGTGATTTTCGATACGGACAGCCCGGACAGCGAAGAGACGCTGCGGCAGACCTCCTACGCACAGCCCGCCTTGTTCGCGGTGGAGATGGGCCTGGCTCGCCTTTGGCAGTCGTGGGGCTTCGAACCCGACGTGGTGCTGGGCCACAGCGTCGGCCAGTATTCGGCGGCCTGCGTCGCGGGCGTGTTCGGTCTCGAGGACGGCGCGCTGCTGATGGCCGAGCGCGGCCGACTCTTCGGCAGCTTGCCCGCGGGTGGTCGGATGGTCGCGGTGTTCGCCGCCGCCGAGCGCGTCGAGAGCCTGACCGACGAGTTCCCGAGCCTGTCGGTCGCCGCCTACAACGGCGCCAACACCGTGCTGTCGGGACCCACTCACGATCTGGACCAGGCGGTCGCCGGGTTGATTGGCGACGGTGTCCGGTGTGACTGGCTGGACACCAGCCACGCGTTCCACTCGGCGCTGCTGGACCCGATCCTCGACGAATTCGAGTCATACGCGGAGAAGTTCAATTTCTCCCCGCCACAACGGATTTTGATCGACAACCGCACCGGTGCCGCGCTCGGCAGGAGCGTGAAACTCGATGGCGCCTATTGGCGCCGTCACGCGCGCCAACCGGTGGAATTCGCCAAGAGCGTGCGTACCCTTGCCGATCAGAATTGCAAAGTGTTGCTCGAGATCGGCCCACAGCCGGTGCTCACCGCCGCAGCCCTGCGGGCATGGCCCGACCCGGCCACCGCGCCGCGGGCGATCGCGTCCTTGCGCCGAAACACCGCCGACCACCGACAGATCACCGAAGCCGTCGCCGACGCATACGTATTGGGCCACCTGCCCGACTTCGGTGCATTCCGGCAGGCGCGCACGCGAAAGCTCGACCTACCCACCTATCCGTTCGAGCATCGCGAGTACTGGTTCCGAGACAATCGGGATCACGCCAAACAACAACAGCACCTTGACGGACCGCGTACCGAAGCCGTCCGTCTTCTCGAGGACGGCCGGATCGAGGAGCTCGCGACCCTGCTCGACGGTGCGAGCGGCGACCGTCAGACCTTGAATGTGTTGACCAAGCTTGCGGCACAACACAATCAACAACGGACAACCCAGTCCATCGCGGACGACCGCTACGAGATCCGCTGGGAGAAATCCACTACTCCGATCTCCAACGCGGAACCCGGCGAGGGATCCGCCTGGATCCTCGTCGGCGATGACACCGATGCAGTCCAGCCTCTGGTCGACGTGCTGACCGCCGGCGGCCACCGGCACCGGACCTTCGGGTTGCCGGTGTCCGACGCGGACGAGGAGGAGCTCGCGGACGCGTTGCGCGCTGCGGCAGCAGACGATCCGACGCTACGTATCGTGCACACGCGGCCCTCGACTCCGAGACCGCACCATCGACGCGGTCCCTGCTGCGGATGCAACACCGGATACTGGGCGGAACACGGCGGCTCTTCCGTGCCGCGATCGCCGCCGAACTGCGCATACCCATCTGGGTGGCGACCAGGGGCGCGCAACGAGTCACCGACGCGGACATCGTGTCGCCGGATCAGAGTTGCCTATGGGGATTCGGTCGCGCCGCATCGCTGGAGCTTCCGCAGGTGTGGGGCGGACTGGCGGATCTGGCTGACTGCACTGCCGACGAATGGTCTCGGTTCGTCAACCAAGTCGCGACGCCGCGCGACTCGGCCATCAGGGAGGACCAGATCGCGCTGCGTGATCAAGCGGTCTATCTTCCCCGGCTGGTTCGACGGGTTGGGCAGCCGAGCGCAACACCGCTGGAACTGCGCGATGACGCAACGTATTTGGTGACCGGCGGGCTGGGGTCGATCGGACTGGAAATCGCCGGATACCTGGCCGCGCACGGCGCCAGGCATCTGGTGCTGACCAGCCGACGCGCGCCAAGCGATGCCGCGCAACAGCGCATCGATGCGCTCGGCGAACAGTACGGCTGCGAATTCCGGGTCGTCGCTGCCGATGTCGCCGATGCGCACGACGTCGCACGCCTGTTAGCCACCGTGCGGGCCGAGCTACCGCCCTTGGCCGGCATCGTCCATGCCGCCGGCGACCTCGGTACCACCCCGCTGAGCGGCCTGGACGACGCCGAAGTGGATCGCGTTTTCGCCGGGAAGGTATGGGGTGCTTGGCATTTGAGCGAAGCGGCCGCTGACCTGAAGCTGGATTTCTTCATCAGCACCTCGTCGATCGCATCGGTATGGGGCGGATTCGGTCAGACCGCCTACGGCGCGGCCAACGCCTTCCTCGACGGGCTGGCCTGGCGCCTGCGCGAGCAGGGCATCCCTGGGATCAGCGTCAATTTCGGTCCCTGGTCGGCGGGCATGGCCGACGCGGAATCCCGTGCACGACTGGATAAGCGCGGGGTCAAGACATTGTCACCCGCCGATGCCCTGGCGGGTCTGGCCGATCGTCATGGCGGCGTCCTCGGTCGCACAGGAATCGTGGCCCGGATCGACTGGGCCCGTTTCCTGCCGCTGTACCAGCAGGCGGGGAGGCGAGCATTCCTGGCGGAGTTGGAGCGTGAGGTGCCTGATGTGGCGCCGGCGCCAACGGCGTCCGGGAAGACCCCGTTCGTCGAGCGGCTCACCAGCGCTCCGATACAGCAGCGCAAGAAGCTTGTGACGGATTACCTGCGCGACGCGGTAGCAGAGGTGACGCGTGTCGATGCCGCGGAGATCCGCGAGGACGCGGGGTTCTTCGACCTCGGCATGGATTCGCTGATGGCCGTCGAATTGCGGCGCCGCATCGAACAGGGAGTGGGCCGCGAGATTCCGGTCACCCTGGTGATGGATCACCCCCGGCTGTCCGATGCGGCCGACTACCTGCTCGGCGAGGTGCTCGGCCTCAGCGAGCAGCATCCGACAAGTCAGGGGCCAGCCAGGCGTCAGTGGTGACGACGCGCACGGACGAACCGATCGCGATCGTCGCGGTGTCGTGCCGTTTCCCCGGCGCGCCCGACCCGGAAGCTTTCTGGGAGTTGCTGTCCGGCGGTGTCGATGCGATCCGGGAAGTCCCGGAGGACCGTTTCGACATCGACGAGTTCTACGACCCGGATCCAGAGACTCCGGGCAAGACCTACACGCGCTTCGGCGGATTCCTCGACGGAATCGACGGATTCGATCCCGAATTCTTCGGCATCTCCCCGCGCGAGGCCGTCTGGATCGAGCCGCAGCAGCGGCTGATGCTCGAAACCGCATGGGAGGGTCTGGAACGCGCCGGGTACTCGCCGGGGGCGCTGCGCGGCAGCCGCACCGGCATCTTCGCGGGGGTGGCCGCCAACGAGTATGCGCATCTGCTGTCGTCGGAGTCGGTCGACAAGATCGAGCCGTACTTCATCACCGGCAATGCGCTCAACGCCATTTCCGGTCGGGTCGCCTTCGCGCTCGGACTCGAAGGACCGGCAGTCGCGGTCGATACCGCATGCAGCTCGGCGCTTGGTGGCCGTCCATCAGGCCTGCCAGGCATTGCACTCCGGTGACTGCGACCTGGCGTTGGCCGGCGGTGTGAACGTCTTGCTGAGTCCGGTGACAATCATCGCCGCGTCACGCGCCAGGATGCTTTCCCCCGTCGGCCGATGCAAGACCTTCGACGCCTCCGCCGACGGCTACGTGCGCAGTGAAGGCTGCGGCATCCTCGTGCTCAAGAGGCTGAGCGACGCGGTGCGCGACGGCGATCGGGTCTGCGCGGTCATTTCCAGCAGCGCGGTCAACCAGGACGGCGCATCCAGTGGTTTGACGGTGCCCAATGGTGGCGCACAGCAACGGCTCATCGGGACGGCGCTGGCGCGCGCCGGTCTGGCGGGCGGGGATGTCGACTACCTCGAGGCGCACGGGACGGGCACCCCGCTGGGTGATCCGATCGAGGTGCAGGCCGCCGCAGCCGCCTACGGTGCCTCGCGTGACGCGGACCGACCGTTGCTGATGGGATCGGTGAAGACCAACATCGGTCACCTCGAGTCGGCGTCAGGGGCAGCAGGTCTGATCAAAGTCGTGTTGTCGCTGCAGCACGAAGTGCTGCCGCAGAGCCTGCACTTCGAGAACCCGTCGCCGCACATCCCGTGGGACTCGCTGCCGGTGCGGGTCGTGGACAAGGCGATTCCGTGGCAGGCCAACGGCAGGCCGCGGCGCGCCGGCGTGAGTTCCTTCGGGTTCACCGGCACGAACGCGCACGTGCTGATCGAGGAGGCGCCACCGCAACCGGCGACCGCCGACGAAGACGGGGACACTCACGAACAGCCCGTCAATGTGCTGGCGCTGTCCGCGCGGTCACCGGAAGCACTGGTGGCGTTGGCACAGCGATACGAGGCCTGGTTGAACGTCCACCCGGAGGTCGACCTCGCCGACGTATGCCTCACCGCTGGGACGGGCCGTTCGCATTTCGAACATCGCGCCGCGCTGGTCGTGGATTCGGTCCAGGGCGCGCGCGAGGGCCTGGCCGACTTGGCCGAAAACCGCCTGCGACCCGGTGTCGTACGTGGCGAGCACACGCACCGCCCGACGACGGCGTGGTTGTTCACCGGGCAGGGCAGCCAGCATCCGGGGATGGCGCGCGAGTTGTTCGACACCGAGCCGGTTTTCGCCGAGACCGTGACACGCTGCGCGGACGTGGTCAACGACATTCTGCCGCGTCCGTTGCTGGAGGTGATGTTCGCCAACGATCGCCGAGGCCGGAGAAGCTCTGCGGCACACGTCATTTGCGCAGCCGGCGCTTTTCGCCGTCGAGATGGGGCTGGCCCGGCTGTGGCAGTCGTGGGGCATCGAGCCCGACGTGGTGCTGGGGCACAGCGTGGGCCAGTACGCAGCGGCATGTGTGGCCGGCGTCTTCAGCCTCGAGGACGGCGCACGGCTGATGGCCGAGCGCGGCCGACTGTTCGGCAGCCTGCCCGAAGGTGGGCGAATGGTCGCGGTCTTCGCCGACGCCAAGCACGTCGAGGAGGTCGCAGGCGAATTCCCGCGTGTGTCGGTCGGCGCCTACAACGGTCCCAACACCGTGCTCTCGGGTCCGGGCGAGGATCTGGAACAGATAGTCGCCCGATTCGGCGACGACGGGATCCGCTGCACCTGGCTGGAGACCAGTCACGCCTTCCACTCGGAATTGCTGGATCCGGTGCTCGATGAATTCGAGTCGTACGCAGCGCAGTTGCAGTTCGCCGTCCCGACGTTGCCGCTGGTCTGCAACCGCACCGGCGCCGTGCTCACGGCCCAAACCCCGATCGACGCTGCAGTACTGGCGGCGGCATTCCCGCCAGCCGGTGCAATTCGCCGAAAGTGTGCGCACCGTGGCGGCGCTGGGTTGCTCGGTGCTGATGGAGATCGGTCCGCAACCGGTGCTGACCGGGGCTGCGGTGCAGGTCTGGCCGGAGCACTTGGCCGCGCCGCGGGCGATCGTCTCGCTGCGTAAAGGCGTTGGCGACCGGCGCCAGATCGCCGACGCGCTGGCCGCGGCCTACGTCGGCGGCCACCGACCCAATTTCGCTGCGCTGCAGCGACAGCCTCGCCGCAGACTCGAACTGCCCACCTATCCGTTCCAGCGCCGTCGCTTCTGGCCGAAGACGCTCCGGAATCACCGACTCCGGTTTCCAGGGCCAGGCGGTATCCGGGATCCTAGGCAGTGCAAAGGATCTCGCCTCCGGCGACACCGTCTACACCAGCAGGTTGTCCGTCAAATCGCAGCCGTGGCTTTCCGACCACGTCATCTATGGCACCGTCGTCGTCCCCGGGGCGACGTATGCAGCGATGGCGTTGGCCGCAGTCGGTCCACCGGCGCGAGTGAAAGACGTCTTCTTCTACGAGCCGATCATCCTGCCCGAGAAGAGTTCTCGCGAGGTGCAGCTGACGTTGCACCCGCTCGAGGACGGTAGCGGTTCGGCCTTCAAGGTGCACAGCCGCCCGTACGGTGAACGCGGCGCCGAATGGTCGTTGAACGCCGAAGGCACCGTCGTCGCAGGCGTCGATGACGAGCCGGTGTCCGAGCAGGCAGATCCGGTCGACGCGGCAATCGAGCGGCTGGACCGCATGCGTCCGCAGGAGCTGTTCGAGACCTTCGCCGACATGGAGCTGGCGTGGGGGCCCAACTGGTCCGGTTCCCTGAAGTCGCTGTGGCTCGGTGAGGGTGAGGCGATCGGCGACATCGTCGTCGGCGAAGAACTCGCCGAACAGCTTGGAACCGAGCCGATGCACCCGGTGCTGATGGACCTGTGCACCGGGGTCGCCTTCCCCGCGTTTCCCGGCACTTCTCGCCGCCGAACAGGGCGTGAGCGATCTGTTCCTGCCGTTGCGGTACGGACAGGTGACGCTGCGGGAGAAGATGCCTCGGCGGTTCTACTGCCGCGCGACGTGGCACACAAGCGCGCTCGACAGCGAGACCCAGGTCTTCGACCTCGATTTCGTCGATCGGGATGGCCGCCACCTGGGTGGGATTCGCGAATTCACGGTCAAACGTGCGCCGCGCGAGGCGTCTGTTGCGCGGGCTCGGCGGTGATGCCACCCGGCTGCTGTACACCCTTGGCTGGCACGAGGTGCCACCCCCGGCGTCGAGCGATGACGCCGGAATTGCCAACGGCACCTGGCTGATTGCCGGATTCGACGAGCTGGCGGCCAACGTGCCTGGCTGCATCCCGTTCGACCGGGCACGGCGATCCGGAGCTCTTGGGACAGCTGCTGGCACAGGCTCACGAGCGCGGTGTGCCGTTCTCCGGCGTCGTCTGGCGCAGCACCGGGCCAAGCAAAGAGGAGTCGAGCGTCGACGTCGCCGCGCGGCTCGAGACCGAGATCGCCAACCTGCTCAGCGCCGTGCACACCGTGCAAGGCGGCTCACAAAACGGCGGCGTGAAACTTCCGAATGGTCTCTGGATCATCACCGAGCGCGCCGTGGCATGCGAATCCGGCGAGCCGGTCGACCCGGTGCAGGCGGCGCTGTGGGGGTTCGGGCGCACCACGATCAACGAGGAACCGGCGCTGCGCTGCCAAACTGGTCGATTGCGACGGATCGCAGGAGGCTGTGCACGCACTGGCCAACCTGCTCGCCACACCGATCGACGAGCCGGAACTCGCGCTGCGACAAGGAAAGCTGCTGGCCTCACGGTTATTGCCGTGGGCGCGCAGCGGTCATCTCACGGTGCCGCGCTCAACCGACTACGTCCTGGCGCCCACCGAACGCGGCGCGATCGACAACCTGCGTCTGACCGAGACGGACGTGCCGCCGCCGGACGAGGGCTACGTCCAGGTCCGGGTGGAAGCCGCGGGCCTCAACTTCCGGGATGTGCTCAACGTGCTCGGTCTCTACCCGGGCGACCCAGGACCGATCGGCGGCGACTTCGCCGGAGTCGTCACACAGTTGGGTAGCGGCGTCACCGGACTCGAGGTCGGCCAACGCGTCTACGGCTTCATGCAGGGCGCATTCTCCAGCCGGTTCAATGTGCCGGTCCAGTTGGTGGCGCCGGTGCCCGACGGCGCTGAGCCCGGTAGCGGCGGCCACCATTCCCGCTGCGGCGCTCACGGCCCGACTCGCGTTCGACTGGGCGCAGTTGCAGCCAGGTGATCGCGTGCTCATACACGCCGCCAGCGGCGGCGTCGGGCTGGCCGCGATCCAGATGGCACAGCAGCACGGCGCCATCGTCTTCGCGACCGCCAGCACCTACAAGCGCGCGACGCTGCGCAAAATGGGCGTGAAATACGTCTACGACTCGCGCACTACGGATTTCGCCGACGAAATCCTTGCCGACACCGACGGTGCGGGCGTCGACGTGGTGCTCAACAGCCTGACCAACGAGGGGTTCCTCGAAGCGACGGTGCGGGCCACCGCCCAGAATGGTCGTTTCGCCGAGATCGCCAAGCGCGACATCTGGACGCCGGAGCAGATGGCGGCGGCCCGTCCCGACATCGCCTACGAGATCGTCGCGCTGGATGTCACCACCCTGCAGAACCCCGAGCACATCAAGCGTCTGCTGACCGAGGTGTCGGACGGGATGGCCACGTGGCGAGTGGACACCACTGCCCGCCGAGATCTACCCGCTGACGGAGGCGAGGGCCGCGTTCCGCCGCATGCAGCAAGCGCGGCACATCGGGAAGATCGTGCTGCAGATACCGAATCCGCTGCAGCCACAAGCCGATCGGAGCTATCTGATCACCGGCGGACTCGGTGCGATCGGTCTGCACACGGCGTCGTATCTGGCCCAACTCGGTGCCGGTGACATCGTGTTGACCAGCCGGCGCGCGCCCGATGCGGACGCACAACGGGCAATCGACGACATCACCGAGCGCTACAGGTGCCGCATCCACACTCATCCGGCCGATGTCGGCGACGAGTCCGAGGTCGCGAAGCTGCTGGAGTGGATCCGCGCGGAGTTGCCGCCGCTCGCCGGGGTGGCGCATCTGGCCGGCGTGCTCGACGATGCGCTGCTGTCGCAGCAGAGCCTGGAGCGATTCCGAACGACGTTGGCGCCCAAGGCGTTCGGCGCCTGCCACCTGGACCGTCTGACGAGGGACGACGATCTGGACTTCTTCATCGTGTCCTCCTCGGTGTCCAGCTTGTTCGGTTCACCCGGTCAGTCCAACTACGCGACTGCCAATGCGCTGCTCGACGGCCTGGTCGCGCAAAGAAGGGCGCAGGGCTTGCCCGCCACCGGTGTCAACTTCGGTCCCTGGGCCCAAGGTGGCATGGCCTCTTCGGAGGCCGCGAGCGCCAATATCAGTGCCCAGGGCCTGATTCCGCTGGAACCCTCGGCCGCGCTGAGCGCCCTCGCCGAGGTCGTCGCCAACGGAACCGGCCAGGCAACCGTCATCAAGGCCAACTGGCAGCGTGCCGCGAAGGTGCTGGGCAGTTCGCGTCCACCGATTCTCGACCTCGTGTTGCCGAGTGCCGTCGGGGAGGTGACCGGTGACAGTGAGTTGCTTCGGCAGCTGCAGGAGATACCGGTGGCGCAGCGCGCCGGTTTCGTCACCGAATTCCTTCAGCGCGAGGTGCAGAACTTCCTGCGGCTCGCACAACCGCCGGCCGCAACCAGTCGGTTCCTGGACCTGGGTACGGATTCACTGATGGCGATCGAACTCCGCAACCGGTTGCACAGTCAGTTCGGCGGCGCGTTCACGATCAACGCGACCGCGGTATTCGACTATCCGACCATCGGGGGGCTCGCCGAGTATCTCGTGAGTCAGCTGCCCGAGTCGGAACCGCCGCAGCAGGAGGCGCAACCCGTCGCGAGCGAAAACTAGTCGCTTGCCCACCGCTGCGCCTCCACCTCGGGTGGCAGTGGCGGGTGAAGAGGTACGTCGAGCCCGTCGTAGATGCCCGGCTTCTGCGTCGCCAGCCATCCGATGGCGCCGAGCAGACGGTTCGCGGCCGTCGTGTTGCCGCCGTCGGCCCTGGTGCCGCCGGGTAGTCGGCCCGGCTGACCAGGGTGAGCTCGGGGTCGCCGTCGACGATGACGCGGTGGTCGCCCGCGCCCTGGTCGGGCTGCGGCCAATCCGGCGCGCAGGACGGGTGGATGCGGGTGATGTGGTCGATGACGATCCGCTCGCGGCCGCCCGACTTGCCGATGACCTTGAGCCAGAACGCACCCTGGGTGCCCTTCTCGAACTGCCCCATGATGGTGTCGACCGTCGCTTCCAGCGGACGCCGCTCGCACTTCCTCGGTGATCTCGTCGATCTCCAGCCCCAGCCCGCGGCCGATCAGCCGAATGTTGCCGCCCCACACCATCGTCGGGACGGACGGCAGCAGCATCATCGGCACCTCGTCCATCGAGCCACCGAAGCCGCAGGAGCACCTTGACCGCATACGGCTGGTCGTAGGTCGAGTAGTCGAAGATCTCCTGGCAGTGAATCGACCGGATCCGGGTGCACAGACCCGCCGCGATGACCGCGAGCGCGTCGTTGCCCCAGCCGGGGTCGACGCCGCTGACGAGCAGCGTGGCGCCGCCCTCCTCGGCGGCCGCGGTCAGCCGGTCGACCCACTCCGGCGGGCGCCGAGCGCGGGTCGTAGAGCGAGTACAGCGACGGCGTGACGACGTGGGCGCCCGCACGCAGACAGCGCTCGATGTCGTTGACGGCCTCCTCGGGCCGGATGTCGCCCGACGCCATGTAGGCGACGGCATCGCAGTCGGCCAGCACGGCGTCGACATCGGTGGTGGCCACGACTCCCGTCGGGCGTGTCGAGACCGACGAACTCGGCCGCGTCGGTGCCTTCTTTGGACGCCGACGAGGTGATGATTCCGGAGAGCGCCAGCCCCGGAAAAGCCAACGCCGAACGGATGGCCGTCGACCCCATATTGCCCGTTCCCCACACCGCCACACGCTGTTGCATACGTTCACTTTAGTGGTGCGTGTGACGAGCCTGTGGCAGGTATCACATACGGGAATGCCCAGTTCAGCGACCGTTTTGCCCGGTCATTCGGGGCCCAATCAACCACTGGGTTACTTAGCTGATGGAAATTGCTCGTGGTGGCTTTGCGTTGAAGTTACCGGCGCGGTATAGTCGGCCACAGTTACTGGTGGGTAACTTAGCCAAAAGTACCCAACCGCAGGTGGCATTCTCATCGAGGAGGAAACGTGAGCCACTACAAGAGCAATGTTCGTGACCAGGTATTCAACCTGTTCGAGGTCTTCGGCCTCGACAAGGCGCTCGGTGAGGGTGAGTACGCCGATCTGGACGCCGACACCGCCCGCGAAATGCTCGACGAGATCGCCCGGCTGGCCGAGGGTCCGATCGCCGAATCGTTCGCCGACAGCGACCGCAACCCGCCGATCTTCGACCCCAAGACGTTCACGGTGACGCTGCCGGAGCCGTTCAAGAAGTCGGTGCGCGCCATGCTCGACGGCGGCTGGGACCGCGTCGGCCTCGACGAGGAGCTCGGCGGCGTGCCCGCGCCCAAGGCGCTGATGTGGGCGCTGCACGAGCACATCCTCGGCGCCAACCCGGCGGTGTGGATGTACGGCGGCGGCGCAGGCTTCGCCAACATCTTCTACGACCTCGGCACCGACGAGCAGAAGAAGTGGGCCGTGATCGCCGCCGAGCGCGGCTGGGGCTCCACGATGGTGCTGACCGAGCCCGACGCGGGCTCCGACGTCGGCGCGGGCCGCACCAAGGCCGTCAAGCAGGACGACGGCTCGTGGCACATCGACGGCGTGAAGCGCTTCATCACCTCGGGTGACTCCGGCGACCTGTTCGAGAACATCTTCCACCTGGTGCTGGCCCGCCCCGAGGGCGCAGGACCGGGCACCAAGGGTCTGTCGCTGTTCTTCGTGCCGAAGTTCCTCTTCGACTTCGAGACCGGCGAGATCGGCGAGCGCAACGGCGTGTACGTCACCAACGTCGAGCACAAGATGGGCCTGAAGGTCTCGGCGACCTGCGAGCTGTCGCTGGGCCAGCACGACAAGCCCGCCAAGGGCTGGCTGGTCGGCGAGATCCACGAGGGCATCGCGCAGATGTTCGACGTGATCGAGCAGGCCCGAATGATGGTCGGCACCAAGGCCATCGCGACCCTGTCGACCGGTTACCTGAACGCGCTGGACTACGCGAAGAACCGCGTGCAGGGCGCCGACATGACCCAGATGACCGACAAGACCGCGCCGCGCGTGACCATCACGCACCACCCGGACGTGCGTCGCAGCCTGATGACCCAGAAGGCCTACGCCGAGGGTCTGCGCGCGCTGTACCTGTTCACGTCGACCTACCAGGACGCGGCCGTCGCCGAGGCCCTGCACGGTGTGGACGCCGAGCTGGCGGTCAAGGTCAACGACCTGATGCTGCCGATCGTCAAGGGCGTCGGCTCGGAGCAGGCCTACGCCAAGCTGACCGAGAGCCTGCAGACCTTCGGTGGTTCCGGCTTCCTGCAGGACTACCCGATCGAGCAGTACATCCGCGACGCCAAGATCGACTCGCTCTACGAGGGCACCACGGCCATCCAGGCGCAGGACTTCTTCTTCCGCAAGATCGTCCGCGACAAGGGTGTGGCGCTGGCGCACGTCGCAGGCCAGATCGAGCAGTTCGTCAAGAACGAGTCCGGCAACGGCCGGCTGAAGGCCGAGCGCGCGCTGCTGGCCACCGCGCTGGAGGACGTGCAGGCGCATGGCGGCGACGCTGACCGGCTACCTGATGTCGGCGCAGGAGAATCCGGCCGAGAACCTCTACAAGGTCGGCCTGGGTTCGGTGCGCTTCCTGATGAGCGTCGGCGACCTGGTCATCGGCTGGCTGCTGCACAGCAGGCCGCCGTGGCGATCGAGAAGCTCGACGCCGGTGCCAGCGGTGACGACAACGCCTTCTACGAGGGCAAGGTCGCGGTGGCGTCGTTCTTCGCCAAGAACATGCTGCCGCTGCTCACCAGCACGCGTCAGGTCGATCGAGAACCTCGACAACGACATCATGGAACTGGACGAGGCGGCCTTCTAAAGCCTTCTCCGCCGCTTCGACACAAAAAGCCCCCGTCTCTCTTCGCGGGGGCTTTTTGCGTGCCGGGCTCAGTGGTTCGGGCCGACCACCGTCGCCCCGTTGTCCATCTGATGTGCGAACTGCGGGCAGTACGACAGCGCCGCGTCGACGGTGATGACCAACGCGGTCTGGCCGTCGATGCGCGAGTTCGCGCCCGTGATGTGCCGGCTGATCTCGCTGGGCTCCATGCCCGCATCAAGGGCGTCGCAGACGTGATGGGCGACCTTGACGGCCGAGTCCTGCGTGCCGAAGCCGATGCCCTGCTGGGCGAGCATGCCGAAGAACTGGTCGTCGGCGGTCTCGGCGTTGGCGGTGCCCGCGGCGAGCAGAGCGGCGACGCCGAGTGTCCCTGCGGTCAGCGCGAACCGGGCGGCGGGCTTGGTGAATCGGGTGGTGAACATTGCGATGGGCTCCTCTGGTGGCTGATGGTGTGGCCTGGTGGCGGGATCAGCATCCGCAGGGAGGCTTGGCGAATTCTCAATGAGCAGCGCCAAGAATTCGCCAAGACGTGCGCGGCAGCGTATGCGTCATGAAGAAAGCGACACTCACTCTCATCGCTTCGGCCATGTCGGTGGCCGCGATCGCCGTCTCACCGGTCGCACACGCCGGCCCGACATCGGAGCAGTTGTGCGATGCCCAAACCTGGCCGCGTCCCGTCCCCGACGTGGTCGGGAAGATCTTCAACCCGTCCACCAAGGAGCTTCCCTCCGGCGTCGCCGGTGGGGCGCTCGCGTGCTGGGACAACATCCGCACCGTCACCAAGGACGGGCAGGACGCTTCGAAGGTCATCGCTGCGGCACAACAGATCACGTCGGTTTCCCCGCAGGCCGGCACACCGATCGGGCGCCATGAGCCGATCACGCTCGAACTGGCCCCCGTCGACATCAGCGCTCCCCCGGCATTCCGGCCGTGTGACTGGATCACCACGACCGAGGTCGCCGACATCCTCGGCGTACCGCAACCGATCAAGACCGACAGCGCGGAAGACAGGGCGGGATCGGTCGACCCGCTGTGCGTCTACCGCAGCCCCGGCAAGACCGCGGTGAGCTCCCACCTCTACGAGCCGTTGGCCTTCCCGATCGACGCCGCGACGGAGTACGCCACGTACACCGGCTACAACGCCGCGCCGGTGGAGGGTCTCGGGCTCGCGGCGAAATGCCTGACGGGTCTGCAGGGCACGCAGTACCAGCCGTACAACGAAATCGTCGTTCTCCTCGACGGCAATCGGATGTACGAGATCGAGGGTCTGGGCGCCGAGCGCTGCGGAACCCTGAAGCTGTTGGCACAGGCCGCAATCGGTCGCCTGTAACCGCGTGCTGAAACTGCCGGTGCACTGATCATGAAAGGAGCAAGACCAAGATGATGAAGACGACCATGGTCGCGGCGATCGTCGCGGGCATCGTGGGTTGCGGTCCCGCGTCGGCGGCTGCGAGCAGGGCTGCACCGACCTCGGCGGCACCGTGGCCGCCGAGACCTGCGCGTGCACAGCGAAACGCCTTCCTACGCCGTCGATATCACCTATCCGCTCGACTACCCGGACTCGCAGGCGGTGTCGGACTTCATGACCGCTGACCGCGGGTACTTCCTCGACTGGATCGCTCGGTTCGGTCATGACGGGCCCGAACGGCAGTACATGTACGACGTCCGCGCGAAGACGTATCAGTCGGCACAGCCGGCCACCACGAGCCTCGTGCTGACGATCGACAACGACACCGGTGCCGCCCATGAGGCCCACCCCGCTACGGTGTTCAGATCGTTCACCTACGACCTGTCGAAGCAGCGCCCGATCACGCTCGATACGCTGTCCAAGCCGGACGCTGATGTGGTGTCGGCGCTCGGGCCGAAGGTGGCCAAGCTGTACAACCGCCCCACGTTCAAGCTGTTGCCGTCGGATTTCGGCAACTTCGCGCTCACCGACGACGCGGTGATCTTCTTCTTCGGCGAGGGCCAGCTGCTGCCCGCGGACAACACGGGTCCGCGCCAGATCTCGGTGCCCCGCAGCGAACTGGCACCCCTGATGGCCTGATAGGCGCGATACTGCGTTAGTGGATTCGCGCGTCGGTACGACGTTCGGCAAATACCGCATCTCGCGGCTGCTCGGGAGGGGCGGCATGGGCGAGGTGTACGAGGCCTACGACACCGACAAGGGACGCACCGTCGCGCTGAAGATCCTGGCCGACGAGTACTCCCACGACGCGAGTTTCCGGACGCGGTTCCAGCGCGAGTCGCGCGCGGCGGCGATTCTTCAGGAGCCACACGTCATTCCGATCCATGACTGGGGCGAGATCGACGGCCACCTCTACATCGACATGCGGCTGGTGCAGGGCCAGACACTGGACGAGTTGCTCACGAGCGGACCACTGGAACCGTCGCGGGCGGTGAACATCGTCGGGCAGGTCGCCGCCGCTCTCGATGCCGCCCACGCCGCCGGCCTCATTCATCGAGACATCAAGCCCCAGAACATCATCGTCACACCAACGGATTTCGCGTACCTGGTCGATTTCGGAATCGCCGAGACCACGGGTGACACCCGCCTGACATCGGCGGGCATGAAAATCGGCACACTGAATTACATGGCACCCGAACGGTTTACCGAGCCGGTGGCCACCCATGCTGTGGACGTGTACGCGTTGGGCTGCGTGTTGTACGAGGCGCTGACCGGAGAGGCCCCGTACTCCGGAGAAAACCTGCAGAACTTGCTCGCCGCCCACATCACGCTGCCGCCGCCCCGACCGAGCGAGACGAATCCGCGGGTGCCCGCGTCCCTCGACGAAGTCGTCGCCAGAGGCATGGCCAAGGACGCCGACGACCGCTACGGAACGGCAGGCGGCCTGGGCCGGGCCGCCGAGCGCGCCTTGAACAGTGGCCAACCGACTGCCGTCAGCACCGCGCCGACCATCGCGACACCCACGAATCCCACTCCCGAGCCCCGCGTGGCCGAATCACCCGCGCGGAAGAGGAAGTGGGTGCTGCCCACCGTCATCGCGGTCGCGGCGGCGTTGATCCTCGGCGGGATCGGCGTCGTCATCGGGCTTCTGGCCCAAAATGATTCGCGATCGACCGCGGCATCCCCGAAACCGAACAGCCCGGCCCCTGTGGTGACGGGACCCGACCAGACCGGCCTGCACCAGTCATGCGATGACGGCTTCTCGCTGCCGAACGTCAGCGGCTTCGCCACCCATGCGGGGCGGGGCACCCCGGAGACGTCGTGCTTCTTCACCGACAGTGTGCTGCGGTCCTACTGGGCTCGGTACGGCAACGCCAGTCCGCTGCCGCGGGCGGTGTCGGCGCCCGGCGCTGTCGACTGCGCGGGCGTGCCCGGTGCGGCGTGCGACGGGTCCAACTTCCTCATGCAGTGCCAGCAGTACACGGGTGACAACTGGATCACGTGCACCGGCGGGAAGAGCGCGCGCGTCTACCTCTGGTGAGTCCTCACGGGCACGGCCCGGCTGGCAGTGCCGCAAGGTGGGCGGTCAGCCAGTGTGCCATCTCGGTGAGGTCGGCTCTGCCGTCGTCGAAGGTTCCCGAATCCGGTTGTGCGGCAAGGGCGACGGCCGTCATTCCGTTCGGCGTCGCCACGATGCCCATCTGCCTGACCAGGTATTTGCCCGTCGGCGACGGTCCCCAGCCCCCTTTGAAGCGGGTGCCCGCAATGGCTCCGATTCCCCACCGCTGGTCGGGTTCGACGCGGCCCATGAGCGTGAATATCGGTGCGTTCGCCTTGTCGCACAACGCAACTGACATGAATCGCACCTGGTCGGCCAGCGACCAGTCGGTCTGGCCGAACGCGGTGAACTCCGGCCGAACCCTCCGTGACTGGACGACGGTCGGGTCATCGGCCTGCCTGAGCACGGCGTCGACCTTGCCGGCGGCGGCGGCGGGGTCGCCCAGACTCGCCCACAGCGATTCGGCTGCGGCGTTGTCCGATTCGGTGATGGCTGCGGTCATGGCGTCGGTGACGGCGGGCGGGAGGTGGTCCCGCAGCGCCGCGATGACCAGCGGCACCTTCATCGTCGACCATGCCGGGCCGGTTTGCCAGCGTCCCAACGTCATTGACGTCTGCCCGCGGCCGACGGCGCCGAACGCAATGCCCGCAGCCGCATGCAGATTCGTCGTCAGCCGGTCGAAGTCGGCGGCCAGCGTCTCGGATCGAGTGCGCAGGTGACGCCCGGCTATCAGGCCCGCGTACACGACGACCATCGCTAGAAGCACGGCGCCGAGGACGAGCCACACACTCCTGCGCCGGGTCATGCGCACAAAATAAGGGCGGGTTCGGGAGGACATTCGAGGTGCGTCACATTAGTCTCGCGCGGTCGGCTTTCACCTCTTGCCGACTCTTTGGATCGGTCACTCCCGAACCCGTCGTGCGGTCGATCGTACGCCTGTGACTGCGGTCACACCAGAGGTAATTTTCTCGCTCACGAATCCTTGCTTCGCAGCAGCGTGCGGGTGCGTTCGCGCACCTCAGGCGACGAGTCGAAGACGACGGCGCTGAACTCGTCGACGCCTACCGCGCCGAGTTCGTCGAGTCGATCGGACACCGTTTTCTCGTCGCCGATGATGGCGGCGTCCTCGGGTTTCGCGTAGCCCCTCGCGGTCCAGCATCGCGCGATAGGCCGGCAGGGTTCCGTACATCCCGAACTGCTCGGCGGCCTGCGCCCGCGCACCGGCGACGTCGTCGGTGACGCCGATCGGCAGGCCGGCCACCACACGAACCGCGCCCTCCGGCCGACCGGCCTCGACGGCCGCCGCACGCAACGTCGGGGCGATGTGCTCGCCCAACGTCTTCGGTCCGCACATCCACGTCAGCGTGCCCGATGTGCGCCGTCCCGCCAGCTTCAACATCTGGGGCCCCAGCGCGGCGAGATAGACCTCCGGCGTCGGCGCGCCGGTGATTTGAAGAGCCCCGCGTGCCGTCACGGTCTCACCGACCGCATTGACCGCCTCTCCGGCCAGCAGCGGCTGCAGACCGTCGAGGTACTCGCGCATGCGGCGCACCGGCTTGTCGTACGGGATTCCCCACATTCCCTCGGTGACCGCCTGATGCGTCATACCGAGGCCGAGGATGAACCGGCCGCCCGCGATCGCGTTCAGCGTCAGCGCACGCTGGGCGAGCAGCATCGGGTGCTGATTCTGGATCGGCAGCACCGCGGAGCCCACCTCGATGGTGTCGACCTCGCGCATCGCCACCGCCAGCGCGGTCAACAGGTCGCCGTCGAAGGGCATCTGGGCCATCCAGACCCTCCGGAAACCCTCGTCCCGCATTTTCGCCAGGGCTTTCACCAAGGAATCGATCGGTGAACCACCGATGGCGCTGACAAGGTTGAGGCTGATCTGCATGGCCTCCATCGAAGCACGCGCGTGAAACGATGGGCAGCCATGACCACCGAACTGGCGCGGCTGAAGAACTTCGGGCCCAATTGGTTCGCGTCGGTGATGGGGACCGGCATCGTGGCCACGGCAGGCGTCACGCTGCCTGTGCACGTGCCCGGCCTGCGGGTGTTCTCCCACATTGTCTGGGTGGTCGCCGCGGTGCTGCTGGTGGTGCTCGTCGTCGCGGTGACCGCTCAGTGGGCGCGCCATCCAACGGTGGCGCGCAGCCATGTGCGCAATCCCCAGATGACGCACTTCTACGGCGCCGCGCCGATGGCACTGATGACCGTCGGCGCCGGTGCGCTGCTGACCGGCAAGGACCTGATCGGCATGCGGATCGCGGTCGACCTGGCCTGGGTGTTGTGGACCGCGGGCACCCTCGGCGGACTGTTCACCGCGGCGACGATCCCCTACCTCATGTTCACGCAGCTCAACGTCGAACCGGACGCGGCGTTCGGCGGCTGGCTGATGCCTGTTGTGCCACCGATGGTTTCGGCGGCGACGGGTGCCTTGCTGATACCGCACATGGCCGCGGGCACGGGGCGCGCCACAATGCTCTACGGCTGCTACGCGATGTTCGGCCTGTCGCTGGTCGCGGCGCTGATCATCATCGCCATGATCTGGAGCAGGCTCGCGCTCTACGGGACGTCCGGAACGACGCGGGTGCCGACACTGTGGATCGTGCTCGGACCGCTCGGCCAGGGCATCACGGCGGCGGGCCTGCTCGGTGCGAACGCCGCGTTGGCCGTGCCGCCTGAACTGGCAGGCGGGATGAACGTCTTCGCGGTGCTGTTCGGCGTCCCGGTATGGGGATTCGCGGTGCTGTGGATCGCGCTGGCCACCCAGCTGACGGTCCGCACGCTGCGCCGCGGCATGCCGTTCGCACTGACGTGGTGGAGCCTGACCTTTCCCGTCGGCACGTTCGTCACCGGCACCACGCAGCTGGCCAACCACACCGGGCTGCCCGCGTTCCGGGTCGCGGCGGCCGTCGCGTACGTCGGTCTGCTGGGAACGTGGGGATTGGTCGCGGTGCAGACCACCCGCGGCAGCTTCGGCGGAAGTCTGTTCGCGCCGCCGCCGACGGCGGGGCCGATCAAGGCGGCGAAGGACCCGCCGAAGTAGTCGCCCCGTGTTGCCATCGGGTCGGGGGGTCAGACGACAACACGGAGCTATCCCGTGTATCGAATCCCCCGATGGGGCCGTTACACCCCCGTCGAAAATCCTGGTCAGGCCTCGAGAATGGCGGCGACGCCCTGGCCGCCCGCGGCGCAGATCGAGATCAGTCCGCGCACCGGCTGCCCGGTCTCCTTCTTCTTCTCGGCGAGCTGCTTGGCCAGCTGCGCGACGATCCGGCCGCCGGTCGCGGCGAACGGATGGCCTGCCGCCAGCGACGAGCCGTTGACGTTCAGCTTCGACCGGTCGATCGAACCGAGCGCCGCGTCGAGGCCGAGCCGCTCCTTGCAGTACTCCTCGGACTCCCACGCCTGCAGGTGCGCCAGCACCACCGACGCGAAGGCCTCGTGAATCTCGTAGAAGTCAAAGTCGGCCAGGCTCAAGCCGTTTCGGGCCAGCAGCCGCGGCACCGCGTACGTCGGCGCCATCAGCAGGCCGTCCTTGCCGTTGACGTAGTCCACCGCGGCCGTCTCGGCGTCGACGTAGTAGGCCAGCACCGGGTGCCCGTGCGCCTCGGCCCACTCGTCGGTGGCCAGCAGAGACACCGAGGCGCCGTCGGTCAGCGGCGTGGAGTTGCCCGCCGTCATCGTCGCGTCGCCGGCCTTCACGCCGAACACCGGCTTGAGCTTGGCCAGCTTCTCGGCCGACGAATCGGCCCGCAGGTTGTTGTCCCGGTACAGCCCGAGGAACGGGGTGACGAGATCGTCGAAGAAGCCGCGGTCGTAGGCCGCCGCCATGTTGTTGTGGCTGGCCGCGGCGAGCTCGTCCTGGTCGACGCGCTTGATGCCCATCTGCTTGGCGGTGATCGCCGGCGTGCTCGCCCATCGACAGGCCCGGTGCGCGGCTCGCTGTTCACCGGGATCTCCACACCCAGTGCTGCGGGCAGCTTGCCGACCAGCTTCAGCCGGTCGACGTTGGACTTGGACCGGCGCAGCCCGAGCAGTACCCGGCGCAGGTCGTCACCGAACGCGATCGGCGCGTCCGAGGCGGTGTCGACGCCGCCTGCCGCCGCCGCCTCGTAGCGCCCCGCCGCGATGCCGTCGGCGGCGGCGATGGTGGCCTGCAGACCGGTGCCGCAGGCCTGCTGGATGTCGAAGGCGGGCGTGTACGACGACAGCGAGCTGCCCAGCACGCACTCGCGCATCAGGTTGAAGTCGCGGCTGTGCTTGAGCACCGCGCCGCCGATGACGGCGCCGAGCTTCTCGCCTGCCAGGTCGAAGCGATCGATCAGGCCGCTCAGCGCGGCGGTGAACATGTCCTGGTTGGAGGCGTTTGCGTACGCGCCGTCCGAGCGCGCGAACGGGATGCGGTTGCCGCCAAGAACGCCTACGCGGCGACTCGATTTGTTGGCCATGGGGGCCATACTACGCACCCTTCTTACTCTGGAGTAAGTTCGGTGTCGTGGCTACCGACTTGTACTCACAGATCGTCCATTCGGCACCGGGGAACTTCCTCGCCAAGCAGCTCGGCATCCCGCAGCCCGAGACGTTGCGCCGCTACCGCCCCGGCGATCCGCCGCTGGCCGGCTCGCTGCTCATCGGCGGTGACGGCCGCGTCGTCGAACCGCTGCGCAGCGCGCTCGCCGAGGACTACGACGTGGTGGCGAACAATCTCGGCGGGCGGTGGGCCGACTCGTTCGGCGGGCTGGTGTTCGATGCCACCGGCATCACCGAGCCCGCAGGCCTGAAGGGCCTGTACGAGTTCTTCACCCCGCTGCTGCGCAACCTCGGCCCGTCGTCGCGCATCGTCGTCGTCGGCACCACCCGGAGGAGGCGGGCAGCCCGCACGAGCAGATCGCACAGCGGGCACTCGAGGGCTTCACCCGCTCGCTGGCCAAGGAGATGCGGCGCGGCGCCACCGTGGCGCTGGTGTACCTGTCCCCCGACGCCAAGCCCGCGGCGACCGGGCTCGAGTCGACGATGCGGTTCATCCTGTCCGGCAAGTCGGCCTACGTCGACGGCCAGGTGTTCCGCGTCGGTGCCGCCGACGCGGCTCCGCCCGCCGACTGGGACAAGCCGCTCGACGGCAAGGTCGCGGTCGTCACCGGCGCGGCCCGCGGCATCGGCGCGACGATCGCGGAGGTGTTCGCTCGCGACGGCGCGAAGGTGATCTGCGTCGACGTCGAGGGCGCACAGGAGCCGCTCGGAGTGACGGCGACGAAAGTCGGCGGCACCGCGCTGACGCTCGACGTCACCGCCGACGACGCCGTCGACCGGATCGCCGAGCACGTCAGGGAGCACTACGACGGCACGCTCGACATCCTGGTCAACAACGCGGGCATCACCCGCGACAAGCTGCTCGCCAACATGGACGAGGCGCGATGGGACTGCGGTGGTCGCCGTCAATCTCCTTGCCCCGCTTCGGCTTACCGAGGGACTGGTCGGACAACGGCACCCTCGTCGAGGGCGGCCGGGTCATCGGCCTTTCGTCGATGGCCGGCATCGCGGGCAACCGCGGGCAGACCAACTACGCGGCCACCAAGGCCGGAATGATCGGCCTGACCGATGCACTTGCCCCCAAGCTGGGCGAGAAGGGCATCACCATCAACGCCGTCGCGCCAGGGTTCATCGAGACCAAGATGACCGAGGCGATCCCGCTGGCCACCCGAGAGGTGGGCCGCAGGCTCAACTCGCTCTACCAGGGCGGCCAGCCGGTCGACGTCGCCGAGGCCATCGCCTACTTCGCGAGCCCGGCGTCGGTCGCCGTGACCGGCAACACGATCCGGGTCTGCGGCCAGGCCTGGCTCGGCGCCTAGGCTGGCCACCGTGACACAGCCGTCTGGCCTGAAGAACCTGCTGCGCGCGGCGGCAGGAGCGCTGCCGTTCGTCCCGCGTGGCGATTCGCTACCCGAGCGCACGCTGACCGTCGACGAACTCGCGATCGACCCGGCCAACGTCGCCGCGTACGCGAACGTCACCGGGCTGCGGTTCGGCGACGCGGTGCCGCTGACGTATCCGTTCGCGCTGACCTTCCCGACCGTGATGGCGTTGGTCACCGGCTTCGACTTCCCTTTCGCCGCAATGGGTTCGGTGCACATCGAGAACCACATCACGCAGTACCGGCCCGATCCGGTGACCGACACCGTCTCGGCGCAGGTGCATGCGGAGAACCTGCGCGAACATCGCAAGGGCCTGCTGGTCGACATCGTCACCGACATCAAGGTCGGCAACGACGCCGCCTGGCATCAGGTCACCACGTTTCTGCACCAACAGCGCACCAGCCTGTCGGATGAGCCGAAACCGCCGCCGGAGAAGCAACCCAAACTCGGCCCGCCGAACGCGGTGCTGCGCATCACGCCGGGACAGATCCGCCACTACGCGTCCGTCGGCGGGGATCACAACCCGATCCACACCAACCCGATCGCCGCCAAGCTGTTCGGGTTCCCGACCGTCATCGCCCACGGCATGTTCAGCGCCGCGGCGGTGCTGGCCAACATCGAGGGACAGCTGCCGGACGCGGTGAAGTACTCGGTGCGCTTCGCCAAGCCGGTGGTGCTGCCCGCCAGCGCCGGTCTGTACGTGGAGCGCGTCTCCGACGGCTGGGAGCTGGACCTGCGCGATCTCAAGAAGGGCGAGCCCCACCTGAAGGGCACCGTCAGCGCGCTCTAGGCGCCGACGTTCTGCGCCTCGTACAGGCGCTTGTAGAGACCACCTTCGGCCATCAAGGTGTGGTGGTCGCCCACCTGCGCGATGCGACCGTGCTCGAGGACAAGAATTCGATCCGCAACGGCGGCAATGAAATCCATGTCGTGGCTGATCACCACGCAAGTTCGATCGCGGGCGTAGCCGCGGATCACGCCGGTCAGCCTGGCGCGCTGGTCGGCGTCCAGGTTTTCGGTCGGCTCGTCGAGCAGCAGAATCTCCGGTCGACGCAACAGGCAGCGCGCCAGCGCGATCAGTCGCTTCTGACCTCCCGACGGCACCTGCACATCGACGACGGTGTCGTAGCCGTCACGCAATCTTCGACGGGTCGGTGATGATCGAGTGAACGTTGGCGTTCTCGCACGCCTCTTCGATCTCGGCGTCGGTGGCGTCCGGCCGGGCCAATCGGATGTTCTCTCGGATCGTGTCTTTGATGAAGAACGGAAACTGCGCGAGCTTGGAAACCTGGTCACGCAGCGACGCCATGGTCACACCCCCGATGTCGCGGCCATCGACCAGAATCCGGCCCGCGCGCGGATCCAAGAACCGCAACACCAGGTTGAACACTGTCGACTTACCCGACCCGGTACCGCCCACCAAGGCCACCGTCTCACCCTCGGCGATCGTGAACGACAACCCGTCGAGGATGGTCTGCTCCTTCGAGTAGCCGAACGTCACATCCTCGAAGACGAGGTTGCCGTGGACATCGCCGAGCTCCATCGCGTTCGCGGCGTCCCGAACCGTCGGACGCATATCGAGCAGTTCGTAGGTGGACGCCGCGTTCGGCGCCACCGACTGGTAGGTGGTGTACGCGCCCATGACGCGCTGCGCTGCACCGAACATCGTCGGAACCATCCCGGTGAATACGATCAGGCCGGCGAACGTGAGATCGAAGCTCGAGCTGAACCCGATGCCGACGAGCAACACCACGACGGTGCTGAGCGCCACAAACACCTGAGACCCGTTCGCGGTCGCCTGCATCCACACCACGGAGGTCGCACCGCTTCGCGCGGCGTCGTCCGAAACGCCATGAAATCGCTTGCTGCGCAATGACTGGGCATTGAACATCTGGATCTCGGTAATCCCACTCACCGTCTGTTCGAGCTCAGTGGCCATCGCACGATCGGCACGCATCACCCGCCGCATTGCCGTCTGCACGCCGCGGCCGGCGTATTTCAGTGTGAGCAGGGCCAGCGGAGTGAGCGACAGCGCGGCGACAGTCATCTGCCACGAAATGGCCAGCAGATAGCCGACTGCAAAAATCAGCGCAATGACATCGATCAACGGGGGTAGCAGACAGCCGGTCAGAAGGCGTTGCACGGCAGCGGGTTCGACGGTCACACGCTGTATCAGCTCGCCGGTGCGAGATGTGGTGAAGAAATCAAGCGACATCGCCTGGACGTGGTCATGGACGCGTTGGCGGATATCGACAAGAAGCACCCGATCGACCTTCGCGCCAACCCACGCGTCGACGAAGTACATCAATTGGGTCAGAATCAACGAGCCCGCCCATGTCGCCAGAAGTACCGCGAACGGAACCGGACCCGCCACCGAAGCGAGCAGGCCGTTCTCGCGGGCGACCATCGGACCGCGCATTCCCCACACGCTGCCGAGGTTTCCGCTCTCACCGGCGTTAGCGACGACTTGCGCCAGCGGCCCGAAGGACGCAGCCGAGACGTAGGGCAGCGCCGACGCAACCACACCGAGCAGGAGCGAGACGACGATCATCCCGCGGACCGCACGCAACATGCCCAGACTGCGCCACACCAGCCCACCGGAGGTCACGCGTACAGGATGCGGGACGCGGCCCTCACCTGTCCTAGAGTCGAGCGGCGACCGCGCAGAAGATGATCATCGGGGCCTGGCGCGCGCAAGGCATCGCCGTGGCCGCCGATCTCAAGGTCGCCGACGCGCTGGCCGACGGCCCGCTGGCTGCCGACGAACTGGCCCGCCGCGTCGGCGCCGACCCGGACGCCCTCGCCCGGTTGATGCGGGCGCTGATCAGCGAGGGCATTTTCACCGAGCAGGGCGATGGTCGCTTCGCGCTCAACGCGCTCGGCGAGACCCTGCGGTCGGACGCGCGCCTGTCGATGGCAGGGCATGGCTCGTTGGGTCGGACACCCTGAGCACCGCGAACACTGGAGCGGCCTGCTCGACGCCGTCAGGACCGGCGAGGCCGTGCCGCCCAGGCTGCGCGGCATGAGCGGCATGGGAGTTTCATGGCCCAACGGCCGGACCTCGCAGCGGTGTTCAACGATGCGATGACGAGCGTGTCGGAGATGGCCGTCGACCCGGTGGTCGCCGCCTACGACTTCGCGCCCTACCGCACCATCGTCGACGTCGGCGGCGGCCACGGCAGGCTGCTTGCTGCGATCGTCGCGGCGACTCCCGGGCGCCAGCGGCGTGCTGTATGACCTGCCGCACGTCGTCGAAGGCGCTCCCGAACTGCTCGCAGCGATACGGCGTGGCCGACCGGGTGCGAGTCGAGGCCGGCTCCTTCTTCGACGAGGTGCCCGAGGGCGGCGACGCCTACGTGCTCAAGAACGTCATCCACGACTGGGCCGACGCGGAAGCCGTGACGATCCTGAGCAATGTCCGGAAGGCGGCGCGCACCGGCAGCCACGCTGTTGCTGGCCGAGTTCGTGATCCCCGACCACGACCGCGCAGTTCATCGGCAAGTGGGCCGACATGGAGATGCTGGTCCAGGCCGGCGCCCGCGAGCGCACCGCCGACGAATACCGAAAGCTGTACGAACAGGCTGGTTTTCAGATGACGCGCGTGGTGCCGACCGCCGGCCCGATCAGCCTGGTCGAGGGCAAGGCGATCTAGCCGGCGGTTACGGAGGCGGCCGCAGCGTCCTTGTCCGCCGGTGTGCCCTTCAGGCCGCGCCAGAAGAGATTGATCATCAGCTCGGCGGCCTCGTCGACGTCGGCATCACCGGTGCTGACCCGGTTGGCCACCGCCTCGCCGGCCCCGACGAGGGCGACCGCCATCATGTCGAAGTCGGTGTCCGGCTCGGGATTTCGGGTGCCCGCCTGCAACAGCCTGCCGACCAGGTCGATGATCCTGTCACGGCCCTCACGTACCGTGTGTGCGAACGCCTGCGAGCTGGTGGCCTGGGTGTACAACACGATCCACGAGGCCCGGTTGGTGTCGATGTAGTTCAGGAACGACAGCACCGCGTTGCGCAGCAGGTCCTTTGGGCTCTGCTTGAAGTCGATCTCGGAACGCACGGTGTCGACGAACCGGGTCAGCTCGCGATCCAGGCAGGCGCCGAACAACTCTTCCTTCGAGCCGTAGTAGAGGTAGAGCATCGGCTTCGATATCTCGGCCTGCGCGGCGATGGCATCCATCGACGTCTCGTGATAGCCGTTGATGGAGAACATCTGCACCGCGGCATCGAGCATCTGCTGCTCACGGACGGCACGCGGGAGCCGTTTGGTACCACCTGCCATTAGTCAAGGGTATCTGGTCAGGGCAGTAGTTCGGTCCGGCGCTGCTCCTCCCACAGCGCCATCCTGGTGCGCGCCGACTCGCCGAGTGCGTCCATCACCGGCGGAATGAGCAGTTCGGTGAGCAGAAAGCCCGCGGCCATGCTCTGGTATGTCGGTGCCGACCGTGCTGGACGCGGCGAGCACCACCTCGGCCTCGGGCGCGACCGGGCACGCGAGGTCGTCGGTGATGAGCAGCACGGTCGCCCCCGCCCGGTGCACGCGCGACGCGAGGTCGGCGGCGCTGCGCTGATAGCGGTGGTAGTCGAACAGCACGACGACGTCCGTGCGGGACAGTTCGATCATCGCGCCGAGGTCGTTTCCGGTCCGGATCGGCGAGCAACCGCACCCCGGGACGCAGCTGTTCGAGGTGGGCGGCCAGGTGCACGGCCAGCAGATGCGAGAAGCGTCCGCCGTGCAGGTAGATCGGCCCGCCCGGTGTCCGACAGCAGCGCGACGGCGGCATCGAGCGCCGAAGTCGGCAGCGCGGCAAGCGTTTCGGTGGCCCGCTCGTTCTGGGCCCGGGCCTGCTGCAGCAGCCGGTCGAGAAGGCCGCCTGCCGGCGGCGCGTCCGGCAACCGCGTGATCGGGCCGCTCGACCTGGGCCGACAACTCGGCGCGCAGACGCGACCTGCAGGTCGGTGAACCCGTCGTAGCCGAGCGACTGCGCGAACCGCAGCACCGTCGGCGGGCTGACCTCGGCGCGTTCGGCGAGCCGGGCGGCGCTGGCCAACCCGGCGCTCGGATAGTCGGCCAGCAGTGCGCGGCCGACCCGGCGCTCGGCCTTGCTCAGCGTCGGCAGGGCGGAACTGGCCCGCTCCGCGACGGTCGTCGTCGGTCATGGCGTCGACGGAGTCATCAGCGGAAGGGTCGCCATCGACAGGTCGTACATCGAGATCGCGGTCACGCTCTCCGACTGGCAGCGGCTGCCAGTCGAGGTCGCCGAAGCCCGTCGACGCGATCACCACCCGGTCCTCGGCGGGACGCGCCCAGCGCATGCCGAAGTAGTCCTCCAGGTGCTCAGCGGGCAGATCCGCCGCGGTGATCTCCGCGATGTCCTCGTCGGGCAGCCGGCTGCGGGCGTGCGCGTGCACGGCGATCAGCTGGTCCTCGCCGAGGATCAACGCGTTGAGGCTGGCGTCGGGATAGAGCTCACGAAGCTGGGATACGGCCCGGCGGACCGCCTCGGCCAGGTTCGGCGACGACGCGCGGTGCTGGCGGATCACGGCGAAATAGCGTTCGCTGTCGGTGGAGCCGCGGATCGTCGCCGCGATCTCGGGTTCGAGTAGTTCGTCGAGCTGCCCGATTGGCTTGATGGATCCGTTGTGCGCCATCGCAATTCGATCGGCCAGGAACGGATGTGAGTTCTCCGGCCGCACGGCGATGCCGGTCGTGGCCCAGCGCAGGTGGACCAGGCTCGCTGCCGACCGTTGGTCGTGCGTGGCAGCGGCGAAGTGCGGGTCGTCGAGGGCACTGCCCGCCGACACCTCGATGCTCGGAGCCTGTCCGGGCAGTCGGGACCCGCGCGACTGCCCCATCCGTCGCCGTGGATCTTCGTCAGCGCGACGAAGTCCTTGAGCACGTGCTCGCCGACGGCCTGCGACACCGAAATCGGGGTGGCGGAGACGACACCCAGCAGCCGGCACATGGTGACACCCCTTCGACGGACCGAGACCCCAAAATTTTATGAATCAATCCTCTAGCGCAGATCTTAGAGATTATGAAACATTTATGACATATACGGCTCGCACACTCGTGACGTCCGAGGAGGTTCAATGCCGCTGCCCACCGACGTCGCAGACGATGCCGACATCACCCGTCGCATCGAGGAACTGCGCGCCGAGGGCGTCGAACTCGTCGCGGGTTCGATCACCGACCTGGCGGGCGTGACCCGCGCGAAGTACGTGCCGCTGCGGCGGCTCGGCGCATTCCAGCGCGCCGGTATGGGCGTCTCCCCGTCGTGGAGCGTGTTCTGCGTCGACAGCGGCATCGCGTTCACGCCGAACATCGGAGTCGACGGCGACCTCCGCATCCGCATCGATCCGGCCGACCTCCGTCTGGTCGACGACGGCGTCGCCTGGGCGCCGGGAAATCTGACCGACCAGCAGGGCAGCGCCGCCGCGCTGTGCACGCGCTCACTACTGGTGGGCCTCGAATCGGCTTTGATCGCAAGGGGATTGACCGCACATGGTCGGCGCCGAGCTGGAGTGCACGATGCTCGCGGCCGACGCGGGTCACGCGTCTGACGGATCCGTGGTCGCCCTACGGCATACGCACATCGCTGGACCGTTCGGCCTTCCTCGTCGACCTGGCCGGGGCCGCCGAGCGCGCCGGCCTGCTCCGTCGAACAGATCCACACCGAGTACGGCCACGACCAACTCGAGGTGTCCCTCGCCCCGACCACCCCGGTCGCCGCGGCCGACACCGTCGCAGCGGCCCGCATCGTGATCGGCCGCGCCGCAGCCCGGCACGGCCTGCGAATCTCGTTCTCACCCGTGCCATTCGAGGGTGAGGCGGGCAACGGCGCGCATCTGCACCTGTCCCTGGCCGACGCGGACGGGCCGCTGTTCTCCGGCGGCCAAGGTCCCCACGGCATGCGTTCTGCGGGCGAGTCGGCGATCGCGGGGGTGGTGGCGACGCTGCCCGACCTACTCGGCGTCTACGCGGGTTCGGTGCTGTCGTCGGCGCGGCTGCGAGCCCGGCAACTGGGCGGGCGCGGCGCAATGCTGGGGTCTGGAGAACCGGGAAGCGGCAGTGCGGTTCGTGGCCGCGACCCCTGGCAACCCGCACGGCGCCAACGTCGAGCTCAAACTCATCGACCCGAGCGCCAACCCCTATCTTGCGGCGGTGTCGTTTCTCGGCAGCGCCCTGCGCGGCATCGACAAGAGCCTCGGCCTTCCCGACGAAGTGCCGAAAGACCCGTCCAAGGCGGCGCATCCGCCGCCGATGCTGCAGACCGACCAGGAGACCGTGATCAAGGCGCTCGAGACGTCGCCGATCGCCGCAGAACTGCTGACACCCGCGGTGATCGAAGGGCTTGTCGCGGTCCGCCGCTACGAGATCACCACCTACGGCGACCGGCCCGCGGCCGAAACCACGCAAGCGCTGCGGCTGGCCTGGAGCTGCTGACCACACGGAAGGAGATATCGATGACTACAGATACCCCGGCTGGGCCGTCGGACGAAATCGACCAGATCCCGCACCGGCGACTGCCGTTCTGGGTGGCGCTGGCGCTGTCGGTCGCCCTGGTCGGGCCGACCCTGGCGATGTCGGGCAACGGTCAGGGGCTGATCGCCACCGTGGGCAAGTCGATACCGCTGGTGTTCCTGATCGGTCTGGTCGGGGTGTCGCTGGTCGGCTACAGCTTCGTCCGGCTGACCCGGCACCTCAACCACGCCGGCTCGTCATACGGTTTGGTCGGCGGCACCATCGGGCCCGCGGACGGGATTCTTCGCCGGCTTCGCGATGCTCGGCGCCTACTGGGCCTTCGCCATCGGCACCCTCGCGTTGACCGCGGCGTTCACCAACGCGTTCATCGCCGCAGCTGCAGGCCGGCAGCGAGAACCCTTACCAGCCGCCGTGGTTGGTGATCGTCGTGATCGCCGCAGTGATCTCGTTCCTGCTGTCCGGCCGCGACATCAGGCTGCTCGCCAAGATCCTGCTCGCCATCGAGGGCATCGGCATCCTGGCCATGGTCGTGCTCGTCGTCGTGATCTTCGCCAAGGGCGGGGCACCGTCGACCGGAATCGATTTCTCCGTGTTCTCCTTCTCCGGCAGCGGCGTCTCACCCTCGGCGGTGCTCGCAGGCGTGGTCGCGGCGTTCCTGTCCTGGGCGGGCTTCGAAGCGTGCGCGTCGATGGGCGAGGAGACCGACAACCCCGGACGCAACATTCCGCGGGCACTGGGGGGAACGCTGCTGCTGACCGGCGTGCTGTTCGTCGTCGTGATGTTCGCTCAGGTCGTCGGTTTCGGCACGGACAAGGCCGGGCTCGACGCCTTCCAGAGTTCGGGAAACACGTTGGGCGACTTGGGCTCCACCTATGTCGGCCAGTGGTTCGGTCTGGTGGTCATCTTCACCGCGATCGTATCGGCATTCGGCTGCCACCTCGCGACGTCGGCGACCTCCGGCCGAATGCTCTACGCGTTCGCCCGTGACGGCTTCGGCCCGAAAGCGTTGGCCCACATCCACGCCGCCACCGGCGGCCCGCGCCGTGCCACCTGGCTGGTCGTCGTCGTCTCATTGGTGGTCGACCTGATCTGTGGCGCCGCCGGCTGGCCCGACATGGGCACCGGCAACGCCGCCATCAACACCTACTTCCTTTTCGCGGTCGCGGGTTCGGTGTGCCTGATGGTGTGCTACCTGCTGGTCGAGGTCGCCGCGGCGTGGTTCGTCGGCTCACCGAAGTTCCTCGACGTGCACGGGGGCAAGGGCAAGGTGCCCGGCCTTGTGCTCCCACTGCTCGGCGCCCTGGTGATCGTGGTGGTGCTCTGGTTCAACGTCAAGGATGCCGAAACGTGGTCAGCGGCACCGCTATTCGGGTCTCTACTGGTGCATCGTCGGGTTGATCATCGCGATCGCCGCCTCGGGTATCGCCAAGCGGGTCGGCGAGTCTCTTGCAGCCGAACTGAACCTGAAGCCGACGCCGGCGTGAGCACTCTCTACGAGCGCGACGCAGCCGCCATCGCCGGCATCGAGAAGCTGCGGTTCTTCCCGCTCGAAGTGGTGTCCGGTCGCGGCTCGACCCTCGTTGATCCCGACGGTCGCGAGCTGCTCGACCTGTCGGCCACCTGGACGGCCTGCGGGCTGGGGCACGGGCATCCGGCCGTCGTCGAAGCGGTCAGCCGGGCGGTGCGGACGGCTCCAGGAGCGGGCGGGCTGTCGGCCGTGCATCCCGATTCGGTGGGTCTGGCCGAAGACCTGCTGGCGGTCGTGCCGGGCGAGGGCGAGCGGCGGGTCTATCTTGGGCCACGCGGGATCCGACGCCAACGACGTCGCGCTGCGGGCCTGCAGGCACGCGACGGGCAAACGCACGGTGCTGGCGTTCGAGCACAGCTACCACGGCGGAGTCGGGGTCGCCATGGGCGTATCGGGCGTGCATGTCGACGCGGGTGCGGCCCCGGACGCCGACGCTGTCTTCCTGCCGTACCCCAACCCGTTTCGGCCGACCGGCGACGGCATCGATGCCGACGTCACGCACAGCCTGGATCTCGTCGAGAAGCACCTGGCGACGGGATCCGTCGCCTGCCTGATCGTCGAGCCGATCCTGTCCGACGGCGGCCTCGTGGTGCCGCCGGACGGCTTCCTCGCGCGTCTGCACGAACGCTGCCGGGCCCACGGTGTCCCGATGATCTGCGACGAGGTCAAGATGGGCCTCGCCCGTCCAGGCACCATGCACGCCTTCGAACACGACGGCGTGGTGCCCGACATCGTGACGTTCGGCAAGGTGCTCGGCGGCGGGCTGCCGCTGTCCGCCGCGGTGGGCCCTGCCGAGATTCTCGACGAACCTCCCGCCGCGGCGCTGCTGACCACCGCGGGCAATCCGGTGTGCACGGCGGCGGGGCGGGCGGTGCTGGCCACCATCGTCGTCGGAGGGCTTGGCCGACAATGCGGCGAAAGTCGGTGCGGTCCTTCAGGATGCGTTGCGTGCGCTGGCGGGGTCGCCGGGCGCAGACCGCATCGGCGAGGTGCGCGGTCGCGGCCTCGCGATCGGGCTCGAACTGGTCGACCCGCAGACGGGCGACCGTGATCCGCGGCTGGCCGCGCAGGTGGTCTACCGTGCGTGGGAGTTGGGGGCGGTCGTCTTCTACGTCGGCGGCAACGTCCTGGAGATCACCCCGCCGCTCGTGCTGACCGAGTCGGAAGCCGCACGGGCCGCGGCCATCCTGGGCGACGCCATCGCGGATGCAGCCGCGGGGAAGGTCGACGCCGAGGAGGTCGCCCGCTATGCCGGCTGGTGACGTCCCAGACGTCTTCGACGGCGTCGAGGATCGGGTTCCCGTCAGCGCTGGCCGATCACCTCCGCGGCATCCAACTGGTCGACCACCACGTGCACGGCGCGTTCAACAAGCCCGTCGACCGGGCCGGCTTCGAGGCGTCGATCAACGAGGGTTCGACGGATCCCGTCCCGGACTTCATGACGATGTTCGACTCCCCGCTCGGTCTCGCGATTCGACGTTGGTGCGCACCGGTTTTGGGGCTGCCGCCACGCGCGGCCGCCGACGACTACTGGGCCAGGCGAAGCGAGCTCGGGCCCGACGAGCTGACCGTCGCGATGCTGTCGCGGGCCGGTGTTTCACGCTGGGTGGTGGACACCGGCTTCAAGGGCGACCTGCTCACCACCCCCGAGCAGCTCACCGAGCTGAGCGGTAGGCCGTGCGTCGTCGATACTGCGTCTTGAGCGTCTCACCGAGGATCTGCTCGAGGCGGGGACCGATCCCGACGACTTCCCGGCCGCTTTCCGGTCGGCGCTGCAGGACGCGGTGGACTCGCGCGACGTCGTCGGCACCAAGACAATCGCCGCCTACCGCACCGGCTTCGACATCGACTGGTCGCGTCCGACCGATGTGTCGGTCGTCGAACATGCCCGCTCGCTTGCCGCGCAGGGCAGGAGCTTCGTGTCGACAGTCCCGTCTTGATCGCCTTCGGTGTGCACGAGGCGGCCGAGCACGGGCTGCCGGTGCAGGTGCACGTCGGGTTCGGCGATCGGGATCTGGACCTGAACCGCACCGACCCGTTGTTGATGCTGCCGCTGCTGCGCACCATGACACCCGTCCCGATTCTGCTGTTGCACTGCTACCCGTTCCACCGTCAAGCCGGCTACCTTGCACAGGCCTTCGATCACGTGAATTTCGATGTGGGCCTTGCCATCAACTATCTCGGCAGCCGCTCGACCGCCCTGGTGGCCGAGGCGCTCGACACCGCGCCGTTCGCCAAACAGCTGTACTCGTCGGACGCGTTCGGGCCGCCGGAACTGCACCTGCTCGGCGCGGTGCTGTGGCGACGAGCCATGGGCCTTGTGCTCGGCGAGTGGGTGCGCACAGGCGACTGCGGCTGAACGCGATGCGATCGCCGTCGTCGACATGATCGGCGTACACAACGCCGCGCGTGTGTACGGGCTGTAGGTCAGCCCGTCAGCAGCGCGGGTTCGGGCCCTTGGCGACTGCCAGCTTGAGCACCGAATCGTCCACCTTGGTCTGCGACAGCTCGCCTGCGGCCAGCGCCTTCTCCAGCCGGTCCAGCACCGCGGGCACCTCGGCGGTGGTGACCCACAGCGCGACATCGGCGCCGGCCTGAAGGCCGCGAAGAACGGCCTCGTCGACGCCGTAGCGCTGGTTGATGGCGCCCATGCTGGACAGGTCGTCGGTGAACACCAGCCCGCCGAACGGCGGCCCGCCGTAGTTGCCAGACCGCAGCAGCGCATAGGCGTCGGGGCTGAGGCTGGCCGGGTTGTTGCCGGTCAGCCCCGGCACCTGCATGTGGCCGACCATCACCGCGACCGGCTGCTGCGTGGTCAGCGTCCGGTACGGCACGAGATCGTCGGCCTCCAGATCGGCCAGCGGAGGAGTCACGACGCCGCCCTCGTGAGAATCGCCCGACGCGTGGCCGTGACCGGGAAAGTGCTTGAGCACCGGCATCACGCCCGCGTCGCGCAGCCCCTGCGCGTAGGCGCCCGCGTAGTCGGTCACCTGGGCCGGGTCCGAGCCGAACGAGCGGTCGCCGATCACCTCGTCGTCGGCTTCCGTTGTTGTGTCGACGACCGGCGCGAAGTCGATCGTGATGCCGAGGTTGCGCATGGCCTGGCCGCGCTGCAGCGCGATGTCGTGGACTTCGGCCGGTGTCTTGGTCTGCGCCAGCACCCGGGGCGACGGCTGCTCGCCGATCAGGCTGGACAGCCGTGAGACCCGGCCGCCCTCCTCGTCGGTGCTCACCGACAGCGGAAGCGGGCCTGCGGAGGCGACGATGTCGGCCAGTGGTGCACCCATCATCGACAGGTCGGTCCAGCTGCCGACCATGATGCCGCCGACGTGGTGGGTGTCGACGACGGCGCGGGCGTCGGCCGCGTCGGTGACACCGACCATCAACAGCTGTGCCAGCTTGTCCCGCGTCGACATCTCGGCCAGCAGCGCCGGGCCTGCACCACATGCCGGCGGGGGCGCAGCACCTGGAAGTGGCCGACCCAGCGAGCTGTTGGACGGGCTGGGAGGAGGCGAAGCGGCGGGCTTTTCGGTGGCGGGCGAGCAGGCCATCAACAGGCCGGTCAGCGCCGCGAGCGCACCGAGTGCGCGGGGCAGGGCCATCGGTGCATGTTACGTTGGCCGCATGGACCGGTTCCTGGTGCCCGCTGCGGCAAGCATCGTTGTCGGCCTGTTGCTGGGTGCGGCCGCCATCTTCGGGATCACGCTGATGATCCAGCAGGACACCAAGCCGCCGTTGCAGGCGGGCGATCCGGCGTCGTCAGTGCTGAACCGGGTCGAGTACGGCAACAGAAGCTAGCTCGGGGACGCTACGCTTCTGCCCTCCGGAGCCAGCCTGACCACCATCGATTCACCGGCGCTTGGTGCGCCGCTCTCCCGCCGCTGGCTGTGGCTGGTCGCGGCGGTATCGCTGATCCTGACGTTCGCCCAGTCGCCGGGAAAGATCTCACCGGACACCAAGCTCGATCTGACCGCCAACCCGCTGCGGTTCCTCGCGCGCGCCGCCAACCTGTGGAACAGCGAACTTCCGTTCGGCCAGACCCAGAACCAGGCCTACGGCTACCTGTTTCCGCACGGCGCCTTCTTCCTGCTCGGGGACGTGCTGGGGCTGCCGGGGTGGGTGACCCAGCGGCTGTGGTGGGCGCTGCTGCTCACGGTCGGTTTCTGGGGTCTGCTGCGAGTGGCCGAGGCACTCGGCATCGGCTCGCCGCGGTTCGCGGGTCATCGCAGCCGCCGCCTTCGCACTGTCGCCGCGTGTGCTGACGACGATCGGCGCGATCTCCTCGGAGACGCTGCCGATGATGCTGGCGCCCTGGGTGCTGTTGCCGGTCATCCTGGCGCTGCGCGGGTCGGTTTCTGCGCACGCGAGGAGCAGTACAGGCGGCGGTGCGGGTGCTTGCGGCTCGCTCGGCGCTGGCGCTCGCCCTCATGGGCGCGGTCAACGCCGTCGCGACCCTGACCGGTTGCCTCGCCGCGCTGATCTGGTGGGCCTGCCACCGGCCGAACCGGTTGTGGTTGCGCTTCACCGCCTGGTGGGCGCTGTGCTCGGTGCTGGCCGTCGCGTGGTGGGTCGTCGCCCTGGTGATGCTCGGCCGGGTCAGTCCCGCCGTTCCTGGACTTCATCGAATCCTCCGGTGTCACAACGCAATGGACGTCGCTCACCGAGGTGCTGCGCGGCACCGACAGCTGGACTCCGTTCGTCGCACCCGACGCCACCGCGGGCGCATCGCTGGTCACCGGTTCGGTGGCGGTACTGGCCACCACACTGGTCGCGGCTGCCGGGCTGGCCGGGCTGGCGATGCGCACGATGCCTGCCCGCGGAAGGCTGGTGACGATGCTGCTCGTCGGCATCGTGCTGCTGGCCGTCGGGTACTCCGGTGGACTGGGATCGCCTCTGGCACATCAGGTTCAGCTGTTCCTCGACGCCGCGGGCACGCCGCTGCGCAACGTGCACAAGCTCGAGCCGGTGATCCGGCTGCCGCTGGTGCTCGGCCTCGCCCATCTGCTCGGCCGCATACCGCTACCGGGGAGCGCGCCACGCAAGGAGTGGATGCACGCCTTCGCACATCCCGAACACGACAAGCGGGTAGCCGTCGGCATCGTCGTGCTGGTCGCGCTGGCCGCGGGCAGCTCGCTGGCGTGGACGGGGCGGCTGACGCCACCCGGCGCGTTCGACGCGATCCCGCCGTACTGGCACCAGACGGCCGACTGGCTCGACGAGCACAATGCGGGCTCGCCGGCGGGGCGCGTCCTGGTGGTGCCGGGCGCGCCGTTCGCCACCCAGGTGTGGGGCACCAGCCACGACGAACCGCTGCAGGTGCTCGGCAACAGCCCGTGGGGTGTCCGCGACTCGATTCCGCTCACCCCACCGCAGACGATCCGCGCGCTCGATTCGGTGCAGCGGCTGCTTGCCGCCGGACGTCCGTCCGCCGGGCTGGCGGATACCCTTGCCCGGCAAGGCATTTCCTACGTCGTAGTCCGCAACGACCTCGATCCGCAGTCGTCGCGGTCGGCACGCCCGGTGCTGGTGCACAGGGCGATCGAGGGATCCGGCGGGCTCGTCAAGGTGGCGCAGTTCGGCGAGCAGGTCGGACCGGGCACGCTGGCGGGGTTCATCACCGACAGCGGGCTGCGGCCGAAGTACCCCGCGGTGGAGATCTACCGGGTTGACAGCGGGGCCGCGCCCCCGGGCGCCCCGTATCTCACCGACACCGACGCGATGGCCCGCATCGACGGCGGGCCGGAGGCTCTGCTGCGACTCGACGAGCGACGCAGGCTGCTGAGCCAGCCGCCGCTGGGGCCGATGCTGCTGACCGCCGACGCGCAGCGCGCCGGGCTCCCGACGCCCGTCGTCACCGTCACCGACACGCCGCTGGCCCGCGAAACCGACTACGGCCGCGTCGACGACCACTCGTCGGCGATCCGCGCCGAAGGCGACGCCAGGCACACCTTCAACCGGGTGCCCGACTATCCCGCGGGCGATACCCGCCCGGTGCACGGCGCCTGGACCGGAGGCCGGGTCACGGCGTCGAGTTCGGCCGCGGACTCCACCGCACTGCCCAACGTCGCGCCTGCGACCGGACCGACCGCCGCCATCGACAGCGACTCGTCGACCACCTGGGTGTCCAATGCCCTGCAATCGGCCGTCGGGCAGTGGCTGCAGGTCGACTTCGATCACCCGGTCACCAACGCCACCATCACCGTCACGCCCAGCGCGACGGCCGTCGGCGCGCAGGTCCGCCGGATCGAGATCTCCACCGTCAACGGAACAAGCACGTTGCGCTTCGACGAACCTGGGCAAGCCGATCACCGCGGCGCTGCCGTACGGCGAAACACCGTGGGTCCGGATCACCGCGGTCGGCACCGACGACGGGTCGCCCGGCGTGCAGTTCGGCATCACCGATTTCGACGTCACCCAGTACGACGCCTCCGGCTTCGCGCACCCGATCGAGCTACGGCACACCGTGATGGTGCCCGGTCCGCCGGCGGATTCCGCTGTCGCACAGTGGGATCTGGGTTCGGAGCTACTGGGTCGGCCAGGCTGCGCCGAGGGCCCCGACGGCGTGCACTGTGCGGCGGCGATGGCGTCGTCCCCGGAGGAGCCGGTCAATCTCAGCCGAACCCTGACCGTCCCCGAACCGATTTCGGTCACGCCGACGGTGTGGGTGCGGCCAAGGCAGGGACCCAACCTCGCCGATCTCGTCAGCCAGCCGGGAACCACCCGCGCCTTCGGGGACTCCGACCTGATCGACGTGCTCGGCTCCACCTACGCGGCCACCGACGGGGACCCGCGCACCGCGTGGACCGCGCCGCAGCGTGTAGTGCAGTACCGCACGCCGCCCACCCTGACGCTGAAACTGCCCGCCCCCGCAGAGGTGGCGGCGCTGCGGCTGACACCGAGTTCGTCGACGCTGCCCGCACACCCCAAGCTGGTGGCGATCGACCTCGGCGACGGACCGCAGGTGCGCCGACTTGCCGACGACGGCGAAGCGCAGACGGTGGCCCTGCGACCCCGAACCACCGACACGGTCAAGGTGTCGCTCCTGGACTGGGACGACGTCATCGACCGCACCGCACTGGGTTTCGACCAGCTCAAGCCGCCGGGCCTGGCCGAGATCGCTGCGCTGGACGCGGCAGGGCAGGCCGATCGCGGCCGCCGACGCGGCGGGCAACCGCTCGCGGGCGGTCACGCTGCCCTGTGGCCGCGGCCCGATCATCGCCGTCGCGGGCCAGTTCGTGCAGACGTCGATCGACACCACCGTCGGCGCGCTGCTGAACGGCGACCCGATTCCGGCCAGACCGTGCCAGGCGGCCCCGATCGCGCTGCCAGCGGGTCAGCAGGAGCTGCTGATCAGCCCCGGCGCCGCCTTCGTCGTCGACGGTGTCCAGCTCGTCGGGCCGTTGGGACGCCAATTGGCAAAGGCCCCAACGGATCCCGTCGAGGTAGCGAAATGGAGTTCCGACCACCGCGAGGTGGACATCCCTGCGTCGCAGGCGTCGCGAATCCTGGTGGTGCCCGAGAGCGTCAACCCGGGTTGGACGGCACGCACCGGCGACGGGACCCGGCTGACGCCCGTCACCGTCAACGGGTGGCAACAGGGTTGGGTCGTCCCGCCCGGCACGGCGGGCACCGTCACCCTCTACTTCGGATCGAATGCCGTCTACCGCGCCGGGATCGCCGGCGGCCTGGCCCTGCTGCCGATCCTGGCGCTGCTGGCGTTGGTGCCCGCGCGTCGCCCGCCCCCGCCCGCCGAACCGGCACGGCCGTGGCAGCCGGGCACCGTGCCGTCAGCGGTCGCGGTGCTTGCGGTCGGCGCGGTGATTTCGGGCATCGCAGGCGTCGTCGTGGTCGGCGCGGCGCTCGGCATTCGCTACGTGCTGCGCAACCGGCCCGGCGTGTGCGACGCGATCACCGTCGGCGCCAGTGCGGGCGGCCTGATCCTTGCGGGCGCGGTGTTGTCGCAGAACCCGTGGCGCTCGGTGGACGGTTACGCCGGACACTCCGCGGGCGTCCAACTGCTGGCCCTGATCTCCGTTGGCGCGCTTGCGGCGTCGGTAGCATCGGCCGAGTGGCGCAACTGAATACCGCTCGAGGAGCCATCGACACCGCCGACCTCGGCGTGACGCTGATGCACGAACACGTCTTCGTGCTGTCCCCCGAGGTCAATGCCAACCATCCCGAGGTGTGGGGCGACGAGGCCAAACGTGAGGCCGACGCGATCGAGCGCCTGAACGAGCTCAAGGCCCGCGGCGTCGACAGCATCGTCGACCTGACGGTGATCGGGCTCGGCCGCTACATCCCCCGCATCGCGCGCATCGCGGCGGCCACCGACATCAACATCGTCGTCGCCACCGGCATCTACACCTACAACGACGTGCCGATGTACTTCCACTTCCGCGGGCCGGGCACCCTGCTCGACGGCCCGGAGATCATGACCGACATGTTCGTCCGCGACATCACCGACGGCATCGCGGGCACGGGTATCAAGGCGGCAATCCTCAAGTGCGCCACCGACGAACCCGGTGTCACGCCCGGCGTCGAGCGGGTGCTGCGGGCCGTCGCGCAGGCGCACCGCCAAACCGGCGTGCCGATCTCGACGCACACCCACGCCCCCACCCGGCGCGGCCTCGAGCAGCAAGCGCATCTTCGCCGAGGAGGGCGTCGACCTGTCCCGTGTCGTGATCGGCCACTGCGGCGACACCACCGACATCGGCTATCTGGAGGAGGTGATCGGCAACGGCTCCTACATCGGGATGGACCGCTTCGGGCTCGACACATTCCTGAACACCGAGGAACGGGTGAACACCGTTGCGGCGATGTGCGAGCGCGGGCACGCCGACAAGATGGTGTTGTCGCACGACGCCTCGTGCTTCATCGACTGGCTGCCGGAGGAACTCGTCCCCGTCGCGATGCCCAACTGGCACTATCTGCACATCTCCAACGACGTGCTGCCCGCGCTGAAGGAGCGCGGCGTGACCGACGAGCAGATCACCACGATGCTGGTGGACAACCCTCGCAAGATCTTCTCGGCGCAGGGCAGCTACTGAGGTGGCCGACGAGACGCCACCGATCGGCACCCAGGTATCTGCGCTGGCCGCGCAGGATCCCGACGCGCCCGCGATCACCTGCTCGGGAGAGACGCTCACCCGCCGTGAACTCGACCTGTCGACGAACCGGCTGGCGCGTGCGTTCGCCGAGCGCGGTGTCGGGGTCGGCGACTACGTGACGATCGTGCTGCCCAACTCGATTCAGTGGGCGCAATCGGTGCTGGCCGCATGGAAGCTCGGCGCGACGCCGACGCCGCTGTCGGCACGGCTGCCCGACGCCGAACTCGAGGCACTGCTGGATCTGCGGTCGCAGGCACTCATCGTCGGCCGCGACGACCCGCGCGGCAAAACACCAAGTGTGCCAGTGGGTTTCACCCCGGATCCGGCGCTGTCCGACGCCGAGCTGCCGGAGGTGGTTTCACCGGTGTGGAAGTCGATGGCGTCGGGCGGCAGCACCGGTCGGCCCAAGCTGATCGAGGCGGGTGGCGACAGCCGGTTTCCGCCGCGGGCCGGGTATCCGCTCGGCGCACAGGACGGCGACGTCAACCTGGTGTCGGTTCCGCTGTCCCACAACACGGGCTTCACGACGTTCGCCGTCGGGCTGGTGCAGGGTCATCACCTGGTGCTGATGCCGCGCTTCGAGCCGCACGAGTTCCTGTCGCTCGTCACCGACCACCGGGTCACGTTCCTGGCGACGGTGCCGACGATCATGCAGCGGCTGCTGCCGGTGTACCGGGCCGACCCCGATGCCTATGACCTGTCGTCGATCCGCCGGTTCTGGCACCTGGCCGCGCCGTGCCCGCCTGCGATCAAGCAGGCGTGGATCGATCTGGTGGGGCCCGAAACCGTCTGGGAACTGTACGGCGGCACCGAACTCCAGGCGCTGACGTTCATCAGGGGGGATCAGTGGCTGGCCCACCCCGGCTCGGTGGGCGTCGTCGTCGCGGGCGAGATGAAGGTGTTGGACGACGACGGCAACGAATGCCCGCCCGGCGTCAGCGGTGAGATCTACATGCGGCCGTCACCCGGCAGCCCGCCGACCTACCGCTACATCGGATCGAAGGCGAAGAGCCGCGACGGCTGGGACTCGCTCGGCGACCTCGGCTACTTCGACGCCGACGGCTTCCTCTATCTCAACGACCGGCGCGTCGACATGTTCACCGTCGGCGGCCGCAACGTCTACCCGGCCGAGATCGAGTCGGCGCTGTGTGCCCATCCGGAGGTGCTGTCGTGCTTGGTGGTCGGCGTGCCCGACGACGACCTCGGTCAGGTGCCGTACGCCATCGTTCACGGCGACGGGCTCGACGAAGCCGCCGTCCTTGCGTTCCTCACCGACCGGATCGCGGGCTACAAACTGCCGCGCATGGTCGAATTCACCGATGCGCCGCTGCGCGACGACGCGGGCAAGGCCAGGCGGTCGGCGGTGCGCGACGAGGTCATCGCGCGGCTGGCTCGGGCACGCTCCTGACCGCAGAGTCCAGCGGCGGGGCCGGCTCGGCGGGGCTGCTGCGGCGATACTCCCAGCGCCGCAACGCAACCCGGCACGGCGACTCGATCAGCGCGTAGCTGACCGCCGCGATCGCGAAGCCGATCACCACCGTCAGCACCAGCACGACGGGCATGTGCCCGTTGAACGCGAACTCGCCGATGATGGGGAACACCATCCACAGCGCCGCCAGATGCCAGATGAACAGGCCGTAGGACCAGCGGCCCAGCGTGACCATGGTGGTGTTGCCGAGAATCCGGTGCGGGGTGTCGGGCTCGTCCAACACCAGCGGCGCCAGCAGTGCGCCCGCCAGCACCGCACCCATCGCGATCTTGACGACGAACTGGTGCGCGGCGCCCGGGGTGAGCCCTTCCGGGCCCGCCAGCGGCGACGCGGCGATCAGGTATGCGGCCACTGCGACCGCGGCCATCGGGATCCGTTTCCGTGCCAATCGATGCGGCCATCCGATCGGCGTCACGGTCAGTTCGGCAAGCAGCATGCCCGCGACGAACCATGATACGAAGGCGGGCGGCCAGTTCACCGCGCTGACCCCGAACGGGGTGTGGATCGGGATCAGGGTCCAGCCCAGGCTCACCACACCGGCGGCGGCGAGCACCGGAATTCGCGCCCGCACCGGCAACCGCCGTGCGAGCAGCGCCAGCACCGGTAGCGCCAGGTAGAAGCTCACCTCGACGGACAGGCTCCACATCTGGGTCAGCCCGGCGGTCAGCGTCAGCGGCACGTAGATCTGGGTCAGCGTCAGGTTGGCCAGCCAGACCGTGAAGTCGGCGTTCGCGTCCGGTAGCAGGGTCAGAATCACCACGACCGCAACCAGGTACGCGGGCATGATGCGGATCAGGCGCGACCTCAGATAATGCGCCGTCGGCGGAACCGGGCGAAGGCCGCGCGCCGCGGCGGCGTGGCCGCGCCACAACAGGAAGCCCGACAGCGCGAAGAACACCGCGACGGCGAGGTCGAAGCGGCCGAACAGCCTGCCCACCACCCCGCCCGTGTGGCCGGTCTGGAACGCGACGTGGGTGAAGACCACCCCGACGGCCGCGCAGGCCCGCATTCCCTCGACCTGAGGCAGGAAGCCACGCGTGCCGCCCACGGCCTCAGACTGTCGTGCGGACGCAACCACAGCGACCAGTGTGCCGGGAGGCTACGTTTAACCCGAAAACGGGTAGTCATGCTGCCCACGTCGGGTCCAGAACGCCGCCCGGCGCGGAAGCCGTTGTACTAAACAGTGGCCTTAGTTACGGCTGTTAGGGTCGCTGAGCATTGGGGTCGCCCAAACCGAAGGAGGAACGGTTTGAACCGCGCAGTGGCGTTGCGTATCGCGGCGTGCGGGATCATGGGGCTGGGAGCAGCCCTGCTGATCGCCGCGCTGCTGCTGACGACCTATACCAAGAGCAAGATCACCAAGATCCCGCTTGGACCTGGACGCCACGCTGGTCAGCGACGGAACGGGAACGGCGTTCGACCCGGCGTCGCTGGCAGCCCCGAAGTTCGAGATCGGCAAGAACGTGCCGCTGTCACAGCAGCAACAGGTCAGCGTCGAGGCGCCGTCGAACGCCGAGGTCGTCACCCTCCAGGTCGGCACGACGGTGCGCCGCACCGACAAGCAGAAGGACAGCGGGCTGCTGCTCGCCATCGTCGACACCGTCACCCTCGACCGCAAGACCGCGATGGCCGTCTCCAGCGAGAGCAATCCTGGTGGCGCCGTGCAGAAGCCGCGAACCATCGAGGACGACCAACCGCCGACCAACGTCGCACTGCCCCACGACGGGCTGGCGTACCGCTTTCCGTTCGACACCGAGAAGAAGACGTATCCGTTCTTCGATCCGATCGCGCAGAAGGCCTTCGACGCCAACTACGACGGCGAGGAAGACGTCAACGGGCTGACCACCTACCGCTTCACCCAGAACGTCGGCTACGACTCCGACGGCAAGCTCGTCGAACCGGTCAAGTACGCGTCGCTGTACGACAACGACGAGGACAGCCAGGTGACCGCGCCTGCAGGCATGTGGGGCGTGCCAGGCAACCCCGAAGAGCAGATCACCATGTCGCGCTTCTACGCCGCGCAGCGCACGTTCTGGGTGGACCCGGTGTCGGGCACCATCGTCAAGTCCAAGGAGCGCGCCAACCAGTACTACGCACGTGACGCCCTCAAGCCTGAGGTGACGTTCGTCGACTACACCGTCACCTCCAACGAGCAGACGGTGGAGTCCCAGGTCGCGTCCGCGCGCGACGAGCGCGACCGGGTCGCGCTGTGGGGCCGGATCCTGCCGATCACCTTCACGGCGATAGGCCTGGTGGCCCTGGTCGGGGGCGCGCTGCTGGGATCGTTCAGCCTGCGGGCCGAGTCCGCGCTGATCGACCCGGGTCTGGACGAGGCCGACCACGGCTTCTTCGACACCCAGGGCATCAAGGTGCCGGGGGCCGAGGCCAAGACGGAGAAGCTACCCGCCCAGCGGCCTAGACAGCCTCCGGACAGACCGGTCTGATCGACCGCTACTTCTCCAGATTCGGGGTGCCTGCCTACGCGCTGGCACTCGCCCTGCTGGTCACCGCGCCGCTGCTGGCGCCCGGCTATCTGCTGCTGCGCGACGCGGTATCGACCCCTCGTTCTTACATATCCGATGCGGCGCTTGGCCTTTCGGATGCGGCGCCGCGGGCCGTGCCGCAGGACTTCGCGGTGGCGCTGGCCTCGCATCTCGTCGACGGCGGCGTCGTCGTCAAGGTGCTGTTGGTGGCCGGGCTGTGGCTGGCGGGCTGGGGTTGCGCGCGGCTGACCGCATCGGTGTTGCCCGACGCGGGTCTGCCCGGCCAGTTCGTCGCGGCAACGCTGGCGATCTGGAATCCGTACGTCGCCGAACGGCTGTTGCAGGGGCACTGGAGCCTGCTGGTGGGCTACGGGTGCCTGCCGTGGGTGGCGGCGACGGTACTGCGGATGCGCACATCGCGCACGGCGGCGCCGCTGTGGCCGGAGGTTTGCGCGCTGGTCTTCTGGACGGCGCTGGCCGGGTTAACGCCGACGGGCCTGTTGCTGGCCGTGACGGTGGCGATGGCGTGCTCGATGGCGCCGGGAGCCGGCCGCTCACGTGGGCTGTGCGCATCGCTGGGGCTGGCGGTGGCGGTGATTGGGGCACTGCCGTGGTTGGTCGCCGCCATCGTCTCCGAGTCGCTGTCGTCGTCGCAGGCCGAAGGAGTCACCGCCTTCGCCGCACGGGCCGAACCGGGCCTCGGTACGCTGGGCAGCCTTGCCAGCCTCGGCGGCATCTGGAACAGCGAAGCCGTACCCGATTCGCGGACAACACTTTTCGCGGTAGTGGCCGCCGTCGTGCTGCTGGGTGTCGTGGCGCTGGGCGTCCCTGTCGTCATCCGCACGCCTTCGGCCGTTCCTCTGCTTGTCCTCGCGGCCGCGGCGGTCGTGGTGCCCGCGGTCATGGCGACGGGGCCTGGCCTCGCGTTCGTCGAGGCGACCGTCCGCGCTTTGCCCGGTCTGGGGGTTGTGCGCGACGCGCAGAAGTGGGTGGCGCTGGCGGTGCCGGGCTACACGCTCGCCGCGGCGGCGTCCGTCATCGCACTGCGGAGCAGGCTGCCCGGCTTCGTCACCGCGACAGTGTGCAGTCTGGCTCTGGTGGCGACCCTGCCCGACCTGGCGTGGGGCGTCGGCGGCAAGGTCGTCGCCGTGCACTATCCCGCCGCGCATGGGCGGCCGCCGCCGAAGCCATCAACGCCGACCCGCGGCCGGTGGCGGTGCTGCCGGCCGGCAGCATGCGGCACTTTCCCTGGGCGGGCGACGGGCCGGTGCTCGACCCGCTGCCGCGTTGGGTGCGCGCCGAGGTGCTGACGACCGGTGACCTGACGATCTCGGGGCGTGTGGTGCCCGGTGAAGGCGGGCGCGCAAGGGATGTCGAGCGACTGCTCGCGGCGGGGGCCGATCACGATGCGCTCGCCCGTGCCGGGGTGGGCTGGCTGGTCACCGAGTCCGGCGACGGCGTCACGCTCACCCGGATCGGCGGCGACCATCCGGCGGCGGCGCATCGCGGTGTGCTGATCGCAGCGCATCTCGCCTGGCTGGGGGCTCTATTGGTGGGTTTCCTCGGTCTGCTCGCCGGGCGGCTGCGGCGACGTGAAGCGGCGAACAAGTGACGCCTCTCACATTGGGGTAGTCGACTACGCTCTCGCCTCTCCTCGGCCGGTCGAAGCATGGTCAGTACGCATCGTCTTGAGCCCGAGGAGATGACCATGAGCGCGCAAAGCGTCTTCGAAGCCGACCTGCCGACCGTCGATTACGAGAATGCTCCAAGCCCCGACGAAGCACACCGCAACCTGCGGAAGGCGCTCGAGCAGGCGCCGATCGCCATGGGGGCGCACGGCCCCGAGATCCTCAGCTATGAATTGGTGCGCACGACGCTGCGCGATGCCCGGTTCCAGGTGCCGAGGGGACTCGGCCTCGAGACGCAGGGCATCGTCTCCGGCCCGCTGTGGGATCGGGCCAGCACCAGCCTGCTGGCCATGAACGGCGACGACCACAACCGGCTGCGCCGACTGGTGTCGAAGGCCTTCACCCCGCGGTCGGTCACCCGGCTCGACGGCATCATCGTCGACGTCATCACCGAGCTGATCGAACCGCTCTCCGCAGACGGACGCTGCGAGATCGTCGCGGACATCGCCCGGCCCTATCCCGTGCCGATCATCTCGGCCCTGCTGGGGGCGCCCCGTCGGGACTGGCGGCTGTTCTCCGATTGGGCCGACGATTTCTTCAAGCTGTTCACCTGGAACGTCACCGAGTACGAGAACGAGATCCTCGCCGCGTGGGGAAACCTCGACGACTACATCGACGGCATGGTCGCAACTCGACGCGAATCGCTCACCGATGACCTGATCTCCGAACTGATCCGCGCCGAGGACGATGGCGACCGCCTGACGATCAGCGAGCTGCGGATGCTCGCCGCAGGCATCCTGATGGCGGGCACGGACACCACCCGCAATCAGGTCGCCGCCGCGGTCGACGTGTTCTGTGACTATCCCGAGCAGTGGCAACTGCTGGCGTCGCGCCCGGAGCTGGCGATGAAGGCCGTGGAAGAAGTGATGCGTTTCTGCCCAGTCATTTTCGGGGCAATGCGGATGACGACGGAGGACGTCGAACTCGCAGGCGTGATGATCCCCGCGGGCACGTTCGTCATGTGCAATACGGCCGCGGCCAACCACGACCCGGACGTGTACGTCGAGCCGGATCGGTTCGACATCACCCGCGAGGACGCGCCGCCGATGCAGACCTTCGGCGCCGGTGCGCACTACTGCCTCGGGGCGAACCTGGCGCGGCGGGAGGTCGCAACGGCACTGTCCGTGATGGCCAGTCGGATGCCCGGTTTGCGGCGGGACGGCATGACACAGTGGAAGCCGATGATCGCAATCACCGGTCCCGCAACGCTTCCGGTCGCGTTCGACGCCGCCTAGGTCGTCGCGGAGACAACGCCGCTGACGCGCTTGCCTGCGAGCATCGAGTCCAGCACTTGTCTGCATGGCGTCGGCGCTCTGGCGCCAGGAGAACTCCCCGCTGCGGGCCTGCGCCTTGCCGCCGAGCTGTTCACGCAGCACCGGATCGGACAGCAGCCGCTCGAGTCGACAGCACCATTTCGTCGTGGTCGTCGACGAGCAGGCCGGTCACGCCGTCGACGATCGAGTCGGTCAGGCCGCCGGAGGACCGGTAGCCGATCGTCGGCACGCCGTGCTGAGCGGCCTCGGTGACCGCGAGGCCCCAGCCCTCCTTGCGCGACGGCAGCACGTGCACCCAACACCGTTGCAGCACTTGGTGTTTCGTCGACATCGTCGACGTGGCCGTGGAAGGTCACCGCGTCGGAGACCCCGAGCAGTCGCGCGTGGTCGACGAGGCGCTCGCGCCACCAGCCGCCACCGACGATGTCGAGGTGCAGGCCCGGCATTCGGGGGCGCAGTTCGGCGACGGCGTCGAGCGCGTCCTCGATCTGCTTGTGCGGCACCAGCCTGCTCAGCACGGCGACCCGCGGCGTGTCCGACCGGGGCAGCGTCGAGCGTCTCTGGCGGCGCCTCGTCGAGCCCGTTGCGCACCACCGCGATGTGCTCGGCGTCGACGCCGAGGTCGGTCAGATCCCGCGCCGACGGCAGCGACACCGTCACGTACTGGTTGCGGCGGTGCAGCCACGGCGACAACCGCGACTCGACGAACCAGCCGAAGCGCCCCTTCCAGCGTCCCGCAACCGGCCACAGCTCGCGGTGGCAGTGATGCACCAGCACGACGACGCGGCGACCGTAGGCGAGCCGCGCCAGGAACGGCAGCCCGTTCTGGGTGTCGATCACCACGTCGGGCCGCACCCCGCGCAGCGGCCCGAGACCGATGCGGGCCAGCACCATCGCCAGCCCGGCCCAGATGTAGATCGAGTACGGGCCGCCTGCCCGGTTGATCCGCACCCCGTCGACGACTTCGTGGCGCGGGGCACCCGCATAACGCGCCGTCCGCAGCGTCACATCGACACCCGACTCGGCCAGCTGGGCGCCGATGCGCTGCAGGTATGCCTCGCTGCCGCCGCCCTGTGGATGGCCGGTGTCGCGCCAGCACAGCAACAGCACTGAGCGCACCCGTCGGTCAGACATCCGTGCCAGCGTAACCGCTGCGTATGGTTCGGTTTCATGGCCGCCACCGACGTCTTCGCCCGACGGGCGACGCTGTCGCGGTCGATGCGGCTGCTGTCGGAGTTCCGCTTCGAACAGACCGACCCGGCACGGTTCTACACCGCGCTGGCCGAGGACACCGCCGCGATGGTCGGCGACCTGTGGCAGGCGACTCATGGTGAGCCCGGTTCCGGACGCACGCTGCTCGACGTCGGCGGCGGTCCCGGCTACTTCGCGACGGCGTTCGAGGACGCCGGGTTCACCTACATCGGCGTCGAGCCCGACCCGGCCGAGATGCATGCGGGCCCCGCGACCGGCGGCACTGCCACCTATGTCCGCGCCTCCGGCATGGCGTTGCCGTTCGCCGACGCCAGCGTGGACGTCTGCCTGTCGTCGAACGTCGCCGAGCACGTGCGCGCAGCCGTGGCGGCTCGGCGAACGAGATGCTGCGGGTCACCAGGCCGGGCGGCCTCGTCGTCCTGTCGTACACGGTGTGGCTGGGGCCGTTCGGCGGGCACGAGATGGGGCTTGACGCACTACCTCGGTGGTGCCCGCGCGGCCGACCGCTACGCCCGCAAGCACGGCCGACGACCCAAGAATGACTACGGTTCGTCGTTGTTCGCAGTGTCTGTCGCCCGCGGGCTCGACTGGGCGGGGCAGCACCGGCGCGCTCGTCGCCGCATTCCCCCGCTACCACCCGCGATGGGCGTGGTGGATGACCCGTGTTCCGCTGCTGCGGGAATTCCTGGTGAGCAATCTGGTGCTGGTCCTGCGGCCGCCGCTGATCCACTGAACTGCAACAGGTTCTCGTTTTGCGGTTCGGTAGGTAGTGTGACGCTCATGACACAGAGCACGGCTTTCAAGACGGAGTGGGACAAGCTGTTCATCGGCGGCAAGTGGGTCGAGCCCGCGACGACCGACGTCATCGAGGTGCACTCGCCTGCCACCGGCGAACTGGTCGGCAAGGTGCCGCTGGCGAGCGACGGCCGACGTCGACGCGGCCTGCGCAGCCGCGCGCAAGGCCTTCGACGAGGGTCCGTGGCCGCACATGTCGCCGCAGGAGCGGGCCGCCGTGCTCGGCGCCGCGGTCAAGCTGATGGAGGAGCGCGCCGACGAGCTGAAGTTCCTGCTGGCCGCCGAGACCGGTCAGCCGCCGACCATCGTCGACATGATGCAGTACGGCGCCGCGATGTCGGCGTTCCAGTACTACGCCGGCGCGGCCGACAAGTTCACCTGGCGCGACCTCCGCGACGGCGTCTACGGCCAGACGATGGTGGTGCGCGAGCCGATCGGTGTCGTCGGCGCGGTCACCGCGTGGAACGTGCCGTTCTTCCTGGCCGCCAACAAGCTGGGCCCCGCGCTGCTCGCCGGCTGCACCATCGTGCTCAAGCCCGCCGCCGAGACGCCGCTGTCGGTGTTCGCGATGGCCGAGATGTTCGCCGAGGCCGGCCTGCCCGAGGGTGTGCTGTCGGTCGTGCCCGGCGGCCCGGAGACCGGACGCGCGCTGACCGCCAACCCCGAGCTCGACAAGTTCACCTTCACCGGCAGTCAGCGCGGTCGGCAAGGAGATCGGCAAGATCGCCGCCGAGAAGCTCAAGCCGTGCTCGCTGGAACTCGGCGGCAAGTCGGCGGCGATCATCCTCGAAGACGCCGACCTGGACTCGACGCTGCCGATGCTGGTGTTCTCCGGGTTGATGAACTGCGGGCAGGCCTGTGTCGGTCAGACCCGCATCCTGGCGCCGCGGTCGCGCTACGACGAGGTCGTCGAGAAGGTGTCCGCCGGGGTCGCGGCGCATGCCGATCGGGCTGCCCGACGATCCCGGCGCGATGATCGGCCCGCTGATCAGCGAGAAGCAGCGCGAGCGCGTCGAGGGCTACATCAAGAAGGGCGTCGACGAGGGCGCGCGACTGGTCACCGGCGGCGGCCGGCCCGAGGGTCTGGACGACGGCTGGTTCGTTCAGCCAACGGTGTTCGCCGATGTCGACAACTCGATGACCATCGCCCAGGAGGAGATCTTCGGGCCCGTGCTCGCGATCATCCCCTACGACACCGAGGACGACGCGGTGCGCATCGCCAACGACTCGGTGTACGGGCTGGCCGGCAGCGTGTGGACGACCGACAACGACAAGGCGATGAAGATCGCGTCGCAGATCCGCACCGGCACCTACGCGGTCAACATGTACGCGTTCGATCCGGGCGCGCCGTTCGGCGGCTACAAGAACTCCGGCATCGGCCGCGAGAACGGTCCCGAGGGCATCGAGCAGTACACGCAGGCCAAGAGCGTGCTGCTGCCGTTCGGCTACAAGCCGGAGTAGTCGCCACGGCCACGCTTCCGGTCGCCACCGAGTGGTTTGAGTCCACTCGCGTCAACGACTGGATGGGTCTTGTCACCGAGCCCCATGTGCACCCGTTCCTGCGGTGCAACATTTGGCATCTGAGGGGTGCGGACAAAGACGTCGTGGTCGACGCCGGCCTTGGCGTGCACTCGCTGCGCTCAGGGGCGCCGCACTTGTTCGAGCGCGAGCCGGACTTGTTGTTGACGCACGCACATCTGGACCACATCGGCGGCGCGCATGAGTTCACACATCCGATTACGACGTCGATGCCTTCGAAGTCCTTGCGCCGCAGACGAGTCGACCCATCGTCGATGGTGACACGGTCGGCCTGGGCGACCGAATCCTGACCGCACTGCATCTGCCGGGACACAGTCCTGGCAGCATCGCTTTCTTCGAACCACACGAAGGGGTGCTGTTCGCCGGCGACGTCGTCTACGACCTCGACACTGGTGAGGAACTTCTGGACGGTATCCGCGGAGCGGTGGTCGCGGACTACATCAGTTCACTCGAGCGAGTCGCCGATCTGCCGGTGACCGTCGTGTATCCGGGCCACGGCGATCCCTTTGGCCGCGAACGACTTCTGACGCTGATCCGCGACTACATCGACTCGCGGGGTGGGATCATTCGCTGATGGAGGACGACCTCGAAAAGCGCATCGCTGATCTAGAAGGTCGACCAGCGGAACCCGCCGACGAGGCCGACGAACACAGCGTGATCAGGCGTGCGGTGAAGCTCTGGTGGATGCCAGTTGCCGTCGCAGTTCTCACTGTGTTGGGGTACGCGCCTCTCGAGCGCATCTTTCCCGTGCTGCGAAACCCCGCGCCCTCCTGGGTGGGCTTGCTTGTCTTGGCTACACCGTTCGTCGCGGTTGCCATTTACTTCGTAGTGCGATGGCGACGGCGAAGGTAAACGAGTCAGCAAGCTCAAAAGGGTGGGGGTTTGTTGCGTTCGGCGACGTGGGCGTTGTTGAGTCGGCGTTCGGCGGCGATGGCTTTGGCGGTGGTGTGGGCGCGGGTGTGGCGGCGTTTGGGCATCATCGCGCCACGATCGCCGGTCGACTCGACAATGGGCGGGTCGTCGGTCCACAGGGTGGCGGTGGGCTGACACAGTTGCGGGAACAGATGCTTACTGCCCGGATAGGTCGTATAGGTGTGCCCGGTAGGCGAAGTCCACACCACAGTCCCGTCGGGCAACTGACGGTCACGCCAGCCGCCGGGGCCGTTCCAGAATGTTTTCAGCAGATGGTGAAAACGGCACAGACACTTCAAGTTCGACGGATGCGTCGGACCTACCGGGTAGGCCACGCTGTGGTCGATGTCGCAGAACTGCGCGGGCTTGTCACAGCCCGGGAAGCGGCACGTCAGATCCCGGCACCGCACGAACTCACAGGTGGCCCGCGACGGCGTGTAGCGCGGTTCGGGTGGGGTGTGGCCGGGATGGCGCACCTGGCGGAGACGCGCCCGCTCCAAAACCGCCCCCAGCAGGGCGGTGGGCAGCACCCCGCCACCCAACACATAGGCCGGCGGCGCGACGGCCGCGCATCCCTCGGAAGTGGCTGGCGCCTCGGGCAGCGCCGCGGTCTCGGCACGCTCAGCGATCGCGGCATCGACGGATTTCTGGTCGGCCACCACATAGACCACGGCGTTGGTGGTGGGCGTGTCGTGGGTGGCGCCGGGGCAGTCGGGCTCACCGCAGTGGCAGGCCACTCCGGTGCGGGCGGCCAGCGCGGTCAGCGCGGCGGCGCGCAACTCGTTGATCGGGCGCGGGTCGGCCTCACACACGCTGTGCGCCAACTCCTCCACACTGTGCTCGATCAGCGCGGCATCCGGGGAGTTCAGCCGGGCCCACATGCTGGTGGTGCCGGCCACATCGCCCGGCGAGCCGAACTCCACCGTCGGGCTGCGACGCCGACTCGGCGCGAGCGCCGCAACGCGCCCGGATCATGCTCGTCGACCAGCGCGTCGATCGCGGCCTCGGTCTTGGCGATCGACAACACCCCCCAGCCGGTGATCCGCGCGGCCAGCGCGGCGTCCACGGCGGCCATCGCCTCGTCGTCGGTGATCAGATAGGTGCGCCACACGATCGTGCGCACCAACAGATCGCCGACCAGCCCGGCCTCAAACAGCGCCGCCACCTTGGGCAGCCGGTCGCGCAGCGCCACCCCGCGATGGGTTTGATGCAACGCCATGCCCGCGCTGACGTTGACCGCGGCACCGATCTCGGTGGTGACGGCGGCCTGCGGGTCGATCCACCACAGCTCCCGCTCCCCGGCGGCCAGCCCGGTGCGGCGGGCGAACAGCTCGGCCATCACCGCCAACTTGCGCGCACACGCCGCGTTCTCGGTTCGCGCCCACCCGCCGGCCGCATCCACCAGCTCGGCGTCACTGAACGACGCCAGGTCGGCAACCTCGGGCAACACACCATCGAACATGCATTCGAACCTACCAACGACCACCGACCCAAACCACGAGGCCAACCCCTACCTGTGGATGAAATTACGACTGTGGACAACCGGATGAGATCGCTGGGACACCCTGCCGCCCCGGGCTGACAGCTGCGTTTCAGGCTCGGCCGCTACGGTGACCCTTCCGTTGTCACCGAGAGAGAGGTTACCGATGGCTGTATCCGTCGATCTGACGAAGTCGCTCGACAAGGCGTACGAAGGCAAGTCGCTCAAGGAGATTCTGGACGCGTCGCCCGCCGCACTCGCGGGAGTGACCGACAAGGACGCCAAACTCCTCGAGGAAGCCTTCAACATCAAGACCGTCAGGCAGCTGGGCGCCAACAAGTTCTTCGCCGTCGCGGCCGCACTGGTCGCTGTGGAGAACGCCGGCTAGAAAAGCACCCGCACGATCGTCTCGGCCACTGCGGCCGGCTTGTCCGACCCGTCGAGTTCGATGGTGTTCCTCACCGTCAAGTTGACGGTGTTGTCATCGACCTTGGCGGCGTCGACGAGTTCGGAGCGCGCGCGGATCCGGCCGCCCGCAGGCACCGCGGCGATGAACCGCACTTTGTTCAGGCCGTAGTTGATCGCCATCTTCGCGTTCTCGACGCGGTAGTTGTCCTTCGTCAGCGCCGGGATCATGGACAGCGTGAGGAACCCGTGCGCAATCGTTGTGCCGTAAGGGCTTTCCTTCTTGGCGCGCTCGGCGTCGATGTGGATCCACTGGTGATCCCCGGTCGCATCGGCGAATGCGTTGATGCGATCCTGGTCGATCTCCTGCCAGTCGCTGACACCGAGCTCCTCGCCCACCGCGGCGCTGGCGTCGTCGATCGACGTGATCACCTTCATCAGAAAGATTCCTCTCGTAGGTCCATGATCGCCAGGTCCACACCCTCGACGATCTTCGTCTCGGCGGTCAGCCGCGGCAACACATTCTTCGTGAAAAAGTTTGCGGCGGCTACCTTTCCGGCGTAGAACTCGCGGTCGCGATCCGACGGGTCCCCGTCCAGCGCGTTCAGGGCGACCTCGGCGTGCTCCAATAGCAGCCAGCCGATCAGCAGGTCGCCGACGGCAAGCAGGAACGCCACCGACTCCAGGCCGACGCGATACAGGTCGCGCGCGTTCTCCTGAGCGCTGAGCAGGTATCCCGTCATGGTGGCCGTCATAGCCTGCATGGCGGACAGCGCAGTGGCCAGCATCGCGCGGCCGTCGGCCAGTTCGGTTCTGGCGGTGTCGCTTTCGAGGAACTTCTGGATCTGCGCGACGACGTGTTGCAGCGCGACACCCTGGTCGCGGGCGATCTTGCGGAAGAAGAAGTCCTGCGCCTGAATCGCGGTGGTGCCTTCGTACAGGCTGTCGATCTTGGCGTCGCGAATGTACTGCTCGATCGGGTAGTCCTGCAGGAACCCCGACCCTCCGAAGGTCTGCAGCGACTCGGTCAGGCACTGGTAGGCCCGCTCGGAGCCCACCCCCTTCACGATCGGCAACAGCAGGTCGTTGACGCGCTCAGCGAGCTCGGCATCGGCTCCGGTGACGATCGCCGCGACGGCGGGGTCCTGGTGTGCGGCGGTGAAGAGATAGAGCGCGCGGAGCCCTTCGGCGTAGCACTTCTGGGTCAGCAGCGCACGGCGCACGTCGGGGTGGTGAATGATGGTGACCCGCGGCGCGGTCTTGTCGGTCATCTGGGTCATGTCGGCACCCTGGATCCGGGTCTTCGCATACTCCAGTGCATTCCGGTAGCCGGTCGACAACGTCGCAATCGCCTTGGTGCCGACCATCATTCGCGCGTACTCGATGACCTTGAACATCTGCGACGATGCCGTTGTGGGTGTCACCGACCAGCCAGCCGACCGCGGGAGTGCCGTGCTGCCCGAAGGTGAGCTCGCAGGTCGCCGACGCCTTCAGCCCCATCTTGTGTTCCAGGCCGGTGACGAAGACGCCGTTACGCTCTCCGGGTTCTCCGGTTTCCGGGTCGGGCAGGTATTTCGGAACCAGGAACAGGCTGAGCCCCTTGGTTCCCGGGCCCGCACCCTCGGGTCGCGCGAGCACCAGGTGCAGGATGTTCTCGAACAGATCGTCGGTGTCGCCGTTGGTGATGAACCGCTTGACGCCGTCGATGTGCCAGGTGCCGTCGCCGGCCTCGATGGCCTTCGTGCGTCCCGCGCCGACATCGGATCCGGCGTCGGGTTCGGTGAGCACCATGGTGGCGGCCCAGTTTCGCTCGACGCCCAATTGCGCCCAGTGTCGCTGCTGTTCGTTCCCGATGTGGTACAGGATGTCCGCCATGATCGGGCCGGCCATATAGAGGAAGACCGGCGGGTTGGCACCCAATGGCAGTTCGTTGATCGCCCACGCGACCATCGCAGGCGCAGGCACGCCGCCGACCCCTTCGTCGAGCCCGATCCGGAACCACTCGCCCTGCCGCCAGGCGTGGAATGACTTCTTGAACGGCTCCGGCAACGACACGGCGTGGGTCTTCGGATCGAACGTCGGCGGATTTCGGTCGGACACCGCAAATGACTCGGCGACCGGCCCCTCGGCCAGCTTCGACGCCTCGTCGAGCATCTGGTGTACGGATTCCCCGTCGAGGTCACCGAACTCGCCGGTCGCCAACGCCTTCTCCAGTTCGAGCACCTCGAAGAGGTTGAACTCGAGATCGCGCACATTGCTCTTGTAGTGGCCCATGACTAGCCCTCTCACTCAGGCTCAAGCCGAGCGTAGCCCGTCCTAACTGCCTTGGAATCGCGCTTCGCGACGCTCGACGAACGACTGCACGCCTTCGGCGGCGTCGGCGGTGCCGAACAGTCGCATCACTTCGGGCCTCAGCCGCTCGATCGCGGCATCCTCGCCGTCCGATAGGGCCAGGTGTGCCGACGCCAGCACGGCCCGAACTCCCAGTGGCGCTGCGCGGTCGGCGATGGCGTGGGCGATTTCGCGGGCCTTGGCCTGCGCCGCCGCGGCGTCGGCTGCGATCTCCTGGATCAGCCCGATACGCCTGGCCTCCTCCGCGTCGAACTCGTCGCCGGTGAGCAGCCACCGCATCGCATTGCCCCACCCGCCGTCGCGTGGCAGCCGGATGGTCGCACCGCCGAACGGGTAGATGCCGCGTAGCACTTCCATCTGCGAAAACCGGGTGCCTGCGGCTGCGACCCTGATGTCGGCGGCCAGCAGCAACTCGATGCCAAGTGTCATGCACCAGCCGTGGGCGGCCGCGACGATCGGCTTGGTCCATGGCCCGTCGAGCCGCCATGGGTCACGACCGTCCTCGGGAAACGGCACCTGACCGCCGGCGATGCTCGGCCCGACGTCAACCAGATCGAGACCAGATGTGAAGTGGTCTCCGTGCGCGAAAAGCACTCCCGCACGCAGGGTTTCGTCGGACTCCAACAGTGCGTAGGCGCGAGACAGGTCGGTGAGCATCGCCAGGTTGAATGCGTTGCGCTTGTCGGGCCGGTTCAGGCCGATGGCCAGCACATGGCCATCGCGTTCCAACGTGACGGTGTCCAGGGTGGGTTGCGGTGCGGTCATGAGGCGAGTCAACCGCGATCACCCCGACTATGCAATGACCCATAATTGCGCTCAGCCCGAGCCGAACCGCTGATCTGCAAGTTTACACAGTTCAACGCGGTGTTTACCGATTCAGTGCGGCGACTTGCTTGGGGTGGAATTGCGCGTGGGCCTGCGCAGTTATATGTTGAACAGCATAGAAATCAGGAGGCACACGATGTGGGTCATCGAGATCAACTTCGCCGGCCACCAGTTCACGCACCGTGTGCATGACCGTCGCCGACCGCTGTTCCGCTTCGCCCCGCGAAGCATGGGGTGGCGGCCTTCGCAGCTTCGCAACCAGCACGCGGCGTGAGGAGTCCTCGGACCGTGCCGGAAACAAAGACGCGGACCAAACGGGGTTCGACGAGAAGCAACATGTTGATCAGTGCCGCCGAGGTGATGCGCGAGCGGGGTGCCGCGGGCGTGACCATCGACGAGGTGCTGGCCCGCAGCGGCGCCCCCCGAGGATCGGTGTATTACCACTTCCCCGAGGGCAGGAATCAGATCCTGGCTGAAGCGTTGCGTTGGGCTGGTGAGGCCATCGCCGACAGCATCGATTCCGCCGCCGATCGGGGTGCGATCCCGCTCGTTCGCGGATTCACCGAGTTCTGGGAGCGCACGCTGCAAGAGAGCGACTTCGGCGCGGGCTGTCCGGTTGTCGCGGCGGCGATCGGCTGCACCAACGACGAGGCGCAGCTGACCTCGATCGCCAGCGACATCTTCGGGCGCTGGCGTGACGCATTGACGGGCGCCTTCGTCTCCGACGGTTTCGACGCCGCCGAGGCCGAGTCGCTGGCGGTCACCTGTATCGCGTCACTGGAAGGCGCCGTGGTGTTGTGCCGATCGATCCGCAATGCCGAGCCGTTGCGTCAGGTGGCAAGCCAGATGGAATTCCTCATCAAGTCAAGGGAATTCGTTCGTCGTAACGGTCTGCCGACGGGCGACCGCTAGGCCTTCCGCCAGCGGGCGCACACGAAGTCGCCGTTCACGTCGGACTCAACCAGCTTCCACTCCGTGTGAATCGGCAACAACCGCCCGCCGGTCCCGAGCGTGCACGGCGCATAGCTGACGATCAACTCGTCGACGAGCCCCGCACGGGCGAACTGCGCTGCCGCTTCACCCCCGCCGACCACCCAGACATCCTGATAACCGGCCGCCTGCAACAGCTTTGGCTGCAGTTCGGTGACATCGCCGCTGTGGGTGTACACCGGATTGCCCGGCCGCACGATGTTCGGACGGTGGGTCAGCACCCATGTGGGCTGCTTGTACGGCCACTCGCCGGGCTCATTCGCGACGAGCCATTCGTAGGTCGTCGCGCCCATCACCAGCGCACCGACCGACTCGGCGAACGCGCGATAGCCGAAAGGACCGTCGGCGTCGATGTTGCGCGACAGCAGCCAGTCCAGGCTGTCTCGGTCGTCGACGATGTAGCCGTCGATGCTGGAAGCGGTGAAATAGATCGTCGACATCGACAGCTAGAGTAGCCGCGGATCACGGAAAGTCGGTGCTGCCAGTTGAGCGAATTCGAAGCCCTGTGCGCCGACGACGGCGAACTGGCCGGGCTGCGTACGTCGATCCGGGACTTCCTGACCGCTGATCGCGCCGAATTCGGTTGGGAACCCGCGGTCGACTGCTGGCTCGCGAAATGGGACCCCGACTTCTCCGCCCGGCTGGCCGATGCCGGGTTCGTCGGCCTGACGATCCCGACCCAATACGGCGGCCACGGTCTCGGCTACCTGCATCGCTATGTGGTGACCGAGGAACTGCTGGCGCACGGCGCGCCCGTCGCCGCTCACTGGATCGCCGACCGGCAGGTGGCGCCAGGCCTTCTCGCATACGGCAGCGAGGAGCAGCGGCAGCGGCTGCTGCCCCGCATCGTCGCGGGCAAGCTGTACTCGGCGATCGGGATGAGCGAGCACGGCGCGGGCTCCGATCTCGCCGCGGTCAAGACGCGGGCGGTCGCGACGGACGGCGGCTGGCTGCTGAGCGGCACGAAGGTGTGGACCAGCGGCGCGCACGTCGCCCACCAGATCGTCGTGCTGGCCCGAACCGGCCCGCCCGACCCGAAGCACCGCCACGCCGGCTTCAGCCAGTTCATCGTGCCGACCGATGCCGCGGGCATCACGATCAGCCCGATCCAGCTGATGAACGGCGAACACCACTTCAACGAGGTGACCTTCGACGAGGTGTTCGTCGCCGACCGCGACGTGCTGGGCGAGATCGGTGACGGCTGGCATCAGGTCACCGCCGAGCTCGGCTTCGAACGCAGTGGGCCAGAACGGATCCTGTCCACCGCGACGCTGATCTTCACCGCCATCCGGGCACTGGCCGAACACGACGTCGACGACCGCACGGCCGCCGAGGTGGGCGACCTGATGGCCCGGATGATCTCGCTGCGCCAGCTCTCGGTGTCGGTGGCCCGCACGCTGTCGGAAGGCGGTGACGCCGCGACCCGCGCCGCCTTGGTGAAGGACCTCGGCACCCGCTTCGAGCAGGACTCGGTGGAGCTGGTGGCCGACCTGATCGACGGCGTCGACCCGCGGTCACCGCACGCTCCGTTGCTTCGTGGCTTGCTGGCGACCGCGCGGCTGCATTCGCCGTTGTTCACGCTGCGCGGAGGCACCAACGAGGTGTTGCGCGGCGTCGTGGCCAAGGGCATGGGGGCGCGATGAACGAGCTGGCGAAGCTCGTCGACGACATCGGCCGCCGCTCGTTCGACGCCCGGCTCGGTCACCGCGGCGTGCCCGACGAGTTCGACGAGCAGCTGTGGCGCAACCTCGAGGAGACGGGGCTGAGCCGGCTGACGAGCAGCCAGGACGCGGGTCCGGCCGAGGCCGCGATCGTGCTGTCGGGCCTGGCCCGTCATGCGGGTGCGGTCCCGGTCGCCGAGACGGATCTGCTGGCGTGCTGGCTCGCGGGCGAGGCCGACATCGACGTGCCGGAGGCCGGGCCGCTGACCGTCGCGATCGCCGACGCCGACGTCGCCGACGGCGCGATCACCGGCACGGCCCGCGACGTGCCGTGGCCGCGTTCCAACGCCGTAGTGCTGGCCGCCCGCACCGCCGACGAGCTTTACGTCGCGGTCGTCGACGACCAGGACGTGGCTGACCACCACAACCTGGCCGGCGAACCCCGCGGGACGTTCGCCTTCGAGCTCCCCGTCGACCGGTTCGCTTCGGTGGCGCCTGCGCTGGCGGACGAGCTTGTCCGCCGCGGTGCGTGGGCCCGCTGCGTGCAGATCGTCGGTGCGCTGGACGCAGCGCTGGACCTCACGGTGGCCCATACCCGTGAACGGGAGCAGTTCGGCAGGTCGCTGAGCGCGTTTCAGGCCGTGCAGCATTCGTTGGCGGCGATGGCGGGCGAGATCGAGAGGGCCCGCGCCGCAACGTCATTGGCGATCGCTGCAGCGGCCGACTACGGATTCGACAGCGCTGCGGCCGACTATGCCGTGACGGTGGCCAAGGTTGCAGTGGGCCGTGCCGTCGAGCCCGTCACCACCATCGCGCACCAGCTGCACGGCGCGATCGGCGTGACGATCGAGCACCGGTTGTGGCTGGCCACGATGAGGGCACGAAGCTGGGTCGACGACTTCGGCGGCACCGCGAGCTACGCGCGGCGGCTCGGCCGCATGGCGCTGGCGACCGGCGATCCATGGGATCTCGTCGTCAGCTGTCCATCACCTCGCTGACGCGGGCCTCGACGTCCCCGAGGCCGGTGAGGTCGATGCCGAACCGGTCGGTCAGCGCCTCGACGACCTCGGCCGCTGTGTCGAAGCGAATCCGCTCGCTTCGCCCCTTGCTGTGAATGGCGAGGTTTCGCCCGCGCATATTCCAGCGCGCATCGTCGGTGACAAGCGCGGCGGTGAGCCCGCTGACGAAGTGCGACTCCGGATACGTTGAGACATACCAGCTTCCGACCTGCCGGTCGATCATCGGGAACGGCCGGTTGGTGAACATGTAGAGCGGTTCCCACTTGTCGTGAACCTCTGTCTCCAACAGGTAGCCGTCGCCGTGCTCGACGAGTCGGTACGGCTCGTGGCGGGTCTGCTGCACGGTGCCTGTCTCGAACCGGATCGGCGACGACAGGGTCTGGCCACCGAAGCCGACGTCGACGAGATAGCGGCCGTCGACACCGGGCACCGTCACCGCGAGCGCCTGGTGCGTCTGGGCGGGAAGCTCGCCGCTGGTGTTCATCCACACCACCCGGCCGCCGAGAATTTCGACGCCGAAACCCAACTGCGACAGCACATGCGCCATCACCCCGTTGTGCTCGAAGCAGTACCCGCCGCGACGCCTGCCGACCAGCTTGCCGAAAAGCGCATCGGTCCCCAGGTCGACAACGGGTATGCCCATCAACGGGTCGAGGTTCTCGAACGGGATGGAGCGGTTGTGCGCAGCCACCAGCGTGCCGAGCACGTCCAGCGTCGGCTCGGTCGGCCCGGTGTAGGAGACCCGGGCGAAATAGGTGTCTAGGTGCCCGTCCACTTCGGCGGTCGCTTCTCGGCGAACGCGATCGCGCCCTCCTTGGCGTCGTTGGACATGAAGACCGGCGCCAGGATCTTGGTCTGGTTCTTCCACATGTCGTCGGGCGACCAGCCGCGGGATTCGACGATGATCTGCTTCGTGGCCGCCACCGCGAGCGGACCGTTGGCGGTGATCTTCTCGGCGAGTTCGATCGCGGCGTCAAGCACCTTGCCGGGTTCGGCGAGCACGCTGACAAGCCCCAATTCCTGTGCGCGCGCGGCGGGCAACTGGTCGCCGGTCAGCGCCAGCTCCATCGCGATCGCATACGGGATCCGCTGCGGAAGCCGGAGCAATCCGCCACCACCCGCGACCAGACCACGCTTGACCTCGGGGATGCCGAACGCCCCGTCCTTCGACGCGACGATCAAGTCGCAGGCCAGCGCCAGCTCCATCCCGCCGGCAAGGCCGTAGCCCTCGACGGCGGCGATGAGCGGCTTGGCGGGCGGTCGCTCGGTGAACCCCATTCCGCGGCCCTGGACGACGACGTTCTCGCCACGGGCGAACGCCTTGAGGTCCATACCGGCGCAGAACGACCCGCCCGCGCCGGTCAGCACACCCACGGAGAGGCCGGGGTCGCCGTCGAGCCGGTCCACGGCGTCGGCCAGACCTTGGCTGACCGCGGCGTTCACCGCGTTCTTGGCCTGCGGCCTGTTGATGGTGATGATGAGAATCCGGCCGCGCTGCTCGACCAGGACGACTTCTTCGCTGTTGGCTTCTTCGCTCACGTCGGAGATGCTATCGACCGGGGGTCGGCGCGTGACAGCGAGTGGGTACTATGTAAAATTAGAACACGTTCTAGTTTGACCAAGGGGGCGCCATGGCCACGACCGACATCGAGTCGTCGGAACTCACCAAGTGGGATCCGGGCCTCACCGCACGCGTGATGGGCCTGACCCGGCCGTTCCTCAAGCGCTACTTCCGTTCGGAAGTGCGCGGCCTGGAGAACATGCCGCCCGGTGGCGCGTTGCTGGTGTCCAACCACTCCGGCGGCATGTTGCCGATGGACGTGCCCGATCCTCTCGGCTCACTTCTACGAGCAGCACGGTTACGACCGGCCGCTGTACACCCTGAGCCACGACATGCTGATGATGGGACCGACGGGCGACTTCTTCAAGAAGATCGGCTACATCAGCGCCAACCACGAGAACGCCGACGATGCGCTGCGGTCCGGCGGCCTCGTCGTCGTGTTCCCCGGCGGCGACTACGACGTGTACCGGCCGACGTTCTCGGAGAACGTCATCGACTTCGGCGGCCGCACCGGGTACGTCAAGGCCGCGCTGAATGCCGGGGTGCCGATCGTGCCCACGGTCGGGATCGGCGGCCAGGAGACTCAGCTCTACCTGACCCGTGGCACCTGGCTGGCCAAGCGGCTCGGACCGATCGCGCGGCTGGCGCGCGCCAAGATCGTGCCGATCTCGTTCGGCTTCCCGTTCGGGCTGAGCCTGGTGATCCCGCCCAACATCCCGCTGCCCGCCAAGATCGTGATGCAGGTGCTGCCGCCGATCGACATCGTCGCCGAGTTCGGCGAGAACCCCGACATCGACGAGGTCGACGCTCACGTCCGGCATGTCATGCAGCGCGCGCTCGACGAACTCGCTTCCGAACGCCGGCTGCCGGTGCTGGGCTGAATCGCGTCATGGCGCTGCTGGACCGGCTGAACGACACACTGGGCCTTGTCGCCACCATGCGGCGGGCCGGGCTGATAGCGCCGCTGCGGCCGGACAAGTACCTGCGCATCGCCGGGGCGATGCAGCGCGAAAACATCTCCGCTGTCTCGGGTTTCGCCTCGGCGGCGCAGCGCTGCCCGGATCGTCCCGGCCTCGTCGACGAGTTGGGCACCCTGACGTGGCGCGAGATCGACGAGCGGTGCGACGCATTCGGCGCTGCCCTTCAGTCGCTGCCCGGCGGAGCGCCGAAGGTGATCGGGATCATGTGCCGCAATCACCGCGGCTTCATCGAGGCCGTCGTCGCGGCGAACCGTATCGGCTCCGATCTGTTGCTGCTGAACACGTCGTTCGCCGGCCCCGCGTTGGCCGAAGTGGTCGCTCGTGAGGGGGCCGACGCCGTCGTCTACGACGAGGAGTTCACCGAGACCGTCGACCGCGCGCTGATCGACAGCCCGGCCGCGACGAGGATCGTCGCCTGGACCGATGACCCTTCGGCGCACGGAGACTCGCTCACCGTCGAGAAGTTGGTCATCGCACACAAAGGTCAGGAACCGCAGCGGGCCAAGGAGAAACCGCGAACGATCCTGTTGACGTCGGGCACCACCGGCACCCCTAAGGGCGCCAAGCTGACCGGCGGGGACCCCAGCGCGCTCAAGGCGATCCTGGACCGCACGCCGTGGCACACCGAGGAGGCGATCGTCATCGCGGCGCCGATGTTTCATGCCTGGGGCTTTTCCCAGCTGATCTTCGCCGCGACGATGGCGTGCACGATCGTGACACGACGCAAGTTCGACCCGGAGGCGACGCTGGAGTTGGTCGACCGGCACCGCGCGACCGGCCTGGCCGTGGTTCCCGTCATGTTCGACCGGATTATGGAACTCCCCGACGGGGTACGTAATCGCTACAGCGGACGATCCCTGCGGTTCGCCGCTGCATCGGGGTCACGAATGCGCCCCGATGTCGTGACGGCATTCATGGATCAGTTCGGTGATGTCATCTACAACAACTACAACGCCACGGAGGCCGGCTTGATCGCCTCCGCCACGCCTAAGGACCTGCGAGCTGCTCCCGATACTGCGGGCAAACCGGCGCCGGGTACCGAAATTCGGGTGCTGGACAAGGACTTCCGTGAGACGCCGACCGGTGAGGTCGGCCAGATCTACTGCCGCAGCGGCACCCTGTTCGGCGGGTACACGTCGGGCAAGACCAAGGACTTCCACGACGGCTTCATGGCATCCGGCGACATGGGCTACGTCGACGAGAACGGCCGACTGTTCGTCGTCGGCCGCGATGACGAGATGATCGTCTCCGGTGGCGAGAACGTGTACCCGATCGAGGTCGAGAAGACGCTGGCATCCCATTCCGATGTGGCCGAGGCAACGGTGATCGGGGTGGACGACGAACAGTACGGTCAGCGGCTGGCGGCGTTCGTGGTCCTGACCGACGGCGCGGGCGCAACGTCGGACACCTTGAAACAGTATGTTCGCGACAGTCTGGCGAATTACAAAGTGCCGCGGCAGATCACCGTGCTCGATGAACTCCCGCGAAGCATCACCGGCAAGATCGTGCGCAAAGACCTTCTCGCGCTGGTGGACAATGCGTAAGCGCAGACCCGCGCTCCGCGCAGGCATGGAACTCGCGAACGCCGCGAACGGTGTGCGGCCATTCGGCCGCGACGGATATCCCACCATCCCGGCGTTCTTCTTGGGCTGGCCGACCACCGAGATGGCGCCGCTGTACCTGGTGGGCTCCGTGCTCGGTGCGGCCTGGCGTTGGCTGCGTGGCGACTACCGGAGCCGAGGCGGCCGAGTTGCCCTGCTGCTCAAGGGAATCACCTGGGGCCTGCTGGGCCTGATCATGTACCGCAATGTGAAGTCGGAGCAGTATTTCGAGACACCGCTGCAGGACACGCTCGGCGACGACTACGAGGCCGTCGCCGCGCAGTCGCAGCCATTGAGGCGGGTCAACCTCGTCGGAGTGCCACCGAACGAGCTGATCCGCCGCAGGTATGTCGAAAAGGCCGACACGGTCAAGTACGGCCCTCACCCGCGCGCGAACTGCGCCGACATCTGGCGCCGCCGCGACCTGCCCCGCGACGGCAAGGCCCCGGTGCTGCTGCAGGTGCCGGGCGGCGCGTGGACGATCGGCATGCGGCGTCCGCAGGCCTACCCGCTGCTGAGCCACCTCGCCGAGCGGGGCTGGGTGTGCATCTCCATCGACTACCGCGTCAGCCCCCGCCACACCTGGCCCGACCACATCGTCGACGTCAAACGCGCTCTGGCGTGGATCAAGGAACACATCGCCGAATACGGCGGCGACCCCGACTTCGTCGCGATCACCGGCGGCTCGGCGGGCGGTCATCTCGCGGCCCTCGCCGCGTTGACTCCCGACGATCCGCAGTACCAGCCGGGGTTCGAGGACGCCGACACCTCGGTGGTTGCCGCAGTGCCGATCTACGGGCGTTACGACTGGTTCACCACAAGGGGCCCCGGTCGCTGGGAGTTCGTGCTGATCATGTTGCAGCGGATCGTGGTTCGCAAGAGCTTGAAGAACCACAGGCAGGTCTACCTCGACGCGTCACCTATCACGCGGGTGCGGCCCGACGCCCCACCGTTCTTCGTCCTGCACGGAACCGACGACTCGCTGATTCCCGTGCCCGAGGCTCGTGATTTCGTCGCTGCGTTGCGCGACGTGTCGAAGGAGACCGTCGCCTACTCCGAGATCCCGCATGCCCAGCACGCCTTCGACTTCTTCGGATCCCCGCGCGGCCACTACACGGCTCAAGCGGTTGCAAAGTTCCTGTCCTGGGTGCACGCCAAGCGGGGCGAGAGATAGCTACTGCGCCATCGCCTTCTCGACGACCGTCAGCTCCTCGGAAAGTCCGGCGGCGCCGCGTATTTCGACGAACGCCTCGATCATCGCATCGGTCAGCTCGTGTGGATCCAACAGCGTCGCGCCGTCCGAGAGCACCGAGATGTTGAGCTGATCGACGTAGCTCCACACGGTGATGTTCAAGCCGCTGCCGGTCGTCAACGGACCGACCGAATAGATCTCGGTCACCAGCGCGCCACCGACACGACCCGGCTCGCGCGGTCCCGGCACGTTGGAGATCGGCAGGTTGAGCACCTTGTTCTGGCCGTCCTTGTCGGCGAGCCAGTGGAACAGCCGCTCGGAGGGCGCGGGCGGGAAGTACGCCGACCACCGGCTGACGAGTTCCGGTCCCATCAGGTGATGGGTCTCCTTGGCGTCGACCGCGGCGTCGTGCACGGCCTGCACCCGCTGCACCGGGTCGTCGATCTCGATCGGCACCACCATCATCACGCCGGTGAACCGATTACCCGAGATGCGATCCCTGGAGAAGTCGAAACTCACTGGGACGGAAGCCAATAGCGGGTGATCGGCGTGACCGTCGTACGTCAGCGACAGCCTGCGCAGCGCGCCCGCCGATATTCCGAGCACCATGTCGTTGATCGTGACGCCGAGGTGTTTGGCCGTTTCCTTGACGTCCGCGAGCGCCAGCGTTGCAGTCGCGAACTTGCGCTGCGCGTCGACACGGTGGTTCATGAACGACGGCGGCGGAGTGAACGGCCGCGTCAGTTCTGGCAGAGAGCTTCTTGCTGCTCTTGCGAACCCTGCCGATGCCCTGCGCGGTGTAGCGCATCACAGCCGGCAGTCGTCCGATCTGACGCATGTGATCGGCGAACGCGGAGCGCATCAGCTCCGCACGGCCCGGCGCGGGATCGGTTGTGTACGAATGATGTTCGGCCTGTGGTCCCTGCTGTAGGTCCATCCCGCGAGCCAGCAGGTTCGCCGATGCCACACCGTCGGCCAGCGCGTGGTGGATCTTGCCGAGCACCGCGATCCGGCCGTTGGCGAGGCCCTCGATGAAGTACATCTCCCACAGCGGCTTGGATGCGGTCAAGCGGGGTGCTCGCGATCCTGCCGACCGCTTCGTCGAGCTGGCGCCGGCCGCCCGGACTATCGACTCGGTACGGGCGCACGTGGTATTCGAGGTCGACTTCGCAGTTCTCCCGCCACATCGGGTGGTGGAACTTGAACGGGATGTCGACGAGCTCGTAGCGGAACGGTTCCAGCTTGTCCAGCCTGCTGTGGATGACCTTGCGGAACTCCTCGACTCCGAACTTGCGGCCCTTGAGGTCGTCGAGTTCGATCACCGCCAGCTTCAGCGTGTGCATGTGCACGGTGGGCGTCTCGGAGTACAGCAGTACCGCGTCCCACCCGCTGAGCCTCTTCAACCACGCACCTCCTGTCCGGAGGTGTCTATATAACCTCTTTGGCCTTCGACCAGCGATCGGTTTCGATGAACCTGGTTGAGGAACAAGCCGATTGCGGTCGCCATCGTTCCGGTGCGGGCGCCGTCGGTCATGTCGAAGGCGTGCCCGGCACCCGGTAGCTCCACGTAGCCCACGACCGAACGGGACACCGAACGCAGCCGCTCGACGAAGCTGCGGGCCTGCGCGACCGGGATGACCGAGTCGCCGGTGCCGTGAATGACCAGGAAGGGCGGGGCGTCCGCGTGCACCCGCGCGATCGGCGAGGCCTTCCGGAAGATCTCCGGGTGGCGGCTGATCCTGCGCTTGACGACGACGCGCTCGAGGAAGTCGACGAACCGGTCGCGCTCCGGGGTGGAGCGGTCTTCCCAGTCGTAGCGACCGTAGATTCCGACGACCGCGTCGACGGTGGTGTCCGAGCCGTCCGGCAGGTCGACCTGCATCTCGGGGTCATTGCCGGTGAGGCCGGCCAGTGCGGCCAGATGGCCGCCGGCCGAAGAGCCCGCCACGGCAACGAAATTGCGGTCGCCGCCGAATCGGTCCACGTTGGCGTGCGCCCACGCGATCGCTGTCTTGACATCGGTGATGTGCTGCGGCCAGCGGTTGTGCGGTGAACACCGGTAGTCGATGGACAGGCACACCCAGCCCTTCTCGGCCAGATGCGACATCAGCGCGTACCCCTGCAGCAGGCGGCTGCCACTTATCCAGGCGCCACCGGGCACGAAGATCAACACCGGCGCGGGCTCCACGGGCAGATCCTCGCGCCGCCAGACGTCCAGCAACTGTGAGGGGTGGTCGCCGTAGCGTACCGAGCTGCGGTGCACGCTGCGCCGGTGCTGGCGCATCTTCCACAGCGGCGGGGCCTGCTCAGGGGCGGGCCACTCGATCGCCAGATCGACGGCGGGCACGATCCCGCGCAGCGCGGCCTCGGCGACGGAGTTGGTCGCGTCGCGTTCCTGCTTGCGGATCTCGCCGTTGCCCGGCGCGAACCAGCCACGCGCGGTCGACGACATGAAGTCGGGCACGTGGCGGTATCCCCAGATGCCCATGGCGGTCGCAGCACCAAGGGGCTCAAGGCGTTTCCCGATCACCGGCAGTGACGCCGACGCGACGCTCATCGCCAGCAGGTAGTCGGAAGGGCCTGCACGCAGGAACCACCGGGCGCGATTCCACAATTTGGGCGCGGGGTACCGGGCGTCCGGCCGTACCGTCATTGCCCGAATGTACCCCGCTGTCCCCGCGTGAAACGACAACATTCGAAGGTTGTCTACTAACTGCACGTTGAAGGCCGGAATGTGATCCACATCACACATCGCCACCTGTCAGAATGCGGGTTGACTTCCATCTGACACCCGTCAACGGCAAAAGGACTTCCACCGTGAGCAAGTCAGCACTGGCCATCACCGACGAACACCTGGACCTCGCCGACGCGGCCATCGGCCAACTGACGCGGTTGTCGAGCCGAGCGAGTGCTCGCGCGACGCTCGAGGGCGGTTCCTCGAACCCGGATGACGTGTGGAAGGCCGCCGCGGAGCTGGGTTGGCTCGGGCTCGCCATCGCAGAGGAGCACGGCGGCTCGGGGTTCGGGCTTTCGGAACTCGCGATCGTGCTGGAGGCCCAGGGCCGTGAGCTGACTCCAGGGCCGTTCCTGCCGACGGTGGCCGCATCCGTGGTGATCGACCGCTGCGCGCCCGATTCGCTTCGCGCCCAATTACTTCCCGGCGCTCGCCGACGGTACGAAGGTCGGCGCGGTTGGCTTGTCGGGCAGCGTCGTCGTCGGCTCCGATCTGGTCGTCACCGGTGAAAGTCCCGGCCGTACTCGGGGCACCCGACGCCGACGTGCTGGTGCTCGTCGCCGGGGACGACGTGGTCGTCGTCGACGCCTCGGCCGAGGGCGTCACGGTGAACGCGCTGGAGTCACTGGACACGTCACGCACCGTCGGCTCGGTCGCATTGCGATGGCGTGACGGTGCCCGAGGACCGGGTGCTTGCGCGGCGGCGGCACGGCGGGCCCGCACGGTTTTCCGGATCCTGGCATCGGCCGAAGCGGTCGGGGTGAGCTGGGCCAGCGCTGGAGATGGCAGTGGAGTACGCCAAGGTTCGCGAGCAGTTCGGCAGGACCATCGGCACCTTCCAGGCCGTCAAGCACCACGCCGCCAACATGCTCGTCGACGCCGAACAGACCACCGCCGCGACGTGGGATGCCGCGCGCGCCGACGATCTCGACAGCGCCTGGTTCGCTGCCGCGGTCGCGGCGTCACACGCCATCCGTGCGCAGGTCTTCAACGCGCAGAACAACATTCAGCTGCACGGTGGCATCGGCTTCACCTGGGAGCACGACGCACATCTCTACCTTCGCCGGGCTCGCACGCTGGCCGCACTGATGGGCGACGGCGCCGACCCGCTGTTGGACGTCGTGGAGGGCGCAGCGCAGCGGCCAGGCGCACGGTGCCTCGTTCACGCTGCCGGCGGAGGCCGACGAGTATCGCCGACAGGCCGCCGAGGCCCTCGACAAGGTCCGCTCGCTGCCCGAGGACAAGCAGCGCGACTTCCTCGTCGACTCCGGCTATCTGGTCCCGCACTGGCCGAAGCCGTGGGGCCGCGCGGCCGATGTGCTCGAGCAATTGGTCATCGAGGAGGAGTTCGCCGACGTCGAGCGCGCGGACATGGGCATCACCGGTTGGGTGGCGCTGACCATCGCCCAGGCGGGCACCGACGACCAGCGTGAGCGCTGGGTCGAACCGGTGCTGCGCGGACAGGTGATGTGGTGCCAGCTGTTCTCCGAGCCGGGTGCCGGCTCGGATGCCGCCGCGGTGCGAACGGCCGCCAAGAAGGTCGACGGCGGCTGGAAGGTCACCGGGCAGAAGGTGTGGACCAGCCTCGCGCAGCACTGCCAGTGGGGGCTGGCCACGGTGCGCACCGACCCCGACGCACCCAAGCACGCGGGGGTGACCATGATGGCGATCGACATGAAAGCACCTGGCGTCAAGGTCAATCCGCTGCGCGGTCATCACCGGCGACGCCCACTTCAACGAGGTCTTCTTCGACGACGTCTTCGTCCCCGACGAGGATGTGGTCGGCGACGTGAACAAGGGGTGGCTGGTGGCGAGGGCAACGCTCGGCAACGAGCGGATCTCGATCGGCGGCGGCTCCGGCGGCACGACCGGGTTCGATGTCGACGACCTCGTCAAGCTGCTCGACAGCGTGCCCGCCGACGTCGCGGCCCACCATGTGCGGCGGGCAGGCGAGGTCATCGCCGAGATGCACACCCTGCGCCTGCTGAACCTGCGGCGGGCCAGTCGCGCCATCGCGGGCGCCGAGCCGGGGCCGGAGGGCAACGTCACCAAGTTGTTGGTCGCCGAATCAGGCCAGCACCTAACCGAATTGGGCATCGCACTGGCCGGATCGGCGGCCGTCGTCGGCCAGAACCAGAAGCTGATCCGCAGCTACCTGGGCAGCAGGGCGATGACGATCGCAGGCGGCACATCGGAGATCACCCGCAACACGATCGCCGAGCGCATCCTCGGCCTGCCTCGCGACCCGCTGCTCAAATAGCTCATTCCCGTACCCGCGAGCGTGCGTGAAATCAGGTGTTTGGCCGCGTGTCGCACGGCAGACACGCACGCTCGGCGTAACGCTGGCCTTCAGAACTGCAGCGCCGTGAAGCGCCAGTCCAGTACTTGCCGGTCATCGGCGTCGTCGCCGACCGCGTAGACCAGGGATCGCAGCTTCAACACACCGCCGCGACCGTCGGGCAATGGAACCGCGCCGTCGACATGCAGTTCGCTGTACAGCGTGTCGCCCTCGTGCACCGGCCCGGTGTGGTCGCAGGACTCCCAGCCCAGCAGCGTCGCGAGATTCGGCAGAAGCCGGGTGGCCTGGGCGAACGCCAACCCGATGGTGTGGCCGCCGTAGACGAGCCGCCGGCCGCCGACGCGCGAATCATGGTGCGTCGCGGCGATATTCAAGGTCAGCCGCGCCAGCTCGGGGGCGCTGCTGACGACATCGGCGGTGCTGTGCAGCACCGAACCGGCAAGGCTGGAATCGAAATGGGTGCCGGGCACCCTCGCGCGAAAAGCGTCGGCGTCCCAGTCGGCAGTCGGATCGGTTCGGTGCCCCGCGTCCGCGCCGATCGCCGACATGTCGTCGGCGTGGCCGGTGTCGGCGGCCCCGTCACGCAGCGGGAGCATGGCGCAGCGGTGGAAGTCGAGCACCAGCCTGCCGATCTGGTCGATGGTGGTCATCCGTAGCGCCGCGAGGCCGGTCGGAGGACGGCCGGGCTTGGTGGAGTTCTGCTTCAGGCCGACGACCTCGGTGCGGGTGAACAGGCTGTCGCCGATGACGGGAAACCGGTGAAAGGCAAGGCCGCGATAGAACAGGTTGGCCTTCACGCGTTGAGTCGCCAGAGTGGTCTGGCCGATGGCGACGTCGCAGACGAGTTGCGGGTGCGCGAGCGCGCCGGTCGCGCCGGTTACCGCGATCGCGAGATCGGCGTCGAGCGCGAGGCGAAGCCGGTCACCGACGATGGACTGGTGCACCGCTGCGGCGCCGGCCGTCAGCGTCATCGACGGCGCCCAGTCGAAGACCTGGCCGACCTCGAGGTCGTCGAAGTAGGGGCCACCGGGTTCGTCGCCGCGCATCGTCACAGCTTGCCCTATGAGTACTTCGCTATCAGCTCCTGCTTGTACAGCTTGCCGGTGTCGGTGCGCGGCAACTGCGCCTCGAACGAGATGGACCGCGGACACTTGTAGTGCGACAAGTCGATCCCGCAGCCAGCCCAGCAGTTCCTCGGCGAACTCGTCGGTGGCGTCGGCCGGATCGACGGTCTGCACGACACCCTTGACGCTCTGCCCCATCTCGTCGTCGGGGATGCCGAAGACCGCGGCGTCCATCACCTTCGGGTGGGTGACGAGCATGTTCTCGGCTTCCTGCGGATAGATGTTCACCCCGCCGGAGATGATCATGTGGTGGCGGCGGTCGGTGAGGTAGAGGTAGCCGTCCTCGTCGAGATAGCCGATGTCGCCGACGGTCTTCCAGCCGTGCTTGTCGCGTGACTTCGCCGTCTTCTCCGGATCGTTGAGGTACTCGAAGTCGAAGCCGCCCTCGAAGTAGATCTCGCCCGCCTGGCCCGGGGGCAGTTCGTTGCCGTCCTCGTCGAGGATGTGCAGCGGGGTCATCATCGATCTGCCCACCGAGCCCGGATGCGCCAGCCATTCGTCGGCGGTGATCAGCGTCGAACCGATGGCCTCCGAGGAGGCGTAGTACTCGTCGACGATCGGTCCCCACCAGTCGATCAGCTGCTTCTTGATCTCCACCGGGCACGGCGCTGCCGCGTGCATGACCCGCTTCAGGCTGGACAGGTCGTACGAATCACGCACGGACTGCGGCAGTTTCAGCATGCGGGTGAACATCGCGGGAACGAACTGGCCGTGGGTGACGCGCTCACGCTGGATCGCGTCCAGGCAGCCTTCGGCGTCGAACTTGTCCATCACCACCGTCGTGATGCCCGCGCCCTGGATCGTCATCGACCACACCGAGGGCGCGGTGTGATAGAGCGGGGCGGGGCTGAGATAGACCGCCTCGGAGTCGAGCCAGAAGCCCACCAGGCCCGACATCATGCCCGGCGCCTCCGCGGGTGGCACATGCGGGAGCTCGCGTTTGATGCCCTTGGGGCGGCCCGTGGTGCCCGACGAGTACTGCAGCAGGTCGCCCTCGATCTCGTCGTCGATCGGCGTATCGGGTTCGTCGGCAACGCATTCGGGGTACCGGTGCCAGCCGTCGAGGTCGTCGTCGACGACGATCAGCAGCCCGGGCAGCCCGTTGGGCAGCTCCGCCTCGAGGCCTTCGAGGGTCTTCCGCAGCGCCGCCGATCCGATGATGGCCTTGGCGCTGCTGTTGTCGATGATGTAGGCCGCCTCAGCGGCGGTGAGATGGGTGTTGATCGGCACGTAGTACAGGCCGCTGCGGCGCGCCGCCCACATCACCGCGTGGTAGTGCTCGTTGTTCTCCATCAGGATCGCGATCGCATCGCCCTCGCGCAGACCGTTGCGGCGGAAGAAGTGCGCAAGCCGGTTCGCGCTGGCCTCCAGCTCGCCGAACGTCACCGTCGTTCCCTGACGGGTGCATGATGACGGCCGGCTTGTCGGGGTGGGCTTCGGCATGCTCGCGAATCTGCATGGCTGAACTTTACGACGCCTCGAACTTGACGGGTGTCAAGAGGGCAGAAAACGCAGGTGGGACCCCCGTTCGGACTTACGATTCGCCGATGACCGTGGTCGCGCCGTCGGGAGTGCTCACGTTCCTGTTCACCGACATCGAGGGGTCGACGCGGCGGTGGGAAGCCGATGCCGACGCAATGCGGACTGCGCTCACGGCACATGACGACCTGATGCGAAATGTCGTCGAGGCGAACAAGGGTTGGTTGTTCAAGCACACCGGCGACGGGGTGTGCGCAGCGTTTTCGTCGCCGCGTTCAGCCGTCGACGCCGCTGTGGCCGCGCAACGGGCGCTTGAACTGCCGGTGCGGATGGGCATCGCCACCGGCGAGGCCGAGCTTCGCGGTGACGACTACTTCGGTGTTGTGCTCAATCGGGCGGCCCGACTGATGGCCGCAGGTCACGGCGGCCAAATCCTGCTGGACGGCGCGACGGCCGAGCTCCTCAGCGGCACCGACCTGGTCGATCTGGGGTCACATCGACTGCGCGATATCACCAGACCCGTCAACCTGTTTCAGGTTCGGACCTCGGGTTTGCGTACCGAATTCCCGCCGCTGAGGACGCTCGACCCGATGCCGGGAAATCTTCGGCAGCCGACAACCAGCTTCATCGGGCGCGACGCGGAATTGGACGAGTTGGAAGTGCTGCTGAAGTCGCACCGGATGGTGACATTGACCGGTGTGGGCGGCGTGGGCAAGACCCGGCTGCGCTCTGGAGTTGGCGGCGCGCTGCGCAAACGACTTCCCGGACGGCGTGTTTGTGATCGAGTTGGCCGCGGTCGGCGAACCCGGGGCGTTACCCGATGCGGTGGCGGCGGTACTCGGAATCACTCAGCAACCGGGGCTGAGTCTGGCGGAGAGCATCGCCACCGCTTTGGATGGACGGTCGCGGCTGCTGGTTTTCGACAACTGTGAGCACATCCTCGATTCGGCGGCCGATCTGATCGAGAAGATTCTGACTCAATCGACGACCGTGAGGATGCTGGCCACTAGCAGGGAAGGACTGCGGGCGTCCGATGAACACCTCTGGTCCGTACCGTCTTTAGAAATCGACTCGACTGCAGCAGCGCTCTTTGTCGAGCGCGCCCGAGCGGTCGCCCCGGAGATCTCGCGGACGGACCTAGCCCACGCGAGGGCCATCGTCGAGATCTGCCGACGCCTCGACGGGATCCCGTTGGGTATCGAATTGGCGGCGTCACGCCTGCAGTCGATGACGGTTACCGAAGTCCGCGATCGGCTGAACGACAGATTCCGGCTGCTCGTCGGGTCGCGGCGCGGACTTGAGCGCCATCAGACGTTGCGCCATGCCGTTCAATGGTCCTACGACCTGCTTGACGATGCCGAAAAGGCATTGCTGGCACGATGTTCGGTCTTCGCAGGCGGGTTCGACCTGGAGGGCGCCTGTGCGGTCGTGGGCTCAGTCGATGAGTTCGCGGTCGTAGATTTACTCGATGCGTTGGTGCGCAAGTCACTGTTGGTTGCTGACCGATCCGCCGAGCGAACACGTTTTTCGATGCTGGAGACCATCCGCCAATTCGCCGAGGAACAACTCCTACAGACCGGCGCTGCTGACGAGACCCGCAGCACTCATGCCCGCTACTTTGCGAAGCGGGAAGCGGACGTGCTCGCGGTGTGGGACAGTCCGGGACAGCGGGAGGCCTACGTGTGGCTCTCTGTTGAACTCGCGAATCTGCGCACTGCATTCCGCTGGTCGGCCGACCACGGCGATATCGACACGGCAGCCGCCATTGTCTTCTACGGTGGGGCCCTCGGCGTGCTGGCCGAACAATACGAACCTGTCACGTGGGCCGCTGAGCTCATCGAGCCCGCGGAAGCAGCGGGCCATCGGCGGCTCGCGCAACTCTACGTGATCGCCAGCCAGTGCCACGCGGCGGGCAAGATAGACGACGCCCTCCGCTTTGCCGACAGCGGACTAATCGCAACTGGCAGCGGGCGATTCGACGAAGTGCCATTTGGGCTTGAAGCGGCGATCGTTGCGGTCTACAGCATGGTGGGCCACCCGGAAAGGGCGGTCGAACCGTTGCGCAAGATGATCGCGCGAACCCCCGGCATTCATATCCTTGAGCGCGCTTGCCTGGTTCTGGCGTTGGTCAATGCCCGTGCCGGTGATGAAGCGCGCGTGGAGGCCGAAACTCTACTCGCCGCAGCGGAAACCACCGACACCCCGAACGCAAAGTCCCTCGCCATGACCGCTTACGGCTGGGCGTTCCACGACGCCGATCCCGCTTCTGCGTATGACGTCAGTCGCCGCGCCCTGAAAATCGCCCAAGACAGCGGCATCCGGTACCTCGAGTCGGTCATCGCCCTCGGCCTGTCGCGTCTAGCCGGAGGCCGGCACGATCCCGCGGAAGCCTTCGACTTTATAACCATCGCTATCCGCAACTATCACGACTCGGGCAGCTTCTTGCTTATGCACGGCCCAGTGGCGATACTTGGCACTCTCCTCGACCGGCTCGGGTATCACCAAACGTCCGCTACCCTAATCGGATTCGCCGCAGATGCGGCCACGCTCCAGGGATTCCCTGAACTCAACACCACGACAGCCCATCTGCGCGAAGTTCTGGGCGACGAGGCTTATGAATCAATCACGGCCGCCGGCGCGAGCATGACCAATGCGGCGATGGCAGCGTTCGCATTCGAGCAGATCGACCGGGCGCGCGCAGATCTCCTGCGGAGAGATTCTTCGTGAACGAGATGCCCACGCCGTTGGGTGTCGTGACGTTCCTCTTCACCGACATCGAAAGGTCCACCCGTCGGTGGGAAGCGGGCGCGGCGGCGATGCGGGGGGCACTGGCACCGGCGAACGGTGTGGTGCGCAGTGGTTGTTCCGTCGGCTCGTCGTTCAGCCGTCGACGCCGCCGTGGCAGCGCAGCGGGCGCTTGAACTTCCGGTACGGATGGGTATCGCCACCGGTGAGGCCGAGCTGCGAGGCGACGACTACTTCGGCGCCGTGCTGAATCGCGCCTCGCGGCTGATGGCAGCAGGCCACGGCGGTCAGGTCCTGCTCGACGGCATGACCGCGGACCTACTGACCGGGATCGATCTGCTATCTCTCGGCTCACGCCGGCTGCGTGATATCGCCAAACCGGTCAATGTGTTCCAGGTTTCCGCCGTCTCCTCTGACCGGACAGCTAGTACAAGCCCGGCACTTCAGTGTGCCGAGATAGTCAGGTCTCGGCGGCGAAGACCCGCCATTCGTCCGGAACACCCTTCAACACGTGAGATCCGCGGTCCGCGAACGTGATTCCCGAGCCGGCCACCAAATCCTTGACGGTGGATGAGACTAGGACTTCGCCCGCACCGGCAAGTGCCGAAACGCGCTGGCCGATGTGGACGGCGATCCCACCGATGTCGTCGCCGCGAAGCTCGATCTCACCGGTATGGAGTCCTGCTCGCACTTCGATACCCAGCGGACGCGACTGCGTTGCAGATCGCTTGCGCGCATCGCACGGCACGCGCGGGGCCGTCGAAGGTCGCGAGCATGCCGTCGCCCGTGGTCTTGATTCGGCGTCCTCGATGGCGCTCGATCTCGCGGGCGGTCAGCTCGTCGTGCTGGTCCAGGATGCGCGTCCACGCGCCGTCGCCGAGAGTGGCAGCGCGCTGTGTCGACGACACGATGTCGGTGAAGAGCACGGTCGCCAGCGAGCGGTCGGGTACAGGCACTGGACGAATGCCGGTGAGGAACTCCTCGATCTCATCGAGGATCGAATCCTGGTCGCCGAGGTGCGGATAGTATTGGTCGCCAGGCAATTCGACGACTCTGGCGCCGTCGATGTGAGCGCCCAGGTAGCGGCTACCCGCAGCGTGGGTGGGGTCCGCTGTTCGGTGCACAACGAGCGTCGGCACCCGAATCGTCCCCAGAAGATGGCGCACGTCGAGGTCGTGAATCATCCGCAGAATTGCAACGGCTGCTCCCGGGCTTGCCGATAGGCGCTCCCATCGCCCGTATGCCTTCTGGAAGACGGGATCGTTGGCCAGGTTCGGTGCAAGGGCGTTGACGAATGGCCCTTCGCCAGTTCCCCGGCCCCAACTCGCCTCTACGAGTGGCAGGCCATCAACCCAGACGTCTTCGGGTACGCCGTCCGGGTAGTCCGGCGCCCAGGCCATGCGCGCATAGGCGCCATACAAGACCAGTGCCGATACGCGCTCCGGGTACGTCGCGGCGAAGAGGATCGACAGCGCACCGCCCTCCGAGCCGCCGTAGATAGCGGCCCGCTCTGAGCCTGCAGCGTCCATTACCGCGCGCAGGTCGTCCATGCGTTCCTCGAGCGTCGCTACGGCGACCCGATCGGACAGACCGGTGCCCCTCTTGTCGAACATGATCAGACGGCTGAAGGAGGCGAGCCGCTCGAAGTATCTACGCTCGGCCGGATCTTCCCACTGCAGTTCCAGGTTCGAAACGAACGGTGGCACGTGTATCAGGTCGAAAGGGCCGTCGCCGACCACTTGGTAGGCGATGTTCACACAGCCCGATTTCGCGTATCGCGTCTCGGGGACGTCGATCACGCGGTCAGTTTATGTCCCGCTCTGGTGCTCACGGGGCACAACGAGCGTGCGCGAACGGCTGCAATGCAGCGGCGTGTCGTCCGCAGACACGCACGCTCGCGGGGAACGTGCTGACCGTTAGTCGGCTTCGGCGAGGCGATGCTTCAGCGCGTCGAACTCGTCCTTGATGCCGGTCGGCAGCTTCTCGCCGACGAACTCGAACCACTCCTCGATCAACGGCAGTTCCTCGCGCCACTCGGCGGCGTTGACCGCCAGCGCCTCGTCGACGTCGGCGGGATCGACGTCGAGCCCGTCGAGGTCCAGATCCTGCGCCGTCGGCACGATGCCGATCGGTGTGGTGGAGCCGTTGGCCTTGCCCTCGACGCGCTCGATGATCCACTTCATCACGCGGCTGTTCTCGCCGAAGCCCGGCCACAGGAAGCGGCCGTCGCCGCCGCGGCGGAACCAGTTGACGAAGAAGATCTTCGGCATCTTCGACTCGTCGGAGTTCTTGCCGATGTCGATCCAGTGCGCGAAGTAGTCGCCGACGTTGTAGCCGAGGAACGGCAGCATCGCCATCGGGTCACGCCGGACGGTGCCGACCTTGCCCTCGGCGGCCGCGGTCTGCTCGGAACCCAGCGTGGCGCCGATGAACACACCGTGCTGCCAGTCACGGGCCTGCGTCACCAGCGGCACCGTGGTCTTGCGGCGACCACCGAACAGGATCGCCGAGATCGGCACGCCCTGCGGGTCGTCCCACTCCGGGGCCAGCGTCGGGCACTGCGACATCGGCGTGCAGTAGCGCGAGTTCGGGTGGGCGGCTTTGCTTTCCGTCTCGCGCAGGTTCCAGTCGTTGCCCTTCCAGTCGATGAGGTGGTCGGGTTCGCCCTCCAGGCCCTCCCACCACACGTCGTTGTCGTCGGTCAGCGCGACGTTGGTGAAGACGGTGTTGCCTGCCGCGATGGTCTTCATCGCGTTCGGGTTGGACTTCCAGTTGGTGCCGGGCGCGACGCCGAAGAAGCCGAACTCGGGGTTGACCGCATACGAGCCGGCCGTCCTTGCCGAACCGCATCCACGCGATGTCGTCGCCGATGGTCTCGGCGCGCCAACCGGGAACCGTCGGCTGCAGCATCGCGAGGTTGGTCTTGCCGCACGCCGACGGGAACGCCGCGGCGATGAAGTACGACTTGTTCTCCGGGGAGATCAGCTTGAGGATCAGCATGTGCTCGGCGAGCCAGCCCTCGTCGTGCGCCATCGCCGACGCGATGCGCAGCGAGTAGCACTTCTTGCCCAGCAGCGCGTTGCCGCCGTAGCCCGAGCCGTAGCTCCAGATCTCGCGGGTCTCCGGGAAGTGGCTGATGTACTTGGTGTCGTTGCACGGCCACGGCACGTCCTCCTGGCCCGGCTCCAGCGGGGCGCCGATCGAGTGCAGCGCCTTGACGAAGAAGCCGTCGTCGCCGATCTTGTCCAGCGCCGCCTTGCCCATCCGCGTCATCGTGCGCATCGACACGACGACGTACTCGGAGTCGGTGATCTCCACGCCGAGCTTGGGATCTTCGGCGCCGAGCGGGCCCATGCAGAACGGCACCACGTACATCGTGCGTCCGCGCATGGAGCCGCGGTACAGGTCGGTCATGATGTCGCGCATCTCGGCCGGGTCCATCCAGTTGTTGGTGGGACCGGCGTCGATCTCGCGCTCCGAACAGATGAAGGTGCGCGACTCCACGCGCGCCACGTCGGACGGGTCGGACAGCGCCAGGTACGAGTTCGGCTTCTTCTTCTCGTCGAGCTTCTTGAAGGTGCCCGCCGCCTCGAGCTGCTCGCACAGCCGCGCGTTCTCCTCGTCGGAGCCGTCGGCGAACACCACCCGGTCGGGCTGCGTCAGCTCCGCGACCTCCTGGACCCAGGCAAGCAGGCCTTTGTGTTTGGTCGGTGCGGTGTCCAGACCGGGAATGGTCGCTGACGTCATCAAAATCTCCTGCGTAGATTTGTCTGCCAGGACGCGGCTCACTCGCGTCACCGGTGTTTATCGCCCTCTTATAGAGGTTAACGCGGGTGACATACCCGTGGTAAATCGGATTCATGTCCGATCACTCACAGGAACGATTCAGAAAGACCAGCTCGGCACTTTCGGTCAGTCCCGAGGGCTGCCGGCCAACTCCGCACGCACGGTATCCAGCGCCTTCTGCAAGGGCGGCAGCCGGCGATCCCGCAGCGCGGCGGCCCGCGCGGTCGCGACCGCGTGTTCGCGGAGCTCGGCGTCGATCACCCCGACCTGCGCCGCAGCGGTTTCGGCGTCGGCTTCGTCACGCCTGGCCACATCGGCGGTCAGGTCGGCTTCCGCAGCCAGCACTCTCGTGGCGACCCGTTCCTCGACCGACGCCTGCAGCGTGCTGGTGACCTCACCGATCCAGCGATCCAGCACCGCCCGGTCGCTGAGCAGGCCACGCATGCCGACCACCCACACGGTGAGCAGCAGGCCGATCACGCCGCCCGCCACCATCCCTGCGATCGTCAGGCCGGGCGCCAGGCCGGCGAACAGCCGGCTGACCCCGAGCGCGACGCCGAGGCCGAAGCCGGCGCCGAGCACCATCATCAGTCGCGTCTCCAGCCGACGAGACTTCAGCGGCGGTGGTGGGACAGCGGGCGGCTGCGGTGGCGGCGGCAGCTCGGGCGAGGTGAGCTGCAGCTCGGTCGCGACATCGGACAGGTGCTTGGTGATTCCCGCCTCCACCTCGTCGACGACCTCTGCCACCCGGGAGCCGACGTAGGTCTCGAACTCCGGCAGCCGGCGACGGGTCATCGACGACGCGTCCTCTTGCAGCTCGGACCGCACCGAGGTGCACCGGTTGCGGGCGAAATATGCCAGCTGCACGCGGGCCTGTTGGATCTGGCTGCGCAACGCGATCGTGCGCTCGGACTTGGACACCCTGCGCTCGCGCAGCACCCCGTCCCGTCGTTCCCGCAACGCGGTCACCCGCGCTCGCCGGTCGTCGCCCGCGCCGTCCTTGTCGTATCGCGAGATCACCGTCTGCAGACGGGACTCCCACGCCCGCAGTCTGTTTCGACGCTTCATGTCGACATCGCCGAGACGGGACTGCAGTAGGTCGACGAGCTCGTCGATGTCGGGCTCGCCTAGGTCGGGGGCCGCAGCGATGCCCACCCACGGCACCTCCTGGTACCGCGGCGCGTGGGCGGCGAGCCGGGACCGATTCTCGGCCAACACATTTCGCCAACCGCGATGCACGTCGATCTTCGATACCACGCCGATCACGAGGTCCGTGTGTTGGGCGGCGAGATCGATCAGGGCGCAATCGGATTCGGCAATCGGGGTCACCGCGGAGACCACGAACACCACAGCCGCGGGGGCGTCGGCGGCGGCGAGCTCCTCGGCTTCGACGAACTCGTGGTCGGGCAGCCGATCCCGCAGAGCGGCGATCAGGCCCGTCGAGCCGGCCAGCCAAGGCCCCGTGACGAGCACAACGTCGCGGCTCTCCACTCCGGGCGAACTCAGCCCGGGATCAACCCCGGCCACCAGTGCGTCCACCGCACTGATCGGGTCACCAGTTTGCTCGACGTCGGTCACCTGACCTCCGAGCGGAACTGGGTACGCCGCAGAAGCCTCAGCGACCCGCGGCAGATATCGGCGCCACAGCGCCGATGCAGAGGATTGACCGGTCCGCGGCTGTAGCGATGCCAGTGCAGCGCGCGACGCAGGTGGGCCGCCGGTTCGTCATCCCGTTCGACCGCAAGGCCGGCCGCCTGCACCACGTCGGCGGCGGCCGCCATCGCGGCGATGACGGCGTCGTCGCCTGCCAGGAACTCGGCCAGCGGTGGGGCGGCCTCGTGCGGCCAGCGTGCGCAATTCCGCGAGCGCCGTGCACACCCGCCGGTACCGCACCTCGGCACCGGTTGCCGTCACCGCCGCCACGACGGCGTCGAGTCGGCTCAGTCGACGCAGCACGGCAGGCAGCGCAGCGGCGTCCGCGCCCTGGCGCAGCGCGAGCACACCGTGGGCGATGCCGAAGAGGTCCACCGCGTCCAGCAGTCGCGCCCGGACCGCGCTGGGCAGGCGGTGTTCGCCCGACACGAAACCGTCCGTCGAGCTGAGGTCGGCGGGCTCCGCGGTGAGCAGGCGTAGCGCGCCGATCAGTTCGTCGTCCAGCGTCGCGATAGCGAGCAGCGCGACCATCGGAACGGTCGGCACGCCGGTAAGCGCCTGATAGTCGGCGGCTCGCTGATCAGCCACGGCGAGTGGGCCTCCGGCGCCGAACCCGGACAGGTCCGCCTTGTTGAGCACGACGACCACCGGACCCGTTGTGAGCATCGCCCGGTCCTCGGGCTTGAGCGCCTCGGTGACGACCACGACATCCACATCAGCGGGCTCACCGCAGTCCACGACGCGCAGCCCCGCACCGGCCAGAGCGGCGGCAACTGTGCTGCGGCCCACTCCGTCGCGCCCCCGAACCGCAACCCGCAATGGGCCGTCGAGGTGCGGAATGAGTGCCGATATCCGTGAGTCTCCCGTCCGCTCGGCGAACCGTGTCAGCTCGTCAGTGAAAATCTGGTGGCCTTCCCTGTTCGCCGCTTCGCACACGCGTATGCCTCGCCATCCCCCACACCGGATTTTGACACCGGCCCCCACCGGAAATGGTGGCACCTCTCGGCACCCCGCGCGAGCGCTTGTTTTCGCGCCGCTTCCTGGGGCCGCGGGTACCGGCGGAAGGCAACTGTTGGGTATCAATCTGCACCACGATGCGGGTCCGTCGGTGTTGATGAGCGACCATGGACAAATGCACGCGCGCGGCCGGGGTTCCGGCATGCCGTCATCCGAGAGGCGGCGATGACCCGACCCGAAACGGCTTCGCATCTCCATCCCCGGGTCACCAGCTACCGATCCCGGCGATCCTCCGTCTCCACCGGCCAGCAGCAGACCTGGGACCGGCTCTGGCCGGAGATCGGCATGCACGCCCGGTCCGCGGAGGGACCCGCCGAACTGCTCGACACCGAAGCGTGGTTCGGCAGGTCAGCGCCGGTGGTGCTGGAGATCGGCAGCGGAACCGGGACGTCGACGCTGGCGATGGCGAAGGCCGAACCCGATATCGACGTGGTTGCGGTCGAGGTCTACCGGCGAGGCCTGGCTCAGTTGCTCCGCGCGATCGAGCGCGAGGAAGTCACCAACATCCGGCTGGTCCGCGGCGACGGAGTCGACGTGCTCGAGCACATGTTCGGCCCGGATTCGCTGACCGGAGTGCGGGTGTTCTTCCCCGACCCGTGGCCGAAGGCGCGCCACCACAAGCGCAGGCTGCTGCAGCCCGACACTCTCGCGTTGATCGCCGACCGGCTGCGGCCCGGTGGTGTTCTACACGCCGCGACCGACCACGCCGGCTACGCCGAGCAGATCGCGGAGTGCGGCGACGCCGTGCGGCAGCTACGCCGCGTGACCGCTGACGAGGGCCTGCCCATCTCGGTGGCCCGGCCGACGACCAAGTACGAGACGAAGGCGCGCGACGTGGGCAGCGCTGTCGCGGAACTGCTCTGGGAGAAGCGACCGCGATGAGCATCACCGAAGAAATCGTCGAGGCGCCGCAGCTGGCGCCCGGGACGAGCCGGGTTCTGTTGGTCTGGGACGCGCCAAACCTCGACATGGGGCTGGGCTCCATCCTCGGCGGCAGGCCGACCGCCGCGCACCGGCCCCGCTTCGACGCGCTCGGCCGCTGGCTGCTGGCCCGCACCGCCGAGCTGGCCGCAGGGCACGGGAGACGCATCGCTGGAGCCCGAAGCCACCGTCTTCACCAACATCGCGCCAGGCAGTGCCGACGTGGTCCGGCCGTGGGTGGAGGCGCTGCGCAACGTGGGTTTCGCGGTCTTCGCCAAACCGAAGATCGACGAGGACAGCGACGTCGACGTCGACATGCTCGATCACATCGCCCTCCGCCGCAGCGAGGGGCTGGCCGGCCTGCTGGTGGCGTCGGCCGACGGACAGGCGTTCCGTCAGCCGTTGGAGGAGATCGCCAGGTCGGCCACCCCAGTTCAAGTGCTCGGATTTCGCGAACACGCGAGCTGGGCGCTAGCCTCGGATACTTTGGAGTTTGTCGACCTTGAGGACATCCCCGGTGTCTTCCGGGAGCCGCTACCGCGAATCGGCCTAGATTCGCTGCCCGAGCAGGGGGCTTGGCTGCAGCCATTCCGGCCGCTGTCCTCGCTACTGGCCTCGCGAGCGTGAACAATTGAACTGCCCGGGGTGCGAAGAAGACTTGTGAAGTGTTAGGAGCTTAGGTGTTCGCCTGGTGGGGCCGTACGGTCTACCGCTACCGATACATTGTGATCGGTGTGATGGTCGCACTGTGCCTTGGTGGCGGCGTGTTCGGCATCAGCCTCGGCAGCCACGTCACCCAGAGCGGCTTCTACGACGAGGGCAGCCAGTCCGTGCACGCCTCGGTCATCGCCGACAAGGCCTACGGCCGCGACACATCCGGCCACATCATCGGGATCTACACCGCCCCCGAGGGCAAGACCGTCGACGACCCGGACTTCAAGAAGAAGGTCCTGGACAACCTCGCCCAGGTCGAGAAGGACCACCCCGACCAGATTCTTCGCTCGATCGGCTACTTCAAGAGCCCCGACGTGCTGACGAACATGGCCGACGCGGACAAGCAGCACGCGTTCATGTCGATCCAGCTCAAGGGCAACAACGACGACGCCATCCTGAACAACTACAAGTTGGTCAAGGACGACCTGCTCAAGGTCGGCGACGACGGTGTCAACGTGAAACTGGCAGGCCTTCAACCGTTGGCCGCCGAGTTGACCGGCACCATCGGCCAGGACCAGAAGCGCGCCGAGGTGGCCGCCATCCCGCTGGTCTGCGTGGTGTTGTTCTTCGTGTTCGGTGGCGTCGTCGCGGCCGCCCTCCCCGGGGTCATCGGCGGCCTGACCATCGCGGGCGCGCTGGGCATCATGCGGCTGCTTCGCCGAATTCATGCCCGTGCACTTCTTCGCCCAACCGGTGGTGACCCTGATGGGGCTCGGCATCGCGGTCGACTACGGCCTGTTCATGGTCAGCCGGTTCCGCGAGGAGATCGCCGAAGGCTACGACACCGAGGCCGCGGTCCGAAGAACGGTGATGACCTCGGGCCGGACGATCATGTTCTCCGCGGTGATCCTGGTGGCATCGTCGGTGCCGCTCCTGCTGTTCCCGCAGGGGTTCCTCAAGTCGATCACCTACGCGATCATCGCCTCGGTCATGCTTGCGGCGATCCTGTCGATCACGGTGCTGGCCGCCGCGCTCGGCATCCTCGGCCCCAACGTCGACGCACTCGGCGTGCGCACGCTGCTGCGGATTCCGTTCCTGCGCAACTGGAAACCGTCGAACTGGTGGATCACCTTCCTCGCCGACAAGACTCAGAAGACGAAGACCCGCGCAGAGGTCGAGAAGGGCTTCTGGGGCAAGCTGGTCAACCGCGTGATGAAGCGGCCCGCCGCATTTGCCGTGCCCATCGTCATCGTGATGATCCTGCTGATCATCCCGCTCGGGGCGCTCGCGCTCGGCGGCATCAGTGAGAAGTACCTCCCGCCCGACAACTCGGTGCGCCAGGCGCAGGAGGAGTTCGACAAGATCTTCCCCGGCTTCCGCACCGAGCCGCTGACGATGGTGATCGCCAGCGACGACGGCCAGCCCGTCACCGACCAGCAGATCGCCGAGGTGCGCAACAAGGCGATGGCCGATCTCCGGGTTCATCGATCCCAACAACGACCCGTCCAAGATGTGGCAGGAACGCCCCTACCTCGACGGGGCATCGAAGAGTCCCGCCGTCCGCGTCATCCAGAACGGCCTGGTCAGCCGCAATGACGCGCCCAAGAAGATCGAGGAACTGCGGGCCATCCCGCCGCCACGCGGACTGACCCTATCGGTGGGCGGCACACCCGCTTTGGAACAGGACAGTATCCACAGCCTGTTCGCCAAACTGCCGTTGATGGTGGTCCTGCTGATCACCACTACGACGATCCTGATGTTCCTGGCCTTCGGATCGGTCGTGCTTGCCGATCAAGGCCGCGGTGATGAGCGCGCTCACGCTCGGCTCGACGATGGGCGTGCTGACGTGGATGTTCGTCGACGGGCACGGCTCCGGGTTGATGAACTACACACCGCAGCCGTCTGATGGCGCCGATGATCGGCCTGATCATCGCGGTGATCTGGGGTCTGTCGACCGACTACGAGGTCTTCCTGGTGTCCCGCATGGTGGAGGCCCGTGAGCGCGGCATGTCCACCGCCGAAGCGATTCGGATCGGCACCGCGACCACCGGTCGGCTGATCACCGGTGCCGCGCTGGTCCTTGCCGTCGTCGCGGGCGCGTTCGTGTTCTCCGACCTGGTGATGATGAAGTACCTGGCGTTCGGCCTGCTGCTCGCGCTGCTGCTGGACGCCACGGTGGTCCGGATGTTCCTGGTGCCCGCCGTGATGAAGCTGCTCGGCGACGACTGCTGGTGGGCGCCGAAGTGGATGAAGCGACTTCAGGACCGCCTCGGTCTCGGCGAGACCGAACTGCCCGACGAGCGCAAGCGCCCCGCCGTCCGTGACGAGCAAGAGGCGCTGGTCGCCGCGGGAGCCCCGCTGCCGCCGCGACCGCTGCCACCGCACGACCCGACCCATCCCGCGGCCGAGGGTTCGTCACGGCCGGGCGCCGCGACAACGCGGATCCAGACCGCACCGGCCCGCGTGAACGGCCCTTCGGTCGCCGGGACCACCCGGATGCCCACCCAGCGTCCCGCCCCGGCCGGGGATCCGGCGACCACCCGCATGCCCGCGGCGGCCACCAACAAGAAGCCCCGCACCGCGGTGAGCAATGCGAACGGGCCGGCTCCGCGCACCAGACGGGCAGCGCCGCCGCCGGTGCGCGAAGAACGTGAAATCGAGTCGTGGCTGGGCGAATTGCGCGGCAACGGCCCGCCGCCGCCTGCGCGCCCGCAGCCGCAGCCCCAAAAGGATGCCGAGCCGACCACCGCGATCCCGACACCGCGTCCGAGCGGCGGGCGCGCACAGCGGCAGCAGGATCCGGAGGCGACGGAGAAGCTGAACGCGCAGCAGCACAACGAGGAGTCCCGGCACCGCGGCGGTGTCAGCGCCCAGGAGCTGCTGCGCCGGGAGGGCCGCGGGCGCTAGTCCCTGGTCTCCGCGGGTTCGATGTCGTCGGCCTCGGCCTCGATGACCTTGCCCTGGTCGTCCTCCAGCGCCTCCAACTCGGCCTCGGGTTCGCTGGCCGCCAGCACGCGTATCGCGCTGTTGAGGAATGCGACCGTCGGGACCGCCAGCAGCGCTCCGACGATGCCGGCCAACACCGCACCCGCGGCGATGGCCAGCACCACGGCCAGCGGATGGATCGACACCGCGCGGCCCATCACCAGCGGCTGCAGCACGTGGCCTTCCAGCTGCTGGACGGCGATGATGAGGCCAAGGGTGATCAGCGCGTAGACGAAACCCTTGGCGATCAGCGCGACGACGACGGCGAGGAAGCCGGCGACGACCGCACCGACCAACGGGATGAAGGCACCGAGAAAGACCAGGGACGCCAACGGCAGAGCCAGCGGCACACCCATGATGGCCAGCCCGGTGCCGATTCCGACGGCGTCGACGAGAGCCACCAGAAACGTTGCCCGCACATAGCCGATAAGCGACTGGAATCCGGCGCGGCCCGCATCGCGCACCCGCTCCTGGACGTTCGCCGGAAAGATCCTTGTGACGAACTGCCATATGTTGCGGCCGCCGTGCAGGAAGAAGATCAGGGTGAACAGCACAAGCAGTGCGCCCGTGACGATTTCGGTCACGGTGGCCGCCGTTGACAGCGCGCCGCTGGTCAGCTTGGCCTGGTTGTTGCGCAGCGCTTCGATCGCCGAGTTGCCCGCATTGGTGATCTGGTCCCTGCTCAGGTGCGCGGGCCCCTCGATCAGCCACGTACGTGCGGAATCGATGGAATGGGTGACCTGTTCGACCAGCCCGGGCAGGCCGGTGACGAACTGGCTCACGACGAACGTCAGCATGCCGCCGACGATCGCGACCCCGCCGAGGAGCACCAGGGCCACCGCGCCACCGCGCGGAGCGCCGCGACGATCGAGAAAGTCGACGGCCGGGATCATCAACGCGGTCAGCATCAGCGCCAATGCGACCGGCACCACGATGACCTCGAGTCGCGTGATGACCCAGAGCATTGCGACCGCGAACGCGATGATCGCCAGCAGGCGCCAGGCCCAGGCTGCACCCTTGTGGATCAGAGGCGGGACCGCGTCGTCGTACCCAGATCCGTCGGAGGCCATGCCGGTAGCGTAACGGCCGGTCGGAGACCGCCACCGCTACCCTTTATGCGTGTCCCACGACGCGGCGGCATCAGACGCCCGCAGCCAAGAGGGAAGCACCCGCGGCAAGTACTGGTGGCTTCGCTGGGTGATCATCGGTGTGGCTGTGGTGGTGCTGATGCTCGAGGTCACGCTGGTCTGGGATCAGCTGGCCAAGGCGTTCCACAGCCTCTACGCCGCCAAGTGGTTGTGGGTGCTTGCCGCTGTCCTCGCGGCGCTGGCGTCCATGCACAGCTTCGCGCAGATCCAACGAACACTGTTGAAGTCCGCGGGCGTTGAGGTGAAACAGTGGCGGTCGGAGGCCGCCTTCTACGCCGGTAACGCGCTGTCCACCACCATGCCCGGCGGCCCGGTGCTCTCGGCCACGTTCATCTACCGCCAGCAGCGGAAGTGGGGCGCATCGCCGGTCGTCGCGTCCTGGCAACTGGTCATGGCTGGCGTGTTGCAGGCAGTCGGCCTGGCCCTGCTGGGCTTGGGCGGCGCATTCCTGCTCGGCGCATCGAAAAACCCGCTGTCCCTTATCTTTACGCTCGGCGGCTTCGTCGCGCTGCTGCTGCTCGCGCAGGCGGTCGCGTCGCGGCCGGACCTCATCGACGGCATCGGGGTCAAGGTGCTGTCCTGGTCCAACTCGCTGCGCGGCAAACCCGCCGACACCGGCGTGGACGCGTGGCGAGAGCATCTCGACCAACTGGAGTCGGTCAGCCTCAGCCGCCGCGACCTGACGATCGCGTTCAGCTTGGTCACTGTTCAACTGGATCGCCGACATCGCGTGCCTCGCGTTCGCAGCACACGCGGCAGGCGGCAAGCCCTCACTGGCCGGGCTGACGGTCGCCTACGCCGCGGCGCGCGCGGTCGGGACGATCCCGCTGATGCCCGGCGGGCTGCTTGTCGTGGAGGCGGTGTTGGTGCCCGGCCTGGTGTCCAGCGGCATGACCCTGGCAGCCGCGATCTCGGCGATGCTGATCTACCGGCTGATCAGCTGGATCTTCATCGCCGCGATCGGCTGGGTGGTGTTCTTCTTCGTGTTCCGCACAGAGAAGGACATCGACCCGGACGCGCCCCTCGAAAAAGCGGCACCGCCCGAAGTCCCGACCGACGCCGAGCCCAACGACTCTTAGGAGCCGCATGCAGACCAGAACCCGCACCGTGGCCGCAGTTCTGGGCGCGGTCGCGTTGGCGCTGGCATCCTGCTCGTCGTCGACGGAAAGCCAGAAAGACACGGTGCAGTCGTCGACATCATCGACCGCCGGGCCCCCGAGTGAACCCGCGGCGGTGACGCCGGTGATCGCGAGTGTGGTCGCCGCGCCCATCCCCGTTCCCGCCACCGACGGCAAGAATCACCTCGCGTACGAGCTTCAGCTGACGAACACGCTGTCACAGGACGTGACGTTGACGTCGCTGACCGTTCTCGCCGGCGGCAAGACGTTGCTGACACTGGCAGGCGACCAGCTCGGCTATTGGACGCGTGTCATCGGAAATACCGCTCCGACAACGCAATTGGGACCCGCACAAACCGGGATCGGCTGGCTCGACGTGGCAACGGACAAGTCGGACCCGGTCCCGACCGACCTGGTCCACACGATCGGCATCTCGATCCCGAAACCACAGCCGCCCCTGATTCCCGGCACGATCGACGAGCGGGTCGCGCCCGTCACCGTCTCCACCCACAAGCCCGCTGTCATCTCCCCGCCAGTGGACGGCCCGAAGTGGCTGGACGGCAACAGTTGTTGCGATATGACCGCGCACCGCAACGCGATGAACCCGCTCGACGGCGCGCTGTGGGCGGCGGAGCGGTTCGCCATCGACTACGTCCAGCTCAGCCCGGACGGAACGATATTCACCGGCGACAAGAGCAAGCCGGAGAGCTACCCGTACTTCGGCGCCGACATCCATGCGGTGGCCGACGGGCCCGTCGTCGGCGTAATCGACGGCCTGCCCGAGCAGGTCGCGGGGCAGAGCCCGACCGGGCTACCGCTCGAACAGTACGGCGGCAATCACATCGTGCAGGACATCGGTGACGGCAATTTCGCGTTCTACGCCCACCTCAAGACCGGGAGCGTGAAGGTCAAGGTGGGCGATCAGCTGACGACGGGCCAGGTCGTCGCCGCCCTCGGCAACACCGGCAATTCGGATGCCCCGCATCTGCACTTCCACGTGATGAGCACCCCCGACCCGCTGAGGTCCAACGGATTGCCGTTCGTGTTATCCGCATTACGGCTCGATTCCCGCGTGGTGTCCCAGGATGCCCTCGACCCGCTGCTGAACGGAAAGCCCGCGCAGCTGCAGCCGGACTTCGCACCCCGTGACGAAACCGGCGTCAGCCCACTGGTTCTCGACGTGATGGACTATGAAACGAAGTAGTGCACTCGCGGCGCTGGTCGACATCGTCGGCGTCGTGCTGTTCTGCACCATCGGACGCCGCAGCCACGCCGAGGGGCTGACGGTAGCGGGTGTCGCCCAGACGGCGTGGCCGTTTCTGGCGGGCACCGCAATCGGGTGGGTGCTGGTCCGGGGCTGGCGCAGGCCCACCGCCATTGCTCCCACCGGCGTGGCGGTCTGGCTGTCTACCGTCGTGGTCGGAATGCTCTTGCGCAAGGCCACTTCCGCGGGTGTCGCCGTCAGCTTCGTCATCGTGGCGTCGGCTGTCACCGCAGTGCTACTGCTCGGATGGCGAGCGCTGGCCGCGGGCCTGCGGCGGCGAGCAAGAAGACCTGACGGATCTAATCCGACTGCGGCTCAGCGGAACTCGACAAAGTGAGGGTGGCCCTCAGCCCGCCGAGCGGGCTGTTGGAGAGCGCTAGCGCGCCACCGTGCAGCGCAGCCTGCTGAACCACCAGCGCCAGGCCGAGTCCCGAACCCCCTGGCGCAGCATTGCTTCCCCGTGCGAAGCGGCCCAGCACGTTGTCGCGTTCTTCGGCAGCCAGGCCACGCCCGTTGTCGTCGACGGTGATCGTTATCGTGTGTTCGAGCCGATGACCCGCCAGCACGATCCTGGTGGCGGGCCCGTGCGCGACCGCGTTGCGCACCAGGTTGTCCACCGCCAGCCGCAGTCCGTCCGGCCATCCCCAGATGGTGCCGAGATCCTCATCGGCATCGACCACGATCTCCACCGAGCCGCCCGGTCGCATGTTTTCCCGTGCCACCCGGTCCAGCAGGTCTGTCACGTCGACGATTTCGCGGTCCTCGGCCTGCGCGAGTTGTCCGGAGGCGAGTTGGCCGAGCGCGGTGATGATCGCCTCGACCCGACGCTGTGACCGCCACAGGTCATTGACCACCTCGGTGCGCTCCTCCGGCGGCAGATCGTGGATGCGCAGCGTGTCGATGTCGGCGCGCATCGCGGTCAGCGGGGTGCGCAGTTCATGTGCGGCGTTCGCCGCGAAATCCTGGGCGGCCTGAAGTGAATTGGTGGTCGCCTGTTGCGCGGCGGCCAGTCGGCTCAGCATCCCCGTCATCGCCTCGGACAGCTCTTCGGCCTCCCGGACGCCGTGCACCTCGGGCATCTCCTCGGTCCCCTCACCGAGCTGCCGGGTGTGTTCGGTGAGCCGGCGGAGCGGCCGGATCGCGGGTCCCGCGAGAATCCAGCCCACGCCTGCGGCGATCAACACCGTCACAACGCCAACCGCGGTGTAGAACGGTATTCGCGCCCGGTTCAACAGGATGCTGTCCGCACGGATGCCCACCGAAACAAGCACGCCGCCTTGCTGTTCCACCGGAACGGTGCGCACGCGGTATTCGACCCCGTTCACCTCGACGGTCGCCGTGCCGGGGTCGAGGCGCGGCAGCTGCAGCCCGCGCTGGAAGACCACCTGGCCGGTGTTGCGCATGCGTCCCGTCGTCAGGACGCCACGTCGCGGATCGGACAACTGGTCGGGATACATGCTGGCGTCGACGATGGAGTCCAGCCGCCTGTCCAGCTGCACCGCGTCATTGTTCGCGAGCACCAGCGAGGTCAAGATCGTGAACACCGCGACGACGGCGGCCGCGGCGGCAGCGGCGGCCAGGGCGACCCTGGTGCGCAGCGACGCGGAACGAATCGATAGTGACCGGCGCACTCACTGCTCATCTCGGAGCACGTAACCGATCCCGCGCACCGTGTGAATGACCCGCGGCAAGCCTTCCCGCTCGAGCTTGCGCCGGAGGTAACTGATGAACACGTCGGCCACGTTGGTCTCGACGTCGAAGTCATAGCCCCAGACCAATTCGAGCAGCCGCTGCCTGCTGAGCACCACGCCGGCATTCTCTGCCAGCACCGCCAGCAGGTCGAACTCTCGCTTGGTCAGGTCGACCCGCTCGCCGTCGACGAACACCAGGCGCCTCGCGGTGTCGATGGTCAGCGGGCCGACGGTCATGGAGTCAGACGACTGGTCGGTATGGCTGGACCGGCGCAGCAGAGCGTGCAACCGCGCCACCAGCTCACCCAGGTCGAACGGCTTGGTCAGGTAGTCGTCGGCGCCGGCCTCGAGCCCGGCGATGCGGTCGTTGACCGTGTCGCGCGCAGACAGCACGCAGATCGGAATGTCGTTGCCCAAGGCGCGCAGCGCGGTGACCACCGCGACGCCGTCGAGTTCGGGCATTTGGACGTCCAGAACCAGGGCGTCGTGTGTCTCGTTGGACAGGAGCCGCAGGGCCTCTTTCCCGGTTGCGGCGACCCGAACGTCAAATCCTGAGTGCCGCAGTCCGCGGGCAACAGATGTCCTGACGTCCGGATCGTCGTCGACCATGAGCACCGTCCGGCCGGTGCTCTCCTGCGCGGGCGGCTCAGCGCCTGCAGGCACGCCGGTTACGGCGTGTCAGCGACGCCGTCGCCGTTGGTGTCGCCGCAGCGGTTCTTGATGTCCACCAGCGGCTGACGGATACCGGTCAGTTCGCCCTTCACGATCGGGTTGGCGTTCATGTACTTGTCCACCTCGGTGCGTACCTGGTCGCGGGTCTTGCCCTCGAGGCTGGTGAAGAAGTAGTTGACGTCCGGGTGGGTGAACAGGTAGCCCGACGTCGCAGAGGAGACGCCGGCGGCCACACCGGCCAGGTCGGCTGCGGTGCAGTTGGGCGGCTCCTCGGCCATCGCCGACGGAAGAGCGCCGAACAGCATCGCACCGGCAACCGCACCGGTTCCGACCGCGCCAGCTACCACGCGCCGCGCAGTACGAGCTGAGAGCAACATCTAGAGGCTCCTTCATCGAATGGGTTATGGCAGTAACCATTGCGGTTACAGACACCGAAAGCTAATCAGAATCGCTGCCGACTTTCCTGCCTTGCGAAGAAACGAATTGTAGAAAGTTCAAAAACCGCAGCTCAGAGTGGCTGCTCACCGGTGACGTGGCACAGGCCAGCTACCGCGTGGTGACGGTCGCCGGACCGGGCAGCGGCCCGGTGCCCTGGACGACGGCCGACGCCGGCGAGGACTGCGCTGGCAAAGCGGTGCCGGGCATGCCGACGGCCTGTGCGCCGGGCAGCGATCCTGGCAAACCACCAGGCAGTCCGCCCCCCTGCTGCGCGTTCTGCAGCAGACCCATCACCTGCGGGATCGTGATGGGCAGCTTGCACCTGCCGGCAAGATCCGTCAGCGGCGTCTGGAGCGCCTGCATGTCCTTGCCCGCTTGCGGGTTGGCGTCGAAGTACGTCTTCAGGGCGGCCAGCGACTGCGGGCCGCCCTGGGACTGAGAGATGGTCGTCAGGGCCTGGTTGGTCTGCGGATGCGCATCGAGGTAGTTGCCCATGGAGGTGGCCACCGATCCAACGGTCCGCGCGACCTCGCTGGCCGCACACGGGTCCGATGCGGCGGTTGCCGGGACGGACAGGGCGGCGACGGCGGCTCCGCCCGCGGCGCAGACGGCGAACGCTGCAAACAAGCCGCGACGGAAAGCACTGCGGGTCGATGGCATGGCAACTCCTAACGATTTGCGGACATCCTGCGTGCCTCGCAAACGGCTGCGATCGACGGCAAACGAGCCCCGTCTCGGTGCCGGCCAGGATGACATAATGCCATCGCGGTCTCGGCCTGGCCAATCCAGCAACCGAACGCGCAGGTGAACGTCAGGCAATAGGTAGCGCACAGCAAGGCCGGCGCGATTCACAAGAGGCTGGTTAGGGCTGCTTAAGGCGTCACTGAGGCCGCGTCGCGCCAGCGCACGCTGTTATATCCTCGCGCTAAGAACGCGCCGGGGAGAAAGCGGGGCCGTCATCCAGCACTTCATGATGCGCTTGAGTAGTGGCCTGCGCAGATTCCGCTGGGCGGTTTTCGCGGTCTGGCTACTTCTCCTCGTCCCTGCGCTGTATCTGGCCGTGAACCAATCCGGTCACCTCACCGGCGGCGGCTTCGAGGTCGCCGGTTCGCAGTCGCTGTACGTGCAGGACGAACTCGAGAAGCAGTTCCCCGACCAGGGGGCCTCGCCCCTGGCCCTCGTCGCTGCGCCGCGCGCCGATGCGTCGTTCTCCGACATGGACGCGGCCGTAGCGCACCTGGAACGCCTCGCGGGCGAGGTGCCCAGCGTCAAGGTCGTGCCCAACCCGCAGCAGCCTGCGCCGCAGCCGGACCGACCCTACGTCGTGACGCTGCAACTGGACTTCAACAACACCGGCGCGGTCGACGTCGCCAAGCAGCTTCGGCAGAAGGTCGGGATCCACGACGACCAGCCCGGCGAGTTCCAGGACGGCAAGGTCAAGCTCTACGTCATCGGCCAGGGCGCGCTGGGCGCAGCCGCCACGGCGGCCACCAAGCACGACGTGGCCCAGGCCGAGCAGTGGAACCTTCCGATCGTCCTGATTGTCTTGCTGGCGGTGTTCGGCTCGCTGGCCGCCGCGGCCATGCCTCTGGTGCTCGGCATCTGCACGGTCGCGGTCACCATGGGCCTGGTCTACCTGCTGTCGATGTACACCCAGATGTCGGTGTTCGTCACGTCCACGGTGTCGATGTTCGGCATCGCGCTGGCGATCGACTATTCACTGTTCATTCTCATGCGTTTCCGCGAGGAACTGCGGGCGGGCCGCGAGCCAGAGCAGGCCGCCGACGCCGCGATGGCGACCTCCGGTCTCGCGGTCGTGCTGTCCGGGCTGACCGTCATCGCATCGGTGACCGGCATCTATCTGATCAACACCCCCGTGCTGGTGTCGATGGCGACCGGCGCGATCCTGGCGGTGGCGATCGCCGTGCTCACCTCGACAACGCTGACGCCCGCGGTGCTGGCGACCTTCGGCCGAGCGGCAGCGAAGCGGTCGTGGCTGCTGCACTGGTCGCGGCGGCCGGAGACCACGCAGTCGCGGTTCTGGACCAGGTGGACCGGCTGGGTGATGCGCCGTCCATGGCTGTCGGCGCTGGGGGCGACGGTGCTTCTGCTCGCGCTGGCCGCGCCCGCGTTCTCGATGGTGCTTGGCAACAGCATGCAGAGGCAGTTCGATCCGACCCACGAGATCCGCGGTGGCGTGAACGCGGCAGCGGATGCGCTCGGCCCCGGCGCGCTCGGCCCGGTCCGGGTGCTGGTGACCTTCCCCGATGGCAATCCCGCGTCCGCACCGACGAAGGAGCCGCTTCTGCAGGCGGTTCAACAGCGAATGTCGCAGGCGCCCAACATCGTTACGGTGCAGCCCGCGGTATTCGGCAGCGACTACCGCAGCGCGCTGGTGTCTGCGGTGCTCTCGGTGGACCCCGAGGACATGGGCGCGCGCGAGACGGTCAACTGGATGCGGGCGGAGCTCCCGCCGGTGGTCGGGACCAGCGCGAAGGTCGACGTCGGCGGGCCGACTGCGCTCATCAAGGACTTCGACGACCGGGTGGCCAAGACGCAGCCCATGGTGTTCGGCTTCGTCGCGCTGATCGCGTTCGTGATGCTGCTGGTGTCCATCAGGTCGGTGTTCCTGGCGTTCAAGGGCGTCCTGATGACGGTGCTTTCGGTGGCCGCGGCCTACGGCAGCCTCGTCGTCGTCTTCCAATGGGGCTGGCTGGCCGACCTTGGTTTCCGGCCGATCTCGTCGCTGGACAGCACGATCCCGCCGCTTGTGCTGGCGATGACGTTCGGCCTGTCGATGGACTACGAGATCTTCCTGCTGACCCGTATCCGCGAGCGGTTCCTGCAGACCAACAACACCCGCGACGCCGTGGCATACGGAGTGAGCACCAGCGCACGCACCATCACCAGCGCGGCGCTCATCATGATCGCGGTGTTCATCGGGTTCGCGTTCGCGGGCATGCCGCTGGTGGCACAACTGGGCGTCGCCTGCGCGGTGGCCATCGCCGTCGACGCCACCGTGGTGCGGCTGATTCTGGTGCCCGCGCTGATGGCCATGTTCGACCAGTGGAACTGGTGGCTGCCCCGTTGGCTGGACCGCATCCTGCCGTCGGTGGACTTCGAGAAGCCGCTGCCCAAGGCCGACATCGGCGACCTGGTCATCATTCCGGACGACATCTCCACACTGGCGGCCTCTGGTATCGACATCCGCATGGTGGTCAAGTCGGCGGCCAAGCTCAAGATCGATGGCGCCGAAGACGATCACCGTCGCCGATCCCCTTGTCTTCAGCGGATGCCTGCCCTCCGGCAGAGCCATCGGGGGCATCAGGGGTGGCGACGAGCCACGACCGGTCAACGGGCACACCAACGGGCACACCAACGGCCACGCCGCCATGAACGGCAGGACGGCGCGAGCTGCGGCGCGGCAGGCTGCCCGCACATCCCGTCACGATGTGGCGGGGCAGGCTGTCGGTGGCGCTGGACGCACTGGAAACCGAGGCAGACGCCGAACGGCCGCCCGTCGAACGCAACAGCCCGATGGAGACCACCAACGTTCAGCTGCCCACCGGCGACCGGCTGCAGATACCGACAGGAGCAGAGACGCTGCGGTTGAAGAGCTACCTGATCATGTGCCGGAACAGCACCAAAGACTTCGCTGAGTTTGCCGATTTGGTCGACTCGATGGAGACTCAAACAGCCGCTGTGGTACTGACCGGAATGGATCGGTACTACTGTGGTGAGCCATCCAGGAAGCAATGGGTGGCCACACAGCTGGTGCGCCGACTAGCCGATCCGCACCCGTCTGACGAGTTCGACATCCCGATGTCGGGCCCCGAAGCGGAGGCTGATTGGGCGAAGGTCAGGGAGCGGTGCCTGTCGGTGGCGGTCGCGATGCTGGAGGAGGCGAGGTGACGGTGTCTGTGGACGCGCGCCGCGACGCTGCCACTGCACGCATGCCGGCCGGGGCCCCGAGACGGCCCCGCCGCCCCGCGACCGACGACCGGCCGGTGGAGTTCTGGCCGACGGCAGCGATCCGTGAGGCCCTGGAAACCGACGACCTGACGGTATGGCAGCGCATCGTCACCGCCGTCAAGCGCGATCCGTACGGCAGGACCGCGCGTCAGGTCGAGGAGGTGTTGGAGTCGACACGGCCGTACGGGGTCTCCAAGGCGCTGTCTGAAGTGCTGACCCGCGCCCGCCAGAACCTGGAAGCCAATGAGCGCGCGGAAGTCGCCCGCCAGATTCGGCTGCTGCTCAGCCGGTCTGGTCTCAAGCCGCAGGAATTCGCATCACGGATCGGCGTGCCCGGCGAGGAACTCGCGGGCTATCTCGACGGCAAGACAAGCCCGCCCGCGTCCCTGATGGTGCGGATGAGCCGGCTGTCCGACCGCTTCGCGAAGATGAAGGCCCACCGGCCCGGCGGCGACGCTCACTGAGCTCAGTGTGAGTTGATCGGGGTCACTTCGTCGACCAGCCATTTTCCGCTGTCCTTCGACAACGTGATGCGCAGCGCCAGCACCGCGGTGTTGGGCGGCTGACCGGGAACGTTCTGGGTGCCACGCATGATCACCGCGACGCTGGCGTCGCTCGGCCCGATGGCCTCGACGCCTGCGGAGATCGTGCTGGCATGGCCGGATACGTTCTTGGCAGTCAATTCCTTTGCGGCAGCTGAGAAGTCGTTCTTGTACTGCTCGGCCCGCTGCGGCGTCATCATCGACGCCGCCTTGTCGATCGACTGCGTCGGATTCTGTGGCGTGAAGGTCGCGCTCGCCTCGGCCACACTGCTGGCGATGCCGACCACTTCGGTGCTGTCGCTGTGCAGGTTGCGGTCCGGCACCGTCCAGTTGGTGTAACCGACGACAACGGCGGCGACCAGCGCGGCGGTGGCCAGTCCGACGATCAACAGTCGCAGTCCCGGTCCGTCGTCGTCGGTGCCGACCGTGACGCCGTCTCGCCGCGCCAGCACGACGTTGACGATGACGCCTTCGACGATCAACAGGCACAGCACCGATCCCAGCGACACCCACCACAGCGGCCAGCCCAACGCCATGCCGAGGTAGACGATTGCGGCGATCGCCGCGATCGGCGCGGCGACGTCGAACGCCAATACGCGCAGGAGGTTCCTCATCGCAGAGGCTCCAGGCGCGAGATCAGCAGCTTGCCGTCGACGTCGGAGACATCCACGCGAAGGTTCCAGCGCAGGGGCTGCGGCTTGCCACCGACGTTGTCGCTGACCGACGTCGCCACCACCAGGACGGTGTCGGTGCGGCGGACCAGTTCCCCGAGCGGTGGCGGCGGAGTCGGCGCAGGCGCGGGCCGGCCGTCGGCCAGGGTCTCAGGCCGGTGGTAGACCGATTCGATCGCGACGGAGTCGATCTGGCCTGTGGTGCGCGACTGCAGCGTCTGGACGACCTTCTTGTACGGCTCCACAGCGGACTCGAACTCGTTGTTGAGTTCCCCGACGGTGCCGTCGTGCAGCTTCTGCAGGCTGGCGTCGATGTCGTCCTTGTTCATGTTGATCAGGACAGTGGTCCAGTCGGCGGCGGCCTTGAGCACCTCGGTCTGATAGTGGCGCTCGTCGGTGTCCGCGCGATGCCCTGACCAGATCATGACCGCGAGGACGACGGCGGCCACACAGAGCAGGCCGAGCGCTGCGGAGGCGATACCGAAACCGGAGAAGACGGGGCCGTCCTCTTCGTCGTCCGGCGTGCGCTTGTCGTCGGCGCGCTCGTCGTCGGGCATGGCCGTGAGGGTACCCATCGGACTTCTGGAAGAATGTCGGGGTGACGGTAGAAGCGATTCGGTCGGGTATCGACCTCACCAACGTCGACGAGCAGGCCCGCCCCCAAGACGACCTTTTCGGCCACGTCAACGGCCGCTGGTTGGCCGACTACAAGATTCCGGCCGACCGCGCCACCGACGGCGCGTTCCGGTCGCTCTACGACCGCGCCGAGGAACAGATCCGCGACCTGATCAACGAGGCCGCGAAGGCGCACGCCGACAACGGCACCGATCAGCAGCGCATCGGCGACCTCTACGCCAGCTTCATGGACGAGGAGACCGTCGAGCGGATCGGTGTGCGGCCGCTCCTCGATGAGTTGGCGACGATCGACGCCGCCGCCGATGCCGCCGAGTTGGCTTCGGTGCTCGGCGGGTTGCAGCGGACGGGTGTCGGCGGCGGGGCGGGCGCCTACATCGACACCGATTCCAAGGACTCCACCCGCTACCTGCTGCACCTGAGCCAATCCGGACTGGGGTTGCCCGACGAGTCGTACTACCGCGACGAGCAGCACGCAGAGATCCTCGCCGCCTATCCGCGCCACATCGCCAGGATGTTCACGCTCGCCTGCGGCGAGGAGTCACAACCGGGAGAGTGGCAGGCAAACGCCGAACGCATCGTCGCGCTGGAGACCAAGCTGGCCGCAGCGCACTGGGACGTCGTCAAGCGGCGCGACGCCGACTTGACCTACAACCTGCGCACGTTCGCCGACCTGCCCGCCGAGGCGCCGGGCTTCGACTGGGCGGGCTGGGTGACTGCGATGGGCACCACACCAGAGTCGGTCGCCGAACTCGTTGTGCGCCAACCGGATTACCTCACCACCTTCGCTGCACTGTGGTCCGGCGAGGACATCGAAGACTGGAAGCGGTGGGCTCGCTGGCGGCTGATCCATGCCCGCGCATCCATGCTCACCGACGCTCTGGTCGCAGAGGACTTCGATTTCTACGGCCGCACCCTCAGCGGCACCGAGTCGATCCGCGATCGGTGGAAGCGCGGCGTCTCGGTGGTGGAGAGCCTGATGGGCGACGCGCTGGGCAAGCTCTATGTCGACCGGTACTTCCCGCCGGAAGCCAAGGCACGGATGGACGAGCTCGTTGCCAATCTGCGGGAGGCCTACCGCGTCAGCATCAACCAGTTGGACTGGATGACACCCGAGACCCGGCAGCGGGCGCTGGCCAAGCTGGACAAGTTCACCCCCAAGATCGGGTATCCCGCGAAGTGGCGGGACTACTCGAAGCTGGTCATCGAGCGCGACGACCTGTACGGCAACTACCTGCGAGGCTATGCGGTGATGTCCGAGCGGGAGCTGGGCAAGCTCGGCAACCCGGTCGACCGTGACGAATGGTTCATGACGCCGCAGACCGTGAACGCCTATTACAACCCGGGGCTGAACGAAATCGTCTTTCCCGCCGCGATTCTGCAGCCACCCTTCTTCGACGCCGAGGCCGACGACGCCGCGAACTACGGTGGCATCGGCGCGGTGATCGGACACGAGATCGGCCACGGCTTCGACGACCAGGGCGCCAAGTACGACGGTGACGGCAACCTGGTGGACTGGTGGACCGACGACGACCGCACGGAGTTCGGTGCGCGGACCAAGGCGCTGATCGAGCAGTACGAGGAGTACGTGCCGAGGGGGCTTGGCGACGGCCACCACGTGAACGGGGCGTTCACGGTCGGCGAGAACATCGGCGATCTCGGTGGGTTGTCGATTGCGCTGCTGGCCTACCAGCTTTCACTGAACGGCAAGGACGCCCCGGTGATCGACGGGCTGACGGGTGTGCAGCGGGTGTTCTTCGGCTGGGCTCAGGTGTGGCGAACGAAATCCCGTGACGCCGAGGCGATTCGCAGGCTCGCGATCGACCCGCACTCGCCGCCGGAGTTCCGGTGCAACGGTGTGATCCGCAACATCGACGCCTTCTATCAGGCCTTCGAGGTCGACGAGGACGACAGCCTGTACCTGGAGCCGCAGCGGCGGGTCAGGATCTGGAACTGAGCTCCAGCTCGCCTTCACCTGCCCGGTAGAACGGGCGGGTGGCGAGGACATAAATCCCGAACACCGCCAGCGGGGCCAACAACGGCACCCACGGCAGTTCGAACGGGAATGAGGCCGCCAGCACTCCGACGAACGTAAAGCCAAGGGCGGCAAGCAATGCCGGTGCCGTTGCGCCAATGACACCCCAGCGCCCGGCCTCGGTGTATCGCAGCACCAGGTAGCAGGCCGCAGACAGCCCGGCAAGAGCGGCCAGCATCGGCGGTGCATCGGAGATCACCACCGCCGCGGCGGCTAACAGGACCGCACACGTCGCCGCGGTGCGAAGCGCGATACCCACCACCACCGCTACCACCGCCGACATCGCGACAATGAGCGCGACCCCGGCGGTCTGGAAGCCCGCCGCGGCCACCATCGTCAGGCCGAACGCTGTCGACAGCAGATGGGCTTTGCGCAGGATGCCGGTCATCGCCGCCCCCGCACCGGACGACGATGCTCGGGAATCAGCCGCATCGACTGATCGAGCGTGTTGTCCGACGACCATGACACCACGTCGACGCCGATGGTGCCCATGTCGCGGTACATGAACGAGCGCTGCATCGCCCACATCCGGGTGAACAACGGATCCTTCTCTTCCTTGAAGGGAGCACCCTCCAGCACGTCCACTGCGACGACCGTATGTCCGCGCCTGCGCAGGTCGATCAACGACAGCGCGAACTCGGTGTCGAGCATCGTGGAGAAGGCGACCACGATGGCGCCTGCGGGCAGGGCAGCCCGAGGGGCCAATGTGCCTGTGGTGGTTTCGAATTCGTCGCCGGCGCCGAGCACTGTGTCGAGCACGCGATAGAACTGCCTGCGGCCGATATCGGCCCCGAGCCAGCGGGGTCGCCCACCGCCGAGCGCCACCACGCCTGCACGGTCGCCGCTGCGCAGCGCGCTCTGCACGACTTGAACGGCGCCGCGCAGCACTCGCTCGGTCGCCTGCGTCGCCGGTCCTGGCGGCTGCGGATACGTGTCGATCAGCACCACCACGTCGGCGGCCCTGTCGGTCAGTCGCTGCGTCACGTGCAGGCTGCCGCGGCGCGCGCTCACCGGCCAGTTGACCGTTCGCAGGTGGTCGCCGGGCACGTACCTGCGGATGTCGGCGTATTCCACGCCGGGCCCGATGTGCCGAGTCAGGTGCGTGCCGAGCCGGTCCAGCAGCTCGGTCTTCGGGATCGCAGTGGATTGCGGTGGGGCCAGGGGAAACACGAATACCTCGGCGGCGTCGACGCTTACGGTGCCCGCCAACAGCCCGCCCGGCGCGACGACGTTCACGTCGGCCCGGATCGGATAGCGGCCCCACCTGTCGGCGGCAGCCGTGACCGTCCTCCTGCCACCCCGGCCGGCGTCGACAACGTCGAGTCGCATTCCGTCGAAGCCCGTCAGCCTGAGCGCGACGGGGACGTCGGATTCCGCTGTCGCCCAGACACTCAGCTGCGTCTGCTCGCCTTCGAAACACCGCTGCAGGCCCGGTTCGGCGTGCACATACACCTTCGGCACGGTGCGCTGCCAGCCGATCGAGCACAGCACGCCGAGCAGGGGCGCGACGAATGCGACCAGCTGCCAATACGATCCGATCAATGCGGCAGCAAGGATGACTCCCGCGCAGGTTGCCACCGAGCGCGTCAACGGCGATGCCCGCCAGCGCAACTCGACCTCGGCGGTGCGGGTCTCGATCACGCTCGCGCCCGTGGAACCGGCAATCGCCGCAGCAGTTCCTCCACGACATCGGCACCGTGCACGCGGCGCACCCACATCTCCGGCTTCAGGCTGATCCGGTGCGCAATGGTCGGAACCGCAAGCGATTTCACGTCCTCGGGTATCACGTAGTCGCGGCCGAGCAGGAGCGCGCGCGCCCGCGCATGCTGGACGAGGTCGAGCTCCGCTCGCGGGCTGGCCCCGACCGCGATCTGCGGATGCTGGCGGGTGGCGTTGGCCAGCGACACGACGTAGTGCAGCACGTCGTCGTGCACCGTCACCTGCTCGACCGATTCCCGCATCGCAACCAGATCATGGGCATCCACAACCTCATTCACCTTCGGCTCGGCCGAACCTCGGTCGAGGCGACGGCGCAGCATCGACGCTTCCTCCTGCTCGGTCAGGTAGCGCAGCTCGAGCCTGATCGCGAAGCGGTCCAGTTGCGCCTCGGGCAGCGGATAGGTGCCCTCGTACTCGATCGGGTTGTCGGTTGCGAGCACGATGAACGGGGCGGGCAGCCGATGGGTGACACCGTCGATGCTGACCTGGCCTTCTGCCATCGCCTCGAGCAGCGCTGCCTGTGTCTTGGGCGGTGTGCGGTTGATCTCGTCGGCCAGGAGCAGGTTGGTGAAGATCGGACCACGCCGGAATTCGAAACGGCCCGACTGCATGTCGTAGACGGTCGAGCCGAGTAGGTCGGCGGGAAGCAGGTCGGGTGTGAACTGCACGCGGGTGAAGTCCAGGCCGAGCGCCGCGGCGAAGGACCGCGCGATCAGCGTCTTGCCCAGGCCGGGAAGGTCCTCGATCAGCACGTGCCCACGGGCCAGCACGGACGTCAGGATCAGCGCGAGCGCCCACCGCTTCCCCACCACGACACGCTCGATTTCATCAAGCACCGCCTCGCAGTTGGCGGTGGTCGTTTCCGCGGGCATCGTCATACCTGCTCCAACTTCCGAAGGATCTCGTCCAGCGCCGACCGCCCCGGGCCGGGCCCCTGCTTGTCGGTGCGCGCGACGTTGTCCGGGTTCACCCAGGCCCACAGTTCGTCGCCGAATAACATCTTCCCGGTGGCCTGAAAGCCTTCCGGGTTCTTGTTCTGCTTCTGACCGGTTGCGATGCCGAACTGGCGGGCGAGCATCGGGCGGAGATGTCGGTCCCAGTCCGAGCGGGTGGATTCCGCCCACGAGATCAACGTCTCGGTCCGAGACAGCCAGCGGCGCAACGACTCTTCGGCATCATTGCCGCGCGCCGAGTCCGGGTCGGCCCCGGGTCCGCGCGCCAGGAACCACCGGAGGGCCAGCAGCGTCACCGCCACCGTGACCCCGACCGTCACCAGAACCAGTCGCCGGTCGGGCATCAGCATGGCAAGCAGCTGCACCCCGATCACCAGGCACAGGCCCGCGACGACAAGCTTTTTCAGCGTCATGCGGCACTCCGCAGCTCGGCGAGGACCAACCTCAGCACGCGTACCGCCGTCTCGCGGTGGTCCTCGGTCATCACGTGGGGACTGAACCGTGCCTCTCCGAACAGGTCGACGAGTTCGGTCGCGGTTTCGGCGCGCAGCGCATGATGCTCCACTGCGCGCGCCAACACCTCCGACGGCGTATCAGATTCGCGCGGAACGATTTCCGGTGAACTCTCCAGCTCGTGCTCCATCGCCACATAGCACGCGATGATCGCCTCGCGTGGTTCGCGGCTCAGGTCCTCGATCTCGGCCAGCCCGACCTCGGCCGCGCGGGCGAAGGGATCGGGTGCGGAAGCCGCTGTCGCGGGCCGGTATTCGTCTCCCGACGACGCCGCCGGTGTGATACGACGCCGCTGCCTGCGGCCTGCGATCGCCGCCCCGGCGAACACCATCATCATGAAGAACACCGTCGCCCCCGCGAGGAGGGAGAACACGTTCGACGACGGCGTCGGTTGCTCAGGCTGTTGAGGCGGTTTCGGCACACTCGACGGCGGCGTGCCCGTGTTGGGTGGCGGCTGTTCGACACCCGCGTGCATGTTCAGCCGCGACAGCAGCGCAACCAGGAGCAGCCAGGCGATGATGACCGCCACCGCGATCAGCACAATGCGCCACGTCAACGGCCGCCGCTCCCCTGCGAGCTCGCGACGCGGTTCGCCCTCCCCGTGCGAGACGGGTCGCCTGCGCGACTGCGTGATGATCGCGAACACGATGATCGCCATCGACACCGCCAGCATCGCAACCACCGCGAACAGACTGCCGAGGCCGCTGGTCGTGCGGTCGCGGGGCGGAGGGTCTGCGCCGGGCAGATAACCGTGCAGCGCTACGGCCGCCACGATCAAGAGCACGATCACGGCGACGACGCGCGGCCGATGGGCCATAACCCATCCTGGTCGCGGTCAGGTCAATGCCGCAACGAAATACGTTAGATCTGCCAGTCCTGGGCGCCGTCGTTCTGGTTGTAGGTCCCCACGGAGTTGGTGATGACGACGGGGTCGCCACTGCCGAAGTTGTCGTAGAACCACTGCGCGTTGGCCGGGCTGAGGTTGATGCAGCCGTGGCTGACGTTGCGCTTGCCCTGATCACCGACCGACCACGGAGCGCTGTGCACGAACGCGCCGCTGTTGTCGATCCGGACGGCGTTCTGGACGGTGAGCTTGTATCCCTCCGGCGAGGTGTTCGGCACCCCGTAGGTCGCGGAGTCCATCACGATGCTGGGGAACTTCTCCAGCACGTAGTAGGTGCCGTTCTTGGTCTCGTGCTTGCCGTCGGGCTTGCCCATCGACACCGGGAACGTCTTCTCCACCTTGCCGTTGCGGGTGATCGTCATCTGGTGCGTCTTGTCGTCGACGGTGGCGACCAGCGATTCACCGGTCCGGAAGCTCGACTTGGCACCGCTGGCGTCGATGTTGACCGTGGTGTTGGCGGGCCACAGGCTCAGCGGACGCCAGCGCACCTGGCTGTCATTCATCCAGTAGAACTTGCCGGGCACCGCCGGGGTCGACGAGATGTGGATCGCCTGTTCGGCCATCGCGCGGTCGGCGATCGGCCGCTGGAAGTTGATGATGATCGGCTTGCCCACGCCGACCATGGAGCCGTTGACCGGGTTGAAGGACGGCGGCAGGAACACCGGTTCGCCGGTGTACGGCGTCGGGTTCTGGCCCGCCGGGGTGCCCTCAGGAATGGTCGTCGGCTGCGCAGCGGCCAGCGGGTCGGTCGGCGGCGCGAGCGGGTTGACCGGCGCCGGCGGTGCGAGCGGGTCCGCACTAGGCGGCACTGCCAGCGGGTCGGCGGCAGGCGGGACCTCGGGCCCAGGGGCCGGCGGCGCGGGCTGCTGCGCGGCGGCCGGGTCGATGGGTGCCTCCGCGGGCGGAACCGGACCGGGCAGCGGGCCACCCGGAGTCTGGTCTCCCTCGGGATCCGCCAACGCTATCGGGCTGCCGAACGCCAAGCCACCGCTCAAGCCGACCGCGAGGGTCGCTGTGACCAGCCTCCGCATCTTCCGCGGCATGCAAAACACCTCCAATAAGATTCGTCCAGTCTCGCACAGCGTGGGGGGCGGCTAACACCGCAGACGGCGTCCCGACGCCGGACAACTGTCCAGCGAGTGCCGCTGAGCTGCAGTGTTCATCGTCAGCGGGGTGTCGAACGTTACTTCCTGCTGGTTACCTGAAGGAATGACGAACAGGCCGCGGGTGATCGCGACGCCCGACAGCGCGACCACCACCAATGCCGTCGACGCGGCGATCATCGCCGCCAGCCCGACCTGCTCGTAGAGCAGCCCGCCCGACAGCGAACCGGCCATGATGCCGACCTGGAACGCCGTGACGTAGAGGCCGGAGGCCCCGTCGGGATCGTCTGGAGCGGTACGCATCGCCGCGGCCTGCAGCATCGGCGGAAGCGCCGTCGATGCCGCCCCCCACAGCACGATCGCCGCTGTGCCGACCACGATCGTCGTCACGCCGGGACGACCGCTTGCCAGCGCGGTCAGCGCCGCGAACGCGACCGCCAGCGCGGCCAGGCAGCCGACCACCGCCGCCTTCGGGAAGCGATCGAGCGGTCGGGCCATCACCGCCATCCCCAACAACCCCGCGCCGCCGAAGCCGGCCAGCAGCCAGGCCAGATGCGCACCGTGCACGCCGACGACGTCGCGGATGATCACCACGATGAAGGTGTAGGAGATGAAGTGGCCGGTGACTCCGATGAGGGTCAAGACGCTGAGAATCACCAGCCTGCTGTTCCGATGGTGCCGCTTGTGGGTGCGGACGGTGTCGACTTCCTCCGAGGACAACACCATCGGCGGCAGCGTCACCCACGCCGCGACGGTGACGACCGTCGCGGCCACGGTCACCACCACGACCGCCAGCCGCCACCCCCACAGCGCGCTCATCGCCGCTGTCAACGGGTTGCCGACCACCAGCGCGAGCGTCGTCCCGACATACACCGCGGTGGTGGCGCGACCGGTATGCGTGGCAGGCACCAGTCGAGCACCGATCGGCGCGATGATCGACCACATCAGACCGTGGGTGAGCGCGCACAGCACGCGTCCGCCGGCAAGGACGGCGAAGTCGGGTGCCAGCGCTGAAATCAGCTGGGACAGCGTCAAACACACCAGGGTCAGCATCAGCGTGCGACGCCGTGGCCAGTGTGCGGTCCACCGAACCAAGGGGACGGTTGTCACCGCGGCGACGAGCGCATAGGAGGCCAGCAGGGTCCCGACGACGGCTTCGCTGACCCGAAGGTCGGATGCGATGGCAGGCAGTGCACCGACCGGAACCATCTCCGCGGTGACGTAGGTGAAGGCAGCCGAGGCCAGCACCGCCAGTTGTAGGGCGATGCGCGGTGTCCATGCCCGGCTCGGCGATGTTGCGGTGTCGACGGTCATAACCTGGGTACATCACGGTATCGGCTCGGAATGCGGATGCCGGGCAAGAACGTTGTGACGGGGAGTCGAACGCCGCCCAATCGAGAGGGGATCGTCATGGCCGCCATTCCAGAGGATTACGAATCGCTGTTGGAGCGGCCCAATTTCGGGCACCTCGCCACGATGAGACCGAGCGGCAATCCGCAGGTCAATCCGATGTGGTTCGACTGGGACGGCGAGCTGCTTCGGTTCACCCACACCACCAAGCGGCAGAAGTACCGCAACTTCGCGGCGAACCCGAACGTGGCGATGTCCATCGTCGATCCGGATATGCCGTACCGGTATCTCGAGGTCCGCGGCATCGTCGAGGAGATCATTCCGGATCCGACCGGCGCCTTCTACATGCAGCTGAACGACCGCTACAGCGGCCCCTTGACCGAGCCGCCGCCCGACAAGGCCGACCGCGTGATCATCGTGGTGCGGCCGACCGGATACACCAAGCAGTAGGCGAAGGTCGAACTTGCCAACCTGTGAGCGAGTTATTCGCTCGCGACTCTGAGGTCAGGAGCGCACGAGGCGGGCGATCGCCGCCGAGGCTTCGGCCAGCTTGACGTCGGCCTCGTCGCCGCCCTCGGCGACGGCGTGGCTGACGCAATGGCCGAGGTGCTCGTCGAGCAGACCCAACGCGACCGACTGCAGCGCGTTGTTGACCGCGCTGATCTGGGTCAGCACGTCGATGCAGTACTTGTCCTCGTCGATCATCTTCGCGATGCCGCGGACTTGGCCTTCGATGCGGCGCAACCGTTTGGCGTAGTTGTCCTTGTTGGACGTGTAGCCGTGCGAGGCAGTCATGCTTCCATCGTACCGGTACCCCTACGGGGTATCCATATTTGTTTGGCCGGGGGAAACGCCGCGGGCATACTGAGCTTCATGCCCTCAGAGACCCCTGATATCAAGCCCCGCAGCCGCGACGTCACCGACGGCCTCGAGAAGGCCGCCGCCCGCGGCATGCTGCGTGCGGTGGGCATGGAGGACGCCGACTTCGCCAAGCCGCAGATCGGCGTCGGGTCTTCGTGGAACGAGATCACCCCCTGCAACCTGTCGCTGGACCGGCTGGCCAAGGCCGTCAAGGAGGGCGTGTTCGAGGGCGGCGGCTTCCCGATGGAGTTCGGCACCATCTCGGTGTCCGACGGCATCTCGATGGGCCACGAGGGCATGCACTTCTCGCTGGTGTCGCGCGAGGTGATCGCCGACAGCGTTGAGGTCGTCATGCAGGCCGAGCGCCTCGACGGTTCCGTGCTGCTCGCCGGCTGCGACAAGTCGCTGCCCGGCATGCTGATGGCCGCGGCCCGCCTCGACCTGGCCAGCGTCTTCCTCTACGCGGGTTCGATCCTGCCCGGCCGGGCCAAGTTGTCCGACGGCACCGAGATGGACGTGACGATCATCGACGCCTTCGAGGCAGTCGGCGCCTGCGCCCGCGGCCTGATACCGCGCGAGGACGTCGACGCCATCGAGCGCGCGATCTGCCCCGGTGAGGGCGCCTGCGGCGGCATGTACACCGCCAACACGATGGCCAGCGCCGCCGAGGCACTGGGGATGTCGCTGCCCGGTTCGGCCGCTCCCCCGGCCACCGACCGCAGACGCGACGGGTTCGCCCGGCGCAGCGGTCAGGCCGTCGTCGAGCTGCTGCGCCGCGGCATCACCGCCCGCGACATCATGACCAAGGAAGCGTTCGACAACGCCATCGCGGTGGTGATGGCGTTCGGCGGCTCGACCAACGCGGTGCTGCACCTGCTGGCGATCGCGCACGAGGCCAACGTGAAGCTGTCGCTGGAGGACTTCACCCGCATCGGTCAGAAGGTGCCGCACCTGGCGAACGTCAAGCCGTTCGGCAAGCACGTGATGTTCGACGTGGACCACATCGGCGGAGTCCCGGTCGTGATGAAGGCGCTGCTGGATGCCGGTCTGCTGCATGGCGATTGCCTCACCGTGACCGGGGAGACCATGGCGCAGAACCTGGCCCAGATCGCACCACCGGACCCCGACGGCAAGGTGCTTCGTGCGCTGGACAATCCCATCCACCCGACCGGCGGCATCACGATTCTGCACGGGTCGCTGGCGCCGGAGGGTGCGGTGGTGAAGTCGGCAGGCTTCGACTCCGACGTGTTCGAGGGCACCGCAAGGGTTTTCGAGCGTGAACGCGCCGCACTCGACGCGCTGGAGGACGGCACGATCACGCACGGAGACGTGGTGGTCATCCGCTACGAGGGCCCCAAGGGCGGCCCCGGTATGCGCGAGATGCTGGCCATCACCGGAGCGATCAAGGGCGCCGGGCTCGGCAAGGACGTTCTGCTGATGACCGACGGCCGGTTCTCCGGCGGGACCACGGGTCTGTGCGTCGGGCACGTCGCGCCGGAGGCCGTCGACGGCGGACCGATCGCATTTCTGCGCGACGGGGACCGCATCCGCCTCGACGTGGCGAAGGGCACACTCGACGTGCTGGTCGATCCGGCCGAATTCGACTCTCGCAAGGCGAATTTCGAGCCGCTACCCCCGACCTACACCACCGGCGTGCTTGCCAAGTACACGAAGCTCGTCGGCTCGGCCGCCACCGGAGCCGTCTGCGGCTAGTTGGTCGTCGGTGGTGGTTGCGCTTGGAAGGGCTGGTACCACCACCAGTTTGCGCGTTCGCCAGTGGGTCCGGGACAGGGCGCGACCGCGGGTGGGGGTTTCGTCGGAGGGCGGGCCAGCGATCCCGCGCTAAGCGGTCGACCGGCACTGTCGGTGACCGAGAGGTCGTAGGCCCCTCCGGCAATGGTGATGACGCCCCGATGATGCAGCCGATGGTGGTAGGGGCACAGCAGCACGAGGTTGGACAACTCGGTGAGGCCGCCGTCTTCCCAGTGCCGGATGTGGTGTGCGTGCAGACCACGGGTGGCCCCGCAGCCGGGGATCACGCAGGTGCGGTCGCGGTGCTCGAGCGCACGGCGGAGCCGACGGTTAATTTGTCGGGCCGCCCGCCCGGTGCCGATGACCTGGCCGTGACGCTCGAACCAGACTTCGCAGGTTGAATCGCACAGCAGGTATCGGCGCTCGTTCTCCGACAGGAGCGGACCCAGGTGCAACGACGCGGCCCGGTGCTCAACGTCGACATGCACCACGACGGTGGTGTGCTGCCCATGCGGCCGGCGGGCCACCTCGCTATCCCAACCGGCCTCGACCAGGCTCATGAAAGCGTCAACGGTGCCCGGTAACGGGGGCGCCTGCTCGGATACGCCGTCGCCACAAGCGCGGTCGCGCTTCCACTCGGCGACCAGCGCGTCGCGATGAGACCGCAATGCGGCGTCGAACTTCGCCGCCTCGCAGCGCGGAAGTTTGACCTTCCAGGAGGTGAACTCGTCGTCGACGACCTTGGTGATCGACCGCGGCGGTTCCGGCCGAGGACCGGGTTCGGGCCGCGGTTCCAGCTTGACCGCAGTGCGTAGCTGGCTAACAGTCGCGCTTTCTGCCAGCTCTGCGTAGTGCTCATCGGATCCCTCGGCCGCCCCCTTCGCAATGACGCCGACCTGATCCAGCGATAGTCGGCCCTCCCGCATGCCCGCCGCGCAGCGGGGGAACTCCTCGAGTCGGCGCGCGACGGCGGCGATCGTCTCGGCGTTGCTCGGCGACGTGCCGGTCTTCCAGGCCACCAAAGCCGCGACCGACCGTGCGCCCGTGGCACCACACAGCTCGTCGTGGTCGAGCTCGGCCACGATCTCCACGATGCGTCCGTCGATCGCGTTGCGCTGCCCGGCCAACTCCGCCAACTCCTCGAACAACACCCCAAGCCGCTCATCAGGGCGCACCCCAGCGGCGAAAGATGCTGCGGTCGAGGACATGACGCCATCATCGCAGGGGGGTACGACAAATCTGAGCGCCCGGATCACGTCGCACGCGACGTCGGCTAGCGGACCATCCGGTCGATCCGCTGCAGGGCAACAGCGCAGACAGGTAGGTACGCGGGCGCCCACCACGGCACGGCCATGCTCGCCCGGCATCCGGCTCCGACCGGTTCGACCGCATGGGAGGTGGCGGGAACTCCCGCGACCGACCACGCCCATCTGCGGCCCGGTTCGAATTCGGTCACCGTGAACGGAAGCGCGACGCCGATCGGGGTGTGCACGCGCCCGGTCGCGCCGAGCGTCAACTCGTCGACGTCGAGTTCCGCACCTGCGACCGTCGGTCCCCACCGGGGCCACGCGTCGGTGTCGACCAGCACCTTCCATACGGCGTCGGCGGGTGCATCGATGTGTCTACCGACAGAGAACATGCGAGTTGCATACCCGCTGGGACTACTCGTCGTCGTCCGGCCAGAGGATGAACTCGTCAAATGCCCTCAGCGCGGGCTCGGGGCCAACCTCGTCGAGGGCGGAGCGGATCGCATGCAGATGCGCCACAGTCATCTCCAGCGGTGGCTCGTCCGGCTGGTAGGTGGTCCGGACCGGATAGTCGACGCCCGCTTGGCGAGTCATCTCGATGTGACACCCGATGACGTGCGTTACCGGATGAGCCTCACAGAATTCGATGAGCCGGTCGATGCTCTGCGAGTAGGCGGCCCAGTCCACGATGTAGAGCCGGCCGCGGTAGACGGTGTCCCCGGTGAACAGGATTCCCGTCCACGGGTCGTAGAAGGTCACCGCAGCCGAATGATGTCCTGGCGTCGCGAATGCTTGCAGGACACGACCGCCGAGGTCGACGGGTCGGATCGCGTCGGCGTCGTCGGCAAAGCCGAAGAATTTCCACGCGGCGTCCTTGTCGGCCTCGACCAGAACGGTGTCGGCACGGTCGGCGAACTGCTGGTCTCCGGCCACGTGGTCACCGTGTGCGTGCGTGTGAAGGACCAAGAGTGCGTACCCGCTGCGCGGGTTGCGACGAAGCCAGGACTCGATGAGTCCGTCGACGACCCGGCGGAGCGGAAAGAATTCGGGTGAGGCGGTCGCGCCGGTGTCGAGCAGAACTGCGCGCTCCTCCCCGAACAGCAGGAACACGAAGGGCGCCTCGTAATCGATCGCCTTGTTCTGCCGGAGGATGACGGTGTTCTCGTCGTACCAGTAGGTCTGCAGATCGGGATCGGTGTTGTGTTTCGACGACGGCGAGCCGTGAATCCATTTCACATCGAGTGGCTTGGCGACGACTGCGGAGCTCTGTTGAGCGACACCGGACATTGATCCTCCAGTGTGCGTCGTCTTGACGGGCCGGGTACGGCGCACATCTCGTCCGGGATGCGCGCTTGCGCATCTACTCAAAAGCTCCCCAACAACGAGAAGATGCTACGTATTCCGACCGCCGTTCACTCCGAGAATCTGTCCGGTGATGTAGCCGGCCTCCTCGGACACCAGGAACGCGCATGCTGCCGCGATGTCCTCGGGCCGGCCCGCCCGACGCACGGGTGTCATCGCCAGCGCGCGTTCGAAGTTCATATCGCCGCGCTCTTCGGCGGCGCGCAGCATGGGAGTGTCGATGAAGCCCGGCGGTATCGCGTTGACGGTGATCCCGCTCGGCCCGTACTCCAGCGCCAGCGACTTGGTCAGCCCGTTGACGGCCGACTTGGCCGCGACGTAGTGCGCCATACCGGCAACGCCGGAATGGGTGCTCGACGAACTGATGTTGACGATTCGGCCCCAGCCGGCATCGACCATCTCGGGGATCACGGCCTGGCAGCAGTGGAAGACGCCGTTGAGGTTGACGTTGATCACCCGCTGCCAGTCGTCGAACGTGATGTCGGTGAAGCGTGAGAACCCTTCCAGCCCAGCGGCATTCACCAGGACTGATACGGGCCCCAGTTGGGTGCGGATCTTGTCGAGCGCCGCGTCGACCTGGGCGCGGTCGGTGACGTCCGCGGTATAGGCGAAGTCGGCCGCAGAGGGCTGCAGGTCGATCGTCGCGACGTGGTGGCCGTCGGCGGCGAGTCGTTGTGCGATGGCCTTGCCGATACCCGATGCTCCGCCGGTGACGACCGCTGTCTTCATGATCGAATTCCTTTCCTACGTAAACCCAGGGTGCGCCGTCCGGTTTCCACGAGATGCCGCAGCAGGTCCTCGTCGTCGACGGTGATCCATGCCGGGCCGACGGCGCTCGAGATTCCCGCGAGCACGACGGTGGCCTTGATCAGGCCGCCGGGGTCCGATTCGGCGCCCGCCAACAGTGCCAACTGCCTGTTGATGAGATCCGCCCAGTGCGGCTGCCCGCGCAGCAGCGTCGTCACGCTCGGATCGCAGGCGAGCACGGACACCAGCGCCCGATTCGCCACCGCAAGCTCGGCGTAACCGCGCAGCACGTACTCGGCGCGGGCATTGGCGCCGCGTTGTGTCTCCGCGGCGGTGATGACGCCACTCAGCTGCTCGAAGATCGGTTCGACGACGGCAGCGAGCAGTTCTTCACGGGTGCGGAAGTGGTAGTAGATCGCCGCCTTCGTGAACCCCATCTCGTCGGCGATCATCTGCAGCGACGTGCCCGCGAAGCTGTGCCGGGTGAACAGGTCGACGGCCACGTGGATCAGCCGCTGCCGGGTATCGGCAGCCGCTGATGTCTGCGCCACGACCGTCTCCATACTTGACGATCGTACAGCAGAGCACTTGCCGATCGTAAAGTGGGGCGTCGGTCAGCCCGTGGGCCGCGGGCACCTCTCGTAGGCGTCGATGAGCTTCTTCTCGGCGGGGTCGAACCCGTATTTGCGCGGTGTGCATCCGCCCACGGTGACCGCAACCGGGCCGGTGATCTGGCCGTCGGAACTGCGGTGCGCCTGAAGTTGGTCCGTCGCGGTGTAGAGCACCGGCGCGGGCAGGGCCGCGACGATCGGCAGGTGCAGACCGGCGAGCTGGAGAGCCACCGCGAGGTCACGGGAGATCGTTTTCTCGGATATCCAGACCGGCGTGGTTGAGGGCGCATTGATCGTCATCGCATCGATATGCGCGACCGTCTGGTCGGCGTTGAGCCTGTTCCAGACATCGAGCTCCTGGGCGGTCGGCATCCGCTTCGACGTAGTGACGGTCGCAGGGTGGGTCTTGCTTGCGTCGACCGTCCACGTGCCATCGGCCAGTTGAGGGAACCGGGTGCCCAATGCGATGACTGCGGCGGCCACATCCCTGTAGTCGCCGGGATCAGCCAAGCTGATCGCGCCAAGGACAGGATGGCTGCCGTTGCGGGTCGCCTGGGTATCCGCCGGGTGAGCGACGGTGGCACGCAAATTGACTGTGGCACTGGGTAATTGGCTACGGAGCGCGACCCAGTCGCGGGCCTGGGCAACGATCTGGTCGGCGTTGGTGAGCGGGTCGTGGCCGCCGTCGACCGCGAACAAGTCGGCACCTGTGTGGATGTCGAGTTCGGTCTGATAGGCGGGGTAGCCGGTGGCGCGAAGGTCGTCGACATACCTGGTGGTGACCGCCGCGACCTGATCGGCCGTGGCGTCTTCTGCCATGTCGACCGACAGCCAGAAGTGCACGTCGGCCTGGGCGACACTGTCTGCCACATCACGGCTTGCCGCCCGAACCCCTGGCAGATGGCGGACCTGCTCGACGAGCGCATCGGCCTGCACGCGACGGTCGGGCGGCGTCTGCTGGCAGCCGGTCAGAGCCGAAATCACGAGGATCAGCGCGCCGCCGATGGCGCCCAATCTCAGACGTGCCAAACCAGTCACTTCACGCACGGTATATGGGAGGCGCTCATCCGCGACACCTCGGTCGGCACCGGCGCGGCGCTACCGGTAGCGGTGGCCGCCGCCGTCGGGACCGGGGTCGTCTCTGTCGGAGTAGCGGCCAAGGCGGTGCCGGATTCCGACGTGGCGTCGGTGAGGTAATCCTCGACAGGGAAGTCGGCACCGACCGTGAGCCGCACCGTGTTCGCACCGACCGCGTCCGACGACTCTGCAGTCAGCCCGAACCGGTCGGCCATCATCTGCGCGGCCTCGAGTGCGCCAGGGCCGTACTCGATGCGACTGGTATCGGCCAGGTTCGTAGCGGTGGTGGCCTCTCCCGGTGTGAAGCCGCGGGAGGCGAAGTTGTCCACCACCGCCGTCGCGACCCCACTGTGCGCGGTGGCGTTGACGACGTCGAGCACGGCGGGGACTGCAGGCGTGCTGGTCTGTGGCTGCCCGGACTCGTTCGCGGTGACGAGGTTGCGCACGATGGCGCGGATGCTCGGCACATCGATGAGGTTGACGTCCTCGCCCGCGGGATCCAGACCGAACTGGGTGATCGGAAGTGTGTAGAGCGACAGCTCCCGGTTGGTGAACCCCGAGGCGCTCTTGACGAACCCCGGCAGATCGAACTGCGAATCGACGGCGACACTCTCACGGGCCACGTCGAGCAGGTGCTGCAGCTGTGACGGGCTGGACAGTGCTCCGCCGCTTCGCAACGCCGAGAGAAGCGAGGCGATGAACGCCTGCTGGCGACGAGTCCTGTCCATGTCGGTGAACAACTCATCGTTGACATCGCGGCGCTGACGTACGAACGCGATCGCCTGGGCGGCATCGATCTGCTGCGTCCCCTCGTGGAAATCCGCCCCCGAGAACGGATCCGAGGTATCGGCGTTCAGGCATACCGTGATCGGCTGCACCACCTCGGCAATCTGAAAGAACGCGACCATGGTGACTTCGATGAAGTGATCGATCGGAACACCCAAAAGCGTTCGTACCGTATCGATTTCGGCCTTACGTCCGGCTTCACGGCCGGCTTGCTCGGCCAGCATGGGATCTGTGGTGTCTGTCGACGTCGCGGTGTCGAGGGCGTGCTGATACGCCAACCCGTAGGCCTGTTTGATCTTGCCTTTGCAGTCGGCAGTGGGGCAGCCCGCCAGCCTTACGTAGTCGTCGCGGGGAATGGAGATCGCGGTGATCGGACCGTCGCCGCCTGGGATGTGCAGGACGATCAAGACATTGGCGTTGTAGCCGCCGTTGGACTCGTCCCCGGCGTGTAGCGCATCGTAGATCGCCGGGGCCAATGGCTGGCCGCGCTCGTCCAGCCGGCTGTCCAGGCCCATGACGAGAATGTTCTGATCGCCTCCCACGGAGGCGGGCGCACCGGCCAGTGCCTGCGAGGTGGTGATGCCACCGGTGATGTTGCGGTAACCGGCCCATCCCAGCCCGGTCACCACAAGTGCACCGGCTGCTACCAACGCCCCCACCACCCGCATGCCTGTCAGACCCCGGCGTCGCGGGGCGCGGTTGCGGCGCGGCGGATCCGGGGTCAGCGCATGCGTGGGCCCACCGATTCGCGGGAACTGATCGGTGTCCCAGTGCGCATTTCCCCGTCGTGCCATGACGGACGCATTATGCGGTATCTACCTGCGGATCCGCTGTCCGAGCGAAGGTGACCCTGGTTACTCCCCGAAGCGCTCGTACAGCGCGGGGAGGAACCCGGCGAGGTGGTTCATCTCCTGGGCGCAGTGCACGAGCAGGTCGCGTGGGTCCGGCAACTGCCGCGCCGCCACCGGCCGTACGGCGGCGTCGGTCAACCGGTTCGCGAGGTTGGCCCGGACACCGACGTGCCTGCCGCCCATCCAGAACCGCGACCGCATCTCGGCGCCGGCGTCCGTCGGCCGCACATGATGCACGAGCCACCCGACGTCGACCGGAACGTCGCTCGATCCGAGGCGGGCGCAGATCGCCACCTCGTCGTCGCCGATGTTGTGCAGTCCGAGCGCCGACGGCTCGCCGAATTGGATCGCGGCCCGGGTGAACGCCGAACCGAGGTACTCCTGCACCATCGAGGTGCGGCCGACGTAGCCGCCGTCGCCGTCGCCCCACCGTGCGGACACGTGCGCCCGCGGATGCCACAGCTTGTAACGCCGTGAGTCGCTGCCGTGCCAGCCGAACCACCATGCCCACATCGCCGGAGTCACACCGGGCATATCGGTGCGCACAGAAACCTGGATTCCGCCGTCGCGCAGCACGCCGTAGCCGTTCTCGGTCTGCAGATACCCTTCGTCGAGCAGTGTCTCGGCCTCGTCGAACTGCGTCAGCGTCGGTCCGGCCTGCGGGCCGTGCTCCAGCGCCTCGACGACATGCCTTGGCAGCGGCGCCATTTCGGGCTGGAAAAAATCGGCGAACGATGTGTCGTAGTCATCCACGCGATAGCCGAGGTAGCCGTCGTGCGGCTTCGCCATGTCACACCCTCCCCATCCAGCTGTGGAAGCGGCCGGCCGGGTCGTACTGCTGCCGGACCCTGTCGAGCCGATCCATATTCTCGTCGGTTGCGAACTTGGCGGGTCGCTGCCCGAGATTCTCGTCGGCGAGTTGGATGCCGGTGGCAAGGTGCGCCATGGCCGCCATGTTGGAACGCGCCCAGCCGGAATACTTCTCGTCGTCGGCGGGGTCTTGCCAGACGGTGTAGAGCGCGAGGTAGATATCGTCCTCCAGGCTGTATGCCATGTCCTCACGGGCAGGTGACGGACCCCAGTTCAGCCACAGGAAGTGCGAGGGATGCGGCGGCATCGTTTCGATGATGCGGCGGACGCCAGGCAGCAACTCGGACGCCGAGGCGGAGGTCCACATGTTGTCGGCGGCGTAGCGGTATCCGGTCGGGTAATTGCTCATGACGGCCTCGTACCAGCTGGCGAGATCGGCTGGGGCATAAGGGACGGCGATGATCGCGCGGTCCCGGACCGGGCACGTGTCGAGCAGCGCGAGCGCGGTCGTCGCGTCCTCCTCGGCATCGGCGAACACGGGCGACGCCATCACGATCCCCGGCGTCTCCAACCCGGCGCCGGGAACGCTGCGTGAGGTGACGATCTGCAGCTCGACCCTGCGGTCGACGTCGGCGCTGATCGCGCGCGCCCAGCCGAAGACGTCGTCGGCCAGCTCGACGGGGTAGACGTAGAGGCTGCTGCCGCACACGGCGGGCCTGGGGTACACGCGCAGGTGGAACGCGGTGACGACGCCGAAGAAGCCTGGGCCGGATCCGCGTGCGGCCCAGTACAAGTCGGAATTCTGATCGGCGTCGCAGTGGATCTGCTCACCGTCGGCGGTGACGACATCGACGCCGATCACGCTTTCGCACGCCGGGCCGAGCACGCGGCTGTTCCACCCGTAGCCGCCCTGCAGCAGGTAGCCGCCGATGCACACGCCCTTGCAATGACCCGTCGGGAAGAACAACCCCGCCGATTCCAGTTCGGCGGCCAGCACGCTGCCGCCCTTGCCCGGCCCGACGACCGCGGTCATCCGCTCGACGTCGACGGTGCAGTCATCGAGGCGGCTGACGTCGAGCAGCAGGCCGCCGTCGCGGACGTGATTGCCCGCCCAGCTGTGGCCGCCGGAGCGCACGCCCACCCGCAGGCCGTTGGCGTTCGCATACCGGATCGTCGCCGCCGCATCGTCGGCGTCGCGCGCCTGCACGATCACGTCGGGAAAGCGTTCCGGCGTGCGTGCGTTCCACACGGTCGCCTGTCGGGCGGCCTCGTATCCCTCGTCACCCTTGATGAAGGACCGGCCTGCCGGAAGTGTCACCACGGGATCTCCTGGATTCGTATTCCGAATCGTTGTGATTCGCTATCCGGATCAATATAGTGAAGGTGTGCCGCCTCCGGAAGAGAATCCGCGGACCGGATCCGGACGTGAAGACGGCATCCAGGTGTTGCGGCGCGCCGCGGCCGCACTCGACGAAATCGCGTCCTCACCAGGGCAGCTGCGCCAGGTCGATCTCGAAGCCCGCCTCGGGCTGGCCAAGTCGACCGTGCGCCGGCTGCTCGTCGGGCTGGCTGAAATCGGCTTCGCCGCCGTCGACGAGCAGGGCCGGTTCTCGCTCGGGGATCGTCTGCTCGGACTGGGCGGCGCTGACCACGCGAGGCTGGCGGCGATGTTCCGGCCCGCGCTCGAGGGCCTCGCCGACGCCACAGGCGAGACGGTCGACCTGTCGGTGCTGCAGGGACGGCAGATGTTGTTCATCGACCAGGTCGAGTCCACCCACCGACTGCGCGCCGTGTCGGCGGTCGGCGTGTGGTTTCCGCTCGAGTCGACCGCCAACGGCAAGGCGGCGCTGGAACTGCTTGCCGACCAGAGCCTTTCGCGCAGCGGTATCGTTTTCGACCGCGACGAGCACACCGTCGGTATCTCAGCTGCGGGCATCGCGGGCCGTACGGCGGGCGGCCACATCGTCGCAATCTCGGTCCCGGCGCCGACCGAGCGGTTCATCGCCAACGAGAAGCGGATCGTTGCCGCACTGCGGGCCGCGGCGAAATCGGGCGCCTGGCCACGCTGACCGTAGCTATTTCACCACGGCCACTGCGAAGCCGTCCCAGTCCTTGGTCCCCACCGTCTGAATGGCGGCGGTATCCAGACGCGGGTTCTCGCCCATCATCTCGATCATGTCGCGGACGGCTCGCGCTTGACGATCGTCGGGCGCCGGGTCCAGCACCCGGCCCATGCGGGCGATGTTGTCGACCACGATGACCGAGCCCGGCCTGCCCAGCTTGATGGCCCACTCGACGTAGGCGACGTTGTTCTCCTTGTCGGCGTCGATGAAGAACAGGTCGAACGTCTCGCCTCGCTCGGCCAGCCGCGGAAGCGTGTCGAGTGCGGCGCCGACGACGACCTCGATGCGGTCCGCGACGCCTGCCCGCTCGAAGTTCTTGCGCGCCACCTCGGCGTGCCTGGGCTCGAACTCGAGTGTCACGACGCGGCCGTCGGGCCCGACGCCGCGGGCAAGATTGATCGTGCTGTAGCCAGCCAGGGTGCCGATCTCGAGCACGCGGCTCGCATGCGAGCATCGTCGCCAGCAGCGACAGCAGCTTCCCGTGTTGGGCCGACACCTCGATGGCAGGCATGCCCGCCGCCGCACCGTCTTCCCGCGCGGCGCGAAGCGCGTCGTCCTCGGTCCGCAGCACCCGGTTGAACACGTCGTCAAGGGATTTGGGGTCCGGCTTGGTCACGCGCCCGACGTTACCGCCTAGCGCACGCCCTCCTTGGCGTAGACGACCCGCAGCACGTGCGCGACCTCCGGGCCCATCACCGCCTCTGCGAGCTCGCAGAACGTCGCGACGAACTCCGGCCCGTGCGGCGGGTCGGCGTCGCACAGATGATGGGCGAGTTCGTGCAGCACGACGAGTTCGCGCAGCGCCCATGTGCTCCGCCGTTCGGGCACGGCGATCGCGGCCCCGTCGTCGTCACGCTCGTAATGCGCCGCGGTGACCCCGCGCCGCGGTCGTGCGGTCAGCGGCGCGGCGTAGGGCCAGCGCGCGCGGACGGACCCGAGCGCGAGTACGTCGTCGACATAGCGCTGCACGGTGTCGGTGGAGGAGAACCGCGCTTCCGGCGGAAGGGTGAGGTTGGTGCCGAAGAACTCGATCGAGCGGTTTGCGTGTTCGGCGGCACGGTCGAACAGGGTCCGGACGAACTCCTCTGCGGCATAGACCCTGGAGCGCTGGGTGTCGCGGGAGGTCACCGGTTCAGCGCGTTGCGCGCGCCGTCGATCTCCTGGCTGTTGCCCAGCCGGGCGCGCCGGCCTGCGCGGTCACCGGCCCGCCGCGCCGACGACGAATAGCCGGCGGTTGCGCTGGTCGCCCGCCAGGTGCCACGGGCAGCGGACGTCTCGCGGTAGAAGTCCTTCAGCTCGATGTCCTTGTCCCGCAACGCGATAGCGGTGCCGGGCCGACCTCTTCTGTCTCTGGTCGCTTCCCGCCGCGCCTCCTCGCGAGCCTCCACCAGCCGCTTCCCGATGCGGGCGCCGAACGCCAACTGGAAGTTGATGCGCGCGGTGATCGTCGGAGTGGGCCGGTGCTTACCGGACGCGATGTAGCCCTCCGACGCCTTCACCATCTGCGTGACGAGGCCGGCGTAGAGCGCGTGGCTGGCGTCGATGTCCTCGGCGAAGCCGTAGGCGTAGACGAAGGTCGAGTTCGACGCGATGTCGCATTTCACGTCGTTGGCGTTGGCGATCATCACGAACAGCTGCACGTAGGTGCGCAATCCCCGCGTCCCCGCGTTGCCGATGGTGATCGTGCGCTGCACCGGCGTCTGGGCCTTTGTGCGCCCGTCCGAGTGCGACCGCGCGACGGCCAGATCAATCGACGTCGCGGTGGCCAACCGTTGCGCGGCGGCCATGAAGGCTTCCGCTTCGTGCACGTTGTCGGTGCCCTCGGCCTGGCGTAGGAGTGCGGCGATGCGGGCCAGCATCTTGTCGTCGGTCATCGCCACACAGACTAGGGCTACTTGGTGACAAACCCGTCGAGCGCCGTCACCAGTTGTGGAGAAAGTGGCCCCGGCTTGCCGAGGTTGGCGATGCTGTCGGTCGGGTCGTCGCGCAGGACGTGGTTGACGCCCTTGAGTTGGACGACCGTCAGCGCGGTGTGCCCGAGCGCCTCCGATCAGCGGCTGCATGGTGTCGCAGTGGGCCTGGCGGTCGGTGTCCGAACACGTCAGCAACACGGGTGTGCCCGCGGGAATCTGCGCGGCCATTGCCACCGGGTCGATCTTGTCGGTCTCCAGGATGGCCTTCGCGTTGCCCGGGTTGAGGATGGCGCCGAGCCCCTCCGGCAGGTCTTTCGGCACGGTGCCCTTGGTGCGGAGCTCGTCGACGGCGGCCAGCCAGGTGTTCAGCGTCTCCGGGCTGGCGTCGCTGCGAACCCGGTTGGTGATGATGTCGAGGTAGCGACCGGAGAGCGGCTGCAGCAGCCCGAGGGAATGGATCTTCGGGGCGCCGGCCGAGGTGTCCGACGCCAGCGCCATCGCGTGCACGGTGCCCTCGCCGATCGCGTACACCGAGATGCGTGCCTTGTCGGTGCCCGGCTGGTCGGCGAGGAAACGCGCGGCGGCACCGGCTCCGCTGGTGTAGACGGCGCTGCCGACATCGGCGGGATGCAACCCGTACGGGCCGAGCCCGGTCTTTCCCGTGCCGACCTTGTCGTAGCGCAGGGTCGCGACGCCCTTGCCCGACAGCAGTTCGGCCAGCTGGCGCATGTTGCCGATCTTCCCGACGACGATGTTGTCGCCATTGCGGTCGGTGTTGCCGCTTTCGGAGATCAGCAGCGCAGCGGCACCCGGCGGCGCGTCCTTCTGGTGCCGGTACGTGCCGAAGATCGTCAGACCGTCGGCGGAGGTGAAGCTGACGTCGTCCTCGACCCACGGCTGCTGCGCACCTTTGTCCGACGAGCAGCCAGTCAGCAGGAGCAGAAGCGAAAACGTCAGCGCGACAAGGAATTTCAAATCTTCGCCTCGATCCACGACGCAACGTCGTCGAGCACCACGGCGCGTTCGGGTTCGTTGAACACCTCGTGGTAGAGCTCCGGGTACACCTTGAGGTGCGCGTCGTCTGACCCGACGCACTCCATCAGGTGCCTGCTGCCCTGCACGGGGATCAGCTTGTCGTCCTCGCCGTGCACCACCAGCAGCGGCGCCGTCAGGGCGGCGGCGCGCATGCGGCATGGTTTCGCCGACGCCGATCAGCGCCCGCGCGATGCCCGCGGGCAGCTTGCCGTGGTGCACCAGCGGGTCGGCGTTGTATGCGGCCACCACGGCGGGGTCGCGGGACACCGCGTCGGTGGGCAGCTGTTCGACGGGCAGCCCGGGCAGGATCTTGCCGAGCGTCTTGGCCAGGATCATCATCACCGGCGACACACCGTCCTGAGCGTCCACCGCCGGGCCGGACAGCACCATCGCGGCGTAGTCGTCGGGGTGCTCGACCCCGTAGGCGAACACCACGCCGCCGCCCATGCTGTGGCCCAGCACGACACGCTTGAGTTCCGGGTACTCGGCGGCCGCGATGCCGACCAGGGTGTGGAAGTCGTCGGTGTACTCGGAGATGTCGCGCAGGTACACCCGCTTGCCGCCGGAGCGGCCGTGTCCGCGGAGATCCAGGGCGTACACCACCAGGCCGGACTCGCCGAAGCGCTGCGCGACGTGGTCGTATCGACGGGCGTGCTCGGCGTAGCCGTGGCACAGCACGACCACGCCCCGCGGATCAGTCTCCGGTTCCCACACGTCGTAGACGATGCGGACACCGCCGACGCCGTCGAAGGTCCGCTCGGTACGGCTACTGGCCATCAGGGGAGAGTATCGAGTGGCTGGCCAGGATGTCTGAGGGGCTGCGTAAGCTCGGTCCAGTGAGCGTGCTGGCACACGAAACCGATGACGAATTCCTGGTCAAGGCCGAGCCTCACCGGCGTGAGCTGTTGGCGCACTGCTACCGGATGACCGGCTCGCTGCACGACGCCGAGGACCTCGTCCAGGAGACCTACCTGCGGGCGTGGAAGGCGTATGGCGGGTTCAAGGGCCAGTCGTCGTTGCGGACGTGGCTCTACCGGATCGCGACCAACACCTGCCTGACGGCGCTGGAGGGCAGACAACGCCGTCCGCTTCCTTCGGGGCTGGGCCAGTCGGCGTCGGATCCGACCGCTGACATCGCCGAGCACCGCGAAGTGACATGGCTGGAGCCGCTCCCCGACTCGCCCAGGGAGGATCCGTCTGACCCGTCGGTGATCGTCGAGTCCCGCGAATCGGTGCGGCTGGCATTCGTGGCGGCTCTTCAGCACCTGTCGGCCCGGCAGCGCGCGGTGCTCGTCCTTCGCGAGGTGCTGCAGTGGAAGGCCGCCGAGGTGGGTGAGGCCATCGGCGCGTCGACGGCCGCGGTGAACAGCCTGCTGCAGCGCGCGCGGGCGCAACTCGACGCCGCCCAGCCGCAACAGGACGCCGAGGTCACCGCTCCGGAATCGCCCGATGCCAAGGATCAGCTCGCGAAGTACATCGAGGCGTTCGAGAGCTACGACATGGACAAGCTGGTTCAGCTGTTCACCGAGGACGCGGTTTTCGAGATGCCGCCGTTCGACGGGTGGTACCAGGGGCCTGCGAACATCGTCGCGTTGTCGAAGACTCACTGCCCCGCACAGGGCCCCGGCGACATGCGTTTCGTCGCCATCACCGCGAACGACCAACCCGCAGCGGCGCTGTACATGCTCAACCGCGAAACGGGTGTGCACGAGGAGTTCCAGCTGCACGTGCTCGAGGTGCGCCAGGGCGGCATCTCGCATGTGGTGGCGTTCCACGCGGGCGACGGCCTGTTCGCGAAGTTCGGCCTGCCTGCGAGCCTGTAGGCCGCGACGAAATCCGACTTTTGTAGGCGGTTACTCGCACTTCCTCTGCAAAACTCGACTTTCACGGTGGAGCGGGCGACGTGAAAACGCAATCTCTTCCTTTTCGCGCCGCTCGCTACCCTGAGGTGCATGACGGCTTCCGTCGACATCCGTCGCGCATCCGACCGCGGCACGAGCACGACGGACTGGCTCGACTCCAGGCACTCGTTCTCCTTCGGCGACTATTACGACCCGTCGAACACCCACCACGGGCTGCTGCTCGTCAGCAACGACGACCGGGTGGCACCGGGTACGGGGTTCGACACCCACCCGCACCGAGACATGGAAATCGTCACGTGGGTGTTGCAGGGATCGTTGGAGCACCGCGACTCGATGGGCAACTCCGGCGTCATCTACCCCGGCCTGGCTCAGCGGATGTCGGCAGGCACCGGTGTGCTGCATTCGGAGAAGAACGGATCAGCCACTGAGGCCGTGCATTTCGTGCAGATGTGGGTGATGCCCGACGAATCGGGCATCGCGCCGGGCTATCAGCAGGCCGAGATCGACGACGCCGCGCTCACCGGCGGACTGGTGACCATCGCGTCGGGGACGGATGACGATGCCGCGATCACCATCCACAACAAGAGCGCGGCGTTGCACGCGGCACGGCTGCAACCGAGCGATGCGGTGGAGTTGCCCGAGGCGAGGTTCCTGCACCTGTTCGTCGCTCGCGGCGAGGTGACGCTGGAGGGCGCCGGACCGCTGCACGAAGGCGACGCGGTGCGGTTCACGGCGTCCGGCGGCCAGCGCGTCACCGCGACCGAGCCTGCCGAGATACTCGTCTGGGAGATGCATGCGGACCTGTCCGGCCCTTGAGACGCTCGCCGTCAGCGCTGATAGGTGTAGCCGTGCTTTCCGCCTGTTCGGCCGAGTCGCCACCGCAACGACCGCCCGCATCGCCGTCGCCCGCCGCGCCGGCGCCGGCGTCGCGAAACTTGGTCGCGACCACGGTGAAGGTGCCAGGCGATCTTGCGCAGTCGCCATTCGACGAACCGCGGCAGGCGCTTGTGCCCGATGGCTGGACGATGTCGGTGTGGGCGAGGATCCCGAAGGCCCGGCTGGCGGTGTGGACGCCGGACGGCGCGCTGCTCGTGTCGGTGCCGGCCAGTGGACAGATCGTGAAGCTGACCCCGAAACATGCTGCGGCGCCGCAACAGTCGACACTAGTGGAAGGTCTCGACCAACCGCACGGTATGGCGTTTGCGGGGTCGACGCTCTATGTCGCCGAGAGCGATCAGATCGACAGCTACGACTACGCCAACGGCGCGGCGACCCACCGGCGGACGATCGCCGCCGGGTTGCCCGACGAACGCAGCCCCGAATTGCAGGGCGCCTACGCGCACGCGCTGAAGAGCGTCGTCGTCGGGCCCGACGGTGCGGTCTACTTCTCCATCGGTTCGACGGGCAACATCTCGGAGCAGGACCGCGAGGCCAATCCGCCGCGGGCGACGATCATGCGGATTCCGCCCGGCGGCGGACCGGCCGAACCGTTCGCCACGGGCGTTCGCAACGGCACCGGCCTGGCCGTCGCGCCGGATGGTTCGATATGGACCGCGGTCAACAACCGCGACAACGCCCCCGACCCGGACGGCAATGTCACCGCGCAATATGTCAACGACCATCCGCCGGAGACGCTGGCCAAGCTCACGCCCGGCCGCGAATTGGGTTGGCCCTATTGCAATCCCGACGGCGGACCGGCCGACCTGCCGTTCGTCAGGGACATGTCGACGAACGCGGACGGGTCGTACATGGAATGCGCGACGCTACCGAGGGTCGAGCAGAGCCTGGGCGCTCACTCGGCGCCGCTGGGGCTCTCGTTCACCACCGGTGTGCTGCCGCCGCCGTATGCGTCCGGAGCCTTGGTCGGTGTGCACGGGTCGTGGAACAGACAACCGCCACGCGCGCCGGAAGTGTCGTTCTTCCCTTGGCGCGACGGCACTCTCGGTGACCAGCAGACACTCGTCGGCGGCTTCCAGGCCGACGACGGTTCGCGCTGGGGACGGCCGGTCGCGGCGGTGGTCGGACCCGACGGCGCGGTCTACATCACCGACGACGACGCCGGGGCCGTCTACCGATTGGCGCCGCCTGGGCGTTAGCGCACCGTCGGCGTCTTGGTGCCGCGGCGCCCTGTGATGCCGATGTAGATCGCGATCAGGACGATCGCCACGATGATCCCGACGAGGAACGGGATGATCTCCCACCCGCCGTTGGCGTTCTTGTATCCCAACGAGTAGGTCAGCCAGGTTCCGATGAATGAGCCGAGGGCGCCGAGCAGGATCGTCATGATGACGCCGATGCTCTGCCTTCCCGGCATGATGAGTCGCGCGAGCGCGCCGACGATCAAGCCGACGACCAACGCGCTGAGAATCGTTCCGATCATGTCTGCTCCTTCGATGAGTCCGTGACACGGGATTACCCAATCGGCGCGTGAATCCACGCACAGTCGGGCCGATACGCAATCGTGACCCTCGTGTTACTGAAGGTGACTGTGAGGTTGGTGTGATTAGTGTCGCCCTGTTTTGCTGACAATCCCCGAAAGGGCAACCGTGCCGACTCCAGCCTCGCTGCGCCGGCGTCTCGTGACGTCCGCCGCTGCGTTGATGCTGTGCGCCGGGCTGACGACGGCGGCCATGCCCGTTGCGCGGGCAGACGACGGTCGCTCGTTGCTCGCGGGCGCCATTGCCAACACGCGGGGGTCGTACCTCGTCTACAACTTCGGCGACGGCCATCCCGCGCCGATGCTCAATGCGGGCGGCGGCTGGTACGAGATGAACAACGGCGGCCACTTGATGACGATCAAGGGCGCCTCCGGCCGACTGCACCCGCGGCTGTTGGTGGACAGCCACCAGGGGTCTCAGTCTCGCTGCGAGCGCGAGGCGGGCGCTCGCACCGGCGAAGGGCTGTGGCAGGCGTCCGAGATCTATTCACCGCTGGAGGCATGGCAGGCGCTGGGTCAGCCGACGATCGCGATCAACGCGAACTTCTTCGACGTGCGCGGCCAGACGGGCGGCTCGTGGCGCGACACCAAGTGCAGCTCGCCGCTGGGGGCGTACGTCGACAACACCCGCGGCCAGGGCAGGGCCAACGCCGCGGTCACCGGCACACTCGCATATGCCGGGAAGCAGGGCCTGTCGGGTGGCGGTGAGAACTGGTCGTCGCTCGCGACGATGATCATCCCCGAGGGTGGCCAGCCTTATGTCGTGATGCCCAAGGGGCCCAACGACTATGACTCCGCCTCACCCGTGATCCAGAAGCTGCTCGACCAGAACGCGCGGTTCGTCGCGGTGGCCGGCATCGGCCTCCTCGCCCCTGGCGACACCGGCCAACTCAACGACGGCGGCCCGAGTGCGGCTCGGACCGCGATCGCATACAACCGAGCGAGCGATCAGTTCTACGTATTCCAGGGTGGCAGCTACACACCCGACCAGATCCAGGATCTGTTCCGCGGCCTTGGTGCCGACAACGCCGTGCTGCTCGACGGCGGCGGCTCGTCGGCCATCGTGCTGCGCCGCGACACCGGCGGCATGTGGAGCGGCGCCGGATCGCCGAAGGGCAGCTGCGATACCCAGCAGGTGCTCTGCGATTCGCGCGAACGCGCGCTCCCCGGCTGGCTGGCCTTCGCCTGACACGCGGATGGCACATCTGACGCGCCGCACGGTACTGCGGCTGGGTGCAGGACTCGCCGGAGCGTGCGCCCTCGACCCGATCTGGCAGTTGGGGCTCGCGACTGCCTCCGGCGCCCCGCCCGCCGACCAGCCGTCGCCGTCGTCGGCGAAAACGGCGACGACGTATTTCACCGGTTCGTTCGTCTCGGCGGCGCGCGGGGGCGTCGAGACCAAGTGGGCGATCGCCGTGCCACCGGGCCGATACACGCGGCCGTTGCGTCCCGTCATCGCGCTGCATGGCCGCGACATGACGGCCGACGGCGTGATGGGCATGGGCGTCGAGGCGGGCTTGGCCGAGTTGGCGAAGGCGGGCTATCCGCCTTTCGCGGTGGCGGCTGTCGACGGCGGGAACGGGTGGTGGCACCGTCGCACCACCGGTGAGGACTCCGGAGCCATGGTGCTCAACGAGTTCCTACCGATGCTGGCGAGCAAGGGTTTGGACACATCGCGGGTGAGCTTCCTCGGCTGGTCGATGGGCGGCTACGGTGCCCTGTTGCTCGGCGGCGCGCTCGGAGCGCGGCGCACCGCCGCAATCTGCGCGGTCGCGCCCGCATTGTTCACCGACTACGGCTTGGCGCTCCAGGAGGGTGCATTCGACGGTCCGGCGGACTGGTTCGCGTACTCGGTGTACGGCACGCCCGCGCTTGTCGGAGATCCCGTTGCGTATCGACTGCGGCGCCGAAGACCGGTTCTACGACGCCACCAAGCAGTTCGTCGCCTCGCTGCGCAGACCCCCGTCGGGGGTGTCCTTCGTCGGTGGTCACGACGTCGCGGCGTGGAAGGAGAAGCTGCCGAGAGAGTTGGCCTGGCTGGCGACCTAGCGCGTTGATCCCGGGATAGCGCTGGGTCGCGTGAGACGATCGTTGCTCGAGTGAACAGAGTTGCGACCGCATCCCGTCCCGCCTCCCGACGCGGCTCTCCTGCGAGCGGGCGGACTGGGCTGCCGCAGAAGCAGTTTCGGTCCGACATCGAGGGCCTGCGAGCGGTCGCCGTCATCGCGGTCGTGCTGTACCACGCGGGGCTGCCCGGCGTCGGCGGTGGATTCATCGGGGTCGACGTCTTCTTCGTCGTCTCCGGCTTCCTGATCACCGGCCTGTTGTGGCGGGAGGCGTCGAGCACCGGCACGGTCGGGCTGGCCCGGTTCTACGGCGCGCGGGCGCGCCGGTTGTTGCCCGCCGCGGTGACCGTCCTCGTCGCGACGTGCGTCGCGTCGGCGGTGCTGCTGCCGCCGCTGCAGGCGCGCAGCGTCATCAAAGACGGCATCGCGAGTGCGCTGTACGTCGGCAACTACCGGTTCGCGATCCAGGGCACCGACTACCTGGCGGCCGACGCTCCGCCGTCGCCGCTTCAGCACTACTGGTCGCTGGGCGTGGAGGAGCAGTTCTATCTGTTGTGGCCGGCGTTGATCATCGGCACGGCATGGCTTCTGGCGCGCGTGACGCGGCGCACGAGTGCCGCGGCGACTCGGTCGGTGACGCCGTATTTTCTGGTGCTCGGCGTGCTGGCCGGGGTGTCGTTCGTGGTCTCGCTGTCGTGGACGGAGAGCTTGCCATCGTGGGCGTTCTTCTCATTGCCGACGCGCGCTTGGGAATTGGCGGTCGGCGGATTGGTGGCACTGACGGCCGGTGCGTGGCGGCACCTGCCGGGACCGTCGGCCGCGGTGGTGGGCTGGGGCGGGCTGGCCCTGATCGTTGTCACGTGCACGCAGGTGGGTGAGGCGACGCGGTATCCCGGTACGGCAGCGCTGCTACCTGTCCTGGGGACGGCATTGGTGATCGGCGCGGGCTGTGCGACAACAGATTTGGGTGTCGGCCACTTCCTGTCCAAACCGGCGATGCGGTCGATCGGCCGGCTGTCGTACTCGTGGTATCTGTGGCATTGGCCGGTGCTGCTGCTCGCCCCGGCCTTGTTCGGAGGGGACACTCGGGCTGGCCGGCAGGTTGGCGATGGTGGTGGTGTCGTTCGGCCTCGCGATCCTGACGCTGCATCTGATCGAGAATCCCGTGAGGCTGGCGCCGTCGCTGAAGGAGTCGGCGCGACGCAGCCTCGCTGTGGGCGGAGCACTGACGGCTGTCGGTGTTGGCATCTGTTTGGTGCTGCTGGTGGTGCGTCCGGTTCCGGTGGGCCACGGTGTAGCGGCCGCGCCGATTGCGCCGCTCGCGCCAATAAGGCCCGCTGGCACGTCGGCGGCGCGCTCCCCCGCCGATGTCGGTACACGATCAGGTGGTGGCCGCGGTCGCGAAGTCGACCGAACCTCGGCCTGTGCCAGCGAATCTGACGCCCGCACTGGGTGCGATCGCGAAGCCCGACGTCTTCGTGAACGGTTGCGTACTGTCGTGGCGCGACGTCGAGCAGCCCGAGTGCGCGTCGGGTGATGCAGGGGCGGCGACGACGGTGGCGTTGGTGGGCGACTCACATGCCGCGATGTGGCAGCCCGCGCTGGAACCGATTGCCAGGGAACGGCATTGGCGATTGGAGACGATGAGCAAGGTGCTGTGCCCACCGATGGATCTTCCGATCAACAGCCCGTATCTCGGACGCAAGTTCACCGAGTGCGAGCAGTGGCGGAGTGAGGTGATGACACGGCTGGAGAAGGAGCGGCCGCAGCTGATCGTGCTCGACATGTCGCGGCGCTACGGCGCGGACTTCGGCTTCACGAGCTACGACCAGGCCTGGCTGGACAGTCTGACGCGGTTGGTGCAGCGGCTGCGCGCAACGGGCGCAAGCGTTTTGGTGTTGAGTCAGGTGGCGGACCCGCATTCGACGGTGCCGACGTGCGTGTCGGCGCACATGGACGATGCCACCGCGTGTGCGCCGCCGAGGGCCGACGGGCTGAACGATGCGGGCATCAAGGCCGAGGCGGCAGCGACGGCGGCGGGCGGCGGTCGCTATTCGGAGCTGTCCGAGTTGTTCTGCACCGCCGATCGCTGCCCGGTCATCGTCGGCAACACGTTGGTGTACCGCGACGACAACCACGTCACCGTCGAGTACGCCCAGACGCTAGGGCCCGTGCTCGGCGAACTGGTCGAACGGGCCCTAGCGCGTAACTAGGTGCCGGCCGTCTGGTTGTGGCCCTTGGCGGTAATAGTCTGGCCGCTCACGCCGTTCGCCGTCGCGGTGTTGTTGTGGCCCAACGCCTTCACCGTGTTTGCGACACCCGCAATTGTCGACGCCAAATTGCCCTTACCGACCGCGATGTTCTTGTTCAAGCTGCCAAGGACGGTACTGGCAGTGTTGCTCTTGCCGATTGCCGTGTTCGTGTTGCCGTTGCCCGTGGGAACCAACAAAGGGTTGCCGTTGAGGATGACACCCGGGGTACCGACGGTGGTAGCCACGTTGTTGAGGCCGGCGGCGAGGTTCTTGTTGTTGTTGCCCAGCACAGTAAGCGCAGTGTTCCCGAGGCCGAATCCTCTGTTTGTATTTCCGTTACCGGCGCCGGTGACAGTAGTCGGCACTCCGAGCACCTCCGCCGTGATCTCCGGGAAGCCGACTGTGGCCGCCTGGTTGGCGATACCGACTGCCGCGTTCTCGTTGTTGTTGCCCAAGACAGTGGCCGCCGTGTTGCCCAGGCCCCACCCGAAGTTCTTGTTGTTCTGACCGGTTGCACCGACGTCGACTGTCGCCACGTTCCCGACAAGCACTCCAGGATGAAGTCGATACCCGGGAGTGCCGACAGTGACGGCCTGATTGACGATGCCTATCGCGCTGTTGGTGTTGCCGTTACCCAACACAGTGGCCGCGGTGTTCCCCAGGCCCAGGCCGATGTTGTTGTTGTTATTGCCCGTTGGATCCACAGTGAGCGTCGACTTCAAGAGTGTTATGGCTGGGGTGTTTGGGAGTAGGGAGCCGGTGGCAGTGAGAACAGCGTCAATTCCCGGAGTGCCAACGGTTGCGGCCTGATTGAAAATTCCACCCGCGATGTTGTTGTTGTTGTTGCCGAACAAGGTCAACGCGGTGTTGGCCGCACCAATCGCAAAGTTGTTATTGCCGTTGCCGGTCGCGGTGGCCTTAACTGTCGCGGCCACATCCACGATATTGACACCAGGGATACCCAAGCCGCTAAGGTCCAGCGCGTCCAGGGTTGCGTTGACATCCACGCCTGGGGTGCCGACGGTGGCAGCCTGGTTGAGGAAGCCAGCAGCGACATTGTTGTTGTTATTGCCGAGTGCAGTGAGCGCGAGATTCCCGAAGCCCAATGCGACGTTGTTGTTGTTGTCCCCGGTCGGGTCGACAGTCCCGCTTAGGGTGGCGAGCGGGCCTAGTTGGCCGAGGTTTGCGGTGATACCCGGGGTGCCCACAGTGGCGGCCGTGTTGGCAACCCCGCCTGCGATGTTGTGGTTGCCGTTGCCGAGTATCGACGTCGCAGAATTTCCGATGCCGAACGCGGTGTTGTGGTTGTTGTTGCCGGTCGCCGTCGTGCTCAGTACACCAGGGATATTTATCGCGCCGAGCCCGATCGAGGAGGCGGTGTTGTTGAGTCCGATCGCGTTGTTCCTGTTGCCAGTACCACCTATCGCACTCGCGGCATTGCCGATTCCGAGCGCAGTGGAGATGTTGTTGGAGCCGCCGGTCGAGGTAGCCGTGTTGTTCAGGCCGATCGCCAAGGCGCCGTTGCCCGCGCCATTGGCGGTCGCCGTGCTGCCTGGGAACAGCGAGATGGCCCAAGCGCCCTGCCCGATGGCCGAGCAGCTCCCATCACCGATCGAGCCCAGGCCGCTAATTGCCGCGCATGCCGCATTAGCCGTGCCGGCGGACATCCCCCAGAAGGCCGATGCGAACGCTCCGGTCGCGAAGGCTCCGACCACAACCTTGCTCGCGGGAGAGCTACTCCCCGTGTTCGGCTGCACCCTGTGCTTGCCTGCCGAGCTAATCCGCTGGCTCCGCTTCCGCTGCTTGGATCCGCGCTGCTTCGATGCCACGTGACCGGTCCTTTCAGTCGCCGCCTCAGGTTCTTCTCAGGCACGTTAGCACTATCTGTGACCCGGTTCACAAAATTGCTGGAGAAATTTCTGTGTCAGGTCAGATCGCGCATAAAGCAAACAATTTAATTACGGCTGCGTCAATATGAATGCGCAGCTAGTTGCCAGATCTGGCTACTCGGCGGTCAGATGTCAGCAACTGTCACAATTGCGAAAGCCTAAGTTGCTACAGACGACTTCGGACCGTTCGGTTGCCAGCAAACGTCAAGATCACACCGTGCTTCGCAATCCGTAGTGCCTTGTCCATCACGAAGCACGTGTCCCATCTGCGGGACACTGCACCTCGACACGCACGGAACGCATCCAAATCTCTCTCAGCAAACGTTCGTCGAAGTTAGCTGGCTATCTTGAGTGCGCTCGCCGCGGCCGCCCCCGCCTGCCTGCCATAGCCGCCACCGAACAGCTGCACGTGGGCCAGCAAGGGGTATAGCTGATGCAACCCAACCCTGTCGCGCCAGCCGTCCCGCAGCGGTCGGACCGATTGATATCCCGACAGCACGTCGTCCAAATACGGACAGCCGAACAACGCCAGCATCGCCAGATCCGTCTCTCGATGTCCGCCGTGCGCCGCCGGGTCGATCAGCACCACCCCGTCTCTCGTCCACATGACGTTGCCGCTCCATAGATCCCCGTGGATCCGCGCCGGCCCGTCGGCGTCGTCGAAGTCACCGTCAAGGCAGCGCTCGATGACGGCCTCGATCGACCGCATCGCCTCTGCGCTCAACCGCCACTCTGCAAACGCCGCCATCGGCCGCAGTCGCTCCTCGGCATAGAACGCACCCCATGTCTGGTGACCCCACAACGACATCGGCAGCGGCTCCGACAACGGGCCGAAGTAGCCGTCCCCGTGCCAGCCCTCCGGCGCTGCGCCGAACAGCGGCGCCCCGGCATCGTGCGTCACCGCCAGCCGTGAGCCGAAATCCCTTGCCGCATCACGTGTCGGCGGCACCGTCTCCAGGCGCTCCAGCGTCAACGACCGCTCATCGTGCGCCACTACCCGCGCACACTGCACTCCGCCGTCCACGTCAAGCCAGCGCAACCCCGCCGCTTCCAGCTCGAAGAACCCCGGCGGCGCGCTGTCGTTGGACTTGACGAATTCAGCCACGGGGCCGTCGCGGCAGCCCGACCATGAATCCCATCAGCCGGTCACGCAGTGCCGCAGGCATATTCGTCACCAGCGCCGTCTGCACCTTCGGCAACAGCGCCACCACGTAGCGTGCTCGCGGTCGCCGAGCCGTCAGCGCCTCCTCGACGACGGCGACCACCTTGTCCGTCGGCGACGCCAGCTTGCGGGCTCTCGGCACGAACTTCTTCATCCCGACGAGGTGCTTGGCGTAGAGCTCACGATGTGCCGGTGACATCCCTTCCTCGAGCTGAACCACCATGTCGGCGGCGGTGCGCCACATGTCGGTGTCGGTCTGTGCCGGCTCGATCAGCACGACGGAAACACCCCACGCCCTCAGTTCGACCCGCAACGCATCGGCTGCGGCTTCGAGAGCGAACTTCGACGCCGAGTACGGCCCCAGCATCGGCGTCGCGATGCGGCCGTTCACACTGGAAATGAACAACACCCGGCCGCGCGCCTTCCGCAGCTGTGGCAAGACCGCCTGCGTCACCGCCAACTGCCCGATGACGTTGACCTCCAGTTGCTCTCGCCAGTCGTCCGGAGTAACCGCCTCGATGGGGCCTGCCACCGCGATGCCCGCATTGTTCACCACCGCGTCCAGGCTCTCGGGCAGCGACTTGGACAGTTTCGCGATGTGGCCTGCGTCGGTGATGTCGAGGATGACGGCGGACACCCGCTGGGGATGGGCCTTGGTGAGCGCCGCGGCATCCTGCTCGCTGCGGACGCCGGCGATCACGTCCCAGCCTGCCGACGCCAGGTGGTCGACGATGGCCCTGCCGATTCCCCGCGCGGCCCCGGTCACGAGAACTGATGGCATTCCAGTGACCCTAGTCGTCCGTCGCCGCGGGCGGCCCTAACGCGAAGATCGCGGCGCTGACCGCCACCAGGACCGCGGCCAACGCGATCACCGGGGCCACCGTGAACCTGGTGATCGTCGCGCCGACCACCGCTCCCCCGCACATCGTCAGCACCACGCCGAAGCGCAGCCTCTTCCGCTGACCCGTCCCACCCGCCAGCCTGCTGTCCACGCCGAGGCCGACGATGGTCGACGTCAGGACCGTCGTGCTGAGCTCCTGGATTCCGAACTGGCGGGCCGTGGCGTTCTGACTGCCGAATGCCGCCGCCAGGCCCGCGAGCAGGATCAGCTTGGTGTTGTCGTGGTAGCGCAGCACCCCGGCTCCGGCCAGAATCGACAGTGCCACCAGGACAACGCATTCCACCGCGAGCGATACGGTGACCCATCGACGGGTGTCGTGCTCGAGGTGGCGCACGAACCGGCCGCCGATCACCGTCCCGGCGAGAAAGCTCACGAAGGCGACGACGGCCGCCGTCATGTCGATGCCCGAATGCGGGACGAACCAGAAGCCGAGGAAGATCACGTTTCCCGTCATGTTCGCCACGAAGACATGGCCAAGCACGAGCACGCTGACTGCGTCGACGAGGCCGGTCGTGAACGTCAGCACGAGCAGCCCGGTCACCGTCAGCCTTTCGGATACCGGGGAGGTGACGGCCACGTGTGCCTGCCCTACAGCTGCGGGGTGAGATCCAGCGTGGTGATGGTCGTCATCCGGGTGATGCGCCAGTCGGATTGATCGTGCTTCATCTCCAGCCGGTACGACAGGTACCGGAGCGACGGGATGTTCTTAGACACCGGACTTGTCGCGACCGAGTTGGTGTACACGAGCGCAGTCGCCTCCGGCCCGGATATCGATTCCACCGCTGTGCCCAGCACATTGGTGGTGTTCGTGACCTGAGCCTGCTTGTTGGTGGCCACGATGGAGTCGATGAACTTGCGGTACTGCGACGCGAAATCGCCTGTGAGATAACGGGCGGAGCGGTCCGCGAGGGAGTCCATGTTGTCCGGGGTGTAGGACCACAGAGTGGTGATCGCACTCCCGGCCGTGCGGGCGATGTCGAGTTTCGTCTGCACCAGCGCGCGGTTGGCGATGACGGGCTGCGCCATCGCACCCGCGAATGCTGCCCCCGCGATGAACAGCACTGCCGCGGCGGCCGCGGCGATTTTCAGCCGCTTGCCCGCCGGTCGGTGCGGAACGAGAACGGGTTCGGGCTCCTGTTCCGCCGCGTCGTGCTCGGACTCGGCCGTCTCGGTATCCGATTCGGCCGGCTCATCCGTATCGGGTGCTTCTGCTGCAGCCTCTTCCGTCGGGGCGACATCGGCTTGACTCTTCTTGCGCCGCAGTGAGTTCCACCGGCGCCGTGGCTTCGTAGCCGGCTCTTCGACCGATGACGGGGTCGGTTCGGCAGCCTCCGACGGCTCGTCGACGGTCGGTTCTTCAGCGCTGACCTCGCCGGCTTCCGACGGTGCCTCGGACTCGGTGACGTCCGTGCTCAGCGCACGGCGTTCCTTGCCGCGCGGCATCCGGTGCCGGCCACGAGGCGCTGACGATTCCGGTGTCGCTGCCGCATCCGTGGTCAGATCACCTGAATCAGGTTGCTGATCTTCCACAGCTGTCCTTCCTTCTTCGCCGTTACCACCCAACGATTTCCGCTTTCGAGCGTCTTTCCGTCCGGCGTCTTGTTCGAGATCTTGGTGGCCACGAGAATGTCGGCGCTGCCGTCGTCGTACCACTTCTGTACGCCGGCCTCCACAACCGTTCCCTGCGTGGGTTCAGCGCGCGCGACCTGCACCAGAATCTCGTTGATCTTCTCCTTGAACATCTTCGCGAAGTCCCCGGTGGCCTGCGCCTGGATCCGGTCGCCGTAGTAGTTGGCCTGGAACGGGTCAAGCGTCGTGTAGGTGGTCATGAAGGACCGCACGTAGCTGAGCACGTCCGCGTCCCGCACCTGCGTCCTGCGATCGCTCTCGTGCGAGACCAGCATGAACGCACTGGCCGCGATGGCGGCCGCGATGAGCAGCGCGGACAGACTCGCGACGAGCGGCAAGCCCCACCGCCTCGGTGGTTTGGGCGCGCGTGTCGTGTAGAGCTCCGGCTCTTCGGCATCGATCTTGCGACGCGGGCTCACTGTGGAGCTCCGTTCATGTTCGGCTTCTTCAAAACGGTGAGATTGGCGACTCGCCAATCCCCCGACCGCGACTTCTCGAAGTCGACGCGCACCGTGGCAGTGATGAATTTCAGATCACTCGCATCGACGCCGCGTTGCCCCTGCATGGCCAGCAGCATCGCGGCCTTGTCCGGCGACGCCGAAAGCACGGCGCTGCTGACAGCCCAGTACTCGTTCGGGATCACCTTGCCGGTTTGCACCGCCTGCTGCTGTGCCACCAGCTGCGGGCGGTAACTGTCCGTCGCCAGTGACTGAGCCCGCGCGAAGTCGTCCTTCACGGTGTCGTTGCCGTAGCTCAGCATCTTCTCGACGATTCGCGGTCCCTGCTCGGCGATCTGTTGGCGGTTCTCGTCCACCGCCCGCTCCTGGCGGTACACCACCACGTAGTTCAACGCCACTGCTGCCGCGCACACCACGACCGCGGCTACCAACACTTTTGCGGCCAGTCGACGCATGTTGCGCTGGGGCGGATCGACGCGCCGAACCTCGGTGCGCAGCAACAGATCTGCGAATGTGCGACGGCGGGAGTCCCACAGCGGCCACAGCCAGCCGACGAAGAGCGAAGCGGTGTCCAACAGGTGGGCGAGATCGCGGGCCAGCAGCCGCCATGCACCCGCGCCTGCACCGTTGCTCCGCTGTACCACCCTGATGCCGAGCACCGCGCGGCCCAGGCTCCAGCCGGTGATGGCGGGCAGCAGCCATCGATTGCCCAGAATCAGCAGCAAGACCACCGCGGCGGCCACCGCGTACACCAGCCACAGCCAGCTGGGCTGCGAGACGGTGATGGCCAGATAGGCCAGCAGCGCCAGCACGACGATCACCGCGGCGCCGGGCAGCACGTCAAGCAAGAGTGCGCCCGCGCGGGCCAGCCAGGACGCCGGCGGCTGACTCGGCGACGAATCGTCGGCGGCCGCGTCTTGCGTCGCGTCGAGAACAGCCGTCACGACGTGACCTGTTCGAGCTTGTCGATCTTGTACTTGCCCGGGTCGTTCGGGTCCTGCGCCATCCGCACCCGCAGCCGGTATCCCTGCTCCTGGTCGGCCGACTGGGAATTGGTCACCTTGACGCGCAGGGCCACCAGCACGTCCACCGACCCGTCGTCGTTGTGCCGCTCCACGGCCCCACGGATGTCGGACACCTGGACCTGGACGTTGGCGGCCCGGTAGGCATCGACCAGAACACCGCTGTACAGCGACGCCTGGGCGCCGAAGGCACCCGTCGAGCACTCGATGATCTTCAGCTGGGCCGCCGACATCGCGGCGGTGTCGGGGGCCTGCGTGGCCGTCACGCAATCCTTGGCGGCCTGCAGGGCAGCGGCATCGTCGCGGCCGATCGCCTCGGTGTGGGCGTAGTCCCGGATCAGGAGGATTCCACCGGCCACTGCCGCAGCGGTCAACAGCATCAGCACCGCACAGATACCGGCCAGCCATCCTCGGCCCAGACGCGGCGGACGGCGGTCCGCAACCTCTTCGGGTATCTCTTCGACTACCTCTTCGGCGACCTCAGTGGCTGGGCTGTCGTCCTGGCTGATCTGCTCTTGTTCGGATACCGCTACCGGATCGTCTGGCGCGTCCTCAGCATCGGTGGGGTTCAGCTGGCGGGTGCCAGCATCTCCTTCCATCCGTCGTCTCCTGGGTTCTTCGAATTGCTGACGGAGTATTTCACTCCGTCGGGCCCGACTACCTCGCCGCTCTGCGGGCTGTAGACCGCGGCGTTGCCTGCCGGAGTGTACGTGCAGGGGTTGGGCTGTTGTCCACTGCACTGGACACTGCCCTGGTTAGGCGGGGTCAGCGGGTCGCTGACCGGCTGTGGTGACCCGCCTGCCGGCAATTGGTCGGCGGGTAGTGGATTCATGCCGTTGTTGACCGATGGCGCCGGGATCACATAGCCCGGCTTGACCGGCTGGTCGCAGCGCGCTGCGGGAGCCGGGCAGTTGACGATCTGGTTCGGATCGCCGTACCACGGGTTCGTGCCGAGGGGCACGTACGGCTCATTGCTGCGGCATTCCTTCGGCGTCGCGGCGCGCTTACCCGGCACGTCGGCGCACGGGTAGTTGCGGGCACCGCGGACCACGTTCTGGACGTCCTTGGGGATCTTGCAGTACGTGCCCGACGGCAGCGGCGCCATGCTGGTGTCCGCCGGCGAGCGCCACTCCGACGCCGGGAGGAAACCGGTGAGGCACGGCGGCGGCTGGTTGATCGACAGGCCGAAGTGCAGCAGGCCTTCGTTCTCGAAGATCGTGCCCGCCTGCGCGACCGTGGCGCCCTGCGGCAGGATCACCAACGCCTGCTCGAGCCCCTTGTGGTAGCGCTTGAGCATGTCGATGACGACCTCGAGGTTCGCCAGCGTCTGCGGCAGGGAGTCGCGGACATCGCTGAAGGTGGCCGTCACCTGATCCAGCGTCGGCGGCGCCGCCTGCAAGGCGCTGCGCAGCGCCTGATCCTGCGAAGCCGACTGCGCCGCAAGGGTATTCAGGTTCTTCGACCACTGCTCGATCGCGTCACCGGAATCCACCTGGCTCTGCAGAATCGGCGTCGAGTTCGCGATGATGTCGTTGACCTGCGGGATGTTCTCCTGGAAACCCTGGGCGAGGTTCGTCGTGCCGTCGACCAGCCGTTGCAGCGCGGGGCCCAATCCACCCACCGCCTTCGACGTTTCGGTGAGCAGCCCGTCGATCTTCTCCTTGGGCAGCACCGCAAGACCACGGTTGGCCGCGTCCAGCGCGGGGCCGACCTCGCTGGGCACTGTGCCGGTGGCGATCGTCTGCCCGTTGCTGAGGTACTGGCCGGGGTTGCCGGTCGACACCAGGTCGAGGTACTGCTCACCGATCGCCGACACGGAGTGCACGTTGGCCGTGGCATCGGCCGGGATCTTGTACCGGTTGTCGATGCTCATCGTCGCCCTGGCGCCGTTTTCGGTCGGCTCGACCGCGGTGACCTTGCCGATCTGCGTGCCGCGATAGGTGACGTTGGCCGTCGCATACAGGCCGCCCGAGCGGGGCAGGTCGGCGTACAGCTTGTACTGCCCGATCCCGACCAGGCTGGGCATCCGCAGGTAGTACCAGCCCAGCACGGCCAGCGCGAGGATCGTGAGGATCGTGAACAGGACCAGCTGGAACTTGATGAACCGTGTCAGCACTGCTCACTCACCCCTTTCCACAAGCGGTCCGCCCGGCGCATCGTGCGGGTTCGGCGTGAAGCGCAGATCCGGCATCATCGTCGCCGGGTCGCGGCCCCAGGCCTGCTCGAGTGCGCGCAGCATGCCCGAGACGCCGGTGCCGGTCAGGAAGCCGTGGTCGAGCGAGCTCAGCGTCAGGTCGACGTTGAGCGACACGTTGATGTAGTCACCGCGCACCACCTTCGGCACGTTCTCGATGCTGAACGGCGCGGTCAGCAGCAGCTTGAGCGCCTGCAGGACATACGGCGACGCCTTGGCAAGCTGCTTGAGCGGGCGCTGCAGGTTCTGCAGGTTGGTGTGCAGGTTGGCGCTCGTCGGGCCCAGCGCCGCGTCGGCGGCGTTGCTGATCCGGCCCAGTGACACGACCGCGTCGGCGAACAGATCGCGGGTGTCGGCGAAATGCTTGATCAGCGGCGGGAATTCGGTCAGCACCCGGTCGAGGGTGGCGTTGCGCTTCCCCACGATCGTCAGCAGCCGGTTGGTCGAATCGATCGCCCGGGTGATGTCGTTGCGCTGCTGGTTCAGCTCGTCGGTGAAGGTGTCCAACCGGTTCAGGAACTCGCGGATCTGATCGGCCCGACCGGTCAGCAGGTTGTTCACCTCGGTCTGGATCACCTCGATGTTCGGGATGCCGCCGCCGCGCACGATGGTGGCGATGCTGGCCAGCACCCGCTCGGTCGTCGGGAACGCCGACTGAGTTCTTCAGCGGAATCGTGTCGCCGTTCTTCAACAGCTGCGGCGACGGATTCGGCGGCGGGTCGAGCTGCACGTGCTGGCAGCCCAGGAGGCTGGTCTGGCCGATCTTCGCCAGCGCGTTCTCCGGAAGCTTGATGTCGGGCTGCAGGTCCAGCGTCAGCGTCGCGCACCCAGTTCTTCAGCTCGATCGAGCGCACCCGGCCGACATAGACGTCGGCGACCCGAACGCGGCTGTTGACGTTGAGCGCCAACGTATCCGGCATCTGGACGTAGACCGTCATCTTGTCCGACCCGGTGCCGGGCCCACCCGGCAGCGGCACGTTCGCAATGCCGCGCCAGCTGCCGCAGGAGGTCAGCACGACCGCGACCGCCAGCAGGCCGACGGCACGGCGTGCGATGCGGCTCCACTTACGCGCGCTCATCAGCCCCCTCCTGCTTCAGCGGGCAGTGCCGGTCCCGCGGGCGCGGCGCCGCTGCCGGTGCGGGCCGCCCGCGCCCGGAGTGATCGCGCCGAGCGGATCACCTGGAATGACGCCCGGTGCCGGACCCGGCGGCGGCCCCGGCTGCGGGTACCACGGCGGCGGCAGCGGGTTGTTTTCGTCGTAGGCATCCGGCGGCCCAGGCAGCCTGCCGTTGTTCACCCCGAATGCGGGCGGCGCATCCGGAGGCACACAGTCGGGTCCGCCCAACAGCTCGGCGAGGCACTCGGGCGTGATGTTCCGCTCGGTCGCACGGCTGCACCTCGATGCCCTGCATACCCGGCGCGGCGACCCAGCCCGGCTCGTGGTTGCCGTGCGAGAACAGGGTGTCGCGCGAGAAGATGCCCGGCACGGTGGTGTCCTTGTAGCCCGGCGGCGGCTGCAGCCGCGGCTCGGAGTACGCGATCTGCTTGGGCAGCGTCATGCGCCGTCACGAACTGGTTGAGACCGATCGGCGGGAAGTTGAACTTGATCGCGTCGAGGATCGGCGCCAGGTACTGCGCGCACAGCTCGGCGGACTCCTGATAACCCAGCCTGCTGCCCGCCTGGATCGAGCTGCAGATGAACTGCATCGGGTTGGCGAAGTTTGCGATCACGGGCAGGCCGACGATGCCGCCCGCGTTCGGCGAGGAGATGTTCATCAGGTTGGCGAGCCGAGGTTCGGGAACACGTGCAGGCCGGTCTCCAAACCGTTCAGCGGCTCCGGCTGCAGGATCGCGTTGGTCACCTCGGCGAGGTTGTCGACGTCGTGGGCGAGCACCTCGCCGTTCTCACCGATGAACTTGCGGGTGGTCGTCAACAGATCGTTGAGATCGTGCAGCGCCGTGGCCAGCTCCTGGTCGGTGTTGGTGAACGAGTTGGTGAACTGCGCGAGGTCGTTGTTGAGCGCGACGAACTGCTGATCGCTCTTGTAGAGCGCGTTGACGAACAGCGCCAGGCTCTTGATCACCGCGAAGAAGTCGCCGCGGCCCTCGTTCAGCGTGGTGACCGCCTCGGACAGGCCCTTGAGCGTCTTGTTGATCTGGTCGCCCTTGCCCGCCAGGCCGTTGGAGAAGGACTCGATGACGTCGCCGAACGGACCCTTGGGCTGCTCGGGCGTCGGCCCGAGATCGGTCAGGATCCGGTTGATCGAGTCGCGCAACTCGTCGTACTCGACCGGGACCTGAGTGCGGTCGATCGGGATGACGGCGTTGTTCTCCATCACCGGGCCGCCGGTGTACGGCGGTGACAGCTGGATGGTGCGCGACGCGACGAGGCTCGGGTTCAGGATCGACGCGGTGGCGTTGGCCGGAACCTTGTACCTGTTCGCGTAGTGGAAGGTGACCTTCATCTTGTCGCCGGCAGGCTCGATCGAGTCGATGGTGCCGACCTTGACGCCCATGATCTGGACCTTGTCGCCGGGATACAGCGCCAGGGTGTCGGGGAAGTACGCCACGACGGTGTTGTTGGTCAGCTTCTTGTAGAGCTGCCAGCCGACGATGCCCGCGATAAGCGCCAGCACCACGACCAGCGCGCCGATGATCACCGCTGCCCGAGAAACGTTCGGCAGCTTCAGGTTTCGCACGTTGAAGATAGTCGACATCGCTTCGCCCCTACCCGTTCTGCGAACCTGGTGGAAGGTACGGCGGGTTGCCGGGCAGCAGCGGGGTGCCGGCGGGCCCGGCGCAGGGCCCGGTCCTGGCGGCGGCGGCGGTCCGTCGAGCGCAGGCGGCAGCGGCGCGATGCCCGGCGTGAAGTCCGGGCCCTCGGGAGGCAGCGGGCCCACCGGCACCGTGCGCGCACCCGGAGGAGCGGGCGGCAGCGGCGCGGGCACACCACCCATATCCGGCGGCAGCTGACCCGGGATGGCCGCGGCGGGAACGCCGGGCGTGAAGCCGGGGCCGTTCGGGTTCGGCGGCGACGTCACCACATCCGGCCCGGTGTTGTAGTCCTGCGCCGGCCGGGTTCGAGTAGGGGTTCGGTCCGAACGGGCCGGTCGCCAGGTGCGAGCACGGCAGCGGATCGCCCGGCCGCGGCAGGTTCTCGGCCGTCGGCGTGTACGAGCACGGGTCGCCCTGCGACCACGCCGGGGCCGGGATTGGCCGGCGTGCCTTCGAGCACATCGGGTCCCGGCGCCGGAGCGCCGTTCGGGAATCGCGTGCCGTTCGGGTCGGGGAACCGCCACGACGGCAGGCCCGCGTTGCGCCAGAACTCCTCGGGGTCGATGCCGCGCTTCTTGAACGCGGCGTCGACGAACGGCTGCAGCAGCCACGGCGGCAGCAGGTTGACCAGCATGACCTTGAAGAACGGCCCGGACGCGATGGCCTCGGCCAGCGACGCGGTGAACTTGCTCAGCGTGGACAGCATGTCGACCAGGTCGAACTTGCGGTCCTTCAGGACGTCGCTGATGGTGCGCAGCTGCTCCAGCACGTGGTTGAGGTTCGGGTTGTCGTTGACGAAGCCCGCCACCTGCGCGGAGAACTGGCTGACGTTCTCCAGCAGCATGCTGACCGCGTAGCTGCGTTCGTTGATCGCGGCCGAGCAGCGTCTGCGCGTTGGTCAGCAGCGCGTTGATCTGCTCGCTGCGGTTGCCGAGCACGCCGGCGATCTTGTTGGCGTTGGCCAGCAGCTGCCTGACCTGCTCGTCGCGCTTGCCGATGGTGTCGGAGAACCGGGCGACACCGTCGAGCGCCGCGCTCAGGTGCGGGTAGGTCTGGTCGATCGTCTCCGACAGCACGTTCAGCGACCGCTTGACCGTCTCGGTGTCCCAGCCCGACGCCGCCTTCGTCACGTCGAAGAACGCGTCGTAGATCTGGTACGGCGTCGTGGTCTGTCCGAGCGGAAGAGCGCCGTTGGCCTTCAGCGCCTGTGGTTCCGCGCGGCTCGATCTCCAGGTTCTTGCGGCCGAGGATGGTGTCGGTGCGGATGGCCGCGCGGCTGTCGGTGCCGATCTGGGTCCCGCCGAGCGAGTAGCCGATCTTGACCTTGTCGCCCTCGATCGCGAACGAGCGCACCTCGCCGACGTCCACGCCGGCGATGCGCACCTTGTCGCCCTTGTTCAGCCGGCCGGTGTCGGAGAAGTACGCGTAGTACGTCGGCTCCGCGAAAAGCATCGGCACGCTCGCGAAGCTCTGCCCCACCCCGATCACGAGCAACAGGATGAGGATGCCCATCAACCCGTTGCGGATCCGGTTCGAACCCTCGAGGACTCTCATTGCGGCGTGCACCTACCCGAGGGCTGCGACCAGACCTTCACCGCTGCGCACCGGTCCGCCGGGCTGCAGGCCGGGCAGTTTCAGCGTGACGTCGCAGGCGTAGAAGTTGAAGAAGTCGCCGTAGACGCCGCCGGCCCGGCCGATGATCTTCAGCGCCGTCGGCAGCCTGGTCAGGGTGTCGTTCAACTGGTCCTTCTGGTCGACGAGCGGCTGCTGGATGACCTCGAGGTAGCCGACGGTGCTCTGCAGCAGCGGACGGTTGTCGGCCAGCAGATCGCCGACGGTGCCCGCGGCGTTGCTGATGTCGGCGACCGAGCTGGCGATCGGATCCTTGCGGTTCTTCAGGCCGGTGATCAGCTTCTCGAAGTTGACGACGGTGTCGTCGAACTGCTTCTGGTGCTTGACGGTGGTGTCCAGCACGGTGTTCAGGTTGCGGATCACCTCGCCGATGGCCTGGTCGCGGTCGGCCAGCGCGGAGGTCAGCTGGCGCCGTCTGATCCAGGATGTCGTTGATGGTGCCGCCCTGGCCCTGGAAGATCGTGATGATCGACTGGGCGATGTTGTTGACCTTGTCGGGATCCAGTGCCCGGAACAGCGGGCGGAAGCCGCCGATCAACGCGTCGAGGTCGAGCGCGGGCTCGGTGCGCTCCATCGGGATGGTTCCGCCGGCGGGCAGACGCTGGTCGTTGTCGCCGCGCTTGAGCTCCAGGTAGCGGTCGCCGATCAGGTTCAGGTAGCGGATCGACGCCGTCGTCCCCTGGAACAGCTGGAGGTCGCGCTCGACGTCGAAGTCGACCTTGACCGTGCGTGCCGCCGTCGATGCAGCTCGACCTTCGGAGACCTTGCCGACCTCAACGCCCGACGCGCGGACGAACTGGCCGGCACGCAGACCGCTGGCATTGCTGAAGATGGCCGAGTAGCCGGTCGTGCGGTCGAACCGCATCTGACCGAACACCACGATGATGATCGCGGTGAACAGCAGCAGCACCAGTGAGAAGATGCCGAGCTTGATGACAGTCCCGGTGATTTTCATGGGTTGATCGTGTGCTCCCCGAGCTGGCGGCCCCAGATGTACTCGATGCCGGGGAAGAAAACCGGTATCGGCGCTGGGAGGAGAGGAATGACAGCACAGCGCGCAGGCCAACGGCGAGGCCAGCTCGATGTGGTTGTACGGCGCGATCGAGGCACCGGTGTCCATCACCAGGTACGGGGCGGGCCACAGATCCTTGCGTGACCGGCTGCCAGCAGCCGGGCCTGCCCTCCGGGCCGCCGTGGGCGTTCACCCGGGGCAGGTTGTCCGGATACACGTAGGCGTTGCTCGCGCCAAGAATCTAGCGAGTGCGTGTTCAGCGAATAGCCGTTGCCGCCGAGCGACGCGGCGATCTTCGGCTCGACGTCGTGGTAGTTGCGGATCGTGCAGAACAGCGCGGGGCTGTACTCGTCGAGCAGCTGCTGAGGTCGGGATCAGGTCCTGGGCGCCGCGGACCAGGTACGGGCCGCCCTTCTCGAAGATCTCGCCGCCGGTGTTGCCGAACCCGATCGAGGCCATCAGCGCCTGGTCGATGTTGCCCTGTTGCTCGTTGAGGGTGCGCGCCGTGGTGACCGCGTTCTCCAGACCGTCGAACAGGTCCGGGGCGGCGTTGGCGTACGACGTCGCCGAGGTCGGCCAGCAGCTGGTTGTCCCGACGGATCTGCGGCATCCTCGGGTTCAGGTCGCCGAGGATCTGGTTGCCGTTGATGATCGACTGGCCGAACCGATCGCCGAGCCCCTGCAGCGCCTGCGCGGTCGCGGTCAGCGTCTGGTTCAGCTTGATCGGGTCGACCTTCTCCGACACCGAGGTGACCGTCTCGAACAGGGTGTTGAACTCGGTGGTCACGTTCGACGCGTCGATCACGTCGGATGCCGTGAGGCGTTGCGGCGTCGGGTCTTTCGGCGACGTGAAGGAGATGTACTTGTTGCCGAACACCGTGGTCGCGTTGATCTTCGCGTCCACGTTCTTCGGGATCAGCTTGAGGTACTTGGGATCGACGTCGAGCGTGATCTTCGCCTTCGGCTGATCGCCGACGGTGATCTCGCTGACACCGGCCACCCGACCGATCTCGACGCCGTTGTAGGTGACCTTCGCGCCGGGATCCATCGACAGGCCGGCGCGGTCGGACATCATCGTCAGCTGCTCGCGCTGCAGGAAGTCGCCGCGGAACTGGAAGTACACCAGCACGATCGCGGCGATCGTCAGCAGGGTCAGCACCAGGCCGGCCAGCTTGTACGGCGGTGTGCGGGGCTCGTTCACGGGGGCCGTCATGCGCTACACCGTGAGGTTGAAGTTCGGGTCGACGCCGTAGAGCGCCAACGAAGCGAACAGGACAACACACACGATTGCGACCAGCGAGGCGCGCATCGACCGGCCGACGGCCTCGCCGACGCCGACCGGTCCGCCGCTGGCGAAGTAGCCGTAGTAGCAGTGGTTGAGCATGACGATCACCGAGATGATGATCGCCTGCACGAAGGACCAGAACACGTCGTCGGGACGCAGGAAGGTCCGGAAGTAGTGCTCGTAGGTGCCGATCGACTGGCCGTAGAAGAACGTCGTCGTCACCTGCGCGGACAGGAACGACATGATGATCGCCATCGCGTAGAGCGGGATGATGACGACGAAGCCCGGCCATGATCCGGGTGGACACCAGATACGAGATGGACTTGATGCCCATCACCTCGAGCGCGTCGATCTCCTCGCTGATCCGCATGGCGCCCAGCTCGGCGGTGGCGCCCGCGCCGACGGTGGCGGCCAGCGCCTGGCCGGCGACCACCGGCGCGGCGATGCGCACGTTGATCAGCGCGGCGAAGAAGCCGGTGAACGCCTCGACGCCGATATTGCCCAGTGAGGCGAAGCCCTGGATCGCGACCAGCGACGAGCCGGACAGGGTGACGAAGCCGACGATCGCGACGGTGCCGCCGATGACCGCCATCGCGCCGGTGCCCATGCCGATCTCGGCGATCAGCCGCAGCGTCTCCTTGCGGTAGTAGCGCAGCGCGTGCCCGATCGAGCCGATGGCCGTGACGACGAACCAGGCGACGTGGCCGACGCTGTCCAGGAATCGTGCAGGCGCGCCGACGACCTTCTCGGTGCGGGCGTATCCCCGGGGGAAGCGGGACCGCAGGACGTTGGAAGTCGCCATGTCAGCTGCCCCGTCCCGAACCGGACACCGATCGTGGTGAGCACGACGTTCACCGCGAACAGCGCGACCACGCAGAGCACCAGCGTCTCGTTGACCGCGGTGCCGACGCCCTTGGCGCCACCGGCCACCGTCAGGCCGCGGTAGCAGCCGACCAGGCCGGCGATCAGACCGAAGGTTCCGGCCTTGACGATCGAGATGAGCACCTCGGGCAGGCCGGTGACGAGCGTCAGCGTCGATACATACGCGCCCGCGGACACGTTCTGCAGATACACACCGAAGATGAAGCCGCCGACGAGACCGACGGTGATGACCGCACCGTTGAGCAGTATGGCGACGAAAGTCGAGGCGACCACACGCGGGCACCACCAGCCGGTGGATCGGGTCGATGCCGAGCACCTCGAGCGCGTCGATCTCCTCGCGGATGGTGCGGGCGCCCAGGTCGGCGCAGATCGCGGTCGAGCCTGCGCCTGCGACCACCAGCACGGTGACCAACGGGCCCAGCTGCGTGACGGCGCCGATCGCCGCACCCGCGCCCGAGACGTCGGCCGCGCCGAACTCCGCGAGCAGGATGTTGAGGGTGAAGATGAGCAGGACGGTCAGAGGTATGGAAACCGCGAGGGTCGGCAGGAACGCCACCCTCATCAGGAACCAGCTCTGCAGGATGAACTCACGCCACTGGAACGGCGGACGGAACAGCGCCTTGCCGGTGAGCACGCACATGCGCACGAACCCACCCACTGCTTCAAGCGCCGGCCGGGTCTGCTTGGCGACATAGTCGCCGATCCCTGGTCGCGTCGCCGTCACCAGCGTAACTCCCATGCCCACGCCACGGCCAACCTGGCGGTACGGCAGCCCCTGTCGCACGCCCCCTCCTTGCACCGAGCCCGAGTGTGTGACCGCCGTCTCCCTACTCGTGGGTAGTAAGACGGACCACAGGACTGTACCCGATGGCCCCCCGAGGCTGCACTGCATCCCGCGGATTGATGCCTATAACCGTTAGCAAACCCATCTCTCCTGGTTAACTTTCCGCCTGGCCAGCAGAAACCGTTGCGGCAGAAGAACTTTCGCTTGCGTCAATCAATTTGCTCGCGCCGAACTGGCCTCTCAGTTCCGTTTTCAGAACTTTGCCAGCCGGGTTGCGGGGCAGGGCGTCGACGACCTCCAGATGCTTCGGATGCTTGTACCGGGCAAGCCGTTCGGTGAGGAATTCGTCAAGATCCGCCAGACTGAGCGACGAATCGGACACCGCGCGCAAAGCCACGATGGCGACGGGAACCTCTCCCCACTTCTCGTGGCTTCGCCCGATCACCGCCACTTCGACGATCGCCGGGTGGCCGGCGAGGACGTTCTCGACCTCCGCGCAGTAGATGTTCTCGCCGCCGGAGATGATCATGTCCTTCTTGCGGTCGACCACCCAGATGTAGCCCTCCTCGTCCTGGCGCACCAGATCACCGGAGTGGAACCAGCCGCCGGCAAACGCCTCGGCGGTGGCCTCCGGGTTGTTCCAGTAGCCTTCCATCAATGTCGGCGCCCGGTAGACGATCTCGCCGACCTGCCCGACGGGTACGTCGTTCATGTCGTCGTCGACCACGCGAGCGCTGACCGTCGGAATCACCTTGCCGACCGAGCCGAGTTTGCGAATTGCGTCGTCTCCCAACAACATGCACGTCACCGGCGACATCTCCGTCTGGCCGAACGCCGCGAGAATCTGTGTGCCGGGAAAGGTTTCGGACATGCTGCGCAACAATGTGTCCGACGCAGGCGCCGCGCCCCACGACAGCACGCGCAGCCGCAGCTCGCCGCGGATTCGCCTGCTGTTCAGCGCAAACCGCCTGCCACTGCGCCGGCACGAGGAAGATGCCGGTGACCTTCTCGGCCTCGAGCACGTCGAGCAGGGCGCCCGGATCGAAATCGCCGAGCGGGTAAACGACCGTCGGCAGACCCGAGCAGCAGACCGATGATCATGTTGCCGATGCCTGCGATGTGGAACAGCGGGACGCCGATGAACCCGACGTCGTTGTTGATGTCGGCGCCGTTGGTGAAGAGGAACGTCAGCGCCTGCCCGGCGAGGTTGGTGTGGGTGAGTACCGCGCCCTTGGGCCGCCCGGTGGTGCCCGAGGTGTACATGATCAGCGCGGGAGAGTCGTTGGGAATGTCGACCGGCGCGGCGGGCTCCCCCTGCTCCGTCAGCAGGTCGTCGTAGCCGAGCACACCCTCTTCGGTGGCGCCGCCTGCGACGATCACCGTTTCAAGCGTCGACTCGAGATCCCTTACCGCCGTCGCCACCTTGGCCAGCACCGACTCGGCGATCATCACCTTGGCATCGCAGTCGCTGACCAGAAATGCGATCTCCGGCGGGGTCATCCGGAAGTTGACCGGAACCGCGATGGCGCCGAGCTTGTTGGCGGCCAGGAAGGACTCGATGAACTCGGTCCGGTTGAGCATCAGGATCAGCACCCGATCGCCGAAGCCGACGCCGCGACGGCTGAGCGCACCTGCGAGCGCGGTCACGCGGCGGTCGAGTTCAGCCCATGTGGTGGTGTGCCCGAGGTGTCGAAGCGCGGTCGCGTCGGGCTGCATCAGCGCGTGCCGGGCCAGCTGGTTGGTCCAGTTCTGCCTTCTCGCGAGATACGGCTGATCGGTCGGTGACGGCAGTCGACGCACCGGCGAGCGGTCAACGGCAGGAGCTCCCGGGTTGCACGACGTTGATATTTGATCAAACATTGAGTTGCTGCGGTCACACTATGGCCTCGGCGGTCAGGGGACAACCCCCGGATGGAGGCCGAGTGAACGCACCGGCGAGGCCCGTTCACCGCCCGCGACGTGTCGTACGCCGCGAGCAGATGTCCGACGAGGTCGCCGGGCATCTGCGGGCCGCCATCATGTCCGGGACGTTGTTGCCCGGCACGTTCATCCGGCTCGACGAGACAGCCGCGCAACTCGGAGTCAGCATCACCCCGGTGCGCGAGGCGCTGCGCACGCTGCGTGGTGAGGGCATGGTGCTGCTGGAGCCGCACCGCGGCCATGTCGTCGCGCCCTTGAGCCGACGGGACGTCGAGGACATCTTCTGGCTGCAGGCCGCCATCGCCAAGGAACTCGCGGCCGCCGCCACCGAGCGGATCACCGAGGACGGGATCGCCGAGCTGGAGCGGCTCAACGACGAGCTCGCAGCGACCGTCGAGACCGGTGAGGCCGAAGCCATCGCCGCGGCAGAGTTCAGGTTCCACCGCTCGCTCAATCACACGACGGGCCGTATCAAGCTGGCCTGGTTCCTCCTGCACGTGGCGCGCTACATGCCGCCGCTGATCTATGCGTCCGACCCGCAGTGGGGCGTCGAAGCCGTGGAGAACCACCGCCGGTTGATCGCCGCGCTGCGTCGCCGCGATGTCGCCGAGGTGGTCCGGCTGACCGACTGGCAATTCGCCGACGGCGCAAGGCGATTGACCGAGCGACTCGAGGAAACGGGCATCTGGAGCTGACCGGCTCGTTCGAGCAGCTCGACGTGTTCACGCGCTGGGCATGCGCCGAACTGCCCGCCTTCGAGCGACACTGTCGCTGAACCCCCATACCGTCTAAATTTCCGCGACATTGTCGCTGCGAGGCGGGCACGCGACCGGTCGAATTTTCCGCTGAAATTTACCGGTGGCTGGCCGTGTCGGGCTGCGATGGCACTGTCTCTCCATGAACCACAAGCGTCGCTTGCGCGGCGGCGAACTGCGTTGCGCATTGACCATGTATTTGTTTCAGCACGGACCTGCGACCGTCGCCGAGCTGATCGACGCGCTCGATTTCCAGGGCTTCGAGTTTCCCGGGCGACCCTCGAAGGCAGTCTCAGATGCTCTGCGCTGGGAGATAGGCCACGGTCGAGTACGTCGGCTCAGGCGTGGTCGATATGGCCCGGATTCGATGCCGCGGTCGACTGAGTACCGAATCCACCAAAAAGTGATGGCGCTGCGCGAGGAGGCGGCCGCGCTCAACGCCGCAGCGAGCGACGCCTTCTGGGATGCGCTGTTCGGCGCTTGACGCTACTGGCCTGCCAGCTGCTCGGCGCGAGTCTTGAGGTTGCCGGCGAGGTAGTCCAGCGTGTCGCCGATGGCCTTCTTCACCATCGTCTTCGGCAACGCCAACTTGGTTTCCACGTCGAGGTCGACGGTCAGCAGCGACGTCGGCCCGATGGGCACCACCGAGAACTTCTGCTCCTGCTTGTCGAAGTGGTCGCCCTGCTGAAGCACCGTGTAGATCTCGTTGGGGGTGGGGTAGTACACCGCTGTGATGAACGTGCCCGACTGCCCTTGGACCACGACGTCGAGCCGCAGCTGGCTGGGCCGTCCGTCGTCGTAGCGAGCCAGCACCCAGCAGCCCTTGATCTCCTCGTTCCATTCGGGATAGGCCTCGAAGTCCGCGACGATCGCCATGATCACTTCGGCGGCGGCGTCGACCTCAACGGTCTTGCTGACCAACGGCATTACTGCGTGCCCGCCGCGACGTCCAGGCCCAGCGGAGATTCCACCCGCACCGCCTCATCGCGGATCAGGCCCCGCAGCAGCGCCGTGCTGAACTCGACGGCGATCTCCGGCGCGGTGCGCCTGCCCTGCGGTCGCAGCCAGCGATACGACCCGAGCGTCATCCCGATGTATCCGAGCGCCAGCACATGGGAGTCGCAGTCGTAGAACTCGCCGCTGGCGATCCCGCGGTCGATGACGTCGCGCACATGCTCGTAGACCTGCGTCTCCTTCTCGCGGATGTAGGCGACCTGCTCCTCGGTGAACCACTCGGTGATGTAGGGCCCCTCCTGGAAGTACACCGCCGCCCGCTCGAGGTCGCCGGCGATGCCGACCAACAGCCTGCGGGTGAAGTTGTAGATCGTTTCGCGGGCGGACGCCGACGGGTCGTCGTGCAGCGCGGCCACCGTGAAGTCGGCGGCGCCCTTGTAGATGTCGTAGAGGATCAGCGCCTTGCTGGCGTAATAGTGGTACACCGTCGCCTTGTTCAGGCCGACCGCGTCGGCGACGTCGTCCATCCGGGTGCCGTGGTAGCCCCGCGCGGCGAACAGCTTGGTGGCGACGGCCAACAGCTCCTCGCGGCGGGACATCCCGTTCGGGGTGGCATCGGAAGACATGGCGACTCACTATCGGCGGGCCCGGATAGCGTCCGGGGCATCAATCAACTGGTTGGACAGTCTAGGTGCTCGGGGTGCCGCTGCTCTTGCGGCGGGTCTAGACTTCGACCGAGGGACAGCCGATACGCGAGAGGGTGAGCACATGGATCCGAACCCTGACTATGACGCCAGCGATGAGGTCGAGTACGGCGCCAACTGGTTCGCCTGGATTCTTCGCGGCGTGTACCCGCCGCCGGCTTATCCCCCGGTCTAACTGATCGAAAGGCCCATGCCGCCGGCCTACCACGTGGGACCGGTGAAATACCCGTCAAAGCGAATGCGCTGCTTGCGCAGCATTTCCAGTTCACGGTCCGTGGGCAGCGCCGTCAACCGTGGACTCCTTCAACGTCGGCGCCCGACCCTCCAGCACTTCGTTCGGTGTCGCTTGCATGAAACCATCGTTTCCGACCGGGACCGCGACGTCATGAGTAGTGCACTACTGCAGTTGCGCATGGCAGTGCCGCGCTCTAGGAATACGCCTACCTAGAACGCGGCACTGAGCCTGGTTACCTGCGTTCCGCTTCCTGCCTGGCGGCTTCCTGCCGGGCGGCGTCCTGATCGGCGGCCTCGTCCTGTACCCGCACCTTCGGATCCAGCTCGTCGGCGTGCCTGCGCCGCTCTTCGAGGTCTTCACGCGACGTGGCGACCGCCTCGTGATGGCCTGCGGCCTGCTGCTTGAGCCGTGCGGCCTCCGCGGCCTTCGCCTCGGCCTCAGCCTCGGCGGCGCGCGCTTTTGCGGCCGTCTCGTCGGCCAGCGCCTGCCGCTTGTCCACCTTGGTCGTGTGCGTCGTGATGTCCTCGCGGATGCGCTCGGCCTCGATGTGTCTGCGCTGGTTACGCCTGCTGCGCAGGGCGAACACCAGCGCGGCTATCACGATGACCGCTGCGATGACAGCGACTATCCACACGACAGTGGTGCTGTCCATGACGGTTCCTCTCGTCGGGAAATCCCGGGACGCCTTTGACGCGCCCGCTAATAAGGCGGATTCCCTTCGACGCAGCCGCCGAAACTTATCGCGCTTTGGGCGTCGGTTGGGTACCGCCGCTTGACGCACTGGGCGCGCTGTCGATTTGGGCCGACTCTTACACTTACGTATTCCACTCGTCCCGCGACGAGCTGGTCGGGGCACCTTCTCGCGCTCCGACCGGACCGTGACAGAAACCTAGATCGGATCGAAATCGATGATCATCGGGATCCCGAGAGAGTCGCTGCCTGGAGAAACGCGCGTCGCCGCGACGCCGCAAACGGTTGGCCAACTCATCAAGCTGGGCTATGAGGTAGTGGTCGAGACCGGCGCCGGCGCCGCCTCGAGTTTCTCCGATGCGGCGTACACAGAGGCTGGCGCCGGTGTCGGGCCTGCCGAGCAGGTCTGGGCGGCCGACGTGGTGCTCAAGGTGAACGCGCCGGACAACGCGGAGATCGCCGCCCTGCGCGACGGCGCCACCCTGATCAGCCTGATCTCCCCCGCGCTCAAGCCGGAGCTCGTCGAGCAGCTGGCCACCCGACCGATCACCGTGCTGGCCATGGACGCTGTTCCGCGTATTTCCCGGGCCCAGTCACTGGACGTGCTGTCGTCGATGGCGAACATCGCGGGCTACCGCGCCGTCATCGAGGCCGCCAACAAGTTCGGCCGGTTCTTCACCGGGCAGGTGACCGCGGCCGGCAAGGTGCCGCCGGCCAAGGTGCTCGTCGTCGGCGCGGGCGTGGCCGGTCTGGCGGCTATCGGTGCGGCGGGCAGCCTTGGCGCCGTCGTCCGCGCCACCGATCCCCGACCCGAGGTGGCAGATCAGGTTAAATCTCTTGGTGGGGAATATCTTTCGATCGAGTCACCGGAGGCTGAAGTATCGGCAACGGGCTACGCCAAGGAGATGGACGACAACTACAAGGCCCGTGAGGCGCAGCTCTACGCCGAGCAGTCCAAGGACGTCGACATCATCGTCACCACCGCGCTGATCCCCGGTAAGCCGGCGCCGCGAATCATCACCGCCGACATGGTGGCCTCGATGAAGTCCGGCAGCGTCATCGTCGACATGGCTGCGGCCAACGGCGGCAACGTGGAGGGCACCGTCAAGGACCAGGCCGTGGTCACCGACAACGGGGTGACGATCATCGGCTACACCGACCTGGCCGGCCGCCTGCCCGCCACGGCATCGCAGCTGTACGGCACCAACCTGGTCAACCTGCTCAAGCTGCTGACCCCGGAGAAGGACGGGAAGCTCACCCTCGATTTCGACGACGTGGTGCAGCGCTCTGTGACGGTGGTCCGCGACGGCGAGGTCACCTGGCCGCCACCGCCGGTGCAGGTCTCGGCCGCACCGGCCGTTGCCGCCGCCGCGCCGGTAGAGGTCAAGCCGACCAAGAAGCCCATGACGATCAGGCGTCGTCTCGCAGTGACCTTCACAGCCGCCGCGGTGCTCTTCGCGCTCGTCGCGCTCTCACCGGCCGCGCTGCAGGTGCACCTGACGGTGTTCGCGCTGGCGATCGTGATCGGCTACTACGTGATCGGCAATGTGCACCATGCGCTGCACACCCCGCTGATGTCGGTGACCAACGCGATCTCCGGGATCATCGTCGTCGGTGCGCTGTTGCAGATCGGGCACGGCTGATCCGGCGCGGTCGTCATCACCGTGTTGGCGACCGTGGCGACCCTGCTCGCCAGCATCAACGTCTTCGGCGGCTTTGCCGTGACCCGCCGCATGCTGGCCATGTTCTCGAGGAGCTGAGAAGTGTTCACACTGGAAACCACCGCGACCGCGGCGTACATCGTCGCGGCCCTACTGTTCATCCTCGCGCTGGCCGGACTGTCCAAGCATGAAACATCCAGGGCCGGTAACACTTTCGGCATCGCCGGAATGGCCGTCGCCCTGATAGCGACGATCGCGCTGGCACTCGCCCGCCACATCGAACCCGTGGGCCTCGCGCTGCTGGTCGGCGCCATGGCCATCGGTGCCGCGATCGGTCTGTGGCGCGCCAAGGTCGTCGAGATGACCGGCATGCCCGAGCTGATCGCAATGCTGCACTCGTTCGTCGGCCTGGCCGCCGTGCTCGTCGGCTGGAACGGCTACCTGCACGTCGAACGTGATCTCGCCGGATCCGAGGCCGCACTGCTGAATCACGAGGGCATGCTCGGCATCCACTCGGCCGAGGTCGTCATCGGCGTCTTCATCGGCGCCGTGACGTTCACCGGCTCGATCGTCGCCAACCTCAAGCTGTCGGCCCGCATCAAGTCCGCGCCGATGATGCTGCCCGGCAAGAACGTCCTCAACGTCGGCGCCCTCGTCGCCTTCGCCGCACTCACCGTCTGGTTCGTGATCGACCCACAGCTGTGGCTGCTGGTGGTCGTCACCGTGCTTGCACTGCTGCTCGGCTGGCACCTTGTCGCCTCGATCGGCGGCGGCGACATGCCGGTGGTGGTGTCGATGCTCAACAGCTATTCCGGCTGGGCCGCGGCGGCGTCGGGCTTCCTGCTCGGCAACGACCTGCTGATCATCACCGGCGCGCTGGTCGGGTCCTCGGGTGCCTACCTGTCTTACATCATGTGCAAAGCGATGAACCGGTCGTTCATCTCCGTCATCGCAGGCGGCTTCGGGATCGAGGCCGGTCCAAGCGAGGACAAGGACTACGGCGAGCCCCGCGACATCAACGCCGAAGGTGTGGCCGATCTGCTCGCCACGGCCCACTCGGTGATCATCACGCCGGGGTACGGCATGGCGGTGGCCCAAGCCCAGTACGGCGTCGCCGACCTGACCCGCAAGTTGCGCGACCGCGGCGTCGACGTCCGGTTCGGCATCCACCCCGTCGCGGGACGCCTACCCGGTCACATGAACGTGCTGCTGGCCGAGGCCAAGGTCCCCTACGACATCGTGCTGGAGATGGACGAGATCAACGACGACTTCGACAGCACCGACGTCGTCCTGGTCATCGGAGCCAACGACACCGTCAACCCAGCGGCGTCGGAGGACCCGAGCAGCCCGATCGCCGGCATGCCGGTGCTGACGGTCTGGAACGCCGCCAACGTGATCGTGTTCAAGCGGTCCATGGCCTCGGGCTACGCGGGTGTGCAGAACCCGCTGTTCTTCCGCGAGAACACCCAGATGCTGTTCGGTGACGCCAAGGACCGGGTCGACGCGATCAACGCGGCGCTCTCGGTCACCGAGACGGTCTAGGTCCTCATGGCCGTCGACCGATTGCTTCCGTCGCAGGAGGCGGAGGACCTGATCGCGCTCACTCGCGACATCGCCGACAAGGTGCTCGACCCGATTGTCGACGCGCACGAGAAAGCGGAAACCTATCCCGACGGCGTGTTCGCGCAACTCGGTGCGGCGGGGCTGCTGAGCCTGCCGCAACCCCTGGAGTGGGGCGGTGGCGGCCAGCCGTTCGAGGTGTACCTGCAGGTGCTCGAGGAGCTGGCCGCGCGGTGGGCGGCTGTCGCGGTCGCAGTCAGCGTGCACAGCCTGTCGTCGCATCCGCTGCTCGCCTTCGGCACCGACGAGCAGAAGCGGCGGTGGCTGCCCGGCATGCTCTCGGGCGAGCAGATCGGCGCATACAGCCTGTCCGAGCCGCAGGCCGGTTCGGATGCCGCGGCACTGCGGTGCGCGGCCACCAGGTCGGAGGACGGCGGCTACGTCATCAACGGCTCGAAGTCGTGGATCACCCACGGCGGGCGAGCCGACTTCTACACGCTGTTCGCCCGTACGGGCGAAGGTTCGCGAGGCATCTCCTGCTTCCTGATCCCCGGCGGCTTGACCGGCCTGTCCTTCGGCAAGCCCGAGGAGAAGATGGGCCTGCATGCCGTTCCCACCACGTCGGCGTTCTACGACCACGCCCACGTCGACACCGACCGCCGCATCGGCGACGAGGGCCAGGGTCTGCAGATCGCCTTCAGCGCACTGGATTCCGGCCGGCTGGGCATCGCCGCCGTCGCCGTCGGACTGGCACAGGCCGCGCTCGACGAGGCGACCCGCTACGCCAACGAGCGAACGACGTTCGGCCGCAAGATCATCGACCACCAGGGCCTGGGCTTCGTACTGGCCGACATGGCCGCCGCGGTGGCCAGCGCGCGCGCAACGTATCTCGACGCCGCGCGCAGACGCGACCTGGGACGACCGTATTCGACACAGGCCAGCGTGGCGAAGCTGACCGCAACCGACGCCGCGATGAAGGTGACCACCGACGCCGTCCAGGTGTTCGGCGGTGTCGGCTACACGCGCGACTACCGCGTCGAGCGTTACATGCGCGAGGCCAAGATCACCCAGATCTTCGAGGGCACCAACCAGATTCAGCGACTCGTCATCGCTCGAGGCTTGGCGACGAGCTAGCCGGCTCGGGCGGCGAGGTCACGGTGATCCGGGTGCCGCTGCCGATCCGCGAGTCGATGTCCATCGTGCCGCCCATCGCGTCGAACCTCGCCAGCAGAGAGCCCAGGCCGATATGGCCGTCGGCAACCGACTGCCCGACCACCGCCGGGTCGAAACCCCGCCCGTCGTCGGCGACGGTCAGCCTCAGCCTGTTCCCCTTGTGCTTGAGCGCCACGCGAACGGTCTTTGCGCCCGCGTGCTTGCCGACGTTGGTGAGCAGCTCACGTGCGGCGCGGTGCAGTAGCTGCGCAGACTCCGGCTTGCCCACCTCCTCCAGGTCTGCGTCGACGGCGATCTCCGCGCGAGACTCGAACTGCTTCAACATCTCTCGCAGTGCGGCCGTCAGCCCGAGCTGGGCGAGAACCTGAGGATGCAGCTCGGTGACCGTTGACCGCAGACCCGTCGCCGTCTCCTGCAGGGCCTCGTACACCATGTCGAGGGCGGGGTCGGGGTTTCGCTCCCGGGCTTCGTCGAGTTCGAGCCGTGCGGCCAGCAGCGTCTGCAACGGGCCATCGTGAAGGTGCTCGGCCACTTCCCGGTTGCGGCGCTCGTCGGCCTGCATCGCCTCAGATACCAGCTGCCGGCGCACTTCCTGCAATGTCTTGACGCGCAACGATCGTCGCGCCAGCACGAAACACAGCGCGGTTGTCGCGACGGCCAGCCAGAGCAGGAAGCCGAAGTGCGTGTACACGATGTTCGGCAGCCCGATCCTGTCGTCTCGCTTGGAGTAGAAGATCCAGACGGCGAGATAGCCCACCGCCGTGACGATGCCGAAGATCGCCGTCAGCGCGGGCCGGTCCCCGAACGCCACCGAGATCGGCAGCAGGAAGAACACCGGCAGCAGCGCCGACGTCGCGCCTCCCGACACCAGGCACAGCGCGACGATCACCAACAGGTCGACGATCGTCGACGCCCAGTCCGCCCACCGCGGCACGGGCCCACGCAGCACGGCGATCAGCCACAGCACCGCCGCCACCGCGTACACGCCGAGGATCACCGCGTACAACTCGGGCAGCCAGTGGTCGACCTCCCAGATCCACACCAGAACGGCGATCAGGCAGATCAGCGGCAGCCGCAGAACCGCCGAGACGCGGACGGGTTCCGTCGCGAAGTAGTCGATGAGCCAGTGGAACGGGTTGTCCACGGTCGTTTGTGCTCCTCGCGTCCGCCGGCTAATCCAGCAGTTTGCGCCGCATGGCCTCGGCGACCGCCGCGCCGCGATCGCTGACGCCCAGCTTCTCGTACAGCCGTTGCACGTGGGTCTTGACCGTCGACGGCGCCAGGAACAGTTGCTTGGCCATCGAGGGAATGCTGCTGCCCGCGGCGATCAGCTTGAGCACCTCGCGTTCGCGCGGGCTCAGCGCGGGCACGTCCGGCTCGTTTCGGCGCCGGATCTCCGACGCAAGGCCTGCCGCGAGTTCGGGGGCGATGACGTCCTTGCCCTTGGCGCACTTCAGCACGGCGCTCACCAGCTCGCTGCGGGTCGACTCCTTCGACAGGAAGCCCGCCGCACCCTGCTGCAGGGCCTTGTAGACGATCGCCGACTCGTCGTGCGCCGACACCAGCAGCACCCGGGTCGGCAGCTCGTCGCGGATGACCGCGGCCGCCACCTCTGCGCCGTCCATGCCGGGCATCCGGTAGTCGAGCAACGCCACCTGCGGCTGGTGGGTCCGGATCTGCTCCAGCGCGCCGATGCCGTCCTCGGCCTCGGCCACCACGTCGATCTCGCCGCTGGACACCAGGGCGCGGACCACACCTTCGCGGAACATCGGGTGGTCGTCACCGACCACCACCCGCACCTTTTCGCTGGTCACGGGTTTCAGCTTCGCACAGCAACCGCTCCGGTTCCCCCGATTGGGGGACAACGGATTCCTCCGTGTCACCGACCGGTCGGCGGACATACGTCGAGGCCGCGCTCCGGCATTCTTTAGTCATCGCCGGAAAACACCGGCAGACAAACCGAAAACTCAACGCAGACAAAGGAACTCAAATGACCAACATCATCGCCCGCTACATCGCCCTCCCGATCGTCTCGGCCGGCATCCTCGGCGGCGCCGCCCTCGGCCTGGCGGGCATGGCCAACGCCGCAGTGACCACCACCCAGAACGGCTCGCACACCTCGATCGTGGCCACCCCGGACACGTACGCGAAGCCTGCGCCCAGCGCGATCCCGGGCTGGCGCTTCCACCACGGCCACGGCCACGCCTACCTCGGCCAGTAAGCCCACAACTGAATAACAACTGAATAGTTTTCCCTCCACAGAGGCCCTCCCCGGCGGCGTAACCGGGGAGGGCCTCACTCGTGTGGTCACCAGAGCGGGAAGTCCTGCCCGTACTCCGACTCGGGTCGCGGACCGAAATAGCGGCGTTCCGATTCGTCGATCCGGACGTCGTTGATGCTGGCCTCCCGGCGAGCCATCAACCCCTCGGGGGTGAACTCCCACAACTCGTTGCCGTAGCTGCGGTACCACTGCCCGTCGACGTCATGACACTCGTACTGGAAGCGGACCGCTATCCGGTTGTTCCGGAAGCCCCACACCCCCTTGCGCAGCGCGTAGTCCAGCTCGCGCTGCCACTTGCGCGTCAGGAACTCGACGATCTGGCGGCGGCCGACGATGTGTTCGTCACGGTTACGCCACTGCGAGTCGACGGTGTACGCCAGGCTGACATGCTCCGGGTCTCGGGTGTTCCACGCGTTTTCGGCGGCCTGAACTTTCTCCGTCGCGGTTTCGAGTGTGAACGGCGGGAAGGGTGGACGGCTCTCGGTCATAAGGCCATTCTGATGACCGTTTAGTGTGGCTGGCATGGACTTCGCGATGTCGGCCAAGGCGCAGGACTACCACAAACGCCTGTCGGCGTTCATGACCGAATTCGTCTTCTCCGCCGAGGCCTCATACGAGGAATACCGACGCGAGGCGGGACCCGACGACCACTCGGTTCCGCCGGTCATCGAGGAACTCAAGGCGCTGGCCAAGGAGCGCGGCCTGTGGAACCTGTTCCTGCCGTCGATCTCCGGGCTGACAAACCTGGAGTACGCGCCGCTGGCGGAGCTGACCGGGTGGAGCATGGAGATCGCACCCGAGGTGACCAACTGCGCGGCCCCCGACACCGGCAACATGGAGACGCTGCACCTGTTCGCGACCGAGGAGCAGCGCAAGCAGTGGCTGGACCCGCTGCTCGACGGCCAGATCCGCAGCGGGTTCGCGATGACGGAGCCCGCGGTGGCCTCCAGCGACGCCCGCAACATCGAAACGTTGATCACCCGCGACGGCGGCGACTACGTCATCAACGGCCGCAAGTGGTGGACGACAGGCGCCGCCGACCCGCGCTGCAAGGTGCTGATCGTGATGGGCCGCACCGACCCCGAGGCGGCCAGCCACCGTCAGCAGTCGATGGTGCTCGTGCCCGTGGACACCCCCGGCGTGAACATCCTTCGGTCGACGCCGGTGTTCGGCTGGCAGGACCAGCACGGGCACTGCGAGATCGTGTTCGACAACGTCCGTGTGCCCGCCACCAACCTGCTCGGCGAAGAGGGTGCAGGCTTCGCGATCGCGCAGGCCCGTCTCGGCCCCGGCCGCATTCACCACTGCATGCGGGCGCTGGGCGCCGCCGAGCGCGCGCTGGCGCTGATGATCGATCGGGTGACCAAGCGCGTCGCGTTCGGCAAGCCGCTTGCCGAGCAGGGCGTGGTGCGTGAGTCGATCGCCAAGTCCCGCAACGGGATCGACCAGGCCCGGCTGCTGTGCGAGAAGGCGGCGTGGACCATCGACCAGCACGGCAACAAGGAGGCGCATGTGCTGGTGAGCCAGATCAAGGCCGTTGCGCCTCAGGTGGCCTGCGACGTGATCGACCGCGCGATCCAGGTGCACGGGGCCGCGGGCGTGTCCGACGACTTCCCGCTGGCCCGGCTCTACAGCTGGCACCGCGCGATGCGGCTGTTCGACGGTCCCGACGAGGTGCACATGCGCACCATCGCGCGAGCGGAGGTCGGCAAGGAGAAGTCGGCGTTCGCGGCGGCGGTGACGAGCTAGTGCCGCCGCTGTCGGGGGCATGGAACTTTCGCGACGTCGCCGAGAAGACGGGGATCCAGCCGGGCCGGCTGTTCCGGTCCGGCGAGCTGAGCAAGCTCGACGACGCGGGCCGCCAGACGCTGACCCGATTCGGCGTCACCGTCGTGGCCGACCTCCGGTCGGCACCGGAGCTCGAGCGACACGGCGCGGGTCTGGTGCCCGATGGAGTGACGATCCACCACCTGCCGTTCGTGGAAACCATTGCCTCCGATGCCGATGCGCCACACGAGTACGCATTCCAGAAGATGCTGACCGAGAAACCCGATGACGAGTCGATCGGTCACGCCGCAGGCCGTTACATGACCGAGGAGTACGGCCGGATCGCCAGGTCGCCGCTCGCACAGCGCGCGGTGCACAGGGTGGTCACCATGCTCGGCGACGACGACCGCGTGCTGGCGCACTGCTTCGCGGGCAAGGACAGGACGGGGTTCACGATCGCGGTGGTGCTCGAGGCGGCGGGGGTCGACCGCGACGCGGTCATGGCCGACTATCTCGCCAGTAACGACGCCGTGCCCGAGTTGCGAACCCACATCGTCGAGACGATCCGCAGACGGATGTCAGAGACACCGGAGGCCGCAGAGGTGGCCGAGGCGCGCCTGACCGATGCGGTGCTCGGCGTGCAGGAGGCCTACCTCGAATCGGCGCGGCGCGCGATTGTCTCCGACTTCGGCTCCCTGGCGGGATACCTCGTTGCAGCGGGTGTGGCGGACGACGACCTCAAGCGGCTGCGCGCCGCGCTGCTGGGCTAGCTGCCGGTCCTTCTCGGCGGCCTCCTCAACGCGGCTCACGCCGCTTGATCGTCAGCCGCCGGGTCCTTCTCGGCGGCCTCCTCAACGCGGCTCACGCCGCTTGATCGTCAGCCGCCGGCCTTCTCGGCCTCGTACTTCTTGGTCATGTGCTCGATGGCGCTCATCGCGCTCTGCGCCAGGTCCTCGCGCACAACGCTGGCGCGCGCAGCGGCGTCCAGCGTCGGTTGCGCCTGACCCTGGAAGTGCGGAATGACCTCTGCTGCAAACAGTTCCGCGGAGCGTCTGGTGGCCGCGGGATTGGCCCACTCGTGGCCCATCTGCAGCATGCAGCCGAACCCGCCGGACTGATCCCACAGCCGCTGCACCTGCGCCCTCGCCCGCTCCGGCGTCCCGATGACGCCTGCCCCGGCGTCGTTGATGATGCTGATCATCTCGTCGATCTGGTCGCCGGGCATGGTCATCTGCGGGAACGCCGCGACCTTCTGGAAGTACCGGAACCAGGATTCCATGCCGAAGCGGACGTCGGCGCGCGCCTGCTCGTCGGTCTCGGCGATGTGCATCGGCCCCACCAGCGTCCAGTTCTTCCTGTCGACGGTGGTGCCGAACGCGGCTGCCCGTTCCTCGGCGATGCCCCAGTGGTGAGCCAAAGCGTCGAAGCCCTCGACGACGAGGGTGGCGCCGATCGACAGCAGCCCGATGCCGTGCTTGCCGGCCAGCCGGGCGCCGGTCGGCGAGGCCACCGCCGCCACCGCAAGCGGAATGCCGCCGTCGGAGTAGGGCGCGAGCTGGAGTTTGGCGTCGAACAGCTCGTGGGTCGCGGTCTTTGCGCTGACGGTCTCGCCAGCCAGCAGCCGGACGACGATGTCGAGGTTGGTTTCCAGCAGTTCACGGGTATCGGTCGGCGTGAGGCCGATCATCGCCGAGTCCGTCGGCAGCGATCCCGGCCCGACGCCGCCGATGATCCGGCCGTGGGTGAGGTGGTCGAGCAGCATCAGCCGGTCGGCCGCCCACAGCGGGTTGTGGTACGGCAGCGAGATGACGCCGGTGCCGAACCGGATCCGCTTGGCCCGTTCGGCCGCCGCGGCGATGAACACCTCTGGCGAGCTGATGATCTCGCTGCCCGCCGAGTGGTGCTCGCCGATCCACACCTCGTCGAAGCCGACCCTGTCGAGATGCTCGACGAACTCGAGGTCCCGCTGCAAGCGCGAGTGTGGGGTTGGTTCCCGCGCGGTGGAACGGCGCGATGAAATATCCGAAACGTAGCTTGGCCATCACTGGAAGCTACCCGCGAATTCGGCGTGATTTCTATCGCTCAGCGACACTTTTCACGCCGAAATCGCCACCCCGACCGCCCACGCCGCGGCGGCGAGCAGTGCGCCTGCCAACTCGACCCCGACCGACAGTGCGACGCCCTTGAGCGCGTGCTTCGTCGACGTCCACGCCACCCGCTGGTCGCGGCGGTTGGCCAATTCGGACAGGTAGATGCCGAGCACGAACCCGATCACCAGACCGACCACGGGGATCACGAAGAAGCCGATGATGCCGAGCACTGCGCCGACCAACAACGTGCCCGTGCCGACCTCGGCGGCCCGCATGCGCTTCATCGGCCACATGTACTTGATCAGCGTGGTGGCGCCGACCAGCCCGGTGACCACGCCGAGCGTCACCCACGACGTGACGTCGTGTTCGACGACCGCCCAGACCAGAATCGCCGCGTACACCAGAAGAAGGCCCGGCAGCAGCGGCACGACGATTCCGATCAGGCCGACAGCGATGGCGAGTGCAACGAGGACGATCCCGCCGGTGCTCACGGCTCGAATCTACGGTGTAGGTCTGCTCGTCAGGGCTTCTTGCCGCGCACCCATTGAATGTTGCCGAGGGTCTTGGTGCGCACGCTGACCAGACCGAGCTCTTCGAAAATGTCGCCGAGCTCGTCTTCGCCGAAGAAATAGACACCGCCGTTGGGCAACCACCGGAACAACGCACCCGCGCGGCCGACGGTGGGCACCATGATGGCCAACCGGCCGCCTGGGCGCAGCACCCGCACGATCTCGGCCACGGTCGCCGTGGGGTTCGGGATCAACTGCAGCACGGCGAGGGAGATGGCTGCATCGACGGCCTCGTCGCGCAGCGGCAGCTGCTGTGCGTCCGCGCGCAGGAAGCCGACGTTCGGTCCCGCGTGGGCATTGACGGCGCGGGCCAGCATCGGCTCCGAGATGTCGACGCCCAGCGCAAGTCCACCGGGACCAGCCGCGCGCGCCAGCGACGCCGTCACGTTGCCGGGGCCGCTCCCGACGTCGAGGGCGGTGCCGCCTGCGGGGATGTTCAGCCACTCGATCGGCAGCTGCCACGCGCTCACCACCTTGCGCGCCATGGCCTGTGCGTTGTCGTAGAACATCGAGCCGAGCCCGGAGGACCAAGCCGCCTGGATCGCGCCGGTGTTCTTCGGCGGCGTGGTCTCGGTCACAGGGGTGTCCGCCAGCAGGTCGAGGTAGCCGTTCCTGACGTCGGGGTCCGCAGGCGGATCGGAAAGAAGGCCAAGTGCCCTGCTCAGAGCGGGGGGCAGGTCAGTAGTCAGTTGATCGGTCACCCCTCCAAGCTACGCCGGGAATTCAGGCCCCGAGCTGCTCGGCAAGATCGAGAAAATCCGTTGCCGTGAAATCGAATTCGCCGTCATCGACCCTGGGGGGGCGCTGGTTGGGGCCGTACTCCTGCGGCCGTGCCACGTATGCCGTCATCAGGCCCGCATCCCGCGCCGAGCGCAGGTCGCTGGGATGCGCGGCGACCAGCATCAGCTCCTCTGGGCGCACGCCGAGCAGGTCGGCGCAGCCGAGGTAGGCCTCCGGGTCGGGCTTGTAGTGGTGAAACAGTTCGGCGGAGATCACACAGTCCCACGGCAATCCGGCGCGTTTGGCCATGTTGGTCAGCAGCGAAACGTTGCCGTTCGACAGCGTCGTGATGATGAACCGTTCCTTGAGCCGCGTGAGGCCGCGCACGCTGTCCGGCCACGGGTCGAGGCGGTGCCAGGCACGGTTGAGGTGGTCGATCTCCCCATCGTCGACTGAGGTGATACCAGCGCCGGCGAGCAGGTCCACCAGGATCATGCGGTGCAGATCGTCGATGCGCGTCCAGGGCAGTTCGCCGCGGCGCACACGGTCCATCGCGGGCGCATAACCGGCGCGCCAGCCGTCGGCCATGGCCGACCAGTCCTGGTGCAGCCCATGGTTTCTGCCGAACGCTTGCAGCTCGCGAATGATGCTGGACCGCCAGTCGACGACGGTGCCGAACACGTCGAACGCCAGGGCCTTGGGACTCATTTCGGCTCCAATACGACTTTGCCGAGCACGCCGCCGTCGGCCAGGCTCTGCAACGCGGCGCTGCCCTCCGACAGCGGATACCTGATCGGCGGTGGTGGCCGCAGTCCAGCCTTGACCAATTCGGCGACCCCGAACTCGAACACCGACTGCGATCCGGGTTTGCGGTTGACGTACTCGCCGTAACCGACGCCGACGACGCTGACGTTGCGCAGCAGCAGCCGGTTGACCTTGACGGTCGGAATGCCGCCTGCCGCAAAGCCGATCACCAGCAACCTGCCCTCGGTGTCGAGCGCGCGGACCGCGTCGTCGAACGCCTCGCCGCCGATGGGGTCGACCACCAGGTCGACGCCGCGGCCGTCGGTGTGCTCCTTGACCGCCTGGAGCCATCCGTCCGTCAGCGGCAGCACCACGTCGGCGACCCAGCGACTTGACGAACTCCATCGCCTGCGCGCGGTGCACCATGGCGATAACCTTGGCGCCCAGCGCCTTTGCGATCTGAACGGCGGCCGTGCCGACACCGCCCGCCGAGCCGAGCACAAGCACAGTCTCCCCTGGCCGCAGGGCGCCGCGTTTGGCCAGCGCGAAATACATCGTCTGATAGTTGCCCAGCAGTGCGACTGCCTCGGCGTCGTCGATGCCGTCGGGCGTCGGCTTCAGATTCGCGGGCGGCACGATTACCTGTTCAGCCCATCCGCCGAGCATCGAAAGCGCCGTAACTCGTTGACCCGGTGCGAATTCGGAGTCATAGGGCGCCGAACGCACCACTCCGGCGACCTCCATGCCCGGGATGAACGGCGGGTCGAGCCGCAGCTGGTACTCGCCGCGCAGAAGCAGCAGATCGGGAAAGCTGACTCCCGCCGCACCGACGTCGACGACTATCGCATCGTCGCCTCCGAGATCGTCGACATCGGTGTAGTCCAGCCCTGCCGGCCCGGAAAGCTCCCGCGCGACAAGCGCTTTCATGCGACGGCTATCAGCCGAGGCTGAAGTTGGCCCGCTGCGCCGCCGACAGGTCGGTGATCTCGCCCCACTTCGCCGCGACGTCGTCGACCGACGGCACGCCGTCGGAGAAGGTGACGCCCTCGTTCTGGAACAGCGCCGCGCGCTGCACCTTGCCGCCGCCGACGATGAACACCGCCGCGGTCTCCTGGTTCTCCTCGCTCATCAGGTAACGCCACCACCGGCGCCACGTACTCGGGCGTGAGCTTCTCGAAAACCTCGGGCGGCAGGATGTCCTGCGTCATCCGGGTGGCCGCGATCGGCGCGACCGCATTGGTCTTGATGTTGTACTTCGCGCCCTCCTGGGCCAGCGTGTTGATCAACCCGACCAGGCCGAGCTTCGCGGCGCCGTAGTTGGCCTGGCCGAAGTTGCCGAACAGCCCACTGGTGGAGGTGGCGACGACGACACGACCGAAGCTCTGCTCGCGGAAGTGCGGCCAGGCGGCGCGGATCACGTTGTAGCCGCCGTACAGGTGGACCTTGAGCACGGCGTCCCAGTTCGCGAACTCCATCTTGTGGAAGGTGCCGTCGCGCAGGATGCCTGCGTTGCTCACCACACCGTCGACCTTGCCGAACTCGTCGATCGCGGTCTTGATGATGTTCGCGGCGGCCTCGGGTTCGGCCACGGAGTCGTAGTTGGCGACGGCGCGACCGCCGGCGTCCTTGATCTCCTTGACCACTTCGTCGGCCATGTTGTGTCCGGCGCCCGTCCCGTCGCGCGCACCGCCGAGGTCGTTCACGACGACGCTGGCACCCTCTCTGGCGAGCGTCAGCGCGTACTCGCGCCCCAGTCCGCCACCGGCTCCGGTGACGACGATGACGCGATCCTGCACTCCTGGCACTGATGTTCCTCTCGTCGTTTGGGTCGGCGCGGTTTGTCAGATCAGCTTGCGCGCCAGCTTCTTCGCCTTCTCTGTATACGGGGGATACATGAAGCTCATGGCGTCGGGTCGGGTCGGCTTGGTCATCACCGACTTCTTGTGGCTGAACTCGTCGAAGCCGAACTTGCCGTGGTAGGCACCGATGCCCGACGGACCGACGCCACCGAACGGCAGCTTGTTGCTCGCGAAGTGGAACAGCAGATGGTTCACCACCATGCCGCCTGCCGATACTTCCTTGATCACGCGTTCCCGGATGCTCTTGGCCTTGGTGAAGAGATACGCCGCCAGCGGCTTGGGCCGCGAGTTGACGAATTTGATTGCCCCGTCGAGGTTTTCGACCGTCACGACGGGCAGGATCGGCCCGAAGATCTCGTCGGTCATCAACTGCTCGTTGGGGTCGGGATCGACGACGACGGTCGGCTGGATGCTGATCGACGACGCATCCGATCCGCCGCCGAGCGCGATGGTGCCCTTGGTAGCGGCAAGCGACGCGGTCAGCCGGTCGAAGTGACGCTGGTTGACGATGCGCTTCCCGCCCGGGTTATCGGCCTCGAACGTCGTCACGGCGTCCTTGATCTTGTCGACGAGCTCGTCGCGGATCTTCGCGTCGACCAACACGTAGTCCGGGGCGATGCAGATCTGACCCGAGTTGATCAGCTTGGTCCAGGCGATGCGCTTGGCTGCGACGTCGATGTCGGCGTCCTCGGCGACGATCACCGGGCTCTTGCCGCCGAGTTCGAGGGTGACCGGAGTCAGGTGCGATAGCCGCGCTTTCGTAGACCTTGCGGCCGATCTCGGTGCCGCCGGTGAACAGCAGGTGGTCGAAGCCCTGTGCGATCAGCTCCTGGCTGACCGCGCCGTCTCCCTCGATCACGGCGATCGCGTCGGTGTCGAGGTACTTCGGCACCAGCTCGGCCATCAGCGCCGACGACGCGGGCGCCACCTCAGAGGGTTTGAGCACAACGGTGTTCCCCGCTGCGATGGCGGCCGACCGCAGGTCCCAGCGTCAACACGAACGGGAAGTTCCACGCGCCGATGACGAGCACCGTGCCGTAGGGCTCGTACTCGATCCAGCCACGGCCGGGCAGCTGCGACATCTCGAGCATGCGGTGCTTGCGGCGCATCCACTTGCGGACGTTCTTGGCCGCGTCCTTCGCCTCGCCGGCGGTGGGGGCGATGTCTGCGAGCCACGCCTCGAACGGTTTGCGGCCGAGGTCCTGCTCCAACGCGACCGCGATGGCGGCCTCGTTCTCGGCCATCATCTTCTCGATGGCCTTCAGCTGCTGCTTGCGCCATTCGACGCTGCGAGTGCGGCCGGTGGCGAAGGTTTGGCGCAGCCGGGCGACGGTCTCCGGGATGTCGGGCGCTATCGGTGCGGGCACCGCGGGTGCGGCCTGGGGAATCGAATCGGTGGTCATGGTGGAGGTCCTTCCTGACCCGAGGCGCGGATATCCCGCTCCTCACGTGCGTCCCGATCCTAACCAACCGGTTGGGCCGCCCAGAAGGCCCCGAGCTATGACCTCTCCGCAGTGACGAACGCGGCGAACGCGTCGTCGTTGGCGTCGGCCAGCTCGGTGAAGCGGCCGAGCCTGCGCATTTCGTCCTGGGACGTCACGGCATCGGCGCGCCAGCCGTGCGCGTTCAGCCACTCGGCGACGTCGGCCCGGTCGGGGTCGTTGTACATCAGCTCCTGCACATCGAATTCCCGCTCGATGCCGAGCTCGCTGGAGATTCTCTCGAACCGCTCCTGCATCTGCGCGCGCCGTTCGTCGGAGCGGACGCCGACCGTCTCGGCGGCGATCCGGCTGCCGGCGGCGCTGAGCTCGGTGACCAGTTCGAAGAGCCGGTCCTGTGCATCGGCGGGCAGATACATCAGCAGGCCCTCGGCCAGCCACGCGGTGGGCTGGCCGGGATCGAAGCCGTTCTCGCGCAACGCGGTTGGCCAGTCATGTCGCAGATCCACCGGCACCTGATGCAGCGTCGCGGCGGGCTTCACGTCGTTTTCCGCCAGCGTCGCGGCCTTGTACTCGAGCACCTTGGGCTGGTCGATCTCGAAGACGGTGGTGCCCTCGGGCCACTCGATGCGGTACGCCCGAGAATCGAGGCCGGACGCCAGGATCACGATCTGCCGGATGCCTGCCGCCGCGGCCTTCGTGAAGTGCTCGTCGAAGAAGTGCGTGCGGACCGCCTGGTAGTTGCGCATGTGCCGGAAGATCGCGGCGACCTCGGGGTCGATGGCGGCGGCTTTCTCGACGACCTTCTCGTCGAGCATCGTGGTCCACGAACCGGTGCCTGCGCCCTCGACGAGGACCGCGGCATAGGGATCGCGGATCAGCGCGTCGTCCCTCTCGGTCTCGACCGCGCGCGCAGACGCCACCATCACCGCGGTCGTGCCGACACTGGTGGCGATGTCCCAGGTGTCGTCGTGAGTACGGAGCGAACTCATCGCTTCTCCTCGGGTAGCTCGGCGCGCAGCAGGACGCTGGACGCGATCTCTTCGGCTTCGTAGTCGGGCACCGGCCTGCCCAAGCGCGTCATCTCGACCTCGCTCGGCACGGCGTCGACCTGCCAGCCGTGGTCTGCCAGCCAGCCTGCCGCATCGGCCCGGCCCGCGTCGGCGTAGGTCAGGGTGTCCACGTCGATGTCTATGCCCGAGCGCTCCCGCATCCGCGCGGTGCGCTCACGCCGGGCGATCCTGTCCTGCTCGGCCTGCTCCGACAGATCCATGCTGAACGCCTCGACCGCGATCCGGCTGCCCGGTGCGCTGTGCGCGGTGATCAGATCGAAGAGCCGGTCCTGTGCGTCGGGCGGCAGGTACGGCAGCAGGCCCTCGGCCAGCCACGCGGTCGGCTGCGACGGGTCGAAGCCCGCGTCGACCAGAGCCGACGGCCAGTCGTCGCGGAGGTCGACCGGCACCGGGATGCGGCGGGCCCGCGGCTGCGCGCCGTGGTTCTCCAGCGTCGAGGTCTTGTACTCAAGCACCTTCGGCTGGTCGATTTCGAAAACCGTTGTGCCAGCCGGCCATTCGATGCGGTACGCGCGCGAGTCCAGTCCGGCGGCCAGTATCACCACCTGGCGGACGCCCGCTCGCATGGCGGCGTGGAAGTAGTCGTCGAAGTAGTGGGTGCGCACGGCCTGATAGTCGCGGGACATCTCATGAAGCCGACGGCCGTCTTCGTCGTCCTCGAGCCAGTCCGGATCACTGCTGGCCATCTGGGCCCAGTTCGGCCCGGCCGCCGACACCAGCAGGTAGGCGAACTCGTCGCGGATCAAAGCGTCGTCACGAGCGGTCTCGACGGCGCGCGCAGCGGCGACGCCCAAGGCGGTCGCCCCAACACTTTCGGTGATTTCCCAGCTGTCACCCTCGGATCGGATCGAGGTGGCGTCATATAGATCAGTCATTTCGTAAGCAATGCTACAGAATAAGTTAGCTGATCTACATGCATTTGTGGCAAAAGTCACCCAAGTTCACACGACGGATTGCCGGACGTTACTCGGCGAGCTTCCAGAGCTTGTTGGCCAACAGCAGTTCGAGCTTGTTGACGATGGACTCGAGTTCGGCGTGCGACCCGACGTAGCCGGCGTAGAAACCCATCCCCCACATCACCGCAACGAGCATCTCCACGAGTTGCGGGACGTCGGTGTCGGTGGTCAGCTCACCCTTCTCGATCGCGTCGTTGACCGCCCAGGACACGAACGCCCGCGAGTTCTTCATCGAGTCGTGCTCGTCGCTTCGGAGCTCGGGGTGCCGTTGCCCCTCAAGCACCGAGGTCACCAGAAACGCTGCGGCCGAGCGATCCTCGCTGTCGGCCTGCATGGCCGATGCGAAAAAGGCCGACAGCCGACCGAGCAGAGTGGTCTGACCCTGGGCTCTCGCCATCCCCGAGGCAACCACCATCGCATTCGTCTGCTCGACGACTTCGCGGTACAGCAACCGTTTGCTCGCAAAGTAGTGATTGATTGCCGGACGGGTCAGATCGGCCCGGATGGCGATCGCCTGAAATGTGGCAGCGTCATAGCCGAGTTCGCTGAATACTTCGCGAGCGGCATGCAATATGCGCTCACGTGTTTCAGCCGCCTTCGCTGCTGGTGGACGGCCTGGCCCCCTACTTGCCGTATGCGGCATGGTAAATATTGTGCCATAGGACACCGGGCGTCCATACAGAACATCGATTCTGGACGTCAGTTCAGCAAACTGTGCGGAAATAGCGCCGGTTACGGGCGCTCGCTACGGATCGGTAAAGCTACCGGCAGTCCTGGCTCCGTTATCGTCCGCAGACGCTATGGTTCCGTCCCATGGCGGGCGTCGTTTCGCGCGACTCGTACTTCGAGACCGGCCTCGACGTGCTGTCCGATCTCGGCTACGGCGGACTGAAGCTGGCCGAGGTGTGCAACCGCCTCGGCGTCACCACCGGGTCGTTCTACCACTACTTCTCCAGCTGGCCCGCCTACACGCGCGAACTCGTCGAGAACTGGATGAAAGAGCGAACGGTTCTTGTCATCGAATTCGCCAAGAGCGAGGCCGACCCGCGCCGACGAATCGACAGCCTGATTGAGATCGGCCTCGGGCTTCCCCACGGCGCCGAGGCCGCCATCCGAGCGTGGAGTGCTGTCGATCCCGACGTGTACAACATCCAGCTCCAGGTCGACCAACAGCGCTTCGACATCATGTACGAGTCGGCCCTCGAGATCCTGAAGGACGAACGCCAGGCCAAGATGTTCGCGCGGTGGGCCGTCTACCTGTTGGTCGGGCACGAACAGGCGACCATCCAGCGGGACACTGTCGCGTTGGCGTGGATCGCAAAACAGCTCACCGACGCGCTCGATCAAGGCCGATTCGCCTCCGCAGCCACTGATGACTGACGGGCCGGCCGGCGTATTGCGCCGGGCGGTCGACCGGATTCGCGAGCGCGATCCCGAGCACGATGCGCTCCGGCGTGCGCTGCGCGCGGCGGTGATCGTCCCGCTGGCCGCCGCGGTGAGCTTCGCCGTCGCGGGGAACTCGCAGACGCCGCTGTTCACGATCTTCGGGTCGTTCGCGCTGATGGTGCTGGCGGATTTTCCCGGCAACCGGCAGACCCGCGCGGTGGCGTATGCCGGGCTGGGCATCAACGGGGCCGTGCTGATCACGTTGGGCACGCTGGTGGCGCCGCACGCGTGGCTGTCGGTCGTGCTGATGTTCCTGCTCGGCGTGGCGGTGACGTTCTCGGGTGTGCTCAGCGAGACGATCGCGGCCGGACAGCGGCCGACGCTGCTGACGTTCGTGCTGCCCGCGTGCACGCCGCCGGGCCCGATCGACGAGCGGCTCATCGGATGGCTCATCGCGCTGGCCGTGTGCGTGCCCGCCGCGTTGTTCCTGCTGCCCCCACGCCACCACGACGAGTTACGCCTGCACGCGGCCAAGGCGGTCGGTGCGCTGGCCGACCGGCTCGAAGGCAAGGCAGGCCGCGGCGACGTGGTGGACGCGATGCTCGCGCTGCGTGAGAACTTTCTCGGCGCGGACTTCCGGCCCGTCGGGCTGTCGGCGGGCAGCAGGGCGCTGGTGCGGGTGGTCGAGGACCTGGAGTGGCTCGCCGACCGGGTCAGCGACGAAGCCGGCCCCGGTCTGCGGGACATGCAGGCACCGGGCATCCGCGTGTTGCGCTGCTCGGCCGCGGTGCTTCAACAGAACCGACTCGGCGACCAAACGACGGCCCGCGCGAATCTCGAAGCGGCCCTGATCCATCTGCGGTCCGTGGCGCGGGGGCGCTACCGCGACGACGTCGAGACCATCCTCGGTGCCGGTGACGACGACGCGGCCGTCGTACTGGGGCGGGAACTGTTGAACCGCAGGACCATCGCCGCGACCATCGGTGCCACCGGCCGAGTGATCGCGGCGGCTGCCGCGGCCGACGCGCGGCCGGTGTGGGCCAGGGCGCTGGGGCGGCGGCTGCCGACGACGACCGCCACCGACCGGTTGATTCCCGAGACGGCTGCGGTGACGTCGACGACGTCTGGCTTCTTGAGCGGCCGGTCGGTGGCGGTGCGCAACGCGGTGCGCACCGGCCTCGGGCTCGCGCTGGCGGTCGCGGTCACCCACTTGTTTCCGGTGGAGCACGGCTTCTGGGTGGTCCTCGGCGCGCTGTCGGTACTGCGCAGCAGCGCGCTGACCACCGGCACGAAGACGTTGCGCGCAGTGGCGGGCACCGCGATCGGCTTCGTTCTCGGCGCCCTGCTGATCAGCTTTCTCGGTGTCGACCCTGCCGTGCTGTGGGTACTGATGCCGGTCGTGGTGTTCGGCTCGTCCTTCGTCCCCGAGATCGCCTCGTTCACGGCGGGTCAGGCGGCGTTCACGATGATGGTGCTGATCTTCTTCAACCTGATCGTCCCGACCGGATGGAGCGTCGGCCTGATCCGGGTCGAGGACGTCTTCTTTGGCGCGCTCGTCGGTGTGATGGTGTCGCTGCTGCTGTGGCCGAGGGGCGCCACCGCGTCGGCGGAAGCCGCCGTGGAGTCGGCGCGCAACGTCTTCGCCAACTACCTGGAGGCGGCGGTCCTGAGGATCACGCGCGGCGACTACGAGCAAATGGCCGACAAGTTGGCCATCCTCAGCCATGACGCGATCGCGGCGTCTCGGGTCGCGGATGACGCGGTGCGCCAATATCTTTCGGAGAGTGGCGGCACAACCGATTTCCGCGGGCCGATCGTGCGTGCCTTCAACCGGGCGATTCGGGTGCGCGCGGCCGCGGACCTGATCATGGACATTCCGACGCCGCCCCCGCTGGGCACCTACCCGACCGTCCGCAAGGTGGTGGAGCTGCACGCCAAGGCGATCGGCGAGCGGCTGTCCGGAAAGCTGTACACGGGCCGGGAGTGGACGCCGATCGGTGAGGAGTTCGTCGTCGCGCTGCGTGCGGAGTCGGGAGGCGATGACCTTTCGATCTCGGCCGCCATGCCGTTGGTGACCGTGGCGGCCGCGATCGGTGAACTGGAACTGGTGTATCCGCGGCCGGTGCAGGCCGACCCGGCCCACCGGTAGCGCCCGGCGTCAGCGAATCCTGTGCGGCATCAACGCATTCGGCGGGATGGTGCCGAACTTACCCGCGTTGTAGTCCTCCAGCGCCTTGACCAGTTCGGACTTGGTATTCATCACGAACGGGCCGTAGGCGACCACCGGCTCGCGGATCGGTCTGCCGCCGAGGATCAACACTTCCATGCTGGGTCGACGCGACTCCTGCGTCCGGTCGGCGGCGATGCTGATCCGGTCTCCCGGGCCGAACACCGCGAGCTGGCCCTCGTGGATCGGGTGGCCGACCGGGCCGACTGTCCCGCGGCCGGACAGCACATAGACGAGCGCGTTGAAGTCGCGGTTCCACGGCAGGCTGAGTTGCGCGCCGGGCTCGATGGTGCTGTGCGACAGGGTGATCGGCGTGTGCGTCGCACCGGGGCCGCCATGGCCGTCGACGTCGCCTGCGATGACGCGGACCAGCGCGCCGCCGTCCTCCGACGACAGCAGCTTGACCTCGTTGCCCTCGATGGCCTGGTACCTCGGGGCCGCGAACTTGTCCTTGCTCGGCAGGTTCACCCACAGCTGGATGCCGTGGAACATGCCGCCGCTCTCGACGAGCTCGGCGGGTGGCGTCTCGATGTGCAGGATGCCCGAGCCCGCGGTCATCCACTGGGTGGCGCCGTCGGTGATCAGGCCGCCGCCGCCGTGGCTGTCCTGATGGGCGAAGCGACCGTCGATGATGTACGTGACGGTCTCGAAGCCGCGGTGCGGATGCCAGTCTGTGCCCTTCGGCTCGCCAGGCTGGTACTCCACCTCGCCCATCTGGTCCATGTGCACGAACGGGTCGAGGTCGGCGGCGCTCACGCCGGCGAAGGCACGCACGACGGGAAAGCCCTCCCCCTCGTAGCCGTGCGGGCCGGTGGTGACGGAGCGGACCGGCCGTTCGGTGTCGGACGGCGCAGCCGCGGAAAGGCGCGGCAGTGTCAAGGTGTCAGCAGTGATAGCAGGCATGCCAGGGTTAACCGGACTACAGTCCGATTAATTCCCGTGCAGGTGCAGCCGGGGGAAGGCGGCCTTCAGACCCCTCAGCCTGCGCTGCCTGCCGCCACCTACGCTCGCTGCGAGACCGGTCTTGTCGACCAGATCGAACGAAGCGAAGTACTCCTCGATATCGCGCCTGACGCGGCCGTCCTGCCAGTACTCGCAGTGCCCCTTGGTCGCCTCGTCCTCGAGCTCGGTGACGTCGACATCGTGTACCTGCGGATCGTCGACGGCCGTTCCGACAACGGGGCGGTTGAGCCGTGCGCCGATGGGGTCGGTGTTGCGCCAGTAGTTGCGCCAAATGTTGCCGTATGACTTCCTCGCCGCCGTCATGAAGAAGGTCTCGTCGAAGTAGCGGGGGAAGAAGGTGCGGTACAGCGAGCCGAGCGGCGAGCCACAGGTGAACAGGGCTATCCGATCCGACTGTTCGTCAGGGGCGTCGTGCAAACGCATTGTGAGCGCGCGCTCGTCGGAGTAGTGCTCCGAGGATCTCTCCTGCCAGTGCCCGCCCCGGACGAACCATGCACAGATGACCGCACCCTGGGAGTGTCCGACGAGCGCGATCGGCTTGGCCTGCTGATCCTTCCGCACATCCTGGACACCTCGACGGAGTCCGCGAAGCACCGCCAGACGGTACGACGCGCCTGCGAGCGGATGAAGATCGGGCGCCCAGAACCCGGCCACGTCGGTCACCGATTCCAGTACCTGCTTGATGCGCTCTGTGGTGTGTTCCGGCCGGCGAACAACGATCAGGACGAGTAGCACCAAGCCCGCGATCTTGAGCGCGATCAACAGCGACGTGAGCAGTCCGTCGGTACCCCACCCGCTGTTCGAGGCCGCGATGATCAGGCCGGCCGAAGCGATCCACACACCGAGCGAGGCGAGTATCCCGACGAGCGCTGCACGACCGAGGAATTCGTGGGTGTCCCGCAGCAGCACGTGGCTGGGCACCGGCTCCTTGAAGCCGTGCGGCAGCGCGGCACTTGCCGCGCATACCGGCTTGCGGCGCAAATACTCCCGCCAGAAGAGCGCGCTGAAGACCGCCACCATGACCAGGAACAGGACCGGGATGACATCGATCGGCAGCACATGGTCGAAGTGGGCGTACGCCGCGGTGTCGGTGACCATGCCGGAGCGGTCCTTGGCGCCCTGAACCCGCCGCTCGATCACCGGCGGCGTGTACTTGAGGACCGTCTGCACAAACAGTCGGAGACAAGAGCCCGCGGTGTGAAGTATTGCGATGGCGAATGCGATCAGGATGCCCGCGCCGGCCAGCGCGGTGCGGTCCGGGATGGGGTCAAAGTTCGCCCGGCCGTGGCCTTTTCGGCTGCTCTCCGCCCGCCACGCGACGCAGCACAGTACGCATGCGAAACCCCATGCGACCAGCGTGGTGCCGCCGACCATGACCGTCATCGGGTCGCGCGCTGTCGCTGCACCGGAGCCGAGCACGCCCTTCCCGGCGATGGCTCTGCCTGCTAAGAAGCCAGCCGCGCCCAGCAGCACGGCGAGGGTGAGAAGCGCGACCCGGCGGTCTCCCTGATCGACGAGCGGCCGGCCGCGAAGCATCCGGTTGACGACGGCACCGGCAAGCAGACCTGGAGCGAATACACACAGGAAAACGCTGCCGAGGCCGTTGGGCACGCCGCCGAGCAACCGCCATGCGGTCTCGAGGATGGCGGTTATCCAGATCGCCATCGCGAACGTCATCATCAGGCTCGAGGCGACGACGGCCGTCCGCATGAACCACCACAGTCGCCTTTCGGTGCGGTCCTCGCTGCGTTCCGGGCCCATGAAGCCGGCCATGTTGACCAACGTGAAGGGATACGCCAGGTACCAGCCCACGGTCCGGGTGATCCGCCGGCTCGGCCTGCTCCAGTTGATCAGCTTCAACTCGTGTTTGGGAATCAGCGGCAGGCTGCCGATGCGGACCCGGTCGGCGATCGTCTCTGTGTAGACCGGCTTGCCCAGCGCACTGAACACCCCGTGGTCGCCCACTCCGTGGACACGCATCTCCACTCCACCGGACTGCTGCAGTCCTTCGGCGCTCATGGTCATGTCGGTCCTCGGGGCGCGCTGAACTTCGTTGCTTCCATCAGGCCCAGAGCCAGGAGTCCGATGGCCTCAGCGAATCCGCCTCAGCACCCGGTGGTGAAGTGAAGTATGCGCGCAATTGCGCGGGCTGGTGCACGATTCCGCAAATTTTGACGTAGGCGACTATCAGCGGCGATTTCGCGGCACGTCGCACTCTATCCAGCCACTATGTCTGCGTGAAGGCCACAATTAGGTTACTGACCGGTTACTTAGGCCGACCCCGGAAGCGATGGCCGCGATGCGGCGGTATTCGGCTGACATCGGTAACTCCTGGCAAAGAATTCATGATCGCCGGATAAGCGCTGGTCACCGTTGCGGGCCGCGATCAACCCAGCACTTCGATCGCGGCGGCGCGGGCGTCGGCCGCGCTGGCGGTCGTCAGCACCGCAGTCGGCCGCATCCTGCACTGTTGCAGCGACACCTGCGAGAGCTTGGCGCCGACACCGTTGACCGCCGCTGCGGCCGCAGACAGCGACGTCACCCCGAGGCCGGTCAAGCACGCACGCCAGCAGTGGGTCCGCAGCGGCCTCTCCGCAGACGCCGACGGGCTTGCCCACCGCCGCGCCGGCACGGGCCGCCATGGCGACAAGGGCGAGTACTCGCGGGCTGCCACGGATCGGTGAGGGTGGCCAGGTCGGCAGACATGCGATCGGCGGCCATCGTGTACTGCGCCAGGTCGTTGGTGCCGATCGACAGGAACTCGACGTGCTCGAGGATCCGGTCGGCCAGCAGCGCCGCCGCCGGCACCTCGATCATCACGCCGGGGGTGAGGCCGCGCGAACGGACCTGCGCGGCAAAGCGTTCGGCCTCATCGGCGGTGGCGATCATCGGCGCCATCACCCACGGCGCATTGCCGGTGCGCTCGGCCGCCGCGGCGACGGCGTCCAGCTGCCGCTCCAGCAGCCCGGGGTTTCCCTCGGCGATCCGGATGCCCCGCACGCCGAGCGCCGGGTTGGCCTCCTCGGGATGCCCGGCGAACTTCAGCGGCTTGTCCGAGCCGGCGTCCAGCGTCCTGATCACGACCTTGTGTCCGGAGAAGGCGTCGAGCACCTCGCCGTAGATCCGGGCCTGCTCGTCGACGGTTGGCTCGGTGTCGCGGTTGAGGAAGCACAGTTCGGTGCGGAACAGCCCGATGCCCTCGGCCGGGGTCTCGCGGGCGCGCGGGCGGCGGCGCCGTCCTGCACGTTGGCCAGAATCGACACCGCGTGCCCGTCGGCGGTCGCTCCGGGGCCGGCCCAGCGGGCGGCGAGTCTCGGCCTCGCGGGCAGCGGCGGTCACCGCGTCGGTGGCGGCCGTCGCGTCCGGTGAGACGGTGACCGTGCCGCGGATGCCGTCGACGAGCACCTTGGTGCCGACGCCGACCGCGTCGAGTCCGTCGACGGCTACCACGCACGGAATCCCGAGCTGGCGGGCGATGATCGCGGTGTGGCTGGTCGGCCCGCCCAGTGTGGTGGCCAGCGCAACGACCAGCGTCGGGGTCCAGGCCTGCGGTGTCGGCAGGGGCGAGGTCGTCGGCCAGCAGAACCGACGGGACCGTCGGGCAGCGGCACGCCGGGCTCGGGCAGCCCGCTGAGTTCGGCGATGACGCGGTCGCGGATATCGCGCAGATCTGTGACCCGCTCGGCCATCAAACCGCCGAGCTGAGTGAACAGGTCGACGAACTGATCGACAGCGGCCACCACGGCGCGCGCGGCGGGGGCACCTGCGTTGATGAGCTTCTCGGCTGCACCCAGCCACGCGCGGTCCTGCGCCAGCGTGGCCGTCGCGGCCAGCACCTCGGACGCCGCGCCGGTGGCGTGTGCGGCGCGGTCGCGCAGCCGGGCGGCGACGGCGTTGGCCGCCGCGGTGAAGCGGGCCGCCTCTGCCGAACGCTCCTCCTCATCGACCTCCGGCGCCGCGTCCACGTCGTCGAGTACCGGAAGGCGGCCGGGCCGGATCACCGGTCCGTACTGAATGCCTGCGACGACGGGGACCCCATGCAGGACGGTGCCCGCGGGGAGACCGGCGGGCTGGCCGTGTGATGACAGTGACGTGGGCGGAGATGACGCGGTCATGTGAAGCAGATTACAAACCAACCGTTGACAAGTCAACACATTCAGGAGTAAAACAACAGATATCAACATTTATACGGGCCGAATGCCACACAAACGGAGCGCCATGTATGCCGAAGAGCGTCAGCAAGCGATCGCCTCGCTGGTGATCACCAGGGGCCGCGCGTCGGTGGCCGAGCTGGCCGAGACCTACGACGTCACCACCGAGACGGTTCGTCGCGACCTGGCCGTTCTGGACCGCGCCGGGCTGGTGCGCCGGGTGCACGGCGGCGCCGTTCCCGTGCGGGCCCTGCGGCTCGTCGAACCGGGCGTCGGCGAACGCGAGAACACCCGGGCCGAACACAAGGACGCCATCGCGGCGGCGGCGGCGGAGTTCCTTCCGCTCAGCGGCGCCAGCGTGCTGCTCGACGCCGGGACGACCACCGGCCGAATAGCCGCGGCGCTGCCGTCCGACCGCGAGCTGACGGTGGTCACCAACTCCGTGCCGATCGCCGCGCGGCTGGCGGGCCTGCCGTCGGTGTCGCTGCAGCTTCTCGGAGGCCGGGTCAGAGGCCTCACCCAGGCCGCCGTCGGCGAGCAGGTACTCCCGTGCTGGACACGCTGCGCGTCGACATCGCCTTCATCGGCACCAACGGCATCAGCGTCAGGCACGGCCTCTCCACCCCGGACAGCGACGAGGCCGCCGTCAAGCGGGCGATGATCGCCAGCGCCAACTACGTTGTGGTGGTTGCTGATTCGTCGAAGATCGGACGCGAGGACTTCGTCAGCTTCGCCCCGATCTCGAAGGTCGACACCCTCATCACCGACTCCGAGATCAGCGCCGCCTACCGCTCACAGCTCGCCGAGCGCGGCGTCGAAGTGGTCGTCGCATGATCGTCACCGTCACGCCGAACCCGAGCATCGACCGCACCGTCACGCTCGCCACCCCGCTCACCCGCGGTTCCGTACACCGGGTCAGCTCGGTCACCACCGAACCCGGCGGCAAGGGCGTCAACGTCGCACGTGCCCTCGTCCCTGGCGGGCGTCGACGCCGTCGCGCTGCTGCCCGCCTCTGGCACCGATCCGCTGGTGACCGCCCTGCAGAGCAGCGGCGTCCCGTTCCGCTGCGTCCCGATCACCTCACCGGTGCGAACCAACATCGCCATCACCGAGATGGACGGCACCACAACGAAAATCAACGAGCCCGGCGCACGGCTCGACGCCGCCGCCATCGACGCGTTGACCCGGTCGGTCGTCGGCTACGCCGAGCATGCGTCGTGGGTGGTGATGTCGGGATCGCTGCCGCCGGGCATGCCCGATCACTGGTACGCCGACGTCGTCGCCGAGCTTGCCCGCTACGGCTGCAAGGTCGCGATCGACACCTCCGACGCACCGCTGGCCGCCCTGGTCGACGGATTCGATCGCGCGGCACCCGATCTGATCAAGCCCAACGCAGAGGAGCTCGCGGGCGTCATCGGATTCTCCCCGCAGGCGTTGGAAGCCGCAGTCACCCAGGGCGATCCCGAGCCGGTGGTGTCAGCGGCACAAGAGCTGGTCGAACCGCGGCGTCGGCGCTGTGCTCGCCACGTTGGGCCCCGCAGGCGCAGTCCTCGTCGATCACACCGGCAGCTGGCTGGCCACACCGCCGCCGATCCTCACGCGCAGCACCGTCGGAGCCGGAGACTCCGCCCTGGCCGGTTACCTGCGCGCCGACGTCGGCGGCGCCGAGCCGCCGCAACGGCTGCGGATGGCCGTCGCGTATGGCAGCGCCGCTGCCGCTCTGCCGGGCTCCGCCCTGCCCAGTCCCGCCGAGGTCGACCTGAATGCCGTTGCAGTGACTTCGATTTCGCAGCGCCGTCCAGCATCACCAACCCCGCCAGTTCGTAACAACCAACCGAAAGTATCGCCATGACCAGCACCGCATCCCGACCCATCATCGATGCCGACTTGGTGTTGCTCGACGTCGACGCAGGCGCCGACAAGCAAGCCGTCATCGGGCGCCTCGTCGGCGCGCTCGCCGACGCCGGGCGCACCACCGATCCCGACGGGTTGACCGCAGCCGCGATGGCCCGCGAAGAGCAGTCGGCCACCGGCCTGCCGGGTGGCATCGCGATCCCGCACTGCCGCTCCCCGCACGTCGACACGGCGTCCGTCGGGTTCGCGCGGTTGCAGCCACCCGTCGACTTCGGCGCACCCGACGGGCCCGCAGACCTGGCGTTCCTGATCGCCGCGCCCGAAGGCGCCGGTTCCGAACACATGAAGCTGTTGTCCAGCCTGGCGCGCGCACTCGTGCGCAAGGACTTCGTCGCATCGCTGCGTGACGCGTCGACATCCGACGAGGTGGTCGCGCTCGTCGACGAGGTGCTCAACCCCGCCGACACACCGAAGCCTGCCGCGCAGGCCGAGAAGCCCGCCGCAGCCAAGCCGAAGACTCTGGTGGCGATCACCGCGTGCCCGACCGGGATCGCCCACACGTACATGGCCGCCGACTCGCTCGTCGCCGCCGCCAAGGAGGCAGGCGTCACGCTGCACGTGGAGACGCAGGGATCCTCGGGCAGCACGCCGCTCGACGCGGCCACGATCGCGGGAGCCGATGCGGTCATCTTCGCCACGGACGTCGGCGTCAAGGACAAAGGCCGGTTCGCGGGCAAGCCGGTGGTGGCCTCCGGCGTCAAGCGTGCGATCAACGAGCCGGCCAAGATGGTCGCCGAAGCCATTGCCGCCGCGGACAATCCGAACGCCGCCCGGGTCGAGGGCTCGGCGGCCGGCGCGCCCGCGGGCGCCGCGCCCGCCGGCGGTGTCGGCTGGGGCACCCGCACCAGGCAGATCCTGCTCACCGGGGTGAGCTACATGATCCCGTTCGTCGCCGCCGGTGGTCTGCTGATCGCCCTCGGCTTCCTGTTCGGCGGGTATCAGATCGCGAACAAACCCGACGGCGGCACGGAGTCGTTTGCGCACATGTACGCGCTCAACAACTCACTCTGGAATCTGCCACCGGGCGGCTTCTGGCAATATCTCGGCGCGGTGCTGTTCAGTCTCGGCGGCCTCGCCTTCGGCTTCCTGGTGCCCGCACTTGCCGGCTACATCGCCTTCGCCATCGCCGACCGCCCCGGAATCGCGCCGGGCTTCACCGCCGGTGCCGTGGCGGTATTCGTCGGCGCCGGGTTCATCGGCGGCATCGTCGGCGGTCTCATCGCCGGTTTCGCGGCGCTGTGGATCAGCAAACGGCCGGTGCCGCAATGGTTCCGGGGCCTGATGCCGGTTGTCGTGATCCCGCTGTTCGCATCACTTGCCGTCGGCCTGCTGATGTTCATGCTGCTCGGCCGCCCGCTGGCCGCCCTCACGGCCGGGTTGACGAACTGGTTGAGTGGGATGTCCGGCACCTCCGCCGTCCTGCTCGGCATCATCCTCGGCCTGATGATGTGCTTCGACCTCGGCGGCCCGGTCAACAAGGCCGCCTACGCGTTCGCCACCGCTGGGCTCACGGCCGCGACGACGTCGTCTTTCGAAATCATGGGGGCGGTGATGGCCGCGGGCATGGTGCCGCCGATCGCGATGGCGTTGGCGACGGTTCTCCGGCCCAAGCTGTTCAGCGAGCCGGAGCGTGAGAATGGCCGTCCTGCTTGGCTTCTCGGTGCCTGCTTCATCTCCGAGGGTGCGATCCCGTTCGCGGCGGCCGACCCGTTCCGCGTCATCCCCTCGATGATGTTCGGCGGTGCGATCACCGGCGCTCTGTGCATGGCGGCAGGCGTGACCTCGCGGGCGCCGCACGGCGGCATCTTCGTGTTCTTCGCCATCGGCCATCTGCTCTGGTTCGTCGTCGCAATCGCGATCGGCGCAGTGGCAGGCGCCGTTGCCGTCATCGCCGCCAAGCAGTTCGCCAAGCCCAACGCCAAGGTCGACGAAACGCCCGCCCTGGCCGCTGCCTGATCCGCACAATCACACCAACGACACCAAGGAGAAGCCATGCCTGACAAGACCGTCACCGTCGGATCTGCGATCGGCCTGCACGCCCGCCCGGCGGCCATCATCGCCGAAGCCGTCGTGAACGCCGGTGTGCCCGTCACCCTTTCGATGGACGGCGGCGAACCCGTCGACGCCGGTTCCGCCCTGATGATCATGACCCTCGGCGCAGGCAACGGCGCTCAGGTGACCGTGCACTCCGACGACGAGGACGCGCTCAAGAAGGTCGCCGAGCTGGTGGAGCAAGACCTCGACGCCTGAGCGCCACGAAATTGCCGCCGAACGGCCTCCGTACTGCGGGTTAGGCTGGCTGGCGACGAAAGGCGGCAAACGTGGACGGGTGGCTGCTCGGGCAGGTCGGCACCGTGTTGACCGCGCTGTCGCACGCCGAGGAGCTGTTCGACGGCGGCGGGCCGTCCGGGATTGCCCGATGATTTCGCGCCCCGCCCTGATCTTCAGGACAACCTCGCCGGCGGGCTGCTGTGACGCATCCCTCGGTCGAGGCTGTGCAGTCCGGCGACGCCGCCGACGCGGTACGCACGCTGCAGGCCGAACTGAGGAACGACTACTCCGAAATTCGTTCGGCTGAAGTACAACTCACCGAGACCATCCTGACCGCACACGCGGTGACGGTGGCTGGCCGCACCCGTCTGAAAGACATACAGCGGCAACTGATCGAGGCCATCACCAACCCGGTCACTGCGCTGGATACGCCCGCGGGCGAGCGTCAGTTCCTGCTGTTCCTGCGAAGCAAGATCGCCGAGATCGCCGACATCGTGGACGCCGGTGCCCTGTCGGATGAGGATCACGCCAGGCTCACTCGCGCACTCGCGAGTGGCTACCTACCGGCCGCGACCGGAGGCGAAGACGCGCCACGCCCCGCATCACCCGCCACAGCGCCGATCGCCGACCAGGCCGCGGGCGTGTTGCCCGCCGTCGGCTCCGCGCTCGGAGCCTTACCGCAGATGGCTCAGGGCGCAGCGACGACGCCCGCGCAGGGCGCGAGCGGACTGGCCGGCGCCGCGACCCCGCTGGCCGGGTTGGCGTCGGGGCTCCTCGACCGGGCCGGCGAGCAGACCGTTGCCGAGGACCGCGTCGACCGTGAATCACCACATGACGAGGCCGCCGAGGTCGACGACGGCCGCGAGAACGAGGACGACGAAGCAGAAGGTTCCGACGACGACCGATCGACGCCGCCGCGGCCGCACGGCGACCACGAACCAGCAGAGCCACCCCAACGCAGTCCCGCGCAGACCCGGCCGGCAGCCACTAGGAGAGCCCCATGACGACCATCCGGATTACGCCCTCGTTACTGAACCAGGTGGCTGCGCGGCACGAGAGTGTGGCCGATGAGATGGCCGCCGCCCGCGGCGCCGAAACCGACATCCTCGCCGCAGTGGCCACCCACGGGCCGATCATGCACCAGTTCAAGGCGGCGGCCCATGAGGTCGTCCAGCGCCGCGAGGCAGCCTTCGCAGACCACGAAGCCGCTCACCGCTCCGCGGCCGACAGTTGCGTTCCATCGCAGCGAAATTCCAGGACCAGGAAGAGATCAACGCGGCGGCGGTTCGCATTGACTGAGCAGTCGTTCACCGCGGCGACACCGGACAACACCATCTTCGTCCGGGTTGCGCTCGCCGGTCACACCCTCGGCGTGCAGATCGAGCCCGCGGCCATGAAGCGGCCGGCCATCGAAATCGCACGAGGCATCATGGCGTGTAACGATGTCGCCTATCTGAAGGGGCAGCTGGTGATCCGTGCCGAGCTGGAGGGGAGGTCGATTCCGGTGGACGATATGCCGACCGACAGGACCTCGCCGCCGCCGAACGGAAGCTGGCAGAGCTATAGGTCGCTGATGAAGGTCGATGTGCCCGGGCTTGTCGCCGCCGCGCAGAAGTTGCTTGGGCTGGCGACTTCGGCGCAGGGCTTACTCGCCGAAACGCCGCCGCTGGCGTCCGACCCTACGTCGGGCGGTGCAGCCGCGCGCCTCGACATGGCCGCCCTGCAGCTGTGGGGAGCGGCATGTGCACAGGCGTACAGCCTGCACACGGCCGCCGTGCACCTGACCATGATCGCGGCCAAATTCGGCGGCCAGGAGGAGATCAACGCCGCAGGCCTGACGATGTTGGTGATTCCGTCGACGGCCGCCGACGTCGGCACCCTCGCCACCCTTGGCCCCGTCCCGCCGATCCCGCCCGATGTGCGGGTTCCCCTGCCGCCCGTGCCTCCGCTGACCGGGCGTGCGTTCTCCGAGCAGGTCACGAAAGGATCGGCGGCCAACGGTGTGGGGTTCAGCACCACCGCGACGAACAACGGGATCGCGATCGACAACGCGGCGACCACCGTCCGGGAAGTGGCCGCAGCGGTACCGGAACTGTGGGACAGCCCCGACGGCACCGCCGCTCTTGTCGGCCGTCTCAATGAACATGTCACCGCGCTCAACGCGATCGCCGACCGCTGGTTCGAACTCGGCGATCAGGCGCGCAAGCACGCCGACGACTACAGCCAGACGGTTTCCGCGATGCCCAAGCCGCGGGAGTTCCAGGAAAACGAGGACGCACTGAATCGGGCGCGGTCGGCCAACAACACCGTCGCCGTATCGCAGCTGCTTTCACAGCGCGGCATGCTCGAACAGCGCGCGCTCGCCGAGGCCGGACGGTACGCCGGCGTCACCGAAACGACCACCTCGCCCAGGGGCATTGGCACGCCGCAGACCGCGGGTGCAGGTGCCGGAGGCGGAGGCGTAATGCCGACGGGGGCGGCGGCCGCAGGGGCGGCATCCGCACCGGGCGGGCGCACAACTGGCCAAGGCGGGAGCGGCCGAGGCGGGCCAGGCGGGCCAGGCCGGGGAGGGGGCAGGCCAACTGGCGCAGTTGCTGCCCGCCGCGCTCGGGGCGATCGGCGGTATGGCCGGCAGCGCCGCAGGCATGGTCGGCCAGATCCCGCAGGCACTCATGCAGACCGGACAGGGATTGGCGCAGACGGCGACTCAGGGGCTGTCCGGATTGGCATCGAAGAATTCCGCCGACGCCGAGTTGTCCAAGATGTCCGGCGGCCTCAAGCCCGACGAGCTGCCCAAGGGCAAGGGCGGCGGCGGAGCGGGTGGAGGTGGGGGTGGCGCGACCCATCCGGCCGGTGCGCTCGGGCCGGCCGTCACCCCGTCGACCTCGCACACGGCGCCTGCCATGCCCGCCGGTGCCGCACCACCGCCGACGACGACCGCGGCGGTGGGCGGCAGTGCGATGGGCGCCATGCCGATGGGTGGCATGATGCCGCACGGCGCCCATGGCAGCGACGCTGCCGGGAGCAAGGTGCCCGCGGACAGGAAGGTCGTCGTACCGCCGCAACCGCACACCGAACCGGTCACCGGCAAGGTGTCCGATCGGACCGCCGCCGCCGCCGAGGCAGCGCGTGCTCGCGCGGACTCCGACGCTCCCGACGACGATCCACCACGCGGACCGATCACCCGCCGAATCACGTTGGCGCCGTTGCGGGATGAGCGCCCGTGACAGATTTCAACGAACTCGACGATGCCGCCAAGGTCAAGTACAGCCAGGCCGAGCTCGCAGCAACCTACGACGAGCTGACGGCGATCTTGGACCGGCTCGCCGCGCTGCGCACCGACGCGGCTGACTCCGACGGTGACATCCGTATCCAGCTCGGCCCGGACGGCCGCCTGCTCAGTCTGTCCATCGACGACTCGGTGCCGGGCAGGCTGACGCACCTCGGCCTCGAGGAGAAGCTCAACGATTTGCTTGCTAGAGCCAATGTGGTTGCTCAAGAGTCCTGGAAAGCCGGCCGCTGATCGGCCTCGGTCGAGAAGTTGCCGACCTGCCTGCGGCCGATTCTCGGTTAGGGTTACGACGTGACCACGCGCCCGTTCGTGCCGCCGCCGCGCGTGCCACCTCCCGAGGCCGGTGGGGGCAAGATCGCGGTTGAGCCGCCGATCGCGGCACCGGTCCCGCCACCCCGCAGCATCTGGGGAATCGTGCTGCCGATCGGCCTCATCGTCGGCGTCGTCGGGTTCATCGTCGCGATGTACGTTTCCGGTCAGCGATCGCTTGCCAACGGGTTTGCTATCTTCCCGCTGATCATGCTGATGAGCATGGGCGGGATGCTGTTCCGCGGACGCGGGGCCGCGCAGAAGATGCCGTGGAGCCAGCTCGAGCAATACCGACGCGAATACTTCGCCCGACTCGACGATGTGCGCGGAGAAGTCCACGAGGCCGGGCGCAAGCAGTGGCAGCACCGGGCCCATAGCCACTGGGCGCCTTCGGAATTGGTGAGCGTGGCGGGCTCGCCACGGATGTGGGAGCGGCGCCCGGGCGATCCCGAGTTCGGTGTCGTCCGCCTCGGCACCGGCCGTGTCGAGCTGGCCATGACCATCGACAAGCCTCAGATCGCCGCGGCATCCAAGATCGAGCCCGCGACAGGGCACGCACTGCGCAAGTTCTTGCTCGAACAGCGCCACGTCCGCGGCATGCCGCGGGTGGTGTGGCTCGAGCGCAGTCCCGGGGTCTCGCTGGTCGGCGAGATGGACGAAGTCCGCGGCATCGCGCGGTCGATGATCTGCCAGTTGGCCGCGTTCCACAGCCCGGCGGATCTGCAGATCATGATCGTGACGTCGGCGCCCGACCGCTGGGACTGGCTGAAGTGGCTGCCGCACTGCCAGCACCAGGAAGCTCGCGACGGGTGCGGCGAACGCCGGTTGGTGTTCGGCTCACCCGCCGACCTGGAAGCCTTCGCTGGCGACGACCTGCTCGATCGCAAGGAATGGACGCCACCGGCAAGCGGCCTGCACGGCGGCCCCGACCCGTCGGCGCCGCCACTGTGGGTCATCGTCGACGACAACTGCGGCGCGGCCGAGGACTGGGCGGGCGCCACCGGCAAGCGCGGCGTAGGCCGGGTGTGCTTCATCCGCTTGGCGCCCGAGGTGGGCATCGGCGTCGGTTTCGATCCCGACACCACCTACCGGCTCTCCGGCGGTGCACTGCGCAAACGGGTGGGGTTGGGCTACCGGTGACATCGCCTCCCGACGAACTCGACGACGCGTTCTACGCGGTCGCCGACACCATGAGCATCGCCGAGGCCGAGCGCTTCGCACGGGCGCTGGCTTCATGGCGGCCGGTCGGCGCGGCCACCGCCGTCACGTCCGACGGCCCGGCGCGGGACCTGTTGGAAGTGTTGGGTATTCGCGACGCCCGCAAGTTGGACGTGGACCGGCTGTGGTCGGCGCGGCGCACCCAGAACCGGCTGTGGATGCGCTTCCCGATCGGCCTCGACCCGACCGGCGAAGTCGTCGAACTGGACCTCAAAGAGACCTCCCAGTACGGCATGGGCATGCACTCCGTGCTGATCGGGTTCTCCGGATCCGGCAAGTCCGAGACCATCATCACCGAGGTCACCTCGCTGGCGTTGACCCACTCACCCGAGACCGTCAACGTCGCGTTCCTGGACTGGAAGATGAAGTCCGCAGGCATTGTGCTGGAACGGTTTCCGCACGTCGTTGCCAGCGTCAGCAACCTCGGCGACGAGATGCATCTCGTTGAGCGCATGCTCGAGGCGCTAGAAGGGGAGCTCGACCGACGCGGCGCCTTGTGCGCGGCGACGAACTGCAAAGACCTCAACGTCTACAACGAGAAGCGCATGGTCGACCCGTCGCTCGAGCCGGTGCCCGGCCTGGTGGTGATCATCGACGAGTACCAGGAGCTGTTCCGCAGCGAGCTGGGCGCCGAGTTCGTCGACCTGTGTTGGCGCATCGTCCGCCAGGGCCGCTCGATGCACGTCTTCCTCCAGCTGGCCGGCCAGACCGTCGACGCACACCGGCTGATGAAGATCCGCAGCCTCATCGGCTTCTTCATGGCATTGCGCACCGGCACCGAAGAGGATTCGCGAGAAGCCATCGGCTCGTCGATCGCCGCGCACCTGCCGGAGAAAGGCAAGGAAGGCACCGGCTACCTACGCGAGGGCATGCGCCCGCCGCGCGAGTTCCGCGCGTTCTACACCTCACCGCCGTTCGTACCGCCACCGGAAGACGGCGGGCCCGCACCGGTGACCGCCGCAGGCACCTGGTTCACCCCCCGGTCCTTCACCGCGACGGAACTGCCCGACGAAGACGGTCTGCTCGCCCCGCCGGAGACGAACGGGCACGATCCCGCTCCGGCCCAGGAGCAGGCCCCCATGCCGCTGGCACCCGGCGAGCTCCCGCCGACGCTGGTGGACACCATCGTGGACTCCTTGCGGGCCACCGGAGCTCGTCCGCCTCGCCAGCTCTGGCTGCCCCCGCTGGAGAAGCCCGCGACCGCAGACGAACTGGTCCGGTTGGTGCGCGGAAAGCCGTGGGATGTCGACTACGGCAAGACCCCCGGTCTCGCCTTCCCCGTCGGCATCGAGGACCGCCCTCGCCAGCACCGCCAGGACGTCCACTTCCTGGATCTGTTGGGCGCCAACGGATTGGTGATCGGCGCACCGCAGTCCGGCGTCACCAACACCCTCGCCACCATGATGACGACCGCGGCGTTGATGTACCGGCCCGAGCGCGTGCAGTTCTACTGTGTGGCCGCAGGCGGTCCGACCCTTGCCGCGGTCAACGGTCTGCCCCATGTCGCGGGCCTCGCCCCAGCGGTGGACCGCGAGGGGGTCGGCCGCATCGTCGCCTCGGTGCAGGGCATCGTCGCCGAGCGGGAGGCCGTGTTCGCCAAGACCGGACTGGACATGGACGAGGTCAGGCGCCGCAAGTTCAGCGACAAGCCGGAGCCCGTGCCGGTGGCAGGCGGCGACGTCGTCCTCGTCATCGACGGCTGGGCGACGTTCGCCGCCGAGTACCCGCAGTACGTCGACCACATCGTCGCGCTGGCCCGCAGCCTGAGTTACGGCGTGCACGTGGTCATCTCGCACACCAGCTATCTGCAGGGCTTCAAGCAGGCGCTCAAGCCGCTGGCCACCGAGCGCGTCGAGCTGCGGTTGACCGACCCCGGCGACTCGGAGATGAACCGCCAGCTCGCCAAGAAGGTGCCACGAGGGGTGCCCGGCCGCGGGCTCACGAAGGCAGGCATGCACCTGTTGATCGGTGTGCCGGAGCTCGGCCAAGCGGGTCCGGGAGGCCACGTTGCGACGCGCGACATCGGCCCGCTCATCGCCGCGGTCTCCGGCATCCAGAAGGCGGCCACCGTCAGCCGGCTGCCCGAGTCGGTGCCGTTCGAAGAGGTCCAGCGGCTGGCCCAGCCGGTCACCCGGCGAACCCTCGTCCCGTTCGGCCTCTCCGAGGCCGACCTCGGCCCGGCCTACTTGGACATCGCGGATCACCCGCATGCGGTCGCCGTCGGCGCGCCCCGATCGGGCCGAAGCAATTTCCTGCGGGTGCTGTGCCGTGCGATCACGTCGCTCTACCGCCCGGAGGAAGCCCAGATCCTGGTCCTCGATCCGCGGCGAACGCTGCTCGGCGTGGTTCAGGGCCCGCACCTTCGCGACTACGCCTACACCCAGAGCGCGATCCGTGAGGCGATCCGCGATCTGGTTGCTGAGCTCGACAACCGGCAGCCTCCTGCCGGCACGACGCAGGAGGAGATGATGACCAAGACGTTCTGGTCCGGGCCCGAAATCTTCGTCGTCATCGACGATGCCGGAGTGTGGCCGACGATGGACAACCCACTGATGATGTTGGGACCGCACATCGAAGGCGCAAGAGACACCGGGCTGCACGTATTTGCCGCCACCGCCGTCGCAAACTGGAACCAGGTGGCGATCGGCAGCTCTGTCCTCGGCAAACTCCGCGCGTCGCTTGCGCCCATCTTGATCCTGGACGGACGACGCGACGCGGGCAAGATCGTCGCGGACATCTTTGCCGAGCCGCAACGCCCCGGCAAAGCGACGTACTACACAAGATCTGGTACAACGGGCGCGCTGATCGGGTGGAGTGATCCCCCGACGTCACCGTCCCAGGCGGGTTCGCAAACCTAGAAGTACTTCGCCAACCTAGAAGTACACTGTGAGCGATCTGTGAATTGGCGCATAGAGTAGTCCGAACCAGCCTTAGACTGCAGACATCAGCTACGTCAGTGGGGAGACAGCATGTTGATCAACATCGATCCGGCCATCCTGGCCGCAGCGGCAACGTCGGAGACAGGGGGCGCCGCCACGATGGCAGGCGCGACGGCCGCCGCAGCGGGCCCCACCTGTGCGGTAATACCGCCAGGCGCGGATGACGTTTCGGTGCGCGCCGCCGCGGCTCTGTGCGCACGCGGCGCCGCGACGTCGGGCATTCTCGCCGAGTACATCGCGATGCGCGGCTTGTTCGCTGGGGCGATCGGCACCAGCGGCGCAACCTACGAGACAGTCGAGGGCATCAACCTGGCCACAGCCACCATCGGAGGGGCCTAGCCTTTTATGGCGGCCGGTTCCTGGTCTGCGTTCCCCCCAGAGGTCAACGCCGGCCAATTGATGCTCGGTGATCAAGGCGCCAGCATCGAGGCAGCCGCAATTGCCTACGATGCGCTGGCCGCAGCCCTGATGGCCGAGGCGGCCCAGATGGCGACCACCACCGGTTCCGCGGCCGCGAACGGATTCATCGGCGCGGGCGGTACCGCCATGATGGCCACTGCCATTCCGTACATCGCCGCGCTCGAGGCGCTGGCCGCGTGGGTGGAGCAGTCGGCGGCGTGCGCGGCCGCGATTCTTCAGGCCTACCTCACCGCCAAGGCCGCGATGGTCCAGGTACCCGTTTGCGAAACGAACCGGGTGTCTCAGGCCGGCTTCGTCGCGACGAACATCATCGGCCAGAACACCCCGATCATCATCTCGCTCGACATGGAGTACTACGACCTCTTCTGGCCCGTCAACGCGTCGAACATGGGCGGCTACGAAGGCATCGTGACGACCGTCATCACGTCGCTCGGTATCCCGCCGCCACCGGCACCGGTGACCGCCAACCCCGCGGGCATGGCCGCCCAGGCGGCCTCGGTCGGTGAGGCGGCCGCCACCGGCGGAGTCAACGCAGCGATGTCGCAGAGTCTGGGAACGGTCGACAAGGCCGCAGGCACCGTAGGGGGAAGTGCCCAGACGGCGGCCGCCCCGGCCCAGTCGATGGCGTCGATGGCGCCGCAGATGATGAGCCAGTTGGGTCAACTCCCCCAGATGTTCGGCCAGATCCCGCAGATGCTGGGTCAGTTCCCGCAGATGCTCGGCCAGTTTCCGCAAATGGCGATGGGCATGCTCGGACCGCTGACCAGCGGCATGAATTCGGGCGCCACCGGGTTGGGAAATGTCGCCGCCGGGTTGGACCAGACGACGTTGGCCTCGACCACAGACGTCGCCGCACGCGGCGCCGGTGGCGGGGGGATGGGCGGCATCGGCGGCGGCGCCGGCGTGATGTCCAGCTTCACCAGACCCACTGGAAGCTTCAATGCGCCGGGACCGCCCAAGCTGCCGACGGGTTGGGCGCCCGGTGCCGCGACGGCACCCGAAGTCGCGTCGTCGGTCCAGCCCACAGGGGCGGGCGGCACCGGCGGTCTCTACGGCGCGCCCGCTGCTGCCGGGCACATGGCACGCGACGAACGTGGCAGGGACGGCTCCGCCGAGGGCAGGACCATGCAACTGACGGTCGGCCCTCGAACCGGGAGGGAGGAGTAGCCGCCAAATTAGTGAAATGACCACCGCCAGAGGCGGAATACGCTTGGCAGAACTCGAGCAAACCAGTTAACGAAAAGGAAAACCTGTGGGACAGAATATCCTCGTCGGCGCCGACAAGGTGCGCGCCGTAGCAATGCAACTCCAGCACCTTTGCGATGAAGCCAGCGGTGCGATCGGCAACTACCTCTCGAGCGCGCACGACGCCAACGCCGCGGGCTCGTGGCAGGGCCTGGCGGCAATGGCCAACGTGAACGCGTCTCAGGAAATCCACGATGCGCAGATGAAGCTCAACAACACGTGGACCGAATTGATCCACGCACTGCGGCAAGCCGCGGACACGTTCGAACACCAGGAAGAGCAGTCGCGCGCTGCCATCAACGCCATCTCCAACCACTCCTGATCTGAAAAGGAAGTCATCACATGTTCGAATACAACCCCGGAATGATCGCCGACCTGGTGCACGCCGTCGGCATCACACGAGGACATCTCGAGGACATCCGCGGTCAGGCTCTCAACGCACTCACCAGCGTCCGCGAGGAACTGCAAGGCGCGGGTGGCATTTCGTTCGAGCAGTCCCAGATGCTCATCAACAGCGGCATCGACGGCTGCACCCAGACGCTCGATCACCAGTGCACGGTCGTCAACCACGTGGTCGAGTCCATGGTCCACACCGACCTGGCCGCCGCGAAGTCGATGGGGATCGGCGGCTGATACCGCACAAACGCTGAGTCAGGGGAGGCCGACCGGCGGTTGGCCTCCCCTGAAACGTGTTGGACGCAAAAGGGGTGAAACGTATGGCTGAGTTGACGACGACTCCGTCGGGAATCTGGGTGCTGCAAGCACTTCTGGGTGTCGAAAAGATGCCGACCGCGCTGCGGCTTCGCCCCTTCGTGCCATCGGTGGACGGCGGCGGAACCGTGGCGACCGACATCGGTGAGATTCCACTGCGGCAGACCGCCGAGTACGCGTCGCTCGCGGCGGCCGGGGTCATCGACGAGAACGGTCGGGTTGACGACGCGGTGCGGGACTGGATGGCCGTGGTCGGCCGGCCGCAGCGGGAAGTCATGGTCGTCATCCGCCGACCCAAACCATTCGACGGTGTTCTCCCCGCGGGCGACGATGCCCCGGCACTCGTGGAGGAGCGCATGATGTCGATCTGTCAGCGGGAGCGCTGGTTGGCCATGATCGCGCGCAGCGATGATCAAGTCGTGCTCGCCCCGCTGGGCGAGGCTGGCTATGCCGACGCCCAGATCGAATTGATCTGCGACACAGTGCTGCACGCGTTTTCCGCCGGAGAGCCCGCCGCGATTGCAGGGTTCAACTTGCCCAGCGCGGCGCTGGAGAAGGCGTTGACCGACACCCTCGGCAAGGACCAGCCCCTCGTCGCCTCGGCGCTGACGCGGCTGGGTCTGTCGCCCGACCAGGTCGCGGTGCTGTCGGCCGCCGCGCGGCTGGACGAGTCGGCGATGGCGGTCGTCACGGTGATCGACCACGGCATCAAACCGCAGGTGCACCCCGACGTCATCTCGGTCATCGACTCCGAACTCGGGCGTATCACGATCAGTTACACGACCGGTCCCGACGCGACGCGCTGGACGAGCGTCTGGCCCACCTCGCCCGACGCTTTGCGGCACGACCTGGCCAACTTGCTCAATGCGGCCAAAGCGCCGGTTTAGCGATCGCCTCGACAACCGCTCCAGCAAATGCGAACAAATACACCGCACAACGACGCCTTGGCTCCCGGAATCCACAACTCGACGGCACCGGACCCGCAAGTAAGGTATTGAGTCATGGCTTTGAATTTGGCCAGCGGACTTCAGGTGTCGGCGCACTTCTTCTGGAACCGGCGAAATGCCGCGGCGCTGTCGCACCACGGCGTGCGAATGGAGTTCGACCCGGTGCAGCGCCAGCGTGCATCGCTGATTCTCGGGTTCGTTTTCGCGCTGGTCGCGGTCGCGTTGATGTTCGTGCTGTCCTGGTTCAAGCCGGCGGGACAGGTCGGACAGTCGACGATTCTGGCCGACCGGGACAGCGGCGCCGTGTTCGTTCTCGTCGACGGCAGGCTGCATCCCGCGGTCAATCTGGTCAGCGCGCGGTTGATCGCAGGCCAGGCGAGTAACCCGACTTTCGTCAAGGCCACCGAGCTCGCCAAATATCCGCAGGGCCCGTCGGTCGGCATCGCGGGCGCACCAACGACCATGCCGCTGCGCACCGGCGACAGCTCGGAATGGACGCTGTGCGACACCGCGTCGGACAATCCGAATGCCGCGCCCGTTGTCACCGCCATCGGCGGACCGCTCGCAGTCGGGTCGCGCGCCCTTCCGCTGGAACCGCCGAAAGCGGTGCTCGCCGAGCACGGCGACAAGACGTACGTCATCTGGAACGACCAGCGCTCCGAGATCGACCTGTCGAACAAGGCGGTCGCCTTGGCGCTCGGCGTTGGCACAGATGCCCCACCGCCGGTGAAGCTCTCGACGCCGCTGTTCGATGCACTGCCTGCGACCGAACCGCTGAACACGCCGGCCATCCTGGGAGCCGGTGGCCCGTCGCAGTTCAACGTGGCGCCCGATGCCGTCATCGGATCGGTGCTGTCCGTGCGGGACCTGCAGACCGATGCCGACAAGTTCTATGTGCTCCTGCGCAACGGCGTTCAGCCGATCTCACCGTTCGTCGCGTCGCTGCTGCGGTCGGCCAACTCCTTCGGCGACGAGCTTCCGGTGGTGGTCGCGCCGGACCGGCTCGCCAGCGTCCCGGTCGTGGATACCCTCCCGGTCGACTACTACCCGACCACCCGTCTCGAACTCGTCGACACCGCTTCCAACCCGGTCACGTGTCTGAACTGGTCCAAGGCCTCGACTGACCGCGCCTCGGAGACGGTCGTGCTGTCCGGCAAGGGACTGCCCATCCCGATCGGCTCGGACGACCGGCTGCTGCGGCTGGTGAAGAATGACCGGACACCCTCGAGCATCGAGGCCGACCAGGTATATATGTCTGCGGGTGCAACCAACCTGGTGATGACCACCGGAGAGGCGCCGGACGCCACCAGCCGCGAGTCCATGTGGTGGATCAGCGACCAGGGCGTGCGGTACGGGATTTCGCTGGACAACGACACGCTGCGGGCGCTCGGCATCTCGCCGCCCATGGCGCGACAGGCACCGTGGCCTCTGATTCGGGTGTTCGCGCCCGGCCCGGCGCTCAGCCGTACGGACGCGATGACGCAGCACGACACCCTGGCGGGCCCCATGGAAGCGGCCCCGCTGGGCCAACCGCAGTAGCAGGACTCGATGAACACCGCAGACAACGACATTCACCGGAGGAGACCATGAACACCCAGTCAGGTCGGTCACGGAGAGGATTGACGCCGTGACCGAACGCGACGACTTTCTGCGGGAACATCTTTCGCCACCCGCCGATTCCGATGACCCGGGTTTACGCCGACCGAACGAGGCGTCGCCGCCTGCGGGGCCCGACGCCTCTGCAGGTCCCGACGATGACGGCCGCCACCCGCCCGAGGACACCGCGCGCCGACCATCCGAAGAGCCCGCCCGGTCGACCGGCCCCGATACCTGGCACACCGGCCCGCAGCGCATACCGCCCGGCGGCTTCCGTCAGGGACCGCCCCCAGTCCGACCCACCGAGCCGGGGAACCCACTCGCTCGGGAGCGCGAACCCGGTGCCGCGGGCCGTCCCGACGGCAGGCCCCGCGAAGCCAATGCGGCGGAATCCACCAGGATGATGCCGCCGACATCCGGACGCCTCGGCTCGCCCGGATGGCAGCAGGAGCCGCCGCGTGAGCGGACGCCGCGTCCGGCCAACCAGGAATGGTCGTCGCAGCAGTCGTCCTCACCATCGCCGCACTGGGCGGTGGCTCCGGCCGCTGCGCCACCGGCGACCGGATACTCCTATGTCGACAGCATCCGTACCAGCGAACTGGTGCCCAGCAAGAAGGTGCCACCCCGAAAGGGCTGGCGCCGTTTCGTCTACCGGGGAACGTTCGGCCTGGTGAATCTCGGGCCGTCGCCCGACGAGCAGCGCCTTGCCGATCTGGAGAACAAGATCCGCTCGCTGCTGCGCGGCCACTACAAGATCGGTGTGCTCGGCAAGGGCGGCGTCGGCAAGACGACAGTCGCGGCCAGCGTCGGGTCGATCTTCGCCGAATTTCGCCAGGACGACCGTGTGGTGGCGATCGACGCCGACACGGCGTTCGGCAAGCTCGGCAGCCGCATCGACCCGAACGCAGCGGGTTCGTACTGGGAGCTCGCCGCTGACGAACACCTCGACACGTTCGCCGACGTGCGCAGCCGGGTCGGCAACAACCCCGCGGGCCTGTTCGTTCTCGCGGGCGAGTCCAGCACCGCACGGCGACGCGTGCTCGACCCGGCCATCTACCGCGAGGCCACGGCTCGGCTGGACCGGCACTTCACGATCTCGATCGTGGACTGCGGTTCGACGCTGGACTCCTCGATCGCGCAGGAGGTGCTGCGGGATCTCGACGCCCTCATCGTGGTGTCCTCGCCGTGGGTCGATGGCGCCTCGGCGGCAGGTCAGACGATGGAGTGGCTGGCCAATCGCGGCTACACCGGTCTGCTCCATCGCACCGTGGTCGTGCTCAACGACTCCGACGGCCATGCTGACAAGCGCACCAGGTCAATCCTGGTGCAGCAGTTCGCCAGCCGCGGTCAGGTCGTGGTCGAGGTGCCGTTCGACTCGCACCTGCGTCCCGGTGGCGTGATCGACGTGACCTCGGAGATGTCCCCGCTGACTCGGCGGCGCTTCATCGACATCACGGCGGCGATCGCCGAGCACTTCGCGTCCACCACCGACGCGCCGAGGGACCGCCGGTGACGACGGTCCGCGAACCGGCCCCAACGCCGGCACGCCACGCCGAGACCGCGGTCGAGGTTCCGCCGTCGTGCCGGGTGTCGGTACTTGCAGGCGAATCCCATCAGATCGATCTCGTGTTGCCGTCGGCCGTGCCACTCAACGCCTTGGTCGACCCGACGGTCATCGCGATCAACAAGGTGTTGCGCGGCCGTGGGGCTGCCGAATTATCCCCTGCCCCTTACGAATTCGCACGTGCGGCGGGGATGTCCGCGTTGGCGTCGGACGTCTCGCTGGCCGGCCACAACATCGTCGACGGCGACGTTCTGGCGCTGGTTCCCGCCGGCACGGCCGAACGCTACGGGCCCGTGGTGGAAAACGTCTCGACCGCGCTCGCGCAGTACGCGTCCGAGAACTTCGTGCGGGTGTCGGCGCGGACCGCTCTCGCGGTGGCCGCGGTCATCATCGGTGGTGCGCTCGCCGTGGCGGCCATGCTGCTGTGGCGGCTGCGCTTCGCGCACGAGAGCGCGCTGCTGGTACCGATCCTGTTCGCCGCCGTCACGGTCTGCCTGATCGGGACGGTCGCGATCGGTGCCCGGCTCGGGGCGGGCCGGGTCGTCACCGACGGCGCGGCTTGGGCGGCACTTTTCACCGCGGTGTTGACCGCCGCAACGGTGCCGCCCGGCGGTTCCCCAGGCGCGCCACACGCTTTCATCGGCGCGGCGACGGCGCTGGCGGGAGTGTGGCTGCTGGTGCGGTTCACCGGTCGGTTCTGGTCGGCGGCCGCGGCGATCGTCACAGCCGGCTTCGCCGTGGCCGCGGTGGCACTGGTGCGGATGTACTGGGACGTGCCTGGGCCGCGAATCGCCGTTGCCGTTTTGGTCGCCGTCCTCGTCGCCGTGTCCGCGGCCCCCGCGATAGCGCTGCGGATGGCCAATGTCCCGCGGCAGACGTTCGGCTCCATCACCGGCCGTGACATCTTCGCCCGCGCTCCGGGCCAGCCCGAAGACACCATCTCACCGGTGGAGGACGGTCCGCCCAGCGACGTCACCCTCACCGGTGAACAGGTGGCGGCCGCGGCGCGCAAATCCAACACCGTGCTGACCGGCGTGCTGCTCGGCGTCGCCGCGGTCGCTGTGCCCGCGGCGTGGGTCGCGGTCACACCCGACGGCGATCGGGAGTGGGCGCAGCTGGTGGTGCTCGGCGCGGTTGCCGCCATTCTGATACTGCGCGCCAGGGCATTTCGCGATCGACGCCATGCGATCATCCTGGTCGGCACGGCGGTCATCGCGCTGATCGGTCCCGCCGCAAAATACGGGCTGCATGCCCCGCCGACCGACACCGCCACCACGTTGATCGCGGCAGGCGTCGCCCTCGGCATCGCGGCGCTGGGACTGGCGGCGGCCACCGTGGTCCCGCCCCGGGTCTTCTCGCCGCCGGTGCGCAAGGTCGTCGAGTACACCGAATACATCTTGTTGGCCTTGGTGGTGCCGTTCGCCGCATGGGCGCTCGGCCTGTTGCAATACGTCCGCTATCACTGATGGATCGGCTGACCCGCGCGGCGCGGACCTCATCTGCGGCCGCAGTGGCTGCCCTGCTGCTGGGCGCCAACGTGATGATGCCCGCCGCGGCGGTGGCGATCGAGCGCCCGGGCGTGGACCCGGCCGCACTGCCGCCGGACGATACGCCGGGTCCCGACCAGGAGATGAAGCAGCAGAACACCTGCGCCGATCCGTTGACGGTCGCCGCACCCGATGTCACCCAGCCCGCGCCGGGCAACGTCATGCTCGACATCACGCGGGCGTGGAAGTACTCCACCGGCGCCGGGGTGACGGTCGGGCTCATCGACACCGGCGTCACCCCGAATCCGAGATTCCCTGCGTTGTTCGCCGGCGGCGACTACGTGATGGGCGACGAGAACGGGGGTCTGTTCGACTGCGATTCGCACGGCACCGTCGTCGCGTCGATCATCGCGGCGCAACCGTCCGACCCGGGCGCAAAGCCGCCGCCGATGCCGCCGGGTATCAATGTGGGGCCGCCCCCTCCCGGTGTACCGGCATCCCCCTTTCCGTCGTCACCGCCTCCTGCGCCGCCGAAGCCCAGCACGGTCACGGTCACCGCGCCACCACCGCCACCGCCACCGGCGCCTGAGCCGCCCCCGGACGAACCCGTCGCGCCTGCCGCAGGCCCCGGCGGGGGCGAGGTGCCACCGGTGCCCCCGCCGCCACCGGGCAGCCCCGACGGTGTCGTCGGTGTCGCCCCGGACGCGGCGCTGATATCGGTTCGCCAGTCGTCGTCGGCATTCGGCCCGGCGCGGCCGCAACCAGGCGACAATGAGGAAATACGCCGCAAGGCGGGCGATATCGCGACGCTGGCCCGGGCAGTCGTGCATCTGGCGAATCTGGGCGTCAAGGTCATGAACATCTCGGTGACCGCCTGCATCAACGCCGCCCAGCCCATCGATCAGGCCGCGCTGGGGGCCGCCATCCGCTACGCCGCCGTCGACAAGGACGTCGTCATCGTGTCGGCCGCGGGCAATGAGGGTGAGGGCGCGTCGTGCGCACAGAACCCGATGTTCAACCCGTTGCGGCCCAACGACCCCCGCGACTGGAACGACGTCTCCACGATCGTCACACCCGCGTGGTACTCCGACTACGTCCTCACCGTCGGCGCGGTGTCGCCCGACGGTCAACCGCTGCCGCAGAGCATTGCAGGCCCGTGGGTCAGTGTCGCGGCGCCCGGGCTGGAAGTCATGGGGCTCTCCAGCGTCAACGGTGCTCCGATCAACGCGTTGCCAGGCCGTGAGCCGGGCAAGGCGATTCCGTTGTCCGGCACCAGCTTTGCCACCGCCTACACCACTGGTGTTGCCGCATTGGTGAGGGCGAAATATCCGCGGCTGTCCGCGCATCAGATCATTCGGCGGATCACCGAGACCGCGCACAACCCGCCGCGCGGAGTGGACAACAAGGTCGGCTACGGCGTCGTCGATCCCGTTGCGGCCTTGACGTTCGACGTTCCGCCCGGTGATCGGCTACCGGCCGAGCAACTCACCACCCTGCTGCATGTGCCCGCGCCGCCACCGCCGCCCGACCTGCGCCCGCGGCATACCGCGTTGATCGGCGCCGCCGTCGTCGGCGCACTGGCCGTCGCGGTCGCATCGGCGGCCGCGGTTCGACGGAGGCGGTCATGAAGGCGCGCACGGTCGGCGTCAAGGCCCCCATCCCCGCGGTGATCGGGGTCGAGGTCGCGGTGATCGCCGCGATCGTGATCTTCCCGCCCGCACGAATGTCGTGGTGGCCAACGGTCGCTGCCGGAGTGGTCGCCGCGTCGCTCTTGCTCGTCACGGTGTACCGACGCAACGCCGTCCGGTGGCTCGTCGACCGGTTCCGCTGGCGGCGGCGACGGCGCCGCACCGACTCCCCGTCCGCGGCGATCGACATTCCGCACGGCCCTTCGCTTTACGGGGTGCGGGTCTCGGAGCGATTCGACGGCGAAGCGATAACGATGATCGAGGTGACCGGCCAGGCCTACTCGCCGACACTGCTGACCGGGTCGGCGACTGCGCTGACACCCAACCGGTTGCCGCTCGATGCGTTGACCGATCTGCTCGATCAGCCCGGCGGCATCGAGCTGTCCGGCATCGATGTGGTGTCCAGCGGGTTGCGGGTGCGGCGCGGAGCGGGCTATCCGCCGTTGTATTCCACTCTGCTTGCGGACCGTCCGGCTGCGGGTCAACGCCGCACCTATCTGGTGGTGCGTCTCGACATCGCCAATTCGGTCAGCGGCCTGGCGTACCGTTCGACAGTCGGTGCGACCGCCGCAGCGGCCACCGAACGAATCGTCAACGCGCTGCTGCAGCACAATGTGCGTGCCAAGCCGTTGACCGCAAAGGATCTCGACGCCGCGCTGGTCGACCTCGGTGCGGGGCTGGCGATGGTGCCCGCCGAAGCCGAACCGGACAACGCGCCCGTCGGTGTGCGCATCCCCACTCCCGTCGCCCCGACCGAGTCGTGGAAGTCGATCGAGGCCCACCCCGGCTTCCTGACGTCGTACTACTTCTCCCCGGAAGACATCACCACGAACACGCTCAATCAAATGTGGGCTCTGCGCTCCGACGCTGTGGTGCAGACGATTTCACTGACGAAGAAGCGTGGTCCCACCGACGGCGGGACGTGGGTGTCGGCACTCGTGCGCGTCAACGAGCCGCAAGCGCCGACCCGGCCGCCGACGCTCTACCTCAACCCGCTGCCAGGTCATCAGGGTCCCGCGGCGTCACGGTCGGCCCCGCTGCCACGCCGGTTCGATGCGATGCCCGCGCGACAGTTGGACGCCGTGTCGCTCGAGTTGCCGGTCGGCTCCACCGGCGTGCTGGTCGGCACCACCCAGCGTGGTGACCTTCTCCTGATGTCACTGACCGACCCGGATCAGGCCACCCGGATCGCTCTTCACACCGGCATGCCCTACGCCTGCCAGCTGCTGGTGCGCGCGGCGGCGGTCGGCGAGCGGATCGCGATCTACACCGACAGGCCCGCCAGGTGGCGTCAGCTGGAGCAGCCGCTGATCGCAGTGGTAGACCGCAGGCATCCACCGGAGTTCGTGCCGTCGATCATCGTCAGCGACCGGGCCAGTGGGCCGCCGCCCGCGGGCTTGGCCTCGACGGTGATCACGATCGGTGACGGGGAGCGCAACGCGCCGACGCCGGACCTGTCGTTCACCCAGACGTCGGCGTCGACGGTCCGGATCTCCACGTCGGCATTCAGCACCGATGTGCAGATCGCCACGTTCAAAGCCGAGCAGCCGTTCCTGGGCGCGGCGGGCCAGACAGCATGACGGCCGCCGACGTGAGGAGCATTGGATGACGGCCGCCCCGACCGATCAGCGCCGCGCGTTCGACGCCGCGATCGAGAGCTACAAGGCCGGCGACACCCGCGGGGCGTTGGCCGGTTTCGTCGCGATCACCGGCGCGCAGCCGACGATGTCCGATGCGTGGCTTGGCAGGATCGCGTGCGGGGACCAGGCCATCGACGTTCTCGAAGCGGCGCACCGCAATTCGCGGTCGCTGTATCGCGAGACGCGGCGGATCGGTCTGGTCGACGGCGATCTGCATGCGCGTCTGGACGGGCCGCTGTACGTGACGATGCCCGTGTGGTCGCGGTCGACGATCGCGCTGGCGTATGCCACGGCGCTGATCGGCGACCGTCGGTTCGCCGAGGCGCTCGACGTGCTCTCCGATCCCGTCGTCTCCGGGGATTCGATGGCGGCCCAGTGGGCTCAGTTCGTCGGCGCGGCGGCGTACCACCTCGCGCAGCGCTGGCCGGATGTCCTCAAGGTCACCGCCAAGTCGCCGCCTGCGCACGCGACCCACGTCGTCGATGACCTGACCGCCGCCGTCGACACGCTCGCCGCAGCAGCCGCGGCGAGCCTCGGGCAGTTCCAGACCGCGCTGGATCGCGCCGCCACCGTGAAGACGAAGAACCAGTACATCGCCGCCGACGCCGCTCTGACGAGGGGCTGGTGCCAGCGTGAGCTCGGGCAGGAGGAGCCCGCGCGGGCGTCGTTCGAGCAGGCGACCAACAACGGCGTCCTGCTCGACGCGGCGGCGCAGGCACTCGCCAACCCGGGCTATCGGCTGATCGTCACCGACGCCGAGACCATCTCGACCAGAACTGACCCGTGGGACCCCGGCACCGAGACGTCGAAGGCGCAGCGGGTGGCCGCGGCGCTGGAGGAACAGAAGGACGCGGTTCTCGCCGATGCGCAACGGAAACTCGACGAGCTCATCGGCTTGTCAGGCCCGAAAGAGCAGATCACGGTGTGGCGCACCGAGATCCAGATCGACCAGATCCTCGCCGCCAGGGGCGAGGAGACGTCGATGACGAACGAGAACCACATGGTGCTGGAGGGCCCGCCCGGAACGGCGAAGACGTCGTTCGCCCGTATCGCGGCCGAGTTCCTGTTCGGGCTGGGCAAGATCGAACACCCCACCGTCGTCGAGGTCACCGAGGAGGACCTCGTCGTCGGATACATCTCGCAGACCGCGGCCCGCATGAAGGAGGTCTGCGAATCCGCCTTGGGTGGTGTGCTTTTCATCGACGAGGCGTACCGGCTGGCACCCGAGCAGGAGGGCCACTCCTTCGGTAAGGACGCGATCAACACCCTGCTGAAGTACATGGAGGACTTCCGTGATCGGCTGGTGGTGATCGTCGCGGGATATCCGAAGGAGATGCGGCGGTTCATGAAGGCCAATCCCGGTCTGGCTTCCCGTTTTCACCTGACGTTGTCGTTCGCCAGCTATACGGCCGACGAGATCGTGCAGATCGGCCGGCTGATCGCGGGTAAGGAGAAGATCGCCATCGCCGAGTCCGCGTGGCCGCTGCTGCGTGACGAGGCGGGACGGTTGCGTGACACCCCGATCGAACAGGGCACCGCTCTGGATACCGCGGGCAACGGCCGGTTCGCGCGCAAGGTGATCGTGCACTGCAAGCACGAGCGGGCACGCCGGCTGAGCAGCACGCCGCCCCAACTGCTGGCGCAGGCCGCCGACACCGACCTGATCGTCAACGACGACGACATGCGGCGTGCGATCGCCGCGGCTCTGGCGTCGAACTGACTACCAGGTGTCGACGAACCGCTGGGGCGGACGGTCCGCTGCGTGCGCGGTAGCCGCCGTCAGCGTGTCGGCGATCATCCGCCGGGTATCGGCCGGATCGATGACGTCGTCGATCTCGAACAGCTGAGCGGCGTTGAGCGCCTTGGCATTTTCCTGTGCCGCCGCCGTCGCCTGACGCACGCGTTCCTCGCGCTCGTTCTCGTCGGCGATCGCATCCAGCTCCTTGCGCAGCCCCAGCCGCACGGCGCCCTCCAGGCCCATCGGGCCGAGGTGCGCGCCGGGCCACGCCACGGTGAGTAGCGGTTCGTGCAGGCTGCCGCCCGTCATCGCCTGGGCCCCAAGGCCATAGCCGCGGCGCAGCACAACAGCGACGAGGGGAACGCGCATCGCGGCGCCCGCGACGAGCATGCGGGATGCCCGCCGCACCAGCGCTTCGGCCTCGGCTGCCGGGCCCACCATGTAGCCCGGGCAGTCGATGAGGGACACGACCGGAAGCCCGAAGCAGTCGCACAGCTGCAGGAAGCGGGCGGCCTTGTCGGCGGCGGCGGCGGTGATCGCCCCCGCCATGTACCGGGTGTCGTTCGCGATGACCCCGACGGCGCGGCCCTCGATGCGGGCCAGCGCGGTCACCATCTCGCGGGCGAACCGGGGCCGCAGGAACGTCACCGACCCCTCGTCGGCCAGTGTCTCGATGACCGGGCCGACATCGTATGCGCGTCTGTCGCGCTCGGGAACGATTGTGCGCAAGGCGGTTTGGTCGGACGACGGGCCCGGCGCGGTCGAACCTTGGAAGTAGCCGATCAATCGTTTCACGACGGCGACAGCCTCCGCCTCGTCGGCGACGACGACGTCGACCACGCCATTGGGTTCCTGCATCGAGATGGGGCCGACCTCGTCGGGGTGGACATCGCCAAGGCCGCCGCCCGCGATCATGGCGGGGCCGCCCATGCCGATCGAGACGTCTTCGGTGGCCACAATGAGGTCCGAACAGCCTGCGATGACGGCGTTTCCCGCGAAGCAGCGGCCCTTGACGACGGCGATACGCGGCACCACACCCGACAGCTGCGCCCACAGTTTGAAGGCGCGCGTGTCGAGCGCCGACACGGTCGGGTAGTCGGTGTCGCCGGGCCGGCCGCCGCCGCCTTCGGCGAAGAAGACGGTGGGCAGCCGCATCCGCTCGATCAGCTCGAAGAGGCGATCCTTCTTGCGATGACCGAAATAGCCCTGCGTTCCGGCGAGGACGGTGTAGTCGTAGGACAGCACGGCGCAGGCGCTGCGCTCGTCGCCGAAGAGCCCGCCGTTGATGCGCGCGGTCCCGGCGACCAGCCCGTCGGCAGGAGTTCGTGCGATCAGGTCGCCCAGCTCTCGGCGGAAACGCTGCGCGGCGATGGCGAACCGGCCGTATTCGACGAACGTGCCGGGATCGACGAGATCGTCGATGTTCTCCCGCGCGGTGCGGCCATTCGATGCATGCCTGCGCTCGACGGCGTCGGGCCTGGCCGCATCCTCGGTCAACGCACGCCGGCGCAACAGCTCGGCGTGGTCATCGCGGATCGGGCCGTCGCTCATGCGGTTCTCCTAGTTCAGCGATCAGTTGGCCCGCAGGGAATCGATCAACCGGTCCATCACCGCGCCTGCGTCTTCGCGTGCTTGGTTTTGATCGGTCGCCCGAGCGACGTACAGGGTCGCCTCGCGCACCGCCCCCAGCATTGTCAGCGCGGTTGCCTCCACCGGCTGGGGCGGAATGCTGCCTGCCTCGATGGCCGCGGTGAGCAGGCTCGTCACGACTCCGATGTTGTAACGCTGTCCGATCTCGGTCCAGCGCTGCCAGCCCAACACCGCGGGCGCGTCCATCAACACGATGCGCTGAACCTCGGGATCGGCGCACGCATCAAGCCAGAAGTGCGCGCCAAGGCGCATGACTTCGACGGGATCGGTCTGTTCCGCCGCCGCGACCGCTTCTCCCATCCGCGCCGCCATCTCGGCTTCGACCTGCTCGAATACGGCGGCGAACAACTCGGTCTTATCGGTGAAATGGTGATAAAGGGCGCCGCGCGTCACCCCGGCATCACGAACGATGGATTCCAGCGACGCGTCGGCGAAGCCGGGCGCGGCGAACAGGGGCCGCGCCGCGGCGATCAGCGTCTCACGCGTGTCTGCCGCCCGCTCGGCCTGCGTGCGGCGCTCGTCCCTGGTCAACCGAGCCTCTCGTACATACGGTGTGTCGTCTCATACATACCGTATGTCGACTTTCGAGCCGTGCAGGCTCGACGCCGTCAGATCACCCGCACCTGCCGGACGACCTGTAGCGCATGTGCGTCTCCGTCGGCATGCACGCCCAGTTCTTCCCACTTTCCGCGCTGCGTCACCCACCGCACGAATGCCTGAGAATCGGACGTGATCTGCGCCGCCGGATCGCCGGTGCCGATCCGCATTGTCCGCCCGCAGATCCCGTCCAGGCGTATCTCAACCGCCGAATCCAACTGTTCGAGGAGCGACGAATTCTGTTGGGGCAAGGAGGCTTCGATCCAGTCGAGCGTGGGAGCCAACCGCAGTTCGTCGGTGGCGGGAGGATCTCCTTCCAGTGGTCCATCCGGGGCGAACAGATCAAACCGAATGTGGATGTACTCCTCAAAGGCGAACGCGGTCGGTATGACCGACGCGGGATACGTTCCGACATCTCCCAGCGGCACCTCGAAGTCCTGGCCCTCCGTCGCGGCAAGCATTTCCAGCCCCTTCAGGCTCACCGACTCGTAGTCCGCCACAACCTCGTCGGGGGTCATCGACCGACGGGCTTCGACATACAAGTCCGCCGCACGCTCCGCGGGCAGTCCCGCTGGATCGGGCAGCCTCGACGGGTCCACGGCCAGCCAGAAGCTGCACGCCATGTGCGACACCAGGTCCTGTACCGACCATCCCGGGCACCCGCTGTCCTTCGCCCACATGGACTGCTCCATGTTCTTGCACAGCTCGAGCAGCGCCTTCCGGTCCTCCTCGATCGCTTTGATCGCACTCATTCGAACTCCTATCGCAGATACATACCGTATGTATGAACCTACAGACAGTATGTAGGTGTCACAAGGTCGGATTCTCCTGAGCACAGAGCCGGTGAAACCCGTCACAAACTACTTAGGGTCCTAACTATTAGCGTACGATCATTCTCATGACCGTCGTCGCGCAAGAGGTCGATCCGCTGGCCCTCGAACGCCAGGTGTGCTTCGCGCTGGCCGTCACCAACCGCGCGGTGCTCGCGGTGTACCGGCCGCTGCTGGAGCCGCTTGGGCTGACGCACCCGCAATACCTCGTCATGCTCGCGCTATGGGACCACCACCGCGCCGACAGGACCGGACGGCCGCTGTCGGTGAAGCAGATCGCGACGTCGTTGCAACTCGATTCGGCCACGCTGTCGCCGATGCTCAAAAGGCTCGAGACGCTCGGTCTGATCACCCGCTCGCGCAGCAGGACCGACGAGCGTGCCACCGATGTCGAGCTCACTCAGGCCGGTCTGCTGCTGCGTCGACGCGCGCGCAAGATCCCGCAAACGGTGATCGAGCGGCTCGGTGTCGGCCTTGACGAACTCGAACACCTGCACTCGGTGCTGACGCGGGTCAACGCCGCCGCACTTGCCGCGGGTGCACTGGAAGGAGAACGCCCATGAACCGGCCCAACCCGGCCCAGTACGTCGGCTATGTATTCGGCCGCAGGCTTCCCGACGAGTTTCGCGATTGGGTGCGCAACGACCTCGCCGGTCCGGGCGCCGTCCGCAGGCACATGGTCCGCTACGCCATACCGCCGTTCCTGGTGCTCGCACCGTTCTGGTTGCTTCCCGCGTCCCTGTACGTGCATCTGGAGATGACGGCGCCGATCTACATCTGGGCCTTGCTGATATCTATGGCGCTCAACAAGGTCTGGCGCCGCCACCGCCTCGCTCAGCACGGGCTGGATCCGAACCTCGTGGACGAGATCAACCGCAAGAAGAACGCGCACATCCATGACGCCTACATCGCGAAGTACGGGCCGCGCCCGGAAGACGCGCGCAGGCAGTCCAACAGCAGTCCCTTCTAGAGAGCCCACTGAGAGCGACTCGACGAGCCGCGTCGCCGTGGGCAGATCGACATTTGTTTCGTCGCGGTAGGCCTTGATGGCGCCGATCTTGTTGCCCGACGCGACGAGTTGCCGCACGTGGTCGGAGACCTCCGTTCCAGCGAGCGCCTGTAGATCGGGAATCGGCACACCCGTGCGTTCGTAGAGGTGCCGGACGAGCTGCTCGAGTGTGCCCAGCCGTACGTAGATGTCGCGATCATTGGAGGCCATCGCATGATTGTGTCACCGCCGGTTATCCACAGGCTGTCCATCGACCGGCCCGCGGTGTCGGACCCGCGACTTAGCGTGCGGTCATGACGAACTGGATCAACACCGTCAGCCGCGACCACGTCGAACGGGGCGTTCGCGGCCGCTTCACGCAGGCGAACCACGGTAAGCCGAACATGTTGCGCAAGATGGCCCGGGGCGACTGGGTCATCTTCTACTCACCGCGAACCGTCCACCCCGACGGCGAGCCGCTACAGGCCTTCACCGCCATCGGACAGATCGCCGACGACGAGCCCTACCAGGCCGAGATGTCCGACCACTTGCACCCATGGCGGCGCAACGTCGACTTCCTGGAATGCACCGAGACGCCGATCAAACCCTTGCTCGACAAGCTCGGCTTCGTCGAGGACAAGTCCCGCTGGGGCTACAAGTTCCGATTCGGGGTGTTCCGGATCGACGATGACGACCTGGCCGTGATCCGCTCGGCGATGACGGGGTAATGCATCTGGGTTTCCGCTAGCCGCGGCAGACGGCTGATTACTCGCTGCCAGGTGCGCCAACCTGGCCGGCGCGAACTGACAGATTCCAAAAAGACCACCTGCAAGACGCTCTAAATTCTGGCTCGTACGTTCGCCATCTTCGGGGTCTTGGCGAGCGCCAGCTTCGGCATTTGGGGGAAATGTCTGTCTCCAGGCGCTGCTTAGCCCTCTTCGGGCCAGACGCCTTGCGAATCGAGGCCTCCCGTGTCGCGTCGTGAATCAGGGCCACCCCAGTCGTCCCAGGTGTCTTCGCGCCTGTCTCGGGTGTCAATGATGCGGCGGCGTAGCTCTAGCAATAACTCTTCGGTGGAAACCTGCGACAGGGCGTTGGGGTTCGTTGGACGCAGTGCGTATCCCTGGGCCAGGTTGCTGGGGTTGGTCCGCCGCAGTGTTGATACGAGTTCCTTGGGCTCTCCACCAGCCAGAATGTTGTCGATGCTGCCGGGTGCCCAGGCCAGCTTGTTCTCAAGCATGGCGTAGGTTCCCGGGCTGGCGTTACGCACGCCGTGCTCGATGTCGGCGAGCGTGCGCACGGTGAACTGCAGGCTGGCGGCCAGGTCGGTGCGGTTGCGATAGCCCAGGGCGACGCGCCGACTCACGACGTAATGGCCGAGCCGTTCCAGGGCGCGCCGATCCATCAGGGCATCATCGCGTACGAGTGGAGCAAAAGTCGAGGCTTCATGCGCGTTTCTTTCCATGCGGCGCATGACTACTAGAAGTTATTTCCTCTGGATGCCGGCCAGGTCGGCTCGGACCTGGCTGATCGTGTCCCAGAAGGTCTCCTCGACCTTTTCTTTGGACAGGCCGACCACCTCCACCTTGGGCACCCCGGCCAGTTCCCGGCGCACGACCTTGGCGTCCGGTAGGGCGTCACCGGTCCACCATTCTTGGCGGATGACGAAGTCGTCGAACCGTTCGCCCTCGTCGGTGTGCCGCAACGCAGCGCGGCGCTTGCTGACCGGGACACGCGCCCACCACTCCGCGCGCCAGTAGGGGCCGTCGTAGGCGGCCGGCGGGGCGCCGGTCTGCCATTCCTCCACATGAACCGGTTCCACGGGTGCGATGGCGTTATAGGCCTGAGCGAAGCCGGAGGCCTGGTCGCCGTCGAGGAAGACTCGTTCGATGCGGTAGGTGTCGCCACTGCCCGCTGTGACCACGTACACCGTCGTCATCCCCGCCTCCCGGGTCGCTGGTAGCTGGACTTCAGTGTGCCAGCACCCCGGCGGCCACGTCCGATAAACGGGTGCGGACACCGCCTAGGAAAATCGAAACAGTGGTCCGAATTGCCTCCAGTGTCCGTATATTACCTGTCTAAGCGGAATTGCCTTCGCCTGTCGGTTGACATTATTGCTCGTTGTTTCCTACACTTGCAGGCAACAAATGACACTGAGCGGGAGAATCTCTGTGAACGAGCCCCACGAGCTCCACGTTGGTTACAGCGGCCACCCGATCGCGCCCGCAGGCTCGACGGGTACTACCCACGCGGAGATGCACGACGTCTTCATCGTCGTCAGCGAAGGGACGGACGGCGAACCTATCGCGCGAACGGTTTACGCCGCGGACGAAGACGACGCGCGACGTGCACACCAGCAAACTTACGCAGACGAGACCATCGTGACGGTTAACCACTAATCCATCGCAGAGCGCGACGTTCAGGGTCGTGCTGCCGACAGGGCCGATAGCAGAGCTGCAGGCGCAGCTTCGCCGATCGGACGAGGGGTGCCGGCAGCACAGCAGCGATCCCGCAGTATCCGGCACAGCATCGACATGGCTGTTTGGGACGTTGGCGCGGATAGAGAACGTTGAGGCCGGATGGTCCGCCCAGCGGCCCAAAAGTTTTGGGGTGCAATCCCAAAAACTCTGACGCCGACTGGAAACAACCGAAAGGAACTCCGGACTATGTGTATAACTACCACCGCACCGGGTTACTACCCGGATCCGACCGGACTGCCGGGTCTGCGTTTTTACGACGGCCAACTGTGGACTGAACACGTCCTGCCCACGCCGCCCTCAGCACGGGCTCCATCGGTGGCGGTGAGTGCTGAGCAGGCACGGAACAGACAGGAGAACACACATGATCGGCATCATCGTCGGTGCGATCGCCGCCGGAGAGATAGGCCAGCGGCTCGGAGCTAAGTACCTCGACGGTGCGCAAGAGACGCCGTACTGGACGGGACACGTAGGCGGCGATACAGCCAAGGCCGCCGCGTCCATCACCGCGCTGCGGTATCGAGGCAAGGTCAGCTACCGGCTCTACGTCGTGACGGAGGGACAATGGGCGCAGGTTGAACACGGGGAGTACCCGGCGGTTCTGGCAGCCCTGCAGACCTGGGAGCGATACCTCGCCGAGGGTGGGACGGTGACCGCGTGGCTCGCACAGAACACCCAGCGGGCGAACGAGGTCGCGCAGTTGGAGCATTCGCTGTAGTGACCCGGCTCCGCTTCAGCACCTCGCCGCGGTCGCCCGGTGGCGGGCCTGACCCGGTGAGGACTGTACGGGTTGCATTGCAGCCGGATTTCATGCGGGCGCTACTGTAACGAGGTGAGCAACACCGATACCGCGCCTGCCGAAGTGGCTTGCGCGGCATCGTCATTCACCGGCGTGCTGCGTCCCCGCGAAGTGCCGCTGGGCGGTCCGCGGGCCATCCGGGTGCGGCGTACGTTGCCGCAGCGGGAGCGGTCGCTGATCGGGGCGTGGTGTTTCGCCGACCATTACGGGCCACACGACGTCCGCGGCAGCGTCGGGATGGACGTGCCGCCGCACCCGCACACCGGCCTGCAGACGGTCAGCTGGCTGTTCAGCGGCGAGATCGAACACCGCGACAGCACCGGGGTGCACGCCATGGTCCGGCCGGGCGAGCTGAACCTGATGACGGCGGGCGCGGGCATCTGCCACTCCGAAGTCTTTACAGCCGCGACGACCGTCCTGCACGGCGTGCAGCTGTGGGTCGCTCTGCCCGACTCCGATCGCGACACCGGTCGCGACTTCGCCCACTATGCGCCAGAGGCCGTTTCGATGCCCGGCGCACTCCTTCGAGTGTTCCTCGGTGAGCTCTCGGGTAGCCGGTCGCCGGTTCACACGTTCACGCCGCTGCTCGGCGCGCAGATCGATATCGACCCCCGCGCGGAAGTCGCGCTCGCCATCGACCCGTCCTTCGAGTACGGCGTGCTGCTGGACCAGGGCAGCCTCGCGGTCGCGGGCAACGTGCTCGACGTAGCGGAACTGGCATTTCAGGCCGCAGGCCGCGATACCCTTCCGCTGCGCAACCTCGGCGACAGCCCCGCCCGCGCAATAGTGCTGGGCGGTCGGCCATTCGGTGAGCAGTTGGTGATGTGGTGGAACTTCGTCGGACGCAGCCACGACGACATCGCCACCTACCGCAGGCTGTGGCAGGAGCACGATGCCCGATTCGGCGCCGTCGAGGGCTATCGCGGTTCCGTCGCCCGGCTGCCCGCTCCCCCGTTGCCGAATGCCACGCTGCGGCCGCGGCCGAACCCGAGGGGAAGCACATGACAGCGACGGACAAGACCGGCGCACCCACCACGGTGACTGCCGAATCGGATCGCTACACGATCGCGGTCGACGGACACGAAGTCGGCAAGGCCGAGTTCCTCGACCGCGGCGACAGACGCATATTCACCCACACCGAGGTGGACAAGAACTACGAAGGACGGGGCCTGGCAACGATTCTCATCGCCCAGGCATTGCAGGAAACCCGCGATGCCGGGCTGCGGATCATCGCCAGGTGCCCGATGGTTGCCGCCTTCGTCAAGAAGCACGGCGAGTACCAGGACATCGTCGACGATTAGGCCCGCTATCGTCTTGGGCGATGACGAGTCATGACCAGGCGTTCTTCACCGCCGACGGGGACGTACTGGTACCAAGCCCGCTCGCGCGGGGTCCGTGGGGTTCGACGATCAGCGGCACCTATGTCGGTGGGTTGTTGGGCCGGGCCATCGAGCGCGCGAGCGACGATCCCGAATTGCAGCCGGCAAGGCTGACCGTCGACCTGCTGCGCCCGGTCGCGCTCGCCGAGCCGGTGCGGGTGGACACCACTGTCGAGCGCGAGGGCAGGCGGATTCGTCTCGTCGATGCCGCGATGCGGCAGAACGGCACCGTGGTCGGCCGGGCCAGTGCGCTGTTCCTGCGCCGGGCCGAACAACCGCCCGACCCGGCCTGGACGCTGCCGATCGATATGCCGCCGCCGCCGACCAAGCCGGCAGACGTGTCCGGCGACTTCACCATGGAACTCTGGGCCTACAGCGCGAATTCGGAGCTGACGGCGCCGAGCCAGGATCTGACCGAGTGGCGGCACGGCGGCCAGAAGTTCGCATGGGTGCGTGACGTCAAGCCACTCGTGGACGGCGAACCGGTGACGCCGTTCGTCCGTGCCGCCATGGCCGGCGATGTGACGAGCTCGCTAACCCATTCCAGCGCAAGCGGTTTGAACTTCATCAATGCTGACTACACGCTGACCCTGAGCCGGCTGCCCGACGGCGAGTACATCGGTCTGGCCGCCCTCACGCATTACAGCCACGCCGGCGTGGCCACTGGCGCCGCGGCATTGTTCGACCGCCTCGGCCCAATCGGCAACGCGGTGGCGACTGGTCTGGTGAACCCCGGCTTCCGCCCCCCGAGCCGAGGCTAGCGCGGCTTCAGAATGAAGACCGGGATGTCCCGGTCGGTCCACACCGTGTACACGTCGAAGTCAGCATTAGCCTCAACCAGCTTCGGCCAGAGCCTGTCCTTCTCCTCGGGGCTGGCGAGCACGGCATGCACAGCCCGGCGGTCGCGACCGATCTCGATGTGCACGTCGGGATCGGCGATCAGGTTGTGGTACCACTGCGGGTTATCGTCGCGGCCGCCCATCGATGCCACGACGATCACGTTGTCGCCGTCGGTGATGTAGACCAATGGGGTCGCGAACAGCTTGCCGGACTTACGACCACGGTGTTCGAGCAGCAGCGTCGGCACCGGCTTCTTCGCGCCCGAACCGACGCGCCAGGTGCCGCCGATCCTCCCGCCACTGCGGCGGTAGACCCACGCGTGCGCGCGTCCGGCGTACCTCATCCCCGTCTTGACGAACGGCGCGTTCAGCTGTTTGGGCTTCTTGTCGGCATCCATTGCTTCAACCTAGATACTGTGCGGTGCTGCCGCCGATCGGCATCGGGTCCATGCCCAGCTTGCGGTGATCCCAACTGCGCAGCCGGCCCGGCACCACGCGCACACAGATCCGGTTGCGCATCATCGCATCGACGAACGGTCGCATCTCGTCGGTGTAGGGACCGGTGTAGCGCTCCCACACGCTTTTCCCTACGCGCAGATTGGTTTCCGGGTCGTCGACGATCTCGGCGCGGCCGTCGATGGACACTCCGCGCAGGGTGTCGTAGCTCTGCCCGTCCTCGATCATCACCGTGATGGTCGGGTCGCGGCGCAGGTTCACCGCCTTCTGCGACTTGGCCTTGGTCTCGAACCAGATCTCGCCGTCGACGACGGCGTACCACATCGCGACCAGGTGCGGTCGCCCGTCAGGCAGCACGGTGGCCATCGTGGCCGTGCGGCTGCGTTCGATGAATTCGGCGATCTCCTCGTCGGACATGACGATCTTCGCGCGCTCGTTGTTGCCCACACGAAAGATACTTTCAGGCCCGCACCGGCGTGACCGTCACCGGGATGCCGTTCAGCGCTCCGTTGCCCGACGGCTCGTCAATGAAGGTCGGCGGTGAGAGCACGTTGGTGTTCACGCCCGGCGATCCGTTCGCGACCGCCATCCTGGTGCCCGCCTTGCCGTGGCCCCAACCGTGCGGCATGGACACCACGCCGGGCATGATCGCGTCGGTCACCTCGACGGGCACCTCGATGTGGCCGCCCGAGGACATCACCGTGACCAGATCGCCGGAGGTCACTTCCCGCCGCTTCGCGTCGTCGTCATGCATCAACAGCGTGCAGCGGTCCTTGCCCTTCATCAGCGGCGCCACGTTGTGCAGCCATGAGTTGTTCGACCGCAGATGGCGACGGCTCACCAGCACCAGTTCGTCGGGTGCCCGGTCGAGCCGGGCGGCCAGCCTCGGCAGGTCGTCGAGCAGATAGGGCGGCGCCAGCCTGATCTTGCCGTCCGACGTGCCGAGCACGTCTGGCACCCGTGGAATCATCGGGCCGAAGTTGATGCCGTTGGGCTGGGCCTTCAGTTTGTCCAACGTCACGCCGTCGGGGTTCTTGCCGTACTGATCGCCGAACGGTCCTGTGCGCAGCGTGAAGTCGAGGATGCGCTCTGGGCCGCCAGCCAAACCAACCGAGTCGTAGTGCTCGCGGATCTCCGCGCCGTCGAGACCCAACGTGTTCGCCATGTAGTCGAAGAAGCCGTCATCGATCGCGGCGACGTCGACGTCCTCGGCGGGCACGCCGGTGCACAGGCCGGTCAGCCGGATCAGCACCTCCCACTCCTCCGGCGCGTCGGGATCGGGCCGTTCGAACACCGGGGGCGAATAGTTGGCGACACTGTTGATCGCGAAGTTGAGGATCAGGTCGTCGTGGTGCGGCTGTTCCAACGGCGACGACCCGGGCAGGATCACGTCGGCGTGCCGGGTGGTCTCGTTGAGCCACAGGTCGACGGCGATCATCGCGTCCAGCGTCGGCAGCACCTCGTCGAGCTTGTGGCCGGCGGGCGTCGACAGCACCGGGTTGCCCGCCACCGTGATCAGCGCCTTGATCTGCCCCTCGCCCGGCGTCGCGATCTCCTCGGCGAGACAGGACACCGGCACCTGGCCGAGCACCTCCTTGGCGCCGCGCACGCGGGTACGGAACCGGCCGAATTCCGGCGCGCCGTCCTCCAGACCCGGAATCGGCTGCACCGTGACCGACCACGCCGCCGCCCGGGGAAACATGCTGCCGCCTTCGACGTCGAAGTGACCGGACAGGATGTTGACGACGTCGACGAGCCAGCTGGCCAAACTGCCGAATTCCTGGTTGCACGTGCCGATCCGGCCGTACACCACCGCGCGTGGGGTTGCGGCCAGCTCTCGGGCCAGCGCGCGGATGCGCTCGGCGTCGATGTTCGTGACGGCCGCGACCCGCTCCGGCGGCCACTCGGCGGCGACCGCGCGCATCCGGTCCAGCCCGTCGATGTGGGCCCCGAGGTCGCCGAGGCGAACGAGGTCCTCTGCGAACAGCGTGTGGGCGACCGCCAACAGCAGCGCCGCGTCGGTGCCAGGCGTGATCGGTAGCCACTCGTCTGCTCTCGCGGCGGTCGCCGTTTTCACGGGATCGATCACAATGACCTTGCCGCGCTTGCGGATTCCGTCGATGATGCCCATCGCGTCGGGCGCGGCCATCAGCGATCCCTGCGATGCGGCCGGGTTGGCGCCCATCACGATCAGAAGATCGGTGCGCTCGATGTCGGGCACCGGGAACGTCCACCAGCCGCCGTACATCAGGTGCGACGACAGATTCTTGGGCCATTGGTCGACCGTGCCAGGCGAATAGCTGAGCGGAATGCCGGACATGCCGAGCAGGATCCCGGTGTAGCGGCCGAGGGAGAAGGAGTGCGCTAGCGGGTTACCCGTGTAGCAGGTGACCGCGCCGATCCCATGCTTCTCGATGACGGGAGCGAGCAGTTCGGTGCAGCGTCGGAAGGCCGTGTCCCAACTGACTTCCCGCCACTGCCCGTCGACTTTGATCATCGGACGGCGGATGCGGTCGGGGTCCTCGTGCAGGGCGCCAAGCGTTGCACCCTTGGGGCAGATGTGTCCGCGACTCCAGGTGTCGTCGCGGTTGCCGCGGATACCGGCGACCCTGCCGTCCTTGACGTCGATCTCCAGCCCGCACATGGCCTCACACAGCGGACATGTGTAGAGGTGTCGGCCGTCTTCGCCTATGCCTGCCGGCGGCTCGGTCACTCCCGCGGTCATCGACGCCTCCTCGTCCTCCCGAGGTTGACATCACAGCTTATCGACAGCGGCTACGGCGCAACCGACACCTCGGGGGCCGTTGATTGTGGGCGAAGGGGGACTTGAACCCCCACGTCCCGAAGGACACTGGCACCTGAAGCCAGCGCGTCTGCCATTCCGCCACTCGCCCCAACAACCGGGGGAGCCTATCACTGAAGCGACCCCGATCCCCAACCGTACCGATCCGGTCCAGACGGCCGCCACCTGCGCCAAGACGATTCTCAGAGTTCTGTTGGTCCCGCATCCGTGTACTGGCCCGATACCATGCAATGTGACAGGTGTGGTCACGCGACACGCGGGTGACCGGGCATGTCACCAGAAATGACGGACCACGGCGACAAAGGCAGGCGATCAGATGGGTCTTGCTGACCGCATCGAGCGCAAGCTTGAGGCGACCGTGGGCGACGCCTTCGCGCGGGTATTCGGCGGATCGATTGTGCCGCAAGAGGTCGAGGCGATGCTGCAGCGGGAAGCCGAAGCCGGAGTGCGCGAGCTCGCCGGTGGCAGGCTTTTGGCCCCCAACGAATACTTCATTACCCTCAGCGTGCCCGACTATCAGAAGGTAAGCGCTGACCCCGACATCACGCCGACCACATTTGCCAAGCACTTGGAGGGTTACATCCACGAGCAGGGGTGGCAAACGTATGGTGATGTGGTCGTTAGATTTGAGCAATCGGGGAACCTGCATACCGGACAGTTCCGCGCTCGTGGTGCGGTCAATCCTGACTCAGCCACTGGTGAACCCGCCCCAGCACCACAAGACCGCCCGTACACCGCAGAACCAGGAGTACAACCAATGACCGACAACCCGAGTTACCGCGGAGGCCAGGGACAGGGGCGGCCCGACGAGCATTACGACGACCGTTACGGGCGCCCCGAGGACCGCGAGGGCGGCCAGGAGCCCCGCGGCCAGTACCCGCCCGACCAGCGCGGCTACCAGCCGCCCGGCGGCGACCCCGGCTACGGCCAGCGCCCGGGTTACCCCGAGCAGGGCAGCTACCCGGACCAGGGCGGCTATCCACCCGAGCAGGGTGGCTACCCCGACCAGGGCGGCTATCCCCCGCCGTCCTATGAGCAGCGCCCACCCGCAGGAGGCGGCTACGGACCTCCTCAGGGTGGCTACCCCGATCAGGGCGGCTACCGCCAGCCACCTGCCGGCGGCTACCCGCCGCCCGGTGGTCAGCAGCCGGGCTACGGCGGCGAGTACGGCGGCGGTGACTACGGTCGCCCGCCTGCCGCTCCTCGTCCCGACGACTACGGCCGTCAAGAACCGCGGCCTGCCTATCCCGATCAGGGCGGCTATCCGCCCGAGCAGGGCGGTTACCCCGACCAGGGCGGCGGCTACCCGGACCAGAATTATGGCGGCCAGCAGTACGGCCGCCAGGACTACGCACAGCCCGACTACGGTCGCTACGGCGAGGCGCCTGCCGGCGCCGGTTATGCCGACCAGGGCTACGCCGAGCCCGCGGGCGCGGGGTACGACTATGGCCCTCCCGGGGCTGCGCCCGGCTACGGCGGCGGCTACGGGCAGGGTGACTACCCGGCCGGCGGCGCCACCATCACGCTTCAGCTCGACGACGGCAGCGGCAGGACCTACCAGTTGCGCGAAGGCGCCAACGTGATCGGACGCGGCCAGGACGCCCAATTCCGGCTGCCCGACACCGGCGTCTCCCGTCGGCATCTGGAGATCCGCTGGGACGGACAAGTCGCGCTACTGGCCGACCTCAACTCCACCAACGGCACCACGGTGAACAACGCGCCGGTGCAGGAGTGGCAGCTGGCTGACGGCGACGTGATCCGGCTTGGGCACTCCGAAATCATCGTCCGCGTCCACTGAGGATCCCGGCTGGTCACAGCACGGCGACAAGCTGTCGGCTTCGTACTCACGCCGCTAGCTGTCGAAGTATCGTGACGTTGCCGAGGTTCATCGCGCACGCGAGGAGCGAGGCAGGCTCAGCGTACGCGAGGAGCGAGGCAGGCTCGGCGCACGCCAGGAGCGAGGCAGGCCAGCGCACGCAAGGAGCGAAGTAGACACAGCACTGGCCGTGTCGTCGGCGCGACCGGACTGGGGCGGGGACGGAGAGGACGTCAGATGCAGGGACTGGTGCTGCAGCTGACGCGCGTCGGGTTCCTGCTCTTGTTGTGGCTCTTCATCTGGTCGGTGCTGCGGATTCTGCGCACCGATATTTACGCGCCTTCTGGTTCGGTGATGGTTCGGCGCGGCCTTCCGCTTCGCGGTTCGCTCCTGCCGTCGCGGCAACGCCGTCACATCGCGCGCACCCTGGTGGTGACCGACGGCGCGCTGGCTGGTACCCGCATCACGCTGGGCAGCCAGCCGGTCTTGATCGGCCGGGCCGACGACTCGACGCTGGTGCTCACCGATGACTACGCCTCGACTCGGCACGCCCGACTGTCGCAGCGGGGTTCGGAATGGTATGTGGAAGACCTAGGATCGACCAACGGCACATACCTTGACAGGGCGAAGGTGACTACGGCGGTAAGGGTTCCATTGGGCACGCCGGTTCGAATCGGCAAGACGGTGATCGAGTTGCGCCCGTGACGTCCCTGCGCACGCGTGAGGGTACTCCCCTCGCAAGCTGGGGGCCCACCCACCCCAAGGGTAGGGGGAGAGCGGCATGACCCTCGTGCTTCGATACGCCGCGCGCAGCGACCGCGGCCTGGTCCGGGCCAACAACGAGGACTCGGTGTACGCGGGCGCGCGGCTGCTCGCGCTCGCTGACGGTATGGGCGGTCACGCGGCAGGCGAAGTGGCGTCGCAGTTGGTGATCGCCGCGTTGGCACACCTTGACGACGACGAACCCGGCGGTGACCTGCTCTCCAAACTCGACTCCGCGGTCCGCGACGGCAACTCGGCGATCGCCGCACACGTCGAGGCCGACCCCGAGCTGGAAGGCATGGGCACCACGCTCACCGCAATCCTGTTCGACGGCAACAGGCTTGGGCTTGTGCACATCGGCGACTCGCGAGGCTATCTGCTTCGCGACGGCGACCTCGCACAGATCACCAAGGACGACACTTTCGTTCAGACACTCGTCGACGAGGGGCGCATCACAGCCGAAGAGGCGCACAGCCACCCGCAGCGCTCGCTGATCATGCGGGCGCTCACCGGCCACGAGGTCGAGCCGACCTTGATCATGCGGGAGGCCCGTACCGGCGATCGCTATCTGTTGTGCTCCGACGGGTTGTCCGACCCGGTCAGTCACGACACGATTCTGGACGCGCTACACATCGCCGATGTCGCCGAAAGTGCCGATCGCCTAATCGAACTCGCGCTGCGCGGCGGCGGGCCGGACAACGTCACGGTGGTCGTCGCCGACGTTGTCGACTACGACTACGGACAGACACAGCCCATCCTTGCGGGTGCGGTGTCCGGCGACGACGACCAGGTCGCCCCGCCCGACACGGCTGCCGGACGTGCCTCGGCATTCAACCCGCGGCGCACTGAAGCCAAACGTGTTGTGCCCCAACCGGAAGAGCTTCCGCCTCCCAAGCGGTCACGGCGCCGGATCTTCATCGCGGCCGCGCTGCTGGTGCTCGTCGTGCTGGCTGGTCTCGCGGTCGGCAGGGAGATCGTCCGCAGCAACTACTACGTCACCCAGCACGACGGCACGGTGTCGATCATGCGGGGTGTCCAGGGTTCCTTTCTCGGTTACCAGCTTCAGGAGCCGTACCTCCTCGGTTGCCTGAACGAACGAAATGACTTGTCGCTCATCAGCGCCGGGCAAGCCCACACGAGTCTGGACTGCCGCATGCTTGGTGTCGACGACATGCGCCCATCCGAACGCGCGCAGGTGATCGCGGGACTCCCGTCGGGCAGCCTGGACAACGCCATCGCCCAGATCGAGGAACTGGCCCGCAGCTCGGTGTTGCCGACGTGCCCGACCCGCACCCCGACCCCGCCGCCGCCTCCGTCATTGCCTCCTCCTGCGCCCGGACCGCTGGATTCGGTCGGGCCTGCGCCGGACACGCCGATCAACCCCGGTAGTCCTTCGGAAAGCCCAACGCGCGGACCACTTCCCGGCCCAGCGCCGGAGACCCCCACCACGGTTACCGCTCCCCCGTCACCGACGGCCACCGCGCTGCCCCCGCCGCCCGCCGAGCCCGGGAAGACCTGCCGGACCCTTTCATGACGACCCAACCCCAGCCTGCTGTCTCGGCGATGCCGCCGCTGCCCACGCGGCGCAATGCCGAACTGCTTCTGCTGGGGTTCGCCACGCTCATCACCACCGTGGCGCTTCTCATCGTGGAGGCCAACCAGGAGCAGGGCCTGCGCTGGGACCTTGCCTCCTACACACTCGCGTACATGGCGCTGTTCGGCGGAGCGCACCTGGCGATCCGGCGCTTCGCCCCCTACGCCGATCCGCTGCTGCTGCCAGTGGTGGCGCTGCTGAACGGCTTGGGGCTGGTGATGATTCACCGCCTCGACCTGGCCGGTGACGTCACCTCCGACGGCACCCACGGGCCGAGCGCCAACCAGCAGATGCTGTGGACCCTGGTGGGGGTGATCGCGTTCTCGTTGGTCGTCGTCTTTCTGCGCGACCACCGGATCCTCGCGCGGTATGGCTACGTCTGCGGCGCCGCGGGCCTGATACTGCTCGCGATTCCCGCCGTGCTGCCGAGCTCTGTTTCGGAGCAGAACGGCGCGAAAATCTGGATTGAGTTGCCCCACTTCTCGATTCAGCCCGCCGAGTTCTCCAAGATCCTGCTGCTGATCTTCTTCGCCGCGGTGCTGGTGTCCAAGCGAAGCGTGTTCACCAGTGCAGGCCAACACATCCTCGGTATGGATCTGCCGCGTCCCCGAGACCTGGCCCCGCTGCTTGCGGCGTGGATCATCTCGGTCGGCGTGATGATCTTCGAAAAGGACCTCGGCACCTCACTGCTGCTGTACGCCTCGTTCCTGGTGTTGGTGTACGTGGCCACGAACCGGTTCAGCTGGGTCGTCATCGGCTTGGCGCTGTTCGCCGCGGGAAGCGTTGCGGCATATTATGTTTTCGCTCACGTCCGCATCCGCGTGCAGACGTGGTTGGACCCCTTCGCCGACCCCGACGGCGCCGGCTACCAGATGGTGCAGTCCCTGTTCAGCTTCGCGACGGGCGGGATCTTCGGCACCGGCCTCGGTAACGGTCAGCCGGGTGCGGTGCCCGCGGCGTCGACGGACTTCATCATCGCCGCCGTCGGCGAGGAGTTGGGCCTGGTCGGCCTTGCGGGCGTGCTCATGCTGTACACGATCGTCATCATTCGCGGCTTGCGCACCGCGATCGCGGTCCGCGACAGCTTCGGCAAGCTGCTGGCCGCCGGCTTGGCGTCGACGCTGGCGATCCAGTTGTTCATCGTGGTGGGCGGAGTGACCAAGCTGATCCCACTGACCGGTCTGACCACGCCGTGGATGTCCTACGGCGGATCGTCGCTGCTGGCCAACTACGTGCTGTTGGCCATCCTGGTCCGAATCTCGCATGCGGCCCGCCGCCCGATCGTGACCAAGCCGCCGAACACCACATCGATCGCGGCGGCGTCCACTGAGGTGATCGATAAGGTATGAACACCTCGCTGCGTCGCATCTCGCTGATGATCATGGTCTTGATCGTGCTGCTGTTGGCCAACGCGACCCTGACGCAGGTCTTCACCGCCGACGGTCTTCGCGCAGACCCCCGCAACCAGCGGGTGCTGCTCGACGAATACTCGCGCCAGCGCGGCCAGATCTCGGCGGGCGGCCAGCTGCTGGCGTATTCGGTATCGACCAACGGCCGCTTCCGGTTCCTGCGGGTCTATCCCAATCCGCTCACGTACGCGCCCGTCACCGGCTTCTACTCCCTGTCGTATTCGAGCACCGGACTGGAGCGCGCCGAGGACACCATCCTCAACGGCTCCGACGAGCGGTTGTTCGGCCGTCGTCTGGCCGACTTCTTCACCGGCCGCGACCCGCGCGGCGGCAACGTGGCGACCACGATCAAACCTCAAGTGCAGCAAGCGGCCTGGGATGCCATGCAGGACGGCTGCAGCGGCCCGTGCACGGGCGCGGTGGTCGCACTGGAACCGTCGACGGGGAAGATCCTGGCGATGGTCTCGGCTCCTTCGTACGACCCGAATCTGCTGGCAAGCCACGACCTGAACGAGCAGGCCGAAGCCTGGCAACAGCTGCGGGACAACCCCGGCTCGCCCCTGCTGAACCGGGCGATCTCGGAGACCTATCCGCCCGGATCGACATTCAAGGTGATCACCACCGCCGCGGCTTTGCAAAGCGGTGCGACACCCGATGTCCAGCTGCCCGCGGCCGCACAAATTCCGTTGCCGGACAGCACCGCAACGTTGGAGAACTTCGGCGGCACGCCGTGCGGCGGTGGTCCGACCGCCTCGCTGCGGGAAGCGTTCGCGAAGTCGTGCAACACCGCGTTCGTCCAGCTCGGGATCAACACCGGAGCCGACCAACTGAAGTCCACCGCCCAGTCGTTCGGCCTCGACTCCACTCCGCCGCCGATTCCGATGCAAGTCGCCGAGTCCACCGTCGGACCGATCTCCGATGCCGCCGCGTTGGGCATGTCGAGCATCGGGCAGAAGGACGTCGCACTCACCCCGCTTCAGAACGCGATGGTGGCCGCCACCATCGCGAACAAAGGGGTGACGATGCAGCCGTACCTGGTCGACAGCCTCAAGGGACCCGACCTGGCCAATATCGAGACGACGATGCCGCACGAGCAGCGGCGTGCAGTGTCACCGCAGGTCGCCGATACACTTACTGACTTGATGGTCGACGCCGAGCAGGTGACGCAGCAGAAGGGAGCCATCGCCGGCGTGCAGATCGCATCCAAGACAGGCACCGCGGAGCATGGGACCGACCCGCGCAATACCCCGCCACACGCGTGGTACATCGCGTTCGCGCCTGCTCGCGCACCAAAGGTCGCGGTCGCGGTGCTGGTAGAGAACGGCGGCAACAGGCTTTCGGCCACCGGCGGCGCGCTCGCCGCGCCCATCGGCCGGGCCGCGATCGCCGCGGCATTGCGGGAGGGAACATGAGTCCCCGAAGCCGAGCGCGAGTGAGGATCGCAGCGAGGCACGAGCGAGGACCGGAGCGAGTGGGAGGCGAGCAATGAGCCCCCGAAGCCGAGCGCGAGTGAGGATCGCAGCGAGGCACGAGCGAGGACCGGAGCGAGTGGGAGGCGAGCAATGAGCCCCCGCGTAGGGGTGACGCTGTCCGGCCGCTACCGGCTGCAGCGGCTGATCGCCACCGGTGGCATGGGTCAGGTGTGGGAGGCTGTCGACTCGCGGCTGGGCCGGCGGGTCGCGGTGAAGGTGCTCAAAGCCGAATTCTCCTCCGACCCGGAGTTCGTCGAGCGGTTCCGTGCCGAAGCACGCACGGTCGCGATGCTCAACCATCCGGGTATCGCGAGCGTGTACGACTACGGCGAGACCGACATGGACGGTGAGGGCCGCACCGCCTACCTGGTGATGGAGCTAGTCAACGGCGAGCCGCTCAACTCGGTGCTCAAACGCACCGGCAGGCTGTCGTTGCGGCATGCACTGGACATGCTGGAGCAGACGGGCAGGGCCCTACAGGTCGCCCACACCGCAGGGCTGGTCCATCGCGACGTCAAGCCGGGCAACATCCTGATCACCCCCACCGGTCAGGTGAAGCTCACCGACTTCGGTATCGCGAAGGCCGTCGACGCGGCGCCGGTCACCCAGACCGGCATGGTGATGGGCACCGCCCAGTACATCGCCCCGGAACAGGCGCTGGGCCATGACGCGACCGCGGCCAGCGACGTCTATTCGCTGGGAGTCGTTGGCTACGAGGTGGTTTCGGGTAAGCGACCGTTCACCGGTGACGGCGCCCTCACGGTTGCGATGAAGCACATCAAGGAGACCCCCGCGCCGCTTCCCGCCGATCTGCCGCCCAATGTGCGCGAGCTGATCGAGATCACGCTGGTGAAGAATCCCGGCATGCGTTACCGGTCCGGCGGCCCGTTCGCCGACGCCGTCGCCGCGGTGCGGTCCGGTCGCAGGCCGCCGCGGCCCAATGCCGCGCCCAGTATCGGCCGAGCCACCCCGACGGCTGTGGGATCTGCGCCCCCGAGTGCCGCAATGACCACCCGCGGGCCCGCGACAGCGGGTCGGGCCGCCCGGCCGGCTACCGGCGTGCATCGGCCTCCTGCTCCCCCCGCGGCCAGGCGGACGTTCTCGTCGGGCCAGCGGGCGCTGCTGTGGGCGGCCGGTGTGCTGGGTGCGCTGGCGATCGCCATCGCGATCCTGATCGTGCTGAACGCCCAGGACAAGAAGGACCACCAATCACCGCCGCCGACGGTCACCGACACCGTCACCCAAACAACTCCCAACGGGGCTCCGCCGCTGGTCAGCATCCCCGGCTGGACCGATGACGGGTCCGTCGGTCATGGTGGAGAACAAATCGGGGTACTCCTACCCGACACGATCGCGCCGTCCGCACCGTTGCGGGCGGCGCACTGGGATTCAGAACAGACATTGGAATGACCACCCCGCAACACCTGTCCGACCGTTACGAACTCGGCGAGATTCTCGGCTTCGGAGGCATGTCCGAGGTCCATCTCGCGCGCGATCTGCGTCTGCATCGCGACGTGGCGGTCAAGGTGCTGCGCGCGGACCTGGCGCGCGACCCGAGCTTTTATCTGAGGTTTCGCCGTGAGGCTCAGAATGCGGCGGCGCTGAACCACCCGGCGATCGTCGCGGTCTACGACACCGGCGAGGCGGAGACGCCCAACGGCCCGCTGCCCTACATCGTCATGGAGTACGTCGAGGGCGTCACGCTGCGCGACATCGTGCACAACGACGGGCCGATGCCGCCTCAGCGCGCCATCGAGACCATCGCCGACGCCTGCCAGGCGCTGAACTTCAGCCACCAACACGGCATCATCCACCGCGACGTCAAGCCGGCCAACATCATGATCAGCAAGACCGGCGCGGTGAAGGTGATGGACTTCGGCATCGCCAGGGCCATCGCCGACGCGGGCAACAGCGTCACGCAGACGGCGGCGGTCATCGGCACCGCGCAGTATCTCTCGCCTGAGCAGGCGCGCGGCGAGAAGGTCGACGCCCGTTCCGACGTCTACTCGCTGGGCTGCGTGCTGTACGAAATCCTCACCGCCGAACCGCCTTTCGTCGGCGATTCCCCTGTCGCCGTGGCATACCAACACGTCCGTGAAGATCCCATTCCGCCGTCTCAGCGCCATACCGGCATCTCCCCCGAACTGGACGCGGTGGTGCTCAAGTCGCTGGCCAAGAACCCCGACAATCGCTACCAGTCCGCTGCGGAGATGCGCGCCGACCTGATCCGGGTGCACAGCGGTGAGGCGCCGGATGCGCCGAAGGTGCTCACCGACGCCGAGCGCACCTCGCTGTTGGCGTCGCCCGGTCCGATGGATCGGAATCCGCAGACCGAACAGCTGCCGACCCACCGGCCCGGCTACGAGCGGGACCGCAGCCAGTCGGTCGGCCGGTGGCTGATCGCGGTCGCGATCCTTGCGGTGCTCACCGTGGTGGTGACCATCGGAATCAACATGATCGGCGGCAATACGCGCAGCGTGCAGGTCCCCGACGTGCGCGGTCAAGCGTCTGCCGATGCCGTCGTAGCGCTGCAGAACGCCGGGTTCAAGACCCGCACGCAGCAGAAGCCCGATTCAACCGTCCAGCCGGACCATGTGATCGACACCGATCCGGCCGCCAACTCCTCCGTGGATGCCGGCGCCGAGATCACGCTGAACGTGTCGACCGGTCCGGAGCAGCGCGAGATCCCGGATTGCGCGAACCTGACGGCGGCTCAGTGTGTCGAGAAGCTCAAGGACGCCGGTTTCGGGAAGTTCAAGCAGACCCCGTCGGCGTCCACCCCCGAGCAGAAGGACAAGGTGGTGGGAACCATCCCGCCTGCCAACCAGACTTCGGCGATCACCAACGAGATCACCATCGCGGTCGGTTCCGGACCAGAAGCCAGACCCGTGCCCGACGTCAAGAACCAGACCGAGGATTCAGCCCGGCAGATCCTGACTGCGTCCGGCTTCACCAATATCATCCCGGTTCCCGTCGACAACACCGCACCATGCGGCCAGATAGTCGGTACCGATCCGCCCTCGGGACAGCAGATACCGGTCGACACCGCGGTCCAGCTACAGAAGTCGCAATGCAACCAGTTCACGATGCCCGATCTGCGCGGGCAGTTCTGGGCGGACGCCGAGCCCCGCCTGAGGGCGCTGGGTTGGACCGGGGATCTCGACAAGGGCGCCGATGTGCGCGACAGCGGTCAGCGATCGGCTGCGGTGGTCACTCAGAGCCCCGCGCCCGGAACCACGGTGAACTTCACCTCGACGATCACGCTGAGCTTCGCTGCGTAGCGGCGCGCACCGTGTTGGCCACCTCGTCCTCGAGCGTGCGCACCAGTGACTCGGCGGGGGCCGTCCCGCAGTAGGCCAGCCAATTGGCCAGCATCCGGTGCCCGCCCTCGGTGAGGATCGACTCCGGATGGAACTGCACACCGTGAATGGGCAGCTCGACATGCCGCACGCCCATGATGACCCCGCCCTCAGTGCGCGCGGTGACCTCCAGTTCGGCCGGAACCGTGTCGGGCAGAATCGTCAACGAGTGGTACCGCGTCGCGGTGAACGGATCCGGAAGACCCCGCAGCACACCGGCATTGGTGTGAAACACGGTGCTGGTCTTGCCATGGAGCAGCTCTGGCGCGCGGTCGACGGTGCCGCCGAACGCCACCCCGATTGCCTGGTGGCCCAGGCATACCCCCAGCAGTGGGGTCTTCGCCGCAGCGCAGGCCCGCACCAGTGGGATAGAGGCGCCTGCGCGCTCGGGGGTGCCAGGTCCTGGACTGAGCAGGACGCCGTCGAAATCCCGGGCGGCCTTGGCGATGTCGTCCTCGGTGGACAGCCCTTCGTCGTCGTTACGCCAGACGTCCGCGTCCACACCGAGCTGGCCAAGGTACTGGACCAGGTTGAACACGAAGCTGTCGTAGTTGTCGACGACCAAGACCTGCATCAGCCCAGGTTACTAGGCGTGCCTGGCGGCCTCCTTGGCGAGTTGCACGCGGGACGAGAGGCCGAGCTTCGAGTAGACGTGGGTGAGGTGGGTCTCCACGGTCCGCGGCGATATGAAAAGCCGGGTGGCGATGTCCTTGTTGGACAGCCCTTCGCTGACCAGCCGCACCACGTCCTGCTCGGTCGGCGTCAGCGATTTCCAGCCGGAGCTTGGACGCTTGCGTTCACCGCGGCCGCGCTGCGCGTAGGCGATCGCCTCGTCGACCGAGAGTGCCGCCCCTTCGGCCCACGCCTGTTCGAAGTCGTTGTCGCCCATAGCGGCCCGTAGCTCCGCGATGGCGGCATCATAGTCGGCGTCGAAGTTCGGGAACCGCACTTCGCCGGTAACGCGGCGCAGTGCCTCAGCCGCTCCGAACAGGCGCGCGGCTTCACGGTGGCTTCCCGCTATTGCGGCCAGCTTCGCGAGAACCTCGAGGGTCGGCGGCATCCGGTTCTGCAAGCCGACTTCCGTCGCGAGGGACAGCGCCGCATGCGCGTCCTCCTCAGCTGCCTCAGGATCACCGTCGGTGAGCTTGACGTAAGCGCGAGTGGTCAGGGCCGCCGACCGGTAGCAGCCGTGCGCCGCCGCAACGTCATCGTCGGCCCACTGACGCGCGGTCTGCCAATCACCGCAAGCCAGGGGCGCAAGAGCCGAAAAGCAGAAGACGCCGGCAGCCATTCGATTGAGCCCTGCATTCTCTCGAGCCACGGCGTAAGCCTGTTGGGCCGCTTCCGCATCACCCGCCGCTTGATGGGCCGCCGCGACGGTCGCCTGACCGGGGCCCACGAAGAACTCCATCAAGTCGGCGGCGACTTCGAGTGCGTAGTCAGCAGATGCGCGTGCGCCGTCGGCGTCGCCAAGATGCGCGCGGACGAATCCCCGTACCAAGAGCGCATACAGCTGCAGCATCGTGTCGTGAGCTGCGGCGGCTTCGTCGACAGCTTCATCGGCCTTGGCAAGGGCACCGTCGAGGTCGCCTTGCCAAGCGCGTGCCCAGCCTTGAGCGAAGTGACAGAAACGGGTCGTGGCGTGGCTGCCTATTGCGGTTGATACCTCGAGCGCCTTCGCGGCTCCCATCTCAACCGCGATCGGATAACCGGCGCCGATCGATGAGCGGGCCTGTTCTAGGTAGATCTGGCTCCAAATCCATGGATCATTCAAGCCCTGCGCGAGTTCGGCAGCCTCGGCAAAGCATGCCCCCGCCAGCTCTTCGTCGTAGTACGTGCAGACACCTCGTGCGATCAGCGCTCGTATCACCAGTGCCGAATCACCGCTGTCACGGGCCAGCGCCAGGGCTTTGTCGGCCTCATCGAGACTCTCGACCCGAAGGGTCCACGCTGCCAAAATGACCCTGTCCATCAGCGCGCGGGCGTACACGGCGGGCTGAACCGACTTCAGTGAATCGTTCTGCGCAAGAGCCGCTTCGAACCAAGCCAATCCCTCGCCGTTTCGGCCGCCGTCCTGCCACACGGGGCTTAGCGACGACGCCAGTCGCAGTGCCATCTCCGTGTCGCCCGCTTCCAAACTCCACCCGAAGGCCGACCGGAGATTGTCGAATTCGCTCTCAGCCCGTTGTCGTCGTTCCAGATAATCGGGCCGCCCGGGATCATCCAGCAGCGCCGCCACCGACACGAAATGGTCGCGATGCCGCGACCGCATGGCGTCGGCCTCGCCCGACTCCCCCAGCTTCTCCAAAGCGTATTGCCGGACAGTTTCGAGTAGGTGGTATCGCGTTCGCCCGCTGGTGTTTTCGGCGACGACCAATGACTTGTCGACGAGCAGTGTCAGCTGATCGAGCACTTGGTACCTCTCGATTTCCGTGGTGCCCGCAACTGCCTGCGCTGCGTCCAGGTCGAAGCCGCCAAGGAACACTGCCAACCGCCGGAACAGGGTTCGTTCCGACTCGGTCAGCAGGGTGTGCGACCAGTCGACCGATGCGCGCAGCGTCTGTTGCCGGCGCACCGCAGTGCGCGCCCCGCCGGTCAGCAGCCGGAACCGGTCGTGCAGGCTGCCGAGGATGTCGTCGAGCGACAACGCCCGCACCCGGGCCGCTGCCAGTTCGATGGCCAGCGGCATGCCGTCGAGGCGGCGACAGATCTCCTGGACCGTGGCCGAATTCGCGTCACTGACAACGAAATCCGGCCGGTTGCGACGCGCGCGGTCCGCGAACAACTCGATGGCCTCGTCGGCCAAAGACAGCGACGGCACCAGAAATGTCACCTCGCCTGGCACCCCGAGTGGCTCGCGGCTGGTCGCCAGCAGTCGCAGTGCCGGGCAGGCGCCCAGAAGCTCGGTCACCAGTGTGGCGACGGGCTCGAGGAGGTGCTCGCAGTTGTCCAGCAGCACCAGCATCTGCCGCTCACCGATGTGCCGGACAACGGCGTCCAGCGTCGACCGGCCCGGCTGGTCGGGTAGCCCGAGTGCACGCGCCATCGTCACCGGCACGACATCGGGGTGGGTTACCGGCGCCAGGTCGACGTAGTGGACGCCGTCGGGGAAGTCGGACCCGATGCGCGCCGCGATCTCGACGGCAAGTCGTGTCTTACCCGCGCCGCCGGCGCCCGTCAGGTTCACCAGGCGGTTGTCGACCAACAGCGCCCGCACATCGACCATCTGTGTGCCGCGCCCGACGAAGCTGGTGAGCTGGGCCGGAAGATTCAGTGTGTCAACACTTTTGGCAGTGCGCAGCGGCGGGAACTCGTTGCGAATGTCGGGATGGCACAACTGCACAGCCCGCTCTGGGCGGGGCAGGTCGCGCAGTTCGTGAGTCCCGAGATCGGTCAACCAAGCGTCCGCCGGCAGCCAGTCGACCACCAACTGCTCCGTCGCACCCGACAGCAGCGTCTGGCCGCCGTGTCCAAGATCGCGCAGGCGCGCCGTTCTGTTGATTGTCGGGCCGGCGTAGTTGCCTTCGTCCCGCAGCTGTATCTGGCCGGTGTGCACGCCGATACGCAGGCTGATCGGGGCAAGCGGCGCCCGCTGCAGTTCCAGTGCACACGCCACCGCGTCGCTGGCGCGGGCGAACGCGACCACGAAGCTGTCGCCCTCGCCCTGCTCTATGGGCCGCACCCCGCCGTGGATCGAGACCAGATCCGATACCGCGCTGTTGAGTCGGGCCAGCGCGGCGTTCATCGCCTCCGGTTGGCTTTCCCATAGCCGCGTCGAGCCCTCGACGTCGGCCAGCAGCAACGTCACGGTTCCGGTCGGCAGCTCGCTCACGCCCAGGTCGCTCCATGCTTCGGGTGCGCTCATGCTAGCCAGCATGCGAAGCCGACCCGCGGAAAACATCCGCGAAACCCCGTATTCGGGCGGCCCAGGGCTCAGTAGCCGATCGGCGCTGCCGGCTTGGCGAAGCGCATCCGCACCGGCTCGCCGTGCCCGACCAGATCGACCGAGGCACGAGGCTCCTCGGCGTAACCGAGGCCGAATCGCACTACGTACTGCTTGTAGAGGGTCACCAGTGGGGCTGCCGCCAGGGACGCCTGCATCGCCGCCGGGTCGCCGATCGCGGTGATGACGTAAGGCGGGCTGTAGGTGCGCCCATTCAGCAGCAGGGTGTTGCCGACACAACGCGGCGCCGACGTCCCGATGATCCGCTGGTCCTGCATCTGGATGCCTTCGGCGCCGGCGCTCCACAGCGCGTTCAGGACGGCCTGGATGTCCTGCTGGTGCACGACCAGGTCGTCGGGTGAAGCGTCCCGGGGAAACCGGCCGTTGGCGTCGCGCTGGGCGTCGGTCAGCGTGACGACTAGACCGGGGCCGCGGACCGGGTCGAGCCCGGCGTCGGCGGCCAGCACGGCGTTGCGCTTCTGGATCGCCGCCAGCGCGGCGGCGGCCTCCGGTGAGCCGCCATGGTGGTTGTCGATCTCGGCGACGAGGCCGTCGCGCTGGACGGTGAGCCGGTCGACCGACTGCTGGGCCTCCCGAACGAGGTCGACCAGCCGGGGTGCGTCACTGCGCCTGATCTCGCCACCACCGGAGACGCTGTGTGTGGCCGCGAGCAGCAGGCCGGCCAGCAGGCAGACGAGCGGCACGCCGAACCGCCAGCCGGATCTGGTCCCCCGCGCACGTTGGGGATCTTCCGCTGACATCGGCTACTCCCCTGTCGAATTCTCGGCCTGCGGGCGACCTACGTTAACCTCTTAGGTGAAACCCGCTTCATCGTCGCACCACGTGGCGCCGACTGTTTGTGAAGGTACCCATGCCCAAGTCCAAGGTCCGCAAGAAGAACGACTTCACCGTCAACCCGGTGAGCCGCACACCGGTCAAGGTGAAGGCAGGACCGTCGAGCGTCTGGTTCGTGGTCCTGTTCATCGGCTTGATGCTGGTGGGCTTGGCGTGGCTGATCGTTTTCCAGCTGGCGGCCAGCGGTCCCGATGCGCCGTCGTTCCTCAGTTGGATGGCAGACCTCGCGCAGTGGAACTACGGAATCGCCTTTGCTTTCATGATCACCGGTCTGTTGCTAACTATGCGCTGGCGGTGACAGTCGCGTTGGTCCTAATGAATTTATCTTGGACTTGGCGCGTTACCCGTTCGGCAACCTGATGGTCACCCAATCACATCGTTGTGATTCATCCCCATTGGGGATAGCACTTGTGGATAACCCCATTAACCGGGGTAAAGGGGTGTGAAATGGCCGTGCAGCAAACAGAGTGGAGTCCATCCGCCGTCGGAATCGCAGCGTGCGGCGTAGTCGGGCTTATGATGGCTATCGCCGCTGTGACCCTTGTCACAGACGTGCCCGGGCGGATTCTCACGATCATTGCCGCAGCCGGACTTCTGTTGTTTGCAACCCTTTCGTGGCGCGCGCGACCAAAGCTGGCAATCAGCGACGACGGTCTATTAATTCGCGGACCACTGCGTGCACACCGGCTCGCCAAGCCGGATATCAAGATCATCCGGATCACCGAATTCCGGCGCGTCGCACGAAAAGTGCGGCTGCTCGAGATCGACGCGACCGACGGTCGGCTGTTCGTTCTCACCCGATGGGATCTGGGCACCGACCCTATCGAGGTGCTCGACGCACTGACAGCGGCCGGACTGGCCGGCCGCTAGCTAGCGCTCGATCAGGAGATGGTGATCGAGTCGATCACCACCGGATCGCTCGGGCGGTCACGCGCGTCGGTCGACGTGCCGGCGATCGCGTCGACCACCTTCTGCGACTCCGGGTCGACGACCTCGCCGAAGATCGTGTGCTTGCGATTGAGGTGCGGCGTCTTGCCGACCGTGATGAAGAACTGGGAGCCGTTGGTTCCCGGCCCGCGGTTGGCCATCGCGAGAAGGTAGGGCTTGTCGAACTGCAGCTCCGGGTGGAACTCGTCGCCGAACTCGTACCCCGGGCCGCCGGAGCCCGTTCCGGTCGGGTCTCCGCCCTGGATCATGAAGCCGTCGATGACCCGGTGGAACACGGCGCCGTCGTAGAACGGGCCGGACGCGCCGCCCGTCGCGTTCTCCGTGCTGTAGTCCTTGGTGCCCTGCGCCAGCCCGACGAAGTTGGCGACGGTCTTGGGGGCGTGATTTCCGAACAGTGCGATCTTGATGTCACCGCGGTTGGTGTGCAGAGTCGCGGTCGCTGTCTGAATGGGGCTCGTCACGGGAAGCCAGTCTGCCACGCCCAGTAGACGCCGAACCGCGCACCGTTGGGTAGACGTTGATGGCAGGCTGGACATCGATTCCCATCAGGGTCGCGAAAGAGGTGGAGATGAGCTCGATAACGGATGCCCGGCTGACCCCGGGCCAACGATTTGCGCGCGGCCTGAAGTACACCGCTGTCGGTCCCGTCGACGTGACGCGGGGCACCGTCGGGCTGAGTTGGCAGGGCGCGCACTCCGCCGCCAGCGGTGTTCGTCAGCGTCTCGAAAAAAGCAGGCTCGCCAAGGAGCTCGGCGACGCGTCGGTGACCATCGCTGCCGGGCTGGCCGCAGCACAGGAGGTCATCGCGAACCTGCCCCAGGCGACCGCGGACACGCGCAAGCCAAGGCGGCGGCCGCGACCACTTGTGCTGGCGATGGCCGGCGTGGCGGTGATTGCCGTTGGGGCCGTGACGTTTTCGATCATTCGACGGTCGATGCAACCAGAACCGTCACCGCGGCCGCCGAGCGTCGAGGTGACGCCCAAGCCCTAGCTCAGTTGCCCTCGGGTGGGAGCAGCATCGACTGCCACGTCTTGTTCTCCGCGCCAGTGGCGAGGTCCGACTGGGTGTACGTCCGCCCGTCGGGTCCGACGTAGGTCCCGTCGGCTGGGTTGTACTCCGCGGCCGCTACCGGCGGCGGTTGCGGAACCGGCTGTCCGGAGAGGGTGGCATTCGGGTCGCCCTTCCAGTTGAAGCCGTCGTTGAGAGGTACGTAGTTCTCGTCGCTCTCACACAGCGCCTCGGTGGGCGCGCGCTTGCCCGGCCGCGTGACACAAGGGGTGTTGCGCACACCGCGCACGCTCAACGGCGAGTCCTGGGGCACTCGGCAGTACAGGTCGCCCGCCGGCCGGTCCGGGTAGTCGACGATCGCTGGGGCTCGCTGCTGTTGAGCGGGCAGATAGCCGGTTGTGCACGGCGGGGGAAGGTTCAGCCTCAAGTTGAAGCTGAGGAACAAGCCCCGGTAGTCCTGCAGGGTGTTCCGATTGGCCACATCGACGGCCTGCGCGGTGGCCGCGGCTTGGGGCAAGAGCACCAGCAATTGTTCGATGCCGGATCGGTAAACGGCCGCGACCTTGCCGGTGCTGACCATGTTTGCCAACAAGACCGGAAGCGTGGGCTGCACCCGGTCGAACAGCTTTCGCGCTTCGTCCATGGCCGGTCCGCCGCGTTGGAGAACCCCCCGTACGGCGGTGTCGTTGGCTTGCAACTGACCGCTGATCTCGGCGAGGTGCGCGGCCCAGGCCTGTACCGCATCGGCGGTGTCCGTCTGCGTGTCCAAGACGGGCTTGGACGCGTCGATCAGGGTCAGCATCGGGTCCAGGGTGGCCCGCGCGCCTGCGGCAAGGGCAGTGGTGCCTGTGACGAGTCGGGACAGGTCCGGACCCAGGCCGCCGACCGCGGTGTACGCCTCGTCGACGGCCGTCTGCAGGTCGTCGGCGGGTATCGAGTTCAAGCCGACGTTCGCCGCGTCCAGCATGTCGTCGAGATCGGGCGGCACCGACGTCCGGCTCAACGGGATCACATCGCCGTCCTTCAACGGCGGAGAGGCGGCGCGGGGGAGCAGCGTGACGTACTGTTCGCCGACGGCCGACTGACTGTGCACCTCTGCGACGAGGTCGGAGGGGATGTCGACGGCGGATCTCAGCGATAGAACCGCCGCGACGCCGGAGTCGGTGAGTCGAACGCTCTCGACGCGCCCTACCTCTGTTCCGCGGTACGTGACGTTTCCGCTCTCATACAGCCCCGCGGCGCGCGGCAGTTCGACCGTCACGTGATAGCGACCCACGCCCAGGGCGGCAGGTACTTTGAGGTAACCGAACACCATCACCGCGCCGCCCAAGACGGCCACGCAGGCGAACACGATCAGCTGAATGAAGCTGCGCTTCGTCAACGGAGGCATGTCAGGGCCCTTGATCCCAATGATACGGCGCGACAAGGGGATTGCCGAACGTGTACGGGCTGGGTAGTTGTCCTATCGTGCGACCCCACTGAAGCTCGAGCTCTGTCAGATTGCCTTCCCACCGGGTCCCGGTGAAAAATGATGCGTCGAGTCGGCTCAGGGTCAGGTCGATGATCGCGGTCAGGTTCGCGTAGTCGCCGCGCTGCCATTTCGCGATGTTCTCTGTGGAGAACGGGTATGTCGCGAACAGGCTCAGCGCGTGAGTGAGCGCCGGACCCGCGTCGGCCAGCGACTGCAGCACCGGCGCAAGGTCTTTCAGCTCCCTGACCAAGTTGTCCCTGCTCTTGATCGTCGAGTCGGCGACCAGTGCGCTGAACTTGCCGAACTGGTCGAGGGCGTCGATCAACTTCTCTCTTTCGTCCTTGAGCACGCCGAGCGCGTCGGGAATCGACTCCAGCGCCCGATCGACCACCGGCTTCTGGGCAGCGATCTGTCCGGCCAGATCATTCACGCTGTCGGCGGTGGCGATGATGTCGCCGGTTTGGTCATTGAGGTTGCCGACGAACACGTCGATCTGCTCGATCAGACTGCGTAGCTCGCCGGACCGCCCGGTCAATGCGGTGCTCAGCGCTTCGCTGATGTCCTGGACGTGGCCGACGCCACCGCCGTTGAGCAACAACGAGATTGCGCCCAGCGTCTGCTCGGTTGTGGGATAGCTGCTCGATGACGAGAGGGGTATCAACGCCCCGTCGGTCAACCTGCCCGCTGGTGGAACCGCCGTTGGCGGCGCCAATTCGATGTGCAGCGAACCAAGCAGACTGGTTTCGCCGATGGTCGCCGTCGCGTTGGCGGGCAGGTCGACGCTTCCGTCCAACCTGATGGTCAGAAGAGCATGCCAGTCTTGCCGCTCGATCTTGGTGACGTTGCCGACGGTCACGTCGCCCACTTGCACCCGCGAGTTCGGCTCGAGGCTGCTGACGTCCGGCAGTTGGACCTGGATTGTGTAAGCACCCTTGCCACCGCCCGCCGTGCCGGGCAACGGCATCGAATTCAGGCCTCGCCAACCACATCCGGTCAGCGCGGCAAGGATCGCCGTCGTCACCATGAGTCCGACGGCTCCGCGCACCGCCGCGCAGCGGCGCATCGCGCTCATGGACCGACTCCGGACGGCACCATCATCCCGGTCAGCCCCTCGTCGGGTTTAGTGGCTTGCGGCTCGACCGGTGCGGCGTGCGCCTCGGCAGGCAGGGGCGGCGGGGTGTCCGCTGCGCCGGCCGAACCCGCCTGTGGTGGAACATAGTCCGGCCTCATCCACGGCTCGCTGTAGGTGACCTCATTCGGCCGCGCCGCGGCGCCCACGACCAGGTTCTCCCCGAGAGGAGGAAAATTGAACTGGCGGTTCTTCACGATCGGCGCAAGGTACTGAACACATCGCTTCGCCGACTCCTCGGCGCCCCTCCGTGACGCCGCCTGGATGGCGCCGCACAGGAACATGAGGGGATTGGCGAAGTTGTTGAAGGCCGGTGCGCCGCTCAGCGTGCCCTGGGCGGGCTGATAGATGTTCATGAAGTTCTGCAGTTCGTTCGGCGCGATGTGCAGCGTCTGCTTGATGTCATCGAGGCTGGCGTTCACCGCATCGGAAACAGCGGCCAGCTTGTCCGACGTCGTGCCGAGCGTTTCCCGATTGTCGGCGACGAAGCTCTGGACGTCACCCACAACGGCATGCAGGGCTGCGACGGCGGTTCCGATCTCGTCGGGTTCGTTGGCCAGCACGCCTGTCACCGATGCCAGGTTCGTGTTGAGCTGTCGCATCAGGTCACCGCTGGTCTGAAGCGCGGAAACCAGCACGGCCAAGTTCTTCACAGACCCGAAGACGTCGTCGCTGTGGTCGCTGATCGCCGTGATCGCCTTGGAAAGCTCGACGATCGAATCCCTGATGGTCGCGCCCTGGCCGCGCAGGTTCTCGGCGGTCGTGGTCACCGCCGAACCCAGCGGGCTGACCCCACCGGCTCTGGTGGGCTGCATCATGGCGACCAGCTTCTCGAGCTGCTGCCGGAGGTCGTCCCACTCCATCGGAACCGCGGTGCGCTCCTTGGAGATCACCGCGCTGTCGGGCATCACAGGTCCGCCGGTGTATGCGGGGGTCAACTGGATGACACGGGCGGTGACCAGCGACGGTGACAGGATCACCGCCCTCGCATCTGCGGGCACCTGGTATTTGTCCTCATACCAGAACCTGATCTTCACGGACTCCGGCTGGGGTTCGATGCTCTCGATCCGGCCTACCGGCACGCCGAGGATGCTGACCACGTCACCCACGAAAATGCCGTTGCTGTTGGCAAAGTAGGCGGCCACGTGTATGCGGCCGACGGAGCCCGCAGCCGCCACCAGCTGCACGATGCCGGCGATCATCACGGCCGTCAACGCGAACGCGAGACCGGCTCTGGCGATGGAGCGTGTGGTCATGGGGCCACCTCCGCTGCGGGCGGTCCTGGCGGCGGACCGCCCGGCGGCGGCGCGGGTGGCGGTTCGCGGTAGGGGTAGCGCGGGTCCCCGGGGATACCCGTGATCGCATCGGGCAGGTTGACGCGTGGCTCGCCGCCCTGGCCGGTGCGTGGATAGGGCATCGGCAGCGCTGGCGTTGCCGGCTGTCCGACCTGGGGATCGGACAGCTCCGATGGCAGCAGGACGCTGGGGTCGATGCCGAGATCGGAGAAGGCGGCGTCGACGAACGGCTGAATGAACTGTCCCGGTATCAGATTGGCGATGTAGAACTTGAAAAATGGTCCGGCCGACATCGATTCGCCCAGTGACATTGCGTAGACGTTGAACTTCTTGATCGACTCCGCGATCTTCTGCTTGTGGTCGTCCAAGATGGTCAGCACTTGGTTGACCTTGTCAAGCGCCGGTTTCAAAGACTGGCGGTTCTCGGCGATCGCGCCCTCGATCTGCTGGCTGAGTTGGGCGGTGCGTCCTGAGATCTCGTCCAGCGCTTGGCTTTCGCTCATCAGTTCGGCCAGGATGCTGTCGGTGTCGCCGAGCAGCTTGACTATCTGGTCCGTGCGTTCCGACAACACCGACGTGGCTTTGTTGGCGTTGGCCAGCAGCCGTCGCAGCTGCGCGTCGCGATCGGCCAACGTTTGCGAGAGTCGGGCGACACCCTGCATCGCAATCCGCAGATCTGCCGGGGTTTCGGAGAATGTGTCCGAGAGCACCGTCAGCGACTTGGACAACTGGTCGGTGTCAACCCCACTGATCGTCGTGCCGAGGTCGGTCAAAGCGTCGGGCAGCTGGTACGGCGGCGTAGTTCTGTCGAGCGGAATCGGCGCGGACAGTTGGCCTTCGCCGTGCGGGGTGACCTCCAGAATGCGCGCTCCCAAGAACGTTTTCGTCTTGATCGCAGCTTCGGTGCGATCACCGAGCCGGATGTCGGAGTCGACGTCGAACGTGACGAGCACGCGCGCGCCATCTAACTCGACGCTCTTGACCTTTCCCGCCTTCAGGCCCGCGACCTGAACGGCGGCGCCCGGTGCCAGACCGCCGGCTTCGGTGAAATACGCCGAGCAATCCCGTGCTGAACTGAACAGCGGCAGCTGGTGGTAGTTCAGGGCACCGAGGACAACACCCGCGGTCACGGCGACGCCTACGACCCCGACAGTCAGCGGATTGCGCTCTGCGAAGTATTTCACCGCGGTGTACACCTCCCAGTACTCTGTCCTGCCAGCTTGACGTAAACCGGCTGTCCCCCTTTGCCATTCACTTTCAGAATCAAATCGCACAGGTAGAAGGCGAAGTAGTCGCCGTAAAGGCCCTGCCGGTCGAGCATCTGGTATGCGTCGGGCAACTTGTCGAGGAAGTTCGACAGGTAGTCGCGCTCCGCGACGACGGCGCCGGCCGCTCTGTCAGACTGCTGGATGAACTGCTCGAACGGTTCGCGCGCCTGCCCGAGAACGTCGCTGACGGAGCCCGCGGCTTCGTTCGCATAGGCGATCGCGGTGCCGATCTCCTGTTTCCGCTCGGCGAGCGTCCCGACCAACTGCGACAACGAATCGACGCCCTTGGCGAATTCGGCGCTCCGGTCGCCGAGCACCCCGAGTACGGTGTCGAGGTTCGTGATCACCTGTGCCACAAGCTGATCCCGGCCGGCCAGCGTGCTCGTCAAGGCCGCCGTGTGGATCAGAAACGACTTGATGGTCGGACCCTCACCCTGAAGGGCCGCGATCAGTTCGGTGGACAGCGCGTTGATCTGATCGGGGTTCAGTGCCTGGAACAGCGGGCGGAATCCGCCGATCAGCGCATCGAGATCCAGTGCTGGCATGGTTCGGGCCACCGGAATGGTGTCCCCCGGATGGAGTCGCTGGACACCGCCGGCACCTTCCTCGAGTGCGAGGTACCGTCCGCCGATCAGATTCTGGTAACGGACGACCGCCCGGCTGCCTTCTGTCAGGACGACCGACTGCTCTGCAGTGAAGGCGACCAGGGCTGTGCCGTCGCCCTGAATCGAGATCTTCTTCACCCGGCCAACCTCGACCCCGGCGATGCGGACGAAGTTGCCCGCCTCCAAACCGGACACGTTGGTGAATACGGCCTCGTAGGTCGGCTCGTCGCCGAACCGCAACTGGCCGAAGATTGCCAGCATGGCGAACAGGCCGAGACCACAGACGGTCATGAAGGCGGCGACACGCCAGATCGCTCCGGGCAGGCTTTCTTTCATCGTCGGGCTCGCATGTCGGTCGTCATGGTGCGGGTACGACCGCGTCGGGAAGAGGTGGTGCCGGAGTGGGCTGCATTTGTGCCGGCGCGGGAACAACGAAGGGTTCTGAACCGGGCAGCGCGGGATCCGGCCGACTTTCCGGTGCGGCGGGCGGGGCCGGAGGCAGTCCGGGATACAACGGCGTCCCGTCGGGTGAATACTGGGGTGCCCCGTAGGGCGGAGCGCCCGGGTAGGGGACGGGTCCCGGCGCCGGTCCACCGGGGTAGCGGATGCTGGGCGGTTCGGGCACCGCCCGAGCTGACGGGAAAGTAGTCGGCGTATCCGGGAAACGCGATGCCCGGATTGGGCCGCACGTCCAGCCCGGTTCCCCAGCCTGTGTTCGTGATCAACTGTCGCAGAGGCCAATTCGCGGCGACGTCGGGCAGTGACCCACATCCCGGCTCACCACCGGGGCCGCCCTTGGCGCCGATGACGGGCAGATTGTCGGGATAACGGTACTGGTCGGCGCCGAGCAGCAGGGCGGTGTCGATGACCAGTGACTTTCCGTTGGCGCCGCCGGTCGCATCGGCGTACCCGGTGTCCAGGGCCAACTTTGCGCCAACCAGCATGCACGTCAGGCTGGGGTTGTACTTGTTCAGCAGGCTGATTGTCGATCCCGCCACGTCGAGGGCCTCGACGAAGTTGGAGGCGTTGGGTCCGATGAGTGCAGTACCACTGCGCGAGAGGCCGATCGTGGAGACCAGCATCTGGTCGAGGGCTTGTGAGTTCTCGGTGATCGCAGTGCTGGTGGTGCTCGCCGCCGACAGCGCCGCTGCGATGTCCTTCGCCGCTGCGGCATACGTGTCGCTGAATCCCTTGACTGCCGCCAGATTCGCCCGAGCAGTGTCCGCGCGGGGATTGACGGCGAGCAGAACTTCGTTGGCGTCGGTGATCGCCTTTCCGATATCCGCGCCGTGTCCGCCTAGGCCCTCGGCCAGCGCCGCGAGTACCCCGTTGAGTTTCGCTGGATCGACCCGGTTGAGTAGCGCCACCAGTTTCTGGAACAGAGTGTCCACCTCGGTGCCCACGTTGTCGGACTGGATCACCGTCCCGGCGGTCAGCCGGTTCGGGCTCGGGTCATCCGGGTAGACCAGGTCCACGAATTTCGCGCTGAACAACGTCGTCGCCCGGATGCGGGCTCGCACATTGGCGGGAATGTAGGTGATTCGGTCCTTGAGAATGTCCAATTCGATTGTCACGCCGCCCCGTTCGGCGGTGATCTGGCTGACTCGGCCCACCTGCACGCCGCGCATCTTGACCTTACTGCCGATCTCCATCACCTGCCCGGCACGGTCTGACGTCACGGTGACGGGTACATAGCCGGTGAACGAACCCCGGAACAGCGCGGCCGTGAGCGCGATGACACCGGCGATGGCGACCAGGAGAACCAGCGTCCACCAACCGGGATTGATTCCCTCCGAACGGTATTCGGTCATGTCACATCAGCCCGAGAGGTTGAAGTGGCCACCCTGGCCGTAGAGGGAGAACGAGACGGCAAGCAGTATCAGCGTCAGCACGATCAGCGACGTTCGCACCGAGTGACCGACGGCCTCGCCAACCCCCGCAGGTCCGCCCCAGGCCGTGTACCCGTAATACGTGTGGACGAGCATGATGGCGACCGCGATCAGCAGCACCGTGGCGAACGACCAGACCAGGTCGATCGAGTTGAGGAACGTGTTGAAGTAGTGGTCGTACACACCGGTGGATTGCCCGTAGACGGCGGTCGTGCCGAATCGGGCGGCGTAGAACGCACACACCACAGCCACGCAGTAGAGCGGGATCACCACCACGACGCCTGCTACCACCCGGGTGGTGACGAGGTAGGCGATCGAGCGGACCGCCATGACTTCGAGCGCATCGATCTCATCGGCGATCCGCATCGCCCCGAGTTGGGCCGTGGTTCCGGCGCCGATCGTCGCGGTGAGACCGACGCCCGCAACGGCAGGCGCGATGATCCGCACGTTCACGTAGGCGGAGATGAATCCCGTCATCGCCTCCACGCCCACACCTGCGAGCTGGTTGTATCCCTGGACGGCGATGACCGCGCCCGTGGACAAGGTGAGGAAGGCGACGATCACCACCGTGCCGCCGATCACTGCCAGCGCTCCGCTGCCAAGGCTCATCTGCCCGATCAGGCGCAGGATCTCGGTCTTGTAGCGCCGGAAGGCGGTCGGCGCCTCGCCAACCGTTCTGGCGTAGAAGGCCACCTGCGTCCCCACGTGTTTCCAGCCGCGCGCCACACCGCCTGCCGCGTCGCGCAGCCACTCTAAGCGCTGCTGCACCGCGGTATCGGCCGTCACTGCGGACCCGCGTAGAAGACACCGGTCGCGACGATGTTGATCAGGAACAGCGCGATGAAGGAGTACACCACCGTCTCGTTGACGGCGTTGCCGACGCCCTGCGGTCCGCCGCCGGCCGTCATGCCCTTGTAGCAGGCGATGAGTGCGGCCGCCATGCCGAACAGCGCGCCCTTGACCAAACCCAGTGCGATGTCGGGGAGACCGGTGATCAGCGTCAGGCCCGCAACGAACGCGCCCGGTGTCACATGCTGGATGAACACGGAGAAGGCAAAGGAGCCCGCCAAGCCGACGATCGTCACAAGCGATACCAACGCCAAGGCGACGACGGTGGCGGCCAGCACGCGGGGTACCGCCAGCCGGTGCACCGGGTCGACGCCGAGTACCCGCAGCGCGTCGAGCTCTTCGCGAATGGCCCGCGCCCCGAGGTCGGCGCACATCGCGGTGGCGCCGGCGCCTGCGACGACGAGCACCGTCACCACCGGTCCGATCTGAGTGACCGACGCGGTCGCCGCACCCGTGCCCGAGAAGTCGGCGGCCCCGAACTCGACCAGCAGGACGTTGAGCGTGAACACGACGAGCACGGTGAACGGAATGGCCAGCAACAGTGTGGGCACGATCGATACCCGGGCGACGAACCACGTCTGCAGGAAGAACTCCCGCCACGCGAACGGCGGCTTGAACATGAAGACGAAGGTGTCGAGGCTCTGCGCATAGAAGCCGCCGAGTGCGCGCACCGGTTTGACGATCCTGTCCGGAGCCACCACCGGCCGACCTCCTGCGCTGGAATTAGAGTCAGCGACTCACGGTATGTAGCAAAGTCGAGTCTGCCAGGAGTCCTTGGTCACATCATCGAAGGCAAATCGGCTCTGGCCTGTGCATACGCCGGATTGTGGCGGCTATGGCATTCGAACCCCTGGCTTCTGCCTTGCAAAGGCAGGGCGTTTTCGATCATTGCACTCGGCGAGTTCTGCGCTGTGGTCGTGATTTTTCTCCAATCACGACCCTGACGCAGATCTCGACGACAAGGTGGACACATGATGTCCACCGAGGCCGTGAACGGAATCCCTCGGGTCGATCTCGAGAAGCGACCGCTGTGGAAGCGCAATCTGAATTGGTTGTTGGGGGGTCAGCTCGCGACCACCAAGACAGGTCTCGCAATCTGGCGCAAACTCGCCGCTCCGATCGAGGCGCCGATCATGAAGGCAACCCGTGGGCGTGTCCGGCTCAATCTCGCGGTGCCGATCGTGGTGTTGTGGTCGACCGGTGCGCGCAGCGGGCAGCGCCGTGAGATCCCACTCGCCTACTTCACCGACGGCGACGACGTGATCCTGATCGCGTCGAACTACGGCGGGGCCCGTCATCCCGCCTGGTACCACAACCTGGTCGCCCATCCGGAGTGCGAGCTACGCATCGGAAACCGTGGCGGTCGATTCGTCGCGCATGAAGCCGCCGGGGCCGACCGTGACCGGCTGTACAAACTCGCGGTGGATCGCCTCAACCGGGTCTTCGATTTACACGCCAAACGCAGCGGCGACTCTCGGACGATCCCAGTCATGCGATTGACGCCGGCTTGTGGAGCCTAGGGGATTCGAACCCCTGACTTCTGCCTTGCAAAGGCAGCGCTCTACCAACTGAGCTAAGGCCCCGCTTCAGGAAGGTCGATCGGCGGCTGCGTGCCACACCTCGACGCCGCGCCGCGACCGCACCACGAGTACCGCCAGCGCCACCGCGGCGACCAGTACCACCAGCCTCATGGTGAACCTTTCCGTGGGCCTAGGAGGACTCGAACCTCCGACCTCTTCGTTATCAGCGAAGCGCTCTAACCGCCTGAGCTATAGGCCCGTAACGCGCGTGTGGCCGAGCGACGAGATTACCGTAATCGCGACCCTCGGCCCAAACCGGAATCAGTCGCGGTCCGCCAACGTCACCTCGATACCGCCGACGAGGTCGGTGGTCAGGTTGTAGATGAAGACGCCGACCGTGGCCATCGCCGTCAGCAGCACGATGTTCACCAGCCCGATCAGCGCGGCGCCGCCGAAGATCGTGCCGCTGGACACCAGCTCCCCGCCGGACTGCCCGCTCGCGCTGGTGAGCAGGTCACCGACGTTGCTGTTGAGCTTGCTCCACACCCCCATGCCGCCGAGTACCAGGTATAGGAATGCGACGGCGATCATCCAGACGAAGAACAGCGCAACCGACAGCACCAGCGAAACCTTCAGCGCGCTCCACGGGTCGATGCGGCGGATCTGCATGCTGGCCCGCACCGGGCCGGCGTGGGGTCGGCCTGCCACCTGCACACGGGCCGGTGTCGCGGCTCGCGCAGGTGGCTCGCTGCGTTCGGGCGCGACCTTGCGCTGCGTGGGTCGCGCCGTCGCGCCGGACAGGTCGGGCAGCTCACTGGCGTACGCCTCGTTGAGCGTCGAATCGTTGCGTGCCTGCTCGCTGCGCGGCGGCTGGTCGACCGTTTCCGAAGCGGAGGCGCCGCCGGAGATGAAGCGGTTGAGACGGGCGTCCACACCCGAGGGGTGGTTGGACGAGCCGCCCCGGTTCGGCTCCGGTCGGGTCGGTTCTCGCGGTGTGCGGGGCTGCTGCTGGGCCCTGGCCGCGGGGCTGCGCTGCCACGGAGGCATGTCGCTGCGCCCGATCGCGTTGCCCAGCGAGCCGGTCTCGGGATCGTCGGGCATCGAGCCGTTGGCACTACCGTCGGCCGAGCGCGAATAACCCGGCTCGTTCGGTGAAGTCACTACGGCTCCTTACCGTCGGTCACGTCGCCTGGCCCTATTCCGCGGCCTCGGCGTCGCTCTCCTCTGCGTTGCGAGCAATCGCAATCAGTGTCGCGCCCTCGCCCAGGTTCATCAACCGAACACCCTTGGTCTGGCGGCCGGCCTTGCGAACCTGGCGCGCCGCGGTGCGGATGACGCCCCCGCCCGACGTGATGGCGTAGAGCTCGGTGTCATCATCGACCACCAGCGCTCCAACCAGACTGCCACGTCGCTTGTCGAACTGGATGGTCAATACCCCTTTGCCACCGCGCCCCTGCACCGGGTATTCGTCGATGGCAGTGCGCTTCGCGTATCCGCCGGCCGTTGCGACCAGCAGGAACGTGTCCGGTTGCACGACATTCAACGACAGCAGCTGGTCGTCGGTGTTGAACCGCATGCCCTGGACACCGGAGGTCGCCCGCCCCATCGGCCGCAGCGCCTCGTCGGTTGCCGAGAAGCGGATGGACTGGCCCTTGGCCGACACCAGCAGCAGGTCGTCACCGGAGGAACACAGCACAGCGCCGACCAGTTCGTCGCCGTCGCGCAGGTTCACCGCGACGATGCCGCCGGAGCGGTTGGAGTCGAAGTCGGTGAGCTTGGACTTCTTCACCAGCCCGTTGCGGGTGGCGAGCACCAGATACGGCGCGTCCTCGTAGCCCTTGATCTGGATGACCTGGGCGATCCGCTCCTCGGGCTGGAACGCCAGCAGGTTGGCGACGTGCTGGCCGCGCGCCGTGCGTGAGGCTTCGGGCAGGTCGTATGCCTTGGCGCGGTAGACCCTGCCCTGCGTGGTGAAGAACAGGATCCAGTCGTGCGTCGAGCAGACGAAGAAGTGGTTGACGATGTCGTCCTGCTTCAGCCCCGCGCCCTGCACGCCCTTGCCGCCGCGTTTCTGGCTGCGGTACAGGTCGGTCTTGGTGCGCTTGGCGTAGCCGGTCTCGGTGATCGTCACGACGACGTCCTCGCGGGCGATCAGGTCTTCGTCGCTGACCTCGCCGTCGGCCGCCACGATCCTGGTGCGACGGTCGTCGCCGTACTTCTCGACGATCTCGGAGAGCTCGTCGCGCACGATGGCGCGCTGGCGCTCCGGCTTGGCCAGGATGTCTTCCAGGTCGGCGATCTCGGCTTCGATCTTGGCCAGATCGTCGACGATCTTCTGCCGTTCGAGGGCGGCCAGCCGGCGCAACTGCATGTCGAGGATCGCCTGCGCCTGGATGTCGTCGATGTCGAGCAGCTCGATCAAGCCCTGCCGGGCGACGTCGACGGTCTCCGATGCGCGGATCAGCGCGATCACCTCGTCCAGCGCGTCGAGTGCCTTGACCAGGCCGCGCAGGATGTGGGCCCGCTCGTTGGCCTTGCGCAGCCGATACCGGGTGCGGCGGACGATGACGTCGAGCTGATGCTCGACGTAGTGGCGGATCAGCTGGTCCAGCCGCAGCGTGCGGGGCACGCCGTCGACGATCGACAACATGTTGGCGCCGAAGCTGGTCTGCAACTGGGTGTGCTTGTAGAGGTTGTTCAGCACCACCTTCGCCACGGCGTCGCGCTTGAGCTCGACGACGATCCGCAGGCCGACTCGATCACTGCTCTGGTCCTCGATGTTGGCGATTCCGGCCAGCTTGCCGTCGCGAACCTGCTCAGCGATCGAGGTGATGAAGTTGTCGTGGTTCACCTGATACGGCAGCTCGGTGATGACGAGCGAGGTCCTCCCGCGGGAGTCCTCTTCGATCTCCGCCACGCCACGCATCCGGATCGACCCGCGCCCGGTGGCATAGGTGTCGTTGATGCCCTGCGAGCCGACGATCAAGCCGTAGGTCGGAAAGTCCGGACCCTTGACGTGCTTGGTGACCGCCTTCAGCGTGGCTTCCTCGTCGGCGTCGTAGTTCTCCAGACACCAGAACACCGCCTGGGCGAGCTCGCGCAGATTGTGCGGTGGCATGTTGGTCGCCATGCCGACCGCGATGCCGCCGGACCCGTTGGCCAGCAGGTTGGGGAACCGGCTCGGCAGAACCGTCGGCTCCTGTACGCGCCCGTCGTAGTTTGGGATGAAATCGACTGTCTCCTCGTCGATTTCACGCAACATCTCCATCGCCAACGGAGTGAGCCGCGCCTCGGTATTGTGGCTGACGAAACCGTTCGTGATGAACGCGTGGTCGGCCGTGTCGACGCGCAGGCTGTACACAGGCTGCACGCCTGCGTCGGTCACAGACGCGACGCGGGCGTAATAGAACCGCCCGTCGGTGAGGTCCTCGGCGATGGCGCGCACGTCGGGGTCAGCGATGCGCCGGCGGATCTCCGCCCCGTCACGGCGCCAACGCTCTAATCCGTCGATGTTGTGCTTGTGCAGCCATTCCTTATCAGCCCAGCGGCCACCACCATGTGTACGAATGAATTCCGCCAGGCCGGGAACGCGGTCGTTGTCCCGCCCCGCACCCTGCGCAGGTAGCGCCGCCAGCAGAGTTTCCAACTTGGCCTGCTTAGTACCACCAAACCCGATTTGGCCAGCGAACCGTTCCGCTTGCCCGCGATTGGTCAGCACTACCTTGTGCTCGCCCGTCGCATGCCGATACCGACTCGCGACGACTCCGAACTCCAGCAGCATCTGCTGGACATCCACCGCGAGCTGCGCACTCCGGGTCGAATACGACACCTGGATCGTGTTCCGTGGCAATGCGGAACACGAACCGTCGCCCTCAAACAGCGCCTGCAGAAACACACGCTTGATCGCCGCTGGCGCGTGCCATAGCCACTCGGGAACGGACTTGTCGGCAGAGCGCTGGCCCACCAGGTCGCGCATCCGGGTCTGTTTCAGTGCCGACAGGTTATGGATGTCGAGCTCGTGCAGCAGCGAGCCCGATTTGATGATGCGGGACGACGTGTAACGGGGACCGCCAACTATCGCGTCATACGCGGCGACGACCATGTTGAAGAAGTCGCGGTCGAGATTGTTGAAGCCGGCCCGCTTCTCCGATACAAAACCCTCGCTGATGAACGCGCCGAACAGCAGCGCCTCCATCACGTCGTGCCAGTCTCCTGAGCCCAACTCCATCGGAGGCGTCCGTTGCAACACAACACAGTCGTCCGGACGGATCTCCTCGATCAGTTTCCAGAGCAGGGTGGGCACACCCCCGACGTCGACCACGCACAACAGCGGGTGATTCGCGGTGCCGGTGACCGCATAGCCCTCAGCGGTAGTGACTGTATAGGTCTCGTGGTCGCCCGAATGGAATAGCCGGTCAGCCGTGATAGGACTGCCATGGCGATCGAGAACCTTCAGATCGATCTCGCTATCGGTGTTCGGACGTACGTCGGCGACGATGTCGGCGATCCGAACCGATCGTCCGAGTGGAAGTCGGACCAACGCATCGCCGGTAATGCAGTAGCGCATGGCGGCCGGGGGGTCGTTGCCCGGCGAGCCGAAGTTGCCCTGCCCGTCGACCAACGGGTAGCGCAGTGACCACGGCTGGGCCATCCGGACCAGGGTGTCGTAGATCGAGGCGTCGCCGTGCGGGTGGTAGTTGCCCATCGTCTCGGCGACGGAGCGCGCCGACTTCGCGTGGCTGCGGTCGGGCCGGAAGCCCGAGTCGAACATCGCGTAGAGCACCCGGCGGTGCACCGGCTTGAGGCCGTCGCGGACCTCCGGCAACGCGCGGCCGACGATCACGCTCATCGCGTAGTCGATGTAGCTGCGCTGCATCTCCTGCTGGATGTCGACCGGCTCGATGCGATCTCCTGCTTCGTCGCCGGGCGGCAACGTGGTATCAGTCATTTATTTTCAGTCCTAGTTGTTGTTAAACATCAAGGAAGCGAACGTCTTTGGCATTGCGGGTGATGAAGCTGCGCCGCGCCTCGACGTCCTCGCCCATCAGAATCGAGAACAGCTCGTCCGCGGCCGCGGCGTCGTCGAGCGTGACTTGACGCAGCACCCGCACCGAGGGATCCATCGTGGTCTCCCACAACTCCTTGGCGTCCATCTCGCCCAGACCCTTGTAGCGCTGGATGCCGTCGTCGACGTTGATCTTCTTGCCCGCCTTCTTGCCCGCTTCGAGCAGGCCGTCGCGCTCCCGGTCGGAGTAGGCGAACTCCGGCTCGGTGCGCTGCCACTTCAGCTTGTACAGCGGCGGCTGCGCCAGGAAGATGTGCCCGTTCTCGACCAGCGGCTTCATGAACCGGAACAGCAGCGTGAGCAGCAGCGTCGAGATGTGCTGGCCGTCGACGTCGGCGTCGGCCATCAGCACGATCTTGTGGTAGCGCAGTTTGGCGATGTCGAACTCGTCGTGGATGCCGGTGCCGAGCGCGGTGATGATGGCCTGGACTTCGGTGTTCTTCAGCACGCGGTCGATGCGGGCCTTCTCGACGTTGATGATCTTTCCGCGCAGCGGAAGGATCGCCTGGAACATCGAGTCCCGGCCGCTTTTCGCCGAGCCGCCTGCAGAGTCGCCCTCCACCACGTACAGCTCGGAGCGCCGCGGGTCGGTGGACCGGCAGTCGGCCAGCTTGCCGGGCAGTCCGCCGATGTCGGTCGCGCTCTTGCGCCGCACCAGCTCGCGGGCCTTGCGCGCCGCGAGACGGGCCTGTGCCGACGAGACCGCCTTGTTCACAACGGTTTTCGCTTCCGCGGGGTTCGCCTCGAACCAGTGGCTCAGCTGCTCGTTGCAGATCTTCTGGACGAACGACTTGACCTCGGTGTTGCCGAGCTTGGTCTTGGTCTGCCCCTCGAACTGCGGCTCGGACACCTTCACCGAGATGACGGCCGCGAGTCCCTCGCGGATGTCGTCGCCGGTCAGGTTGGGATCCTTTTCCTTGAGTAGTTTCTTGTCCTTGGCGTACTTGTTGACCACGCTCGTCAACGCCGCCCGGAACCCCTCCTCGTGCGTGCCGCCCTCATGGGTATTGATGGTGTTGGCGAAGGTGTGCACCGACTCCGAATAGCCGGCGTTCCATTGCATGGCCACCTCGACCTCGTGGCCTTCACCCTTACCTGCGAAGTCGACGATGCTCTGGTGGATCGGCGTTTTCGTCCGGTTGATGTGCTTGACGTAGTCGACCAGCCCGCCGGGGTAGTGGAAGGTGCGGTTCTTCGTCTTGTGCGGAGCCTTCGCTTCGGCCTCTTTCTCCTCCGCGGACTTCGGTGCTTCGGCGGTGTCGCTGACCACCTCGTCGACGACCTGCTCGGCCGTCACCCTCTCGTCGGCGAGCGTAATCGTCAGGCCCTTGTTGAGGAAGGCCATCTCCTGCAGCCGCCGTGCCACCGTCTCGAAGTCGTAGTTTGTGGTTTCGAAGACGTCCGGGTCGGCCCAGTATCTGACCGTGGTGCCGGTCTTCTTGGTGGCGTCGCCCTGCTTGAGAGTGCCTGGCATCGCGCGGTCGTAGGACTGGAACCACTCGTGGCCGTCGCGGGAGATGTCGACCTCGAGACGGGTGGACAGCGCGTTCACCACGGACACGCCTACCCCGTGCAGACCGCCGCTGACGGCGTAGCCGCTGTTCTCGCCGCCGAACTTGCCGCCGGCGTGGAGCTGGGTCATCACGACGTCGACGGTCGGCGCACCGCTCGAGTGCATCTCGACGGGGATACCGCGGCCGTCGTCGGTGACCTCGACGCCGCCGTCCTCGAGGATCCGCACGTCGACTTTGGTCGCATAGCCGGCCATCGCTTCGTCCACGGCGTTGTCGACGACCTCCCACACGAGGTGGTGCAGCCCGCGCTCTCCGGTGGAGCCGATATACATGCCCGGACGTTTGCGGACGGCCTCCAAACCTTCGAGCACGGTGATGGCGTCGGCGCCGTATTTCTTCTCGGCCTTCTTCTTCGCAGCAGCCACGAGCGGAAGCGTCTCCTTGGGGGTCGCAGCGACGGTAGTCATTACCGTCGGCAAGTCATGAGAACAGTCTACCGTCAGATCGCGACAGCACCGATTCTGAGGCGGCGTTTCTGCACACCTATTTACGCCGCCTGTGGAATTTTTCGATCCAAGGTGCGTCAAGACGCTTGAGACGACGCGCCGCGGCGTTCTGGAAGCTCTCAGCCAACCGATCCACTGGCCTCATCCATATGTGTCCCGCGGCCCACGGCCCGCGATGTGGTAGCGGCCTTTGCGCCACGACGGCGCGACGGGCCCGACAATTCTCAGCGCCGTGACCACTCCGTCACCAACCGCCGCGGCGATCTTGGCCAATAGTTGCGCTTGCACCATCCGCAACTGGGTAGCCCACGCCGTGGATTCGGCCGAAACAGTCAGCACGCCTTCCCGTAGCGCCGTCGGCGTCGCGTGTTCAGCGATCTGCTCTCCGACCACCGTCTGCCATTGCCCGAACACCGTGCCCTCGGCCACCCGCGTCGACCAGCCGCGGGTGCGCGCGAGATCGCGCGTCGCCGCCGCAAGTGTCTGGGGATCCCTGGCGTCGGGTCCGGGACCCGACCAGGTGCGCCGCCTGCCCGCGACGCGCCGCGGCGGTACCGGGTTACGGCCACGGCCGACGTTCTTGCCCTGGCTGCGGGCCGCACCCCTCGCCTCTTCCAGGGTGCGGCGCACCAGGTCCATTCCCGCCAACTCGGCGAGATGCTCCGGCGGGCCGGCACCGGCGTCGGGTGCTTCGTCGTCACTCATACTGCTCCACCACCGACACTCGGCCGCTGTCGTCGTCACGCATGGTGATCTCGATTCTGCGCGCATCCCAATCGCCGGGAATGTCATCGGCCACCGCCGCGGTAACCAGTACCTGTTCTGCTGAGGCGGCCACCCCCGCCAGCGCGTTGCGCCGCGCGGTGTCCAGCTCGGCGAACACGTCGTCGAGCAGCAGAACGGGATCACCGCCCTCCGACCTCAGCAGTTCATAGGCCGCCAGCCGCAGCGACAATGCCATCGACCACGATTCACCGTGACTTACAAAGCCTTTCGCGACCTGGTCACCGAGCCGCAGCTCCAAGTCGTCGCGGTGCGGACCCACCAGGCAGACCCCGCGCTCGATCTCCGCGTCGCGCCTACGCGCCAGCGCGTCGAGCAGGGCCGCCTCGAAGAACTCCACGGTCTCGTTCTGACCGTCGATCTGTTCGACCTTGCTCCGATAGTGGATAGCCGCCGGCCGCGACGCCGGCGCCAGCAGTTGGTATGCCTTCTCCACTTCCGGAGAGAGTTCGTTGACCAGCTCCACGCGCGCCGCGATCAACTCTGCTCCGTGGGCAGCAAGGTGGCCGTCCCAGACATCGAGTGTGTCGGACACCCCGCGGTCACCGCGGTACCGCGCGCCCGCGGCCGTCTTGAGCAGGGCGGTGCGCTGCCGCAGCACCTTGTCGTAGTCCGCCCGGACGCCCGCGATCCGCGGTCGCCGGGTGGTGGCGAGTTCGTCGAGATATCGACGTCGTTCGGCCGGGTCGCCCCGCACCAGCGCCAGGTCCTCCGGGGCGAACATCACCGCCCGCAGCACGCCGAGTACTTCGCGCGCCGTGCGAAGCGGTGACCGGTTCAGCCGCGCCTTGTTGGCCCGGCCTGCCACGACCTCGAGATCGACCGCGAGCTCGCGGCCCTCGTTGACGATGATCGTCGAGATGATCGCCCGTTCCGCCCCGGCCCGCAGCAACGGCGCGTCCGAAGCCACCCGGTGTGAACCCAGCGTCGACGAATACCACAGCGCCTCAACGAGATTGGTCTTGCCGTACCCATTCGGCCCGACGAACACCGTTCGCCCGGGCTCCAGGTCCAGGTCGACCTGCGCCCATGACCGGAAATCCTGTAGCCCCAGGTGGCGGACGTACAAACTACTATCCGGACTCGCTGACCCGTTTCACCGCATGGCCACCGAACTGGTTGCGTAGCGCCGCCACCGCCTTCATCGTCGGCGAGTCATCCTGGCGTGACAGGAACCGTGCGAACAGGGATGCCGCGATACCGGGCACCGGTACCCGCAGCCGGATCGCCTCCTCCACGGTCCATCGGCCTTCACCCGAGTCTTCGGTGTAGCCGGAGATCTCCTCAAGACCGGGATCCTCCTTGAGCGCCTTGGCCAGCAGCTGCTGTAGCCATGACCGCACCACCGTGCCGTTGGTCCATGCCTGGTAAACGGCCTGGGGATCCTTGACCAGGTCTTCGGCTGCAAGCACCTCGTAGCCTTCGGCGTACGCCGTCATCAGCGCGTACTCGATGCCGTTGTGCACCATCTTGGCGAAATGTCCGGCGCCGACCGGGCCTGCGTGCACGAACCCGTCCTCCCGCGGACCCGGCGGGCGCAGAGTGTCGAAGATCGGCATCGCCCTTTTCACGTCGGCGTCGCTGCCGCCGACCATCAGGCCGTACCCTTCCTTGAGACCCCAGATACCACCCGACACGCCGGCGTCGACGAAGGCAATACCCTTGTTGCTCAACAGTTTTGCGTGCGGTTCGTCCTCCGTGTAACGCGAGTTGCCGCCGTCGACGACCAAGTCGCCTTCGGATAGCTCCTTGGCGAGATCGATGATGGTTCCGTCGGTGATCGGGCCCGACGGCACCATCACCCAGACCAATCGCGGCGGCTGCAAGGCCTCGGCAAGAGCGGCCAGCGTCGGAACGTCGGTGACCTCCGGCCGGGGGTCATACCCGACGACCTCGTGTCCGCCCTCTCGCAGACGCTCCCGCATGTTGAAGCCCATCTTGCCCAGGCCGACCAGTCCCAATTGCATGTGCAGCTTCTTTCCTCGCGGGTGGGTGCCCTAGCCCGGGAGCCGCACCGGCATCAACAGGTAGACATAGTCGGTCTGCGCCGCGGGGAACGGACCCGCGCCGCCAACCGAATCCTCATCGTCACCTGCTGGACGCAACACTGCGGGACGGCTGGGTGTCGTGAAGCCGAACGTCACGCGTTCCGAGTGCAACGACCCCAAGCCGTCGGTGAGATACGTGGGGTTGAACGCGATCGTCAACGCCTCACCGGCGAACGCGACCGGCATTTCCTCCTCGGCCCGCCCGACATCGTCGGCACCTGCCGAGAGCTTCAGGACATCGTCGGTGAACTCCATCCGAACCTGCGCGCCGCGGTCGGCGACCAGCGCCACACGCTTGATCGCCTCGGTGAGCTCCGCGACACCGAGCGTGGCAACCGCTGTGTGTTCCGTCGGCAACAGCTGTCGGAACTTCGGGAATTCAGCATCGAGCAGACGCGTGGTGCTGCGTTTGCCGTCGCTCCGAATGCCCAGCAGACCCTCCTTGCCCACCGCAGATCCCGCACCGAGCGACAGGTGCACATCGGCACCGCCCGTGCCGGCCTTGGCCGCTTCGGCGAGCGTCTTGGCCGGCACCAGCACCGCCGCCTCGATATCTGCCGAGTCCGTCGACCAGGTCAGCTCACGAACAGCCAGCCGGAAGCGGTCGGTGGCAGCCAAAACGACTGTCTCACCGGATATTTCGACGCGGATGCCGGTCAGCATCGGCAGCGTGTCATCACGGCCTGCGGCCACCGCGACCTGGCCGATGGCTTCGGCGAAGAGTTCCGAGGAAATGACACCCGTCTCGTCGGGCAGCGCAGGCAGCGTCGGGTAGTCCTCGACCGCCATCGTGGGCAGCGAGAACTTCGCGCTGCCGCAGTTCAGCAGCACCCTGGTGCCTTCGACGCTGACGTCGACCGGCTTGGCGGGAAGCGCCCGAGTGATGTCCGACAACAACCGGCCGGACACCAAAACGCTTCCCGGAGAGGCTATTTCGGCAGCGACTTGGACTTCGGCGGAGACCTCGTAGTCGAATCCCGAGATTGTCAGACCGGAATCTGAGCCGGTCAGCAACACACCGGCGAGCACAGGAACGGTCGGCCGGGTCGGGAGGTTACGGGCCACCCAGGCCACCGCGTCGGCGAAGTCTTCGCGCACTAAGCGGAACTTCAGATCGGAGAGACCAACCGTCGTCGTCGCCACGTCCATAGTGTCCCTTCGATCAACTCACAACCAAGCTTTAACCAGGGGTTTCGCGGTGCTTACACACCGATCCCCCAATGTCGCTACGACGACCGTAACGGCTGTCGAAGAACCACCGTAAGGCTTTCGTGCCCATCTTGAAAGCTAATCGATCGGGGTGACACGGCCGGTCAGCGACGTGCCGTCAACGGTTCGTGACGCGGTGTCCCCAAGGCCTCTCTTCTGAGAGAAATCTATGGAGATATAGAAGCAACAGTATTAGGTCCTGTGGAAGCTGTGGATGAAGCGATGTCGGTGCTGGCCCACGCTCGTTTCGGGTTGTGAGTTACTTGTGGAGTAACGAGTGCCCACGCCGCGATGGTTGGGGAGTCTCGAGATGTTGTGGACGGAACGGCGACACAGGCGATGGCTTTCCAACGGTTCTCCACACCGGTGTGCACAGGCTTTGCTTGTGACAGCTGTGGCGGCGGTTACGGAAGTTTTTTGAAGAATTTTTGCGATCTCGTCAACGCCGGGCGCGCTGACGGATGCGGGTAGTCAGTTCCTTGACTTGATCGAAGACCTCACGCCGTTCCGCCATCTCGTTGCGGATCTTCTTCTCGGCGTACATCACGGTGGTGTGATCGCGTCCGAACGCCTGGCCGATCTTGGGCAGGGACAGATCCGTCAGTTCGCGACACAGATACATGGCGATCTGGCGTGACTGGGCCAGGGCGCGTGTTTTTCCGGGACCGCGAAGTTCCTCCACCGTGGTCTCGAAGTACTCCGCGGTGGCGGCCATGATGCCGGCCGTGCCGATCTGCATGGTGTTCACGTCGGCGATCAGGTCGCGCAGCACGATCTCGGCGAGCGACTTGTCGATCGGTGTCTTGTTCAACGACGCGAATGCGGTAACGCGAATCAAGGCACCCTCGAGCTCGCGGATATTGCGTTCGATGCTGCTGGCGATCAGTTCGAGAACGTCGTCGGGAACGTCGAGCCGATCCATCTGAGCCTTCTTGCGAAGGATCGCGATGCGTGTTTCCAGTTCCGGTGGCTGGACGTCGGTGATCAGTCCCCACTCGAACCGGGTCCGCAACCGGTCCTCGAGGGTGGCCAGCTGTTTGGGCGGACGGTCCGACGAGATGACGATCTGCTTGTTCGCGTTGTGCAGTGTGTTGAAGGTGTGGAAGAACTCCTCCTGGATGCCTTCCTTGCCCTCGATGAACTGGATGTCATCGACGAGCAGCACATCGATGTCGCGGTAGCTGCGCTTGAACGACGCCTTGCGGTCATCGCGCAACGAGTTGATGAAGTCGTTGGTGAACTCCTCGGTCGAGACGTACTTGACGCGCATGCCGGGAAACAACCTCTGGGCGTAGTTTCCGGCGGCGTGCAACAAGTGCGTCTTGCCCAGCCCGGATTCACCCCAGATGAAGAGTGGGTTGTAGGCGCGGGCGGGCGCCTCAGCAATCGCGAGCGACGCGGCGTGAGCGAACCGATTGGACGCCCCGATCACGAACGTGTCGAAGGTATAGCGCCGGTTCAGGCTGACCGAATCGGCATCGGCTGCCGGGGGGGTGTGTGGCCCTCCGGAGAAATACGTCGGCCAACTCTCCTCGGCGCTGGCGAGCGCCTCGCTGACTTCGTCAATCTCGTCGAGTTCGGATTCTGGATAGTTGTCGACGACGGCGCCCGAGCCGTCGTCCTGGTCATCTGGGTTGGGTCCGGAGATCCTCACACCCAGTTCGACGCGCTGGCCGAGCTGACGGCTCAATGCCGAGATGATCGGCTCTCGGAGGTGCCGCTCGATCTCGTTCTGCACGAAACTCGTCGGTACCGAAAGCAAAGCAAAGCCTTCGGTGATGACGAGCGGCTTGACGAGCTTTAACCAGGCCCTTTGCTGTGGGGTCAGACTGGGGGGTGGGGGATCGCCATTGAGTGGCTCGTTTCCGTGGCCCTCGCCATTGAGCTCGGCGAGCACGGTGTTCCAAACGGCGACAAAGGGAGGGTCGGGGTCAGCTGTCAATGACGGGTACCCCCTCGAGGCCGGTCCGGGGACGACCAAGAACGCAAAGGCGAACTGTCCACATAGTTATCCACAGGTTGTGGACAGGGACAGCCGCCGTCGCTCTGTTGTCTCACCGGCGGGAACGCCACGGGCCGGAGCTCGTCACAGTGATGCGGCACGCTGTGGGCTCGCGACTTGTCGGGCGCTCTCGCTTCGTTGTCTGGTCGCCGCTCCGTGTCGGAACGGCATTGCCAGAAGCTAACAGTTTTCTGGCGTAGTGCCAACCGTTCTGCAACATTCCTGCGGGTTGATTTTCGGCAGCCGGAAGGCCGTGACTGCTGTGACTGATGTCAACATTCAGCCGACCTCCGATGGTGGTTTGACCTAGGGAAATCTCGTCAGTACCCTCGAACAGTCGCCCGAACGTGGCGGCACGGCTGCGACCGGAACTTCCTTCCGGGACCGCGCCGGCTAGCGAGCAAGACGAAGAGCTTACCAACGGCGATCGCGGCCAGACTGCGTGTCTGATGCGGTTGCCACACGTGACGAGGAGTGACTGCCGTGGCCAAGGGCAAGCGGACCTTTCAGCCCAACAACCGGCGCCGTGCGCGGGTACATGGGTTTCGGCTGCGGATGCGTACCCGTGCCGGTCGGGCGATCATGTCGAACCGGCGTCGCAAGGGCCGCCGCGCTCTGTCTGCGTAATTCGACGCAGGACTTAGCGCGGTGCTTCCGGCGCGGTACCGGATGACGCTGTCAACGGAGTTCGGTACCACAGTCAACCAAGGGGTGCGGGCGGTGCAGCCCGACATCGTCGTGCATGCGCGCCGGTGTGACGATTCCGTTCAGGGTGGTCCCAAGGTAGGGCTGGTTGTCGCGAAAACAGTGGGCAACTCGGTGCAACGACATCGGGTCGCCCGGCGGCTGCGCCATGTCGCGCGATCTGTGATCGCGGACCTGACTCCGGCCGACCGGGTGGTGATCCGCGCACTCCCGAGTAGCAGGTATGCCATCTCGGCGCGGCTGGAACAGCAGCTGCGTGTGGCGCTGAAACGCGCGCGGTTGCTCGAGAGGTCTCGGCGATGATGGCACGTGCCGCGATCTTCTTGATCCAGCTGTACCGCAACACCGTGTCCCCGTTGCGGTTACCGACGTGTCGGTTCACCCCGACGTGTAGCCAGTACGCAGTCGAAGCCCTCGGCGAGTACGGATTGATCCGGGGCGGATGGCTGGCGATGGTACGGCTTGCGAAGTGCGGTCCGTGGCATCGGGGAGGATGGGATCCAATACCCGAGCGTCGCCGGCATTGCCCGGAGAGCGCCGCTGTCGAAAACGACGTTTGGAGCAGGTCGATTGTTTGATTGGTTCAGCCTCGACATCATTTATTACCCGGTCTCCGCGATCATGTGGGTCTGGTACAAGCTGTTCGGGCTCCTGCTCGGACCGTCGAACTTCTTCGCGTGGGCCTTGTCGGTCATGTTCCTTGTGTTCACCCTGCGCGCGATTCTGTACAAGCCGTTCGTCCGGCAGATCCGTACGACGCGCCAGATGCAGGAGCTGCAGCCGCAGATCAAGGCGCTGCAGAAGAAGTACGGCAAGGACCGTCAGCGGATGGCGCTGGAGATGCAGAAGCTGCAGCGCGAGCACGGGTTCAATCCGATATTGGGATGCCTGCCGATGCTGGCCCAGATCCCGGTGTTTCTCGGGCTGTACCACGTGCTTCGGTCGTTCAACCGGACGCAGGGTGGCTTCGGTCAGCCGAAGCTGGACCCCGCGCTGAATCGAACGATCGGCAACTACGTATTCAGCCCGACCGATGTCGCGCACTTCCTGGACGCGAACCTGTTCGGTGCGCCGATCGGCGCGAGCATGATCCAGAAGACCGGCCTCGATGCATTCACCGAATTCAACCGCGCATCGGTGATCGCCGTCGGAGTGCCACTGATGATCGCCGCAGGCGTCGCGACGTACTTCAACAGCCGGGCGTCCGTCGCGCGGCAGAGCCCAGAAGCGGCGGCCAATCCACAGACCGCCATGATGAACAAGCTGGCGCTCTACGTGTTCCCGCTCGGCGTCGTGGTGGGTGGGCCGTTCCTGCCGTTGGCCATCATCCTGTACTGGTTCTCGAACAACATCTGGACCTTCGGACAGCAGCACTACGTCTTCGGCAAGATCGAGAAGGAAGAGGAAGAGAAGAAGCTCGCGGCCATCGAACGGCGCGCGGCCAACGCGCCGCCACCGGGCGCCAAACCCAAGCGCGAGCGTAAGAGCGCCGGGGCCGGCGCGACGGATGGTGAGTCGGCGGAATCCTTCGAAGTGATCGAGAGCGCGGCCAGTGAGCTGACAGCCGAGGAGAAGTCGGCGAACGGGGACTCGGGGGGCAAGGGCAACTCGGGCAATTCGGCCAACCGCACACCGAAGCCCGGGGCGGCGCCGAGGCCAGGAGCGCGCCCGAAGAAGCGAAAGCGTTGACCGGAACGAACCGGCGAATGAGGAGAATGACGAGGACATGACGGACATCGACAACTCGGAAACCACGCAGCGCAGCGAGGAGTTGCAGGACGAGCAGAGCGAGCCGCAGGAGTCGGACGCGTCACAAGACGGCGACGAAACGGTGACGGCGACAGGGGACGATCTCGAAGAGCGTCTGGTGGCCGAAGGCGAGATCGCCGGCGACTATCTGGAAGAGCTGCTCGACCTGCTGGACTTCGACGGGGATATCGATCTCGACGTGGAGGGTGACCGCGCCATCGTGAGCATCGACGGCGGCAGCGATCTGAGCAAGCTCGTTGGCCGCAAGGGCGAGGTGCTCGACGCGCTCCAGGAGTTGACGCGGTTGGCGGTTCACCAGAAGACGGGCGAGCGCAGCCGCCTGATGCTGGACATCGCACGTTGGCGCAGGCGTCGCCGCGAGGAGCTGGCCGCGCTGGGGGACAAGGTGGCACGACGGGTTCTGGAGACGGGTGAGCGGGAGAGCCTGTCTCCGATGACACCGTTCGAACGCAAGATCGTCCACGACGCGGTGGCGGCGGTGGATGGCGTCCGCAGCGAGAGCGAGGGCGTCGAGCCGTCGAGGCGCGTCGTCGTTTTGATCGACTGACGGAGTTACACAGGTGTAGTTCGTCGCCGAACGGCTCGGCCGCGCGGAGATCCGGAGGATGTTTCACGTGAAACATGGCGACGTATCCGCGCCCCCGCCGGCGGCCGCCGCGCTGTTTGGCGATGGCCTGGAACGCGCCCAGCGGTATGCCCAGATTTTGGCGGGGGCCGGCGTCGAGCGAGGGCTCATCGGTCCCCGCGAAGCCGATCGGCTGTGGGACAGGCACCTACTCAATAGCGCCGCGTTGACCGAATTGCTCGATCCGGATGACCAGATTGCCGACATCGGTAGTGGGGCGGGCCTTCCGGGGATACCGTTAGCATTGGCCCGGCCGGATCTGCGGGTGACCCTGATCGAGCCGCTTCTGCGGCGTACCGATTTCCTACGCGAGGTCGTCGACGATCTCGAGTTGGACACCATCGTGGTCCGTGGCCGTGCCGAAGACCAGACCGTGCGGCAGCGAGTGGGGGATATGGACGCCGTTGTGTCCAGAGCAGTGTCGTCGTTGGACAAGCTGACCAAGTGGAGCATGCCGCTGCTTCGGCCGGGGGGTCGAATGTTGGCGCTGAAGGGCGAACGCGCGGCCGACGAGCTTGATGAGCACCGGCGTGTGATGCAGTCCCTGGGGGCTGCGGATGCCAAGGTGGTGATGTGTGGAGAGGACTACTTGAGTCCGCCCGCCACCGTGGTCATCGCGCGGCGCAAGCAGTCGCAGCCGGCGCAAGGCCGGGCGGTACGAGCGGGCAGGAGGAGCGGATGAATCCGGTTCCGGACGGTGGGGGCACCCCGCCCATGGGGGCAGTGAATGGCGATGTTTCACGTGAAACATGGACCACCACGCGACCAGAAGGATGGGTTTCGGACGCCATCGAGGACACCCCGATAGGAGCCGAGGCGGAGCGCGCCGTGCGCCTGCTGCACGTCGACGCCCACCTGCCACGGCCGGCCCAGCAGCGCGTGTTCACGATCGCCAACCAGAAGGGCGGCGTCGGCAAGACAACCACCGCCGTGAACGTGGCGGCCGCGCTCGCATTGCAGGGGTTGAAGGTCCTCGTGATCGATCTCGATCCGCAGGGAAACGCGAGCACCGCACTGGGCATCGAGCACCGGCCGGGCACTGCATCGTCGTATGAGGTACTGATCGGCGAGATCCCACTCCGCGAGGCGCTGCAGCGCAGCCCGCACAGCGAGCGCCTCTATTGCGTGCCTGCGACCATTGAGTTGGCCGGCGCCGAGATCGAGTTGGTCAGCATGGTCGCCCGCGAGGGCCGGCTGCGCACCGCCCTGGCCGAACTCAAAGACCACGACTTCGACTACGTATTCATCGACTGCCCGCCATCGCTGGGTCTGCTGACCATCAACGCGCTCGTCGCGGCGCCCGAAGTGCTGATCCCGATTCAGTGCGAGTACTACGCCCTCGAGGGGGTCGGCCAGCTCCTGCGCACCATCGAGATGGTCAAGGCGCACCTCAATCCACACCTGAACGTGTCGACCGTCGTGCTCACGATGTACGACGGACGGACCAGGCTGGCCGATCAGGTCGCGGTGGACGTCCGGGCGCACTTCGGCGACAAGGTGTTGCGGACCGTCATCCCGCGCAGCGTCAAAGTGTCGGAGGCGCCGGGATACGGCATGACGATTCTCGACTACGACCCAGGCTCACGCGGCGCGTTGAGCTACATGGACGCCAGCCGCGAGATCGCCGAACGGGGCGCAGCCAAGAGAGGACAAGATCGATGACCCAGCCGTCACGGAAGAGGAGCGGCCTCGGTCGCGGTCTGGCTTCCTTGATCCCGACCGGCCCGGAGGATTCCAACTCGGCCACGATGGGGCATCGGATGGGTGACGCCGCCGCCGACGTGGTGCTCGGCGGGGCGCCGGACCAGAGCGGCGTCGGCGCCGTCTACCGCGAAATCGATCCGTCGACGATCGAGCGCAACCCGCGCCAGCCGAGGCAGGTCTTCGACGACGAGGCGCTCGCCGAACTCGTCCACTCGATCCGCGAGTTCGGGTTGATGCAACCCATCGTGGTGCGCGCGATACCCGTGCACGACGGCGGACCCCGCTATCAGCTTGTCATGGGGGAGCGCCGCTGGCGGGCCGCGCAGGCCGCCGGGCTGGCGACCATCCCGGCGATCGTGCGCGAAACGGCCGACGACAGCATGCTGCGCGACGCGTTGTTGGAGAACATCCATCGCGTCCAGCTGAACCCGCTTGAAGAGGCCGCCGCCTATCAGCAGCTGCTCGACGAGTTCGGGGTGACGCACGACGAGCTCGCGGCCCGAATCGGTCGATCGCGCCCGCTGATCACCAACATGATCCGGCTGCTGCGCCTGCCGATCGCCGTACAGCGTCGGGTCGCCGCGGGTGTCTTGTCCGCCGGGCACGCCCGCGCACTGCTTGCACTCGAGGGCGGCCCGGAGCTCCAAGAGGAGCTCGCCGCGCGCATCGTCGCAGAGGGCCTCTCGGTGCGGGCGACCGAGGAGGCGGTGACGCTGGCCAACCGCGACGACAGGTCCGCACCACAGGCACCCCGGCGCAAGCCCATCCACATGCCGGGTCTGCAGGATGTTGCTGAACGACTCTCGACAGCGTTCGACACGCGCGTAACGGTCAGTCTTGGCAAACGCAAGGGCAAGATCGTCGTGGAGTTCGGGTCCGTCGACGACCTACAGCGGATAGTCGAACTGATGAACTCGTCCAAGGCCTGACCAAGGACACGGGAGAATTACGTCACTGTGACACATCGGTCACGGCGCCGGCGGCCGTGCTGGTGTCTCAGCGGAAACGCCATGTGGTGCAACGTGTTTGATCGAGCGGGCCGCAGCGGATGAGCGAAGACGGCGAAAGCGGGCCTTCCCGGCGACTTGCTCCTATCCTGGAGTGGCGATCACGCACATCCGCGTCGGCTGGAACCCGGGGAGCTTAGTGTCAGCTCGAATCACACCTCTGCGGCTCGAAGCGTTCGAGCAGCTGCCCAAGCACGCGCGGCGCTGCGTGTTCTGGGAAGTGGACCCGGCCACTCTCGGACGTGAGGAACACCTGACCGACCCGGAATTCGAGAAGGAAGCCTGGCTCTCGATGGTGATGCTCGAGTGGGGGTCATGCGGGCAGATGGCATCCAGCGCGCCGGCCGGAACACGAGCCGATGCAACCGACGACGACCCGGCGCGCGACTGCGGAGATACGCCCTGTCTCGGCTATGCCTTCTACGCGCCGCCCGGCGTCGTGCCGCGTGCGCGCTTGTTTCCAAGCGGGCCGGTCAGCGCGGACGCCGTGTTGCTCACCTCGCTCGGTGTGGAATCGGGGCAGGACTGCGACGGGCTACCGCAGAGCCTGATCGTGGCGGTCGTTGCGGATCTGGTCCGACGCGGTGTGCGGGCGCTGGAAGCCTTCGGCCGTACAGAGGCCGCCGACGAGCTTCTCGATGCGCGGGCGGTGCCTGCCGAGTTGCGACCCGTCGTCGAAGTGCTCGGTGACTGTGCGGTCGACCGGTGCATCCTCGACGCCGGGTTCCTCGAGCAGATGGGGTTCGTCGAGGTTGCCCACCACCGTTACTTTCCGCGGCTGCGCCTGGAGTTGGAAAGCGGGCTGGGATGGAAGGCAGGCGTGGAGGCTGCGCTGGAACGGCTGTTGGAGAGCGAGAAGCTCAAGCAGCCCGTCGGCGCGGGCGCGGGTATCTGCTGAGCGGCTAGCTCGGGCTGACGCGGCCGGCCTGCTCCACCGACAGCTCGTGCGCGAGCAACTCCGCGAACGTGAATGTACCGGTGGGGCGGTCATTCTTGCCGAGGAGGTAGAGCCGCTTGACGGCGGCGAGGATGCCCTCGGCTATCGAATCGCGGGACTGTGCCACCACAAGCATGTCCCGGTCACGCGGATTGGTGATGTAGCCGACGTCCACCTGGACTGTCGGCATCCGGGTCAAGCGCAGCAGGTCCCACGTCCGGCCGTGGGTGCGGCAATCACGTAATCCGGTGCGCGCCACCACTTCTCGCTGTACGAAGTCAGCGAGGTTGCGGCCGATGGTGGACACCGAACCGTGCGAGTTCCCGAAGTGGAACGACGCGACACCGTTAGCCGACGGGGTCGGTTGGGCGGCGCAGCGCAGGCTGATCATCAGGTCGGCACCCACCGTGTTGGCGGTCATGGCGCGTTCGGCGTCCGACGGGCTCCTGTTGGGCGGCCGGGACAGGAAGGTCTCCATACCGATCGCCGTCATCCGACCCTCGAGCCTGCTGGCCAAGTCCCACAGGATGTCGGCCTCGCTGATCGGACCCGTGGAGCCCTGCGTGATCTGCCCGTGGTCGCCACCGCCGCGCCCTGGGTCGATGATGATGCGCTTGCCGGACAGGCGAGGACCGGAGCGGCGGACCTGCTCTTCCTCACGAATGGCGTGTAGGGAACCGCCGGTGACCCGGGAGCCCAGGAAGTACAGGGAGCGCAACGTCTCCGGGCCACAGATGCCGTCGGGCGACAGCCCGAACTCACGCTGGTAGGACATCAACCCGTTGTGGGTCTGCAACCCGAAGTGCCCGTCCACCAGGTCGGTGTAGAAGCCGAGGTCCTGCAGCCGTGCCTGCAGGGTGGCCACGTCGTCTCCGTACATCGGTGCGCCGAACTGGTGGCTGAGGATGCGGGCGCCGAGTCGGTAGGAGGCCTCTTTCAACGCCCGGTATGTCGCCTCGCCGACGATGCCGTCGACGAGCAGACCCCGGTGCTGCTGAAATGCCCGCACGGCCTCGTCGAGCTCGAGGTCGAAGTAGTCGACCGCGACATGCTTGCCCGTGGTCAGGTCCTCGTCGGGGCTCTCCACAAGCCCCAGCGCCGCCAAAGCCGTCCGGATCTCGATGACCGCACCCCCGCGGTCACCGCGACGCAGAACCGACATGACTGGGCCTTTCGGTCACGGATATCAGCGGTGGTCCAGCGCTGACGATTGCAAGACAGGCTAGGCAGAATTATCTCAGAAGCAGGCCCGATTCGAGAAAACGCCAGGCGAGTCGCCGCCGAGTGCGGCCAGGGTTTTTAGACGACGTCCCCGAGTTCACGCAGCAGGGCAGCCTTGCCTTTCGCACCCACGATGCGCTTCACCGGCTGACCGTCCTTGAACAGGATCATCGTCGGAATGGACACGACCTGGAAGTCGCGCGCCGTCGCGGGGTTCGCGTCGACGTCGAGCTTGGCCACGGTCAGCGCCCCGGACTTCTCGCCCGCGATCTCCTCGAGCACCGGAGCAACCATCTTGCACGGCCCGCACCAGGTCGCCCAGAAGTCCACCAGCACGGGGGTGCTGCTGGTCAGCACGTCATCGGAGAACGACTCGTCGGTGACGGTCACCGTCGCGCTGGTGTTCTCGGTACCGGTCACTGTTGTGCTCCAATCAGATCAGTGTCTTCAGTGGTTGTCTTTGCGGCAGAAGCGGTTTCGGCCAGCCACCGCTCGGCGTCGATCGACGCCGAACAGCCGGTTCCGGCAGCGGTTATGGCCTGCCGGTACGTGTGGTCGACCAGATCGCCTGCCGCGAAGACGCCCTCGAGAGAGGTGCTGGTGGTGCGGTCCCGCACCACTACGTACCCATCCGAATCGAGGTCGACCTGGCCGCGGACCAATTCCGAGCGCGGGTCATGGCCGATGGCGACGAACACTCCGGTGACGGCCAGCGTGGATTCCTCGCCGGTGACGCTGTTGCGCAGGCGCAGGCCGGTCACCCGGTTGTCGCCCTCGACCTCGGTCACCTGGGTGTTGGTCATGAATTTGATCTTGTCGTTGTCCTTGGCCCGCTCGAGCATGATCCTCGACGCGCGGAACTCCTCGCGCCGATGGACGAGTGTGACGCTGCGGGCGAACCGGGTCAGGAAGGTGGCCTCCTCCATCGCGGAGTCGCCACCGCCCACCACGGCGATGTCCTGATCCCTGAAGAAGAATCCGTCGCAGGTGGCGCAGGTGCTCACGCCCATGCCCAGCAGTCTGTCCTCGCCGGGGACTCCGAGATGCCTGGCGGCGGCTCCCATCGCGAGAATGACGGCGCGGGCGCGATATGTCTGATCGCCGACGGTGACCGCCTTGACCGGCCCGTCGAGTGACACCTCGTCGACGTCTTCCATCCGGAGGTCGGCGCCGAACCGAAGGGCCTGTTCGCGCATCTGGTCCATCAGCTCGGGACCCGTGATGCCGTCGCGGAAGCCGGGATAGTTCTCCACCTCGGTGGTGGTCATCAGCGCACCACCGAACTGAATACCCTCGAAGACCAGCGGCTTGAGCTGGGCGCGTGCGGCATACACCGCCGCGGTGTAGCCGGCCGGCCCGGAGCCGATGACGATCACGTCGTGGACGGCAGCGTCCTCACGAGAAGATTGAGAAGTCATGCGAGCCTTTCTGCCTGCTGACACCGGATCTCCGATGTCGCTGCCAGCATGGATACAAACACCAGGGTAAGCCGGGGTGTTCCCGGTTTGCGGGTGGGCGGGGTTATGGGCGTGTGACCACCCCTTTGGACGTGTTGACGGACGATCTCGGCACCGATACCGTCATGCGCTCGGCGGTCGGCCCAGCGGGGAAGGGCGGCGCCGAGGCCGGGCTGTGCAGCTGCGTGACGACGCCGACCACGACAGCGGCCGCGGCGGCACCGATGCCGATGATCAGCGCGGCGACGCGGAGCCGACTCAGCCGGGGCCTGCTGATGGCGTGCGCTGCCGGTTGCGGCGCGGCGCGCAATGCGGCGCCGATCCGCGCGGTCACCGCCGCTGGTACATCAGGCGCCGAGGCGGCATCGGCCCCAAGGTGAGCGAGGGCCTGCCGGACCTGCTGCTGGCCGCTGTCCATCGCTCAATAGTGACTCACTGCATCGCGCCGCGAGCGTCGGGTACGGCGCGGGTGTCGAAGTAGCCAAGGGCTTCGGCCAGCTTGGCGCGAGCCCGCGAACATCGGCTCTTCACCGTGCCTTCGGCGATGCCCAGCATGCGCGCCGTCTCGGCGACCGAGTAGCCCTGCATGTCGACTGCGACCACCGCGGCGCGTTGTTCGACCGGTAGCCGCATCAGCGCGCGCTCCACCACGATCGCGGTATCCACCCGCGACGCATGATCGCCGATCGGGCAGTTGTCGTCCGTCAGCTCTGTCGTCGGGCGTGTCTTGTTGCGGCGCAGCCGATCCAGGCACGCGTTCACCACGATGCGGTACAGCCAGCTGCTCACCGCGGCGTCGCGACGAAAGGTCGCCGCGGTGCGATGGGCAGACAGCAGCGCGTCCTGCAGGGCGTCGGCGGCGTCGTCGGGGTTGCGGCTGGTCATCAGCGCCAGCCGGTAGAGCTGGCGGTGATGGCGGTAGAACAGCTCCTCGAAGGCATACCTGTCGCCCGCGACGTGCGCGGCCAGCAGCTCCGCGTCGCTGCGGTCCTTCTCGGCCAGGCTCACAGGCTCTTCGAAGCTCCCCACAGGCGAACTCTAAGCAATGCCGGACACCCGCTCTTGCACAAGTTTTCGCGATGCCCGCTGACTTGGCCCTTCGGCTGTGCCGCCCTTGGGATGAGGCGCTAGGAGGCGGCCTTGACCGTGATCTCGGCTATGTCGGAACGACTCTTGCCGTCCACCGTGCCCAGCGTGGACACCCATACCAGCAGGTTGCTGGTCTGCGTCGGGTTGTCCACCTTGATGGTGTTGGAGCCCGGCTTGAGCGGTGTTGCCGGCGTCAGCACGGTGGTGTCGTCCAGCGACGACGGCGTCGGCGTCTGCGCCGAGCGGATCTCGACCGCGGTGCCGGTGCTGTCCAGATTGATCGTGACCGCGCCGATCGCGGTGGGCTGCGGAAGCTGCAGCATCAGCCCGACACCGTTCTTGAAATTCGGGAACGGAACGGGATCGGTATAGGTGTCAATGGGCCATACCGTGGACTGGTTGCCGTCGATCGCGAGGGGGGCCTGATCGGGTGCGTCGGCCTCGCCCTGGGGTGAAAACACCGTCGCCTTAACGGGTTTGATGGTGGCGCCCGCGCTGCCGCCGCCGCCGCCCTGTGCTGAGGTGCTCGGCGAGTTGAGGCCGAGCTCGTCCTTCGAGAAGCCGCCGACGTCGCCGAAGATGTGGCTCAGCAGCGACGCCAACACGATCAGCGCGATGACGATGATCGCGGCACCGACGCTCAGCCCGATGATCAGCCCCTTGCGCCTGCGAGCCTTCGCCTCGGGGTCGGCGGCTGCGCGGATGCGGTCGGGCCGCTTCGGCGCCTCGGGTTCGTCGACCGGGGAGATCAGCTCAGTGCGGTCGGCGATTGCGGTCGCCTGCTGCAGCAGGTTCAGCAGCGTCGGGGCACTGCGGATGCCGCCGCCCGCCTGAACGGACCGGGCTGCGGCCGCCGAGATCTGGAACGGAATGGCCCGGTCGACCGACCGCGGCTCGACCGGCTCGCCCGCGGCGTCCACGTCCGCCGGCTCCAGCCCGCTGCGCACCCCCGACTCGGGCAGCGGCCACCGGTTGATCAGCAGCGCGTAAAGCGACGCGCCGATCCCTCTGATGTCGTCCTCGGGGGTGGCGTCCGGCATGGTCGCGGGGAACGCCAGCGCCACGTCGCCCTCGATGCTGACCCGGACCCGGTTCGGGTGATCGATCGACAGGCAGACACCGGACCGGTGGGCGTGCTCCGCGGCCGCGGCCAGGGTCTGCATCGCGCGCGCACCGCCGATCGGCGACGGCGACGTCTCGGCCACCTCGCGCAGGGACCCACCCCTTATCCACTCGCTGACGATCAAGCCGCCGGACCCGGTGTTCGCGACGTCGAGGATGCGGGCAACGCCGGGGCTCTCGACCCGGCTGAGTCGGAGCGTCCGGTCCAGGATCTCCTGAAGTTCGTCGTCGGAGAGCGCCGCGTCGGGGTCGACGAAGGTCAGGGCCACCTGGCGGTCAAGCGCGGTGTCCAGCGCCTGCCAGAACTGCAGGTTGGGCGGTCCGCCGTGGAACACCAACAGGCGATAGCGGCCGCCGCCGATGGTGGCGCCGGGGATGAGGTGAACGTCCTCGTCCGACGTGGCGGTCTCGATGGGCGGTTCGCGCGGGATGTCGAACGGGAGCCCTTCGCGGGTGGGGTCGCCGCCGTAGTCGGAGGGGGGACGACCCGAGACCGGTGGCGACACGGTGCTGACGGGCATCGTTCCGGCTTCGGCGTGCTCGCCCTCGGCTCCGGTGCCACGACCTGCGGGGCCGTCGACGGGAACATCGGGCTCGAAGTCGTCGGCGGTGGACCGGGGCATCTTCGTCGTCGCACCGTTGTCAGGTAGGGGTGCGGAGTCGCCTGCGGGTTCGTCGGTCACCGCTGGTCCTTTCCGCATCCCGGCTCCGGCAACCGGCGCCGGAGGCCCGCGCCAGGCGGCCGGCGGATTGTGACGACCCCGCGGCGTGAGCGAATTCCTCTGATCAGAGTACGTGAGAGGCACGCCAGCACGTGGTCGGACGGGCGGCGCGGCTGCCCGCTCGGCTACTTTCGGGGCCCTGCCGAGCCGTCGCTGGACGGCGGCGAGCGCGGCCTGTGCCTCGGATACCCGCGCCGCGAGCATCACCCCGGCGATGATCGGCAACATGATCAGCCCGAGGACGAGCAGCCGCAGCATCGACCCGCCGCCACCGTGCTCGGTCAGCGATGCCAGCCCCAGCAGCTGGTCGACGACATGGGCGACCAGCCCGGCGACCAGCGATGCGGCCGTCGCTACCAGAACCGTCCGCACGACCTCCAAGTCGACCAGTCCGCCCCGGACGCCGGGCGGGCGCGCTGCTCGCGATGGTGAAGCCGCCGCCCGGTGCGGCGGATTCAGGTTGGCGCGCAACAGGATATAGCCGACGACGGCGCCCGCGAGGAATCCGATTCCGTTGGCAAGGCCGAGATAGCCCGCGACGAGTTGGGGATCATCGGTGAGGTGAGGCGCGGCCAGCGAGGCAGCGATCTTCACCGTCGTGATGACGACGATCACGACGATCGGCGTCCACGGCTGCTCGCGGGCGTAGAACACCCGAAGCTGCAGCAGCACCAGGGCATACGGGATCAGCGTGAACGCCGACAGCGTGATCGCCATGCCCAGGTAGCCGGCATCGACGTTGCCGAAGTTGCCGTATGCGAACAGTGCGCTGCCGATCGCCGGGCCTGCGACGGTCATGAACGCCACGATCGGGATGAGCGTCACCATGGTCAGCCGGGTGGCCAGCGACAGGTCGGCGAGCACCGCCGGGATGTTCTCCGCGGCGGCGTTGCGGCTCAGCCGCGGCATCACGACCGTCAGTACGGTCACGCCGATCATGCCGAACGGCAACATCAGCACGAGCCACGTGTAGTTGTAGATAGCGGGTCCGGAAGCCGCTGCGGCGCTGGCGATTCGGTTGCCGACGATCAGACCGATCTGGCTGATCAACACGTAGAGCACCATGGCGGCGGCCATCGTGCCGAACCGCTTGAGCCGGTCGTCGAGGCCCCACAGCGGACGCAGGCTGATCCGTTCGCGGCGGATGGCGACGAAGAGCACCGCCACCTGGGTGACAGACCCAAGTGTCATGCCGATGCCGAGCACCAGCAACTTGGCGATTGCCCATCTCGACGGGATCGACCGAAAGCTCGCCCGGGACAAGCACGATACACAGCGAGCGTGGCGATCGCGACAAGTTGTTGACCACCGGTGCCCAGGCGGGTGGCCCGAACACGTTGCGGGTGTTGAGGATTGCCATGAACACGGAGGACAAGCCGTAGAACAGCACCTGGGGCAGCAGCAGGTAGGCGAACGCGGTGGTGAGATCGCGGTTCACTTCTGGATCGCTGCCCAACATGAGCGGACACAGCAGCGGGGCGGACGACACCGCGATCACGGTCGCGATCAGCAGCAGCGTGGTCGCGAGCGTGACCAGGCGGCGGACGAACGCGGTGCCGCCGTCGGGGTCGTCGCGCTCGGCGCGGGCCAGCACCGGCACGAAGATCGCGGTGAACGTCGCCTCCAGCACCAGCGCCGCGATCAGGTTGGGCAGCTGGTTGGCCACCGAGAAGGCGCTGGACAGCGCCGCACCCAGGATCGTGGCCAGCAGCACGATACGGATGAACCCCGTGATCCGGCTGACCAGCGTGGCGAACGCCATCCCCCACGACCGCGACACCACCGCGGCATCGCTGAGTTCGGGACGGCCTGCGCGCCGGCGCGGCGCGGGTCCCCGCGGAATGCGCTGGCGAGGAGGCCGAGGCGGCATCCGACTCGGCAGAGGCGGTGGCGGGGGCGGGTAGCCTGCTGCCCGCGGCGGTGGCGGGACATGGCGGCCGGGCGGTGGGGGCTGGCCCATCGGGCCGCCGCCGCGGTCGAACGGCGGCTGCGCCGGCCCGGCGTGCCGGCCCGCGGTACTCACTTCTCCTGCTCTTCGCCCGAGTGGACGGGCGTCCGGTCAGGTTCGTCGTCGTCGGTGTGGGCGAGAGCCACGTCGAGCGGATCCGGGCGGTCCAGATCGGCGGGGTCGGGCTGGCCGCGGAACCGGTGCCACAGGCGGCGTCCGGCGAGTAGGACCAGCACAGCGCCCACCGACAGCGTGATGAAGAACAGCACTTGACCGTAGGCGTTGGAGTGCACCGAAAGCCGCACCGGCTCGCCGAGCGGCAACCCGTCGGCCGTGCGCAGGGCCACGTCGACGGCGACGCGCTGGGTGAAGTGCACCTCGATCGGCACCTGCAGCGGCAGGTAACCGGGCGGCAGCACGATCTCACCCATGTCGGTCACCGTCATGCCGGGCGGGGCGTCTACCTGCAGCCGTACCCGGATCGGCACGGGCAGGTCGTTGCGCAGTGCCAGCGGTAGCGGGCTGTGTTCGGTGGCCAGCGTGTACGAGCCGCCGGGGTTGACGATGGTGACCGCGTTGAAGAGGTCGTTCACCGTGCCGGTGGTGGTGGCCAACCGCTGCTGAGCCAACCCGTTGCGGGCCTCCGGCGGCACGGACTGGCTCAGCGCACGCAGCATGTCCTCACGCAGAGGGGCGGTGTACTGCGTGCCGTTCAGGCCGGTGCGCTCATCGGTGGTCAGCGCCGCGGTCAGGCCCCAGAGCCTGCCGGTGGTGCCGGCGATGCCCGATGTCACCGAGTCGTCGAAGCGGGCGCGCGAATTGGCGGGCGTCCCCTCGGGCAGCGGGCGGGTGTCTTGCATCGGCACGGCCGCGCTCTCGGCGATCACCGCGCTCAGCGGCCGCGGCGCGGCGAGCCCGGCCCGGATCGTCGTGGCGACCGTCGACAGGATCGCCGCGGCGTCGTCGGCCTGCACGCTCCAATCCATGGGCGGCATCAAGATCTGGGTGCGCGGCTCCGCGTTCGGCGCGAGACCACGCCAGAGCAGAGAGCCCAGTGCGTCCTGGCGGCGCGCCACCGCCGAATCGTGCTTGACCGGAATGTCCAGCGCGGGATCCAGATACGACGGTGTCCACGGGTCGGTTCCGACCCCGGCCATGGCGGCGCCGACGGTCGGGTCGAACGGGGCGGCGACCACCTCAGGCGTATAGCGCACCGGGGTGACGTCGACGGCCGCCGGCCCGCCGTTGGCCGCGTCTTGCGAGGTGAGGGTGGCGGCGGCGACCGCGACCGTCGGACCCTGGGCCGCGAGCAACTGAACGGCCCCAGCGGTCAACGGACCGTCGCCGACCAGGGTGGCGCCCCGCGTCGAGGTGACGCCGAGAATCTGGTCGACGATGTCACCGGCGCCGTTGGTGGCGATCGAGCTCAGCCCCGGATCCCCGACCCGCCGCAGCGCGTCGAGGTCGGCCTGCGCATAGTTCGCCGGCGCGACGCACATCCGCTGGCCCAGCGACTTGAGCCGATTCAGCCAGTTGACCGCCGCATCCTGACCGGTGCCGGGATGTGTCGGCGTGGACGGGCCCATGTCGGGTCCGTCGTTCACGACGTAGCCGCCCGTCATCGCGTTCACCGTGACCAGGAGATCGGGGTCGACGGCAAGACACACGGCGCTGCGCACCTGGCCGCCGGGGTCGACGGGCTGGCTGGTCGCGAAGTCGACAGCCGACAGCAGGGCGTCGAGCCTGCCGCCCGTCGAGAGGGAGGTGGCGAGGTCGTCGTCGATCAGTCGCACGGGCGTCGTCCCGCCGGGGGCGCCGGCCGCCAGTCGTGGCCGATCGCCGAGCGGCCACATCACCGTCAGGCGCACCGGTTTGGATGTATCCGGCGCGACGACGTCGGCCAGCGCGTCGGCAGAGGAGCCGGCGGCGGGTTCTGGTGGAACCCCGATCACGGGCAGAAGGAAGCGGGCATCGTCGAGACGGGCGGGGGCGCCGTAGTCGGGTGTGCCGTTGGCGTTGACGAGCAACGGGTACACGCCGGGCTGCGCTACTCCGAGTGAAGGGCCTTGCGCCGAGCGAAGCGCAACCGTCAATCTGAACGGAACATGTTGGCCGCGTTGCAGTTCCGCGGAGACGGTGATGAAGTCGGCGACCGGTTCGAACTGGTCGTTCTCGCCGCCGAGGTTGGTGCGCAGACCCGCCGAGGACTTGACGGCCGCGGCATGCTCGAGACGGACCATGACGTCGCGCACGGAACGGTCGCCGACGTTCTGCACCGTTCCGGTGACCGTGACGACGGGCTCGCTGGTGGTGGTCACCACATCCGGTGTCACACCGTCGATGCGCACCTGCAGGAACGGGACGGACCCCGGCTCGCCCGCGGCCGCCTGCGGCGCCACCGCGGGCAGGGCAACGAAGATCAGCAGCGTCAGCACGGCGAGCCATCGAGCCACCACCGTGCCGGCACCCATGCGGGCGGTCACGGCCCTTGTCCGCAGCCGTTCGTCCGCCGGCCCTGCTGGGGTGGGCCTGCATCGTTGGGACGTCGGTTGCGGGTGTGCGAGTGCGTCTGGGCGCGCCTCCGCGGCGAGGTCGGTGGCAGCGGCGGCAAGGCCGAGGGACCGTCGTTGTGCAGCTTGTCGATCAGTTCGCCCGCGACTTCGGCCAGCTTGCGCTCGTCGGCGTAGGCAAGTCGGGCGGGCAGCTCCTTCAGCGGCACCCAGGCCACCTCGCTGACCTCGACGTCTTCGTCGGAGAGCTCGCCGCCGAGGAACCGCATCAAGTAATGGTGCACGGTCTTGTGCACCCGTCGGCCCTCGGTGACGAACCAGTAGTCGATACTGCCGAGCGCGGCCAGCACGGTGCCCTGGATACCGGTCTCCTCCGCGACCTCGCGGATGGCGGTTTGTTCGGCGGTTTCACCGAGTTCGATGTGACCCTTGGGCAGTGACCACAGCATGCGGCCGCGCCGGTCGATGCGGCCGATGAGGGCAGCGACCTGGGTTTCCTTGGGACCGTCGATGCCGTCGATGACAAGCCCGCCCGCAGATGTCTCGTGCACGGTGCGCAGGCGTTCGGGCCCGCGCCGCGACGAGCGCGGCTTGTTGGGTTTGTGCGGCTTGGGTGGGCCGCCAGGCACGGGTGCGGGCACCTCGCGCTTGCGGGAAGCGTCGGTGTCGCCTGCCACCACCGACTTGTTGTTGCGTTCCGCTGTGCTGGTGTCGGGTGGACCCGCCGCGCGCCTGCCGCGACGACGCCCCCGGCGCCGTCGTGGTTTGGCCTGTTCGCCGTCCGACACCCAAGCGATAGTAGCTGCCACGAAGTTTGGCCCCTGCCGCACTCGCCGGACCTTGATAGCACCGTGACCACTAGGCTCATCGGACGTGCCCGATTCCGCTGCTGACGCCGAACTACTGGCGGCCGCCCAGGTTGCGTTGAACCGGCACGCCGATGTGCTGCGAGACCTCGGCGGGGTGTTCGCTGGAGCGGGTCTGGAGCTGTACCTGGTCGGGGGCAGCGTTCGCGACGCGCTGCTTGGCCGGCTGGGCACCGACCTCGACTTCACCACCGACGCCAGACCCGAGCAGATGCAGAGGCTTCTTCGCCCGTGGGCCGACGCGCTGTGGGATACCGGCATCGAATTCGGCACCGTCGGTGTCGGCAAGGGCGGCGACCGCATGGAGATCACGACGTTCCGCGCCGACACCTACGATCAGGTTTCCCGTAACCCGCAGGTGCGGTTCGGCGACAACCTCGACGATGATCTGGTCCGCCGCGACTTCACCGTCAACGCTATGGCGATCCGTATCACCGCCGACGGTGCGGCCGAATTCCACGACCCCCTAGGCGGTTTGGACGCGTTGCGAGCCGGCCTGCTCGACACCCCCGCCGCGCCGGAGGTGTCGTTCGGCGACGACCCGCTGCGGATGCTGCGGGCTGCGCGGTTCGTCTCCCAGCTCGGCTTCGCCGTCGCACCGCGAGTGCGGCAAGCGATGTCGGCGATGGCCGGGCAGCTCGAACGCATCACCGCGGAACGCGTTTCCGCCGAGCTGGACAAGCTCCTGCTCGGATCTCATCCGGCGGCGGGCATCGACCTGATGGTGGAAAGCGGCCTCGGCGATGCGGTGCTGCCCGAGATCGGTGCGATGCGGATGGCCATCGACGAGCACCATCAGCACAAGGATGTGTACCAGCATTCGCTGACGGTGTTGCGACAAGCCATCGCACTCGAAGACGAGGGCCCCGATCTCGTGCTGCGCTGGTCGGCGCTGCTGCATGACATCGGCAAACCGTCGACGCGCAGGCACGAGCCGGACGGCGGTGTGAGCTTCCATCACCACGAGGTGGTCGGCGCCAAGATGACGCGCAAGCGGATGCGTGCGCTGAAGTACTCCAAGCAGATGGTCGAGGATGTGTCGCAGTTGGTGTATCTGCATCTGCGCTTCCACGGCTACGGCGACGGGAGGTGGACCGACTCGGCGGTCCGCCGGTATGTCACCGACGCGGGCCCGCTGCTGCCGCGGCTGCACAAGCTGGTCCGCGCCGACTGCACCACCCGCAACAAGCGACGCGCGGCGCGGCTGCAGGCGAACTACGACCACCTGGAGGCCCGGATCGCCGAGCTGGCCGCCAAGGAGGATCTTCAGCGGGTTCGGCCGGACCTCGACGGAAACGAGATCATGCAGATCCTCGGCATCCCGGCGGGGCCGCAGGTCGGCGAGGCGTGGCGCTATCTCAAAGAGCTGCGGCTCGAGCGGGGGCCGCTCGACCACGACGAGGCGGTGGCCGAGTTGACAGCGTGGTGGAACGCCAGGGGCTAGTTCGCCGTCGAAACCGACGTGGACTACTGCCTTGCCGACGGAGACGGGTCGGCGACGATGTGGAGCGCGCCGCTGGACACCGACGTCGACGGCGACGGTGGGCTCGACGCGGTGGGGCTGGACATCGACGGTGACGGCGCGGTCGACGACGCGTTGGCCGATCTCGACGGCGACGGGATCGCCGACCACGCGGTGCTCGACGGCCAGAGCTACTTCACCGACGACGGCACCGGCACCTGGGCGGTCAGCGTGGACCGCGCCGGGCAAATGCGGTGGTTCGGGCTCGACGGCGTCGAGCAGGTGGGTGGTCCGACGGTCGACATCGACGGCGACGGCCGCGCCGACGACCGGCTGTTCGACACCGACGGCAACGGCTTGGCCGATCGCGCGTTGGGCGCACAGGTCGCCTACGTCGACACCGACGGCGACGGGCGCTGGGACATCAAGCTGACCGACAGCAACGACGACGGTAAGGCCGACGTCGCCAACGACCTGTGATTCGGTCCAGCTGCGCCCGATGTAGCCACTGGTGTTGGGGCGCAGACGATTTCGGCTCGCAAGCGTTACTCGTGGTGTGACGCAGCCCACGCATCGAAATCAGGTAGTCGAGTACTCGGGATTTCTCGCAACGGAATCGGCACCGTTCGTCGTGCTCAATCCGTCAAGAAAGGAGCACTGAAGATGTCCGATCCAATCATCAAAATCGGTTCCACAGGCGACGCGGTGAGGAAGGCGCAACAGGCGCTGTACTGCCGCCGCTATCTGGTTGATCTCAGCGAGGTCGACGGCGTCTTCGGGCCCATCACCCGCAACCGGGTGATCCGGTACCAGCTGGACCGCAGTGTCGGCGAATACTTCGCGTTCTCGTTCCCGCTGGACGTCGACGGCATCGTCGGCCCCATGACGTGGTCACGGCTGACCCCGCCGTTGATCAAGAAGGGGTCGAAGGGCAACCCGGTCTTCTTGGTCCAGGAGATCCTCAAGAGTTGGGGTTTCCCGGATTACGACCCCGGTCCCGTCGACGGGGACTTCGGCAAGCTCACCGAATCCGCGGTCAAGAACGTGCAGGGCATCCTGACCGACTGCGACAACCTCCCACTGGAAGTCGACGGCATCGTCGGACCCAAGACGTGGGAAGCGCTCTACAGCTGAGCGCGCAGCGCCCCGACGCCGGGGCTCGGTGTCAACGCCCGGGTCCCGGTGGTCCGGCGAACGCCTGCGCGATCGTCAGCCATCGTGCCGCGTCGTCACCCTCGGCCGTGACATCGAGCGCCGCCCGCGGCCGCCGCTGGGTGACCAAGGTGCAGAAGTCCTCCGCCGATCCCGTGACCCGCTGTGCGGCATCCTCCGGCCCCCACGCCCACGCCGAGCCGTCGGGGGCGCGCAGTTCGACCCGGAACGGATCGGCAGGTGCGGCGAGGCCGTGGATCGCAAACGCGAAGTCACGGGTCCGGACACCGATGTGCGCGATGGAGCGCAACCGCGCGGTCGCGGGCCGCTTCACCCCGAGGGCGTCGGCCACGTCGAAGCCGTGCGCCCATGTCTCCATCAGCCTCGCCGAGGCCATCGACGCGGCGCTCATCGGCGGCCCGAACCAGGGCAGCTTGCGCCCGTCGGGCACGTCAAGAAGCGCGTCGTGCAACCGGTGTCTGGTGCGTCGCCAGTCGGCCAGCAGCTCGGCGGGCGGTTCCGCGGCGACGATGTCTTCTGCGCCTTGATCCACGAACCTGCTCGGGTCGGCGGCCGCGGCCTCGACGGCCTTGCCGAATTCCGCCTCGTCGGTGACCGACAACAGGGCCACCCGGTCGGTCCACAGAAGGTGGGCGATCTGGTGTGCGATGGTCCAGCCCGGCGCCGGGGTGGCGTCCGCCCAGCGCGCCGCGGGCAGGTCGGCGACCAATCCGTCGAGCGCATCGCTTTCGGCGCGGAGGTCGTCGACGATGGGGGCCGCTGTCGCCATGGGGCACACCCTAACTCGGGGCCTGCGAGCGGCGGACGACGCCGGCGTGCACCGCGAGCCCGACCAGGTACACCAGCGATCCGGCGACGATAAGTCCGGGGGACCGGCCGTCGGCGGGGATGAAAACCGCCGCCGACGTGATCGCGATGATGAACGAGATCCAGAACAACGCGTCCTGCACCGCGAACACGTGGCCGCGCAGCGCGTCGTCGACGTCGATCTGCATGGCCGTATCGGCGCACAGCTTGACCACCTGGCCCGCGGCGCCGAGCAGGAACCCGCACAGCACCATCATCGGGAGTTGCAGTCCGACGCCGCCGAGTTGGATACCCGCAGCCAATAGCAGGGCGCCGTTCGCGGTGCGGTAGCGGCCCCATCGCCCGACAGCGGTAGGCGTGATCACCGTCGCCAGGAACAACCCGAGGCCGCCCGCACCGAGGAAGAGCGCCGCGGTGCCGATACCCGCGACGCTCTGGGTGTCGGTGTGCCGCACCATGACCAACACCACCAGCGTGTTGATCCCGAGAACCGCCCGATGCGCCGCCAAGCCGGACAGGGTGCCCGCGACCGTGGGAACGGCCAGCACCGTACGTGCGCCGTGCAGCCATCCGGTCGCCACCGCGTAGGCGACCGACCCGTGGATGGCGCGCTTGCTGGCGTGCGGCCCGAGCACGTGCGGCGGAAATCGCACCGACAACAGCAGCGCGAGCGCCACCGGGATCGAGACGACGAAGATGACTGCCGCCGCACCGGCGTCGTCGGCGCCGAAGAGCCAGCGGAGCAGCAGCATGAAGCCGGCGCCGAGGAATGCCGCCGCCCCGCCGGTGGCCGTCGCGACCGAGTTCATCGTCACCACCTGATCCCGCGGCACCACGTCCGGCAGTGCGGCCGACAGTCCGGACGAGACGAAGCGGGTGAAACCGTTGACGATCAACGCACCGAAAAGGATCGGCCGGTCGTCTGCACCGACAACCAGCAGCGCGGCGATGCCGAGCACGAGTATCAGGCGCCCGAGGTTCGCTCCGATCAGCACCTGCCGCCTGTCCCAGCGGTCCAGCAGGGCGCCCGCGAACGGGCCGAGCAACGAGTACGGCAGATACAGAGCGACGAACGAACCGGCGATCTCCCACGGGCCCGCTGCGCGCTCGGGGTTGAATATGAGCCCGCCCGCCAGCCCGGCCTGAAACAGCCCGTCACCGAATTGGCTCACCGTCCGCAATTCGAGCAGTCGCCAGAATTGGGACAGGCTGCGCACCGACCGCCAGAGGGCCATCGGTGCGTGAGCGTCAACCACGAGAATTCACAGTACAAATATCCCGGCGGGCGGTGCTTCTTCGCCACCTCGGACGTTCGCTGATGCCATGATGGTGGGGTGGCGCAGTCAGAGGATCCGGAGGATTACGTCGCTCCGACTGCGCACCGTGTGCGCGCCGGAACTCTGCTGCTGGCCAACACTGATCTGCTCGAGCCGACCTTCCGCCGCAGCGTCATCTACGTTGTCGAGCACAACGACGGCGGCACGCTCGGGGTGGTGCTGAACCGGCCGAGCGAAACCGCGGTGTACAACGTGTTGCCGCAGTGGGCCAAGCTGGCCACCAAGCCCAAGACGATGTTCATCGGCGGCCCCGTGAAGCGCGACGCCGCCCTCTGCCTTGGCACGCTGCGGGTCGGTACCGATCCGAGCGGCGTGTCTGGCATCCGGCACGTGCAGGGCCGGATGGTGATGGTGGACCTCGACGCGGAGCCGGAGGTCATCGCGCCGATGGTGGAAGGGGTGCGCATCTTCGCCGGGTACTCGGGCTGGACTATCGGGCAGCTCGAGGGCGAGATCGAGCGCGACGACTGGATCGTGTTGTCGGCGTTGCCATCGGACGTTCTCGTCGAGGCCCGGGTGGACCTGTGGGGACGGGTGCTGCGCAGGCAGCCGCTGCCGTTGTCGCTGCTGGCGACACATCCAATCGATATCAGCCGCAACTAGTTCCGCGACAGGGTGCAGGTGGCGCATGCGCCGCTGCCGCAACCGGACGCTCCTGCGCAGGCAGGCGCCGCTCCTGCGCTGGCCGCGACGAACTTGGCGCTCTGCCAGCAGCCCGCCGCGACGGTCGCAATCGCTCCGCCGACGCAGACGATCACCACAACCAAGCCGGTCTGCGGCTGTGAGGACAGGGCCACCACCCCCGCGACAGTCAACATCGCGGCGGCGGCAAGCTGGGTCGGCGCGACGGCGCGGAGCACCTGCCGGACGAAGTCGCCGGTGCGGGGGCGCGAAAGCGTCCAGCCCCCGAGGGCGGCGGTGGCTGCGGCGGCGCACAAACACCCCACCGCCGCGAAAAGCATGCCGCCCACCTTACGAGGCCGCCCCCGGGATGCGCTACCGGGGCGGCGTCGCGCCGGGAACGCTGATCCTGAAGCCGTTGGTGATGGCTTCGGTCGCGTTCGCGGCGGCGACGGCCTCCTCCGCGGTGGTGGTCACCGACAGCGACACCAGATATTTGTCGTTCCCCGCGGTCGCGATGGTGTGCCTGCGCGAGGTGTTCAGCGTCATGTTGTTTTCCCGGTAGGTGCCCTCGATCAGCGCCGACGGCATGTCGCCGAAGTCGGCCAGCGAGGCGTTGGTGCTGCGCCATGCCGTCAGCTGCTGAGAGTCGATGTAGCCGTGGGTGATGGCGTCCTTCGGATCGAAGTTGCCGCCGACCAACTTGTAGACGACGAGTGCGGCGTTGGAGGTGTAGATGCCGTCGCCGCCGACCCGGTCGGCGAGCACCGCGAACGCGTCGGGGACGTTGGGATCGGGCACCTGGGACCAGCCGCGCGGGACGGGCAGCACGATGTTGAGGGCCTTGAAGTCACGGGCCACCTGCGGCTCCAGCTTCACGCCCTTCTCCTTGAAGAAGTCCTGCAGTGTCTGCGACGTGGCAGGCAGCAGGGTCGGTGCCGCCGCTGCGGCGGCGACGGGCGCAACTCCCGGCGCCGTCAGGGCCTGGGCGGCGGGTACGGCCGGCGCGGCGCCCAGCTGTCCGGAGGACTGTGCGGCCGCAGCGGCGCCCGGCGTGACCGGGACCGTCTGCGTCGCAGTGGCAGGCACGGGCAGCGCCGGTTGCGGGTAATACGGTTCGGCCGCAGCGGTGTTGCCGGCGAAGCACATCACGCCGGCAATGCCTGCGGCGATACCACCTGCCAGAATCCGCCAGCGGCGGGCATTGTCGATCATCGCCCGTTCCTTCCCGAGTCCTTCCCAGCTGCTCGGGGCATGCCATGCCCCTGGTCAGGGGGCGACCGTAACCCCCGCGCGGAGTCAGCCACCAGGCTTGGAACCGAGCTGGAATGAACCTCTGACCGCTCCGCAACGCAACCGATACCTGCCCGTGGCCGAATGGCGGGCGACGGCGGCCCTTTACCCTGTTCACGTGAGCAATGAGTCGGTCACCGACGTCTCCGATGCGCCAGCCGACACCCCGCAGTACCGCTACACCGCGAAGCTGGCCGGGGAGATCGAGCATGCCTGGCAGCAGACGTGGTCGCAGCAGGGCACCTTCAACGTGTCCAACCCGGTGGGGTCGCTGGCGCCTGCGGACGGGTCGCCCGTGCCGACGGACAAGATGTTCGTCCAGGACATGTTCCCCTACCCGTCGGGTGAGGGCCTGCACGTCGGGCACCCGCTCGGCTACATCGCCACCGACGTCTACGCCCGCTACTTCCGGATGACGGGCCGGAATGTGTTGCACGCGTTGGGCTTCGACTCGTTCGGACTGCCGGCAGAGCAGTACGCGATCCAGACCGGCACCCATCCGCGTATTCGGACCGAGGCGAACATCGTCAACTTCCGTCGCCAGCTGGGCAGGCTCGGGCTCGGCCACGACGCGCGACGCAGCTTCTCCACCACCGACGTGGAGTTCTACAAGTGGACGCAGTGGATCTTCCTGCAGATCTACAACGCGTGGTTCGACGAGAACCTCGACAGGGCCCGCCGCATCGACGAACTGGTGGCCGAGTTCGAGTCAGGGCAGCGCGTCCTCGAGGACGGTCGAGAGTGGTCGGCGCTGTCGGCGACCGAGCGCGCCGACGTGATCGACTCCTTCCGGCTGGTCTACCAGGCCGACTCGATGGTCAACTGGTGCCCGGGGCTGGGCACGGTGCTGGCCAACGAGGAGGTCACCTCCGACGGCCGCAGTGACCGCGGCAACTTCCCGGTGTTCCGGAAGCGTCTGCGGCAGTGGATGATGCGCATCACCGCGTACTCCGACCGGCTGCTCGACGATCTCGACGTGCTGGACTGGCCGGAGAAGGTCAAGGCCATGCAGCGCAACTGGATCGGCCGATCCACCGGCGCATCGGCCCTGTTCCGGTCCGGCGACGGCGACATCGAGGTCTTCACCACCCGGCCGGACACCTTGTTCGGCGCCACGTATCTGGTGCTGGCGCCCGAGCATCCGCTGGTTGAACAGCTGACTGCGGCGGACTGGCCCGACGCGGCGGTCGACCCCCGCTGGACGTTCGGCGCTGACAGCCCCGCCAAGGCGGTGGCGGCCTACCGGCAGTCGATCGCGGCGAAATCGGATCTGGAGCGCCAGGAGGCGAAGACCAAGACAGGCGTCTTCCTGGGCAGTTACGCGACCAATCCTGCTGACGGCCAACAGATCCCGATCTTCATCGCCGACTATGTATTGGCCGGCTACGGAACGGGTGCGATCATGGCGGTGCCCGGCCACGACCAGCGTGACTGGGAGTTCGCCAACGAGTTCGGGCTTCCAGTCGTGGAAGTGATTGCCGGCGGCGATATTTCGCAGTCCGCGTTCACCGGTGACGGCGAGTTGGTCAACTCCGGCTATCTCAACGGGCTCAGCGTGGAGTCGGCCAAGGAGGCCATCACGGCGCGGCTGGCCGCCGATGGTGTCGGGCAGGCCCGCGTCGAGTACAAGCTGCGTGACTGGTTGTTCGCGCGGCAGCGGTACTGGGGCGAGCCCTTCCCGATCGTCCACGACGAGGCGGGCCGAGCGTATCCGTTGCCCGAATCCGAGCTACCGGTCGAACTGCCCGACATTCCGGACTACTCGCCGGTGCTGTTCGATCCCGACGACGCCGACAGCGAGCCGTCGCCGCCGCTGAACAAGGCCACCGAATGGGTGCACGTGGAACTCGACCTCGGCGACGGCCTCAAGACGTACACCCGCGACACCAACGTGATGCCGCAGTGGGCGGCCAGCTCGTGGTACGAGCTGCGCTATACCGACCCGCGCAACTCAGAAGCCCTGTGCGACAAAGAGAACGAGGCGTACTGGATGGGCCCGCGGCCCGCGGAGCACGGGCCCGACGACCCGGGTGGTGTCGACCTGTACGTCGGCGGCGTCGAACACGCGGTGCTGCACCTGTTGTACTGCCGGTTCTGGCACAAGGTGCTCTACGACCTCGGCCACGTGTCGTCGCGGGAGCCCTACCGCCGGCTGGTCAACCAGGGCTACATCCAGGCGCACGCCTACACCGACGCGCGCGGCACTTACGTGCCCGCCGCCGAAGTCGTTGAGCGGGACGGGAAGTTCTATTGGCCGAGCCCCGACGGCGAGGTCGAGGTGAACCAGGAGTTCGGCAAGATCGGCAAGAGCCTGAAGAACTCGGTGTCACCCGACGAGATCTGCGACAACTACGGCGCCGACACGTTGCGGGTCTACGAGATGTCGATGGGTCCGCTCGAGGCGTCGCGGCCATGGGCGACAAAGGATGTCGTCGGCGCGTACCGGTTCCTGCAGCGGGTGTGGCGACTGGTCGTCGACGAAAACACCGGCCAGCTTCGGGTCAGCGAAGACGAACCGGACGACGAGACCCTGCGGGCGCTGCACCGCACGATCGCAGGGGTGTCCGACGACTACGCGTCGCTGCGCAACAACACCGCGGGCGCCAAGCTGATCGAGTACACCAATCACCTGACGAAGCAGCACGGCGGGAAAGTGCCGCGGGCGGCCGTCGAGCCGCTGGTGCTGATGGTGGCGCCGCTGGCGCCACACCTGGCGGAGGAGCTGTGGCGGCGCCTCGGCCACGACACCTCGCTGGCGCACGGCCCGTTCCCCGTTGCCGACGAGGCCTATCTGACCGTGGATACCGTCGAATTCCCGGTTCAGGTCAACGGCAAGGTGCGCGGCCACGTCACGGTGCCCGCCGACGCCGACGCCGACACGCTCGAGGCGGCGGCGCTGGCCGACGACAAGGTGCAGGCCTTCCTGGCGGGCGCCACGCCGAAGAAGGTGATCGTGGTCGCGGGCAGGCTGGTGAACCTCGTCGTCTAAGCCCAGCAGTAGCGATTTTGGCGTGATAAGTGTCGGTCAGCGACAGAAATCACGCCCAAATCACCGGGGGCGGACGATGACCTCGTTGATGTGGGCATCGGGCGGGGCATTGACGACGTCGGCGACGATCTTGGCGACGGTCTCCGGGCTCAGAAATCGTTCCGGCTTGTACTCGCCGCCTTCGTAGGCCACCAGGCCCTCCTGCATCACCGTCGCGATGCGCCCCGGATGCACCGACGTCACCCGCAACTCCGGCTCGTCGTTGCGCAGCGAGTCCGCGAAGCCGCGCAACGCGAATTTGCTCGCGGTATACGACGCCAAGCCGGGCGACGCGTTGATGCCCGCGCCGGAATTGATGAAAACGACATGGCCGCGAGCGCTCCGCAACGCGGGCAGCAGCGCGAGTGTGAGCGCCACCGCCCCAATGACATTGACCTCCATGGTGATGCGCCACTCGTCGACGTACGACTCGGCGACGCGGCCGGGGAACGCCGCGCCTGCGTTGTGAATCAGCACGTCCAGCTCGTCGATGGGCTCGACCACCGCAGCGATGGCGTCGCTGTCCTGCAGGTCCAACGGCCAGGTCGTCGCCCCCAGCCGCTCGGCGACCGCGTCCAGCCGGCCCGACGGGCGCCCACCGAGAAACAGCGTGTGAGTGGGCTCGAGCGCGTCGGCGATCGCGGAGCCGAGCCCGCCCGCCGCTCCGGTGATGAACGCGGTCGGCATGCCGGTCACCCTACCGACTGCGATCATGGAGGAGATGGCACCGGATCCCAGCTTCGCTCCCACGCAGCTCGCGGCACGAGCGGCGTACCTGCTGCGCGGCAATGACCTGGGTGTGATGACGACGGCGGCGCCGCTCCTGTACCCGCACATGTGGAGCTGGGACGCGGCGTTCGTCTCGATCGGTCTGGCCCCGCTGAGCGTCGAGCGAGCGGTCGTCGAACTCGACACCCTGCTGTCGGCGCAGTGGTCCAACGGGATGATCCCGCACATCGTGTTCGCCAACGGGGTCGACGGCTACTTCCCCGGTCCGGCGCGATGGGCGACCTCGGCGCTGGCGGCGAACGCGCCGCGGAACAGACACACATCGGGGATCACACAGCCGCCGGTGCACGCGATCGCCGTGCAGCGCATCCTCGACCACGCCCGCTCGCGTGGGCGCTCCACCCGAGGGGTGGCCGAGGCGTTCCTGGACCGGCGCTGGGACGACCTGGTGCGCTGGCACCGCTGGCTGGCCGAGGCGCGCGACCAGGAGTCGCACGGCCGGGTCACGCTCTACCACGGCTGGGAATCCGGCATGGACAACTCGCCGCGGTGGGATAGCTCATACGCCAACGTGATTCCGGGCACTGTGCCCGAATACCAGCGCGAGGACAACACGATCGTCACCGATGCCAGTCAGCGACCGTCCGACACGGAGTATGACCGTTACCTGTGGCTGCTCGAGGAGATGAAGTCGGCACGCTACGACGACGAATTGCTACCGAAGGTGATGAGCTTCGCCGTCGAGGACGTGTTCGTCTCCGCCATCCTGTCGGTGGCCTGCACGGTGCTGGCCGAGATCGGCGAAGACTACAAGCGACCGCACGCCGACGTACGCGACCTCTACTCCTGGGCCGACCGCTTCCGCAGGGGCGTCATCGACACGACAGACGAAAGAACCGGTGCGGCAAGGGATTACGATGTGCGGGCGGGTCGGCTGATCGCAACCGAGACCGTTGCGCAGTTCGCGCCGCTGTTGTGCGGCGGGCTGCCGCACGACAAGGAGCGGTCGCTGCTGCGGCTGCTGGACGGGCCGCGGTTCTGCGGGCACCCCGACCTGAAATACGCGCTGATCCCGTCGACGTCGCCGGTCTCGCGCGACTTCCGGTCAAGGGAGTACTGGCGCGGGCCGATCTGGCCGGTGATGACGTGGCTGTTCTCGTGGGCGTTCGCGCGCCGCGGGTGGGCAGAGCGGTCACTGATACTGCGGCGAGAAGGCTTGCGGCAGGCCAGCGACGGCACCTTCGCCGAATACTACGAGCCGTTCACCGGGGAGCCGCTGGGCAGCATGCAGCAATCATGGACCGCGGCTGCGGTGTTGGACTGGCTGGGCTAGCCGCCTTCCTGGCCGCTTTCCTGGTCGGCCAGGCGCTCCATCGGCCCGAGCGCCTTGGTCAGCGTCTCGACGTCGTCTTCGGTGAGCCTGCCGAGCATCGCCGCCAGCGCTGCTCGACGCGCGGCGAGTGCCTCGCGATGCTGTACCAGCCCGCGGGGCGTGACCTCCACCAGGACCGCACGCAGATCGGATGGATCGCGCGACCGCTTCACCAGCCCGAGTTTCTCGAGCCGGCGGATCGCGACCGTCGTGGTCGGGGTGCGGACGCGTTCGTGGGCCGCCAGATCGGTCATCCGGATCGGACCCTTTTCCAGCAGGGTCAGCAGAATCGACAGCTGCGCCAGCGTCAGGTCACCGGCGGAGCCGCGGTTGGCGTCGCCGCGTCGCAAGACGGAAAACAACTTGGAGAGGACGCGCTGCAGCTCGGCGGCCAGCTCGTCGACCTGCGCTTCGGTCTCCACCATAGTTCGCCAGTCTAACCTGTCAGGGTCTGCCGGTATGCAATCACGCAATGTTCGCGGTTATAAAACTTGAGACAGAAAACGCTGCAATCGCTCCGTCTCGGCAGCCTCGAAAATTTGCTCGGGCGGACCGGATTCGACGACCTGGCCGTGATCCATGAACACCACGGCGTCCGACGTCGATCGGGCGAACCCCATCTCGTGGGTGACGACGACCATCGTCATGCCGTCTGCGCCCAGATCGGCGATCAGCTCCAAGATCCCTTTCACGAGTTCGGGATCCAGAGCCGAGGTCGCCTCGTCGAAGAACATCACCTGAGGCGCCATCGCGAGGGCACGGGCGATGGCGACCCGTTGCTGCTGCCCACCGGAAAGGGTCCCCGGGCGGGCGTCGGCCTTGTGCCGCAAGCCGACCCGCTCCAGCTGAGTCAGACCGAGTTCACGCGCTTGGTCGGCGGACAGGCGCTTGAGTTTGCGCGGGGCCAGCGTCACGTTGTCCAGCACGGTGCGGTGCGGGAACAGGTTGAAGTGCTGGAACACCATGCCGATTCGCTGCCGCAACTGGTCGGGGTTGTCGCGCAGTACCGACCGGCCGTCGAGGAGGATGTCACCGCGGTCCGGCTCGTAGAGCCTGTTGAGCGTCCGCAGCAGCGTCGACTTTCCCGACCCCGACGGCCCGATCACCGCGGCCGTGCTGCCTGCGGGCACGTCGATGTCGACGCCGCGCAGTACGGCGTTGGGACCGAAGGACAGGTGAATCTCCTTGCCGGTCAACGACACCGGCTGAGGCGACGCCGCCATCAGATCATCTCCTGGGTCGAGGCGGGATTGGCAGGCGCGAGCGGATCCTCGGGTTCGGCAGGTCTGCCCTTGCGCAGCCGGGCGTCGATGTAGTTGACCAGATGGGTCAGCGGGATGGTCAGGATCAGGTAGAACAGGCCTGCGGCCACCAGCGGCGAGAGGTTTCCGGTCTGCGCGTTGAGGTCGCGGCCCACCTGGAACAGTTCGCGCTGGTTGGCCACCAGCCCGAGGAAGTACACCAGCGAGCTGGCCTTCAGCAGCGAGATGAACTGGTTCACCAACGCGGGTAGCACCCGCCGAATGCCTTGCGGGACTACGACGAGTCGCATCGACGACGGGTAACTGAAACCAAGCGCGCGCGATGCCTCGAGCTGGCCGGGCTCCACGCTTTGGATGCCGGAGCGGAAGATCTCTCCGACGTATGCTGCGGCCATCAACCCCAGCGCCGCGATGCCCAGGGGATACGGATTGTTTCCGGTCAGCCCGCCGACGATCGGGCCGACGCCGAGCCCGATCAGCAGGATGATGACCACTTCGGGCAGGCCGCGGAAGATGTCGGTGTACACCCTGGCCGGCCAGCGCAGCCAACGGGCGCGGGAGATCCCCGCGACGGCGAGCGCCATGCCGAGCAACAGGCCGATGACGCTGGCACTGATGGTCAAGATCAGGGTGTTCGGCAGGCCCGTCTTGAACAGGTCGGGGATCGCCTTCTTGTACAGGTCCCAGTCCAGGAAGGAGGCCGCCAGCTGCGACAGCGTGGATTTCGGTTGCGGCGCAGTCGAACCGGGCGGCTTGGCCGCCTGGTGGCTGGTGGCGATCGCCGCGAAGTCGGGCAGTTGCGGGCGCGGCGCGGCCTTGGAGCCCGGTTTCCAGCCGGGCGGCAGCGCGCGCGGTACCCAGTCGGAGTACAGCCGCGACCAGGTGCCGTCGGCGATCACCGCGTCGAGGCCGGAGTTCAGCGCGTCGATGAGCGGCTTGTTCTCATTGGCGACCGCATAGGCCACGAAATTGTCCAAGCTGAAAGTGTTTTCGATGATCTCCGCGGGATCGCCCTGCTGCACGGTGCCAAGCGCCTGCTGCGACGGCGCCACCCACGCGTCGACCTGTCTGGTCTTCAGGCTGGCGTAGACGGTGTTGTAGTCAGGAAACTTCACTGGATCCAGGTGCAGGGTGTCGACGACGTAGGCCTCCTGCACGGTGCCCTGCACGACGCCGATGCGTTGACCCGCGGCGAGCTTGTCGAACCCGGTGATCTTCGACCCGCTCGGCACCACCAGCGAGAAGTAGCCGAAGTCGTAACCGTTGGTGAATCCGACCGTGCGCCTGCGGGCGTCGGTGGTGGTGATCGACGACGACCCGACGTCGAAGCGCCGCGATGCCACCTGCGCGAGCAGGCCGGAGAACTCGGTGCCGACGAAATTGACTCGCAGGCCCAGCTTTTCGGCGATGGCCCGCAGCAGCTCGTTGTCGAAACCGGTGAACTGGCCTTTGGAGTTGATGCAGATACTCGGCGGTGCATCGGACAGGGTGCCGACGGTCAGCACACCGGGGGTGCCAAGGCCGAGCGTACCGACGTCGACGGTGTTGAGCGGCCGAACATCGGGCGTCGTGTATTTGTCTTCGGCGGGCCCCTTTGCGGCCGCCGAGAGGTTCGTCGGAAGTGCACTGGCGCTGTCGACACCGGGCGCTGCACATTGGTCGGCGGCCGCAGGCCCGGCGAGCCGGACGCTGAACACCAGCAGCCCGATCAGCGCGAGGACGATTGCTTTGAAAATCCTGCCCGTCAGGGGGGTCATTCCAGCCAACGTAGCGGCCGCAGGGGCGTCGGCGGCGGCTTCAGCTCATTCAGAACACAACCGAAGGCTGCCTGGACAGACTCGACGGGCTGAACACCCCGCGCCGAACGAGTTCGGCGATCATGATGCGGCCCATCGCCTCCGCCCGCCCGGCGCACGCGGCGCGCGCGGCATCGGGGTCGCGGTGGTGAATGGCCGCCGTCTCGGCCTCGTAGAACGGCAGCATCTCGTCGTGGTTGTTCATGTAGGTCACCCAGAACGACCGCGGGATGAAACTCTGCGATGCGCGGATCTCGGCAAGCAGCCGCGGACCGGCGTACTCGTCGTTGATGGTCTGCCGGTACTGCCAGGCCGCCTCTTGGAACGCCCGCGATTCCCGGTTGGCTCGCATGAAGTCGGTCAGCGAGTCGAGTTGTGCGAGCACATCGGGATGCGGGTCGGTGGCGGCGCGTGCCGACGCGATGCCGAGAAGAATTCCGTGTAGCTCGTGATGTTCCACCACCACAGACTCATCGAAACGCTCGACGAACGCGCCGCGGTGATACCGGGTGGACAGGATGCCGTCGTGCTCGAGCTGAACGACGGCCTCCTGGATCGGGACGCGGCTCAGCCCGAGCTCGTGTGCGATCTCGTTGCGGTCGACCCGGTCACCTGAGCGCAGCTTGCCGGTAAGCACCAGGTTGATGATGTGTGAAACAACCTGGTCCTTTTCTTTGACTCCATACCTCTTGGGCATAGCGGCGACAGTTAACCACGCCGCTAGGTCAATGGGCTGAGATTGACCGAATGAATTGTTTTGTCTTTTCGGTTTCACTCAGCCAAGGCTCAGCTTTCTATTTCGTCGCAAGCCGATCGCGCCAGCGGCACAACGCTTCTGCCTCGCTCAGGTCGTAGTCGGGACCGTTCACGCCGACGGTGAGAAGCGTGACCCCGAGGCCGGCGAGTGCGTCGGCCTCGGCGAGCAGAGCGCCGGTGCCCTTACCGGAAACGCCTGCCGACCGTTCGATGTCGTCGGGGTCGCGGCCGACATCCGCACAGTGCCGTGCGAGCACCGCCGCCTTCTTTGAGTATTCGGTGCTGTCGCTGAAGGAGTGCCAGATGTCGCCGTATTCAGCGACCAACCGCAGCGTCTTCTTCTCCCCGCCGCCGCCGATCAGCACCGGAATGTCGCGGGTCGGTCGCGGGTTGAGCTTTCCCAATCGCGATTTGATGCGCGGGAACGTCGCGGCGAGGTCGTCGAGGCGGCTGCCTGCCGTGCCGAACTCGTAGCCGTACTCGTCGTAATCCTTCTGCTTCCAGCCCGAGCCGATACCGAGGATCAGCCTGCCGTCGGAGATGTGGTCGACGGTGCGCGCCATATCTGCGAGGAGTTCGGGATTTCGATACGAATTGCAGGTCACGAGTGCACCTATTTGAATACGCGACGTCTGCTCTGCCCATGCGCCCAACATCGTCCAGCATTCGTAATGTGGACCGTCCGGGTCGCCATAAAGCGGGAAGAAGTGATCCCAGTTGAAGGCGACGTCGACCCCGATGTCCTCGCACCGGCGGACCGCGTCACGGATATTGCTGTACTGAGATGAATGTTGCGGCTGCAGCTGCACGCCGACACGAATGGGGAAACCCATGAACCAACCGTAACGCCGGGTCGCGTCAGATGCCGCTTCAGCGAGGTCCATCCCATCAATGACCTTCTGCCCTACCGCGCGGCAACGCACGACGCGGAAACTTGACTGGCACTAGGAACGGAGAGGGAACCATGATTGATTTCGACCTCGACACCGCGAACTCCATCGTGGTGGTGCGACCGCAATCTCGGCTCGACAAAGAAGATTTCGTCGACTTGGCGAAGGCCGTCGACCCGCAGATCGAAAAGGTCGGCAATCTCGCAGGCGTCATCCTCGACGTCCCGTCGTTCCCCGGATGGGACAATCTCGGCTCGATGATCAGCCACTTCCGATTCGTCCGGGACCACCACAAGCACGTGAAGAAAGTCGCGGTGGTGACGGACTCGCCGCTGGGAGATTTCGCAGAGCATCTCACGTCGCATTTCGTCTCGGCAGAGATCAAGCACTTCCCCGCCGGTCAGACCGACGCTGCAAGGCAGTGGATCGTCGACGGCTCCTGACTGTTCGCAGCTAGCCGAGCAGCCCGCGCAGTATGTCGACCAGGGCAGCCGGTTGGTCGCCCTGTACGGAGTGGCCCGAGTCTGCGACGACGTGCGTGAGCCGAAAGCCCGGTGCGCCGTTGGCGAACGCCTCGGCGTCCTCGTCGTTGACGAAGAACGAGTTGGCTCCGCGCACCAGCGTGGTCGGCATGGTGATCCTCGGGACGTCGTCCCAGAGTCCCTCGAACCCGTCGCCCTTGCGGAACGAGTCGTAGCGCCACGTCCACGAGCCGTCGTCGAGGCGTTTCGAATTGTGGAAGACGCCGCGGCGCAACGACTTCCGGTCGCGGTGCGGCGCCGCCTCGACCGTCACGTCCAACATCGCGGCGAAGCTGGGGAAGTTCCGTTCACCCTGCACCAGTGCGACGGCGCCGAGTTGAGCCTTGGTCATCTCCTCGTGGCGCTCCGGCGCCGACGGAGTCACGTCGACCAGCACCAGCTCGGGTACCAGGGCGGGTTCGGTAGCGGCGATGCGGAGCGCGGTCAGTCCGCCGAGGGACATGCCGACGACGAGTCGTGGTTGCGGCGCCCACTGACGCAGCAGGGGCCGCAGCGTCTCGGCGTTGAGCTTGGGGCCGTAGTCGCCGTCCTCGCGCCAGGCCGATCGCCCGTGTCCGGGGAGGTCGACGGCGAGGGCAGGCAGGCCGAGCCCGAGTATGACGGTGTCCCAGGTGTGCGCGTTCTGCCCGCCGCCGTGAAGGAACACGACTTGCGGCGGCTCGTCGCCCCACTTCAAAGCGCTGATGTCGGCCGATTCGACGCGGGCGACGGTCGGCAGCGCGTCGGTGTGCCCGATCTGTTCGGCGTTCTCCGGCAGCAGTGCGAACTCGTCGAGGCCGACGAGGTCGTCGTCGGAGATGTCGGCGTTGGCCACGAACTCGACCCTACAAAACGCCGAAACTGCGGGGAGATCGCGGCTTCTCGAAGTAACGCGATCTGCCTGGGCCCACGCGATAGCCGGGGACAGTCTCGGGAAAGAGAACTACTAGCCCTCGATGAAGGTCTCGAGCTGCGTGCGGGCGATGTCGTCCGGCAGCTGCTTCGGCGGGCTCTTCATCAGGTAGGCCGACGCCGCGACGACGGGGCCGCCGATACCGCGGTCCTGCGCGATCTTCGCCGCACGAACGGCGTCGATGATGACGCCTGCCGAGTTGGGCGAGTCCCACACCTCGAGCTTGTACTCCAGGTTCAGTGGCACGTCGCCGAAGGCGCGGCCCTCCAGCCGCACGTAGGCCCACTTGCGGTCGTCGAGCCAACCGACGTGATCGGACGGGCCGATGTGCACGTCCTTGGTGTTGAACTCGCGCTGCAGGTTCGAGGTGACGGCCTGCGTCTTGGAGATCTTCTTCGACTCCAGACGCGAACGCTCGAGCATGTTGAGGAAGTCCATGTTGCCGCCGACGTTGAGCTGCATCGTGCGGTCGAGCTGCACGCCGCGGTCCTCGAACAGCTTCGCCATCACGCGGTGGGTGATGGTAGCGCCGACCTGGCTCTTGATGTCGTCGCCGACGATCGGCACACCCGCGTCCTCGAACTTCTTGGCCCACACCGGGTCGGAGGCGATGAACACCGGCAGTGCGTTGACGAAGGCCACGCCGGCGTCGATGGCGCACTGGGCGTAGAACTTGTCGGCCTCTTCGGAGCCCACCGGCAGGTAGGACACCATCACGTCGACGTTCGCGTCCTTGAGCGCCTTGACCACGTCGACGGCCTCGGTGTCGGACACCTCGATGGTCTCGGCGTAGTACTTGCCGATGCCGTCGAGCGTCGGGCCGCGCTGCACCGTGACGTTGGTCGGCGGCACGTCGGCGATCTTGATGGTGTTGTTCTCCGACGCGAAGATCGCCTCGGACAGGTCGAAGCCGACCTTCTTGGCGTCGACGTCGAACGCGGCGACGAACTTCACGTCGCGCACGTGGTACTGGCCGAGCTTGACGTGCATCAGACCGGGCACCGTGGCGTTCTCGTCGGCGTCCTGGTAGTACTGCACACCCTGAACGAGCGATGATGCGCAGTTGCCGACACCGACAATCGCGACCCGCACCTCGGTGTTCTCAGTCATGGCGACGTTCTCCCTCTCAATCCAATGCCACTTGGGAAATCTGTTAGATCTACGACTGCTCGGCGCGACCCTGCGCCACCCGTTCGGCGGCGATCAGCTCGTTGAGCCATTTCACTTCGCGCTCGCTTGACTCCAACCCGAGCTGGTGAAGCTGTCGGGTATATCGGTCAAGCGAACTGCTGGCCCGCGCGACGGCTTCGCGGAGACCCTCTCGGCGTTCCTCGACCTGACGACGGCGCCCCTCCAAGATCCGCATCCTGGCCTCGGCCGGGGTGCGGTTGAAGAAGGCCAGATGAACGCCGAAACCGTCGTCGGTGTAGTTCTGCGGACCGGTATCGGCGACCAACTCGGCGAAGCGCTGCTTGCCCGCGTCGGTCAGCTGGTAGACCCGGCGCGCGCGGCGCACCTTGGAACTGCCGTCCGGCGCCGCGTCCTCGACGATCAGCCCATCGGCCTGCATCCGCCGTAGCGCGGGATACAGCGAGCCGTAGGAGAACGCCCGGAAGGCGCCGAGCAGTCCGGTCAGCCGCTTACGCAGCTCGTAGCCATGCATGGGTGACTCGAGCAGAAGACCCAGCACTGCGAGCTCCAGCATCGAACCACCTCCTTTGCCTGCCGCTACGACGTCCCGACACCTCGCACCATAGTATCGCGCCGATATATTCCACGCTATAGCGGGGAAGTGGTCCGCGGCCCGATCGGGCGCCTATCAGCTGCTCGGGTAGTTGATCTGCTTGACGGTGCCGTCGCCGGCCAGCTCGATGTAACCGCTGCCGAAATCGCTGGATACGTAGATGCTCACGGTGAGCGGGTCGGGTGCGTTCGGGTCCCTGGCGTGCTCGACGTCGATGTAGCTGTTCGTCACGTCTTGCTGCTTGATGCCGAGGGTCTCCGGGGCTCCTCGAAACACCCCGACGATTGCCTTCGGGTCGAACTTGGCCACGTCGACGAGGACGTCGCCGTCGTCTTTCGCCGAGGTGTTGGTCGAGTCGCCCCAGCCGCCGCGATAGGTATAGCTGACCTTGCGACGGTCATCGTTTGGATCGGCCCGGTCGAGCACCGCATAGTCGGGATAGATGACCATTCGATAGCCCATGGTGTCGCCGAAGCGCTGCCGCATCTGCTCGACGAGTCCGGTGAGCCCGCCCAGCGACTGCAGCTGCCGGGGCGGCGTCAGCACCTTCGCGGGTATCCCGTCGGCCTTGGCGCCCGGGTCGGAGGTGAAGCTCAGCGGTGATGTGGTGTTGCCGTACAGGCCCCACCCGATGCCCATGCCGAGCAGGACCAGCACTGCGGCGACGGCGGCGCGCATGCCCCAGCCACCGCTCTGCAGCCGGGCCGCCGCCTTGGATTGGAGCTTCGGCAGTTGCACCGGTGCGTTGGCCGTCTGCAGGTCGGCGACCAACGACTGCAGCTCACCGAGCGTCGAGGCATTGGTGGCTGCGCTCACCCGCTGTCGGTGTTCCTCCATGGAGAGCTGGCCCTCGCCGAGCGCACTGTCGAGAACCTGACAGGTATCCGTGCGATCGCTGTCCCTCGCCCGGGTGCCCGGTGTCCGACGCGTCGCCACGTCGATGATCGTAAAAGTTCGGTCGGCATCGCCGCAGACCAAATGCCGCTTGGCGACACGTGTGTGACCCCGTCACGCCTCCACCGTCGCGGGGCCGACGTACTCTGGTCACCGTGCGACTGCAGCGACAGGTAGTGGACTACGCGCTTCGGCGCAGGTCCCTGCTGGCCGAGGTCTACTCGGGACGCACCGGCGTCTCGGAGGTCTGCGACGCCAACCCGTACTTGCTGCGGGCCGCGAAGTTCCACGGGAAGCCCAGTTCGGTGATGTGCCCGATCTGCCGCAAGGAACAGCTCACGTTGGTGTCATGGGTTTTCGGCGACCATCTCGGCGCGGTGTCGGGGTCTGCGCGCACCGCCGAGGAGCTGGTCTTGCTGGCGTCCCGCTACGACGAATTCTCCGTACATGTGGTGGAGGTATGCCGCACCTGCAGCTGGAACCATCTGGTGAAGTCCTACGTGCTCGGTGCGGTCAGGCCGCCCAAGGGATCCCGCCCGACACGGACCGCGCGCAATGGTGCGCGGACGGCCAGTGAATAGCGAAGGGCGCCATAACCGGTCAGCCAGCGACGCCCATGCGGGTCGAGCGGGCGACGGTGTGGACGAACGCCAGACAGTCGAAACCGAGCGGCCGACCGTCGAAACCGAGCGGCCCGCGCCTCCTCGGCGGCCCTTGATTCCTCCGGACGACCGACGCACCGCCGTCATCCCTTCGGTGCGCGACGACACCCGACCGCTGCGCGACCCCATCGAGGTCGTCAAGGCGGCACTCGACGGCACTCCGCCGCCGCCGAAGCCCCCACCGCCAGGACCGCCCCGGCGCCCGCTGGGCGGCGGTGGTGGCGGACCCTCAGGCCGGCCGCCCCGGCGCCTGCCCGCAATGGAGCAGATCAACTGGAAGTGGGTCCGTCGCGGGCTGTACGTCACCATCGCCGCCCTGATCGTGCTGCCGATCGTGACGTTCGGGATGGCCTACATGATCGTCGACGTGCCCAAGCCGGGGGACATCCGCACCAACCAGGTCTCGACGATCCTGGCCAGCGACGGCAGTGAACTCGCCAAAATCGTTCCGCCGGAAGGCAACCGCGTCGACGTCAGCATCGACCAGATCCCGGTGCACGTGCGCGACGCGGTGATGGCGGCCGAAGACCGCGACTTCTACTCCAACCCCGGCTTCTCGTTCACCGGGTTCGCACGCGCGGCCAAGAACAACATCTTCGGCGGCGACACCCAGGGTGGATCGACGATCACACAGCAGTACGTGAAGAACGCGTTGGTCGGGTCGGCCCGAGCCGGGCTCGGTGGTGTCGTGCGCAAGGCCAAGGAGTTGGTCATCTCCACGAAGATGTCCAGCGAGTGGTCCAAAGACCAAGTGCTGCAGTCCTATCTGAACATCATCTACTTCGGCCGCGGCGCGTACGGCATCGGTGCCGCGTCCAAGGCGTACTTCGACAAGCCGGTCGAACAGCTCACCGTCGCCGACGGCGCGCTGCTGGCCGCGCTCATCCAGCAACCGTCCGCACTGGACCCTGCGATCAACCCCGAGGGTGCGGCAAAACGGTGGAACTGGGTGCTCGACGGCATGGTCGAGATCGGTGCGTTGTCGCCGGCCGACCGTGCGGCACAGGTCTTTCCGCCGACCGTGCCGCCCGACCAGGCCAGGGACCAGAACCAGACGACGGGCCCGAACGGGCTGATCGAGCGGCAGGTGCAGAAGGAACTGCTCGACCTGTTCGACATCAACGAGCAGACCCTGAACACCGAGGGCCTGCAGGTGACCACCACCATCGACCCGAAGGCACAGGCCGCGGCGGAGGAGGCCGTCACCAACACGCTCGATGGGCAGGAACCGGACATGCGGTCGGCGGTGGTGTCCATCGACCCGAGGACCGGCGGGGTCAAGGCCTACTACGGCGGATCCGATGCGCAGGGCTTCGACTTCGCGCAGGCCGGCCTCCCTACCGGGTCGGCGTTCAAGGTGTTCGCCTTGGTGGCCGCCCTGGAGCAGGGCATCGGCCTGGGGTACCAGGTGGACAGCTCACCCGTCGACGTCAACGGCATCAAGATCACCAACGTCGAGGGTGAGGGTTGCGGCACCTGCAACATCGCCGAGGCGTTGAAGCGGTCGTTGAACACCAGCTACTACCGGCTGATGCTCAAGCTGAAGAACGGGCCGTCCGACGTCGCCAAGGCCGCGCATGATGCCGGCATCGCCGACAGCTTCCCCGGTGTCGACCACACCCTGTCCGAGGACGGCAAGGGCGGCCCGCCGAACAACGGAATCGTGTTGGGCCAGTACCAGACTCGTGTCCTCGACATGGCCTCTGCGTACGCCACCATCGCAGCGTCGGGTGTGTACCACCGTCCGCATTTCGTGCAGAAGGTGGTGAACGCCGATGGTCAGGTGCTCTTCGACGCGTCCACCCAGGACAACTCGGGCGAGCAGCGCATCGACAAGGCCGTCGCCGACAACGTCACCGCCGCGATGCAGCCGATCGCGGGATGGTCGAACGGTCACAACCTCGCGGGCGGCCGCGCGTCAGCGGCCAAGACCGGCACCAACCAGCTCGGCGACACCGACGCCAACCGTGACGCGTGGATGGTCGGCTTCACCCCGTCGCTGTCGACTGCGGTGTGGGTCGGCACCACCGAGGGCACCAAGCCGTTGGTGAACAAGTGGGGGTCGCCCGTGTACGGCTCCGGCCTGCCGTCGGACATCTGGAAGAACACGATGGACGGCGCGCTCAAGGGCACCGACAACGAGTCGTTCCCGAAGCCGACCGAGATCGGGGGCTATGCGGGTGTGCCGGCACCGCCGCCCCCGCCGCCGAGCACGCCTGCGCCGCCGTCGGAGACGGTGATCCAGCCGACCATCGAAGTCGCGCCGGGCGTGACGATTCCGTTCGGTCCGCCAACGACGGTGCCCATCGCTCCGCCGGGTGAGGCAGTGCCGCCGGGCGCGCCCGCCGCTCCCGGCGCGCCGGTTGCACCCGGTGTACCCGGTCCCGGTCCGCCACAGCCGCCGCCCCCGTGATCGAGAGGGGGGATGCCGATGGCGACGGCGGAGCGGCGAGTGAGCCGCTTCGCTCCACGGTGTCGCCACAGACGTTGGCGACCGACCGGCGCAGCGCCGACGGCCGCGACCTGCCGAGCAGAACCGACGCGTTAGCCGGCGCGCTCTCGCAGGTGATCGGCGGACCGGTCGGCAGGCACGCCTTGATCGGCCGGGCGCGCTTCTTCACCCCGCTGCGGGCGATGCTCCTGATCGCGGTGGTGTTCCTTGCGCTCGGGTACTCGACGAAGGCCGCGTGCCTGGTGACCACCGGGTCGGGCACCGCGACTCAGAAGGTCGCGAACTGGCAGAACCAGCGTGCGTACTACGAGATGTGCTACTCCGACACCGTCCCGCTCTACACGGCGGAGTTGTTGAACCACGGCAAGTTTCCGTACAAGTCGAGCTGGATCGAAACGGACAGCCAGGGCAAGCCGCAGAAGCAGTTCGACGGCAACATCGCGGTGCGTTACATGGAGTATCCGGTCATCACCGGCGTCTACCAGTACCTGTCGATGGCGCTGGCCAAGACATACTCCGCGCTGACGAATCTCATAGCGGTTCCCTCTATCGCCGAAGTGGTGATGTTCTTCAACTTCTCCGCGTTCGGACTGGCCCTGGCGTGGTTCGCCACCGTGTGGTCCACCGCGAAACTGGCAGGCAGACGCATCTGGGATGCGGCGTTGGTCGCGGGTTCGCCGATCCTGATCTTCCAGATATTCACCAACTTCGACGCACTGGCGGTGGCCTTCGCCACGGGCGCCGTTTTCGCGTGGGCCCGGCGAAGACCCGTGCTGGCGGGCGTGCTGATCGGTTTGGGGGTGGCGGCCAAGCTGTACCCGATCCTGCTGCTGATCCCGCTGGCGATCCTCGGCTTACGTAGCGGGCGGCTTCGAGAAGTGGGTAAGACGGCCGTTGCCGCGGTCATGGCGTGGCTGCTGGTCAATCTGCCGGTCATGGTGTTGTTCCCGCGGGGGTGGTCGGAGTTCTTCAGGCTCAACGCCCGTCGCGGCGATGACATGGACTCGCTCTACAACGTGGTGAAATCCTTCACCGACTGGCAGGGTTTCGACACCCATCTCGGACTGTGGCAGCCGCCGACGATTCTCAACGTTGTCGTACTGGTCTTGTTCGTATCATGTTGTGCCGGCATCGCTTACGTCGCACTGACCGCCGAGCAGCGGCCGCGGCTGGCGCAGATCGCCTTCCTGGTCGTCGCCGCGTTTCTGTTGACCAACAAGGTGTGGAGCCCGCAGTTCTCGCTGTGGCTGGTGCCGCTGGCGGTGCTGGCGTTGCCGCACCGGCGCATCCTGCTGGCGTGGATGACCGTCGACGCACTGGTGTGGGTGCCAAGGATGATGTACCTGTACGGCGAGCAGAACCGTGGCCTGCCCGAGCAGTGGTTCACCACTATGGTGCTGCTCCGCGATATCGCGGTGATCGGGTTGTGCGCGTTGGTGATTCGGCAGATCTACCGGCCCGCGCTGGATCTCGTGCGCAATCATGGACAGTTCGACGACCCGACTGGCGGAGTGTTCGACCGTGCGCCCGACAGCTCGCCCGGCTGGCTGCCGAAATGGCTGCAGCCGAAGGACAGAGAGCTTGTCACCAGTGTTCCCGAGGAACCACTTCTCATCGACGCTCGCTAACGAGGAGGGCTCAACTCCCGGAAGCTACGGCGAACAGGTGCCACTCGCCGGGCACACCCTTGAGCTGATGAGCGCCGCGGTCGTCGAACTCGAGGCCCGATCCGATCACCAGGTCGCGCAGCGTGCTCGACACGAGTACGTCGTTCGGCCCCGCCAATGCGCTGACGCGTGCGCCGATGTGCACGGCGATGCCTCCGATGTCGTCACCGCGGATCTCGCATTCGCCGGTGTGCAGACCGGCGCGCACCTCGATGCCGAGGGCTTGCACCGCGTCGCGGATCGACATCGCGCAACGGATCGCGCGCTGCGGGCCGTCGAATGTCGCGAGGAAGCCGTCGCCTGATGTGTTCACCTCGCGGCCTCGAAACCGGGACAGCTGCGCGCGAACCACGGCGTCGTGTGCGTCGAGCAGCGCATGCCAGTCCCGGTCGCCGAGTTCCGCAACCCGCCCCGTCGAGTCGACGATGTCGGTGAAGAGCACCGTCGCGAGCACACGGTCGTCTGCCACATCGGGTTGGTGGCCGGTGAGGAACTGGTGGATCTCACGGAAAGAGTCTCGCCATGGTTCGACGAAGTGATACGCATTACGCCCCGGCAACTCAACGTATTTCGATTCCGGTATGTGGTCGGCGACGTACTTGCCCATTGCAGGAACGATCATCGCATCGTCGGAGTATTGGACGACGAGGCTAGGTACGCGGACTGAGGGAAGCAGCGCGCGCACGTCCATTGCAGAAACCATCGGCATCATGAGGGCGACCGTCGCGGGGCTGGCCGCCAGGCGTTCCATACGAGCCCACGCTGCTCGTATCTCTTCATTCCACGGCATGTCTGGATTGAGCACATGTTGAAGCTCGCCCGTACCCCACATGCCGGCCATGAGCGAGGTCGCTTCCTCGGGATCAAGCGGGCCGCCGACCGGAGCTGCGTAGCAATCGAGAGCCACCAACGCTTTCATGCGGGATGGGTGCGTCGCCGCAAACAGCGCCGCCGCGGCGAAAGCGCCGTCGCTAGCGAGGAGGACCGCTTCGCGACATGCGAGATCGTCCAACACCGCGGTGATGCTGTCTGCCCATTGCTCCAGAGTCGGTAGGGCGCCCGACGTGACGGGATCGGACGCTCCGGTGCCCGGCTGGTCGAAAAAGATCAATCGACCGAGCGACGTGATCGCGTCGACCCAGCCTCGCAGAGACGGTAGCTCGGGAAGAATCTCGCAGCACGTGAACCAGTTCGGCACGAACACGATGTCGCGCTCCCCAGGTGGTGACGCGCGATAGGCGACCCGCAAGTCGCCGTTGCGGGCGTATCGGGTCTCGGAGAACACGGCGGAAGTGTAAGCCCGGCCAGCAGCGCGATTTCGCAGATCAACGCGCTTTCCTGTAGCCTTGCCGGGTTGCCGACGCAGGCGACCCTCCTGCCACGGATAGGCCGTGGCCGACTAGCCCATAGGAGGTGATGAGGTCCTCATGCGTCCATACGAAATCATGGTCATCCTCGACCCCACCCTTGACGAGCGCACCGTCAGCCCGTCGCTGGAGACGTTCCTGAACGTCATCCGCAAGGATGGCGGCTCCGTCGACAAGGTCGACATCTGGGGCAAGCGCAGGCTGGCGTACGAGATCGCCAAGCATGCCGAGGGCATCTATGCGGTGATCGACGTGAAGGCCAACCCGGCCACCGTGTCCGAGCTCGACCGTCAGCTCAGCCTGAACGAGGCCGTGCTGCGGACCAAGGTGCTGCGGACCGACAAGCACTAGTCGTCGAACGGCTGTCGGGTGTCACGAGCCTTGCGTAGGCTCGCGCCCAACATGCCGCCCATCTGAGGAGGATCTCGTGGCTGGTGACACTGTCATCACCGTCGTCGGAAACCTGACCGCCGACCCGGAACTGCGCTTCACCCCGTCCGGCGCGGCCGTCGCCAACTTCACCGTCGCATCCACTCCGCGGATCTTCGACCGCCAGAGCAATGAGTGGAAAGACGGCGACGCGCTGTTCATGCGGTGCAGCATCTGGCGCGAGGCCGCCGAGAACGTGGCCGAAAGTCTGACCCGTGGCTCGCGGGTGATCGTTCAGGGGCGGCTCAAGCAGCGGTCCTACGAGACCCGGGAGGGCGAGAAGCGCACCGTCGTCGAACTCGAGGTCGACGAGATCGGCCCGTCACTGCGTTACGCCACCGCGAAGGTGAACAAGGCCAGCCGCAGCGGCGGCGGCGGGGGCGGCGGATTCGGCAGCAGCGGTGGCGGCGGCTCCCGCGGCGGATCCAGCAGCGGCGGCGCAGCATCCGAGCCGAAGGACGACCCATGGGGCAGTGCTCCCGCATCCGGATCGTTTTCCGGCAGCGACGACGAACCGCCCTTCTGATCCGACAAACTCCATCAGCAAGTAGTCAAGTGAGAAAGAGATAGCGACATGGCCAAGGCCACCAAGCGACGTCCGGCGCCCGAAAAGCCGGTCAAGACCCGCAAGTGCGTGTTCTGCTCCAAGAAGGGGCAGGCGATCGACTACAAAGACACCGCACTTCTGCGCACCTACATCAGCGAGCGGGGCAAGATCCGCGCGCGTCGGGTGACGGGCAACTGCGTGCAGCATCAGCGCGACATCGCGATCGCGGTCAAGAATGCCCGCGAGGTTGCTCTGCTGCCGTTCAGCTCGTCGACGCGCTGAGCCGCGGGGACGTCAAGGAGAGTCTGGAAAAGATGAAACTGATTCTGACCGCAGAGGTGGATCACCTCGGGGAGCCCGGCGACACCGTCGAGGTGAGGGACGGCTACGGACGCAACTTCCTGCTGCCGCGCGGACTGGCGATTGTCGCCTCCCGCGGGGCCGAGCGCCAGGCCGACGCCATTCGGCGGGCCCGTGAGATCAAGTCCGTTCGCGGCCTCGAGCACGCCAACGAGCTGAAGTCCGCGCTCGAGGGTCTGGGAACGGTCGAGCTGCTGGCGAGGACGGCATCCGACACCGGCAAGCTGTTCGGTTCGGTCACGGCGGCCGACATCGTCGGGGCGATCAAGAAGGCCGGCGGACCCAATCTCGACAAGCGCACGGTGCAACTGCCGAAGGGTCACATCAAGACCCTGGGCACCTACCCGGTCGCAGTGCGGCTGCATCCCGAGGTGGATGCCGCCGTCTCAGTGAGCGTCGTCGCCGAGTAGAAACGGCTCCGTCAATTACCGGCGTGAAGACCATGATCGGTTTGCAGGACGGCGTTGCTGTATTTCTGGCGAACAACTGACGGCGATAGCCGCTCAGCGAAGCTAACCTGCCGTTAACCTGGGCGGTGCTACGGCGAAACACAACACGCCCGAGGACGCAACCCGGGCCGACACGCCGAAGAAATTGTCATCCACAGTTATCTCACCCTGTTGTGGTCCGCTTAACTGCGGGGATGTGGTAGCCGTCGGCGTCCGTCCACAGGTTCTCCCCAGCGCCTCAACACGGCCGGACGCAGATATCCACACCCCATCCACAAGTTCATAAACAGGCCCCCCTTGCGGTCTCTCCAGCAACGTCTAGCGTTGGCCGTCGCGAGACAGTTCCGGTGCCGGGGAGGTTGTGCCCGTCGGGGGTCTGGCTTACAGTCACGGTAGCGACTATCGAACGTACGTTCGATTTTGAGGGGAGGTGAGGCCGCATCGTGGCTGTCGTCGATGACCGCGGCCATTCGGGGTTGGACGTCCCGCCGCCTTCTGAGGATTTCGGTCGTCAGCCTCCGCAGGACGAGGCCGCCGAACAGGCCGTGCTCGGCGGAATGCTGTTGAGCAAGGACGCGATCGCCGACGTGCTCGAGCGCCTCCGCCCCGGCGACTTCTACCGGCCCAACCACCAGAGCGTCTACGACGCGATCCTCGACCTCTACGGGCGTGGCGAGCCGGCGGATGCGGTGACGGTGGCCGCGGAGCTGGATCGGCGGGGCCTGCTCCGCCGGATCGGAGGCGCGCCGTATCTGCACACGCTGATCTCCACCGTGCCGACCGCTGCCAACGCCGGCTTCTACGCGGGCATCGTCGCGGAGAAGGCGCTGCTGCGCAGGCTCGTGGAGGCGGGTACTCGCGTGGTGCAGTACGGGTACGCCGGCGCAGAGGGATCTGATGTCGCCGAGGTCGTCGACCGCGCGCAGGCCGAAATCTACGACGTCACCGAAGGCCGGATGTCGGAAGACTTCGTGCCGCTGGAAGACCTGCTGCAGCCGACGATGGACGAGATCGACGCCATCGCGTCGAACGGCGGTCTGGCCCGCGGCGTACCGACCGGGTTCACTGAACTCGATGAACTGACCAACGGACTGCACCCCGGCCAGATGATCATTGTGGCGGGACGTCCCGGGATGGGGAAAAGCACGGCAGGGCTGGATTTCTTGCGCTCGTGCTCCATCAAGCACCAGATGGCCAGCGTGGTGTTCTCGCTGGAGATGAGCAAGTCCGAGATCGTGATGCGGCTGCTGTCCGCTGAGGCCAAGATCAAGCTGGCGGACATGCGGTCGGGACGGATGAGCGATGACGACTGGACGCGGCTGGCCCGTCGGATGAGTGAAATCAGTGAAGCACCGCTGTACATCGACGATTCGCCGAACTTGACGATGATGGAGATCCGCGCCAAGGCGCGCCGGCTCAGTCAGAAGGCCGGCCTGAAACTGGTCGTGGTCGACTACTTGCAGCTGATGTCGTCGGGCAAGAAGTTCGAGTCGCGTCAGCAGGAAGTCTCCGAGTTCTCCCGCAGCCTGAAGTTGTTGGCGAAGGAACTCGAGGTTCCGGTCGTCGCGGTCAGCCAGCTCAACCGCGGACCTGAACAGCGCACCGACAAGAAGCCGATGCTGTCGGATCTTCGCGAGTCGGGCAGTTTGGAACAGGATGCGGACATGGTCATCCTGCTGCACCGGCCCGATGCGTTCGACCGGGATGACCCGCGCGGCGGCGAGGCCGACTTCATCGTCGCCAAGCACCGCAACGGCCCGACCAAAACCGTCACCGTCGCGCATCAACTGCACTTGTCACGCTTCACCAACATGGCGAAGTAGCACGAGAATTTGAACTTATTGACGGCCTAGCAAAGAACCGATTCAGCCGATGGTGGCGCTATGCGCCAGGGGCCATCTAGTGACGGTAGGCCGCCAGGTCAGCGGAAGCGGACGTCCAACGTGGCCAGGCCGAAGATCTTGCGGCCGTCGGACTTCGCGGCGACGATGACGACACCGGTGCGGGTCGTCGGGTCCAGCGACTTGATCCGGCCGCTGAACTCGATGTCTGCGCCCTCGGTCGCCGACACGATCGCCGGCGCAGACAGCCGCACCGCGTAGCGGGTAAACGCACCGGGGTCGCCCGACCATGCGGAGGCGAATCCGGCACCCAAGCCCATGGTGAGCATTCCGTGGGCGATCACGTCGGGCAGCCCGGCCAGTTTGGCGATGGACTCGTCCCAGTGAATCGGGTTCGCGTCACCGGCGACGCCGGAATAGTTCACCAGATCGCCGCGGGACAGTCGGGTGTGGTGCACCGGTAGTTCGTCGCCCACCTTCACGTCATCGAACGACGGCGTTCCCGGCGTGCGGGTGGTGCCTCCTTCGGCGAGCCGAACCTCGCCCTCGGGGCGCACCGTCTTGTGGTACTCCGATTCGCCGATTCCGAAGATGTCCACGTCGTGCATCATCATCTTCTGCACGGCCGTCTTGATCGCCGGATCGACGTCCTCGGTGGTGAGGCCGACGACGGTGGTGTGCAGGGTGTGCACCCGCTCGCCTGCCGCGTCGGTGAAGGTGTTGGTCACGGTGATGAGGTCTCTGCCCGCGATCCGGCGCACCGACGTCAGTTCGACGTCGACGTGCAGTTCGTCGCCGGCCACGATCGGGCGGTGTTGCTCGAAGACTTCCTCGGTCTGCATGTAGGTGTCGTAACCGACGACCACCTGTTCGAACATGCGGCGATTGCAGGTCATGCCCGGGGTCGACGTGAACGTCAGCGGCGCCACCAGGTCCGAATAGCCCAGCTCCGCGGCGGCGGCGACGTCCCAGTGCGCGGGGTGGTAGTCCTGCACTGCGCGGGCGTACTCGCGTACCTTCTCGCGGCCGACCAGATAGGTGCCGTCCATCTGGTAGTAGTGGCCGACCCGCGCTTCGAGCGCCGACGCTTCTGCTGCTGCGGTCATGGATTTGCTCAACTTTTCTATCGGCTCGTTCGCTGAGGCCGACCAAAGCACACTAACGCGAGGGGGATGTGCGCCCTAATGGCCCGCGTTGCTGGCTAGTTCGATGGCATACGAGTTCACGAAGTGTCCCGGCCCCGGGTCACCGCGTCCACATGATCCGTCGGAATCCCCGGGACGCTTGACCCACAGGAAGGCGTCGACGTTGCCGTTCCCGGTGTCCGTCGTCGGCGCGACTCCGAGTGCTCGGCCGCTGGGGTTGCACCAGTACAGCTCGCCGTCGGCCGGTCCGGCACCGTTGCGCGACGTGTCGATCACGTAGTGCGCACCGTTCGTCAGCCCCGAAATCGCGTCGCCGTAACCGATTTCCTCATCGGTGGTGAAGAAGTTCGACGTGTTGAGGCTGAAGCCCCGCGCATGGTCGATCCCGACCGCCTTGAGCCTGTTCGCCATCTCGTCGGCGTTCACCCAGCGCGAGTGCCCCGCGTCTATGTACACGGCGGCGGCGGGGTCACGGGTGAGCGTGTCGACGGCGTAGCGCATCAGGTCGTAGCGTTCCTGGCGCTGGTCGGCCGACAGACAGTCCGCCATCGCAAGTGCATCGGGCTCGAGAATGATCGTCGCCGGTCCGGAGCCCACGGCGGATGCGACGCTGTCGATCCACCCTCTGTAGGCATCGGCCGACCCGAATCCACCGGCTGCGTAGCTTCCGCAGTCGCGATGTGGGAGGGCATAGAGCGCCAGCATCGGCATGGCGCCTGCAGCCTGCGCTCCGCTGACGTACTTGGTGATGGCAGCGGAGGGCACTGCATTGTCGATCCAGTACGCCTGCGGCGTGTTGGCGATGGCGCTCAGCTGGGGATTCGCCGGATCGGTGCTCGCGGCGCGCATGGCCGCCGAGTTCGGATCGACGTACAGGGCTTGCCCGGCCAACGGGTTCACCTCGTCGGCCAGGCGGACTTCCGTGCTGGGACGGACCTGCACCGGGACGGCATAACACCCCATGCCTGCGACGGCCGCAACCGCCAGGAAGGGGGAGATCCACCGCGTGACTGAGCGAGCAGCTGAGGACATCACCGGAGAAAACATAGTGTTACAACGCAATATTCGCCAATCCCCGACGGCGGGTGATTGCGCTAGTTTCGGCGGCGTGGTAACACTCGCGTGCCACGACGCGTTCCGGCATGCTTCTCCCAGAGCCGAGGGGGACATCCGCCATGACCACTGCGCCGACGACATGGATTGCGCCCAGCGCCGATGGACGCCTCGAGGTTTTCGTCGTCGGCACCTCCGAGAACACCGGAGGCATCGCGCTGTGGCAGCTCTACCAGATCGCACCCGCAGGAGGCTGGTCACAGTGGGTCCCCCACGGCAGCGCTCTCCCCGCGCCGCGGAGCTGGAACCCGCCCAGGATCGCGGCCAGCGCCGACGGCCGGCTGGAGCTGTTCATGGGATTCGGCGACGGAGCGCTGTGGCACATCTGGCAGACCGCACGCAACAACGGCTGGACACCGGGATGGACGTCACACGGATTCCCGCCGGGCACTGTCGGGGCGGGAGGCGCAGCGCTCGCTCGCATGCCCGACGGACGCCTCACGCTGTTCGCCATCAGCGCGACCGGAACGTCGACCTACGCGCTGTGGCACATCGATCAGACGGCGCCGAGCAATGGCTGGTCTGGCTGGGTATCGCTGGGCGGGCCGCCGACTGTCGGCCTCAACGGCCTGGCTGTCGCCCCGAGCGCCGACGGGCGCCTCGAAGTGTTCGCCATCAGTAACGGCGTTCTTTGGCACATCTGGCAGACACCCGGCGGCGGGTGGTCCAACTGGACCTCCCACGGCACACCTCCGGGTTCGCCGTTGTACGGCAATGCCCCGGTGCTGGCCGCGAACACCCAGGGCAGGCTCGAACTGCTGGCCGTCGGGCGGGACGGAGCGCTGTGGCACATCTGGCAGGCCACCCCCGGCGGAGGGTGGGCGAACTGGACGTCGCACGGCGCGCCGCCCGGCACCGGACTCACCGGCAATGACCCGGTGATGGCCGCGGGCGCCGACGGACGTTTGGAGCTCTTCATCTGCGGTGCCGACCACCAGCTGTGGCACATCTGGCAGACCACGCCCAGCGGCGGCTGGTCCTCATGGACCTCCCACGGCCATCCACCCCAAACCGATCCCACCTTCCCGGTGGGCGTCTGGCAGACACCGGCGCTAGCGCTGAACTCCGAACGACGCCTCGAGCTGTTCGTACCTGCCCTCGACTCTGCGCTGTGGCACATCTGGCAGACGGCCCCCGGGCAGGGATGGTCCGACTGGCTGTCGCACGGCAAGCCCGACGGAGTCGACAACGTCTTCACCAGCTAGAGGAAACTCCTCGGCTGTGCATCTCCCATGGTGACGATCTAGGGGGTGCCGACGCAGATTCCGCCTGCGCAAGCACCAGCCCCACCGGGGCCTGCGCCTGCGCCGGCTCCCGGCACGCCCGCGGTCGCACCGCCGGGGCCTGCGCCCGCGCCTGCTCCGCCCGCGCCCGCGCTCGCACCACCCGGTCCTGCACCTGCGCCGGCTCCCGGCACGCCCGCGGTCGCACCACCCGGCCCTGCACCTGCGCCTGCTCCCGGCACGCCTGCGCTCGGTGCGGGCGACGTCGCCGTTGCACTGCTCGGCGTCGTCGTCGCCGTGGAGCTTGGCGTCGTGCTCGTGGAGCTGTCGCTGTCCTTGCTGTCGCTGCCGCCACAGGCCGTGAGGGCGCTCAGCGCGATCGCGGTCGCGGCCACTGCGACTGGAAAACGACGGAAAATCTGGTGGTTGGTCACGTCAGCACCCGTTCTCTAAGCGTGGTTGGCAAACTACGTTCACCGATCGATCTACCCACTTATGCCGGATACGAATCCGAACTGCGGGCGGCGACATAGCCACCGCCGAGCGGCCGCGTTGGGCCTTTCGAAGGCGCAGGCGCTAACGTTGCCGTGCGATAGAGGAGGTTCGTCCCATGACGGCAAAGGTCGAGCGTGACGACGTGTCGGAACTCGCGGCGCAAGCCGGCTGGCAGCGCAGGGACTCCGACCGCATCGATTACTACTCACGCCAACCAGAACGTGTCCGTGTCATCTGGCATGGAAGCGAAGCCATCAGCGGGGGCGTGCTGTACAGGGACGGCATCCTGATGTCGGTGACCCGGGAGCTGGACACCGTGAAGAGTTGGTTGAAGCGCTGACCAAGCGACTCGATCAGTAGCCCGGAGACCCGAACCTGAGAATGACCGCCTCTGGGCGCTTCTCCGAGGAGTCGCCGAGCAACCCTCCCCGGTAAGACGGATGCCTACGCATTGCATCGCGCCGCGCTTGCGAGCGCCGCGCCGCACGTGAAGCGCGCCGAGCCTGAAGGGAGATGACTGTCGCCGAAGCGGCCTTCGTGGTCATTTCAATGCCCTCTCGCTGAGATCAGCGGTCGCCCCGAGCCTGACACCGACAGCGTGCCCGGCAAAGCTGAGCAGGGTGGTCAGTGTTGGCCGTGAGCTTGATAAGAAGTGCCCGCGCGTCCGTTTTCGTAAACCTGAGAGTCCCGCCGGACATTCCCCTGCATGGGCTTGCATATGGTCGAACGGTGACGATCGCCTACGACGACACGCTGCGCGACCGGATCCGTGCGAACCTGGCCGGTCACGACCGTCTCTCCGTGACGGATCCGACGAAGCGCCACGCCGCCGTTGCAGTGGTCCTCGTCGACTCCGAGGTCGGCGACGATCGGGTGGACCCGGCCGACGTGGACGACTGGAACGACGGGCGTGACGTGGCGCTGGCCGGCCTCGACGGCCGCATGGTCGACGTGTCGGGAGGAGCCGCGTTCCTGCTGTGCCGACGAGCAACCCGCCTCTCATCACATGCTGCGCAGTGGGCCCTGCCCGGCGGACGCCTCGACCAAGGGGAGAGGGTCGTCGACGCGGCGCTGCGGGAATTGGACGAAGAGGTCGGTGTCCAACTCTCCGATGCCGATGTGCTCGGCCTTCTCGACGACTACCCCACCCGATCTGGTTACGTGATCACGCCGGTGGTGATCTGGGGCGGCGGACGTCTCGACCCGCACCCTGCGCCCGACGAGGTGGTGGCGGTGTACCGCGTCGGTCTGCATCAGCTGCAGCGCGACGACTCGCCGCGGTTCATCTCCATCCCGGAGAGCCCGCGCCCGGTCGTGCAGATTCCGTTGGGCAACGACCTCATTCACGCGCCGACGGGCGCTGTGCTCTTGCAGCTGCGATGGCTGGCGCTGGAAGGCAGGCACGACCCGGTCAACGAACTCGAGCAGCCGGTGTTCGCCTGGAAGTGAGCCCGCGCAGCGCCCCAGGTAAAGGCCCCTGGTGCAGGACGCCGAGGCGCTGGGTGGCGCGGGTCAGCGCCACATACAGTTCGGCCGCGCCGCGTGGTCCATCGGCAAGGATCCGCTCCGGCTCCACCACCAGGACGGCGTCGAACTCCAGCCCTTTGGTCGCCGACGGCGCCACCGCGCCCGGCACACCAGACGGCCCGATCACGACGCTGGTGCCTTCGCGGCCGGCTTCGCTTCGGACGAACTCCTCGATGGCGGCGGGCAGTTCCTCTGCCCCGACCCGCTGCGACCACGGCTGAACACCGTTCGAGCGCACCGACTCCGGCGGCGGGACTCCGGGCGCGAACTCGGCCAGCAGTGCGGCGGCCACGACCATGATCTCCGCGGGGGTGCGGTAATTCACCGACAGCGATCGGTAGACCCAGCGGCCTGGCACGTAGGGCGCAAGCATCGAGTCCCACGACGTCGCTCCGGCCGCCGACCGGCGCTGGGCGAGATCGCCGACCACTGTGAACGATCGGCTCGGACAGCGTCGCATCAGCAGCCGCCAATCCATTTCGGAGAGTTCCTGGGCCTCGTCGACCACGACGTGCCGGTAGGTCCAATCCCGATCCGCGGCAGCGCGTTCGACGAGTTCACGGGTGTCGCGCTCGACGAACCGGTCAGCCAGATCCTCGCCGTAGAGCATGTCGGTGGCGAGCAGATGGTCCTCGTCGTCCATCAGATCCTCGCGGCTGATCATCATGTCGAGCACGCCTGCGGCGTATCGGGCCTCGGCCCTTCGCTCCCGCTCGGCGGTGTCGTCTTCGGGCTTGTCCCGGCCGAGCAGGTCGACCAGCTCGTCGAGCAGCGGCACGTCGGACACCGTCCAGGCCGCACCGTCGGTTCGGAAAAGTACCGGGTCGGCGCCCGCCGCCCGCAGGCGCTCACGCGACGTGTACAGCTCGGCCAACAACGTCTCCGGCGTCAGAATCGGCCAGAGTTCGTCGACCGCCGAGATGAACGCCTCGTTGTCCGCGAGCTCCTTGATCAGGTCGGTCCGCAGGTTCTCCCACGCCTGGCGGTTCTCCCGGGTCAGCCACCCCTTGCCGATCCGCGCGATCGCCCGTTCGGTGAGCACATATGTGACGATCTCGGCGAACTTCGCGCGCGCCTCGTTGTGTGGCAGCCCGCTGGCTCGGGCCTCCTCGACGGCCCACTGCGCGGTTTCGGCGTCGATCCGGACGGTGACGTCCGCCAGGTCGATCGGCAAAGGATGTTCGGGGAGGCTCTGGCGATCGGCGATCGCCGCCGCGAGCACGTCCAGTATTTTCAGCGACCCCTTGAGCCGTGCACCTTCCGAAGTGTCTTCGGCGGTGATGCGCAGGCCCGGCACGAGGTCGCCGGTGGTCATGAACACCACGTCGGTCTCGCCGAGAGACGGCAGCACGCGTGCGATGTGGTTGAGAAACGCCGGATTGGGTCCGACTACGAGCACACCGTGGTTCTCGATGCGCCTGCGCTGGGTGTACAGCAAGTAGGCGACACGGTGCAGCGCCACCACGGTCTTGCCGGTGCCAGGGCCCCCCTCGATCACCAGCACGCCAGGCTGGTCGAGCCGGATGATCTCGTCCTGCTCCGCCTGGATCGTCGCCACGATGTCGCGCATGCCGTCACCGCGCGGCGCATTGACCGCCGCGAGCAGGGCCGTATCCCCCCGGCCGCCGCGCTCTGCATCGCCGGGGCGGCCGAGGACTTCGTCGGTGAAATCGACGACGTGACGCCCACGGTTGTGGAACTGGCGGCGTCGACGCATGTTCTCGGGATGTGCACCGGTGGCGATGTAGAACGCTTGCGCCGCGGGCGCACGCCAATCGAGTAACAACGGTTCGAAGTCGTTTTCCTTGTCGAGAATGCCGATCCGGCCGATGTAGGACGTTTCGCCTGACAAGGTGTCCAGCCGACCGAAGCACAGGCCGTTGTCGGCCACGTCCAGCCGCCGCACCTCCTTGGCCAGTGCGCGCACCTCGGCGTCACGCGCGACCAGCGTCCCGCCGTCCTTGAGGTCGATGTGGCCCCGCAACGCCTCGGTGTGCCGGCCCTTCACTCGCGCGCGTTCGGCGTCGAGCCGGGTGTACAGCCCGGCCACATACACGCGCTCGGAATGCAATTCCTCTTCGTATTCGTGAGTTGTCACATGCCCCCGTCTGCCGAGTTTTGGCGTAGGCCAGCGATTGTGAGGCATGACCGGGGTCTTGCGGCAAGCCCCCCTGCGCGATATAGATTGATGGTGGAAGGGAAATCGCTCCCTTCCGTTCTTACGTCTTGCGTGTCACCTCCGCCGCGCGGCTGACCGCAGCGCTCGACAAAGACAGCGCAAACCGGAGATGCTTCCGGTGTGAGGTCGTATTGCGTGCGCGCCCGCGTCGGCGCCGCCGCGTTCGTGGTGCTGGCAGTCGCCGCGTGTGCGAACTCGCCCGAGTCGGGCCCCAATGCCTCGAGCACGTCGTCCACGGCGGCCGAGCCGGCGGTGACGACGCGGAAGTACTGCGAGACGACGTTGCCTGCTGCCTGGCAACAGGCGATCGACGCGAGCAGCGTGCACACCGGGGGTGTCTCCAATGTGCCGATGGTCGTTGGCGCGACAGGCCAGGTTGCCGTCGCGAGGGACAACGGCGACACCCGCGACGTTCTGCTCGTCGACGCCGACAAATCCGTGACCGAGGTCTATACGGTTCCCGACCCCGATAAGAACAGGACCGGTTTCACGGCGATGGACGACCGCTGGATCGTCGTCGGCGTGGAGCGCGCCCCACGCGGCGCCAACGGGGTACTTCCCGTGCTGATGCGAATCGACGTGGTCGACCGGCAGGGTGGGCCAGTGCGAACCGTCGTGCAGGCCTCCGAGGAGGATTTCGGGTCCGGCGGCAAGACCATCGACTCGTTTGCTCTGTTCGGCGGGAAGGTCTACTGGATCACGCGCGACACCTACGCCGGTGACACGGGCACGATCAGGGCCTACGACCTGAACACCGGCGCGGTGGCCGACGTGGCCTCGGGCGCCATGCGCAATGTCCGGACCACAGCGGCAGGCCTGTCCTGGGAGGTCGCCTGGGACCAGAACACCGGCGCCCGGGCCGAGTTGAAGATCCCCGACGCACTGCCGCCGCCGGTCGCTGGGGCGCTCGGTACCGGTCGAGACCAGTTGACGCTCGCCACCGACGGCACTGCGTACGCATGGTTCACCGGAACCGAGCAGGGCGACGTGGGCGTCGCCTACTGGTCGCCGACCTCCGGCCCGGTGCACATCATCGGCAAGTTTCCGCCCGTAGGGAAGTACATGCCGACGCCGCTCTATGTGGTCGGGCCCTATGTGGTCATCGACCAGGGACGCCTGGACAACAAGTACGACACATTCGGCACCGTCATCGACACCCGCTCTGGTGCGCTCGCCTACCTGCGGCAGTCGGTCGGGGGCGCGAACGGCGGATCGATCGGGGTGGGCTACGGCGGAACCGTCAAGCAGCTGCCGTCGAGCGCCGGGGTCGTCCGCGTCGACAGTCTCCCTCCACTGTCCTGCTGACGTATGTTCATACGTCTCGCGGGGTGCCGGGTTCTGGGTCCGCCGCTCGGCGGGCGCGGGCGCGGCGCTTCCCTTCGTGCATCGCAGCCACCCGGGCGACCGGAATGGTACGGCCCTGCTCGATCAGATCATTGGGCAGTCGCTGCGGTTCTGGCATCGAGTCGGCCCACGGGTCACGCCCCCCGAGGGCGTCGATCGCGGTGTGCACCGTGAACTCGGCGGGGTCGGCCCGATCCAAGTCGGACCAGTCCAACGGGAACGACACCGGGGTGCCGGGCCGCAGGCGGGGACTGTATGCAGCCGCAACGGTGGCGCCGCCGGCCCGGGTGGAATCCACGAACACCTTGCCGCCGCGGTCCTCGACGATGAAAGCCGTCGTCGCCACATCGGGATCGAGAGCCTCAGCGCGCGCGGCCAGCGCCCTGGTCGCCGCGGCCACGTCATCGACGGGCGCGGCGTCGTCGATCGGCACGAACACGTGAATTCCCTTGGCGCCGCTGGTTTTCGCTGCACCGGCCAGCCCGCTGTCGGCAAGCGCCTGCCGGACCAGATGTGCGACGGCGACGACGGCGGTGAAGTCGTCGTCGGCGGGTGGGTCGAGATCGAGGACCATGTGCGTGGGCCGGTAGATGTTGTCGGCCAGGCCCAGCATCGGGTGGTACTCGACGGCCCGCTGGTTGGCAAACCACAGCAGGGTCCGTCGGTCGTCGCACAGCGCGTAGTGCACCTCACGCTTGGACGCCTCGGCCCAGATGGAAACGGTCTTGACCCAATCCGGGGTGTACTTGGGGACGTTCTTCTGCATGAACGGCGCCTGGCCGCGCAGCACGCGCAACACGGTGAGCGGCCGTCCTGCCAGTCCGGGCAGCATCCGATCGGCCACCGCGTCGAGGTAGTCCACAAGGTCGCGCTTGGTGGCTCCGGCGTGCGGGCTCAGCGGTTGGTCGAGGTTGGTGAGTTTCACCCCGGCGCGCTGCTCGTCTGTGGTGCCCACCCGGTGAGCCTATGCAGCCCAACGATCAGCGTTTCTTCAGCAACGAATCCCAGACTGAAGGTGTGCCGCCAATCGGTCCGACGACGCCCCCGGCTCCCACGCCGATGCCGCCGTTGCCCGACCCCGACTTCAGCAGGTACGGACACGGGATCTCACTTCTCGGGGGGTGGCTGCCGGAGACCATTCAGGTCCTCACGATTGCCGTGCTGATCGTCGCGATCGGTTGGCGAACTCGACGCTGGCGACTGGTGTGGCTGCCTGCTGCGGCGGGTGTCGGCGTCATCGTCTCGTTCGCTGCGCGCGCATACTTCAACTCCGAGGGCCTCGCGTCTGATCCGGCACCGTGGAAGCTGTGGATGTGGACCGCCGTCGTCGCGGCGTCGGCGGCTGTCGCAGTCATCGGCTTCGCCGGTTCACGGTGGTGGCGGCGCGGGCTGTCCCTTGCGGCGATCCCACTGACGCTGCTGTGCGCGCTCCTCGTGCTGAACAACTGGGTGGGTTATTACCCGACCGTGCAACGGGCTTGGGGAGACATCACGTCGGGCCCGCTGCCCGACGAGACCGACAGCGCGGAGCTTGCCACGCTGCGCAACACCGGCCCCGACACGGGCAAGCTGGTGCCCGTCGACATCCCTGCCACCGGAAGCGGTTTCACTCATCGGCGCGAATACGTGTACCTCCCACCGGCATGGTTCGTCGGCGCCACGCCGCCGCGGCTGCCGGTGGTGATGATGATCGCGGGGGAATTCAGCAACCCGACCAACTGGATTCGGACCGGCAACGCGATCGCGGTCATCGACAGTTACGCCAGGGCGCACGGCGGAGCAGCGCCTGTGTTCGTCTTCGTCGACTCAAGCGGAAGCTTCAACAACGACACCGAATGCGTCAATGGTCCGAGGGGCGACGCGGCGGACCATCTCACCAAAGATGTACGCCCGTATGTCATCTCACGGTTCGACACATCAGCAGCGGCGGCCGACTGGGGTGTTGTCGGCTGGTCCATGGGCGGCACGTGTGCCATCGATCTCACCGTGATGCACCCGGACATGTTCACCACCTTCGACGACATCGGAGGTGATCGCGGTCCGAACTCCGGCACCAGGGAGCAGACGGTCAACCGCCTCTACGGGGGCGACGCCGCGGCCTGGGCGGCCTTCGACCCGCGCACCGTCATGGCGAAGCACGGACCGTACGTCGGGGTCGCCGGATACTTCGACGATTCCCAGGAGCCGGCCAACGACAAGCAGAAGAACCTTCCTGACCGACCAGACCAGCACGCCGCCCCAGTGGGGTTCGGCGGTCACGGTGACGACGACCAGTTTCGTGAGAAGGGTGCTCTACCGGACCTGTGCACGGCAGCGGTGGCCGTCGACATCGGATGTTCGCTTCGGGTGTACCCCGGCTATCACACCTGGCAGCTCGCGGCCCAGGCATTTGCCAACGCGTTGCCGTGGCTGGCGGGGCGAGTGCACACGCCCGGGGTCCGGACATGAGCGCGTGAAACCTAGACTCCGCGGATGATCGACTTTCAGAACGGCGCCTTCTTGAAGCTCGGCCCGACCGATCCGCAGCCCATCTCGGCCGAGCTGGCACCGATACTCGTCGACGGCGAACAGGTGCACCTGAGCTTCAAGGGAATGCGGGACTTCGTGGTGTTCACCAACAAGCGGCTCATCGCGGTGAACGTGCAAGGTCTGACCGGTAAGAAGCGCGACTATTCCTCGTTGCCGTACAGCAAGATCCAAGCCTGGAGTATCGAGACGGCGGGCCAGTTCGACCTCGACGCCGAACTCGAGCTGTGGTTCTCCGGCCTCGGAAAAGTCCACCTGGACTTCAAGGGCCGAGTCGACATCCGAACCATCGGGAAGCTCATCGGCCACCACGTTCTGTAACGCGGTTCGCATGCAACGACCGGATTCTCGATCGCAGCTGCCGGGTTGGTCGATACCGATCGTCTTCATCGTCGGAGCGATCTCGCAGTACGTCGGTGCCGCCATCGGCGTCTTCCTGTTCGAGACGACCGAACCGGCGACGGTCGCATGGCTTCGGGCCGCCGCGGCGGCGGTGGCCCTGGTGGCCTGGCGACGGCCGTGGCGTCGCAGGCTGAGCCGTCGTCAGGCGGTCATCGCTCTGCTGTTCGGCCTCGTGACGATCGGCATGAACGTCGCGATCTACGAGGCGATGTCGCGGATCCCGCTGGGCACCGCGGTCGCGATCGAATTTCTCGGCCCGACCGTCGTGGCGACTCTCGGCTCACGTCGGCGACGCGATCTGGCCGCCGTCGCCCTCGCCTCGGCGGGCGTCCTTCTGCTGGCCGGGGTGGAGTTCGACGCGAACCTGACGGGAGTGCTGTTCGCGTTGATCTCGGCGGCGATGTGGGCCGGCTACATCCTGCTCGGCAAGCGGGTGGCCGACACCGGCGACGGACTCGACTCCCTGGCGATCGGGATGTCGTTGGCGGCTGTGCTGCTGGCACCGGCCATCCTCATCCCGCAGGCCCACATCAACGCCTCAGTTTTCGCCGAGCCGCGAACCTGGTTGCTCGGCCTGTGCATCGGTCTGTTGTCGACCGCGATCCCGTACGTATTGGACCAACTGGTCCTCGTCCAGATCGGCAGCGCCAAGTTCGCGCTGCTGCTGGCGCTGCTGCCTGCCACCGCGGCACTCATCGGCGTCGTCGTGCTGCGTCAGATCCCGACGCCGCTGGAGGTCGCCGGTATCGCGCTGGTCATCGTCGCGCTGCTGCTGAGCGCACGGGAGTCAGAGGAGGCGCGCGCAGACGCGCCGCCGTCGCCGCTCATGTGAACCGCGATGGCATTCTGGCGGAGTGGGCTTGCTCATCGTCCGTCTGGTGGAGCTGCTGATCGTGGTCGTGCCGGTGATCGGCGTGCTCTACGGCGGCTACAAGGCGGTCTCTAGGGTCCGTGAACGCCCCGACGATGCGTCGACCGCCGATGCTGCTGCGCCAGAGCGAACCAACAAGTCGGCCCAGCGGCAGGCGATCGTGCGGACGGTGCGGGAGCACGACCGCACGGACACCCGCTGGCTCGACTACGAGATCGACGTCACCAAGCTTCTCGACTATCCGCTGATGACCGACATGCGCGATCCGCACACCCAGCGGTTTCACCGCGCCAAGCTGCGGGCGGATCTGCTGCGTCCCGCCGACGCGAGTGACCTGCTCGACGACAGCGTTGCCGCTCGTGACTACCGCGACGCCGTTGAGGAGTACGTCACGGCGTTCGACGTCGCGGAGTCCGAAGCGTTCCGCAGGCGGCGCAGCGACTTCTCACGGGAGGAACAGCAACGCCTCTCCCGCGCGCACAGCGCGCTTCGGATCGCGTCGGACACCGCGGCCACGCCGCAGGAACGGGAACGCGCCTTCGACGTCGCCCGAAGCGAACTCGACGGCCTGATCGTATTGCCGGAGCGCACCAGGGCCGCGATCGAACGCGGAATCGCGGGCGAGCTCGGCAGCTAGAGCACCACGCGCGTCAGCCGGCGTTCTCTTCGGCGAAGTGTTCCTCGTGACCGTTGACGTGAGACTCGTCGTCGTCGTGGTGCTCCGCCTCGGCCTCGTGGTGCTCGTGCTGCTCGGGCTGGTACTGCAGGTGCTCGGTTCCCGGCACGCCGCCGAGGGCGGCGATCGTATCCCTGATCTTTGCTGCCTCTTCGTCGTTCGGTGTTGCGCCGGCCTCGAGCTCATCGGGAAGGTCGGTTCGCAGCCCCGCGCCGTTGGCCACCTCCTCGGCCGACAGTTTCGCGTGGATGCGCGTCACGTACAGCTGCTGGCCCAGGCTGGATCCCGGTGCCGCAGCGGCGTGCTCCATCAGGGAGTCGTAGCGCCGCCGCACATTGCTGAGCTCGACGATGACCGCGGGTGAGGGCCGATTGCTGCTTGCTGCGTCCCCGAGCGCGGTGCGCAACTTACGCATCCCCTCGAGAACCACGTCGGCACGTTTGTGGAACTTCTTGTCCTCGGCGAACGGCAACGCATCGATGGCGGCGCTGTACATGTGCATCGCCGCCTCGGAGAGACTGACGATGATCGACGAATCATCCTGTGGCGCGGCTTGTCCCATGGGCCTTCACTCTCTAGGGGTCACTTCTGAAAAGAGATGAGCAGCCGACGACGCGTGCCTCCCCGTCGCCCCGCTCGACTTGAGCACGGGTTGACACTAGCGGGCACGCCCTCCCGCGTCACCGCGAGGGCGTGACGTGCGAAGTTATCGCAGGCCAAACCTCGGGGAAGCCCGGCAGGCCGGACGGTGTGAAGATGGGTGCGCGACGCGGCCCTAGTCTGTACCCGCAAGGAGGCGAGGCGAGGGGCGGAACGGGAGGTCCAGATGACCGGACTAGTCGAATCCTCCACGGCCGATGACCAGTCACAACGCGGCGAGGTGCGCGATGTCACCGAGCCGATACCCCATGCCGTCTTGGCGCGCCGCGACGACGGTTGGTTCGCTGCGATCGACGGCTGGCGCGGAGTCGGGTGGCTGGTGTGCGGCGCCGCGGGCGGCCTCGCGATCGCCTGGTTCATCTTTCTCAGTCCCGGCGAAACGGGATCGAAGGCCGACTGGTTCTTTGGGGCCGTGGTGTTGGGCGTCGTGCTGGTCGCCATGTGGCAGACGGTCAATATCCAGCGCCAGGCCAACCGGCAGGTCGCCGAGGCCGCCGAGCGGCTGCGCGTCGAACTGGCTGCCGCCGAGAAACGCTCGGCCCGCGAGCTGGAACTCACGCAGAAACTCCATGAGGCCCAGATGGAGAGCCAGCAGAACGCGCACCGCGCCGAACTGGACGCTACCCGGCAGCAGGCTCGCCTCGAGCGCAGCCATCTCGTCAACCAGCTGCAGAAGCAGGCAGTCACCGAGGTCTCGCGAGCGGTGAGCGCCCACACCCAGATGCTGGCCACGCTGTGGAACCGTGGTGCGGGCATCCTGGCCAGCAAGGACCGTGACGAGCGGGAGCAGGCAATGCTGCCGATCTTCGAGCAGATCGGCCAGGTCGTGAACGACTTCTCGGTAGAACTCGCCAATGCCCACCAGATCGTCGAGGACGAGCGCCTGAATCAGGCACTCGAGGGCGTCAACGAGGCCGTGCTGATGGCCATTCGGGTGGCGCAGGACGTTTGTGACGATGTCGTCGACGGACACTCACCCGAGCCCAATCCCATCCCGCCCGTCCAGCGGCTCATGCATGAGCGAGCCGCGGAGGCCCGACGCTTGGCATGGGACTTGGTCCGGACGGGGCTCGACGGCTAAGTCTCCTGTGCCAGACGGGCCGCCGCTGCGGCCAACGACCGGGTGCGTCTTCTCGCGGTCGTCACCCATTCCGACGAGAACGTCGACGGTGGCCGGCGCCAGAATCTGGGTGAGCCCGTGTCCCTCCTGCCCGAAGTAGCCGGCGATCTCGAGCATCACCACGCCATGGGTGATGCTCCACAACCGTCCGGCGATGCTCGAGGCTCCCGTCGTCGCGGATGCGGCCCGCCGCGATCATCCGGCGCACCACGTCGAGCAGCGCCTCGAACGACACCGCGAAATCGGCGTCTTCGGTCGCGCTGCCAGTGACGGTGAGGTCGGCGTGGTAGCGGTTCAGCGACTCCGCTGACGTGCCGAACATCATCTGGTAGCGCTGCGGATTGGCCAGCGCGAACTCGCGGTAGCGCATGCCCATCACGCAGAAGTCGGCAACGGGGTCGTCGGTCCGCTCGACTTCGGTCAGCGCCCGGGTGAACCGGACGAACGTCTCGCGCGCGATGGCGTCGATCACGCCGGTCATTCCGCCGAAATGTGTGTACACCGCCATCGTCGAGGTACCGGCTTCTGCCGCCAGATTGCGCACGCTGAGCGCCTGAAGGCCGCTGGCCTCCATGAGGCGGATGCCGCCCTCGACCAGTTGCTCCCGGATCCCGCTCACCCTTGCCATGCTGCCATAACAGTGTTATACAAAGGCTGTCATAACAGTGTTATGGGGAGGTGTCGTCATGACGAATCGCTATCTCGAAGGCGAGTTCGCACCGCTGGACCGCGAGTACACGCTGACCGACCTGGAGGTGGCCGGGCAGATCCCGGACTACCTTGACGGGCGCTATCTGCGCAACGGCCCGAACCCGATCGGCGAGATCGATCCCGAGCTGCATCACTGGTTCGTCGGCGACGGCATGGTGCACGGCATCCGCATCCGGGACGGCAAGGCGGAGTGGTACCGCAATCGGTGGGTGCGCGGTCCGCAGACGGCGAGAGCGCTCGGCGAGACCCCGCCGCAAGGCGAATTCCGTATCTCCGGAATCGGCGCCAACACCAACGTGATCGGGCACGCGGGCAAGACGCTCGCGCTGATCGAATCGGGCGTCACCAACATGGAGCTGACCGACGAACTCGACACCGTCGGCGCCTGCGACTTCGACGGCACGTTGACCGGTGGGTACACTGCACACCCCAAGCGCGACCCGGAAACCGGTGAGCTGCACGCGGTGTCGTACAGCATGTACCGCGGGCAACACGGTGCAGTACTCCGTGATCGGGGCCGACGGCAGGGCGCGGCGCACCGTCGACATCGAGGTGTCGGGCAGCCCGATGATGCACGACATGTCGCTGACCGAGAAGTCACGTCGTCTTCTACGACCTGCCCGTCACGTTCGACGCAGGTATGGCGGCCACGATGACCGTGCCGCGCGGGCTGCGTCTTCCAGCGCGAATGTTGTTGTCTGCGTTGATCGGACGCATTCGCATTCCGGATCCGGTGTCTGCCCGCCAACCGAGCGGCAACCCGGCCGACCGGCGGTTCCCGTACTCGTGGAATCCGAAGTATCCGGCCCGAGTCGGGGTGATGCCACGCGATGGCGACAACGCCGATGTCCGCTGGTTCGACGTCGAGCCGTGCTACGTCTTCCATCCGATGAACGCCTACGACGACGGCGACACCGTCGTCCTCGACGTGGTGCGGCATCCCGAAGATGTTCGACACCGATCACCTGGGACCCAACGAAGGGCCGCCGACGCTGGACCGCTGGACCGTCGATCTCGCCGACGGCAAGGTGCGGGAGTCGCGCGTCGACGACCGCGCGCCAGGAGTTCCCACGCGTCGATGAGCGCCTGGTCGGCAAGCGGCATCGGTACGGCTATGCGCCGACGATAGGCGAAGCATTCGGCGGCCAGAACGTGCTCCTCAAGCACGACTTCGTGGGCGGCAAGGCCCAGGCGCGTTCGCTTCGGCGAAGGAAAAGCGCTCGGCGAGTTCGTCTTCCATCCCTCGTCGCAGAACGCCGCGGAGGACGATGGCGTGCTGATGGGCTACGTCTACGACCGCGCCACGGATCGAAGCGAGCTGGCGATCCTCGATGCACAGACACTTCAGGATGTCGCCAGCATCAAGCTGCCACACCGAGTGCCCGCGGGCTTCCACGGAAATTGGGTCCCGACGACCGCGGCGTAACGCACTATGACCGGGTGAGCGAAATCGCCGGTCCCGTCGACCGCGTGGTCGTCGTCGGGGCGGGCATCGCGGGCCTTGCCGCGGCGTGCCGGCTGCGTCGGGCCGGCATCGCCTGTGTGGTTGTTGAAGCCCGCGATCGCATCGGTGGCCGCCTGCATACCGTCGAGCTTGTTGGCACGCCGGTTGATCTGGGCGGCTCGTGGATTCACCATCCCATCGGCAATCCCCTGACGGCGCTTTGCGACGAGCACGGCGTGGCACGCGACGCGGGCGACCCCCTTCCGTCGATCTCCGCGTACGACCAAGCCGAGCGCCGGCGCCTCGACCATGTCGAGACCGAAACCTACACGCGGGCGGAGTCCGAGGCGTTCTGGGATTCCGTCGAAGAACTGAGCGAGCGGCTGGCACCCGAGGCGACCGGCCTCGACGCGATCGAGTCCTACGTCGCCGATCGAGGCCTCACGGGCGCGGACGCTCGACGGGTACGCCAGGAGCTGCGCGCAGAGGTTGAGGCCGATGCGGCGGATCGGGCAGACAATTATTCACTGCGCTGGATATCGTCGAGCCAGGAATTCGAGGGCGACCTGTTCGGCGACTTACCCAGGGGCGGATACCGTTCGGTCGTGGACGCGGTCGCTGCCGGGGTCGACGTCCGGTGCAACGCCGAGGTCGTCTCCGTCGAGGTCGACGCCGACGGGATCCGCGTCACCTGTGCCGACGGTTCGATCGAGGCAGGATCTCACGTGCTCGTCACCGTGCCTCTCGGTGTACTCAAGCGGGGTCGCCCGCGATTCGACCCTCCGCTGCCTGCACCGATGCAAGAGGCGATCGAGACGCTCGGGTTCGGCCGCTACGAGAAGATCGCACTGCGTTTCGACTCGGCGTTCTGGCGCGACGACGATCTGTCGCACCTGATCGTCTTCCCGCGCAACGACGACGAACCTGCGATGTGGGTGTTCGATCTCGACGCCTTCGACGCGGGCCCTGTGCTGTGCGCGCACCTGTTCCACACCTTGACGCCTTATGCGCTCGACCGCCGGGACGCGCAGGCCGTCGAATGGCTGACCGGCGTGCTGAGCGAAGTGTTCGGCCGACCGGTGCCCGATCCCGTTGCGTCCGTGGTGACATCATGGGCCAACGACCCGTTCGCAGGCGGTGCGTACACGCACTGCCCCCCTGGCGCCGACCCGTCGATGCTTGATCTGCTCGGCGAGCCCGTGCACGGCCGGCTGCTGCTCGCGGGTGAGCACACCCAGAGTGCACGCGTCGGCTACGCGGACGGCGCGTACGCCAGCGGTATTCGAGCCGCGAAAATGCTTGGCGCGTAACGCGAATCCCGCCGGGGTCGGTCGAACCAGGGTTGCCGAACATCGTCGTCAGGCCCAATGTGCGCAGAAGGTCGTACGTCGCGGCATGAACGGTTGGTCGATCCGCCACCGTCGAAGCCGCGGCTAGTAGTTATTGATGGGCGCGTTGACGCCGTTCGGCGCCGGTTCGGGCACCGGCATGCACAGCCCGGTGTTGACGTCGAGTGCCTTGCCGGGCAGACAGAACGGCGCGCACCCGTTGGTGACGCCCGTTTCGCCATCCACGCATGCCGAACTGACGGCAGGCGTGAAGACGACGGCCGCCGGCCATCGGCGCCGCCACCGCAGCGCCGCAGACGTGAGCGTTCGCAGTGAGTGCGTCATGGTGGCTCTCAGGGTAACGCCGGGATATGGCAGCCTCAACGGTGTGAGCAGCCGCAAGCGCGTAGTCATCGCCGGCCTCGGCGACAGCGGTGTCCTGACGGCCATCCGGCTGGCCCGGCATGCGGACGTCGTCGGCATCTCGGCCAAACCGGCATTGGTGAGCGGCCAGGAACTCGGCTGGCGGCTGTCCCGGCCGGAGGAATGGGCGCGCGCCAACTGGATTCCCTTCGACCGGTTCCGTGCGCTGGACCGGATACGCACCGTGCACGGCACACTCACCGACGTCGACCTCGCCGCGCGCACCGTCTCCGTCCGCGGCGACGATGGATCGTCGACCCACGAGGAATACGACGCGCTCGTCATCTCCACCGGCGTCACCAACGGCTTCTGGCGCACGCCAACCCTGCAGTCGCACAACGAGATCGGCGACAGTCTTCGCGACGCGCACAAGCGCCTCATCGACGCGAAGTCGGTGATCGTCGTCGGCGGTGGTGCGGCGGCCATCAGCAGCGCCGCACAGGTCGCGACCACCTGGCCGGACAAGCGCGTCGACCTGTACTTCCCCGGCGAGCGCGCACTGCCCTCGCATCATCCGCGGATCTGGGCGAAGGTCGAGCGCCGTCTCACGCGACGCTGGCGTGGTGCTGCACCCCGGGCACCGCGCCGTCATACCGGACGGCTTCATGTGCGACGACATCACCAGCGACCCGATTCAGTGGAGCACCGGACAACCACCGGCATCCGCCGATGCGGTGCTGTGGGCGATCGGGCGGGTCCGGCCCAACACCGACTGGTTGCCGACGGAACTCCTCGACGAGCATGGCTTCGTCCGGGTGACCCCGCAGCTGCGGGTGCCCGGCCAGCACGGCGTGTTCGCGGTGGGCGACGTCGCGGCGACCGATCCGCTGCGCAGCTCGGCCCGCAACCGAGGCGACGGGATCCTCGCGCACAACATTCGCGCGGACTTCGCGGGCAAGCCGCTGCGCTCGTTCCGGGCACCGAAGCGTCGCTGGGGATCGGTCCTCGGTGTGCAGCCGAACGGCTTGGAGGTCTTCACCCCCAAGGGGCAGGCGTTCCGCTTCCCGGCGTGGTCCTTCGACCGGGTGCTGATGCCGGTGATCGTCCGGTGGGGCATCTACCGCGGGGTGCGCGACAACCAACCCATTAGCCTTGCCCCGTGACGACGAAGTGGACACCGGCGCGGCTGGGCGACCTGACGGGCAAGCGCATCATCGTGACCGGAGCGACCAACGGTGTCGGGCTGGGCACCGCACGTGCGCTGACCCGGGCGGGCGCGCACGTGATCATGGCCGTGCGCAACACCGAGTTGGGTGCGCAGCGCGCCAAGGAGATCGGCGGCTCGACGTCGATCTCGAAGGTCGACCTCGCGGACCTGTCGTCGGTCCATGCGTTCGCCGATTCGCTCGACGGCGACGTCGACATCCTGATCAACAACGCCGGCCTGCTCACCCAGACCCGGGAGGACACCGTCGACGGGTTCGAGAAGACGCTCGGCACAAACCTTTTGGGTCCGTTCGCGCTGACGAACCTGATCTTCCCTCGGGTGCGCTCGCAGATCATCAACGTCGGATCGCAGGCGCACAAGCCCGTATCGCTTCGGCTCGACGACATGCACACTCGCTCCGCCAAGTATTCGACTTGGCCCGTCTACGCACACTCTAAGCTCGCCGTGATGTTGTGGGGGCTGGAGCTGGACCGCCGACTGCGGGCCGCGAATTCGCCCGTGGTCACTCAACTCACCCATCCTGGGTGGGTGTCATCCAACCTGTCCCATGTTTCCGATCGGCCGATCATGGCCGGCCTTGATCGGGCGGCCAAGAGCCTCGCCAACATGTTCGGCAACGACATCGATGCCGGGGCCGCGACGACGCTCTACTGCATCAGCGAGCCCATTCCACCCGGCAGTTACGTCGGCATCGACAGCAGGCTGGGGCTGAAGGGCGGCCCCGTCCTGATCGGCCGCTCCGCATTGGCCTGTGACTACGACGTTGCCGCCAAGGTATTCGCGTTCGCCGAAAAAGAAACCGGCACAACGCTTCCCGTCTAGCTAAGAACCCGTGTCCTCGTCGACCTCGTCGTGGGCACCACGCTTCGGCGGTGTGTTTATGCATTCATCTTTACTGATTCGAAACGGCCGGCCGCCCCATTAGTGCGGTTTTCGTTTCGATTCCCATACCCGCGGCGTATGTTCCAACGTTGTTGTCCAGCATCGACACCGGAGGTGGATAAGGATGAAAATCAAGAAAATAGCGGCACCGGTGAGCGCCGCCGCCATCATGATCAGCGTTGCTGCGGGCACAGTGGTCCCGGCGTCGGCGGCCAGCAACATCAAGCCGTTCGGTCACGGTGAGACCTTGATCGGTCCCAACGGTGGCCCGATGATCACATATACGGTTGACGGGCTGAATCCGAGCTCCGACGCGGTACCCCACAACGGCCAGTTGTATGAAGCGACTGTGACTTCCGAGGGGGGCGTGCCCGTGATGCCGATGTTCAACGCCCGCGCCGAGAGCGGTGCGAACTACCGCGTCATCGGCGGCAGCGTGCCCGGCAAGATCTACTTTGACGTCGTGGGCGACGTGCCGAACAGCGTCGTCTACAACGACGGTGTGCAGGATCTCCTCACGTGGATCCCCGGCCCTCCCGAGGGAGGTACACGCCCTTAGGCGGGAGTGCCGTCGGCCACCCGCGGCACCCGCTCGGCCTCCGCGTTGTCCAGCACCAGTTCTGCGACTCGCGACCTGTGCTGTTCGGCATTGCCAAGCAGCGCGGCGTCGGTGGTCGCCCGCTTGAAGTACAGGTGCGCCTGGTGCTCCCACGTGAACCCGATGCCGCCGTGCACCTGGATGGTGTCGGCCGCGATACGGCTGAGCGCCGCCGAACAGGTGGCCTGCGCGATGCTGACCGCCAGTGCCGGGTCATCCGATCCGTCCGTCAAGCGCCCACACCGCGTGGTAGGCCGTCGAGCGCGCGTGCTCGAGGTCGACGAGCAGGTCGGCCAGCTTGTGCTTGACCGCCTGGAACGACCCGATCTGCCTGCCGAACTGCAGCCGCGACTTCGCGTAGTCGACCGACAGGTCGAGCAGATGCTGTGCCGCGCCGACCTGCTCGACGGCCAGCAGCGCCGAACCCACCTGCAGCGCGTGTTCGATGACCCGTTCGGCCTCATCGGGGCCGGCGACCAGGCGGCCGGACGCGCCCGACAAGTTGACGGTCGCCTGTGGCCGGGTCAGGTCGAGGGTGACCAGCGGGCTGCGTTGCACGCCAGCCGCGGATGCGTCGACGGCGTACAGCGCCAACCCGTCGGGAGTCCGCGCCGCGACGACGAGATCGTCGGCCGCGCCTGCGTCGACGACCCGCGCAACGGTGCCGGTCAGCGCATCGCCGTCGGCCGTCACCGAGACCGCGCCCGAACGCTCCGCCACGGTCGGCACCGCGAACGCCGCGGTCCGGCGGCCCTCGACCAGCTCGGCGAGCAGCTCGTCACGCGCCTGTCCCGCCGGAGCCGCGACCAGCGCGGGGATCGCGAGGAACACCGTGCCGAACACCGGCCCGCAGGCCAGCGACGCGCCGAGCTCCTCGACCGCGACGGCCTGGTCGACGAGCGTGCCGCCGACACCGCCGTCGGCCTCGGGCACCGAAAGCCCGAGCACGCCGAGTTCGGAGCCGAGCCGCGCCCAGACCTTGGCGTCGAACGGCGGATCGGACTCCATCAACCGGCGCACCGTCTGCTCGTCGAAGTTCTCCGCGCAGAACTTGCGCACCGCGGCGCGCAGCTGGTTCTGCTCGTCGGTGAAGGTGAATTCAGCCACGGGGAATCTCCTTCCACGGCATGCCCGCGTCGGCTCGCAGGTCGCCGGGCAGTCCGAGGACCCGCTCGCCGAGGATGTTGCGCATGACCTCCGACGTGCCGCCCTCGATGGTGTTGGCGCGGCTGCGCAGGAACCGCTGCTGCACCGGGCCGCGCCAGTCCGCGCCGTCCCCGGCGCCGCCGTGCATGTCGTAGCCGTGGTACAGAATCCCTTCGGGCCCAAGCAGATCCATGCACCACTGGTAGATGTGCTGGTTCAGTTCGGCGCCGACCAGCTTGCCGATCGAGCCCTCGGGGCCGGGTCCGCCGACGGTGGCCGAGGCCCGTGGAACGCTCGGAGGTCAGCCGCTGGGCCTCGGACCGCAGCCACAGTTGTGTCAGCCGGTCCCGCAGCACCGGCGTCTGCAGATCCGGCCGCGAGGCCCACAGCGAAACGGCGTCGGCGATGGTGCCCGCCCCTCGTCTGCTGCCGCTGGCGCCGAGCGCGCTGCGCTCGTTCATCAGCGTCGTCATCGCCACCCGCCAGCCGTCGCCGACCGCGCCGAGCCGGTGCGTGTCGGGGATGCGGGCGTCGGTCATGTAGACCTCGTTGAACTCCGCCTGGCCGGTCATCTGGCGCAGCGGCCGGGTCTCGACACCGGGTCCGTGCATGTCGATGACGAAGTAGGTCAGGCCCTTGTGCTTGGGCACGTCCGGATTGCTGCGCGCCAGCAACAGGCCCCAGCGGGCGCGATGCGCCAGGCTGGTCCACACCTTCTGCCCGTTGATGACCCAGTCGTCGCCGTCGGGCACCGCCGAGGTGGCCAGCCCGGCGAGGTCGGAGCCGGCGCCGGGTTCGGAGAACAGCTGACACCAGATGTCCTCGGTGGTGGCCAGCGGGCGCAGCAGCTGCCGTTTCACCTCGTCGGTCTGCGCGTGCTCGCGCACCGTCGGCGCCGCCATCCCGTACCCCATCGGGTTCAGCGCCAGCGGCACCGGGCCGCCCGCCCCCTGCAGGATTCCGTCGGCGACGGCCTGCAGGCCGCGCGAGACCCCGAGGCCGCCGAGGCCTTCGGGAAAGTGCACCCAGGACAGCCCGGCGTCGTAACAGGCGCCGAGGAACTCGGGGATGGGGACGGACTTCGGGTCGTGTTCTGCCACGACCTTTCGGGCGAGATCGGCGACGCGATCCGAGTCGGCAACGGTGCTCATTCAGCCACGATAGGAAACGCCCGATTGCGGTTGTGGGCCGGGGGACCGCTGTGCGGCAGCCTGTCGGGTCGCTGGGTATTGTCGAGGCGTTGTCACTGAAGCAGAGGTCAGCGCGACCGGGGTGACGTTACGTTGAGGACGTGATGACCCATGCGCGCGCCGCTTGAGCGTGAGATCTTGCCGCCCCGGACAGCGGGAGCCCACCGGCTGTCGTTGCTGCTGGTAGAGGACGACCGCGCCGACGCATTGCTCGTCGAAGAACTCATCGCCGACGCCGCGGCCGATATCGGATTCGCTTGGGCGCAGTCGATGTCCGAGGCCGAACGCCAGCTGATGATCGCCCGTCCGGACTGTGTACTGCTCGATCTCAACCTGCCCGATGCCAACGGGATCGCGGCGCTGGAACACGTCAAGCGAGCCGACCCCAACATTCCGATCGTCGTCCTCACCGGACTTGCCGACGAGCACTTCGGGATCTCGGCGGTCGCCTCCGGCGCACAGGACTATCTGGTCAAGGGTCGGGTCGAGCCCGAAATGCTGCGCCGCGCGGTGCTCTACGCGATCGAACGCAAGCGCGCCGAGATCACGGCGGTGGAACTGCACGCCAGCCAGCTCCGCGCCATGGAGAACGCCCGCCTCGAGCGCGGTCTGACGCCGACCCCGCTGTTGCTCGACAACCCCGGCGTCGAGATCATCGCTCGGTACGTGCCCAGCCGGGAGAACACGCTGCTTGGCGGCGACTTCTACGACTTCGTCCAGACCCCGGACCGGACGGTGCACGTCATGATCGGCGACGTCGCCGGACACGGTCCCGACGAGGCCGCCCTCGGCGTCGCGCTGCGCATCGCCTGGCGTGCCCTCACGTTCGCGGGCCTGCGCGGCCCCGACCGAATGCGTGCACTCGAGCGAATCCTTCGTACCGAACGGGCGGGCAAGGGCATCTTCGCAACGGTGCTCAGCCTCGCGATACCACCCGAAGGGTCCCAGTTTCGCGCCGTTCGCGCCGGCCATCCCGGGATGCTTCTTCACGGCAAGGGGACGGTGGACTGGCTCGAGCCGCCCGGCGGCCCGGCGCTGGGCCTGCATTCCGGCGAATGGGAGTATCACCAAGTCGAATGGCCCCAGGAGACGGGCTTGGTGTTGCTGACAGACGGCCTCTTCGAGGGGCACTCAGGGCGGGGCAACGAACGCCTCGGCGAGGAAGGACTGCTCGAGTTGGCGCGAAAGCATGCGGCGCTGCCGGGTGCCGAGTTCGTCGACGCGCTCATCGGCGAAGCCGCGCAACGTGCGCAGGCGCACGGCGGACTGACCGACGACATCGCGGTGGTCCGCGTGGAGCGCACATCTCGATGACGAGCCCGCACCATGGCCCGCCCGCCGCCAAGCCCAAACACGGCAGGCGGCTCACCGTGCAGGGATGGCAGAACCTCGTGCTGTCCGCGATGGGCGTGGTGGTGCTCGCGGGATTGGTGGCAGGCGGCCTGTTGATGCGTCGCACCGACGAGCTGTCGCGTGAGCTGATCGACAACATCCAGCCGGCACGCGTGCAGGCCTATGCGTTGCAGGCGGCGCTTCGCGACCAGGAGACCGCGGTACGCGGCTACGTCATCACGGCCGACAAGCAGTTCCTCGACCCGTACTACGCGGGCCAGGCCGCCGAAAAGCAAGCGGCGCAGAACATTCGAGAGCGAGTGGGCACCCGGCCGGAACTCATCACGGACCTCGATGAGATCGAAGGGGCCGCGACGACGTGGCGAACGTCGTATGCCGAGCCGATCGTCGCCGATGTCGCACGAGGTCTGCCCGTATCGGCCAGCCGTGGCCTGACCGATCGCGGCAAGGCCGAATTCGACCAACTCCGAACACTGTTCGACCGCCAGAACGAGCATCTACGCGCGGCGCGTACCGACGGGATCGGCGAACTCGACCGGATGCGGCACTCGCGCGACGGCCTGGCCGTTGCCATGGTCCTGGCGTTCATCGCCCTTGGAGTCGTGCTGGCGCTACTTGTCCGCAGCGCGGTCACCCGGCCGCTGGGCATGCTCGCCGCGGCGTGCAGGCGCATCACCGAGGGAAACTTCGGCGAGCAGATAGTGCCGCGCGGGCCACGGGACATCCGCTCCATCGCGGCCGACGTCGAGGACATGCGGCAGCGCATCGTCGAGGAGCTGGACGCGTCACGGACCGCGCGTGCGGCGCTCGACGGTCAGGCCGAGGAGTTGCGACGGTCCAACGCCGAACTCGAGCAGTTCGCCTACGTCGCCTCCCACGATCTGCAGGAGCCCCTGCGCAAGGTCGCCTCCTTCTGCCAGCTGCTGGAGAAGCGCTACGGTGATCAGCTCGACGAGCGCGGCGCCGAGTACATCGGGTTCGCCGTCGACGGTGCCAAGCGGATGCAGGCGCTGATCAACGACCTGCTGACGTTCTCGCGGGTCGGGCGGCTGGGTTCGACGCACACCGAAGTCGACCTCAACGACGCACTTGCTGCGGCGCTGGCCAACCTGTCGACGGCGATCGAAGAGGCCAACGCCGAAATCGTGCGGCCCGAGCGGCCCCTGCCGACCATCGACGGAGACCCGACCCTGCTTGCGATGCTGTGGCAGAACCTCATCGGAAACGCCGTGAAGTTCCGGCGAGAGGGAGTCAGGCCCCGGATCGTCATCGACTGCCGACCACGAACCGACAGCGATGATCAGGAATGGCTGTTCAGCGTCGCCGACAACGGCATCGGCATCGCCGAGGACTTCACCGACAAGGTGTTCGTCATCTTCCAGCGCCTGCATGCCCGGGACGAATACAGCGGAACGGGTATAGGTCTGGCATTGTGCAAGAAGATCGTGGAGTACCACGGCGGATCGATTCGGGTCGATTCTTCGTACACCCGGGGGACCCGATTCCTGTTCACACTGCCTGCTACGCCCACCACCGAGCCCAATGAAATCCCCACCGCTCTTCTGGAAGGAACACACGAGTGACATCAGCAACCCGCGCCATCGACGTGCTGCTGGTCGAGGATGACCCGGGTGACGAGCTCATCACCCGGGAAGCATTCGAGCACAACAAGATCAGCAACAACCTCCATGTCGCACACGACGGCGAGGAAGGCCTGGACTTCCTGTACCGGAGGGGTGCCCATGAGGGCGCACCCCGGCCGGACCTGATCCTGCTCGACCTGAACCTGCCGAAGTACGACGGCAGGCAGCTGCTCGAGAAGATCAAGTCCGACGTCGACCTCTGCCATATCCCCGTCGTCGTGCTGACGACGTCGTCGGCCGAGGAGGACATCTTGAAGAGCTACAAACTGCACGCCAACGCGTATGTCACCAAACCGGTCGATCTGGACCAGTTCATGAGCGCGGTCCGGCAGATCGACGAGTTCTTCGTCCAGGTGGTCAAGCTACCGAATCACTGAGTCGCGGCGCCGAGTACCGCGGCGATGTGGTTCCACACCAGGCTCACGCGGGTGCCTGTCGCCGTCGCGTCGAAGGTGGCCTGGTCGGCCAGCGCCTGCATGAGTGGAATCCCCCGCCCGCGGGAATGGCTCTTCGTCTTGGGATCGGTGATCCGCCAGGCGCCTTCGTCGGTCACCGTGACCGTCAGGATGGCTGCGGCGCAGTCGTAGTCGGCCAGCAAATGCATCGCGCCGGGCTGTCCGGCCGCCGAATAGGCGAACTCGGCGGCGTTGGCCAGTGCCTCGTTGACCGCCAGCACCACGTCACTGGCCTTCGTCGCGTCCACCGCGAAATACCGCTTCAGCCAGATGGAGAACTCCTGACGCAGCTGCGCGGCGCATGCGGCGTCGGCGAGGACGCTTGATTGTGCGAACCGTGTGCTCGATTCGCGCTGTCCGGAGTCTGCCATTTCAGCCTGTGGCTACCCGATCGGGAGCGTTTTAACTCCTCAGGGCCGCCAGCGCTTCGTCGAGCGTCGGGTAGAGGTCGACCACGTCGGTGACGCCGACGAGCTTGAGGGGCCTGCTGGTGGCCGGGCCGTCCGCCACGACCGCGAACCGGATGGCAGGCGCGAGCTCGTCCTGCGCGGCGATCAGGACGCCCATGCCCGCCGATGCCAGGAACTCCACCGCGGTCATGTCGACGACGACCGCCGACGGCGAACTCTTGGCGGCTTCGGCGATCGCTTGTTCGAGCTCGGGGGCGGTGAGCATGTCCACCACGCCGGCCACCGACACCACGCTCACGGAGTCGACGCGGCGTTCCTCGATCGCGCAGCTGCTTGATGCCGCACCTTCCATGCTCACCTCCGAGTAAGCCGCCCCACCGGCGACAGTGTCGCGAGTTTACCGGCAGTGCCGGAATAGCAGACAGACGGTGGCGGGTTCAGAACGAACATGACCTCTGAAAACTTCGACCCGCGCGCGCTGCTGAATCAGAGTCGGCTGGGTGTGCTCGCCACGATCAAGTCCGACGGGCTGCCGCAGCTGTCGCCCGTCACCCCGTTCTACGACCGCGACGCCGACGTCATCTACGTGTCGATGACCGAAGGCCGGGCCAAGACGGCGAATCTGCGCCGAGACCCGCGGGCCGCGATCGAGGTGACCAGCTCCGACGGTTGGGCGTGGGCCACCGCCGAGGGTTCGGTGACACTGACCGGGCCCGGCAGCGATCCCGACAGCCCCGAGGTCGAGGCACTCGTCGAGTACTACCGCAGCGCCGCGGGCGAGCATCCGGACTGGGACGAGTACCGGTCGGTGATGGTGTCCGATCGCAGAGTGCTCATGGCCCTGACCGTCAACCGGGTCTACGGAGAGAAGATCCGCTGACGCGGGATCTCGGCCGTTATGCGATCGAGGAGCGCGGGATAGCGGTTGGCCTCCCGGTGATTGCCCGGTTTGCCACTGCTGATCACCCCGGCGGCCAGCCCGCGCTCGGGGTCGGCCCACACCGCGATGTTGGTCAGGCCGGTATTGCCGAACGCCGCAGGCGCGTTGCGGCCGAACGGCCCGAACCGTTTGTTCCCGAGCATGTAGCCGGTGCCCCAACGGCGGGGCGCGAACCCGTCGGCGATGTCGGGTCGCAGGCGACGGCACTGGACCGTCGCTTCGCGAAGGGTCTCCGGCCGCATCACCCGGACCCCGTCGAGCTCGCCGCCGCGCACCAGAATCTCGGCGAACCGGGACAGCTCGTCGGCCGTTGAGACGAGGTTCGACGACGGCACGATGCCCGTCAGGAACAGCGGCGTGTTGCCGAACGGGATGATCTCGCGCATCGTCCCGCCCACCGCGATCTTGAAGGCCTTCGCCACCGGCGCGGGCAGTGGCTTGCCCGTGGTGTGACTCGGCGCCACCAGAGGGACGTCGCTCTGTGTGACTCCGAAGTTCGTCCAACGGAAGCCCAGCGGGTCGAGGATCTCGGTTGCAAGGATCTCGCGGATGTTCCTGCCGGTGGCGGCCGAGACGATCTCGCGAACCAGCGGGCCCCATGTCACGCCGTGGTAGATGTGCACAAGGCCCGGCCGGTGAATCGGCTTCAGTTCGCCGAGCTTGCGGCGCGCGTACTCGGTGTCGTCCATCCTGTTGAGGTCGGGTCGCGGCCCGGTCGCAAACGGCACGCCCGCGCTGTGGGTGATCACGTGCCGGATCGTGGTGCGGTCCTTGCCGTGACTGGTGTAGCTGGGCAGGTAGTCGCAGACGCGGTCGTCCAGCGAGAAGGCGCCGCGCTCGACGAGCATGTGCACGACGGTCGTCGCGATCGCCTTGGCCGCCGACCACGCGCAGAACGGCGTGTCCGTTCCGACCGGGATCTTCTCCGCGTCCGGTGGGTCGTCGGGAGCATTGCCCCACCCGTGCCCGATCGCGCGGTTGAGGACCACTTTTCCGTTGTGACGCAGGCACACCTGGATCGCGGGGTGCATCCCCGCCGCATACCAGTGCCGCGCCGCCTGCCAGATCCGTTCCACGGCCGCCGGGTCGATGCCCGAGTGATCCTCGGCGCCCACCGCGGTCACCGCGTCGAGGTCGGCGGGAACACGGATTCGTCCGTCGGCTGTCATTCCTTCTTCCTGTGCAGGGTCGCGCTCAGGTGATGCTGCAGTGGTTGGCCCACCGCACCCATCCGCAGCATGTACGTCAGTTCGTCGCCGTCGACCCGGATCGACCGGGCCAGCGCGCTCACCTCTTTGGCCGACTCGGTGCGACCTATGGTCGTCGCGACCAGGTCCATCTCGATCAGCGCACCGTCGCACGGTGAGGGTTCCCTGCGCGATCTCCGTTATCCCGGTCGGGTGGGCAAGCACGAGTTCCACCCGGCCCGCCGACGGCACCCGGAGATATCCGGTCTCGGCGTGCAGGGGTCGGCCGTCGTCCACGGCTTTCGTGCGTTGCCCGTAGATGAGGAACGGTTTACCGACGTGACCGAAGGTCACCTCCTCGAGGTAGCCGAACGGCTCGATCGTCGGATACTCACCCGCGCCCTGGCCTGCCCAGATGCCCAGCAGCGGAGCCAGCACAGCCATGCCGGGATGCAGATCGACCACGGCGCCAGTCTATGGATCGCGCATCGTGGGTATTCCGTCCGCATGGTCGCCGATGCCGCACTTGGTTTGCCGGACCGAATCCAAGCCTGCCTGTTCGATCTCGACGGGGTACTGACCGACACGGCCAGCGTGCACCGCAAGGCCTGGAAAGCCATGTTCGACGAGTATCTGAAAGCGCGGGCCGAACGCACCGGCGAGCGTTTCGTTCCCTTCGACATCGACTCCGACTACCAGACCTACGTCGACGGCAAGAAGCGCGAAGACGGCGTCGGGTCCTTTCTGGACAGCCGTGGCATCACACTGCCCGACGGTGATCCCGAGGACGGCCCGTCCGTGGAGACGGTGCACGGACTGGGCAATCGGAAGAACGAGATGTTCGCGCAGACACTGCACGAAGACGGCGTCGAAGTGTTCGAAGGGTCGCGCAGATACCTTGATGCCGTCACCGCAGCGGGCCTCGGTGTTGCGGTCGTGTCGTCGAGCGCCAACACCCGTCAAGTCCTCGAGATCACGGGCCTCGCCAAGTACGTCCAGGTCCGCGTCGACGGAGTCACCATGCGGGAGGAGGGTCTTGCGGGCAAGCCCGCACCCGATTCCTTCCTGCGGGCCGCACAGTTGCTCGACGTTGCGCCGGACCGCGCGGCGGTGTTCGAAGACGCCATCGCCGGGGTGGAGGCCGGTCACGCGGGGCACTTCGGCGCGGTGGTCGGTGTCGACCGGGTAGACCACGCAGAAGCGTTGCGGGACAACGGTGCTGACTCGGTGGTGACCGATCTGGCCGAGCTGCTGGACGCGTCATGATCACCGACGAAGGCTTTCCGGTCGAACCGTGGCACATCAGGGAGACCGGACTGAACCTGGACATCCTGGCCCAGACCGAGTCGATATTCGCGCTGTCGAACGGCCACATCGGGCTGCGCGGCAACCTCGAGGAAGGCGAGCCGCACGGCCTGCCGGGGACATACCTGAACGGTTTCTACGAGACCAGGCCGCTGCCCTACGCCGAGGCGGGCTTCTCCTACCCCGAAGACGGCCAGTCCGTCGTCGACGTCACCAACGGCAAGATCATCCGGCTGCTGGTCGAAGACGAGCCGTTCGACGTCCGCTACGGCCAGTTACACGATCACGAACGGGTCTTGGACATGCGGGCCGGGACGCTGACCCGCACCGCGCAGTGGACATCGCCCGCAGGCAAGAAGGTGGGCGTGCAGTCGACCCGGCTGGTGTCCCTGCCACACCGCAGCGTCGCCGCCATCGAGTACGTCGTCGAGGCGATAGACGAGTTCGTCAGGGTCACCGTTCAGTCAGAACTCGTCGCCAACGAAGACCAACCGGAGCGGTCCGGCGACCCGCGGGTCGCGGCCCTGCTGTGCAATCCGCTCGAGGCGGTGCGGCACGAGGCCACCGAATGCGGGGCGCTGCTGGTGCACAAGACGCGGGAGAGTGGCCTGATGATGGCCGCGGCAATGGATCACGACATCGACGTGCCCGGACGCGTCGAGGCCAGTACCGAGGCCTGGGAGGACCTGGCGCGCACGACCGTCATATGCGGTCTGCGACGCGGGCAGCGGTTGCGCATCGTCAAGTACCTGGCGTACGGCTGGTCGAGCCTGCGGTCCCGGCCTGCGCTGCGCGACCAGGCCGCTGCCGCGATCGCCGGGGCGCGCTACACCGGGTGGCAGGGCCTGCTCGACGCGCAGCGCGACTATCTCGACGACTTCTGGGACAGCGCCGACGTCGAGGTCGACGGCGACCCCGCCTGCCAGCAGGCCGTGCGGTTCGGGCTGTTTCATGTGCTGCAGGCCAGCGCGCGCGCCGAGCGTCGGGCCATTCCAGGCAAGGGCCTCACCGGCACCGGCTATGACGGGCACGCCTTTTGGGACACCGAGGGCTACGTGCTTCCCGTGTTGACCTATACCGCGCCCCATGCGGCGGCCGACGCGCTGCGGTGGCGGTCGTCGACGCTGGATCTCGCGCGCGAACGTGCGAAAGAGCTGGACCTCGCAGGCGCGAGCTTTCCGTGGCGCACCATTCACGGCGAAGAGTGCTCGGCGTACTGGCCCGCAGGCAGTGCGGCATGGCACGTCAACGCCGACGTCGCGATGGCGTTCGAGCGCTATCGCGTTGTCACAGGCGATGATTCGCTGGAAGCGGAATGCGGGCTGGAAGTTCTCGTCGAGACCGCACGACTGTGGTCGTCGTTGGGACATCATGACCGCCACGGTGTCTGGCACCTCGACGGTGTCACCGGGCCCGACGAGTACACGGCCATCGTTCGGGACAACGTCTTCACCAACCTGATGGCGGCGCACAACCTGCACACGGCCGCCGAGGCGTGTGAGCGCCACCCCGAAGCCGCCCGCGCACTGGGCGTCACCACCGAGGAGACGGCCGCCTGGCGCGACGCTGCCCAGACGGCGCACATCCCATACGACGAAGACTTGGGCATTCACGAACAGTGCGTCGGGTTCACCACTCGTCGCGAATGGAACTTCACCGGCAACACGTCCTACCCGCTGTTGCTCCACGAGCCCTATGTGCGGCTGTACCCGTCGCAGGTGATCAAACAAGCCGACCTGGTGTTGGCGATGCACTGGCGCAGCCACGCGTTCACACCGGAACAGATGGCGCGCAACCTGGACTACTACGAGCGACGCACCACTCGCGACTCCTCGCTGTCGGCGTGCACGCAGGCGGTGATGTGTGCGGCGGTGGGGCACATGGAACTGGCGCACGACTACACATACGAGGCCGCGCTCATCGACCTGCTCGACCTGCACGACAACACTCGCGACGGGCTGCACATGGCGTCGCTGGCGGGCGCATGGACGGCGTTGGTCGCGGGTTTCGGCGGCCTGCGCGACGACGAAGGCATCCTCGCGCTCGATCCGCAACTGCCCGACGGCATCGACCGGCTCTGCTTCCGGCTGCGCTGGAAAGACTTTCGGGTGACCGTCGACGCCGATCACCGCGAGGTCACCTACACCCTTCGCGACGGCCCGGACGGCGCATTGACCATCCGGCACGCAGGCAAGGAACTGGAGCTCAGCTCGAAGGAGCCGTCAACCGTTGCCGTCACGCCTCGCTCGCCACTGCTGCCCCCGCCGGAGCAGCCGCCTGGGCGGGCGCCGCTGCGCCGGTCGGCGGTCCGGTAGGGTTTGCGCGATGTCGGGCAGGACGTTTTCGTTCGAGGTCAGGCGGTCAAGCAGCGCGCCGCCCGCGACGCTGTTCGCGCTGGAGGCCGACGGCACCCGGTGGTCGCAGTGGGCCAAGCCGCTGCGGTCGAGCTGGGAACAGCAGGGTGATCCGCCGGGAGAGCTGGGTGCGGTTCGTCGCGTCGGCCGCTGGCCGATCTTCGTGCGGGAGAAGACCGTTGAGTACGAGCCGGGCCGCAGGCACGTCTACGAGTTGATCGGGCCGCGCAGCCCGGCGAAGGACTACCGCGCCGAGGCGACCTTCACACCGAACGCGGCAGGTGGCACCGATCTGGTGTGGCGCGGCTCCTTCACCGAAGCGGTCCGTGGCACCGGACCGGTCATGCGGGCCGTCTTCGGCGGCGCGATCCGCTACTTCTCCGCCCAACTGGTCAAAGCCGCCGAGAACGAGCACCGCAAAGACTTACCCTCGCAGTAGCCGAGCTGTCGGCGTCACTCTCGGAGAGGATCCGCAATGACGGTTCGAAGCCGGACGCTGCGTGTCCTGGCCGCCGCCGTTCTCGCGGCGGGCGCGGCGACGTCCGTGTCGATTCTGTTGGCAGGCAACGCATCTGCCGACTGGTGCTATTCGGCTGACTGCGTGCCGAACGTGGCACGCAATGTCATCCAGGGCGCGCCGTGCATGCCGCAGCCGCGTCGCGCCTTCGCCTACGGACTGGAGCCCGATGGTGCGACGGTGGTGTGCGATCCCACCGGCGTGTGGGCGGCGGCGGGCCCGCTCGTCGGGGTCTACAACGTGTCGCAGCGGTGCCCGGCGCTCAACCTGTCGGCGCAGGGATCTGACGGCATCGCGCTGATGTGTGGCGCAATGGCGCCGGGCAGCCTGCGTTGGGTACACCGCTAGGCAGCAAAAACCCGCCGCCACAGCGACTGCTGCGACGGCGGGTTTTGTAGGTGCGAGCTAGCCTGCCATGAACATGTCGTAGGCCGAGGCCAGCTGCTGCGGCAGTACCGACACGTTGCACTGGCGCTGCTTCTCACCGATCGGCGCCAGAATGCCCTTCAGGTCGTAGTACTCGCCCGGATTGGCGGTGAAGTACCCGCGCACATCGGACTCCGCCTGCGGACGCGGCTGGTCGAGCGCGCCCATGATCACCTGGTTGGCGCCCGGGTGGGTGTTCAGGTACTGGCGCGCCGAGGTCCAGGTGGCGCTGACGGTGTCGGCCACCTCGCCGGCGCCGCATCCCTGTGGCGCGGCAGCGGCGGACGGCGCAGCGATGGTTGCCGCGGCGACGCCCCCTAGCAGCGAGCCGATGACGGCGCCGGCCACTTTCCGGCGCGCAGTGATACCACGGAAATTCATGATCAAATTACTTCCTCAAATTTGCGAATCGTGCTTGCTTTCCCCGCCCCGCAATACACGGTAGCCGAAATGAAATCCGGTCAAACCCACGCAAAATGCCGACTGGTCGGCTGGTCAAGATCGTTACAGCTGAATACCGTGATGTCCGCCTCAATTCGGCGCATTTTGGTAAGTCAGTGACCAGAGTGGCGGCCTAATTCAAAAGCCCCTAAGAATTCGCCCCGGCAGTCTTAATTGATCGTGATCAAAGATGGTGACCGAAATGTTATCGCTCGCCGTTCACGGAGGGCATTTCATAGCGATCGAGCAGCCGCTCGATGAATTCGGTGGCGTCCGCGTGGCCGCGGCTGATGCCGAGACTGCGCTCGAGCACCAGGATGCGCGCCAGGCTGGTGACGATCATCGACATGACGACCGGAGGGAACTCACCGGTGTCGACCCCGTGTGCCCGCAGCGCCAGCGTCACCGCACCCTCCTCCATATCGCCGAAGCGGGCCGCGTAGCCGGCGATCTCGCTGCGGATCTCCTTGCGGTGGTTGGCCAGCGCCATGAACTCCATCAGCAACCGGGCGCCGTGGGCGTTGTTGTGCTTCCACAGCGCATGCAGTGGCTGGTCGTCGGCCAGGGCTTCACGCTGGCGCGCGAGGTTGGTTTCGGCGCCCGCACGCAGGACGGCGACGAACAGGTCGTCCATGCTCGGGAAGTAGTAGTGCACGAGCGCGGGCTTCACCCCCGCCTTCGCCGCGACCCGTCGCGACGTCGCAGCGGCATACCCCTCCTCCAGCATGATTTGGGCGGTCGCCTGGATCAGCGCCTTCCGCGTATCGGAATCGCGGCCGATTCTCTTCGGGGCGGTCATCTGGCCCTTGACCCGCAGGTGTGGTGACTGCTAGACATGGCCGCAGCATAGATGTTGGGCGATCGCCCAACAAGTGCCGAACGGATTCGAGGTGCAATGGCCGGACGGGTAGACGGCAAGGTCGCGTTCATCACCGGAGCCGCCCGCGGGCAGGGCCGCAGCCACGCGGTGCGGCTCGCCGAAGAGGGCGCCGACATCATCGCGATCGACATCTGTCGCGGATTCGACGACTCGACCGCACCGGCGGCGACGCCCGACGATCTGGCCGAAACCGCCGACATGGTCAAGAGCCTTGACCGCCGCATCGTCACCGAGATCGTCGACGTCCGCGACTTCGAGGCGCTCAAGTCGGCCGTCGACAACGGCGTCGAGCAGCTCGGGCGGCTGGACATCGTGGTTGCCAACGCGGGCATCGGCACCACCGGCGTGAAGCTGCACAAGATGCGCGAGGACATCTTCGACGAGACCATCGACGTCAATCTCGGCGGGGTGTGGAAGACCGTCAAGGCCGGCGTGCCGCACCTACTGGCCGGCGGTAGGGGCGGCTCGGTGATCATCACGAGTTCGGTCGGCGGAACCAAGGCCTATCCGCAGGTCGGCCACTACATCGCGGCCAAGCACGGCGTCGTCGGGTTGATGCGCACATTCGCCGTCGAACTCGGCCAGCACTCGATCCGGGTGAACACCGTGCATCCGACCCACGTGTGCACGCCGTTGCTGATGAACGAGCCGACGTATCGGTTGTTCCGGCCCGACCTGGAAAACCCGGGTCCCGACGACCTCGCGCCCATCTGCCAGTCGTTCCATTTCCTTCCCATCCCGTGGGTGGAGCCGGTCGACATCAGCAACGCGGTGTTGTTCCTCGCCTCCGACGAAGCGCGCTACATCACCGGCGTCACACTGCCGGTCGACGCCGGCAGCCTCCTGAAATAAAGGCATCATGACCACCACCGACGTCTACTACGACCCCTACGACGTGGACATCGCGGCCAATCCATGGCCGACCTACGCGCGGCTGCGCGAGGAATCGCCGATCTACCACAACGAGCGCTATCGCTTCTGGGCGATCTCGCGCCACAGCGACGTCGAGAACGCATTGGCCAACTGGGAGGCGTTCTCCAACTCGCGCAGCGACATCCTCGAGCTCGTCAACTCCGAGTTCGACATGCCCAAGGGCGTGATGATGTTCGAGGACCCGCCCGTGCACACCATGCTGCGCGGCCTGATGAGCCGAGTGTTCACGCCGCGGCGGATGGCCGAGATCGAAGACCAGATCCGCCAGTTCTGCGTGAATTGCCTTGACCCGCATGTCGGTTCGGACGGTTTCGACATCGTCGCCGAACTCGCCGCGATGATGCCGATGCGGGTGATCGGCATGCTGCTCGGCATTCCGGAGTCCGACCAGATCGCGGTGCGCGACGCCAACGACGCCAACCTGCGCACCAGGCCGGGCGCTCCGATGAAGGTGGCCAAGGCCGACAAGATCGCCGACGGCGCCATCTACGCCGACTACGTCGAGTGGCGGTCGAAGAACCCGTCGGACGACCTGATGACGGTGCTGCTCAACATGGAGTTCGACCGACGAGAACGGGGTCACCCGCAAGCTGCACCGCAAGGAGATCCTGCACTACGTACAGGTCGTCGCGGGCGCGGGCAACGAGACCACGGGCAGGCTGATCGGCTGGCTCGCCAAGGTACTCGCCGAGCACCCCGATCAGCGGCGCGAGGTATTCGAGGATCGCTCGCTGCTCACCCGCGCTGTCGACGAGACGCTGCGCTTCGAACCCACCGGTCCGCACGTCGCCCGGTACATGCTCAAGGACATCGAGATGTACGGCACCACCGTGCCCGCGGGCAGCGCGATGCTGCTGCTCTTCGGTGCGGCGAACCGGGACCCCCGCCGCTACACCGACCCGGACAGTTTCGACATACACCGTGACAACATCAGCCACCTCACCTTCGGCAAGGGCGTGCACTACTGCCTCGGGGCCAACCTGGCGCGGCTGGAGGGCAGGGTAGCGCTCGACGAACTGCTCAACCGATGGCCCGAGTGGGAAATCGACTACGACACCGCCGTCCCCGCGCCGACGTCGACCGTGCGCGGATGGGAGCGGCTGCGCATCGTGCTGCCATGACCGGTCGACAACGGTAGGGAAACACCCCATATCTGAAGCGAACCGCGCCGCGATAGCGTCTGCTCACAGCTGACTGCCAGAAGGGTGTCGAGCGGATATGAGGTCGACTGTCGCCGTGTTGTGCCTGACCGCCGCGATGTGTGCCGGCTGTTCTGCGGGTGCCGGAAACGACGAAGCCACAAGGACATCCACGTCTGCCGGCGCATCCAATCCGACTGCCGCTGGCGGCCTGTTCAGCGCCGCGGAACCGTGGACGAAGGACGTGTCGGGCGCCGCGAAGTCCGACCGCAGCGACGCCATCATCGGTACCCTCACCGCGTTGGCTGGCTGGGGCGGCGACAACGCCCTGCAGACCGACTTCTCGATCCCGATCTTCGACGCCGACGGCGGCACGCCGCGGATGGACGTGGTGGGCACCGACGACTACTGCTACGGAGGTCCGGACTGTGACAGCGTCCCGGCGCAGATGCCGGTGCCCGCGAACGCCAACATCGAGGGGTCGTCCGATCTCACGTGTGACCCCTCCGGCAATACCGAGGGACAGGGCGACTGCCACCTGCTGGTCGCCGAGCGTGACGAGAACAAGCTCTACGAGGTCTACCAGGGCAACCAGTCCGGCGGCGGCATCGCCGCAAACGGCTTCTTCGTGTGGGATCTGAACAAGGCGTATCCGGACAACCTGCGCGGCGACCAGTGCACCAGCGCCGATGCGGCCGGCTTCCCGATCGCGGCGCTGACGCCGACGGCGGACGAAGTCGCTTCCGGCGCAGTCAATCACGCCCTGCGGTTCATTCTCCCGAACGACCGGATGAAGGCCGAGGTCTACGTGCACCCGGCGACCCACGCGGGTGGCCCCGAGAGCACCGAGGCCGACGCTCCGCCCTACGGCGCGCGATTCCGGTTGAAGCCCGAGTTCGACGAATCGGGTTACACCGAACCGCAAAAGGTGATCCTCGAGGCCCTCAAGACACACGGGATGCTGCTCTCCGACGGCGGGGAGATCGCGCTCACCTTCGCCGACGACCGGACCAGCGCCGCCAAGTGGGTGGACCTCGGGATCGACGCACAGACATTCGCAGGCATCGGTGTGGACCAGTTCGACGTCGTCGAACTCGGCCCCGAGATCGGGCTCACCTACGAGTGCAAGCGCAATCCGTGACGTCCAACGCTATTCCCCGGGCTGACCCATGTGCCTGCCGAGTTCGGCGCGGGAATGGATGCCCAGCTTGCGGTAGATGCGTGCCAGGTTGGACTCGACCGTCTTCGGGCTGATGAACAAGGCGGCTGCCACGTCACGGTTCGTCATGCCTGAAGCCGCGAGTTCTGCCACCCGCTGTTCGGATGGACTCAGGTTGGACATCCGACGGGTGCCGACGTCGGCGCGGGCGAGTTCGTCGCGGGCACGGTCGGCCCACAGCGGGGTGTTCAGATCCTCGAACGTCTTGAGGGCCTCACGCAAAGTCGTTGCGGCTTGGTCTTTCTGGCGCTGCCTGCGCTGCAGCTGGCCTGCCAGCAGTTGGGTTCGCGCGCGCTCGAAAGGCATGGGGAGCCGGTCATGTTCGGCCATCGCCTGCTCGACGGCACGGCTTGCGGCGATGACGTCTCCGCGCGCCGCGAGCAGCATGCCCCGGCAGCGCGCACCCACCGCCTTCATCCACGGCCGGTCGAGCCGGTGGCCATTGCGCTCGAGCGCTTCGATCATCGGTTCGGCCTCGGTCAGCCGACCGAGATGGGTGAGCGACTCGACGGCGTCGGGCACGTAAACGGCGGTGATGACCTCGGTCGATTCAGGAAAGGCTGCAAGCATCGCCCGAAGCGGGGCGAGGGTGGCCAGTGCCGCTTCGTAGTTGCCCAGCGAGACTTCGAGGAAGCCCAGCATGGAAACCGGCCACTCGCCCAGCCTGCGCGATCCGCTGCGCACGCTGGCCGCGAGCGCTTCTGCCACGTCCCGGCGAACGACGTCCTCGTCGCCGGCGAACGCGGCGACGGCGGCGCGCACCGTCAGCGCGACCGAAAGTGGCAGATCGCCGTTGAGTTGGTGCGCCCGCTCCACCGAGTCCTCGGCGATCAGGGTGGCTTCGGCGATGGCGCCGCGCCAGAGATGGATCAACACCGAGTGGAAGTCGATGAACGTGAGTTCGCCCTCCTCGCCGCGGTCGATGCAGCGGCGCCGGATTGTCAGCATCTCCTCGTGTGCCCGATCGAGTTCACCCGTCCACGCCAGCAGCAGGGCGTGCTGGACGCAGGGACTGAAGGCCGAAGAGATGTCCGCGGCGCGGTCCTCCAGGTCGAGCGCACGCGCCATGCTCTGCTCGTCGAGCCCGTCACCACGCAAGAAGTGCAGCATCACCCGCATGCCCAATGTCTGACTGAGAGCGTGCGGTTCGCCCAGCTCGGTGGCTCGCAAGACAGCCTCTTCGATGCGCTGCACCGCCGTGTCCATGCGTCCCGCGTTGACGAGAGCGAATGACAATGACACCAGGATCGCAACCCGCTGGGCGAGCTCGTCCGCGACGTCCTCGAGAGCGCGCTCGAGCAGGTCGGCGGCTTCGTCGAAGCTGTCGTTGAGCGAAAGGACCAGTGCGAGCAGGCTGAGCGCCTCCGCACGTCGTGGGCCGGGCTCGAGCGTCCCGATCGTCTCCTCGAGCATGCGCCGGGCCCTTGCCGGCTCGCCGGCATCGAAATGGTGTGCCGCCGAGAGGATCCGGCGTTCTGGAGTACCACCTCCGAGTGCGATGGCCATGTCGAGCAGTTCGGCGGCGGCAGCAGGCGCACCGCGGCTGCGCGCCATGTCGGCGGCCTCGTCGAGGGCCATCAGTGTCAGCTCGTCGCCGTGTGTGGCAGCCTTGGCGAGATGCCGTGCCTTTATCTCGGGTTCGTCGTCGATCTCGGCGAGCCTGCGGTGCATGAGGCGACGCCGGGCCGGTGTCGCGTCGGTGTAGAAACCCTTGGCCAACAACGGGTGTGCGAATCGAAGTCGGTGGCCGTCGACCCCGACGATGCCCTTCGACTCGACGTCTTCGAGCCGCGCGACGACATCCTCGGCAGCCATCCCGGTTGCCCGGGATACCAGCTCGACGGTCGGTGCCGCGTGGCATGCCATCGCGAGCAGTACGTCGCGAGCGGATTCGATCAAGGCTGCCGATCCTGGCGCGCACCAGCTCGGTCAGCGTCATCGGCATCGGCATCTCGGCGCTTCGGGCGTCGCCGTCCATCGCTCGCGCCAGCTCGAGAGCGAAAAACGGGTTGCCTCCCGAAACCTCTTGTATCCGAACGATTGCCGGTCTCGACAACGACCGGCCGAGCCGTTGGGTTATCACCGCGTTCAGTCCGCCCAGGCTCAGCGGGCGGACCTGCACCCTGGAGACCCGGTCCGGCTGTGGCAGCTGCAGCCATGACGCGCCTGCGCCGCCCTCGTCGGGATCGGTCCTGACGGTGCCGAACACCCCCACCCTCGCCGAGAGCCGCCGCGTGGCGAACGCGACGACATTCCGACTGGACGGGTCGAGCCACTGCAGGTCGTCGATCGCCAGCAGGACGGGAGATTTCTCGGCCAGCAGCTCGATCACCGACAGAAAGCCCGCGCCGACCGCGCGCTGATCGGTGGTCAGGTCTTCGGCTTCTGCCCGCAGCAGAACCCGATCCATCGCGAGCTGCTGGGCCGTCGGCAGGTTCTTCCACACCGACGAATCGACCCCCGAAAGCAGGTCCGCCAGTGAGGCATACGCGAGCACGGACTCGGCCTCCGCGGGCCGTGCCGACAACACCCGGAACCCGCGCTGCTCGGCGAGTTCGATGGTGGACAAGCACAGGGTGGTCTTGCCGATGCCCGGTTCTCCCTCGGCGACCAGACCGGCAGGCTCTACGGCCGCAGCGTCGAGGAAAGCCGCGACCGTCCGGGTCTCTTCTGGCCGGTTGACGACGCGACTGGGCACCTTCTCAGTATCTCAACATATTTGCTGGACGCGCATCGGATCGGTGTATTCGGCACTGCTATCCACATAACGAAGCGGTCAAGCTGTGTTGCTCAGCAGTAGTTTCATCGGACCTGCCGCTGCGCGCCGCCCGGAGTTGGCCAACCGATCACGTGCCGGATACCTGAACATGGCAGCGTGATCGCGTGCGCGCCGAAGCACAGGCGAGCGGATTGCGCCTGGTCGACCGCTTTCACCAGATGTGCGTCGCGGTCGTAGCGCGCCTGCCGTTGGGGCTGAATACGATTGTGGCACCGACGTTTCTGGGTTTCGCACTGATCAACGGCTTCACCTTCCTGGTCGACATCATGCTGCTCACCGCGCTGCACGGCTGGCTCCGAGTCGCGCTGCCGATCTCGGTGACGGTTGCTTACGCCTTCGCCTTCGCGCTGAGCTATTCACTGAACCGCATCATGAACTTTGAGTCCCACGCGCCGGTCGGACCGCAGTTGTCGGTCTACCTGGTGGTCGTCGTCGTGAACTACCTGGTGTTCGTTCTGGGTGTGTCCAGCGCACTCACCGCTATGGGCATCGACTTCAGACTGGCACGGATCCTGGCAGGCTGCTGTGAAGCCGTCTATATGTACAGCGCAATGCGCTGGGTCGTTTTCCGCCGTTGACACAAATCTCCAGGGCACCTGCGCCGAACTGACAGCCGTCGCCATGGCAGTACTCAGGGCTTTTACAGATTCCGGTTTTACGGTTTGTCCAACTCACAGGAGGTTTGGACGTGAAAACGATCAGTTTCATAGCCGGTGCGTTCGCCGTCACGGCCGTTTCGGCGGTGGCGTTCGGACAGGGAGTCGCCGCCGCGGACGACTATGCGGGACAGAAGTACTCCGACGTCCAGTCCAAGCTTGCTGACGCCAGCCTGACCGGCGTGATCGCGACACGCGTCGGTGACACCCAGAACGAGTCCGACTGCGTCGTCACGAGTTCGGAGAAGGCGCCGTGGATCAAGGGCGACGACTTCGCCCCCGTCACCGACACCGTGCTACTGAACCTCAACTGCTACGCGGGAGTGGCGTCGGCGACGGAGGCGGGCAATTCCGCGGGCAGCCCTGAGGGCAAGGCCGCCATTGCTGCGGCTGCGCAGCAGGCGCAGCAGGACCAGGCCCAGGCCGCAGCGGACACGGCGAAAGGCAAGGGGTAATCCGCCGCGCTGCAACGCCACGGTGGTGAACAACAGGCCGGCGAACAACACGCCGATCCCGACATACAGCCAGCCGAGAGGCGCCTGGGAGTTCTCGGGCAGGTAGGCCATCAGGGCCATCGCCCCGCTGACGATCAGATAGCAGCAGGTGTTGACCAGGCCGCCGATCAGGCCGATGTTCCTGCTGAACACGCCCATCGCCAGACCCTTGCTCTGTGGGTCGAGTACGCCGATTCCCACGAGCGCCAGCGCGGCACCGATGGTGATGGCCCACGCGTTCACGCCGACGAGCTTCGCGGAGAACACGATTGTGACGGCGCCGACGAAGAACACCGTCCACGCGCCGAACGACAGGCGATGAGTGGTGGTGCGCTGCGCCAGCCCGCCGCAGGCCAATTCGCCGATCAGGTTGGCGATTCCGACGGCCAACGCAACCAAACCGTATGCGTCGGGCGAGAATCCGAGCTTGACCTGATAGAGAAACGGCCCGACGACACCGAAGGTCATCTGCGCCGCACCGATCAGACCGAACATCACGACGTAGGTCAGGAAGAGCCGGTGTCGCAGCGCCCCGCCGAGAACCCTCGTCGCTGCCCGCAGGTCGACCGGGGAGCGCAACTGCGGGGCCAGCGTCTCGGGCAGCATTTTCGCCACCACCAGAGCGACCGCTGCCGCCAACACCGCCAGCAACACGAACACCAGGCGCCAGGAGCCGAACTCCACCACGAATCCGCCCAGTGCGGGGGCGAATACCGGGGCCGAGCCCCATGCCGCGCCGCACAGGCCCAGCACCGAAACCAGCTTGGCGCCGCGGAAGCAGTCGGCGGCGATGGCCGCAGCAAGCAACAGGCACGCACTGGCGCCGATGCCCTGGACGAAACGCAGGGCCAGCAGCATCGGAATGCCGGTCGCGAGTGCACAGCCGATGCTCGTCACCGTCAGCAGGCCCAGACCGGTCAGCAGTATCCGCTTGCGGCCCAGGGCATCCGACACCAGACCGAGCGGAATGAACGCGACACTCAGGCCAAGCATGTACGCGGTGACCGTGTTCTGCACGAGTTCGTTGGACGCGCCGAAGTCGGCGGCCATCCGCGGAAGCGCGGGGGTATACGCGTCAAGTGCTATCTGGCTGAGCGGGATGATCAGCAGCAGCACGACGATGATTCGAGCGCCGAAACGCTGCTCGGTTGGCATCTCCGTGTACATGTCGGGGACTATTCCGCCGCGATGCGGCGGGGTCTGTCCGCCGACCGGTCACTGCGGCGGGGGAATCGGGGGTGGCCCGAATGGGGGACAGCGCTAGCGGATGCGTGACGGGAACGGATCGTTGGTGAAGTCGATCTGGGCAGCCGGATTGGCAACGGCGGTCACCAGGGCGGAGCCGAAGGCGCCGATTCGGTCGAACATCGTCGCCGTGCCGACCGAGACGCCGTCGGACGCCCAGTGCGAGTCGGCCTGCACGCCCATCCACTCGTCGACGGGCAACCGGGCCAGCGCGACGGTGAGGTCACCGTTGATGTAGCCGACGCCGGCCGATCCGAGGTTGGTGACCAGGCTGGCGCCCTCCGCCACCATCGCGCCCCGGACGAACGGGGTGTTGTCGCGGCCTTCGACGACATCGATCATCCGGTTGATGAAGCGCTTGCGGGCGGTGTTCTGATGCTCGCCTATTCCCTTGGTCCAGCCGACACCGTCACTGCCCATGTAGGAGAGGCCGACGCCACCCAACTCCGATGGCCAGGCGAAGTCGGTTCCCGACGCCCACTCCTCGCCCCGCGGCGCCTCCGACCGGCGGTACTGGACCATCGTGGCGCGGACCACCGTGACACCGTCCTGCACGATCTCGCATTCGGAGTTGCGCACCCGGCGCCCGTCCCTGATCAGGGCCACCTTCGTGGTCGTCGGCACTCCGCGCCCGGCCTTGAACAGGTCGACGGTCAGCCGGGCGGGCATGAAGTCGGGCAGGCCGAACTTGTCCTCCAGTGAGCGCGCGGCAAGCCCGACCAGCGCGGGGCCGTTGAGGTGGTCGGCTCCCCAGTGGCTCTGCGCGTACTTGGTGGGCTGGAAGCGGTCCTCGCCGGCCTGCGTGAAATGTGCTGGACGTGCCGTCATCGGGGCATCGTCGCACAGTCACCCTCACCTGCCCGGGTGGGCATTACCCACAGCCGTCTGACAGACTGAAGGCAAGAGGGGAGTATTCCTTCGCCGCGGTGTCGTCACCACGTCGGCTGTCATCGGACGACCGGCCCGCGGGCCGATGCCACGGTGGAAGAGACCTCGGGCGTTTTTTGACGACCGGAGGCACCCTGAATGCAAGTCACCCACCTCGAATGGATCATCACGCTGGGCGTGACGATCGCCGTCCTGCTGTTCGACGTGATCGTCATCGGCCGGCGACCGCATGAACCGTCCAAGCGTGAGACTGCGCGACCGCGCTGTCGGTCTACCTCGGCCTCGCGGTGGTCTTCGGGGTCTGGGTCTGGTTCTTCCACGGCAGCCAGTACGGCGTCGAGTTCTTCGCCGGCTGGCTCACCGAGTACAGCCTGTCGGTCGACAACCTGTTCATCTTCTTGATCATCATGGCCAGCTTCAACGTGCCCAAGAAGTATCAGCAGCAGGCGCTTCTGGTCGGCATCATCCTGGCGCTGATCTTCCGCGGCATCTTCATCGCGCTCGGCGCCGTCGCGATCAACCGAATTCTCCTGGGTGTTCTACATTTTCGGCGCGTTCCTGCTCTACACCGCCGTCGAGCCTGGTCCGCAACACCGACCACGACGACGACGCGGACAACTTCGTCGTGCGGTTCGCCCGCAGCCACCTGAAGCTCACCGACAAGTGGGACGGCCTGAAGCTCTACGTCAAGGAGAACGGCAAGCGGCTGATGACGCCGATGTTCCTCGTCATCATCGCGCTCGGCACCACCGACCTGATCTTCGCGCTCGACTCGATCCCGGCGATCTACGGGCTGACCCAGGAGCCGTACCTGGTGTTCACCGCCAACGTGTTCGCGTTGATGGGCCTGCGGCAGCTCTACTTCCTGCTCGGCGACCTGCTCAAGCGGCTGGTCTACCTGTCGCAGGGGCTGGCGTTCATCCTCGCCTTCATCGGCGTGAAGCTGGTCCTGCACGCGCTGCACGAGAACGAGCTGCCGTTCATCAACGGCGGCGAGCACGTTCACGTGCCGGAGATCCCGACGCTGCTGTCCCTCGGCGTCATCATCGTGACGCTGATCATCACCACGGTCGCGAGCCTGTACAAGACACGCGTCGTGGACAAGAAGTCACCTGAGGACGTGAGCCGATAGTGGATGTCGATGTGGTCGACGGTGTGTCGACCGTCAGGTTGGACCACCCGCCCGTCAATGCCCTTGACCTCGACCTGCTCGACGACGTCATCGCCACCATGCGTGGGCTCGACGGCCCCGTCGTGATCACCGGCGCGGGACGGTGTTTCTCGGCGGGGGTCGACCTGCCCGCGATCGTCGAGGGTGGCGCCGGGTACACCGACCGCTTCATGACGTCGCTGTCCGCCGCATTCCTCGCGGTGTTCGACCACCCCGCGCCGGTCGTCGCCGCGATCAATGGGCACGCGATCGCCGGCGGGTGCGTGTTCGCGATGGCCGCCGACATCCGGCTGATGTCCGCGGGGACGATCGGGCTGACCGAACTGGCCGTCGGCGCGATGTTCCCGATGTCCGCCATCGAGATCTGCCGGTACGCGATGGGGGCGTCTGTGACGCCTGCGGCCTTGCAGGCCCAGACCATCGACGTGTCCGCCGCCGCGGCGTTCGGCTGGGTCGACGAGGTCGTGACCGCCGACGAGCTGCTGCCTCGTTCGATCGCCCTCGCCCGTGAGCTCTCCGAGTTCGCCCCGGCCGCGTACGCGATGACGAAGGAGCAGCTCCACCGGCCGGTCCGTGCCGCGATCGATGCCGGAGTCCGAGACCGACGACGTCGTGCGCGCCGGCTGGATGTCGGAGGAGACGCACGCTCGCATCACCGCCTACATGAAGTCACTTCATTAAGTCAGTCGATTGATTTAGCGTGGTGCGGGTGAGCCGGCCCTTCCCCTCTCCGCCAGGTCATCAGCGGTGCGTCGATCGGCAACGCCGTCGAGTGGTACGACTTCGCGATCTACGGCTTTCTGGCCACCTTCATCGCCGCGAACTTCTTCCCGGCGGGCAACGACACCGCGGCGCTGCTGAACACCTTCGCGATCTTCGCCGCCGCGTTCGTGATGCGCCCGCTCGGCGGCCTCGTCTTCGGGCCGCTCGGTGACCGGATCGGGCGGCAGCGGGTGCTCGCGATCGTCATCCTGCTGATGGCAGGCTCGACGCTGGCGATGGGCCTGGTGCCGACATATCACACGGTCGGTGTTGCTGCTCCGCTGCTACTGCTGTTTCTCCGCTGCCTGCAAGGCTTTTCGGCAGGCGGCGAATACGGCGGCGGCGCGTGCTATCTCGCCGAGTTCGCGCCCGACCGGCGACGCGGTGTCGTCGTCACGTTCATCGCGTGGTCCGGAGTGGTCGGATTCCTGCTCGGCTCGGTGACGGTCACGCTGCTGCAGACCGCGCTCGGCGACGCGGCCATGGACTCCTACGGCTGGCGTATCCCGTTCCTGCTCGCCGGGCCGCTCGGCCTCGTCGGCCTCTACATCCGGCTGCGGCTGACCGACACCCCGGCGTTCGAGGCGCTCGCCGATACCGACGACGTGGCGACGTCACCGCTGCGCGAGGCCGTGCAGACGGCGTGGCGGCCGATCCTGCAGGTGATCGGGATGATGATCGTCTTCAACGTCGGCTACTACGTGGTGTTCACCTACCTGCCGACCTACTTCATCAAGACCCTGCACTTCGCCAAGACGAGCGCCTTCGTCTCGATCACCGTGGCGTGTGTGGTCGCCATCGTGCTGATCCTGCCTCTGGCCCGACTGTCCGACCGGGTCGGCCGCCGGCCGCTGCTCATCGCGGGCGCGCTGGCGTTCGCGGTGGCGGCCTACCCGCTGTTTCTGTTGCTGAACTCCGGCTCACTCGGTGCGGCGATCGCCGCGCACGCCGCCCTGGCGGCGATCGAGTCGGTGTACATCGCGGCGGCGATCTCCGCGGGCGTCGAACTGTTCGCCACCCGGGTCCGCTACAGCGGCTTCTCGATCGGCTACAACGTGTGCGTCGCCGCGTTCGGCGGCACCACGCCCTACATGGTCGCGTGGCTGACGGGCAGCACCGGCAACAACCTGGCGCCCGCGTTCTACGTCGTCGCTGCCGCGGTCGTCTCGCTCGTCACTGTGCTGACGTTGCGCGAGACCGCCGCGCGACCGCTGGCGCACCTCGGCGCTCGGGCGCAGGTAGCGTCGGCGGCATAGACGCGATCGCTGCGCAGGGGCAGTTCACCGCCTACGGCCCGTCGCACTGGGCCGTACTCGCGGTGTTCGCGGTCGGTGCGGTGCTGCTGGTGTTGGTCGGGCGCAGACAGACCGAGACCCAGGCGCGCGTGTTCGGAAGGGTGCTCGGCGCGCTGACCGCCGCGATCTACGTCGCGGTGTTGATCTACTCGTTGAACCCGCCCTCGATCAAGTGGTCGGTGCCGCTGCAGCTGACCGACCTCGCGACCACCGCAGGCGCGTATGCGCTGTGGTCGCAACGGCATTGGGCGTACGCACTCATCTACTACTGGGGACTGACGTTGAGCGTGCAGGCGTTGATCTCCCCGGTGCTGAGGGGTCCGGACTTTCCCAACTACCGGTTCCTCGCCTTCTGGGCGATCCACCTGCTGGTGGTGTGGGCCGCCATCTACCTCACCTGGGGCCGCGGCCATCGGCCGACATGGCGCAGCTACCGGATCGCCGTCGTCGTCACGGCCGCGTGGGCGGTGTTCACGTTGGCGTTCAACAGCATTGCCGGGACCGACTACGGATTCCTCAACAGGAAACCCGACACGCCGTCGCTGCTGGATGTGATGGGCCCGTGGCCGGTCTACGTCGTGGTGGCCACCGCGCTAGTGCTGATGGTGTGGGCGCTGATGACGTGGCCGTGGCAGCGGATAGCCAACCGGCTACCCTCGTGATGTGGTCTCCGCGGAGCGCACAGCGGGCGGCCGATTCTCGGCCGTGCACCGCAGCTCGGCACAGCACCGCATCCTCGATGCCGCGCTGTCGCTGATCGCCGATCACGGTGTCGGCGGCACATCGCTGCAGATGATCGCCGACGAAGTCGGGGTCACCAAGGCGGCCGTCTATCACCAGTTCAAGACCAAGGAGGAAATCGTCATCGCTTTGACCGAGCGGGAGCTCGGCAGGCTCGACGATGCGCTGGAGGCCGCGGAGGCCGAACAGTCCCGACCGCGCGCACGTGAAGTGCTGCTCAGCCGTGTCATCGACATGGCGGTCGAGCGCCGCCAGGCGGCCGCCACATTGCAATTCGACCCCGTCATCGTCCGGCTGCTCGCCCATCACGAGCCGTTCCAACGGTTCCTCACCCGTCTCTACGGGGTGCTCCTTGGCGACGCCGACGATGAAGCGCGGGTACCCGCCGCGATGTTGTCGGGCGCCATCGGCACCGCTGTCGTGCACCCCCTCGTCGCCGACGTCGACGACGACTCGCTGCGCGCGCAGCTGATGCACTTGACACGGCGCCTACTCGCGATGCCAGAGTGACATCATGGCCATCACCGTCGACCACCACGATCAGATCGCCGTGCTCAAACTCGGCGATGACGAAAACCGTTTCTCGCCAGAGTTTCTCGACCAGTTCGATGCTTGTCTCGACGACGCGGTCCGAGACGGCGCGCACGGCTTGGTGACCACCGCGACCGGCAAGTTCTACTCCAACGGCCTTGACCTCGACTGGCTGGCAGCTCACGGCGACCGGACACAGTGGTATGTCGGACGCGTGCAGGCGCTGTTGGCTCGCGTGCTGACGCTGCCGATACCCACCGCGGCCGCGATCAACGGCCACAGCTTCGGTGCGGCGGCGATGCTCGCGCTGGCACACGACTTTCGCGTGATGCGCGCCGACCGCGGCTACTTCTGCTTTCCCGAAGTCGACATCCGCATCCCGTTCACGCCGGGAATGGCGGCGCTGATCCAGGCCAAGCTGACGCCGCAGGCCGCGGTGTCCGCCATGACCACCGGCAGCCGTTTCGGCGGGGCCGACGCCGCCGCGATCGGCATCGTCGACGCGACGGCCGAAGAGGATGCGGTGGTCGGGACGGCCATCAACATGCTCGCGCCGTTGGGTGCGAAGGACCCGGGCACTCTCGGTGCGATCAAGAGCACCATGTTCGCGACCGCGGTGGCCGCGCTGACGGCTACCGGTTAAGCGTCGCTCTTGACCTTCGCCGCCGCGTGCTCCGGCATGGGTTCGTAGCGGGAGAAGGAGCGGGTGAACGAGCCCGCCCCGTGCGAGAGCGACCGTAGGTCGATGGCGTAGCGCGTCAGCTCCACCTGGGGCACTTCGGCTTTCACCTGAGTGCGGTCCTCGCCGACCTTCTCGGTGCCGAGGACCCTGGCGCGCCGGCTGGACAGGTCGCCCATCACCGCGCCGACGAGGTCGTCGGGCACCAGCACCGACACCTCGTCGACGGGCTCGAGCAGCGACACCTTGGTCGCGCCCGCCGCCTCACGCAGCGCCAGACCGCCTGCCATCTGGAAGGCGAAGTCCGACGAGTCGACGCTGTGCGCCTTGCCGTCGAAGAGCGTGACGCGGATGTCGACGACCGGGTAGCCCGCGCCGACGCCCTTCTCCATCTGTGCCCGGACGCCCTTCTCCACGCTCGGGATGAACTGCCGCGGCACCGAGCCGCCGACCACCTTGTCGACGAACTCGAAGCCCGCGCCTTCGGGCAGCGGTTCCACCTCGATGTCGCAGACGGCGAACTGGCCATGTCCGCCAGACTGTTTGACGTGCCTGCCGTGTCCCTTGGCGGAGCCACCGAAGGTCTCGCGCAGCGGCACCCGCAGGTCCACCTTGTCCACGCTCACCCCGAACCGGTTGGACAAGACCGTCGAGCACCACACCCGCATGGGCCTCGCCCATGCACCACAGCACGATCTGGTGGGTCTCCGGGTTCTGCTCGATCCGCAGCGTCGGATCCTCGGCTGCCAGTCGACTGCAGCCCCACCGACAGCTTGTCATCGTCGGTCTTGGCGCGCGGCTGCACGGCGATCGGCAGCAGCGGCTCGGGCATCGTCCACGGCTTCAGCACCAACGGATCGGCCTTGTCGGACAACGTGTCTCCGGTTTCGGCCCGCGACAGCCTGCCGATCGCGCAGATGTCGCCCGCCACCACGGTGCCGGCCGGTCGCTGCTGCTTGCCGAGCGGGAACGACAGCGTGCCGATCCGCTCGTCCTCGTCGTGGTCCTCGTGACTGCCGGTCGAGCCGTTGCCGTTGCCGTAGAAGGACGAAAAATGGCCCGACACGTGAACCGTCGCGTCGGGCCTTATGGTTCCGGAGAAGACCCGGACCAGGCTGACCCTGCCGACGTATGGGTCCGACGTCGTCTTGACGACCTCGGCCAGCAGTGGCCCCTCGGGGTCGCAGCCGAGCTTGTCGCGGTCCTTGCCCTGCGGGGTGAACACGTCGGGCAGCGGGTGCTCGAGCGGAGACGGGAAACCGCTCGTCGCGACCTCGAGCAGTTCCAGGGTGCCGACGCCGGTGCTGCTGCACACGGGGATGACCGGGAAGAAGGAGCCGCGGGCCACCGCCTTCTCCAGATCCTCGATCAGCACCTTGTCGTCGATTTCCTCGCCACCGAGGTAGCGCTCCATGAGCGTCTCGTCCTCGGACTCCTCGATGATCCCCTCGATCAGCGTGCCGCGCTGCTCGGAAAGCCGGTCGGCATAGGAGGCGTCCGGCTCCTTGCCCGAGCGCGTGCCGTCGGCGTATTCGAAGTGCGTCTGCGACAGCAGGCCGATCAGGCCGGTGCACGGCGAGTTGGCGGGCAGGTACAGCGGCAGCACCTTGTCGCCGAACGCGCTCTGGGCGCCCAGAAGCGCGCTGTCGTAGTTCGCCCTGGCGTGGTCGAGCTTGGTGATCACCACCGCTCGCGGCATGCCGACCTGTTGGCATTCCAGCCACAGCGACTTGGTCAGTTCGTCGACGCCCTCGTTGGCCGCGATCACGAACAGCGCGCAGTCCGCGGCCCGCAGCCCGGCCCGAAGCTCACCGACGAAGTCGGCGTAGCCGGGGGTGTCGATCAGGTTCACCTTGACACCGTTGTGCGAGAGCGGCGCCAGCGCGAGCCCGACCGAACGCTGCTGGGATATCTCGGCCTCGTCGGAGTCGCACACCGTCGTGCCGTCCACGACGGACCCGGGTCTGGAGAGCACGCCGGTTGCGGTCAGCAGCGCCTCGACGAGGGTGGTCTTGCCGCCACCCGATGGGCCTATGAGCACCACGTTTCGGATGGCGGCCGGACTGTCCGCGGTCGGGGCGGCTCCGGCGCCCTGGGAAGTATTCGCCTTATCAGCCATGACGTTCCTTCCAGCCCGGGTCACTTCGTCGGGCCCGAGGTGTCAAACAACAATTCTCCCATTCACCACAGAGCACAAGACCCGTCGTGACATGCAGCAGCAGCTGGTCGCGGGCCGCTCACAGATGGATTCACTAGAATGATCTTTGCTGGTCGTTACCCGAAGGGATGGAAGCGTTGCGCAGAGCTCTTCAGTACGTACTCGTCATGGTTGGCGTGGGAATTGTCGCCATGGTGGGTTGGGCCCCTACAGGCGAAGCAGCGCTGCCCGGCCCTGAACCGGACCTCGCCGTGTCCTCGATTTCCCCGTCATCCGGTGAGGTCGTCGGCGTCGGAATGCCGGTCACGGTCACGTTCACGAATCCGATCGCCAATCGCAAGGCCGCCGAGCAGTCAATCACCATGTCCGTCGGCAACAACGGCAAGGTGCCGACCGGCCATTTCACCTGGATGAGCGACGATGTCCTTCAGTTCACCCCGGATAGCTACTGGCCCGCACACTCGTCGATCTCGGTGAGCGCGGGCGGGTTCAAGACCGACTTCGACAGCGCCGCGGCAACGATGGGCGTCGCCAATATCAGCGCGCACACCTTCACGGTCAGTGTCGACGGCCAGGTCGTCAAGACCATGCCCGCGTCGATGGGTAAACCCAAGCACCCCACGCCGATTGGAACGTTCGCCGCACTCGAGAAGCAGAAGAGCGTGGTGATGGACTCGCGCACGATCGGCATCCCGCTGAGCGACCCCGAGGGCTACAAGCTCACCGTCGCCGACGCCGTGCGCGTCACATGGGGCGGTGTCTACGTGCACAGCGCGCCGTGGTCGGTCGGTTCGCAGGGCAACTCGAACGTCAGCCACGGGTGCATCAACCTCAGCCCCGACAACGCGGCGTGGTACTACAACACCGTCAACATCGGAGACCCGATCATCGTTCAGGCGTAGAAAGTCGTTGCAGCCGTTGACGAGTCGCGTCGTCGGCGGGAAAGAACGACTCGACGGTCAGCTCGGAGAGCGTGACGTCGTGCGGGCTGCCGAAGCTGGTGACGGTGCTGTGCAGGCGCAGGTCACCGTCGGGGTGGGCAAGCTGAAGGGTCAACAGAAGCTCGGCGGTCGCCGGCTCGTGGTAGTCGTCGAGGGCCTCGGCGACGCCGGGGTATGTGCGGATCTCCGCAAGAAGCTCCGCCAACCGTGAATCACCCGTCAGCCCGGCCAGTCTCGCCAGCCGGTGCCCGAGGTGCGCGGTCCATTCGGTGCGATTGCGGATGCGCGAGACCATCCCGTCGGGGTGCAGGCTGAGCCGGTAGACGTTGATGGGAGCCGCCAACAGCGTGACATCGACGCCCTCGAGCAGCGGACCGACGGCTCGGTTGGTCAGCACCACATCGCCCCACCGGTCGAGCACCACGGCGGGATAGGGTTCGTGGCCCGCCAGCAGCCGCTGGAGCGCCTCGCGGGCCTGCTCGGTCTCCGCACTGTTCAGGTCGGATTCGGCGTACGTCGGTGCGTAGCCCGCGGCCAGCATCAGCGCATTGCGTTCGCGCAGCGGCACATCGAGCTGTTCGGCCAGGGCCAGCAGCAGCCCGCGGCTGGGACGGGAGCGCCCTGTCTCGACGAAGCTGAGATGCCGCGCGGAGATGCCGGTGTCCAGCGCGAGATCGAGCTGGCTGCGCCGACGGCGCTGCCGCCACTGGCGCAGCAGCGCACCGCCATGTTGGGTCACGAAGCCGACGGTATCCCGACGCGATCCGCGCGACCACTACCTGTCAGGTAATACCGACGGCTACGACAGCGCCGCGCGAAGGGCGTCGGGCACCGGTCGTTTGGTCCAGTCGTCGGTGGAGACGACGACGTAGACGTTGCGGCCCCGCACCGCGACGACTTCGTCGGCGCCGTCCGAGCGCCGGAGCACGGTGAAGCCGATGGTGAACGACGTTGTGCCGACCTGTTCCCCGAGGACGGCCACCCGCACGGCGTCGCGCCAGCGCACCGGTGCCGCGTAGTCGATCTCGGTGTGCACCAACTGCATATCGAGGCCTGCGGCCATCAGATCGGGGTAGCTTGCGCCGAGATGGTCGAAGAACCCGGTCACCGCCTCGTCGAACCAGGTGAGGTAGTGGGCGTTGAAGACCACTGCCTGCTGATCGACCTCCGCGTAGCGCGGCACGATCGGCAGCGAGTATTCGGTCACGGCGAGGAGATTACGCACGAAGAAGGGGCACCCGAATGGGTGCCCCTTGCTCCGTATGCGTGGGTTACCGGACGTCTACGTAGACCGTCTTGTCGGTGACCGTGGTGGCAAGGCTGTCGCCGGGGTTACCGGAGTCGGTACGCGTGTACGTCTGTCCCGGACGGACGGCCACGACGGTGGCCTGTGCGAGCGGGGTGGTGCCGACTCGGTTCACGATCACGTTGTAACCGTCGGCCTGCAGTTCGCTGATCGTGTCTTGGGCATTGCCGGGGCCGGTCGGTGCGGCCGCGGTGGGTGCCGCCAGGCCGATAACCGCTGCCGCCAGTCCACCGGCTGCGATGGTGGCTAATCCGAGCTTCTTCATCTTTGGTGCCTTCATTTCTTCTGTTGTGGGGTCCGGACCGTGACTCCGTCGAGTGCATTCGGACCGCTGGGTGGTGCTACGTCAGACCGGTCTGATCTGGTAAACCGGCAGGTCAGCAATTTAATTCCGGTGGCAGTAATTGATTGCCGATTGGCAGAATCCAATCGTTCGGCCGACCGAAAGCTCGGTGTGCGGAGAATCGCGGGCCACTTCAGGTGTTGGCGGGAACAACTGACAGCAAAGGTTTATTCCCGGCCCGCCTACTTGGGCTGGTCGGCGGCCTCTGCAGGCGGGGGATCGGACGGCGGGGTTTCGTTGCCCGAGGGCGGCGGCGCGGCGAATGGCGGAAGGGCGAACGGTGGCAGGGCGAATGACGGAAGGGCGAACGGCGGCAGGGTGAACGGCGCCGGCGGTGGCGGGACCTCTTGCGGGACCGGCGGGATCTCTGGCGGCGGTGGCGGGACGGCGGGCGGCGGCGCGACGTCCGCAGGCGCCGGGGCTGCCATGGCGGTCACCGGTTGCGGCGCGGGGACGATGGCGCGGGTGACCGGTGCCGGCGCCTGGATGAACGACGGAGCGCTGGGCAGCTGCGCCGGTGGCTGCTCCACCGGCGGCGCCGCAGCCTCGGGAATCGGTTCCGGCGCAACGGTTGTCGTCGTCGTGGTCGTCCCCGTCATCGCGGAGGCATCGTTGCGGATCGCCAGGATCGCGCCCGCGCCGACGAACACCATGGCGGCGAACACGGCAGCGGTGACGAGCAGTGGGCGATACGGCGGTTGGCCGGGCGACGCGGCGCGAGCGGATGCCTCCGGGACGAAGCGGACCCCCGGACGGGCCGCCGAATCGGACCGGGATCGCCATCGGTGCGATGTCGGGCGCATCGTCGGACTGCGACCAGGCCAGCGCGCGCAGCGTGCCCGACTGCGCGGGAGAGGCGACGGCCGTCAGGCTGTCATCCTCCGGCAGGCGGACCGCCCGGATGGCGGCGCCGCGGGCTGCCGTCAATTCCGGGTGCGGGCCGGTGATCACCGGCACCCGCAGCTGCTGGGAGAGCGCGGCGGTGACCGCGGGGATGTTTGCGCCGCCGCCGACGGTCGCGACGGCTGCCAGGTCGGCGGGTTGGATTCGGTTGCGGAACAACATTTCCCGCAACACCTCGACGAGCGATGTCAGCGGTCGGCGGATCTCGTCGTCGAGCTCGGAGCGGTTCAGCCTGACGTCGCCGTGGAATCCGGGAAGGTCGGCGAACATTGTCGTGACCGCGCCGCGCGACAGCCGTTCCTTGGCGCCGCGGCATTCCGTCCGCAGCCGGTGCAGGGACCCGATCGCCGACGTCCCCGTCACGTCACCGGTGCCTGCGATGGACAGATCGGCGATCACGTGCGCCAGCAGTGCCCGGTCCACGAACTCGCCGGAGAAATCGGTGTGGCGCACCGTCGCGCCGATCGGGCGGTAGCCCTCCGTCGCGTCGGCGAGGGTGATGCTGGTTCCCGTGCCGCCGAAGTCGCAGAGCGCGACCACACCCCTGGTCTGCAGGCCGGGCTCGGCCTGCAGGGCGGCGAGCGCCGCCTCGGCGTCCGAGACCAGCGTCGGCCCCTTGGCGACCGCCCACTCTGGCCGCTTCGCCAACTCGCGGCGCAGGGCGTCGACCGCGCTTGCGCGCCAATGAGCGGGAAACGTGACGCCGGGCGGCACCTGTGGCCTGCGGCCGGTCATGGTACGGGTCAGCGCGCACAATGCGTCGGCGATCAGCACCTCGGCGCGGTGAAAGGAGCCGTCGGCAGCCATCAGCCCGACCGGATCGCCCGCCCGGTCCACGAATCCCGTGACGACGAGCCCGCCCGCGGCGAGCCTAGGGTTCTCCGACGGCACCCCGACCTCGGGCGGCCGGTGCCGGTACAGGGTGAGCACCGACCGGCGCGTCGCGGCGCCGCCTGCTGCGACGGCAGCGACGTTGGTGGCGCCAACCGACAGTCCTACACCCGGTGTCATGTCACGACGTTTATCGCCGTCGCAGCGTCCGGCATTACTGCCGATTGAGGCGGGCAGAATGCGGTGCCACAATCGAAAGCATGGACTCGGGCCCGTCGGGCCGGAAGGCCGCGCCGTGGGACGCCCGGGCGGAATCGAGGACGAAATGACCATCGCATATGCGTCGGCTGTGGCCGCGATCGCCGGTGCCTGCCTGCTCTGGCTGCTGGGCGCGAACATTCGCGTCGTCAGACAGTACGAGCGCGGCGTCGTATACAGATTCGGGCGGGTTCAACCCAAGGTGCGCGAGCCGGGCCTGACCTTCCTCATCCCGATCGCCGACCGGCTCGACAAGGTGAACATGCAGATCATCACGATGCCGGTACCCGCCCAGGACGGCATCACCCGAGACAACGTCACGGTCCGGGTGGATGCGGTGATCTATTTCAAGGTCGCCGACCCAGTGCGCGCCGCCGTCGATATCCAGGACTACCGCTCGGCGATCGGGCAGGTCGCCCAGACGTCGCTGCGCTCGATCATCGGCAAGAGCAATCTGGACGATCTGCTGTCCAATCGCGAAGGGCTCAATCAAGGACTGGAGTTGATGATCGACAGCCCGGCGCTCGGCTGGGGGATCCACATCGACCGTGTTGAGATCAAGGACGTCGTGCTGCCCGACTCGATGAAGCGGTCGATCGCACGCCAGGCGGAGGCCGAGCGGGAGCGCCGTGCCCGAGTCATCACCGCCGACGGTGAACTGCAGGCATCGGAGAAGCTGGCTCAGGCGGCGGGAGTCATGGCCGCGAGCCCCTCTTCTCTCCAGCTACGGCTTCTCGAAACGGTCGTCGAGGTGGCCGCCGAGAAGAACTCGACCCTGGTGCTGCCGTTCCCCGTCGAACTGCTGCGGTTCCTGGAGAAGAGCACAGAGAGCCTCAGGCCTGCCACCCCGACCACCGCGCCACGGTGACCGCGATCACCGGGCCGTCCAGCGCAATACGTTGGTACTGAACGTATTTCCGCCGCAGCTCGAAATAGCCGGCGGCCATTTCCTCGCCGCTGTAGTGGATTCGAGCGACCCCGTCTGCTCGTACCCACCACAGCTGCGACCAGTCCTCGTCGTAGTGGTCGACGATCAGGCTTACCGCGGGATTGGCTTCGATGTTGGCCATCCTGCGCAGCCGCTGCGTCGACTTCCGTTTGGCGTCGACCGCGGTGTAGATGACGTCGTGGCTGACGGCGAAGACGATGGGGACCAGGTGGGGCACCCCGTCGGCGCTCACCGTCGCCAGCTGGGCAACCTGCGAGGAAGCGAACCTCTCCCTCGCGTCGAACTCGGCCATGACTCCTTCTCAAGTTGCGATACCGCCGCAATAGTCAATAGTAAGGATTGTGAACGCGTCGTTCATTATCGGTGGAAACCAGACGAATGCCGGGTAGCTCCGCAGCCGGGCCGCTGCCCCGCACTCGCCCCGGCCGCCCGCGCAGCGAGGAGTCGCGCGCTGCGGTGCTGCGGGCGACCTCGGAATTGCTGCACGAGGTCGGCTTGCGGGCGATGACCACCGACGAGATCGCGAACCGCAGTGGCGCGAGCAAGGCGACGATATACAAGTGGTGGCCCAACAAGTACGCGGTGGCCATCGACGCATTCCTGTCCGAGCTGATGGCCGACTCGCCCGATCCGGACACCGGCTCCGCTCGCGAGGACCTGTCCGCAGTCATGCACGGGCTCATGCACTTCTACACCGGCCCGAGCGGACAGGTGTTCGCCCAACTCGTCGGCGAGGCGCAGAGCGACCCGCTGATTCAGAAGCAACTCCGGACGAACCTGGTGGACTCGCGGCGTGAACTGTTCCGGGCGATCCTGGATCGCGGGGTCGCCCGCGGCGAGCTTCGCGATGACGTCGACCCGGAAGCGGCGGTGGATCTGGTGATCGGGCCCGCGCTGTACCGCCTCATGATGGGGCATGCGCCGCTGACCGACGCGGCAGCGGACGCGATCGTGGATGTGGCCGTGCGCGGGCTCGCCACGAGCGACTGACGCCGTCTGACTCTCGGTCGGTGAGACCGACATCACCGCAGTTGTTGGGGATGATCGGCGCCCGCGCCGTGTTGAAACTGAACGTTCAGTTTCGATAGGTCTCTGTAAGGGGATGTCATGAAAATGCGTTACATACCGACGTTCGTTGCGGCCGCTGCCGCGACAGTTGCGATCGCGGCGGCGCCGACTGCCGCTGCCGCACCCACCGGGCTGACCTGCACCTACGTGGGCGCGGAAACCACCCAGTGCCAGTCACCGGGCAACGTGCAGATCAACAGCGACCACGAGGTGCAGTATCCCGATCCGTACCCGTTCTACGGGTACGGCAATGTTCTGCTGTTTCACCACGGCGGAAATCACCGCTGATCCAGGCTGTCAGCTCTTGGGATGACGCTGCTGCGGCGCCACACTCATCGGCAGCCGAGTCACGTTGATCTCCGGAGCCTTGGTGGTCTCGCGCGGCCGCACCGTCGGCTGATCGACCGCCGGAGCCTGCTGCATCGTGGAGGGCTCCGGTGGCGGCGGCGGCGGAGGTGGCGGTGGCAGCGGCGGCGGGGCCTGACTCGTCATCGTGGCCAACGCAGTGGTGGCAGGCGTCGTGGCCTGGGCGGGCACCGGTTTGTCGTCACCCGAGGAGCCGCGAAAGGCAAGCAGGACAACTGAAACCACGATCGCCGACAGCGCAGCCCCGCTGGCGAGCAACAACGTCTGCGCGCGGGGGGACCGGTACCACGGTGTCGTGGACGCCGGCGTGAAGACCTCGCCCCACGTGTTCTCGTCGAATGCGTCGAACCCGTCGCTCTGCTGTGGCTCGGCCTGCGTCAGCAGGTAATCATGGTCGGGCTCGGCATCGTATTCGTTGCCCTCGTCAACGACGTCGACCCCTTCGCTCCCGTCGGATTCCTCCCACAGGTAGTCGAAGTCCCCAGAGGCCCCCTTCTCCGCCACCATCTGATGCTAACGCTACTACCTGGGCAAACGCTCGGTCACGGCCGAGAAAGATGGACTCGCACGAACACGCTCACACCGGTGCGCCCCCGCGATAGGGTTCCACGCAGCGGTGATCCGTTCACCGCGACTACGCGGCGTCGTCACCACCGCGCCACCACCGGTCTGCCTGCCCATCGGAAGGTTCGCCCATGAAGAAATCACGCCTCGTCGCGGTGACCGCCTCCGTCTTCCTCGTCGCAGGCCTCGCGGCCTGTGCTCCTCCGGAGAAGAAGAACGAGGGCGCGCAGACGCAATCGGGCGTGAACGCCGGCGAGGCGACGTCTGCCGAGGACTTCGGTGGCATGGACGCCCTTGTCGACGCGGCCAAGAAGGAGGGCCAGCTGAACGTCATCGCGCTGCCGCCGGACTGGGCCAACTACGGCGCGATCATCAAGGCGTTCTCCGACAAGTACGGCATCAAGGTCAACTCCGCCCAGCCCGACGCCGCCAGCCAGGACGAGATCAACGCCGCGAATCAGCAGAAGGGCAAGAGCACCGCGCCCGACGTCTTCGACCTCGGTCAGGCGGTCGCCCTGGCCAACACGGCGATGTTCGCGCCGTACAAGGTCGCGACGTTCGACGACATCCCCGCGGCGTACAAGGACCCCGACGGCACCTGGGTCAACGACTACGGCGGCTACATGTCGATCGGGTTCGACTCCGCCAAGGTGCCGCCCGTGGCCGATGTCAACGACCTGCTCAAGCCAGAGTTCAACGGCAAGGTGGCACTCAACGGCGACCCCACCCAGGCGGGCGCGGCATTCTCCGGCGTGCTGATGGTGGCGCTGTCGCAAGGAGGGTCGGCCGACGACATCGCACCCGGCGTCGACTTCTTCGGCAAGCTCAAGCAGTCGGGCAACTTCCTTCCCGTCGACCCGACGCCTGCCACCATCGAGTCCGGCCAGACACCCGTTGTCATCGACTGGAACTACCTCAACGGCAAGGTGACCGAGAAGCTGCCGAGCTGGCAGGTCTTCGTCCCGCAGAACGCCGTCGTCGCCGGCTACTACTACCAGGCGATCAACAAGGACGCCCCGCATCCCGCGGCGGCACGACTGTGGCAGGAGTTCCTCTACAGCGACGAGGGCCAGAACCTCTACGCCGCCGGCGGGGTGCGGCCGGTGCGCGCCGACCAGATGATGCAGGCAGGCACCATCGACAAGGCGGTGGTCGAGAAGATCCCGGTCATCGACGGCCCGGTCACCGTCCCGTCTCCTGACCAGACACAGAAGGCCACCAAGTATCTGGCAGGACAACTGGGCGCAAGGCCGTCGGCTGACGGTGCGCACGCGAGGAGCAACGCGGACGTGAGACGAGTTCGGGACGCGCTGCCGCTGCTGCCGTTCCTCGCGCTGGTCACGATCTTCCTGATCGTCCCGACCGTGACGGTCATCGTCAGCGCGTTCTTCGTCGACGGTGCCTTCTCGCTCGACCGGATCGCGGCGCTGTTCTCCGATACCGCGCTGTCGGCGTTGTGGAAGAGCGTGCTGCTGTCGGGAAGCACGGCGATCATCGGCGCGGTGCTCGGCGCGGTGCTGGCCTGGCTGATCGTCAGCAGCCCGCCGACCTCGGTGGTGCGCAGGGCGGTCATCTCGCTGTGCAGCGTGCTGGCTCAATTCGGCGGTGTGGCACTGGCTTTCGCGTTCCTCGCGACGGTCGGCCTGAACGGAGTGCTGACCCTCTGGGTGCAGCAGCACTTCGGGCTGGAATCTGGCCGGGTCGGGCTGGCTGTACAGCCTGACCGGGCTGATCGCTGGTGTACACGTACTTCCAGATCCCGTTGATGGTCATCGTCTTCGTGCCCTGCGCTGGAAGGCCTGCGCGATCAGTGGCGCGAGGCGGCCGTCAGCCTCGGCGCGTCGACGGTGGCAGTACTGGCGCGAGGTGGCCGTGCCGCTGTTGACGCCGGCGTTCCTCGGCTCCGTTCTGTTGTTGTTCGCCAACGCATTTGCGGCGTATGCGACCGCCGCAGCGCTGGTCAGCCAGGGCAGTCCGATCGTGCCGCTGCTGATCCGGGCGGCGTTGACCAGCGAGGTGGTGCTCGGCCAGGCCGGGCTTCGCCTACGCGCTGGCACTCGAGATGATCGTCGTCGTCGCCGTGGTGATGGTCGCCTACAACCTGTTGGTCCGCCGCACCGCCGAGGTGGCTGCGGTGAGGCGGACTTCGTTGACCGGCAAGGCATTTCGCGGTCTGCTGTGGATAGCGTTCGGGCTGTTCTTCCTGTTCCCGCTGTACGCGATGGCCGACTTCTCCACCCGCAACCTGATCGCGCGGTGGCCGCACGCTGCAGGCGTGGAAGAACCTGGTTCCGACGACGCGCTGTATCAGGCCATCGTCATCTCGCTGCTGCTCGCCGTCTTCACCGTGGTGCTGATGCTCGTGATCCTGGTGCCGACCATGATCTGGGTCAGGCTGCGCGCACCGTGGGCCAAGGGCATGGTCGAATTCCTCTGCCTGCTTCCGCTGACGATCCCCGCCCTGGTGATCGTGGTCGGGCTGCGCAACGTCTACCTGTGGGTGACGTACTTCCTCGGTGAGTCGGCGCTGACGCTGACGTTCGTGTACGTGGTGCTGGTGCTGCCGTTCGCGTACCGCGCGCTCGACGCCGCGCTGTCGGCGATCGACCTGAAGACACTTTCCGAGGCGGCGCGCTCGCTCGGCGCAGGCTGGTTCACCACGATCGGCCGGGTCGTGGTGCCCAACATCTGGTCGGGCATCCTGTCGGCGGCGTTCATCTCGATCGCTGTCGTGCTTGGGGAGTACACCATCGCGTCGCTGTCCGGCTTCCAGACATTGCAGGTCCAGATCGTGCAGATCGGCAAGACCGACGGCCCGACATCGGTGGCCGCCTCGCTGGCCGTGCTGGTGTTCGGCTTCGTACTGCTGCTGGTGCTGGCCCTGCGTCACGCGGGGCCGTCGGCGTCGAACCGGCGTCGACCCGGCCGTCCCCGCCCCCACCCCCGCGACCCAACCTGGAGTGCCGACATGACCAACGGCGTTTCCGTCGAACTCAACGACCTGACCCGGGTCTACGGCTCGGTCAAGGCCCTCGACGGGCTGACCCTGCACATCGAGCCGGGCGAACTCGTCGCGCTGCTCGGCCCGTCGGGCTGCGGCAAGACCACGGCGCTGCGGATCCTTGCCGGCCTCGACGAGGCGACGTCGGGCACCGTCTCGGTCGGCGGTCAGGACCTGACCAAGGTGCCCGCCAACAAACGCGACATGGGCATGGTGTTTCAGGCCTACAGCCTGTTCCCGCATCTGACCGTCGTCGACAACGTCGCCTTCGGCCTCAAGATGCGCGGAAAAGACAAGGGCGAGCGCCTGTCTCGCGCCGACGAGATGCTCGAGCTGGTCGGGCTGACCGCGCACCGGACAAGTACGCCAGCGAGCTGTCCGGCGGCCAGCAGCAGCGGGTCGCGCTGGCGCGGGCGCTGGCGATCCAGCCGCGGGTGCTGCTGCTCGACGAGCCGCTGTCGGCGCTCGACGCCAAGGTGCGCGTCCAGCTGCGCGACGAGATCCGCCGCGTCCAGCTCGAGGTCGGCACGACGACGCTGTTCGTCACGCACGACCAGGAGGAGGCGCTTGCCGTCGCCGACCGGGTCGGGGTGATGAGCCAGGGCAGGCTCGAGCAGCTCGCCGCGCCCGCCGAGCTGTACGCCAACCCGGCGACGCCGTTCGTCGCGGAGTTCGTCGGCCTCAACAACAAGGTGCCCGCGGAGGTGTCCGGCGGGCAGGCGCAGCTGCTCGGCTCGTCGGTGCCCGCATTGCCGGGCTCGATCAGCTCGGGTGCCGGGCTGGCGATGGTGCGGCCGGAGTCGGTGACCGTGACCGCCGACCCGGCGGGCACCGCGACGGTCACGTCGGTGGCGTTCCTCGGCCCGATCTCCCGGGTGTTCTGCACGCTGGCGGACGGCACGGTCGTCGGTGCGCAGATGACCAGCTCGGCGGCGCGGGTGTTCGGCCCCGGCGACCGGGTGACCGTCGGCGTCGAGCGGACCGGCGTGCTCGTGGTCGAACCCGCAGGCTAGGCAGGCACCGCAGCGCGCGGATTCGTCCATCCGCGGTCGCGGGCGAGCAGATCGGCCAGAGTCTCTCGGCGCACCAGCTCGCGGGCTCGGCCGTGGTGGGCGGCAACCAGCGGCGGACGGCACACCATGTTGTAGTTCGACGCCATGCTGTGGTGATACGCGCCCGTGCATGCAACGGCCAACAGGTCACCGGCATGGATGTCGGCGGGCAGTTCGACGTCACGGGCGATCTCGTCGCCGGCCTCGCAGTGCCGCCCCGCGACGGTGACGGTTCGAGTCGGCGCGAGTGAGTGCCGGTTGGCAAGCGCCACTGTGTATTCGGCGCCGTACAGGCTGACCCGCGGATTGTCGGACATGCCACCGTCGACGGCGATGAAGGTGCGTCCTGCGGCCTGCGACTTGACCGAGATGACCCGGTAAAGCGTGACCCCGGCACGCGCGCTGATCGCGCGACCCGGCTCGACGACGATGCGTGGCCGCGGGAATCGTTCAGCCGCGCACGCCCAGTCCAGCGCGTCCTCGATGAGATCGGACAGCTCGGCCGGGTCGAGTTCCGGATCGCCGCTGACATACGGCACGCCGTGGCCGCCGCCGATGTTGAGCTCGGGAAGGATGACGCCGTGGCTGGCCCGGATGTCGGCCATCGTGGCGATCATCCTGCGAATCGCCTCGCCGAACATCGTCGCATCGGTGACCTGCGACCCGATGTGACAGTGCAGACCGGCGAGAGTAAGCAGCGGGTGGTCCAGAATCCGCTTCACCGCGTCGGCCGCGTGGCCGTCGCCGAGGGTGAAACCGAACTTCTGGTCATTGACCCCCGTCGTCACCGCCGCGTGGCCGTGGATGTCGACATCGGGGGTGACGCGGATCAACACCTGCAGCGGCCTGCGGGCCTCACAACTCAGGTATGCGATGTCCATCAGGGAGTCGACGACGATGCGACCGACTCCGATCACCGCCGCGTCACGGAGCTCGTCGACCGACTTCGCGTTGCCGTGCATGATGATTCGTGCCGGATCGGCGCCGGAAACCAGCGCGGTCGCCAGTTCCCCGGCGGAGCTGACGTCAAGGCCCGCGCCGGCCTCCGTCGCCCAGCGCGCGACGTCGGTGCACAACAGCGACTTGGCCGCATACACGACTTCGACGCCGGGCAGGGCGGCGCGATAGCGCTGCAGCCGGGTGCGGAAGTCCGCTTCGTCGAGAACGTAAGTCGGCGTGCGGAACTCGTCAGCGATCTCGGTGAGGGGCACGTCGCCCACGCAGAGTCGCCCCAGGTCGTCGACGGTCGCGGTGAGCGGCCAGATTCTCGGATCTATCCGGGGCGCGGCGGCCTGACGAAGGGACGGCAGATGGTCCAGCAATGTCATATCGCCACCGTGCGCCCCGATTCACCGAACCGGGGTTGTCTTGACGGCGTCTTGACGCCTGGTGAGCCAAAACTTACGAGGTGACGCTCACACCGGCTTGATCGGCTCGATGCCGAGATCCTTGTAGGTGACGAGTGCGACGAACGGCACGTCGCGCTCCGCGAACAGCTTGGCCGCGACGTCGCCACGATCGACCATCGGGATCACCCCGGTGACGACGACGCCCAGCGGGGCGATCCGGTCGAACGCCAGCGCAGTCGAACCGCCGGTGCTGATGACATCGTCGACCAGAAGCACCCGGGTGCCCTGCTGCAGCCGGGTGCCCTCGACCCACTGCTCGCGGCCGCGCTGCTTCTGTTCCTTGCGCACCGAGAACCAGGCCTTGCCGGTGACCATCGCGACGCCGTGCGACAGCGGGTCGGCGCCCATGGTGAGCCCGCCGACCGCGTCGAACTCGATGCCGTTGTCGGCGGCGAACTCGGCGACCGCGCGGCTGACGACCGAGAGCCGTTCGCCGGTGTCGACGGCGTACTTGCCGTCGATGTAGTCGTGGCTGAGCTGGCCGCTCGCCAGCTTGAACGGCTCGTCGCGACGTTCGTGGCCGCGGGTGCGAATCAGGTCGAAGGCGGCCTGCCACAGCTCGGAGCGCTGATGGCCATTTTGCTCCTCGCGTGCACTAGTCACGAGCTGATGGTAGCGCGTCGCACCAATTCGACTGTGGCCGAGCGCAAATCATCGTAGGAGTCGATCGGTGCCGGCATAGCCGACCCGTGTGTACACAATTCCTCGCGGTGTATCGACCTTCAGGTCGAGCCCATAGCGGTCCGCTCCCGTACACGTCGCGGCCGTGGCGTCGGGGTAGCCGCCGAGAGCCTTGGCCATCGCGCACAGCGCCTCCGCATGGTCGGCATTGAGATGGGCGACCGCCCCGGCGGCGCGGGGTTTCACCGGATCGGGCTGCGCGGCCGAGTAGGCCTCGCCTGTCACCGATTCGATCCGGGCGTAGCCGCCGACCCACGCACCCGGCTGACCCGCAGCACCCACAGCGCAAAGTCGCTGAAGTCGATGTAGGTACGTCGCGGACGGAACCGCGGTCAGGTGCGCTTCCCGTGCGGCGCCGAGTTCGTCGCCCGATGGGCGCTCGACAACGCCTGCCAGCGTGACGCGCCTGCTCGCCGACGGATCGAGTCGGTGGCGGGCGAAACGATCGCGATGCTGGCGCGCCGGTCGGCGGCGAGGTTGCGGCCGTGCTCGGCCAGATTCGAGACGCACAGCACCGGTGCACCGTCGAGCAGACCGTAGGTGACGAACGACGCCCACGGGTCGCCGGTCGCGGTGAGCGTCGCCAGCGTGCCGGTGTTTGCGGATGCGGCGAGCGTGCGTGCTTCTTCGGCGGCCGAGGGGCGAAATGCCACGTCGGCACCATGTCCGACTCGCGACGATTCGTCATCGGCCCGTCGACAGTCAGCAACAAAAGATTCCACCGACGAATGGCGGGAAGTATGCGAGAATCCCTTCACGATAAACGCCTAGTCAGCAACCTTTTCGCCGGGAGTGAGGGGTATATGGGGGTGTCGGCATTGCGCATTGCGGCGTGTGCCGGCGTGCTTGTAGGCGGCCTCATGCTCGGGAATACCGCGGCGGGGCCGGCCAGCGCGGACCCGTTCGGTTGGGGGTCACGGCCGCCGCGACGGACAATCTAGCAAAGGCGTCACTAACGAGCGCGGTGGCATGCGCCACCCGCACTTCCGAGGCACGGGCGAACGCTGGAAGCGGCATCGCACCGGCGAATTGAGCTCTCCGCCGACGACATTCGGCTCGGGACAGGAAGCCGACGTCGCCGCAGGCGAATCGACCATGACCACGTTCAGCGATACGGCGACCACATTCAGCGACACAGCCGAATCCGAATCCCCCGAACCGGAGGTGGCTCCCGGCGACGGGCGTGAGACGAGCCCCGACGGGACGGACGCAGGCACCGACGGCGGCGTCGATCCCGGCGGCGAAACGCCGCAGCCCGATCTGGGCGGCAGCGGCGCCGACTCCCTCAACAACGCGGAAGTCGCGGGCGGCGGGAGCGACTACAGCGACAACACCGTCGCCAGCGAGAACACCGTCGTCAGCGACAACACCGTCGTCAGCGACCAGTCGTCGCCGCAGCCCGAGCCCGTCAAGACCTCGACCGCCGTCGTCGAGTACTCGTTTCTCTACTACCTCCTCGAGATCCAGCGCGGCGGTGGCAGCTGGTGGAACGCGACCAGATCATCTCGCGGTTCCAGGACGTGATCAATCCGCCTCCGCCCGCGCCCGAGCCCACGCCTGCAATCGCACCGGCATTCCGCGGCCCTGCTCCCGAGGCTCCCGCGCCGGAGCCGGTTCTCGATGCGTCGGGTGGCGTCGGTGGCGGCGGCAGCGACTATCAGCCCACCGACTTCACTGGCGCACCGGTGCTCCAGGCTCCCGTGATCGCGGTGCCCGTCCTACCGCCGGCCGCAGTCCGCTTCCCGTTGGCACCCACCGCCGGCGGCGGCCGGAACCGGCTTGGGCGCTGCGCGCGGCGCGGTCGTCGAACCGGGATCACCGGGCCCGAGCGTGCGATCGGAAGGTGCGCAGGCCGCGCCGCCCGCCGCGGGCACCGTGGAATCGATGGCGGGGCAGACGCCGCGGCAGCAGGGCTATACCGACTATCTGCGCAGCCCAGGGCTGCCCCAGATGGCGGGCGCCGCGTTGCCGGGGCTGGCAGGCATCGTGCTGATGACGCTCGGCGGCGGCATCATCGGGTACCGGCAGGCCAATGCGGGCCGGATGTTGCGCACCACGTCGGCGGCGCGCTACCTGCCGTAGCGGTCGTCGTGCAGCGTCGGTGGCGTCAGCCGCCGAGAGCGGCGATGAGGTCCTTGATCCTCGACGCCTCGTCCTCGAGAACCGGCTCTTCGGCCTCGACCGCCTCGATGAGGTCCTTGCGCAGACCCACGCCGTTGGCCGCCTCCTTGGTGGAGAGCTTGGCCCGACCGCGGGCGATGTACAGGCGCTGACCGAGGGTGGCGCCGGGCCCGTTGGCCGAGGTGGCCATCAGGTCGTCGTAGCGGCTGCGGACACCGCTCAGCGCGACGATGACCGATGGTGTCACCCGGCTGCGGCTGGCGGCGTCGGACAGCGAGTCCTGCAATTTGCGCAGACCCGACAGGATCACGCCGGCCCGGTCCGGGAATTCGGGATCGCTGGGATCGGGAAGGGCGTCGATCGCCGCGGCATACATATGCATTGCCGCATCGGACAAACCAACGATTACTGGGGCTTCACCATCATTCGGCTTCGGACACGGCCACTCGATTCGTCGAAGAATTAGTGAAGACCAATGCCACCCAGCGATGGGAACATGGTCGCGCAAACGGTATCCCGGTTCGGCGACGGATTCAACCGCTCCTCTACACCATCGCAACCGACTTCTTTGCTCAATAGATTCGCGACACGCGCAGCAGATTCAATCTGGCCGCAGGTGGGTAGGTTTGAAGTTCGATGGATGCGACGAACGACGTTCACGACTCAGTCGAGCACGACCCAACGGAAGGCAGCCACGTCGAGGACGGCGTGGTCGAACACCCGACCGCTGACGACTTCGCACATGCGACCGACATTCCGCAAGACCGCACCTGGTTCAAGCGCGCCGTGTTCTACGAAGTGCTCGTCCGGGCCTTCTACGACGGCAGCGCCGACGGAGCCGGCGACCTGCGCGGGCTGATCGAAAAGCTCGACTACCTGAAATGGCTTGGCGTCGACTGCCTTTGGCTGCCGCCGTTCTACGACTCGCCGCTGCGTGACGGTGGCTACGACATCCGCGACTTCTACAAGGTGTTGCCCGAATTCGGCACCGTCGACGACTTCGTCGCACTGCTGGACGCGGCCCACCGCCGCGGCATCCGGGTCATCACCGACCTCGTGATGAACCACACCTCGGACTCGCACGAGTGGTTCCAGGAGTCGCGTCGCAACCCCGACGGCCCCTACGGCGACTACTACGTGTGGAGCGACACCAGCCAGAAATACTCCGACGCCAGGATCATCTTCGTCGACACCGAGGAGTCCAACTGGACATACGACCCGGTGCGAAGGCAGTTCTACTGGCACCGGTTCTTCTGTCATCAGCCCGACCTGAACTACGACAACCCAGCCGTTCAGGAGGCGATGCTCGACGTGCTGCGGTTCTGGCTCGGACCTCGGCATCGACGGCTTCCGGCTGGACGCGGTGCCGTATCTGTTCGAGCGCGAGGGCACCAACTGCGAGAACCTGCCCGAGACGCACGCCTTTCTCAAGCACTGCCGCAAGGTGATCGACGACGAGTTTCCCGGCAGGGTGCTGCTGGCCGAGGCCAACCAGTGGCCCGCCGACGTGGTCGAGTACTTCGGCGACCCCGACACCGGCGGCGACGAATGCCACATGGCGTTCCACTTCCCGCTGATGCCCCGCATCTTCATGGCGGTCCGGCGCGAGTCGCGTTTCCCGATCTCGGAGATCCTGGCGCAGACACCGCCGATCCCGGACATGGCGCACTGGGGCATCTTCCTGCGCAACCACGACGAGCTGACGCTCGAGATGGTCACCGACGAAGAGCGCGACTACATGTACTCCGAGTACGCCAAGGACCCGCGGATGAAGGCGAACGTCGGCATCCGCCGCCGGCTGGCGCCGCTGCTGGAGAACGACCGCAACCAGATCGAGCTGTTCACCGCGATGCTGTTGTCGCTGCCCGGCTCGCCGGTGCTGTACTACGGCGACGAGATCGGCATGGGCGACATCATCTGGCTCGGCGACCGCGACGGTGTGCGCACCCCGATGCAGTGGACGCCGGACCGCAACGCGGGCTTCTCGAAGGCCAATCCCGGCCAGCTGTACCTGCCGCCGAACCAGGACCCGATCTACGGGTACCAGTCGGTCAACGTCGAGGCGCAGCGCGACAGCTCGTCGTCGCTGCTGAACTGGACCCGCACCATGCTGGCCGTGCGCCGTCGCCACGAAGCGTTCGCCACGGGGACCTTCCGCGAGCTCGGCGGGTCCAACCCGTCGGTGCTGACCTATGTGCGCGAACTCGAGGAGCGACGGCGAGCAGGACACCGTCCTGTGCGTGAACAACCTGTCGCGGTTCCCGCAGCCGATCGAGCTGAACCTGCAGCACTGGAGCGGGTACACCCCGGTCGAGATGACCGGGTACGTTGAGTTCCCGCCGATCGGCCAGCTGCCGTACCTGCTGACTCTGCCTGGCCACGGGTTCTACTGGTTCGAGCTGCGGGCACCGGAGGAGCATGCGCATGAGTCAGCCTGCGAACCTGCCTTGGTCGCAGTGGCTGCCCGAGCAGCGCTGGTACGCCGGCCGCAGCCGCGAGCTGTCCTCGGTCGAACCGGCGCGCGGTGGTGGCGCTGCGCGAGGACCTCGACCTGGTGCTGCTCGACGTCGCCTACACCGACGGCTCGCTCGAGCGCTACCAGGTGATCGTGCGGTGGGACTCCGGGCCGATCGAGGAGTACGCGGACGTCGCGACGATCGGCGCCGACGACGACCGCACCGGCTACGACGCGCTCTACGACCCGCGCCGCCGCGACCTATCTGCTGTCGCTGATCGATTCGTCGGCGACGGTCGGCGACGCTGACGGTTCGGCAAGGAGCCCGACGTCACGCTGCCGCTGGACGCCGCGCCGCGGGTCGCGGGCGCCGAGCAGAGCAACACCAGCGTCATCTTCGAGGAACAGGCCGTCTTCAAGGTCTTCCGCCGCATCACGCCGGGCATCAATCCGGACATCGAACTGAACCGGGTGCTGGCGCGCGCAGGCAACCCGCATGTGGCGCGGCTGCTCGGCTCGTACGAGACGTCGTGGAACGGCGACGGCGGCGAACCGTGTGCGCTCGGCATGGTGACGGCGTTCGCGGCGAACTCCGCCGAGGGCTGGGACATGGCGACCGCAAGCACCCGCGACCTGTTCGCCGAGGGCGACCTGTACGCCGACGAGGTCGGCGGCGACTTCGCGGGCGAGTCCTACCGGCTCGGCGAGGCCGTCGCGTCAGTGCACGCGACGCTCGCCGCTGAACTCGGCACGTCGACGCACTGTGTTCCCGACCGACACCGTGCTCGAGCGGCTGGCGGCGGCAGCAGCGACGGTTCCCGACCTCGAGCAGTACGTCCCGCTGATCGAGGAGCGCTACCGCAAGCTGGCCGAGGAGACGATCACCGTTCAGCGCGTGCACGGCGACCTGCACCTCGGTCAGGTGCTGCGCACTCCGGAGCGATGGCTGCTGATCGACTTCGAGGGCGAGCCGGGACAGCCGCTCGACGAGCGAAGACGACCGGACTCACCGGCGCGCGACGTCGCGGGCGTGCTGCGCTCGTTCGAGTACGCCGCCTACCAACGGCTGATGGAACAGACCGTGCCCGACGACCGTGACCGGCAGCTGGCCGCCCGTGCCCGCGAGTGGGTGGACCGCAACAGCGCGTCGTTCTGCGAGGGGTACGCGTCGATGGCAGGAGTCGACCCGCGCGACAACAGCGCCCTGCTGTCGGCCTACGAACTCGACAAGGCCGTCTATGAGGCCGCCTACGAGGCGCGGCACCGGCCGACGTGGCTGCGGATCCCGCTGCGCTCGATCGCGCGGATCGTCGGCTGACGTGTTGACGACAGTGTAAAAATTTGCCAAAACCCTCCGCGGCGGCGGTGGTAGGCGGACCATGCCGTCATGGCTGACGTGGACTTTTGCGTCGTCGGGGCGGGATTCGCCGGTCTGACGGCTGCGTTGCGGCTCAAGCAGGCGGGGCAGTCGGTTGCGCTGCTGGAAGCCCGTGACCGAGTGGGCGGGCGCACCTTCACCGAGGTGCGTGCCGACGGGACGTGGATCGACCGCGGCGGCGCCTGGATCGGGCCGGGGCAGGACCGCATCCATGCGCTGATGGACGAGTTCGAGGTGGCGAGCTACAAGCAGTACGCCGGCGGAGAAGCGATGATGGTCGTCGACGGCAAGCAGTGTCGCTACAAGGGCACGGTGCCGCGATCGCTGAACCCGTTCGCGACGGTGAATCTCGGCACCGCGATGCTCGAGCTGGCCAAGATGTGCAACACGATTCCGCTCGACGCGCCGTGGGAGGCCAGGAAGGCCGACAAGTGGGACAGCACCACCGTCGCATTGTGGCTCGACCACCATGTGCGGTCGCTGGCCGCCCGCGACCTGCTCGAGACGGCGATCGGCGGCACCTACACCAGCGACACATCGGAGGTGTCGCTGTTGTTCGCGCTCCATCAGATGGCGTCTGGCGGCGGGCCGGGGTTCGTGTTCGGCGTCGAGGGCGGATCGCAGGACTCCCGCATCGTCGGTGGAATGGGCGCGGTCTACGGGCCGATGGCCACCGAGGTCGGCGACTCGCTGCACCTGGGCCAGCCGGTGCGGCGGATCGAGCAGGGTGACGACGGTGTGACCGTCCGCTCCGAGGACATGACGGTGACGGCGCGACGCGCCATCGTGGCTGTGCCGATCGCCATTGCCAGCCAAATCCTTTACCAGCCAATGCTTCCCGTCGACAGGTCGTTCCTGCACCAGCGGATGCCAAGCGGGGCCGTCTACAAGATCAACATCGTCTACGACGAGCCCTTCTGGCGTGCCGAGGGACTGTCGGGGCAGTCGGCTGCGCCGGGCACGCCCGCTCCGGTCACCATCGACGCATGCACCGACACCGGCACGCCGGGCGTGCTGTGCGTGATCATCGAGGGGTCGACAGCGCGGGATCTGTGCGCCGTCGACGACGCGGAACGGCGCTCGCTCGTCTGTGAGGAGCTCGCCAAACGTTTTGGCGCCAAAGCGCGTTCGCCGCTGGATTTCATCGAGCAGAACTGGACCACCGAACGCTATTCGGGCGGCGGCATGATCAGCCACGCGCCGCCCGGCGTGCTCACCGAGTTCGGGCCCGCGCTGCGCGAGCCGTGCGGCCGCATCCACTGGGCGGGCACGGAGAGCTCGGCCGTCATGTGCGGGTGGGTGGACGGCGCGGTGCGCTCCGGGGAACGGGCGGCGGCGGAGGTCATGCACAGCGAACGCGCCGCCAGCCTGAAACCGTCCGCGTAACGCTTTGCGCAGCCTGCACAACGGGTACTCGCTCTCATGGCCAAGTACACGGTCAACAAGGCAGCGGTGAAGAAGGCGCGCACATTGATCGATGCGCGGCAGTATGTCCTCGACAGCGACTGGGGGGATGTGCAGCCTCGCGCCGATGCGCAGAACGCGTTCCTGGAGAATCACTCGTGGCACGAGTACTCCGAATGGCATCTCGGGCTGACCGAGGGGGCGGCCGACGAGACGAAGGCGCGGTACGCGTTCGTGTACGGCGATCTGCGCCGGGTCCACCGCACCGGCCTGATCGCCTGCGTCTACCGCGCGTCGGAATGGCGGCACAAGGCCATCGAACTGGCCGCCCACGACCTGCTTCAGTTCCTCGACGAGAAGACGGGGCTGCGGCCTTCCGGCTAGGGGCGGAGCACGAAGTCGAGGAAGCGCTCCTGCATCTCGACGGGCGCATCTCTGGGATCCGAACCGTGCAGCACGCCCATCCCGGCCCCGAAGAAAGCGGCAGAGCGGACACCGGCCTCGTCGGCGTCGAACCCCGAGTCGACAAAGGCCTGGTACACCACGCGCAGCACCCGGCCGTCGCTTTTCCGAACGTTCGCCGCGACCTCTTGGTCGGTCAGCGCCCAGACCCGCATGGCCCGTCTCGAGCGCCCACTGCTGCGGCCCGACCACGGCCTGCATCATGTGCCTCAGCCGTTGGCGGGGCGCGGTATCTTGCGAGTTCTCGAATCGCTGGCGGTCCTGGTCCTGCAGGCTGCCCCAGGCCTCGATGAGCGCGGTTCGATACGCGGGCAGATCCGCGAAGTGCCAATAGAAGCTGCCCTTGGTGACGCCGAGGCGCTCGCAGAGCCGGTCGACGCGCAGCGCGTTGGGGCCGCCGTCGGCGAGGATGGCGAAACCAGCCTGAATCCAGTCGTCAACAGATAGCCGGCGGCCGGCACCGCGCGGCGGCGTCATGGACGGCAGCATACGGCGACCTGCTGCTTGACACTCAGGAAAATTAGCAACGGTAATGAAATACCGGCCTGGGATGAGTGCTGTTGCAACCGTGGCCGCCGGTAGTCACCGCCGCTCTTCGGCTTCTACTTCCAGCCCGCCCGGCCGGCGGCACCCCTCGGTGCCGTAACGCGACCACGGCTGCTTCAGCGTGCTAAACCGTACCATACTGCCTGGTATGGGCAATGATTTCGGCTCGGCCGTTCCAGGCCGGCCACTGGCGGTGTAACAGCGTCGGGCATCGGGCAACATGGGGTGCATGGCACGTGACGTCTCTGACGACTTTCCGCTGACACCCGAAGAAGCGCTCGACTCCGACGAGGTGCGCAACGACGACGGCGACGAGGTGGTCGATCCTCCGGAGCAATGGATCGACGCCGAGGAGAACGAGACGCTCGACGAGCGCCTCGCCGAAGAGGAACCCGAAGTCAGTCCCGACGACATCGACCCACGCGACGCCGACGACACGAAGGCCGAAACCGAGTCGCTGCCGGATGACGACCTGGACCGCCTCGATCCGCAGCAGCACGGACGCGAACGCGGCCAGATCGACGGAACGCCGGAGGACGGGGACTCCTTCTACGACGTGGTCGAGTGAGGCGAGCGCGAGTGAGGATCGCAGCGAGGGACGAGCGAGGACTGGAGCGAGTGCGGAGCCGAGGCAATTAAGTATGAGCCTGCAGCACCATCACCGAGCGGGCGTCGATCGTGATCTTGGCACCCGCATCCTGTGGCTTGGACTCCTCGATGACGTCGTCGGCGGTGTAGATCACCGGAGCCCACGACGGGCCGAAATCCTTCTGGGGCAGCACGAAGTCGATCGGTTCGTAATGGGCGTTGAAGAACAACACGAACGAGTCGTCGGTTACCCGTTGACCGCGAATGTCGAGATACGGGATGCCCTGACCGTTGAGGAATACCCCGAGCGACTTGGCGAACCCGGATTCCCAGTCCTCGTCGGTCATCTCGGAACCGTCGGGCGCGAACCACGCGATGTCTGGTAGGTCGGCGCTGCCGCGTTGCCGCACCGGGCTGCCCGCTGAAGAACCGCCGCCGCCGGAACACCGGGTGCGCCGCCCGCAGCGCGGAGACCGACCGGGTGAACTCGATCAACGCGGTGTCGGCCTTCGCCCAGTCGATCCAGGACAGCTCGTTGTCCTGGCAGTAGACGTTGTTGTTGCCGCGCTGCGTCCGGCCCAGTTCGTCACCGTGCGCGATCATCGGGACACCCTGCGACAGCAGCAGCGTCGTGATGAAGTTGCGTTGCTGACGGGACCGCAGTGCATTGATCTCGGTGTCGTCGGTGGGACCCTCCACGCCACAGTTCCACGATCGGTTGTGGCTCTCGCCGTCGTTGTTGTCCTCCTCGTTGGCTTCGTTGTGCTTCTCGTTGTAGGACACCAGATCCCGCAGGGTGAACCCGTCGTGCGCGATGACGAAGTTGATCGACGCCACCGGTCTGCGGGCGGTGTGCTCGTACAGGTCGGCGGAACCGGTCAGCCGAGACGCGAACTCGTCGAGCGTGGCGGGCTCGCCGCGCCAGTAGTCGCGGACGGTGTCGCGGTACTTGCCGTTCCACTCCGTCCACTGCGGCGGGAAGTTGCCGACCTGATAGCCGCCGGGTCCGACGTCCCACGGCTCGGCGATCAGCTTGACCTGGCTGACCGTCGGATCCTGTTGCACGAGTTCGAAGAACGTCGACAGCTTGTCCACGTCGTAGAACTCGCGGGCCAGCGTCGACGCCAGATCGAACCGGAAGCCGTCGACGTGCATCTCGGTCACCCAGTACCGCAGCGAGTCCATGATCAGCTGCAGCGAGTGCGGATGACCGACGTTGAGGCTGTTGCCGGTGCCGGTGTAGTCCATGTAGTAGCGCTTGTCGTCGTCGACCAGCCGGTAGTACGCGGCGTTGTCGATGCCGCGCATCGACAGCGTCGGGCCGAGGTGGTTGCCCTCGGCGGTGTGGTTGTAGACCACGTCGAGGATCACCTCGATGTCCGCCTCGTGCAGCGCGCGGACCATGGCCTTGAACTCCTGCACCTGACCGCCGGGGTTGGGGTTGCTGCTGTACTTGGAGTCGGGCGCGAAGAACCCGATGGTGTTGTAGCCCCAGTAGTTCGACAAGCCCTTGTCGATCAGCGTGGAGTCGTTGGCGAAGTGGTGCACCGGCATCAGCTCGATCGCGGTGACGCCCGAGGGAGGTGAGGTGCTCGATCATCACGGGGTGCGCGACGGCGGCGTAGGTGCCGCGAATGTTCTCCGGAATGTCGGGATGCGTCTGGGTGAGGCCCTTGACGTGCGCCTCGTAGATGACGGAGTCGGCGTACTCGTGTCCCGGCGGGCGGTCGACGCCCCAGTCGAAGAACGGGTTGATGACGACTGACTTGGACATGCTCGTCGCGGAGTCGTCGTCGTTGCGGCTGTCCGGATCGCCGAAGTTGTAGCCGAACACCGCCTGGTCCCAGCTCGATCGTCCCGTCGATGGCCTTGGCGTAGGGATCGAGCAGCAGCTTGTTGGGGTTGCACCGCTGCCCGGCCTTCGGGTCGTACGGGCCGTGCACCCGATAGCCGTAACGCTGGCCCGGCTCGACATTGGGGATGAAGCCGTGCCAGACGAACCCGTCCACCTCGGGAAGGGTCAGCCGCGTCTCGGCGCCGTCGGCGTCGAACAGGCACAACTCGACACTCTCGGCGGCCTCGCTGAACACCGCGAAGTTGGTGCCGGAACCGTCGTAGGTGGCACCGAGCGGGTATGCCTTGCCCGGCCACAATCTCCAGCGAGTCGGGCCGCGGGGCGGCAGCTTGGGTCAACGGACACACTCCAGGGGTGGTCGGAAAACGGGCCAAACGAGACCATACGGGGATGCCCAGTGCGGCAGCATCACAACCAAACGGCTCGAACCCTCACCGACCGGAGGAAATGCCCGTGGCCAGCGGTTCCGACCTGCCCTCTTACCGACACACTGCTCGTCGACGTCGACCGCGGTGTGGCAACCATCACGCTGAACCGGCCGCGGCAGCGCAACGCCGTCGGTGACGGCATGCGTGAGGAACTGGCCGACGCCTACCTGCGATGCGACCGCGACGACGCGATCCGCGTACTCGTGCTGACCGGCACCCCGCCGGCGTTCTGCGCGGGCGCCGACCTCGGCGCGGGCGAGCGGACCTTCACCGAGCCGGGCCCGGCGTTCAGCGCGGCGGGCATCGACGTGCAGCCGTGGACGCTCTCCAAGCCGGTGATCGCGGCGGTGAACGGGCATGCGATCGGCCTCGGTCTGACGCTGGCCCTGCAGTGCGACATCCGGTTCTTCGCCGCCGACGCACAGTACGGCGTCGTTCAGGTTCGCCGGGGCATGGTCGGCGACGCCTACTCGCACTGGGTTCTTCCCCGCCTGGTCGGGCTGTCCAACGCGGCGGAGATCCTGCTGAGCGGCGCCACATTCGACGGGCGCCGCGCGGTGGCGCTCGGGTTGGGAAGCCGCGTGCTCGACGCCGACGATGTGCTGCCTGCGGCGCTCGACCTGGCCCACGACATCGCCGAGAACGCCGCGCCTGCCTCGGTGGCGGCCAGCAAGCGGCTGCTGTGGGACTCGTTCGACCTCGACCGCGCCGCCGTCGGCGCCCGCGAAACGGAAATCCATCTGCGGCTGATGCGTCTGGACGACGCGAAGGAAGGGGTGCGGGCGTTTCAGGAGCGGCGGCCGGCCGAACTGGACCGGCGAGTAGCCTCAGGCCGCGGTCGAGTCCGTGACCTCGATGCCAGCCGTGCGCATGTCCGCGACGGCCTTGGCGCTGGACTCCGGTGCGACACCCGCGGTCAGGTCCAGCAGCACCCGGGTTGTGAAACCGGCGGCGGCCGCGTCGGTCGCGGTCGCCACCACGCAGTAGTCGGTGGCGATGCCGACGATGTCGACTTCGTCGACCCCTCGCTGCCGGAGCCAGTCCGCCAGAGGAATTCCGGATTCGTCGGTGCCTTCGAAGCCGCTGTACGCGGCCGAATAGCGGCCTTTGGTGAACACGGCTTCGACCGCGGACGGATCGAACGCCGGATGGAAGTCGGCGCCTACCGTGCCGACAACGCAGTGCGGCGGCCAGGACTCCGCGAAGTCGGGGTTGTCGGAGAAGTGGTCACCGGGATCGAACGTGGAAGTCCTTGGTGGCCACGATGTGGTCGTAGTCGCGAGGGGTGGCGAGGTATTCGCTGATCGCGTGGGCCACCGACTGGCCGCCGACCACTTCGAGGGAGCCGCCCTCGCAGAAGTCGTTCTGCACGTCGACGATCACCAACGCCCGCATGCGCCAACCCTACGATGCGGTCCTGGCGGCCGCCTTCGTCGTGCCCACCCGCAGGTGCGCCGTGAGCAGCAGGTGGTCGAACGTGGCCCGCGGCGGCAGGATCTCCTCGTAGATCAGCTGGCCGAAGTCGGCGATGACCTGTTCGGCCAGCACGCGCAGCTTGACGTTGGTCTGCTGGGAGCGCCACTTCAGCAGTTCGAAGGCCGAGTCACCCGTGATCCGGTAGATCAGCATCAGCATTCCCTTGGCCTGCTCGATCGTCGCTCTGTTCTCGGCGATTTCGGCGACCGCAGCGCTGACCAGTTGCTCGTGAACACGGCCCGTATCCGTCACGTCGACGTAGAAGCCGTGCGTGCCGATCACGTCGCCGTCGTCGTCATACAGTTGGTCGCCGATCACGATGACGTCGTGCACAGCCCCGCTGGTGTCGATGATGCGGTGACGCGTGCTGAATGTCCGGTGCGTGCGCCGGATGTCGTCGAGCGTGGCAGCGACCTGTACGTAGTCGTCGGGATGCTTGTGCGACAGCACCAACTCGGTCGTCGGCATGACTGCGCCCGGCTCGTAGCCGTGCAGCCGCTGAACCTGTTCCGACCACTCCCACCTCTCGTCTGCGAAGTAGAAGCGGAACCATCCGACCCGTTGCGGCGAACCTCCGGCCAGAGCCTGTTCGATTGTGTCGTCGCCCGGCACCACGTCAATGTAAATGACCGCGCGAAAGATTATGCGGTGAATAAGAGTTTCGTCATCCACCGAAAAGCAGATAGAGCCCTGTGAACGTGTAGCCGACCATCACCAGCATCATCGCGAGCTGGCCCGTCAGCTGATATCCGGAGGGCAGCACGCGCAGCGCCCGGTCATGCGCGGCGACCACACCGGCGATATGACCGCCGACCACACAGCAGACCTTGATGGTGGCCAAGGCCGAAGGATGCAGCGAGAGAACGTAATTCACTTGCGCATCGCCGAGTCCGAGCAAGTTCCAGCCCCGGCCGAGCGGGTCGGCAAGCCCGATGATCGTCTGCTGTCCCCGTTCGACGAGATAGGACAGGTAATGGGCGAACATGTAGCCGAGCACGATCGGAATCAGTGAGTGCGCCATCAGCCCGGGCAGCTTTCGCCGGCTGTCCTTGTCGACGCCACCCGTGGCGCGGGCGGCGAGCCAGAATGTCGCGACCACAACGCTGATGAAGACGATCAGGCCCGCGGTGCGCATCACGCAGGATGCGATTGCGGAATGCGCGTAGTGGTCGACGAATTTTCGCCAGTCCGGAGATGCCGAGAAGCTGTCGAACGCGGTCGAGCCGAGAAGCACCGCCAGCACCGTCACCGTGCCCGGGCGGATCGGCAGCGACGGCAAGTGGTCGAACGGGTTACCGATTTCGATGCGCGCAGTGTTCGGGTTGCGCCGAAACGGCGAGAACCGCGATGCGACAACGCTGTACACCTCGAAGGGGTCGGCGCGGCCGAACCATCGATCGCCGCACACGATCGCACCCGTCAGAGTCACCACGATGTAGACCCAGAGCCAGAGCTTGATCGCGCCGAGCGAGCCGGGATCGGGGCTGGCGAGCTCCAGCCACACGAACGCGAACAAGCCGAACACCGCGGGCCAGTAACCCAGCCGCAGGGGGTATCCGCGGCCTGCAGGCAATCGCGCCTTCCGCAGCAGCCGGTACACCGTGCGCAGCGGTGAGACCACGCGCCATACCGGACCGAACGCCAACGACGCCGTCACCAGCCCGACCCACATCAGCACATAGAAGACGCCGGCCAACGGGTTGTTCTCGGGCTTGCCGAACAGCGCGGCCATCGCCACCCAGCAGGCGAACAGCAGACCGGCGGTGGCCAGTGCCCACCTGACAGCGGCCGCGTCCACCACAGTCGTCACCCACTGCGGTAATGCGCGCCCGTGCTTCTGTCGGGTCGAATCGCGGCTTGCGCCACGCGAACGCCACCACGGCGAAGGTGAACGTCAGCGCCCACGCGGCACCGATGAGCGCGTACCCGTAGGGGATGGGGAGATCGGTCGACCCGCCGAGGCCGTGGGCCAGCACGGCGACGGGTCGATCGGTCACGGCTTCACAGAGACGGTGGCGACGGTCTTACCCAGTTGGTGGAGTTCGATGTCCACGTTGCCGGGGACGTCGACCGATGAACTGGAACTGCATGGCTTTGTTCGGCTCGATCTTGAAGGTGTGGTCGGGCGTCGAGTGCACGTGAAGCTCGTCGGCGACGTCGCTGTTGACCCGGATGACGATCGGTTCCTTGACCTTCGCTTCGAGCTGGGCGTTGGTCGGATTGACCTCGCCGCCCTTGATCGGTGAGGTCGATGTTCAGCCGGTTGGGGGCCGCCTGCTGGTTCTGCATGTCCGACGGGCTGACGGTCGACGGCGCCGGTGGACGAGGACGAGCCCTTCGCGTTCTCGGAGCCGCCGCCACCACAGCCGGCAACGAGCAGCGTGCCTGCGGCCAGCAATGCGATGAGTCGCTTATCGAGATGAGTTGAAGTCACGGTGAACCATCTTGGTCGCTCGAGCCTGTCTGCTCGCTGTGAGGCTCGTCTCTGTTTCGCCGGTCTCTACATCGCGATGTAGACGATGACGCCGGCCACGACGAAGGCCGGCACGAACGCCGGTATCGCAAGCAGCAGCCCGTGATGGGCCAGGATCGTGATGTCCGGCTCTGCCGTCATGCCTGCGACGACGGCTGAAGCTCGGCCTTGGTGTCGGTGGGCTGGCTCCTGTTGATGCGGCCCGCGCCCCAGGTGAGTCCGCCGATCATGATCAACGTGCAGCCGAGCACCACCAGGCAGCCGATCGGACCAGAGCGCCTGAGGCGTATCGGGGTTGCGCTCCCGCTGCAGGATGGTGATCTCGGCGACGAACGGCCGCGTCATCGTCGGCTGCGCGGGCACCTCGGGCGCCCCGATGCCGGGATCGCCGGCCAGATAGATCGGCACGGCGGTCAGGATGCGGCCGTCGTGCACCCGCAGCAGCGTCTTCCACTTGCCGTACACGGGCATCGGCAGGGTGGAGCGGTAGTGGCCGGGCCCGAGCCGCTCGAGGTGGTCGATGAAGATGCCGCGGTCGTTGGCCAGGCCGCCCTGCCAGCCGAGGACCGACACCCAGTTCGGGTTCTGCGCTGATCAGATCGGGCGGATTGATCCGCACGTCGGCGGTGACCATGCGCCTATCGGCGGAGCCGGGCACCTCGGTCAGTGTCATCGCGGCGGTCGCGTTCTGCGGCACCTCGTAGCGCAGTCCGTTGGCGGTGGCTCCGCCGATGACCACGATCGTCAGCGCGACCAGACCGATGCAGATCGCGCGGCCAGGGAGCCGCTGGTCGGTGAGCACCATGCCCGAGCATCGCCCCGCAGGCGCCGGTGAGCACCGCGACCGGCACCGCCATCATCAGCGCCTCCGGCCAGATGCTCGACGGCCACGGGTAGTGGTAGACGGCGTCGATCCACAGCGACTCCAGCCACAGCCCGATCGTGCTGACGGCGAGTCCGCTGACGAGACCGAAAACGATGGGCCGCTTGAAGAGTGGCGTGAGTGCGACGAGTTCGACGACGACGGCCGCGCCGAGGTACAGCGCGAACCAGTTGATCGGCGCGCCGAGCACCGGGCCCACCATCAGCGCGACGAGGCCGCGCAGCGCGATCGCAAACAGCGCGGCGAGTATCGCGGCGAAGCGGCCGAGCATCATTCGGGCCGCGACGAGACCGAAGGCGCCGGCCGCCGCGATCAGCATCGGCTCGAACACCTGGCGGAACTGGGGCACGCCGAAGTCGAACTCGATCTGGAACACCGAAAGACCGATGATGATGCCGCCGAAGCCGAGATACTTGACGCCCTTGAGGAAGACGCCGTCCTTGGGCTTGTCGTCGCCCATCGCCCGGTCGCCCTCGTACTCGAGGAGCAGCGCAGAGATCGTCGAGAACCCGGCGCCGCCGATCATCATCAGGTGGGTCGGCCCCCACAGCGTGACGTCCTGGCCGAAGATGCGGTGCCAGATGTCGTCGAGCGGGAAGCCGGTCAGCGCGTACAGACCGCAGCCGGCCATCAGGACGCCGCCGACGGGGGCGTACCAGTCCTTGGTGATCCGGATCGCGAACGGGCCGGGCTTGTCGTAGGGCAGCACGATCGCCGCGCAGCCGGCGACGAACAGCAGGAACAAGCCGACCAGGATGAAGTAGTGCGCCGGGTTGGCCAGCGGCCCTGGGTCGCGGCCTTTGCCGATGTGCAGGCTGACGTCCCAGATGAAGCCGAACAGCGCGCAGATCAGCGTCGCGATGAACAGCGCGATCGGCACCGCGACCCACGGCGGTCGCTTGAACTTGCGCCCGGCCCACTCGGCGACGCTGTTGACCCAGGTGATCTTGCGCGTTCGGTGCAGGTAGCCGAGCCAGCATCAGCAGCGCGCCGATCACCAGCGCGACGACGGTCATGCCGATCACCTGGTCGAGCGCGGCGCCGCCGCCCTCGGTCCCCGCGGCGGCGAGGTACGAAATCTCCGTTGAACCCGTCATCAGCCCCATCTGGTGAGTCTCGAAGGAAACTTCTTACTCGCCGGTAATGTTGCCAGAACCGGCCAAGCCGAAACCAGGGGTATCGGCAACATCGGTCACGGCTACTTCTTGGGCGGTTTGAGCACCTTCATCGCCAGCTGCATGACGGGCTGCGGGACGCGATCGCGCATGGCCAACGCCGAGTTGGACACCTGGGTGCGGGCCGGCGTACCGCGGCCGAACCATCGATTCAGTGGTCCGCCCGACGGTTCGAGGTCGACGTGCAGGGGCGGCTTGCCGTCGGCGGCGCCCAGCGCGTTGGAGATCACCACCCGCTGAATCTCGCTGGTTCCCTCGAAGATGGTGTACAGCTTGGCATCTCGGTACCACTTCTCCACCGGGTGGTCCTTGATGTAGCCCCAGCCGCCCATCGTCTGGATCGCCCGTTCGGTGGTCCGGACCGCGACCTCGCTGGCGGCCAGCTTGCACATCGAGCCCTCACCGCGCTCGAACGGCACACCCGTCGCCGCCATCCACGACGCCCGCCAGGTCAACAGTCGCGCCGCATCGATCCCCGTGGCGAGGTCGGCGAGCGGGAACGCGATGCCCTGGTTGTCGATGATCGGCGCGCCGAACGCCTCGCGGCGGTTCGCGTACTCGGTCGCGTATTCCATTGCGGCCCTTGCAATGCCGAGTGCCTGCGCGGCCACCATCGGCCTGGTCTGCTCGAACGTGCCCAGCGTCGCGGAGCCGGAATGCCTGCCGCCCTCGATCGCCTCGCGCGCTTTGGCCAGCTTGTGCTCCAGCTTCTCCTGCCCGCCGAGCAGGTGATCACCGGGGACGCGGACACCGTTGAGCCTGAGTTCTGCGGTGTGCGACGCGCGACAGCCGAGCTTGTCCAGCTTGCGCACCATCTCCAGACCGGGCGTCCCGCCGGGCACGACGAACAGGGCCTGCCCGCGATGCCCGAGATCCTCGTCGACGACGGCGTTCACCACGTGCACGTTGGCGATGCCGCCGTTACCGATCCACATCTTGTGGCCGTCGATGACCCAGTCGTCGCCGTCGCGGACTGCCCGAGTGCGCAGGTTACGCACGTCGCTGCCACCCTCCGGTTCGGAGATCGCCAACGCCGCCAGCTTGAGGTCGCCCGGCGTTCCGAAGCATTCAGGCGCCCAATCCAGCATCTGCTCGGGCGACGCCGCCTGGCCGATCGCCGACAGCGCCAGGGCGGGCATCACGATCGCCAACCCGATCCCGGCGCAGCCCCAGAACAGCTCCTCCATGAACATCGGCAGCGACAGGCCGGTGGGATCGCCGATGAGATCGCGGTAGAACAGCGGGCTATAAAAGCCCCGGGCAGCCGCTTCCTCCAAGACCGGCCAGGGAAACTCCTGACGGGCGTCGTAGTCCGCGGCCACCGGCCGCACCACCGATTCGGCGAACTCATGCGTGCGTCGGGCCAGATCGTGTTGCGCTGCCGTCGGTGTCAGATCGAAGCCCATGAACCCACCGTCACCAGGATTGACATTTCCCCACCGCCGCCTTCCTCGTCCCGTTTACGGTGTCGGGGTACCCCGCGATGGCGAAAAATTCACGGTTGAGGCCGCGCACGCGAGGGGCGGAGATGGAGGAGCCGCCGCATGCTGTCCTACGACTCCGGTGCCACCAGCCCGCCGCTTCTCGAGGAGACGATCGGCGACAACCTCGCCAAGAACCGCCGCCACATTTCCCGATCGAGAGGCGTTGGTCGAGTGCGCGACGGGCCGTCGCTGGACCTACGCAGAGTTCTACGAAGCGACCCGGCGGATCGCCACCGCGTTGATCGAGCGCGGCACCAGGCCCGGCGACCGGATCGGGATCTGGTCGCCGAACTGCGCCGAGTGGACGATGATCCAGTACGCCACCGCACAGGTCGGCGCGATCCTGGTGAACATCAACCCCGCGTACCGGACCGACGAGTTGGAGTACGTGCTGAACCAGTCGTCGATGTGCACGGTTTTCGCGGCGCCGTCGTTCAAGGGCTCCGACTACGCCGCGATGCTCGACACTGTGCGCGGGCGGTGTCCCGCCCTGAGCGACGTCCTCATCATCGGCTGGGAGCCGTGGCAGCAGATCGCCGACACCCCGGCCGACGCCGAGGCGTTGTCGCGGGTGCAGGCCGGGCTGAGCCCGGGCGACCCGATCAACATCCAGTACACCTCGGGCACAACCGGTTTCCCGAAGGGCGCCACGCTGACCCACACCAACATCCTCAACAACGGCTACCTCGTCGGCGAGCGTGCTGGAGTACACCGAGCAGGACAGGGTCTGCATTCCGGTGCCGTTCTATCACTGCTTCGGAATGGTGATGGGCAACCTGGCCTGCACATCGCACGGCGCGGCGATGGTGATCCCCGCGCCGGGATTCGACCCTGGGGCAACGCTGAAAGCCGTTGCGGCGGAACGGTGCACGTCACTGTACGGAGTGCCGACGATGTTCATCGCCGAGCTCGAGCTGCCGAACTTCGACAGCTTCGACCTGAGCTCGCTGCGCACGGGCATCATGGCCGGATCGACGTGTCCCGAGCAGGTGATGCGCAACGTGATGGACCGGATGCACATGAGGGAAGTGGCGATCTGTTACGGCATGACCGAGACGTCGCCCGTGTCGACCCAGACACTGCCGACCGACAGCCTCACCCGTCGGGTGACCACAGTGGGACGGGTGCTGGCGCACACTGGAGATTCAGGTCGTCGACCCGGAAACCGGTGCGCAAGTCGAGCGTGGGACAGCGGGTGAGCTGTGCACGCGCGGCTATTGCGTGATGGCCGGTTATTGGAACAACCCCGAGAAGACCGACGAGGCGATCGACGGCGACGGCTGGATGCACACGGGCGACATCGGCGTGATGGACGAGGACGGCTACGTAGCGATCACCGGCCGGATCAAGGACATGGTCATCCGGGGCGGTGAGAACATCTATCCGCGCGAGATCGAGGAGTTCCTGTACAGCCACCCCGACATCGTCGACGCGCAGGTGGTCGGCGTATCCGACGAGAAGTACGGCGAGGAACTGATGGTGTGGATCCAAGTCAGAGAGGGCGCGCAACCGCCGACCGCGGAGAGCCTGCGCGCATTCTGTGCGGGCAGGATCGCGCACCACAAGATCCCGCGCTACGTCCAGGTCATCGACGAGTTCCCGATGACGGTCACCGGCAAGATCAGAAAGGTGGAGCTGCGCGAGCGCGGAG
>CAWEYH010000003.1:0-84512 GCA_963813275.1 uncultured Actinomycetota bacterium | reverse complement strand
TCGACATGTGCAGGAAAGGGCGTGGGAAGCACGCAGCCGAAGGACATGAGGTAGTTCGGGTGCGCCGTCAGCGTCTTTTCGACATTCGGGTCTTCAGCTGGCGCTGTGGCGACTCCCCACGGGTGGATCGAGTTGACCCGGATGTTGTATTCCCCGAGCTCGATTGCGGCTGACTTCGTCAGCCCGACCACGCCGTGCTTGGCGGCGGTGTAGTGACTCTGGCAAGGCAACGCTTTGATGCCTGCGACCGAGCTGATAGTGATAATCGAGCCACCATTCCCCGCCGAAAGCATATGGGGAACTGCGGCTTTCATCGTGCGCCAAACACCGGTCAGATTGATGTCGATCATCGTCTGCCACTGCTCGTCCGACATCTCCCAGAAGCGCGCCCAGTTGCTGATACCTGCGTTGGCGACAACAACGTCTAGGCGTCCACCGAAGCGCTCGACCCCGTCTGCTAGCACCGCTTCCAGCGCGTCGGAGTTTCGTACGTCGGCGATCTCCATCAAGCATGGACGGCCCTCGGCCTCCACCAGACGAGCGGTTTCCTTGAGGTCCGCCTCGCTGGCAGCGGGATATCCGTTGTGAGGTGAAACGTCGGCCGCGACATCGACGCCGATGATCGAAGCGCCTTCGCGCGCGAGGCGCACCGCGTGGTTACGCCCCATGCCGCGCGCCGCGCCGGTCACGAAGGCGACCCTGTCGTCAAGCAGACCCATGACAACCCTCCGATTCGCTCAATCTCGCCGCCGTGCCACTCACCTGGCCACCGCCCGAGCCGCCGCAGCTCCCTCGCCGCCCTGACCGCCGGATCGTGGTGTGAACTGTAACTGGGCAGCCTCAGATGTTGGGTAGATCGTGATGGCCGTGATTGGTGATGGCCTGTCGATCTGGCAGGAGGCCGACAAGACGGGGATGTTGCGGCATCGAAATAAGCCGCATAGCCGTTAGTAGTTCGTGCGGCGCAACCGCGTCGCACGCTGGACTAAAGAGACGGCCGGGTGCCGGGTCTCTCACCAACCGGGGAAGATTCTTACCGCGCCGCAAGTTCATATGGTCTGAGCATCCGTCGGAATCAGGAACGAGGCACCACCGATGTCCGGAGATTTGCCCGATATCGCCCTAGAGCTGCGTTCGTTGGTGACGTCTGGTGGCACGCTCGAACTCTCGCTGCACGACGTTCCGGTTCCCGCCCCCGACGCCAATGAGGTGTTGGTGCGCGTCGAAGCCTCGCCGATCAACCCGTCCGACTTGGGCCTTCTCATCGCCAGCGCGGACATGACTACCGCGACGGTATCGGGCACGCCTGAGCGTCCCATCGTCACCGCCTCGCTCGGAGAGGCGGCCCTCGGAGCGCTTTCGGCGCGACTCGACAAATCGCTTCCGGTGGGCAATGAGGGCGCGGGCACCGTGGTGGCGGCAGGGTCGTCCCCAGCAGCCCAGGCCCTCATCGGAAGAACGGTGGCGATTGCGGGCGGCGCGATGTACTCGCAGTACCGAGCGGTCGACGCTTCCGCATGTCTGCGTCCTGCCCGAAGGGGCTACGGCAAGGGACGGGGCATCGTCCTTCGTCAATCCGATGACGGCACTCGGAATGACCGGAAACCATGCGCCGCGAAGGACATTCCGGCCTCGTGCACACCGCGGCGGCGTCGAACCTCGGCCAGATGCTGGTCAAGCTCTGCCAGAAAGACGGGATACCGCTGGTCAATATCGTCCGCAAGCCCGAGCAAGAGGAGCTGCTGAAGTCGCTCGGCGCAACCTATGTCCTGCAACTCGGCATCGCCGTCGTTCTCGACAGATCTCGTCGAGGCTCTCAAGGCGACATCCGCGACGCTCGCTTTCGACGCCACGGGTGGCGGAACGCTGGCAAGCCAGATCCTCAACGGCATGGAGGAGGCGGCCAACTCGACCGCGGCGGAGTACTCACGCTACGGGTCGAACGTCCACAAGCAGGTGTACATCTACGGCGCACTCGACACCAGTCCCACGGTGCTCACCAGGAACTTCGGCATGGCCTGGGGCGTCGGAGGGTGGCTGCTCACCCCATTTCTTCAGAGCGCCGGGGCCGAGACCTTTGGTCGGCTGCGCGCTCGGGTGGCCGCGGAGCTCACCACGACGTTCGCGAGTAGCTACACCCGGGAGGTTTCACTCGCCGGCATGCTCAATCCCGATGCATTCAACGAATACGTCAAGCGGGCGACCGGAGAGAAGTTCCTTGTGACGCCGCATGTCCAGTCTTGATGAATTTGCTTTTGTCGCAGTCGATTCCGCGACGCGGGAATAATCGGTGAGCGCGCGTTGTCTGGTGATCGTAAGCCGACAGACAGGGGTATTGCGATGAAGTTCGGTATCTCCACGTTCGTCAACGACGACACCATCGACCCGGTATCACTGGCGCGTGCGATTGAAGAGCGCGGATTTGAGTCGTTGGTGATCGCGGAGCACACCCACATCCCCGCCAGCCGCGAATCACCGTATCCGCTCGGTGGCGAGCTGCCGAAAATCTATTACCGCACTCTCGACCCGTTCGTCACGCTGGCCGCGGCCGCAGCCGTGACATCGAAGATCGAGCTATTCACCGGCATTGCGTTGCTCATTCAGCGTGACCCGATCATCACGGCCAAGGAAGCCGCGAGCATCGACCTGATTTCGGGTGGCCGGTTCGTGTTCGGCGTCGGCGCCGGCTGGAATATCGAGGAATTACGCGACCACGGCACCGACCCAAAGACACGCGGCGCGCTGCTGGACGAACGCATCGAGGCCATCAAGGCGCTCTGGACCGAGGAACCCGCCGAGTACCACGGAAAGTACGTGGACTTCGGCCCGTCGTACAGCCGGCCCAAGCCGGCACGGCAGCCTCATCCACCTATCTTCATCGGCGGCGACTCTGATGCCACGGTGAAGCGTGTGGTCCGGCATGACGCTGGCTGGATATCCAACCCGCTCCCGGTGAAGCAGCTAACCCAACGCATAGACCAGCTCCGCAGCGCCGCTGGCCACGACGTCCCGCTGGCGATGTTCGGCACGCCCAACAAGGTCGATTATTGGCGCGCCGCCGAAGACCTGGGTTTTGGCCAGCTGGCGCTGCTTTTGCCCACCCGACCGCGGGACGAGTCGCTGCGCCTACTCGACGAATACGCCAGCCTGGTGGCTCAGTATCGCGACTAGGTGGTCCTATCGCTGTCCGGCGGGTCCACGAGTCGGAAGATTTGAGCCGCGCTATACCGGGCGGTAGCTCAGTTGGTGAGAGCCGCGGACTCATAATCTGTTGGTCGCGGGATCGAGCCCAGCCCGCCCCACCTTAAGGCCTGGTGCTGAAGCTTCTGCTCCCGGCTTGTCACCTTGGCCTGCTTGTCAGCAGCCGTGGGACAAGCAGCGGCACGAAGTTGAACCGCCCCGGTGAGTCCGGAGACTTTGCCGCGGTGCGCTGTGGCGGTGAGGATGCCGCGTTCGAGGAAATCGTCGATTTGGGGCTGTAGTTCGCTCGGTTACCCATCAGCGCCAACCACGGCACTACAGTTCCAGGGTCGCGAGCCGGGCCGCGGCGGCTGCCCGTGCCGACTTGCCGCCGACACCGAGCTTGGCGTAGCAGTTCGACAGGTGCCGTTCCACGGTTCGCACGCTCAGGTGCATGGCGGCCGCGATCGAGTCGTTGTCCCTGCCCTGGGCGATGAAGCGGAGGACCTCGATTTCGCGGTCGGTGAGCAGGCCACTGTCGAGCGGCGGCGCGGAGCGGCCTGCCGGCAGGAAACTGCGCAACTGCACACGGAACTCGGTCCAGGCCGGTTCGTCCTCGAGAAGGATGTGGTTGGCGCTGTCGAGAGGGACGAACTTGGCGCCCGGAATCAACGACGCGAGGTTGCGCCCGGCGTCGAACGGGACGACCGCGTCGTCCCGTGCATGCAGCACCAGCGTTGGAACCGTAATCGCCCGCGCCAGATCGCTGACGTCCACGGCGTACCGGACCGCACGGGAGCGGGCCGCGTGCTCACCCGAACACGATGCTCGCTGCAGTTCGTCAAACCACGCTATCTGCGCATCCGAGCCACCCGGAATGAACAACGTAGTAAACACTCGCCGGAACGCCGGGTTCGACTTGCCCCAGCCCAGCCGGGTCAGCGAGACGAGGATCTCTGCTTCCTCGCGCGCCTCAGGCGTCGGATCGCGGGCGACTCGGCCGTGCGCGTAGGTACCGTAGAGCACCAGTCCAGCCACTCGATCCGGATGACGAACCGCATAGGCGATCGCCACCGGACCGCCCCCGCTGGCGCCGAACAAGCTGAACCGGTCCACGCCGGCGGCAGCGACCACAGCCTCGAGGTCGTCGACCCAGGTCTCCAGCGAAAGAGTCGGGCACTCCCGGTCGGACAGGCCACAGCCACGCTCGTCGTACCGGACGAGGGTGTGTTCCTCGCTTAGGAACTCCACCCAGTGGCGCCAGACCGGCGACGACCAGTCGCGCTCGAGATGAGTCATCCAATGTCCGGCCTTGACCACCACCGGGCCGTGCCCGCTCGTGGCGTACGCGAGACGCACGCCGTCCGGCGCAGTGCAGAACCGCAGTTCCTGGCGCACCTGAACATGCTACGTGCGCGCCGACACGTTCATCGCCGCAATTTGGGTAGTAACACCGATGCAGTCGTCGCCGCAATATGGGTAGTTTTCACCGATGCAGGCCGAGGCGTCAGATTCCTATCGTTCGGCGCATCGAGATGATGCGGCCGACGGCGTTCTCGCGGAATGCCGTCGTTGCCTCGAACGACGATTCCCCAGCGTGGCGTGCGATGGGCGACGACCGACTCCCAGTGTGGGCGAATTTGAGGCAGATGCCTCACGCGCCGCAATGCCCGTCCGGTCAACCATTTTCGCATGGTCATCTTCGATCGCCCGCGGGAAGCGGCCCCGCGCCCCAGCGGAACCCTGTGCTGTGGTGTGGGACCGACGAGCGGTTCACTCGTCATCGGGCCGATGTCGGACCGCAGCATACTTGTGCGCGGTACTTCGCGCTCGATGACTCTGCCGAGACGGTGCGGCGAGATATCCAGTCCAACTGGGACCGATCACACCCATTGTAGGTCATTGTGCCCGATGTCGTTCCGCAACTTAGCATTCGAGAACTTCGACAACACAACACACGGTTGCCTTTCGATCTTCATAGTGAAATTGGTTGGGCAACAGATTAATCCGTAGCCGGATCATCGATCGATCCGGTCACCACAGAAAGGAAACACTCATGACCACAATCCAGACCCCCGTCGACAACGGCGTCAACGTCGAAGCTCTGCTCGGTGTCCGTGAGGCCCTGGCCGACACGCCGGAGATCGCCCAGTTCCAATGGCGGACAAGAGTTTCCTGGGTGAACGGCACCCACAGCCGCTCGAGCGTGGACACCTTCTACGGATTGGGCGAGCAGCAACAACACAAGACGACGTTCACCTATGACGTCGACCATCCACTTGCATTCGCCTCGCAGGACAACGGCATCACTCCGGTCGAGTATGTGTTGGTCGCGCTGGGCGGCTGCCTTACCGCCGGCATCGCCTCGATCGCCCAGCGCCGCGGCATTCAGCTGCGCTCGGTGCAGGCCACCGTCGAGGCCGACGAGGACATCCACGGAATCCTCGGCGCGGACCCCGATGTCCGCAACGGTTTCAGCGGCGTCAGGGTGACCTACACCATCGACGCCGACGCCACCACCGACGAGATCAAAGCCCTTGTCGCGCAATCGCAGAAACGCTCGGCCGTCTACGACATCCTGACCAACCCCACCCCCGTCACCGTCGACCTGTCCTGACCGGGCGACGTTTCAACAGGAGACCCACCATGCTGAAGACAACCGCGATCGTGGTGGGTGCCGGGCACTGCGGACTGGCCATGAGTCGCTGCCTCGCCGACCGTTCGATCGACCACGTCGTGCTGGAACGCGGTGAGGTAGCGCACTCCTGGCGCACGCAGCGCTGGGACTCGCTGCGACTGCTCACCCCCAACTGGATGACCCGGCTACCGGGTTACGCCTACCGAGGCGACGACCCCGACGGGTACCTCGCGGCACCCGACGTCGTGGAACTGATCGAGCGCTACGCGAAGGAGTCGGCGGCACCCGTGCGAGCCAACACCACCGTCACATCGGTGCGGAAGGACGAGCGGGGATACCTGGTGCAGACCGACCAAGGCTTGTGGCACGCGCGATCGGTTGTGCTCGCCCCGGGCGCAAGCACCGTTCCCAAGGTGCCTGCGCTGCAGGGCGGCGTGCCCGCCGGCATCACCACGATCACCCCCGCCGACTACCGCAATCCGAGCCAGCTTCCCGACGGCGGGGTCCTCGTCGTCGGCGCCTCGGCAAGCGGGATCCAGATTGCCGCGGAACTGCACCGCTCCGGCCGGCCGGTCACGCTCGCCGTCGGGGAACACGTCCGAATGCCGCGCACCTACCGAGGCAAGGACATCCTGTGGTGGATGGACGCGGCGGGAGTGTTGGACGAGCGCTACGACCAGATACCCGATCTGATCCAAGCCCGCAACCTGCCGTCGATGCAGCTGGTCGGTTCACCCGAGAGAACCACCCTCGACCTGAATTCGCTGAGTCAACTCGGCGTGCAGTTGGTCGGACGGTTGGCCGGCATCGAAGGCGGCATCGCGCAATTCTCCGGCTCGTTGCCGAACATGTTCGCGCTGGCCGACCTCAAACTCGGACGGCTGCTCGACACCATCGATGCGTGGGCGACCGAAGCGGGCTTGGACGGTGGCGATCCGCCGCGACGGTTCGCAGCGACCGCCGTTCCCGCCCACACGCCGCTGACCCTCGACCTACGCTCCGGCGCCGTCCGAACGATTCTCTGGGCCACCGGATTTCGTCCGGACCTGTCCTGGCTCGACGTTCCGGTCTTCGACCGAAAAGGCCATGTCCGCCACGACGGCGGCATCACCCTCAGCCCCGGCCTGTACCTGATGGGGATGCCATTCCTGCGCCGCCGCAAGTCGACCTTGATCGACGGCGCAGCCGCCGACGCAACCGACCTGAGCGAACACCTCACCCACTATCTCGACTCGAACTGAGGAGCAACTCATGGACCACAACTACGACGCGATCGTCGTCGGCGGCCGGTGTGCCGGTGCGGCCACCGCGATGCTGCTGTCCCGCGGCGGCATGCGTGTGCTCGTCGTCGAGGCGACCCGGCCAGGTTCCGACACGCTGTCCACCCATGCGCTCATGCGCGGCGGTGTGCTGCAACTGCACCGCTGGGGTCTGCTCGACGCGGTCATCGACGCGGGCACTCCAGCCATCGTTTCGACCGAGTTCGCTTACGGCGACGACATCGAGACCGTCGACATCCGCCCGAGCGGTGGAATATCGGCGCTGCGCGCCCCCCGCCGAACCGTCCTCGACGCGCTGCTGCTGGAGGCCGCCCGCACGGCAGGCGCTGAGGTTCGCGCCCCGGCGCGGGTGACCCGCCTGCTCACCGATGGCAGCAGGGTGCGCGGCATCGAGGGCATCGAGCGCGGGACAGGCACTCGTTTCCGCGCCACCGCGCCGCTGACCATCGGCGCCGACGGGCGGAACTCGACGATCGCGCAAGCGGTCGACGCCCCCTTCCGGCGACGCGGCACGGTGTCCGGCGCGATCGTGTACGGCTACTTTCCCGGACTCGCGCGCGATCGCTACCACTGGGCGTACCGACAGGGGGTGACCGCGGGCGTGGTGCCCACCGGCGACGGTTTGGCGTGCGTCTGGGCGGGCACCGCAAGCGACAGGTTCGCCCGAGCAGCGGTCCGCAGGGCTCGACGCGACGTACCGGTCGCTGCTCGCCGAGGCCACCCCGGAGCTGGCCCGCTCTATCGCCGACACACCACCCGTCGGCACGTTGCGAGGCTTCCCCGGCCAACCCGGCTGGATCCGCGCGTCCGCCGGCCCGGGCTGGGCGTTGGTCGGTGATGCAGGTTATTTCAAGGACCCGATCACCGCGCACGGCATCACCGACGCCTTGCGCGATGCGGAACTGCTCGCCCGCGCGGTGCTCGACGCACCCCGCGGCGGGCAGGCACAGCTCAACGCCCTCCACGACTACGAGCGCACCCGAGACCGACTGTCCGAGCCGCTGTTCGACATCACCGAACGCATCGCGAGCTACCGCTGGGATCTCGCGCAGCTGCGCGGATGCCTTCGCGAACTGAGCGATGCGATGCGGCCCGAAGTCGACGCGCTGCGCGCCCTCGACCAGATGTCGGCCGCCTGAACGGAATTGGACGATGATGCTGTCGCGCACCAACCGGCAACGCGCGCTCGTCGCGCTCGTCCAGGTGTTGGCGCTGAGCGCGTGGTTCTCGGCCACCGCGGTCGTGCCCACCCTGCGTTCCGACTGGGGTATCGGAGCGACGGCGGCGGTCTGGCTGACCGCGTCAGTGCAAATCGGATTCGTCGCCGGGGCGATCACCTCGACGGTTTTCAACCTCGCCGACCGCACCACACCGCAGCACCTGCTCGCTGCAAGCGCCTTGGGCGCGGCGGCCTGCACGGCGGCCCTGGCTCTTTTCGCCTCTGGTCTCGTCGCGGCGGTCCCGCTGAGATTCCTCACCGGGATGTTCCTCGCCGGCGTCTATCCGGTGGGGATGAAGTTGATGGCGTCATGGTCGGCATCCACCGATCGAGGCCGCACGTTCGGGGTTCTGCTGGCAGCACTGACCATTGGCTCCGCCCTCCCACACCTCATCACCGGCCTCGGACCGCTGCCGTGGAGAACGGTGATGCTGGCCGCGGCGGCACTGACTGCGGCGGGCGCCGTCGTCGCCCTCACGGCGGTTCGGCCCGGCCCCCATCTGGCCGTCCGCGCGGCCGCCCCGAATCCGCGCTACGCGCTCGCTCTGCTCACCGACCGCAGACCGCGGCTGGCCAGTCTCGGCTATTTCGGGCACATGTGGGAGCTCTACGCCCTGTGGACCTGGCTGCCGATGTTCGTCGTCGCCGGCCGGGGCGCACGAGGCGACGCGGCCGTGGGGTCGACCGGGTTCATCGCATTCGGCGCTATCGGAGTCGCAGGGACCGTCGGATGCCTACTGGGCGGTTGGGCGTCAGACCGTTTCGGTCGCCCTCCGGCGGCGGTGGCGGCGCTGGTGATCAGCGGAACCTGCTGCGTGGCATCACCACTATTCTTCGCCGGCCCGACGCTGCTTCTCGTGGTCTTCCTCTTGGTGTGGGGTACCGCCGTCATCGCCGACTCAGGCGTCTTCTCCACCGTGCTCAGCGAGACGACGGACACCCGGTTCGTCGGCACCGCCCTGACCGCGCAGACCGCGATCGGTTTCCTGTTGACCGTTGTCACCATCCAACTCGTTCCTGTCGTCGCCGAACTGATCGGTTGGCAATACGCATTTCTGCTTCTTGCACCCGGCCCCCTGCTCGGTGCCGTAGCGATGTCGGCCCTACACAACCACCCCCAACTCAAGGAGCAAAGCAATGACTACCAGCTCTACGCGCACGACACCGTTCGTCGGTCAGACAGCGCAGCTCTCGCGCACTGTCGGTGACAACGACATCGCCCTGTTCACCGAGATCAGCGGCGACCGCAACCCCTTGCACTACGACGAAGCGGCGGCCAGGGCGTCGCGGTTCGGGGAAATCGTCGTCCAGGGCGGGGTCACCAGCGCCATCCTGAATGCCGTTGTGGCGGAGGAGTTGCCGGGTCCGGGCACGGTGTTTCTGAATGTCAATTGGGCCTTCAAGGCACCGGTGCGCTGCGGTGACACGATCACGGGCAGCGTCGAAGTCATCTCGGTGCGCACCGACAAACCGATCACCGAACTGCGAACCACCGTCACGCGGGACGACGGCACCGTCGTGCTGGACGGAACAGCGGTGTGCTACACGATGGATATCGGCACCAGGACCAAGCAGTGACGTCCGACTGCGAGATCGCGGCACCGCCGAAAGGCCGATCCAGGCCGTTCATCAGGCGATCAGCGACCCGGCGCACGTGGAGGCGGCGAAGCTGTTGCGGCGCAAAAGGATCAGCGTGGACCGACCGACCGCTGAGCCAGAGGTGCAAATCCGTGACCTTTGGCGAATACGACAACGCGCTCGGCGTGGGTCACGATCGCGCGGGTCGGTAGGTCATGTGTGACGGACCCCGAGGGTCTAATACAAGCGTTAACCGGTCATAGTTTGACGGGTTCGAGATTTCGGGTAGAGAATCCCCCATGACGCTCGCATCGACTTCCGTCGAGCCGACACTTCCGCGGCCGCAGGGGCCGCTGTCGGCGGCGGTTCTCGAGATGCTCACCGGCGACCCTGCCAGCAGCGCCGTCACCCACGTTCTTGTCGGGGACTGCGACCCGTTCGGCACGGACCTGCAGCTGGCGCTGTATGTCTGCTACGAGCTGCATTACCGAGGCTTTGCCGGCGTGGATCCCGGCTGGGAGTGGAACCCTCAGCCGCTGGCGCTGCGGGCGCGCCTCGAGGACGCGTTCGTCGACGAGGTCCGCCGCCACGTCGGCGACATCGGTCCTGACGACACGGCGGCCGCCGAGATGGAGGTGTCGTCGGTGGAGCCCGTCGACGGCGTGGGCCCGTCCTACTACCTGCGCGACGAGGGCACCTGGGAACAGATGCGCGAGTACTTCGTGCACCGTTCGCTGTACCACCTCAAAGAGGCCGACCCCCACGCATGGGCGATCCCGCGTCTGGTGGGTCACGCGAAGGCCGCTTTTGTCGCAGTGGAATTCGACGAGTACGGCGGCGGTCGCGGCGAGCACATGCACCAGAAGTTGTACGCGGACCTGATGACAGCCGCCGGACTCGACGACTCCTACCTCGGCTACCTCGACGCGGTGCCCGGCGAGACACTGGCCGTGGTGAACCTGATGTCGTACTTCGGCTTGCACCGATCGATGCGCGGCGCGGCCATCGGTCATTTCGCTGCGACGGAGATCACGTCGTCGCCCGGGTCGCGCCGGCTCGTGGACGCGTTGCAGCGGATGGGTGCATCGCCGGCCTGTGTCGGGTTCTACCGCGAGCACGTCGAGGCCGACGCGGTGCATGAGCAGGTGGTGCGCAGCGACGTCGTGGGGGACCTGGTGGCCCGGGAGCCATGCCTGGAGCGCAACGTGGTGTTCGGCATCCGGGCGCGTGACGTCGTGGAGAACCGGCTGGCCGACCACATCATGGCCCGTTGGAGAGCCGGGCAGACGTCCTTACGCCGGGCGCTGAGCTGACGGTTCACCACGTTGCCGAAGCCGGTGGCTGGTGTCACACAACGGATAGGTCGTGCTGCGTCGGCACGCGCAGATCGCAACCGTGAAGCGATCGGATTCCACAACGCTGCCGTCGGGCAGCTCGATGTGCACCGGCCCCTCGACGAGCACCGGCCCGTTGGGTACGACGCGGACGATGCGGGGGTCGGTGCGGCTCACGTGGTCTGGTCCGCCCTGATCACTATCAGCTCCTCTTCGCGTCGCCCTTCTTGCAGCCAACCGATGCTTTCCAGCCACTGCGCCCTCGTGGTTAGCACCGGACCGAACGGAACCCATTGCCACATCAGGATTTCCGCATCCAGGCCGCGCGCCCTCAGTTCCATGAGCGATTGTTCGACGCCCGAGAATTCCGACTGCACGATCAGCATTGTGCCGCCGCCGGTGAGCAGGTCGGGTGCCGCGGCGCACAGCGGGTCGAGTACCAGGCGACCGTCGTCGCCTGGCGTTCCAGGCCCGCACGGGTCCCGCGTCCAGCGGGATCCTTTCACTGTCGGCCTCCGGGCCGGTCGGCACATACCGCGGGTTGGAGACCACGACGTCGAAAGGGGCCCGTGCCAGCGCCTCCGTCAGCGACCCGATCTGGACGTTCACCTGCACCCCGGCAGACTCGGCATTGGCGCGCGAGCACCGCACGGCACACGGACAGATATCGAACGCGGTGACGCTCAACGCCCCTAGTTGCGCCGCGGTCACCGCCACGACGCCACTGCCGGTGCACAAATCGAGCACATGGCGCCCGGGCGCAAGGTTGGTCTTTTGCAGCGCCTCGATGAGAAGTCGGGAATCGTGTTGCGGTGCGTATACACCCGGGTCGGTGACGACGATCTCAAGCGGGTCCGGGTAGGTGATCGTCAACGCCGGCTCGAATTCATCATGGTGGCCTTTCGACAGTCGGTGCCGGTGGTCGTTCGAGAATCAAGCAAACTGTAAATGCAGTGGACCGGCACGGGTCAAACCCGCCGAGGTCAGTGGGTTAGCGGTTTAGCGGCATCGACTTCCAAGTACGTTACCCGGCAGGGGTGGACGGGAAGTGAAAAGGAATGACGCCCGGACTCACGGCGACGAGCAGGGCTGACGCGGATCCGGTCGAAACCGCCAGGCGGCTGCTCACCTCGGTCGGCGTGTCCTTGATGCCCTCGGCCGATCTGACTCGGTGCCTGCGGGCAGGCGCGGACGCCTGGTCCCGGTTCTCCGCGCACTGGGAGGAGCTGATCCGCGACAGCTATGCTGCCCAGCTCGGCACGCAGCGGCTGCGCCGTTACGGGTGGTTCTCGGTCGGGGCGGCCGATGGGGTCGCGAACGCAATGCCGCACCGCGCGTTCGTGCAGCCGCAGGACTCCAACCCCCTCTACATCGAGAGCGATCGCCACTTCGAGCCGCTGACCGACGTCTTCGCGACTGACCCGCTGCTGCACGGCCTGCTGAAGCTGTTGGGCCGCGTTGCGGCGGCCCTGGACGATGTTCCCGAGTGGAGCGCCAAGGTGCATCCGTTCCGGGTCCTCGCATCGGCGGACGGCGAGGGACGGCCCACGCCCGAGGGCCTGCACCGCGACGGTGTCACGCTCGTTACCGCGCTGCTGGTCGGCCGGCGCAATGCCATTGGCGGCGAGAGCTCGGTATTCGGCCTGGACGGTCGTCGGCTTTTGACGACGACGCTCACCGAGCCCGGCACCCTGCTCCTGGGCGACGACCGTCGCATCTTGCACGGCGTCTCGCCGATCCGCCCCGTCGACCCCGCCGAGCCCGCACAACGCGACGTGCTGGTGATCACCTTCGCTCCGCGCTGATCATACGAGGGCATCGCGGCGGATGGGGTTGCAGTCATGTCGTGCGCCGAGTCTCGCTACTCGACGCGGTGTGCCGGGCCCCGAAGTTCCTTGAGCACACCGCCCTAGAGGCTGGACGTCAGACTGCCGAGAGCTACTCGCGGGTGTGACGGCTTTCCTTTGTGCAAAGTCGCCCGCATCGAGTGTGTGTGTGTGTGTGTGTCACCGCGGCGCTTTGTGCTTGATCAACACCATTGCGACGAAGATGGCCGATATCGGCACCACTGCCATGATCAGACCTAGGGTATGGATGGCGTCGAGCATGCTTTGGATCGCCGCCGCGACCACCACTCGGGCCCGGTCGGGGTCGATGACATGTGACCCGCCGACCGGACCACCGCCCTGGGTCGCGCGGAACGCCTCCCGCGCCTCCTCGAGGGTGATGCCGGAGCCGGCCAGCTTGTGCATGCCTTCGCTGATGACGAGGTTGACGCCGACCAGGGCAAACACGGCGGGTCCGAGCGAATAACCGGCTTGGTTGACAGCGCATTTGACGCCCGAAACCGCGCCGCCGAGATGGGCGGGTGCGCTAGCCATCATGATCGTCGCCTGCGGGGTCGCCACCATCGCACCACCGACGGCGGTGAGGGCCACGGCGGCGAAAACCACTGCGAGCGAGGTGTACTCATCGAACATCGGGAGCAGGAGCAGGCCGACGAGCATAACGGCCAGCCCGCCGACCAATACCGCGCGGTCACCGAACCGGGTCGCGGCCGGGCCGGCGGCGGTAGCGGCCAGCGCAGCCAGCGCGGTCGCCGGGATCAGCAAAAGGCCGAGCACTTGCGGTGACTCACCGCGAACGGTGACCAGATAGAAGGCGAACAGGATCATCGACCCGCCAACCAGAAAGTTGAACGTCAGGCCGGCGGTCACGGCGGCGTTGAACCGGCCGGAGCCGAAGATCCGCAGATCGAGCGCCGGCTCAGGGGTGCGCAACTCGCGGATCACGAACCCGGCGGCGGCCACCAGGCCCACCAGAATCGCCGCGATGGCCCCGGCATTGACGCCGGTCTCTAGCCGCGAGATCCCGTAGATGAGCCCGAGTAGGGCGACGGCGACGAGCACCAGGCCGGGCACGTCGAGGGTGCGGGCGGCGCGCGGTGTCTCGGGCACGTACCGCAGCGTGATGGCCAACGTCAGCACAGCGATGGCCGGCGTCACGAGAAAGCATGCGCGCCAGCCGATGTGGGTCGCCAGCACACTGCCGAGTGCAGGCAGCGGTGTGGCGACGGCGAATCCGGCACCGAAATACAGTGCGATCGCCGTCGCTCGTCGACCCGGCGGGAACACCGCGTTGACGATCGCCAGCGACAAACCGAGCAGAAACGCAAGAGCCACTCCGACACCGGCGCGGGCCACCACCAACACTGCCGCAGAGGGCACCGCGGCGGGCAGCACACCGAACGCGATCGTGCCGAACAGTCCGATGACGAACATGCGCCGCATGCCATACAGATCGCCCAGCGTGCCGGCTCCCAGAACGGCGGCGGCCATCGTCAGCGTCGCGAGGCTGGCGATGAAACTGGCCGTGCTGGTTGAGGTGCCCAGCCCGAGCCGCACCTGTGACATGTTGGCCGACAGTATCGTCGGATCAGCCACCGACATCGCGTAGCCCAGGCCCATCGTGATCACCGTCATCGTGGCCGGCAGCCCCGAGACCAGATCCTGCGGGGAATCGGCGGCAGGGCCCGATGGCATTCGCAACATGCTATCCGCGCGCACCGTGGTGATGCGGCGGTCCGGTCCGGATGGCCGACAGTAGGCGGAAACGGACCGGTCGGGCGCAAGCCACGCTGCCTAACTGCCTAGGAGACTAACGCCGCTTGCTGCAGATCCCCCATCTCGCGTAGCGGCAGGCGCATTCGCAGGCTGTGGTCGTGGTGCTCACTCAAGGGATGCCATCCAGAGCCAGCTAACGTTGCTATCGGCGCAAATCTCACCCCAGCGTCACCCCAGCGGCTTATGCGATCCGCACGCAAACAATACGAAGCGATACGTGACACGCAGGAGACGTTACTGAAGGCTGTCGATATCGACCTCTAGCTGGGATGACAGCTTTGCGAAGGCGTCGCTACCAGCAGTCTGTAACGTTTGCTGAAATCGAGGGCAAATACAGGGTATGGACTCATAATCCGTTGGTCGCGGGTTCGAGCCCCGCCCGCCCCACCTTAAAAACGCCTGCTCAGAGGCTATTTGTGCTTGCCCGGCAGTCGCGGTTAAGCCGCTCACCCCGGCGTCACCCCGGCGACCGGGCGGCCTGCGGCCCTTAGGCGGCTCGGCTAGCAAACTTACCGCCGCTACTCGGCGTGGGAATTGCCACCGTAAAAACGCGAAAAGACGCCGACGGGCCGCGTTATCGCCGGAACTGAAGTTCCACGATTCGGCACACGTACGCGAGCTCGTGCGTCGCAGGCGGGAATCAAGCCCATCGACATCGCGGAGCTCATGGGCCACCGAGACGTTAAGACGACGTTGACCGTGTACGCCCATCTGATCAATACCGACGACCACGCGGGCAACATGGCGGCGCTCGGTGCGTTGGCGACCGGGCCGACGCCGAGCTACAGCGGAAATGTTGTCCCGCTACACGGCTAAGTGCTCACCTGCCCCGGCCCCGGAAGGTTGTACCCGCCCTCTCCAGCAGCCCGCGAACGCGTGTGATGCCATAACCGGTCTCGTCGGCGATCTGACGGATACTCTCGCCCGACTCATAGCGGATGCGTAGCTCCTTGCCAACCCTGTCGGCGGTGGCGGGGCTGGTGGCCACGACCCTAGAGTTCGGCAACCGCGATCGAACCTGCATCACGGACTGCCTTTTCGTTGGTGGTGAGTTCCGCGATGGTTCGATAAGTGAGCGTGTCCGGATCCACGGCCAGCGAATGCGCGTCTTGGGTGCTGAGCCGCTCGATGGCGTCTTTGGAGGCAAGGACAACCCCACCGTGGGCTGCATTCTCGATGCGTGCGGCTTCGTTCATCTCATCGCCGAGTGCGGTGACTTCGAGCCGGCCACGCGTAGAGACCTGGCCGACCATGAGGGTGGCACCCCAATGCACGCCGACCTTGACGCGCACGCTGTCCCTCAATGCCGTTGCCCGGTCACGAATTTCGCGTGCCGCCTCAATCGCGCTGCGCGCCGCGGCGCTGTCACCGCCGGCATCCTCAGCAAGAAACAACGCCGACGCGCCGTCGCCGGCGTGCTTGCCGAGAATCCCTGTGTGCGCGCCGACGACCGAATCGATGAGGTCGGTCAGCGCGCGGATGAGTTCGAAGTAGGCGCGTGACGATAGTCGTCGGGACAGCTCGCCGGAGGCTTCGAGGTCGGCGAACAGGATCGCCGCTGCTCGGCGGCATGGCTCGCGAAGGCGATCCATGCGGCGGTACATCTCGATGTCGCCGCGATCCAGCCGCATGGCGAGGCTTTGCGGCAGGTTCGTGATCGCCAGCATCAGAGTGCCGATGAAACGGCCACTGGCGTCGTGCAGCCTAATGTGCACGAGTTGGGCCGGAGTGGGCCACGACTTGTCGAACGATGCCAGCTTCGCGAAGTCCATCTCGATTCGGTGCGCCAGTGTCGGCGGGGCGGGCGTGAGCTCGCGCGCACGGGGGGCTTGCCGGCCAAACACCTCGTCGAAGTCCGGGTCGTCCGGCGGCACGTCGCGCACCATGTGCGGGCCGGCCGCCCGCCACCACCGACTACCTGTTTGTCGGTCGGTCACCCAGTCCGGTCGGTGCTCCGGTCGGATGACCAGCGACAGACCGTAGTGGTGGTGCATCTCGGCCGGGTCCAGTCCCAGACCGAGGGCGTCCTCACTGGTGGTGTATACGACGCGCCACTTGTAGTCGAGGATCTCGGCTGCGACCCCCGCTGCCTCCAAAGCCTGTGCCAACTCTCGCAACTCCGGGTGCTCGGGCAGCGGTAGCGGCGGCGTCTCGCCCACGAACCAACCGTACGATACGACGGCCCGGCTCTACCCCTGTCAACACGAGAAGGCCGGTACGGTATCAATCCGCCCCGACGCTCGCGCGGCGACCGGGGTGCTGGGTAACCCTCGGGCGGCTCGACGCACGGGACCGATACGGGACCGGCGCGCCGAGCGAACCGGCGAATCGACCCATCGCCGCAGTTCAGATTGGAGCCGATGACGGGAATCGAACCCGCGTATTCAGCTTGGGAAGCTATTTCCACGCCCGAACGGGTGATCGATAACGCCTGGTAGACATCGTCGAACATCTCGCGGCGACCGGGGTCGACGACATCTTCGTTCCGGGACTTCGCGAACAGCCACGACGGGCGGGGCAGCTTTCAAGACTCCAGCGGACACTACGGCTCGCTGAACGCCGAGAGACGCAACGTCCGAAAACGTTTGAGTGTGAATAAATCCGAGCGCCCGCGGCATTGACCCTACTAGGCATCCAATCGAAGGAGTGCCGCCATTCAAGTCAGATTGAACTACATCGCACCGCTGCTGGTGGCGGGAGCTGCTGCGGCAACGATTGCTGCCGCACCGGCCGCGGCGAGTCAGCCGCCTGCGTCACCGCGGGGGGGCTCACCCCAATGCCAGACACCGAACATCTCGCCTTCGCCTCAATCGGCGGGTGACCTCTACATCGGGAGCACCTACGGGCCGTTCTTTACTTACAACAACCACAGGTAACGAGATAACCACATGGTAAATCTGCCTGACAATTGGCTGGTCATCATGCAAGCCAACCGTGTTGCCCCAACCGTTGTGCATAGCACGGCACGGTACGAAGTCCACGCTAAGGGCTGCCGTTGCAGTGTGTGTGAGCACGCACGCGATTGGGACGGCGACTTCTGAACGCTCGGTCGCGCACAAGGGATCGGTCCTTCATAACGGCTCCGCTGCGATCAACGGCGCGCCGTTTTCTTGCCAAGACCGTCACCCGAACCCCCGGCACAAATCATCTTCCGAACACCAAGAAGAACCATTCCGAAATGTCACTACCAGCGCCTGACGATATTGCTACGCACACCGGCAGGACCGACCCGATCGACCGACTGCGAAAACTATCACCCTCGGCTACGTGTGCCCACCGGTGCCGCTCAGCCGCGGCCCCGGTGAAGTAAGGTGAACTAAATAGTCGTCAACTTCGTGTCATTAGCAGGAGGTTGGTGATGGAAGATCCGGAGGCCGTCGCGGTGCGGGTGCTCTACGACGAGCACGCCCCCCGGTTGTGGCGCTACGCCATGGGGCTGACCCGTGATGCGGCACGCGCCGAGGATGTGGTGCAGGAAACGCTGCTGCGCGCGTGGCAGCACCCCGAGGTGACCAACGACAGCGAGCGGTCGGCCGTGGCCTGGCTGTTCACCGTCGCCCGCAACATGATCATCGACGAACACCGCAGTGCACGCTTCCGCAAGGAAGTAAGCCCGCCGGACGGTTCGGGTGTGCCCGAGCACGCGGGCCCCGACGAGGTGAATGCCGCGCTGGACCGGATGCTGATCGGCGACGCGGTGGCACAGCTGTCGCCCGAGCACCGCGCCGTGGTTAGCCGCTCCTACTACCAGGGCTGGACGACGACGCAGATCGCCAACGATCTTCAGATTCCGGAAGGCACCGTGAAGTCGAGGCTGCACTATGCGGTGCGTGCACTGCGGCTGACATTGCAGGAACTGGGGGTAACACGATGACGCGATTCCCGCCACCCCGTGCGCTCCCGCTAGTAGGAGACGGCGACGAGTACGCGCGGTGGGACGCCGCCTACGTGCTGGGATCGTTGTCCAGTGCCGATCGTCACGAATTCGAGGCGCACCTGAACAGCTGCCCGTCCTGCCGGGAGTCCGTCGCTGAGCTCAGTGGCATGCCAGCGCTGCTGGCGCAGCTGACCCGCGACGACGTCGCCGCAATCGACGACGGCGAATCGGGCGCGCCGCCCCCGCTCAACCCGCTGCAGTTGACCTCCTGCTGGCAAAGGTAGGCCGGGGGCGACGCCGTTCGCGTCTGATGACATGGACCGTCACGGCCGCCGCGGCCGCGGTGCTGGCGCTCGGTGTGCTGGTCGCGGTCCAGTCGAATCCAGTGGCGCCGGTTGCGGTGCCGCCGCAGGCGAGGCTCCGCGCTGGCAGTGACGCCGGTCGCGGCCACACCGCTGCATTCCACCATGACGATCAGCAGCCAGGCCCGGGGTACCCGCATCCAGATGAATTGCACCTACGGGGTGTTGCCGCAGAATTCCGGCCACGACGAGACCGAGACCGGCGACAACCTGGCGATGGTGGCGCTCACCGGAGTCACCGCAACACCCACCGGGAGCACGTCGATGCCGATGGACCAAATCGCTGCCGTACGAATCGTTTCCGAAGCTCAGGGAGACGTGCTGCTTCAACGCAACCTGTGACATAGCGCACTCGGTGAACCGAAGTTACTCACCAGTCGTGCTCATTGGTAGGCGCGGGAAAGTCAGGTAATCAAATGGCTCGGCAATACCGGGTGGTCGACCACATCGTCGAGCATCTCGCAGCGACCGGCGTCGACTACATCTTCGGCGTCGACGGCGCCAACATCGAAGATCTCTACGATGCAGCACACTTTCGGGGCGACATCACCGCAATCCTGGCCAAGCACGAATTCTCCGCCGCCACCATGGCCGATGGCTGCAGCCGGGGAGGCACCGCACTGGGTGTCGTCGCGGCAACGTCCGGGGGCGGCTCGCTGAATCTCGTTGCGGGACTTGGCGAATCGTTCACCAGCCGGGTCCCGGTGCTGGCACTGGTCGGACAACCACCGACCACTCTTGACGGGCTGGGCAGCTTCCAGGACACCAGCGGCCACAACGGCTCGCTGAACGCCGAGGTGTTGTTCTCCGCGGTGTCGGTGTACTGCCGGCGGGTGACGACGCCCGAGGACATCATCTCGGCACTGCCGGAAGCCCTCGCCGCCGCCCGCACCGGCGGGCCCGCGGTGTTGCTGCTGCCCAAGAACATTCAGCAGGGCTCGGTCGCGATGAACGGCTGCGTCGTTGATAACGGTTCTGTCGTTCCCAACGGCTCGGGCGCGGTGAACGGCCGCGCGCACGGCAACGCCGAGCAGATGAGGGGACGGCTCGGTAACCCGCACCCGATCGCACGGGCACTGCGGCGCGCCGACGGACCGATCACCATCATTGCCGGCGAGCAGGTGGCACGTGACGATGCCCGCGCCGAACTCGAGCGGCTGCGCGCTGTGCTGCGCGCCCGGGTGGCCACCGTCCCCGACGCCAAAGACGTCGCCGGCACCCCCGGGATGGGCTCGTCATCAGCGCTGGGCGTGACCGGCGTGATGGGCCACCCCGGGGTGGCCGCCGCGGTCGCCGACAGTGGGTTGTGCCTGCTGGTGGGCACCAGGATGACGGTGACCGCGCGCACCGGACTGGAAGACGCGCTGGCGTCGGTGCCGACGCTCTCAATCGGCTCGGCGCCGCCGTATCTGCCCTGCACCCATGTGCACACCGACGACCTGCGCGGGTCGCTGTCGCTGCTGACGCGGCAGCTATCAGGGCGCGGGCGGCCGACCCGGATGCGCGTGCCCGATATGGTGCCGCGCACCGAGCTGCAGCCGCCGGCGTGCGACGGGCCGGGTGTGCGCTACCGCGACGCGATGACGGTGCTGGACGCGGCGCTGCCCGACGGGGTCGACGTCGTCGTCGACGCCGGCAACACCGGCGCCGCCGCGATCCATCACCTGCCCGTCCGGCGCGGCGGCCGGTTCCTGGTCGCGCTCGGCATGGGCGGCATGGGTTACAGCTTCGGGGCCGGCATCGGCATGGCCTTCGCCCGTGGCCGGCGCACCGTGGTGATCGCCGGCGACGGCGCGTTCTACATGCACGGCATGGAGATTCACACCGCGCTGCAATACCGGCTGCCGGTGACCTTCGTGCTGTTCGACAACCACGCACACGCGATGTGTCTCACACGTGAGCAGCTGCTCTACGACGACCTCTACACCTACAACCGGTTCGGGCCAAGCAATTTGGGAGCAGGCCTGACTGCGATGTTCCCCGGCCTGCCGTCAGTGGACGTCGCCGACATCGACCAGCTGCTCGCCGCCGTAAAGGCCGCGCTGGACGTCGACGGCCCGTCGGTCATCAGCCTCGAATGCGCCGCCGACGAAGTTCCCCCGTTCGCACCGTTTCTCACCAAGGCCGTCACCGGAACGCCTCGCACAAACCATCTTCCGAAAACAAAGGAGCACCATTCCCATGTCACTATCAACGCTTGACGATATTGCTACCCACACGGGCAGCACCGACCCGATCGACGGAGTAATCCGCATCGAGACCTCTCCGCGGGAGCAGGCCACCCCGATCATCATGGAGGGGATGCGGTCGGTGTACCCGCACGATCAGGTGTTCGGCGAGTACTGCACCGTCAACGACTACATCGACTGCCCGCCCGATGAGTTGTTCGACTACATCGCCGACACCCGCAGCCTCGAGGAGTGGAGCTACAGCCTGCGCGGCTTCGCGCCCACCGAGGAGCCAGGTCTCTGGATTGCTTACGACAAGCTTGGCGCACCGAACGAAAAGCAAAAGGGAAGCCCGATTTTCACGCGCACGGTGGCCAACCGTGAAGCCAGGACGGTCGACTACCACTGCGCGTGGGACCAGGGCGCGCACCTCTGGATGATCTACCTGATGCGGATCGTCGACGCCAAAGTGGTGTTCGACAAGCCGGGGTCGGTGGTGCTGTGGACGAACTGCCACCACCCGTTCTACGACAAGAACCCCTACCCGGAAACGGCGCCACCGAAGCGCCCGGTCTGGGTCGGCGACTTCTGGGACATGTTCGGCGCCGGCCACATGCTGGAGCTGAAGAACCTCAAGGCGATCGCCGAATACCGCCACCACAACGGACTGCCGGTGACCCCGGACTGGATGAGATGAGCAAAGAATGAGCACTCCTACCGTCAGCCTGATCGACGTCTCCACGTATCTGCCCGGCGAGCCGATACCCGCCGGCTACTACGCGCAGTTCGCCGAATCCGATGACCTGCGCGACAACGTCATGTTCCGCGCGCCGAAGTTCCGGCATCACGTCGGAAAGGACGAGACCGCGGTCGACATGATCGAAAAGGCCACCGCCGGACTGATCGCACGGCATGGTGAGGATGCGGTCACGGGCGCCGACGTGTTGATCACGCACACCCAGCTGCCCGACAATCCGGTTTTCGGATGCGGCAGCGGGGTCGCGGATCGCCTTGGCATGCGGCCGGAGTGGGTTTTCGACCTGCACAACGGTGGGTGTGCAGTGTTCGTGCTGATGATGAAGTTGGCCCGGCAATTGCTGGCCTCCGGTGCGGGCAGTTCCGCGCTGATCGCCTTGGCGTCGAACACCGCCGGGCAGGTTTTTGACCAGGAGACAATTCGCCGTAAGGCCCAGGCGGCGGTTCCCGGTGACGGCGCAGCTGTTGGGTTGCTTACACTTTCGGACCGATCCCCGATCCTCGATGTCGAGTGCCGGACCTTCGGTGAGTACGCCGCTGATATGACGGTCGATTTCAATCCACCCCGCAAGTACTGGCGGCCCGGTCCCGGCGAGGGTCACGTCGGCTTCACCGAAGGCAAGATCACCAAGGTCCTTGCCCGCGGGAACCGTCTGGTGCCCGAGGTGGCGTACGCCGTGTGTGACCGGATTGGCATGAAGCCCAAGGACCTTGACCTGCTCGTGACGAATCAGCCGAACCGGGCGTTCCTGCGCAACTGGCGCGACGCGCTGGAGTTGCCCCCTGAGCGGCATTGCGACACGTTCGAGGACTGCGGCAATCTGTTCGGCGCCGGCATCCCGATCAACTTCGACCGGGCGATATCCGAGGGTCGAGTCAAGGCGGGCGATGTGGTGATGATGGCGGCCTTCGCACACGCCGGTGATTTCGCCGGAGCGGCCGCGGTCCGGTGGGGCGGTCGGGACTGATGACATCGGTCAGCTATGCCACCCCCATCGCCGCGGAGATCCTGGCGACGTTGCCCGACGCGGTCGATCCACTGGCGCTCTCGCTCAACGAGAACCCGTTCGCGCCGCTGCCCGCAGTGCGCGCGGCACTGATCGAGTCGATCGGCGCGGCCAACCGTTACCCGGAATTCCTACCCGAGCGGCTGCGCGGCCTGATCGCCGGGCGGATCGGCGTGCGCGACGGGCAGGTCATCCTGGGCGCGGGTGCGACCGGCGTGGTGATGCAGGTGCTGCACGCGGTGACCAGCCCCGGCGATCGAATCGTGATGACCTCCCCGACATTCGACGGGTATCCGATCTTCGCGCAGATGGCCCGGTTGATCTCAGTGACGGTGCCGCTGGACGAACACGGAAACCATGACCTGGACGCGATGGCCGACGCTGCGTGCAACGCCAAGGTGGTGGTGCTGTGCCGGCCGCACAACCCGACCGGCACCGTGGAGTCCGCCGCCGACGTGGAGCGGTTCCTGCGGCGAGTACCCCCGGACACCGTCGTGCTGCTGGACGAGGCCTACATCGAGTTCGTCGCCCCCGAGCACCGCCTCGACGCGCCGGCTTTGATCCAGCGGTTCCCGAACGTGGTGGTGCTGCGCACGTTCTCGAAGGCCTACGGCCTGGCCGGTCTGCGGATCGGCTACGGCTTCGGATCACCCGAACTCGCCAAGACGCTGTGGACGATGCAGCTGCCGTTCGGGATGAGTATCACCAGCGCGGTCGCGGTCGCCGTCTCCTATGATGCCGAAGATCAACTACGGCAACGCATCCGGCTGATCACCCGCGAGTGCCGCTACCTGCAACGCCGGATACGGGCAATGGGCATCTACACCCCTACCGCGCACGCCAACTTCGTCTACCTGCCCGAGCAGGGCCGCGCCTGGCGACACGCATTCGACAACGCGGGCCTACACGTGCGTCACTACCCCGATGGGGGAGCACGGATCGCGGTCGGTGACCGCGCCTCCACCCAGGCGGTACTGGCCGCCATCGGAGGTCGAACGCCAGCGGATCCGTGAGGAAGCCGAGCGGCTGGCTGAGATCCGGCACGCGGAGAATGTCCGTGCAGAGACGATGCGAAGCCAACATGCTGCGTGGCGCGAGGCCAGTCAGCTCCGGGAGTTCTTGGAAGCCATAACGGCGGCGGTAGACGGAATGAGCCCTGGTGTCGAGCGCGACGCGGCTGTGGAGTGGTTGGGTTGGTGCCGGCGATACGTTGACAAATCGATTGATCCGCTCGGCAAGCCGCTCGCCAGAGCTTCCGTCTGGACGACGCGACGGCTATCCGCCGTTGACGTGTCGACACGCCTGGCGGGGTACGTACGGGGTACGGGCTTGGAGGATCGGACATTTGCGCGACGGCACGAAAATCGTCCTACCAGGTAGGAGTATTTGAGCGGGCGACGGTGTCTGGTTTCAGGACATAGTTGGCAGCTGTCTCGCGACATAGTTGGCACCTCAGCGTTGAGGGAGGCCGGCCATGTCGAAGGCGCAGCTCGTCATCACCGCCGTCGTGCTCGAGGGACGCAGCAAAAGCGACGTCGCCCGCGACTACGACATCTCCCGGTACTGGGTACAACAGCTGTGTCGCCGCTACGAGACCGAAGGAGCTGCTGCTTTCGAGCCGCGCTCGCGCCGACCCCACACCAGCCCCCACGCCGTTACCGCCGAGACCGAAGAACGCATCGTACGACTACGTAAGACCCTGTCGCGACAAGGTTTTGACGCCGGCGCTGACACCATCGCCGCCCACCTGGCCAACGATCCCACCATCGCCAACGTCCCTGCCGTGTCCACGATCTGGCGGATCCTGGCCCGCCGCGGCTTCGTCACACCCCAACCGCACAAACGACCCCGCTCGTCGTGGAAACGCTTCTGCGCCGAACAGCCCAACCAGTGCTGGCAAGCCGACGTCACCCACTGGCGCCTGGCCGACCACACCGAAGTCGAAATCCTCAACATCATCGACGACCACTCCCGGCTCCTAGTCGCCAGCCACGCCCGACGCATCACCACCGGACCCGACGTCGTGGACACCTTCGCCGCCGCCTTTTACCGCTGGGGCACACCAGCATCGGTGCTCACCGACAACGGCGCCATCTTCACCGCCAAACAACGCGGACAAGGCCGCACCGCCCTGGAGATCACCCTGGGCGCGCTGAGCGTCAAATACCTGACCTCGCGGCCCTACCACCCCCAGACCTGCGGCAAGGTCACTCGACGGCCCTCACCACAGCCGCTTGACAAACATAGGAGCATCGAACGATTTCACCAAACACTCAAAAAACACCTCAGAGCTCAGCGCGCCGCCGCCCCGCTGGTCGAGCTACAACACCAACTCGACACCTTCAGCGCCTACTACAACACCGTGCGGCCCCACCGCGCTCTCGCCAGATCCACCCCCATCCAGGCCTTCCAGGCCCGGCCCAAAGCCTTCCCCACCGGCTACCACATCCCGCCGCACTACCGGGTCCGCCGCGACACCATCGACACCGGCGGCACCATCACGCTGCGCTACAACAGCCGCCTGCACCACATCGGCCTGGGCCGCCGTCTGGCCGGCACCCACGTCATCGTCCTCGCCAACGACCTCGACATCCGCATCCTGCACCGCAACACCGGCCAACTCATCCGCAAACTGGTTCTCGACCCCACGCGCGACTACCAACCACGCGGCGTTCCCTGCGGAAGAAGCCCAAAAAACCGATGTTGACTGCAAACTATGTCCCAGGACATCCGCCAACGATGTCCCGAGACATCACATGGAGCGGGCGACGGGAATCGAACCCGCGTAGCTAGTTTGGAAGCTTTATATCGTGTCGAATCTACGTTCGGAAACCTCCCGGTCGCGGGGTCCGTCGCTAACGCAAATCTGCACTGCAACAGTGCCTTTAGTGCGGTTGGCACACGACTACGGTACCGCCCGAGTACGGCTACGGGTCGGTTGCGTTCGGGGTACGAACGGGGTACCGGGGTGCACATGCTGAGGAACTCCCACCCAGCCCGCTCGCCGAGCGGCAGTTGATCCAGCGTCGCCTCGCGCAGACCGCGCGGCATTGTCATCCGCATCAGCGGTATGAGTTCGTTGTTCACCCCGTCGACGCCAGTCGCGTGTCGCCACAGCACTTCCGGCGGCGCGGCGAGATCCGTTGCGATGTCGAAAGCGTGCACCAACTGGTCATTCTGCCGTTGTACGTTGGCCGAATGGGAAGCTACGTCGACATCGAAGCGTCGGGGTTGCTCGACGGCCTCGACGGAGTAGCGCGCCAGGAGCGGGCCGAACTGGTCGAGTGGCTGCTGGGCGAGGGTTTTGCCGTCGAACAGATCCGGGCAGAGTTCGCCCCGATGTTGATGCCGGCGGGTCGCATCGTCGGTGATGACGGGGTTCATGTGTCGGCGCATCAGATTTGCGAAGAAACCGGCATCGACTTGGAGCTGCTGGAGGCCCTCGAGCGGGCGCTCGGCCTGCCCCGGGCGGGGCATCCGGACGCGGCCGTCCACCTACGGGCCGACGCTGAGGCGGCGGCCCGCGCCAGGGTCTTCGTGGACCTCGGACTTACCCGCGAGCAGGTGATCGCGGTATCACGGGTGCTGTCGCAGGGTCTCGCCGCTACCGCGGAGGTGATGCGCCAGGTCGTTCTCGAGTCGGTGTTGCAACCGGGTGCCACAGAGCTGCAGATCGCCCAGGCATACGAAGTGATGGTGCGAACGGTCTCGCCGCTGCTCGGCCCGATGGTCGAGGACGTGCTCCGATTGCAGCTGCGCCACTCGCTGGAGACCGAGGCGGTGAGCGTCGCCGAGCGTGCGGCCGGCACCCTCCCGGGCGCACGCAACGTCGCGGTCGCATTCGCCGACCTTGTCGGTTTCACCCGGCTGGGTGAGGCGGTGCCACCCGAAGAACTGGAAAACCTGGCCAACCGCCTGTCCGAACTTGCCCGTGACGTCGCCGCACCACCGGTGCAATTCATCAAGACAATCGGTGATGCGGTGATGTTCGTCAGCACCGACCCGGCGCCGCTGTTGCGAGCCATGCTGGCGCTCGTCAGCGCCGCGGAGAAGTACGAGGACTTGCCTCAGCTGCGCATTGGAGTCGCATCGGGGTGTGCGGTTCGTCGCGCTGGCGACTGGTTCGGCAGCCCGGTGAACGTGGCCAGTCGCGTCACCGGCGCGGCACGTCCGGGTACCGTGTTGGTTTCCGAATCCGCCCGCGAGGCAATCGGTTCCGCGGACGGATTCGTGTGGTCGTTCGCGGGCGCCCGGCACCTCAAAGGTGTCAAGGGCGAGGTGAAGCTCTTCCGCGTCCAGCGATCGAACGGTGATTAACTTTCGCAATAAGGCTTGCGGGCTGAGTAGTGTGCCGCAGTCATGCCGTTCCTTGTCGTCCATTGAAGGTCGGGATCATGCCAAACTTAAAATCCGTCCAGTGTCGGTTCGAGTCCGACTGGGGGCACCGGATAAGGCCTGTAGATAGCGGTACGGGAGTAACGGGGCCCGCTTCTCGGCGGGTAGGTCGCGGCGTCGTCGCGGCGGGTAGCGGGTGACGGCGACTAACATCGGCAAACTAGCTACCTTGAGCCGCAATCTCGGCGTGCCGCGACTGCGTACTGACCTCGCCGGGGTCCCATACCGCGGGCATTGTTCCCGCCAGCACACGATCCACCACCCCGTTGCTCGTCTTCAGTGATGCGGCCACCACCCGAGCAACCGGTGGTTAGCGCGCCCCCACTCTGACGCTGCACACTGGCCAGGCCCCCCAGCCCTGTCGCGCCTGAGTGACCTCGGCGATTGCGATCTGCTCTTCTCGGGTGGCCAGGTCGGCGCGCGGTGCATAACGCAGACCACCGTGGCGCTCCCAGGTGTTCTGGTCGAACTGCACACCGCCGTAGAAGCCGTTGCCGGTGTTGATGGCCCAGTTGCCGCTGGATTCGCAACGGGCCAGCGAGTCCCAGGTCGCGCCCTTGCTCATCGCTGGTACCTGGGTGCCCGGCTTGGCGCCGACCCGCTGCACCGACGGTCGGGCGGGCGCCACGACGCTGTGAGCCACCAGCTGCCGGCCGTTTTCGATGCCGTTGACCGTGGTGACGGTGAACGTGACGTCCTGGATGCCGGCCGTGCCGGGGTCTTCGACGACGCGGCGGCTGATGTTGATGGTCGGGTCTTGGATGCGCCGCAGCGGCGGCGGCAGAGGCATGCGCACGGTGAGGTTATGTATCCGGATGCGGGTGACCGTGATCTGCATGCCCTCGGTGACCGGCGTCGATGCTGGGGGCAGCACCTGGTCGCGCTGCTGCAGCGGTGCACCGGCCGTCACCAGCAGCTGGCCCACGGTGGGCGCCGCTAGGTGCGGATGGCTGGCCACACCACCGTCGTTGAGGTGCACTGTCTTTCCGCTGACCAGCGGGAGCGTCATGCCGGCCAACGGCAATCGGGTGGCCCGTGACGCTGCGATTGGGGCGGTGTCGGTCAGCGACAGGGCCTTGAGTGCCTCATCGACAGTCAAGGCCGTCGTCCACAGCTGCTTGGCCGGCTGTCCGTCGATTGACACCTGCAGCGGGCGACCCCGTCGCAGGACGATGGTCTCGGACTGACGGACCGGCGCATTGGCGAACGGAGAGAGATTGTCGTGGCTACCGACCGCGAAACCGTTGTCGCGCAACACCTCGATCACTTGTGACCTCATCGTCGACACCGTAACCGCTACGCCGTCGACCGAGAGCGTGACCGTCTTGTGCACAGCGACGGAGTAGCCGCCGGCGACGGCCAACGCCAGTAACAGCGTGCCGAGCAGCGCACGCTGGGCCTTCCGGGGCTTCCCGGCGGTGCCCGCGCCCTCGCCGGCGGCCCTGTCACCATCGTCGCCGCAGCCCGCAGGTCGACGTGCGGCCAGCTGCCGCGCCGCGGTCTCCAGAGCGGCGGCCTCACACATCGCGGCCAGCTCAGGCTCGGCTGCGGGCAGCCGCTCAGCCAGCCCGCCACCGCGACGATCTCTTCCCGAGGCCGCGTCCTCGGCCTCATCGATGCGTTCGGCGTCGGCCAGCAGCGCCGAGACTTCCTCGGCCAGCACGTCGGCCAGCGGTCTTGTCTCGTCCCGCGCGACCCGACCCGGCCGGACCATGCCAGCGGCCAGGCATAACTCCAGCGCCTGCACGAACAGTTCCGTCAGCGCACCCAGGTGGCGGCTGCGGAAGCTGGCGATGCCCCGATAGTCGGGGGCTTCTCCCGCGGCCAGCCACCGAAAGCACGCATCATCGACGCATTTGCGTTCGAGCACCCGCGATGAGCGGACCCCGATCATGTAGCCGTACAACAGGATCCGCACCATCAGCCGCGGATCACAATGAGGCGCGCCGGCGCTGTCGGTAGCGCTCTGAACGCAGGCAAGATCCAAATGGTCGTCGACCACCTCGGCAACGAACCGGACAAGGTCCTCATACGGCCAGTCATTGAGCGACGCCGCCGATGACAATGCCTTACGCGTCATATAAGCCGAACGCGTTGTCGAGCGGGCTCGTTCGCCTCGCCGAATCCGCGTCTGCCAAGTGTGCAAGGGACTACCTCGAACAACCCGCCATCACCGAGCTCATCAGCCAGCACATCATCGCGCATACCCGACGCCCGGCCGACGAACCCGCCCGGCGTGTCGCCGACTCGGCCACCGACAGCAGTCGGCACGCCATCTGCACGGGCAGTCCTTCTGCGGCCATCGTGGCTATGGCCGCGTACCGTCTTTTGGGTCGTGTGGCTCCCTCAGCAGCTCACGGGCCCTTTTCAGGATCGCCACCTCGGTTTCCAGCTCGCGGATGCGTTTGTTGGCCGCGGCCAGCTCAGCCTGTTCGGCACGGTTAAGACCGGGCAACTGTCCGGTGTCGATCAGTTCTTGTTTGCGCCAGCCGTAGATAGTCTGGTCACTGATGCCCAGATCGGCAGCGATCTGCGCGATAGGGCGGCCAGCGGCCACCAGATCGAGCACTTTGCGGCGGAACTCCTCGGGATAACGCTTCGGCACGGACACGGCTCCTTCGACGGACGTCGTGACCAAGAATCAAGCAAACCGACTGCGTGCAACCCGGGACACACCACAGTCTCCGGACATCCCAGGGCGATTCACAGGCTTTACTGGAACCACGCTTTGGATTGATCCAGGCTCAGATACCTACGTAATTCTGCTCGCGAACGCAATCCATCCGCGAGGCAATCCACCGATCTCGGATCTGCGAGGTGAAGTGGCTACGGCGACAGCCCAGGCCCTGCGTCTTAACAGCAGTGCATCATCGGCCACGACTTCGACACTGCCCGGCAGAACACCTCGTTGAAGGTGAACACCGGTCATTCGCTGACTAGGTAGGGAGGATATCCATGCGACGATCTTTGGAGCGCCCGAGAACATCGTTTCGTGGGCGGGGGCCCCTGGCGAGGCGTGGCTGGAGATGCGGGTGATGCCGGGACCTAAGTCTCTATCCGGCCGGCTGATGGGTTCCTAGCGTCATAGCGGGGCCGATGCCGCCGACGCCGCTCGCCGACACGCTCAACAGGCGGAGGAATCCTCGAACGATTCGACTTCGCGCCCGAACGTATCCGGGGAGGTAGCGGTCCCATGGAGGACATCGAGCAGACAGGCGCCTCGGCTGCGGCGGCAGACGATGCCGACAAAGGGCGACAACTTGGCGTTCCCTACCAGCGGCCGCGCCGTGCCGGTCCGGTCCAGAATGCGCTCAGGCCGTTCGCGCGGACCGGCGGCTTCTACGCTCAGTCCTGGCGTCATTATCTCGACCGTCAGCCGGATGAGCTTCCAGTCACACGACCCACCCTCGCGCTCGCGGCGCAAGCATTCGGTGACGAGATCGTGCTCCTGGGGCTCCGGTTGCTCCTGCCGGTCAGCTCAGACCCGAATGCTGTCGCGCGAGTCAAACGTGAAGTGATCGCGGCTCTCGAGCTGTACGGGCAGGCGGGGTGGCTGGAGAAGCCTGAAGGGTTCTTCGCGGCACCCCCACCTCTGACCGACGTCACGGTCAAGACGGTGACGACCCGGGGACGTACCCACGAACGCATCTCCTTCGACAGCAGGTACGAGCCGCATGCCGGCGAACCGGGCCGGGAAAGGTGGCTGGGCTACAGCGCCCTTAACCGGGAGTACGGGTTAATGCTGCGACACCACGAGCCAAGACCATGGCTTGTGTGTGTGCACGGCACCGCGATGGGCCGGGCCGCCCTCGACCTCACAGTGTTCCGGGCCTGGCAGCTGCACGAAGATCTCGGCGTGAACGTCGTGCTTCCCGTCCTTCCTTTGCACGGCCCGCGTGCGCGCGGGCTCCCGAAGGGCGCGGCGTTCCCCGGTGGGAACCTGCTCGACGACGTGCACGCTGCAGCTCAGGCGGTGTGGGACATTCGGCGCCTGCTGTCCTGGATCCGGTCGCAGGAGCCTCATTCGAAGATCGGGTTGAACGGCATCTCCCTGGGGGGCTACATCACGTCGCTGGTCGCCAGCCTCGACGATGGCCTCACATGCGCGATTCTGGGCGTCCCGGTCGCCGATCTGGTCGAACTGCTCGGCCGCCACGCCGGCCTTAGTCACAACGACCCGCGCCGTCACGTGCTGACGTTGGCGAAGCCGCTGGGTCGGATGATCTCGCCGTTCGCGCTCACTCCCCGCGTGCCGATGCAGGGCCGCTTCATCTACGCCGGGATCGCCGACCGACTTGTGCACCCACGCGAGCAGGTCACCCGCCTCTGGGAGCACTGGGGCAGACCCGAGATCGTCTGGTACAAGGGTGGGCACACCGGATTCTTTCGCTCGCGGCCGGTGCAGCGGTTCGTCCAGGACGCGCTCGTACAGTCGGGCCTCATCGACCCCTCGCGGGTACTACGCAAACGTTGACCGAGCCCGTCCGCCAGCGTGAATCCTCCTCGTCCGTGGTGGATCGTCGCTGCGCTGCCCGCCGAGTCCGACGGGCTCGCCCGGCACCACGCCAAACCGCGACGCCGTGACTAACTTTCCTGTGCCTGTGCTCACCAACGCGTCCCCCTGTGCGATCCCGGTCGGCAGATAGCGGGTGGCCAGTCGCGGCATCAACGTCTACAGCAGCCTGCGAACTGACGGCCAGGCCCCTTGATCAGAGATCACCCAGTGCCCAGGCTCCCGGTGAGCCTCACAAAATTGACCGTCACGACAGCAGACCCAAACCCTGCCGAGGAGCCCGGGCCGATAACCGCCAAGACCGTTCCAGCATCAAACGACAACCCCGAAAGACTTGGCAGACACTATTTCCGGTGCCTTTGCCGTTTCAAGCGTCGGCAGTAGGTACAGAGTAGGTACAGCCCACCGGCTCGAACACCTGTGCGACCAAAAGAAAATCGCCCTACCAGGGCGGATCGTCTGAGCGGGCGACGGTGTCTGGTTTCAGGACATAGTTGGCAGCTGTCTCGCGACATAGTTGGCACCTCAGCGTTGAGGGAGGCCGGCCATGTCGAAGGCGCAGCTCGTCATCACCGCCGTCGTGCTCGAGGGACGCAGCAAAAGCGACGTCGCCCGCGACTACGACATCTCCCGGTACTGGGTACAACAGCTGTGTCGCCGCTACGAGACCGAAGGAGCTGCTGCTTTCGAGCCGCGCTCGCGCCGACCCCACACCAGCCCCGACGCCGTTACCGCCGAGACCGAAGAACGCATCGTACGACTACGTAAGACCCTGTCGCGACAAGGTTTTGACGCCGGCGCTGACACCATCGCCGCCCACCTGGCCAACGATCCCACCATCGCCAACGTCCCTGCCGTGTCCACGATCTGGCGGATCCTGGCCCGCCGCGGCTTCGTCACACCCCAACCGCACAAACGACCCCGCTCGTCGTGGAAACGCTTCTGCGCCGAACAGCCCAACCAGTGCTGGCAAGCCGACGTCACCCACTGGCGCCTGGCCGACCACACCGAAGTCGAAATCCTCAACATCATCGACGACCACTCCCGGCTCCTAGTCGCCAGCCACGCCCGACGCATCACCACCGGACCCGACGTCGTGGACACCTTCGCCGCCGCCTTTTACCGCTGGGGCACACCAGCATCGGTGCTCACCGACAACGGCGCCATCTTCACCGCCAAACAACGCGGACAAGGCCGCACCGCCCTGGAGATCACCCTGGGCGCGCTGAGCGTCAAATACCTGACCTCGCGGCCCTACCACCCCCAGACCTGCGGCAAGGTCTGTGAAGACTTGTCGACGACGCTGCACCGGTTCGGTCTGACCCCGGTCAAGGTGTGACCATGGTGTCCTTCGTTCGATTTGTCGGCCGGCACCGGTGCAGCGTCGCGGCGTGCACCGGCCAGACGGATCTGACCTGATAGGAGCTTGGACTAGAAGCCCCGTCACAGACTTGTCGCTCCGCCCGACCGGTTCGCCCACCCGTCAGATCAGCCCTAACGGAGGAGCGAATTTCATCATGACAACAGAAGACGACGCTGTCATCGGCGGCATCGACACGCACAAACGCACCCACTACGCGGCGGTCATCGACACACTCGGCCGGCTCTTGGGCCATCAGCAGTTTCCCGCCACCGACCGTGGCTACACAGCCTTGCTGTCGTGGATGGGCACCTTCGGACCCATCCGGGCGATCGGTGTGGAAAGCACCGGCTCGTTTGGCGCCACGTTGACCAGGTCACTGACCGCAGCCGGGGAACGTGTTGTGGAGGTGAACCGACCCAACCGTGTAGCGCGTCGCATGGACGGCAAGTCTGATCGGCTCGATGCTGAGAACATCGCCCGCGCCGTTCTCGGCCAGACCTCAACAGCCATCCCGAAGTCCAAGTCAGGAATGGTCGAAGTGATTCGTACTCTGCGCGTCACTCGAGCCAGCGCCGTCAAGGCCCGCACACAGGCGTTCAACAATCTGTTCGGTGTGATGATCGGCGCGCCATCACCGTTGCGTGACGAACTGGTGGATCTGACTAAACGCACGCTGGTCAACCGCTGCCTGCGCCTTCGCCCCGAAACCGACGACCTTGCCACGTTGCGCAGCAAGTCCGAACGGCTTCTCCTGGCCGGCGTGAAGATGGCGTTGCGCGATCTGGCCCGCCGCTGGAAGGCCCTCGACACCGAGATCAAAACCCTCAATCAGCAGATCGCAGCACTGGTCCGGTTGGCTGCTCCCGACCTGGTCGAGCTCTTCGGGGTAGGCGTCGAGATCGCCGGTCAGTTCCTCGTCACTGCCGGTGATAATCCCGAACGCATCCCTCACGAAGCTGCCTTCGCCAAACTCTGCGGCGTAGCCCCCCAACCCGCCAGCAGCGGACGAACCACCGGACGACACCGCCTATCCCGCGGCGGAGACCGCCAAGCCAACAGCGCGCTCTACATCGTGACCATCGTCCGGATGCGCCACCACGAACCCACCCGCGCTTACGTCGAACGACGAACCAACGAAGGACTCAACAAACGCGAAATCATCCGATGCCTCAAGCGCTACATCGCCCGCGAAATCTACGCCAATCTCCCACGCCCAGAAACCAACTCGACGGCCCTCACCACAGCCGCTTGACAAACATAGGAGCATCGAACGATTTCACCAAACACTCAAAAAACACCTCAGAGCTCAGCGCGCCGCCGCCACGCTGGTCGAGCTACAACACCAACTCGACACCTTCAGCGCCTACTACAACACCGTGCGGCCCCACCGCGCTCTCGCCAGATCCACCCCCATCCAGGCCTTCCAGGCCCGGCCCAAAGCCTTCCCCACCGGCTACCACATCCCGCCGCACTACCGGGTCCGCCGCGACACCATCGACACCGGCGGCACCATCACGCTGCGCTACAACAGCCGCCTGCACCACATCGGCCTGGGCCGCCGTCTGGCCGGCACCCACGTCATCGTCCTCGCCAACGACCTCGACATCCGCATCCTGCACCGCAACACCGGCCAACTCATCCGCAAACTGGTTCTCGACCCCACGCGCGACTACCAACCACGCGGCGTTCCCTGCGGAAGAAGCCCAAAAAACCGATGTTGACTGCAAACTATGTCCCAGGACATCTGCCAACGATGTCCCGAGACATCACATGGAGCGGGCGACGGGAATCGAACCCGCGTAGCTAGTTTGGAAGACTAGGGCTCTACCACTGAGCTACGCCCGCAGGACAGCACGAAGGCACTGTACGGTGCTTCATCGGCCGAAGCCAACCGGCCAAATCCAATTGAGGCCGGTTGCGCGTCAGGCCGTAGTATCGCCTGGTTACACAAAGGTGTCGGCGGAGGCGGCGCGTTGCCCGCGATGTGCCCGACACGCCGGGGTGTAGCGCAGCTTGGTAGCGCATCCGCTTTGGGAGCGGAAGGCCGCAGGTTCAAATCCTGTCACCCCGACCGAGACCCGACCGGCTAACCCCGCGGACGCGAGGAGCAAGACAGATAAGGAGCCTGAACGTGAAAAGCACCGTTGAGCAGCTGAGCCCCACCCGGGTCAGGATCAACGTGGAAGTGCCCTTCACCGAGCTGCAGCCAGACTTCGACCGCGCGTACAAGCAGCTGGCCCAGCAGGTTCGGCTGCCTGGATTCCGGCCCGGCAAAGCCCCCGCAAAACTGCTCGAGGCCCGCATCGGCCGCGGGGCGGTGCTCGAGCAGGTGGTCAATGACGCCCTGCCGGCCCGCTACAGCCAGGCCGTCACGTCGTCGGACGTGCAGCCGATCGGTCAGCCCGAGATCGAGATCACCAAGATCGAGGACGGTGAAGAGTTGGTGTTCACCGCCGAGGTGGACGTCCGGCCGAAGATCGAGCTGCCCGATCTGAGCGAGCTGACCGTCACCGTCGACCCCATTGAAGTCACCGACGAGGACGTCGCGTCCGAATTGGAGTCGTTGCGCGCCCGCTTCGGCACGCTGACCGGGGTGGAGCGGGCCGCGCAGAACGGCGACTTCGTTTCGATCGACCTATCGGCCTCCGTCGACGGCGAGCAGGTTTCCGACGCGCAGTCCGAAGGCATCTCGCACGAGGTGGGGTCCGGTCAACTCGTCGACGGCCTCGACGAAGCGATCGTTGGACTTACCGCGGGGGAGAGCCGGGTGTTCACCTCCACGCTGGCCGCCGGCGCACACGCGGGCCAGAGCGCGCAAGTGACCGTGAAGGTGAACTCGGTCAAGGAACGCGAGCTGCCGGACCTCGACGACGAATTCGCCCAGCTGGCAAGCGAATTCGACACCATTGACGAACTGAAAGCGAACCTCGGCGACCAGGTGGCCAGGTTCAAGCGGATACAGCAGGCCGAGAAGATCCGCGACGCGGCCATCGAGGAGCTCATCGGGCAGGTGGAGGTCCCGCTGCCGGAGGCGATCGTGCAGGCGCAGGTCGACGAGACTGTGCACAACGCACTGCACGGTCTGGACCACGACGAGGATCGGCTGGCCGATGCGCTGGCCGAGGAGGGCAGCAGCCGAGAAGAGTTCGAAGCCGACGCGCGCCAGAACGCCGAGAAGGCGATCAAGACGCAGCTCCTGGTCGACGCGATCGCCGACGATCTCAAGATCCAAGTTGGCCAGGACGATCTGACCGAGCGGCTGGTGCTGCAATCGCGTCAGTACGGCGTCGAGCCGCAGCAGCTGCTGCAGTTCCTGCAGGAGAACAATCAGCTGCCCACGATGTTCGCCGACGTGCGCCGGGGGAAGGCGCTGGCGGCCGTCGTGCACAGCGCGACCGTCAAGGACACGGGCGGCAACATCATCGACACCGACGAATTCTTCGGTCCCCGACAGCAGGCTGAGGATGCCGAGGAACCGCAGGAGGAAGAAAAAGGCGAAACAGCAGCCGACGACGAGAGCCAGTAACGCTGTGAGCGAACCCGCATGTTGTCGGGAGTGCACGCCGCGGCGAGTTGGTTAGTGTCAGGTGAGGGCCGATGCGCCTCCAGGCGAAGAGGAAAGTGCACCGATGAGCCTCTCGGGCGAAGAGGAAAATACAAGCGACGTGCAGAAAGCAGGTACCAGCCGTGAGTGATATGCGTGCGAGCGCGCCGGGGCTCAACCTCGTCGACTCGGTCTACGAACGATTGTTGACGGAGCGCATCATCTTCTTGGGGTCTCAGGTCGACGACGACATCGCCAACCGGTTATGCGCGCAGATTCTGCTGCTGGCCGCCGAGGACCCGGCCAAAGACATTAATCTCTACATCAACTCGCCGGGTGGCTCGATCAGCGCCGGCATGGCCATCTACGACACGATGGTGCTTGCCCCGTGCGACGTGGCGACCTACGCGATGGGCATGGCCGCGTCTATGGGTCAGTTCCTGCTCGCGGCGGGCACCAAGGGCAAGCGTTACGCACTGCCGCACGCTCGCATCCTGATGCACCAGCCACTGGGCGGCGTCACCGGCAGCGCCGCCGACATCGCGATCCAGGCCGAGCAGTTCGCGGTGATCAAGAAGGAGATGTTCCGGCTCAACGCCGAGTTCACCGGCCAGCCGCTGGAGCGCATCGTCGCCGACTCCGACCGTGACCGGTGGTTCACCGCTCAGGAGGCGCTGGAGTACGGCTTCGTCGACCGCATCATCACCCGTGCCGACGTCAACGGCTCAGGACCAGGAGCAGGACTAGACAAATGACCGGACACATCGCACCGCAGGCGCGCTACATCCTGCCGTCGTTCATCGAGCACTCCACGTACGGCATCAAGGAATCTAACCCCTACAACAAGCTGTTCGAGGAGCGCATCATCTTCCTCGGCGTGCAGGTCGACGACGCCTCGGCGAACGACGTCATGGCGCAGCTTTTGGTGCTGGAGTCGTTGGATCCTGACCGCGACATCACGATGTACATCAATTCGCCCGGCGGTTCGTTCACATCGCTGATGGCGATCTACGACACCATGCAGTATGTGCGCGCCGACATTCAGACAGTCTGCCTCGGCCAGGCGGCGTCCGCGGCCGCGGTGCTGCTGGCGGCCGGCTCGCCGGGCAAACGGATGGCCCTGCCCAACGCGCGGGTGCTGATCCATCAGCCCGCACTGTCGGGCGTTATCCAGGGCCAGTTCTCCGACCTTGAGATTCAGGCCGCGGAGATCGAACGGATGCGCAAGCTCATGGAGACCACCCTGGCCAACCACACCGGCAAGGATCCCGAGGTAATCCGCAAAGACACCGACCGCGACAAGATCCTGACTGCCGAAGAAGCCAAGGACTACGGGATAATCGACACCGTGCTGGAGTACCGCAAACTGTCTGCGCAGAGCGCCTGATTGCTGCCGCGCCAGGGTGGCCTCCGGTCGCGGCCTGGTTGCGGCGGCGACACGCCAAGGACACGGTCGTGCGTTACACCGCGTCCCGGGCGGGTACAGGGGATATGTTGCTCAGCAACGCAGGAGCAGCCTGCGCTGGAAATACCACCGACGCGATTCGCCTCTATGGGTCGCCCCCCGGACGACCAAGCGGGTAGCGTCGGAGCAGACGTCTGAAGATATCGACTACCGACGGCGAACAGGAAGTAGGACTCCACCACAATGGCGCGCATTGGAGACGGCGGTGACCTGCTGAAGTGCTCGTTCTGCGGCAAGAGCCAGAAACAAGTCAAGAAGCTCATCGCGGGACCCGGCGTGTACATCTGCGACGAATGTATCGACCTCTGCAACGAAATCATCGAAGAGGAACTGGCCGACGCTGACGACGTAAAACTCGATGAGCTTCCCAAGCCGACCGAGATTCGCGATTTCCTCGAGGGCTATGTGATCGGGCAGGACACCGCCAAGCGCACGCTGGCCGTCGCCGTCTACAACCATTACAAGCGCATCCAGGCCGGCGAGAAGATGCGCGATTCCCGCGCCGAGCCCGTCGAGCTATCCAAGTCCAACATCCTGATGCTCGGCCCCACCGGATGCGGCAAGACCTACCTGGCACAGACGCTGGCAAAAATGCTCAATGTGCCGTTCGCGATCGCCGATGCCACCGCGTTGACGGAGGCCGGCTACGTCGGCGAGGACGTCGAGAACATCCTGTTGAAGCTGATCCAGGCCGCCGACTACGACGTCAAGCGCGCCGAGACCGGGATCATCTACATCGACGAGGTCGACAAGATCGCGCGTAAGAGCGAGAACCCGTCGATCACCCGCGACGTCTCCGGCGAAGGCGTGCAGCAGGCGCTGCTGAAGATTCTGGAGGGCACCCAGGCGTCGGTGCCCCCGCAGGGCGGCCGCAAGCACCCGCATCAGGAATTCATTCAGATCGACACCACCAACGTGTTGTTCATCGTCGCGGGCGCGTTCGCGGGACTGGAGAAGATCGTCTCCGACCGGGCCGGCAAGCGTGGCTTGGGCTTCGGCGCGGAGGTCAAATCCAAGGCCGAGATCGACACCCAGGATCACTTCGCCGAAGTCATGCCCGAGGACCTGATCAAGTTTGGGTTGATCCCCGAGTTCATCGGCCGGCTGCCGGTGGTGGCGTCGGTGACCAACCTCGACAAAGAGTCGCTGGTTCAGATCCTGTCGAAGCCGAAGAACGCATTGGTGAAGCAGTACACCAGGCTGTTCGAAATGGACGGCGTCGAACTGGAATTCACCGACGACGCGCTGGAGGCGATCGCCGATCAGGCCATCCACCGCGGCACCGGCGCTCGCGGTCTGCGCGCGATCATGGAGGAAGTGCTGCTGCCGGTGATGTATGACATCCCCAGCCGCGACGACGTCGCCAAGGTCGTCGTCACCAAGGAAACCGTGCAGGACAACGTGCTGCCGACGATCGTGCCGCGCAAGCCGACGCGCCCGGAGCGCCGCGACAAGAGCGCCTAAGGCGTGAGAGTGCGGGCAACCGCCGCGGCGTGGCTTCTCGCGATGCTGGTGCTCGCGGGCTGCCAGCGTACGAGCCCCCGCTCTGAGCTCACCGACATCACAGACCCGCCCGAAGCTTTCTCCCCCGCCGTGACTTTGCAGCTGGACCAAACACGGTCGTGGGGTGGCTTCAAGATCGAAGTTGAGAAGGTGTTCGCCCGCGGCCCCGCCCCTCGCATCGACCTCGAGGTCCACGTGGCGTACACCAATCTCGGGACCGAGGGCGCCAGCCCGCCGCGGGAGGTGAGGTTCGAACTCGACGGCAAGGTCTACCCAGCCGCACCCGGGAAGGTGGACTATCAGATCCCCAGCGCGGCCACCTCGGAGGAAGTCATCACCGGAACCCTCGTCGGTGTCGCGCCCGATGAAGGGTCGGCAACCGACCAGATGCGCAGGGTTCTTGGCAGGGTCTCGCTGGTGTACGGCACTGCAGGCACGGATCAGGCGGTCTTTCCGTTCACGGAACGCTAATCTCTCGCCGAGACTGCAGCCTGGCAGGAGAAGTTCGAGTGTGGGCCTGCCAGAATGCAGTCTCGGCGATAAGGCACCCGCTTGGGCCCGATCAGGCCGGAACCTTCGCATCTACGGGAAAGCTGGTGGGCACCATGCCAATTAGCGCCAGCGACTCGACGAAGAAGTAGATCGCCTTGAAGAACTCGAGCAGATCGCCGTTCTCGAGCAACAGCTTCCGATACATGACCGTCCGGAGCGCGTCGTAGCCCTCGTGCAACGCCTTCCAGTCCTCGTAGTCAGCGACCAGCACATAGGTCGCGTCCACTGGCTCGCCCTGGTCGAGGATGCGGCACTCGGTGACGCCACCGTCGCCCCATCCCACGACGAGATAGCGCTCGCCACCGCCCAACTCCGCCGGCATACCGCGCACGCCGAGCGCCCACGACGACGGGTACGTGGAGCGGATCTGGTCGTAAAAGTCCCAATACTCGGGCAATTTTCCCGCGAGGGTCTCTTCGTCAGGGCCGGCCTCCAGCGTGTTCCCAACGGCGTCAGCCCACGACGGGCTGAAGAACATCGGCGACGTCATGGTCAGCCTCCCGCCAGCACCGGCTGGATCTGCACGAGCAGCTCCTCCAGCTCCGGGGACAGGGAAATGCCGACGTCGTTGCACTTGCGCCGCAGCTGCTGGATCAGCAGGACGCGTACTTCGTCCTCGGTCCAGCCCAGCGGTTCGTAGTACAGCTTGCGGCTCGAAACCCCACTGATCGTCAGGATCGTGGTCAGGGTGTCGTGGATCTCCTTGAGCATCGTCGGATCACGGCGCACTGCATCCTGTAGGTAGCGCATGCCGCCCTGCACGTGCCGCGACTCGTCACGGCACGTGGCGGTGAACCCGGTGTAGTAGGCGGGTAGGAAACCACGCCAGCGCGCGTAGGACAGCGTGACCTTCATGACCGACAGCGCGAGCACACCCTCGATCCATAGGAAGTACGTGGTTCCGTACCGGACACGAGCGCGCTGGTCGTACGGATTCCTGCGTAGCTCGTCCGCCTGGTACGCGAGCAATCCGAACGGGCCCACGAAGGTTTCCTGCACCCACGGGAAAGTCCGGTCGAGTACCTCCATGATGTCGGCGCCCTCGATCCCCACCACCTCGCGATAGAACCGGTCGAAGAACACCGTGTGCCGCGCTTCGTCCTCGATCTGGGCGGCGATGTGGAGCTTCTCCTCCTCGGTCGCGCCGATCATGAACACTGGCAGCTCGATCTCCACTTGCCTCTCGCCGTGATGGAATCCCGACGCGATGCCGACGAACGATTCCCTTTCGTCGTCGGTCATCTTCTCGGTCCAGTCGATGCGGTCCTGAGTGAAGTCGAGTTCGTACACGTCCCACCGCTGCTTCAGGTACTTGCGGTACAAGGTGACAAAGTCGGGCAACTTCCTCAGGCCGTGGTGGACGTACTCGATCACGTCGTCGATGTCGACTTGCCGGATCCCCTGAAGGTCGCGGGCCTCGATCTCGGCGGTCTCAGCGTCGGAGAGGCTTCGCGGTCCCTCGTGAAGAACAGCTGTGGGACTTTTGAGTTCGGGCATGGGATTCCTTCCGTCCGTTTGATCATGTTCCATCGGCGCGGTTGGCGTAAGTCGATTTCGCCTTCTGCTTGCGGCAATTGACGTTTCCGTAGAAACAGGCCGGGTATCCCTCTGCTGAGCACGAGGAGGTCCGACGAAATGTCTGTGTGGGAATGGTTCTTTGCCGCAGCGGTCGCGGTGGTTGCCGTGTTGGCCGTTTTCCTCGCGATTGCCGCGATGAGTCGCCGGAGGACGAAACGGCTGCGGGAGCGGTTCGGTCCCGAGTACGAACGCACCGTCGACCAAGTCGGCGACCAACGCGCCGCGGAAAAGGAACTTGTAGCGCGCAAACGCGAGAGGGACAAACTCGACGTCGTCGCGTTGTCACCCGAGGCGCGAGAGCGGTACGCCGGCACCTGGCGCAGGGTGCAGACCGCATTCGTCGACTATCCGGCGAGCGCAGTGCGTGATGCCGACCGGCTTGTCACCGACGTCATGCGCGATCGCGGCTACCCGATCGACGACACCGAACGGCAGATGTCGGATATCTCCGTCGATCATCCGCAGTTGGTCGACGACTACCGAGTCGCACATGGGATCTACCTGGCGCAGGGGGAGGGCGATGTCGGCACGGAGGAGCAACGCGAGGCGTTCGTGCATTACCGCGCGCTGTTCGAGCAATTGCTGGGGCCAGACGAACCGGGCCCCGAAACAGATGAAGCCAGCGACAGGCCGAAGGAGGCGCGCGCATGACAACGCAGGATCAAACCGAGGATCAAACGCAGGATCAACAGCCAGCGGAAACCGCCGGTCCCGAAGTCTCTGACACTGAGTCTTTGGCGAGTGGATCACTTTTTGCCGAGGGCGACCTTTCCGGTCTGCGCTCGCGCTGGACGGATATCCAGTCGGAGTTCGTCGACGATCCCCGAGAGTGCGTCCACAAGGCCGACGGCCTGGTGTCCGACGTTGTCGAACAGATCACCGCCGGATTCTCATCGGCACGCTCGCGACTCGAGCAGCAATGGGCTCAAGGCGAAGAGGCGTCAACGGAGGCCCTTCGCCTCACACTCAAGCGCTACCGCGAATTCTTCGAGCGGCTGCTAACGGTCTGAACTCAGCGCGGGTAGAGATCGCCGTAGTAATCAAGCCAGCGACGGACGATCACCTCTTCGGAGGTACCGCCGTCGTATATCGGGGAGATCAGTGGCGCGGCCGAGGTCACCTCGATCACCACGATCGATTGAACGTGATCCATGGCGAGGGCCGAACCGCGTCCTCGCAAGATGCGAATGCCCCGCTCGAACATCTCGCCATCGGTATACACGGTGGCGGTTCCCTTGAAACGAAAGCCTTTTCGCAGGATCGGGTCGACGACGTTGACTTCCACGTGTGGGTTTGCGGCGAGATTAGCTACCGTTCCGGGCGACGCCACGTCGGCGAACATCAAGCTGTCGTCGTCCCAGACGGTGGTCGTGCCTTTCGGGGAAACGTTCGGCTGGCCGTCCTCGGTGACGGTGGCCACGAACGCGAGCCGCTGCTCCAGCACGACCCGCTGCATCTCGGGCGACAGCTTCATCGCACGATCCGGTCCGGCCGTGTGTACACGTTCATCGACTTGCCGCGCAGAAATGCCACCAGAGTCAGGCCCGATTGGCTGGCCAGGTCGACCGCCAGCGAGGACGGCGCCGACACCGCCGCGAGCACCGGAATCCCGGCCATCACCGCCTTCTGTGTGAGCTCGAACGAGGCCCGGCCGCTGACCAGTAACACGGTGCCGCTCAGCGGAATTCGCCCTGACTCCAGCGCCCAGCCGATCACCTTGTCGACGGCGTTGTGGCGGCCGATGTCCTCGCGAGTCGCCATAATGGTGCCGTCCACGGAGAAGAGCGCGGCGCCGTGCAGGCCGCCCGTGCTGGCGAACACCCGTTGCGACGAGCGCAGCTGCTCGGGCATTGCGGTCAACGTGTCCGTGGCCACGGTGGCGGGATCGTCGCCGGGGCAGTGGCGGCTGATCAACTGGACCGCCTCCAGCGACGCCTTGCCGCACACACCGCACGACGATGTGGTGTAGAAGTTGCGGGTGACGTCGACGTCCGGCGGCTTCACCCCCGGCGCGAGCGTCACATCGAGGACGTTGTAGGTGTTGCGGCCATTGGCGCCCGAGCCGCGGCAGTAGCGCACCGTCAGCACGTCGTCACGGTGGCCGATCACACCCTCGGTAAGCAGAAAGCCCTGCGCGAGTTCGATGTCTGAGCCCGGCGTCCGCATGGTCACGGTGATCGGCGTGCCGTTGACGCGGATCTCCAGTGGCTCCTCCACCGCGAGCGTCTCGGGCCGGGTGACGGTATCGTCCCCGGACAGGTGGCGGGCCCGCCGCCGTGCCGTCACTCTGCCCATGATGGCTCCAACCGGATCACAACCGCCTTCGACACCGGCGTATTCGACTTTGCCGCAACGTGATCCAATGCAACCAGCGGATTGGTCTCCGGATAATAGGCGGCAGCGTTGCCCACGGGAGTCGAATAGGAGACCACCCGGAAGTCCTTGGCGCGGCGCTCCTGCAGCTGGCCGTCGCCGTTGACGAACTCGGACACCAGGTCCACCCGGGCGCCGTCCTTCAGCCCGAACGCCTCGATGTCGGCGGGATTGACGAACACCACGCGCCGACCGCCCTTGACCCCGCGGTAGCGGTCGTCGAGACCGTAGATGGTGGTGTTGTACTGGTCGTGGCTGCGCATCGTCTGCAAGACCAGGCGCCCCGGGGGCACCGGCACCCACTGCAGCTCGTTGACGGCGAAGTTGGCTTTGCCTGTGCGGGTGGGGAACTCGCGCGAATCCCGGGGCGGGTGCGGCAGCTGAAAGCCGTCGGGCTGGCGCACCTTCGTGTTGTAGTCATCGCAGCCGGGCACCACGGCCGCAATTGCGTCGCGGATCACGTCGTAGTCGGCGTTGAAGCGCTCCCACGGCACCGGGTGATCCGGACCCAGCACGGCGCGGGCGAACTGGCAGACGATCGCGACCTCGCTGCGTACGTGCTCGCTCGGGGGTTGCAGGCTGCCACGCGACAGGTGCACCATGGACATCGAATCCTCAACCGACACTTGCTGTTTCGTGCCACTTTGAATGTCGCGGTCGGTGCGGCCGAGTGACGGCAGGATCAGCGCCTCGCGGCCGGTGACGACGTGGCTGCGGTTGAGCTTCGTTGACACCTGCACGGTAAGCGAGCAGTTTCGTAGCGCCGCTTCGGTGACGGGGGTGTCGGGTGTGGCCAACGCGAAGTTGCCGCCCATGCCCATGAACACCTTTGCGCGGCCGTCGCGCATCGCGCGGATCGCGTCGACCGTGTCCACCCCGTGTTCGCGGGGACTGACGATGCCGAACTCCGCGTCGAGCGCTGCGAGGAACTTCTCGGGCATCTTCTCCCAGATGCCCATCGTGCGGTCGCCCTGGACGTTGGAATGCCCGCGAACGGGGCACAATCCGGCGCCTGGTTTTCCGATCATGCCGCGCAACAGCAGGAGGTTGACGATCTCGGAGATCATCGGTACCGCGTGCCGGTGCTGCGTCAGGCCCATCGCCCAGCAGACGACCGTGCGTTCCGACGTGATCACCATCTCGGCCACCCGTTCCAGCTGGGAGCGGTCGGTGCCCGTCGCCTCGCGTACCGTGTCCAGATCCACGGCACGGGTGTGCGCCTCGTACTCGTCGAAGTTCGCGCAGTGCCCGGCAATGAAGTCGCGATCGACCACCCTGCCCGGGGCCCGATCGTCCGCTTCGAGCAGCATGCGCCCCAGCCCGGCGAACAGCGCCATGTCGCCACCGAGGCGGATCTGCACGAACTCATCGGCGATCGGGATGCCGCGGCCGATGACGCCGTGCACTTTCTGGGGGTCCTTGAACCTGATCAGCCCGGCCTCGGGCAGCGGGTTCACCGCAATGATCTTGGCGCCGTTGGCTTTTGCCTTCTCGAGCACCGACAGCATCCGCGGATGGTTGGTTCCCGGGTTCTGTCCGGCGATGATGATCAGGTCGGCGGCCTCCAAGTCGGCGACCGACACCGATCCCTTGCCGATGCCGATCGACTCGATGAGCGCCGCACCTGACGACTCATGGCACATGTTCGAGCAGTCGGGAAGATTGTTGGAGCCGAAGCTGCGGGCCAATAGTTGGTAGAGGAACGCTGCCTCGTTGCTTGTGCGGCCGGATGTGTAGAACACGGCTTCGTTGGGGCTCTCCAGCGCGTGCAGGTGCTCGGCGATCAACTGGTACGCGTCGTCCCAGTCGATCGGGCGGTAGTGGTCGTCCCCTTTCCGCAGCACCATAGGATGCGTCAGCCGCCCCTGCTGGCTCAGCCAGTACTCGGGGGACGCGGCGAGGTCGGCGAGAGAGTAGCGAGCGAAAAACTCCGGCGTCACGACGCGCTTGGTGGCTTCCTCCGCGACGGCCTTGGCGCCGTTCTCGCAGAACTCGAACTTGCGGTCGCCCTGTTCCTCCGGCCAAGCGCAAGCCGGGCAGTCGAAACCTTTGCGCTGGTTCAGCCGGCTCAACGACACCGCTGTGCGGAACACGCCCATGGATCTCAGCCCGCGCTGCAGAGCGACCATCACTGCCTTGACACCCGCCGCTTCCTGCTCCGGCGGCGTGATCGTCACCGCGTGTTCGTCGTAGTCAACCTCGACGTCTCGGGCGATGTCTCGGCGGGCGGACATACCTCTAATCTAGGCGGCTCGCCTAGGATCGCCGCCAATGGCCGACATCACTGCTTTGATCACGGGTCGCGCGTTCTTGGAGGGGCCACGCTGGCACGACGGCGCGCTGTACGTGTCGGACATGCATGGTGACGCCGTGCTGCGCGTCACTGAAGACGGAGACGTGTCCACTGTCGTCGACGTGGAGCAGCCGTCGGGACTCGGATGGCTTCCCGATGGCTCGTTGCTGATCTCGTCGATGAGGCGGCGCTGCGTGATGCGCTTCGACGGCTCACGCCTCATGGTGCACGCCGATCTGAGCTCGCTCGCGCCTGACTTAATCAACGACATGTGCGTCGACCGACACGGACATGCCTTCGTCGGGCAGTTCGGCTTCGACATGTTTGGCGGTGGCACGCCGTGCCGCTGCCGCGCTGTTGCGCGTCGATCCCGACGGCACGGCTCACGAGGCGGCGGACAACCTCCGATTTGTCAACGGCATGGCGATCACCGCCGACCAGTCCGCCCTGCTGGTGGCGGAGAGCGTTGGCGGGTGCATCACCTGTTTCGACCTGGCCGACGACGGATCGCTCAGCCGCCGGCGGACGTGGGCCCAGCTTTCGGATTTTCCCGATGGCATCTGCCTCGACACGGACGACGGGCTCTGGCTGGCGAGTCCGGCGTTCGACCGGTTCGTGCGTGTTGTCGAGGGTGGCGACGGTGACGGCAACCGTGGACACACCAGACCGCCACGCGATCGCGTGCGAGATGGGTGGCTCCGACGGACGCACACTGTTCATGCTCACCGCCACCACCCTGGGTGACCGCGTCGAGTCGCAGACCGCGCTGAGCGCGGCCGTCGAGACCATACGCGTGTAGAGCAGCTACGCGTTCTGTGGGAAACCGAGCTCGATGCGGCGGTGGCTGGAATTGGATTGCGCGCTCCGCGCGCGGGGGTCGAGCCAGGCGAGCGGGCCTTGTCATGTTCTCCTACTCGGCGGGCCGAAGGTACGTACGCTGGGCCGCCTTGTGCTGCTCGTAGGCCGCGCGTGCAGTCTGAGTGGATTCGAGCCCGGAGACCTCTGAAACCGGTACGTCCCAGCAGGACTCGCTGTCGGGTGCGGAAATCAGCGGGTCGGTCTCGACGTGGATCACTGTGGTGACGTCGTTCAAGCGTGGCGTCGGGACCCAGGTGGTACAGAGTCCCGTTCATCGCAGGGTCGAACTGACCAGCCTGTTCGACGACCTCGCCCGCGCCGGGCAGGAGCCGACCACCCGGTTGCTCGAGCGCGAGCAGACGCAGAAGCACCTCGACACGCCGGGAACTAGGAGCTTTTACGTCTGCTCGCCGGAGAAGGTGACCAGCGACAGCCCGTCGTGGTGACGGACGAATGCCCGCGCACCGTCGGCGCTGACTGCCACGTCAAAGGGATTGCGCCCGACCGTGATTCTGCTGCTAACCGTGGCAGTCGCGGTGTCGATCACAGACACCGAGTTGTCGCGGCTGTTGAGGACGAACGCCCGGCTGCCGTCGGCGCTGACCGCGACCCGGCAGGGCCGTGCGCCGACAGGAACGGTGGCGGTGACGGAGTCCGTCGCAGATTCAAGGATCGAAACCGAGTCGTCGAGGTTGTTGACGACATAAGCGTGCCGGCCATCCGGGCTCACCGCCACATCCCATGGATACTGGCCGACCGCAATGCTTTTCACCACGCTGGTTGCGGTGTCGATCACAGACACCGAGTTGGCGTCAGAATTCACGACGTAGGCACGCCCGCCCGCCGTGGTGAAGACGGGATCCGGTCCGTAGCCGTCGAGAAGCAGGCGGGCGATGATCCGGTGATAGGTCGCGCTGCCCGGGTCGGTGTCGATGACGCACGTCGACCCGTCGCCGCACAGGCTGGCGTAGAGCCGTAAACCGTTGGGGCTGGTTGAGATTCGGTATGGGTACGCCGGTAGGTGGATCGGCACCGTCCTGTTCGTTGCGGTGTGGACCGCCAGCACCATGCGGTCGAAACGGTTGACGGCGTAGACCCATCGTCCATTGGGAGCGATGCACAGCGCGGTCGGCGGCTCGTCGAGCACGATGCGGCCGACGACGGTGTCGCGGCTCGGGCTGTCGGCGACGGCGTCGATCACCGACAGGTGCCCGTCCACCTCGTCGACGGCGTATGCCCGGCTGCCGTCGCTGCTCAACACCACACCGGTGGACCAGGTTTGGCCCACGTCGAGCGTTCCGGCGACCGCGTTGGCGGCGGTGTCGATTATCGACAGCGTGCCGTCTTCATGGTTGGTGACGTATGCGTGGGTGCCGTCGCGGGTCAGCACAACCGCCGACGGATACCGGCCCACCTTCACCGTGGTGGAATCGCCGGAAGCGTCGATCACCTCGATCGCGTCGTCGTCGCTGTGAATGACGAACGCCCGTGCCCCGTCAGGGTCGGCGACGACGCCGCAGACATCGCGATCGATCGCGAATGCGGGCGCGGTGTCTTGTGGAGAGTGCGATGAAGCTGCGGTCGGTGGCGCGTCGGCGTCACGGCAGTCGCCCGCTGCGATCATCGACACGGCCTGCGTGCGGAAGTCGGTGATGTAGGCGCAGTTGCCTGCCGGGTCGGCCGCCACGCCGTACGGTGCACCCGCGGGAAGGGTGTTCATCATGCCTGTGGCGATATCGATGATCGTGACCGTGCCCGCGAGAAGCGACCCGTCGAGTGCGGTGACATACGCGAAGCGACCGTCTGCGTCGACCACCACGCCGATCGGGTGATCACTGACCAGCAGGGTTTCGGTAACCGTCGTGGTCGCCAGATCGACCACTGCCACCGAGCCGCCCCCGGCGTTGGTGACGTAAGCCTGGGCGCCGTCCGGTGTGATCGCGACTTGGGCGGGGTGCTTGCCAACCGGAATGGTGCCCGTGACCACCCCGGTGTCGGTGTCGACGACGACAAGTGAGTGTGAATCGTTGTCGACGACGTAGGCGTGCTGCCCGTCGGGGCTGACGGCCACCCCGGTTGGGGCGGTGCCGACGGCGATGGTGGTCTTGACCGCGTCGATGACGGTCAGTGATCCGCTGGCCTGGTTCGTCACGTACACGCGTTCGCCGTCGCCGGAAACCGCGACGCCGTAAGGGTTCTCGCCGACGGCGATCGTCGCTGTCACCACTTGCGCCTGCGTGTCGATCACCGACATCGAGTTGCTCCCGGCGTTGACCACGTAGGCGGTGCGGCCGTCCGGGGTGAGCGCGATTCCGTACGGAGAGCGACCGACGGCGATGGTGACCGCGGCGGTGCCGGACTCGGCGTCGATCACCGACACCGAGTCGTCGCCACTGTTGACGACGTACACACGGGTGCCGTCGGGGCTCACGGCGACCCCGGTCGGGAATGCGCCCACCGGGACCACGCCGCACGCGCTCGTCGGAGCCGGCGGTGGGGCTGACGCCGGCGTGTCAAGAGAAACGTCGTACGACGATTCGCCGAGCACCGCTTCGGCCAGCGTGGGGATTCGGGCGCGAACGCGCCGCATCGCCGCCCGCACCGACTCGAACATCGTCGCTCCCACGCCCGGCGCACCGGACACAGTTGCCAGCGGATTAAGGCCAGCCGCGCTGGTCCGCAACACCGGCGAATCCGAAGTCATCACCAATGAGCATAGGTTTGAGGAAGCTCTCGGGTGAAGGTAATGGTCCACTTCACCCTGGCATGGCCAGTCCGGCGATCCGAGAAGCCAGGAGAACGCCGATCCGAAGCGTCATACGAGCAGATGAGCCAGAACCGCCTGCAGGTGACTTACGCTGGCCATCACATCGCGTACGGGTCCCTCGTCGAGGGGCTCCGCGGTGAGGACGGTGTCCTGCTCCAGCACGAACCAACCGTCAAACCCGTTGCCCCGCAACGATGTCACGATCTTCGCGGTGTCGATGTCACCTTGGCCCAGCGGTGTGCACATGCCCTTGGCCACGGCCTGTGTGTAGGTCAGCTCACCCGATCGGACCCGTGCGGCCAGCGCCTCGTTGACATCCTTGAGATGGACGTGGGCGATCCGGTCCGGCGCTGAGCCGCAATGTGTTCCGTAACGAGGGCGAGCGCGAGGTCGGGTTCCCTCGGGCTGGCGCGTATCGGGCCGGGACATCGTGGACGTCACCGACAGCGACGGCATCGACGCGACGAACGAGCGGTTGGTTCTGCGGGCGCTTGAGGAGAATCCTTCGGTCGAGGCGGTCTACTCGGTCGGTGGAGGTAACACCTCGACGCTGGCGGCGTTCGAGAAATTAGGACGGGTTTGCCGAGTCTTCATCGCGCGCACGATCTCGACGCCGACAACCGGCGGCTGCTGCGCGAGCGCCGAATCTCGGCGGTTCTGCACAACGATCTTCGGGCCGACGCGAGGCTCGCGGTGCGACTCATCCTTGCGGCCCGCGGGGTGCTGCCCGGCGAGCCCGCGCGGCCGACGCCGGTCCAAGTCGTCACGCCTTACAACCTGCCGGCCTGAGTGCTAGCCGGGCTAAGCGCCTCTCTTAAAAATCGTCCCAGCGAAAAAGTGATGAAAACCACACTTTCGCCGAGACCTCGGAGTGTCGTTCACGCTGAGCTGCGACTTCTGAGGCAAAGTAGAAGGTTGCGCACGGGAGATACGTAAAGGCATCACTAAGAAAGTGCAATAATCGGTACTAGCAGTGACAACAACTTTCCGGCTTGGGGCAAGGGGTGGTTTGTCGTGACGCCGACTGGCAACGGCGCCAACACAGGAGTACGACAAAAACTCGAAAAGGTTGTCATTAGATTCGCGGGCGATTCCGGTGACGGCATGCAGCTCACCGGCGACCGCTTCACCTCTGAAGCCGCGCTCTTCGGCAACGACCTTGCGACCCAACCGAACTACCCCGCCGAGATCCGTGCACCCCAAGGCACGCTTCCCGGCGTTTCTTCGTTTCAGATCCAGATTGCCGACTACGACATCCTGACCGCGGGCGACCGGCCTGACGTCCTCGTCGCGATGAATCCGGCCGCGTTGAAGGCCAACATCGCCGACCTGCCCCGCGGCGGACTGGTGATCGCGAACTCCGACGAGTTCACCAAGCGCAACCTCGCCAAGGTCGGGTACGACGAGAACCCGCTGGAGAACGACGATCTCTCCGAATACGTCGTGCAGGCGGTACCGATGACCACGCTGACCCTCGGCGCGGTAGAGGCGATCGGCGCGTCCAAGAAGGACGGCCAGCGCGCCAAGAACATGTTCGCGCTCGGACTGCTGTCGTGGATGTACGGCATGGAGATCGACCCGCAGGAAACGTTCATCCGCGAGAAGTTCCTCCGCAAGCCCGACGTGGCCGAGGCCAACGTGCTGGCACTGCGTGCGGGCTGGAACTACGGCGAAACCACCGAGGCGTTCGGCACCACTTTCGAGGTCGCCGCGGCCAAGCTTCCGCCCGGCGAATACCGGCAGATCTCCGGCAACACCGCGCTGGCGTACGGGATCGTCGTCGCCGGCCAGCTCGCCGACACCCAGGTCGTGCTCGGCAGCTACCCGATCACGCCGGCGTCGGACATCCTGCACGAGCTGTCCAAGCACAAGAATTTCAATGTCATCACGTTCCAGGCCGAGGACGAGATCGCCGGGATCGGTGCCGCGATCGGCGCGTCCTACGGCGGCGCGTTGGGCGTGACGAGCACGTCGGGCCCGGGCATCTCATTGAAGTCCGAGGCGATCGGCCTCGCCGTCATGACCGAGCTGCCGCTGCTGGTGATCGACGTTCAGCGCGGCGGCCCGTCGACCGGTCTGCCCACCAAGACCGAGCAGGCCGATCTGCTGCAGGCGCTGTACGGACGTAACGGCGAGTCACCGGTCGCGGTGCTGGCTGCGCGGTCGCCGTCGGACTGCTTCGAGGTCGGCATCGAGGCGGCGCGAATCGCGCTGACGTACCGGACGCCGGTGATCCTGCTGTCCGACGGGGCGATCGCGAACGGTTCTGAGCCGTGGCGCATCCCGGACATCAGCACCTTCGAGCCGATCGACCGCAACCTTGCGCAGCCAGGTGATGACTTCCAGCCGTATGTGCGGGACCCGGAGACACTGGCTCGCCAGTTCGCGATCCCCGGCACCCCGGGCCTGGAGCACCGCATCGGCGGCCTTGAGGCGGCCAATGGTTCGGGCAACATCTCCTACGAGCCCGCCAACCACGATCTGATGGTGCGGCTGCGCCAGGCGAAGATCGACGGGATCCCGGTTCCTGACCTGGAGGCCGACGATCCGACTGGCGACGCCGAGCTGCTGTTGATCGGCTGGGGGAGCAGCTTCGGGCCGATCGGGGAGGCGTGCCGACGCGCACGTCGCAACGGCATCAAGGTCGCGCACGCGCACCTTCGACACCTGAATCCGTTCCCCGCCAACCTCGGCGATGTGTTGCGGCGGTATGCCACCGTGGTGGCACCCGAGATGAATCTGGGTCAGCTGGCGTTGTTGCTGCGGGGCAAGTATCTGGTCGACGTACAGTCGGTGACAAAAGTCAAAGGCATGGCGTTTTTGGCCGACGAAGTCGAAGACATCATCGACGCCGCCCTGGACGGCTCGCTGGCCGAAAGAGAAAACAACAAGGCCAAATTCGCTAAGTTGGACGGTAGCGAGTGGATAAGTAAGCGGGAATTAGTGCATGACTGACGTGATCGGCACAGATCTGGGCCTCACCGCCGTCAGCGGAGTGCCCACCACCGACGAACCGCAGAAGTCGAAGGACTTCACCAGCGACCAAGAAGTCCGCTGGTGTCCGGGCTGTGGCGACTACGTCATCCTCAACACGATCCGCAACTTCCTGCCGGAGCTGGGTCTTCGGCGGGAGAACATGGTCTTCGTCAGCGGCATCGGGTGCTCGAGCCGGTTTCCGTACTACCTGGAAACCTATGGGCTGCACTCGATTCACGGCCGCGCTCCCACCATCGCAACCGGCCTGGCCGTAGCGCGTGAGGACTTGTCGGTGTGGGTTGTCACCGGCGACGGCGACGCTCTGTCGATTGGCGGCAACCATCTGATCCACGCGCTGCGCCGCAACGTCAACCTGACGATCCTGCTGTTCAACAACCGGATCTACGGGTTGACCAAGGGCCAGTATTCGCCGACGTCGGAGATCGGCAAGGTCACCAAGTCCACGCCGATGGGCTCCCTGGACCAGCCGTTCAATCCCGTCTCGCTGGCGCTGGGCGCAGAGGCCACGTTCGTCGGCCGTGCGCTGGACTCCGACCGCAAGGGGCTCTCGGAGGTGCTGCGAGCCGCGGCCGCCCACCGCGGGGCCGCGTTCGTCGAGATCCTGCAGGACTGCCCGATCTTCAACGACGGCTCGTTCGACCTGCTGCGCAAGGAAGGCGCCGAGGAGCGGCTCATCAACGTCCGCCACGGTCAGCCGATCACGTTCGGCAACGGCGGCGAGTTCTGCGTGGTCCGCTCCGGGTTCGGCTTGGAGGTCGCCAAGACCGCCGACGTCGCCGCGGACCAGATCGTCGTGCACGACGCCACGGCCGAGGACTCGAGCTACGCATTCACGCTGTCGCGGCTGTCGGATCAGAATCTGGAGCACACCGTGATGGGTGTCTTCCGTCAGGTCCAGCGCCCCACCTACGACGACGGCGCTCGCACGCAGGTCCGCGATGCCCGGGAGGCGACCGCGCACGACACCGCCGCGCTGCAGTCGCTGCTGCGGGGACGCGATACCTGGACTGTTGACTGAGATGGTGCCCGCGCCCCTGGCCGCCGTTGTGTTGGCGGGCGGTGCCTCACGTCGAATGGGCCGGGACAAGGCCACCTTGCCGTACCAGGGCGTCACGTTGGTCGAGCACGTCGTCGGCGTGGTCAGCGAGCGGTGCGCGCCCGTTTTCGTGATCGCCGCGCCGGGCCAATCCATCCCGGACGTGGACGCCGAGGTGCTCCGCGATGACGTGCGAGGGGTCGGGCCGCTGGTAGCGACCGATCGGGGCCTGCGTGCCGCCGCGGAGGCCGGCGTGGCATGGGCCTTCGTCTGCGCGGTGGACATGCCGTTCGTCGACACGGAGCTGATCGACATGCTGGTGGAGTCGTCGAAGAACCTGGACGCAGACGTGGTGCTGCCGTGGGACGGCCGCGACCACTACCTAGCGGGGTTGTATCGGACCTCGCTCGTCGAGCGAATCAACGACCTGTTGGCCGCGGGGGAGAGCAGCATGGCCGCGTTGGTGAATTCCGTTGACACACAGCGAATTGTGATGACGGATGGCCGGGCGCTCACCAATGTGAATTCGTCAGCCGATTTAGCGCTGCTTGTATAATATGTCCTGTCATATCGACAACTAATCGTTTCCGTGTCATCTAGCGGATATTTGAAACAGCTGTTCGCTGAATTTTCTGCTTGGCTGATAATTCGTTAATTAGTCTGGGTCAGACACTTTGTTAGGTAGTGTAACCGAGGTCACTTTGATAGTGCCATTCTCGCTGGATCACACAGTTAGAACCCGTCGATTGCGACTGTAGACGCCTCGGGTAAATCGATTTTCAGGTGGGCCAGCTCACAAAATGCCGGTGATTCGCCTCACAACGCGCAGGAATTCGTCGAGCCTGAGAAGATCTCAGAAACGCCGCTGTGACCTGGGGAGACGCTGCGAGCCAGTTCTCGAGATAGATCTGTTATCTCTTCGAAATACGGCATGTCGCGATGTGACATTTCATCGGGTGGTTTATACGGTCCATTTGTCTTCTTAAACGGAGCAAAACAATTTCAAACCCGAGAACCTGTGTGTGAGTGGGGCTACCCGAAGATGGCGGTGCGCACACCTGTCGCCTTCGCTAGCCGCTGGGACAACGTTGCCCGGCGAGACGGATCTTGTCTGCCGCTGTCGCGCCTGACCGAGACGGCGTGATCCAAGGAAGCACCTTGCCCGAAAGGGCACGTTCGCCCGCATCTGCGGGCGTCCCTTGGCGCGCGCTCGGCGAAAGGAACGAAGTGAAGAACCTCCGCAAGGTGTTCACGACGGCTGCGATCACCGGCGGGCTGCTGGCCGCGCCGATTGCGCTGTCGACTGCCACCGCGCATGCGGACAGCGTGAACTGGGACGCCGTTGCCGCGTGTGAGTCCGGTGGCAACTGGGCCATCAACACGGGCAACGGCTACTCCGGAGGCCTGCAGTTCACGATGGGGACGTGGCGGGCCAACGGCGGTAGTGGTTCGCCGGCCGCTGCGTCGCGCGAGGAGCAGATCCGGGTCGCAGAGAACGTGCTGCGCAACCAGGGGCTGGGCGCCTGGCCGGTCTGCGGCAGGCGCGGCTGACAACACCTTCCGTAAGAGTCGGGCGGTGCCGGAACATCCGGCACCGCCCGACTCTTTTTGCACTCCTTTACCCAGGGCCACCCCAATAACACATGCCACCCCTGTAACACCAGTCCGACACGCCGCGATGACCACATCGACCAACGTTTCGGGGGCTTGGGCGAGAGGGACCGCGATGATGGGGATCCGCAGGACGATCACGATGGCAGCGATCACCGGTGCCCTTGTCGGTGCGCCGATGATGCTCTGTGCCGCTACCGCACAGGCCGACACGGTGAACTGGGACGCGATCGCGCAGTGCGAGTCCGGCGGCAACTGGACGAGCAATACCGGCAACGGAAACTACGGCGGGCTGCAGTTCAAGCAGGCGACCTGGACCGCCAACGGCGGCGTCGGATCGCCTGCGAACGCCAGTCGCGCTGACCAGATCAAGGTGGCCGAGAACGTTCTGCGCACCCAGGGACTGGGCGCGTGGCCGAAGTGCGGCACCTACGCCGGCAGCCCGGTGACATCGATGCCGACCTCGAACACAGCTTCTGTACCGACCGGGTGCCAGAGCGTGCCCAGCGTGTTGGGTATCAAGCTGCAGCTTCTGTGCTCGACGATCACCGCGCCGCTGCAGATTCTGCAGGCCGCGCCTACTCGGTGACGCTGAACTCGTTTCGCTGGGGGTCGAGCAGCACACCTGGCTCGGAGACCGTTGCACCTGCGGCCACCAGATCCGCGGTGTCGGCTCGCACGGTCCAGCGCCAGCGATTCGGTACCACCCGCTGATCGCCTACCCGGACGAACTTCCAGATCACTCGCGGCCAACCGGCCGCTCTGTGCAGCCAGCGCGGAGTGCCGTCGCTGCCGTTGCCCACCTGCGCTCGGACGAGTCGCGCCCACCACGCCGCCAGTTCCTCGGGACGGTCGCTGTCGGTGCACACCGCGAATACCCGCGCCGGCGGGTCGTGGCGGGCGTCGGGATCGAGGAAAGCGCAGAACTCGTTGCCTTCAATGTCGGCCAACGTCACACGCGTGGGACGGAACTCGTCGAGTATCTGGGCGCCCATCGACAGCAGCCGGTCCAGCGACCTGACGTATAGGTCGAGATGCACCCGGTTCTTGACCGACTTCGACCGTGCCTGCGGATAGATCGTCAGCTCGGGGAAGGGGCCGCTGACCCGTACGCTGCCGTCGAGCAGCCTTGTCATTTCACCGCCTAGAGCGCGGCTCCAGAAAGCCGCCACCTCGGCCGGTTTCTCGGCCTCGACAAGAAAGCCGCCCATTGCCACGCCGCTCATGTCCGCTCCACATCTTGGTGACCGGGCATGGTGAACGCGGTGCGCGACGCGACTGCCGCCAGATGGCGGGTGAGCAGCGCCTCCGGAGCCAACATGCTGGCCCAGCTGGCCGCGGCGGACAACGCGGCCGGCCGGAGGTTCACCATCCGGCCGATCAGCGCAGATTCGCGGATCAGCGGTTTGACGCGGCGCCGTCGGAATTTCGCGAACCGGGCGAATGCCGACGCAAGGTCATTGGCCCCGTCGGCGAACGCGGCCAGGATCGCGGCATCCTCCAGGCCCTGGCACCCGCCCTGGCCGAGATGCGGGCGCATCGCGTGGGCGGCGTCACCGACCAGCACGACCGGGCCGCGGGCCCATACCTTCGCGGGACGGCGATCGTAGATGTCGTGCCGCAGGACGGCGGAAGGGTCGGTGGTGGCGAGGATCTCGGGTATCGGCTCGGCCCACGACGAATACCTGCTGCGCAGGTAGTCCAGTTCGCCTTCATCCGCGCGAGCTCCCTCGGGTGCGCGCTCGGTGGCGAACCAGTAGGTGTGGTCGGGGCCCATCGGTACATGGCCGAACTCCACGCCGGGTCCCAGCGTCTCGCCCGCCAGGTCCGGATCGATCGAGCAGTCGGCGACCCCGCGCCACGCCGTATAACCGGTGTACATGTGCGCAAGCGGGCCGTTGAGGTGACGCGCGATCGTCGAGTGGGTGCCGTCGGCGGCGATCACCGCGGATGCCTTGGCGACGGTGCCGTCGGACAGCTGCAACCGAACGCCGTCGGGGATCTCCGCGACGCGCTGTCACCGCGATGCCGTGCCGGACGGTGCCGGGGCTCAGCGCGCTGTGCAACACCTGTTCAGCGCGGAGCGTTGCACCACCACCAGTGGTTCGCCCAGCGTCTTCACGACACGGTCGGGATGAGGGCGGCGCAACCATCTCCCGTCGCGCCAGCGCATCGCGCCGGCGGTGACCCGGCCGCCCGCGTCGCGAACGGCGTCGCCCAGCCCGATCTCGTCGAGTGCCGCCAGCGCATTCGGCCAGATGCTGATCCCGGCGCCGCTGGACGCGTCGGTTCGTTCCTCGAACACCGTGACGTCGAAGCCGCGCCGCTGAAGGGCGACCGCGGTCGCCAGCCCAGCGATGCCGGCACCCACGACGACGACCTGCCTCGGCATGGGTCTGACTGTGCTACCCGCACGGCGCGACCGCAACGAGAATCAAGGATTAACCACCTGAGGTCAGGCGTACTGAATCGCTATGGCAACCGAGCGTTCTGAACTTGGCTCGGCGATCGGCACCCTGCCGACGGTCGACTGTTCCGACTGCTTGATGCCGTAACCGAGGCAATCTTGCTTGACGCACTGTCTCATGCAGTTTTTCCAAGACGTGCGGGAAGCATTCTTCAGGTACGCGCACTTGCCCCCGCAATCGGAAAAGCAATCACCGGAGCTGCATGGCGCCGGCCCGGCCGCTGTCAGCAGCACTAACGCCAACGCTGCTCCCGCGACGGCTACCGGAAAGCGAACTGCACGAAGCATAAATGGCCACCCCAGACATGTAATACCTCGCGACGGTACTCATCGACGCGAGAGCACGTAGGGCACAACGGCATGACTACATCGGACGAAAGTCCTTGCGGCGGTGCCGTCCGCTCTCCGGAGTGTCCCTAAGCAGCCCTCAGCGGTGCGACTGGCCACTCGATACCTGCTGTTCCTTCGGAGCTAGGCCTGATCCCGCTAGGGGTCGTTATCCCAATCGGATTGAACCAGGCCGGAATCCACCAGTCCTTTCCGAAGGATGCGATAGTACTTGTAGAGGACGTCCTCATCGACGGCTTCTGCCGCGACGACAAGCGAGGGCATAATTGACGACGCTCGCACCAGGAGCCAGCCGTCATCGAATTCGGCCCTCACACCGTTGACTCGATCAATCTCTTTGCGCCAAGGGATTCGGCGAACTCCGCGAAGTGCTCGACGACCTGATACTTGGCCGAGTCCGCGCACGGCGCCTGCATCGTCGGCGACGTTGCGTAGCTACCCAGCGAAGCCACTCGCTGCGTCACGCCCTCATATTGTTCGGACAGCACTCGCAGAAGCAGTAGAGACGCGTAGACCGCGTCGTCGTAGCCGTAATAGTCTCCTGCGTCGTAGAAATGACCGCTTCGTTCCCCAGCGAACGGCGCACCGACCTCGCGCATCTTGCGCTTGATGTGGGAATGTCCGGTCTTCCACATCAATGGCTTTCCGCCGTTTCGCGTGATCGCCTCGGGGACAAGGCGTGAGCACTTGACGTCAAATATGATCTCCGCTCCTGGATGGCGTTTCAGCACATCTTCAGCTAAGTAACGCCAAGAACCCGGTCAGACCACACGACACCGCCCGCTTCGTCTGTCACCACCAGCCGGTCGCCATCGCTGTCAAACGAGAGACGCACACGGCACCGTAATTCAGTACCGCCGAGCGGATCTGATCGCGGGCCGCGATTGTCTCAGGATCCGGTCGTGATTCGGGAAGTCCCAGTCCAACTCGCGGTTGATCGTAGTGACGTTATGGCCGGCCGCTTTAAGAACCAGTTCTGCGATGGGGCCAGCGACGCTGTTGGCTCCGTCGATGACGACATCGATCGCTTTGGTCTGCGGGACACGCGCCACCACATCGGTGACGTAGGCGTCCAGAACGGACGACTCGCGCGGTAGTTGCCGCTCGAGGAGCGGAAACTCCGAGACATGGCAACATCGCGGAGCTCTTCGATCTCGTCCGACCATCGTTTCCGAGGGCTCATATCCGATCTTCAGCCCGGCCCAGCCGTTCGGATTGTGGCTTGCCGTCACCGCTACGCCGGCTGTACCGCCCAAATGATGCTGTGCAAGGTACAGTACGGGCGTGGTCGACAGGCCGATGTTGATGACATCAGCCCCCGTCGACAGAAGTCCCGTCATGAGTGCGTCGGCGAGCCTTCGGGAGTAGCTCCTCGAATCAAATCCCACGGCCACGCGTGCCAGACCGCGGCGCGCCATCAACGTGCCGAACGCCTTTCCGATTCGCGCCGTGACTCCCTCGTTCATCGGTGCGGGCCCATCGCGGGTGGATGTCACCGTTCCGCGTACGTCGTACTCGCGAAAGATCTCCGGGTCCAGCAACGCCAACTCCTCGCTCACGACGTCGCGTCCGGATCCCGGCAGCGGGTATGGCCAGGACGCCTGTTGTCGAGTCGGCGCGCTCACAGGTGCTCCTTGTGGCCGGTACTGTCCGGGATTTACCAATAGCTTACGGCGTTCCTGGGATAGTTGATTTCCTTGTGCTGCACTGATTCTTGCGCAGCCGGGGAGACGTCGTCGGGTTGCCCTGCTTGGACTGCAGTTGGTTCAAACCTATGTCGGCCAAGGCAACCGGCGGGCCAATCCGCCCCCGCTGTTGCGGCTCTTGTTGAAATTAACTTACGCGTAAGTCACCATCGCAAGGCGGCTGACCGCAATGTTCTTTGCCAGCGCAAGTATGCCGTGATTTGCTACCTTTGTTGTCAACCGGCTTAATCAACTCTTCCTGCCGAGACTCGTCGGTGATGGCGGGCAGAGCGAGGAGAAGGACGTTGAAGGGACTTGTGGGTCGGGACTATCGATGACCAAGCCATCATTGCCGGAATCTCCGACACTGCGCTTGCTGGACGTGTGAGGGGTTCCGTCGTGCAGATGTTCTGCCAGTGCGCCGATGGTTCGAGCGAACCACTTCACGAGGCAATCGGTAGAGTTTGGGAACCCCACTCCTACAAGGCATTTGGGGACGCGCAATCTGCAGACGTCGAGCAGCAGCCGTAGAAGGGACATAACAAACAATCATGCAACCCCAGGAAGTTGGGTTGATCCCACGGCCCATAGACTGTTGGCGTGACTTGCTCAGTGCCGAGCGGTGGGAAACCTTCGAGGAAAATATCCGCCGCGGAAGATCGGAATTCGCCAACCGTGCCATTTGGTGCGTGAATTCGACGGCAGGCGGGGGAGGCGTCGCGGAGATGCTTCGGACGATGCTCTCCTACATTCGCGGCGTAGAGCTCGACGCTCGCTGGGCCGTGATAGCGGGGGACGCCGAGTTCTTCGAGGTCACAAAGCGTATTCACAATTTCCTACACGGCAGCCCCGGCGACGGAGGTGCGCTGGGCGCAAGGGAGCGCCGTACATACGAGCGAGTACTCGAGGCGAACGTCCCTGGCCTGTTCTGTCGGATCTCACCGGGAGACCTCGTTGTTCTGCACGACCCGCAGACCGCCGGGCTGGTCCAACCGCTGCAGGAACACGGCTGCGTGGTGGCCTGGCGCTCCCACATTGGAGCGGACCAGCCCAGTGACTATATGCAGGAGGCATGGTCGTTCATCGAGCCGTATGTTCGCGAAGCAAACCGCCTTATATTCTCGCGCTCTGTCTATATCCCCGGGGTACTCGCCGACTGCCCGACAGCAATTGTCGCGCCCTCCATCGACCCGTTCGCGCCTAAGAACCACGCGATGGACCCAGATACGGTGCACGCGATATTGGTGTCTGCCGGTCTCCTCAGAGGGGGTGCCGCCGGCTCTGCACCGGTCTTCCGCAGCCTCAGCGGGGAACCCGCATACGTACACCGCCGTGCGGAGTTACTCGACGGCGGCCCTCCGCCGGATCCCGACCGACCGATTGTGCTGCAGGTATCGCGCTGGGATCGCCTCAAGGATCATCTCGGTGTGATGGACGGTTTCGTGCACCGAACGCTCGAAGGCACGGACGCTGAACTGCTACTCGCTGGTCCCCAGACAGGTTCCGTCATCGACGATCCCGAGGCCCCGCTGATACTCGGAGAACTCCTCGTGGAACACGCCAAGCTTCCCGATAATCATCGAAGACGCGTGCACGTCGCGTCGCTGCCGACGGCCGACCTGGAGGAGAACGCTGCGATCGTGAATGCGCTGCAGCGCCATGCGACGATCGTGACGCAAAAGAGCATCGCAGAGGGCTTTGGGTTGACCGTCACCGAAGCGATGTGGAAGAACCGCCCGATGATCGCCTCTGCGGTCGGGGGGATCTGCCAGCAGGTTTGCGATCAACGTACCGGCATCTTGCTTGGCGACCCCTTAGACCTCAACGGATTTGGCGACGCGGTCATGGACATGCTCAGCCGTCCGGATCGCGCTCGCGAATTCGCTGATGCCGGAAGGGAACACGTACGCGACAACTTCCTTCATGACCGTCATCTTGGCCAGTACCTGGAGCTGCTCGGCCCGCTACAGGCCGAAGGCAATCACTCGCGGACGTAGGCCCATTGGTCCGCACCGACGTCACCGGGACCCACCGGCGGGGACCGGGATTATCGCAAGCGGTTGCAGCCGCCGTCTTGTCGCGTCCGCGCTCGTGCTGACACCGGTGTGAGACGGAATAACCGTGAAGACCTTTCATCTGGACAAAGGTCGACTATCCCCAGAGCTCCCAAACGTATGAGCGGATGATCTCCGTCGACGGTCTGTCCGTCGAGCGCCGTGTATTCGTCGCCGACGCCCAAGACCAACAAAATTCCCGTCGGCGCAAAGACCGCTGGCCAGGAACTACAGTATTGCTACTGCGATGCCGGGGCCCGCAACCCACCGATCATGAGGGTGAATTGCAGTACGCGATCGACCTCAGTAGCCAGATGATGTCCGGCATGTGGAGCGGTCGCGCAATTGCAAGGGCGGCATCCGATGTGGGTTCAGGATCACCACCATTCGCGTCGGACCCGAGCTCTTCGGAATGGCCCTCCAAATCAGTTACACGAGTTTGCCGCGGACGTCAGGAAGGCTCAGCGCGGTAGACCCGAACGTAGTCGACGAGCATCCTGGCCGGAAGAATCGTCTCAGCATCCGGATCTCCGGGCCAATCACCGCCCACCGCTAGATTGAGTAGAAGAAAGAACGGATGGTCGAATACCCAGCTCTCGCCAGCCTCATTCTTGGTCAGGCCAAGTGTCGTATGCCCGTCTATCTGCCATTCAATTAGATCAGGGCTCCACTGAACAGAGTAAGTATGCCAGTTCGTGATAGATTGCGCGTCAGGCAGCGTGTATGCGGAACCGAATTTCAAGCCTGGACCGACCGCGTGCTGCTGGACCTCCCCGAGGCGGTCACCCAGCACCTCCATCACATCGATCTCGCCGCACTGCGGATGTCCATCCCTATAGACGTTTTCGCCGAGCAACCAGAACGCCGGCCACGTCCCTTTCCCGCGAGGTGCTTTTATTCGTGCCTCGAATCTTCCGTACCTCTGCGAAAAGGACTCAAACGTAGACATCCTACCGCTGGTGTAGCGGCACGTACCGTACCAACAGGAGCGACCATCAGAATCGCTACGCGCCTCGATCACGAGATGTCCTTCGCCGTCAAGGAAGGCATTATCCCCGTGGGTGTAGTACTCCAACTCATTGTTACCCCAGCCGGTTCCGCCCTCCTGGGGCCGCCAAATCGACCCATCTGGTGGCGATCCGACATCGCCGTTGAACTCATCGTTGAACGTGACGCACCAGCCGCCTCGGCATAAGAACGGGGTCGTCGAGATCGGCGGCCTACAATTGACAGCCAAAACAAGAACTGTAGCCACAACCAAAACGTAATAAGCGGTTCGACGAGCCATGATATGTGCCGCCATTGTTCTCCGAGCATCGAGGACGGATTGCGCGTTAACCCGCTGTGCTGATCAGCTCACATATGCCACCGCGATGCCTCGGGGGGTGCTCCCGACCGTTCCCGATGTCCCAGTCGTCGTGAGGGTTTCGGTGTCGATCACCGACACGTCGTTGGAATACATGTTAGTAACGTAAATTCGGCGTCCGTCCGGACTTAGCGCCATCTGGGCTGGCGAGTCACCAGTCTTGATCGGTTCGCCGACCACCCGCATGGCATGCGTGTCGACCACACGGACGGTGTCGGAGTTCTGGTCAGCCACGAACAGATGCAGCCCATCCTTGCTCACGAGCAACGAGGCCGGATATTCGCCGACATTGATCGGTTCACCGACGACTTGCTTTGTGTCCGTGTCTATCACTGACACGTCGCCAGATTTCACATCGGCAACGTAAGCGCGGCTACCGTCGGGACTCAGCGCCACGCTCGCGGGTGCTTTGCCGACCTTGACCAGATTTCGCACCGCCAGGTCGCGGGTGTCGATCACCCGCACGTCACCTTGGTATTGGCTGACCGTGTATACCCACTTGCCGTCTGAACTGACCGCCAACCCGGCCGGCGCATCCCCGATCTTTATCGGCGGGCCTACTATACGTCGGGTCCGAGTGTCGAACACCCGGCTCTTGCGGTCGCGCGGTCGGTTCCCATGTCTCGGCCGGGGGATATCAAGCGATATTCGATCTGGAGGAAGACCATGTCTTATAGCGGTTCCGGAAACACCGGCTGGCGGAACGACGGCGGAGCACAGCCGCATGTTTTCGATCCCGACCTGCAGCCGGAACTGTTTCGCGGCGCTGCTGACGCGGCGGGTGTTTGCGTTCCTGATCGACCTCGTCGTGCTGTCGGTGCCCGTCATCCTCGGCTACATCTTCATCGCCGTGTTCGGGCTGATCACGCTTGGGCTCGGCTGGGCGCTGTTCTGGCTGGCCTGGCCGGCGACCGTCGTCTGGGCCATCGTCTATTACGGCGCCTCGATCGGCGGGCCGCATTCGGCCACCATGGGGATGCGCGCGATGGATCTGGAGCTGCGCACCTGGTACGGCGCCCCGGGTTATTTCGTGCTCGGCGCCACGCATGCCGTGCTGTTCTGGGTCTCGATCTCGTTCCTCTCCCCGCTGGTGCTGCTGGTCGGCCTGTTCAACAGCCGCAGCCGGCTGCTGCACGACTTCATCCTGGGAACCGTGGTCATCAACAGCTCGGTGCGCACCCAGGTAACGCCGGCGGCGCGAAGCTGGTGAGCTGAAGCTGAAAATCAGAATCTGGAGACCAGACGTAAACCAATTGACCGTTACGCTCTGGAGCGCGATGTTAAGTGCCAGCCTGGCCTGAACCCGCCAGGCTGGCACTGGTTATACCGACGCGTCTTCCTGACGCGAACCGGTGTCGACCTTGCCTGAAAACGCTATCCTCTGCTTCGGAGGCCTGACGACCCGACGTGACCCAGCATTCGCGTGACACCCCGCAATTCTACCTGACGGCGCCCTCGCCCTGCCCCTATTTGCCGGGCCGGCACGAGCGCAAGGTGTTCACGCATCTGGTCGGCGACAAGGCCGGCGACCTCAACGACCTCCTGACCCATGGCGGCTTCCGCCGCAGCCAGTCGATCGCCTACCGCCCGGCCTGCGACCAGTGCCGCGCCTGCGTCTCCGTGCGCGTGATCGCCAACGAGTTCCGTCCGTCGCGCAACTTCAAGAAGGTGCTGGCGCGCAATGCCGACATCGTCGGCGAGCAGCGCAGCGCCGTTCCGACGTCGGAACAATATTCGGTGTTCCGCGCCTATCTCGACCGGCGGCACCGCCATGGCGGCATGGCCGACATGACCGTGTTGGACTATGCGATGATGGTGGAGGACAGCCACGTCGAGACCCGCATCATCGAATACCGCAAGCGCGGCGTCGACACCGGCATCACCGGCCGCGGCGAGGAACTGATCGCGGTGGCGCTCACCGACGTGCTCAGCGACGGGCTGTCGATGGTGTACTCGTTCTTCGAGCCGTCGCAGCAGAGCCGCTCGCTCGGCACCTTCATGATCCTCGACCACATCACCCGCGCCCGCCGGCTGGGGTTGCCTTACGTCTATCTCGGTTACTGGATCCAGGGTTCCAAGAAGATGGACTACAAGGGCCGCTTCCTGCCGCAGCAGCGGCTGGCCCCGTCAGGCTGGCTGCGGGTCGACGCGACCGGCGAAGTGCCGTCCGAGCCGCAGGATTAGGAAGCACTTGTAGCCCGGATGGAGCGCAGCGAAATCCGGGAGCCGCGTTCAAGGAATCCCGAATTGCGCTTCAGATTCCCGGATTGCGCTTCGCTCCATCCGGGCTACGAGAATCGTCATCACCCGCGAAGGGCGAAGGCGGGTGATCCAGTATTCCAGAGACGGCAGTGACAGATTGAGAGGCCGCGGCGTACTGGGTCGCCCGATCAAGTCGGGCGATGACAACGGTTTTGCGGCGCGCTATCCGAAAAACGTCTCGACCAGCAGTTTCACGTTCAGCGCGACAATGATCGCGGCGACGATCCACGCCACCACCGCCACGGCGCGCGGGATCACGAACTCGCCCATCTTGCGCCGGTCGGACACGAACCGCACCAGCGGGATCACCGCGAACGGCAATTGCATCGACAGGATGACCTGGCTGAAGACCAGTAGCTGGCTGGTGCCGCGCTCGCCATAGAACGCGGTGACGATCACGACCGGAACGATGGCGATGCCGCGGGTGAGCAGCCGCCGCGCCCAGTTCGGCAGGCGCAGGTGCAAAAAGCCTTCCATTACGATCTGGCCGGCCAGCGTCGCTGTCACGGTCGAGTTGAGGCCGGAGGCGAGCAGCGCCACCGCGAACAGCGTCGAGGCCATGCCGAGGCCGAGCAGCGGCGACAGCAGTTCATACGCCTGGCCGATCTCGGCGACCTCCGTGCGTCCGCTCGCAGTAGAAGGTGGCGGCGGCGACGATCAGGATCGCGGCGTTGATGAACAGCGCCAGCATCAGCGCGATCGTCGAGTCCGTGGTCGCCCATTTGATCGCCTCGCGGCGGCCCTCGTCGTTGCGTTCATAGGCGCGGGTCTGCACGATCGAGGAGTGCAGATAGAGATTATGCGGCATCACGGTGGCGCCGATGATGCCGATGGCGATGTAGAGCATCTCGGGATTGGTGACGATCTCGGACGACGGCACAAACCCCTTCAGCACCGCAGCGACCGGCGGCGCCGCCGCCGCGATCTGGATCCCGAAGCAGATCGCGATCACGATCAAGAGCGAGATGACGAAGGCTTCGAGGAAACGAAAGCCCTTGTTCATCAGGAGCAGCAGCAGGAAGGCGTCGAGCGCGGTGATCAGCGCGCCGCCGATCAGGGGAATGCCGAACAGCAATTTGAGCGCGATCGCGGTGCCGATCACCTCGGCGAGGTCGCAGGCGATGATCGCGGCCTCGCAGGCCAGCCAGAGCAGGAAGTTCACGGGACGCGAATAGCTGGCGCGGCAGGCCTGGGCGAGATCGCGGTCGGTGACGATGCCAAGGCGCGCGGCGAGCGCCTGCAGCAGGATCGCCATCAGGTTCGACAGCAGGATGACGGACAGCAGCGTGTAGCCGAACTTCGAACCGCCCGCGAGGTCGGTCGCCCAGTTGCCGGGGTCCATGTAGCCGACCGAGACCAGGTAGCCCGGGCCGAGGAAGGCCAGCAGCCGGCGCGACCAGTGCCCGCCAAAGGGCACGGCGATGGTCGAGTTCACCTCGGGCAGGCTGCGCTGGGTACCGGCGGCGGCGTCGGCGCGCCAACCGGCGGCAGTCGTGTCGGTCATGGGTAAACTCGCGGTCTCGGTCTCTTGGCCCAATGCGGGCGTTCGGGCGTCCATTTCGACAAGATACCCGATATCCCTTCTTATTGCAACTCATTTGCAACTGCATCTAGCCGCCATGCGGTGAGCGCGGCCTTCCGGAAACTCAGCACGCTTGTCGGGAAGCGGGTGGGTTCGGCCGTTCTTGCGGACGAAAATACCGGCGAAACCGAAATTTCAATGGAACCCGCCATGTCCGCCGCCGAGACCCCGCGCCTGCCTTCGACCTTCAACCGCCTGGCCTGGTCCAACCTCGCCGCGCAATCGGCCGAGCAGATTGCGCTGGCCGCAGCCCCGATCGTCGCGGTGCTGCTGCTCGGGGTCGGCGAAGGCCAGACCGGCCTGCTGCAGACCGCGCTGACGCTGCCCTTTATCCTGTTTGCGATTCCCGCCGGCCTGCTCGCCGACCGCATCTCAAGGCGCTTTGTGATGGCGAGTTCCGAAGCGCTGCGGGCGGCGGCGCTGGCCGGAATCCTGCTGCTGATCTGGCTCGGGGCCTAACGCTGCCGCTGCTCTCGCTGCTCGGCTTCATCGCCGTATGCGGCACCGTCGCCTACAGCGTGGCCGCGCCCGCGCTGGTGCCGTCGCTGGTCAGTTCGCAGCAATTGCCGGCGGCCAATGCGCGGATCGAACTGGCGCGCACGGTGGCGTTTGCGAGCGGGCCCGCGCTCGGCGGCGTGCTGGTCGGATGGGTCGGCGCGGCCCCGCTTTCGGATTTGCCGCCGCGCTGTCCGTGATCGCGGTCGTGCTGCTGTCGGGCGTCTACGAGCCGGCGCGCGCGCCGGCGCCGCGCCGGCATCCGCTGCAGGAGATCAGGGAAGGCGCTGACTTCGTGCTGCATCATGCGCTGCTGCGGCCGGTGTTCATCACGCAGTTCATCTTCAACACCGCCTCGTTCCTGCTGCTCGCGGTGTTCGTGCCCTATGCGGTTCGCCATCTCGGCCTGTCGGCGACCGGCGTCGGAACGACGCTCGGGATGTACGGCGTCGGCATGGTGGTCGGCGCGCTCGCCGCAACGCGGGTGATGAAGCGCCTCGCCTTCGGCACCGTGATCGGGCTCGGGCCGGTGACCGGCTTCATCGCCTCGGCGGTGATGGCGCTGACCACGATCGTTCCGAGCGTCTGGCTCGCGGGCCTGAGCTTCTTCCTGCTCGGCGCCGGCCCGATCCTGTGGGTGATCTCGACCACGACGCTGCGGCAGTCGGTGACGCCGCCGTCGCTGCTCGGGCGCGTCTCCGCCATCAACATCATGAGCTACGGCGCCCGCCCGCTCGGCTCCGCGCTCGGCGCCATCGTCGGCGGCCTCTATGGCGCGGAGGCCTGCCTTTATCTCGCGGCCATCATCTTCGCGGCGCAGGCGCTGGTGATCTGGGTTTCGCCCGCCGTCGCGCTGGCGCGGCAGCCGGATATGGTGGGCGATGCGCCGAACGCGCTGCGGGCGTGTTGAGGAGGCACCCAACCCTCCGCCGCAGCTCAATGAGCGAAGGCGGAAGCAATCCATGCTTTCCTCGTGTGGAAGGATGGATTGCTTCACTCCGTTCGCAATGACGGGGAGAGGCTTTTTCCCAAAGTCTTCTGCATCCGGGTTTCGGCTTCCCGGGCCACTTTATATGATATACGTCATTTCAACAGATAGCCGGAACCTTTCCATGACCGACCAGACTGCCGCAATCGACACCAGCCCTCGCGCCGAGGCCTCCTCCGGCGTCACGCAGATCGCGGTATTGGCGCTGCTTGCCGCGACCGGCGCGCTGGCGACCAATATCCTGCTGCCGTCGCTGCCGCAGATGGCGGTGACGCTGAACGTCACCAGCGCGGCGGTCACCTCGGCGATCACCATCTTCCTGGCGGTGTTCGCGGTCGGCCAGCTCGTGGTCGGGCCGATCTCGGACCGCTACGGCCGCCGCTGGCCCGTCCTGGCCGGCTTTGCCATTTTCTTTGCCGGCAGCATCTGGTGCGGTCTCGCCACCGACCTGCCCGGCCTCCTGATCGGCCGCGTGATCCAGGCGGCCGGGGCCTGCGCCACGTCGGTATTGTCCCGCGCCATCGCCCGGGATCTGTTCTCGGGCGCGGCGTTGGCGCGCGCGATGGCGCTGGTCATGATCGCGATGGCCGCGGCGCCCGGCTTCTCGCCACTGCTCGGCGGCGCACTCGACCACGCTTTCGGCTGGCGCTCCGAATTCGCGTTCGTCGCAGCCTTCGCCGCGCTCGGTGCGCTCGCCTACGGCACCGTGCTCGGCGAGACCCACCATGCGACGCGGACGCCGCTCGATCCGCTCGCGATCGCCAAAAACTATCTCGGCCTGATCGTCGACCGCCGCTTCGTGGTGCCGGCGGCGACCGTCAGCCTGATCATGGGCGGGCTGTTCTCGGTGTTCTCGGCCGCGCCGCGCATCCTGATCGAGGCCATGCATTTCACGCCGATCCAGCTCGGCCTGTTCTTCGCCGGCACGGTGCTGATCGTGTTCGCCTCCGGCATGCTCGCCACCAGGCTCGCGCCGCGCTACGGGCTCGACCGTTCGATCCGCGGCGCGCTGCTGGTGACCGGCATCGGCGCCATCGCGATACTGCTGGTTTCGCTGTACAGCCCCTCCTTCCTGCCGTTTCTCGGAGCCATGAGCGTGTTCATGCTCGGCATGGGTATCGTCAACCCATTAGGGACCGCACAGGCGCTCTCGCCATTCGGCGAGAAGGCCGGCGCGGCGTCGGCGCTGGTCGGCTTCTGGCAGATGATGACGGCGGCCATCGGCGTGTGGCTGGCGGCCACGATCTCGCGCGAGGCACTGTTCGCGCTCGGCGCGGTGCTGACGGTGTTTTCGCTTGTTGCGGTCGGGCTCTACGCGCTGCGGGCAAAAGCCGCTAGGGCCGCATGAACATGAAGTCGGTGTCGGGATCGCAATTGTCGGCGACAAAGCGCAGCTCCGACTGAACGTCGGAGACTGGCCGGCTCTCGAGATATTTCGCGACGATCAGGCCAAGCAGCGCACGGCAGACGGCGTCATGGTCCGTCCCGGCACGCTCTGCTTCCACCATACTTGCGGAAAAGTGACGCTGCGCGATTTCGGTAGCCGACATCTCGTGATTCCAATACTCCAGCTCGTCGCTTGGTACCCGGAATCGCGCGCGGCACCCTTGATCCTGGTCAACATGGCGACGAATTGGCAGGCCGCACAGGCGCATCAGGACGCCAGGTACCGCTCGTATTTCCCGGCCACCACCTCGTCCGACACGATATCCGGATCGAGCGTGTAGAGATCCTGCGCGCGGCCGATGCCGCGCAGCGCGTAGCGGCCGGTGGAGACCAGATAGTTTCGTCCGGCCGCATCGAGGCCGGTGCGGAACGCCGAGGACATCAGCAATTCGCGGTCGACCGAGCGGCACATCGAGGCGATGCGGCTGACCTCGTTGACCGCCGGTCCCACCACGGTGAAGTCGAGCCGGTCGTCGCTGCCGATATTGCCGTAAAACACCTCGCCGACATGCAGGCCGACATGGGCCGACGTCACCGGCCGGCCTTCCGCCGTGCGGCGGATCGTGAGCGCCTTCATGTTGCGGCGGAAGCGATGCTCGGCACGCAGCGCGGCGCGCTTGGCCGCAGCCAGATTGTCATCGGTGAACATCGCCAGCACGCCGTCGCCGATCAGCTTCAGCACCTCGCCGCCGGCTTCATGGATGGCGTCGATCGAGGCCTGTGCGTAGTCATTGAGGAACGGGATGATCTCGCCGGGGTCGATGCTCTCGCTGATCGCGGTCGAGCCGCGCAGGTCGGAGAACCACAGCACCGCGTTGATGCGCTCGGTGACGCCGCGCGTGATTTTTCCGCGCAACACCTGCTCGGCGGCGTCGCGCCCGAGATAGACGCGCCCCAGCGTCCTGGCGATATCGGCCTGCGCCGCGGACTTGACCGCCAGCCCCAGCACCGGCACGAGGTCGCGCAACGCGGCCAGCCCCTGCGCGCCAAAGCCCTCGTCGCGCCGCGTCACCCAATAGGAATAGACGCAATCCATCTGCCCCATGGTGCCGGCCTCGCCGAACTGGTGCACATAGGCCACCAGATGCTTGTGACCTTGCTCGGCGAGTTCGCCCATGAACTTGAAATTGTAGGAGCCGATTGGCGAGGTCGAGCGGCAGTTCGTGATGGCCGCTTTCGAGCATGTGGTAGAAGATCGAATTGCGCCAGGCCTCCGCAGCTTCGCCCTCGTTGGTCGAACCATATTCGAACACGTCGCTCTCGTTGGTCTCGGCATCGTTCCAGCGAAAGCCGTGGCCCTCGAAAATCGGGTGCAGCGTGTCGATGAAAACCATCCCGCGCGACACCGGGAGGCCCTCGGCGCGGCAGCGCTCGCAGAAGCCGCGGATCAGGTCGTTTTCAGGCAGGCCTGTGAGACCCTGGCTGACCAGCCAGTTCGTCAGGCGCAAACGGGGCGTGAGTTCCATACGCCATTATGCCGCGCAATCGGGACGAGTGAAAGCCTCAGGGCCCGCCCTCCGGACGTCAGGCCTTTCTCTTGGCGGCCTGCTTCGCGTTGCGCGAAGCGGCCTTCGGAGGCGTCGCACAGCACGCTGTGGCGTCCGCAGCGACGAGGTTGCAGAGCTCGGGATGTCCGTCGCAACAGTCGTTCACCAGGAACGCGATTACCGACCGCATCCCTTCGACGTCCGAACGGTAGATGATCGTGCGACCCTCGCGCGAGCTGCTCAGCAGCCGGGCACGAACCAGAATCGCCAAATGCGATGAGAGGGTGTTGTGTGGCGCGCCGATCGTCTCCGCGATCACGCCAGCCGTGATACCAACCGGCTCGTGCTTGATCAGTAGCCGGAAGATCGCGAGGCGGGTGGGCTGCGCGAGCGCCGCCAGGGCCGAGATCGCGTGTCCATCGGACAACGCCCCTCCCGCCGGGACCGCATTGGCGTGGCTCGCGACCGCGAGCATCGATTTCCGCATTGAAACGTTCCCAGTCTGCAACATCGAATTCCACTGCCTTTTAGCCAAAGGACTGGTCGACAAGCCACAATGTTTCCATTATTAGACATGTCGAGACGTCTCGACATATCGTATCGCTCGGATGTGAAGGGCGTACGACAGAAAAATAACGAGCGCCCCGGCCCGGTAGGCGTACCGGTCCGATCTCGAGGAAACAGCCCGCCAGTAGGCGTACTGGCGCACCCGAGGAGCTTTAACCATGTCGCGCTGCGATCGTATGGTCGATGCCGGCCGCCGTCGCTTCATGAGCGGCGCCGGCCTTGCCGCCGCTGGCGTTGCCGTCACATCAATCACACCTGTACCGGCTCAAGCTGCGGCAGGCGCCGCGCGGGTCGACTATCCCGTCAATCGATTGGCCAACGTCGAGGATCTCAAGCCCAACGAGCCGTTGAACGTCTCCTATCCGGACGCAAACGCTCCTGGCGTGCTCTTGAAGCTCGGCAAGCAAGTGCCCGGCGGCGTGGGAGCTCAAGGCGACATCGTGGGCTTCACGACGATTTGCCCGCACAAAGGCTTTCCCCTCAATTACAGCGCGGGTGACCGGACCATGAACTGTCCCGGCCATTACTCCCGGTTCGACTGCGAGGCCGGCGGCCAGCAGATCTGGGGCCAGGCCACGCAAAATCTCCCGCAGTATGCGCTCCGTGTCGACGATAAAGGCGACATCTACGCCGAAGGCGTGGATGAGTTGCTCTACGGCCGCCTTTCCAACGTGCTCTAGGGGGAGGAACGACCATGACCTACAAGCGTCAAATCGACCGGCTCCCGATCATCCCCGCGGACGCCAAGGCATTCAACGTCACCTGCCACTACTGCATCGTCGGATGCGGCTACAAGGCCTATACTTGGTCCGCCAGTACACAGGGCGGAACAGCGCCCGAATCAGAACAAGTTCGGTGTGGACCTCAGCAGGCAGCAGCGTGCCGAGACCGCAGCCTGGTATTCGCCGTCGATGTACAACATCGTTCGCCAGAACGGGCAGGATGTACATATCGTCGTCAAGCCCGACAAGGACTGCGTTGTGAATTCGGGCTTGGGCTCGGTTCGCGGCGCCCGCATGGCAGAGATGAGCTACTCGCAGCAGCGCAATACGCAACTGCAGCGCCTCACGGACCCCATGGTCTGGCGTTACGGGCAGATGCAACCAACGAGCTGGGACGATGCGCTTGACCTTGTCGCGCGCGTGACGGTCGCAGTGATGAACGACATGGGCGAAGATGGCGTGTTCGTCTCGGCCTTCGACCATGGCGGCGCCGGCGGCGGATATGAAAACACCTGGGGTACCGGCAAGCTCTACTTCGGGGCGATGAAGGTCAAGAACATCCGCATCCACAATCGTCCCGCCTACAATTCCGAAGTCCACGCCACTCGCGACATCGGCGTCGGTGAGCTCAACAACTGCTACGAAGACGCTGAACTTGCGGATACCATCGTGGCGGTCGGGACCAACGCACTTGAGACCCAGACTAACTACTTCCTAAATCATTGGGTCCCGAACCTGCGCGGAACTTCGCTTGACAAGAAAAAGGCCGAGTTCGGCTCCGAACCGGTGGAGCGCGCCAGGGTCATCATTGTCGACCCGCGCCGAACGGTGACCGTCAACGCTTGCGAGGTCGAAGCCGGCAAACAGAACGTGATGCATCTGGCGATCAATCCCGGCACGGATCTCGCGCTGTTCAATGCGTGGATGACGCACATTGCGGACAAGGCCTGGGTCGACAAGGCATTCGTCGACGCCTCGACGACCAATTTCGATCAGATGAAGGCGGCCAACAAACTCACCTTGGAAGACGCAGCGAAGATCACCGGTCTCACGGCCGATCAAATTCGCACGTCCGCTGAATGGATCGCGCAGCCGAAAGCAGGCAATGCACGCCGTCGAGCGATGTTCGCCTACGAAAAGGGCCTGATTTGGGGTAACGACAACTATCGGACGAATGGCGCTCTGGTGAACGTCGCGCTCGCAACGGGCAATATTGGTCGACCCGGCGGCGGTTGCGTCCGCATGGGCGGACACCAGGAAGGCTACTCACGACCATCCGATGCGCATGTGGGACGGCCCGCCGCATACGTCGACCAACTTCTGATCGCCGGTAAGGGCGGCGTCCATCACATCTGGGGATGCGATCACTACAAGACCACGCTGAACGCGTTCAAGTTCAAGCAAGCCTACAAGAAGCGCACCGACATGGTGAAGTTGCCTCAGCGCTCTCGCCCGCGTCGACCGCCTCGCCGTCTTCCTTGACGAAGGATTCGATCGGGATTGGCGAGCAGATCGAGCACCGTTCCGACGGCCGGCACAGGTGGACGCCCTTCGGGGTCGACCACGATCGGCCGGTTGATCAGGATCGGATGCGCGAGCATGAGCTCGATCAGCTGGTCGTCGCTCCACTTGGGATCGGCGAGGCCAAGCTCGGCATAGGGCGTGCCCTTTTCGCGCAGCAGGTCGCGCACGGAAATGCCGAGCGCTCCGATCAGTTCGACCAGCCGCGCGCCGGCTCGGCGGCGTCTTCAGATACTCGATCACATCGGGCTCCTCGCCGCTCTGCCGGATCATCGCAAGCGTGTTGCGCGAGGTGCCGCAGTCGGGATTGTGGTAGATCGTGACGGTCATGATCGGGCCTCCTGCGATCTTGACCGGGCCTCGCTCCGGGTCCCGCCAGCAGCCAGTTCATGAAGAGCAGGGCCTGGACCGCGCCGGCAAGCTCGGCCGCGATAAAGCCGGGCAGATCGATGGGGCGAATTCCCGAAAACGTATTCGTCAGCGAACGCGCAATTGCAACGGCTGGATTCGGCAAACGAGGTCGACGCCGTGAACCAGTACGGCCGCCGTGATGTAGAGGCCGACCAGCCACGGGACCGCCGTGCGGCTGGAACCGGATACCGGCCAGAATGGTCGCGATCAGGCCGAAGGCGGCGACGGCCTCGGCAAGCCATTGGCGCGCCGCCGGTACGCGCCTTCATCGAGAAATCGACGCAGCGGCAGCGCGAACATCAGCGTGCGCCATTGTCCCGGCGATGCCGCCCGCGATCTGCGCGGCGATGTACAGCAGCGCGTCGCACACCGGCAACTCGCGTCTCGACGTAAAGACAAGCGAGACCGCCGGATTGAAATGCGCGCCCGAGATCGGAGCCGAGCACGGTGATCAGGACCACCAGGATGGCCCCGGTCGGCAACGTATTGCCGAGCAGCGCAAGCGCGCACGTCCTTGGTCAGGGTCTCGGCCATGATGCCGGAGCCGACCACGGTGGCGACGAGAGCGCTGTCCAGAGCTTCGGCTGCAAGGCGGCGGCATAACGTTCCATCAGTCGGCCTTCGGTTGCAGGTGGGTTGCGCCGTCGAGGCGGCTGATCCGCCTGGCGCCGAGCGAGAGGTTGTCGATGTCGTGCAGCGGCAGGTCCGCGAACTCGCTAATTCGCAGCTTTAGATACCGGAACGCGAATTCGAAGGCGGCCTCCTTCGCGAGGTCGGCGCCCTTCCGACTGCGGCCGGACTCCTCGATGCTCAGCGCTCGGCCATCTCGGCTCGGCCGGGCCACATCGGGCAGCTTTCGCCGGCGGCGCTATCGCACACGGCGGATACGAAGCCTATCACCGGCGCGTCAGGCGCGACGAATTCCGTCGAGCTCTTCGAACGCATCCCGCCAGTCGGACAGCCGAACTTCGCGAGCACCTTGAGCGCGAAGGGATCGATCCGCCCCTTGGGCTGGCTGCCGGCCGAGAACGATCGGAAGCGCCCTTCGCCGATCCCTGCGCAGAACGGTACTCGGCGATGACTGAACGGGCGCTGATCGCCGGTGCAGAGGAAGAGGACGACGTAGATGCGGTCCGTCATTGAGCATCTACTCGAGCGGCCCACCGTTCGCATTCACGGCGAGAGGCGGTTCGGCGTCGCTGATCTCGTCCAGACGTGCTTTCAACGCGATGCGGTCAAGCGATGCGAATGGGCAGGTCTGATGAAGATTTCGAGTCCGCTCGCTGGATCATCGCGTAGAGCTCGTTCAGCAACGTCGTCGCGTTCGGAGGCCGACCCGGCGAACCGGGCCGGATCCGGCACCGGCCACGCGCCGGTCACGAACTTTGTCCCGAGATCCGGACGAAACCGTCCATGCGGCGTGTCGCAAAGCGCAATCACGAAATCGATGCGCGGCGCCTCGGGACCGGTGAACTCGTTCCACGAACTTGCAGCGCAAATGGATGACGTCGTGCCCCAGGTGCTTCAGACGGTCGATCACTTCCGGAAGCGGAGACTTGGCAGGGTCGGATCCGGCGGAATAGGCGCGAAATCGTCCGCCTCCGATCTTTTGCAGGAGCGCTCTCCGCCATGATCGAGCGCGCAGAATTCTGCGTGCACAGGAACAGGACATTGAACGCAGGCGCAAGGATATCCGGCGATGGCTCAGGGGCGGACGTGGCAGGCGCCAGCGGAAAATGACCGCAGAGTTCCGGTTTGCCGCCGCAGCAATCGTGAGCAAGAAAGTCGATCAACCCACGAAACCCGGCGACATCGGCGCGATAGCTGACTGTTCGACCGTTCTTCTCAGCGACGACGAGACCAGCGCGGGCGAGAACGGACAGGTGGTTCGACATCGTGTTGTGCGGCACGTCGCAGTGCCGCGCGATTTCGCCGGCGAGAAGGCTGTCCGGATAGACCGACAGCAGCCGCCGCAAGGCCTCCAGCCGCGTGGGCTGTCCCAGGGAGCGAACCCCTCGATGGCCGTCTCGGTAAAACTTGCTTGATCCATGGCTTCTCAATGCTTCGTGTCGGTATCCACCGACGCATCGGGGTAAATTGCACATCATTCGAAGAGGAAATCGTTGCTCTTGGACCTTGAGCCGATCTATATATGTCGGGACAAATGGACATATAGCCGGAGAGAAACCAATGATCAAGCGCATATTGGGTGCCCTTCTCACGTCGCTGTCTTTGTCGACCGGAGTTGTCCAAGCAGCCGAGACAGCCGGCGCCGGATCGACTTTTGTGTTTCCCATTCTCGAAAAATGGGCCGCTGCGTACGAAGCCAAGACCGGCGACAAGATCCGCTATGAATCGATCGGGTCCGGAGCCGGGCATTACTCAGATCAAGGCGGCAACTGTCGACCTTGGTGCTTCGGACATGCCGTTGCGAACTGAAGAACTGGAAAAAGGGCCTCGGTCAGTTTCCGCTCGTGATCGGCGGCGTGGTGCCCGTTGTCAACATCGACGGCGTCGGCCCGGGGGGCATTCGTTTCTCTGGTCCAATGCTCGCCGACATCTATCTCGGCAAAATCAAGAACTGGAATGATCCGGCGATCCGCGCCCTCAATCCGGGCCTCAACCTGCCCGCAGCCACCATCTCGGTCATACATCGCCTGGACGGCTCCGGGACCACGTTCAATTGGGCAAATTATCTCTCGAAGGTCAGCCCCGAATGGAAGCAAAAGGTTGGTGAAGGCACCGCCGTCGAATGGCCGACCGGCGCGGGCGGAAAAGGCAACGAGGGAGTTGCTCGCGTTTGTCGCGTTGGCGAAAAACTCGATCGGCTACGTCGAGTATGCCTACGCCATCAAAAACAAGCTGGCGTATGGGCTCGTTCAGAACAGGGCGGGACGGTTCGTTCAACCCGGCGCAGAGACGTTCCAGGCCGCCGCCGAGAGCGCCAACTGGGCGGGAGCAAAAGATTTCTTCCTCGTCATGACGCGATGCTCCAGGCGAAAACGCTTATCCCATCACCGCGACTTCGTTCATCATCATGTACAAGCAGCCAAAGGACTTCGGACGGGCGAAGCGCGCACGAGACTTCTTCAGGTGGTCATTGGAAAACGGACAGCCGCAAGCGGCGGCGCTGGGCTATGTTCCGCTTCCGCCTTCGCTGGTTCGACAGATCGAAACTACTGGAATTCCGAGTTCGGAGGTTAGCGGGCAATCTGCCGTTAGAGCCGTTTCTGCCCCACCTTACGAGTTGCAGCAAGCCGAAGCGGGACTGGCCGCGACTTCGGGGACGCAGCACGCGCTCGACTTCTGATGCGCCACGCGGGCAGTTCGTTCACCGGTGCCGTCGCCGTAATCGGTGCTTTCGCCTGATGTGAGGAAGGTCTCCCATGCGACGCCGGCCGGGTCGTCGATCCAGGATTTTTCTGATTTGGCGTAGCAGCAAACGGTCGCTCCCTGCTCGATGACGTCGCCGCCGGCCTTGTGAAGGCGCGCATAGACCTCCTGCAGTTCGTCGGAGTTCTCCACCTGAATGCCGAGGTGATCGAGGCCGGGCTGCCTGCCTCGGGTCGAGATGGCAAAATTCACCCGCGGATCCTCGAGCATCCACTTGGCGTAATCGGCCTTGACCACACTGGGTTGCGCGTCGAACAGCGCCGCATAGAAGCCGATCGATCGCGGAAGGTCCTCTACCGCCATGTGGATGTGAAGCCGCTTCATGACTTGCTCCTTTCAGACGTTGACTTTGCCGCGCTTGTTGCGCTCAGGCTTGCATGACGTGACAGGCGCGCACGGATCGGCGCGGCCGCCGCAACAATCCTCGACCATGAACGATGTCAGTCGTTGAAACGCCGCCAGATTGGCGCGGTAGATGATCGATCGGCTTTTTCGTTCGCTCATCACCAGATCCGCGCGTGCAAGGATCGCGAGATGTGCCGACATCGTGTTTTGCGGCACGGCGAGGTGTCGGGCGATGTCGCCGGCGGCAAGTCCATCCGGCTCGTATTTCACCAGCAGCTTGAAGACGCCCATCCGCGTGGACTGGGCGAGAGCGGCGAGCGCGAGGATGGCTTGCTCTGATTCCATATATCGAGATATATAGATATATTGAGGACGGTCAAGCAAATTGACGCCGTCGTCGAATCCTCCCTATTCGATGACAGTTCGGTGACAGCGGAAAAGAAGCAGAGGCAAACCAAGTACGATGACGCCAGCAAGAAAAACGATGGCGAAGAAGCCATGAGCGGGCGGCAGCTTCCCATTATCCTCGCGCTCGGCACGACACAGACGCTGGCCTGGGCTTCCAGCTACTACCTGCCCGCGATCCTCACCGATCCGATCGCGCGCGACCTCGGCATTTCATCGAACTGGGTTTTCGGCGCCTTCTCGGCCTCCCTGGTGCTCTCCGCCCTGCTCGCTCCGCGCATCGGTCGCCAGATCGATCTGGCCGGCGGCCGGTTGGTGCTGTCGATGTCCAATTTGGTGCTGGCGGCGGGGTTGGCGCTGCTCGGCCTTGCGACCTCGATCCCCGTGCTTGTGATCGCCTGGCTGATACTCGGGATCGGCATGGGCGCAGGACTTTACGATGCCGCCTTTGCCGCGCTCGGGCGCATCTATGGCGATGCCGCACGCCGTTCCATCACCGGCATCACGCTGATGGCGGGCTTTGCCTCGACGGTCGGATGGCCGCTGTCGGCGTGGGGGCTGGAGACGATCGGCTGGCGCAACACCTGTTTTGCCTGGGCTGCGGCGCATATCCTGATCGGGCTCCCGCTCAATTTGTTGATGTTGCCGGCCGTGAAAAGCGCCAAGGCGGCGGTGGCAGCCGCCGTCAAGCCGCATATCCCGATCGATCGAACCATGATCGTGCTCGCTTTCGTGTTTGCAGCGGCTTGGACCGTCACCGGCGCGATGGCCGCACATCTGCCGCGCATTCTGGAAGCGGCGGGCGCGACAAGCGCGCAGGCGATCTTTGCCGGCGCGCTGATCGGCCCGGCGCAGGTATCGGCCAGGATCTTCGAGGCGAGCTTTCTCAGCCGCTATCATCCGCTGGTCTCGACCCGGCTCGCCTGCATCACGCATCCGATCGGCGCCGCGATCCTGGGACTGGCCGGCGGCGGCGCGGCCAGCGTGTTTGCGATCTTCCACGGCGCCGGCAACGGCATCCTGACGATCGCGCGCGGCACGCTGCCGCTCGCGATCTTCGGCCCGCAGAACTACGGCTACCGGCTCGGCATCATCGGCGCGCCGGCGCGGATGGCGCAGGCGGCCGCGCCGCTGCTGTTCGGGCTCTTGATCGACGTGATGGGAAGCCGCGTCCTGATCGTCTCCTCCGCGCTCAGCCTCGCCGCGCTGCTGGCGCTGTTCTTCCTGCACAAGGAACCGCCTCCGAGAGAAGCCTGAACGCGCCAGGCCCCCCTTCCCTTCGCGACCGGTTTCGCGCACAAACGCGGGATGGAAAACGACAACACTCCGCCATCGAGAAGCGGAAGCCTTGTGCGATGGGCGATGACGCCGCCGCAATCCTATGCGGTCTATCTGGTCTGCCTGTTCCTCGTCGCCGGGATGTCGTTCTATCTCGGCACCCTGAAGCCGAAGCATCCTGTCGGCATGGCGCCCTCGGCCGCTTCCGCGCCGCGCAACTGAGGCTAAGCACCGTCCTTAGTCGTAGAACTCCGGCGACATTTTCAGCCCGTCGCGCTGCGCCTTGTCGTGGTTGATCCAGAGCTGTGCTTTTTCCTTTGTCAGCATGTCCGAGATCTTCTGCATCGAGGCCAGCGTCTGCTCCTTGTTGAAATTCATCGCGGGAACACCGCGATTGTCCCAATTGGCCTTGAAATGCACGGCGTCGCCGGAAAGAACAACCGCGCCGGTCTTGGGCAGCTTCACCAGCAATGATTGATGGCCGGGCGTATGCCCCGGCGTGGAAAGTATGGTGACGCTGCCGTCGCCGAACACGTCGCGATCGCCTTCCAGTTTCGTCACGGGGTGTTCGGGCTTGAACCGCGGCTGGTTGTTGGCGCCGGGCCACTCATACTCGGCCTTCTGGACGTACAACATGGTCGGCGGGAACAGCTCGACATTGCCGACATGATCGGGGTGCGTGTGCGAAACCGCCATTCCCTTGAGGTCGGAGGGCTTCACGCCGAGCTGATCGAGCTGCGCTCCAGCGTCTTGGGCCGCCGCCAGAGAACGGCTTTCGGATCGGCCGGCGCGAGGCCATCGGGCATCGCAGCGACCGCATCGGCGACGCCGGTATCCCAGAGCAACCAGCCCTGCGCGTGTTTGATCAGATAGCAGTTGTCGACGAAGTCCATCGACTTGCCTTCGTTGACGCCGGGCGACCAGCGCGAGATATCGCCCGCGACGCCCTCCCCGCAATTGAGGATGTAAAGCTTCTCGACGCCCGGCTGGCCCGTTTGCGCGTGGCCGGCACCAATGGACAGCGCACCCGCCAACAGTACCGCAGCAAGACCGATTGTTCGTTTCACGTTGCTTTCTCCACCATTGACGGGCCCGGCTGCAGTGTCCGGCGGATAAATCTACCCCAGGGACGTCGCAAATCATCAACGCTTACGAATTTTTGATACCGATCACGCACATCTTGCGCCAGCGCCGTGATCGGGCATAGCCTGCCGCCGGGGAAATCGCAGCCTCCCCGTGAAATGGCGATCCCATTCAAGCGCTGCTCGCTTTTCGTTGGAGCGAGCACATGGATGGATCGACACTCGAACTGCCGCTGTTTCTTTTCGCGACCTTTGCCGGCGCTCTGGTCGCCGGCCTTTCCGGCTTCGCCTTCGGCCTCGTCGTCTCCGCGATCTGGCTCTACATCCTCACCCCGCTGCAGACGGCGACGCTGATCATCGCATTCGGGCTGATCGTGCAGGGCTATTCGGTGTGGAAGCTGCGTGCCGCGCTGGACTGGAAAAAACTCTGGCCGTTCGTGGCGGGCGCCGCGCTTGGCGTCCCCGTCGGCGTCGGCATATTGACCTGGGCGAACCCGGCCCAGGTGCGGATGGGCGTCGGCGCCTTCCTGGTGCTCTATAGCCTCTATGCACTGCTACGGCCCGCGATCCCCACGGTCAAGGCCGGCGGCGCGGTGGCCGACGCCGGCATCGGCTTCCTCAACGGCGTGCTTGGCGGGATCACCGGGCTTGCCGGAATCCTGGTGACGATCTGGTGCGGCCTGCGCGGCTGGCCGAAGGATGTCCAACGCACGGTGTTTCAACCGGTCGCGGTGGCGATCTTCGCGATGAGCGCATTCTGGATCGGCGCCAAGGGCGCAATCACGCCGGACACGATCAAGCTGTTCGTGATCGGATTGCCGGCACTTGTTCGCGGGCACCTGGCTCGGGCTGAAACTGTTCGGACGGCTCGACGAGGCCACGTTCCGCAAGATCGTGCTGGTGCTGCTTCTGGCGTCGGGGGCCGTGCTGATTGTCTAGTGCGGATGCGGACAGGTCTCCACCTCGACCGTGACATGGCTGAGACCGCGCAAGCCGCCGAGGCGGCGCTTGTAGGTCGCGGGCGGCAGCGGATCGATCGGACACGACCGAGATCACCGCGGCGCGATGGCCGGGACCGACCTGCCACAGATGCAGGTCGGTGACGCGGTCGCCCCTGGTCTCGATCCGGTCGCGGATCACGGCTTCGAGGTTTTTGTCGACGCTGACGTCGAGCAGCACGGCGCCGGAATCGCGGATCAGCCCGAAGGCCCAGCTGGCGATCACGAGACTGCCGATGATGCCGACCACCGGATCGGCCCAGACCCATTGCGAATACATCGCGATCACCAGCGCCGCGATGGCGAGAACCGACGTCGCGGCGTCGGCAAGCACATGGACATAGGCGGCGCGAAGATTGTTGTCGTGATGGCGATGGCCGTGATCATGGGAGTGCCGTGCGACCATGGCCGTGATGATGGTGATCGTGGCTATCGCGCAGCAGCCACGCGCTGACGAGATTGACCGCCAGCCCGAGCACCGCGACCGCGATCGCCTCGCCATAGGCGATCGGAACCGGATGGACCAGCCGGACCACGCTTTCATAGGCGATCTGGACCGCGATCAGCGCCAGGATGATCGCGCTGGAAAACGCGGCGAGGTCGCCGAACTTGCCGGTGCCGAAGGCGAAAGCGGGAATTGCGCGCGTGCCGGCGCGCAAACCGATAGGCGAGCGCGGCGATCCCGAGCGCGGCGGCGTGGGTCGCCATGTGCCAGCCATCGGCCAGCAGCGCCATCGATCCGAACAGCGATCCCGCCGACGATCTCGCCGACCATCATGACGGCGGTCAGCGCGACCACGAACCAGGTGCGGCGCTCGTTATGGTCGTGCTGCGAGCCGAGGAACACGTGGTCGTGGGTCCACTGGTCGATTGAATGTGAGTGCATCGCCTGGTCCCCGGGAATATGCTGCAATTTCGTAACCTAAGATAGGTCGCGCGTGTGGAACTTCCACGTGACCGCCGCGTCAAAGCCGGGCGGGCCGTTGACGGCCCGAACCGCATTGGCTGTAATAAAGGCTCTGGGGGTTTTGCGATCCCCCCACTAGGCGACATGCCCAAGTATCGCGTCCCGGTTTTCAGGGGGCGCATTTGCTTGTCCAAAATCCGTCCTCCATCCCGTCGGACTCAGTCAAAGCCTGGCCGCATTGCTGCGCGCATCGCCGGAGTGCCGCGTGCGGCCGAACCATTTGGGGCGCATCAAGGAGAACATCATGAAACATTCCGTTGCACTGCTTGCGCTGGCCGCCGCTCTGGCGTCGCTACCTGCCCGCGCCGCCGAGATCGACTGGAAGAAGGTCGATGCCGCCCTGGGCAAGACCGCGACCGTCAGCGGCGACGTCCACCGCTACGGGCTGCCGCGGAGCGATTTGCACGTTACGCTGGATGGCGTCGCCATCAAGCCCGCTCTGGCGCTCGGCGGATGGGTCGCCTTCGCGCCGATGCACGGCGAGACCATGGTCATGGGCGACCTGGTGCTGCTCGACGCCGAGATCACGCCGGTCATGACCAAGCTGCTGGATAGCGGGCTCGAGATCACCGCGATCCACAATCACATCCTGCGCGCATCGCCCGCGACCTTCTACATGCATGTCGGCGGCCACGGCGACCCGGAGAAAATAGCGGCCGCGATCCACGCCGCGCTGTCTTCCGCCAGCAAGACGCCGTTCGATCCGCCGGCGACCACCGCGGCCGCGGCGCCGCCGATCGACCTTGCCACCGCCGAGATCGACGCGGCGATGG
>CAWEYH010000002.1:0-402750 GCA_963813275.1 uncultured Actinomycetota bacterium | reverse complement strand
GGAGTACACCGCTCCCCTGCTCGTGGTCGGCTATCTGTGGGCCACTACGCGGCGCAGGCCGACGAACATGACGCTGGCCGGTGTCATGTTGGCGATCGCCGGAATCATGTTGGTGCTCAACGTCTTTTCCGGTGCGCATATCAACGCGGTGGGCGTGGCGTGGGCGCTGGCCGCCGCCGTGTGCGCGGCGTGCTACTTCATGATGTCCGACGAAGTCACTGCCGACGGCAGCGGCCTGAACTCCATCACGTTGGCCGCGGGTGGTCTTGTCATCGGCGCGCTCACGACGGCCATGCTCGGTGTCCTGGGCATCATGCCGCTGACCTTCACCACCAACGACACCGTCCTCGCGGGGTTGACGATGTCCTGGGTGGTGCCCGTCATCGCGCTCGGTGTGATCACCACGGCGATCGCCTACACGCTCGGCATCATGGGCATCGCCCGGTTGCGGCCGAGGTTCGCGTCGCTGGTCGGGTTGTCCGAGGTGATGTTCGCCGTGCTGGCCGCGTGGCTGCTGCTGGGCGAGGCGATCACAGTGACGCAGGCAGCAGGGGGCGCCGTCGTCCTCGTCGGCCTCGCACTGGCCCGACAAGGCGACCGCAGCGAGAAGGTCGCGGCAGCTAGCTGGCCAGACGCAGGCGGCGTCGAAAGCCTGACGACCTGCACCAAGACAAACGGTTAGGCCACGTTCAGACGCGTATGGAAATATGACGGCGTGACTTTGCTACGCAGATTGGCCCGGGGGGCCGCCGTCATTACCACCGTCGGAGCCGCTGCCATGAGTGTTCTGGTCTCGGCGCCGACCGCGAGTGCCGTGCCGTGCCCGGACATCGAAGTCGTGTTCGCACGCGGTACCGGCGAGCCCGAGGGTGTCGGGCGCGTCGGCCAGGCCTTCACCGATGCGCTCAGTTCACAGGTCGGCGGCCGCACCGTGAGCTCGTACGCGGTGAACTACCCAGCCGACTACGACTTCCTCACGGCCGCCAACGGTGCGACCGACGCGTCCAATCACATCTCGTCCATGGCGCTGCAGTGCCCGTCCACCAAGATAGTGCTCGGCGGCTACTCGCAGGGCGCCGCGGTGATGGACATGCTGGCAGGAGTTCCGCCACTCGGTAACAAGATCGGCAGCATCGGTTCTGCGCCGCCGCTGTCTCCGACCGCGGCGGTCACCGTGGCAGCCGTCGCGGTGTTCGGGAATCCCGCAACGAAGTTCGGCAATCCGTTGGACGCTGCCGGAATGTTCGCGGGTAGGACAATCGACCTGTGCAAGGACGGCGACCCGATTTGTTCAGATGGGCGAAATCCTTTCGCCCACCACGGTTATGAGGATGCGATGGCTCAGCAGGCAGCCGGCTTCGCAGCAGGAAGGGTATAGCAAATGCGGATAGTTGAGAAAGCAGCTGCATTACTGATTGGTGCCGCGGCGGTCGTCGCACCGTCGATCGTGTTCGCATCGACCGCGTCTGCGGACTGCCCCGACATCGAGGTGATCTTCGCCCGCGGCACCGATGACACGCCCGGACTCGGAGCCGTCGGGGGGGCCTTCGTCAACGCGCTCCAGAGCAAGGTGGGTGGCCGCTCCGTCGGCTCCTACGCGGTGAATTATCCGGCGAGCTTCGACTTCCTCGCCGCCGCGGGCGGCGCCAACGACGCTAGCGCCCACGTCCAGTACATGATGGGCGCCTGCCCGAACACCAAGCTCGTGCTCGGCGGGTATTCGCAGGGCGCTGCCGTGATGGACGTCATTGCTGCAGTGCCGATCCCGGCGGTCGGGTTCGACAATCCCCTGCCGCCCAACGCCCCCGACTTCGTCCCGGCGATCGCCGTCTTCGGCAACCCATCGGCCAAGCTCGGCCTGCCGCTGACGATTAGCCCGGTCTGGGGTGGACGGTCTATCGACCTGTGCAACGGCGGCGATCCGATCTGCCAAACCGACGGACAAGACCTCAACGCGCACAAGGCCCCCAACTACACAGGCGGACTGGTCAACACGGCAGCCGGCTTCGTCGCAGGCCGGGTGTAGCTCACGCTTTGCGCTGAAACGGGCGCCTCAATTCGTCGGCTAACATCGGCGTGGTGGTCATTCGTGTTGTTGTCACTGCGTTCCTGGTAGCGGCGGGCCTACTGGTCGGTTCCACGATCCTGCCCGTCCCGACAACGATCCCGACGGCGTCGGCGGCCTGCCCACAGGTCGAGGTGGTCTTCGCCCGCGGCAGGCTGGAACCAGCAGGCGTCGGCGTTCTCGGCAACGCGTTCGTCAGCGCACTGCGATCCAAGGTGAACAAGAACATCGGCGTCTATGCCGTGCGCTACCCCGCCGACAACCAGATCGACGTCGGCGCCAACGACATGAGCGCGCACATCCAGAACATGGCCAACACCTGCCCCGACACCCGCCTGGTGTTGGGTGGCTATTCCCTGGGCGCGGCCGTGACGGACGTGGTGCTCGCTCTTCCGTTCGCCTTCTTCGGCTTTGACAACCCGCTGCCATCGGGCATGGAGCAGAAGATCGCCGCCGTCGCGCTGTTCGGCAACGGCTCGGCCTGGGTCGGGCCCATCACGAACTTCAACCCGACCTACTCCGAGCGAACCATCGAGTTGTGTCACGCCGCGGACCCGATCTGCAACCCCGCTGATCCGAACACGTGGGAAAAGAACTGGACCGACCACGCCGCCAAGGCCTACATCGACGCGGGCATGGTGAATCAGGCCGCCGACTTCGCCGCAGGCCGGCTCAACTAGTCGATCGGGCGGGGCTAGTCAATACGACAGGGCTAGTCAATACGACGAAGGTCGCGCGTCACCGTGATGCGCGCTTCGAGTTGATCGTCGGGTGGATAGTCCACGCCGACGAGTGTCAGGCCCTGCGGTGGCGCGGCCGCGAAATCACTGGATCGCCGTGACGTGGTCAACAGGCTTGCGCACCAAGCCGGCTCGCGGCGGCCCTCGCCCACCGCCAGCAGCGCGCCGACGACGGAGCGCACCATCGACCAGCAGAACGCGTCCGCGCTGACGTGGGCGGTGACGAGATCGCCGGACTTCGACCAGTCCAGCCGTTGCAGGTCGCGGATCGTGGTGGCGCCCTCCCGGTATCGGCAGAACGCCGCGAAGTCGTGGAGGCCGATCAGTTCCCGGGAAGCCGCCACCATCGCGTCGACGTCCAGCGGTCGCGGCCAAGCCGTCACGTAGCGTGCCTGCTGCGGTTCGACACCGTGCGCAGCGGTGGACAGACGGTATTCGTAGTGGCGCCGCAGCGCCGAGAACCGTGCGTCGAAACCCGCAGGCGCTCGGCCGATGTCGCTAACCCTGACATCGGACGGCAGCAGCCGCGAAAGCCGTCGCACCAGCGGCAGGAACTCGGTGTCACCGGGGCGCGGCGTCCGCGGATAGGCATGGGCGATCGCGTCGGCAGGCACATCGACGTGAGCCACCTGGCCGGTGGCGTGGACGCCCGTGTCGGTGCGCCCGGCCGCGCGCAGCTGCACCGGGGTGCGGAACACCGTCGTCAACGCCTCATCGAGGACGCCGGCCACCGTCCGCTGGCCGGCCTGCACCGCCCAGCCCGCGAACTCTGTTCCGTCGTAGGCGATGTCGAGGCGGAGTCGAACCGGACGAGAGGAGGACGAAAAAGGAACAAGCCCGCCACCGGAATCGATGACGGGCTCGTTCTTCATTTCGCTAGGACTTGTCGGCATCCTCGTCGGAGCCGGCCTCGTCGGAAGCCTCGGCCTCTTCGATCTCGGCTTCTGCCTTCGCCTCCTCGGCCAATGCCTCGTCGGTCTGCGCGTCGGCGATCGCCTCGTCCTCGGCCTTGATCTCCTCGACCGACTCCTCCGCAGGAGCCTCGTCGCGCTCCGCAGCCGGAGCCGCCTTGGCCGGTGCGGCCTTCTTCGCACCGGCACGACGCGCACGGTTGGCCTCGGACGTCACCGTCTTCTCCCGCACCAACTCGATGACGGCCATCGGGGCGTTGTCACCCTGACGTGCCTCCACCTTGATGATGCGGGTGTAGCCACCGTTGCGGTCGGCGTAGAACGGCCCGATCTCGGCGAACAGGGTGTGCACCACTTCCTTGTCCCGGATCTTCTTGAGCACCTCACGCCGGTTGTGCAGCGTGCCCTTCTTGGCGTGGGTGATCAGCTTCTCCGCGTAGGGCCGCAGCGCCCGCGCCTTGGGCTCGGTGGTCTTGATCCGGCCGTGCTCGAACAGCGACGTGGCCAGGTTGGCCAGCAGCGCCTTCTGGTGCGAGGACGACCCGCCGAGGCGACGGCCCTTGGTGGGCTTGGGCATTGGTGACTCCTTGTATTACGGCCGGGGTCGGCTGACCCGGTCTAGAGCTGTTCGGTTTCGGCGAAGTCCTGATCGTTGTCCAGGTCATAGCCCGCGTCACTGTTCCATGTTCCGGTGGCGACGTCGTAGCCGGCGACCTCGGACGGATCAAACGTGGCCGGGCTGTCCTTCAGCGACAGACCGAGCTGGTGCAGCTTGATCTTGACCTCGTCGATGGACTTCTGACCGAAGTTGCGGATGTCCAGCAGATCGGACTCCGTGCGGGCGACGAGCTCGCCCACCGTGTGCACACCCTCGCGCTTGAGGCAGTTGTACGACCGCACGGTGAGGTCCAGGTCGTCGATCGGAAGCGCAAAGGACGCGATGTGGTCGGCCTCGGCAGGCGACGGGCCGATCTCGATGCCCTCGGCCTCGACGTTGAGTTCCCGTGCCAGACCGAACAACTCGACCAGCGTCTTGCCGGCCGAGGCCAGCGCGTCGCGGGCGGTGATCGAGCTCTTGGTCTCGACGTCCAGGATCAGCTTGTCGAAGTCGGTGCGCTGCTCGACGCGGGTGGCCTCCACCTTGTAGGTGACCTTCAGCACCGGCGAGTAGATGGAATCGACCGGGATGCGGCCGATTTCGGCGCCCGACGCCTTGTTCTGCACGGCGGGGACGTAGCCGCGGCCGCGCTCGACGACGAGCTCGACCTCGAGCTTGCCCTTGTCGTTGAGGGTCGCGATGTGCATGTCAGGGTTGTGCACCGTCACGCCTGCGGGCGGCACGATGTCACCCGCGGTGACCGCGCCCGGGCCCTGCTTGCGCAGGTACATGGTGACGGGCTCGTCCTCCTCCGAGGACACGACCAGACCCTTGAGGTTCAGGATGATGTCGGTGACATCTTCCTTGACGCCAGGGACCGTGGTGAATTCGTGCAGCACGCCGTCGATGCGAATGCTGGTGACGGCTGCACCGGGAATCGACGACAGCAGCGTGCGCCGAAGCGAATTGCCAAGGGTGTAACCGAATCCGGGCTCCAACGGCTCAATGACGAACTGAGAGCGATTCTCGGAAAGGACCTCTTCCGACAATGTGGGTCGCTGAGAAATCAGCATGGTGTTTCTCTCCTCCTTCGCGGCACCCGCTATTTGATGCCACGTTCTCTGCCGACATCCGGTCGGCCAGAAGTCTCTTACTTCGAGTAGAACTCGACGATCAGCTGCTCGGCCAGCGGCACATCGATCTGCGCGCGCTCGGGCAGCTGATGAACGAGGATCCGCTGACGTTCGCCAACGACCTGCAGCCAGCCCGGGATCGGCCGATCGCCCGCGGTCTCGCGCGCGACCTCGAACGGCAGGGTGTTCAGCGACTTGTCCTTCACATCGATGATGTCGTACTGCGACACCCGGTAGCTCGGGACGTTCACCTTGACACCGTTGACGGTGAAGTGGCCGTGGCTGACCAGCTGGCGGGCCATCCGGCGGGTGCGCGCCAACCCGGCGCGGTACACGACGTTGTCGAGCCGGCTCTCCAGGATGCGCAGCAGGTTCTCACCTGTCTTGCCGGAGACACGGTTGGCTTCTTCGTAGTAGCGGCGGAACTGCTTCTCCATCACGCCGTAGGTGAAGCGTGCCTTCTGCTTCTCCTGCAGCTGCTGGCGGTATTCGCTCTCCTTGATCCGCGCGCGGCCGTGCTGGCCTGGCGGATAGGGCCGCTTCTCGAAGGCCTGGTCACCACCGACGAGGTCGGTGCCAAACCGGCGCGACTTGCGCGTGGCGGGTCCGGTGTAACGAGCCATGAGTCTTTATCCTCCCTAGACCCTGCGCCGCTTGGGCGGACGGCAGCCGTTGTGCGGCTGCGGGGTGACGTCGGAAATCGCGCCTACCTCGAGGCCGGCCGCCTGCAGCGACCGGATCGCGGTCTCGCGGCCCGAACCGGGGCCCTTGACGAACACGTCGACCTTCTTGACGCCGTGCTCCTGCGCCTTGCGGGCGGCGTTCTCGGCGGCCAGCTGCGCTGCGAACGGCGTCGACTTACGCGACCCCTTGAAGCCGACGTGGCCCGACGATGCCCAGGCGATGACATTGCCCTGCGGGTCGGTGATCGACACGATCGTGTTGTTGAAGGTGCTCTTGATGTGCGCGGCGCCGTGCGGGACGTTCTTCTTTTCCCTGCGGCGGGTCTTGGCGCCCTTCTTGGGGGCCGCTGCGCTCTTCTTTGCGGGTGGCATCGGTTACTTGGCCTTCTTCTTGCCGGCGATGGTGCGCTTCGGGCCCTTGCGGGTGCGCGCATTGGTCTTGGTCCGCTGGCCGCGCACCGGCAGGCCACGGCGGTGCCGAATGCCCTGGTAGCAGCCGATCTCGATTTTGCGGCGGATATCGGCCTGCACCTCGCGGCGCAGATCGCCCTCCACCTTGAGGTTGCCCTCGATGTAGTCGCGCAACTGGGTGACCTGGTCGTCGGACAGGTCCTTGGTGCGCAGCTCCCGGCTGATGCCGGTGGCATCCAGGATCTCCTGGGAGCGGGTACGGCCGACGCCGTAGATGTAGGTCAGCGCGATCTCCATACGCTTGTCGCGCGGGAGATCGACGCCCACGAGGCGTGCCATCAGGCAGTGTTCCTTCTCTATGCGGAGGTCTGGTCCCAGTCCGTTCCCTCATCTGATGGGGTTCGGCCTCCGTGCCGAACGTGGACGAGCAGCCGATCTGCTCAGTGGTACCGGGATTTCGTCATTCAGTTGTGGGTGCGAGGCTTGTGTCAGCCTTGCCGCTGCTTGTGACGCGGATCGGAGCAGATCACCATGACCCGCCCATGCCGGCGGATCACCCTGCACTTATCGCAAATGGGCTTGACGCTCGGGTTCACCTTCACGGCTCGTCGATCCTGTTCTTTGTCTCTGGTCTGTCTTCTGTATGGACTACTTGTACCGATAAACGATGCGGCCCCGGGACAGGTCGTAGGGAGATAGCTCCACCACGACGCGGTCCTCGGGCAGGATGCGGATGTAGTGCTGCCGCATCTTGCCGCTGATGTGAGCGAGCACCTTGTGTCCGTTCTCCAACTCAATGCGAAACATCGCATTGGGCAGGGGTTCGACCACGCGGCCCTCGACCTCGATGGCACCGTCTTTCTTGGCCATATGCTTCTCGGAGATCCTCCGTGTCCGTCTAGATAGTTGGCGCCGTTCCGCGGCGCGGTTTTCACTCCGACTACAAAACGTGAGCCGGTAGCTAGAAATTCCAGAACAGGGGCACGCAAGAGCCGGCGCGGAAGCCGCACCGTTGACCAATAGTACCTGTTCGGCGGCCTGCCCCAAAATCTCAGGTGGATCCCTCTCGACCCTGTTCGCTGCGAGCGATCTCACCCGTATATCCGCTGGACTGCGGGCGCATACTTAGAGGCGATGACTGGACCCGATCCCCAGCCCCGCAACCCCGTAATCCTGACCGTCGACGACGATCCTGCCGTCTCCAGGGCCGTCGCCCGCGATCTGCGCCGTCACTACGGCGAGCGATACCGAATCGTCCGTGCGGAATCCGGGGCGGACGCCCTTCAGGCGATCAACGAGCTCAAGCTCCGCGGAGACACCGTGGCGGTATTCGTCGCCGACTACCGGATGCCAGGCATGAGCGGCATCGAATTCCTCGAAGAGGCCATGGACATCTATCCGCTGGCGCGCCGGGTCCTGCTGACCGCATATGCCGACACACACGCGGCGATCGACGCGATCAACGTCGTCGACCTGGACCACTACCTGCTCAAACCGTGGGACCCGCCCGAAGAGAAGCTCTACCCGGTGATCGACGGTCTGCTTGAGTCCTGGCGCGCCCAGGGTGACCGCGCGATCCCCATGACCAAGGTGATCGGCCACCGATGGAATCCCCGGTCGTGGGAGGTGCGCCAGTTCCTGGCCCGCAACCAGCATTCGTTCCGGTCGTACATGGCCGACGAGTCCAAGGGCAAGCAGCTGCTGGACGCGGCGGGCCTCGACGGCCTGCAGCTGCCGGTCGTGATCACCGAGGGCGGCGAAACGCTCGTCGAGCCGACCAACACCGAACTCGCCGACATGCTCGGCCTGTCGACCAGCCCCGTCGCTTGAGATGTACGAACTCGCCGTCATCGGCGGCGGCCCCGCCGGGCTGGCCGCAGCGGTCTACGGCGCGTCCGAGGGGCTGAAGACGGTGCTCATCGAAAGCACGACGACGGGCGGCCAAGCAGGCAGAAGCTCGCGAATCGAGAACTATCTGGGCTTCCCCACCGGAATCTCCGGCGCGGAGCTCACCACCGCGGCACGCAGGCAGGCCGAGCGGTTCGGCGCAGAGGTGATCACGACGCGCAAGGCCATCGGGCTCGACGTCGGCGGTCAGGCCCGCAAGATCGAGTTCGAAGACGGCAGCACGATCGGAGCTCAGGCCGTCATTTTGGCCACCGGCGTCGACTACCGCCACCTGCAGGCACCCGGCTGCTGGGAGAACCCGGACGACCGAGACGCATGCAACTACATCGGCCGCGGTGTCTACTACGGCGCCTCGGTGTCCGACGCCTCGGATTGCGAAGGCGAAGACGTCTACATCGTCGGAGGCGCGAACTCGGCGGGCCAGGCGGCGATGTTCATGTCGAAGACAGCCAAAGCGGTGACCCTTGTCGTGCGCGGGCCCTCGCTCGCGGCGTCGATGTCGTACTACCTGATTCAGCAGATCGAGGCCAAGGACAACATCCACGTCCGCACCTGCACCGAGGTCGTCGAGGCCCTCGGCGAGGACGACCATCTGGCCGGCCTGGTCCTCCAGGACAAGCAGACCGGCGAGAGGGAGACCGTCACGGCATCGCGCCTGTGCTGCTTCATCGGCGCCACCCCACGCACCGACTGGCTCAAGGGTGTGGTGGCCCGCGACGACCTCGGTTTCATCCTGGCCGGCCCGGACATGAAAGACGTCTGCGGCTGGACGCTCGACAGGGCGCCGCACCATTTGGAAACAAGTGTGCCGGGTGTGTTTGTTGCAGGGGATGTGCGTGCCGACTCGGCCAAACGAGTGGCCGCCGCCGTCGGCGAAGGGTCCATGGCGGTGATGTTGGTGCACCGGTACCTGGCAGAAGCTTGATCGCCGGCCCGCCGGCAGAAGCCTGATCGCCGGCCCGCCGGCAGAAGCCTAGAGAGGGAGAGCGAACATGGGCGAGGAGTGCCTCCGCGACGAGCTGCGGACCCTGTTTCTGTTCGAGAAACTGTCCGACTCGCAACTCGACCAGCTCTGCGCGGACGGCCACATCGAGACCTTCCCAGCAGGCCCGCTGTGCACCGAGGGTGAAGCGGCCACGTGTTTCTACGTGATGCTGGAGGGTGAGCTAGTCATGTCGAAGCGCTCCGGCGGCGTCGACATCCAGACCGGCCGCACGTCGCAGCGCGGCGTCTACTTCGGCGCCTGGTCGGCATACGTACCCGGTGAGGAGCACATCTACGAGGCCTCGGTGCGGTTGACGAAGCCGTCCCGCTGCTTCGTGCTCGACGCCGACGACTTCGCCCGGTTCATGCAGACCGAGTTCGCCATGGCGGTACACCTGCTCGAGGGTCACAAGGTCGGCGGACGCCGCCAGAGCCAGATCATCGGCCAACGCGAGAAGCTGCTGGCGCTCGGCACCATCACCGCAGGCCTGACCCACCAGCTCAACAACCCGGCGGCCGCCACCGCCCGCGCCGTCGCCGGCCTGCGCGAGGGCGTCGGTCACATGCGGCACAAGCTCGCGATGGTGGCCGAAGCGAAGTTCACCCCCGAGGCGCTGCGCATGCTCGTGAGCATTCAGGACCAGGTCGCCGAGCAGGTTGCGAAGACCCGCGACTACGAACTGACCGCGCTCGAGGCGTCCGACCGCGAGGACCAGATCGGCGACTGGCTGGAAGACCACGGGATCGCAGGCGCCTGGGACTATGCCCCGACGTTCGTGGAAGCCGGCCTCGACACCGACTGGCTGGAGCGCGTCTCGGCACTGGTCGACGATGTCGACGCCAGCGCGTCCCTGCAGAGTGCGATCGGGTGGCTGAAGTACACCATCGACAACGAACTGCGGATGAACGAGATCGCCGAGGCCAGCAAGCGCATCTCGGCGCTGCTCGCAGGCGCCAAGCAGTACTCGCAGATGGACCGTGGCTCCTATCAGAGCGCCGACGTTCACGAGTTGCTGCGCAGCACGATCATGATGTTCGGCGACAAGATCGGCATCGAGGGCAAGGGCAGGCCAGTCACCCTGATAAAGGACATGGACAAGACGCTGCCCGAATTGCAGTGCTATCCAGGCGATCTCAACCAGGTCTGGACCAATATCATCGACAACGCGATCCAGGCGATGGGCGGGCACGGCACGCTGACGATTCGGACCGCACGCGAGAACGATCAGATGATCCGCGTGGAGATCTGCGATGACGGGCCCGGCATTCCCGAGGACATCATCGAGCGCATCTTCACGCCGTTCTTCACCACCAAGCCCTTCGGCGAGGGCACCGGCCTCGGGCTGGACCTTGCCTGGCGCATCGTCGTGGAGAAACACGGCGGAAACCTGTCGGTGCAGTCCAAGCCCGGCGACACGCGGTTCATCGTCTGCCTGCCTCTGGTGGCACCCGCACCCATGACGCCGACGCCCGGCGAGCTCTCGGCGGCGGGGTCGGAATAGCCTCCGCCTGCCCGTAGGTTGGAGGAACCATGAGCAGACCCAACCTCGGTACGTACGGCGCATTCGGTCACTACTCACTGTGGCAGCAGCTCACCGGAAAACAGCTTCAGGACATCGAGGCGCTCGGGTACGGCGCCATCTGGGCAGGCGGCTCACCGCCGGCAGAGTTGTCGTGGGTCGACCCCATCCTGGAGCAGACCGACAACCTGCAGCTGGCCACGGGGATCGTCAACATCTGGTCGGCGGCGGCAGAACCGGTCGCCGAGTCGTTCCACCGCATCGATGCGGCCTATCCCGGCCGCTTCCTGCTCGGCATCGGCGTCGGCCATCCCGAGGCCAACCAGGAGTTCCGCAAGCCGATCGACGCGCTCAACGAGTATCTGGACAAGCTCGACGAACACGGTGTGGCCAAGGACCGACGCGTGGTGGCGGCGCTGGGGCCGAAGGTGCTGAAGCTGTCGGCGGACCGCTCCGCGGGTGCGCATCCGTATCTCACGACGCCCGAACACAGTGCCGAGGCGCGCAAGGTCATCGGCCCGTCGGCGTTCCTCGCACCCGAGCACAAGGTGGTGTTGACCACCGACGCGGAGAAGGCCCGCGCCACCGGACGCAAGGCGCTGGAGATCTACTTGAACCTGGCCAACTACTTGAACAGCTGGAAACGGTTGGGCTTCACCGACGAGGAGGTGGCCAAGCCGGGCAGCGACCGCCTCGTCGACGCCGTCGTCGCTTACGGCACCCCCGATGCGATAGCGGCTCGGCTGAAGGAACACATCGCCGCGGGCGCCGATCACGTGGCGGTGCAGGTGTTGACCGGACCTGACAAGCTGGTTCCTGCACTCACCGAACTCGCCGGGCCGCTCGGCCTGAAGTGAACTTCGCAGACACAGGGGGACCTTTATGACCGACGCCGTCAAGCTCAAGCCCGACCTCGGCCGCTACGGGGTCTGGACCTTCGGGACGCCCAAACCCGAGCAGGCGGTCGAGATCGAGAAGCTCGGCTACGGCGCTGTGTGGATCGGCGGGTCACCCGCGGGAGACCTCCAATACGTCGACCCGATCCTCGAGAAGACCGAAACGCTGCAGGTGGCGACGGGCATCGTGAATGTGTGGACGGCGCCCGCCGATCAGGTTGCCGAGGCCTATCACCGCATCGAGAAGGCCTACCCGGGCAGGTTTCTGCTCGGCATCGGCATCGGCCATCCCGAGCACACCGAGGAATACCGCAAGCCGTACGACGTGCTGGTCGAGTACCTCGATGCTCTCGACGCCGCCAAGGTGCCGACCAGCAGGCGCGTCGTCGCGGCCCTGGGACCGAAGGTGCTCAAGCTCGCAGCACAGCGCAGCGCGGGCGCACACCCGTACCTGACGACGCCGGAGCACACCGGTTCGGCACGTGAATTGATCGGCCCGACAGTGTTTTTGGCGCCGGAACACAAGGTGGTGTCGACCACCGACACCGCAGAGGCCCGCGAGATCGGCCGCAAGACCGTCGATTTCTACCTGAACCTGAGCAACTACCTGAACAGCTGGAAGCGGCTCGGCTTCACCGACAAGGACGTGGCCAAGCCCGGCAGCGACCGGCTGATCGACGCCCTCGTCGCATACGGCACTCCCGACGACATCGCCAAGCGTCTGCACCAGCACCTGGAGGCGGGCGCTGACCACGTCACGATTCAGGTGCTCGGCGGCTGGGACAAGCTGGTGCCGACGCTGACCGAGCTGGCCGGGCCGTTGGGGCTTAAGGGCTGACCGGCGGTCAACCGCTACGGTAGGTCCATGCGCTTGCTGGTCACCGGAGGCGCGGGGTTCATCGGCGCGAACTTCGTTCACGGCGCGGCAGATGAGCACACCGTGACGGTTCTGGATGCGCTCACCTATGCCGGCAGCCGGGAATCGCTGGCACCCGTCGAGGACGACATCCGGTTGATCCAGGGTGACATCGCCGATGCCGAACTGGTGATGAAGCTGGTCGCCGAGGCCGACGCGGTCGTGCACTTCGCCGCCGAGACGCACGTCGACAACGCGCTGGCCGACCCCGAGCCGTTCCTGCACACCAACGTGATCGGGACCTACACGGTTCTCGAGGCGGTGCGCCAGCACGGGGTGCGGTTGCACCACATCTCGACCGACGAGGTCTACGGGGATCTCGAACTCGATGAACCGCGTCGCTTCACCGAAGGCACGCCGTACAACCCGTCCAGCCCGTACTCGTCGACGAAGGCGGCCGCCGACATGCTGGTGCGGGCGTGGGTCCGGTCCTACGGTGTGCGCGCGACGATCTCGAACTGCTCCAACAACTACGGGCCCTACCAGCACGTGGAGAAGTTCATTCCGCGCCAGATCACCAATGTGCTGACCGGGAGGCGGCCCAAGCTCTACGGCAGCGGCCACAACGTGCGGGACTGGATTCATGTCGACGACCACAACAGCGCGGTCTGGCGAATCCTGCATGACGGCCAGATCGGGCGCACGTATCTGATCGGGTCGGAGGGTGAACGGGACAACCTGTCGGTGATGCGGACGCTGCTGGCGCTGATGGGACGCGACCCTGACGACTTCGACCACGTCGTCGACCGAGCCGGCCACGACTTGCGGTACGCGATCGATCCGACGGCGCTGCGCGACGAGCTCGGGTGGGCGCCCAAGCACACCGACTTCGACGATGGCCTGCGCGCGACCATCGACTGGTATCGCAACAACGAATCATGGTGGCGCCCACTCAAAGACGCCGTTGAAGCGACATACGAGAAGCGCGGGCAGTGACGTGGACGTACGCGAGCTGAAAGTCCCCGGCGCCTGGGAGATCACACCGGCGCAGCACGCCGACGATCGCGGGATGTTCTTCGAATGGTTCACCGACGCCGGGTTTCAGGCGTTCGCCGGACATCGGTTCGACCTACGTCAGGCCAACTGCTCGGTGTCGGCGGCGGGGGTGCTGCGGGGTTTGCACTTCGCGCAGCTGCCCCCGAGCCAGGCCAAGTATGTGACGTGCGTGCGCGGCGCGGTGTTCGACGTGGCAGTCGACATCCGGGTCGGTTCACCGACATACGGACAGTGGGACTCGGTGCTGCTCGATGACCGCAATCGCAGGTCGATCTACATCAGTGAAGGGTTGGCGCACGGATTCCTTGCCCTGCATGACGATTCGACCGTCATGTATCTGTGCTCGGCGGCATACGACCCGCAGCGCGAGCACACCATTCTGGCCACCGATCCGGCCTTGGACATCCACTGGCCCAGCAGTGAGCACATATTGTCCGGCCGGGACGCCGAGGCGTCGACGCTTGCGGCGGTAAAGGCCGCAGGACTTCTGCCGACGTGGGACGACACCAAGGCGTTCGTCGAGGAACTGCGTGCCGCAGCGCGTAGTCCGCGAGTAGGTTGCCAGTCATGCTGACGGCCGAGATCCACCCCGACGGCATCGCGACGCTGCGTCTCGACCAGCCGGAGCGCCGCAACGCGCTATCCATCGCGATGCGCGACGCGATCAGCGACACCCTCGAGGGCTGGGCGACCGATGAGCGGGTCCGCGTCGTCGTTCTCACCGCGGCGGGCAGCACGTTCTGTGCGGGCTTCGACCTCACGGAGTTCGCCAAGCCGGAACTCGCTCGCACCATCCGCGACAGCTCACGGCGCTACCACCTCGCCGTGTGGCAGTTCCCCAAGCCGCTGATCGCCGCTGTCGACGGCGCCGCTGTCGGCGGTGGATTCGACCTCTGCCTGCTGTGTGACATGCGTATCGCGACGCCGAGCGCGTTCTTCGCCCATCCCGAGATCAAGTTCGGCGCTCCCCCACTGTTCACGCCTTTGCAGTGGATCGTCGGCGCAGGCATCGCTCGGGAGTTGTGCCTGACCGGCAGACGTGTCGGCGGGGCCGAGGCGCATCGGATAGGCCTGGTCAACACAATCGTGGACGCCGACCGCCTCGAAGACGAAGCGATGGCGACCGCCAAGGTGATCGCCGAGGCGCCGCAGGCCGCCCTCGAAGCCACCAAGCGCTATCTCGTCGCCAATGCGGGCGTCACCTTCGACGAAGCGTTCGGGGTCGAACACGACCGGGTCTTCGACCAATTCCTGCTGGGAGAGCTCGGTTAGCGCTGAGCTGCGGAAATCACCTCCTGAAAAAATCTTCTCGAAAAAAGTGTGCAAATGCCGGGTACTTGCGCGGCGTCCCGTGCGATTACTAGGATGTCCTAGTATTCAGTATTCTCGGTCAAGGGGCCCGCTCATGACCACACAGATTCCACACTTCATCGATGGTCGCCGCAGCAACCTGGCGTCGACCCGCACCGCCGACGTGATGAACCCCAGCACCGGCGAAGTGCAGGCCCAGGTCCTGATGGCCTCGGCCGCCGACGTCGACACCGCGGTGGCCGTCGGCCGTCGAAGCGCAGAAGGAATGGGCTGCGTGGAACCCGCAGCGCCGGGCCCGCGTGATGATGAAGTTCGTCGACCTGGTCAACGCCAACATCGACGAGCTGGCCGAGCTGCTCTCGCTGGAGCACGGCAAGACCGTCGCCGACTCCAAGGGCGACATCCAGCGCGGTATCGAGGTCATCGAGTTCGCCGTCGGCATCCCGCACCTGCTCAAGGGTGAGTTCACCGAGGGCGCGGGTACGGGCATCGACGTCTACTCGATCCGGCAGCCGCTCGGCGTCGTCGCAGGCATCACGCCGTTCAACTTCCCCGCGATGATCCCGCTGTGGAAGGCAGGTCCCGCGCTGGCGTGCGGCAACGCCTTCATCCTCAAGCCCTCCGAGCGCGACCCGTCGGTGCCGGTGCGGCTGGCCGAGCTGTTCCTCGAGGCGGGCCTGCCGCCGGGCGTGTTCCAGGTCGTGCAGGGCGACAAGGAGGCCGTCGACGCCATCCTCGACCACCCGGACATCAAGGCCGTCGGCTTCGTCGGCAGCTCCGACATCGCGCAGTACATCTACTCCACCGCCGCCGCGCACGGCAAGCGCTCGCAGTGCTTCGGCGGTGCCAAGAACCACATGATCGTGATGCCCGACGCCGACCTGGATCAGGCCGTCGACGCGCTCATCGGCGCCGGCTACGGCAGCGCGGGCGAGCGCTGCATGGCGATCAGTGTCGCGGTACCGGTCGGCGAGGAGACCGCAAACCGGTTGCGCGCCAGGCTCGTCGAGCGCGTCAACCAGCTGCGCGTCGGCCACAGCCTCGACCCGAAGGCCGACTACGGTCCGCTGGTCACCGAGGCCGCGCTGAAGCGGGTGCGCGACTACATCGCCCAGGGCGTCGAGGCGGGCGCCGAAGCGGTGGTCGACGGACGCGAACGCGCCACCGACGAACTGACCTTCGACGACGCTGACCTGTCGAAGGGCTACTTCATCGGCCCCACGCTGTTCGACCACGTCACCACCGACATGTCGATCTACACCGACGAGATCTTCGGCCCGGTGCTGTGCATCGTGCGTGCCAACGACTACGAAGAGGCGCTGCGGCTGCCCTCCGAACACGAGTACGGCAACGGCGTGGCGATTTTCACCCGCGACGGCGACACCGCGCGCGACTTCGTGTCCCGGGTGCAGGTCGGCATGGTCGGTGTCAATGTGCCGATTCCGGTTCCGGTGGCCTACCACACCTTCGGCGGCTGGAAGCGGTCCGGCTTCGGCGACCTCAACCAGCACGGGCCCGCGTCGATCATCTTCTACACCAAGGTCAAGACGGTGACCGAGCGCTGGCCGTCGGGCATCAAGGATGGCGCCGAATTCGTCATCCCGACAATGAAGTAGAGCCGGGACGTAGCTGCGTGCAGTTCTTCGGGTTGGACGACGACGAACGCGTGATCGCCGAGACGGCGGCCGCGTTCGCCGAGAAGCGTCTTGCCCCAAAAGCGTTGGAGTGGGACAGCACGCATCACTTCCCGGTCGACGAGCTGCGGCGAGGCAGCCGAGCTCGGGATGGCGGCGATCTACTGCAGTGAGGACGCCGGCGGCAGCGGGCTGCGCCGCATCGACGCCGTGCGGATCTTCGAGCAGCTGGCCGCCGCCGATCCCACCGTCGCGGCATTCCTGTCCATCCACAACATGTGCGCGTGGATGGTCGACACCTACGGCACTCGCGAACAACGCAAGTCGTGGGTGCCGCGGCTGGCGTCGATGGAGGCCATCGCCAGTTACTGCCTGACCGAGCCCGGTGCGGGTTCGGACGCCGGCGCACTGCGCACCAAGGCCGTCCGGGACGGCGACGCCTATGTGCTCGACGGCGTCAAGCAGTTCATCTCCGGGGCGGGCGTGTCCGATGTCTACATCGTGATGGCCCGCACCGGTGACCCCGACACCAAGCCGGGCCCGCGTGGTATCTCGGCGTTCATCGTCGAAAAGGGAACGCCGGGGCTGAGTTTCGGTGCCAACGAAGAAAAGATGGGCTGGCACGCCCAGCCGACGGCTCAGGTCATCTTCGAAGGCGTACGGGTGCCCGCCGAATGCGATGCTCGGCGGCGCGGACGGCGAGGGCACCGGTTTCTCCATCGCGATGAACGGGCTCAACGGTGGCCGGATCAACATCGCGGCATGCTCGCTCGGCGGCGCCCAGGCCGCATACGACAAGGCGGCGGGCTACCTGGCCGACCGACAGGCGTTCGGCGGTGCGCTGCTCGACGAGCCGACGATCCGATTCAAGCTCGCCGACATGGCCACCGCGCTGGAGACATCGCGAACCCTGTTGTGGCGAGCGGCTTCTGCGCTCGACGACGACCACCCCGACAAGGTCGAATTGTGCGCGATGGCCAAGCGCTACGTGACCGACGCTTGCTTCGATGTCGCCGATCAGGCCCTGCAACTGCACGGCGGCTACGGCTATCTCACTGAGTACGGCCTGGAGAAGATCGTCCGCGATCTGCGGGTGCACCGAATTCTCGAGGGAACCAACGAAATCATGCGCGTGGTCATCGGTCGGGCACAGGCCGCTCGGGCCCGTGCCTCTGCATAGAAAGGTCCGTGCATGAGCACGATCGCGTTCTTGGGACTCGGCAACATGGGCGGCCCGATGGCGGCCAACCTCGTGGCGGCCGGGCACACCGTGCACGGATTCGACCCGGTACCTGTCCTCAGTTCGGCGGCGGAGGCCAAGGGCGCCAAGGTGTTCGACACCGGCGCCGCTGCGGTGGCCGACGCCGACGTGGTGATCACCTCGCTGCCCAACGGCGCTGTCGTCAAGGCCTGCTACGACGAGATACTGCCCGCGGCCAAGACCGGTGCCCTGTTCATCGACACGTCGACGATCTCCGTCGCCGACGCCCGCGATATCCACAAGCAGGCCACCGAGCGCGGTTTCGCACAACTCGACGCGCCGGTGTCCGGCGGCGTGAAGGGGGCCACCGCGGGCACGCTCGCGTTCATGGTCGGTGGCGAGGACGACGCCGTCGAGCGCGCACGTCCGATACTGGAGCCGTTGGCGGGCAAGATCATTCACTGCGGCGGCTCAGGCAACGGTCAGAGCGCCAAGCTGTGCAACAACATGGTGCTCGCGGTGCAGCAGATCGCGGTCGGAGAAGCGTTCGTGCTGGCCGAGAAGCTCGGCCTGTCCGCACAGTCGCTGTTCGACGTGATCACGGGTGCGACCGGCAACTGCTGGTCGGTGCACACCAACTGCCCCGTTCCCGGCCCGGTCCCGACATCGCCGGCCAACAACGACTTCAAGCCCGGCTTCGCTACGGCGCTGATGAACAAGGATCTCGGCCTGGCGATGGACGCAGTCAACTCGACGGGGTCGTCGGCGCCGCTGGGTAGTCACGCCGCCGAGATCTACGCCAAATACGCCGCGGATCACGCGGACAAGGACTTCAGCGCAGTAATCGAACTGCTGCGCGGCAGCTAAACGGCGCGGTGACTACCACTTCACCGTTTGGTTCACGCTGCCAAGAGGCTCGGTCTGGGAGCCACTGCTATCGGTGCAGTTGATGGTGATCGTGTAATTGGTACCTGTTTTGACGCCATCGAAGCTTTCCGTATGGCTCGCGTTGGGGGGCACGTCGAAGGTTCTCGTCGTATCCGACGGCAGCAGCGGATTCTGGGACACCGCCTCATAGTTACAACTGGCGGGCAGCTTCGACGAGTTCTTGACCGTTACCTTGAAGGTCGTATTGCTACTGCCGTCGAAGTTCGGCGTGATGGCGTTGGTCACCGGCGCGGCCGCCGGAACGTCCCCAGGATTGCCGGCACCGGGGGCGGTGTCTTGCTTGGCGTTGCAGGTGTATGGAGTGCGCGCAGTGAAAGGTTGTGATACGCCTTTGGAATCATTGGAGTTGCCCGACAAGGCGCCCAAGTCATTGACGTTGCCGTGGAAATGAATCCAGGGAGTGTCGGCGTTGAACGGCTTGCCGTCGTTCCATCTGACCGTAACGTCGACGACGCCCGCTCCGTCGATTCCGCCCGTCGCCGAACCTTTCATGTTCACATCAGGTGATACGAAGGCCGCGTCGCTATTGCCTGTCCGAACGTTCGGAGTTCCGCTGCTCCACGGCACATAGATTTGGCCGCCGGAGGCAGTATCGAATGCCTGGGAGGCGTCGTCCAGTCTCCAGGCGACGCAGGTGGGCGCCAGTCGGAACGGCGGCATCGCGCTCACTGGTATGGGAACCGCCAGCAGCCCGGCGGCGCCGGCCGTCGCCGCTGCGAGGCCGAACATCTTCTTCGTCGTCGTCGTGCCCGTCATGGACCTGACTCTATGGCAGGCGCGCACTCAGAAAAATAGGGTGTTTCCCTACGCTTTCACACAGTTGGCAGCGTGCGCGTTCGCCAAGTTCTACGCGGCGTCGGCGGGCTTGTGTTCGGCACACCAACGGCGGTGCAGGCGTTGGCAGTCCGAGATGCGCATCGGCTCACTACCGCCATAGTCCGGACGCACCGCGACAGCGGCAGGGATATCCGGCGCACCATCGCCCGTGATGACCACGGTGGCCAGACCCGTGTTGGTGGCGGCCCGCAGCCCTGACGCCGACCCTGTGACGGCGAGCGCGTTCTCCGCGGGTATCCCGAGTTCCCACAGTGCGGTTCGGAATGCGTCGGGATCCGGCATGGGCTTCTTGACGTCGTCGGCGGTGACCACCGTTTCCACGACGCCGTCGCCGACCAGCTGTCGCACCAACGGCTCCGCCCAGCTTCGCCGGCCGGCTGTGACCACTGCGACGCTGACGCCCGAGGTGAACGCGTCCATGACCAGATCGACCAGCCCGGGCCGCGGCGCGAGGTCGGCGTCGAGAATCATCTCGTCGAGCATCATCGACTTGGTCGTGTAGATGTCATCGGCCAGCAGCTGGGTCAACACATCGGACTCGGTGGAAACACCACGCTTGCGCAGTTCGGCCATGATGCGCTGGCGCTCGTCGCTCAGCGCGAGCAGCTGCCGATAGCGCGTGACCGACCACTCGAAGTTCAGGCCGTGCGCAGCGAAGGCGGCGTTGTAGGCGACGCGGTGACCCTCGCACTCGACGTCGGCCAGGGCGTCGAGGTCGAACACCACTGCGCGGAGCGGGGACGCGTCGGCGCCGACGGGTGCGGCGGTGTCCCACCAAAACCGGCCTGCACGCCAAGTCTTCTGCTGTGTCATAGGCACAGGACAAGGGTCGCCCAAATCACGTCGACTCAACCTCCCCCATTTGGGGGATTGGGCAGGCCAGTTGCGGGACCCCGACCAACGCCGGCTCTAAGGTGTTGCCATGGCGTCCGTCAGTCCGCTCGCCCCCGGACCAGTGCGAATCGTGCTGGTAGACGACCACGAGATGGTCATCGAGGGACTCAAGGCGATGCTGGCTGCGTTCTCCGACCGGGTAGAGGTGGTCGGGCAGGCGGTCGGCGCTGAGCGTGCGCTCAGCGTTGTCGACGAACTCAACCCCGACATCGTGCTCACCGACGTTCGCATGCAGGGCTCCAGCGGCCTTGACCTCTGCCAGACGCTTCGTCAGCGCAGGCCCGACCGGAAGGTCGTCATGCTCTCGGTCTACGACGACGAGCAGTACCTCTTCCAGGCGCTGCGGGTCGGCGCTTCGGGATATCTGTTGAAGAGCATCGGCAGCGACGAACTGGTGCGCCAGCTCGAGTTCGTGCACAGCGGTGCCACCGCCATCGACCCCAGCATGGCGGCCAGGGCTGCCGACACCGCGGCCCGGATGCAGCGCGACGAGTTCTGGCCCGGCGCGCGCCAAGGCCTCACGCAGCGCGAGAGCGAGATCCTCTCGCTCGTCGTCAACGGCCTGTCCAACCGCGGCATCGCCGGCAAGCTGGTGATCGGCGACGAGACTGTGAAGACGCACCTGCGGTCGATCTATCGCAAGCTCGGTGTGAGCGACAGGACGGGCGCGGTGACCACCGCGCTGCGTGAGGGGATCTTCCAATGAGTCCGGCTGACGGGGACCCGTTGCGCCCCAACGCTGTTCGCGATCTCGTCGATGCGGACCGTGAGCTCGCGCTGCTGCGGGAGTTGATCCAGGCAGCATCGAGCGGCCCCGGCGTCGAACCGCTCGCCGCCGCGGCGGCCAGAATGATCACCGCGGCGACCGCGACGGACGTCTGCTTCGTGCACGTACTCGACGACAGCGACCGGTCGTTGACGCTGGCAGGCGCCACGCCACCGTTCGACAGCGAGATCGGCAAGATCCGGCTGCCACTCGGCTCCGGTGTCTCCGGCTGGGTTGCCAGCCACCGCGAGCCCGTCGTCATCACGCACGACAAGGAATCCGACCCGCGCTATCTGCCGTTTGAGTCCTTGCGCGGATCCGACTTCACATCGATGGTGTCGGTACCGATGGAGACCGACCCCGGCGGCTTGGTCGGCGTGCTCAACGTGCACACCGTCGAGCGGCGCGAGTTCACGCCGGGCGATGTGGAACTGCTGCTGGTGATCGGCCGGCTCATCGCAGGGGCACTCCATCAGGCCCGACTGCACCGTCAGCTGGTGGTCCGCGAACGCGCACATGAGAATTTCGTCGAGCAGGTCATCGAGGCCCAGGAGCTGGAGCGCCGCCGGTTGGCAGGCGATATCCACGACGGCATCTCGCAGCGGCTGATCACGCTGTCCTATCGGTTGGATGCGGCCACCCGCGCCGCCGCAACCGACCCCACCGTGATGGCCGAACAGCTCGGCATGGCGAGGGAACTGGTCGACCTCACGCTGCAGGAAGCACGCGCCGCGATCAGCGGGCTGCGACCTCCCGTGCTCGACGACCTCGGCCTGGCAGGCGGTCTGGCCAGCCTGGCCCGCTCGATCGGCCAGATCGACGTCAAGGTCGACGTGGTCGACACCCGGGTACCCGATCACATTGAGATCGCCCTCTACCGCATCGCCCAGGAATGCCTGCAGAACGTCGTCAAGCACGCAGGCGCGTCGACGGCACGGCTGACGTTCACGGTTGACGAGGGCGACTCCGGAGAGATCGCGCGCCTCGAAATCGTCGACGACGGAGTCGGTTTCGACACCTTCGAGCATCCGCTGGGCAGCGACGAGATGGGCGGTTACGGCCTGCTGTCGATGGCCGAGCGGGCCGAGATCGTCGGCGGACGACTCAACATCCGGTCGCGGCCCGGCTCCGGAACCGCGGTCACCGCGACGATCCCGCTGCCCAACGTGGTGGACTAGAAGTCATGCCGCTTCCGGTTCGGGTCGCGGCCGCTTGGGCCTGCGGTGGAAACGGTTCGCCTTCGGTTGCCGACTCGGATCGACGGATTTCGTTGGATACCAAAGTGTTTGGCCGAGCGTCTCCTCGTCGTAGCGGCGGCGTGCCTGCCATTCCTCGTCGGACGGCTCGGCCGACTGGTTTCCGTCCTGGCACGCCAACGTCAGTCTGTCGATGTCGGTGGTGCCGCCTGATGCCCACTCGATGAGGTGGTGCACCTCGCAGTTGTACGCAGATTGGTCACAGCCGGGAACCGTGCATCCGCCGTCGATGGCAAGACTGTGTCGGTCGTGTGCTCCTAGTTCTGCCAACGTCGTCCTACGACATAGCGATGATGAGGACGAACGCGGTGAGCGCGGCCACCGCCACCATTGCGCACCTAATGGCCCGGTTGACCCACTTGAGCTTCGCTGCCGCGACGAGGGAGTTGCCGTGGACCTGCTCGGCGATGAAGCAGGTCATCGCGGTCTTGTCCTTGGTCAGTGTGGTCAGCACTTCGGTGTAGCCGGGGCGGTCGTTGTCGTAATGCTGGGCGATCTGCCCGAAGAACAGCGGGTTGGCGGGGTCGCCTGGCGCACCCACGTGTTTGCCGTTGACCCTGGGGAACAGCGCGACACCCCCACAAGTCCCGCACGCGATGATCGCGGCGGCGCATACCGCCGCAGCCGCTGCCATGGCCCACGTCAGGTGTCCGGTGTGACCCCTGACCAGGTTGTAGAGGGTGCCAGCGGTCACCCCAGCGAAGGTGAAGGTGACTGCAGTCTTGGCGTCGGCGTACTGCACCCACTGGTTGACGAGCTTCAGCACCATCCAGGCTTGATCAGGATCGCTTTCCTCGGGTGCCGGGGCCTGCTCGTTCATGGAGTTTTGTCCCCCAACGTCGCGTGGTCGAGCCGAACCCGGCAACGGTACCTTCAGCACTGAGCAGCCCGATGAGATTCGGCCTTGAGGCGCGACGAAACTGCCCGCTCAGGCGCGCAGAACAATCCTTTGATCCGCCGACGCCAGCTGTTGACTGCGGCCCAGGAACAGCGGCCGTCCGCAGTTGCCGTCGTAGGTGTAGAGGTAGTGATGGGCATGGGTGGCCATGCGGATCGCAACTTCCATCGGCATGGTAGAACCGCCACCGGTCAATGCGACACCGGCGGCCGACTCCAACTGTTCGAGCGTCATCGTCACTATCGCTGATGTGGAACGGGTCGTAGCAGATGACCGCGTGCGGGACGTGGTCGCGGGTCGCTTCGGTGTATGCCGAGGCCACATCCATGCTGACTACTTGGATCTGGGCCAGGGCCGAATCGGATTGGCGGGCATAGAAGTTGGCCAAGGATTGGTAGTTGCGGCCGGGTTGGATGTCGATGACGGTGCCGGTGTCGTGATCACCGATGATGGTCAGATAGCGGTGCGGGTGGCGGTAACAAACTTCATCGACTCCAATTCGGTAGAGCGTGTCGAGTCGGCGGGCGTCGAGCAGCTCGGCCACCCCGCGGTTGATGATCGTGGTCACTGTTTCCCAGGCGCAGCGCATCAGGGTGGCTACCGAGGTGCGGTCGGTGCGCTGGGCCAGCCACAGCACCATGTCTTCGAAATCGCGGGTATGGCGAGCCCCGGGCCGCGCCCAGGGCAGCTCCTCGGTGCGGATCCCGCAGTCCGGGCACTCCAGCCGGCGGATCTCATAGACCAGCCACAGCCGGCATCGGCCCAAGTCGAGGTGTCGCCAGCGGCGCCGACGCCGGTCATAGGCCGCCGTGGCCAGCATGCCGCACGGGCAGCTCAGTAGCCGGGCACGTTGGCGCAGGGTGACTTCGACGTCGCGCTCACCGATGACGACATCGGTGACCCACGCTCCGGGGATCTGCAGCAGACGGTTAAATGCAGTACTGACGCGCACGTGGTGCCTCCGGGTTGCGGTTGGTGTGGTAACCCCGAAACCTAGAGCCACACCGCGTGCGCGTCCCCCATTTCACCGGCGAAAAGCCGAACATCCTCCCGTGCAACCGAAAACGGCTCTCACCAGCACAAAGGCGCCCACAAAAACACATGGAGCGCCATGTATGTTCGAACTCTATCGCGTGAGTCTGACAGGTCCCGCAGTCGACCGTGGCGACTAGAAGTCGCCCGCGTGGCGTCGCAGCGTTTCGATCGACGCCGCCAGGGCATGCGACTCGTCATCGGTGATGCCGATGTCGGCGAACACATCCTTGTTGAGGGTCACGGTCGCGTCCTCGACCGTCGAGCGGCCGAGATCGGTGATCTGCACCAGCGTGGTGCGCCCGTCGGTCGGGTGGGGCAGCCGGGTCACCAGGCCGTGCGCCTCCAGCCGCCGGATCGCGTGAGTGACGCTCGTGACGTGCACCTGCAGCCGGTCCGACGCCTTGGTGATCGGCAGCGCGCCGTTTCGGCTGAACGCCAGCAGCCGCAGCAGTTCGTAGCGGGCGAAGCTGAGGTCATACGGGCGCAGCGCAGTCTCCACGCGGGCCAGCAGGATCTGGTGCGCCCGCATCACCGACGTGACGGCGACCATGCCGTTCGCGACGTCACCCCACCCCGAGCGCTCCCAGTTGGCACGCGCGAGGGCGATCGGATCGCGCTGGCGCGGTTCGGCCGGCGGTTCTGAGGCCACGCCTCTTCATACCGCAGCCCGTGCCCGAGAAGTCGCAATTCAACGCGACGCGAAGGGCTCCAACGCGGCCAACACCGCACGAGTGGAATTGCGATTGCCCACGGTGATCCGGACGCTGCCGTCGGGGTAGCTTCGGACCTGCAGGGCGGTGTTCTCGAAGTACTGCCGCCAGGGTCGCCCGTTGGCGGGCAGGAACACGAAGTTGGCATGCCCGTCGGTGCTGTACACCCCCATCGAGCGCAGCTTCATTCGCAGATACCGTCGCTCCGAGGCGATCATCCGAATCCGTTGCTGCAGCTGGCTTTCCGCGTCATAGGATGCGGCGACTGCGACGAGGCCGGTGATCCCGATGCCGAACGGCAGCTGCATGGTCCACAGGCGCCTGGCCAGATCGGGCGCACAGAAGCCGTATCCGACCCGCAGTCCGGCCAGCCCGTACGCCTTCGAAAAGGTCCGCAACACCACCACATTGGGGAACCGCACGACCAACGACAGCGCGTCGATCCGATGCTCGGGTGCCAGGAATTCGACGTAAGCCTCGTCGAGAAGCACCACCGTGTCCGCCGGCACCCGCTGCAGGAACAGCTCGATATCGGCCGCAGGCTCGATGGTGCCGGTCGGGTTGTGTGGACGGCAGACCACCACGACCCGTGCCTGGCCGGCCGCCTCGGCCATGGCATCTAGGTCGTGGTGGCCGTGCTCGTCCAGCGGCACGGTGACCGTGTCCAGCCGGGCCATTCGGGCGAAGATCGGATACCCGTCGAACGTCGGTGTCGCCATCACCATCCGGTCCCCCGGACTGGTCACCGCACTCAGCACCTGCATGATCACGCCGGTCGCGCCCGCGCCGATCACCACCTGTTCCTCATGCACCCCGACGTTGCCCGCGATCAACGCGCGCAGCCGCTCGGGCAGGAACTCCGGATAGCGGTTCGCCACCTCGACTGATTCGGACAGCACCGACCGCACCCCTGGCAGCGGCGGGAACGGATTCTCGTTGAGCGACAGCGCAAACGGGTTGACCGCGCTCGGCAGCGCGGAGACGACCTCGGTGAGGTCCCCCCTCGCGCGGCCCTTACTGCTTCTCGCGTCCGCAGCGGTCATCAATCCCGTCCGCCCCACTTGATCGCGGCCGCGCCTGCGAAGTCGCCTGCGTGCGCGAAGGCGGCCATCAGCGCCACGTCACCTGTCTTGAGCTGGCCGTCGGAGATGGCCCGCTCGAGGTTGACCGGTATGCCCGCGGCGAACAGGTTGCCGCACTCTTCGAAAGTGTCGCGGTGTCGCTCCCGCGGCAGTTCCAGCGCGTCGCGCCAGTTCCGCAGGAAGGCCCTGTTCGGCTGGTTGGTGACCAGTAGGTCGATGTCCTTGGACTTGATGCCGATACGGTCGCAGACCGCGTACGACACCTCGGGCACCTGACGGTTGCCGCGGGCCAGCACCTTGGTGATCTTGCTTTCGGTGAAACCGATAGAGCCCTCGCCGGAACCGGCCTGCCACCACTTGCGAGGCGGATTCATGGAAATCGCCATATCGCCTGCGAATTCGCCATAGGTGCGGCACTCGATGTCGAGGATCGGCGACTTGTCCGACAACGCAACCAGACCGACGGCGGCACCGTCGCCGGGCACCGAGGCCTGCGCCTTTGGCCGGATGGTCTCCTGGTCGAAGATCGTGCCTGCGGCATTCTGCGCCACGGCGACCAGCGCCGTCGCACCCTGCCCCGACTCGATCAGGGTGCGGGCCACCTTCATTCCCAGGACGAAGGCGGCACACCCGCCGTTGTGCAAGTCGAGCACCCAATTCGGCTTCATGCCAAGGCGATGCGCTATTCCGCCGCCGCCACCGTAGAACGGCACGTCCGGCAACTGCACGTGGGTGATCAGCATGTCGATGTTGGCGATGGTGTCCTGGCCGTGGCGTTCGATCAGCCCCGCGGCGGCCTGTTCCACCATGTCGATGGCCGTCTCGTCCTCTGCCACGTGGTGGCGGAACTTCGGCGCCTTGAACATCACGTTCTCGCGCAGGTCGTCGGATTCGGCGAAGCCGGCGTAGTAGTCGGCGGGAACCGGCTCTCCTGGCAGATACGTCGAGATATCGAGCAGGCTAACGGTCATTGCTCCTCGCGTGCGCGGTCATCGTCCTCACTTCATCCAGGCCGGCGTCACCGGCAAGCCGTTGTGATGCCGGTACTCGGCAATTGCCTTGAGGTTCTTCATTTCCAGCAGATGGCCGGGTCCGAACATCTCCCAGAAGTCGCCCACCCACACGGGCCGCTGTGGCGGCGCGGTCTCGGGATAGGGGTTCTTGTCGTAGAACGGGTGGTGGCAGTTGGTCCACAGCACGACCGAACCGGGCTTGTCGAACACCACCTGCGCATCGACGATCCGCATCAGGTAGATCATCCAGAGGTGCTTGCCCTGGTCCCACGCGCAGTGGTAGTCCACCGTGCGGGCCTCCTTGTTGGCGACCGTGCGGGTGAAGATCGGGCTGCCTGTCGGGCCGCCGAGTTTGTCGTACGCGACCCACAGCCCCGCCTCCTCGGTCGGAGCGAAGCCACGCAGGCTGTAAGTCCACTCCTCCAGGCACCGGGTGTCGGACATGTAGTCGAACAGCTCGTCGGGTGGACAGTCGATGTAATCGTTTACGGTGCAATACGTTCCGAAAACCTCGTCATGCGGGTAGACCGACCGCATCATGTCCATGATGATCGGCGTGGCCTTCTCCCGCGGCATGTCCTCGACACGGATGACTCCGTCGATCGGATCGGGTGTGCCTCGGTGGGCGGTGATGTCATCAAGCGCGGGCAACGACATGGGAATTGTTCTCCTCTGTGATAACAGGTTTCACGGCCGCCTTGCCGAGAAAGTTTGCAAATGGTGGGATTTCGTCTGCCGAGCACTCCACGCTGACGACCGAGGGGCCGTCGACCTCGAGTGCCGCCTGCAACGCGGCGGGCAGGTCGTCGATCGTCCGTGACGTCGACGGACGCCAGACCCGGGAACATGGCCGCCAGTCCCGCGCCCAACCTGCTCGGGCCGAATCGGTTGTAGCTGTAGAGGTCGTCGTAGAACGTCTGTTCGCGGGTCACGCACATCGCATGCGCGTGGTTGTCGAACAGCAGGAATGTCACGGGCAGGCGGTACTGGACCGCGGTGTGAATCTCCATGCCGTGCATGAAGAATGAGCCGTCTCCCGCGATGACCACGGTCCGCCGCCGACGACCGAATGCAACGCCGAGGCCCGCACCGAAGCTGTATCCCATGCCGCCCATGCCCAGCGCGACGATGAACCGCCCGTCACGGCGGGCGGGCAGATAGTGGATCGCCGATGCGCCGATGTTCCCCGCGTCGACGACGATGTCGACACCGTCGGGCAGCGCGGCGTCGAGCACCGCCATCGCCTCGCGGTAACGCACCCCCGGGCCGTCGTGCGGCGGCGGTTCCAGCTCGGTTCTCGGCACCACGTCCGGTACCCGGACCCCGGTCGGACGGCCGCTGCCGTTCAGCGCCTGCGTCAGCAGTTGTCAATGAGCCGCGCAGATTCTCGGTATGGACGTGCGTGCTCGGCACGAACGGCGCCGCCGACCCGATGGAGTAGGTCGGCACCGAAGCCAGTGCATCGTCCAACCCGGCGCGCGCCGTCACCGAGAGCCGGGTGCCAACCAGCAGGCACAGTGCGCTGTCCGTCGAGCGCCGCGGCGACCCCGGGATGTCCCATCACGCCGGTCACTCCGAGCGCCGAGGACGATCCGAGCCCAGGAGTGCCCGCGACGTCCTTGGCATCGGGGACGGTGGCCACCCGGGCGCGCAGCATCGCACGCAGCTGCGCGAGTTCGGCGCGAGCATCGTCGCGAGCGACCTGCTCGCCGGCGATGATCGTGATCGGGCCGTCGGCGTTGCGCAGTGCCCGCGCGATGGCCTGCGGGTCACCGAGCTGGTGGCCGACCGAGAAGCCGTTGTGGACACCGTTTTTGACGCCAGCGTCGAAATCGATGCTCGCCTGCTGGATGTTCTTGGGAAGCAGCAGCACCGCGGGACCGCCTCGCATGGCCGCCGCGATGGCCTCGGGCAGCACCGTCGCAATGTCGTTGGGTGTTGTCAGCCGACTGCAGAACACCGACACGGCGGAGAACAGCGCCTCGCCGTCCAATGCGCCGTTTCGGCCGCTGGTGTCCTGAAAGGCGCCGCGGCCGTCGAGGCTCGTCGGGGCTTGGCCGATCAGCGCCAGCACCGGCACCCGGCTGGCCAACGCTTCGCCAAGTCCGGCAACGGTATTCAGGCAACCGCCGCCGGAGGTGGCGGCCACGACGCCGAGCCCGCAGCCGCTGCGGCTGTAGCCGTCGGCCATGGTGGCGGCAGAGAACTCGTGCTTGGCGAGTACGGCGGTGATGTCGTCGCGGAAGTGCGCGGCGTCGTAGAGATCCTCGATGTTCGCACCGTCGACGCCGAAGATGTACTCGCACTCCGGTCGCCGCCAGATAGCTGACGATATGGTCGACAACCCGCTGCCGCTGAGCCATTCATTCACCTGCTTCCGCCCTTGCAAGTGACACGACTCGTGAGTAGCGACGGTTCAATACGTGACTGTACTCACAGATGACGGAGTGGTGTCATGGGCGACACATGAATCGAGTTATCGGCGACAGGCCAGGAATGGCACTGACGCGTTCAGATTGAAACCACGCAGGGGAAGTTCGAGAGACGCCCTGCGTGGTTTCAATCTCGAGTCACGCCACGCAGCCCATGAGCACGGGCCGCGGCGCTGACCTCACAGGTCTTTCTGCAGCAGAACCGCTTTCGTATCGGTGTCGACCAGCTGCACGGACTTGATTTGGTCCTTCTGCAGCGTGGTGCTGCCGCTCGGCAAGGCGGTGGCTCCGTTCAGCCCCACCCACGTCGCGATCTGGTTTGAAGATCCGTCGTGACCGATCACGACCATCCCAAGGTTCTGCGGCGCCGCCTGGCCGCGGCTCGCGTAGTCGCCGTAGGTGCAGACCATGTCGATCCGCGTGCCCCAGCCGAAACTCGACATGGTGATGGCGGCGTTGATCGGCGTCTGCGCCGTCTTGCTCATGGTCACCGCGGCGGCCATCGGCTCGTCGCCGCCACCGTGGCCGCCGATGCCGGGCCAGATCCCGACCACCACGGCCACGGCCAGCACGGCGGCAGCGGCGGCCAGTGTGAACGCGCTCAGCCTGCGCCTCCGTCGACGCCGCCACTCGACCTTCTGCATCAGCGTGCCGAGCACCTCGGGACGAAGCGGCGGTGGTTCCGCCGCCGGGTCGTCGAGAGCCTCCACGTCCGCAGCACTGAGCTGCCCCAGCAAGGCGGGGATGCCGCTCAGTTCGGCGACCGCTTCCCGGCATCGCGGGCAGGCCGCCAGGTGCGTCTCGAACTCGCGCCGTTCATTTCCCGACAGTGAGCCAAGGACATAGGCGGCGTCCCACATTGCGTATGGGTCGTCGTCGCGCAAATCGTCGTCGCGGCTTGCGGGTTGTGTCATCGGGTCACCCCCATTTCCTGCAAAGTGAGGCGCAACGCCCGTACGGCGTAGTGCAGCCTCGATTTAACGGTGCCTTCGGCAATGTCTAGATCGGCGGCGATCTGTGCGGTCGTCCATCCCTGGTAGTACGACCGTCGGATCACTGCGCGGTGTTCGGGTGATAGCTGTGCCAGGGCGCCACTCAATAGCATTCGGTCCAAGGCGGAATCCACCTCATCCGGGCCGGCGCGATCGTAGGTTTTCTCGGGGTCCGGGGTTCCGGTCTCGCTTCGAAACCTGGCGCTGCGCCGTTCGTCGATGATCATATTCCGGGCGACCGTGAACAGCCAGGCGCGCGCCGACCGGTCGCCGTCGGTTACTTCTGGGTGCTGCCAAGCGCGCAGCAGTGTTTCCTGCACCACATCCTCAGCTCGTGCCGCGTCACCGGTAAGCCGCACGGCATAGCGCCACAACGCCGCGCCGTGCTCTTCGTAGAGCACCCGCATCAAGGCGGCCTCCGGATCGTCCATCGATACCTCCCTCGTTAATACGAGGACACGGCAACTCCGGTTCACCGATTGTGCCCAATAAACTGCGCAATTGGGCCTGTTTAGCAGGTCAGAATGCGGGGCCCGGCGTCGGTGACAGCAACTGTGTGCTCCCAGTGTGCGGCACGGGAGCCGTCGGCGGTGACCACGGTCCACTCATCGGCCAGCACCACGGTCTTGCAGGTGCCGAGGGTCAACATCGGTTCGATGGCCAGCACCGAGCCCGCCGCCAGGTACGGACCCCGTCCCGGCTGGCCCTCGTTGGGCAGGAACGGGTCCATGTGCATGCGCCTACCGATGCCGTGACCGCCGTAGCCTGCGACGATGCCGAACTTGCGGCCGTAGCGCTGCTCGGCCGCCCTGGTGCCCGTCTCGATGGCGTGCGAGACGTCGGTCAGCCGGTTGCCCGGAACCATGGCGGCGATGCCTGCCTCCATCGACTCCTTGGTGGCCTGCGACAGCGCCTCGTCGATCGGGATCAGCGTGCCGACGCCGAACGTGATCGCCGAGTCGCCGTGCCAACCGTCGACGATCGCCCCGCAGTCGATGGACACCAGATCGCCTGCTGCGAGGGTGTCGTCCGGCGAGGGAATCCCGTGCACGACGCGGTCGTTCACCGACGAGCAGATGCTGGCCGGAAAGCCGTGATACCCCAGGAACGACGGGGTGCCGCCGGCATCGCGGATCACCGACTCGGCGATCTCGTCGAGCGCCTGGGTGGACACCCCCGCCGCGGCGGCCTCGCGCACCGCCTTCAGCGCCGCGGCCACGAGCGCGCCTGCGGCGGCCATGGCGTCGAGTTCAGCAGCGCCGCGCGGCTCGACCACCTTGCGGTGGCGCAGCCCCGGCAGGGCGATCATGGGTTACTTGCCGAGCGCGCGCAGGGCGCGGGCGAAGACTTCGTCGAGGGCGCCGACCGCGTCGACGGTCTGCAAGTTGTTGTGGCTGTAGTACTCCAGCAGCGGCCTGGTCTCGTCGCTGTAGACCTTCATCCGGTTGTGGATGACGTCTTCGGTGTCGTCGGCCCGGCCGCGGGCCTTGAGGCGCTTGAACAGCTCCTCCTCGGACACCGCGAACTCCAGCACCGCGTCGAGCTTGGTGTTGTGGTTCTTGAGCATGTCGTCGAGCGCCTGCGCCTGCTCCACCGAGCGGGGATACCCGTCGAGGATGAATCCGTCCGCGGCGTCGGACTGCTCGATGCGGTCTTCGACCAGCTTGTTCGTCAGCTCCGATGGCACCAGGTCGCCGGCGTCGAGGTAGCGCTTGGCCTCCAGCCCGAGCGGCGTGCCGTTGCTGATGTTCTCGCGGAAAAGGTCCCCGGTGGAGATCTGCGGAATGCCGAGCTTCTCGGACAGCTTCTGGGCCTGCGTGCCTTTGCCCGCCCCGGGCGGTCCGAGCAGAACGACTCTCACTTCAGGAACCCTTCGTAGTTGCGCTGCATCAGCTGGCTCTCGATCTGTTTGACCGTATCCAACCCGACGCCAACCATGATCAGAACCGCTGTTCCACCGAACGGCAAGTTCTGCACGGTGCCGGTGTTGCCGATCTGCAGGAAGAGGTTCGGCAGCACGGCGATGACGCCGAGGTAGATCGAGCCGGGAAGGGTGATCCGGTTGAGCACGAAACGCAGGTAGTCGGCCGTTGGTTTGCCGGGCCGGATACCGGGGATGAAGCCGCCGTACTTCTTCATCTCGTCGGCCCGCTCATCGACGTTGAACTGCACCGACACGTAGAAGTACGTGAAGAAGACGATCAGTGCGAAGTAGATCCCGATGTAGGACGGGCTGGCCGGGTTGGTCAGGTAGTTCGCCACGAACTTGTCCCACCGGCCGGTTCCCGCGCTGGTACTGCCCGCCTGGATCAGCTGGGTGATCAGGTGCGGAATGTAGATCAGCGAGGACGCGAAGATCACCGGGATGACACCGGCCTGGTTGACCTTCAACGGCAGATACGTCGACGTGCCGCCGTACATTCGGCGGCCGACCATGCGCTTGGCGTACTGGACCGGGATGCGGCGCTGGCCCTGCTCGACGAAGACCACGCCGATGATGATGACCAGCGCGGCCACGCCGACCGCGGCGAGGACGACCGGACCACGGCTGTCCAGGATGTTCTTGCCCTCGGTCGGGATACGGGCGGCGATGCTGGCGAAGATCATCAGCGACATGCCGTTGCCGATGCCGCGCTCCTGGATCAGCTCGCCCATCCACATCACCAGCGCCGCGCCCGCCGTCATCACGATGACGATGACGGCCAGGGTGAAGATCGACTGGTCCTGAATGATCTCGAGTTGGCATCCCCGCAGCAGCCCGCCGTTGGCGGCGAGCGCCACGATGCTGGTGGACTGCAGCAGCGCCAGCGCGATCGACAGGTAGCGGGTGTACTGCGTGAGTTTCGCCTGGCCCGCCTGGCCCTCCTTGCGCAGCTCCTCGAAGCGCGGGATGACCACACCGAGCAGCTGCACGATGATGCTCGCGGTGATGTAGGGCATGATGCCGATCGCGAACACCGCCAGCTGCAGCAGCGCGCCGCCGGAGAACAGGTTGATCAGCGAGTAGATCTGTCCCGCATCGCTGCCGCTGAGCTGCTGGATGCACTTCTGCACGTTCGGGTAGTTGACCCCGGGAGAGGGGATCGAGGCGCCGACCCGGTACAGGATCAAGATGGCGAGCGTGAACAGGATCTTGCGTCGTAGGTCGACTGTCCGCAGCGATGAGATGAAAGCCGAGAGCACTCTTCCTCCTGCGCAGCCGGGCTCATATCGCGGCGTGCCAAATGGGGCTGGTATTTTCCAGCGTTCGGTTAAGTCGTGTGCGGGCCCAGGCCATAACCTGCGCCCAGCCTGCGGAGTCACGCAGTCTCCGAGAGTAACAGTTGGTGGTTGTCTATCCCGCATCCGCTGGTGCAGGCACTGAGGTCAGGCCAGTATTCAGATTCAGAGCGTACAGTCTGGGACAGCTCGTTACATCAGCTAAGTAATTGACCGATAGCGAACTGACAGGGGTGCTTCATGCCGCGCACGGACAACGACTCATGGGATCTGGCCTCCAGCGTTGGGGCGACCGCGACGATGGTGGCGGCTGCCCGCGCGATGGTGACCAGGATCGATGGCGCGTTGATCAGCGACCCGTACGCCGAGCCGCTGGTGCGGGCCGTCGGCGTGGACGTGTTCACCCGGCTGGCCACCGGCGAACTCGACCCCTCCGCGTTCGACATCGATGACGACAAGAACGCCGGCATGGACCGGATGGTCGACAACATGGCGGTGCGGACCAAGTTCTTCGACGACTTCTTCACCGACGCGACCGCCGCAGGTATCAAGCAGGCGGTGATCCTGGCGTCGGGCCTGGACTCGCGCGCCTACCGGTTGAAGTGGCCGGCGGGAACCATCGTCTTCGAGGTGGACCAGCCGCAGGTCATCGCGTTCAAGACGCGGGCACTGGCCGATATCGGCGCCGAACCCACGGCCGACCGCCGGGCGGTGGCGATCGACCTGCGCTTCGACTGGCCGTCCGCGCTGAAGGAGGCCGGCTTCGACCCGGGTCAGCCGACGGCGTGGAGCGCCGAGGGCCTGCTGGGCTATCTGCCGCCCGACGCGCAGGACCGGCTGCTCGACACGATCACCGCGCTGTCCGCCCCAGGCAGCCGGCTGGCCACCGAGAGCTCGCCACCCATCGACCAGAGCGACGTCGACGAGGCGATGGAGAAGATGCAGTCAGCCGCGGACCGGTGGCGCGAACACGGCTACGACCTCGACTGGGCTGAACTCGTGTACCTAGGCGACCGCAACGAACCGGCGGAGTATCTGGCCGGGCACGGCTGGCAGGTGACCGGCAGCAAGATCAATGAGCTGTTGACCGCGCACGGATACCCGCCCTTCGACGGAGACACGCCGTTCGCCGACATGCGCTACATCAGCGCCACCTTCGGCGGTAACCACCCGAAGGCGAGTGCGAGTGAGGATCGCAGCGAAGCGAGGACCGGAGCGAGCGGGAGCCGAGGCGATAACCACCCGAAGGCGAGTGCGAGTGAGGATCGCAGCGAAGCGAGGACCGGAGCGAGCGGGAGCCGAGGCGATAACCACCCGAAGGCGAGTGCGAGTGAGGATCGCAGCGAAGCGAGGACCGGAGCGAGCGGGAGCCGAGGCGATAACCGGTGACAAGGGCCGACTCCGACAGCTGGGACATTGCGTCCAGCGTCGGTGCGACCGCGACCATGGTCGCCGCGGCGCGGGCGATCGCCAGCCGAGAACCGAACGCGATCATCGACGATCCGTTCGCCGAGCCGCTGGTGCGGGCCGTCGGAATGGACTTCTTCAGCCGGCTGCTCGACGGCGAGTTCGGTGTGTCCGAAGGTGACGGCGGCGATGCCGCCCGGCTGATGACCAACGTGATGGCGGTGCGCACCCGGTTCTTCGACGACTTCTTCATCGAAGCGACGGATGCAGGCATTCGGCAGGCGGTGATCCTCGCGTCGGGCCTCGATGCCCGCGCCTACCGGCTGCAGTGGCCCGCGGGCACCGTCGTCTACGAGATCGATCAGCCCAAGGTGATCGAGTTCAAGAACGCGACGATGTCGTCGATCGGTGCGGCGCCGACCGCGGAGCGCCGCGCGGTGAGCATCGATCTTCGCGAAGACTGGCCTGCGGAATTGCGCCGCAACGGGTTTGACGACTCCAAGCCGACGGCGTGGACCGCCGAGGGCTTGCTGGTGTATCTGCCGCCGGAGGCCCAGGACCGGCTCTTCGACGACATCGCGGCGCTGTCGGCTCCTGGCAGCAGGCTGGCCACCGAGTACCACCCCGACGCAGGGGCGAGCATCGGCCGGCGGGCCGAAGCGATCCGCGAGCAGTGGCGCGAGCACGGCTTCGACATGAACCTGGCAGACCTGTTCTACCCGGGCGAGCGCAATCCCGTGATGGAGTACCTCAGCCGGACACGGGTGGCAGGTGACCGCCCGCAACCGACACGAGATGTTCGCCGAGTACGGACGACACTTCCCCGACGGCGAAGAGCTCGCACCGATGCGGGACTCACTGGCCGTCACCGCAATTCGACAGTAGGAATGATCGATGGCACGAACGGACAACGACACCTGGGATCTGGCGTCGAGCGTGGGGGCCACCGCGACGGCGGTCGCGGCCTCGCGTGCGATCGCGTCCCAGGGACCCGAACCGCTTCTCGACGACCCGTTCGCCGAGCCCTTGGTACGCGCCGTCGGCCTTGACACCTTAGTGAAGCTGGTCGACGGCGAGGTGCTCAACGACGACGATCCGCTGATGAACCGCAAGACGATGAGCGAGCAGATCGCGGTCAGGACAAGGTTTTTCGACGACTTCTTCACCGGTGCCGGTGAATCCGGAATCCGCCAGTCGGTCATTCTGGCGGCCGGCCTGGACACCCGCAGCTACCGTCTTCGGTGGCCTGGCGGCTCCGTGGTCTTCGAAGTCGATCAGCCCGAGGTGATCGCGTTCAAGACCGCTACGCTCGAGGACCTCGGTGCGATGCCGACAGTGGAGCGAAAGACCGTCGCAATCGATCTGCGCGACGATTGGCCTGCCGCTCTTCGCGCGGCGGGGTTCGATCCGGCTCAGCCGACGGCGTGGATCGCAGAGGGGTTGCTGGTATACCTGCCGCCGGACGCGCAAGATCGGCTGTTCGACAACATCACCGCGCTGTCCGCCCCGGGCAGCCGGTTGGCCACCGAGCACATGAACATGGAGTCGATGCCCGACGACTGGGCCGAAAAGCTGGATGAACGGTCACGCCGGGCGGGTTCGAACATCAAGCTGTCCGAGTTGTTCTACTCTGGCGACCGCAGCACCGCGGGCGAGTACCTGTCCTCGCACGGCTGGCGGGTGACGACCCTCGCGACCGCGGATGCGTTCGCCGCCAACGGTTTCGCACTACCGGATGACGAGCTGACCAGGCTCACCGGTGACTCGGGATACCTCACGGCGACCTTGTAAGGAGCATGATGGCCCGCACCGACGACGACTCGTGGGACCTTGTGTCCAGCGTCGGCGCCACCGCGACGATGGTGGCGGCACAACGCGTGCTCTCCAACCGTGAGGGGCTGATCGACGACCCGTTCGCCGAGCCGCTGGTGCGCGCTGTTGGCATGGACTTCTTCATCCGGGCACTCGATGGCGAGATCAGCCTGGAGGACATGGATCCGCGATTCAACTTCCGGCGATCGGCGGAAGGCATGGCGGTGCGCACCCGCCACTTCGACAAGCTGTTCACCGACGCAACGCAAGCCGGCGTCCGTCAAGCGGTCATCCTGGCCGCCGGGCTCGACGCCCGGGCCTATCGGCTGCCGTGGCCGGATGGAACGGTGGTGTACGAAATCGACCAACCGGAAGTGATCGACTTCAAGTCGAGGACGCTCGCCGACCTCGGTGCACAACCCACTGCTGACCGGCGAACGGTGGCCATCGATCTACGCGACGACTGGCCCAAGGCGCTGTGCGACAACGGCTTCGACACCACGCAGCCGACCGCGTGGATCGCCGAAGGGCTGCTGATCTACCTACCGTCCGAAGCGCAGGACCTGTTGTTCGACAGGATCAACGAACTCAGCGCACCCGGCAGCCGTGTCGCCACCGAGCACATTCCCGATGTCAGCATGTTCTCCGACGAGCGATCCCGGCTGATATCCGACCGACTCAAACAGTACGGCCACGACTTCGAAATGGGCGATCTCATCTATCACGAGAAGCGCAGCGACGTGGTCGACTACCTGGTCGGCCACGGCTGGGACGTCACGGCACGAAAGATGCCGGATGCCTACGCCGACAACGGCTTCGAGTTCCCTGAGGACGGCGCCATCGGGTTCTTCACCGAAATGAGCTACCTGAGTGCCATCAAGCGTTAGCGCTTGATCGGCCGGCTCAGCTCGAACCGGTTGCCGTCGGGGTCGTAGAACCATACGAACTCGTTGTCGGCGCTGCGGCGGATTTCGTCTACGTCGACGCCGCGGTCGAGCAGCGTCTGCCGCAGGGGCGCGAGATCTTCGTTCATCACGATGACGACATAGGTGTTTCGGTCGTTGTCGTCGTGCACGCGCGCCCGGCCGTCCGGAAGCTGCCACATCGATACAACCGAGCCCGCGATCCGGTACACGGCGATCGGATGATCACCGTCGGCGCCGACGTGAATCGGCTCCAGCCCCAGCTTTTCCCGATACCAGGCGACAGATGCGGCGACGTCGCGAACCCGCAGAACGGTCGAGACCATCGCCGCGTCGTCGAACATGCTCACCCCTCGCCCGCCAACTCGAGGAACCGTTTGTAGCGGTCCTCCATCGGCCCCGTCCAGGCCGGGTCCGGCTCGACGGTGCGCTCGATCGATGCCCACCGGGCGGCATCGGCAATCGACGACTCCATGCCCACCGCCATCCGCGCGAGGAACGCCGCGCCCAATGCCGCGCCCTCGGGCACACCCGACACTTCGACGGGTAGCCCGGTCGCGTCGGCGATGGCCTGCATCCACGGCTCGACGCGGGTTCCGCCCCCGGTCGCAACGATCCGCGTCGCCTGCGCCGCTCCCAACTCGATGAGGTGACGCACGACGAAGCCGGACGCCTCATAGGCGGCCCGGCGCACCGACGCGGGGTCGTGCGCGAGATTCAGCCCGTCGAGCACCGCCCGACGGTCGGGGTCGTGGTACGGCGTGCGTTCACCCCGCACGTACGGCGACCACACCGGAACCTGACCGGGCTCGACTGCTGCCGAATCACCTGGCGCCACAAGGTGATCCACCCAGTTGAGGAACAGCCCACCGGCGTTGCTGGCTCCGCCGACCTGACTCTTGCCCGCCACCGTGTGTGGAATGGTCCACAGGCCGGGCACGTCGCGGGCTTCGGGAATGGTCGCCCACACGATCAACGTCGTTCCGCACAGCACCAGCACGTCGCCGTCGGTGCCTGCGCCGGACACCATCTGCTCGCAGGTGGCGTCGATGGCGCCTGCCGCCAGCACGGCCTCGCTGTCGCGCACGCGACCGACGGCGACGCCGGGTCCCTCCACCCGCGGCATGCGGTCGACGGATGCGCCGCAGTCAGCGCACACCCGGTCGTCCCAACCGGTGCCGTCGAACAGCGGCAGCGTGGTGAACGCGGTGGCGAAGTCGATGACGGGCTCGCCGGCCAGCGCGTAGTTGGCCACGGCGGGCGCGGGCCAGTACCCCGCGGCGTCGGGTGCTTCTCGCGCGGTCCACCGCAGGAACTCGGCGGCCTCGCCCACCATGAAGCCCATCCCGCCGGACTGCGGCGAAACCCTGCCGCGGCTGTCGCCGTACAGCAGGCCCGGCGTGATTGGAACACCGTCGGCGTCGACTGCCGTCAGGGACGGCACCATCGCCGACACGGCCACCGCGCGGGCGTCGGGGCGGCCCAGCTGCTCGAGCGCCGCCAGCGGGCCGTGACGCCATGCCTCGTCGGCGTCGTGCTCGAGTTTGTCCGGCGCCGGTATCCGCAGCCGGTGCGGGATTCGGGTCCGCGCGACCACTCGGCCGTGCTCGTCGGCGGCCACCGCCTTGACCGCGGTCGTGCCGATGTCGATGCCGATTGTCACCACTTCGCGTGACACGCGCGTCACCGTACGCCAGCATGGGCATTCGTGACCCCAAGACCGCGCGCCCTGGTGACCGCCCCGCTACGGGGGCCGGGTTTCGACAAGCTGCGCCTGCTGGCCGATGTGGTCTACGACCCGTGGATCGAGACGACCCCGCTGCGGATCTACAGCGACGAGCAGCTGGCCGAACGCGCACAAGCCGAGAGCGCCGATGTCCTTGTGGTGGAATCTGATTCGGTGCGCGGGCCGGTGCTCGAGCTTCCGCTGCGAGCCATCGCGTCCACCCGTGGCGATCCCAACAACGTCGACATCGCAGGCGCTACCGCCGCGGGGATTCCGGTGCTGTACACCCCCGGGCGCAACGCCGACGCGGTCGCCGAGATGGCCGTCGCGCTGCTGTTCGCGGCCACCCGCCACCTGCTGCCCGCCGACGCGGATGTCCGCTCCGGCCAGGTCTTTCGCGACGGGACCATCCCCTACCAACGGTTCCGCGGCGGCGAGATCGCCGGACGGACCGCGGGCCTCGTCGGCCTTGGCGCCGTCGGCAGGGCGCTGCGATGGCGGCTGACCGGGCTTGGTGTCTCGGTCATCGCCCACGACCCGTTCAACGAGGAGGCCCGCCACAGCCTCGACGAACTGCTCGCGCAGGCCGACATCGTCTCGCTGCACGCGCCGGTCACCGAGGACACCGTCGGGATGATCGGCGCCGGCCAGTTCGCCGCCATGCGCGACGGCGTCGTCTTCCTCAATACCGCGCGGGCCCAGTTGCACGACACCGACGCACTCGTCGCCGCGCTGAGAAGTGGCAAGGTCGCTGCGGCGGGCCTCGACCATTTCGAGGGCGAGTGGCTGCCCGTCGACCACCCGCTGACGGGCATGTCCAACGTGGTGCTCACGCCCCACATCGGCGGGGCCACGTGGAACACTGAGGCGCGGCAGGCGCAGATGGTCGCCGACGGACTGGAAGCGCTGCTGTCGGACGGTGTGCCTGCCAACGTCGTGAACCCGGAGGTGCTGGCGCGGTGAGATTCGTGGACAACGCCGAAGCGGCTGTGCTGGCGGCGGCCAAGGACATGCTGCGACGCGGGCTGGTCGAGGGCACCGCGGGCAACATCTCCGCGCGCCGGGAGGACGGCACCGTCGTCATCACGCCGTCGTCGGTGGACTACGGGGAAATGACGATCGACGATCTCGTGGCGGTCGCTCCGGACGGCACGGTCGTGGCGGCCGCCGACGGCCGCTCCCCCTCGTCGGAGATGGCGTTGCATCTGGCTTGCTACCGCGCATTCGACGACATCGGCAGCGTGATCCACAGCCACCCGGTGTGGGCCACCATGTTCGCCGTTGCCCACCAGCCGATTCCGGCCTGCGTCGACGAGTTCGCCGTGTACTGCGGCGGGGAGATCCGCTGCGCGGACTACGCCGCGTCGGGCACACCCGATGTCGGCAACAACGCGGTCAAGGCGCTGGAGGGCAGGGCCGCCGCGCTGATCGCCAACCACGGCCTCGTCGCCGTCGGGCCGCGGCCCGACAAGGCGCTGCATGTCACCGCACTCGTCGAGCGCACCGCCCAGATCGCCTGGGGTGCAGGAGCTCTCGGCGGCCCCGTACCCATTCCCGACGAGGTCAACAAGAACTTCGCGAGCGTCTACACCTACCTGCGCCAAAACCCGATGTAACTAGCGCTGGTCGATGGCGACCTTGACAGCACCACTGCGGCCCTGGTCTGCGATGGCGAGAAACGCATCGCGCCATTGCTCGAGCCTGAACGTATGAGTCAGCATGGGACGCAGGTCGACTCGCCCATCGACAGCCAGGTCGAGGTAATGGTCGATGGCGTGCTTGCGGACGCCGCCGACCTCCTCGACACCGAACGCGTTGGAGCCGACCCAGCTGATCTCCTTGAAATACAGTGGGCTCCACTCCCATCGGCCGGGCGCGTGCACGCCTGCCTTCACCAACGTCCCCCGCGACGCCAGCACCCGCACCCCGACTTCGAATGTTTCCGGCTTGCCGACGGTGTCGTAGACGACGTCGATCGGGCCCGGGTGGGCCATCGGCAGACCCTGCAACGGCTGCCGCAGCCGTCCGCCACCCCAGGCGACCAGCTCCTCGATGAGCGCAAGCCGCGGCTCGGGCGCCAGCACTTTCGCGGCGCCCAGCCGGTCGGCAAGCTGAGCCTGGGCGTCGAAACGGGCCACCACCGCCACTTCCACGTCCGGATACAGCGCCGTCAGGATCGCCACCGCGGAGCATCCGAGCGAACCCGCGCCGTACACAAGCACCCGGCCTGACGGCGGCGGCGGATGCCGGGTGATCGCGTGCAGGGACACCGAGAACGGGTCGGCGAACACCGCCATGTCGTCGGGCACCGTATCGGGGACCGGATGCAGCATGCTGTCGTGAGCGGGCATCAGCTCGGCGTAGCCGCCGGTCACATCGGCAGACACCCCGGAATGGATACCGGCCTTGATGTCGCCGTCGGTGAAACTCCAGCACAGGCTGTAGTCACCGGATTCGCATGCGGGACAGGGTGGTTCGATGCCGCGAGGCCCGCACGACAGCCATGGGTTGAGCACCACCCGCTGACCGATCTCCACGCCGCGGGCTTTCGGTCCCATCGCCACCACATCGGCCACCACCTCGTGGCCCATGACTTGTGGGAACGAGCAGAACGCCGCCATCGCGTTGTCGGCGTCTCCTTCGCCGAAGTCGAGCAGGATCTGCTTGGAGTCCGACCCGCAGATGCCGGTGAGCCGCGGCCGGGTGATCACCCAATCGTCGTGCAGCGGTTGAGGATCGGGCACTTCCTGCAGCGCAACGGGAGAACTGGCCAGATTCGCGACGAGCGCGTTGGCGCCCTCGGGCACGTCGAAGGGCTCGCCCGGCACACCGAACACCAGCGCCTTCACGGTCGGGCCATGGCTGCCGCGCCCTTGATGAAGGCGTCGATATCTGAGTTCTTGGCGTCGACGACGGCCTTCAGGTCGGGCAGGTAGTGCTCGAAGCGGTCGTCGCCGAGTGCGGCGATGATGCCTTCGGCGACCTCACCTGCGGCCACCTTGGGGCCGTGGTAGAGCGGGTCGTCGTTGTCCTGCTGATCCCAGATCTCGGTGTCGACGGGCCCCGGCTGGATCAACTTGACCGACAGTCCGGTGCCGTGCAGGTCGACGGCCATCGCCTCGCTCCAGCCGCACAACGCGAACTTGCTTGCACAGTAAGCGGATTCATGGATGATGCCGAGTCGACCGCCGACACTGGCCACGTTGACGATGATGCCGGCGTCGCGCTCGAGCATTCGGGGCAACACCGCGAGCGTCATGCGCATCGGAGCGAAGAAGTTCACCGCCATGACGGCCTCCACGTCGGCCGGATCCAGTGCGGTGACCGCCCGCCGCTTCGGCACGGCCGCATTGTTGATCAGCACATCGATGCCGCCGAGCGTGTCCCATGCACGCAGTGCGATCGGGCCGACGTCCGCGCTGTCGGCGAGGTCCGCCGCCCACATGGCCGAGTCCGGAGACGTCGACCTGCAGTCGGCCAGCACGTCGGCGAGCCGGTCGCGCCTGCGGGCGATCAGTCCGACGACCGCACCTTGCGCGGCCAGCCGCCGGGCCAGCGCGGCACCCACGCCGGACGAGGCGCCAGTGATCACAACGCGCTTGCCCGCCGCCGAATACGCCACGAGCAGCAGTCTGTCGCAGATTGCGCGACTATGCGTTCGCGTTCGTGGGAACGTAGCCGAGTTTCTTGTCCACCACGTTGAGCAGCTGTTCGCCGGCCAGCCAGCGCCGCAAGTTAGTTGCGAACTGTGCGGCAAGGGATTCGCGCCAGCCGACGGCGTCGGCCGACATGTGCGCGGTGACTGTCACGTTCGGCGCGTCCCACAGCGGGTTTCCCGGAGGCAGCGGTTCGGTTGCGAAAACGTCGAGGGTCGCCCCGCCGATTCGCCGCTGCGTAAGCGCTTCGAGCAGTGCGGCCTCGTCGACCATCGCGCCGCGGGCGATGTTGACCAGGTGTGCGTCGGGCTTCATAGCGGCGAGCACGCGCGTGTCGACGAGCCCCCGAGTCGCGGGGGTCAGCGGCGCGGCCAGGATCAGGTGGTCGCACCAGCCGACTTCGGCCAAGAGGTTGGCGCTGTCGACGATTTCCCCGAAGTCTGGGTCGTCGGCGACTGTTCTGCGTCCCGCGCCACGCACCACGACACCGGCGGCCCTCAGCAGCTTTGCGATCTCACGCCCGATGCCGCCCGTGCCGACCACCAACGCGGTCGCGCCGGTGATGCTGCGCGTCTCCCGGTGGCGCCATTCGTGCCGACGTTGCAGGTTATAGCTCATCAGGGCGTCCTTGGCGTAGGCGATGACGGCGCCGAGGACGTACTCGGCCAGCGGCCTGTCGAACACGCCGCGCGCGTTTGTCACGACCACGTCGGAGTTCTGCAGCTCGTCAAACAGCAGCGTGTCGACGCCCGCAGCGGTGATGTGTATCCACTCGAGCCCATCCGCGTCGGACCACACGTCGCGGACGGCCGTGGAGAAGAAGTCCCAGAGCAGCAGGGCCCGGGCTCCGCGGACGGCCTCGGCGAGACTGTCGGCCGCGCAGTACCGAAACTCCACGTCCAGGCCATCGAGACCAGGCGGACGGTCGGTCGACTTCTCGCACAAGACCGCGACAACCGGTCGTGTTCGAGGCACGCGTCCGAGGCTAAGAACGAAACCGTACGATCGTCAACAATCGGCCTGCGGCCGGCGCGCGGCGCTTCAACCTCCGGAGGTAGCACGTGGCGACATCGATACTTCCAATTGCGGCGCGTGCCGCAGGGCTGGTCGGGTCGGTGATCGACTCCAGCACATCGCTGCTGCACAAGCAGGGTCACGACATCGTCCGGCTCGCCATGGGAAGTCCCGCAGCCGAGGCCGTGCCGTCCGAGATCCTCGCCGGGATCGCCGCCAGCGAGCTGAGCGCGCCCGACGCGTACGACTACGCCGCGACCGAAGGCGATCCGCCGCTGCACGCCGCGCTGCTCGAGATGCTGCGCGGCACCAGCGACGAGACCACGGCAGACCGGCTCACCATCACCGCGGGCGGTATGCAGGGTCTCGATCTGTTCTGCAAGATCTTCGTCGATCCCGGCGACCTCGTCACCGTCGAGTCGCCGACGTACACCAACGGCAGCGCCACCGCGCTGTCCTACGGCGCCACCCTGTTGGAGATCCCGGTCGACGACGACGGGATGGACGTCGACGCGCTCGAGCGTCTCGTCGGCGAATCCGGACGCACTCCCAAGGCGATCTACACGATCCCGACCTTCCAGAACCCGTCCGGCGTAACGCTTTCGCTGTCGCGCCGGCTGCGACTGCTGGAGCTGGCCCGGCATTGGGGGTCGATGGTGATCGACGACGACCCCTACGGGTTGTTGCGCTTCTCCGGTGACCCGCTCCCGACGCTGCGCGAACTCGGCGGCGGTGACCCGCTGGTGTTCGCGGTTCGCACCTTCTCCAAGATCGTCGCGCCTGGGCTGCGCGTCGGCTGGGTCGACACCGTCGGTGAGTTGCAACCACTGCTGATCAACGCCAAACAGGCGATGGACACCTGCACCAACCTGCCCGCGCAGCGGTTGTTGACGGGTTTTCTCACCGGCGGGCACCTCGACGCTCATCTGACGACGCAGCGGGCCGAGTACAAGCGGCGCAAGGAAGCCATGCACGCCGCGCTGCGCGAGCACTTCGGTGACAGCGCGGCGTGGACCGACCCGGAGGGCGGCTTCTTCTGCTGGGTCACGCTCGACAACGTGGATGCCACAGCGCTTTTCGAGCCTGCGCTTGCCGAGGGCGTCGCCTTCATTCCCGGCACGGCGTTCTCCCCGTCGGGCCGGTTCACCAATGCGCTGCGGCTGTGCTTCGCCTCAACTCCGCCCGACCGGATCCGCGAGGGGGTCGCGCGACTGCGCCGCGCCGTCGACCGTCTCGCGCAGGGCTGACCGCGTGCCGGTATCGGCTGCCGAGCGGGCGGTGCTCGACAAGATCGACGAGCACCACATCGTCGAGCTGACCCGGATGCTGGTGCGGGCCGCTGGGCAGAACCCGCCCGGCCAGGAGGCGGCGACGGTCGCGATGCTCGCCGACGCGGCGGCCGAACTCGGGCTCGATGTCTGCGCGGTCCCAGTGCAGCCGGGCCGCGACAACCTGCGCGTCACCCTCGCCGGTGGCAGCGGTCCCGGCCTGCTGGTGCTCGGCCACACCGACGTCGTGCCGGTCGGCGAGGGCTGGACGAGAGACCCGTTCGGGGGTGCCGTCGCCGACGGCCGCATCTACGGCCGCGGCACCTCGGACATGAAAGGCGTTCTGGCCGCTGCGCTTTCGGCGATGGCGGCGTTGCGAGGCACCGGCCTGCGCGGGTCCGTCGAGCTGGCCGCCGTGGTCGACGAGGAAGAGAACGGCATCGGCATTCGCGCCTATGTCGGCTCGGTGCCTGCAGGCTCGTTCCTGGGCTGCATCACCGCGGAGCCCACCGACCTGCAGACCATCGTCGGTGCGCGCGGCGCGTCATACCTGCGGGTCGATGTCCACGGAACCGCCTGTCACGCAGGAAGTCCCGGCGACGGCGCCAACGCCGTCTACGGTGCGGCCCATGTGGTGGCCGAGATCGAGCGCATGCACGCCGGGCTGGCAGGCCACCGACATCCGCTGCTGGGACCCGCGACGTTCAGCGTCGGCCAGATCCAGGGCGGGACGGGCGGCAGCGTGGTGCCCGCCGAATGCTTCGTCGTCGTCGACCGCAGGCTGCTGCCGGGTGAGTCGGCCGCGGCCGTGCTGGATGAGGTGCGCGAGCGGGTCGACGCATTGCGCCTGGCAGATCGTGGCCTGGCCGTCGACGTGACGATGCCGATGGAGATGCCCGCATTCGAGACGCAGGCGGATTCGCCGCTGGTTCGCACGGTCGAGGCCGCGGTCAGCGACGCGGGCGGGCCGACACTGCCGCCCGGCGGGTGGACGGCGGCATGTGACGGCGGGTTCGTCGCCCGCGAGCTGGGCGTGCCGGTGGTGGTGCTGGGGCCGGGATCGGTTTCCGAACAGGCTCATCGCCCCGACGAATCGGTGGCGATCGACGAACTCGTCACCGCCGCACGCGCGTACGCGTTAACGGCGCTACGGCTGCTACTCGCTGAGTAATTGACTTACGCTTTTCCCAACCTGATTCGCGCGTAAGTTGAGCTTCACCAGACGAAATAGAGAGGCAGGCAGAGTGAGCAATCCGGACGGCCTGCGTGTACAGAACGACTCGGTTGTGGCGGTCGATGTCGTGTTGGAGCCCGACGAGACCATGACGGTGCGAGCGCGTGGGGTGAACGCCCGACTGCTCGCCGTCTATCCCGAGGGTTTCGCGCTCGATGCCGATCACCAGCCGCACGTCACAATCCTGCAGCGGTTCGTCCGCACCGCCGATCTCAACGACCTCTACGCGGCAGCCAACAATGTCTTTGCCTCCGAAGTTCCAACCGCCTGGACCTTGACGGCTTCAAAGGCGTACTACATCCCCTCGCCGCCAATTGGCCTTGCGGGCATCGTCGTCGAACCCACAGACGATCTTCTCGGATTGCAACAGAAGCTGATCGACTCGATAGCGCCCTATTCCGTTCCGACCGGAACCGTCGACGCATTCGCGAGCACGCAGCAAGGTCGCGACATCCAAGAGTTCTTGGTGCAGTACGTCGCCACCTTCGTGCCCGCCGCGTCGGGCGAAAACTTCAATCCGCACGTCACCACGGGAGCAGCTCCGCAGACCTACCTAGACGAGATGATGGCCGAGCCGTTTGAAGCGTTCACCTTCTCACCTGTCGGAGCCTCGGTATACCAACTGGGCACGTTTGGCACCGCGCAAAAGAAGCTCACGGCGCTGGCATTGAAACCCTCAGAGTCCACGTAGCGACCGAACAGTCCGAAATGTTCTTCAGCAGTTCGATGCCACCGGGTGCACAAGGCACTTACGGCAGGCGAAATCAGTTTCGCCGCAACCCAACGTTACGGAGACCTGACGGCGAAGAGGCGCCATTCGCCGGGCACATCCGAGCAATCACGTGTCCCTACGACCGACACCGTCCTGCTCGCGCTGCTGGCCGCTGTCGCCGTTGGAATGACTATTTAGATTGAACTCGGGTAAGGGTGGCACTACAGCTGCTTGGCTGAATGGAGTGCGTCGGCAAGGATTTCGGCCAGGTGGACGGCGCGGCGCGGCGTGCCCTGCGCGATCTGTGTTCGGCAGCTGAACCCGTCGGCGATGACGGCGGTGCTCGGCGCGGCGTCCCGGACGGCGGGTAGCAGCACCCGCTCCCCCACCGCCTGTGACACGTCGTAGTGGCCGCGCTCGAAGCCGAAATTGCCTGCGAGGCCACAACATCCGGAGTCGGGTACGTCGGCGCTGATGCCTGCCTTCTCCATCAGTGCGCGGTCGGCGTCGAAGCCGAGCACGGCATGCTGGTGGCAGTGCGTCTGCACCAATGCCTCGGTGGCGACGTCGGGCGGTTGCCAGTCCGAGCGGGTGAGGAATTCGGCGAAGGTGAGGGTCGATGCCGCGAGCGCCGCGGCCCGGCTGTCGTCATGCAGAAGCTCGGTCGCGTCGCGCCGCAGCACGGCCGTGCAGCTCGGTTCGAGCCCGACGATCGGGACACCCGATTCCAGCTGCGGGGCGAGGACGTCCAGCGATCGTCTGATACGCCGCTTGGCAGTCCGCAGCTGGCCGGTGGAGATCCACGTCAGGCCGCAACACACGTGTCCGCCGGGAAGGATCACCTGGTAGCCGGCGGCCTCCAGCACCGCGACGGCGGCGCGACCCACCTGCGGGGCAAGGTAATTGGTGAAGCTGTCCGGCCACAGCAGGACGGCACCCCTGGTGGCGGATCGGGCAGGCGCCTCGCGCCGCGCGAACCACGAGGTGAACGTCTGGTCCGCGAATGCCGGGATCTCGCGCTCGGGTGCGATCCCGCCGAGACGTTTCGCCAGCGATGTGCCCGCCATGCGGTTGACAAGTCGCGGGGCCGCCGAGGCGATCCGCGACAACTGCGGCAGCCAGCCCATCGACCAGTGGGACAGCGGCCGGGCCCACGGCCGGTTGGCGTAGTGGTGGTGGGTGAACTCGGCCTTGTAGGTCGCCATGTCGACGTTGACCGGACAGTCCGACAGGCAGCCCTTGCAGGACAGGCACAGGTCGAGCGCGTCGCGCACCTCGGTCGAGCGCCAGCCATCCGTCACCAGATCGCCCTGCAGCATCTCCCACAGCAGGTGGGCGCGGCCGCGCGTCGAGTGCATCTCGTCGTGCGTCGCCTGATAGCTCGGGCACATCACGCCGCCGCTGGACTGCCTGCACTTGCCGATGCCGACGCAGCGTCGCTGGGCCTGGGCGAAGTCGTCGTTGTCGTCGGGATAGCTGAAGAGCGTCAACACTTTTCGGTCCTTTGCGGGGCCGAGCAGCCGGATCCCGGCGTCGAGCGGGGGCGGGTCGACGACCACACCGGGGTTCATCACCCTGCCGGGATCCCAGATGTCCTTCATCTCGGCCATCAGCGCGAGACCGTCGGCTCCGTACATGCGGCCCAACAGTTCCGAGCGGGCGCGCCCGTCGCCGTGCTCGCCCGACACCGACCCGCCGAGCGAGACGACGAGGTCGGTGGCTTCCTCGACGAACGACCGGTACGCGGCAACGCCTTGCACGCTGAGCAGATCGAAGTCGATCCGCATGTGCATGCAGCCCTCGCCGAAGTGACCGTAGGAAGCGCCGGACAGGCCGTATCCGGCCATCAGCTCGTCGAGGGCACGCAGGTAGTCGGCGAGGCGTTCGGGCGGGACCGCCGCATCCTCCCAGCCGCCCCACGCTTCCGCGCCGTCGGCCCTGCGCGTCGCGAGCCCGGCCGCATCCCTGCGGCACCGCCACAGCACGGCCTGGGCGCCGGGGTCGGTAACCAGCGACGCCGACGCCGGCGAACCCGAATCACGCAGGGCGGCAAGCATTTTCTCCGCAGACATCTCGGCGGCGATGCGGTCCTCACCGCCCATCTCCACCAGCAGCCACGCCCGCCCGGCGGGCAAGCCCGCCTCGATGGCGGCCCGGCGCACCTCGCCGGGCAGCCGGTCGACCAGGTCGACGTTGATCGATTCCATCGTCAGCGGACTGTGCGCCAGCACCACCGATACGCATTCGGCCGACGAGACCGAGTCGGGGAAACCGAGCACGCACAGCACCCGCGCCATCGGCAGCGGCGTCAGCGTCAGCGTCGCCCGCAGCGTCGCCGCGAAACCGCCCTCGCTGCCGCACAACAGCCCCGCGACGTCGTAGCCGTGTTCGGGCAGCAGCCGGTGCAGCGCGTAGCCCGAGATCTGCCGGGTGAAGCGGCCGAAGCGGCGCCGGATCACCAACTCGTGCTCGTCGACGAACCGCTGCAGCGCCCGTTGCAACTCGCCCTCGCGTCCTGGCCTGTTCGCCAGTTCGTCTCGGGCCCCGCGTGATTCGACCGTGCAGCGGGTGCCGTCGGCGAGGATCACGTCGAGCGACCGGACGTTGTCGGCGGTGGTGCCCCACGCGACCGAGTGCGCGCCGCAGGCATTGTTGGCGATCATCCCGCCGAGCGTGGCACGGCTGCCCGACGACGGATCGGCGCCGAAGGTGAGCCCGTGCGGCCTGGCGGCGGCCAGCAGGTCGGTGAGGACAAGGCCGGGTTCGACGACCGCTGTCCTTGCGCCGGTGTCGATGTTCAGGATCCGGTTGACGTGCCGGGACGCGTCGATCACGACGCCGCCGATCGCGTTGCCCGCCATCGACGTGCCACCGCCGCGCATCGTCACGGGAGCGCCGGCCTCGGCCGTCAGCGCCACCGCGGCGGCCAGGTCATCGGCGTCGGCGGGCACCACAACGAGGTCGGGGACCACGCGGTAATTCGATCCGTCGACGGCATACAGGCCCCGACTGGCCGCGTCGTCACGCACCGAGCCACGAACTGCAGAACGGAGCGCTCCGCTGAGCCTCACCGCGTCGTAAGTCGCGAGCGGGAACTTCGTCGACAATCCAGCTATTCCGTTCAGGGTGATCCGGGAGATGACATGCCAACGGTAGGCCTGCTCTGGCTTGGCCACAGCGCCAGGGCTAGGTGGCGTCATCGGGCAGCGATCGGGGCAACCCGAACCAACTGAGCGCATTGCTCTCGAACCGCGTTATAGCGCTGATCCGATCGCCGGCGAGCGTGAGAACGAGGAGGCCAGCCCCGTGGCAGACGCCCCCGGCGGGGGCACGAAGGTAGGTCGCGAACGCAGGCTGACCATTCGCCCGTGTCGGCACCAGCCGGTAGAGCCGGCCTCGACCGAACATCGTGCTGTAAAAGCGGGCGACGACCTCGCGGCCCTGGTACTCGAGGGGCACCGGCGGCATGGACAGATTCACGTCGGCGGTAAGCAGTTCGACCAAAGCATCCACGTGCCCGGACTCGAACGCGTGGACAAACTTCGCCACCAACGCCTGCTCTTCAGGCGAGTCCGGAATCAGCGGTGGGTCGACGTCGGGGACGGGAAGACGCTGCCGCAGACGCGTGCGCGCACGTTTGAGCGCACTTGTCACCGATTCGACTGTCGTGTCGAGCATTTCGGCGACCTCATTGGCGTGGTATCCGAGTACCTCGCGCAAAATGAGCACGGCGCGTTGACGAGCCGGTAGCAGCTGCAGCGCGGTCACGAAGGCCAACGAGATCGCCTCGGTCTGCTCGTAGCGCGCTTCCGGACCGGCATGATCGACCGCACCTGGACGCAGGACGTCGGGATACGGCTCGAGCCATGCGACCTCGCCCAGCCGCGTCGGCTCCGGCGGTTCAATGTCGATGAGGTCCCACTCCTTGGCCGGCCGTCGCTGGGCAGAGCGCAGCGCATTGAGACACCTGTTCGTCGCGATGCGGTAGAGCCACGTGCGGATCGACGCACGGCTTTCGAACGAGCCAAGGCCTCGCCACGCGGAGAGCATCGTTTCCTGCATGACGTCCTCGGCGTCCTGAAAGGACCCGAGCATCCGATAGCAGTGCACCTGCAGCTCTCGCCGGTACGGTTCGGTCAATTCGCGGAACGCTTCGCCGTCTCCGGCTTGCGCCCTGATCAGCAGGTCGCCTGTCATTCCTCCACCCTCGCGCCACGGCTAACTCTCCTCGGCAGTCCTAGTTATAGACACCGGCGGGGTCGAGAACTGGGCGGCCGATGCACGCCCGATTTCGCCGACCGCGGTGTCTACACATTTGGACGGCTCCGAGAAGCGGACCGTCGATCGAACGGCAAAGGAAGTGAGTGTGATCATGAGTGATTTTTCGGACAGGACGACCGTCGTCGTCGGGGCCAGCAGGGGCTTGGGTCGCGGGATCGCGCTCGCGTTCGACGAGGCGGGTGCTCCCGTAGTGGCCGTCGCCCGCTCCGGGCCTGCGCTGGACGAGCTGGCTGCAGAGGGCGTGAGCATTCGCACCGAGGTCGCTGATGCGACCGATGCGGCCGTGGCGTCCCACGTGTTGGACCGAGATCAGCCCAAGATCCTGATCCTCGTCGCAGGCGCCATTCCGGTCACGCGCCCGCTACAGGACCAGACATGGGAGACGTTTTCAACCAACTGGCACGCCGACGTCAAGATCGCGTTCACGTGGCTGCGCGAGGCGCTGCTGCAGCCACTGCCGCCAGGGAGCAGGGTGATCGTGGTGAGCAGCGGCGCCGCAATCAACGGGTCACCTGCGAGCGGGGGCTACGCCGGAGCCAAGGCGACCCAACGGTTCATCGCCGCATACGCCCAAGAAGAATCGCAACGCTCGGATCTGGACATCACCGTCACCGCGGTGATGCCGAGGATGACTCCGTTCGGGGACGTCGGACGAGCCGGAATTCGCGCCTATGCGGCACGCAGCGGGCAGTCCGAACAGGCGTACACGGCACAACTCGGCCAGGCGCTGACTCCCGAGCTGGCGGGTTCGGCTCTTGTCGACCTCATGCGCGACGATCCGGCGACGACGTCGCCCGGTTATCTGCTCACCGGCGCGGGCCTGCAGAAGCTGTCATGACGTCAGAAGCGGTAATCGCCCAGCCACAGTGCGGTGACGCCGGTGAACGACCGCTCGGCCTGGCCCCACAGCTCCGCCACGGACCGTCCGACGAGGACCGCGACAGCCTGCGGCAGCGACGCGGCGGCGGGCTGGGACGACGGCTTCGGCCGCAGGAACTCCAGGAAGGACGAACCCGGGTAGCTGACGATGCGGGCGTCGGCGTCCTCGTCGTACCCCGCCAGCGCCTTGGCCCGGTTGATCGCGGTACGCAGCCCGCCGAGTTCGTCGACCAGGCCCCGCTCGAGCGCATCGGCACCGGTCCACACCCGACCGCGGGCGACGGCGTCGACCGCCTCCACGCTGAGCTTGCGGCCCGTGGCCACGCGTTCGACGAAGTCGTTGTAGAACAGGTCGGCCTCGGCCTCCACGTGGGCGTGCTGCTCGTCGGTGAACGGCTTGTCGATCGACCAAGCGTCGGCATTCTCGTTGGTGCGCACCGAATCCGAGCCGACGCCGAGCCGGTCCTTGAGTTCGCGGGCCACCAGCTTGCCGGTCACCACGCCGATCGATCCGGTGATCGTGCCCGCGTTGGCGACGATCTTGTCGGCACCCATCGACACGTAGTAACCGCCAGAGGCCGCGACCGCACCCATCGACGCGACGACCGGCGTGCCTGCTTCGCGAATCCGGTTCACTTCTCGCCAAATGGTTTCCGACCCGGTGACCGAGCCGCCGGGGCTGTCGACCCGCAGCACCACCGCCGACACCGAATCGTCGGCGGCCGCCTCGCGCAGTGCGGCTGCGATGGTGTCCCCGCCTGCGCTGGAGTTCCCGAACGGCAGCACCTGCGGGCCGCCGCGGCCGCTGACGATGGGCCCGTGCAGCGTGACGACGGCGATCGTCGGCTTGGACTTGCGGCCCGGGATCGACGGCATCTGCGGCCCGGGCCGCGACGCCGTGGCCTTGGCGTAGCGCGAAAGGTACAGCCGTGGCGGTGCGTCGGGATCAGCGTCCGCATCGCCGGTCTCCGGCGAAATCCCGGGCGCGCCAACGAGTTCGCTGATCCGCGCGTAGGCCTCGTCGCGGAAGCCGATGCGGTCGACCAGTCGTCCGGTGACCGCGTCGTCGCGCAGCAGCGGCGCCTTGTTCGCCAGTTCGTCCACCGCTGCGGGGTCGATGTGGCGGGACTCGGCGACCGCCTGCCACACCTGGCTGTGCAGGCTGTCCAGCAGCTGGGTATCCGCCTCGCGGTGGGCATCGGTGTAGCGGTCCTGCGTGAAAAGGTTTGCGGCGGACTTGTATTCGCCGCGGGCGATGAACTGGGCCTCGACGCCGGCCTTGTCGAGCGCGTCGCGCAGGAACAGCGCGTTGGTCGCGAAGCCGACCAGCCCGACCGTCCCGGACGGCTGCATCCAGACCTCCCGGAACGCCGACGCCAGGTAGTAGGACAGCGTCCCCGGATAGGTCTCGGCCCATGCCAGCGAGGGCTTGACGTCACTGAAGGCGGCGATGGCGTCGCGCAGCTCCTGCACCGGTCCCGCGGCGGCGGCCGGAATCTGCACCCGGGCGATCAGCCCGGCAACCCGCGGGTCCTCGGCGGCCCGGTGAATCGCCGCGACGGCCTCCCGCAGCACCAGCGGCCTGCTCCCGCTGATGATCGCCATCGGGTCGAACCCGGTGGTCTCGGGCGGCGCCGAAAGCAGATCCAGCTCCAGCACGCAGCCGTCGGGCACGCCGTGGTGGCGGGCGGTGTCTACCCTGCGAGCCAGTGACCGCAGGTCGTCGAGGTTGGGCACACCTGGCACGAAACTGAACATCACCCGAGCCTACCGACGCCATCGCGCCGGCTAGCGGCCCAGTGTCTGGATGAAGATCTCGACGCGGGAGATCCGCCCGTCGCCGTCGAGCTCGAAGACGAGGACCTCTGGTGTCAGCGTCGGCGCACCGTCGAGTTCCACGGTTTCACTCAGCTCGGCAAACGCGAGCCTGTCGTTCGCGTAGGTCACTCGGTGAAGGTCCATCGAATAGCCCGCGAGCCTCGGCATCGTCTCGGCGATGAAGGGCAGGTAGTCGTCGCGGCCGGCATAGCGGTCCCCGTAGGGACCGACGCGGACGATGTCGTCGGCAACGCATTCGCCGACCACATCCCAATCGTGCGACGCGATGGCCTCGAGGTAGCGCTCGACGATGCCGGCCATCGGGTCATCACATCACGTTCCCCACGGACGCCTACGGTGAACCTGTGCGCTTTTCGATATCGATCCCCCAGCTGGACTACGACCGCTTCGACGATGAGGGGTTGAAGGCCTATCTCGCTCGCGCCGAGGAACTCGGCTTCGAAGGCGGCTGGACGATGGAACAGGTCGTCGGGGGTACGCCGCAGATCGCGCCGTTGCAGGTGCTCGCCTATGCCGCCGCCTGTACCACCCGGCTGCGGTTGGGAGTTGCGGTGCTGATCACCACGCTGCATGACCCGTTGCAGCTGGCGTGGGCCGTCACCGCTGTCGACCGGCTCAGCCACGGCCGGCTGGACGTCGGCGTGGGCCACGGCGGAAAGGGCAGGCCGTTCGCGGCGTTCGGTGTCGAGAAGACCACGTTCATCAGCTATTTCACCGAGGGCATCGAACTGATGAAGGAGGCGTGGTCGGACGAGCCGACGGTGACGTTCCACGGCCGGTTCCGCGATGTCGACGACGTGGCGATTGCGCCCAAGCCGGTGCAGCGTCCGCACCCGCCGCTGTGGATCGGCGGCACCGCGCCCAAGGCGCTGGCGCGGGGGGTGCGGCTGGCGGACGCGTTCCTCGGTGCGGGCTCGTCGACCACCGCGGTGTTCGCCGAAGCCGTCAAGGCGGTGCGCCGCGAGCTCGACGAACAGCGCAAGGACGCAACGCAATTCACGATCGGCAAGAGGGTCTACGTGGCCGTCGACGACGACGCAGGCCGTGCCCGCGAGCGGGTGATCGACGGCCTGCAGCGCATCTATGGCGATAGGCCGGGGATCGAGGACGTCGCGGTGTCGGGCACCCCCGACGACGTCGTCCGCGGAATTCGCGAGGTCATCGACGCAGGCGCCGAGATGATCGTGCTGAATCCGGCCGGCAAGAACGTCGCCGAGGACCGCGAGCAGATGGAACGGCTCGCCGCCGAGGTGATCCCTCAGCTGCGCTAGGAGTTAGGCGACCTCGGTCGCGGAACCGCCTGCGGCGGTGATCTTTTCCTTCGCGCTGCCGCTGAACTTGTGCGCGCTGACGTTGACTTTCACGGACAGCTTGCCGTCGCCGAGCACCTTCACCAGACGAGTTCTTGCGGACCGCACCCGCGGCCACCAGCTCGTCGACGCCGACGTCACCGCCCTTGGGGAACAGCTTGTTCAGGTCGCCGACGTTGACGACCTCGTATTCGGTGCGGAACCGGTTGCGGAAGCCCTTGAGCTTGGGCAGCCGCATGTGAATCGGCATCTGGCCGCCCTCGAACGTCGCCGGGACGTTCTTGCGCGCCTTCGTGCCCTTGGTACCGCGACCGGCGGTCTTGCCCTTGGAGCCCTCACCGCGGCCAACGCGGGTCTTGGCGGTCTTCGAGCCGGGTGCCGGCTTTAGGTCGTGAAGCTTGATCGGCGTCATGGTTCTAGACCTCCTCCACCTCTACGAGGTGATGCACAGCCTTGATGAGCCCGCGGGTCTGCGGGTTGTCCTCACGGATCACCGACTGACGAATCTTGCGCAGTCCCAACGTCCGCAGGCTCTCGCGCGCCCGCCAGCGGGCGCCGATGGTGCTGCGCACCTGGGTGATCTTCAGCTCTGCCATGGTTATGCAGTTCCTTCTCGGCTCGCCGCTGCGGCGCTTGCCGCGACCGCCTCGGCCTCACGCCGCGCCCTCAGCATGCCTGCCGGCGCCACGTCTTCGATGGGCAGGCCACGGCGGGCCGCCACCTCCTCCGGGCGTTGCAGCAGCTTGAGCGCAGCAACGGTGGCATGCACCACGTTGATCGCGTTGTCGCTGCCCAGCGACTTGGCCAGGATGTCGTGCACGCCAGCGCATTCCAGCACGGCACGGGCCGCGCCACCGGCGATCACACCGGTACCGGGGCTGGCCGGACGCAGCATGACGACACCCGCGGCGGCCTCACCCTGAACGGGGTGAACGATGGTGCCGCCGATCAGCGGCACCCGGAAGAAGCCCTTGCGTGCCTCTTCGACGCCCTTGGCGATCGCGGCGGGAACCTCCTTGGCCTTGCCGTATCCGACGCCGACCATGCCGTTGCCGTCGCCGACGATCACCAGGGCGGTGAAGCTGAACCGCCGACCACCCTTGACCACCTTGGAGACACGGTTGATCGCGACGACACGCTCGAGGTAATTACTCTTCTCGCCGCCGTCGCGGTCGCGGCGACCGCCGCGGTCGTCACGACGGCCCCGGCCCTCGCGGTCACCCCGCGGCGGCCTGGAGTCCCTGGAGTCCCTGGAGTCCCCCGAGGAGACAGGGCCGCCGGCACCGCTAGTTGCCTGCTCGGCCATTACGCAATCCTTCCGATTGTCACTAGGTCATTCGTCATCAGAATTTCAGCCCACCTTCGCGTGCCGCGTCGGCCAGCGCCGCGAGCCGTCCGCCGTAGGTGTATCCACCCCGGTCGAACACGACGGTCTCGATCCCGGCGGCCTTGGCGCGCTCGGCGATCAGCTGACCGACCCGCTTGCTGTGGGCCTTCTTGTCGCCGTCCACACCGCGCACGTCGGCCTCGATGGACGACGCCGCGGCCACCGTGGTGCCGTTCAGGTCGTTCACCAACTGCACGTGGATGTGCCGCGCGGAGCGGTGGACGACGAGGCGCGGCGTCTCGGCCGTGCCCTCGATCTTCTTGCGCAGCCGGGCATGCCTGCGCAGCCGCGAGGTGCGCCGGGCCGCCGCAACGCTCTGCCCGGCCCCGGGCTTCTGCTTTGCGCCTTTTGTCTTCTGGGCTTGAGCCATTGCTACTTACCTGTCTTTCCGACCTTGCGGCGGATCTGCTCACCCTCGTAGCGGATGCCCTTGCCCTTGTAGGGGTCGCTCTTCCGCAGGCGACGGATGTTGGCCGCGATCTGGCCGACCTTCTGCTTGTCGATACCGGAGATCGAGAACTTCGTCGGGCGTCTCCACCGCGAAGGTGACTCCCTCAGGTGCGGTGATCAGCACCGGATGGCTGTAGCCGAGGGCGAACTCGAGGTTGCTGCCCTTGGCCACCACGCGGTAGCCGACGCCGAAGATCTCCATCTTGATGGTGTAGCCCTCGGTGACGCCGGTGACGAGGTTGGCCACCAGGGTGCGCGACAGCCCGTGCAGCGAGCGGTTGTGCCGCTCGTCGTCGGGACGGGTCACCACGATGGCGCCGTCGTCGTCGCGGCCCACCGTGATCGGCTCGGCGACCGCCAGGTCCAGGGTGCCCTTGGGCCCCTTGACCGAGACGTTCTGGCCGTCGATCGTCACGTCGACTCCGGATGGAACCGGAACCGGCTGCTTTCCAATGCGCGACATGGTCTAGTTCCCCCTCACCACACGTACGCGAGGACTTCGCCGCCCACGCCCTGTCGTGCCGCCTGACGGTCGGTGAGCAGACCCGAGGACGTGGAGATGATCGCCACGCCGAGGCCGCCGAGCACCCGCGGCAGATTGGTGGATTTCGCGTACACCCGCAGACCGGGCTTGGACACCCGGCGCAGGCCCGCGATGCTGCGTTCGCGGCTCGGGCCGTACTTCAGCTCGACCACCAGCGCCTTGCCCACCCGGGCATCCTCGGTGTGGTAGTCGGTGATGTAGCCCTCCTTCTTGAGGATCTCGGCGATGTTCGCCTTGATCTTCGAGTGCGGCAGGGTCACCTCGTCGTGGTACGCCGAATTGGCGTTGCGCAGACGTGTCAAGAAGTCTGCGATCGGATCCGTCATGGTCATGACAGCCGGTTCACCTTCCTCGCGGCGGTTCCCCTTCGGGGGCCTGCCGCAACTTTCTCGATTGGTCGTGGTCTGTTGGGGCTGTTACCAGCTGGACTTCTGCACGCCCGGCAGCTCGCCGGCGTGCGCCATCTCGCGCAGGCAGATGCGGCACAGCCCGAACTTGCGGTACACCGCGTGCGGGCGGCCGCACCTGTTGCAGCGGGTGTAGCCGCGCACCTTGAACTTGGGCTTCTTGTTGGCCTTGTTGACCAGAGCCTTCTTTGCCATCTGCTCAGTTCTCCTTGAACGGAAAGCCGAGGGCCCGCAACAGCGCTCGTCCTTCGTCGTCGTTCGTCGCCGAGGTGACGACGGTGATGTCCATGCCACGGGGCCGGTCGATGGAGTCCACGTCGATCTCGTGGAACACCGACTGCTCGGACAGCCCGAAGGTGTAGTTGCCGCGGCCGTCGAACTGCTTGGGCGACAAGCCGCGGAAGTCGCGGATACGCGGCAGCGCGATCGAGATCAGCCGGTCGAGGAACTCCCACATGCGGTCGCCGCGCAGCGTGACGCGGGCGCCGATCGGCATGCCCTCGCGCAGCTTGAACTGGGCGATCGACTTCGTCGCCTTGCGTACCTCGGGCTTCTGGCCGGTGATCAGCGCCAGGTCGTTGACCGCGCCGTTGATCAGCTTGGCGTCGCGGGCGGCGTCGCCGACGCCCATGTTCACGACGACCTTGACCACGCCCGGGATCTGCATGACGTTGCCGTAGCCGAACTCCTTCTGCAGCGCCGTCGCGGATCTCTTCGCGGTAGCGCTGCTTCAGGCGCGGGCAGGGCCTTTTCTTCCTGGGCAAGCGAAGCGCCGGGATGGGTATCAGTCGTCATCTCAGATGTCCTTGCCGTTGGTCTTGGCGATGCGGACCTTCTTGCCGGTCTCTTCGTCTCTGCGGTAGGTGACGCGGGTCGGCTTGCCGTCGGAGTCGACGACCATCACGTTGGACACGTGAATCGGCGCCTCCTGGGTGACGATGCCGCCCGACTGCGCGCCGCGCTCGTTGCGCGAGATCGCGGTGTGCTTCTTGATGCGGTTGACGCCTTCGACAAGCACCTTGTTGCGGGTCGGAAACGACTGCAGCACTTTGCCTTTCGCGCCCTTGTCCTTGCCGGAGACGACCAGCACGGTGTCGCCCTTGTGGACCTTCATCTACAACACCTCCGGAGCGAGCGAGACGATCTTCATGAAGCGCTTCTCGCGCAGTTCACGGCCGACCGGACCGAAGATGCGGGTTCCGCGGGGATCGTTGTCCGGCTTGATGATCACCGCGGCGTTCTCGTCGAACTTGATGTAGCTGCCGTCGGCGCGGCGGCGCTCCTTGACGGTGCGCACGATGACGGCCTTGACCACTTCGCCGCGCTTGACGTTGCCGCCGGGGATGGCCTCCTTGACGGTGGCCACGATGACGTCGCCGATGCCGGCATAGCGCCGCGACGAGCCGCCGAGCACGCGGATGCACAAGATCTCCTTGGCGCCCGTGTTGTCGGCGACCTTCAGCCGCGATTCCTGCTGAATCACTCGATCTCCTCGACCTGGTTACGTGTGCACGCCAGGCCTGAACGTTCTGGTGGGCAAAGCCCACCAGAGACCTGGACGTACGCGGTCTGTGTTTCCGAAGGGCACGCAGGGCCTTCCTTGCGGATGGCCGAGGTCTGCCCAAGGCAACCAGTGAATTCTAGGTGACGACCAGCAATGTTCCAAATCCGCTCGCCTTGCACCGCGAGCCACCGTGTCTGCCCTGCGACACGCCGTGTTAACTGGCATTTCGCGGACGCTCGCCACATCTGGACCCGTGCCGTTTTCCCGCCGCGGCGAGGATAGCGCCGATGATCGCGGTTATCGCGACGGCCCTGGCCGCGGCGCTGCTGTTCGCGCTGTCGGCGTTTCTGCAGCGGCGCGCCGCGCACGATGCCCTCGGCGGGCACCCGTCGTCGCTGACCGGGCCCGTGAGCGTGTTCCGCTTCGTCGGCCGGCTGACCCGCAGCAAGACCTGGGTGGCGGGCTGGGTCACCAACCTCGTCGGCAACGGTGTTCAGGCGGTCGCCCTCGCGATCGGGTCGGTCTCCGCCGTCCAGCCGGTGATGTCGACTCAATTGCTCTTCGCGATGTCGTTGGCCTCGGCCGAGGAGCGCCGGTGGCCCTCACCCCGCGACATGGCCTCCGCAGCGGCCGTGTGCGCCGGCCTGGTCATCCTCTTGACGACGGAGGGTGCCACGCCGCACAGCGCCCCGCCCCACCGCGGACGAGCATTGGCGATGGCAGCCGTAGCGATCGCGATCATCGCGCTCTTGCGGCTCGTCAGCCGATTCGTCACCGCGACGCTCGCCGGCGTGCTGTCGGGTTCCGGCGCCGGCCTGTGCCACGCGATGAGCGCGGTGTTGGTCAAGGTGATCATCGAGGACGTGTCCGCGCACGGGCTCGCCGCTGCAGTGGTCCACTGGCCGGTGTGTGGCTTGATCGCCTCGACGGCAGGCGGCTTCGTGCTCGGTCAGCTCGCGGTCGCCAGCGGGTCGCTGCCCGCGGCCGTGGCGGCGATGACCGCGACCAATCCGGTGGCCAGCTTTCTCGCGGGCATGCTGGCCTTCCACGCGCCGATGCCGAGGGATCCCGGCGTCGTGGCCGCGATCGTCGTGTCCGGTGTGATGGTCGTCGCGGGCATCGTCGGGCTGGCCAACGCCGCCGGAACCCGGGACCTCTACCGCGGCGACGTCAGCGTGCGAAGCCCGTGGCGCTGCGAATCAGCGGCAGCGTCGCATTCGTCGCGAAGCCCGGCGGCGCTTCGCACACCGCCGACACCGCGTTGAGCACCTGCATTCCGGTCGCGATGTTGGCGGCCTGAGCGTGCTCGGCGATGCTCGCGTTGCGCGTGAAGCTGGCCAGCGTCAGGAAGTGGACGCGCATCGACGGGTCGCCCTCGATGGTCAGCGTCCAGCCGTGCTCGGGGGCGGGCCAGTGCTGCGGGTACTCGCCGCCGACGGTCCACAACGTCTCGATCTCGACGCGGGGCTCGCCGCCGCGGCGCCCGACCATGTTCCAGCGCTGCCCCGCCGTGGTGCCGGCGCGCAGCAGCCGATCGAAGATCTGATGGTCTCGCTCGGCGGGAATGGCTTCGATGTCGACGGTGACCTCGTCGATGCCCGCGTTGAGCGCGTCGGCGAGCAGCCAGATCTGTTCGACGAACATCGATTTCATGTCCCGCAGGTACTCGTCGACATCCGGATCGATGACGTCCAGCGGCTCGCCGAACTTCATGTTGCCGAAGCTGATGTCGGTGCTGTCGTACAGCGTCATGTCCGCGCGTTCCTGCAAGGTGATCTTGTCGATGGTGCGACTCATCCCCGACAGCGCCAGCGGAAGCACGCCCGAAAGGTTGCCGGGGTTGATGCCGCTGGCGTGGAACGTGCTGTTGCCCTCGCGGCACGCCGCCTCCAACCGCTGGCGATCCGCGTCGGGCAGCCTCGGCGGATAGAACAGGAACACGGTGGTGACGACGTTCTTTCCGCTGGCCAGCAGCCTGCAGACGTCGTCGAGGTCGCCGTTGCGCGGTGTGTAGACGACGCAGTCGGCGTCGAGCGCCACATCTCGTCGACATTCGTGGTGGCCGCGACGCCGATCGGGTCGCGATCGACGAGCGTGCCTGCGTCGACCCCGTTCTTGGCGTCCGAATACACCCGAACGCCAACGATTTCGAGGTCATCGCGGTGGTCGATGATGGCCGTCAGCAACTCGCTTCCGATCGATCCCGGCCCCCACAGAATCACCCGGTATGGGTTCTCGGTCACGGCGGTGACGATATCGCCCGATGCGTTGCGGCAGGCACTAAACGTCGGCCACGCATCGGAATCCGATGTGCGTGGTCGCGCTGTCCTGCGACTGCGGAGAGCGCGCCGCAGGCCGGTACCGGTGGCAGTACTCCGGCGCGCACAGGTGTGAGCCACCCTTGAGCGCCTGGTTGACCGACGGGTCGGCCGCTGTCGCCTGGTGCACAACAGGTCTCGGCGCGTTGCTCGAGCCGGTGGTGGCCCGCGAACTTCGTCGTCGTCCATTCCCAGACATTGCCGATCATGTCCAGCAGGCCGTAGCCGTTCGGCGGGAACATGCCGACCGGTGATGTCCCGACCCAGCCCAGCGCCCCGTCGTTCCGATACGGGAAATGGCCCTGCCACGTATTGGCCATCAACTGGCCGCCGGGCATGGCATCGTCGCCCCACGAATACGTGCCGGTGCCGCCGCCGCGCGCCGCGTACTCCCATTCGGCCTCGGTCGGCAGCCGCCGTCCGGCCCAGCGGGCGTAGGCGGCCGCATCGGGATAGGCGACCTGCACGACGGGATGTTCGGACCGATCGTCGATCCCGCTGTCCGGACCGAAGGGATGACGCCAGCACGCGCCTGGTATCCATTCCCACCACTGCCGCCAGTCCCGCAGGTCTACCGGGCCGGGCGTGGGCCGGAACACCAGCGCGCCCGGGACGAGGTCGGCAGGGTCCGCGCCGGGGATACAGCGCCGGATCGAGTTCTTGCTCGGCGACGGTGACGATAGCCGGTGTCGTCGACGAATTCGGCGAACTGGGCGTTGGTGACCGGATGGCGTTCGATTGCGAACGCCGACACATCCACCGTGTGTATCGGCGCCTCTTCCGGGTAGAAGCTCGTCGAGCCCATCCGGAACGAGTCGCCGGGCAGGTCGACGAGCTCGGTGCAGCATGACTTCAGGGTATGCCGACGCCGAAGTCCTCGATGAGCACCGTTGAGGCAGCGTCGAATCCGGGGTCCCGGCGGGCGCCTGCGCGTGGACGGCCACCAGATAGTTGTCGGTGTCGGTCCAGATGTGGGCGATGCGGTCGACGAACTCCACGGACTGTTGCGGGTTGTCCGACCAAGCGCCCATCAGCTTCTGGCCGCTGTAGCCGCACAGGTCAGCGGGCAGCACGCTGACACTGCTGACCGGTGACACCGCCATCACCTTGTCTGCGTACTCGGTGAACGCTTCTTCGGGCTGCAAGCCGCGTCTTCGCGATGGTCACTGTGGCCGACATGCCGTCAGGGCCTTCCATCCGGACGCCGACGTCGCCGGACCCGGGCGCTGCCGACCAGCCGTCGGGAACGGCGACGGTGATGCTGCGGCGCGGCCGGGTCCGATACCCGCGCAACCGCCTGGACGCCGGGGCTGACCGGTTGTGCGCAGGTGACGGCGCCGGGCGGGATCGGCGCTCGCGAGGTCGCGACGACTCCCGGAGCCGCAGGCCCCGCGTCCTCTGTCGGTGACGTGTCGGCATGGCCGCTGGTCGCCGCGGCCTCGTCGCTGCGGATCGCCACGCCGGTGTCCGTCCGGACGCATCCCGATACCACCGAGGCCACCAGACCGAGCAGGACCAACGTCGTTCGACCGAACCGCTTCACCGCTCCATCATCAGTCTTTCGAGAACGCGAGTGCGAGTTCTTTCTCCGACGTCGACGTACGGCGCCCCGGAGAGGTCGACGTTGACCTGCGCGATGGTGCCGCCGGTGAACGCGTACGGAGCCTTGAACGTACTGCGACACCGCCGACCCGGTGTTGCGCCCGACGCTGATGGTAGCGCCGGCAAGCCCGAACGTTCCCGGATGGGCCTTGACGTTCGGCAGCGACGCGACGGCGTCGCCGTCGATGTACAGCGTGACATCGCCGAGCGGTGTGTGGCTGTTCTCGACTGTGCCCGTTCGGGTGTAGCTGACTCCGAAGATGTGACGGCCCAGCGGAATCGCTCCGGGCGATGACACCGTCTGCTCCTCCTCGCCCATGAAGTTGTAAACGTAGTGCAGGCGCCCGTCCTGAATGAACAGCACATGGCCGCCGTGTCCCCCGCCCTGTTTGAACAGCACGCCCTCGGCCCCGGTCGTGTCGATCGTCACCTCGGCCAGCACGGACAAGCGACTGCCCGCGCGGTTCGGCGGCGGCACCCATGCCGACTTCGGCGGCGTCCGGATAGTAGGTGAAGCTCTTCCGCTCGCCGACCAGGTACGGGCGCCACCGCGTCATCGTCTCCAGAATGTTCAGATCGGCGAGCGGAAGACCGTTGTACTTGGCCGCCTCGTCGAACCACAGCTTCTTGAGCTCTTCGAGTTTGTCGGGCTGTTCGGCGGCCAGGTCGTGACACTGGCTGCGATCGGCCTCGATGTGGAACAGCTCCCAGCGGTCCTTGTCGAAGTGCGACCAGCCGGCAGGCGTCGCGGCGTGCACGGTGTTGGCGAACCAACCCTCGTGCCAGATCCCGCGGGTGCCCAGCATGGCGTAGAACTGCGTGTCCTTGCCGGTGTCGGCGGACGGATTGTCCAGGGCGGCCCTGAAACTCACGCCGTCGAGTGGCTTCTGCGTGATTCCGCCGACCTCGGCGGGCGGCGTGACGCCGAGCAGGTCATAGATCGTCGGGGTGATATCGCAGACGTTCACGTAGTTGTCGCGAACCTCACCGTGGGCCTTGATTCCGTTGGGCCAGCTGATGATTGCGGTGTCGGCGATGCCGCCTTCGTGGGAGGCGTAGCGCTTGTACAGCTTGTAGGGCGTGTTGAACGCCATCGCCCAACCGATCGCATAGTGCGGGTATGTCTCCGGACCGCCGAGATGGTCGATGTAGCGCATGCTCTCCTCGACGGTGTCGATGTAGCCGTTGAAGAACTTCACCTCGTTGACCGACCCGTTCGGCCCGCCTTCACCGCTGGCACCGTTGTCGGAGATCACCACGATGATGGTGTTGTCCAGCTGCCCGGACTCCTCGAGATAGTCGAGGACACGGCCGATCTGGGCGTCGGTGTAGGACAGGAACCCGGCGAACACCTCCGCCATCCGGCTGAAGAGACGCTTCTCCTCGTCGTTCAGAGATCTCCCACGGCCGCACCGTGTCCTGCGGCGGCCACGGCTCACCGTTGGGACCCTTGACATCGAGATACGGGTTGACTGGCGACAATTCGGTGTCCGGCGGCACGATGCCGAGCTTCTTCTGGTTCTCCAGCACGATCTCGCGATAGCGCTCGTAACCCATGTCGAACTTGCCTGCGTACTTGTCCACCCATTCCTTGAACACGTGGTGCGGCGCGTGCCCGGCGCCCGGGCAGACATAGCTGAACCACGGCTTGTCCGGTGCGATCACCTTGGCGTCGCGAATGAACTCGATCGTCTTGTCGGCGATGTCCTTCGACAGGTGGTAGCCGTCCTCGGGGGTGGCAGGCGGACTGACCTGATGGTTGTCGTAGACCAGGTCGGGATACCACTGGTCGGTCTCGCCGCCCATGAAGCCGTAGAACCTCTCGAACCCGCGAGACAGCGGCCAATGGCGCCGCGTGGCAGCGAGATTCGCCTCTTCCAGCGGTGTCAGATGCCACTTGCCGACGCAGTAGGTGTTGTATCCCCGCTCGCTGAGCACCTCGGACAGCAGTGCGGTGTCGGCAGGAATGCGGCCGTTGCAGTTCGGGAAAGCCGTCGGTGAACTCCTCGATGGTGGCCATGCCGACGGTGGTGGCGTTGCGTCCGGTCAGCAGCGACGCGCGCGTCGGCGAGCACAGCGCCGTGGTGTGGAACTGGGACAGCCGCACGCCGCGTTCGGCGATACGGCTCATCGTCGGCATCTCCACCAGACCGCCGAAGCAGTCCCACGTCGCGATGCCGGTGTCGTCCCACACGAGATACAGGATGTTGGGCGCAGCCCTCGGGCGCGGTCGGTGCGGCGTATGGCCCCCAATCCGGTTCCGAATCGCGGATATCGAGCTCGATCTTGCCGTTGAATTCGGTTGCCATGGCCACCCTCGTCCAGTAGGTGCGTCGCCGCGTGGTCCCCAACCGCCCGGACACTACACCGCCTCCATATCGGGTTGCTGAGAAATTGACGACGGCGGCAGTACCAGTGACGACGCGATTGAACGGCGCCGATCCGGGGTAACGACATGATGTCTGCCTCTGACTGCGCGACGGCGGAGGGCGAGTACCCGTGCATGATGAATCCAGCGGTGGAAGTATGCCGAACGTGGCGACAAGCAAACCGCAGACGATCTCCTATCCGGCACCGGGCGCACGCCCACGTCGCAATGACGACTTCGCCGTCGACCCGCACGTCGTCGTGCTGTTCGGCGCGACGGGCGACCTGGCCAGACGCAAGCTGATTCCCGGGCTCGCCTACCTGGATCAGTCCGACCTGGCCCCCAACATCCAGATCGTCGCGACCTCGCTGGAGGACATGTCCACCGACGACTTCCTCGACCTGGCCAAGACGGCCATCGAAGACTTCGGTACGCACAAACTCACGCAACGAGCAGTGGCAGCGGTTCGCCGAAACCGTCACCTATGTACCGCAGAGCGCAGGGCCTGAAGCGCTGGCCGCCGCCGTGGAGGAGGCTGAGGAAAAGCTCGGGCCCGATGTCGCGCCGGCTGCACTATCTGTCGGTGCCGCCCAAGGCTGCCCGCGCCGTGATCACCACGCTGCGCGACGCGGGCCTGGTCGATCGATCCCGGGTCGTGATGGAGAAGCCGTTCGGCACCGACCTGGCCAGCGCCGTCGAACTCAACGACTTCGTCCACGAGACGTTCCGCGAAGACCAGATCTTCCGCATCGACCACTTCCTCGGCAAGGAAGCCGCGCAGAACATCCTGGCGTTCCGGTTCGCCAACGGTCTGTTCGAACCGATCTGGAACCGCAACTTCATCGACCACATCCAGATCGACATCCCCGAGACGCTCGGCCTGGACGAACGCGCCAACTTCTACGAGAGCACCGGCGCCTACAAGGACATGGTGGTCACCCATCTGTTCCAGGTGATGGCGTTCGTCGTGATGGAGCCGCCGACGGCCTTGGAGCCGCGCGCGATCAGCGAGGAGAAGAACAAGGTGTTCCGGTCGATGCTGCCGGTCAAGTGCTCCGATGTGGTCCGCGGTCAATTCACCGGATACCGCGAATTGCGAAGGCGTGGCACGGGATTCCGATACCGAGACGTTCATCGCGCTGAAGGTCGGCATCGACAACTGGCGGTGGGCGGGCGTGCCGATCTACCTGCGCACGGGCAAGCGGATGGCCGAGGGTATGCGGATCATCTCGATCGCGTTCAAGGAGGCGCCGCGCTCGATGTTCCCCGCGGGCTCCGGCGTCGGCTCGCAGGGGCCCGACCACCTGACCTTCGACCTTGCCGACAACTCCAAGGTGTCGCTGTCGTTCTACGGCAAGCGGCCAGGGCCCGGCATGAAGCTCGACAAGCTGTCGATGCAGTTCTCCACGCAGGAGATCGACTCGTCCGACGACGTGCTCGAGGCCTACGAACGGCTGATCCTCGACGCGATGCGCGGCGACCACACGCTGTTCACCACCGCGGAGGGCATCGAGTCGCTGTGGGAGCGGTCGGAGCGAGCTGCTGTCCGATCCGCCGCCGGCCAAGATCTACCCGCAGGGCACCTGGGGACCCAACGCGATTCATCAGCTGATCGCACCCAACGCGTGGCGGCTGCCGTTCGAGCGAGCGTGGCGCGAGGCCAAGAAGTAAGAGGCACAACGCAAAAGCCCCCGCATCGCCGAGGCGTGCGGGGGCTCTTGAGTGTTATTGCCTACTTGGCCTTCTCGAGGATCTCGACGAGACGCCAGCGCTTGGTCGCCGACAGCGGGCGGGTCTCCATCAGCGACACCCGGTCGCCGATGCCTGCGATGCCGTTCTCGTCGTGCGCCTTGACCTTCGTGGTGGTGCGGATGATCTTGCCGTAGAGCGGGTGCTTCACCCGGTCCTCGAGCTCGACCACGATGGTCTTCTGCATCTTGTCGCTCACCACGTAGCCGATGCGGGTCTTGCGACGCCCGCGCGGCTTCTCGGTGCGCGGGGTGTACGCGGGACCCTTTGTTGCCTTCTCTGCCATTACGATTCCTCACCAACGGGTCCGGAAGCCAGACCCAGCTCACGTTCGCGCAGGATGGTGTACACGCGCGCAATCTCCTGACGCACCACGCGCAGCCGGCGGTTGTTGGCCAGCTGACCGGTCGCCATCTGGAAGCGCAGGTTGAACAACTCTTCCTTGGACTCGCGCAGCTTGTCGGCCAACTCGTCGTCGGTCAGTTCGCGCAGTTCGCCCGGCGTCACTCCCACTGCCATCAGAACTGCTCCTCTCGGGTGACGATGCGTGCCTTGATCGGCAACTTGTGGATCGCGCGGGTCAGCGCCTCCCTGGCGATTTTCTCGTCGGGGTAGCTCAGCTCGAACAGCACGCGGCCCGGCTTGACGTTGGAGATCCACCACTCCGGCGAACCCTTGCCCGAACCCATGCGGGTTTCGGCCGGCTTCTTGGTCAGCGGGCGGTCGGGGAAGATGTTGATCCACACCTTGCCGCCACGCTTGATGTGCCGGTTGATGGCGATACGAGCGGACTCGATCTGCCGGTTGGTGACGTAGGCGTGCTCCAGTGCCTGGATGCCGTAGTCACCGAAGCTCACCGCGTGCCACCGCTGGCGATGCCACGCTGCCTCGGGTGGTGCTGCTTGCGGTGCTTGACCTTGCGGGGAATCAACATGATCAGCTCTCCGTAGCTTCCGTGGTCTCAGAGGGCAGAAGCCTCGGCAGCTGGCCTCGGGTGCGGTCGTCGCCTCTGCGGCGGCGGGCGCCTCTTCGGTACCCGACTGCGCCGGACCGGCGTCGCCGCCGGAGGCAGCACGACCGGCTTCGGTGCTCGTCGCGGTGGTCCCCGACGCGCCGCTGCGACGCGGACGGGTGCCCGACGGGCGCTCGCGGCGCGGACGATCGGCACCCGACAGGAACCGTCGCCGGTCGCCTCGCGCTTGCCACCGACGATGTCGCCCTTGTAGATCCACACCTTCACGCCGATGCGGCCGAAGGTCGTCTTGGCCTCGTACAGGCCGTAATCGATGTCGGCGCGCAGCGTGTGCAACGGCACGCGGCCCTCGCGGTAGAACTCCGAGCGGCTCATCTCGGCGCCGCCGAGGCGGCCCGAGCACTGCACCCGGATGCCCTTCACGTTGGGCTGACGCATCGCGGACTGGATGGCCTTGCGCATCGCGCGGCGGAACGCCACGCGGTTGCTCAACTGCTCCGCGACGCCCTGGGCCACCAGCTGTGCCACCGACTCGGGGTTCTTCACCTCGAGGATGTTCAGCTGAACCTGCTTGCCCGTCAGCTTCTCCAGGTCGGCGCGGATGCGGTCGGCCTCGGTGCCGCGGCGGCCGATGACGATGCCCGGCCGCGCGGTGTGGATGTCGACGCGGACCCGGTCACGGGTGCGCTCGATCTCCACGTCGGCGATGCCGGCGCGCTCGAGACCGGTGGCCAGCAGCCGACGGATCGCGACGTCTTCCTTGACGTAGTCCTTGTACTGCTTGTCGGCGTACCACCGGGACTTCCAGTCGGTGGTGATACCGAGCCGGAAGCCGTGGGGGTTGATCTTCTGGCCCACTACTGCGAGCCTCCCTTCGCTTCGTCAGAAGCCTTGGATTGTGACGACTTCTTGGCTGCGCTCGGTGTCGCCGACTTCGCGGCTCCGGCCTTCTTCGCCGGCGCCTTTTCGGCGGTTGCCTTCTCGGCAGTCGCCTTCTCGGCAGCGGCCTTCTTGGCCGGCGCCTTCTTGGCGGCCTCGGTCGTCGCCTTGGTCGCAGGCGCCTTCTTGGCCGGAGCCTTCTTCGCGGCGGCGGCCTTGCTGCCCTGCGCGCGACGCGAGCGGCTCGAGCTCGCCGACTGACCGCCGCGCTCACCGCGGGCCGGACGGCTCTCGACGATCACCGTGATGTGGCTGGTGCGCTTGCGGATTCGGAACGCACGCCCCTGGGCGCGCGGCCGGATGCGCTTGGCCGTCGGGCCCTCGTCGGCGTAGACGGTGGACACCACGAGCGTCGACGGATCCAGGCCCTCGTTGTTCTGCGCGTTGGCGGCGGCGCTGGCGATCACCTTGGCGACCGGCTCGCTGGCGGCCTGTGGCGCCCAGCGCAGGATGTCCAGCGCCTCGGACACGGACTTGCCGCGCACCAGGTCGATCACCCGGCGCGCCTTGGTCGCCGACACGCGCACGAAGCGGGCCTTCGCCGTCGCGGTCGGGTATTCGGTCTCAACAGAGGTCATCGCCGTTTGGCCTTCCGGTCATCCTTGATGTGACCCTTGAACGTGCGGGTGGGGGCGAACTCGCCGAGCTTGTGTCCGACCATCGCCTCGGTGACGAACACCGGGACATGCTTGCGGCCGTCGTGCACCGCGAAGGTGTGCCCGATGAAGTCGGGGATGATGGTCGAACGGCGCGACCAGGTCTTGATGACCTGCTTGCTGTTCTTCTCGTTCTGTACGTCGACCTTCTTCAGGAGATGGTCGTCGACGAACGGACCTTTCTTCAGGCTGCGTGGCATCGGCTACTCCTACCGGTGGTGCTTCTTGCCGGTGCGCCGGCGTCGGACGATGAGCTTGTCGCTCTGCTTGTTGCGTTTGCGGGTGCGGCCCTCGGGCTTGCCCCACGGGCTGACCGGGTGACGGCCGCCGGAGGTCTTGCCCTCGCCGCCGCCGTGCGGGTGGTCGACCGGGTTCATCACGACACCACGAACGGTGGGGCGCTTGCCCTTCCACCGCATGCGGCCGGCCTTGCCCCAGTTGATGTTCGCCTGCTCGGCGTTGCCGACCTCGCCGACGGTGGCGCGGCAGCGCACGTCGACGCGGCGGATCTCACCGCTGGGCATACGCAGCGAGGCGTAGGTGCCTTCCTTACCCAGCAGCTGGATCGACGGACCCCGCCGAGCGGGCCAGCTTGGCGCCGCCGCCGGGCCGCAGCTCCACCGCGTGGATCAGCGGTGCCTGCCGGGATGTTGCGCAGCGGCAGGTTGTTGCCGGGCTTGATGTCGGCGTTCGGACCGGACTCCACGACGTGGCCCTGCGCCAGACCCTGCGGCGCGATGATGTAGCGCTTCTCGCCGTCCAGGTAGTGCAGCAGCGCGATGTTCGCGGTGCGGTTGGGGTCGTACTCGATGTGAGCGACCTTGGCGTCGACGCCGTCCTTGTCGTGACGACGGAAGTCGATCACGCGGTACGCGCGCTTGTGGCCACCGCCCTTGTGCCGGGTGGTGATTCGTCCGTGCGCGTTACGCCCGCCCTTGCCGTGCAGCGGACGCACCAGCGACTTCTCCGGCTGCGAGCGAGTGATCTCGGCGAAGTCGGAGACGCTGGCACCGCGACGACCCGGGGTCGTCGGCTTGTACTTGCGAATTCCCATAACTCTTGTCTCTCAGCTTCTCTCGCTAGGCCGGTGTTCCGAACAGGTCGATCGGCTTGCTGCCCTGCGGCCAGCGTGACGATGGCGCGCTTGGTGCTCTTGCGCGTGCCGTAGCCGGTGCGGGTGCGCTTGCGCTTGCCCTGGCGGTTGGCGGTGTTCACCGACGCGACCTTGACCTTGAAGATCTTCTCGATAGCGATCTTGATCTGGGTCTTGTTCGAGTCGGGGTGAACGACGAACGTGTAGACGTTGTCCTCGATCAGCGCGTAGGACTTCTCGGAGATGACCGGGGACAGGATGATGTCTCGGGGATCAGTGACGGTCGCCATCAGGCCGAAACCTCCTGCTCGGCTGTTGGCGCTGATGTAGGAGTCCAGCGCCTCGACGCTGAACACCACGTCGTCGGCGTGCAGCACGTCGTAGGTGTTGAGCTGGTCCGGCGAAAGCACGTGCACACCAGGCAGATTCCGCACGCTCTTGGCGCCGGTCTCGTCGCTGCGGCCGATGACGATCAGCACCTGCTTGCCCTCGACCAGCGTGCCCAGGAACGCCTTGGCGCTCTTGGTCGACGGTGTCTGACCCTCCACCAGCTCGGTCACCGCGTGGATACGGCCGTTGCGAGCCCGGTCGGACAGCGCGCCGCGCAGCGCGGCACGGATCATCTTCTTCGGGGTGCGCTCGCTGTAGTCGCGCGGCTTCGGGCCGTGCACGACGCCGCCGCCGGTGAACTGGGGCGCCCGCGTCGAACCCTGGCGGGCGCGGCCGGTGCCCTTCTGCCGGTACGGTTTCCGGCCGCCACCGCGCACCTCGCCGCGCGTCTTGGTGGAGTGCGTGCCCTGGCGGGCCGCCGCCAGCTGCGCGGTGACCACCTGGTGCATCAGCGCGATGTTCGGCTCGACGTCGAACAGCTCGGCGGGCAACTCGACGGAGCCGTCCTTCTTGCCAGCCGGTGTGTGGACGTCGATCTTGACGGTCTTGGTTGCCATTACTTCTCGCCTCGCTTGATCGCGCTGCGGACCATCACCAGTCCACCGGTGCGTCCGGGGATGGCGCCCTTGATCAGCAGCACGCCGTTTTCGGCATCGACCTTGTGCACCAACAGGTTCTGCGTGGTCATCCGGTCGCTGCCCATCCGGCCCGACATGCGGGTGCCCTTGAACACGCGGCCCGGGGTGGCGCAGCCACCGATCGAACCGGGACGACGGTGCACGGCCTGCGCACCGTGGCTGGCGCCCTGGCCGCGGAAGCCGTGACGCTTCATGGTGCCTGCGAAGCCCTTGCCCTTCGAGGTGCCGGTCACGTCGACATAGCTTCCGTCGGCGAAGATCTCGGCGGTCAGCTCCTGGCCGACCTCGAACTCGGCGGCGGCGGCCTCGTCGTCGAGCCGCAGCTCGGCGAGATGCCTGCGCGGGTTGACACCCGCGGCGGTGTACTGACCGGTGAGCGGCTTGTTCACCTTGCGCGGGCTGATCTCGCCGTACGCCAACTGGACAGCGCTGTAGCCGTCGCGCTCCGGGGTGCGGATCCGCGTCACGACATTCGGGCCGGCCTTGACGACCGTGACGGGCACGACCCGGTTGTTCTCGTCGAACACCTGCGTCATACCCATCTTGGTGCCCAAAATGCCTTTTCTAGCCATTTGTCTCGGGTCTCCTACTGGATGTTGACGTCGACGCTCGCCGGCAGATCGATGCGCATGAGAGCGTCAACGGTCTTCGGCGTCGGGTCGAGGATGTCGATCAGCCGCTTGTGCGTGCGCATCTCGAAGTGCTCCCGCGAGTCCTTGTACTTATGCGGGGACCGGATGACGCAATACACGTTCTTCTCGGTCGGCAGCGGCACTGGACCCACCACACTGGCGCCGGTACGGGTGACCGTTTCGACGATCTTGCGCGCCGAGGCGTCAATCGCCTCGTGGTCGTAGGCCTTGAGCCTGATGCGGATCTTTTGTCCCGCCACGCTTCTCCTACCTCGCTCCTGCTTCGTACTTCGGCCGGCCCGTGTCCGGACCTGGTCCCTGCGCTTCGTCCATGTGGGCTCCCCGGTCGCGCTGGTGTTGCCGCCGCTGTTTACCTGTCTAAGTTCACCGATCCCCGCGGTCGGGTGTGTCGCCCGCACGCGCACTTCGCCTCGACGGAAATCCGCCATTGTCGAAGTTGGCACCGGATGCGCCCGTTTGGGCGCCGGTTGTATGCCCGGCCAGGCGCAAACCCGGCTCAGAGGCAACCCGAACAGTATGCCCTAGATCGCGGGTTGCTCCAAATCCCTGGCCATGCGGATTGCCGCGCTGGCAGCAGGTCCGGTGAGCGCCTCCGCCGGGGCTGGCTTTCTTACTCCAGAGTAAGGTAGCTCGTCATGGCCAGCTCCGACCACCACCTACCAGATGTGGAAACGGCTCGCCGGGCGTCCCGGCGGCACCCGGCTGTTCTCGACCGCGGCGATGGTGCGGGTGCCCTATTTCGCGTCGATCGTCCCGCACGTCGTCCGGATGGAACCGGGGTTCGCCGAGGTCACGGTGCCGAAGTGGTTCTTCGTCTACAACCATCTGCACACCGTGCACGCGATCGCGTCCTGCAATGCCGCGGAGATCGCGATGGGGATGCTGATGGAGGCCACCGTGCCGACCAGTCACCGCTGGATCCCGAAGGCGATGACCGTGCAGTACCTGGAGAAGGCCACCACCTCGCTGCGAGCCCAGGCGCGTCTGGAACCGCCGGACTTCGCGTCGATCACCGACGGTGTCGAGTTGGTGATCCCGGTCAGCGTGACGGACAAGGCGGGCACCGAAGTCGTGCACGCCGACATCACCTGCTGGGTGACGCCCGCGCAGTCGAGCGACTAAGACGCGCTGGCCGGGGTGAAGTACTCGCGCCAAGCCGTGATCTTCTGATCCTTGACTTCGTAGGCCCCCATGACAGGCCAGTGCATTTCCTCGCCGTTCACAATCCAGTGATCGTCACGCTCCATCAGCACGACGTTCCCGTCGACTGACAGATAGAGAATCTTGAGCTCGACGCAGGTGCCCCGCGCAAAGTAGGCCTCCATGGTCGTGCGGATCGCGTCGCGGCCCACGACCGGCGGGTAGGGGCCGACATACAACGTGAGGTCATCGGCGAAGTGGCTCATGACCTCGTCCACATCATTGCGGCCCCAGGCCCCCATCTCGGTTCGAACGATGTCCTCAGCGCTCATGGTCTATTCGTTTACAACAAATAGTGCGTCGAAATCCGAGTTCTGCAGGGAAAGTACGAGTACTTCGCGCCAAATACTCGGGTTTCACTGCAACGATCCGTCAGGTGAAGGGCCAATACGGCTCGCAGTTTCGGCGAAGGTCAGTCCTCCCCGAGATACGTGCCGTGGCCCTCGCGCACCAGGCCGCCGTCGAACGTCAGCACCTCGTTGACCAGTTCGCCACGATGGTTGCGGTAGTTGATCACGAGCGTCGACTCGCCGCGGTACACCCCGATGACGTCGAAGTGCAGGTCGGGCAACATCTTCAACGCCGTGGTCCAGTAGTGGCGCAGCGCGTCCTTGCCGCGCACCACGCCGCCGGTGTCCGGCAGCACGCGGGCTGCCACCGGTGAGGTGAACACGACGTCGTCGTGAAAGTGCGCGAGCACCGCTTCGACGTCGTGGGCGTTCCACGCGCGCACCCAGTCGTCGGCGAACGTCTGCGGGTCCGGTGTCGGCATCTCGACCACCTCTTCTGGCGTGAGTCTAGGCAGGCAGGTTCGCCCAGAACGGGCATTGGTGGGTTCGGTCGAAGGTGGTCACGACGCGACTGCCGTCGGGCTGCAACGACATCCACGGCTGTGCGTCGACATCGGCGCCAAGCGCGGGCCAGTCCGGTTGCCCCGCGGCCGTCGGTGCGACCGGTGGTGACGAACCGGCTCCAGTAGTCGATCATCTGGTCGGACAGTGCTTGTTGCGCCGAGTCCAGGGGCGGCGCGCCGCCGACTTCGAACAGGTAGCGCAACTCCAGTGAGTGGCTGGCGCCGACGGGAAAAGGCAAGGTGCGCAGCGAGTCTGGCGCGGGGGCGTCGCGATCGTTGAACTCGTAGGCGTAAACCGGCCCGACACGGGCCAGGTCGTCGCTCATCCGCTCGTTCACGCATGCGAAGACCCCGTCGGTGACGGCGGCCGAATAGGCCACGTACACGTTGTTGTCGTAGTCACTCAACGGATAGCGCTCGCCCACGGCAACGGCGTTGGCGCCGAACGTGTCCCGCAACAACCCGGGATACTGCTCGGCGGTGTAGTTCTTGCCTTCCCGCAGATACTGCAATGCGACGAACAACGTGAACTCATCGCGGTTCGTGCCCATCAGCACCGGCACCCTGGCGGCATCGTTGTGGGCCATCGCCGTCACCGGATCGACCGGAAGCGCCGCGCTGCCGGTCACCGGGCCGGGCAACGAGTCTTCGCCGATGTTGAAGAAAGTCACCGGTTCTCGCAGTTTGTCGACCGGCAATGCCGCGTAGACATTCGTGCAGCGGTCTTCGGATCGGCGCACCCCACTCGCGCGGCGTAGTCGATGCTGCTCCGTTCCGCCTTCGGCAGAGTCGGCCTGGGCGCCGCACGGCGCGCTCTGGATGATCGCCGCGCGGAACAGGCCCTTCGAACCCGGTGCGACGAGGTGATCGCACACCGACATGCCGCCGGCCGATTCACCGGCCACGGTGACCTTGCCCGGGTCGCCGCCGAAGTCGGCGATGTTGTCGCGAACCCAGCGCAGCGCGGCTTGCTGGTCCTCGCAATCCGTAGTTGCCGACGTCGCCGGGCGGCCCGAGCGCCGGATGGGCCAGGAAGCCCGAGCGTTCCGAGCCGGTAGTTGATGGTGACGACGATGATGTCGCCGCGCGTGACCAGCCATTGGCCGTCGTAGATCTGACCGCTGCCACCCGTGAACGAGCCGCCGTGGATCCACACCATCACCGGTCTCGGCGGTCCCGTCGTCGCGGGGGTCCACACGTTGAGTGTCAGGCAGTCCTCGTCGCTCTGCCTGCCGAACTCCGGGTCGCCGACGGGGTCCTGGATGCAATGCGGTCCGGGCTCGGTCGCATCCCGCACACCCGTCCAGGGCGTCGCAGGCGCGGGCGGCTGGAAGCGCAGCGGCCCGACAGGTGGTGCGGCATAAGGGATGCCGGCGAAGAGCCGGTGATCGGGCTTGACGACGCCGCGCACCATGCCCGTCGCCGTCTGCACCAGTGCAGGATCGCCATGGGCCTGCGGAGAGCCGCTCGACGGTGACGATTGCCCGGGGACCGCCGGCGCCGCTGCCCGCTGGGACGTCCCGATGACGCGTCCCAGCGCGACCACAAGCACGGTGGCCAGCACCACGAGCAGGACCACTCGCAGGCTCCGAGCAGACCCTGGCAGCACGGAGTCCGAGCCTACGCAGCCTTTCGGCCGAAACGCTGGATCACGGCCATGGCGATCCCCTAGACTCCGGACTTGACACCCGTCAAGTTTCGCCCCGGCCCGCGCCCCAGGAGGCTCGATGAGCACGCCAACGATGGATGAAGCCGCCAAGGTACTGGCCGATCCGACGGCTTACGCCGACGACGACCGGCTGCATACGGCGCTGACCCATCTGCGGGCCAACAACCCGGTCGCCTGGGTGGACAACCCGCCCTACCGGCCGTTCTGGGCGATCACCAAGCACGCCGACATCATGGCCATCGAGCGCGACAACGACCTGTTCCTCTCGGAGCCGCGCCCACTGCTGGCCACCGCCGAGGCCGACGATGTCTTCAAGGCAGCAGATCGAAGCCGGGATCGGCATCCGCACCCTGATTCACATGGACGATCCACATCACCGCAAGGTGCGCGCCATCGGCGCCGACTGGTTCCGGCCGAAGGCGATGCGCGATCTCAAGATGCGGGTCGACGAGTTGGCCAAACGCTACGTCGACCGGATGGCTGAGATCGGGCCGGAATGCGACTTCGTCACCGACGATCGCACTGAATTTCCCTCTCTACGTGATCCTTTCGCTGCTCGGCCTGCCCGAGGAAGACTTCCCGCGGATGCTCAAGCTGACCCAGGAGATGTTCGGCGGCGACGACGACGAGCATCAGCGCGGAGATTCGATCGGAGGACCTGCTCGCCGTCCTCGCTGACTTCTTCGCCTACTTCACCAAGCTGACCGCGTCGCGGCGCGAGCAACCGACCGAAGATCTCGCGTCCGCGATCGCCAACGGCCGCGTCGACGGCGAACACCTGTCGGACATGGACACCGTCTCCTACTACGTCATCGTCGCCAGCGCCGGTCACGACACCACCACGGACGCGATTTCCGGCGGACTGCTTGCGCTCATCGAAAACCCGGGTGAGCTGAACGCGGTTGCGCGACAACATGGACCTGATGCCGACCGCGGTCGAGGAGATGATCCGCTGGACCACGCCCGTGAAGGAGTTCATGCGCACCGCGGCCGAGGACACCATCGTCCGAGGTGTGCCCATCGCCAAGGGCGAATCCGTCTATCTGGCTTACGTTTCGGGGAATCGCGACGAGGAGGTCTTCACCGAGCCGTTCCGGTTCGACGTCGGCCGCGACCCGAACAAGCACTTGGCGTTCGGGTACGGCGTGCACTTCTGTCTGGGTGCCGCGCTTGCGCGCATGGAGATGAACAGCCTGTTCACCGAACTGATCCCGCGGCTGGAGTCCATCGAGTTGGCGGGCGAACCCGAACTGTCGGCGACGACGTTCGTCGGCGGGCTCAAGCACCTGCCGATTCGCTACTCGCTGCGCTGAGCCCGCTTCGCCTTCTTGCGATGGGTGGCCAGAAATCCGTCGACGGCGGCGACCGCGATCTTGCGATAGTCGAAGTCCGGCAACGTGGACAGCTTGCCCAGCGCGATGGGGCCGAGCAGTAACGCCGCCGCGTGTGTGCGGTCGACCTCACCGAGTTCGGCCACCGCCTGCGGGCTGCTGAGGATCGTCTCGAACGGCGCCGCATACTGTTCGGCGACCCGCTCGCGCAGGGTGCGCACCTCGGGGCTGTCCTGCGAACCGCGGTGAGGCGCACCGGGCAGCCTCTCCAGGTCACCGCCCAGCGACAGCCAGGACATCGCGGTCAAGGTGGCCGGCGCCTCGGCGATCAACTCGGCCTGCGCCTGCACCAGCGCAATCAATCGGTCCCGCAGCGAACCCTCCGCGGGCGGCGTCGGCGCAGGCGGGATCAGCGCGTGAAAAGCCGCTGCCAGCAGATCATTTCCACTCGGGAAGTGGCGGTACAGCGTAGCGCGAGCCACGTTGGCCGCACGGGTGACTGCATCGACGGTCACCGCGCTCGGGCCTCCCGAGCGCAATAGCGCGGTCGCGGCATCGAGCAGACGCGCCCGCGATCGTGCAGGCCGCGGGTCGTTACGCCCGTCGGTCATGGTTTACGCCACCTCCCCGGCGGGGAACAAGACTGTCGGTCTTGCTACAAGACTGTTAGTCTCGAAAGTATCGTATCGCCGAAAGAGAGCGACGACAGATGGTCGACACCCTCGTCCGGTCTGATCAGGATATCGACTCCAACCTGGCCTCCCTGTCGAGGTTCGGAAGGTTCTGGTTGTTGACGGTCGCCGCCGTCGACGTGCTGCTGGTGATCTCCTCCATGGTCGCGCTGAACGCGGCGCTTCCCGACATCGCGCTGCAAACCGCGGCAACGCAGACACAACTCACCTGGGTGGTCGACGGGTACACGCTGGTGCTGGCCTGCCTGCTTCTGCCTGCCGGTGCACTCGGCGACCGGTACGGGCGGCGCGGCGCGCTACTGCTCGGACTCGCCATCTTCGCGCTCGCCTCGCTCGCCCCGACGATCTTCGACAGCCCGGTACAGATCATCGTCTGCGCGTGCGGTGGCAGGTATCGGCGCGGCATTCATCATGCCCGCCACCCTGTCGCTGTTGACCGCAGCGTTCCCGAAGAGTGAGCGCAACAAGGCCATTGGCATCTGGGCGGGCGTTGCGAGTTCCGGAGCGATCGTCGGCTTCATGGGCACGGGGCTGTTGCTGCACTTCTTCGAGTGGCAGTCCGTGTTCTACGCGTTCGCGGCAGCGAGTCTGGCATTGTTCCTCTGCACCTGCACGATTCGGTCGTCGCGCGACGAAACCGCAACTCCGGTGGACTGGTTCGGCGCGGTCCTGATCGGCGGCGCCGTGGCGATATTCGTCTTCGGCGTTGTGGAAGCTCCCAGTCGCGGCTGGACGCACCCCGTCGTCTGGGGATGCATGTCGGCCGGCGTGGCGCTGGCGTTCGTGTTCGCCATTGTCGAACTGCGACGGCAGACATCCGCTCCTCGACGTCAGACTGTTCACCCGACCCGATTTCGCCACCGGTTCGGTCGGCATCACCTTCCTGTTCTTCGCCAACTTCGGGTTCTTCTTCGTCGTGATGCAGTACATGCAGCTGATCCTCGGATACAGCCCACTCCAGACGGCGTGGGCACTGGCGCCGGTGGCGGTCCCGATCATCGTCCTGGGAGCGACGATGCACCTGATCCTCCCCAAGGTCGGTCTACGGCTGGTGGTCGCCGTCGGCCTGTTGTCTGATGGCGGTGGGGCTGTTCAGCATGCGGTACCTGCAAGCCGACTCGGCCTACATCGAACTCGTTTGGCCATTCCTGATCACCAGTACCGGCATCGGCTTATGTGTTGCGCCAACGACATCGGCCATCATGAACGCCGTTCCGACCGAAAAGCAGGGTGTGGCATCGGCGGTCAACGACACGACACGCGAAGTCGGCGCCGCGGTCGGCATCGCTGTCGCCGGCTCGGTGCTGGCCGCGCAGTACACGAACGCGCTCGCCCCCGACCTCAGCGTCATTTCCCGAACAGGTTCGCGGTCCGGCTCTCGATTCACTGGCCAACGCGCTCGAGATCGCGAAACAGATCGGTCCGCAGGGCGGCGGCGTTGGCCAAGCTCGCCGAGAGCGCCTTCCTCGACGCGATGGACCTGTCGCTGGTTGTCGTCTCGACCGTGCTCGCCGTCGCCGCGTTGTTCGTCGCCATCTGGGCGCCGGGCCGCGACGGCAGGCAGTTCCGGTTCGTCCAGCGACTGTCGACGCGTGCGTTCAGGATGACGAACTCGGCGGCGCGGTGGCCGAGCATCACGATCGTGGCGTGGGGGCCGCGGCTGGTGATGGTCGGCAAGATCGACCCGTCGACCACCCATAGCCCGTCGACACCGCGCACCCGGCACCGGGTCGTCGACGACCGCCGCGGCGTCGCCGTCAGTCCCCATCGGCGCGGTGCCTGCAAGGTGCTGTGACGTCGACCATGTGGCCGGGCCGACCTTGGTTGTCGGCGAGGCCAACTCGCGGGCAAGCTCCGCACCTGCACTCAACGTCGCCACATCGTGCGGATCGCTGTCGTAGCGATGCTCGATCATCGGCGGCACCTCTGGGTCGCCCGACACCACGCTGACCCTGCCCCTGGACCGCGGCTGCATCAGTGCCACGCCCGATATGCGGACGGTCGGCGGGATCGATGGCCGCGCCGGCCACCATTGCGCCGAAGCCCCTCGTGTACGGCCTGATCTCGAGCCCGTTGGGAGTGGTCGAGAACCGCCTCCAGCGGAGGTAGATCGTGGGTTGGCGTCCAGTCCGACCGGCAGCACCCATTCGGGATGGTCGCTGGTCCGCATGCCGACGGGCAGGTCCGCGATGACGGGAATGCTCACCGACGCGAGAACTTCAGCGGGGCCGACACCCGACAGCATCAAGAGGTGTGCCGATCCGATTGCCCCGGCGCACAACACGATTCGATCAGCTGTCAGATCGACGGCTCCGCCCGCTCCTACGCCATCCACGCCGACCGCGCGTCCTTTCTCGAATCGGATGCGGGTGACGTGCGTAGTTGCCAACAGTGTCAGATTAGGCCGCTCGTGCGCGGGTAGCAGGTAGGCACCGCCTGGGCCGATCCTGATGCCGCCGTTGATGTTCAACGGCACTGCACCGATCCCCGGTGGCAGCGGGTCCTCCGGCGTCGCGCCGTTGAGGTCAGGCACCCACGGGTAGCCGGTTTCGGTCGCCGCATTCACGAACGATGCTGTGCAGCCGTCGAATTCGTTTACCCGACGCACGAGTATCGGGCCGTCGGACCCATGCACCGGGCCGTCGAAGTCCATATCGGTCTCGATCGCGCGGTAGTGCGGAAGCACCTCGCCCCATGACCAACCAGGCAACGCCCACCTGTCGAAGTCCTCCGGTAGTGCCCGGCAGAAATAGCCGCCGTTCACCGCCCCGGATCCGCCGACCACCGAGCCGCGCATGATGTGGCCCGTTCGTTTCGGAGCATCTGTGAGCGTCGTCGCGTAATGCCGCACCACCGAGCTGGCCACGCCGATCGGGAGCCGCAACGCGTCCGTGATCTGGGCGCGCACACGGGGGTCGGATGGCCCCGGACCCGCCTCGACGACCGTGACGTGGCACGCCGCATCACGCGAAAGGCGTTCCGCTAGAACAGATCCAGCACTTCCGGCGCCGATGATCAGCACATCGCCGCGCACGTGAGGAGCAGCAAATCGAGGGTGCAAGGCGCTGCTTCAGGTCCGGATCTGCGGCTTGAGTGCGCCGATATTCCGCTCCCGGACAACCCCGGTCCACAAACCGGTGCCGTAGGCGATGTCATCGAGCCGCTTCAGCAGCACGTAACTGATCAACCCGACGGGCTTGGTCTCATCGTCGACGTTGCCGTGCCGCTTCACCCAGTCGACGACCCCGTCGATGATCGCGGCGACCAGTACGACGTGTCTGCAACGACGCGACAGAAGCGCTGCGAGAAGGGCGAGCGGCCAGTAGTGCCTGCAGATCGCCGCAGCGAGTTGCAGGGCCGCCGACCACAGGCCGTGTGCGGCCATCACCGCCACTTCCTTTGGCTCCGTGTCGACGCTGCCCAGCGAGTTCGCGATGCGGCGGGCGGTGATCATGGCGACCACGATCGATGCCAGGTACCCGAACGCCGAGCCCATCGCGAGCAAGGATCCACACCAACAACGTCCACCCGGAGATCACCAGTGGAGCGGTCTTGCCGGGATGGCGAACCGAAAGCGGTGCGGCGGCTTCACCGTAGAATTCCCTGCGCGCGAACCATTCTCGCAGTTGCGTGCGGTGCTCGTGGGCCACCATCGCGATGGGTTCGTACCGCAGCCGTGCGCCGACTTCGTTGAACCGCCAGCACAGGTCGACGTCCTCGCCTGACTTGAGAGTCTCGTCGAATCCGCTGACCTCGTTCAAGACAGACCGGCGACAGATGATGGCCGCACTCGGCACGTAGGAGACGGTGCCGTACGGCACGACGGGCGCTTCCCGCTGCCCGAGGTCGAGCGACGAGCGCACCGCCTCGTATCGGGCCACCAGGCTGTCCGGCTGCGCCAAGTTCACAATGCGGGGCGCCACCAACGCGACTGCGGGATCGCAGAAGTGACCGAGCAGCGCCTCCAGCCAGCCGCGCCGCGGAACGACGTCGGAGTCGAGGAAGGCGACGAAATCGGTGGTGCACACCGCCAGGCCGGTGTTGCGCGCGGCGGCGGGCCCCTTGCTGCGGGGATGGCGCAGCACCTGCACGTCGCAGTGCGTGCCCTCGAAGTCAGCTTCTTGGATGGGGTCGACCGACCCGTCGTCCACCACCACGACTCGCATGCCGCGCAGTGCCGAAACCAGTCGATGAACTCCAGACAGGTTGTCGCGCACCGGTATAACGACGGTCACATCACGATGCGACGGTCCGCTTGCGGGGCGAGGATGGGCGACGGTGGCGTCGAGCAGTGTGCGTGCGACCTGCGCGCTGAGCGCGTCGTGTACCTCGAGCCGTCCCGCCGTTGAGCATCGTCTGCGCGGCCGGAGCCAGTCTCAGCAGGCGCGTCGGAGAGCCGCCGAGCAGAGCCGACCCCTCGCCGAGCACCTTGACCCGGCGATCGACCTGCACCGCGAACCCATCGGGCAGCCTGGGCTGACTCATGTCAGCATCCCGTCGCGGTCGGGTTCCCAGCGCGCGATCCGGCCGACGCAACCGTCGACCATCTCGGCAAACAGGCGCTCGCCATCGGCCGCGGTGGCCGTCGTGGGATCGCCGAGGACGCCCAGTTCACTCACCGCCGCCACCCCACCGCTGCGCATCGCGGGCAGCAGCTCGGCCAGCGGAGCACTGTTCCCCGGCAGTCGCTCGTCGAGCCGCACGACGTCCGGCGAAATATGTAGCAATACAGACGTTTCGGTGTGTCCGGCGTGGGCGTCGGCATTCTCGACGCCACACGAGCACCACCCGACGTCGCGTCCCTCGTACCGCAGCAGTGCCGCGGCAGCCGCCAACGCCTCCACGTTTCCGCCGTGCCCGTTGACGAACACCAGCCGCTGCGCCCAGCTCGCTGCCGACCGGCCGAACTCGACGAGCAAAAGCCGCAGAGCGGAGGTTCCGATCGATACAGTGCCGGGAAAGCTCTCGTGTTCGCCGCTGGCTCCGTAGCCGATCGGCGGTGCAAGCATCCATCCAGAATCATGATCGGCTTCCGATAGCCGATCAGCAACCCCGCGAGCGACGGCTGCAGCGATGCGGGTATCGGTGTCCAGCGGCAGGTGGGGTCCATGTTGTTCGGTGGAACCTACCGGGATAACCAACGCGGGTGACATGCCGTGCAGCTGTCTCGACGTTGAGTTCCCAAGCTCGCTGGGGAAAGCCACCCGCCAAGGGTAAGACGAATTCACCTGCCGTGCGCCGGTTGTTGTCGCATGCGCAGATTTTGTTTTACCTAAATTTGCCGCAGCGGGTCTCGGCTAACCACGTCCGCCTCCCCTGCCTCGTATGTTTCACACGCAACCGGGCTGGTGGTGGTGTCGGTGCGTCAGGCGCCCGGGTCGGCAGGCACGCCCAACGCCCGGATGAAGCCGGGAGGTACTACTACATCGCCTGCGACAAGGTCGTGCACGGACGCGCGGCCAAGACCCATCATCGCCGAGTCGATGCCGCCGCGGAGGACGTCGAGCACGTTCTCGACGCCTGCCTGACCCTCTGCCGCGAGCCCCCAGAGATACGCCCTGCCGATCATGACGGCCCGCGCGCCGAGCGCCAGCGCCTTGACCACGTCGCTGCCACGACGCACCCCGCCGTCCAGAAGGACCTCGATCTGGTCCCCGACCGCTTCCGCGATGGGCGGTAGTGCGCGGACCGACGCCGGTGTTCCATCGAGGTTGTTGCCGCCGTGATTCGATACCGAAATCGCCGAAACACCCACGTCGACAGCACGTTTGGCGTCATCAACGCGCATCACACCCTTGAGCATGAAGGGTCCGCCCCACAGCTCGCGGAGCCAGGCGATGTCCTCCCAGGTGGGAGGAGGGGTGGCCATCCACTCGCCGTACGCGGCGAAGAACGGCGGGCCTGGCTCGCCCAGCGCAGCCTGGTTCGGAACCCGCAGGTTCGGCGGACGGAAGGTCTTCGCCCATTGCAGGAACCACCGGGGGCGGGTCAGCCCCTCGGGGAGCATCCGCACCGTCGTGCGCAGGTCCATGTGCTCGGGGATCTTCGGGCTGCCCCAGTCACGGCCGTGCGCGAAGCTCCAGTCGGTCGTGGCGATCAGCCCGGCGGCGCCGGCTGCGCGGGCGCGTTCCACCCGGGCAGCGATCGCATCACGGCCACCGAGCCAGTACACCTGGAAGAACGTCTTGCCATTGGCGGCGACGACCTCTTCGATCGGTTTGCTGGCGAACGATGACAATCCCATCGCGGTGCCCCTCGCCGCCGCCGCACGCGCGACGGCAAGCTCGCCGTCCGGGTGTACCGCCTGCACACCGGTCGGGGATATCATCACGGGGAGCGAAATGTCTTGTCCCATAACGGTTGTCGACAGGTCACGCTTTTCGAGCGCACCGATCACGTGCGGTGCGAAACCGAGCTCCCCGAACGCGTCGACATTGTCGGCGACGGTGATGCCCTTCTCGCTGGCGGCGAGAAGCGAGCTGTAGACGGACTTCGGCAGCCGCTTCTTCGCTCGCTGTTGGGCGAATGCCACCGTTTCGAACCAGGTGTCGCGTGCCATGAGCCTAGACCGGACTTTCGTTACAGGGCCGCGACGGCGGCTTGGTCAGCAGTTTGAGCGGGACAGGCCCTTGCTTGGTTCCGCGCGAATGGTCGACGTTGGACTTGGGTTTGATTCGTTCCCGCTGCAGCGCCGGAACACCATAGCCCTCAACACATTCGGGGTCGGGCCCATCCAGCGGCAGGCCGGTGAAGAACTTGGCGGCCATGCAGCCGCCCCGGCAGCTGTCGTAATGACCACAGCTGCTGCACGCACCCGCCGACTGCGGTTCCCGCAGCTCACGAAACAGCGGGGCATTCTTCCAGACATTGTCAAAGCCCGAGTCGGACAGGACATTTCCAGCCAGGAAGCGATCATGGATCGCGAATGGGCAGGCGTAGACATCGCCGACCGGATCGATGAGGCAGACCACCCGTCCGGCTCCGCACAGGTTCAGCCCGGCCAGCGCGCCGGGCTCACCGAGTCCGGACAGGTGGAAGAACGAGTCGCCCGTCAGCACGCGGTCACCGCGTTCGACCAGCCAGTCATAGAGCTGGACCTGCTGGTCTGCGGTTGGGTGCAGTTCGTCCCACACGTCGGCACCGCGGCCGGACGGCCGGAGGCGGGTGATGCGCAGGGTGGCACCGTATCGCGCAGCCAGAGCGGCGAATTCGTCGAGTTGGTCGACATTGTGGCGGGTGACGACGACGGAGATCTTGGCGTCTTTGAAACCGGCCGCAGCGAGATTCTCCAGCGCTCGGATCGCCATCGCGAACGAGCCGTCGCCACGCACGGCGTCGTTGACCTCCGCGGTGGCACCGTCGAGGGAGATCTGCACATCCACGTAGTCACTGGCCGCAAGCCGGGCCGCCACCTCGGGCGTGATACGCACACCGTTGGTCGAGAACTTCACCCCGACGTGGTGGGCGGTGGCATAGTCGACGAGCTCCCAGAAGTCGGGCCGCACAGTCGGTTCGCCACCACCGATGTTGACGTAGAACACCTGCATGCGTTCGAGCTCGTCGATGATGTCCTTGCACTGCCGGGTGGACAGCTCGCGTGGATCACGCTTGCCCGACGACGACAGGCAGTGCACGCACGCCAGGTTGCAGGCGTAGGTCAGCTCCCAGGTCAGGCAGATCGGCGCGTCGAGCCCGCGCTCGAACTGCTCGACCAGCCGTGGCACCGGTTGGACTTCCGGCGCAGGCGCCGAATCCACAACAGTCATGCATCCTCTCCCGCTACAAGCATCTTCGACTGCGCCAGCACACCGAGCGCGTGCAGATAAGGAGCCTGCTTCGCATCATCGATTCCGGCTGCACGGCAGGCAGATCGGGCATCGGGGTGGTCACTCAGCGAGTTGACCACCTCGACGATGGTCCGGTTCTTCAGAAACGACAGCTTGCGCGTGCCGAAGTGATACAGCAGCGCGCCGAAGGGTTCGGGCCGCACCGCCACCTGATGGTGCAGCCGCCAGCTGACGTCCGGGTCGAACGCCACGGTCAGTAGACCCCGCACATCCCGTCGATCGACACCTCTTCGACCAGCGTCTCGGTGACGAGGTCGGTGTCGGTCTCAACCTGCTGATTCGGCTCCATGAAATTCACCTTTCCTTCCACAGGGTCTCGACAATTGTGATCGAGATCGCAAGAATATGGCATCGAGTGCCAAAAAGGAAGGGTGGGGTGGTGATGAGGCCGAACTCCGAGCATCGGGCAGGTCGGCGCCGCTCCACGACCTGGGATCACTTCAGCAATGTCGCCATCGATCTTTTCGCGGCCCAGGGCTTCGACGAGGTCAGCGTCGACGATGTCGCGCAGGCGGCAGGGATCGCGCGCCGCACCCTGTTTCGCTACTACCCGTCGAAGAACGCACTTCCTTGGGGCGACTTCGACGCGCACCTGGAGCGATTGCGCGACCTGCTTGCCGACCTCGATCCCGGGGTGCCGATCGAAGACGCGCTACGGACGGCGCTGTTGGCGTTCAACACATTTGACGAAGCGGAGACGGCACGCCATCGACAACGGATGCGGGTCATCCTCGAGACCGCAGAGCTTCAGGCCTATTCGATGACGATGTACGCGGGCTGGCGAGCGGTGGTCGCGGCGTTCGTCGCGCGGCGGCTGGGCGCCAAGGGCGGCGACCTGGTCCCGCAGACGGTCGCGTGGACGATGCTGGGGGTCGCGCTGTCGGCGTATGAACACTGGCTGGCCGACGAGTCGGTGTCGCTGGTCGACGCCCTCGGCGACGCCTTCGACACGGTCAGCGACGGCCTCGGTGCACTCGGCTGAAATTAATTCCGATTGGGGCGTCGGAGTTCGACGCTTCGAGGCGACGATAGGGGTGTGAGCGCCGAACCAGATCCGGGCGACGCTCCGCGGGCCCTGCTGGCGCTGTACGACGACGCACTGCCTGCCGTGTACGGATACTTCGTCCGGCGCTGCCCTGACCGCGGAACCGCCGAAGACCTGACGTCGGAAACCTTTCTGGCGGCGATGGACGCCGCGCGCAAGGACAGTCCGCCGCCGATCACGATGCCCTGGCTGATCGGGGTGGCCCGGCACAAGCTGGCCGACCACTACCGACGTCGGTCCGATCGGTTCAGCATCCCGGTCGCCGACCTGCCCGAGCCGGTCGCAACCCGCCGACGACTGGGACGCGGAGCTGGACCGGATCGTCGCCGAGAGCGTGCTGGCCAAGCTGCCGGAGCAGCATCGCACCGTGCTCGCGCTGCGCTACATGGACGACTGCAGCGTGCCCGAATGCGCCGAGTTGATCGGCCGCACCGTGCATGCCACCGAAGCGCTGCTGGTGCGAGCACGTCGCGCCTTCAGGTCGCACTACCCGGAACCGGAAGGAGGGTTGTCATGAACGGTGCGGACGCGAGGAGCGGAAAACACAACAGCCACGATCCGCTGGCCGTGCTGCATGGCGATGAGCTTCCGGTCCAGCCCGACCCGGCGTTCGCGGCACGACTGCGCGCGCGTCTGGAGTCGGCCGTGAATTTCTTTGAAGCCCAACCGAATCGAGCAGGAGGAGTTGTCATGAGCGGCACCGACACCGCCATCGCTGAACTGAACGAGCCGGCCGTGGAGGCCCAGGTGGCGTCGACACCGCCGCGTCCGGCAGCACTGCCGTACCTGTCCGTCGGCGATGCGCGCGAGGCCATCGCCTGGTACATCGACACCTTCGGCGCGTCGCTGGTCGGCGAGATGTACGAGATGGACGACGGCCGCATCGGGCACGCCGAGCTGCAGATCGGCGACGGGGTTCTCTACCTGGCCGACGAATATCCCGAGCTTGGCCTGAAAGCGCCTGATCCACAGGCGATTTCGGTGAGCCTGATGCTCCACGTGGCCGACACCGATGTCACCTTGGAGCGGGCGCGCGAGCATGGGGCCGTCGTGCAACGGGAGCCCTACGAGAACTACGGCGCCCGCAACGCCACCATCATCGACCCGTTCGGACATCGGTGGATGCTCAGCGGGCCGGTCACCGGTGCGCCGATACAGATCCAGCACGGCGACGTCGGTTACGTCTCGGTGTGGACGCCCGACGCCGACCGTGCGGCCGCGTTCTACGGCCACGTGCTGGGCTGGAGCTTACGACCCGCAGACCCACCAGGTCACCAACACCACGCAGCACATCGGTATCTACGCCGTCGATGGCCCACCCACCCTGTTCTGCTGCTACGCGGTGGCCGACCTGGAAAGCGCCCGCAGTGCGATCCTCGCCGGCGGCGGCACCGTCGACGACGTCGAGGAATTCGACTTCGGCACGCTGCGCGGCGCTACGGACTCCCAGGGGAGCGTCGTTCGGTGTGTTCCAGCCGAACCCGGGTCAGCCCCGACCTGAGCTCAACGGCTCTGGGCCAGGCGAGCTTTCGTACATCACATACGAAGTCACCGATTCGACGGCGTTCAAGGCGTTCTACAGCCGAGTGCTGTTCTGGACCTTCGAACCCGGCCGCATCGCCGACGGCTGGCAGGTCCAGCAGACCCATCCGATGGCCGGGGTCGCAGGTGGCAGTGCACAGCAGGTGACTGTTCCGATGTGGACCGTCGATGACATCGACGCGGCCGTCACCCGGGTCGGGCAGGCAGGCGGGACGGTGATCGATGAACCGTCGCAGCAGTCCTACGGCAAGTCGGCGCTGTGCACCGACGACCAGGGCAGCCGCTTCTACCTAGGCGAGCACTAGTGATTTCGGCGTGATTTCTGTCGCTCAGCGATACTTTTCACGCCGAATTCGCAATTAGCCGAGCACGTCGGCGATGGGGGCGCCGTTCGCGATCTTGGTCCGCACCTTCATCACCTTGCCGGGCATGCCGCCGCCGACGACGCCTGCCACCACGCCGTCGCGTTCGTAGAAGGCCAGGAACTTGCGGCCGTCGTCCTCGACGACGTGCACGGTGTCGTCGGCCTGCGGCTCGCCGAGGCACTGGATCTTGACGTCGTACTGGTCGCTCCAGAAGTACGGCACCGTCACGGTCGCGGGTATCTCCTTGCCCAACATCGCGGGCACCATGACCCGCGCCTGGTCGGCGACATTGCTCCAATGCTCAACGCGCACTTGGTGTCCCACGGGATGGCGCCACGACGCCACATCGCCGATCGCCCACACGTGCGGTGAGCTCGTGCGACCGACATCGTCGCACACGACGCCGTTGTCCACCTCGATGCCGCTGCCCTCGAGCCAGTCGGTGGCCGGCGTCGATCCGATGCCGACGACCACCAGATCAGCGTCGAGCTCGTGCCGTCCGACAGCACCACCTTCTCGACCCGGTCGGTGCCGCGCACCTCGTCCACTCCGACGCCGCAGCGCACGTCGACGCCTTCCGCCTGGTGCAGCCGCGCCACCAGTGCGCCGATCTCCTCGCCGAGCACCGAAGCCAGCGGAGTCGGTTGCGGTTCCACCAGAACGACATTCACCCCCATGCCGCGCAGGCTTGCCGCCACCTCACAGCCGATGAACCCGGCGCCGACCACGACCACCCGCTGCGCCGAACCCGCATGTTCACGCAGCGCGATGCTCTCGTCGAGCGAGCGCAACACTCGAATACCGTGCAGATCCGGGAACGACGGAATGGTCTTGGGCACCAGCCCGGTCGCGATGATCAGCTCGTCGTACGCAAGGTCGCTGCCGTCGGCCAGCGTCACCGTCTGCGCGGCGGTATCCACCGAACGCGCCCCGTTGCCGAGGACGCACGGTGATGTCGTTCTCCTCGTAGAACTCGGCCGGCTTCAGCGTGACGTCGTCCACCTCGGCGCGCAGCACTTCCTTTGACAGCGGCGGCCGGTCGTACGGCAGATGGTCCTCGTCGCTGACGATCGTGACAGCGCCCGTGTACTCCGAACGCCGAAGCTGTTCGGCGGTCCGGGCGGCGGCCAGTCCGCCTCCGACGATGACGATGCCCCCAGATGTGCTCACGTGGGGTTTTCTACACGATCGCGTCAGCCGATCGTGCGCCACCCTGCCGTTTGGCTACCTCATCCCCGCATCCGGTCGATGACGTTCGTCAGCACCACGATGCTCTCGCTTCGCTCGACGTCGGCGGCAGAGCGAATGCGTTCGAGCGCCTGCTCCAGGTGGCGCATATCGCGGGCCAGCACATGCAGGATCGCGTCCGCGGTGCCGGTGACGGTGGCGGCGCTGACCACCTCCGGGATGTCGATCCAGGCCTTGCGCAACTCATCGGGAGCGATGGTGCCGTGGCGGAATACCTGCACGTAAGCCTCGGTATTCCAGCCCAGCGCACTACGGTCGACGACGGTGGTGAAGCCACGGATCACGCCGCTGTCGAGCATGCGGTCGACCCGGCGCTTGACGGCAGGAGCCGACAGGTTCACCTGCTCCCCGATCTCGGCGTAAGTGGCCCGGGCATCCTCGACCAGCTCGGCGAGAATGCGCTCGTCGGTCTCGTCCAGACGCTCCATCATCACCTCCACGCAATAAACTGCTGCCCTACACAGTCTGACACAACAAATCGCTGGTCGACACGCAACAAACGGCGATTGATTGCAAAATCGATAGCCAATACCGTCTATTTAATGAAACAGCGCACTCCCTCCGTCCGTCATTATGCGATGACGCCGCCGACGTTCTTCGCCGTCGAGTACGCGATCAACCCGTGGATGGACACCTCGACGTCCGTCGACACGCACGTGGCGATGAATCAATGGGAGAGCCTGCGCCAGGCCTACAAGGAACTCGGCCACACCGTCGAACTGGTCGAGCCCGTCGCCGGCCTGCCGGACATGGTCTACGCCGCCAACGGTGGCCTGCTGGTGAACGGCAAGGCGGTCGTCGCACGGTTCGCCTACCCGCAGCGTGCAGGCGAATCCGCCGCATACGCCGAGTGGATGAGCCGCCACGGCTACCACCCCATCGAGACCCGCCATGTCAACGAGGGCCAGGGCGACCTGCTGGTCGTCGGCTCGATCGTGTTGGCGGGCTACGGTTTCCGCACCGACCGCAGGGCGCACGACGAGATCGCCGCCGCCGTCGCGATGCCGGTTGTCAGCCTCGAACTCGTCGACCCGCGCTTCTACCACCTCGACACCGCGCTGGCGGTACTCGACGACACGACCATTGCCTACTACCCGCAGGCATTCAGCGCCGAGTCGCGCACCCGGTTGCTCGAGCTGTTCCCGGATGCCATCGAGGTCGCCCGCGCGGATGCCGAGGTGCTCGGGCTCAATGCCGTCTCCGACGGCCTGAACGTCGTCCACCCGGCGGCCGCCACCGGATTTGCCGGGCAGCTGTCCGATGCCGGATTCATGCCCATCGGCGTCGACCTCTCGGAGCTGCTGAAGGGCGGCGGATCAATCAAATGTTGCACGCTGGAGGTGTATTCGTGACCATCCTTGATGCCGTGACGCCAACTTCGGACGCGATCGCCGTCGACGATCGGTATGTCGCGCACAACTACTCGCCGCTGCCGGTGGTGGCCGCCAGTGCCGAGGGTGCCTGGATCACCGATATCGAAGGCCGCCGTTACCTGGACTGCCTGGCTGCGTATTCGGCGGTGAATTTCGGGCACCGCAACCCCGAGATCATCGCGACGGCGCACGCTCAACTCGACACCGCGACGCTGGTCAGTCGGGCGTTTCACTCCGACCGGCTCGGACCGTTCTGCGAGTCGCTGGCAACGCTGTGCGGCAAGGACATGGTGCTGCCGATGAACAGCGGCGCCGAGGCCGTCGAAAGCGGCATCAAGGTGGCGCGCAAGTGGGGCACCGACGTCAAGGGAGTGCCGGCCGGACGCGGCAATATCGTGGTGGCGCACAACAACTTCCATGGCCGCACCACGACGATCGTCAGCTTCTCCGATGACGACACGGCGCGCCGCGGCTTCGGCCCATACACACCCGGATTCCGTTCGGTCCCGTTCGGTGACGCCGACGCACTGGCCGCCGTGATCGACGACGACACGGTGGCGGTGCTGATCGAACCGATCCAGGGCGAGGCGGGCATCATCGTTCCGCCCGACGACTACCTGCCCCGCGTTCGTGCGCTGTGCACGGAGCGCAAGGTGCTGATGATCGCCGACGAGATCCAGTCCGGCCTCGCGCGGACCGGGCGCACGTTCGCCTGCGACCACTGGGGCGTGGTGCCCGACATCTACCTGCTGGGCAAGGCCCTCGGCGGCGGCGTGGTGCCGGTGTCGGCGGTGGTGGCCGACGAGAACGTCCTCGGCGTGCTGCACCCCGGCGAACACGGCTCGACGTTCGGCGGCAACCCACTGGCGGCAGCGATCGGGACCACCGTGGTGGAGATCTTGGCTCGCGGCGAATTCCAGTCCCGCTCAGCAGAACTCGGTGAGCGTCTACACGCACGCCTGCGAGGGCTCGTCGGCCACGGCGTCAGCTCGGTGCGTGGTCTCGGCCTCTGGGCAGGTGTCGACATCGACCCATCGGTTGGCACCGGAAAGCAGATCAGCTTGCGTCTGGCCGAGCGCGGAGTGCTGGTCAAGGACACTCACGGTTCGACGTTGCGGTTCGCCCCGCCGCTGGTGATCACGGCCGAGGAGATCGACTGGGCTACCGGTCAGTTCGCCGATGTTTTGGCCGATTCCGGTTCACACTTATCCCCGACGGAGATCTAGGCCCCAGAGGAGGCACCATGACCGCTCCATCGCTGAGCTTCTCCCAGCAACTGTTGCGCCGCAGGCCCGTGGCAGGCGCGCCGATTGCACACGGTGCCTCAGACCACCTGAAACGAAGTATCGGAACGTTCCAGCTGACGCTGTTCGGCGTGGGCGCGACGGTCGGCACCGGTATCTTCTTCGTGCTGTCGGCGGCCGTACCCGAGGCCGGGCCCGCGGTGCTCATCTCGTTTGTGCTCGCCGCCATCGCAGCGGGCCTGTCCGCCATCTGTTATGCGGAGATGGCGTCGTCGGTGCCGGTGTCAGGCTCGACATACTCCTACGCGTACACGACGATGGGCGAGTTCGTCGCGATGGGTGTGGCGGCCTGCCTGCTTCTGGAGTACGGCGTGTCCATCTCCGCTGTCGCAGTCGGCTGGAGCGGTTACGTGAACAAGTTGCTGGACAACCTGTTTCATTGGCAACTGCCGCAGTCGCTGACGGCGGCCCCGTGGGACGCCGCCCCTGGCATCGTCAACTTACCCGCCGTGCTGCTGATCGTGATGTGCATGCTGTTGCTGATCCGTGGCGCAAGCGAATCCGCGACGGTGAACACCATCATGGTGCTCATCAAGCTCGGCGTGCTCCTGATGTTCATCGTCATCGCACTCACCGGGTTCAACGCCGACCACTTCCACGGCTTCTGGGACAAGGGCATAGCCGGCATCACCACGGCCGCGAGCATGATCTTCTTCTCGTTCATCGGCCTTGACGCGGTATCGACGGCTGGTGACGAGGTCAAGGATCCGCAAAAGACCATGCCCCGCGCAATCATTGCCGCACTGATCGTGGTCACCAGCTTCTACATCCTGGTCGCCTTCGCAGGTCTTGGCACGCAGGACGCCGCCGAGTTCGGGTCGGACGAACAGGCCGAGGCGGGACTGTCGGTGATTTTGGAGAAGATCACCGGCGGCACCTGGGCCAGCACGCTGCTTGCAGCGGGCGCGGTGATCTCGATTTTCTCGGTAACCCTGGTCGTGATGTACGGCCAGACCCGCATCCTGTTCGCCATGGGCCGGGACGGCCTGCTGCCGTCGATGTTCGCAAAGGTCAACCCGCGCAGCATGACTCCGGTCGGCAACACCATCATCGTTGCGGTCGCTACGTCCATCCTGGCCGGGTTCATTCCACTGACCTGGCTGCTGGATGCCGTGTCGATCGGCACGCTGGTCGCCTTCATCACGGTGTCAATCGGCGTCATCGTTCTCCGGGTGCGCGAACCCAATCTGGAGCGCCCGTTCAAGGTTCCCGGCTATCCCGTTACACCGGTTCTCTCGGTCCTGGCATGCATCGCGGTGTTGTACGGCCTGCGCTGGCAGACATGGTTGGTGTTCGGCGCCTGCGTGGCCGCCGTGCTGGTCTTCTACTTGGTCTGGGGCCGTCGCCACAGCGCGCTCAATGCCGGTGGCGCCGACGGCTATATCCCCACCGCGGTTCCCGGTGACGACGATGTCATGTTCGTTGAAGAGCCTAAGGATCATCATTTCGTCACCAAGCACAAGGACACGCCGTGACCGTCGTCGTCGGTTACCTCGCCGGAAAAGCCGGACGGTCGGCGCTGTACCTGGCCGTCGAGGCGGCGCAGACGCTGAGCACCTCGCTCGCCGTCGCCACCGTCGTTCCGAAGCCGTGGACGACCCCGTCTCCCGCGCGGATCGACGCGGAGTACGCCACGTGGGCAGAGCAGTTGGGCTCGGACTCGCAGCGCGAGGCGAAAACATGCCTGGACCAGATCGCCAAGGGGCTTGACGTCAGTTTCCACAAATTCGCCAGCCGGACTTCGGGCGAAGGGCTACTCGACGCCGCCGAGCAGCTTGGCGCACAGGTGCTGGTGACCGGTTCGTCGTCCAACGGCGCGCTCGGCCAGGTGGTCCTCGGTTCGACCACCGACTGGCTCCTGCACTCGTCGCCGATACCCGTCGCGATCAGTCCTCGCGGATACCGAGGTGCCAAGTCCGGCAGGCTGATCCGCGTCACCTGTGCGTATTCGGGCACACCGGAATCCGTCAAGGTCGTCGAACGGGTGGCCGCACTCACCGACCAGTTGGACGTCAAGATGCGTGTCGTCACCTACGCGATCAGGGGCCGCACCATGTTCCCGCCCGAAGTCGGCCTGCACGCCGAGGACTCGCTGCTGTCGGCGTGGGCGCAGCAGCTGCGCGAGACGCTCGCGAAGCTGAAGGCGGACGGCGTCGTCGGTGACGATGTCGATCTGCAAGTGGTCACGGGCAACGGCTGGGATGAGGCGCTCGATGACACCGAGTGGGACGACGGTGAGCTACTGGCTCTCGGTACGTCGTCGCGTCGCAGCCTGAAGACCGTCTTCCTCGGCTCACACGGCGCCAAGATCATCCGGCACAGCCCGGTGCCGGTCTTGGTGCTGCCCAGTTAGGTTCAGTACTTCGCGGTGCCGCGGTCGACGGCGATCTGACTGCCCGAGATCGTCGCCGACCCGTCACCGGCCAGCCAGGCAACCACGTCTGAAACCTCTTCGGGCATCATGAATTCCATCAGGCCCTTCTTGCCCTGATGGTTGACGGGCTGATACGGCATCGGCGAGAAGCTGTGCACGTACTGCGGGTACTTGGTGAAGAGATCCATCATGGCTTTCTTCTCCACCATCGGCGTCTCGATCGAGTACGGGTGGATGGAGTTCACCCGAATCCCGAACTCGCCCACCTCGATTGCCAACGCGTTGGTGAGCGCCACCAGACCGTGTTTGGACGCCGAATAGTGACCGTTGCCGGGGGTGGCCTTCAGGCCCGCCGATGAACTGACGATGACGATCGAGCCGCCGTTGCCTGCCTCGATCATCGCCGGAACGGCGGCGCGAATCGTTTTCCAGGTGCCGCTCAGGTTGATGTCGATGACGGTGTCCCATTGCTCTTCGGACATCTCGAACATCCGGCCCCAGCTCAGCACACCGGCATTGGCCACCACGATGTCCAGCCGGCCGAACTGCTCGACGCCGTCGGCGACCACCTTCTGCAGCGCGGCCAGGTCGCGGATGTCGACCTCGCGCGCCAGCACCTTGCGGCCGGTGGCCTCTACGGCCCTGACGGTGTCCGCGAGCTCCTCGGAGGTGCCCAGCGGATAGGTGATGGTGTCGGAGACGGGCCTGCAGATGTCGATGGCGATGATGTCGGCGCCGTCGCTGGCCAGCCGAATCGCGTGTGCCCGACCCTGACCGCGCGCGGCCCCCGTTATGAATGCCACTCGCCCTTCGAGGGGCCCGCCAGATGCCGTCACCGCTGCTCCTTCCGTGAAGCTGCGGACCAGGCTAACAGCCGAACTGTAACGTGTTCTAGCACCCTTGCCGAGTCAGTCGACGGGGTCTCGGATCAACGGGCACGTCATGCAGTGGCCGCCGCCACGGCCGCGGCCCAGTTCGGCCCCGACGATCGTGATGACCTCGACTCCGGCCTTGCGCAGCAGGGAATTCGTGTGGGTGTTGCGGTCGTAGGCGAACACCACGCCGGGCTCCACGGCGACCAGGTTGTTGCCGCTGTCCCACTGCTGGCGCTCCGAGTCGTATTTCGTGCCACCGGTTTCCACGACTCTCAGCTTGGCCAGCCCGAGCGCGTCTGCGACGACTTCGACGAACGGCTTGGTGGCCTCCTCGACCTCGACGCCGGGATCCTCGTCGCTGGGATGAAGCACGAATGTCTGCAGCGCGTCGACGATGTCGGGGTAGAGCGTCACCACGTCACGGTCGGCGAAAGTGAAGATGGTGTCCAGATGCATGGCGGCCCGAAGCTTCGGCATGCCCGCGACGATGACCTTGCTCGCGGCGCCTTCCTCGAACAGTTTGGCCGCCACCTGCGTGATGGCCTGGCGCGACGTCCTCTCGCTCATTCCGATGATGACGACACCGTTGCCGGGGACGAGCACGTCGCCGCCCTCGATGGTGGCCATTCCCCACGACTGCTCGGGGTCGCCCCACCACACCCGCGAACCCACGAAGTCGGGATGAAACTCATAGATCGTCTTCATCAACAACGTTTCATCGTGACGCGCAGGCCAGAACAGCGGGTTGAGCGTGACGCCTTGGTAGATCCAGCAGGTGGTGTCGCGCGTGTAGAGGGTGTTGGGCAGCGGCGGCATCAGATACTCGGTGACACCAGCGGCTTCGCGGGCCAGGGCGCGGTATCCAGACTGGATCTCGGCGGGTAAATCGCGCGTCGACATGCCGCCGATGAGCAACTCGGCGAGCCGCCGCGGTTGCAGTGAGTCCAGGAATCCCCGCGTGTCGTCGACCAGTCCCAAGCCGACCTCGTTGGCGACGATCTTACGGTCCAGCAGCCACGCCTTGGCGGCGTCGTTGGCGATCGTTTCGGTCAGGACATTGTGCAGCTCAACGACTTCCACGTCGCGGTCGCGCATCTTGTCCATGAAGTCGAAGTGGTCGCGGCGGGCGTTCTGCACCCACAGCACGTCGTCGAACAACAGGTCGTCGCAATTGGTAGGCGTCAGTCGCTCGTGTGCCAGACCAGGCGAGCACACCAGCACCTTGCGCAGCTTGCCGACCTCGGAGTAGACGCCGTATTCAGCGGAGGGGGCGGCCATGTCAGAGGTCGGAGAGGATCTGCGCCCGCTTGCTGTTGTATTCCTCTTCCGAAACAGCGCCGGTGGCACGCAATGTCTCCAGCTCCTGCAGGCGCTGTGAGGTGGAGAGCTCTGGGGGCGCCGCGTACTGAGGAGGAGGCGGAGGCGGCGGCGCGGCGAACTGAGCGGGCGGCGGCACTCCCGGATACGGCGTCGCGCCCGGGGGCGGCGGCGGGGCGTATCCGGCGGGGGCCTGTTGTGCCGCTGCCCGCCGGACGATGGCCTGCACCTGTTGACGCGCAACGGGATTGGACCGCAAATCGATCATGTTGTTCATGCCGATGCCGTTGGCCTTGAGGATCTGCAGGATCTCCATCAGCGGACCGGTCTGGCCGCTGAGGTCGTAACTTCTGTTGTCCTCGGCGATGGTGAACGTTGCGGGCACCAGGCCATTGATCAGACCGCTTCGCTCCCAGTCGATTTGGTACTCCTGGGTGGCTGGATCCACCAGCACCACCAGCTTACGGTTGTTGAAATTGCCCATCCGCGTCACGCTGGCGATCACCCGGTCCTGGGTGTCGAACGCCGCGATACCCGGACCCTCGATGTGCAGCTGCAGCTTGATCAGCGGCTGGTCGTTGATGCGGGTGCCCGTTTCGCCGATGCCGGTGATCTGCGCGAGCGCCAATACACCGGTCTGCTCGAGGGCCTGGGTCTTGGCGGCCGACTTGGCGCTGAAGTTGGCCAGGGCCAACGCGATGAGAACATCGAGCGCGGTGATGAGCAGGCCGACGTAGAACATCCACTTCAGAATGGGTTCCTGGCCGATGGCGAAGTAAACGGCCAAGAAGATCGGGCCGACGAGACCGCCGCACAGCAGAACCATCAGCTGCGCCTTGATGTAACGCCACACCATCTGCCACGCTCCTCGCTTCCCCCGGCGGTTCGCGTGTCAGATTAGCCCGAACACGGGCGTTTTGACGCCGAGTTAGGCGCGGGTGATGGGAACCTGTGAGGTATCAGGTAACGGCCCGGATGTCTGCCCGCTGAGCAGTTGGTGCACCATCCACGTCCACATCTGCCCATCGTTGTCCGCGGTGGTGTAGCTGGTGTGAATCGCTACGGCGATCGGCGACACCTTGTCGGCGTCCGGGTCGTAGTCACACACCGCGTCCCCGGCGTTGCACACGCTGACGGTCCGGACGCCGACATTGGCGGGAAGCTTCGCGGGAGCATGCGCCAGAATCGGCCAGTCCTGTGCGGCGCCGCCCGTCTTCGCCGGACTCTTCGACGCCGTGCCGATGTTGACCGTGTTGTCGTCGGGGATCCGGTCACCGTCGGCGATCAACAGCGATGCGGCCAGATTGGGATCGGCTCCGATCGTCTGCAGGTTGCGGTGCACGACCATCGCACCCTGTGAATAGCCTGCGAGGACCACCTTGGTGGTGGGGCACTGCGCGGTGAAAGCCGCGTACTGCCCACCCAGGGCGGCGGTCCCGGCATCCACGCTGTGCATGTAGTCAGCCCAGTCGAGCACGCCGGGGTCGTCGGGCACATCCTTGGCGGGATAGTCGACCGCTTCGGCGGTGATGGTGCGGCCCTCTTGCGCGAGCTGCTGCTGAAGGGCGAGGTACGACTGGTAGATGACCTGGCCCATGCCGTCGTTCGCGGTGGCTTCATAGCCGTCGCGCTCACCGGAGCCGGCGGCGCCCATCCAATGAACGTCGGGGCAACCGGGCGCCGCGTTTGCGGTACCGGCCGTCAACCCGACCAATGCACTTCCAGCCACAGCGACGGCACAGGCTGTCGCACTCGTCCGACGAAACATAGAACCCCCAACCCGACCTGCAAAAACAATGTATATGCGGGAACTATCGCCACACAGGTCTCACGCGTTACAGATGCATCACAAATTCCGGGATCGGCGGCCTCGGAGGTTGCGGGCCGTATCGTCGGCGCGTGGACTCGGCGAGTGGTGCCGTTCGGTCCCGCTGGATCCTGGCGGCGGTATCGACGGCTCTGTTCTGCGTCCAGATCGACTATTTCGCGATGAACCTGGCGCTGCCCCGGATGGCGTCGGACCTCAACAGCACTGCCACCGATCTGCAGTGGGTGATCAGCGTCTACATGCTGGCGCTGGGCGCGTTCATGGTCCCGGCCGGGCGGATCGGCGACATCTTCGGCCGCCGACGGGCCCTGCTGGCGGGCATCGCGTTGTTCGGCGTTGCATCGGCGCTGTGTGCCGTGGCGCCGACGGCCGCGCTGGTGATCGCCTTCCGTGCGCTGCAGGGAGTCGGTGCTGCACTGATCTTCCCGGTGTCGGTGAGCCGTGCTGACCAACGCATTCCCCGCAGTGCGCGCCAGCCATGCGATCGGATTGGCGTACGGCATTGCCGGATTGGGCAATGCGGCGGGGCCGTTGGTGGGCGGCCTGCTGACCCAGACGCTGGGCTGGCGGTGGATCTTCTGGCTGTTGGTGCCGTATTGCGTTGGCGTCATTGGTGATTGGCGCGCTCACCGTTCCCGAGAGCTCGGACGACACCGCGCCGCGACGCATCGACCTCGACGGGCCTGGCGTTGATCACCGTCGGAATCGGATTGTTCACGTTGACGTTTGACCGCGCACCCGGCTGGGGTTGGACGGCGCCGGGCACGATCGTCGCATTCGTCGTGCTCGATCGCGGTGCTGAGCGCGTTCGTGCTCGTCGAGAGACAGGTGCGCTGGCCGTTGGTCGACCTGTCGCTGTTCCGCAACGGCCGGTTCACGATCCTGGTGCTCGCGGGCACCGTCGCCAACATCGCCTACGCCGTCACCATCTATCTGTCGACGGTGAACCTGCAGCAGGTGCGAGGCCTGGATCCGTTGACGGCGGGCCTTGCGTTCCTCGGCCCGTCGGTCGGCGCGGCGCTGGGCGGCCCCTTGTCGGGCAGGCTGGCCGCGAAGTATCCGCCGGTGCGGGTGATGGGTGCCGCCTCTGTGGCAGCCGCTGTTTCGCTTGCGGCGCTGGCAGTGTCGAACGGCTGGGTGCTCTATCTGATCGCGCTTAGCGGCGTGCGGATTCACCATGGGACTCGTGTACGCGTTCACCACCGTCGCGACTCAGGCGGTCGTGCGGCCCGAGCGCGCGGGCGAGGCGGCCGGGGTGGCGCTGACGTCATTGGTGACGCTGGCCGGCGTCGGTGTCGCGGTGTCCGGCACGATGCTCGAGGTGCTGCGCACGCACGGGCATGTCGACGGGCGCGGGCATCGAGGTCATCTTCCTTGCGATCGCCGCGGCGCTGCTGCCCGCCGCTGTCGCCGTGCTGGCCTTCCGGAGCCGCTGACACGACCTGAAAAGGCAAGCGGGACCGCCGCTTTCGAGCGACGGTCCCGCCAGGACCTTTCTTTCCTCGGGATTACCCCACGCTGTTGGAGCTGTGGTTCCCGTTGTTGTTGTTCGTGTTCGTGTTGGAGGTGTTGTTGGAACTGTTGCCCGAGGCGGTGCCGCTCACCTTGTTCGACGCGTTGCCGCCGGTCGCGGTACCGCTTGTCGCGGTGCCGGTGACGGTGGCGTTTCCGCCCGTGGTCTTGCCGCCGGTGGTGTTGCCGCTGGTGGCCGCGCCACCGTTTGCGGCGCCACCGGTCGCACTGCCGGCCACCTGCGAGTTCGTCACCTGCCCGCCGGTGCCACCCGACGCACCCTGCCCGACCGTGTTGGGATCGACGGTGGCATTGCCTCCGGTCTGGTTTTCGGCGATCGAGCCGCCCGTCCCGGTCCCGCCGGTTCCGTCACCGCCGGTCCCGTCGCCGCCGGTCCCGTCGCCGCCGGCCTGAGCGGTCAGCGCGCCACCACCGGTGGTGTTCCCGGTATTCCCGCCGAAGCCGGTCGTGCTGCCGATCGAATTCTGGGGGTTACCGGCAGCGGTGATGTTGGTCTGCGTTACCGCCTGCGCCGCTGTGCCGCCGAGCGCGGAGCCGAGCGCCGCGCCGCCGGTGTTCGCGCCGGCGGTATTCGAGCCGCCGACGCCCGCGTTGCCGATACCCGCGCCGCCGAGGCCCGCGCCGCCGAAACCGTTACCGGCGGTATCCGCGGCGTCGGCGACACTGCCGGCTACTGCGCCGCCGGTCGGTTCCCGTGCCGACGTTGGTGCCGCCGGTTGCTGCGCCAGCGGTATTGACGGCGCCGTTGGTGCCGCCGGCTGCCGTGCCGCCCACCGCTTGTCCGCCGACTGCCGGGTTGGCGCTTGTCGTCGTGCCGACCGCCGCGCCGGCGACCGGCGCACCGACGTTGGTGGCTGCGCTGGTGCCCGCGCCGCCGGTGGCTGCGGCGGCGTTGGCTGCCGTGCCGCCGATGACGGGGCTGAGCAGGTTCACCTGGTTGTTCATCACGTTGCCGTTGAAGGCGCCGTTCTGGCTGGAGTTGCCGTTGCCGTTGTTTCCGATGGTGGTGTTGTTGCCGCTGCCCAGCCACCAGCCGCTGCCGCTGCTGTTGTTGCCGGACGACCCGACACTGTTGGCGCTGTAATTGCCGTTGTCGGAGTTGGTGTTCGAGTTGACGACATTGGTGGCCAAGTTGCCCCCGGCGACAGCGACGACCTCGTTTGTGGCGTCGCCACCCGTGCCCGCGCCACTGGTGGCGCTTCCGGTAGCGGCGGCCGTCCCCCCGGTGGTGTCGCCGCCGACTGTGGTGCCGCTGGTGGCACCGCCGCCGATCCCGGCACCGCCGGTCGCGTTGCCGGCCTGCTGACCGTTCGCAACCGCGCCGCAAAGTGCCGCCCAGGACGTCGGAGTAATGTCCCGATCGTGGCAACGATGAAGATCGCCCGCGTCCCCGCGGCGAATGAAAAATTCGAGCTGACCGACGTCGAAATTCCCGAACCGAGCCCGCGGGCAGGTCCGCGTCAAGGTCCATGCCTGCGGCGTCTGCCATTCCGACTCCTGACCGTGGCCGGCGGGATGGGCAACTCGTTCCCGCGCGCTCCCGGCCACGAGGTCGCGGGCGTCGTCGATGCAGTCGGCGACGGCGTCACCACCTGGAGTCCAGGTGACCGCGTCGGCGTCGGCTGGTTCGGCGGCTGCGATTTCACCTGCGAGCCTTGTCGCCGTGGTGATTTCATCTCGTGCGAGAACGGTCAGATCCCGGGCATCGCCTACGACGGCGGCTATGCCGAGTACATGGTCGCGCCTGCGGAAGCCCTCGCTCGTATCCCCGACGATCTCTCCGACGTCGACGCCGCACCGCTGCTGTGCGCGGGCATCACGACGTTCAACTCCCTGCGCGAGTCCGTGGCACGGCCGGGCGACCTTGTCGCCATCCTCGGCGTCGGTGGACTCGGCCACCTCGGCATCCAGTTCGCGGCCAAGATGGGCTTCGAAGTTGTTGCCATCGCGCGCGGCAAGGACAAGGAGCCGCTGGCGAAAGAGCTTGGCGCACACCACTACATCGACTCCAAAGCGTCCGACGTCGCCGAGGAGCTGAACAAGCTCGGCGGCGCACAGGTGGTGCTGGCGACCGTCACCGTCGCCGGATGCGATGACAGCCGACCCTCGGCGGCCTCAAGGCGCGCGGGCAGCTCGTCGTCGTCGGCGCGTCCAACGATCCGATCGCAGGTGCCGGGCAGTCGCCATCATCTTCAAGTCGTCGTCCGTTCAAGGCCACGCGTCAGGAACGTCGCAGGATTCCGAGGACACGCTTCGGTTCTCGGCGCTGACCGGTGTGCGGCCGATGATCGAGACGGTGCCGCTGTCGGAGGCGCAGGCAGCCTACGACAAGATGATGAGCGGCGCAGCGCGGTTCCGCATGGTGCTGACCATGGACTAGCGCAGGGCCGAAATACAAAGTGGCGCCCACCCTTTCGGGGTGAGCGCCACTTCGGCTAACTAGGTCAGATCGTCACTTGACGATCTTGGTGACCCGGCCGGCGCCGACGGTGCGGCCGCCCTCGCGAATCGCGAAGCGCAGGCCCTCGTCCATGGCGACGGGCTGGATCAGCTTCACCGAGATGTCGGTGTTGTCACCGGGCATCACCATTTCGGTGCCCTCCGGCAGCGTCACCACACCGGTCACGTCGGTGGTGCGGAAGTAGAACTGCGGACGGTAATTGTTGAAGAACGGCGTGTGCCTGCCGCCCTCGTCCTTGGCCAGGATGTAGACGCTGCCCTCGAACTCGGTGTGCGGTGTGGTGGTGCCGGGCTTCACGACGACCTGGCCGCGCTCGACGTCCTCGCGCTTGACGCCACGGACCAGCAGACCGACGTTGTCGCCTGCCTGGCCCTGGTCGAGCAGCTTGCGGAACATCTCGACGCCGGTGACGGTCGTCTTGGTGGTGCCGGGCTTGATACCGACGATCTCGACCTCTTCGTTGACGTTGATCACGCCACGCTCGACACGACCGGTGACGACGGTGCCACGGCCGGTGATCGTGAAGACGTCCTCGACGGGCATCAGGAACGGCTTGTCGGTCTCGCGAACCGGATCCGGAATCGACTCGTCGACGGCGTCCATCAGCTCCTCGACGGACTTGACCCACTCCGGGTCCCCCTCGAGGGCCTTGAGCGCCGACACCTTGATGACCGGGGCGTCCTCGTCGAATTCCTGGGCGGCCAGCAGTTCGCGGACCTCCAGCTCGACGAGCTCGATGAGCTCCTCGTCGTCGACCATGTCGGCCTTGTTCAGCGCCACCAGGATGTAGGGCACGCCGACCTGACGAGCCAGCAGCACGTGCTCACGCGTCTGCGGCATCGGGCCGTCGGTCGCCGCGACCACCAGGATCGCGCCGTCCATCTGGGCCGCGCCGGTGATCATGTTCTTGATGTAGTCGGCGTGGCCGGGAGCGTCGACGTGCGCGTAGTGACGCTTCTCGGTCTGGTACTCCACGTGGGAGATGTTGATCGTGATGCCACGCGCCTTCTCTTCCGGCGCGTTGTCGATCTGGTCGAAGGCCGACGCCTCGTTCAAGTCGGGGAACTTGTCGTGCAGAACCTTCGTGATAGCCGCAGTCAGCGTGGTCTTGCCGTGGTCAACGTGACCGATGGTCCCGATGTTGACGTGCGGCTTCGTCCGCTCGAACTTCGCCTTCGCCACTTCTATGTCCTCCTGGACTGTGTTGGTGCTTGTTGTAAAGCAGTGTGTTGATCTTTGCAGTTGTTGATAGCCGCGGTGGCGACAGGTCAGATTACTGCCCTGTCGCCTTCGCGGAGCCGATTGCTCGACTCCGGATCAGCTCCGAGCCTCGGGCTGCGCCCTCGATTCTCACTGACCCGTCGCCTTCGCGATGATCTCCTTCGACACCTGCGCGGGGACTTCCGCGTAGCTGTCGAACACCATGGAGTAGTTCGCCCGGCCCTGGGTCTTCGACCGAAGGTCGCCGACGTAGCCGAACATCTCCGACAGCGGCACATGCGCCCTAACGACGCGGGCACCGCTCCGCTCCTCCATGGCCTGGATCTGACCACGGCGGGAGTTCAGGTCGCCGATCACTTCGCCCATGTAATCCTCGGGCGTGGTGACCTCGACGGCCATGATCGGTTCCAGGATTACCGGCTGCGCTTGTCCCGCAGCCTTTTTCAGAGCCTGTGAACCGGCGATCTTGAACGCCATCTCAGACGAGTCGACGTCGTGATAGGCACCGTCGAGCAGGGTGACCTTCAGATTCACCAGCGGGTAGCCGGCCAGCACGCCGTACTGCATGGCGTCCTGTGCACCGGCATCCACCGACGGGATGTACTCACGCGGGATACGTCCACCGGTGACCTTGTTCTCGAACTCGTAGGTGGCACCGTCCTCGCCGGTGAACGGCTCGATCGAGATGAGGACCTTTGCGAACTGGCCCGAGCCACCCGTCTGCTTCTTGTGGGTGAACTCGACCTTGTCGACCGTGCGCTTGATGGTCTCCTTGTAGGCCACCTGCGGCTTGCCGACGTTCGCCTCGACCTTGAACTCGCGCTTCATCCGGTCCACCAGGATGTCCAGATGAAGTTCGCCCATGCCGCCGATGACCGTCTGACCCGTTTCGACGTCCTGGTGCACCTTGAAGGTCGGGTCCTCCTCGGCGAGCTTCTGGATCGACAGGCTCAGCTTTTCCTGGTCGCTCTTGGTCTTGGGCTCGATGGCCACCTCGATCACCGGATCGGGGAACGTCATCGACTCCAGCACGACCTGGTGGTTCGGGTCGCTCAGGGTGTCACCGGTGGTGGTGTCCTTCAGCCCGATCACCGCATAGATGTGACCAGCCGATGCGTACTCCACCGGGTTCTCCTTGTTGGAGTGCATCTGGAACAGCTTGCCCAGCCGTTCCTTCTTGCCCTTGGTGGCGTTGATGACCTGCGAACCGGAGTCGACCTTGCCCGAGTACACCCGGACATACGTCAGCTTGCCGAAGAACGGATGAGTGGCGACCTTGAACGCCAGCGCCGCGAACGGCTCGTCCGTCGACGGCTCGCGGATGATGACCTCATCCTCCTTCCCGGGCGCATGGCCGGTGGCAGGCGGCACGTCCAGCGGCGACGGCAGGTAGTCGATGACCGCGTCGAGCATCGGCTGCACGCCCTTGTTCTTGAACGCGCTGCCGCACAGCACCAGGTAGGCCTCGGAGGTGATCGTCAGCTTGCGCAGTGCACCCTTGATCTCCTCGACCGTGAGTTCCTCGCCGCCGAGGTACTTCTCCAGCAGCGCCTCGTCGGTCTCGGCGACCGCTTCGAGCAGCTTGGTGCGGTACTCGTCGGCCTTCTCCTGCAGTTCGGCGGGAATCTCGATGGTGTCGTAGGTCTCGCCGAGCTTCGTCTCGCCCCGCCACACCTTGGCGTTCATCTCGACCAGGTCGACGATGCCCTCGAACTCGCTCTCCGAGCCGATCGGCAGCTGGATCGGAATGACGTTCGCGCCGAGCCGGTCCTCCATGGTCTTGACGGAGAAGTAGAAGTCGGCGCCGACCTTGTCCATCTTGTTGACGAAGCAGATGCGCGGGACCTCGTACTTGTCGGCCTGCCGCCAGACCTGCTCGGACTGCGGCTCCACGCCCTCCTTGCCGTCGAACACGGCGACGGCGCCGTCGAGCACGCGCAGGCTGCGCTCCACCTCGACGGTGAAGTCGACGTGTCCGGGGGTGTCGATCAGGTTGATCTGATGGTCTTTCCAGAAGGTGGTGGTGGCAGCCGAGGTGATGGTGATTCCCCGCTCCTGCTCCTGCTCCATCCAGTCCATGGTGGCGGCACCGTCGTGCACCTCACCGATCTTGTAGCTGATGCCGGTGTAGTAGAGGATGCGCTCGGTGGTCGTGGTCTTGCCGGCATCGATGTGCGCCATGATGCCGATGTTGCGGACCTTGTTCAGGTCGGTAAGCACGTCCTTCTGTGCCACGGAAATTTCACTCTTTCGGTTGCTTGGTTGCTGTTGCTGTCACGCCCGGCGGCCGCACCGCACACCGGCGAAAAGTCACCAGCGGTAGTGCGCGAAGGCCCGGTTCGCCTCGGCCATCTTGTGCGTGTCCTCGCGTCGCTTGACGGCGGCACCCAGGCCATTGCTGGCGTCCAGGATCTCGTTCGACAGACGCTCGATCATGGTCTTCTCGCGGCGCTGCTTGGAGAAACTGACGAGCCAACGCAAGGCCAGCGTCACCGAGCGATCCGGGCGAACCTCGACCGGAACCTGGTAGGTGGCACCACCGACGCGGCGGCTGCGCACCTCGAGGGCGGGCTTGACGTTGTCGAGAGCGCGCTTGAGGGTGACCACCGGATCGGTGCCCGTCTTGTCGCGGGCCTGTTCGAGCGCACCATAAACAATGCGTTCGGCGAGCGATTTCTTCCCGTCCAGCAGAACTTTGTTGACCAGCTGGGTGACCAACTGCGATCCGTAGACCGGGTCGTTGACCAGCGGACGCTTGGGTGCGGGCCCCTTGCGCGGCATCAGCTCTTCTCCTTCTTGGCGCCGTAACGGCTGCGCGCTTGCTTGCGGTTCTTCACGCCCTGGGTGTCCAGCGAGCCGCGGATGATCTTGTAGCGCACACCGGGCAGGTCCTTCACACGACCGCCGCGGACCAGCACCATCGAGTGCTCCTGCAGGTTGTGGCCCTCACCGGGGATGTAAGCCGTGACCTCGACCTGGCTGGTCAGCTTGACGCGCGCCACCTTGCGAAGCGCCGAGTTCGGCTTCTTCGGGGTGGTGGTGTACACGCGGGTGCACACGCCGCGCCGCTGCGGGCTGCCCTTGAGGGCCGCAGTCTTCACCTTGGCGATCTTGTCGCGGCGACCCTTGCGGACCAGCTGCTGGATGGTTGGCATCTACCGGCTTTCTTCTTCGTCTCTTCGTGTTGTTCTAAGTCTCTGTACTGCTGTTATGCCCCGCTCGCTTACCCCGCGACCGGGAGTGTCGCACGCGCCCGCACCGGCATTTTGGCGATCCAATTTGCGATGCTTCACGACATGCGAATTGGCCCGGCGTGCGGCAACCGCCTATCTGCCAGGCACGGGCGTCCACGATACCAGGGCAGAGCACGTCGCTCCAAACCCGCGACGACGTCCCTTACCGCAGGTCAGCCCATGCGCGAGCTTAGCGCTGCTGCATGCCTGCCGCGAGCCTCATCACCATGTCGGTGAACACGGTGTCGGTGTCGGCGATGCCGTTCATCGCGCCCGTCATCTCCAGCAGGACGAATCCGTGCATGGCCGACCAGAACTCCAGCGCGGCGTGGAACGCGTCTTCGCCGTCCAGCCCGTAGGAGGCCAGCACCGCGATGACCGGACCCGCCGCCGCCCGCGTCGCCTCGGTGAACTCGGGATCGTCGCCGCCGAGCGGCATCCGGGTGAACGCGGAGTAGCGGCCGGGGTGGTGGTGGGCGTAGCTGCGGTAGGAGCTGGCCATCGCCATCACCGCATCGTCGCGCGTGCGGCCCTGGCCGACGGTGTTCAGCATGTCGATGATGTCGCCGACCACCCGCATCCGCACGGTGCGGCGCAGGTCTTCCAGGCTGTCGACGTGGTTGTACAGCGACGGGCCCTTGGTGCCGAGCTGGGTGGCCAGGGCATTGATCGTCAGCGCATCCCAGCCGTCACGATCCAGGAAGGTCAGGGCCGCGTTGACGATGGCGTCCCGGCTCAGCTTGGCCGGTCGTCGACCGGACGAGTGAGCTTCGGTCCGGGCTGCCATATGCGAAAACTAACACCTCTTACCGCGGCGGCAGCGCTATGCCTGTGTAAGTAATCTAAGGTCGCTGGTTAGCGTTGTGGCGCTCATTATTCTGCACCCCGCAAACCAGGCGACCGCGCCCGTGCGCTGCTGTGGTCGCGCCATCTGGCCGTCGCCGTTCCGGTCCGCCGACTTCGACTACGGCGAGCCGATCGACTGCCCCAGCTACTGAGCCTGAAACCGCGCTATTTTGAGGGCAATTTCTATTGCCGTGATTAGAAACCCTTTGGACGTGTCGCCTTGAGCGTCGGCTCTGCGTGCGCCGTCGCCAGCACCGAATCCGGCGCCGATGTGGTGGGCGCGACTTGGGTGACGGTGGTGCCCATCTTCATCCCTTCGAACGACGGGTTCATTTTCGGGTGGCCACCCAGGGCTACGGTCAACGCACCCATTATGACGACGGCGCTGCCGCCCACAATCGCCGACATAAGCTTGACGCGCTTAGGCGTGAAGTTGGTCTGCTCTGTCACTCTGGCTCTCCTATCGGGGTTGGCTTACGAGAGATCCGCGCGACATTGCGACACGACGTTCGCGAAATGGCTGGCGAGTCCCCCGAGTCCTCAGTACACGCTCTGAACCTGTGGGCAACCTGGGGAGGACACCGCCGAATCGCTACCCAGCAAACGACACCGCCGCGACCGGCTGGCAGCACTCTCAGCGAGGCGGCACCGATCACTCAGTCGTTAGCCTGGGCATCCTTTAAAGGCCGCTGCTCCCCAGTCAGGATGGTCTTTCTGCGCTTGCGCGCACCACGCGGCACCATCGGGCGTGGTGCTCCTCCACACTTCGGCTTCTTGCTCCTTCTTGGCCTTCTGGCCTTCGGGACTTGCCGCCGAGTTCCCGGGCGTGCCGGCCGACGCCACGGCAGCATTGCAGTCTAAATACAGCAGCACCGTGTCGCTGACCGGTTTGAAATTGTCCCCTTTGATCCAGGGCGCCTTCTGCGAATATGTCACCACGCATTGATCCTGCGGAAGCGTGTCACCAACCTGGCCTGCGACGACGCCCTTCAGCCCGGCATTACTCAATGCCTGCGACGCGTCGGCATAGGTCTTACCAGCGTAGGCGTCCGCCGCGGCGGTACCAGTTCCGAACACGGCCATCGACACAGCGATCGCACCGACTGCGCAGGCGGTACGAGCGGTGAGCTTCCTCATAGAAAATGACGCTACCTTAGGTCGGTGTTCTGCCTGCGCTGCGCCAGCGCGGGTAGTTGGTTTCCTCGGCGATGCTGACGCGCACATGCCTGCGAGGTACCGGGTGGGTTGAATCACCAGCAAACAAAACTTCCGCGACGCTCACGCGGCGGCCCGCCATCCTGCTTGGGAGTGGCGGGCAGACCGCTGTGGGCGGGCCGGGTTTGCTTACACCTCTAGTTTTCGTCGACTCAGTTGACACGGTCCTGGCTGAGCTGCGCGAGATTCTCGGTGATGCCGCACAGATCGGGCAGGGTGGCCGGGTTCATCGTCTGGATCGACCACGTGATGACGTCGCCGCCCTTGGACACGTAGATGCTGCAGGCGTTCGCGTCGAAGGCCTTGAATCCCTTGTTGTTGTCGACGGACAGTTCGGTCAGCGTGCGGCCCGCTTGCTTCTCCAGCGTCCGCTCGGTGTCCATATCGCTGCCGCGGTACCACCACGTCGAGATGCCCATGCCGGCGCCGAACGTGCCGAGCATCGTGTTCTCCTGCCAGAAACAGCCCGCGTCGCTGTCGACGACCTTGGTGAACGTCGTCGACCCCACCGCCTTGGCGATGTCGGCGTCGGTGACGTTGTTGCACTCCCCGCTCGCAAAGCCGCCGTCGGCGGTGGCTGGGGGCGTGCCGGTCGTCGCCGCCGGATGGTCGGGCGCCCCGCAGGCGCAGGCGAGTACGGCGACGCCGGCCAGCACCGCGGCGTTGTAGGTGAGCGAGGTTCGGCGGGACATGATCTAGAGCTCCGACGACAGCGTGGCCGCGAGCAGCTTTTCGGCGTCCTTGCAGGGGTCGGCGTCGGCCTTTCCGCGGTACTGCACCCACCAGCTCAGCACACCCGGACCTGCCGCGGCCGTCGCCGAACAGGCGGCGCCGTTGGTGTCGCGGCGCGCCAGGAATGCCTGGTGGCGCTCGACGACCTTCTCGGTGATCTGCGCACCGCGCAGTTTCGCCAGGGCCTGTTCGCGGTCGAGGTTGCCGGTCTCGAACCAGGAGAAGACGACGTCGATCGTCGTCTCAGGCGCAGCGGCGCCGACGTCGGGCCCGGCGCCGCGCTCCAACACGTACTGGCACACCGCACCGCTGTATGGACGCACCACGTTCTGGGCGCAGAGCATTTCCTGGACCGTGCTGTCCGCCAACAGCCCGCACCGATCGTCGACGTAGCCGTAGCTGCGCTCCGGATCGGGCACGGCCGGACGGGTCCTCTGCGCGGTCCCGCCGACGGTCTGCGCACATCCGGCGACGGTCACCACAGCTGTGACCGCCGCGACAGCAACCGCTTTGGCACGCCAACGCATCGATGGACACGGTACCGGGCACAATGCGGCGGCCGCGACTCGTTCCAGCACTCTCACCTGCGAACAGAACCGACCAAGTACTGCCATCGACGGAGCCCACGACGTACGCTCTACAGCCATGACCGCTGGGGGTTGGAAAGCGCTGGGCCGGTCTGTGGCGGCGTGCCTTGTCGCACTGCCCGCGCTCGCCGTGGGTGTGCCCGCCGCACAGGCCAAGAACGGCGACACGCACATCACTGGAATCGGCGTCAACCAGACGATCGACTGCAACGAGTCGACGCTGCTGGTGAACGGATCGAGCAACACCATCACCGCGCTGGGCACGTGCTGGGCCGTGACGGTGCAGGGCTCGTCGAACACGATCGTCGCCGACAACGTGATCAACGACATCACGGTCTACGGCTCCGACCAGGCCGTCTTCTACAAGAGCGGCGATCCGGTCGTCTGGGACCGCGGCCGAGAACTGGGAATGACGAACCGGATCGACCGCGTTCCGGCGTGATCGCCCCAGCAGTCGTCGTACACAACGGGAAGCGAGGACCCATGCGCGCGCACATGCCCGTATTCATCGGAGTGGCCGCGGCCGTCGCGGCGATCGGCCTCGCCGGCTGCGGCGCCGAAAGCAGCGACACCAACAGTCCGACCGCGACCGTGGGCAGCTCGGGCGGCCAGGTCGAGATCGGTAACACCATCAACTACGGATCGGTCGGCACGACGGCCGAAATCGATTGCGCGGACGGCAAATCGATCAACATCGGCGGCAACAACAACAAGCTGACCGTCAAGGGCACCTGCGCCAACGCCAACATCGGCGGCGCCGACAACACGGTCACCATCGACAAGATCGACAAGGACCTCAGCGTCGTCGGCTTCAACAACACGATCACTTACAAGCAGGGCGATCCGAAGATCAACGACACCGGCTCGGGCAACAAGATCAGCAAGGGCTGACGGCCCAGAACTTTGGTGTCCATAGGTATGGACACCAAAAGCTCATTCGGTGTACATTGCCGTGGACATGAAATCGCGCAGATACGACATGAGCGCGCGTCAGGAGGCCAAGACCGCCACCCGTGACGCGATCAGTCAAGGCCGCCATCGACACCTTCATGGCCGAGCGGTCGTTCGCGATCACGCTGCCTGCGGTCGCCGAGCGCGCAGATGTGACGGTGAAGACGGTGCTGCGACATTTCGGAAGCCGCGACCGGTTGATCGATGCGGCGTGGTCGCAGGCATACGACGAGGTGATGGCCGAACGTACGCCGCCGCCCGACGATCTGCCCGGCGCGCTTGATGTGCTCATCGCCCATTACGAGCGCCGTGGCGAGATCGCGCTGACCATGCTCGCCGCCGACGAGAAGGACGTCCGCGCCCAGCGGATGAACAACGCGGGCAGGCTCGCACACCGCGAATGGGTGGAGACGGTCTTCGCCGACCGTCTTCCCGAGCAGGCCGCCACGCGATTGCGGATGGTCGACGTGCTCGTCGTCGCGACCGACGTCTACGCCTGGAAACTCCTGCGCCTCGACCGCGGGTTGTCCGTCGACGACGTGCACGACCGCATGTCGTTCATGACCGAGACACTCTTGGCCGCAACGGATCTCGCGAAGGCAGAGGAGGCGCGATGAAGATACTCTTCGCAATCGTGGACGGCGGGGGCAACATTGCACCGCAGCTGGCGGTCGCGCGGGCGCTTGCGGCCCGCGGCGTCGAGGTGCAGGTTCTCGGTCATCGCGGCATTCGCGAAAAGGTCGAAGCCGCCGGTTTTGCGTTCGAACCGTTCACCGACGGACAACATTTCGATCCCACCGCGCAGCGATCGCTGGGCGCCATGATGACGGCCTTCGCCCGGGTGGCGGCGGATCGACAACTTGGCCGTTGCGTGGTGGAGGCTGCGCGGCGTCACGGTGTGGACGCCGTTGTCGTCGACATGATCCTCACTGCGGGAATTCCCGAGATCGCGAACTCCGGCATCCCGACGATCGTCTTCGTGCACTGCTTCTATCGGGCGGTTCAGGATCTCGCAGCGAGTCCGGTCGGATGGATGCTCCGTCTGCGTGGCACGGATCCCCTCGGGCCCGAACACCGCGGTCTGCTGCAGGTGGTCGCCGCGCGCGCCGACCTCGATCCGATGCGCGGTGCTCCTGCGGTGTGCCATACCGGCGTGGTGTGGCAAGGTGTACCGCGCGCAGCCGTTCCTGCACCTGTGCCGCGAATCCTGGTCAGCCTCAGCACGTGTGCCTTCGCCGGGCAGCGCCGAATGCTCCAGAACATCCTCGACGCGGTCGCACCTCTGGCAGTCGAGGCGACCGTGACGGTGGGACCGGGTATCGATGCCTCCGGGCTGCGGGTGCCGAAGAACGCGACGATGCACGCCTGGCTCGACCACGACGAGGTGCTCCCGACCGCTTCTCTGGTGGTGGGACACGGTGGCCACAGCACGGCGATGCGGGCGCTGTCCTTCGGAGTGCCGCAGGTGGTCATGCCCGCCAATCCGATGATCGACCAGAAGGGTGTCGGTGCGGCGCTCGAGCGCGTCGGCGCTGGCATCCTGCTACCGAAACACGCTCGGCCGAAACGCATTCGGGCAGCGATCGAGACGGTCCTCGACGACGTCGCCTACCGCGAGGCGGCCGATCGACTCGGTGCCGGGATTCGGCAGCAAGACGGAGCCGACGTGGGCGCGGACGCCATCGAAGAGTTCGTCAGGAGCCAGCAGTTCGTCGAGTCCTAGGCGGGTGCGCCGTGACGGCCCGCCCCCTTTGCGAAGCGCTGTGCGCCCTCGAGCGATTTCTCCCGCAACGCGCGACAGGCTGCCGAACTCGAAGTCCATCGCCTCCGACTCGGATATCCCCCACTGGTTGAGCTGCGACATCCGGTCGGCCCGCATGCACTGCTGCGGCAGCGCGGCCAGTTCCGCCGCGAGCTCCTCGGCCTTCTGCCGCGCCTGACCCTTCGGCACGACGCGGTTGGCCAGACCCATCGCCAGCGCCTCTTCGGCGTCGACGGCGCGACCGGTCAGGATCATGTCCATGGCACGGCTGTGCCCGATGAGCCGCGGCAGCCGGACGGTGCCGCCGTCGATCAGCGGCACGCCCCAGCGTCGGCAGAAGACGCCCATGACGGCGTCCTCCTCCACCACCCGCATGTCGCACCACAGCGCCAGCTCCAGTCCGCCTGCGACGGCGTAGCCACTGACGGCGGCGATCACCGGCTTGGACAACACCATCCGCGTCGGCCCCATCGGCCCCGGCCCGGTCCGGTGCGCCGGGTTGACGTCGGGCGTGCCGAACGCCTTCAGATCGGCTCCGGCGCAGAAGGTTCCGTTGTCGCCCCACAGCACCGCCACCGACGCCGAGTCGTCACGGTCGAACTCGTCGAAGGCGGCGAACAATTCGGCGGCCGTCGGGCCGTTGACGGCGTTGCGCGCCTCGGGCCGGTTCATGATGACGGTGGTGACAGGCTCCGCTGCGCTCGACTCGCACACTCATTGAATCTCCATCAGTTCGGACTCGTTTCGTCTTGCCACCAGCTCGGTGGCGAACTGTGCATAGGACTGCCGCAGCGCGTCACCCGGCCAGTCGTCGGGCAGTAACTCGTCGGGCAGCACGGGATCGGTGAGCAGGTGGCGCACCATTGCCGCCGCCGCCACGAACCGGCCGGGAACGTCGGTGGCGGTCGTCATGTCGTCGAGCAGTTGCCTGCCGGTGGCCGCCCAGCCCGGCAGATCCCACAACTGCGACAGCCAGTTCGGCGGCGTTGTCGTCGTACCCGTGCATAACGCGCACCCGCGACAGCACTTCGCGCGGCAGGACGAGCTTCAAGTTGTCCGGGCGCAGCCAAACGCCTTCGCGCAACTCACCGAATCTGTTCTGCTGCAACGTCGTTCGCAATGCGGCGCGCGTGCGCGCATCGATGCCGACGCTGGTGATCACCAGCGTCGTCCATGTGCCGTCCCACGACCGCAGCTGCGGGTTGATCGCGTCGTCCTGGCGCCGCTGCCGGGCCAGCAGCCGGTCGGAAAGCCGGTAGCCGTCCTCGGACCGGACCAGGTCCCCCGCACCGACCATCCGCGTCAGCGCGACCCGCAGCGTCGGCTTCCCTGATGTCGAAATCCTCTGTGAGACGGATCAGTTCGCCCGCGGTGGCCCATGCGGGGTGCGCGCCGAGCAGCACGCTCAGCACGACCGACCGCGCCGTCATCCGGCGCAGCGCTCGGCCATCGGTCAGACCCCGGACGTCTTGCGGCCTGCGTCGCCGAAGGGTTCGTCGCGGCTCTTCACGGCCTCGCGGAAGCCGTGCTCGCGCGCCTCGGCGACGAACGCGTGCCCTTCCGGCGTGTGGCGGGCGACGCCGTCGAAGACGGTGCTGACCATCCGGCTGGTGGCGACGCCCTGCTGCAGAAGCGCGGTGTTGAGCGCCAGCTTCGCCATGATGAGCTGGTTGACCGGCATCGCCGCGATGCGCTCGACGAGACGTTCTGTGCGCTCGTCGAGATCGGCGGGATCGGGTGCCTCGACCGCCAACCCCCAGTCCGCCGCCTGCGTCGCCGCTGATGCAATCACCGGTGAACAGAAGGCGTTTCGCGCGCTGATCGCCGAGCCGGTGCGCCCACAGCCCCGCGGCGGGCACGCCCCACACCCGCATCGGCGGGTAGCCGATCTTGGCGTCCGACGCGGCGATCACCTGGTCGGCGTGCAGGGCGATGTCGGTGCCGCCGGCCACGCAGTAGCCGTGGATCTTGACCACCGTGGGCTTGTCGCAGTGCATCAGGCTGGAGAAGCCGCGGACGAACCGGCTCATCATCTGGTAGTCGATCATCGGGTCCCACGGCTGATCGGGCAGATGGTTGATGGCCTGTGTCTTGCCGGACAGCACGGTGTCCGCGTACGGGCTGCCGCCGCCGGCCGACGACGAGCCCTCCGCGTAGGCGGACAGGTCGAAGCCGGCGCAGAACCCTTCGCCGCGGCCCGACACCAGGATCACGTGCACGTGCGGATCCAGGTCGGCGCGCTCGACGAGCGCGGACAGCTCCAGCGGAGTGTCGGCGACGATCGCGTTGCCTTTTTCGGGGCGGTTGAACGTGATTCGCGCAACCCGGTCGGTGACCTCGTAGGTCATCGTCTTCAGGTCGTCGAAGTCGACAGGCCTGATCGCGTGGGTCATCCCTTGACCAAGGCGCGCTCGAGGATCGGCGCGAGATCCAGCCCGGCGGGCATGGTGCCGTAGGCGCCACCCCACTGGCCGCCGAGGCGGGTGGCGAGGAACGCCTCGGCGACGGCCGGATGCCCGTACCGCACCAGCAGCGAGCCCTGCAGCGCCAGGCTGATGTCCTCGGCGACCTTGCGGGCCCGGTACTGGATGGTCTCGAGATCGTCGAGTTGCGCCTTGAGCCCGTCGACGTGGGCATCCAGCCGCGGGTCCTGGCCGGTGGTCTTGGCTAGCTCGTCGAACAGCACGTCGATGCATTCGGGCCGAGTTGCCATGGCCCGCAACGTGTCCAGCGCGCTGACGTTGCCCGAGCCCTCCCAGATGCCCATCAGCGGAGCCTCTCGGTACAGCCGCGGCATGCCCGACTCCTCGACATACCCGTTGCCGCCGAGGCATTCCATCGCCTCGGCCGCGTGCGCCGTCGCGCGCTTGCACACCCAGTACTTGCTGGCGGCAAGCCCGATGCGGCGCAGCAGCGTTTCGCGTTCGTCACCGCGCACCGCGGCGTCGGTGGCACCGGCCATCCGCATCGCGACGATCGTGGCGGCCTCGGCTTCGACCGCGAGGTCGGCCAGCACGTTGCGCATCAGCGGTTGGTCGATCAGGTAGGCGCCGAACGCCTTTCGATGCTGGGCGTGGTGGATGGCGCGGCGTCAGGCCGGTGCGCATGCTGGTCGCGCTGCCCAGCGTGCAGTCCAGCCGGGTGAGGTTGACCATCTCGATGATGGTCGGCACGCCGCGGCCCTCCTCGCCGACCAGCCACGCGGTGGCGCCGTCGTACTCGACCTCCGATGAGGCGTTGGCGTGGTTGCCGAGCTTGTCCTTCAACCGCTGCAAGAACATTCGGTTGCGGGTGCCGTCGGGCAGCACCCGCGGCAGGAAGAAACACGACAGCCCGGCCGGCGCCTGGGCCAGCACCAGAAAGACGTCGCACATCGGCGCGGAAGTGAACCACTTGTGCCCGGTCAGGCTGTAGCTGCCGTCGGCGTTCGGCGTCGCCTGGGTGGTGCCGGCGCGCACGTCGGATCCGCCCTGCTTCTCGGTCATCGACATGCCCGCCGTGATGCCGACTTTTGTTGCAGGCACCTTGAGTTCGGGATCGTAGGACCGGCTGGTCAGCAGCGGCTCGTAGACATCGGCCAGTTCCTTGTTGTTGCGCAGCGCGGGAACGACGGCGTAGGTCATCGAGATCGGGCAGATGTGACCGGGTTCGGGGGTCCACACCGACGTCTTGGCGGCCCGCACGACGTGGGCGCCCGTCCGGTCGTCGGCCCACGGCGCGGCGTGCAGGCCGTGGCCGATCGCCACCTTCATCAGCTCGTGGTAGGCGGGGTCGTACTCGACCTCGTCGACGCGATTGCCGAAGCGGTCGTGCGTGTGCAGGATCGGCTGGTTGCGGTCGGCCAGCTCACCCCAGCGTTGCGCCTGCGCGCTGCCGGACAGCGCGCCGAGCTCGATGACCTCGTCGAGCCCCCATTCGCCGCCCTCGCGGATCAGAGCCTCGGTCAGCACCGGCGACGACGCCGGGTTGAAGTCCTCGAGCAGAGGAACCTGGTTGGTGACGACGTGCGTGTCTGGCATGCCTTGATATTACATTTTCCCGACAGCCGCACAAGATGCGTAATGCCAATTGCGCGACTCCGGCTGAAGCTACTTGCAGAGGTCGGCGACCTTGTTCCTGCCGTCCTCGCCCGCGGTGAGCCGCGCGGCCTGTTGCGGGTCGTCGTTCGTCGCGCCTGCCAGGGCATTGACCCCAATGTCCTCGAGGTCGTTCGCAAACAGGCGAACGGCTTCGGCCAGTTCGGGCGGCGTCTGCTCGTCCACGCGGCTGCGCAGATATTCGCCGCCGCCGATCAGCGACAGCCTGGCGTTACCCGCCACCGCCTCCGCCGCAACGGGATCAGGTCCGAGGTCGGCGTGCGTCTGCAGCTGAACAGCCTTGCTCACCGTGTCGAATGCGGCGCACACCTTTTGCTTCGACTCGGCGGTCGGCTGGACGGATCCCTCTCTTTGCGGCCAGGCCATCACCATGGCCCATGCGGCGACACCGATGGCCGTCAACGCGATGAGAAGCGACAGCAGCGCCAGCCAGCGCCCACCACCGCCCGTCGCCGGCACGGGCTGCGCGTGAGACTGAGGTTGCTGCACCGGTTCGGTATCCGACATGCGCGCAATCGTAAACGGCGACGTTCGCCAAAACGTTTAGGCGCTCAGGCGCGGATGGGCATCGAAGAACTGCCACAGGGCACCCGTCGCGAACGCCGGCCACTCATGGCCGCCGCCGTCGACGGTCTTCAGAACGACGCTTCGGTTCTCGGGGCAGTCCGCCGTCGACGTGGTTACCGCGCCCTCGGTTGTCGCCACCGGCGGCGCGCAGTGGTCGACACCGCGCCAGAACGCGTTGAGATCCGCCACCGGAGGCCCGTCGATGCGGGCGACGCCGACGCCCGGCTCGCCGTCGTAGCGGATCAACCGGTCCGCGGTGCCGTGGATGTGCATGACGGACGTGGGATGCGGCGCCGCGCAGGCGTCGAGCTGGGTCGCCGAATCGGGCCCGATCGCGGCGAATGTCGCGGTGTTGCAGGCAAGTGCGTACGACATCATGCCGCCGTTGCTGATACCGGTGGCATAGACGCGATCGGCGTCGACGCCGATGTTCGCGCCGATGTCCTTGACGACCGCCGTGATGAATCCGACGTCGTCGATGTTCTCCCGCCCGGGCCGCCCGCAGCAGCCGCCGTTGGTGTTCCAGGCTCGGCCCTCTCCGTCGGGGTAGGCGACGACGAACTTCGCGCTGTCGGCCAATTGGTCCCAGCCGTAAGCCCTTTCGGCCTGCTCCGCACTGCCGAACCCACCGTGAAGCATCACCACGAGCGGCGCGGACGTCGGTAGCCCGTCGGGAATGTAGAGGCGGTAGGTCCGGTCCAGACCGCCGAATCTCAACCCGTGAACAGTCGACCCCGTCGCGAAACCCTGCGGGGCGGCCGAACCCGGTGCCGAGCAGCCGACCACCACCAAAAGCAGGGCCAGCAGCGCCGTGAGCCTCGTGACCATGGCACCAGACTAGGAGTTTGTTTGTCGGTTGGTAGTCAGCGCGTCAACGGCCGAGGCGCGCGCTCACCGCGGTCAGCACCGGGTCGGCCGCCGCGAAGAATGATCCGATATGCCCTTGGCCGTCGATGACGTCGAGGGTGGCGCCGAGAGCTCCGACGTCGGCACGCACGTGCGGCACGATCCAGTCTTTGGAACCGACGTAATAGGTTGCAGGGCAATGGATCGAGGCGGGGTCGACGAATCGGGTCGGCCGCAACGAACCGTCGATGGCGGCGGCTACCGCAAGCGGGTCGTTGCTGTCCTCCATCATCTGCTGAAATGCTCGGTCGGTGACGTTGAGCGCCTGCCAGAGCGCAGCCCAGTCGCCCTCTCGTAGGAAGCCGGCCAGGGGAATGAGCAGCCTGCCGACCTCCGCTTCGTGGGCGTTCATCGCGTAAGCGCCGACCACGATGCGATCCACCCGGTCGGGGTAGCGGCTGGAAAGGTTGCACGCCAACCAGCCGCCTCGCGAGTAACCCCACACCGTCGCGTGTTGCACGCCTTCGGCGTCCAACACGGCGACAAGATCGGCGGTCACTGCTGCCGCTTCATACGAGTCTGCGTCGTGTGGGGTGTCGCTCGCACCGTGCCCCAGCGGATCGACGCTTATCACCCGCCAGTGCTTGACGAGCGTCGCACTGTATCCGAAGTCGACCCAGTGCCGAGCCGCACACAGCGTTCCGGGAAGGAGCAGAAGGGGTGGCCCGTCGCCGTCGACCGAGTAGGCGATCGTGAAACCGCGCGAGGATGTCTGCACGCAGGGATCACATCACGAACGATGCGAGGCACTTGTTGGAAAGTCGGCGATTTCAGGCGCCGCCGACCTGGCCCGTCTCGATTTGAACCAGTGGATCGCCACCAGTACGACCGCTGCCAGCGCCCATCCGAGCAGGATGTCGACGACGTAGTGCTCGGCGGTGTAGACCAGCGTGAAGGCCATGACGATCACGTAAGCGGCCAGCACCGGCCGCCACGCGCGATGCACCCGGTTCCACAGGAAAGCCGCGATGGCCAGCGTCAGACCCGCATGCAGAGACGGGATCGCCGCCACCAGATTGACGCTGGCCTGGCCCTGGTCGATCAACGCGCTCGCCGTTTGCAGATTCAACTTGCCCCAGCCACGTCCGACGATGCGCTCGATCCAGCCGTTCGCTCCATCCTGCGTGGATTGCATCGAGCCGAGCAGTCCGCCGTCGGGGACGCCACGGGCCGAGCTGAACATGCAACTGGGACCGGACGGCCCTCCTTCGACGTCGGTCGCGGTACAGCGGGCCGCGGCCCATGGCGGCGCCGCAGGCAGCAGGCAGTAGATCACCAGGGCAGCAAAGGACAAACCGACGAACAGCCTGACGAACGCCTTCCACTCATCGCGGTTACGCAACCAAAGCACACCCGCCACCACGTACGGCATCACGAAGAACGACATGTAAACCGTGCTCATGACGACTTCCCACCAGGGCGGATACGGCAGCTTCAGTCGCTCCTGCAACCACACCGTCGGCATGTTCCCGAAGAACAACCAGCGGTCGGCATCGGCCTGCCAATGCCACATCGTCGGCCTGCCGATCAGCGTCGCCGCACCCCGGCTGAGGTCATAGGCCACCAGAACCAGGGCGAACGGCAACCAGTCCCGGATCACGTACAGCATGCGGCGGCCCTGCCCGATGCTGGCAGCAGCCAGGCCCGTGCAGATGTAGAGCAGCAGCAACTCGCGGTTGAACGCAAAGCCGTCGGTAACCGTGCGGTAGACGACGATCACGGCCCAAACGGCGATCGCGACCCTTCGCAGGATCTTCAGCTGTCGACCGCGGGTCGCCACGGGCTCGTCGACGGCGTGCGTCAACGCAACTGGCGCCTCGTCGATCGCGGACACCCGTTCGAGGGTAGTTCACCAAGGTGAAACCGTAGGTTCGATCAGAATTCGGTAATAGAACCGTGCTCGGACCGGATCAGTCGACGTGCTCCCGCAGAAAAGCGATGTCGTCCTTGCGGCCCTCGTCGGCCGTCTCGCAGATCACGGGCGCGTCGGCGGCCTTGACAACAGCGACGAGCAGGTCGGGGTCGATCTGGCCGGTGCCGAAGTTGGCGTGCCGGTCGGCACCGGAGCCCGCCGCGTCCCTGGAGTCGTTGCAGTGCACCAGGTCGATGCGGCCGGTGAGCGCCTTGATGCGGTCGACGGCGTCGATCAGCGCCTCCCCCGCGGCCCACGCATGGCAGGTGTCCAGGCAGAAGCCGATGCCGGTGTCGCCGATGTGGTCCCACAACCGGCCGATGGTGTCGAAGTAGCGGGCCATCGCATGGTCGCCGCCTGCCGTGTTCTCCAGATACACCTGCACATCGGTGTCGAGATACTTCAGCGCCTTGACCCACCGCTCGTAGCCGGCATCCATGTCGTTGTCGTCGGCGTGGCCGCCGTGCACGATCACCGCGGTGGCGTTGATCTCCGCGGCCGCGTCGCAGGTGTCCTGCAGGATCTTGCGCGACGGGATGCGGACGCGGTTGTTCGCCGACGCCACGTTGATCAGATACGGCGCATGCACATACAGCGGCATGCTGGCCGCCTTCAGCGTGTCGGCGTCGTCGCGTGGCTTGGGCTTCTTCCAGCTCTGCGGGTTGCCGAGGAAGAACTGCACCACATCGGCGCCGTCGGCCTCGGCAGCCGCGAGTGGATCGTCCTGGTGGACGTGCGAACCAATGAGCACGGCGCCCAGTCTAATGAGACGGTCCGACGCTTCGTCGAGTGTGCGTCCACGGCGAAAAATCGCCCGAAATCTCGCCGCCACGCTCGGCGCCACGAAAAAGCCCCCGGGAATTCCGGGCGCTACTGCGCAGCTCCAGATTGCGGTCCAGCTTGCCGGCCTTGGGGCGGCGGACCCGCTCCTCACTGCGGGCCTGCGCGACACTGCCGCGATACCCCGACTTGGCGTCCCAGCCGCCGCGATCGGCCCCGAAGCGGTGCCGGGCCCGATATCGGCCCGTGGCGCCGCGGCAGCGGCCATTGTTGGCGATTTCGCGCATGACCGTCGACGGCACCCGGTCCAGCCGGCGCGCCATCGATCGCTCCGATTCCCCGCAGGCCGTGCCGATCGAGATTTCGTCGCGCTCCAACGGCGTCAGCCGCGGCCGCCTCTGACCTCTTGGTTCACGCAATCCTGGATTCACACCGCCACGCTGAAGGAACCAAGCCTCCCCGCAGCGATTCGACACGCCGACAGCCATCCCAGCAACGCCCGGCTGCACCCCGTCGGCCACCAACTCCCAAAACCGGCGCTGCACTGAATTCAACGAGTGATACGAAACCATCAACACTCCTAAATCGACGAAGTGTTGCAATCACCCCTTGAACCCAGGGCCCGAAATCTCGCCGCCAGCGCACACTCGGCGCCCACGAAAAAGCCCCCGGGAATTCCGGGGGCTTTCTCGTCTCGACTCAGCGGTAGTCGCTGTAGCCGTAGTCGTCCAGCGGAACCGCGGCTCCGGTGGCCTGGCCGAAGTCGGGGCTGTAGTACTGATCCTCGTACGACGGGATCGTGTACGCGGCAGCCCGCGCCTCCTCGGTCGGCTCCACCTGGATGTTGCGGTACCGGTTGATGCCGGTACCGGCCGGGATCAGCTTGCCGATGATCACGTTCTCCTTCAGACCCTGCAGCTTGTCGCTGCGGCAGTTGATCGCCGCATCGGTCAGCACTCGCGTGGTCTCCTGGAACGACGCCGCCGACAGCCACGAATCGGTGGCCAGCGACGCCTTGGTGATGCCCATCAGCACCGGGCGACCCGCCGCGGGCTCGCCACCCTCGGCAACCACCCGACGGTTCTCGGTCTCGAACTCGCCACGTTCGGTCAGCGAGCCGGGCAGGAACTCCGTCGCACCCGAATCGATGATCGTGACGCGACGCAGCATCTGCCGGACGATCACCTCGATGTGCTTGTCGTGGATCGACACACCCTGAGCGCGGTAGACCTCCTGGACCTCCTTGACGAGGTGAACCTGCACCTCGCGGGGGCCCTGGACACGCAGCACCTCGTGCGGGTCCGCGGAGCCTTCCATCAGCTGCTGGCCGACCTCGACGTGGTCGCCGTCGGAGAGCAGCCGCTCCGTGCCGTCCTCGTGCTTGAACACCTTGAGGCGACGGTTGCGCTTGGGCAGCTTGTCGTAGACGACTTCCTCGCCACCGTCGTCAGGGACGATGGTGATCTTGTAGAACGCCTCGGTCTCATCCAGCTGCACGCGACCGCTGACGTCGGCGATCGGCGCCTTGTTGCGCGGCACGCGGGCCTCGAACAGCTCCTGCACGCGGGGCAGACCGCCGGTGATGTCCTCACCGACACCACCCTGGTGGAAGGTGCGCATCGTCAGCTGCGTACCGGGCTCGCCGATGGACTGTGCGGCCACGATGCCGACGGCCTCGCCGATGTCGACCAGCTTGCCGGTCGCCATCGAACGGCCGTAGCACATGGCGCACACGCCGGTGCCCGTGGTGCAGGTCAGCACGGAGCGAACCTTGACCTCGGTGATGCCCGCCGCGAGCAGCGCATCGATGGCCGGGTCACCGAGATCGTGACCCCGCTCGACGACGACGTTGCCCTTCTCGTCGACGGCGTCGGCGGCCAGAGTCCGCGCGTACGCCGAGGTTTCGATGTGCGGGTCGCGGATGTGGCCAGCCGTCGGAAGCCAGCTCGGCCAGCGTGACGGTGATGCCGCGCTCGGTCTCGCAGTCGGCCTCGCGAACGATGACGTCCTGGCTCACGTCCACCAGACGACGGGTCAGGTAACCCGAGTCGGCGGTACGAAGAGCGGTGTCCGCCAGACCCTTTCGGGCGCCGTGGGTGTTGATGAAGTACTCCAGCACCGTCAGGCCCTCACGGAACGAGGACTTGATCGGCCGCGGGATGAACTCACCCTTCGGGTTGGTCACCAGACCCTTCATGCCGGCCAGCGTGCGCGTCTGGGTGAAGTTACCCGTGGCGCCGGAGTCGACGATCGTGATGATCGGGTTGTCCTCCGGGTAGTGCGCCCGCAGGGCCTCGCCGACCTCTTCGGTCGCCTGCTGCCAGATCTTGACCAGCTCGCCGTTGCGCTCGTCGTGGTTCAAAGCACCGCGCTGGTACTTCTTTTCGATCCCGTCGGCTTCCTTCTCGTAGCGGTCGAGGATCTCCTGCTTGTTCGGCGGCACGATCACGTCGGCCATCGACACGGTGACACCCGAGCGGGTGGCCCAGTAGAAGCCGGCGTCCTTGAGCTTGTCCACGGTCTGCGCGACCACGATCATCGGATAGCGCTCGGCCAGGTCGTTGATGATCGACGCCTGCACCTTCTTGTGCATCTGCTGGTTGATGAACGGATATCCCGTCGGCAGCAGCTCGTTGAACATCACCCGGCCCAGCGTGGTTTCCGCCGTCCAGGCGTCGCCGGGCTTCCAGCCCTCGTCGCCGAACAACTCGGCCTCGATCTCGACGGGCGGACGCAGCTGCGTCAGCCGGACCTTGATCTTGGCCCGCACCGACAGCGCGCCGCGGTCGAGCGCCATGATCGCCTCGGCAGGCGACGCGTAGACACCCGACTCCGGCTTGTCCTTGGCGGCCGGCTGGTACTGGCCGGTGTCGCCGTCGATTTCGGTGGTCAGGAAGTACAGCCCGGTCACCATGTCCAGACGCGGCATGGCCAGTGGGCGGCCCGACGCAGGCGACAGGATGTTGTTGCTGGACAGCATCAGGATGCGTGCCTCGGCCTGCGCCTCGGCGCTCAGCGGCAGGTGCACCGCCATCTGGTCGCCGTCGAAGTCGGCGTTGAACGCCTCACACACCAGCGGGTGCAGCTGAATCGCCTTGCCCTCCACCAGCATCGGCTCGAAGGCCTGGATGCCGAGGCGGTGCAGCGTCGGTGCGCGGTTCAGCAGCACCGGGTGCTCGCCGATGACCTCTTCCAGCACATCCCACACCTGCGGGCGCTGGCGTTCCACCATCCGCTTGGCGCTCTTGATGTTCTGCGCGTGGTTCAGGTCGACGAGACGCTTCATCACGAACGGCTTGAACAGCTCCAGTGCCATCAGCTTGGGCAGACCGCACTGGTGCAGCTTGAGCTGCGGACCGACCACGATGACCGAACGGCCCGAGTAGTCGACGCGCTTGCCGAGCAGGTTCTGACGGAACCGGCCCTGCTTGCCCTTGAGCAGATCCGACAGCGACTTGAGCGGACGGTTGCCCGGCCCGGTGACCGGACGGCCGCGGCGGCCGTTGTCGAACAGCGCGTCCACCGACTCCTGCAGCATCCGCTTCTCGTTGTTGACGATGATCTCGGGAGCGCCGAGGTCGATCAGCCTCTTGAGGCGGTTGTTGCGGTTGATGACGCGGCGGTACAGGTCGTTGAGGTCCGAAGTGGCGAAACGGCCACCGTCGAGCTGCACCATCGGGCGCAGTTCCGGCGGGATCACCGGCACCGCGTCGAGCACCATGCCCATCGGCGAGTTGCCCGACTGCTGGAACGCGGCGACGACCTTCAGCCGCTTGAGGGCGCGAAGCTTCTTCTGGCCCTTGCCGTTCCGGATGACGTCACGCAGCGACTCGGCCTCGGCGTCGATGTCGAAGTTCTCGATGAGCTTCTTGATCGACTCCGCGCCCATGGCGCCCTGGAAGTACTCGCCGTAGCGGTCGACGAGCTCGCGGTAGAGCACCTCGTCGACGATCAGCTGCTTGGGAGCCAGCTTGGTGAAGGTAGTCCAGATCTCCTCGAGCCGGTCCAGCTCACGCTGGGTACGGTCGCGGAGCTGACGCATCTCGCGCTCGCCGCCGTCGCGGACCTTGCGCCGGACGTCGGACTTGGCGCCCTCCTCCTCGAGCTCCTTGAGGTCGGCCTCGAGCTTCTGCGCACGCGCCTCGAGATCCGAATCACGCTGATCCTCAACGGCCTTTCGCTCGACGGCCATCTCGGCCTCGAGCGTCGACAGCTCGTTGTGCCGCATCTCGTCGTCCACGCCGGTGATGACGTAGGCCGCGAAGTAGATGATCTTCTCGAGATCCTTCGGCGCCAGGTCGAGCAGGTAGCCCAGGCGCGATGGCACGCCCTTGAAGTACCAGATGTGCGTGACCGGCGCGGCCAGTTCGATGTGGCCCATCCGCTCGCGACGCACCTTGGCGCGGGTCACCTCGACGCCGCAGCGCTCACAGATGATGCCCTTGAAGCGGACGCGCTTGTACTTGCCGCAGTAGCACTCCCAGTCGCGAGTGGGTCCGAAGATCTTCTCGCAGAACAGGCCGTCCTTCTCCGGCTTCAATGTGCGGTAGTTGATGGTCTCCGGCTTCTTGACCTCGCCGAAGGACCAGTTGCGGATGTCGTCCGCAGTGGCAAGGCCGATGCGGAGTTCATCGAAGAAGTTGACGTCTAACACGTAACTCCCTTTCCCCTTTCGGGACTAGAAACCAAATAACCAATGCCCGCGGCGGTGCCGCGAATCAAGCGAGATCTTCGACGGAAGCGGATTCGTTGCGGGACAAGTTGATTCCCAGGTTCGCGGCAGCGCGCTCCAGGTCCTCGTCGTCGCCGTCGCGCATCTCGATCGCGGCGCCGTCAGAAGACAGCACCTCGACGTTGAGGCACAACGACTGCAGCTCTTTGAGCAGCACCTTGAACGACTCGGGGATGCCCGGCTCGGGAATGTTCTCGCCCTTGACGATCGCCTCGTACACCTTGACCCGGCCGACGGTGTCGTCGGACTTGATGGTCAACAGCTCCTGCAGCGTGTACGCAGCGCCGTAGGCCTGCATGGCCCAGCACTCCATCTCACCGAACCGCTGGCCACCGAACTGCGCCTTACCGCCCAGCGGCTGCTGGGTGATCATCGAGTACGGGCCGGTGGACCGGGCGTGGATCTTGTCGTCCACGAGGTGGTGCAGCTTGAGGATGTACATGTAGCCGACCGTCACCGGGTACGGGAACGGTTCGCCGCTGCGGCCGTCGTAGAGCACCGCCTTGCCGTCCTCGTTGACCAGCGTGTCGCCGTCGCGGTTGGGCAGCGTCGAGGACAGCAGACCCTGCAGCTCCTCTTCGCGGGCACCGTCGAACACCGGTGTCGACACGATCGTGCCGGGCTCGGCCTCGAGCAGTTCCTCGGGCAGCTTGCTCGCCCATGCCGGCTTGCCGTCGACCTTCCAGCCGCTGTTGGCCACCCAGCCGAGGTGGGTCTCCAGGATCTGGCCGATGTTCATCCGTCGCGGCACACCGTGGGTGTTCAGGATGATGTCGACCGGCGTGCCGTCCGGCAGGAACGGCATGTCCTCGACCGCCAGGATCTTGCCGATGACGCCCTTGTTGCCGTGGCGTCCGGCGAGCTTGTCGCCGTCGGAGATCTTGCGCTTCTGAGCCACGTACACGCGGACCAGCTCGTTGACACCGGCGGGCAGCTCGTCGTCGTCCTCGCGCGAGAACACGCGGATGCCGATGACCTTGCCGGACTCGCCGTGCGGCACCTTCAGCGACGTGTCGCGGACCTCGCGCGCCTTCTCACCGAAGATCGCGCGGAGCAGCCGCTCCTCCGGGGTCAGCTCGGTCTCGCCCTTCGGGGTGACCTTGCCGACCAGGATGTCGCCGTCGCGGACCTCGGCGCCGATGCGGACGATGCCGCGCTCGTCGAGGTCGGCCAGCACCTCATCGGAGACGTTCGGGATGTCCCGGGTGATCTCCTCGGCGCCCAGCTTGGTGTCGCGGGCATCGATCTCGTGCTCCTCGATGTGGATCGAGGTCAGCACGTCCTCTTCGACCAGACGGTTGGAGAGGATGATCGCGTCCTCGTAGTTGTGGCCTTCCCACGGCATGATCGCCACGAGCAGGTTCTTGCCCAGCGCCATCTCGCCCTGCTCGGTGCAGGGGCCGTCGGCGATGACCTGGCCTGCCTCGACCCGGTCGCCGGCGTCGACGATCGGGCGCTGGTTGGCGCAGGTGCCGTGGTTGGACCGGGCGAACTTACGCATCCGGTAGGTGTGCCGGGTGCCGTCGTCGGCCATCACGGTGATGTAGTCGGCCGAGACCTCCTCGATCACACCTGCCTTCTCGGCGACGACGACGTCGCCCGCGTCGATCGCGGCGCGCAGTTCCATGCCGGTGCCGACCAGCGGTGCCTCGCTGCGCACCAGCGGAACCGCCTGGCGCTGCATGTTGGCACCCATCAGGGCGCGGTTGGCGTCGTCGTGCTCGAGGAACGGAATCATGGCCGTGGCCACCGACACCATCTGGCGCGGCGAGACGTCCATGTAGTCGACCTCGGTCGCCGAGACGAACTCGACCTCGCCGCCCTTGCGGCGGACCAGGACGCGCTCCTCGGTGAACTTGCCCTTGTCGTCGATCGGCGAGTTGGCCTGCGCCACGACGTGGCGGTCCTCCTCGTCGGCGGTCAGGTACTCGATGTCGTCGCTGACCACGCCGTTGTTCACCTTGCGGTACGGCGTCTCGATGAAGCCGAACGGGTTGACCCGTGCGTACACCGACAGCGAACCGATCAGACCGATGTTCGGACCCTCAGGGGTCTCGATCGGGCACATCCGGCCGTAGTGGCTGGAGTGCACGTCGCGGACCTCGAGGCCGGCGCGCTCACGGGACAGACCGCCCGGGCCAAGCGCCGACAGGCGACGCTTGTGGGTCAGACCCGACAGCGGGTTGTTCTGGTCCATGAACTGCGACAGCTGGCTGGTGCCGAAGAACTCCTTGATCGCCGCCACGACGGGACGGATGTTGATCAGGGTCTGCGGCGTGATCGCCTCGACGTCCTGGGTGGTCATCCGCTCGCGGACGACGCGCTCCATGCGGGACAGGCCGACCCGGATCTGGTTCTGGATCAGCTCGCCGACGGTGCGCAGACGACGGTTGCCGAAGTGGTCGATGTCGTCGGTCTCCACCGGAACCTCGACGCCGCCGGGGGCCGTCATCGTGGTCTGGCCCTCGTGCAGGCGCACCAGGTACTCGATGGTGGCGACGATGTCCTCTTCGGTCAGCGTCGACGCTGGTGATCGGCTCACCGGCGTTCAGGCCCAGCTTCTTGTTGACCTTGTAGCGGCCCACCCGGGCCAGGTCGTAGCGCTTCTCCTTGAAGAACAGGTTCTCCAGCAGGGTCTGCGCGGACTCCTTGGTCGGCGGCTCGCCCGGGCGCAGCTTGCGGTAGATGTCCAGCAGCGCCTCGTCGGTGCCTGCGGTGTTGTCCTTCTCCAGCGTCGACATCATGATCTCGGAGAAGCCGAACCGCTCGGTGATCTGCTCGGTGGTCCAGCCCAGCGCCTTGAGCAGCACGGTGACCGGCTGACGGCGCTTGCGGTCGATGCGCACACCGACGGTGTCGCGCTTGTCGACGTCGAACTCGAGCCACGCGCCGCGGCCGGGGATCACCTTGACGCTGTGCAGCGTCTTGTCGGTGGTCTTGTCGCGGGTCTCGTCGAAGTAGACACCCGGCGACCGGACGAGCTGGGACACGACGACACGCTCGGTGCCGTTGATGATGAACGTGCCCTTCTCGGTCATCATCGGGAAGTCGCCCATGAACACCGTCTGGCTCTTGATCTCGCCGGTGTTGTTGTTGATGAACTCGGCCGTGACGAACAGCGGAGCCGCGTACGTCATGTCCTTGTCTTTGCACTCGTCGACCGGGGCCTTGACCTCGTCGAATCGCGGGTCGGAGAACGACAGCGACATCGATCCGGAGAAGTCCTCGATCGGCGACAGCTCGGACAACACCTCTTCGAGGCCACCGACGGGGTTGACGTCGCCGCGGGCGGTGGCGACCTCACGCCAGCCCTCGGAGCCGACCAGCCATTCGAAGGACTGGGTCTGCACCTCGAGCAGCCCCGGAACCTCGAGAGGCTCACGGAGCTTGGCGAACGAAATTCGGTTGGGTGCTCCGGGTACGGAGCTAGAGGTAGTAGTAGCGGACTTGCTCTGGCGGGAGACTGCCAAGATGCATCCTTCCAGCACCTAATGCGACTTTCGGGCTGGTCTACACCACCCCTACGCCGCGAACTCTGCGTCGGTTCGGCTGGCGTTCTCCCAATCCAGACGGCCCCGAACAACGGGCACGCAACTAGATCACTGAGCCGAAACGGGGCTCAGCCTAGGACCACGGTGTCAGAGGCGGTAGATGGGCAGGAGGCAGCCAGCGCAACGTCCAACAATAGCGCAGGACGGCGTATTCCTCAACCATGGCGTGCGGGGTCAACCCGGGCGCTGGCTGGCGTCCTCAACCCGTGCACACATGCTGCCCAACAGACTGGCCCGTCGGACCCCTTTCGTCAAGAGATAACCGCGTGTTTCAGGCGGAGATTTCCACCGATGACCTGGTTTCCTGAATATCGGGTGCGCCGGTGGCGAAGTTGATGTGCGCCAGCAGCCCGAAGGACAGCGCCGTCAGTTGCCGGGCGAGGGAGTCGACGACGCCCGGCTGCGGCTGAACCAATCCGATGGCGGTGCCTGCGCTGGTTGGGATGGTGAACGATCCGCCGGGCTGGCCGTAGAAGCAGCTGGTAGTGGGGCTGCAGGTGCGGGTGCCGGCGAACATGTCGTTGATCCAACCGGCCGCCAGGATCTGCGAGCCTGCGGCATTGCTGGGCCGCGAGAAGCCGGTCAGCAGGTAGGCCCCGAACTGGACGAGCGGGTTGCCGCCGATCATCGAGTCCGAGTGCAGGCCGCCGAGCAGCTGTGCCCCGTGGAACTGGTCGCCGCGCACCTGCGCAAGGGCGGCGTCCATGGTGCCGAACAGATTCCAGACGTAGGGCGTCGACGACAGGTTGTACACCGGAATGCCGTCGGGGATCGTTTGCAGAATCGGAACCGGGTCGGTGAACGAGACGCCGTCGAGCATCAGCACGCCGGCCAGCTTGTAGCGCGACCGCCCGCTCGCCTCGTCGGCAGCCATGAGTCCGGCGACGTCGATCACGAGTCCGCCACCGAGCGAATGGCCGACGAGGACGACGTTCTGCGGCAAGGCGTCCTGGGTGTATCCGGCCGCCTGAGCGCTCGTCAGCAGTGCCGGGTTGCCGTCGAGGAACAGGTCGGCGACCGCCCTGTGCATCTGTGCGCCGCCGAGCCACATGCCGTCGGTGGCGAAGATGTTGGACGTCAGCGACGGGGCGACGACGATGCTGTTCGTCTGTTGAGCCAGATACGAGGCCGTGTAGTCGTAGAACACGCCCCTGGCGAGGAAGCCGTGCTGCAGATAGATGATGCGATCCGGTGCAACGTCACTGTTGGGGTCGTAGCTGGCCGGGAAGTACCAGTCGGCGGGGACCACCGTGCCGTTGCCGAGGTCGAGGGTGGATCGCTTGACCGTGACGCCGCTTCCCGGCAGGGCCCTCGGGGGACCTTCGAACACGCTCTCGGCGAAGGAGATCAGGCCGAAGACGGCGGTGCCGATCGCGCTGATGGCCGGCGGCACGTCGATCGTCGGCGCTGCGGCTGAGGTGACTTCCGATGGCGCCAGCATCGGCGTCGCCAACGCGATGGTCGACTGCGTCGGCTTGACGGCGGCGACGTTGAGCATGCGCTGGGCGATCGCCCTTGGCCGCACGGCTGTGGCCGGGTCGGCGGCGACGACCGTCTTCGTCTCGACCGCATCGACGGTTTCTGCGGGGGCGGTCTCGACCGGGTCGGTGTTGTCGACGACGGCCTTGCGCTCGTGCGTATGCGTCATTGCGGCGACGACGTTGCTGACCAGCTTGGCCGTCCGCTTGTCCGCGCCGGACCGGGGACCGTTGTGGTCGCCGACCTTGGCGACGTTCTCCTTGTCGGCGTCGACGTCAGCCTTGGCCACCGGGTCGCTGTCGGTCTTCTCGACGTTGACGTCGTGCTTCTGCCGGTGCTTCGTTAAGGCGCCGTCGTTGTCCGAATCCGATTTGTTCTCAACAGTTTTCGCCGACTGCGATGTCTTCGCACCGCCGTCGACGTCGGAGTCGGTCTTGGCATGCGCCACGCCTGCACCGGCAAGCATGCCCACCGCAACGCCTGCGCACACCGCGCCTGCGCCAAGCCAAAGCAAGAACCGGTCGACCATGCCTCTCCTGTCCCAGATCGCCGGTAACGCTAATGCCCGGCGTGGGCGTCAGGAGGGCGTTTACGGAATTGCCGGTGTCTACCTGTCCCGGGCGACCGGGATCGACGCGGTGTCGGTGTCCTCGTCGGAGTGGCGGTGCCGGGCCGTCTCGGCATCGGCGAACTCTTGAGTCGAGTACTTGTGCGTGCCCTCGAGGTCGTCGCGGATCGCTTCCTGAGCATTCGGCGGCAGCGTGTGTCATGATCTCGCGGACGCGCGCCTGACGGCGGCCGACGGCCTGCCGCTCCGGCATGCCGGGGGTCGCGGTGATCTGCGGCGGCACGCCCTCGATCTCCTCGATACCGCCGTCGTGGTGGCCGGCGTCGACCATGGCCTGCTCTTCGGCCATCTGCGTCTCGTCCTTTTCCTCGGACATGCCGATGGGGCCGATGCGGCGACCGTTGAGGAACTGCCGGACCACGGGCTCGTCGCTGGTCAGCAGCACCTCGCGCGGGCCGAACATCACCAGTGCTTGCGGAACAGCATGCCGATGTTGTCGGGCACCGTGCGGGCGATGTTGATGTTGTGCGTGACGATCAGGATCGTCGCGTCGATCTGTGCGTTGATGTCGATCAGCAGCTGGGTCAGGTAGGCGGTACGAACCGGGTCCAGACCGGAGTCGGGCTCGTCGCAGAGGATGATCTGCGGGTCGAGCACCAGCGAGCGGGCCAGGCCGGCGCGCTTGCGCATACCGCCGGAGATCTCGCCGGGGAACTTGTTCTCGTCGCCGGCCAGGCCGACCACCTCGAGCTTCTCCATGACGATGTTGCGGATTTCGCTTTCCTTCTTCTTGGTGTGCTCACGCAAGGGGAAAGCGGTGTTGTCGTAGAGGCTCATCGAGCCGAACAGCGCGCCGTCCTGGAACATCACGCCGAACAGCGTGCGGATCTCGTAGAGCTCCTTGGCCGAGCACTCGATGATGTTGGTGCCGTCGACGATGATCGAGCCGCGCTCCGGGCGCAGCAGCCCGATCAGCGACTTGAGGAACACCGACTTACCGGTACCCGACGGGCCGAGCAGCACGCTGACCTCGCCCGGCGGGATGTCGAAGGTGACGTCTTCCCAGATTCGCTGGGGCCCGAAGGACTTGGTCAGTCCCTCAACCTGAATGCCAATGCCCACGCGAGATCCTTCCGCCGGTACGGTATGCCGCCACACGCCTCCCGCCTGTGGCTTGAGTCACTGTAGCGTACGACGCCGGTTTGGGGACACTTGTCGGAGGTCACATCTCGGCTCCGACCAGCAAGGACGGCAAAGACAACCGTGGGGCCGGTCTGTTTGCCAGACCAGCCCCACAGTGGTTGTCGGCTCGCCGACGGAGAACTACTTGACGGTGACCGTCGCGCCGGCGGCCTCGAGCTTGGCCTTGGCCTCGTCGGCGGCGTCCTTGGCGACCTTCTCCAGCAGCGGCTTCGGAGCGCCGTCGACCAGATCCTTGGCCTCCTTCAGGCCGAGACCGGAGACGATCTCGCGGACGACCTTGATGACGCCGATCTTCTTGTCGCCGGCGGCCTCGAGGATGACGTCGAACTCCGACTGCTCCTCGGCGGCCTCGGCCGGAGCAGCGGCGGCACCGGGCGCGGCCGCAACGGCGACCGGAGCGGCGGCGGTGACGTCGAAGGTCTCCTCGAACGCCTTCACGAACTCCGAGAGCTCGAGCAGGGTCAGTTCCTTGAACGCGTCGAGCAGTTCGTCAGTGGACAGCTTTGCCATGGTGTGGGTCCTTCCTTAGTTCTTTCTACGGGCTAGTGGGTGGTGGATGTGATTTACGCGGCTTCTTCGGCGGCCTTCTTCTCCTGCAGTGCGGCAGCCAGCCGGGCGACCTGCGACGCGGGAGCGTTGAACAGGCCGGCGGCCTTGGTCAGATTGGCCTTCATCGCGCCGGCCAGCTTGGCCAGCAGCACCTCGCGCGACTCCAGGTCGGCGATCTTGCTCGATCTCGGCGACGGTCAGCGGCGCGACCGTCCATGTAGCCGCCCTTGACGACGAGCGCCTTGTTGTCCTTGGCGAACTTCTTGATCGCCTTGGCCGCGTCGACCGCCTCGCCCTTGACGAACGCGATCGCGGTGGGGCCGACGAACAGCTCGTCGAGGCCCTCGATGCCCGCCTCCGCCGCCGCACGCTTCACCAGCGTGTTCTTGGCGACGGTGTAGGTAGCGGAGTCACCGAGCGAGCGGCGCAGGTCGTTGAGGTTGGCCACCGTCAGCCCGCGGTACTCGGTGACGAGCGTCGCCGTCGCCTCCTTGAACTGCTCGGCGATGTCGGCAACCGCGGTGGCCTTGTCAGCCTTGGCCATGCATGCCTCCTCGTAGTTGGTGACCGAGGTCGGATGTCAAAAGGGCCGGAAATGACGAACGCCCCGACGCAGACGGTCGGGGCGCGCTGATATACAACTGCCTCGTCCTCCTGCGTGGGCCGCCGGGACAATCCCGGACCTTCAACCGATTTCTCGGTGACCGACGGTCTTCGGTGGAACGGGTCAAGAGTAGCGTGACCGCCCGCCGATCAGCCAAAACGGCGGTGGCGTCTAGCGATTTCGGCGTGATTTCCGTCGGTGGGCGACAGTAATCACGCCGAAATCACCAAGGCCGCGGCGCCGACGAGGCCGGCGTCGCCGCCCAGCTCGGCGGGCACCACGCGCAGGTCGTGCAGGAAGTCCAGACCGGCGTAGACGGCCAGCGCCTCGCGCAGCGGGTCGAACAGCAGCGCTCCCGCCTTCGCCACGCCGCCGCCGATGACCACGAGGTCCAGGTCGCACACGGCCCCGACCGACGCGATCATCGCCGCGACACGCGGTCGCACCCGCCGGAACGCCTGCAGCGCTACGGGGTCCCCGGCGTTGGCGGCGTCGGCGAGTTCCTTGGCGTCGGCCTCCGGCGGCGCCTTCCATCCGTTGTCGCGGGCCCACCGCGCGATGTGCGGGCCGGACGCGATCGTCTCCACGCAGCCGCGGCCACCGCATGTGCACGGCGCTCCGTCGGGGTCGACGACGACGTGGCCGACGTGCCCGGCGTTGCCGGTGCGGCCGTCGTAGGGCGCGCCGTCGAGCACCAGCCCACCGCCGATGCCCGTCGACACCACCATGCCGAGCATGAAGTGCGCGCCGCGGCCTGCGCCGCGCCACCGCTCGCCGAGCGCCATGCACAGGCCGTCGCCGCCCAGCCGTGCCGGCGAGCCGACCAGCTCGGTCACCCGCTCGACGATCGGAAAGCGGTGCCACGCGGTGATATTGATCGGGCTGACGGTGCCCGTCGGCAGATCGATCGGACCCGCCGATGAAATACCGACGCCGCGCACATGACCGCCCGCCTCCGCGAGCGCCTCGGTGACCAGCGAGTCGACCACCGCCCAGATCGCTTCGGCATCGCTGTCGGGCGTCGGCAGCTGGGCGTGGCGCGCAAGCTCGCCGTCGTCGTCGACGAGCCCGACGGCGATCTTCGTGCCGCCGATGTCGATCGCGAGTGTCGGGTCGGCCATCAGTGCCTGTGGGTGTTGTCGGGCTGACGGGGGTCGCCGGGATGCTCGTAGCCCGGCGCCAACCGCACCAGGTCTGCGCACCGCGCGTCGAGCCACAGCCGGAATGCTCGGCGACGGGCCGCACTTCGCAGATGTTCGACGATCAACGGGTGCACCTGATGCAGCGGCGGCACTTCGACTGTCGCTGTGCGCCACCCGTTTCCGGCATCCGACGACACGGCGAAACGAAGCGGGTTGCGGGCGTGGTAGTCGGCCACCTCGTCGTCGGTGACATCGACCGCCGACGTCACATGGGCGAACATCGCGCGGGCCAGCGGATCGGCCAATGCCGCCGACGCGACGCTGCCGATCTCGAGCCGGGCCGAATTGTCCGGCAGCAGTTGCTCTTCGGCGGGAGCTCCGCCAGCGGTCAAACCGCCCGCGGCGGCTTCGGCGGCGATCACTCGTTCGGTCACCAGCAGCTGGGTCAGCCATCGGCGCAGCTGCCGTCCCTCGCTGGTGCCCGCCCGCGGCAGTGACGCGGCAGGCACCGAGGCGCGTAGTTGCGCCTCGCGTGCGTCGACGTCGGCGACGGGCACATCGATCCCTGCGACGGTGGCGGCGACGTGACTCATCGGACCGTCACCTTCACGGCGGGCGAATAGACGAGCCTGCCGGCGCAGCCGAGCCGCACCAGCGCCCACCACTCGCCTGGCTTCACCCACGGCGGCGGTGCGACGTCGAAACCGATCTCCACCGTCCCGCCGACGGGCAGCATCGAGCCCTGCGCAGCGGGGCCCATCCACTCCCAGGTTCCCCACGGGCTGATGAGATGCGCCTCCACGGCCAGGCTCGCGCCCGCGGCGGTGCCGACGGTCACCGTCAGCCGCGCCGACTCACCGGCCGCCACCTCGACGTCCTTGGGTCCGCCGACGAGATGGACCAGGTCGTTGTCCTCCGACGGGGTACCCACTGACACGACGGCCACGTCCTCGACGACCTGCCGCCACGACGCAGGCATCGCCGCCGCGTTGTCGCCGGTGACGGTGAGTTGGGCGCGGATCGGATAGAGCCCGGGTGGCGCGTCCGCTGGCAGCGTCACCTCGATGTCGGCCTCCAGATGCTCGCCGCTGGGCAGCATGAACGGCAGCCTCGCCGGGCTCGCTGCCCAGCCGTCGGGGCACACCAGCCGGACCGTGCCGTGCAGCGCCGAGTCGGTGCAGTCGCTGGCGGCTGTAAGACGCAGCAGCACTTGATCATTCGGCTCTGCAACGGTCGCCTGTGGGTGCAGGTGCGCGACGGCGGGCAGCCCGCCGAGCGGAGCAGGGCCACGGTTGTGCAGCCAGTACCGCGCGTACAGCGGCTGCGCCGCCTCGGCTTCGGGCGCCAGCTGCGTGTGATCGGCCTCGAGCACGCGCGGCATGTTGAGACGGGTCAGCATCGTGGCGATCTCGTAGCCGTGCAAAGTGATTCCCTCGAATCCACGGTGCCTCTGCAGGCGCGGCTCCTCGAGCAGGTTGACAGGCGACGCCGAGGACACCCTGTGCAGACCCGAGGTGATCGCGACATCGGCCGTCGCCCCGGATGTTTCGACGAGACGAATCGCAACCGACTCGATCGGATCGACGGGGCTGCTGCTGACGGATGCGAACGGGTTGCCCGCCGCCTTCAGCGCCGCCAGCTGCACCGACCCGGCGGGCTCGATCTCCAGCAGTGAGCCAGAGCTGGGCAATCCACCTGCAGCACTTGAGTTTCCGGTGACAGCCATCAGCGGGTGCGAGAATTCCGCGCTGCGGGCGGGAACGGAAGCCGATCGCCAGTCGCCCTCACCGGAGATCAGTGCATAGTCGAACGTGTGCGTCCAGTGCTGCAGCTGGAAGTTCGAGCCGTCGGGCGCGGTGCGACGCGGTTGCGGATCCATCCATACGCCGGACGGCCAGCCGGTGCACGACCGCATCAGCGACGTGTGCAGGGTGCCCTCGGTGTCGACGGCGAAGCAGGGCACGCCGCGGTTCAGCACCGCGACGGTCCGCTGCTCGAACGCCTCCACCTCCGACGGCGCCTGTTGGTCCACCGAGATCTCGGCATCTGCGAGGTCGTCGACGACCGACGCGACAGCGTCCTCGAGGCCGTTCGCGCTCGCGATGACGAGCACCGGCAACGCCCGCACGCCGCGCAGGTCCGCACCCGGCACCCACGTCGTCGCAAGCGGTTCCGCTGCGGGCACCCACACCCGCGCGGCGCCGGTGGCGTACAGCTGACGCTTGAGCTCCTCGGTGTAGGCGGGATCGGCCTCGGCCAAAACGGCTGCGGTGAACGCGTTCTGGTCGGGTCCGCCCAGTGCGATGCGGGCATCGGGGAGGTTGGAGTCGACGGTCAGGTCGCCGTAGCGCGGTTTGTCGGCGCTGCTGCAGGTCGCGGTGACGCCCGCGCGGACCAGCGCCACCATCAGGTCGCGGGCCAGCGCAGACGACTCCCCCTCGCTCGGCGCCACCACCTCGGCCACCGACACCGCACGTACGTCCGTCGCCGACCCGGACCCGCACCGCCGACGACAGCCCGAACCAGCCGTACGCCGGATTGTCCAGTGTGTACGGATATTTCGCGGTGTCGACGGACTCGTCGGAGCCGGGCTCGTGCAGCAGCGCGAACCCGCGACCGATCACCGCGTCGCCGACCTCGCTGACCGGCATCGCCCCGGGCACCGGACACGGCCAGCGCAGCCGCAGCAGCTTGTCCTCGCCGGTGAACTCGTCGATCGTGGTGCTGCAGTCCACCCGCGCCACGCCCTGCCACAGCGTCAGTGTCTGGGTGTAGCGCAAGAGCGAACCGATCCGCCCGCGCACCACCACCCGCTCGCCGAGCGGTGAGCGGTAGCACTGCACCGAATCGGCGGCTGACGTCGACGAGACGACGACCGGGCCGTTGGGCAGCAGGTGCCACGGGCCCTCGCCCGCATCCGGGTGGGCCGGGTACTCGTCGTAGACCGCCAGCTCGTTGCCGACCTTTCCGTCGGCGATGAGCTCGCGGCCGTCGTCGGTCAGGGAGGACACAGCGCCGCCGCGGGCCGGATCGACCCGCAACCGGTAGCGCTCGTTGGCGATCTCAGGAAGATCCATGTCGCCCAAGGGTTCCCAGCCCGCAGGCGCAGGCCCCGCCGTCAGGCGGTAGCCACGCCAGCCAAGTGACGGGATATCGCGCGCCAGCCAGCTGATCGACCGTCCGCCGTGTTCGACGAGGGCAGGCACGTCGTTGCCGTCGGCGTCGAGGACCCGCACGCCGTCGCCGAGCGGCTTGTCCAGGCGCGCTGTCACCACGTCGGTTCGCTTGTGCGTCAGCGTGTTCCACACCACTACCGACCCCTCGACGGCGCTGGAGATCAGGGCGAGCGCGTTGTCGCGCGCTTCACGGCCCAGCTCCCATGCATTCCGCCACCCGGTCAGCAGGTCGAGGTACACCTGATCGGACTCCGAGCCGGTGATCGCGTCGTGGTGGGCGCCGTAGGCCAGTTGCACCCAGGCCTTCTCCAGCGCGGCCTGCGGATAGGTGGCGCCGCCGAGCAATCCGGCGAACACCGCGAACCGCTCACCGTCGAGCACCGCGTTCTCGGCCTCGCGGTTGGCCTGCTTGGTGTCGATGAACGAGACGTCCTTGCCGGTGTAGATCGGGTTCATGTCGCGGGTCTGCGGCGACGCCGCGATCCCCCGCTCGTCCAGTTCGGCCCGCACCGACGCGAAGAACTCCCGCGGCAGACCGCACACGAACCGCGGCCAGGTGTACCGCTCGTTCCAGTCGCGGTGAATCTCGGTGACCCACTTGTTCGGTGGCGTGTAGTCGGTGCCGACGGGCAGCAGCACGTTGCGGGTGAGGGCGACCTTCTTCAGCTCCGAGAACAACTCGTAGGTGGCGGTTTCGGCGTCGTCCAGCGACGCCGCGGAGTCCATCCACCAGCCCGCCGAGTAGTGCGCGGGCATGTAGTGGGTCAGCAGACCTCGGCCCGACGGGGCGATCCACTCGAACTCGCTGGAGAACTGCATCCGTTCGGGGTCGCCCTGGTTCTGCATCGGGCCCCACTGGTGGTGCGGCCCGCGCGCCCACGAGCTCGACGTCAGCCCGGCGTCGGCGGCCATACCCGGGAACTGCGGATCGTGCCCGAACACGTCGAGCTGCCATGCCGTCGCTGGCTCGGCGCCCACCACGTCGCGCTGAAAGCCGATGCCGTGCACGAAGTTTCGTATCGTCGTCTCGGGACTGGTCAGGTTGGTGTTCGGCTCGTTGTAGGTGCCGCCCATGATCTCGACGCGGCCCTCGGCGATGAACCGGCGCAGGTCGGCGCGGTCCTCGGGATGGGTGTCCCAGTACGGCTTGAGGTAGTCGACCTCGGCGAGCACGAACTTGTATTCCGGCTCCCTGCGCGCCATTTCGAGGTGTGCGGCCACCAGGTTGAACCCGTTGGTCTGCCTGCACCGGCCCGGCGGCTCCTCGGTCCACAGGCTGGTGTAGGCGGCCTGCGTGTTCCACCACACCGGGTCGTAGTGGAAGTGGCTGATCATGAACATCGTCCAGCCCGGTTCGGCGACCACGAACTCGAAGTCGGTGGCCGCGCCCTCGCACAGCACGCGCGCCGCGCGGCGCTCGCCGGGTACGGCGGCGGCCACCTCGACAGCCACCTCCGCCACGCCACCGGCGGGGTCGGCCGACGGCGGCTCGGGCGTGGCAAGGCCGTCGCCCTCGACGACGATCGGCGACGTGCCTCCGGTGTGGGCGACGCTGACCACCTGCAGCGGCGCATCCGTCGGCCCCACGAACAGGTCCGTCGACTCCGCGGAGATGACGCCGAATGTCACGACGCCACCCTACGTAGTTACGGCCGCGATACGTCCACAACGAGCGCGCGATGATCCGAGATCGGCATTACCGGCGCGTCGCAGCCGTCGGTCCGCAGTGTCGGATCGTCGGTGAGGACGTGGTCGAGCTGCCGGGTCGGGTCGTCGACGGGAAAGGTCGGCGCCACGCCCAGCGGCCGCAGCCCGAACCGGCGGCTCACCTTGGCCGGCGTCATGTTCAGGTCGCCCATCAACACCCGCGGAGCGGCAAAGCCGCGCAGGTCACCGACGAGATGGCGCAGCTGCACGCGATTCCAGCCCGGCACGAACGACAGATGGGTGTTCGCCATCGTCAACGGGCCCAACGGCGTGTCCAGCCGCGCCACCATCGCGGCGCGGGGCTCCTCGTTGACCATCGACACCTTTCCGGGCCCGCGCAGGTACATCGGAAACGTCATCGGGATGCGCGGCAGCCGCACCACCTGCCAGCTCTGCACCGGAAACCGCGACAACAGCGCAATGCCGTAGGCCGCGGTGCCCGGCTGCTCGCGCCCGGTGGCCGCCATCCACGTGGCCCCGGGGGTGCCCGAGATCGCCGCCACGAATCGGTGGCTGACCGCGCCCATCGCCTGTGCCGCGAGAGCCGTCAGATCGGCCATCGCCGAGCGGGGCTGATCGAGGTCGACCTCCTGCAGTGCGAGCACATCGGCGTCGAGCGCACGGATGGACGCCTCGAGCCGGTCCAGCTCGACGGCGCCGTCGTGCAGGCTGCGTCCGTGCAGGATGTTGAAAGTGGCCATCCGCATGGGTACCAGATACCCACGACTGGAGCCTGGTTCACGCGGACACCGCCGAAAACGACTTTGCGGTGGCGTTTCTGGTGCTCACCGATCGGCTGGCCATCACCGGTTGACGAGTGCGGGTGAGCATTGTCACACCGGGTATCCACGCTCCAGATGCCGTTTCGTCGCTGACCTGTTGAGTGCGGTTGGGCCGCAATTCATTTCGCAAGCCAGCTGTCGGATATCTCACGGCGTGCCGTCTGCAACCGTGCTACCGAAATGCCACAATGGAACCATCATGACTTCTGAAGAGAAGACGCCAGCCGGCCCACGCAACTGGGCCGACCCGCTGTCGATGGGCTTCGAGGCGCACCGCAGGCTGCTGCTGCTGCGCCTGCGATTGCGCGGATCGACAGCCAAGCGCGGACGTCACGGCCTGCTGGCCGCGCGCCGCAGCCGTTTGGCGACCGACTCGACGGCGGCGGCGACCTCGGGTGGCTCGAGCACCTCGAAATCGCAACCGACCGTGCCGAAATAGAACACCATCCGCTCAGGGTCGTCAGCGCCCGCGGTCACGATGCACGCGTCGGGCCCGTCCGCTTCGATCGTCACCGATGACGGCGAGAAGTGCTGCGCCACAACATTTTCGGGTGCGAAATAGCGAACCCGCGCGACGTGCCTGTACGGCGACGCGCTGATCGATCGCCGCACATAGGCCGCCGCGTCCGGTGCCCGTCTTGCGACGAACGTGCTGCCGCGTGCGTGCACGTCGCGCATCCGGTCCAGCCGCAGGCTGCGCCAGTCTTGCCGATCCCGGTCGAAGGCCAGCAGATACCAGCGCCTTCCGGTGGTGACGAGTTGATACGGCTCCAGCCGGCGCTCCGTGGCGTTGCCTGCGCGGTCGACGTAGAACGCCGATACGTGCTCGCGGTCGCGGCAGGCCCGGGCCAGCGTCATCAGCACGTCGGGTTCGACGGGAGACTCGGGTGAATCCCAGGTCAGCGTGACGGTGGCGTCGTGGACGGCCGACACCTGCGAGCGCAGCCGCGACGGCATGACCTGGTCCAGCTTGCTCAGCGCCCGCAGCGCCGACTCGCCGACGCCGGCCACGCTGCCGCCCGCGGCCAGCCGCAGGCAGACGGCCATCGCGACGGCCTCGTCGGGGTCGAGCAGCAGCGGAGGTAGCGCCGCGCCCGCGCCCAGTTGATAGCCGCCGCCGTGACCCTTGCTGGCCTGGACGGGATATCCCAGGTCACGCAGCCGATCGATGTCGCGGCGCACGCTGCGGGTGGTCACGCCGAGCCGCTCGGCGAGCTCCTCGCCCGTCCAGACCCGCCGTGACTGCAGCAGGCCCAGCAGTTGCAGGACTCGGCTCGTCGTTTCGGACATGCTTTTCAGACTCTGCACGCTTTTAGGACAGAAACTGTCCTATATCGATGCGAGTCTGATGCCATGGGTGCGAAGACGAATGTAAAGCAGATAGTGAGCCAGCTCGCCGACCAACTCGACTTCCACTGGACCAATCAGCTGCGGCCCCGGCTGGACGGCCTGACCGACGACGAGTACTTCTGGCGCCCGGTGTCGAACTGCTGGACGGTTCATCCCGACGGTTCGATCGACTTCACGTTCCCGGAGCCGACGCCCGCACCGTTCACCACGATCGCGTGGCGGCTCGCGCACGTCATCGTCGGCGTGCTGGCGATGCGCAACCACTCACATTTCGGCGGCCCGCCCGCCGACTACCAGAGTTGGCCGTACGCCACCGACGCGGCGACCGCGCTGCGTCAGCTCGACGACGCCTACGGAAAATGGATCGCAGGCGTCCGCGGTCTCGACGATGACGAGCTGGACCGGCCGTGCGGCCCCGCAGAGGGCCCGTACGCCGAGTACCCGATCAGCGACGCTGATTCTGCACATCAACCGCGAAATGATCCATCACGGCGCCGAAATCGCTTGCATCCGAGACCTTTACGCCAACAACGACGAGACGAAGGAGAAGTAGCCAATGCCAGGCATGCCCCCGCCCGCCAAGGACGAGCGCCAGAGTCTGATCGAGTTCCTGAGATTCCAGCAGAACGCGTTTTTCGCCATCGCCTACGGCCTGACCGACGAACAGGCCAGGTCGAAGCCGTCGGTGAGCGCGCTGTCGATCGGCGGCCTGATCAAGCACGCCGCAGGTGTCCAGCGCGGCTGGGTGAACCGGGTCGCCGCGGCACCCGAGTTCCCGCCCAGGGACGAGCGGCCGATGGAGGAGGCCGTCGCGGAGTACGAGGACGCAGTACCTCATGCGTGACGACGAAACCCTCGAGCAATTGCTCGACAGTCTGCGCGCGCAGAATGAGGACACGCTGCGCATCTTCGGCGAGGCCGACCTCGACACCCAGGTTCCCGTTCCGCACGACGTGCCGTGGTTCCCGCAAGATCTGGACTTCTGGAATGTGCGCTGGGTGGCACTGCACCTGATCGAGGAGCTGTCCCGGCACGCGGGGCACAGCGACATCATTCGCGAATCCATCGACGGCGCAACGATGTACGAGTTGATTGCAGGTGCCGAGGGGTGGCCGGAGACCGACTGGATCAAGCCGTGGAAGGCGACGGCGTAGAAATGTGAGATGCAAACCCGAACGGGGACGGCACTCTGCGGGGACGTGGAGCTGTTCTATGAGGACCTCGGCGACCCCGACGCGCCGCCCGTGCTGCTGATCATGGGCGTCGGCGCACAGCTGCCGATGTGGCCGGACGGCTTCTGCGACCGCCTGGTGACACAGGGCTACCGGGTCATCCGATTCGACCACCGCGACACCGGCCTGTCGACCAAGCTGCACGGGAAGAAGGCCGACGGATCGGTGTACCCGCGGGTGCTGCGCCACGTGACAGGACGCCGCAGCAAGGTGCCCTACACGCTCATCGACATGGCCGACGACGTGAAGGGCCTGATGGACCACCTCGGCATCGAGCGCGCCCACGTGGTCGGCGCATCGATGGGCGGGATGATCGCGCAGGTGCTCGCGGGCAGCCATCCCGACCGGCTGTCGTCGCTGGGGCTGGTCATGTCGAGCTCGAACCGGCTGCTCTCGGCGGTGCCGCGATGGCGGGTCATCAAGCTCGCTTTCGGCGGGCCCGCGAAGGACGCCCCGTGGGAGGAGCGGCTGGCCGCCGAGGTGCGCAGCATCTCGATCATCAACGGCCCCAACTTCTTACCGCCGGTGGACGCGCTGCGGCGACGGGTGGAGACGCTGCGGGCTCGCAGCGACTACCCGCAGGGAATGCTTCGTCAGTTCGACGCCATCCTCGGCACGGGCAGCCTGATGCGGTACACCCGTCGCGTCAGCGCACCGACCGTCGTCATCCACGGCACCGACGACCCGATGGTCCGGCCACGCAACGGCCGCAACCTGGCCAAGGCGATCCCCGGCGCGCGGTACGTCGTCGTCGACGGCATGGGCCACGATCTACCGGAAGCGGTGTGGCGCCCCATCGTCGAGGCGCTCACCGAGAACTTCGCGATGGCCGGCTGACGGCTACCCGGGCAGGCCCTGTTCCTCGGGCGGCAACGGCGCGGGTCCCTCGATCGACGGCTTGGCCTCTGTCGTCTCCGGCGCCGACCGTGGCGACAAAAATGCATTCAAACGTAGCCTGACCCACAACCCCGCGAAACGGAATTCCAGCAGGCCTTTACTCGCACTTTCCCTGCTAATCCGTTTCGCGGGTGTCGAGCCCTAGTCGGCTGGGCGCTCCTTGGCCGGGCGGGTGTGCTCACCCGGAGCCGTCGGCGACGCCGGCTGCACCCGGTGCGGCGGCGTCGGCCGCGCGCCGGTGGGAGCACCGGGTTGGTCGGCGTGGCGGGCCTGCACCTCCACCGCGTGCTCCTGCTTCATCTGCAGCGTGCTGGCATTGGCGCCCGCGGCGAACCCCGGTGCGCCACTGGTGAGGACGCCTGCGGCTGCGACGGCTCCTTCGATGGATCGAATGATGCGCTTCGACTTGGCGGTGTTCATTGATTTCTCCGTTGTTGTGTTGTCGTCTGCTTCATCCGAAGCTACGAAGCGGCGGCGGCGATGGCGCGCTTGTGCTCACTACCGGCTGTATCCGGCGATCTAGAGGTTGTGCGCATTGTGCTCACCGCCGAGAAGGCGCCACAACCGCAGGTCGATGTGACCGGATCCACTCGTTTTCGCGGGTCACCGCCGATTTTGAGAGACTGCAGGTATGAGTACGACTAAGCACCGCGAGGTGGCCAGGCTTGATCGGGTGCCGTTGCCCGTCGAGGCCGCCCGCATCGGAGCGACGGGTTGGCAGGTAACCCGCACCGGCGCACGGGTCGTCACCAAGCTCGCCGGCCGCGGCTCACTGCAGCAGAAGATCATCAGGGAGATCCCCCAGACGTTCGCCGACCTCGGCCCCACCTACGTCAAGTTCGGCCAGATCATCGCGTCCAGCCCGGGAGCGTTCGGCGAGCCGCTGAGCCGGGAGTTCCGCAGCCTGCTCGACCGCGTGCCACCCGCCGACAGCGACGAGATTCACAAGCTGTTCGTCGAGGACCTCGGCGACGACCCCAAGAACCTGTTCAAGACGTTCGACGAGCAGCCGTTCGCATCGGCGTCGATCGCCCAGGTGCACTACGCCACCCTGCACACCGGCGAAGAGGTGGTCGTCAAGATCCAGCGACCCGGCATCCGCCGCCGCGTCGCCGCCGACCTGCAGATCCTCAAGCGCGGCGCGCAGCTCGTCGAGCTGGCCAAGCTGGGCCGCAGGCTGTCCGCGCAGGACGTCGTCGCCGACTTCGCCGACAACCTCGCCGAAGAGCTGGACTTCCGCCTCGAGGCGCAGTCGATGGACGCCTGGGTGGCGCACATGCACGCTTCCCCGCTGGGCAAGAACATCCGTGTGCCGCAGGTGTACTGGGATCTCACCAGCGCGCGGGTGCTGACGATGGAGCGCGTGCAGGGCGTTCGGATCGACGACGTCGCCGCCGTCCGCAAGGCCGGTTTCGACGGTGTCGAGCTCGTCAAGGCCCTGCTGTTCAGTCTCTTCGAGGGCGGCCTGCGGCACGGGCTGTTCCACGGCGACCTGCACGCAGGCAACCTCTACGTCGACCCCGACGGAAAAATCGTGTTCTTCGACTTCGGCATCATGGGCCGCATCGACCCGCGCACCCGCTGGCTGCTGCGCGAGCTCGTCTACGCGCTGCTGGTCAAGAAGGACCATGCGGCGGCGGGCAAGATCGTCGTGCTGATGGGCGCGGTCGGCACCGTGAAGCCGGAGGCCCAGGCCGCCAAGGACCTGGAGAAGTTCGCCACCCCGCTGACCATGCAGAACCTCGGCGATATGTCGTATGCCGAGATCGGCAAGCAGCTCTCCACGCTGGCCGACGCCTACGACGTCAAGCTGCCTCGCGAGCTGGTGCTGATCGGCAAGCAGTTCCTCTACGTCGAGCGGTACATGAAGCTGCTCGCGCCGCGCTGGCAGATGATGTCGGATCCGCAGCTGACGGGCTACTTCGCCAACTTCATGGTCGAGGTGAGCCGCGAGTACGAAGACCCGGAGCAGGACCCCGAGAAGAATCAGGTCGACGCCTAAGTGGACGTCCGCACGGGGTTCGCAAAGACCGGCGGCTCGGACGACCCGGTTGAGATCTACTACGAGGACATGGGCGACCCCAACGATCCCGCGGTGTTGCTCATCATGGGCCTCGGCGCGCAATTGTTGTTGTGGCGCACGGGTTTCTGCGAGAAGCTCGTGGACCAGGGTCTGCGTGTCATCCGTTACGACAACCGCGACGTCGGGCTGTCGTCGAAGGTGACCGGCCGTCACACCGGCGCCGCGCTGCTGCCGCGCATGGTGCGCTCGTTCCTCGGCAAGCCCAGCCCGGCCGTCTACACGCTGGAGGATCTCGCCGACGACGCCACCGCGCTGCTGGACCACCTCGACATCGAGCGCGCCCACATCGTCGGCGCATCGATGGGCGGCATGATCGCGCAGATCGTCGCCGCCAGGTTTCCGCACCGCACCGGGACGCTCGGCCTGATCTTCACGAGCAACAATCAGGCGTTACTACCGCCCCCGGGCTACAAGCAGTTGCGCGCCCTGCTGCAGCGGCCGGCGGACTCCACGCAGGACGCGATCGTCGCCAACGCGGTGCGGGTCAGCAAGATCATCGGCAGCCCCGGCTACCCGCGACCGGAGAACAAGCTGCGGGCCGACGCGATCGAGGGCTACGAGCGGGCCTACTACCCCGCAGGCATCGCCCGCCACTTCGCCGCGGTCCTCGGCAGCGGCAGCCTGCTGCACTACAACCGCCGGATCAGCGCGCCGACCGTCGTCATCCACGGCAGGTCCGACAAGCTCATGCGCCCGTTCGGCGGACGCGCCATCGCGCGCGCCATCAGGGGCGCTCGGCTGGTGCTGATCGACGGCATGGCCCACGACCTGCCCGAACAGCTCTGGGACCGGATCGTCAGCGAACTGAAGACGAACTTCGCCGAACCGGCCTGATCAGCGAGGTTTGTCGATTCGTTGCTCACAGCGAAATCGGCTAGCATTCCCAGTCGGGAGGCATTTGGGGGTTGATCCTTGATGCGTCCCGGGGCAGGTCCGCCATCACGTGTTTTCGGGGATTGCCTCCAGTAGCCAGAGAGGCACATCGACATGTCAAACAAGGGCAAATCGACCCTGAAACCGCACTTCGAGGACGTCCAGGCACACTACGACCTGTCCGACGACTTCTTCGCGCTGTTCCTTGACCCGTCGCGGACCTACAGCTGCGCGTACTTCGAGCGCGACGACATGACGCTGGAGGAAGCGCAGCTGGCCAAGGTCGACCTGGCGCTGGGCAAACTCGGCCTCGAGCCCGGAATGACGCTGCTCGACGTCGGCTGCGGCTGGGGCTCGACGATGATGCGGGCGATCGAGAAGTACGACGTCAACGTCATCGGCCTCACGCTGTCGAAGAACCAGGCCGCGCGCGTCGAGACAGGTCTTCGAGCAGTCGGACAGCCCCAGGACCAAGCGGGTCATGCTGAAGGGCTGGGAGGAGTTCGACGAGCCCGTCGACCGCATCGTGTCGATCGGCGCATTCGAGCACTTCGGCTTCGACCGCTACGACGACTTCTTCAAGTTCGCCTACAACGCGATGCCCGATGACGGCGTCATGCTGCTGCACACGATCACGGCCCTCACCGGCCCCCAGATGGTCGAGCGCGGCATGCCGCTGACCTTCAACTTCGCCCGCTTCGTCAAGTTCATGATCACCGAGATCTTCCCCGGCGGCCGGTTGCCGTCGATCGAGAAGGTCGAAGAGCACAGCGGAAAGGCCGGCTTCACACTGGCGCGTCGCCAGTCCCTGCAGCCGCACTATGCACGTACGCTGGACATCTGGGCCGAGAACCTGCAGGCCAAGAAGGACGAGGCGATCGCGATCCAGTCCGAAGAGGTCTACGAGCGCTACATGAGGTACCTGACAGGGTGCGCCGACGGATTCCGGATCGGCTACATCGACGTCAACCAGTTCACGTTGGTGAAGTAGATGGCCCACAACTCGACGGCAGCATCGACGAAGAAGCACCAGAGCGTCGACGAGGTGCGCGCGCACTACGACCTCTCGAACGAGTTCTTCCAGCTGTTCACCGACCCGTCGGTGACCTACAGCTGCGCGTACTTCCCGCATGACGACATGACGATGGAAGAGGCGCAGATCGCCAAGCTCGATCTGAGCCTCGGCAAGCTGGGCCTGGAGCCCGGCATGACGCTGCTCGACATCGGCTGCGGCTGGGGCTCGCATGATGAAGCGGGCGCTGGAGAAATACGACGTCAACGTCATCGGCGTGACGCTGAGCAAGAACCAGCACGAGTACTGCCAGAAGGTGCTCGCAGGCGTCGACACCGACCGGTCCTACAAGGTGTTGCTGCAGGACTGGGCGGAGGTCAAGGAGCCGGTCGACCGGATCGTCGTGATCGAGGCGCTGGAGCACTTCGGTTTCGAGCGCTACGACGACTTCTTCAAGTTCGCCTACGACCTGATGCCCGACGACGGCGTGATGATGGTGCACTCGATCACGGCGTTCACGCCTGCCGGAGATGGTCGAGCGTGGCGTGCCGATCACGTTCTCGATCGGCCCGGTTCATCAAATTCGTGCTGACCGAGATATTTCCCGGGCGGTCGTTTGCCGATCAATCGAAAAGGTCGAAGAGCACTCGACTGAAAGCGGGCTTCACGGTCACCCATGTTCAGTCGCTGCAGTCGGACTTTGCCAAGACCCTCGACATGTGGGCCGACGTGCTGGAGGCTCCGCAAGGACGAGGCGATCGCCATCCAGTCCGAAGAGGTCTACGAGCGGTACATGAAGTTCCTGAGCGGAACTGCGGACGGCTTCCGCATCGGATTCGTCGATATCAACCAGTTCACGCTGGAAAAGTAGTTAATATTTCGGACGACCGACGGGACCAATAATGGCTTCGAGCGAGTGTCACGCCGGGTATGGTGCCGAGACAAGATTATTACCCGGGAGGCGAAGTTGACGGAGACGCCAAGTGAAGGCAGAAGACCGGTTGCAGCCCCATTTCGAGGACATCCAGGCGCATTACGACCTGTCCGATGACTTCTTCGGCGTGTTCCAGGACCCGACCCGCAAGTACAGCTGTGCGTACTTCACCGGACCGAACGTCACGCTCTCCGAAGCGCAGATCGCCAACGTCGACCAGAACCTCGACAAGCTCGACCTCAAGCCGGGCATGACGCTGCTCGAGGTCGGCTGCGGCTGGGGCCTGACGCTGCAGCGTGCGATGGAGAAGTACGACGTCAACGTCATCGGCCTGACGCTGTCGAAGAACCAGCAGGCGTACTGCGAGCAGCTGCTGAGCAAGATCGACACCGAGCGCACGCTTCGATGTGCGGCTGGAGGGCTGGGAGCAGTTCCAGCGACCCCGTCGACCGGATCGTCTCGATCGAGGCCTTCGAGCACTTCGGCTTCGAGCGCTACGACGACTTCTTCAAGACGTGCTTCGACATCCTGCCCGACGACGGTCGGATGACGATCCAGAGCAGCGTCGGCTACCACCCGTACGACCTGGCCGAGCGCGGCAAGAAGCTGACGTTCGAGCTGGCCCGCTTCATCAAGTTCATGATCACCGAGATCTTCCCTGGTGGTCGGATCCCGACCACCCAGATGATGATCGAGCACGGCGAGAAGGCGGGCTTCGTTGTGCCCGAAGTCGCTTTCGCTGCGCAACCACTACATCAAGACTCTCGGCATCTGGGCCGACTCGGCTGGAAGCGCACAAGGACGAAGCGATCGCGGCCACCGACGAGGAGAACTACGACCGCTACATGAGGTACCTGCAAGCGGCTGCCAGTACTACTTCATCGACGAGAGCATCGACGTCAGCCTCGTCACCTACCTGAAGCCCGGCGCCGCGGCCTGACTATCGGGTACTGAGCGTCCCGTCGAGATACTCCGCCCGACACGCCCGTCGAGCCAGCTTGCCGCTGGTGGTGCGCGGGATGACGCCAGCGGCGACCAGCCGGACGTCGTAGATGTTGACCGCGTGCTTACGTGACACCGCCCTGCGCACGGCATCGATGATGGGCTGTGGGTCGGCCCGGCCCGCTCCAGGGCCCCGTTCTGCGACGATCACCAGCTTCTCGCTGGTGTCCGTCGGGGAGCCGTCGGGCAGCTCACGGGAGGGCACCGAGAATGCCGCCACGAAGCCGTGCCGGATGCCCTCGGACGCCTCGGCGACGGTGGCCTCGATGTCCTGCGGGTAGTGGTTGCGCCCGTCGACGATGACCATGTCCTTGATCCGGCCGGTGATGTACAGATCGCCGTCGATGTAGCAGCCCAAGTCGCCGGTGCGCAGCCAGGTCGCATCGGGTGCGGTGCCGTCGGCGTGGCTGCCGGCGTCGAGCCGGGACTGCAGCTTGTTGCCGAAGGTGTATTCGGTCTCCTCTGGCCGCGCCCAGTAGCCGCGACCGATGTTGTCGCCGTGCAACCAGATCTCACCGACGCGCTCGTCGGGCAGCTCGGCGCCTGTGTCGGGGTCGACGATCGCCGCCCACTGGCTCACCGCGACCTCGCCGCACGACACCTGCGCAAGGGCGTTCGGCGCGTCGGGCTCGACGTGAACGGCCCGGCCGAGGCCCAGCTGCTCGCGGTCGAGGTAGACGGCGGTCGGCTCGGTGTAGGGGCGGATCGACGAAACGAACAAGGCCGCCTCAGCCATTCCGTACGACGGCCGCACGGCGGTTTTGGTCAGGCCGTAGGGCAGGAATGCCTCGGTGAACTTCATGATCGAGTCGAGGTTCACCGGTTCCGAGCCGTTGATGAGCACCACGTTGCTCAGGTCGATCGGCTTGTTGCCGGCATCCCTCGCTGCGCGACCAAATCGAACGCGAAATTCGGTGCGGGAGAGACGATGTGACAGGTCTGCGACTCGTTGGACAGCACCTGGATCCAACGCAACGGCCGACGCACGAACGCCATGGGCGACATGAAGGTGAGATGCCCGCCGTAGAGGATCGGGAAGCCGATCATCATCAAGCCCATATCGTGGTACAGCGGCAGCCAGCTGACGCCGTTGATTTCGTCGGAGGCACCCTCCAGGCCGATGGAGAGCACCATCTGGAGGAGGTTGGTGCCCGCGGCGCGGTGACTGATCTCCACGCCGGTCGGAGTCCGCGTCGACCCCGACGTGTACTGGAGGTAGGCGATCTCGTCGTTGAGCAACTCCACCGGCGCGTACGTCGACCCCACGGTGTCGGGAATGGCGTCCACCGCGATGATGCGGGGCCTCTTATCGCGCGGCATCAGGCGCACGAACTTCTGCACGGCGTCGCCCACCGCGGTCGTCGTCAGCACAACGGCGGGCTGGGCATCGGTGAGCACGGCATCGAGGCGTTCGGCGTGGCCCGGCAACTCGGGTGCGAACAGCGGAACCGCGATATTCCCGGCCTGAATGGAGCCGAAGAAACTCGTCACGTAGTCGAGGCCCTGGGGCGCCAGGATCGCCACGCGATCACCCCGCGACGTCACCTGCTGGAGCCGGGCGGCGATGGCCCGTGAGCGCATGCCCACCTGCTCCCAGGTGAGTTCGAGGGCTTTCCCGTCGGGATCCTGGCTGTAGTCGACGTAGCGGTAGGCGAGCGCGTTGGCGAAATCGACGATGTTCTTGTCGAGCAGCGCAGACAGGTTGGTGCCTTCAGGAAGCGCGATCTGACCGTTCTCGTCCAAGTAGGGCTCGGTGGCTGGCCCTACTCCCCGACCCGGTGCGCCATGCACAGAAGCACTTTCCATAAGCGCAGTCTAAGAGATGACGTGCTCGAGTCGTGAATCGGCGCAATCAAATCGTTGCAATAGAAGAGTCCTTTCACCGTTCCGATCTGGGAAAACGTGACACCGGCCCTCACTCTCGCCACATCCGTACCCAGCTGACACCTCCGGACGCCAAAATGAGACGTTCTGCCATATTTCACCGCCAGACGACCTGCCTCGCGGGGCCCGGGAATCGACATCACGCCGGAGGACCGGACACCGCACTTCTGCGACGTGCAGCACCACGACGACCTTTCCCCGACGGCATCTACAGCTTTCCCCGACCCTACCCAGACCTATAGCTGCGCGTACTTCGAACGCGCCGACGTGACGCAGGATCTATAGCGTTGTCGGATTCGCGGCGCCCCGTTCGTCGGAGGGGTAGAGAGTGGAACACAGGGTTCTGCTCGCCACGTGGAAGGTTCGAAGATGCACTACTTCGCCCTGCTGATCAGCCCTGAACGCGATCTCTCGCCCGAGGAGGGCGCGGCCGAGATGACGGCCTACCAGGATTTCCATGCCAAGGCCGCCTCGGCGATCCGGGCCGGCGACGCGCTGCAGTCGCAGTCGACCGGCGCACGAATCACCGGCGCTCCAGACGCCCCGGTCGTCACCGACGGGCCGTTCGCCGAGGGCGCCGAGGTCGCGGGCGGTTACTACGTCTTCGAGGCCGAGAACCTCGACGAGGCGTTGGCGCTGGCCCGCGACATTCCGGCCGCGAAGTACGGTGCGGTCGAGGTCTGGCCGATGGTCCAGTTCTCCCCCGCCAGCGCGCCGTTGACCGCCGACAGCTGGCTGGCCCTGCTGCTGGAGCCGGCGGACAGCACCGTCGAGCCGGGCACGCCACGCTGGGACGCGGGCATCAAGGCGCATCAGGAGTTCGGGCAGGCCGCCGGTGATCGCGCGGTGGGCGGCGCCCCGCTGCATCCGCCGTCGACGGCGACGACGGTGCGGGTTCGCGACGGCGAGGTGCTATTGACCGACGGGCCGTATGCCGAAGGCGCCGAGGTCGCCAACGGCTTCTACTACATCAATGCCGCCGACCGGGACGAGGCGATCAAGGTCGCGTCGATGATCCCGGCGACGACAATCGAGCTGCGACGGCTGGCCGGCGTCTCTGGCCTCTGACCCTTCAATGGCCGACCTGGACAGCATCTTTCGGCGTGAATGGGGTCCCGCCGTCGCCGCGCTGGCGCGCTGGTCGGGTGACCTCACCGTCGCCGAGGACGCTGTCCAGGAGGCCTTCGCCGAAGCGCTGCGGGCCTGGCCGCGCGACGGCGTGCCGGCGAACCCTGGCGGCTGGATCGTCACGGTCGCCCGCAACCGCGCGCTGGACCGCCTGCGCCGCGAGTCGGTCCGTCCGGGAAAGGAACTCGCCGCCGTGGTCGACGACATCCGGGCCCGCACCGAGCGCGCGGACGTCCTGCATCCCGTTCGCGACGACGAGTTGCGGATGATGTTCACCTGCGCCCACCCGGCTCTGGACCGACCCTCGCAGCTGGCGCTGACACTGCGGCTGATCTCGGGTTTGACGGTGCCCGAGATCGCCAGGGCGCTGCTTCTGTCCGAAGCGGCGGTGGGACAGCGAATCACGCGCGCCAAGAACAAGATTCGGCACGCGAACATCCCGCTGCGGGTGCCGCCCGCCGAGCTTCTGCCCGAGCGAACCCCGCACGTACTGGCGTGTATCTACTCGGTGTTCACCGAGGGCTACTGGTCGACTGCCGGCCCGTCGGCGATCCGCGACGAGCTGTGCGACGAGGGCGTGCGGCTGGCGGGTGAGCTGTGCGCGCTGATGCCCGACTCGCGCGACGCGCACGCGCTGGCCGCCCTCGTGCTGCTGCACGACTCCCGTCGGCGCACCCGGGTGGACGCCGACGGCGCACTGGTGCCACTTGACGAGCAGGACCGCAGCCAGTGGGACCGCGGCCGCATCGCCAGCGGGTTGCAGCGGCTACGGCTGGCCGCAGGCGCGACGGGTCCGTATCTGCCCCAGGCCGTCATTGCGGCGGTACACGCCACGGCGCCCTCGTGGCAACAGACCGATTGGCAGGCGATCTGTGCGGCCTATGACCGGCTGTTGGAGATCGCGGATTCACCTGTCGTGCGGGCCAATCGCGCCCTGGCGATCGGGTTCCGCGACGGCTTCCCTGCGGGTCTTGCCGCGCTCGACGATGTGGCCGACGATCCTCGGCTGGCGCGATCGGGCGCCGTGCCGTCGATCCGTGCCGACCTGCTTCGACGCGCAGGCCGCAACGACGAGGCGCTCGGCTGGTATCAAACGGCGTTGCAGGCCAACGGCTCTGAGCCGGCACGCGCTTTCCTGCGCCGCCGCATCACCGAATGTTCCGTTTGACCGCGAGCGTGCGTGTCTGCAGCCGACACGCCGGGCGTTTACCTGCGGCTGCGCACGCTCGTGATGGTGCGAGTGCGCAAACTCTGCGGCACGAGGAATCAATGACATGACGGACAGCGCTTGCAATGGCACGTGACGGCTCGACACAACACCGCGAGCGTGCGCGTTTGTAGGAAATGTCGCGGCGCGCCGTGTGCAAACACGCACGCTCGCGCTAAGAAAGCGGGACGTCGAGGATCGGTTGGCCGACGTCGGCATCCTGGCCGTCGAAGTGCCACCACTCGCCGGAGTAGACCTTGAGCCCGCCGGCCGCCATCCCGTCGCGCAGCCACGCCCTGTTGGCCTGCTGTTCGGCAGTGACGCCGTCGGTCGCGAAAGCCTTTGCCTTAGAGGAGAAATCATCGAAGCCGGTACCCATGTCGATGAGCCAGCCGTAGTGCGCATCGGCCAGCGTCACGTCGACCGAGCGGCCGGACTCATGGCTGCGCGCCGACGTCCCTGGCCGCGCCACCCAGTTCGGATCGGGTACCGCGTCGAACATCTCGACCTGCACGGAGTGCGGTCGGTAGCAGTCCCAGAACACCAGCTTCGCACTGCGCGCACGGAACGCCTCGGCGGCCTTGGCCAGCCCGGGCGCCAGCGACTCGTGCACAAGGCAGCGCGCGTCCGGCGGATACAGGGGCCTGCCGACGAAGTTGTCCGCAGTCGCGTAGCGCAGGTCGACGACGGCGTCGGGCACGACGCTGCGGATGTCGACGAAGCCGGCCGCCTCGGCCGTCACCGGTTCTGCACAAGCGATGGGCGCGCCTGCGACGGCCATCGTCAGCACGACGAAAACCGCTGCGAGCGAGCGCACTACGACGGGCTCAGGCCTCGGCGAAGTTGCGGGTGACCGACGGGTCGACGGGGATGCCAGGGCCGGTGGTCGTCGAGACGACGATCTTCTTCAGGTAGCGGCCCTTCGACGACGACGGCTTGGCCCGCAGGATCTCGTCGATCGCGGCGCCGTAGTTCTCGGCCAACGACGTCTCGTCGAAGGATGCCTTGCCGATGACGAAGTGCAGGTTGGCCTGCTTGTCGACGCGGAAGTTGATCTTGCCGCCCTTGATGTCGTTGACCGCCTTGGTGATGTCAGGCGTGACCGTGCCCGTCTTCGGGTTCGGCATCAGGCCACGCGGCCCGAGGATGCGGGCGATGCGCCCGACCTTGGCCATCTGGTCCGGCGTGGCGATCGCGGCGTCGAAGTCCAGGAAGCCGCCCTGGATCTTCTCGATCAGGTCGTCGCTGCCGACCTCGTCGGCGCCTGCGGCCTTGGCCTCCTCGGCCTTGTCGCCGACGGCGAACACCGCGACGCGGGCGGTCTTACCGGTGCCGTGCGGCAGGTTGACGGTGCCGCGCACCATCTGGTCGGCCTTGCGCGGGTCGACGCCGAGCCGGATGGCGACCTCGACGGTCGCGTCCTGCTTCTTCGACGACGTCTCCTTGGCCAGCTTGGCGGCCTCCAGCGGCGAGTACAGCCGCTCCCGGTCGATCTTCTCGGCGGCTTCGCGATATGCCTTGCTGTTCTTGCTCATTCGTGTCTCCTAATCAGAGTTGTGGTTGGCGGGCCGAAGCTGGCCCTCCCACGGGAACGGTCGATCGGCCGAAGCTATTCGACCGTGATCCCCATCGACCTGGCGGTGCCGGCGATGATCTTGGCCGCGGCGTCGATGTCGTTCGCGTTCAAGTCTTCCTTCTTGGTCTCGGCGATCTCGCGCACCTGATCCCAGGTCACCTTGGCGACCTTGGTGGTGTGCGGGGTGCCCGAGCCCTTCTGTACGCCTGCGGCCTTCAGCAGCAGCTTGGCCGCGGGCGGCGTCTTCAGGTTGAAGGTGAAGCTGCGGTCCTCGTAGACGGTGATCTCCACGGGGATGACGTTGCCGCGCTGGTTCTCCGTCGCGGCGTTGTACGCCTTGCAGAACTCCATGATGTTGACGCCGTGCTGGCCGAGCGCGGGACCGACGGGCGGGGCGGGGTTGGCCTGCCCGGCCTGGATCTGCAGCTTGATCAGCCCGATGACTTTCTTCTTCGGAGCCATGGTGGTGCGGTGTTCCTTTCTCGTTTTCCTGCGATTTCGGCGTGATTTCTATCGCTGAGCGACGGTTTTCACGCCGAAATCGCCTTAGATCTTGGCGACCTGTGTGAAGGTCAGTTCGACAGGTGTCTCACGTCCGAAGATGGACACCAGCACCTTGAGCTTCTGTTGTTCGGCGTTGACCTCGCTGATCGAGGCGGGCAGCGTCGCGAACGGGCCGTCCATGACGGTGACGGACTCGCCCACCGTGAAATCGACCTCGATGGGCGCCCGTTCCAGGGTCGCCTCGGAGGAGGCGGCACCAGAGGTGCTCTTGGCGACCTTCTTGGGCTGACCCTGTGGCAGCAGGAACTTGACGACGTCGTCCAGCGTCAAGGGCGATGGCCGCGACGTCGCGCCGACGAAGCCGGTGACGCCTGGCGTGTTGCGCACCGCGCCCCACGACTCGTCGTTGAGCTCCATGCGGACCAGGATGTAGCCCGGCAGCACCTTGCGGTTGACCTGCTTGCGCTGGCCGTTCTTGATCTCGGTGACCTCTTCGGTGGGCACCTCGACCTGGAAGATGTAGTCGCCGACGTCCAGGTTCTGCACGCGGGTCTCGAGGTTGGCCTTCACCTTGTTCTCGTAGCCGGCGTAGGAGTGGATGACGTACCACTCGCCCGGCTTGAGGCGCAGCTCTTTCTTGAGTGCGATCGCGGGATCCTCGTCCTCGTCCTCCGCGGCAGGCTCGGCCGGAGCCTCATCAACCGAAGCCTTGGCCCGGGCCTCATCCTCGGCCAGAGCCTTGTCCACCTCTTCGGAGTCGAGCGGCGCGTCCTCGACGGCCTCGGCCGCGGTGGTCTGCTCGAGAGACTCGGCGGCCTCGTCTGCGATCACGGTCGCCGGGTCCGCGGCCTCAGCGAGCGCGTCGGACACGCTCGCGGCCGTATCACCGTCGAAGCTAGTCACTTGTCAGTCCTCTCAATAATCTCGGTCAGCCGCCGAACACCAGCATCACGAGCCGCGCCACACCCAGGTCGACCAGCCCGATCAGCGTCACCATGAACGCCAGGAAGACCAGCACGACGGTGGTGTAGGTGGCCATCTGCTTGCGGTTCGGCCAGATGACCTTGCGAAGCTCGCCGAAAACCTCGCGCAGGTAGTTCATGACGTACGCGATGGGGTTACGACGGGGTCCCTTGGCGGCCTTCTTGGCCTTCTTCTTCTTGGCCTTGGCTTCGTCCTCGAGGGTGGCGGCTTCCTGCGCCGTCGAGTCCGTGTCGGTGTCGTCGGCACCCGTCCCGCGCCGTGACCGTTTACCGGTGGGCCGCACCGGCTGCGTCACCACGGAGCCGGTACCTTCGGGCTCGTCGCTCACCGCCATGCCTTTCGTCTGATTTTGTGGTCACCTTCCAGTGTCCACACCTGTCGAGTATTCAGTTGAGCAGGGGCGACAGGACTTGAACCTGCAACCTGCGGTTTTGGAGACCGCTGCTCTGCCAGTTGAGCTACGCCCCTTCAAGGATGGCACTGCTGGCAGGCCATCGTCCCGCCCGGGGCTCACACAATTTGCGCGCTCCCCGATCGGTCGATCAGAAACCGACGGACAGCGCGCTTAACTGGGAAAACCCCGAGGTCCGAGTGTACATCGGCCCTGGTGTGAGTTACTAATCCGGCTTTGCCTCGCCGTCGGCCTCCGGCTTCGGATCGGGCGAAACCGGATTGGCGGCCGTCCGCACGACCTGGCCGGTTTCCAGGTCGTACTTCAGCGATATCGAGTTGTCGCCCTCGTGGCCCATCAGCGTGGTGAACGCCTCCAGGTAGAGCTCGCCGTTCTCGTCGAGGGCCAGGTTCCTGGTCACGACGATGTCCGCGCCGAAGCGCTCGTCGACGGAGATCACCTCCATCCGGCCCCACACCTTGTCGCCGGCCAGCATCGGCTTGTGGTACCTGAACTTCTGGTCGACCTGCACGATCTGCATGGTCTCGAAGCCGGTGTCGACCTTGCGGAAGAAGTCTCGCTGCATCAACAGAGCCAGCGTCGAGATGAAAGTCGGCGGCGCCACCAACGCGGTGTGACCCAGTGCTGCGGCGGCCGCTTCGTCGAAGTGCGCGGCGTCCTCCGCCTTGATCGCGGCTGCGTACTCGCGGACCTTCTCGCGGCCGATTACGAAGTAGTCGGGGTATTCATGGACCATCCCGAGAACCTTGGTTTTGATTGCCATCCGCTACGCCAGCTTTGCGCTGGCTACGGCACGGCCAAAGATCTTCTTGCCACCACTTGTCGCCGACAGGGCGATGGTGACGGATTTCGTTTCGGGATCAACGGATTTCACTCTGCCATTGAACACGATCTCGGCACCGACGCCGTCGTTCGGCACGGGCACGACAGCGGTGAATCGGACATTGAACTCCGTCACCGCGGCCGGATCCCCCACCCACGAGGTGACATAACCGCCGCCGAGGCCCATGGTGAGCATGCCGTGTGCGATCGCGGTGTCCAGGCCGACCTGCTTGGCGATGTCGTCGTCCCAGTGGATCGGGTTGAGGTCGCCGGAGACGCCCGCGTAGTTCACCAGGTCTTGCCGGGTCAGCGGAATGACCTTCTCGGGAAGCTCGTCACCGACCTTCACCGAATCGAACTCACGCAGTGCCATCGTTGAAGCCACCTTCCCCGTCTTCGCCCGTACGTCCCGCGAGGGTCGTGTAGGTCTCCTGGACTATTTCGCCATCTTGGTTGGTGACGACGTTCTTGGTCACGATGATGTCCGCGCCGAACGACCGCCGGATCGAGTGCACGTACACATCGCAGTAGAGCTGGTCGCCCGCCTTGATCGGCTGCAGGAACCTGAGTTCCTGGTCGACCTGGACGATCTTCTCGTCGGCGATCGCGATGTCGTTGTTTTGGAACATCGCCAGTTGCGCCTGGTATCCGAACACGGAAATGAACGTCAGTGGCGCCAGAATGGCGTCATGGCCGAGTTCGGCGGCCGCCTTCTCGTCGTAGAACGCCGATTGATCGTTCTTGACCGCAACAGCGTACTCGCGAATCTTCTCCCGACCGACCACGTAATGGTCGGGATACCTGTAGTGGGTCCCGACCAGCTCTTTAGACAATGACACGGTTAGTGAACCTACCTAAAACGTCGGCAAACGCCCAAAGGTTGTCGGCTACCGCGACTCTTTGTGGGGCTGGTGCTTCCCACAGTTGGGGCAGAACTTCTTCAGCTCCAGCCGGTCGGGGTCGTTGCGACGGTTCTTCTTGGTGATGTAGTTGCGGTGCTTGCACACCTCACAGGCCAAGGTGATCTTCGGCCGTACGTCGGTACTGGACGCCACGTCAGCTGCCCTCTTTCACGTTCTTCTCGTTGTCTTGTAGCGATGGCCGGACTCGAACCGGCGACCTAACGATTATGAGTCGTTCGCTCTAACCGACTGAGCTACATCGCCTGGTCGGGCGCCGCCGGCATTCTCGGCGTCCATCGAGCCCCCTAACGGAATCGAACCGTTGACCTTTTCCTTACCATGGAAACGCTCTACCGACTGAGCTAAGGGGGCCTGACCCCACGCAGTCATGCCCGTGGGCCTTAAAGAGGGTACATTCTCGTCGTTTAGGTCGCCAAACCGCTTAGCGCCCGACGGTTACGCCCTCCGAAAACGGCCCGTCATGCAGCCCGATGGACTCCCGATCGGTGCCACCCGGCACGCCGTAGACGACCGCGGTTTGCGAAGCGGGGTTGGCCGGTCACGGCTGTGGTAGGACAGACCCATGCCGGAGGCGGGTGCAGCAAGCGAGACCCCACGCGTGGCGGTCTACGTCGATTTCGACAACATCGTGATCTCCCGCTACGACCAGGTGCACGGGCGCAACTCTTTTCAGAAGGACAAGTCGCGGGGCCTGGACAAGGACAAGCTGACGAAGGCCACCGTCGACGTCGGAGCCATCATCGATTTCGCCTCGTCGTTCGGGACGCTGGTGTTGACGAGGGCATACGCCGACTGGTCGGCGGCTATCAACTCCGACTACCAGGGCCAGCTCGTCGGCCGCGCGGTGGATCTGGTGCAGCTGTTCCCCGCCGCGGCCTACGGCAAGAACGGCGCCGACATCCGGCTCGCCGTCGACGCGGTCGAGGACATGTTCCGGTTGCCCGACCTCACCCACGTGGTCATCGTCGGCGGCGACTCCGACTACATCGCGCTCGCGCAGCGATGCAAGCGGCTGGGCCGCTACGTGGTCGGCATCGGGGTGGCCGGTGCCAGCAGCCGGTCGCTGGCGTCGGCCTGCGACGAGTTCGTCACCTACGACGCGCTTCCCGGCATCCCCACCGTCGTGCCTGCGCCCGCCAAGAAGGCCACCACGCGCACAAAATCCAAACAGACCGACGAGGACGCCGACGACGAACCAGAACCCGCGGACGCGCAGGCCGCTGCGACCGGTCTGCTGGAGCGGGCGCTGGTCATCGGCCACGAGAAGAACGACGCGGACTGGCTGCACAATTCGGCGGTCAAGGCGCAGATGAAGCGGATGGACCCGTCGTTTTCCGAGAAGTCGCTCGGCTTCAGCTCGTTCAGCGACTTCCTGCGCGCGCGCACGGACGTCGTCGACCTCGACGAGAGCAGCACCACCCGGTTGGTGCGGCTGCATAAAGAGGATGCAACTGGCTAGCCCTACTCTTGGCCCATGACCGGAGTCGAGAAATGACCGATCGCCTGTACTTTCGGCAGCTGCTGTCGGGGCACGACTTCGCGAAGTCCGATGTGATCGCGCAGCAGATGCGCAACTTCGCTTATCTGATCGGCGACCGCGAGACGGGCGACACCGTCGTCGTCGACCCGGCGTATGCGGCCGACGACCTCGTCGACATCCTGGAGGCCGACGGCATGAAGCTGTCGGGCGTGCTCGTCACCCATCACCACCCCGACCATGTCGGCGGGTCGATGATGGGCTTCGAGCTCAAGGGACTGGCCGAGCTGCTGGAGCGCAAGAGCGTGCCCGTGCATGTCAACAGCCTTGAGGCGGACTGGGTTTCGCGGACAACGGGAATCGCGCGCAGCGACCTCACCGCGCACGAGCACGGCGACAAGATCAACGTCGGCGACGTCGAGATCGAGCTGCTGCACACCCCCGGTCACACGCCGGGCAGCCAGTGCTTCCTGCTCGACGACCGATTGGTCGCCGGTGACACGTTGTTCCTGGAAGGCTGCGGCCGCACCGACTTCCCCGGCGGAAGCGTCGACGACATGTACCGCAGCCTGCAGCAGCTCGCCAAGCTATCTGGCGACCCGACGGTGTTTCCTGGGCACTGGTACTCCATGGAGCCCAGCGACTCGCTGTCGAACGTGCGGCGAACCAACTACGTGTACCAGGCGAGCAATCTTGATCAGTGGCGAATGCTGATGGGCGGCTGATCTCTTAGTAGGGTTTTGACCACGGCGACGCCGCCGTACCGGAGCGCCCGCGGGCGCCCAATGGGAGGGAAACCCATTCGATGACGACACCGCCTACCCCCGCAGGCTGGTATCCCGATCCCGAGCAGTCCGGTCAGCTCCGGTACTGGGACGGCGGCAATTGGACCGAGCATCGGACGCCCGAGCAGCCGCAGGCCGGCGATGCTGCGGCGGCCGCGGAGCCGGCCGGACCCGCCTCCTCCGACCATGTGGGTGCCCATCGCGCGCCGGACGCCGATGCGGGCCCAGCTCTCGACCCCGACCCACAGCCGGTCACCGAGCAGCCGACGACCAAGGTGCCACTGCGAGAGTGGTCGTTCGAGCCGCCGCCCCTCGAGCCGGAGGCGACGCCGGAGACGTTTTCCACGCCGGAGCCGATTCCGACGCCCGAGCCCACTGCCGAACCGCCTGCGGCTGTGCCGCTGACCGAGCAGCCCACGACGAAGGTGCCGCTTCGCGACTGGACGGCCGGGCCGACGCCTGAGCCGGCACCCTACGCCGACGCCACCACGCCGACGCCGGACGTTCCGCCCGCGGTGGAGCCGCCTTCGGGGACCGAGCCGCCGGCCACGGTCGACAACCGCAAGCTGATCATGGGATTCGGCGGCGCGGTCGCCGCGCTGCTGCTGGTGCTCATCCTGGCCGCGGTCTATGCGTTCGTCATCCACAAGGACGGCAAGGTGCAGCTCAGCTCGCCGGCCAGCAGCCAATCCTCAACCGCCACAAGCGAAAAGACGACGACGTCGGAGGCTTCCACCTCGGCGGAGTCGTCGACCCCACCGCCAGGCGCAGGCGCGACGGACGGCCCGCTGACGTTCACGGTGACCGGTGTCGAGAGCGGTACCACCGTCAGCGACCCGAGCAACGACTTCCTCAGCAAGGACGCGCAGGGCGAGTTCATCGTCGTGCACCTGACCGTGCAGAACACCAGCCCGGATCCCGGCCAGTTCCTCGGCACGTTCCAGAAGCTGAAGGCGGCGGGCCAGGTGTACTCCATCGATGACGAGGCCACGTTCTACGTCGGGGGCGGCTTCGTGGACATTCCCGCCGGCGGTCAGGTTGACGTCGGCCTCGCATACGACGTGCCGCCGGGCACTGTGCCGGAGTCGATCGAGTTGCACGCCGATCCGACGAGCGCGGGCGTCGAGCTACCGGTTGGCTGAAGATCCGGCGATACGTTGCTCTGAATCGGCACAATTGCCCCGGCCGGTACCGGCCCCACATCGGGCTAGCAACGGCGAAGGCTGAGCCGCGAACCAACGGCTTGCCTGTTCGAGTTCCGCGTTCGCCCTATGACCTGCGCAGATGGTCCCATCTGGCACCGACTTACCGCCGCGTGCAGCACATCGGCAACCGAATCCGCGTCAAACCACCTCACTCGATGCCGAAATCGAAGCCGGAATTATTCGAGTAGTGCAATACGCAAGACACGGTTGCCTTTGCCTGGCAAACTCTCACTGTCAACGTCTCAAGCTCAGGGGACGTGGTGTCAGGGAGTTTGCTATGAAGAACCTCGTCGTGTGCTTCGACAGCACAATCAACCGCCCGGGCCCGCGCGACGCGACCAACGCCGAGGCCCTGTTCCGACTACTCGACGCCGCCGACGACGGTCAGCTCACCTGGTATGACGCCGGTGAAGCGGCGCTGACCTCACCCCGGCTCTTCAACCCGATGGCTCGCGGCTGGCGCGAGGCCGTCGCCGCGACAGCCCGGGAGACCGTCGTCGACGCGTATTTCTTCCTGGCCGAGCACTGGGAGCCCGAGGACCGGATCTTCCTCCTCGGTACGGGACGCGGCGCGTACTGCGCGCGGGCGCTGGCCCGAATGCTCGGCACGATCGGGATGCTCGAAGACCGCTCCGACCACGTCGTCGAGTACGCGCTGGCCGCCTTCGCGCTGCCGAGCATGAGCCGCACCGCAAGCGACTGGGTGCAGATCAAGCGATTGGCGTGCGCGCTGGCCGACGGACGCGACGTCGCGGTGCCGGTGCACTTCCTCGGTCTCTGGGACACCGTGAAAGTGCCTGGCACGCCACCACTTTGCCAAGACGACTCGTTGGGCAACGTCGTCGCAGGACGGCACGCGGTCGCCATCGACGGCGGATCGGGGCCGTTCGGCGAATGCCGGGTCGGCGGGGACCACGGCACCATCGAGGAAGTCTGGTTCCGCGGCACCCACTGCGACGTCGTCGGCGGACCGAACGCGTACTGGCCGCTGGCCGACATCACGCTCGACTGGATGCTCGACGGTGTGGTCACCGCCGGTGCGATCCTCGGCGACGGTGGTCTTGCGCGCACGCCCGCACCGAACGAACTCGACGCTCTTGCCGAGGGGGCGCGATCGATGCGATTCCGAAAGGTGCCCGAGAACGCGCTCGTGCATTCCAGCGTCGACGTGTATCTGCGTGCGCATCCCGACTACTGGCGTCGGCTGCCGTACCGCATCACGTGGACCGATTTGGATTGGGCGGCACGCGCCGAGCGGATGCAGTGCCCCGACGCAGCGCCGGCGGCGGAAGCAGTGGAGGTCTCCGATGCGCTCGACAGCGGTGGCGTCGTAATCGAAATTCGCTGCCTCACGCACTAATTCGGGTGCGTCAACATCCCGCCTCGTGCGTGATTGAGTAGTAAAGTCGCTGGTTATGGCCCAGAACTGGCCAGTCGTCCAACGCGATATCGAATACACGACCATCCAGTCGGCGCTCGTCGATCAACAGGGCGTCTGCGGCATAGTTCTGGTCGGCGATGCGGGCGTTGGCAAAACAACGCTTGCTCGCTTGGTCACCCAATCACTGCCGACGCGCGTGCAGTGGGTGGCGGGCACCGAATCGGCACGCAGCATCCCGCTCGGCGTCTTTGCGCACTTGGTGGGGGCGGCCACGTCACGAGATCCAGTCGCATTCCTCTCCGCGGCGCGCGAAACGATTATCTCCGAAGGACATTCGGTGATCGGCGTCGACGATGCGCATTTGCTCGACCAGCTGTCGGCAACACTGCTGCATCAGCTGGCGCTGGACGGGTCGGTGCGAATTGTGGCGACCGTCCGGTCCGGTGAGACGGTGCCCGACGCGATCACCTCGCTGTGGAAGGACGGCTATCTGGTGCGCCTGCACCTCGCGCCGTTCAGCAAGGAACAGTGCGTGACGTTGATCGAATCGGCGCTCGGCGGACGGGTGGAAGGCCTGTCGGCCGACCTGATGTGGGAGGCGTCCGGCGGCAACGCGCTGTTCGTGCGGCATCTCGTCGAAGGCGCCCTCGAGGCGGGCACGCTGCGACAGGTCCGCGGGGTGTGGCAGCTGCGCGGCCGCACGGCGGTCACCTCCGAGCTGGCCTCGCTGCTGGACAGCCGCGTCGACCAGCTGCCCGACAGCGTGCTGCACGCGCTGCGGCTGTTGACGTTCTGTGAACCGCTCGACCTCGACGCGTTGAGCGGCATCGCAGGCGTCGAGGCCGTCGAGGAAGCCGAGAACCGGGGGCTGATCCGCGTCGTCGAGGAGCACAACAGCATCGATGTCCGATTCAACCATCCGCTGTTCGGTGAGGTCATCCGGCGACGGCTGGGCATGGCGGCGGCGCGCAGGCTGCGCGGCGAGGTGGTGCGCGCGCTGCAGGGCCAGCCGTTGCGGGCCCCGGCGGATCGTATTCGGCTGGCGGAGTTGACCCTCGACAGCGACCAGTCCCCCGAGGTCGACCTGCTGGTGTCGGCCGCGCGTGACGCCATCGCGCTGACCAACGTGACGCTCGGCGAACGGTTGGCCCGCGCTGCGGTGAACCGCGGCGGCGGCCTGGTGGCCAGTGAGCTGTTGGCGCGCTCGCTGCTGTGGCAGGGCAAGTCCGCGGAAGCCGAGGAGACCCTCAGCGCGTTCGATCCCGCCACGATGAACGAACTGGAGCTGGTGCGGTGGGGGTTGGCGCGGATCGCGAACCTGCACTGGTCGATGGGTGACGCCGAGGGCGCCGGTGAAGTGCTGGACCTGTTGTGCGACAGGGTCGCTCACCCCGGTCTGAAGTTGGTCGTCGCCGGCGTCGCGTCCGCGTCACGCTTGTTCGAGAACCAGCTCGAAGAGGCCGTCGAACTGTCGAGTCTGGTGCTCGCGAACCCGGATGCGTCTGCGGCCGCGGTGGAGTGGGCGGTGTTCGGCGGCGCGCTGGCACTTGCGCTGATGGGTCGCGGCGAAGAGGTCGAGGCCGTGGCCGCGCGCGGGCATCAGGTCGACGACAAGGTCGACGGCCTGCTGCGCTATCTGACGGCGTTCGGTGAAGTTCGCGCGCTTGTGCTCGGTGGCGACTTCGACACCGCCGCACGGCGATCCGCTGACATCGTTCGGGTCACCTCGGCCGGCCAGTATCTGGCGTGGGGCATGGCGAATGTTCTCGTCGGGACGGTCGAGCTCGGCCGCGGCCGCTTCGCCGACACCATGACCCGCATGGAGCAGACCGTCGCGGCGTTGACGTCGGAGTCGGCGGCGTCGTGGAGCTTCCCGGCCCGCCTGCTGCTGGCGCAGTCGTATTGCGCGCTCGGTCGCGCGGAGGCAGGCGCCAAGATGGTGGCCGAGCTGAGGACGCGCAGCGGCAAGCACGTCGCGGTGTTCGGCCCGCAGCTGCGGATCGCCGAAGCGTGGCTGGCCGCCGCAGAGGGAAACGTCAGCGCCGCAATCGAACTCGCGCTCGACGCCGCCCGGTTGGCCGCGGAGTCGAAGCAGACCGCGATCGCGATGCTGGCGCTGCACGACGCGGTCCGGTTCGGCGACCAAACGTGCCTGGACCAGTTGGCCGAGCTCGCCACAGGCGTCGGCGGCCCGTTGGCATCCGCCATCGCGGCGCATGCCGTCGCGGTGCGCGACCGTGACGCCGTCAAACTGGCCGCGGCGGCGCAGGAATTCCAGGAGGTCGGCGCTCTGCTGTCGGCGGCCGACGTGGCCGCACAGGCGGCGGTGGCGTTCGAGGCGGTCGACAATCGCCGCTGCAGCGTCGAGGCGGCCGCCGCGGCCACCAGGCTGGCCGCGGAGTGTGGCGGGATCCGCACTCCTGCTTTGGATCTTGCCGCGCACCCGCTGCCGCTGACCGTGCGCGAGCGCGAAATCGCCAACCTGGTGGCGGCTGGCCTGAGTAACAAGGACATCGCCGACCGACTGGTGGTTTCGGTCCGCACGGTCGAGGGCCACCTATATCGCGCCTGCATCAAACTCGACATCTCCGACCGCGAAGAATTGGCGGCGATGATTCGCAGCGGCGTCACAGGAGTCAGTGGTTAGGTATTCCGGCAATTTCTGCGTATAACCTCGTGAGGCACTTCAGCCTCATTTAACTCACCAGAAATTGCCGCAACAGCAAATATCCTGGTCGGTGATATCGAATGCTGACCCAAAGGGCGGACCATGGTAAAAGGGACGCGTGGGGATTACGGAATGGTTCGACGACCGCGCCCGCGATATTGCGAATCTGTCCCCCGGCGCGTGGACGGCGATGGCGGCCTGGCTGGCCGTGTGCGTCACCATTGCCGCCCTGGTCTATGCGTGGCGGCAGTTCCAGCGCTCCAAGGATGAGGGCGAAGATCTCGCCAAGCCGAACGTCTCCATGTTCATGGAGCCGAGCGCGTCGGATTGGCATCTCGTCGAACTCGTGGTGAAGAACTTCGGCCAGAAACCGGCCTACGGAATCAAGTTCGAATTCGCCACTCCGCCGACGGTTCCGCGCTATGAGAGCGCGGACGCAGACAACTACGTCGACATCGTGCCGCTGAAGCTGCCCGCCGAGATCCCGTATCTCGCGCCGTCGCAGGAATGGCGCACGGTGTGGGATTCGGCACTGGATCGCAAGCAGCTCGGCGAGTCCATCGGCTCGCGTTTCGCAGGCGCCGTCACGTTCTACGACCAACCCAACTCATCGCGCCAGGGAAAGACGAAGGCGAAGCGCACCACGCACCAATACCGGACTCCCGCGGTGCTGGACTGGGGAACGCTGCACCCGGTCGAACGGCTGGAGTTGTTGACCACCCACGACCTGGCCCGCCAGGAGAAGCAGAAGCTGGAGCTCCTGCGCGGCCTGCTGACCTACTACCACTACGCGACCACCGAAAGCCGCCAAGAGATGCTCCAGGCCGAGATCAACAAGATCAACGCGGCCGCCAACGAACAACGCGACCGCTACCGCAGTCAGTTCGCCGTCGAGAAGGAAGCCCCACAGCCGATTCCCCCGGTGGCGCCGGTGTCGGTCGACGAGCTCCCGCCGCAGCAGCAAGAGCAGCAGCGCTACGAGGTCCACCAGCGCTTCGAGGGCCAGCAGCGCTACGACGGGCTGCCGCCGGCGTATGACGAGCCGCCACCGCCGTACGACGAGGAGCCTCCGTACGACGACGACAACGCCGAAACCCGAGTGATCAACGGCCGCCACCGTCGCGGCTTCGGCTCACGCCAGAAGTGACGCCGGCCTTCGTGGCCGTTCGCGCTTGGCTTTCGTAACGATGTTTCGTAACATCGATCTGAAACGAAAGCGCACGTCAAGGGAGGCCCGATGACCAGCTCGGTGAACTACGAGCTCAACGAATCCGTCGCGACGATCACGCTGGACGACGGCAAGGTCAACGTCCTGGGGCCGACGACACAGACCGCGATCAACGAGGCGCTCGACCGCGCCGAGAAGGACGACGCCAAGGCTGTCGTGCTGGCGGGCAACAACCGGGTGTTCAGCGGCGGGTTCGACCTGTCGGTGTTCCAGTCGGGCGACGCGCAGGCGGCGTTGGGCATGTTGGCAGGCGGCTTCGAGCTGTCGGTGCGGTGCCTGACGTTCCCGAAGCCGGTCATCATGGCGGCCACCGGGCCGGCCATCGCGATGGGCTCGTTCCTGCTGCTGAGCGGCGACCACCGGATCGGCGCGCCGAAATCGCGGTGCCAGGCCATCGAGGTGGCGATCGGGATGACGATTCCGATCTCCGCGATCGAGATCATGCGGATGCGGCTGACGCCCGCGGCGTTCCACCGGGGCACGTCGATGGCTTCGACGTTCGTCGGCGACGAGGCCATCGCTGCCGGCTGGCTCGACGAGATCGTCGATGCGGACAAGGTGCTGACGCGCGCACAGGAGGTCGCCGCGGAGGCGGCGGCGACGCTGCATGCGGGCGCGCACCTGGCGACAAAACTCAAGGCGCGCGAGTCCGCGCTGGCGGCGATCCGCGCGGGAATCGACGGGCTGCCAATGGAATTCGCGGGCAGCTAGGTCGCTGCGATGCCGAGGGCGAAGCAGCGCACGCCCGAGCTCCGGGATCGGGTGCTCGAGGTTGCCATCGCGACGCTCGGCGAGGAAGGCATCGCGCGGTTCACGACGCGGCGGGTGGCCGAGCGGGCGGGCACATCGGTACCCGCGGTGTACGAGCTGTTCGACGACAAGGCCGGCCTGGTGCGGGCGATGTTCTTCGAGGGCTTCCGGCTGTTGGGCGCCGAGCTGGCCAAGATCCCCGAGACCGACGACTCGCTGGCGGACCTCGAGCGTCTGGTGCCGGTGTTCCGGCTGTTCTGCCGGGCCTATCCGAAGCTGGCTCAGGTGATGTTCTCGCGCCCGTTCGCCGATTTCGAGCCCGGACCCGACGAGCTGGCGGCCGGCTCGGCCGTGCGCGAGATCTTCGTCGGCCGCATTCAGCGGTGCATCGGAAAGGGAATACTCGGCGGCGACCCGATGGACATCGCGCACGTATTGCTCGCGCTGGCACAGGGTTTGGCGGTGCAGGAGGCAGGCCGATGGCTGGGCACGTCGGCGCCGGAGATCGAACGCAGGTGGAAGGTCGGCGTGACGTCGGTACTGGACGGCTTCGGTTGGGCCCCGCCAGCCGGCTGACGGCCGGTCCGGGTAGGCTGGTCGTAGGGTTGAGTTGCCAGCCTCCGGAAACGTCGTAGGCGTATAGGTATTCGGATTCCCTGCCGTTCGGGCCTTTTTGACGCACCGATTCAATGTCTTACCAGTTACGGAGTCGATCGAGTATGCCCGCTCCCGGTTCAACCGAACCGTGCACTTGTACCACACCAGACGAATTAGCTGCCGCCGAGGCAGGCGACCGGCTTCATCTTCGCACCGACTGGCACAGCGCGACCGTGGTCCGTATCAGCGCCACCGGTGAGGTGGACGCAGCGAACCGCGATCGGTTCACAAGCTACGCGTTCCGATACGGCGCCAACAGCCGACGTCTGATCCTCGATCTAACCGACGTGAAATTCTTTGGTGTCGAATGCTTTTCGGTTCTTCACCTCATCGGCGGTCGCTGCATGGCCGCCGGGGTCGCCTTGACACTCGTACCGAGCCCCGCGGTGTCACGCGCTATACGAATCTGCGACCCGCATCGCGCACTGCTTTCGCATGGACTGATCGCGAAACAGCCGCCTAATACGTGATTTACAGCAGTCGAAGCGGTACCGTCTAACTCGGTTGAATTCCCAGCCCTCGGAAACGTCGCGGCGGCGATTTGGAGTCCCCGTCGGAAAGTGCCTGGCACTGGGACGAAGCCGACACCACACGGTTGCGCTTTCGATCCGACAGGTCCATACCCACGGAATCAATGCTGGTCACAATTCATGCCGACCTCGGCGCGCTGCCGCGCCCGACGTCGCGCGAGTCGGTACAGTCAGGACGCCTGAAGTTCTCGGCACCGCGCTCCAGCCGGCGCGCGGCGTCATCTGGGGTTCACAAGAGGGGGCCTAGCTCTTCCGTATTGGCCGTCCACCCCATCACGGGCGGACGGTGGTCGTGCCTCAGCGGCTCAAACAGCGCCTGCATGCCGGGTCACCCCGCGCAACCACCAGGCGTCACAGCGCCGGAGCCAAGAGGATTTTCGTGAGCACATTTACCGAGACGATGTATGGCAATGCCAGGTGGAGCCTCAAGGGCATGGTCACCGGTGAACCCGAGGCACCAGTCCGGCACACCTGGGCGGAGGTACACGAGCGCGCCAGGCGCATAGCAGGCGGACTGGCGCGATCCGGCGTCGGTCACGGTGATGCGGTCGCCGTGCTGGCGGGCGCTCCGGTCGAGATAGCACCTACCGCCCAGGGCATCTGGATGCGCGGCGCGAGTCTGACCATGCTGCACCAACCCACGCCGCGGACGGACCTGGCTCGGTGGGCGGCCGACACCACCGGCATCATCAAGATGATCCGCGCGAACGCGGTGGTCGTCTCCGACCCGTTCATGCCTGCGGCGCCGTTGTTGGCCGAACTGGGTCTGCGGGTGTTGACCATCGGCGAATTGCTCGAATGTGGACCGATCGACCCTGTCGACACCGACGACGACGATCTGGCACTGATGCAGTTGACGTCCGGTTCGACGGGCTCGCCCAAGGCCGTTCAAATCAGCCATCGCAACTTCGTCGCCAACGCCGAAGCGATGTTCGCGGGGGCGGAAGTCGATCCGGACAACGATGTGATCGTCAGTTGGCTGCCATGCTTCCACGACATGGGTATGACCGGGTTTCTGGCAGTACCAATGTATTTCGGTGTCGAACTTGTCAAGGTCACCCCGATGGACTTTCTGCGCGACACCCTGTTGTGGGCCAAGCTGATCGACAAATACAAAGGCACGATGACGGCCGCGCCGAACTTCGCCTACAACCTCTTCGCCAAACGATTGCGCAGGCAGGCCGCCCCAGGCCAGTTCGACCTGTCTTCACTGCGGTGGGCCCTTTCGGGGGCCGAACAGGTCGATCCGGTCGACGTGGCCGAGCTCTGCGAGGCAGGTGCCCCATTCGGCCTGCGGCCGGAGGCGATCCTGCCCGCCTATGGCATGGCCGAGACGACCGTGGCGGTGTCGTTCACCAGGTGCGGGTCGGGCCTCGAGGTCGACGAGGTGGACGCCGACCTGCTCGCGGTCCTGCGCCGGGCCGTCCCGGCGACCCACGGCAGAACCCGCCGGCTGGTGTCACTCGGAGGCCTGTTGAAGGGCCTCGAGGCCCGCATCGTCGACGTCGACGGCGCCGTGCTGCCTGCGCGCGGCGTCGGTGTCATCGAAGTGCGCGGTGACCCGGTGACACTCGGGTACACCACCGGCGCTGGATTCGTCGCGGCACAGGACGAGAACGGTTGGTACGACACGGGCGATCTGGGCTACCTCACCGAGGCGGGCAACGTCGTGGTGTGCGGGCGGCTGAAGGACGTCATCATCATGGCGGGCCGCAACATCTATCCGACAGACATCGAGCGAGCCGCGGGCCGTGTCGAGGGCGTGCGGCCCGGCTGTGCCGTGGCGGTGCGGCTTGATGCCGGGCACTCCCGGGAATCTTTCGCCGTGGCCGTGGAGTCAAACGCCTACGAGAACCACGACGAGGTGCTCCGCATCGAGCACCAGGTCGCCCACGAGGTGGTTGCCGAGGTCAATGTCCGGCCCCGCAATGTGGTCGTGCTCGAGCCGGGGGTCATCCCGAAGACACCGTCGGGCAAGCTGCGGCGTACCCACGCATTGGCGCTCATAAGCTGATCCCCCGGGTCCGGCGGCGACTAAAATCGGGCTCGCCGAGGGGAGCGCCGATGACCGACTATGACGCGCAGCCCGGTCGCCTCACGCCACCGGAGCCCGAACTCTCGCATGCTCAATTGGAAGCCGATGACGTCGATCTGCACGCAGGGTTGAGTGGATTGGCCGGAATCGTCGGGGGGGCCCGGGGGGTGCTCGAACTGCTGGCCGACGTCGCCGAGTTCGCGGTGCAGGCGATACCCGGCGTCGACGGTGCGGGCGTCACACTGGTCGACACATCCGACGGCATGCCGCAGCCGGACATGTGGGCGGCCACGGCACAATTCGTCCGCGACATCGACGCCGTCCAATACGAAACCCTCCATGAGGGCCCCTGTATCACGTGCATGCAGTCGCGGCGTCCGACCGTCAGCGGATCACTCGGCAGCGACAGCCGATGGCCACGCTTCGGTGGCCGGGTGGCCCGGATGGGTGTGCATTCCGTGCTTGCGTTTCCGCTTCTCATTGATGATCAGGTCATCGGCACCGTCAACAGCTATGCGTACGAGCGCGATGCGTTCACCGACCACGCGGTGCAGTTGGCCTCCCAATTCGCCGGGCCCGCGGCGGTATCGGTGTACAACGCGCAGCTGCTGGCCCAGGCCAGAGGCAGGGCGGAACAACTGCACCGCGCATTGGACAGCCGCAAGGTGATCGATCAGGCCATCGGGATCCTGCGTAGTCGGTCGGGCTGCAGCGCGGAGGAGGCATTCGACCGGCTTGCGCGAATGAGCCAGGGGGACAACGTAAAACTGCGCGTCGTAGCCGAGCAGCTTGTCGAGGAGGCGGTGAAGCGCGCCCGCGCCCGGCATCGCACGCCGTGACCCGCTAGTGCGGAGGCGCCGTCGCGAGCTCGGCAATGGCCGCTACCAGCACGGGACTGGCAGCGCGGTCGGTAAGCAGCCGCCGGGCGACGTCCGTGAGGTGTTGACCGCTGGCGCGGGCGTATGTCCGCAACAGCAGGAACGCGTCCTCGACCGACACGTCAAGGCGTTCGCGCAGGAAACCCTTGGCCTGCTCGACGACGACGCGGCTGGCAAGCGCGGACCGCATCTGCGGCATCACGGTGTCCCGTGTGGGGGGGTGTTCCTGCAGGATCGCCACGCACGCGATGTGGGCAAGCGTCTGGCCGACGAGCAGGTCGGACTCGCTGAGCTCGCCGGGCCGGGCGCCGAACAGGTTGAGGGCACCCAGCACGATGCCGCCGGCGCGCATCGGGACAGCGTGCACCGAGGCGAACCCGGCGTCGAGGGCGGCGGGAACGAACCGCGGCCACCGCCCGCCTGCGGCGCGCAGGTCGGCGACCGAGACCGGCTGGCCGGTCGAGTAGCAGTCGACGCACGGGCCTTCGTCGGCCTGCAGCTGGAACAGCTCCAGTTCGCGGGCCTGCTCGGTGGTCACCGCCAGCAGGCGCAGCTGTTCCAGCGGGTCGGCGAGGAGAAGGCCCGCGGCAGCGACGTCAAGCAGCTGCGCGCAGCGCGTGGTGAGATCGGTCAACAGGTCCACCACGTCGAAGTCGTCGAGCAGGCTGTCGACAAGCGTGACGACGGCATCCAGCACCTGGGTTTCACGAGGGGTATCGGTCATCTTGCCCTCCATCCTGATTTGCAGATCTCACGTAGGAGGCGTGCATCAGTCGGCCTCCAGCTTCAGTCGGCGGTCGAGGATGTCGCGGGCCACATCGGTAGCGCTGCTGCCGGTGGCATAGGCATGGGCGCGCAGTCGCACCAGCGCCTCGGCCGGCTCCACGCCCAGCTGAGCGACCAGCATGCCGGTGGCCTGGCTGACCTCCGTGCGGCTGAGTGCGTTCAATTCGGCCCAGGCATTGCTTGCCGGGTCGCCTGCGGCGGCCAGCAGGTCGTCTCCCATCAGGTCCAGAAGCGGGATGCCGGCCAGCTCGGCGGCGGCGACGGCGCCCGCGAACTGCTCGCTGTTCAGCCGCCCCGGCCGCGTTCGGAACAGGTCGAGAGCGCCGATGTGTTCGCCTGCCACCACAACCGGCATCGCGAAGACGAATCGGATGCCGTTGGCGAGCATGGCGGAACCGTAAGCCGACCAACGGGTGTCCCCGGGTTCGGCGAGGTCGACGACCACAACGGGCGCCCGACGCGCGACCGATTCCAGGCAGGGGCCCTCACCGAGGGTGAACTGCAGCTCGTCATACATGCGTGCGGTTGCGTCGCTGGAACCCAGCGTCCCCGCGTTGGTTCCGTCGAAGACCAACGAGATGGCGGCAGCGTCGACGTCCATCGAATTCACACACGCCTCGCACAGACGGTCGGCCGCGTCTACTCCTCGCCTGCCCTCAACGGCGGCGAGAAGCTGCTGGTCAATCGCCACATCTAACCGAACAGCGGGCGGGCAGCCGCAAAGGTGCCCGCGGGTCGAGGTGGCGAGGTCATCCCCCCACCATCCCCTATCGCGGGCGGCTTTGAGCGGATTGCGCTGACATGATGGCTGAGTGACCGATGTACGAGGCCGGGTATGGCGCGGCGGCAAGCCGCAGGACGACTTCGAGTTCTCAGCGATCTCCGACTACCTCGATGAGGACGACACCCTGGTGTGGTGCGACCTGTGCGAGCCGGACCACGCCAAGCTGGCCGATCTCGCCCAAGAGCTCGGCCTCAACACGTGGGCGGTCGAGGACGCCATCGCCGACGCCGAGCGCACCAAGGCCGTCGTCTATCGGAGCCACACCTTCTTCACGGTGTACTCGGTCACTGTCGTACCGCCCTCCGAGGAGTCGCAGTCGTGCCTCGACGTCCACCGCATCTCCGGGTTCGTGCTGCCGCGGGCTCTGATCACCGTACGGCTGTCACCGCATCTCGACATCGACGCCGTGTCGCAGCGCTTCGATGAGCTCGGCGGACAGGAATACGGGGTCGGCGCTCTGGTGCACGGCCTGCTCGACTACATCGTCGACGGCCACTTCGAGGCGGTGCAGACCCTCGATGAGGGCATCGAGGGACTCGAGGACGACCTTTTCGAAAGCGCCGGCCCGCGGGGTGGTGTGCAGCGCAAGACTTTTCGGCTGCGCAAGGATCTGGTCGAGTTGCGCCGGGTGGTGTTGCCGATGCGGGAGGTGGTCAGCTCGATTCAGCACCGCAGGCTGGATGCCAAGACCTCGCCGGAACTCGATCCGCTGTATTCCGACCTGTACGACCATGTGCTGCGGGTGTCGGAGTGGACGGAGTCGCTGCGCGACCTGGTCACCACGGTGTTCGAAACCAACCTGTCGCTTCAGGATGCCCGGTTGAACACGGTGATGAAGAAGCTCACCGGCTGGGCGGCGATCATCGCGGTGCCGACGGCGATCACCGGGTTCTACGGCCAGAATGTCAACTATCCCGGTATCAACACGTTCGCGGGCTTTCTGGTCAGCACGTCGGTCATCGTGCTGATCGTGATCGCGCTGTACTGGGGGTTCAAGCGCCGGGATTGGCTGTAGCGGTCAGCACGCCGACGACCCGGTGGCCGGATCGGTACGTCACCGTGAACCCGTCGCGATCGTCGAGCACGCTGCAATGCTCGTAGCACGCGCCCCAGCCGCGGTACTTCAGTTCGTACTTGCCGATGGCGCAGAGGAATTCGGGCACATCACCCCATGCCGCCGGATACCCGGCCGCAACGGTCCCGGCGATGCGGCCCTGGGCAGTGGCGTCGCGCCAGTGCTCCGACGGTATTCGCCGGCCCGCCGTGACGTTGTAGGCGAGTGCCACGTCCCCGGCGGCATACACGTTGAGCGCCGAGGAGTGCATGCGCTCGTCGACGACGACGCGGCCGTTCTCGATGTCGAGGCCCGCCGCTGTTGCGAGCCTGCTGTCGGGACGAACGCCGGTGGCGCAGACGACGAGCTCGGCCTCCACCGCCGCACCGCTGTCGAGGGCCACTTCGCAGTCCTCCACAGCGGCTACCGTCGCCGAACCGATGAAGCGAACTCCGCTGTCGGACAACATCTTCACGACACGCTCCCCGACCTCGAGGCCGAACCTGCGGTGCACAGGCACCGGCTCGGGCGCGATCAGGGTCGTGGCGACACCACGGGCGGCTAGACACGACGCCGCCTCGCAGCCGATCAGGCCACCGCCGACCACGACAGCGGAGTCGGCGTTGTTGGCGGCCATCCGAAGCACGACGGCGTCGGCGAAGGAGCGCAGGGAAAGCGCCGCGTCTCCACCGGGAACGTCGAGCGGAACGGGTGTGGCGCCGGAGGCGAGCACGAGATGCCAGTAGCCATAGCGCCGACCCGCGGCGGTGACGACTTCGTGGTTGTCGAGATCGATGTGGTCAACGGTGATGCCGCGGTGCAACTGGATGCCCTGCCGAACGAACCAGCCGGGACTGTGCAGGTCAAGCTTGGGATCCCGACCGCAGAGGTAGGCCTTGGACAGCGGCGGCTTGGCATACGGCAGCGCGGCGTCGCTGGACAGGATGTGAACGGGAATCCCGCTCAACGGCGGACACAGCGGTTGCTGTCAGCGATTGGTCACAATTGACGAGGGCGCTCAGGCGGAGTCCTCCGGCATCCCCCACACCAGGCAGAAGGGGTGGCCCGCGGGATCCTTGAACACCCGGAAGGACCCGTCCTCGACGGCGCTGGTCACCCGGGTGGCGCCCAGCGCCAGCACGTCACGCTCCGCGTCGTCGATGTTGTCGTCGTCGCCGATACGGATGTCCAGGTGGAACTGCTGCGAGCCGCGCGGGTCGGGGAACAGCGGCGGCTCGTAGTCGGGTGACAGCTGAAACGCGAGCCGCCGCCCCGTCGGGTCGGTGAGCACCGACCAGGTGGGGTCTTCCGTGTGCAGGGTGCCACCGAGCACTTCCTGATAGAACCCTGCGAGCTTTTCGGGGTCCTTGCAGTCGACGACGACGGAGCGAAGCTTTCCGATCATGCGGAACGGAGTTGCCGTTATCGCCGCCGAGCAAACGACCAGGCGGTTCAATGTTCAATATATTGACGCACTGTCCAGGGGAGGTCGGATGTCAGCGTGCGCGGTGTGTAACACCGAACCGCTGGAGAATGCCCGCTTCTGCCACGGATGCGGTTCCCCGGTCGGTCGATCGGACGCCGCGGCGGAGTACAAACAGGTGACCGTGCTGTTCGCCGACGTGGTGCACTCGATGGACATCGCCGCGGCCGTCGGTGCCGAGCCGTTGCGCGAGATCATGACCGAACTGGTCAAGCACGCCAGCGAAGTGGTGCAGCGCTACGGCGGCACGGTGGACAAGTTCACCGGCGACGGGATCATGGCGATCTTCGGAGCTCCGGTTGCGTTGGAGGACCATGCTTTTCGCGCCTGCCTGGCCGCACTGGATCTGCAGTGGCAAGCGAAACAGTTGGCACTCGACGTGAAGTCGCGTGACGGCGTCGAGTTACAGCTTCGGGTGGGGCTCAACTCCGGCGAGGTGATCGCGGGCGAAATCGGCTCGGGCGCCGGTGCTTACACCGCCATCGGTGAGCAGGTGGGCATGGCACAGCGGATGGAATCGGCGGCCCCGCCCGAAGGGGTGATGCTCAGCGAGTCCACCGCACGACTCGTCGCCGACGCCGTCGTGCTCGACAAACCGGCTTTGGTGCGCATCAAGGGCGTCGAACAGCCGGTACCGGCACGTCGCCTGCTCGGCGTGGCGGAACAGGGCGCGATCGGTCGCCGAGACACGACTCTGGTTGGCCGTCAGTGGGAACTGGCCGCGCTGACTGGTGTGCTGGATCGGACGATCGCGGACACCGGCGCGGTGGTGGGAATCGTGGCGCCCCCTGGCGTGGGTAAGAGCCGGCTCGTCGCCGAAGTCGCAGCGCTCGCGGCCGGCCGTGGTCTTTCGGTGTTTTCGTCCTGTTGCGAGTCTCACGCGAATCAGATCCCATTCCATGCCGTGTCCCGACTCCTGCGTGGCACCTTCGGAGTGGATGAGCTCACCGATGACGCGGCGCGCGCCCAGATACGAGCGCGAGCGCCCGATGCGACGGCTGAGGACCTTCTGCTCCTCGATGATCTCCTCGGCATCCACGACCCGGCGGTGCCGCCGCCGGACATAGCCCCGGACGCCCGCAGGCGACGGCTCACCGCTTTGGTTAACAGCGCATCGTTGGCCCGCTCGACGCCGGCTGTCTACGTCGTCGAGGACGTGCATTGGATCGACCAGGTCAGCGAGTCGATGCTGGCCGACTTCCTCTCGGTCATCCCGCGGACACACTCGCTCGCACTGATCACCTACAGGCCCGATTACCGCGGGCCGCTGAGCACGACGCCGGGCGCACAGACGATCGCGCTGGCCCCGCTGAATGAGTCGGAAACGGGCGCTCTCGTCACCGAGATGCTGGGTGCCGACCACTCGCTGGCCACGCTGACCGACCAGATCACCGCGCGGGCCGCGGGCAACCCCTTCTTCGCCCAGGAGATCGTCCGCGACCTCGTCGACCGCGGGGTGCTGCAGGGCGAGCGCGGCGCCTATCTGGTGGGCGGAGACGTGGCCGAGGCGACGGTGCCCGCCACTTTGCAGGCCGCTATCGCCGCTCGCATCGACCGGCTCGACGGAGTCGCCAAGCGCACGTTGAACGCCGCGGCGGTGATCGGCTCCCAGTTCGACGCCGAATTGCCTTGCCTGCTCGTGGGTGACACCGCGTTGGACGAGTTGGTTGCGGCCGAGCTCATCGACCAGATCAGGTTCACCCCGCGGGCCGAGTACGTCTTTCGCCATCCGCTGATCCGCACCGTGGCCTACGAATCGCAACTCAAGGCCGACCGCGCCACGCTGCACCGCCGACTCGCCGACGAAATCGAGCGGCGCGACCTCGACTCGAGCGACGAGAACGCGGCCCTGATCGCCGAACACCTCGAAGCGGCAGGCGATCTGCACGCCGCGTACGCCTGGCATATGCGCGCCGGAACGTGGGCCGCCGCCCGCGACATCGTCGCGGCGCACACCAGCTGGCGCAGAGCGCGAGATGTCGCCGATCGGTTACCTGAGGATGATCCATTTCGGATGGCGGCGCGAATCGCCCCACGAACCTTGCTGTGCGCAAGCGCGTTTCGGGTGGGCGGCAGCGGTGCTGAGACTGGCTTCGACGAATTGCGCGCGCTTTGTGAGACAGCCGGTGATAAGCGGTCGTTGGCGATCGGCATGACAGGTCCTGTCACGCAGCAATTCACAACGCATCGTCCGGAAGCGTCCGATTTGGCCTCCGAACAAGTTCGCCTGTTCGAGGCCATCGATGACCCGGCGCTGACGGTTGGATTCTCGTACGGCGCCCTCGCCGCCAAGCTTCAGAGCAGTGAGTTCATCGACATGATGCGGTTGGCCGATCGTGTCATCACGCTGGCCGACGGCGATGCCACCATGGGCAGCGCCATCGTTGGATGCCCGTTGGCGATCGGCTACACCTTCCGCGGAATCAGCCGATGGGGCCTTGGACTGCCCGGCTGGAGCGACGACCTCGACCGGGGCCTCGCATTGGCGCGTTCAGCCGACGCGAATACCTTTGCCGCCGTGACGTTCTTCACCTACATAACCGGAATCCCGTGGGTCTTGCCCGCGGACGCGACCGCGCTGCGCGACACCGAAGAAGCGCTGGAACGTGCGCGGCGGTCGGGCGACGACCTCGCGCTCGACCTGGCACGGTGCACACGGGGAATCGCACTCATCTTTGAAGGTGGCCAACAGCGTTCGGCCGGATTCGCCCTGCTTGCCGAGGCCCGAGAGGACATCGTGCGCAACCGGTTCAGTTTCGCGATGTTGGGCTACATCGACTTGTTGACCGCGATGGCGAAAGCCCAAGCAGGAGATGTCGACAGCGCCATCGACATGGCACGGGCGGTCACCGACGACCTGTTCACCGGCGAAGATCTGTGGCCAGTGGCCACGGGCGTCCTGGTGGAATCGCTTCTGCGTCGCGGCGCCAACGGTGATGTCGCGGACGCGCAAACTGCGCTGAGCCGGTCGGAGGCGATGATGAGAAATAGCCAAGCCGCCGGCTTCGACTTGTTCCATCTGCGGATGCGCGCGCTGATTGCGCAGGCCAGGGGTGACGGGACCCATTACCGACAACTCGCCGATCGTTATCTCACGCTGGCGACGTCGCTCGGCTATCACGGACACATTGCCGCAGCCGAGGCGATGACCTGACGGGGGCGACGCCAGTGCCTCCATCGAGTAGTGCACTTCGTCGCCGAGGCTGTGGGACCATCTGCGCATGACCTCAGACGAGGACCCCGAGGCCCGAATCAGGGAGCTCGAGCGCTCGCTCAACGATCAGGCCAAAGCGAGCGAACTGGGTGGCGGCCAATCCAGCAGCGGCGCCGCCTACCTGCCGCCGCCAGTGCCCGGCTACAGTGCGCCCGACTACAGCACCCAGCCCTATACCGCCCCGACCTATGGCACGCAGTCCTACGGCACGCAGCCCTACGGCGGCCAGCCTTTCGGCACCCAGTTCCCAGCACCACGGCGGAGGTCGTCGGGAGGCATTCCGTGGACGGTGTTCGGCCTGATTGCGGTTGTCCTCATAGCCGTCGCGGCAGGCTTCGCCGTCTACACCAGGATGGCCGGGGTCACGGGTCCGGACCATGCGAAGGTGTCCGGTGGCGGCGGATCGGTTGGTATACCAAGCATTCCCAACATTCCCGGCATGCCGAGCATTCCCCCGGCGCCGGGCGCTCCGGGTGCCGACTCGGAGGTGATCACCGCATCACCGGACACACCGGCCAGCGTCTCCGGCATCGACAACAACAAGGCGATCGCCTGCACCGACGGCGCCGTGACCGTCAGCGGCATCCGAAACACCGTGAACATCACGGGGCACTGCGTGTCCGTGACTGTTTCAGGCATGAACAACGTCGTCACCGTCGACACCGCCGACACGCTCGGCGCCTCCGGCTTCGACAACCGGGTCACGTTCCACTCCGGGTCACCACAGATCGACAACACCGGTTCAAACATCGTGGAGCAGGGCTGACTTCAGGCGGCGCCCCTGACGATCAGACCCTCGCCCAAGGGTGGGTGGTCAGCCTCAGGGAGATCTCAGCTTCTTCGCTCACCGGCCGCGAGCAGGTCGTCGACGGTCGACGCGTTGCCCGGAGCCGCTGCGGTCATCATCGTCTGGTGTGCATTGTCCGGGTCGGTGTGCGGAGGAACGACCAGCAGAAAGATCTTGTCGCGGCCTTGGCCGAGCACCTGAAGGGTATTGGAAGGTTGCATGCGATAGCCGTCGAGGCGCACGTGTCGCCCGCCGGTGGTCAGTTGCTGCGGTACCGTCGCCCACTCGGCGAGGTTGAACGTCACGCGATCGACAGCGCCGAGGCGCACCGACAGCACAGCCAGCAGATCTGGCAGCTCGTGGGTGAGGTCGTCGGTGCGGGGCCACCATGCCCCGTCGACGTGGCCCGTTGTGCGCGCCTTCGGCTTCAATCGCAGCCGAGGAGTGTTCTCGGGTCCGACATGTTGGTCATCGGAGACGTCGCGTTGTCCGTGTCGTGTCATACGACTTTCCGTTTCTCGGTCACGGAGACGACCGATACCTCGAGTCAGCGACGACGCGATCCCATATTGTCGCGCGCGACATACCACTGACTCTGTTCTTTGCGCGTAGCGCGCAAGCTAAGTCATCGCTTAGCGAAGATGTTGTGTCTCAACGCTTCTGGTTATGAAACACATCAGTTGTCGACAATGAGTCGTCGGCCTTGGCGCGCTTGACCGCGCGCTTCTCTTTCAAGGATTTGCCGGACTTCTTGCTCATCGCCTGCCGGGGAGATTTGTCCACCGTCGCGGCCCCTAAATTGCGGAGCCTGAGTGGTCCCGATGTTCCGAGCATACGCCTCGCTACGGACCGAGATCGGCGAGCCTCGAAACACCCCCGAAACGCGTTGTGGGCTGGTGGATAACCCACCAGCCCACTTGAGTAAAGCCTGTTATACGGCGGTTACTCGTACCGCCTGCGGTCCCTTGGCGCCTTGCTCGACGCTGAACTCGACTCGCTGGTTCTCTTCAAGCGACTTGTAACCGTTTCCCTGAATCTCGGAGTAGTGGACGAACACGTCCTCTGCGCCGCCATCCGGAGCGATGAAGCCGAAGCCCTTGTCGCCGTTGAACCATTTCACAGTTCCCTGTGTCATACTTTTCTTCTTCTCTCATTTTCAATGGATGTCGACGGACATCCATGTCAACCGTATCACGGGCAGTATGCGACTTTGTTTTCGACTGTCACGGAATGCTTTTCATCGACCCGCTGGCGCACTTGCCCGGCACGCCCTCGGTTGAGTGCGTCACTGCGTTCCGCCTCAGCCGCCTGACCAGCTCCTCTAGCCTAAAACCCTCGACGTCGACCGGCCTCCGCGGCGGCGACAGCACCTGGGGCATTGACTGCAATCGTCGCCCGCGAGCAGGTCGGCAGCCGTTATCGTGAGCCGGTGGAGGAGGGTACGCCGTTCGGCCGCTACCGGCTGATCGAGCTGCTGGGTCGCGGCGGCATGGGCGAGGTGTGGCGCGCCCACGACACCGCCATCGACCGCGTCGTGGCGCTGAAGATGCTGCTCCCCCATTTCGCCAAGGACCCCGATTTCGAGCAGCGGTTCCGCCGCGAGGCCCGCGCCGCCGCACGGCTGGACGATCCGCACGTCGTGCCGATCTACGACGTCGGCGAGATCGACGACCGCCTGTACGTGACCATGCGGCTCATCAAGGGCACCGATCTGCAAACCATGATCGACGCGGGCCCGTTGGAACCGCGCCGCGCCGTGGCGATCATCGACCAGATCGCCTCGGCACTACACAACGCACACAGCGTCGGGCTCGTGCACCGCGACGTCAAACCGTCGAACATCCTTGTCGACCAGAACGACTACGCCTACCTCATCGATTTCGGTATCGCCCGCGCCGCCAACGACACCCGGTTGACGTCGGCCAATGCGGCGATCGGCACCTGGGCTTACATGGCGCCCGAACGATTCAGCTCCGGCGAGATCCACCCCAGCTCCGACATCTACGCGCTGGCGTGCGTGCTGTACCAATGCCTGACCGGCCAGCAGCCGTTCCCCGGAGACACCCTCGAGCAGGTGGCAGTCGGGCACATGGTCATGCCACCGCCGAGGCCTTCCGAACGCGCCTCGATACCTCCGGCGATGGACCAGGTGATCGCCACCGGTCTGGCCAAACAACCCGCCGAGCGCTACCCCACAGCAGTCGAAATGGCCACCGCGGCAAAGGAAGCCGTCACCGGGGCCGGTCAACCCAGTAGCTTGCCGCCACCGACACCGACACCGAGGCGCGAGAGCACTCCAGTCGCGCAACGCTGGCCGGAGCAACCGTGGACCCAGGTCGGGCAGACTCCCTACCCACCGTCGGCGCCCACGCAATTCAGCGGGCCCCACCCGCAGCCACCGTCGCATCTGCGGCCGCCGCGACCGCCCAAGCCGAAGCGGTCGGGCACACACCATGGTCTGCTGATCGGTGCGGCGGTGTTCGTCGTGACCCTGCTCGTGGTAGGCGGTGTCATCGCCTTCGTACAGCTCACGCAGCGCGACGTTTCCGGCTCCACCAAACCCTCGGCCGCGGCTGCCGGTGGGGTGGAGTTCAGCGGCGACTATCGGGTCGACTATGGGCCGGGGACAGACCTGTCGGACAAGCCGGTGCCGAATGCGCCTGCCACAACCAGCAATTGGACGGTGCGCTCGACGTGCGGTGCAGGCGGGTGTGTGGCGACGGCGGCCAATGTCAGCGACGGCGGCATCGCTCTGGTGTCGAATCTGACGTTCGACCAGGTGAGCGGCGCGTGGGTGGCGGTGGCGCTGGCCTCGGCACAATGCGGGGGCGACGCGCCGTCGGAGATCTGGGTGATATACACGCTGCGGCCGCAGCCAGACGGCAATTTCACGGGCGACACGATCCGGGCGTCCACCGACAGCCTTTGTGCCGCAAAACGATCCGTGAAGTTCACGCGATCCGGCGATCCCGACCTCAGCAAGGTTCCTGATCCGTCCGTCGTGCCGCCGCACGCGGCCAGCCCTGCCACGGCGCTACGCGGTAGCTACCGGGAGACGACGACGTTCACGAACGGCAGCGTCCTTCCGCGGAAGGTTTTCACCGCGAACACCTATTGCCTTCGGACCGGCGACCGGTGCATGAGCCTGTTCCACACCGGCCCCGAGGCCGTCACGCTGATTTATACCGCCAACAAGTGGACCCGCAACGAAAAGGGCACCACCTCGTGTTCGGCAGGCGGCACGTCGCAGATGACGATCACGGCGGAGTATCCGGAGCCGGTGCAGATGGACGATCCGATCGCGGTGCTCACCGGACGGGGCACCCAGACGATTGCGCCGGGCGGCGCATGCACCGGCGGCGGTGACTTCGACGACAGGTTCGAGCGGACGGGCGACTAGTGGTACCGACGACTCCCGCGTTCGGAGTGTGCCGCTTTCATCACTCCTGTCACAAGCGAGCGGCTATGGTCACCCCGAAATTGTGATACCGCATGTGATATCGGATTTCAGCGCAATACATACCGCCATTCCTGTGACGGATGTGGCGCGTGGTTCGGCTGCCTAGCAGGCGCAGCGGGAGAAGAAGGCGCCGGTGAAGATGGCGATGATCAGGGCTTCGGTGGTCAGGCCCATCACTGCCGTCACGACGATCGCCGTGATGGCGGCGACACCGATGACGACCATCAGGACGCCCCACCACATATGTGCATGGCTGCGCGACGATGCGGCACGCGACGCGCTGGCCTGGGACGGAAGCACCGCGCCGTTGTGCACTTCTGCCATTGACGGTCCCTTCTCTGTGACAGCAGACACAATATAGCGCCACAGTGAGCTGCCTCACAGATTTGGCAGGTTTCATGATCGTTAAGGTTTGGCGGCGGCCTGCGACATCAACGCTTGTTGAGTTCTAACAGGCGCCATGACGTCAACTCGGCGGGAAGAATGACAGCGTGAGCGACACGACGACCTGCGCGGTTGTCGGAGGCGGCCCCGCGGGACTGTTCCTGGGGCTGCTGTTGGCGCGCGCAGGCGTCGAGGTCACGGTGTTGGAGAAGCACGCCGACTTCCTGCGCGACTTCCGCGGCGACACCGTGCACCCCGTTACGATGCGGCTGCTCGACGAGTTGGGCCTGTTCGAGCGCTTCGACCGGTTGCCGCACAGCGTCGTAGAGAGGGGACAGTTCGACCTCGGTGGCCGCCTGGTCACCCTCGTCGACTTCCGGCGGCTGCGCTCGCAGCCTCACCCGTATGTGGCGATGGTGCCGCAGTGGGATCTGCTCGACCTGATCGCCGACGCCGGCAAGGCGGAACCCACGTTCTCGGTGCGCATGCAACACGATGTCACCGGGCTGCTGCGCGATGAAGACAAGGTCACCGGCGTGCGCTACACGAGCCCCGACGGTCCCGGTGAACTGCGAGCCGACCTCGTCGTGGCCTGCGACGGGCGTACCTCGGTGGTGCGTCGCAACGCCGGACTGCCCATTCGCGACTACCCGGTGCCGTTCGACGTGTGGTGGTTCCGGCTGCCGCGCGATCAGCAAGCGCAGTTCTCGCTGATCCCCCGCACCAGACCCGGACGGGCACTGATCATGATCCCGCGCGAAGGCTACTTCCAGATCGCGTATCTGATTCCCAAGGGCAGCGACGCGGAGTTACGGGCACGCGGCCTCGACGCGTTCCATCGTGAACTCGCCGAGTTGATCCACGAATCGTCGCCCGAGGCCATCACGTCGTGGGATGACGTCAAGATGCTCGACGTCAAACTGGACCGTCTGCGCCGGTGGCACGGCGACGGCGTGCTCTGCATCGGCGATGCCGCGCACGCCATGTCCCCGGTCGGCGGTGTCGGCATCAACCTGGCGATCGCCGATGCCGTCGCCACGGCAGGCATTCTGGCGCAACCACTTCGGACGCGCACGCTCACGGCGAAGGATCTCGCCGCGGTGCGTCGCCGCCGAATAGTGCCCACCGTCGCGACTCAAACGGTGCAACGCCTCATGCACCGCTTCCTGCTCGCTGCCGTTCTGCAGGGCCGCGAGGCGGCAAGGCCACCCGAGGCCCTGCTGAGGCTGCTGGAGCGCGTCCCGCAGTTGACGGCCGTTCCCGCCTACGTCGTCGGCGTCGGTCTACTGCCCCAGCACGCGCCGGACTTCGCCCGTCGCTAGGCCTGCGCCGGTAGCACGTGGTCGGCGACCTTGTCGGTGCTCAGGCACAGCGAGCAGACGTGCGAGTCGTGCGTCTCGCACTTCATCATGTCGGGCCGCTCGTAATCGTGATGGCAGACATGGCATTTGAGATGCTCGCCTGACGGGTTGCCGTGCTCGTCGTACATGGGCAGGTCGATGCCGTCGTCGGTGCGGCGCAGGTAGTACTTGCCCTTCGTCGCGATCGCGAAGATCGGCGGCAGCACCACGGCCAGCCCGATGGCCACCAGCGGTGAGTACGGCCGGATGGCCTCGCCGAGTCCGCCGAAGAACGCGATGACGGACAGGCCCGCGGCGATCAGCATCGAGCCGAAGCCGACCGGGTTGAACGCGTAGAGCATGCCGCGGCGGAACTCCGGCTTCTTCGGCGAGAGCTTCAGCAGGTACTTGTTGAACACGATGTCGGAGGCCACCACCACGACCCACGCCATACCGCAGTTGGCGTAGAAGCCGAGGATGGTGTTCAGGAAGTCGAACATGTTGGCTTCCATCAGGATCAGCGCGATCAGCAGGTTCACGCCGAGGAACACCAGGCGGCCGGGGTAGTGCTTGGTGACGCGGGTGAACGAGTTGGTCCACGCCAGCGAACCCGAGTAGGCGTTGGTGACGTTGATTTTGATCTGGCTGATGACCACCAGGCAGACCGCCAGCGTCATGGCCAGCCATCCGGGCAGGAAGTTCTGGTAGATCTCCAGGAACTGGTGCACCGGCTGGTTGGCGATGCCCGCGCTGTCGGCGACGTTGGCGATCAGGTACACGGCCAGGAACAGGCCGACGATCTGCTTGATGGCGCCGAAGATCACCCAGCCCGGGCCGGCCAGGAACATCCAGGTCCACCAGCTGCGCTTGTTCTCCGGCGTCTGCGGCGGCATGAAGCGCAGGTAGTCGTTCTGCTCGGCGATCTGGGCGATCAGCGACAGGCAGACGCCGGCGGCCAGCAGGGTGGAGCCGAGGTCGAAGCCCGTCACGCCGTTCTCGCCCTGATAGGCGAAGAACTGGCCGACCGACTCCGGGTGGCTGATGACGAGGTAGACGAACGGCGCGACCATCAGGACCAGCCACAGCGGGGTCGTCCAAACCTGAAGTGTGGAAAGCACTTTCATGCCGTAGATCACCAGCGGGAAGATGATCAGTGTCGAGGCCGCATAGCCGACCCACAGCGGGATGCCGAGCCCGAGCTTGAGACCCTGGGCCATGATCGAGCCCTCGAGCGCGAAGAAGATGAAGGTGAACGTCGCGAAGATGACGTTGGTGACCACCGAGCCGTAGTAGCCGAAGCCGCTGCCGCGGGTGACCAGGTCGAGGTCGATGTTGTAGCGCGCCGAGTAGTAGGCGACGGGAAAGCCGGTGGCCATCACGACGACCGCGAAGATGAGGATGCCCCACAGCGCGTTCGTCGTGCCGTAGGAGATGCCGATGTTCGCGCCGATCGCGAAGTCGGCGAGGTAGGCGATGCCGCCGAGCGCCGAGATGCCCACCACCCGCGTCGACCACTTCCGGTAGCTGCGCGGCGCGAAGCGCAGCGTGTAGTCCTCGAAGGTCTCCTTGGTGGCCGTCATGGTGTCGAGGTCGGTCACGACGGCCTCGTTCACCGGCTCTTTGCTGACGTCTTGGGTCATTCGGCGAAGTTAGGACCGCATTATTTCCAAAACGTGACGACGATGTTCCGCGCGGGAAATGGTATTTGCGTCAATTGGATTGGCGCGGTGCGGTAGCCGTCAGGCGTTCAGCGCGCTGCCCGTGACGCCACTGGTCCCACGGCACGCTCCAGTCGCCGTTCTGCCAGAGTTGCAGTCCCGGACCGCCGGTGTTGCGGACCTCGACGACGTCGCCGGGCACGGAGAAGTCGAAGAACCAATGCGGCGTTCTCGCCGTTGAGGTTCAGGCAGCCGTGCGACGTGTCGGTGTTGCCCTGCGCCCACACGGTGGCGTTCAGCTGATGGAGGTAGATGCCGTCGATGCTGATGCGGGTGGCGTACGGGATGGTCTCGCGGTAGCCGAGGCGCGATGTCGATCGGCAGACCGAAGGTCGAGGAGTCCATGACCACCGGGTTGGCCTTGTCGAGCACGGTGTAGACGCCGGGCGGCGTCCAGAACGACAGCGTGTTGCCGCCGATGTCCTGGGTGCCGCCCATGCCCATCGAGGTCGGCATGGTGCGGACCAGCTTGCCGTTGTCGAACACGCTGACCTGTTTGGTGTTGTCGTCGGCGATGGAGACGTGCGCGTTTCCGATCTTGAACGAAACATGTTCGTCCTCTTGGCCGTACATGCCGTCGCCGAGCCGCGCGCCGTAGATGTCGGCGGTCACGTCGACGGAAGTGCCTGGCGCGTAGTACTTCTCGGGCCGCCAGTGGGCGTTCTGGTCGTCGACCCAGTTCCAGGATCCTGCGACGGGCGGGTTGGTGGTGACGTGCAGGCGCTTCTCGGCGGCGGTCTTGTCGGTGATCGGTTCGTCGAAGTGGGCGACGACGACGATGCCGACGCCGTAGGTGTTGCCGTCGACGAGCGAGATGCCCGCTGTGGTGTTGAGGTTGACGGCGGTCAGGTAGTCCGGCGACAGGGTGGTGAAGCTCGAGGTCTGACGGGACGGCATGCCGCCGGGGCCGCGGGCGGCGACGGTCATCGTGTAGGTGCTGCCCGTAGTCGAGTTGGTCGGTCGGGTGCCAGCCCTTCCTGTCCGGTGTCAGGACGCCGGGCACCGTCTTGCCCCAGTCGTTGACCATCTTGACGTCGTCGATGGTTCCGGAGAAGGCGGCGACGGAGACGGGTGCGGCGGGGTTGACGTCGTCGGCCTGCGGGCCCGGGAAGACGCCGAGGGCGGCGGGCTTGGGCGAAGGCGGCGCAGGGGCGGAGACGGTATGCGCAGCGGTCGCGACGTGGCACTGGGTGGAGCACTGGGCGTTTGTCGAAGCGACATCACCGCCGAGCAGCACCAAGGCCGCCACTGCCGCTACGGCGGAAGTGGCGCGAACGCGACGGGACCAAAACAAAAGCACTCCAGTGTGGGTCGGCATGGGCCGGGACTGTTCGATCGGCTTGGCCGATCGGGGTCCCACTATAGGGTGCACCGCAATGCCTCGACGAACCTATTGGTTAAGCCTTTGGTTAAGGGTTGGTGGCAAGTTCGAAGATCGGGATGACGCGATCGGTGCGCTTCTCGTAGTCCGCGAATCCCGGAGCGCGTTCTTTGACGACGGCGAAGATGCGGTCGCGCTCGTCGCGGGGCAGTTCGTGGGCCACGACGGGCTTCGGCGGGTCGGCGCCGATCTCGACCTGGACACTGGGGTTGTTTCGGAGGTTGAACACCCAGGCCGGGCTCTTGTCGCGGCCTGCCGCGGAGCCGACAACGTAGATCTTGTCGTCGATGTCGAAGTAGCCGATGAGGTTGAGCCGCTCGGCGCTGCTCTTCGCGCCGGTCGAGGTCAGAAGCAGCAGCGGGAAGCCCTCGAACTGGCCGCCCACCTTGCCGCCGTTGCGGCGGAACTCCTCGATATTGCTTTCGTTGAATTCGCGCTCGCCGGCCATCTCGTCATCTGACATAGGTCCATGATGCTCTTCCGGTGACCCGATCAGGCTTCGGCGGCGATCCAGTCGTAGGGCAGGAATTTTCCGTCGAAGGTGACGACGACGCGGTCGCCGGCGGGATGGGGCTTCTTGTCCACGGTCAGGCTGAAGTTGATGGCGCTCATGATGCCGTCGCCGAACTGCTCGTGGATCAGCTCTTTGATAGCGCCGCCGTAGACCTGCAGAGCCTCGTAGAAGCGGTAGATGGTCGGGTCGGTCGGCACTGCGGTCGGCAGCCCGCCGCGCATCGGCACAGCGGCGAGTATTGGCACTGCGGCTTCGTCGAGGCCGAGTAACTGCGCCAGCTTCGTGCCGAGCTCGGGCGGAATCGGGTGCTGACCGAGCAGCGCGGCGGTGGTCCAGACGACCGGCTTGTCGACGGCATCGGCCAGCTGCTGCCAGGTCAGCCCTTTGGCCAAGCGGGCGGCGACGATCTGTTCGGTGATCTCGTCTCTGGTCATGTGACCATGATCGGCCGATCAGTTGGCCCGCGCTGGCTGAGGGGCACCGCCAACGAGAAGCCATGGTCGCTGTTTCGCCGATTCAACGACCCTGAATGCAATCTCGGCGCTGGGGTCACGCCCAGGTGTGCTTGCAGGCCGAGCAGGTTCCAGATGTCCTCGGTCACGCAGCATTCTCGCCAATCCGCGGTCGGCCATCGACACCCGAATCGTGCTGTCCGACGCCTTGCCCAGGTGCCTGATGTAGTTCTCCTTGCGCTGACGCCACGGCGGCTTGGGTGTGACGACGGTGTCGCTGCATTCCGCGACGATCGCGGCGACGTCGGGGCCGAACCGCTTCTCGATCTCGGCCAGCGTCTTGTCACCGCCCTAGTCCTCGGCGGCGTCGTGCAGCAGCGCGGCGATCGCTTCGATTTCGGTGCCGTCGGCCTCGATAACCAGGCCGGCGACCGAATCCTGGAATCTCTCGCCCAGCCCGGCACAAAGCCATCATTTCGTCGGAGCTACCTCCTATCGTGGCCATCAATGGGCTTGCACATTCACCGTGCCGAACGCACCGACCTCCTGGCTGACGGCCTCGGCACACTGCTCTCCGATCCGCTGCCCGACCCTTTCGCCGAGGAAGTCGTCATCGTCCCGGCCAAGGGCGTCGAGCGGTGGCTGAGCCAACGGCTGTCGCACATCCTCGGCCGCGGGCACGGGCAGGACGGCGTCTGCGCAGGCATCTCCTTCCGCAACCCACGCTCGCTCATCGCCGAGATCACCGGCACCGACGAGGACGATCCGTGGCATCCCGACTCGCTTGTTTGGCCGCTGCTCGACGTCATCGACGACAACATGGGCGCGCGCTGGATGAAGACCTTGGCCACGCACCTCGGGCACTTCGCCGCCGGCGAGGAGCAAGAGCTGCGGATGGGCCGGCGCTACGCCGTGGCGCGACGGCTGGCAGGCCTCTTCGCCTCCTACGCGCGGCAGCGGCCGCAGCTGCTCATCGCCTGGGAAGGCGATATCGCCGGTGATATCGCCCCCGACCTCGACTGGCAGCCGCCCCTGTGGCGCGCGCTGCTGGACCGCGTCGACGCCGACCCACCGCACATCCGGCACGCCAAAACCGTTGCCACACTGCAGGAGTCCCCGACGGACCTGCCCCAACGGCTCTCCCTCTTCGGCCACACTCGGCTGCCCAGCACCGAGATCGAACTGCTCGACGCCCTGTCGACACACCACGACCTCCACCTGTGGCTGCCGCACCCCAGCGACACCCTCTGGCAGTCCCTCGCCGACATCCACGGCCAGATCCCGCGCAGCGACGACACCAGCCACCGCGAGGTCGAACATCCCCTTCTGGCGACTCTCGGCCGGGATCTTCGCGAACTCCAACGCGGCCTGCCCTCCGGCCCGCAGACCGACGAATACCTCGGCGGCCACCACCGGCCCGACACGCTGCTGGGCTGGCTGCAGTCCGACATCAACGCCAACGAAATACGGGCCGCCGGCCGAACGCTCAACCCCGACGACCGTTCAGTACAGGTGCACAGCTGCCACGGCCCGGCCCGGCAAATCGACGTTCTCCGAGAAGTTCTGCTCGGTCTGCTCGCCGACGACGAGACGCTCGAACCCCGCGACATCCTCGTCATGTGCCCGGACATCGAGACCTACGCGCCGCTGATCGTCGCCGGCTTCGGCCTCGGCGACATGATCAAGGGCGTGCACCCCGCGCACAAGCTGCGGGTGCGCCTCGCGGACCGCTCGCTCGTCCAGACCAACCCGTTGCTCGGCGTCGCATCGCAACTGCTCGCCCTCGCCGGTGGTCGGGCCACCTCCAGCGAGGTGCTCAACCTCGCGCAAGCGGCGCCCATCCGTGCACGTTTCGGGTTCACCGACGACAACCTCGAGGACATCACCCGCTGGGTGCGACAGGCCAACATCCGCTGGGGTTTCGACCGCGAGAGCCGCAAGCCGTACGGCGTCGACTTCGTCCAGAACACATGGCGATTCGGCATCGACCGCGTCCTCGCCGGAGTCGCGATGTCCGACGACTCGCACGCCTGGATCGACACCACCCTGCCGCTCGACGACGTCAGCAGCAACCGCGTCGAGCTGGCAGGCCAGCTGGCCGAGTACGTCGACCGGCTGCAGTACGTCGTCGAATCCCTCACCGGCGCAAAGCCGTTGCGTAAGTGGCTGACCGCCCTGGAAGAAGGCATCAACCTGCTTGCCCGCGTCGACGACGACGATGCCTGGCAGACCAGCCAGCTGCAGCGCGAGTTCGGCGACGTGCTCACTAATGCGGGTCCACGCGCGGAAACGACGATGCGCCTACCCGACGTCCGCGCGCTCCTGGACCGCCACCTCGCCGGACGGCCGACGCGCGCCAACTTCCGCACCGGCACCCTGACGGTGTGCACGATGGTGCCGATGCGCTCGGTGCCGCACCGGGTGGTCTGCCTCGTCGGCCTCGACGACGGCGTCTTCCCGCGGCTCGGTGTCGTCGACGGCGACGACGTGCTCGCCCGCGATCCGATGACCGGTGAGCGCGACATCCGTTCCGAGGACAGGCAATTGCTGCTCGACGCCATCGGTGCCGCGACCGACAAGCTCGTCATCACCTACACCGGCGCCAACGAGTACTCCGGCCAGGAGCGGCCGCCCGCGGTGCCGCTGGCCGAACTGCTCGACACCCTCGACCTGACGACCGAGACACAAGGTGCGCGAAACGATCGTCGTCAAACATCCCTTGCAGCCCTTCGACACTCGCAACGTCATCCCCGGCAAGCTGATCCCCCACAAGCCGTTCACCTTCGACTCGAGCGTGCTCAATGCGGCCCGCGCCCGGTCTGGCCACCGCGCCGAGAAGCCGCCGTTCATCTCGGGACCGCTGCCCGCTCCCCCGCCCGACGACGTGGTCCTCGCCGACCTCGTCGCATTCTTCCGCGATCCGGTGAAGGGGTTCTACCGGGCGCTCGACTTCACGCTGCCGTGGGAGGTCGACGGCGTCGATGACGCCATGCCCGTCGACATCAACGCGCTCGAAGAGTGGACGGTCGGCGACCGGATGCTCGACGACATGCTGCACGACATGGAGCCCGCCCAGGCGCGCGAAGCCGAATGGCGTCGCGGCACACTGCCGCCGGGGCGCCTCGGTTGGCGCAAGGCCACCGAGATCTGCGAGCAGGCCACCTTCCTGGCCGAGGCCGCCCGTGCCTACCGGCGCGAAAAGGCCGACGCCGTCGACGTCGACATCGATCTCGGCGGGCGGCGGGTAACCGGTACCGTCTCGCCGGTGTTCGGCGACCGGCTGGTCTCGGTGACGTACTCGAAACTCGGTGGTCGGCATCGCCTGCAGTCGTGGATTCCCTTGCTGGCGTTGCTCGCTCACGATCCGAGCCGCGACTGGGCGGCGGTCTGCATCGGCCGCGCCAGGAAGGGCACGACGCCGCAGCAGGACACGCTGCGCAGACCCGCGGAGTCCGCCGTCGACCTGCTGGCGGACCTGGTGGCGATGTACGACGAGGGCCGTCGCGAGCCGCTGCCGCTGCCGACCAAGACATCGTTCGCGTGGGCGGAAGCCGTACACACCCACGGCGATCCCGAGCGGTCGGCGGGGTACCGATGGAAGTCCGACCGCTATCCCGGGGACGATGCGGAGCCGGCACACGTGCGGACGTGGGGTCAGGGCGCGTGGTTGAAGGTTCTCGTCGATGCGGGTCTCGACCGCTATTCCCGTCGCCTGTGGCTGCCGATGCTGCGAGCGATGGACGCGTGATGGACAACTTCGACCTGTTGGGTCCGCTGCCCGCGCCGCGATCGACCACCGTGTTGGAGGCGAGCGCGGGAACGGGCAAGACGTTCGCGTTGGCGGGACTGGTCACGCGGTACATCGCCGAGGGCGACGCGACGCTGGACCAGATGCTCTTGATCACCTTCAGCCGTTCGGCCACGCAGGAGCTGCGCGACCGTGTTCGTCGCCAGATCGTCGATGCCGTTGCGGCTTTCGACGACCCATCGCTGGTCGGAGACAACCAGGTGATCGCCCATCTGCTCGACTGCGGCGAGGACGAATGCCACCTCCGCCGCCAGCGGTTGCGAGACGCCTTGGCGACTTTCGACGCGGCGACGATCGCCACCACCCATCAGTTCTGTCAGATGGTGCTCAAGTCCCTCGGTGTCGCGGGTGACTCCGACACCGGTGTGACGCTCGTCGAGAGCCTCGACGAACTGGTCACCGAACTCGTCGACGATCTCTACCTTCGACACTTCGGCCAGGAGCGCGACAACCCATTGCTCGGCTACGCCGATGCGCTGAAGCTGGCGCACGAGGTCGTCAAGCACCCGGCGACGGAACTGCGACCAGAAGGTGCCGACCCCGATTCTCGTGCCGCCCTGTGCGTCAACTTCGCGAAAGACGTTCTGGCCGAACTGGAAATCCGCAAGCGCCAGCGCGGAATCCTCGGCTACGACGATCTGCTCACCAGGCTGAGAGACGCGTTGGCGGCCGACGACTCACCTGCTCAACTGCGGATGCATCAGCGGTGGCCGATCGTGATGGTCGACGAGTTTCAGGACACGGACCCCGTTCAATGGCAGGTGATCCGTCGGGCGTTCACCACACGCTCAACGCTGATCCTGATCGGCGACCCCAAGCAGGCGATCTACGCGTTTCGCGGCGGGGACATCGTCACCTATCTCAGCGCCGCACAAACCGCGGGCGTGCAGAAGACGCTTGCGACCAACTGGCGCAGCGACGGCGACCTGGTGCAGCGCCTGCAGGTGATCCTGCGGGGTGCGGCGCTCGGTGACCCGCGGATCATCGTGCATTCCGTCGAAGCACACCACACCGGGTCACGCCTCTCCGGCGCCCCGTCGGACGACCCGTTCCGGCTGCGGATCGTGCGCCGAGAGATGTTCCGCCGCAGCGGAACCAGCCCGATCTTGATCGGCGACCTGCGCTCACATATCCCCGCCGATATGGCCGCCGACATCGGAAACCTGTTGGTGAGCGGCGCCACGTTCGACGGCGAGAAGATCGGTGCGGGCCATGTCGCGGTGATCGTCGAAAAGCACAGGGACGCCCGTGCGTGTTTCGATGCGCTGTGCGACGCAGGCATCCCCGCGGTGTACACCGGCGACTCCGACATCTTCAAATCCGACGCCGCCGAGGACTGGCTGACCTTGTTGGAGGCGTTCGATCAGCCACACCGCTCAGGAATGGTGCGGGCCGCCGCCGCGACGATGTTCTTCGGTGAGACCGCTGAGTCACTCGTCGCCGGCGGTGATGTGCTGACGGATCGTGTCGCAGAGACGTTGCGGGAGTGGGCTGGTCATGCGCGCGAACGCGGCGTCGCGGCAATCTTCGAAGCTGCACAGTTGGGCGGGATGGGTGACCGGGTGCTGTCGTGGCAGGGCGGCGAGCGACATATGACCGACCTCGCACACATGACGCAGCTGCTTCAGGAGGCTGCGCACCGTGAGCACTTCAGCCTGCCGGCCCTTCGCGACTGGCTGCGGGCACAGCGCGACGAGGGTGCAGCGGCGGAGCGCTTCCGGCGGCTCGACAACGACGCCGCCGCCGTTCAGGTCATGACGGTCTTCGGCGCGAAGGGGTTGCAGTTCCCCGTCGTGTATCTGCCCTTCGAGTTCAATCGGAACGTCTGGGAGGGCGAGCTGCTGGTGTTCCATGAGGGCGACCAGCGATGCGTGTATATCGGAGGCAGTGACGGACCCGGCTTCAATACCGTTGCACGGCAGGCGAAGGAGGAGGATGCCAGCGACGACAGCCGACTGACCTACGTCGCGATGACGCGCGCGCAATCACAGGTGGTCGCGTGGTGGGCTCCGTCGAAGGACGAGGCTAACGGCGGACTGTCGCGGTTGTTGCGGGGTCGCCGGCCTGGTGAGGCCGAGGTGCCGAACGTCTGCACGCCGGAGAAGATCTCCGACGACGACGCGATGGCGCGGTTCCAGGAGTGGGAGGCGGCGGGCGGCCTCGTCATCGAGGAATCCGTCGTGCGGCCGATCCACGCACTGCCTGCGGACGAGCCGCGAGCGGATCTGGCTGCGCGGCACTGGCACCGCTCGATCGACGCCGCGTGGCGGCGGACGTCGTACTCGGGTCTGATTCGCGCGGCGGAGACGACGCCGGTCAGCAGCGAGCCGGAGGTCGTCGAGCTGGACGACGAGGTCGCCGAGATCCCGCTGATGACGTCGGCGGTCGGTGCGGATGTGGCGTCCCCGATGGCCGATCTGCCGATGGGCGCGAAGTTCGGCACGTTGGTGCACGCGGTCTTGGAGACGGCCGACCCGTTCGCCGCTGATCTGGCCGCCGAGTTGGAGGCGCAGATTCGCGAGCATGCGGTGTGGTGGCCGGTCGACGTGCCTGCTGCCGATTTGGCGGCCGCGATGGTGCCGATGCACGACACTCCCCTCGGTCCGCTGGCCGACGGCTTGACGCTGCGGCAGATCGGCCTGCGGGACCGGATGCGGGAGATGGACTTCGAATTCCCCTTGGCCGGTGGAGATCTCCGTGCTGCTGCGCCGGAGATTCGGCTTGTCGCATGTCGGTGAGTTGTTGCGGGCGCATCTGCCGAAGAACGATCCGCTGGCGTCGTATGCCGACCGGTTGACTGGCGCGGCGCTGGGCGGTCAGCCGCTGAAGGGCTACCTGTCGGGTTCGGTCGACGCCGTGCTGCGCATCGGTGACCGGTATCGTCGTCGTCGACTACAAGACGAACTGGCTCGGCGACCCGTCGGAGCCGCTGACGGCCGCCGACTACGCGCAGCCGCGGCTGGCCGAGGCGATGCTGCACTCGGACTACCCGCTGCAGGCGCTGCTGTACAGCGTTGTGCTGCACAGGTTCCTGCGGTGGCGGCTGCCGGCGTATGCGCCGGAGAAGCACCTCGGTGGCGTGATGTACCTGTTCCTGCGGGGCATGTGCGGGCCGGAGACACCGGTGGTCGACGGCCATCCGGCGGGGGTGTTCAGCTGGCGGCCGCCTGCGTCGCTGATCGCGGCGATGTCGGATCTGGTTGGGCAGGCAGCCGCGTGACGACGATGGAGTGGCGACAGGCGCGCGGCGCGACGGGCCTGCTGCTGGCGTTCAGCGAAGCCGAAGTGCTCGAGTCGTCGGATGTCCATGTGGCTCAGCGGCTTACCACGTTGGCGAAGGAGCCCGACGAGACGGTCGCGCTGGCGGTGGCGCTCGCGGTGCGGGCACTGCGCAACGGGTCGGTGTGCGTCGACCTGAGATCCGTCGAGAAGCAAGTCGGTGTCGACGGCCTGCCGTGGCCGGACGTCGACGGGTGGCTGGCAGCCGTTCAAGCGAGCACGTTGGCCGGCACGCCGCCGACGCTACGTCTGGACGGAGACCTGCTGTACCTCGATCGGTACTGGCTGGAAGAGCAGCAAGTCGCCGACGACGTGCACACGATGATCGCGGTGAAGCCCGAGAAGGTGTCGCCGGACATCGACCGGCTGTTCCCGGCGGGTTTCGAGGAGCAGCGTGCAGCAGCGAAAGTGGCGTTGTCGCAAGGGTTGACCGTCCTGACGGGCGGACCGGGCACGGGTAAGACGACGACGGTGGCGCGGCTGCTGGCGTTGCTTGCCGCGGGCACCCGGTTGCGGGTCGCACTGGCGGCGCCGACGGGCAAGGCGGCGGCCCGATTGCAGGAGGCGGTGCAGCTGGAGGTCGGCAAGCTGGACAAGGCCGACCAGGAGGCGCTGTCGGGCATGCACGCGACAACGCTGCACCGGCTGCTCGGAAGCAGGCCGGACACGTCGGCGAGGTTCCGGCACAACCGAGGAAACCGGTTACCGCACGACGTGATCGTCGTCGACGAGACGTCGATGGTGTCGTTGACGATGATGGCGCGCTTGCTCGAGGCGGTGCGTCCGGACGCGCGGTTGATCCTCGTTGGTGATCCGGACCAGCTGGCGTCGGTGGAAGCGGGCGCGGTGCTCGCCGATCTGGTCGACGGGCTGGACGCGTCGAAGCTCGCCTCGCTGAAGACGCCACACCGCTTCGGCGAATCGATCGGAGCGCTGGCGTCGGCGATCAAGGGCGGCGATGCGGACGAAGCGATCGAGGTGCTGCGGGCAGGCGGCGAGCACATCGAGTGGATCGACACCGACGCGCCGTCGGAGCATCTGCGCAAAGTGCTTGTGCCGCAGGCGCGCCGACTGCGCGAGGCGGCGATCCTGGACAACGCCGAGGAGGCGCTGCGGACGCTGGACGAGCATCGGCTGTTGTGTGCGCATCGCCGGGGCCCGTATGGCGTTCGGTTCTGGAACCGTCAGGTCGAGCGGTGGTTGGCGGAGGAGACGGGTGAGCCGATCTGGTCGGCGTGGTACGCGGGCCGGCCGGTGCTGGTGACGGCGAACGACTACGGGCTGGGGCTGTACAACGGGGACACGGGCGTCACCGTCGTGCGGGACGGGGTGCTGCGAGCCGTGATCGCGGGGACGGAGCGGCTGGAGTTCGCGACGAGCCGGTTGTCGGATGTCGACACGATGCATGCGATGACGATCCACAAGAGCCAGGGCAGCCAGGCCGATGAGGTCACGGTGCTGTTGCCGCAGGAGGACTCCCGGCTGCTGATGCGCGAACTGTTCTATACGGCGGTCACCCGGGCGAAGAAGCGGGTGCGGGTCGTCGGCGCGGAGCCGGCGTTGCGGGCCGCCGTGGAACGGCGTGCGGTACGCGCGTCCGGGCTGGGCCGACGACTGCGGGAAGGCGCCTGACCTGGGAATCCGTCGTCGAACATCGGCTAATTGACGTGCTAGTCTGCGATAGTTGAGCCATCAGCCAGGCCGGGGCGAGGCGGCCGCGGTTCGCCGCCGCCTCGCAGAAGCACCTCGCTTCCGCCGACCGAACCGGTGACATCCGAATTTCGGGAGCACCGTGCACGAGCGCGACATACCGTCGGCCACCACCCTTAACGCCCTGGACGCGGCGCTTCAACGGCTTCCCGCCTGGATACTGCTGGAGCGGCTAGACCGGTTGGACACTCCGGCGATCGCGATCAGAACAGACGGTGTCGTCGCATACGCCAACTCGGCGTGCGAAAGGATGCTCGGTTACCAGACCACCGCAAGCCTGGAGGGGCAGTCGTTGGCCGCGCTGCTCATAGGTGCGTCGCGGACATCGCCCCGAGATTCCTTCGAGCTGTTGCGCGATCGCGACACGGTGACGAACTGGAACCACAGCGACGGGTATCCGGTGTGCGCCATGGTGTCGGACTCGATGCTTCTTCGTGATACCGACCTGATGTTGATGGTCACCCTCACCGACGTCAGCCACTGGGTCACGAAGGTACGGTGAACTTCCGCTCCGACGCAGTCTCCGGCGCGTCGTGGGACGTGGCCACCAGGAGCCGGTCGGGCAGTGCCAGTTTGTGGATGGTTCGCAGTGTCAAGAGATACTGGCGCACAATCGAACCGGTTGTATAGGGCAGGTCGTATTTGTCGCACAGGGCCGACACCCGCACTGCGATCTGCGCGTAGCGGTTACTCGGCAGGTCGGGGAACAGGTGGTGTTCGATCTGGTAACACAGGTTGCCGCTCGAAAATGCCATCAGCGGTCCGGCCTTGAAGTTGGCGGCGCCCAGCATCTGTCGCAGGTACCAGTCGGCATGAGTTTCGTTTTCGAGGACGTCGGCGCTGAATTTCTCTGCGCCGTCGGGGAAATGCCCGCAGAAGATCACGACGTACGCCCAGAGGTTGCGCAGCAGGTTGGCCGCGACGTTTGCGCCCAGCGTTCGGCGCCAGCGGGACAGGCTCAGCGCGGGAAAGAGCACGTAGTCCTTGGCGGTTTGGCGGGCGATCTTTCCGGCGAACGCCCGCCTCGCCTGGGCCACCTTCGCGGCATCCGGCGAATGTCGATCCCGCTCCGAGTGAATACCGTGAAGGCCGATCCCCCACTCGAAAATGCTGGCCAACAACAGGTTCCGAAGCGGCTGCAACAGATGCTCGGGTTTCCACGGCTGGTCGCGGGTGACCCGTATCACGCCGAAGCCGAGATCGTCGTCCACGCCGACTACGTTGCTGAAGACGTGGTGGCGGTAGTTGTGCGAATACCTCCACTGCGACGAGACGCCGACCATGTCCCACTCCCACGTGTTGGAATGGATCTCGGGGTCGTTCATCCAATCCCATTGGCCGTGGCCGACATTGTGGCCGATCTCCATGTTCTCGACACTTTTCGCGTAGGCCAGTGAGGCGGTCCCCAAGACCCAGCCGGCCCGTGACCGGCTGCACGCGATGAGCAGCCGTGCCACGACGTCGAGTATCCGTTGAAACTGGATGGTGCGGCGGATGTAGGCCGCGTCTCGTTCGCCGAGCGACTCCTCGATGTCGCGACGAATAGCGTCCAACTCGTGTCCGAGGGCCTCGATGTCGGCCTGGCTCAGATGCGTGTACGCAGCGATGTCGGCAATTGCCAATGGATGTCCTGATGCTCGGTCCGGTTCACGTGGTGGGCTCGTGTGAGAACCCGAAGGGCGCGGACCACCGGCCGAGATCGACGGAGAGGACGGCAGCGCGTCGGCGTATCACCAGCGTACGGAGGACGACGCTGCATGTCCATGTTGCCGGTGTGGCGGGTGACGTATGTGCGGGTGGTATTTCACTCGTTTACCGACTTCGCGCCAGCAAACCAACGGGAGTCAGCTCGAACGGCGGATGACCCGGTCGATGCGCCACCACCGAGGACGGCCGCGTTTGCGTCCGATCGTCGGTGGTGGCAGTGTCGCGGGTAGCCGAGCCTCGTGGGCCGGATCCCTATCGCAGCCCGAGCTGCGATCAACCGCTTTGACCCAGGTGGGGAGCACCGCTAAGTGATCGACCTTGCACATGCCTCATACCGGCAGCAGCGGTCGACCGTCGTCTATGCCTGATCTCTCATATAGCCGCGTCGCCGCCGATCGAGGGCCCCAGTATGGCCTGTCCGATGCCGACCGCGACGCATTGACCCGCGCGTTTCTCGGCACTCGACGCATCGCGACGCGCGACAGGTTCGTGTGTTTCGAGATCGACGGAACCGACCCGCACGCTGACATCGCCCGTCAGCTCGAGCGCGAGGTATTCCAGGATTCGTGGGGTAACGACGCCGCCACCATGAAGCAGGAGTACGGCCCGTACGACGAGAGCAGTGTCTTCTTTCTCGCCATCGACACGCAGGCCCAGCAACCAGCGGGTGTGTTGCGGATGATCCGCAATTCGCCGGCAGGCCTCAAGACCATCGTGGATCTGGACTGCAGCATCAAGTCGCCGATCGCGCCCGTAGCGATTCCGGCCTGCGACGTCATGCGCCACCACGGCATCGATGATCTCGATCGGTGCTGGGACGGGGCGACCGCGGCCGTTCCGCGACGCTACCGCCGCAAGCTCTCGGCGATTCACCTGCAGATCATGCGCATTGTCGCTGCCGCGGCGATCCGCGACGACATCCAGCATTTCGTCGCGGTCCTGGATGCGCCGGTGTTTCGGGCCGCAGAACAGATCCTCGGCCTGCCCGTCGTTCCGCTCGCGGGCACGCCGCCGTTCACCCACATGGATGCGCCCGACAATCAGGCTGTCTACGCACACGTCGGGACGCTGCTCGACGCGATGGTGGGCGGAAACCGCAAGCTCGGCCAGAAGGTTCGCGCCTGCTTCGCCGAGCGGAGCTTTCCCGGGCTGGACGCACCGCCCCCGAGGTGACGTGATGACCGCTTCCCTACGGCCCGCGGAATCAACGTGTCGCTGACCGTGCAACTGACCAACGTGGTCCGGCAGTACCGGGCCGGCGGGCAGATGGTCCGCGCGTTGGACGGTCTGAACCTGCAGATCTACGGCGGCGAGTTCACCGCGATCGTGGGCCCGTCCGGAGCGGGCAAGAGCACGCTGCTGCATCTGCTGGGAGCGCTCGATTCGCCCGACTCGGGATCGATACGGTTCAACGGAGCCGAGATCGCGACCATGACCGACGAGCAGCAGTCGACCTTCCGGCGCCACAAGGTGGGCTTCATCTTCCAGTTCTTCAACCTGTTGCCGACGTTGACGGCGTGGGAGAACGTGGCGATCCCGATGCTGCTCGACGGGTACAAGCTCAAGCACGTCCGCGAAGACGCGATCCAGCTGCTCAGGTTGGTGGGCCTCGGCAACCGGCTCGAGCACCGCCCGGCGGAGTTGTCCGGCGGGCAGATGCAACGCGTGGCGGTGGCGCGCGCGCTGATGATGGATCCGCCGCTGATCCTGGCCGACGAGCCGACGGGGAACCTGGATTCGGCGACCGGCGGCGCGATCCTTGAACTGCTGCACGACGTGGCGCACGACGTGGGCGACGAGCGCGCGGTGGTGATGGTGACACACAACCTGGAGGCGGCCGCGGAGACCGATCGAGTGGTCACGCTGCACGACGGGGCGGTGACCGCCGACGTGCTCACCGGGGAGGCACCCAGCACCGGGCGTCACGCACGCAGGCCGTATGCCGAGGCGGTGACCGACGTCATCAAGGACCTGGCCTCCGAGCTCGCAGCGCTGGAAACCACACGTGCGGGAGCTCACCGCGCAAACTGGTTGTAGCGCAGTGCTTCCCGCTGCATTCAGTCGGTTGATCGTCGTCAACGTCCGCGAGCTGCGGACGCATTGGGGGCGCGCGCTGGCGTCGGTCGCGGTGGTCGCCGTGTCTGCCGCACTACTGGTCGCCGTGCTCGGGGTATCGGGCTCGATCACCGGTTCGATCAATCGGTTGGCGTCCAGCATCGGCGGCGATGCGAACCTCGAGGTCTCGGGCATCACCGACGACGGGTTCGACGAGGCGCTGTTCGGCACAGTCGCCGGGGTCGAGAACGTCAGCGCGGCCGTGCCGCTGATCCGGGCGCCGGTGACGGTGGGGTCCGATCGCAACCTGCTGCTCGGCGTCGGCCAGAATGTCGCGGCACTGCACTCCGATCTGGAGACGGCGATCCGCGATCAGCATCAGGACGGCGGGCCTGTGGTGTCGGCACCCAACGGGGTCATCGTCGGGTACGGGGTCGGTGTCGCCAAGGGTAAGCAGTTCGATTTGGGGTCGACGCGGGTCACCGCGGTCGAGGTGGTGAAAGGACCTGCGGCGCAACGCCTCAACGACGGCCATTTCATCGTGGCACCGCTGGCGCTGGCCCAGCAGGTCACCGGGCGCGAGCATCGGGTGGATTCGATCCTGGTGTTCACCAACCCGGGCGCCGCCGTCGGGCAGGTCCGCACGGCCGTGACCGACGCGATCGGCGGGCGTGCGGTGGTGGCCACGCCCAGCTTCCGCGCCGCGCAGGCGGGCAGCTCGTTCGCGATCCTTCAGGCGATGACGTTGTTGGCGGCGTCGGTGTCGTTGGTGGTGGCGGCGTTCCTGAGCTACAACGCGATGAGCATCGCGATTGCGCAGCGGCGCCCGATCATCTCGACGATGCGGGCGCTCGGTGGTCGACGTCGAATGATCATGTCGGACTTGCTGTTCGAGTCCGCTCTTCTCGGGTTCATCGGCGGCGTCATCGGTTCGGTGATCGGCGTGGTGATAGGTCATTTCGCGATCGGCAGCCTGCCCTCGACGATGGTGCAGTCGCTGGAGGCGCGTATCGAATACGTGCTGCAGCCTTGGGTGATTCCGCTGGCGATCGCAGCAGGCGTGGTTGCCAGCGTGGTGGCCGCTGCGCTGGCGGCGCGCCAGGTGCACACGGTGGCGCCGGTCGAGGCGCTCGCTCCCAGTGGTGCGGCAACGGCGCAGGCCGGGTCGTATCGACTGCGGGTCGCGGCGGGTCTTTTCGGTCTGGTCTTGGTAGGGCTCACGGTGTTGGTGGTGGTCAGCGATCTGGGCCAGGTCGCGGTGGCGTCGATCGCGTTGGCCTTCGTCGGCGCCAGCGCGTTGTGCTTCGCATTCTCGGGGCCGATCATCCGTGCGGCGGCCGGGGTGACGCGGCTGTTCGGCGCGGCAGGCGTGCTGGGTGCGGCGAGCATCGAGCGTGCGCCGCAGCGGATGTGGGTGGCCATGATGACGGTGCTGACCGCGGTGGTCACCACGGTCGCGGTGACGGGTGCGACGAACAACGCGGTCGACTCGACGGTGGCGTCGTTCTCGTCGGTCGCCGATGCCGACGTGTGGGTGAGTTCGGCTGCGGCGACCGACTATTCGAGCGCGCTGCTACCGCCGGACACCGAGAACAGGGTGCGGGCGGTGCCCGGGGTGGAGCGGGTGGTACCCGACCAGATGGCGTTCGCCACGGTCGGTGACACCCGGGTGATGCTGCTGGGGATCGCGCAGGGTTCGCACCGCGACATCTACACCTCGATGGCGCCGCGCGACCGGGAGCAACTGCTGGCCGGAGAAGGGGTGGCGCTGTCGCGGGATCTCGGCCGGGCGATGGGGGTCGGTGTCGGCGACATGATCGCGCTGAACACGCCGACGGGCGAGCGCCGCGTTCAGGTGCTCGAGCTGGTCCCGTACTTCTCGGGAATGACCGGGACGATCGCGATGAGCCTTGACGCGGTGCAGGCGTGGTTTCAGCGACCGGGCGCCAGCGACCTGGAGATCAACGTGGCCGACGGTGCCGACCCGGCGTCGGTGCAGGCGGCCGTTCGGGACGCGGTGCCTCAGGGTGTCTTCGTCTATTCCGGCGACGATGCGCTCGAGGGTGTCAGCAGTGCGCTCGATCAGGTGATCGCCGTCATCTCGATCATCGCGTGGATCGTGGTGGTGGTCTCGGCGGTGACGCTGCTGAACACGTTGATGCTGTCTGTGCTCGACAGGCGCCGTGAGATCGGCGTGCTGCGCGCGATCGGCGCGACGCGGTCGTTCACGTTGAAGGCGGTGCTGGCCGAGGCGGCCGGTGTCGGTGTGGTCGGCGGGGTGCTCGGGCTTGCCTTGGGGGCCGCGATCCAGTACTTGACGTCTTTGGCATTGACGAATGTGTTGAGCATCGACGTGGCGTGGCGAGTGAGCCCGACGATGATCTTGATCGGGATGGGCGCGCTGGCGTTGTGTCTTCTCGGTTCGGTGGTGCCTGCGCTACGGGCGGCGCGGCTGAACATCGTCGAGGCCGTCAGCGTGGATTGAGTGGGGCCCGTCGACGCGGAGCAGTCGCCGCGGGTCGGCGGGGGGCAAGAATTGCTACGCTGCGATTGTTGAGTTATCAGCCCGGCCGGGACGAGGCGGCCGCACTTGGCCGCTGCCTCGGATAAGCACTCCGCTTTCGCCGACCAACACGGTGACATCCGCATGCCGGGGAGAACCATGTTCGAACGCGAAACCTGGAAGGCCGAACAGCGCCCCAAACATCCGCGCCGCAGCTCGGCTGAGGTGCTTCAGGGGCGTCCCGCCCAGATGCTGCTGAACCGGTTGGACACCGCGACGATCGTGGTCGGACTCGACGGAGTCGTCGTATACGCCAACCGCGCCTGCGAAAGGCTGCTTGGCTACCGGACGGCAATGACCCTCGAAGGGCAGTCGCTGGCCGCATTGCTGACCGAGCAGTCAGACACTCTGCCCCGGGACTGGATTGACCTGTTGTGCGATCCGGACACGGTGACGAATTGGAACCACAGCGACGGCTACCCGGTCGCCACCCTCGCATCGGACGCGATGCTTCTGCGTGATACCGAAATGATGTTGATGGTCAGCCTGACGGACGTCAGCGATCGGGTGTGGTCAGAGGTGGATAGAGCGATGCGCTTCGCACTGCGCGGAGATTAACCGCCGCCGGCCTCCAAGTCAGCGTCCAAGACAGGCGCCCGGCGTACTGTTCGACCGTGCAGGTCGACGCGATGACGACGCCGCAGCCGCTCCGTGAGATCGGCGGTCTCGCCCAGCGCGTGCAGGCGGCCGGGTTCGCCGGTTTGTTGTTCACCGAAACCGGTCGCACTGCGTATCTCAACGCGGCGGTGGCGTCGCAGGCTGCGCCCGGTTTGGAGCTGTCGACGGGCGTGGCGGTGGCGTTTCCGCGGAGTCCGTTCGTGACGGCGGCGACAGCGTGGGAGTTGCAGGAGGCGACGGGCGGGAAGTTCCGGCTGGGGCTGGGCACACAGGTGCGCACGCATGTGGTGCGGCGGTACGGGATGGAGTTCGAGCGTCCGGGGCCGCGGTTGAGGGACTACGTCCGAGCGGTGAAGGGATGCTTCAACGCGTTTCGTACGGGGACGCTCGATCATCATGGCGAGTTCTACGACCTGGACTTCATCACGCCGCAGTGGAGCGCGGGCCATATCGACGCACCCGACCCCAAAGTGGATGTGGCGGCGGTCAATCCGTGGATGCTGCGGATGGCCGGCGAAGTCGCCGACGGCGTGCACGTGCACCCTTTGGGCGAGCCGGGGTATATCGCGAGGCATGTGATACCGAATGTGGCTGAGGGAGCCGAGAAGTCGGGGCGCTCGCCGTCGGACATCGCAGTGATCGTGCCGGTGATGACGATCGTCGGCGACACCGACGAAGAACGGCACAACGAGCGTGAGCTGGTGCGGGCCAGCATGAGCTTCTACGGAAGCACGCCGAACTACGCGTTCATCTGGGACGACGCCGGGTTCGAGGGGACAACGGCGCGCATCCGGGAGAAGCAGAAGGCGGGCGACTTCAAGGGGATGGCGGCGCAGATCACCGATGACCACATCGCGACGTTCGCGACGGAGTCGACGTGGGATGGCCTGGCCGACGCGTTGACCGAGAAGTACGACGGAATCGCAACGCGCATCGTCCTTTACAACGCCCTCGGCGATCCGGGCCGCGTCGAACGGTACGGCGCGGTCGCGCGACAGATAGCCACAACGTGACTACCGAGCGGAATTGCCCGATACTCGTTCGATGGAGGCTCCCGTGATCCGGACTTCCGATCGTCACGCGGAGTCTCCGTGGTCGCCACGGGAGGCTGAGCTGCTCGCGGTGACGTTGGAGTTGCTCCAGGAGCACGGCTACGACAGGCTGACCGTCGACGCGGTGGCCACGACGGCGCGCGCTAGCAAGGCGACGATCTACCGCCGATGGCCGACTAAGGCCGAACTCGTGTTGGCCGCATTCGTCGAGGGCACCCGGCACGTCGCGGTCGATCCCGACACCGGCACGCTACGCGGCGACCTGCTGAAACTCGGTGAGTCGATCTGCGCTCACGTCAACACCCATGCGAGCACGATCCGGGCGGTGCTCGTCGAGGTCTCCCGGAGCGCCGAACTCGACGCCATGATGCAGGAACAGTTCCTCGACCAGCGAAAAGCCCTCATGGCGCACGTCCTCGACCAGGCGGTCAACCGTGGTGAAATTGACGCCTCCGCCATCACCGAGGACCTCTGGGACGTGCTGCCGGGCTACCTCATCTACCGTTCGGTCCTCACCGGTCGGGCCCCATCCCGCCGCACCGTCCAAGACCTCGTCGACAACCTGCTGATCCCCGGCCTCACCCGCCGCAATGCGCGGAAGTCGTGAAGATCGGCGAACACCCTTACGGCTTGTGCGGTCCGGTCCCGTACCGTACTGTCAACTAAGTTGATATCCCTCCCCGCTGAAGAAAACGGCGTAACGTCCGTCAACGTGTCGCCGCGCTCGTCGAAAGGGTCACGGATGCCGCGGTTTTCGATCGGAAGCCGATTGCTGCGACGGTGGATGCTACTGGTGGCGGTGCTCGTCGTCGCGGTGGCTGGATTGGCGGTGTACCGCCTGCACGGCATTTTCGCCTCCCACGACGTCACGTCCACCCCCAACGGGGCCGCGAATGACATCGTTCCGTTCAACCCCAAACACGTCGTGATGGAGGTCTTCGGGTCGCCGGGTACGGTCGCGACCATCACCTACCTCGACGTGAACGCCCAACCGCAGCGAGTCGACGCCGCGACGCTGCCATGGGCCTACGACACCACCACCACCCAGCCCGCGGTCTTCGTCAACGTCTCCGCCCAGGGCGACACCGACTCCATCGGCTGCCGAATCAAGATCGACGACGCCGTCAAGGACGAGAGAACAGTCAACACGTTGAACGCCTACACCTACTGCCTGGACAAGTCCGGATGAGCCATCACGTCGCCGAACGCCCGACGACAACGGACCGTGTCGCCAAGTGGATTCGTTGGTTCTGCGTGCCGATCGTGCTGTTCTGGCTAGCCGCTGCCGCCCTGACGAACGCGCTGGTGCCGCAGCTCGAGGCCGTCGGTGAACAACACAACGTGGCGTTGAGCTCCCCCGATTCGCCCTCGCTGCAGGCGTTTCAGCGCATCGGCAAGGTTTTTCACGAGTTCAACACCGACAGTGCCGCGATGGTGGTGCTCGAGGGTGACCAGCCCCTCGGCGCCGACGCGCACCGCTACTACGACGAGTTGGTCAAGCGATTCAACGCGGACACCAAGCACGTCCAGCACGTGCAGGACTTCTGGGGCGATCCGCTCACCGCTGCGGGCTCGCAGAGCTCGGACGGGAAGGCCGCGTACGTCCAGGTGTTCCTCGACGGCAACCAGGGCGAGGCGTTGTCGCTGGAGTCCGTCGACGCGCTGCGCCAAATCATCGCCAAGACGCCTGCCCCGCCGGGTATCCACGCCTACGTCGCCGGCTCGGCAGCCCAGATCGCCGATCAGTTCGAGGTGGGCAACGAAAGCACCGTGACAGTCACCATGTTGACCGTCGGGGTTATCGCCATCATGCTGCTCATCGTCTATCGCTCGCTGGTCACCATGCTCCTGGCGCTGGTCACGGTGCTCATCGAGATGGCGGCGGCACGCGGGATCGTCGCCTTCCTGGCGAACGCCGGAGTCATTGGGCTGTCGACGTATTCGACCAACATCCTCACGCTGCTGGTCATCGCCGCGGGTACCGACTACATCATCTTCCTGCTCGGCCGCTATCACGAGCGGCGCAACGACGGCATGGGCCGGGAGGCCTCTTTCTACGACATGTACCGCGGGACGTCGCACGTGATACTCGGCTCCGGGCTGACGATCGCCGGTGCGGTGTTCTGCCTGTCCTTCACCCGGTTGCCGTACTTCCAGAGCCTGGGTATCCCGGCCGCGATCGGTGTGCTCGTGTCGCTGGTCGCTTCGCTGACCCTGGCGCCCGCGGTGCTGGTGGTGGGCAGCCGCTTCGGTCTGCTGGAGCCCAAGCGCAAGACCGCCAAGCGGGGCTGGCGGCGGATCGGGACGGCGATCGTGCGGTGGCCCGGGCCGATCCTGATCGCCACATTGGCGCTCGCCTTCGTCGGACTGGCGGCGCTTTCGGGCTACAAGGTGAGTTACGACGTCAGCCGGTACATGCCGGCCAGCGCCCCGTCCAATGTGGGATACGCGGCCGCGGAGCGTCACTTCTCGAAGGCGCGGCTGAATCCCGAACTACTGATGATCGAAACCGACCACGATCTACGGAATCCCACCGACATGATCCTGCTGGAGCGGGTGGCCAAGGCCGTCTTCCACACCGACGGCATCGCGCAGGTTCAGTCGATCACCCGGCCGCTGGGCACACCGCTGGACCACACGTCGATTCCGTTCCAGATCAGCGCGAACAGTGCGGCGCAGATCAACAACCTGCCTTTCCAGCAGGACCGCGCCGCCGACCTGGTCAAGCAGGTCGGGGTCATCAACGACTCGATCGACGTCCTGCGGCAGCAATTTGCGCTGCAGCAGCAGTCCAGCGACATCACGCACGAGCAGAGCGAGGCGTTCAAACAGACCGTCGCCGTGGCACAGGACCTGCGCGACAAGATCGCCAACTTCGACGACTTCTTCCGGCCGATCCGCAACTACTTCTATTGGGAGCCACACTGTTTCGACATCCCGGTGTGCTTCGCAATGCGGTCGCTCTTCGACGCGCTCGACGGGATCGACCAGTTGACCGACCAGCTTGCCAGCGTGTCGGGGAGCATCGCCAAGTTGGATGAGCTGCAGCCGAAGCTCGTCGCGCTGATCCCGCCGCAGATCAAGAATCAAGAGACCAACCGCAATCTGACGATGACCAACTACGCCACCACGTCGGGGATCTACGACCAGACTCAGGCGGCACTGCAGAACTCGACGGCCCTGGGCCAGGCGTACGACGCGTCGAAGACCGACGACTCCTTCTACCTACCGCCGGAGGCGTTCAGCAATCCCGAGTTCCAGCGCGGGCTGAAGCTGTTCCTGTCGCCGGACGGCAAGGCGGCACGGATGATCATCACCCATGACGTCGATCCCGCTACGCCCGAGGGTATTTCGCACATCGACGCGATCAGGCACGCGGCCCAGGAGGCGGTCAAGGGCACGCCGTTGGCCGGGTCGAAGATCTACATCGGCGGTACGGCGTCCACCTACAAGGACATCGCAGACATGGCGCACTACGACCTGATCATCGCGGGCATCGCCTCGATGAGCCTCATCCTGTTGATCATGATGTTCATCACGCGCAGCCTGGTCGCGGCGCTGGTCATCGTCGGCACCGTCGCGTTGTCGTTGGGTGCCTCGTTCGGCCTGTCGGTGTTGGTGTGGCAGCACCTCATGGGCGTCGAGTTGTATTGGGTGATATTGCCTTTGGCGGTGATCCTGCTGCTGGCCGTGGGGTCGGACTACAACCTGCTGCTGGTGTCCCGGTTCAAGGAGGAGATCCATGCCGGCATCAACACCGGCATCATCCGGTCCATGGCGGGCAGCGGCTCGGTGGTGACGGCTGCGGGACTGGTGTTCGCGTTCACCATGGCGTCGTTCATCTTCAGCGACCTGCGCGTGCTCGGCCAGATCGGCACCACGATCGCCCTCGGCCTGCTGTTCGACACACTGATCGTGCGATCGTTCATGACGCCGTCCATCGCCGCGCTGCTCGGGCGCTGGTTCTGGTGGCCAGTGCGAGTGCGCCAGCGGCCCGTCCCCCAGAAGTTCGGCGACGAGAACACGCGGCAACTGTCGCTGTTCTAGTCGGCTTCGGGGCGCACATTCCGACTGTTTGAGCGCGGAGGCTATACCCCGCACAAGTAACGTCGACCTTGCTATGGCACGCGTTGAAACACGAGTGGCGCGGATCGCGGAGGCATTGCTGGCCGAACGGCGTTACGTCCGCCCCGTCGATGTGCTCGTCGGTCTCGGCTGGCTCGCACAGCCGAACGTCGATCGGTGGGTGCAGGGCCGAGTTCCTTCGCTCGATCGGTGTGTGGGGGTCGACTCCGACAAGGTCACAGCAGCCCTTACTGCGCTGCAGCGCTGGGCCGAAGATCGCGGCCTCACGCCGTCAGAAGCCGACTACCAAGGTCTGCAATTCGCCGCCGACGGTGACTCTAACGTCGAACGCGCCTTCCGCACCCACTGGGCGTCATCCGACACTCCCGAACTTGTAGTCGAGCACCCACCACGCCGTCCCCGGCGGATCATCGTGATCTCTCCGCACAACGCGTGGACGTGCGCGTCCTGCGGCGACACCGGCGACTTCCTTGTCAAGGACAAGGAGGGTCCACTGTGTTTGGACTGCGCCGACCTCGGCCATCTCGAGTTCTTACCTTCCGGCGACGCCGCGCTCACCCGGCGCGCCACGAAGGCCAGCCGACTGTCTGCCGTCGTGGTGCGATGGAGCACGCGACGCAATCGCTATGAGCGGCAAGGCATCCTGGCGGAGGCTGCGGCGATCGAGCAGGCCGCACACGAGTGCCTCTCCGATGCCGACGTGCGCGCTCGCCGCAGGTTACGTGAGCAGAGCCGCCAGGCCGACAAGGATGTGCGCTTCCGGGGTGAGTTCGCCGCTGCTATCCGTGAGCAGTTTCCGGGTTGTCCGGTCGACCGCGCCGAGGCGATCGCACTTCATGCGGCTGCACGCGGCAGCGGCCGCGTGGGGCGAAGCGCCGCCGGGCGGGCCCTGGATCGCGACGCTGTACGCCTCGCCGTCGTTGCCTCCGTCCGCCATGTCGAGACCGACTACGACGCCCTGCTCATGTCGGGTGTCGACCGCGAATCGGCTCGAGCACAAGTGCACCAACGTGTCGAGGACGTTGTCAACGCGTGGCGCGACGGTGTTGCGATGCTCGACGGATAGCGAGTGCGGGGCGTCACCAATTGGTGACGCTTCCACTTCCGGCGCACGGTCACATAGTGCTCGGCACGACGATCTGCAGGACGGTTAGCGCCGGCTTTCGGCAGGTGGTATCAATTAGGTATCATCAGCCGATGGGCATGACTCTGCGCACCAGTGAAGAGCAGACGGAAGCGTTGCGTCGGCAGGCCGCCGCGGAGGGGCGGTCGATGCAGGCCGTTGCGCTGGCGGCCATCGATGAGTACATCGCACGACGCGCGCACAAGGCCAAGGTTGACGAAGCGCTTCAGCGGGTGGTGGCCGAGGAGGCGAACGTTCTGGCGCGCCTCAAGGACGCATGATCGAGTACCTCGATCTCGAGGACCTCTTGGAAGTCGCCCGGCGCGCCGTCGGAGAGCGCGTTGCGGTTCGCGACCACGGACTGCTCGAGTCGGCGCTGGCGCGACCGCGCGCGTCGGTGTTCGGCCATGACGCGTACCCAGACGTGCACCTCAAAGCCGCGGCGCTACTGCAGTCTTTGGCTTGCAACCATGCACTGGTGGATGGGAACAAGCGACTTGCGTGGACTGCTTGTCGCACGTTCTTGGCCATCAACGGCCAATGGATCAAAGCGTCGGAAGATCAGCGATTTGAGTTGGTCATCAGGGTAGCCGCGGGTGACGAGCACATCATCGACGAGATCGCCGAGCAACTACGCGCGTGGAGTTATCAGTGACGCGCCAACACGAGCATTGGTATCGACTTTCCCGCGGACGGTCTTCGGGGACAGATTTCTACTGAGTGAGCGCGGACGCGATACCCGTATGTCCGAAGTCGTCGCCCTTCCAGAGCAGCGGCTCCCGGGTGTCGAGCGCCAGCGCATAGGAAAGGCAATCGCCGTAGTTCAATCCGGCGCGGTGACCGCTTCCCTTCCCGAAGTCTGCATAGGCCTGGCGGGCCAGTCGCGCCTGGTGTTCGGTCACCGGCTCGATGACGAACTCCCCTTCCGCAAGCAGCTCGTCGAGACTTCTACTCACGACTGGATCACGCTGGTTATCCAGAACAATCCCACACTCGAGATAGCTTGCCGCAGAGAGCCTTCGCATGTTGGCATCGGCGATCGCATGAGCGTAGATCGCCGCGTCTTCCTCGACTGTGAGGATCGCGACGACTGCCGAGGTATCGACAATCACCTCGGGAGCCCACGGTCGTCGTACAGCAGCGCGCCATGGTCGAGTCGCCTGGACTCCGGTGTCATGCGGTCTGCGGTTCTGCGGCCGATGGCCAGAAGCCGTCCTGCAAGATCGTCTTTCTCCAGCCTGGCCAGACGCTCGTTCACCGCAGCCGCAACCGCTTGAGCTTGGGACTCGCCGGTGATCTGAGCGATCTTCTTGACGGCCTCATGAACGGCCTTGTCTTTGATGTTCAGAGCCATTGGTACCTTTCTACCACTTAAATGGTACCACTGCTCGAACTCGCTAGGCCGATTCGGCATGTGCGGATCGAAGCTGGTCACATGCGCCGACGAAGCGATCCCACTCGGCCCTAGTCGGACGAACCGCGCAGTCGTTCACCGCATCAGAGCTGACCACGAAGCCCGGCGCGACTGGCGCCAACATTCCCGCGAGCTTGACGATCTGCCCAGCCGGGCTGTCCTCGAAGCTCTCGAACACACGCTTGCGGATCCACGCCTCAGCGCTGTCGATGCCGGCGACGAGATCGAGCTCGGGGACACGAAGCGCACCGTCGCAACGTTTGACATGCTCCTCGTAGCGGTCGTCCCAGACTTCGGTGCGCCACCCGGGCCACAACTCAGGTAGAGCTTGGAAGAAACCCATCGTGTCGGCGGTTTGCCAGGCGCCCAATGTTTTTCGACGCACGTCGATGTGAGCGCCGCCTTCGGGTATCTTGCCGAGTTTGATCCGCCGAATTCCCGGGCCGGGCAGCTTGTCTAGCAGCGCTGGTCCATGCCAGGCCTTGCTGAGGTGCCACCACAGCGGCCAGAACCGAAGCTGGCCGTCGGCATCGACAACAGAGATGAGGTGGCACAGGTGATTTCGGCCGCGGGCAAGCTTCAATTTCGGCTGCTGGTCCCACGGATCGGGCCGAAGCTGAGCTCCCACATATCCCGCCAGTTCTGCTGTGCCGTCGTATGCCCAGCAGATCTCGTAGTCGGGCCACACCGTGGCGAGCACACTCACCAGGGCGCGGCGCTTGTTCATCTCCACCATCAACGGCTCGCCGAAGAACAAGACCCGGCGACGGTCGAGATCCACCACCGCTCCACCGTCGGCCCACGTCGGGTCGCACCACTCGTTCTTTTCGCATCGCCGCAGCGAGGCCGCGTACCGCAATGCAAGTTCCGGTCCGCCGATCAGCGCGTCGAGCATGCGGCAGCCGGCCCAGTGTGAGTAGTACAGCTGCCAGTCCTGATCCTTGACGATGACGAAGTTCGCTCTGTTGCCCATGTCGCCCCGATCTCTGAGGACGCGGTTTCGGATCACGCGTCGATTGGGGCGAGTGTCTGTTGAGCGGCCGACATGTTGAGAGCGCATCTCATCGCACTGGGCGGCGGTTGTGGATAACCTGGCGGACTCAGCGCCACCGGCGAGCCACAAATTGATGCGCTGGCGCTGTACGAACGCCAGTATGCTCAGCCAATGGAGCCCGGCAATCTCGAGTCGCGGGTCACCGCTCTTGAACATCAGGTGCGTGACCTGTCGGGACGCGTACAGGCAAGTGAGCAGGACGCGGCGGCAGCCCGTGTGCTCGCAGGGGCGGCCGATCGCGACGTCGGCGCGCTGAGCGGGGAACTCCGTGACTTTCGCTCTGAAACTGCTGCGAACTTCAAGGCTCTGCGCGCCTCCACCACCGCGAGCTTCAATGCTATGCGTGAAGACTTGGTCGACCTCCGAAATCATACGGACCAACGTTTCGCAAAGGTCGATCAAGAGTTCGCAAAGGTCGATCAAGAGTTCGCAAAGGTCCATCAAGAGTTCGCGAAGGTCCATCAAGAGTTCGCGAAGGTCGATCAAGAGTTCGCGAAGGTCGATCAAGAGTTCGCAAGAATCAACCAAGAGTTCGCAAAGGTGGACCGTGGTTTCACCGAGATTCGCGGCAGGTTCGATGCCACGGCCGCCGGCCAACAGCAGATCGTTGACCTCCTGCAGTCAATAATCAGGAATCCACGTTCAGAAGCTGACGGGTAGCAGGCGCGTAGCCGACCTACGACTCGCGCTTAAGTAGTCGTCGACGTCTTCACCCCCAATACTCCGCCTTGTCCAGCACTTCCTGCTTGTACGCCGAACTCATCTCGTCGATGGCCACTAGTGTCTCTGCGGTGAGTTCGTCCCGAATTCCGCTCTCTGCGTGGGCGAACGGAATGAAGGCCCGCAACAGTTCGGGAACCTCCAGCATCTCCCCCAACGGAATGTGCTCGCCGTAGAACGGAACTCCGTCCAGCAGGTGCGCAATACGCGCTGCGCTCCAACGCAACGGGTCGCCGATTCCCGATTCGATCAGTTCCAGCAGCAACTCTTCGCTATAGAAGTGGTTGAACGGCGTACCTGACGGGGAGACGAAGAATCTGCGGACCAACTTCAGGAGCGGCGCCCAATCCCACTCGGGCGTCTCAAATTTCGCGCCACCTTCTGGTAGATGCGAAGTCAGCCATTTGACCAGCGCCTGACAGTCCGGCCACGAGTCGGACTCGGTCGGAAACAGCGCTCGCTCGAGTCCATGGTCAATCCACGCCCGCGCATCGGCAAGGCTCATATCGACGAAGCTGACATCAGGGTCGGTGTTGCTCTCAATCGCGCGCGGCAACACCTTGTCGATCGAGTCCGGTAGGAAGTATGCATCGTCGACCTCAGAGAACATGTTGTGGTTGATGTGGACCACGCAGGTCAGTTCGTGCCCGCCCACGAGTTGAGCACCAATCAGCAACGCGTCCTCATCACCGATCACGTGCGTCGCCCGTACCGCCCGGTGCACCCGGATTCGAGCCAGGCCTGAGATCCACTCAGGCAGTGAGTCGTTCCGCGCAGCAACCTGCCGTCGGCAGCGATCCCGCCGATCCTCCTCGTCGATCATCAGTTCGGCAACCACCGCCAGTACCGCGGTGGCCTCCCGCTTCTGCACGCGGCTGAAGCTGGCGATGAGATTGTCCATATCGATCGGCTCGCGCTGACGGGATCCCCATTTCGGAAAGGGATCGGGCACCGTCATACGAATCAGGATGCTGGCCAGGCTGAGCAGACCGAGCGGATGTCCACCATCAAGCGCAGCGCGCACCACGTCGACGAGTGACGCTTCGTCCCGAGTGCGGCGGTCACGCGCCTTCGCGCGGCGTATGTCGCGACGTGCCTGTTTCGCCCGACGTCGCCTGCGCCCATCGCTCATGGCGGGGACCGTACGCTCGTCGACCGACATTCCCGGATGACGCCGGGACGGTGACCCGGGGCATCGGCCACCACTCCAGCGCGGGGTGTCGATTGCAAGCTGTCATCGATTGATGACGCTTCGCGGCCCGCACATCCTCACGACCGCGTCTCCGAGAATTACTGAATCGCTTCCTCCTCCAGCGCCAGGTCCGCCTCGCGAAGAAGTACCGACTCCGCCTCCTGGTAGATGCGCCACGCGTCCTCCGGGCTGTCACCGACGGCCGTCATACCAATCCGGCCGCACTCGGTGAGGCAACTGATCATGTGGAACACCACTCCCGTGCGGCGTGATTGATCGAAATGCACGCCGTGTTGCACGACCACATCGAAGAGGTCGTCGACCGTCAGGACTTTGAGCCGGTCGTCTTCGAGATGGTCCGTCGCGACCAGGTACTTGGGAGTGCCATTCGGGGTCAGGAAGACCCCGCGCTCGCCGTCATAACTTCCGCCCGTGAGGAACTGCAGGGTCAAAAACGGATGGGTCGTCCCGCCCTTGCGGAGGTTCAGCTCGATCGCATACGGCGTCCACTCACCTGACTCATCCTGCACGACAACGAAATCCACCGCGAACCGCCCCAGCACACCCAGCCGCGCGAGATGACGCCCGACCACCATCGCCGGTTCAGCGATGCTCACCGCATAGCCGGGATCCGCCGGGAACACACAGCCCAGGTACTTCTGACCGCTTGCGCCGCCGAGTAATTGGTCGTGTGTGGAGAGCAACTCGACGGTGCCGTCGGGCAGCGCACGCATTTGGACGCTCGGGCTCTCCAGTGCGACGCCGGTGATCCGCTCCTCGACGATGCCGCCGTCCTTCTGGAAGGCTGCCAGGAAGACGTCGACCGAGAGGCCTTCCGCCTCCGGACGGATGTGTTGCAGGCGCTCGGCGATCGCCGCCGCTTCGTCCGGTGAGCCGGGTGCAGGCAGTTCGTCGAGGTCCATCGACGCGTTGCCCGAGCCCGAAACCCCTTCGTTGATCTTCACGATCGCGTGCTTGATCGACGGCCGCCGCGCACGCATGCTCTGCACGCCTGCCACGATGTCGTCGATGCCGTGGAGATCCTCCGCGCCGACCGGATACTGCACCCCGCACTCCTCGAACATCCGCCGGCAACCGGTCTTGCTGCCGAGGTCGACGAGACGAGGATCTGCCCCGTACATCGGAATACCAAGGGACAGCGCGACATCGCGCTCACGCGATGTGGTGTTGTACGGAATCAGGTGGCAGCGCGCCGGGTTCGGGATCAGCGAGCGGATGGCCCGGAGCAACCGCGGGCGCGCCAGCAGCTTCGAGCTGAGCGACGTCGGTGACCCATCGCCGACCGGGACCAGCGTGAGCCGGGCACGGGCATGGCTGGGGATGACGCCGGGAAGCAGCCCGAGGTAGTACTCGATGATCGACTCCGATATCGGCTGCGAGGTCACGTAGATCATGCGCAGCCGCGGTTGACGCAGCAGCAACAGCAGGAACAGCGCGCGTTCCTCCATCGCCTGCATCACGGTGCCGCTCGAAGCGGTGGTGCGCTCGATGCTGATCGAGGGCACCACGACAACCGATTCATCCGCCAAGTTCTTCTGTATCGAGTCCCACGCGTCGCCCATCGACAGTTGCAGGTCGTCGAATGCGCGGTAGCGCTCGTCGTCGTTCAGCTGCCCAAGGGTTCGGGCCGGGGCTTGCAATTGCGTCATGTGCTCTCCTCGTTCATTGCGGAAATGTTGTGGACGCGAACCGTCCGGCTGAATCCCTTGGGCTGCACGTCGCCGACTTCTTCGGCGATGGCGATGTCTTCGATGGCAGCGAGAATGCGGTCGGTTATCAACACCTGCCAAGGTCCTGCGTCCGAGCACAGTCGCGCTGCCAGATTCGTGACACTGCCGATCGCCGCGTAGTCGAAGCGTTCTTCGAAGCCGATCCGGCCGAGCGTCGCGAAGCCCTGAGCGATCCCTTGTCCGAGAGCGAGGTCGTAGCCCTTGCGGCGCCATCGAACGGCCAACTCGTTCACCGCATCCCGGATCTCCAACGCCATTCGGACGGCGCGTTCGGCGGCGTCGTCCTGTTTGATCGGGTCGTTGAAGAACACCATGACCCCGTCGCCGGTGAACCGTTCGAGTGTGCCCTGGTATTGGTGAATCAGCGCCCCCATCGCCCCGTGGTACTCCGCGAGAACACCCATCACTTCCTCGGGCTCGCTGGTTTCCGCGAACGGGGTGAAGTTCCTCAGGTCGGCGAAGAGCACGACGATTTCGCGGCGATGGCTCTCGAGCAGGTGCTCGTCGCTGATGACCAGATCGGCCAATTGCGGTGACAGGAAACGGCGCAGCCTGTTGGCGCGCTCCAGCTCGGCGACCTGCGCGGCGACGCGAGACTCGAGCTCGGTGTTCCACGCGGCCAGCTCGTCTGCCTGCCGCCGGACTGTGTCGTGATATCTCTTGATGCGCGCCAGCGACGCCACCCTTGCGAGCAGTTCACTTTGGTCGAACGGCTTGGTGATGAAGTCGTCGGCACCGGCGAGGAGGGCATTCAGCCGTTGCTCGCTCCCGCTGGCCGTGATCATCACGACCGGAAGAAACTCGGTCGACGGGTTCGACCGGATCCGGCGACAGACTTCGTAGCCGTCCATCTCCGGCATCACGACGTCCGAGAGGACGAGGTCGACGTCCTCGGTTTCGAGCAAGGAGAGGGCTTCGGCTCCCGAGGTTGCGCTGATAACGCGATGTCCGCGCGGAGTCAGGACCGCATCGAGGAGACGAAGGTTGACCGATTGGTCGTCCACCGCCAGCACCGTCACAGGGTCATCCACCACTGGTCCCCTTCCCGTGCACGCCGACGCTTCGCAGCGCGTCGATCAGGTCATCGCGACTGACCGGCTTGAGCAACTGGACGTCCGCGCCGAGGGCCGTCCCTTGCGGCCGGTCGTCGACGATCGAAGCGATGATGACGGGAATGGCCGCGGTCTCGTCAGCCGCTTTCAGCTCCGCAAGGACCTGCCAGCCGTCGAGGCGCGGAAGCTTGATGTCGAGAACCACTGCGGCAGGCAGCACCTTGCGAATCAGCTCGAGAGCGCTCACGCCGTCGGTCACCCGGATCACCTGCACCGCCGCATCGTCGAGATACGCCGACATCAGATCAAGCGATGCGCGGTCGTCGTCGACGAGCACCACAACCGGAAATTCACCGGTCCGCTGCTCAGCGATCGCTTCTGTGGACCGCGGCACCGCCGGAATTGCGAATCCGAACGTACTCCCCACTCCTACAGTGCTTTTCAGCCACATGCGGCCACCCAACAGTCCGACGATCCGCCGTGACAGCGTCAGCCCGAGCCCCGTGCCCTCTTCCCTGGTCGGCCCGCGCCCACCCTGCTGGAAGGAGTCGAAGATTCTCTCCTGATCCTCGGCAGGCACCCCCATGCCGGTGTCGGTCACGGTCACCACGAGCTCGGTGCCTTCCCGGCAGGCGTTGACGGACACGCTGCCACCGTCCGGTGTGAACTTGACCGCGTTGGACAGCAGGTTGAGGACGACCTGTTTGAATCTCAGCTCGTCTGCCTCGATGTCCCCGACGTCGTCGGCGATGTCGACCGAAATCTTGATGGCGTGCGCCGCCGCGCGCTCGCGGACCATTGCCAGCGTGTACTCCAGAGCGCTTCTGACCGAGAATGTGCTCAGGTCGAGCACCATCTGGCCCGCTTCGACCTTGGACAGATCCAGGATCTCGTTGAGCAGGCCCAACAGGTGGCGACCGGAGTTCCAGATGTCGCGGAGGTATGCCTCCTGCCGCTCGTTGATCTCGCCGAACATCCGCTCCAGCAACACTTCCGAGAAGCCGATCACCGCGTTCAACGGCGTCCGCAGCTCGTGGGACATGCTGGCGAGGAACTCCGACTTGTGGTTGCTCGCGATTTCCAGCGCCTTGCTCTGCGTCTCGAGTGCGCGGAAGAGGCGCGCGTTGACGATCGCGAGGGCCGACTGGCTGGCGAACGTTTCGAGCAGCTCGATGACATCGGGCGGGAAATCGCCGGTGCCACGTCGGCGGATCACCAGCACACCGATCATCTCGTCGCCGGCGATCATCGGGACCGCGAGCACCGAACGCCATCCGTCCTGGAACACGGTATCCAGGAACTCGTCGCGCTCGGCCGATGCGAGGTCGGCGATCTCGAGAGGCTGGTCGGCAAGTGCGGTCTGGCCGACCAGACTCGATTTGCGGTCAATCGTGATGTCCCGCAACCGCTCCCACAGTGCGGGACTGCTGCCGTACTTGCCGCGAACGTGGAACGAGTCGGTCGCCTCGTCGTATTCCAGGATCGATCCGCCCTCGGTGCTCAGGGTGATATCACCGAAGCCGAGGTTGGTCAACCGCACCGCGTTGGTGACGATGCGTTCGAGGACCTCGTCGACATCCAGGCTCGAGCCGACCGCCTCGTCCACCTCGCGCAGGGCTTCCAGTTGCTCGACCTTGTCCGACAGTTCGGCGCCGCGTGACTCGAGCGCGCGCATCAGGTTGACCTGGCGCAGCACGATCGCTCCCTGTACGGCGAACTCTTCGAGGAGCTGGCGCTCCCGATCGTCGAAGGGAGCGACGTCGGTGCGCCACATGGCGAGCACGCCGACGACCTCGTCCTGCAAGATCATCGGCGTCGACAGGAGCGTGCGAAAGCCGGTGATTCGCTGGAGGTCCAAGCGGCCGTAGTCTTCGTCGGCGAGCACGTCGGGGATCTGGACGGTGCATTTGTCCTCGGCCGCACGGCCGACGGTCGACACTCGGTTACGCGCGATCGGGTGGGACACCAGGTATCTGCGGTACTCCTCGGGGGTTTCGCCGGAGGCTCGCGAGAGGCGGAACACATCGTCGTCGCGAATGAACAGCTGGGCGGCAGCCGCTCCACACAGCCGCGCGGCGTACTCGAGCACGGTGTCCAGGACCGCGCCGGGGTTGGCGACATCGCGTCCGAGTGCCGCGAGAATCTCTCGGCTCGCCGCCAACTGCTCACGCGCGTCATGCAGTTCCCGATCTTGGACGGTCATGTGCGTCCCTTTTCGGACTTGGTCACCGTGATCGTGGTCCAGGCGCCGACGTGGATGCGGTCGCCGTCGGCGAGTGCGATTTCCTCGCCGTTTCCCAAGAGGTCGTCGCTGTCGTTGAGGCTGGTGCCATTGGTCGATCCGAGGTCGGTGATCGTCAGGCCCGAATCGCGGATCCGCAGGACGGCGTGCTGCGTCGATACCCCACGGTCGCCGGGATGGATACCGAGGTCGATGCCGGGCTCGACACCCTGTTTACGGTTGGCCCGGCCGATCAGTGTGTTGCCGTACAGGGTGATTCGGCGTTCCGGATAAAATTCGGGGAACTCGACGGTGTCGGGGCCGCCGCGGGCGATGACGCGTTTGTAGTAGTCCTGATCGGCGGTGACGGTGGCGGTCCACTCGATCGACGCCGATGCCTCAGTCGATTGCGGGGCCGCCGCGGGTTCGGGCAGTGCCGAGTCGTGGCCGCACGCCTCACAGAAGCGACCGCTGATCTGCGCGCCGCACGCCGGGCACACTGTTGCCGCAGCCGAAGAAGTCGGTTGTGCCGCGGGCATCGTGACCGGCGACCCACACACGTCGCAGTAGTCAGTGGCGGCGGTGTCGTGTCCTTCGGGGCAGGTCGGCATCAGGCCTCCTTCCGTACGCGTGCGGTTCGGGTCGATCGGGCGTCGAGGGCCATCTCGTCGGCGGCGGCGATGTCGCGTCGCAACCGCGCAGTGCCGGTGTGCTCGTCGACCTCGATGAACTTCTCCAGCAGCTTGGCGGTGCCGTCGTTTCCCGACTCCGTTGCGAGTTCCATTGCGCGGCGCAGCTTTGCGGTCGCTATTGCGATGTGACCCGTGTTGCGCGCGGCCAGCCCGTCCTGAACGGCTTGCGCGAGCTCCGCCTGGCCGGTGTAGTGCGCCACGCGCGAACTGATTTGAGCCGACAACGCCGTGTCGGTTGTCCACATCGCCTTAACGAGGCCCTCGCCGAGTGTCTCGTCCCCTGCGACGACGGTGACGCGCGCGGCCAGCTTTTCGCGCCCGGGCGCCGCCGGTTCGACCTCGACCTGAAGGTGGTAGTCGCGTTCCTCGTGGCCCCACGGACCCAACGTGTATTCGCCGCACTGACTTCCGGCCTCGACGCGTCTGTGAGTCAGATCTTCCACGGACGGTGCCACCTGCTTGACGAAGGTGACCTTTGCCCCCACTGGAGTCCACAGCCGTAGCGTCAGTTCGGGAATCGACTTGCCCATCGAGGCGCGCATCATCGCCGCGAAGTCGTCGGCGAGACCGGCCGGGTCGGCGACGATGTCCACCGTGCCGAGCAGTGCGGACGAGATCGCGCGTAGTTCCTCGACGCGCCAGTCGGTGCCGACACCACGGCAGTCGCACGTGAATTCGCCTTCGCTGAGGCCGATCTCCTCGCCGAGCTCCTCGGGCGTTTCGTGCTCGTCCTTGCCGTCGGTCAGCAGGATCGCGTGGGTGAGCGCTCCCGGGCGCTGTCCGGCGATCTTTCGGGTGTACGCGAGCCAGGTGCCGATCGCCGTACCGCCGTTGGGCTGCAGGCCGTCGACGGCTCGCGCGGCCGCGGCTCTGGTTGCCTCGCTCGCCTGCGTCGGCCGTCCGTCCTGCGGGTAGACGGGCGCGGCCTCTTCGGAACCGGCGACGATCGTGAAGTGAGTACCGTCGAGCATCTCGTCCACTGCTGCCTTGGTGGCGCGCTTCGCTTCGTCGAACTTGTCCCGCGGCGACAGCATCGACGTCGAGCAGTCGATGATGATCACCTCGACCCGCTCCGGCGGCTTGTCCACCACCACATCGCTTCCCATGGCGATGCTGACGATCGCGTCGACCGTCCCGGCGCCCTCGGCGAGATAGGGGTTGTGGTCGACGTCGACGGCGACGCCCGAGACGCTTTGCTGCTCAGCCGTACTCACGAATGTCCTCCGATCGGGATCACTGCGACAGTGATGTTGTCCTGACCGCCCGCGGCCAACGCGTAGTCGACGAGTGCGGATGCCCCGTCGGCTGCGTCGTATCCGGCGCAGATCCGTGCGATGTCGTCAGCCTCGGGCAGGTAGTTCCACAGGCCGTCGGTGCACACCAGCAGAAAGCCGCGCTCGGCAATGGTGATCGGCCGCACGCTGGTGTCCGACCACGGCGTCGATTCGGCATCGGCGCCGAGCCACCTGGTCAAGGTGTGCGCGCCTGCCTGCACGGCGTCCGACTCGGCGGCGACGCCTGCGGAGATCAATTCCTGCGCGACGGAGTCGTCGATCGTGAGGCATCGCGCGTGCGTGGGGGGCTCGGGTATCCAGTAGACCCGGCTGTCCCCCACGTTGCCGACGCCGACCTCCACTGTGCCCGCAGCGGAGGGAACGACGGCCACCGCCGCGTAGGTGCACGACGGCGCAACGGCCAGAGTCGCGGTGTCGGCCCCTGCGGCTGCTGCCGCTTTGGCGGCATCGGTCAGCCCCGCCAGCACGGCCAGCTGCGGCTTCCGTTCAGCGGCAAGCGCATTGAGCATCGCGTCGACCCCGGCCGTCGAGGCGCTTTTCGCAGCCGTGTCGGCGGCTGACGAGGTCGACACCCCGTCGCACACAGCGACGGCGATTGCCTCACCTGAACTGCACGCGACGATGCCCGCTGCGGCGGCGTCCTCGTTGCGCGGGTGTTCGAGTCCGCGGTCGGTGACGAGCACGATGCCGTCGAGGGCTGCCTGATCGCGATCTGGCTCGGCGCGACGATGACCGCATACGGTGCAGTACTGATCGACGTACGTGCCGTTGCCACAATCGGTGCAGGCAGCCGAGTCTTCCCGCGATTGCACGGCGCCGGGGACGGCGACTCGACGAATGGCGGACAGCACGGTGCCGCAGCTTTCACAGAACCGGTCGGCGGGCACACCGGTAGCCCCGCACCGCATGCATGTCACCTCCCCACCGCTCATAGTCTGGTCCTCGGCCGGACCGCATTCGCCTTTTCCACCAAGTCGATACGCCCCCACACATCGGCCGTCTCATGCGCGAGTGCGCGGTAGCACTGTTCCATTCCGACCCGGATGCCCGGTTCGTCGAAATCGGCGCCGAGCAGACGACCCGCCTTCGGCGTGTTCCCTGCCTCTAGCCAGTCCAGCGCAGCGCCAAGCACCCTCAGTCGGAGCGTCTCTCGTTTGGCCGCGGACTCGATCGTCAGCGCCGAGGCGCGCTTTCCGGCATCGACCAGGGTCGGTTCGTCCAGGTTGTCGGAGGTTCGGCTGTCGAGCAGGATTTCGATCGCGGCGGTGCCGGCCGCGGTGTAATGCGCTGACGCAGTGGTGATCTGGTCGAGTGTGGCGATGGCACCTGCGCGGTCACCCGCCCGTGCCCGCAGCCGCGCCAGGCCGAACGCGGCGCTGTAGAAACTGTGGTTGGTCCGCCACACCATCTCGTAGTAGCGCGCGGCTTCGTCGTAGTCACGTTGCAGTTCGGCGGTTGCGGCGAGCGCCAACTTGGGGTCGAGCTCGCCGGGCAACATCGTCAACACCGCGCCGAAATCCGCCGTGGCCGTGTCGAAGTCCCTGTCCAAGAGTGCGCATTGTCCGCTGTACCACTTCAGCCGCCAGTCGCCGGGAATCACCGATTCGAGTTCGGCGAGCCGGCGACGGGCGTCCTTGGCGGCGCCGAGCTCCAGTGACGCGCGGACCAGTCGAAGCGGGACCTCGATCGAGTTGCTGCGGTGGTTCTCGCCGCCGACGGCATGTTCGAGCGTCTGCTCGAGTTGAGCGGGCGGGGTGCCACTCGTCGTGGCAAGCAGCGCTGCGCCGGGGTCGTCGGCGTCGACCCTCGGCACGCCAAGCGCTGCGATCACCGAGCCTGTCGACAACGCCACGTCCCAGCCCGCCGCGTAAATGGCGCGCTGCGGACTGAAATGCGACGAGAGGCGGGGCTGCGGGTGGCCAGTGTCGGCGGCGGCGATCTCGTGCAGGACGCCCGTCAGCTGGTCGGCCAGCTCGTCCATGGAGGGGAATCGCCGTGTGGGCTCGGCGTCGGTGGCGCGGAGGATGGCGCGATACAGCGACTCGTGCTCAGCGAATATGGGCACGGTGTCGGGACCGGGCAACTGATCGACGAACCGGCCGTTCTGCTGTGGAAAGTCCATGACGAGAACCGCAAGCGTGCGCCCGACGGTGTAGACGTCGCTGGCGACAGTTGGTCCGGTCCAAGCGATTTCGGGTGCCTGGTACCCGCGGGTCCCGTAGATCACGCAGTCGTCGTCGTCCATGGCAACGGCCGCGCCGAGGTCGATGAGCTTGAGCTGCTCGTCGCTCTGCATCACGTTGTCGGGCTTGAAGTCGCAGTAGGCCAGACCTTCCTCGTGCAGATAGCCGAGTGCAGGCGCGATCTCCACGATGTAGGCGACGGCCTGGTCGGGTGGCAGTGGGCCGTTGTGCGCCTTGCGGATCTGCTTGAGCGACGTGCCGCCGACGTATTCCATGACGATGTAGCCGACCGTCATGCCGTCCGAATCCTTGTGCTCGACGAAGTTGTGGATCCGGACGATGTTGGGGTGTTCCACCTCGGCGAGAGCGAGAGCTTCGGCGGCCGCGGTTGCCATGGCGTCGGCGTCGCCGGAATGGACCAGACCCTTGAGCACCACCCAGCGGTTGTGGACGTTTCGGTCGATGGCCAGGTAGATCCAGCCGAGGCCGCCATGGGCGATGCAGCCTCGAACTTCGTACTGCCCGCCGACCAGATCGCCGCGAGAAAGCTTGGGGACGAACGAGTAGCGGGCGCCGCACGAGGTGCAGAACCCCTCCGCGCGACCCGGCTGACCGTCCCGAGCGCGCCCGACGGGTTTGTTGCACTCGGAGTTGCCGCAGAACCGCTGACTCTCGGCTACCTGCGGGTCCGTCAGGATCGCCTTGGCCGGATTGCCCTTGGGCACGGGTGGTATGGCGACAACGCCTGCGCCGAGGCGCCCGCGGGCACTTCCGCTTTTCGACGATCCGTTGCGAGAGGTTCCACGGGAACGAGGGGTCGATGCCATGGGGGCTGTCGCAGTCAACACGCCTTTCGACGGCGAGTCCGGGGCAGGCGCTATTCCGCAGATGTCGCAATAGCCGTCGACAACGGTTCCAGTGCAGCCGGTTTCGACACAGGTCATCGCGTCTTCTCCCGCTTCGCGACGACCATCTGCTGATAGTCCAGGACGGCTTGGGTGACGGCGCGCAGATCACAGGGCTGCCGCGAGATCAGACCGGAAGCCTTCCCCCGCGACGAGAGCAGGTCTGGATCCTCCGCCAGCCCGAGCCGCGCCGCCTTCGCCTCGTACGCCCGCAGTCGCCCCCTGAGTTCGGTGCGCCGGTCCAGCAGGCCCTGCGCCAGCGCCTCATCCTGACGGACGCGTTGCAGCGCCGACTCGATTCGTCGCTGCAAGTCCAGCAGCGCTTGCGGATCCGGTTCGGCCATCGCCTCCAACTCTGCGCGCAGCGTCGGTTCGGCATCACCGGCCACCGGAAGCGGCCCCGTCAGCACCTGCCGGGTGGCGCGTTCGCGAGTCTGCGCCGCGCGCCGCACCGCGTCGTGCAGCGCGTCCAGACGAGCGACCGTATCGGCGATCGCCTCCGGCCAGTTCGCCTGGAAGGCCACCAGTTCCGCTATGGCGGCGATGCGGCGGTCGATCTCGTCGGTCGTCAACGACAACGGATCTGTCGCCGAGACTGCCAGCAGATCGGTGATCTCTTTCGGGACGGCTGCGCCTGCATCGTCGATCTTCTTCAACGAAGGTGCAATGCTTTTCGCGACCGTCGCATTGACTTCGTCGACCGTATCGAAGAATTCCTTCACCTCCGGGTATCCGGCACTGATCCGGTCAAGACTGTCGACGATTTCGCCGGGGTCACTCAGCCGTTCCAGCTCGGTCAGGTGGTCCCACAGTTGGCCGAGCGTCGCTTCGACCAGAGCCCATCGCTGCGCGGTCACGCCCGTCGGCGAATAGCGACGCAGGTGTTCCAGACCTGGGTGGCTGTCCAGCTCAACCAGTTTCGTCGATGCGTCGGCGCGAGTCAGTTTCGCCATGGTCAGTCCTGATACCTCGGCGCCGGCGGCCCGGGCGATGGCCCGAGATCGCGCAGCCATGTGTCATAGAGGCGTTCCCAGGTTCCGTCGGCACGGACGCGGGCAAGGACGCCGTTGACGAACCGAACCAGGTCGTCGTTGCCTTTCTTGATCCCGACACCGTAGGGCTCGTTGCCCAAACTGTCGCCGACCAAGTCCACGGTCGGATCCTGCGCGGCAAGCCCTTTCAACACGACGTCGTCGGTGCTGATCGCGTCGATCTGCCCTTGTTGCATCATCAAGAGGCAGTCGGTCCAGCTGGTCACCCCGATCAGCGTCGGCCTGGGGTTCAGAGCGAACACCCGCGCCAATGAGGTCGTACCCGAGACTGCACACACCCGTTTTCCGGAAAGATCTGCGACAGAATGGATTTGCGATCCCTTCGTCGCGAGGATGCGCTGGTTGGCGTAGAAGTAGGTGGTGGAGAAGTCGACGTTCTGCTTGCGTTCGCAGGTGATCGAGAACGTCCGGACGATCAGGTCCACCTGACCCGACTCGAGCGCTGACTCCCGTTGGCCTGCCTCGACCACCTGCAGATCGATGCGATCTGGATCGCCGAAAATGGCGCGCGCCATTTCGCGGGCGAGGTCGATGTCGAAACCTTGCAGCCGACCCGAGCCTGGATCGCGGAAGCCGAACGGATTGGTGTTCTGGTCCACACCGACGATCAGTCGTCCGCGCTCGGCGATGGCGGCCATCGTCGAACCGGACGGCATCACGCCCGGCGACGGCATCGGGCCGGGTCGCAGACTGGCTTCGGGGTCACCGCAGTCGGCGTTCGCCGCCTCTGGTGCGGTCGTGATCTCCTGTGCCCCAGCCGGTCTGACCGGTGCCGGTGCGATCGACACCGACGGTGGTGGCGTCGACGACGCGTTGCACCCCGACGCGACCAAGGCGACCCCGAGCAACACCGCTGCGGCCCGCGCCCTCACAAGAACTCCTTGAGCCGCGGCCACAGACCGACGACCGCCGCCGCCGCGGCGATAGTCATCAGCACCAGCGTCCCTATCGGTAGCCATGCGAGATAGGCACCCGCGTCTGACACCCGATCACGCATCGTGGCTCGACTGTGCTCGATCGCCTCGCGCAGGTTCGACTCGACGTTGGCGAACTGCGCGCCCGATTCGCCGGTATCCGTGCCGAGGGCCTGATCCATCGCGTCGGGGTAATCACCGGCGCGGTAGGCGTTCACCTGCTCGCGATGGCTGGCGACCCACTTCTTGACGGCCTCCGTCGCTGCGGGCGAGCTTGTGCCGAGCCGCGCAGTCAACTCGTCGGTGTGGCCGTAGAACGACTTCTCGCTGGCGGTGATGTCGCCGCGATTGATCAATTGAAGGGTTTCGTCGGTCCTGGCCTGCTGGGCGAGGATGCGCGCCTCGGCGAGCTGACCGAATTTCTCGGTGCCCTCGGTTCGGCCGCGTTCGATATCGCGTGCGGCCAGGCTGACAGCGCCGACGATGCAGACCATCGTCAGCACGACGACCACGGCCGCGGCGATCAGCCCCAGGTTGAACTGTCGGTTCGTCCGCCTGAGCATGATCACCGAGCCGACGCCGATCGCGATCAAGGTGAGCGCGAGCAGCACTAGCCCAACCTTTGGAAGTGATCCGACTCGGCGCTGAGCCTGGTCGACCCGGGCGAGGTCGGCGGTGTAGACCTTCTCCGCACCGGGAAGCAGCTCGGTCTGCATCGACGACGACGCTTCTCGCAGGTACGCGGATCCGATCGGGTGGTTCTGCACGTTGTTCGCGCGCGCCGCTTCGACAAGACCTGTGTACGTGGCTAATTGGGCGGATACCTCGGCCAGCGCCTTGCGGGTCTCGGCATCGGGTGCGCCTGCAGTGGCGTCCGCGAGCGCGGATGCCGCCGTCGCCAACGCTTGCTGGTAGCGCGCCCGCATCAAGGGTGTCTGGGCGCCGCCGGACAGGAACGCCGTCGCGGCTGCGGCGTCGGCCGCCGACGACGCGGCATACAGATTCTGGGCCGCGTAGGCGAAGGGCTCCGAATGGTCGAGAACCGCCTTCTGGTCGGCGATCCGTCTGTTGAGCGCAGCGGCGCACACCACGCCGGCGACGATGCAGGACGCGGCGACGGCCACCGCGATCAACACGATCAACCCGGGGGTCGTGCGGGCGAAGCGCCGCGCCCACGCCCCGGACGCGCGCGCGTCCAGTGTGAGAGGAGAGCCCACCGTGACCATCACACGCCCACCCGCATGAGCCTCTCACCTGGGAGAAGAAGCTGTTGACAGCTCATCTTCGGTCTCCCGTTCGTCGCTATGGCGGTAATTGACGTGAATGCCCTGATATTCGCCCGTGAACAGGCTGGATGGTTGAGTAGATGACTACTTGTTTTTGGCCGCTTCGGTCGATGTCGAGTACTTACGTCACGGGCCTCACCTGCTCTTTACGCTGTGCCCATGCGGTTGACGTGGCCGTTGGTCGGACGCGCGAAGGAGATGCGGCTCATTGAGGCCGCGATCTCCGACCCTGACGTGGCCGGCGTCGTGATCTGCGGTCCGGCCGGCGTAGGGAAGAGCCGGATCGCGCGCGAGGCCCTGGACGGTGCCGCGTCAAGAGGTTGTGAGGTCCGATGGGTGGTCGGCACGTCGTGCGGGCGCGGAATTCCGCTCGGCGCGCTGGCGTCATGGGCGGGTTTGGCCGGCGGCGACAGCCTTCAGTTGGTGTGCAGTGTGATCGACTCGCTGACCGCCGCGTCGTCGGGCAGTCCCGTGTTGGTGGGTGTCGACGACGCGCACCTTCTCGACGATCTGTCGATGTTCGTTCTTGATCAGTTCGTGCAGCGAGGCGTCGCGAAGGTAGTGCTGACGGTGAGAGACGATCAGCCGATTCCGATTCCGATTGCGATACAGGAACTTTGGAAACTCGGCGAGTTCGACAGGGTGGAACTTCAATCGCTGTCGGCGGACGAGACCACGGCGCTGCTGTCAGCCACGCTGGAAGGATCGGTCGACCCGCAGACGGCGGGCAGCCTCTGGCAGATGACCCACGGCAACATTCTGTATCTGCGGCACATCGTCGAGCAGGCAGTGGCCGATGGGCATCTCGAAAAGCAGAACGGCTACTGGCAATGGGTCGGCGACCCGGTCGTGCCACACGGTCTGGTCGAGCTGATCGAGTCGCGGATGGGCGCCCTGCCCGACGCCGTGTCCGCCGTCGTCGACGCGCTTGCGATCGGCGAGCCGATCGAGCTCCCGATATTGCGTCGGATCACCGACGCGGACGCCGTCGAGGAGGCCGATCTTCGCGGCCTGATCCGGCTCGACGATCTCGATGAGCGCATCGAAGTTCGGCTGGCGCATCCGTTGTACGGCGAGGTGAGGAGACGACGCGCGGCGCCGACGAGGCTGCGGCGGCTGCGGGGATTGTTGGCGGCGGAACTGGCCGACGCCGACGACCGCGAGGACGTGCGGGTGCTGGTGCGACGCGGGGCGTTGAGCCTCGACTCGGACTTGGAGCCTGACGCTGAGCTACTGGTCCGAGCGGCGCAGGGGGCGATTGCGTTGGCGGATCTGGTGCTGGCCGATCGGCTGGCGGGTGCGGCGGTGCGGGCGGGCGGCGGACCCGAAGCTTCATTTCTGCGGGCGCATGCGATGTCGTGGCTGGGCCGGGGACGAGACGCCGAGGAACTCTTGGGCGGGGTGGCGGTCGCCGAGTTGAGCGATGAAGAGCGCGCGAGGTTCACGTATCTGCGGGCGAGCAACCTGCTGTGGGCGCTGGCGGATCCGGTGCGGGCGAAAGAGGTGATCGACGAGGGAGCTGCGGCCGTGGCGGAGGGGCCGGCGCGCAGGACGATCGACGCAGTGAGTGCGGTGTATTGGTTCGCGATGGACAAGCCCGATGCGGCGATAGCGGCCGCGAAGAGCCTTGTGCTGGAGCGGTTGCCGCCGATCGTGGGCGCGGAGACGGCGTGGGCGTTGGCGTCGATCCATGGGGATGCGGGACGGACGACGGAAGCTGTGGCCGCGGCGGAGGCGGGATATGCGATTGCGATCCGATGCTCGGATGCGCCGCATATGAAGTTCAACATCGCGGACTCGCATGTAAGTGCGCTGGTGCTGGCGGGACGGATCAGCGAGGCGGTCGAAGTGGCGGAGTGGGCGCGGGGCCAGGCGGCGGACTTGCCGGGAACGGCGCACTTGTTGGGACCGGCGATCGCGGGTCGGGCGGCGCTGGCAGCTGGGCGGTTGGAGGAGGCGTGCCGGCTGTTGGAACAGGCGGCGGGAGCGTTGAGCGCGACGGGACATGCGCAGGGCTGGGGGTATCGGTACGGCATCCCTAGGGCGACGGCGCTGGCGATGCGCGGTCGATGGCAGGACGCGGAGGAGGTGCTCGAGAAGCTCGAGAGGGTGCCGCGACCGTTCAGGAAGCTGGACTACGAGAAGAGCATCGCGAGGGCGTGGGTGGCTGCGGGGCAGGGCGCGGTCAGCGAGGCGATCGGCATCTTGAAGTCGGCGGCCGAAACAGCCGAAGCGAGTGGTCGATTCGCGGCGGAAGTGGTGTGTCTGCAGACGGCGACGCAGTTGGGCGATCGGTCATGCGGGGAGAGGCTGAGTGAGCTGGAAGCGACCGTAGAGGGCCCGCGAGCAGCGCTCGCGGCGAGGTTCGCGGAAGCGATGCGGGATGGTAATGCAGCCGAATTGGCAAGGGCGTCAGAGGCTTTCGAGGACATGCTCGATGGGGTGGCGGCGGTCGATGCGGCAGCGCAGGCGAGCTTGGCTTATCGGAGGCAGGAGCTGAGGGGTTCGGCGCTGGGATGCGGGGCAAGGGCGGAGGCGCTGGCGGAGCGGTGCGGAGCGGACACGCCGGTGTTGCGGCAGGCGAGGGAGCCGTTGCCGTTGACGGATCGGGAGCGGGAGATCGTGCTGTTGCTGGGTCGGGGGTTGTCGACGCGTGACGTGGCAGAGCGACTGACGCTGTCGACACGCACCGTCGAGGGCCACATCTATAGGGCAATGACCAAGACCGGTACAGCGAGCCGCGAAGAACTCGCCGCGCTGCTACCGAAGGAACGAGCCGTCGACTAGCGAGGAGCTCTGCGCCAGGAGCTGCAACGGCCGGACGCCGACGTGCCCTTTGACGAGGACGTGCAACGCGTTTTCAACGCGTCTTCAACGTCGCGGTCCGATCCTGAGCCCGGTCACCACAGGCGGGAGAAAGACCTATGGGCACGAGGACTCAACGTCGAATCCTCCACAAAATCTTCGAGTGGCTGCGGCGATATGCGCCGAACGAGATCGCCGGATGGGTGGGCGAGCTGGCCGCCGCCGCGGCCACCTACGCGCTGACGGGCTCGTATGCCGCCGCCGTGATCGCGGCCACCATCGGCGCATCGGCGGGCTATTACGCGACCGCGTACTTCAACGGGGTGCGCTGGTCGTACCGCGCGCAGTCCGGCCGAAGCTTGCCAATGCGGGTGCTCGTCGCCAACGGTCTTGCCGCCCGCAGCATCGCCGTCGAGTTCGGGCCGGCCGAGGCGATCGACAGCATCACCATCCGACCGATCGCGCTCTACCTTGGCCCGTTGGTCGTGGGAAGCACGGCGGTCGGCTTTGTCCTGGGCAGCATCGCCGCCGACATCGCCTTCTACGTGATGGCCATCTTCAGCTACGAGCGCTTCACCAAACTGTTGGCGCGCCCTCAACCCGCAACTGTGCCTGCATGACAAGCCATACGGATAACTGCGCACGATCGGCAATTACGCGCAACGCCTCGTGGGTATCCGAGGATCTGCCGCGCTTCACGGACTCCTGCCGAGGTCATTCCGCCGAAGGGGAATGGCGAATGTAACCGCCGTGTTAAGCCCAAAAGGCACCGCTGCCAGTTTGGTGGCGTCATTGTGGACGTGCGAGCCCTGGTGTCAGCAGGTCGGCGCGCGACGACGTCGGAGGACACAACGATGTGTGGGATCTTCGCCGCGATGACGCGGCACGGCCTTCCGAGCGACCGCTGCGATGCGGCGCTCAAGCTCTTGGAACATCGCGGGCCGGACGGCACCGGCACCTGGACGTCGCGTGATGGGCAGTGGACACTCGGACACACGCGGTTGTCGATCATCGGTCTGAGAAACGGCAGCCAACCCATGACCAGCCCCGACGGCGCGGTGCATGTGGTGGTGAACGGCGAGTTCTACGGGTACCGCGAGCTTCGCGAGCGGCTGCGGGCGAATGGCTATCGCTTCTCCACCGAGAGCGACAGCGAAATTGCGCTGCACCTCTATCAGGAGCGTGGCATGCAGGCCGCGGAGCTCCTGCGAGGTGAGTTCGCGGTGATCATTGCCGACGAACGCCAACGGGCGATGTTTGCGATACGCGATCGCTTCGGGGTCAAGCCCCTCTACTACGCAGTGGTGAACGGCGAAGTGTTCTTCGCGTCGGAGATAAAGGCACTGTTGGCGCTCGGTGTGCCAGCCGCGTGGGACCTCGAGGGCGCTACCGGAGGTTTCGGCAGATCTCACGAGAAGACCGAGTTCGCGGGGATCAGTACGGTGCCGCCGGGTTGCTATGCGATCGCCAAGGACGGCGAGGTTCGCATCTACCCGTACTGGGATTGGGAGATCCCGACTGCTGAGCAGATGCGGACAGACACGCGAAGCGAGGCCGAGATCGTCGAAGAATTCCGCGAGGCTCTGCGCGATGCCGTGCGGCAGAGGCTGGTCGCCGACGTCGAGGTCGCTTCGTATCTGAGTGGTGGCATCGACTCGTGCGCGGTCCTCGGGCTCGCGCAGCAGGAGATGGACCGGCCGATCCGCGCGTTCACGCTCACGTTTGAGAACCCGCTCTATGACGAAGCCAGCGTCGCTGAGGCTCAGGCCAAGCACGTCGGCGCGACGTATCACCCAATTCCCATCACGGGGCGGGAGATCGCCGACGCATTCAAGGATGCGGTCTGGCATGCCGAAACGCAGATGTTCAACGGCCACGGCGTCGCCAAGTATCTCCTCAGCCGGGCCGTGAGAGCCGCGGGCATCAAGGTGGTGTTCACCGGTGAAGGCGCCGACGAGATGCTGGGAGGCTATCCGTACTTCCGGGTCGACGCGTTGAATGACGACCCGACGTTGAGTGCCGCGCGAGAAATCGGCGCTCCTCAATGAGATGCTCGGCGCCAATGCGGCGACTCGCGCGTTGATGATGCCGGAGCAGGTCGAGCAGCCCGGAGATGCAGGCAGTGGAGCGCAGGCTCGGCTGGTTGCCGGCGACGCTCAATGTTGCTGCGACCCAGGCCAACAGCGCGGCCCCGTTGTTCCGCGATGACCTCCCGGCGTCCGTTCGGGGGTATCAACCGCTGGTGTCCGCGCTGGATCGGTTGCCGCTCACGCAACGCATCGCGGGCCGCGACCGCCTGAATCAGATGCTCTATGTCAATGCCAAGACGGTTCTGCCGAATTTCATTCTGAACTATCTCGCCGATCGGATGGAGATGGCGCACTCCATCGAAGGGCGCGTGCCGTTCTTGGACCACCATGTCGCCGAAGTCGCGGCTCGCGTGCCGGTGAACATGAAAGTGAAAGGCATCCGCGAAAAGCACGTCCTGCGCGAAGCGGCCAAGGACGTGTTGATACCCGAGGTGTACGACCGCCAGAAGCACCCGTTCACCACGCCTCCGACGCGGAACGTGAACGACCCGATGCTCGAGTTCTACCGGGATACGTTCGCGTCGCAGGCCGCGAAGGACCAGCCGATCTTTGACATGAAGAAAGTCGCCACGACGCTCGATGGGCTGCTCGAAGTCCCGGACGATCAACGCATCGCGGTAGAAGGCGGACTGCAGCGCGTTGCGAGCGTGGTCGTGATGCAAGAGCTGTTCTCCATGGCGTGAGCCGCGCGCCTGCTCTGCCTCAGCGTCCGATTACTGGTTTGCCCCCGGGAGCCAATACCATCACTGGCGCTATGACCGACAATGCCCTGGCCGTTCGGCCGACCGTCGACACCTCGCCACCTCGACGTGTCTCCGCTGAGGCTGGCCGCCGCAGAACCTTCGCCGTCATCAGCCATCCCGACGCCGGGAAATCCACGCTGACCGAGGCGCTGGCGCTGCACGCCCGGGCCATCACCGAAGCCGGCGCGGTCCACGGCAAGGCGGGCCGACGCGCGACGGTGTCGGACTGGATGGAGATGGAGAAGGCCAGGGGCATCTCGATCACATCGACGGCGTTGCAGTTCCCGTACCGCACCTGCGTCATCAACCTGCTCGACACGCCCGGCCACGCCGACTTCTCCGAAGACACCTACCGGGTGCTGACGGCCGTCGACTCCGCAGTGATGCTCATCGACGCCGCGAAAGGACTTGAGCCGCAGACACTGAAGCTGTTCCAGGTGTGCAGGCACCGTCGGATCCCGATCATCACGGTGATCAACAAGTGGGACCGGCCGGGCCGCCACGCCCTGGAACTGATGGACGAGATCCAGGCGCGAATCGGGCTGCGTCCTACTCCCCTGACGTGGCCGGTCGGCATCGCCGGCGACTTCAAAGGTGTACTCGACCGCCGGACCGGAAGCTTTATCCGGTTCATCCGCACCGCGGGCGGCGCCACCGCGGCCCCCGAAGAGCACATCGCGGCGGCCGACGCGCACAGTGTCGCCGGCGACGACTGGGATCACGCGGTCGAGGAGTCCGAACTGCTGTCCGCGGACGGCTCCGACTATGACCGCGAGCAGTTCCTCCGCGGTGCAGCCACACCGGTGCTGTTCACCTCGGCGGCGTTGAACTTCGGCGTGAATCAGCTCCTCGATGTGCTCGTCGAAATCGCACCGCCGCCCAGCGGGGCACTCGACGTCGACGGGGCCCGGCGCGCCACCGAATCATCTTTCAGTGCCTTCGTTTTCAAAGTGCAGGCCGGAATGGACTCCGCGCACCGCGATCGCATCGCCTACGCGCGGGTGTGCTCGGGCTCATTCGAACGCGGGGATGTCCTCACCCACGCCGCCACCTGCAAGCCGTTCGTCACCAAGTACGCGCAGTCGGTGTTCGGTCAGCAACGCGCCACCCTGGATACCGCGTGGCCGGGCGATGTGATCGGGCTGGCCAACGCCGCCTCGCTGCGTCCGGGCGACACGCTGTATCGCGATGTCCCGGTGCAGTATCCGCCGATACCGAGCTTCTCCCCCGAGCATTTCGCGGTGGCTCGCGGCGCAGATCCGAGTAAGCACAAGCAGTTTCGCCGTGGAATCGAGCAGCTGGAGCAGGAGGGCGTAGTTCAGGTGCTCCGCTCAGACCGTCGCGGCGACCAGGCGCCGGTGCTCGCCGCGGTCGGCCCGATGCAGTTCGAGGTGGCCGTCCACCGGATGGCCACCGAACTCAGCGCCCCGATCTCGCTGGAGTCGCTGCCGTACCAAGTCGCGCGGATCGTCGACCCCGCGGACGCCGAGTTCATGGGCAAGCAGGTGTCAGCGGAAGTGCTGACTCGCACCGACGGAGTAATGCTCGTGCTGTTCTCCACCACGTGGCGGCTGGAGGGCTTCCAACGGGACAACCCCGACGTGAAGCTGGGGTCGTTGGTGGCGGCGGACGGATAGACGCAGACGCGGTGCGGGCCTGGTTGTCAGCTTTGATTTTCACGCTGCGCGTATCGCGAACGAATTCCTCGATGTGCCAACCTGTTTGAGCGTCGCCATAGCACTGACAATGACGGGCCTCGTGGCCAAACTAGTTGTTTGTTGGTGGTGGCTGCGGCTGGAAGGGTTCGTACCACCACCAGTCGGCGCGCTCACCTGTAGGCCCGGGGCACGGTGCCACCGCGGGCGGGGGAAGGTTCGGCGGACGCGCGAGCGATCCTGCACTGAGTGGTTGGCCGGAGCTGTCGGTCACGATGAGATCGTCTGCGAGGCCAGCGATGGTGATAACGCCTCGATGGTGCAGCCGGTGGTGATAAGGGCATACCAGTACCAGGTTGAACAACTCGGTGGGACCGCCGTCCTCCCAGTGCCGAATATGGTGTGCGTGCAAACCGCGGGTGGCACCACAACCCGGAACCGCACACGTGGGATGGCGGTGCTCCAGCGCGCGGCGAAGCCGCCGGTTGATCTGGCGGGTCGCTCGGCCGGCGCCGATGACCTGGCCGTCACGTTCGAACCAGACTTCACAGGTGGCGTCACAGGTCAGGTATTGGCGTTCGGCCTCCGAGAGCAGCGGACCCAGATGCAGCGCTGCGGCGCGCTGCTCCACGTCGAGGTGAACCACCACAGTGGTGTGCTGCCCGTGCGGCCGCCGGGCTACCTCAGCGTCCCACCCGGCCTCCACCAGGCGCATGAACGCTTCGACGCTGCCCGGCAACGGCGGCGTGTTATCCGTTGCCCGCCCCCGGGCCTCGCGATCGAGTTTCCACTCGGCTATCAGCGCATCACGATGAGACGCCAGTGCCGCGTCGAACTTCGCCGCGTCCAGGTGCGGGAGTTTGATCCGCCAACAGGTGAACTCGTCGTCGGAGGTCTGGGTGATCGAGGCCTGCGGTTCGGGCCGAGGATCGGGTTCGGGTCGCGGTTCCAGCTTGACCGCGGTGCGCAGCTGGTTGACCGTGGCGCTGCGCGCCAGCTCCGCGTAATGCTCATCGGATCCCTCGCCCGCGCGCGCCGCGATGACGCCAACCTGATCCAGCGACAGTCGGCCCTCCCGCATGCCCTGCGCACAGCGGGGAAACTCCTCCAGCCGGCGCGCCACGGTGGCGATCGTGTGGGCGTTTGCCGATGACGAGCCCATCTTCCAGGCCACCAACGCCGCGACCGACCGCGCGCCCGTAGCGCCCCACAACTCGTCGCGATCCACCTCGGCGACGATCTCCACGATGCGCCCATCAATCGCGTTGCGCTGACCGGCCAACTCAGCCAACTCGTCGAACAACCCCTCAAGACGCTGATCAGGACGCACTGCCACAGCGTCGAAGCATGCGGTCGAGGACATAACGTCATCATCGCAGAGGGGTACGACAAGTTTCGGTCGTCCAATCCGCACAGGGGTGTGGCCGACGCCATTGAGCTGATCGAGTCCCGATACGAATGGCCTGAACCGCAAGGCTTCTAACGAGCGGAACTTTCCGTCACGCGCGGGATGCGCGCGTTCACCTGCGCGCGAACAGGGCCCGCGGCGACCAACGTGAAGGGTAGAGCGAGCGGGAAATCGTCGTTGAGGGAACGGATTTCGGTGCGCCGGACGATGGTCGCCAGTGCGATAGTGGCCTCGAGCATGGCGAAGTGGTCGCCGATGCAGGTGCGAGGGCCTGCGCTGAAGGGGATGTATTGCCAGCGGTCCCGGGCCGCAGCTCGTTCCGGGGTGAACCGGTCGGGATCGAACTCCAGCGGGCGGTCCCACAGTTCGGGGTCGCGGTGCATCGCGTAGACCCCCACCGTGCACAGCGTGCCTGCCTTAACGAGATATCCGTCGACCTCGATGTCATGGGTGATCAGTCGGGGAATGGAGGGGGCCGGCGGGCACAGGCGCAGCGCCTCGTGCAGCACCTGAACCGTGTAACGCAGTCGCGGAACGTCATCGGGGCTGAGCTCCCGGTCACCGACGGCGTCGGTTTCGGCGCGCACCTTGGCCTGCATGTCGGGGTGACGGCCAAGCGCCCACAGCGCGTAGGTCAGGGTCGTGGCGGTGGTGTCGTGTCCGGCCGACATGAACACAATGAGTTCGTCGCGTATCTCGTCGTCGGTCAGTGGGCGACCGGTAGCCGGGTCGGACGCGGCGATCATCGCCCGCACCAGAGGAGCGTCGCGAGCAGGGTCGTCGCGACAGGACTGCAGGACCTCTGCGGCTAGCCGGCGCAAGGTAGCGGCCGCGGCGCGGGCTCGCCGACGGGCGGGAGTGGGCAGCCAGCGGGGTGGCCTGACGGGACTGGTCACCCGCGCTGTGACATAGCCAAGGGCTGTCCTCAAGGGTTCGGCGATCGCGTCGGCGCGCTCGTCGAGATCGATCCCGAGTACCGAGCGGCCGAGTGCCCGCAGCGTGAGTCGGCGGCACTCGGCGTCGAGGTCGACTTGTTGGCCGTCGCTCCAGCTCGCGACGACCATGTCGGCGGCCTGAGCCATGTGCCCGCCGAAGGCGCGAACGTTTTGTTTGGTGAAGACGGGCTGTAGCGCGCGCCGACGGGGCAGCCAGGGATCGTGTCTGAGCGTGAAAAGGCTCGCACCGAACAGGAAGCGCACCTCGTCGTGGGCGGGCGTCCGCTCGGCGGCGCTGTCGGTCTCGCCGAGAATGTCGCGGGCCGCTTGTGGTGACGTCACGACCACCGCCTCCGGCGTCAGCCATGCCGGGCCGTTCTTCAAGCGGGTCACATGCCCACCGGCGTCGCGCAGCACCTCCTGGCCGGTGTGAAATGCCTTGACAGCGTGGATTTGCTGCCGCAACGTCAGCGGATTCCTCGGCGGCGGCGGAAGCTCGGCAACGTCGGCGGGTGTGCTTGTCTCAACCATTGCGGACTCCTCGTGGGTGATAAGTCAAGCGTCCGATCTCGAGCCGCCTACATCATCGGCCAATGCGCGTAGATGTTGTCGCGGTTGGCGGGGAAATCTGCGCGCCTATGCCGATGTTTGCGGCCCACGGCTGACCGATGCTGGCTAGCATGAGCGAGATTCACCCGCGCATTGAGATGCCGGTATTGAGCTGGAGCGATGATGGTGTGAGTGGGCTTCTTCCGACCGGCACGGTGACATTGCTGCTCGCTGATGTCGAAGGATCGACCCGGTTATGGGAGACCGCGTCGGAGGAGATGACGGCGGCGTTCGCCAATCTGGACCGCACGCTCGACGAGCTGGTCTCTGCCCATCACGGCGTGCGCCCAGTCGAGCAGGGCGAAGGTGACAGCTTCGTGGTCGCGTTCACCGCCACCAGCGACGCGGTGGCGTGTGCGCTGGCGTTGCAGCGGGCGCCACTGGCGCCGATTCGGCTGCGGATCGGGGTGCATACCGGGGAAGTGCAGCTGCGCGACGAGGGCAACTACATCGGCCCCGCCATCAACCGCGCTGCCCGGCTGCGCGAACTGGCACACGGCGGTCAAACCGTGTTGTCCCGCACCACAACGGATCTGGTGGCGGACCTCCTGCCCGACGGAGCGTGGCTGAACGACCTGGGCACTCATCCGTTGCGGGATCTTCCGCGTCCGGAGCGCGTGGTGCAGCTGTGTCATCCCGACTTGCATAATGAATTCCCGCCGTTGCGGGGGCGTGAAACTGTTGTTGCGCAACGGCTTCCGGTCCAACTCACGAGTTTCGTCGGGCGCGTTGACGAGACGAACGAGACAGCTCGACTGATGGACGTCAACCGGCTGGTCACCCTCACCGGCGCGGGAGGGGTGGGAAAGACACGCCTGGCTGTGCACGTCGCCACCGACCTGGCGGGCGAGTTCGCCAACGGGGCGTGGTATGTCGATCTGGCCCCGATCACCGACCCTGGCGTGGTTCCGGTGACGGTGGCCCACGCGCTGGGACTGCCCGACCAGCCGGGCCGCCCGACGATGGATGCGCTGCTGGGATTCATTCGTGACCGGCACATGCTGGTGGTGCTGGACAACTGCGAGCACCTGCTGGATGCGAGCGCCGCGTTGTGCGTCTCTCTCCTCGGTGCCGCGCCGAGGCTGACGGTGCTCGCGACGAGTCGTGAGCCGCTCGGGGTGACAGGTGAAGCGACGTGGCGCGTGCCGTCGCTATCACTGGCCGATGAAGCCATCGAGTTGTTCACCGACCGTGCCCGGCGAGTCCGGCCCGACTTCCGGGTCACCGACGATAACGCCGCCCGCGTCACCGAGATCTGTCGGCGCCTCGACGGCATGCCGCTGGCCATCGAGCTCGCGGCCGCGCGGGTGCGCGCCTTGTCCCTGGCCGAGATCGTTGACAGCCTGCATGACCGGTTCCGGCTGTTGACCGGTGGTTCGCGCACGGCGGTGCGCCGCCAGCAGACGTTGCGCGCCTCGGTGGACTGGTCACATGCCCTGTTGACCCAGCCGGAGCGGGTCTTGTTCCGGCGGCTGGCGGTGTTTGTGGGTGGCTTCGACCTCGACGCTGCCCAGGTGGTCGCCGGCCATGACGAGATGGAGCGCTACCAAGTGCTCGATCAGCTCACCTTGCTGGTGGACAAGTCGCTGGTGGTGGCCGACGACAGCGCGGGGCGCACCCGCTACCGGTTGTTGGAGACGGTGCGCCAGTACGCCCAGGAAAGACTCGGGGAGTCCGGCGACGCCGACGCCGTGCGCAAACGTCACCGTGATTACTACACGACGATGGCAGCCATGCTTGACGCGCCGGCAGGCCATGACTATGAGCGGCGCATCGAACAGGCCGAAACCGAGATCGACAACCTGCGCGCGGCGTTCGAGTGGAGCCGAGAAAATACTGACATCGAGCTGGCGTTGACGCTGGCGTGCTCGCTACAGCCGCTGTGGTTCGGGCGGGGCCGCCTCCGGGAAGGGCTGGTCTGGTTCGACACCGTCCTGGCCGACCTTGACTCGCAGCACACCGGGTTAGCGCCCGCGGTTCGAGCGCGGGCGCTCGCCGACAGGGCCGTGCTCGCCATCTGGGTGGGCGACGCCGACAGCCTGTCGTCAGGCTCAGCAGGCCGTGGCGATCGCGCGTGAGGTCGATGACCCGGCGCTACTGGGGCGGACGCTGACCGCCTGCGGCGGTATCGTCGCGGTCCTGCACGCCGAGCTGGCCGAGCCGTACTTCGCCGAGGCGGTCGGCCTGGTGCGGGCCTTGGACGATCGTTGGCGGCTAAGCCAGATCCTCGCCTCCCAGGCGACCGGCGGCGGCGACGGCGGGGCATCCGATGGTGGTGCGCCGGGTCGGCGAAGAAGGACGCGACCTCGCCGAGGCGGTCGGTGACCGGTTCGTCTCGCGGCTGTGCCGCTTCTGCCTCGGAGCGGCACAGCTATTCCATGGCGATCTGGTCGGTGCCGCCGCACAATTCGGCGAGCTGGTGGCCGAGGCCCAGGCAGCTCACGATGTGCTCGCTGAGGTGGATAGCCTCGCGTACCTGGGCGTTGTGCTGGCGTGGCAGGGTGACGCGCGTGCAGCCCGGGCCACCGCCGACGCGGCTATCGAGGCCGGCGCCGAGGTGGGTGGTATCTACGCGGCCGTTGGCTACGCGGCGTTGGCCGGCGCGGCCCTCGCCGCCGGCGATGCTGCGACCGCGCGGGACGCGTGCGAGGCCTGGCCGCAGCTGAGTGCTCTGTCCCAAACGACGGCGATGTGGCGCGTCCTCAATGCGTGGGCCGCACTGGCGGGCGGGGATCTGGTCGCGGCGCGCTGCTGGGCCGACGAGGCGGTCACGGGTACGACCGGCTATTTCCTGTCGGTGGCGCTGTTGGCGCGCGCCCAGGTGGCTATCGCGCAGGGGCAGCCGGACCAAGGCCGACACGCGACGCCCACGACGCGCTCGCGTGTGCCGCCGACGTTGGGGCTTACCTGCACATCCCCGACATCCTCGAATGCCTCGCCGGTCTGGCCTGCGACGCCGGCCGTCATCGCGAAGCCGTGCGGCTCTTCGGAGCCGCACACGCCGTCCGGGAACGGAGCGGCGCGGTCCGGTTGAAGGTCTGGGACGCGGGCTGTCAAGCCGCCGTCGCGGCGCTGCGGGACGCGTTGAGCGAGAGAGACTTTGAATCCGCGTGGGCTGAGGGCGCCGCCCTGTCGGTCGAGGAGGCGATCGCTTACGCGCAGCGCGGTCGCGGTGAACGCAAACGCGCCGCAACCGGCTGGGGCGCGCTCACGCCAGCCGAGCGTGACGTGGTGCGGTTAGTCAGTGAGGGTTTGGGCAACAAGGACATTGCCACCCGGCTTTTCGTCTCACCGCGGACTGTGCAAACCCACCTCACGCACGTCTACGCGAAACTCAGCGTGACCTCCCGCGTGCAGTTGGCTCACGAGGCGGCTCGCCAGCACGGCCACTCAGACGCGGACCAGTCGCGACCGTAGTTAGGCCGACTCAGCATGCGCGCGCACCGCAGTCGGTCGCCAGTCAAAGCGACGGAACAGCTCCGAGGCACGGCCTCGTAATCGTTATCGAAAACGTCGTTCTTCGTTACCACGAAACACCAATCACCTCAGATATTCGTCGGCGCAATTACTGCACCATTTCTTCATGAGCCGCGCGGCAGGGGAGGTCGCGCCAGGCTGCCGGGTTGGCACAACTGGCATGGGGAGGTACACATGCACCAGCCAACGGCCGCACTTGCGGTTGCAGTCATCTGCGTTTCGATCGCCGGGTGCGCAAGTACAGGCAACGCCGAGTCACCCACGCCCACCCCGTCGATGATTCCGCGCCCTCTTGTCGAGCGTGAGCTTGCCGGGTTGCTGCTCAACCCCGAACAGGTGAACGCCGCTATGGGAACGACCGGGATGGCGGTCACATATCAGCAGACCTCGATGTCCGACAACAGCGCCACCATGGCGCCGCAGGAGTGCCTGGCCATCGACGGCGCGGCGGAAGCGGCGGTCTATGCCGACAGCGGTTACTGGGCGGAGCGGGATCAGAGTCTGAACAACGGCGACAAGTTCACGCACTATCTCAAGCAGGCGGTGGTGTTGTTTCCCAGCATCGAAAAAGCCGGTGAGTTCTTCGACGCCTCCCCCGAGCGATGGCTGGCCTGCCATGAGTACACCCACACGCAAAGCAAGTCCCAGTGGTCCGTTGGGCCCATCACCAACGTCGACGGCACACTGAGCGTCATCGCGACTGAACTAAACGCCGCCGCCCCCGGCTGGGGCTGTGGACGCGCGCTGACGCACAGAAACAACATCATTATCGACGTCAATACGTGCAGCGCTGTCCCCGCAGATTCGGCGGTAAGGATTGCCGAACAGCTCGCTGCCAACGTCACTGCGCGATGGTGAGGCATCAGTGCTTGCTCCGCTGGGGCGACTTACAGAGTCGCCGAAGGCGCCGACGAAATGCTGGGAAGCTATCCGTACTACCGGGTCGACGCGCTGAATGGCAACGCGGCGTTGAGTGCCGTCGAGAAATCGGCGCTGCTCGATGAGATGCTCGGCGCCAATCCGGCGACTCGCGCATTGTTGATGCCGGAGCGGGTCAGCAGCCCGAGATGCAGGCAGTGGAGCGCAGGCTCGGCTGGCTGCCGGCGACGCTCAATGTGAATGCGACCCAGACCAATAGCGTGGCCGCACTGTTCCACGATGATCTCCCGGCGTCCGTTCGGGAGTTTGTCGGCGCTGGATCGGTTGCCGATTGCGCACCGAGTCGCTGGCCGAGATCACCTGAATCACGTCCATGTCGGCCTCCCGGCTGTCCGGTGAGAACATTCTCCGTCTAGCACCCTTCACCCGCGCGGACGGTTGCGACCAATCTTGAGCGCCGATTGTTTTCCATCCCTTCTCGAATGCACGCCTCGATGCGGGACGGTGACAGCCACCTGAACCGAGACCCGGGGGCCTCAGGGCACTCGCGGATCGAACAGGCCATGCGATTCGTAGTGCTGAACTTTCTCCGGCTTGGTCAGCAGGAAACGGTCGTCCTCGGGGTACTAGACCGCGCGCTCGACGCCGTCGCCTGCGAATCCCCTGATCGCGTCCATCGATGGCCACCAGCTCAACGTGATGACCTCCGCGCGTTCGTCATCGAGATCGCGAACCGCAATCACCGCGCCGAGATTGCCTGGCGTCGCGCGGTATTCGGCGAGACCGGTGTCGCGCATATAGGCAATGTATTCGCCGGCCAACTCTCGGCGGAGCTCGCCCCGCCATTCTCGAAGGATTGTCATAGTCCCGCGATTTTAGCCATTTCGCTCGGCTGCCCGATGTCCGTCGCCCGAGGCGATCATCTGCGGCAGCAAGGCGTTCGTAACTTTCACCGCGCCCCAGAAGTCAACGTCTCGGTCCCGAGTCATTTCGATCATCCCGCCGTCGGGATACCGCTCCGGAAAGAGCAAGCCGTTGAACCCATCGCGGATGCCGACGACCTCCCAGTCGCGATTGCGCGCCGCGAGCGTCACCGCGCGTATGACAGCGTTGAGTCCCGGCGCGTCGCCGCCACCGGTGCTCAAAGCGATTCGCTTGATAACGGACCCCACGGGCCGAACGTACCCAGCGGAACTTGATACGTGGGTCGGATCGGCATCAACGATGACCTGCACGGCGAGCCCTAACCCGTAGCTGAACTCCTGTGGTCACCACTCGTGGCCACAGGCGTCGCAGCGCCAGACCTCGTCCGATACGCAACACCCCGCCGCACGTCGCCACGGCGGGATGTTCCAAGGCGCGGACGGCATTCCATATAAAGTGCTGCGAGTGCGGCGAGCACCGCATCTCGGGCACGCAGGGTGCTGGTCGAACCGAAAGTCGAGGAAACTTTGATAATCGCTGGCATCCATGAGTTCGTGGCATTGGCGGCACAACACCGCCGGCCGGTCGGTAGCAGCTTCCTCGACATCAAACCGAATCCACCGGATTCTGTGCATGCCGCGGACCTTTATGCCGTCGGCCTACTCAGCATCACGGTCACCAACCGGCAGGGCCGACTACTCCTCGACGACGGTGATGCTCCCGCGCGGGCAGCTCAACTTCTTGCCGCGATACCACCCGTTCTGGCGATCACCGACCTAACACCTGGTGTGCTCGCATCGACGTGGGAGCTTTAAACAACCATTTCAGAAAACTGTTGGCGACTGGTATTCGGACTTCTGACTGGTCTCGGACGAGTTCGCCCACGGCGTCCTCCCTGGCGGGATAATGCGGTGATGCAGTCGAACCGCTGGGCGGCGACATCGGGGGGCAGCGTGGACAGCGAGGCCGTCAACCCGCTACTGCTGGGACAGCGTGTGGTGGCGATCCTGGAGACGGGCCTGCGCACGGCGACGTACAAGTTGGCGACGTTGATGGCGCTCGTCGAGCACTGTATCGAGAACCTGCCGGAGCGGCCGGAGGACACGCTGCGGGTGCCGCTGCCCGAGCTGGCGCGTCGGGTGCTGGAGATCTACTGGCAGCAGATTCGGCCGTTCGACGGGCACGAGTTGCGCCAGTCGACGCAGCCGCGCGCGCGAATACTGATTGCCACGAACGAGTTACATGCGGCGGCACGTCGTGTGGGCTCGGTTGAGGTAGCGCGGTTACGCGCACCTGAGGCGTACCGGCGGGCGATCGACGAGATCACGCTGTGCCTGGCGCAGCAGCCGTTGCATCGGCTGCAGAAGCTGCCGGGCTCGTCGACGAGTGACCCGTTCCTCTACGACGACTCGTTCCTGAACGATCAGGTGTCGCGGTCGACGCTGCGTACGCATGGCGATGTGATCGAGCTGAAAGCCGGTGTTGCGCATGGCCTTGCGCGGTTGGCGGGGCTGCTGAAGCCGGCGTTGGAGATCATGTGGGTCGAGGATGTGCGCAGGATGAACAAACTCCGTCTCGACGACGGGGTCTTGGATGTGGCGGGGCATCTGTTCGGGCAAGACCGCGTCGCGCTGGCGGTTGTGCGCGAGCCGTTCAAGAAGGCGTTCGGGCCGCACTGCTTCTACTGCGGAACACATCTGCCGGCGAACAACCCCATCGATCACGTGCTGCCGTGGTCGCTGGTCGGAATCGACGGACTGTCGAACCTGGTGCTCGCGTGCGCGCGGTGCAACGGCGACAAGAGCGGAGCGTTGCCGGCGGTGGCCATCATCGATCGGGTGCTCGGGCGGCAGCGGGATGTGCTGGAGCAGATCGGCGCCGATTTGCAGTGGCCGACACAGTACGACCGGGTGGCCGCTGCCGCGCGGGGAATCTATCGTGGCCAGCCGGCTGGTGTGCCCACGTGGTCGGGTTACAAGAAGAGCGAGCGGTTGGACATTGGCTTCCTGCCGAGGTGGGCGTGACGTAAGTCAGCCGTCGCTCTACGAAATGAGTTGCAGGACGGTCGTGGTCTACACCACAACAAGGTCCGGAAACTGGGCCAGCAGAGTGCAGACGAAGGCCGAACGTTTCACGTTGAGCTCGTTGAGTAGCTCGTTCTGACCCAACTCGCCGTGCTAAAGCAGATGGTTCCATGCCCACGATGACCATTTAGGCGGAGACTATCTGAGGACCGGATCCCAGTTGATCCCACCGGAGGGTTTCAACGGCAATACCGAACCGGTCGATCGAGACAATTTTGTTCGGACGCTTGTCACTTAGCGCCGCGATTTGATCGCCAGGCTTGACGGCTGCAGTCACCCGCTCGGACAGCTCCTCGTCGAGTTCGGTTAGTTTCGCGCCCTGGCTCACATCGCCCGGGATGGACTGACTGGTGACAGCAGGACGGATGACTCGCGGCGAAACCCCCTCGGCGGTGGTGCTCCCATTTCCCGTATCCATGCCGGGAAAGCGCCGTCCCCTTCCCGTCTAGGAGGGCTTGGCAGCATCTTCGCCTCCGGGTTTCGTCATACAGCTACGTTGCGTCATCGACGCGGCGCGCATCGCCGTAAAGGCGGGCCGCGATCGCTGGTTGGGCTAGATCGCGAACAGCACTGCCGCCGTCACGCCACCGCAGCCGCAAACGACTGATACAGATCCCCCGGCAACGGCGTGCTGCAGCTCCCACGTGATCGCCATCGGCTTCTCGCCGACGTGGCCGCGGTAGGTCGCGGGCCCGAGGAACCAGAAGGCGCGGTCGTCGGTGCGCAGGCGGGCGAAGAGCATGATCGAGCGACCGTCGCGCTCGTGGTTGCGGTAGCGCAGACCGGTGTCGCTGTCGGCGCGCGTCATCGACTGGCTCTCCCAATGGATGAGCGTCGCGGCTGATGGCGTAGTCGCGATAGCGGGTCGTCGGTGAGAACGCCGCCGCTGGTCTTGTCGAGCGTGAACGCGAACAGATCGGCATTGGCGTCCTTCGCTTCGTAGACGCCCTCCTGCCACGGCGGCGACCTTCGCCGCGTCGCCGATGCCGAACGCGGCCAGGATCTCGATGCGCGTGTAGCGGGCGTGCACCTGCAGCGGCACGTCGGGATGACGCGTCGAGCGGCGCGTGCAGGTGGTCGACGCGGTCGTCGAGCACGTCGAGGAGCTCGAGCGAGCTCGGCGCGCACCTGCGGGTGCGCCCAGACGAGATCGACGCCGTCCTGCAGCGAGTGGTCCTTGGTGAGCACCTGGTCGGCGACAGGCCGGCGACGAGCATGCGCAGCAGGCGCCGCTCACGCTCGGGCAGCGCGGCAGACGTCAGGCGCGCGTTGCGACTCGAGGCAGTCGCCGGTAGGTGTCGATGCGCTCGTGGTCGTCGATGTGCAGCAGCCGGCCGCAGGCTCGCCGCAGCGGCTTCTCGTGCGGCCCCGGGCAGCGCGATCGGCACGCCGGCGGCCTCGCGGAGATCCGACCAGCTCGTGCCGCCGTCGTAGACGTCGTCGAGCTCGAGTCCGGTCTCGTCGAGGAACTCGCGAGAGCGTGACGTCCGGGTCGCCGCGTGCGAGCGACCGCAGCTCCTCGACCTTCGCTGGCCACCGAGATGGGATCGCCTCGCGGATGCTGCGCAGCACGATCTCGGTCGCCTTCGCGTCGAGCTCCATGTGGCAGCCGGCCGGCAGGAACGGGAAGCCGTTGCTGGACCGCCCGTTCGACGTCGCGACGGGTGCCGCCGAGCAGAGCGCGGAAGCGGCGGTCGAAGCGGAACTCGCTGGCGATGCTGCCGACGAAGTCGAGCACGGTGCAGAACGTCTTGCCCGTCGATCGGCGCAGCCCGCGGCCGAGCTGCTGGAGGAACAGCGTCGGGCTCTCGGTGGGACGCAGCATCAGCACCGTGTCGACCGCGGGCACGTCGACGCCCTCGTTGAACAGGTCGACGGAGAACACGACGTTGCACTCGCGCCGGCGGCGAGGTCCGCAAGCGCCGCCGTCGCGCTCGGCCGTCGGGCTGTCGCCCCAGACCGCGACGGCAGGCGATGCCGTGCTCGTTGAAGTGCGCGGCCATGAACCGGGCGTGCTCGACGCTGACGCAGAAGCCGAGCGCCCGCATCGCGGCGCGGATCGTCTGCGTGTCGAGCGACCTGCTTGCACGACGATGCCGAGCCCAGGCGTCGGTCGCTGGTGTAGAGGTTGCTCAGGGCTTCGACGTCGTAGCCGCGGCCGCGCCGCCACGGGATGTCGCGCAGGTCGAGTCCGTCGTGGATGCCGAAGTACACGAACGGCGACGAGGCGCTGCTGGTCGATCGCGTCCCACAGCCGCAGCTCGGCGGCGATGCGATCGTCGAACCAGTGCAGGATCGGCAGGCCGTCGCTGCGCTCGGGCGTGGCGGTCAGGCCGAGCAGCTCGACGGGCTGCACGTGGTCGAGCAGCGCGCGGTACGACGGCGCCGCCGCGTGGTGGAACTCGTCGACGATCACGACGTCGAAGTGGTCGGGCGGCAAGATCGTCGAGGTCGGCGGCGTTGAGGCTCTGGATCGAGGCGAAGACGTGCTCGAAGCGCTGCGGGCGCGAGCCGCCGACCCACAGCTCGCCGAACGACGCGTCGCGCAGCGCGTGGCGGAAGGTGGCGAGGCTCTGGTCGAGGATCTCCTCGCGGTGCGCGACGAACAGCAGGCGGGAGCGCGGCAAGTCGCTCACGAAGCCGCGCGTAGTCGACGGCGGCCATGACGGTCTTGCCCGTGCCGGTCGCGGCGACGAGCAGGTTGCGGTGGTGACCGCGCTCGCGTGACAGCGCGATCTGCTCGAGCAGCCGCTCCTGGAACGGCTCGAGGCGCAGCTCGATCGGGCTCAGGATGACCGATGGGCCCGGTGTCGGCCGTCCGGCGCGATCGCGCTCGCGTCGAACTGTTCGCGGTCGTAGGGAACGAAGTCGCCGCTCGTTCCAGTAGCTCTCGAAGACCGCGGCGACCTTGTCGATCACGTCGGGATTGCGGGCCGCCGACGCGCGGACGTTCCACTCGAGGCCGCTGACCTGCGCGGAGTGCGTCAGGTTCGACGAGCCGATGTAGGCGGTCGAGAAGCCGGAGCTGCGGTGGAACAGCCACGCCTTGGCGTGGAGGCGCGTGGTGCTGACGTCGTAGGAGACGCGGACCTCGGCGCCGAGGTCGGCGAGCTGCTCGAGCGCGCGCCGCTCGGTCGAGCCGGTGTACGTCGTCGTGAGTACGCGCAGCGGTCGGCCGCGTTCGCAGTGCCGGCGCAGCGATGTCGAGCAGCGGAGTGATGCCGCTGCGCCGGATGAACGCCATCACGACGTCGATCGCGTCGGCCGAATCGATCTCGGCGTCGAGCTGGTTCCACAGGCCCGGCTCGCCGGGCGCGTTCGTCAGCAGCGTCGTATCGAGCAGTGGGATGAGCGGTTCAGCGATCGGCTGCGGCATTCCGTCGGGCCGCCGTTCGAGGATCGCATGCAGGACCTCGCCGGGTTCGACTGGTGAGGCGGACGTGTCGGCGTCGACGAGCTCGGCGAGCCGTGCAATCAGATCACGCGCGACTTCGATGCCGACCCGGACTCGCTCGCTGTCGCCTACGGCCGCGAGGGATCGCTCAAACTGGCGACTCAGATGCAGCGCGATCCGATCCGCGGCCTCAGCCGTGTGCAGCGGTCGCGTCTTGCGGGAGCGCCTCTGGAGTGAGTCCAGATAGCTGCGCAGCGCCTCTGTGACGAGAACCTCGTAGATCCCTGGATCCATCTCCGCCACGTGGTGACTCTACGACGTAGATAGCACCCGCGAGCCAATGTGCAGAACGTTGCAAGGCCGTGGTGCGGCGACATCACGCGAACGACCGCGATCTGACCGTTGGAGCGCGGTGACGACCGCCGCCCTCAGCGACCCAGGATTCGTGCCGGGCCACGATCGCGCTGACCACGACGTCGATCCACTCGCCGGACGCGATTGGCCGCGATGACACTTCGCCGATAGGTGAACGCCGTCAGCTCAGCGGCGCGAGCCCTGATCGCACCAGGTTCACACTGTCCGCGACGATCTGGCCGAGGTCACCTGTGCAGCCGCCGCGGCCCCAATTCTCCACCGCCACAACAAGTGCCGCCGCCAGCGCCGCGCCCGCCACCTCCGCCTTCAGATCGATATCGGGCACGTCGGCGTAGCGCGACCGACGAAGTCGGTGATCACCGCCGCGAACGACGCCTGCACCACCCGCAGGTGACCCGCCGCCCGCTCCCCGCCGATCAGCTCCGCCCGCAGCAGCGCCGCCTGCCGCACCACCTCCAGGTCGTGCGGGAAGCTCACCACGCTCGCCAGCACCGCATCGAACAGATTCTCCGACGCCGGCCGCCTCGCCAGCGCCTCGGCCAGCCACTCCAGCTGCGTCTCGTAGTCCTCGAACAGCACCGCTTCCTTCGTCGGGAAGTGCCGGAAGAACGTGCGCTCGGTGACTCCAGCCTCCGCCGCCAGTTCCGTCACCGTGACATTCGCGAACCCGTCCCGCTTGAACCGCTCGAGCGCCACCCGCCGCAGCGCCTCCTTCGTGGCCTGGCTCCTCTGCTGCATGCAGGTTGACCGGCATCGCCATAGTCCGACGATCGTATCCCACAAATTCGTCAGTACCGACACAATTACGTCAGTACTGACATATTCTCCGAATCCATGAGTGACTATGACGCGATCGTCGTCGGCGCCGGACACAACGGACTCACCGCCGCCGCCCTGCTCCAACGCGCCGGCCTCAAGACCCTCATCCTCGAGGCCAACACCTACGCCGGCGGCATGGCCGCCACCGTCGAGCTCATCGACGGCTTCCGCTACGAGATCGCCGGGTCCGTGCAGTTCCCCACCCCCAGCGAGATCACCAAAGACCTCGGCCTCGACACCCTGCCCACCGTCGACGCCGACGTCATGTCGGTCAACATCGGCGAGGCCGGCGAAGAAGCCATGATCTTCTACCGCGACCCCATGGAACTCATGACCCACCTCGCCGAGAAGCACGGCATGGACGCCGTCACCGGCATGGCCGAACTCATCGCCTGGAGCCAAGGCCCCGCAAAAGCGCTCGGCCGCTTCGACGTCCGCAAGCCACCCAAGACCATCGACGAGATGTACGCCTGCGCCGCAAACGAATCCGAGCGCCGCGCCATCCACGAGACCCTCTTCGGCTCCGCCATGGACGTCATCGACCGCTACCTGCCCGACAAGAAGAAGCACTCCGTCATGCGCGGCATGCTCGCCTTCCTCGCCATCAACTCCACCTACCGCGGGCCCTACACCCCCGGCAGCGCCACCTGCCTCGCCTTCGCCCTCGCCGTCCCCGAAGAGGGCGGGCAGATGATGACCAAACTCGAAGGCGGCATCGGCGCCCTCACCGAACACCTCACGCGAGATGTTCGAGAGCCGCGGCGGCGAGATCCGCTACCGCACCAAGGTCGAGCAGATCCTCGTCGACGACAACAAGGTCACCGGCGTGCGCTGCAAAGACGGCGAAACCATCACCGCACCCGTCGTCGTCTCCAACCTCTCCCCCGACACCACCCTCACCGAACTCGTTGGCGCCGATCACTGTCTCAGCCGAACTGCTCGACCGGCTGCAAGGCCGCGACCACCGCGCATCCTTCGTGCAGATGCACTTCGCGCTCGACGGCCTGCCCGAATTCGCCCCGCCGTACGAGTTCCTCAACGAGCCCGGCATGCAGCCGTCCGTCGGCATCTTCGGCTCACCCGAAGAGCAGCAACGGCAGTGGGAGAACGCCTGCCGCGGCATCGTCCCCGACAACCCGTCGCTGGGCATGCAGATCCCGTCCGTGCACGACACCGGCATGGCGCCGCCCGGCATGCACGCCGCCAGCGCCTACGCCTACGCCTTCCCCGTCGAAACCCCGCGCGACCAACACGGCCACCTGAAGAACGAGATGGCCGACCGCGTCGTCGACAAGATCAGCCAACTACGCCCCCAACTTCAAGGACATCCAGATCCGGCACATCACCTTCGCGCCGTACCACATGAACACCATGTTCGGCGCTCCCGCCGGCGACTTCTGCCACGGCCTGCTGCACCCGGACCTGATGGGCCCGAACCGGCCCGGGCCCAAGGGTTTCCGCGATCTGCCGATCGGCATCGACGGGCTCTACCTCGGCGGCGCCGGCTGCCACGGCGGCCCCGGCATCACCTTCATCCCCGGCTACAACGCCGGGTATCAGGTGCTCGACGACCTAGGCTGAATGCACGAGTCGTAGGGCGCCTCGCGCCAGTAGCCACCGAGGCCGTCAAAGCACGACCTAGGAACGGTCACGGCCAGCCGCAAGTATCTCCGGACGAGCTGATCGACGGAGTCAGCGGATCCCAGAAGGTCAACGACGCTGGGCTGTACGCGGCACAGCGCCTGTTGGAAAGGATCGCCGGGCTGATCCCACCGCGGGTGCCGGGAATGCTTCCCAGCCCTTCGGCCTGGAAATCTCGTCGTGGCCACGCCAAATCCCACTTTCCGCTCGACCGGCGAGGAGGTGCCATTGTGGCTGTTCAGGGTGCTTTCGCAGTGCGCACGCGGTCGGTTCCGTTCAGCGACGAGAGGTGCGGGGAATCGCGATCGACACACGTGAGCTAACGCGCATATACTATTGTTAATAGTCGTTAGAGGAGTGTTGCATGCCGACAAACCCCGAACTTGAGCAACTGCTCCAGGACCGTTTCGACATTACGACCACTGACTTCGTCGCCGCACTGAAGTTCCTTCCCGCCTCGCGGCCGTGGGCGGCCTCCCTCACCGAGGACGAGGCCCGCCTGCTCGACGACGCCGACTTTGCCGAAGACCGCGACGCGTTTGTGGCCGCCGGCACCGAGATCGCCGGCCACTGGGCGCACCTTGCCGTCACCGCTTTCACCGCCGACGACGTCGCCACCGGACTGGGCGTCAGCGCCTCACGGGTGCGCCAGAAGCGGCTCGCTGGCGAGCTGTGGGCCATTCCAGACGGACAGACGTGGGTGTTTCCGGTGCTGCAATTCGAGACCGGCAATAACGGAGGTCCCACCCGGCAGGTCCGTGGTCTCGATCAGGTGTTCAAGGCCCTGCCGGCCGATCTGCATCCCGTGGCGGTAGCCGGGTTCCTGCGCACGCCGCAGCCAGATCTGTTCCAGGATCGGCCGATGACTCCCGTGGAGTGGCTCCGTGTTGGCGGCGACGTCGACCAGGCGGTCGCCGCCGCCGCCAATACCGACTGGTACACCGCGTGACAGCACGTCTCCCCGGTCCGCCGCCGACGGCCAAGCTGCGCGCTATTGGAATCCGAGATGACGAATACCGGGTCGTCGCGACCGATGAGTTGTGGTGGCGAGTTCACCGCACAACCGGGAAGCATGTGTTGGCATGGAACGCCTTTCGGGAGCACGGACCGCATCTGCGGTTCGACCCGCACCCGCCTCCAGCGCGGCATCACGCTGGTGTCGGTGTCTGGTACGGCGCCTGCGGGCCCACGCCGGCGCTGGCCGAGGCCTTCCAGGCCGAGCGCACCATCGACCGGTTTCGTGGTGATTCCTACCTCACCGGATTGCGGTTCACCCGAGAGCTTCGGCTACTCGACCTGGCCGCCGACAGCGCCGGCGCGTGGCCAACTCGAGCTGGGGGGACGTTCGCGTTGTCGACCGGGCCACACTCGACCACGCAGCGCTGGGCCCGGCGCATCACCGAGGCCTTCCCCGACCTGGACGGCCTGCGCTACAACAGCCGATTCGCCGGCGAACCGTGCATCGCGCTGTACGTGGCCGCCGCCGATGCGATGCCCCCAAGGCCTGTGCTCTCTCTGCCGCTGACCCACCCCGGTCTGGCATTTCGGATCGCAAAGGCCTCACAACGTCTCGGCTACCTGGTGGTCTGACTGTCAAGCCCGGCAACTCCTTGAACCTGACCTATCCCAGCCTCGCGGGTCGGACATTGGCGTTCGGTGATGCGATTGCTCCGGCCCTATTAACCGTCATCCTCATAAATGTGGCCGAATACAAAGGCGCCGCATAGGAACTAATCTCAGTCCGTTGCCGCACCCGGTATGCGTCGCGCCATAGTGGCCTCGATCAGTGCACGCAGCGCGTGTACCTCATCGAGCAGGTGGTGGAGGTCATTGCGATCGACACGCAGCACTTCGGCTCGGCCCGTCGTCGTCACCGTCGCACCTCGCAGCTTGCCGTGTTTCAGCGCCGACTCGCCGATCACCTCGCCCGGCTGCACCACCGCGATGCGGTCTGAGCCGACCTACACCACCGCCTCCCCGCTCAACAGGATGTAGCAGCTGTCCGGACACCGTCTGCTCACGGATCAACGGACACGGCCTCGACGTCGACGTGCGATGCGCCACCCCGGCCAGCCGCTTCAGTCCTGATGGGAGAACTTCGCGAACGCATCGAACTCTCGGAGCTAACGGGCGTCGTCTTCCTCCTGCTTGCTGTCGCATGGTGGATCACTCATCGGCGTTCGCAGTTCCAGATCATCAGGTATCCCCAGGGTCGCGGGAGTGGGACCGGCGTGCCAGCAAGGTCAGGAGCGCCCTCAGAACAAGAACGTGCAGCTTGAAGAACGTGACTAAAAATGATGTCAGACGCGATAACTCGATGCGCCTACACCAGTTGGCGAATTACATCGATGTATAGCGACACGGTCACGGATGCGTACCTATCGGTACATCGCTGAGCACATGAGCCACACAAGTCACTATCGTCACATCCGTTAGCTGGCCGACGTCAAGGCGACGTTGCGCCCCCTGAAAGGTGTGTCATGCGGCCGCATCTGCGAATCGCCTCGATATCGGTGGCTTCGGCGACCGCGATCGGTCTGTGCGCCGTGACCGGCGTCGCGCCCCCCGCATCCGCCGAGCCCTGCACAGACGGCGCGGCCGCGGCCCAGCCCCAGGTCCCCGCGGCTCCCCCTTCGCCGCTGCCCACGACTGGCGGCCCACCGGTGGGGCACAGGCCCGCCTACGCGAACACGAGCGCACCACTGCCGAAAATCGGACAGCTATCGCGGGCCCTCCTCAACGCATTCACTCCACAATCCGGCCAGGTAAAGAAGCAAGCCGAAGTTGCGCCACCCCCCACTCCGCCGGCGCCGCCTGACCAATCGCCCGTCGCTGCACAGGAGATTCCTCAAGCAGCCCCCGCTCCGGCTCCCGCACCGCCGCCCGCCGACCCTCCCGGAACGTCGCTCGTCGGCTGGGTGACCGGACCGAACAGCCCCAACAACACGCTGCAACGCTTCGCCGTCTCCGGAACCGACCTTGGCATCATGTGGGACAACGGCTCCCGTCAAATTCTGATGGCCTTCGGCGACACCTCCGGCTATTGCAGCGCCCCCGGTCATCAATGGCGGTACAACGTGCTCATGCGCAGCCAGGACGACGCGCTGGCCGACACCGTCAAGGTGGCCGATTCACCGCTGTGGGCGCGCGGCATTTCCCGACAAGTCATCAACAGCACCAAGTGGGCGCCCGACGAGACCGGGATCATTCCCACCGCAGGCATCTCCGTCGGCGGAAAGCAGTACCTCAACTACATGTCCATCAAGAGTTGGGATGCCAACGGCGCGTGGACAACCAACTACTCGGCCATCGCCGTGTCGCCGGACAACGGCGACCGCTGGGGCATCTACCCCGGATCCGTCCGCACGCCGCGGGAGGGCGCCATCCCGGGAGCCCGGCACGCTCCGGGAAATGAGAACTTCCAGCAGGGCGCGTTCCTCAAGCCCGGGCCCGGCGACCCCTACATCTACTCGTTCGGCACGCCGTCAGGCCGCAGTGGCTCGGCATTTGTGTCACGGGTGGCGCCAAACGCAATACCTGACCCCACCCGCTACGAGTACTGGAACTCCGACCGCAACGCATGGGTTCCCGGCGATCCGGGGGCTGCGACGCCAGTCATCCCCGGACCCGTAGGCGAGATGTCTGCCCAATACAACACGTACCTCAGGCAGTACCTGGCGATGTACTGCAATGGCGCTAACGATGTCGTTTTCAGCACCGCGCCTGCACCACAAGGACCGTGGACTCCGGGGCAGGTGATCGTCCCGTCAGGGCAGTTCCCCGGCGGCATCTACGCGCCGTTCGTGCACCCCTGGTCGACAGGTAAGACACTCTACTTCAACCTGTCGGAGTGGAATGACTACAACGTGATGTTGATGAAAACCGTTCTGCCATAGCGTCTTCAGAGCGGCTCGATAGTCGTTCAGGCTCGCGAGGATTCCGCGACCAGCGGTTCGAACCCAGCCGCCGTCGCTTGATCTCGATAGCTCTTCATCAGCTCACGGGAGCCGGCCTCGTCACCTTTAGCCTCCGCCACTAGCGCGCGCAGCCGCAGAAGCGGGATCTCGTGCAGAACGAAACCTGGGTCGACCGGTACGTCCGCCAAGCGGTCGATTGCCGCTTGCGCTGCCTGCAGATCGCCCGCGGCGCCGCGCTTCAATAACGACTCCACCAGTATCGAAGTGGCCAAACCGCGCATGTACATCGCGCCCCTGTGGAACATGTCGTCGATCGCCGCCCAGCAGAGGTCGATCGCGCGGTCGAAGTCGCCCTGGCTCGCCCTTTCCCTGGCGACTTCGAGGTCGACAATCGCCGTGGCGTTCAACGTGAACCCTCTCGCCAACGCCTCGTCTCGGGCCCACGTGAGTAGACCGATTCCCTCGTCCTGACGCCGATCGCTCTGGTGCACCAACACGACGCCCCGAACCAATCGGGCCAGAGCGAGCATGTGGTCATCGCCGACTTGCTCAGCGAGCCTCAATGCTTCGGCCGTCTCCTGCAACTCCGCCGGGCCGACGGCAAGCGCTCCGATCGGAACAGCGACAATGTACTTGTACATGACGGCGGACACGAAAGTCCTCTGGTCGGCCCGAGCACCCATCGCGACAGCATCGTCGTAATCAGTCCGCCAGCCCTCAATTCCAAGGCACAGCCGTGCGGTTCCCCGCATCATCGTCGCGCGTGCCAACGGCGACCCGATCCAAAGTTCACTCCTCGTGCCGTCGTCGTCGGCCAGATCGATCGCTCGCTGAACCAAACGTAAGGACTCGGCCATTCCGCCAATCTGCGCCCATGCGTAGGCGGCCGTTGGAAGGAGGTTGGTCGTCAACGTCGGATTTCCTATCTCGTCAAGAAGTGTGGCTAGTTCTGACGCCAGGCTTGTCGCCTCTTGGTTCCGATGGTGTCCGGCCAGCGCCATCACCATTCCGGCCATGCCGGGCGCCAACAGCTCTCGATCACCGCTGGCCTCACACAGCTCGCGCAGTTCGGCGAATCCCACATCGTCGACGTGGCCACCGGAAAGCCAGATGGTGCCGCACAACATCGCGCGCGGCGCGGCGCGCATCGCAATCCGGTTTGGATCATCTTCGGCCAGCTGGTCGGCCACGTGCCGGGCGTGCTGCCAACTCGCCCTTGTCACGGCGATGTCGCGGCTGCTGAACCAGCCTGCAGCGCGCATGTGCCAGTTGTAGGCGTCGCGAAGATCCCCGGCCGCCTCCAAGTGCGTCGCGATGAGCGCAGCGTTCTCCTCTACTGCGTCCGGTTGTCGCCGTTCGAGCGCTCCCGCCAGTTGCCGGTGCAGTTGCGCCCGAGCCGATTTCAGTTGTGACTCGTACGCCACCGCGCGGATCAGGGGGTGCCGGAAGGCGTAATCCGAGCTATCCGAGTCGATAACGGTGATCAGATCGGCATCGGTCAGATCGGCAAGCGATGGATCGTCGTACACATCGGCGAGCAGGTCCGCGCTGAAACGCGAGCCGATCACCGCCGCCGCGTTCAGAGTCTGCTTCGCGGTCAGATCCAGGCGATCGATGCGCGCGGCGATCGTGGCTTGCACTGTCGCGGGGACTTTCACCTCGACTGCATTCGTGCCCCGCACGTACCCACCGCGTCGGCCGGTGAGGATGCTGCGCTCGACGAGATCGCGCACCATCTCCTCCGCGAAGAACGGATTTCCCGCGGCTTGTTCGGCGATCTGGGCCGCCAACTCCGCGGTCGAGGGATGCGTACCCAACAGTTCCGCCGCCAACTACCGAGCCCTGCGAGTCGTCAAGCGGCGCAAGCACAATGGCCTGCGACGTCGCGATGCGGCTGAGCGCACCTCGGTAATCAGGGCGGTGCGTGATCAGCATCAGTGTCGACGTCGCAGACAACTCGGCAGCCAGGTCGACGAGCATTGATTCACTCACTTCGTCGACCCAGTGCACATCCTCGATCACGTAGACCGCCGGCCTGCTACGAGTCCCGACGGCGGCATTGACCATCCGAGTCAAGCGTCGACGCCTGGCTTGCGGATCGACCACAGGCAGCTCCTCGGAAGCACCTCGGATGCCCAGCAGGTCGTGCAGCAACGCCAGATCCCCGGCATCGGATTCGGGCAGACGTGCCGAACCTGTTCGCGCGCCCTTGCTGCATCAAGCTCATCGATACCGAACACCGCCCGCAGCAGGTCCGAAACCACATGGAAGGGAACGTTTCTGGTATGCGACTGGCAGAACGCGAAGAACACCTCTGCGCCGCGGTCCCTTGCGAGGCTAGTCACCTCATCGATGAGGCGGCTCTTGCCAATACCGGCGGGCCCCACGACAGATGCCGTACGTCCTGTGCCGCTGAGAGTTTCGGTAAGCAGCGTGGCCAGCCGTTCCATCTCCCGCTCACGCCCGACAAGCGTCGTCTCGTCATGCTCGACACGGCTGCGTGGTGCGACGGCGAGAAGACGCCTGGCGGGTATCGGATGGTCGACGTTCTTGATCCGCACCAGCTCCGGATCACCAAGCACGACGATGTCCTCCACCAAGCGTGCGCTGGCTTCGCTCAGCATCACTCCGCCTGGCGGCGCAGCCGATTCCATTCGCTGCGCAAAACCGACCTGATCACCCGTAGCGGTGTAATTCGCAGGGCTGGAACCGATGTCACCAGTGATCACCCGGCCGGAGTTGATGCCGATCCGGAGTTGAAGGGCCACTCCGTCGCGTCGCTGCACTTCCTCGGCAAGGGTCTTGACCGCTCGCTGGATGTCAATGGCCGCCAGACAAGCTCTGAAGGCGTGATCTTCCAGGGCAATTGGCGCACCGAACAGCGCCATCAGGCCGTCGCCGGTGTAGTTGTTCAAAGTACCGCCACAGTGCTCGATGATCTTGGCCGAGCGATTGACTACCTCGGTCATGATTTCGCGTAGGCGTTCGGGCCCGACCCGGGCGGCGATATCCATCGAACGCACAACGTCGGCGAAAAGGATCGATACTTGTTTGTACTCAGCCGGCTGCGCTTGCGCGCTCACCGGTGCGCCGCATCCGTCGCAGAACCGCGCACCCTCGCGCAGTCCAAGACCGCAGGCCAGGCATGATCCCGCTGCCGCCATGGGCTCACCATAAAGCCGCACCCCCGCTGGCAACCGAGGAATGTGCAACGCCGTGAATTGGACATGTCTGGGTGAGAGCCGAAAGGACCGAAGCCGCCGCACGCAGCGAGTACCGTCCGGACAATGTCATGGGATGTCGGCGGCGTCCGCATCACACGGGTCGTCGAACAGGTCGTGCCGTTCCCGGTCGACTTCTACGCCGAAGCGACACCGGCAGACGTGGCCGCCGAGCGATGGCTGGTACCAACCTACGTCGATGCGGCCGGCCATTTTCTGATGAGCCTCCACACCTACGTCATCGAGTCCGAATCGCTTCGCATCGTCGTCGACACGTGCGACGGCAACGCGAAGCCACGGCCCTCGATACCGGCATTCGATCATCTGGAACTGCCCTTCCTCGACGACCTCGCAAAGGCCGGGTTCGACCCGGATACCATCGACGTCGTCGTCTGCACCCACCTCCACTTCGATCACGTGGGATGGAACACCCGCCTGGTCGACGGCGAGTGGATCCCGACATTCCCGCGTGCCCGCTACCTGTTCAGCTCGATCGATATCGACCACTGGGGTGAATCACAAGACCCTCTGCACGCCAACGGGTTTGCCGACTCCGTGCGCCCTGTCATCGACGCCGGGCTCGTCGACAGAGTTGCCGGAGACACGGACGTCACCCATAGCGTCCACCTCCGCCCAACGCCAGGCCATACGCCCGGCCACTTGAGCGTGTGGATCGGCGAGCAGTGCGTGATCACCGGCGACGTCCTTCACCACCCGATCCAGTGCCGCCACCCGGAGTGGACGGGCGGCGGAGACACCGATCCGGACATGGCCCGCGAAACCAGGAGAGACTTCCTCGACGCTGCGGCCGCCACCGATGCCCTCGTGCTCGGCACCCATTTCGCCGGCAGCTCCGCCTGCCGCATCACCTCGACCGACGACGGCTACAGGTTCACGCCTCAACCAGACGACTAACCGTCGCACGTGCGGTTCGAAACCCCCGCCGCCAGCCGAAGGGATTCCGCGACCTGCCCATCGCCATCGACGGGCTCTACCTCGGTGGCGCCGGCTGCCACGGCGGACCCGGCATCACCTCAACCCCCGGCTACAACGCCAGCTACCAGGTCCTCGACGACTGCTAGACCACGGTGGGCCGTCCGCACAGTAGAGCGAGCGGGCGGCCCCGTCGTCGCACGAGTTTCTGAAGGAACCCCACGCGACCAACACGCCCACCTGAAGACCTCGGCTGACGGTCAGCGCTTGTTGGCCCACGGGAAGAACCGCCGCACCGCGGTGGCCATGACCCGCTGATACCCCGACCCCGTGACACGCGACAGCACATCGAGGGCTTTGGCCTCCCAGCCGATCACCACCCGCGCACGGCCATCGCAGACACCGTCGACGATCGTCCGCGCGGCCATCTCCGGCGAATGCAGCGCCAGGTACTTGTCGAAGAACTCCGCGAACGTCTGCGCATCCTCGCCGTCGCAGACGGTCGCATTGCGAGCGACCGCGGTCTTGATGCCGCCGGGATGCACACACGTCACCTTGACCGGATGCCCGGCGACAAGCATCTCCTGCCGCAATGCCTCGGTGAATCCACGGACCGCGAATTTCGCAGCGTTGTAGGCGCTTTGACCCGGCACCGCGATCAGCCCGAACAGGCTCGAGATGTTGACGATGTGTCCGTCACCCGACGCGATCACATGCGGAAGAAACGCTTTGGTGCCGTTGACGACGCCCCAGAAGTCGACGTCCATGATCCGTTCGATGTCTTTGAATTCGGAGTCTTCGACGTTGCCGTTATAGGCGATGCCGGCATTGTTGTACACCTGGTGCACCGTGCCGAAGTGCGCGACGACGTCGTCCGCGTAGGCCAACACCGTCTCCCGCTCCGCCACGTCGAGCCGGTCCGCCTTCACCTGCGCACCCAACGCCTCCGCCCGGCGCACCGTCTCCGCCAGACCCTCGGCGTCGATGTCGGACAGGGCCAGCTTCGCACCCTTCGCCGCGAGATTGAGCGCCAGCGCCCTGCCGATACCCGAACCCGCGCCGGTGATCACCGCGACTTTGCCGTCGAACGAACTCATTTCGCTGCTTCCTTTTCGGTCATGAGCGTGCGCAGCCGCGCGCCCATGTCGTTGATCGCCTCGTCGGCCTCGGCGAGAACGCCGGCTTGCAGATGAAAGTCGTGCCACAGGTCGTCAAACCTGCGGTGTTCGACGAGCCCTGTTCCCGCTTCTGCGGCGGCCTTCTCGATCTTGTCCGCATCGATGGACAGCGGATCGTCGCCGGCCGAATGCAGCACGATGGGCGGCAGCCCCGCCATATCGCCATGCGCCGGCGAGATGCCGGGCAGCCGCGGGTCATGCTCGCCCACGTACCTCGGCGCCCACTCGGCGGCCATCGACGGATTGATCAGCGGATCGCACGTCGTTGGGCGCCCGCCGTCGATGTCGATCGCGAGGTCGGCCCACGGGCAGATCAAGCCGATCGCTGCCGGGCCGGGGATCCCGCGATCCCGAAGAGCCATGGCGAGCGACAACGCCAGTCCTCCGCCCGCCGAATCGCCAACAATGACAAGGCTTTCCGGCTCAACCCCACAGTCGATCAAAGATTGGTAGACCGCGACCATCTCCTCGAGCGCAGCCGGATACCGTGCCTCTGGCGACCGCGAGTACTCGGGCACAAGCGCCGTCATCCCGGTCGCATCGGCCAGCCGCGTCACCACGCCGCGGTAGCCCTTGGCACTACCCAGTGCATACGCGCCGCCGTGCAGGTACAGCAGCGTCGCGCCGGAGTCCACCTCCGGCGGTCGCACCCCCTCCACCAGCACACCCGCGATGGTGACGCTGTCGTAGCCCGTACCCCTCGGCACCCGAGCCACCCGCGTGAACAGGTCATACATTCTGCGTTTGCCGCCGACCGTAACCCGGCGGGACGCCAACAGTGGTCGGCAGCCGCGTAATGCAACGCGGACCACGCCCGGATGAATGCTCATGCACATACCTCCACCCGCGTCGCGTCGAACGACAGCACACCGTCCTCGACGGGCTCGTCCAGCAGCATCTTGGAGTCCTTCTCGAAGTGCATCAGCACCTTCCACGGCAGCTTCGATCCCTGGCGCGGCATGACGTCCTTCGCGCGCTGCACGTAACCGGACTGCAGCTGGTCGAGCATGCCGTCGTCCAGCGCGCAGCCCTCGACGTCGTGCGGGGTCGCCACCGTCAGGCCGTTGTCGTCCATGTGCCTGAACAGGCGGACGAGATATTCGCCCGCAATGTCGGCCTTCAGCGTCCACGGTGCGTTGGTGTAGCCGAACATCCATGCCAGGTTCGGGATGTCCTGCACCAGGATGCCCTTGTAGGTCATCTGGTCGTGCAGGGCACGCGCCTCACCGTCGACCGACAGCTGCATGCCGCCCAGCATCTGCAGGTTCAATCCGGTCGCCGTGACGATGATGTCTGCGTCCAGGTGCCGACCCGACTTCAGCAGAATGCCTGTCTCGGTGAAGGTTTCGATCTGATCGGTCACCACCGACGCCTCGCCCGAGGCCAGCACGTCGAACAGGTCACCGTCGGGCACCGCGCACAACCGCTCGTCCCACGGCATGTACTTCGGCGTGAAGTGGCTCATGTCGAAGCCCGGGCCGACGCGTCGTCGCACCTGCCACAACAGGAACCGACGCATCGTTCGCGGCCACCGTCGGCACGCCTTGTACAACCCACGCTGGATCACGATGTTGCGCTTGCGGCCCATCTCGTACACCCGCTCGTCGGACAGGAACCGATTCAAAAGCTCCGAGATCTTGTCGAACGCCGGCAGCGAGAACACATACGACGGCGAGCGCTGCAGCATCGTCACGTGCGCCGCGTCGCCGGCCATCGCCGGGACCAGCGTCACCGCGGTGGCGCCGCTGCCGATCACGACGACCTTCTTGCCCGTGTAGTCCAGGTCCTCCGGCCAGTGCTGCGGATGCACGGTGCGCCCGGTAAACCGCTCCACGCCGGGGAAGCCCGGCAGGTAGCCGGCGTCGTAGTTGTAGTAGCCGGTGCAGCTGATGAGGTAGCCGCACGTGTAGCGGCGGGTCTCGCCGGTCGCCTCGTGCACTGCGGTGACCGTCCAACGGCTCTCGGTGCTGGACCAGTCCGCTCCGACGATCTTCAGGCCGTACTGGATCTTCTCGTCGACGCCGTACTCCGCTGCGGTGTCGGCGATGTACTGGCGGATCGACGGGCCGTCGGCAAGCACCTGGCGCTCGTGCCATGGGCGCCACTTGTAGCCGAAGGTGAGCATGTCGGAGTCCGACCGGATCCCGGGGTAGCGGAACAGGTCCCAGGTGCCGCCGAGTCGCTCGCGGCGTTCGAGGATCGCGATGGTCTTGTGCGGGAACTCGGCGCTGACCTGGCAGGCGGTTCCGATGCCGGACAGGCCGGCGCCGATGATCAGAACGTCGTAGTGCTGTGTCATGGCATCGAGCATGGCCGCCGTGGCGCCTTTGGGTCTTGACAGATCCCGACAGTTTTTTATCATTTCCCGACACAGGGAGTGATGCGATGGGCAGCCTGATCCGTGCCTCGGCGATGCGGGGCTACCCCGAGTTGGTCCGAGAGCTCGGCGGTGACCCCGCGGTGTTCCTTGCCCGCTTCGGCATCCCCGTCGGTGCGGAACAGCAGGAGGATGCGTTCATCTCCTTCGCGTCGCTGACCCGCATGCTCGAGGCCACCGCCGAGGAGCTGGCTTGCCCGGACTTCGGCCTGCGGCTGTCGGGTCGGCAGGGCTTGGAGATACTCGGGCCGATCGCGGTGATCGCGCGCAACGCGTCGACCGTGCTGGCCGGGGTAGAGGCGATCGCGCGATTCCTCTACATCCACTCCCCGGCCCTACGGCTGAGCGCCCGGCAGCGCACCAACACCGGGATCGAGTTCTGCTACGAGATGACCGAACCGGGTGCCCCCTACATTCAGGGATACGAGCTGAGCATGGGCATCGCGGTGCGCATCGTCCGCCTGCTCGGCGGACCGCAGGCGGGGTTCGAGGCCGTCTCGTTCCAGCATGCCCAACAAGGTTCGGATGCCGCCTACCGCGACGCGCTGGGCTGTCCGGTGCGCTTCGGGCAGTCGTGGTGCGGGTTCGAACTGTCGTCTCAGATGGCCGCCCGGCGCATCGAGAACGCCGACCCGGAAGCCCAGCGCATCGCCACCAAATACCTTGAGGCCACATACCTTCCGGCCAGCGCGCCGCTGTCGGACCGAGTGGCCGAGCTCACCCGCCGGCTGCTGCCCACCGGGCAGTGCAGCGCCGAGGCCATCGCCAAAGAACTCGCTATGCACCCGCGGACCCTGCAGCGGCGACTGGTCGACGAAGACGTGCGGTGTCAGGACATCATCGACCGGGAACGCCGCGCGCAGGCGGCCCGCTACCTCGCCGAGCCGGGGCTTCATCTTTCTCAGATCGCCGGCCTGCTCGGGTATGCCGAACAAAGCGCGCTGAACCGGTCGTGCCGCCGCTGGTTCGGCAAGACACCGAAGGAGTGCCGGGCGGGCGGGTTGGCACGTACGTAGCCCGCGCGGCCTGCGCCTCAGCGCGCGATATCACGTGCGCTATCACGTTTTTGGCCGCCGGAGAAATCTCCCCTCGTCCCGCGGCCGTCGACCACGGGAGCCAATGCCAACGTGCGTGTCGAATCCCCCGCGGCCGTGGTGTGTGAGTGGGATGGTGCACACATGCGATCAACGGAGATTGTCACGGCGTTCTGGGACGAAGTCTGGAACGCGCACGAGCCCGATGCCGTCGACCGGTTCGTGGCCGACGACGTCGTCATCGAAGTTGGCGGCCAGGAAATCGCCGGCAAAGACAACGTCAGGAACTGGGTCAAAGAGTTCCTCGACCACGTCAACGACCTGCATGTCGACACCATCGAGGCATTTCAGAACGACGACGGCACCCGCGTCACCTCCCGGTGGGTGCTCACCGGGACCAACAACGGCATCCTCGGCACCGAACCCAACAGCAAGCCGATCGCGATGACGGGCACCGCGGTCTGGTCTCTCGACGAGGAGGGAAAGCTGCAACACGGCTGGGTCGAACAGGCCTCATTCGAGCTGTATCACTGGCTGCTGGCGAAGTAACGATTAATGCGGTCGCGAAGTTCGGCCTGGGGATCGCGTTCGGGTTCTGACTGGGTGAGACCACAATCATGTCCCCCGGTCGACTGAGTCGAAAACGCTGAGTGATTGCTCGAACGGTGCGGACGTGACGCCCAGCTGGTTCCCGAAGGGATGGTCGAGCCAGTAGACGACGAACAGCAGCAAGCCGAGCAGGACAGCGACCGCGCTCAGCAGGGCAAAATGTGCCCGCGCGCTCCCCAGGCGCATGAAACCGCCCAGCCCCAACAGCACGACACCGCCGAAAAGCAGCCCGGTCCACAGCAAGCCGGGTATTCGCGGTTTGGCGTCCAGGATTCGCTGATTCCGCTGCGACGCCAGACTGGTCAGCTGGTCGAGAAACTTTTGACTTATCGGGCTCGACGTGACGCTGGACTGTTCATTGCCGAGCACCCTGTACATCTCGTTGAGCGCGTCTCGCGCGCCCTCGGATCCAGTGCCCGCGCGTATTGCGTCATCCCATTCGGGACCCTCGACTGCCTTCGCGTATTTGCGGAGCAGCACCCGCATCTGGGTCTGCTCTGAAACGGGCATGCCGACGGTCTGGCGGTACATCGTTGTCAGAGTTGACGCCTCGTTGGAGACGTTGGCTTCCGCGGACGAGAACTGCTCCCACGCGACCACGATGGTGAATCCGAGCAGAGCGCCATACACGAGGCCGACGCAGGTCATGAACGGTGACAGCGCCCCGTTGTGCCCTGTCGGAACCGGCTTGTGGAGGGTGCGATCCGCCAACCACATGGCGCCTGCCGCGACCACTACCGAAACGACAAGGGCCAATGCCAGGAACAGCCACAGACCCGCTAACCCGAAGTCTCCCATGGCTTACCTCCACATGTAAGGCGCCCGACCACCCGCGCCGGCGCCTCCAATTGAATACCTTTCGGCACCCGGTCGTAGTCACTCCGAGGTTCCTCCTCCCGGGCCCCTGCCGCCGCGATCAACTTCGGTAGTTGTGACCGTCTGCCGATGTGGCCGGTGGTATGGAAGACGGGTGGATCTTCCGAGTTGGAGCCTGGGCCTTTCGCTCATCGTGCTGACCATCGCGATCCACACGACCGCGGTGGTGTTACTGGCCTTCGGCCTGGAAACGAGGATTCGGATCCGTATCAGCACCGGCAAGCCTGATCTTCGGCGGGCGATTCCCACCGTGATCAGCCACATCGGGGCCGTCGCGCTGATATTGGCCGCTCTACACGGACTGGAGGGCGTGTTGTGGGCGGCGGCATACCGGTGGCTCGGCGCGCTCGACTCGTTCACGGACGCGTCGGTCTATTCCCTGGCAACCATGACGACGTTCGAATTGCCGGGATTAACCTTGTCTGCCCGGTTCCATATGTTGAGCGCCTTGGAAGCGGTGAACGGCGCGCTGCTGTTCGGCATCAGCACGGCGTTCCTTTTCGCAGTCATACAGGTCCACTGGCAATTGCTCTCCCGTCGACACGGAGCAGCCCCGTCCCGTAATCACCCGGCCGTGGGCCGTGAGTAGACCACTCGGGTGTGGAAAGACGTTGTCCTGCAGCAATATCCGCTGCCAGCCGACACCGCTCAGCATCCCGTGAGATACCCCTACCGTCGACGCCAAAGGTGACCGCCGTGGAAAACACGGCGCCGTCGGCGCGCTCACCCAGTGTGCGAGCATAGGCCGTCAGCAGGATCCTGAACGCGGCATGATGCGTTCACGTGACGCCAGCGTGAGCGGTTCGGTCAGGCCACTACGTCTCGATCCGGGCCAGCAGCATGCCCAGATACACGCGAGGTTCTTGCGCGTGGAATCAACTCGGGTTCGGCGGTCGCCGTCACCACCATCTGGCCGGGAAACTCATTAGTTTCACTAGATTGTGAGGCACGTATTGTTCGGGCGCGCAGCGGGTTTCAGCGAATCCGAAATTGCCATCAGGCTGACAGCCGCCACCCATTGCCACGCCTTGCCCGTGGGAGGACGATGAAGTGGTCCGGCGGCGCCGTCGAGACGCTGCCCCACATACAACGGAGGCAGATCATGTACGCACGAAGCACCACAATCCAGGCGCAGCCCTCGTCCATTGACGCCGGTATTGCGCACATGCGCGATACCGTGATGCCCGCGCTCGAGGGCATCGACGGGTGCGTCGGCCTGTCCTTGTTGGTCGACCGGACGTCTGGCCGCTGCATTGCCACCAGCTCCTGGGAGTCCGAGGAGGCGATGCGCGCGAGCGCGGAGTCCATCCAGCCGATTCGTGACCGGGCCGCAGAGCTTTTCGGTGGTGGCGCCCAAATCGAGGAATGGGAGATCGCTGCCATGCACCGCGAGCACCGCGCGGGTGAAGGCGCCTGCGTTCGAGCCACCTGGGTCAAGGTCGATCCGGATCAACTCGACGGAGGCATCGATTTCTACAAGACGACGATCCTGCCCGCCCTCGAGGAGCTGGAGGGATTCTGCAGTGCCAGCCTGCTCGTCGACCGAGCGTCCGGTCGCGGCGTGGCCGCGGCGACCTTCGACAACGCCGAAGCGATTGAGCAGAACAAGGACCAGCTGGACAGGATCAGAGCCACGGGCAGCCAGGAAGCAAACGCAGAGGTACTCGACCAGTGCGACTTCGAGTTGGCACTCGCACACCTGCGTGTGCCCGAGATGGCCTGACCGCAGGACAAGCGCTGCGCGGCTCCAGGTAACGCGACTGTCGCTGCCTACAGATCGAGCGGATGACTCCATCGCAGTCGTTTGAACCGCGCAAAGCCGCGGTCGGCACTCAGCCAGGTCGCGTTGTTATCGAGCGCGAAGGCGGCCAAGTAGGCATCCGAGATGTCGTTACCTCGGGCGTCGATGTCGGACGCGAGTTGACGAAAGAACTCCCAATGCCGCTCACCCCCACGAAGCCGCATGGCTGCAGGAGCAGAAAGCAAAGAATCGACCGCCGTCCAGGCGTCCTTCGGGCTCGTCGGCTTGGCGAAGATCCGGCGGTTGGTCATCAACCGCACGAACCCGCTCAGCGCCGGTTCCGGTAACCCGAGCGGCTCTTCGCCGTTGGCGAGGCGCTCCAGCAAGCGCCGATAGTCCGCGTGTTCGGGAAGGTCCGCCCGATGGCCGTAGACGAGGACGTTGGTGTCAACGCAGAGCATCGATTGACGTGCCTTCGTCGATCACCTCGGCAACCGCGGCGTTCGACGACAGATCCACGCCGGCACGCAGCCCGCCCGACCCGATCGGCTGGACCGTATAACGGCCAGCGGATCGTCGCTCGGACAGGCTGAGACCACGCCGTACCGCGTCTTCCAGGACGGCGGCGACGGTGCGCCCCGACCGGGCCGCCCTCTGCTTCACCTCACGGTAGAGCTGGTCGTCGATGCGGATCGTCGTTCGCATGGCGGCATCTTAGCATCATGAACTGGCATCAAGATGCCGGATTGAGCTTCCAATGGCCGTGGTAGCGCGGATGCCTCGCCAACCGACAGATAACTCGGCGGCTTCGCCACCGCGGACGAGGTTCTCGCCTTCATCCGATCTCACCTCTAAGAAGTGGACAGGAGCGCGTCCAACTCAGGCTCGAAGCGGTCGGCCAGATCCCACAGGTCGTCGACCAGTTGTGGGCACGAGATGATGCCCACGTTCAGCGCGCCGCCGAGCGACATCACGGTGATATTGAGTCCCGAGCCGTGAAAGATCGGGCCGAGCGGATACAGCGCTTTGATCTCGGCGCCCATGCCATACAGCGTGCTCTGGGGCCCGGCCACATTCGAGACGATCACGTTGTGGATTGCCGCGTGGGTCAACGGGGTGTGAGCCGCCACGCCGATCACGACACCGAAGACCGCCCGGGAGAAGAGTTCGGTCCAGTCGAGCAACAGCGTCGGAGCGATGGCCGAACTGTGTTCCTTTGCACGCGAACTCGCAGCGGCGATGGCTGACAGCCGCTCGCCCGGATCCGCGATGTGAGTCTGGAGGTTGCAGAACATCCCCGATATCTTGTTCCGCCCGGGCCGGTCGGACTCGTCATGAACCGACGTGGGCACCACGGCCACCATCGGCTTGTCCGGTAGCTCTCCCCGGTCGTGCAGGAACTCGCGGAGCGCGCCTGCGCACAGTGCCATCACCACGTCGTTGACCTTGACGCCGAACCTGTTCTTCACGCGTTTCACGTCGTCGAGGTCCAGCTGCGCCAGGGCGATGGTGCGTTCGGAGGTGACTTCCGCGTTGAACGCCGTCGCCGGAGCGGCGAACGGTGCCGCCATCGCGGTGCCGTTGCGGGCCCGGGTGACCGTATTGATGATCGTCGATATCGTCGCGGGCAGCACGTAGGCCAGCTTCAGCGGACGGGAGAGGAACCTCACCATCCCGCCGGCGGCAATCTCGAAAAGCGAGGCGTTGCCGGGCCCTTCCACCAGATCAGGCGGCGGAGCATCGGGTTCGAGGGTGCACAGCTGGTTGAGCAGGTTCGCGGCGGACACGCCGTCCACGGCGGCGTGGTGCACCTTGATCATCAACGCGAGCGGGCCGCCGTCGCGCGCATCGGTGTCGGCCACACCGTCGATCACCCACATCTCCCACAGCGGCTTGCTTCGATCCAGCGGCATCGACGCGATATGCCCGCAAATCTCGACCAGCTCCGTGCGCCCTCCCGGCGCCGGAAGGGCGACCCGGTGCAGATGGCGCGACACGTCGAAGTCCTCGTCCTCGACCCATACGGGGTGGTCGATGTTCAGTTGACTGTCAGCGAGCTTGGCTCGGAGCTCCGGCAGTGCCCTGATCCTCGACGCCAGGTCGCCACGGAGTCGCTCGATAGGAGTAGCCGCCAGGGATCGTCGACGTATCCAATTCGACGACCGAGCACACATGCAATGGGACATTGGGCGATTCGACGTAGAGAAAACTGGCGTCGAGCCCACTTAACCGCTCCATATGACCTTCTGCGTACCCGGTCTGACGTGATCATCAAACCGCATGTCGAGCCTCACAAGCCCGCGCTGTCACGCCGGCACCGTAGGCCTCCTCAATCAGTCGTTGCGCCCGGCGTGCGTCGCGCCACCGTCGCATCGATGAGTTCTTGCAGCGCGGGTAGCTCGGCGAGTAGTTGGTGCAGGTCATTGCGATCGACATGCAGCACTTCTGCTCGGCCCGTCGTCGTCACGGTCGCCCCGCGCAACTTGCCGTGTTTCAGCGCAGATTCCCCGATCACCTCGCCGGGCCCCACCACCGCGATCCGGTCCCGGCCGACGTACACCGCCGCCTCCCCGCTGAGCAGGATGTAGCAGGAGTCCGACACGGTCTGCTCCTGGATCAGGGGCCACGGCCCCGACGTCGAGGTGCGATGCGATGCCTGGACAAGACGCTTCAGGTCGGCGTCGGAGAACTTCGCGAAGGCCTCGAACTCCCGCAGCTGGCGAGCGTCTTCTGCCTGTTGCTGGGTGATGGCGGCGGCCTTGTTACGGGCGATCTGACGTTCGCTCATAGTGATCTTCCCCGATTCGCGATGTGGTCTGACATCGGGAGCGTAACGAGAAACCACGTCTCATCAGGTCAATCCGCAAAACCTTGCTTTGCTAATAAAGCCCCAGCGCCTGAGCTGCCGCCGTCGCCACGTCTCCCCGCAGCTTCGTGACCGGTGGACTGCCTCGCGTGTGAATCGAATTCGTCAGCAACACCACGTACGTATCCGAGCCTGGATCTATCCAAATGCTGGTTCCGGTGAAGCCCGTGTGGCCGAAGCTACCGATGGGAAAGACCATGCCTCTCGCCGTCGACTGCCCCGTATCGATATCCCAGCCGAAGCCGCGCAGGTTTTGTCCCTCGATCGCCGGATAGTGCGGAGCCAGCAGCGGATCTGTTGTTCTTAGTCGCTTACCGACGGCTTCTCTGTCGGCGTTGTTAGCCGCCTCGATTTGTTCGGCGCTATGTCCCGGCTGCTGCGGAGTCGTCATCAACTCCACAGTCGCTTGCTGCAGCGGAAACGTGCTCGGCCGCCCCGCAAGTCGGTCGAGCAGCGCTTGCGCATAGATGCCGACGTCGTGTGCCGTCGAGAACACACCGGCATGCCCCGCCACTCCGCCCATACGCCGCGCTGTCGTGTCCTGCACTGTGCCCCGAAGCAGGTAATCGATATCCGGATTCTTGTCCGGCTCCGCTCTGCTCTCCTCGTCCCGAGCCGTCGGCGCGATGCGCGACAACAGACTCGTACTCCATGTGCCAGCAGGGCATTCGACCGGCGCGAACCCTGCTGTCGCGGGAGCCCAGGCGAGCGCCGCTCCCCTCATCGAGTGCGGACCACACGCCTTATCCGCGGGCAGATAGCGCGTCTCCGTCATACCAAGCGGCCCAAAGACGTTCTGCTGCACGTAATCGTCTTCCGCTTCGCCGGTGAGCTTCTCGACCATCGCGCCCAGCAGAATGAAGTTGATGTCGGAGTAGCTGAAGAACTCGCCGGGTTTCGACCGCAGCGGCGTGGTCATCGCACGACGAAATCCTTCCGCTTTGTCGGTCGAGTCCAAACCCCACGGATCTTTGAGCTCGACATCACCCGGTTCGCCCGACGTGTGCGTGAGCAACATGCGAACCGTCACCGCTGCGCGCACGGGATCGTTCGCCGTATTGAAGTCCGGCAGATACTTCTGCACCGGATCGTCGAACTGCACCTTCCCCTGTTCGAAAAGCTGCATGACGGCGGGCGCCGTCGCGAGCGGCTTCGTCAACGACGCCACGTCGAAGATCGTGTCCTCGGTCATCGGCTCCGCAGGCGCGGGCGACCCGTCCAACCCGGGCTCCCCCGCGAGCTTGCGCACGCCGTACGCCTGACGGAAGACGACCTTGCCGCCGTGCCCGACCAGCACCACGGCACCGGGCAGCTCGTTGGCTGCGATTGCATCGTCGATCAGCTTGGAGACAGCGCCGAAGTCATATGGGGAAGCCGCAACGGGCGGCAACGTCGGCGCGGGTGCAGGCGCAACGGGAACCGGTGCCGCCTGCGTGCTGTGGGTCTCGGCTGTCTGCGCTGAATCGCCTTGCGAGCACGCCATAGTGAGTGCGATCAAGACCGCTCCAACCGCGACGGCCGTCCGCACATATGGCTTGCCGAACATGGATTACGGCGACAACACCGGCGTTGTCGCGGGCGCATCGACGGAACCCCCACCCCCGCTGGAAGATCCGCTCCCACTCGACGGCACCTCCGGTACCACGGGAGCCGGAGCTATCGCGGGTGCAGGAGCTGGTGCGGGCGCCGGGGCGGGTGCAGGCGCGGGTGCGAAGGCGGGAGCGGGCGCAGGTGCGGGTGCAGGAGCCGGCGCAGGCGCGAGAGCAGGTGGTTTATAAGCGGGCGCGGGTTCTGGCGGCGGCGGGGGCGGACTCGACGTCGTCGTCGTTGTTGTCGTGGTCGTCGGCGACGTGGTGGTCGTAGTGGTCGTGGTCGTTGTTGTCGTCGTCGTGGTTGTCGTGGGGCTCGTCGTCGTGGTTGTCGGTGTCGTTGTGGTCGTCGTCGGCCATGGGTACGTCGGCATGGGGAACGGGTTCCACGGCGGGAAAACAGTCGGGGGAACTGGAATCGGCGGCACTTCCGGAGCCGGAGGCACCGGTCCGGGCTCGATCGCCGGCGGGGCCGACGGCACGTTATTGGGCACCGGGACCTGGTTGGTCCTGACCCTCGGCGCGGCCGGCGCAGCGGGCTGCGGCGACACCACCGCGATCGGCAACGCCACCGGATCCGGCTCGTGCGGCAGCGCCGGCAGGTAACGCCCCGGCACCGTTTCCGACTGGATGGCCGGTACCGGCTGCGCTTTGGCGTCGGCGGTCGGCCGAATGTTGACCGCGACCGTGACGGCCAGCGTCGCGAAGCTGATCACCACGAACGCCATCGCACTGCCCATCAGCAGTGTCCTTGGCGGTGGCGGCGCGATCACCGCGGTGTATGCCGACTCGTCCTCCTGCTCCGGGACGAACTCCTCGAGCGAACCCGCGGGCATTTCGTAGAGGTCCGGCTCGTCCTGCGAGTAGGCCAACAGCGGCCCAACTACCCCGTCGGCAGCCGGCGCCATCTGCGTCGCGTCGGCGGCCGGCGCCATCTGCGTCGCGTCAACAGCCGGCGCCATCTGTGTCGCCGCGCTCGCCGGGGCGAACCCGGGATCACTGGCCGTCTGCGCCGCGCCTCGGGCGATCGCGAAGCCCGGATCCGGCGGCACCTCCACCGGCATCGTCGAACGTAGTTCGGCGGCAACCGAATCGAGGTCCAGACGCTGCCCGACCAACATGACACGGGTGGTGGCCTCACTGGGCACCTGCGCAAGCACAGCGGCGCACGCGACGGCCGCACCGGCCGAGCCGATGGGCACCGACGCCAGCACCGAGGTCGACTCCTCGTCGTCGCCGACCACCGTCAGCGCTACGGTGTCGTCGTCGGCCAGCAGTAGCGCGGCGTCCGCGCCGACACTTCGAGCCAAGGCCGCGGCTGCGTCGGTCTCCGTCACCAATTCGACGTTCTGCACTCCCGCGTTCACCACGGTTTGGCTCAAGGTCTCGGCCTGCGACGCGTCGGGCAGGCAGAGCCGTGTCGCGGCCACCCGATTGCCCGAGTCCGCGACCGCACGGTAGGTGCTGACGATGGTGTCGGCTAGGTCTGACATCGCGTCATCGGTCAGGTCGAGCGCGTACTCGTCGAACACCTGGCCGCTCGAGGTCGGCGAACCGATCATCGCCAGGCGCGCCACCCGTCCGGTGACCGCAACCCCGAGGACTACGTCCACAGGTCCACTCCTTGCCTCTCGCGACGTGCCAAAGCTACCGCACAGGTTTTCGCGTCCTTGGCTGTCGAGCCGACGCAGAATTGCTTGTGCACGGAAGCAAAAGTGACCACGCTGGGGTGGCGCCACCCGAGTCGTCACCCTGGAAAGGAATCGTCACGTGAGCGACCAGCGTTACGACGCGCCCGACACCGCCGTGGTGGCGACGTCCGCTGCGGCCGTCGTTGCCCGGTCGCCCCGAGTCGGCTACGTGCCCGGCCGCGCTAACGTAATGCGCGACGGAGTCGCGGTCGCGCTGCTCGTCCTCGCGCTGCTGCTGCCCTGGAACCTGGACATCGGTGTCGGCGTGCCTGGCCGCAACGGCCTGCTCGTCGCCCTCATCACCGTCGTGACGCTGCTCGCCGTCCTCGCCGCGCTTGCGCCGCATGTCGGCCCGTTCCGGCTCACGGCCTCCGACCAGGATGTCCGACGCACAAGCCGCATCCGGCTGCTGCTCAGCCTCGCCTACCTCATCGTCGCAATCGGCTTCGTCGCGTATCAGTTGCTGGAGACGTGGCGCAACGGCGGAACCGGTCTCGTGCCGCCAGGGGTCGGACCCGGCTTGCTGCTGGGGACGGGGGGCGCGCTTCTCGCGTCTCAGCCGCCGATCACCAGTATCACTATTCAGGACAACGGGTTTCGGCGCTGGTATGCGGCCGCGCGGGTGCTGGGTGCGGTGTCGATCGCACTGGCGACGCTGTCGGTCGCCTTCAACGTGTACTGGCGGTTGCGCTATCTGTTCGTCACGAACGGCGACTTCGGCGGCCAGGACGTCGCCGTCATCATCACCACACTGCTCTACGGCGCGGAGGCGATGATCGCGTTGGTCATCGCGTCGCGCTGGCTCATCGAGAAGACCGCCGCAGCGAGGCTGGCCGCCACCGCGCTGGGCGCCTCGGGAGCGCTGGCGGCCACGCTGGTGTGGATCCTTCCCATCGGCCGCGACGTCGACGCCTTCCACGGCATCGCGCAGAACACCTCGACGGCCGCCGTCGGTTACGAGGGTTACCTGTTCTGGGCGGCCGCCGCTGCGATCGTCGCACCAACGACGCTCTATGCCATCTTCCTCATCAAGCCGCCGACCGTAGGGGCCTACCGCTCGGCCGCGGAGAAATGTCTGACGCTCATCGCGTTCTGGGCGTTCGCCGCGGCCGCGCTGCGCGTCGTCGACTATCTGATCGCCTGGTCGCTGGATCTGCCCCGCGCCCTGTATGACACCGCTGCGATGACGGCGTTCAACGTGATCACCGGCTTGATCGCGCGGTGGCTGCACCGCCAGCTCGTCAAGGGCGAGGTCGTGTTGACCGTCATCGCGGCGTTCAGCGGGTTGCTGTTCGTCTTCACGGTCGCGAACCTGGCCATCGGAGTCGCGCTCGCCTCGCGTTACGCCGAGCAGTCGCCCGACGCCGTCTACGGCAACAACCTGGCCCAGCAGATCACCAGTACGTTCGACGTGACCGTCTGCGCGCTGAGCCTCGCCGTGCTGGTCGCCATGCTGTTCACCGGGCCGCTGGCCGGCTACCTGGTCCGCCGCCGCGAGACCCGATCTGCAAAGCCCGCTCACTCGGCCTCCGCGGCGCCGCCCTCCGCGCCACCGACAATCGCGCGGCCACCGCAACCCGCCGAAGTGCCGAGAATTGTTCGGCTGCGGGAGGATTCGACGACTGTGCTCGCGGCTCCACCAACGGAAGAAATCTCCGCGCCCACCGCCGAGCTTCGCATCCAGCGTCGCGAACCGGCATCCGACCCGACAACGCAGCTGTCCACTCCGCCGGGCGATGCCTGAGTGGTGGAGCGTCCTGCCCGCCTCCGACCGACTTTGTCGCGCAAGCGTAGGGCGCCTAATCGCCAGCGACAATGTCGCTGTGAGGCGGGCAACGCCGAAGGTGCGCTACGAGTTCGGCTGACGGGAGCTGACGGCGCCCGCCGGCGCACATCGTGCAACAGGTGGGACGTCTAGCGCGCCACGCGGTAGCGGAGATAGACGACTCTCGAGCTGAAGGTGCGGGTGTCGACGAGTTCGAGATCCACTCGACGCTCGCGCCGGGGAAAGAACGGAATGCCACCGCCGACCAGCACCGGGCAAACCCTGGCACGGTACTCGTCGATCAGGCCCAACGCGGCTGCCTCGGCGGCGAGAGCAGCGCCGCCGATCGCGATGTCACCGTCCCCCGGCTCGGCTCGCAATCGCTCGATCTCCTCCGCCAAACCGCCCGAAGCCAGGCGGGCATTGCCCTGGACCGCCGACAGCGTGGTGGAGAACACAACCCTTGGGAGCGCCTTCCAGATCGCGGCGAACTCACGCTCCAAGTCGTTCGAGCGATGGATCCTGGTCGGCGGTCTCCCAGTACAGCATCGTCTCGTACAGCCGTCGTCCCAACAGGTGAACGCCGACCTCCCGTACTTCGTCGGTGGCGAAGCGGAAAACCTCCTCGTCGGGCGCCGCCCAGTCGAAGTTGCCGTCCGGCCCGACGATGTAGCCGTCAAGTGAGACGGCCATCGAATAGGTCACGCTGCGCACCAGGAGTCCTCCTCCGTAAGGGGTTCGACACTATGACCGCCTTAGGCGGCAGGACTCATCGCGGCTCTTGCAAGACACGTCCTAGGGCCGTCGGCTCCCGACGACACGTTCGGTGGTGAAGCGCACCCAGCGGCCTGTGTCGCCGCGCGCGACTGACTTCCCCCATTCGACAACAGCCTTGCCAGACAGCTGAAGTGTGCGCCCGCTGTCGAAGTCGATGAACAGCAGCGCGGCTGTCGGGTCGATCTCGAGATTGCCGAAGCTGTTGAACATGTTGTTGCCCGCGAAGTCCGGCCACTCGACGATGTTGTGATCGGCGTGCACGAATCCGGCCGGACCTCCGCGATGCGACGCGTCGTTGCCGCGCTCGGGATGAGTGGTGCCAAGGAAAAATGTATCCGCCGACCGGATCAGTGCAATGTCGTCGGCACGCAATGTCGATGTTGCGCTCGATGTGCAAATCGGTTGCGACAACTTCGTTTTCCGCGCTGATCGCCCGAGGATGAATGTACTGCGGGCAGTTGCCGTATGCCTGGGTGACATCCACTTGGAGCATGCCGCCGTCGGTTGCGGTCAACGTGCCGTTGATGCGGACGCGTCGCTTGGCGGCGAAGTCCATCACGACGATTCCGACCGGCTGACTCTCGTGAAGCCCATGCAGCGGGTCGCCGACGGGCAGCGTATCGCGCAGCGACAGTCGCGTCGGCGTCGCCGCCACCAGGAAGCCCGGCGGTCCGGCCATCGGTGAAATCCACAAGCGCCCGTCGCGATCGCGCGCGGTGATTGCGGCGAACGATGCGTGCGCCAACAATGCAGCGGCACCGCCGCGCAACTCGCCCGGACCCATCATCGGCCGCAACCGGGCGGCTTCTGCCTCGACTCCGGCCCGCCGTTGCGCGGCAAGCTCGCCGCTGTGAAAACCGACAGCGCCGGTCTGCGTCTGCTGACTCGACATCGCTACACCCCTCACGGCGTTCGAACCCTGGAACGCCGGGCGGTTCACTGTTCATTCCGGATGGCAGCCACGTCGTGGTGTCAGCCCCAGAAACGGCCCTTCTTCCAAGACTTTTCGTTGCCTTCAACGTCGGCCCACTCCCCCGACGCGTAGCTGTACGGCTGTCTAGCACCGCCGCGGACGACATCGAGCCTTCCGTCGCTGTGCTTGACGTAGGCATCGCCGAACCGCATGTACTTGTCGGTTGCGCCGTCGGGCAGTGTCACGGTAACTGCCATGGTCAGCGGATCTTCTCGGGGATTGAGTTCAGCGCGAAGAGGATCTGCACGGCTAATTCGCCTGCCGCCTCGTCGCCGATCTTCGAGTGCTTCTTGATGATGTCCTTGACGAGCTGGACGCGTTGGTCGTAGGGCGTGCGGCGGATTGTTGGCGAAGCCATGAATTTTCCTTCTTAGTCGAGCATCTTCGCTCGCAACCGAGCTGCCCGATACTCCTGACGGTACGCCCCTTCCCGTCACTTGCGTTGGCTAGCCGTTGTCCCCGATCACGATCGAGACGACCCGTCCGGCGTCGTAAGTGTCGCCGTGAGACCGAAGAGAAGCAGATCGAGACCGCGGTCGAGCTCAGCCTCACCGTCGTAGGACGCCAGGACCGATGCCAAGGCGCGCACCTGTGGGAACTCGGTGATCTCCAACCGGTGCAAGCCCAGGCGCAACACATCGTCGGTCTCCTCCGGTCGTTCGATCACCTCTTGCAGCTCGGTGAGGATGTGGCCGTGTAGATAGCCGAAGAGCACCCGGTAGATGTGCAGGGCATCTGCCCCGCTGAAGCCGGAGGATGTGAGCAGGGCGACGACATCCTCGAGGGGCCGCAGCATCCCCGGCGGCCGCTGTCCCAAAGGAGTCGCCAGCGGCCGAGTCACTAACAGCGGCACCACGTTTGGGTGTGTGACGGCCAACCGGCGGAACTCGTGAGCGACGGTGCGCAATTGACCCGCCCAGTCTGGATCAGCCGTATCCACCCGTAGTTGACCGAGCACGATCTCCGCGACACCGTCGAGCAGCGCCGCCTTACTCGGTACGTGTCGATAGAGCACTGTGGGATCGCGGCCCACCTCTTCACTGAGGCGGCGCATCGACAACCCGTCGATACCGTCACGGTCGATGATCCCCAGCGCCGCCTGCAGGATCACCGATCGGCTGACCGGACCGTCGGTTTGGCCGACGGCCGCGGCGGACGGGTCAATTCTGTCGGCGCCGGGTTCCGGCGAGGTCCGCTGTTTCGTCATCGCGAGCAGCACTTCCCTTCAGGTCGCTGACAGATCTTGTCATAGTATGTTAACGCTATGTGTCAACACTGTTGACTTGTCCTCGAAAGGGGTGTGTACTGGAGATCTACCAGCCGATGAGAGGCTTCGAGCGCTTGTCACCGTTGGTTGATTGTCTTGCTCGTCACCGCGATCGCGCGATCGTGGCGCGAAGCAATGCAGGGGCGACCCACCCGCAGACCGATTCTTCCGTGTTCGGATAACACCCCACGGGGTCGACCGGCACGTAGTTCCTCTTTGGGATCGCGGTCGGCGCGGTGGCGTCGCTCCGAAACCGGCTCGACCAACCTAAGGGACCGACATGGTTACCAACACAATGGTTTTGATAGTCGTTGCCGCATTCGCGACACTGGTGCTCGCCAGCGTGCTCGTCGTCGTGGCATACAAGACACGCACCCAAGAAGCGGTCGCCGACGAGTTTGATGCGAGAGCTCACGCGGCCCAGGTCGAGATCGATATCAAAACGGCCCAGGCGTCCCGCCTGCAACATCAAGCGACGGCCTTTCGAAGCGAAGCGGTCACCTCCCGCGACCAACTGAACGAGCCAAGGGTCCACCGGCTCGCTGGATGACGGCTGCGGAATAGCCACGCGCAGCCCGCCACTTCTAACCCTCTACCAAGGACATGCCATGAATGCTCTGACCGCCTCTTTCGTCGTTATCGCGATCGTCGCCGTTCTCGTCCTCATCGGGTTGACTCAGTCGGTGAAGATCGTGACGCAATACCAGAAAGGTGTGCTGTTCCGGCTCGGCAAGGTGGCGGGAGTGAAGGAACCCGGCCTGGCCCTGATCATCCCGGTGATCGACAGGCTGGTCCGCGTGTCGCTGCGCATAGTCACGATGCCGATCCAGTCGCAGGGCATCATCACCCGCGACAACGTGAGCGTCGACATCTCCGCCGTCGCATACTTCCGCGTCGTCGATGCCGTGAAATCGGTGATCGCCATCGAGAACGTCGGATCAGCCATCAACCAGATCGCGCAGACGACACTGCGCAAGGTGGTCGGTCAGCACACCCTCGACGAGGCGCTGTCCGAAACCGACGTCATCAACGACAACATCCAGAAAATCCTTGATGTGGCGACCCTCGAGTGGGGCGTGGAAGTCAACCTCGTCGAGCTCAAGGACATTCAATTACCCGAAAGCATGAAACGCGCGATGGCCCGGCAAGCCGAGGCCGAGCGGGAGAAGCGTGCCAAAATCATTGCTGCCGAAGGCGAATCGATGGCCGCCGCCGCCCTTGGGGATGCGTCCGACACAATGATGGCGCACCCGCTCGCCTTGCAACTGCGCAATCTGCAGACCTTGGCCGAGCTCGGAGTGGAGAAGAACACCACGGTTGTGTTCCCCGCGCCCATGATGAGTGCGATCGGCGAGATCAGCAGCTTCCTCACTCGGGAAACCGCCGCCGCGAAAGAGATCACACCCCCACCCGCCCCAGTCGAACCACCGGCATTGTCGTGGACCGACGTGGCAACCAGCGGCGAGCCCGCGAACGGTGCGGCTGTAGAACCAGGGCACGCGGGCGTCTGAACGCTCCCAGCTTGTCGACCTACTCGCTCGGTTTGTGTCGGGCGCGGGCGCGGCGCACGGCTTCGTCGACGATTTGTTGAGCCACGTCGGCCAACTTGCGGTGTTCGGCTTGGCTTATCGCGCGTAGGTGGGCGAACGCGTCCTCGACGCTGCGTCCCGTACGTCCCCGGATGAGGCCGATCGCCTGATCGATCACCGGGCGCGTCGACAGCGCCGTCTGCAACTGGACGGTGAGAGAGTGCGCGTCGGCGAGGATCTGGGCGTTGTGCACAGCGACCGCGGCCGGTTTGGCGAACAATTCGCCGAGGCCGGCGGCATGCTCATCGAAGACGTCCTTGCCGTGGGCGTATACGTTGATCGCCCCGATCACCTGATCCGACAGCAGCAGTGGCAGCGACAGGGCACTGTGCACACCTAACCTGCCCACGCGCGGGCCGAACCGCGGCCACATCTTCTCGCCACCCAACGACCCGGACCGCACCGTGCGGCGTTCCAGCGCTGCAGTGATGCAAGGCCCCTCGTGAAGAGTCACGTATTGGATTTCGTCGATCTCGGCGACAAACGGAGCGCTGGCCGCCAACGCCGCCACCATGTTGTCCGGCCGATCGAACCGCAACAACGTCACTCCAGCACCATCGGCGCCGGGTATCGCGCTTACTGCGAAGGCGGCCACCTCAGCCAGCAGCTCAGGCAACCCGAGACTGTCCGCAACCAGACCCGCGAGGTTGCCGATGGCGGCCTGCAAGTCGGCGTCGTCGGCGCTGAGCTGCTGCGATGTCCGCGCTACGTCATCGTCTGCGGTCAACTCCGCCATCGCCAGCACCTGCGCTCACAGTCCCGCCGGTGCCCGACGTGGATTGCGGCCACCGGCGACGTATCTCGCGGCGTAGTCGCAGCGAGATACGTCCTACAGTAATGGGTTTTGGCTGGCAGGTGCCTGATTCCGGCCCGCCGCCGGATGTCACCTTTGAACCACTACATAGGTGTACCGTCGTGGGTGCTGAGAACCTCAGCTGGTCCGGGATGGGTTCGGCTGCCCGCCGCTGAACTCAAGGAGCGCTGGCTCCGAGCCCCCACACGCCGGTGATCGCCTGCCCGACGGGATCACCATGACTGAAACGTCTGTTCGTCGTACCAGACGTCGACCACTCGCCGAGCGTCGCACGGCGCAATTCGACACTCGATGGACGATGTCGTCGGTGGCCATTGTCAGCGCACACGGCGACATCGACGGGGCAAACGCGAACACCCTCACCGATTACGCGCTTGTGAAGGCGATGCGATGCCGCGGACTGATCCTGGATCTCAGCGGTCTCGAATTCTTCGGTGCCGAAGGCTTCTCGGCGCTACACAGAGTCTCGGTTTGCTGCGCGCGTACCGGAATGGGTTGGGTGATGGTACCTGGTGCCGCTGTGTCCCGACTGCTACGAATCTGTGACCCGCACGGATCGCTGCCCGCAGTCGACACCGTCGTCGCGGCAATGGCTAACCTCCAGGAGCAGCATCCGGGGGCGTGACCGCAACGCCGTTCCCAGCCTGTTAGCGGTCGGGAAGCGCCAGTCTGTTGATGATTCTTAGCGTTGACAGATATTGGTGCACAATCGAATTGCTGTTGTAGGGCAGGTCGTATTTGTCACAGAGCGCGCGGACCCGCACCGCGATCTGTGCATACCGGTTACTCGGCAGATCGGGGAATAGGTGGTGCTCGATCTGGTAACACAAGTTACCGCTCGAGAAAGCCAGCAGTGGGCCCGCTTTGAAGTTCGCGGCGCCCAGCATCTGCCGCAGATACCACTCGGCCCGGGTTTCATTCTCGAGCACGTCTACGGTGAATTTCTCCGCGCCGTCAGGGAAGTGCCCACAGAAGATCACCACGTACGCCCAAAGGTTGCGCATAAGGTTGGCCGTCGCGTTTGCCGCCAAGGTTCTGCGCCACCGGGATCGACTCAGCGCCGGGAAGAGCACATAGTCCTTGACTGCCTGGCGGGTGATCTTTCCGATCAGCGCCCTTGCCTCCGAGCCCCTTTCGGCCCCTGTGCCCGCCCGAATCCGCTCGAAGTCGATACCGTGCAGAGCGATACCCCATTCGAATGTGGCGGCCAACAACACGTTCTGCAGCGGCTGTAGCAGATACTGCGGCTTCCAGGCTTGATCGCGGGTCACCCGCATGACGCCGAAGCCGATATCGTCATCCATGCCAAGCACGTTGCTGAACACGTGGTGGCGGTAGTTGTGCGAGTACTTCCACTGCTTGGTGACCCCGACCATGTCCCACTCCCAGGTGCTCGAGTGAATCTCGGGGTCGTTCATCCAATCCCATTGACCATGGAGGACGTTGTGGCTGATCTCCATGTTCTCGACACTCTTCGCATAGGCCAGCGACGCGGTCCCCAACACCCAGCCTGCCCGTGTCCGGGTGCCGCCGATGAGCAGTCGCGCGCCGACGTCGAGCAGCCTTTGGAAGATGATGGTGCGCCGGATATAGGTGGCGTCTTTTTCACCGAGTGATTCCTCGACGTCGCAGCGAATGGCGTCCAGTTCGTACCCGAAAGTCTCGATGTCGGTCTTGCTCAGATGCGTGTACGCAGCGATGTCGGCGATTGCCATTGGATGTCCTGGTGATCCGGCCGTGCGGCGGGGGGCTGTTGTGAGAACCCGAAGTGAGTGCGGACCGGCCGAGATGAAACGGCAACGCGTCGGCGTAACCCCAGCTTAATGCTGACAACGCTGTAGGTCAACGCTGTATGTCTACGTCGCTCGGCGTATGAGACCCCAGCAAGGTAAAGTCAGGCGATCGGGACCAACCAGGCCCCCATGATCAAGGGGCCAGCGATGACCGATAAATCTCCTCGACAAACGATGACCAAGAAGTCCGGGAAATCCCTGAAAGAGAAGCGCGCCGCCAAGCACGCGAAGATGGCGACCAAGAACTCGCTGACCGAAGCCTTGTCCCATGACAAGAAGCGCTGAGGCACAAAGCCTTTCGTTAGGTGTCCTGGCCCGCTCACGTAAGGAGAACGAGCAGAGGCTGCCGATTCATCCTGCGCATTTCGCCAGGATTGATCCCGGCGTTACACCGCGGATCTTCCTCGAGCACGGCTACGGCGCCGACTTCGGCGCGACGGACGACGGGTTGGCCGAACTCGTCGGTGGGATCAGGCACTCGAGAGCAGCTCGTCGCCGAGTGTGACGTCATCCTGCTACCCAAGGTCCAGGCCGAGGATCTCGCGGAATTCCAGGCGGGACAGATCGTCTGGGGATGGCCACACTGCGTGCAGAATTCGGCCCTGACGCAGATCGCCATCGACCGGCGGATGACGATAATCGCCTTCGAGGCGATGAATCACTGGGAGCCCGACGGCGGGTTCGGCCTGCACGTCTTTCACAAGAACAATGAGCTCGCGGGCTACTGCTCCGTCCTGCACGCCATGCGACTGGTCGGGAATCACCGGCAGCTACGGTCGTCGGCTGCGGGCTGCCGTCATCGGATTCGGCGCCACCGCCCGCGGCGCGGTCACCGTATTGAACGCCCACGGCGTCGACGATGTGCGCGTGCTGACCAACCGAGACGTGGCCGCGGTCGCGTCGCCGATTCACTCCACGCAGATCGTCCAGATGGGACAGGACCCGGATACGCCGGAACGGACCTGGGCGGATCTGCCGGACGGGCCGATCCCGGTGGCGCGCTTCCTCGCCGACAACGACATCGTCGTCAACTGCGTCCTTCAGGATCCCAACGCACCGCTGGTTTTCGTCACCGAGGAGGATTTGGCGTCGTTCGCTCCCGGGAGCCTGATCGTCGACGTCTCGTGTGACACCGGCATGGGTTTCAGCTGGGCACGACCGACCTCGTTTTCCGAGCCGGTCATCGAGATGGCGAACGGCGTGCACTATTACGCCGTGGACCACAGTCCGTCCTACCTGTGGAACTCGGCGACCTGGGAGATCAGCGAGGCGTTGTTGCCGCACATCGAAACCGTCCTGGCCGGGCCGTCGGCGTGGGATGACGACCCCGACGATCTCGCGGGCCATCGAGATTCGCGACGGTGTCATCCGCAACCCCGACATCCTGTCGTTTCAGGGCCGAGACGCCACTTATCCGCATCCCGTCCGCACGGGCAGGCACGCGGCTCCCACGTCCACGTCGAAGCACGGGGATGGCCTCGGCTGATCAACCTTCGGAAGCGCCGGGATGCCGGATCGTCGCGCGCCGGAGGCGGTGGTTCTTCATCGGGTCGTTCGCCGACTTCTGGTGCTCGAGCTGGCGGATCAGCTCACGCTTCACCTCGGAGATTGCGTGGGAAATGTCCGGGTTCTCGGCGACCGCCACCAGCGGTGGCATGCCGGGCAGCGTCGTGCGCAGTGTGATGCGCTGCTCCTTGCCGCCGCGGTCCTGCAGCGAGACCTCCAGGTCGACGTCTCGCGGGTGCCACTTTCCCAGGTACGGTCCGAGCGTCGACAACGCCTCCACCACGTACGGACGCTCCTTCGCCACGAAGCCGGCGCCGACGTGGATCGCGTTCTCGCGAAGAGCGTCTCGCTGTTGACTTGCGTACTTCCTCATCGTGGTCGTTCTCCTTCCAAAGTGACCGTCGGCCAACCGAATCAGCCGGCGAGCTCGGCGAGCAGCTCACGCAGCGGCACCGTCGCAAAGCCGATGGCCGCGTCGCCGATCCCGTACGGAATCACCAAGGTCTCGGCGTGCACCAGTGCACCGCAGGAGTAGACGACGTTCGGCACGTAGCCGTTCTGCTCGTCGGCGGCTGGGCTCAGCAGCGGCTGCCGCAGTTGACCGATGATGCGGGTCGGCTCCTCGAGATCCAGCAGGATCGCCCCGATCCGGTAGGTGCGCATCGGACCGACGCCATGGGTGAGCACCAGCCAACCGGCCTCGGTTTCGATGGGCGGTCCGCAGTTGCCGAGCTGCAACGCCTCCCAGGCATGGGTGGGCTGCTGGCAGGGCGCGGAGGTCGGCCATAGGAGCGGATCATCTGAATAGGCAACGGAATTCGACTCACGGTCTGACCTCGACATGGCGGCGAAGCGTCCGCCGATACGACGCGGAAACAGCGCCATGCCCTTGTTGGCCGCGGCCCTGCCAACCATCGGCGTCGACGTGAACGACTGGAAATCCGTCGTCTCGAGCAGCTGCTGGCTGATGTGGGATCCGCTGTAGGCCGTATACGTGGCGTAGAACGTGACCGATCCGTCGTCGTCGACGAAGCGGACGAAGCGCGCGTCCTCCATGCCCATCGCCTCGGCGTCCATCGCCGGGTACAGAACCCGCTCGGAAAGCGGTATCTCGTCTGTGAATTCGACGGAGTAGAACCGCTCGGCGATGGCCCGAATCATCGAAATCGTCTCCTGCGCATGGCCGCGGGTGCTCATATGCGTCTGGAGTCTGCCGAGTTGCTCGTCGAGGTCGGCTCTGGTGAACCTGCCGCCGAGTGCGTCGAGAACGTAGTCGGCGGCCTCGCCTCCGTCGTGAAGCCGCGCGAGCTCACTGCGGAACACCGCCGCGTCGAGCAGCGTCGAACCAATCGTTCCGACCGTGGCGAACCGAGCCGGCGCGTCGACCGTAACGCCGCCCTCGGCGTCGATGACGCCCGTCCGAAACCCGATCGATGACCGGTGCCCTTCGCCGATACCCCGTACGCTCATCACGAATCGCAGGCTGCCCGCGGCCGTCCCCGCTTGATCCGGGTGGGCCACGATGCTCGGGTTGCACAATGCCGCCGCCTCGATGGCGTATTCACTGGTGAATGTCGCTCCCACCAACAACATTCGCGAGGGCGACCTCTTGATGTGGGTATCCAGGCGATCGGCGAGTTCACCGGCATGCTTGTGGAAGGTGCCCACCAGATCCCGATGCCGCCCGTCGAAGCGCGTGACGACGTCGTCCAACGACAACCGCACCTCGTCCTCGTCGAGGGCAAGGATGCGGCTCAGCACTGCTCCCGCTCGGGAGTCCTGGTGCTCGAAGCCTTCCTGCCCGGGCACGAAAAGCCGGGTGATGACCCTCGACGGGTCAGCCGCGAGGCGTTGCGGGCTACGTGTGACGAGTCCGGCCCGCACCGAAGTCATTGCGGCACAACGGAGAAGCGCTGAGCATGCTGCAATGTCGAGATCACAGCCAGAGTCGACTCCGCGCCTTGGTTCTGGTTCACCCCGTCAGCAAGAAGTCCGTCGAATCCGCCGCCGGTCTCCGGGTCCCACATGACCTGCCCCGCGTCGTTGGCGCCCTGGAACCAGGCTGCAGCGGCCGCGACACCGTCGGGCCAGGTCGCAGCGGCGTCGACGGCAGCGGCACGCGCACACGCATCGGCCAATGCGGCCACCTCGATCGGCTGCTGGTCGAAGGCGGGCCTGACATCCTGGGCCCCCCTGCCTGCCACCGAGGTGGGAGACAAGTGGCCGTCTGCGGTTTCGTAGTCGAGCAGCCAGCCCAGCAGGTCAAGGCCACGCTGCTGTAAGGCCGGGTCGTCGAGCGCAACTCCCGCGGCGATCATCGCCTCGGCAAGCACTGCGTTCGCGTAGGCCAGTCGCGGCTCGGGCCACGGCCAGGAGCTGTCGCCATTGGGTGCGGAGAGCGAAGCCGCATAGTCGGTGATGAGCTTGCGCGCCGCGGGGTGTTCGGGTTCGACGGACAGAAGCTCGGCCGCTCCCAGTGCGGCGAAAGCCATCGCTCGCGCCGACGTCGACCGTGTCTGCGCGGCGCGCCCGAACTGGACCACCGCCAACTTTTGAACAATGCCCACGTCACTGTGGGCAGCGGCGGTACCGAGGCCCCAGATGCATCTACCCCAATGATCCTGCGTGGTCGGCTCGTCGGTCCAACGGCCGTTGCGGTCCATGCGATTACGGCACGCACCGCTGTATGCCTGAGCCTCGTTCAAGAACCGCACCGCAAGCCCGGCGAGACCGTTCACCGGCCCGTCGGCGTCGGGTTCTCTGGTGGCCACGACAAGAACGCGGGCCATGTCGTCGGTGCAGTAACCGTGCTCGGGCCGGGGTTCGGCGAAGCACGCGTGCTCGAAGGTGCCGCGACGGTCCGTCAGTCGCAGCAGATGGTCGAAGTTGGCAGGCGGTGCCGTGGTCGTCATACCAGCGCCCGCCGCTCGGTGAGGAGCCTGTTCGCCAGGCTCAGGTATGCCTTCGCCACGATCGGCCACGCCATCTCCGGCGCCAATCGACGGGCCTCCGCGGCCATCGAGCCGGCGAGGCGCGGCTGCGTCAGCACCTGGCGCAGGGCAGTCGCCATCGCGTCTGGATCGTCGTGGCCGACGACGATGCCCGCTCCGGTACCGAGGAGCTCGAGGGCGTGCGGAAATGCGGTGGCCACGACCGGCCGGCCACACGCGATGGCGTCGACCAGAACACCGGAGGTGACCTGGTCGGTGGAGTCATAGGGCAGTACGACGACCGCGGCGGACTGGATGAGGGCAGGCAACATCGACACGTTCCAGTAGCGGGCGTCAAAGGACACCGAATCCGCTACGCCGCCGCGGCGCGCTTGTTCCATTCGGGCATCGCGATATGCCTCGCCATCGTCGGCAAGGACCTTCGGGTGCGTCTGGCCGGCGACCAGATACCGGGGCCGGCCGGGCAGATCTTTCAGCGAACCCATCGCCTCGATCACCCGCTCGACACCCTTCCCTGGGCCCAGCAGTCCCCAGGTCAGGAGGGTGGGTCTACTCGGACGCTTCGTAGAAGGGCCGCTGGGGACGGCCGCGCCGTGCGGGATCATGGTGATCTTTCGGCGGTCGACGTGGAATCCGTTACACAACCGCTGCCTCGCGGCCTCGGACATCACGACCACTTGATCCGCCATCGAGGCGATCGCCGCCAGCACCGAACGCTGGTGTGGCGTCGGGTCTTTGAGGACTGTGTGAGCGACGACGATCGACGGCACACGCAGCCCGCCGACGATCTCCACGACGTCGTCTCCGTCGGCGCCGCCGTAGATTCCGTACTCATGCTGGATGACTGCGACGTCGCTCTGGTTCAGCAGTTCGGAGGTTGCTGCTACGGATGACGCCGAACCGTTGACCAGCTCACCAATCACCCGGTCAGCCGAGGAAGGCGCCCCGTCGGCCACACGTACGACATCGACATCGATGCCACTCGCGCACAAGGCGTCGGACAGGGCAGCGGTGAACGTCGCCAGTCCGCAATGCGTCGGCGCATAGGTACTGAGGACGCCGACACGAGCAATTCGGGAAAAGCGTTGCGCCTCAACGGGGTCGAGGATCGATGCAAACGGGGAGGGGGCAGATGGAAAGAAGGGTGGAGCGGTCAAGGTAATTCCGATTGACGGTTGTTACCTGCGTGTCCGGCGTGAGCGGTTGCTCGGCGATCAGCGGAAGACGGCGAATGCGTTCCGGAGTGGCTGGGTTACCAACACCGTCAACGATACACCTAGGCGTGAACCCACCACGTCGGCGGGATGCCGCAAACGCAAGTCGATGAATTCAGCGCCACACTGTAACACGCGAAAATTGTTGAAAAAGCGCCGAATTCCACGGCTTCAGCCACCCGGACCCGCGGGCACGATCGGCGTCGGCTTGTCCGAGCCGCCAGCACGGTTGCCGCGCCCGTTCCGGGAGTAACCCCGGATCAGTCGCCCTTGGCCCGCTCCGCGCTGAACGACACCGTCACCTCGTCGACGACCTTCATCGATCCCAACAACATCGAGTAGGGCTTCAACCCGAAATCGGAGTGGCGGACCTCGGTTTCGCAGGACATCCGCCACGTGTCCCCGAGGTCCTCCACCTGCAGGTCGACCGCGTGATCGCGAGCCTGATCGTGAATCTCCAACGTGCCCGCGATGCGGTAGCCGTCGTTGGTTTTCTCGATGCCCTCGGCGTGGAAGTGGATCAGCGGGAACCGGTCGGCATCCAGCACCCCCAAGGCGTTCGACCGTGCCAGCGCCTTCTCCGGACCCGACAGCCCCTTCACGCCGCCTTCGCCCCGCAGCACCTCGAGCGATTCCACCTCAACGGTCAGGTCGACATCGACGGGTTCGCCGCCGGTCCACCCCACCGCGGCCTGCCAGGTGTTCATGGCGATGGTCAGCCGGTGACCCATCTTCGCCGCCCTGCCCGCGACGCCCGTCTTCACCAGCAGCTGGCCGTGCGACGCGTCCAGCTTCCACACGGTGGCAGTCACCACCCGAATGTATCGGCTCCGACCAGTAGCATCCACCAGGTGCCGACGGATGCTCGCGCCGATGGCCAACATCAATATGTTTCCGGCCTGGCCGCCGCGATGACGGTCATCGCCATGGGGCTGGGCTACGCCATCTCCATCGGCGACCCGACGCTCCTGTCGGCCAACCTGACCAAGTACGTCGCACTCGCCAAGGCAGTGCAAGACTAAGTGCCCGCCTTCGAGCGACTTTGTCGCTACTGGTCGACACTGTCTAAGTTTGCGCGACATTGTCGCTGAGAGGCGGGCACTTCGACAGCGGTATCTGCCGGCGCGGGTTCGGTGCGCTAGCTCATCGCGTCGTGAGCACCAGCCCCGGATAGCCCTGCTGCGCAACGTCATCCAAGAACCTGTGGTAGTTGCCGAACCCGCCGGCATAGGGCATGAACACCCGCTTCTTGCCGTCGATGTTGGCGCCCAGGTACCACGACGACTGCGCCTTCACGAACAGCGTCCGCTCCGCCGCCTCGCCGACGTGGCTTGGTCCACGCCCGCGCGGCGTCACGGCGCGGTTCGACCTCGGTGATCCCCTGGCGCTTGGCCTCGAGCATCAGCTCGACGGCCCAGTCGACCTGCACCTCGGCGTGCAGCACCATGTTCGCCAGCACCGACGGGCTGCCAGGCCCGCTGAAGCTGAACAGGTTCGGCAGCCGCGGCACCATCACGCCGAGAAATGTCACCGGCCCGTCGGCCCAGATCTCCGACAGCCGCTGCCCGCCGGGACCCACCGGATCGATGCGCGTCATCGCACCCGTCAACGCATCGAAACCCGTTGCGAACACCAGCACGTCGCACGCGTACGTCGTCTCGCTCGTCCGCACGCCGTCCGGCGGTGATCGCCTCGATCGGCTCGCGGCGCAGGTTCACCAGCCGCACGTTGTCGCGGTTGAACGTCGCGTAGTAGCCCGCGTCGGTGCAGATGCGCTTCGTGCCGATCGGATGGTCGGTGGGGATCAGATCCTCGGCGACCGCGGGATCGTCGACGATCTCGCGGATGCGGTCCTCGGCGAACTGCCGCGCGATGTCGTTGGCCTCCAGCACCGACGTCTGGTCCGGGAACGTCTTGGCGAACAGCACGCCGCCGTCGCGCCAGCGCTGCCACAGCGCCTCCTCCCGCTCCTCGGGATCCGCGTCGAGTGCGTTCTTGTGATACGTGCCGTGCGGCGTGCCCGCGGGCGCATACGCCGAACGTCCGCCGCCGCTCCGGATACTCCCGCCGAATGCGCTCCAGATCCTCGTCCGACCACGGATGGTTCGGCATCGGGATCGTGTAGTTGGGCGATCGCTGAAACACCACCAACGACTCGGCCTGTTCGGCAAGGATCGGCGTGGTCTGGATGCCCGACGACCCCGTGCCGATCACGCCGATCTTCTTGCCGCGCAGCATCCGGATCCTCGCGGGGCCACGCCGCGGTGTAGTACACCTCGCCCGCGAAGTCATCGAGCCCAGGGATGTCGGGCCGGTTCACCGCCGACAGACAACCCGTCGCGCACAGCAGAAACCGGCCGCGGTGGGTCTCGCCAGCCGACGTCTGCACCACCCACTCGCCCGCCGCCTCGTCGAACTGTGCTCCGACGACCTCGGTGTTGAACAGGTAGTGGCGCCGCAGATCGAACCGGTCGGCGACATGGTCCAGGTACGCGAGGATCTCGGGCTGCGCCGCGAACCGCTCCGTCCACGTCCACTCGCTTCTGCAGGTCCTCGTCGAAAGAGTATGAGTAGTCGACACTTTCGACGTCGCAGCGCGCGCCGGGATAGCGGTTCCAGTACCAGGTGCCGCCGACGCTCGGCGCGGCCTCGATGCCCAGCACCGTCAGACCCGCCGACGCGCACCGGTGCACGGCATACAGCCCGGCGAAGCCGGCGCCGATCACGATCGCGTCGACGGTCACGCCGACGCCTCCGCGGGCACGGTCAGCAGCCGCCGCATATCGGCCCACAGCAGTTCGCGGGCCGCAGCCCCCGCCCGAACGGCATCATCGTCAGGAAGCCGTGGAACAGTCCGGGGTAATCGCGATGCACCACAGGCACATTCGCCGCCCGCAGCCGCTGCGCATACGACACACCCTCGCTCGTGCAGCACGTCGAACCCCGCGGTCACCACGACCGCGGGCGGCAGCCCCTCGTGCGATTCGGCCCGCGCCGGCGCCACCAGATACTCCGGCGACGGCATCGCGTCGTCGAGGTACTGGCGCCAGTAATACTGCATCGCGTCGCGCGTGTTGACGTATCCGGTCGAGTACTTGCGATAGCTCTCGGTGTCGAAGAACGGCTCGATCACGGGATAGATCAGCACCTGCCCGGCGGGCATCGGTGCGCCGCTGCTCGCGGCACATCAGCGCGGTGACAGCGGCCAGGTTGCCGCCCGCGCTGTCGCCGGCGACCAGCACCCGCGACGGGTCGATGCCCAGGTCGCCGGCGTTGGCCATCACCCAGCGAGTACGCGGCGAACACATCCTCCACGGCCGCGGGCGCGCGGTGCTCCGGCGCGAGCCGATAGTCCACCGACACGACGACCGTCTCCGTAAAGCGCGACATCGCCCGGCAGAAGCCGTCGTGCGAGTCCAGGTCGCAGAGCACGAACCCGCCGCCGTGTGCGAACACCACCGCCGGACGCGAGTCCGCCGTCCCCGTGCGGGCAGTAGATCCGCACCGGCAGGTCGCCGCCAGGGCCTGAGATGACGCGGTCGTCGGCGCTGGCCACGTCGTCGAGGTTCGTCGACGGGCGGGCGTCGGCCGACGAGCAGCGCCCGCGCCTCCGCGGCGGTCATCGTCTCGACGGCGGGAAACCCGTCGTTGATGGCCTGCATAAATCTCTGCACGCCGTCGTCCATGATCCGAACCGTAATGCACGATCGCTGGCTACCATCACGAAAGCCAGTCCGAGGAGGTCCGCGATGGCCGCTCCCAACCTGCCACCCGGCTTCGACTTCACCGATCCCGAGATCTACGCGTCCCGCCTGCCGACGGAGGAGTTCGCCGAGGTCCGGCGCGCGGCGCCGATCTGGTGGAACGAGCAGCCGCCCGATGTCGGCGGCTTCGGCGACGGCGGCTTCTGGGTGGTCAGCAAGCACCGCGATGTCCGCGAGGTGTCGCTGCGCAGCGACGTGTTCTCGTCGGCAGAAGAAGTCCATCGTCCCGCGCTACAAGGTGAACGGACGGCGGTGGCCAGATCGAGGCGGGTGCGGCTGTCGATGATCATGATGGACGACCCCGAGCACAGCCGGCTGCGCAAGATCATCTCCCGCGGGTTCACACCGCGCGCCGTCGAACGGCTGCGCGCCGAGCTCAACGAGCGGGCGCAGCGCATCGCCGCGCAGGCCGCCGAGGAGGGCTCCGGCGACTTCGTCCTCCAGGTCGCGCGCGAGCTGCCGCTGCAGGCGATCGCCGAGCTGCTCGGAGTGCCGCTGGAGGACCGCGACAAGCTGTTCGACTGGACCAACCAGATGATCGGCGGCGACGACGACCCCGAGTTCGCCGAATACAACTCGCTGCAGTCGACCGCCGAGTTGATCTGGTACGCAATGCAATTGGCGGCGCAGAAGGCCGAAGAACCCGGCGACGACATCGTCAGCACCTTGATCGACGCCGACGCCGACGGCCAGCTCACCGAGGCCGAGTTCGGGATGTTCGTCGTCACCCTGACCGTCGCGGGCAACGAGACGACCCGCAACTCGATCACCCAGGGCATGATGGCCTTCACCGACTTCCCCGACCAGTGGGAGCTGTTCAAGGCCGAGCGGCCGAAGACCGCCGCCGACGAGATCATCCGCTGGGCGTCGCCGATCACCGCGTTCCAGCGCACCGCACTGGTCGACACCGAACTCGGCGGAGTGCAGATCAAGAAGGGCCAGCGGCTGGTGCTGTTCTACCGGTCGGCGAACTTCGACGAAGAGGTCTTCGACGACCCGTTCACGTTCGACATTCTGCGAAGCCCCAACCCGCACGTCGGATTCGGCGGTACCGGCGCCCACTACTGCGTCGGCGCCAACCTGGCCCGGATGACCATCGACCTGATGTTCAACGCGATCGCCGACCACATTCCCGACCTCACGCCCGTGGCCGCACCGGAGCGGCTGCGGTCGAGCATGATCAACGGGATCAAGCACTGGCAGGTCGACTACCGATGACACAAGCGATGACAAGTGGACCGTTCGGCCTGCAGCCGCAGGTGTTCAGCATCCTGTTTCTCGTCCTCTTTCTGGGCGGCGGCACGCTGCTGAGCTTCTTGATGAGTCGCAGGAAACGCTTCACCGTTGCCGCCGGTCAGTCTCGTCAGCAGCCGGGCGCAGGGCAGCCGACCTACCCGGCCCTTTCGCCACCGACGCAGCCGTACGCGGATCTCGTGGGCCTCTGGCACTTCAAGTCGGCGGCCAGCTGGATCGGGGTGGTCATCGGGGTGGTCTTCGGTATCGGAGCGTTTCAACTGCCGCTACAGGCGGGCATTCCGCTGATGGCCGCCGTGCTCCTGCTGATCTTTTTGTCCCTTGCGCGGCCGACGCGGGCGGTCCGCCAGTGCAACGTCGAACCGAACCTCGCCATCACGTTCATCCGCGGTAGCCGGGTGATTCCGTTGGACTTCAACCACTATCGCTACGTCAGGATGCATGTCAGCAATCCTCGTTACGGCAGCAACTTCCCTAGCATGTTGGTCTTCAGCCGCGACTCGCGACCCGGGGCCGTGGTCTTGTTCAACAGCATGCTGTGGCCGCGGGTCGACGACGGGCGCATCGTGTTCCTCTACAGCAAGTGGTTCAACGCCGACGGCGCGATGATCCCGATCACCCTGTTGGACGACTTCTTTCGCGACATCTGCAGACGCGCAGGCCACGAACCGCACATGAGGAAGGCGGAATGGTCGATCGGCCCCGGCGGCTGGGAAGTACGCCCGGACTACTGACGCGCAACGGCTGGAAGCATCTGCCGTAGTGCCCGCCTCGCAGCGACAGTGTCGCTAGCGCTTAGCCGATATGCGGTTTCAGCGACATTGTCGCTCAGAGGCGGGCACTACTGCACTCGGCTCTTGGCGGGTTCGAACTCACGGCTCCGCGGGTCGCGCCCCCACAGCACGCCATCGCCCGCGGTGACGCCTTCCTGCGATGAGCGCGCGCTTGAGGATCTTGTTGGTCGCCGTCTGCGGCAGCGCGTCGTTGATGCGGACATACCTCGGCCACGCCTTCGGTGACAGATCGGGCTGCGACGCGAGAAATTCTTCGAACTGCTTGGGGGACAACGCCGCTCCGTCGTTCAGCACGATGGCCGCCATCACCTGGTCGCCGACGTGCTCGTCTGGAACCGCATACACGGCGACGACGCTAACCTCCGGCAGCCGCTGCAGGATCCGCTCGATCGGGCCCGCCGCCATGTTCTCCCCGTCGACCCGCATCCAGTCGGCGGTGCGACCGGCCAGGTAGATCCAGCCGTCGGCGTCGCGGTAGGCCAGGTCGCCCGACCAGTACATGCCGTGCCGCATCCGCTCGTCGGTCGCCGCGTCGTCGTTGTAGTAGCCGGTGAAGCCGCCGACGCCGTACGTGTTGACCAGCTCGCCGACCGCCTCGTCGAAATTGGCCAGCGCGCCGTGCTCGTCGAAAACCGCTGGCGCACATTCGGTCACGGTGTCGGCGTGATACACGCTGACGCCCGGATACCCCTTGCCGATCGATCCCGGTGGGCAACCGTCTTCCCGCATCACGACGACGGCGAACTCGCTTGACCCGAAGCTGTCCACCACCCGGCACCCGAATCGCCGTGCGAACTCGTCGACGTCGCGGTCGGTGGCCTCGTTGCCGAACGCCGCCCGCAACGTGTTGTCGGCGTCGTCTGGTTTCTCCGGCGTCGCGAGCACCAGCGCCAGCGGCTTGCCGACGTAGTTCATGTACGTCGCGCCGTAGCGGCGGATATCGGGCAGGAACCGCGACGGCGAGAACTTCGCGGGCACCATCGTCGCGCCGCACGCGATCGCCACCGCCCAGCCCGCCGCCACTCCGTTGGAGTGGAACAGCGGCATCGACAGGTAGCACACGTCGTCGGCGGTCATTTCGAACCGCTCGGCCAGGCTGGTGCCGCACATCACCGCCATCGCATGGGCGAACCGCACGGCCTTCGGGTCGCCACTGGTGCCCGACGTGAACAGCATGACGACGGGGTCGACGCCAGCGACTTCGCGATGCGGCTCAAGCGGTTTCGCATTTGACAGCGCGTCGCGGTACTCGGGCCCGTCGACGTCGAGCACTCGTTGCGCCGCCAAGATCGAGACCGTCCAGCAGTGCCATGTGCTCGTACGTCGGCGAGCACGAGTTGGCAGTCGGACCGCCTGATGTCGGCGGCCAGGCCGTCGCCGCGCCGTGTCGTGTTGATACCGCACAGCACGTAGCCGCCAAGGGCCGCGGCCGCCATCGACCGCAGCATCGCGGGCGTATTGCCCAGCAGCGCACCGACGTGCATGGGCCGCGACGGGTCCGCGAGCGCGATGAGCGCCGACGCCTCGGCCGCCGCTTCGGCGAGGTGCTCGCGCCAGGTCCACGTCCGGTCCCCGTGCACCATCGCGACGGTGTTGTCGTCCATTCGCGAGCGCAGCAGCTGCTGCACCGTCTCAAACATTCGCGGGCCTGTACCGCAGCAGCGTGATACCGGCGTCGGGCACATCGCAGAACACCGGCGCTACCCGCATTCCGATCCGAATGTCTTCGGGTTCGACGTCGACGAGTTCCGTGCTGACCCGCGGGCCGACGTCCCACTCGACGACCGCCAGCAGCTGCGGCAGCTTCTCCGCCCACGGCGGCCCGGTCGGCCTGCGCGCGACGGTATACGTGTACAGCGATCCCGCGCCGTCGATCTCGCGCCACTCCAGGTCGTCGGCCAACGTTCCCGGCGCCAGCGTGCGCGGGTAGAACACGTAGCGGCCCGCCGACGGCGAATACTGGATCAGAATCCGATGCTCGCGCAACGCATCCCAGAACGGTTGCGACACCGGCGTCGGCTCCGGCAGCGGTGCGGTCACCTCAGTCACCGCCCAGGATCAGCGCGACCTGCTCGCTCATGATGCCGCCGTTGCCGGTGACGAAGGCGGTGTTGCAGTCGGTCACCTGCGCGTCGGCGGCGCGACCCATCACCTGGCGGGCGCCGTCGACGACGTGGTGCATGCCGCCCGGCCATGCCCGCCTGCCCGAACGACAGCTGCCCTCCCGCGGTGTTGACCGGGAAGTCGCCGCGAAAGGTCAGGTCGTGCTCCGTCAGCCACGCCATGCCCTCGCCCTTGCCGCAGAAGCCTGCGTCCTCCAACGTCATCAGCACCGTGATCGTGTAGCAGTCGTAGATCGACGCCATGTCGACGTCCGACCGCTGCGCGCCGGCCATCGCGAACGCCCGTTCGGCGGCACGGGCGATCGGTGTGCGGACGAGGTCGTCGGCGTACGTCGGCGTCTTGAACCGGATGTGCTCGCCGAAACCCTTGATCCACACCGGACGATGACGGGCCCGCCGCGCGACGTCGGCGCTCGCGATCAGCACACCCGCACCGCCCTGCACCCGCATCACGGTCTCCAGCATGTGGATGGGGTCGGCGATCACCGGGCTGTTCAGCACGTCGTCGACGGTGATCGGCTTGCCGTGGAACACCGCGCCCGGGTGTGCGCACGCGTTCTCGCGCTGCTGCACCGCGATTCGCGCCAGCGCCGCTGCGTCGTAGCCGAATTCGGCGGCGTAGCGCTGCGCGATCTGCGCGTACGGGACCGTTCTGCCCGACGTTGCCGTACGGGATCTCGAACTCGGCCTGCGGCGAGCCGTAGTCGTTGCTCGACGCGCCGTACCAGCTGAGGGTCCGTCCCGGCCGCGCCTCCGACCGCGGAATCTCGGTCGAACCGGGCATGACGACCAGCACCGCGTCGCACTGCCCGAGCTCGACGGCCGCCGCCGCCCGCCACACCATGCCCGCCGCGGTCGCGCCGCCAAGATCGACCCGATCGCCGAAGTCCAGCGGCAAGCCAAGATACTCCGACAGCGTGGCAGGCGCGAACATGTTCGACTCGGCGATGCCGTGGGTCGAAAGCCCGTTCACCACAGCGGGTTCCACGCCCGCATCCTCGATGACCATCTTCGCCAGCCGCGCGTACTGATCCAGGGTGAACGACGGCGGGCCGCTCTGTCGTCGTTCGGCAGGCAGCTCCGCGATTCCGACGATGGCCGCTTCGCCGCGCAGGCCCGTCACGACGCACCCCGCTGCGGCAATGCGACGGTCGCGGTACCCGGCATCAACACGTCATCGCCGCGCTTGCAGAAGATGTCGAGGTCGACGAGGCCGTCCTCGCGCTTGCCGGTGACGACGCCGCCGAAGGCCAGCTCCTGGCCCGGCAGCGCGATCGCGCGGTTCTGCACCGAGAACGCCACCAGCCGCCCGTCGCCGCCGATCCAGTCGGTCAGGGCACGCGACAGCAGCGCCGCCTGCAGCGGGCCCTGGACGAGCACGTTGTCGTAGCCCTCGCGGTCGCGGGCCCACTCCTTGTCGTAGTGGATGCGGTGGCCGTTGTAGGTCGCGGCGCTGAAGAAGAACATCTGCGTCTCGTCGACGGTCACCGTCAGCACCGGGATCGCATCGCCGGTGTCGACGTCCTCGTAGCACACCTGCTCGGTCATGCGGGCCTGGCGATCATCGACGTCGTGGCCTCGGCGAGCAGCTCGCGGTGCTGGTTGCGGTATTCGGCCCGCCACGTCACCAGCACGAATTTGCCTGACCGGCCCTCCTTTTCGACGATCGACTCGACGGTGCGCGTCATCTCGACCTCGTCGCCGTGATACGCGGGCAGGTGGAACGTCGTGCTCTCGCCGCCTGCCATCCGCCGCGGTGCGCGCGGAAACGCCATGCTGCCCGTCACCGCACCGGATGACCCGTCGGGCCGCAGGTCGCCCAGCGCCGATACCCCGAGGATCGCGTACTGCAGATACAGCGGCGGGCAGACGATGTCGCGGTAGCCGTGTTGCCGCGCGTAGTCGGGGTCGAACCACAGCGGGTTGTGATCGCCGACCGCGGCGGCCCAGCGCTGCCAGTCCCGTCGGTACACCTCGCCCGTCGCGACCGCGACGACTGCGCCGATCTTCTCCGCCGACTCCGGGTCGATGAGGCTGTCCGCCGTCATCGCTTGCCTTCCGAGTTCATCTCGCCCTCGAGCCATTTCGCTGCGATGTCGGCGCCGCCGCCGAACGTCGACAGCACGCGGGCGCGCTCGGAGAACTTGTGCAGGTCGGTGTCGACGACATAGCCCATGCCGCCGTGCAATTGGTGCGCGTCGAGCGTGATCTTCTTGACCTCCGCGGCGCGCATCCGCGCGACCGCCGTCTCCCGCGTCGCAGTGCTGGCCGCGCCCGAGCCAGAACACCGCCGAGTGCGCGGCGAGCCGTGGCCGCCGCCAGCGCGATGTGCATGTCCGCGACCAGGTGCTGCGCGGCCTGGAACGACGCGATGGGCCTGCCGAACTGCTCGCGCATCTTCGTGTAGTCGACGGTGCGGTCGATCACCGCCTCGCCGACGCCGACCAGGTCCAGACAGTCCAGCGCCACAATGGCATTGGCGAAGCGGTGCAGCTAGTTCGTCGTCGACGGGTGTCGGCTCGTCGACCGCCACATCGTCGAACCGGACCGTGAAAGCCGGGAACCCGCCCATCATCGGCACGGGCTCGATGCTGACACCGGACGTGGTGGTGTCGACGGCGACGACGCCCGCGTCGGTGTTCGCGATGATCACGTCGGCGACATCCGCGTCGGCGACGAAGTCCGCGACACCGCTGACCCGCCAGCGCGTCCCCGTCGCGTCGCGCCTGCAGCGTCGGCGTCACGTCGGACGCGTCGCGCGGGTTGAACAGTGCACAGGTTCCGCGCGCCTCACCGGAGGTCAGGCGTGGCAGCCAACCCGACCCAACGCCGAGCCAGTCGACGGCCAGCGCCGTATACACCGTGCTCTGAACCACCCTGGGAGCACAACGCCCGTCCCGCTTCGACACAGAAGACGCCGACGTCGGTGAGGCTGCCGTCGATCGCCAGGCCGAGCACGCCCGCATCGGCTAGCGCCTTCCACTGCGCGTCCGGCTCGAGCTCGGCCGCCAGCACGCTGCGGCACATCGCGGCTAGATCGCGTTCGTCCTGATCCAGTGTCACCCGCACGCGATCACCGCCCGTACGACGGCATCTTGTGACCGCGCTGCGCGATGACATCCCGCAGCACCTCGTTGGTGCCGCCGCCGAACCGCATCAACGGCGACACCCGGTACAGCCGCTCGAAGAAGTTCCCGACACGGAGTCCGTCGGGCCCGAGCAGATCGATGGCCAGGTCGGCGATCCGCTGCCGCAGCTCGCTGGTGAAGATCTTCTCGACGCTGACCTCCACGGACGGAATGCGCCCGCTGTCGAGCATCGAGGCGGCCTCGTAGCCCATCAGCTTCGCGACTTCGACGTCGGCCTCGGCCTGCGCGAGGCGGCGACGAAACACCGGATCCGGGTCCCCCGCCATCGCGATCAGGTCGTCGAGCGCGCGGCGCAGATCGCCCGCGTTCGTCAGCGCGCCGCGCTCGAGGTCCAGCGCGCCGGTGATGTACGTCCAGCCCGCGTTGACCTCACCGATCAGATTGGTGGCCGGCACGCGGACGTCGTTGAAGAAGGTCTCGTTGGTGCGGTATCCCGACCAGGCGTACAGCGGGCGGATCTCGATGCCCGGACTGTCGACCGGTACCGCGATGACCGAGATGCCGCGGTGTCGCGGCGCATCGGGATCGGTTCGCACGCAGAGCCATTCGTGCGTCGACCGCTGCGCGCCGCTGTTCCAGATCTTCGAGCCGTTGATCACCCACTCGTCGCCGTCGAGAACAGCGCGCGTGCGCAGGCTGGCCAGGTCGGTGCCTGCGTTGGGCTCGGAGTAGCCGAGCGCGAAGACGATCTCGCCCCTGGCGATGCCCGGCAGGAACTCCTTCTTGTTCTGCTCGGTGCCGTGCCGCATGATCATCGGCGCCACCGACGTCACGGTCAGGTCGGGGCCCGGCACGCGAGCGTACTCGAACTCGCTCATCAGCAGGTGCTGGTGCATGGCCGTGAGGCCGAGGCCGCCGTACTCCGTCGGCCAGTTCAGCCCGAACCAGCCCTTCTCGCCGATCTTGCGGCGGAACGCCGTCAGCTCGCCGCCCTGGTGTTCGAGCCCGTGCTCGGCCATCTCCGCCCGCAGTGCGGGGGTGACGTGCTCCGCCAGGAACTGCCGTACTTCGGCGACCCACGCGCGCTGCTCGTCGTCGAGCTCGAAGTCCACCAGGCGACACTATCGAGAAGTTGTCTACCGCAGAACCGTTCGACGACGATTCAGCGCGCGAGCCTGGTCCGGATCGTCTCGAGGACACTCCAACCGACGAGCGTGCCGAGCGCGATCGAGAAGATCGCGGCGACGGTGACGCCGAGTGTCGCGATGTCGTTCCCGTTGCCCGCGACGGCCTCGCCGAGCGATTGAAAACTCAACGCGCCCGGCACCAACGCCCAGAACGCCGCGAGCATCATCACGATCGCCGGCGGTGACGTCTTGATCCGCGCCCCGAGCATCGCGAACGGCACGACAAGAAACGCGCCGACCGCCCCGGAATGCGTCGGCGACAGGAAGAGGCCGCCGACCTTCTGGCCGACCAGCGCCACTCCGACGGCCAGCACCAGCCACAGCAGCGATCCCTTGGGCGCCGAGAGGTAGATGTACAACCCGATGCCGATGACCACAACGGCGACGTACAGCGACCATCCGCCCATCTGCGGCGACGGCGGCTGCGGGGCCACCCGGCCCGCGACGTGGATGCCCAGCCCGACCCCGAAGACCAGCAGCATCAGTTGCGTCACGCCGTAGATCAGTCGGCTGGCGCCGCTGATCACCTGGGCGCTGGCCAATTCCATCGAGGCGATCGTCAGCGCCAGGCCCGGCAGTATGGCCACCAGCGGCGGGCTGATCACCCGCAGCAGCCCGTCGTTGGCTGCGTCGGCGACGAACCAGGTGGCCAGCACGGTGACGACCATCGCCGCCAACGTAGGCAGCACCGCGTTCAACGTCGGGAACGGCCTGCCCAGGATGACGATGGCGCCGACAACCGCGCCGAGAAACACATAGCCCCACAGCGACGCCCACGTCGGGTTGATCACCATGCCGAAGCCAAGCGTCGTGATGACGTAGCCGATCACCGTCGTGACGGGCCCGAACCGCGGCGCCAACTTGCGGGCGGTGGCGGCCTCCCGCGCCGCGTCGGCCGGGGTGATGGCGCCGACCTCCGCGAGCTCGGCGATGGCGTCGATCCGGCCCGCGAGGTTCAGCTGCGTCGTCGGGTTGGTGACCGTCTCGACCTCGTAGGCGACGGTGCCGACCTGCACGACCAGTGCGGTCGGCAGCACCACCACACGCACGGTTTCGTGGGTGTACCGGTTGGCGATCGCCAGCAGTCGCGCCCTGACGAGTTGCGCGGGCTGTTCGCACTCGATGAGCGCGATCCCCAGCTCGCGCAGCATCGCGGCGACCTCGGCGTCGTCATGGTCTTGTCCCGCGGCCAGCGCCTCGGGGATCTCCTTGCGGATCGACTGCCACAGCCGTCCTGCCCGGCCGTTCACCGGGCGGCGCGGATCGCGTCGACGACCTCGTCTGCGTTCACCACGGCAGCGTAGTTCGGGAGGTTCACCTCCATGGCTGCGTGCATGTGATCATCGGAGTACGTCGACGTGGCGTCTTTCACGACCGTCATCTGGTAGCCGAGCTCGGCGCCGTAGCGCACGGTCGCCTCGACGCAGGTGTGGGCGATCAGGCCGACGGCGATGAGCTCGTGGATGCCGTGCTTCTTGAGCAGCACGTCCAGGTCGGTGTTCGCGAAACCGCTTGAGCACCAATGCTCCTGGGCGACGATGTCGTCGGGCTGTGGCAGGAACTCGTCGCGCAGCTCACCGCCCCACGTTCCGAACTCGAAGGTCCTGCGGTCCCACGCGGCCTTCTGGATGGGTGCGATGTACTTCCAGGACTCGTAGTCGCCTGGGCGATATCGATGGTGCAGCGCGTAGAACACCCGGATCTGCGCCTGCCGCGCGGCGTCGAGCACCTGCTTCATGTGCGGGATGCAGCCGTTGGCCTCGGCCACGCCCTTGAGGCGGTCCCACACCTTGCCGCCCTCGGAGATGAAGTCGTTGTACGGGTCGATCACCAACAGGCCGGTGACGCCGCTGTCGAATGTCATGGGCTCATCCTTCTCCGGGCAGCCCTTGAGCGGCTCCCGGCGGCATCCACCACAGGAGCATCGCCCCATCGAGCACGCGGTCAGACTACGGAACGGGGATGGGGTCGAGCGGGTTTCCGGCCGGAATCGACGAACAGTTCTGCGGGGCGGGCTTGCCTGCGAAGCGGTCCTTGATCCAGTCGATCGCCTCCACCAGCCAGACCCCCACGGTCGTGATGTGGGTCAGCACGTCGTACTGCACGTACTGCACCGCGGTGCCCTTCGCGCAGTAGTTGCGGGCCAGCGTGCGGACGTCGCCTGCGATCATCACGCCGTCGCCCCGGCCGATGCCCGGCTTGTTGCCCGGCGTCCACTCCAGTTCGCCGTTGGCGCCCTGGCCGATGAACAGCGGGATGGTCGGCGTACCCCCGGTGCCCATGATGAGCCGGTTGGCCAGCGTCACGAACAGCGGCAGGCGATCCGGCGTCGGATAGGCGGGCTTGACGAGATCGGACCATTTCAGCCGCCAATACGGCGGGCGACCAAGGACTTCGACGATCGAGGTGGACTGCATGTCGTCGTAGAACTTCAGGCCGCGGTCGCTGAGGTACGGCGTGAAGTCGATCTCGAACGCCCGGGCGATGCCGATGAGCGCCATCGGGATGACGCCCGCCCAGAAGAAGGTGCCCTCGATGTATCGCAGGTTGTGCGCGGGGTGGACGAGCACGCCACCGATGGCCGCGCCGATCAGCCGCTTGTTGACGTCGGGGGCATACGTCGGCGCCAGCTCCGCGGCCCACTCGCTGGCGATCGCGCCACCGGAGTAGCCGAGCAGCGCGACCCGCGCGTCATCCGGCAGCCCGACGGTCTGCGAGTTGAACGCGGCGCGTAGCGAGTCGAGGGTGTTCATGCCGTACAGCGGCCCCGCGCCGAAGTCCGCGCGCTGGCCCTCCGTGTCGGGCACGACGACCGTGTAGCCCTCCGCGAGGAACAGGCCGAACACCGTCAGCTCGACGTTGGGCACGACTCCGCCGAGCGTCAACCCGCCCGCGATCGCGAACGACGGCTGGTCGTTGCGGTTGAGCGAGTCGTAGGCGGACTGGAAGGACAGCACTTTCGACTTGTCGCGCTGGCCCAACGGCTGGATGACCGACGTGACGTTGACGGTCGGATTGCCGGTCTGGCTGGTCGACCGGTAGAGCAGCTGCGTGGCCTTCAGCGATGTCGGGATGCCCAATATGTGGTACGGGACGCTGCGGGTCGCCAGAACCGTGCCCGGCTTGATGTCGGCCAGCGGCGTGCTGCCGGAATAGGTGTAGAACGGATCGTCCTTCGGCTGCGGCGCCAGGGCCTCCGGCACCGATTCCGGAACGGCGAGCCGGCTGGGATCCGGATACCAGCCCTGCGGATGCAGTCCGTCGGTCATTCGCCCCCCAAGCGGTCAGTCTCTTCCGACAGTACGGCCACCCGGTGACTGCGCCGAAGGCTGAAGTGGATCTCCTCGGTCTCCTCGAAGACCTGACGCGCACCGCGCAGCGGCCTCGTGGTGGTCGCGATGGCGCTGGCGACGATCGGCGGCACGAGCGGGCGAATCCAGCGCACCGCGGCCTTCGTCACGTCGGGAATCGCCGGGATCAGTCCACTCTCCCGACGCTCTTCCGTCGGCTCGACCAGTGCGGGCAGGTTGTCCGAGGTGACCATGGTCGGCAGCTCGGCGACGGGCTCGACAACGGGCTCGACGACCCGCTGCGACGCCACCGGCATGGGCGCCTCGAGCGCCTCGGCGACGCGACGGCGCTGCGTTTCGCGATCGATCTCGTTCTGCGCCTCAACCGCCAGGCGGGCGCTGGTCAGCTGCTGCTCTGCCCACATCGCCTCGATCTCGGCGCGCACTTCGGCCCGCTTGACCGCGATCGCGGTGTCGGCATCGAGTTCTGCCCGTTCCCGATCGGCGCGAGCGCCCGCGCTGCGGTCCTCACTCGTCTGGCCGCGCCACAGCTTGAGAACGAGCGGCAACAGAATCAACACCGCGAACAGGAGGCTCGTCAGCACTCGCAGCACGAGCGCTCCCGGGCTCTCGAGTGAGTGCGCGTTCATTGCCGACCAACGCGCGCCGAAGCCGCGGTCCGCGTTCACCGTCGCCGCGTCGCGGGCTTGTTCCAGCGTCTGCTCATCCGCGGCGATCTGGGCGTCCAGTTGTGTTGCGCGACGGTCACGTTCGGCGATCGCAGTGTCGAGCTGCCGTTGCGTGTCGGCAAGAAAACCGTTGGCCGTGCGGTTTTCGGGTCCCGCGCCAGGGACGCCGGTGATGTGTGTCTGCGGGCAGGCGGGCGACGGGTTGTATTCGCAACGCGCGACGACCAACGCCTCGTCCCGGCGCCGACTGGCGTCGGCCACCGCGTTATCGAGCGCGGTGCGCGCCTCCCGTGTTTGGTCCAGATTCGCCGACGCCGTCACCACCGAGGGTGCCGACGCGACACTGCGGGCCGCCTGGTCGTCGAGCCGGGTGTCGATCGCGCCTGCGAGGATCACCATGCTCGCGAGCTCGCCCACGACGGCGCCGGTGACAATGGCGACCAGCGCGCGCGCCACGACGCCTGCCCATCCGCGCGTGGGGCCGCCGGCGAGCGCGCGGCTCACCGCGCCGACCAACACACCGAAGAGAAGCGCGACGGGAAGAACGGCGAGTATGTGCCAAGTCGTCGCCGCGGTGATGGCAGCTATTGCGGCCAGCGTGGCGAGCGTCGCTGTGACAAGCATCACGACGCCGGCGACGATACCGGCAGACCGGTGGTGCCGCTCGTTCAGCTCGGGCCACTCTCCACCGCCGAGCCATGAGACGGCAGACGCAATTCGATTGGCAGACATGGGAACTCCAAGAGTTGGTGTGTGCTGTTACCAGACGGAATCATCACGCCGGTACGAATCGAGCACATCGTCTCACAATCATGCCCATTACGCCCACCAGCGGGCTGAGCGACATCGTCGGCTACACTGATCTCAACGTTGGCTGTCGACTGATCAGCCGACACGTCGTGAAACTTCTTCATCCCGCAGGCGCGCCAGGCCCGAATTCGGCCGCGACCGCATCAGATGATCCGTGCACAAGCACAGCTGTATCGCGGCGATCGATTTTGCCCACCGGCAATCTCGCCACCTGTGCTGAGCTACCGCGCGACCACGCGCCGCCAATTCATCACACCGATGCCTGAAAGGCATGACCCTGAATACCGAAACGACTTTCGCCGACCTCGGCGTCAGCCAACCCCTCATCGACGTGCTCGCCGAGCGCGCGATCACCCAACCCTTCCCCATCCAGGCCGAGACGCTGCCCGACACCCTTGCCGGCCGCGACGTCCTCGGCCGCGGCAAGACCGGCAGCGGCAAGACGCTGGCGTTCGCCATTCCGATGGTCACCCGGCTCGCCGGACGTCGGAACCGCCCGTCGCGGCCATCCGGCCTGATCCTTGCCCCAACGCGCGAGCTGGCCACCCAGATCAGCGCCACGCTGCAGCCGTTGGCCGCCGCCTGTGGCCTGAAGGTGACCACGATCTTCGGCGGTGTGCCGCAAGGCCGACAGGTCACCGCACTCAAGGCAGGGGCCGACATCGTCGTCGCCTGCCCGGGCCGGCTCGAAGACCTGATGCGGCAACGCCTCGTCAGCCTCGATTCCGTCGAGATAACCGTCATCGACGAGGCCGACCACATGGCCGATCTCGGCTTCCTTCCCGGCGTCACGCGCATCCTGACGGCCACCCCGGCCGGCGGGCAGCGACTGCTCTTCTCAGCGACGCTCGACAACGGTGTGGACAAGCTCGTCAAGCGCTTCCTGCGCAACGAGGTCATGCACTCGGTCGACAGTGCCGAGTCGCATGTCCCCGCGATGACCCATCACGTCTTCCACGTCTCCGGCGTACAGGCCAAGAAGGAGCTGGTGCACCGCCTGGCATCCGGCCATGGCCGTCGAATCCTGTTCATGCGCACCAAACATCAGGCCAAGAAGCTTGCCAAGCAGCTGACCGAGTCCGGTGTGCCGTCAGTTGACTTGCACGGCAACCTTTCTCAGCCCGCGCGTGATCGCAACCTCGCCGCGTTCACCACCGGGGAGGCCCGAGTGCTGGTGGCGACCGACATCGCCGCGCGCGGCGTGCACGTCGACGACGTCGAGTTGGTCGTGCACATCGACCCGCCTGCCGAGCACAAGGCATACCTGCACCGGTCCGGACGGACTGCGCGGGCCGGTAACAACGGAGACGTCGTCACCGTCGTCCTGCCCGAGCAGCGCAGGGACACGCAGACGCTGTTGCGCCGCGCCGGCATCCGCGTCACGCCGCAGGAGGTGACCGCCGAGTCGGCCGCCGTCCACGCCGTCGCGGGCGAGGTCGCGCCGTTCCGCGCTCCCAAGCCCAAGACCGTCACGCCTTCGGCACCGCGATCGACGCAGCGGCCGACATCCAACGGTCGCCGACGCGGTCGTCGGCCTGGCCACGCGAAGGCCGGCGCTCGCTGAGCGATCGGAGTCTGCTGATCGGCCATATTCCGCACTGACGGGGTCTAGCGTCGGTCACATCCAGTCAGCATGTTCGGATGTTCGAAGGAGTTGACATGCCAGGACGTGACCGTCGCGATCGGGATCGCGACATCGAAATTGTCCAGCCAGCCCCGCGGCCTGCGCCGCAGGCGCGCATCGCCTGCGGTTGCAGCTGTGGCACCTGCAGCGGCAGTGGCCACTGCCACAACATGGATAGCGGCTGCAACGTCAGATAAGTAGCGCGCGGGGCGCACAGCCCGGTGATATCGCATCCGATATCACCTTTCGAGCGCACACATCGTCGCGTTCTTGTGACGGGTGTGACGCAAGTGTGCGTTCCGATTTGGTGCCGAGAAGGCGCCCGCCACCGCGTTAGCGTTTGGGCGTGGCCAATCACTACACCTATCGCGTGGAGTGGTCGGACGACATTGAGCTTTACTTCGGCCGCTGTCTGGAGATTAACGGTCTATACGCAACGGCCCAGACGGCGCAGGAGGCTCTGTCGCGCGCCGAGGCCGCGGTGGTCGCATACCTGCGCGAGTGCGAGGAAGTCTTCGGCTTGGACTGGTAGGCCGCGGTCTGGCGGCACATGTCGCTGGAATGCGATATCGCGGGTGATATCGCGATCAGCTGATGGCGCCGTTGATCACCGGCTTGGCGATCATGCCCTTGTCCACGCCCCACTTCGTCGCGATGGCCTTGTACTCGCCGGTCGACATCACATGCTCGAGTGCCTGCCGGAGTGACTCCGCGAGCGGCGAACCCTTCTGCACCGGCCACCCGTACGGCGCGGTGTCGAACTGCTCCCCGGCCGGCTCCAGCGCTCCGCCGCTGCCCTTGATCGCAAACCCCGTCACCGGCGAATCCGCCGACATCGCGTCGATTTCGCCCGCGATCAACGCCGCGGTCAGCTCGTCCTGACGGTCGTAGACCACCGGCTGGATCGGCGCCAGGCCCGCCGCCACACATTGATCGCTCTTGGCGGGGATCTCGACGGTTTCGTGCGTCGAGCCCGGCGTCATGCCGACCCGCAGCCCGCACGCCGCGTTGGGGTCGATCCCCGATCCGGTCCGCTGCGCCCACAGCGTCCCGGCTTCGAAGTAGGTGACGAAGTCGACCGACTGCTGGCGCTCCAAAGTGTCGGTGAACGAAGACATCCCGACGTTGAACTGTCCACTCTGGACGCCGGGGATGATGTCCGAGAACAGTGCCTCCCGGTATTCGGGCGTCAGCCCCAGCGTCTTCGCCACCGCGCTGATCAGGTCGACGTCGAAACCGACGACATCACCCGACGAGCTCTTGAATTCGTTTGGGGCGTAGGGCACATTGACGCCGACCACCAACTTGCCCGTCGACTTGATGTCAGCCGGTACCGTCGCCGCGATCGCAGGCACGGGCCCGCCCGAGTCACTTTCGGGCCCCGGCGTCGACGTCGTCGCGGTCGGGCCTGCAGTTCCGCCGTCGTTCCGTCCGCCCCAGAAGTGCCACGCCCCGAAGACAAGTGCCGCGCCCAGCAGCACCGCAGCGCCAAGCACCGCGAGGGTGCGGGCGGGCAACCCTCGCCGTGGCGTCGTCTTCTTGACGCGACTGGCCGAGTGCCGCCCCGAGCCGGTCGCGCGCACCGGAATGCTCAGCGCGTGCCGCGCGGCCGCGGCCATTTCGCCCGCTGTTTGATAGCGCCTGCCCGGCTTCTTCGCCATGCCCTTGGCGATGACCTCATCGAAGGCCGCCAGCTTGGGATCGATGGCCGACGGCTTGGGCACCGGAGCGTTGATGTGCTTGGCGATCTGCTGCTCGAGGCTGTCCACCGGATAGGGCCGCGACCCCGTCAGGCATTCGTAGAGCACACACGTGAGCGCGTAGACGTCCGAGCGCGGGTCGATCTCGCCGCCCTCGAACCGTTCGGGCGACATGTAGGCCATCGTGCCCAGCGTGCTGCCCGCCGTGGTCAAGCCCTGCTGACCGGCGGTGCGGGCCAGACCGAAGTCGATCAGGTAGGCGAATTCGTTCTTGGTGACCAGGATGTTCGACGGCTTGACGTCGCGGTGGATCAGGCCGAGTTCGTGCGCGGCATCCAGCGCGGCGGCGACCTGGTCGATGATCGACACCGCCTGCGCCGGTTTCAGCGGCTGCTTGTCGTCGTCCTCGCCCAGCATGGCGCCCAGGTTGATGCCGTCGATGAGCCGCATGTCGAGGTAGAGGCGATCTTCGATCTCGCCGAAGCCGTGGATCGGCACCACGTGCGGTTCGTTGATACCCGCCGCGGCCTGCGACTCACGCCGGAATCGCTGCTGGAAGACGGCGTCCTTGGCCAGGTGCGACGGCAGCAGCTTCAGCGCGACGACACGGTCGGTCTTGGTGTCGAAGGCCCTGTAGACCTCGCCCATTCCGCCCCGGCCGATCAGGTCCCGGAGCTGGTAGTGCCCGAATGGCGTCGCATCCACCGCGTTTACTCCTCGGCAGCGGCCAACCCGCTGATGTGTCGATTGAAGCTACATCAGCTTTGCCACGATTGTCCGCGCGTGCGTCAATACAGGCTAGGTCTCGTCAGCGACCTGCTTCCGGGTTTGATGCCCACCCGGCGCGTCCGGGTCGTCGTTCTGGTGGTCGAGGTCCTCCTGACGCTCCCGCTGCTCCTCGGTCGCCTCGGTCGCGTCCTCCGGCTTGGCCGGTGGATCGTTGCGCTCTTCCATGGCGAACCTCCAGTTCGTGCCGGGCGGGGCGGGTACTGCGCGTCAGTGTCGCCCGAACACTTCGTCACTAAACACGCGCGGACAACCATGCGCCGATGTGCCCGCCTCAGCGCGACAAAGTCGCTCCAAGTGAGACCGGCTAACTGCGCGCGACATTGTCGCTAGAAGGCGGCCACTAAGCAGTCCACTGCGGCGGGCGTGACCGGTCTACCGCGACGCGTACTCCAGCGCAGGTTCCGCTGAGTCGACGTGACCATTGCTGATGATGGTCAGCATGTCGGGTTGAATCGAGTACCTGGCGCCGTCCGCGGGGTTGGTGGCTTCGAACCCGGCTCCTGACTGGGTCGCATTCGCGAGCTGGACATTGGCGCCGTCCCTCAGCCGCTCCCCGTGGTAGTAATACGTACCCGGTGTGGTCTCGCAGACAACCGCCAACGACAAACTGCGTTCGGATCATCGCGACCGGCGAGCTCCCCTCGTCGCATCGCGCGGCATGCCCGACGAAGCCCTGCCCGTCGGCTCCTGTCACTCCCGACAAGGGCGCAGCACTGGTCGACGCCGTCGTCGTCGGTGACGTCGTAGGACGTCGCCGACGGCGTGACGGTCTCAGTCGTCGTAACCGGCGGCGGCGCCGCCAGCGTCGTCTGCGGCTGAGAGCCGCCGTCGCGGCCACCGAAGATCAGCATCGACGACAGCACCACCGCCGCGGCGAACAGCACGATCACCGCTGCTGCCAGCGCCATCTGCGACTTGCCGAAGCGGCTCCTCCGCGTCAGTGCCACGGGCGGCGCCTGCGGTCCGACGCGGCGGCGGTGGATACGGCGTGTACCCCGTCCCCGCCGGATTCTCGTAGACCGCCGAGAACTGCCTCGTGCTCGTCGGCGGACTCGGAGCAGGAAGCGGCGGGCGCACCGGCTCGACCGACCCCGCGGCCGCGGCCGCTGCTTTCGCCAGCTCCCCTGCAGTCCGATACCTGTCCGACGGCTTCTTGGCCATCCCCCGCGCGACGACGTCGTCGAACGCCCGCGTGATGCCTCGCCGCATGATGCTCGGCCGCGGCGGCGGCGAGAACATGTGCGCACTCATCAGCTGTCGCAAATCCCCGCTGCCCTCGAAAGGCGCCCGACCAGTGAGGCATTCGTACAACAGGCATGTCAGCGAATAGATGTCGGCCGCAGGCCCGACCTGCCCGCCCGAGAACCGCTCCGCCGCCATGTACGCGCACGACCCGATGATCAAACCCGTCGACGTCACGCTCGCATCGCCCTCACCGTGGGCGATGCCGAAGTCCACCAGGTACGCGAAGTCGTCGGCGCGTCAGCAGCACGTTCTCCGGCTTGATGTCGCGGTGCACCAGGCTGTCGGCATGTGCGGCGTCCAAGGCCGCCGCGACCTGCGCGATGATCGACACCGCCCGCTTCGGCTGCAGCGGCCCGTTGGCCCGTAGCTCGTCCTTCAGGCTCGCGCCCTCGACCAGGCGCATGTCGATATAGAGCGTGCCGTCGATGTCGCCGAAGTCGTGCACCGGGATGACGTGCGGTTCCTGCAACCGCGCCGCCACCCGTGACTCGCGCCGGAAACGCTCCTGATAGCTCGTGTCCGCGGCCATCTCGGCGCGCAGCACCTTGACCGCCACCGTCCGCTCCCTGACGGTGTCATACGCGCGGTAGACCTCGCCCATGCCGCCGACGCCGATCAGAGAGTGCAGCTCATAGGGTCCGAATCGCGTGCCCAGCCGCGAGCCGCCCTGCACGGAGGCCATTCACCCAATCCTTTCCGCTCGTCCCCGACTGCAACCCACTTCACCAGCGAAGTTTGCTGTGGCGCAGCGTGTTCGGAGGTTCGCCACCACCCACCACCGTTACGTCCTACGGTAGCGGCATGACAGAACAGTCGCCCGCGGTCACCATCTCGCATCCGCCGCAGGGGATCCTCCGCGCCGTCAACCCGGCGGTGAAGTTCCTGCTGGGGACCCCGCTGGCGGGCGGACTCCGCCGGCAGATGATGGTGCTCAATTTCACTGGCCGCAAGAGCGGCCGCCAGTTTTCCATCCCGGTCAGCGCGCACCAAATCGACAACAACCTCTACGCATTGGCCAGCGCGGGTTGGACGGCCAACTTCAGCGGCGGCGCCAACGCGCAAGTTCTTCACGACGGGAAGACGACGACCATGCGCGGCGAGCTCATCCGCGACCCCGCAACCGTCGCCGACATCTCGCACCGGGCCGCCGAGTCCTACGGCGCCGCGAGAGCCCAGCGCATGATGGGGCTGAAATTCCGCGACAACCGGGTCCCCACACTCGCGGAGTTCACCGAGGCGGCGCACGCGCGAGGGCATGCGCGCCGTCAAGCTGACACCGGCCTAGTACGTCGCGGCGGCCAGCTCGAGAATTTCCGACCGATCCGCCCGCAACAGATAGCCGGCGCGGATCGTCGCGTCCAGCGACTCGGCGAAGCGCTCCAGATACTCGCTCTTTCCGCCCGGATACAGCCGGCTGCGGGTGTCGGCGTCGAACGGCTCACCCGAGCCGAACAGGTGCGCCAGCACATCCTCACTCTTGGCGGTGCCCGACGTTCGCGCGACCGGCACGTCCACCCACGGCGTGCGCACTCCACCCTTCGCGATCCCGTGCGCGTCCAGGTGCAGAGGCGGCGGGTCGCCTTCGCCGATCTGGATGCGCGGCGCGCTCGGCGGCGGGGTGCCGGTGCGGACCCAGCCGTCGAGCGCGGCGATCGCCGCCTGCAGGACGTAGTGATGCTGCGGGGCGAAGTTGATGTAGTACCCGAGGTCTTGACCCATCAGCGTGCTGGTCGGGGCGTATCCGGCCGCGAGCTTTTCCACCGGCGCAGAGCCGTCGTCGATGAAGCCGACCGCGATCGTGTACGCGTCGGCGTGCGACGTACCCGGGATCTCCCACGTCCGCAGGCGCTCGTTGTCGGGCTGCCTCGATCGGTGGTAGCCGGCCAGCACCGCGCCGACGAGGTCGGTCTCGGTGATGACGTTCATCATCGGCACACGCAGATCGGTCCGGAACGGGGCGGGATCCGATCCGCCCGCCTGCAGCGCCTCCAGCGCGGACACACCGTCAAGCGGTGCCGCGACGCCGAATCGGGAATGCACAAGGAAGCCGTCGTAGACAACGGCGAACCGATCCACCGCATTGATGTACGTCGTCAGGAACATCGCCGACTGCGACTCCCCGATCGCCACAAAGTGTTCGGGCTCCAGCCGTCCCAGCACACCGTCCGCTGCCTCACGGATCACCCGGCCTGCCTGGCTGAAGATGTCGTACGCGTACGCGTCACCAGGATGGCTGAGACTCGAATACCGTTCGGCGTCCTGCTTTTTCAGCGACATGTCGATGCCGGTGATGGTGTGCCCACCGTCGACACCGACCTTCTGCGCCGAGACGGCGACGTAGCCATAACCCGCACGGGCAATCTCGCGGTGAGCCATCATCCAGACGGCGGGCGCGTCGATTCCACCGCTGACATTGAGCCACTCGACGAGGACGGTGCCGTTGAACTTCGCCGCGTCGATCGGCGTCAGCGCCACGACCCGGGTGGTGTACTCCGCGTCACCGCCGACTCCTTCACCGACATATGACGACGCCGTACCCGAAATGAAGAATTCGCTGGCGGCATACCCGAGGTCGGCGACGTCGTAGCCGCCAATCAACAGGTTCGGTTTGCCGGGCACATGAGTGGCGACAGGCGAATCGGCTGAAGTCATGACGACGACACTAGCCACCCTTCTATCCTCATGATTGGCCGCACATCGGCCCGCGGCCAGCCGAGGAGTTCGCCATGGCCCTGGACCACGGAATGTTGGCAGAAACCGGGCCGTACTTCGACAACATGGACCTGCGGTTCCGACAAGACGTCCCGGCAATCAACGACCACGGCGTCCCCAAGCACATCGCGGACTTCATCTTCGACAAGCTGTTCAACGAAGCCGCCGTCGTCAAGCCCGTCGGCGACCTCTACATCGGAACGCATGCGCACGGCGACGGGTTCCTGCTCGTGAAACTGTTCCGCGACTCGGTCGATGTACTCGGCGACCCCATCGACGTGACGGACATGGAGGTACTCGACCAGGCGCTCGGCCCCTCGAAACCGGCCAAGATCCCCGACTCGCTGATCGGATACCAGTCGGGGCCGCCGACTCACAACGCCCACATCAAGGGCTGCAACATCGGCAAGAACCGCCTCCGCGACACACTGACACCGATCAACCCATTCCTGGTTCGGTTCAAGCAGGTGCTCGGCGGCCACGTCAACGTCACCGCCCCCAAGCACTTTCACGGCCTTCTCAAAGAGGACAACCACAGCGGCATCTTCGAGTACATGGCGCACGAGTTCAGGGTGCGCACCAAGGCGGTACCGACGAAGGGTGGCGGATTCCGGGGATTCGCCGACCGTCCTGCGCTCATCCAGGCGTACAAGGACGCCCATCTGCACTACTACGACGGAACCGCAGTGCCGGACGACGACTGGAAATCGTTGGTGCCGGCGAAGATGGTCGACAACCGCGGAATCAAACTGACGATTCCGCTCGGGAAAACAATCGAGAGCCTGCCTTCGGTGACCCTCGACAAGCAGTTCCGGATCGAGACCGAGAGGGTCGACTGGACGCTGCCTGCCGGCACCTTCCCTGCGGACAAGCCCGGCCGGCTCAACAAGCTGAAAGCGAGCATCGCGGCCGACGCCCGGTTCGCCGACATCCATCCGTGGCCGATGTGGGAGCGCCGCGGCTTCACCAAGTTCACCGACTACTGGGACGGCCATCTGTGGAATGTCGATGCGGTCGACAAGCAGAGCGGCGACCTGTTGTGCATCGGGCGCCGAATCGACTACACCATCGTTCAACCCATCGTCGACCGGTCGGTGACGCCTGCGGCGAATCGCCCGCTGATCTTCAACTTCTACCCCGGCGTCGGCAGCACCGAGCAACCGATACTCACCGGGATCGTCGAATCCGACAACCACTTCTTCGGTCGGGCGTGAATCATGGCCGACGATGCACTGACCGCGCTGGCGACACAACTGGGCATCGCGCTGCAGCCGCTCGTCGACGGGACCTCATCGCCCACCGCGGCGAACACATTCCTGCGTCACTTCGGTTGGGACATCAACCCGGCGCCCGCGGTCGTCACCGCCCTGCAGGCGCCCGCGAGCCTGATCTACAACCTCGTCAACACCGAAGATGACGTCGACCCCGCAGCAGTCATCGCCGCTGTGCGCGCCGCGTTCGCCGCCATTTCAGAGCTGTCCTCGGCCGGCGGGTTGCCCGCGGGATTCACCGCCGAGTTCCCACGCCAGCTCGTCGATTACCTCGTCTACGAATACCTGCTGAACCAGCAGAGGCGCTTCGGCTGGCTGCTGTCAGCCCTCGGCATCATCCGCAGCGTCCCCGTACCTGCCGCGGCGCCACGGCCCGCGTTCGTGCGCTACGTCGTCGCCTGGGAGGACCTCGGTGCGCTGCTATCGGACCCACTCGGTTACCTCCGCAACAGTTACCACTGGGGCGGCTCCGACTTCCGCGGACTGGACTTCCAAATGGTGGTCGCGCGGCTGGCGCACGCCTGGGGCGGACAGGTGCGCCAGAGCCTGCTCGATCCCGACGTCGCGGCCCAACTGCGGGTCGGCGAGATCGGGCCGCCCGGCCTCGACACCGTCATCCGGCTGATTCTGCTCGAGAGCGAATCAGCGGTCGCGATGAATGCCGGCGTCGAACTATTCATCCTTCCCGAAACTGCCACGGACAAACCGGGTTTCGCGCTGCTGCCGTACGGCACGGCGGCCCTTGGGGATGGCATCGACCTCAGCGAGACGCTGCGGTTGATGTTCGACGGCTCTATCGGGCTGGACGGCGGCGCAGGCGCCCTCGTCCGTCCCGGCAAAGACATCCAGATGTTCACGGGCTTCACCGGTGCGGGCAACCCCTCGGCGGCCAACGGAACCGTCAGCATCGGTCTCCGTGTCGGCGCCGACGGTGAGCCGACCATCATCGTCGGCACCGCCGACGCCAGCCGCTTCGAGGCCACCGCTCTTTCCGCGCTCGGCGGCGCCCGCTTCCACTCGGGCGGCAAGTTCGAGGTTTTCCTCGAGACGGCGGTAGCCGGAGCCAAGATCGTCATCCAACCGGCGCAGGGCGATTCGGACTCCTTCCTCAACGCGCTTCTTCCCACCGACGGACTGGTGATCGGCAGCGACCTGACGATCGGCTTCTCCACCACCCAAGGGATCTACTTCGGCGGCAGCGGAGGTCTCGCGGTCAACTTGCCTGCGCACATCTCGCTCGGACCGGTCGAGATACAGGGCGCGATGATCGCGGTGCGCGTCGACAACGGCGCGATTCCCGTCGATCTGGCCGCAACGATCAAAGCCGACCTGTCGGTGCTCACCGCGATCGTCGAAGACATCGGGGTGACAGCCAAACTCACCTTCCCGCCCGACCGCAAGGGTAACGCCGGACCGGCCAACGTGGCGCTGAGCTTCCTGCCGCCGAAAGGCGTGGGGCTGAGCATCGACGCCGGCGTTGTCAAGGGTGGGGGATACCTGTACCTCGACCATGACAAGGGCCAGTACGCGGGAGCACTCGAGCTGACCGTTGCGGATTTCCTGTCCCTCAAGGCGATCGGGCTCATCGACACCAAGCCACCCGGCGGTGGCTTCTCGATGCTGGTGATCATCACTGCCGAGTTCAACCCCGGCTTCCAGCTGGGGTTCGGCTTCACACTGATCGGCGTCGGCGGCCTGCTCGGCCTCAACCGAGGCGTGCTGCTCGAGCCGCTGGCCGCAGGAGTGCGCACCGGTGCGGTCAATTCGATCCTGTTCCCGACCAATGTGATCGAGAACGCTCCACGCATCATCAGCGATTTGCGCGCCATCTTCCCGCCCAAGCCGGACACCTTCCTGATCGGCCCAATGGCCAAGATCGGCTGGGGCACACCGACGCTCATTTCGGTGTCGCTGGGCGTCATCATCGAAATCCCCGGCAACGTCGTCATCCTGGGCCGCTTGAAGTTGGCACTGCCCACCGAGGACGCGGCGCTGATCGTTCTGCAGGTCACGTTCATGGGCGCCCTCGAGTTCGACAAGCGCCGGCTGTGGTTCTACGCCTCGCTGTTCGAGTCGCGGATCCTGTTCATCACCCTCGACGGTGAGCTGGGTCTGCTGATGGACTACAGCGACAATCCCAATTTCGTCCTTAGTGTCGGCGGCTTCCATCCCCGCTTCACTCCCCCGCCGTTGCCGTTCCCCACGCCGAACCGCCTCGTGCTGTCGATCATCGACGAGAGCTTCGCCCGGATCCGCATCGACACCTACCTCGCCGTCACCACCAACACCGTGCAACTCGGGGCACACGCCGACGCGTACTTCGGCTTCTCCGCGCTCAGCGTGCAGGGGAACTTCGGCTTCGACGCGTTGATCCGTTTCTCACCGCTCTACCTCACCGTCGAGATCTCGTGCGGGTTCAGCGTCAAGGTCTTCGGGATCGGCGTGTGGGGTATCCAGCTTCGCGGCACCCTCGAGGGACCGACGCCATGGCACATCAGCGGATCGGCGACGATCTCGCTGTTGTTCTTCGACATCGACGTCGACATCGACGAGACCTTCGGCGAACGACGCGCCGAGGTGCTGCCGCCGTTGCCCGTGCTGCCTGCGCTCCGCGCCGAACTCGAAAAGCTTGACAGCTGGCGCGCCACGCCGCCGCCGTCGGGGCGGCTTCTGGTCAGCCTGCGCGACCTCGACGACCCAAACATGTTGGTGCTGCACCCGATCGGCACGCTGCAGGTCAGCCAGCGCTTCGTTCCGCTTGGCCTGCCACTGGACAAGGTCGGCAACCAGAAGCCCTCCGACATCAAGAAGGCCAGCGTCACGGTCACCGCGGGCGGTCTGACGGTTCGCGGGCCGATGCGGGAACGCTTCGCGCCCGCCCAGTTCCAAAACATGGACGACGCGGGCAAGCTGTCCGCACCTGCCTTCGAAATGCTGGAAAGCGGGGTCGAACTCGCCGCCGACGGCAATCCATGGAGCACCGGACCAGCTTCCGCCCGCACTGTTCGCTACGAGACCATCATCGTCGACACCGCATACGAACGGAATCCGGCACACTACTTCCCGTTCTGGGCGGTGCTTTTCGTTCACTTCGCGCTCGGCGCGTCCGTGAGCAGGTCGGTGCTGTCGTTGGCCACCGAAACCAAACGCCAGCCGTTCGCCGAGAAGGTCGACGTCACCACTGCCGGGTTCGCCGTCGCCAACCAGGCCGACAACACGGCCTTCGAGGGCGCGTCGTTCGCGAGCCACGCCGAGGCGTCGGCGTTCCTGCAGGCCAAGGTCGCGAGCGACCCGTCGCTGACCGACTCGATCCACGTGATCCCTACCGCGGAGGTGAATGCCGGATGACCGATGCACCGATCGCCTCCTACACGTTCCTGCCGTTCGCAAGGCAAGGCCTTGGCGCTCGCGTCCAGGAAGCCGACCAGGCGACGGTGCCCGGGATCCGTGCCTCGATCCCGTTGTCCCTCACCATCAATGCCGAACTACTCGACGGCTCATCGAACTCACAAGACGTCCCGCGCAATATCCAGCTTTATGGCCCGGGCGACCTAATCGGCTGTGAGCGCGTCGCGGTCGTGCGCACCGAACCGCGCGATGGCGTCACCAACTTCGAGACGAACTACCTGCCGTTCGTCGAGTTCTACGACGAAGACTTCCTGTGGCGGTACACACCATCGGCCACCTTCGAAGCCGACAAGCGACTGCGGCCGTGGCTCACCCTGCTCGTTCTCGCCGACGGCGAGAACGAATTCAGAGACGACATCGTGCCGGGGGGCAAGCTGCCCGCAATCCAGGTGCTCGACACCACGGTCTACCCGGACACGGACACGACATGGGCGTGGGCCCACGTCCACACCAACGCCGCGCTCGGCGGCAACCCCGCAGACCACCAGTCCAACGCCGTCCGCCTCGGCAACCTCGTTGCCGAGAACCGAGACAGCGCCTACGCACGTCTGCTCAGCCCTCGCATACTGCGGCCCAACACGGCATACCGAGCGTTCGTCATCCCCACGTTCGAGTCGGGCCGGCTGGCCGGCCTGAACAAAGCCCCCAGCGGCGCTGAATTTCCGACCCAACACGCATGGGCCGCCGGACAAACCGACGAACCGAACCGGCATCCCGTTTACTTCAGCTGGTCCTTCCGCACCGGCGAGGTGGGCGACTTCGAATACTTGGTGCGGCTGCTCGTTCCTCAGACCGTCGACCCCCAGGTCGGGCACAGGCCGATCGACACCACCAAGCCCGGCGCCAACCTGCCGGAGATATCCGAGCTCGGCGGCATCCTCCGTCTCGGAGGCGCTTTGCGGGCGCCGCTGATCACGCTCAGCGTCGAGGAACGCGCAGAGTACGACAAGTTCGAGAACTGGCCGGTGCCACGGCCTCACCCGTTCCAAAAGGACATGGCCGCACTGGTCAACCTTGCCGGCGACTACACCGACCAAACCGCCCAGGACGCCAACGATGCAACCGGTATAAACGGCATCGCGGGGACGCACGACCCATGGATCGTGCCGCCCCTCTACGGACGTTGGCACGCCCAGCTGTCGAGGCTCGACGCCGACCGCGCCGATCCCAATCTGCCTACACCCCACTGGGTTGACGAGCTCAACCTCGATCCCCGGTATAGGGCGGGGGCCGGGCTCGGAACGAGTGTCGTGCAGGCGAATCAAGAGGCCTACATGGAGGCCGCCTGGCAGCAGGTCGGCAAGGTGCTGGAAGCCAACTCGCGGATCCGGTTCGGCCACATGGCCCTGATGAGCTCGCTTGTCCTGCATAAGTACCGGCTCGGCAAGCTGGCGGCGGCACCCGACGACCGCCTGCTGGCCATCACCGCACCCGTGCAGCGGCGAATCCTCACCAGTGGCAAGACAATCGGGTACACGATGCGGCAGAGCACCGTGCCGCCGACGTTGATCGGCACCACGATGCGAACGGCATTGCGGCCCCGCGCCAGGATCGCCAAGTTGGGCGGCTTCACCGACGCCCGGCCGGCCAACAAGCTCGTCGACCGGGTCAACTCGGGTGAAGTGTCGGCGGCGCCGCCCAAGACCGTGCCACCGGATCTGCCGACCGGCCACGGCATCGCCCAAAGTCTCGGTGGCGGCTCGGCGCTGCCGGGCTGGCTGCGCGACCTCTTGCAACGCATCCCGGGCTGGCCGGTGTGGTTGCTCGCCATCGCGCTGGTCGTCGCCGCACTGTGTCTGCTCATCCCCGCGGTCGGATGGGTGGTTGCCGTCGTGGTCGTGCTTGCGGCCGTGGCGCTGTATCTCTGGCTTCGCGCACAGCTCGCCAAACCCGATGCGTCGGCGAATGTCGTCGACGACGAAACACGAACCCCCGACGCCGTCGACGACCTGCCGTCCAACGGCTCCTTCGACATCCCTGCGCCGACTTCTGGTTCGATGCCGCCGCCCGTGCTAGGCGGGGCTGCCGGACCCGACTCCGCCACGGCGAAGCGGTTCAAGGACGCGTTGCGCAACACCTACGCCGTCGACGTCACCGAGCGGTCGATCCCGACCCGTGTGCGCTCACCGCTCGACCTGACGGCCATCCGGACCGGGGCGTACGCGGGTATCGACCCGGTGACCACCGTCCCCCGTCACATTCTGGCAGGCATCGAGATCCCCTCCCGCATCGCCGATCAGCTCGTCGACGACTTCGGTGAGGTGATGGCCTACCCCGAGATCGACGACCCGATGTATGACCCGCTGACGGCCTTGTCCAGCGATTACTTCCTGCCCAACATCCAGTTGCTGCCGTTCAACTCGATCACTCTGCTGGAAACCAACCAGAAGTTCATCGAGGCCTACATGGTCGGCCTCAACCACGAGTTCGCCAGCGAGCTGTTGTGGCGGGAGTACCCAACCGACCAGCGGGGCAGCTACTTCCGTCAGTTCTGGGATGTGACCAGCTTCCTCACCAATCCCGGCGCCGACCCGGAGGCTCTGCGAGAGCGCCTATTCGACATCCCCAAGCTTCATCGGTGGTCGACCGACTCCGGTCTTGGTGACCATGACAACCGAGAAGAGCAGGGGGACAAGGAGGATGAGCTCGTTCTCGCTATCCGGGGTGAACTGCTGAAGAAGTATCCGACGGCCGTCGTATACGCGCACCGCGCGGAATGGGAGCGGCGTAACGGAGCGATCGACAAGTCCAGGCCGCGCAAGCTGGCCGATCTGCCCGCCGGTGTGACGCCTCCGACCACGCTCGTGAAAACGCCGCTCTACGAGGCGAAGGTGCCGCCCGACATCTACCTCTTCGGTTTCGACCTCACGGCCGAAACGGCCATCGGCGGCACGATCATCGACGGCGAAGAGGACCCCGGTTGGTTCTTCGTCATCAAGGAACGACCGGGTGAGCCACGGTTCGGCCTCGATGTACCGCATGACGGAGCCCCGGTCACATCGGTCGGCAGCTGGAACGAGCTGTCGTGGAACGACGTCGTCGACAACTATGACGACAAAGCCAACACCAAGCTGCTGAAGGTCGGACAGCACACGGTGACCGTGCGAAACACCGGCATCACCCCGGAGCAGCAGGCTCAGCACGACGAGGACGCAGCGTACCGGTGGCAGGCCGGAACCGACGCGGGCGAGCTGGCCTACATCCTCTACCAGCTGCCGGTGATGATGGGAGTGCACGCCGCCGAGATGCTCGAGAAGGGCGGCGACTGACGCCATGGCCGAATTCGAGCAGCTCCGAGATGATCTCATCGCGCACCGCTCGGCACGCGAAGATTCCCGCGTCGCAGCGCTTCTCGCAGTCGAGCAGGTGCGCGCGCTCGAACGCACCGGGTTGACCGCGGCCGACGAAAAGCACAAGGCCGCATCCGAGAAGGCCACCGTCGCCGCAAGTCGACTGGCCGATCTCGACCGCGATGGCGCAAAGATCGTCGGCGCTCTTGATGCGTTCACCAACCCGGTGAACGGTGTCGGGCGGTTGGAATCGCGCACCCCGGTCCTGCTGTTTCCGCTGCGGCTCGAGACTCGATTCAAACCGGTGCCCAAGACGGGGAACCCCGCACTGTGGGTGCGGGTCTACCCCGACGAATGCCTCATCGACGGCTTCGAGGAAGCGCTGACCAAGAATGAATACGCCGCAGGCTGCGCGTTCTGGGCGGCGGTTTGGGCGGCCTGCGGCGACGAAGGTCGCGAGCGGTCGGCGTGGCGTGAGCTGGTCGCCAGCTGCGGGTCAGGACGCGCGGGCTGGATCGTCCGCCGGCTCATCCCCGTGAACCCAGCCGACCAACCAGCCGCAGAGCCGAACACCGTGCGGCTCATCGTGATTGCGACCAGCCCGCAGCCGCAGGCCGCGTCTCGACTACTGGAGCGCGGTGTGGCTGGCCAAGGCCGACGGCCCCGCACTGGCCGCCGCCAAGGCGCAGCTCGAGGGTGCCCTCGGCGCCGCCGATGTGGCAGCTGTCATCGCCAACCCACCGGTGAACCTCGATGAGCAGGCACCCGAGTCCATGCCGAACCCACGCGCCGAGGTGACAGTGCTGCAAGTCCCCGACGCCAGCGCATTGCCCCTTCGCACGGCGTCGTGGTCGAGCCCACCCAGAGCCGAGCTGCTGCCCGACCGGTTCATGCTCCTCGCCTACGACGACCCTGCGGGCGCGCCGGTGCAGGTGGAACCGGGCAATCCGGTGCTTGTCCCGCTGATCGCGGGCCCCGACCCCAACGCGGCGCCTGCAGACCAGCTCGCGCCGACCGGCGACGACCCCGAAAACCCGGACACCCTGCAGATCCCGACCGATCTGCGGTGGATGTTCAATTTCGAGGAGGCGCTCAAGGTCGGGATGGCGTTCCGATTCGACCTCACCCCAGCGCAAGCGGATGCCGGATTCGAACGCATCCTGGTGATCGGCGTCCGGCTTACGGACACGCCGTCGACGGGCGCAGCCTCGCTGGAGCGCCTGCTCGAGCACCATCTCTACAGTCGCAAGGGCCTCGCGGTGCTCCCGCAGGGGACTCCCACCAACGACACGGAGAGCGGCGGTTCGGGGCACTCCCGCAGCGACGACCCTGAGATCAGTTTCGGACCGCTGTTCAAGCAGACCGCCGCCTACACAAGGGTTTCCGACCCGCTGGCGGCGGCAGACGGCCAGCATCTCGCCGACGCGCTCGGCCTGCCCGACGCGCTCGCCACCCGCATTCCCGGCGCGGGGATTACTGACCGGTCCGAAGCCAACGCGATGCAGGTCGCGTTGTGGCCGGCGACCATCGGATACTTCATGGATGCGCTGATGGATCCGGTGTTCAGCGATGCCACTGTGCGGACGACCCGGGAGCTCTTCACCCGCTTTGTCAGCGGGCGAGGGCCGCTTCCGGCGTTACGAATCGGGATGCAACCCTATGGGATTCAGCCGACCGTCGCATTCGGGCGACTGGCATGGTTCGGCGGCCAGCAGGACGAGGAGGGCACGTTTCTGGCGAACGCGGTCAACCTGATCCGGTCGGTGGAGGACGACTACCGCGCTCTGCTTCCGAAGGTCAGTCGGATCGGCGCTGACCACGAGGACAGCCACCAAGCTCTCCTCGACGTGGTCGGCCTTCATCCGACATCAGTGGAGTACTACCCGCTCGGCGCCGACAGCCTCGAGCACAAGTCGTATGAACTGTCGTTTATCTCAAGCGTTCTCGTGACCCGGTTGCTTGCACTCTTCCCGAACGAGGAACCGCTTCAGCTGCTGCGCAGGCTGGGATACGGCGGCCAGAAGGTGCCCGACATCCTCACCAAGATCTACCACCGCAGGCTCAAGCCGCTCGACGGACCGCTCGTCGACGACGTTCCGCTATCGGAGACCGCCCCGATCCGCCCATATGCGGGCAACCGCAACTACATCCAGTGGCTCATCGACGCGGCACAGGACAGCGTCGCCGCAGTCCAAGCGGAACAAGGCTTCGACGGCGGCAAGCGCCCCGCTGCGCTGCTCTACCTGCTGCTCCGTCACGGCGTGCAGTTGGACTTCCGTACCACGGCGATCGACCTGCTGATCGAAGCCGGGGCGTTCGAGCCTGCGGCGTTCACCCGAGCCGAGCCGGCATTCGTTCATGTCGCCGACGGAGCGAACCTCACCAGCGAGAGCCGCTATACGGTGTTGTTCGAACCGAATTCGCTGGTGACGCAGCAGGCGCAGCTTACAGTCGGCGACTTCATCGCCCGAAAAGCGCGCACCTTGCATCAAAGCTTGCTGCCTGAACACCTCGCTGCGTTGGACCGCCTCGCAACGCTGCCCACCGCCCGGCTCGAGCGCTTGTTCGCCGAACACATCGACACGGTGAGCTACCGACTCGACGCGTGGAAGACCGGCATCATCGACCTCGGTCTGCAGCGGCTGCGCGGCCGGGGCCGTGGCACAGGCATCTCCGCGATCAGCACGGGCGGCGGTGCAGTGGAAGGGATTTACCTCGGCGCGTTTGGCTGGCTCGAGCACCTGAAGCCCGAGGGCAAGGCGCTGGAGCCCGCCACTCTTCCCGACGACGTCGCGGCGGCGATCAACGCGCACGACACCGAGCCGCTGCTCGAGGACCCGACCAATCTCGGGCTCATTCACACCCCGTCGATCAACCATGCCGCCACCGCGGCCGTGCTGCGCAATGCGTACGTCGCCCACAGCGGCGAGATCTCCGTGAACCTCTCGTCACGACGGGTTCGCGCGGCGCTGGCCATCCTGGAAGGCATGCGCGGCGGGCAGTCGCTCGGCGCCCTGCTCGGGTACCAGTTCGAGCGATTCGTGCACGACAACGGCCCGCTTACCGTGCGTGCGTTGGTGTATCCCCTGCGGCGCGAATACCCTCTCGTCGCCAACCAGATCGCGTCGACCGCGACGACCGACGGGGAGGCGAAGGAGTCGATCGCGGCGATGAACGTCGTCGACGGCCGCAAACTGTTGATGCAAGTGGAGAACAGCCGCGTCGACGTCTACCCGTTCGGGAACACCAACCTGCCGCGATCGCCCGGTGACGAGGACGCGCTGACCGCCGCACTGCGCTACATCCGCGATATCAACGACGCCGTCGCCGACCTCGTGGTGTCCGAAGGTGTGCACCAAGCGGTGCTGGGCAACTACGACCGCTCGGCAGGCACGCTCGACGCATTCGCCAAGGGCAACACGCCCCCCGAACCGGATGTGATCCGCACACCGCGGACCGGCACGAACCTCACGTTGCGAACAGCGATTCATCTTCCCACCGCAGGCGGCAACCCGTTGCCTGCCATCCCGATGACGCCGCTGGCCGACGCCGAGCCGGCACTCGACAGATGGCTCGCCGACCGGTTGCCCGAGCCCGGCAACGTCGCCGTCGTCGTGGACTATGTGAAGACGGATGGCAATCCCGACTCCGTGCCAATCACTCAGGCGCAGATAGGGTTTCATCCCGTCGACTTGCTGTACCGTGCCGAGCCGCAACAAAACCAAGCACTCAGCGACCTCGACGACCAGATCCTCGCCCATCTTTTCGCCACGAAGCCTGTCGCGATCGACCGGCCGATCACGATCAAGCACACCGAGTCGATCTCGGGGTCGGTGACGTTCTTCGAGCTCGAAGGACTCATGCACAGCCTGCGCCGCCTCGTCGTCGGCTCGCGTAGCCTGCGTCCGACAGATCTGGTCCGTCAAGGCGACGCCCGCAGTGACGGTCAGGGCGTCGGCATCCTGCCGCTGGCGCGATTGACCAACGCGCGCAACGATTTGAACGACGTCCATCTACCCGCGTTGACGGCCGCAGCCGATGATGTGGCCGACCCGACCAAGACCGTCGACGAAGTCATCGCCGCATTCCTGGCCGCGGTAGCGCCGCTCGCGGCCTATCGCCTGCCGGGCGCTGGAGTCGGCTTCGCACTGGAATGGCGGGCGCGGACGCATGACGCGATAGCGAACGTGCTGAAGGAGCGCATCGCCGACTGGGACGGCAGGTTGGGTTCCTACGACGCGGTGATGACCGAGTACGGCGCATTGCCTGCGGGCGCACCCGTGGAGACGCAGCTGCAGCTACTGCGTACCGCGGAGTCGCTTGTCGGCACGACGATCTCATCGGGGCTCACGGTCAACGCGCAGCTACTGGCCGTCACCAATCAACACGATGCCCTTGTCGCAAAGCGAAACCTATTGCACGACATCGCCACCGCGCCGCAGGCGACCTTGGACGAATTCGTCGACGACGTGCTCGCCGAACTGGACACCTCCGCGTTCGACCACGATCCGATGGTCCTCACCACCACGCTCGACGACATCACACTGTTCCGCGAGTCGCTTGCCGCGAGGGTCGGGCTGCTGGCCACGGAGGTCCAGGACCGGATCAATGCTCTCGACGATGCCGTCACACGGCACGCGGCCGCCGCCCCGGAAGCCCGGGCCGACATCGTTGCCGGCGCGCTGCGCACGGTGTTCGGTGACGACTTCGTCAGCGTCCCGCAGTTCACCTTGCCAGCCGACGCGGTCGCCGATCTCACCGCCGCACTGGCGCACTCGACCGGCGGCGGGCTCACCAAACACCTCACCGACCTGCCACCCGCGGGGTCCGGCCGCGACTTCCCGGAGGACGACTGGCTGCACGGAGTCGCGCGCGTCCGCACCCGAATGCATCACCTGGAAAACGTGCTGCTGCTCTGCGACGCCCTCCCCGACGCAACCGCCCCGGTGCTGACCCCGCTTCAGCTTCCCCACTCCGCGGGCCAGCCGTGGCTCGCGCTGGAATTGCCCACTGGTGTCACGCCGCCCGGCGACCGCCTGCTCTACACCTCGGTGCTCGGGCCCGGTTTCACTCCGGCCACGCTCTGCGGGCTACTCATCGACGAGTGGACCGAGACGATCCCTGACCGCACCCAAACCACCGGGGTGGCCTTCCACCACGACCGCCCCAACGCCGAACCACCGCAGGCCTGGCTGCTCGCGCTGCCCTCATCCGCAGACGGGTCGTGGTCGTGGGACGACCTCGTCGCTGCGGTGCACGACGCGCTCGACTCGGCGAAGCTGCGTGCGGTCGAACCGGAGCATTTGGACGCTACGCCGTACAGCGCGCTGCTGCCTGCGACTCACTCGGCCTGGACCTACCCCGAGATATCGATCTCGAACAACCTGCTGCGCAACGTGAGGATCTACGACCGACTCGCAGGGGAGCTCGGATGACCGACATTCACATCGTCACGAATCTGCCCGAGGCGCTGCTCACCCGGCTGCACCCGGCGATCACGCGTTGGAATCGGCTGGAGGGTAGGCCTCGTACGCATGACTTCGACCGCGCGCTTCGCGCCGAGGTGCGCGATGCGATGTGGCTGCTGTCGCGGCAATGGCAGCTCGGTGAGTTCGTCGGCGACGACGCGGGCTCGCCGATCCTGGCGCGCGCCTGCCTCGACCTGCGGCTGATCGACCGTTACCAGGCCGCGGCCGGTGGAGTGCTGCCGTTCGACCGCGACGACCTCATCGAGCCACGGGTTGAGCGCAGGCCGGTGCCGATGTCTGTGGACAATCAGTACCTGACGCTTGATCTTCGGATGGCCATCGGCAGGCGGTGGCTTCGGCTGCTGCGGCGCGACTTCCCCGCCAACGACTACGCCGAACAGTACCGGGCCGCATACGAGGTGAAGGCGCCCAATCCCGAGCACGAAGAGGATGCGCTGATTTGTGCGCACCTTGACGCCTGGCGTCAGGTGGCCTGCGCCGCAGAGCGCGCGATGGATGGGTTTGCGCTGCTCGACCACGTCGACGCCGGAGGGGCCGTCGACGACGGGATCAACCTCGCCGCCCCCGCACACGCGGGCCAGCTTGCGACGCTGCTCGACCGCTTGCGGCAGTGGTTCGCCGGCCTCATCGATCGGCCGACCACCGGCGACGACGCCTGGCTGCCGGAGCGCCTCGAGTACCAGTTCGCGGTGTCTGCGCCGTCGGGTGACAGCGACGCCGACGGGGGCACCGAGGTCGTGCTCCGAGCGCCGGAGTACCACCAGGGAAACCTCGACTGGTACGCACTCGAGCACAGCGACGACAGCAGGCTCGACCCCGGTGCCGCGGCGCCGCCGGTGGCGCCGACCCGCGACATCAAGACCTTCGTCCCGACGCAGGTGGTTTTCGACGGGATGCCCAACACCCGCTGGTGGGCGTTCGAAGATCGGCGGACGAACTTCGGCGAAGTCACTCCCGACACCGTCGACGTCGGAAAGCTGATGTTGATGGAGTTCGCGCTGATCTTCGCGAATGACTGGTTCGTGGTGCCATGGACACTGCCGATCGGCTCCCTGGCGCAGGTGCACGGAATCGCGGTGACGACGGTCTTCGACGAGCGGCTGTGGGTCAAGCCCGTTGTGCAGGGCGTTGCCACCGCCGGCTGGGAGTCGTGGAGCATGTTCACGCTGACCGGTGACAGCGCAGGCCGGGCCACGTCCCCGGCGCAACTGTCCGTGCTGCCCGTCGCGCCGAGGGTGCTCGAAGGGGCCCCGCTAGAAGATGTGTCGCTGATTCGCGACGAGATGAGCAACATGGTGTGGGGCATCGAACAGCAGATCCCCCTGCCCACCGGCTGGCCGCGCTCGGGCGCCGAGGCGGGCCACGAACTGCACGCCTTTCTGCAGGGGCTGATCGGCCCAACCGCCGGCGACACTCCGCCCACCGCACCGATCCGCTATACCGCGATGACTAGCGTTCCCGAGCAATGGATTCCGTTCATCCCCGTCCATGTACCCGGAAGTACACGGGAGACCCAGCTGCAGAGGGCGGCGATGCTGCGCTTCCTCGACGGCGGCCCGCCGCAGGCCCCGCCGGTCGAGCCGCGCACGCCGCTGCTGCGCCAGAACTATCCGAATAAGTACCTGATTCACGAGGAAGAGGTGCCACGCGCGGGTGCCCGCGTCACCGAGTGCTTCCAGCGCACACGTCGGTCGGACGGCAGCGTCGTCGTCTGGTACGGCGCCCGCAAGGGCACCGGTCGCGGCGAGGGCTCCAGCGGCCTCGGGTTCGATCAGATCACACCGACCCAACCGTAGATACTGGGTAGATGCCGGACCTCAATGTGCTGGGAACTCCGATGGAGCCGTGCGGCACCGACCCGATGACGGGCTTCTACCGCGACGGCTGCTGCGCGAGTGGCCCCGAGGACATCGGCCTGCACACCATCTGCGCGGTCATGACCGCCGAGTTTCTGGAGCACCAGGGCCTCATCGGCAACGACCTGTCGACGCCGCGGCCGGAGTTCCGCTTCCCCGGACTGATGCCGGGAGACCGCTGGTGTGTGACGGCTGCGAACTGGCTGAAGGCCTACAACGACGGGCGCGCAGCCCCCGTGGTGCTGGCATCGACCCACGAACGCACCCTCGAGGTGGTGTCACTCGAGGCGCTGACGGAGCACGCCGTCGACGTGCCCGACGATCCGCGCGACCTGTAGTCGCGCGCCCGCGTGAACCGCTGACCTGTCTGGTTCGTGTGTACCAGTAGGGAGCAGCGCGGCTCCTGCCACCGTTCGTGACCGAGCGGAGGATCGACCTGCTGTACCGCACCGCCCGGTTGGCCATCGCGGCGCCCCGTCGGGTTATCGCCGCCGCGGCGATGCTTGCTGTCGTGCTCGGCATCTTCGGGGTACCGGTCGCCAAGAGCCTGTCCGCCAGCGGATTCCAGGACCCCGGCGCCGAATCCTCCAGGGCGACCGAGCTGTTGACCGACAAGTTCCACCAGGGCGACGTCCAACTGTTCGTCATCGTTTCCTCGTCGGACGGCTTCGACAGCGCGGACGCCCGCGCGACCGGCTCCCGGATCGTCGACCAGCTACGCGCATCCCCGCACGTGGCAACGGTGACCTCGCCATGGACGACACCCCCGGCGGCCGCCGCAGACCTGGTCAGCAAGGACCGCACCGCAGGACTCGTCGTCGCGGGCATCACCGGCGACGAAAGCCAGCAACAGACCTACGCCAAGGAGCTGTCCGACGAAGTCGTTCGTGGCGACGGCAATGTCACCGTGCGTTCGGGCGGCACCGCGATGGTCAACGTCCAGATCACCGACCAGTCGCAGCGAGACCTGCTGCTGATGGAATCCATCGCGATCCCGCTGAGCTTTCTCGTCCTGGTCTGGGTGTTCGGCGGGCTGGCGGCGGCGGCGTTGCCCGTCGCCGTCGGCGGCATGGCCATCCTGGGCGCACTCGCGGTGCTGCGCACCATCTCGTTCACCACCGACGTGTCGATCTTCGCGCTGAACCTCACCACGGCGATGGGTTTCGCGCTGGCGATCGACTACACGCTGCTGATGATCAGCCGCTACCGCGACGAGTTGACCGACGGCGCGAGCCGCGAGGACGCGTTGGCCCGAATGATGTTGTCGGCCGGGCGAACCGTCGTGTTCTCCGCCACTACCGTCGCCCTGTCGATGGCGGTGCTGGTGTTGTTCCCGATGCACTTCCTGAAGTCGTTCGCGTACGCGGGCGTCGCCACCGTCGCGTTCGCCGCCACCGCCGCGATCGTCGTCACACCCGCCGCCCTCGTCCTCATCGGTGACCGCCTGGATTCCCTCGACGTGCGCCGGTTCGCCCGACGGGTGTTCGGCAGGCCCCAGCCGACGCCCGTCCCCGTCGAGCAACGGTTCTGGTATCGCGCCGCGAAACGCGTTATGCGTCACGCCGTTCCACTCGGCCTTGCCGGTGTCGCGGTTTTGCTGTTGCTCGGCGCGCCGTTCCTCGGTGTACGGTGGGGCTTCCCCGACGACCGCGTGCTGCCGGGTACCGCGTCCGCGCATCAAGTCGGCGACGAATTACGCCGCGACTTCGCCACCAACTCCGATACCGCGGTCACCGTCGTCATTCCGATCACCGACGGGATCATGGCAAACGACATCGGCGACTACGCCGCGAATCTGTCTCGGGTGCCTGACGTTTCAGCCGTCTCCGCACCGGTGGGCACGTTCGTCTCGGGCAAGCTTGCCGGATCGCCGTCGGCGCCCGCGGGCCAGGCCGACGGCAGTGCCTTCCTCACCGTCGACAGCACGGCGCCGCTGTTCTCCGACCGCTCGGAGACGCAGCTCGACAACCTGCACTCGGTACCGACGCCGGCGGGCAAGCAGGTCGACATGACCGGCACCGCGCAGGTGAACCGCGACAGCGTCGACGCCATCACGTCGCGGCTGCCGCTCGTCCTCGGGCTCATTGCCGTCATCATGTTGGTGCTGCTGTTCCTGCTGACCGGCAGCATCGTCATGCCGCTGAAAGCGCTTGTGCTCAACATTCTTTCGCTGACTGCGGCGTTCGGCGCGATGGTGTGGATCTTCCAGGGCGGGCACCTCGGTGCCTTTGGTACCACCCCCAGCGGGACGCTCGTCGCGAACGTGCCGGTGCTCCTGTTCTGCATCGCGTTCGGCCTGTCGATGGACTACGAGGTGTTCCTGGTCGCCAGAATCCGCGAGTTCTGGCTCGGCTTCAGCGCGGCGGGGCAGAAAACCAGAGCCGACAACGACGAAAGCGTCGCGCTCGGCATCGCCCACACCGGCCGGATCATCACCGCGGCCGCGCTCATCATGTCTGTCTCGTTCGCCGCTCTCATCGCCGCGCACGTGTCGTTCATGCGAATGTTCGGCCTCGGACTGACACTCGCCGTCCTCGTCGACGCCACCCTCGTGCGAATGACGCTCGTTCCCGCATTCATGCACGTGATGGGCCAATGGAACTGGTGGGCCCCGCGACCGCTCGCCTGGCTGCACCACCGCCTCGGATTCGACGAAGGGCACCGTGCCGCGCCAGCGCAGACCGACACACCGGCAAGTCTGACGAATGCGAGTGAGAATTGAACCGTCCGAACGTAGTATCTCGTGTTCATAATGTGGGCAATGCAAGCGTGATAGCGGGCGTGCACGGGGTGGTGCCGCCCTACCGGTTCAGCCAGCAGGAAGTCACCGACTGGTTCGTCGAGGTGCCTGCCTTCTCGGGGCTAGAGGAGATCGTCCGCGGCCTGCACGCCAGCGCGAAGGTCGACGGTCGCCATTTCATCCTTCCGATGGACGACTATCTGTCGCTCAAGGACTTCGGTGAAACCAATGACCTGTTCATCGAACACGCCGTGGAACTGGGCTGCGAAGCCCTGACAGGGGCCCTCGATGAAGCGGGACTTCATCCCAGCGACGTCGACCTCATCGTCACGACGACGGTGACCGGGGTGGCGACACCGTCGCTGGATGCCCGCATTGCGGGACGACTCGGTCTTCGCCCCGATGTGCGACGTGTGCCGATCTTCGGGCTGGGCTGCGTCGCGGGGGCGGCAGGCATCGCGCGGCTGCACGACTACCTGCGCGGTGCGCCCGACGATGTCGCCGTGCTGGTGTCGGTCGAGCTGTGCTCGCTGGTGTTTCCGGCGGCCGAACCGACGATGTCCGCCCTTGTGGGCAGCGCGCTGTTCGGTGACGGGGCGGCCGCCGTCGTCGCCGTCGGCCAGAATCGCGCAGTCCGCGACCGCGTCGCCGGACCGGACGTGTTGGCGACACGAAGCCGGCTCTATCCCGACTCGCTGGGCACGATGGGCTGGGACGTCAGTGCCGCCGGTTTCAGGCTCGTGCTGTCGGCCGACCTGCCCGAGCTCATCGAGAACCACCTCGCCGACGACGTCACCGGCTTTCTCGCCGACCATGACCTCACGATCGACGAGATCGGCTCATGGGTGTCGCACCCCGGCGGCCCTAAGGTGCTCGAGGCGATCGACTCCGCGCTGGGTCTCGACGACGATGCGCTCGAATTGTCGTGGCGCTCCCTTGCCGAGATCGGCAACCTCTCGTCGGCGTCGGTGCTGCACATACTTCGCGACGCTCGCGCCAAGCCGCCGCGAAGCGGCACGCCGGGCGTGCTGATGGCGATGGGGCCTGGCTTCTGCGCCGAACTGGTGCTGCTGCGCTGGCACTGAGCTGATCATGTGGTGGTACGTGCTGCTGATAGCCGCCGTCGCGATCGAGCGCATCGCGGAATTGGTTGTGTCACAACGTAACCTGGCCTGGAGCAAGAGCCGCGGCGGCGAGGAGTTCGGCGCGGGCCACTACCCGGCGATGGTCGTCCTGCACACCGCCCTGCTGGCCGGATGCCTGCTGGAGGCCATCTTCCTGCACCGGCCGTTCCTGCCCGCGCTCGGCTGGCCGATGCTCGCCGTCGTCCTCGCTGCGCAGGGCCTGCGGTGGTGGTGCATCAGAACGCTTGGCCACCAATGGAATACCCGCGTCGTCGTGGTACCGGACGCGTCGCGGGTGACCGGCGGGCCGTACCGGTTCGTGCCGCACCCCAACTACGTTGCAGTGGTTCTCGAGGGTGTCGCGCTGCCGCTGGTGCACACCGCATGGATCACGGCGCTGACGTTCACGGCGCTGAACGCCGCGCTGCTAACGACGCGGATCAAGGTCGAGAACGAAGCGCTGGCGAGGCTGCGGTGATCGATCTGCTGGTCGCGGGCGGGGGGCCGGCGGGGCTGGCCACCGCGATCTATGGCGCCCGCGCCGGACTCGAGGTCGTGGTCGTGGAGCGTCGTCGCGGGGTCGTCGACAAGGCGTGCGGCGAAGGGCTGATGCCGCATGCCGTGCGACAGCTGAACGGCCTGGGCGTCCACGCCGAGGGCAAGCCGTTCGGTGGCATCACCTACATCGGCGGGCAGCGTTGCGTCACTGGACGATTCCGTTCCGGTACGGGGCTCGGGGTACGCAGGACGGCGTTGCATGCCGCGCTGCTGGACGCGACCGCGGCCGCGGGCGTGAAGGTGGTGCATGGCGAGGTCGGCGAGGTGCGTCAGGACGCGACGTCGGTGCGATGCGGCGAATTCCGCGCCCGCTATCTAGCGGCCGCCGACGGGCTGCACTCGCCGATCCGGGCATCGCTGGGGCTGGCCCGGCCGTCGGCGGGGCCGCGCAGGTTCGGGATCCGCCGTCATCATGTGATGACGCCGTGGAGCGACTGTGTCGAGGTGTACTGGTCTGCCGACGCCGAGGCGTACGTGACACCGGTGGCCGACGACTGCGTCGGCGTCGCGATCCTCACCGCCCGCAAGGGCCGCTTCGACGAACACCTCGAGGCGTTTCCGGCGCTGCGGGATCGGTTGCGCGGTCACGATCACGGCCACGACCGCGCGGCGGGCCCGCTGCGGCAGCAGGTCCGTAGCAGGACGGCGGGACGCGTGCTGTTGGTCGGCGACGCGGCGGGCTACGTCGACGCGCTGACCGGCGAAGGCCTCGGAATCTCCTTCTCCGCCGCCGATCTCCTGGTCAACTGTGTGGCGGCCGAACGACCCGCCGACTACGACCGGCAGTGGCGGAGCATGTCACGCCGCTACCGGCTGCTGACCGCTGGCATTCTGCGGGCCAGCAGCTGGCCTGCCGTCCGGCCGCGAATCGTGCCTGCCGCCAACCGCTTTCCTGGCCTCTTCACCGGCGTGGTGAACCTGCTCGCCGACTAGGCCGGCGCGCAACCTTTTCAGCGACGCAAGCAGCGACGGGCCTGCTTCGCCTTGTACATCGCCCGGTCCGCATCGCGCAGGATCCCCTCTGCGCTTCGCCGATCGTCGCGGTCGACCTCGACAATGCCCACACTCGCGCGAATCGGAACCGACGTATCGGCGATGTCCACCGGCTCCGCCAGCCGGACCCGCAGCCGATGCAGCCACTCGTCGAATTCGCGGTGTGTGGCTTCCTCGCAGATGAGAATGACGAACTCGTCGCCACCGTGCCGTGCGACGACGTCGGCCGGGCCGACAGAGTGCTGCAAGCGCATTGCGGCAGCCTTCAGGAGCTCGTCACCTGCGTCGTGCCCCAACGAGTCGTTGGTGGTCTTCAGGTCGTCCAGGTCGATGAACAACACCGCACGCAAAGGTCGGCGACCGATCGACGCCAACGCTTCGGCGATCCTGCGCAACACTACGGTGCGATTGGGCAGTCCGGTCAACGGATCGTGGTTGGCTTGATGAATCAGGCGATCGAGATCCTGCCGCTCTGCGGTGATGTCGGAGAACGACACCAGAATGTCCGAGACAGGATCGAAGGGAGTCAACAGACGGCCGCTGGTGAGCAGCCATCGACGCTCCCCACTCGGCAGTTCCACGCCGCAGACCTCTTTGGTGAACGAACCCATGTGAAAGGCGAGCGCCGCCGCTTGCAGCTCGTGCGGGACCTGCGTGCCGTCGGCGTAGTAGCACGGAGACGCGGCCACCTGCTTCAGGATCGCGACGGCGGCATGTCTGGACTCGACACCGTAGATCCGCATCGCTGCGGGATTGATGTACTTGAGGTAGCCGTCCCTGCGCATGACGATGATGCCCTCGTCGAGCATGTGGACGATCGCTTCGAAGTCATGTTCCCGGGCGACGGCAGGCGTGATGACGTTGCGCAAGTTGGCCCGGTGGGCGCCTTCCCGCATCGTCAGGTCCTTGTGGCGCCCCTGCCGACAGAGTTTGCTCTCATACAGCTCAGCACAATTTTGCTTAGCTGTAGAGCATAAAACCACTGTCCGGCGCGCCCGCTTGCTTGAGCTTGCATGAAGCCACAATAATTGACGTATACGCATATTGCGACCCCGTTTTGCCTGGGAAAGCGCTGAGAGCGGCGAACCGTCGGAGTTGTCCCGGAAGCACATTCCGCCACTTGAGCAACACACCAGACATTTGCGAAATCTGCGCGGTCGGGGTGCCCGATATCGTAGTGCGATCAGGGTTCATCGACGGATCGCCACGTTGGTCGTGCTCACGATCATGAGCGCCGGCCTGCTGCAATGCAGCCGCACTCCACCGGCTGAGCAGACGACGTCGTCACGCCGTCGATGGCGCGGCCATCACCGCCATCGCCCGCACCGCCACCCCCGAGCGCGCAGCCCGCACCGCCTCCCGCGGCCGTCCATCCGGTGACCGAGGCCGAACTCGGCGCGAGCTGGCGGCCGGGCTGTCCCGTCGGACCGGAGCTGCTGCGTCGGGTCGACCTCGACTACGTCGGTTTCGACGGGCAGACACACCGCGGCGAGCTGATCGTGCACCGGGACCTCGTCGCCGACGTGATCGCGATCTTCGAGGAACTGCGTCGTCTCCGCTACCCCATCGCGAAGATGCAGACGGTCGACGTCTATCCCGGCGCCGAGGACGAGCTGTCGATGGAGGACGACAACACGTCGGCGTTCAACTGCCGCCCGCTGCCCGGGTCGAACGAGCCGTCACTGCATGCCTACGGCAGGGCCATCGACGTGAACCCGCTGATCAACCCGTTCGTCGACAGCAGCGGCCACATCGAGCCCAGCACGGGCGGGCCGTACCTCGACCGCAATCGCACCGATCCGGGCATGCTGCACGCGGGCGATCCGGTGGTCAGCCTCTTCACCGATCGCGGTTGGCACTGGGGCGGCAATTGGCGAACACCGAAGGACTACCAGCATTTCGAGCTCAGCTAGGGCTCAGCGCAGAGCCGCTAATTCGGATACTCGGGCTGCGACTGATGAAAGCGGCCGATGATCGGGATGCGCTCGATGATCTGGTCGCGCAGACGCGGTTTCGGCTGCACGGCAGGAACTTCCGGCTGCGGCGGAACATACGCCGGGGCCGGCGGCACATACGCGGGCACGGGCGGCGCGGCCGCGGGCGGGTTGTAATCGGGAACCGCGGCGGGCGGCGGCGCAGCGATCATGGTCTGCGCGAGCAGCGGAACCTCCGGCGGCGGCGCCGATGGAGCCGGCTTCGGCGGCAGCGCGGCGGGGCGCTGCTCCAGCTTGGGCGCGGCCTCTGCGGCCCTCGCCGCCGACGGCACCGTCGCTTCCTTCACCTGTTCGCCGGTGGCGTTGGCGTTCTTCGTCTGTTCGGAGTGTGAGTCGGGGCTCGCCCGTAGACCCAGCGCCACCGAGAGGGAAATCACCAACGTGACCCCCGCGGCGACGAGGACGGACGTCAGCACGCCGGTCTTCGACATCCCCCGCACCCGCGTCAGCAGCGGTAAAGATCCACTGTCCAGGCTGTTGACGGCCAGCGCCGACGCCACAGCGGCACCGCGCGCCATGGCCATGTCGCCCTCGGCAGCGGAGATCACCGGAGCCGCCGCGACGGTATCGAGGGAAGCGACCACAGGATCGAGGTCGGTCGAACCGACGACGAAGATCGCGTCGAGCTGCCGGTCGTTGAGGTCGAGCGCGATCACGCTGCTGGTCAGCTCGATGTCGTCGGTGCCGTCGGTCGGCCGGTCCTGGCGGTCGACCGTGACTCCGTCGGCGTCGACCACCGCGACCAGCGTGGCGTCGGGTTCGAAGATGCAGACCGCGGTGTCGTCGTATCCGGCGATGTCCGCGATGCCGACGGCCAGCGCTTCGGCGGCCTCGGTCTCGGAGATCGAGACCACGTTCTGCAGGTCTCGGGCTTCGAGGGCCTCCAGCATCGCGGTCGCTGCGGTGTCGCCATCGGTGGTCCACGTCACGCCGACGGCGTGCACGCCACTCTCGACGACCGCCTCGTTGGCGTCCAGCAGCACCGTCAGCAGGGCTTCGGCGTCGAATGTCTCGACATCGGTGATGTCCAGCACCCCGCGGTCGACGGGTGCGCCTCCGCCCGTCAGTCCCTCGACGAGCACCCAGCGGACGGCTGTCGAGGTCGCCGACAGACCGAGCACGAGGTCCATGGCTAATCCTCCTCTGCCTGTCATCCGGGTCCGACACTACCGCTGTGGCCTGTAGATGGACATCTGATGCGTGGTACAGGCGGCTGAGAGAGGGGTAGCCTGCCACGATGCCCGGCGCTGCGCTGACGGGACAGATGCTGATCGCCGGTGAGCCGGTACGGGGCTCGGGGAAGCCGATCCGCGCCTTCGACCCCGCCGAGGGCCAGGATCTCGAGCCGCCGTACCAGTACGGCGACGCATCCCACGTCGACGCCGCGTGCGCCGCCGCCGCCAGCGCCTTCGCCGATTACCGGGCCACGGCGTCCGAGCAGCGCGCCCAACTCCTGGAGGCGATCGCCGCCAATATCGAAGCCGTCAAGGACGCGCTCGTCGAGCGGGCTGTCGCCGAAAGCGGCCTTCCGCAGGCCCGCATCGCCGGTGAGGTCGGCCGGACCACCGGCCAGCTGCGGCTGTTCGCCGACGTGCTCCGCGAGGGCAGCTGGAACGGCGCCCGCATCGACCCGGCGCTTCCCGAGCGAAGGCCGTTGCCGCGGCCCGACATTCGCCAGCGCTCGATCCCGGTCGGCCCCGTCGCGGTCTTCGGCGCCAGCAACTTCCCGTTGGCCTTCTCCGTCGCCGGCGGCGACACCGCGTCCGCGCTTGCCGCCGGATGCCCCGTCGTCGTCAAGGGCCATGACGCCCACCCCGGGACCTCCGAGCTCGTCGGCCGCGCCATCACCGACGCGGTCGCCGCGTCGGATCTGCCGTCGGGCACCTTCTCGCTGCTGTTCGGATACGGGCCGGAGCTAGGGATCGCCCTGGTGACCGACCCGCGAATCAAGGCGGTGGGGTTCACCGGATCCCGTACTGCCGGAACGGCACTCGTCGCAGCGGCGTCAAGCCGACCCGAGCCCATCCCGGTGTACGCCGAGATGAGCTCGATCAACCCGGTGTTCCTGCTCGACGGAGCGCTTACGAGCCGCGGTGCCGAGCTCGGCAACGCGTTCGTCGGCTCGCTGACGATGGGGTCCGGCCAGTACTGCACCAACCCCGGCCTGCTGATCGCCGTCGACGGCGCCGGCCTCGACGCGTTCATCGTCGCCACGCGCGATGCCATCGCGCAGGCTCCGGCCACGCCGATGCTCACGCCGGGCATCGCCGACAACTACAGCGACGGAGTGGCCAAGCTGAGCGGCGAAGCTGATCTCGTCGTTCGCGGCGAGGCCGGTGACAGCCAAACCGCTTGCCGGGCAGCCCTGTTCGCCACCGATGCGAAGAGCTTCCTGGCGTCGGCAACCCTGCAGGAGGAGGTCTTCGGATCCGTCCAGCCTGATCGTGCGCTGTGCCGACGTCGAAGAGATGCAGACCGTCGCGCAGAACATCGAGGGCCAGCTCACTGCGACCGTGCACGCCGACGAGTCCGACTACGGCGACGCCGCGGCACTGCTGCCGCTGCTCGAACTCAAGGCGGGCCGGATTGTCTTCGACGGCTGGCCCACCGGTGTCGAGGTCTGCCACGCGATGGTGCACGGCGGGCCCCACCCGGCGACCTCGGATCCGCGCAGCACTTCAGTGGGTGCGCGTGCGATCGAACGCTTTCTACGGCCGGTCTGCTATCAGAACGTCCCGAAGTCGTTGCTGCCCAACGCAATCGCTGACGACAACCCCGAGAACCTGTGGCGGCGCGTCGACGGCCGGCTCCAGCAGGACTGAGACGAGACGATGTCCGCCACTTTGTATGGCCTTGGTCGATCACATTCGGGCAGAGCATTGACCTTGCCTCGAGCCTCGCCATACATTTCTTGAATAGTGTCGAGCAGGCACCGCAGAGCAAGGAGGTTCGATGACCACCACGCTCTGCCCGAGTGTTTTCGATGCCGGACTCCCGACGCTGGAGTACGAGTTCGCAGAGCCGCCCGCGCAGGTCTACCCGCGCATTCGGGCAGCGCAGCAGCAGGCGCCGATCGCGTTGGGGCCGTACGGACCCGAAGTTCTCTCCTACGACGCGGTGCGAACGGTTCTGCGCGACCCGCGATTCACGATCCCACCCGGGATGAACCTGATGGCACACGGAATCACCTCGGGACCGCTGTGGGACAAGATCGTCAGCAGCCTGCTGGGCCTGGAGGGCGATGCCCACCACCGGCTACGCAGCCTGGTGTCCAGGGCGTTCACGCCCCGCGCGAGCGCGCGCCTGCACGACACGATCGTCGAGGTGCTCAACGAACTGGTCGACCGGGTGGCCCCCGAGGGCAGTTGCGACATCGTCGCCGACATCGCGCGGCCCTATCCGGTGCCGATCATCTGCGCATTGCTCGGTGCCCCGAAGGAGGACTGGCAACAGTTCGCGCTGTGGGCCGATGAGATCTTCGCGGCCTTCACCTTCGATCTCGGAAACCTCGACGAGGACCGCGTGATGCGTGCGTGGGGCGAACTCGACGCCTACGTCGACGACATGGTCACGCACCGGCGGCACACCCTCACCGACGACCTGTTGTCGGACCTCATCCGGGTGGAGGAGGACGGCGACCAGCTGAACGCCGGCGAGCTTCGCATGCTGGCGGGCGGCCTGCTACTGGCCGGCACCGACACCACCCGCAATCAGGTGGCGGCTTCCGTCGACGTCTTCTGCGATCACCCGGATCAGTGGGCGCTACTCGGAGATCGTCCCGAGCTGGCGCCGCAAGCGGTCGAGGAAACGATGCGCCACTCGCCCATTGCATGCGGCACATTGCGGGCGGTGTCACAAGACACCGAGTTGGCCGGTGTGATGCTCCCGGCCGGAACATTCGTTGTCGTGAATACCTTTGCGGCCAATCGTGATACCGCCGTCTATGACGACCCCGACCGCTTCGACATCACGCGCGAGGGCGCACCGGCGGTGTTGACCTTCGGCGGCGGCATCCACTATTGCCTCGGCGCGAACCTGGCCCGCAAGGAGCTCGCCGAAGCGCTGAAGGTGCTTGCCGGTCGGATGACGAACCTCTCCCGCACCGGAGCGGCGCCGTGGAAGCCGATGCTGGGATTGAGCGGGCCGACGAAGCTGCCCGTGGAGTTCAGCGGTGCGTAGCCATGGCTGGTCGGGGAATACGCCGGCCACCGACGAGGAGGCAATAGACCGGATTCTCGATGCCGCCGACGCGATCATCGCCGAACGCGGCTCGTCGCTGCGTATCGCGGATGTGGCACGGGCCTTGGGTGTCACCCGGCAGACCGTCTATCGCTACTTCCCCAGCGCGGAGGCGCTGTTGATCGTCAGCGCCATGCGCTCGGCCAACGGGTTTCTCGATCAGTTCGCCGCGCACCTGAGCGAGCTGACCGAACCCGCCGCGGCAATCGTCGAAGGCGTCGCGTTCGCCGCCGAACAACTCGCGGAGGACCGCCAGATCGAGCATCTTCTCACCGATCGCGCCCGGGGCGGTTCGGCTGCCACGCTGACGTCTGACACCGCAAGGACATTCGGACGTTCGATGCTCCACCAACTCAACGTGGACTGGGAGAAGCACGGCTACGACGAGGCGGCGCTCGACGAGTTGGCCGAGATCGGCCTGCGGACACTGCATTCGTTGCTGATCGATCCCGGACAGCCGCCCCGCGACGGAATCGAGTTGCGTCGCTTCGTCGCCCGATGGATGGGCCCCGCGATCGTCTACCCCAGGCTGGCGCAAGCGATGGACGCACTTGCGCTGCCTGAGCCTGGGCCGAAGCGGCGCCGGAACTCGGCCTAGGCGCCCTGTCCTCGGCGCGCGCGCTTGGCCTCGTACATGGCCAGGTCGGCATCCCGCAGAATCTCGTCGGCCGTCCGCTGCTCGTCCAGGTGAACCTCGACGACACCGATGCTCGCACGGATCGGGACACTCGTCGTGCCTGCGCTCGGTCTGGCCAACTCGAGTCGCAGCCGCTCGACCATGTCGTCGAGGTCGGTGCGGGTGACATCGCGGAACACCAACACGACGAATTCGTCGCCGCCAAGCCGGCCTGCCATGTCGTCGGCGGCGGCAACCCGAAGAAGACACTGCGCGGCAGCACGCAAGAGGTCGTCGCCCGCCGTGTGGCCCAAGGTGTCGTTCGTCGCTTTGAGGTCGTCGATGTCGAGGAACAGCACCGCGCGCAACTGATCGCCTTCGTGCGACGACACCAGAGCCTTCTTGAGCCGGCGAATCACCGAAACCCTGTTGGGTAGCTCCGTCAGCGCGTCATGCGTTGCGTAGAACATCACCCTGTCGGCGGCCTTGCGCTCTGCGGTGATGTCCACGAACGACATCAGCATGTCGGACTGCCCCGGCATGTCGGGGTTGAGCAGCCTGCAGCTCGACATCAGCCACACGCGGGTAGTGCCGAGCCGGTCGAACCCGAAAACCTGGTTGAAGAAGGGCACACCGGTACGCAGGGTGGCCAGCGCCGGACGCTGCTCGGCCGGGATGTTCACGCCGTCCGAGTCGTAGAACGGCAACTTGCTCGTGATCGCGAAGAAGTCGCCGCCCAGGTGTTCGGGTCCGGTGCCCATGATCTGCACGGCCGACGGATTGATCGACTTGATGCATCCGTCCTTGTCGGTGACGATCAGGCCTTCGGCCAGTGACCCGACGACCGCCTCGAAGTGCTGTTCTGCGCGGCGAAGGGCGGTCAGATCGCAGCAGACGAAGACGTAGCCGTCTTCCATCGCCGCCGCCGAAACTCGCACGTCCAGCGGCGCGCCATCAGCCGAGCGGTGCGTGCTGTGAACGATCCCGCCGGACGCCACGACCGCCACGGGATCCATTGCGGCGCCGACCAACTCGCTGACCGGCTTGTCCAGCGCATCGGCGACAGAGCGGCCGTAAATGGCTTCTGCCGCCGGGTTCCAGCTGGTGACGACTCCCGTCGGTGTCGTGCCGATGATCGCGTCGCTGACGTGATTGACCAGGGCGGCTTGGTACCTGAGTGCGGCTTCGGCCGCCCGTCGCGAACTGACATCGCGGGTGATGACCTGATGTGCGGGCTCGTCCTGCCAGATCGTCAGCACCGTGACGACCTCGACCTCAAGGAGCGTGCCGTCACTGCGGATCATCTGTGCCGGGTAGTGCGGAGAGCAGTCGCCGACCTCTTGTAGCGCGGCGATGCCCGCGAGCATCGGCGGCAGCGATTCCGGCGCCACGAAATCGGTGATGGGACGGCCGACCAGGTCATCGCTGGAGTCGGCGAGCATCAATCGCACACCGGCGTCGTTGACGTAGACAACGCAGCCGTCCTTGTGCACGCAGATTCCGTCGGGACTGCGTTCCACCAGGCGGCGGTACTGTTCCTCGCTCAACCCCGTAGTGAGCTGCCGATGTTCAGCGCTTGCCAAAGCGCAATCCCTTCCCCGCGATGTTGCCAAGCTACCGGGTGCAGATTCTCGGCATGCTTGATTCGGGCGTGTATGCGCGATAACCGCGTACTCAAACAACGGCCCGACCGCGGTCTTGATCTTCTCTCCGTCACCTCGCTGCTGTCTGCCGTCGCGATCAAGTCTGAGTTGGAGAACGCCGTCGACGAGATGAAACAGGATCTCGACTCAATGAGTGAGCTGGGCGAGATGGAAAGCCTTCGGCTTCAAATGGCGATGGATCGCATGTCGAAGATGATGAGCACATTGTCGAACCTGTTGAAGAAGCTCTCCTGTACCGCGTGCCAGATCACGCAGAATCTCAAGTAGCCGCCGCAAACTTACACATGCGACTTGCCAACCTCTGAGCGACATTTTCGGCGGCACCGAATTCTTCGCTCGGAGGTTGGCATAGGGCGACGAGCTACCCGGAAGCCGCCCCTGGTAACGGCACCGGTGTCACCAGCTCACCCGATGTCAGGAAGCTGTCGAGATTGCGCAGTGTCAGCGCTTCCATCGCGGCGCGCGTCTGCACCGTCGCGCTTCCGACATGCGGCAGCAGCACGACGTTGTCCATCGTCAACAGCGCATCAGGCACGTTGGGCTCGTCGGCGAACACATCAAGGCCGGCCCCGGCCAATCGGCCCTTCGACAGCGCATCGACCAACGCCTCCTCGTCGACCACGCTGCCCCTGGCGATGTTCACCAGATAGCCTTCGGGACCCAACGCGTCGATCACCTTGCGGTCGACCAGCTTTCGCGTTCCCGACCCACCCGCAGCGGCTACCACCAGCACGTCGACGCATATGGCCAACTGCTCCGGTGACGACACGTACTCGTACGGTGAGTCGGCGACCTCGTGGCGATTGTGGTAGGAGATCGTGCAGCCAAAAGCGCTGAGCCGGTTGGCAATCGCGCCGCCGATCCGGCCCAGGCCAATGATCCCCACCCGCGTATTGCTGACCTGGCGCGCGAGTGGATACATCCCGTCGACGGGCCACCGGCGTGCTCGCACATATCGGTCCGATGCAGAGAACTGCCGCATCACGTCGATCATCAAGCCCACGGCGGTATCTGCCACGCAGTCGGTCAACACGTCGGGTGTATTGCTCACGGCGACCCCTCGTGCGGCCGCCTCGTCCACGTCGATCGTCTCGTAACCGACCCCGAAGTTCACGACCGCGCCCAGATTCGGCAGCGCCGCCATCAATTTGGCGTCGACGGCGGTGCGCCCCGACGTCACCACCGCGGTGATCTCCGCGCCGTGGTCGGCCAGGAACGCGTCGCGCTCGGCGGGCTCTTCGGGCAGCACATGGGCCTCGAAATCGTCCTGAAGCGTCTGCGCCAACGACGGCTTCAGCGGCCCGACCTGCAGCACGAGCCCGCCGTTCGGGTTGCGAGGTGAGGTAGTCATCTTGCGCCTTACGGTACGGCGACCTGGGCAATGTCGTGCACGGCGGCCGAGCGTGTCCGGTTAACTAGTCCGCGTGCGAGTCGACGGGCGGGAAATCACCGTTTCGGGCAGCTTGCTGCAACCGCTGAGCAGGCGCACCAGCGACATCCTGCGCCTTGTCCTCGCCGCGCTGTTCCTGGCGATCGTCATCGTCAGCTCGCTGATCACCCGCTATGACTGGGTCTCCCTGGAGCGGTCAATCTCCGACATCGTCGGTGTGCTCACCAAAACCCAGTCGAACCTCGTCTACCTGGCCTACAGCGTCGCGATCCTGGCACTGCCGTTCGTCATCCTGATCGGTCTCATCGCCGGGCGACACTGGAAGCTGCTCGGCGCCTACGCCGCTGCAGGCGTCATCGCGATACTCGCGCTGTCGGTGCGGCCCAACGGCATCTCCGCGCCGGAGTGGCATTTCGACGTCGCCGACCAGCCCAAGACCTTCCTGTCGCAGTTCCTCGACGATCCCCGCTGGATCGCCATGCTCGCCGCGATGCTCACGGTGTCAGGGCCGTGGCTACCTGCACGGTGGCGGCGCTGGTGGTGGGCACTGTTGCTGGCCTTCGTGCCGATCCATCTCGTCGTCAGCGCCGTGGTGCCAGCCCGCTCGCTGCTGGGCCTGGCGGTGGGTTGGTTCATCGGCGCACTGGTCGTGCTCGTCGTCGGCACCCCGGCCCTCGAGGTGCCGCTCGACGATGCCGTTCGGGCGATGGCCCGGCGCGGCTGCACGGTGACCACGCTGAACGTGGTTCGGCTGTCGGGACCCGGTTCCCTGGTGCTGACGGCGGCGTGCGCCGACGGAAGCACGGTCGGACTGGAGATGTACAGCCCGAATCAAAGCAGTGGCGGGGCGCTGCGTCAGCTCTGGCGCAAGATCACACTGCGCGGCGGCGAAACCGCGCCGTTCCATGCCTCGATGCGGCGAGCCGTCGAACACCGTGCGCTGATGGCGATCGCGATCGGCGATCTCGGGGTCGCCAACACCTCCCCGTTGGCGGTCACCGTGCTGAGCCGAGGGTGGATGTTGTACGCGGATACGCCCGCCCGCGGGGTACCTCTGGACCAAGCCGTGGAAACGACGTTGGTGGCGCGTATCTGGGGGTCGCTGAGGGTGCTGCACGATCACCAGATCTCGCATGGCGACCTGCGGGCAAGCAGAATCACCGTCGAGGACGGCACGGTGCTGTTCGGCGGTTTCGAGCACGCCGAGTACGGAACGACGGACGCTCAAATGCAGTCCGACATCGCGCAGCTGATCGTGACGACGAGCGCGCTGTATGACGCACCGACCGCGGTTCGCGCGGCGATAGGCGTCTTCGGCAAAGAGGCTGTTCTCACCGCGTCGCGGCGGCTCACGAAAGCCGCTGTAGGAAAACGCATCCGAGATTCCGTCGTCGGATACAAGACGGTTATCTCGGGCGCCCGCGACCAAGTGAAACTCCAAACGGGCGCCGACGAGATCCGCTCCGAGACCATCACGCGTTTCAGCCGCAATCAGATCATCCAGATGGTGCTTCTGGTGGCGCTGGTGTATGTCGCGTTGCCGTTCATCAGCACAGTGCCCACCTTCTTCGCCGAGCTGAGGACGGCGAACTGGTGGTGGGGACTGCTGGGGTTGGCGGTGTCGGCGCTGACCTATGTCGGCGCGGCCGCTGCGCTGTGGGCGTCCGCCGAGGGCCTGGTGAGTTTTCGCAGTCTCACCATCATGCAGGTCGCCAACACCTTCGCCGCCACCACCACGCCGGCCGGGGTTGGTGGACTGGCGCTCAGTGCGCGCTTTCTACAGAAGGGCGGGCTCGGCGCACTACGAGCCGCCACCGCGGTGGCCTTGCAGCAGTCGGTTCAGGTGGTCACCCACCTCGTCTTGCTGATCCTGTTCAGCGCGTTCGCCGGAGCGTCGGCCGACCTGTCACATTTCGTCCCCTCTGCGACGATCCTGTACATCGTCGGTGCTGTGATTCTGACGCTCGTCGCGGCCGTGGTCGTCGTGCCGAGGCTGCGTAAGTGGGTGACGACGACGGTCGGCCCCAGGGCCAAGGAAGTCCTGCGCGACCTCGGCGAACTCGCTCGCGAGCCGAGGCGACTTGTGATCATCGTCCTTGGTTGCGCCGCAACGACTCTCGGTGCCGCGTTGGCATTATGGGCCTGCATCGAGGCGTTCGGCGGCGACACCTCCTTCGTCACCGTGACGGTGGTGACGATGATCGGCGGCACCCTCGCCTCGGCGGCGCCCACGCCCGGCGGTGTCGGCGCGGTGGAGGCGGCGCTGATCGGTGGTTTGGCCGCGTTCGGCGTGCCCGCCGGGATCGCGGTGCCGTCGGTGCTCCTCTACCGGGTGCTCACCTGCTGGCTGCCGGTGTTCATCGGCTGGTTCGTCATGCGCTGGCTGACCGAGAAGGAAATGATCTAGCGGCAGTGATCAAATTTTGCGGTTCACGTCACGTTAACTAACTGTTGGTTTCTCGAATCGCCAACGTCCCCAAGCTATGTCAGCATTGCGTCGTGAGGGGAGCCCATTTCATTTGGCCGGTCTGTGCCGCAACGCTGACGACCTGTGTGCCGTTGATCGCCGCGCCGTCGGCATCCGCACAGCCGTGCCCCGATATCGAGGTGGTGTTCGCGCGCGGCACCACCGAGGAGCCCGGCCTGGGTCCGACGGGAGACGCGTTCGTCGACTCGCTTCGCTCCCGGATCGGCACAAAGTCGATGGGCGTGTATCCAGTCGATTACCCTGCGACCGTTGACTTCCCGACCGCCATGGATGGAATTCGCGACGCCAGCGCCCATATCGAGTCCACGGCGGCGAACTGTCCCAACACCAACATCGTGCTCGGCGGCTTCTCCCAGGGCGCAGCCGTGGCTGGCTTCGTCACATCGAACGTCATTCCGGATGGCGCTCCCGAGGGAGTGCCGAACCCGATGCCGCCCGACGTGTCGAAGCACGTCGCGGCGGTAGCCTTGTTCGGCAAGCCCAACGACCGTTTCATGCACGCGATCAGCCAGCCAGACGTCGCCGTTGGCCCGCTGTATGCGGACAAGACGGTCGAGCTGTGCGTTCCGGACGACTTCGTGTGCTCGAGCGGGCGGGACTTCAACGCGCACACGCAATATGCGGAGACCGGAATGGTCGATGAGGCAGCGACTTTCACCGCGGCGCGCCTTGCCGCAATGCCTGCTCCTGCGGCCCCGGCACCGACCCCCGCCGCGCCTGCCCCTGCCGCTGCGCCGACGCGCGCTCCCGCTCCTGCCGCACCTCCCCCGGCGCCGGCCGCACCGCCACTGTCGACCATCGCCGCGGCGCCGCAACCCGCGGCGCCTGCCGCGCCGCCGCCGGCTCCGCGCGCGGGAGGGACGATCCTGTCGTGCACGACGGTTTGTCACGTCGTCGGACCGGAGTAACAGCAGACTCACAGTCTGGCGAACCCCGCCAGTGGTCCCGGTCGCCCTCATAGGATCTTTTCGTGGCGACCGCAGATACCCGGGCTACCGACGACGACCGCAACGGCATCTGCCAGATACTGGACTCGGCGCTCGGCGAGGGCCAGCTCTCGATGGAGGAGCACCGCCAGAGGATCGGTGCCGCAACCAAAGCCGTCACTCTGGGCGAACTGCAGTCGCTGGTCTCTGACCTCCAGATCCATGGCGCCCCGGCTGAGCTTCGAAGGGCGAAGACGCCGACGGGATCGCGGGGGTTGTGGATCGCTGTAGCCGTGGTGGTTGCGTTGTTGATCGCCGGAGTCGGCTGGGGGCTGCTCAGTGGCGGATCTCCGTCGCAAGACACGGCAGGCTCGAGCGGCACATCCAGCCGAACCGCCGCGGCGAGCGCCACATCGACGGTAACAACGACGACGCAACCGGCGCCGGACCTGCTCAGCCTCGGCGGGCTGACCGGCTTCTTCGCGCAAATGGGCAAGCATTTCGGTGACACGCTGGGCTACCAACTCGACATTCGCAGCGCGCGCGCCGACCTGTACCGCCCCGACGCGGTGAACGGTCACAAGACCGTGCTCTGGATCTTCAGCGACGGCAACTGGGCGAACCTGCAGTCTGACGCTCCTACCCCGTTGCACACATCGGTGGGCGACCTGAGCAAGTTCGACGTCCAAGCGGTCCTCGCCGCTGTCCGCGATGCACCGCAGACCCTCGGCATCGTCAACGTCACCGATGAGTGGCTTGATATCGAATCGGCCGAGGACGGCAGCGTGGCCCTCATGGTCCATGTCAGCCAGGGAGCCGAGGGAGGCGGCTACGTCGCACTGTCCTCGGACGGCGCCGTGACCCGGATCTACGCGCCGGAGCGCTGACGCTCCCTCGGCTCATTCGGGCCGTCAGTCGAGGGCAGGCGGGATGCTCTGTTCGTAGCTGAATACGTTCTCGGGGTCGTATTTCGCCTTGACTGTGCGCAGCCGCTCGACGTTGGGTCCCCAGTAGGCCCTCTCCCATCCCGGCATGCCGGCATTGGGAACGTTGATGTAGGCGCCATTCACGTACGGCTGCAACGCTTCACCGAACTCTGTAACCCACGTCTGGCACTCCTCGGTCAACGGGTCGGCCGAGGCGGGTGCGCCACCGCGAGTGCCCCACCCTGCACCGGGCTCGGCGTAGAAGATGGCGTTGCGGTGAGCGAAGGCCGATCCGCCGGAGGGTTCGCTGCTCTTGACGGCTCCGCCGAATGCGTTGGTGAAATAGTTGCAGTCCGCGGTCGGCGCCGTGGTCATGAACGATTTGATCGAGCGCACAGCATCAGGCGGAAACGGATCGATTACGAACTGCGAGAGGAACTTCCAGTTCGCCGGCTCGTCGGGGGTCGGTATCTGGAATCCCGCGTAGGTGTCTGCCCATTGTGCGTTCTTCGCTTCGACATCGGGCTCACCCACCGACAGGATGGGCGCCAGCATCCGCACAGCCTCCGCCTCTGACCCGCCCGCGAGCACGGCGAACAGCAGAATCTCGTTCCGGTGTATCTCGAGTTGGCTGGTGAGGCGATTGTCGGCATGTGGAGCGCAACGCTGCCACACCTCGAATACCGCCGAGAGCTGTTCCAGCCCCGGCCATGTCGCAGTGACATAGATCGTCTGTGTCAGCGGGTGAATCGTGTACGTCAGCGACGTGACGATCCCGAAATTGCCGTTGCCGGCCCCTCGTAGCCCCCACAGCAGGTCTGTGTTGTTCTCCTCGTCGGCGAACATCGCCTCGGCCCCACCACCTGCCGTCGCAACGACGACCTCCGCCCCGACGAGATTGTCAGACGCGATGCCGAAGTTGCGTGTGAGTAAACCGAACCCACCACCGAGCGTCGCACCGACCAGCCCGACCGTTCCTTCTGTCCCGGTCGGCGCTGCAAAGCCGGCATCGCCGAGCGCGGTGACCGCTTCCAGCTGGTTGAGTCCGGCGCCGACGGTGACAGTCTGCGAAGCCACGTCGATTTCAGCCGACTTCATCTGGCTCACGTCGATGACGAGCCCGTCGTCGACGGCTGACCAGCCCTCGAGACAATGTCGACCGCTGCGCATCCGAACAGGAATGTCGTTCTGCCGCGCCCACGTCAGGGCGTTGACCACGTCCTGCGTGCCGGTGCAGAACACCACTGCCTTGGGATGATGGCAGTACAACTGGTTCCAGCCGGCCCGCGCCGCGTCGTAGCCCGAATCTCCCGGCCGGACAACCTCACCCGTCAGCTCAGTGGTCACAGCGGCATTGCCCGGTCAGTGCTTGAAGACATCCGCCACTCCCGGTTCGGATTCCAGCACTTCGCGATTCGACATGAACAGGTACACGAAGTACACCCCACCCGCGAGGGTGATGCCGAGTGAGATGAACACGGCGGTCAATGCTTCTGACGGCGACACGAGCACGATGACCACGACGGCCGACCACACCAGTGCGCCAATAGCAACAGGGAGTTCGAAACGCCCTAGATCAAACGCGTCCTCCTGACGTCCCAACCGTTTTCGCACAGCGAGATAGAGCGCGATGATCGCGCCGTAGAGGACCGCTCCGATGAGGCCGCCTACCGTGAGCAACTTCAGTAGCGCGTCGCCGGGCAGCGCAGCCATCAAGGCGAATCCCAGAACGACGATCAAAATGGTCGCAGGAATCGGCGTTTGCGTACGTGGGCTGACACGGCGCATCAACTGGTGCGCCGGGAAGCGCGCATCGCGCGACATTGCGAACACCATTCGGGCGCACGTGGCCAGGGTCACCAACCCCGCTCCGAAGAACGCGACCACGATCGCGACAAGCAGCGAGCGCTCCATCACGGGACCCAACTGATCGCGCAGAACCAATGCGACGGGCGAATCGGTGGCGCTGACCCGGGGGATGTCGTCGATCGCGATCGTGAGCGCGATGATGAACACCATCCCCAGGACGCCTGCCGCCACAACGGATCCCACGATCGCGCGCGGCACGCTCCGGAAGGGATCCTTGGCCTCTTCGGCCATATTCGCTGCGGAGTCGAATCCGACGAGTGTCGCAATCCCCATGATCATCGCAGCCATCAACCCGCCACCGATGGCGAAATAATTCGGGGCGCCCTCCGCGATACCTCGAGAGGCGAGGTTGCTGACCGAGCCTTTGCCGGTGACCACAACAGCGATGAACAGAGCGACCGTCAGCACCACCACGATGATCAACTCGAGCCCGACCGCGCCCGACGTGATCAGACCGACAAGGCGCGTCGACGCGATGACGAGCACGGCCTGGATGACCAGTACGACGAGCGTGATCACCCGCGCGGTGGCTTGGTTCTCCGGCATGCCGAACAGCGGCATGAGCGCGGTGTTCGCCAGCGCGTCGTCGACGGTCACCACGCCGATTGCCAAGTAGGAGAAGCTGAGCCAACCGAACACCCAGCCGATTTTCGGGTTCGCCAGCCGCGACGCCCACTGATAGGAGGAGCCGCTGAGCGGGATGCGTGCAGCGAACTGTGCGATGACAAGTGCAATCAGCGTTTGGCCTATCGCCACAATCGGCCACAGCCAAATTCCCACCGGTCCGGCGTTGTGGAGTACGTCGTCGAAAGTGCCGAAAATGCCGACCGCCACCGAAATGAACGCGAACGAAACCGCAAACACCTGGAACGAGCCGAGCGTTCGTTTCAGCTCGGGTTCGTAGCCGCATTCTTCGCACAGCTCGTCGGCAACTTGTACGCCCGGCTCGACTTCGGTCATCTCTGCCACCCCGCCTTCGCCGAGTTCAGTCCAGTTAATCTAGCGGGCAAGCCGAAATATTTTCGCGGAATTTGACGCTTTCGAAGATTAATTCGTGGATGCCCGCCGTGAAGCACCGCAGCCGATCTGTCAGAATCTTCAAATTCCCGCTTCCGGAACGGCGTTCTTCCCTGGAGTTCAGCTAACTCGTCAAGGAGGCTGGGTGCCCGGATGACGGCAGAGTCCATCGCACGCCCGGGCCACCGATCGAAATTCTTCGGAGAAAAGTGAGGGAATAGCGGCAGTTGGTTGCTCATAGCAGATGAACGCAGCCCGCAAGGGGCTACAACGCACCTCATGGAGACCATCGTGACCGCCAACCACTTCCGGCCGAGGTACCACAACACCCGCAACGACTACTACCCCCAGGCCGTCGCCGTTGGTCCTGCGGCATCGAAATAGTCATGTCCACCGCGGCGCGGCAGGTAGCCAGACCCATTGCCTCGCACGGGCGAGAGGGTCATGATGTGGTTCCAACCGTTTGCCAGGAACGCACCGGGAGCGACCTGTGACGACTGCCCGACTACGGCCTACAGCTGCCGACGACGATGCGGCTCTGGTGCTTGCGGCAGCGTCAGGGGACCAGGTGGCTTTCGGCACGATCTATGACCGTTATGCCGATCGGTTGCACGACTTCTGCGTAGGCATGCTGCGCGACCGTGATGCCGCGGCGGACTGCGTCCAGGATGTCTTCGTCACCGCGGCGAGCCGGCTGGTGCAGCTACGCGAACCCGAACGCCTGCGGTCATGGCTGTATGCGATCGCCCGCAACGAGGCGTTGGCCAGGATCCGCCACCGCCGCCGCGAACTACCCAGTGAGCAGTTACCCGAAACAGTAAGCGGGGAGCCCGATTTGGCGACTCTGGCAGCGCGCAGCGAGTTGGCGGATCTGATCAGCGACGCCTGCGGAGGGCTCTCTGATCGTGATCAGGTGGTGATGGAGCTGTCCTACCGCCAGGGGTTGGATGGCCGCGAACTGGCCGAAGCGTTGGGTGTTACGAACAAGAACGCAAATACTTTGGTCGAGCGGCTACGCGAAACCATCGCCCGCTCGTTGGGGGCGCTGCTGGTGTGCCGACAAGTGCGCGCCGACCCAAGTCGGTGCCCCGAGCTGGCGGCGTTGGTGGAGCACTGGGACGGCCAATTCACGGTATTGATGCGCAAACGCGCCGCCCGACACATCGAGAGCTGCGTCGTCTGCGAGGAGCAGCGGGCCAGAATGGTGACCCCGGCGGCGCTGCTTGGTGCCGTGCCGATGCTCGTTCCCGCGCCTGCTTGGTTGCGCGAGCGCACCCTTTCCCACGCGATGAACGCGCTCCCGCCCGCCGGACCTCCGGCTCCGGCGCCATCGGGCAGTCACCCTGGCGCCAATCCCGGCTCGCAGTCCAATGTGCATGGCCCCGAGACCGGAACTCCGCACCTCGCAAACACCACCACATCGTGGTGGCCCCCGCAGGATTTGGACACCACCGACCTTCCCGATCACCCGTCGGCAAGCGGATCAGGATCGTCGATCCAGAACCGGTCGGTGCCCGCCGATCGGACGGCGGGGTACCTGCGGCGCCATGTCTGGGCGGTGACGGGGGTGGCCGCGATCGTCATTGGCGGCGGAGCCGTGTTGCTCACCGTGCCGCGGATCTACCACGTCGACCCGACCAGTTCGACCGGCCATCAAGCGCCGCCGCAGTCAGCCATCACCCCGGCGCCCGCCCGCACCCACGATCCCGGTCCGACCGGTCCGACAGCGCCGCCCCCGGTAAATTCCGGTGGACCGGTCGTTCCCCCGGGCACCCCGGTCGGACCCGTTGCGCCCCCGGTAAATTCCGGTGGACCGGTCGTTCCGCCGGGCACCCCCGTCGGACCCGTTGCGCCCCCGGTCAACCCCGGCGGACCCGTCGTCCCCCCGGGCACCCCCGTCGGACCCGTCGCTCCCCCGGTCAACCCCGGCGGACCCGTCGTCCCCCCGGGCACCCCCGTCGGACCCGTCGTACCCCCTGTCAACCCCGGACCGGTTACGCCGCCAGGCAACCCCGGCGGACCCGTTACGCCGCCAGGGGATCCCGGCGGACCCGTTACGCCGCCAGGGGATCCCGGCGAACCCGGTGGGCCCCCGGTCAATCCCGGACCTGTTACGCCCCCGGGCGCTGGCAAGTCGCCGAAACCACCGACTGGCGGCATTGTGGTGGCTCCCGGGCACGTACCGCCCAAACGCGGCGCAGAAGGCACGAACGACTGCACACCGCCTGCTTGTGTTCCGACGAGCGGCCCCATCGGATAGCTGAGCCGAATTGACGGGCCTGGTCAGCGCGCCACGAAATCTCTTGGAAAAAAGTTGAGGGAATCGCGACCGCTGATCGCTCCTAGCAGGTGAACGCAGCCCAACCAGGGGTTGTGCACACCTAAGGAGAACATCATGACAAGCAACAACAGCAACACAGTCTGGCGCCGGATCACCGCTACGGCCCTCGGCGCTGGAGCCATTGCCGTCGGCGCGATGGTGCTGGGCGCGCCCGCCGCCCAGGCGGACTCGCAGTTCGACGGGTTCAAAGTGGAATGTGTCCAGCACCCTCAGGACCTGTCCGGCCTGCCCAACGCGGCGACGGGTGTCTACAGCGAGTTGAGGACCAATGATGGTGTCCATGCAAATCGCTTCGGGTCCCAACTGGACCAGATTTGCAAGTTCTACGACCGGCGCGGCACGTACCTCACCTCGTACACCCGCGAGACGTACGACCCGATCAAGGCCGTCAATCCCAACCCCGGTGGAACAGCCACCCAGCTAGCGCCCTAGTCGATGCAGACCCCCGCTACCGGTCACGCCGTCGGCCCGTCACCCAAACGTTGGGTGGCGGGCCGATTCATGTGTGGCAGGTGCGGTGGTGGGTTTCAGGACGTCGGAACCGGCGGAGCGGCGGGCAGGGTCAGTGTGAAAGTCGCTCCGCCGCCTGGCGTTTGCGCGACACCGATGTCCCCGCGGTGGGCCAGCGCGATCTCGCGAACCAGCGCCAGTCCGATTCCGTATCGTTCACGCCCCGCAGTCGCGGTGTGGCCGTCGCCGTGTGAGAACCGGTTGAACAGCGTTCCCATCGCCTCGGGATCGATTCCGACGCCGTCGTCGCTCACTTCGATGACGACATCGGCGCCGCGCCGCGCGATGGAGATCGCTATCGTGCCGCGCTCATGTTCGTGAGCAAGGGCGTTGTCCACCAAGGACGTAACGGCACGCCGAAGTGCGGCGGGCGATCCCAGGACGGCGAATCCCTGCCGTTCCGAGTTGTCGTCCCGTTTCACCGTCAAAGTGACACCGGCCGACCCAGCGTGTTCGGCCATGCTGTCGTGGACCTCGTCGACGATGGCCGACGCGTCGAGGCGAACGCGGGGGACGCCCTTGCTTGCCATCGTGGCCGACGCCAAGAGGTCATCGATCACCTCGCCCAGAGCTCTGGTGTCGGACGCCAGGGCGTCGATCTGTTCCTTGGCCTCGTGGGCGTTCCCGTCGTCGAACCGGCGAGCTAGTAGCTGAATCCTGGTGTGTAGCACAGTCAGTGGAGCGCGAAGTTCGTGCGAGGCGTCGGCGACGAACCGTCGCTGCAAGGCCAACGCCTCTGTGAGCGGCCGAATGGAACGCCGCGTCAACAGAATGACCACGGCGATTGAAGCGAGAATTCCGGCCAGTTCCGCGGCACCCAGCGATAGCAGTAGCCGGCTTCGACCGACCTCGTAAGGCTCCAGCGCGAGCAGCGCGACCACCCTGCCCTGTGGCCGGTCGGCGACCAGTACGCGATACTCCCGATCCTCGATCAGCGCATCGGAGAACCCAGCCGGACGCGCAAGCAGGTCTGCCGTCGGCAATCCGTCGGTGCTCGCCTGCACGGTGCCGCTCAGATCGCGCAACACCAGAAGCATTCCCGGCGGCGGGTCCACGGCGTCGTCAGCAGTCGATGCCACCAGCGTCAGCTGTGAGGTGATCTGCTGGTTCTGGATTTTGACGTCCACGAGGTACACCACCGCGCCCACCACCAACAGCACGGCCGCCAACGCCAGCGACGCCTGTATCGCGGCGGTTCGGCCCGCGCGCCGCACCATCGTGAGGTCGCTGTCGTGTGTCATTCGACTCCGAGGCGGTACCCGGTGCCATGGACCGTTCGCACGATTCCACGACCCAGTTTGCGACGAAGGTAGTGCACGTAGGTATCGACCACACCCGGTGTGTCGACGCCGTCGAACGCCGAGTCGAGCAGTTGACCGCGGGTGAAGATCCGTCCGGGAGCGCTCATCAAGGTGCCCAGTAACGCGGCCTCCCGCTCGGACAATTCAACGTCGGCGCCAAGCCTGCCGCCACTGACGGTGCGGGTGACCCGATCCAGACACAGGCCATCGACCCGCAACATCGATCCGGCGTCGGGACGCCGCACCAGTGCACGTATCCGTGCCAGCAGCTCCGGCACCTCGAACGGCTTGACCAGGTAGTCCTGAGCTCCGGCGTCGAGTCCGTCGACACGATCGGCGATCGCGCCACGCGCGGTCAGCACGAGGATCGGTGTCACGATTCCCCGCGATCGCAGCACTGCGACCAGTTCGACACCGTCCATGACCGGCAATCCACGGTCGACGATGATCGCGTCGTAGTACGCCGTCAGGCCTTGATGTAGTCCCTGCTGAGCGTCATAGGCGACGTCCACCCGGTAGCCCTCGTCGGCAAACATCCCGCTGAGCATCGCGCTGAGCGCGCGATCGTCCTCGACGATCAGCAGTGTCGGCGCTGCGGTCCCGGCGGCCACCCACCGAGCGTGCCACGCCAAATCTTCGAAGGCTTGAAGAATCGGCTGCCAGCATCGGCGGTATGGATTCACCGCGTTCTGGACTCCGCCGCGCCGCGGCCGCATCGTGGGCGCTCGTCGGCCTGGGCATCGCGGGCGTCGCGGGCACCTCCGCGCTGGCCTACGCCCACACCTGGAAGCCGGCAGCGACCGAATCCACGGTCGCTGAAATCGAACCCGCTGCGCCCGAGGCAACTCCGACTCCCGTGCTGGACCCGCCGCCGATGCCCGAAGCCGTCACCCCCACCGCCGATCCGCCACCACCCCCACCGATGAGCACCGTCCCACCACCGGCGCCCGAGATGTCCACCGAACAGCAGCAGATCACCACCCAACAACAGAGCGCCCCACGACAGCAGGAAGTCGCTCCACAACAGGAAGTCGCTCCACAACAGACCGTCGAGGAGGCGCCGGCTCCCACCACATATGAAGCTCCGGCGCCTTCTGTCAGCGCTCCCACGACCACGAAGCGACGCAACCTCACCCCCACCACGGTGATGGCCCCGAACTTCTCACCGCACGTCACCATCTCGCGCGGCTCATGATGCTCGACGCACTGGCCATCGCCGAAATCCATTGGCAGCGGTGGAGCACAGACATGCACATCGTCGTCACGGACCCCGGGGCGATGACGGCAGCCAAGCGCGAAGTCGACGCGGAACTCGACCTCGTCGATGCCGCCGCGTCGCGCTTCCGGCCGGATTCCGAAATCAATGCGCTCGCAACGTCAGACGGTCGCCCGACCGAGGTGAGCGAGACGTTGGCGAACCTGCTCGCCGCCGCCCTGACCGGGGCCGAGCAGACCGACGGTGACGTCGACCCGACGGTCGGCGCCGCGATGGTCGCGCTCGGCTACAACGGCGACACCAACGTGAGCAACGCGATGTCGCTCGTCGAATCGACCATCACCCCGGCGATCTGGACGATGGTCACCCTCGAGGACCGGACCGTGACCGTGCCTCACGGGGTGCTGCTCGACCTCGGCGCGTCCGCAAAGGCGGTTGCCGCGGATCAGTGCGCCAAGCGAGTCCACGAGGTAACCGGCAGTGGGGTGCTGATCAATCTGGGCGGTGACATCGCCACCGCCGGACCCGCCCCCGACGGTGGCTGGCAGGTCCTGGTCCAGGATTCCGACGACGACCCGGCCGGTTCGGTCGCCCTCCCGTCCGGAGCCGCCCTGGCCACGTCGAGCACCATTCGCCGGCGCTGGCAGCACGGCGACGCCCTGGTGCACCACATCCTCGACCCACGCACGGGCCGGTCCGCGGACCCGGTGTGGCGAACGGTGAGCGTCGCGGCACAGACCTGCTGGGCCGCCAATACGGTCTCCACCGCGGCGGTGGTCCGCGGGTGGTCGGCGCTGCGCTGGATACGGGCACTCGGCATGGCGGCAAGGCTGGTCGACCGGGACCGCGTCGTACACACGATCGGGGGCTGGCCCTCCGCAGGCCCGGAGCGGCATCGATGACCAGCGAAGCCCTGTGGGCGCTCGGCCGCGGTACCGGAATCACGGCGCTCGTGTTCTTGACGATCTCTGTGGCGCTTGGAATTGCCACCCGGTCGGGCCGGCGGCTCGCCGGATTCCCGCGTTTCGCCGTCGCCGATGTTCATCGGTTCGCGGCCCTGTCCGGCACCGTCCTGATCGCACTCCATGTGACGCTGCTGTTCTTCGACCCTTACGCTCAGCTGCGTCTGGTGGATTTCGCGGTGCCCTTCCTCGGTGCGTATCGACCGCTGTGGCTCGGGTTGGGCACTGCCGCGCTGGACGTGCTCGTCGTCGTGATCGTCAGCAGCCTGCTTCGGAATCGTCTGGGGGTGCGCGCCTTCCGCGTCGTGCACTGGGCGACCTATGTGTTGTGGCCGCTCGCCCTGGCACACGCGCTCGGCACCGGAACCGACGCCGGTCGGGTGTGGTTTCTGGCCCTGGCCGGTTGCTGCGCAGTCAGCGTCGCTGCCGCGCTGGTGTGGCGGTTGCGGGCGGACTTCGTCGAATACGCCGATGCGCGAACGTCAGGGCAGCCATGACGGTCAAGAGGCCTGAGGGCACCGACCCGCCCGTGGCGCAACGACTTTTCGCCGCCCGTGGGCCGGGACTGCGGGAACACCACGCACGCTTCGGCAGAGTTCCCGCAAGAGCGGCGAAGACATTGATTCAGACGCTCGAGCAGGCCGGCCTGACGGGCAGGGGCGGCGCGGGGTTCCCCACCGGCGTAAAGATGGCGTCGGTGAAGGGGCGCAAGCCAGTGGTGATCGGCAACGGCGCCGAGAGCGAGCCGCTGAGCTTCAAAGACGCGGAGCTGATGACGCGTGCGCCTCACCTCGTCCTCGACGGCTTACAGCTGGCGGCGAAGCAGGTCGGCGCCGACAAGGTGTACCTCTACCTGCCCGGGCACGTCGCGCAGACCGCGCGGTATGCCCTCGACGAGCGCGCTGCCGCCAGACTGGACAAGCGCCCGGTGATCGTCGTGGAGGCCCCCGACGCATTCGTCGCAGGAGAGGAATCGGCGGTCGTCAGACGCGTCGAAGGCGGGCGGGCGGTTCCCCGTAATAAGACGGCTCTCACGTCGATTTCCGGGGTGCGAGGACGACCGACACTCGTCAACAACGTAGAGACGCTGGCTCACATCGCTTTGATCGCCCGCTATGGCCCCGATTGGTTCCGATCGGTCGGAGAGGCCGACCAACCCGGCACCATGCTCGTCACGGTGTCCGGGGCGACGACCCGGCCGTCCGTCATCGAGGTGCCGACCGGAACGCCGCTCGTCGACGTGATGGCCCACGGCGGCAGCGACCTTCGCGATGTGCGCGCCGTGCTCATCGGCGGCTACCACGGCACGTGGATCCCGACCGCGGCCTTGACGCGGGCCCGCCTTTCGCGGGCCGGCCTGGCCGAGTTCGGGGCGAGCCCCGGCGCAGGCATCATCCACGTGCTGCCCACCGACCGGTGTGGCCTTGCCCATACCGCAGCCATCGTCGGCTACCTCTCCGAACAGGGCGCCCGGCAGTGCGGACCCTGCCGCAACGGCCTCCCCAGACTTGCCCAGCTGTTCGACGACCTTGCCTACACGCGCGTGGACGACGGTCTGCTCGACGAATTGCACCGGATGCTCGGCCTCGTCGACGGCCGAGGGGCTTGCCGGCACCCCGACGGAACCGTGCGGTTTGCCCGCAGCGCGCTGGAGGCATTCGCCGGCGACATCAGGCACCATCGAGCCGATCGCTGCGACGCAGCCTTGACGGCGGCGAACAATCCCGGCCGCCGTCACCGACGGACCGCGGGCATGTCATGAGGAAATCGCCGAAACCCCTTCGCCTGCACATCGATTGGACTCGGTGCGACGGCCGCGGTTTGTGCACCGAACTTCTGCCCCGTCTGCTCGGACGCGACGACTGGGGTTATCCCTTGGTGCGCAGCGGCTGTCGCGAACCCGCGATACCGATCGGCGACGTGGCATTGGCTCGCATGGCGGTAAGCCGTTGTCCCCGAATGGCTTTGTCTCTCATCACGCCACCTGAAGCTTGATCGGGCAGTGCGGCCCGATCACCCTGCTGGATCAACCTCGACTCTCAGGAGGTCGTTTGTGACGATGCTCAACGGGCTCCCGGCCCACGCCCTGCTGGTGCACTTCATCGTCATCCTCGCGCCGTTGACGGCCGTGCTGGCGATCCTGTGCGCCACGTGGCCCGCCGCCAGGCAGCGGCTCGTGTGGTTTGTGCTGGGCCTCGCCGTGATCACCGTTGTACTCACCCCGCTGACCACCGACGCCGGGGAATGGCTCGCGCACCAGCTCGGCCGATCACCGCAGTTGCACAGGCACACTGAACTCGGTGACACGATGGTCTACTTCGCCATCGCACTGCTGATAGCCGCCGTGCTCCTCGCGGTGATTCATGTTCGCGAAGCCAGGGGAAGGTCGGTCAAGCCGGTCGCATACTGGATCGTCGCCACGGTCGTCATTGTCGTCAGCGTCGCCACGTCGGTACAGGTCTATCGCATCGGGGATTCGGGAGCGAAGGCGACCTGGCAGGGCCGGGTACCTGCCGACGGCGCAATGGCACAGAAGTAGGAGATAAGCACAGGCCCAGGGGTCTCGCGGCCGCGAACGACCCTGGCACGAAAGCTAGTATTCAAGATCAATACAGGAAAGAGGCGTAGGGTCGGCCGCATTGGGCGGAGGTGTCAAGCTTGAGTACCGACGAATCGGCATTCGCCCGGCTCGGCAAGCGTGAGTTGGTCCAGCAGATGCATGATCAGCTCGACGAAATGCTTGCTGCGCGTGATCAGATCGAGAAGCTTCTTCACGTCATTCTCGGGATCAGCTCGGATCTGGATCTGCCCGCCACGCTCGACCGCATCGTTACCGCGGCCATCCAACTGACCCACGCACGTTACGGCGCCCTGGCAATTCGCGCGCCCGACGGCGTCCTGCTGTCCTTCCTTCACCAGGGCTTCGATGACGAAACTGTGCGGCGCGTCGGCCACCTACCCGTCGGCAAGGGGCTGCTCGGGGTACCGCTCGAGGAAGCTCAGGCGTTGCGCTTGAACGACTTGCGTGAACATCCGGCGGCGGCTGGATTCCCCGAACACCACCCTGAGATGCACGCATTCCTCGGTGTGCCGATCACCATCCGCGGCACCGTGTTCGGAAGCCTTTACGTCACCCACGAACGGCCCGTTCGGACATTCTCCGAATCGGACGAGACGGCCGCGCGGGTGCTGGCTTTGGCCGCTGCCGTGGCGATCGACAATGCGCAATTGTTCGGCCGCGTGCAAGCATCGGCGAAGTGGACCCTGGCCAGCCGGGAGATCGCGACGGCGTTGTTGTCAGGATCGCAGGCCCCGACGAAGCCACTGCACGTCATCGCCGCGCGCGCCATGGAGTTGACCGAGGCTGAGCAGGCCATCGTGCTGATACCCGATTCCGATCCGAAATCCGACGATGTCGAGACGCTCGTCGTTTCGGCAGCGGTGGGCGTTCACGCCGAGGAGGTGTTCGGCCAGCGCATTCCCGTCGATGGGTCCACCAGCGGCGCCGTGTTCCGATCCGGCGAACCGATCATCACCGAGTCCTTCAGGCATCCCATCGCAGCCTTCACCGACGTCGGCCAGCGCCCGGCAATCCTCATGCCGCTACGCGCAGACGACTTGGTCGTCGGTGTCATCGCCGTGGCCCGCAGTAAGGACGATCCCGCATTCGATCCGAGCTATCTCGATCTTGTCAGCGATTTCGCTACGCACGCGGCGATCGCCCTGACCCTGGCCTCCGCGCGAAACCAGGAACGCGAGCTGACCATCCTGGCCGATCGCGAGCGCATCGCTCACGACCTGCATGACCACGTCATCCAACGACTGTTCGCGGCCGGACTGGACCTGCAGGGCTCGATCGCGCGGTCGAGGTCGCCCGAGATCAACGATCGGCTTTCGCGCACGGTCGACGACCTTCAGGAGACCATCGAGACGATTCGTACGACGATCTTCGACCTCCAGTTCGCCCCGACGACGGCGGACAACCTTCGCGGCCGATTACAGAAGCTGGTCGCAGATCTCACCGACGACCGCGGCGTCGCGACGTCGGTTCGGCTGTCAGGTCCGGTCGGTGCAGTCACCGGCCAGCTGTCCGATCACGCGCAGGCTGTCGCCGCCGAGGCGATCAGCAACGCGGTACGCCATTCGGGCGCGGCACACATCTCGGTGTCCGTTGCCGTCAGCGATGAGTTCAGTCTGGAAGTGACCGACGACGGGCGGGGAATACCGGCAGACAACAGGCGCAGCAGCGGCCTGACGAACATGCAACGTCGCGCCGAACTGCTCGGTGGGATCTGTGAGATAACGTCGGTGCACGAACGCGGCACCACGATCCGGTGGATTGTCCCGGTATTCAGTGACTGACGCCGGCGCGGCCTAAAGACGGGTCCGGATTCCCGCGATGTCAGCGATGACCAAGCGCGCGGTGTGGCATTCTCCGGGAGTGTCCGTCGGGGACCCCCCTTGCGGGGTTGTCACCTTTCTGTTCACCGATATTGAGGGTTCGACCCGTCGGTGGGAGGCGGACGCGGATGCGATGCGGTCGGTCCTCGCCGTGCACGACAAGGTTCTGCGGACCGCGATAGAGACACATGACGGATTCTTGTTCAGCCACACAGGGGACGGTGTCGTCGCCGCGTTCGCGTCGCCGATGTCTGCCGTGAACGCTGCGATCGACGCGCAGCGAGAGCTGCAGTTGCCGGTACGAATGGGCCTTGCGACCGGCGAGGCCGAGCTGCGAGAGGGAGACTATTTCGGCACGGTGCTCAACCGCGCTGCGCGGGTGATGGCCGCCGGGCACGGCGGGCAGATCCTGGTGGCCGACTCGACCGCGGTACTGCTGAGCGGAGTGGACCTCGTCGATATGGGTCAGCGACGGTTGTCACGTTGTGGGATGCACTCGCATCAATAACGTTTGAGCCCAAGGGAACCCGACGACAAGCTAGTGGATGAGTGGTTAGTGGCACGACACCCCATCAATGCCATAGGAACCTCGATCCGACGACCGCCCCGCGGGCCAGATGGACAACCATCGTTGATCCAATTGTGGACCTCCAACTGTCGACTATTCAGAGGGGCGTCGAGAGCCACGTCTGCGATTGTTCGCTTCTTCCTGGACTTTATCGACGTGGCACGAACCGCGTTGTGCTCCATGACCTACAAACGCGACAGCGTGAACGGATACGTATCGGTCCCGGGCGGCGCACCGTCACAGCCCGCTGCGAACGAGGAGTCCACAGAACCAGTCAGCGTCGTTGCATCCCATGAGTAAACGTCGTGCGTGGGGATGACGGGGCCATAGTAGACGTCACCGCAGCGAAGGCCGTCGGGAACATCGACGGTCAACGTGTACCGGCCATTGACGAGCCACGCATCCCCTTGGTAGTCGAACGCCTTCGCTATGGGCCTGGCTATAGCGAGCACGTGGACACATCCCGCGGGCGATTCAAGCGAGCCACCGCATCGACTCATAGCCCACACCCACGTGTGGAAGTCGTACCTGCCCTCGATCTGGAGTTCGTAGTTGCCCAGCGACTCGGCTCGGCCAACGGGCGCAAGCGCGACCGCGGCTACCGTGAGCGCAACGCCGAGTGTCAGCGTTTTCATACTCCCTCCATTCGCCAACAGTGCCACCGATCGGCCAATATATGCCGCTTTGCCGCTGAATTACGCCGAATTTCAGGTCGCCCCTGTTTTCTCTGTGTCCGACCTCTCTCCGCCGCGGGCAGCACGCCAACCCCGGCGTCGACCACTAGGCGCACCGCGATTTTGAAGAGCCGATCGAGCACCGGCCTGGCCAGGAGTCGCAGCGCGATCCGATCTGACGAATGGTTGCTCGAACCCGTGCTGAGCCGACGCCGACGGGTTTATCCTCAACCTTGAGGATGCCGCTACCACGACAGGTGAAGTGGCAGAATGAAGCTCGTGACACCGTAACGTATTGAGGAGCACGTAATGCGCTCAGTCGGTGCGATAGTCGGACTAATTCTATTGGGTGCCGCCGTAATCGGCGGTGGCCTAGGCACAGCAGCGCCAGCAACCGCATCCGATGGCGACGCCCTGAACGGGACCTACTTCGCCACTTCGAACGGCGAGTGGGCCCAAACGAACGACAGCTATCACAACGAGGCGACCGTCACGAGCACGTGGACCATCACCTCGACCTGTACAACTCCGGTCGACTGCACCGGACGGGTCACCAGCGACGCGGGATGGAGCGCCGACATGCACAGGTCGAACCAAGAGTGGACGGTCAAGCGCGAAATCCCGAACTGGGAGCCGTGCGCCGACGGCATCGCATACACCGGGTCTCAGGAATTCAGGTTCTATCCAGCGAATGCCAGCGGCCAGACTTCCTTGGGCTCGACAACCTTGATCGGCGAGGACAAAACGACCGGTCCGAGCGGCGCTTGCGGCAAAAATCAGTGGCTTACCGTAGATATGCCGTTCAAATTGGTCAAGATCGAGTGACGGGTTACCCACTGAATCGGCTGTGACACAGACTGATTACTCTGTTGCCCGCCGAAATACTATGTCAAACAGCAATTCTCACGAAAGATGGGCGGCGCTTCTGCCCGGTGTTCGAAGCTACTTGGCCATCAGATCCTTCCAAGTCCCGGGAGCCGCCGACGTAGCCAGGTTTGTCTGCCGATAGGTTTGGCCGTCCGGACCGAAGTACTGACCGGTGCGCGGGTCGTACTGGACGACGGCGACCGATGGCACGGGCTCAGAAGCGCCGACCTCGTACGAACTCGGAGCAGCTGGCAGCACGTCGCTTCCGGCATCGGTGGGCGGCGGCGGACCGTCCGTCGGCGCCGACGAGGGCGGGAGATCCGCGACACCGTCCGGCGGTGGCGCGCCGGCAGTGGGCGGCGGAACACCTTCGGCGCTTCCAGGTGCTTCTGGCGGCGGAGGTACAGCCGGTGGCGGTGGCGGACCGGGAGGCGTCCCCGCCGGAGAAGCACCTGGTGGCAGGGGTGTTCCCTCGATCGGCGCGAAAATGTTGTCGCCGAGCGTAGCCCGGTCATCGGATGGGACGCCCTGCGCCAGCAGGTTCGGATCAATCGGGTAAGGGCCGAGCGCATGTTGCCTCATGGCCAGCGGTTCGTACGGCTTGTCGCTCTCGCAGATTTGGACGACCGGCGCACGCTTTCCCGGCTCCCCCTGGCATGGATAGTTCCGCGCGCCGCGCACCACGACGGGTGAATCCTGTGGCAGTTTGCAGTAGAGGCCGTCGGGCGTGTCGATCGTGGTGGTATCGGCCGGTGATCGCCACGAGGAAGGAGGCAGGAAGCCGACCGTACACGCCGGCGGATCGGCCAAACTCAGAGCGAACTCGCCGAGGGGAAAACCGGTTGGGTTGCTTGTACTGGAATATGACTGAGTACTCGAAATAGAAGGCGGTAACAGCATCAGTAGCTGCTCCAACGACGCGTTATAGGTCACGGCGACCTGGCCGACCGTGGTGAGGTTGGCGAGCAACACCGGCAACGTCGGCTTCACTTGGTTGAGCAGTCGAGAGACCTCTTGGGCAAAACCGGGCCCGGTGTGGAGCAAGGTGCGCAACTGCGGGTCGTCTGTCACCAACTGCTCGGTGACTCCGGCGAGGCTGCGGGCCCACGTCCTGGTCTCTTCGGTGGTCTGCGCTTGTGAGTTCAGGAGCGGCTCGGTGTCCTCGAGCAGGGTGCTGGTTTGATCCGCGACGGGTTTGAGGTCACCAGACAGCGTGGCTGCCGAGTCGAACAGCGATCCCAGGTCGTAGCCGGCCCCGTTGAAGCCCTTGAACGACTCATCGAGCAAGGCGCTCAGCCTGTCCTTGGGAATGCTGCCGATCAGCGCGCTGACCCGGTCCAGCATCGGCCCGACGGGTTGCGGGATAGTGGTGTCCCGCATGGCGATGACCGAGCCGTCGTGAAGGTAGGGCGGCGAGTCGCTGCGCGGCCTTAGATCTACGTACTGTTCGCCCACCGCGGAGACGCTACGCACCTCGGCCTGCAGGTCCGCCGGGATCTTGGGCGCCATGCCGAGGGATAGCGTCGCTTCCGCGCCGTTAGGCCTGAGCTTCAGCGCGGTTACCTGGCCGACCTGAACACCCCGATAGGTGACGTTGCTGAACCGGTAGAGGCCACCGGCAGCAGGCAGTTCCAATGTGATGGTCATTCGGCCCACGCCCAGCAAGGTCGGCGCCTGCATGTAGAAAAAGACCATCACCAGCACACCGATGGTCCCCGCGATGGCGAAGATCGTCAGCTGGATCTTGACGAAACGCGTCAGCACTCAGCCACCTCCAGTGTCCAGTGGGGCCAGTGGCAACACGCCGCCCGGCGCAACGCCCGAACTCACCGGCGGTGGCGTCTCGGCGGGAAGGCGTGCTCCATCTGGCGGCGGGGCTCCGGGCGGCGGCGGAGCTCCGGGCGGCGGGGCTCCGGGCGGCGCGGGCGCCACGCCCACCGCGAGTGGATCGTAGGTGTACCGCTGATAAAAAGGCTCCCCCGGCGCCGGCACCAGAGGCGCGTGCAGTTGACCCCAGCGGGTGCCAAGAAAGAGTGTTCGCTTGAGTCGGGGAACCGTGAAATCGACTGCGGCATAGAGGTTTAGGTAGTCCCCTCTTACACCACGGTCGATCAGGTTCTGGCTGTACGGGTACGGGGTGAGCGCGTACGCGATGGCGGTGTCGAGGTCCGGTCCGACGTCTGCCAACGCACGGATCGTCGGCTCCAGGTTCTGCAGGTTTTTCACAAGGTCGGCCTGAGTGTCGTTGACGAGCCGGGTCGCCGTGTCGCCGAAGACCCGCAGCTTGTCGAGTGCTTCAGTTATGCGCGGCCGCTCTCTGATCAACACCTCCAGCGCGGGTGGTAGCTTGCGCAGCACGTCCGTGAGGACGGTGCGCTGTGCGGCGAATGTGCCTGCCAGCCGGTTCAAGGCCTGGACCGAGGCGACGATGTTGTCGCGCTGTTCGTCCAGCGTGCCGACGAAGGCGTCGAGTTGAGTCAGCAGATCCCGGATCTGCGCTTCGTGCCCGGAGAACGCGGCGTTGAGGTTGTGGATGATGTCGCCGACTTGCCCGAGTCCACCGGAATTGATCACCACCGACAGCATTGCCAGGGTCTGTTCGGTGGAGGGGTATGTCGACGACTTGTCCAGCGGGATCAAAGCACCAGGCTCGAGTCGCCCGCGCGGCATCTCGCCGAGCGGAGGATCCAGCTGCAAATGCACGGATCCCAACAGGCTGGTCTGTCCGACCGTGGCCACCGCGTTGGCCGGTACGACTACATCGGGTTTGAGTGACACTTCGACCTTGGCGTGCCAGCCATTCACTGTCATTTTGCCGACGCTGCCGACCACGACATCAGCGATCATCACTGGTGAATTTGATTCCAGCCTACCGACATTCGCGATCTCGATGTGATAGATGCTCGCTCCCCGGCCGCGGCCCACCGCGCCAGGCAGGGGTAGCGAGTTCACACCCTGGAACGCACATCCGGTCGCCGCCAGTATGACGCAGGAGCCTATGGCCGCCACTCGACGTGCTATCAGCCAACCGGTCATGATGTCGGCCTTTCCGCAGGCAGCAGCATGTCCGGGAGGCTGGTCGCGTCGGGCACCGGCGCTCCCGGGTACAACGCAGGTGACGGAGACGCCGGCAAGTGGTCTGGTGCTGTCGAGCCCGGCGCTACCGCGGGAGGCTGCCCGTACCCCGGAGGTGGCGGGACATCGTCGTTCAGTCCGGTATAAGCCGACACTGCAGGTGGAATCTCGGGTGGCGATGGCTTCGGCCCCGCACCACCGGGCGCCAGATCCGGCTCGGAGTAAGTGATGCCCTGTGGGTCCATCGATTTGCTCAGATACGGATTGAGAGGGAACGGAAGGAAGTTGAAGTTGAGCAGTCGCAGCGCGGGTCCGAGATACTGTGCACACAGCTTGGACGTTTCGGTCGCAGTGGTGTTTTCTATTGCGCCGATCGCTGTACACACGAACTGAACGGGACTCGAGAGGTTGTTGAGCACGAATGTGCCCACGTTGTCTCCGGTGTCGGAATTGTAAAAGTTGTAGTAGTTCGCGAATGCGTTCGGCGCGACGTGAAGTACGTTCTCGAGATCGAGCTTGTGATCGGCCACCGTTTGTGTGACGTTGGCCAACCGCTGAATCGACTCGCTGGTTTGGTCCCGGCTTCCTGCGACGAATCGCTGAACTTCGCCAACTGCGGCTGACAGATCCGTCAGCGCGGCGTCTAGATCGGACCTGTTGTCGTTCAGCACGCTTGTGAGCGTCGCAAGCCGGTCCTGGAACTGCACGATCTGTTGGTTACTGTCACGAAGCGCAGTGACGAAGGTTTGCAGGTTCTTGATGACATCGACGATGTTGCCGCTGCCGTCGGCCAGGATCCGGCCCACCCCGGACAGTTGCGCCAGTGTTTGCCTGAGCTTGTCACCGTTGCCCTGGAGCGCATTCGCGGAGCTGTCGATGAACCGACCTACCGAACTGGTCGACACATCGCTGGTCGGCCCCAAATCCGTTGCCAGTCGGGTGAGTTGAGCTTTCACCTCATCCCACTCGACAGGCACCGCGGTCCGTTCGATCGGGATCACCGCTCCGTCGCGCATCGTTGGGCCGCTCGACCGGTATGGCGGCGTGAGCTGGATGTAGCGCGACGCCACCAGATTCTGAGCGACGATCACCGCCTTCGCATCGGCCGGAATCAGCACGGCGTGGTCCACTTTCATGGTCACCTTGGTCTGAGTGCCCTCAGGCTGAACGGAAGCGATACTGCCCGCCTTGATGCCTGCGATGCGCACCTCGTCCGCGGGATAGACCGCGGTGGCGGTGGTGAAATACGCGGTGATCGTCTTCGGCCTGAAAAGCGTGTCACGGACGATGAGGATCGCCGCCGCAACGATCAAGCCGACCAAGATGGCGGCTACGCCCAGGACGAGCCGGTTCCGCTTCATCGTGGTCCCCACTGTTCGTATGGCTGCGGAATTCCGTTGTACGGGAACGGGAGCTCTGCTCGTGGCCCGGCGTTGTCGGGTGGTTGCCCCGCGTTGACGCCCCTTCTGAACCCGAACGCATAATCGAGGAACGGCTGAAGCAATTGCGCCGGTTGCAGATTCGGGACGTACGCCTGGTAGTAGGGTCCGCTAGCCACGGTTTCACCCTGGGTGACCTCGAATTTCGCGAAACCGGGCAGGAGCTTGGCGATGTTGTCGCGGTTCTTTTCCAGCATCGCAATCACCGAGTTCAGCTTCTCCAGCGTCGGCGCCAACTGCTGTTCGTTGTCAGCCACCAGCCCGGATAACTGCTTGGCCAGAGCAGACGTGTTGGCAAGCAGTCGAACGATCGCTTGCCGCCGCGGAACCAGCACGCCGAGCAGATCGTTCGCGTCGAGGATCAGTGTGTTGACCTGCTGGCTGCGCTCCGACAGGATGCCCGTGACATCGGCCGCACTCTTGAGCAGATCACGCAGTGGTTGGTTTCGGTTGTTGAGGGACCGCGATATCCGAGTCAGCCCGTCAAACGTCGGACCGAGTTGCGGGGCAATCTGATCGATTGTGGCCGACAGGGTGTCAAGGGACTGGTTGAGCGCCTTGGTATCGGTGCCCGAGACGTTCGTCGTGAGGTCGGTGAGCGCCTCGGTGAGCGAGTACGGGGAGGACGTGCGTGAGACCGGTATCACGTCGTTTGGTCGCATCGTGCCCGTGCCCGTCGATTCCACGGTGAGCACCCGTTGCCCCAGTAGCGTCCCGGTCCGGATGTGCGCGCTGCTCTCCGACCCGAGTTGAATGTTCCCTGGGACGGTGAAAGTAACCAGCGCATAACCGTTTTGCAGTGAGGTGTGCGACACTGTGCCGACTTTCATGCCCGAAATCGTCACGTCGTTGCCCACCGCGAGGCCGCCGGCTTCATCGAACAACGCTTGGTACCTGACCGCCGTCGCCAGCGACACCAGCCGGTCGGGCGAAAGGCCCACCAAGATGACGAGTGTTACCAGGACTACGCCGATGAATCCCGGTCGAATGAGGTTGGCTCCGAAGTATCTAAGCATCAGGGTTCCGAACACCTCCCCCCTTCTTGCTTGATCCAGGGGAAGACCACAGTGCGGCCCTGAAGATCGGTGGCCCGGAAATTCAATCCACAGATGTAGTAATTGACCCAGCTACCGTACGAGCCAAGTCGGATGAGTTTGCGGAGGTTGTCCGGCGTCTTCTGCAACTGAGCGTCTATCCGAGCCTGGTCCTGAACGAGCAGCGGCGCGACCCGATTCAGTTGGTCCACTGTGCCTGCCAGCGGTGGGCGCGCATCGGTCAACAGGTCCGCTAGGGAGGCGGTCGCATTGCTGAGGGAGTCGACTGCGGCACCGATCGGATCGCGGTGGGCCGACAGCTCGGTGATGAGCCGCTGGAGGCGGTCGACCGACTGCGAGAACTTGTCTCCGTCTTTGGCGATCGTGCCCACCACCGTGTTGAGATTGTCGATCAGTTGCTCGACGACTTGGTTGTTGTCGGCCAACGTATTCGAGAACGACGATGTCTTCGACAACAGAGACTCCAGCGTTCCGCCCTCGCCCTGGAATATCTCCAGCAGCGACGAGGAGAGCGCATTCACATCTTGCGGATTCAGGCCCTGGATAACCGGTTTCAGCCCGCCCAGCAGCAGATCGAGGTCAAGCGCCGGGGCAGTGCGGTCGACCGGAATCTGCGACCCGGCCGGCAACACCCTGGTCGATCCGGGACCGTCGATCAGTTCGAGATAACGATCGCCGACCAGGTTGAGGTAGCGTACCGCTGCTTTGGTGCCTGAGGTGAGCACGATGTCGCGGTCGGCATCGAACGTCACCAGTACCGTCTTGTCCGGGCGCATCGAGACGCCGTCGACCGTGCCGACCCGGAGCCCGGCGACCCGCACGGTATCGCCGCCTTTGAGGCGCGACACATCGGCGAACACCGCCGAATACCCATACTTCGACCCAGTCTGGTACTCACCAAAGACGAAGAACAGGCCGGTAGTCAACAGCGCCATCACGACCCCAAAGGCCCCCAGTTTGATGACAGTTCGCCATGCCTGCGTCATCCTGGTTGCCCGATCTGTGCGGTGTTGCGAGGTGGCCCGTCGATAGGTCCGAACAGCAACTGCTTGAGGGCGTCGGAATTCAGCAGAATGCCCTGATTTCCGTATTGCGTTGGGTTGGCGCCAACGTCCATGACGACGAACGGCGGATGCGCTTCCATCGGCACCTGCGGAAGCAGTTGGCACTGCGGACCGCCGGTCGCAGCGACCTTGGGCAAGTCCTGCGGATACCGGTACCGTTCGGTGCCCAGAGTGAAACTGACCGATACGACGACACCGGGCAACGGCAAGGGCGGCGCCTTGGCCAGCGGCACAAGGCCGCCGAGCCCGCACGTCAGCGCCTGGTTGTACCGGTTAGTGAGGTCGGTCGTCGGTACGAGCAGGTGCAACACATCTGTCAGCGCTTGCTCGTTGGTTCCGACCACGTCGTTACCGACGTCGGCCAAGCCGATGACGCTGACCAAGAACGCGTCGAGGTCATGTTGTTCATCGACGATCGTCTGGCTCAACCGCGTCGCATTCGCGACCGTCTTGATGAGGTCCGGCGCCGCATCGGCGTACGCGTTGAACACCCCGGGCGCCATGGCGATGTCGTTGCTCAGCGCCGGAAGGCTCCGATTCACCTTGGCGAAAAACTCGTCCAGATCAACAAGCGCATTGCCGAGCTTCTGGCCACGCCCGTTCAGCGCCTTCGCGAGCGTACCGAGCGTCTCATTCAGCTTCGCGGGCTCGATCTTCGACAGTACGGCTGTGAGTTGATCGAAAACCGTGTTGATTTCGACGGTGACGTGTTGGGCATCGAGTACTTGACCGGCGTGCAGCGGCTGGGGTGACGGCTCGGCGGGAGGCACCATCTGCACGTACTTGGCGCCGAACACCGTCGGCGATGACATTTCCACTTGCACATTGGCGGGAATGAGATGCAACTGGGACGGATCCATCGCAAGGTGGACGGCGGCTTGTCCGTTCGGCAGCGCCTCGATCGAGGCGACCTTGCCCACCTCGACGCCGCGCATAGTCACCCGGGCGTTGTTGTTCATCATCAGACCGGCCCTCGGCGACAACACGGTCACCGGCACCGATGGGGTGAAACTGCCCCGAAACGCACCCACGGACAAGGCGATCAGCGCCGCAATCGCAATGAACGTCGCCAGGCCCGCCAGCGTGGGCACCAAGCCGCTTCTCATCGACTCTCCCCCTAGCCCGCAAGGTGGAAGTTGCCGTTGGCGCCGTATATCGCAAGCGAGACGAGCAGAGTTACCGATACCACGACGACGAGCGAAGTCCGCACGGCATTGCCCACCGCGACACCGACGCCGGAGGGTCCCCCACTGGCGAAATAGCCATGGTAGGTGTGCACCATCAGCACAGCCAGCGCCATCAATACGGCCTGCAGGAACGACCACAGCAAGTCGATCGGATTCAGGAATGTCCGGAAGTAGTGGTCGTAGAGGCCGGCGGACTGCCCGAACAGAATGACGGTCACAGCCCGACTGGCGATGAACGAAAGGATGACGGCGATCGCGTACAGCGGCGTTATCGCGATCAGCCCGGCAACGATCCTGCTGCTGACCAAGAATTGAACGGAGCGGATACCCATTGCCTCCAACGCATCGATCTCTTCGGCGATTCGCATGGCGCCGAGTTGAGCGGTCACGCCGGCTCCGAACGTGGCCGCCAAGCCGATTCCCGCGACCACGGGCGCCGAGATCCGGACATCGATGAATGCCGCCAAGAACCCCGTCAACGCCTCGATGCCGATATTGCCCAGTGAGCTATACCCTTGGACCGCGAGCGTGCCGCCCGCGGCAAGGGTCAAGAACCCAACAATCACCACCGTTCCGCCGATCATCGCCAAGGTTCCTGCGCCCATGCTGATTTCGGCGACCAGGCGAGCGATCTCAGGCCGAAAACGGGCCGTCGCGTACGGCACCCCCGCCATCGCGCGGCCAAAGAACATTGTTTGATTGCCGGTCTTCTGCAACACCTCGAACGGCTTCTGGTGTTGCCGCCCGATCCACGGATGGACTGCTCGCAGCGTCATTTGATCCCTCCCTCACTTGGCCGTCATCTTGATGCCGACGGCGGTGATAACGACGTTGACGACGAAGAGCAACATGAACGCATACACCACGGTTTCGTTCACTGCGTTGCCCACAGCCTTGGCACCCCCGCCACGTATGACCAGGCCGCGGTAGCAGGCCACCATGCCGGCGATCATGCCGAACAATGCGGCCTTCACCCCGGAAATGATCAACTCAGGAATGCCTGTCAACAGGGTGATACCCGCGACGAACGAGCCCGGGCTGACGTCCTGGACGAACACCGAGAAGATATAGCCGCCCACGACGCCGACGACGACGACGAGGCTGTTCAACAACAGCGCGATCACCGTGGATGCCATTACCCGAGGTGCCACCAACCGCCGCACCGGGTCGATACCCAGAACTTCCAAGGCGGAGATCTCGTCGCGAATGGTGCGCGAACCCAAGTCCGCACACATCGCCGTGGCACCTGCTCCCGCGATAACCAAGACCGTCACCAGTGGCCCAACCTGGGTGACCGCACCGAACGCCGCGCCTGCGCCGCTCAAGTCGGCAGCGCCGAGCTCACGCAGCAGGATATTGAGCGTGAAGCTGACCAACACCGTGAGAGGTATCGCGACCAGCAGCGTGGGAACCATCGAGACTCGGGCCACGAACCACGCCTGATCCAGGAACTCGCGCCACTGAAACGGCCGGCGGAAGACGTACCTCATGGCATCGAACGACATCAAGAACAAGCCTCCGACGGCCTGCATCGGCCCGGACATGTCTCGCCCTAACGGGAAACCAGCAGACCGGCGGTCCGCCGGTTTACTCGTCATTGGCCCCAGGTCCTTGCCGAATCGTCACCGGTGACACCGCACTCGGGCCACCGACGTTGTGAGCCAGCGCAATTCGTGCACTGTCAACCTGGAGGCGGCCACCACCGCGGCCGCACTATCGCTCGGCGGCGCGCAGTTGTAAAGGCATGAGGCCACGATTATCGGCGCATTGCGGACCTGGTCCATGGTGACCTCGCCTCCGTCGGCCCGGCAAGTATGACTCCTGCCGGGTGTCTTTCGTGCTCGATTGCACAACCCGCAATTCGGAAACGAATAGGGCCTTTCGTCCACCCCTTCAGTGCCCGACCTCCTTACCCCAAGCTCCGGATCGCGGATCGCAGGTCGAAAGTCCCTGTTGCCGGGTCCCCACGGAGGGCAACATGGTGCACACGACCAAGGGGAGCGATGACTAGACCACTGCACTTAGCGGGCTGGTACCCCGATGCGAGTGGCGCGCCGGCTCGGGTAGTGGCGCTGCCGCCGAAGGATGATCCGTTCTACTCATACGCTGGCAGCACGCCGCTCGAGAGCATCGCGCCGGGAACGGTGTTGCAGACTCGGAGCGTCGCGTACAACATCTTGGGCGTCCCAACCTCGCTGAAGACCACACAGCTGCTATACCGGTCGACCAGCCAGACCGGCACCCCGACCGTCAACGTCACCTCGGTCATTCAGCCGCTGAGCCAGCGCAACGGGACGAAGGTGATTTCGTACCAGTCCGCCTACGACTCGCTCGACCGCAACGACGAGCCGTCGTATGCGATCTCGGGCGGATTCGCACTCGGCGGAGTTGTCGCCAACGTCGAACTGGCGGTGTTCGGTCTGTTCCTCGCCGACGGGTACACGGTCATCGTTCCCGACACCGAGGGCCAGCGGGCGGACTTCGCCGCAGGCCCCGAATACGGAATGAACACGCTCGACTCGATCCGCGCCGCGTTCAACTCGTCGACGGTCGGGCTCCCGGACACTGCAAGGGTTGCGCTGCTCGGCTACTCCGGCGGTGCGATCGCGAGCGAGTGGGCGGCCGAGCTCGCGCCGGCGTACGCGCCCGACCTCGACAGGCGCTTGATCGGCGCGGCGATGGGCGGCGTGCTCGTTCACCCCGCGCGTAACCTGCTCTACGTCGAGGGCAGCGACCTCTGGGCCGGCGTCATGCCGATGGCGCTCATCGGTATCGCGCGCGCGTTCGAGATCGATTTCACGCCTTATCTGACCACCTACGGCGCGAAGGTCTTTCATGACTTTCAGACCGCGTCGATCGTCAACGTCCTCGGCCGGTACGGGGGCCTGAGGTGGGCCGACCTGGTCAGGCCCGAGTACCCGACTCCCGAGAGCATCCCTCTCTACGCCAGGCTGGCCAACAAGCTGATCATGGACGCCGGCGGGACGCCGACGATCCCGCTGTTCATCGGCCAGGGCGCCAACGGCGATCTGGAATGGACACCGGGCGACAAGCCCGGCATCGGCGCCGGCGACGGGTTGATGATCGCCGGCGACGTACGCACGCTGGCCCGCGGCTACTGCGCGAAGGGCACGAAAGTCCACTACGAGCAGTACGACGCGCTCAGCCACATCACCAGCATCGGGATCTGGCTACGGAACGCAATCATTTGGATCAGGCAGCGCTTCACCGGCCTGCCAGCGGTGCAGAACTGTTTGTCGATCGCGCCGGGCAACCCGCTCGACCCGATTCCAGTGCCCTCGACCGTTGACCCCAACCACCGTATGGCCGGGCTGGAGGGCAGCCCGACCGCATGACGCTGCGTGAGCATGACGCTAAGAGAGGGAGAGATCATGGGCCAATCCGGCTACGTCCGCTTTTTTGAGGAAGTCGGCATCGAGGATGTGCCGCTCGTGGGTGGAAAGAACGCCTCGCTCGGCGAGATGTTTCAGAAGCTGTCCGGGCAGGGTGTGCGCGTACCGCACGGGTTCGCCATCACCGCCGGCGCCTATCGCTACATGCTCGACCAGACCGGCGCCTGGGACCTTCTACACGCGGAGCTTGACGGAATCGATCCCGACGATGTCGCTGCGCTGGCGCGCAAAGGCAAGCGCGCACGGGAGATCGTCTACGGCGCCGGGCTCCCCGACGACCTGGCGACAGGGATTCTCGACGCCTACCGCCGGCTTCAGGACGAGTACGGAGAGGATGTGAGTCTCGCGGTCAGGAGTTCGGCGACCGCCGAGGACCTGCCGACAGCGAGCTTCGCCGGGCAGCAGGACACGTTTCTCAACGTCAAGGGCGAAGAGAGCCTGCTCGACACCTGCCGTCGTTGCTTCGCCAGCCTGTTCACCGACCGCGCCATCCACTACCGGATCGACCAGGGGTTCGACCACTTCAAGGTGTCGCTCTCGATCGGCGTGATGAAGATGGTGCGCTCCGACCTGGCCTCTTCGGGCGTCATGTTTTCCCTCGACACCGAGTCGGGCTTTCGCGACGCGGTGTTCATCACGGGCGCCTACGGTCTCGGCGAGAACGTCGTGCAAGGCGCCGTCGACCCGGACGAGTTCTACGTCCACAAGCCGACATTCCTTGCCGGGCATCGCGCGGTGCTGCGCCGTCTGATCGGCGACAAGGCGGTGAAGATGATCTTCGTCGAAGGTGGGACGAAGGACACGACTCGGAACATCCCCACGCCGAAAGCCGACCGCGCCCGCTTCTGTATCACCGATGAGGACGCTCTGGAGCTGGCCGGCTACGCGTGCACGATCGAACAGCACTACGGCCGGCCCATGGACATGGAATGGGCCAAGGACGGCATCGACGGAAAGCTGTACATCGTCCAGGCACGCCCGGAGACGGTGGCCTCCCAGCGCACCGGTACGACGCTGGAGAGCTATGTGCTCGACGGACGAGCCGAGGTACTCACCGAGGGGCGGTCGGTCGGCGAGAGGATCGCATCGGGCGTCGTGAGGCGGATCGAGCACGTCGCCCACCTGTCCGACTTCCAGCCCGGCGAGGTACTGGTGTCCGACACCACCACACCCGACTGGGAGCCGGTGATGAAGACGGCCGCGGCGATCGTCACGAACCGCGGCGGGCGCACCTGCCACGCGGCGATCATCGCTCGCGAACTCGGCATCCCCGCCGTGGTTGGCGCAGGCGACGCGACCACGAGCGTGCCCGACGGCGAGGTCGTCACGGTGTCGTGCACCGAGGGCGATACCGGACGTGTGTATCGGGGCGAGGTGCCCTTCCACGTGGATCGCACCGAGGTGGGTGACCTGGCGCGACCGCGGACCGAGATCATGATCAACCTCGGGAACCCTGATCTCGCCTTCAAGACGTCGTTCCTCCCGAACGACGGCGTGGGACTGGCTCGGATGGAGTTCATCATCAACGAGTACATCCGTGTGCACCCTCTTGCGTTGCTCCACCCGGAGAAGGTCAACGACCCCGAAGCCCGGCGGACCATCGATCGGCTGACGTACGCCTACTCGGACGGAGCCAGTTTCTTCGTCGAGCGGCTATCGGAGGGAATCGGCACGATCGCGGCCGCCTTCTGGCCGAAGCCCGTGGTGGTGCGGATGTCGGACTTCAAGACGAACGAATACGCCACCCTGGTCGGCGGAGCAGCGTTCGAGCCAGAAGAGAGCAACCCGATGATCGGCTTCCGCGGCGCATCGCGCTACGCGCATCCCGCCTATGCCGAGGGCTTCGCGCTCGAGTGCGAGGCGATGAAGCGCGTGCGGGAACAGATGGGCCTGACGAACGTCATTCTTATGATCCCGTTCGTCCGCCGAGTGGCCGAGGCGGACCTGGTGCTGGCAGAGATGGCCAAATATGGCCTGCGGCGCGGCGAGAACGGGCTCAAGGTGTACGCGATGTGTGAGATCCCGAACAACGTGCTGCTGATCGATGAGTTCGCGAAGCGCTTCGACGGCTTCTCCATCGGTTCCAACGACCTCACTCAGCTCACTCTCGGAGTCGACCGTGACAGCGAGATCGTGGCCTTCGACTACGACGAACGCGACGAGGGCGTCAAGGAGATGATTCGCATGGCGGTGGAGGGCTGCCGCCGCAACGGAATTCACTCCGGTCTGTGCGGACAAGCGCCATCGGACTACCCGGACATGGCCGAGTTCTTGGTCCGGGTGGGCATCGACTCGATGAGCCTCAATCCCGACACTGTGGTGAAGACGACGCGGCACGTCCTGGAGGTGGAGCAACAGCCCGCACCCGTTCAATGAGGTCCGGGAAGAGCCATGTTCGATGACGTGGCCCACGTTCTGGTCTGGGTGCTCGCGGGGGTTGCCGTCATCGAGGGTGTGGGGCTTGTGACGTTGTGGGTGCTGCTGACTCGCAGCCGTCGCGAGTTTGACGCGAGCCGCAGGGAAACCGACGAACTGCGCCGTGGCGTCAACGGGCCACAGTCGCTGAACTCGGGTGGTGGGCACGACGTGGTCAAAACACTTTGGAACACTGCAAATCTCTTCCTCAAGACCGGGATCGGAGCTGCCGTGCGCGGCTCGATCGAGGAGCTGGCGGCGTGGGCAGAAGTCGAGCGGCCGGACCTGAGCTGGATGGGCCGGCAGCACATCGTGGTGATCCTGTTTTCCGACATCGAAAACTCGACCGCGCTGAACGAACGAATGGGTGACCGCGCGTGGGTCTGGCTGATCGGGCGCCACGACAAGCTGATGCGGAAGCTGGTCAAGGAGAACTCCGGTCAGGTCGTCAAGAGCCAGGGTGATGGGTTCATGGTCGCGTTCCCACACCCGGACGAGGCCATGAGGTGCGCCATCGCGGTCCAACGCGCACTGGGCGGCGGCGTGAACCGTATGCGTAACAGGAACATTCGTGTGCGCATTGGGATCCACATGGGTAAGTCCGTGCAACGCGGTGACGACCTGTTCGGCCACAACGTCGCAATGGCCGCCCGGGTGGCCGCCGAGGCCGTCGGCGGCGAGATCCTGGTGAGCGAGTCGGTGCACGACGCCGTCGGCGACGAGTTCGCGTTCGGAGCGGTCCGCGAAGTCGAGTTGAAAGGATTCAGCGGCACCCACCGCGTTTACCCGGTCGAGCTGTCGGGATAGAGGCGAGCCCGCGCCTCCGTGGCAGTGGTGAGCAGTGACCATCGGCCCTTACAGCCGTGGGTTTGGAAGCTCATTCTGATCGAGCATCCAAGAGTCCTAGGAGCGGTCATGGCAGAGAGCACCGAGCGGCAGAGTATGGCAAAACGAGCGGCAGACCTGTCCGACGAGGTGCTGGAACGGGTCGAAGCCAGACAGCGTGCGGCGATCGAAGCTCTGCGCAAGTTCATTGACCGACTCGACGACGCGATGCCCAACCTGGTCGATGACCCGTCAGCGCGCAAGAAGGTGGTCGACGCCATCGGGGACTACTACGAGCAACTCGCTACGACGACGAACGAGTTCGTGGCCAGATTGGTGCGCAGTGCGGTCGGGACGCCGCACGAGCGTGCCGCGAAGCCGGCTCCCGATCAGGTCGCTGCGGGGCGCAGTGAAGACGACCAAGCACGTTCTGGAGATTGAGCAACCAACCCAGTCACGCGAACCGAATCGTCTTTCCCGGCTCCAGCTGTTCTACGCGGCCGTGGCATTCGATTTCGATCGGTGGCACATCGCGCGGGTCCGCGCTGACCTCCGCGCCCTTCCCGCTCACCCTCAGGTAAAGGCGGTGGCCGCGGTAGTGGATCGGAAAACCCAGCGCTGGAGCGCTTTCCGGCCAGTGCGGAGACAATATGATGCGATTCTGACGGGTTTCCAGACCGGTGAAGCACCGCTGGACGAGGTCGACGCTGCCAGCCATCGCCGCGAGGTGGATGCCTTCGGAGGAGGTGCCGCCCTGGATATCGGTGATGTCCGAGTTGAGCGCCTGCTCGAAAAACTCGATCGCGTGATCGCGGTTGGCCCGAGCCAGCACCCACGAGTGCACCACGCCGCTGAGTGTCGATCCGTGTGAGGTCCGGTCCATGTAGTAGTCGACCATCTTCGGGATCTGTTTGTGGCTGAAGTGGTAGTCGAGCCGGTCGAGCAGCTCGCGCAACTCATCGGATGACATCAGGTAGAGCAGCATCAGCGCGTCGGCCTGTTTGGATGCCTTGTATTGGTTGACGTCGTCATCCTCGGCCTCGAGGATCCGGTCGAGGCGCTGGATGTTGCCGTACCGCTCGCGGTAGGCGTCCCAATCGAGTTCGGCCAGTTGCTCATAGCCTTCGAACTGGCTGATCACACCGTCGTGGAATGGAACGAACATGCGTCGGCTGACGTGATCCCACTGCGACAGCTCCTTGTCCGTAAGGCCGAGCTTCTCACGAAGGTCCAGCCGATTCGGCAGCGGCATCAACTTGAGCGCGTCCATGGCACGCAGGATCACCCAGACTGCCATCACGTTGGTGTACGCGTTGTTGTCCACTCCCTCGTAGGGCCGATCGGCGTAGCCGCAATGGAATTCGTCGGGTCCTATAACACCGTTGATCGTGTAGCGATCTCGCTCGGGTTCGTAGGTGGCTCTGCTCGCCCAGAATCGCGCTATCTCCACGAGCATTTCGGCGCCGTAGTCGATCAAGTAAGCCAAGTCGCCGGTGACTTGATAGAACTTCCATGCGTTGTACGCAACGGCGATGCCGATGTGATGAGCGAGATGACTGGGATCCGTCCGCCACCGCCCAGATCGCGGATTAAGGTGCAGCTCTGGGCTTTCCTCGCGACCGTCGGTGCCGGACTGCCATGGGTACATCGCGCCGCGATACCCGGCCAGCTTTGCGGCTCGGCGCGCCTCCAGCAGCCGCCGGTACCGGTATCGAAGCAATGACCGTGTGATGGTGGGCAGTCGAAGATTCAGCACCGGGAAGATGAAAAGCTCGTCCCAGAAGACGTGGCCGCGGTACGCCTCACCGTGTAAACCCCGGGCCGGCACCCCGACATCGAGATCCTCGGAGTTGTAGGACACCGTCTGCAACAGGTGCAGCAAGTGCAGCCGCAGGATGCGCATTTCGTCGGCCTGGCTATCGGCATCGATGGCCAGCCGCTGCCAAAGATGGGCCCAACTGAGCATGTGCGCGCGGCGTATCTCTGCGAATCGTCCCTGGCGCGTGAGCCTGCGCTCGGCCCCCTCGGCAGGTTTGGACGTGGCAACGTCACGGCCGGTGACCAACGTCACCACCTTCTCGACGCTCAGCGACCGACCCGCGACGAGCTCGGTGAAAATGTCGTGACCGATTTCGAATTCGTTGTCCACCAATCGATACGTCGCCGATGCAGGCGTGTCGCCGAGCCACAGACTGGTCCGCGCGGCCAATGCGACCGGAATCTGCGACTGCGTCGTCTCGGCGGTCATGATCACCGAATTCTCGGACAACGCACGCTTTTCCAGCCCCTGCAGGTGATTGCTGGCCAAGTCGCGGTACCGCTCCACCAAGCTGTTGCGGACGTCGCCGTCGAGCGTCGAGCGAATCTCAATCGCTCCCGACCAGTCCTCAGCGACGATCGTCGTCTCAAGGGCGGCCACGTGGGCCTGGTTCATAGCCACCAATCGGTTCTGTGTCACCGACGTGGTACGGCCGGCATCGTCACGGAAGCGCAACTCGCGGGTCATCACCGCGCCGCGAAGATCGAAAGTCTGACGATACGACAACAACGTAACCTCGTCGACGTCGAACCAGTCGCCGCCGTCGATACGGAATGTCAACGGAAGCCAGTTGGGCAGGTTCACCAGACTCTCGTGCTGCGTCCGGGTGCCGCCGACGAGGTCGTCGAGACGGTTGTATACGCCCGCGGCGTAGGTGCCCGGATAGTGAACCTGACCAGCCTTCGATTCCGGTGCGGCGCCCCGCGTGGCGAAGTAGCCGTTGCCGACCGTGCACAACGCCTCGCGCAATTTCTCGTTGGGCGGGTCATACCCCTCGAACGTGACCATCCATGTGCCGTCGTACTTCTGGTTGTCGTGCTCCAGCCAGTCACCTGCACTGCGGAGGAGCGTGGCTACTTCCCTGGGGTCGCGCAGGGTGAACTGAGCGGCCGTGGGGCGCCCGCCGTCCTCGTCGTTGCGCACGACGATCCCGATGCCGGTATATCGGATCGCATCGAAGGCGTCCTCGTCGGTGAGGTCATCGCCGATGTAGACAGGCACCGCACGACCCGACTGGTGGATGCTGTCGCTGATCCAACGCAGCGCGTCGCCCTTGTCCCAGTCGACGTCCGGCTGCAGCTCGACGACCTTGCGGCCGTTGGTCACTCGAAGCCCATGCCGTCGTCCATGCTGGTGCGCGGCCGCAACAACGTTGACAACGTGCTCGGCCGCGACGTTGCGATAGTGGATGGCGACGCCAAACCGCTTGTGCTCCACACGCGCTCCGGGGATCGACTCGAGATCGTCGCGCAGTTCCGCAGCTGCGCTCTCCAAAGCGGCTATCGCGGCGGCTGCCGCATCGTTCTGGTGGTAAGTGCCGTCGGGTCCGATGAGCTCGAAGCCGTGGCTGCCGGCGTACCAGATCCCCGGCAGACCGACCCGGTCGCGGATGTCCGCCAGATCCCGACCGCTCAATATCGCCACCGGGCACCGCGCAGTCAAGCGCTCCAAGGCTTTGGCCGCGCCGTCGACAAGCGTGGCCGCGTCGGGATCCGAGACGATCTCCGAAAGCGTCCCGTCGTAGTCGAGACAGACGAACGGCTCTCGGCCGGCGACGACGCCTACCAGCTGTCCGTAGGAGTCGAGGGCGTCTGGAAGCTGCGCCACGGGTTTGTCGCCCTTGCGGATCTCGACGTGGGAAAGATCATCGACGACCACGTCGGCGCCGCATGCCAGCAGCTCATCGGCACCGCCACTGCGGTTCACACCGACCACGACCGCGAAGCCGCCTTTGCGGCCCGCATCCACCCCGGGCTCGGCGTCCACCACGAGGACGGACCGGCTTGGATTCGCGGCGAGTCTGCGCGTTATTTCGAAGAACACGGCGGGCCCGGGCCTGCCGTCGCGCGTGAGCGCCCCAGCGGTCACACCGTCGACATGAACGGCGAAAAGATTCTCGATGTCCGCGGCGCGCAGCACGTGATGCCAGTTGTGATTCGGTGTGTAGATGCCCGCCGCAATTCCGGCCTCTTGGAGTTCCCGCAGCAGATCGACCGTTGATTCCAACGCGGGCATCGCCTCGTCCAGAAGATCGAGGAATACGGTGTGCACGCGGTTGCCGAGCCCGCACAGCGTCTCCTCGGTTTTGTCCTCCTTCTCGCCGCGCGGCAACGACATGCCCCGCGAGGCCAGCAAGTCGGCGAGCCCGTCGAGGGACGGCTTGCCGTCGACGCGCCTGCGGTAGTCATCATCGGCGAAGGGAGAGTGGTCCTCGGTGTCGTTCGCCGGCCTTCGGGCCAGGTAGTCGTCGAACATCGTTTTCCAGGCCGCGGCCTCGATCTCCGCGATGTCGGCGACGAAACTGTCGAGTTGGAAGATCACCGCGTCGTGGTAGCGCGGGTCAATCGTCACGGGCTTCATACCCACGTTCCTCACTCAGACGGATTGATTTGACCGCGCCTGCTTCCGCATTCTGCCCGCAGTTTCACGGCGTGCACACCCCGCTGCGGCAATGGAGGTCCTTTGGCGCTCCGGAAGTGACGAACGCCCCATGTAGACCTACCTGCCAAGGGCTAGCGTCCTCGACGTGGCGGCAGGTGCACCCGCGGTTCAGCTGTTCGACTCGCGAAACTGCACGACTGACACTGCAGGGGAAATTATGGACGAGAACGAAATTGATGATCAGGAGCTCGCGAAGTGGGATCCGGACTTCATCAAGCAGTTTGGGAACCTGATCGCGCCCTTGGTCAAGCGATGGTTCCGGGCGGAGGTAAGGGGGCTGGAGAACATTCCGCCCGTCGGCGGCGCACTGATGGTTTCGAATCACTCCGGCGGCGTGCTGACACCTGACGTACTCGTCATGGCCCCAGCCTTCTACGACAAGTTCGAATACGACCGGCCCCTCTTCACACTCGCCCACTACTTCATATTCTTTACGCCGTTCCGCCGATACTTGGGCAAGCTCGGCGTTGTCCACGCCAGCCGGGAAAAGGCTGCGGAGGCGTTGCACTCGGGTGCGGTCGTGCTGGTGTTTCCCGGCGGGGACTACGACGCATTCCGGCCGACGCTGACCCAGAACGTCATCGACTTCGACGGGCGCACCGGATATGTCAGAAGCGCGATCGAAGCCGGCGTACCGATCGTGCCTGCGGTGTCGATAGGGGGCCAGGAGACGCAGCTGTTCGTGACCCGTGGCACCGGCCTGGCCAAGCGGTTGGGTCTTCCCCGCCTGCGGGCGGAGATCCTGCCGGTCACCATCGGTGTCCCTTTCGGCATGAGTGTGTTCTTCCCGGCCAATTTTCCGTTGCCGAGCAAGATCATTTATGAGCTGCTGAAGCCGATCGACATCGCCGCCCAGTTCGGCGAGGACCCCGACGTCGACGAAGTTGACGCCCACGTCCGCTCGGTGATGCAGACCGCCCTCGACCGGCTAGGCCGCCAGCGGCGGTTTCCGGTGCTGGGCTGAGTGGCGAGCCGCAGAAGTCACAACGACAGCCGAAGAACGATGACAACGGTCGACATTCACCCACAGGCGTCGCACAAACCGCTACATGCCGGCGACATGGAAGCGGTGCTGTGGGCAGTCGAGAAGGATCCCCTGCTGCGGCAGACGATGAATGCGGTCCTCCTTCTCGACCGACCGCCCGACCGGGAGACACTGCTGGACCGCCTGGAGCTCGACCGGGTGCTCAGTGCGATAGGCCCAGCGGTGAGCCCTGTGTTCGGGACGATGGTGAAACACGACGACTTCGCGGTCAGCAATATTCACGGCGGCGACCAAGCCGTCTACCTCGCCGGGGCTAAGGTCATCGCGCTCTACCCCTTCGGGCCTCTGATGGGCACCGCAGCTAACTGCTGCCTGTTGGGATACGACCACAGGGCATATGTGGGGATCAACGCTGATGCGGCAGCCGTGCCGGATCTGGACATGCTCGCGGGATGTATCCGCGAGGGTTTCGACGCCGTCATCGCACTCGCCGACGACGGTTAACAGAAGGATGGGAAAATTGGAAACTTCCACATTACAAACGGATCCGGCCGAAGGTCGATACGACGACGAGTTCCGCGAAGTGGCGGATGTCTTCGCGAAGCAGATCGCACACACAGACGGCGGCGCGTCCTTGGCCGTCTATCACCGCGGCAGGCTTGTCGTGGATTTGTGGGGTGGAGTTCGCACCGGCGGCGGGGATCCCTGGGGGCGCGACACGCTTGCCATGTGCTGGAGCACGACAAAGGGCGTCACCGCCACCTGCGCCCATGTGCTCGCCGACCGCGGGCAGCTCGACTACGACGAACGCGTCGCCACCTACTGGCCGCAGTTCGCCCAGAACGGTAAGGGTGACATCACCGTTCGACAGGTGCTGAGCCACTCCGCGGGTCTACACCGCTTGGGCACGATCATCGACCACGGCTCCAAGATCCTCGATTGGGACCATATGGCCGATGCGCTGGCGCGGGCGAAGCCCGCATACCAGCCAGGAACCTCGGTGGGCTACCACGTGATGACTTTCGGCTGGCTCGTCGGCGAGCTGGTGCGGCGGATCTCGGGCATCCCGATCGAGACGTTCGTCCAGAAGGAGATCGCCGAACCGCTCGGGCTCGAGGGCCTGTATATCGGCTGCCCGCCCGAACAGCGGCACCGAATTGCACCCCTGGCACCGATGTCGCCGGTGTTCAAGCGCTTGTCGGACCCCCTCGGCAGATTTGTGTTCAACCAGATGACACGGGGCCTGGGTGTTCTGAGGTCGCCGGTCAACCCGCATCGGATGATCAACGCAGCCCTGTCTCGCGGTATGGAGGACGTCATCGCGGACCCCCGGCTGCTCGATGCCGCCGTGCCCTCGATGAATGGGTACTTCGATGCCGTGTCGCTTGGCGCCATGTACGCGATGCTGGCGGGCGGCGGGCGGCTCGACGGTGTGCGCATCCTCTCTGAGGAGACGGTACGCAAGGCGTGCGAAGTCCAGAACGACCAAAGGGACCGGGTCGTCATGATGAACATGCAGTGGCGGCTTGGCTACCATCGGCTGCCCATGCTTCACAAACAGTTGCCGCGGGGCTTCGGCCATTTCGGGTTCGGCGGGTCCGGCGGCTTCGCCGATCCCGGGCATGACCTGGCCGTGGCGATGGTGTGCAACCGTGGGCAGGGCACACCGATCGGCGACCTGCGGGTCCTTCGCCTCAGCCAGGCCGTCGCTCGCGCCGTCGAGTCCCTCGGCTAGGTCATGGCTTTGTCTGGTCGCAGTAGATTCGGCGGCAGGACCGTTGCGTGGAGGTGCTTATGCCACAGCCCTCGGCCGATCCGGGCGGCCGTCAGTGGCTCGCGCTGGGTGAGGACGCATTACCCCACGGAGAAGAATGGCTGGCGCCCGGCGAGGCAGCCAGCCTGGCAGGGCTGCGATATACCAAGCGGCGCACCGAGTTCCTGCTGCGCCGGCTGGTTACCAAGCATGCCGTCGCTTTGGTCACCGATCGCTCCACAGACCCGGCCGCGCTGGCAGGCATCGAGGTCCGCAATGCGCCGAGCGGCGCCCCCTACGTGTTCGTCGACGACGCCCCGATCGGGGTGGGGGTGTCCATCAGCGATCGTGCCGGTTGGGCAGTGTGTGTGACGTCGCCGACGGGGCAGCCGGCCTTCGGCTGCGACCTGGAGTTGGTGGAGCCGCGTTCGCTGGGCTTCGCGCGCGACTTCCTCACCGTGGCCGAGCAACATCTGGTCGCCTCCTGCGCGACCGGCGATGAGCGGGACACTGTCACCAATCTGATCTGGTCGGCGAAGGAGAGTGCGCTGAAGGTGTTGCGCGTGGGCCTGCGCCGCGACACCCGCACACTCGAGGTGACATCGGCTGCGCCACGCGGAGACGGTTGGGGTGCGCTTACGGTGCGGGCCGAAGGAGGGACGGTTTTTCCCGGCTGGTGGCGGCGGGAAGGCCGGTTCCTGCTCACCGTGGCGGCCGAAGTGGCCGGCCCGCCGCCTGTCGCGCTCGGCGACCCGGGAGTACTGGCGCCTGCGGCACCCCGGCACAGCTGGCTTGACCGGCCGCTATTCCGGTGACATCCCCCGGTTCAGGCTGATCGCGTCCCTATTTCTCAGTGCGGATCACAAACGCGTCTGTGTTCTCGTCGTAACCGACCGTTTCGTCCACGAACAGTTCCCCAGCCGCGTGGCCGTCCCCTGCGACCGCAATGAAGGTGGCTTCCTCGTCGTCGTATGTCACCGACCCTTGCACGAACATCGCCGCGACCTCGTGCCCATCCGCTCCGAAAACGACAAGCTTCAAGCCTCCGGCATCCTTGAGGTACTGCGCCGCTTCGGCACGTGGTGTGGCCATCGCTGGGATTCCTCTCTACTGGTAGTGCACCGGCCGCTACACCTCTGACATTCCGCGGTTCAGGGCGTCAACGATGTAGGGCCGCAACGCTTCCGCACTGATGATGCGGTCCACCGAGCCCACCGCACGCGCGCGCTGCACGGTGTGGACCCGGTCGAACTCGTCGGCGACTTCACTGAGTTTCGCGGCCCGAACCGAGGCCGTGATTTCGGCAAGTCGGGCCCGCGCCGTGCCGGCATCAGGTCCCGTGGCGGCGTGCACCTGCTCGCCCGCCTCGCGCACGCGAGGATCCTGCGCCGTGCGGGAGTCAACCTCCCGCGCGAAGACGGTGGCAGCCGCAGGCGCACCTCCGATCACCGACGCGAATGAGCCCTCGAGGGCCGCGATCTCCAGTCGCTCGTTGAGCTTCTTGGAGAACACCACGAACGCTCCACCGTGATAGCGAGAGACCACCACGAAGACGATCGGGCCGCGGAAATTTGTCACTGCACGACCTATCTCGGCGCCATATTCCAACTGCCAGCGGCGCATGGACTCCGGCGAGCCGTCGAACCCGGACAGGTTCGCCAGCACCACAAATGGCCGGTTGCCGCTGGCGGCGTTGATGGCGCGTGCCACCTTGCGCGACGACTGCGGGAACAGTGTGCCGGAGGACCATGACGTGGGGCCGCCGGCCGGCACGAATCCGCGCCGGGGCACCGTGTGCGATTCGATCCCAAGCAAACACACCGGGATTCCGCCGATGTGCGCATCCCACACGATCGCGGTCTCCGCACCGCGCCACTGCTCCCAGCGCTCCAAGGGCACCGAATCCGTGTCGGCCGTCGCACGCATCACCGACCGCATGTCGAACGGCTTCTTGCGCTCGGCGTTGTGGGTGGCCGAGAAGATATCCCCGACGGTTGCCATGTCGCTGCCCGCGTCGGCGGTGTGCGGCGCGGAGCGCACGTCACGATCCACCGGATCGGTCGTGGCACGCCGACGCGGCCACTTCTCGCCGGGCACCACGTACGTGTACTCATAGTGGCGAAGCAGGATGTCGCATGCGTCGGCGAGAGTGGACGCCCAGTACTGGCCCTGGCCGTTCGGGCCCATGATCCGGTCGAAGCCGCCGATACCGAAGTTGTCCTCCGCCGACACGCCGCCGGAGAAGTCCAAGGCCTGCTTGCCGGTCAGCACCATCGCGCTTGCGGGAGTCATCACCAGGATGCCGCGGGTGTGCATCAGCATGGTCGCCTCGGCGTTCCAATACGGCTGGGCGCCGACGTTCACCCCGGTGACGACGATGTTCACCTCGCCGCCGCGCTGGGTGAACTCGATCACGCGGCGCAGCACCGCACCGATCCAGTCCATGTTCTCGGTGCCGCTGTCCATCGCGATCTTGGCCCCGGACGACAGAGTGAACCATTCGAGCGGTACACCCATCCGCTCGGCCAGATCCAGCGCCGCGATGATCCGCCTGCACTCCGGCTCGGCCAAGTTCCCCAGCCCGCGGGTCGGGTCGCCGAACAGCGCCACCCGGGTCATACCTTCCGGCATCTTCTCCGTGTCGTTGCGCAGAAGTCCGACCACGACGTTGGCGGTGTTCATCCCGTAGGGCCGCGACACCGGGATGAGGGTTCCCAGGTCGTCGAGGTCGTGCTCGACGAACTGGCCGGTCGGAAACCGCGCTACCGCCTCGGCCGGCGGGGTGAGCATCCGCACGATCTCGTACGGGTAAGGGACACCAAAGCGGTTGGCGCGCAACAGTTTTTGTCGATACGGCGTCAATGACCGGATCGGCTCCTGTCCCGGTGGGCGTTCGCGCACCGTAACACCTTCGCCAAGGCCCTCCACCTCCAGAACCCGGTCACGACCGTCCGGGAACTTCACGCGCAGCACCAGTTTCTCCAGGCCGGCGCCGAGCGCCAGCGGCGCCGACGACCGTGCCAGTTCGGTCCACGCGTCGCGGGGCAGATTCCACGGCGGCCGGATGTACAGCACTATCCGGTTGGCCGCCGGCCGGTCCCGCCGGTCGAACGTGGCCAGCGCTTCCCACATCGCCGACAGGGCGAGCAAACCCATCAGCTCCAGCCGCGGGTATCGCACCACTCCGTCAGCGGCCCGGACAGCGGTAAGGTCGCGCACTTCGGCGAGCGCGAACAGCCGGTGATCGGCGGGGTTGTCGTGGGCCACGCCGTGGAACACGTACACGTCCTCGGCCGAGCGCAGTCGGCGCAACTCGAAATTCGCGAGCCGCCACAGGTCCAGCCGCTTGGCGAGCATCGGGTGCAGATTGCGGTAGACGGGATCCTCGACGAATTGGCCATCCCGCTGGCGGTAGGTCACGTGATGGGTGCGAAATCGCTCCGGTGACGCTCCGTCGACGGTCGAAATCGTCAGGTCCAGCCGATGCAGCAGGTGGCCGAAGTCACAGTCGGAAAGGAGTTTCTCGGCCTCGGCGACGATGGCGTCCTCGTCGGAACTCTCGCCATGCCGCCACAGCGCCAGATCCACCACCACTTCCCGCCCGGTGCCTGCCATGGCCAGGTGCCGGGCGATCGTCATGGAAAGCTTGGGCAGCTCTTCCAGCCGCGCGTACCCGGTGACGAGGTGTATGGGCCGGCCCTCGTACTCGTAGTCGGCGGTGCCGAGCAGCCTCCCGTCGTGCTCGCGGATCTGCAGGCCGCGCAGCTCTCTGATCCGGTAGAACCGGCGGGTGTAGACCTCTAGCAACGCCCGGCGCAGCCTGGGGTCTTCGCTGCTACGCCACCTGCGCAGCAGGTCTGCGCGCAGCGGTTGTGCGCAGGCGACGAGCCGGTCGATTCGGTCAGCCCGGTCCGCGCCTTCGGGATCTTCGGCTAGCGCATCGAGATCGTGCTCCACCCCGACGTATTCGTCGGCGACCGCGACCGCCAGCAGCGGCTCGTCGAAGTAATGGAACCGCACGTCGCGGGCCAGCTCTGCGACCACCTGCTGCCGACCCTGGATTGCGGCCAGGCGGTCAAGCCGGGCCCGCATCTCTGGGTCGGCCTCCGCCGCCAGCTTGTCGCCGTGGCGCAGCCGGCGCTCGAGGATGGCGGTAACCGCCGGTACGAGCTCGGCGACCCGACGAAAAGAGCGGAACATCCAGACGACCGATTCCTCGAGTTCTGGGGTGCGGTCCAGTCCGTGCACGCCGTAGCGCAGCAGGGCCTGCTCCAGCCGCCTGCGGTACGAGTCCGGCAGTCCCGCCCGATCCGCATCCAGCCACTGCAGGTAGGACAGCAGGTACTCCTGGGTGCTGCCGGTGAGCAGCGCCATTTCGGGATCGATTTCTCCGCGCGGCCGGTAAAGCGAACTGACATCGGCGAACATATCCAGCAGCTCGTCTTCGCATCGCAGGAGATCGGTGTCGGAGGGCGCCGCCGTCTGGCTGAGCTCGCGCTGCGTGCTCAGCATCGTCTGCACCGAGCCGGGGTCGAGGTCGTAGCCGAGCAGGTAGCTGCGCAACGCGTCGTATACCCGCTCGCAGGGCAGGGCGCCAGACGGCTGGGCGGCCAGGCCGGCGATGTCGACGGCGCCGGCCGCTCGGCCCTCATCGATGTCGGAGGTCGCGATGCGGACGATTGGCGCGCCCGCTTCGACTTGAACGTTCGCCGCGGCCTCGACCGCGGCGATCGTGCCGCCGAACGGCGCGGTGATGGTGTTTTCCATCTTCATGCTTTCGACGACGGCGAGCGGGTCGCCCTCGGCGACCCGGTCTCCGGGTTCGACGAGCACGGACAGCACGAACGCCGGCCCGCCGGCGCGCACAACGCCGCCGTCGTCGCGGTACACCGCGTGTGCGGCGCCGTCGACGTCGACGCGCAGCATGGCTCCTTCCACGACCGCGACCACGCGGTGCGTCCGGTCACCGACGACGAGCCGCCGCTCGTACCCGTCGCGGTGGACGACCACTACATCCGCGGTGGCGACGCCGGACGTGACTCGGTAGGTCTCGCCGCCCGTGCGGTAGACGTGCAGGTCGTACTGCTGTCCCCGGTAGCGCAGCCGGCTGCGGTGGCCGACACCGGCCGCCGACTCGGCCCCGCCGCGCGCGGCGCGCGCGTGGAAGGCGGCGCGCTCCGCGGCCTCGTCGAGGTCGTAGGACTCGACAGCGGCGACCAGCAGCGCCACAGGGTCTGGCGCGGGCAGATGGGCCGCCTCGCTCGTCAGCCGGTCCAGCCAGTGGTTGTCGAAGTGGCCGCTGCGCACCTCCGGCCGATCGAGCAGAGTCAATAGGAAGGAGCGGTTGGTCGTGCCGCCTTCGACCACCGCGGTGGTTTCCCGCAGCGCCCGTCGCAGCCGGGCCATCGCCTCGTCCCGGTCGCGGCCCCACGCCACGATTTTGGCGATCATCGAGTCGAAGTCGGCCGGGATCTGGTCGCCCTCGCGAACGCCGGCGTCGACGCGGATACCGCTGCCCGCGGGCAGCCGCAGGCGGGCCACCCGGCCCGGCGCGGGAGCGAATCCGTTCTCGGGATCCTCGGCGTTCAGCCGCGCCTCGATCGCGTGCCCGGAGACCGTCGGTTGTGTGCCGGTCAGCCGGCCGCCCTGTGCGACGTGCAGCTGCAGCTTGACCAGGTCGCACCCGGTGGTCACCTCCGTCACCGGATGCTCGACCTGCAGCCGGGTGTTGACCTCCATGAACTGGAAGCTGCCGGTTTCCGGGTCGACCAAGAACTCCACCGTGCCGGCGTTGCAGTAGCCGGCCGCGGCGCACAATCGCACGGCCGCGTCGCGGATCGCCTGCTCCTCGGCGGCGTCGAGCACCGTCGACGCCGACTCCTCGAGGACCTTCTGGTGCCGGCGCTGCAGACTGCAGTCACGGATGCCGACCGCCCACACGGTGCCGTAACCGTCGGCGATCACCTGCACCTCGACGTGACGCGCTGCCGGTACCAGCTTCTCCAGGAAGACCGTGGGATCGCCGAAGGCGAGCTGCGCCTCGGCGCGCGCCGACGGCAGCGCGGCGGCCAGCTCGTCGTCGTCGCGGACCATCCGGATCCCACGCCCGCCGCCGCCCGATGCCGCCTTCACCACCAGGGGGTAGCCGAGCTGCGCGGCGATGCTGGTCGCCTGGGTCACGTCGTCGACGGGTCCGCCGCTCCACGGCACCACCGGCACGTCCGCCTGTTCGGCGACCCGCTTGGCGGCCACCTTGTCACCGAGCCGGCGGATTGTGGCGCTGTTCGGGCCGACGAAGGTGATGCCGGCTTCCTCGCAGGCCTGCGCGAACGACGCATGCTCGGCCACAAAGCCCCAGCCGACCCACACCGCGTCGACGTCGGCGCCACGCAGCGCTGCTATCACCGCCGCCTCGTCGAGATAGCGCGATCGGCGCGTGCCGTCGGCCGGGTCGACGAACGTCGCGGTCCCGAGCGGCACCGCGTCGTCTGCCTCACGTACGAACCAGGAGTCGGCGTCCGGATCGGTGTAGAGCACCACGGTGCGGATCGGTGGCCGCCCACCCTCCTGATTGAGTTCGGCGACCGCGGTCAGCGCGCGGACAGCGGGCTCGCCGCGGTTGACGATGCCCAGCCGCTGGATCTGTCTGTCCATACCGGTACGTCTCCTCAACCGCTCATGACATCGCGGATCGGGGCCACGACATGCTCGGGCGGCGGGTCCGGCAGCGGCACCGTGCGATACCCGTCGAGCCGCAGAACGAGCGAGCCGTCGTCGTCGCGGACGATGCAGTCGAACCCGCCGTGCCCGTCACGGCGCACGATCGCGACGAGTGCGGCCCGTTCCTCTGGCCTCCCGTTCAGCCGCACCGCGCCGACGTGCAGCGGCAGGGCCAAGACCCCGTCCGTGCCGGCCTCGAGCAGCCCGACGGTCTGGAAGCACAGCTCGACCAATCGAGGTCCGATAAGCACCGGGCCATCCACCTGCGGCGGCAGGTCGGAGGCGAACCGGGCGGCCGCACCGTCGCCCTGCTTCCATGCCGCGCTGACTACCTGGTAGGCCGGGCCGTGGAAGTACAGCCGGTACACCTGTTCGCGGGGTAAGTGCCGGGGTGCCGTCACCGGAGGCGGCCGCGCCGCCGTCGTCGATTACCGGCGGTTCGGCGGTCAGTCGTACCGAGCCGGTGAAGTGCACGGTCTGTTGTGGCTGTTCGGCGCCGGGCACCTTGCGCTCCGCCGACAGGCGGCACTCCGCGACCAGGTCCTCGCCGTCCGGGCGAAGCAGCGCGGTGATTGTCAGCGTGCGCGGCTCGTCGCGGTAGAACTTCAGCGGCGCACGGAAGTCCACGTTTTCGACGGCCGAGACGTGGCAGTCGGGCGCGAGTAACCGGGCGGCCTCGGCGAACGCCTCCATTCCCATCACGCCAGGCAGCACCGGGGTGCCGTCGATGCGGTGGTGATCGAGGAAGGGTCGAGTGGCGGGGTCCAGCGTGGTGCGCACCACCAGGCCGTCGTGGACGCTGGCGCGGGCGACTTCGCCGAGCATCGGTCCGTTCACCGGCAGCGACGCGGGGTCGATGCCGCCGGTGTCATGGAACTCGCCGGCGATCGCGCCCAGCGCACCGGCGACGACGACCTCGCCGTCTGGAATGCCGCTGTTCAGCTCACGCCGGATCCACGCCACGCCCGCCTCGGCGGGCAGCATGTCCACCCCGGCCGCCGCCATGATCTTCGGGATCGATCCGCGGGTTGCCATCCCGATGCCGCCCCACGCGGTCCAGTCGATCGCGAGCGCGCGCACGTCGGGACGCGTACGCCGGAAGCTACTCAGCAGCTTGCATTGCAGGTCGTTGGCGGCGCTGTAGTCGGTCTGCCCGACGTTGCCGAACCGCCCGGCCACCGAGCTGAACGCCACGACGGTGCCGAGCGGCATCGTTCCGACGGCATGCAGCACGTTGAACAGACCGTCACCCTTGACCGCGAGCACGAGGTCGAACTCGCGAGGCTCCTTGTCGGGCAGCGCGTGGCTGACCTCGATCCCCGCCGCATGCAGCAGGACGTCGACGCGTCCGCTGATGTCGCGTATCTGGGCGAGCACCTTCTCAACCGCGTCGGCGTCGGTGAGGTCCACGCTGTGGTAGTGGGCTGTGCCGCCCGCGTCCTCGACGGCGCGGACCGCCGCGAGCGCGGCCTGCAGCCGCTCGAAGCGTGCCAGCTCTCGTTCGATCAGCACCGGCGTGGGGCGCTCGCCCCGCTGTCGCAGCCGGGCGGCGATCTCGGTCTTGAAGCCGTCGCGGTCTTCGACATACCGGCGCAGATCAGGGTCGGCCGGGTTGGGCTCCGGGGTGAGGTCCAGCAGGTGGAACGTGCCGCGCCACGTGGCGGCGAGGTCGGCGGTGATCGCCGACACGATGCTGCCGGCGGCGCCGGTGACGACGAAAACCGGGTCGGGGCCGAGGAATTCGCCGCAGCGTCGTCGGCGCTCGGGAACGGGCGGTCCACCAGGCCCACGCCCCAGCGCCGGCCCGCCGCGTGGCCGACCTCGACACAGCCGGGATCGAGAAGCGTCTCGTCGACCAGTACATCGGCCAGCGCTGAGGTCTTGCGGCTGACCGGGAAGTCGACGGCCTTGACCAACGCGTCGGGCCGCTCGCGTCGATACGCCTTGGCGAACCCCGTCACGGCGCCGCCGAGCGGACACGTCGCGCCGGCCGCGTCGTAGCCGTGGTAGCCGCCGAGGCGGGTCGCGACCACCAGGAAGGGGCTGCGCTCGTACAGCCGTCGCATCGTCAGGTAGAGGTTTCGTACCCGGCGGCGCAACGCCTCTCGCCAGCCGGCGAGGTCCATGTCGTCGAGGCGCCCCTCGTCGTCGAGCGCCGGCCAGCCAGTACACGCCGTCAACCGGCTGTCCGCGAGCACGGTGTCGATGTCGTCGTAGGGGTGAACCTCGACCACGTCGACACCGAGCCGGGTCAGTCGGGTGGTCAGCGCGTCTGCGACACCGCCGTGGTCGCGCATCACCGCCACCCGGGTGCCGGCGCCGAGAGTCACTCCGGTCGGCACGCAGGCCGTCAGCGGCGGCCGAAGCATGGGCACCGGCACCCGGCGCGGGATCCGGTCGGTGGCGGCGATGTCGCCTTTGACCGTGGATGTCACCGCCGCTGCGTCAGGTGCCGCAGCGGCGGTGTCAACTCGCGCTTTTGGGCCTGTGGTCGCCTCGATTCTGTCGCGGATCCAGCCGACGACATGCGTCAGCGTCGGAAAGTCGCGCAGCTTGAGGCTGTCGTCGCGAGCGACGCCGTAATGCTCGCGGATCGCGGCGAACACCTCGGCCTGCTTGACGGTGTCCACACCGAGGTCGGCCTCCAAGTCAAGATCCACGTCGAGCAGATCCGGCGGATAGCCGGTCAGCCCGGACACGATGCCCACCACCGTCTCGGTCACCTCATCACCGGCACGAGCCGCCGCAGCCGCCGGTGCCGGCGCTTCGGCGGCTGGGATGCTTCGGCGGCGCGCGCCGGGGCGGGGGTCCCGGTCTTGTCGCGGATCCAGCCCGACGACATGCGTCAGCGTCGGAAAGTCGCGCAGCTTGAGGGTGTCGTCGCGAGCGACGCCGTAATGCTCGCGGATCGCGGCGAACACCTCGGCCTGCTTGACGGTGTCCACACCGAGGTCGGCCTCCAAGTCAAGATCCACGTCGAGCAGATCCGGCGGATAACCGGTCAGCCCGGACACGATGCCCACCACCGTCGTCGGTCACCTCATCACCGGCGGGAGCCGCCGCAGCCGCTGGCGCCGGCGCTTCCGCGGTCGCTTCGGCGGCGGTCGCCGGCGCGGGGGTCCCGGTCTTGTCGCGGATCCAGCCGACGACATGCGTCAGCGTCGGAAAGTCGCGCAGCTTGAGAGTGTCGTCGCGAGCAACGCCGTAGTGCTCGCGGATCGCGGCGAACACCTCGGCCTGCTTGACGGTGTCCACACCGAGGTCGGCCTCCAAGTCAAGATCCACGTCGAGCAGATCCGGCGGATAGCCGGTCAACTCGGACACGATGCCCACCACCGTGTCGGTCACCTCATCACCGGCGGGAGCCGCCGCAGCCGCGGGTCGCCGGCGCTTCAGCGGTCGCCTCGCGGCCGTCGCCGGCGCGGGGGCCCCGGTCTTGTCGCGGATCCAGCCGACGACATGGGTCAGCGTCGGAAAGTCGCGCAGCTTGAGGCTGTCGTCGCGAGCGACGCCGTAATGCTCGCGGATCGCGGCGAACACCTCGGCCTGCTTGACGGTGTCCACACCGAGGTCGGCCTCCAAGTCAAGATCCATGTCGAGCAGATCCGGCGGATAGCCGGTCAGCTCGGACACGATGCCCACCACCGTGTCGGTCACCTCATCACCGGCGGGAGCCGCCGCCGCCGCTCCGCCGGCGCGTCCGCCGGCGCGTTCCCGCGGCCGTGGTGGCGGCGGCCACCTGCACCGGCTGGACCGTCGGAGCTTGCGCCGGGGCCGGCGACGGCGCAACTGTCGCCGGTGGACCCGTGTCGACAATCCGCAGCCGGTGCTGCACGACCTCCAGCGGCGGGTCGGCCGTACCGGCGGCCTGCGCCAGCCAGCGTCGCCAGGCCGCCCTGTCGACGATCCGGTACTCATACCCGAGTTCGTCCGGCAGGCGGTGGCGACCGTCGGGCACCGGCGTCCAGCGCATCAGCGTCATCGCGACCTGGGAACCGAATCCGGCGCCCAGCCGCAGCGCGTACTGGACCGGATAGCTGCCGCCGGTCGACAGGTTGAGGTGGCCCAGTTCGGGGTCTGGCTCCTTGTAGTTGGGCACCGGCGGCACGAGGCCGGTTTCCAGCGACTTGATCGCGACGACGTCCTCCACACCGGCGCCCATCGCGTGCCCGGTGAAGCCCTTGGTGTTGGCGATGACGACCGCGTCGGCGTCGGGACCGAACACCTGGCGCAGCGCGTGTATCTCGGCGGACGCGCTGCCGCCACGGGCCGGCGTGTAGGTCTCGTGTGAGACGAACACTGTGCTCCCCGCGATGGCGTGCCGGTCCACGCCGCGCGCCTCGGCCCGGTCCAGCAGCTTCTCCATGACCCCGCCGATGTGCTCGACGTCGAGCCGGGTGCCGTGGAAAGCGCTGTTGGCGATGACCGTGCTGAGGACTTCGCAGATCGGTTGCAGCCCGCGTTCTGAGCGGCGTCGGCCGACTCCACCACAAGGGCCGCCGCCCCCATGCCCAGGATCATCCCGTGCCGGCGCTGGTCGAACGGTGTGGCCGCCTCCTCGACGATGTCGTCGGTGGCGGCGGCGCCGGAGGCCAAGAATCCCGACGCGAGCCACGGCAGCAGCGCGTCGGAGCTGGCGTCGTCGGCGGACACCACGACCACCCGGCGACAGCGACCGATCCGGATCCAGTCCTCGGCGAGCGCGGTCGCCTGCGTGGTGCTCGCGCACGCGGCATTGATCTGCGTGTTGGGCCCGCGCGCGCCGATGATCTCGGCGAACTGCGAGTGGCCCATCGACAGGCACCGGAATATGAAGCGCCGGTCGAATACGTACGGGTCGGACTCGATGTCGTGGCGCAACTCGTGGATGTGCCGGTCGACCTCGCCGCAGCCGGTTCGTCGCCGCTCATCCGGGCGCGCACCGCCTCCAGCGCGAGCAACTGCTCGCGGTTGCCCGGTCGATGAAGTAGCGCTCGAGGTCATGGGCGAAGTTGTCCAACCCGGGGAAGGCGGAGGCGAAGATGACGCCGGTGTCGTCACGCATCGACTCCGGCAGCCCCCAGCGGTCGGGCAGCTTGGTGCCCAGGGTCGTGGTCTTGTAGTGCATGACCAGCGGTATTCCGGCGTCGCGCAGGGCATCGAACCCCGCTCCGATGGCAAGCCGGGTGGTCGAGTCCAGCGCGGCGTCGCGGGCGGCGTCGACCCCGAACTCGATGACCACATCCAGTGGGGCGCTGCGGCCGGCCAGTTTAATGACGTCCGCCTCGTTGTCGATCTTCTCGAACGTGGGGTCGCCGGACGCGCGCTTGACCAGGCGGGTGATGTGCCGGTCGACCATCTCGTGGCGCAGCCGGTGCGGGATCGTGTCGATGAACTGCTGGCCGTCGAGGATGCGGGCGACGTTCGCGTCGTCGAAGACCCTCTCGACACCGGGCAGGCCCAGCGCTGCGCCGGTCACCACCACCGGCTCGGCGGCGGGCGGGGCCGCGGCCGTGTCGTGACGGCGCGGTCGGTTTCGGCATGCAGGCCGTGTTGCACCACGTCGACGAGGTGTCGGCCCAATTCCTCGTACTGTGCGTCGGTCATCGCGGTCTCCGTAGTTGCGGTGGGGGCGGGAGCGGCGGCGGCGGGCGTCGGCTCGGCATAGCCGAACCCTGCCGCGTACA
>CAWEYH010000001.1:0-84103 GCA_963813275.1 uncultured Actinomycetota bacterium | reverse complement strand
ATGTCGGTCTTGCAGCTGTGGAAGATCGGTGAGCCGCCGGGCGAGCACCCGCACCGGATCACGCGCTCCGTTCGGGGTTGCGGATCAGGTGGCTGGTGAGATCCACGGCCCGCCATCCATGCGCCAGGGCGAACTCGAGTCGCCAAGTGGCAGACTACGGCCGCCCGCGGCTGTTCAGCTTCCACGCTTCGGTAGCTGCGTCCAAGATCTCAGCCGCGACATCGCTCGGTTCGGATGGGGATTCAATTGATGGATTCAAGGGGTCCCGCTGTGGGACCCCGGGGGGTGCCGCTCTGACACACGTCCCCGTCCTGAAGCGGGACGGGGTCCGTCTCGAATCGAGACCGGGGGGTCCCAGATCGGGACGGGGGGGTCCCGTATCGGGACCAGGTAAAGATGAGGCGCAAGTAGGTAATACAGGTAGTGGCAGAGTCGAGAACAGTCGGGCTCCGGAGTCGTGGAACTGCGGACGCCGGCTGATGAAGCCACGCGTTTCCAGATCCCGGAGTGCCCGCAGGACTGTGCTTCTCCCTGCATTGGACTCGGCCATCAAGGTCCGGATCGAGGGATAGCACGAAAAGTTCTCATCCGCCTTATTCGCCAGGAGGATGAGGATGAACTCCGCTGCCGAGGACCCGACTTCTGACTCCGTCGCCCAGGCGAGCGCACCCCAGCTCATCCGGATGCGCGGGCCCAGATTGCGCATCGCGAGCGGCACTGTCAGGTTGGTGAGCCGGGAAGGTGAGGTGGGGCAGGATCGACGATCGTGACCGCTGCAGGCTCGTCGTATAAAGGGTTCCGGTTTCCGCCCGAGATCATCAGCCATGGCGTCTGGCGTACCACCGGTTCCCGTTGAGCTTCCGCGACGTGCAGGAGCTGATGGTCGAACGTGGTGTCGACGTGTCCTATGAGACGATCCGGGCCTGGTGCGACCGGTTCGGGCGGCAGTACGCGAACCAGCTGCGCCGTCGTGGTCGGCGGCCGGGCGACAAATGGCACCTGGATGAGGTGTTCGTCCAGATCAACGGCGCACAGCGGTACCTGTGGCGCGCGGTCGACCAGCACGGCAACGTGCTCGACATTCTGGTCCAGTCGCGCCGAAACGCGGTGGCCGCAAAGAAGTTCTTCCGCCGACTGCTCAAGGGCCTGCGGTACGTGCCCAGGGTGATCGTCACCGACAAGCTCGCCAGCTACCAGGTGGCGCACCGCGAGCTCGTGCCGTCGGTGCAGCATCGCCGGTCGAAGTACCTGAACAACCGCGCCGAGAACTCCCACCAGCCGACCCGGCAACGCGAGCGGGCGATGAAACGCTTCAAGTCGATCCGGCACGCGCAACGGTTCCTGTCGGCGTTCAGCGGCATCTCGCCGCACTTTCGGCCCCGTCGGCACCTGCTGTCGGCGGCCGACTACCGACAGGTCATGGCCGACCGCTTCGCGGTCTGGAACGAGATCACCGGGGCGACGACCACGGCCGCCGCCTGAATCGGCGACTGGGACAGGACGTTTCGTCCAAGCCACGGCTCATCACCCCGATCATCACATCGGCCAATTAGGTTGGCTCAAGTTGACAGTGCCGTCACCAGGATGTCGTCGATCTCGTTTTGGACGGCCCGGCCCATGCCGCCCATCGCCACATAGTGAGCCAGCGTCAACTCACCGCCGCTGCCGTAGTCCTCATACAGCCGGGCCAGGGTCAAGGCCAGCAGTGGCAGCTGGTCGGCAACCCCGGTGGCGTCGTTCACCAGTCGGTCCACCAGCGCCGGTTCGACCATCAGTCGCTGCCCGCCGGCGGTGAGGCGCCGCGCGGGCCCAGTGATGACGTCGCGTAAATGTAAGCGATTCATGGGCTTGAGGTCGAACAGCGCGGTGCTGATGCGGGAGAGCTGAGGGTTGGTTTGCAGAAGGTGCAAGTCGGCGGCTCCCATCGTGGCCACCACTATCGGGGCAGCCCAATCCGAGATTGTGAGTTAGCAGGGGATCGCATGGGCGCTGGCGATCGTCGTCGATACGAACATATTGCAGAACTCTCCAGGGCCACGGTCACCTGACTGGATCCGCTTGATCAATAGTGCATCAGAGTGGGAACTCCGGTTCGCTGTACCAGCGGTTGTCGAAGTCGAGACACTGAATAACGTTGGACGCGCATGGGGAGGACAAACGCGGCGCCGCGGCTGGAGCCGTTCAAGACGGCGATCGACGCCATGTTGCGCAATGATCTGGATGCGCCCAAGAAGCAACGCCGCACCGCGCGAAGGATTTTGGCCAGGCTGGTCGATGAGCACGGCGCGGTGGGCTTGTCGTTATTCGACGGTGCGGAATCACGTGCGCAAGCGCCGCCCGCAGATCCTGGCCGAGGCGGGCCGGCCGCTGGAGCTGGGAAACGTGCCACAGACCCATCCGCCGGCGGCCGAGGCGGAGTTCGACTCTCACGACCTGTGGGTGGTGCTGCGCGGGGTCAAGACCAAGACTGCGTTGTTCACCGTGCGGTTGTCATACTCGGGACGCGCTGCCCACAAGGCGTGCCTGGAGCATTCTGATACCGAGCTTGCGTTGGCGCTGGCGTCGTCACTGTTGCCGCTGTGGCTAACCCGGGGCCGCATCCGGGAAGGGAAAGCCTACCGGTGTCGGATCCCGACGAACTGACTCCGGCTGAGCGGATTGACGCGGCCCGCAAGATAGCCGCCGTATGTTACTTTACTGGCCGTGGACCTCCCGCGGTTTTGTCTCGAAACAGACGAGATATGAGGGTCTCAAAACTTCGTGTCGGCGTCACCCACAGTGCACGCCAACGGCCCCTCGTGGTGTGTCTAACGACCTATCCCTAGAGGACCCTGGAAACGCGGGGGCCCGGGATCGGCGGAGGGAGGATGACGGCCGTGGCGGCGTGCCGGACGTGTGGCACCGAGCCGCTGGCGCACGCCCGGTTTTGCCACAGGTGCGGCTCACCAGTCGACGACGGTGACGCCCACGCGGAGTACAAGCAGGTCACGGTGCTGTTCGCCGATGTGGTGCACTCGATGGACATCGCCTCGGTGGTTGGTGCGGAGCGGTTGCGCGAGATCATGGCCGCGCTGGTTGACCGGGCCGCTGCGGTGGTGCGCCGCTACGGCGGCACGCTGGACAAGTTCACCGGCGACGGGATCATGGCGCTGTTCGGCGCGCCGGTGGCGTTGGAGGATCACGCGTTGCGGGCATGCCGGGCCGCGTTGGAGATCCACAGCGGCATTAGGGATCTGGCTGCGGAGGTCTGCCGCCGGGATGGTGTCGAGCTTGAGCTACGGGTTGGTCTGAGCTCCGGGCAGGTGATCGCCGGTGAGATCGGCACGGCCGCAGCCGGTTACACCGCGATCGGCGAGCAGGTGGGGATGGCTCAGCGGATGGAGTCGGTCGCCCCGCCGGGCGGGGTGATGCTCAGCGCATCCACCGCTCGGCTGGTCGAAGGCGCGGCGGCCCTCGGTGAAGCCGGGCTGGTCCACGTCAAAGGCACCGATCAACCGGTCCACGCCCAGCGGTTGCTGGGCGTGTCGGAACGGGATCGCCCTGTCGGGCGTGCTGAGGTCCATCTGGTGGGTCGGCGCTGGGAAATGGCCGCCGTCGAGGGCCTGCTGGAGCATGCCGTCGACGGTCAGGGCGCGGTGGTCTCGGTGATGGGCCCCCCGGGTATCGGTAAGAGCCGTGTCGTGCGCGAGGCTGCCGCGATGGCAGCGCGGCGGGGTGTCGAGGTGTTCACTGCCTACTGCGAATCACACGCCACCGACATCGCCTTCCACGTCGTGGCGCGGCTGCTGCGCGCTGTCACCGGTGTGCGTGGTCTGGACGGCCCAGCTGCCCGCGCGCAGGCGCGCGCGCGAGCCCTCGACGCCGACCCCGAGGACCTATTGCTTTTCGATGACCTGCTGGGCATTGCCGATCCCGGTGTGCAGCTGCCCAAGATCGACCCGGATGCGCGTCGGCGGCGGTTGACCGCGCTGGTCAATGCCGTCTTGCTGGCCCGCGAAGCTCCGGCGGTCTATGTCGTTGAGGACGCGCACTGGATCGATGAGGTCAGCGAGTCGATGCTGGCCGGGTTCCTCACGGTGATCCCGCAGACGCCCTCGCTGGTGTTGGTCACCTACCGCCCCGAATATCGGGGTGCGTTGAGCCGGGTGGCCGGTGCCCAGACCATCGCCCTTGCGCCGCTGAGTGATCCGGAGACCGCAGCCCTGGTCTCGCAGCTGCTCGGGGACGACCCCTCGGTGGGCGGGGTGGCCGCCCTGATCGTCGAGCGGGCCGCTGGGAATCCGTTTTTTGCCGAGGAGATGGTGCGGGATTTGGCCGAGCGCGGTGTGTTGCGCGGCAACCCCAGCGCCTACGTCTCCACGGTCGACGCTGCCGAGGTACGCGTGCCCGCCACGGTGCAGGCCACCATCGCCGCCCGGATCGATCGCCTCACCCCGGCGGCCAAACGCGCCCTGGGCGCGGCGGCGGTCATCGGTTCGAAGTTCAGCCGAGGCCTGGTCGAAACGCTGGGGATTGATCCCGCCATGCAGGACTTGGTGGCAGCCGAGCTCATCGATCCGGTCGAATTCGCCCGACAACCCGAGTATGTGTTTCACCATCCGCTGATTCGCGCCGTGGCCTATGAGTCACAGCTCAAATCCGATCGCGCCGAGTTACATCGGCGCCTGGCGGCCGCCATCGAATCACGTGACCCGGCAGTGGCCGAGGAGAACGCGGCGCTGATCGCCGAACATCTCGAGGCCGCGGGTGATGGGCCCGCCGCCTACGGCTGGCACATGCGCGCCGGGGCGTGGGCGACTAACCGCGACATCGCCGCGGCGCAACTGAGTTGGGAGCGCGCCCGCAAGATCGCCGACGCACTACCCGCCGAGGACCCCAACCGGGCAGCCATGCGCATCGCCCCGCGCACCATGTTGTGCGGGATCGCCTGGCGAGTTCATGTCAACGTTGCCGGTGCCCGCTTCGATGAACTGCGGGCGTTGTGCACCGCCGCCGGGGACAAGGCGTCACTGGCCATCGGGATGGCGGGGCTGGTGATGGATCACGCGTTCCAGGACCGGATGCGCGAGGCGTCGCAGCTGGCATCGGAAGCCATGGCCCTCATCGAGTCGGTCGGCGATCCGACCTTGTCGGTGGGGCTGTCCTTCGCGGCCATCTACGCTAAGGGTGAGAGCGCCGAGTGGAGTGACGTGCTGCGGTGGTCACAGGCAGTCATCGACCTGGCCGACGGTGACCCGTCTAAAGGCAACTTCATTATCGGGTCTCCGTTAGCGGTCGCCTTTACAACGCGGGCTCTCGCCCGGTATTTCCTGGGTCGTCCCGGATGGCGAGACGACCAGCGGCACGGCCTGACCATGGCCCGCAGCGCCGACCCCATGTCCTACGCCACGGTGGTCACCTTCGTCTACTTCACGGGGATACCGTTTGGCGTGCTGAGGCCCGACGATTCCGCGATGCGCGAGATCGAGGATGCCCTACAGACTGCCGCACGATCCGGTGACGATCTCGCGTTGGCCAACGCCCGGATGACGCTAGGCCTTGCGCTGGTGCACCGCCAAACAGCTGCGGACCGTGACCGCGGACAGCAGCTCCTAGCCGACGTCAGCCAAGTGCTCCCACGCCGGGGACACAACCTGGGCGATTTACCGATCGTTAACGTGTACTTGGCACGTGAGAGGGCTCGGCGTGGAGATCGCGATGACGCCATCCCACTGATGCGCGCCGCCGTCGACCATCTGGTCCGCGAGGGACAGCTGCTGGGGTGGGGCATTCCTGCGACCGGTGTTCTGGTGGAGACACTGCTTGATCGCGGCGCCGACGGCGACGCGGCCGAAGCCGCGGCCGCGATCGAGCGGTTAGCGGCGGCGCCGACCGACGACGGTGTAGCTGTGCGCGACATCTGGCTGTTGCGACTACACGCTCTAGTGGCGCGGGCTCACGGCGATGCCGCGGCTTACGCGCACTTCTGGGATCGCTACCGCGACAAGGCGAGAACGCTTGGCTTCGAGGGGCATATCGCTTGGGCTGAGGCGATGCCGTGACGGCGATCAGTCGGAAGGCATGCCCACCTTGTCTCGAAGTAGACCACATTCGAGACGTCCCAGACTGGCCACCCAGGAATAGGATCTGCCAGGTCGTTGCGTCTCAAAACTTCGTCTCAGAAGACGTCGTCGCATATTGCGACACAGCGCTCATTACGAAATAGCTGTCCGTTTGGGGATCCCCTTACGGGCCGGACGGACCAATGCTTTGCCCCTCGCTTCGAGCAGGGTTAGCTCGCAGCGCTGGATACCCGATCAACAGACCGGTCGAAGGCCAGATGCCGGTCCGCTCCATGTCTGATCCCGAGCCTGCCCGGCTGAGCGGCTGGTCGGCCGAGGCCGCTGTCGAAGACGCGGTAACTTACGTCACGGCTCTCCGCCGACGATCTGTCGTGACTGGCGGGCTTCAACCGCCAGCAGAACCGCCTTGACGTCATGATCCAACTGTCGACATCGCCGTGGTTGGGCTGGATTCCCGATGACCCGGCCGTTGCCCGTCGATTGCACGATCGGCTCGCTCACACCTCTCGCCGACCGAAGTCAACCAATACTTAGGCCACCCTAACTTGAGCCGTTCGCCGAACATCACACCTCTTGCACACAGGTCACGAAACGATAACGCAATTTCGTCCGTATCTAATTAATGAGGTCCGCCTTACAATAAATTTTGTGACAGCAAAACGGTGTCCACGATGCGGCGTAGAGATGCCGGGCAGCAACTGGCCGCCCAAGCCTGGACGCCCCTCCGTGTGGTGTTCCCACCAGTGCCGTCGCGCGGCGTACGAGGAGCGGCGCGCAGCACGGAACGGTGCGGTGGCAGTGCGAGTCGACGTGGTCGAAATGCCCGTCGAGCGGATCGTGGAACGCATCCGCATCGAGACGAGAGATGTCCCGTCCAGCCCCGCCAAGGCCGCCCAGATCGTGCTGCGATCCCCGCGCGCATGCCGCACGGTGCTGGAATCGTTGACCGCCGAAGTGGACTCCGGACGGTTGGACACTGGTGTGCACGCGCCCACTCTGCGCGCGGCTCAGCGCTTGCTCGCGTCGCTGAGGCGCGCACGACTCATCGATGGCTGAGACATGCCCGTAATGCCGCGCTTAGTTGTCACTGCGGCACATTCATTTTTTGAAATCGACCTCACGCAGCCGTTCCTGAGAGCCCCGTGCGCCGGCTATCAACAGAACAACACGGTGCGAGGGATCTATTGCGACGCAGTCCGTTTCGCGATATTCCACTGCGTTTCGGCCGATACCAACAATTAGAACGCGACGACACAACATCCCGTGGAAAATTCTGCTCCTGACCGTCGCGCAACGAAATCACGCCTCTTAACGTGCTTGATATGGAACGGCGCATGAAGGAAGAGCGCAGGCACGAGCAAGCCGAGACTGCTCGCGATGCGCAATCCTGGGCCCGCGCATCCGGATGAGCTGGGGTGCGCTCGCCTGGGCGACGGACTCAGAAGTCGGGTCCTCGGCAGCGAAGTTCATCCTCATCCTCCTGGCGAATAAGGCGGATGAGAACTTTTCGTGCTATCCCTCGATCCGGACCTTGATGGCCGAGTCCAATGCAGGGAGAAGCACAGTCCTGCGCGCACTCCGGGATCTGGAAACGCGTGGCTTCATCAGCCGGCGTCCGCAGTTCCACGACTCCGGAGCCCGACGCTCGACTCGCTACTACCTGAATCACCCACTTGCGCCTCATCTTTCACCCGGTCCCGATGCGGGACCCCCCCGTCCCGATCTGGAACCCCCCGGTCTCGATTCGAGACGGACCCCGTCCCGCTCCAGGACGGGGACGGTGTCAGAGCGGCACCCCCCGGGGGTCCCACAGCGGGACCCCTTGAATCCATCAATTGAATCCCCATCCGAACCGAGCGATGTCGCGGCTGAGATCTTGGACGCAGCTACCGAAACGTGGAAGCTGAACAGCCGTGAGGCCCGTAGTCTGCACTCGGCCATCGAGTCCGCCCTGGCGCACGGATGGCGGGCCGCGGATCTCACCAACCACCTGATCCGAAACCCCAACGGAGCGCGTGATCCGGTGCGGGTGGTCGCCCGGCGGCTCACCGATCTTCCACAGCTGCAAGACCCACATCCGGCAACCGTGCCGTGGTGTGGTGAATGCGAGGACGCGCATTCTCGCACCATCACAGTCACTGAGCCCGACGGAACCGAAGCTGCGCAGTTTTGTCCCCAGTGCAGCCCGCAAGTCCACAGGCCTCGTCCATCCGAATTGAAATCCTCACAACGTATGGAAAGGTGGTGAATTATCTTGGAGAGCAACGTGTTCAATGAACTTCCCCTACTGCTTGCGGTACCCCGTGCGGCGCAGCTGCTGGGAATCAGTCGGGCAGCAGCATATCGGTTGGTGGCCTCCGGCGAGCTGCCAGTGCGTCGGCTCGGCGGCCGCGTTTACGTCGTGACCGCGGGCCTGCGTGATCTGGTGGCATCTTGAAGGGCGCAGTGCACCAGCGCGGCTCGACGTGGTACTACAAGTCCCGCCTCCCCGAGCGGGACTCGTCGACCGGCCGCTACCCCTGGATCACCAAGGGCGGCTTCGACACCTTTACAGCACCTCGACACCCCGCACCTCGACGAGTTGGTGACACTGCGCCTGACCGGCGAACCAATCCCCCAGCGCGCCAAGCGCGGACGCCGTTCCGCCGAGGTGCTGGCCTACCTGCGGGCGCGCCCAGAAGGTGCCGGGTATTCCGAGCTGCTGACCACCTTCGGCGAGCCCGGCATCAAAGCACTCGACCGTCTGGTGTCATCCGGTGATGTGCTGCGCCCGCGGCGTGCGCGATACGTCGCTGCACTGCCTACCGAACCCGAGCGTCCGAAAGTGTCTGGCGGCGTGAGTAACCGGACCGTTTGCGCCATGCTGACTGTCCTGTCGCAGGCACTCGCCACCGCCATGAAACGCGGTCTCGTCGCCCGCAACGTCGCCCAACTTGTCGACCGCCCGGCCATCGATCACCGCGAGATGTCCACGTGGACGCCGCAGCAGGTCGAACGGTTCCGCGAGCATGTGCGCAGCGACCGCCTCTATGCGTGCTGGCTGCTAACGCTCGCCGGCTGGCGACGCTCCGAAGTGCTCGGCCTGGCGTGGTCAGCGGTGAACTTCGACGCTGGGACGGTCAGCGTCGCCCAAGGCCGCGTTGTCGTGCGCGGCGCGGGAACCACGACCGGCGCACCGAAGTCCGAACGCTCCCGGCGCACACTGCCGATGCCCGCCGATGTCATGGCCGCTTTGCGAGCGCTGAACGCACAGCAGAAGCGCGAAAGACTGGCGCTCGGCCCGACATGGATTGACACGGACCTCATCGCGATCAATGAGGACGGCTCCCCGATTCGGCCCGAGACCTACTCCAAGGCATTCCGCCGACACTGCACAGCAGCGGGCGTGCCAGCGATCCGGTTGCACGACACCAGGCACACCGCCGCGACGCGGATGCTCGACAGCGGCACCACGGTGTCGGCGACGGCGAGGTGGCTGGGCCACGATCCGGCGCTGACACTCCGGGTGTACGGCCACGTGTACGAAGACGCGCTGGCGTCCGCCGGTGACGTGCTATTCGGGGGGATGTCCCCTGCCGACACGGAGCGTTGATTCAAGCCCTCAGTCTTCCGACGGCTGTTGTATTGGGTTGACTACAACCCTCCAATGCCGCGCTAGCCCCCGACACAGTGATGCGGGGCAATGACATGCGGAGCGGAGTTTCACACCATGTGGCAGTCCCCAAGCGCCCCTAGAGCACGCAATCGCGCGGGTGTGCGAACCGCGTTGGCACACTCTTGGCACAACGGGGGTTCGCCCGTCAAATCCAACTGGATCGCGATATGACGCTGAGCTGCATAAAAACTGGTGGGCGCGGACGGTATCGAACCGCCGACCGCTGGTGTGTAAAACCAGTGCTCTACCACTGAGCTACGCGCCCGTGCCGCGCACGCTACCGGCCCCGCCGCCGCGTCGCGAAATCCGATACGACTACAGGGTGGCCAGCGCCGCCTTCCAGACGCTCTGGTCCCGTGCCTCGCCGGGCCCCTTCATCTCCGCGAACCGGATGACGCCCGAGCGGTCGACGACGAACGTTCCCCGGTTAGCGAAACCCGCGTCATCGTTGAACACCCCATAGGCCTGGGCAACCTCGCCATGCGGCCAGAAATCCGACAACACCGGAAAAGTGAAGCCGCTCTGCGTCGCCCAGATCTTGTGCGTCGGAGGCGGGCCCACCGAAATCGCCAACGTCTGAATGTCGTCGTTCTCGTAGTCCGGCAGATGATCGCGGATCTCGTCCAGCTCGCCCTGACAGACGCCGGTGAACGCCAGCGGGAAGAACACGAGCAGCACGCTTTTGCGGTCGCGAAAATCGCTCAGCGACACTGGCTGCTGGTTCTGGTCGCGCAACGTGAAGTGCGGCGCCGGAGTGCCAACGTCGAGCATTAGCGCTTCCCCGCCCGGGATTTGGGTTGCACCAACCGGCTTGCGCTCCAGTCACCGAGGTTGGCCGACGAGGTCTGCATCAAACCTGCCGTGGGCGCCGACTCGGCGATCTCGGCCGGCAGCACATGGCCGGGTTTGCCCGTTTTCGGGCTCAGCACCCAGATCACTCCGTCGTCGGCCAAGGGCGTGATCGCGTCCATCAGCCTGTCGACCAGGTCGCCGTCGCCGTCGCGCCACCACAGCAACACGACATCGATGACATCGTCGGCGTCCTCGTCAAGCAGCTCACCCCCACAGGCCTCCTCGATGTCGGCACGGACGTCGTCGTCGGTGTCCTCGTCCCAGCCCAGCTCCTGCACAACCTGATCTTTTTGGATGCCCAGTTTGTGGGCGTAGTTCGGGGCGTCACCCGCCGCGACCACCGTCGGAACCTCCTTCGTCTGTGGGCCTGCTCTGCCCTATCGTCGCACGCTACGTTCAGTGGGAGCCACCACACATGTCCAGCACGTTCTCGTTGGCCTGGTTGAACTTGTCGACCTCGGCGTTGAACTCCTGCTGGCCATAGCGCTCGGCGATGGCCTTTGCCACGCCTCTGGCGGCGTCCACCCATGCTCTGAACCCGTCGGCCATCTGCGGCCAGAGCGCGGTGTTGGCACTGGTCGCCACCACGTCGGCGCCGTGGTTCAGGGTGTCCACCGCAGCCTGCGCCTTAGCCGCCACGTCCGCGTCTTGGCGGGTGGCGACCGCGGAGACATAGGCGTTGATCGCCGTCACGGCCTCCACACTGGTGGAACTGAGCACTTCGCACGCGTTGGCCACCGCCTCCGCGGTCTCCGACTCTCGCCGCGTCGATTCACGCTCGCTCGCCGCTGCGGCGGACTGCGACAGCGAATTCGCCACCCACGTCCGGTAGCTGGCCGCATCGGCGGTGTCGGCCGCCGGGGTGCCGTCCTTGATGCTCGTGCAGCCGACCACTACTAGCAACGCCGTCGCGATCAGCCCGGCCGTCAGCGCAGCGATCCGCCATTGCCGCATCGCGCCGACCCCCAGCACAGCCGATGAGGTTACCGGCTGGTCGCATCCGCCACCCGAAAATCCCGTGGGCGGTGCAAGTCGGGCACGATAGGTGGACGATAGGAGGTATCCGTGCACCGCCTAGTGAGGAGCGGAATTTGACCACCGAGTTCGCACGCCGCGATCTGGCTGAAAACTCAACCAGCTCAAACGAATCAGACCGAGTACGGGTGATTCGTGAAGGGGTGGCTTCTTATCTGCCCGATATCGACCCGGAAGAGACCTCCGAGTGGCTGGAATCGTTCGACGACGTTCTGGAACGCTCCGGCCAGGCACGGGCCCGCTACCTGATGCTGCGACTGCTCGAACGGGCCGGCGAACAGCGCGTCGCCATCCCCGCTCTGACGTCGACCGACTACGTCAACACCATCCCGACCGAACTGGAGCCGTGGTTCCCCGGCGACGAGGAAGTGGAACGCCGCTACCGCCGCTGGATCCGGTGGAACGCCGCGATCATGGTGCACCGCGCGCAGCGTCCCGGCGTCGGCGTGGGCGGACACATTTCCACGTACGCTTCGTCGGCGGCGCTCTACGAGGTCGGGTTCAACCACTTCTTCCGAGGCAAGTCGCATCCCGGCGGCGGAGACCAGGTCTTCATCCAGGGCCACGCCTCCCCCGGCATTTACGCCCGCGCGTTCCTGGAAGGCCGGCTGACCGCTGACCAGCTTGACGGCTTCCGCCAGGAACACAGCCATCCCGGCGGCGGTCTGCCGTCCTACCCGCACCCGCGGCTGATGCCCGACTTCTGGGAGTTCCCGACGGTGTCGATGGGCCTGGGCCCGCTCAACGCGATCTTCCAGGCCCGGTTCAACCACTACCTCGATGACCGCGGCATCAAGGACACCTCCGACCAGCACGTCTGGGCGTTCCTCGGTGACGGTGAGATGGACGAACCGGAAAGCCGCGGCGCGGCCCATGTGGCGGCGCTGGAAGGGCTCGACAACCTCACCTTCGTGGTCAACTGCAATCTGCAGCGGCTCGACGGGCCGGTGCGGGGAAACGGCAAGATCATCCAGGAGCTGGAGTCCTTCTTCCGCGGCGCCGGCTGGAACGTCATCAAGGTGGTCTGGGGCCGCGAGTGGGACGCGCTGCTGCACGCCGACCGCGACGGCGCTCTGGTGAACCTGATGAACACCACACCCGATGGCGACTATCAGACCTACAAAGCCAACGACGGCGCCTACGTCCGCGAACACTTCTTCGGTCGCGATCCGCGCACCAAGGCGTTGGTGGACAACATGTCCGACGCACAGATCTGGGGTCTCAAGCGCGGTGGTCACGACTACCGTAAGGTGTACGCCGCCTACCGCGCTGCGTTGGACCACAAGGGCCAGCCCACCGTGATCCTCGCCAAGACAATCAAGGGCTACTCGCTGGGCAAGCACTTCCAGGGCCGCAATGCCACTCACCAGATGAAAAAGCTTGCGCTGGAAGACCTCAAGGCATTCCGCGACGCGCAGCGCATCCCGGTGTCCAACGAGCAACTGGAAGAAAACCCTTATCTGCCACCGTATTACCACCCCGGCCCCGACTCGCCGGAGATCCGGTACATGCTCGACCGTCGACGCTCGCTCGGCGGATTCATACCGGAACGTCGCACCAAATCCAAGGCGTTGACGCTCCCGCCACGCGACATCTACAAGTCGGTCAAGAAGGGCTCGGGCCAGCAAGAGGTCGCGACCACGATGGCGACGGTACGCGTATTCAAAGAGTTGTTGCGCGACAAGGAGGTTGGCTACCGAATAGTCCCGATCATTCCCGACGAGGCGCGCACCTTCGGCATGGACTCCTGGTTCCCGTCGCTGAAGATCTACAACCGCAACGGTCAGCTGTATACCTCCGTGGACGCCGAGATGATGTTGGCGTACAAGGAAAGTGAATTGGGCCAGATCCTGCACGAGGGCATCAACGAGGCCGGATCGACCGCGTCGTTCACCGCGGTGGGCACGTCGTACGCGACGCACAACGAGCCGATGATCCCGATCTACATCTTCTATTCCATGTTCGGGTTCCAGCGCACCGGAGACGGCTTCTGGGCCGCGGCAGACCAGATGGCACGTGGGTTCGCGCTCGGTGCGACCGCAGGCCGCACCACGCTGACCGGAGAAGGGCTGCAGCACGCCGACGGGCACTCCCTGCTGCTGGCGAGCACGAATCCGGCTGTGGTGGCTTACGATCCGGCGTTCGCGTACGAGATCGCCTACATCGTCGAAAGTGGCCTGGCCCGGATGTACGGCGAGAACCCCGAGAACATCTACTTCTACATCACGATCTACAACGAGCCGTACGTGCAGCCGCAGGAACCCGAAGGCCTCGACGTGGAGGGCCTCCTGCGCGGCATCTACCGCTACCGGCCCGCTCCCGAACAGCGCAGACTCCCGGCGCAAATCCTCGCCTCTGGGGTGTCGATGCCCGACGCGCTGCGTGCGGCCGACCTGCTGGCCTCCGACTGGGACGTGGCCGCAGACGTCTGGTCGGTGACCAGCTGGAGCGAGCTGAACCGCGAGGGCGTGGAGATAGAGAAGGAGACGTTGCGTCATCCCGACCACTCGCCGCGGCTGCCGTACGTGACGCAGGCGTTGGCCGACGCCCGCGGGCCCGTCGTCGCCGTGTCGGACTGGATGCGCGCTGTGCCCGAGCAGATCCGGCCGTGGGTGCCCGGAACGTACGTCACACTCGGCACCGACGGCTTCGGGTTCTCCGACACCCGGCCAGCGGCGCGGCGGTACTTCAACACCGACGCCGAGTCCATTGCGGTCGCGGTGCTCGAGGGCCTGACGCGCGACGGCGAGATCGACAAGTCGGTCGCTGTCGACGCAGCGAACCGCTACCAGATCGACGACGTGCTCGCGGCGCCGGAACAGACCTCGGATCCGGGCGTCGCCTGATCCTTGGAAGAAATCTCCAGAAATGGGGCGTAGTATTTAGCGATGCCTGACAATGACCGGTCGACGCCCCGGTCCACGCTCGAACTGCTGGAAAACGTCCCGGACTCGCTGTTGCGCAAGCTCAAGCAGTACTCCGGCCGGTTCGCCACCCAGGCAGTGGCCGCCATGCAGGAACGGCTGCCGTTCTTCGCCGAGCTCGAAGCCTCGCAGCGTGCCAGCGTGCACCTAGTCGTGCAGGCAGCCGTGGTCAACTTCGTGGAGTGGATGAGCAACCCTCACAGCAATGTCGGGTACACCGTGGAGGCCTTCGAGCTCGTCCCGCAGGAATTGACGCGGCGCATCGCCCTGCGGCAGACCGTGGACATGGTGCGCGTCACCATGGAGTTCTTCGAAGAAGTGGTGCCGATGCTGGCGCGGTCGGAGGAACAGGCGACGGCGCTGACCACGGGAATCCTGCGCTACAGCCGCGATCTCGCGTTCACCGCCGCGTCGGCCTACGCAGACGCCGCCGAAGTCCGCGGTGCCTGGGACAGCCGCATGGAGGCCAACCTCGTCGATGCCGTCGTGCGTGGCGACACCGGGCCCGAACTGCAGTCCCGCGCCGCGGCGCTGAACTGGGACACCACTGGGCCGGCCACCGTCGTCGTCGGTCTCCCACGTCCCGAACGCGTCGACGTCGCCAGTGACGATGTGCGCGACATCGCCCAAAGACACGGCCGCGCAGCGCTGTCGGACGTGCACGGAACCTGGCTTATCGCGATCGTGTCCGGCCCGCTCGCGCCTACCGACAAGTTTCTGCGTGACCTCATTGACGTGTTCTCCGACGGGCCGGTGGTCATCGGGCCGACGTCACCTACTTTCACCGCGGCGCACACCAGCGCGACCGAGGCAATCGCCGGGATGAACGCCGTCACCGGCTGGACCAGCGCGCCACGGCCGGTGCTGGCCCGCGAGCTGCTCCCTGAGCGGGCGCTGCTGGGCGATGCGTCGGCCATCGCGGTGCTCGACGCGGAAGTGATGCGGCCGCTCGCCGACGCCGGCCCGGCGCTGACGGAGACCCTGGACGCCTATCTGGATTCCGGTGGGGCGATCGAGGCGTGTGCCCGCAAATTGTTCGTTCATCCAAATACAGTCCGCTACCGGCTCAAGCGGATCACCGACTTCACCGGCCGCGATCCCACGACGCCGCGCGATGCTTACGTGCTACGGGTGGCCGCCACCGTCGGTCGGCTGTCATCTCAGGCAACCAATCCGACCTCGGCTTATCCCGGTGTTACGCAGGTCACACCTCCACGCGGTGTACATCGCGCCGGTTAGGGTTGCGATTCGGTCTCGATGGAGTCGCATTACATGCTGATTTGTGGAGTCACTACAAAAACCTAAGACGAGGTTCATAATCTCTTACACCGCGTAAAACCACTTTCACAGTGTTCTCTTAATTCGTGCTTCCAACGACTGTTGCGGTGCTTGCCCCTGGACAGGGTTCGCAGACCCCCGGACTGCTCTCGCCGTGGCTAGAGCTGCCGAGCGCCTCGGACCAGTTAGCGGCGTGGTCTGACGCCAGCGGCCTTGACCTCGTCCGCCTGGGCACCACCGCGTCGGCCGAGGAGATCACCGACACTTCGGTGACCCAGCCGCTGGTCGTGGCCGCGACGCTGCTCGCCCACCAGGAACTCATCCGGCGCGGCCTGCTCGCAGAGCGCGGAGCTTCGCGGGAAGTCATGGTGGCCGGCCACTCGGTCGGCGAGATCGCCGCGTACGCGATCGGCGGCGTGCTCTCGGCGGATGACGCCGTCGCACTGGCAGCCACCCGCGGTGCGGAGATGGCAAAGGCCTGCGCCACGGAGCCCACCGGCATGGCTGCCGTCCTCGGCGGCGAAGAGGCCGAGGTGCTGGCCCGTCTGGACGATCTCGAGCTGGTTCCGGCCAACCGCAACGCGGTGGGCCAAATCGTCGCCGCCGGCCGCCTCGACGCGCTGAAGAAGCTCGCCGAGAACCCGCCCGAGAAGGCCCGCATTCGCCAGCTGGCCACCGCGGGCGCGTTCCACACCCACTTCATGGAGTCGGCCCTGGACGGTTACGCCGCCGCGGCCGCGAACGTGCAGACCGCCGAGCCCACCGCCGTGGTGTTGTCGAACGCCGACGGCCAGCCGGTAGCCTCGGCGTCGGACGCGATGACCAAGCTGGTCGCCCAGCTGACCCGGCCCGTGCGCTGGGACCTGTGCACCGAGACTCTGCGTCAGCGCAATGTAGCGGCGATCGTGGAGTTCCCACCCGCCGGAACGCTCACCGGAATCGCCAAGCGTGAACTTCGGGGCATCCCGACGCATGCCGTCAAGGAACCCGCAGACCTGGCTGGGCTTACAGAGCTCTAGCAGGACCGAGCAGTACCCCGTAACACCAAACAAAAGATAGAAGGAGCCATAGTGCCCACCACGCAAGAAGAGATCATCGCCGGTATCGCTGAGATCATCGAAGAGGTCACCGGTATCGAGCCGTCCGAGGTCACCCCGGAGAAGTCGTTCGTCGACGACCTGGACATCGACTCGCTGTCGATGGTCGAGATCGCGGTGCAGACCGAAGACAAGTACGGCGTGAAGATCCCCGATGAGGACCTCGCCGGACTTCGCACCGTCGGTGACGTGGTCACCTACATCCAGAAGCTCGAGGAAGAGAACCCCGAGGCCGCCGAGGCCATCCGCTCGAAGATCGAAGCTGATCGCGCATGAGCAAACCTTCCACTGCTAACGGCGGTTTCCCCAGCGTTGTAGTCACCGCAGTCACGGCGACTACGTCGATCGCCGGGGACATCGAGAGCACGTGGAAGGGTCTGTTGGCCGGTGAGAGCGGCATTCGCGTCCTCGAGGACGAGTTTGTCGAGAAGTGGGATCTGCCCGCCAAAATCGGCGGGCATCTCAAAGAGGCGGTCGACGACCACATGGGCCGGCTGGACCTGCGGCGCATGTCCTACGTGCAACGGATGTCCAAACTGCTCGGCGGCCGGATCTGGGACGCCGCGGGCACGCCCGAGGTCGATCCGGACCGGTTCGCGGTCGTCATCGGCACGGGTCTGGGTGGGGGCGAGAAGATCGTCGAGACCTATGACGCGATGAACGAGGGTGGCCCCCGCAAGGTCTCGCCACTGGCCGTGCAGATGATCATGCCGAACGGCGCGGCGGCCGTCGTCGGCCTCCAACTCGGCGCCCGCGCCGGGGTGATCACCCCGGTGTCGGCCTGCTCGTCGGGCTCGGAAGCCATCGCGCACGGATGGCGACATCTCGTCATGGGCGACGCCGACATTGCCGTATGCGGCGGCGTCGAAGGCATGATCGAGGCGCTGCCGATTGCGGCGTTCTCGATGATGCGCGCGATGTCGACGCGCAACGACGATCCGGAAGGCGCGTCGCGCCCGTTCGACAAGAACCGCGATGGTTTCGTGTTCGGCGAGGCCGGCGCGCTCATGGTGATCGAGACCGAGGAGCACGCCAAAGCGCGCGGCGCCACGATCCTCGCCCGGTTGATGGGCGCAGGTATCACGTCGGATGCCTTCCATATGGTGGCGCCGGCGGCCGACGGTCTACGCGCCGGCAAGGCGATGGTGCGCTCGATGGAGCTTGCGGGCCTGTCCCCCAAGGACATCGACCACGTCAACGCTCACGCCACCGCCACCCCGATCGGCGACACCGCCGAGGCCAATGCCATCCGGGTTGCCGGTGTGGAACATGCTCCGGTGTATGCGCCCAAGTCGGCGCTCGGCCACTCCATCGGTGCGGTCGGTGCGCTCGAGTCGGTGCTGACGGTGCTGTCGTTGCGGGACGGAGTCATTCCGCCCACCTTGAATTACGAAACTCCCGATCCCGAGATCGACCTGGACGTCGTTGCGGGCGAACCGCGCTACGGCGAGTACGAGTACGCCATCAACAACTCGTTCGGGTTCGGTGGCCACAACGTCGCGCTCGCATTCGGAAAGTACTGACACAGAAACTACTGAGAGACGAAGGGATCTCAGAGCAGAAATGACACGGCTGTCTACGGGGGACGGGTTCCCCAATGTGGTCGTCAGCGCTGTTGCGATGACGACTGCTCTGGCAACCGACGTCGAGAGCACGTGGGAAAAGCTCCTCGACGGGCAGAGCGGAATCCGCAAGCTGGAGGATCCGTTCGTCGAGCAGTATGACCTGCCGGTTCGCATCGGGGGGCATCTCCTCGAGGATTTCGATCCCGAGCTGACGCGAGTCGAGCTGCGGCGGCTGTCTTACCTGCAGAAGATGTCCACGGTGCTGGGTCGGCGGGTCTGGGAGAAGGCCGGCTCGCCGGAGATCGACACCAGGCGGTTGATGGTGTCGATCGGGACCGGGCTGGGCTCGGCCGAGGAACTCGTGTTCGCGTACGACGACATGCGTGCGAAGGGCATGAAAGCGGTTTCCCCGCTGGCTGTTCAGAAGTACATGCCGAACTCGCCGGCAGCCGCGGTGGGGCTGGAACGACATGCCAAGGCCGGGGTGATTACTCCGGTGTCGGCGTGTGCCTCTGGGTCTGAGGCGATCGCGCACGCGTGGCGCAACATCGTCCTCGGAGAGGCCGACATCGCAATCTGCGGTGGTGTCGAGTCCAGGATCGAAGCGGTGCCGATCGCCGGATTCGCCCAGATGCGGATCGTGTTGTCGACCACCAACGACGACCCGGCCGGTGCATGTCGCCCGTTCGACAAGGACCGCAACGGGTTTGTGTTCGGCGAAGCCGGGGCGCTGATGATCATCGAGTCCGAGGAACACGCCAAAGCACGCGGCGCGAACATCCTCGGGCGGTTGATGGGCGCGTCGATCACGTCGGACGGCTTCCACATGGTGGCCCCCGACCCGAACGGCGAACAGGCGGGGCATGCGATGAGCCGCGCCATCCAACTCGCCGGACTCGCACCCTCCGACATCGATCACGTCAACGCTCACGCCACGGGCACCACGGTCGGCGACGTGGCCGAAGCGAAGGCCATCAGGAATGCGCTCGGCAAGCACGACGCGGCGGTGTATGCGCCCAAGTCAGCGCTCGGCCACTCGGTCGGCGCGGTCGGGGCGGTCGAATCGATCCTGACGGTGCTTGCGCTTCGCGACGGGATCATTCCGCCGACGCTCAACTTGAAGAACCTCGATCCTGAGATCGACCTGGACGTGGTGGCCGATGGCGCCCGTCCCGGCAACTACCGGTACGCCATCAACAATTCGTTCGGATTCGGCGGGCACAACGTCGCACTCGCCTTCGGGAAGTACTGACAACCAGAGATCCAGAGGAGACACCTTCGTCAAGGAAGTTCCAAGGCGGCACGTTCACCCTGACGTCGACTGACTCGAAAACAATCCACAGGAGACCAGATGACAATCACGGCCCCCGAGGCGATCGGCGAATCGCTCGACCCCCGGGACCCGCTGCTGCGGCTCTCCACGTTCTTCGACGACGACAGCGTGGAGTTGCTGCATGAGCGGGACCGCTCAGGCGTGCTCGCCGCGGCCGGCACCGTCAACGGTGTCCGCACCGTCGCGTTTTGCACCGACGGCACCGTTATGGGTGGCGCGATGGGCGTCGAAGGCTGCCGGCACATCGTCAACGCGTACGACCAGGCGATCGAGGAGCAGAGCCCGATCGTCGGCATCTGGCACTCCGGTGGCGCGCGGCTGGCCGAGGGAGTGAAGGCCCTGCACGCAGTCGGGTTGGTATTCGAGGCCATGATCCGGGCGTCGGGTTATGTTCCGCAGATCTCGGTGGTCGTCGGATTCGCTGCCGGCGGCGCCGCGTACGGACCGGCACTGACCGACGTCATCGTGATGGCTCCGGAGAGCCGGGTGTTCGTCACCGGCCCCGACGTGGTGCGAAGCGTCACCGGTGAGGACGTCGACATGGAGTCGCTCGGCGGTCCCGAGACGCACCACAAGAAGTCCGGGGTGTGCCACATCGTCGCCGACGACGAGCTCGACGCCTACGAGCGAGGTCGTCGCCTGGTCGGATTGTTCTCCCAGCAGGGTCATTTCGACCGCAGCAAAGCCGAGGCCGGTGAGGTTGACCTGCACGCGCTGCTGCCCGAGTCGGCGCGGCGGGCCTACGATGTGCATCCGCTCGTTACCGCGCTGCTGGACGACGACGCGCCGTTCGACGAGTTTCAGGCCAAGTGGGCGCCCTCGATCGTTGTGGGGCTCGGCCGTCTTTCCGGTCGGACCGTCGGCGTGCTGGCCAACAACCCGCTGCGGCTCGGAGGTTGCTTGAACTCTGAAAGTGCCGAGAAGGCAGCGCGTTTCGTGCGGCTGTGCGACGCATTCGGTATTCCGCTGGTGAATGTCGTCGACGTGCCGGGCTACCTGCCCGGTGTGGATCAGGAGTGGGGCGGCGTGGTTCGTCGCGGCGCCAAGCTGCTGCACGCGTTCGGCGAGTGCTCGGTTCCGCGAGTCACGCTGGTGACCCGCAAGATCTACGGCGGCGCGTACATCGCGATGAACTCGCGGTCGCTGGGCGCGACGAAGGTGTTCGCATGGCCGGACGCCGAGGTCGCGGTGATGGGCGCCAAAGCCGCCGTTGGCATCTTGCACAAGAAGAAGCTGGCAGCGGCCCCCGAACACGAGCGCGAGGCGCTGCACGAGGAATTGGCCGCCGAGCATGAGGCGCTCGCCGGTGGTGTGGACTCCGCGATCGAGATCGGCGTCGTCGACGAGAAGATCGACCCGGCGCACACCCGTGGCGCAATCACGCAGGCCCTGGCCGAGGCGCCGCCACGGCGAGGCCGGCACAAGAACATCCCGCTGTAGCCGTCGCGCCGGTCGCCGGCAGAGCTTCCAAGGATTCGCCAAGGCGGTCATTGCACGCTAGTGGGCATGATCATTCAACGTGCATCTCACTGGGTCGTCGGCACCGTGTTGGTCGCCACCGCCGCCTATTTCGCTTCTATCGCGACCGCCGAAACCATCGCCGACGCCTTCGAGCCCGACCTCGAAAGCTGGGAAGCGGCCTAGGCTAGCGCACCTGCGCCAGGAATTCCTTGGCGACGTCGACGACGCGGTCGCGGTCGGCAGCAACCAGCCCGATCCGGGTCCTGCGGTCGACGATGTCGTTAGGGTCCAGCGCACACTCATGGCTGACCGCGTACTCGAACTCCGCACGGATGACGTCGACACCTTCGGCCACCGGATCAGCGGGGCGTCCGCAGGTCGCAGACGCGATCACATTCGGCGCCTCCGCGCCGTAGCGAGCGACAAGCGAGGTCGGCAGAGTGCCGGTCTGATGAACGGCCGACCCGGGATTCGCGGGGGCACCGACGAGCGGCAGGTTGCGCGTGCGACACAGGCCGCCGTGTAGGCCACGCGATTCGACAGCGCGGTCGAGCACGTCCTCGGCCATGTGCCGGTATTCGGTGAGCTTCCCGCCGATGATGCTGATCGCCCCAGATCCCGACTCGATGATCGCGTGGTCTCGCGAGATGTCGGCGGTGCGCCCTTCGCCGGCGTCCACCAGCGGGCGAAGTCCGGCGTAGGCACCGATCACGTCGGCTGGGCCTAGCTGGGCGCCCAACGCCGTGTTGACGGTGTCGAGCAGGAACGTGACCTCCTCCGACGTCGGTTGCGGCACATCGGGAATCGGTCCCGGCGCGTCCTCGTCGGTCAGTCCTAGGTAGACCCTGCCCAGCTGCTCGGGCATCGCGAACACAAAGCGGTTGAGTTCGCCGGGAATCGGAATCGTCAGCGCCGCAGTGGGATTACCGAATGCCGCCGCGTCGAACACCAGATGCGTTCCGCGGCTGGGCCGCACCTTGATCGACGAGTCGATGTCGCCTGCCCATACTCCGGTCGCGTTGATGACCGCGCGGGCGGTGACGTCGAAGGATTCGCCGCTGTGCTGATCGGTCAGGCGGACCGAATCCCCGGTGACATCGGAAGCCGCAACGTAGGTCAGGATCCGGGCCCCGTGCTGCGCCGCCGTCCGCGCGACGGCGACCACCAGCCGCGCATCGTCGACGAGTTGGCCGTCGTAGGCGAGCAGCCCGCCGTCGAGCCCGTCGCGCTGAACCGCAGGCACCAGCTCCGCCGCGCGCGCGGCGCTGACACGTCTTGACCTCGGCAACGTCGACGCAGACGTCGCGGCCAGGCAGCGCAATGCGTCCCCGGCGAGAAAGCCGGTCCGCACGAGCGCCCGGTTGGCCGGTTTCATCGACGGCAGCAACGGCACGAGCTGGGGCATCGCGTGCACGAGGTGAGGAGCGTTGCGCGTCATCATGATTCCGCGCTCGACAGCGCTGCGCCTCGCGATGCCGATGTTGCCGCTCGCGAGATACCGCAGGCCGCCGTGCACCAGCTTGGAACTCCAACGGCTGGTGCCGAACGCGAGGTCGTGCTTCTCCACCAGCGCGACGCGCAGCCCACGGGATGCGGCATCGAGCGCGATGCCGGTTCCAGTGATGCCGCCACCGATCACGAGGACGTCGACGGGAGCACCGTCGGCGAGCTCGCTGAGTTCGGTGGCGCGGCGGGCGGCGTTGAGAGCGGCGGGATCGGCCATCAGGAGAGGTATCCGTTCAGTGAGTGGGTCAGCTCTCGGGCAAGGGCGTCGGCGTCGAGGATCGGGCGCACGATCGCGGCGGACTGGATCGTCGACTGTGTGATCAACAGGACCATCGCGGCCAGCTGGCGCGGATCGCCTGCGCGCACGCTGCGATCACGTTGTGCCGCTTCGATTTCCGCGGCCGCGGCATCGATCAGAACCTGTTGGCTGGTCCCCAGCCGTTCGGTGATGTAGACCATCGCCAGCTCGGGGGACGAGTGCAGCACGGACATGATCGGCTCGTCACGCCGCAGCCGATCAGCCACCGCGACGATGCGTTCGACCAGGGCTTCCCTACCCGGCCCCCGCGACGGCACGTCGCGCCACACCCCGACGACGCGGCTGGTGAGCAGCGCGGCCAGGATCTCCCGCGTGTCGGTCCACCGGCGGTAGACGGTCGGCCGGCTCACCCCGGCGCGACGAGCGATCTCGGCCAGCGTCACCCGATCGACGCCGTACGCGGTAACGCAGCTCGCGGCGGCTTCGAGGATGCGATCCCCGATATCGGCCGACTCCGATGAGCGCTCGCGCGAAGAGGAGACGACAACTGCGTTACTGGTTGACAGCATATGTAATACTGTAACGCATGCCGACGAACTCCGCACTGGTCCCCCCGATGAAGTGGAACGCCTGGGGCGACCCGGACGCCGCCAAGCCGCTGTCCGAGGGAATCCGGTTGCTGCTCAAGCAGGCACTCGGTGTCGAGGATTCGTCGGTGGCCGCGCCCGAGATCGACGAAGTGCGGGTGCGCCCGTCCGCGTTGACGGCCGCCGACCGAGACGCGCTGGCCGCGATCGCGGGAGCCGAGTTCGTCCTGGTGGACGACCGCGCGCGGCTGCTGCGCGCCGGCGGCAAGTCCACCCTCGATCTGCTCCGGCGTAAGGGCAGCGAACAGGATGCGCCCGACGCGGTGCTGGTGCCGGCTGACGAAGAGCAGATCGCCGAGGTTCTGCGGCGTTGCTCCGAGCGGCGCATCGCCGTCGTCCCGTTCGGCGGCGGCACCAGCGTGGTCGGCGGGCTCGATCCCGAGGCCGACGGGTTCAACGCGGTGGTCTCGTTGGATCTGCGTCGGCTCAACGAGTTGCGCGCGCTGGATGAGGTGTCCGGCGAGGCGGTGCTCGGAGCCGGTGTCACGGGCCCGGACGCGGAGCGGCTGCTCGGCGCGCATGGGTTCTCGCTGGGGCATTTTCCGCAGAGTTTCGAATTCGTGACGATCGGCGGCCTCGCCGCCACCCGCTCGTCGGGCCAGAATTCGGCGGGGTACGGCCGGTTCAACGACATGATCCGCGGCATCCGCGCGGTGACGCCGGCAGGTGTGCTGGACTTCGGCCGCGCGCCCGAGTCGGCGGCCGGACCCGATCTCCGGCAGCTGCTGATCGGCTCGGAGGGCGTATTCGGTGTGATCACGGCTGTGCGGCTGCGCGTGCATCCGGTCCCCGAGGCCACCCGTTACGAGGGGTGGTCGTTCCCCGACTTCGCGACGGGCACCGACGCGCTGCGAGCCCTCACACAGACCGGAACCGGGCCGACCGTCATCCGCCTCTCCGACGAGGCCGAGACCGGCGTCAATCTGGCCACCACGGAGAGCATCGGCGAGACGAGCCTCACCGGCGGCTGCTTGGCGATCGCCGTGTTCGAGGGCACCACCGAGCACGCGGAAAGCCGTCATGCCGAGACGCGCGCGGTGCTGACCGAACACGGCGGAACGTCATTGGGCGAGGGCCCCGCTCGAGCCTGGGAGCACGGGCGATTCAGCGCGCCATACCTGCGTGACTCGCTGCTGGCGGCAGGCGCGTTATGCGAAACACTCGAGACGGCCACCACGTGGTCCAACCTTCCGGTTGTGAAAGAGGCTGTCACGCAGGCGCTTACGTCAACTCTTGCGGAATCCGGCACGCCCGCTCTCGTTCTGTGTCACATTTCGCATGTGTATCCCACTGGCGCGTCGCTGTACTTCACTGTCGTGGCAGGCCAACGCGGCAACCCCATCGATCAGTGGCGGGCGGCGAAGACCGCCGCGTCAGACGCGATGGTACGGACCGGCGCGACCATCACCCACCACCACGCGGTGGGCGCAGACCACCGCCCGTGGATGCGTGACGAGATCGGCGACCTGGGTGTCGAGGTGCTCAAGGCCGTCAAGGCCACCCTCGATCCCGTCGGAATCCTGAACCCGGGCAAGCTGATTCCGTGAAGACCGAGATCGGCCGGGTGACGCTGTTGACCAATCCCGTGTCGGGCCACGGCAACGCGCCCCACGCCGCGGAACGCGCGGTAGCGCAATTCCAGCGCCGCGGCGTCGACGTGGTCGGGATCGTCGGCACTGATGCCGGCCATGCCCGTCGGTTGATCGACGAAGCGGTCGCTCACGGCACTGACGCACTGGTCATCGTGGGCGGCGACGGGGTGATCTCGATGGCGCTTCAGGCGTTGGCGCGCAGCGACATTCCGCTTGGCATCATTCCCGCCGGCACCGGCAACGATCACGCCCGCGAATACGGCTTGCCGACAAAGAATCCCGAGGCGGCGGCCGACGTGGTGTGCGACGGCTGGGTCGAGACGACCGACCTCGGGTACATCAAGAGAGATGACGGCTTCGAGAAATGGTTCGGCACCGTAATGGCGGCCGGGTTCGACTCACTCGTCACTGATCGCGCCAACCGGATGCGCTGGCCGCACGGTCGGATGCGCTACAACATCGCGATGCTCGCAGAACTGTCACAACTACATCCACTCCCCTTCCGTCTCGTGCTGGACGGTGAGAAGGAGATCGTCGCCGACCTGACGCTGGCCGCGTTCGGCAACACGAAAAGCTATGGCGGCGGAATGCTGATCTGTCCCGATGCCGACCATTCCGACGGGCAACTCGACATCACGATCGTGCGGTCGGGATCGCGAACCAGGCTGGTCCGGCTGTTCCCAACCGTCTTCAAAGGTAAGCACATTGAGCTCGACGAGGTTACCACCGCGCGCGCGAAGACGGTCGCGGTCGAAAGCCCGGGCATCAACGCTTACGCCGACGGCGAGTTCGCGTGCCCGTTGCCGGTCGAGGTGTCGGCGGTCAGCGGCGCGCTGAGAATTCTGCGATCTGTCAATCACCCGAGCTGAGGCTGCCACGGGCAGTACAGCGCGAGGGCAATCCCGACGAACGTATCCGCCTGGCCGACGTCCAATCCGGTCTTGTCACTGACCTGCTGAGCGACGAGGTCACGGGCGATGCCGCTGGTGGCTGAGTCGCAGGCCAGCTCTCCTGCGGCGAGAGCATCCTCCCGCGACGTAATCGGCACGCCCGCCGCGCTTAATGCGGCGAAAAACGCATCCTCTGCCGGTGATGCCGAGGCGGTCTGGGCAGAGAGCAGTGCGCCTATGGCGAGGCCGGCGGCGACGAGCACGCGGGTACCGATCACAATGATTCGCCTCCTCACACAATCAGGGTGCCACAGCGGATCCGGCAAGATCGCAAGTCAGAGAATATAGTCAGTCGGCTTTACGGATGCCTTCTTGCGCAAGTTGTACACGCGACGTCAGCCCGAGCTTGGCATAAACGTGTGTGAGGTGGGACTGCACGGTGCGCGGCGAGACGAAAAGCCTTGTGGCGATGTCCTTGTTGGCGAGGCCCTCACCAACGAGCCGGACGACGTCGAGTTCAGCCGGTGTCAATGATTCCCATCCGCTTGCCGGCCGTTTGCGTTCGCCGCGGCCGCGTTGTGCATAGGCTATCGCTTCCTCGGTTGACAACGCGGCACCCTCTGTCCATGCACCCTCAAAGTCCATGTCGCCCACGGTGTTACGTAGCGCTGCGACCGAAGCTTCGTAGGCTGCATCGAGAATCTTGAAGCGGACCTCGCCAGTGCGTTGCCGTACCCCATCGGCAGCGCCGAAGAGCCACCGTGCGCCAGATCGCGCAGCCGCGCCGGCCTGTTGATCGTCGGGCCGGCGTAATTGCCTTCGTCGCGAAGCTGCACTTGGCCGGTATGGACACCAATCCGCAGCCGCAGCGGAACAAGCGGCGCACGCTGTAATGCCAGCGCGCACGCCACCGCGTCGCTGGCGCGGGCGAACGCGACCACAAAGCTGTCGCCCTCACCCTGCTCAACCGGTCGCACCCCACCGTGGGCGGCGACGAGATCGGACACTGCGTCATTCAGGCGCGCGAGCGCGGCCGTCATCTCCTCCGGCTGGGTCTCCCACAGCCGCGTCGAGCCCTCGACGTCGGCAAGCAGCAACGTCACCGTTCCGGTCGGCAGCTCGCTCACGCCCAAGTCGCTCCAGTTCAACGGCGGCGTGTCCGCCAGTGGTTCGCTCATGCTAGCCAGCATGGGGGCGCAGGAGCCGCGAAACATCAGCGGAAATGCGGAGATCCTGCAGCCGCTATGCGGAGACTCTCGGCTACCCGACTCCGCGACTGAGCCAGCTCACCTCGGCGCCCTCGCCGCCGTCGCGGTAGGCCTCCAGCGCCTCGTCCCATGCCGTGCCGAGCACCGAGTCCAACTCGGCCAGCAGGTTGTCGGCGCCGGCGGCCATCAAGCCACGCAGCCGCATCTCACCGACGATGATGTCGCCGTTGGCGCTCATCGCGCCGCTCCACATGCCGAGTTGCGGGGTATGGCAGAACCGCTGCCCGTCCACGCCTGGGCTGGGGTCCTCTGTGACCTCGAAGCGCAGCACCGGCCATGACCGCAGTGCATGCGCCAGCCGCGCGCCCGTGCCGACGGGGCCGACCCAGTTGGTCAGCGCGCGCAGCTGTCCCGGCATCACCGGCTGCGGTGTCCACTTCAGGTTCGCGCGACTATCGAGCGTGGAGGACAACGCCCACTCGACATGCGGGCACACCGCGGCGGGCGAGGCGTGAATGTAGACCACACCCGTCGTCGCGTCGGCGAACTGGTTCGACGCACGCATCCTCAACTCCTTCGGCTCCACGAGGGACGTCTTCCCCAACGACCTGGTGAAACCGATGAGAATGGGTCGTGCGTTTCTATTGTGCCCTGTGTGGCACCTGTTGCGCTAGTTTGTGACGAATTCGGCCACCACCGTGTCTGAGAGAGCGGGCCAGCACGACCGTGCCCACTCGTCGAAATCACGGTCGGTGAGCACTACCAGCGCCAATCCGGCCTCGGGATCCACCCACAGAAGGGTGCCGCTCTGCCCGAAGTGGCCGTAGGTGGCCGGCGAGTTCGTCGAGCCGGTCCAGTGCGGCGACTTGCCGTTTCTGATCTCGAAGCCGAGCCCCCAGTCGTTCGGCCGCTGCACGCCGAACCCGGGAAGCACGCCATCGAGGCCGGGGAACTGCACGGATGTCGCCTCGGCGTGGGTTTCGGGTGCCACTGTCACCGGCTGCAGCAGGTCGCCGGCGAAGCGGGCAAGGTCGGCGACCGTGGAGGTGGCGCCGAAGCCCGCCGCTTCCGCGCCGCCGTGGAGGCGGGTGTCGGTCATCGACAGTGGCTCGAATACGGCGTCGTGAAGATAGGCGCCGAACTCGATACCCGATTTGTCCTGCACGGTCTCGGCCAGCACAGCGAACCCGTAATTGGAGTAAACCCGGCGCTTACCAGGCTCTGCCATCAGGTCGGCGGAGTGCATCGAGAGCCCGGACGCGTGTGCGACCAAGTGGCGAACCGTCGACCCGGGCGGGCCCGCCGCCGTGTCGAGCGACATGACGCCTTCTTCGACCGCAACGTGCGCGGCGCGGGCCACCAGCGGCTTGGTGACCGACGCCAGCTTGAACTGATGACGCTGATCGCCGAACTCGGCCAGCACACCCGAGGGCCCGACCACGGCCGCCGCCGCCGTGGTCACCGGCCAGTCGCCGATCCCGTCGAGTGCCCTCACTTCTTGGCGATGTAGTAGTAGTTGACCGGATCGGTCTCGATCTCCTCGACCCGGACATCTTCGAAGCCGGCGTCGGCCAGCATCGACAACGCGAGTTGACGGCCCCACACGGTGCCCAGGCCCGCGCCGCCGAATGCCAGGGACACGCTCATGCAGTGCATGGTCGACACCGTGTAGAAGTAGGTGGCCAACGGAACACCCACGTTCTCCTCGAGCTGACTGGACGCCTTGATGTCGACCATCAAGAAGACGCCGCCGGGCCGCAATGCCTGGTAGATATTGCGCAACACGCGATCCGGTTGAGCCTGGTCGTGGATCGCGTCGAACGCGGTGACGACGTCGAAGGCCTCCGAGATGTCCATGGCCGCCACGTCGTGGCGCTCGAATGTCACGTTCGTCAGTCCTAGCCGTTCTGCCTCCGCGGCGCCGACGACGAGGCTCTCGTCGGAGAAGTCGATGCCGGTGAACCGGCTCTCCGGAAACGCCCGGGCCATCACGTTGACGGCATGCCCGCTGCCGCAACCGAAGTCGGCCACGTCGCCCCCGGCCCGCAACCGCTCCGGCAGCCCCTCGGCCAGCGGCAGGATCACGTCGACCAGCGCGGCGTCGAACACCTCGCCACTCTGCTCGGCCATCAACGCGTGGAACCGCGGATATTCGCTGTAGGACAGACCGCCGCCGCCCCGGAAGCAGTTGATGACCTTCTGCTCCACTTCGCCGAGCATCGAGATGAACTGGGCGACCCGCGCAAGGTTGTCGGGGCCGGCCGTTCGGGTCAGCAGCACCGCGCGCTCGCGCGGCAGGAAGTAAGTGGCGGCGTCGGCGTCGTAGTCCACGACCCCGCCGGCCGTCATGCCACCGAGCCACTCCCGTACATACCGCTCGTTGAGGCCGGCCGCGTCGGCGATCTGCGAACTCGTGGACGGCGGCAGTTCCGCCATCGTGTCGAACAGCCCGGTCTGGTGGCCGATGCTGATCAGGATGGCCAGGCTTGCGCTATCGATTGTGCCCATCACTCGAACCGCGAACTCTTCAGTGGTCTCCATGACCAGAGACTATTTCCTGCGAGGCAATCGAGACCAGGTACGTTGACGCGCATGACCCAAACAGTGCGCGGCGTCATTTCCCGCAAGAAGGGCGAGCCCGTCGAGGTGGTCGACGTCGTGGTGCCCGATCCGGGGCCGGGCGAAGTGGTGGTGGACGTCGCCGCGTGCGGGGTGTGCCACACCGATCTGACATACCGCGAGGGCGGCATCAACGACGAATTCCCTTTCCTGCTCGGCCATGAGGCGGCGGGCACGGTCGAGGCCGTCGGGCCCGCCGTCACATCGGTCGAGCCCGGCGATTTCGTCGTACTCAACTGGCGCGCGGTGTGCGGACAATGCCGGGCGTGCCGGCGCGGCCGGCCGTGGTATTGCTTCGACACCTTCAACGCGGAGCAGAAGATGGCGCTGACCGACGGCACCGAGCTGACGCCGGCGCTGGGCATCGGCGCATTCATCGACAAGACGCTGGTTCACGAGGGGCAGTGCACCAAGGTGGACTCGGCGGCCGACCCGGCGGTGGCCGGGCTCCTGGGTTGTGGGGTGATGGCGGGCCTCGGCGCGGCCGTGAACACCGGCGCCGTGAGCCGCGACGACACGGTGGCGGTGATCGGCTGCGGCGGCGTGGGAAACGCGGCGATCGCGGGGTCTGCACTCGTCGGCGCCAAGCGAATCATCGCCGTCGACACCGATGATGCAAAACTGGCCTGGGCCAAGGACTTCGGCGCCACCCACACCATCAATGCCCGCACCACCGACGTCATCGAGGCAATTCAGGACCTGACCGACGGGAATGGTGCCGACGTGGTGATCGACGCCGTCGGACGGCCCGAGACGTGGAAACAGGCGTTCTACGCACGGGATCTGGCCGGCACCGTGGTTCTCGTCGGGGTGCCGACACCCGACATGCGCATCGACATGCCGCTGGTGGACTTCTTCTCCCGCGGCGGGTCGCTGAAGTCGTCGTGGTACGGCGACTGCCTGCCCGAGCGCGACTTCCCCACCCTGATCGGCCTTCACCTGCAGGGCAGGCTGCCGTTGGACAAGTTCGTCACCGAACGCATCGGGATCGACGACATCGAGCAGGCGTTCCACAAGATGCACGCGGGTGAGGTGCTGCGCTCGGTGGTGATCTTGTGACTGGCATCGACCGCATTGTCACCCACGGCAGCTTCGAACTCGACGGCGGCAGTTGGGAAGTCGACAACAACATCTGGTTGGTGGGCGACGCCAACGACATCGTCGTGGTCGATGCGGCCCATGACGCGGGTCCGATCATCGACGCGGTCGCGGGCCGCAACGTGGTGGCGGTGGTGTGCACGCACGGCCACAACGACCATGTGACGGTCGCGCCGCAGCTTGGTGAGGCGCTCGACGCGCCGGTGCTGATGCATCCCGCCGACGAGGTGCTGTGGCGAATGACCCATCCCGACAAGGAATTTCGCTCGCTTGCCGATGGGGCGGTGTTGAACGTGGCCGGGACCGAACTGCGCGCGATTCACACGCCCGGTCACTCCCCCGGCTCGACATGTCTTCACGCACCGGAGCTTTCGGCGGTGTTCAGCGGTGACACCTTGTTTCAGGGCGGACCGGGCGCGACGGGCCGGTCCTACTCCGACTTCCCGACAATCCTCGCGTCGATCTCGGAAACGCTGGGCAAGCTGCCCGGCGACACTGTGGTCTACACCGGCCACGGCGACAGCACGACGATCGGAGGGGAATTGGTGCACTACGACGAATGGGTGGCGCGGGGACACTAATGCCCGACATGGCCATCGCCCGCCCAGCGCCGATGGAGGCGGGGGGCACCTTCAAGAGCACCTCCCGGGTGCAGCCCGCCTCGTTGCCTGCCGTGGAACTGCTCGAGCGCGCGGCGAAAGACGTTGAGCTGTCGTATTCGCCGAACACGATCGTGATCGCCGATTACGGGGCATCGGCCGGGCACAACTCTTTACTTCCGATCGGTGCGGCGATCTCCATCGTGCGCGGCCGCACCGACAGGGGCCGCCCAATTGTGGTCTTCCACGCCGACGTCGCCGACGACAACTACCAAGGGCTGTTCGATTCGCTGGCATCGGATCCACAGAGTTACCTTCAACACGACCCGGCGACATTCGCGTCTGCCATTGGCAGGTCGGTGTATGAGCAAGTCGCGCCGACCGGCATCGTCACGCTGGGCTGGAGTTCGTGGGCCGTGCACTGGCTGAGCCGGGTCCGCTCGGTGATACCCGATACGGTGCACATCTCGCTCAGCCGCGATGACGACGCGATCGCCGCGTACACGCGCCAGGCCGCCGACGACTGGATCGCGTTCCTGACCGCCCGAAGCCGGGAAATGGTCCCCGGCGGGCGGCTCGTGGTGCTGACGATGGCCCAGGGCGACGGCGACTGCAGCTTCCAGCCGCTGCTCGAGGCGATCGACGCCGAGCTGTGGGCCATGACGGCCGAGGGCGTGGTCAGCCGCGACGAGGTTCTTCGGATGGCGATACCGTCGGTCGGCCGGACGGAGGCGCAGCTCACCGCGCCGTTCGCGCCGAAGAACAGCTTTTCCGGGCTCACCGTTGAGCACCTGGAGATTTTCGACGCCGAGGACCAGTACTGGACGAAGTTCCAAAAGGGCAGGGACGCAGCGACTTTCGTCGGGAAGTGGATGGAGTTTGTTCGGACGTCGGCGTTTCCTGCCCTGCGCAGCGCGCTGGACGGCGGTCCGGAGACTCCCCACGCGCAGCGGTTCATCGAACGGCTGGAATCGGGGTTGCGTGAGCGGCTCGAATCCGACCCGAAGCCGGTGCGGATCCGTCTGGCGAAGCTGCTGCTGGACAAGAGCAGCTGGCCGCGCTGACCGCGAGCAGAGCCACGAGGCCTACCGCGAACTCGAAACGGCCGGATTGAGCACGCCGGGGACCAACGGGAGCCGCGGGATGGTCAGGGTGACCGGAGGCTGGGAGCTCGACGGCGCCGCGGGGGTCTGCGTGGGTGGTTGCGACACCGGAGGCTGGGTGGTTGCGGACGGCGGCGCGGTCACGGTCGTGGTGAACGTGGGCGCCTGGGTCGTAGTGGTCACCGTCGTAGTCTCCGTGGGCGGCGGCGGAGGCACCTCCGAACTCGGTTCGGGCGGGGGCGCTTCCGGCGGGGGCGCCGCCTGCGGCGCCACGACAGCCGGTTGCGGCGGCGGCCCGACGACCTGCTGCGGTGCCGGCGCCTGGTACTGCGTCGCCGGATCCGGGTTGACGAACACCGTGCGCGGCGACGGGTCCTGTGCCTCAGGCCCCGCCGGGGCATCCGCCGGCGCAGGCGCCTCCGTACCCGGTGCCTGCGCGGTGGTCGATGGTGGCAGCGGGGTGGTGTTCGACGCCGGGCTGCTGGCGCTACTGGCGAACGCCACGACAGCGCCCGTCGCGAGCAGCAGGGCGACCGACGCGGCTACGCCCACGAGCGTGGAACCACGCCGATACCACGGCGCCGGCTCGACGGTCAGCGGCCCCTCGGGCTCGGCGAATTCCAGCTGCGGGCGGGCGCTGGACAGGCCGGTCTCGGCCGAGTCCAACTCCAGCTCGTCGTACGGCTCGGCGGGCGGCGCGACCGGCGGCACGTCATATGCCTCGGACCACGCCAGCGCCCGGAATGAGCTGGATTGCGCGTCGGCGTCGGCGAATGCGGGCGCCGCGACGGTGGCCAGCGCCGCGACGGCCGGCGCGATCGCCGTCGACCTGTCATCGGCAGGGCCCCACGCGGCGCGCAGCGCGGCACCTCTGGCCGCCGCCAGCCCGGGGCGTACCGTGCTGATGACCGGCACCCGGAAGTGTTCGGACAGCGTGGTGGTGACGATCGGGATACGTGCGCCCCCGCCGGTAGATGAGACGGCGACCAGGTCGGCGGGGTGGACGCCTGCCCGGTTCAGCGTGTCCTGGAGAACGCCGACAAACTCGCCAAGCGGCCTGCGGATCTGGTCGTCGAGTTCGGTGCGCGTCAGGCGGACCTCGCCGCGGAAGCCCGGCAACTCCGCGGTCAACGTGGTCACGGTGGTGGCGGACAGGCGCTCCTTCGCGGCCCCGCACTGGGCGCGCAGCCGGTGCAGCGGCCCGAGCGCCGAGGTGCCGGTGGCGTCGCCGGCCACGGCCGGGGACAGGTCGGCGACGACGTGCGTGAGCAGCGCCTGGTCGATCAGGTCACCGGAGAAGTCGGTGTGACGGACGGTCGGGCCGAGGGGCACATATCCCTGGGACGCGTCCACCAGCGTGATGCTGGTGCCCGTGCCGCCGAAGTCGCACAGCGCGATCACGCCGCGGGCAGGCACGCCGGGGTCGGAATGCAGCGCGGACATCGCGGCCGCGGCGTCGGAGAGCAGCGCGATCGGCTGCCTGGTTCGGGACCATTCAGGCACATGCGTCAAAGCGGTGCGCAGCGCGTCGACCGCGGCCTGCGGCCAGTGCGCCGGATATGTGACCACCGCGGACTGGGCGGGCGGTCGACCGCCCGTCACGGTGTACAGCAGCTCCCGTAGCGCGTCGGCGACCAGAAGCTCGCCGCGGTGCATCGATCCGTCTGCGGCCACCATCCCAACCGGGTCGCCGACCCGCTCGACGAAGCCCGTCACCACCAAACCCGGCTCGGTGCCCACGTTGGGGTTCTCCCCCGGCACACCCACTTCGGGCGACCGGTGACCATAAAGCGTCAGCACGGATTGCCGAGTCACCGCGGCGCGTCCCAGCTGCACTCCGGCAAACCGCGTCGCACCTATCGACAGGCCTGTTGGCTGCGCCATCTTCCCCAATCGCATGAAACGATCCCTCCCGATATAGGAGACATCGCCGGTGGCGGCTGATCAGTTACTCAGCGAATCGTTCCGGTACCGGGGATCAATGGCAACTCGAGGCCTGTCACCCACCCCGGCGCCAGGTCGTTGACCGCCGGGACCGCATTCAGCGCCCGCATGCCCGTGGCCAGGCAGCCAGCGGTGGCGGCATCGCGCCCCGACCCGTCTGTGAACCGAAAAGCGGTCTCTTGGAAGATGCTTGGAGTTCCCTCGATGTCCACCCGATACACGTCGTCTTGATCGCCCGACGGCCAATCCGGGGCGGCGTCATGGCCGATGCGGTTGACGTGCTCGAGCTGTATTCGCGTCTCGCCGCGATAGACGCCGTTGATCGTGAAGCGCACCGCGGCAACGTTGCCGGGCTGGATCACACCCTTTGCGGTCTTGCGTTCGGTGGGGGTCACCCACTTGTCCCAGGTCGTCGTGATCTGGTCCAGCATGATGCCCGCGGCGTGGGCGATCATCGGCACGGTCGCGCCCCAGGCGAACACCAGCACGTCGCTGTTCTGCAGCATCGGCGTGAACTCCGGCGGCTTGCCGATGCCCATCTCGTTCTCGTAGTCGCCCTCGTAGTTCGTGTAGTCCAGCAGTTCGGACGCACGCACCTTGCGAACCTCCGCGCAGAGTCCCATCAGCGTCATCGGGAACAGGTCGTTGGCGAAGCCCGGGTCGATGCCTGTGGTGAAGCACGACGATCCGCCCACTTCGCAGGCCTCGGTGATCGGCGTGATCCAGTTCGGCGGGTTGAGGTGCATGGTCGGCCACACCCAGGGCGTCATCGCGGTCGAGCAGACGTCGATGCCCGCCCGCAGGAAGCGCGACATCAGCCGGATGTTGTCGCCGGCGTGCGCGGCCGTGGGCCCGTAGTGCACCAGAGCGTCCGGTCGCAGGCCGATCAGCGCGTCGACGTCGTCGGTGGCGGCGATGCCGAGCGGACGGTCGAGACCGCAGATCTCCCCCACGTCGCGGCCGACTTTGTCCGGGTTACTCACTCCGACGCCGACGAGCTCGAACAGCGGGTGCTTGACGATCTCCGGGATCACCATCCTGCCGACGAAACCCGTACCCCACACCACGATCCGCTTGGTCACCGCGCGCCCTTCTAGTCGAGGTTCGGGTATCACGATAGGTGTCATGGGCGACCGGACATACTTCACCGCCGGCTCGCACTGGCCGCGCTAGGCTCGGCGACAGTTGCTCCCTCAAAGAAGTGGGTGTGGTTGGTATGGGCATTGCAACGCGGGTAAATGGCGCCGCACCGCCGGGCGTGCCGCTGTCCGAAATCGACCTGGGTACCTGGGAGTTCTGGGAGCAGGACGACGACTTCCGTGACGGTGCCTTCGCCACATTGCGCCGCGAAAAGCCGATCTCGTTCTGGGAGGTCCCGCGATCGCCGGGCTTCGACCCCGGCGCGGGCCACTGGGCACTGAGCCGGTACGACGACGTGCACTACGCCAGCCGCCATCCCCATATCTTCAGCTCGGTGCCCAGCATCACGCTCGGCGACAACATTCCCGAGCTGGCCGAGGTCTTCGGGTCGATGATTGTCATGGACGATCCACGCCACCAACGTCTGCGCAACATCGTCAGCAGAGCGTTCACTCCCAGAGTCGTTGCCCGAACCGAGGACTCGGTACGGGATCGTGCCCGGCGGCTCGTCGACGCGATGATCGCGAAACACCCCGATGGCAAGGGCGAGGTCGTTTCAGAGTTGGCGGGCCCGCTGCCGCTGCAGGTGATCTGCGACATGATGGGCATTCCGGAAGAGGACAACGACACCGTCTTTCACTGGACCAACGTGATACTCGGCTTCGGCGATCCGGACCTCACGACCGAAATCGACGAATTCATCAAGGTGTCCATGGACTTCGGCACATACGCGACGGCGCTTGCCGAGGACCGGAGGGCAAACCCACAGGAGGACCTGACGACGAGCCTGGTGGAGGCGGAAGTCGATGGCGAGAAGCTGACATCCAGCGAGATCGCGTCGTTCTTCCTCCTGCTGGCCATCGCGGGCAACGAGACCACGCGCAACGCGATCAGCCACGGGGTCCTGGCATTGACCCGCTACCCCGACGAGCGCGAGAAGTGGTGGTCAGGCTTCGATGCGCTCGCCCACTGCGCGGTCGAGGAAATCGTGCGGTGGGCGGCGCCCGTGGTGTACATGCGCCGCCGCGTCACCGAGGACACCGAGGTGGGCGGGGTCAAGCTGGCGGCCGGCGACAAGGTCTCGATGTGGTACTGCTCGGCGAACCGCGACGAGACCAAGTTCGACAACCCGTGGATGTTCGACGTGACTCGCGACCCCAATCCCCACTTCGGTTTCGGGGGCGGCGGCGCCCACTTCTGCCTGGGCGCCAACTTGGCGCGGCGGGAGATTTCGGTCGTGTTCGAAGAACTTCACCGGCGGATACCTGACGTGGTCGCGACCGAGGAGCCGGCGCGGTTATTGTCCCCGTTCATCCACGGGATCAAACAGCTGCCGGTCGCGTGGACGCCGCCGAGCTGAACAGGCGATCAGCCGGGCGGCGTCATGCCAGGCTGCGGTCCCACAGGCGTTGGCGTCACGGTGGTCACCCCGTTCGAGCCGACATGCGGGGGCCCCGGAGTACCAGGCACATTGTTCGCGCCGGGTGCCGGCTGCGCGGCCTTGGTGCAGTTGAGCATCAGCGCGACCCGGCCTTTTGTCAGGATCTTCGAACTCTCGACGACACATTGCGATTGCGGAACATCACTGCCGACCGACCCTTGGAAGACGGCCTTGTAGCCCTGCGATTGCAGGATCTTGACCGCCTGCGCATACGTGTTCCCGGAGACATCAAGCGCGCCGCTGTCGCTGCTTGCGTGACCCGCGCTGAGGAAACCCATGGTCGCAAGCGCGGCCGACCCGGCGGCGACGGCAACTAGCTTTTTCACGTGACCTCCGTAGCTGGCTGTCCGAGCGAAGATAGCGCAGAAACACCAGTCACGAAACTTGTCGCCGCTTTTCGTCCAGCCGTTACGCACCCGCAGCGGCGTCGGCAGGGCGCTTAGACTGGGCCGGTGCTCATTGGTTCGCACGTAAGCCCTGACGATCCGCTTGCCGCCGCCGAGGCGGAAGGCGCAGATGCAGTGCAGATCTTCCTGGGCAATCCGCAAAGCTGGAAAAAGCCCAAGCCGCGCGACGACGCAGCCCGGCTTCGCGAATCAACGGTGCCGATCTACGTCCACGCGCCGTATCTGATCAACGTGGCGTCGGCCAACAACCGGGTCCGTATCCCGTCGCGCAAGATCCTGCAGGACACCTGCGATGCGGCGGCCGACATCGCTGCCGCCGCCGTGATCGTGCACGGAGGCCACGTCGACGACAACGATCTCGACGCGGGCTTCGAGCGGTGGCGCAAGGCGCTCGACCAGCTCGAAAGCACGGTGCCGGTCTACCTCGAGAACACCGCCGGCGGCGACCACGCCATGGCCCGCCACTTCGACACCATCGCCCGCCTGTGGGACCGCATCGGCGACAAGGACATCGGCTTCTGTCTCGACACGTGCCACGCATGGGCGGCCGGCGAGGCGCTGATCGACGCGGTCGAGCGGATCAAGTCGATCACCGGGCACATCGATCTGGTGCACTGCAACGACTCGAAGGATCCGCAAGGCTCTGGGCGTGATCGGCACGCCAACCTCGGCACTGGCGAGATCGACGTCGATCTGCTCGTCGCAGTGGTCACCGCCGCGGACGCGCCCATCATCTGCGAGACGGCCGACGAAGGCCGCAAGGACGACATCGCGCTGCTGAAGGACCGGACGTCAGGTCAGTAGGTCGCGCGGGACCTCACCACAGGTTCTCGATTTGGTTCAGCGGATCCAAGATGACCGGGATCGGCAGCGGCTCCTTGTACGTCAGCGTGAACGGATGCTTGCTCGCGCCGGCGGTCATCCCGCATGTGCCATCGGGGACGAGAACGGTCAATGTGCCGGCCAGGGTTCCCTGATCCCAGGCGTAGGTGTAGTTGACCGGCGCCCAGCTGCCGTCGGAACATTTCATGCCCTTGTCCTTGCGCACCGGCCATGTCCATAGCCCATTGACCCTGCGCGCGTCGCCGCCATATCCCGGCATGTCGCTATCGGGCCCAAGGCTCTTCGAAACGATGCTCGACATGTGCAGAACGCATCCAGCCACCACGCACGTCGGCCAGAGCGTCCACGTCTCGTCCGGCGCGCCGTCCTGGTGGTACGTGTAGACGCCGTACATCGGTTCGTCGACCGGGCGCGCCGACGCGGAACTGGCTGCTCCCACGGCAACACCCAGGGCGACGACGGCGCCGAGAAGCACACGTGTGACGGCCACGATGCCTAGTATCACAGCGTTTGCCGCGGGCCAACAGCGGAATCACAGATTGATCGGATCCTGCGGACGCCGCGGTTTGGTGCTGTCTTGGACGGTGGCGTTGAACTGCATTGCGCGATAAGGCCATCCGGATGTCGTGTTCCATTGCGACACAATTAGACCGAACCCGCCGACCACTCCGAACCGGGAACCGGGCAGGACGTAACCACCGTAGAGTTGCGCGACCTTGTTGTCCTGGTGGTCGTCGTCGGCCCACGCCGCGCCGACGATGGGCGTCTGTATCGGCGTGGTGTGCATATTGGAAGTCGGCGAACGCACCACGCGGTACCCCAGCGAATACTCCGAGGACAGGAACCCGCCGAGGATCCATTTACCCCATTGCAACCGGCGAAGCGTCAGCTCACCCCATGTCTCCCCGACGGGCGTGATCGGCGTCGGCTCACTGCCCCACCCCCATCGACGACCGGTGAAGCGCCAGCACTTGTACTTCGAGATGTCGCCGATGTCGCCCGGCCGTACGCGCCGCAGGATGATCCCCTTGTCGCGCTGGAAACCGGTGGAGACCACGTACACCCATTCGTAGTCTGGGTCGTAATCCCATGACCAGCACTGCGCGTATCCGCCGTGCAGGTCACCGGGAGACTTGGCGCGCTCCCCCATGTGCGTCCACGAGACACCGCTGTCGTCGGATTTCCAGATCTCGGTCCAGGCCACGTTGCCGAACCCGCGGTTGACGATCGCATGCAGATAGAGCGAGTCTTCGACGCGCAGAAGGTCTGAGGGAATCACCGTGCTGATGCCTCCGCGCGTCCAGCCGGTGCTGGCGTCGTCGTGAACGTAGGGCCACAGTTGGCGTGCGTAGTCGGGATCCGCCCCACCCGCGTACTCGTAGACGATTGCGTTGTTCGCGTCGCCCGTACCGATCAGCACCACTGGCGAGCGCCAGTCCCCCTCACCCACCCGTCGGCCCGAGAACGTGTCGCCGAACACCGATACCAACTTCCCGTTGGGTGCCAGCACCGACGCTCCCAAGTCGGTGCACGTGACGCCCCACCGCTCCGTGATGTTCGGTCCGGTCAGATCGGTCAATTTCCCCGTCGGCACGGGATCAAAGATGCCACGGCTTATACGGTGAAGTCATGAGACGACGAGCGGTCTTCACCGCTGCCGGCGTCGTCATCGCGCTCACCCTCACCGCGTGCTCGGCGGGCCGGCGGGTAGACCTCGGCGACGAGGCCTCGGGGAATCTTGTCGCGGCTATCGCGGGTGAACCCGACCAGCTCGACCCGCAGAAGACCAGCGCGTACTTCTCGTTCGAGGTGCTCGAGAACGTCTTCGACACCCTCGTCGAGCCCGACGAGAAGCTCGAGATGCGCCCGGCGCTGGCGGAATCATGGAGCGTCAGCCCCGACCAGCTCACGTGGACTTTCCACTTGCGCAAGGGCGTGACGTTCCACGACGGCAGCCCGCTGCATGCCGACGACGTGGTCTACTCCTATCAGCGCATCATCAACGAGAAGCTTTCGAACGCATACAAATTCAGCGCGGTCAGCAACGTCACGGCACCCGACGACGACACCGTCGAAATCACGGTCAAGCAGCCCACTCCGAACCTGCTGACGAACATCGGTGGTTTCAAGGGAATGGCGATCGTGCAGCGGCGCAATGTCGAGAGCGGGCAGATCGCCACCCACCCTGTCGGCACCGGACCCTTCGAATTCCAGAACAGCAAGAGCGGCGACTCGATCACGTTGAGGGCCAACCCCCACTACTGGGGCGGCGCCCCTGCGATCGCGGGCGTGACTTTTCGGTTCATCTCGGAACCGTCCACCGCACTATCTGCACTGCAGGCCGGCGAAATCGATTGGACCGATGTGGTTCCCACGCAGCGCGTCGACGAACTTCGCGGCGATGACTCGATCACCTTGGGCGTCACGCCCAGCACCGACTACTGGTATCTGGCGCTGAACGAGGCGCGCAAGCCGTGGAACGACGTGCGGGCGCGTCAGGCGATCGCATACGCGATCGACCGGGGTGCGATTGTGCAAGCCACCAGTTACGGCACCGCGACCGCCAACCAACTCGCGATCCCCAATGGCAGCCCGTGGTACACCCCGTACGAGCGCTACAGCTACGACATCGGCAAGGCGAAGAGCCTGCTCGACGCCGAGGGCGTGAAGGGCCAGAGCCTGGACATGCTTGTCACCAGCGAATACCCCGAGACGGTCACCGCGGCGCAGATCATTGCGGACAACCTGGAACCGCTGGGCATCGACGTGAAGATCCGCACCGTCGACTTCGCCACCTGGCTCGACGAGCAGAACAACGGCAACTTCGACATGCTCATGATGGGCTGGCTCGGCAACATCGACCCCGACGACTTCTACTACGCGCAGCACCACACCGGCGCAAAGAGCAACGCGCAGAAGTTCTCCAACGTCGACGTCGACAAGCTGCTCGACGCCGGGCGCACCGAAACCAACCGGGACATGCGCAGGGACATCTACGCCAAGGCGGCAACGATCATCGCCGACCAGGTCAGCTACGTCTACCTCTACAACCCCTCGGTGATCCAGGCCTGGAGTAGACGCCTGTCGGGATACCAAGCGCGCCAGGACGGGGCAATCCGCCTCCGCACCGCGAGGCTGAATTGACTGCGACTACAACGGCTTTCGCACATCCAATCACGCGCTTTCTAGTGCGCAGGTTGATCTACTCGCTCGTTGTGCTGCTCGGGGTGCTCGTCGTGGTCTTCGCCCTCGTGCATCTCGTGCCGGGCGACCCGGTGCGGATCGCGCTCGGAACCCGTTACACGCCTGAGGCCTACGCCGCGCTGCGCTCGGCCAGCGGGCTCGACCGGCCGCTGATCGAACAGTTCTTCACCTACGCAGGTTCGGCCGTCACGGGCGATCTCGGCGTGAGTTTTCGCAACGGCGACCCGGTGACGCTGACGCTGCTGGACCGGCTGCCCGCCACTGTGTCGCTGGCCGTCGTCGGAATCGTCATCGCGGTGCTGATCTCCGTGCCCGCCGGAATCTCGGCGGCGTTGCGGGAGGGTCGGGTGTCGGACGCGATCGTGCGCATCGGCAGCCAGTTCGGCGTCTCGATACCGGATTTCTGGATGGGCATCCTCCTCATCGGCTTGTTCGCCGCAACCCTGGGATGGCTGCCAACATCGGGTTATCAACCGTTGACGACCAATCCGGCCGGCTGGTTGCAGCACGTCATCCTGCCCGGCGTCACCGTCGGCATCGTGGCGGCTGCAATCATGACGCGCTACATCCGCTCGGCGGTGCTCGACGTCGCGTCGATGGGCTACGTACGCACCGCGAAGTCGAAGGGCCTGCCGTCCCGCGTCGTGACGTTCCGGCACATTATGCGCAATGCGCTCGTTCCGGTGTTGACCATCACCGGGATTCAGCTCGCGACGATCCTCGGCGGCGTCATCGTCGTGGAGGTGGTGTTCGCGTGGCCGGGGCTGGGGCGCCTAACCTACAACGCCGTGGCCGCCCGCGACTACCCCGTGATCCAAGGGGCGGTGTTGCTGATCGCGGTCATCTTCCTGTTGATCAACCTGCTCGTGGACGTGCTCTACGCGGTGGTCGATCCGAGGATCCGGCTGTCATGACACGATTCAGCGCCGTCATCCTGGCCGCGATCGTGATCGTCGCGATCACAGCCGACTGGATCGCGCCCTACGGTGTCAACGACGTCGACGTGGCCAGCGCATTGCAGTCGCCGAGCGGGCATCACTGGTTCGGCACCGACGAACTCGGCCGCGACATCCTGTCCCGGGTGCTGGTGGCTACCCAGGCCTCGCTGCAGATCGCCGTCGCCGCTGTGGCATTCGCGTTCGTCGTCGGTGTCACTGTCGGCATCGTCTCCGGGTATCTGGGCGGCTGGACCGACACCGTGCTGATGCGCGGCGTCGACGTGATGTTCGCGTTCCCCGTGCTGCTGCTTGCGCTGGCGATCGTCGCGGTGTTCGCGCCCGGAACCACGACGACGATCCTGGCGATCGGCATCGTCTACACCCCGATCTTCGCCCGGGTGGCGCGGGCGAGCACGCTTTCCGTGCGCGTCGAACCCTACGTCTCGGTGTCGCGCACTCTGGGCACCGGGCACGGCTACATCCTGGCCCGGCACATTCTGCCCAACATCACCGGACCTGTGATCGTGCAGACCTCGCTGTCGCTGGCGTTTGCAATTCTGTCGGAGGCCGCATTGTCGTTCCTCGGGCTCGGCATCCAGCCGCCCGAACCATCGTGGGGCCGAATGCTTTTCGACGCTCAGGGCTTCGTGCACCGGGCCTGGTGGATGAGCGTCTTCCCCGGTGCGGCGATCTTTGTGACGGTGCTGGCGTTCAACCTGCTCGGCGACGGCCTGCGTGACCTGCTGGATCCCAAGCAGCGCACAGTGATCGAGGCCAGGAGAAAGCAATGAGCGAGCCCGTCCTCTCCGCACGTGACCTGAAGGTACGCATCGGCCGACGTGACATCGTGCGCGGCATATCCTTCGACGTTGCCTCGGAGCAGACTCTCGGGATAGTCGGCGAATCCGGATCGGGCAAAACGATGACCGTGCTCGCCGCGACCGGCTTGCTGGACGCGCCGGGGGCGGTCGTCGCCGGCTCGAGTGTGCTTGGCGCCGCGGCGGATTCCACGCCCGTCGAGTTGGTCGGCGCGTCCGCTCGAACGCTGCGAAGCGTTCACGGTGGCCGGATCGGGTTCGTGTTCCAAGATCCCGGGACATCACTCAATCCGCTGCTGCCGCTGGAGCGGCAGATCACAGAATCCCTTGAGGCGCATCGTCGGATGACTCGACGGCAGGCGCGAGCGCGGGCGGTGGAGCTCCTGGAGGCGGTGGGCCTGCCCGACCCGGAGATCCGCCTGTCGAGTTATCCCCATCAGCTATCGGGCGGGCAGCGGCAGCGCGTGATGATCGCGATCGCGTTGGCATGCGACCCCGAGCTGTTGATCGCCGACGAGCCCACCACGTCGCTGGACGTGACGACGCAGGCGCAGATCATCGACCTGGTACGCGATCTGCAGCGTCGTTTCGGGACCGCGGTGGTGTGGATCAGCCATGACTTAGGAGTGATCGGTCAGGTCGCCGACGATGTGACGGTGCTGCAGGACGGCGAGGCGGTGGAACAGGCGTCGGTGCTCGAGGTGTTCGACCGCCCCCGACGTGCATACACACGCCAGCTCTTGGAGGCGCGGCCGCTGATCGAGGACGGCGGTCCCCCGCCGGCACCCGAGGACGCGCCCGTCCTCTTGAGTGTCGACGGGCTCGACGTTCGGTTCGGTGTCGCGACGCCGGTCGGCAGGTCGGTGGTGCACGCGGTCAAAGACCTGTCGTTTCGGATTCGGCGCGGCACGACGCTGGCGCTCGTCGGCGAATCGGGTTCGGGCAAGTCGACGGTGGCGGGCGCGCTGACCGGGTTGGTGAAGCCGGATGCAGGGTCCGGGTCTCTCGATGGCGCCGACGTATTCCGCGTGCGCCGGCGTGACGAGAAGGCGTTGCGCAGGCGCATCAGTCTGGTGTTGCAGGATCCGTTCTCGTCGCTGGATCCGCGCACGCGGGCCGGCGTGGCCATCGGCGAACCGCTCGCAGTGCACCACCTCGCGAAGGGCAAACGCGGGCGGCAGGAGCGAGTGGCCGAGCTGCTCGATCTTGTCGGGCTGCCCGCTGAGTTCGCGTCGCGGTATCCGCACGAACTCTCCGGAGGCCAGCGTCAGCGGGTCAGCATCGCCAGAGCGCTCGCCGCCGAACCCGAGCTGTTGATCCTCGACGAATCGACTTCATCCCTTGATGTTTCGGTTCAGGCGCGCGTGCTCGATCTGCTGCTGCAGTTACAGCGCGACCTTGGCCTCACCTATCTGTTCATTGCCCATGATCTCGCGGTCGTGCGGCAGATGAGCCACGACGTGCTGGTGATGCGGGCGGGTGCAGCCGTCGAATATCGATCCGCCGCAGAGCTTTTCGCGGCACCTGAGCACCAGTACACCCGTGCCCTGCTAGACGCGGTGCCGCCTGAACAGCCGAGGTGTCGTTCATGAGTTGGTGGATTTGCAGCGCCGAGCGAACGCTGACCGAGGACATACCCGCGCCGCCCGATCGGGTTCGCGAGTTCTATGTCGACCTCAACAACATCCGGCTCGTCCATCCGCTGGTCGTCTCCGTGCAGTCCATCGGGCGAGAAAAGACGGCGGACGGTTACGTGCAGACCTATCGAGTCCAGGATCGGATTCCGCTGGGCCCGCTGACCTTACGGACTCGCTACGTGGCACGCCTGTGCGTTCCCGCCACCGGTGACGTGCTGACCGAGGCTCGTCAGTTCCCCGGGGTGCGCTTACACGGCGTCGTGACGTTCGATGAGATCGACGGCGGCACACGCATCGCCGAGAAGATCCGGATCGAAGCGCCTCGGGTGCTTGCCGCGGTGACTGTGAGAGAGGCGGTCGAGGCGCACACCGAGATGTTGTCGAACATCCGGGATTACTTCACGTGACGCTACAGAGGAATCCAGACGCCGCCGAGCCAGAAGCCCCACTGGTTTTGGCCCGTATCCCATGTCGGCTGAACGTTGTAGCCCCAGTAGTTGATTGGCGCTGGAGGCGGTCCGAACTGGTCCGGAAGCGGCCCGTTCCACACCACTGGCGGTGGGGCTCCCCAGCCCCATGGTGGAGCGCCGTCTCCCCAGGGGGCGTTGTGCCAGCGACCGTGCCAGTCATCGACTGGCACCGGCCCATGCCAGGGCCCGTGCGGGCCAGCCCACGGGTCGGCGGAAGCCACGCCGGCACCGATTCCGATCGCCGCTGAGACCAGCGCGCCGGTGAGGACCGCTCCTGCAGCAATTCGGGAGTTTCATCACGTACTCCTGTTCTGCGACAAACTATTTCAGCTGCCGATGACAATCAGCCGACGGGCGGCCGCCCAGCGTTACCGCCAGGCGGCCGTCCTACCGGCTGGCTCCCTAGAGTGGGATCCAGATTCCGAAGAACCAGAAGCCCCACTGGTTTTGCCCGGGATCCCACACCGGCTGCTCGTTGTAGCCCCAATAGTTGATTGGCGGCGGCGGCGGCCCGAACGGGTCCGGGAGGGGCCCGTCCCACGCCGGCGGCGGAGGTGCTCCCCAACCCCAAGGGGCAGGTCCGTCGGCCCACGGGGCGTTATGCCAGCCCCGGAAGGCGTCGGGCGGTCGCGGCCCCCAGTTGCCCGGCCCGTGCCAGTCGCCGGGTGGATTGCCACCCGGGTGCCAATCGCCGGGTGGATTGCCACCCGGCTGCCGATCGCCGGGCGGATTGCCACCCGGCTGCCGATCGCCGGGCGGATTGCCCCGCAAGTTATCGGGGGGGCCAGATGGGCCCTGCTGGTGGAAATCTCTCGGCTGACCACCGGGCGGACCGGATGGCCCGTGCGGCCCACCTGGCGCCCCCGGTCCGCATTGCGCGCCCGGCGGCCCACACGGGTCCGCATTGGCCACAACCGGATTGAGCCCTATTAGTGCCAATCCCACGCCGCCCGCGAGCGAAGCTCCCGCGACGGCCATCTTCAGGTTCATCCTGCTGCTCCTTTGTGAGGAGATAGGTGACTTTCACCAACCCCCGACAACCTCACGTTAGGTAGCCGATCTAAGATTGGACTATGTATGCGCTGCCAATGCGCTGGACAGGTAATTTTCTTGCCTGACAATCTTTTTCGCGCTCGTCAAAATGAGGCTACGCAGGCGCTCTATAGTGCGAGACCCGAAAAACATCGCCGCAACGCACGTTGAAATGCCAAGGTGGTGTAGTCGGGTTTTCACGGGGCGACTCCGGGGAGCGAGGTATTCGTGAGCGAAGTAACGCCGGACGCGATCATGCAATTGGGCACGGCGTTCTGGGGTTCGAAGACCCTGCTCAGCGCGGTCGAGCTGAGGCTGTTCGGGGTTCTCAGCGAGACCGGGCCGCTTGGCGTCGAGGCGCTTCGGAAAGAACTCGGTCTGCATCCCCGCAGCGCGAGGGACTTCTTCGACGCCCTGTTGGCCCTCGGCATGCTCGAGCGCGACGACAGCGGTCGGTACTCCAACACACCCGCGACAGATCTCTTCCTCGATCCGGCCAAACCCTCATATATGGGCGGCACGTTGGAGATGCTCAACGGCCGCCTCTACGCGTTCTGGGGATCGCTGACCGAGGCATTGAGAACCGGGCAGCCGCAGAGCGAGGCGAAGAGCGGGGAAAACTTCTTCGACGTGGTGTACGCCGACCCCACCCGGCTGGCGCAGTTCGCCGGCGCGATGAGCGGGCTCAGCACCGCAACAGGCCAGGCGATCGCCGCGAAATTCCCGTGGCGCGACTACGGCAGCGTCATCGACATCGGTTGCGCTGAGGGCGCTGTGCCGGTCGCCATAGCGCTCGCACACGAACATATGACCGGCGGCGGCTTCGACCTGCCACCGATTGAACCTCTCTTCGACGCGTACGTCGCCAAATCCGGGCTGTCCGATCGTCTCCGCTTCACCCCCGGCGACTTCTTCGCCGACTCACTTCCGAGCGCCGATGTGCTGATCATGGGCCATGTCCTTCACGATTGGGAACTCGACCAAAAGCGCGCGCTCTTGGAGAAGGCGTACGCCGCGCTACCCAAGGGCGGGGCGTTGATCGTCTACGAGGCGATCATCGATGATAACCGGCGCGAGAACGCTTTTGGACTCCTGATGAGTCTCAATATGCTGATCGAAGGCCTAGGCTTCGACTACACGGGTGCGGACTGTCGCGGCTGGATGGCAGACGCGGGGTTCAGCGAGAGCTACGTAGAGCACCTGGTCGGTCCGGACTCGATGGTCGTCGGGATCAAATAAGAGGAGGCCCCAATGGGCGGCGTGGAGGCACAGTTTGCAGAAATCGTCGGCGACAAGAACATGCTTACCGGCGACGCGATCTCAGAGGACTACACGCACGACGAGGCGTTGACGGCGACGCCGCAGAAGCCCGCGTACGTCGTCAAGCCCGCGACGGCCGAAGAAGTTGCGAAGCTATTGAAAGTTGCTTCGGAGCAAAGGATTCCGGTAACGGCGCGAGGATCCGGATGCGGCTTGTCGGGAGCGGCGCAGCCGGTAGACGGCGGGTTGGTGATCTCGTTCGAGCGGATGAACGCCGTGCTTGAAGTCGATGCCGACAATCATGTCGCCGTGGTCCAGCCGGGCGTGACACTTACCCAACTAGACGCGATGACGGCCGAAGTCGGGCTCAGCTACACGGTGTACCCGGGCGAGTTGTCATCGAGCGTGGGCGGGAACGTCGGTACGAATGCCGGCGGGATGCGGGCAGTCAAATACGGCGTCACCCGGCACAACGTGCTGGGCCTGGAGGCGGTGTTGCCAACCGGCGAAATCATCCGAACCGGCGGGAAAATGTCGAAGATCTCGAGCGGCTACGACCTCACGCAGCTGATCATCGGCTCCGAGGGCACGCTTGCGCTGGCCACCGAGGTGATCGTCAAGCTCGTTCCGCGGTTGGCGCACGGCGCGACGGTGCTTGCGCCTTTCGCCGACTTCGAACAGGTCATGGCGGCCGTGCCGAAGGTCATCTCCAGCGGGCTCGCACCGAACATCGTGGAGTACATCGACAACTTGTTGATGGCGGGGATTGCGGCCAGGGAGAAGCTGGAGTTGGGTGTTCCCGACCAGATCCGCGAGTCGTGCGAAGCGTATCTGGTTGTCGCACTGGAGAACAACGATGACCATCGGTTGCACGAAGACGTGGAGAGTCTTGCGGAACTACTCAACGAACTGGGTGCACTCGACGTTTACGTACTCGAGGGAAGCTCGGCGCGCCGCCTGATCCAGGCACGCGAGAATGCGTTTTGGGCGGCCAAAGAGGCCGGTGTAGACGACATCGTCGACGTCGTCGTGCCGAGGGCATCGATGCCGCAGTTCTTTCGCAAAGCACGCGAACTGGCACTCGCCGAGGGGGCCGGCATCGGCGGATGCGGGCACGCGGGCGACGGCAACGTGCACGGCGTGGTCTTCTGCAAGGACCCCGACGTCCGCAGGCGACTGCTCACCGACATCTTCGCGTTCGGGATGGAACTGGGCGGCGCGATCTCCGGGGAACACGGCCTCGGCCGGGCCAAGACGAGCTACTTCCTGGAACTCGAAGATCCCGCCAAGATCGCGCTGATGCGCCGGATCAAGCAGAGCTTCGACCCGGTGGGCATCCTCAACCCGGGAGTCCTGTTCGCCGACACGTGACATCGTCGGGGATGTCGGATAGTATCGAACGTATGTTCGAATCATCAACCTTGTCGCAGGCCAACGCCCATTGCGACGAGGCCTCGCTGATCGAACAGATCGCCGAGTTGGAACGGGTCAAGTCGGCTGCGGCCGCAGGTCAGGCGCGCGCGGCTGTGGCCTTGGATGAGCTGCGACGTGCCCGGGAGGCCGCAGCCGGGGTACCGGGTCGTCACCGGGCCCGCGGGGTGGCCAGCGAGGTCGCACTGGCGCGACACGATTCGCCCGCTCGAGGCGGCCGGCATCTCGGCTTCGCCAAGGCCCTGGTGTACGAGATGCCTCATACGCTTGCCGCGCTGGAGTGCGGAGCACTGTCGGAATGGCGCGCGACCCTGATTGTGCGCGAATTCGCATGTCTAGATGTCGAGGACCGTCGGCTCTTGGATGTCGAGTTGTGCGCCGACGTGTCGAAGCTCGACGGCATGGGCGACGCCCGGATTGCCGCGGCGGCCAAGGAGATTGCGTATCGGCTCGACGCGCAGGCCGTGGTGGACCGCGCAGCCAAGGCCACGGAAGACCGAACGGTGACGATCCGGCCTGCGCCCGACACGATGACCTATGTCACCGCATTACTACCGGTGGCTGCGGGCGTCGGTGTGTATGCGGCGCTGAAACGTGCCGCGGACACAACGTTCGATGATCGCTCGCGCGGCCAAGTTATGGCTGACACGCTCGTGGAGCGCATCACGGGCCGGCCGGCTGACCAACCTGAGCCGATTGCCGTCAACCTGGTGCTCTCCGATGAAACGCTGCTGGGCGGGTACAGCAACCCGGCGGTGCTGGACGGATACGGGCCGATCCCAGCTGTGGTGGCACGGGGGCTCCTCCACGACGCGATAGTCGATGAGCGCTCGAAGTGCACGTTGCGGAGGCTGTACCGCCGCCCGCGCACTGGCGCATTGGTGGCGATGGAGTCGCGTTCGCGGTGCTTCCCACGCGGCTTGGCTCAGTTCATCGGGCTGCGTGATCAGACCTGCCGAACGCCGTACTGTGATGCGCCCATCCGACATCGCGACCATGCCGTGCCACGCAATCGGGGCGGACCCACCAGCGCAGAAAACGGGCTCGGCTTGTGCGAAAAGTGCAACTACGTGAAGGAATCACCCGGCTGGCGCGTGATAGCCAGTGACGAAAACGGTACGCACACAGCACAATTCGTCACGCCCACCGGTGCGCAGTACACCTCCACGGCTCCGCCGCTTGCGGGAGCAACCGTGATTACGGTCGCCGAGGCCGATGCAGAGGCCGATGCCGCCTGATTAGGCAAAACTGAGATCTCGCCCGATGCAGCGGCGTATCGTCAGTTGCGCGCCGGGGACCCTGTCCTACGGAGGAGGCAGACAATGAGATTTGCGGCTACGTTCGCGGTCCCCCTGACAGGGCTCGCATTGATCTCATGCCCCATAGCGCAAGGCGATCCGAACTGGACCCAAGAAGACTGGTACTACACCAAGTGGCTGAGTGAATATGGGGTCAACTATCAGGCTCGAATCACCACGAACGAGATGATCGAGAAGGCCCACTATGTGTGCGACAGCCTCGCGAAGGACCCCACCAAGGCGACACTCGTGTCCGCACGCGACACGCTGGTCAAGGAGGGAATCCTCACCCAAGACGAGGCGACAAAGACTTCATATGCCGCAATCTCGACCTACTGTCCTGACTTCCAGAACGTGATACCGATCTCCTGACTTAGCCCTGCTGCTCGGCAGCGTGGGGCTGCTCGGCAGCGCTCTGAAGGACTGGCAGCAGCTCGGGGCAGTAGGTGTTGACGGCAGCCCCGAGGAACTGCCACGACTGCGCCGTCGTGGAGCCTCGCTGGAGGTTGTTGAGGATGAACTTGGCCGACGCGAACGCGTCGGGGTCCAGGCGGCGTCCCAGCCGATCGCAGGCGATCTTGCCGATCCACGCGTTGTAGTCCTTTTGGCCGTAGATGCCATAGGTGTGCAGCTGATTCGTGAAATCGGTGTCGACGTCTGCATGGGCTGGCGCCGCTAGGACGACCGCCATCGCGGCGACGACTGTGCCTAGACTCGCTAATTTCATCGGGCGATTGTATCCCTCGGGGACTCGCAGTACACGCGAGTTGACGTCTGGCTCTGAATTCTCCTCCGGCACAGTGGGTGGCCTCCGCCTTCATCGGACTCTCAGTTTCAAGCTATGCTGCGCTCGATTCAGTTAAATGTACTAATCTGTCAGTCATCTGTCGCGACCGGAGGAGGGGAGGAAGAGGTGCGCATGCCACGGACCGGCAATGACACCTGGAACCTTGCCGCCGAAGAGGGAGCCGCCGCGCCCAGCGCTGCGGCCGGGTCTGAACCTGCGGCTGCGAGTCCGTCCACTCCTGCACCCACCCCACGCACCAGCCCGCCGCGTAGAAAAGGAAGCGTGTTCGGGGCGCTCAAGCGACTGTGGGTTCTGGTGGTCATCCTCGTCGCGGTGGGGATTGCGGTGTTCTGCGTAGATCGGCTGCACGGACTGTTCGGCAAGACCGAAACCACCAGACCAGGCAGCGGCATCGCCAACGACACCAAACCGTTCAACCCCAAGACGGTGAAGTACGAGATCTTCGGCGAACCGGGAGCCGTGGCGACCATCAACTACCTCGATCTGAATGCGCAGCCGCAGGAAGTGATGGACGTGTCCCTCCCCTGGACGATCACCCTGACGACCACAGCTCCCGCGGCCAGCGCCAACATCGTGGCTCAGGGCGACGGTGACAGCATCGGCTGCCGCATCACCGTCAACGGCGAGGTCAAGGACGAGAAGACGAACGACGGCCTGAACGCGCAGACCTTCTGCCTGGTGAAGTCCGCATGACCAACACTCACGTCGGCGCGCACCCTGCGATCCCGCGGTTCATCCGGCTGTTTTCCGTCCCGATCCTGCTGGGCTGGCTGGGGCTCGTGGTGCTGGTGAACATCGCCGCACCCCAGCTCGAAAAGGTCGGCGAGGCCCACGCGGTGTCGTTGGCTCCCACCGATGCGCCGTCGATGCAGGCGATGCAAAAGGTGGGTAGGGACTTCCAGGAATTCGACTCCAACAGCTCGGTGATGGTCGTGCTGGAAGGCGAGCAGCCACTCGGCGCCGATGCCCACCATTACTATGACGGTCTCGTCCAGAAGCTTGAGGCGGACAAGAAACACGTCGAGCACGTCCAGGACTTCTGGGGTGATCCCCTGACCGCGGCGGGGTCGCAAAGCGCCGACGGCAAAGCGGCCTATGTCCAGCTCTACCTGTCCGGTAACCAAGGCGAGAGTTTGGCGAACGAGTCCGTGCAGGCTGTCCGGGACATCGTCGCGAGCACTCCGCCGCCGCCGGGAATGAAGGCGTTCGTCACCGGTCCGGCAGCGTTGACTAACGACCAACACCACGCCGGCGACAAGAGCCTCAGACTGATCACGGGAATCACCATCTGCGTGATCTTCATGATGCTTCTGTTCGTCTACCGCTCGATCGTCACCGTGGGGCTCGTTCTGGCCATGATGTTCATCGAGCTGGCGGCGGCGCGCGGAATCGTCTCATGTCTCGGCTATTACAACCTCATCGGGCTTTCGACGTTCGCCGTCAACCTGCTGACCACGCTGGCCATTGCCGCGGGAACGGACTACGCGATCTTCCTCGTCGGCCGCTATCACGAGGCGCGTCAGGCCGGCGAAGATCGCGAAACCGCCTTCTACACCATGTATCACGGCACCGCTCACGTCATCCTCGGCTCAGGCCTGACGATCGCCGGTGCCACCTTCTGCCTGCATTTCACGAGGTTGCCTTACTTCCAAACCCTCGGTATTCCATTGGCGATCGGCATGCTCGTGGCCGTCATCGCCGCACTCACGATGGCACCCGCGCTTCTCACGGTTGCCAGCCATTTCGGTCTATTCGACCCCAAGCGAAAGATGAAGACGCGGTTCTGGCGCCGGATAGGTACGGCCGTCGTCCGCTGGCCAGGGCCAATTCTGGCGGCGACGTGCGCGCTGTCTCTCATCGGCCTGCTGGCCCTGCCGGGGTACAAGCCGAGCTATAACGACCGCGAGTTCCTGCCTCCTGATATCCCCGCCAACCTTGGGTACGAGGCCGCAGACCGGCACTTTCCACAGGCGCGGATGAATCCAGAGCTTCTGCTACTGGAAACCGATCACGACGTTCGAAATCCGGCCGACATGCTCGTCATCGACCGAATCGCCAAGGGAATCTTCCACATTCCGGGCATCGGCCGGGTGCAGAGCATCACCCGCCCGCTCGGCACTCCGATCGAACACACCTCGATTCCGTTCCTGATCAGCATGAACGGAACGACGCAGACGATGAACCAGACCTACCTGAACGATCGCATGAAGGACATGCTGACTCAGGCCGACGAGATGCAGAAGACCATCGACAACATGCAGCACATGTATCAACTGATGCAGCAGCTCGACGCCATCACCCACTCGATGGTCCAGAAGACCGACAAGACAACGGCGGACACCAACGAATTACGGGACCACATAGCCGATTTCGATGACTTCTTCCGGCCGATTCGCAACTACTTCTACTGGGAACCGCACTGCTTCGACATCCCCATCTGCTGGTCCCTGCGATCGGTGTTCGACACATTGGACGGCATCGACCTGCTCAGTGACGACTTGGAGTCCCTGACCGCGGACCTACATAAACTCGATGAGCTGATGCCGCAGCTGTTGACGCTGATGCCGCCGATGATCTCCACCATGCAGACCATGAAGAACATGATGCTGACGATGTATCAGACCCAGAATGGAATGCAGGGTCAGATGCAGGCACAGCAGCAGAACGCCACTGCGATGGGCCAAGCATTCGACGCCTCAAAGAACGACGATTCGTTCTACCTGCCCCCAGAAGTGTTCGACAACCCCGATTTCAAACGGGGTTTGAAGATGTTCGTATCACCCGACGGCAAGGCCGTTCGGTTCATCATTTCTCACGAGGGAGATCCCGCCACCGCCGAAGGCATTTCGCACATCCCCGCGATCAAGAATGCAGCATTCGAAGCGATCAAGGGGACTCCCCTGGAGGGTTCCAAAATCTATTTGGGCGGCACCGCGTCGACGTATCGGGACATGCAGCAAGGCTCAAATTACGATCTTTTGATCGCCGGAATCGCATCCCTGTGTCTGATTTTCATCATCATGTTGATCCTCACCCGAAGTGTGATCGCAGCGTTCGTGATCGTGGGGACGGTGCTGCTTTCCTTGGGCACATCCTTCGGGCTTTCCGTGCTCATTTGGCAGTACATCCTCGGCATGCACCTGCACTGGATGATCATTGCGATGTCGGTCATCATTCTTTTGGCCGTGGGATCGGACTACAACCTGTTGCTTGTATCCCGGTTCAAAGAAGAAATCCACGCCGGCCTTAAAACAGGTATCATCCGCGCTATGGCGGGGACAGGCTCGGTGGTGACATCTGCGGGCCTGGTGTTTGCCTTCACCATGTCCTCGATGGTGGTGAGCGATCTGCGCGTCGTCGGTCAGGTGGGCACAACTATCGGTTTGGGCCTATTGTTCGACACCCTGATCATCCGCTCGTTCATGACACCGTCGATCGCTGCGCTTCTCGGCCGCTGGTTCTGGTGGCCACAGCGAGTGCGCACTCGCCCGGCGCTCCCCCGGCGCAGTCCCAGCCCGTCCGACACGATTCCCATTCCGGCCGTACCCGTAGGAGGATCACAACAGTGAACACAACGCGCCAGAATCGCCTCAGTTCCATCCTCCGCGGAGGTGCAGCCGTTCTCGCCCTCGGCCTTGCCGCGGGAGCCTTCCCCGGCAGAGCTGCGGCCGACTCCACCGACGATTACCCGATCCCGCACCGGATCATCGTCACCACCTGCACTGCCGAGCAGATCCTGGCCGCGGTGCGCGACTACAAGCCGGTGTACTACCAGCGCTACATCATCGACAAGCACAACAAGCCTCAACAGGTCCAGGATGCCGCGATCGACAATGCGCACTACTTCTTCTCGCTGAGTCCCGAAGATCGCAGAGCGTACTCCGAACAAATGGTGACGAACTTCGCTGATCCCATGACGGCGTCGTGGCCCAACTGGGCGAAGGTGTTCTTCAACAACAAGGGCGTGGCCGCGGCGGCAACGGACCATTGCGCCGACTACCCGCCGGACAATATGGCCGTTTGGGACGACGAATAGATAGCCCCGCCGGCAGACGTCAGAAGACGATCTCCGGGCGGTACATGTCGATCCACACCGCAAGGTCGAGGACTCGCTCTATCCGCGCCCTCTCTTGCGGCTGCAGCGTCTGCGTGTCCACCTGGGTCAGCTGTTCGAGTGCGCCGCGATCGATCAGACTGAAGAACACGTCGTCGCCAGTGCCCAAGAGATCCTTCGCGTGAGCTTGAATGGCCGCGCCGTACTGCGGATCCGATGTGGACGGGTACGGGCTCTTGACCCGCTTGACCACCGACTCGGGCAGGACGTCGCGGGCCGCGCCGCGCAGCAGGCTCTTCTCCCTGCCGTCGTAGGTCTTCAGTGACCAGGGCGTGTTGTACACGTACTCGACGAGTCGGTGATCGCAGAACGGAACACGCACCTCCAGGCCGACCGCCATGCTCATACGGTCCTTGCGGTCCAACAGGATTCGCACGAATCTGGTCAGGTGAAGGTAGCTCATCACCCGCATCCTGTGGGTGAAGTCGTCCTCGTCCTCGAGCCTCGCGACTTCGCCCACGGCCTCGGTGTAGCGGTCGTGCATATAGGTGTCCAGGTCGACCGCCGAGCGTAGTGCCGGTGTGAAGATCACTCCGCTCGTGTCGACCACCCCGTCGCCGATAGCGATCCATGGGAAGGCATCCGTCTTCTGCACCGCAGGGTCGTGGAACTGGCGGTAGCCACCGAAGATCTCGTCGGCCGACTCGCCGGACAGGGCCACAGTGGACTGTTGCCGGATCGCTTTGAACAACAGATACAGAGACGCGTCCATGTCGCCGATTCCCATCGGGAGATCGCGGGCCCCGACCACTTTGCGCCGGATGTCCAGGTCGGCCAGTTGGTTGTGGTCCAGCACGATGTCGGTGTGGTCGGAACCGACGTGCTTGGCGACGTCGTGCACATACGGCGTGTCCATGGTCGGACGCAGGTCGCTGGGCTTGAAGTTCTCGGCCTGTTCGACGAAGTCGACGGCGAAGGTCCGGACGGGGATGCTGAGTTCGCGCGCGGACAGCGCGGTGATGGCGCTGGAGTCCAGCCCACCTGACAAGAGCACGCACTCGGGAACGTCCGCGACCAGCTGGCGGCGAACGATGTCGTCAAGCAGGGTGCGCACCCGCGCGACCGTCGTGTCGCGGTCGTCGGTGTGCAACTTCGACTCCAGCCGCCAGTAGGTGCGCTTGCGGACGCCGCGCTCGTCGACGGTGACGATCGTCCCTGGCTCGACCTCGTACATGCCTTTCCACACCGCGTGCTTGGGCGTCTTGACGGGGACGAGCATCTCGCGCAGCCCGTCGACGTCGACGACGCGTTTGGCCAACGGATTGGCGAGGATCGCCTTTGGCTCGGACCCGAACAGCACACCGTCGGGCATGGGATAGAAGTAGAACGGCTTGATGCCCATGCGGTCGCGGATCATCACCAGCTTGCGCTGGCGGGAATCCCAGATGGCGAACGCATACATGCCGTTCAGCCGGTCTGCCAGCGCTTCACCCCATTGCAGGTATCCGCGTAGCACCACCTCGGTGTCGCTGGAGGTGCGGAATTTCTCGCCCTTGGCGATCAGCTCGTCACGGAGTTCCGTGAAGTTGTAGGCCTCACCGCTGTAAACCATCGCCACGTCGCCGTCGGGAGTGGACACCGACATCGGCTGGGCGCCGCCCGGCAGATCGATCACGGCTAGGCGGCGGTGGCCGAGCGTGGCGTTCTGATCGGACCAAACGCCGGACGCATCCGGGCCGCGGCAGGCCATCGTCTCGGTCATCGCGTCGATGACTGCCCGCTCTTTGGTCAGGTCTCGGGAGAAGTCCACCCATCCGGTGATGCCGCACATGTCGCTACCTTCATGTTTCGAGAATGTAACTACATTGATACCCTATATAAATTGCGGGTGCACCGTGAAGGTCGTCACACAGGAACTTCGCAGTCAGCCGGCGAACGTGAGGGTCGTGTTGAAGAGATACACGGCGGCGTCACTCGGCAGGATTTCCATAACTGGATTGTCCGTCGTACCGCTGGAAATGATGTGAGCAGGATACGTTGTGGCACAAGGGATGTCATTGCACCGAAGCCAGAAGCCGGGCGCCTTGAAAATGCCCGGCGCCTCCTCGACTCGGTAGTGGCCTGGCGGGATGGAGGCCGTCAGCCCATCGCGGAACTGAGCGCCGACCGCGTAAACCCCACTGCTGCCATAGCTAGGCGGATAGATCGGTGGGTCGGCGTGGGCGGGCACGACGAGCGCGACGGCTGCGAGCAGGGTGCTGGCTGCGATTAGCGGGAGCCTGACCATGATTCCCCCTTAGTCCTGTTCGCGACAATCTGAAGGCTAGCCGACGAGGGCGGGATCGCCGAGCAGCGCGATCACGACCGCGAGCACAGGAAGACCAATGCACTGCCGGCGCCCACCGCGTTCGTGTCGCGGCGGCACGACGGTCGTCGCGAACCAGGCCGACACCGGAAGAGAAAGACCGTGACGACACTGCACTCAGGGGCGGATAATTCGACCCGATCCCTACGCCCCCGTCATCGGGACCGGGGCTTCGGCTGAGCGAGAGGGAGAATTCGATGATCGAAGTACTGCAGGACATGCCGGAGGGAGTGACCGGAATCCGCGTGTCGGGCCGACTGTTGGGTGACGACCTGCGCGAGTTCAAGCCGGCCATGGAGGAATTGCTGAAGACCGGGGAGATCAGGATCGTGGAGGTCATCGCGTCCGATTACGAGGGCTTCGGGCCCGGCGGGTTGGTCGAGGATCTGAAGCTGGGCTTGGGCGCTCTGTTCCAGCATCATTCGGCCTTCAAGCGAATCGCAGTAGTGTCCGATAAGGAATGGATCGCCCACACGCTGCATGCGCTGGCGTGGATGGTCCCCGGCGAACTCGCCCTGTTCGGCCTCGACGATCTCGAGCGCGCCAAGGAGTGGGCCGCCGGCTGAGTCCGTCGACGCGGCAGGTTCATCTGATTTCGAAGCCGAAGTCGGGTTGATCATCCGGAAGTGGGTTTTCCCTCATCGTCGCTGGCACCGGCCCGCGGGGGTGGATCACCCGGTCGTGGGTGTGCACCTCAACCTCGTAGGAACTCTTCTCGGCCAGCATGAGCTCGGTCGCGCGGGGCATGATCCCGGAGGTGACTGGCGGCACCTCGAAAAACGCCTTCACGTCACAGTCTGCGCAGTCGCCGACGTTCCAGCTGCTCAGGACAGCCTCGGTGCCGAGGTGCACCCGCCGGCCGCCGGTCGTGCCGAACGCCGACACCAGAAATGACCCACGGATGTCGCCGCGGTTGATCCCGGACACTGCGATCACTCTGGAATTTCTTCCCGGGGCGGGCTCTGCCGGCGCGGGTAGGTCCTGCAGCGAGCCCGGGCCGTAGGTGAAACCGAGGCCGGTCTCGATGTTGATGCAGTCCGCCGACGTGTAGGGCGTTCCGTCCGGCTTGGTGAACGGGTGCAGTGGTGTATTCAGGTCCAGCGGTGTGTTCGGCTGCCGGCCGGGTGTGGGACCCTGCCAGTCCGAGGAGTTGGTGCCCCTGTACCCCGCGAGGATCTCCAATTGGTCTGTGGCGCCGTGTCGTTGCTGCCAGAGCCAAAACACTCGGTCGACGAAGCAGTGGTGGAAGAAGAAGATCGGATCGAAGCCGGCGGTCTCGTTCTCGCCCATGTCTCCGTTGGCACCTTCGATCGGCGACTGATTGTAGCCCGGTACGTCGCAACCGCCGACGGCGAGGTGAATTCCGTTGTGCGGCACGTCCACTGACTGCACCGTCGGCCCCGGACGGCTGTTGTGGGTGACTTCGTCGTTCCACTGCGAGGATGAGGTCATGTTGGAGAACACCGTGTAGTTGGGAGCGTCGAGGCACTTGCGGTAGTTGTCGGCGATCTGGCCTTTGCGCTCAGGCTGTCCGCCGATGACGATGGTGCCGGCCAGCCAGTTGGTGATGTTCTGGTTGAGCAGCATGACGTTGTGGTCGTAGTCCGGGTATAGCGCGTTGTGCGCGGCGGTGGCAGCGCTGGCGGCGGGTGTGCCGATCAGACCGGACAGCGGGTAGCGGACGGTTTCGTATCCTTTCGGCTTGCCGTAGGCGGGGCCGTCGGTCGTGATGCTTTCGACGACGTCGGCGTTGAAGATGAACGAGCGCAACGGATTTGAGATGGTTTGCCCGTCGAGTTCGACGGTCTTTCGGGTCAGCGCCCACGGAATCCCGTTGGCCAGCGAATCGGCGCTTGTTTCGTCCCAATAAGGCAATGTGACGTCCTGGCAGCCGGGCATGCTGCGCAGCGCCTCTTCCATCTTGACCAGGTACAGGCGATGCCAGGTGGGAAACAGGACATTGCCATGGTGGCAGTAGCCGCCCCAAAAGTGAGGGTCGGTTGCGCCGATTCCGCGGAATGGCAGGCCGTGGTAGCCGCCAAGCGTGAAGAACGATCGCGGGTCCTCAGGGGGCAGTTGCTTAACGCCGATCCATGCACGCCACAAGTCCTCGAGCGGCTTCCTGTTGGCCGCCATGTATTGGTCTTGCAGATCGGTGATCGACCGCCGCACACGCAACTGCGGAGCCGCGTTGGGTTGTTGGCCGGAGTGCGGTCCGGCGACAGGAGTCGGGTGCTGAAAGCCACGGTAGACAACCGCGGCGCCGAGCCCGCCGATGATCGCGTTGCCCGCCAGCAAGAACGTTCTGCGTCGCGTCCTTCGATGAAGGAGCGGTGCGCTGGTGTCGACCCCGTCGCTGCCGATTGGTGGCACGTCGTCGGGGTCGTCAACGCCTGGCATGACTCCTGTCCGCAAAACCCACGCGGGCCAGTCCCAGCATACGGATTGCTCACCAACGAGCACGTCCATTCGTGGGCGACAGCGGTTTCTCTACCCCAACGTGGTGTGCATCAGCATCACGCTGTAGTTGGACCACAGCGACAACGTGAAATACAAGTCACGGCCGCTCGACCACGGATGGATGTACGGGGCGTAGATGCCACCGGGTACGGCCGTCGATGACACGATGGTCTTCGCCAGGCTCCATGGCCCTTCGGGCTTGTCCGCCGTGCGCATCACGACGTTACTGAAGCTGTCGGTGTAGAGCATGATGAACTTCTTGAGGTAGTCGTTCCACGCCACCGACATCTCGCTGCCTGGTGCCCACACCACCTGGATTGCCAAGAACGGCAGGTTCTTCAGCCACCCGAACGGCGTGTAGTACTCGTAAGCGGATAGGTCGGGCACCGACTTCTCCGGTACGCGTGACAGGAACGGTGCCCCGCCGCGACCAGGGGTCGTCCCATAGGCGTAGACGTACCCGTTGTAGCGGAGATAGGCGCCCATCTGAAAGTTCTGGTATCCCCAGACGAATGGGACGTTCGGCACCGAGTTGAACCAGGCCGGACGGATGCTCGACGTCGGGACAACCCAGTGCTCGCCGTTGTCGTTGGAGACCGCGACCGCTGAAAAGTTCGTCGACCACTGCCCCGCCGACCCCCACTTGCTGACAGACATGAAGTTTACGTATTGCGTTGTGCCCACTGAAATTCCGGCAGTGGGAATAACCGTGACCTCTGTGATCGGCAGGTTGAGGCTGAGGATCACCTGCCGCGAGAAAGGCTCTACGTGTTTGTCGGGAGGATCGATGGGCGAGCCCGCATAAATGTCGTCGAGTTGTGTTGGCGGGATGACCATTCCGTGGGTTAGGTCGCGGGCGGAGCTACGGAACAACGTGTTCTTCCGCCACTCCTGATCGGAGGCCGAGCAATCGCCGAAGGTGTCGCCGAAGGCGATCAGCACCTGGTTGTTGGGCCCGGTCTGGCCGTTGTTCCATACGATTCCGAGGTCGGCGCCGGAGATGCGGAACCGGCTGTAGGAAAGTGTGTTTGGGCCGGTGATCCACCCGACGGTGGTAGCCGCCGACGCCGCCGGGGCCGCGGCGGGAAGAATGTTGGGCGCGACGCCGGTCTGGGTGGTCTTGTTCGGGTCGGCGTTAGGACTCGTCTTGCCTTCCAGAATGGACGGCTTGCGCCCGATCGGCAGATGCAGGATCGGCAGATTGGGCAGGTTCGGAATCGTTGACTGGGTCGACGGACCGGCGCTCGACACCCCGCAAGGGTCCGCCGCCGCCGGCGCGATCACCGTCAAGGGGACGACGACGGAAGCCGCCGTCGCGCTGGCGACTGCGATCGCTACTAGTCGATTGCCCCGACGCACCCCTGGGACGATAGTGACTGAAGTGGCAAAAGTGATTATCGGCGCTTTTGGTCGGTATCCCGCCGGTATCGCGTCGCAACACAACCGTTAGCGTTTGCCCGGGAATGCTCCCCCAGCCTCCTTCCCCAAGTTTCGGATCGCGTATCGCAGGTCGAAAGTCCCTGTTGCCGGGTCTCCACGGAGGGCAACATAGTTCCCACGACCAAGGGGAGCGATGACTGCACCACTGCAACCAACAGGTTGGTATCCCGATCCGAGTGGCGCGCCGGCTCCGGTCGTGGCGGTGCAGCCGAAGGATGATCCGTTCTACTCGTACGCCGGCAGCACTCCGCTGGCGAGCATTGCGCCCGGAACAGTGCTGCAGACTCGCAGCATTCCTTACCACATCTTGGGCGTCCCGACGTCGCTGAAGGCCACGCAGCTGCTCTACCGGTCGACCAGCCAGACCGGCAACCCGACCGTCAACGTCACCTCGATCATTCAGCCGCTGAACCAGCGCAACAAGACGAAGGCGCTCTCGTATCAGTCCGCTTACGACTCGCTCAACCGTAATGACGAACCGTCGTATGCGATCTCCGGCGGACTCACGCTCGGCGGAGTTGTCCCCAGCGTCGAGCTTGCGGTCTTCGGTCCGTTCCTCGCAGCGGGATACACGGTCATCGTCCCCGACACCGAAGGCCAGCAGGCGGACTTCGCCGCCGGCCCTGAATACGGAATGAACACGCTCGACTCGATCCGCGCCGCGGTCAACTCGTCGACGGTCGGGCTCCCGGACGATGCAAGGGTTGCGATGCTCGGCTACTCCGGCGGTGCGATCGCCACCGAGTGGGCCGCCGAGCTCGCCCCGGCATACGCGCCCGACCTCGACAGGCGCCTGATCGGTGCGGCGATGGGTGGCGTGCTTGTCCACCCTGCGCGTAACCTGCTGTACGTCGAGGGCAGCTACTTCTGGGCCGGTGTCATGCCGATGGCGCTCATCGGTATCGCGCGCGCGTTCGAAACCGATTTCACGCCTTATCTGAGCCCCTACGGCGCGCAGGTCTTTCACGACTTGCGCACCACGTCGATCATCAACGTCCTCGGCCGGTACGGCGGCCTGAAGTGGACCGACTTGGTCAGGCCCGAGTACCCGACTCCCGAGAGCATCCCGCTCTACGCCAGGCTGGCCAACAAGCTGATCATGGACGCCGGCGGGACACCGACGATCCCGCTGTTCATCGGGCAGGGCGCCAACGGCGATCTGGAGTGGACACCGGGCGACAAGCCAGGCATCGGCGCCGGCGACGGGGTGATGATCGCCGGCGACGTGCGCACGCTGGCCCGCGCCTACTGCGCGAAGGGCACGAAGGTCCACTACGAGCAGTACAACGCGCTCAGCCACATCACCAGCATCGGGATCTGGCTGCCCAACGCAATCGCGTGGATCAGGCAGCGCTTCACCGGCCTGCCAGCGGTGCAGAACTGTTTGTCGATCGCGCCGGGCAACCGGCTCGAGCCGATTCCGGTGCCCTCCCCGGCGGCGGACCCGGCCGACCCCGTGGCCGGGCTCGGCCGCCCGACAGCTTGACGCTACGAGAGGACAGATCATGGGCAAATCCAGCTACATCCGCTTCTTCGAGGAGTTCGGCATCGAGGACGTGCCGCTCGTGGGTGGAAAGAATGCGTCGCTCGGCGAGATGTTCCAGAAGCTGTCCGACCAGGGGGTCCGCGTACCGCACGGGTTTGCCATCACTGCCAATGCATATCGCTACATGCTCGACCAGGCCGGCGCCTGGGACCTTCTGCACGCCGAGCTTGACGGACTCGACCCCGACGACGTCGCCGCGCTGGCACGCAAGGGCAATCGCGCCCGTGAGATCGTCTACGGGGCCGGGCTCCCCGACGACCTGGCCACGGAGATCGTGGATGGCTACCGCAAACTTCAGCAGGAGTACGGCGAGGACGTCAGTCTGGCCGTCAGGAGCTCGGCGACCGCCGAGGATCTGCCGACCGCGAGCTTCGCCGGGCAGCAAGACACGTTCCTCAACATCAAGGGCGCAGAGAGCCTGCTCGACACGTGCCAGCGTTGTTTCGCCAGCCTGTTCACCGACCGCGCCATCCACTACCGCATCGACCAGGGCTTCGACCACTTCAAGGTCTCCCTGTCGATCGGCGTGATGAAGATGGTGCGCTCCGACCTCGCCGCGTCGGGCGTGATGTTCTCCCTCGACACCGAATCAGGATTTCGGGATGCGGTGTTCATCACCGGCGCCTACGGCCTCGGCGAGAACGTGGTGCAGGGCGCCGTCGATCCCGATGAGTTCTACGTCCACAAGCCGACCTTCCTCGCCGGGCATCGCGCGGTGCTGCGCCGGCTGGTCGGCGACAAGGCGGTGAAGATGATCTTCGTCGAAGGTGAGACGAAGTACACCACTCGCAACATCCCCACGCCGAAGGCCGACCGCGCCCGCTTCTGCATCACCGACGAGGACGCCCTGGAGCTGGCCGGCTATGCGTGCACGATCGAGCAGCACTACGGCCGGCCCATGGACATGGAATGGGCCAAGGACGGGATCGACGGGAAGCTCTACATCGTCCAGGCCCGTCCGGAGACGGTGGCCTCCCAGCACAGCGCGACGGCGCTGGAGAGGTACGCGCTCGACGGCCGAGGCGAGGTACTCACCGAGGGGCGGTCGGTCGGCGAGAAGATCGCCTCGGGCGTGGTGAGACGGATCGAGCACCTCACCCACCTGTCCGACTTCCAGCCCGGCGAAGTACTGGTATCCGACACCACCACGCCCGACTGGGAGCCGGTCATGAAGACGGCCGCGGCGATCGTCACCAACCGCGGCGGCCGGACCTGCCACGCGGCGATCATCGCCCGCGAACTCGGCATCCCCGCTGTGGTCGGCGCAGGCGACGCGACGACCAGTGTGCCCAACGGCGAGGTCGTCACGGTGTCGTGCGCCGAGGGCGATTCGGGGCGCGTGTACCGGGGCGAGGTGCCTTTCCACGTGGATCGCACCGAGGTGGGTGACATGAAGCGGCCGCGGACCGAGATCATGATCAACCTCGGGAACCCCGATCTCGCGTTCAAGACGTCGTTCCTCCCGAACGACGGCGTGGGGCTTGCTCGGATGGAGTTCATCATCAACGAGTACATCCGTGTGCACCCTCTTGCCCTGCTCCACCCGGAGAAGGTCAACGACCCCGAAGCCCTGCGGACCATCGATCGGCTGACGTACGCCTACTCCGACGGGGGCGACTTCTTCGTGGAGCGCCTGTCGGAGGGAATCGGCACGATCGCGGCCGCCTTCTGGCCGAAGCCCGTGGTGGTGCGGATGTCGGACTTCAAGACCAACGAATACGCCAGCCTGGTCGGCGGGGCAGCCTTCGAGCCAGAAGAGAGCAACCCGATGATCGGCTTCCGCGGCGCATCGCGCTATGCGCATCCCGCCTACGCCGAGGGCTTTGCGCTCGAGTGCCAGGCGATGAAGCGCGTGCGCGAAGAGATGGGCCTGACGAACGTCGTGCTGATGATCCCGTTCGTGCGCCGAGTGGCCGAGGCGGACCTGGTTCTGGAGGAGATGGCCAAACATGGTCTGCGGCGCGGCGAGAACGGGCTCAAGGTGTACGCGATGTGCGAGATCCCGAACAACGTGCTCCTGATCGATGAGTTCGCCACGCGCTTCGACGGCTTCTCCATCGGTTCCAATGACCTCACCCAGCTCACTCTCGGCGTCGACCGTGACAGCGAGATCGTGGCCTTCGACTACGACGAACGCGATGAGGGCGTCAAGGAGATGATTCGGATGGCGGTGGAGGGCTGCCGCCGCAACGGAATTCACTCCGGGCTGTGTGGACAGGCGCCATCGGATTACCCCGACATGGCCGAGTTCTTGGTCCGGGTGGGCATCGACTCGATGAGCCTCAATCCCGACACGGTGGTGAAGACGACACGGCACGTCCTGGCGGTGGAGCAACAGCTCGCACCCGTTCGATGAATGCGGGAGGCCCATGTTCGGTGAGGTGACCGACGTTCTGGTTTGGGTGTTCGCAGGGGTCGCCGTCATCGAGGGTGTAGCACTTGTCACCTTGTGGGTGCTGCTGATTCGCAGCCGGCGGGAGTCTGACAAGAGCCCGCGGGCAAGCGATGACCCGCGCCGTGACCTCAACGGGCCACAATCGCTGAACCCCGGTGGTGGGCGCGACGTCGTCAAAACGCTTTGGGACACTGCAAATCTCTTCCTCAAGACAGGGATCGGGGCCGCCGTGCGCGGCCCGATCGAGGAACTTGCGGAGTGGGCGGAAGTCGAGCGGCCGGACCTAAGTTGGCTCAGCCGGCAGCGCATCGTGGTGATCCTGTTCTCCGACATCGAAAACTCGACCGCGCTGAACGAGCGAATAGGTGACCGCGCGTGGGCCTGGCTGATCGGGCGCCACGACAAGCTGATGCGGAAGCTGGTCAACGAACACTCCGGTCACGTCGTCAAGAGCCAGGGTGATGGGTTCATGGTCGCGTTCGCACACCCGGTCGAGGCCATGAGGTGCGCCATCGCGGTCCAACACGCACTGTGCCGCGGCGTGAACCGCATGCGTAACAGGAACATTCGTGTGCGCATCGGGATCCACATGGGCAAGTCCGTGCAACGCGGTGACGACCTGTTCGGCCGCAACGTCGCGATGGCCGCTCGGGTGGCGGCCGAGGCCGCCGGCGGCGAGATCCTGGTGAGCGAGTCGGTGCACGACGCCGTCGGCGACGACTTCGCGTTCGGAGCGGTCCGCGAAGTCGAGTTAAAAGGATTCAGCGGCACCCACCGCGTCTTCCCGGTCGAGTTGTCGGGCTAGAGGCCGAAACGCTTCTCACTGACCCCTTCCGGGTCACCTTCTTCTCTTTGCTTCCTTCGCCGGACTACGCTCGCGGTCATGTCGCCGGTTCTGCTGACGGGAGCCTCCCGGGGTATCGGTTATTCCACGGCTACTTACCTTGCCGCAAAGGGGTGGGACGTCTTCGCGGGTGTTCGCAACGAGGAGGATGCGGCAAAACTCAAGGCGGAAAGTCGGCGCATCACGCCTGTCATCCTCGACATCACGAACGCCGATCATCTCGCGGCGCTGGATGATTTGTTGCCTGAACGGCTCGCCGCCGTGGTGAACAACGCCGCCGTGGTTGTGAAGGGGCCGATGGAGGCCATCCCGCCGACCGAGCTACGTCGGCAGCTGGAGGTCAATGTGGTCGGTCAGCTGGCAGTGACTCAGGCCGCGCTGCCGCGTCTGCGTCGATCGCACGGCCGGGTCGTGTTCATCTCAAGTCTCAATGGCAGGGTGTCCTTCCCGCTGCTCGGCGCCTATTGCGCGTCGAAGTTCGCACTGGAAGCGGCCGCGGATGCGCTGCGGATGGAGCTGAAGTCATGGGATATCCCGGTGGTGATCATCGAGCCCGCGCAGACCAAGACCGACATGTGGCGTGCCGCACAGACCCGTCTGGACGAGATGTCCCCGGAGGTATCGGAGGAGACTCGGCAGCTTTACCAAAAGCACTTGCAGGGATTGGCGAAGGTAATAGCCAGGTCGCAGAAGATGGCGGTGCCACCGACGAGGGTCGCCGAGCTCGTTGAGAAAGCGCTCACGGCCCGCCGGCCGCGAGCGCGCTATGTCGTCGGGCTTGGGCCTAAGTTGCAACTCGCCTTTGTGACGAAACTCCCTACCGCGGTGCGCGACCGTTTGCTACGCGCTATCTCAAGCCAGCCGGGCCGACTGTAGTCGAGCAGGCAAACGCACCCCCGTCCGAAGAGGTGCTGGAACGGGTCGAAGCCAGACAACGTGCCGCGATCAAGGCTCTGCGCAAGTTCCTCGACCGCCTTTACGACGCGATGCCCAACCTGGTCGATGACCCGTGCGGTCGGGACGCTGAACGAGCGTGCAGCGAAGCCAGCTCCTGATCAAGTCGCTGCAGGGCGTCGTGAAGACGACCCGGGCACCTTCTGGAGGTGGAGCGACATCAGCTGAACTGAATCGTGCTTCCCGGCTCTAGCCGTTGCACGTGGCCGTGGCATTCGACGGTGATCGGCGGCACGTCGCGAGGGTCCGCGCTGACCTCCGCGCCCTTCCCTGTCACCCTCAGGTACAGGCGGTGGCCGCGGTAGTGGATCGGAAAGCCCAGCGCTGGCGCGCTTTCCGGCCAGTGCGGGGACAAAATGATGCGATCTTGACGCGTTTCCAGACCGGTGAAGCACCGCTGCACGAGGTCGACGCTGCCGGCCATCGCCGCGAGGTGGATGCCTTCGGACGTGGTGCCGCCCTGGATGTCGGTGATATCCGACTTGAGCACCTGCTCGAAAAACTCGATCGCGTGATCGCGGTTGGCCCGGGCGAGCACCCACGTATGTACGACGCCACTCAGCGTTGATCCGTGCGAGGTTCGGGCCAGGTAGTAATCGACCATCTTCGGGATCTGTGTGTGGCTGACGAGGTATTCGAGCCGAGCGAGCAGATCGCGCAGTTCATCGGATGACATCAGGTAAAGCAGCATCAGCGCGTCGGCCTGCTTGGAGGCCTTGTACCGGTTGACGTCGTCCTCCTCGGCCTCAAGGATGCGGTCGAGGCGCTGGATGTTGCCGTACCGCTCGCGGTAGGCGTCCCAATTCAGTTCGGCCAGTTGCTCATAGCCTTCGAACTGACTGATCACACCGTCGTGGAAAGGAACGAACATGCGTCGGCTGACGTGATCCCACTGCGACAGCTCCTTGTCCGTGATGCCGAGCTTCTCACGCAGGTCGAGCCGACTCGGCAGCGGCATCGACTTCAGCGCGTCCATCGCACGCAGGATCACCCAGACCGCCATCACGTTGGTGTACGCATTGTTGTCGACGCCTTCGTACGGCCGATCCGGGTAGCCGCAATGGAATTCGTCTGGACCTATGACACCCTTGATTGTGTAGCGATCTCGCTCGGGTTCGTAGGTGACTCTGCTCACCCAGAATCGCGTTATTTCGCAGAGCATCTCGGCCCCGTAGTCGATCAAGTAAGCCAAATCGCCGGTAACCTGATAGAACTTCCATGCGTTGTACGCAACGGCTATCCCGATGTGATGAGCAAGATGGCTGGGATCCCTCCGCCACCGCCCGGATCGCGGATTGAGATGCAGCTCTGGACTTTCCTCGCGGCCGTCGGTGCCGGACTGCCATGGGTACATCGCGCCGCGATACCCGGCCAGCTTTGCGGCTCGGCGCGCCTCCAGAAGCCGCCGGTAACGATACCGAAGCAGCGACCGCGTGATCGTCGGAAGCCGCAGGTTCAGCACCGGGAAGATGAACAGCTCGTCCCAGAAGACGTGGCCCCGATACGCCTCACCGTGCAAGCCCCGGGCCGGCACCCCGACGTCGAGATCCTCGGAGTTGTAGGACACCGTCTGCAACAGGTGCAGCAAATGCATTCGCAGGATGCGCATTTCGTCGGCTTGGCTTTCGGCGTCGATGGCCAGCCGCTCCCACAGATGGGCCCAGCTGAGCATGTGCCCGTGACGGATCTCTTCGAATCGTCCCTGACGGCCGAGCCTGCGCTCGGCCCCCTCGGCAGCTTTGGACGTGGCAACGTCCCGGCCGGTGACTAGCGTTACGACCTTCTCGACACTCAGTGACCCGCCCGCTTCGAGCTCGGTGAAGATGTCGTGACCGATCTCGAATTCGTTGTCCACCAGCCGATACGTCGCCGGTGCAGGCGTGTCGCCGTGCCACAGACTGGTCCGCGCGGCCAGTGCGACAGGGATCTGCGAGTGCGACGTCTCAGCCGTCATGATCACCGAATTCTCGGACAATGCACGCTTTTCCAGGCCCTGTAGGTGATTGCTGGCCAAGTCGCGGTACCGCTCCACCAAGCTGTTGCGGACGTTACCGTCGAGCGTCGAACGGATCTCGATCGTCCCCGACCAGTCCTCCGCGACGATGGTCGTCTCAAGGGCGGCCACGTGGGGCTGGTTCATCGCCACGAATCGGTTCTGCGTCACCGACGTGGTACGGCCGGCATCGTCACGGAAGCGCAACTCACGGGTCAGCACCGCGCCGCGAAGATCGAAGGTCTGGCGATAAGACGACAAAGTGACCTCATCGACCTCGAACCAGTCGCCGCCGTCGACGCGGAATGTCAACGGAAGCCAGTTGGGCAGGTTCACCAGACTCTCGTGCTGCGTCCGGGTGCCGCCGACGAGGTCATCGAGACGGTTGTACACGCCCGCGGCATAGGTGCCCGGATAGTGAACCTGACCCGCCTTCGATTCCGGTGCGGCGCCCCGCGTCGCGAAGTAGCCGTTGCCGACCGTGCACAATGCCTCGCGCAATTTCTCGTTGTGCGGGTCATAGCCCTCGAACGTGAACGCCCATGTGCCGTCGAGGGTCTGGTTCTGGTATGCCAGCCAGTCCCCCGCACTGCTGAGGAACGTGGCCACTTCCTGCGGACCTCGCAGGATGAACTGAGCGGCCGTAGGGCGCCCGCCGTCCTCGTCGTTCCGCACAACGATCCCGATGCCCGTGTATCGGATCGCGTCGAAGGCTTGTTCGTCGGTGGGATCATCGCCGATGTAGACAGGCACCACACGATCCGTTTGGCGGACGTTGTCGCTGATCCAACGCAGCGCGTCGCCCTTGTCCCAGTCCACGTCCGGCCGCAGCTCGACGACCTTGCGGCCGTTGGTCACTCGAAGCCCATGCCGTCGCCCACGGCGGTGCGCGGCCGCCACAACCTCCGCAATGTGGTTTCCACCGACGTTGCGGTAGTGGACGGCGACGGCAAACCGCTTATGCTCCAAACGCGCTCCGGGGATCGACTCGAGGTCGTTGCGCAGTTCCGCAACTGCGCTCTCCAAGGCGGGTATCGCGGCGGTTGCCGCATCGTTCTGGTAGTAAGTGCCTGCGGGTCCGATGACCTCGAGGCCGTGGCTACCGGCGTACCAGATCCCCGGCAGGCCGACCCGGCCCCGGATGTCCGCCAGATCCCGGCCGCTCAATATCGCCACCGGGCATTGCGCCGTCAAGCGCTCCAAGGCCTCGACCGCGCCGTCGACAAGCGTGGCCGCGTCGGGGTCCGAGACGATCGCCGAAAGCGTCCCGTCGTAGTCGAGACAGAGGAGCGGCTCTCGGCCGGCGACAACGCCTACCAGCTGACCGTAGGAGTCGAGGGCGTCTGGAAGCTGCGCCACCTTTTTGTCACCCTTGCGGATCTCGATGTGAGAAAGATCGTCGACCACGACGTCGGCACCGCATGCCAGCAGCTCGTCGGCATCACCGGTGCGGTTTACACCGATCACGACCGCGAAGCCGCATTTGTGGCCCGCCTCCACCCCGGCCTCGGCATCCACGACGAGCACGGACCGGTCCGGATTCGCGGCGAGTCTGCGCGCTGCCTCGAGGGGGGAGCCGAACAAATCCTCGATGCCGGCGGCGCGCAACACACGCCGGCAATCATGGCTCGACGCGGAGATCGCCATCGCAACGCCGGCCTCCTGCAGTCCTCGCACCAGATCGACCGTCGACTCGAGCCCTGGCACGGCGTCCTCCAACAAATCGAGGAACAGGTCCTGCTCGCGCTTGCCGAGCCCGCACACCGTCTCCTCGGAGGTGTCCTCCTTGTTGCCGCGCGGCAACGATATGCCCCGCGAGGCCAGGAAGTCGGCGAGCCCGTCGAGGGGCGGCTTGCCGTCGAGGCACGTGCGGTAGTCGTCGTCGGCGAAGGGAGAGTGGTCTTCGCTCTCGTTCGCAGGCCTCCGGGCCAGATAGTTGTCGAGTGATTTCTTCCAGGCAGCGGCGTGGAGCGCCGTGATGTCGGCAACGAAACCGTCGAGGTCGAAGATCACCGCCTCGTGGTGGCGCGGGTCAATCGTCACGCGCTTCATACCCACGTTCCTCACTCAAACGGATTGATTTGACCGCACGTGCTTCCGCATTCTGCTCGCAAGTTTCACCGCGCACACCCCCCATACCGCATGACGGTCCTTCGGCGGCTCGGGAAGTGACGAACGCCCCATGTAGACCTACCTGCCGGGGGCTAACGTCATCGACATGGCGGCGGTTGCTGCACGACCGACACTGCAGGGGAAACCATGAACGAGAACGAAATTGATGATCAGGAGCTCTCGAAGTGGGATCCGGACTTCAACAAGCAGTTTGGGAACGTGATCGCGCCCGTAGTCGAGCGATGGTTCCGGGCGGAGGTAAGGGGGCTGGAGAACGTTCCACCCCTCGGCGCCGCATTGATGGTTTCGAATCACTCCGGCGGCGTGCTGACACCTGATGTACTGGTCCTGGCCCCGGCCTTCTACCAGAAGTTCGGATACGACCGCCCCCTCTACACACTGGCCCACTACGGCGTGTTCTTCACCCCGTTCCGCGGATACTTGGGCCGCCTCGGCGTCGTCCACGCCAGCCGGGAAAAGGCTGCGGAGGCGTTGCACTCGGGCGCGGTCGTGCTGGCGTTTCCCGGCGGGGATTATGACGCGTTCCGCCCGACGCTGACCCAGAACGTCATCGACTTCGACGGCCGCACCGGATACGTCAGAACCGCGATCGAAGCCGGCGTGCCGATCGTGCCAGCGGTGTCGATCGGGGGTCAGGAAACCCAGCTATTCGTGACCCGCGGCGTCTGGCTGGCCAAGCGGCTGGGTCTCACGCGCGTACGGATGGAGATTCTGCCGGTCACCATCGGTTTCCCATTCGGCATGAGTTCGCTGTTCCCCGCCAATTTTCCGTTGCCAAGCAAGATCATTTATCAGGTGCTGAAGCCGATCGACATCGCCGCCCAGTTCGGCGAGGATCCCGACGTCAACGAAGTTGACGCCCAAGTCCGCTCGGTGATGCAGACCGCCCTCGACCGGCTCGGCCGCCAGAGGCGGTTTCCGGTGCTGGGCTGATTCGAGCGATTCCCGGCATCGCTGACGCCGACAGCTCGGATCATGACTAGCTGAGGGACTGAACGGCGCGAGCGGTGGCCTGGCTGAGGCGAAGGATCCGCAGGTCGCCGATCGGTGTGCCCTGGCCACGGTTGCACACCATGGCCAGGGCCAGGTCGTGCTCGGGATCGGCAAAGCCGCCCGAGCCACCGAACCCGAAGTGGCCGTAGGCGCGCGGAAGCTGCTTGTAAATGATCGGCACCCGGTGATACCCGAGCCGCCACTGCATGGTCATCATGACGACCCGGTCGCGTTGATCGTTCTGGATCTCGGAGGCCTTGCGCACCGTCTCCTCAGAGAGGATGCGCACACCGCCCAGCCGGCCGCCGCCCGCGAGCATCGCGTACATGCCGCCGAGAGACACGGCGTCGAAATATCCATTCATCGCCGGGACGGCGGCATCGAGCAGTCGGGGATCGGCAATCACGTCCTCCATACCGCGGGAGAGCGCTGCGTTGACCATCCGATGCGGGTTGATCGGCGACCTGACGGCGCGAAGGGTCCGTGTCAGCAGGTCGAACGCGAAGCCACCGATGGGGTCCGACCAAAGCTTGAAAGCGGTCCCCATCGGCGCCAGTGGCGCCACACGGTGCCGCTGCTCGGGCGGGCAGCCGATATACAGCCCGTCGAGCCCGAGCGGCTCGGCGATTTCCTTCTGGACGAACTTCTCGATCGGGATGCCGGAGATCCGCCGTACCAACTCGCCGACGAGCCAGCCGAACGTCAGTGCGTGGTAGCCCACCGAGGTTCCGGGCTGGTATGCCGGCTTCGCCCGAGCCAGCGCATCGGTCATGTGCTCCCAGTCGAGGATCCTCGATCCGTGGTCGATGATCGTGCCCAAGCGGTGTAGACCCGCGGAGTGGCTCAACACCTGCCGCACAGTGATGTCACCCTTACCGTTCTGCGCGAAGTCCGGCCAGTACGTGGCGACCCGTTCGTCGTAGTCGAGCTCCCCGCGGTCGGCGAGCACATGGGCGCAGGTGGCGACCACACCCTTGGTCGAACTCCAGCACATGGCAAGCGTGTCGCGTTCCCAGGGATCCCCATCCACGGTGCGAACCCCACCCCACATGTCGACGACGAGCCTGCCACGGTGATAGACGGCCACCGCGGCGCCGCCGTCGGTGCGGGCCATCTGCGTCCTGAAGACGTCCGCCACTTCGGCGAACTCGTCGTCGTAACTACCGGCGGTCAGATCTGGTCGTGATCTGCAAAGTTTCAATTTCCAACCTTTTCTGTTAGCCGACGTCGGCGATTGCGATGACGGCGTCGAAGCCCTCGCGGATGCACCCGGCGAGCATGTCCAGATCTGGCACGGCTGCCGCATCAGCGTTGATCCCGACGTATGCCCTGTGGTCGTACCCCAATAGGCAGCAGTTGGCTGCGGTGCCCATCAGGGGCCCGAAGGGGTAGAGCGCGACGACCTTCGCCCCCGCGACATAAACGGTTTGGTCGCCGGCGGGAATGTTGCTGACCGCGAAGTCGTCGTGTTTCATCATCGTCCCCAACAGCGGCCCCACCGCCGGGCCCAAGGCACTGAGGATCCCATCGAGTGCCGTGGCCGAGGGAAGTTTCACTTCTTCCTTGAGGTCGTGGAGCAGACCGTGGTAGATCGTCATCACGCGGGCCGTGTCGTCGGTGCTGACCGGGAGGGCTATCGCCTCGCCTCTGACGTGGTTTCCCATGGAGAAGTCGCCCGGTTTGCGGATGTTGACCGCGACGGCGGCCCGTAGTCGCTTCACAGGTTTCCCATGTCGCTCGTGGTAGAGCGCAAATCCTTGGGCGACGGCTGTGATGAACGCGTCGTTGATGGTGCAGCCGCGCGGTTTGGCCGCATTGCGCAAGCCGTCGAGGTCGACCTCGAGGGCAGTGAAGCGCATCCATCCGCGCCGCTCCGTCATGATCGGGGACAGGCTCTTCATCGGCGGGGTCATGATTTTTGCCAGTGCCCTGACGTTCTTGCTGATGGTGCTCGCGGTGTCTCTTGGATGGGCCAGCACGCCGGGAATCGCGCGCACCGCCGTGTTCGCGGACCTTCTGATGGATCCAAAGATCCGCTGCCTGTTGTTTGTGGCGGCCTCAGCAGCCAGTTCCCATGGCGAGTCCCTCTCGGGCAACGGAGCGGCCGGCATCGGCCCCGGCTTACGTGGAGTGCGGGTGGAGTCGCCGAGAAGGGTGAGAAGCGCGAGGCTTCCTACACCGTCTGTCAGAACGTGACTCATCTTGAGGATCACGGCCGCGCGACGCCCCTTCAGGCCCTCGACAACGGTGAGGACCCAGAGCGGGCGAGCCTGGTCGAGACCCGACATCGCCGACTGGCGCGCGAATTCGAGCACGCCGTCGAGAGACCCGTCGCCGGGTGCAGCAATCCAGCGGACGTGGTACGACAGATCGAAATTCGGGTCGACGAGCCAGCGGGGCGTCGACAGGCGAAAGGGCACTTCCACCAGCCGGTGCCGTAACGGGGGAAGGGTGCGGCTGGCACGTTCAAGGCGGTCCAGCAGCGTCTCGCGGTCGGGTGGTCGATCGAGGATGAGAACCGCAGTCATCGTCTGCCGCAGCAAGGGATCCTTCTCGATTCCCCACAGCACCGATTCCATGTCGCCGGCATGTAACGGTTTGTGCGACGCGTGTCGGTGAATGTCGACCGTTGTCATGATTCTTCGTATCCAAGCTTGTCTGGCCGCAGTAGATTCGGCACCGGGACCGTTCCGTGGAGGTGCTCATGCCACAGTTCCCGGCCGACCCAGGCCGTCGGTGGCTCGCACTCGGCGAGGACGCGCTTCCGGCAGGAGAACACTGGCTGGCGCCCGGCGAGGCAGCCAGCCTGGCAGCGCTGCGATATACCAAGCGGCGCAACGAGTTCCTGCTGCGCCGGCTGGTTGCCAAGCATGCCGTCGCCTCGGTCACCGGCCGGCCCACCGACCCGGCCGCGCTGGCCGGCATCGAGGTCCGCAATGCGCCAAGCGGCGCCCCCTACGTGTGCGTCGACGGCGCCCCGATCGGGGTGGGGGTGTCGATCAGTGATCGCGCCGGCTGGGCAGTGTGTGTGACGTCGCCGACGGCGCCGCCGGCCCTCGGCTGCGACCTGGAGTTGGTGGAGCCGCGTTCGTCGGGCTTCGTGCGCGACTTCCTCACCGTGGCCGAGCAACGTCTGGTCGCCTCCTGCGCGGCCGGCGACGAGCGTGACGCGCTCACAAATCTGATCTGGTCGGCGAAGGAGAGTGCGCTGAAGGTATTGCGCGTGGGGCTGCGCCGCGACACCCGCACGCTCGAGGTGATGCCGGCCGCACCACGCGCCGACGGTTGGGGCGCATTGACGGTGCGCGCCGTCGAAGGAACCGTTTTTCCCGGCTGGTGGCGGCGGGAAGGCCGGTTCCTTCTCACCTTTGCGGCGGAAGTAGCCGGTCCGCCGCCCGTCGCGCTGGGCGACCCGGGAGTACTGGCGCCCGCAGAACCTCGACATACCTGGCTTCACCGGCCGCTACACCTCTGACATTCCGCGGTTCAGAGCGTCGACGATGTAGGGCCGCAACGCCTCCGCGCTGATGATGCGGTCCACCGAGCCCACCGCACGCGCACGCTGCACGGTGTGGATCCGGTCGAACTCGTCGGCGACTTCACTGAGTTTCGCGGCCCGAACTGAGGCCGTGATTTCCGCAAGTCGGGCCCGCGCCGTGCTGGCATCGGATCCCGTGGCGGCGTGCACCTGCTCGCCCGCCTCGCGCACGCGAGGATCCTGCGCCGTGCGGGCGTCAACTTCCCGTGCGAAGACGGTGGCAGCCGCCGGTGCGCCTCCGATCACCGACGCGAACGAGCCCTCGAGGGCGGCGATCTCCAGCCGCTCGTTGAGCTTCTTGGAGAAGACCACGAACGCACCACCGTGGTAGCGAGAGACCACCACGAAGACGATCGGGCTGCGGAAGTTGGTCACCGCGCGGCCTATCTCGGCGCCATATTCCAATTGCCAGCGGCGCATCGACTCCGGCGAGCCGTCGAACCCGGACAGGTTCGCCAGCACGACAAGTGGCCGGTTGCCGCTGGCGGCGTTGATGGCGCGTGCCACCTTGCGCGACGACTGCGGAAACAGTGTGCCGGAGGACCATGACGTGGGGCCGCCGGCCGGCACGAATCCGCGCCGGGGCACCGTGTGCGATTCGATCCCAAGCAAACACACCGGGATTCCGCCGATGTGCGCATCCCACACGATCGCGGTCTCCGCACCGCGCCACTGCTCCCAGCGCTCCAAGGGCACCGAATCCGTGTCGGCCGTGGCACGCATCACCGACCGCATGTCGAACGGCTTCTTGCGCTCGGCGTTGTGGGTGGCCGAGAAGATGTCTCCGACAGTTGCCATGTCGCTGCCTGCGTCCGCGGTGTGCGGCGCGGAGCGCACGTCACGGTCTACCGGATCGGTCGTGGCACGCCGACGCGGCCACCTTTCGCCGGGCACCACGTACGTGTACTCATAGTGGCGCAGCAGGATGTCGCATGCGTCGGCGAGAGTGGACGCCCAGTACTGGCCCTGGCCGTTCGGGGCCCATGATCCGGTCGAAGCCGCCGATACCGAAGTTGTCCTCCGCCGACACCCCGCCAGAGAAGTCCAAGGCCTGCTTGCCGGTCAGCACCATCGCGCTTGCGGGAGTCATCACCAGGATGCCGCGGGTGTGCATCAGCATGGTCGCCTCGGCGTTCCAATACGGCTGGGCGCCGACGTTCACCCCGGTGACGACGATGTTCACCTCGCCGCCGCGCTGGGTGAACTCGATCACGCGGCGCAGCACCGCGCCGATCCAGTCCATGTTCTCGGTGCCGCTGTCCATCGCGATCTTGGCTCCGGACGACAGCGTGAACCATTCGAGCGGTACACCCATCCGCTCGGCCAAATCCAGCGCCGCGATGATCCGCCTGCACTCCGGCTCGGCCAAGTTGCCGAGCCCGCGGGTCGGGTCGCCGAACAGCGCCACCCGGGTCATGCCTTCCGGCATCTTCTCCGTGTCGTTGCGCAGAAGTCCGACCACGACGTTGGCGGTGTTCATCCCGTACGGCCGCGACACCGGGATGAGGATTCCCTGCGCGTCGAGGTCGTGCTCGACGAACTGCCCGGTCGGAAACCGCGCTACCGCCTCGGCCGGCGGGGTAAGCATCCGCACGATCTCGTACGGGTAGGGGACGCCAAAGCGGTTGGCGCGCAACAGTTTTTGCCGATAAGGCGTCAATGAACCGATCGGATCCTGTCCCGGTGGGCGTTCGCGCACCGTCACACCTTCGCCCAGGCCCTCCACCTCCAGCACCCGGTCACGACCGTCCGGGAACTGTACGCGCAGCACCAGCTTCTCCAGGCCGGCGCCGAGCGCCAGCGGCGCCGAGCGACCGTGCCAGTTCTGTCCACGCGTCGCGGGGCAGATCCCACGGCGGGCGGATGTACAGCACTATCCGGTTGGCCGCCGGCCGGTCCCGCAGGTCGAACGTGGCCAGCGCTTCCCACATCGCCGACAAGGCGAGCAAACCCATCAGCTCCAGCCGCGGGTACCGCACCGCTCCGTCAGCGGCCCGGACAGAGGTAAGGTCGCGCACTTCGGCGAGCGCGAACAGCCGGTGATCGGCGGGGTTGTCGTGGGCCACGCCGTGGAACACGTACACGTCCTCGGCCGAGCGCAGTCGGCGCAACTCGAAATTCGCGAGCCGCCACAGGTCCAGCCGCTTGGCGAGCATCGGGTGCAGATTGCGGTAGAGGGGATCCTCGACGAACTGGCCATCCCGCTGGCGGTAGGTCACGTGATGGGTGCGAAATCGGTCCGGTGCCGCTCCGTCGACGGTCGTCACCGTCAGGTCCAGCCGGTGCAGCAGGCGGCCGAAGTCACAGTCGGAAAGGAGTTTCTCGGCCTCGGCGACGATGGCGTCGTCATCGGAACTCTCGCCGTGCCGCCACAACGCCAGATCCACCACGACTTCCCGCCCGGTGCCTGCCGTGGCCAGGTGTCGGGCGATCGTCATAGAAAGCTCGGGCAGCTCTTCCAGCCGCGCGTACCCGGTGACGAGGTGTATGGGCCGGCCCTCGTAGTCGTAGTCGGCGGTGCCGAGCAGCCTGCCGTCGTGCTCGCGGATCTGAAGTCCGCGCAGTTCTCTGATCCGGTAGAACCGGCGGGTGTAGACCTCCAGCAACATTCGGCGCAGCCTGGGGTCGTCGCTGCTGCGCCACCTGCGCAGCAGCTCTGCGCGCAGCGGCTGTGCGCAGGCGACGAGCCGGTCGATTCGGTCGGCCCGGTCGGCGCCGTCGGGATCTTCGCGCAGCGCATCGAGATCGCGCTCCGCCCCGGCGTACTCGTCGGCGACCGCGACCGCCAGCAGCGGCTCGTCGAAGTAGTGGAACCGCACGTCGCGGGCCAGCTCTGCGACCACCCGCTGGCGACCCTGGACGGCGGCCAGGCGGTCAAGCCGGGCCCGCATCTGCGGGTCGGCCTGCTGCGCCAGCTTGTCGCGGTGGCGCAGCCGGCGCTCGAGGATGGCGGTAACCGCCGGCACGAGCTCGGCGACCCGGCGGAAAGAGCGGAACATCCAGACGACCGCTTCCTCGAGTTCGGGCGTGCGGTCCAGTCCGCGCACACCGTAGCGCAGCAGCGCCTGCTCCAGCCGCCGGCGGTACGAGTCCGGCAGTCCCGCCCGATCCGCGTCCAGCCACTGCAAGTAGGACAGCAGGTACTCCTGGGTGCTGCCGGTGAGCAGCGCCATTTCGGGATCGATTTCTCCGCGCGGCCGATACAGCGAACTGACGTCGGCGAACAGATCCAGCAGCTCGTCTTCGCACCGCATCAGATCGGTGTCGGCCGCCGCCGCGGTCTGGCTGAGTTCGCGTTGCGTGCTCAGCATCGTCTGCACCGAGCCGGGGTCGAGGTCGTAGCCGAGCAGGTAGCTGCGCAGCGCGTCGTATACCGGCTCGCAGGAGAGAGCGCCAGGCGGGTCGGCGGCCAGGCCGGCGATATCGACGGCGCCGCCCGCGCGGCCCTCATCGATATCGGAGGTCGCGATGCGGACGATTGGCGCGCCTGCTTCCACCTGAACGTTCGCCGCAACCTCGACCGCGGCGATCGTGCCGCCGAACGGCGCGGTGATGGTGTTTTCCATCTTCATGCTCTCGACGACGGCGAGCGAGTCGCCCTCGGCGACCCGCTCTCCGGGTTCGACGAGCACCGACAGCACGAACGCCGGCCCGCCGGCGCGCACAACGCCGCCGTCGTCGCGGAACACCGCGTGTGCGGCGCCGTCGACGTCGACCCGCAGCATGGCTCCTTCCACGACCACGACCACGCGGTGCATCCGGTCACCGACGACGAGCCGCCGCTCGAACCCGTCGCGGTGGAGGACCACCACATCCGCGGTGGCGACGCCGGACGTGACTCGGTAGGTCTGGCCGCCCGTGCGGTAGACGTGCAGGTCGTACTGCTGTCCCCGGTAGCGCAGCCGGCTGCGGTGGCCGACACCGGCCGCCGACTCGGCCCCGCCGCGCGCGGCGCGGGCGTGGAAGGCGGCGCGCTCGGCGGCCTCGTCGAGGTCGTAGGACTCGACAGCGGCGACCAGCAGCGCCACCGGGTCGGGAGCGGGCAGATGCGCCGCCTCGCCCGTCAGCCGGTCCAGCCAGTGGTTGTCGAAGTGCCCGCTGCGCACCTCCGGCCGATCGAGCAGAGTCAATAGGAAGGAGCGGTTGGTCGTGCCGCCTTCGACCACCGCGGTGGTTTCCCGCAGCGCCCGTCGCAGCCGGGCCATCGCCTCGTCGCGGTCGCGGCCCCACGCCACGATTTTGGCGATCATCGAGTCGAAGTCGGCCGGGATCCGGTCGCCCTCGCGAACGCCGGCGTCGACGCGGATACCGCTGCCCGCGGGCAGCCGCAGGCGGGCCAGCCGGCCCGGCGCGGGAGCGAATCCGTTCTCGGGATCCTCGGCGTTCAGCCGCGCCTCGATCGCGTGCCCGGAGACCGTCGGCTGTGTGCCGGTCAGCCGGCCGCCCTGTGCGACGTGCAGCTGCAGCTTGACCAGGTCGCACCCGGTGGTCGCCTCCGTCACCGGATGCTCGACCTGCAGCCGGGTATTGACCTCCATGAACTGGAAGCTGCCGGTTTCCGGGTCGACCAAGAACTCCACCGTGCCGGCGTTGCGGTAGCCGGCGGCCGCGCACAATCGCACGGCCGCGTCGCGGATCGCCTGCTCCTTGGCGGCGTCGAGCACCGTCGACGCCGACTCCTCGAGGACCTTCTGGTGCCGGCGCTGCAGACTGCAGTCACGGATGCCGACCGCCCACACAGTGCCGTAACCGTCGGCGATCACCTGCACCTCGACGTGACGCGCGGCCGGTACCAGCTTCTCCAGGAAGACCGTGGGATCGCCGAAGGCAAGCTGCGCCTCGGCGCGCGCCGACGGCAGCGCGGCGGCCAGCTCGTCGTCGTCGCGGACCATCCGGATCCCACGCCCGCCGCCGCCCGATGCCGCCTTCACCACCAGGGGGTAGCCGAGCTGCGCGGCGATGCTGGTCGCCTGAGTCACGTCGTCGACGGGTCCGCCGCTCCACGGCACCACCGGCACGTCCGCCTGTTCGGCGACCCGCTTGGCGGCCACCTTGTCACCGAGCCGGCGGATTGTGGCGCTGTTCGGGCCGACGAAGATGATGCCGGCTTCCTCGCAGGCCTGCGCGAACGACGCACGCTCGGCCACAAAGCCCCAGCCGACCCATACCGCGTCGACGTCGGCGCCACGCAGCGCGGCCATCACCGCCGCCTCGTCGAGATAGCGCGATCGGCGCGTGCCGTCGGCCGGGTCGACGAACGTCGCAGTCCCGAGCGGCACCGCATCGTCTGCCTCTCGTACGAACCAGGAGTCGGCGTCCGGATCGGTGTAGAGCACGACGGTGCGGATCGGTGGCCGCCGGCCCTCCTGATTGAGTTCGGCGACCGCGGTCAGCGCGCGGACGGCGGGCTCGCCGCGGTTGACGATGCCCAGCCGCCGGATCTGTCTGCCCATCGGTACGTCTCCTCAACCGCTCATGACATCGCGGATCGGGGCCACGACGTCCTCTGGCGGCGGGTCGGGCAGCGGCACCGTGCGGTACCCGTCGAGGCGCAGAATGAGCGATCCGTCGTCGTCGCAGACGATGCAGTGGAACCCGCCGTGCCCGTCACGGCGCACGATCGCGACGAGTGCGGCCCGTTCCTCTGGCCTCCCGTTCAGCCGCACCGCGCCGACGTGCAGCGGCAGGGCCAAAACCCCGTCCGTGCCGGCCTCGAGCAGCCCGACGGTCTGGAAGCACAACTCGACCAATCGAGGTCCGATAAGCACCGGACCATCCACCTGCGGCGGCAGATCGGCGGCGAACCGGGCGGCTGCACCGTCGCCCTGCTTCCATGCCGCGCTGACGACTTGGTAGGCCGGGCCGTGAAAGTACAGCCGGTACACCTGGTCGGGGGTCAGTGCCGGGGTGCCGTCACCGGGGGCGGCGGCGTCGTCGTCAATGACCGGCGGTTCGGCCGTCAGTCGTACCGAGCCGGTGAAGTGCACCGTCTGTTGTGGCTTTTCGGCGCCGGGCACCATGCGCTCCGCCGACAGGCGGCACTCTGCGACCAGGTCGTCGCCGTCCGGGCGCAGCAGCGCAGTGATCGTCAGCGTGCGCGGCTCGTCGCGGTAGAACTTCAGCGGCGCGCGGAAGTCCACGTTCTCGACGGCAGCGACGTGGCAGTCGGGCGCGAGTAACCGGGCGGCCTCCGCGAACGCCTCCATGCCCATCACGCCCGGCAGCACCGGGGTGCCGTCGATGCGGTGGTGATCGAGGAAGGGTCGAGCGGCGGGGTCCAGCGTGGTGCGCACGACCAGGCCGTCGTGGACGCTGGCGCGGGCGACTTCGCCGAGCATCGGTCCGTCCACCGGCAGCGACGCTGGGTCGATTCCGCCGGTGTCATGGAACTCGCCGGCGATCGCGCCCAGCGCACCGGCGACGACGACCTCGCGGTCTGGAATGCCGGTGTTCAGCTCACGCCGGATCCACGCCACGCCCGCCTCGGCGGGCAGCATGTCCACCCCGGCCGCCGCCATGATCTTCGGGATCGATCCGCGGGTTGCCATCCCGATGCTGCCCCACGCCGTCCAGTCGATCGCGAGCGCGCGCACGTCGGGACGCGTACGGCGGAAGCTGCTGAGCAGCTTGCATTGCAGGTCGTTGGCGGCGCTGTAGTCGGTCTGCCCGACGTTGCCGAACCGCCCGGCCACCGAGCTGAACGCCACGACAGCGCCGAGCGGCATGTTGCCGACGGCATGCAGCACGTTGAACAGACCGTCACCCTTGACCGCGAGCACGAAGTCGAACTCGCGAGGCTCCTTGTCGGGCAGCGCGTGGCTGACCTCGATCCCCGCCGCATGCAGCAGGACGTCGACGCGCCCGCTGATGTCGCGTATCTGGGCGAGCACCTTCTCAACCACGTCGGCGTCGGTGACGTCCACGCTGTGGTAGTGGGCTGTGCCGCCCGCGTCCTCGACGGCGCGGACAGCCGCGAGCGCGGCCTGCAGCCGCTCGAAGCGTGCCAGCTCTCGTTCGATCAGAACCGGCGTGGGGCGTTCGCCCCGCTGTCGCAGCCGGGCGGCGATCTCGGTCTTGAAGCCGTCGCGGTCTTCGACGTACCGGCGCAGATCAGGGTCGGCCGGGTTGGGCTCGGGGGTGAGGTCCAGCAGGTGGAACGTGCCGCGCCACGTGGCGGCGAGGTCGGCGGTGATCGCCGACACGATGCTGCCGGCGGCACCGGTGACGACGAAAACCGGGTCGGGGCCGAGGAATTCGCCGGCCTCGTCGGCGCTCGGGAACGGGCGGTCCGCAAGGCCCACGCCCCAGCGCCGGCCCGCCGCGTGGCCGACTTCCACACAGCCGGGGTCGCGCAGCGTCTCGTCGATCAGCACCTCGGCCAGCGCCGACGTCCTCCGGCTGACCGGGAAGTCGACGGCCTTGACGAGCGTGTCGGGCCGCTCCCGCCGGTACGCCTTGGCGAACCCCGTCACGGCGCCACCGAGCGGACACGTCGCGCCGGCGGCGTCGTAGCCGTGGTACCCGCCGAGGCGGGTAGCGACGACCAGGAAGGGGCTGCGCTCGTAGACCCGTCGCATGGTCAGGTAAAGGTTGCGGACCCGGCGGCGCAGTGCGTCGTGCCAGCCGGCGAGGTCCATCTCGTCGAGGCGGCCCTCGTCGTCCAACGCCGCCAGCCAGTACACGCCGTCGACAACACTGTCGGCGAGCACGGTGTCGACGTCGTCGTAGGGGTGCACCTCGACCACGTCGACACCGAGCCGGGTCAGCCGGGTGGTCAGCGCGTCGCCGACACCGCCGTGGTCGCGCATCACTGCCACGCGGTTACCGGCGCCAGAGTCACTCCGGTCGGCACGCAGGCCGTCAGCGGCGGCCGAAGCATGGGCACCGGCACCCGGCGCGGGATCCGGTCGGTGGCGGCGATGTCGCCTTTGACC